>NZ_JAUSRN010000041.1 GCF_030811855.1 Variovorax paradoxus | reverse complement strand
ATCCAGAAGGGCGACCGCGTCATCGTCTACATGCCCATGACCGTCGAAGGCGTCATCGCCATGCAGGCGTGCGCCCGCATCGGCGCCACCCACAGCGTCGTGTTCGGCGGCTTCTCGGCCAAGGCCCTGCAGGAGCGCATCATCGACGCCGGCGCCGTGGCCGTCATCACCGCCAACTACCAGCTGCGCGGCGGCAAGGAACTGCCCCTCAAAGCCATCGTCGACGACGGCATCGCCATGGGCGGCTGCGAATCCATCCAGACCGTGTTCGTCTACGAGCGCACCCCCACCGCCTGGGCCCGCGTCGAAGGCCGCGACAAGAGCTTCACCGAAGCCCTCCAGGGCCAGAGCACCGACTGCCCGCCCGTGCCCGTGAACGCCGAGCATCCGCTGTTCATCCTCTACACCTCCGGCTCCACCGGCAAGCCCAAGGGCGTGCAGCATGCCACCGGCGGCTACCTGCTGTGGGCCAAGCTCACCATGGACTGGACCTTCGACATCCGGCCCGAAGACGTGTTCTGGTGCACCGCCGACATCGGCTGGATCACCGGCCACACCTACGTCGCCTACGGCCCGCTGGCCGCCGGCGCCACCCAGGTGGTGTTCGAAGGCATCCCCACCTTCCCGCATGCCGGGCGCTTCTGGCAGATGATCGAGAAGCACAAGGTCAGCGTCTTCTACACCGCGCCCACCGCCATCCGCTCGCTCATCAAGGCGGCCGAAGGCGACGAGAAGGTGCACCCGAAGAACTGGGACCTCTCGAGCCTGCGCCTCCTCGGCTCGGTGGGCGAGCCCATCAACCCCGAGGCCTGGATGTGGTACCACCGGAACATCGGGCGCGAGCAGTGCCCGATCGTGGACACCTTCTGGCAGACCGAGACCGGCGGCCACGTGATCACGCCGCTGCCCGGGGCCACGCCCCTGGTGCCGGGCTCGTGCACCTTGCCGCTGCCGGGCATCATGGCCGCCATCGTGGACGAGACCGGCAAGGACCTGCCCAACGGTGCGGGCGGCATGCTGGTCATCAAGCGGCCCTGGCCCTCGATGATCCGCACCATCTGGAACGACCCCGAGCGCTTCAAGAAGAGCTACTTCCCCGAGGAGATGGGCGGCACGATCTATCTGGCGGGGGACGGGGCCGTGCGCAGCGCCGACCGCGGCTACTTCCGCATCACCGGGCGCATCGACGACGTGCTCAATGTGTCGGGCCACCGCCTGGGCACGATGGAGATCGAATCGGCGCTGGTGTCCAAGACCGACCTGGTGGCCGAAGCGGCCGTGGTGGGCCGGCCCGACGACGTGACGGGCGAGGCGGTGTGTGCCTTCGTGGTGCTCAAGCGCAGCCGCCCGACGGGAGAGGAGGCCAAGCAGATCGCCAACGAGCTGCG
>NZ_JAUSRN010000040.1 GCF_030811855.1 Variovorax paradoxus | reverse complement strand
GCGCGGTGTGTCAGTCCTTGCCAGAAGTTCATATCGGCATCTTCATGATGTCTTGATAGGCCTCGAGCAATCGGCTTCGTACCTGCATCATCAACTGAAAGGACAGCCGGCTTTCCTCTAGATTGATCATGATCTGGTGCAGGTTCTGCGCATCACCGAGCGCGAGTTTCTGCAGGTCAACCTGGCTGCTCGCCAACTGGCTGTTCACCTGGGCAATGCCATTCGTCACCAACTGGCCGAACGAGCCGGCGGCAGGATCCACGGATGCGGCCGCAGCGCCAGGCATCGCAGCCAGCGCCGTTCCGTGCATCGGTGCGGCATTTGCAATGGCCGCCATGTTTTGCGCCTGCATCGACAATGCGGACAGCGCCTCCACGGGCAAGAACGCGCTCATGCGCTGCCTCCGCCGATTTCGAGCGCCCGCAGCGCCAGCGTTCGCGTGGTGTTCATGGCCGCGACATTCGCCTCGTAGGCTCGGGTGGCGCTCATCATGCTGACCATTTCGGTAGCGGCATCGATGCCTGCGTACGCGACGAAACCGCGTTCGTTGGACATTGGATGTCCCGGTTCATACACGAGTCGTGGCGCCGCACCCGTGGGGACGATGCTCAGCAAAGGCCCGGCTTGCGCCGATTCATCCGCAGCATCCAAGCCTTGGCTGACAAGCGCGCCGAAGAGGCCGGCTTCGCCTTCGCCCGCGGGACCAACGACTGCACGGGCTTGAGCCACCACCCGAAGCGGTTGGTAGTTGGCGCCTCCCGCGGCCTGCACCGTGTGGGCATTGGCGAGGTTGAGCGCCGCGACGTCCACGCGGGCGCGCTCGATGCTCATGCCGGCAGCGCTGATGGCAAACGACTGGCTGTAGTCCATGGCTATTTCCTGCCGTCGCCGACGGCCATTGAAAGAATTGCGAAATGGCGCGACAACCCCTTGACGAGAGCCTGGTAGTGAATGTTGTTGCGCGCCATTTCGGCGGCTTCCACATCCAGTTGCACCGAAGCGGGCGCGCCCTGGCCGTCCACCAGGGCCTCGATGCGCGGGCGAACCTGGCTCAAAGCTGACGCCTCGAGCCGGCCGGTCTGCGCCAAGTTGCGGCGCGCCTCGCCAAGCTGTGCCTCGAAACTCACGCGCTGCGGCACGTAGCCCACCGCGTTCGCGTTTGCGATATTGGCTGCGATGGCCTGCTGTCGCAGGCTGGCCGCATCGAGTGCGAGCGCCAATGCCGATCGGGTCACGGCTTCAATTCCGTCTGTCATTTCTGTCTCCGAAGGCTTTCTGAACTATGTTTGCCGTGCTTGTTGATGCGCTTACGCTCACTGCACCACGAGTTCACCGTGCAGGGCGCCTGCCGCCTTGACGGCACGCAGGATGGAAATCACGTCGCGGGTGCT
>NZ_JAUSRN010000039.1 GCF_030811855.1 Variovorax paradoxus | reverse complement strand
GAGCAACGTGGCCGACTCACGCCTGAGCATCTCGGTCAGATGCGTCATGAAGACAGTCGGCGCATCGACCAGGGTGTATTTCGCCTGGTTGGCCGTTTCGCGCTGGCTTTCCTCGATCCACAGCGCCGGCAGTCCGTACGTCGGATCGCGGGTCGGCTCGCCAGGCACCGACTTGATGTCCCCCGCGGGATGAATGGCGAGCAGCCTGTCAGCGCGAGCCTCGCCCTTTCCAACCAGTACACCGTCGAGATGAATTTCGTACCTGTCGGCCGACAGCCGCGCCGAATCCTTGAACCGGACGCGCGGCAATACCAAGCCGAACTCCTGCGCGTGCTGCTTGCGGAAGCTTGCGACACGTTCCATGAAAACGCTTCCCGGCTGATTGATCAGTGGTACCCAATTACTGCCCAGGTGAACTTCGATCGGCTCCACCTGGAGCTGTGCGTAGGGATCGTCATTCGTGGATGCAGCACGCCCATCCACCGCTGTCGTTGGCACATCACCCGCGGCGCCGCCAGATGCTCCGGCCTCTCTCGCGCCTTCGGTCTTGGCCTTGGCCGCGCGGTAGAGCATGGTCGCGGCCAGCAGGAAACAGGCGGTCAACGCGAGCGTCGGCAAAACGGGAATACCGGGGAGTACAAGCAAACCGCCAAGTGCCATTGCCACGAGAAGAAGCGTTTTGGGGAACGAGCTGATCTGTCTCAAGGCCTCGCGGCTCAGGTTTGCGTCGGACGCGGAACGCGTGACGATGATGCCGGTTCCGACAGCGATCACGAGTGCCGGCACCTGCGTCACGATGCCGTCGCCGATAGTCAGCAGGGTGTACGTCTGCAGCGCTTGGCCCCAGGGAAGGCCGTGCTGCATCACGCCGATCACCAGGCCGCCGATGATGTTGATCAACAGGATGATGATGCCGGCGATCGCATCACCCTTGACGAACTTGCTGGCACCGTCCATGGCTCCATAGAAGCCAGCTTCTTTTTCGAGGTTCTTGCGGCGGCGTTGAGCCTCGGCCTGATCGATGAAGCCCATGTTGAGGTCGGCGTCGATGCTCATCTGCTGGCCCGGCATGCTGTCGAGAGTGAAACGCGCGGCGACCTCGGACACCCGCTGGGCGCCGCTGGTGACCACCACATACTGCACCACGATGAGAATGAGAAAGACGATCAATCCGATGACGTAGTTCCCACCGACCACGAAAGCGCCGATTGCACCGATGACGCGCCCGGCATCGCCATCCGAGAGAATCAGCCGAGTGGCCGCGACGTTGAGCGACAAACGAAACAAGGTCGCGATCAGGAGCAGCGACGGGAAGGTGGAAAACTCCACGGGCCTGGCCATGTAGAAGGTCAGCAGCAGCACGAGAAATGCGAAGCTGAAGTTGCTCAGGATCAAGAAATCGAGCAGCCCGCTGGGTATGGGTGCAAAAAGCACCACCAGTACGCCGAGCACGAGCAGCACCAGCGCAATATCGCTGTGTTTGCCGAGAACGCGTGCCAGCGCGTTCATGAAACCGTTCCAGCGCCAACGCGACCTTGTCGCTGCTCGCGCATCGCGAACACCCAGACGATGATGCGGGCGACCTG
>NZ_JAUSRN010000038.1 GCF_030811855.1 Variovorax paradoxus | reverse complement strand
GAGCAACGTGGCCGACTCACGCCTGAGCATCTCGGTCAGATGCGTCATGAAGACAGTCGGCGCATCGACCAGGGTGTATTTCGCCTGGTTGGCCGCTTCGCGCTGGCTTTCCTCGATCCACAGCGCCGGCAGTCCGTACGTCGGGTCGCGGGTCGGCTCACCGGGCACCGACTTGATGTCGCCCGCGGGATGAATGGCGAGCAGCCTGTCGGCGCGAGCCTCACCCTTTCCGACCAGCACGCCGTCGAGATGAATTTCGTACCTGTCGGCCGATAGCCGCGCCGAATCCTTGAACCGGACACGTGGCAGCACCAGGCCGAACTCCTGCGCGTGCTGCTTGCGGAAGCTCGCGACACGCTCCATGAAAACGCTGCCCGGCTGATTGATCAGCGGCACCCAGTTGCTGCCCAGGTGAACCTCGATCGGCTCCACTTGCAACTGAGCGTACGGATCGTCATTCGTGGAAGCAGCTGCGCCAGCCGCCGCCGTGATTGGCGCCTCTCCCGCGGCGCCCCTCGGAGCTCCGGCATCCTTCGCGCCTCCGGCCTTTGCCTTGGCAGCGCGGTAAAGCATGGTCGCGGCCAGCAGGAAGCAGGCGGTCAACGCGAGCGTCGGCACGGCGGGAATACCCGGGAGCACCAGCAAACCTCCGAGTGCCATCGCCACGAGAAGAAGCGTCTTGGGAAACGAGCTGATCTGCCGCAAGGCCTCTCTGCTCAGATTTGCATCGGACGCGGAACGGGTGACGATGATGCCAGTCCCGACGGCGATTACGAGTGCCGGCACCTGCGTCACGATGCCGTCGCCGATGGTCAGCAAGGTGTACGTCTGCAGCGCCTGGCCCCAGGGAAGGCCGTGCTGCATCACGCCGATCACCAAGCCGCCGATGATGTTGATCAACAGGATGATGATGCCGGCGATCGCATCACCCTTGACGAACTTGCTGGCACCGTCCATGGCCCCATAGAAGCCGGCTTCTTTTTCGAGGTTCTTGCGGCGACGTTGAGCCTCGGCCTGGTCGATGAAGCCCATGTTGAGGTCGGCGTCGATACTCATCTGCTGGCCCGGCATGCTGTCGAGCGTGAACCGGGCGGCGACTTCAGACACCCGCTGGGCACCGCTGGTGACCACCACATACTGCACCACGATGAGAATGAGAAAGACGATCAACCCGATGACGTAGTTCCCACCGACCACGAAAGCACCGATTGCACCGATCACACGTCCGGCATCGCCATCCGAGAGGATCAGCCGGGTAGCCGCCACATTGAGCGACAAACGAAACAAGGTCGCTATCAGGAGCAGCGAGGGAAAGGTGGAAAACTCCACCGGTCTGGCCATGTAGAAGGTCAGCAGCAGCACAAGAAATGCGAAGCTGAAGTTGCTCAAGATCAAAAAGTCGAGCAGCCCGCTGGGTATGGGTGCAAAAAGCACCACCAGCACGCCGAGCACGAGCAGCACCAGCGCAATATCGCTGTGTTTGCCGAGAGTGCGTGCCAGCGCGTTCATGAAACCGTTCCAGCGCCAACGCGACCTTGTCGCTGCTCGCGCATCGCGAACACCCAGACGATGATGCGGGCGACCTG
>NZ_JAUSRN010000037.1 GCF_030811855.1 Variovorax paradoxus | reverse complement strand
GCGTGCCAGCGCGTTCATGAAACCGTTCCAGCGCCAACGCGACCTTGTCGCTGCTCGCGCATCGCGAACACCCAGACGATGATGCGGGCGACCTGCGCATAGAGATCAGGCGGGACCGGGTGGTCGACCGCCAACTCGCGATAGAGCTGCCGTGCGAGCGCGGGGTTGCGCACTACGGGAATCCGATGGCGCGCGGCAATCTCGCGCATCGCGGCCGCCATGTGCCCGGCGCCTTTGGCAAGCAATTGAGGAGAGGCCATTCGGCCGTGCTCGTACTTCAGGGCTACAGCAAGGTGGGTTGGATTCGTGATGAGCACGTCCGCATTGCGCGTTTGCCGCAGCGCCAGGCTTCGCTTGAGCATTTCGCGGCGCAGTTCCCGCAACCGTGCCCTGATGCGCGGGTCGCCCTCGCGCTGCTTGGTCTCGTCCTTCAGCTCACGCTGGCTCATGCGCATCTTCTTGGCGAATTCGTGCCGTGTGTACATGAGATCGAGCAAGGCAATCAGGCCCAGCACAAGCGCCAACTTGAGTCCCACGCTGGCAAGGTCGCCAAGGAGCATGCGCAGGTATCCCACCGCGGACAAGGATGCGAGCGCATAGAACTGGCCGGCCAGGGCCTTGAGACTCATGAAGGCGACCAGCGCTAGCAAAGCGAGCTTCACGAGGGCGCGCGCGGTATCGAACAGAACTCGCATCGCGAACAGCTTCTTGAGGCCATTGACTGGATTGATGCGGTCGAAGTCGACCTTGACCGGCTCGAACGAAAGTATCGGCCCTGTCTGCACGATGTTGCCGACGATGGCCGCCAACATGATCGTCGCGAAGAAGGGAGCGGAGATGGCGAGCCCTGCCCGCAAGGCGCGATCGATCATGGGCCAGAGGCCGACCCCCGAGGGCTCCATTCGTCCTGCGTGGACTAGCAGCGCCAGATCGAAGCGGAATTGGCTGACCACCACTTCGAAACCCCGCCACGTCAAATAGACGATGGCGACGGCAAATACGAGTGCCGCTACGAGGTCTGCGCTCTTCGCAGTCTGTCCCCGTTCGCGCGCGCGCTGCAGCTTGTAGGGCGTGGCCGCTGCGTTTCGATCGAGATCCTGCTCAGCCATCAGCGAACCTGCTCACGCCGAGGCGAACTTGCAGGTGGCTTGTTCGCCGCGACGAAAATGGCATCCCAAGTGGTAGCGATGGTTGCGTAGACCCGGGTCATCACACCGCCAATGCCCGAGAACCAAAGCGACAACGCGACAAGGCCAACCACGATCTTGATGGGAATGCCCATGCTGAACATGTTCATCTGGGGCAGGTTCCGGCCCACCACACCCAGAATGAACTCCACCAGCAGGATGCAAAACACCACTGGGGCGGCCAATGCAAAGCCAAGACTGAACAGGCCGGTCACCTGTTTCAGCAACGGCTCTGCGGCATGCGCCAGAGACCATGGGGCGCCGACAGGAAATCGCTCGACGCTGTAGCGGATGCCACGCAGCAGTGCGTGATGCCCGTTAATCAAGAAGAAGACAAGGACCGCGAGATATTGAAAGGCCGTCGTCAGGATTGGAACCGGGCGTGCCGTGACGGGATCGATGATTTGCGCAATGCCAAAGCCGAGTTGAATGTCGAGCAATTGCCCCGCGACTGCGAACGCACCGAAGGCCAGCAGGATGCCCAGGCCCAGCGTTGCACCAAGGACCAGTTCTGCAATGGCAGCGAAAAAGAAGGACTCCCAACCGACCCAAATGCCGGTGGGCAGGGAGATCCCCGATGCCAGCGCAACGGACAGTCCCAGGATCAGCAGCATGCGAACCGAGGCAGGCAGAGGGACGGCGTAGAACACCGGCGTCATGGCGAAGGTGGCGGCGATCCGCAAGGCCAGAAGGCCGGTGAAAGCCAACCATGCCGTAAAGCCGAACTCGGGCACCGC
>NZ_JAUSRN010000036.1 GCF_030811855.1 Variovorax paradoxus | reverse complement strand
GCAGCCACGGCAGCGATGCGCGGGGGCAGGGTGTCGATCCAGCAGGTGGCTGTCGATGCCTTTGGCAATGCGTTGGGGGAGAGCATTGCGGGGGCCAATGGGCAAAGCGCTCGCACTGCTGGAGGCATCGACCCTGCAAATCCGTACGGCTATCAATCATCGACAGCAGGGATCACGGGATGGCAGACCAACGGCGCTGCCGGATACGACAACGAGGCCTATCGCAGTGACTACCTTGCGCGATTGCAGAGCTCGGCCCAGCCATCGGCCTCCGACTATGCGACCCCAAGGCAGGGAGGTATGGCTGCCTCGCCCGTGGAGGTGATGCAACCCGGGGCGACCGGCGGCAGCAGCTATCTGCCATCGATGTACCCCGATTCGCAGTTGGTGGATAGCTGGCGAGACAGGTCTAGCGGGATCACTCACAACGAGTGGGATACCGGCGCAGATGCCACGTCGACCCGGCTGCCAAGCATCTCGGTTGCGAACCTGCCTCCGGCCTCCGCAATGATCTCCATGGGACCGCAGAGAAACTTCCTCATGGAAGGTATAGCGGCAGCGCGAGCGGATACGGTGGGCTACTACAACGACATGATCGCCAACTCGGACAGCCTTCTGGGCAAAGCGGCTGGCGTTGGCGGCCGGGTCTTCGCCAATGCAGGCTATGACTTGGCAGGTGCGGTGGGTGGCCTTTACACCTTGGCCACCGATGCGAACGCACGGGCTCAGTTGGGTGAAAAGGTGGCCTATGCGGCAACGCACCCAATGAACACCATCTATACGGCGTCCAAGGGGGTTGAGTCCTATGTGACCAATACCAGCCTCAGCCAGATGCTGGAAGATGGTGCGCGGTTCGCTGTGGGAGGAGCGGCTACCGCAGGTGGAGGGAAGGTCGTGACCACCGCAGGCAGCTTGGGCGTCGAGGGTGCAATTGGTACTGCTCGCTGGTTGGCCCCCAAAGCGGCGGAGATGACTGAAAGTCTCCTGTACCGTGCGGGCGGACTGTCGTATGTTGTCGAGCCAGGGCCTTCGCTTGGTGGAGCGACATCATCCTTGGTAGATGCGGAAGCGATTGCCTTGCGACGAATTGCCACGAACAATGCGGCAGGAAGTCCGGCGGCGGAACTCAGGCAGGCCTACCAGCAAGCGCGCGGGCAGATTGACTTCGCTCACATTGAAGCCGATATCGACTTTACGCGAACGCCTGCGAAACAGGTAATAGGAGGTCATTTTTCCAACTCGCCGATTACGAAAATCGTGACCGGAACCGAAAGCGTCGGCACAAATGGATCAATGTATGCGCAAGTGGAGCTGCAAGCGTCGAATGGCAATTGGTATCCGAAGACAAATAATGGTGGATTTTCTAGCTTGACCCCAGACACATGGTCTCTTGCTCGCGCCAAAGGCGAGATGAGTAAAGCTTGGCTAAATCGCGCTGCAATATCAAATACAACACATGTAGGTAGTTCGAGTGGAATTAATTTTAAATTCTTTGCCCCAAACAATAACATTCCGCTCTGGAGAGGCTATCCGGAGTTCACCCCATGAAAATAGTTGCAGAATTTTCCCTCTTGCCAAATGGGCAAAAATACCCCCATCTCGCCGCTATAAATGAGGATGGAAGTGTTTGCGAATCGATTACATTGACGCTTTTGGATTTTGTGGTGGAATTGCATCCTCCTGCGGTTTTCTTATTTGAAGAATTGTTGGAAAATGCGAGAAATGGGAAATATGTTCCAGCAAATCCAGCGCTTGCCGATTTTTCTGTAAATGAAAAGTTGGTTTGGGTGCGCCCTTTGGATTTGCAGCGAGGGGAGTTGAGAATTTCCAATGAAAATACTTTTGAATATTCCGTTGATACCGGGGAGCCTCAGAGCTTTTCAATAGAGTTTTTTTACTCCGTCCGCAGACATTGGGAAGAGTTTTTGCGGCTGGTAAAAGAAGAAGGAGATCAAAAATGGCTCGGCGAGAAACTGGAGCTTAATGTTTGAGCAATCGGTCGGGGCCGTAACTGGCTGTCCCGTCCACATGAATCCGTCGCCTCTGCCATCCTGAGCGGCAGGCATTTTGCAATCACTCAACCCCGCGTGCAGATCGAACAGCCACTTTTCGAATGGTTCGAGGCCTGCTTGACCGGGGCGAGTTGCCAGTTTTTGAGCAGTTCTCAATAGCGGGACGAGTTGGCTCCCGTCCCGCGTGGACGCTGCTTCTTGACCGGTTTCGTTTGTGCTCTCGTTGCTTGGTCATCAACATCGAACGTGGTGGCTCGTCAGGCGTTCCTCCGGCGATGCTCGGCCAGGCCCAGATCAGCGAGACCAGCGCCTACGGCCAGGCCGGTCGCCTCCTGTGCAGCACCATCGGCGCCGGCGAGACCCTGAAGTACGCCTGGGACCTGCGCGACTACGACAAGGCGGGCAACCGCACCCACGTGGGCACCCGGCTGCGCGACCAGACCCTGAGCACCGAGCTGGCGGCCAGGCCGGTGGAGGAAGACCGCCAGCGCTACTT
>NZ_JAUSRN010000035.1 GCF_030811855.1 Variovorax paradoxus | reverse complement strand
GCGCACGAAAATTTGCGCTATTCGGGCCAGAACGTGTTCAAGGCTCTGCACAAACGGCACCCGGAGATGACCCAGGAAGACGCCAGCGCCATTGCCGCGGGTGGCCCGGAGAAGGTGGCTGAAGCCATCTATGGTGGTCGCCGCGATCTTGGCAACACTGGGCCGGGCGATGGGTGGAAGTATCACGGTCGCGGCTTTGTTCAATTGACGGGCCGCTACAACTACGAGCGCTATGGCAAAGCGCTTGGCCTGGACCTCGTGAATCACCCCGATTTAGCTTCAGAGCCCGCGAACTCGGCCAAGATCGCGGTGCAGTATTGGAAGGAACGCGTGGCGGCCCACAGCCATCAGCACGATATCACCCGTGCCACTGAGGACATCAATGGCGGCCAGAACTCCCTCAAGGAACGCAAGGCCGCCGCAGCCCAATGGGAAGTCAAGCTCGCCCACGGCTACAAGCCCGGCGATCCAGAGCCCGGCCAATCGCTGCAAGACAGTCCGGTGTTCAAGCAGGCGAAATCCGCCCTCGAAAAAATCGATGCGCAGTTCGGCCGCAAATCCGATCAGTTGACCGACAACGCCGCGGCCGCCATCACCGTGGCCGCATTGCGCGGCGGCCTGACCCGCATCGATCACATGACGCTGGGCGGCAACGACAACAGCACGATCTTCGCGATTCAAGGCAAGCCGGGCGCCGCGCTTTCCAAAATAGTCGATGTGCCGACCGTGGAATCGATGCACACGCCGGTCGCTCAAAGCTCGCAGGCGTTCACAGTCGTTCAGCAGACGCAGCAGCAAGCTCCTCAGCAAAACAACCAGCAGGCCGCGCAGCAAGCGGCGCCTGCGATGTCTCGCTGAGCCTCTCATTCATAAGTCGAGTCACCCGCCAACGCTCATGAATACCGCAACACCGGTCCGTTCGCTCATCGTCCTGCCCCAGGGCTTTCGCATCCTCACCGGCCAGTCACGCGAGCCGATGATTGCCCTGGTGGCCAGCATGAGCCGCAACGCCTTGATTGTGATCGCCGCAAGCACCATGGCCCTTGGGGGCTCAGACCTGCACTCGATCTTCACGAACGGTCTGCTCAAGGAGGTCAACTACATGGTCACCGGCGAGAAGGAATCGCCCGTCTCGGCCATCGACAAGAACCTGGTGCTCACCCAGGTGGTCATGTCGGCCATCGACAACGCGCAGGGCCTGGACGTGAGCACCAGCGGCTCCAACGTCACCAGCGTGGGCATGTCCTCGCTCGTCGGGGCGCTGGGCGTGTCCAGCCCGGCGATCACGGCCGGGGCGCTGCTGCTGACCTACCAGGTGGGGCTGGCGCTGTTCATCAGCCTGGGGCCGCTGTTCATCCTGTGCCTGATCTTCAAGCAGACCGAGTCGCTGTTTCACAAGTGGCTGCTGTACGGCATCGGGCTGCTGTTTTCGATGGCGGTGCTCAGCTTCATGGTGTCGCTGGTGCTGGAGTTGAACCTGCGCATTGCTGCGGGGCTGTGGGCGAGCAAGGCGATCACCAGCTTTCTGGGCGTGGGCGGCAGCACGGGCCTGACCAGCCAGGCGATGCTGCAGGGGGGCATCGGGATGCTGCTGACGGTGCTGCTGGTGACCGCGCCTGCGGCGGCGGCGCAGTTCTTCGGGGGGACGCTGGGGCAGTTCTATACGAGCTCGGTGCTCGGTGGCGGGGCCGGCGCGCAGCAGGGGCCGGGGGGGCAGGCGCCGGGAACTTATGCGCCGGCGGCCGGGCAAGCGCCACAAACAAGATCGAATCAAACAGGCAGCACTGGCGGGCTCGGTGGCAGTCCCAACCGCACCTCGGCGCATCCACCTGCTGATGAAATCAGAGCTGCATCAGCCCCACTCGCCACCAAAAGCCCTCAAGGTTGATGGAGACGCATGATGAAAACGTTGACACGAGTCTTGTTGTTGATGATGGCGGGGTTGCTTTGGAATGGCGTGGTGCATGCCGAGGGCGGGTTCTGCCCACCGGGCACTATTGACCATAACAACGGCAGAGCAGCTGCCATTGTTTGCTCGCCGATCCCGGGGTATGGACAGCAACAAGCACCCCAGCAATCAGCACCGCGATGGGAAAGCCGGTGGGGCGCGATTGCGACAGACGGACCCAATGACGCTTTGGGAGTAGCCATTGACAAGCGGAGCAAACGAGAAGCGTCACAAGTAGCCATGCGGGACTGCCAGTCAAAAGGCGGTGTGAACTGCAAGATTGACATTGCCTATGACAACCAATGTGCTGCCGTTGTCGTAGGCGACGGCGCCTACAACGTAGGCAATGCTCCGACAGTGGATCAAGCGGTTGCCTCGGGCGTAAAGACATGTCGTGACGGTGGATTCACCAACTGCCGCTCCTACTACACCGCTTGCAGCCTCCCAGCGCGCATTCAATAGCCACCATGAGGCGCCCTACCGCAGCGGGCTTCATTCTTTTCTTGCAATCGCACCACTTCATGCTGCCAACGCCGGTGGATGGCGCGGCGACGAACTAGCAATTTTTCATAGCAAGTACTTCATGAACCGCATCGCCTCATTCCTCGCCGGCGCCACTCTCAGTCTGGTTTGCCTTCATGCCGTTGCGCAGAACGCGCGGACACAGACGCAGGTACCCAGCTTGTGCGCGGCCAACGAAGAGCCGGTGTTCTCCTGCACGCTGCAAGGCTCCAGCCGC
>NZ_JAUSRN010000034.1 GCF_030811855.1 Variovorax paradoxus | reverse complement strand
CGTAAGCGCGGCCTCAAGGCCCTCTTGACGTCGACTTGTTGACGGAGTCGACGGCGCTCAGACGTCGAGCACATGCCGCAGGACATGGAACGGTACTCGCCAAGTCTCGCCATCGCTGGTGCCCAGGGTGGCGGTGCGCTGGTTGATGCGCACGATCACGCCGGTGATGTTGCGACCCTCACGGTCGTTGAACGTGACGGTGTCTCCGCGTTGGAACTCGCGGGCGTGTGTTGTCGCGATGGCAGGTTCCGGCGGTGGCTCATAGAGAGCGTGGTCGTCGCGACGTTCTGCACCGTGATAGCCCTGAATCGCCAGGCACGGGATCTTCCAGGTCCGCTTGGTGCCTTCCTCCAGCACCGTCGCCTGCGTATCCTTCAAAGCGATGATCTTGCCGCGGCGCATCTGACCGTCGCGGAAGTCCACGAACTGCACAGGCTGGCCCAGATGGAGGTTCGCACGAGCGGCAATGCCCCGACGCGGGTCGGCCAGCATGCCCTCGATCAAGGCCTTGAGCTGGAAGAGCTGCAAGCTGCTCGCGCCCTCGAGGGCTTCGGTCATCCGCGGGTCGATGCCTTGCAGGATCACTCTCGTCTTCCTTCGTTGCGCAGCCTGGTCGCGTATGGTTCAGGCTGCCAGTCGTTGCTCAATGTGGTGCCCGCCGATGTTCCACGGCAGCAACTCGTCGATGCGGTTGATCGGATGGTCGGCAATGCGTGCGAGCACATCGCGCAGATACGCCTGCGGATCAAGCCCGTTCAGCTTGGCCGTCTCCACCAGACTGTAGATCGCCGCGGCCCGCTCGCCGCCGGCGTCCGAGCCCATGAAGAGATAGTTCGATCTTCCCAGGGCCACGCCACGCAGGGCACGCTCCGCCGCGTTGTTGTCGATCTCGATGCGGCCATCGTCACGGTAGCGGGTCAGCGATGTCCAGCGCGAGAGCGAATAGCCGATCGCCTTGGCCAGTTCCGACTTCGTCGACACCTTGCCCAGCATGCTCGTGAGCCAGGCACGCAGGTCTTCCAGCAGCGGTCCGGCGCGGGCTTGCCGCACCTGGCGTCTCACATCGGGCGGCTGCCCTTGGATCTGGGCTTCGATCGCGTACAGCGCCGCAATGCGCTGCAGCGCCTGCTCGGCGATCGAGCCCGGCACGAAGCCCTGGCTCTCATGCAGGTCCCAGAACGGTCGACGCGCGTGAGCCCAACAAGAAGCTTCGACGACGTGCCCGCTTGCGTAAATCTTGCCGTACCCGCCATACGCATCGGCTTGGAGGATGCCGCTGTAGCTGGCAAGGTGTGCTTGCGGATGCTCGCCCTTGCGGTTGGGCGAGTAGCGATACCAGGCCGCAGGAGGTGCTGCGTTTGCGGCCGGCCGGTCGTCGCGCACGTACACCCACAGCCGGCCGGTCTTGGTGCGGCCGCGGCCGGGATCGAGCACGGCCACCGGTGTGTCATCGGCGTGCACCTTCTCACCGGCCAGCACGTAGCGACCGAGCGCGGCCACCAGCGGGTCGAACAGCTTCTCGCTCTGGCCCACCCAGCCCGCCATGGTCGAAGGATCGATGACGACGCGGTCGCGCCAGTAGATGCGGCTCAGGCGGTGAAGTGGAATGTGATCGCAGTACTTGGACACCAGCACGTTGGCGAGCAGCCCAGGGCCCGCTACGCCGCGTGTGATCGGTCGGCTGGGCGCCGGTGCCTGGAAGATCGCTTCGCAAGCGACGCAGGCCAGCTTGGGCCGCACATGCCGGATCACCTTGAAGCGCGAGGGCACGTACTCCAGCTGCTCGGAGACGTCGTGCCCGATCAGACGGAGGCGACCACCACAGGCGGCGCAGCCGCAGGGCTGACCACCTGCGTCGTGGTGCGCGGAGGTTGTCTCCGGTCGATAGACCTGGCTCTCGCGCGGCAGGTGGGCGGGGAGCTTGCGATCGATCTGCGGTGCGTTGGCCGCATCTGCCGCGGCCGACACGATCGGCGCCGGGCGTTCATACAGTGGTTCACCTTCCAGAAGAGCGATTTGTGCGTCATCGAGCTGCTCGCTGGACGATCCGAAGCGCGCCCGAAGGCTGCGCAGCAACTGCAGCTTGAGCTTGTCGACCATCAGCTTGAGGAGCACCACTTCGGCGTCTCGCTCCTGGACCACTCGCAGCAAACCTTCAACGGTGTGGGGTGTGGTGGAGTCGTTGGCGGGCGTCGTCACGTCCTCCACTGTGCCGTGCGTTCGGCACGTCGAACATCGGTGCTACACCGGAGGATTCTTCATACAGTGGTGGCGCAGTTGATCAGGCTGCAAGTAACGGCTCATGCGTGCGCACCGGCATGCGCCAGTCGATGCCTTCCAGCAGCATCGAGAGTTGCGCCGGCGTAAGCGAGACGCTGCCGGACGTGGCCTGCGGCCAGACGAAGCGGCCGCGCTCAAGCCGCTTGGCCAGCAGCATCAGTCCCTGGCCGTCGAACCACAGGACCTTCAGGATGTCGCCGCGCTTGCCACGGAAGACGAAGACGTGGCCGCAGAACGGATTGGCCGCGAGCGCCGTCTGGGCCATGGCAGCCAAACCATCGAAGCCCTTCCTCATGTCGGTGTGGCCGGCCACGATCCACACGCGCGTGTTCGAGGGAAGGCCGATCACACGCGCTGCGCCAACGCGTCGAGTGCGATGCCCAGTCGTTGTGCATCCACCTGGCCGTGCAGGCGAACACGGGCACCGTAGATCTCGATCTCGATGATCGACGGCTCCGAGGGCGCACATGGCGGCGCAGGCGTACTCGCAGGAGACGACGCTTGCAGCGTCACTGGCAACAGCGCCGGTGCCTGCTCAGCGGCGCGATCGCTGGCACCATGCAGAACGATCCAGCGCCGCAACAGGTTCGCGTTGACTCCGTGCATCATGCCGGTGGCGGCGACCGAAGTTCCAGGTACCTGACATTGCCGAACCAATTCAGCCTTGAACTCGTCGGCGTAGACGCGCTTGCCATTGCTGCGCACGCCCAGCACTCCCCGTGGAAGTTGCCTTGGGTGTTCTCTCTCGGTCAGGATATCCATGCTGCGTCCACTACTCATGTCAGTGGACGCAAGGGTGACGCGACGCCTCTGTCAACTCAAGAGGGTACTGAGGCCACGCTTAC
>NZ_JAUSRN010000033.1 GCF_030811855.1 Variovorax paradoxus | reverse complement strand
GTCTTGAGCCGCGCGAGCGATTGCACGAGGTCGGAGACGGTGTTGGACCCGGCGACGAAGCCGGTGCCGTTCTGCTCGTCGACATCGATGCGTGTGTTTGTCACGACTGCTGTCCGGACCTCCGGGCCGCCGTTCCACACGTTGGACGGCTGCGAGGCCGTGTTCTGGTTGGAGATCGCGATCTTGATGTCGCCGTGCGAAATCGCCACCTTCGATATTCGAACATCGCCTCCCGATACCACGGTGCCTGTGCGTTCGTTGATGACGACCTTGGCCCGCCGATCGGGTTCGACCATCACGTTCTCGATGCGGGTGAACAAGCTCACCAGGTCGCCGCGCTGTGCCGGCGGTACGGCAATCTCAATGCCGGAAGCATCCTTGGCTTTTGCCAAGCCGCCGCCCAGTTGGCTGTTGATGGCTGCGGCAACGCGGCTGGCGGTGGTGTAGTCGGGCTCGGAGAGCACGAAGGTCACGCTCTGCTGCTCGTCGAGCATGGCCGCATTGACGCCGACTTCGATGGTCGCCCCGTTCGGCACCGAGCCGGAGGTCGGATGGTTCTTCTGGACCACGTTGCCGTTGGCGTCATAGCGGTAGCCACCGACCGACAGACTCCCCTGCGCCAGCGCATAGATCCGGCCGTTGGCACCTTTGAGCGGCGTCATCAGCAGCGTGCCCCCGACAAGGCTGCGCGCGTCGCCCGCTGAGCTCACGGTGACATCGAGCGTGTCGCCTTCGCGTCCGAATGTTGGCAGGGCCGCACTGACCATCACGACGGCGACGTTGCGGCTCTGTATGGCCTCCGGAGCGATCGTCAGGTTGAACTGCGAGAGCAGATTGGCCAGCGACTGGCGCGCCGCGCGGTTGGCCGGCGAGTCGCCCGTTCCGGCCAGGCCGGTCACGATACCGGTGCCGAACAGGGCGTTGTCGCGCCACCCCTTGAGCTTGCCAAGATCCTTGACGCGCATCACCTCGGCGGCGGCGTGAGCACCCGTCAAGCCGGCGCAGCCCAGCGCAATGAGCACCGTGCAGCGCAAGGACGTGTTTATTGCGCGCGTGATCCACCTCATCGTTTTCATCACAGTCCCAGCCAGTCGAAAACCTTGCGCCAGATGCTGCGCCGCGCGCGGTCCGAGACATCGCCCTCGCCGACATAGGTGATGCGGGCATCGGCGAGGCGGGTGGACAGAACGACATTGCCATCGGAGATGTCCTGGGGACGCACGCGGCCTTCCAGATTGACCTTCTGCAATTCTTCATTGACCGTCAGCAGCTGTTCCCCGGCCACGCGCAGATCACCGTTGGGCAGCACGTCCTGGACTGTCACCGTGAGCGTCGCCAGCAGTTTGTTCGCCCGCTGGGTGCGCCCGCCCCCGTCGAACTCGCCGGTCACCCCGATACCGAGTTGCCCCACAACCTTGCCGCCGGTGTGGGTCACCGATCCGGTGATGTCGTTGGCGCGGCGGGTGCCAGTGTTAGCGCTGGTCGATGCCGAGGAGTTCTCGAAGACCTGAACTGTGAGAGAGTCGCCGATGCGAAAGGCCTTGTTGTCCGCGGTGAGCGGACGGAAACTACCCTCCTGATAAAGGCTTTCAGCCGACACGGGCGCGAGCGACGACACCGCCATCAGGATTGCAAGCGTTGCCATTTCGGACCAGAGAAGGTGCGATCGCGCCGTCATGGCTGTACCTCTACTTGTCCGCGGCCCGTTACTCGGGCGAGCACCTCCGCGCGCGATCCGGGCACCTTGACGCGGACGATCTGCCCCTGCCGCCCATCCTGCAACACCTCGACGCGACTCTCGACGGACACAGCGCCGCTGCGCGACTGCAGGTTCGCCCAGTTGCCACGCGTGACCACCGGCTCCGGTTGTAGGTGGGAATCGGTAAGCACCTCTCCAGCGCGAAGCGGACGGCGCAGACGCTGTGGCTTGTTCGATGCGAAGCTGCTCGGTCCATCGAGTGCAATGGCGGCAGGCGTGCCGCGCTTGACCGTCGTGAGATCCACTTCGCGCTTTTCCATCGCACCTGCGAGGACGATCCCATCGATCACCGCTCCGCTGTCCATGCCCGCGGCAGCCACTGTGAGCGGCGCCCAAGCATCGACCTCGAAGGTCACCGCCGTCGTCCGGACGAACCGGTCGTCCACCCAGGCATCGACCCAGACCAACATACGCTTGGACGGCATCGCCTGTTTCGCAAGCGAACGCACCCGAAGCATCGGCACACCGGCCGGCAGCATCAGATCGCGGGCCGCGCTCGCGGCCTGCACATTGGCCCGCACGCTGCGTTCGGCCAGCCAGCGCAGGAGCACCGAGCGGGCTGCGTCGGCGATGATCTCGCCAGGCAGTTGCTGTGAGGCGCTTTCGATTTCAGTTTCTTCAGCTCCTTCCCAGCGAATCAGCGGGCTCCGCCCACTTGACGCCCCATCTAGTGCTTGCAGACCGCTTCGCGTCTCAACCCAACGCGCGATCGTGTCGCGGTCGAGGGTGACCGGAGAGCCGGGCCGCGGCGCGGTGCCGATCGGGAGCGCCATCAGCTGCCGCAGCATCGGCAAGTTCCGCGTCGTCAGAAACGCAATGTCCCCCAGGCGCACAGGGGCCTGGCTCAGCTTGACATGCGACCGCAGTTCGATCGAGACCGCCGCCCCCGTGGCCGTTTGCGTGCTTGGACTGACGGGCGGCGACGGCGCGGCTCCAGCCGCCGCGTAGCCGGCCGCGCACAGCGCGATCAGCACGCCACGCGTTTTACTTGCGAAGGCCATTGATCAATCCCAGCATCTCGTCCGACGCCTGTATGACCTTCACATTCGCTTCATACACGCGCTGGGCCACCATCAAATTGACCATCTCCTCGGTCAACTTCACATTCGATCCTTCAAGGAAACCCTGGGCCAAACTGCCCATGCCGTCCTCGGTGGCGCGCCCCGAAATCGCCTCGCCCGAGTTCGTGCTCGACCGGTACAGGTTGTCACCTTGCGCCAGCAGTGCCGACGGACTCGTGAAACGCACGAGTTCGAGCTGGCCCAGTTCGACAGGCGTGGACTGGCCAGCGACCTGGATCCGTACACGCCCATCGCTGTCAATCTGCATGTTCTGGGCGTTGTCTGGGATGGCCAGGTTGGGCTTGAGCGGATAGCCGCCTTGCGTGGCCAGCAGCCCGTCGCGATTGACCTTGAAGGTCCCGCCTCGCGTGTAAGCGCTCGAACCGTCGGGCATCGTGACCTCGAGGAAGCCTTCGCCTTGGATCGCCACGTCGAAGGCCGACTCGGTCTTCTTGAGGTCTCCCATATCGAACAACTTCGACACGCCCGCCACTCCGACGCCAGCGCCGAGCCGGTTGGTGCCGCCGAGAATGCCCGCTCCCTCTTGCGCCGGTAGAAGCCGGGCCGCCTCGCGCACCATCAGATCGGTGAATCCGACCTTGCTCTTCTTGAAGCCCGTGGTGTTGACGTTGGCCAGGTTGTTCGCAATGGTGTCGACATTGAGCTGCTGGGCCTGCATGCCGGTGGCACTGATATAGAGGGCATCAAACATGGTTCATCTCGTTCTTGAAAGTGAATAGGAGCGCGTTGCGGCTCACGAGAGCTCGCCGAGCTTGCGAATAGCTGCGCCGATCATTTCGTCATAGCCCAGGGCCACTCTCTGCATGGATTCGAAATGCCGCATCGACTGGATCAGCTGCACCATTTCCTGCAACGAGTTCACGTTGGAGTTCTCGAGAAAGCC
>NZ_JAUSRN010000032.1 GCF_030811855.1 Variovorax paradoxus | reverse complement strand
GCAGCCACGGCAGCGATGCGCGGGGGCAGGGTGTCGATCCAGCAGGTGGCTGTCGATGCCTTTGGCAATGCGTTGGGGGAGAGCATTGCGGGGGCTAACGGGCAGAGCAGCCGCAGTGACGATCTGGATGCGTTCCTCGTGTTGAACGACAACTTCAGCGGGGTGGACGTCAATGGCGGCGTGCCGATGGTCAACGGGCGGCACTTCTCGCAGGATGCGCAGGCGCGCCAGGCGGGCCTTGACCCGTTGGGCATCCGGCAGATGACGCCTCAAGCTCCTGCAGCGGCGCCTTACGTCGACTCGGACAATTGGGATCTGATGGGCACCCCGCGAAGTGTGGGCGTCGCGGGTCGCGAGGCATCACGCGGGGCCTGGGGCATTGCCGCTTCCCTGGCCGGAACGGGTGCGAGCAACGCAGAGATCAACCAGGTCAAAAACCAGTTGCTGACCTTGAATCCCGAACTGGCCAATGGCGCGGAGTCGGGCCAGCGCTACTACGTGCCGGATGCCGACACCCCCGCAAACGTGGCGCTGGCGCGAGGTGCCGATAGGGCCTACGCGGCGCAGTTGCAGGCTAGGGCCGAAGCGCAGGCGCAGCGGACAGCGGATGCGGCGCAGGCAGCGACCTATCGCAACGAGAACTACGGAAATGAGGGGCGCCAGAGCATGCAGGCTCGCGCAGACGACATTGCGTTTGTGGCGAACATGTTTGGGAAGAGCTCGGCGCTTCCTGCGACCGTCGCACCGCCAGGCCAATGGAGCGTTGCTGAGCAGTCATCGCCCGTGGAGAGAGGCACGACGATTGAGCAGGTCCGGGCGGGCGGGATTGATGTGAGAGGCGGGCCTTCCAGTTTTGCGGCACAAGGAATGGAGTTTGGGAGCCTGCCGGGGCAGCAACTGACGCCTTTCCAGCGAGAACTCGGTGGCTTCGCGCAAGATATTCCAAAGATGCCGGGGAACATTGTGGTGGGAGCGGCTGAGGCCGGCATGAATCTCCTTTGGGGTGCTATTCCTGGCGCACCGGCCTATGTGCCATATCTGGATTCGCTTCGAGCGCCTTACGGCAGTCCGGCTTCCCCGTACGCGGAGCTTGGATTGGGGTTGGGTACCGCTGCACTATCGAGAGTGAACACGCAAGGTTCTGGAAATTCGATTGTTTCCGAGAATGCAAGCTCCGCTATATTCGGAGCCAGAGGCCCGACCAGCGGCAGAACTTTCGATCCATTGGAAGCGGGTGGCCCGTTGCGAGACTTGTCAATGGATCGGCTTAAAGTCACGGACCGCGGCATTGACGTCGTGATCAAACACACCTCGCGTTTCGGGCCTGACGAGGCAAACGCCTTCATGGTTAACCGGTTGCGTCAGATATCCAGCGGTAAGCTGGAGGCGTCGGCCTATGACCTCAACTACTACAGTCATGAATTGAGGGAGTACACGCGCTATCGACGAATGGGCTGGGAGACTGGCCAACCGGCAGACATGATGAATGCCCGGAATCTGTGGAACAACACGCACACTGCAACGCTCGAAGAGTATCGACTTCGGGACGGCCAGCTCTATCACCCGAGTGCACCGCAATGAACATCCAAGCCAAGAAACTAGTCCTCCAGCTTGTTGCCGAACATAACGGGGAATGGTCGTGGTATCAGCTAGAGAGGGCAGTTGGTCGGCTGGATCTGGTGAACCAGTTTGACGTGACCAGTACGGCTCTTTCTTTGGTGGAAGAGGGAATGCTGCTCGCTGTGGAGCGACCGGGCCACGAGCATCCGGTCTATAGCCTCTCGGAAGCAGGGCGGAGCGCACTGGATAGATAGAGATGGTGGTCGGGCTCTTCGTCGGCGAATGATGCCTTTGGCAATGCGTTGGGGGAGAGCATCGCGGGGGCCAACGGGCAGACGCGCTACAGCACGCCGCAGGCCGATCCGTTGACGCTTGCCATGGAAGTTGCGCCGGGCTCGAATGCCGATTGGGTGCTGGACAGCAACGACGGCGCACCTACCGCCCCTTCGGGCAGAGCCGGCTTTAGCTACACGGGCTCTGAAGACGGCATCATGGCCATGGCGCAGCGGGCGGCCAACAGACAGGCTTCGGCCAATTGGTACGCCACTGGGGGCATGCCTGCGGGTGCGCCGCCGACGAGCTACACGGCCCAGGCGGGTGATGGCCCGTTGGCGATTGCCGACGGCATTGATCCGACCAACCGCTACGCGATTGCGGCCTTGATTGCGGGCTCCGGGCAGGCTTCGTACAGCGCCAGCGCCAATCGCTGGATCACGACGGCAGGGCAGACCTACAACGGCGATCTGTCGAGTCTGAGTGCCGACCAGATTGCGCAGCTTGATCGCGCAGGAAGGCAACTCACCAGCACGGAGAGCAGCATCGACAGCCGACGTGAGGCGTTGAGGCAGGCGCAAGCGGCGCAGGCAGCGACCTACCGCAACGAGAACTATGGCAATGAGGGGCGTAGCCGGCCGACGTACAGCTCAAGCAGCTATGACGACATGAGTTGGCTCAGTCGTCGTGGCAATGCCGTAGAGACGGCGGCGAGCACCACCGCCCTGCAAGGCATCTATGACGAGTACGGGCTGATGACCAACCCTGCTGCGGCGCCAATCGGACAAGTCGTTGCAGGGGTCATGTTCGGTGGGGCACGCGTGCTGGCGGAGCCGGTGATGCAAGTAGGCGATCTTTTACAGGTTGCTAACGAAATGGGTCGCAGCTTGGTAACCGGCGAGGGCCCGCGAGACATCGGCTACATGAGCATGGTTGGGCAAGCTAGCGGCCAAGGTGCAACCACCGCGCAGATCGCGAATGGCGGGATGTACTCGCTGCTGAAGACACCAGATCGGATCATTGAGAATCTGCAGAAAGGTGATTACTACGCTGCCGGCGAAGACATTGGCGGTGTGGGTGTCGGGCTTGGCTTTGCTGCTGCAGGAGCACCACGGGGTTCAGGTCAGAACTTTGTGGTCGGGAGCCGGCTTGCGATGGAGGATTCGTTCGCTGTAGCGGGCTCTCTCGTGGATGATGCCTTCAGGCCGATCAGTCCAAGAACTGCGCAACGTGGATCGGTATCTGTGGACTTGCTGACGGGCAGGTTGCTGCCCGATTCTGCGGCTGCAACAGGGGCAAATAGCACGAGTCGCGCTTTCAAAACCGGCGAAGATGTCATCCACTTTGAAAAGCACGGATCGGAAATTGCACGGACACTTGGCTACGAAAATTATTCGCTCGGCCAGTATGTTCAGGATGCCAACTCGGTCATTGCGAACGGGACATTCGCTCCCGAGTTAAATGCGTATGTCTCCATTCCTGGCGGAACGGGATCGGCCAAGGGATTAATGGTCGGACTTGACAGAGCAACTGGAGAAATTACCACAATGCATATGAAGCCTGTTTCCTGGTTTGAAACCAAGGCGCCTAGTCTTGGATGGGAAGCGCAATCGAAAACCGTACGGACAAACACCGTTGGGCCGAATCCGCAAAGTGGTTGGAAATGGCCTTACTGATTGAATATAAAAATGCAAGTTAAAAATATCAAATGGTTGTCCGTTCCGGCTGCCGAAGCGGAAGTAGAAATTACAGATGGCGCTTTCACTTGCGTTGCCTTTTCATGTCCATGCGAAGTAGAGGTGAACGAAAAAATCTCTGAACCACTGCACGTATTTGACATTCGGAACGCAATGTTGGTTGACGATGTCGCGCCAGGCATCTGGAGTCTCACAGACGAAAGTCTTGGACGGAAAGTGATTGCCGAGCTAATTGATGTGCCGAAACAGCTATTAAAGGTGGGCGGTATATTACTTGTCGTCGAAGAGTACCTTCCAGGCGGGCTTGAACAAGGAAATCTCGTTGAATTTGAATGCGCGCGAATTGATCTTTGGTGATTCTTGGTGACATCACTGCGCCAACGATTAAACGGCGATGGGTCTGTGCCGCCTGTCCTCTCCACATGAACCCGTCGCCTCTGCCATCCCGCGGAGGCATGAATTTTTTCAGGCGGCCAGATTCGCGTGCTCGTCGCGGAAGCCACTTTCGAACGGCTGGGGCCCGCTTGACGGGGGGGGGGTGCATGTTTGTAAGCAATTTTCACCGCCGGGTCGGGTCGGCTCCCGCCCCATATGGACGCCTCGTCATTGATCAGGTTCGTTCTCGCTGTCGTTTCAACATCGAACGTAGTAGCCGATCAGCCTTCCCTCGAGTGCCTGCACCCATCGGCCGGCGCCTTGGGCATGGGCTTGCTGCATGTCGGCCAGGGTCCGGCCGTGCCATGCCTCCATAGGCGTCAGCCCCTGGAGGTTCTAAAGCTGCCGACCTGAGCGAACTCTGGCGACTGCTTGCGATGCCTGTCCTGTCCACATGAATCCGTCACCTCGGTCATCCCACAACCAAGCCAGCAGGCACAAGGCCATGCGGGATCGATGAACGCGAGGGCGAGACAGGATGCGAGGAGACAGAGCATCGCAACTCATCCGGCGCGGATGCCGTGCGTTTAGCCCCGCGCTAAACAATTCATGCGAAGTGTGGATGTATTGACGGTATGCCCCACCGCCAGCAAACCCGCCGTTCGTGAACCGCCAGGTCCACCGCCTCGTCTTCAGCGCCAGCCGTGGCGGATTCATGGCCGTGGGCGAGACGGCAAGGAGCGCAGGCAAGCGCTGCGGCAGCGTGCGAGCGCAGCGCCGATCAAACCGCCCCATCGTCAACCAGAACACCGACCGCTGGGGCAACGTGCTGAGCATCAGCGACCCGCGCTCGGCCAACTGGGTCACCAGCTACAGCTACA
>NZ_JAUSRN010000031.1 GCF_030811855.1 Variovorax paradoxus | reverse complement strand
GAAGGAACAGGTCGACCCCGACGGCCTGAACCTCACGCGCAGCTTTGAATACGACGCGGCCGACAACGTCACGCGCGCCATCGACGCCAACGGCAACGCCACGCGCTACGCCTACGACGCCAACAACCGCCGAGTCTTCACGCTCGACGCGCTGGGCAACCTCTCCAAGCAGGAGTACGACGCCGAAAGCCGGGTGACCCGCCTGACCTCGTATGCGGTTCCCATCGTCACCACGGGCCTGGGCAACGCCCCCACAGTTGCGCAACTGCAGGCCAAGGTGGTGGTCACGGCCGGCACCGATCTCACCGAGAGCCGCCGCTACGACCGCGATGGCCGCCTGCGCTTCAGCGTGGACGGCACTGGCGCGGTCGTCGCATACACCTACGACAAGGCCAACAACGTCATCGAGACGCGGGCCTATGCCAACCGCATCACCCTGGCAAGCTGGAACATCGCCAGCGATCCGGCGGTCACGGCCGATGCCGCGCGCGACGAGCGCGTGCGCACCGTCTACGACAGCCTGAACCGCGCCACCTGGAAGGTGGACGGCGCCGGCGACGTTATCCAGTATTTCTACGACGCCAATGGCAACGTCACCGAGTCGCGCGCCTACGCCACGGCGCTGACCAGCGCGGCCTTCGGCAGCTGGAACGGCACCTCCGCGCCCGCCGTGACCGCCGACGCAACGCGCGACCAGCGCCTTCGCACCGTCTACGACACCGCCAACCGCGCCACCTGGCGCGTCGATGCGCTGGGCGATGCCACCCGGTATGCCTACGACGCGAACGGCAATGTCGTCGAGACCCGCGCCTACGCCAATCCGCTAGCCTCCGCGACGCTGGTCGCTTGGGACGGCCGCAGCGCGCCTGCGCCCGTGGCCGACGACGCGCACGATGCGCGCGTGCGAAACGTCTACGACGCCGCCAACCGGTTGAGCTGGCGCGTGGACGGCACCGGTGCCGTCAGCCATACCGCGTACGACGACAACGGCAACGTCACCAGCCAACGCCAATACCTGAACGCCATTGCCTATGCGAGCGCCCCCGACAGCGTCGTGGCCAGCGACAGCGATCGCATGGTCGACTACCTGTATGACGCCGCCAATCGCCTGAGCTACCAGCTGCGCTGGACCAACACCTCCGACTTGGCGAGCGGCATGGGCAACATGCGCGAGGTCATCTCCTACTCTTACGACGGCGTGGGCCGCCTGGTGCGCCAGACCGCGCATGCCTGGCCGCTGTTTGCCTACGTTGCCAACGACATTGGCTCGGTTTTCGGCAATCTCAGTGTGGCGCCGGATCTGGATCAGTCCCGCTTCATGGTGTACGACGCCGCGGGGCGGCTGCGCTACGACGTCGATGGCGTGGGCGCCGTCACCCGCAACAGCTATGACGGTACGGGCCGCTTGATCCGCACCGAGCAGTTCGCCCGCGCGATTGATCTCGGCTTCGACGGGGTCGTCAATGGCTACGCCTTCGCTGCGCCTTCAGCGGCCAACGTGGAATCTCTGCTGCAACCCGATGCCGCCATCGACCGCATCACCGCCTTCGCCCACGACGGCGCGGGCCGTCGCACCTTCACGGTCGATGCGCTGGGCGGCGTCAACCGGGTCGTCTACGACGCCTTCGGCAACGTCACCCAGCAAATCGCCTATGCCAATCCCATCGCGCCGCCCGGCGCCGCCACGGCCTACACCGACGCCGCGTTGCAGGGAACGGTCTCGGCCAATGCAGGGGCCGACCGCATCCAGCGCACCGCCTACGACCAGGCCAACCGCCTGGTCTTCAGCGTCGATGCCCAGGGTGGCACGACCGAATCCATCTACGACGGCCTCAGCCAGGAAGTCGAGACGCGCCGCTATGCGCGAGCGATCGGCACCACGGGCCTGAGCACCACGGCCAGCCCCGGAGACATCCGCGCGCGCCTGAGCCTGGACGCCGCCAACGACCGCATCTCGCGCCAGGTCTTCGACGCCGCGGGGCGTTCTATTTACGGCGTCGACCCGCTGGGCTTCGTCGGCCGGACCGACTACGACGGCCTGGGCCAGGTGCGAAGCACCATGCAGTACGCACTGGCCATTCCGTCCACCACCGCCAGCACGGCGGCGGCCGTCGCCGCCGCAGTCGTCGTGAGCCCCAACGACCGCAGCACGAGCTACAGCCGCGACGCTGCCGGGCGCGTCCTCTCCAGCACCGACCCCATGGGCTTTACCGAAGCCTGGAGCTACGACGCGCTGGACAACAAGACCAGCTACACCAACGCCAAGGGCGCCGTGTGGAACTACGGCTATGACCGCGCCGGGCGCATGCTGGTGGAAGTCTCGCCGCAGGTCGAGCTCACCGCGGTGATGCCGGGGGCCGACGGCCGCCTGACGGTGAACGCGGCGGCCAGCGGGGTGGGCAGCGTCATCACCCATCTGAGCTATGACGCCTTCGGCCAGCTGCGCAGCCGCATCGAAGCGGCCGGGCGCCCCGAGCAGCGCGTCACCAGCTACGAGTACGACCAGGTGGGCCGCCAAGTCAAGGTCATCTACCCGCCCGTGGGCGTGTACAACGGCGCCGAGGACATCACCACCAATGGCGACGGCATCGGCGACAGCGGCGTGGCGGCGCGCGTCGAGCAGACCCAGGCCCTTTATACCCAGACCACCTACGACGCACTGGGCAACGCCATTGCAAACCGCGACATCGGCGGCAAGCACAGCTACAAGACCTACGACCTCGTCGGCCGCGTGGCCCATGACGTCGATGCGCTGGGCTTCGTCACCGGCTACGCCCGCAACACCTTCGGCGATGCCATCCGCCTCACGCGCTACGGCGCCGCCAGCGGCCTGGCCGCGGGCAATCCGGCCAGCCTTGGCAACGCCCAGGTTCAGGCCACCGTGGCCGGCCTGAACCATGATGCCGACCGCACCCTGCTGACCGACTACGACCGGCTGGGCCGCGCCATCCAGGTCACCGAACCCACCGTGTACGTGCACGACAACAGCCTGGCCTCGGGCCAAGGCTTCATGGCCGGCAAGACCACGCGCAACACCTACGACACCTTCGGCCAACTGGCCCAGGTGGCGCAGCTCAAGAGCGCGGGCAACTGGACGCTCACCAGCAACTACTACGACAAGCGCGGCCAGCAGGTCGGCAGCGTCGATGCCCTGGGCTACGTCACCACCCAGGCCTTCGACAGCGCGGGCAACGTCGCCGTGCACACCGAGTACGCCAAGGCCGCGACCGCCTGGGCCGGCACCGGCAGCCTGGCAGGCTGGACAGGCGCGGTGAATGCCGGGGGAACGGCGCCTACCCCCGCTACCGATGCCGTGAACGACCGTCGCACCGAAACCGCCTACGACCGCAACAACCGCAAGACCAGCGAAACGCGCAAGAACGTCGAGTACAGCACCGCGTCCGACGGCACCAGCCTGCGGGGCGACCTCACCACCGGCTACGGCTACGACGCCGTGGGCAACCTCACGCGCACCACCGATGCGGCGGGCGCCTCCACCTACAGCTACTACGACGCGCTGGGCCGCGTCACTGCCGTGGCCGAACCCACGCGCACCAGCACCGAGAGCGGCGCGGCCATCACGCCGTTGACCGTGTTCCGCCGCGATGCCTATGGCAACGTCGTGCTCAAGACCGAGTATGTCAACGGGGCGGATGCCAATGGCAATCCGCTGAGTGCGAGCCCGCTGCCGAACGCGGTGCCGGTCGCCAGCCCGCAGATTGCCGCCTTCGGGGCGGCGGGCTATATCTCGGTCAACGACGTCGGTTATCTCTCCGCCTCGCCGTTCCCCGGCAGCGTGGCCGTGCACCAGCTGCACGCCACCCTTCCTCAGTTCGTAGTCGTCAAGAAATACGTCACCGAGCCGGAAGTCGCCGGGCACCTGGCGCCTGTCGGTGGTGTGCCGCTGTGGGGGGACGACGGCATCATCGGTTACATCGCCGGTACCCAGACCGAAGGCACAGTGCCGCTGTACCGCATGCGGGAGGTGCCGCCCCCGGGGTGGGTGGGTTCCGAATACACCCAGCTTGTATCCGACCCGGCCATCGTCAGCCAATTGCTGGCCTCGGGCGAGTGGACTCAGGAGGCCCCGATCGGCTATGTGGCCAGTGCCCCGGCCGGTCCGCTCGACGTGGCCATGCACCACATGCGGCTGATCTTCAACGGGAGCGACAGGGATGTCTATGGCATGGAGAACCATGCCTACATGCAGGGCACCGTCATGGTCGACCCCTACGCCGATCCGGCCCGGTACGCCGACCTCATGGCCCACACCGACCGCACCAGCTACGCCCAGTACGACGCCCTGGGCCACATGGTGCAAAGCACCGACGCCATGGGCGCGAGCCACTTCAGTTCCTACAACAGCCAGGGCCTGATCGCCAAGGAGTGGCAGGGCGTCACCGACAACGAGGGCGCCACGCGCACCCTGTATCGCGCCTACCAGTACGACGACCTGGGCCGTCAGACCCACGTGATCGACCCCGGCACCGCCAGCGACAACGCCAGCTACGTCAACGGCGCGGCCGCCGCCAGCGGCATCTATGTGACCAACCCGCAGGCCAGCGCCACGTCGGGCAGCTACGCGCTCGACGAAGACGGCGTCACCATGGTCGACGAGGTCGGCGTTCCCGTTGTCGAGTCCTACGGCAGCCTCACGCTCACCCAACTGGCCAACATCGTCAATACGCAGGGCGGGCCGTTCCAGGTCCACTTCGACTTTGTCACGCCTGAAGTGATCGGCGGGGAGAGCAGTCCCACCATCGAACCCGGCCACGCCGTCACGCAAACCCAGTCCTTCTTGCCCGATGCGGCCACCACGCCAGGCGGGGTGGAACTGGTGCCCAACGAGCCCATGGCCAGCGTCACCGCCATTCGCATCTTCCAGCAAGACGGCGCGGGCAATTGGGTGCTGCTGTGGCAGGGCACCCCCGCGCAGGCCAACGGCCAAACCACGCTGGGCGGCGGCGTCGGGCAGCCCGGCGCCGCCGGCGCCGTGGTCGACACCGCCATGGCCTACAACGCCTTCGGCGAACTCGTGGCCAAGAGCGTCAACGGCCAGGCGGGCGAGTACTTCGACTACGACCTGGCCGGACGCCTGTGGCGCACCAACGCCGGCGATGGCGTGGACAAGATCGCCCTTTACGACCTGCAAGGCCGCCAGAACGCGGAGATCCGCAGCGCCGGCAACGGCCGCGGCGACATCGACCTGCGCAACGCCGTCGGCAGCGCCGACCAGGCCGACCTCTTGGCCGACGTGCGCCGCACCGACACCACCTACGACCTGCTCGGACACGTCACCCGCCAGGCGCTGGCCGAGCGCCGCGAGACCCAGGGCGGCGTGGCCGTGCACACCGCCCAGCTGGGCGCCAGCATCGCCGCCAGCAGCGGTCCGGGCGAGGATGTCTACGGCAACCCGGTCGCCTGGCGCGGCACCAACTCCGTCGCGCTCGACTGGTCCGGCTACCTCGCCGACCTGGGCAACGGCCAGATCAAGGTCGCGCTCAGCTATGCGCCCAAGGACGGCGCCGGCGGCGAAGGCGCCGTGCGCACCCTGAGCCAGGTCTTCAGCGCCGCCCAGGGTCTCAATGGTGTGGCCTTCAACTGGGCCGACGACGCCCATGCCGGCGAAGGCGGCATCCAGCGCATCGCCCACATCACCGTCTCCAAGCAGGACCAGTTCGGCAACTGGCAGACCCTGATCGAGCGCGACAGCGCCGGCTACGCAGGCCAAGCCGTGCACATCGCCGCACCCGGCGCCGCGGTCGGCCCGCCCCCGGGCTCCCAGGTGACGATGCAGCTGCGCCCCGCGGGCAGCACCGGCGACACCGGCTGGGCCGACGTGCCCCTGGTCAACTTCGGCGACAGCCTGCGCTACGACGCCTCCGGGCTGCCCCTGGGCGGCTACGAGTACCGCGTCTTCACCGCCCAGCCGGGCCAGGCCGCGCAGATCACCGCCACCGGCAGCCTGAACATCACGCCGCGCGTGCTGGCCACCATTGGCACGCCCACCGGCGTGAACGGCGCCGCCCAGACCCTCGAGTGGCAGGGCCCCGGCGCCGGCGACCTGCAAGTCATTCGCCTGCGCGTGGCCGGCTCCAGCGACCCGTGGGTGGAGCAGGCCATCGCCTACCCCGAGGGCAACGCGCACAGCGTGGTCAACCTCTCGGGCCTGGCCGCCGGCACCTATGAGTACGAGCTGCTGTGGACCCATCCGGGCGATGCCGGCCCCTATGCGCACGTCACCGGCCAGATCGGCAAGGTCGCGGGCGTGCCCGGCACCCCCGCCACGCCTGCCCAGGGCCTGCCGCACATCGACGGCGTGGCGGTGGAATTGCGCCAGGAGGTGGTGGGCACCGACGAGCAGTCGAACCCCATCTACCAGACCGTCTACGTGGTGCGCGTGCCACCGCCGCCGATCGGCTCCATCAGCGGCTTCTTCTACCGCATCAAGGGCTTCGAGTGGCCCTTCACGCCCATGGCGATCCAGCCGCGCGCGGACGGCAACTGGGAAGCGAACATCACCGGCCTGCACCTGCCCACCGGCGTCTACGAATACGCCTACGGCTACTTCCCCGGGTTCGGGGCCGCGGCCACCAGCCAGGCCCTGGGCGACATGACCGTGGCCGCGGACGGCAGCGTCACCATCGTGGACACCACGCCGGCCTACGTGCCTGCCACCCCCGGCACGCCCGACACCCCGCCCCAGTACAGCTGGGCCGCCACCGACCCCGGCCCCTACGCCCTGAGCCAGGACCCGCTGCTGGGCGGACGCCAGATCGGCCAGGCCATCGGCCAGAACGGCACCGACGGCTGGCGCCGCCCCATCGTCAACCAGAACACCGACCGCTGGGGCAACGTGCTGAGCATCAGCGACCCGCGCTCGGCCAACTGGGTCACCAGCTACAGCTACAACGCCAACAACCAGCTCATCCGCCAGGTGCAGACCGACGCCTACGGTAACCCCGGCACGGACGGCAATGGCGCCATCGTCAACCCCGACGCCGTCGTCACCCGCATCTACTACGACCAGATGGGCCGCCAGGTGGCCGTGCGCGACGCCAACGACCACGTCAACGGCCAGCGGTGGGACGCCGGCGGCAACCTCGCGCAAGAGCTGCACGCCGACGGCGGCGTCATCAGCCACGCCTACGATGCCTTCGGCGACAAGGTGCGCACCATCGACGCCATGGGCAAGGGCACCTGGTTCCTGCACGACAAGCTGGACCGCCTGGTGCGCACCACCCACACGGCCGTGGACGTCTGGGGCTGGCCCACGCTCTTCGGTCCCGCGGTCACCGGCCAGGCCCAGATCAGCGAGACCAGCGCCTACGACCAGGCCGGTCGCCTCCTGCGCAGCACCAACGGCGCCGGCGAGACCCTGAAATACACCTGGGACCTGCGCGGCAACCTGGTCCAGACCACCCAGCCGCTGGGCCAGGCCACCCGCGCGGCCTACGACGCGCGCAACCGCAAGATCCTGGAGGTCGACGCCAACGGCGCCCTGGCCACCTGGAGCTACACCTACTTCGGCCAGCTCGCGGGCCACAGCGACATCGGCGGGGCCAATTACAGCTACGCCTACGACAACGCCCGCCAGCTCACCCGCCAGACCAGCACCCGCGGCCAGAACCTGGCCTACAGCCATGACGCGGCCGGCCAGCTCGTGCGCATCGACGACGCCAGCCTGGGCAAGGTGAGCCGCTACGCCTACGACCTGTCGGGGCGGCGCGTGCGCGAGCAAACCGAGCAGGGCGGCGTCTCTTACCAGGACAACCGCATCGCCTACGACGC
>NZ_JAUSRN010000030.1 GCF_030811855.1 Variovorax paradoxus | reverse complement strand
GTGCCCATGCACGCCTGCCTCATGCCCCGCCAACCCGCGCCAGTGCTGGCGCGCGGGGCGACAAGGCTACGACGGTGCCTTGGACCCAATGCCTTCGGGAACATCCTTGGGGACTCCCTGGCAAGGGCCAACGGGCAAGCCAGCAGCGTGCCGGGGGCTGTCAACGATAACGAGCGCGAGACTATCCGGGGGTACTTTGCCGATGGACCGGGCGAAGTTGCGTCGCCGAGCATCTCGATGGCGAGCGGCGGCGCAGGAGGTGGTGCTCAACCTTGGAGCCAACGCTCACTGCCGTCGTCGGTGGACGATGCGTACGCATTCGATTCATCGAGCCGTGGTGATGATGACTTCGTCATCCGTCGACAAAATGGAAGCGTCGATCCGGATGTGATGTACCACAGGACGCCCGCTGCGATCGCTTATTCGTCTACTCCTTGGGAGAAAGTCGATGACGGTGAAGGGGGTGCCTTCTACAACCGCAGCTATCAGTCCGACTCTGGCTCACCTGAGACCAATACGCTTCCTGCCATCACCGTTGAGGCGCAGGATGCGCTGCCTGGAGTCGAGGCGGCTACTCCGCAGACCTTCGGGGAGTTCATCAACCCCAACGGCTTGGCGCCCTACAACCCGAACTGGCAAGCGGATGTGGTTCGCTACACGCTGAACGATGCGATCGCGCAGACAGCGCGGCGCAATGAGCGAGTTCTGACGCCGATCGATTCCGCTGCAGCGATCGTGCGGCAACGCACGGTCAACAATCTGGCTGGCGCGATGGGTGGCCCATTCGTTGGCGGACCGATGCAGATGGCTCGCATGGCAGGGCTCAACGAGTATCAGGTTCAGGAGGCGGGCATCTTGGGCATGGCCGCTCAGGACGCCTTGGGTATGAGGGGTGCGGGCTCTGCGACAAGATTGAGCAGTGGCGCGCGCGGCGGGGCAAATGGCGTCGGCGCCAGCCCAATCAGCGCCGAGCGCGCGTACCTCAATCAGAAGCTTGGACGCACGGGCGACTTGAATGCGGACATCAATGCGCGTGGCGCCAGCAGCCTGCGCCGCGAAGTCGATCGCCTCGTCGCCGAAGGGCATGCGGTGGGCCGGCATGGCGAGCGTGTGACCGAAACCGCCATCGACAACCGCGCGCTGCGCAAGTTCGACCCGATCACGGGCGCCAGAGTCGACTACGTGACGGGCGGCAATCACAACGTTGGCCCCATCGCATCCAAGTTCACGACGAACCGGGCACTGTTGCAGGCTGAGGCGTATGTGAGAGGATCGCCTGAATATGCGAGTGCGCAGGCGAATGCTGTGCGAAACCTTGATGATCAATTTGCGGTTAAAGGTTTGAGACTGGAAGACGCACTCGGCCCGAACTACCTGAGCCAGGTATTTGGTAAGACCCGTACCGGTCCTGTGAACACGGGCACACTGGCACCGACCGACTTCACCGATGGCACCCTCACGAGCGTCTTCCGACGGTCGCCTGCGGGCAACTGGAACCTTCACACCTTGTACCCGAATCCCAAGCCATGACCGAACAAAAGCAAGCGCTGTTCTTAGGAAAACTTGAGAACTACTGGCTCATAGAGGGGCGGGACAATGAAACGGGCAGGCTCCTATTAAAAGGCCTCCGCAACCCCCTCGCGCCCATCACCGAACTCGAATTCAAATGGCATTTGGCCGATGCCATCTTGAACAACCGCTTCGCCCCCAAAGAGTACGAGCGGCTGACGGGTGCGGATGCCGACACCCCCGAGGCAGTCGCCGCCGACCTGAGCGAACTCTGGCGACTGGTGTTCAAAGACGAGCCGATTGCGATGCCTGTCCTGTGACGGCCACCCGTGATTGCTTCGTGCTGCCGACGACCCCGATTCTTCTCGTGCGCACCTCTCTCAATCCTTAGCTGCTAAAACAAAAAGCCCTCACCACCCCGGCCACTGCGGCTGGGGTTCGTGAGGGCTTCTTCGTTGCGATGCTGCGCGTTCGGCCGGCCGCTCTGGTCCGTCGCTAGTCCTGTGCGCCTGCCCGGTTCATGTCGGCCAGCGTTGCCATCATGGCGTCATAGCTGATGACGTTGGCGTTGAACACCGCGTAAGTCGGCGTTCCAGGATGGGTGCCTTCGCTGCTTGCGGTCGTTCGCAGATCGATGTCGTTGATTCGACCGGGCATCAGCAATTTGAAGAGCGCATCGAAATCTTCTCGGTGCGTTTGGTTCACGCTTGATCGAATGAAGCTCAGGCCTTCTTCGTGGTCCACATCCGTCACATGGCCTCGCTCGGACAGCACCTCCACCAGCCGCTCAAAGTTCAATTCCCCGCGGCGCACACGGCCGATCAGGCTCAGGTCGAAGCGATCCATCACGTTCTCGCCTCCTGCTTGGTCAACACCGTCTCCAGCATCTCGCTGACGAAGCGCTGCCTGGCCTTGGGCAGTTGCGCAATCGCCTCGATCTGCTGCTCCCACTTGGGCACTGGCCCGCGCCGGGTCCGCGCCGCCTGCTGGCCTTCGCCGAACAGTTCCTCCAGCGTCACCGACAGCGTGCGCGCCACCGTGGGCAGTGCCGACACCGGGATGCGCCGCGTGCCGGCCTCGTAGGCCTGCAGCGTCTGCTGCGCCACCCCCAGGGCCTCGGCCAGCTGCGTCTGGGTCAGGTTGCGCGCCTTGCGCAGCTGGGCGATGCGCTCGCCCATGGCCACAAAAAATTGGCGCTCTTCGGTGCTGATGGTCACGGCTGGTGGAGACAGGGTCGATGGAAAGAGAGCCATAACGATATCCAAGGGTGTTGCGGAATGCTGTCGAGATTACCGCATAATGAGGTACCTCGAAACGAGTTATTTATTTATCGGCCTGTTTGCGCGCAGAAACCCCATGGCGCACTCGGGAAATCACTGCAAAGGCATCCCCCATGGCGCGCATCCCCGACACCGACCTGCAGCGGCTGAAGGAAGAAATCTCCGTGCAGCGCCTGGTCGAAGCCTCGGGGGTGGCGTTGAAGAAGGGCGGCAAGGACTTCACCGGCAAGTGCCCCTTCCACGCCGACGACACCGCCAGCCTGGTGGTCACGCCGCACAAGAACCTGTGGCACTGCTTCGGCTGCCAGATCGGGGGCGGGTCGATCGACTGGGTGATGAAACTGCGGGGCGTGAGCTTCCGGCACGCGGTGGAACTGCTGAAGGCCGAGCTGGCGGGGCATCCCTCTTTAGCCGCCGAGGCGCCCGCGGCCGGCAAGCGCAGCACGGTGCGCACCTTGCCGGCGCCCGTGGCGCTGGACGCCGACGACCAAGCGCTGCTCGCGCAGACCCTCGATTACTACCACCAGCGGCTGAAGGAAAGCCCGGAGGCGCTGGCCTACCTGAAGGCACGCGGCCTGGACCCCGCGCAGCACCCCGCGCTCATCGACACCTTCAAGCTCGGCGTGGCCGACCGCACCCTGGGCCTGCGGCTGCCCGATAAAACCCGCAAGGACGGCGCTGCCATCCGCGAGCGGCTGCAGCGCATCGGCCTGATTCGCGAAAGCGGCCACGAGCACTTCAACGGTTCGCTGGTGGTGCCCGTGTTCGACGAAGCCGGAAACATCGCCGAGGTCTATGGCCGGAAGCTGCGCGACGACCTGAGGCCGGGCACGCCGAAGCACCTGTACCTGCCGGGTCCGCATGCGGGCGTGTTCAACCTGGCGGGCGTCATCGCGGCCGGCCAAAAGCCCGAAGGCGAGCGCGACGTGATCCTGTGCGAGGCGCTGATCGATGCCTTGACCTTCTGGTGCGCCGGCTTCACGAACGTGACCAGTGCCTATGGCATCGAGGGCTTCACCGCCGACATCCTGGCGGCGTTCAAGGCCCACGCCATCGAGCGCGTGCTGATCGCCTACGACCGTGACGAGGCCGGCGAGCGCGCCGCCGAGAAGCTCGGCCAGCAGCTGATCGCCGAAGGCTTGGAGGTGCTGCGCGTGGTGTTCCCCCAGGGCATGGACGCGAACGAATATGCCCGCAAGATGAGCCCACCGGCGCAGGCCCTCGCGCTGGTGCTCAGGCAGGCGCGCTGGATCGGCAGCGGCCGGGCCATGCCCGAGGCGCCGGTGGCGGGCGAGGGCGATGCCATCGCGCCCGAAGCCCTTCCTTCTTTAGCCGCTAAAGCCGGTCCGTCGAACGCTGCGGCGGTGTCCACGGCCGAGCGGCCCGATGAACCAATGGGCGAGCTGCCCGACGAACTGCGCCTGCCCACGGGTGCGTGCGAATGGCGCATCCGGGCCTGGCAGAAAAACCGTTCCCCCGAGGCCATGCGCGTGAACCTGCAGGTGCGCCGTGTGCCGGGTGGTGATGCAGAGGCCGAGGCCGGCACTGCCACCCATGCCGGCTACCACATGGACACCCTGGACCTGTACGCCGCCCGTGCGCGCGCGGCCTTCGTGCGTCAGGCCGCCATCGAGCTGGGCCTGGGCGAGGAGGGCGTCAAGCGCGAACTGGGCGCCGTGCTCTTGAAGCTCGAAGCGCTGCAGGACGAACTGCTCGCGCAGGCCAAGGGCGAGCAACGCGCCTCGGACGTGCCCGTGCTCAGCGCCGATGATGAAACCCAGGCGCTGGCCCTGCTGCGTGCGCCTGAGCTCACAGCGCGCATCGTGGCCGACCTGCAGAGCCTGGGCGTGGTCGGCGAAGAAACGAACCTCCTGGCCGCCTACCTCGCGGCCTTGAGCCGCAAGCTCGATGCGCCCCTGGCCGTGCTGATCCAGTCCACCAGCGCGGCCGGCAAGAGCGCCCTGATGGACGCCGTGCTCAACCTGGTGCCGCCCGAGGACCGCATCCGCTACTCGGCCATGACCGGCCAGAGCCTGTACTACCTGGGCGAGCACGCCCTGCAGCACAAGATCCTCGCCATCTCGGAGGAAGAAGGCGTGCGCCAGGCCGCCTATGCCTTGAAGCTCTTGCAGTCCGAGGGCGAACTGACCATGGCCTCCACCGCCAAGGACGAGCAATCGGGCACCCTGATGACGCGCCAGTACAGCGTCAAGGGGCCGGTGATGCTGATGCTCACCACCACGGCCATCGACGTGGACGAGGAACTGCTGAACCGCTGCCTGGTGCTCTCGGTGGACGAGAGCCGGGCTCAGACCGCCGCCATCCATGCGCGCCAGCGCCGGCGTCAGACCCTGGCCGGCCTGCTCGAAGGCGCGGGCAAGGACGCCACCCTGGCGCTGCACCACAACGCCCAGCGCCTCCTGGCCCCGGTCGCGGTGGTCAACCCCTGGGCCGACCGCCTGACCTTCCTCTCGGACAAGACGCGCACCCGGCGCGACCACATGAAGTACCTGACCTTGATCCGCGCCATTGCCCTGCTGCACCAGCACCAGCGCGAGGTCAAAACGGTGGAGCACCAGGGCAAGACCTTGAGCTACATCGAGGCCAGCAAGGCCGACATCGCGCTGGCCAACCGCCTGGCGCACGAGGTGCTCGGGCGCACCCTGGACGAGCTGCCGCCGCAGACGCGCAACCTGTTGGTGCTGCTGCGCGACTGGGTCGGCCGCGAGTGCGTGCGCCAGCGTGTTGTGCGCGCCGACGTGCGCTTCACGCGCCGCGAGTTGCGGGGTGCCACGGCTTGGGGCGATACCCAGCTGAAGGTGCACCTGGCGCGCCTGGTCGAGTTGGAGCACGTGCTGGTGCACCGGCGCGGCACGCAGCACGCCTACGAGCTGGTCTATGACGCCAGCGAGGCTGACGAAGAGGCGAGCCACCTCAATGGCCTGCTGGACGTGCGCCATCTTGATGAAAACCACGACCGTCCACACGACTACCCGCATGCCTACGACAGCGACCGGTCGGGGTTGAATGGCCATCGGTCGGGGTCCGGTCGGCCCCTGGTCGGTGTCCGGTCGGCGGGTGGTCGGGAGGTGGCCGATGGGACTCGAACCCAACAGCCATGCGGGTTGCAGCCCGAGGCGGCGGTGTTGGTGGGCAAAATGCATAAAGAAGGCCTGATGCCTTCTCCTTCAGCCGCTGTCGTAGCCGCAGTCCACGTGGCCGCAACGCACTGAGGACAGCCAGGCCATGCGCACCGGCGCCCGCCCGTACACGAACACGCCCGACCCGAGGCGGCGCTTCGACAGCATCCCCACGGCCGGCGCGCCGGGCGACCTGCGGGGCCTTGCGGGCGCCATGCGCCGCTACCTCGAACACCTGGGGGTGAAGGGCTACACCCCCATCGGGCGGCACAACGCCGAGCGCTACATCCGCGAGTTCATTGCCTGGGGCGATGCCCGGGGCGTGACCCACCCGCAGCAAGTCAGCCGGGCCGTGCTCGAGCGCTACCAGCGCTGGCTCTACCACTACCGCAAGAAGGACGGCGAGCCGCTGGCTGCGACCAGCCAGCGCGGCAAGATCATCCCGCTGCGCGGCTTCTTCAAGTGGCTCACGCGCGTGGGCGAGATCCCGGCCAACCCGGCGAGCGACCTGGACCTGCCGCGCCAGATCAAGCGGCTGCCGCGCAGCGTGATGAGTGCCCAGGAGGCCGAGCGCGTGCTCGCCAGCGTCGACGTGGGCACGCCCATCGGGCTGCGCGACCGCGCCATGATGGAAGTGCTGTACGCCACCGGCATGCGGCGCATGGAGATCTCGCAGCTGGCCATCGACGACATCGATGCCGAGCGGGCCGTGGTGCTGATCCGCCAGGGCAAGGGCCAGAAAGACCGACTCATCCCGCTGGGCGAGCGGGCCCTGCACTGGGTGCGGCTGTACCTGGAGGAGGCGCGCGAGCAGTTCGTCTGGGACCACCACGAGCGCACCCTGTTCCTGGGCAACGAGGGCCATCCGCTGCGCTCGGTGTGGCTGTCCACGCTGGTGGCGCAGCGCGTGGCGGCGGCCGGCATCGACAAGCGCGGCGGCTGCCACCTGTGGCGCCACACCATGGCCACCCTGATGCTCGAAGGCGGCGCCGACATCCGCCACATCCAGGCCATGCTCGGGCACGCGGACATCAGCTCCACGCAGATCTACACCCAGGTGGCGATCCGGCTGCTGACGAAGGTGCATGCGATGACGCACCCGGGGGCCAGGCGGCGCGACAGAGGCGGCCAGACAGGCGGCCAGACAGGCGCACAGGGCGAGCCCATGGGCCTGGACGTGTCCGAGGCCCAGCCCGGGGCGATCGACGCGGCTGCGGGCCTGCTGGACGCCCTGGCGCGCGAGGCTGATGAGGACGATGAGGCGGGCGAGTGATGACACGGCCGCGGGCGATGGGACACGCTGCTCGGTGGCCCGCTTGCGTCACACGGCTTGCGCGGCAAGCCGAGGTGCCGGCGCTGCGCTGCTGGCGATCGACGGCCGCGCCTTCTGCCCACGCCCTCCATGCCAGGCGCTTCGCGCAGGGCTGGATGCAGGGTGCAGCCGGCATCGAGCCGGCCGCACCCTGGCAGGCGCTGCGGGGTGAATGGCTGGCGCCATTCAACATAAGGGCCTGTTGCCCTCAAGTGCCGCCAGTCGCAAGCAGAGCTTGCTTGGTGGCGTCACCGCTTCGCCACCACCTTCGTGCTGGCTCTCGCGCCCTTGCGGGTTGAAGGCAACCGCCCTTATGTCTTGCGCCCCTTCGCGCCTGCGCGCGCGGCCAGCGGCTCACTGCGTGTAGCGCACGCCGCGCGCCGAATACATCCATCGGTGCGGCCACGGCTTCGCCGCCGCCGCAGGGCTTCTGGCCAGGCGCTTCGCGCAGTCCTTCGAGGTTGCAGGCCCACCCACCCCGGCGCGCGTCTCGCATGCATGGGCGCCGCGTCTGCTGCGCTCGCGCTCCAGCCCTGGCGGGCTTCCCGCCGCGTGCTCGCAGCCACCGCGCCCGCGCATGCGGCGCGCGCCTCCCTGAATGCAAAGCCAAAACCCATCAGCCTGCACGGCGCTTCGCGCCGCGCAAGGCCGCTGGCGCGGCCCGTGCCCTGTGTGCCCTGTAGCTGGCCAGGTGCGGGGGCGCGAGGGCTGCGCGTGCTTGGCATGCGGTGCAAGCCGCCCGTGTCGCCTTGCACCGCACACCCACAGCGTCTTGGGGTGCGCGCGCCGTCAAGGCCAAGCCCTTCGGGCGCTGCGCGGCCTGGACGTGGAGACGCTGGCTCAGCCCTGCAGCGTCAGGCGCTCCCACGCCTGGCGTGCGGTGACGATCGGAATGCCTTCGTAGCTGACCAACGGCAGCAGGTCGCGCCGGTCGCCCGAGGCGATGAGGTCGGCGGCGCCGGCCAGGGCTGCGGCCAGCACGTGGTCGTCGTCCGGGTCGGTGGGCACGACGCGCGGCACGTGAGTGGGCGTGACCACGATGGCCAGCCGGCGCAGGTCGTCGACGATGCCTTGCGGGGTCTGCTCGGCCTGGGCCAGGCGGTTGGCGAACTGGCCGCGGCCAAGCACGTCCTGCAGCTCGGCCAGCAGGACTTCGCTGGTGCACAGCTCGAAGTCGCCAGCGCGTGCGGCGTCCAGCAGCTGGCGTGGCAGGCCGTTGGAGATGACGGCGGAGACGAGCAGGTTGGTGTCGATGACGAAGCGCATGGGGATGCCGGGCCGTCTTGGCTCAGGCGCCCTGGCGGCGGGCCTGGCGGGAGGCTTGCACTTCGGCTTCGATCTCGTCGTCGGAGATGGGTGGCAGGTTCAGCGCGTCGATCTTGGCGAAGGCTTCGCCCAGGCGTTGGGCGGCGGCGGTGCGTTGCTCGCGTGCGGCCAGGAACTCCACGAAGTCGATCACCTCGGCCACGCGGCCGGGGGGCAGTTGCTTCAGGCGTTCGATCAGGCGGGTCTCAATGGCGGTCATGGGTGCTTCCTCGCTCGGGGTGTGCGTGGGTTGATTCTTCGGTTGTACCGCAGGTTTAGCTAAACCTGCACAACCCTGTAGCGCAAAGGCCTTGACGAGGCGGCCGGGCTGGCCTTCCTCAGCCGCTGACGCCTGCAAAAGCGCTACCGCGTGGGCGCGGGGCAGAATCTGTGCCCATGCACGCCTGCCTCATGCCCCGCCAACCCGCGCCAGTGCTGGCGCGCGGGGCGACAAGGCTACGACGGTGCCTTGGACCCAATGCCTTTGGCAATGCGTTGGGGGAGAGCATCGCAGGGGCGAACGGGCAGAGCAGCCGCAGTGACGATCTGGATGCGTTCCTGGCGCTGAACGACAACTTCTCGGGTTCAAGCTACACCTTCGCGGACAGCATGGCCGGGCGGCGAGTCGGCAACAACCCGATGGGGCTGCCGACATACAGCGATGGTGCGGCGGTATCAGCCGGTGATGCCGCAGCCAGTGGTGGCAAGGGCATCACGCAGATCGTGGCAGAGCTGAGTCGGCCCAGGGCGTACACGGCGCAATCGCGCGACACGATCTCATCGATCCTGGGAACCAGTGATCCGCGGGCCATCGGCAACTTCATGCGTGCCAACGGCTTGAGAAGCAGCACCATCTACGCGGGGCAGGACTACGTCATTCCTGGTGCCATCAACGCCCTTGGCGATAACTCGGCATTGGGACAGAACGCGCTCAACAACGACAACGCGCGTCTTCAAGCGATTGTTGATGCGCAGAGGGCGCAAGCAGCGACCTCGATCAATACCGGCGCCTATCCCAACATGGACCCGCGCGACTTCCAAGGAAGCTTTGGCTATCAGTCGATGATTGCGCGCCAGCTGTCAGATGCGAGCGCGGGTTCGGCTGGGCCGACATACACGGACTCGATCAAACCCGCGCAATCTGGGGTGGACAACATCAGGGGTGCTGTAGGCGCATACTTGAATCGGAGTGATGTCAGTCTGAGTCAGGCCATCAGTGCGGCGTGGAACGGTGGTGGCAATGATCTGCTCGCCGGTGTTGGTCACAGTCTGGGTGCGGGGGGCGCAGCTGTTGGCGCGGCGTTCACCAGTCCTACCGTCTTGGGAACTGTCGGGTTAGGCCTCTTGTCTGTGCAGCAGACGGATGCCGCGGTGGCCGACTATCGGCGCTTCTTTGGAAGTGGCGACGAGCGTGGTGCGCAATCACTGTTGACGCAAGGCTTGACGCCGGTTATTGGTAGTGGAGGCGCTGCTTATGTGACTGGCGGAATTGACTTCGCGTATGGAGTCGGGGCGATGGGCAGTGGGTTGAGTAGGGCGGAAAGTCGAGTCTCTAACAACACAACGTATCGCGCTCTCAACCCCAACGATGCGCAAACCTGGGAAGCCGGCCAAGGGTTGACAGCCAAGGCGCCAGATGGTCAGTGGACTGCAGAGCAACATGTGCTGAATGCAGGCCCTCAACCTGGAGGAGCCATGCTCAATGACTCGTGGATCGCTTCGACTCGGAGATACGACGTGGCGAACACTAGTTTGGCCAATGGTGGCTACAACAGCGGAAATGGCGTGGTGAGTATCAATTTGGGCAGAGTACCGACCGAACAAGTGGAGGTCTGGCAAAACGTGGCTCGATCCAACGCTGTAGATTCGCTGGCTTATCACCGCTCCATCTGGGCACAGGAGGTCTCCATCTATCAGAATGTTCCTGCACGTGCGATCGGAACGCCATTTGCTCCGATGAGCCAAGTACCTGCCTATGGGCCAATCAGCTATGGGTTGGCTATCGGTAGCAGCGTGTTTACCGGACGCCAAGGAAGTCAGCGATGAATGAAATTGAGATCAACCATGCATGGAAAGAAATGCTGCATCACTTGTTTGATGTGGTGAATGGAGTACAGGATGGAAGGGAAATCCGAGAAAAGGCATTTGAAGATGCAGAACGATGGGCACGTGAGCTAACCAAGTTGCTCAAGGGCAGTGAAATGCTTCCGAGAGCGTTTCTGCATAAGCTGGACATGGCTGCCGGGATACTGGAGAACGAGGCGCCCCATTCGCCTGATGAGCGGCGAGTGCTCGCAATGTCACGGGCGGTGCGATACACACTTGGGCTGATTCTTTGGGGCCAATGCCACGACGACTACAAACCTGGTGTACCGCGGGCTCGGTAAAACGAAATCTTGTACGCGCAGTCACCGGTTCTTAGCTGCTAAAACAAAAAAGCCATCACCAACCCAGCCGCCTTGGCTGGGGTTCGTGAGGGCTTCTTCGTTGGCGCGTTCGTCGCTGGTGGTCAGCGCCCCCTGCTGGGCCAGCATGGCCTCGATCACATTCATCACCGTGCGCTGCTGCGTCTTGGGCAGTGCGCTGATGCGCTCCACATGCTGCATCAGCTTGGGCGCCGGCCCACGCTTGCGCGCTAATTTTTGGGGATGTACAAAAACAAGACGGACTCGTCCGTTTTGGAGTTCTTGTTGCGCGAAAAAATCTATCGATTCTCTGATCCGACGATTCCAGACCTTCCTGCTGGAGGTAGTGCCCCGCAATTTCAGAAGAAAAATCTTCAAAGCAAAAAAGGCTTGCTCGATGTTTAAAATAATAAATGCAGCCTTAATTTCTGTACCTCTTATATTGGTGAGCGGGTGTTCGTCGATGGCTAAGGAGAGTTTGCCGGGTTGCGCCGAGAAGGCTCCCCCGAAAAATTCTTTTGTTCTAGAAAGTCACGGCGTCACATTGCTTGTATTCCCGGAAAAAATAGAAGAAAAATATACGGGGTGCAAAAAGATTTGGTTTGCGACGGGAGAGTTATTTGGGGAAATCAAATTTCACGATGGAGAGGTAACTTTTGTCGAAGTAAACGCCCCCGATAAGACCTCAATGAAATGTGAATTCCATAGAGATGGGTTGCTAAAAGAGGGGGATGCGAAAAAATGCCTTCCCCGAGAGAAGTGGCTTCAGTAAGGCCTGGCCACATTAAGCCGAGAGCTACGACAACGCCCGCCAGCTCACCCACCAGACCAGCACCCGCGGCCAGAACCTGGCCTACAGCCACGATGCGGCCGGCCAGCTCGTGCGCATCGACGACGCCGGCCTGGGCAAGGTCAGCCGCTACGCCTACGACCTGTCGGGGCGGCGCGTGCGCGAGCAAACCGAGCAGGGCGGCGTCTCTTACCAGGACAACCGCATCGCCTACGACGCCCTGGGCCGCATGCGCTGGGTGGCCGACACCCGCGCCTACCTCACCATCGACTACGACAAGGTGGGCAACCGCACCCACGTGGGCACCCGGCTGCGCGACCAGACCCTGAGCACCGAGCTGGCGGCCAGGCCGGTGGAGGAAGACCGCCAGCGCTACTTCCAGTACGACGCCA
>NZ_JAUSRN010000029.1 GCF_030811855.1 Variovorax paradoxus | reverse complement strand
AGCGAAGGGACGCAGACAGTAGGGGTCGCCTTTCTTTGCTTACTTTCTTTGGCGAAGCAAAGAAAGTGAGTCGCCCGCCGGGGCGAGACCCGGCCCCGGGAAAAACTAAGACACCGCCCGAATCGGGATATACATCTCCCCGCCGGCCGCAGCAAACTCCTGCGACTTCTCGGCCATGCCGGCCGCCATGGCCTCCGCCTCCGCCACGCCCTTCTTGGCCGCGTACTCGCGCACTTCCTGCGTGATCTTCATCGAGCAGAACTTGGGTCCGCACATCGAACAGAAGTGCGCCACCTTGCTCGAATCCTTCGGCAAGGTTTCATCGTGGAATTCGCGCGCGGTGTCTGGGTCGAGGCCGAGATTGAACTGATCCTGCCACCGGAATTCGAAGCGTGCCTTGCTCAATGCGTCGTCGCGCGAACGAGCCCCAGGGTGCCCCTTCGCCACGTCGGCTGCATGCGCGGCGATCTTGTAGGCAATGATCCCCTGCTTCACGTCGTCGCGGTCGGGCAGGCCCAGGTGCTCCTTGGGCGTCACGTAGCAGAGCATGGCGGTGCCGGCCCAGCCGATCATCGCGGCGCCGATGGCGCTGGAGATGTGGTCGTAGCCTGGCGCGATGTCGATGGTCAGCGGCCCGAGCGTGTAGAACGGCGCTTCGTGGCAGTGCTTGAGCTGCTCGTCCATGTTGGCCTGAATCATGTGCATCGGCACGTGGCCCGGGCCTTCGATCATGGTCTGCACGTCATGCTTCCACGCGATCTGCGTGAGCTCGCCCAAAGTGCGCAGCTCTGCAAACTGGGCTTCGTCGTTGGCATCGGCGCCCGAGCCCGGACGCAAGCCGTCGCCCAGCGAAAAGCTCACGTCGTACGCCTTCATGATGTCGCAGATGTCCTCGAAGCGCTCGTAGAGAAAGCTCTCCTTGTGGTGCGCAATGCACCACTTGGCCATGATCGAGCCGCCGCGCGAGACGATGCCCGTCATGCGGTCCGCGGTCAGGTGGATGAACGGCAGGCGCACGCCCGCGTGGATGGTGAAGTAGTCGATGCCCTGCTCGGCCTGCTCGATCAGCGTGTCGCGGAAGATCTCCCAGGTGAGGTCCTCGGCCACGCCGCCCACCTTCTCCAGCGCCTGGTAGATCGGCACCGTGCCAATGGGCACCGGCGAGTTGCGCACGATCCAGTCGCGCGTCGTGTGGATGTTCTTGCCGGTCGACAGGTCCATCACGTTGTCGGCGCCCCAGCGGATCGCCCACACCAGCTTTTCAACCTCTTCCTCGATGCTCGAGGTGACGGCCGAGTTGCCGATGTTGGCGTTGATCTTCACCTTGAAGTTGCGTCCGATGGCCATCGGCTCGACTTCGGGGTGGTTGATGTTGGCCGGAATGATCGCGCGGCCGCGCGCCACCTCGTCGCGCACGAACTCGGGCGTGATGATGCGCGGAATGCTCGCGCCCATCGGGTTGCCGGCCACGCGCTTCGCACGCTCTTCATTGGCGAGGTATTCAGCCATCCATTCGCGCTTGCCGTTCTCGCGCAGCGCCACGTATTCCATCTCGGGAGTGACGATGCCGCGGCGTGCGTAGTGCATCTGCGTGACGTTGGCGCCCGACTTCGCGCGGCGCGGCGTGCGCTGCAGTGCCGATGCGCCGGCGCGCAGTTCGGCCAGGCGCTGGGCGTCGTGGTCGTGCGCGTGCTTCAGACCTTCGTCGAGCGCTTGGTGCGAACGACCTTCATAGCTCTCGGTGTCGTTGCGTTCGGCGATCCATGCATCGCGCACGCCAGGCAGGCCGCGGCGCACGTCGATGTCGACCTTGGCATCGGTGTAGGGGCCCGAGGTGTCGTAGAGCGAGACGGTCTCGCCGTTGGTCAGCAGCACGTCGCGCACCGGCACGTTCAGGTCGGGGCGGCTGCCTGGAATCAGGCACTTGTGCGAAGCGGGAAACGGCTCGCGCGTCAGCGAAAGCAGGGAGGTGAACTTGTCGGGGGCATTCATGCGGGGCACTCCTTGTTGAGGGAAAGGGTGCTCCGCAATCGCTCGGTGGACTTTGGGCCGCCACGGTGGGTGGGTGGCGGGACCGGAGTCAGGGAGTGCAGCTCTTCTTACGCCGGTATGACCCGGATCAAGTTCGCGGGTCGGCACTTGCCATCTCAGCACGCCACATGCGTGCACCCCGGAGCGGGGCCTATTGTGCGGGCCGAGGCCCGGTGCGTCAACCGGGGGTCTGCAGGTCGCCTTCGAGGTAGAACCAGCGGTCCCCCTCGCGCACGAAGCGGCTGCGCTCGTGCAGGCGCGTCGCGGTGCCGGTGCTGCTGCGCTGGCGGGCGACGAATTCGACCTCGGCGTGGTCGGCATCGAGCACCGAACGCGAGCGGATGTCGAGCCCGAGCCATTTCACGCCGGGTTCGAACTCGATCGAGGCCGGGCGCGTCGACGGGTGCCAGGTGGCGAGCAGGTAGGGGCCGCGCTCCAGCACGAAGGCCGAATAGCGCGAACGCATCAGCGATTCGGCGTCGGGCGCGGGCGTGCCCTCGAAATCGTCGAGGTAGCGGCCGCAGCACAGGGCGAAGCCGATGGGTTTGTCTCGGCGGTCGGTTCGGCCGCAGGGGCAAGGTCCGGTGGTGGGATCGGTGGCACTCATGAAGCCCCTATTGGAACACCTCGGAGGCCTTTCCTCCGCTGGGGCAAGCCCTGCGGCCGCATCCGGAGATACGCGCTTGGCGCAGCGCTTGCTAGACGCTAGCCTTCCCGGCATACCGGCATACCGGCATACCGGCATACCGGCATACCGGCATACCGGCATACCGGCATACCGGCATACCGGCATACCGGCATACCGGCATACCGACAGAGCGAGGCGGCGATGTACCTGACAGGCTCCGAACAGCAGGCGCTGCGCGGCGTTTTCACGCTGCTGGCCCAAGACCGCGGTGAAAGCGACATCCGCGAGCGCCTGGGCTGGGCGCTGCTCGACCTGCTGCATGCGGACCAGTTCGCCTCCTTCGTGTGGAACGCCGAAAGCGGCCGCTTCGACGGGCGGGTTGCTCTGAACATGGACCCCGCCAACCTCGACCGCTATGGTGAATGGCACCAGCATCACGACCCGATCACCTTCGTGCTGCAGTCGCACCGCCGCGCCACGCGGGTGACCGACGTGATGCCTCAGCGCGAACTGATGCGCACCGAATTTTTCACCGACTTTCTCTCTCGCGACGGGCTGCACTGGGGCATGAACCTGCATGCCTTCGCGGGCAGCCGTGCGCTGGGCGATCTGCGCATCTGGCGGCGCAAGGGTCGCGGAGATTTTGGCGACCACGAGAAGGCGCTGCTCGACCTGATCGAGCCCGCGTTCATCGGCGCGTTGCAGCGCGCCCAGCGTACGGCCGCCGCCGTGCCGATGCCCGCTGAAGCGGCGTGGACGGCATTGAGCACGCGCGAACGGGAGGTCGCGCAGGCCGTGTGCGAAGGCCTCACCGACAAGGAGATTGCGCGCCGCATGGCCGTAAGCGTGCCAACGGTACGGACTTACCTGCGTCGCACCTTCGACAAGCTCGGCATCGAGCGACGGTCGGCACTGGCCGGCCTGGTCAAGCGCTGACCGTCCAAAAAAAGTCTATTTCGTCTTGGGCGCAGGCAGGCGCCCCAGAACGCCTTCCACCGCGAGCCCTACGGCGAGCAGCTTGCGGTCGCTGCCGGCCGGTCCGTCGAGCTCCAGCCCCACTGGCAGCCCGCTTTCCGCACCCAGGCCCGAGGGCAACTGCACGCCCGGAATTCCGGCGTTGCTGCCGGGGTCGGTGTTCTGGATCAGAGCGCCGAAATTCTCGGGACTGCTGGCCTCGGGCCCGGCTGGCAATGCCACGCGCGGCACCGTCGGGAACACGAGCGCATCGAGCCTGTTCCTTGCGAAGGTGTCGCGGTAGAGCTTCTGCAAAGCGGGCCGTGCAACGCGCATCGCGTTGTCGTAGGCCGGCTTGGCGTCGACCACGCCGTTCGGCGCCGGCAGCTTGCGTGGGATCACGAAGGCTTCGAAGGTGCCCTTGACGTCGGGGCTTGCGATGCCGGCTGTCAGCTGCGCAATGTCGACTCCGGTGCCGTACTTCGCAAGGTAGGCCAGCATGTCGTCGTGCGCCTCGTAGAGCGCCAGCGGAAAGCCGATGGCGCCGTTGAGTTCCATGAGCTTCGGCATCTCCACGTCCACCAGGGCGACGCCAGCCGCACGCAGCTTGGCAAGCGCGGCATCGGTGGCGGCGCGCGTGTCCGCGTCGAGGTTCGCATAGAAGGCCGGCACCACGCCCAGCCGCACCCGCTTCAAGTCGGCGGGCCGGAGCGGCGCGCCGCCCGCGATCACGCGATCGAGCAGCGCGACGTCAGCCATCGACTGCGCCATCGGCCCGGCCGTGTCGCGCGTGTGCGAGATCGGCGCGATGCCCTGCTGCGAATAGCGTCCCATGGTCGGGCGCAGCGATGCGCAGCCATTGAATGCGCAAGGAATGCGCACCGATCCACCCGTGTCGGTGCCGAGCGCGGCCGGGGCCATGCGCGCACCGAGCGCCGCGCCATTGCCTGACGACGACCCGCCCGCGATCCGGCTCGCGTCGTAGGCATCGCGCACGCCCACCTCGGGGCCGCTCTGGAACGCGGGGTTGTAGCCGGTGACCCCGAAGGCCAGCTCGTGCATGTTCGTCTTGCCGAGAATGACCGCCCCCGCCGCCCGAAGCTTGGCGACCACCGGGGCGTCCGCTTTGGGCACAAAGCCCTTGAGCGCCGGCGATCCGGCCGTGGCAGGCAGGCCTTGCACCTGGATGTTGTCCTTGATGACCACCGGCAGGCCGGCCAGCGGCTTGCAGGCGCCGCCGCGCTTGCGCTGTGCGTCGGCGGCGCGAGCGGCCTTCAGCGCGCCGGCTTCGTCGAGTGTGATGAAGGCATTGAGGTTCTTGCCTGCATGGGCCTGTGCGATGTAGGCCGACACCAGCTGCTCGCTGCTGACGGTGCCCTCGCAGAGCTGCCGCACCGCGTCACTCGCGGTCAGCGTGGCGAGGTCTGGAATCGCGGTCGATTGGGCTTGCGCGGCCGAGGCAATGGCGCTGAGGCAGAGCAGGGCGAGGGTGGTGGGAGCGAGGTTGAAATTGGACATGGCAGAGACCTCCAACAAAGAGGTCGCCATGCTGCGCCGCTGGCGCCCGGCTGTCTGTCATCCAAATCGATGACAGCCAAGCGCCCGCCGCGCCTGCTCACGCCAGCGCGCGCTGGATCAGCAGTTTCTGTATGTCCGAGGTGCCTTCGTAGATCTGGCACACGCGTACGTCGCGGTAGATGCGCTCCAGCGGAAAGTCGTTCACGTAGCCATAGCCGCCCAGCGTCTGGATTGCCGCGCTGCAGACGCGCTCGGCCATTTCGCTCGCGAACAGCTTGGCCATGGCGGCCTCCTTGAGGCAGGGCCGACCCGCATCGCGCAGGCTCGCTGCATGCCATATCAGCTGGCGCGCGGCTTCGAGCTGCGTGGCGCATTCGGCCAGCCTGAATCCGACTGCCTGCTGCTCGAAGATCGAACCGCCGAAGGCTTGCCGCTCCTTCGCATAGGCCAGCGCCACGTCGAAGGCGCTGCGCGCCATGCCCACGCTCTGCGCCGCGATGCCGATGCGCCCGCCCTCAAGCGCGCCCAGCGCGATCTTGTAGCCCTCGCCCTCGGCACCGATAAGGTTTTCCGCCGGAATGCGGCAGCCGTCGAAGTTGATCTGCGCGGTGTCGCTGCTGTGCTGACCCAGCTTGTCCTCGAGCCGCGCCACGCTGTAGCCGGGCGCATTGGTGGGCACGATGAACGCGCTCATGCCTCGCTTGCCCGCGCCCTTGTCGGTCACCGCGATGACGATGGCCACCTGCCCGTTCTTGCCGCTGGTGATGAACTGCTTCACGCCATCGATCACATAGCCGTCGCCGTCCTTGCGCGCGGTGGTGCGCAGGCTCGACGCATCGCTGCCGGCCTGCGGCTCGGTGAGGCAGAAGGCGCCGAGCATCTGCCCCTGCGCAAGCGGCTCGAGCCACTGCTTCTTCTGCTGCGCGTTGCCATAGCGCATGAGGATCGCGTTGACCGGGCAGTTGGTCACGCTGATGGCCGTGCTGGTACCGCCGTCGCCGGCCGCGATTTCTTCCAGTACCAGCGCGAGCGTGAGGTAGTCCAGGCCCGCGCCGCCATGCTCCTCGGGCACGCAGATGCCGTAGGCGCCCAGCGCCGCGAGCCCCTGGTGCGCTTCCTTGGGAAAACTGTGCTCGCGGTCCCACTTCGGGGCGTTGGGCCAGAGTTCGGCTTGGGAAAAATCGCGCACCGCGTCGCGGATCGCTTCCTGGTCGGCACTGAGCAGCATGGCTTGTCTCCTGTCTTTTTCTTTTTGCTGGTTACTTGCCTGCGCCCAGATCCATGATGAGCCGTGCGGCCATGTACAGGCGCCTTGGAATGGCGCTGATGTCGACGTACTCGGCTTTGTCGCTGTGATAGCCGAAGCCGGGCAGGCCCAGGCTCTCGATCACCGGCTTGCCCGAAAGCGCCGCGTAGGCTGCGTCGGTGCCGCCGCCGGTGCGCTCTTCCACGCCCAGCGTGCCACCGGCTTCCTTGTAGAAGGCCACGGCCTTCTCGACCAGCTTCTTGCCGCCTTCGCCGGCATTGAACGCCGGCCGGCCGCGCGTGACCACCACCTTCACGTCGGACTCCGGCAACTTCTTCTGCTGCGCCTTTTCTTCGAGCGTCTTCATCGCGGCGTCGAAGTCTTCGTTGCGCGCATAGCGCACGTCGGCATTCAAGGTCGCGCTTGCGGGGATGATGTTGGAGACGTTGCCCGCCTTGGCAATGGTCCAGTTGAAGCGCAGGTGCTTGGCCTTGTCGTCGATGCTCATGGTGCGTAGCACCAGGTCCGAAGCCTCGACCAAGGCGTTCACACCCAGCTCGGGCGCCGCGCCCGCATGCGAGGCCTTGCCGGTGATGTTGACCTGCACGTAGGCAATGCCCGAAGTGCCGAGCGACAGCTTCTCGTCGCCTGCGCTCGTGGGTTCGAACGACAGCACGTAGTCGGCCTGCTTGGCTTCTTCCTGAATCAGGTCTCGCGAGCCGAAGGAGCCCTTTTCCTCGTCGGTGTTGAAGAGCACAGTGATGGTGCCGTAGTCGCGCACGCCATAGTCCTTGAGCAGCTTCAGCGTGTGCAGGATGACGGCGTTGCCGCCCTTGTCGTCGGCAATGCCCGGGCCGTAGGCCTTGGTGCCTTCGATTCGGAAGGGCGCTTTTGCAAGCGTGCCCTTGAGGTACACGGTGTCCATGTGCGACATCAGCAGCAGGTTCTTGCCGCCTCGGCCCTTGAGCTTGCCGACGATGTTGTCGCCCACCACGAGACCGGTGGACTTGCTGCGCGTAACGGTGAAGCCCAGGTTCTTGAGCTCGCCTTCCAGGTAGTTGCCGGCGGCTGCAATGCCTTCGGCGTCTTCCGTGCCGGTTTCAATGTTGACCAACTGCTCCAACGTCTTGAGCACCGCGGGCTGCGCATCGGTGGCCGCCTGAAAAAGCACGTTGTCGCGCTTTTGTGCCCAGCCGGCGGCGGGCGCCAGCAAGGCGCCGGCCAGCAGGGCCGCCATGACGGGACGTTGGTTGAATGGGCGCATGAACAATCTCCTGCCGGTGCAATAGTCGTAAATAAGAACCACGAAGCGCCCGGCCGCGGGCGCCTGTGGCGGTTGTTTTGATCAGAGCAGCTCGAGCGCGACAGCCGTGCCTTCGCCGCCGCCGATGCACAGCGTGGCCACGCCGCGCTTCTTGCCGCGCGCCTTCAGCGCATGAATCAGCGTGACCATGATGCGCGCGCCGCTGGCGCCGATCGGGTGGCCCAGCGCACAGGCGCCGCCGTTCACGTTGACGATGCCGTGCGACACGTCGAGCTCGTGCATCAGCGCCATTGGCACCACCGCGAAAGCCTCATTCACCTCCCACAGGTCCACGTCTTTGACGGTCCAGCCGGTCTTCTTGAACAGCTTGGCCACGGCGCCGACTGGCGCGGTGGAGAACCATTCGGGCTGCTGCGCATGCGTGGCATGGCCGACGATGCGCGCAATGGGCTTGGCGCCGATTTTCTTCGCGTGCGACTCGGTCATCATCACCAGCGCCGCGGCACCGTCGTTGATCGACGAGCTCGATGCGGCGGTGATGGTGCCGTTCTCTTTCTTGAACGCGGGCTTGAGCGTGGCGATCTTGTCGAGCTTGACCTTGCCCGGACCTTCGTCGATGGAGATGACCGTGTCGCCGCCGCGGCCCTTCACGGTGACGGGCGTGATTTCGTCCTTGAAGGCACCGGATTCGGTTGCGGCCTTGGCGCGCTCGACGCTCGCAATGGCGAACGCATCCTGCTGCTCGCGCGTGAACTTGTACTTGGCGGCGCAGTCCTCGCCGAAGGTGCCCATCGAGCGGCCCGGCTGGTAGGCATCTTCCAGGCCGTCGAGCATCATGTGGTCGAAGATGCGGTCGTGGCCCATGCGGTAGCCACCGCGGCCCTTGAGCATGAGGTAGGGCGCATTGGTCATGCTTTCCATGCCGCCCGCCACCATCACGTCGTGCGTGCCGGCCAAAAGCAGGTCGTGCGAGAGCATGGCGGCCTTCATGGCCGAGCCGCACATCTTGCTGAGCGTGACCGCGCCGGCGCTGTCGGGCAGGCCGCCCTTGTAGGCCGCCTGGCGCGCAGGGGCCTGGCCCTGGCCGGCCATGAGGCAGTTGCCGAACAGCACTTCGCCGACGCTGTCAGGTGCAATGCCGGCGCGCTCCACGGCGGCCTTGATCGCGGCGCCGCCGAGGTCATGCGCCGAGAGGGAAGAAAAGTCGCCCTGGAAGCTCCCCATGGGAGTACGGGCGGCGCCGACGATGACGATGGATTCAGGCATGGGGATCTCCTTCGGAAGTTGAAAGTAGAAGGTGGTCTTCGTGGACCGGGAACTCAATCAAAAATGGGTCGCATGCCCTTCATGCTGGAAGCGCTGCGATTCTTCGTACGGGAACACGTCGAGCATCTGTCCCGCCTCGATGCGTTCCTTGTGGTGCTGCCAGAAGGCGGCGTCGAGCAGGTCGGCATGGTGCGCCATGAAGGCCTCGCGCACCGCGTCGTTGCCGAGCAGGAAAGGGCCGAAGGTCTCGGGAAACACGTCCTTCGGGCCGACCGAATACCAGACTTCGCCGCTCATCTCGTCTTCCTCGTTGCGGGCCGCCGGCACCTTGCGGAAGCGGCAGTCGGTGATGTATTCGATCTCGTCGTAGTCGTAGAACACCACCTTGCCGCCGCGCGTGACACCGAAGTTCTTCCACAGCATGTCGCCAGGGAAGATGTTGGCCGCCACCATGTCCTTGATGGCGTTGCCGTACTCGACCACCGCGTGCTCCAGCTGCTCCTGTGCGCGCTTGGCATGGGCCGGGCTTTCGGGGTGGGCCAGCGTGTCGAAGGCCTCCTGCAGGAAGATGTTGAGCGGGATCATGCGGCGCTCGATGTAGACGTGCTTGAGCACCAGTTCCATCTCCCCGTTGCCATCGCGGTCGGCGATCTCCAGCTGGCTGGGGGCGAACTTGCGGATCTCCTCGATCAGCTCGGGCTCGAAGCGGTCGAGCGGAAAACCCACGTCGCTGTACTCCAGCGTATCGGCCATGCGGCCCACGCGGTCGTGCTGCTTCACGAGCAGGTACTTGCCCTTGATCTGCTCGCGCGTGGTGTCTTTCTGCGGCGGATAGAAATCCTTGATGACCTTGAACACGAACGGGAACGACGGCAGGTCGAACACCAGCATGACCATGCCCTTGATGCCGGGCGCAATGCGGAAGCGGTCGCTCGAGTAATTCAGGTGCGAGAGAAAGTCGCGGTAGAAAAGCGTCTTGCCCTGCTTGGCCAGGCCCAGCGCGTTGTAGATTTCCGCGCGCGGCTTGCGAGGCATGAGCGAGCGAAGGAACTGCACGCAGGCCGATGGCACTTCCATGTCGACCATGAAGTAGGCGCGCGCAAAGCTGAAGAGCATCTGCAGGTCGTCTTCGCCGAAGAGCGCGGCATCCACGTAGAACTTGCCATGGCTGTCGTGCAGGATCGGCAGCGAGAACGGGAGCTCGACAAAGCCGTTCATGATCTTGCCGACCACGTAGGCGCCCTTGTTGCGATAGAAGAGCCCCGAGAGCACCTGGATCTGAAAATTGGCGCGCAGCTTCACCTGGTGGAAGCGCCCCATGATCGCGTGCGCCACGCGCTCGGCATCGCGCCGCTTGTGGGCAAAGCCGCCCTGCAGCGCGAAGTCGTCGATCATCTGCTCGATGGTGTCGGCGAGCGTTTCGTGCGAAGGGTAGTAGGGCCTGTAGGTGGGTGCGCCGCGGGGCTCGATGTACTCGGTGCTGATGGCCGGCCGCACGAAGATGAAGTCGTTCTGGAAGTAGGCGCGGTGCAGGATCTTCGTGGTCACCGAGTTGAAAAAACTCTCGGCCAGTTCGGGCTGGTGGTGGTCCACCAAGAGGCCGATGAAGTGCAGCTTGACCTGGTGCCACACCTCCATCGGCTGGTCCCCGGCCTTGAACTCTTTCTCGAGCCGCGCCACGGCCTCGTTCACGCGCAGGTCGTAGAACTCGATGCGCTCGCGCTGAGCGCGCTGCTGGCCATGCCAGTCGGCCGTTTCGAAGCGGTGCTTGGCGCGCGCCGATTCAGCGCGAAACAGGCTGTAGTGGCGATTGAATCCATCGATCATCGCCTTGGCGATGTCGTAGGCCAGCGGTGAATCGAGACGCTGCGGGAACATGGCTTCAGCCGGTCTTTGCTTCGGTGCTTTGGCCGAGGGGGGCATCGGCCTCGCCGGCGGGAATGACTTCGATGACCTCGGTGCCATCGGACCCGGCCTGCGCCGAGGGCGAGATGCCCAGGGGCTTGCTCCACTTGTAGCGGATGCGCTGTACCGCGGCCTTGTACACCGCGTCGAGCGGCTTGTTGCCATCCACGTTCAGCCCCAAGTCCTGCAGCAGGCCGTCATGCACGCCGAAGGTCCAGCCGTGGATCTTGACCTTCTGGCCGCGGCCCCAGGCGTCGACCATGACGGTGCTCACGGCCACGTTGACCACCTGCTCGGCCACGTTGAGCTCGCACAGTGCATCGACGCGCACGTCCTCGGGCAGGGTTTCGAGCATCACGGCGTGGCGGTCGCGCACGTCCTGGATGTGGCGGATCCAGTTGTCGGCCAGGCCAATGCGCTTGCCGCTGAGGGCCGCCTTGACGCCGGCGCAGCCGTAGTGGCCCACCACCATGATGTGCTCGACCTTCAGGTGCTCGACCGCGAACTGGATGGCCGAGAGCGCGTTGAGGTCGGAGTGCACCACGATGTTGGCGACGTTGCGGTGCACGAACACCTCGCCAGGTTCCAGGCCAGTGATCTGGTTGGCGGGCACGCGGCTGTCGGAGCAGCCAATCCACATGTAGCGCGGCGTCTGCTGCTTTACCAGGCTGGTGAAGAAGCCAGGCCGGTCGCGTTCCATCTGTGCGGACCAGGCACGGTTGTGGGCAAACAGGTCATCAAGAGTGTCGGACATGGGCGTGATTGTCGATGAGTCGTGGTTTGGTGCGGTATTTCAGGCCGTTCGGGCGGCTTTCTGCGCCTTGGCAAGGGTCGCGCGGCCCTTTTTCTCGTGCTCGCGCACTTCCGCGAGGTTGGCCTGCAGCTCGGCCAGCTGGGCCTCGAGCTGCGCGCGGTGGGCGCCGAGCACGCCGAGAAACTTCTCCAGCTGCGGCACCGTGTCGCGCGGGCTGTCGTACATGTCGAGGATTTCCTTGGCCTCGGTCAGGCTCAGGCCCAGGCGCTTGGCGCGCAGCGTGAGCGTGAGGCGCGCCCTGTCGCGCGCGCTGTAGACGCGCTGCATGCCGGAGCGCTCCGGCGTCAGCAGCCCCATGTCTTCATAGAAGCGGATGGCGCGCGTCGTGAGGTCGAACTCCTTCGCGAGCTGGCTGATGGTGAAGGTCTGCGCGGACATGGGTTGCGGTTTGTCTGGAAGCCGTCAGTGGGGGCGTTGCGGGCGCGACAGCGCGGTTGCCCTGCGCTCCCTACAATGTTGCCATCAACCCATGACGTTTACGTAAACGTCAATCTTACATGAACCTCCTCGAACGCGAACTCCACTACCCCCTGGGCGACACCCTGCCCGCGCCCGGCGAAGCACTGGAAGTGGCGCCGGGCGTGCGATGGATCCGCATGCGGCTGCCGTTTGCGCTCGACCACATCAACCTCTGGCTGCTGCGCGACAGCATCGGCGGCGTGGAGGGTTGGACGGTGGTCGACTGCTGCATTGCCCACGACGAAGCCCGCGCGCAATGGGAGACGATATTCGAGACCCAGCTGCAGGGCCTGCCAATCCTGCGTGTGATCGTCACCCACATGCACCCCGACCACATCGGCCTGGCCGAATGGCTGTGCACGCGCTGGAACGCGCCGCTGTGGATCAGCTCGACCGACTACCACGTGGCGCGCGTGCTGAGCACCAACGGCGACACGCTGGCGGGCGGCGATGCAGCCGCCAGCTTCTTTGCCTCGCACGGCCTGACCGATCCCGCGGCCGTCGCCAAGATCCGCGCCCGCACCAACTACTACGCCAACATGGTGCCGTCGGTGCCCGACCGCTTTACGCGCATGCTGGACGGCGAATCCGTGTCCATCAACGGCCACGCCTGGCGCTGCATCAGCGGCTACGGCCACGCGCCCGAGCACATCGCGCTGTATTGCGATGAACTGAAGCTGCTGCTGGGCGGCGACATGATGCTGCCGCGCATCTCGACCAACGTGAGCGTGCACGCGGGCGAGCCCGAAGCCAACTCGCTGCGGCTCTTCCTGGACAGCATCGACAAGTTCAAGGCTCTGCCAGCCGACACCCTGGGCCTGCCATCGCACGGCAAGCCGTTTACGGGCATTCACCGCCGCGTAGACCAGCTGCAGGAGCACCACCGCGACCGCCTGGCCGAACTGCTCGAAGCGTGCACCGCACGTCCGCTGACTGCGGCCGAGGGCCTGCCCATCCTCTTCAAGCGTGAACTCGACCTGCACCAGATGACCTTCGCGATGGGCGAGACGGTGGCGCACTTGCACCTGCTGTGGTTTGCGGGGCAGGTCAGGCGCGAACTGGGCGCGGACGGCATCTACCGTTTCGGCGCCGGAGCCGCCGCCCCGCATGCACTTTAGACTCGGTGGATGGACACGCTTGCTGAGCTGCGCGCGGGCCGGCTGGCAGGCGCAAAACGAATCGATCTCTCGTGCGGACTCACCGAGTTTCCGCGCGAGATCTTCGACCTGGCCGATTCGCTTGAAATCCTGAACCTCTCGGGCAATGCGCTCGACTCGCTGCCCGAAGACTTGGGTCGGCTGCATCGCCTGCGCGTGCTGTTCTGCTCCGACAACCGCTTCACGCAACTTCCCGAATCGATCGGACGCTGCCAAGCCCTGGAAATGGTCGGGTTCAAGGCCAACCGCATCCGCGCCGTGCCCGCCGCCGCGCTGCGGCTGCCGTTGCTGCGCTGGCTGATCTTGACCGACAACAACATCGATAGCTTGCCCGAGGCGCTGGGGCAATGCGGCGCGATGCAGAAGCTCATGCTCGCTGGCAACCAGCTGCGAGCGCTGCCGGAATCGCTGACGAGCTGCAGTCAACTCGAACTGCTGCGCATCTCTGCCAACCGCTTCGAGGCGCTGCCTCCGTGGCTGCTCTCGCTGCCGCGCCTCTCGTGGCTCGCGGGTGCGGGCAATCCTTTCGATGCACAGGCCGAAGACGCGGCCATTGCGGCGCAGTCGGTGCCGCGCGTCGACTGGCGCGATCTGTCGCTGGGCGTCCAGCTTGGCGAGGGGGCATCGGGGGTTATCCACCAGGCAACGCTGGCCTCGAGCATGCAGCCCGTGGCCGTCAAGCTCTTCAAGGGCGCGGTGACGAGCGATGGCTGGCCGCACAGTGAAATGGCCGCCAGCATCGCGGCCGGCGCGCATCCGACCCTCATTGCCGCGCAAGGCAGAATCGACGGGCACCCCGACGGCATCGAGGGCCTGGTCATGGCGCTGGTGGACCCATCGTTTCGCACGCTTGCCGGGCCGCCGAGCCTTGCCTCCTGCACGCGCGACGTGTATCCGGCGGACGTGCAATGGACCTCCGGCGTGGCACTGCGCATTGCCCGGGACATCGCTTCGGCCATGCGGCACTTGCATGCGCGCGGCATCCTGCACAGCGACCTTTACGCGCATAACATCCTCTGGAATGCGCAGGGTGGCGGCTTGCTTGGCGACTTCGGCGCGGCCTGGATGACGGGCGCGCTCGAAGCGGCGCAGGCCGGCGCGCTGCAGCGGCTCGAGATGCGCGCCTTCGGCTGTCTGCTCGAAGAACTCCTCGCGCATTGCAGCGATGCGCCGCCAGAAGCCATGGCCGCGCTGAAGGAACGCTGCATGCAAGCCGACGTGGCGGCGCGGCCCTTGTTCACCGAGGCGCTGTCGCTGCTGCAGAACGAGCTCTCGCAATGACAAGCCCGCGCCTGCCGCTGCCCACGCGCGACGGCGTCGGCCCGAGCTGTGTCGGCCTGCCGCAGGGCCCATGGCCCACCATTGCCGAGTTCCTGATGGCGCGGTTTCCCGCGATCACGCGCGAAGCCTGGATGGCGCGCATCGAGGCCAACGACGTGATCGACGAACACGGCGTGCCCGTGACTGCGCAGCGCCGCTACCAGGCGCCGCTGCGCGTGTACTACTACCGCACGATCGATGCCGAGGTGCGCATTCCCTTCGACGAGCAGGTGCTGTTCCAGGACAACCACTTGGTGGTGGTCGACAAGCCGCCGTTCCTGCCCGTGACGCCGACCGGCAAGTACCTGCAGGAAAGCTTGCTGGTGCGGCTCAAGCGCAAGCTGAAGCTCGACGACCTGGTGCCGCTGCACCGCATCGACCGCAGCACGGCGGGGCTGGTGCTGTTCTCGGTGCGCCCCGAAACGCGCGGGGCCTACCAGGCCATGTTCCCGGAGCGCCGCATCGCCAAGCACTATGAAGCCGTGGTGCCATGGCCGCCGGGCGTGTCGTCGGTGCCCGGCACCTACCGCAGCCGGCTGGTGGACGACGAGCATTTCATGCGCGTGAAGGAGGAGGAGGGCGAGCCCAATTCCGAAACCCGCATCGTGGTGAAAGAGGCGGCGGGCGGCTATGCGCTGCTCGATCTTTCGCCTGTTACCGGCCGCAAGCACCAGCTGCGGGTGCATTGCATGGCGCTGGGCATGCCGATCGTGAACGACCCGATCTACCCGACGCTGCTGCCACAGGGCAGCGACGACTTCGACAAGCCGCTGCAGCTGTTGGCCAAGTCGGTGGCGTTTCAGGACCCGGTGAGCGGCGAACTGCGCAGCTTCACGAGTCCGCGAAGCCTGTCGCTGCCGCCAAGGTGACGCGCCGCCGGCGCGCGCCGCACTAAGCTCGTTTCCTGGATCTTTCGTCAGTCAGTCAGTCATTCATTCAGGAGACACCTTCGCCATGGACACCACCCAACTCTTTTCGCTGAAAGGCCGCAGCGCCCTGATTACCGGCGGCTCGCGCGGCATCGGCCGCATGATCGCCGAAGGATTTCTGGCGCAGGGCGCGCGCGTATACATCTCGGCCCGCAAGGCCGCGGCCTGCGACCAGACCGCCAAGGAGCTGTCGGCCTTCGGCCACTGCGTGTCGCTGCCGGCTGACGTGTCCACGCTGGAAGGCGCACAGGCGCTGGTCGATGCCTACGCGAAGCATGAAGATTCGCTCGACATCCTCGTCAACAACGCTGGCGCGGCCTGGGGCGCGCCGTACGACGAGTTTCCCGAGAGCGGCTGGGACAAGGTGGTGGACCTGAACCTCAAGACGCCGTTCTTCTTGACCAAGGCATTGACGCCGATGCTCAAGAAGGCGGCGACCGATCATCTGTCGAAGGTGATCAACATTGCCTCTATCGATGGCATTTCGGTGAATCCGCAGGAGACGTATTCGTACGCCGCGAGCAAGGCTGGGTTGATCCAGCTGACGCGGCGCATGGCGCTTCGGCTGGCGCAAGACCGGATCGTGGTGAGCGCGATTGCGCCGGGGGCGTTTGCTTCGGACATGAACAAGCTGGCGCGTGATCATGGCGATGAGGTGAAGGAACGGATTCCTGCGGGGCGCATCGGGACGCCTGAGGATATGGCTGGGGCGGCTATTTATTTGGCTTCGCGGGCGGGGGACTATGTGATGGGGTCTACGTTGGTGGTGGATGGGGGGGTTACGCACGCGCGTTGATCGCTGTTTTTTTTGAGGTCTGAGGCCGGGACTCGCCCCGGCGGGCGACCTACTTTTCTTTGCTTCGCCAAAGAAACGTAGGCAAAAGAAAGGCGACCCCAC
>NZ_JAUSRN010000028.1 GCF_030811855.1 Variovorax paradoxus | reverse complement strand
CTCGGTGAGATAGCCCTCACCGTCCACCTGGCCCACGAGGCGCCTCTGGGCGTCGTACAGGTTGTAGCTGTTGATGTCGGCGCTGCTGTTGGTGCTGGGGCGCAGGCCGCTGAGGTTGTAGCTGGCGCGCGCAATGGCCACGGCCGCAATGCGGGCCGACACGTTGGCAAAGTTGGCCGCGCGGTTGGCGTAGCCGATGGTCTGCACCAGATCGCTGGCGGCGTTGTACTTGTATTCGGTGAGGTAGCCTTCGGCGTCCAGCGTGCCCTGCAGCCGGCCGTCGCGGTTGTAGAACTCGGTGACGGTGCGGTCTTGCAGGATGTCCATCGCCGCATAAATGGTGGTGAGGGGCGTGCCCTGGACGACCTGGGTGAAGCCGATCTCACCGTCTAGGTTGTGCACATCGCCCGAGTACGCCGCTGTGAAGCTGTGAGTGCCCGGGGGCAATGCGACGCCCGACAGCGTGGCCACCCCGTTGACGATCTGGGCGGTGCCCAGCAGGCGGATGCCTTCGTAGAAACTGATGAGACCGGTTGGCGCTATGCCGCCGACCTGCACCGAGAGGCTGCCGTCCTGGGCGATCGAGGCGGCCGTGAGGTTGGTCAGGGGCGCGGGGGCTTTGGCAGTGTTTGCAGAGGCGTACGAGGTGGACGTGGCGTTGTTGGCGTCGCCGGAATAGATTGCCTTGATCGTGTGCGACCCGACCTCCAGGCTGCTCACGGTCAACACGGCCTTACCGCTGGCCAACGCCACAGTACCCAAGAGGACTGCGCCATCGTAGAAGCTGACAGTGCCGCCTTCAGGATTACCTTGGCCGGTGGGAGTGGCCGTGAGCGTCAGGGGAGAACCATAGACGGGCGAAGCCGGCGTGGTGACCAAGCTCACACTGCTTGCCACCGCAGAGGCCACGATCTGCTGGGAGACTGCGTAGTAAGACGGTGCGGTGGCCGTCTTGTAGTTCGCATCGCCGGAGTAGCTGGCGGTGATGGTGGCCGTGCCCAGCGCCAGGGTGCTGGTGGTGAAGGTCGCAATGCCGTTGACCACCGCGGCGGTGCCGATGGCCGTGCCGTTGCTGTAGAAGGTGGCCGTGCCGGTGAAGGGTGGGCCGCTGAAGGCGCCGTTATAGATACTGATCGAATACAAATCCGGCACGACCTTGGCCGTGAAGGTCAGCGGCGCGCCTGCGACCGACTGGGGCCTGGACGAGGTCACCGTGACGTTGGTCGCCGCCGATCCGACGGCCAGCTGGATCGTGCGAGTGGCGGCCGAGCGAGTCGTGTCGCCGGAGTACACCACCTGCAGGGTGTGGGTGCCCAGCGACATGGCAGGCAGGTTGATCATGCTCCCCGTGGGATTCATGAAACTGGCAATCAGCGTCTGGCCGTCGAAGACGCTGAAAGTACCCGGATAGCTGTAGCCTCCGCTGCTCGTCGGATACACCAGGGCCTGCGTCGGGAAGCCCACCATCGCTTCGCGCCATGGGTCGAAACGCACGGCATCAGCCGTGACCACGGGCGCGGCCACCGCGGTGGCCCCCGCCGTCACCTGCATCGCAGGGCCCGCAGAGATGGCGCTGCCCGCGTTGTTGGCATCGCCCGCATAGCTGGCCTGCAGCACGCTGGTGCCCACCGGCAGGTAGCCGGCCACGAAGGTGGCCACGCCATTGACCACCGAGGCCGTGCCCAGGAAGGCCGTGCCGGCAAAGAAGGTCACAAGGCCACTGGGGGCGGCCCCAGCCACCTGCGCCGTCAGCGTCACCGGCTGGCCTTGCGTCACGCTCGTGGCCGACGCAGTCAAGGTGGTCGCCGTCGCGGCTTGCTTCACGAGTTGGCTGACGCTGCCCACACTGGTCGCATTGCTTGCGTCGCCGCTGTAGACGGCGATCAAGGCGTCCGTGCCAACAGGCAACTGGCTGACACTCAGATTGGCCTGCCCATTGACCAGCGCGGCGGTTCCCAGCAGTTGCGTCCCGTTGTAGAAACTGACCGTACCGGCTGGTGCCATCAGCGAGCCGGTACCTGCAGCAACCTGCGCCGTCAGGATGATTGGCGAGCCGTAGCTGCCCGTTGTCTGGGAACTGGTCAGCGTGGTCGTGCTGGAGACCACCTGCGTCGATGCAATCACCTGTTGGGAGACTGTCGAGTAAGACGGTACGGTGGCCATCTTGTAGTTCGCATCGCCGGAGTAGCTGGCGGTGATGGTGGCCGTGCCCAGCGCCAGGGTGCTGGTGGTGAAGGTCGCAATGCCGTTGACCACCGCGGCGGTGCCGATGGCCGTGCCGTTGCTGTAGAAGGTGGCCGTGCCGGTGAAGGGTGGGCCGCTGAAGGCGCCGTTATAGATACTGATCGAATACAAATCCGGCACGACCTTGGCCGTGAAGGTCAGCGGCGCGCCTGCGACCGACTGGGGCCTGGACGAGGTCACCGTGACGTTGGTCGCCGCCGATCCGACGGCCAGCTGGATCGTGCGAGTGGCGGCCGAGCGAGTCGTGTCGCCGGAGTACACCACCTGCAGGGTGTGGGTGCCCAGCGACATGGCAGGCAGGTTGATCATGCTCCCCGTGGGATTCATGAAACTGGCAATCAGCGTCTGGCCGTCGAAGACGCTGAAAGTACCCGGATAGCTGTAGCCTCCGCTGCTCGTCGGATACACCAGGGCCTGCGTCGGGAAGCCCACCATCGCTTCGCGCCATGGGTCGAAACGCACGGCATCAGCCGTGACCACGGGCGCGGCCACCGCGGTGGCCCCCGCCGTCACCTGCATCGCAGGGCCCGCAGAGATGGCGCTGCCCGCGTTGTTGGCATCGCCCGCATAGCTGGCCTGCAGCACGCTGGTGCCCACCGGCAGGTAGCCGGCCACGAAGGTGGCCACGCCATTGACCACCGAGGCCGTGCCCAGGAAGGCCGTGCCGGCAAAGAAGGTCACAAGGCCACTGGGGGCGGCCCCAGCCACCTGCGCCGTCAGCGTCACCGGCTGGCCTTGCGTCACGCTCGTGGCCGACGCAGTCAAGGTGGTCGCCGTCGGCGAGGGCACGGTCGCGCCGTACTGGCTCAAGGTATTGCTGATCGCATTGGTCGAATCACCGCTGTACACCGCCTTAAAGGCCGCGGCGCTTGCAGGGCCGGCAAGCTGGAGCGAGGCCGATCCATTGACCAGCGCCGCGGTGCCCACCACCGTGGTGCCGTTGTAGAAGGTCACGGTGCCGCCCGGCGCAGTGGACGGCCCCGATGCCGTGGTGACGGTTGCGCTCAGATTCAAGTTGGAACCGCTGCCAGAGATCTGGAGGGTGGTCTTGGTGGGATTCGCATTGATCGTCAGTGACTGTGTGACGACCGACGCCGCGTGCGTCGCATCTCCGGCATATTCAGCACGGATGCTCAGGGTGCCCGCCGGCAGGGTGCTGGCCGTCAGCATCGCCAGTCCGCTGATGACGCTGGCTGTGCCGACGAGCGTCGTCCCGTTGTAGAACTTCACCTCGCCCGTGGCAGGCGCCAACCCCGGCGGCTGGCTGGTTGTCAGCCACATCGACAACGTGACGTCCTGCCCATAGATGGCCCCATAGCTGGGCCAGAAACTCAGCGCAGCACTGGTGGTCGCCCCGGTGATCGTCTTCTGGACAACGGGCGAGATGCTCGCGGGCCGCAGCGTGTCGCCCGAATAAGCGGCGCGGATGCTGTCGACACCGATGGGCAGCTCTGTCGTGGACAGCGTGGCCACGCCATTGACCACTGGCGCGCTGCCGATGACTGTCTCGCCGCTGAAGAAGGTCACCATGCCGCCTGGGTTCGTGCCTTCGATGTTCGCCGTGAGCATCACCGCCGAGCCCAGTAGGCTGGTTCCTGCGCTCACACCCAGCGTGACGCCGCCCACCGTCGCCGCATCCACCAGGATCTGCACATTGGCGCCATTGCCCAGTTGCGTGACGTCGATCGGGTTGGCCAGCTGCGTGACCGACAGGATGCGCGACGCGCCGTCATAGGTGGTCTGCGTCACATAGCCCAGCGCATCGACCTGCCAGGTGAGCCGGTTGGCCGTGTCGTAGAAGCGCCAGACCTTCTGGTCCTGCGGTGTGCCAACCGGGCGCAAGGCCGCGAGGCTGGTCGTGGTGTTCGTCGCGCTCCACGCTGTGGTCGGCGTGCCCGACCCGTCGATCAACGCTGCAGTTCCGATTCGCGTCGAGTATGCAAGCGTCTCGCGCAACTGCCCGTTGGCGTTGTACACGTATTCGATCGCCGCGCCGGTCGCATCGATGTCGGCGATCTTGCGGTCCGCTTCGTCGTACAGCATCCACTGGCGCACGCCCGTCGGGTCCTGCGTCATCAGCAGGTTGCCGTCCTTGTCGTAGGCATAGCTGGTGGTGCCGAGCACGCCAGTTCCCACACTGGTTTGGGTGATGCTGACGAGGCGCCCGGCCTTGTCGTAGGCCGAGATGGTGACCAGCCCGTTGGCAAGGGTCACGCTGGTCTTGCCATTGGCGTCGTCGTAGCTGGTGATGGTGGTGTTGGGCGTGGCGCCGCCGTCCAGCGAAGGACCGCTGGCGGAGAGGAGCCGGCCCAGGCCGTCATACGTGTAGGTGGTGACGGCGGTGGCACCACCGGCCGTTGTGGCCGGCTCGATCTTTTGCAGCAGCAGGCCGCGCGGATCGTAGATGTACTGGGTGGTGGCCGCGGTGGCGGCGTCGCCCTGGCCGCCGGCGCTGACGGCGGCATAGGTGGTGGCAGACTGCAGTTCGCCCCGGCCGTCGTAGGTGTAGTCGGTGCGCTGGCTGCGCGTGAGGTCCTGGCCCTGACGCCAAGCGACCATTTGCGCCTCGGTGGGCCCGGCTGTCTGCGCGAGGGCGGAGGTGTCGTAGGGCGCGCCTGCGTATTCGACGGCGCTGGTGCGCTGGCCGTAGGCGTCATAGCTGTATTCAGTGACGTTGCCTTGGCCGCTGACGACAAAGCGCAGCTGGAAGGGGTTGTTCTGCGCATAGACGTAGCGCACGGTCTCGGGCAGCGCGGCCTCCTTGCTGAAGGCGCCGCGGCTCACGGCGGCGTCAGCGTAAAGGGTGTCGGTGAGCAGCTGGTTGGCCGCGCCGTAGGTGCGGGTGCGGGTGTCGCCGGCGGCATCGACTTCCTTCAGGAGATTGCCGCTCCCGTCGTAGGTGAGCGCCACCTTGTGGCCTTCGCCGTCGGTGACGAGGGTGACGTTGCCCGCGGAGTCGTAGGCATAACTGACCTGGCTCAGGCCGGCGGTGTTGGCGGCGGTGACGCCCTGGCGCACCTGGACGAGCTGGCCTTGCGCGTCGTAGAGGTAGACGGCGGAGGCGCCGAGTGCATCGGTGACGGTGGTGGTGCCGGCGGCGGTGTCGTAGGCGAAGGTGGTGACGGCCCCAAGGGCGTCTGTGACGCTCTGGACCTTGTAGACGCCGCCGGCCTGCACGTAGGTGAAAGCGAGGCTGGTGCCGTCGCTCTGGCTGACACCGGCCACGCGCCGGCTGGCACCCTCGTAGGTGTAGGTGGTGACGTAGGTCTTGCCGTCGGCCACGCTGTTGTCGTCGGGGCTGAGGTCGACGGTGACCTTGGTCAGGCGATTGAGGCCGTCGTAAGCGTAGCGCACGCGGATGGAGGTGGCGCCCGCGGCGCTGACGGTGCGGATCTGGGTGAGGTTGGTGCCGCTGTAGTCGTAGTAGGTGACTTCGCCGTTGGCACCAGTGACCGACTGCACGGTGCCGTTGGTGTTGTAGGCGTAGCTGACGGTGTTGCCGTTGGCGTCGGTGGCCGAGACGAGCCGGCCTTGGCCGGTGGATTGGTAGCGCTCGACAAGGCCGCTGTCGCCGTCGGTCCAGACGAACTGGGAGGCGCCTGCGTCGTAGGCGATGGTGTCGAAGGCGCCGGAGCCGGCGGGGCTGGAGTAGCGGCTTTGCGTGGCGTCCCAGGTGAAGACGGCCTGGGCGCCGTCACGGTCGGTGCGGGTGAGGGTGCTGCCGGCTGTGGCCACTGTGCCGGTGAGCAGCATGCGCTGACCAAATGCGCCAACGGCCCAGTTGTCGGCGTTATCGTCGCTGAGCAGGCCCTGGCTGTTGTAGGTGCGCACGCTGACGGTGTCCGGCCCGCGGCCCAGCAAGAGTTCATCGCGGGTCTGCAGCACGAGGTTGCCGGTGGCGGCGTTGACGTAGGCCTGTTCGCCGCTGCGCCCCTGCCCCGCCATGCCCACCTGGCCGCGCTGGCCCAAGGTGGCCAGCGAACTCAAACTCAAACCCAGACTATTGCCGCTGACGATTGCAACCATGGAGCGCCTCACCCTTGTTCCCTGGAACCGCCGATCGGCAGCGATGGGCATTGCCCGCACCGGTTCGATGCGCGCAATGCCCACGGAGGGACCTCCCCTCTGGCTGACCAGCCCAATACCGGGCTGGCTTCGGTTCTTCTGCAGAACTCATCCGCCCGGCCACCGAATCGTTTAGCGCAAGACCTACTGGAATGAAGGGGTAATCGCCGCGCGGCCCGTGGTCTACCAGTAGGCGTTAAACAGATCGGCCGGGCGCTGGATATGCTGACTGGGACATGACCTCCTGCTGTCTTGCATGCGCGCAGACGCGAACGCGCTGGCGCAAAGGATATGAATTGCTCACGTGCCTATGATGGCCAAGGACTGGAGATCAATATGACGAACCACGGGCCGACCGCGTTTGACGCCCTGATGACCCAAGGCATGGCCGCCAGCCAAGCCAATGATGGCGCGCAGGCGATCGAATGGTTCCAGAAGGCCAGCGCCGCCGAGCCCGCCGCGGGACTGCCTCAATTTCTGCTGGGTGCCGAATTCGCGGCGCTGGGGCAAATGGAGGTGGCCGAGGCGGCATTTGCCAATGCCACGCGGCTGGCGCCGGACTTCTCGATGGCCCGCTACCAGCTGGGTCTGCTGCAGTTCAGTTCAGGCCGTGCGGCCGTTGCGCTGCTGACCTGGCAGCCGCTGCTCGCGCTGCCCGCTACCGACCCCTTGCCTCACTTCGTCAGCGGCTTTGCCGCCCTGGCGCACGATCGTTTCGAAGATGCGTTGCGGCACTATGAGCAAGGTTTGGCGCTCAACGCCACCAACCGCGCGCTGTCGGATGACATCCAGAAAGTCATCGCAGGCATCAAGGCGCTGGCGCCCGGCGCAACATCGGGGGTAGCCCACCCGGACGAACCTTCGGGCGAATTCGACACCCATGTGCTCCTCGCCAATTATCAGCAGCATGGTCGTCCGCATTGATGGCCGCGCCTGCCGAGTGCCTACTGGCAACGGGGGCGCGAAGCGATGATCGATCCATCGTCGCAGTTGGCAGCGATGATCCGTGCCCAGTTCGCCGCACAGCTGCGTGCGCAGGCCAAGGATCGTCCGGAGACGAAGCGGGAGGCGCCTCGCAACACCGACGATCCAGGCCAGTTCACTGGCAAAGGGGAAGCCCAGTTCCAGCAGATGGTGGCACTGCGCGTGCGCGCGCTGTCGCCCGACGATCCACAGCGGCAACGCAAGGCGTTCCGGCTGTTCCTCGAGTCGGTGCTGATGCAGGCGTTTGGCCGCGAACGCCTCGACGACCGCGGGTTCGACCAAATGGTCGATGCGGTTCTGCAGCGAATGGAAAGCGACGCCGAGCTCCATGCGGCGCTGCGCGAAGCGGGCGACCTCCTGCTGGCCGAAGCCGCTCCGGACACCGGCAGCCGCCCCGCCCCCGCAACGAAAACGCCATCGCCGCGCTAACGGTCCTTGCGTTCCGGTTCCTGCCCTGTCGCGCGCAAAAGATCAGCCATGTCACCGCCCAGAGGTGCCGCGCGTCCGCCGAGCAGCCGCCTTGCAAGCCGCTGGAGAGCGTCGGCATCTTTGACCTCGCCGCTCAGCAGCGCATGGGCGTAGCGGCCTGACACATTGCTCTTGTCGAGCCGCAACGCCAGCGCGGCGTGCGCCTCGGCGTCTTGCCGCAACTGCTGCATCGCCAGCACCACGGCAAGACCGCCATGGCTCTCCGCAAAGTTCCGGTCCAAGGCCAGCGCAGCTTCGAAACTGGTGCGGGCCGCTGGCAAGTCGCCCTGCTGGATTTGCGTCCAGGCGAGGCCATGCCATGTGCCGATGTGGGCGGACATGGTCGACAGCGCGCGAACGAACGCTGCATTGGCCGCCCCGAGATCACCGGCAAGCAACGCGGCGAAACCGCGCGTCGACCAGGCGCGGCCCTCGTCCGGATGCCGCCGCAAGGCCGCGTCCGTCAATGCGGCCGCGCGCCCGGCGTCCCGCGCCGCCAGCGCCAGCGAGGCCTGGGCCACCAGCACTTCGACAGGCGGTTCGTCCGGCGCGCTGCCGCCAAGACCGGCGGTCGACCAGCGCCGCGCCGCCAAAAGATCGGATGCATCGATCGCGATGAGGCTCGCGACGCCCGCCGCGCAGGCATCGAGCCCACCGCGCGCTTCGGCGTCCTTCGCCCACGTCATGGCGCGTGTCAGCTGCCCATCGTGATGCAACGCTCGCAGCCATAGCTGCTGCAGGGCTCGCGTCGCAACCGCTGGCTTCAAGTCGGCGCTGTCCAAGGAGACTGCCGCAGCCTCGATGGATGGAGCCAAACGGGCGATGCAATCCTGGTAGCGACCACGTTTCAGGTCGATGAAGGCCAAATTGTGCAGCAGCACCTCGGCAAACCCAGGGGGCGGATTCGGCGTTTTCGACAATGCCTCGAGCACGCCCAGCGCTTCCTCATAGCGTTGCTGCGCCAGCCAAAAATCGCCTTCTCGCAGTCGCCACGCAAGTGGCTCGTTGTCCAGCGCCTGTCCCTGCTCGAGGCGAAGGCGCGCGCGCGCCCACTCGCCGCAGGACAACGCGGTTTCAAAGGCATCGATCAGCAGCGCATTGTTGAACGGGTCTTGACCCAGGAACCCGTCGAGTCGATCGAGGCGCTGGCGTGCTGCAGCGAGAAAGGCGGTCGAATTGCTCATGAACGAATGGATGTGGTCTTCTTGTCGATGGAGGGGTCACCAGGACACGTCACAACGCGCATCGTTGCCCAGAAGTTCGCGCAAGCGCAACAGTCCCTGGCGATGCAACTGCGAAATGCGTCCGCGCGTGACGCCCATGGTGGTTGCGATTTCGTCGAATGGAATTTCCTGCAGGTAGTGATAGCGGATGATCCGCCTCTGCTGCTCAGTGAGCCGCTCGACCAGCCCGTGAAGAACAGTGCGCATCTGCAGGATCTCGGTTTTTCGGAAATAGCTCACTTCGGGCGAAGGCACCCGGGTTTCGTTGCCGAATGATTCGGCCTCGACCATGCCCGTGTCCTCGAGCAAAATGCCCAAGGCGAGGCCGATACCGACTTCCGCGAGGTAGCGAAAGAGTTTGTCACCGCTGCGCGAAGACGCACCAGGCACAACCTCGCTCTCGCCTGCGACAGCCTCCTCGGCGGCCTCTTTTGCCGCCGCAAGGCGTTCCTGGCGCAGGCGCATCTTCACACTGATCTGCTGATTCTTTTCCGTGAGGCGCACCAGCCCGTTGAGCACCGCCCCCTGGACGCGCTTGGCCGCGAAGGTCTTGAACTGCGCACCCTGACCGGGATCGAATCGGTCCACGGCCTCGACAAGACCGACGCGTGCGAGTTGCAGGTAGTCCTCGAATTCGACATCGCTGTGGGTGCGCCGGGAAAATACCGTGGCTGCCACGATGCGCGCATATGGCAGATAGTGGCAGATCAGTTGCTCGCGTGCCGCCGCATCGCCCTCGTCGCGCCAGCAGGCCCACAGCGCCGCCGGGTCCAGGTCGCTCTCAACGGCGGCATTGATCGGCATCGAACTCGCACGAGACATGGTGCGCTGTGTCTCAGTGGAAACTGCCGACCAGCGCCTTGAGCACCAGGCTCCAGCCATCGACCAGGATGAACATCAGGATCTTGAGCGGCAGCGCGATAGTGGTCGGCGGCATCATCATCATGCCCAGGGCCATCAGGATGCTCGACACGATCAGGTCGATCAGCAGGAAGGGCAGGAAAATGACGAATCCGATCTGGAATGCGGCGCGCAACTCCGACAGCATGAACGAGGGAATGAGCTGCACATTGCTGATGTCTTCCATCGAGCTCGGAACCGGAGCCTTCGACAACTCGACCATCAGTGCCAGGTCGGCTTCCCTCGTCTGGCGGACCATGAACTCGCGCAATGGCGCGATCCCCTTGCCATAACCCTCCTCGACCGACAGCTTTCCTGCCATGAATGGCTCGAACGCGTCCTGGTTGAGTTTCTGCAGCACCGGGGACATGGTGAACAGCGTCAGAAAGAGTGCCAATCCGATCAGGACCGTGTTCGGCGGAGTCTCGTTCATGCCGATGGCATGGCGCAACATCGACAGCACCACGATGATGCGAAGAAAGCTCGTGAGGCACACCAGCAGCGCAGGCAGGACGGCAAGTACGGTGAGGCCCAGAACCACTCGCAAGGCTTGCGCGGTTTCGGTCGCCGGCGTCGCGGCGGCGGGTGCTCGAGGCAGCGCGGCAGTCACAGCGGGTGGCACAGGCACAGCATTGCGTGTCCGATCCGTTTGGATGCCAGCGACCGAAGCAGCTTTCTCCTGCAATCCCGTCTGCGCATGAACGGGTGGCATGCCGAACAACGCAGCGGCCAGCAGCAGCGGTGCGAGCACCCGGCACCAAGGCCTCATCCGCGCGCCGACGCATGCGGCTGCAGGCCTCATGGCGCGGCCCTCGATGCGGACTGCGCATCGGGCGCCATCACAGTGGTTGCAGCGGGGTCGGAAGGCGCCTCGGCGAGCAATTGAATGGAGTGGTCGCTGCACCCCAGCAGCAGCCGCCGACCGTTCCACTCGACGACATGCAGGCTGTGGCGCGGCGACAGGCGCGTACTCGAAGATCGCGAGATATCGGGGGACGGTCCCAGGTCCAGCAGGTTCTGGAGACGCCGCCACCCCGTTCCGGGGGAGTCTGCAGACCGTGATCGCTTGCGCATCGCAACGACCCCGACCCCCAGCAAGACAACCCCGATGCCGATGGCGAGCCACCCATAATCGCCCCCCGAGCCGCTCAGTCCGCCCGTCTGTTCGCGCTTGACCGGGATACTGACCGGCAAACCGGCGCTCGCGGGCGATGCGCTTGTGCCCTGGGCGTTCTGCGCCCAGAGCGATGGAGATAGCAGAAACCCCGCCACCATCACCAGGAGCGAAAGGCACAACCCACGAAGGCCAACCCCCACCGGCCCCACCTCGACTGCATTCATCGCTCAGAATCCCGAGGCCGGGCCCAGCGCCATCGGCAACTCCGTGATGCGAACCGCGAAGTGCCCATCGACCGCCACCAGCTGGCCACGCGCAACCACCTTGCCTTCGATGGTCAGGTCGACCGATTGATCAAGTGCGCGATCGAGCAGCAGAACCTGGTGCTCCTTGGCCGCGAGCAGCTCGCCGACCGAGAGAGTCGCCTCGCCCACACAGACCTGCAGTTTCGCCTTGATTTGATGCAGCGGATGCCAGTCGCGCAGGACGGTCGCGTTGTCCGCACGGTTGGCAGCATCGCCCTCGGCATTCGCGTGGAGTTCCGGCAGCGCAATGATTTGCGCGGTGGGCATGCCCCCGCCGTGCAGTCGCGCTCCGAGGTCGCCGCGGCCCTCCGACGTTGTATGAGGGGCACTCGCGCGGGCGCTGCCAACGATTCCTTCCAGGGCTTGTGTCATCTGGTTCTTTCCTTCAAATGGTGCTTGTTCGATAGAGGCTGCGTCGCCGTCGCAAGAGGGGCCGATGCGACCGGCGGCGCCACCAGTTCGATCGCGATACGGCCATTGCGCTGCCCCAGCCAGCCTTCGCAAACCGGCGAGTCCGTCATGCCGACGACCTGCGCTGGCGCGTCGAGCGCGTGGGCCAAGGGCACCACATCGTCGAGCCGCAGATCCTGCAACTGACCCAAGCTCAGTTCCGTGCCGGTCAACAGGACGCGCAAGCTGACGAGCTGCCCCTCCAATGCTTGACCGAGGCTTTGCCTGGGTGCCGTCACCGTGGCGGGTGTTGATGCAGCTGTGATTTCCGCGCCGCTTCCAACCAGGACGGCGGCGACAGCATCGTGCGGCAGCCGCAAGGTCCATGTGCCTCCGCACCACGACCAGCGCACACCGAGCACGCCGGACCAGGGATCCGAAGGCGAGCTTGTTTCCGGGGCGCCACTGGCTTGCTGCGGTTCGACCGGAAAGCCATTCAGCAGCGCGCCTATACGCTCGAGCCAATCGGTCCAGGCGGCACGTACCACGGCCGTCGCGATGGGCGGAGATTCTTTTTCTGTTCCGAACGCGGCCCAGTCAGATGTAAACATCTGGCGCCCAATGCCACTCATGGCGGTGCGCTCCGCCTTGGAGGTGACGGCGCCGCTTGCCACGACCTCCAGGCTCGCAGAATTCGCGCGCGGCAATGGCGCGGAGTGCTTTGCGGCGAACGACCAGCAAGCAACGTCGTGGGAGGCCAGCACCTCAATGCTTTCGGATTCGACCACTTGGACCTCCTCGTCATGAGAGGAAGCATCGCGCGCTGGAATCCACGCTGCATACCACTCGCGGTGCATCGCTGAAACACGCTCGCGTACTGCCTCCTTCTGCGCGCCTTGCCACCTGCGGAGCGGCCGTGCGCGAGACGCCGACTCCGCCAGGTCGAGCAAAGCCGAAGGCGACGCTGCAGCGACGTAGGTTGCCGCCGTCATTTGCTCTTCATCGAAAACAACTCCTGCAGCATGTCATTGGCGGTCGAAATCACCTGCGAACTCGCCTGATAGCCTCGCTGCATGATCACAAGGTCGCTGAATTCTTGCGAGAGGTCGACATTGGATATCTCGATCTGCCCGGAATGCACCTGTCCGAAAGCACCCTCACCGGCAAATCCCAGGTGCCAGGCATTCGTGTCGAGCACCTCGAACTGGTTGTCGCCCAGCGCGCCGACGGCATCGGGTGTGTCGAACCGCGCGAGCGCCAGGCGGGCGCCTGTGGCCGTCTGACCGTTCGAATAGCTCATCCGCAGCGCGCCGTTGGCATCGAAGACCGTTCCGGTCAGCGTGCCAGGGCCCACGCCATCCTGAGAATCCATTGCAAGCGTGGTCTGGCCGGCAAAGAAGACCACGTCGGTGCTGAAATCGAGCGTCAGCTGCATCGGCGGCTGTCCCGCGGGTGAATAGGTCATCGACATCAGGGCCGTCTCGGGTGTGGGTTTTCCGCCGCTGAAGACCATCGTGCCACTGCCCACGACGGAAGTTCCGTCCATCAACTCCACCTTCACCTCGGTACCCGCCGTGGTTGCGCTGACCACGGAGAACTTCAAGCCCAGCGTGTGGCTCGCGCCCGCTGCATCGATCGCCGTGATGCCACTCGCCGTCTGCTCGGTGACGGTGTTCGAAAGATTGCCCGACAGCTTGATGCGCGAGGTCGGCTTGCCAAGGTTCGTCATCTGTCCCGCAAGGCTGATCTGGACGAACTCGCCGTTGCTTCCGAGGCCCATGACCTTCTCCCCGTTGTCGCGGCTCACGAGCACGCCATCAGTGTCGAACTTGAACTGACCGGCGCGGGTGTAGCTGATCTTGCCTTCAGCATCCTTGAGCGCGAACAAGCCTTGCCCGTCGACGGCCATGTCGAGCTCATTGCCGGTCTGGCGCAATTCGCCTTGCTTGAACGACATCGTGGTTCCGGTCGTGTTCAGACCGAAGCCGACCTGGTTGTAGTTCTGGCTGGCGTTGCCACCGCTCAGGTTGCCACCGCTGTAGAACAGGTCCGCGAACTGAAGACTCGAGCTTTTGAAGCCCGGGGTGTTCATGTTCGCGGTGTTGTTGGCGATCACGCGCAGGCCGCGGGAGTACCCCAGCAAGCCGGTCATTCCGACGTAAATGGATTCAAGCACGATAGGTTCCTTGAAGATGTCAAGCTGCCTAGCGCACAGCCACGATCTGGCTGAGCGAGATGTCGCTCAACGTCGCCCCAGCCGCAGTCAATACAGTGAGCAGCGGCGTATCGCCAGCCAGCGAGAGTGCGTTGACCGTTCCGGTCACAGCGCCGCCCGTGGTCGTGATGTCGACCTTGCGGCCGATCAAGCCCACGGATTGCAGCGCCGCCTGATTGCTGATCAGGGTCTCGATCTTGTTGTTCAGCTGCTGCGTCTGTTCCAGGTTTGTGAACTGGGCCATTTGCGCCATGAACTGCTGGTTGTCCATGGGTTTGAGCGGATCCTGGTAGGTCAGCTGGGTCAGGAGGATCTTCAGGAAATCCTCCATCCCCAGACTGCTGGCCTTCAGATTGGTACCGCTCGCCGCGCTGCTTATTGCATCGATTGCCATTACGCCCCCTTTGATTGAATTGGATGGAACACACCGAGGCGGCCGTTGCCGCCTGAATAGAGCTGGCCGCCAGGCATCGTCGCAATGGCCTCAGATCGCCAAACCAAGCGCCCGTTGCACACGACCTGACAGAGTCGCTGGCCGCGGCTTTGCAGGAGACCGCGCTGGAGATCGGCCACGATTTGGGGCAGCATTGCCGCCAATGCTTCATCGTCGGCACGCATTGCGATCCACACGGCTTGGCCTTCTGGCAAGGTTTCTTCGTGCAGCCGCAGAGGTGCCTGCGTTTCGCCGGACGGGGTCGACGACTTGGCATGGGATTCGTTTCGAATTTCGCTCGGAGGGGCCGCCAGATCGTTTGTCGCTGGCAGGCCGGCAGGGGGACGGGTGCCCTCCATGCGAAACGCCTCCAGGTCTGTCGGACCTTTGAATTCGGCGGACACCCGGGTCACGGCAACGGTGGACGCTCGCGCATGGGCGCTTGCCATCGTTCGGGGTGGCTGGCTGCGCATGTCGCCACCGCCGGTGCCCGCCGACGGCCCCGTGGCCACCGGGTCGGTCAGCGGTGTCCGTGAAACGACCGCGTCGCCGCCGTTGGCTCCCACCGGGGCACTGCGTCTATTGCCGGCACTGCGCCCTTCCTGGCGAGCAGCGCCACCCGGCCTATCGCTCTGTGGTGCCACAGCACCCCCATCGGAAGCAGCGACGGAGGGCTTGAACCAGGCGGTCATCTGCGCCCGCTCCATCTCGCGCTGCCACGCCAGTTGCCGTTGCTCGGTGTCGCCACCGCTCGCTGGCGGATCGCGGCGCGGCTGCAAAGCCCTTGCTGAGACGCTGTTGAGAGTCATCGCATGATCTCCGGGGCACTCCCGCGAGCGAGGGCCAAACGCGCGAGCCAGTCTCGATCCTGTTCGGCACTGTGGCGCTGGCGAACTTCGTCGGCGTACTGGGTGAGCGCGTCCAACTTGTGCCGCGCCAGCCCCTCAAGGTGCAGTTGCTGCGCCGCGCACTCTCTTCTCAACCGGTCTCGCGTCGCAAGCTGCGTTTGGCGCCGCAGGCTGAGCTTTTTCCATTGACCGCGCAGATTGGCGAGATAGCCCAAGGCCTGCCGATGCGCTCCCGGATCGAGCCGCTGCAGAAGTGCGCGGCCTGTCTCCCCGGCTTGCTGGTCGTGCGTCTGGAGCACCCGGGCCATGTCGGCCTCGGTGTCTGTCAGCGCCTGTTGGGATCTCGCGAGGTCGATCATCAGCTTGTCCATGCGCCACTGCTGCTTCTGGCATATCGGATCAAGCGCGTAGACAAAACCGCGCACATCGATGTCGCGGGGCGTTTGAGAGGGGGTGGCCGTCGACGTGCTCATCGCAGCCGCCCCTCCGGCGCAGGAGCCATCGTCAGCAGGTCGCGCAGCGTCTCGATCGATTCGGACCGAGGCACGCCCCCCACGCTTTGCCGCAACCACGATTGCAAACCGGCTTCGAGCCCGATGGCACGATCGAGCTCCGAATTGGAGCCTTTCTCGTAGGCACCGATGTCGATCATCTGGCGGTTTCGCTCCAGCACAGCCAGTTGCTGGACCGCAGACACGGCGAGCGAGCGCTGGTCCTTGTCGGCCAGCTCGGGCATCAGGCGGCTCACGCTTTTCAGCACATCGATGGCCGGGTAGTGGCCGCGGTGCGCGAGGTGGCGCGACAGGACGATGTGGCCGTCGAGGATGGCGCGCAAGGCATCCGAGACCGGCTCGTTGAGATCGTCCCCCTCGACCAGCACGGTGAGCAATGCGGTGATCGAGCCGCCGCCCGGTGCCGTGCCGCACCGCTCGCACAACTCGGGCAGTTCGGCGAAGACCGACGGCGTGTAGCCGCGCGCCGTGGGCGGCTCGCCGGCAGAGAGGCCGACTTCGCGCCGCGCCATCGCAAAGCGCGTGATCGAGTCCATGGTGAGCAGAACGTTGTGGCCGCCGTCCCTGAAGAACTCGGAGATCGCGAGCGCCGCATAGGCCGCGCGCAACCTGGCCAGGGCCGGTTGATCCGAAGTCGCGACCACCACGACCGAACGCGCGAGGCCTTCGGGGCCGAGCTGCTTTTCGATGAACTCCCGCACTTCGCGCCCGCGTTCGCCGATGAGCGCGATGACATTGATGTTGGCCTGGGCCTCGGCACCCGTGCGGGTCTTGACGTGGCGTGCCAGCAGGCCGAGCAGCGTGCTCTTTCCGACGCCGCTGCCCGCAAAAATCCCGATGCGCTGGCCCTGCCCCAGCGTGAGGAGGCCGTCGATGCAGCGGATGCCAGTTTCGAGAACATGCCGGATTGGTGGTCGCAGCATCGGGTTGATCGGAGGCGCCTTGAGCGACCGGCGCTCGGACGCTCTTGGCCGGGAAAGGCCGTCCAGCGGCTCGCCGAACCCATCGATGACGCGGCCGAGCAAGTCATGACCAACTCCGATCTGGGACTCCGCACCCAGCGCATGGACTTCGCAGCCGACGGCGATTCCTTCGACCGATCCATAGGGCATGAGGGTCACGCGGCCCGCTTTCAAGCCGACCACTTCGGCGAGCACGCCGGACTGGACCTTGCCACTGCCCACCGCGGCAGCGCCGGCGGTTTCACGGTGCGTTCGGACCACGATGCGGCACAGTTCCCCGACCGCGGCGTCCGGCCCGAGCGCATCGATGGCCAGTCCTTGCATTTCCCGCACCCAGCCGATCCGGCGGTGCAACGCCGTGTCCTCGAGCGCTTGGCGGCAGGCGTTCAGCGCGTTCATTGCACGACCCCACCGGCCCGGGCGGCGCCGCGCGTTTGCAGCAACAATTCCCGCAGCGCGTCGAGCTGGGTTTCGATGCGCGCGTCGAGACCCCCTTCCGGTGATTCCACGATGCAGCCACCCAGGGCCACTTGGGGACTCGCCACCCAGCGCACATCGTTGCCGCCGATCTGGCTCGACGTCCAGCCGGGCTCGTTCTGCAGCGTTTGCAGATCATCCGGGTGAAGATGGACAGCCACCGGCTGGCGACCGCGCAAAGCACCCATGGCCTCGGTCAGTTGCGCGCGGATCGCCGCAGGCTGTACGGCGGATTTGCCCAGCACACGGCAAACGACCTCGAAACACAGGGCCAACATGTCGTCTTCTGCCGCTGCCAGCCGCGATTCGAGCTGCGGAGGCAATGCGGCGATGAGCCTGTCCAGCGTCTGGACCCGCGTCTGGTAAGCCGCCTGGGCTTTCTGCTTGAGCTCCTGAGTCAGGCGCTCTGCGCGATCGCTGAGTTCGCGACTGGCCTCGTCTGCAGCACGGGCGGCAAGCTCTCGCGCTTCTTCACCACCGCGCGCGCGCCCTTCGACGACCCCCTCGGCAAAGCCGTCCTCGTATCCGCGCCGGTGCGCCCGGTCCGCAACGCCGTCTTGATCGGTCCCTTCCCTGGACCCACTTTCATCCCCGGCTGCTTGCGCCCTTCTAGTCAGAACCGCAACCTCGCTCGTCGCAGACAACCGCGCCGGACCTTGCCCCGGCTGATGGGCAATCCCCGGACGCGCCAGCGCCACTTGGCCCTGCACAACGACGTCGCGCAATATCTGCGTCGAACGATCGCGCAGATCGGGGATTGGAGCTGGCTGCCGCGACGACGTCTCGGTGATCACCTGGAAGCACCCCGCGACATCCGCGCACCACGGAACATCTGTCGAAACGAGTGCCGCAACTCGGGCCACGGTTTATTCGACCAGGTCTCGCTCGCCGGCAGTCCCCGCAGCCGTTCCGTCACGCCGGCGATCAATGCCGCGCGCAATGAAGGCGGCACGGCCGACGCACGCGCCGTCGCGGAGAGCTCCGCCTCGACGCGCCGGCGATGGCCGGGCTCCATCGCACCCAGCAGCTCTTCGCGCCACCGCCAATCGGCGATGCGAAGCCATTCGACGATGAGCCCGATCGGCTCGGCCTGGAGATATCGGATGACTGCTCGCCGCTGGAATTCGTCGAGCGCCTGAAGCGCCGCCTCCTCGGACATCGGCTCAGCATCATTGGCCCCATGGCGCCCGGCGTCGGCGGTCGCCTCGGCGATCAGGGCGGGATCGCGTTCGATGCCCAAGGTTTCCAGTTCCAGCACAAGGTTCTGCAACGCCGAGCGCTCTTCGGCCGGCAGCGCCTCCAGCGTCCACGCACGGTCGACGGGCGCCATCGCATGCAAGAGCAACGCCGCGCGGCGGGCTCCGGCCGACTCGTGCGCCACCATCAGCTGTTTCTCCTCGTATCCGGCATCGCCGCGCCATGGACGGCCGGTCGCGCCTGGGCAGTACCGTCGGCACGATCGGCGCTGGTCATCCAGTCGCGTACGCGTCGCAAGGCGGCGGCTCGCTCCACCTCGGAAAGGGGTTTGTCTCCGTGCGCGTTGCCGGGCACGACCGCGCCACGCCGCCCGAGACGAAACAGCAGCAGCGCCAGCAACAGCACGATCACCACGCCAACGGCCAGCATCTGGAGGGAGGGCAGCCCACGCGCGTCCGCCGGCCCTGAAGGGGTTCGACCGGTATCTTCCATTTCAGGGGTGCGGCCACCGGGTGCGCTCGATGAGCCTGCACTCTCAAGCGCCGGGAGCGCACCACCCACCAGAGACTGGACGATGACGGTATCTCCACGGTCCGGCGATGCCCCGACAGCTGCGGCGATGACCTTGCGCAACTGTTCTTCCTGCGCAGGATCCAAGGTCTTGCGCACCACGGCGACCACATGGATGCGACGGATGGAGCCGGGTTGACTCACGACCTGTTCCACGCGCCGCCCCACCGCATATTCGACTTCGCGTTGCGCGCTACCGCCGCGCGCGGCGCCGTTGTCAGCCACCTTGGTGTCGAACGCCGGTGTATCGCGCAGCACCTCGCGCTCCCGCACCACCACACCTGTGGTCTGAAGGCCGGTTCGTGCCGCCGCGGGCAGTACGTCTTCGGTGGTAGTTCGAATCTGGTCCATGTTCAAGGTCACGTCGACGCTGGCAACCGCCTGTCCAGACCCAAAGGCACGGTCGAGAACGGCGTCGACCTTTCGGGCGAGATAGCTTTCTGTGTCGCGCTTGAGATCGAGCCGGCCGCTGTTCATCTCGGCATCGCCACCGCTCTCAGCCCGCGTCAGCGCCACGCCGTGACTGTCGACAATCGTGACGTCCTGGGTGGTCATGCCGGGCACGGCAGCAGCCACGAGCCGCTGAATGCCAACAACTTGTTCGGCCCGCAGTGCCTGTCCTTGTCGAAGAGACAGCGTGATCGAGGCCTTGGCCGTCGAGGTCGCCTGCTTGAACAATCCCTGCTCGGGCAGCGCCAGCAGCACACGCACCTCGCGCACTTCCGAGAGTGACTGTATGGTGCGTGTCAGTTCGCCTTGGAGAGCGCGCTGGTAGTTGATCTTCTGCGCGAACTCGGTCATGCCGAAGTCCGTGTTGTTGAACAGTTCGAGCCCGACCGCGCCATGCAGCGG
>NZ_JAUSRN010000027.1 GCF_030811855.1 Variovorax paradoxus | reverse complement strand
GCGTTGTACTTGCTCTCGGTGACTTCGCCCAGGGCGTTGACCGTGTAGGCCAGGCGCCCGATGGGGTCGTAGAAGAAGAGCGTGCGGTGGCCGTTGGCGTCGGTGGTGCTGGCGCGCCGGCCGGCGGCGTCGTAGGTGTGGGTGAGGCCGTTGGCGGCCCACAAGGCAAGCGGATCGGTCAGGGCGACGGCATCGCTGCCGCGGCCGTCGAGTTCGCCGATGAGGCGGCCCTGGATGTCGTAGCGCTGTCGGCTGGTGCGGGCCTCGGCGGTGCCCAGCGCGGTGGTGGCCTGGACGAGCTGGCCCACGCTGTCGTAGGCGAACTGGGTGACGGTGCCTTCGGCGTTGGTGCGGGTGAGCAGCTGGTTGGCCGCGCTCCAGGTCTGGGTGACGGTCTGGTCCTGGGCGTTGGCACCGGGGCGCACCGAAGCCAAGGTGGCGCTGGCGCTGACTCCAACGGCTTTGTTGGCGTAGCGCTTGGTCTGGGTGACGTTGCCGCGGGTGTCGTAGACGGTCTCGGTGAGATAGCCCTCACCGTCCACCTGGCCCACGAGGCGCCTCTGGGCGTCGTACAGGTTGTAGCTGTTGATGTCGGCGCTGCTGTTGGTGCCGGGGCGCAGGCCGCTGAGGTTGTAGCTGGCGCGCGTGATAGCCACGGCCGCAATGCGGGCCGACACGTTGGCAAAGTTGGCCGCGCGGTTGGCGTAGCCGATGGTCTGCACCAGGTCGCCAGCGGCGTTGTACTTGTATTCGGTGAGGTAGCCCTCGGCGTCCAGCGTTCCTTGCAGGCGGCCGTCGCGGTTGTAGAACTCGGTGACAGTGCGGTCTTGCAGGATGTCCAGCGCCGCATAAATGGTGGTGAGGGGCGTGCCTTGGACGACCTGTGTGAAGCCGATCTCGCCGTCCAGGTAGTGCGCATCGCCCGAGTAGGCGGCCGTGAAGCTGTGCGTGCCCGGGGGCAAAGCGACACCCGAGAGCGTGGCTACGCCGTTGACGATCTGGGCGGTGCCCAAGAGGCGGATGCCTTCGTAGAAACTGATGAGACCGCTTGGTGCAATGCCGCCGACCTGCACCGAGAGGCTGCCGTCCTGGGCGATCGAGGCGGCCGTGAGGTTGGTCAGGCCGGCGGGGGCCTTGGCGATGATCGGGTAAGCGTAGGAGGTGGACGTGGCGTTGTTGGCGTCGCCGGAATAGACGGCCTTGATCGTGTGCGAACCGACCTCCAGGTTGCTCACGCTGAGCACGCCCTTGCCGTTGACCAAGGTGACGATGGCCAAGAGCGTCGTGCCATCGTAGAAGCTGACGGAGCCGCCCTCGGGCTTGCCTTGGCCCGTGGGCGTGGCCGTGAGGGTCAGGGTCGATCCGTAGAACGATGCATCAGGAGCAGAAGTGACACTGACATACGTTGAAGCAGGGGTAGCGAGGATTTGCTGACTGAACGTGGCACTGGAAGCTGCGGCGAAATTGGCATCGCCCGAGTAGCTGGCCGTGATCGCATCCGTTCCCAGCGCCAGATTGCTCAATGTCAGCGTGGCCGCGCCATTGATTACGCTGGACGTGCCAATGGCGACTCCATTGCTGTAGAAGGTGACGGTACCGGCGGCTGCAGCCCCCAGATACGCGGAGTTGGTTGGCCGGACATTTGCTGTAACGGTCAACGGTGAGCCCACTGTCGATTGGGCCCGAGACGATGTGAGGGTGATGCCGGCCTGTGCGCCGCCTACGACGAGCTGCCTGCCGGAACTCTTGCCGGCGGGCGTGGACGGGTCGCCCGAATAAACGACCGTCAGGCTGTGGGTTCCCTGAGAGAAAGGCGCCAGCAGCGCTTGCGGCAAACTGGCCATGCTGCTAGACGACGCCATGAAGCTGCCCACCAGCGTATTTCCATCAAAGAGACTGAACGTGCCCGTGTAGTTGTACGAACTGCCGCCGGCAGAGACTCCGGCTGAAACCGGCACCCCCGCTTCAGCGGTATAGGGCGTCGTAAAGTAGACGGTCGTGTTCAATGCGGCCGGTGCTGTCACTGAGCCAGCGGTCACCTGAATGGTCGGACCTTGGGCAATGACGCTGCCGGCATTGTTGGCATCTCCCGCATACGCCGCACTGACCGTGACGGAACCGGTCGGAAGATAGTTGGTCACCAAGCTCGCTTGGCCGTTGACCACCGAGGCCGTGCCAAGAAGGATCATGCCTGCGAAGAAGGACACCTTCCCGCCAGGGGCCGCACCCGCCACCTGCGCCGTCAGCGTCACCGGCTGGCCCTGCGTCATGCTCGCCGCAGACGCGGTCAGCGTGGTCGATGTAGGAGAAGGCAACGTTGTGCTTGAAGCTCCCGACGAATTGCTGGTTGCATTGCCAGCATCACCCGCATAGACAGCCTTGAAGGCTGCAGCGTTGGCCGGAGCTGCGATCTGAATCGACGCGACACCATTTGCCAGCGTCGCGATCCCTACCACCGTGGTGCCGTTATAGAAAGTCACCGTGCCGCCTGGCAACGTGGAGGGGCCAAAAGCCGTGCCCACGGTCGCACTCAGATTCAATGTGGAACCGCTACCGGAAACTAGGAGCGCGGTCTTGGTGGGATTCGGATTGACAGTGAGGCTTTGCTGATAAGACGTAGCGGCTGCATGAGTGGTGTCTCCCGCATACTCCGCACGAATGCTCAGGCTGCCCACAGGCAGGCTGCTGGCCGTCAGCATCGCCAGCCCGTTGATGACGACGGCTGTGCCGACGAGCGTCGTCCCGTTGTAGAACTTCACCTCGCCCGTGGCAGGCGCCAACCCCGGCGGCTGGCTTGTTGTCAGCCACATCGACAACGTGACGCTCTGCCCATAGACGGCCCCATAGCTGGGCGAGAAACTCAGCGCAGCACTGGTGGTCGCCCCGGTGATCGTCTTCTGGACAACGGGCGAGATGCTCGCGGGCCGCAGCGTATCGCCCGAGTAGGCGGCGCGGATGCTGTCGACACCGATGGGCAGCTCTGTCGTGGACAGCGTGGCCACGCCATTGACCACCGGCGCGCTGCCGATGACGGTCTCGCCGCTGAAGAAGGTCACCATGCCGCCGGGCGACGTGCCTTCGATGTTCGCCGTGAGCGTCACCGCCGAGCCCAGTGGGCTGGTTCCCGCACTCACACCCAGCGTGACCCCCCCCACCGTCGCCGCATCCACCAGGATCTGCACATTGGCGCCATTGCCCAATTGCGTCACGTCGATCGGATTGGCCAGTTGCGTGACCGACAGGATGCGCGAGGCACCGTCGTAGGTGGTCTGGGTGACGTAGCCCAGCGCATCGACCTGCCACGTCAGCCGGTTGGCCGTGTCGTAGAAGCGCCAGACCTTCTGGTCCTGCGGCGTGCCGGCCGGGCGCAATGCCGTCAGGCTGGTGGTGGTGTTCGTCGCGCTCCACGCGGTGGTCGGGGTGCCCGACCCGTCGATCAACGCTGCAGTTCCGATTCGCGTCGTGTATGCGATGGTCTCGCGCAGCTGCCCGTTGGCGTTGTACACGTACTCGATCACTGCGCCGGTCGCATCGATGTCGGCGACCTTGCGATCCGCCGCGTCGTACAGCATCCACTGGCGCACGCCGGTCGGGTCCTGCGTCATCAGCAGGTTGCCGTCCTTGTCGTAGGCGTAGCTGGTGGTGCCGAGCACGCCGGTGCCCACGCTGGTCTGGGTGATGCTGACGAGGCGCCCGGCCTTGTCGTAGGCCGAGATGGTGACCAGCCCGTTGGCCAGGGTGACGCTGGTCTTGCCGTTGGCGTCGTCGTAGCTGGTGATGGTGGTGTTGGGCGTGACGCCGCCGTCGAGCGAAGGGCCGCTCGCGGAGAGCAGCCGGCCCAAGCCGTCATAGGTGTAGGTGGTGACGGCGGCTGTACCGCCGGCAATGGCCGGCGCGATGGTCTGCAGCAGCAGGCCGTGCGGATCGTAGATGTACTGGGTGGTGGCGGCGGTGGCGGCATCGCCCTGTCCGCTGGCATTGATGGCCCCGTAGGTGGTGGCGGTCTGGAGCTCGCCGCGGCCATCGTAGGTGTAGTCGGTGCGCTGGCTGCGCGTGAGGTCCTGGCCCTGGCGCCAGGTGACCATCTGCGCCTCGGTGGGGACGGCCGTCTGCGCGAGGGCGGCGGTGTCGTATGGCGCGCCTGCGTATTCGACGGCGCTGGTGCGCAGGCCGTAGGCGTCATAGCTGTATTCGGTGACGTTGCCCTGGCCGCTGACGACAAAGCGCAGCTGGTAGGGGTTGTTCTGCGCATAGACGTAGCGCACGGTCTCGGGCAGCGCGGCCTCCTTGCTGAAGGCCCCGCGGCTCACGGCGGCATCGGCGTAGAGGGTGTCGGTGAGCAGCTGGTTGGCCGCGCCGTAGGTGCGGGTGCGGGTGTCGCCGGCGGCATCGACTTCTTTCAGAAGGTTGCCGAGCTCGTCGTAGGTGAGCGCCACCTTGTGGCCTTCGCCATCGGTGACGAGGGTGACGTTGCCCGAGGTGTCGTAGGCATAGCTGACCTGGCTCAGGCCGGCGGTGTTGGCTGCGGTGACGCCTTGGCGCACCTGGACGAGCTGGCCTTGCGCGTCATAGAGGTAGACGGCGGATGCGCCGAGCGCATCGGTGACGGTGGTGGTGCCGGCGGCGGTGTCGTAGGCGAAGGTGGTGACGGCCCCGAGGGCGTCTGTGACGCTCTGGACTTTGTAGACGCCGCCGGCCTGCACGTAGGTGAAAGCGAGGCTAGTGCCGTCGCTCTGGCTAACACCGGCCACGCGCCGGCTGGCGCCCTCGTAGGTGTAGGTGGTGACGTAGGTCTGGCCGTCGGCCACGCTGTTGTCGTCGGGGCTGAGGTCGACGGTGACCTTGGTCAGGCGGTTCAAGCCGTCGTAGGCGTAGCGCACGCGGGTGGAGGTGGCGCCCGCGGCGCTGACGGTGCGGATCTGGGTGAGGTTAGTGCCGCTGTAGTCGTAGTAGGTGACTTCGCCGTTGGCATTGGTGACCGACTTCACGGTGCCATTGCCGTTGTAGGCGTAGCTGACGGTGTTGCCGCTGGCGTCGGTGGCGGAGGCGAGGCGGCCCTGGCCGGTGGATTGGTAGCGCTCGACAAGCTCGCTGTCGCCGTCGGTCCAGACGAACTCGGAGGCGCCTGCGTCGTAGGCGATGGTGTCGAAAGCGCCAGCGCCGGCAGTGCTCACGTAGAGGCTTCTGGCGGCGTCCCAGGTGTAGACGGCCTGGGCGCCGTCGCGGTCGGTGCGGGTGAGGGTGCTGCCGGCGGTGGCCACGGTGCCGGTGAGCAGCATGCGCTGGCCGAAGGCGCCGACGGCCCAGTTGTCGGCGTTGTCGTCGCTGAGCAGGCCCTGGCTGTTGTAGGTGCGCAGGCTGACGGTGTCCGGGCCGCGGCCCAGCAAGAGTTCATCGCGAGTCTGCAGCACGAGGTTGCCGGTGGCGGCGTTGACGTAGGCCTGTTCGCCGCTGCGCCCCTGCCCCGCCATGCCCACCTGGCCGCGCTGGCCCAAGGTGGCCAGCGAACTCAAACTCAAACCCAGACTATTGCCGCTGACGATTGCAACCATGGAGCGCCTCACCCTTGTTCCCTGGAACCGCCGATCGGCAGCCAGGGACGCTGCCCGCATCGGCTCGATGCGGGCAATGCCCACTCAGGGTCCTCCCCTCTGGCTGGCCAACCCATTACCGGGCTGGCTTCGGTTCTTCTGCAGAACTCATCCGGCGCGCGGCCGATTCGTTTAGCCAAAGACCTACTGCTACGCGGGGGTAATCGTCGCCCCGCTGGGCGCTAAACAAATCTGGCGAGCGCTGGATATGTTGTGGACGGGCCATCGAAATCGACGCGAACCACATTCGCGTTCGCACACCGTGGCCTCGAGTCGTCCAGGTTGTCACACATGCTTGCGCATGCAGAAAGGGAAATATGGGAATCGTTCAAAAAGCGGGCCAGCTGTTCGTCGAAGGCCACGAAGCGTTTGTCGGCGGGCGCAGCGCACAGCGCGATGCACAGGAAGGCTGGTCGGTCACGGCAAGGCCCTACCGCCCCAAGCCGTCCGATGAGGCACTCAAGGCCTTGTGCCAGACGACCGACTGCACACAGCCCACCTGTTTTCTGGCGGGCAATCGCGTTCTGATGGCCGACGGCTCGCGCAAGAACATCGAGGACGTCCTAGTGGGCGATCTCCTGATGACAATGTCGGGCCCCGACCGGGTTCGCGCGCTAGAGCGTCCCGTCCTGGGCATGACGCGCAAGGTGATCGAATTGCACGGCCTGGGCGACGAATGCCTGTTCATGTCCGACGAGCATCCGCTCTGGGTCAGCCGCCGGGCAGCCGACGGAACTGTGTCGCAGAGCTGGGGGACCTATAACCTCAATCACCTGCTGTTCGAGATGCGCAATTCCATCGAGCCACGACTCGCTACGCCGCCGATCCCCTTGAACATCGATCTGCCGGAACAGCTGGCGCATGTCAGCGGCTGGGTCCATGCCCGACCGATCTACCACCACATGGACCCGTCGACCCAGCTCTACAACATTGCCACCGAACAGAGCTGCGGAATTTTTGTCGAGGGCTTTGCGGCTTTCAGCCATTGTCTGGGCGCGTTGTTGCCTGCAAAACCCTGGCAAGGTCTGTCAAAGGACCTGGCCGCGTCCCTTTTCGTGCAGCAAGTCAGTACAGCGTGTGCGTGAACCTGGCCGAAAATCCAGTCACGGCCACGCCGGCCGTCGCTGAGATTCGGCCGGCGCTTGCCAGGGCCTGCCTCATCAAGGGCGGCACATTGGTGGTGCGTCTGCCTGAGCGCGAGCTTTCCGTCCGGGCGCCCGCAAGGTTTTTGCGGGCGCTATTTGACTGGTGCGACGGCAGGCGGACTTTCGCGGAGGTCGTAGCGCTTGCAGAGGCTAAATGGCCCGATTCCAGGTTCGAAGAGTTTCTGCGGGAAATGCTCGAATGCGGCGTGCTGGTCGACGCACATTTCGCACTGTTAAATGCCCTGAGCGACGAACGGCGGCAACGGGAGCAACTCACCCCGTCGAGCAAGTTTTCGCCTGCTCCATCCGAAGGGGAAAGTGCGACGGTGTTGCCGTCCATGGCCGCTCTCACAACCCTATTGGGTGAACTTTTTTGCAGCGCCAGCGCATTGGCCGTTCCACTTGTGGAGGAACGTCGTCCAACGCCCCTGCGTGCTGCAGTCGCACTTCGTGAGCCTATCAATGGGAAGGGGCCGGGCATTTTTCACGTGACCCGCCCGAACGCGGAGCTTCTGTGGCGGCCCGCAGGGCCTTTGGACGAAGCGGCATTGCTCAGTCTTGCGGCTTCGCCGTATGCCGTTTCACGCAGCCCGATTGTTTTGATTGTCTTCGCGGGCGGTCGATTCTCGACCGAGGGGCACATGTTGCCGGCAGACATGGCGCTCATGGCCGCAGGTGCCGCCATGCAGCGCATGCGATCCCGAGCGCAAGAGCTCGGGTTGCAGTGGCAGCCTATTCATGTCCTCGACGCGGAAGCGATGCGCGCCTTGTGCGGCATCGAGCGGTCTGCCTTTGTCGATATGGTGCTCATCGGCGCCAGCGCCCCTGGGCAAACCAAGCCTGCAGCGCCTGCGCCCCGCGCCATCACCGTGCGGTGGCGCGGCGCTGGCGATGAGCTGCGAGGGTCCTTTGTCGCCGAGGCCGTCGTGCACTCGAAGGAGAAACCTGAAAAAGGATGGGGACGGTCGATCGATGCACGGGTGGCATGCGCCATTGCGGTTTCCGAGGCGGTGGAACGATACTGCTTCCGCCACCCTCATGCGGAACTTCGCTGCGCACAAGGCCGACAGTTCGATAGCAAGCTGGACCCGAGGAGCCTTGCCCAATTTTCTGAAGATCAGTACCGCCGGGCGCATGGGCTGCTCGTGCCTTACAGCGAAGATCTGGAGCACCTGTGGATCACCGGCAAGGATCTGGATACCGGCAACTCACTGTGGGTGCCAGCAGATTGCGTTTACAGCGGCAGCGATCTGCCTGCTCCATGCCGCTCCCGCATGTTGATGCGCCAAACATCCTCGGGCTGTGCCAGTGATGTCTCTTTGTCGACGGCCCTGGAGCGCGCGGGCCTCGAAATCGTCGAGCGCGACGCACTCGCCCGACACTGGCTGGCGCAACAACCCGGCACGGGCATTCTCTTGAACTCCCTGCCTCAAACGTTGCAATCGCAGGTCAACGAATTGCACGCACGCGGGTGCGAGGTCGATGTCTGCATTCTGAACGGCAGCCTGGGGCCGGTCATGATTGTGGCGGTCACATCGCCAGCCAAGGGCTTCTGCGCGATTGCCACCGTGTGCGGCAATTCAGCCAAACATGCCTTGGAACGAGCGCTGAGAGAGGCGCAGATCACAGCCCTGGTCAAACTCGCCCGCGCCCCAGAGCCCAGCGCTTCCCGTGTGGCGGTCCGGGCCGTGAGAACCCCTCTCGATCACGCCCAAGTTTTTTCTCAACGCACCCACTATCGCAAGGCCCATGCAATCACGCGAGGTCCTCGAACGACTACCTTCTCGAGCGTGGAACGCGAATGGCCCGATTCGCTGGAGGAACGATTGAAGCGCTGCGCCGACCGTCCAATGGCGGCGTGGGTGGACATGACACGCAGCGACGCGCCTTTGTCCCTCGACGGGCAGGCTGTCCGCACCGTCCGGGTGCTCATACCAGGCGCGGTGCCCATTGCTTTCGGATACGACGCGCTGCCGCGTGGGATGGGCGCGGCATGCGTGCCTCGCGGGAGATTTCCGCATCCCTTGCCTTGAGCCACGAGAACGCGCCATCTGCCAACTATGACGATATCCACAGTCTTCGACCATTTTCGCGCCGTCAAGGCCTGGACCTCGCGTCACAAAGCCGACGCGCAACTCGACATGAACAACCTTCAGTTGGAAGTGCGTTGTGCGAACCGGTACTTTTCCTTCTACCCGCTCTTTGCCGCCACGATCAACGGGCAACTCGCCCATGTCCCGTCGCTGTCCGAATCGGTGGTGGCCTTTGGCGGCTGGCGCCCGTATCGCACCTACGTGTTCGCCCTGTCGACCGACAAGCTGCTGTTCAAGCAGCATTTGGCCGAGGTTGGGCTGAAGACGCCGCAGACCTGGGGGCCGGCCGAAGTTCCAACCCGGTCCTACATCACCAAGCGATCGCAAGGCTCTTTCGGCTATGGCATCACGGGACCATTTCGTGCCGGCGAGCGTCCTCCCACCGCCGCCGCGCCCGCCGACAAAGCGGGAACGGTGTTCGCCGAGGAGTTCGTGGCCGGAAAGATCGTCAAGCTCTGGCTGTGGGGCGCCAAGGCCATATTCGCGGATGTACAGGAATACGCACACATCATCGGTGATGGCGTGACGAGCGCAGGCGAACTGGCGCGGCAGAAGATCCATGGCGACTCGGGCGCCAATGTCTTGGCCGATGATTCGATCGTGCACGCCTGTCTGGCGCTGCAGGGCGTTGCTCGCGACGACATTCCCGCTGGCGGGCGCTCGCTGTGGATCGATTTTCGCTATGGCCGCACGTTCCTGTCGCGCCAGGGGCGGGGGCGCACGGCCAATGCATTGCCGGCACTGCAGGCCCAGTGCGGCAGCCAACTGGGCGCACTGCAGCACGCCGTGGCCAAGGCGCTGCGTCAGGTGGCGGCGGTCCCGCTGGCTTGCAGCGTGGACGGCGTCCTGGATGCGCATGGCCAGCTCTGGTGGCTCGAACTCAACTCGAACCCCCTCTTTCCGCACTATGGCTACGACGCCATGCTGTCGGACCTGTTCGACCGGCCGGCCGCGGAGGCTTTGAGCATAGGCTCCGGAGACCGAGCATGAAAGATCCAATCAGAGACTGCCTTCGGCTGACCCAGGCCGATCTGCTGGCGCTGATCGGCGGCGAGTACCTCGCGCTGCGCATCCGCAACTTCTACAACCACGATCTTTGTGCCCTTCTCGCGGCGAGAATCACGGCCTTCGACGGCCTGCGGCCGTTCAGGTATGCCACGCACATGGCGCGATTCGGGCTGTCGCTCGGTGAAATCGTCGGCTCCGAGGAAGAATTGGGCGCGTACTTGAAGGCAGCGAGCGACGAGGTGGCGGGATTTCGACAGCTGTGCGCGCCTTTTCTCTCGCCCATCGACATGCTGCGGCTGGTCCTGGACGAGGCCTGGACCGCCGGCGCCAACATAGCCACGATCCGGCAAAGAAAAGCATTCACCGGCGTGGCCAGAATCGTCCAGGAAGGGGGTTCGACACCGCCGCATCAGGACCGGCTGGTGGCGCGCCATGTCGACCTTTCGGCGTTCGTGGCCGAACAGCTTGCCGCGAACGTCTATCTGCAGACATCCTCCTCGGGGGGTGAACTCGAACTCTGGGATCTGCAATTGAGTGCTGCCGAGTACCAGGCGATCCGCGAGCCTGGCAAGGCCGGCGTGACAGCGCACAGTCTTCGGCCTCGCGACTTGTCGATTGCGCCCGATACCGGCGATCTGATCATCTTTCGCTCGACCAGCCTGCATGCAATTCAGCAGGCCGGAGGCCGGCCGCGGGTGACCTGCTCGTCTTTCATCGGTTACAACAGCGTGGAGAAGCCTCTTGTCTTCTATTGCTGAAGTGTTCCGAGTACCGCCATGCAAATCCGATTGGAGATGGAGATGAACCTTGAACCGACTGCATTCGATGCCCTGATGACCCAAGGCATGGCCGCGAGCCAAGCCAACAATGGCGCGCAGGCGATCGAATGGTTTCAGAAGGCAAGCGCCGCCGAGCCCGCCGCGGGACTGCCTCAGTTTCTGCTGGGTGCCGAATTCGCGGCGCTGGGGCAGATGGAGCAGGCTGAGGCGGCATTCGCCAACGCAACGCGGCTGGCGCCGGACTTCCCGATGGCCCGATACCAGCTGGGGCTGCTGCAATTCAGTTCAGGCCGCGCCGCGATGGCGTTGCTGACTTGGCAGCCGCTGCTTGGTCTGCCCGATACGGATCCTCTGCCCCATTTCGTGAATGGATTTGCCGCCTTGGCGCACGACCGTTTCGAAGAAGCGTTGCGGCATTACGAGCAAGGCTTGGTGCTCAACACCACCAACCGTGCGCTGTCGGACGACATCAAGAAAGTTGTCGCGGGCATCAAGGCGTTGGTCCCGAACACCGCACCGGAGGTAGTCGAGCGCGGCGAACCGGGCGCATCCGACACCCATGTGCTGCTGGCCAACTATCAGCAGCTTGGACGTCCGCATTGATGGGGGCACGTGCCGTGTGTGCAGTCCCATCCGAGGCGCGAAGCGATGATTGACCCGTCGTCGCACTTGGCTGCGATGATTCGTGCCCAGTTCGGCGCGCAGTTCCGTGCGCAGGCCCAGACTCGTCCCGATGCAAAGCGGGAGGCGCCTCGCAATATCGACGATCCAGGTCAGCCCGCTGAAAAAAAGGAAGCCCAACTCCAGCAGATGGTGGCACTGCGCGTGCGCGCGCTGGCGCCCGAGGATCCTCAACGCCAGCGCAAGGCGTTCAGGCTGTTCCTCGAGTCGGTGCTGATGCAGGCATTTGGACGCGAACGCCTTGACGACCGCGGCTTCGACCAGTTGGTTGATGCGGTTATGCAGCAGATGGAAAGCGACGCAGATCTCCATGCGGCTTTGCGCGAAGCCGGCGACCAGTTGCTTGCTGAAGCCACTGCGGACGCCAACAGCCGCTCTACCCCCGAGGCAAAAGGGCGATTGCCGCGCTAAGTGTCTTTGCGCTCCGGTTCCTGTTCGGTCGCGCGAAAAAGATCAGCCATGTCGCCGCCCAAGGGCGACGTACGCCCGCCAAGCAGCCGTCTTGCAAGCCGCTGGAGATCGTTGGCATCTTTCACTTCGCCGCTCAGCAGTGCATTGGCGTAGCGGCCTGACACATTGTTCTTGTCGAGCCGCAACGCCATTGCAGCATGCTCCTCGGCCTCTTGCCGCAGCTGCTGCATCGCCAGCACCACGGCAAGCCCGCCGTGGCTCTCTGCAAAGTTCCGGTCCAACGCCAAAGCAGCTTCGAAACTGGTGCGAGCCGCGGGCAAGTTGCCCTGCTGGATCTGCGTCCAGGCGAGACCATGCCATGTGCCGATGTGTGCTGCCATGTTGGACAGCGCGCGCTCGAAAGCCGCCGTGGCGCCTGCCAGGTCACCCGCAAGCAATGCCGCAAAGCCGCGCGTCGACCAGGCACGGCCGTCGTCCGGATGGCGTCGCAAGGCCGCGTCCGCCAATGCGGCCGCACGCACAGCATCGCGCGACGCCAGGGCCAGCGAGGCCTGGGCCACCAGAGCTTCGGCGGGGGCTTCATCCGGCGCGCTGTCGCCAAGACTGGCGGCCGACCAGCGATGTGCCGACGCAAGATCGGATGCATCGATCGCGATGAGGCTGGCAACGCCCGCCGCGCCGGTGTCGAGCTCACGGCGCGCTTCGGCGTCCTTCGCCCACGTCATGGCGCGTGTCAGCTGGGCATCGTGATGCAACGCTCGCAGCCATAGCTGTTGCAAAGCTCGCGTGGCGACCGTTGGCTGCAAGTCAGCACTGTCCGAGGAGACTGGTGCAGCCTCGACCAATGGAGCCAAACGGGCGATGCAATCCTGGTATCGGCCGCGCTTCAGGTCGATGAAGGCCAGGTTGTGCAGCAGCACCTCGGCAAACCCAGGGGGCGGATTCGGCGTTTTCGACAATGTCTCGAGCACGCCCAGCGCTTCCTCATAGCGTTGCTGAGCAAGCCAAAAATCGCCTTCTCGCAGTCGCCACGCAAGTGGCTCGTTGTCCAGCGCTTGCCCCTGCTCGAGGCGAAGGCGCGCGCGCGCCCACTCCCCGCAGGACAGCGCAGTTTCAAAGGCATCTATCAGCAGCGCGTTGTTGGACGGATCCTGGCGCAGGAACCCGTCGAGTCTGTCGAGACGCTGGCGGGCTGCTGCTAGAAAGGCGGTCGAGTTGGTCATGAAAAGATTGAATGTGATCTTCTTGCGGATAGAGGGTTACCAGGACACGTCGCAACGCGCATCGTCGCCCAGAAGCTCGCGCAACCGCAGCAGGCCTTGACGGTGCAATTGCGAAATGCGCCCACGCGTGACACCCATGGTGGTTGCGATCTCGTCAAATGGAATTTCTTGCACGTAGTGATACTGGATGATCCGCCTCTGCTGCTCTGTGAGCCGTTCTACCAGCCCGTGGAGAACCGTGCGCAGTTGGTGCGTTTCGGTTTTCCTAAAGTAGCTCACTTCGGGGGAAGGCGCATGAGTTTCGCTGCCGAAAGACTCGGCATCGACCATGCCCGTGTCCTCGAGCAGGATGCCCAAGGCCAGGCCGATACCGACTTCCGCGAGGTAGCGAAAGAGCTTGTCGCCGCTGCGCGAAGGGGCCTCGGGCGCGCCCCCGCCCTCGTATGCCACAGCATGCTCAGCGGCGTCCTTCGCTGCCTCAAGACGTTCCTGGCGCAGGCGCATCTTCACGCTGATCTGCTGATTTTTTTCGGTGAGGCTCACAAGGCCATTGAGCACCGCACCCCGCACGCGCTTGGCCGCAAAGGTCTTGAACTGGGCACCCTGATCGGGATCGTATCGATCCACTGCCTCGACGAGACCGATGCGTGCGAGTTGCAGGTAATCCTCGAACTCGACATCGCTATGGGTGCGCCGAGCGAATACTGTTGCCGCCACAATGCGCGCATACGGCAGATAGTGGCAAATGAGTTGCTCGCGCGCAGCCGCATCACGCTCCTCACGCCAGCAGGCCCACAGCGCGGCCGAGTCCAGGTCGCTGTCGACGGCGGCATTGATCGGCATCGAACTCGCGCGATACATGGTGGGTGCGCTGCGTCTCAGTGAAAACTGCCGACCAGCGCCTTGAGCACCAGGCTCCAGCCATCGACCAGGATGAACATCAGTATCTTGAGCGGCAGCGCGATGGTGGTCGGCGGCATCATCATCATGCCAAGCGCCATGAGGATGCTCGACACAATCAGGTCGATCAACAGGAACGGCAGAAAAATGACGAAGCCAATCTGGAATGCGGCGCGCAGCTCCGACAGCATGAACGAAGGAATGAGCTGCACATTGCTGATGTCTTCCATCGACTTGGGGACGGGCGCCTTCGACAACTCGACCATCAATGCCAAGTCTGCTTCCCGTGTTTGGCGAACCATGAAATCGCGCAGCGGCGCGATCCCTTTGCCATAGCCTTCCTCGACCGATAATTTTCCCGCCATGAACGGCTCGAACGCATCCTGGTTGAGCTTCTGCAACACCGGGGACATGGTGAACAGCGTCAGAAAGAGTGCCAATCCGATCAGGACCGTATTCGGTGGTGTCTCGCTCATGCCGATGGCATGGCGCAGCATCGACAGCACCACGATGATGCGAAGAAAGCTCGTGAGGCACACCAGCAGCGCCGGCAGGATGGCAAGTACTGTCAGGCCCAGAACCACACGCAAGGCTTGTGTGGTCTCGGTCGCGGGCGTCGTCAAGGCAGGTGTCGGCGTTCGAGGGGCGGTTTGGGCAACTTTCGCGCGTCCCGGGCTGGCCGCGGCAGGTGTTTGAGGCAGTGCCGAAGCGGCAGGAACTGGTGGGGGCACAACATTGCCGTCCAGTCCTGTTTCGATGCCGATGGCCGAAGCCGCCGCTTCAGGCGATTCGACCTGCGCATGAACCAAGGGCACCCAGAACAGCGCGGCGAAGATCAGCAGCAGTGCGAATATCTGGCAGCACCACTTCATTCGAGTGCTGGCCCATGCAGTGACAGCTGTCATGGCGCAACCTTCGATACGGGTTGCACACGTGGAGTCAACAGAGTTGCTATCTCAGGAACGGAAGGCGCCTCGGCAAGCAGTTGAACGGATTGGTTACTGCATCCCAGCAGCAGCCGTCGACCATCCCAGATTACGACGTGCAGGCTGTGATGGGGCGACAGGCGCACGCTCGATACTCGGGCGATCTCAGCGGACGGGGAAGTGTCGAGAAAATTCTGGAAACGCCGCAACCAAACTCCGGAGAACTTCGCAGGCCGTGCTTTCTTGCGCGCCACGATGACCCCGATCGCTACCAAAACCGATCCGATAGCGATGGCAAACCACCACCGATCGCCCACGGGGGTTGCCTCGCCTATCAGTTCGCGTTTAACCGGAATATCGGCCGGCAAACTGGTGCTCGCTGGAGATGCGCTCGTGCCAGTGGCGTTCTGCGCCAACAGCGGCGGCGAAAGCAACGATACCGTCGTCCCTACCAGAATTGCAAAGCACAGCCGGCGAACCCGGCCCAACACGATCCACGCGGTACCCTCAACAGCCTTCATCGGTCAGGATCCCGACGCCAAGCCCAGCGCGATCGGCAACTCCGTGATGCGAACCGCGAAGTGCCCATCGACGGCTACCAGTTGGCCTCGCGCGACCACTTTGCCTTCAATGGTCAGGTCGACCGCTTGATCGACCGCACGATCAAGGAGCAGAACATGGTGCTCCTTTGCTGCGAGCAGCTCGCCAACCGAAACGGTCGCCTCGCCCACACAGACCTGCAGCTTCGCCTTGATTTGATGCAGCGGATGCCAGTCGCGCAGGACCGTCGCGTGGCCGGCATGGTTTGCGGCATCGACCTCGCCACTCGCGTGGAGTTCAGGCAGCGCAATAATTTGCGCGGTGGGCATGCCGCCGCCTTGCAGCGGCCGGGTCCCGCGGTCGCCGATTGCGCGGTTGCCGCCAACAACTCCTTCCAGGGCTTGTGTCATGTTCTTTCCTTCGGATGGTGTGGGTTCATAGGGACCGCGTAGCAGTAGCAGTAGCAGTAGCAAGATGCGGCGACGCGACCGGCGATGCCGCCAGTTCAATGGCCATGCGGCCATCTCTTCGTCCCAGCCAGCCTTCGCAGATCGGCGAACCGATGGTGTTGACAACGTGTGCTGGCGAATCAAGCGCATGCGCCAAGGGCACCACATCGTTGAGCCGCAGATCCTGCAACTGGCCCAAACTCAGTTCCGTACCGGTCAACAGAACGCGCAAGCTGACAGGCTGCCCATCCAATGCTTGATCGAGGCTTTGCCTGGGTTCTGTCGCCGTGGGGGGTGTTGATGCGTTTGTCATTTTTTCCGCGCCGCTTCCGAGCAGTGCGGCGGCGACGGCATCGTGCGGCAGCCGCAAGGTCCATGTGCCTCCGCACCACGACCAGCGCACACCGAGCACGCCGGACCAGGGATTCGAAGGCGAGCTCGTTTCCGGGGCGCCACTGGCTTGCTGCGGCTCGACCGGAAAGCCATTCAGCAGCGCGCCGATGCGCTCGAGCCAATCGGTCCAGGCGGCGCGCACCACGGCCGTCGCGATGGGCGGAGATTCTTTTTCTGTTCCGGACGCGGCCCAGTCAGATGCGAACATTTGCAGCCCAATGCCGCTCATGGCGGCGCGCTCCGCCTTGGCGGTGACGGCGTCGCTTGCCGCGACCTCAAGGCTCGCAGATTTCGCGCGCGGCAATGGCGCGGAGCGCTTTGCGGCGAACGACCACCAAGCAACGTCGTGGGACGCCAGCACCTCGATGCTTTCGGATTCGACCACTTGGACCTCCGCGACGTGAGACGAAGCATCGCACGCTGGAATCCACGCTGTGCACCATTCGCGGTGCATCGCTAAAAAACGCTCGCGTACTGCCTCCTTCTGCCCGCCTTGCCATCTGCGTAGAGGGCGTGCCCGAGACGCCGATTCCGCCAGATCGAGCAAAGCCGAAGGCGGCGCTGCAGCGAAGGGTGCCGCGGTCATTTGCTCCTCATCGAGAACAGTTCCTGCAGCATGTCGTTGGCAGTCGATATCACCTGCGAACTCGCCTGATAGCCTCGCTGCATGATCACAAGGTCGCTGAATTCCTGCGAAAGGTCGACGTTGGATATCTCGATCTGCCCGGAATGCACCTGTCCGAAAGCGCCCTCACCGGCAACTCCCAGGTGCCAGGCATTCTTGTCGAGCACTTCGAACTGGTTGTCGCCCACGGCGCCGACGGCATCGGGGGTGTCGAACCGCGCGAGCGCCAAGCGAGCGCCTGTGGCCGTCTGCCCGTTCGAGTAGCTCATCCGCAGCGCACCATTGACGTCGAAGACTGTGCCGGTCAGCGTGCCGGGGCCCACGCCGTCCTGCGAATCCATCGCAAGCGTGGACTGCCCGGCAAAGAAGACGACGTCGGTGCTGAAATCGAGCGTCAACTGCATCGGCGGCTGTCCCGCGGGTGAATAGGTCATCGACATCAGGGCGGTCTCGGATGTTGGTTTTCCGCCGCTGAAGACCATCGTGCCGCTGCCCACGACGGAAGTTCCGTCCATCAGCTCCACCTTCATCTCGGTACCCGTCGTGGTTGCGCTGACCACGGAGAACTTCAAGCCCAGCGTGTGGCTCGCGCCCGCTGCGTCGATCGCCGTGATGCCACTCGCCGTCTGCTCGGTGACGGTGTTCGACAGATTGCCCGACAGCTTGATGCGCGAGGTCGGCTTGCCCAGGTTCGTCATCTGTCCCGCCAGGCTGATTTGGACGAACTCGCCGTTGCTTCCCAGGCCCATGACCTTTTCCCCGCTGTCGCGGCTCACGAGCACGCCGTCGGTATCGAACTTGAACTGTCCGGCGCGGGTGTAGCTGATCTTGCCTTCAGCATCCTTGAGCGCGAACAAGCCTTGCCCGTCGACGGCCATGTCGAGCTCATTACCGGTCTGGCGCAATTCGCCCTGCTTGAACGACATCGTGGTTCCAGTCGTGTTCAAACCGAAGCCGACTTGGTTGTAGTTCTGGCTGGCGTTGCCGCCGCTCAGGTTGCCACCGCTGTAGAACAGGTCCGCGAACTGAAGACTCGAGCTTTTGAAGCCCGGGGTGTTCATGTTCGCGGTGTTGTTGGCGATCACGCGCAGGCCGCGGGAGTACCCCAGCAAGCCGGTCATTCCGACGTAAATGGATTCAAGCACGATAGGTTCCTTGGAAGATGCCGAGCGCCGCCTAGCGCACAGCCACGATCTGGCTGAGCGAGATATCGCTCAACGTCGCCCCGGCCGCGGTCTGTACAGTGAGCAGCGGCGTATCGCCAGCGAGGGAGAGTGCGTTGACCGTTCCAGTCACAGCGCCGCCCGTGGTGGTGATGTCGACCTTTCGGCCGATCAATCCCACGGATTGCAGCGCCGCCTGGTTGGTGATCAGCGTCTCGATCTTGTTGTTCAGCTGCTGGGTCTGCTCCAGGTTTGTGAACTGAGCCATTTGAGCCATGAACTGCTGGTTGTCCATGGGTTTGAGCGGGTCCTGGTAGGTCAGCTGGGTCAGCAGGATCTTCAGGAAATCCTCCATGCCCAGGCTGCTGGCCTTCAGATTGGTACCGCTCGTCGCACTGCTTATTGCATCGATTGCCATTACGCCCCCTTTGATTGAATTGGATGGAACACACCGTGGCGGACGTCGCCACCTGAATAGAGTTGGCCGTCAGGCGCCGTCGCGCTGGCCCCAGCTCGCCAGACCAGGCGCCCGTTGCACACGACCTGACAGAGGCGCTGGCCGCGGCTTTGCGAGAGACCGCGCTGCAGATCGGCCACGATCTGGGGCAGCATTGCGGCCAATGCCTCATCGTCGGCACGCATTGCGATCCAAACGGCTTGGCCTTCTGGCAAGGTTTCTTCGTGCAGCCGCAGCAATGCTGGCGTTTGCTCGGAGGGCATCGACGCCTTGGGTCGTGAATCGGGGCGAATCTCGGTCGGAGCGCCCGTGAGGGTCTTCGCAAGATCGTCGATCACTCTCGTGCCGGCCGATGGACGAATGACCTCCATGCGAAGCACCTGCGTGTCACTTGGCACTTTGCTTTCGGCGCCTTGCTCGGTGATGAAAATGGTGGGCGTTCGCGCATATGCGCTTGCCGTCGTTCGTGGTGGCTGACCACGCATGTCGCCACCGCCGGTGCCCGCTGTCAAATCCGCGATCAACGAGGCGGGCAGCGCTGTCCGTGAAAGGGTGGCATCGCCGCCCTCGGCACCCACCGGAGCACGGGGTCGCTTGCCCCCACCGCACGCCTCCTGGCGGGCGGCCGCGTCCTCTCGATGGTTTGGTGTTCCCGCAGCACTCCGTTGGGAAGTGGCAACGGAGGGCTTGAACCACGCGGTCATCTGTGCGCGCTCCATCTCGCGTTGCCACGCCAGTTGGCGTTGCTCGGTTTCGCCTCCGCTCGTTGGCGTATCCCGCCGTGGCAACGGCGCCCCTGCTGAAATGATGTGAAAGGTCATCGCATGATCTCCAGGGCACTCCCGCGAGCAAGAGCCAAGCGCGCCAGCCAGTCGCGATCTTGCTCGACGCTGTTGCGCTGGCGAACCTCATCCGCGTATTGAGTGAGTGCATCCGCCCTGTGTTGTGCCAGCCCGTCGAGGCGAAGCTGCTGCGCCACGCACTCTCTTCTCAACCGGTCTCGCGCCGCAAGCTGCGTCTGGCGCCGAAGACCAAGCTGCTTCCACTGGCCGCGCAGACTGGCGAGATAGCTCAATGCGTGCCGATGCGCACCCGGATCGACCCGCAGCAGAAATGAGCGGTTTGTTTCCTCGGCTTGCTGATCATGCATATGGAGTACCTGGGCCATGTCGGTCTCGGTGCTTGTCAGCGCTTGTTGAGCTCTCGCGAGCCCGATCAGCAGCTTGTCCATGTTCCACTGCTGCTTCTGGCATATCGGGTCGAGCGCGTAGACAAAACCGCGCACGTCGACGTCCCGTGGCACTTGACCAAAGGTGGCCCTTGGAGTGCTCATGGCAGGCGCCCCTTCGACGCAGGAGCCATCGTCAGGATCTCGCGCAGCGTCTCGATCGATTCGGAGCGCGGCACACCGCCCACGCTTTGCCGCAACCACGACTGCAATTCCGCTTCGACTCCGATCGCGCGATCGAGCTCGGGATTCGAGCCTTTCTCGTAGGCGCCGATATCGATCATCTGCCGGTTGCGCTCCAGCACCGCCAGTTGCTGGACAGCCGATACGGCGAGCGAGCGCTGGTCTTTGTCGGCCAGCTCAGGCATTAAGCGGCTCACGCTTTTAAGCACGTCGATGGCCGGGTAATGCCCGCGATGCGCCAGATGGCGTGAAAGCACGATGTGCCCGTCGAGGATGGCACGCAAGGCATCCGACACCGGCTCATTGAGATCGTCGCCTTCGACCAGCACGGTAAGCAATGCAGTGATCGAGCCCCCGCCAGGTGCCGTTCCGCACCGCTCGCACAACTCGGGCAGTTCGGCGAAGACCGACGGCGTGTAGCCGCGGGCCGTAGGCGGCTCACCGGCAGAGAGGCCGACTTCGCGCCGTGCCATAGCAAAGCGCGTGATCGAGTCCATGGTGAGCAGAACGTTGTGGCCGCCGTCTCGAAAGAATTCAGAGATTGCGAGCGCCGCGTACGCCGCGCGCAACCTGGCCAGCGCTGGTTGATCCGAAGTCGCGACTACCACGACAGAACGCGCGAGGCCTTCGGGCCCGAGCTGCTTTTCGATGAACTCCCGCACTTCGCGCCCGCGTTCACCGATGAGTGCGATGACATTGATGTTGGCCTGGGCCTCGGAACCCTTGCGGGTCTTGACGTGGCGTGCAAGCAGGCCGAGCAGAGTGCTCTTTCCGACGCCGCTGCCCGCGAAGATCCCGATGCGCTGGCCTTGACCCAAAGTAAGGAGGCCGTCGATGCAGCGGATGCCGGTTTCAAGGATGTGGCGTATCGGCGGACGCTGCATCGGGTTGATCGGAGGCGCCTTGAGCGACCGTCGCTCGGACGTCCTTGGCCGGGACAGGCCGTCCAGCGGCTCGCCGAACCCATCGATAACGCGACCGAGCAAGTCATGACCGACCCCGATATGCGACTCCACCCCCAGCGCCTGGACTTCGCAGCCGACGGCGATTCCTTCGACCGATCCATAGGGCATCAAGGTCACGCGGCCCGGTTTCAAGCCGACCACTTCGGCGAGCACGCCGGATTGCACCTTGCCACCGCCCATCTCGGCAGCGCCGGCGGTTTCACCGTGCGTTCGGACCATGATGCGGCAGAGTTCCCCGACCGCCGCGTCCGGCCCGAGCGCGTCGATGGCCAGCCCTTGCATTTCGCGCACCCAACCGATCCGGCGGTGCAGCGCCGTGCCCTCGAGCGCTTGGCGATAGACGTTCAGCGCGTTCATTGCACGACTCCACCGGACCGGGCGGCGCGGCGCGTTTGCAGCAGCAAGTCACGCAGCGCGTTCAATTGGGTTTCGATGCGAACGTCAAGACCGCCTTCCGGTGATTCCACGATGCAGCCACCCAGGACCACTTCGGAACTCGCGACCCAGCGCACATCATTTCCACCGATTTGGCTCGACGTCCAGCCAGGTTCCTTCTGCAGTGCTTGCAGATCATCAGGGTGGAGATGGACAGCCACCGACTGCCGACCGCGCAAAGCACCCATGGCTTCGGTCAGTTGCGCACGGATCGCCTCAGGCTGAACGGCGGATTTGCCCAGAACGCGGCAAACAATCTCAAAGCACAGGGCCAGCATGTCGTCTTCTGCAGCTGCCAGCCGCGATTCGATCTGCGGAGGCAAGGCGGCGATCAGACCATCCACCACCTGGACTCGCGACTGGTATGCAGCCTGGGCTTTTTGCATCATTTCTCGATCCAAGCGCTCCGCACGGTCGCCGAGTTCGCGACTGGCTTCGATCGCATCGCGGGCGGCAAGCTCCTGAGCTTCTTCACCACCACGCGCGCGCCCCTGGACGATTCCCTCGGCAAAGCCGTCTTCGTATCCGCGCCGATGCGCCTGCTCCGCAATCCCGCCTTGATCAATTCCTTCCACGAGCCCGCTCTCATCCCTCGGTGTATGCGTTCTTCCTGCCGGATTCGGAACCCCACTCGTCGTGGGCGGCCGCACAGGCCCCGTCACCAGCAGGCGGGCGTTCCCCGGCCGGGCCAATGCCACTTCGCCCTGCACAACAACGTCGCGCAATACCTGCGTCGGCCGATCGCGCAGATCGGCCGATGGGCTTGGCTGCCGCGAGGTGGCAGTGATCACCTTGAAGCACCCCGCGACACACCACGGAAAACCTGTCGGAACGAATGCAGCAACTTCGGCCACGGTTCGTTCGCACCGGTTTCAATCGCCGACAGACCGCGCAGCCGGTCCGTCACACCGGCGATCAATGCCGCGCGCAATGAAGGCGGCATGGCCGAGGCACGAGCAGTTGCCGCGGAGAGCTCCGCCTCGACCCGTCGGCGATGGCCCGGCTCCATGGCATCTAGCAGCTTCTCGCGCCACCGCCAATCGGCGATGCGAAGCCATTCGACCACCAGTCCGATGGGCTCGGCCCGGAGACACCGGATGGCTGCCCGCAGCTGGAATTCGTCGAGCACCTGAAGTGCCGCCACCCCGGACAACGGTTCAGCACCATTGACACCATGGCGCGCGGCATCGGCGGTCGCCTCGGCGATCAGAGCGGGATCGCGTTCGATGCCCAAGGTCTCCAGTTCCAGCAAGAGGTCTTGCAACGCCGAGCGCTCTGCGGCTGGCAGGGCCTCGAGCGTCCACGTCCGGTCGACCGGCGCCATTGCATGCAAAAGCAGCGCCGCGCGGCGGGCCCCTGCCGACTCGTGCGCCGCCATCAGCTATCTCTCCTCGTAGCCGGCATCGCTGCACCAGGGACCGCCGATCGCGCCTGGGCACTACCGTCGGCGCGGTCGGCGCTCGCCATCCAGTCTCGTACGCGTCGCAAGGCTGCGGCTCGCTCCACCTCGGAAAGGGGTTTGTCTCCGTGCGCGTTGCCGCGCATGGCCGCGCCACCCCGCCCGAGACGAAACAGCAGCAGCGCCAGCAACAGCACGATCACCACGCCCACGACCAGCATCTGGAGGAAGGGCAGACCATGCACGGCCGTCTGCCCTGAAGGGGTTCGACCTGCATCTTCCATTTGAGGGAGCGGGCCGCCGGGAGCAGCCAACGAGGCTGCACCCTCAAACGCCGGGAGCGCACCCCCCACCAGAGACTGGACGATGACGGCATCTCCCCGGTCCGGTGATGCCCCGACAGCTGCGGCAATAACCTTGCGCAACTGTTCTTCCTGCGCAGGATCCAAGGTCTTGCGCACCACGGCCACCACATGGATGCGACGGATGGAACCGGGTTGACTCACGACCTGTTCCACGCGCCGACCCACCGCGTATTCGACTTCGCGTTGCGCGCTGCCGCCGCGCGCAGCGCCGTTGTCAGCCGCCTTGGTTTCGAATGCAGGTGTATCGCGCAGCACCTCGCGCTCCCGAACCACTACGCCTGTCGCCTGAAGCCCGGTTCGTGCCGCCGCGGGCAGTACGTCTTCGGTGGTCGTTCGAATCTGGTCCATGTTCAAGGTCACGTCGACGCTGGCAAGCGCCTGCCCAGACCCAAAGGCACGATCGAGAACGGCGGCGACCTTTCGGGCGAGATAGCTCTCAGTGTCGCGCTTGAGATCGAGCCGGCCGCTGTTCATCTCGGCATCGCCACCACCCTCCGCCCGCGTCAGCGCCACGCCGTGGCTGTCGACAATCGTGACGTCCTGGGTGGTCATGCCGGGCACGGCGGCAGCCACGAGCCGTTGAATGCCCACAACTTGTTCGGCCCGCAGTGCCTGTCCCTGCCGAAGAGACAGCGTGATCGAGGCCTTGGCCTTCGAGGTCGCCTGCTTGAACAATCCCTGCTCGGGCAGCGCCAGCAGCACGCGCACCTCCAGCACCTCAGATAGCGACTGGATGGTGCGGGTCAGTTCGCCCTGGAGAGCGCGCTGGTAGTTGATCTTCTGCGCGAACTCGGTCATGCCGAAGTCCGTGTTGTTGAACAGTTCGAGCCCGACCGCGCCATGCAGCGGCAGTTCCTTGCCCATGAGCTTGATCCGGGTGGCATGCACCGTTGCCTTGTCGACCAGGATCGAGGCACCGTTGTCCCCCAGTCGATAGGGAATCTTGAGGCGCTCTAACTCGGTGGTCATCGCCTGCGCGTCCTGCGGCTTCAGGTCGGTGAACAATGCCTGGTATTCGGTGTGCAGCAGCCACCACGCCAACACCGCGGTGGCCAGCAGGATGGCCACGCTGCCACCGATCAAGCCGATGCGTGCGCGGTGTGTCAGTCCTTGCCAGAAGTTCATATCGGCATCTTCATGATGTCTTGATAGGCCTCGAGCAATCGGCTTCGTACCTGCATCATCAAC
>NZ_JAUSRN010000026.1 GCF_030811855.1 Variovorax paradoxus | reverse complement strand
GGACGCAGACAGTAGGGTCGCCTTTTCTTTGCTTACTTTCTTTTGGCGAAGCAAAAGAAAGTAAGTCCGCCGCCGGGCGGATATCCCGGCCTCGGTAAAGAAGTAAGCCCCTGCACGACGAAAGACGACCGCGCCTCAAGTCCGCTTCTCCTTCAAAGCAACATCCACCTCCGAACGCCGACGCCCCCGCAACAAGCGTTCACTCAACTGCTTAGCAAACCCAGCAATCCCCTGTGGAAACAGCAACACCAACAACAAGATGATCGCCCCCAACGTAGCCCGCCAGTAATCCGTATTGCGCGCCACGGTATCGTGCAGCCAGCTGAAAGTGACAGCCCCCACCACCGGCCCCGCCAACGTCTGAATACCGCCAAGCAGCACCATCACCAATCCGTCCACCGACTTGTCGACACTCAGGCTCTCAGGCGAAATACTCCCCTTCGAAAAAGCATAGAGCGAGCCGGCAAGCCCCGCAGCAGCACCAGCGATGACAAAAGCGGTCCACTGCATACGCTTGACGTCGATCCCGATCGCATCCGCCCGCAGCACCGAATCGCGCCCCGCGCGCAGCGCATAGCCGAATGGCGAAAACAGCACGCGACGCAGCATCAAGATGCCGGCCGCCACCAGCACCAGCGTGAGCCAGTAGTAGGTTCGCTTGTCCGACAGCCACTCCGAAGGCCACACGCCGGTGAGCCCGTTGCTGCCGCCGGTGAACGAATCCCACTGATACACCACGGCCCAGGTGATCTGCGCAAAGGCCAGCGTGAGCATCGCAAGGTACACGCCCGAAAGCCGCACCGCGAACCAGCCGTAGACGAATGCGCCGATGGCGGCCACCAACGGCGCGACGACGAGCGCGAGCTCCATCGGCATGCCGCTTGCGCGTACCAGCAGAGCGGCGCCATAGGCACCCAACCCGAAGTAGGCCGCATGGCCGAACGAATGCATGCCGGCCGGGCCCATGATGAAGTGCAGGCTGGCCGCAAAGAGCGCCGCAATCAGCAGGTCGATCATCAGCACCGTGGTGTAGGGCGAATCGGCCGTGAGCAGCGGCATGGCCATGAGCAGCACGCCGAGCGCGGCGACGAGCCACAAATAGCCCTTGCTTGCGCGCCGCAGCGGCTCTTCCTGCATGCCCACGTAGCGGCTCGGCGCCTGCGGTCGGCCCAGAAGGCCCCATGGGCGCCACACCAGCACGATGGCCATCACGATGAAGTCGACCACCAGCGTGAGCTTGGAGAACGACACGCTGTAGCCGAAGATCTCGACCACGCCGAGCCAGATGCACACCGCCTTGATTTCAGAGAGCAGCAGCGCCGCCACATAAGCGCCGGGAATCGAACCCATGCCGCCCACCACCACCACCACGAAGGCCGCGCCGATGGTGTTGAGGTCCATGGCCAGCGTGGCCGGCTCGCGCGGCAGCTGCAGCGCACCGCCGAGTGCCGCGAGCGTGGCGCCGAGTGCGAACACCGCGGTGAAAAGCCAGGCCTGGTTCACGCCCAGCGCGCTGACCATCTCGCGGTCTTGCGTGGCGGCGCGCACCAGCGTGCCCCAGCGGGTGCGCGTGAGCAGCAGCCACATGAGGCCGAGCACCACCGGTCCGACGACGATCAGGAACAGGTCGTAGGTCGGAAACTGACGGCCCAGGATGTCGACCGAGCCCGACAGGCCCGGTGCGCGCGGGCCGAGCAGTTCGTCGGGACCCCAGAAATAAAGCACTGCGTCCTTGATGACGAGCACCAGTGCAAAAGTCGCCAGCAGCTGGAACAGCTCGGGCGACTTGTAGATGCGGCGCAGCAGCACCATTTCGATCAGCGCGCCGATCACGCCCACCGCGAGTGCGGCAATCAGCACGGCCGGCCAGAAGCCGAGCGTGCCGAGTTTGTCGACCAGCGTGTAGGCAAGGTAGATGCCCACCATGAAGAAGGAGCCATGCGCAAAGTTGACGATGCGCGTGACGCCGAAGATCAACGAAAGGCCGGCTCCCACGAGGAACAGCGACGAAGCAGACGACAGCCCGGTCAGGAACTGAAGCAGCAGGGACGAGAGGCTCATGGGTGCAAGCGTTCCGAGGAGAAAAAAAGATCAGTCCGCGGCGCGAGACTTCTTCACGTCGGCCGCGCTCGGCTGGAACTTGGCACCGTCGAAGTACGTGTAGTCGACCATCACGCCCTTGCCGTTGTCGTTCTTCGTCTTGCCGACGAAGGCGCCCATGGTCGACTGGTGGTCTTCGGCGCGATAGCTGATCTTGCCGAAGGGCGAGTCAACCTGCAGGCCCTTGAAGGCGGCAATGAGCTTGGGCGTCTCGGTGCTCTTGGCTTTTTCGATGCCGGCCGCCACCGACTTGATCATGGTGTAGCCAACCACCGAGCCCAGGCGCGGGTAGTCCTTGTACTTGCCGTGGTACGCAAGGAAGAAGGCCTTGTGCTCGGGCGTCTGGATGCCGTACCAGGGATAGCCGGTCACGATCCAGCCGTTGGGCGTTTCGTCCTTCAGCGGGTCGAGGTACTCGGGCTCGCCGGTGAGCACGCTCACCACCGTGCGGTCCTTGAAGAGACCGCGGGTGTTGCCCTCGCGCACGAACTTGGAAAGGTCGGCGCCGAACAGCACGTTAAAGATCGCGTCGGGCTTGGCGTCGGCCAGCGCCTGCACCACGGCACCCGCATCGACCTTGCCGAGTGGCGGTGCTTGTTCGGCGACGAATTCGACATCGGGCTGCGCGGCCTTCAGGAGCGTCTTGAATGCGGCCACGGCCGACTGGCCGTATTCGTAGTTGGGGTACACGATGGCCCAGCGCTTCTTCTTGAGCTTGGCCGCTTCGGGCACCAGCATCGCGGCCTGCATATAGGTGCCGGGGCGCAGGCGGAAGGTGTATTCGTTGCCGCCCTGCCAGGTCATCTTGTCGGTCAGCGGTTCGCCGGCCAGGAAGAAAATCTTCTTCTGCTTGGCGAAGTCGGCCACGGCCAGGCCGGTGTTCGACAGGAAGGTGCCGGTGAGCACGTCGATCTTCTCGCGCGCCACCAGTTCTTCGGCCACGCGCACGGCGTCACCGGGGTTCGCGTTGTCGTCGCGCGTGATGAGCTCGACCTTGCGGCCGTTGACGCCGCCCTTGGCGTTGATCTCTTCCACGGCCAGCTCCATGCCTTTCTTGTAGGGCTCGAGGAAGGCGGGCTGGGCCTTGTAGCTGTTGACCTCGCCGATCTTGATCACGCCCTGGGCATGGGCAGGAACGAGGGCCGTGGCCAGTGTGGCAATGGCCGCGGCGCTGAAGACGTGACGCAATGGGTTCATGAGGAAGCTCCTTGGGATCGAAAGAGGAAAGAAGAAACGATGTGAATGCGAAGGCGCGTGGACGGTGATGGACGGATTCAACGCAGCCCGTCTTCGCCCTTGATTTCTCTCGCCTGCAGCCCGCCGATGCGGGGCAGCGGACGGCCGCTGTCGGTGACGGCAACCGCCACCACGATCTCGTTGGCGCGCGGCGCGTCGGACACGCGCGCCTCGACGGCGTCGAAGTGGCTGCGCACGAAGGCCGCATCCTTATGGCCGAGCGGCACGTCGATGGCCGTGCCGAGCGTGCCGCGCTTCTTGGCCGAGGGCACGAGCGCCGCGCCCTTTTCTACCGCCACGCGCAGCGGCGCGCCGAGCTTGGGGTGCAGGATGGCGGCCGCGTGCTCGAGCTCGCCGCTCTCGCCGACGATGGCGGCCTTGCCATAGCTCTGCGCCTGTCCGGGTTCGATGCCCAGCGCCTTCACGGCTTTCTGGCCCAGGAGCGCGCCAAGCTCTTCGCCAATGGCGATCAACTCGTCGAGGTTCTCGCTGAAGCGGCCCGCATAGGGGTTCTCGATCACCGCGATGGCGACGGCACGGCGCGTGGGCGGATCGATCGTCTGGCCCATTTCCTTGCGGGTCTCGTCGACCTGGATGACGAGCTTGCGAATGTTGGCGGTCATGTCTTGTGTTCCTTCTTGTCTCGGTGCGGGCAGCTCAGCGCAGGCCGTCCCACTTGCTGATGTTTTCGGCGCGAAGACCGCCGACACGGTCATGGATGCGGTAGCCGGCGCTCATGGCCAGGATGAAGACGATCTCGTCGGCCGCTGGTGCGCCGGGCACCCGCACTTCGATGGCGTCGAACTGGCCGCGCACGTAGCTGGCGTTGATGTTGGTGAGCGGCACGTCGAGCGCGGCGCCGGGCGGGCCGACCTTCTTGGTCGAGGGCACGATGGACAGCGCATTGCCGGGCTGGCCGGTTTTTTCCTCGGCCTTGCCGGCGGTGTAGGCCGCGCGGTCGCCCTTCCAGCCGAGCAGTTCGCGCATGGCGTAACCGCCGGGCACATGCCAGAGCGCGCCGTGCTCGAGCTCGCCGGCGGCGCCCACGATGGCGCCCTTGCCGTAGGTGGCGATCTGCTCGAGCGGCACGTCCATGGCGGCGTGCAGCCTGTGCGCCATGTCGACGCCCACGGGGTCGAGTAGCGCCATCATCGGCAGGATGTCGGGTTCGTAGCGGCCCGCGAACGGATTGGTCAGCACCGCGCCAATGGCACCGCGCACCAGCGGAGTCTTGGCGCGCGGCCCGAACTCGTGGTGAATGTGCTCGACATGGGTGAAGACGCGGCGTATATCGATCATGAAAAAGAACCTTGCTTTTCGTTAAGCAAATACTGAACCAACTGCACCGGATGGCGATTGTGGCAGCGACTTCGAGCATAAGGGTTCGATAAGTCGCCACTGCCCCTGGCAAACGAGCAAAGCCGCCCAGACGAGCCCGCCTTTTTGCAGCACCTTGGCGCAAACGGCACCGGTGTCGAGCGCACTTTTCACCTGCGCGGGCACCAGCGGCGGAACGTCGACCGTGACCGGAAGATCGCCGAGGTCGGTGTCATCCTTGCACTCGTTGGCGGGGCGCCGCTGGATGGCCGCATCGTCCACGTCGACGGCATTGGCAATCACCGTGGCGGCGGCGTCGGCCTCTGCCGCGGTGGCGGCCAGAACGGTCACGCTGTCGGCAATGCCCAGCGAGAAACTGCGGCCGCGCCAGCCACTGGTGGCGACGCCGCGCACCGGCTGCTCGGCCCGGATTTCAAACTGGCCGTCCGTGGTGAGGATGCTGGTGTCCCGCCAGTCGAAGCGCGCAAGGTCGGCATAAACGCCCACGCGCGCCGACTGCCCGGGCGCGAGGTGCAGCGCAATGTCGCCGCCGTTGTTGATCCAGGCGCGCTCGATGCCGGGGCGGTCGTAGAACGCGATCAGCTCCTGCGCCACCGAGCCGGCCACGGCCGCCATGGGTGTGATGAACATCGGCGAAAACGCGGCGCACGCGTCCCACATGCGTCGGCCGACCACGCCGCGCGGGCGCATGTTGTCGCTGGCGGGCAGGCGCAGCAGCGGGAGCTCTCGCACCAGTTCGTGCAGCACATGGCCGAAGCGCGCCCATGCCGCGTCGTGCGCGGCGGCGACGGCGTACGGGTCGCCATGCGCCTCGGCCACGATGTCGATCGGGCCGTGGTTGAAGTGCCAGCGGTTCGCGTCGAGCGCGGCGCGTTGGGCGGTCATGGCAGCAAGAGCGCTGGGACGGCGCGGTGTTTCCCCCTCCCCTTCCGGGGAAGGGCTGGGGTGGGGGCACGCGGCGCTTCCATCGGGCGCTCTGCCCGCCCCCATCCCAGCCTTCCCCCACAGGGGGAAGGAGCAAGCGCCGCGGCGAATGACAGGACGACGTCCATCGCTCAACCCAGCATGGGCGTATGCCCGAGCGGCCACGGATTCGCGTCGTCCATGACGACCCACTGGCGTGACAAGGGCGCGCCGTCTTCCTGCCACGCGCCGCGCGCAAGCGCCTGCTCGAGCGAGAAGATGTGTTCCATATGGCCGCCGAGCGCCGCGTAGTCCTCGCGCCGCATGCTGAACTCGATGGGCGCCACGATGGCCGGCGTGGGCACGGTGCCAAAGCTGTTGTCGGGCATGCGCATGACGTCGACCATCACGGTGATGCCGCCGCCGGGCCACACATAGGCCGGCGCGCCGCCGCAGGTCACATTGACGAGCGCGCGCTTGATGGCGCGCGTCAGCAGCACGGGGTTTTCGGTGACGCCGGCGCGCAAGGACCCACCCGCACCGCCGAGGAACAGCACGGTGCACAGCGATGGCTCGCAGTTCTCGCCGATGCGCTCGACGATGCGGCGCACTTCGGCGGGCATCTGCTGTTCGACCGGCTTCAGCGCCTCGTCGAGCACGTACCACTGCGCATGCTCGCCGGTGGTCGATGTCATCAAGAGGCGCAGGCCCGGGCGTGCCACGCCTTCTTCCCAGCCCTCGATGATCGAGAGCGGATCGGCGATGTCGGTGCCGCCCCAGCCGTTGCCCGGATTCGCGACCTGGAAGTAGCGCCCCGGGGTCGACTTGCGCCCCAGCATCTGGATGCCCGAAGGCGCCATGTCGAGGCAGCGCCCGGCCTGGTGCTCGGTGAGCACGCCGGTGATGTGGTCGTCGACCACCACCACCTCGTCGGCCACGCCCGCGAACTGGCGCGCAAAGATGCCGACGGCCGCCGAGCCGCAGCCCACGCGCATGCGCTGCTCTTCCACGCCGTTGACGATGGGCGCCTTGCCGGCCTGGATGACGAGGGTGGAGCCGCCGTCGATGGTGCACTCCACCGCCTTCTTGTTGCCCAGCAGCTGCATCAGCTCGGCCGTCATGCGGCCTTCCTTCTTGCTGCCGCCGGTGAGGTGGTGCACGCCGCCGAGCGAAAGCATCTGCGAGCCGTATTCGGCCGTGGTGACGTGGCCGACCACTTCGCCGCGGTAGCGCACGTTGGCCTGCTCGGAGCCGAGGAAGCGGTCCGTGTCGATCTTCACCTTGAAGCTGCAGTAGCTGAAGATGCCTTCGGTAACGACGGTGACCATGTCGACGCCCTGGGCTTTCGAAGCCACGATGAATGGGGCCGGCTTGTAGTCGGGATAGGTGGTGGACGAGCCCACGCCGGTCACGAAGACTTCGTCGGCGTGCAGCAGGTCGCCGCTCCAGTCGGGCGCGCCGGCTTCGGCCTTCTCAGCGGCGGGCCGGTCGAAGGGCACCAGCACGGGGGCCTCGCTCGCGATCTCGCGGCGCAGCAGGACCACGGGGTCGACGCGCACCAGCACGCCCTCCCGGTTGGCATAGCGATCGCAGGCGCCGGTGCGGCCGTCGGAGATCTGGCACAGCACCGGGCAGGCGTTGCACTCGACCTTGGCGGTGCTCATGCGCTCGTTGCGCGGTGGCGCCTTGCCGAAGGCGCCGCCGCCGGCGTCAAAGGCCACCGGCATGTCCATGCCGGGCAGTCCGTCTGTCTTGGTGTGTTCTGTCATCGGGGCGGTCTCGTGGGCGTGTGGTGGCGGGTCGGCATCGGGAATCTCGGTCTGCAAAGGGTTGCAACAAACGTGCCGTCTGCCCGCTTGTGCGCCGCCTTTCATTTGTGTAGCATTCCCTACACTTTCATGTTGCGTTCACTACATTCGCGGTCAATGTAGCAAACAGGCCCGATGCTTGCAATGGTGTTTTCTCGCGGATGTCCATCGGGGGTTTTTCCGACCAACGACAATGGAGGGTTCGCAGCCGGCCGAAGGCTGCCGCCCCGCGGTGTGCATTCCGGCCCAGCCACTTTCCACTGTTCAACCAACTCTTGAGTTCCGTATGAGTGCATTCAGCGAAGAACGCGTCCTGAGCGTCCACCACTGGACCGACCGCCTGTTCACCTTCACCACCACGCGCGACCCGGCGCTGCGCTTCTCGAACGGTCATTTCACGATGATCGGCCTGAAGATCAACAACAAGCCGCTGCTGCGCGCCTACAGCATCGTGAGCCCGAACTACGAGGAGCATCTCGAGTTCCTGAGCATCAAGGTGGAAGAAGGCCCGCTGACCTCGAAGCTGCAGCACATCCAGGTGGGCGACACCATCATCGTAGGCCGCAAGCCCACCGGCACGCTGCTGATCGACTACACGCTGCCGGGCAAGCGCCTGTACCTGTTCGGCACGGGCACCGGCCTCGCACCGTTCATGAGCATCATTCGCGACCCGGACACCTACGAGAAGTTCGAGCAGGTCATCCTGGTGCACGGCGTGCGTCAGGTCGACGAGCTGGCCTATCACGACCTCGTGACCGACCACCTGCCCAAGCACGAGTTCCTGGGCGAGATGGTCGAGAAGCAGCTGCTCTACTACCCGACGGTCACGCGCGAGGAGTTCCGCAACCAGGGCCGCATCACCGACCTGATCTCGACCAACAAGCTCACCGACGACCTCGACCTGCCCCCGCTCAACCCGGTGGAAGACCGCGTGATGCTGTGCGGCAGCCCCGGCCTCTTGGTGGACCTGAAGCACATCCTCGAGGCGCGTGGCTTCAAGGAAGGCAACACCTCGACGCCCGGCGATTTCGTGGTCGAACGCGCCTTCGCGGAAAAGTAATGTTCGCCCCCCGGCTTTTCACTCGCTTCGCTCGTGTAACTTCACCCCCCGAGGGGGAGGCGCGGTCCGCCTTGGGGCGGCCCGGCGGCGACCGCCGGTAATGGAACGCAAGCCTGCTGCAACCAAGCCCCAGCGCCGCACCGGCGTGCGCGAAGCCGCGGCGCAGGCCACGCGCGACAGCATCCTGAAGTCGGCGACCAAGGTGTTCGCCAAGTACGGCTACGACGGCGGCAGCGTGGAGAAAATCTCCAAGGCTGCCAAGTCGTACGACCGGATGATCTACTACTACTTCGGCAGCAAGGAAGGCCTCTTCATTGCGGTGCTCGAAGGCATCTACCAGCGCATGGACGATGCCGAAGCCGCGATTGCGCTCGATGCCTCGCGGCCCGTCGAGGCGCTCACTGAAGTCATCCGCTTCGTGCTGGGCTACTACCGCAAGAATCCCGAATTCGTCACGCTCCTGAACACCGAGAACCTGCACAAGGGGCGCCACATCTCCAAGTCGCTGCGGGCGCGCGAATACTCGTCGCGGGCGGTGGCGATCATTGCCGAGATCTTGGCGAGCGGCGCGTCGCAGGGCCTGTTCCGCACGGACCTGAGCGCGCGTGACATTTACCTGCTGATTGCGTCCACCGGCTACTTCTACACCTCGAACCGGCACACGCTCACTGCATTTCTGGGCGAGCCGCTGGAGTCGCCCGAGGCGATCACGCACTGGGAAGACTTCGTGATCGAGACCGTGCTGCGCACCGTACGCGCAGACGACATCCAAGAACAAGACAGCACCCCACCCCACGACCAGGACCACACGAAATGGCAGAAATCGCAGCCGGCGGCAAGTCGGGCAAAGTCGTCATAAAGAACATCGGGCTCTTGCTCTCGGGCGACATCGACAAGCCCATCCTGGATGCCGACACCATCGTGGTGAACGACGGCCTGATCGTCGCGGTGGGCAAGGAAAAAGACTGCGACCTCGAAGGCGCGAAGACCGTCATCGACGCGAAGAAGACCTGCGTGGCACCGGGCCTTATCGACAGCCACGTGCACCCGGTGTTCGGCGACTGGACGCCGCGCCAGGGGCAGATCGGCTGGATCGACTCCACCATGCACGGCGGGGTGACGACCATGATCTCGGCCGGCGAAGTGCACCTGCCGGGCCGACCCAAGGACATCGTGGGCCTGAAGGCGTTGGCCATTACCGCGCAGCGCGCGTTCGACAACTTTCGCCCCAGCGGCGTGAAGGTGCTGGCGGGCGCGCCAGTCATCGAAAAGGGCATGGTCGAGAGCGACTTCAAGGAACTTGCCGAAGCCGGCGTGGGCCTGCTCGGCGAAGTGGGCCTGGGCTCGGTGAAGGCCGGCTACGAGGCCAAGGAAATGGTTGCCTGGGCGCGCAAGTACGGCATCCAGAGCACCATCCACACCGGTGGGCCTTCGATCCCGGGCTCCGGCCTGATCGACAAGGACGTGGTGCTGGAGGCCGACGCCGACATCATCGGCCACATCAACGGCGGCCACACCTCGCTGCCCGAGGCGCATGTGTGCGAACTGTGCGAGAAGAGCTCGCGCGCGATCGAGATCGTGCACAACGGCAACGAGAAGGTCGCCATTGCCGCAGCCAAGGCCGCGCTCGAACTCAAGTGCCCGCACCGCGTGATCCTCGGCACCGACGGCCCGGCCGGTTCGGGCGTGCAGCCGCTGGGCATCCTGCGCATGGTGGCCATGCTGTCTTCCATCGCGAACATTCCGGCCGAGCTGGTGTTCTGCTTTGCCACTGGCAACACGGCACGCATCCGCAAGCTGAACTGCGGGCTGATCGAGGTGGGCCGCGATGCCGACTTCGTCTTCATGGACCGCGCGCAGCATTCGCCCGCCCCGGGCTTGCTGGAGAGCGTGCAGCTGGGCGACATTCCGGGCGTGGGCATGGTGATGATCGACGGCATCGTGCGCTGCGGCCGCAGCCGCAATACGCCGCCAGCGACCGAAATTCCGGTGGTGGTGTCGGGCGCGCACTGAGCGCCGGCGCTTCTCTTTCTCCTTCCCCCTCTGGGGGAAGGTCGGGATGGGGGCAGGCAGAGCGCCCGATGGATGCGCCGCGTGCCCCCACCCCAGCCCTCCCCCAGAGGGGGAGGGAGCAACACTGCTACCGCGCCCGAAACACCAGGTACCGCGCCGACAGGAAGTTCACGACAAGCCCCGCGCAGCTGCCCAGGGCCACGCCGGCCGCGGGCGCCCAGGGGCCCGCGGCCCAGTGCAGCACGAGCACATAGGCGCCGTAGTTGACGACCGCCCCGCCCAGCATGGTCACGAGGTAGCCGAGGTACTCGCGCAGCACCGAAGCTTCGGAACGCCGGAAGGTATAGCGCCGGTTCAGCGCCCACGTGGCCGTGGCTGCCGCAAGAAACGACAGCACCCGCGCTCCGTACCAACCCAGCAGCGGCGCCACGAGGTACAGCACGGCCACGTCGACCACGAAGCCGATCGCGCCCACCACCGCGAACGACAGGAACTGCCGGCCAAGCTTCATTTGCCGGCGAAATGGCGCACGCCGGGCGTCGCCAGGTAGCGCAGCCGCTTGGCCTCGCGGCGGCCGAGCCGGATGGCGTGCATCACGACACCGCAGACCATCGACAGCATCGCGGCCAGCATGGCACCGGTCGCCAGCACCGCCGTGGGGAGCCGGGGCACCAGGCCGGTGTGCAGGTAGGTGACGAGCAGCGGAATGACCAGCGCGATGGCCCCCACCGCGAGCACGGCCGCCAGGATCGTGAAGAACTGCAGCGGCCGTTCGCTGATGAACAGCTTGCAGATGGTCCGCAGGATGCGCCATCCGTCGCGGTAGGTCGAGAGCTTGCTGTGCGAACCCTCGGGCCGCGTGCTGTAGGTGGTGTCGACCTCCGCATAAGGCATGCGCAACTCCAGCGCGTGCACCGTGAGCTCGGTCTCGATCTCGAAGCCGTGCGAGAGTGCCGGGAACGACTTGGCATAGCGGCGCGAGAACACGCGGTAGCCCGAGAGCATGTCGGTCAGGCCGCCGCCAAACAGCTGCGCCACGGCGCCGGTGAGCATGCGGTTGCCGAAGCGGTGGCCGGCGCGGTAGGTGAGCGCGTTCTGCCCATCGTCGACGCGGCAGCCCACCACCATGTCGAGGTTGCGCTCGACCAGCAGGTCCACCAGGCGTGGGGCGCTGGCCACGTCGTAGGTGGCGTCGCCGTCGACCGTGACGTACACGTCGGCCTCGACGTCGGCGAACATGCGCCGCACGACGTTGCCCTTGCCGGCCGCCGCCACGTGCGTCACGAAGGCGCCGCTCTCGCGCGCGATGGCGGCGGTGTCGTCGCTCGAGTTGTTGTCGAAGACGTGGATCTCGGCCTCTGGCAGCGCCGCGCGGAATTGCGCGACCACCTGCGCGATCGACAGCGCCTCGTTGTAGCAGGGGATCACCGCTGCAATACGCAGGGGTGCACGGGCTGCGGCGAAGTGGTTGTGATCGTCGGTCATGGTGCGGTCGAAAGAATGCGATAGGCCCGGCCGCCGTCTTTTTCGTACAGCAGGGCGAAATGCTGGTCGAAGCCAGGCCGTGTGGCGAGCGTGGGCACCATCGAAGTGGGCATGACGATGGCCGTGAAACCCAGCCCTGCGAGCTTGACCGCCATGTCGCCCGGAGGCAGCAGCAGGAAGTCGCGATAGCGCCACGGGCCGAGCGTATCGCCCCAGATCGGATTGGGGCCGTAATAGATCGCCTCGTTCAGCGCAATCTGGTAGACGCGCCCGTTGGCATGCTGGCGCAGATAGTCCATGGCGGCATAGCCCGGCACGTGCTGGCGCAGAAAGGCTTCGCGCGTTTCGGACGTGGGCGAGATCATGGCCACCTTGACGGCGGTCTGCTTCAGCGACACCGCAGCGAGCGCGGCCACCAGCAGCACGACGATCCAGTCGCCGGCAAGGCCGAGGCGCCCGGCGGGTGCTGCGGCGGCAGGTGCTTCAGCGCCTGCATCGGCGGCGGCCGCCGCTGAACCCTTGCCACCGAACGCGCGGCGCACGCCCGTGGCGATCCAGCCGAACAGCACCTGCCACCCGATGGCCGCCATCAGCGCGAGCAGGGGAAACGACGCAGTGAGATAGCGCGGATAGCGCGAGGTCACGAGCCACACGGCCACCGAATAGAAGCAGAACCAGCCCGCTGCGCGCACGGCGGCCGAGCGCTTCCACAACACGCTGAATGGCGCCAAGAACACCGCCCAGATCAGCGCATTGGGTCGCGCCGCATGGTCGCGCACGTCGGCCACCTGCTGCACGTAATCGGCCGGAATCCACTCCGTGAAACCGAACACGCGCGCACCAATGGGGTTGAACGGATCACCGGTCATGATGGCGTTGCGCGCATACCAGTACACGCACGGAATCAGAAAGCAAAGCAGCGCCAGCGCCCACGCCTTGGGCCGGCGCTCGTGCCAGACGACGAACAGCGCCACCAGCGGCAGAAAGGTGAGCGCCTGGTACTTCGAACCCGCGGCCACGCCAAGGCAGAACGCCGCGAGACCCAACCAGCGCATGCCCGCCTGCACCGGCTGCGATTCGCGCCACCACCACAGCGCCACGCAGGCGCCAAGCACGAAAAGTGCCACGCCCATGTCGATCAGTGCATTCGAATAGTCGCCGATGCCGATCCAGATGGCCGTGCCGATCAAGGCCGTGAGCCGGTTGGTGTGCTGCATGCCGAGGCGCAAGACCATGACAGCCGAAAGCAGGCCCGCCAGCGCATTGAGAAAGTGCGGCAGCACGTCGTCGCCCACCTGCAGCGCGGCGGCATAGAGCAGGTTGTAGTTGTACGGAAACCAGGGGTAGCGCAGCCACTCGTGGATGCCAAGCGAGCCCTGCTGCGCTACCTGGCGCGCATAGGGCAGGTGGTACATCAGCTCATCGAAGGCGGCCGGCGGCGCGAGCGGCGCGACCAGCGCGGGCAGCGCCACCAGCGCCAGGGCAATGGCGGCGATCTTGTCGACACGGGTCCACGGCGCGGCGGGCACCGCTGAAGCGCGAACAGCGCGCCACCAGGGCCGCAGCTGCAGCGCGGCGACCACGACGCCGGCAACGATCAGCGCCACCGTCGCGCCAACCTTGAACGCGCCGAAGATCGCCAACACCTGGAACGCGCAGATGAAGAGACCGACGCCCAGGGTCGCGGCCATCGCCGCTTCGAGCCAGGCGTCACGCCGTGGCGGCGGCGAAAGGCGCGCCAGCAGCGCGCGCCCGAAACCCCAGCAGGCAAGGACAAAGACAGCCAATGCCGCGTAGTGCGCGGCGGCAAACATCAACTTCTGAATAACAACTCCCGGCGCCGGTCGGCCATGCCGGCCGGCAGGTTCAAAGGTTCGGCGCCAGCAGGCGCTCGAGATCGGATTCGCTCTCCTTGCGCCGCGCCGCCTGGTCCTGCAACTGGTCGTGTCCGATCCTGCCGACATTGAAGTACGTCGACTCGGGGTGGCTCAGGTAGAAACCGCTGACGCTGGCGGCGGGCATCATAGCGAGGCTTTCCGTCAGGGTCATGCCAATGTCCGCGCAGTTCAGAAGGTCGAACATCGGGCGCTTCACGCTGTGATCCGGGCAGGCCGGGTAGCCGGGCGCGGGGCGGATGCCGCGGTATTTCTCCGCGATCATGTCTTCGTTGCTCAAGCCTTCGTCGGGCGCATAGCCCCAGAGGTCGGTACGCGCGCGGTGGTGCAGCGACTCCGCAAAGGCCTCGGCCAGCCGATCGGCCAGGGCCTTGAGCATGATGGCGGAGTAGTCGTCCAGGTCGTCGATGAAGTACTTCTCCTTCTTCTCGACCCCCAGGCCCGCCGTGACCGCGAACACCCCCACGTAGTCTTTCAGCCCGCTGTCCTTCGGCGCGACGAAGTCGGCGAGGCAGCGGCTGGGCCGCATCACACCGTCGATCACCTGCTTTTCGGTCTGCTGGCGCATGCCATACCAGGTCATGGCGACCTCGCTGCGCGTCTCGTCGGTGTAGAGCTCGATGTCGTCGTCGTTCACCGTGTTGGCGGGCCAGAAGCCGACGATGCCGCTGGCGCTGAGCCAGCGGCCTTCGATCAGGCGCTTGAGCATGCGCTGACCATCGGCGTACACGCGCACGGCTTCGGTGCCGACGACCTCGTCCTTCAGGATGGCCGGGAACGGCCCCGCCAGGTCCCAGGTCTGAAAGAACGGGCCCCAGTCGATGTACTTGGCGAGCTCGGTCAAGTCGAAATTCTTGAACACGCGGCGGCCGATGAACTTGGGCACCGGCGGCGTATAGCCGGACCAGTCGATCGGCGTCTTGTTGGCGCGCGCCTTGGCCAGCGGCCACATCGGCACCTGCTTCTTGTTGGCGTGCTGCGTGCGCACCTTCTCGTAGTCGGCGTTGATCTCGTCGATGTACGCGGTGGCCTGCTCCGACAGCAGCGACTGCGCGACGCTCACGCTGCGGGACGCATCGGGCACGTAGACCACCGGGCCTTCGTAGTGCGGCGCAATCTTGACGGCGGTGTGCACGCGGCTGGTGGTGGCGCCGCCGATCAGGAGCGGGATCTTCTTGATGCGGAAGTGGTCGTCCTTCTGCATCTCGCCGGCCACGTACTGCATTTCTTCCAGGCTCGGCGTGATGAGGCCCGAGAGGCCCACGATGTCCGCGCCCTCCACCTTGGCCCGGGCGAGGATCTCGTGGCAGGGGACCATCACGCCCATGTTCACCACTTCGAAGTTATTGCACTGGAGCACCACGGTGACGATGTTCTTGCCGATGTCGTGCACGTCGCCCTTCACGGTGGCGATGATGATCTTGCCCTTGGTGCGCACGTCGCGGCCCGCGGCCTCGTCCTGGCGCTTTTCTTCCTCGATGTAGGGAATGAGGTGGGCCACGGCCGACTTCATCACGCGCGCCGACTTCACCACCTGCGGCAGGAACATCTTGCCCTGGCCGAACAGGTCGCCCACGATGTTCATGCCGTCCATCAGCGGCCCTTCGATCACGTGCAGCGGACGGCCGCCCTTGGCAAGGATCTGCTGGTAGGCCTCTTCGGTGTCTTCGACGATGAAGTCGGTGATGCCGTGGACCATGGCGTGCGACAGGCGCTGGTTGACGTGCACCGGGTGCTCCGGCGTGCCGCGCCATTCGAGCTTCTTGCTGTCGTCCTTGGCGCCGCTCTTGGCGGTTTCGGCCACTTCGACGAGGCGCTCGCCCGCGTCGGGGCGGCGGTTGAGCACCACGTCTTCCACGCGCTCGCGCAGGGTGGGCTCGAGGTCGTCGTACACGCCGACCATGCCGGCGTTGACGATGCCCATGTCCATGCCCGCCTTGATGGCGTGGTACAGGAACACGGTGTGGATGGCTTCGCGCACCGGGTCGTTGCCGCGGAAGCTGAAGCTCACGTTGCTCACACCGCCCGACACCTTGGCGCCCGGCAGGTTCTCCTTGATCCAGCGCACCGCGTTGATGAAGTCGACCGCGTAGTTGTCGTGCTCCTCGATGCCGGTGGCAATCGCGAAGATATTGGGGTCGAAGATGATGTCCTCGGGCGGAAAGTGCACCTCGTCCACCAGGATGCGGTAGGCCCGCTCGCAGATCTCGATCTTGCGCTCGTAGGTGTCGGCCTGGCCCTTCTCGTCGAAGGCCATGACCACCGCGGCGGCGCCATAGCGCCTCACGAGCTTGGCCTCGTGCTTGAACTTGTCGACCCCCTCCTTCATGGAGATGGAGTTGACGATGCCCTTGCCCTGGATGCAGCGCAGGCCCGCCTCGATGACCTCCCACTTGGAGCTGTCGACCATCACCGGCACGCGCGCGATGTCGGGCTCGCTGGCAATCAGGTTCAGGAAGCGGACCATCGCGGCCTTGCTGTCGAGCATGGCCTCGTCCATGTTGATGTCGATCACCTGCGCGCCGTTCTCGACCTGCTGGCGCGCCACGGCCAGGGCCTCTTCGAACTGGCCGTTCAGGATCATCCGCGCGAAGGCCTTGGAGCCGGTGACGTTGGTGCGTTCGCCGATGTTGACGAACAGCGATCCGGCATCGATGGCCACCGGCTCGAGGCCGGACAGCTTCATCGCGGGAACGGAGGGCGTGGGAACATCGCTCATTGGGGGGCTCACCTGTGCAGGAAAAAACGTCAGGTGAGCGTCGTTTGCGGCTTGCGCCCCGGCTAACAGGGCGCCTTCCAAGCCTGACGGGGGCACTTGATGTGGGCCGCCGCTGCAACGCTCCTTGGAAGGGAGCGCAATTTTACCGGCTGCGGCAAGGGCCGCGGCCGCCAGGGGCGTTCAGGCCCCCTGTCCGGCCACGGATGCTGGCCCCCGAGGCGCGGCCGAAGCCGGCAGCCCGAACACCCGGTCGAAGGCCCAGTTGAAGACGAAGGTGTAGACCAGGAAGAACACCACCAGCCCCAGGTCCATCACCAGTGCCTGCCAAAGCGACACGCCCAAGCCCCAGGCAAAGAGCGGCACCAGGAAGGCGATCAGCCCGCCCTCGAAGCCGATGGCATGGGCAATGCGACGGCGCACGCTGCGCCCGCGCACCGCCTGGCGCGACTCCCAGCGCTCGAACAGAGCGTTGAAAACCAGGTTCCAGATCACCGCGATCACCGAGGCGGCCACCGCCAATACGCCCGAATGACCGAGCCCCGCGTCCGTCATCAGCGCCAAGCCGGCACTGGCGGCCACGATGGCGATCCCTTCGTAAAGGGTGATGTAGACGACGCGACGCTGAAACCCTTGCATGGCTTTGTTCTCCGGCGGTTCAAAAAAGCAATGGATGGACTCTATTTGCCGTTGGCTGATATAAAAAGTTAAGTTATTTCAGTTTTATTGATAGATGAGGTGCGGCCGTGGCCTTCTCGAGCGACAACGTCGAAGTCTTCCTGGCTGTGATCGACCACGGCTCCTTTTCGGCCGCAGCGCGTGCGCTGCACAGGGTGCCGTCGGCCGTGAGCATGGCCATTGCCAACCTCGAGGCCGAGCTGGCCCTGCCCCTGTTCGACCGCAGCGGCCGCGAGCCGCAGCCGACCGCCGCCGCCCGTTCGCTGGAGCCGCAGGCGCGGCTCCTGGCGGCCCAGTTGAAGCAGTTGCAGGTGCAGGCGCTGGCGCTCACGCAAGGGCTGGAAAACCGCCTCACGCTGGCGATTGCGCCCGAGCTTCTGGCTGCGCCCTGGAGCGGACCGCTGGCCGCGTTGGCCGAGGAATATCCGCTGCTGCAGGTCGAGGTGCTGGCCGCGCCCCAGGCCGACGCACTGGAGCTGCTGCACAGCGGCCGCGCGCAACTGGCACTAGTGTTCGAGCGCCCGAGCCTCGACGGGCGCGAAGGTTTCCAGGAAGTGGGCAGCGACACCATGGTGGCCGTGATGGCGCCTCGTCACCCCGTGCTGCTGGCGGCGGCCGGCGAGCGCCTGCGCGAGGAACACCTCACGAACACCCGCCAGATCGTGGTGGCGGGTCGCGACTTGGCCACAAGCGACCCGCGCTTCGTGTTCGCGCGCCATGTCTGGCGCACCGACAACGCGCTGGCCGCGCTGAGCCTGATCACCGCCGGGCTCGGCTGGGGCTGGCTGCCGCGCAACTTTGCCAAGCCCCACGTGGCCGCGGGCGCGCTGGTCGAGATTCCGTTCGAGAACCTCAGCAACGGGCTGGACCTGTGGGTCGACGTGGTGTGGTCGCGCGAGCGGCCCTTGGGTCTGGGGGCGCAGCGCTTCGTGGCGCTGATTGCGCGCGACCGTCAGGCCGCGGCGGGCCTTGCGACTCCGGTTAGCTAGTCGCGATGGCCGTGGCCGCCGCCCTTGCCTCCGCCGCCACCGTGGCCTCCCCCATGGCCACCACCCTTGCCGCCGCCTTCACCGCCGCGTTGATGCATTTGCGGTTGGCCGGGAGGCGGTCCAGGCCGGATTGCCGGCTGGGGCCGGGGCGGCTTGAAGCCTGGGTCGGCCGGCGCGCGGTAGCCAGGACCCGGATGTGGCGCGCGGTAGCCGGGCCCGGGTTGCGGCCGGAAGCCGGGGCCCGGCGCGGGTTTGAAACCGGGGCCAGGCCACGGCTTGGGTTGCCAGGCGGGACGCACCGGCGGCGGCGGTCTCCAACCGGGCATCGGTGGAGGCGGCGGCCGGCCGCCCCACCAGCGCCGTTCGCCATACCAGGGCCGGTCGCGGTAATAGTCGGCCCAGTAGCTGCCGATGACGAAGGTCACGATCGGCACGCCGATCACCGCCCCATAGGTCGCCAGCGGTACGCGCCGCTCCTGGTAGGCGTAGTCCAGGCTCCTCGCCCAGACCCAGCCGCGTCCGTCGTCGGGCAGCACCACGTCGCACCAGCTGTAGCCGCCGGTACAGCCGATCACGTCGAGCGGCTGGCCTGGCCCGAGGCGCGCCACCAGCGGGTAGTCGCCCGACGGCCCGGCCCGCATGTTGACAGTGCCGCGCGTGAAGGCCTGCTGCGCCGCCGCCACGAGGGGCAGCGCCACGGCAAGCGCGCCAACGCCGATCCAGCGCATGGGAAATGTGTAGTTCATGAATAGGCTTCCTTGCGCCGCCAGCCTAGGCGGCGGCACAGGTGCCGTCAATCAGCCGGGAGCGCGAAGCGGCGGCGCTGGGCTTGGTCAGGCAGCTTCGCGGTAGAAGCCGTTGTTGTTCAGCATGCGGCCTGCAATCGGCGCCACGGCCTTGCCGATGGCCGCGATGTGGTCCGGCGTGGTGCCGCAGCAGCCACCCACGATGTTCACCAGCCCTTCGGCAGCGAACTCGTGCAGCAGCCGCGAGGTGACGTCGGGCGTCTCGTCGAAGCCGGTTTCGCTCATCGGATTGGGCAGGCCCGCGTTCGGGTAGCAGCTGATGAAGGTGTCGCCTGCCACCTTCGCCAGTTCCTGGATGTAGGGGCGCATCAGCGCCGCGCCCAGTGCGCAGTTGAGCCCCACGGCCAGCGGCTGCGCATGGCGCACGCTGTGCCAGAACGCGGTCACGGTCTGGCCGCTCAGGATGCGGCCGGACGCGTCGGTCACGGTACCGCTGATGATCAGCGGCAGGCGCTGGCCGCTGTTGTCGAAATACTCGTCCACGGCGAACAGCGCGGCCTTGGCGTTGAGCGTGTCGAAGATCGTCTCGACGAGGATCACGTCGGCGCCGCCTTCGACCAGCGCCTCGGTCTGCTCGTAGTAGGCCGCGCGCAGCTGCTCGAAGTCGACGTTGCGCGCGCCCGGGTCGTTCACGTCGGGGCTGATGCTCGCGGTCTTGGGCGTCGGGCCCAGGGCGCCGGCCACGAAGCGCGGCTTGTCCGGCGTGCTGAACTTGTCGCAGGCGGCGCGTGCGAGCTTGGCCGATTCGAGGTTCATCTCGCGCGCGAGATGCGCCATCTTGTAGTCCTCCTGCGCAATGGTGGTCGCGCCGAAGGTGTTGGTCTCGATGAGGTCTGCGCCGGCCGCCAGGTAGCCCTCGTGGATGTCGCGGATCACGTCGGGCCGCGTGAGCGACAGCAGCTCGTTGTTGCCCTTCACGTCGCGCTCGAAGTCCTTGAAGCGCTCGCCGCGGTACTGCTCTTCGGTCAGCTTGAAGCGCTGGATCATCGTGCCCATCGCGCCGTCGAGGATGGCGATGCGCTTTTCGAGGATGCCGGCGAGTGCCTGGCCGCGGGTGTAGATGACGGGCTTCATAGCCCCTGATTGTAGGAAGCGGGGCTGTCCTTGGTCGCCGTCGGTGCTTTAGCGGCTTTCGACGAAGGCCAGCACCGCTTCGATCATGCGCCGCACGTGCGGCTGCACGCCGGCCGCCACATCAGGCAAGTAGTCGAAGGGCAGCGTCTCCTGCATGTAGCTCGACTGCGTCATCTCCAGCTGCACCGCATGCACCCCGGCGGCGGGGTTGCCGTATTGGCGCGTGATGTGGCCGCCCTTGAAGCGGCCGTTGAGCACGCCGGTGTAGCCGGCGGCCGATTCGGCAATGGTTAGCAGCGTGGCAGCCAGCGCCGGATCGCAACTCGCGCCATTGCCGGTACCCAGGTTCAGGTCGGGCAGCTTGCCCTCGAAGAAGCGCGGCAGCACGGAGCGGATCGAGTGCGCGTCCCACAGTGCGATGGTGCCGTGCGCGGCCTTCAGGCGGTCGAGCTCGGCCTGCAGCTGCTGGTGATAGGGCCGCCAGATCGCGTCCCGGCGCGCGGCGACTTCTTCGTCGTTCGGCAGGTCGTCGCTGGATGCGTAGACGGGCGTGTCGTCGAAGGTGTCGACCGGGCACAGGCCGGTGACGCTCTGGCCCGGGTAGAGGCTCGCGCCGTCCGGCGGACGGTTCAGGTCGATCACGTAGCGCGAATGGGTGGCGACGAGCACCGAGGCGCCGAGTTCGTCGGCGAAGTCGTAGAGCCGCTCGAGGTGCCAGTCGGTATCGGGCACGTGGCGCGCCTCTTCCGTGAAGCGGGCGGCGAGCGCGGGTGGCACGTGGGTGCCGACATGCGGCATCGAGATCAGCAAGGGACGCGTGCCCTGGCGAAAGCGAAACGGGGGTTCGGTGGCGGTGAAACTCATGGTTCAATTTTCCAGAAGAAGCTGGCTGCGCGCCGCGACGAATGCGGCGGCGGCCTCTTGGTGCAATGCATGGCGGCCCGCCACGACGCGCGGCCGGCCCGACACCCAGACCGCATCGATGGCCGACGTGCGATGGCTGGCGAAGACGTGCGACGACAGCATGTCGGGCGCGGCGAGGCCCTGCAGCGCAAGCTGCGCGGCATCGAGCACGACGAAGTCGGCCTGCTGCCCCGCGGCCAGGCCGCCGATGGCCCGGCCCGATGCCTGCGCGCCGCCGCGCACCGCTTCGAGCGTGAGCGCGGTGGCCACGTGCGGCTGCGCCGCGCTGGCGCCGACATTGCGCTGCCGTTTGCCTAGGCGCTGGCTGTATTCGAGCATCAGCAACTCTTCTGCCGCGTTGACCGTGGCATGGCTGTCGGACCCCACGCCCCAGGCGCCGCCATGGTGGCGCCATGCCGGGAAATCGAAGATGCCGTCGCCAAGATTCGCTTCGGTGGTCGGGCACAGGCCGGCCACCGCGCCGCTCTTTGCGCCGCGCGCGTATTCGGCCGCGTCCATGTGCGTGGCATGCACCAGGCACCAGCGCGCATCGACCGGCGCGTGGTCGAGCAGCCAGGCCACCGGACGCTGGCCGCTCCAGGCGACGCAGTCGTCGACTTCCTTGGTCTGCTCGGCAATATGGATGTGAATGGGCGCGCTGCGATCGAGGGCTTCCAGTCCCGCAATGGCCTCGCGAAGTGCATCCGGCGGCACGGCGCGCAGCGAGTGCGGCGCGAGCCCGAGTCGCGCGCCCGCTGCATCGCACGCGGGCTTGAGCGTATCGAGCAGGCGCAGCATCGAATCGGTCGAGCGGATGAAACGGCGCTGCCCTTCGTTGGGCGGTTGGCCGCCGAAGCCGCTGGTCTGGTAGAGCACGGGCAGCAGCGTGAAGCCGATGCCCACCTTTTGCGCGGCGCGCAGCAGTGCGAGGCTGAGCGTCGCATCGTCCGCATAGGGCCGGCCGTCGGCGTCGTGGTGCACGTACTGGAACTCGCACACGCTGGTGTAGCCCGCCTCGAGCATCTCGGCATAGAGCCAGGTGGCAATGGCCTCCATGTGCTGCGGGCCCAGGCGCGCGGCAAAGCGGTACATCAGCGTGCGCCAGCTCCAGAAGCTGTCCTGCTGCTCGGCGCGGTGCTCGGTGAGGCCTGCAAAGGCGCGCTGGAAGGCGTGCGAATGCAGGTTGGGCATGCCGGGGATCACGGGGCCGTTCGCCACCTGTGCGCCGGCGACAGGCTGCGCGGAGGACTGCACCTGCGTGAGCTGGCCGGCATCGTTCCACGACAGCAGGACGTTCTTCGCCCATCCGCCGGGCAGCAATGCATCGGTTGCGAACAGCGTGCGCGTCATGCCGCGGCTCCCACGGCGATGCGGCCCTGGCGCACCACGCAGCGCACCGGACGCTGGCCGAACCAATAGGCAAGCTCGGCGGCTTCGCGCACGTTCCACAACACGAAGTTGGCGGGCATGCCTTCAGCGATCACGCCGTGCGTGGAGGACAAGCCCAGCGCGCGCGCCGCATGCACCGTGACGCCGGCCAGCGCCTCGGGCACGGTGAGGCGGAACAGCGTGCATGCCATGTTCATCATCAACAGCAGGCTCAGTGCAGGCGAAGTGCCGGGGTTGTGGTCGGTCGACACGGCCATCGGCACGCCGGCAGCGCGCAGCGCCTCGATGGGCGGCAGGTGCGTGTCGCGCAGCGTGTAGTAGGCGCCCGGCAGTAGCACGGCCACGGTGCCCGACTGGCGCATGGCCTCGATGCCTTCGGCCGACAGGTGCTCGATGTGGTCGCACGAGAGCGCGCCGTAGCGCGCGGCCAGCGCGGCGCCGCCCATGTCGGAGAGCTGCTCCGCATGCAGCTTGACCGGCAGGCCCAACGCCTTCGCGGCCTTGAAGACCTGCTCGGTTTCCTCGAGCGAAAAGGCGATGCGTTCGCAGAACACGTCCACCGCATCGACCAGCCTTTCGGCCGCGAGCGCGGGTAGCATCTGATCGCAGACGAGGTCGATGTAGTCGGCGCTGCGGCCCGCGTATTCGGGCGGCAGCGCATGCGCGCCGAGGAAAGTGGTGCGCACAGTGACGCCGTAGGTTTCGCCGAGGCGGCGCGCCACGCGCAGCTGCTTGCGCTCGTGTTCCAGCGACAGGCCGTAGCCCGACTTGATCTCGATGGCGCACACGCCATCGGCCAGCAGCTGCTCGAGCCGCGGCGCGGCTTCTCTGAAGAGCGTGTCTTCGTCGGCTTCGCGCGTGGCGCGCACCGACGAGACGATGCCGCCGCCGGCCTTTGCCACTTCTTCATAGGTGGCGCCGGCAAGCCGCATCGCGAACTCGTTGGCGCGCTGGCCGCCGTAGACCAGGTGCGTGTGGCAATCGACCAGGCCCGGCGTGACGAGTGCGCCGCCGCCGTCGTGCGGCGCGAGGGAGGCAAACTCGGCGGGCAGCACATCGCGGGCGCCGACCCAGCGGATCATGCCGTCCGTCACCGCGATGGCGGCTTCGATGCCCGCGTCGGTTGCAAGCCGCAGACCGGTCCAGAGCCCGTCTGCCGATGGATATTCGTGGGCGGGTTTCATCGTCCTCTTTCTTTTTCGCAGGTTACGCCGACACGATGCGAACCGCCACCAGTCGCGCGTCTTCGCTCTCCGGAAGTGCGCGCCAGGCCTGGGCCGCATCGGCCCAGTGCAGCCCCTCGCCTTCGGCACATGCCTGGTCATTCAAGCGCCATGCGCCGCGCAGGGCGAGCAGCACGCCATGCGGTGCGCTCTCTATCGCCGATGCGTGGTCCAGCACCTGCACGTCGGCGCGCCAGTGGCCGTGTCGCGTCATCACATTGAAATCGTTCGACGCACCGCCCAGCAGCGTGCAATCGATCGCGTCGTCGCCGCTGAATGCGAAGGGCCGATGGGGCACGTCGAGCCGGTGCTCCACGCGCCCGTCATGCGTGAACAGCCGCACGCCGTCGCCTGCCAGCAGCATGATGCTGCGGTCGACGCCCGCGAATACCGAGAACGGCCCTGACGCCGCAATGGTCGCGATGCTTGCGCGCCAGCCGAAGCCGTCGAGCCCGGCGCCTGGGGGCCAGCTGGCGATCTCTTGCGTGGTACCGCCGCCGTTCTTCCAGGGCGTGGCCGGCAGGGAGACGCGCGAGAAACGCCGCACGTTCTTCATGACGGGTTCTCTTGCTCCTTCCCCCTCTGGGGGAAGGCTGGGATGGGGGCAGCGCCCAATGAGCGCTGCGCGAGGGTAAAGGCCGTCGTGGGGGGGCCCCCCCCCCCCCCCCCCCCCCCGGGGGGGGGGCCCCCCCCCCCCCCCCCCCCCAAAATGGTGGGAGGAAACGAAAAAAAGAAAAACCCCCCCAAGGCACCAAGTCAAACGCC
>NZ_JAUSRN010000025.1 GCF_030811855.1 Variovorax paradoxus | reverse complement strand
GCAGACAGTAGGGTCGCCTTTTCTTTGCTTACTTTCTTTTGGCGAAGCAAAAGAAAGTAAGTCCGCCGCCGGGCGGATATCCCGGCCTCGGGAAACAAACAGCGCGCAGCGTCAAAGAAGCTACGCCACCTCAAAGAGAGAACAAGAGTCAGCCAGCCTGCCGCTCGACCAAGTCATCATCGATATGCGGATCAGCCGGCTGCCCCCGCACCCTGCGCACCGTACGCCGAATCCAGTGCTCGATGTCGTCTACATAAGTGAACACAGCCGGCACCACCAGCAGACTCAGCACGGTCGACGTGATCAGCCCGCCAATCACCGCCATCGCCATCGGCGACCGGAAGCTCGAATCAGCCGCGCCAAGGCCCACGGCAATCGGCAGCATGCCCGCACCCATGGCCAGCGTGGTCATGATGATGGGCCGGGCGCGCTTGTGGCAGGCATCGCGCAGGGCCTCCCAGCGGGTCATGCCGTGGTCGCGGCGCGCCACGATTGCGTACTCCACCAGCAGGATCGAGTTCTTGGTGGCAACGCCCATCAGCATGATCAACCCGATCAGCGACGGCATCGACAGCGCCTTCTGTCCAATGAGCAGGCCCACGAAGGCGCCGCCAAGCGCCAGCGGCAGCGCGCAAAGAATCGTCACCGGATGCAGGAAGTCCTTGAACAGCAGCACCAGCACGATGTAGATGCACAGCACGCCCGTGAGCATCGCAAGGCCGAAGCTCGCGAACAGCTCGGTCATTACTTCCGCGTCGCCCACTTCGGTCACGCGCACGCCGGGCGGCAGCTTCTGGATCGAGGGCAGCGCCGTCACCGCGGTCTTGGCATCGCCGAGGCCCACGCCCGAAAGCTCGATCTCGAAGTTGACGTTGCGTGAGCGGTCGTAGCGGTCGATCACGGCAGGGCCGCCTTCCATCGTCAATGAAGCCACCTGGCTCAGCATGACGGGGCCGCGCGCGCCGGGCACCGAGAGGCGGCCGAGCAGGTCGAGATTCTGCCGGGCGGAGTCCTCGAGCTTCACCACGATGGGCACCTGCCGCTGTGCAAGATTGAGCTTGGCCAATGCCTGGTCGTAGTCGCCGAGCGTGGCCACGCGCAGCGTCTCGGCGATGGCCGAACTGGTCACGCCCAGGTCGGCGGCGCGTGCGAAGTCGGGGCGCACGGCAATCTCGGGGCGCACGAGGCTCGCGGTCGAGGTGATGTTGCCGAGGCCGGGAACCGTGCGCAAATCTTTCTCGACCGCGCTGGCCGCGCTGGCGAGCGCGGCAGGGTCTTCGCCGGTGAGCGCGAGGATGTATTTTTCCCCCGAGCCGCCAAGGCCCACGGTGCTGCGCATGCCAGGCAGGGTTTCAAGTGCTGTGCGAATCTGGTTTTCGATTACCTGCTTGCGCGGGCGGTCGCCGCGCTCGTCGAGCTTGATGGTGAGCGTGGCCTTGCGGGTTTCGGGTGTTCCGAAATTGGCGAACGGATCGCCGCCCGCGCTGCCGCCCGCCACGGTGGTGTAAACGCTTTTCACGTGCTTGATCTGCATCACGCGGCGCCGCGTTTCTTCAGCAGCAGCCGTGGTCTGCGCGAGCGTGGACCCCGGCGCGAGCGACAGGTAGATCTGTGTCTGCGAGTTGTCGTCCGGCGGAATGAAGCCGGTCTTCAGCAGGGGGATCATCGCGAGCGAACCGAAGAAGAAGAGGGTGGCCAGCACCATTGTCTTGAAGCGATGGTGCGTGCTCCATTCCACCGCGCGCATGTAGGCCGTGAGCCAGCGCGGCTCCTTTTCGGCGCCGACCACCGGCTTCAGGATGTAGGCCGCCATCATGGGCGTAAGCACCCGCGCCACCACCAGCGACGCGAACACCGCCAGCGAGGCCGTCCATCCGAACTGCTTGAAGAACTTGCCGGCGATGCCGCTCATGAAGGCCGTGGGCAGGAAGACCGCAATCAGCGTGAAAGTGGTGGCGATCACCGCCAGTCCGATTTCGTCGGCCGCCTCCATGGCCGCCTCGTAAGGCGACTTGCCCATGCGCAGGTGGCGCACGATGTTTTCCACCTCCACGATGGCGTCGTCCACCAATATGCCCACCACCAGGGAGAGCGCGAGCAGCGAGATCACGTTGACCGAGAAGCCCAGCAGGTGCATGCCGATGAAGGCCGGAATCACGGACATGGGCAGTGCCACGGCCGAAACGAAAGTGGCGCGCCAGTCGCGCAGGAATAGCCACACCACGATCACCGCCAAAATCGCGCCCTCATACAGCAGGTGCAGCGAGCCGTCGTACTCCTCTTCCACCGGGTCGACGAAGTTGAAGGCTTCTGTCAGCTCGATGTCGGGCCGCTGCACGCGCAGGTCGGCCAGCGCCTTCTGGATGGCGCGGCCCACCTCCACCTCGCTGGCGCCGCGGCTGCGGGCCACTTCGAAGCCGACCACGGGCTTTCCGTTGAGCAGCGCCGCGGCGCGCGGTTCGGCGATGGTGTCGCTGATGCGCGCCACCTGGTCGAGCCGCACGCGCCGGCCATCGGAGAGCGCAATCTGCATGTCGGCAAGCTGGTCGGCCGACTGCACGGTGGCCATGGTGCGCACCGGCTGCTCGCTGCCGCCCAGGTCGATGCGGCCACCGGCGCTTTCGGTCTGCACCTGGCGCAGCTGGCGCGAAATGTCGGCCGCCGAGGCGCCCAGCGCCTGCAGCTTGGCCGGATCGAGGTCGACATGCACCTGGCGTGTGACGCCTCCCACACGGTTCACCGCACCCACGCCCGGAAGTGCGAGCAGTTTCTTGGTGATGTCGTTGTCCACGTACCAGCTCAGCGCCTCGATGTCCATGCGCGCCGAGGCTATGGTGAAAGCCAACACCGGCTGGGCCGCGAAGTCCAGCTTGGTGACCACCGGGTCGCGCACGTCGGCCGGCAGGTCGGCGCGCACGCGCTGCACCGCGGAGCGCACGTCGTCCACGGCTTCCTGCACCGGCTTTTCGAGACGGAACTCGACGATCAGCGTGGCGGCGCCGTCCTGCACCTTGGTGGTGATGTGCTTCAGGCCCTGCACCGTGGCAATGGAGTTCTCGAGCTTGCGCGCGACGTCGGTCTCCAGCTGCGAAGGCGCGGCCCCCGGCAGCGCCGCCGAGACGGTCACGGTCGGCAGGTCGATGTCCGGAAAGTTCTGCACCTTCATCGCGTTGAACGACAGCAGCCCGCCGAAGGTGAGCAGCACGAACAGCATCACCGCCGGAATCGGGTTGCGGATGGACCATGCGGAAACGTTCATGGGCGTGCCTTCGTTTCAGTCGGGGCAGCGGGTTGCGCACCCGCGGCCGCCGGCGCGGTCGCCGCGACGACGCGCACCAGGTCGCCGTCGTTCAGGAAGCCAGCGCCCTGCACCACGATCTGCGCGCCTTCGGGCAGCGCGCTGGTGATCTCGACGCGCTCACCTACGCGGCGGCCGGTCTGCACCTTGAGCTGCGCCACGCGGTTGTCGGGCAGCAGCATGAAGACGTTGTTGAAGCCGTCGCGCGGAACGATGGAGGTCTGCGGCACGGTCGGCGCGGAACTGTGGCCGAGCTCGAAGTCGCCGCGCGCGAACATGCCGGCCTTGATGCCGGTGTTCTGCTGCACGTTCGGCAGGTCGACGTAGACCAGCGCCGCACGCGTTTGCGGATCGACCGTGGGCGCGATGCTGCGCACCTTGCCGCGCACCTGCGCGCCGCTGGCGCTGACCACGAAGGCCGTGGTGTCCACCGCGATGCGGCTGAGCTCGGCCGAGGTGACCTCGGCGCGCCATTCGAGTCGGCCTTGGCGGATTAGCCGGAACAGCTCGGTGCCGGAGGCCACCACGCTGCCGACCGTGGCGGTGCGCGATGAGATCACGCCGTCGTCGGGGGCCAGCACCTGCGTGTTGCGCCCGCGAACCTGCTGCGCGGCGAGCACGGCTTCGGCGGCCTCGACGCGTGCCTTGGCGGTCTGCTCGGCGGTCTGGTACTGGTTGATCTGCTGCTGGCTCAGCGCGCCGGTGGCCTGCAGCGTGCGGGCGCGCGCCGCGTTGCCGGCTGCGTCGGCGGCGGTGGCCCTGGCTTCGGCGAGCGAGGCACGCGATTGCGCGATGTCTGCTTGCACGGTCTCGGGCGAGAAGACGGCGAGCACCTGACCCTTCTTGACCACGTCGCCCACGTTCACGCGCACTTCGGCGAGCCGGAGCCCGGTGGACTCGGAGCCCACGATGGCCTCCTGCCAGGCGGCCACGTTGCCGTTGGCCGCAAGGGTCTGCGTGAGCTCGGTGAGTTCGGGCTTGGCGACCGTGACCGTCAACGTCGGCCGAGCAGCCGGGGCACCCGCCTTGTCCTTGGCGGCCGCCGCCGGGGTGCCGGGCTCGCTCGCTGGCTTGCGTGTCAGCCACACGACCGCCGCAATGACGATGACGAGCGCCAGCAGCGCGATGGCGAGGGTGGAGCGTTTGATATTTTTCATGGCGACGTCGCGACCTTGGTGGCCGGGTTGGAAGTCATCGGGGTCGATTCGGCACGGGTCCAGCCACCGCCCATCGAGCGGTAGAGCGCAACCCAGGCTTGGGCCCGTTCGCGCTGCAGCGAGACGCGCGCGGTTTGCGCGGCAAAGAGCGTGCGGCGCGAATCCTCGAGTTCGAACAAGCTGGCCAATCCGCTCTGGTAGCGGGCCTGTGTGGCGTCGAACGAGGCCTGGTAGTTCTTCACCGCCGAATCGGCATCGGTGGCGCGCGCATCGGTGGCGTCGAGGTTGACCAGCGCTTCTTCGACCTCGCGCACCGCCTGCCGCACGTTCGCGCGGTAGAGCGACACGGCTTCGGTGTAGCGCGCCTTGGCCGCATCGCTGTTGGCCGCGCGTGCACCGCCGTCGAGCAGCGGGACGGTGAGCGACACCGGGCCAATCGACCAGGTGTCGAGCGACGCCCGAAAGCCGCTGGTGCGGATCTGCATGCGGCCAATGGAGCCCGAGATGCTGAGCTTGGGATAGCGCTCCGCTTCCGCGGAGCCCACGTCGGCGCTGGCGGATGCCACGCCGAGTTCGGCCGCATATACGTCGGGCCGCTGCGAGATGGCCTCGGCCGGCACGCTGGCGATGCTGCCGACCACGGGCAGTGCACGCTGCGCGGGCGAAGACGCCAGCTTCTCTTCGAGCGTGGGCTCGTCGATGCCGCTGAGCGCCACAAGTGCCTTGCGCTGCACCGCGCACTGGGCGCGCTGCTGCGTGAGGCGGCCCGAGGCGTCCGAGGCGCTGGCGCGCGCGAGCGCGGCGTCGGCCGGTGCGGTGAAACCGGCGCGTGCGGAAAGGTCGGTGAGGCGCGCGGTTTCGCCGCGCGATTTCGCATCCGATTCGGCCACGCGCAGCTGCTGCTGGCAGGCGCGCTCGGCGAAGTACGCATTGGCCGTTTCTGCCGCGACGGCCACGCGCGCGTCATGCCATTTGGCGGTTGCGCTGCTCAGCTTCTGCTCAGCCGAATCGCGGTCGGCGCGCAGGCGTCCGAAGAGGTCGATTTCCCACTTGGACTGCAGGCCGGCCTGCAGCGTGGTCACCGGCGCGATGGCGCTGGTGGACGAGGAGGCCGTCGTGCCGCCCGCGCCGAACGAGGAGCCCGAGACACCGCGGCTGGCCGACAGCGTGCCGTCCAGATTGGGCAGCAGCGCGGCGCCGGCCTGCACGCGCGTGGAGCGCGCCTCGGCCACGCGCGCTGCGGCGCTCGCGAGGTTGGGGCTTGCGGCTTCGGCCGCGGCAATCAGTTCAACCAGCAGCGGGTCGTCGAGCTGGCGCCACCAGTCGGCCAGCGACGCCACCGAGCCGCCGTGAGGCAGCGGTGCATGCCACTGCGCGGGGAAGGGCGCCTCCACCGTGGCCGGCGGGCGCGTCAGGCCGCAGCCAGCAAGGCCGATACCAAGCGGCAGGCACACGGCGGCAATCCATCGGAGTCGTCTCATATCTTCTTTCTCCCGGAACGGGCAGCAGGTACGGCCGTGGGCTTGGCAATAGCTTTGCGGCGCAGTACTTCCGCCTCGACCAGCGCGACGGCATAGCCCGTGAGGCGCTGCGCCCAGGTGTCCACGTTTTTGGGTGTGTTCAGCAAAGACGGGCGTATGGCGTCGACGAGATCCTGGCTCACGAAAAGCTGCACCGCGAGCCCGGTGATGGCGAAGGTCAGGCGATGCACGTCGTCGTCGGGCCGCGCAAGACCCAGGCGGCGGCACAGCACGCCTGCGATGGCGATGTGCGGTGCCTTGATGTCGCGCTCGAATTCCTTGGCCCACTGGCTGGTCGGCTCGAGCATCTCGCGCATGTGCAACTGGATGCATTGCCGCACGATCTCGCCCTGCTTGAGCGGTTCGACCATGCGCGTGAAGAAGATGCGCAGCGCCTCTTCCATCGGCAGATCGGGCGCGTCGTACAGCGAAACGAAGTCTCCGGCATTGCCGCCCATCGGCTCGCCGAAGGTGGCGGCATACAAACCGGCCTTGTCGCCGAAGTAGTAGCTGATGGCCGAGATGTTGACGTCCGCCGCGCGTGCAATCTCGCGGGTCGAGGTCTTGGCGTAGCCGTTGGCGGCAAAGAGCGCAAGGGCGGCATAGAGGAGGCGCTGGCGCGCTTCGACGCCGTCGCTGCGCGGCGCGCGGGCGGAAATGGCTTGGAGGGCTGGGGCGCTCATGCCGGCGATTAGACCATTGTGGGCAATCAAACGATTGATTTACTTATGCCCGCATGAGGGCTTTCTTCTCACAGTTTGGTCAATGCGCATTCTGAGCATTTTCCAAAGGGGCATTGATGCTCGATTCGCAGGCGATTGATGCGCGCTACGATCCGCCCATGTCCGCTGTTCCGCCCGTTTCCGCACCGCCCGCTTTGCCAGCTCTGCCCCTGGATGCCGACGGCATCCTTGCCCTGGCGGCGCGATCGATGTTCCATCTGTTCTCGAGCATCAGCCAGGGCATGTTCCTGGTCGATCGCAGCGGGCGCATCGTGTGGGTGAACGAAGGCTACCGGCGCTTTTTGCCGGCGCTGGGCTTCTCGTCGATCGACGAGTTCATGGGCCACATGGTCGAGGACGTCATTCCCAACACGCAGATGCGGCGCGTGCTCGAAACCGGCGAGCCGATCCTCGTCGACCTGCTCACCAACAAGGCGGGTACTTTCGTTGTCAGCCGCATTCCGCTGCGTGCCGAAAGCGATGGGCGCGAGGGCAGGGCGGGAGAGGTCATCGGCGCCATCGGCATCGTGCTGTTCGACCAGCCCGAAACCACGCTGCAGCCACTCATCAGCAAGTTCGCGTTATTGCAGCGCGACCTCGACGACGCACGGCGCGAACTGGCGAGCCAGCGCAACAACCCGCTCTACCAGCATGCGGCCGACGGGCAGCGGCGCTCCAAGTACACCTTTGCCAGCTTCATCGGCAGCAGCCCCGCGGCGGTGGAGGTGAAGCGTCATGCGCGCCGCGCCGCGCAGTCCACGAGCCCGGTGTTGCTGCTCGGCGAAACCGGCACCGGCAAGGAGTTGCTCGCGCATGCGATTCACGCATCGTCGGCACGTGCCAAAGGGCTGTTCGTCAGCGTCAACATCGCGGCCGTGCCCGACACGTTGCTGGAGGCCGAATTCTTCGGCTTCGCGCCGGGTGCCTTCACCGGCGCCGACCGCCGCGGCCGCGAGGGCAAATTCAAGCTGGCCGACGGCGGCAGCCTCTTCCTCGACGAGATCGGCGACATGCCGCTCGGCCTGCAGGCCAAGCTGTTGCGCGCGCTGCAAGAGGGCGAGATCGAGCCGCTCGGCTCGAACAAGCTGGTGCCCTTCGATGCGCGCGTGATCGCCGCCACGTCGCGCGACCTGCCCGAGCTGGTGCGGCGCGGCCAGTTCCGCGAAGACCTGTACTACCGCCTCAACGTGCTGCCGCTGCGCGTGCCGCCGCTGCGCGAGCGCCGCAGCGACATCCCGGCTCTGGTCGAGGCATTGGGCGAGGACATGGCGCTGCGCAGCGGTGAGGCACCGCCCGAGCTCACGCCCGATGCGCTGGCGCTGTTGGCCGGCCAGCACTGGCGCGGCAACATCCGCGAGCTGCGCAATGTGCTGGAGCAAGTGACCATGCGCAGCGACTCGCAGCGCATCGACGCGGCGCAGCTCGAACGCATCCTGCGCGAGGCCGGCCTAGAGCAGATCGAACTGCCCGATGCGTCGCACGCGGCCGGAGGTGAAGATGGCAACCTGCTGCGTCCGCTGGCGCAACAGATTGCGGAGCTGGAGCGCAAGGCAATTGCCGCCGCGCTCGCGGCCACGGGCAACAACAAGCTGGCCACGTCGAGACTACTTGGCATTTCGCGCGCCACCTTGTACGAGCGGATGACCAGTCAGGGTCTTTGACCGGACCTCGTCGAGCGGGCAGGCGCACTCTCGAAAACCCTGACTGAAAAACAAGCATCTGCCTGAAAAAAACACACAAAAAGTGTTCTAAGTTCAGTCGATGTGGGCTTCTTCCCAATGAAGAACCCTTTGTTATCAACATGTTAAGGCGTGGCACGAACTGTGCAATATTCAGTCACCTTTACAGGAGACAAAGAATGAACCGTCGCCACCTCGTAGCCCTGGCCGCACTCGCCTGCTGCGCCGCCGCAGCCCCCGCATGGGCCCAGTCCAACGAAATCCGCATTGCGCACATCTACAGCAAGACCGGTCCGCTCGAGGCCTATGGCAAGCAGACGCAGACCGGTTTCACCATGGGCCTGGACTACGCCACCGGCGGCACGATGACGGTCAACGGCAAGAAGCTCGTGGTCATCGAGAAGGATGACCAGGGCAAGCCCGATCTGGGCAAGTCTCTGTTGGCTGCCGCGTATTCCGACGACAAGGCCGCGCTTGCGGTGGGCCCTACGGCTTCGGGCGTGGCGCTGGCCATGCTGCCGGTGGCCGAGGAATACAAGAAGATCCTGATCGTCGAGCCGGCGGTCGCCGATTCGATCACCGGCGACAAGTGGAACAAGTACATCTTCCGCACCGGCCGCAATTCGAGCCAGGACGCGATCTCCAACGCCGTGGCCATCGACAAGCCGGGCGTGACCGTGGCCACGCTTGCGCAGGACAACGCCTTCGGCCGTGACGGCGTGAAGGCCTTCGGCGCCGCGCTCAAGAAGGCGAAGCTGGTGCACGAGGAATACCTGCCGCCCGCCACCACCGACTTCACGGCCGGCGCGCAGCGCCTGATCGACAAGCTCAAGGACCAGCCGGGCCGCAAGATCATCTGGATCGTCTGGGCCGGCGCGGGCAATCCGTTCAAGATCGTCGACCTGGACCTGAAGCGCTACAACATCGAGATCGCGACGGGCGGCAACATCCTGCCGGCCATGGCCGCCTACAAGAACCTGCCGGGCATGGAAGGGGCGGCGTACTACTACTTCGGCATCCCGAAGAATCCCGTGAACGAAGCCCTCGTCGCGGCGCATTACAAGGAATACAAGACGCCGCCGGACTTCTTCACGGCCGGCGGTTTCTCGGCCGCGATGGCGGTGGTCACGGCGCTCAAGAAGACCGGCGGCGACACCAGCACCAACAAGCTCATCACCGCCATGGAAGGCATGAGCTTCGACACGCCCAAGGGCAAGATGACCTTCCGCAAGGAAGACCACCAGGCGATGCAGTCGATGTACCACTTCAAGATCAAGAACGACCCGGCCTTTGCATGGGGCGTGCCGGAGCTGGTGCGCGAGATCAAGCCAGAAGAGATGGACATCCCGATCAAAAACAAACGCTGATCGGCACCCCGATACCGCGGTCCTGAGGCCGCATCCCTTTCGCCTGGCATGGCCGCCGGGCGAAGCGCCAGCCTGCGCCTTCGTGGCGGACGTGGCGGCGCAACCAATGGCCCATTCGTCAGCAATCAAGCAAGCGTTCGACGCGCCTGCAACCAAGGAGACAGCGATGGCAGCGATGCGAGGGAACTGGAAGGGATTGGCCGCGGCTGCGGCAATGGCGTTTGGCGTGTATGCCTGCACGGCCACTGCGGCGGTGCCGCTGCCGTCGCTGGGCGCAAACCCGGGGGAGGTGAGCGTGTCGGGCCTCTCGGCGGGCGGCTTCATGGCCGTGCAGTTGCACGTGGCCTATTCGGCCACCTTCAAGCGCGGTGCCGGTGTGGTGGCCGGCGGGCCGTATTACTGCGCGGAGGGCTCGGTGGTCAATGCCACCGGCCGCTGCATGGCGCACAGCACCAGCATCCCGGTTTCGACGCTCGTGAGCACCACCAACAGCTGGGCGGCGAGTGGCGCGATCGACCCGGTGTCGCACATGACGGGCTCCAAGCTGTACCTGTTTTCTGGCACCTCGGACAACACCGTCAAACAGGCGGTGATGGACGACCTGAAGACTTACTACCAGAACTTCGTGCCCGCGGCCAACACGGTCTACAAGAACAACATCGGGGCCGGCCACGCGATGGTCACCGATGACTTCGGCGCCGCTTGCAGCACCACTGCTGCGCCCTACATCAACAACTGTGGCTTCGACCTTGCGGGCGAGATCCTGCAGCATCTCTACGGCCCGTTGAACCCGCGCAACAACGGCACGCTGAGCGGCACGTTCACGGAGTTCAACCAGTCGGAGTTCATCTCCGGCCACGGGGTGGCAGCCACCGGCTGGATCTACGTGCCGCAGGCCTGCACCACCGCCTCGTGCCGCGTGCACATGGTGCTGCACGGCTGCAAGCAGAACTACACCGACGTAGGCGATCAATACGTGCGCAAGACCGGCTACAACCGCTGGGCCGACACCAACAACATCGTGCTGATCTATCCGCAGACCAGCACGGCGGCCACCAACAGCTGCTGGGACTGGTGGGGCTACGACAACGCGAACTATGCGAAGAAGTCGGGCCCGCAGATGGCAGCGCTCAAGGCCATGGTCGATCGCGTGACCGGCTCCGGCGGCGGCTCGGCACTGCCGGCGCCCACCGGCGTGGGCACATCCGGCGCAACCAGCAGCAGCATGGTGATCGGATGGAACGGCGTCTCCGGCGCCAGTGGCTACAACGTCTATCGCGGCGGCAGCCAGGTCAACGCCGCGCCGGTGTCCGGCACCAGCTACACCGACAGCGGTCTGGCCGCGTCGACCACCTACAGCTGGACCGTGGCGGCATTGGACGCCAGCAACGCGCAGGGCGCGATGTCGGCCGCGGCCACGGGCACCACGCTTGCCGGAAGCGGTGGCGGCGGCACCTGCTACACCGCCAGCAACTACGCGCACACCGTGGCAGGGCGTGCCTACGCGCTATGGGGCCTTACCTATGCGTACGGCTCCGGGCAATCGATGGGACTGTGGAACATCTACGTCACCACCACGCTGAAGCAGACCGGCCCGAACTACTACGTGATCGGCAGCTGTTGAGCGCCGATCTACACCGACTTTCATTTGCAATGACCAACGATGCTTGAGACCCGAGACCTGACCATCCGCTTCGGTGGGCACGTGGCCGTCAACAGCGTGAGCTGCGCCTTCGCGCCGGGCACGCTGACGGCCATCGTCGGCCCCAACGGCGCGGGCAAAACCACGTACTTCAACCTGATCTCGGGTCAGCTCAAGGCGAGCGCGGGCACGGTCTCGCTCGATGGGCAACCGCTCTCGGGCCTGTCGCCGTCGGCGCGCACGCATGCGGGCCTCGGGCGGGCCTTTCAGCTCACGAACCTGTTCCCCAATCTCACGGTGCTGGAGAACGTGCGCCTGGCGGTGCAGGCCACGCGCGAAGGCGCGCATCGGCGCGGGCTCAACCTGTGGAGCATCTGGAGCGACCACAAGGCGCTGACCGAGCGCGCCGACCAGATCCTGGCCGACGTGGCGCTGAAGTCGCGCGAGCACGCGACCGTGGCCAGCCTGCCGCACGGCGACCAGCGCAAGCTGGAGGTGGCGCTCCTGATGGCGCTCGAGCCCAAGGTCTTCATGTTCGACGAACCGACGGCCGGCATGAATGCCGCCGAGGCACCCGTCATCCTCGACCTGATCCGCAAGCTCAAGCAGGACAAGAGCAAGACCATCCTCCTGGTCGAACACAAGATGGACGTGGTGCGCGAACTCGCAGACCGCATCATCGTGCTGCACAACGGCACGCTCGTAGCCGATGGCGAACCGGCCGAGGTGATTGCCTCGCCGGTGGTGCAAGAGGCGTACCTCGGCATCGCGAAGGAGACGGCTGCATGACGATGTATTTCTCCCTCCCCTTCCGGGGGAGGGCGGGGGTGGGGGCAAGCGGCCTTCACACCGCCGAGGCCCTTCAAGCGCCCCTCGCCCCCATCCCAACCTTCCCCCGGAAGGGGAAGGAGCAAGACCGATGACAACCCAGAACCTCCTGACCCTCGAAGGCGTGCACACGCACATCGGGGCGTACCACATCCTTCACGGTGTGGACCTCGCTGTGCCCAAGGGCCAGCTCACCATGCTGCTCGGCCGCAACGGCGCGGGCAAGACGACCACGCTGCGAACCATCATGGGCCTGTGGCATGCGTCGCAGGGCCGGGTGCGCTTTGGTGACAAAGACATCACCGCCATGCACACGCCGCAGATCGCCGAGCTCGGCATCGCCTATGTGCCGGAGAACATGGGCATCTTCTCCGACCTTACGGTGAAGGAGAACATGCTGCTTGCCGCGCGCGGCGCCAAGAACGCTGCGCAGATCGACGACACGCGGCTGAAGTGGATCTTCAGGCTGTTTCCCGCGGTCGAGAAATTCTGGAATCACCCCGCCGGCAAGCTCTCGGGCGGTCAGAAGCAGATGCTCGCGGTGTCGCGCGCCATCGTCGAGCCGCGCGAGCTGCTGCTGATCGACGAGCCCAGCAAGGGCCTTGCGCCGGTGATGATCAACAACATGATCGACGCGTTCGGCGAACTCAAGCGCAGCGGCGTGACGATCTTGCTGGTGGAGCAGAACATCAATTTCGCCCAGCGCTTGGGCGACAACGTCGCGGTGATGGACAACGGCCGCGTGGTGCACAGCGGCAGCATGGCCGCGTTCTCCGCGGATGCGCAATTGCAGCAATCGCTGCTTGGACTGGCTCTATGAAGTATTCGACGTTTTTCTCCCTCCCCCTCTGGGGGAGGGTTGGGGTGGGGGCTCGCGGCCTTCGATACAGCGCGGCGTTGCAAGTGCCGTCAGCCCCCATCCCAGCCTTCCCCCGGAGGGGGAAGGGGCAAGAAAAGGGAGCGCAGCAATGAAGGCACTCGATTTCGACTGGAAGCCGCTGCTTCTCGCCCCCATCCTCGCGCTGGCCGCGCTGCCGCTCACGGGTTCGTTCTCGACCTGGCTCACGCTCACGGTCGCGGGCCTGGCGATGGGCATGATCATCTTCATCATCGCGTCGGGCCTCACGCTGGTGTTCGGCCTCATGGACGTGCTCAACTTCGGCCACGGCGTGTTCATTGCGCTCGGCGCCTTCGTGGCCAGCAGCGTGCTCGGCTTGATGGGCGACTGGACGGGTTCGGGCGAGCTGTGGCGCAACCTCGTCGCCGTTTTCCCGGCCATGCTGGTGGCCATGGCGGTGGCCGGTGCGGTCGGCCTCGCGTTCGAGCGCTTCATCGTGCGGCCCGTGTACGGCCAGCACCTGAAGCAGATCCTCATCACGATGGGCGGCATGATCATCGGCGAGGAGCTCATCAAGGTGATCTGGGGGCCGGCACAGGTGCCGCTGCCGTTGCCTGAAGCCTTGCGCGGTTCGCTGCTGATCGGCGATGCGGCCATCAGCAAGTACCGTCTGCTCGCGGTGGCGGTGGGCATCGTGGTGTTCGGCCTGCTCGCATGGACCCTGAGTCGCACCAAGATCGGCCTCCTGATCCGCGCCGGCGTGCAGGACCGCGAGATGGTCGAGTCGCTCGGCTACCGCATCGGCCGGCTGTTCGTCGGTGTGTTCGTGGTGGGCAGCGCACTGGCCGGCCTGGGCGGCGTGATGTGGGGGCTGTTCCAGCAGAACCTGGTGCCGCAGATGGGCGCGCAGGTCAACGTGCTGATCTTCATCGTGATCATCATAGGCGGGCTCGGCTCGACAGGCGGCGCGCTGATCGGCGCGCTGCTGGTGGGGCTCATGACCAACTACATCGGCTTCCTGCTGCCCACGCTCACGCAGTTCGCGAGCATCCTGCTGATGGTGGCCGTGCTGCTGTGGCGGCCGCAGGGCGTGTACCCGGTTGCCAACCGCTGAGAAAGAAGAAGCCGCCATGTTCCTGAAACGACTTCTCTCCAACGACACGCCGAGGAGCCGCCTGCTGGCGCTGCTGCTGGTGGCGCTTTTCATCGCGCTGGCGTTCGCGCCGTTCATCTTCCCGGGCGTGAAGGCGCTCAGCGTCGCGGCCAAGATCCTGGTGTTCGTGGTGCTGGTCGCAAGCTTCGACCTGCTCTTGGGCTACACCGGCATCGTGAGTTTTGCGCACACGATGTTCTTCGGCATCGGCGCCTACGGCATCGCCATCTCGGCTTCACGGCTTGGGCCCAGCTGGGGCGCGGTCCTGCTGGGGCTCGCGGCGTCGCTCGCGATCTCGCTGGTGCTCTCGTTCGCCATCGGTCTGTTTTCGCTCAGGGTGCGTGCGATCTTCTTCGCGATGATCACGCTGGCGGTGGCTTCGGCGTTTCAGACGCTGGCGTCGCAGCTGTCGGATTTCACGGGCGGCGAAGACGGGCTCACCTTCAAGCTGCCCGAACTGATTTCGCCGAGCTTCGAGTTCTCCGAAGAACCTTTCCTCGGTGTCTCGCTCGATGGCCGGCTGCTGTGCTACTACATGCTCTTCGTGGCGGCGGTGGTGTTGGTGCTCGCGCTGCTGCGTATCGTGAATTCGCCCTTCGGCCGCGTGCTGCAGGCGATCCGCGAGAACGAGTTCCGCGCCGAGGCCATCGGCTACCGCGTGGTGGTGTACCGCACCACGGCGGCCGTGCTGTCGGCCCTGTTCGCCACGCTGGCCGGCGCGATGCTCGCCATATGGCTGCGCTACAACGGGCCCGACACGTCGCTGAGCTTCGAGATCATGATCGACGTGCTGCTGATCGTGGTGATCGGCGGCATGGGCACCATCTACGGCGCGGCCATCGGCGCGGTGCTGTTCGTGCTGGCGCAAAGCTATTTGCAAGATCTGCTGCGCGTGGGCAGCGAGGCCGCGAGCGGGTTGCCGTGGCTTGCGGCGCTGCTGTCGCCCGACAGATGGCTGCTGTGGCTGGGGGTGCTGTTCGTGCTCTCCGTCTATTATTTTCCGACGGGCATCGTCGGCAAGCTGAGGGCGAGGGCTGCACGATGAGCAACGATCTTCCCGTTCCGGTTTCCCGCTACGCCCAGCTCGCGGGCCGCGAAGTCCATTGGCTCGACTGGGGTGCGCCCGATGCGCCGGTGATCATCGCGTGGCATGGCCTTGCGCGCACCTGCCGCGACATGGACGAGCTGGCACAGCACTTTGCCGCGCGCGGCTTCCGCGTGATCTGCCCCGACACCATCGGCCGGGGGCTGAGCCAGTGGAGCCCGGCGCCCGACGAGGAATACCAGCTCTCGTTCTATGCCCGCATGGCGGCTGCGCTGTGCGACGAACTGCGCCTGGGCCGCGTTCATTGGGTCGGCACCTCGATGGGCGGCGCCATCGGCACGGTCTGCGCTTCGGGCCTGTTCGAGCCGCGCATGAGGGCGCGCATTGCGAGCCTCACGCTCAACGACAACGCGCCGCAGCTCGCGCAGGCGGCCATCGAGCGCATCCGCGCATATGCGGGCGAGCCACCCGCATTCGACACGGTTGCGGAACTGGAGCTTTTCTTTCGCACCGTCTACAAGCCCTACGGTTGGCTCAGCGATGCGCAATGGCGCCGCCTGACCGAAAGCTCCACGCGCCGCCTGCCCGACGGCCGCGTGACGCCTCATTACGATCCGGCCATGGTCCGTCAGTTCAGCGCGCACGACAACGACTACCTGATCTGGCCGCACTACGACGTTATCGAGGTGCCGGTGCTGTGCCTGCGCGGCGCCGAGTCGGACCTGGTGCTGCCCGAAATCACGCAGCAAATGCAGCAGAGGGGACCGGGCGCGGCCGGGTTGCTGAAGGTGATTGAAATCCAGGGATGCGGGCACGCGCCCGCGCTGAACGTGCCGGAACAACTGGACCTGGTCGAAGGGTTTATCCGCGCCGCCGGCCGCTAGGCGCGAGTCGGCGAGACAATCGCCGCCGATTCCAACCACAAGGATTTACCCATGGCGCTTTCGCTGTACGACATCTCCGTGCCGGTCTTCTCGCGCGGGCTCGGTCAACTCACCCACGTGCTCGAGAAGAGCCTGGCGCATGCCAAGGCCAACGACATCGATCCGGAGACACTCGTGGATGCGAGGCTCGCACCTGACATGATCACGCTGGCCGGGCAGATCCAGCGTGCGAGCGATGCGTCGAAGCTCGGCGTGGCGCGCATCTCGGGCATCACGGCACCGAGCTTTCCCGACGAGGAAAAGACGTACGACGAACTGCTGGCCCGCATTGCGAAGACGCAGGCGTTTCTTGGCACCGTGGACCGCGCGCTGGTCGACGGCCAGGAAGAACGCCAAGTGACCATCAAGGCGCGCGAAGGCGAAGCGCACTTCACCGCGCAGCGCTACCTGCTGCAGTTCGCACTGCCCAACTTCTTCTTCCACGTGACCACGGCCTACGACGTGCTGCGCCACAAGGGCATGCCCATCGGCAAGATGGACTACTTGGGCAAGTTCTAAGTACTGGCGGGGCGCTGGGTCGGCCAGCCCGCGAGATTGCGTTCGGCAATACCCGCCAGCGCGGTGATCCAGGCCGGGCTGTCGTTCAGGCAAGGGATGTAGCTGAAGGCCTCTCCGCCCGCGTGCATGAAGGCCTCCCGGCCCTCCATCGCAATTTCTTCCAAGGTTTCGAGGCAGTCGGCCGGAAAGCCCGGGCACACCACGTCGACCCGCTTGACGCCGCTCGCGCCGAGTTCACGCAGGGTGGGCTCGGTATAGGGCTCGAGCCATTTGGCGCGGCCGAAGCGCGACTGGAACGTGACGCGGTGCTGCGCGGCCGAAAGCCCGAGGCGCGTGGCCAGCAGGCGCGCGGTTTCGAGGCACTGCGCCTGGTACGGATCGCCGAGCGCGATGTTGCGCGCCGGTATGCCGTGGAAGCTCATCAGCAGCACCTCGCCGCGGCTTTCGCCCTTCCAGTGGCGCTCGATGCTCTGCGCAAGCGCCTCGATATAGGCCGGATCGTCGTGGTACTGGTTGACAAAACGGAACTCCGGAATGCGGCGCTGGCGGCGGCTCCAGTCGTTCACCGCATCGATCACGCTGGCCGTGGTGGTGGCCGAATACTGCGGATAGGCCTGCAGCACCAGCACGCGCGATGCGCCTTCGGTCTGCAGTGCATCGAGCCGCGAAGCGATCGAAGGGCTGGCGTAGCGCATCGCATCGCGCACCGCCACGCGGTGCCCGCGTTCGCCGAGCCAGCCGGCAAGCAGGGTGGCTTGCTTCTGCGTCCACACCTTGAGCGGCGAGCCCTCGGCCATCCATATGCTCGCGTACTTGGCGGCCGACTTGGCGGGCCGCACGCGCAGGATGACGCCGTACAGGATCACGGCCCAGAGCAGCTTCGGAATTTCGACCACGCGCGGATCGCCGAGAAACTCCGCAAGATAAGACCGCACGGCGGGCGTGGTGGGAGCATCGGGCGAGCCAAGGTTGCACCAGAGTACGGCGGTGCGCGCGGCGATGGAACTGTTGTTCCCGTTGTCTTGAGGCATGCGATATTCTCGGGCATGACTTCCGTTTCCACGGCGCTCGCAGGCGCCGAGCCACTCGACATCAAGCGCATCTCCGCGATCTCGCTCGACCTGGACGACACCCTCTGGCCCATCTGGCCGACCATCGAGCGTGCCGAGACCGTGCTGCAGGAATGGCTGCTGCGCGAAGCCCCCAAGACCGCGTCGCTGCTGCTGAACCCGGGCGTGCTGCGCGAGTTGCGCGAAGCCACCGCAAAGGAACGCTCGGACCTGGCGCACGACCTGAGCGCGCTGCGCCGCGAATCCATTCGCACGGCACTGAAGCGTTCGGGCGAAGACCCGGGGCTGGCCGATCCGGCCTTCGATGCCTTCTTTGCCGAACGCCAGCGCGTGACCTTGTACGACGATGCGCTGCCGGCGCTCAAGTGGCTCAGCGAACGATATCCGTTGGTGGCCATTTCAAACGGCAATGCCGACATCCACCTGACCGGCGTGGGCCGCTGGTTTCGCACCGCGTTCAATGCTCGCGCCTTCGGCAGCGGCAAGCCGCATGCGCCGATCTTCCGTGCTGCGGCCGCGTCAATTGGCCTGCTGCCGAAGGACGTGCTGCACGTGGGCGACGACGCGGAGCTCGATGTGGTTGGTGCGCTCAACGCCGGCATGCAGGCCGCCTGGCTGGTGCGCGATGAGCGCCCGTGGGTGCATGGGGCGCGGCCGCAATTGATCGTGCCGAACCTGCACGCGCTGTGCGTGGCGCTCGGCGCTTGAGTTCCCGCTTTACGAGAACACGGGCCGGAAGAAGCTGCGCTCGTAGCTGATGATGCAGCGGGTGTCCTCGGCGTACTTGAAGGCGGCCTGGCACTCGGCATCCTGCATCGAATCGGCGCGGTACTGCTCGTAGGCGGCGAAGCTCGGAAAGCTGAACATCGCGAGCGCCACGTTGTTCGCACCCTCCGAGGGCAGGAAGTAGCCGTGGTGCTGGCCGCCGAACTTCTCGACCAGCGGGATCCAGAGCTTGCCGTAGTGCTCGAATTCCTTGAGCTTGTACGGGTCGACGATGTAGCGCAGGTAGCAGGTGATCATGATTCTTTCCGTGGAGGGGGAGCGGCAGGCGGGCTTCAGTCCAGCTTGAATTGCTCGCGCAGCGCCGCGCAAAAATCGGTGGTGCCGCTGAGCGAGAAGGTCACGGTGTCGAGGTCCGGCGCTTCCCGGGTCTGCTGCAAGTCGAAATCCCATGCCGCTCCGTCTTCCAGGGCGCCTTGCGCATCCGGGAAGGTGGCGTTGGCCCAGGCCAGAACTTCCGCGACTTCGGCCAGCACCTCGCGTGTTTTCGCGGGCGCGGTCGATGCCATGGCGTCGAAGGTGCCGTGGCCTTCGGTGTCTTCGCTGTAATCGAAATCCAGGTAGCGCAGTTCGGTCATGGTGATGTCAATGCGTTTGCCGCGGCCAGTCCGCTCAGGACTGCGCCTTCGAGTGTCGCGGGGTAGGGGCCTTCGGTGTAGTCGCCGCAGGCCTGCAAGCCCGGAGCGATTTTCGTTGCCGGCCGAACGAGCCCGGGGGTGCAGGCAAAGGTGGCGCGCTTCTCGACCACGGTTTGCACGGGCTGCAGCGCGGTTTGGCCCAGCTGGGTTGCGGCTTGTGCCATGGCCTGATGTTCCAACGCCTCTCGCGGAGTTTCGTTCGCGCTGACGACCATGGCCAGCACGCCCTCGGGTCCGCCGAGCTGGCCGCGATCGAACACGAATTGAGCCGGGGCGGTGTCGGGCCGGCTGCGTAGCGCCAGCATCGGTTCCGCCAGCGGCGTGGCGCCGCGCAGATAGACCGTGGCAATGGCCTCGAAGCGCAAGGCCTCGGTGGTTTCGCACCAGTGTTGCGCCGGCAGGCCGGAAGCGCGGACAAGCCGCGCGGCATCCCACGGCGCACAGGCCAGAACCACGCGGTCGAAGCGCTCGCCGTCGACTCGCCATGCAGTGCCGTCCGGCCAGATCGCGTGCACGCGAACGCCGATGCGCAGCGTGGCCTCGTGCCGGGCGAGCCACGACAAGGCGGCATCGGGAAAAAGCCCGCCAAGGTCGACGCGCGGAAGCAGCAGGTCGGCCCCGCCGCTGCCGCTGAAGAGCGCGTCGTGCAGCACCCGCAGGAACACCTCGCCGCTCGACTGATCGACCGGCGTGTTGAGTGCGGAGACGCACAGCGGCTCGATCAGCTCTTCCATCACGCGCGGCGTGAGCCCGGCGCAAAGCGTGGCCACGGTCGTACCCGGGTCGCAGCGAAACCCGCGCAGGCGCCATTGCACCGCGGTGCGAAGCAGCGTGGATTTGTCCCGCCACGACCAGCCGCGCGCCGTGAAAATGCCGGCCAGCAGATCGAGCGGCGCCGGCAGCCGCGGCAGCTTCAGGCCGCCGCCATCGGCAAAACGCAGCGAGAGCGGCAGCCGGAGCAGCGCCTCGTCGACATTCACACCTACCTCGCGCATCAGCTTCAAGGTAGCGGCGTAGGCGCCGATGAGAATGTGCTGCCCGTTGTCCAGCGTCAGCCCATGCATGTGGTCGACGCGCCGCGCGCGCCCGCCCGCCATGTGCGCCGTCTCGAACAGCGTCACGGCATGGCCGAGCCGCGTGGCTTCGACGGCGCAGGCAAGGCCAGCCCAGCCGGCGCCGATGACGGCGGTCTTCAAATGCTCCCCAGCGCCTGGACTTTCCACGCCAGCCAGAACTTGCGCACGGGCGTCAGGCTCACGCGCTGGTTCAGCACCTGGAAGTCGTCGCGCTCGATCTCGCGCAGCAGTGTGCGGTAGATGCTGGCCATCATGAGACCTGGCTTCTGCGCGCGCCGGTCGGCGGCAGGCAGCAGCGCAAGGGCTTCGTCGTACGCCGCGTGCGCACGCTGGGCCTGGAACTTCATGAGCGCGATGAAGCGCTCCGAATGCACGCGGTTCAAAATCTCGTGCGCCTTGACGTCGAACTTCTGCAGCTCGTTCACGGGCAGGTAGATGCGGCCGCGCAGCGCGTCCTCGCCAACGTCGCGAATGATGTTGGTTAGCTGCAGCGCGAGGCCGAGCTTGTGCGCGTAGGCAGTGGTCTGCGGATCGGTCTGGCCGAAGATGCGCGCCGCGACTTCGCCCACCACGCCGGCGACCAAATGGCAGTAGCGCGCGAGGCCGGGAAAGTCCAGGTAGCGGGTCTGGTCGAGGTCCATCTGGCAACCGTCGATCACCTCGTTCAGCTGCCTGGGCTCGATACCGTAGGCGGTGGCATGCGGCACCAGCGCCTGCATCACCGGGTGGCGGGGCGGGCCTGAAAAAGACTGCGCCACCTCGGTGCGCCACCAGGCGAGCTTGGTGGCCGCCACGCCGGGGTCGGTGACCTCGTCGACCACGTCGTCGATCTCGCGGCAGAACGCATAGAACGCCGTGATCGCGGCGCGCCGCGGCTTGGGAAGAAATAGAAAGGCGTAATAGAAACTGCTGCCCGAGGCGGCGGCCTTGTCTTGTACGTATTGCTCGGGAGTCATCGGAGGGGCGCTTTCATGGGCGGCAATTGTCTCCGCATCCGGAGCGCTCGCCAGGCCAGCAAGGGCGCATCGGCCTTGCTGATCTTGGGACGTTGCGAGAAGGTATCGAATCCCAGGTCTTCGATCTTGTCGAGGATGCGCAAGCCGCCCTGGACCACGAAGCGCAGCTCCCACCCAGCGCGGCCCGGCAGGCGGTGGACCAGCGGCGCGCCTTGGGCCATGAGTTCGCGCGCCCAGGCGCTTTCGACCGCGATCAGGTTGATGGCCTCCTGCGGCGGCGGTGCATCGGCCAGCGGCATGAATGCCTTGAAGCTTTCGCGCGCCAGGCCGCGCCGGGCGCAGTCGGCCAGCGGCGGATAGAAGCGGCCGCGGGGCAGGTCCACGCTCGGGTCCTGCCAGAAATTGATGAGTTGCAAAGCGCTGCAGATGGCGTCGCTTTGCGTCAGCGCCTCGGCATCATGCACGCCGTACAGGTGCAGCAGCAGGCGGCCGATCGGGTTGGCGGAGCGGCGGCAATAGTCGAGCAGCTCGGCACGGTCGGCGTAGGTTCCTCCGCCCTGCGTCTTCTCAATGTCCTGCATGAAGGCGCTCAGCAGGTCGGCGAGCAATTCTTCGGGCAGCGAGAACTGCGCGATGCTGTGCGCCAGCGGTCCGAAGACGTACGGCCAGCGCGAGGCGGCCGGCACGCTGCCGCGCGCGGCGGCGCGGAGCTCTTCGCGGAAGGCGCGAAGGTCGGCCAGCCGCTGGTCGGGCGAGGCATCGCCTTCGTCCGCTATGTCGTCCGCGGTGCGCGCGAAATGGTAGATCGCGGCAATCGGCGGTCGCAGATGAGGCGGGCACAGCCAGGAGGCCACTGGAAAATTCTCGTAATGCGCCGGCGGCGCGGCAATGTGGGAAGGTTCAGGCACGCGGCGATTGTCCGCGACACCTGCCGCGCACTATGCTCGCGGCGTCACCTCCAATCCAATCCCCCGATTTCATGAATTCACAGGCACAGGTCCCCGCTGCCCAGAGTCCGACGCACGGCGAGGCGTCTCACGCGACAGGGCCGGGCCTGACGATTGCTGCGCTGGGCGTGGTGTTCGGCGACATCGGCACTTCGCCGCTCTACGCCTTCAAGGAAACGCTGAACCCCGAGCACGGCGTGGCGTTCACGCCCGATTCGGTGCTGGGCCTGCTTTCGCTCATCTTCTGGGGCCTGATGTTCGTGGTCACGCTCAAATACGTGGTGTTCGTATTGCGCGCCGACCACGACGGCGAGGGCGGCATTCTTGCGCTGCAGGCACTTGCGCGCAACGCGGCCGGAGGCACGCGAACCCGGCCGTGGCTGTGGAATGTCATCGGGGCGCTCGGCCTGGTGGGCGCGGCCATGTTCTATGGCGACAGCCTCATCACGCCAGCCATTTCCGTGCTGTCGGCGGTCGAGGGGCTGGAGGTGCAGGCGCCGATGCTGCAGCGCGCGGTAATCCCGATCACCATTCTCATCCTGCTCGGGCTTTTCGCGGTGCAGCGCAAGGGCACCGGCGCGGTGGGCAAGGTGTTCGGACCGATCATGCTGCTGTGGTTCGGGGTGCTGGCCCTCGCGGGCGGCTGGCAGGTGCTGCAGCATCCGCAGGTGCTGGGGGCGCTCGATCCGCGCCGGGCCATCGGCTTCCTGGTCGAGCACCGGCTGCAGTCGCTGGCGGTGCTGGGCGCGGTTTTTCTCGCGTTTACCGGGGGCGAAGCGCTCTACGCCGACATGGGGCACTTCGGCACACGGGCGATCCGTCTTGCGTGGCTCTTCATCGCGCTGCCGGGGCTGGTGCTGAACTATTTCGGCCAGGGTGCGCTGGTGCTGGCGGACCCCGCAGCGGTCGACAACCCGTTCTTCCGGCTCTTTCCCGCCTGGGGCGTGGTTCCGATGGTGGTGCTGGCGGCCATGGCCACCGTGATTGCCTCGCAGGCCGTGATTTCGGGCGCCTTTTCGCTCACGGCCCACGCCATGCGCATGGGCTACCTGCCGCGCATGCGCGTGGTGCAGACCTCGGGCTCGTCCATCGGCCAGATCTACGTGCCGGTGGTCAACTGGCTGCTGATGACCGGCGTGCTGCTGCTGGTGCTGGGCTTTCGCAGTTCCGGAGCGCTGTCGGCGGCCTACGGCATTGCGGTGTCGATCACGATGGTGACCACCACGCTGTTGGCCGGCATCGTCGCCTGGGGCCTGTGGCGCTGGAACCGAGTGGCGGTGGTGCTCGGCGTGGTGGCTTTTGCAGTGGTCGACCTGACTTTCGTGGCGGCCAACAGCCTCAAGGTGGCTGAAGGCGGCTGGCTCACGCTGGCCGTGGCGGCGGGCGTGATGGTGCTTTTTACGACTTGGGCCAAGGGCCGCCGGCTGGGGCTGGAGGCCGCCGCGGCCGAAAGCCTGCCGCTCAAGCCATTCTTCGAATCGCTTGCGCTCGACATGCCGCACCGCGTGAAAGGTACGGCGGTGTTCCTGAATGCCGACGCCACGGCTGTGCCCCACGCCTTGCTTCACAACCTCAAGCACAACCAGGTGCTGCACGAGCAGGTGGTCGTGCTGCGCGTGCTGGTCTGCGACACGCCACGCATCGATGCGCGCATCCGCATCGAGGCCGAGCACGTGATCGACGGAATCTGGGTGGTCACGGCGCGCCACGGTTTCATGGAACGGCCCGACGTGCCCGAGTTCATGCGGATATTCGCCTATCAAAAAGGACTGGCCATCGATTCGATGAAGACCTCGTACTTCGTCTCGCGCGCCTCCGTCGGGGAAGAGAACCTCCCGGGCCTGAACCCCGTGCGCCGCGCGCTCTTCGGCTGGCTCCAGCGCAATGCGGGCAGGGCGTCCGACTATTTCGAGCTTCCCGACAACCGCCTGGTGGAGATGGGACAGAGAACCTAGCGAATCATTGAAGACCGCGATTGACAGTCCCTGAGGTTTACCCTAAATTACTAACCAGTGGGTCAGTAATGACCAAGGTTCGACCTTTCCAGGGTGTCTCATGACCGCCTCTTCCGGCTTTTCTCCTGCCCGCGGCGCCATTGCATGGCTGCTGCTTCCCGCCTTGTTCCTGGCCGGCTGCTCGCAGTCCAAACCAGCCGAGGAACCCGTGCGTGCGGTCAAGCTGGTGACGGTGGGCACCAGCGACATCGACGCCCAGCCCGAGTTTTCGGCCGAAGTCCGGGCACGCGTCGAATCGCGCCTGGGCTTTCGGGTGGCCGGCAAGATCACCAAGCGCCAGGCCGAACTCGGCCAGCACGTGCAGGCCGGCCAGGTGCTGGCCCAGCTCGACCCGCAGGACTACAGGCTGGCAGCCGAAGCGGCGCGCGCCCAACTTGCCGCGGCGCAGACGAACCGCGATCTCGCGGCGGCCGACCTCAAGCGCTACCGCGAACTGCGTGAGCAAAACTTCATCAGCGGCGCCGAGCTCGAACGCCGCGAATCCACCTGGAAGGCCGCACAGGCGCAGCTCGAACAGGCGCAGGCCCAACTTTCGTCGCAAGGCAACCAGGCTAGCTACACCACGCTGGTGGCCGACGTGGCCGGGATCATTACCGCCATCGAGGCCGAGCCGGGCCAGGTGGTGCAGGCCGGCACGCCGGTCGTCCGCATTGCGCAGGACGGCGCGCGCGACGTGGTGTTTGCGGTGCCCGAAGACCGCGCTGCCCTGATCAAGCCAGGCTCGCCGGTCACGGTGCGCGGCTGGTCGGGCGGCGCAGAACTGCAGGGCGAGGTGCGCGAAGTGGCGGCCAGCGCCGACGCGGTCACGCGCACCTATTCAGTCAAGGTGGCAATCGACGCGGCCACTTCGCCGGCGCTCGGCGCCACCGTATATGCCCGCCCGCAGGCATTGGCGCGGGCAGGCGGCGCGGTCATGAAGCTCCCGACCAGTGCGCTGCGCCAGGAGGGCAAGGGCACCTCGGTGTGGGTGCTGGACAAGGCGACCATGACCGTGCGCTCGCAGCCCGTGCAGGTGGCAACGGCCGACGGCAATGAGGCCGTGATCGGCGGCGGGCTCGCGCCCGGCATGATGGTGGTGGCAGCGGGCGTGCATGTGCTCTCGCCGGGACAAAAGGTCACCATCTACCAGAGCAAGGAGGCCGCCGCGGCGGCCGCCAATGCGACGCAGCCCGCGCAATCCGCCGCGGCCGTTTCGGCCACGAAGAAGGAGATCGCAGCAGGTGCTGCCAAATGAGCGAGGGCGCTGCGACCACCGACAAGCCCGCCGGCTTCAATCTCTCCAAATGGGCGCTGGACCACGCGCCCCTCACGCGCTACCTGATGGTGGTGCTGATGGTGCTGGGAGCCTTTGCCTACTTCCAGCTCGGCCAGGACGAAGACCCGCCGTTCACCTTCCGTGCCATGGTGGTGCGCACCTACTGGCCCGGCGCCACGGCGCAGCAGGTGGCCGAGCAGGTGACCGACAAGCTGGAGCGATCGCTGCAGGAGGCGCCCTATGCCGACAAGATCCGCAGCTATTCGAAACCCGGCGAGTCGCAGATCATTTTCCAGATCAAGGATTCGTCCAAGCCAGGCGACGTGGCCAACGTCTGGTACACGGTGCGCAAGAAGATCGGCGACATCCGCAACACCTTGCCGCCGGGCATCCAGGGCCCGTTCTTCAATGACGATTTCGGCGATGTCTATGGCGTGATCTACGCGCTGGAGAGCGACGGCTTCAGCTACGCCGAGCTCAAGACCCTGGCCGACGAAGTGCGCCAGCAGTTGCTGCGCGTGAAGGACGTTGCCAAGGTCGACCAGTTCGGCGTGCAGGACGAAAAGGTCTACATCGAGATCTCGCAGAAGCGCGTGGCGCAGCTGGGGCTCGACTTCAATGCGGTGCTGGCCCAGCTGGGCTCGCAGAACGCGGTGGAAAGCGCCGGCACGATCCAGTCGCCGCTCGACGTGGTGCAGGTGCGCGTGGCAGGGCAGTTCACCAGCGTGGAGCAGCTGCGCGAGATGCCGATCCGCGGCAGTTCGGGCAACCAGCTGAAGCTCGGCGACATTGCCGACATTCATCGCGGCTACGTCGACCCGCCGGCCGTCAAGGTGCACCACCAAGGCAAGGAAGTCATTGCGCTTGGCGTTTCCATGGCCAAGGGCGGCGACATCATCGCGCTGGGCAAGGCGCTGCGCGCCACCACGGCAACCATCGACCAGCGCCTTCCGGCCGGCGTCAAGCTGGGGCAGGTGCAGGACCAGCCGGTGTCGGTGGCCAGCTCGGTCAATGAATTCGTCGGCGTGCTGATCGAGGCGGTGGCCATCGTGCTGGCCGTGAGCATCATCTCGCTCGGCCTGCACAAGGGCGGGCGCTTCGGCTGGTACATCGACATGCGGCCGGGCCTGGTGGTGGCCATCACCATTCCTCTGGTGCTGGCCGTGACCTTCCTGGCCATGAACTACTTCGGCATCGGGCTGCACAAGATATCGCTGGGCTCGCTGATCATCGCGCTCGGCCTTTTGGTGGACGACGCGATCATCGCGGTCGAGATGATGGTGCGGAAGATGGAGGAGGGCTATGACAAGGTCCGCGCCGCCACCTTTGCCTACGACGTGACGGCCAAGCCCATGCTCACCGGCACGCTCATCACCGCCGCTGGCTTCCTGCCGATCGGGATTGCCAAGTCGGTGACGGGCGAATACACCTTCGCGATCTTCGCGGTAACGGTGATTGCGCTGGTGCTGTCGTGGATCGTTTCCGTGTACTTCGTTCCGTACCTGGGCACGCTGCTGCTCAAGGTGAAGCCGCACGATCCCGACGCGCCGCCGCATGAGCTGTTCGACACGCCGTTCTACAACACCTTCCGACGCACGGTGAACTGGTGCGTGCACCATCGCTGGCTGACCATCGGCGCCACGGTGCTCATCTTTGCACTGGGTATCGTCGGCATGGGCAAGGTGCAGCAGCAGTTCTTCCCGGATTCGAGCCGGCCCGAGATCATGGTGGATATCTGGTTCCCGGAGGGCACTTCGTTCCCCGCGAACGAAGAGGTCGCCAAGCGGGTCGAGCAGCGCATCATGAAGGAAGAGGGTGTGAAGACGGTAAGCACCTGGATCGGCTCCGGCGTGCCGCGCTTCTACCTGCCGCTGGACCAGGTGTTTCCGCAGACCAACGTGTCGCAACTCATCGTCTTGGCCAAGGACCTGAAGGTGCGCGAGAGCTTGCGCATCAAGCTGCCGGCCCTGCTGGCACAGGAATTCCCTGAAGTGCGCGGCCGCGTGAAATTGCTGCCCAACGGGCCGCCGGTGCCATACCCGGTGCAATTCCGCGTCATCGGCACCGAGCCCGCCCAGCTGCGCGCGCATGCCGACGAGGTCAAGGCCGTGCTGCGCGAGAACGCCAACATGCGCGGCGTGAACGACAACTGGAATGAATCGGTCAAGGTGATCCGCCTCGAGGTCGACCAGGCCAAGGCGCGCGCGCTCGGCGTCACCAGCCAGGCGATCGCCCAGGCGTCCAAGACGATGTTCTCCGGCACCACGGTGGGCCAGTACCGCGAGAACGACTTGCTGATCGACATCGTGCTGCGGCAGTCGGCGGACGAGCGCGAGGCCATCTCGGACATCGGCAACGCCTACCTGCCCACCACTTCGGGCCGCTCGATCCCGCTGACGCAGATTGCGCGGCCAGTGTTCAGCTGGGAACCGGGCGTGATGTGGCGCGAGAACCGCGACTACGCCATCACGGTGCAGGGCGACGTGGTCGAGGGCCTGCAGGGCGCCACGGTGACCGAGCAGCTGCTTCCGAGGCTGCGCCAGCTGGAAGCCGGCTGGCACGCGGCCGGCGAGGGCGGCTACCGCATCGAGGTGGCCGGCGCCGTCGAGGAAAGCAGCAAGGGCTCGGCCTCCATCGTGGCGGGCGTGCCGATCATGCTGTTCGCGGTGTTCACGCTGCTGATGCTCCAGCTGCACAGCTTCAGCCGCGCGCTGCTGGTGTTCATCACCGGTCCGATGGGGATTGCCGGCGTGGCGGCTGCGCTGCTGCTGCTGAACCGGCCGTTCGGCTTCGTTGCGCTCCTGGGCGTGATTGCGCTGATGGGCATGATCCAGCGAAATGCGGTGATCCTGATCGACCAGATCGAAAGTGACCGCGAGGCGGGCGTGCCGGCCTGGGACGCCATCGTCGAATCGGCCGTGCGGCGCCTGCGGCCGATCGTGCTCACCGCCGCGGCGGCCGTGCTGGCGATGATCCCGCTGTCGCGCAGCGTGTTCTGGGGGCCGATGGCCGTGGCCATCATGGGCGGCCTGATCGTGGCGACCGTATTGACCCTGCTGGCGCTGCCGGCAATGTATGCCGCGGCGTTCCGCGTCAAGCGGGAGCCAAAAGAGCTTCCGATTAGCGCTTAAAATACGCGGTTGACCGATTTCAGGCGGACGGTCTTTGGGCTTCGGTTTTCCGTGGCACCAGGGCCGTCCGCCTTTGCATTCACCTGAAAAAATTGGCATAGCGCGGGTGGCGAAATTGGTAGACGCACCAGGTTTAGGTCCTGACGTTCGCAAGAACGTGCCGGTTCGAGTCCGGCCCCGCGCACCAGCCACACCCCTCACAAGGAAGACACCATGACCGTGACCGTTGAAACTCTCGAGAAGCTCGAACGCAAGATCACGCTGACCCTGCCGGTCGGCACCATCCAGTCCGAAGTCGATTCGCGCCTCAAGAAGCTCGCGCGCACCGTCAAGATGGACGGCTTCCGTCCGGGCAAGGTGCCGATGAACGTCGTGGCCCAGCGCTATGGCTATTCGGTGCACTACGAAGTCATGAACGACAAGGTCGGTGAAGCCTTCTCGCAAGCTGCCAACGAAGCCAAGCTGCGCGTGGCCGGCCAGCCCCGCATCACCGAGAAGGAAGAGTCGCCCGAAGGCCAGCTCGCCTTCGACGCCGTCTTCGAAGTGTTCCCCGAAGTCAAGATCAACGACCTGTCGGGCGCCGAAGTCGAGAAGCTCTCGGCCGAAGTGGGCGACGACGCGATCGACAAGACGCTCGACATCCTGCGCCGCCAGCGCCGCACCTTCGCCCAGCGCGCGCAAGACGCCGTCGTGCAAGACGACGACCGCGTAACTGTCGATTTCGAAGGCAAGATCGACGGCGAGCCGTTCCAGGGCGGCAAGGCCGAAGACTTCCAGTTCATCGTCGGCGAAGGCCAGATGCTGAAGGAATTCGAAGACGCCGTGCGCGGCATGAAGGCCGGCGACAGCCGCACCTTCCCGCTGTCGTTCCCGGCCGACTACCACGGCAAGGACGTGGCCGGCAAGCAAGCCGACTTCATGGTCACCGTGAAGAAGATCGAGGCTTCGCACCTGCCCGAAGTCAACGAACAGCTCGCCAAGTCGCTTGGCATTCCCGAAGCCACGGTCGAAGGCCTGCGCGCCGACATCAAGAAGAACCTCGAGCGCGAAGTGAAGTTCCGCCTGCTGGCCCGCAACAAGAACGCCGTGATGGACGCCCTGGTGGCCAACGCCGAGCTCGACCTGCCGAACGCCAGCGTGCAGTCTGAAGTGAACCGCATGGTCGAAGGCGCCCGCGCCGAGCTCAAGCAGCGCGGCATCAAGGACGCCGACAAGGCCCCGATTCCCGACGAAGTGTTCCGTCCGCAAGCCGAGCGCCGCGTGCGCCTGGGCCTGGTGGTGGCCGAACTGGTGCGCGCCAACAACCTGCAGGCCAAGCCCGAGCAGATCAAGGCCCACATCGACGAGCTGGCCGCCAGCTACGAAAAGCCGGCGGACGTGGTGCGCTGGTATTTCAGCGACAACAACCGCCTGGCCGAAGTCGAAGCCGTGGTGATCGAGAACAACGTGACCGAATTCGTGCTCGCGAAGGCCAAGGTCAAGGAAAAGTCGGTCACGTTCGACGAACTGATGGCGCAACAGCAGGGCTGAGCGCCACGCCGCCCGCGACGCCAATGGGGCTTGTGCTTTGCGGCACGAGCCCCATTTCACTCAGGCGTACAGTTAAATTCGAACAGCGAACGAACCCCTTCCGGAGAGCAAATCAATGAGCGCACAGGAAATCACAGGCCTCGGCATGATCCCGATGGTTATCGAGCAGTCGGGCCGCGGCGAGCGGTCCTACGACATCTACTCGCGTCTTCTCAAGGAACGCATCATTTTCCTGGTGGGCGAGGTCAACGATCAGACCGCCAACCTCGTGGTGGCGCAGCTGCTGTTCCTGGAGAGCGAGAACCCGGACAAGGACATTTCGTTCTACATCAACTCCCCGGGCGGCAGCGTGAGCGCCGGCATGGCCATTTACGACACCATGCAGTTCATCAAGCCCGACGTGTCGACGATGTGCATCGGTTTTGCGGCCAGCATGGGCGCCTTCCTGCTTGCGGCCGGTGAAAAGGGCAAGCGCTTCTCGCTGCCCAATTCGAAGATCATGATCCACCAGGTACTCGGCGGCGCCCGCGGCCAGGCCACGGACATCGAGATCCATGCCCGCGACATCCTGCGCACCAAGGACCAGATGAACCGCATCCTGGCCGAACGCACCGGCCAGCCGCTCGAAAAAGTCAAGTCGGACACCGAACGCGACTATTTCCTGACCGCCGACGAAGCCAAGGACTACGGCCTGGTCGACCAGGTCATTGCCAAGCGCGGCTGATCGGTAAAACCTGCGCCACCACGGCGCCGGTGGCGCCAAAAAGGCAAAAGCGGCGTTTTCCACAAGGGAAACGCCGTTTTTGTTTCGTTATCATTGTCCCTACCCCTTTACGAGGCACCTGTCCATGGCCGAAAAAAAAGGCTCCTCCAGCGAAAAAACGCTTTATTGCTCGTTCTGCGGCAAGAGCCAGCATGAGGTCAAGAAGCTGATCGCGGGCCCTTCGGTCTTCATCTGCGACGAGTGCATCGACCTTTGCAACGAAATCATCCGCGACGAGCTCCCGGCCGGTGATGAGGCGCGCGAGGCGCGCAGCGACCTGCCCACGCCGCTGGAGATCAAGACCAACCTCGACAACTACGTGATCGGCCAGGAGCCGGCCAAGCGCATGCTGTCGGTGGCGGTCTACAACCACTACAAGCGCCTGCGCCACAAGGAAAAGGCCAAGGGCGACGACGTCGAGCTCAGCAAGAGCAACATCTTGCTGATCGGGCCCACGGGCTCGGGCAAGACGCTGCTCGCGCAAACACTCGCGCGCATGCTCGACGTCCCCTTCGTCATGGCCGATGCCACCACGCTGACCGAAGCTGGCTACGTGGGCGAGGACGTCGAGAACATCATTCAGAAGCTGCTGCAAAGCTGCAACTACGAGGTCGAGCGGGCCCAGCGCGGCATCGTCTACATCGACGAAATCGACAAGATCTCGCGCAAGTCGGACAACCCCTCCATCACCCGCGACGTGTCGGGCGAGGGCGTGCAGCAGGCGCTGCTGAAGCTCATCGAAGGCACCATGGCCAGCGTGCCGCCCCAGGGCGGGCGCAAGCACCCGAACCAGGACTTTTTGCAGATCGACACGACCAACATCCTGTTCATCTGCGGCGGGGCCTTTGCGGGCCTCGAGAAGGTCATCGAAAACCGCACCGAGGCCTCGGGCATCGGCTTCGGCGCCTCGGTCAAGAGCAAGGCGCAGCGCAGCATCACCGAGGTGTTCCGCGAAGTCGAGCCCGAAGACTTGATCAAGTTCGGCCTCATTCCGGAACTCGTGGGCCGCATGCCCGTGGTGGCTTCGCTGGCCGAACTCAGCGAAGACGCGCTGGTGCAGATCCTGACCGAGCCCAAGAACGCCGTTGTCAAGCAGTTCACCAAGCTGCTGCAGATGGAAGGCGTCGACCTGGAGATCCGTCCCGCGGCGCTCAAGGCCATTGCGCGCAAGGCGCTTGCGCGCAAGACTGGCGCACGCGGATTGCGCTCCATCCTCGAGCAATCGCTGATCGACACGATGTTCGAGCTGCCGAATGCCACCAACGTCGACAAGGTTGTGGTCGAAGAATCCACAATCGATGAAAACAAGCCGCCGCTGCTCGTGTACCGCGAGGCGGCCAAGAAGGCCTGAGTGAACGCGGCGCCGGCGCTTTCTACCGAGGCCGCCGGCGCCTTCGACAAAGAACGGGTGCACGGGCTTGAAATGCCCGCAGGCCCATCCATCTTTGCCTGATCAATCAAAGGATATTCATGTCCGGTCATACCCCCCTGCCTGCCGACGCGATCGACCTGCCGCTGCTGCCGCTGCGCGATGTCGTCGTGTTCCCCCACATGGTGATTCCGCTTTTCGTGGGGCGCCCCAAGAGCATCAAGGCACTCGAACTGGCCATGGAGGCCGAGCGCCGCATCATGCTGGTGGCGCAAAAAGCCGCTGCCAAAGACGAGCCCTCGGTCGAGGACATGTTCGAGGTCGGCTGCGTCTCCACCATCCTGCAGATGCTCAAGCTGCCCGACGGCACCGTGAAGGTGCTGGTCGAAGGCCAGCAGCGTGCCCGCGTGAACCGCATCGACGACGGTGAAACCCATTTCACGGCCAACGTGACGCCCGTCGAGGCGCCCGAAGGCGGCGAGAAGGGCACCGAGGTCGAGGCGCTGCGCCGTGCCGTGATGCAGCAGTTCGACCAGTACGTCAAGCTCAACAAGAAGATTCCGCCCGAGATCCTCACCTCGATCTCGAGCATCGACGATCCGGGCCGCCTGGCCGACACCATTGCCGCCCACCTGCCGCTCAAGCTCGACAACAAGCAGGCCGTGCTCGACCTGGCCGACGTCAAGTCGCGTCTTGAGAACCTGTTTGGCCAGCTCGAACGCGAAGTCGACATCCTCAACGTCGACAAGAAGATCCGTGGCCGCGTGAAGCGCCAGATGGAAAAGAACCAGCGCGACTTCTATCTCAACGAGCAGGTCAAGGCGATCCAGAAGGAGCTCGGCGAAGGCGAAGAGGGCGCGGACATCGAGGAGATCGAGAAGAAGATCAAGCTCGCCAAGATGCCCAAGGAAGCGCTCAAGAAGGCCGAGGGCGAGCTCAAGAAACTCAAGCTGATGTCGCCCATGTCGGCCGAAGCCACCGTGGTGCGCAACTACATCGACGTGCTGGTGGCCCTGCCCTGGAGCAAGAAGACCAAGATCAAGCACGATCTGGCCAATGCCGAGGCGGTGCTCAATGCCGACCACTACGGCCTTGAGAAGGTCAAGGACCGCATCCTCGAATATCTTGCGGTGCAGCAACGGGTCGACAAGGTGAAGGCACCCATCCTGTGCCTGGTGGGGCCGCCCGGCGTGGGCAAGACCTCTCTCGGGCAGTCGATCGCCAAGGCGACCGGCCGCAAGTACACCCGCATGGCGCTTGGCGGCATGCGCGACGAAGCCGAGATCCGCGGCCATCGCCGCACCTACATCGGCGCGCTGCCGGGCAAGGTGCTGCAGGGGCTGAGCAAGATCGGCACGCGCAATCCGCTGTTCCTGCTCGACGAGATCGACAAGCTCGGAACCGACTTCCGCGGCGACCCGTCGAGCGCGCTGCTCGAGGTGCTCGACCCGGAGCAGAACCACACCTTCGGCGACCACTACGTCGAGGTCGACTTCGACCTGTCGGACGTGATGTTCGTCGCCACCTCGAACTCGATGAACATTCCGCCGGCGCTGCTCGACCGGATGGAAGTCATTCGCCTCTCGGGCTATACCGAGGACGAGAAGACGCACATTGCGCTCAAGTACCTATTGCCGAAGCAGCTGAAGAACAACGGCGTCAAGGAAGACGAGTTGCTGGTCACCGAAGAAGCGGTGCGCGACATCGTGCGTTACTACACGCGTGAAGCCGGCGTGCGTTCGCTGGAGCGCGAGCTCTCCAAGATCTGCCGCAAGGTGGTGAAGGGTTTGCTGCTCAAGAAAATGACACCGAAGGTCACGGTTGACGGCAGCAATCTCAACGACTTCCTGGGCGTGCGCAAGTACAGCTTCGGCCTGGCCGAGAAGCAGAACCAGGTTGGCCAGGTGGTCGGTCTGGCGTGGACCGAGGTGGGCGGCGACCTGCTCACCATCGAGGCCGTCACGATGCCCGGCAAGGGCGTGATCAGCCGCACGGGTTCGCTCGGCGATGTGATGAAGGAATCGGTCGAGGCCGCGCGCACCGTGGTGCGCAGCCGCTCGCGCCGCCTGGGCATCAAGGACGAGGTGTTCGAGAAGCGCGACATCCACATCCACGTGCCCGACGGTGCAACGCCCAAGGACGGCCCGAGCGCGGGTGCCGCAATGACGACGGCCTTCGTGTCGGCGCTCACCGGCATCCCCGTGCGTGCCGACGTTGCCATGACCGGCGAGATCACGCTGCGAGGCGAGGTCACGGCCATTGGTGGCTTGAAGGAAAAGCTGCTGGCGGCTCTGCGCGGCGGCATCAAGACCGTGCTGATTCCCGAGGAGAACGCGAAGGACCTGCAGGACATTCCCGAGAACGTGAAGAACGGCCTGGAGATCGTGCCCGTGAAGTGGATCGACAAGGTACTGGAGATCGCGCTCGAGAAGATGCCCGAACCGTTGTCGGACGAAGAGGTTGCCGCCTCTGCTGCTGCCGTGGCCGAGCTTGCCAAGCAGCGCGAAGCACGGGCCTCCGAGGGCTCCGTCAAACATTGATCGGCAGAACTTGCCGATCCCCGAAAAAGTGTTCTATAATTCGAGGCTCGAAACGCGGGAATAGCTCAGTTGGTAGAGCGCAACCTTGCCAAGGTTGAGGTCGAGAGTTCGAGACTCTTTTCCCGCTCCAGTTTTTGAAAAAGGGAAGCATTGCTTCCCTTTTTTTCGCGAGTTCGATTTCGTTTTTCAGCAGCGTGGCGCGATAGCAAAGCGGTTATGCAACGGATTGCAAATCCGTCTAGCCCGGTTCGACTCCGGGTCGCGCCTCCACCTCTCCTGATCAATTCGATCCACCCTCCATCAAAAAACAGCCCCGCCAACCTGCGTTGCCGGGGCTCGTTTCGTTTGGGTTATCGTCGATGTTCAACCCGAGGCCCGGATGGTGAAATTGGTAGACACATCGGACTTAAAATCCGCCGCTTCCTTAATCGGGGCATACGGGTTCGACCCCCGTTCCGGGCACCATACTTAGACAAGGGAGCACTCCATGCCTCGTTACAACGCTCCATTTGAAATCCATGTGCACGGCGACGTGCCGCTGCGGTCTGACGTCACCTTCGACCAGATCCAGGAAGCACTCAAGCCGCTGTGGGTCTATTCGGGCGCCAAGTCGCTGGCCGACGGCGCCACGAGCACCTACGAAGAAGAGCCCGGCATCCGTTTTGAGCAGAAGGACCACATGCTCCAGATGTGCTGGACGGTGCCCGGAGACGAAGACTTCCGCCAGGCGCTTGATGAAATGTGCATGGCGCTGAACGAGCTGTCCGAGCGCGGCGCGGCCATCGAGGTCACCTTCTACGACACCGACTTCGACGAGGAAGAGGGCGACCCCGATGAAGAATCGCGCGACGATTTCCTGATGCTGTTCGTCGGCCCGAATCCGGCCGCGATCATGCAGGTGCAGCGCGACCTGCTGGTGGAAGACGTCGTCAACCTGATGGAGCGCCACTTCGATGGCGCCGAGCTCGGCGGTGTCGTCTCCGAAATCGATCGCCTCTTCAGCGACCGCTTCGATGCGCTCGTGAATTCGCTCGAGATCGGCAAGCGCCCGCGCGGCACAGGCGGCAGTGGCAGCGGCGGTGGGCATGGCGGCGGCCGCCGTCCGCGCCACCTGCACTGACACCGTTCAACCGACTTCAGGCGCCGCGACTCACCGCCGCATGGCGCTGTTCCCGTCTTCCGCCCTGAACGCCGGCGTGCGCAAGCGCGAGGTGTTCGCCTGGGCAATGTACGACTTTGCCAATTCGGGCTACACCACGGTCGTCATCACGGCCGTGTTCGCCGCTTACTTCGTGGGCGGTATCGCCAAGGGCGCGCCCTGGGCTGCCTTTGCATGGACCGCGGCACTCAGCGTCTCCTATGCCATCGTGATGCTCTCCATGCCCGCCATCGGGGCCTGGGCCGACCGTCACGCGGCCAAGAAACGCGTGCTGGCCGTTGCGACAGCGGGCTGCGTGCTTGGCACCGCCGCGCTTGCGCTCACGCCAAGCTTTTCGGGCGCCGCAGGCGTCGCGGTGGCCATGGGCTTGGTGATCGTCTCCAACACTTTCTATTCGTACGGCGAATCGCTGACCGGTGCCTTTTTGCCCGAGCTTGCCACGGCCGAAGGCATGGGAAAGGTCAGCGGATGGGGCTGGGCCTTCGGCTACGTCGGCGGCATGCTCGCGCTCGGCTTGTGCCTGGCCTACGTGCTGTCCTCGCAAGCCAAGGGGCTGCCGGCGTCGCACTTCGTGCCGGTCACGATGCTGATCACGGCTGCCATCTACGGCACGGCGGCCTGCGCCACTTTTGCGTTGCTGCCCGAGCGCGCGCGGCCCCGGACGGCTGACAACACGACGAGCGCCTGGCGGCAGTTGCGCGCCACGTTCGGTGAGGCGCGCGCCTACCGCGACTTCATGTGGCTGCTGGTCTGCACCGTGTGCTACCAGGGCGGCGTGGCGGTGGCCATCACGCTGGCGGCCATCTATGCGGAGCAGGTGATCGGCTTCGTGGCAAGCGAGACGATGGTGCTGATCTTCGTGCTCAACATTGCGGCCGCGGTCGGCGCCTTTGCCTTTGGCTACGTACAAGACCGCATCGGCCACAAGATCGCGCTGGCTGGCACGCTGGTGGCCTGGATCGCGGTCTGCGTAATTGCGGCCATGGCCACCACCAAGGGCGCCTTCTGGTGGGCCGCCGCCATCGCAGGGCTCGCCATGGGCTCCAGCCAGTCGGCCGGCCGCGCGATGACCGGCTACCTCGCGCCTCCGCGGCAACTGGCTGAATTCTTTGGGCTCTGGACCTTCGCCACTCGCCTGGCGAGCATCATCGGTCCGCTGATGTTCGGCGCGATCACCTGGGCGGCGGGCGGCAACCAGCGCATCGCCATTCTCTCGACCGCGGCACTGTTCGTGGCGGGGCTGCTGCTGTTGCTGCCCATCGACATGGCCCGCGGCCGCGAAGCCGCTTTGCGCAGCCGGTAGGCAGCCGGTACGACCTGCCGCTCAGGGCATCTGCTGCTGCAGCGACTTGGGCACCCGGTAGCGCTCGCCGTCGTAGCGCAGCGTGACCGTGTTGAATCGCGCGGGCAGGGACTTCTCCGCGCAGCCCTGGTCTTCCTGAAGCTGGGCGTGGCTCTGGACCAGCGTGCGCGCAAGTTGCAGATCGGCGTAGCCATTGCTCGCCGACTTGCCGACCGAAAGCATGGTGCGCAATTTCTCGAGGCGGCCAGTGCAGCCGCTGTCCCATCCGCCACTGTCATGGTCCAGTTCGACCTCAGGCAGCACCTGGCGCAGCTTGCTGCCGTGTTGCACGTAGAGGCGGATGGTTTCGCTTGCGACCGAACTGCCTGGCGCCGTGCCCCTGTAGCGCACGCGCAGCCCGAAGGCGCGTGTATCGGAAGACAGCACGTAGCGCGAGGTGTCGATCCGGATGTCCTGGATCGCGGTCGCGCGGTCTTCGTCGAGGGCCTCGGGTTGGAAGATGCGGCCGATCACCACGTCGCGCTCGGTGTTGCCGTTGTCGGGCCGCTGGATCAGCAGCAGTTCAAGGTCGAAGACCTTGGCGCCCGAGCTGCTGGTTTCGCGCGGCACGGGCAGCACCACGATGCTGCGTCCCGGAAAGGCGGGCCATGGCTTGCAGGCGGCCAGCCGTTCATCGAACGGGCGGTTCGGATGCAGCTTGGCATGCATGCGCTCGGCCAGCCCGCTCTCGCAGGCGGCGTGGCTCAGGCCGGCGGCCGAAAGGCACAGCAAGAGCAAGGCAAGGCGCAAAGAGCAGCGCATTCGAATCGCATTCAGGCGGAGGTTGGCGCGGGCACGCTTGCATCGCTCTGCCGCGGCCGCTGCAACCAGTGCGCGGCTGCGGCTTCGAGCACGGCCAAGTCCCCGCTGCCCTGCAGCTGCAGGCCGCCTTCACCGCCGTCTGCCAGGCGGCCGAGAGAGGCCAGCACGCGCCGGGTCTGCTGCGCGACCGGCGCGCCGGTGTCGATGAAGCGCAGCGCGGGTGGCGCATGGCGCTGCAGTTCGCTTTTCACGAGAGGGTAGTGCGTGCAGCCGAGCACCACGGTGTCGACTTCGCCCGTCGCGTGTCCAAAGGGGCCGGCCTCGGCCATGTAACGGGCACAGAGCGCTTCGATGCCCGCGGTGTCGAAGCCCTCGATAGCTTTCACGAGACCATCGCATGGCACGGCGCGAACATTCGCGGATCCCGCGAAAGAGTCGCGCAGCGCCGCGTACTTGGCGCTGGCGAGTGTTCCGCGCGTGGCCATCACCGAGATGTGGCCGGTGCGGCTCGTCGCCACCGCGGGCTTGAGCGCAGGCTCCAGGCCCACGATGGGCAAGGCCGGATGCTCGGCGCGCAGCAGGTGGATCGCCGCGGTCGTGGCCGTGTTGCAGGCCACCACCAGCGCTTTGATGGCATGCTCTTGAATGAGCTGCTCGGCCACCTTGCGCGAGCGCTCGATCACGTAGTCGTCGCCGCGCTCGCCATAGGGTGCGAAAGCGGTGTCGGCGAAGTAGACGAAGTGTTCGTGCGGCAGTTCGGCGCGCAGCGCGGCAAGCACGCTGAGCCCTCCCACGCCGCTGTCGAAGACCCCTATCAAGCTCAAGCTTCTTCCATCATGATGGTCTTGAACTCGCCGCTGGCAATGCGCTTCTGCCACTCGGCCGGGCCGGTGATGTGCGCGCTGGTGCCGCCCGCATCGACCGCCACCGTCACCGGCATGTCGACCACGTCGAATTCATAGATGGCTTCCATGCCCAGGTCTTCGAAGCCCACCACCTTGGCGGTCTTGATGGCCTTGCTCACCAGGTAGGCGGCGCCGCCCACGGCCATGAGGTAGGCGCTCTTGTGCTTCTTGATGGCCTCGATCGCGACCGGGCCGCGCTCGGCCTTGCCGATCATCGCGATCAGGCCGGTTTCGGCCAGCATCATCTCGGTGAAACCGTCCATGCGCGTGGCGGTGGTCGGGCCGGCCGGGCCCACGGCCTCGTCGCCCACCGGGTCGACCGGGCCGACGTAGTAGATGACGCGGTTGGTGAAGTCCACCGGCAGCTTCTCGCCCTTGGCTAGCATGCCCTGGATGCGCTTGTGCGCGGCGTCGCGGCCGGTGAGCATCTTGCCGTTCAGCAGGATCGTGTCGCCCGGCTTCCAGCTTGCCACTTCGGCAGGCGTGAGCTTGTTCAGGTCGACGCGCTTGCTCTTCTTTTCGTCCGGTGCCCAGTTCACGTCGGGCCACAGGTCGAGCGACGGCGGATCGAGGTACACCGCGCCGCTGCCGTCCATCACGAAGTGCGCATGGCGGGTGGCCGCGCAGTTGGGGATCATTGCCACGGGCTTGCTGGCCGCGTGCGTCGGATACATCTTGATCTTGATGTCCAGCACGGTGGCCAGGCCGCCCAGGCCCTGTGCGCCGATGCCCAATGCATTGACCTTTTCGTACAGCTCGATGCGCAGCGCCTCGACCTTGCTGAGTTCGGCGCCCGAGGCCTTCTTGGCCTGCAGCTCGTGCATGTCGAGGTCGTCCATCAGGCTTTCCTTGGCCATCAGCGCGGCCTTCTCGGCGGTGCCACCGATGCCGATGCCCAGCATGCCCGGCGGGCACCAGCCGGCGCCCATGGTGGGCACGGTCTTCAGAACCCAGTCGACCACGCTGTCGCCGGGGTTCAGCATCACGAGCTTGCTCTTGTTCTCGCTGCCGCCGCCCTTGGCCGCGACCGTCACTTCAACGGTGTTGCCCGGGACGATCTCGGTGAAGATCACCGCGGGCGTGTTGTCCTTGGTGTTCTTGCGGTCGAACTGCGGGTCGGCCACGACCGAGGCGCGCAGCGTGTTGTCGGGGTGGTTGTAGCCACGGCGCACGCCTTCGTTGATGGCGTCGTCCAGGCTGCCGGTGAAGCCGTCCCAGCGCACGTCCATGCCCACCTTGAGGAACACGTTGACGATGCCGGTGTCCTGGCAGATCGGGCGGTGGCCGACGGCGCTCATCTTGCTGTTGGTCAGGATCTGCACAATGGCGTCCTTGGCCGCGGGGCTCTGCTCGCGCTCGTAGGCCTTGGCCAGGTGGGCGATGTAGTCGGCGGGGTGGTAGTAGCTGATGTACTGCAGGGCGGCGCTGACCGATTCGATCAGGTCGGCCTGCTGGATGGTGGTCGTCATGGTGGGGGCTTTTTGGAGTGGGAAACGCCCCTCGATTATCTCAGCCGCCGCCAGAGACCCGCAGTGCTACCTCGCAGCAGCCCGGGCTTCGGCGATCCAGCCGTCGAACAGCGGCTGATGCACCCGGATCCAGCCGTCCGTGTGGCGCTCCACGTCCTGCTGCGTGTTGGCGCCCTGGCTCATGCGCAGGTTCTGGGCGTTGATGTCGCCGATGGGCAGCTTCATCACCTCGAACAGCTTGCCCGCGGCCGGGTTTTTCTCGACGAAGGCCTTGTTGGCGACGATCTGCTCCTGGTTGGCCTGGAAGCCGTAGTTCTTGCCGTTCGGCAACTGCGTGTCGACGTTCTCGCCGCCCTGCGAGGACGAAAAGGGCACCTGCAGCCAGACTACGTCCGCACCCGGCCGCAGCACGGCGCTGACCCAGTAGGGCGTCCACGTGTAGTAGAGGATCGGCTTGTCCTGCTTGAAGCGGGCGATGGTGTCGGCCATCAGCGCGGCGTAGCTGCCTTGCTTGTGGGTCACGGTGTCGCGCAACTGGTAGGCCGTCAGGTGCTTCTCGATGGCGAGCTCGCAGCCCCAGCCGGGCGTGCAGCCGGTGAGGTCCGCCTTGCCGTCGCCATCGGTGTCGAACAACTTGGCGATTGCCGGGTCCTTCAGCTGCGCGACGTTGGTGATGTTGTATTGCTCGGCCGTCTTGCGGTCGATCAGGTAGCCCTGCACGGCGCCGTCCGAGTACACGCCCTTGCGCGAGAGCTTGGCGTCGCCGCCACTGTTCTTGTAGAAGTCGGCGTGCAGCAGGCTCCAGTGGTTGGTCATGAAGGTGGCATCACCATTGGCAATCGCCAGGTGCTCGGTGGCGGGCTCCAGATCCTTCATGGGCTCGACGGTGTAGCCGAGCTTTTCTAGCGCGCGCATCACGAGCAGCGTCTGGAACGCCTCTTCGGCGAGCGAGCTCTTGAGAGGTTGCACGGTGACGCCCTTGCCGGGCAGGTCGTTGGCGGCCTGGGCGGCCAAGCCGAAGGCGACGAAGCCGAGGGCCAGAAGGCGGCGGGCGATGAGAAGACTGGTTTTCTTCATGCGTTGGATTCCTTCGTAGTGGCTCATTGCGCTTGCGTGGACAGGGCAGGAACGGGCTCGTTCGCGTTGCGCGACGGCGTACCAACGAGGCGTTGCAGCAGACGCAGCGCAAGACCGGCCGGCCCGGTGTGCCACCAGCGGCGCCCCGCGCTGCGGCGCGACTTGCCCATCGCCTGCGTGAGCCGGTCGAGCGAAATCGCCAGCAGCACGATGCCCAGGCCGCCCACGGTCGCGAGGCCCATGTCGAGCCGGCCGATGCCGCGCAGCACCATCTGGCCCAGCCCACCGACCGCGATCATCGAGGCGATCACCACCATCGACAGAGACAGCATCAGCGCCTGGTTAATGCCCGCCATGATCGACGGCATGGCCAGCGGCAACTGCACCTTCACGAGCATCTGCCAGGGCGAGGCGCCGTAGGCGCGCGCAGCCTCGATCAGGTCGGGGCGTACCTGGCGCAGGCCCAGGTTGGTCAGGCGCACCAGCGGGGCCAGCGCGAAGATGATCGTCACGATCACGCCCGGCACGTTGCCGATGCCGAAGAGCATCACCACCGGCACGAGGTACACGAAGGCGGGCGTGGTCTGCATTGCGTCGAGCACGGGCCGCATGATCCGCTGGGCGCGGTCGCTGCTGGCCAGAAGCACGCCCAGCGGCAGGCCGATGATCATGCAGAAGACCAGCGAGGTCAGCACCAGAGACAGCGTCACCATCGCCTCGGGCCAGATGCCCAGCATGGCCACGAGCAGCAGCGCCACCGTCGTGCCGATGGCGAGCGCGCGACCGGCGAACTGCCAGGCGAAGAGGCCGATCAACGCGATCATCGCGAGCGTGGGCAGGCCGGTCAGCAGACCTTGCACCCAGTTCAGCGTGCTGTCGATGGGCAGGCGCACGGTCTGGAAGAAGGGCCGGAAATGCTCGACCACCCAGCCCAGGCCCTGGTTGATCCAGGATTCGACGGGGAGGGAGCCGTCCCAGAGGCGGTGCAGCTGGAAGCCGCTGTTCGTGGCGGTGTCGGCCGATCCTGCCAACTGGTGGACAGCGTCGACGGGGGCGTCAAGCCAGGCGCTGGTGGCGGAGGCGTCGGGCGCTGCGGACAGAGCGGCCCACGGGTCGACCGGCGTTGGCGCCTGCGGGGCCACGGCGGAGGCCGCGTCGTTCAGGGGCGTGAATTCGGAGGGCAGTGCGGTGTCGTTCATCAATGGTTCCTTCGAAGTCGGTCAGGCAACGGCCACGACGGCTGCGGCTTGCTGGGGCTGATGCGCGGGGTCGATCGGCGGCGTGTCGCGGTCGAGGAACTTGAGCAGCGTCGTCTTGCTGATCGCACCGCAGAAGCGGCCGTCGCCGGCCACCACCGGCATCGCGCACGGCGCCTGGCCCACTTGGCCGATCAGGCCGGCCACGGGCGCATCGGCCTCGATCACGCCCAGGTCGTTCAGGAACGCATGGCGCAGGCCCAGCGGGCCCGAATGCCCGTCGAGCGTCGCGCGCAGCGTGTCGGCGGACACGGTGCCCAGGTAGCGCTTGTTCGGGCTCGTCACGTAGGCGTAGTCGCGGTCCTGGTCTTCCAGCACTTTGAGCGCCGCGCGCGCACCGCGCTCGGGATGCTCGCAGACCACCGTGAGCGATTTGCGCGCAATGTCCGCCGCCTTGAACACGGCCGCCGCGTCCACGCCGCGCACGAAGCTGCGCACGTAGTCGTCGGCGGGGCTGCGCAAAATCTCGTCGGGCGTGCCGACCTGGATCACCTGGCCGTCCTTCATGATCGCGATGCGGTCGCCGATGCGCATGGCTTCGTCGAGGTCGTGCGAGATAAAGACGATGGTGCGGCGTTGTTCCTGCTGCAGCCGCAGCAGTTCGGACTGCATCTCGGTGCGGATGATCGGATCGAGGGCCGAGAAGGCCTCGTCCATCAGCAGGATCGACGGGTCGGAGGCCAGCGCGCGCGCTAGGCCTACGCGCTGCTGCATGCCACCCGAAAGTTCATCAGGGTAGCTGTCGCCCCAGCCCGCCAGCCCCACCTGCGCGAGCGCCAGGTCGGCCTGCGCGAGGCGCTCTCTCTTGCTCGTGCCCGACAGCTCGAGGCCGAACGCGGTGTTCTCGCGCACCGTCATGTGCGGCATCAGCGCAAAGGACTGGAACACCATGCTGATGTCCTTGCGGCGCAGTGCGCGCAGCTTGGCGTCGGAATGCTCGTTGATGTCGGCGCCATCGATCACGATGCGGCCCGCGGTCGGCTCGATCAGCCGGTTCAACAGGCGCACCAGCGTCGATTTGCCCGACCCCGAGAGACCCATGATCACGAAGATCTCGCCGGCCTGGATTTCGAAGGTGGCATCGAACACGCCGATCGACTGGCCCGTCTGAGCGAAGATTTCCTTCTTCGAAAAACCTTGCCGCACGAGTTCGAGGGCCTGTTCGGGCGAATCGCCGAACACCTTGAAAACATGGTCGATGAGAATTCCTTTGGCCATATGCCGGGGCTCCTTGTTGAAAGGTTGGACACAGCACCGCCCCCCAAAAGTACGGGGCGGCAACGGTCACGCCATCAGCCGATGGGCCGTCCGAACAGAGAGCGCGGGAGAACGCGTGCAATGGCCCGGCGAGCCTTGGAGGCTGCCGACAGGCACTGAAGACGACGTGGCGACGAAACCAGTGCCCGCCGAAAGGTGGCGTGGCAGTGGGGCCGGAAAGATCCGGCCGGTTTGCCGGGCAGGGCCCGGCGGGGAGAACCTTGCACCGCGACGGGATTCGGAGATCCGCGAGTAGTGCAGGGCCGATCAACATGACTTACATGACTTGTTGGTCGTCTGAAGCCAATGATTATAACTTTTTGACATGATGCGAGTCAAGCCAACAGGCGTAACGTGGTGTCGGCGGCAGCCCAATGGCCCCGTCAGATGCGAGCTATTCTTGTTGGCCGATACTCGGGCCCGTGCCCGACCAGGCGGCGCGACCATCCAAGACTGCGGAGCTTTTTCTCATGACGACTTCCCCCAAGACCCGTGCCGAGCGCGATACCTTCGGTCCGATCGACGTGCCGGCCGACAAGCTGTGGGGCGCGCAAACGCAGCGCTCGCTGCAGAACTTCGACATCTCCGGCGAGCAGCAGCCGCGTGAAATCATCAAGGCGCTGGCCCAGGTCAAGCGGGCATCGGCCGTGGTCAACCATGCGCTGGGCCTGCAGGACGAGAAAAAAACCAAGGCCATCGTGGCCGCGGCCGATGAAGTCATCGCCGGCAAGCACCCGGGCGAGTTCCCGCTGGTGGTCTGGCAGACCGGCTCAGGCACGCAGACCAACATGAACGTCAATGAGGTCTTGGCCAACCGCGCGAGCGAAATCCTCGGTGGCGAGCGCGGGGAAGGGCGCCTGGTGCACCCGAACGACGACGTCAACCGCAGCCAGTCGAGCAACGACGTGTTCCCGACCGCCATGCATGTGGCGGCTGTCGAGGCGATCACGCACAAGCTGCTGCCCGCCATCGCCAAGCTGCGCGGCACGCTGGAACAAAAGTCGAAGGACTTCGCCGACATCGTGAAGATCGGCCGCACGCACCTGCAGGACGCGACGCCGCTCACGCTGGGCCAGGAGTTCTCGGGCTATGTGGCGCAGCTGGCGCACGGCGAAGCGCATGTGCGCGCCGCGCTGCCGCACCTGAGCGAGCTGGCGCTGGGCGGCACGGCCGTCGGCACCGGGCTCAATGCGCCCAAGGGCTATGCCGAGCAGGTGGCCGCCGAACTGGCCAAGCTCACGGGTCTGCCGTTCGTCACTGCGCCCAACAAGTTCGAAGCCATGGCCAGCGTCGATGCGCTGGTGCACGCCCACGGCGCGCTCAAGACGCTCGCCGCCAGCATGAACAAGATCGCCAACGACGTGCGCTGGCTCGCGAGCGGCCCGCGAAGCGGCATCGGCGAACTGAGCATTCCCGAGAACGAACCCGGCTCGTCGATCATGCCGGGCAAGGTCAATCCGACCCAGAGCGAGGCCGTCACGATGCTGGCCGCGCAGGTGTTCGGCAACGACGTGGCCATCAACATCGGCGGCGCCTCGGGCAATTTCGAACTGAACGTGTTCCGCCCGATGGTGGCGCACAACTTCCTGCAGAGCGTGCGCCTGCTGGCCGATGGCATGGTGAGCTTCAACGACCACTGCGCCGTGGGCATCGAGCCGAACCGCGAGCGCATCACGGAGCTGGTCCAGCGCTCGTTGATGCTGGTGACGGCGCTCAACACGCACATCGGGTACGACAAGTCGGCCTACATCGCGAAGAAGGCGCACAAGGAGGGGACGAGCCTACGTGAGGCTGCCATTGCTTCAGGCCACCTTACGGCCGAACAGTTCGACCAGTGGGTCGTTCCTGAAAACATGACGGGCCGATAAGTCTGAATCGCCCAATAAAAAAGGACCCGCGCGGGTCCTTTTTTTATTTGTTTGCCGGCCGATCAGTAGCCGACCGTGTAGCGCTGGCGCGAATGTGCCTGCTTCTCAAGTTCGTCGATGAACGCGATCGCGAAGTCCTCGAAGCTGATCCAGCTGCGGCCTTCGGCACTCACCAGCAGATCGTCCTTGCCCAGGCGGAACTTGCCCGTGCGCTCGCCTTCGACGAATTCGGCGGAAGGCGAGAGAAAGGTCCAGTCGAGTTCCTTTTCATTGCGAAGTACCTCGAGGAAAGCGGCGCCTGCGGAGGCTTCGGCCTTGTACGCCTCGGGGAAGTTCGGCGTGTCGACCACCTTCAGGCCCGGCGCCGCGAACAGGCTGCCGGCGCCGCCGACCACCAGCAGGCGCTTCACGCCAGCACGCTTGGTCGGCTCGATGATGGCGGCGGGCGGCACGCTGGAGAAGTGCGCGGCGCTGAAGACCGCGTCATGGCCGGCCAGAGCCTTTTCGAGTGCGGCGGCGTCGAGTACGTCGAGATCGATGGCCTTCACGTCTGCGCGGCCCGACAGCTTTTCGCTGGCCTTGCGCGCAATGGCGGTCACGGTGTGGCCGCGGCGCAGGGCCTCTTCGAGAAGGCGGCCGCCGGCGCGTCCGGTGGCGCCGATGATGGCGATGTGGCTCATGAATGCTCCTGAAATGTTGATGCGATGAAGCGCATCTTAGGTTTCTGCTTTCGAAAGAAATACCTCGAATTTCGCGTTTGTTTATTCCTAAAATCGTTCGAATGGATCGATTGAATGCAATGCGGGTGTTCGTCACGGTGGTCGACTCGGGCAGCCTTACGGCCGCGGCCGACAAGCTCGATCTTTCCCGGCCGGTGGTCACGCGCTACGTGGCCGAACTCGAGCAATGGACCGGCGCGCGCCTGCTGCATCGCACGACACGCCGACTGAGCCTCACCGCGGCAGGCGAGGAACTGCTGCCGCGCTGCCGCCAGGTGCTCGAACTCGCGGGCGACATGCAGGCCGCCGTGCGGCATCCCGCGGAAGCGCCTCAAGGCCAGTTGCGCATCACGGCCAGCACCTCTTTCGCGCAGGCGCAGCTGGCTGGCGCGGTGGCCGATTACGTGCGGCTGTATCCCGGGGTGGCGGTCGACCTGGTGCTGCTGGACCGCGCGGTGAACCTGGTGGACGAGCGCATCGATCTCGCCATTCGAGTGGCAGTGGAGATCGATCCCAACCTGATCGCGCGGCGGCTCACAGACTGCCGTTCGGTGGTTTGCGCGTCACCCGGCTACCTGAAGGAACATGGCAAGCCTTCGCGCGTGGAGGAGCTGGCCCAGCGGAACTGCCTCACGCACTCGTACTTCGGGCGCAGCCTCTGGAATTTCACGCGCAAGGACAACGGGGAGCCGGCCTCCGTAGCCGTGGGCGGCAACCTGTCGACCAACGATGCCGCGAGCCTGATGCAGCTGGCGCGTGCCGGAGCGGGCATTGCGATGCTGCCTACCTACCTGACGGCCGGCCTCGTGAAGGCCGGCGAACTGGTGCCGCTCTTCCCTGATTGCGAACCGCAGGTGGTGGGCATGTATGCGGTGTATGCCTCGCGCAAGCACATGCCGGCCGCGCTGCGCACGATGCTCGACTTTCTGGCCGAGCGATTCACCGACGTGCCTGCGTGGGATCTGCCGCACGCAGGCTAGAAATGGGCAGGGCTCAGTGCGGGCCGCCGCCTTGTGGCGCGTTCGACGTCATGAGCTTGTCGGTGTAGGCAATGGCCATGGCCGAGAACAGGAACGCGATGTGGATCACGGTCTGCGCAATCAGCACGCGGTCGGTGTAGTTGTCCGCGTTGATGAAGGTCTTCAGCAGATGGATCGAGCTGATGCCGATGATGGCCGTGGCCAGCTTCACCTTGAGCACCGACGCGTTCACATGGCTCAGCCATTCGGGCTGGTCGCGATGGCCTTCGAGGTCCATGCGGCTCACGAAGGTTTCGTAGCCGCCCACGATCACCATGATGAGCAGGTTGGAGATCATCACCACGTCGATCAGCGCCAGCACCACCAGCATGATCACCGTTTCATTGAGCGTGCCTACCGGCGCGGTGGTCTTGTAGCCGATGCTGGTGATCAGGGCCTGCAACGCATCCTTGCTGCCGAAGGCCGCCTCGACCAAATGTAGCAGCTCGACCAGAAAGTGCACCACGTACACCGCCTGCGCCACGATCAGGCCCAGGTACAGCGGCAGCTGCAGCCAGCGGCTCGCGAAGATCAGCTTGGGAAGTGGCCGCAGCGGCGAGGCGGCGGCGGGCGTGTGGGGGCGGTCGAAAGGATCGGGAGCGGACATTGGACGGGAGGTTGGGAACGACCGGCGATTCTAGAGGTGCCCCCGTGACCGACTCGTGATAACCCTGCGAACTAACATCGGACCTGGACGGACCCGTCAGTGACCCGTAAGTGGGCCCGCCGACATTACGGCCGCACCTACCCAGGAGACAAGAAATGAGCAGCAGCGCATCCAAGAACATCGAATCCGTCCTCGTCGAGAACCGCGTGTTCCCGCCCGACGCCCGCGCCACCCAGGGCGCCCGCATCTCGGGCATGCCCGCCTACGAGGCCCTGTGCCAGGAGGCCGAGCAGGACTTCGAGGGCTTCTGGTCCCGCCTGGCCAAGGACAACCTCGCGTGGACCAA
>NZ_JAUSRN010000024.1 GCF_030811855.1 Variovorax paradoxus | reverse complement strand
ACCGCCAACCGCAGCGTCACGATGACCACGCCCGAAGGCGTGACGATGACCACCGTGCGCACCCGCCAGGGCCAGACCCAGAGCGTGACCGACGGGCGCGGCAACACCACCAGCTACAGCTACGACAAGAGCGGCAACCTGCTGCAGGCCAGCACCCCGCTGGGCGCGGCCACCGTCACCACTGGCAGCACCTATGACAAGACCGGCCTGGTCCTCACCCACACCGATGCCAATGGTGTGGTCACCAACTACGCCTACGACGCGGCCAACCGCCTGCTCACCCGCGCGCTCGACCCAACGGGCCTGAACCTCGTCACCAGCTACGGCTACGACGCCAAGGGCCAGACCGTGAGCGTCACCGACGCCCGCGGCGTGGTCACCGCCACCCAGTACGACCTCAATGGCCAGGCCGTGCGCCAGGCCATCGACCCCGCCGGGCTGAACCTCGTCACCACCTACGCCTACGACACCACCGGCCAGGTGCTGCGCGTCACCACGCCCAACGGCAGCGCCACCCAGTACACCTACGACGGCGCCGGCCGCCGCGTGAAGGAACAGGTCGACCCCGACGGCCTGAACCTCACGCGCAGCTTTGAATACGACGCGGCCGACAACGTCACGCGCGCCATCGACGCCAACGGCAGCGCCACGCGCTACGCCTACGACGCCAACAACCGCCGGGTCTTCACGCTCGACGCGCTGGGCAACCTCTCCAAGCAGGAATACGACGCCGAAGGCCGGGTGACCCGCGTGACCTCGTATGCGGTGCCCATCGTCACCACCGGCCTGGGCAACGCCCCCACTGTTGCGCAAGTGCTTGCCAAGGTGGTGGTCAGTGCCGGCTCAGACGTCACCGAAAGCCGCCGCTACGACCGCGACGGCCGCCTGAGCTTCAGCGTGGACGGCACCGGCGCCGTCGTCCGGTACATCTACGACAAGGCTAACAACGTCATCGAGACGCGGGCCTATGCCAACCGCGTCAACCTGGCGAGCTGGAACATTGCCAGCGATCCAACGGTCACGGCCGATGCCGCGCGCGACGAGCGCGTGCGCACCGTCTACGACAGCCTGAACCGCGCCACCTGGAACGTGGACGGCGCCGGCGACGTGGTCCAGTATTTCTACGACGCCAATGGCAACGTCACCGAATCGCGCGCCTACGCCACGGCACTGACCAGCGCGGCATTCGGAAGCTGGAACGGCACCTCCGCGCCCGCCGTGACCGCGGATGCATCGCGCGACCAGCGCCTTCGCACTGTCTACGACACCGCCAACCGCGCCACCTGGCGCGTCGACGCGCTGGGCGATGCCACCCAGTACACCTACGATGCGAACGGCAATGTCCTCGAGACCCGTGCCTACGCCAACGCGCTGGACGCCGCGGCGCTGGCCGCCTGGGATGGCCGCAGCGCGCCCGCGCCCGTGGCCGACGACGCTCACGATGCGCGCGTGCGCAACGTCTACGATGCCGCCAACCGCCTGAGCTGGCGCGTCGATGCCCTCGATGCGGGCACCGGCGCGGTGCAGCACATCGCATACGACGGCAACGGCAACGTCACGAGCCGGCGCCAGTACGCCAACGCCATCGCCTACGCTAGTGCGCCGGACAGCGCGGTGGCCAGCGACGAAGACCGCGCCACCGACTATCTTTACGACGGCGCCAACCGGCTGCGGTACGAACTGCGCTACACCAACACGTCCGATCTGGCTTCTGGCGTGGGCGAGATGCGCCAGGTCACCTCCTACGATTACGACGGCGTGGGTCGGCTGGTTCGGCAGACCGCGCACGCGTGGCCGCTGCTCAGCTATGTCAGCAACGACATCGATTCGGTCTTCGGCAATCTTACGGTTGCGCCAGACATCGATCAGTCGCAGTACATGGTCTATGACCCCGCGGGGCGCCTGGCCTGGCGCGTGGACGGGGTGGGCGCGGTCACGCGCAACACCTATGACGGCACCGGCAGCATCGTGCGCAGCGTGCAGTACGCCAACGCCATCGACGTGCTGGGCTTCAGCGGTGCCGCGAACGGCTATGACCTGCCGCATCTGAGCGAAAGCGCGTTGCTCACGGCTGTTCAGCCCGACGCCGCCACCGACCGCACGAGCGTGTTCGCCCACGACGGCGCGGGCCGCCGCACCTTCACGGTCGATGCCCTGGGCGGCGTCAACCGGGTCATCTACGACGCCTTCGGCAACGTCACCCAGCAGATAGCCTATGCCAATGCCATCGCGCCGCCCGGCGCCGCCACCACCTACACGGACGCCGCTTTGCAGGCGGCGGTCTCGGCCAACGCAGGGGCCGACCGCATCCAGCGCACCGCCTACGACCAGGCCAACCGCCAGGTCTTCGGAGTCGATGCCCAGGGCGGCACGACCGAATCCATCTACGACGGCCTCGGTCAGAACGTCGAAACGCGCCGCTATGCGCGAGCGATCGGCACCACGGGCCTGAGCACCACCGCCAGCCCGGGCGACATCCGCGCGCGCCTGAGCACGGACGCCGCCAACGACCGCATCTCGCGCCAGGTCTTCGACGCCGCGGGGCGTTCCATCTACGGCATCGACCCGCTGGGCTTCGTCAGCCGGACCGACTACGACGGCCTGGGCCAGGTGCGCAGCACCCAGCAGTACGCACTGGCCATTCCGTCCAGTACCGCCAGCACGGCGGCCGCCGTGGCCGCTGCCGTCGTCGCGAGCCCCAACGACCGCAGCACGAGCTACAGCCGCGACGCTGCCGGGCGCGTCCTCTCCAGCACCGACCCCATGGGCTTTACCGAAGCCTGGAGCTACGACGCGCTGGACAACAAGACCAGCTACACCAACGCCAAGGGCGCCGTGTGGACCTACGGCTACGACCGCGCCGGGCGCATGCTGGTGGAAGTCTCGCCGCAGGTCGAGCTCACCGCGGTGATGCCCGGGGCGGACGGCCGCCTAACGGTGAACGCGGCGGCCAGCGGGGTGGGCAGCGTCGTCACCCGGCTGATCTACGACGCCTTCGGGCAGCTGCGCAGCCGCATCGAAGCGGCCGGGCGCCCTGAGCAGCGCTTCACCTCGTACGAGTACGACCAAGTGGGCCGCCAGGTGCGCGTCATCTATCCGCGCGTGGGCGTGTACACCGGCGCGGAGGACATCACCACCAACGGCGACGGCATTGGCGACAGCGGCGTGGCCACGCGCGTTGAGCAGACCCAGGCTCTCTATACCCAGACCACCTACGACGCGCTGGGCAATGCGGTGACCAACCGCGACATCGGCGGCAAATACAGCTACAAGACCTACGATCTCGTCGGCCGAGTGGCCCATGACGTCGATGCGCTGGGCTTTGTCACCAGCTACGCCCGAAACACTTTCGGCGATGCCATCAGCCTCACGCGCTACGGCGCCGCCAGCGGCTTGGCCGCCGGCAGCCCCGCCAGCCTCGGCACCGCCCAAGTCCAGGCCACCGTAGCCGGCCTGAACCATGATGCCGACCGCACCCTGCTGACCGACTACGACCGGCTGGGCCGCGCCATCCAGGTCACCGAGCCCACCGTGTACGTGCACGACAACAGCCTGGCCTCGAGCCAAGGCTTCATGGCCGGCAAGACCACGCGCAACACCTACAGCACCTTCGGCGACCTGGCCCAGGTGGCACAGCTGCAAAGCGCGGGCAACTGGACGCTCACCACCCAGTTCTACGACCGCCGCGGCCAGCAGGTGGCCAGCGTCGATGCGATGGGCTACGTCACCACCCAGGCTTTCGACAGCGCGGGCAACGTGGCCGTGCACACCGAGTACGCCAAAGCCGCGACCGCCTGGGCTGGCACCGGCAGCCTGGCGGGCTGGACCGGCGCGGTGAATGCCGGCGCGGTGTCCATGCCGGCGTTGCCGGTGGCGGACGCGACCAACGACCGTCGCACCGAAACGGCCTACGACCGCAACAACCGCAAGACGAGCGAAACGCGCAAGAACGTCGAATACAGCGCCGCGTCCAACGGCACCAGCACGCGCGGCGATCTCACCACCAGCTACGGTTATGACGCTGTGGGCAACCTCACCCGCACCACAGACGCGGCCGGCGCCTCCACCTACAGCTACTACGACGCGCTGGGCCGCGTCACCGCCGTGGCCGAGCCCACGCGCACCAGCACCGAGAGCGGCGCGGCCATCACGCCGCTGACCGTGTTTCGGCGCGACGCCTACGGCAACGTCGTGCTCAAGACCGAGTACGTCAACGGGGCGGATGCCAATGGCAATCCGCTGAGTGCGGCTCCCTTGCCATCCTGGGTGGCCATTGCCAATCCGGAGATCGCCAGCGCGCAGGCAGGGGGATGGGTGGTGGAGGGCGACGTTGGCTTCATGTCGACCACGCCCTTCGAAGGCAGCGTGCCTATGTACCGGCTGCGCAGTGATTTCTTCGGGCCGATTCACTACTACACGCAGTCATTGGCGGAACGCGACGCGTTGCTGGCTTCGGGCATTTGGCATGACGAAGGCGTGACAGGCTACATCGCCGGCTCGCAAAGCGAGGGCACTGTGCCCCTGTACAAGGTGCAGTTGCGCCTGCCGGCCTTCTGGCCGCCAGAGATGCAGGCCTTCTCGGCCTACCACGTGCTGACCACCAGCATGGCCGAGGTCGACGACCTGGTGCAGAACTACGGCGCCACGTTCAAGGGGGCGGTCGGCTATGTCGGGCAGGCTCAGGGCGCGGTCATGGACCGGCCGCTGGTGCGCATGTCAAACCCTCTCGTCGGGGATCATTTCTACCTCGCCGGCACCGTCATCTCCGAACTGGATCCGGTGCGCGACGCAGAACTCTACGCCCACACCGACCGCACCAGCTACGCCCAGTACGACGCCCTGGGCCACATGGTGCAAAGCACCGACGCCATGGGCGCCAGCCACTTCAGCTCCTACAACAGCCAGGGCCTGATCGCCAAGGAGTGGCAGGGCGTTACCGACAACGACGGCGTTACGCGCACCCTGTACCGCGCCTACCAGTACGACGACCTGGGCCGCCAGACCCACGTGATCGACCCCGGCACCGCCAGCGACAACGCCAGCTACGTCAACGGCGCCGCTGCCGCCAGCGGCATCTACGTGGTCAACCCGCAGGCCACCGTCACGACTGCCGGCATGCTCGACGGAGGCAGCGGCACCATCTTTGGCGAAAGCAGCGAACCCATCGGGTTCAACGGCAAGCTCACACTCACCCAGCTGGCCAACATCGTCAACACGCAGGGCGGGCCGTTCCAGGTCCACTTCGACTACCTCACGCCCGATGTTGTGATTGCCGGCGACGAGACCAACCCCGAGACCGTCGAGCCCGGCCACGCCGTCACCCACACCCAGTCCTTCCTGGCCGAGGCGGCCACCACGCCAGGCGGGGTGGACCTGGTGCCCAACGAGCCCATCGCCAGCGTCACCGCGATTCGCATCTTCCAGCAAGACGGCGCAGGCAACTGGGTGCTGCTGTGGCAGGGCACCCCGGCGCAGGCCAACGGCCAGACCACCCTCGGCGGCGGAGTCGGGCAGCCCGGCGCCGCCGGCGCCGTGGTCGACACCGCCATGGCCTACAACGCCTTCGGCGAACTGGTGTCCAAGAGCGTCAACGGCCACCCCGGCGAGTACTTCGACTACGACCTGGCCGGTCGCCTGTGGCGCACCAACGCCGGCGACGGCGTGGACAAGATCGCCCTGTACGACCTGCAAGGCCGCCAGAACGCGGAGATCCGCAGCGCCGGCAACGGCCGCGGCGACCTCGACCTGCGCAACGCCGTCGGCAGCGCTGACCAGGCCGACTTGCTGGCCGACGTGCGCCGCACCGACACCACCTACGACCTGCTCGGGCACATTACCCGCCAAGCCTTGGCCGAGCGCCGGGAGACCCAGGGCGGCGTGGCCGTGCACACCGCCATGCTGGGCGCCAGCATCGCCGCCAGCAGCGGCCCGGGCGAGGATGTCTACGGCAACCCCGTCTCCTGGAGCGGCACCAACTCCGTGGCGCTGGACTGGTCCGGCTACCTCGCCGACCTGGGCAGCGGCCAGATCAAGGTCACGCTCAGCTATGCGCCCAAGGACGGCGCCGGCGGCGAAGGCGCCGTGCGCACCCTGGGCCAGGTCTTCAGCGCCGCCCAGGGCCTGAACGGCGTGGCCTTCAACTGGGCCGACGACGTCCATGCCGCCGAAGGCGGCATCCAGCGCATCGCCCACGTCACCGTCGCCAAGCAGGACCAGTTCGGCAACTGGCAAACCCTGATCGAGCGCGACAGCGCCGGCTATGCCGGCCAGGCCGTGCACATCGCCGCACCCGGCGCCGCGGTCGGACCGCCCTCGGGCTCCCAGGTGACCATGCAGCTGCGCCCCGCGGGCAGCACGGACGACAACGCCTGGGCCGACGTGCCCCTGGTCAACTTCGGCGACAGCCTGCGCTACGACGCCTCCGGGCTGCCCCTGGGCGGCTACGAGTACCGCGTCTTCACCGCCCAGCCGGGCCAGGCCGCGCAGATTACCGCCACCGGCAGCCTGAACATCACGCCGCGCGTGCTGGCCACCATCGGCACGCCCACCGGCGTGAACGGCGCCGCCCAAACCCTCGAGTGGCAGGGCCCCGGCGGCGGCGACCTGCAGGTCATTCGCCTGCGCATCGCGGGCTCGAGCGACCCGTGGGTGGAGCAGGCCATCGCCTACCCCGAAGGCAACGCGCACAGCGTGGTCGACCTCGCGGGCCTGGCCGCCGGCACCTATGAGTACGAGCTGCTGTGGACCCACCCGGGCGACGCCGGCCCCTATGCGCACGTCACCGGCCAGATCGGCAAGGTCGCGGGCGTGCCCGGCACCCCCGCCACGCCGGCCCAAGGCCTGCCGCACATCGACGGCCTGGCGGTGGAAACCCGCCAGGAGTGGATCGGCTACGACGAGCAGACGGGCGACATGTACCAGAGCGTCTACGTGGTGCGCCTGCCCCCGCCGCCGCTGGGCTCCATCAGCGGCTTCTTCTACCGCATCAAGGGCTTTGAGTGGCCCTTCACGCCCATTGAGATCCAGCCGCGCGCGGATGGCAACTGGGAAGCGAACATCACCGGCCTGCACCTGCCGGCCGGAGTCTACGAGTACGGCTACGGCTACTTCCCCGGCTTCGGGGCCGCGGCCACCAGCCAGGCCCTGGGCGACATGACCGTGGGCGCGGACGGCAGCGTCACCATCGTGGACACCACCCCGGCCTACGTGCCCGGCACCCCCGGCACGCCGGACACCCCGCCCCAGTACAGCTGGGCCGCCACCGACCCCGGCCCCTACGCCCTGAGCCAGGACCCGCTGCTGGGCGGGCGCCAGATCGGCCAGAGCATCGGCCAGAACGGCACCGACGGCTGGCGCCGCCCCATCGTCAACCAGAACACCGACCGCTGGGGCAACGTGCTGAGCATCAGCGACCCGCGCTCGGCCAACTGGGTCACCACCTACAGCTACAACGCCAACAACCAGCTCATCCGCCAGGTGCAGACCGATGCCTACGGCAACCCGGGCGTGGACGGCGATGGCAACATCGTCAACCCCGACGCACCGGTCACCCGCATCTACTACGACCAGATGGGCCGCCAGGTGGCCGTGCGCGATGCCAACGACCACGTCAACGGCCAGGTGTGGGACGCCGGCGGCAACCTCGCGCAGGAGCTGCACGCCGACGGCAACCTGATCGACAAGGGCGTGGTCAACCACGCGTACGACGCCTTCGGCGACAAGGTGCGCACCATCGACGCCATGGGCCAGGGCACCTGGTTCCTGCACGACAAGCTGGACCGTCTGGTGCGCACCACCCACACGGCCGCCTCCATCTGGGGCTGGCCCACGCTCTTCGGCCCGGCGCTGCTCGGCCAGGCCCAGATCAGCGAGACCAGCGCCTACGACCAGGCCGGTCGCCTCCTGCGCAGCACCAACGGCGCCGGCGAGACCCTGAAGTACACCTGGGACCTGCGCGGCAACCTGATCCAGACCACCCAGCCGATGGGCCAGGCCACCCGCGCGGCCTACGACGCGCGCAACCGCAAGATCCTGGAGATCGACGCCAACGGCGCCCTGGCCACCTGGGCCTACACCTACTTCGGCCAGCTCGCGGGCCACAGCGACATCGGCGGGGCCAATTACAGCTACAGCTACGACAACGCGCGCCAGCTGACCCACCAGACCAGCACCCGCGGCCAGAACCTGGCCTACAGCCACGATGCGGCCGGCCAGCTCGTGCGCATCGACGACGCCAGCCTGGGCAAGGTCAGCCGCTACGCCTACGACCTGTCGGGGCGGCGCGTGCGCGAACAAACCGAGCAGGGCGGCGTCAGCTACCAGGACAACCGCATCGCCTACGACGCGCTGGGCCGCATGCGCTGGGTGGCCGACACCCGCGCCTACCTCACCATCGACTACGACAAGGTGGGCAACCGCACCCACGTGGGCACCCGGCTGCGCGACCAGACCCTGAGCACCGAGCTGGTGGCCATGCCCGTGGAGCAGGACACCCATCGCTACTTCCAGTACGACGCCATGAACCGCCAGATCGTGGTCGATGCCGCCGACGCCAACGGCAGCCTGGGCACCAAGGGCCACCGCATCAGCTACGACCTGAACGGCAACCGGCACACCGACACCCACAACGGCATCCGCCTGGTGGGCGCCGGCAGCAACCAGTGGGCCGCCGAGGCCGGCGAGACCACCGAGACCTACGACTACGACGCGCTGAACCGCCTCACCGGCACCACGCGCGACGGCGCCCAGGTGGACAGCCGCGGCTACGACGCGGCCCACCGCGTCATCATCAGCGGGCCGGCGGCCAGCGTCGGGCCGGACTACCTCGCGCTGCACCGCCAGTGGGCCCCCAACACCGGCAACGACGCCCTGCAGTGGCGCCACAGCCAGTACGACGCCAACGGCCGGCTGGCGCACCAGGCCAGCACCGAGTTCATGCTGTCGGCCAACGCGGTGAACTACGACTACGACGCCGAGGGCAACGTGCTGGGCTACCTGGTGGCCGACACCGTCAACGGCACCTTCAGCCAGACCACCAACACCGTGGTGCGCGCCCAGGGCTACCAAACGGCGCAAAGCGTCACCGTCACTTCCCGCTCCGGCGAGCTGCTGACCCGGGGCGGCCTGGGCTACCACTACGACGCCAACGGCCACCTGGTCTTCGTCGGCGATTCGGGCCAGACGACCCATCCGACCCTGCGCACGCACAACTTCGTGAACGACGCGAACGGCAACGCCCTGTACGCCTACTACGCCTACGAGGGCACGCCCCAGGTGCAGGCCAACGGCCAGCGCCAGCTGGTGGTCAACGGCGAGGTGCTGGGGCGCTACGGCCTTTTGGCGGACAACCGCTTCGAGGGCACGCCGCTGGCGCAGAACGGGCCGCTCTTCAGCGCCCAGAGCGACTTCAGCTTCGGCTACCGGCCCATCGACGGCAACTACCCCGCAGGCAGCCCGGGCAGCTACGCGGTGAGCGCGGGCGACACCCTGCAGAGCATTGCCCGGGGGGCGTACGGGGATGCGAGCCTGTGGTACCTGATCGCGGACGCGAACGGCCTGGGCAGCGATGCGGACCTGAGGACCGGGCAGGTGCTGCGGATTCCGACCAGGGTGGCGAGTGCGGACAACGCGGGCACCTTCAGGCCTTACGACCCGAGCAAGATCGCCAGCGATTCGCCCACGATGCTGGCCTTGCCGCAGGCCGAGGACGACGGGTGCGGGGTGGTGGGGCAGATCATCATGGTGGTCATTGCCGTGGTGGTGACCATCTACACGGCCGGGGCGGCCGGCGCCTACTTCGGCGCAGCCGGGGCAGCGGGCGCAGGTGGCTTTGCCGGTGGGGTCGCCGTGCTGGGCGGAGCGGGTGGGTTGACAGCCGCAAGCATTGGCGCCGCAGTGGTGGGGGGCGCCGTGGGCTCCATAGCGAGCCAGGCTGTCGGTGTCGCCATCGGGGCGCAGGACCAGTTCAGTTGGAAGCAAGTGGCCCTCAGCGCCATCGGCAGCGGCGTCACCGCTGGACTCGGTGGCGGGCTGATCAATACCGGAAATGTGATCGGCGATGCGGTGGTGCGCGGCGCCGTCGCGAACTCGCTGACGCAGGGCATTGCGGTAGCCACGGGTCTGCAGTCGAGTTTCAGCTGGAGGAGCGTGGCGGCGAGTGCGGTCGGTGCAGGGGTCGCGCAGGGAGTGAGCGGCGCCATCGGCAACAGCTTCGGCTCGGACAGCTTCGGGCAGTTCGCCAACCGGGCCGTGTCCAGCTTCGCCGGGGGTATCACGACGGCGGCGCTGCGCGGTGGGCGCGTCAGTGCGACCCAGGTTGCTGTTGATGCCTTTGGCAATGCGTTGGGTCATTCGATCGCAGCGGCGAACGGGCAGTCCTCGGGCAGCAGTGGGGGCCAAGGCGACAACGAGCTTGATGCGCTCTTCCGAAAGAACAACAACTGGGCCGGGGTATCGGCCATGCCGAGCAACCAGGAGCCGGACTTCAGCTGGATCACGGCGGGCAACGCTCCTGCCAATCCGTATGCGAATCTGTCGATGGCGGGTGGGGTGCAGTTGGCGGCCGGGCCGGGCTATACCGGTGGTATGGGCTCGGAAAGCTACAAGGTGGAAATGGACGGGGCGGGGTGGGTTCCGTCGAAGAGCGTTCCCTCCTTGGGTGATGGCACGCCGGTGATGTCGAGCACCGATCCCAACGATGCGAGGCTGCAAGTCGAGTTGCCGTCCGGTGCCGATGTGCCTGCGATTGCGGGATACACGCTGCAGGGCTCGAAGTCGTATTCGTCGCTGGGCACGACCTCGCACTTCTATACGCCTGGCGCCGCTTCGACGAACGATGACTGGGGCCTGGGTTCAGAATTCCTGAATGACTGGGGCAATGCAGCCGAAGCGGCCGTGCCGAGCTATCCGAACGAAACGGCACGGCTGGGGAACTACCCGGCGCCTGGCTTCAGTGCCGAGATCGTCGATCAGCAGATTCTGAATGGGACTTACAACTCCTTCAGCGCGATCGGTGGTGCGTTGGCGAACGGGCAGCTTGGAGACGCATGGCGCTATGCGAGCCACACGCCATCCGATCAGGCAAGAGCTGCGGCAGTGGCGCGGGTGTATCCGCAGCCTAGCGCCGAGGCGCAGCGCCTGAGCACGATGATGGCTTCGCCTGGAGGGTCGATTGCGTGGGGCATTGCCGGCTTGGCTGGTGCAAGTCCACGGACGCAGGACGGGGTATTGCAAACCGTCGCGGCTCTCGGGCAGGTTGTGGGAACGGGGACGAATGCTTATCAGCAAACTCTAACGGCGAAAGCACCTCCACTTTTTGGTGCTGCTACACGTCCGAGAGGACTTGGGGGGGCGCTTGAAGTCAAGATGCCAAAGATCTTCAATGACCCGACACTATCTGCTTCGGAGAGGTCATATCTTGAGCGAGAGCTTGCGATCAAGCAGCGCGCCCTTGATCGCGGAGCGAAAAATGGAGAACTCATCTGGTCACCTTCAACAGGTGAAGTTCGAATCGGCAACCTGCAAGAACAATATCGTCAAAAGGTCGCCGAACGCTATCTACGCCGATTCGGCGTTGAACCCGACATGACTAAATTAAATGCTGATCACCCTATTGATCTGATTGTTGGTGGAAAATCTGATCAACGATTGAAGATGCTTGATGCGTCCATCAACAAGAGTGTCGGCGTTTCTCTATACCAAGCTGGACGAGCGGCGGGCCTTCAGCCCGGCGATCCGATTCCTAGTGTTGTGTTTATTCCCAGGTAGCAGATGAAAATGAAAGAATTTAGCTTTAGTACGGACACTGCCACTCTCTGTGTATTTGATCCTTCACGACTCAAACACAGACTGAATGATGATGCTGATTGGTGGACCACATCGGATGATGAATTGATTGAGGTCAACAAGGGAAATGTTGCCTTCTTTGGACTTGGGAGCGATGGTACGTATCGTGTTTCCTTCGCTGAGAGTCCATTGCCAGATTCGGCCCATATCAATGTGCAAGTGTCTTCTGGGCGAGTCTTCATCGGCGCAGGCGAAGAGGTGACTAGTGGTGGTTTGGAGCCGGAGGGTCTGCGCGGTGTGTTTGTTGATCTAGCCGCGGGAAGCTATACGGTAGCTGTGAAGCGGGAAGGCTCGTTGCTTACCGTTGTCTTCATGCCGGGAGAAGAAGGATGCAACGACTTCTCGCGCCCCGTCTTTGCTTAGTTGCAGCTTTCGCATTAGCGCAGTAGCTGTGTCCGGCCCACACGAACCAATCGCCTGTGTCAGCCCGCTCCGCCGGGAGTTTCTCCAGAATCCGGCTCATATTGAATCGCTGTGGAGGCACCTTGTGGGCGGATGGATGGGCTTGGATTTGAATGCCTCGCGCATCGTCCTCCTCCATCTCTTGATGAAACCTAGGCCGTCGTGGTGAATGGAAAGTTCGCCCAAGCCATCACCAATGCCAGCCGTCTCTGAAGTTTCCATACGCTCGCTTGCTGACCTCTACGCGAGCATCGTTGCTACCGCCCAGGCGCATGTTGAGCAAACTCCTTTGTTCGTGTCCGTCAAGGGCATGCTGGGCCAAATCCCTTCGTCCAACTACCCGATTCACTACAACGTCCCGCTGCATGAGGATCAGGACGCTGCGTACCTCAATTTGCCCAAGGCGCTGGTGGCCGAACACGATCTTCGTGCGGGTGACTACGTACAGGCTTCTGGCCGCATCGTCCCCAACTTGTACCAAAGCCGCCTGAGCTTCAGGATCGAAGTCAGCGACATCGCGCTGATGCAATCGCCTGCAGCCATCCAGCAGGAGCGCCAGGAGCGCGGCGCGGTGGAGCAACTCAAGAGGTTGCGCCGGCCCACGGTGCCGTTTCCCTCGGTCGAGGCCCTCAGGGTCTCGGTCATCTGCGCGCGAGCCAGCCAGGTCTTTGACGACTTCGCCGGCCAACTCGCCAACATGCAGCCGCCCCTGCGCCTCGAACGACTGGATGTGTCGATGACAGATGCGACTGCCATCGCAAACGCCATTGCCAAAGCCTCGGGCGACGTGATCGCGCTGATTCGCGGCGGCGGGGCGGTCGAGGAATTGCGCGTGTTCGACAGCCCGCAGGTGATCGAGGCGCTGGCCGCAACGAACGCATACCGCGTCGTAGGCTTGGGCCACACGGGCGATTCGAACCTCGCGGGTCTTGTGGCCGATTTTGTGGCGAGCACGCCGACCGCCGCAGGCGCGCATATGCGCGCGCAGTTGGACATGAGGGCGCAAGCATCCTCTGCAAAGCTTCAGGCGGCTGAGCACGCGCGTTCGCGCTCGGAGCACCGACGGCAAGTCGAAGCCCTGCAAGTGGAACTGGCGCGCGCCGGCTCCGCAACACGACGCTGGCCCTACCTCGCGGCTGGCGTGTTCGTCGGATGCCTGCTGTTTCTTGCGTTGCGCTACTTGACGTGATGACCGCTGCAAGTTCTTGCTGGTGCCCGACCTGGGTGATTGCCCGCACCGAGGCGGGGCCGAAGTGAACCGCTAAGCCCTGTCCTGTGTCCCGTCCCCATGCCGTCGTTCGATTAGCTCGTGAACCTCCTCTCCGTGCTGCTTGTCGTGCTCGCCGTCATGCGCGCGGCCCTTGCACTGCCGCTGTACTTGTTCGACTGGCTGTGCCACCTGGTGGCCTTCGCGTTCGATCCTTACGGCCCGCACGGCCCCAACCCGCGACTGGCCGCACTTCTCGATGAATGCGGCCTGCTTATTTTCTAAGCAGTTTTCGTTTTCAAGTCAAGTTGGCTCCCGTCTCACGTGGACGCTGGCTTTCATTGACAGGTTGGTTTTCGTGCTCTCGTTGCTTGGTCATCAACATCGGCCAAGAGAGAAGCCGACATCCCCCGCCATCCTCCAATGGGGCTGTTCTGCGGTCCGTGACCCGCTTGGAACCAAGCTCCGTTTCGAAGGACTCCCGTTTCAAGGCACTATTGCGCGGATTCTGGCTTTTTATCTCTCTCCGCAACAACACGCTTTTTGGTGAGGTACTCCTACGTGTGTAATCTTCGTTCATCACAAAACCAGAGGTAATTCGATGAGGTGGGGTTTTCCTACGGCGGCTCTATTGCTGAGCGTTGTTCTTTCCGGTTGCGCGCTCAAGCCGCAGCAACCCGTTCCTTTGAACCAGGACGCGATCGCTGCGAAGGGCGGCAAGGTCGGAGTAACGATGTCTGCCCTGCCCAAGGTAGACACGTACTTTCCAGGCGCCGATTGCCTGCTCTGCCATGCGTTCGCGAGCGCTTCCAATTCTTCTTTGACAAAGCACACCGAGACGCTTACGCGCGACGAGTTGGCCGCGTTGCAGGAAGATGTCGCCGCAGCATTGCGAAAGAAGAGTGTCGACGCTGTGGTGATCAAAGACCCCATCGACCTGAAGTCGCTTAGCGACATTCGCACCGAAGTACCGACAGCCGCCCGAAAGGACTTTGCTCCAGTCCGCGCCAAACTGGCTGTCGACAAACTGCTGGTCATTGACGTGCAGCAACTCGGATACGTTCGGACCTACGCTTCGTACGTGCCTACCAGCGATCCCAAGGCCACCGTTGTTGGCGCGGCATACCTCGTCGATCTCAAGACCAACACGTACAACTGGTACGTCCCTGTCAACGTGAGCCTGAGTGCCGGCGCCAAGTGGGACGAGCCCCCCAAGTTTCCGGGCTTGACCAACGCATACTTCCAGGCGCTGGAGGCGAGCCGCGATGCAGTGTTGAAGCCACTGACCGAAACCAACCTATCGCCACGCACGGAGCCCGTCGCCTCAGCGGTCAAATAGTCGCATGACCTCGGCATCGACCTCCGGCGCACGGCGCGTAAGATGGAAGGGAGTCGCGGGCTGGGTGATCGCGGGTGCGAGCTTTTGCGTCGCAGCACAGGTCGGGCCCGCAGGCCCCGCAATAGTTTCCGCGGAACAACCGACCCAGAACGCTGAAGCGCAGGGGCCCACGTCTTCGCCTCAGTGGGTTCTTCGGCTGCCATCTACTGACCCGGTTGCATTCAAAGGGGTCGAGAACTTCGACAGTGCTGGCGTCGGCGGCGGTTCCATCGCGTACCCAGCACCCAACGCAGCAGGCCTTCTGGCAGCGGTCATCGCTCATAGCCTGATTAATGAGGCAGCCAAAAATGCTCAGAAGATCAAGTTAAAGGAAGAAGCGGACCGAATCCTAGCGCCCTACAGGTCGGTACTCTCGAAGTACACACACGCGGAACTGGCACGCAGCGCGAAGCCCCCAAGCGGTCTGGCGGGGGACACTTGGCAGATCGATAGCGTACCCGTCTTCGCGCTTACGCAAGATCAGACCGCGTTGGTTCTTGACAATGAGGTGAGCGTTAAAGCTAGTGTGGTGCCGATCTATGCAGGGGTGATACGCGTTGTCTCTGCTCCGCTTGCTGAATCGGATCCAGTCGCCCACTGGAGCAGGGGAGACGGTGCAGCCTTGCGTCTTCTTGCCGGCGACCTGTTGCGGGAATCGATAGAACTTGCAGCGTCGAGAGCGGCCAAGACGCTCCCACTCGGCACAGGTAAGCAGCAAACCTTTCGGTATTACGAGGGGAAGACGTCGAAAGTCGAACGTGCCACGTTGCTCGTCGACGGCTGTGCACGCCGCGTGCTACTGACATTGCGCGAGACACTAATGTCAGTTCCCGTATCTGCTGCGGCTGGAGCCTGCACGACCCCCGACACCCGGCCACAAGCGCCCGAGAAGACAAATACAGACACTTCCGTCTCGGAAGTCGGACCCTGACGCTTCAAATGCCTGAAGGCGGCCAGAAGCGGTCGTCCGGACTTTCGCTCGCCCACTTGTCCTTCCCAATATACCGATGCATTTCAGTCGCTTGTCCCTCCTGGTTTTTACTTGCACAACGGCCTTCATGCTTGCTGCCTGTCAGAGCGTCAGACCGAACTACGTTGCGCCAAAGGAAGGCGGCGTTGCGAAATTGCGGGTCACTTTCGAGGGCATTGATTCGAGAAACTTGCATGTGAATTTCCATGACGGCGATCTCTGCAACGTAAGAGGCACCAAATTTGTAGGATTGCTGAATGCGGGCGTGGCAGGCTATCCCAACGTCAAGGAGCTTGAGATCAACATCCCTTCAGGTCGGCGGATCGGGGTGTCGATGCCGCAGTACACACTCGAAGTGTTCGGGGGGACTTACCCAGGCGCTACAAATACCTTCTCTGTCGTTCAACCAATCGCTTCCTTTGCTCCAGAGCAAGACGCAAGCTACACCGTTGTCTTTGGGCCAAAGCGCGTGCGTTTGATCGATGACGGGAACAGACCTGCCAGCAATGTCAGCACGACGCTTCCACAAGGGTGTGAGGTGGTTTGGGAGAACTTGGCAAACAAGGAGAGTTACGAAGATTCGCACCTCCGACGCAAGTAGTCGTTGGCTCAAAGAGTTGTAAGCGACCGGCGAACCCACCTTGACGGGTAAGCGCGGCCTCAAGGCCTGTCCACATGAATCCGTCGCCTCTGCCATCCCGCGGAGGCAGGTAATTTTCAAGCGTTCAACTTCGCGTGCTCGTCGCGGAAGCCACTTTTCGAACGGCTGGAGCCTGTTTGGCCGAGGCGGGTTGCCTATTTCTTGAGCGCTTTTCATTGACGGGACGAGTTGGCTCCCGTCCCGCGTGGACGCTGCTTCGTTGACCGGTTCGTTCGTGCTCTCGCTGCTTCGTCACCAACATCGAACGTAGTGGCCCGTCAGGTGTTCCTCCAGCGCCGGCACCCATCGGCCGGTGCCGTGGGTATGCGCTCGCTGCACGTCGGCCAGCGTGCGGCCGTGCCATGCCTCCATCGGCGTCAGTCCTTTGAGGTTCTGGTGGACCCGCACGTGGTTGTAGAACCAGCTGAACTCCGCGAGCGCGGCTTTCAAGGCCATGACGGAGTTGGGCTTGATCGCCCTGAGCAAAGGCTTCAACGTTCCGAACAGCCGCTCGATGCGTCCGTTCTGCCACGGGCAGCCCGGCCGGCTGCGCCGATGGCAGACGCCCAACGCCGCCAGCACCAAGCGCCACAACGTGCTGGCGAACATCGATTCGTTGTCGGTGCGAATCACAGCCGGCACGCCGCAGCGCGCCATGGTCAGCAACAGATGACCCAACAGCGTCAATGTGCATTTGCGCGGCAATTGCTTCAGGCACAGCAGCCGGCGCGAACCGTGATCGAGGATGCCCAGCATCGCGAACGTGAAGCCCTGCGCATTAACCACGAAGGTCAAGTCCAGCGCCCAGGTGTGGCCCACCGCAAAGAAGCGGGGCGGACGCCGGCGCATTGCGCGACGGCGTTCGGCGATCTCGAGCGCATGCGCCTTGATGTACTCGGCCACCCTCTGTGGCCCACGGTCATGTGGCTACCGTGCATGCGATTGAAGCTGGCTTCGATCTCGCGGCAGCTGCGGCCATGCGAGGCAAGGTAGATCACCTGCTTGCAGGCCCACTCGGGTTTGCTGCGCCAGTGGGGTTTGCGAACGTTGCTCGTTGGATGTGAGGTTGCACGACCGATGCGCATGCGCGTGGCGGTGGTCATCGTGCGTGGGCACCGGAACGCGGCGATGACGGCACACCCAATCGAGCCAGCAGGCACAAGGCCATGCGGAATCTACCAAGCCCGCGCCAGACAGGACGCAAGAAGCAAGAGCATCCCAACCTATCCATCGCGTCTGGATCTTGGTTAGACCTTCCGCATCTTCGCCTGCAGGCAGGATCGCCAACAGACTGCTGAAGCGGCGGATCTATTACTGGACTCCAGTTTCATCGTTTCCTTCCAGCCACGGCGCGGCCGGCCAGCTCGTGCGCGTCGACGACGTGGGCGTGGGAGAGGTCAATCATTGGCCGGCCTTCGCCGTTGCCCTGCGTGGGCCATAACGCCCGCGCATGGGAGTGCGGCGACGGTGACCTGCCGCACTTGGCGGCTCTCGATGGGCGCACCGGACAAAAACCCCCTGAATCGGTCCGAAACGCTAAACAAGTCGCAGCCGGCGTGGATATGTTGGCTGAACGTGCTGCCCGGCCGATCTCGAAAGGCTTGGCGCCTCAATAATCCCCCCGTTTCCTGTTGCCGAAGATTTCTCGCCATGTACATGACGATGCTGTTGAACCATATCCGCGCAATCAAAAGCTGGGGGGAGAAGCATGCGGCGCGGAGTTCCATCGATGTGGAGTCCTTCCAGATGGAAGTGAAGGCGAGGAATCGCTACTTCACCCTGCACCCCCAGTTTCGCGCACGCATCGACGGCCGTCTGCTCAACACCAGCAAGATCTCGAACCAGGCCACCGGCTTTCTCGGCTGGCTGCCCTATGCGCCCATAAAGTGGTCGCTGTCGAGCGACAAGCTGCTGTTCAAAGCCCACATGGTCGAACACGGCCTTCGGACACCCGCGTGGTGGACGGCTCCGGAGCAGCCCGACCAGGACTACATCGTTAAGGGGTCCAGAGGCTCCTTCGGTTTGCACATCACGGGACCGTTTCGGGCCGGGGTTGCTCCGACCGAAATGGCCGCCAGCGCCTCGCCATCGCTGGAGACACGGTACGCCGAGCAGTTCATCCAAGGTGTGAACCTCAAGTTGTGGATCTGGGGGCGCACCATTTTCCATGCGCACACCTACTCATACCCTGCTGTGACGGGGGATGGCGTGCATCGCATCGACCAGCTCATCGAACTCCTGGCCCAAACCCAGTCCCCTCGGATGCCTCGTCCCCAGGGGGATGGGGAGGCGATTGCGAGTTCCTTGGCCCACCAGGGATTCACGCGAGACGAGGTGCTTGCCGACGGAGTCTCGGCCTGGCTCGACTTCCGCTATGGGCGCGACTACGAATCTCCCTGCACGACGGAGCTTGCGGACAATGCTTTGCCTCGGTTGTCAGAAGCGCTTCTCGTGCAAGCCAAGCTGGCGGCCGAGGCGCTCGCCGGCGATCTGGAGGCCAGATTCCCGGCGCCCATTCTTTACTCGCTGGACGGCGTCATCGACGCCCTTGGAAACGCGTGGTGGCTGGAAGTCAATTCCAACCCGACCTTGCCGCCGACAGGCTATCCCCACGTCTTCTCGACCTTGTTCGAGACGCCGCCCATTCCATGAGTTTTTCCGGGTCGTCATGGCCCGTCCACCCGCTTCGACGCTGGTCGAAGCTCACCCCAAGGAGAGTTCACTGTGCAACAACTTCAAAAAATGCAGCCCGCGGATATGGCCGAGAGCAATGTGCTGCCGCTGAAGAGGGATTCCGCAACCGTTCGCGAGGTTGCCGCCACGGCGCACGCCCCGGTAGTGGTGGGGAGCATTTACATCATCGGCGACGGCACCCCCGAAAGCCCGCTGCGCATCAACGTCCCGGCGTTGACCTCGGCCATCATCAACTCGATGACGAGCGCGAATTTCATGGCGCTTCAAAACGGCATTGCGGGCACCAACGGTTCCCGCGCGACGGGCAGCATCGGCGCCGGCGGGGAATAATTGTTTCCCAACCCGGTTCACATGGTCGGTGGGGGCGTGGAGGTTTCAAGAATCTCCATTCCCGCCGAACTGATACGCGATTGCTTCTCAGCCTTCGAGACGGAGGAGCTAGAACTGTCCTTCGACATCTATTCGAATATCGGCGAAGAAGACAAGAGGCTGCGTCGCTCCAAGGAATTGAAGCGACGCGAGCCGGAGCGGTTCGCGATGCTCTTCCAGATGCTGGACGAGTTCGTGCTTCAGTCGCTCCACGCGCGTGGAGAAGGCTATTCGGGATCCGTGTCCCGCGAGCAATTCATGCTTTACAGCGACGGCGCGGGTGCGGGCCTGCATGTGGACGATCAGTTCAAGCCGCCCCGGCAGTTCGGCCGCGACAGATACGTCATGCACCTGCTGAACCAGTTCGCGGGCCTGCTCTACATCAGCACTGACGATCTCGAGGGCGGAGAACTGGTCTTTCCGGATCACGACATTTCGGTCAAGCCGCTTACGGGAACGCTGGTTGCCTTTCCGTCGAACTATCTCTTCCCTCACCTGGTGGCGCCCGTGATGAAGGGGAAGCGCATCGCCATTGCAAGACACTACTATGTCAAAGATTCGGCCGCTGTTTAACCCATGCTTCACCGTGTCCACACCGGACGGGCGCGACGGCATCCGGATCAGGCAGTTGGAGATAGCTGACCACCGGCAAGCCATCCTGGATGCCTGGAAGAGGAGCTCAACACCGTCCAGGACGTACAACACCAATCATGGTCGCGAGCGCGGGCGCATGAGTTTTGACGTGGAGCTGCCGGCCAAGGACGCATTGGTTGCGGTCGTTCGGCAACAGGTGGAGGCGTTGGCATCGGAATACAACTACCGGGGCCGGAACATAAGCCTTGTATCGAATCAGATACTTCTCTACTTCGAGGGGCCGGGCTGTCCTGTGCACTGCGACGATCAGGACCCCGCCGATCAAGACTACGGCCTTGGCACGGTGATGTTCAACTGGGCGAACCAGTTGGTGGCCTTGCTATATCTCTCGACGGAAGGGCGGGACTTCGAAGGAGGAAAACTGCATTTCCCCAACGCGAATCTGCATATCGATGCCGTGGCTGGAAAGCTGGTGACTTTCCCCGGGCATTTCAAATACAAACACGGCGTCACTCCGATTCAATCCGGTGCACGCAGCCTCCTCCAAACAACTTGGAGGTTCGATCTGTGATCACCTACGCTGAATCCATTCAGAAGCCTAGCGCCGTTATTTTTCAAGGTGCCTGCGCTTTGCCCTTGGACCTGTGCGTTTCGCACATCGAGAACCGGCTGCAGGCACGCGACTTCCGCATGCATGAGGTTTATGGCCGAAATGGAGACACCATCGTCGATACGCGATCTCGCGACAGCAGGTCGATCATTCCATGCCACGACGAGGAGCTCGCGTTTTTTATCTTTGAAGCCGTTCAGCAGTATTTTGAGCAGCATTTCCTGGCGCAGCCATCAGACAGTCTTGTTCTCGCGCAACACGACTTCTTTGCCTATTCGCCGGGCATAGGGCTGAAGATGCATGTCGACGACCATGTGTTGAGGCCGGATGGCAGTGTGTTCATGCGGGATGTGCAGCGAGGGATCACGACGATCCTTTATCTAAACTCGGATTTCGACGGCGGGGAGATCTGCTTTCCCAAGCAGGGCCTCGAGTTGCGGCCGAGTGCTGGAACGCTGCTCATCTTTCCTTCGAACCGCAATTTCCCGCACGAAGTCAAGTCGATCGTGCGAGGTCAACGATATTCGTACCAACGCATCTACGGAATTCTGGATGGGCGCACCGGGCGTTTTGAACTTTGAATGGGCCGTTCGAACTTGTCCTGTCCACATGAATCCGTCGCCCGCGCCAGCCTGTCGGGTGGGAATTTTTGAGCGCCCCTGGCCGTGCGGGATTGTTGCGAAGGCTATTGTCGGGCCGGCTGGCACATGCATTGATGAATGCGGACGGCCTGTTTTTTGAGCAGTTTTCACCAGCGGGAGGCGGTGGCTCCCGTCCCACGTGGACGCTGCTTCATTGACCGGTTCGTTTGTGCTCTCATTGCTTGGTCATCGACATCGAACGTAGTAGCCCGTCAGAGGTCGCACTCCCGTCGACCGCGATGTGCCCAATGACGCATGACTCGTGGGCCGCGCTTTGCAACCATGACTGCATGACACATCGGGCATTCGCCCACGGCACCCGGCGTGGCCTCGCGGCGCAACCCGTCTACAAGAGCAAACTGCATAACTCCCCGCTAGTGTGCTGGGAAGTCTATATCTGCAACTCCGCCTGGAAAAGTGGCCATCTTGTAGACGGTTGGAACTGCTCATCCGCCTCACCCGACTGGTTCGGTGGCTCCCCGACATAGGTCACCGTGCTCAGGCTGGTAGAGGCTCGAGACGAGGGCTATGTGATTTCCGATGCGTCGGGGGAAACCAAGCTTTTCGAAGGCGAGAGTTGACGTCTGTTGCGGTCGCCGAGTCCGCCGACGCCGCAAAAGAAAAAGCCCGCATGACGCGGGCCTAAAGCTCGTATGAAGCGAGCAGGGAGTCAGGCTGAAGACCTGACGCCGCGATCATATGTCATGCGATAGGCGGATCACGCCGAAAGTGCTCAACTTATCGCGGGCCGCTTCAGCATTGAGGACCTAGCTGTGGATCACACGGTGGGGCTTATGTTCTGCGCGCGGGCGCGCCCGCGCGCAAGAGGCATGAAATGCGGGCCGCCAACTCTCGGGCTCCAGCCTCTTACACAGGCGGTGCTCTCGCCTCAGTTCGTGCCTGTGCGGCCAGAGTTCACCGTTGCTTGTCGAAATTCAGCAGCCGGTGGGACTTCTCCAAGGCCAGTGGCGCCAGCCGGCCATCCGGCTCGGCGCTTTGTCCCGGTGGCTCCGTTCTTCAGGGCACCGTACGGAAAACCGACCTCTCCGAGGTGCCTTGGCCGGTGGTGACCACCAGTCGCCCGTCGATCGCGGCCATGCCGGGCGCGTTGGAGGCGGCGCTCAGGACCGGCGAGCGCTCGTACTTCCAGTTCGCCAGGTCGGTGGTCGACACGGAGTAGCTGTTGCCATCGGGAGCGACCAGGAACAGCCGGTTGCCGAGCACGGCGCACTGGACGCTCTTCTTCGGGAACTTGGCTGGATAGCCGCCGTGCACCGTCCAACTGACCCCATCGGGCGACGTCGCCACCGCATCCCCCGCCAGCAGCAGCGAGCCCTGCCAATTCAGGGCGCAGGTCGGATTGCCCAGCGCCGCGGGCAGCGTGTCGATGACCTTCGACCATGTCGCGCCATCGTCGACCGACCGCCACAGATCGCGGAACGAGCCGGCGCCGTTGCGGCCGCCCGCGACATAGAGGCTGCTGCCAACCTTGGCCATTACATGGTCCGCGCGCTGCGCGAAGCCGGCTGCGCCCGTGCGGGCCTGCCAATCAGTGCCGTCGAACTTCCAGATATGGCTCTGGTACTGGGCAGTCGGGGCCGTAGGGCCGGACGCCGTGAGGTTCTGCCCACCGCTCAGGTAGATGGCGGTGTCGTCGCTCGCCAGGGCGAAGCCGCGCACCAGGGGCGTGGGCGAAGTGGGCGACGTTAGCTTGGTCCAGGTGGTCCCGACGTCGTCGGAGGCCCAGGTCTCCATGACGCGCGTGTAGAAGCCCGCCGCCACGACGATGGGCTTGCCGGCCCGGTAGCTCAGCGCGAAGTTGTCGAGATAGCCGGGCGTGGTCTGCGCGACCTCCCAGCGCTGGTAGCTCAACGAGGCAGGGTCGATCACCCTGATCGTGTAGGGCAACTGCCAGGGTGAACCCTCCACCGGCCGGGCGCAGGTCAATGGGTCGTCGTAGCACACGCGCACCTCGAGGCTGCCCGTATGGGTGCCTGCGGCGAGAGCCCGGTTGGTGGTCATCGACGCGAAATACTTCAGCTGCGTCACCATGGATATCCGCGCGTTGGCCATGATCACGCCTTGGCGATCGATGATGCCAACATTCACCGGCTCGGCGATGGTCTTCGTGGACGTGGTCGTCACGCTGAAGACGGTCGGTGTGTCATAGAACACGTCCAACTCCACCGCGGCAGGCGAAAAGGTGAGCCAGGCACCAGCCGGATTGCTCGGGGTTTCCGTGCCGCCGCCGGCACCGGTTGCAGTTTCGGTTCCAGTACCAGTACCAGTACCAGTACCAGTACCAGTACCAGTACCAGTACCAGTGCCAGTGCCAGTGCCAGTGCCGGTGCCAGTGCCGGTCCCGGTGCCTGGCGTGCCGCCGAGACCGAGCGCGCCCAATCCGCCACCCCCTCCGCCTCCTCCTCCGCCACACGCCGCCAGGGTTGCTGACAATGTGGTGATCGCGAACAGTCGAACCAGATCCCTCATGACTCTCTCTTCTTTTCTTGTTGCCGAGATTGGCATTGGGATCGTACCAATGGAAACTGTCCAAGAGCGCCGGGTGCCCCTCAACGAAAACTGGAAGAGCGTGACAAACTGGCCCGATCAGAGAAGTAGACGTTGCCACTTCGATCAGAATTCGGTCATCGGATACAGAATGGTTTGCGACGCAAGCGCGTTGACAGTCAAGGGCCATGTCCAGGCACGTGCTTTAGCGGAGATCATGGGTGGAAGAACCGGAACGCATCGAAAGAGAGCGGTACGGCGCCGAAGTCAGCGAGCAAATGGACGTGATCCCCGAGCAGGTACGCGTGCTGCAACACCACCGCATCAAGTACGCCTGCCCCTGCAACCTGACGACCTGATCTACGGCGACGAGACCCATGTCCAGTGCTCAAGGAACCTGGGCGCAAGGCCCAGGCCAAGAGCTACATGTGGGCTCAGATGAACGCCATCGGCGCAGAGCCAGCGGTTCGGCTATTCGCCTACGCGCCGGGGCGCGGCGCCGTGCACGCCGAGAAGCTCTATGCTGGCGTGCACTCGGGTGCAACGCTCATGAGCGATGGCTACGTGGTCTACAACGGGATCGCGAAGGCCAACGGCCTGACGCACCTTGGATGCTGGGTTCATGCGCGCCGCCCCGTTCATCAAGGCCGAGGAGTCGATCCCGAAGGCGGCCCGAACGCTGGAACAGATCGCCACCCGGTTCGCGCGGCTCATTGGCAAGCTCTACCGCGCCGAGGCACTGGCCGAAGGCTGGACGCCACAGCGCCGACAGCGGCTGCGCGTTCGCTACAGCGCAGCAGTGGTGAGCAAGATCGAGCATCTGCTGCTCACGCGCCTGCACAGCGTATCGCCCACGAGCTTGCTGGGCGAGGCGCTGCACTACCTGCACGGGCAGTGGCCGAAGCTCGTGCGCTTCCTGCAGAACGGCACATGGCCGCTGGACTCCAACCCAGGGGAAAACGCGATCAGGCCCTTCGTCCTCGGAAGACGGTCGTGGTTGTTCGTCGACACCGTCGGCGGCGCGAACGCCAGTGCCAATCTTTATTCGCTCATCGAGACCGCCAAGGCCAACAACGTCGAGCCCTATCAGTACCTCGTCGCCTTGTTCAAGAAGCTGCCGCTGGCGCAGACCGTTGACGACTGTGAGGCGCTGCTGCCCTGGAACATAGAGTTGGGCGGCGTGCCTTAATGAAACCCCATCCCACCGGCGGCGTCGGCCACAGGGGTATACAGGAATCGCTCACCGACAGAGGATCGTGAGCAGCGGGAGGGAAGGAGCCACCGGATAAACGATAGGCTCTTTCCTCAGCGAATTTCAGTTCGCGGTGCGACTGGCAATCATCAAGATGATCAGAATTGCCAGCCTCACTATCCACGTCATGATCGGTCGCATATGAAGCTCCGAAGTTGAACAACTCCGGACATGCAGGATCTGAAAAAACCCCCACCTCAGGGGCCTCAGGTTGAATTAAAGACCTCACCTCGGGCAAAAAAAGACCGGCTTACATGCCGTGCACGACTGCGGACAGGGCGCGGTTCATAGAGCGCTTACGAATGACTACTCCTGCGCACTCGCCAAGTGCGGGGTGTTGCGGCGCGGTCTCTCGAAAGTGTGCGGAAAGTGGTGCTTTCAAACTGAATCCGCTCGCCCCGAGCGTTCTTGCCATTTTTTCTCTCCCCTCGATCCCAGAATCCGCTCATGGCGACGCCGGCATCGGCGCCCCAGCATTGCCTTTGGCAGCGTGCGTTGCGGTCGCATGGGCGAACAGGGAAGAGGAACACGATGAGCAAGATTTTTTCAGGGCAATCTGGAGCGCGGCGCGCTCGATGCGGGTCGTCGTTCCCGAGGCAGCGACCAGCGCCGGCAAGGGCGCTTCCAAATCGACGGGAGGTACCGGTGCGCGGCTCCGATGGCGAGATCAGCCTGATGGGGGAACGGGGCTGGCTGGTTCGCAATGACATCGGCTGGGCCATTCCCACAGATTCAGAGCAGAGCGGGGCGGAGCTGTATGTCGGGGCCGACTACGGGCTGTCGGTGGGCGCGCTACCGCGGATCTGCTGGGACGCATCTGGCAGGGGTCGTGATCGGCGTGCGCGGGCAGTGGAGCAAGCTCAGCTATGACTTCTTCATGGGGGCGCCGATCTCCAAGTCGGAGGGGTCTCGGACGGCCAAGACCACCTTCGAATTCAATCTCAACGCGAGTTTCTGATCAGCTTCCGGGGAGCTTTCAGCCGAGACAATTTCGTGTACCGCCATGAGCAAGATCTCTTTCGTCATTCATTTGGGCAATCACTGGCGCATGTTTGCGAACGCGCGCGACGGCATGGAATTTCTCGGCACCGTCCACCACGGCGTGGCGGGCATCGGCGCGCTGGCCAGAGACCGGGAGGGCCGCTACCTGCAAGTCAATGGCGACGTCGTGGCAGTGCTCGATGCCCGAAAAATCGGACGTGCGCTGCGCATGCGATCGGCCAAGACCGAGGAACTGCAGAGCGCGATCCATCGCTTGGACGAGCGCTTGGTCGCAGAGGCTCCACGATCGCCGCGTTCCGATCCCGAACCGGTCAACTGGGCCACGGCTCCTGCTCGCACACCGGTGGTCACGGTGAAGAAGCGGCGTGTGGCGGTGCGTGCAACCGCCGATGCACCCCAGGCGCCGGAACAGGCGGGCGTCCACGCTGATTCTTGAAGGAGTCCCATGTCCGTCTCAGACGCAGATGCCAAATCCAACGACATGTACGGGATCTGGCGTGACCCATCCGGCTGGAAAGTGAATATCACGCGCGGGGGCGTGAGCCACTTCAAGCGGTTCGCTTTCACCATCTATGGTGGCGAGGCCCCGGCCCTGCAGCGTGCGCAGGCGTGGCGCGACGACATCGTCAGGATGCACCCACCGCTCGCTCGAGCGGCAGCCGCCAACCAGATGCGACGCAACAACACGTCGGGCATTCCTGGGGTGCACCGCCATGTGGGCTCCGACGGACAGCTGACGGGCTGGACGGCCCGCACCTACCTGGGCCCCGGCCAGATTGTTCAGAAATACTTCGGTGTCGGGCGCTACGGCGCGGCCCAGGCGAAGACGCTGGCCATGGCCGAGCGCCAGAAACAACTGACGCAGATGCAGGGACACCGCCGTGTGCACCCGTCGGAAGCACTCGTGCGCGAGGCACCGCCCCAGCCGCTGCCGACCGGCTGTCCGCCGCCCATCGTCAAGGGCGAAGTGATTCGGCGCAGCAACAAGACGGGCATCTCCGGCGTGCAGCATCGTGTCACCGATCCGGGGCATCCGGGCTGGTGGCTGGCGTTGACCTATGCCGGCGACGGCAAGAGCTTGCAGAAATCCTTCTCCATCAAGACCCATGGCAACGACCTCGCCAAGGCGATGGCGATCGCCGAACGACAACGCCAACTGGCGCAGGTACGGCAGATGCGCCCGGCGCAACAGCCCCCGACTCGCAGCCCGAGGTTCGAGGCACACGGAGATAAATCTGATGGCAGTCCGCACTTACCTGAATGTTCCGTTCGCTGAGAAGGACAGTGCCCGCGAGTTCGGGGCGCGCTGGGATGCTGATGCCAAGCGCTGGTACGTCCCTGAGGGCATTGCCCTGCATCCATTTGCTTGCTGGCACGCGGGCGCCGCCGCCGATGCGATGCTGATGGTCGCCCCGGTCCTGCTTCTGCAGGCCTGGTCAAGCTGCTGGAAATGCAAAGGCCGCTCGCCGGTCTTTTGCCTCGCATGCTCCGATGTGCGAGACACCAGGGATGATCGTCCGGATGAGTCGCATGACGGCGACTTGCTGCTCATCAGCGATGTGACCACGGTGGACGAACGCATCCTGCGGCACTTGCGCCGACTCGCCCCCGACTACCGTCCGGACTGGTCCGCAACCAAAGGAAGCCGCTGTTGGATGAACCATTGCCGTGACTGCGGCGCGAAGATGGGCGACTTCCATTTGCATTGCGAGCCAGACGGGCCGTTCTTATGCATCACCTCCTCGGACTGGAACCGCATCCTGCAGCATCTGCTGGAGCGTGACGGCGAGTACGACTTCGATGGCAGCTACAGCCTTTGATCGGTGAGCGGCCGCCTCGTTGCGATGGCGAGTCTAAAGCCCGCCTGTGTGATGGCGTAGACCTGGGCGCCAGGGTCGCTTTCACAAACTGCACCCGTCGGTCGAGGGGAAACGCCGCGGCGGCACATCGCGGCAGGCGACAGCAACGCGGCGAGCGGCGGCGGCGCGACGGCCGGCATGTGCATCCGATGGGAGCCGCGCAGTGCGCTGGACCGCTTGATGCGCCTTGGTATGTTCCCTGGCTTGATGCATCTATTGAGATAAGTCTTCTTATCACGATAGCAACTTCAATGGGCTAAACTGGTGCCCATGAAAAAGTCCATGGTGAGCGGGGAAGGGGCGCAAAGCGGTGAGTTCCCGAGCTTGTCGCAGCTGGCGGCGCTGCGCGCCTGGTACGCGGGCCTGCCGGCGCGCGCCGCCGTCGTGCAGTACCTCGGGGAGAGCAAGGCCACAGGACAGTCCTCTCGCGCCATGCTGGGCGATATCCGTCGCCAGCTGGCGACCTACGCGCGGCTGCGGCACCGCGACGACCTGGCCTCGCTGATCGCGCATCCTGCGGCCGAGCGCGAGCAACGCGCCCGAGCGGTCAGGGATGCCATCGAGAAGTTGCAGGGCTTGCCCCTGCCTGCGCCGATGGTGACGGACACCGTTGAGCGCTGGCTGCCAACACGCGCTGCGCGGGCCCTGCAAAACGCCGGCATTCGGACGCTGGCCGATCTGACGGTGCGCGTGCCGCGCCGACGCCGGTGGTGGGCCGCCGTGCCCGGCCTCGGAGCGCGCAGCGCGGGTCAGATCGAGACGTTCTTTGCCGCCCACCCGGTCCTGACCGAACGGGCGAGGGCGCTGGTGGTCGTGCCGAAGACCGAGACCGCGCCGTGGGAGCACCTGGTCGTGCCGCAGGCGGTCGACGGTTCCCGGGGCGCCTTCCGGGCGCCGCAGGCCACCTGCACCCTGTCGGCGAGCAATGACTACGAGGCCGTCCAGGCCTGGCTGGGCCTGCAGGATGCGGCGGCGACCCAGCGCGCCTACCGCAAGGAAGCCGAGCGGCTCATGCTGTGGGCGATCCTCGAGCGCGGCAAGGCACTGTCGTCGCTGACGACCGAGGATGCCATCACCTACCGCGCCTTCTTGCGTCGCCCATCGCCGCGGGAGCGCTGGGTCGGCCCCGCGCGGCCGCGCACGTCCGCGGAATGGCGCCCCTTCCAGGGACCGCTGGCACCGCGCTCCGTGGCGTACGCGTTGTCCGTGATCGGCGCCCTGTATCGCTGGCTGATCGAGCAGCGCTATGTGCTGGCCAATCCGTTTGCCGGCGTGAAGGTCAAGGGAACCGGCCGTGGCGGCGCTTTCGATGGATCCCACGTGTTCACGGAGCACGAATGGACACTGATTCGCTCCACCGCCGACGGCATCGAGTGGATCGGCGGATGGAGCGAGGAGGGCGCCCAGCGCCTGCGCTTCGTGCTGGATTTTTGGTACGCCACGGGCCTCAGGCCCGGCGAGATGGTCGATGCCCGGCTGGGCAGCATCGAGCACGACGCGCAGGGCGACGACTGGCTGCATGTGGTCGGCAAGGGCAGCAAGCACGGCAAGGTGGCCTTGCCGCTGCTGGCGCGAGGCGCGCTCGACCAATATCTGGCGCAACGGCGTCTGCCCGTGACGCGGTCGCACTGGAATCCCAGAACCGCGATGGTGCCCGGCCTGGCAGAAGACGGCACCGGCATCAGCGCGTCGCGCTTGTGGTCAGTCATGCGCCGCTTCTTCCTCCAAGCGGCGCAAACGCTGGAGAGCGTGAGCCCGTCCACCGCGGACAAGCTCAAGCGCGCCACGCCGCACTGGATGCGGCACACCCATGCGACCCACGCGCTCGCGCGCGGCGTCGAGCTGACGACCGTGCGGGACAACCTGCGGCATGCCTCCGTGGCGACCACCTCGGTCTATCTTCATACCGACGAGGTCAAGCGAGCGCGGCAGATCGGGGATGCTTTCCCGCCCCGCAGAGAAACATAGTCCGATGCCCATCCCGGCACGCAGCTGTGTCATTCCTCCGCGCCGGTGGCATTGGCTGGGACAGGCAGGAACCGATCCTCTGCAACCGGGATCGGAAGGCAGGGGCGGCGGGACTGTTCCGAGACTCGCGGGCGCGAGTTTGTGCGGATCTACCTCGACGCGTTCGCGAGCGCGGACCAGGCGCGCGCTTTGGTAAAGCTGGCTTGGCGCGCCGATCACCTCGGCTCGGCAGTGCAGTCCTTGCGCGAGACTGGGGAGCGCATCGCCCAGCACCTGCAGTGCACGCACATCCTGCGTTGCGTCCGCCCACGCCGGCTCAGACCTTCGTGCAGACCCGCGCATTGAAGGGCACGGTGCGTGCTGCCGTGCTTGAAGATTCGCCGATGCTCGGCAGCAGCGAGTTCGAAGCCGAACTCGCCCGCATGTGCTGGTCGCTTCTGGCAGCCGATTGAGGTTCAATAATTCCTCAGTCTTGCGACGTCGACTGCTCAAGCTGTGACTGCCTGCACCTTCCTACCTCCTTTACGCGAACTGGCGCGCCACGTGGTGTCTCGCATCCTGCATTCGGAGTGGGACGGCCCGGTTTGATCCCACGGCACCTGCCGCCCAGGTGACAAAGACTCGGCAGCATCAGGGAGCGTGCTGAAGTCCTCTGCTGCACACTCGCACGAACAAAATTGGAGGCGTATGGACAAGCTTGTGGCATTGCCGGTCAAAGGTGAGTCATTCCTTCTACGGCGTAGAAGCCAGAACATCCTGGTGGACGGGGGCTATAGCAGTCAGGGTCTCGCGAGCGCGCTTTCCGGGCCTGACGTCGGCGTCAGCCACCTGAATATCGTGGTCTGCACGCACGCAGATAGAGATCACGCGGGCGGGCTTACGGATTTGCTTGAAGGTGGCGCCATAACAGCGGACGAATTTTGGTTGCCGGGTGCCTGGTCCGACGCTCTGCCAGAACTCTTGCGGCATCCTGACCGAGTGGTTGACGCGCTGGTCGCCGAATTCGAGGCCTTTGAGCTTGACGAGGAGAGAAGAAGCGTCGACCGGGACCTCGAGCGAGAGGATGCCGATGACAGCTTCGAGGCGCGCGTGCATTCACGCATTGCCAAGCAGCGCCTCGCAACTCAACGAGACAGGGTGGTAGAGCGGGCGGGCCCCGATGGGAAGAAGGATCGAGCGGTCTTGAACTTGCAATGGCTGAACGAACAGGCGGCCAACACGGTCTTCGATCCAGCGCACGATTCTGCGATCGCCAAGGTGTTCGCTCGCGGACGCAGGCGCATTCGTTACCGCGGCTCCAAAAAATCGCTGGATCGGCGTTGGACTGCTTTCTGGGTCAACTTGATCGACACCGGAGAACGCATCAGAAAGATTGCAGTTCAGGCAATTCGCCATCAGGTGCCAGTGCGGTGGTTCGACTTCAATGAGTTCGCCAAGACGCGCAGATCATCGGGGGGAGAGCCTGACTTGCTGGTTCCGTTGAACTCCATCGAGCTCCTCGTGCCCCCGCCCCCGAACCACATGATGAAGTACATGGCTCGGTTGACGCCCACAAACGAAGAGTGCCTCGTCTTCTTGTCACCTGGTGCCAACTGGCCATTTGATCTGGGGGTGGTCTTCACGGGGGACTCGCCTTTGGGCGACCCGATGGATTACTCTCAGGCATTGCTGGACTGGCCAACGGGCATGGCAGACTGGGTTGTTGCAACAGCTCCGCACCACGGGTCAGAGAGCAACGCGATGGCATACGATCACTTGCAGCAGTGCAGCACGGTCTCACTTTGGTTGCGCGCCGGCGGGTCGGCCAAACATCCCGGGCCCACCTTTCGGGCCTTGAAGCCGCATGAGCGAGGATGCACGCACTGTCCACATTCCAAGCTTGAGCGCGAAGTGGCTGAAGTGCAATTAAATTGCCCGACCATTCCGTTCCTGTTCAGAGTAAGGGCGCATGACTGCAACTGCTAAGCCGTGGGACCGTCGTAAAGTCCAAGCACCTCTTCCGACCTCTTCCCGGATCCCACCCGGTGAATCGGACCGTTGGAGTCTGCTTTGACGCCGCGTGAAATCCACCCTTGCGGCACGGCGTTGGTATCGGCGAATCGGTCAGCCGGAATTGCCGGGTGGGGCCATGGCGGCTCAGTTCCTCGTTATCGCATGTGATTGCGAATCGGAGCTTCGCTGAGCGAGTCCCTGGAGAGCGGAGCACGCAGGAGCTGCTTCATCCGAAGACATCAATAGTCGTCCATCGACAGGGCCCCCTTGCGAACTTTGCCACCTGCGCTGCAGTTTGCAGTGATATAGCGTATGTCGTTCAGCTCCGGGATCAAGCGAATTTCGCCAACGATGACCGATCGACCTTCCAAAGTTATCCTCAAGCCAAACAGGCCATTGGGCCTCAGCCGCCATACGCGCTCCTCGCGCATTCGCTTCATTTGGGAGGAATGCAACCAGAAGCGTGAAAGCTCCACGTGGTCGAAATCGTGAATGGAAAGTGCGCCTTGTCGGCGGCGTGCTCGGCCTTCAGTGGCTGCAAGTTGCTCGGCGAAAGCCTGCAAGTCTCGATCGACGGCATTGATCGCATCGGGGTCGTCGCCACGTTCAAAGCTCTGAGGGTCGCAGCTCCCGCGAAGCCCGTGCAAGATGACGAACACACAGTACCGGTGATCGCCTGAGCTGAGGAATTCGAGTTCCTCAGCAGAAATACTGGCGAAAGCACCGCTGGCGTCGAGCAGCACGCTCTTGACCTGGATCTCGCTGCGCAGAGGCACTTCCCCTTTGAATCGAGATCGAGCGATATTTGTCACTATCAGGTCGATGCCAACATCTGGAGAAACTTTCTGAGCCTCATATCCATAGAGGAAGAACAAGCTGCAGATATGGTGCTCGGCGAAGGCTCCTTGATAGAAGCTTTCACAACTTTCTTGATTAATGGGCATAGGTAGGATCGTAAATCTGCTCAAGATATTCCTTCTCGACACCCTGCGACGGCGAAACAGGTGGCGATCGGTCTGAGCCGGTGAGAGGCTTCTACGACTTCATCCCATTCACAGGCTTTGTGCTCCCCGGGCCGGAGTGGCTCAGGGCGGCCGCCGACACCCCGCATGGCCGCCAGCCGTATACGACAGGCAACTGCGTGCATTTGGCTTCGCACCGGACGAAGCCAGCGAACAGTTGATTCAGCAGAACTGGTTGTTCATGAAGTCCCTCGCGAGCGCGGTGGCGCAGGAAGGAATGCTGATTGCATCGGCTTGACGCGGACCGGCGGTCGGTCTCGTACAGCGATCGCTGGCCTGTCGGAATAGCTGTGCGTACTGTGTCTTCAGCACCGGCTGTGGTGGAGCTGTCTTTCATCCGTTCTCGCTGCCCGATGAAGTGACTTCGTGAACCGCACCAGTGGTCGCAAAGACGACGTAACCCTTCGGCGTGCGAGTTATCTCCAAGTACGAGCGAACTTGGGCCTTGTAGTGTTCAACGACGTGGGCGGTCGGTGCGACGTCGCTCTTCCAGTCCAGCACCGCCAGAGGTTTTCCATCCTCGTCGTAAGCAATTGCGTCGACGATCCCCGTGCGAACGTATTCTTTGCCTTCGATGTCGCTCGAAGCGTAGACGTTGAACTCAGGCAGAAGCCATGGGCGAAGCGCCGCCACGATATCGATTGCCAATGTCCTGCGCACAGCAGTCGCAAGATCGAAAGGGGAAAGGCCATTCGCTGGATTGTCGGAGACCACTGCACCGAGCATCGCTGCAAGTTCGGCGGCTCGCGCTGCCAGCGAGTCGGCATTGTCAGCCGTTTCGCCTGTGAGGACCTCTTCCAAGAGCTTGTGCAGGACCAAGCCGCGCTCGCGGCCACCCTGAATTGCGACAGATTCACCGATCGCTTGGATTTCATCGCCTTGAGGGGTGATGTAGACCTCCGGCACCTCTGCCTGCTCCAGTGGCTTGGCGGCGTCTTCTTCGCGACTGGGCACAATCCAATTGATGGCATGACTGGCCGCAGCCACGCGGGCCGCTTCTTGCTGGAAAACTTCCCTGGTCTGTGTGTTCGCAGCCTCTGGCGCGCCCGGAACCAATTCCGGCACGTTCTCGGGCATAGCGATTGGCTGAAGTGCCGCAAGTCCGAGGTCCACGAGGGCGCTCCAAGCATTCCTGGCAACCGGCGCGTCCAGACGCGGAATGACCATCAACTCGCGCGCGCGAGTGGCGGCCACGTACCAAAGCCGGACGCGCTCGCGCTGGAGTTCGGCCTTCTCTGCGTCCAGAGCTGCCTCATGCCCAACAGGTGCCACTCCTAAAATTGGACAGTACAGCGTGTTGTCGTCGCGGGACAAGATATCTCGACTGGGCGCCATCGTCGTGGTGGCACCGTTGATCGGCACAACGACTGGCCACTCCAGTCCTTTGGCCGCGTGCATCGAAAAGAGAGACACCGACTCCTCTTGAGCGTCCGGCCGGCCTTCGACGGCGCGGCTGTCGTCCTCCCATGCATTGCGCACAGCGTCCGAAAACGCTGTGAGGCCTCGAATGTCGTACGCACGACTGAGGTTCAGAAAGAGGTCCACGTTTGCTAACGCACGCTCCACTTGGCGGCCATGGCGCTGCATCAACACGGGTCGGACGCGCAGTTCGTCTACAGCCTGCGCGAGCAAATTGTGTGCGGTCGTGCTGCGAGCCTTCAGCCGCAGACCCTGCAGCCGCTGCAAGACATCGCGAGCGAGCGGATGCTCGATGAGGCCCGCATCCAGGTTCAGACTGAGGGAAGCTGGTTGGCCCGTTTCTCGGTCTCTCAGAGCCCAGAGGATGCCCAGAATCTCTTCGTCGGCCAGGCCGACCACCGGGCCACGAAGCAGCGCCCCTAAGGCCAGGCTGTCGCGGCTATCGGCGAGCACGCGGGTGATGGCGATGAGGTCCTGTACCTCCTGACGCCGGAAGAAGCCTTTTCCAGCCTGCGTGGCGACCGGGATGCCACGGTCTTCCAATGCCTGCTCGTATCTCCACAGTTCCGCACCAGTCGGCGCGAGCAAGGCAATGTCTCCCGCTCGGCATTGCCGACGCTCTCCGGTGTCCGGGTCTTTGATGAGTTCATTGCCGATGAGATAGGCACACAGGCGCGCGACCGCTTCTGCTTCGCCGTCTCGTATCATCTCGGCGTTTGCCCTGCCGTTCGCGTCTGCCACGCGGACATCCAGCGCCGAAACGCAGGGACCGCCTTCTCGCGCAGGATGCCAGGCCTGCAGTGCAATAAAGCCCGGCTGTCCGGCGAGCGCGAGAGGTGCCGCGAAACGCTGGTTGACGTGGTCCAGAATCGGACCACACGAACGAAAGTTCACTGTGATGGGGATGATGCTGTTCGGGTCTTGGGACCGGAGCGCTTCGCGAGCCTCCACATAAGCGCGCACGTCGGCACCGCGGAAGCGGTAGATGGCCTGCTTCGGGTCGCCAACAAGGAAGAGGGCGCCCGGACGAATCCGGAAGCCGCGCCAGTTCGCATCGTCGATCCCGACCGGCGGGTCCCCGCACAAGCGCCAGAAGATTTCGGTTTGAACCGGGTCCGTATCCTGAAATTCATCCACAAGCACGTGCTGGTATTTGCCCGCAAGAGCCGTGCGAACGGCCGGGTGGCCACGCAGCAGATTCCGGGCTGACCTCAAGAGGTCGTCGAAATCCATGAGTGCCGCAGAGCGCTTGTAGTCCTGCATTCGGTCAATGGCTGGCTGCAGCACTGGGAGCAACTCACTTGTGACTTGCGCCGAGGCCGTGGCAAGCATTGCGTTCCACGTTTGGCAGCAGGCTGCGTGCGCGGTGGTGGCCTCCGCGGCAACTTGCCCGCCCTGAGCGGTCGAGAGGCCAACCTCTTTCGCAGCCTTCTCCCACTTGCCCTTTTTTTGGAAAGCACCGAACTCGCCCGCCTTGTTGCATAAGACCGCATGAGGCTTCGATTGCAAGAGTCCGACAAGGCCGGCAGGCTTGCTGATGTCCAAGGCATCCAAGCCATTCGCCATGCCGCAAAAGGCTGCTATGGCCTGGCCAGTCTCTGGTTCTGCAAAGCCAGCGTCCTGCGGAACTCGCGCAAATCTCACCGTCGCATCTTTGAAAGCAGTCAATGCGTCTTCCAGTGACCCTGCAGCCGGCGTGCGCACGTCCTCCTGCTCTTTCAGACGCTTCAGAATCAGCTTGACCGTTGCGAGTGTTCCTTCGGTATCCGCTAGCATCAGCTCTGCCAAGACCCCCTGAGCGTCAGCGCTCAATTCCTCTCGCAGCCACTCATCGACAACATCGTGGAAAGCGAGTTCTGTCTGGTCGCGGTCCATGATGGAGGCACCCGGGTCGATGTTGGCCTCAACCGGGTAGGGACGGATCAGCCGCTGACAGAAACCGTGGATGGTTGAGCAAGTGACGTCATCGATGTTCGCCTGCGCCTGCATCAGCGACTGCCGTTGCGCCTCGTTTAGCCCGTCAGGAAGAACCAGCTTCAACTCCAGCGGCACGTTGCCGCGCAAGAGGCGGTCCACGAAGTGACGTACTCGCTGCAACAGCTCGCTCGCGGCGAGCTCAGTAAATGTGACCGCGGCAATGCTCGTGGGGTTGACACCCTGCAGAAGCATCATCGCGATGCGGCCGGCCAGGACCGCCGTCTTGCCGGAACCCGCTCCGGCTTCTACGAGAAGTGTTTGGCCGTGAGCGCTCAGCGCCGCGTGGCGAGCGGCAGCATCTGCCAGGGGTACGGTCGCCATTATTTGGCCTCCCAAACTTGCGTGGCGTCGCCCATCAACTCAGCAACTGACATCTTTTTGCGCCTGCAATAACTGGCCGCGGCGTTTGCGGGAAGTGCGAATGCCAAGTCGTCGTATCTGTCAGCTGCCTCGACACCCGGAACCGCATTGCCAGCCGCCAGATTGGCTCGGGCGCTGTTCAGGTATCCCTTGAGTGCAGTCAAGGCGGCGTCGGGGTCGGTCATCGGCATCGATTGCTGTTCGCGCAGGTAGAGCAGAGACGGCTCGACCACCAGCGTGTGACCAAGCAGCGCCTTGACGGCAAACGCGTACAAACACCGCTGGAGTTCTTTTCCGCCATTCAAGACAAATTCGTCGCGCACCTTGCCCGTTTTGTAATCAACGACGAGGGCGCGTGAATTTCCAGCTTCGACGTCGAGCCGGTCGATGTAACCGCTCACGCGGAACGATGTGTCTGGAATGAGCACTTCCTGTGCGGGGTCCCATGGCAGCGGGGCATCGGACTTCGGATTGGAGCCACCGAATGCGACCTCACTGAAAGAACTCCAGCCGTCGGCGCGCTGATCTGTCGACTCGAGTGCATATCGGGCCAGCTGCCCGACGTCTGAGATCGTACGGTTCCAGATGAAGTCTGGCGGTATCGGCTCTTGCGCCTCCCACCTGGCGCGAATTTCGGAGAGCCCAGCATTCACCGCGGCCGCGAAGTCGACTTGACCGCCAGCGGCCCGTTGCCGCACCGTGGCCTGCAATGCGGTGTCCAGAACAGAGTGCACCAAGTTGCCAAACTCTCGCGCACCGAGAACCAACGGCTCTTCGGACAACTCGGGCGCTCCGAGCTTCATACCGTAACGCCAGATGAACCCAAGGGGGTTTCGCAACAACAGTGCAAGTGAACTTGCAGACTGCCGGCGATTCAGGGCCGCAAGGACGACCGGGTGCTCAGCCCGGATTCGGCCATCGTTCGCAGTGAGAATGGGCTGCCACCAGCCCCGCCAGCACCGGTCGGCGCTCGCTGCTTGGGCCGCCGCGCCGAACTCTTCTGGCCGGGCGGCGAGTCGATCGGACTCACTGAACGCGTGGTCCGCCCGCCGGTGGCGTCTCAGGTAGGTCGGTGCCGGCATTTCGTGGAGCAAGCTACTCAAGCCCAAAAGCCGCCCCTCGCTGTCCCGACGGGAATAAGACAGCACCACCTGGCGCTCCGTTGTACGCAGAATGGTTTCAAAGTCGCGCCGGTCCGCCTCCGACACCGCAAGCGGCTCGAGTCGCTCTCTCGGAAGGATGTGGTCGGACAGCAGCCTATCTTCGGACTGGCGCCTCGGCCAGCGGGACGAGTTCAGGCCGAGAAGCCTGACGAACCGTCGAGGGGACGCGGCGAGGTGAGCGGCGGGGATCCAGACGACGCTCTCAGAAGGCTCGAGGCAATCGTCTTCGCGCATTCCTTGGAGCGTGAGGTCCAGGGAGGCCGCAGGGCCCGCAGCAAGAGCCTTCTTCCAGATGCTGAGGGCACGGCCACGAAGGAGGGCGGCGCCCGCAGCTTCTGCTCCAGAGTGACCAGACTGCAGAAGTTCGACAAGCTCACGCAATTGCGCGGTCATGTCCGCCTCGGTTGGCCAATGCTGTGCCGTAAGGCCCATGAGCAGCTTTTGCCAAGACTGTGCGGACGACAGTGGGGCGTCGGATGGCAGGACCTTCAACCAGCCATCCGGGAATTCGGCAAAAGGCCCGCCGGTGGCTCTTGCGAGTGCCACGAAGCGCCGGAACTTGCGTTGGGTGACGCCACGTAGCAGGATGTCCGCGAGGGCAGCGGCAGCCTGGCCCTCGCGACTCGCAGTTATCGTCGTCCCGTGAACGAAGTGCAGATCCATGTTCGCGTCAGCCCGAAGCGCCAGAAAGTGGTCATCGAAGTCGCCAGGTGACGTGGAGGCTATGGCGATTTCGCCCGGCCGGGCCACTCCGGTGGCGACAAGTTGGCGGGCCCAGCGCATGGCTTCCACGGCTTCATGCAAGGCGGACGCAGCGCTGATGGTCTCGCGTTGGGGAGCAGCTGCGGCACAGATGACCACCTCCACGCCCATGTTGTCCAGCCATGCCGGAACGGAACGGGCGCCGGCATGCCATCGGACTTTCGTAATGGCAGCAAGCTGCTGCAGGAGGGGCCTCCAGCAAGGTTCCAACTCGGTCATCCCGTGAACGTCGATATTTCCGAGGCTGGCTGGCGCGTATTGAACGCGTGCGAGGGCGGCATCAACAAGCTCTCCGGGCCGTTTCATTCCGGCGGGGAGCAGGGCAAGCAGGGCAGTTTCCAAGGCCGCGAGCGAAGCCAATCGTGGATGCTCGCCGGAGCTGGACAGGTCGATGCGAGCCGTCCAAACCTTTCGCAGCGTGCCCACGCAGGCATCCACCATCCCTGGGAGAAGCTTGATTTCCTCAAGTTCTCCCAGCGCGGTCTGCCCAAGCGCAGTCTGGAGAGCCTTGCGAAGCGCCCCATCCTCGACCGGCCGGCAGAAACCTCCCGCCAAGCGGCAGGCCAGTTGCTCGATGGTCATGACTTGCAGGCCTGCGGCGCGGTTGCGCGCTGCGACGAGCCGTAGCTCTCTGGACTGCAGGCGGCCAAAGACGACGGCCGTATTCCGAACGGGTGCGCTCATCACGTTCTCCTCATTGTTCTTCGGCACGTGATGCGCCAAGCGACCGCTCAGATGCCGTCGCCCGCTCTCTCCTCCGGCCCGAACTGCAAGTTCATTTCAGCAGAATAAAACTGTCAGCACAACCTCCGAACGTGCGGTGTTTGCCTGGAGTTGCCCACTAGGGCGCTTTCCCCCGGTTGGCCACCGCGCCGACCGACATGCATGCCGCCACGGAGACTGCGCTGGCGCGATCGTGAAGTGTTCGGCGCCGCACATCTACACAGGGATCGCGGATGCCTACAACCCAGCCTGCGCCTGGCCAACTGCCTTGACCCAATCCGCGGCTTCGGCCAGATCCAGGTACTGGCTGGCGTAAGCCTTGCGGAGAAGCCCATCGGGCAAGGCCCAGTCCCACTTCTCCCGGGCCAGATTCTTGGCGTCCGCAAGGAGGAAGTCGAGATCGGGGACGTCCTCAACGGCGAAATCGCCAAGGGCATCCAGCACCTCCTGGACGCCGCCCGCCTTCTTGTGGACCTCGACGCCCGGTCCCGCGGCCATGGCCGTGAACCCTCGTCGCATGAACAGGCAGGCTAGCGCCTCGTTCGCGGCATCTCCGAGCCACGTCAGCAGCATCACTTCATTCCCCTGGTCTAGCGTCACCTTGTTGTCCAGATCCAGACGCTCATACTCATCGCGCGCTTCGCGGAGAAACTTCCGAGCCGTGACATCCAGGAAGGCGGGTACTTCCTGGCCGCGGAGAAGCTCGCGCAGGCGCTGTCTCACACGGGTGTGGGTGCGACCGGGGCCACCAGAGAAGAGGGGCGGGACACCACCCGAGGCTCTCGTGACAAAGATGGTCTTCTGAGCGTCATCCACTTCCTCGACGCGCCAAGTCTTGCCAGCAAAGAGGATCCGCTGGCCGGCAGTCAACATCTGGCTGACCGGCAGCGTTCCGAGCGTGCGGCCGCCGGCGACGATCCGGAACTCCTCATCCGAGGCGAAGGCCGCGTAGAAGGTGTAGTGGTTGACGAATTTCTCACCGAGCGGGCCGTGCAGGAGCACGCCGGACGACTCTTGAAGAATCAGCTCTTTCGTCCCGAGGTGCCGCAGGAGTTCCAGGAATTCCCCAGAAGTAATGCCGGCGAAAGGCGAGCCTGGCGCGCACAGCAGGGTGAAGAGCTCTTTGGCCGACGCGCCGCCGTTCTGGGCGATGACCGAAAGCAGCTGCTGAATGAGCGTGGAGAAGTGGGTGCCTGCGACCTGTGGCGGCTCAAACCAGCCTTCCAGGAGCAGCGAAATCATTGCGACCATCTGCAGCGTGTCCAATCGCAGCCTGTCCTTCAGGGAAGTCAGCCCGGACCGGGCATCTTCGACAGCGTAGCCACGCAGAATGGCCGGCTCACCCTCGCGCCGACCAGAGCGACCAAGCCGCTGGCGAAGGCTCGCGACTGAAGGAGGGGGACCGATCTGGCCGACGCTTTTGACGGCCCCGATGTCGATGCCCAACTCCAGGGTATTGGTGCAGATGGCGGTGGCTGGGCGCTCCTTCTGCTTCAACGCCGCCTCGGTCTCGGAGCGAATCTCCTTGGACAAGCTGCCATGGTGCGGCCAGAACTCGTTGGGTACCTGCTCACGCTCGCAGAGCTCGTTCAGGATGTGCGTGTAGCGTTCGACCTCCCGCCTGGAGTTCGGGAAGACAAGGTTGTTCGAGCCGCGCAGGACTTTGAAGAGGTGCGCGGCAATCTGCGCCGGGCTTACAGGGTCAGGTTCTTGACCGTCGACCTGCTTGATGGCGGTCGGCTCCTCGTATCCCTTGACCAGAATCTTGATCTCGACTCCCGAAGACGTTGATTCGACAAGCGCCGGCGCTCCACCAGGGCGCAGAAACTTGCCGGCCAAGCTCATGTCGCCGAGCGTGGCGGACAATCCGATGCGCGGAATGCGACGGCCAGCCGCTCGGTCAATGCGGTGCATCAGCGACTGCAGCTGCTTTCCCCGCTCCGAACCAATGAACGCATGCAGTTCGTCCACCACGAAGAACCGCGCCTCCTTGAACACAGCGGCGATCGAGGTGCCTCGGTTGCAAAGCATCGCCTCGAGGGACTCTGGGGTGATGAGCAGAACCCCTTCGGGCTTCTTCAAGAACCTGGCCTTCACACCGGAAGTGATGTCGCCGTGCCAGGGCCAGACCTTGATGTCCAGCGCTTCGCACAGCCGGTCCAAACGGCCGAATTGGTCGTTGATGAGCGCTTTCAGGGGACTGATGTAGACGATGAGGCCCTCCCCGCTGCCATGGAGCAGATTCGTGAGCGCCGGCAAGAACGCCGCCTCGGTCTTTCCGGCGGCAGTCGCCGCGGCGATGATGACGTCCTGGTCCGCAGGAAGTATGAGCGGTACCGCCAGCTCCTGAGCCTCGCGCAGATCTTCCCAACCCTGCTGCCAGATGAAGCGCTGAATGCGCTCGTCCAGCAGATGGAAGGAGGAACTCTCGCCAGCCATCGGGAATTCAGAGCTTGAACGAAGCCAGCTCGTCCGTTTCGTCTTCGAGCGTCAGGTCTGAGGCTCCGCCATCGTCGGGCGCCACTTCGAGGCCACCGAGCAATTGCCTCCAGTCCGTGCCTGCGTTTTGCTCAAGGACTGCGAGGAGGTTGATGAAGGACGTGATGGTGGTGCGTGGCGTCCGAAAATACGCCTCCCCAAGCTTGTTCGCGCAATGCTCCATGAAGCTGCCGATGCCTTGCTCCGGAAGCAAGTGCTTCGACGCGTCTCCCAGTGCATAGACATGGCGGATCTTCTGCAGCAGCACATAGAAGTCTTCGGGGGTGAGGCTCGAGAGCCGCACGACGGGCCCACTGAAGTCCACCAGACCGCCAGCCGCGAAGGTGTTCTGGGCCAGCCGCCCTTGAAGGGCAGGGTAGCTGTAGAGACCGCGTCGGGTGTCCATCAGGAATTCCGGCGTTCCGCCGAGGATGAAGCCGAGTCCCACGGCGGTACCTTGCAGGGAGTCGTTCAGGATGCGCAGTAGCTGCTCGTAGTTCGAGTTGCGCGCCTGTGTGTTGGCCAGCTTGTACAGGTTCACCAGTTCGTCAAGATTGACCAACAGTCCCGAGAAGCCCGCCAAGCGCACGAAGCGCGCCAGGAGCTTCAGCTGGTCGTAGACAGCCGCGTCGTCCACGATCGACCTGACACCGAGTGCCTGGCGGGCGTCGGTTCTTGTCGCGAACTCGCCGCGAAGCCACCTGATCGCGTCCGACTTGAGTTGGTCGTTGCCTTCTTCGAAGCCGCGGCAGTAGGCAGCGATCACATCCGCGAAGTCGTACCCGTTCACCAGTTCGGTCAGGTGTTCGAGCTTCTGCCGGATGACGGCTTCGGTCTCCAGCCCGCCCGCTTTGGCTTCCGCCTTGGCGGTTGCGATGAACTTCTCGACGATGCCCGCCAGGGCGCCACCTTCAGGCTTCGTGCGAGTGGCCAGGTTGCGCATCAACTCTGCGTAAAGTGACCGCGCCTGGCCGCCACTCGCGTGCAGGCGCCTGTCCGGATTCAGGTCCGCAGACGCGACGACCAGTTTCTTCTCCATCGCGATCGCGCGGACCAGGTTCAGAAAGAAGGTCTTGCCGGCGCCGTACTCACCGATGACGAGACGGAAAGTCGAGCCGCCATCGGCAATGCGTTCGATGTCGGTGACGAGCGTCTGGATTTCTCGGGTACGGCCGACCTGCACGAGGTGCTGTCCCGCGCGCGGAACGACACCCGCACGCAGGGACTGGATGACTGCGTCCCGGTCTTTCGGGCGAATGGTGGTGGGCGAGCTCATGCGGTTTCTTTTTCTGCGATTTCTTTGTTCACGGTTACGGGGTCTTCGCCCTCCGTAAAGGGGACGTCATGCGCATCGAATGAGGCTTCATTGATGCGCTCGAGAGCGCCATCGAGCATCAACTCAAGGTCGGACGCCGTGTCCTCGAGCTCCGCGCGGTTCCACGCAGGGCGTGAGAGCAACAGACGAACAAACGAGGTGTGTGCCTCATCCAGTCCAGCCAGCCCGGCCAGCACGGCGGGTGTGTTCTCCAGGGGCTCCTCGTCAGGGATGTCGTGTACAGCAGCCGGTGCCGGCGCGTCTTCTTCCTTGAAGATGTTCGCCAGAAGTGCGGACACTTGCTCGGTGTCCTTCTGCAGTGCGGCAATCTTCGCCGCATCCAGCTGGAAGCCTCCCGGCTTCTGGGCCAAAGTGGAAGCGCCGGGCCCCGGCGCCGATGCGGATGCCACGCGGGCTGAAGTCGCGGAGATTCCCGCCGCCGCCGCGGCATGGACATCGGTGAACACGTTCTTGGGGTCGACACCCAGAACTTTGTAGACTTTCTCGAGCATCTTGATTTCGGCTGGGGAGACAACGCCATCGGCCTGGGCAACGACTGCCATGAACTTTGCGATGGCCTCCTTGGCCTTGGCCTCCATGGGCTCCAGCTTTTTCTTGAGCGCCGTGAGGCTGACGGGCGAGTCCATCAGCAGGCGCAAGTGCGCCCGCAGCCGCTGCTGGTGGGCGGGAGAAAGGTGCGTCCAGCCCTCGACCTGCGTTCGCAGCTGCCGCAGTTCCTCGGGGCCCATTGCCCCGTCTGCAGCAGCCACGGCCGTGGCCAGCTGAAGGGTGAGGGCGGCTGCCTGGTAGGCTGCGCTGCTTCGGTTTTCCGGCTCGTTTGCACCGGCTCCGAACAGGACAATGCTCTCCTCGGATTTCGGCGTCCTGGCGCCCCCGAGAACGTCTGGCTCCACGCCAATGTGCAGGGTCTCCAGTGCACGGACCAATGCGGCGAGCTTGTCTTTCGTGACCGTGCCGCTGGCGCCGACCGCATCGAGCAGGTCGCCGAGTTTCATCACCACCATGCCCCGCTCTGCACGGGACTTGAGTTCCGCCAACGGCTGCTGGACAGTGTTCGGCCACAGCGAGGCTGGCAAGAGAAGCAGCGCATTGAGGGAGGCCCCTTCGGTGGGATTGCGGCCCAGGTACCGGCTGTAGCTTTCAAGCTCGACGGTTGTCGCTTCGACCAGGCCCTGCAGCTTCTTCAATGGGCTGGTGAGTACCGTGACGTCAGGCACATCCCCAAAGGCCAGATTGATGTTGTCGTAGCCATGGAAGCCAGAAGAGGCGGGCGTATAGGCGAATTTGAGCTTCGTCTTGCTCTTCGGCAGTAGCATGCCGTCCCCGAAGGCTTCGCCGTATTTGCGCACGAACAGTTGCTCGAACTGTTCGGCACACCTCACGGCGGGGGTGCGCAGATACCGGTTCGGGTCCAGGCGAGCCCACGCCAGTGCCACGTGGGCGGGCACCGGATGCCTGTCCAAGGCGCACTGCCCCAGTACCAGACGCAGGTGCAGTGGAAGTTCCCAGCTTCGCTCGTACCTGGGGAGCGGCTCGAGGTACAACCGGCCCGCGTACGTCGACAGGGTCACCCACGACAGAAGCTTGCTCGCATAGCCGTTGAAGGAACCGTTGTGGCCATAGATGGCAAGCAGGCGGTTGAGTTCCTCGGCGATCAAGGGCCAGTCGGCCTGCGCCGCAGCGTCCTTCGGCGCGTCCAGCAGGGCCCGCCGCTCCAGGCCGTAGAAGTACAGGAAGACGTACCCGATCTCGGCGGCCGGGTCTTTGCGGCCATCCGCGAGCCAGTTGAGGTAGGCGCGTCGCGCCGATGGCGGCACCTCCGAATAGCTTGGCCAATACCCGAAGCCGCGCTCCCGATAGTCGCCATCGCGGGGGACGCTCTTCTGGGTGTTGATCAGGGCAGGGTCGTCTCGGCCGGCGAGGGTCGGCAGCGACGCACCCACGTAGAGCATGCCGCCAGCGAGGGTGGTTCCAGCCACTGTCACGGCTTCCCCGTGCGGAACCCAGCGCCCCGTGCCTTTCGGAAGGGCACTGTCAGGGATCTTGAAGGTTTGCGTCGGTGCCGCCGGCCCTCCCACCAATACCGGCTCGTCTTCGTCGGAGCGAGCAGGTGCCGGGGTCCGGCTGGTGCGAGATGGCGTGTACGAGGGACGCGGCGAGTCCAACGGCTTCGCCCGTGTCTCGGACGCCTGAGGGGAAGAACTCGAACTGCTTCCCTTGCCGCGAAAGAACAGATACAACAGCCAGCCGCCAACGGCGACGAACCCGATCGTTATCCACGCTTCCTTGGGGACCGCGGCCAGCATGCCCAGTCCCACCAAGACGATGGCGCCAATTGCTCCGCCTCCCGATTTCTTCTTTGCCAAAACGAACTCCCTTACCCTCCGTCGCGGGCACTAGTTTTGGGGCAAACAAGGCCCTTGGTAGCCTTGTAACCGAGTTTTGCGGGCAAGAAAAGCCGTTCAACCAGGACCCGCTTGTTTCCGACTCAAGCATGGCCACTGAGTGGTAGTGCTTGATCACCGATTTGCGACGACTTGCTAATAATATCGAGACCATGCTCAGCGATGCTCGCCCCAATTCAACCGCGACAAGATTTGAATCCGATCTCGAGGATCTCGCTGCGGCTTTTGTGGACAAGTTTGGCCTGAAGTTCAACAAAGAAAAGCCGAACCTCAGTTCACCGTTGCTGCGCTGGCTCGATTTTCGTCAGCGCCATGTTGATCCGTATCCGAGGCCTGTCGTTTTGTCGGACAAGTTTCCGGTTGCCAATCTGCCTGATGAAACACAGAAGGGCTTGCAGCAGCTGATCGAACGGTTCGAACAAGGCGCTGATGTCAACCCTTATCAGGGCCGTGGGCTGATACGGAAGAATGACACCAGCGGCGAAGCCAAGCATGCACGAACGGATCTCTTGTTCGCGGATTGGGGCATCTTGCACTTCCATCTGACAACGAAACCCATCCGTCCAGGCCGCTTTTTCTCTGAGCCGGACGATTATTTGGCGTTTTGCCTTGTCGGCGGAAATGGGGTTGCATTCCTGGACGTCCTTCCCCATCCTGAAAAACTTGGCTTCGCCAATGTTGATCTCTTCGACACGATGGCAAGAAACTGGCCCGAGTTCATGGACAAGTTCAAGATCAGGGGGCAGCTTCTTCAGTCGGGAGCGCCATTGACCACGGTCCAGGTCAGTGAATTCCGGGAGGCTGGAGTCGGGGCCTTTTACAACTTCAACGGCACACTGTTTAGATCGCCTGGCGGGGGCGTGACCTCGGCATCAACGCCGCGGCGCCTGACGTTGGCATGCGATCAAATCTCCGCTTTGGTCCGCACGTTGGCAACCCTGGTGGACGACCCTGTCGGCCAGTTTCGCACGCATTCGGCGGTGACTGCCGTTGCCAATCCGGAATTCAGGCTCGGTATTGGCAGCAGTGGTCTTTGTGTTGTTGAGGCGATTTCGAAGACGGATTTCCTGCTGCCCAAAGCCGCATCGAACACCGAGCTCTCATGGATGCAAAGGCTCAACAACGAGTTTGCGCCGCCGTGGGCGGCAGAGGCGCTTTGCCCTCCAGCGGATCTGCAAGGGAATGCCTGAGCACGCTCAACGTTCCTGAGCCAAGTCGGCCAACGCACTAGCTTCGGAACGAACGAGACCGAGCCTCAGCGCCTTCGTGACCGCTTCCGAGCGTGAGTCTGCACCCAAGGCCGCGATCGAGGCCATGATGTGGTTGTTGATGGAGCCGGGCGTTGATTTCAATTGCTGGGCGATTTCCTTCGATGTCATCCCGCGCGCAATCAGGTGCAGGATTTCCCGTTGCCGGCGGGTCAAGTTCACCGGCCCCTTGGCGGTGCATGGGAAGACCTTCCGACACGCGAGCACCGTGGTTAGGGCCTTGAACACTCTTCGAGACCCTCCGCATATGGCGTAGCGCGAAAAGCACATCTTCGACAGTCAAGACGACATTTTGGCAGTCTAGAAAATCTTTGTTCTCCCACGCTGTTTTGCTCGACGGCTGGTCGATCTTGATCGACTTTACGAAGACTGCCGGATAGCGCTTATCCGCCGCGTGAACCGACACGGCCATGGCGACGCCCACCAGCGCTACCGCGATACCGGTCGCTAGCCAAAGGAAGTACGCCTCGTGTCGATTCCGCGATTTCAAGAGTGGTGCTGTCACGATCTAGGTTCAATGGCCGCGCCGTCTCTTGGAAATACAACATCCAGAAGTTCCTGTTCGATGGCGTAGGGACGCTGTACAAGAGCTTCCAGTTCAGTCGTCCAGCCGCGAGGCTCACATACCTTCGCGATTGCCGCTAGTTCATTGCGCTTCAGTGACCGCGGCGCATTTTCCGCACCGAAATCAAGGCCCGTGGGGACGACCATGCCGTGAAGCTGCAGGGTTTGCCCGAAAGCAGCGCAGCAGGTTGCGATGTGATCGGCAATTCGAAATCCACCCGCGTCAATGTCCCCCCAATGCCAAATGGTGGACATGGCGGATAGGCTTGCCACGAGCTTGGAGAAGACTTGTTTCCATGAAGGACACGGCATTCCCCCCGTGTACAGAACTACCCAATCACGACGGTCGGCTGCAAGCCTTGCCGCTTCATGAAATGTCTCGAGGTTCTCGATGGTCATCAGGCTCGGACAATCGGTAAGGTATTCGATTCGCTCGATCGAAGCCGGCGGGAGCCCGAGATATGGTTCATCGGCATGGTGAGCTCGGCCTTTGCTGGTTCTCACCAGGGCTGCGCCTGCCAAAAGAATCGTGGGTGGGTACTTCACAAGGCCGAGTTCGTGCAATATGTCTTCGACGTCTCGATCCGGCGCATCGAGTTCTGCCTGCAGCAGAACATTCAAGAGTGGCGTCAGCGACTCGACCTTCTTGCTGTTGCCGAGGACGCGGGTGCTGAAGCGCCGGATCGCCACGTCCCTTGCGGGCTCACTGCGACACAGGTCCAGAATCCGGACCGCATCGATCCAGCGCTGATACTCGGCTGCTGTGGTGTTGCAGACTTTCTTGCCCGTTCGCCAGGTGGGAAACAAGCCCAGCAGCACGGGGTGGCGACCCGCAGCCTCGGCCAGCGCGCTTTCGGCCCTCGCCACTACATCCCAGCGCGGATCGGCATCCAGGAATTTTGCCAGTGCACTCGCATCAATCAATCGCAGAGCCTCGACCTGATTGCCGGGCCCGGCTCGCCGGTCCCACTGGATTTCGATGGCGCCCGCACGTTTTGCGAGCTCCAACTCCCCGTGGCAGCGAGTGCGCTCTTCGCGCGTCAGTCGCAAATCAAAGTACGCTGGAAAACTTGACTCGGAAAAGCGCAAGGTGACACTCCTTGCGCTTGGTTTGGCGGCAGCATTCTCCGCACGCCGCAGCAATTTTCCCAGTGCCTCCTGTGCCAAAGAGGTCATGCGGCAGCCGCAATTTTTTCGACCATCAGGTCTATCAGTTCCGGATTCTGCATCGGCATGTCACTGATCATGAGCGCACGCGCAGGCTCCTTGATCACTTCCTCCTCCGCGAACACGTCGGAGCCGACGCGAAAGAGGTCGTACAGCGATCCCAATACCGACACCAGCTTGCCGCGGTCTGAATCAGGAGCCGCAAATGCGCATTGCAAGCCGAGGGCGGAAAGGAATTTGGCGGTCACGTAGGTGTTCTGTTCATCGAATCCATGAAAGGCCTCGTCGGTCAGCATCAGGGCAAATCCATCATGCCGCTCGCCGGCCTTGATTCTGTAAGCATTTGCCAGGCACGCCCCTGCGATCACATAGAAAGGGACGAGATGCTCCCCATTGGAGGCCACGCCCAGTCGCTTGCTCAGGCGATCGACCTCGCCGCCATTGACGAAGATGCCGAGATCGAACCGGAACAACAACCGATAGTCTTCCAACGGGTTGTCAGTCGTCAGCCCCTTCTCGCAATCTTCCAGGAATTTGACGAGTTGATCCTGGGTCGTCCCTGTCTGCTCCAGCGGCAGCTCTCCCGATTCCGCGGCTGCGCTGTCGATGATCAATTGATAGATGTGCTTGTGAGTTTCGGCTGGCTCCGCAAGGAACTTGTAGCGTTCGTTGTTGGTGAATTCCGGGCACAACTGAAGAATGCGATTCAGGTCCTTGATATCGAGTTCCATGCGCATGATGGCTTCCCGCATTCGGAAGGCGACATCCGCCCTGAAGGACCGATTCGCCGCCTCACGCGCCTCTTCGGCTTGCTGGCGGTACTCGACGAGGGTGGAGTCCTTGAGCTTGCTCAGGTGGCGCTTTGTCCAGAGTGCGGCCAAGCGCCAGTCGCTGCGCTCATCCACGAGATTGATCGACCATTGGTTGATGTAGTCCTTGAGGTCCGAGCGCGCCGCGGCTTCCGCATTGGCGATCCGGCTTCCTGCAGAGGTTTCCTCGCTGACCAGGCGATTCAATGTCACGGCCATGTCCTGCGCAGCCGCCACAAGATGCTCGTATTTCTCGACCGCCGCGTCTGAATCGAAGTCGCTGTCACCGACCGCTTTGGTGTACTCCTCTTGCAAGAGGAGCAGCTTCGCGGACTCCTTTTCAAATGCCTCACGCTTGTTCCCAAGGCTTGCGGATGCGGTTGCTATCTGACCAGCCAGGAGCTGCAGCGCATCGTTAGCTTCTTTCGCTGCACGTTCCGCGCCCTTGACCTTCGCTCCCAGCTTTTCAAGGTGATCAGGCAGTTGGACGTCCGCCGCGAGTTCGGCAGCCGCCTGTTCTTCAGCTGCCGACCGATACGCCGTCAGGGCTGTTTCATACGCTGCGAGCGTCGTGGTCTTCAGGCAAGCCTTGACCATCGCAAGAGCGGCATCGGCGGCAGCCCACCGCTCACTTGCAACGGAAACAGCCTGCGTGTGCTTGCCCAGATCCTCCCGTAGCTGCTTCTTCTCGGCTTCTGAAATCTGCACGCCCAGCACCCAAGGTCTGGCTGCGTCAGTGCGCAGACGCCGGGTCCCCCCATTGGCGCTGAGCATGCCGTCGACGGTCATGGCGCGGTCGTTGGTGCGCAGTTCTTCCTCGGTGTCGACCCGCACCATGCGGCCGAAGAGCCTGTGCACAAAGGCCAGGGCAGTGGCATGCTTGCCTGTGATCAGTTCTGCGACCGTGCCCCCACCAGGCTTTCTACCTATCGCATCGCGCAGGTGCCATGGTTGCACGATGGTGACGTCGTAGAGGTATTGGCGGGTTCTTCGAAGTGCGCGCACCGCCTCGTTCTCGCGGCCCTCTTCGACAACAAGTGCGAAGCGGTTGCGTCCCAGAAATGTCTCGATCGCAGGTTGCCAGGCCGAATCGGTGACGGAGACAAGACTGGCGACCGGCCTGCAGGCGATCCGCATCTCCTCCAGAAGGCTCATCGCAATGGCAATGTCGTTGTCTTTGGGGAGGCGAATGCCGTTGTTGGCAGCACTGATCTTTTGTGTGGTTGCAGCAAGATCTCTTTCTGCATCAATCTTTTCGATTCGAAGGGCGTTGAGTCGATGCTCAAGATCCGGCAGTGTCAGCCGCAACCGCTCCAGCACTGCGCGCAACCCATGCAAGTCAACGTACTCGTCGGTTGCAGCCGCAGCTTCCCAGTTTTGGGCATCGGCCTTCAGCAAGAGAAGGCTCTCGGCAGGCTCTTCGAGCACCTGCGGCACCACCTCCAATGCTTCACGCACGGCCAGGCACAGCCGGTCAAGGTTGGTACGCGCATTGCGGAAGTTCGTGGCGAGCGCGCTCGCGACCAGTTTCGCCTGCACCGGTGTCTTGGCGGCCGGGTCGGAATTGAATTCGGTCAGCAACCTGATATGCGAGGCGTTGAGGTCCAGCGACTGCGTGGTCTTCAAGATCTTGGCCTGAGTCAATTCATTGAGATTCTTCTCCAAGGAAGAGATCTGTATGTCCAGATCAGACGCTCGCTGGTCCGACGCTTCCACTTCCAACTGCATCCGGACTGCCTTCGAAACGGCGCGATTCCGGTACAGGGTTGACACGCCATTGAAGCGCCTGTCGATATCTTCCAGCGCCACGATCTGTGTGCCCACCTCGTCGATTTGCTTGAGCAGCGATCGAACGGTCTTGATGTGTTTGAGTGTTCCCTGTTTGTCGATAGGTTGAGCATCCACCAGATATCCGCGAAGGTAGTCGTCGACACTCGACACGTGCTTCAAGCGCAGGCTTTGCATCAGAGAGCGTACGAGTTTCTCCTTGTCGATGCCCCGGCCGCGCGGTGCGAGCGCGTGGAGCAGCTCCCCGAGGTACGCCTCCGGCTTGGATGTGATGGTTGGTGTGCGGCCGCTCGTCCGGGCGAGGTTCCGAGCGAGTGCGTCGAACGTGGACCAATCGAGTGGCGCCTTCCCGCCTGTGTCCAATGCCCCGAGGTGATCCTCGAGCTGAAGCCTCACTCCCGGCAGCACGTACAGTCCGAGCACGCGATGCTGCTTGTCTGTCGCAAGCGCATGGATGCAGACTCCGCAACTTACACAATCCGCTGGCGTATCCCCCTCGAACACCAGGCTGATGTATGCGAGCGCCTCATCTCGCTTGCGTGTCACGATCCCCTTGTCCGAGTCCGAGCGAAGCATGCCCAGTGCGTAGTCCCGCACGGATCGACGGTCTTTGTAGATCGACTGCGCGTTGAACTGCGTGTACTGGCCATGGGCGCCCAGAAGCGCAATCTGGATGGCATCCAAAAGACTTGTCTTGCCAGCGCCATTGGGTCCTATGAAGGCGGTTCCCTCCGCGCGCAGGTTGAAGGTCTCGTAATCCCAGAACGAGTACTGGACCAGGTGCATTTTCGAGAGCATCTTCATTGCTGCACGTCCTCTTCGGTTACTTCTTTCTCGTCAGGCGCGATGCCGGAGACAGCCAGCGCGGCTTTGAGGCTGGCGCCGAACCGACCGACCGCTTGCTCGCTGAGAACCTCTGCGATTCCGGGCAGGATCGCTACGGCAAAAGGCTGAGGATCGTCATCCGCTGTATCGGCTTCCTTGGCCAAACCATTGCTCCATGCCATTTTGATCAGCGCCATGACATCGCCCCGCCCTTTTTCCAGCGGCTTGCCGCACATCTCCATGTAGGTCGCCGTCAGCTCGGTCGCCGTGACGATTGCATCGCCGTCAGGGGTCAAGTCGCCGACGCTCCCGTGTTCGTGATACAGCCGCCTGAGGACAAGCAGGAAGACCGTTTGCTGCAGATCCAACAGCGTGGGCTTGGCGACATCCGGCACGATGCAGCAGAATTCGCGATGGTCCTTGAAATACAGCCGGCAGCCCGAGAGCTCCACCGCTTCCTCGAACTCCGGACGATTGGCGCTGATCAGCCGATAGGCCGTCACCTGATGCAGAAAGCGGCGATACAGGCATTGCTGCGTGAGTAGCTGATGCAATGCCTGTTTGCACATATCCACGGTATAGAGGCCGTCAGATCGGTCGGCGACCGCATTCCAGTTCTTGGGCATGGTTCACTCCCGGGTAATGATGAAGTCGGACGTCTCGAAGAAAACTGTCTCTGCACGCTTACCCGCAACAAGTTGGGCGCGGAAGCCCAGATTGCGCAACATCGGATTCTTCTCCAGCAGTTGGGGCTGCCGCGTGGAGATCAGGGCCAGACGCACCAGCCCGAGATATGAAATCGCGTCGTGGACAGTCTGAATCGGCAACTCACTTGCGGTGATGCGGGATCCCGGCGAAATGTGGGCAGCAACGTAGGCCTTGAGCGCCTTGGGTGACACGTCGCGGTTTTCGATCATTGCCTTGCGCAACAGCATCAATGCGCGCTCGCGGGGGGTCATCTCGCGCTTGGACAGCGCGCGCCGCACCGGCCTTGGCGCGGGAGCGACGGGAAGTCGAAGACGGTTCTCGCTGAATGGAAGGGGTGTGCCGAACAGAGCGCCCTCGAGGGGCAACCCGGACTTCACCGTCAGCAGCGCGGCGCGCACCGTGTCGTCGAGAACCTCAACCAACCGTTCTGACGCTTTCAGGCGATAGCCCAATGTTGCGACTGCCCGTTGGGTGGCCGCATCCACGACGTTGTCCAACCGGTCCAGGAATTTTTCGACGTCCAGCAACCGTCGAAATCGCTGCAGATCAGCCTCTACCTGCTCAGCGACGTCAGCGCCATTGGCTCCTGGTAGTTCGGCATAGCCTGAAAGGAGCTGACGGCGCGCCCCGTCGTCGTAAGCGATGGTATTGACGGCCTGAAGAATTTCGAATCGCAGCCGAAGGGGATGGTTTTTTGTCTTCAGTTGCTTGAAGTCACGCACATAGAGTTCGGAGATGTGTTCCGTGAAAAACCGCTTCACGAATACCGGGGTGTCCGACTCCTGCGTGAGCTGCTTCATCAAGTCGCTGACCCGGGCCGTGGTGGTGCGAAGAGAGTTGATGAGGCCGACGCACAACTGCGCTGCGCTGATGAATCCACTGGCTTGGGCGCGAGGGTCTTTGGCTGCCTCGCGCACCTGGTTGTAGATCATCAGAATGTCTCCACCCACCAGGCGCGGTCCTTGAACTAGAAACTGCTGCAGGGTGTCCATGAAGCGGGCCACCGTGTCATCCATCGAGATGAACTGCCGAAATCCAACTCGCTCCTGAACCAACCATCCCGTCTCGACAAGCCGTGCCAAAAGCTGATTGGCCTGGATCACGATCGGCGTGAGCACTGCGGCATCTCCGTCTTCGGAATCCCACCCGCGGTCCAGGAGAAATCGCTCGACCTCCTTGACGACCTGATCCCTGAGATAGCCTTCAACATACGGCGGCACAGAGTCCACACCGAAGAACCGATCCGACAGGCGATGCAGCAACTCCCACGCCCGACGGTTGTTGCGGCCGGTCAGCGGCGCAAACAGATCTCGCGGCAGTCGATCGAAGAGGTTCATTGACGAATTTATAGTCGACTATAATTTATACTGCAAGATAAATTATTGTGAGCGCTAATTTGGTCACTCAACCGAACTCCGGAGCACGCCTGCGCGACCTTCGAACCGTCCTGATCTGGGAAGGTCAGATCGACAACCCCCGAGTCAGGGACCTCCTCGGCATCAAGGCGGTGTGGGCGAGTCGATTGATCGCCGACCTTGCCGCGGACTCTTCGGACATCGCCTACCGCCAGACCAGCCACTCGCCGTTGCGGATTCGGCCTGGGGCATCCCTCCCCGAGCGCGGCCACTCCGCCGATGATTACCTCCGGGTGCTGCTGGCGTCCGAAGGGGCCAGCGCTGAAGTGGAAGACTGCCGCCGAGACCTGTCCGTGATTTCTCCGACGACGTTTGCCATGGTCGCCGGTGCAATCAGGCACGGGACTGGGTTGAAGGTGGCGTACCGCTCGATGTCGAATCCTGCTGGCGCGCCACGCCTCATTTATCCCCACGCTGTCGTTCGCGCACCTAGACGGTGGCACGTCAGAGCTTGGTGCGACACGCGAAAAGACTTTCGGGATTTCAATTTCGGACGGATTGCCGCGATCGAAGCGCTTGATCAGACTGCACCGGCAGGGCGTGCTGAAGACAAGGCATGGAACACGCTGATAAGCGTAGACGTTGTTGCTCATCCAGCGCTAGCACCACAACAGCAGAAGATGATCGCGGACGAGTATTTCCCGGGCGTATCGGCTCGCAAGCTGAAGATGCGTCGATGCCTGATCGGCTACGTGATCCAGGAACTGAACATCGCGACAACGCCCGATACGCAACTGCCCCCGCAGTTTCAACTCTGCGTAGCACGGCCCAAGGACATTCTTCCTTTGTTTCCCAAAGATCTGTAGCTCCGAGAAATGGAGCGCTGTACTAGAGAAGTGCAGCCCAACTGGCATCTGCTGTCTCTTTTTCAGTCGAGGAGCTCCTATCGGAGCAATGCATATACCCAGAATCTTTCGTAAGACGTCAATTAACCACGCCCTTGTTCAGTGAACGATGAGCTGTGAGGCTACGTGCCCATGTAGAGCAACATGGACATGTAGACATGACAGAGCAATACGCAGAATTGAGAGGCCGGTTGGTTGTGGGGCGCAAGAGTGACGGTCGCAGAGTCTGCGACGAGGCCGACAAGAAGGAATTGATCGTTGCCTGTCTCAAGCAGGGAGTGTCGGTGGCCCGCATGGCGATGGAGCACGGTGTCAACACGAACCTGCTGAGGACGTGGATCGCGGCTTACCAGGTGCCAGCGGGCGACATCGCGCGAAAGCAAGATGCGGCATTCGTTGCCGTGCGCGTAGAGGGTGAACAAGATCAGCCTCAGCGAGTTCCTCAGCGCGAGCATCCGGTCGACCACTGCCCGAATCGTCTTGAGTCTGTCTGCGCATGATCATCGAGATCATCGCCGCAGGTGTCGCCATGGCCGTACCCCATGCCCAGAACGCGGGTCGAGCGACTTTGCGACATTTGAACTTTGCTCGCACAAATTCTGTCAACGCCAAGTTCAGATGTCGCATTTCTTCTTTCTTGATAGAGCCCGGCGAACGCCGTGACTGCCTTGCTTTTGAACTCTCACAGACCCTTCAGCCGGAGGCGGGACGTACCGCCTCAAGCTCAGGAGTGCCCTTGAGCTTCCGGTTCTGGAGGGGCAGGGTGGGGCGCCCGATCACGCGGATCGCAGCCTCAAGATCTGCAGCCGCGAACTGACGAGAGCGCTTGCTGCCAGGCACAGCCTTCTTGGCATACGGAGGTTGGCCCGAGTTCGTCCTGGAGGGCGTGTTCGATGCATGGCGATCGTCACGTTGAGCCTGGATCACGAGGGCCGCCTGCAACGCATGGCCCAGGCGCTTGTTCTCGACGATGGCGGCCGTGTCGACCTGCGGCAGTCGGTCGTAGCGCTCGTAGACCAGGTTTGCACCGTTGGCCCGCAGCTCGATCCGGCCACCGGGTACTCGTAGACATCGATGTACCGATGGATCAGCTTGCGGTTGGCCAGCGTTCCTTGAGCAGATAGATGGTTCTCTCGTGCCGCAACGTCAGCGATAGCGACACCTTGCGCTGCAGCCGCCAGGTGAACAGCAGATCCAGATCTTCGTCATCGCGCACAGGGCGATGCGCATCGAACTCGCGCAGCGGCGCCTTAGCGAAACGCGTGTTGAAGTCGGCAATGAAGTGCGGTGCGAACGCATTGGCCGCTTCGCGCGTGTTGATCTCCCGCAGGCGCAGTTCCCTCACCAAGCGATCCTGCAAGGTCAGGTTCGCGCGCTCCACGCGGCCCTTGGCCTGGCTCGTGTTGGCACACATGATGTCGATGTTCAACTCGAAGAGGACGCGCCCGAACTGGGTGGTGCCGCGGCCGAAGTCGGTCGAGACGCGCACCGCGCGGAAGATGCTGGCCTTGTCGCTGTAGAACGCCACCGGCTTGCCATGCTGCTCGAGGTAGGCCCGCGTGGCTTCGAAGTACGCGAAGGCCGACTCGGTCGGCACGAAGTGCAACTGCATCAGCCGGCTCGTGGCGTCGTCGATGAAAACCAGCAACGTGCAGTGCACATCACGCTCCTCGAACCAGGCGTGGTGCTGCCGTCGATCTGGATCAACTCGCCGACGCACGCCCGGCGTTGCGAGGCTGGTGGATCTTGGCCGCGCTGTTTGCGGGGCGTCCACAGGCCGGCCGCCGTCATCAGCGCCCTGACGGTCTCCTTGGCCAACGCAAGCCCGTGGCACTCACGGAGCTTCTCGCACGCAAGTGTTGGCCCGAAATCAGCATACCGGTCCCGGATCAGCGCAGTGGCACGCTCGGCGACGCCTGGCGCCAGTTGACGGTTGCTGGGCTGACCTCGCTTGCGCGAGACCAGCCCGGCAACACCTTCGTTCTTGTACCGCTGGACCAGACGCTCGAGTTGTCGACTCAGACCCAGCCGCTGCGCGGCCTGGCCCACGCGTGCCATCCGGTCGACCACGGCCTGGATGGTCTTGAGGCGATCAGCTTCGCGCATCGACATGGTGATAGTTGCCGCCGGTGTTGCCATCGCTGTGCCTCGGATCCAGAAGCTGGACCGGGGCAACAATGCGACATTTCTATTCGGTCAAAACACGACATTACTAATCAGCCGCTACAAATTCGTCCGATACAAGCTTAATTATGTTAAATAATTGACGAACTCGGCCCGCCGCGCGAGCCCCGGCTCAGCAACTTGTCGTTCAACGTGTCAGGAAAGTATTGTTCCGCGTGGTCAGCGATCAAGTTGATCGAGCCGCTCCGTTGGGCGGGCCTATGCGAAAAGTGACTCCAGCATGGCACTTGTCGATTGGGCCAGAGCAGTTTTCACTGCCGCCACCGATCCATCTTCGGGCGCGGACATCCTTTCGAGGCGAGCCACCCAAACCGACCAACCAGCATCGCCGCGCTCGCTGTCGGGCCCATGGTACGCGGGATCATGTTGCACCAACCCGTACTCCGGGACTCCAAGGCGTGAGGAGAACATCAGCGCTGCTTGTGGCAGGCCTCCCATAAATTCGTTGGGAGCGCGCGCCAGCAAGTCAGCGACCGCATCGATTCCATCGGCATAAAAACCGCGGTCTTGCTCTTTCGACGATGAGTCCTTTGCGAATGAAACCCGCCATGGACCAAGGGCAGCACTGGACGCGCGGCCGCGCCACTTCGACGCGAGGTGGTTCCACGTTGGGACATCGAATACAGCTGCCGTGACGGCCTCCAGAAACCTGCGGTCGGGATCCGGGTGACCGCATCGGGCACAGAGCGCCCGCACGGAGAGCAACCATTCTTTCGGCACCGCGTGATGCGGATACGCCGCGGAGGGAAAGGCGACGGCACGATCCCGATCCTCCGTATGACGATTGTCTTTGAGCACGACGCCGGACAGCCCTGGCCAGCGCCGAACCCGACGAAGGAGTTCCATTTCCGGGTCATCGAATTTTCTCAACCCAATGACAGTGCCTTCCGAACGAGCGCGCTGCGCGTCGCTCACCGCACGGAGGTTCATCCGCGATATGCGGAACATCTGCTGAGGACCTGACCACAATTCGAGGGCCTCACCGCTCGGATCGAGCGATACGGACGAGGGCAGCATGCTTAGTCGTCGGCACTCATCGATCAGCGACGCGATCGCCTCGACAAAGCTGGGCGCGTACCTCGTCTTGAAGTCGTGGCTGTCTTCACGGCGGGGCGCTAAGGGCTGAACCGCGACCCAGTTTGAAGGTGCATTCCCATCACGCGCCACGGGTGCCGCGACGCGCAGATCCTCGGCAGTGAACAGCTGGTCGAGAACGAATTGCCAACGGAACTGCTGGCCTTCGAAATGACTTTCCAGGTCACCGAGCAAAGGTTCAACTCTCTGCCGGATTTTTTCCCAAGGCCCCGACAACAGGGATTGCTCGACGTCGTTGTCCGCGCGTGTGAGATCGCCGGACGCATTGGTTGATTTCATGTTCACCTCGAACGTTTTGGGCGTTGCGGTGTGCACATTGCCGCGCCCAGTTCAAGGTACTAAGCGGGAGGGGGAGAAACGGCCCGGGTTCACCTTCCGCTGAAAAGCGGGTGCACAGCAGGCTTGGGCAGCCGGCACCCAGTCTAGCGAGATTTGATGCTGTCGACAATGAATGGGCCGCCTGGATTCGGCCCGATCCACTTTGGCAGAGCGTTTGACGGATCTCGTATGTGCCGGGATCTGTGGCCGCCAATATGTCAAAGAAATTGGTTGTGGAGTGTCAAACGAATTACTAGAACCACTTTGTCGGCCCGATTTTGATGGCCACGGCTCGTGTTATGAATTTAACATAACATACATTGTATTTCTCGGATGTGTGGGAGCAAAGTTGTAATGTCGCATTCCAGCAAAGTTCAAATGTCGCAAAGTTGGCCGCCCCGAGCTCGAAGGCATGGCCATGGCGACATCT
>NZ_JAUSRN010000023.1 GCF_030811855.1 Variovorax paradoxus | reverse complement strand
TGGGTTTCCTTTGTTCATCGCGCCCAACGCAGCACCAGCGGGTCGAGCCGCCGCGCGGTCTCGATCAACCCCTTGCGGGTTTCCGGATGCATCGTGGGCCAGGGGTGGCGCGGCGCTTCGCAAGCGATCACGCCGCCTTCCTTCATCAGCGCCTTGGCCGCAAGGAAGCCCGACTGGCGGTTCTCGTGGTTGATGAGCGGCAGCCAGCGCTGGTAGAGCGCAAAGGCCTGGTCGCGGTCGCCGGCGCGGTGCGCCTCGATGATCGGGCGAATGCCATCCGGGTAGCCGCCGCCGGTCATCGAACCGGTGGCGCCAGCGTCGAGATCGGGCAGCAGCGTGATCGCTTCTTCGCCGTCCCATGGGCCTTCGACCGCGTCACCGCCGAGCCGGATCAGCTCGCGCAGCTTCGATGCCGCACCAGCCGTTTCGATCTTGAAGTAAGCGACATGCTCGATCTCGCGCGCCATCTTTGCGAGGAACGCGGCCGACAGCGGAGTGCCCGCGGCCGGCGCATCCTGGACCATGATGGGAATGTCCACCGCGTCCGACAGGCGTGCATAGAAGTCATGGATCTGCGGCTCGGGCACGCGGAACGTGGCCCCGTGATACGGCGGCATCACCATGAGCATGGCGGCGCCCATGGCCTGTGCGCGGCGGCTGCGTTCGGCGCACACGGTGGTGCTGAAGTGCGTGGTGGTCACGATCACCGGCACGCGGCCCGCCACATGTTCGAGCACGGTGCGCGTGAGCACCTCGCGCTCGTCGTCCGACAGCAGAAATTGCTCGGAAAAATTGGCCAGGATGCAGAGGCCGTCGGAGCCGGCGTCGATCATGAAGTCGACGCAGCGCTTCTGGCTCGGGAGGTCGAGCTCGCCGCTTTCGGTGAATGGCGTCGGAACGACGGGGAAGATGCCGCGGAAGCGGGCAGAGCGTGTGGTTGTCATGTGTGATGAAAGAAGTGCGGGTCAGGTGACCACGCTGATTTGCCAGGGCACGAACTCCTGCTGGCCGTAGCCGTGGAGTTCGCTGCGCGAGGGCTGGCCCGAGGCGGTGTCCAGCAGCATGCGGAACAGCCGGGCGCCGAGTTCCCCGATGCTGCGCGTGCCGTCGAGCACCTCGCCGCAGTTGAGGTCCATGTCGTCCGACTGCCGCTCCCACAGCGCGGTATTCGTCGCGAGCTTGAAAGACGGGGAGGGCGCGCAGCCGTAGGCCGAGCCGCGCCCCGTGGTGAAGCAGATGAGGTTGGCGCCGCCCGCCACCTGGCCGGTGGCCGAGATCGGGTCGTAGCCCGGCGTGTCCATGAACACCAGGCCGCGGGCACGCACCGGCTGCGCGTACTCGTACACGTCGACGAGGTTGGTCGAGCCCGCCTTGGCGATGCCGCCCAGCGACTTCTCGAGCACGGTGGTCAGGCCGCCGGCCTTGTTGCCCGCCGAAGGGTTGTTGTCCATCGCGGCGCCGTTGCGCGCGCAGTAGGCCTCCCACCAGCGGATGCGGTCGACCAGCTTGCGGCCGATGTCGGGCGTCTGCGCGCGGCGCGTCAGCAGATGCTCGGCGCCGTAGATCTCGGGCGTTTCCGACAGGATGGCCGTGCCGCCGTGCGCCACCAGCAGGTCGACCGCCGCACCCAGCACCGGGTTGGCAGAGATGCCCGAGTAGCCGTCGGAGCCGCCGCATTGGAGGCCCACGACCAGGTGACTCGCGGGCACTGTCTGCCGCTTCACGGCGTTGGCCTGCGGCAGCATCTGCTGGATCAGCTCGATGCCGCGCGCGATGGTTTTGGTCGTTCCGCCGGTGTCCTGAATCGTGAAGCTTTGCAGGCGGGCGCTATCCGCCAGGCCTTGCGTGGCCAACAGCGTGGACACCTGATTCGTTTCGCAGCCCAGGCCGATGACCAGCACGCTCGCAAAGTTGGGATGGCATGCGTAGCCGCCCAGCGTGCGCTGAAGAATCGCGAGGCCTGCGCCTTCCGGGTCGACCGCGCAGCCGGTGCCGTGCGTGAGCGCCACCACGCCGTCGATGTTCGGAAACGGCGCCAGCATCGCTGGATGGATGTCGCGCCGGAAGCGGTCCGCGATGGCGCGCGCCACCGTGGCCGAGCAGTTCACCGAGGTCAATATGCCGATGTAGTTGCGCGTGGCGACGCGGCCGTCTTCTCGCACGATGCCTTCGAAGGTCGCGGGCTCGGCGGCGTGTAGCGTCGGGCGCGCATCGGCCGCATGCGCATGGTCCCGCGTGAAGTCGCCCATCGCAAGGTTCTGGGTGTGCACGTGCTGACCCGCGCGAATCGGCCTGCTAGCAAAGCCGATGATCTGCCCGTAGCGGCGCACCGCGGCGCCCGGATCGATGGCGCGCGTGGCCATCTTGTGGCCCGGCGGAATCAGCCCGGCCACCGCCACGTTTTCGCTTTCGATGTGCGTGCCCGGGACCAGCTGGTCGAGCGAGATCACGACATCGTCGTTGGCATGCAGCCGGATCACCCGGGCTTGAGAGCGGGGCAGGGACATGGCTGTTGCACCGTCACTCGACGATGTTGAAGTCCTTGAGGTGCTCGGTCTTCAGCGTGAGGCCCAGGCCCGGCTTGTTGTCGTCGAGCTGCACGAACCCGTTCTCGGCCACCGGCTCGCCGTCGAAGATGTAATAGAACAGCTCGTTGCCCACTTCGACGTCGTGCATCGGGAAGTACTCGCTCATCGGCGAAGCCAGCGTGCTCATCGTCAGGTGGTAGTTGTGCATCTGGCCCGCATGCGGAATGACCGGCACGCTGTAGGCCTCGCACAGCGCATTGATCTTGTGTGCCGCCGTGATGCCGCCCACGCGGTTGGTGTCGTACTGCACCACCGACACCGCCTTGCGGTCCAAGAGCTGCTTGAAGCCGTAAAGCGAGAACTCGTGCTCGCCGCCCGAGATCGGGATGCTGGTCAGCTGGTTCAGCTCGGCGTAGCCGTCGATGTCGTCGGCGATCACCGGCTCTTCGAGCCAGCGCGGCTGGAACTTCTCAAGCTTGGGCAGCATGCGCTTGGCGTACTCGAGGTTCCAGCCCATGTAGCACTCGAGCATCAGGTCGTTGTCGTAGCCGATGACTTCGCGCACCGCCTCCACCGACTTGAGGTTTTCCGCCACGCCCTTCTGCAGGTGCGCCGGGCCGTAGCCGAAGCGCATCTTGAACGCGGTGAAGCCCTGGTTGAGAAACTTCTGCGCCTCGGCCTGCATTTCCTTCAGGTCAGTGCGGTACAGCTTCGAGTAATAGCAGGGAATCTTTTCTTTCGTGCGGCCGCCGAGCAGCTTGAACACCGGCTTGTTGACCGACTTGCCCAGGATGTCCCAGATCGCGAGGTCGACCGCCGAGATGGCGGCCATCGTCACGCCCTTGCGGCCCCAGGCGTGCGTGGCGCGGTACATGCGCTGCCACAGGTACTCGTAGTCCCAGGGGTCATGCCCGATGACCAGCGGTGCGAGGTACTGATCGATGATGGCCTTGGCAATGGCCGGCGCGAGCGCCACGTTGCCCAGGCCCACGATGCCGTCGTCGGTCTCGATCTCGATCACGGTCCACGAATGGAAGCGGAAGGTGCTCATGGTTTCCTGCGGTGCGTACAAGAGGTCCATCGCGTTGGAGCAGAAGTTGCCCTGCGGCGGAACGGTCTTGCCCTTCCATTCGAAAACACGGGCGCGCACGGATTTGATCTTCATCTTCTCGGTCTTTCTGAGTCGGTGGTGAATGCTTCGGTCAGGCGGCGAGCGCAGCCTTGCCGAGAATGCGCGTGGCCCCCATGCGGCTGGCAATCCGGAACGCCTGCCACATGGCTTCGGCGCTGGCCTTGCCCTGGCCTGCGATGTCATAGGCGGTGCCGTGTGCGGGCGTGGTGATCGGGATCGGCAGCCCGCCCTGCACCGTGACGCCGCGGCTGAAGCCCAGCAGCTTGATCGCGATCTGGCCCTGGTCGTGGTACATGGTCACGATCGCCTGGTACTCGCCGGCCTGGGCTTTCAGGAAGATGGTGTCGGCCGGGAACGGGCCGTGGAAGGGCGCCTCGGTGGGCCAGCTGCGCGCCTGCAGCGCCTTGACCGCCGGCTCGATGATCTCGACCTCTTCGCGCCCGCACACGCCGCCGTCGCCGCCGTGCGGATTGAAGGCCGCGATGGCAACCTTGGGCTCGGCCACGCCGTTGGCCAGCAGCGAGCGGTAGATCAGCTCGGCCGCCTGCTCGATGCGCTCCACGCTCAGGTAGCCGGCCACGTCCTTCAGCGGCACATGCGACGAGATGCGCGAAGTCCAGAGCTCGCCGAGCGTGTTGAACTCGCAGAAGTATCCGGTCACGCCCAGGTGATCCGCGAAGTGGTGCAGCTCGTCTTCATGCTGCATGCCTCCGATCTTCATGGCCTGCTTGTTGAGCGGCGCAAAGCAGATCGCATCGACCTCGCCGGCCAGCGTCGCGTCCATGCACTGGTCGAGCACTTTCAGCACCGCGCGCCCGCCCGGTGCAGCGGCCTGGCCGCGCTGCACCAGCGCCGGATCGATGCTCTGCACCGCCAGGAAGGCCGGACGCGCCGTGCTCGCGCGGCTCCGCACTTCTGCCAGTGTCTTCACCTCGTCGGTGCCGACGAAGACGCCGGCGATGCGCTGGCCGTCTTCCCATAGCCAGCGGTCGCCGACGAGCACGATGTTCGCGTCCGCGGTGGCGTCGGGCCGAGCGAGGAGCCGCGCGATCAGCTCGGGGCCGATGCCGGCTGGGTCGCCCAGGGTGAGGGCGACAACGGGGAGGGCTTGCATGTTCATAGGGATGGGCCTAATCCAGCTTGATTTGATTCTTCTTGATGACCTCGCCAAAGCGCTTGTATTCGGCGGCATGGAACTGCGCGAACTGCGCCTGGGTCATCGGCGTGATCTCGGCGCCGATGGCGTCGAGGCGGGTCTTTGTCTCGGGCATGGCAAGCACCTGGGTCACCGCGTCGTGCACCTTGTCTTGCACCGCCTTGGGCGTGGCGGCCGGCATGTAGATGCCGTACCAGGCGCTCATCTCGATGTTCGGCACACCGGCTTCGGCGAGAGTCGGCACGTTGGGCAGCTGCGGGTTGCGCTTTTGCGTGGTCACGGCAAGCGCGCGCACCTTGTTGTTGCGGATCTGACCGATCACCGAAGGCATGGTGTCGAAGCTCAGCTGCACCTGGCCGCCGACGAGATCGATCAGCGCCGGGCCGCTGCCCTTGTACGGCACGTGGACGAGGTTGACGCCGGCCGCATCCTTGAACATCTGGGCCGCGATGTGCTGCGTGCTGCCCGCGCCGCTGGTGGCGTAATTAAGCTTGCCCGGCTCCTGCTTCGCGAGCTTGACCAGCCCCTGCACCGAGTCGGCCGGCACGCTGTTGCTCACCACCAGTACGTTGGGCACCGCGCCGACGAAAGCCACCGGCACCAGGTCGCGGTTGCTGTCGTAGTTGAGCTTGAGCAGGTGCGGCGCAATTGCATGCGCCGTGACCACGCCCATCACCATCGTGTGGCCGTCGGTGGACTTGGCGGTGGCGTCTGCCGCGAGCGTGTTCGATGCGCCGGGCCGGTTGTCGACCACCACCGGTTGCTTGAGCAGGGGCCCTAGCCGGTCGGCCACCGCGCGGGCCATGGCATCGGTGCCGCCACCCGGGGCGGAGCCGACATAGATCTTGATGGGGCGAGTGGGCCAGTCCTGGGCCTGTGCGGCGCCGGCGCCAAGTGCCAGCAGCCCCGCGGCCGTGGCCGCCATGAGCGTTCGTTTCATCTGCTTGTCTCCGACTGTTTTTCCAAAATCCTCAGGGCCAATCGTAGGCAGGCGATTGATCCTCGTAAACTGAAAGCTCTTGATCGATCAATAACCGGAGGTGATCAAACAATGGGCTCCATCGACAAGCAGGACACCACGCCCCAACTGCTCAACCGGCTGCGCATGCGGCAGATCGCGCTCATCCTGGCGATCGAGGACCGCCGCACCCTGCGCGCCGCGGCGGGGCAACTCGGGTTGACGCAGCCCGCGGCCACCAAGATGCTTCATGAACTCGAGAGCGCGCTCGGCCAGTCGCTGTTCGACCGCGTCGGCCGGGGTCTGCAGCTCAATCCGGCCGGCGAACGCGTGACCGGCTACTTCCGAAGCATTCGCGGCAGCATGGAGGCGCTGAACCGCGAGCTCGGCGAACTGCGGCTCGGCAGCGCGGGCAAGTTCTCCGTCGGCAGCATCATGGCCGCCTCGCCCGGGCACCTGACCGAGGCGCTGCTCGGCCTGAAGGCGCTGTTCCCGCTGCTCTCAGTAGAAATTGCCGTCGATACCAGCGACCGCCTTTTGGCGCAGCTGCGCGAAGGCGTGCTCGAAGTGGTGATCGGCCGGCTGGTCAGTCAGCCGGGCTTCGACTGCGTGTTCAGGGCCATCGAGGACGAGGGGCTTGCGGTGGTGGTCGGCAACGACCATCCGCTGGCGCGCAAGCGCAAGGTGGAGTTTGAGATGCTGCTGGACTACCCGTGGATATTGCAGCCGGCCGGCAGCCCGATGCGCGACCTGATCGAGCACGAGTTTCGCGATCACCATGCAACGCTGCCCAAGGGGCTGATCGAGACCGGTTCCATTCTGACCACCATCAACCTGATCCGGCGTTCGCAAATGATCGCGGTGGTGCCGGAGGCCATGGCGCGACGGGACGCCGAGCATGGGCTGCTTCACATCGTGCACTACCGCATCCGCCAGAAGCTCGAAGCCTACGGCAGCCTCGTACGAAAGGACCGCCCGCTGACCAAGCCCGCGGAGCATTTTCTGGAGCTGGTGCACGCCCGGCCGAAGGCGGCGCGCGCCGAGTAGGCGCGGCTGTGGCGCATGTAGAACTTGTCCTGCATCGACCAAGGAATTCGTCCGGCCCGGCGACACTTTGCGCCAGCCAAACTGCCGTCTCCCAACCACTTGGAGACCCCGATGCCGGATGACATGGAGATCCGCGTTCCGCAGAACGACGAGCAAATCGACATCACCGACCTGAAGGAGGTCGACTACTGGACCAGGTGGTTTGGCGTCAGCGAGGCGCGGCTGCGCATGGCCGTGGCGTCCGCGGGCACCATCAAGGACGATTTGCGGGTCTACCTTGGCCTTCCCTGAAGCCCAAGCCGGAAGCGCGCGGGAGCAGGCCTCCGGCCGCACGCGCTGAATGGCTGAGTCGAAGCTTGCGATCTACGGCGCCATTGCGGCCAACGTGGCCATTGCCGCGACCAAGTTCGTGGTGGCCGGCATCACCGGCAGCTCGGCCATGCTGTCCGAAGGCATCCACTCGGCGGTCGACACTTTCAACGGCGTGTTGCTGCTGGTGGGCATCCGGCTGAGCCAGCGGCCCCCGACCGTCCAGCATCCCTTCGGCCACGGCAAGGAGCTCTACTTTTGGAGCCTGATCGTCGCGGTGCTCATCTTCGGTCTTGGCGGTGGCGTGTCGTTCTACGAAGGCATTCAGCACATCCGCCATCCGGAGCCGATGCAGGACCCCACTTGGAACTACGTGGTGCTGGGCTTGGCCATGCTGTTCGAGGGCGCGAGTTTCCTGGTTGCGCTGCGGCAGTTCCGCGCCCAATCGCGCGGCGCGCCGTTCTGGCGTGCGCTGGAGCAAAGCAAGGACCCCACCACCTACACCGTGCTGGCCGAGGATTCGGCCGCGCTGCTGGGGCTGGTGGTGGCGGCGCTGGGCATCTACTTCAGCCACCGGCTCGACATGCCGGCGCTCGACGGCGCCGCCTCGGTGGTGATCGGGCTCCTGCTGGCGGGCGTGGCGGTGCTGCTGATCAGCCAGGCGCGCGGCCTGCTCATCGGTGAAGGCATCCGGCCCGAGACCGCGCGGGCCATCCGCAGCCTGGCCATGGAGCAGCCCAGCGTCAGCAACGTCGGTCGCGTGCTGTCGATGTACATCGGCCCGGACGACGTGCTGGCCATCGTCGACGTGAATTTCAAGGACGGCACGGCCACCGGCGATGCAGCCGACGCCATCTCTGCCATCGAGACCCAGGTGCGCGCGCGGTTTCCCATGATCAGGCGGCTTTTCATCGAGGCGAGCGAGGCGCCGGTGGATGCGGTGGTGCCGGCTTCATAGCGGGGCTTGGCCGTCGGCCTTCGCTGACCCTGACATCCGCCTTTGCCTGAGCGTTTCCGCGGTGGCGCCCGCACCACCATCGGAACCCACTCTGGAGATTGCCAAATGAACACCCCATCGCCACAGCCGCCCCGCAAGCGCTCCCCCGACGAACCCGAGCTCACCCAGGAAGAATCCGTGCCCTTGGATGGAACCGACCCCGAGGGCGAGGAAATGATGAAGAAGGTCGAGAACAAGAAGCTCGAGGACCGCGGCGACGCCGAGCGCAAGACGCCCGACAAAGCCTGAGCGCAATCGGCGCGGTGGCTTTGTCTTCTCGCGAAGAACGGCGATGCCCTACAACCGCGGCCCCGCCGCCTTGATACAAATTCTCCGGCGGGCATTGGCTGCCCCGCCTGCGGAGCCGCCCGGCGCCGCAGATCGCTAAGAGAAAAGGGCAGAAGGGACTGTCTGTCCACACGACGGAGGACGAAATGAAACTCGACGGCGCGGCCGGGTCGGACATGCAGGAAAGCCTGATGAAGGTGGGCGTTCCGGGGCTCGACGATGTTCTGGGCGGCGGCCTCACGTCCAACCGCCTCTACCTCGTCGAAGGAACCCCCGGCGCCGGCAAGACCACCATCGCACTTCAATTCCTGATCGAAGGGGCCAAGCGGGGCGAACCGGTGCTGTACGTCACCCTGTCGGAAACGGCGCGGGAGCTCCGGGGCGTGGCGCAATCCCATGGATGGGATCTGAGCGGCATCGAGGTGCGGGAAATGCTTCCGTCGGAAGCCGCGCTCGAGCCCGACGAGCAATACACGATGTTCCATCCCTCCGAGGTGGAGCTCAGCGAGACGACCTTGAGAATCCTCTCGGACGTCGACGTGATCAAGCCCACGCGCGTGGTGTTCGATTCGCTTTCAGAGCTGCGGCTTTTGGCGGGCAGCTCCCTGCGCTACCGGCGACAGATCCTGGCACTCAAGCAGTTCTTTGCCGGCCGGCAGTGCACCGTGCTGCTGCTCGACGACATGACCGCCATGAAGCACGACCTACAGGTGCAGAGCATCGCCCATGCCGTGCTGCGGCTGGAGCAGATCAGCTCCGACTACGGCGCCGCGCGGCGCCGGCTCGTCGTCAGCAAATACAGGGGCAAACAGTTTCGCGGCGGCTACCACGACTACCGTATCGACCGTGGCGGGCTGCGCGTGTTTCCTCGACTGGTGGCGGCCGAACATGCATCGGAACTGTCGCAAGCCCGAATTCCCAGCGGCATCGATTCGCTCGATGCCTTGTTGGGCGGAGGCATCGAACGGGGCACGAGCACGCTGTTCGTCGGCGCGCCGGGCACCGGCAAATCGACGGTCGCGGTGCAGTTTGCGCTGGCCGCGGCGCAGCGGGGCGAATGCGCCGCCCTTTTCGTGTTCGACGAAAGCATTTATACGCTGCGCACGCGCTGCGAGAGCATGGGCATGGACCTCACGCCGCACATCGAATCCGGCCTCATCAAGGTGCGGCAGGTCGATCCTGCAGAGCTGTCTCCGGGCGAGTTCGTGCACCTGATCCGGCTGGCGGTGGTCGAGTCGGGTGCAGCGGTGGTGGTGATCGACAGCCTCAACGGCTACCTCAACGCCATGCCCGACGAGCGCTTTCTCATCGTGCAGTTGCACGAGCTGCTTTCCTATCTGGGGCAGGCCGGTGTCGCCACGCTGCTGGTGGGTGCGCAGCACGGCCTCATCGGCATGCAGATGCAGACGCCCGTGGACGCGAGCTATCTGGCGGACGCCGTCGTGCTGCTTCGCTACTTCGAGTTGGACGGCGAAGTGCGCCAGGCGATCTCGGTGCTGAAGAAGCGGGGCGGTGCACACGAGCGGACCATCCGCGATTTCTCCATGACTGCGACCGGCCTGCACGTGGGCGAGCCGCTGCGCAACTTCCGGGGCATTCTGACGGGCATTCCCATTCCTATCGACGGGGTGCATCCCTCATCGTGAGCTCGCTACCCGCATCCGTCGAGCAGCGCATCTTGCTGCGCACCGCGACCTCCAGGGATGCCTTCATGGCGAGCGCCGTACTGGCACGTGCGCAGGTCACCTCGCACACCTGCGCCAACTTGTGCGAACTGGTGCGCGGCCTCCAGGAAGGGGCCGGCGCCATCATGTTGGCGGAAGAAGTGCTTTCCGACCCGGCTGCCGCCGCATTGACCGAAGCGCTGGGCGCGCAGCCCCCCTGGTCCGATCTGCCGGTGCTCATCCTGGCCCGACAGGGTGCCGATTCGCCGGTGATCGCCGCGGCCATGGACCGGCTCGCGAACGTCACGGTAATTGAACGGCCGATGCGCGTGGCCTCGCTGATCAGCACGGTTCGCACAGTGCTGCGGGCACGCAACCGGCAATACCAATTGCGCGACCTGCTCGACGGCCTGCGTGAATCCGACCAGCGCAAAACTGAGTTCCTTGCCACGCTGGCGCACGAACTGCGCAACCCGCTGGCACCGATGAGCACCGCGCTGACGCTCTTGATGCGCAAGCCGCACGAGCCCGCGGATGCCCAGCGCTACTACGAGCTCATGGGCCGGCAGATCGACCACATGGTGCGGCTGGTGAACGACCTGATGGAAGTCTCGCGCATCACGCGCGGCAAGATCGAGCTGCGCATGGAAGCCGTCGCGCTGGAGGCGGTGATCAAGGACGCCATCGAGCTGAGCCGGCCTTTGCTCGAAGGCTCCAACCACATCTTGAGCGTGGACCTGTGCAGCCAGCCGCTGGTGGTGCGGGGCGACGGCGTCCGCCTGACGCAGGTTTTTTCGAACCTGCTGAACAACGCCGCGAAGTACACCGCACCTGGCGGAAAGATACGCATCGTTCTTCGCGAGGAAAAGCGCGACGCCGTGGTCGAGATCTGGGACAACGGCACTGGCATCGAACCCGACATGCTGAAGTCGATCTTCGAAATGTTCGTGCAGGTGAGCGGCACCTCGAAGGCGGCGCAAGGGGGGCTGGGCATCGGGCTCACCCTGGTGAAGAGCCTGGTCGAGCTTCATGGAGGCAGCGTCGAGGCACGCAGCGCGGGGCTCGGCTGCGGCGCGATGTTCTGCGTGCGCCTGCCGCTCACGCGGCTCGAGGCGGGCGCAACTCAGGCGCCATTGCCTGCTGTTAGCGGCTGGCCGGCATCGCTGCCGCGCACGGTGCTGATCGTCGACGACAACCGGGATGCGGCCGATGCGCTCAGCGACCTGCTGCGCTCGCTCGGCGCATCGACCCGCGTGGCCTACAGCGGCGCTGCCGCACTGCGCCTGATCGCCGAAGGCCCGGCGCCGGGAATCGCGATCCTGGACATCGGCATGCCGGGCATGGACGGCTGCGAGCTGGCCATGAAGCTTCGCGCCAACCCCGATCTTTCCGGACTGATCCTCGTCGCATTGACCGGCTGGGGCCAGCGGGGCGACAAGGAGCGCATCGCCAACGCGGGCTTCGACCATCATCTGCTCAAGCCGCTCGATCTGGCGGCGCTGATCTCGATCCTGCGTAGCCACGCATGAACCACGATGCCACCACGCTCTCGGCGGCGGCCCGGTCGGCCCGCCGGCCTTCGCTCTGGCGGCGCTGCCGCCGATGGGTGCTGCCGCTGGTCGCCGTCGCGGTGCTCGGCCTGCTGCTGTCGCATGCGCACAAGGTCGACTGGGCGGGCGCTTGGGAGGCGCTGCAGCGCTATCCCGCAACGTTGCTGCTGGGGGTGCTCGGGGTTGCCACGGCAAGCCATGCGCTCTACGGCTGCTACGACTTGATCGGCCGGCGGCACATCCGCCATCGGGTGCCAGCCTGGCGGACCTGGGCCATTGCCGTGACCAGCTACGCCTTCAATCTCAACCTGGGCTCGCTGGTCGGCGGCATTGCGCTGCGCGCGCGGCTCTATGCGCGTGCTGGGCTGGACGAGGCCTCGGTGGCGCAGGTCGTCGGGGTCAGCCTGGCGACTAACTGGCTCGGTTACGGCCTGCTGGCCGGCGGCCTGTTCGCGGCCGGCATCATTTCGCCGCCGCGCCAGGCGAGCATCGGGGCGGGCGCACTGCGCGGCCTTGGCGTGGTCATGATTCTTCTGGCTGCGGCGTACGTGGTGGCCTGCGCTTTTTCGCGAGGGCGGCAATGGCAGCTGCGGGGGCGCAAGCTGAGGCTGCCTTCCGCGAAGCTGGCGCTCATCCAACTCACGCTCTCCACCGCCAACTGGTCGTTGATGGGGTGCGCCATGTACCTGCTGCTCGGGCGGCAGGTGCCATATGCAACGACGCTGAGCGTTCTGCTGGCCGCCTCCATCGTCGGCGTCATAACGCCGATTCCTGCCGGCCTGGGCGTATTGGAGGCCGTGTACCTGGCGCTGCTTTCGGGCAGCGTGCGCCAGGGCGCACTGATGGGGGCCGTGCTGGCCTACCGCGCGCTTTACTACCTGCTGCCGCTGGGCGGCGGCATCGTGCTCTACCTGCTTCTCGAACGCTATGCGGCAAGCCATCCGCAAGGCGGGGCAGAGGCCGACACGCCATGGCGCGCGCAAACCCGCTGAAGCGCTACAAGGAGAAGCGCAACTTCGGCGTCACGCCCGAGCCGGAGGAAGGCGGCGCATCGGCGCCCGGCACGCTGCAGTTCGTGGTGCAGAAGCACTGGGCGACCCGCCTGCATTACGACTTCAGGATCGAGCTCGACGGCGCCATGAAAAGCTGGGCAGTGCCCAAGGGTCCGAGCTACGACACGCACGACAAGCGCATGGCCGTGCACGTGGAAGACCACCCGATTTCCTACAACCAGTTCGAAGGCGAGATACCGCCCAAGCAATACGGCGCGGGCAAGGTGATCATCTGGGACAAGGGGACCTGGACTCCGCTCGGCGATGCGCGCAAAGGCTACAGGGAGGGGCACCTGAAGTTCGAGCTGCACGGCTACAAGCTGCGCGGCAAGTGGGCGCTGGTGCGCATGCACGGCAACAAGAGCGACAAGCAGGACGCATGGCTCCTGATCAAGGAGCACGATGGCTATGCCCGCCCTGCGGCCGAGTTCAGCGTGATCGACCAGTTTCCCGACAGCGTGGCTGCGCTGCCGATGCCCGAAGCTGTTGCCGCAGCGCCTGCAACTGCTGCTTCGACCTCGCCGGCAAAGCGCGGCAAGGCGGCCAAGGGCGGCATGCCCGCCGATGCGGTGAAGGCCGCCATGCCGGCCAAGCTCTCGCCGCTGCTCGCCACGCTGGTCGATGGCCCGCCGCCGGACCCGCAGAACTGGATCTTCGAAATCAAGTTCGACGGCTACAGGCTGCTCGCCCGCATCGACGCCAAGGGCGTGCAGCTCTTCACGCGCAACGGACACGACTGGAGCAGCCGCATGCCGCACCTGGTGCGCGCGATCGAGCGCATGAAGCTGAAGCCGGGCTGGCTGGACGGCGAGGTGGTGGTGCTCAATGAATCCGGAGGCACCGACTTCCAGGCGCTGCAGAACGCCTTCGACAGCGACAAGACGCGCAACATCGTCTACTTTCTTTTCGATATTCCGTACTACGGCGGCTTCGATCTCACCGGCGTGCCGCTGGTCGAGCGCCGGGCCTTGCTGGAGACGCTGCTTGCCAAGGCACCGCCCGAGATCCGCTTCAGCGCAGTCTTCGACGCACCGCCCCAGGACATCGTCGCCTCGGCCTGCAAGATCGGCCTCGAGGGCGTCATCGGCAAGAAAAAGAACAGCACCTATGCCTCGCGGCGTTCGTCCGACTGGATCAAGCTCAAGTGCTCGTCGCGGCAGGAGTTCGTCATCGGCGGCTACACCGATCCCAAGGGTTCGAGGGTGGGAATCGGTTCACTGCTGCTTGGCGTGCACGACGACAAGGGCGAACTCATCTATGCAGGCAAGGTCGGCACGGGTTTCAACGACCGCATGCTCGTCGACATGCTCCAGAGGCTGAAGCCGCTTCGCGTCGACAAGCGACCCTTCAAGGACCCCACCGAGAACGACCGCCTCGCGCATTGGGTCAAGCCGGTGCTGCTTGCCGAAGTCACGTTTTCCGAGTGGACCAAGGACGGGCATGTGCGCCATCCGGTGTTTCACAGCTTGCGCAGCGACAAGCCCGCCAAGGCGATCATTCGCGAGAAGCCGCTTCACCAGACGGGTGCGAAGCGCGAACCCGAGACGCAGGCCGGACCCGCGCCCGCCACCACGATGCCCGCGAACTTCAAGGTCTCGAACGCCGACCGCGTGGTCGACAAGTCCACGGGCATCACGAAGGTGGAGGTTGTGCGGTTCTACGGCCTCGTCGCGCCGCTGATGATGGAGCACCTCAAGGCCCGGCCCGTGTCTTTCGTGCGGGCGCCGCAGGGCATTCATGGCCAGCTCTTCTTCCAGAAGCATCTGGAAGAGGGACAGATGGCGGGCGTGCGGCAGCTCGACCCAGCGCTGTGGCCGGCGCATCCCGCGCTGATCGAGATCGCGGGGCCCCTCGGCCTCTTGAGCGCGGCGCAGATGAACGTGATCGAGTTCCACACCTGGAACGGCTTGAAGACGCTGATCGGAAAGCCCGACCGCATGACCTTCGACCTCGACCCCGGCGAGGGTGTCGCCTGGGCCATGGTGCAGCAGGCGGCCGAGCTGATGCGCGTGGTGCTCGACGAACTGGGTTTGCCTTCGTTCTGCAAGACCAGCGGCGGCAAGGGCCTGCACGTGGTGGTGCCGCTCAAGCGGCAGTACGACTGGGACACGGTGAAGGACTTTTCAGAGGCCATCGTGCGCCACATGGCCCGCACCTTGCCGCAGATCTTCGTGGCGAAGAGCGGGCCGAGCAACCGTGTCGGTCGCATCTTCATCGACTACCTGCGCAATGGCTTCGGCGCAACCACCATCTGCGCGTGGTCGGTGCGGGCGCGGCCCGGTATGGGCGTGTCTGTGCCGGTGGAGTGGCAGGAGGTTCCGACGCTCACGAGCGGTGCGCAGTGGACCCTTCGAAACATCCATGCCCGGCTCGATCGAGGCAACGAGCCGTGGGCCGGCTATGCGAAAGCCGCGAAGAGTCCGGGCGCGGCAATGAAGAGGCTGGGTTTCGAAGCAGCCAGCCCGCGCACGGTGCGCTGAGGCCGCGTCGTCAGAGTTCGATGAGGGCCGAAGTGGCTTTGTTCAGCACCAGCTTGCCTTTGGCGGTGATCGATTCCACCTGGGCCAGATGACGGATCGCGCGATCGTCCGGCGTGTGCGTGGCGGAGGGAGGAATGAACGCGGTCACCAGTTCGGCGGCCCGCAACACACGCAGTCTGTCGATGTCGGCCGGCGTGTGCACGACGTATGGCAATCTCTGCTCGGCGATGACCCGAAGAAATTCCATGGACATGAGCCGTCTCCTTGTTCTAGATAGGCGGACGTGCATTGTGCGGAGAAATTTGCGCTTGTGGCTGATTGCTGCAGCGCACATTCAGGCCGCAGTTGTATCAATGTGTTTTGCGTTACCGAGACTGAAAACGAAGGTCCCATTTTCCGGGGGCAGCGCCGGTTTTGGACGCTTGTGCCGGTTACCGGTATCGGTGTATTGGCGATGCAATCGGACGCCGCGCGTGCCTTTGCGCGCGGCTTTTCAGGCCTTCGGAGAACTGACCCGTTCGTAGGTCACGAAGCTGAAATTCAAACCTTCCTTGGCCGAAACGTGCGGCTCACGCTTTGTTTCGCGCCACTCCGAAGGGGAGAGTTCGGGCGCGTGCGCATCGCCTTCGTAATCGTGGGCGAGTTCGGTCACCACGGCGTACTGCGCGAGCGGTTCGGCCTCGGCATAGATCTGCGCGCCGCCGATGATCCATACCTCGGGCACCTGCGATTCTTCGCATAGCGAGAGCGCCTCTTGCAGGCTGGCCGCACGCTGCGCGCCTTCGGCTTTCCAGTCGTCCTGCCGCGTGATGACGATGTTCCATCGCCCCGGCAGCGGACGGAACCGCGGCGGCAGCGAGTCCCAGGTCTTGCGGCCCATGATGACGGGCGCAGCGCCGGTCGTCCGTTTGAAGTGCGCCAGGTCTTCGGGCAGGTGCCAGGGCATGGTCCCATTGGCGCCGATCACGCCGTTGGCAGCGCGGGCGAAGATGAGGTTGATGCGCGGTGTGGTCATGAGGCCGAACGGTCCCTTACACCGCCACGGGCGCCTTGATGGGCTCGTGATGCTTGTAGTCGAGCACTTCGAAGTCTTCGTACTGGTAGTCGAAGATCGAGGCTGGCTTGCGCTTGATGTTTAGCGTGGGATAGGGATAGGGCGCGCGGCTCAGCTGCAGCGCCACCTGCTCGGCGTGGTTGCTGTAGATGTGGCAGTCGCCGCCGGTCCAGATGAAGTCGCCCACGTCGAGATCGCACTGCTGCGCCACCATGTGCGTGAGCAGCGCATAGCTTGCGATGTTGAAGGGCACGCCAAGGAAAATGTCGGCACTGCGCTGGTAGAGCTGGCAGCTGAGCTGGCCGCGCTCGCCCGGCGCTTGCGGCGGCGCCACGTAGAACTGGAAGAACGCGTGGCAGGGCATGAGTGCCATCTTCGAGAGCTCGGCCACGTTCCATGCGCTCACGATGATGCGGCGCGAATCGGGGTTGGTCTTCAGGGTCTTGATGACTTCGGAGATCTGGTCGATGTGGCCGCCGTCGGGCGTGGGCCAGCTGCGCCATTGCACGCCGTACACCGGACCCAGATCGCCATCTTCGCGCGCCCACTCGTCCCAGATGGTGACGCCGCGCTCCTTGAGCCAATTGTTGTTGCTGGAGCCGGTCAAAAACCACAGCAGTTCCTGGATGATCGACTTCAGGTGCACCTTCTTCGTGGTCACCAGCGGAAAGCCTTCGTTCAGGTCGAAGCGCATCTGGTGGCCGAACACGCTCTTGGTGCCCGTACCGGTACGGTCGCTCTTGAACACCCCGTGGGTGTCCACGTGGCGCATGAAATCTTCGTACTGGGAGCGGACGGGGCGGGCGGTCGAGGTCATGTTGGGAATTTTACGGGGCGGCGCTAGCATTGGCCGATGACCGGCCAAGACCATTCCCACGATCACAGCGAACTCGGCGAAATGGACCTGCGCGTGCGCGCCCTTGAAAGCGTGCTCACGCAGAAGGGCTACATCGACCCCGCCGCGCTCGACGCGCTGATCGACACATACCAGACCCGCATTGGCCCGCGCAATGGGGCGAGGGTGGTGGCGCGGGCCTGGGTCGACCCAACCTTCCACGACTGGCTGATGGCCGATGCCACGGCCGCCATCGCCTCGCTCGGCTACACCGGCCGCCAGGGCGAGCACATGGTGGCAGTAGAGAACACCAATGAGCAGCACCACATGGTCGTTTGCACGCTCTGCAGCTGCTACCCCTGGCCGGTGCTCGGCCTGCCGCCCATCTGGTACAAGAGTGCGCCGTACCGTTCGCGCGCAGTGAAGGACCCGCGCGGTGTGCTGGCAGATTTCGGCACGGCGCTGCCCGAGACGACGCGCATCCGCGTCTGGGATTCGACCGCCGAGGTACGCTACCTCGTGATTCCCCAACGGCCTTCAGGCACCGAAGGGTGGAGCGAAGACGAGCTCGCCGCCCTCGTTTCGCGCGATTCGATGATCGGCACCAGGCTTGCCGATGCGCCGGCCGCGAGGAGCGCCGCATGAGCTACGTCACGCATGCCGATCTCGGTGGCCAGCCGGGCTTCGGGCCGGTCACGCCCGAGCCTGAGGGAGAACTCTTCCACGCCAGCTGGGAGCCGCGCGCGCTGGCGCTCACGCTCGCAATGGGCGCAACCGGCTCCTGGAACATCGATGCGAGCCGCGCCATGCGCGAGACGCTGCCGAACTACCGCGACCTGAGCTACTACCAGATATGGCTCGGGGCGCTCGAGCAGCTGATGCTGCAGCGCGGGCAGGTTCTTCCCGACGAGATCGCGTCCGGCGAGATGCGCCATCCGGCCGCGCCGGTCGCCCGCGTGCTGAAGGCCGACAACGTCCCGGCGGTGCTCGCCAAAGGCTCGCCCACCGAGCGTGCCGCGCCGGGCCCCGCGCGCTTCGCCGTCGGGCAGGCGGTGCGAATGCACATCGGCAAGGTCGACCATCACACGCGGTTGCCACGGTATGTGCAGGGCAAGTGCGGCACCATCGAACATGTCCATGGCGCGCATGTGTTTGCCGATGCGAATGCGCAAGGCATCGGCGAGCAGCCCCAGTGGCTCTACACCGTGGTCTTCGAGGAAGCCGAGCTCTGGGGCGCTGCGTCACCGCGGCAAAACCTCTCGGTGTCGGTCGATGCGTGGGAAAGCTACCTGGAGCCCACCACATGAAGATCGACCTTCCAGCGCTGGCGCTTGCACCCGGCATGCCGCGCGATGTCGACGGCCCGGTGTTCCGCGAGCCCTGGGAAGCGCAGGCCTTCGCGATGACGCTCGCGCTGCACGAGCGCGGCCTGTTCACCTGGGTCGAGTGGGCCGAAGCGCTTGCGACGCAGATCACCGCCGCACTAGCCGCGGGAGACCCCGATGCGGGCGACACCTACTACCGGCATTGGCTCGCCGCGCTCGAAGGCCTCGTGGCCCGCAAGGGCGCGAGCTCGGGCGACGAACTTGCGCGCTACCGCCACGCCTGGGACCACGCGGCCGATCGCACGCCGCACGGCCAGGCGATCGAGCTGCGCGGCGAAGACTTTCGTGGCTGAGTTTTTTGTTTTGCTCCTTCCCCCTTTGGGGGAAGGTTGGGATGGGGGCTGCCCCCGCATTCGGCGCAGCGTTGAATCGAAGGCCGCGTGCCCCCACCACGGCCCTCCCCCGGGAGGGGAGGGAGAAATACAAATGCCTAGACGCGGATCACCCGTCCCGGGTTCAGGATGTTCTTCGGATCGAGCCCGCGCTTGATCGCACGCATCATCTCCAGCGCCACTGGCGACTTGTGCTTCTCGAGCTTGTCGACCTTGAGCGAACCCACGCCATGCTCGGCCGAGAACGAGCCGCCGAATTTTTCGACCGCGTCGTACACCAGCGTGTTGATGCGCTCTTCCTCGTTCTTGAGGAATGCCTTGGTGTCGATGTTCTCCGGTGCCTGCACGTTGTAGTGCAGGTTGCCGTCGCCCAGGTGGCCGAAGTTCACGAGCCGCACGCCCGCGATCTCGCGTGCCAGCAGGGCGTCGGTTTCGGCCACGAAGGCGGGGATGCTCGAGACGGGAATCGAGATGTCGTGCTTGATGTTCAAGCCCTCTTCGGCCTGCGCGAGCGGAATGCTCTCGCGGATGTGCCAGAGCTGGTGCGCTTGAGCGAGGTTTTCGGCCACCACCGCATCGGTCACGCAGCCGTCTTCGAATGCGGTTTCGAGCAGCGCCTCGAAGCGCGCGCGGGCATGGTCTTCCGATTCGCTGTCGGAATTTTCGAGCAGCACGCAGTACGGCACGGCGTCGTCGCCGATGAAGGGCACGCGCAGTTGCGGCATGTGCTTGTCGACCAGGCTCAATGCAAACTTGCCCATCACCTCGAAGCCGGTGAGGCCGGAGCCCAGGTGCTTGTGCGCAAGGCCCAGCAGCGTGACCGCGTGGTCGAGCGAAGGCACCGCGGCCCAGGCTGTGAGCTGCGCCGCGGGCAGCGGGTAGAGCTTCATCGTCGCCGCGGTGATGATGCCGAGCGTGCCTTCGCTGCCGATCATCAGGTCGCGTAGGTCGTAGCCGGTGTTGTCCTTGCGCAGGCCACTGGTGCCTTCCCAAATTTCGCCCTGCGGCGTGACCACTTCGAGGCCGAGGCACAGCTCGCGCGTGTTGCCGTAGCGGACCACCTGCGTGCCGCCGGCGTTGGTGGCCAGGTTGCCGCCGATGGTGCAGCTGCCTTCGGCCGCAAGACTCAGCGGGAAGAGGAAGCCCTGCTTCTCGGCCGTCTCTTGCAAGGTCTGAAGGATGCAGCCGGCTTCCACGGTCATCGTGAGGTTGGCGGCGTCGACGGTGCGAATCGCGTTCAGCCGCTGCAGGCTCAGCACCACCTGCGTGCCGCTGTCGTCGGGAGTGGAACCGACCGCCAGGCCGGTGTTGCCGCCTTGCGGCACGATGGCCGTGCCGGCCGCCGCACATGCCTTGACCACATCGGCCACTTGCTGCGCATTGGCGGGCCGCACCACCGCCAACGACTTGCCGTGCGCGCGCTTGCGCCAGTCTTGTTCGTAGGCCGTGAGGTCGCCTTCGTTCAGCACGTGCTGCGCACCGACGATGGCGCGCAGCTGATCGATCAGGGGAGAAGAAGAAGTCGTCATTGGCGTCATTGGGTGGAAGCCTCCAGTTGTCGGGCAGCCTTGGCGTTGCGCAGGCGCAGCCGGACGTGCAATGCGCAGGCCGTGAAGAGCGCGAGGCACAGCAGCACCTCGACGAGCGCGAGCACTTGTCCCACGCCGTTGGTGTCGCTCCATGCGCGCACCACGCCCTCGGTGAAATAGAGCCAGATCATCAGGCTGACCCAGCGGTAGGTGTACATGCGGTTCTTGTAGAGCCCCGCAAGCGGAATGACAAGAGGCAGTACCTTGAGCGCCAGCAGCGAGCCGCCGGGCCGAAGCGGCGCCAGCCACAGCTCCCAGGCCAGCCCGAGCACGATGAGCCCGGCGAGGCTGCCCACGGCAAGCCAGCGGGTGGCGCTGACGGAAGAAGAGGCGTGCGGTGTGATGGTTTGCATGGATTGGACACCGCGGAACTGGCGACACGAAGCGTGCGAAGACGAGGGGAAGGTTCGGGTTCTTATGATACCGGCCATGAATCGTCAGCAGCTCTGGAAGGATCTTTCGCGCTTTCCGTGGGGCAACACCGCGGCGGTGCTGGGCGAGCGCTTCCGCGAAGACCGGCTCGGGCTCACGGCCAGCAGCCTCACCTTCACCACCACCATTGCCATGGTGCCGTTCTTCACGGTGGCGCTGGCGCTTTTTACCGTGTTCCCGATGTTCGCCAAGCTGCAGGGGCGGCTGCAGCGCTGGCTCATCGAGAGCTTGATTCCCGACAACATCGCGCGCCAGGTGCTGGGCTACCTCAATCAGTTCTCCAGCAAGGCTGGCGGCCTGGGCATCGCGGGCCTGGTGGTGCTCCTGATCACCGCCATTGCGCTGATCCTCACCATCGACAAGACGCTCAACAACATCTGGCGTGTGCGTTCGCCTCGGCCGTTTGCGCAGCGCGTGCTGATCTACTGGGCCGCCATCACGCTCGGCCCGCTGATCCTGGCGGTGAGTCTCTCAACCACTTCGTATGTGTTTGCCGCCTCGCGGGACGTGGTGGGCGGCAGCATCCTCAAGCTGTTCTTCGACACCTTCGAAATCGTGCTCCTCGCGGGCGGCATGGCCTCGCTCTACCACTACGTGCCGAACACCAACGTGCGCTGGGCGCACGCCTGGGCCGGCGGCATCTTCGTGGCGGCGGCCATCGAAATTGCCAAGCGCGTGCTTGGCTACTACCTGAGCCTGGTTCCGACTTACTCGGTGCTCTACGGCGCCTTTGCCACGGTGCCCATTCTTCTGATCTGGATCTACGTGGCCTGGGTCATCGTGTTGCTGGGCGCCGTCATCGCGGCCTACCTGCCGAGCCTCTTGACCGGCGTTGCCCGCCGCGGCGGCCGGGCCGGGTGGCCGCTGCAATTGGCCATGGAGGTGCTGCAGCACCTGGCGCGTGCGCGCGCCACGCCGGCCAAGGGCATGGGCGCCGCCGAGCTCGTCACGCGCATGCGCGTCGACACGCTGCAGCTGGTGCCGGTGCTCGAAACGCTGGTGGCGATCGACTGGATCGCGCCGCTCGCCGAAGAAGCCGCCGACGAGGACCCGCGCTACGTGCTGCTGGCCGATCCGTCCACGCCCATCGAGCCGCTTTTGAGGGAGTTGCTGATGCCGCGTGCGGAGCCGCTAGAAGACCTGTGGCAGAAAGGTCCGCTGCACTCGCTTCGCCTGGGCGATGTGCTATTGATTTAATAGCAATCAGATCTTGATTTTGCCGAGCCAGATGTCGCGGTACATCGCCCAGTCGCCCATGAAGCTGTAGATCGGGCGCTTGAACGATGCGGGCCTGTTCTTCTCGAAGCCGAAGTGCCCGACCCAGGCAAAGCCGTAGCCCGCGACCAGACCGGCCAAGAGCCACAGCGGATTGAATGTGACGATCAGCGCCACCAGGCACAGCAGCGAAATCGTCGAGCCAATGAAGTGCAGGCGCCGGCAGGTGCGGTTGGCATGCTCGGACAGGTAGAACGGGTAGAACTCCGCGAAGCTCTTGAAACGACGCGGATCGACGGCAGATTCCGGGGCAGTCGTGGTGTTCATCGTACGAGTCTCCTGGGCGCCGGGGGCGCTTTGTTCATAATAGCCACGAGCATTGGTCCGCACCAACGCGGCTTTGTATTCACACCTTCACCGCATCAGCTTTGAGCGCTCTTCCCGCCGCCCCCGATTCCGCCGAGCCGGCCCGCAATGCGCCGTGGGTCGTGTGCCTGTGCGCCGAATGGTGCGGCACTTGCCGCAACTACCGGCCGCTGCTCGAGCAGGTGGCGCGGGCGCATCCGCAGTTCCGCTTTGCCTGGGTCGACATCGAAGACCACGCCGAGATTGCCGATGCCTTCGACGTCGAGACCTTTCCCACGCTGTTGATTGCCGGTGCCGACGGCACCCGCTTTCTGGGCCCGCTGCTGCCGCATGCCGAGACGCTCTCGCGCATGCTCGGCGCGCTGCAAGCGCCGCAGCCGTCCAGCCTCGACGTCGACCTGCTGCTGGCGGTGATCGAGAAACGACCGGCCGACTTCGCGCTTTGAGCTCACCGTGACGCGCCGGAGCGCGCGCGGCCCAGCTTGCGCCGCCCGGCGCTGGCGATGGCGTTCACCAGATGCTGCACGAACTCTTGCGCCAGCGGCGTGAGCGTGCGGCCTTCGAGCGCCAGCACCTGCAGTTGACGCTGCTGCAGCGGCGCCTCGGCAAAGGGGCGCGCGACCACCGTGCCCGCGTCGATGAGGTGCGTGACCGTGAGATGGCCCGAAAGCATCACGTCCGGCGTGCGCAAGAGTGGCAGCAGCACCGATGAAAAGTTGCTGACGAAGATCGCACGGTACTGCAGCCCCTGCAAGCTGCACGCCTGGTCGAACAGCTGCCGCGCCGTCACGCCCTTGTCGCCCACGGCCAGCGGGTAGCGCACCGCGTCCGCCACCGACACCACGCGCTGTCGCGCCAGCGGGTGGTCGGGGCGCAGCACCGCGAATACCGGTGCATTGGCGGAGTGCTCGATCTTCAACCCGGGCTCGGGCGCCACCACGTATTTCAGTGCGATGTCTGCTTCGCCCCGTGCGAGCAGCGCGCTCACGCCGTCAGGTGAACCCACGTGGAGTTCGAGCTGCGTGCCCGGATGCGCCGACTCGAAGCTGCGCATCACCTGCGGCATGAAGTGCGCGGCAAACCCCTCGGTGCAGGCCATGCGGATGCGGTGCGCGCTGCGGCCGCCCAGGTCGCGAACCTGTTCGATGACCTGCTCGATGTCGAGCTGCGCATTGCGCAAGTGCGCGGCGAGCCGCTCGCCGGCTGGGGTGAGCGCCATCCCGCGGGCATGGCGCTCGAACAAGGGCGTGCCCAGGCTTTCCTCGAGCTTGGTGATCTGGCGGCTGACCGCCGACGAGGCCACGAAGAGTCGTGCCGCGGCCTGGCTGACCGAGCCGCTGCGCGCCACCTCCAGGAAATGGCGCATCGGAATGCTGAGGAGCGGTGGTGTCATATAGATCGAGCCTTGCCTTCAAGGCAATGGTAGCTTGCAAAAACGATGCTAGGAGCATCGCCCAGTAGGCCTTGTACTTGCTGCATCCGACGGAAACAGGAAATCCCTTCATGCAACGTACCCAAAGCCTTGCCGCTGCCGCCGCTTATTTCGACGACGGTGGCTTCTTTGCCGACCTGCAGCGGCGCGTCGCTTTTCGCACCGAGAGCGACACCGGCGCCGCCACGCCCGCGCTGGACGCCTACCTGCAAGACGAGCTGGTGCCGCCGCTGGCCACGCTGGGTTTCGCATGCGAAATCGTCGAGAACCCCGTGGCCGGCGGCGGGCCCTTCCTGATCGCGCGCCGCATCGAAGACCCTGCACTGCCCACCGTGCTGAGCTATGGCCATGGCGACGTGGTGAGCGGGCAGGATGCGCAGTGGGACGAAGGGCTCGGCCCCTGGGCGCTTACCGTGCGCGGCGACCGCTGGTACGGGCGCGGTACTGCCGACAACAAGGGCCAGCACACCATCGCGCTCGGTGGATTGGCCGCTGCGCTGCAGGCGCGGGGCGGGCGCCTGGGCTACAACATCACCTGGCTCATCGAAACCGGCGAAGAAGCCGCATCGCCTGGCCTGCATGCGGTGTGCGAGCAGCATCGCGACCGGCTGCATGCCGACCTGTTCATTGCCAGCGACGGACCGCGCGTGAGCGCCGCGCGGCCTACGCTGTTCCTGGGGTCGCGCGGGGCCGTCAACTTCAGCTTGAGACTGCGGGCCCGAGCGCGGGGCTACCACTCGGGTAACTGGGGCGGCGTGCTCGCGAATCCGGGCACGGTGCTGAGCCACGCGGTGGCATCACTGGTGGATGCGCGCGGGCGCATCCTGATCGAGGCCTTGCGGCCGCCTCAAATTCCACAGGGCGTGCGCGAAGCACTGGCCGATATTGCGATCGGCGGCGGGGCCGACGATCCCGCGCTCGACGAAGGCTGGGGCGAGCCGGGCCTGAGCCCGGCCGAGCGGCTGGTGGCGTGGAACACCATCGAGGTGCTCGCGCTCGGCGCGGGCTCGCCGCAGCGGCCGGTGAATGCCATTCCGTCCGAGGCGGTGGCGCATTGCCAGCTGCGCTTTGTGGTCGGAACGCCGTGGCGCGATTTGGCGAAGATCGTGCGTGCGCACCTCGATGCGCATGGCTTCGGCAACGTGAAAGTGCAGGTCACGCTCGAAGGCGCCGCAACGCGGCTCGACGTGGAGAACCCGTGGGTCGATTGGGCCCGGCGCTCCATCGAGCAAAGCAGCGGCCAACACGTGGACCTGCTGCCCAACCTTGCGGGCTCGCTGCCCAATGATGTCTTTGCCGACTTGCTGGGCTTGCCCACGCTGTGGGTGCCGCATTCCTACCCGGCCTGCGCGCAGCACGCGCCCAACGAACACCTGCTGGCGCCGCTGGCGCGCGAAGGCCTGCAGATCATGGCCGGTCTCTATTGGGATCTGGGCGAGCCCGGCCTGGCTCCCTGGGCCGCTGGAAAAATGCCGAAAGCCGCCGCCTGATTTCTTCTCTTGCTGGACGAATCCATGAAAACTGCTGCTCTCTTCCATCGCCTTGGCGGCCTGCTCGCCTGCGCATTGGCACTCGTCGCGTTCCATGCAACCGCGCTTGCGCAAAGCAACTGGCCTGACAGGCCCGTGAAGCTGGTCGTGCCTTTTCCGCCCGGCGGCGGCACCGACATCGTCGCGCGAGCGATGGGGCAGGGCCTGTCGGAGAAGCTCGGCCAGCCGGTGGTCATCGACAACAAGCCCGGCGCCTCCACCATCATCGGCACCGATGCGGTCGCCAAGGCCGCACCCGACGGCTACACGTTGCTGCTCTCGGGTTCCACCAGCTACAGCGTGAACCCCGCGCTGCGCGCCAAGCTGCCGTACGACCCGGTGCGCGACCTGGCGCCCATTGCCATCGTGGCGCGCACCCCGCTGGTGCTGGTGGTGGGTGCCGGCACGCCATGGCGCTCGCTGCCCGAGCTCATCGCTGCCGCCAAGGCCAAGCCGAAGAGCATCCGCTACGCCACCTTCGGCGCCGGTTCGGGGCCGCACCTGGCGGGCGAATTGTTTGCGCTGGCCGCGGGCATCCAGCTGCAGGACATCCCGTACAAGGGCAGCAGCCAGGGCTCGATGGCGGTGATCGGCGGAGAGATCGAGATCGGTCTCGACACCGTGGCCGCCGTGGCGCCGCACGTGCGCTCGGGCAAGCTGCGCGCGCTGGGCATCGTGGGGGCGACGCGCTCCAGCATGCTGCCGGAGGTGCGCACCCTGGCCGAGCAGGGGCTGCCCGACGCAACCTTCGACGCCTGGTACGGCTTTGCCGCGCCAGCGCGCACGCCCGCTCCGGTGCTCGACAAGTTGGCGCGCGCCGTCACGGCCACGATGGGCAACGCAGCATTGCAGGCGCAGCTGCGCGCACAGGGCATGGAGCCCGTTGCCATCGGCGCCTCGGCGTTCCGCAGCCAGATGGAGAGCGAGATTTCCCGCTACCGCGCGCTGGCGCATCGCGCGGGTATTGCGGCGGAATAGCCTGCGGATAGGCTCAGGCAGGTGTTCCGACGAAGTCTCGCAGCGCAAACAGCACTTCATCTGGCGCTTCGTTCATCAGCGAGTGGCCCGCATGCACGGTCACCACCTTGGCCTTCTTCGCCTTGCCGACCAGCGCTTTGGTGGCGCGTGGCGGCGTCATCTGGTCGGCATCGCCAAGCAAGAAAAGCACGGGGCACTGGACAGCCTCGATGGCTTTTTCGCCATTCGCGTAGTCGTTGCAGGCCTTGAAGCCGATGTGGAACACGTTGGCGTCGCGGTTGCTCGCGAGCACGCGGCGCATCAGCGCGCGCGAGCTGCCATAGAGCCAGGTGCCGGGGCCGAGCGCTGAGGGCGGTGGCGCGAGCAGCGAATGTGAGAACGTGTTGACCATCGCGATGGCGCGTTGCGGATCGTTGAGCGCACCATCGAGCAGCGCGGGCGACACGGTCATCGGATAGGCCGTGCCCACCAATGCCAGATGGGTCACCCGTTCAGGCGCGCGTGAAGCGGCTTCAAGCGCAATCAGCGAACCAAAGCTGTGGCCCACGAGCGCGGCCTTCTGCACGCCGGCCGCCTCGAGCAGCGCGATGACGAACTGCGCGGCGTCTTCCACGCTGGCGGGTGGTGGGCCTTCGCTCTTGCAGTGGCCGGGCAGATCCAGCGCGAGCACGTTCCAGCCATGGTTGGCGAACCAGCGGCTTTGCAAAATCCACACGCTGTGGTCGTTGAGCACGCCGTGGATGAAGACTACTGTCGGCTTGTTCGCATCGAAGGTTTTGCCGCCGGTGTAGCAGTAGGTGGTGTGGCCATTGACTTTGTAGTTCATGTCAGTCGCTCCGCCGTTGCGTTGTGTTGCTGTTGTTCAGGGCGCGTGCAAAGGCCACCGGGTACTCCCCTCCGCGAATGTCCCCCGGCTTCGCCTCCTGCTTTATTTCGCTGCAGGGAGCACCCGGCGCCCTGTGCACTGGGGCACGCTGCTGGTGTACCGCCGATCAACCACCGCTCTGAACAACGATCCCGTCGATGGGGTGCCTTGCGCAGCGAAATAAAGGAGGAGCCCGAAGGGCGGGGGACATTCGCGGAGCAAGGTACCCCGTCGGCGGGAGCGCGCCATGAATGACGGACAACCCGGCGCAAAGAAAAGCAAATGTTCATTCCTACACCCCCGCCTTTTCCGCAGCCTTCAGCGCACGCTTCAGGTCGTCGATCAGGTCCGCCGGGTCTTCCAGCCCGATGGAAAGCCGGATCGTCCCTTGGGAGATGCCTGCACCCGCCAGCGCCTCGTCGGTCATGCGGAAGTGCGTGGTGCTGGCCGGGTGGATCACCAGGCTGCGGCAGTCGCCCACGTTGGCCAGGTGGCTGAAGAGCTGCAGCGCCTCGATGAAGGCCTTGCCCTGCGCGCGGCTGCCCTTGATGTCGAAGCTGAACACCGCGCCGGCGCCGCGCGCGCCGTGGCGCAACAACTTCTGCGCCAGCGCGTGGCTCGGATGCGATTCGATCAGCGGATGTCCCACGCGCGACACGAACGGATGAATTGCCAGAAATTCGACCACCTTCTGCGTGTTGTCGATGTGCCGCTCCATGCGCAGCGGCAGCGTCTCAATGCCCTGCAAGATCAGCCACGCCGTGTGCGGACTCATCGATGCACCGAAGTCGCGCAGGCCTTCGCGCCGCGCGCGCAGCAAGAACGCGCCCACCGTGCTTTCCTCGCTGAAGACCATGTTGTGGAAGCCGTCGTAGGCCTGCGTGAGCTCGGCGAATTTGCCCGATTTCTCCCAATCGAAACTGCCGCCGTCGACCACGACGCCGCCGATCACCGTGCCGTGGCCCGAAAGGAACTTGGTCGCCGAGTGGTAGACCAGGTCGGCGCCATGGTCGAACGGCTTGATGAGGTAGGGCGAGGTAAGCGTCGAGTCGACCAGCAGCGGCACGCCCGCTGCGTGCGCAATGTCGCTCACTGCCGGAATGTCGAGCACGTCGAGCCCGGGGTTGCCCACGGTTTCGCCAAACAGCAGCTTGGTCTCGGGCCGGATCGCGGCCTTCCATCCGTCTAGGTCGCCCGGCTTCACGAAGGTGGTGTCGATGCCGAAGCGCCGCATCGTGTAGTGCAGCAGGTTCTGCGAGCCACCGTAGAGCGCCGTGCTGGCCACGATGTGGGAGCCCGCGCCCATGAGCGTGGCGACCGACAGGTGCAGCGCGGCCTGGCCGCTGGCAGTGGCAATGGCGCCAATGCCGCCTTCGAGCGCCGAGACGCGCTGCTCCAGCACCGCATTGGTCGGGTTGCTGATGCGCGAGTAGACGTGGCCCGCGCGCTCGAGGTTGAAGAGCGCCGCCGCATGGTCGCTCGACTCGAAGACGAAAGAGGTGGTGAGATGGATCGGCACCGCCCGCGCGCCGGTGGCGGGGTCGGGTGCGGCGCCGGCGTGCAGCGCCAGGGTGTCGAATCCGGGGTCGGAATAGCCGGGCATGAGGACCTTTCTGGGTTCGTTCGCAATGCCCCGTTACGTCTGCTAATCATGCGCGCGCATCATGGGCGTGGGAGTCGGCGCCGATTGTGGGCTATATTCAAATCGGCACCGCCGCCGAGAAAGATTTCCGAGAGGAGCACACGATGAAAGTCAGCGACATCCTTCGCGTCAAGGGCAACACGCTCTTCACCATCACGCCCGACGACCTGCTGGCCGAAGCCGTCAACACCATGGCGGAAAAGGACATCGGCTCCCTGGTGGTCATGGAACACGGCGACCTCGTCGGCATGCTCACCTTCCGGGAAGTGATCCTGGCCATTGTCGACAACGGCGGTCAGGTGGGCGGCACGCTGGTGCGCAAGGCCATGGACGACGCGCCCGTGACTTGCACCCTCGAAACCGACCTCGACGAAATCCGCCGCATCATGCTGGAGCGCCACGCGCGCTACATGCCCGTGATGGACAAGCGCATGCTGATGGGCGTGATCAGCTTCTACGACGTGGCCAAGGCGGTGGTGGACAGCCAGAATTTCGAGAACAAGATGCTCAAGGCCTACATCCGCGACTGGCCTGAAGAGCAGTAACTAGCCGCCCCTGCGCTGGCCGCCTGGCTTATTCCTTGATATTGGCCGACTGCACGATCTTCTGATTGCGCGCGTACTCGGCCTGCACGAACTGGCCGAATTGCTCCGGCGTGCCGCTGCCGGGCAAGGCGCCTTGTTCATTGAGCTTGCTGCGCACCTGCTCCTCGGCAAGCACTGCATTCAATTCCTGGTTGAGGCGGGCCACGATCGCTGGCGGGGTCTTGGCGGGGGCGAAGATGCCGGTCCAGCTCACCATGTCGTATCCCTTGAGGCCGGGCATCTCGTTGAAGGTGGGCACGTTGGGCAGGGCGGCCAGGCGCTGGCTGCCGGTGATGCCCAGCGCTTTCAGGCGGTTGCCGTTCACGTGCGGAATGGCGCTGGTGCTGACCAGCATGGCCAGATCAACCTGGTTGCCGATCACGTCGGTGGCAATCTGCGCACCGCCGCGGTAGGGCACGTGAGTCACGAAGATGCCGCTGCGCTGCTTCAAAAGCTCCATGGCCAGTTGCAGCACCGTGCCCACGCCCGAGGTGGCGTAGTTATAGGCGCCTGGCTTGGCCTTGGCGAGCTTCACGAAGTCGGCATAGGTCTGGGCCTCGAGGCCGGGCCGTGCGACCAGCACCATCGGCGCGGTGTTGAGCATGCCGACCGGGGCCAGGTCCTTGAGCGGATCGAACTTGAAGGCCGAGGGATTGACCAGCCGCCCGATGGCGATGGCGCTGTCGGGGCCGACCACCAGCGTGTAGCCGTCCGGCGCCGCATTCACGGCCTTGGCCACGCCGATGGCGCCGCCCGCGCCGCTCACGTTCTCGATGACCACCGACTGCTTCAGCCGTTCGCCCAGTCGCGTGGCGACAAGGCGCGCGTTAACGTCCACGCTGCCGCCCGCGGTGTAGGGAACGATCAGCGTGATCGGCTTGGCGCTGGGCCATGCGCCCTGCGCAAGCGCCGCGGCGGGCAGCATCGAACAGAGCGTTGCGGCAAGTAGAAGGCGGCGAGAGTGGGTCATGGCGTGGGTCATTTCTGCTGAATGGGAGGTGGTGGCTCTGGTGCAAGGCGCGCGCGCAGCGCGTCGAATTCGAAGCTCCACTGCGTGCGCCACGCGCGGCGCTGCGTGTCGTCGATCCATGCGCCGTCGAGCCCGTTGTGCATGAAGCCGCGCAGTTCGTCCAGCCCGAAGCCGAAGTCGCGCGCCATCATCAGCCAGGCCCCTGTGGGCGTGACCTTGTGCAGCGTCGGATCGTCGGTATTGGGATGGATGCGCAGGCCCAGACCGGGCATGCGGCGAATGGGATGGTCGAGCGCCCAGCGCTCCGGGGGCAGCGTGCGCAGGTAGTAGGAGTTGGTGGGCACCACGGTAAAGATCACGCCTCGCTCGGCGCACTGGCGCGCGAAGTCGGGCTGGTCGACCACGGTGTAGCCGTGGTCGATGCGGTCTACCTGCAGCAAGTCGAGCGCGGTGCGCACGTTGGTCCACGGCATGCCGAACTCACCTGCGTGCGCGGTGGCCTTGAGCCCCGCGCGCCGTGCCTCGGCGTAGGCCTCTGCGAAGAGTTCCGGCGGGCGGTCGACCTCGCGGTAGTCGATGCCGATGCCGATCACCTCATCGCAGCGGTGGGACTTGACCCACTCCACCATTTCCACCGCGGCCTCGGGGCTCGCCTCGCGGTCGATGGCGGCGATGAGCCGGCCCGTGATGCCGAATTCCTGCTGCGCGTCATGGATCGCACGGACGATCGCGCCCTGCGCCATCGGATACGAAATGCCGGAGCCGTGCACCGTGCCCGTTGGGTTCCAGAAGAACTCGGCGTATCTCACGCTGTGAGCCGCCGCGTCCTCCAGGTATTCGCGCGTCAGCTGGTACAGGTCGCCGGGGCTGCGCACCAGCTGCGCGTCGAGCGCGCGCAGCACGCGCAGTACGCCGACCGGCTTTTCCCCGCGCGTATAGAAGCCCTCAATCTCCTCGGCCGCGAGCGGCGAGCCGGCGCGGTGGTTGAGTTGCTTGAAGGTTTCGTGGCGCACCGTGCCGAAAAGGTGGCAGTGCAGCTCCACCTTCGGAATCGCATGCAGCATGGATTCCAGCGAAAGCGGCGGCAGCACGGGGTGAGTCATGCCGTCCAGTCTAGGGATTGGCGGCCCATAAGCAAAATTTTGAATTCCTATAATTTGATTCACTGAATCGATAACGGGAACGCTATGGCCTCTTTGCCGCTTCGGGCGCTCACGCTGCGCCAGCTGCAGTTCTTCTCGGTGCTGGTGGAAGAAGGGCACTTCGGCCGGGCGGCGCGGCGCCTGGCCATCACCCAGCCGGCGCTGAGCAATGCCATCAAGCAGATGGAAAAACTGCTCGGCGCCGAGTTGTTGACCCGTTCCACCCATCGCCTGCAGCTCACGCCGGTGGGCGCCGAAGTGCTCGCGCGCACCGATTTTCTGGTCAACACCTTCGAGGTGGCCTTGCGCGACATCGAAAGCACGGTGCAGCGCGGCCGGGCTTTCGTGCGCGTCGGCGTGATCCCGTCGGCCAGCGCGCGCGTGACGGCCGCGGCCAGCGAATTTCTTGAAGCAGGCGATCGCGAGGTCGAGATCGCGTGGCGCGATGCGCCTTCGACCGTGCTGCTGGCCGAACTGCGCAGCGGCCAGCTCGACATGGCGGTGGCCGCCATCACCGAGCCGCCGGGCGGATTGGATTGCATCGACCTGTTCCGCGATCCGCTGGTGCTGGTGGTGCGCCGCGATCATGCGCTGGCCGCGGCCGGCGATGCCAGCTGGGAGGCCATCGGCAAGGAGCGGCTGGTGTTGTTCGAAAGCGGCAGCATGCCGGCACTCGGCAATCCGGCGCGTGCGCAATTCGAGCAGGGCGCCGAGCCCTATCGCGTGAGCTATTCCGAAACGCTCTACGCGCTGGTGCGCAGCGGGCAGGCGCTGGGGCTGATGCCGCGGCTCTACACCTCGTCGCTGCGCGACCCCGAGCTGGTGGTGCTGCCGCTGCTGAAGCCGCGCATCGAGCGGCGCGTGGTACTGGCCTACCTGCCGGGGCCGATGCGCAACGTGGTGGCGCAGGAGCTCATTGCGTTCTTGCGCGAATGGCTCCCGCAGCCCGGCGAGGCCGCGGTGCGGCGTGTGGCGGCCAAGGGAAAGCGCAGCCGGCGTTGATGGCGTTGATGGCGCTGAGGCCGGACAGCCGGCTCAGTGCAACTCGGCCGCCGCGTGGATGGTTTCGCGCACGCGCGGGTAGATCTGCGCGTTCCACTTGCTGCCGCTGAAAACGCCATAGTGGCCCACGCCGGCCTGCAGGTGATGGACCTTGAGATAGGGACGGATGCCGGTGCAGAGGTCTTGCGCCGCCACCGTCTGTCCGACCGAGCAGATGTCGTCGCGCTCGCCTTCCACCGTGAGCAGCGCGGTGCGGCGGATGGCTGCCAGGTTCACCGTGCGGTCACCCACCGTGAGCACGCCGCGCGGCAGGTCGTAGGTCTGGAACACGCGCTCCGCGGTCTCCAGATAGAACTCGGCCGGCAGGTCGTTCACCGCCAGGTATTCGTCGTAGAACAGGCCGATGGTGCGGGCCTTCTCGATGTCGCCCTCGATCAGGTGGTGGACCATGTCCTGGAACTGCTTCTTGTGGCGCTCCGGGTTCATGCTCAGGAAGGCCGCAAGCTGCAGGAAGCCGGGGTACACGCGGCGCATCATGCCGGCATGCGGCCACGGCACGTGGGTAATAAGGTTGCGGCGAAACCACTCGATGGGCTTGCTGTTCGCGAGCACGTTCACGCCCGTGGGATTGATGCGGCAATCGACCGGCCCGGCCATGAGCGTGAGGCTGCGCGGCGTGGCGGGGTTGTCGTCTTCGGCCATCAAAGCCGTGGCCGCCAAAGCTGCCACGCAGGGCTGGCAGACGGCGACCATGTGCACGCCGGGACCGATGGCTTCCAGGAACTGGATGACCTGCAGCGTGTAGTCGTCCAGGCTGAAGCCGCCATGCCACAGCGGCACGTCGCGCGCGTTGTGCCAATCGGTCAGGTACACGTCGTGGTCGCGCAGCAGGGTGCGCACGGTTTCGCGCAGCAGTGTGGCGAAATGGCCCGACAGTGGTGCGACCAGCAGCACGGGCGGATGCACGGCCTGCGTGTCCTTGCGGAAATGCAGCAGCGTGCCGAAGGGCGAGACCAGCGCCGTTTCTTCATGCACCGCGGTTTCCACGCCATCGACCGGCACGCTGGCAATGGCGTAGTCGGGGCGCGAATGGGTCAGCCGCATGCGCGAAAACACGTCGAACTGGGCGGCCATGCGCCGCAACATGGTGCGTTCGGTGCCGTCCTTCCAGAGCGCCTGGCCGAGGTACTGGGCTGCGAGCCGGGAGGGCGAGAGCAGGTCGGCTTGGTTCTGGTAGGCCCGGTACAACATGAAAGTAGTACAGGCAAGTTGCGGGCCAAGCGGTGGCACAGGCCTTGCAGGCCATCAAAGCCAACCGGCAGCATGCAGCAAGTCCGTCCAGGAGATCCACGATGGCCAAACCCGTTCTCACGATCAGCAGCAAGAACTACGGCGCATGGGCGCTGCGCGGCTGGCTGATGTGCAGGCTGGCCGGGCTCGACTTCAGCGAGAAGATCATCCCGCCCGACGATCCGGCCATGAAGGCCGAGATGCTGCTGCTCTCTTCTTCGATGCTGGTGCCCTCGCTGCAGCACGGCAACGTCAAGGTGTGGGATACGCTGGCCATTGGCGAATACCTGAACGAGATCAAGCCCAAGGGGGCGCTGCTGCCGTCCGACATCCAGGCCCGTGCGCACTGTCGCGCCATCTGCGGCGAAATGCATTCGGGCTTCGCCTCGATGCGCGGCGCATTGCCGATGAACATCAAGGCCCGGTTCCGAGGCTTCAAGATCTGGTCACGCGCGCAGGCCGACATTGACCGCATCGTCGCCATCTGGCGCGAATGCCTGAAGACTTACGGTGGACCCTTCTTGTTCGGCAAGGAGGCGGGCATGGCCGATGCGATGTATGCGCCGGTGGTCACGCGATTTCTCAGCTACGACGTTCCGCTCGACAGCGTGTGCGCCGCCTACTGCAAGCGCGTGATGGATTTGCCCGCCATGCGGGAGTGGGTGGCCGCCGCGAAGGAGGAGCCCGAGGAGATCGACGAGCTCGATGCGGAGTTCTGACCCGTCGCCGGTTCCGGCAATGCCGGCTAATGCCGGAACATCCGCAGGTCGAGCGGGCGCTCTTCGCCGAGCCACATGGCATGCGCCGTGTGGTCGGCAAAGTCGTTGCCCGTGACGCCGTGCACGAAGATGTCCAGGCCGTCGCGATGAGCCTCGAGCCATTCGATGACCTGGTCGAACTCGGCAGCGTCGAAGGCCAGCTGGCAGCTCCAGTGCGTGTGCGGGCCAACCAGCCGCTCGTGCACCCGGCCGACCACCACCATCAGCTCCCGGCCGGCCTGTTCGCACAGCTGCCTGGCCTGCGCCACCGTGGCGGGGCCGAAGTAGACGTGGGCGTGGTATTGCGGATAGAGGTTCTCGGGGCGGCGCGGCATGATGCGGTCATTGTGAACCCAACCGGAAGCGCCCGCTGTAGCGGAACACGTCGCCGAACCAGCGGTGGCGCAGCACCATCTTCATGGTGAAGCGGTCGGCATCATCCGGGTCGGGCCGCTCCTCGACGTAGGCGGTTCCCATCAATAGGCCGAGCGGCAGCGGCAGGTGCAGCCGGCCAAGGCGCCAGACGTAGCCCAGGTCGCGAAACACCAGCGCGCCTTCTTCGGCGCTCACGGCCAGGCGCATGCCGAGGCCGAAGCGCACATACTCGATCACCTCGCCGCCGCCCGCGGGCGCGTGCGCCATGTGCGAGCGAAAGTGGAACGGCGCGCGGCCCTCGAAGCTGAAGACGCGGTCCCAGTACAGGAGCGCGTCGCCGGGCCGGCAGCGGTAGTGCACTTCGATCGGCACGCGGGTGCCGGTGTAGGGAACGAGCGCACCGAACAGGCGGCCGAAGGGCATCAGCACGCGCGCCCAGGGCGCATGGTGCACCTCGTCCATCGTGCCGCGCACGCACACGTGGGCATTCGAGAACGGCGCCATCGTGTAGTGCCGGCGGATCACGTCGCCCAACTGCTCCCAGCCCGGGCCGAGCGCCTGCTGGAAGACGGGGCGCACGTCCTTCATGCGGCCGCCGCGGCGGTTTCGCTGCGCGCCTTGTAGAAGCGCAGGATGTGCTCGGAGAAGTCGCCCAGCAGAAACTGCGCTACGCGGTCGGCATACCAGTTGAAGCGCGTGCTCACGCGCCAGGAAACGTCGATGCGAAGCTCCGTGCCGCCCTCGCGCGGCGTGAGCGTGTAGGACGAATCGCGCAGTTCGAAATAGTGGCCGCCGATGACCACGTGGTCGTCCAGCGCGCCGGCGGGAAAAGAGTCGGGCGAAAAGCGGTAGCGCCAGCTCACGCGCTGCAGCGGCTGCCACTCGGTGATGACCTCCTCGAAGTGCACGTCCTTCTGCCACTGCACCTTGCGCACGCGGCCTTCTGCGGTGTCTTCGGTCAGGGCGGCCACTGGCATCGGCACGCCGATGCGATAGGCCCAGGCATCGCCGACTTCGCTCGGCCGGATGTCACGCACTTCGTTGAGTTCATGCCATACGCGCTCGGCAGGCGCGGCGATGAAGAGCGTGCGCGAGGTGTTCGAAATTTGCTCCGGGTTGGGCCAGTGCGGCTCGACGGCACCCAGCGCCAGAGGCAGCACCGCGAAGCCGTAGAGCGCAGGCTTCGGCCAATTGGTGATGCGGCAGACGATGCCCATCGCAAGGCCGCCGAGGCTGCCCATCACGCCGAACAAGGGCACGATGACGACGGCGCAGATCATTCCCTCGATGAACACCAGCAGCGTGCCGACGACGAACAGCGCGGTCGAAACCCACGGTGCCCAGATGTAGTAGCCCCAGCTGCGCCGCTCGATGCGCTCGGCCATGTAGACCGTGACGGCGCCGCACACCGCGGGCGCGAGATAGATGAAGGAACCCAGCATGGCGGAAAAGCGCTGGCCCGGCAGGCCGCTGAACGCGATGCGAAGCACCAGGGCTGCCGCGGCGCCTACGATCAGCGGCCAGAACCATGCGAAGGGCATGCGGCGCACGGGCATGTCGCGCATCTGCGTGGCGTCGGCCTCGATGGGTGCCAGTTCCCCGAGACTGGTTTCGGTGGGGTCGGTGCTCATGGAAGTTTCTTCTCCTCGTGTGTTGTTGTGATCTAGCTGGCGTTCAGCCGCTGCGCTTCGCAGTCACCATGCAGTAGTCGAAGTCGCGCCAGAAAAGGCCCAGCACCAGCGCGCAATAACTGGCCACGATGTGCTTGCGGCGCCAGGGGCTCAGCCTGCCGCGCGCCTTCCAGAGTTCGGCTAGCGCAAAGCGCGTCGCAAGCGCCGGAATGTGCAGGGCGCTGGGCGCCACGCGCCAGCGCAGCGACTGCACCTCGATGTCTTCGAATCCGTTGCTGCGCAGCGCCTCGACGAAATCGCCGCGCACGGCCAGCGTGGGCACGGCCCAGCTGTCGGCCCACAGGCGGTGCAGCCAGCCGGCGAGCCGGCCCGGCCGATGGCGCAGCAGGAAGCCGTCGACCACCGCGAGCCGCGCACCCGGCTTCAGCAGTCGGGCCGCCTCGCGCACGAAATCCGCCTTGGCCGTGCCGCTCGCGTAGCAGGCGCTTTCGACAGCCCAGGCGCCGTCCGCTTGGGCGGTGGGAAGGCCCGTGCGCGTGTAGTCGGCTTCGATATGCGCCATGCGGTCGGCCACTCCGGCGCCCGCGTCGAGCCGCACGGCAATGCTGTTCTGCACCGGCACATTGGTGACGGTGACGGCATACAGCGAAGGGTCGTCGCCCACCAGGGTGCGCGCGGTGGCGCCGGCGCCGCAGCCGAGGTCGATCATGCAGCGGCGTCGCGGCGCCTCCTGCGTGGCCCGGGGTTCGTCGAGCTTCAGCGCGCGGCCGACCGCACGGTTCATTTCCACCAGCATGCCTTCGCGACGCAGCGGGTTCAGCCCGAGCCGCCAGAAGCCGAAGTGCATGTTGTAGCTGGGGCTCCATGCGCGGTAGTCGTACGCCACCTCGGTGAAATAGTCCTGCGTGTCGGCCTTGGTGATGGGCGGCGCGGCTTCGGGCGAGGGCGCTTCGGACGCACCGGCGGTTCGAGGCACGCGGAAATCGGGCGGGAAGACATTCGGCATGAAAGCTCCTTTTCAGATCCGGCAGTTGCCGCCGGCGCAGGTGCGGGACGACTGCGCCGCCTTGCCGGCGACCAGGGCCACCAGCCAGCGCGGCAGCCGGTAGCGGTTGCGCGCAAGCAGCGCATACGCGCGATCGGCGAGCGGCGCGACCCACGGCAGGTCGAGCAGGAAGCTGCCGCTCGGCAACCCGACGGCATCGCGGCAAGCCCGGATGGCTGGAACCCCGACGAACACCTGGCCCGCCGCGTCGACCACATGGATGGCCCTCATGAGTGTGTCGCGCGGCGCCGGTCCGGCATCGAAGCCGGCGGGCGAGCAGTCGACGAGCCTCAGCCGGTCGGCGGCATCGCGCGCTTTCATCACGCTCATTTCCGCCGAGCACAGCATGCATGTGGCGTCGAAGTAGATGGTGAGTGGATACGAGGAGGAGGGCATTGCAGTTTTGTTTTCGTTATTTCTGTCAAAACAGAAATATAAGAGCAAAAAAAGGGGAGACTCAGATCATCGGCAGGCTGGCATGGTGGGCATCGGGGTCGTCGTTTTTCTTCAAGGCCGGAGTCGTCGGCGCCGGGGCATCACCGCGAACGAACTTCTGCACGCTGGCGCCGAGCGTCAGCACTTTGTCGAGCGTGCCGGGCGAGAGCCGCAGCATCTCGTCGGCCCAGGTGGCGAGCTTGCTCATCAGGTCCATGGTGGAGCGGATGCGGTCTTGCGCATCGGCGGGCTCTTTCTGGAAATCGGGGCTGGCGACGATTTCGCGCAGCATGCGGATGGTGGGGTCGAATTCGCGCTCCTTGCGCTCCCGCACCACGGTGCGAAACAGTTCCCACACGTCGACACTGGTCTCGAAATAGTCGCGCCGGTCGCCCAGGATGTGGGTGACGCGCACCAGGTTCCACGCTTGCAGTTCCTTCAGGCTGTTGCTGACGTTGGAACGGGCCACGCCCAGCGTCTCGGAGAGCTCTTCCGCATGCATCGGCTTGCCGCGTGCGAACAGCAGGGCGTGGATTTGCGAAACCGTGCGATTGACGCCCCACATCGAGCCCATTTCACCCCAGTGAAGAACAAACTTGCGTTGGATGTCGGTGAGTTCCATGCCTCGAAGTCTAGGATTTTAGAAATTTCTGTCAAGAGAGAAATAAAAAATCGGATTGCTTAATGAGCGGCCGAAGGATACTGTATGAGCATACAGTATTTGACGAGAAAGGATCTGCCATGCCGGCCGCCTACATTCCCATTCACGCCATCAAGGGCCGCGGCGCCGCCACGCGCCTGGCGCACCGTTTTTCGCGCGATGAGCGCAATGCTTTCGACGACGGCTGGGGCACGCTCGAAGAAGGCGCGGCCGAAGCCGAAGAGCTGCCGCCGCTCGCTACAGAAGTGCGGTTCGAGGACGTGAAGTCGGTGCTGAACGAAAACGACTCGCCCGACGTGTCGTTCGACCGCTCGCTCAATCCGTACCGCGGCTGCGAGCACGGCTGCATCTACTGCTTTGCACGGCCGACGCACAGCTACCTCAATCTCTCGCCCGGCCTCGACTTCGAAACCAAGCTCATCGCCAAGCGCAACATTGTCGAAGTGCTCCGCAGCGAACTCGGCCGCAAGAGCTACAAGCCGAGCCACGTCGCCATCGGCACCGCCACCGACTGCTACCAGCCCATCGAACGCGAGCTGCGGCTCACACGTTCGGTGATCGAGTTGCTGAAGGAAACACGGCATCCGTTTGCGCTGGTCACCAAATCGAGCGCGGTGGAGCGCGACCTCGACCTGATCGCACCCATGGCCGCCGAGCACTTGGCCGCCGTGTACATCACCGTGACCACGCTCGACGGCGAGCTGGCCCGCAAGCTCGAGCCGCGCGCCGCCGCGCCGCACCGGCGGCTGCGCACCATCCGTACCTTGGCCGAGGCCGGCGTGCCGGTGGGGGTGAGCGTGGCGCCGCAGATTCCATTCGTCAACGAAGACATGGAGCAGGTGCTCGAAGCCGCATGGGAGGCTGGTGCGCGCAGTGCGTTCTACACCGTGATTCGGCTGCCGTGGGAGGTGGCGCCGCTCTTCAAGGAATGGCTTCATCTGCACTACCCGCAACGCGCGGACCGCATCATGGCGCGCATCCACGAGATGCGCGGCGGCAAGGACTACGACGCCGACTTTGCGACTCGCATGAAGGGCACCGGCCTGTGGGCCGACCTGATCCGCCAGCGCTTCGAGAAGGCGGCAAACCGCATCGGCTTCAACCGCGAGCGAATCGAACTCGACCTCAGCGCGTTCCGGCCGCCTGGCGCAGCGGGGCAGGGCAGCCTGTTCTAGGGTCTACTGAATCGGGGGCGCCCGCGCCGCACCAGTCGCCGCCGAGCGCCTTCACCAGAAACACCGAGGTCAGCAGCCGCTGGCCCTGCAGCTGGGCGGCCTGGCGCTCCACTGTGAGCAGCGACTGCTGCGCGGTGATCACGTCCAGGTACGTCGAGGCCCCGCCTTCGTAGCGACTGGTGGCCATGTCGAGCACGCGGCGCGCAGCGGCGACTGCGGCCTGCGCCTGGGTGGTCGCGCGGTCGAGCGAGGCCAGGCCGGTGATGCCGTCTTCCACTTCCTGCATGGCGGTGAGCACCGTGCGGCGGTAGTTGCCGACGGTGGCGTCGTAGCCGGCCTTGGCAAAATCGACATTGGCGCGCACGCGGCCGCCGTCAAACAGCACTTGCGTGGCCGACACGCCCACCGACCACAAGAGGCTCGGCCCGTTGAACAGCGTCTCGATCATGCGGCTGTCGACGCCAACGGTCGGCGAGATGATGAAGCTCGGATAGAAGGCCGCCGTGGCCACGCCGATCTGTGCGTTGGCCGCGGCCATGGCGCGTTCGGCCGAGGCCACGTCGGGCCGGCGCTGCAGCATTTCAGACGGCACGCCCAGCGGCACCGGGGGCGGCCTGATCTCGCGCAGGTCCGCCGGCAGCGCGAAGCTCGGCGCCGGTGTGCCCGTGAGGGTGGCGAGCGCATGCTCGTACTGCGCGCGCTGCTTCTTCAACACATCGACCTGCGTCAGCGTGGTGTCGAGCAGCGCCTGCTGCTGCGCCACGTCGAGGCCGGACACGGCGCCCAGATCATGGCGCGCCGTGACGAGTTCGAGCGCGCGCCGCTGCAGCGCGATGGAACGCGAGAGCACGTCGAGCTCGATGTCGGTCGAGCGCAAGTTGAAATAGTTGTTCGCGACGTCGGCGGTGAGCACGAGCCGCGTGTTCTCCAGGTCTGCGGCCGATTGTTCGGCCGAGGCAGTGGCGCCTTCAACGCTGCGCTGCACGCGGCCTGCCAGATCGAGTTCGTAGCTGGCGTTGAGCGACAGCATGAAGTCGTTCTGCACCGTCGACGAATTGGCGGTCGCATAGTTGGTGAGCGGCCGGTTGGCGGAAATCTTGAGGCGCGAGGCGCGGGTGCCGAGCCCAAGCTGAGGAAACCGGCTGGCCGAGTTGGCCGCGAGCGTGGCGCGCGCCTGGGCGAGCCGCGCATTGGCAATGGCCAGCGTCGGGCTGCCGCCCAGGGCTTGGTCCTGCAGCGCATCCAGCTGTGCGTCGCCAAAGCGCTTCCACCACGGGCCCTTGTCGGCGCTGTCGTTCGGTGCGCTCTGGCGCCAGGGCTCCTCGAGTTTCCAGCTCACGGGCAGGGGCGTTGCGGGCGTCTTGTAGTCGGGGCCGACCGCGCAGCCCGCTGCGAGCAGCGCCGCGCCTCCTGTAGCAACCAGATAGCGCAGCCTCACGCCGGTTCCTTTCGCACGGGCGGCTTGGCGTCCGCCGGCGGTGCGTCGGGCGCGACCGTCACCACGTCGCCCTCGGCCAGCGAATCGGAGGGGTTGAGCACCATGCGGTCGTTGCCGCCGATACCGTCGATCACCTCGACGTTCTCACCGTAGTTGCGGCCCAGCGTGACCGGGCGCAGGCCGATGCGGCCTTGCGCATCGACCACCGCGATGCGCGTGCCTTCGGCGCGGAACAGCAGCGCATTGGCCGGCACGGTGAGCGTCTGGGCCGCCGCCAGCGGCAGCGAGACCTGCACATAAGCGCCCGGCAGCAGCGCGCCATCGCGGTTGGGCAGCGACACCTCGACCTGCATCATCCGCGTGGTGGCGTCGATCGAGCCCGAGGTGCGCCCCACCTCGCCGTTGAAGCGTTGGCCACGCAGCTCGGCCTGCGTCACGACCACCGGCTGGCCGGCCTTGACCAGCTGTGCATAGGCTTGCGGCACGTTGATGTACACGCGCAGCGGATCGGTCTGCGCCAGCATGAAGAGCGCGCGCCCGGCGCCGCCGCCCGCACCCGCGTCGATCAGGTCGCCCACGTCGACGTTGCGGCGCGTGATCACGCCCGCAAACGGCGCCACGATGCGCTTGAAGCTCTCGGTCTGCCGAAGCCGCTGCACGTTGGCATCGGCTGCCGCCACGTTCGAAGTGGCCTGCGCCACCGCACTGCGGCGCTCGTCCAGGTCCTGTTGCGAGACCACGTCCTTCTTGCGCAGGTTTTCCCAGCGCTCAGCCGTGCTCTTTGCGAGTTCCAGCCCCGATGCTGCCTGCGCGCGCGCCGCGATGGCCTGCGACAGCTGCTGGTCGATCTCGGGTGTTTCGATCTCGGCCAGCAACTCGCCCTTTTCGACGCGGCTGCCGATGTCCCGGGTCCAACGCTTGAGGTAGCCGCTCGCACGTGCCGAGATGGGCGATTGCACGAAGCCCTGCAGCGTGCCGGGCAGCGCCAGCGTCTGGCCAGCGGTGGGCGTGCGCGGCAGGGCTGTCTGCACATGCAGCTTGGCGCGTTCGGCGGTGCCCGCTTCGAGCGCGCGTGCATTGGCCATGCGCACGATCACCGTGCGCGCGGCGCCGAGCGCCAGCAAAACAAGCACGATGACCACGAGCCAGCGCGTGCGCTTCACGATCTGCCGGCGCCGCAGCAGTTCGCCCTCGCCCTCTTCGGCGGCGATGGGGTGGATGGCCAATGCCGAGTGGCGTTGCTCCGTCATGGGATCAGTTCTCCTGGGGCTGCGCCCGCTGGCGGTTCCGCGGCTGTTGCTGCACGTGTCGCCTTGCGGTGCGCAAGTCGACTGTGCACGCCCGCGAACACCGCGGGCACAAAAAACAATGTCGACACCGTGGCGAAAAGCAGGCCACCGATCACCGCGCGGCCGAGCGGCGCGTTCTGCTCGGCGCCTTCGCCGAGGCCGAGCGCCATCGGGATCATGCCGATGATCATCGCGAGCGCCGTCATCAGCACCGGCCGGATGCGCGTGGCGCCGCCTTCGAGCGCGGCCGAGAGCGGCGGGATGCCCGCCTGCAGCCGCTCGCGCGCGAACGACACCAGCAGGATGGAGTTGGCCGTGGCCACGCCCATGGTCATGATTGCGCCCGTGAGCGCGGGCACGCTCAGCGTGGTGCCGGTGATGAACAGCATCCACGCGATGCCGGCCAGCGCCGCGGGCAGGGCGGTGATGATGATGGCCGCGTCGAGCCACGACTGGAAGGTAACCACGATGAGCAGGTACACCAGCACGATGGCCATCGCCAGCCCCACGCCGAGCCCAATGAAGGACGACTGCATCGTCTGCACCTGGCCGCGAATGGTGACCTGGCTGCCGCGCGAGAGCTTGGGCCGCATCTCGTCGACCAGCACCTGCACTTTGGAGGCCACGCTCGCGAGGTCGGTGCCCTGCACGCTCACGTAGACGTCGATCACCGGCGCGATGTTGTAGCGCGACATCACGGCCGGCTGCCGCGCCGCCTGCGCGTCGACGAGGTTGCCGAGCAACTGCTGCGGGGCGCCGCCGGCCGCCGCCGTGCCGCCGGTGCCCACCGGAATGTTGAGCAGCGCGTCGAGCGAGTCGATGTTGTACTGTGGCGTTTGCACTGCAATGCTGTAGACCACGCCGTTCTGCGGATTGAGCCAGAAGGCCGGCGCCGTCTGCGAGCTGCCCGAGAGCGCGATCAGCACGTTCTGCCCCACGTTGGCGGCGGTGAGGCCGTATTGCTGCAGCCGCGAGCGGTCCATCTGCAGGCTGAGGCTCGGGCCGTCGAGCCGCTGGTGCACGTGGGCATCGACCGCACCGGGAATCTGCTTGATGGCCTTGGTGAGTTCGGCCGCACGGGCCGCGTTGCCTGCCATGTCGGCGCCACTGAACTGCACGTCAATGGCGGCGGGCAGGCCGAAATTGAGAATCTGCGTGACGATGTCCGCGGGCTGGAAGAAGAACTCGATGCCCGGAAAGCGCCTGGGCAGTTCGGCTCGCAGCAGCGACACGAATTCCTCGGTTGGCCGGTGGCCGTCCTTCAGCGAGAGCAGCAGTTCCGCATCGAAAGTGCCGATGGTGCCTGCATTGCTGTACGAGAGGTTGATGCCGCTGTTGGGAATGCCAAGGTTGTCGAGGATGGTCTCGAGCTGGTCCGCCGGCACCAGTTCGCGAATGGAGGCTTCCACTCGGTCGGTAAGGCGCGCCGTCTCCTCGATGCGGATGCCGGTGGGCGCGCGCACGTGCAGGCGGATCTGGCCCGCGTCCACGGTCGGAAAGAAATCGCGGCCCAGCACCGGATACAGCAGGCACGAAAGCAGGCAGAAGCCGAGGAAAAGGCCGATGAATCCGCCGCGCTTCGACAGCACCACAGACAGCAGCAGCGTGTAGGCCCGGCGCACGCGCTCGAAGCGCCGGTCGAAGCTGCGGTAGACACGCTGCAGTGCACTGGGCTTGGTTTCGGCGGCCGGTTGCCCAGCATGCGCGCCGCCCATCAGCAGCATCACGAGCGTGGGCACCAGCGTGCGCGAGAGCAGGTAGGAGGCCAGCATGGCGAACACCACTGCCTCGGCCAGCGGCACGAACAGGAAGCGCGCCACGCCCGAGAGAAAGAACATCGGCACGAACACGATGCAGATGCACAGCGTGGAGACGAAAGCCGCGTTGCCAATCTCGCCCGCGCCGACCTCGATAGCTTCTTTCAGCGGCGTGCCCATGTGCAGGTGGCGCTCGACGTTCTCGATGGTCACGATGGCCTGGTCCACCAATATGCCGACCGAGAGCGCGAGTCCGCCCAGCGTCATGAGGTTGAGCGTTTCCCCGAGGGCATACAGCACCAGGATAGAGGCCAGGATCGACAGCGGAATCGTGAGGCCGATGATGAGCGTGCTGCGCCAGTTGCCCAGGAACAGAAGCACCATCGCTGCCGTGAGCGCCGCGGCCAGGATGGCCTCGAACACCACGCCCTTGACGGCCGCCTTCACGAACACCGACTGGTCGAACAGCGGCGTGATCTTGATGTCCTGCGGCATGGTCTGCGCGGCGACTGGCAGCATCGCGCGAATGTTCGCCACGATGTCCAGTGTGGAGGCGCCGCCGTTCTTCAGCACCGACAGCAGCACGCCGCGCACGCCGTCCTGCCGCACGATGTTGGTCTGCGGCGAGAAGCCGTCGCGCACGTAGGCCACGTCGCGCAGGTAAGTGGTGGCGCCGTTCACCGTGCGCACCGGAAGGTCGTTGAGCCCCGCCACTGCATCGGGCGAGCCGTTCATGCGCACGCTGTATTCGGTGGCGCCGAACTTGGCGGTGCCCGAAGGCAGGATCAGGTTCTGCGTGTTGACCGCGTTCACCACGTCGGCCGGCGTGAGGCCGCGCGCCTGCAGCGCCTGGGTGTCGAGATCGACCGAGATCAGCCGGTTCTTGCCGCCGTAGGGAAAGGGAATGGCTGCGCCGGGCACCGTGATGAGCTGCGGCCGCAGCTGGTTCACCGTGGCGTCGAACAGCGAATTTTCAGAGCGCGTGGGGCTGGACAGCGCGAGCTGCACCACCGGCACGCTCGAGGCCGAATACTTGATGACCAGCGGCGGCGTGATGCCGGGCGGCAGCTGCCGCACCTGGGCCTGCATGGAAGCTACGACCTGTGAGATGGCCATCTCGATGTTGGCCGTGGGCTGGAAGAACACCTTGATGATCGACACGCCCGCGAGCGACTGCGACTCGATATGCTCGATGTCGCTCACCGTGGTGGTGAGGCCTCGTTCGACCTGGCCGGAGATGCGCTGGCCCATCTCCTGCGCCGGCAGGCCGGTGTAGTTCCAGATGACGCTGACCACCGGGATGTTGATTTCCGGGAAGATGTCGGTGGCCATCCGCGCCAGCACGAAAGGCGTGGCCAGTACGATCAGCATCGCCATGACGATGAACGTGTAGGGGCGACGCAATGCGAGCTGGACCATGGGTGGGACTCTCTGCTTCCGGCGGAAAAAGGTTTCGCATCATAAGGAAGTAGATTTAAGTTCAGCTGATGCACGGGGATTGCCCCGTGGCTGCACCAAAAGGGGTACTTATGAATGGGCTATGGCTGGTGGTGATGGGTGTTTCGGGCTGCGGCAAGTCGAGCCTCGGCGCTGCGCTGGCGGTCGGGTTCGGGTTGCCGCTGATCGAGGGCGACGACTACCACCCGCCCTCCAACGTCGAGAAGATGAGCCAGGGCATTGCGCTGACCGACGCGGATCGCGCCGGCTGGCTGGCGACGCTGGGGCACACGCTGGCCGGCTCGTCGCTTGGCGCGGTGCTGACCTGCTCGGCGCTCAAGCGCAGCTACCGCGACCAGTTGCGCGCGGCCGTGCCGGGGCTGCGCTTCGTGTTCATGGACATCGAGCGCGCAGAGGCCGAACGCCGCGTGGCCGCACGGGCGGGCGCGGGCGAGCACATGTTTCCGGCGAGCTTGGTGGCCAACCAGTTCGCGACGCTGGAGTCACCGGTAGGGGAGCCCGGTGTGCTGGCAGTCGACGCGACCGCGCCGCTGGGGCAGCTGGTCGCGCAGGTGAAGGCGTGGCTGCCGGCAGGCTGATCCGGCGCTGCGTCAGCCGATGACTTCCGGCCAGTTGGTGTGGAAGAGCTGGCCTTCAGGCTTGTCGGTGCGCTCGTACGTATGGGCGCCGAAGAAATCGCGTTGCGCCTGCAGCAGGTTGGCCGGCAGCCGCGCCGTGCGGTAGCTGTCGTAGTAGGCGAGCGAGGCACTGAACGCCGGCACTGGAATGCCGTTGTTCACCGCCAGCGCCACCACTTCGCGCCAGTTCTGCTGCGTGCGGTTGAGCAGGTCCTTGAAGAAGGGATCGAGCATCAGGTTGCCCAGCGCCGGATCGGTACGGTAGGCGTCGGTGATGCGGTTCAAAAAGCGCGCGCGAATGATGCAGCCGCCGCGCCAGATGGACGCGATTCCGCTCAGGTCGAGTTTCCACTCCTTCTTTTCGCCCATCGTCTGGATGAGGTCGAAGCCTTGCGTGTAGCTGATGACCTTCGACGCATAGAGCGCGTCGTGCACCTTGGCCACCAGCGCCTTCTTGTCGAGCGAGAGTTCGATCGTCGGCCCCTGCAATACCTTGCTGGCCGCCACGCGCGCTTTTTTCTGTGACGACAGCACGCGTGCCTCGACCGCCGCGTTGATGGTGCTGATGACCACCGCGTTCTCGGCTGCGTTGACGAGCGTCCACTGCCCCGTGCCCTTCTGGCCCGCCTTGTCCAGGATGAGCTCGACGATCGGCTGGCCGGTCTCGGGGTCTTTCTGCTCCAGCGCCTTGGCGGTGATCTGGATCAGGTAGCTCTGCAACTCGCCTTCGTTCCATTCGTTGAAGACGGCGGCCATCTCGTCGGTGCTGAAGCCTGCGGCCTTGAACAGGCTGTAGGCCTCGCAGATCAGCTGCATGTCGCCGTACTCGATGCCGTTGTGCACCATCTTCACGAAGTGACCTGCGCCGCCCGGGCCGATGTGGATCACGCAGGGCTCGCCGTCCACCTTGGCCGCGATGCTCTCGAAAATGGGCTTCATCACTTCCCAGGTGGAAAGCGGCCCGCCCGGCATGATCGACGGACCCTTGCGCGCGCCTTCCTCGCCGCCCGACACGCCCGCGCCGATGAAGCGCAGGCCCTTGCTCGACAGGTACGCGTCGCGGCGCTCGGTGTCGGTGTAAAGGCTGTTGCCGCCGTCGATGACGATGTCGTCCTTGTCGAGCAGCGGAATCAGCTGCTCGATCACCTGGTCGACCGGCGCGCCCGCCTTCACCATGATCTGGATCTTGCGGGGCTTGGCGAGGCTCTGCACGAACTCTTCGAGCGTCCTGGCGCCGAGCAGCTTCTTGCCGGGGTTCTCCGCCAGGAAGGCTTCGGTGGTGGCTTCGGTGCGGTTGTACACGCTGACCTGGAAGCCGCGGCTTTCCACGTTCAGCACCAGGTTCTGGCCCATCACGGCCAAGCCGATCAATCCGAAATCGCTTTTGTTGTTGCTCATGGCCCTTCTTTCGTCTGCGGTAGAGGTGACGGGCATTGTGCCGGGGGCGCCCTCGCGTTGCCATGGGAGCCGTCTATACCCGCTTGGCAAGCACGCGCGGCTTGGGTATGTTGGCGCGATGAACGGAAATGCCTTGATCGCTACTCCCGCGGTCCACACCTGGTCCACCGACGCCGTGCCGCCGTCGCAGCGGCTCGACTACTGGATCGGCGCGGTATGCGAAGGCTTTCTCGAGATGGACGTGACCAGTTCGCTGGCCGGCAGCTTCGGCGCCACGCTCGAATCCGCGCCGCTCGGCGCCATCGGCGTGAACCGGGTGCGCGGCAGCGCGCAGGACGTGTACCGCACGCGCAGGGCCATTTCCCACAGCCGCAGCAACTATTACTACCTGTTGTGCAAAACCGATTCGCCCTGGGTCGCCGTGCAGGACGACCGCTCGGCGCGCATGCTGCCGGGCGACGTGGTGCTGGTCGATTCGCGACGCTGCTACGAATTGCATCTGCTCCAGTCGGCCGATACGCTGTCGCTCGAACTACCCACCGCATGGGTGGAGTCGTGGCTTCCGGATGCCGGCGACCGGGTGGCGCGGCGCATCGATGGGCAATCGGGCTGGGGCCGGGTCCTGAGCGGCTTTGCCCAGCAGCTTTCGCCGCAGGGCGTGTTGAGGCCGCCTTTGCCTTCGGCATTGCTGACCGATCATTTGGGCGGGCTGCTTGCACTTGCCGCCGGAGCCGCGGACGAGGCGAGCGGGGCTGCCGCGCACGGCGAAGGCGCCCGTGCCGCGCTGCGCCGCCGCGTGCTCGACGCCACGCGCGATCGCCATGCCGAACCCGGCCTCACGGCTGCCAGCGTGGCGCGTGGACTGGGCATCTCGGAGCGCAGCCTGCATCGCAGCCTGAACGAAGGGGCGACCACCTTCGCGGCCGCTCTGTCCGGCTTTCGCATGCAGGTCGCGCGGCGCATGCTCGGTGACGCCCGCTTCGATCGTTTGAGCATTGCGGAAATCGGTTCGCGCGTCGGGTTCACCGATGCATCGCACTTCGTTCGCCAGTTCAGTCGGCATCTCGGCATGACGCCGGGCACCTTGCGGCGCCAGCGCTGAGAAAGGGCGGGTGGGGGCGGGCGCAAATCGGCCACGTGCCTGGCAGTGAGCGGCCATTCGCGCCGTCTGGTGTTTCCTAAAGTCGTCTTTTATTCAACGACGACGAAGATGAAGGAGACACGCATGTCCGATACCTATGTTCTGATCCACGGCGCCTGGCACACCGGCGCCGAAATGGAGGCCGTGGCCGCCAGCCTGCGCGAAGCCGGCCACGTGGTGCATTGCCCCACGCTCGTGGGCAACCGCGCGGGCGACGACCGGTCGCGCATCGGCCTGGATGAAGCAATCGACTCGGCCGTCCGCTTCATCGAAGAGAAAGACCTCTCCGAGGTTCGCCTGGTGGGCCACAGCTACGGGGGCATGGTGATCTCCGGCGTGGCGGACCGCATTGCGCAGCGGCTCAAGCGCCTGGTCTACGTCAACGCCTTCGTGCCGCTCGATGGCGAGTCGCTCAACGACATGGCGCCGCCGCACTACGTCACGATGTTCGACGCCGTGGCGGCGGCCAACGGCAACGCGGTGAGCCTTCCGTTCGAAGTCTGGCGCGAAGCCTTCATCAACGACGCCGACCTGCCGCTGGCGCAGGCCAGCTACGAGCGGCTGAATCCGCACCCCTACCGCACCTTCACCGACAAGATCCGGCTGCGCGAGCCGCTGGCGGCGTTGCAGATCGGCAAGTCCTACGTCAACTGCCAGCAGGACACGGCCATGCCGCACAGCCTGCCGTGGCATCCGCGCCTGTCGGATCGGCTCGGCCTGTTCAGGCTGGTGGAGTGCCCCGGCAGCCACGAGATGTTCTTTTCCAACCCGAAGCGGCTGGCGCAGGCGATCCTGGAGGCGGGGCGGGACTAGGGCTGCTAACAGCCTCAGGCTTGGGCGAAGAGCGCATCGAACACGCGGATCGATGCATAGGCGTCGTTGGCCGCATACCGAATCTGCGCTTCGGTCAGTTGCCGATTGGCCCAGTTCGACGTGGTGGCCTTGCGCGATTTGACGAAGCGCCGGTTGAACACCAGCGCCACGGCCGTCTTCACGCCCACCGACTTGCGGTAGCCGCGTCGGCGGAACTCGCTGTCGATGTCGAACACCGCCTTCGGCTCGATGTTGAGCCGGTTGCGTATCAGCGTGAGGTCGGTCGAAAGGCCGAAGCCGACCTTCCTGAGTTCGGTCGACGCAATCAGCGCGGCCACCACCGGATTGCATTCGGTGCGGTGCAGCTGAAAGAGCCAAGCCGTCTCGCGCGTGGAAAACTGAACCACGTGCGGACCGCTGGACACTTCGTTCTTTGCGAACGTGGGCTTCGATTCAGTGTCGAAGCCGGCAACGCCGGTGGCCAGCAGCGCGGCGGCGGCGTGCTCGGCCTCGGCCAGCGTGGAAACGACCACGATGTCTTTCAGGCCCAGGCCCTCGAACGCTTCGAGCAGCGCGATCTGCTCGCGCTCGGGAAGTGGCGGCAGGGCGAGTGTTGCATCGTCGCTCAAGGGGAGGCTGCTTTCTTTTTCTTCACGGGGACTTTCTTTTTAGCGGGTTTCTTTTTGGGCGGCTGGCCCGAACGCAAGGCGGCTTCGTAGGCGCGGCGAGCCCAGAGCGCGGCTTCTTCGCGGTCCTCGAAAAGATCGGCCGGGGCTTGCCGGTACGACATCGGCATCGTCTTGCCGTTGCGCTCGTAGGTGAAGGGCGGCAGGTTTTGCTTGTCGAAATGCTCGGCGCTCACGGCGTCCGACTTGAGATAGAGCGTGTCCTTGAGAACGATCGCGATCATCCGCCCCTCGTGAAAGATGCCGTGACCGCCGAACATGCGGCGCGGCTCGATGCGGCCGAAGCGCTCGAAAATCTCGTGCAGGCTCTCTACGAATTCACTCATTGCGCAAGCGGCTCATTGGCCGGGCGGGGCTCATGCGGTGATCTCGATGCGGTTGCCGTCCGGGTCGAGCACCACGCTTTCGTAGTAGCCGTCGCCGGTGCGGCGCGGTCCGTCGAGCAACGGGTAGCCGTCGGCCTGAAGGCGCTGCGTGAGCGCGTCCACCGCGGCATCGGAGCCCACGCTGATCGCCAGGTGCGTCCAGCCCATGCGCTGCGCGCCGGGTTCGGCGGGCACGGGCGAGAGCGTGCGGGTGGTCATGGCTTCGATGCGGGCGCCATCGCCCAAACTCAGGAAGCAGGATGCAAAGCCCTTGGCCGAGTTGACGTAGCCCGCGCCGGCCGTGGCGCCAAAGTAGTCGATGTAGAACCGCTTGCAGCGTTCGAGGTCGGTGGTCCAGAGGGCGATGTGATCGATGCGCATGAGAAACAGAAAAGAAGAGCGCTCAGCCAATGCTTCGCGGCTGCCGTGGCGGGCTCGGCGGAAACCAATGGTAGGCGACCCGTTCACGCCCGCTGGACGGGTGCCGATCGATGGTGCCGCGCACCAGGCCATAGCGCTCGTAGAAGCGTTGCGCCGCGGTGTTGCTGGTGGCCACGTGCAGCTTCCAACCGGACGGCATGCGCACGCTGGCTTCGTCGAGCAGCGCCTGCCCGAGGCCCTGGTTGCGCAGATGCGGTTCGACGAAGAGCTGGGCCACGTATTCGCGCCGCGCCAGCAGCACCATGAATGCGAGCACCTGGCCTTCGCGCTCGGCCAGCACCACGTCGGCCGGCGGCACGAACTCGGTTTGAACGCGCCGCAGCCAATGCGTGATCGGCTCGATGACGGTGGCCCTGCGGTTGGCCGCGATCCAGGCTCGACGCCAGATGCCGGCGAGCACCAGGTTCTCCTCCGGGGCGCCGTCCCGGGAGCGCAAATGGAAGGCAGGAATCTGTGCTGCGGACATATGCGCTCCATGATACGGCGCCGATCCGCCGAGGTCGATCAGACGTTGAGCGTTTGCGCGTGGTGGGCGATGTGGTCCGCCATGAAGGTCTGGATGAAGTAGTAGCCGTGGTCGTAGCCGGCGTGCCGGCGCAGCGTGAGCGGCTGGCCGGCGGCAAAGCATGCGGCCTCGAAGGCTTCCGGGTAGAGCTGCTCGGCAAGGAATTTGTCGGCCAGGCCCTGGTCGATCAGGATGCCCTGCGGGTAGGGGGCGGCCGTCTGCGATTTCATGAGTGCGCTGGCGTCGTGCGCCAGCCACTGTGCGCGGTCTCCGCCCGACTCGCCCAGGTAGCCGCTGAACGCCTTTTCGCCCCACGGGCATTGCGTGGGCGCGCAGATGGGGGCGAAAGCCGACAGCGACTTGAAGCGCCCGGGATGCCGCATCGCGAGCGTGAGCGCGCCGTGACCGCCCATCGAATGACCGCAGATGCCCAGGCGCTGGTCGTCGATGGCGAAGTGCCGGCCCACGAAGGGCAGCAGCTCGTGCACGATCCAGCTTTCCATGCGCCAGTGGGCGGACCAGGGCGCTTCGGTGGCGTCCAGGTAGAAACCTGCGCCAATGCCGAAGTCCCAGTTGGCGGTGGCGCCGGGCAGGCTTTCGACGGCGCTTCCGCGCGGGCTGGTGTCGGGCGCGATCAGCGCGAGGCCCAGGCTGGCGGCCATGCGCTGCGCGCCGGCCTTTACCGCGAAGGTTTCCTCGTTGCAGGTCAGCCCCGCGAGGTAGAGCAGGGCAGGCACGCGCCCGTTCGCGGCCTGCGGCGGCAGGTAGACCGAGAAGCGCATCGGCAGGCCGATTTCATGCGAGGCGTGCTCGTGAAAGCTTTGCACGCCGCCAAAGGCATGGTGCTCGGAAAGGGTCTTGAGGATGTCGGTCATCGGTCGGTGTCGTTGTGGAGTGCGGGCACGAGTTCGAGCACGGCGTCGGCAAAGATGCGCGGTGCCTCCTGGGGCAGGTTGTGGCCGACGCCGGGCACCAGCCGATGCGAGCGGGGCCCGCTGAAACGGTGCGCATGGGCCGAAGCGTCGGCGGGCGGACGCACACCGTCGTCGATGCCGTCGAAGGTGATGGCGGGCACGGCAATCGCCGGCTGCGCGGCCAGGCGGCGCTCGATGTAGCCGTAGGCCGGATCGCCTGGGACCAGCCCGAAGCGATGCCGGTACGAGTGGATCACCACGTCGACGAAGTCGGGGTGGTCGAAGGCGGCGGCGCTGCGTTCGAAGGTGGCGTCGTCGAACTTCCACGTCGGCGACCACAGCTGCCACAGCAGGCGGGTGAGGGCCTTGCGGTCCTTCGCCAGCCCGGCGCGGCCGCGCTCGCTGTGAAAGTAGTACTGGTACCAGAGGCTCTGCTCGTTCGCGGGCGTGTCGGGCTCCATCGCCTTGGCGATGTCCTGGATGTTGTAGCTGTTGAGCGAGACCAGCCCCGCGCAGCGCTCGGGCCACAGCGCCGCCACCACGCAGGCGGCGCGACCGCCCCAGTCGTAGCCGGCGAGCACCGCGCGCGGAATAGCGAGGGCATCGAGCAGCGCGAGCAGGTCGGCGCCAAGCGCGGCCTGTTCGCCCGACCGCGGCGTGGCATCGCTCAGAAAGCGCGTGGCACCGTAGCCTCGCAGGTAAGGCACGATGACGCGGCAACCCTGCTGAGCGAGCATTGGCGCCACTTCGGCGTAGGTATGAATGTCGTAGGGAAAGCCGTGCATCAGCAGCACGGGCGGGCCGTCCGCGGGGCCGGCTTCGAAGTACGCGACTTCCAGAACGCCCGCTTCGATCTTGCGCAAGGGCTCCATGCGGTTCATGTCGGGCGTTTTCTCCGGGATCAGTAAAGCACCACGCCGCGGATGGATTCGCCGCGCTTCATCAGGTCGAAGCCCTTGTTGATGTCTTCCAGCGGCATGGTGTGGGTGATCAGGTCGTCGATGTTGATCTTGCCTTCCATGTACCAGTCGACGATCTTCGGCACGTCGGTGCGGCCGCGCGCACCGCCGAAGGCCGAGCCTTCCCACTTGCGGCCGGTGACCAGCTGGAACGGCCGCGTGCTGATTTCGGCACCCGCCTCGGCCACGCCGATGATGATGCTGCGGCCCCAGCCCTTGTGCGTGCATTCGAGTGCCTGGCGCATCACCTTGGTGTTGCCGATGCATTCGAAGCTGTAGTCGGCGCCGCCGTCGGTCAGCTGCACAATGGCATCGACGATGTTCTCGTGATCCTTCGGGTTGAGAAAGTGCGTCATGCCGAACTTGCGTGCCATGGCTTCGCGCTCGGGGTTCAGGTCGACTCCGATGATCTTGTCCGCGCCCACCATCTTGGCGCCCTGGATCACGTTCAGGCCGATGCCGCCCAGGCCGAACACCACCACGTTGGCGCCGGCTTCCACCTTGGCCGTGAAGATCACGGCGCCAATGCCGGTGGTCACACCGCAGCCGATGTAGCAGACCTTGTCGAACGGGGCATCTTCGCGGATCTTGGCCAGCGAGATCTCGGGTGCGACCGTGTAGTTGCTGAAGGTCGAGGTGCCCATGTAGTGGAAGATCGGCTTGCCGTCCAGGCTGAAGCGCGAAGTGGCATCGGGCATCAGGCCCTTGCCCTGCGTGCCGCGGATCAGCTGGCAGAGGTTGGTCTTGCGCGACAGGCAGAACTTGCACTGGCGGCATTCGGGCGTGTACAGCGGAATGACGTGGTCGCCCTTTTTCAGCGTGGTGACGCCGGGGCCCACGTCGACCACGATGCCCGCGCCTTCATGGCCGAGGATGGCCGGGAAGATGCCTTCAGGGTCGGCGCCCGAGAGCGTGTAGTAGTCGGTGTGGCAGATGCCGGTGGCCTTGATCTCGACCAGCACCTCGCCAAACTTGGGGCCCTCGAGATCGACGGTTTCGATGGTGAGGGGGTCTCCGGATTTCCAGGCGACGGCAGCTTTGGTTTTCATGGGGCTTCTGGGCAAAGAGGGGATGGAAGAGCCAAGGATACCCAGACCTCGTTCAGGCTGGAGCCGCAGCAAAGATACCCGACATTCCGATGAAGCCGGGCAGGTGTCGAAAGTTCCAGACCCACCGTCGCAACGCCGGATATTCGTCAAGGGATATTCCGCCTTCGCCGGCCAGCGCCACGTACGGAAAGCAGGCCAGGTCGGCCACGGTGGCGTGCGGACCGGCCAGCCATAGGAGCCCGCCGCTCGCGCGCTCGGCCAGATGGTCGTCCAGCAGCCGAAAGACCTCATGCGCACCGCGGCGGCAGGCCTCGATATCTATCGTTTCGTAGCTGAATGCATCGTGCAGCCGCGCCGCCGACGCCGTGCGGGTAATCTGGTCGGCCGTGGCAAACCACATCGCGATCTGGCCGCGCAGTTGCGGGTCGACTGGGTACCAGCGGGCTTGCGTGTCGTATTTGCTCGCGAGGTAGACGAGGATGGCCTGCGAATCGCGCAGCACAAAGCCGTCGTCGTCGATCACCGGCAGCTGCCCGAGCGGGTTGACGCGCGCCAGGAACGCGGCCGACTTGTGTTCGCGTCCCGGATGAAAGTCGACCGGCACGCTCTGGTAGTCGAGGCCCAGCCAGGCGAGCATCTGCCGCACCTTGAAGCAGTTGCCCGACAGCGCGTAGTCGTAGAGCCGGATCATTCGGGCTGCCTCACACCAAAGCGCATCCCGCGCTCGCGCAGCCAGCGCCGGTAGGTAACCGAAGACGTGTCGCCGCGCGTCGGCGTCTCGGCGCGGCCTTCGAGCGGCATGCGCTTGAACGCGTGGTTCTCGAGAATCGGCTTGTCCTGTCCGAAGATGGTGTGCTGGAACGCGATGAGCTCGGCATCGGTCGAGGTGTCGTCATAGCAGGCCAGCAGCGTGTGGGCAATCACGTGTTCGTCGTCCAGCGGTTGCAGGAACAGTCCGATGGCATCGAGCTCGCCGTTGCGCGAGCTCGACTTGTAGAGCATGGCGGTGAGCGGCTGCATCACCCGGTACTTGTAAATCACTTCGCTGCCGCCTTCGTGGGCGGCCGAGGCGCGCGGTTGCCAGAAGCGGCAGTCGGTGGCCCAAATTTCGCCCGTGGCGGGGTCGACCTGCACCTGGTACCTGGCGACCTCGGTGTGCGGCACCTGGCCCAGGATGTCGGCATGCACGAAGGGAAAGTGCGCCATGTCGAGGAAATTCTCGATCACGCGCAGCCCCGACACGGCCACGCCGATGCCGCCGCAATCGACGATGCGGCGCCCCGCTTCGCCGTATTCCGGAAAGTCGAACAGCGGCCTAGCGGGCTTGCCGCTTGGGCAAACCCAGAGATAGCCGTGGCGCGATTGGACGGCCAGCGCCTGTGAGCCTAGCCGGCATTGCGGCATGCCGGCCGCATCGCGCCACAGCTGAAGCGTTTCTCCGAGCAGGCGCGCCGCGCGGGGCTCCGCTTCGGAGGCGCCGGCCAGCGCGGCGGCCGGACCGGCGACCAGCCAGTCGTCGAGCACGTTGGGGTCGTCGGTGACGAAAGGCATGGCGTTCCTTTTCCCTGTCAAGCCGTAGATTGCCGTGCTTCGATCTCGCCGCGCAGTCCGCGTGCGGCGGTGTGCAGCGCCTTCATCTTGTCGGTGCCCCTCGCGGCGGGGGTCCACAGGTGAATGAATGCCAGGCGCGGCCGAGCATCGAGCACCAGCGCCGCGGTATCAATGTGGTCCAGCGCGCCGCGCAGGGTATGCGATGACGCATCCGCCATGAAGCCCCGCGCCGCGAGCGCATCGCGCACGCCTGTTGCATCGGCGCGAACGGTGAGTGTTTGGCAGAATGACCAGCCCATGGGCACGGCATCGTCCGGCGGCGGAGCAGCGGGCACCGCCTCCGCAAGATTGACCCAGACCATGCCCGCCGCTTCGACCGCGCTGAACACCTTCGCGCAGACGTTGCGCGGCGGCGGCATGCCGGGATGCGCGGGAATGTGGGTGCATTGGCCATTGCCGGCGGCGTACTGCCATCCGTGATACGCGCAGACGAGGCGGTTTTCCACCACTTGCCCCAGCGTGAAGCGCACGCTGCGGTGGGGGCAGCGGTTCTCCCATGCCTGGGCCGTGCCGTCGGCCGAGCGCCAGAGCGCGAGTTCACGGCCTTCGGCAAAGCCCGCAACGATGTTGGCGCCGGCGCGCAGTTCCGCCGAGGGTGCCACCGGGTGCCAGGTCGAAATGCTGCTGTCTGCGCTCATGATGCGCGTTACCTTATCGCAAGTGATCGTGAAGGCGCTCGCCCATAATGTCGGCTCGCTCCGACCGCCATCATCATGAAGAAAATACTCGTCCTCAACGGCCCCAATCTCAACCTGCTCGGCACGCGCGAACCAGAGCAATACGGGCGCGACACACTGGCCGACGTCGAGCGCCTGTGCGCGGAGGCGGGCGCGAAGCACGGTGTCGAGATCGAATGCCGCCAGTCGAACCACGAAGGCGTCTTGATCGACTGGATCCACGAGGCGGGCCGCGAGGTGGCCGCCGGCAACATGCTCGGGGTGGTGATGAACCCCGGTGCCTACACCCACACCTCGATCGCGCTGCACGACGCCATCAAGGGCGCGAGCGTGCCGTTGATCGAGCTGCACATTTCGAACGTGCACGCCCGCGAGGAATTTCGCCACCGGTCGTACATCTCGCCGGCGGCGCGCGGCATCATCGTGGGCCTTGGCGTGAAGGGCTACGCGTTGGCCATCGCAGCGCTGGTGCCCTGACTCTGGGCACGCGCCGCGCCAGCCCGGCAGCGATCAGTCGGTCTGCTTGGGCGCAGCGGCTTTCCAGCTGCGGGTGATGTGGCCTTGCGCATCGACGCTCTCCAGATGAACGTCGAAGCCCCACAGCCGCGCGACGTGCTTCAGCACTTCTTCCGCATCGTCATGCAGCGGCAAGTTGTTGCGCTGAGTGTGGCGCAGCGTCAGGGCGCGGTCGCCGCGCATGTTGACATTCCACACCTGGATGTCGGGCTCCCTGCTGCCGATGTCGTATTGGCGTGACAGCGATTCGCGCAGCGCGTGATAGCCGCTGTCGTCGTGGATGGCGGACACCTCGAGTTCGGACTCGCTCTGGTAGTCGCGGATCGCGAACAGCCTGAAATCGCGCATGGTCTTCGGGCTCAGGAACTGGCCGACAAAGCTCTCGTCCTTGAAGTTGCGCATGGCGTAGTCGAGCGTCTTGACCCAGTCGGTGCCCGCGAAATCGGGGAACCAGCGGCGGTCTTCCTCGGTCGGGTTCTGGCAGACGCGCCGCAGCTCGGTGAACATCGAGAAGCCCAGCGCGTAGGGGTTGATGCCGCTGTAGGCCCTGTGCCCGACGGGCGGCTGAAAGATCACGCCCGTGTGCGAGCTGAGCCATTCCATCATGAAGCCGTCGGCAAGCTGGCCGCGGTCGTACATGGTGTTCAGCAGGGTGTAGTGCCAGAAGGTGGCCCAGCCCTCGTTCATGACCTGGGTCTGGCGCTGCGGATAGAAATACTGCGCGATCTTGCGCACGATGCGTACCACCTCGCGTTGCCAGGGTTCGAGCAGCGCGGCATTCTTCTCGAAGAAATAGAGCAGGTTCTCCTGCGGTTCCGAAGGAAAACGGCGGGACGCGTCGGACTCCGCGGCCTGCTCGCTCTTGCGGGGCAGGGTGCGCCAAAGGTCATTGACCTGCTGCTGCATGTGGCGCTCGCGTTCGGCGCGCTGCGCGCCTTCCCTCGCGAGAGATCGCTTCTGCGGACGGCGGTAGCGGTCCACGCCGTAGTTCATCAGCGCATGGCAGGAGTCGAGCAGCTGCTCGACCGCATCGAGCCCGTGACGCTCCTCGCATTCGGCGATGTAGTGGCGCGCATACACGAGGTAGTCGATGATCGAGGACGCGTCGGTCCACATCCGGAACAGGTAGTTGCCCTTGAAGAAGCTGTTGTGGCCGTAGGCCGCATGGGCGATCACCAGGGCCTGCATGGCCATGGTGTTTTCTTCCATCAGGTAGGCAATGCAGGGGTCGGAGTTGATGACGATCTCGTAGGCCAGCCCCATGTGGCCGCGGCGGTAGTTCTTCTCGGTGGCGATGAACTGCTTGCCGTACGACCAGTGCCTGTAGATCATGGGCATGCCGACACTGGCATAGGCGTCCATCATCTGCTCGGCGGTAATCACCTCGAGCTGGTTGGGGTACACGTCGAGACCGAAGCCCCTGGCCGTTTTTGCGATCTCGGTGTGATAGGTCTCGATGAGGTCGAAGGTCCAGTCCGACGGGCTGGGCAGGCGCTCCAGGCGTTCGAGGGGAGGGTGCAGGGACGTCATGCGGGCACTCCTTCCTTCTTGAAGAGGTCGCGAAACACGGGGTAGATGTCCCGCGCGTCCGACACCTTGCGCATTGCGAAGTTGGGCTGTATGCCTTCGAGCTGCGCGTATTCCTGCCACAGGTTCTGCTCGGTTTCGGCGACCTGCACATAGGCGTAGTAGCGCACCACCGGCAGGATGTGGTCGACCAGCAGCTCGCGGCAGCGGCCGCTGTCCTGGTGCCAGTTGTCGCCGTCGCTGGCCTGCGCACCGTAGACGTTCCATTCGCCGCTCGGGTAGCGCTCCTTGATGATCTCATCCATGAGCACCAGCGCACTCGACACCACGGTGCCGCCGGTTTCGGTGGCGTGGAAGAACTCTTCCTCGGTCACCTCTTGCGCCTGCGTGTGATGGCGCAGGAACACGAGGTCGATTCTTTCGTAGTGGCGCGTGAGGAACATGTACAGCAGCATGAAGAAGCGCTTCGCCATGTCCTTGCGCGCCTCGTCCATTGAGCCGGAAACGTCCATGAGGCAGAACATCACGGCCTTGGCGCTGGGCACGGGCGTTTTCACGCGGTTGCGGTAGCGCAGATCGATGGGGTCGATATAGGGCACATGCCGCATGGTGCGGCGAATCTCGTCGATCTGCTCTTCGGTTTCGCGGATTTCATTCTTGATCAGCCCCTGCCCCGCCTGCGGATGCGACCTCAGCGTCAGCAAGTGGGCCTCTAGGCGCTTGAGCTCCTTGCGCGGCTCGCCGCCCAGTGCAATGCGCCGGGCAAGGGCGCCACGCATCGAGCGCACCACGTGCAGGTTGTTGGGCGAGCCGTCGTTCGTGAAGCCCGCCCGGTGGCTCTTCCATTCGGGCACCTCGGCGATCTGCGTGCGGATGAGGTGCGGCAGCGCGAGGTCGTCGAAGAAGACGCGCATGAATTCTTCGCGCGTGAGGCGGAACACGAAATCGTCTTCGCCCTCGCCGCTGTCTCCTGCCTCTCCGCTGCCCGAACCGGCGCCGGCCTGCCCATCGGGCCGCGCGATGCGGTCGCCTTTCAGGTATTCCTGGTTGCCCGGGTGCACGTATTCGCGGTCGCCGCCGCGCGCATGGCCGAACACCGGCTCCGACACGTCGTGGCGCGGCAGGGTGACATCTTCACCTTGCTCCAGTTCGCGGATGTTGCGCCCGCTGACCGCCCGCCGCACGGCCTCCTGGATCTGCCCCTTGTAGCGCCGGAGAAAGCGCTCGCGGTTGCCAATGGACTTGTTCTTGCCCGAAAGCCGGCGGTCGATGATCTGCTGCAGGATGGCCACGATGTTGTCAAAGCTCCTTGCAAAAAAGGGGGCGAAGCCTCCGCCTCGCCGCTATGAGCTGTCGCTATGAACTCTTGCGCACCCGGAGGTACCACTCGCAGAGCAGCCGGACCTGCTTGGCCGTATAGCCCTTCTCGACCATGCGGGTCACGAAGTCCTCGTGCTTCTTCTGCTCGTCGGCACTGCTCTTGGTGTTGAAACTGATCACCGGGAGGAGTTCCTCCGTGTTGGAGAACATCTTCTTCTCGATGACTGCGCGCAGCTTCTCGTAGCTCGTCCAGGCCGGATTGCGGCCGGCGTTGCCGGCGCGCGCACGCAGAACGAAGTTGACGATCTCGTTGCGGAAGTCCTTCGGGTTGCCGATGCCCGCGGGCCGCTCGATCTTCTCGAGTTCGGCGTTGAGCGAGGCGCGGTCGAACACTTCGCCGGTGTCAACGTCGCGGAACTCCTGGTCCTGGATCCAGTAGTCGGCATAGGTGACATAGCGGTCGAAGATGTTCTGGCCGTATTCGCTGTAGCTCTCCAGGTAGGCGGTCTGGATCTCCTTGCCGATGAACTCGGCATAGCGGGGCGCCAGCAGCTCCTTGATGTAGCTGATGTACTTCTGCTCGGTTTCCGGCGGAAACTGCTCGCGCTCGATTTGCTGTTCGAGCACATACATCAGGTGCACCGGGTTGGCCGCCACCTCGGAGCTGTCGAAGTTGAACACCTTCGAGATGATCTTGAAGGCGAAGCGCGTGGAGACGCCGCTCATGCCTTCGTCGACGCCGGCGTAGTCGCGGTATTCCTGGATCGACTTGGCCTTGGGGTCGGTGTCTTTGAGGTTCTCGCCGTCGTACACCTGCATCTTGCTGTAGATGCTGGAGTTCTCGGGCTCCTTCAGGCGCGTGAGCACCGACAGCTGGGCCATCATGCGCAGCGTGCCGGGTGCGCAGGGCGCCTTGGCAAGCGACGAGTTGCGCACCAGCTTCTCGTAGATCTTGATTTCTTCCGATGCGCGCAGGCAGTAGGGCACCTTGACGATGTAGATCCGGTCGAGGAAAGCCTCGTTGTTCTTGTTGTTGCGGAAGGCCTTCCATTCGCTCTCGTTGCTGTGCGCTAGAACGATGCCGTCGAACGGAATGGCGCCGAAGCCTTCGGTACCCTTGAAGTTGCCTTCTTGCGTGGCCGTGAGCAGCGGGTGCAGCACCTTGATGGGCGCCTTGAACATTTCCACGAACTCCAAGAGGCCCTGGTTGGCCAGGCACAAGCCGCCCGAGTAGGCGTAGGCGTCGGGGTCGTCCTGTGCATAGGTCTCGAGCTTGCGGATGTCGATCTTGCCGACCAGCGAAGAAATGTCCTGGTTGTTCTCGTCGCCGGGCTCGGTCTTGGCGACCGCGATCTGCCGCAGCACCGACGGGTAGCGCTTGACCACCTTGAACTGGCGGATGTCGCCGCCGTACTCCTCGAGCCGCTTGACGGCCCAGGGGGAAAGGATGCGGTTCAGGTAACGGCGGGGAATGCCGTATTCCTTTTCGAGAATCTCACCGTCCTCGACGGCGTCGAACAGGCCCAGTGGCGTTTCGTTGACCGGCGAACCCTGGATGGCATAGAACGGCACGTGCTCCATGAGCTGCTTCAAGCGCTCGGCGATCGAGCTCTTGCCACCGCCGACCGGGCCGAGCAGGTAGAGGATCTGTTTCTTTTCTTCGAGGCCCTGGGCGGCATGCCTGAAGTACGACACCACCTGTTCGATGGCGTCCTCCATGCCGTAGAACTCCTTGAACGCCGGGTAGATCTTGATGACCTTGTTCGCGAAGATTCGCGACAGCCGGGAGTCGTTGCGCGTGTCGACCAGCTCGGGCTCGCCGATGGCCTTGAGCATCCGCTCGGAAGCAGTGGCATACGCCGTGGGATCGCGTTTGCAGATATCCAGGTAGTCCTGCAGCGACAGGACCTCCTCGCGGGTGCGCTCGTAACGGGCGGCAAAGTTGCTGATCACATCCATGGTCACGCCTCCATCAGGTCTGCGGGTTATTGGCCCGGAAGCCTGCAGCCCCAATGCGTTGCAACTTTTTAAAGGTGTGCCCGCCCCATGGCTGCAAGCCGTGGAAAACTCCCTTAATCACATCTTCTCAAACAGCATAAAGCAAAGAGTGCACCCGGAAAATTCTTTGTTAAATCAGAACCACAGTGCCGAGTAAAGTTCCTGAGAAAAACCCGCAGCATTTGGCAATTCCAGCTAAATTTCAGGGTTCGGCAATCGACGTTCGCGCGACCCTTCCGCCCAGTGAAAATACCTATGGCGATCGGCATATGCAGTCATTGCATCTTTTCCAGCGAACACACCTCCTAAAGAGCATCGAGCGGCTCAAAGCTGTTACACCCACCAATAACGCGCCGCACCTCGATTAGGTTTATTGCTCAATCGAAAAATATATAAAAGCAATCCCCGCGCCATCTTTTGATGGGCATGTTGCGCATGTGGGCGTGGGAAAGCGCGCCAAGGCGTGGTCAGCGTGGTTCCGAGGTGGGGTCGTCACGGTGCAAGGCACCGAACAAGGTCGGTGAGCACCGTTCACGTGCGCGAAGGCGCACGGCATCGAAGACTCGCCATGCGGCCCTCTTCTAACTGCTTGAAAAATCTGGGGAATCGGTGCACCGGCCGCTGATGAGCGCCGGGCAGAAGGCAATGCAGCGGGGCGCAGCGATGTGCCCCTGCTGCATTCAGGTGCTTCTTCTCAGCTGAAGAATTCCTTGGCCTTGTCGAACCAGCCCTTGTCCGTTGGGCTGTGCTTGTCGCCGCCCTTCTTCAAGGAATCGTCGAGCTCCTTCAGCAGCTTGCGCTGGTGCTCGGTGAGCTTGACCGGTGTTTCGACTCGCACGTGGCAGTACAGGTCGCCCGGATAGCTCGAGCGCACGCCCTTGATGCCCTTGCCGCGCAGGCGGAACTGCTTGCCGCTCTGGGTGCCGTCGGGAATGTCGATGGCCGCGGCGCCCTTGAGCGTGGGCACGCTGATCTCGCCGCCCAGCGCGGCCGTGGTCATGCTCACGGGCACCACGCAATGCAGGTCGTCGCCGTCGCGTTCGAACAACTCGTGCTTCTTGAGTCGGATCTCGATGTACAGGTCGCCGGGCGGCCCGCCATTGGTGCCGGGTTCGCCGTTGCCAGTGCTGCGAATGCGCATGCCGTCGTCGATGCCCGCCGGAATCTTGACTTCGAGCGTCTTGTTGTTCTTGATCTTGCCCTGGCCATGGCACACGGTGCAGGGCTCTGGAATGATCTTGCCGCTGCCGTGGCAGGTGGGGCAGGTCTGTTGCACGCTGAAGAAGCCCTGGCGCATCTGCACTGCGCCAGCGCCGTGACAGGTTGTGCAGGTTATGGGCTTGGTGCCCGGCTTGGCGCCGGAGCCGTGGCAGGTGCCGCAGTCGTCCCAGCTCGGGATGCGGATCTGCGCTTCCTTGCCTTCGGCCGCTTCTTCCAGCGTGATTTCCATGGCGTAGCTCAGGTCGCTGCCGCGGAACACTTGGCGGCCGCCGCTGGTGCGGCCGCGGCCACCGCCGAACACGTCGCCGAAGATGTCGCCGAAGGCCTCGGCAAATCCGCCGAAGCCGTCGGCACCAGGGCCGCCGCGCATGTTGGGGTCGACACCGGCGTGGCCGTACTGGTCGTAAGCTGCGCGCTTCTGTCCGTCGGACAGCATTTCGTAGGCTTCCTTGACCTCCTTGAACTTGGCCTCGGCATCCTTGCTGGTGTCACCGTGGTTGCGGTCCGGGTGGTGCTTCATCGCAAGCTTGCGATAAGCCTTCTTGATTTCCTCCTCGCTCGCGTTCTTGGGAACGCCGAGGGTCTCGTAGTAGTCGCGTTTTGTGGCCATGGCTGATTCGGTCGGGGCGGGCGGGAAGCCGTAACTTGAAGCGAGAAAGGCTGGAGCACCCGATCAGGTGATCCAGCCTTGTTCGAAAAGCTGAAGATCAGCCCTTCTTGACTTCCTTGACTTCGGCGTCGACCACGTTGTCGTCAGCCGGAGCACTTGCAGCTTCCGGGCCAGCACCAGCCGCGGCACCCGGGCCGCCGGCGGCGCCTGCCGCGGCCTGCGCGTCGGCGTACATCTTTTCGCCGAGCTTCTGGCTTGCGGTCATCAGCGTGTTGGTCTTTTCCTCGATCGAGGCTTTGTCCTCGCCCTTGAGGGCTTCTTCCAGGTCCTTGATCGCTGCTTCGATCTTTTCCTTCTCGCCGGCGTCCAGGCTCGCACCGTGTTCGCCAAGCGACTTCTTCACGCTGTGGACCATGGCTTCGCCCTGGTTGCGGGCCTGCACGATCTCGAGCTTCTTCTTGTCGTCGGCCGCATTGATCTCGGCGTCCTTCACCATCTTCTGGATCTCTTCCTCGGAGAGGCCGGAGTTCGCCTTGATGGTGATCTTGTTTTCCTTGCCCGTGCCCTTGTCCTTCGCGCCCACGTGCAGGATGCCGTTGGCGTCGATGTCGAAGCTCACCTCGATCTGCGGCGTGCCGCGCGATGCCGGCGGAATGCCCTCGAGGTTGAACTCGCCCAGCAGCTTGTTGCCCGAGGCAATGTCGCGTTCGCCCTGGAACACCTTGATGGTCACGGCCGGCTGGTTGTCTTCGGCGGTGGAGAAGGTCTGCGCGAACTTCGTCGGGATCGTGGTGTTCTTAGTGATCATCTTGGTCATCACGCCGCCCATGGTCTCGATGCCCAGCGACAGCGGGGTCACGTCGAGCAGCAGCACGTCCTTGCGGTCGCCCGAAAGCACCTGGCCCTGGATGGCGGCGCCGACGGCCACGGCTTCATCGGGATTCACGTCCTTGCGCGGCTCCTTGCCGAAGAAGGCCTTCACCTTTTCCTGCACCTTGGGCATGCGGGTCATGCCGCCGACCAGGATCACGTCGTTGATGTCGGACACGCTGATGCCGGCGTCCTTGATGGCCAGGCGGCAGGGGGCAATGGTGCGCTCGACCAGTTCGTCGACCAGGCTCTCGAGCTTGGCGCGCGTGAGCTTGATGTTCAGGTGCTTCGGGCCCGTGGCATCGGCCGTGATGTAGGGCAGATTGATGTCGGTCTGAGCGCTGTTCGACAGTTCGATCTTGGCCTTTTCGGCGGCTTCCTTCAGGCGCTGCAGCGCGAGCACGTCCTTGCTCAGGTCAACGCCTTGCTCTTTCTTGAACTCGGCAATGATGTAGTCGATGATGCGCTGGTCGAAGTCTTCGCCGCCCAGGAAAGTGTCGCCGTTGGTCGACAGCACTTCGAACTGCTTCTCGCCGTCGACGTCCGCAATTTCGATGATCGAGATGTCGAACGTACCGCCGCCGAGGTCATACACGGCGATCTTGCGGTCGGCCTTGTCCTGCTTGTCCAGGCCGAAGGCCAGGGCTGCAGCAGTCGGCTCGTTGATGATGCGCTTCACGTCCAGGCCCGCGATGCGGCCGGCGTCCTTGGTGGCTTGGCGCTGGGCGTCGTTGAAGTAGGCCGGCACCGTGATCACGGCTTCGGTCACCGCCTCGCCCAGGTAGTCTTCCGCGGTCTTCTTCATCTTGCGAAGAATGTCGGCGCTGACCTGCTGGGGAGCGATCTTCTTGCCGCGCACTTCCACCCATGCGTCGCCGTTGTCGGCTTTCGCAATGGTGTAGGGCATCAGGTCGATGTCCTTCTGGACTTCTTTCTCTTCGAACTTGCGGCCGATCAGGCGCTTGATCGCGTACAGCGTGTTGCGGGGATTGGTCACCGCCTGGCGCTTGGCCGAGGCACCGACCAGCACTTCGCCGTCTTCCTGGTAAGCCACGATCGACGGCGTGGTGCGCGCACCTTCCGAGTTCTCGATCACACGCGTGGTGTTGCCTTCCATGATCGACACGCACGAATTGGTGGTGCCGAGGTCGATGCCGATGATCTTTGCCATGTTCTTACTCCTGAAAGCCTGAAAAATATGTTGTTATGAACTTGTGGATAACCCGGCGCGATTCAAGGTATGAAGCGGGGATTTCCTGTGGGAATCGTGTGAACCGTTGCGCGGTTACTTGGGTGCGCTGACCGTGACCAGCGCCGGGCGCAGCACGCGCTCGTTGATGGTGTAGCCCTTCTGGAGCACGCTCACCACGGTGTTAGGTTCCTGCTCGGGGGCGGGCACCACCGAGATGGCCTGGTGCTGGTGCGGATCGAACTTGGTGCCGGGGGCGGGCGCCACCTCGATCACCTTGTTGCGCTCGAGTGCGCTCTTCAACTGGCGCAGCGTGGCTTCGGCGCCTTCGCGGATCTGCTCGGGGGTGGCGTCCTTGATGGCCAGGCCGGCTTCGAGGCTGTCCGTCACGGGCAGCAGGCTCTCGGCAAAAGCCTCGACCGCGAACTTGCGGGCTTTTGTGATTTCGTCGTCTGCACGGCGGCGGGCGTTCTGCACGTCGGCCTGGGCACGAAGATATTGGTCGGCCAGTTCGGCGTTCTTGCTCTGCAGGGCGGCAAGCTCGCCTTGAGCCACGGCCAGGGCGTCTTGCGCTTCGGCTTCATTGGCAGCCTGCGCGGCCTCCAGTTCTTCGGGGCTTGGCTCGCCTTGCAGCATTTGCGAATTCTGTGCGGATTGTTGCGGGTCAGACATTTTTCAAAGAACCGGCGTGTGCCGGGAAACAAACGATAGCCAGCCACTTGGGGCTGGTCAGGGGCTTTTCAAGCGAAAAAATGCGGCAAAAGAGGCCGCGAAGGCATGAAAAAGGCCCGCAATCGGGCCTTCGTGCCAGTCTTGGCTCGGAAACGATCAGTGTGCGTCGAGCAGCTCGACGTCGAACTTCAGCGTGGCGTTCGGGGGAATCACTCCGCCCGCGCCGCGTGCGCCGTAGCCCAGCGATGCCGGAATGATGAGCGTGCGCTTGCCGCCGATCTTCATGCCGGCAACGCCTTCGTCCCAGCCCTTGATGACCTGGCCCGCGCCCAGCGAGAACGCGAATGGGTCGTTGCGGTCGCGGCTCGAATCGAACTTGGCGCCTTGCACGCCGTCGTTGTAGAGCCAGCCGGTGTAGTGCACGTGCACGTGCTGGCCGGCCTTGGCTTCAGCGCCGTCGCCCACGGTGGTGTCTTCGTATTGCAGTCCGGAGGGGGTGGTAGGCATGTTGAACGCTCCTTGCGTCAATGGAATGGATGTGGATGGATAAGCAGAACCCGAAGGCGCGAAGTTTACCGATGCGCCGGCACCGGCCGGCCAGCCTGCTCAATTGGCAGTGTCAAGAGGCGGGCCGGAAGGCGGGGTCGAAGGAGAAGAAGAGGAGGGCGCCGCAGGGGAGGGCGAAGGACCAGCGGAAGAAGGCGAAGAGGGAGGCGACGTCGACGAGGAAGGAGGCGCCGCCGCGGGCGCCGCGGCTTTCTTGACCTGGCCCAGCTGCCATTTGCCCGCAAAGGCCTGCAGGTCCGACAACCGCTTGAGAAGGTCTTGCCCGCTCACGGTGAGGCTGTAGCCGTCGCCGCCGTGGCTCACGAGGCCTGCCTCGCGCAACTCCTTGATGCGGGTGTTGAGCGTATTGGGGGTGATGCCGCCGACGCTGTCCTGCAGCAGGCGAAAGGTCTGGGCGTGGCCGTCGCGCAAGGCCCAGAGCACTCTCATTGCGTAGCGGGCCTCGAGAAGTGCGAGCAGCTGGCTGACGGCTGCGTTTTCCTTGGTACTCATCGACTTCATCTCCTCGGGGCTGGTCGTCGGGCCATCGGTCCTGGGCAGGACCGCTGCCTTGCGTGTGGTGGCTCGTGGCCTGCTAGGGGCTCGTTGGCCGGCGACTATAGCGCAAGGATCAGGATGCTACTAGTTTTATAGCTGCCAGTGCATGCTGCACGGGGCCCCTGAGACAAAGCTTCACAATTTGGCGAAATTGGCCATGGCTTCGCCCAGGCGAACTGCGCGGGCGGGCGCCCATTCCGGATTGAAGGCCAGCACAGGCGGCGGGAACAGCATGACGACGGTGGACCCGAGGAGGAAACGCCCCATTTCCTCGCCCTTCTTGAGCACGATCTGCTGGTCGCCGTAGTGCCACTCGCGCAGTTCGCCGCCGCGCGGCGGATTGACCACGCCGTGCCACACGGTTTCCATGCTGCCGACGATGGTGGCTCCCACCAGCACCAGCACGAAGGGTCCTCGCGCGGTTTCGAAGACACAGACCACGCGCTCATTGCGCGCGAAGAGGCCAGGCACGCCGCGCGCGGTGGCCGGATTGACCGAGAACAGGTCGCCGGGCACGTAGATCATGCGCAGCAGCCGTCCTTCGCACGGCATGTGAATGCGGTGGTAGTCCCTCGGGCTCAGGTACAGCGTTGCAAAGCTGCCATGGGCGAACCGGTGTGCGAGCGCCGCATCGCCGCCGACCAGCGCGGTCGTCGTGTAGTTGTGGCCCTTGGCTTGGAAGATCTGATGCCCGTCGATAGGGCCGAACTGGCTGATCGCCCCGTCCACCGGGCACACGAGATCGGCCTGTGCGAGCGGCCGCACACCGGGCTTGAGCGCGCGCGTGAAGAACTGGTTGAAGCTCTTGTAGTGGTTGATGTCCGACTCGAGCGCCTCGCCCATGTCGACGCCGTACTTGGCCACGAAGCGCCGAATGATCCAGGTGGTGACGGCGCCGCGTTCCTTGCCCGCGACCCAGCCGGCGAAGTTCGTCAGGGCCTGCTTCGGAAACAGGTATTGGTGCAGTACGGCTGAGCGGTCGGACACGTGTGAAAGGCGTGGAGTGCCTGGAATGCGGATCGGAGGGGCATTCTATAAAGGGCTCCACGCGCCGGACGTAGGAAGCTTCCCTTGTATGCGGGGGCCCCTCGTTCGCACGCTGGACCCTCGCAAGCACGCCGGCCGGCGTCAGTCGGCCTTGATGCCGGCCGCCTTGATCACTTGCGCCCACTTCTCGACTTCGGCCTTCTGGAACGCGGCGATCTTGGCCGTGGTCAGGTCGGCGGGCTCCATGCCGAAGCCCTTGAGTTTTTCCTGCATCTCGGGCGTTGCAAGGATCTTGCGGATCTCGGTGTGCAGCCGGTCGACGATGGGGGCGGGCGTGCCCGCGGGCACGAAGATCGCCTGCCAAGACAGCACCTCGAAATCCTGCAAGCCGGCGATGCCGGACTCCGCAACCGTCGGCACGTCGGGCATCGAAGCCAGGCGCTTGGCCGAGGTCACGGCAATGGCGCGCAGTTTGCCGCTCTGCACGTGCGGGCCGGCCACCACCGTGGTGTCGAACATCATGTCGACTTGGCCGCCGATCACGTCCTGGATGGCCGGGCCGCTGCCCTTGTAGGGAATGTGCGTGAACTTCACGCCCGACTTGAACGCCAGCAGTTCGAGCGACAGGTGCTGCGAGGTGCCCGTGCCGGCCGAAGCAGACGACAGCCCGCCCGACTTGGTCTTGCTGGCTTCAAGAACGTCCTTCAAGGTCTTGTACGGGCTCGCCTGGTTCACCACCAGTACCAGCGGGTTGGTGCCGATGAGCGTAACCGGCGCAAACGACTTCTGCGGGTCGTAGCCGAGCTTCGGATACAGGCTGATGTTGATGGCGTGCGAACTGATGGTGCCGCCCACCATCGTGAAGCCGTCGGGTGCCGCGCGCGCGCCGATTTCGGAGCCCACGCTGCCACCCGCGCCGCCCTTGTTGTCGATGATCACGCTCGTGCCCAGCACCGTGCCGAGCTTCTGGCCGATGAGCCGTGCCAGCACGTCGGTCGTGCCGCCCGCGGGAAACGGCACAAGGTAGGTGATGGCCTTGCCCGTGGGCCAGTTGCCGGGGCCTTGCGCGAACGCGGGCAAGCCCGCGGCGAGTGAAGAGGCGAGGGCCGTGCGAATCAGTGTGCGGCGTTGCATAGCGATATCTCCTTTGATGATGTTGCGTGTGTTTGTCGTCGTCACGGCGTGTCGACGATCTCGATCCAGTTCGGGTTCTTGCCCACGCTGATGCGCGCGGGCTTGTCCAATGCGCCAGTCGCGGGATCGATGGCGTACAGCGCAACGCTGTGCGACTCCTGCCCGGCGGCAATCAGGTAGCGGCCGCTCGAATCGATGGCAAAACCGCGCGGCGTTTTCTCGGTCGGCGTTTGGCCGAGCGGCTTCAGCTGTCCGGTGGACGCGTCCACCCTGAAGGCCGACAGCGTGCTCGACGTGCGCTCCGAGGCATACAGAAAGCGCCCATCGGGCGTCAGATGCAGATCGGCTGCCCAGGGCTTGCCGGTGAATCCGGGCGGTAGCGTGGTGGTGCTCTGCTCGTGCTTGAGCGTTCCCCGCGCGGCATCCCAGCCGTAGACGTGCAAGCTCGCATCGAGTTCGTTCAACAGGTAGACGCGTCGCTGCGCCTTGTCCCACACGAAGTGGCGCGGCCCTGATTTCGACGCGCCCTGGGTCAGCGGCGGTTCGTTGGCCGACAGCAGACCCTTCTCGGCATCGAAGCGCCAGCTCGATACGTTGTCGCCGCCCAGGCTGGTGGCCAGCACGAAACGGTTGCTCGCATCCGCGTGGATCGCATGCGCGTTCGGCGCCGTCTGCACCAGTTGCTGGATAGCGCCCGCCGCGCCGTCCTTGCCGATGGCGTTGACCGAGATCTTGCCGCCCTGGTAGGAAGCGGCAAAGAGCCACTTGCCGCTCGCGTCGAGGTCGATGTTGGCCATGCTGTCGGCCAGCGGCGCCTCGCTGAGCTTCTGCAGCTTGCCGCTGGCGGCATCGATCGACATCGAGACCACCCGGAACGGCTGCGAACGCAGCGCGGCGTAGAGCACGCGCTTGTCGTGGCTCACCGTCATCGGCATCACCGTGCCGCCGACGTTGAGCGTCTGCACCGGCTTGAGCACGCCTTGCGCGCGGTCCAGCTCGAGCACCGAGATTTCCTGGCTGTCCGCGTTGGACACATAAACCCAGGTGGCCGCCGAGGCGTGTCCGATGGCGGCCATGGACAGCAGCGCGGCCGCGCTCCGAGCCATCGCCCGAGGCAAGCGGGTGCGCAAAGAGACACGAATTGCGTGAAGCATGGGAGTGTGCCGGTTCATGGTTTGATGTTGAGCTTGGCGATCAGCGCCTTGAAGTACGCGTTGTCCTTGGCAAGCGTTTCCTTGAACACCGCGCCGTCGGTGTAGACATAGCCAAGGTTCTGCTTGTCCATCACTTCATGCATCAGCGGCTCGGCCGCCGTCTTGGCCGTGATCTCGCGCAGCTTTGCCATGACTTCGGGCGGCGTGTTCTTGGGTGCGCCAAGGCCGCGCCAGGTGCCGATCGACAGGTCGATGCCGCGCTCCTTGGCCGTAGGCACGTTGTCGAAGCCCTTCACGCGCTTGTCGGCCATGACCATCAGCACCTTGAGCTTGCCGGACTGGACATGCGTCGTCACCTCGGCCGGGCTCACCGCCACCGCCTCGATGTGGCCACCCAAGAGCGCCAGCACCGCGGGCGCCGCGCCCTGAAACGGGATGTGGCCGAACTTGGTGCCGGTCTTGTCTTCCAGCGCGGCCGCGGCCAGGTGCCAGATCGAGCCGTTGCCCGAATTGCCGACACGGACGCTCTCGGGCGACTTCTTTGCCGCGGCCAGAAACTCTTCAATCGTGTTCCACGGCGCATCGGCCTTGACGGTGATCGCGGCCGGGTCTGCGTTGAGCTGCGCAATCGGCTGGAAGTCGTCGTAGTTGAACTTGGCCAGGCCCAGGTGCGGCAGCGTCAGCAGTTCCACCGTGAGCACCGCGAGCTTGTAGCCGTCGGGCCTGGCATTGATCACCTCGGTCCAGCCAATCGCGCCGCCGGCACCCGGGCGGTTGACGATGACGATGCTCTGCGAAATGTGCTTGCGGCTCGCTTCGGAAAAGGCACGCGCCAGGCCGTCGGTGCCGCCGCCGGGCTGGTAGGGCACCAGCAGCTCGATGGCATGGGTCGGAAAGTTGCTGCCGTTGCCTTGGGCGGCGGCCACTGCCGCATACCCGAACGAGAGGCTCGCCGTTGCCGAAAGGGCGGCCAGGCCGCGAAGGAATCTGCTTCTGTTCATTGGTTGTTGTCTCTGTTGTGGTTCTGTGCTGCAGCCTTGGAGCGAATTGGAGCGAAGGCGGTCTTCCGTCAGGGCATGTACTGCCCGCCGTTCACCTCGATCACCTGGCCGGTGACATAGCCCGAGAGCTGTTCCGAAGCCAGGTAGAGGAAAGCGCCCACGCATTCATCCGGCGTGCCGATGCGGCCCATCGGAATGCCGGCGCGGAACGATTCGAGCATCGCGGGCGTCGAGAAGCGGTCCTGGAACGGCGTCTGGATGACGCCCGGCGCCACCGCGTTCACACGGATCTTGTCGCCGACGAGTTCCCTGGCGAGGCCGTGCGTGGCCGTGCTCACGAAGCCCTTGGAGCCCGCATACAGGTAGGCGCCGGGCCCGCCGCCGGTGCGCGCCGCGACCGAGGTCACGTTGATGATGTTGCCGCCGCCATGGGTGCGCATGAGCGGCACCACCTCGCGCGCAAACGCGAGAACCGAGCGGGCGTTGATGTGCATCACCTCGTCGAACAGCGCATCGTCGAATTCAGCGATGGGCACGCGCTTCACCAAACTGCCGGCGTTGTTCACCAGCACGTCGATGCGGCCGAACCGTGCGGCGGTCTGCTTCACGCATTCGCGGATGGCGGCGGTGTTGAGCACGTCGCCCTGCAGCGCAAAGGCGTCGCCGCCGGCAGTGCGGATGGTCTCGACCACCTGGTTGGCGGCTTCGGCCGAGCTGTTGTAGTGCACCGCCACGCGCATGCCGCGGGCCGCGAATGCAATAGCCACCGCGGCACCGATGCCGGTGCTAGCGCCGGTGACGAGTGCGGTCTTGCCTTTGAGGTCTTCCATGAGTGTTTCCTTTTGAGGTCGTCGGGTGAAGTCAGGTCACGGGGGCGGGGTTGAACAGCACCAGCGCGTTGTGCAGCTTCCACTGCTCGGCCCAGGTCTTCTTTCTGCCGCTGGCCACGTCGAGCATCAGGCGGAACATTTCCCAGCCCACGTCCTCGATGGTGGCGTCGCCATCGGCGATGCGGCCTGCATTCACGTCCATCAGGTCGTGCCAGCGGCGCGCCAGGTCGCTGCGCGTCGCCACCTTGATGACCGGCACTTCGGCCAGCCCGTAGGGCGTGCCGCGGCCGGTGGTGAACACGTGCAGGTTCATGCCGGCGGCCAGCTGCAGCGTGCCGCAGATGAAGTCGCTGGCGGGCGTGGCCGCATAGAGCAGGCCCTTCTGCCTTGCCTTCTCGCCCGGCGAGACCACGCCGGAGATCGGCGCACTGCCGCTCTTGACGATCGAGCCCATGGCCTTTTCGACGATGTTCGAGAGCCCGCCTTTCTTGTTGCCCGGCGTGGTGTTGGCACTGCGGTCGACGCGGCCGCGGTCCAGGTAGGTGTCGTACCAGGCCATCTCGCGGATCATGGCTTCGGCCACTTCGGGCGTGGTCGCGCGCGAGGTGAGTTGGTCGATGCCGTCGCGGACCTCGGTCACTTCCGAGAACATCACGGTGGCGCCGGCGCGCACCAGCAGGTCGGTGCAAAAGCCGACGGCCGGGTTGGCCGTGACGCCAGAGAAGGCATCACTGCCGCCGCATTGCACGCCCACCACCAGTTCACTGGCTGGCACGGTTTCGCGCCTGCGGGCGTTGAGCCGCTCCAGGTGCTCCTCGGCCTGCCGCATGATCGAATCGATCATCGACATGAAGCCCACATGCGCGTCGTCCTGCAGGCACACCACGTCGAGCTTGGCATTGGCCGTCTCGCCGATGTCGGCCACATTGCGTTCATCCACCAGCGCAATGCTTCCCGGCGGAAGCAGGCGCTCGGGCTGCAGCTTTTCGCAACCCAGGCTGATGACCATCACCTCGCCGCCGAAGTTCGGGTTGAGGCTGATGTTGCGCAGCGTACGGATCGGAATGATCGCGTCGGGCGCGTCGATGGCCACGCCGCAGCCGTAGCTGTGCGAGAGGCCCACCACGTCGTCGACGTTGGGGTATTTCGGCAGCAGCTCGGCCTTGATGCGCTGCACCGCAAAATCGACCACGCCCGCCACGCACTGCACGGTCTGCGTAATGGCGAGGATGTTGCGCGTGCCCACCGATCCGTCGAGGTTGCGATATCCCTCGAAGGTGTAGCCCTCGAGCGGCGGTTGCACAGGCGGCTTGACGGTAGCGATTGGCAGGCCTTCGAGCTCGCGCGCCGCGGGCATCTTGAGCAGCCGCTCGTGCACCCAGCTGCCGCGCGGAATGGCCTTCAGCGCATAGCCGATGACCACGTTGTAGCGGATGACCGCATCGCCTTCGGCCAGGTCGGCCAATGCGACTTTGTGGCCTTGCGGCACGTTGTCGACCAGCACGAGGCCATCGGCAAACGCTGCGCCGGCCTTCAGGCCGCCGTCATTGGCCACGATGGCGACGTTGTCCGCCGCGTGCATGTGGATGCGGTGCGGCGGGCGCACCGGCGGGGAAGAGGGTAGTGATGAGTCGGCCATCGGATCGAACTCCGCGTTGCTTGTCTTTGGTGTCACTTGACCGCGTTGACGAGGTCCGGCAGCCACATCGAGAACGCCGGAACATAGGTCACGAGCATCAGGCAGATCAAAAGGGCACCATAGAACGGCCAGATCGACCGCATCACCTGCCCCACGGATACCCCTCCGATCGCGCAGCCTATGAACTGCGTGGTGCCCACCGGCGGCGTGTTGAGGCCCAGCGCGCAATTGATCAGCATGACGATGCCGAACTGCACCGGGCTCATGCCGAACTGCATGGCAATCGGCAGGAAGATGGGCGTGCAGATCAGGATGGTCGCGGCCATGTCCAGGAAGGTGCCCAGCACGAACAGCAGTACGTTGATCATCAGGAAGATGACCCACGGATCGCTGGAGACGCTGGTCATGAGTTCGCCGGTCTTCTGCGGCACTTCATAGATCGCCATGAAGTAGCCGAAGGCCGAGGAGATGCCGATCAGCAGCAGCACCACGCCGGTCGTCTTGCAGGCCTTGGCGCAGGCCTTGAAGAAGTCCTTGCGGCTGAGCGAGCGGTACACGAGCACCGTCACGCCCAAGGCCCAGAGCACGGCTGTCGCAGCCGACTCGGTGGCGGTGAACACGCCCGACAGAATGCCCACCAGGATGATCGCCACGATCATCAGGCCTGGAAGGGCGCCGATGAAGGCCGAGAGCACTTCGCCCCAGCCCGGAAACGCGCCGCGGATCGGATAGCCGCGGCGAATCGCCACGTAGTAGGCCGCGCCCAGGTTGCACAGCGTGAGGATGAGCGCGGGAATCAGGCCCGCGAGAATCAGGCTCAGCACGCTGACCGACGCAATGCCGGTCGTTGCGAGCGTGAAGATGATCAGGTTGTGCGACGTGGGCATCAGCGCGCCCACCAGGGCCGCGTGCGTCGTCACGTTGACGGCGTAGTCGGCGTCGTAGCCTTCCTTCTTCATCAGCGGGATCATCACCGAGCCCATGGCCGAGACGTCGGCCACCGGCGAGCCGGCCACGCCGCCGAACAGCGTGCAGCCGATCACGTTGCTCATGCCGAGGCCGCCACGCACGTGGCCCACCAGGCTGTTGGCAAATCGGACGATGCGCTGCGCGATGCCGCCGTAAAGCATGAGCTCACCGGCAAACACGAAGAACGGGATCGCCAGGAACGAGAAGACCTGCATGCCGCCGACCATCTTCTGAAACACCACGGCAACGGGAAGGCCGGCATAGAGCACGGTGGCGACGGAGGCCAGGCCGATCGAGAACGCAACCGGCACACCCAGCACCAGCAGTGCCAGGAAAACGAGGGAGAGGACAGTCAGTTCCACGCGGGCACCACTTCTTCATCGCGCAGCAGGGCGACGATATGTTCAATCGAGAAAAAGACGATCAAGAGGCCCGCGATCACGAGCGCCAGGTAGTCGAGGCCGACCGGAATGCCCATCATGGGCTTGATGTCGCTCCACTTGAGCGTGGTCCAGACCCAGCCGCTCCAGGTCATGATTCCGCCGAAGAGCGCAACCAGCGCATGGATCAGTATTTCGATCTTCAGGCGCAGCGATTCGGGAAGCAGCACCACCAGCGAGTCGAGCCCGATGTGGCCGGCATCGCGCACGCCCACGGCAACCCCGAGTGCGGTGACATACAGCACCAGCTGCAGTGCAAGGCCTTCGGCCCAGGTCGGCGTGTCGTTGAACACATAGCGGCCAATCACCTGGTATTGAACGCAGACGATGATGGTGATGAGCATTGCCACCGCGAGCATCAGGCTGGCCTTGGACAGAAACGCGCAGAAGCGCGAATAGGCGTGATTGGAGGGCGGACGTCCGTGCGGATCGACCAGGTCTTCGAGCTCGATGGGCACGCCAGTCGCCATCGTGTCTACCGCGGGAACGGTAAGAGTCATGGGAATTTCCCTGAATATGGATGAGGGCCCTCCCGAAGATCGGGAAGGCCGGGGCGCGTTACTTGTTGTCTTGAACGGCCTTGACGAGGCGCTGCAGATCAGGCGTCGAGATGAACTTGGTGTAGACCGGGGTCATTGCCGAGCGAAACGAGGCCTTGTCAACGTCGGCAACGATCTGGGCGCCGCCCTTGGTCACGACTTCGAGCGACTTGGCTTCCTGCTCGTCCCACTTCTTGCGCTGGAACGCGACCGATTCCTTGGCCGTGGCGCGGAACAGCTCCTGGTCGGCCTTGGGCAGCTTGTCGTAAACGGCCTTCGACATCACAAGCATTTCAGGCGCCATCGAGTGTTCGGTGCGCGAATAGAACTTCACCGCTTCGTAGTGCTTGAAGCCGTCGTACGAAGGGATGTTGTTTTCCGCCGCATCGATGAGGCCGGTCTTGAGCGCGGTGAACACTTCGCCGGCGGGCATTGGCGTGGCGTTGGCGCCCATGGCGCTCACCAGCGCAACCCACAGGTCGGACTGCTGCACGCGGATCTTGAGACCCTTTGCATCGGCCAGCGTCTTCACCGGCTTCTTCGCGTAGATGGAGCGAGCGCCACTGTCGTAGAAGGCCAAACCAACCAGGCCTTCATGCTCGCAGCCCTTCAGGATTTCTTCGCCGATGGGGCCGTCGAGCGACTTGCGCATGTGGGCGATCGAGTCGAACAGGAAGGGCATTGTCGGCACCAGCGTCTTGGGGCAGATCGAATTCAGCGCGCTGATGTTGACGCGGTTCATCTCGAGCGCGCCGATCTTCACCTGGTCGAGCGTTTCCTTCTCGCTGCCGAGCGCGCTCTTGTTGAACACCTTGATCTTGTACTTGCCGTTGCTGCGCTTCTCGAGCAGTTCGCTCATGTGCTTGACGGCTGCGACGGTGGGGTAGTCGTCGCTGTTGTGCACGTCGGCCGAACGAAACTCGACCGCATTCGCTGCCATGGCCAAGGCGCCTACGGCCAGGGCGATGAGGTGGCGGGTGTATTTCATTTGTCTTCCTCTTGGGGTTGGTGGTTAAAAAACAATCAGAAACGGCATTCGGGTTCCGGCAGCCCCTGGACGCCGGGGCGCAGCGCAAAAACGCCGCCGGCCAGCGGTTGGTCGGACAGGTCGCCGCCGGGGCGGATCGACGTCACGTAGAGCGTGTCGAGCTCTGGGCCGCCAAAGGCGCACATCGCGGGCTTCTTTACCGGCACGGCCAAGGAGCGGTCGAGCCTTCCGTCAGGTGTGAAGCGGTGCACGAGCCCGGCGTCGTTGCCGCAGATCCAGTAGCAGCCGTCGACGTCGACGGCAGCGCCGTCAGGGCGGCCCGGCAGCGGCTTCATGTCGACGAACACGCGGCGGCCATGCGGCGTGGCAGTGTCGGTGTCGTAGTCGAAAGCCCAGATGGTCTGCACCGCCGGATGCGAATCCGAGAGGTACATGGTCTTGCCGTCGGGACTGAAGGCGAGGCCGTTTGGAACGATCATGCGATCGAACTGAACGCGCAGCGCCACTTCCGCATTCACGTCGCCCTGGTAGCGGTACACGCGGCCGACCTCGTGGGCTGCGGCCATGTCCATCTGCATGGTGCCGGCCCAGAAGCGGCCCTGCCGGTCGCAGCGGCCATCGTTGAAGCGCATGCCGCGCTCCGCATGCACGGCACTCGCAATGGGGCTCGCGGCGAGCGTGCCGTCGGGGCGCGTGGCGATGGCGAAGAGGCCGCTTTCCATGCCGGCGATCCACTCGCCCGGATGGTCGGCGCGCGGTGCAATACAGGCCAGCATCTCGTCGCCGGTCCAGCAACTGCGCGCTCCGGTCGCCGCATGCCAGCGGTGCAGTTGCCGCGCCGGAATGTCGACCCAGTAGAGCGACTGCTCATCGGCGCGCCAGACAGGGCTTTCGCCGGTTGCGCACTGCGCATCGAGAACGAGTTCGGCCTGCATGCTGGACGTCATTTGTCGCCGAACGGGCCCTGCGCCGTGAACGCACCGCCCTGGTAGATGGCATTGGGGTCGGTAGGCGCCACGGGAGGCTGGGCCTCGACCTTGTCGCGGAACACTTCGGAGGTGTCTTGCGGCACGAAGCCGAGGTGCGAGGCCGCGCTGTTGTCCCACCAGACGTCGCGGTTGGCCGACATGCCGTAGACGATCGTGTGCTTGACGTCCGGCGTGAAGATCGATTTCTCGATCAGCGAGGTGAGGTCGCGATAGCTGAGCCAGGTACTCATCATCCGGCGGTTGAGCGGCTCCGGGAACGAGGAGCCGATGCGGATGCTCACCGTCTCGATGCCGTAGCGATCGAAGTAGAACTGCGCGACGTCTTCGCCGAACGACTTGGACAGGCCGTAGTAGCCGTCGGGGCGGCGCTGCGCGCTGGCGTCGAGCCGGTCGCTCTGCTTGTGAAAGCCGATCACGTGGTTCGAGCTCGCGAACACCACGCGCTTCACGCCGTGCCGGCGGGCGGCTTCATAGACGTTGAACACGCCCTTGATGTTGGCCTCCAGGATCTCCTCGAACGGGCGCTCGACCGAGACGCCGCCAAGGTGCACGATGGCGTCGCAGCCTTCGACCAACGCGTGGACCGCCGCCTTGTCCGAGAGGTCGCAAGGCACGACCTCCTCGTGCGGACCCTCGGAAGGCGCGATCGCCGCGATGTCGGAAAGGCGCAGGATCTCGGCAAAGGGGCGCAGGCGTTCGCGCAGTACCTTGCCCAGGCCGCCGGCCGCGCCGGTCAACAGAATCCGGTGGAGCTTGTTGTTTGAGGCTTGTGGGGACGTCGACATGTGTTGGCTTATGAAAAAGGTTGATTTCCAGGGGCGATGACGCAATCACCGACAAGGTGGGCCGGACAATCCGGCGGCTGGGTCAGTCCAGACAATCAAATCAATGAATGGAACGCGCCAACAGCTGAAGTGATGAGTTATCTGTTGTCGTACAACTAATAGGAGATTATTATCGTGACCATGGTCCAAACGGCTACGGGTAATCCCTCAATTTCAGATGCAGCGGCTGACGCCGTTGCCGGCGCCTCCTTCGTGGGGCGCCCGCGTCCGCGCGGCCTGGCCCATGGCCTGGTGGAAGATCTGGGCGAGAAAATCCGCAACCAGTCGCTGCGCCCTGGCGACAAGCTGCCCACAGAGTCGGCCATCATGAAAACCTTCGGCGTGAGTCGAACGGTGGTGCGCGAGGCGCTGTCCAAGCTGCAGGCCGCCGGGCTGGTCGAAACGCATCATGGCGTCGGCACCTTCGTGCTGCAGCCACGCGCCGCAGGCATGTTCCGGCTCGATTCGGCCGACATCGCCACATCGGTGGACGTGCTGGCCGTGCTCGAGCTTCGCATCAGCCTGGAGACCGAATCCGCCGGGCTGGCAGCCACGCGCCGCACCGAGGAGCACCTGCTTGCCATGCGCCAGGCGCTCGATGATTTCGAGCGCAATGTGGCAGTGGCGGGGGACACCGTGGCGCCCGATTTCCGCTTTCACCTGCAGATCGCCCAAGCCACGGGCAACCCGTATTTCGCGGACATCATGAGCCACCTAGGCACCACGATCATTCCGCGTACGCGCATCCACGCCATTCGCAATTACGACCGGCGCGGCGAGTACCTGAGCCGCGTGAACCGCGAGCACGAAGAGATCTATGCGGCCATTGCGCGCCGCGATCCCGACTCGGCCCGCGCGGCCATGCGCATCCACCTGACCAACAGCCGCGAGCGGCTGCGCGTGGCGCAGGAAGCGGCCCAGCAGGCAGCGCAGCAGGACGCTGCTGCCACGCCTCCGGCCACTACCTGATCGAAATTTCGCGCAAACGCTGGACAAGCGTCATTCGTAGTTGTACGATGACTGACAACACAACCTAGCAGGAGACCTGAATGAGCTTGAAACGACGTGACCTGATGCTTGGCGCCCTGGGCGGCGGAGTGCTCGCGGCCGGTGGTGTGCATGCGGCCGAGGCCTGGCCCACCAAACCGCTGCGCATTGTGGTGCCGTACCCGCCGGGCGGTTCGTCCGACATCATTGCCCGCTCCATCAGCCAGCCGCTGTCGGAAGCGCTCGGCCAGCCGGTCATCGTTGAGAACAAGCCGGGTGCCAATGGCAACCTCGGCGCCGATTTTGTCGCGAAGTCCAAACCCGATGGCTACACGCTGCTGCTGTGCGACGTGGGTGCTCTCGCCATCAGCCCCTCGGTCTACACGCGGCTGCCTTTCGATCCCTCCAAGGACCTGCGCGGCGTGACGATGCTGGCTTATTCGCCGCACTTGCTCGTGGTGCATCCGTCGGTGCAGGCCAACAACCTGAAGGAACTGATCGCGCTGTCGAAGAAATCGGACATCAACTTTGCCGTGACCGCCACCGGCAGCGCGCCTCACCTTGCCGGCGTGGCGCTCGAGCGCGCCAGCGGCGCGCGCTGGCAATACGTGCCCTACAAAGGCGGCGTGCAGGCGGTGCAGGACACGGTCGCCGGCCAGACCCAGATCCTGATGAACGGCATGCTGGCCACCTTGCCGCACGTGCAAAGCGGCAAGCTCAAGGTGCTCGGCGTTTCGAAATCGACCCGCATGCCGCTGATCGGCGACGTGCCCACCATCGCGGAGCAGGGCGTGGCCGGCTTCGAATCGGGCACCTGGCAAGGCGTGCGGGTTGCCAAGGGCACGCCCGACGCCATCGTGCAGCGCCTCAACAAGGAACTGATCACCGTCATCCGCGCGGCCGACATCCGCTCGCGCCTTGCGGGGCAGGGCGCGGAGGTCGTGACCATGGTACCGGCCGAGGAAGAGCAATTCTTCGGCAAGGAACGCACGCGCTGGGCCAAGGTGGTGGCCGACGCCGGCATCAAGCTGGACTGATCGGCTCTCCCCCAGTCTGCGCGCACTTCGTGTCGCTTCGCCAAGTCCACGAAAAGAACGGATCCATTTTTTAACCCACTCTCATTGGTGTCTCGATGAACCCTCAAGAACTTAAATCCATCATGGGCTCCGGCCTGCTCTCGTTCCCGTTGACCGACTTCGACGCGAACGGCGACTTCAACCGCAAGGGCTACGAGAAGCGTCTCGAATGGCTCGCCCCCTACGGCGCGAGCGCGCTGTTCGCGGCCGGCGGTACGGGCGAATTCTTCTCGCTGACCGGCGACGAGTACCCCGGCATCATCCAGAGCGCGGTCGACACCTGCCGCGGCGTGGTGCCGATCATTGCCGGCGCCGGCGGCCCGACTCGCTTTGCGATCCAGTGCGCGCAAGCGGCCGAAAAGGCCGGCGCACACGGCATCCTGCTGCTGCCGCACTACCTGACCGAAGCCGGCCAGGAAGGCTTGGCTGCGCACGTCGAAGCGGTGTGCAAGAGCGTGAAGTTCGGCGTCATCGTCTACAACCGCGCCACCAGCCGCCTCAAGCCCGACACGCTGGCCGGCCTGGCCGAGCGCAACCCGAACCTCGTCGGTTTCAAGGACGGCATCGGCGACATCGAAGCCATGGTTGCGATCTACCAGAAGATGGGCGACCGCTTCGCCTACCTGGGCGGCCTGCCCACGGCCGAGGTGTATGCCGCGGCCTACAAGGCCATGGGCACGCCCGTGTATTCGTCGGCCGTTTTCAACTTCATTCCGAAGACCGCGGTGCAGTTCTATGAAGCCGTGCGGGACGACGACATGGCCACCCAGCATCGCCTGCTGAAGAACTTCTTCATGCCATACCTCGAGCTGCGCAACCGCACGCCGGGCTATGCCGTGAGCATCGTCAAAGCCGGTGCCAAGATCGTCGGCCACGACGCCGGCCCGGTGCGCGCGCCGCTCACCGACCTGAAGCCCGACGAGATGGAACAGCTCAAGGCGCTGATCGACGCGCTCGGCCCGCAGTAATCGAGACCAGCCACAAGCAACAACAACGGAGACAACACCACATGCTCATGAAAAAGCTTCTTCTCATTGCCGCGTCGGCGGTTCTGTTCTCGGGCTGCGCCATGGTGCCGGCCGGCGGCGGCGCCGCGGCCGAACCGGCAGTGGCCGCGGCCGCCGAGCGGTTGCGCATTGCGATGGTCGATCCGACGCCCGGCGCCCTCGGCGCGCTGGTGGCTGAGGACCTGAGCTACGGCCATTCGGGCGGCAGAGTCGACACCAAGGCCAGCTTCATCGGTGACCTCATCGCCGGCAAGTCGGACTTCGTGTCCATCACCATCACCGACCAGACCATCAAGGTGGTCGACGGCCAAACGGCCATTGTGCGCCACACGCTCGCGGCCGACACGCTCGATTCGGGCAAGCCCGGCAAGGTGGCGCTGAAGATCCTCGGCGTGTGGCAAAAGCAGGGCGGCGACTGGAAGCTGCTGGCCCGCCAGGCCGTGCGCATCACGTCCTGACCGGAAGGCTCGGATGAAGAGAAAAGAACTTCTCGCGGCGGGCCTCGCACTTGCCGTCACCGCGCTGCTGCCTCTTCATGCCTTGGCCCAGGCCGACGCATGGCCGCAGCAGAAGCCGGTGACCATCGTGGTGCCGTTCCCCGCCGGTGGCTCCACCGACATGGTGGCGCGTGCACTGGCGCTGCAATTGCAGGCAAAGCTCGGCGGGAGCTTCGTCGTCGACAACCGCCCCGGCGCCACGGGCACCATCGGCACGGGACAAGTCAAGCGCGCGGCGCCTGACGGCTACACGCTGCTGGTGTCTTCGCTCGGCGCCTTCGTCGTCACGCCGCACCTGCAGAAGAGCGTGCCCTACGACGCCACCAAAGACTTCGACTACATCACCGTACCCGTGCAGGCGCCCAATGTGCTGGTGACCAATGCCGCGCGGCCCGAGCACACCGTGGCCGAGGTGCTGGCATTGCTGCGCAAGACTCCGGGCAAGGTCTCGTTCGCGAGTTCGGGCAACGGTTCGTCCGACCATCTGTCGGCCGAACTGTTCTGGCAGCAGAGCAAGACCGAAGGCGTGCATGTGCCCTACAAGGGCGGTGCGCCGGCAATCAACGATCTGCTCGGCAACCAGGTCGATTTTTCGTTCCAGAACGTGAATGCCGTGCTGCCTCATATCCGCGCGGGCAAGCTGCGCGCCCTTGCAGTCACCGGCGATAAGCGTTCGCCCGTGCTGCCCGATGTGCCCACGCTGGCCGAGGCTGGCGTGAAGGGCGCGGAGGTCTACTCGTGGCAAGGCATGGCTGCGCCGAAGGGCCTGCCGCCTGCCACGAAGAAGAAGCTGAGCGACGCGGTGATCGCCGCCATGCAGGACCCGGAGACGAAGAAGCGCATGCTCGACCAGGGCCTGGAAATCGTCGCCAGCACCCCCGAAGAATTCACCGCCTTCCAGCTGCGCGAGTGGACGCGCTGGAAGACATTGATCGACACTCGCCATATCACCGCAGATTGAGGCACCGAGCCCGAAAATGACAAGTCCTGAATCCGTTTCCAAAGTTGTGTCGGGCGCGCCCGTCGTCACCGGCATGCGCGTGGTGCCCGTCGCGGGCCACGACAGCATGCTGATGAACCTGAGCGGGGCGCACGGCCCGTTCTTCACGCGCAACCTGCTGATCCTGACCGACAGCGCGGGCCACACCGGCGTCGGCGAAGTGCCCGGCGGCGAGAAGATCCGCCAGACGCTCGAAGATGCGCGCGACCTCATCGTGGGCCAGCCGCTCGGCAAGCACAACGCGGTGCTCAACAGCATGCGCAATGCGTTCGCCAACCGCGACAGCGGCGGCCGCGGCCAGCAGACCTTCGACCTGCGCGTGACCATCCATGCAGTCACCGCGGTCGAGGCGGCGCTGCTCGACCTGCTGGGCCAGCATCTCGAAGTGCCGGTGGCCGCATTGCTCGGCGAAGGCCAGCAGCGCGATGCCGTGCAGATGCTCGGCTACCTGTTCTACGTGGGTGACCGTACCAAGACCGACCTGCCCTACGAGACCGATCCAGGCGCCGACAACGACTGGTTCCGCCTGCGCCATGAAGAAGCGATGACGCCCGAAGCCATCGTGCGCCTGGCCGAGGCCACGCATGCGCGCTACGGCTTCACCGACTTCAAGCTCAAGGGTGGCGTGCTGCGCGGCGAAGAAGAAGTCGAGGCCATCCGTGCGCTGCACGAGCGCTTCCCCAAAGCGCGCGTCACGCTCGATCCGAACGGCGGCTGGCTGCTGCAGGATGCGATTCGCCTCTGCCGGGATTTGCACGGCATCATGGCCTATGCCGAAGACCCCTGCGGCGCCGAAGGCGTGTTCTCGGGCCGTGAAGTGATGGCCGAGTTCCGCCGTGCCACCGGCTTGCCCACCGCCACCAACATGGTCGCCACCGACTGGCGCGAGATGGTGCACAGCCTCTCGCTGCAGTCGGTCGACATTCCGCTGGCCGACCCGCACTTCTGGACCATGCAGGGCTCGGTGCGCGTGGCGCAGCTGTGCCAGGCCTGGGGCCTGACCTGGGGCTCACACTCCAACAATCACTTCGACGTATCGCTTGCCATGTTCACGCACGTGGCGGCCGCGGCGCCGGGCAAGGTCACGGCCATCGACACGCATTGGATCTGGCAGGACGGCCAGCGCCTGACGAAGGCGCCGCTACAGATCGAAGGCGGCTTCGTGAAGGTGCCGACGCGCGGCGGGCTGGGTGTGGAACTCGACATGGACGAGGTCGAGAAGGCGCATCAGCTGTACCTCAAGCATGGACTCGGCGCACGTAACGACGCGCAGGCAATGCAATACCTGATCCCTGGGTGGACTTTCGACAATAAAAAACCATGCATGGTTCGCTGAAGGTTTAGTCTCTCTCCCGTTTCGATTTTCCGCAGCCGGACACGCAGTGCTCCGGCTTCTTTCTTTCCATCGAGCAGCAAGGAATCCTC
>NZ_JAUSRN010000022.1 GCF_030811855.1 Variovorax paradoxus | reverse complement strand
AAGGGACGCAGACAGTAGGGGTCGCCTTTCTTTGCTTACTTTCTTTGGCGAAGCAAAGAAAGTGAGTCGCCCGCCGGGGCGAGACCCGGCCTCGGAAAAACAAGGGACTACCAATCCTCCTTAACAGCAAGAACCACATCCCTCCCAGCAGCCGCCCTCCCAGCCATCCAAGCAGTCACCGTCCCCGCAGCAACGACAGCAGCACAAAGAATCAACAGCCGACCCCAAGGCACCAGCAAATCCATCGTCCAGTGAAAGCTCTGCGGATTGACGACCTTCACCAGCACCACCGACACCGCAAGCCCGAGCAAGAGCCCGGCGACGGCACCAATCGCGGTCCATGCGGCGCCTTCGCCCGCGACCACCGCCAGAACCTGCCGCCGCGTAAAGCCCAAGTGCGCAAGCAGACCGAACTCCTTGCGCCTGGCCAGCACCTGCGCACTGAAGCTTGCTGCAATGCCGAACAGGCCAATGGCAATGGCCACGGCCTGCAACCAATAGGTCACGGCAAAGCTGCGGTCGAAGATGCGCAGCGAAGTCGCGCGAATCTGCCCGACCGACGAGATCTCGATGTTCGAACCGGATTCGCCGCTCGCGCCAACTCTCCGCGTCGCAAGCTCGCGAACCGCGGTCTGCACTGCGCCCTCGGATGCGCCCGGCGCAAGCCACAGCGCCACGTCGCTGACCTCGCGCTCGCCCGTCACGCGCTCGAAGTCGCGCGCGTCCATGGTGATGGCGCCGAACTGCCGCGCATAGTCGCGCCACACGCCCGCCACGAAGAATTTCGCCGGCCCGGAACCGCTGCTGCTGCCCAAGGCCGACGAAAGCGGCGCGAACAGATCGCCCGGCTTCGCGCCGTACAGCTCGACCATTGGTTCGCTCACGTAGATGCCGACCTGCCCCGCCGGCACTGGCAGTGCGGGCCCGACCAGCGGCAGCGCCTGCGCCGCGCCGCTTTCGAGGCTCCGCGAAATCAGCGTGACCGAAGGCTGCGCCGGATCCAGCTGGAGCGAGCGCGTGCGCAGCGTACCGGTGCGTGCCACGCCGGGCAGTTGCGCAAGCGCCTGCACGAAGGCCGGCGAGAAGGTGGCGGTGTCGCTACTGCTCTGCGTACCTGAATTGCCGGAGCGGCCGCTCGACGTGGCGCGAAGATAGAGATCGGCCGGCAGCACCACGTCGAGCCAGCGCGTCACTGAATCGCGAAAGCTCGCGACCATGACCGTGAGCGCCACCGCGAGGCTCAGGCTCGCGACCACGCCGCTGACCGCCACGGCCGCGGTGCCGCGCATGCGCCTTGCGCGCTCGATGGCGAGCATCGGCAGCACCCGCTGCGAAAACACGGGCGCCACACGGTCGTAGAGCAGCGCAATGAGCCAAGGCAGCGCGGTGATGCCGCCCACCAGCAGGCAGCCCACGGAGAGATAAGCGGCGATGGGGATGCCGCCGACAGCCGGCATGTTGGCGAGTGCCGCACTCGCGGTAATGAGGCCGAGGGCCAGCCAGTGGCTCCTGGTTTGGACTGGCGCGGCGCCCAGGCCCTTGAGGGTCTGCGCCTCGGGCAAGGCCTCTGCCGCGCGCGCGGGCCACCAGCCGCCCACCAGTGCCGCGATCACGCCAAGCCCGCCGTACAGCAAGGCCGATGCGGTGCTCCAGTGCAGTGCGGGCGCCACGCCTTCGAAGTAGCCGCCGCCCAGGTCGCCGCCGAGCACGCGCAATGCAAGGGCTGCGAGCGCCGTGCCCAGCGCCAGGCCGGCGGCGCTTCCTATCAGGCCCAGCACCAGCGATTCGAGCAGCACCAGACGCAGCCGCTCGCGCGGCGTCAGGCCGAGCACGCCGAGCAGCGCGAACTGCTGGGCGCGCTTGGCCACGCTCAGTGCCAGCACCGAGAACACCAGAAAGGCCCCTGTGAAAAGCGCCACCAGCGCCAGCACCGTGAGGTTGACACGGTAGGCGCGCGAAAGATTGCTTACGCGCTCCGCCGCGTCGCCCGGCTCGGCAAACTGCAAGCCGCCGGGCCAGCCTGGCGAACCCTGGAGCGATGCAATGAAAGCGGCCCGATCGGTGCCCAGTGCCAGCCTCAGGTCGACACGGCTGAGGCGCCCGAGCTTGTCGAACAGGTCTTGTGCGACGGCGATGTCCATCACTGCCAGAGCCGTGCCGCTGGCGGCGACATGGCCCGCGACCTCGAGCCGCTGCCATGCACTGCCGCTGCGCAACTGGACCGACTCCGCACCGCCTTCCGTCGCTTCTACCGGCAGACCGAGCAGGTTGCGCGCCGCGGTGTTGAGAAACACATGGCCCGGCGCCAGTATCGCGAAGCGGTCGGCGTTCTTACGTGGCTGCGGCATCAGCGCCGGTGCAATGGTGGGCAGCGCCAGCGCATCGATGCCGATCACGCGCATCGGCACTTGGCGCTCGCCGGCCAGCGCGAGGCCCTGGAACTCGAGCACAGGGCTCGCAAGCGTCACCTGCGGATGCTGCGCCAAGCGCGCGAATACGGCTTCGTCGAAGCTGCCTTGCACGGCGCGCACTTCGAGATCGGGCTGCCCATTGACCGAACGCACGGCGCTCGAGAATTCGTCTAGCGCCGAGGCGTTGATCAGCTGCACCGAGAACGCTAGCGCAACACCCAGCATCACGGCCAAAACGGCCGCGGCGTTGCGCCAGGGGTGGTGGCGCAGTTCCTGCCATGAAAAGGTGGTGAGCAAGGCGCGCATGACGTGATTGTGGCTGGCGCCCGATTGCCACGTTTTGGCGGGCTCTTGAAGAAGAGCCGAAATCAGAGCCGATCGGCCATCCCGTTGAGATAAGCGCGCACCACCGGGCTTGCGCTCAAGCCGATCGCGCGGTCGAAAGCCTGGCGCGCGGCCGCGTGCGCACCATCTGCCGCGAGCAGATGCGCACGTGCCGCCCAGAAGGGCTGATAGCTCGTCACCTCATTCGCGGGAATGGCATCGAGCGCCTGCAGGCCGATGCCGGGACCGCGCACTTTGGCCAGGGCGCAGGCGCGGCTCACCTGTGCGCCGATGCTGGGCCGAAGGGCCAGCAAGCCGTCGTACAGCGCAACCATTGCGTCGGGTGGTACCGGCGCGCCAACGCGGCGCTCGCAATGGGCCGACTGGATGGCGGCCTCCAACTGGTAGGCCCCGAGCATGTTCATGCCCGACGCGTGGTGCAGGCAGCGCTCGGCCTGCGCGAGCAGGTCCGGGTTCCAGCGCGCCATGTCCTGCAGATCGAGCGGCACGTAGGCGCCTGAATCGCTGCGCCGCGCCGTGGCCCGGCTCTCGCAGAACAGCATCAGCGCCAACAGCCCCAGGGGCTCCGGCTCGTTCGGCATCAGCGCGCAAAGAATGCGGCAGAGCGCAATGGCTTCCGCCGTGAGGCCGCGGGACAGGGGATCCGCGCCGTCGACGCCGTCCCAGCCGGTGCCATACGCCGCATAGATGCCGTCGAGCACGTCCTGCAGCCGCTGCGGCAGGTCACTGGCCTGCGGGTATTCGAAGGGAATCCCCGCGGCGCGGATGCGGGCCTTCGCGCGCACGAGGCGCTGGCCGAGCGTGGAAGGCGAGGTCAAGAAGGCGCCGGCCATGCGGGCCACGTCGAGACCGAGCACGGTCTGAAGCATCAGCGGTGCGCGCGCTGCGGCGTCGATGGCGGGATGCGCGCACACGAAGAGCAGCCGCAAACGCTCATCGGGCACGGCCGCACCATCGGCGGCGCTCGCATCCACTTCGCCGGCCAGCGGCAGCAGGGTTTGCGCGGCCGCATCTTGTACGCGAGTGTGGCGCCAAGAGTCGAGCGTGCGGTGTCGCGCCACGCTCAGCAGCCAGGCATCGGGCTGGTCGGGCACGCCATCGATGGGCCAGCGCTCGAGCGCGCGCGCAAAGGCATCGGCCAGCGCATCTTCGGATGACGCAATGTCGTGCGTGCGCGCCGAAAGGATGGCGAGGAGCCGCCCACACGACTCGCGTGCCGCCCGTTCGGCGGCCCGATGAGCCGCTGGGTCGGTCACGCAGTGGCTACCGCCGTCGCGGTGAAGACGGGGCGCACTTCCACGCCGCCGCTGGTAGCGCACGGCGCCCGCGCGGCCCATTCGAGCGCGGCATCCAGGTCTGGCACGTCGATCACGAAGTACCCGCCGAGCTGCTCCTTGGTGTCGGCGAAGGGGCCGTCCTGCACCTGGCGCTTGTCGCCGCGCACGCGCAGCGTGGTGCCGGTCATGGGCGGGAACAAGCCGTGGCCGCCCAGCGAAATGCCTGACGCGCGCACGGCGTCGGCATAGGCCATCCAACTGGCCCGCAAGGCTTGCGAAGACGCATCGTTGCGCTGCTCGAACTCGGCTGCGGGTTGGTAAAACATCAACATGTACTGCATGGTGTCTCTCCGTCATGGAAAAGGTGCTGAGCAGGATCGCTCACCCCAATGACGGCCCGCAGCCTGTCATTTCGACACGAGGCGGTGTCGCGCGGGATTATTTTTTACGCGATCGTCGTTCGGCGCAACGGTTCGCGCCAAATAACGGAACGGCCGGTCATCCGCGAGTACCGGGTTTTTGCCCATCGGGCTTCAACGAATCGCAAGCCGCCGCTAAGCTCGACCCATGCAACTACCTACCTACGACGACGTGATTGCCGCGGCTGCGCGGCTCGAAGGCCATGCCCACCGCACGCCCGTGCTGCGCTCGCAGACGGCCGACGAGCGCTGGGGCGCCAGGTTCTTCTTCAAGTGCGAGAACTTGCAGCGCATGGGTGCGTTCAAGTTTCGAGGTGCGTTCAATGCGCTGTCGAAGTTCAGCGCCGTGCAGCGCAAGGGCGGCGTGATCGCGTTCTCATCGGGCAACCACGCGCAGGCCATTGCGCTGTCGGCCCGGCTGCTGTCGATGCCGGCCGTCATCGTCATGCCCAAGGACGCGCCGGCCGCGAAGGTCGCAGCCACGAAGGGCTATGGCGCCGAAGTGGTGATGTACGACCGCTTCACCGAAGACCGCGAGGCGCTGACGAAGCGGCTGGCGCAAGAGCGCGGCATGACGATGATTCCGCCCTATGACCATCCGGACGTGCTCACGGGCCAGGGCACCGCGGTGAAGGAACTGATCGAGGAGACCGGCCCGCTCGACCAATTGTTTGTGTGCCTGGGCGGCGGCGGGCTGCTGTCGGGTTCGGCGCTGTCAGCGCGCGCACTGGCGCCCGATTGCAAGGTCTACGGCGTGGAGCCCGAAGCGGGCAACGACGGCCAGCAGTCTTTCCGCGCCGGAAAGATCGTGCACATCGACACGCCCAAGACCATTGCCGACGGCGCGCAGACGCAGCACCTGGGCGAGTACACCTTCGGCATCATCCGGCGCGATGTGGACGACATCTTCACCGTGACGGACGCACAGCTCGTCGAGGCGATGCGCTTCTTTGCCGAGCGCATGAAGATCGTGGTGGAGCCGACGGGCTGCCTCGCTTTCGCGGGAGCCATCGCGGCGGGCAAGGCCATTGCCGGCCGGCGCATCGGCGTCGTGGTGAGCGGCGGCAACGTCGACCTCGCGCGCTACGCCGCGCTGCTCGCGTAGCTCAGGCGCGGATTCCTTCCGCCGTCAGATGCAGCAGGCGGTCCGCGCGGGCCGCCGCGCTCTCGGAATGCGTCACCAGCACCAGCGAGGCGCCGTGCTCGCGCGTCTGGCCGATCAACAGTTCCATCACCTTGGCCGCGGTGCCGGGGTCGAGGTTGCCCGTGGGCTCGTCGGCCAAGAGCAGGGCGGGGCGGTGCACCAGCGCACGCGCGATCGCCACGCGCTGAAGCTGCCCGCCCGACAGCGTCTGCGGCAGGCGCGCGCCCATGCCGGGCATGCCCACCGCATCGAGCATGTGCGCGACGCGGCCATCGTCCTTTTGCCGGCCCAGCAGCATCAGCGGCAGCGACACGTTCTGCGCCACGTCGAGGTGCGGCAGCACGTGAAAGGCCTGGAACACGAAGCCCACGTGGCGCCGCCGCCAGAGCGCGCAGGCTTCGCCGTCGAGCGCGCCAATGTCGGTGCCCTCGTGCGTGACGGTGCCCGCGTCCCAGCTGTCGAGCCCGGCCATGCAGTTGAGTAGCGTCGATTTGCCCACGCCCGATTCGCCGACGATTGCGACGAACTCGCCAGGCTTGACGGTCAGCGTCACGTTCTCGAACACGGGTACGTCGCCGTAGTGCTTGGCGAGCTTGGAAATGTGCAGGGTCATGCGGCGGCCGCAATGCGTTGGACGGCGGTGTGCACGGCGTCGGGCGCATCGCAGGCAATGACGGTGCGCGCCGGCATGCTGCGCAGCCAGGTGATCTGCCGCTTGGCAAGCTGTCGCGTGGCCGCGATGCCGCGTTCGCGCAACTCGTTCATGGCCTCGGCGTCGGGATTGGCGCCGCCACAAGCGTCGAGCATTTCCCACGCCTGCCGGTAGCCCACGCAGCGCATCGAGGGGAGCTCTGTGGAGAGGTCGCCGCGCGCGCGCAGCGCCTTGACCTCTTCGAGGAAGCCGGCGGCCAGCATGGCGTCGAAGCGGTCGGCAATGCGCGCATGCAACCAGGCGCGGTCGGCGGGTTCGAGCGAGAAGAGCACGCCGCCCGTCAGGCCCTTCGCCGCCTTGTTCGCGACCGCATGAAAGCTCGACAAAGGCTGCCCGCTGCTCTCCCAGACCTCGAGCGCGCGCTGGATGCGCTGGCTGTCCTGTGGTGCAAGGCGCGCGGCCGTCACGGGGTCGACCTTGGCGAGCCGCGCATGCATGGTGGGCCAGCCCACCGCGGCCGCTTCGGCATCGATACGCGCGCGCACCGTAGCGTCCGCGGCAGGCATGGCATCGATGCCGTCGAACAGTGCCTTGAAATAAAGCATGGTGCCGCCCACCAGAAGCGGCAAGGCGCCGCGGGCGCGGATCTCGTCGATCAGCCGCGTCGCATCGGCCACGAAAGCCGCAGCGCTGTAGCTTTCGGCGGGATCGAGGATGTCGATCAGGTGGTGGGGAACGGCGGCCTGTTCGGCGAGGCTCGGCTTGGCGGTGCCGATGTCCATGCCGCGGTAGACGAGCGCGGAATCGACGCTGACGATCTCGACCGGCCGCTCGCGCGCCACGGCGAGCGCCACCGCGGTCTTGCCGGAGGCGGTCGGCCCCGCGAGCGCTATGAACTTCAGGTGATCAGGACGGCCGGTGGCGGCAACGGAGGGCGGCATAAGCGCCCGAGGGTAACAACAAAAACGAAGCCGGGCCTTGCCGTCAGATGGCCTGCGCGCTGGCGGCGGCCTTGGCGCGTGCTTCTTGCGGCAGAGCGGCCGAATCCGCGCCCTGAGGCGGCGGCAATACGGGCACCGGTTGCGCGGCGCGCGTCACGGGCATGGGCATGCCTTCCGTCTGCCGCGCGGCCAGCGTGGCCTCCGGCTTCATGCGGAACAGCTGCGAGAGCGCCGAGCGGTACTGGGCCTCGCCGACCGAATTGGTGTTGTGGTGCGACCCGCCTTCCACCAGCACGAACAGCTTTGGCACCGTGGCTGCGTTGTAGAGCTTGCGTCCCAGCGTGGGGTTGATGAGGCTGTCGGCGGTGCCATGCACCACCAGCAGCGGCGCGCCGATGTCCTTGACACGGTTGATGGCCTCGAAGCGCTGCGTGATGAGCGGGCCGAACGGCAGCCAGCCCCACTTGAAGCCGCTCACCACGTCGGCAATGGAGGTGAAGGTGCTTTCGACGATGGTGCCGCTCTCGTCGTTGACGCTCGCCGCCAGGTCGATGCCAATGGCGCCGCCCAGCGAGTGACCGAAGATGTAGCGGTGCTGCCTTGGGTGTCGGGCGGCCAGCCAGGTCCAGGCGGCGCGGGCGTCTTCCCGTGCCGATTCTTCGGACGGCAGGCCCTTGGAGCTCTTGCCGAAGCCGCGGTAGTCAATGGCCAGCACCGAAAAGCCGAGTTCGTGCATGCGCTGGATGCGCGGCGCAGAGCCGGCCACGTTGTATCGGGCTCCGTGCAGGTACAGCATCACGGGCCGGTCGGTGGTTTCGGGCTCGCCGCCCAGCCAGAGGCCGTGCAGGCGTGCCGGTTCGCCGGTGATGGACGACTGGAAGTCGATCCAGACGTCCTGCATGCCCTCGGTCATGGTGGCGGTGTTGCCCCAACTGCGGTCGCTGGGTTGAAAGATCCACTCGCGTTGCTGCTCGTCGAATGTGGAGCAGCCGGCGGCCAGAAGGGCGCACAGCGAAAGAACGGAGGCAAGCAGGGACCAGCGTTTCATGGGCTAGAGGGACAGCGAAGCCGGCAGAAAGTTCATATGCTTTCAGCTGAAACGCGCCGACACTGCGCCCCAGCACCCCTCCCGTCAGTGCTCACGCGGCACTTAGTTCTATACATGCAACGCCCGTGCCCGCTTCACGGATGACTGCAGAAAACTCCGGAAAAACCCTCAAAAGCGTGCGATTTACTATCTGCCGCGCATAAAAAGCGCATCCAACTCGCGAATGGACAGCTGCCGCCAAGTGGGGCGGCCGTGGTTGCATTGATCCGAGCGCTCGGTGGCTTCCATCTGACGTAACAAAGCGTTCATTTCGTCCAGAGTGAGCTTGCGGTTGGCCCGCACCGCGCCATGGCAAGCCATGGTGGAGAGCAATTCGTTCTGTGCGCGCTGCACAACGCTGCTCGCATCGTGCTGGGCCAGTTCGGCCAGCACGCTGCGCGCGAGCTCGACCGGGTCGCCATCGGCCAGGGTGCCCGGCACCGCACGCACCGCAAGGGTGCGCGGCGAAAAGGGAGTGATTTCCAGGCCGAGCGTGGGCAGCACCGCAGCGCAGGCCTCGGCGGTGGCTACTTCTTGGGGCGTCGCCGCGAAGGTGGCCGGAATCAGCAGGGGCTGGCTGGTGATGGAGGCACCGTCGAGCTGGGCCTTGAGCCGCTCGTAGACGATGCGCTCATGCGCTGCGTGCATGTCGACCACGATCAGGCCCTGGCTGTTCTCGGCCAGGATGTAGATGCCTTGCAGCTGCGCCAGTGCCCGGCCGAGCGGCCAGGCCTCTTCATTGGTGGCAGGGGCCTCGGGGGCGTCACCTGGCAGGCCGAGCGGCGCGCGGAACGGCGACGGCGCCATGCCAGCAGCCTGCCAGCCGGAGGCGGCCGGGGCGGGGGGTGCTTCCTCCGCGCGCGGCGGCCACATGGCGTCGAAATCTCCGGCGCCGCGCTCCCTGGCCGTGAAATGAATGGCAGGCTGGGACCAAGTGGCGCCCGATGCCGGCACGTTCGGTTTGAAGAAAGGCTGCTGCGCGCTGGCCGGCACCACGGCATCGCCGGCGCGCGGCGCCGCAAGCGCGTTTTCAATCGCGTGCCGCACCGCCTGGTGCACCTCGCGCCCATCACGAAAGCGCACCTCGATCTTGGTCGGGTGCACGTTCACGTCGACGCGCGACGGATCGATGTCGAGGTAGAGCGCGTACACCGGCTGGCGCTGGCCGTGCAGCACGTCTTCGTAGGCGCTGCGCACGGCATGCGAGAGCACCTTGTCGCGTACAAAACGGCCGTTGACGTAGAAGAACTGCTGGTCTCCCCGCGACCGCGCCGCGTCGGGAATGCCGGCCCGCCCGACCACGCGCACCGGTCCGCCGACGTGATCGACGGCCACGCTCTGTGCCACGAAGTCGTCGCTGAGCGCATCGGCCAGCCGCTGTTCGCGCTGGTCCGCGGCGCGCCACTGCTCAATCAGTTTGCCGTCGTGCCACACCGAAAAGCCGACTTCGGGCCGCGCCAGCGCATGGCGCCGCACGGACTCGATGCAGTGGGCCAGCTCGGTGGCGTCAGTCTTCAGGAACTTGCGGCGCGCCGGCGTTGCGAAGAAGAGTTCGCGCACCTCGACCGTGGTGCCCACCCCGCGGGCCACCGGCCGCAATTCGCCGGTGCGGCCGTCGAGCGCAAAGGCACCGTCGGCACCCGCAAAGCGCGAAAGAATGCTGAGCTCGGCAATGGCGTTGATGGCCGCGAGCGCTTCGCCGCGAAAGCCCATGGTGCCCACGGTTTCGAGGTCGTTCAGGCTGGCGATCTTGCTGGTGGCATGGCGGCGCAGCGCCACCGTGAGCTCTTCGCGCGGAATGCCTTGGCCATCGTCCTCGACCGAGATCAACCGCACGCCGCCCGAAGCCAGCCGAACCGTGACCTGGCGTGCCCCCGCATCGAGCGCGTTGTCCAGCAGCTCGCGCACCACCGATGCCGGCCGTTCGACCACTTCACCGGCCGCGATCTGGCTGATCAGCTCATCGGGGAGCTCGCGGATGGGACGTCGCTCAAGGGGGGGGATGGAAGAGGGAAGGGCGCTCACGCAATCATTCTAGAAGCCCCGACCGGATGTATCGATCTGTCATCCGGGGTCTCTGAATCCCTCACCGGAGGGCAGGTCGCACGCAGCACGGATAATCCGCCACCATGGAAATCATCAGCTTTCTCGTCGACTTCATCCTGCACGTCGACAAACACCTCGAGGCCTTCGTCGTCGCTTATGGCCCGTGGGTTTATGCGTTGCTCTTCCTGATCGTTTTCGTGGAGACCGGCGCGGTGGTGATGCCGTTCCTGCCCGGAGACTCGCTGCTTTTCATTGTGGGGGCTCTTTGCGGCGTGGGGCTCATGAGCTTTCCGATCGCGTGTGCGGTGCTCATTGCCGCGGCCATCTTGGGGGACCAGTGCAACTACAGCATCGGCCGCTACTTCGGGCCCAAGGTATTCAAGTGGGAGAACTCGCGCTTCTTCAACCGCAAGGCCTTCGACCAGGCGCACGCGTTCTACGAGCGTTACGGCGGCGTCACCATCATTCTTGCGCGCTTCATGCCCTTCATTCGCACCTTCGCGCCCTTCGTGGCCGGCGTGGCCGAGATGAGCCGCGCCAAGTTCACCATGTTCAACGTGGTCGGCGGGTTGATCTGGGTACTTGGCATTGCGACGGCGGGCTACTTCTTCGGCAACCTGCCCTTCGTGCGCGAGCACCTCGACAAGATCATCTGGGCGCTGATCTTCGTGCCTGGGCTGATTGCCATCTTCGGCGCCTGGCGTGCGTCGCGCGCTGAAAAGGTGCGCGCGCAATTGCCGTCGAAGGCCTGATCGGCACTCAAGAAAAAAGCGCGCCGGTGGTGGCGCGCTTCTCAGTAGAGGGATCAGAACGGGTCAGTAGGTCGGACCGTTGCGGGGATAGTAGGTGTTCGGCGGATAAACGCGCTGGCTCTCGTAGTAGTTGCGTTCGTCCACACTGCGGCCCACCTGGTTGCCGATCACGCCGCCAATGGCTGCACCGCCCAGCGTGCTGGCGGTGTTGCCGCCGATGGCGTGGCCCACTGCCGCGCCGCCGAGTGCGCCGACCCCGGTGCCCAGGTTCTGGTTGGGACCGGATGCGCAACCCGCCATTGCCATGACCGTGGTAGCCGCCGCAGCAGCCATCCAGATTCGTGTCTTCATCATGTCGTCCACCTTTCTAGAGTGATGGAGTCATGATGGGCAAAAGGGGGCTGTCAGCGTTGTAGGAGCCTGCCGCGCCTGGGTGTGCGGTGCCACGGGCCGCCCGGCGTGGGACAGCAGGGCGGCGCAAGGCAGTCAAAGCTGACGGCTGCGCGCCAGCGGCGGGTTCTGCGCAAAGTAGCGCTGGATGCCGCGCATCAGCGCGTCCGAGAGACTTTCCTGGTAACTCACGCTGCGCAGGTTGGCTTCTTCTTCGGGGTTGCTTATGAATGCCGTTTCGACCAGCACGCTCGGAATGTCGGGCGCCTTGAGCACGGCGAAACCGGCCTGTTCGACTTGCGGCTTGTGCAACCGCGCGCCGATGCCGCGGATCTCGCCGAGCATGGCGCCACCGAGCTTGAGGCTGTCGTTGATCTGCGCCGTGGTGCTCATGTCGAGCAGTGCGCGCTGCACCTGCGCTTCGTGGTTGCCGACGTTCACGCCCCCCACCTTGTCGGCTTCATTTTCCTTGTTGGCGAGCCAGCGTGCGGCGCTGCTGGAGGCGCCGCTCTGGCTCAGCGCGAACACGCTCGCGCCGCGCGCGGCGGGCGTGGTGAATGCGTCGGCATGAATGCTCACGAAAAGGTCGGCCTGCACGCGCCGCGCTTTTTGCACGCGCACGCCCAGCGGCACAAAAAAGTCCGCATCACGTGTGAGAAACGCTCGCATCGGATTGCCGTTGACACTGCTCGCGTTGATGCGGTCGCGAAGGCGGTGCGCGATTTGCAGCACGATGTCTTTTTCGCGCGTGCCGTTGGGGCCGATGGCACCCGGGTCTTCGCCGCCATGGCCGGGATCGAGCGCCACGATGATGATGCGGTCGGTGCGGCTGGCGGTAGCGTTGCCGCGTGCGGGCGCGGCAGGTGCGACAGGCGCCGCGGGCATGACTGGCGCAACAGGCGTTGGGGGCGCAACCGGGCCGGGCCGTGTCGACTGCTGCGCCATCAGCTCGCCGAGCGGATCGGGTGCGGGCGCGGCTGTTGCAGCAGGCGGCCGGGCAGGCGGCGCGCCGTTGCTGCCGGGCAGGGGACGCGGCGCGGGCACGCTGGGCGAAGGCCGCACGAGAATCGGCGGTCCGCCATCGGGCGCGACGGTGGAAGAGGGCGCGGCCGGCGGCGGCACCGCTGGTGCGCTGGCCACGGAGGTGTCGTTGCCGGTGCTGCTTCCGGTGCCGCTGCGCGGCGCCTCGCGCAGGCGCTCGGTGATCAGCGCTTCCATCGGATCGATGGCTTTCTCGGGGTAGAGGTCGAGCACCAGCCGGTGCCTGTACGCGGCGATCGGCGCCAGCGAAAAGACCTGCGGCACCACGGCCTGCTTGAGGTCGAACACGATGCGCACCACCTTCGGTGCGTTCTGCCCGACGCGCAGCCCGTTGATGTACGGATCGCCTGGCTTGATCTTTCCGACCAGCTCGCGCAGTTCGGGGTTGAGGTCGATGCCCTCGATGTCGACGGCCAGCCGCGGCGGGCTGCCGACCACGAGCTGCTGCGAATGAAGGCGCGCATCGGACTCGATGGTCACGCGCGTGTAGTCGGCCGCAGGCCAGACGCGCACCGCGAGAATGGTGGCGCCGCGCGCAATCTGGTGCACGCCGAGCATCAGCGCAATGCTGCCGCCCTGCAGCAGCACTCGCCGCTTGAGGCCAGTGGCCTTCATGCGCCGATGCGCGCCAGCAGATTGCTGCCGCGCGGAGTGTTGGCCAAAAGGGTCACGCTGCGTGTGTCGTCTGTCATTGCTTCTATTTTAATAGCGAGGTCGGCAATTGGTGTGCGGCCTGCGGCGTTCTCCGGCCATTCGGCAAGCTTGAGCCCCGGTCCGGCAAAGATGTCCCGGAAACCGGCGTCATCCCATTCGCGGGGATCGTTGAAACGGTAGAAATCGAAATGGAAGATCGCGAGCCCGTCGGGCGCCTCGTGCGGCTCGACCACCGCATAGGTGGGGCTCTTGATGCGGCCCTCGATACCCAGCGCGCGCAGCAAGTGCCGCACGAAGGTGGTCTTGCCGGCGCCAAGGTCGCCATGCAGCGCAATGAACGCATCGCGCAACGCGGGCGAGGCCGCGAGCGTGCGTGCGAAGGCCGCGGTATCGTCCTCGCTGCGCCAGTGCAGCGTGCGGCCGGCGTTCTTCGGAATTTCTACAATCGGCAAGTGATCGTCAGCCATCCACTCGTTGCTCGTATTCAGGCATTGGCCCGGGAACTCGGATTCTCCCAAATCGGAATCGCGGGCGTCGATCTATCGAGCGCCGAGGAAGGTCTGATGCAATGGCTGGCCCATGGGTTCCATGGCGAGATGAAATACATGGCAACGCACGGCACGCGCCGCGCGCGGCCCGCAGAGCTGGTGCCGGGCACGGTGAGCGTCATCACGGCCCGCATGGACTACCTGCCGCGTGACACGCCGCTGGACGATTGGCAGGCCGTCGAATTCGACCGTCTCACGCGCCCAGGCGAGGCCATCGTCTCGGTGTATGCGCGGGGCCGCGACTATCACAAGGTGCTGCGAGCGCGGCTCGCAAAATTGGCCGAGCGCATTGCCGAGGAGGTGGGGCCCTTCGGCCATCGGGCTTTCACCGATTCGGCCCCTGTGCTCGAAGCCGAACTCGCCTCGCGCAGCGGCCAGGGCTGGCGCGGCAAACACACGCTGGTGCTGGACCGCAATGCAGGCTCGATGTTCTTTCTCGGAGAGATTTACGTCGACATGGCGCTGCCCGCAAGCGAGCCGGTCACCGCGCATTGCGGCAGTTGCAGCGCCTGCATCGACGTGTGCCCGACGAAGGCCATCATTGCGCCTTATCGGCTCGATGCGCGGCGCTGCATTTCGTACCTCACCATCGAGCACGGCGGACCGATTCCACTGGAGCTTCGGCCCTTGATGGGCAACCGCATCTATGGGTGCGACGACTGCCAGCTGGTCTGCCCCTGGAACAAGTTTGCGAAGAAAAGCGCGCTGCCCGACTTCGATGCCCGCGAAGGCCTGACGGGTCAGGGGCTGGCTTCTCTCTTCGCCTGGAGCGAGGAAGATTTCCTGCGCTTTACCCAGGGCAGCCCCATCCGGCGCATCGGCCATGAACGCTGGCTGCGCAACATTGCCGTTGCGCTTGGCAATGCACTGCGTGCTGGCGAAAGCGGCACCGCAGAGGCATTGGCCACACGGGCTGCCCACCCCAGCGAATTGGTGCGGGAGCACGTGGCATGGGCGCTGGCGCAGCGGCCCGCGCGCGCTAGCGCGGCAACGCCAGAGCAAACGGCAGGCTCGCCATACCCAGCAACGTAGACAGGGTCACGAGCCCCGCCACATAAGGCCCGTTGTAGCCCATGCGCGCCGCCAGCACATAGGCGCTCGAGGCCGTGGGCACGGCTGAAAACGCCATCAGCACGGACGCTTGTGTGGCGTCCAGGCGCAGCGCCCACGACAGGCCCCAGGCGACCAGCGGCAGGATCAAATGCCGGATGGCCAGTATCGAAACCGCTAGCACCTTGCCGCGCCCCAGCGTAGCGAACTGCATGCCCGCTCCCGCCGCCAGCAGGCCGAGCGCAAGCGATGCGGCGCCGATGCGCGTGAGCGTCGGCGTGGCCCAGTTCGGAACGGTGAAGCCCAGCACGTTCGCAAGCAGCCCGGCCAGTGTGGCGACGATCAGCGGATTGCGCACCAGCTGCCGCGCGAAGCCGGTCTTGGCGTGCCGCGCCATCGGCCAGACGGCCGCGATGTTGAACATCGGCACGCACACGCCGATCAGCACCGCAATCAGCAACAGGCCTTGCGGGCCGGCCAGCCGTTCGGCCAGCGCAAGGCAGATGAAGGAGTTGAAGCGGAACGCGATCTGCGCGCTCGCGGCGTGATCGCGGGGGTCGATGTGCGTGCGCAGGCCCGGGATGAAGGGCAGAGCATAGGCCAGGGTGATGCCGCAGATGCCGATGCCCACACCCGCGGTGAGCAGGCTCGAGGTGGCGCCAAAATCGAGCGGGCTGCGCACAATCGAATGGAACAGCAGTACCGGAAAAAGAAAGTAGTACACCAGGCTTTCGACCTGGTCCCACACGCGGCGGTCGAGAGCGGTGTAGCGGCAAAGCAGCCAACCGATGGCAATGAGAGAAAAATCCGGAAAGAGCAGCTGGGCGAAGTTCACCGCTTCGAGCATAAACCGCGGCGGACCATGGGTATTCCACAGCACGGGCCCGGTGCGAAGCCGCTAGCATCCGGGGCTTTGCTTTTTCGACACAGTCAATCAAGGAGTTTTCGATGCAACGTCGTCAATGGGGCGCCATGATGGGTGCCGCCGCGCTGGTCGCGGTCGCTGGCCAGAGCTTCGCGCAGGGCTATCCCAACAAGCCGGTCGAACTAAGCGTGCCCTTTGCACCGGGCGGCACCACCGACATCGTGGCGCGCGTGATTGCCGATCCGCTGGGCAAGGTGCTGGGCCAACCGGTGGTGGTGATCAACCGCGCGGGTGGCGGCGGCATCGTGGGTGCGGCCGAAACCGCGCGCGCCACGCCCGACGGTTACAAGCTCGGCGTGGCCACGGTCTCGAGCACGGCGGCCAACCCGGCCATCAACCCCAAGGTGCCGTACGACCCGATCAACGACTTCACGCCGATCATCAACATCGCGGCCACGCCCAACATCATCGCGGTGAACCCAAGCTTCCCGGCCAAGAACTACGCGGAGTTCGTGGCCGAGCTCAAGAAGAACCCCGGCAAGTATTCGTATGCCTCGTCGGGCACCGGCGGCATCGGCCATCTGCTGATGGAGCTCTACAAGAGCCTCACCAACACCTTCGTCACGCACATTCCGTATCGCGGCGCGGGCCCCGCGCTCAACGACGTGGTGGCGGGCCAGGTGCCGATCATTTTTGACAACATTCCCTCGGCCATGCCGTTCATCCAGAGCGGCCGGCTGGTGCCCATCGTGGTGTCGGCGCCGCAGCGCCTGGCCGCGCTGCCCAACGTGCCGACCTTCAAGGAAGTGGGGCTCGAGCCGGTCAATCGCATGGCCTACTACGGCATCCTGGGCCCCAAGGGCCTGCCGAAGGAAGTGGTCGACAAGATCAACGCCGGCGTGAAGAAGTCCGTGGAAGATCCGGCCGTGAAGAAGCGCATCGAAGACACGGGTTCGCTGATCGTGGCCAATACGCCCGAACAGTTTTCCGCGCAGATCAAGGCCGAGTACGACGTCTACAAGCAGGTGGTTGCCAAGCAGAAGCTGAAGCTCGACTGAGTCGCTTTCCCCCGAGCAAAGCCGCCCGCAACCGGGCGGCTTTTTTCTTTTTGTTATCTTGCAGCGCATGACCGAGGCCGCCGCCACACAAACCCCCGAGATCGACGACTTCATCGATGCCCTGTGGCTCGAGGACGGGCTGTCTAAGAACACGCTGGCCGCCTATCGGCGCGACCTGGCGCTGTTCGCGCAGTGGCTGCGCAAGGAACGCAGCGGCGTGCTGCTCGACGCCGCGAAGGAGAACGACCTGCAGGCTTACATGGGCGTGCGCCTCTCCACCAAGGGCAAGGCCACTTCGGCCAACCGGCGGCTCACCGTTTTCAAGCGCTACTACCGCTGGGCGCTGCGCGAGCGGCGCATATCGGCCGATCCGAGCCTGCGGCTCGCGCCGGCGCGGCAGATGCCGCGCGCCATCAAGACCTTGTCCGAAAAGCAGGTCGACGACCTGCTGGCCGCGCCCGACGTCGAAACACCGCTGGGCCTGCGCGATCGCGCCATGCTTGAGCTCATGTACGCGAGTGGATTGCGCGTGAGCGAGCTCGTGGCGCTCAAGGCGATCGACATGAGCTTGAACGACGGCGTGCTGCGCGTTCTGGGCAAGGGCAACAAGGAGCGGCTGGTTCCGTTCGGCGGCGAGGCGCGCCGCTGGATCGAGCGCTACCTGGAGGAGTCGCGGCCCGCCATCCTCGACGGGCAGCAGACGCCCGACCTGTTCGTGACAGCACGGGGCGCGGGCATGACGCGCGTGATGTTCTGGATCATCGTGAAGAAGCAGGCCGCGGCGGCCGGCATTCACGTACCGCTGTCTCCGCACACCTTGCGTCATGCGTTTGCCACTCACTTGCTGAACCATGGCGCCGACCTGCGCGCGGTGCAGCTGCTGCTCGGCCACGCCGATATTTCGACCACCACCATCTACACCCACGTGGCGCGTGAGCGGCTCAAGCAGATGCACGCCAAGCACCATCCGCGCGGCTGAGGGTGCACGCAAATGAACCGTGCCATGTCGCCGTCGCTGCTGCGCATCGGTTGCGCGGGCTGGAGCCTGCCGCGGGTGTCGTGGCCCGATTTTCCTGCCGAAGGTTCGCATCTCGCGCGCTATGCGCAGCGCTTCGATGTGGTGGAAATCAACAGCTCGTTCTACAAGCCGCACCGGCGCGAGACGTATGAGCGCTGGGCTGCCAGCACGCCCATCAACTTTCGCTTCGCGGTGAAGCTGCCGCAAACCATCACGCACGAGAGCCGACTGGTCGACGCCATGCCGGCCTTCGAGACATTTCTTGCGCAAGTGCACGGACTGGGCGGAAAGCTTGGCTGCCTCGTCGTGCAGCTGCCGCCCAGCCTCGCGTTCGATGCACGCATTGCAAAGCGATTCCTGGCGGCGCTGCGAAAGAGGTTCGAAGGCGCGGTGGCTCTCGAGCCGCGGCATCGCAGCTGGTTCGTGCCGCAGGCGGAAGCCTTGCTCTCGCAGTTTCACGTGGCCCGCGTGCTGGCCGACCCGGTCCTGTTCGACGAGGCCGCGGCCCCAGGTGGATGGCCGGGGCTGGTGTATCTGCGCCTGCACGGTTCACCGCGCCGCTACTGGTCGGCCTACGACGACGCACTGTTGCAGCGGCTTGCGGTGCGCTTGCGCCAAGCCAGCGAGGAGGAAGGCGCCGCATGCTGGTGCATCTTCGACAACACGGCCAGCGGCGCAGCCGCGGGCAACGCGCTGACGCTCGTGCGCATTGCTTCAAAATCGGTGCCTCCCTCCATGGGACATCCATGAACTTCTCCAGATTCGACATGCATTTTTCGTTCAAGCCTACGTGGTTCCTTGCCGGTGCAGCACTCTGCGCGGCAGCGGCCGGTGCACAGGCCCAGACCGTTCCCAAGACCATCCGGCTCATCGTCGCGTACCCCGCAGGAGGCGTCAGCGACGTGGTCGCACGTGCGCTCGGCGACAAGCTCGCCACGCAGCTGGGAACCACGGTGGTGGTGGAAAACCGCGCCGGCGCCAGCGGCGCCATCGGCATGGACGCAGTGGCCAAGGCCACGCCCGATGGCGCCACGCTGGGCTTCTCGGCCATCAGCCCGCTGGTGCTGAGCCCGCACCTCGGCAAGCTGCCCTTCGATCCGCAGAAAGACATCGCGCCCGTGGCGAGCGTGATGTATTCGCCGGTGCTGCTGATCGCCACGCCGGCCAGCAAGTCAAAGGATTTCCGCGCGCTCATCGCCGATGCCAAAACGCAGCCGGGTGCGGTGCGCTGGGCCACTTCGGGTCCGGCGTCGCTCGGGCACATCGTGCTGGAGCAGGTGAGGGCGGCCGCGGGCGTGGACATCACACACGTGCCCTACAAGGGTGGTGGCCAGCAGCTCAACGACGCCTTGGGCGGACAGTTTGAAATTCTCTCTAGCAACGCGAGCCCCACGCTCACTTCGCACATCCAGTCCGGCAAGCTGCGTCCGCTCGCGGTGGGCGCCCCCGCGCGGCTTGACAGCCTGCCGCAGGTGCCCACGCTGGGCGAGCTGGGCTACAACGCAGCCAACATCAACTCGCTGTTCGGTGTCTTCGCGCCCGCGGCAACACCGCCCGCGCTCGTTGCAAAGTACAACGCGGAGATCAACAAGGCGCTGGCCAGCCCCGAGTTGCGGGCCAAGCTCACGGCCACCGACAACGTGCCGACCGGCGGAACCCCCGCGGCCTTTGCCAAGGAGATCGCCTCGGAATTCGAGAGCAACGGGCGCATCGTCAAGGCCGCGAACATCAAGGCCGATTGACCTGCGGTCTGGGGCTCTGAAAGTTCGAGAATGTGCGCAGGCACTACAAGGAACTCCCATGGTGGCACTCCCTGACGACACCGGCGCGAAGCGCGCGCTGTACCTGGAAGACCTGTCAATCGGCGATCGCTTCCAGAGCGGCGAGCATTTGCTGGACGCGGCTCAGATCAAGGCCTTTGCGCTCCAGTTCGATCCGCAGCCTTTTCACACCGACGAAGAGGCCGCGAAGAACACCTTCTTCGGCAGCCTTGCAGCGAGCGGTTGGCACACGGCGGCGCTCACGATGAAGCTGCTGGTGGAGAGCGGCATTCCGCTCGCCGAAGGCGTCATCGGTTCGGGCGGCGAGCTGCAATGGCCCAAGCCCACGCGGCCCGGCGACGTGCTGCACGTGGTGAGCGAGGTGCTCGACATCACGCCCTCGCGCTCCAAGCCCGGCCGCGCCATGGTGACGATGCGTTGCCGCACGCTCAACCAGCGCGGCGAGGTGCTCCAGTACTTCACGCCCAAGCTGCTGGTGCACGCCCGGCCGGCGTAGGGCTTTGTCTATTCAGCCTTTTCAGCCTTGCCGCCGGCAGAGAGCACGCGCAGTTCCTCGGCGCTGAAGCCGGCCCGTCCGCGGGCTTCGAGATTGAAGGGCGGCTTGAGCCGCGGCGCTTCGTAGCGCGCCACGAGTTCCGGATAAGTCGCCTCGGGATCGAGACCCTCGCGCTCGCAGAGCCAGCGGTACCAGTGGTTGCCGATGGCCACGTGGCCCACTTCGTCGCGCAGGATGATGTCGAGGATCTCGACCGCGCGCAGCGCGTCGGGCGTGTCGACGCGCTTCAGCTTGGCCTGGATCAGCGGCGTGGCGTCGAGCCCGCGGGCCTCGAGCGTGCGCGGCACCAGCGCCATGCGCGCCAGCACGTCGTCCCTTGTTTTCTCGCACATGCTCCAGAGGCCGTCGTGACCGGGAAAGTCGCCGTAGCGCCAGCCCATGTTCTGCAGGTGCGCATGCAGCAACGTGAAGTGCTGGGCCTCTTCATCGGCCACGCGCAGCCAGTCGCGGTAGTAAGCCTCGGGCATGCCGTCGTAGCGCCACATCGCATCGAGCGCGAGGTTGATGGCGTTGAACTCGATGTGGCAGATCGAATGGATCAGCGCGGCGCGGCCTTCGGTCGTGAAGGGCGAGCGCTTTTGCACAGCCGTGGCGGCCACGCGCACGGGCTTTTCGGGCCGGCCCGGCACGCCAAGATCGTCCCCTTCGGTGCGCAGGGGATCGATTGCTATGGAATCAGTAGCTGCCAGTGCAGCAACTGCGCGTGTCGCAGCGACCTTGGCTTCAGGATCTGTCAGTCGCAGCGCGGCCAGCGCGCTCAATCGGGGGTGCATCCCTACAATTCTAGTTTTTGCCCCCGGAGACTCCACGATGGCCCTCTATGAACTCGACGGCGTTGCGCCGCAACTCGGCACCGGCGCATGGGTCGCCGACAGCGCGGAAGTGATCGGCAACGTGCAGCTGGGTGAAAACGCGAGCATCTGGTTTGGTGCAGTGCTGCGCGGCGACAACGAGACCATGACCATCGGACGCAACAGCAACGTGCAGGACATGTCGATGCTGCATTCCGATCCCGGCAGTCCGCTCACCATTGGCGAGAACGTCACCATTGGCCACCAGGTCATGCTGCATGGCTGCACCATCGGCGACAACTCGCTGATCGGCATCCAGGCCGTGGTCTTGAATAACGCGAAGATCGGCCGCAATTCGATTGTCGGTGCCGGCAGCGTCGTGACTGAGGGCAAGGAGTTTCCCGACAATTCCCTGATCTTCGGTTCGCCCGCGAAGGTGATGCGCACGATCAGCGACGAAGACGCCGCCCGTTTGCGCCACGGCTCCGACCACTACGTCAACAACGCCATTCGCTACGCGAAGGGCCTCAAGAAGATTGCCTGACAGCGCGCAGGCCCAACAGAAAGAAGAATCCGTTTTGAGCGAGCTGCACAAATTCCTGTTCGATGGCCTGCCGGTGCGCGGCATGATCGTGCGCCTGACAGATGCGTGGCAGGAAATCCTGGCGCGGCGCGCCTCCAACACCGCCACCGGCGCGTATGCGCCGCCTGTGGCCGAGCTGCTCGGCGAGATGACCGCCGCGGCCACGCTGATGCAGGCCAACATCAAGTTCAACGGCGCGCTGATCCTGCAGATCTTCGGCGACGGTCCGGTGAAGGTGGCCGTGGCTGAGGCCAAGCCCGACCTGAGCCTGCGCGCCACCGCCAAGGTGATTGGCAACCTGCCGGCCGATGCGCGCCTGCCGGAGATGGTGAACGAGAACAACAAAGGCCGCTGCGCGATCACGCTCGACCCCAAGGACAAGCTGCCGGGCACGACGCCATATCAAGGCGTGGTGCCGCTCTTCGACGACGAGGGCGAGAAGCTGGGCAAGCTGAGCGACGTGCTGCAGCACTACATGCTGCAGAGCGAGCAGCTCGACACCACGCTGGTGCTCGCGGCCGACGACAAGGTGGCGGCCGGCCTCTTGATCCAGCGCCTGCCGGTGAAGGGCGAGGGCAACCTCGAAGGCCAGTCCGGCACCTCCGTCAGGGACCATGACCAGGCCAACCAGGACCAGATCGGCCTGAACGAGGACTACAACCGCATCTCGATTCTCGCTTCGAGCCTTACGCGCGACGAACTGCTCACGCTCGACATCGAAACCATTCTTCGCCGTCTGTTCTGGGAAGAAAAGCTGCTGCGCTTCGAGCCGCAAGCGGGCCTGCTGGGGCCTCACTTCGCATGCACCTGCGGGCGCGACCGCGTGGCGCAGATGATTCGCGGGCTCGGCGTGGAAGAGGCCGAGGAGATCCTCGCCGAGCGCGGCGACATCGAGGTGGGATGCGACTTCTGCGGCAAGCAGTACCGCTTCGATGCGGTCGATGCGGCGCAGATCTTCAGGCCGCCAGGCGACCAGGTTCCGGGCAGTACGGTCGTGCAGTAAAACGCGAGGCGGTTAGCGCGGCGCCTTGTCGTCGTCGAAGCCGCCGAACACGATGTCGGGTGCGCTGGTGTTGTGCCGCGAAGGCAGGCTGCGCCCGAAGCGCAGGTGCGCGCCGCTCAGCGTCTTCAGATCCGACAGGGACAGCACCTGCTCCGCGGCCTCGGGCGACTCCTGCCACCGCACCTCGCTCACGTCGGCGTTGTCGGGTGTCACGTACATCGAACGCAGCACCGCGAAGGGGCGCGCATTCGCCGTCGGCGAAGAGAGCCGCACGTCGAGTGCGGTTCGCGTGCGGCTGATCTCGGACACCTTGGCCACCGCGCTGCCGCCGCCCACAAAGCGCAGGTGGATGGCCAGCGGCTTCGGCACGATGCGGATCGACGCGATGTCGACCACCGGCCGGCTGCCCTGTTCGACCGGGCCGAGCAGAAACGACGAGCCGTACACCCCATCGCCGAAGCGTTCTTCCGGCAGCGGCTTGATGCGCCAGTAGCCGTCGGCCGGGTAGAGCACCAGTGCTTCAAGCGCCTTGCCGTCTTCCTTGCGGAAGATCTGCAGCATGTGAAAGCCGCGGTCCGTGCGCGCGCCGACCCGTACCGGCACCTGCTGCGGGCGCCAGAAACTCGGCAAGGTCATGCCGACGATGCGCCACTGCGCGTCGTCGAGCAGCACTACGCGGCGGGGCTTGAACTTGTGCGCCGGGTCGGTGGGATGCGCACCGCCGTCGAAGTTGCAGTTCGAGAAGTCGGGCGCAGTGGTGTCGTTGCCGATGCTGTCCAGGTAGGCCGGCTGCAGCGCCTCGATGCGCATGCGCCGGATGCCTTCGCCGCGCAGCACCAGCGAGACGTTGTCTTCCTCTGCACAGGCCGTGGGCGTGGTGGCGTTCTCCACGGTTGCGGCAACGGGCGCGGCCATGGTGGCGCCAGCCGCGAGCAGTGCGGAGACCAAAACACTGGTGCAGACAGAAAAATGAGAGAAGCGAAGCGGGAACATCAGATCTCCGAACTGGGTAGTGGCGTGTTGTCGCGGCGTCCGATCAGGTCGCTGAAAAGCCGATGTTCGCACTCCGGGTCGGAGCACTTCTCGCAAGGCCATGTCCACGCGGCCGGTTTCGAATCGAAGCGGCCTCGTGCCCTTGGCCGGCCTTCGCTGGCAGCAATGGAGTTGATGGCGTTCCAGGCACTGGAGAGCCTTTCGCTGCCGGTGCCGTGCACCACCGCGAAAGACAGCCCGGCGCCCCCCAATGCCGCGCGCAGCAGCGCGTCGGTGGGCTCTCGCGCGTGGTCGCCATCGCGCAATGCGTCGGCAACCCAGGGGATGTCGAGCGCCGTCAGCAGCGTGATGGCGTAGCGGGCTTGCGCCGCCAGTGCTTGGGCATGGAGCGAGGTGTCGCCGAACAGTTGCTCGCTGTAAACCGCGGTCATGAGGGCTGTGGTGTCGGCCACCACCACGCCCGTGGCCGCCGCGACATCGATGCGGCGCATCTGCTCGTCGGCGATCGCGCGCTGCTCGTCGGGCCGCGGCGTGCGGCCTTCGCGGTTGCACCATTCGCGCAGGTATTCGCCCACCATCGTGGTAGCGATTCCGCGCTCTTGCAGGCGCTGCGTGAGCGCGCGCGCGAGTTCGGTCTTGCCGGTGCTCTCGGCACCGAGCAGCGCGATGACGCATCCCGCCGGCAGCACGGGGGTCATGCGCGCGCCCCCTCGTGCATGCGCGTGCGCCATGCAAGAAAACCCGCCACGCTGAGCAGCGCGAACACCGCGTACAGGCCGACCGTGAGCCACAGGCCCTTGTGGATGAACAGGCCCACGCTCACGGTGTTCACCGCAAGCCACACCAGCCAGTTCTCGATGAACTTGCGCCCGAGCAGGAACTGGCCGACGAGGCTGAGCCCGGTCGAGAACCCGTCCCACCAGGGCACGTCGGTGTCGGTGAAGCGGCGCAGGAAGAGGGCGACAGCGGGCCAGGCCACAGCGCAGGCCAAGAGCGCCAGCGCGGTGCCTCGTGGCGACAGCTGACTGACCCGCAATGCACTGCCATCGGCACGATGGCCCCGCAGCCACTGAAACCAGCCCCAGAGCGCGACGATCGCGAAGAACACCTGGAGCGAGGCATCGCCGTAGATGCGCGCCTTTGCGAACACGGCCACGTAGAGCAGCGAGCTGACGATTGCAAGCGGCCAGCCCCAATGGACTTCGCGCATGTTGCAGCCGACCATCGCCAGCGCCAGCACGGCGGCCACGATTTCGAGCCAGCTGACGGGTGAGCCCCAGAGCGCGAAGGCGGGGGCCGAGAAGAACTCGGGCATCAGCGGCGCCGTTTCGTTCAGTGGGTGACTTGAACGAACACTTCGTTGGGCTTGACCATGCCCAGCTCTTGCCGGGCACGCTCTTCGACCATTTCGAGCCCGACCTTGAGGTCATTGACCTCGGAGGCCAGTCGCTCGTTGGTCACCGCGGCCTTGGCATTGGCCTCTTTCTGCTCGGCCAGCTTGGTCTGCAGCTGCGACACGTCGCGCACGCTGCCGCGCCCGTTCCACAGCTGCCACTGCAGGACGACCAGCAGCAGCAACAGCACGATGGGTGGAACGAGGCGCGAGCGCATTGCCGCCGGCTTCGGGCGCTACTTCAGGTTGTAGAAAGCGCCGCGGCCGGGGTAGCTGGCGATGTCGCCAAGGTCTTCTTCGATGCGCAGCAGCTGGTTGTACTTGGCGATGCGATCGGAGCGAGAGAGCGAACCGGTCTTGATTTGGCCGGCGTTGGTGCCCACCGCGATGTCGGCGATGGTGCTGTCTTCGGTTTCGCCCGAGCGGTGCGAGATGACGGCCGTGTAGCCCGCGCGCTTGGCCATCTCGATGGCGGCGAAGGTTTCAGTCAGCGTGCCGATCTGGTTGATCTTGATCAGGATCGAGTTGGCAATGCCCTTGTCGATGCCTTCCTGCAGGATCTTGGTGTTGGTGACGAACAGGTCGTCGCCCACCAGCTGAACGCGCTTGCCGAGGCGGTCGGTGAGCAGCTTCCAGCCGTCCCAGTCGCCTTCGTGCATGCCGTCTTCGATGCTGATGATCGGGTACTTGTCGACCCAGGTGGCCAGCATGTCGGCCCAGTTGCCAGCCGAGAGCGTGAGGTTTTCGCCGGCCAGCACGTAGTTGCCGTCCTTGTAGAACTCGCTGGCGGCGCAGTCGAGGCCGAGCGCAATCTGCTCGCCCGCCACGTAGCCGGCCTTGTCGATGGCTTCCAGAATCAGCTGGATGGCTGCTTCATGGCTCTCTACGCTGGGCGCGAAGCCGCCTTCGTCGCCCACCGCCGTGCTGATGCCGCGGTCGCCCAGGATCTTCTTGAGCGCGTGGAACACCTCGGCGCCGTAGCGCACCGCTTCGCGGAAGCTTGGCGCACCCACGGGGATGATCATGAACTCTTGCAGGTCGAGGCTGTTGTTGGCGTGCGCGCCGCCGTTGATGACGTTCATCATCGGCACCGGCAGCTGCATGCCGCCCATGCCGCCGAAGTAGCGGTACAGCGGCAGGCCCGACTCTTCGGCAGCGGCGCGTGCCACGGCCATCGAAACGGCGAGGGTGGCGTTGGCACCCAGGCGGCCCTTGTTGTCGGTGCCGTCCAGGTCGATCATCGTGCGGTCGAGGAAGGCCTGCTCGCTGGCGTCCAGGCCGAGCACGGATTCCGAGATTTCGGTGTTGATGTTCTCCACGGCCTTGAGCACGCCCTTGCCGAGATAGCGCTTCTTGTCGCCGTCGCGCAGCTCGATGGCTTCGCGCGAACCGGTCGATGCGCCCGAGGGAACGGCCGCGCGGCCCATGGTGCCCGATTCGAGCAGCACGTCGCACTCGACGGTGGGATTGCCGCGGCTGTCGAGGATTTCGCGGCCGACGATGTCAACGATTGCACTCATGCGTTTCTCTTTCTTTTCAGTTCAGTCTCGAATTCAAATGATCAAACACCTTCGACCGCAATCATGCGCATGACGGCGGCACCGGCACGCGCGTCGCGAGCCTTCAGGTATTCGGGTGATTCATAGAAGGCCTTGGCCTTCTCGAAGCTGGGAAATTTCAAAATGACGACGCGCGAAGGCGACCAATCGCCCTCGAGCACTTCGACCTTGCCGCCGCGCGCGCACACTTCGGCGCCATGCGCCTGCATGGCCGCGCTCGACCACTTCTTGTATTCCTCGTACTGCGCCGGGTTGGTGACCTCGACGTTGGCGATGACATACCCACTGCTCATGATTGGAAGACGTCCTCCAGGAATGCGTTTTTCTTGGTGACCCGGTCGAGCGCCACGAGCGTCTCGAGCAGGGCCTTCATGTGCTTGAGCGGCACGGCATTGGGGCCGTCGCTCAGTGCCTTGGCGGGGTCGGGGTGCGTCTCCATGAAGAGCCCGGCCACGCCCACGGCCACCGCAGCGCGCGAAAGCACCGGCACCATTTCGCGCTGCCCGCCCGAGCTCGTGCCCTGGCCGCCCGGCAGCTGCACCGAATGGGTGGCGTCGAACACGACGGGTGCGCCAGTCTCGCGCATGATCGCGAGCGAACGCATGTCCGACACCAGGTTGTTGTAACCAAAGCTGGCACCGCGTTCGCAGGCCATGAAGCTGTCTTCAGGCAGGCCGGCCTCCTTGGCGGCCGCGCGCGCCTTGTCGATCACATTCTTCATGTCGTGCGGTGCAAGGAACTGGCCCTTCTTGATGTTCACCGGCTTGCCCGACTGCGCCACTGCGCGGATGAAGTCGGTCTGGCGGCAAAGGAAGGCGGGAGTCTGCAGCACGTCGACCACCTTGGCGGCCTCGGTGATGTCGTCTTCGGTGTGCACGTCGGTCAGCACCGGCAGGCCGAGTTCGCGCTTCACCTTCGCCAGGATCTCCAGGCCCTTCTCGCGGCCGGGGCCACGGAAGCTGGTGCCCGACGAACGGTTGGCCTTGTCGAAGCTGCTCTTGAAGATGAACGGAATGCCGAGCGAGGAGGTGATTTCCTTCAGCGTGCCGGCCGTGTCCATCTGCAATTGCTCGGATTCGACCACGCAGGGCCCGGCAATCAGGAAGAAGGGCTGGTCAAGCCCGATGTCGAATCCGCAAAGTTTCATGCTACCGCCTTCAGGTTCTTTGCACCGCCCGCACTGCGGGCCTTGTGCTCGAGCGCCGCCTTGATGAAAGCGTTGAAGAGCGGATGGCCGCTCCACGGCGTCGACTTGAATTCGGGGTGGAACTGCACGCCCATGTACCAGGGGTGCACGTCCTGCGGCAGCTCGACGATTTCGGTCAGGTGCTCGCGCTGCGTCAGCGCGGAAATCACGAGGCCCGCGGCGCGCAGTTCGTCGAGATAGTTGACGTTGGCTTCGTAGCGGTGGCGATGGCGTTCGGTCACCACGTCGCCGTAGATGCTGTGGGCCAGCGTGCCGGCCGTAACGTCGGAGCTTTGCGCGCCCAGGCGCATGGTGCCGCCGAGGTCGGACTTCTCGTTGCGCGTCTTCACGGTGCCGTCGGCATCCTTCCACTCGGTGATCAGCGCGATCACGGGGCAGGGCGTCTCGGGGTCGAACTCGGTGCTGTTCGCGTTCTTCAGGCCCGCCACGTGGCGCGCGTATTCGATGGTGGCCACCTGCATGCCCAGGCAGATGCCGAGGTAGGGCACCTTGCCTTCGCGCGCAAAGCGGGCGGCCGAGATCTTGCCCTCGACGCCGCGCTGGCCAAAGCCACCGGGCACCAAGATCGCGTCGTACTTGGCAAGCCGCGAGACGTCTTGCGCCGAAATGGTTTCGGAATCGATGTAGTCGATCTTCACGCGGGCATGGTTCTTCATGCCGGCATGGCGCAGTGCTTCGTTCAGCGACTTGTAGCTGTCGGACAGGTCGACGTACTTGCCGACCATGGCGATGCTGACTTCCTGCTTCGGGTGTTCTACCTCGTAGACCAGATCGTCCCAGCGCTGCAGCTTGGCCGGCGGCGTGTTGATGCGCAGCTTGTCGCAGATGAGGCCGTCCAGGCCCTGCTCGTGCAGCATGCGTGGCACCTTGTAGATGGTGTCCACGTCCCACATGGAGATGACGCCCCATTCGGGCACGTTCGAGAACAGCGAGATCTTGGCGCGCTCGTCATCGGGAATCGGGCGGTCGGCGCGGCAAAGGAGGGCGTCGGCCTGGATGCCGATGGCGCGCAATTCCTTGGCGGTGTGCTGCGTGGGCTTGGTCTTGAGCTCGCCGGCGGCCGCGATCCAGGGCACGTAGCTTAGATGCACGAAGGCCGAGTTGTTCGGGCCCATGCGCAGGCTCATCTGGCGCACGGCTTCGAGGAACGGGAGCGACTCGATGTCGCCCACCGTGCCGCCGATTTCGACGATGGCCACGTCCACTTCATGCGCTGTGCCGAGGCCGGCGCCGCGCTTGATGTATTCCTGGATTTCGTTGGTGATGTGCGGAATCACCTGCACCGTCTTGCCGAGGTAGTCGCCGCGGCGCTCTTTTTCCAGCACGGTCTTGTAGATCTGACCGGTGGTGAAGTTGTTGGCCTTGCGCATCCGCGTGGTGATGAAGCGCTCGTAGTGGCCGAGGTCGAGGTCGGTTTCGGCGCCGTCGTCGGTGACGAAGACTTCGCCATGCTGGAAAGGCGACATCGTGCCGGGATCGACGTTGATGTACGGATCCAGCTTGATGAGGGTGACTTTGAGGCCGCGCGATTCGAGGATCGCAGCGAGAGAGGCGGAGGCGATTCCCTTGCCAAGGGAAGATACGACACCACCGGTGACGAAGACAAATTTGGTCATGCCAGTTCCGGACGCGAGGACCGGGCAGTGGGAAATGCTGATTGTATATGGCCCGACTGCGTGCTCCGCGCACCTGCGCGCTTCTCCTTCGCTCTTCTGGGGGCGCATTGGCGGCTTCGGACGGCCGTGCACGCGGCCCCTGCGTGGGGGCTGTGTCATTACACTTCTGCGATATGCAAGATCTCGCCGGCAAACACATCGTCCTGGGCCTCACTGGCGGCATCGCCTGCTACAAATCGGCCGAGTTGTGCCGCCTGATCGTGAAGGCTGGCGGCACGGTACAGGTGGTCATGACCGAGGCAGCCGAGCAGTTCATCACGCCGGTCACGATGCAGGCGCTGTCGGGGCGCGCGGTCTACACCTCGCAGTGGGACGCGCGCGAGCCCAACAACATGCCGCACATCAACCTGAGCCGCGAGGCCGATGCCATCGTGCTCGCGCCGTGCAGCGCCGACTTCATCGCTCGGCTGGTGCAGGGAAGGGCAGACGAACTGCTGAGCCTGATGTGCCTGGCCCGTCCGGTGGACCGCGTGCCTCTTTTGATCGCACCCGCCATGAACCGCGAGATGTGGGCGCATCCCGCCACCCAGCGCAACCTGATGCAGGTGGCAGCTGACGGTGCCACGGTGCTGGGCGTGGGCAGCGGCTGGCAGGCCTGCGGCGAAACCGGCGACGGGCGCATGCTGGAGCCGGCGCAGCTGCTCGAGGACATCACGACCTTCTTCGCACCCAAGCTGCTTGCGGGGCACAAGCTGCTCGTGACCGCCGGACCCACCTTCGAGCCGCTCGATCCGATTCGCGGCATCACCAACCATTCATCCGGCAAGATGGGTTTTGCCATTGCGCGCGCCGCCCACGAGGCCGGCGCCGAAGTGACGTTGGTGGCTGGCCCGGTGCACCTGCCCACCCCACGCGGGGTGAGCCGCATCGACGTGCTTTCCGCAGCAGACATGCTCGAAGCGACCCTGCGGGCGGCGCGCTCCGCTAGCATTTTCATAGCGACGGCAGCTGTCGCGGACTGGCGGCCCGCAACCCACAGCGAACAAAAGATCAAGAAGGACGGCAGCGGCAAGACGCCGGTGCTCAGCTTCGTCGAGAACCCAGACATTTTGCTGGCCGTGGCCAAGAGCGAGCGCGCACAGGCGCGCAAGCTGTTCTGCGTGGGGTTCGCGGCCGAGAGCGAGAACCTCGTCGAGCACGCCAAGGCCAAGCGCGAGCGCAAGGGCATTCCGCTCCTGGTCGGAAACATCGGGCCGCTGACATTCGGCCAGGACGACAATGCGCTGCTGCTGGTGGACGCAAAGAGCACGCGCGAATTGCCGCGTGCGCCCAAGCTCACCTTGGCGCGCGAACTCATGACCGAGATCGCCGCCCGCCTGCCCGACTGGAGGGTCTGATGAATCCCCAATGGAACACCCCGCCCAATGGCGATTTCGCCAGCTACGTGGAACGGCTTTCGGCCCAGGCGGCATTGCCCAAGCGGGCGGCGCACGAAGGCGACCATGGGCTCGACGTAGGCATGACCCCTGCGCCGGGTGCACCGGGCGCGCAGGGCCACGCAGCTGCGGCGGCGCAACGACGCGAATCCTCGAATGGCGATACCTCGGCACCAGGTTTAGGAGCGTTCCCGCCTGCGGTGCTCAAGATCATGGGCGTGGTGGGCGCGCTCGTCCTCCTGGCGCTGTGGTCGGCCGGCGTGTCTGCCGTCGTGCTGGTGTTCCTGGCTGGTGCGGCCCTCTGGCTCGCAAGCAAGTTGAAGGGCCTGAAGCTTTCACCTGGTGTCGCCAAGTGGCAGCAGGTGCTCGAGGAAGCCGCCCGCAAGCAAAGAGAACAGCAACACAAGCAAGGCAAGTAGAAGTGAAAGTAGACGTCCGAATCCTCGATCCACGCATGGTGGATCAATTGCCCGCCTATGCCACCCCCGGCAGCGCGGGCCTCGACCTCAGGGCCTGCCTCGATGCACCCATCACGCTGGAGCCCAACGGCTGGCAGCTCGTGGGCACCGGCATCGCGATCCACCTAGGCGACCCGGCCTATGCGGCAATGATCCTTCCGCGCTCGGGCCTTGGTCACAAGCACGGCATCGTGCTCGGAAACCTCGTCGGCCTGATCGACAGCGACTACCAGGGCGAACTGAAGATCAGCGCCTGGAACCGCAGCGACACGCCTTTTGTGCTCCAGCCGATGGAACGGCTCGCGCAGCTCGTCATCGTGCCGGTGGTGCAGGCGCAGTTTCGAGTGGTCACAGAATTTGCAGCCTCGCAACGCGGCGAAGGCGGCTACGGGTCCACAGGCAAGCACTGACCGATTGCCCTCGTATCGGGCCGGTAAAGATCGGAACCGCGAAGTTCGCGGCCTGCTCCTACGTTTCGGTGTGTGTCAGGCGTCATCCCCGCTGCGGGAAAGGCGTTAGACACAGGCTTGGTGCATCTGGATGCACCCCAATTCTCGAGGAGCCTTCAACATGAAAATTTCAACGCGCTTCATTTCCATCGGCGCTTCCGCGCTGGCGATCGCCACGCTCACGGCCTGCGTCGCTCCCGCGCCGGTCTACCAGACCACACGCTACCCTTACCAGGCGCCGCCACAGGCCGTGCAGTACCAGGAAGCGGCGTATGTCGAATACGGCCACGTTGCCAACATCGAAGTGCTGCGCAGCGAGACCGGTGGCACCGGCACCACGGGCGGTGGCGCCGTGGCGGGTGGTGTCGTCGGCGGCGTGGTGGGCAACCAATTCGGGCATGGCAGCGGCCGCGCCGCGGCCACCGCCCTGGGCATCGTGGGTGGTGCACTGCTGGGCAACACCATCGAGGCACAGCGCAACGGCCCCCGCGCCTACGAGAGCTATCGCATTTCGGTGCAGACCGACCGCGGCGGCTATCGCGCCTTCGACGTGCAGAACCCGGGCGACCTGCGCATCGGTGACCGCGTGCGCATCGACAACGGGCAGATCTCGCGCATGTAATCTGCCCACGGGCAGCTATCGCAAGCAACAAAAAGCCGGGCAGTGCCCGGCTTTTTGTTGTTGGCTGTCGCGGTTTGCCCGCCTTGAGGTCAGTGCAGCAGATCGTTGCCGGGCGCCGTTGGAGGCACCTTGAAAAAAGCTGTACCGGCCGTACCGCTGCCGACCTCTTCTTCGGTCGCCTCGCGAACAGAGCGCACCGTGATGTCGAGCCGGATTGCGATGCCCGCGAGCGGATGGTTGCCGTCGAGCACCAGGTGCTCCGGGTAGATTTCGGCCACGGTGTAGATCACGTCCTTGGGCATGGCGTCGCTCACGCCCTGGGGCAGTGCGGCGCCGTCGAAGGTCATGCCTTCCTCGGTGCCTTCGGGAAACAGCGAGCGCGGCTCCAGAAAGAGCAGCTGGTCGTTGAAGTCGCCGAAGCCTTGCTCGGGCTCGAGCTGCAATTGCACCCGGGCGCCGGGCTCGTGGCCCTGCAGGGCGGCTTCGATCACGTCGAAGAGGTCATCGCCCCCAACCATGAATTCCACCGGTTCGTCGAGCACGTCCAACACTTCGCCCAGAGTGTCTTTCATCGTCCAGGTCAGGCCGACCACGCATTGTTCAGAGATTTCCATTGCAGAATTCTCCCATGGAGACTACACAACCGCTGCCGTTGCTCGGCGGCCTGAGCGCCGCGCAGTTCATGCGGCGGTATTGGCAGAAAAAACCGTTGCTGGTGCGCCAGGCCATTCCCGCCATGGTGCCACCGATCGATCGGAGCGCGCTGTTTGCCCTGGCGGAGCGTGAGGACGTGGAATCGCGCCTCATCCGACATGGCAAGGCCGGTTGGACGCTCAAGCACGGGCCGCTCGCACGGCGTGCGCTGCCGCCGCTGAAGCAGCCCGCATGGACCCTGCTGGTGCAGGGCGTCGACCTGCATCACGATGGCGTGAATGCATTGCTGCAGCAGTTCCGCTTTCTGCCCGACGCACGGCTGGACGACCTGATGATCAGCTACGCGAGCGATCAGGGCGGCGTAGGGGCGCATTTCGACAGCTACGACGTGTTTCTGCTGCAGGCGCAGGGCACGCGGCGCTGGTCGATCGGCAAGCAGAGCGACCTGCGCCTGCAGCAGGGCGTGCCGCTCAAGATCCTCGAGCATTTCGAGCCCGAGCAAAGCTTTGTGCTGGAGCCGGGCGACATGCTCTATCTGCCGCCACGCTATGCGCACGATGGCGTGGCGGTCGGTGACGACTGCATGACCTGCTCCATCGGCCTGCGGTCGTCGGCAGTGGGCGAGCTTGGCGCCGACCTGTTGTCCCGCATGGCGCAGGCCTATTCGGAAGCGCTCGAAGATGCGGGCCCGGCCGAGCTGGCTCGCTATCGCGATCCGTCGCAGCCCGCGGTCGACGCGCCAGCCGCCATGCCGGCCGCGCTGCAGGCCTTTGCGCGCAAGGCCGTCGATGCCGCGCTGCGCGACCCCGATGCAATTGACCGTGCCTTGGGCGAATCGCTCACGGAGCCCAAGGCCAATGTCTGGTTCGACGAGGGCACCGAAGCGCCGGATGCATTGAACCGCGTGATGCTCGACCGGCGTACGCGCATGCTTTACGACGCGCGGCACCTCTACATCAATGGCGAGAGCTTTCGCGCGGGCGGGGCCGATGCCACGCTGATGCGGCGGCTGGCCGACCGGCGCGCGCTCGGTCCGCGCGAGCTCTCGCGCGCGAGCGAAGGCGCGCTCGCGTTGCTGGCCGAGTGGTGCGAAGCGGGGTGGGTGCATGCCGAGTGACACACCAGTGCCTGTGGAGCCCGCCTTGCCCGAAGGCCGCTTCGATGGCCGCGAGGCCTTCGACGGCATCGTGCGCATCGCGCTCGAGAACGCGGCGCGGCAGGGCTGGAAAGAACTGGTTCTCAGCGACCCAGACTTTGCCGACTGGCCGCTAGGGGACCGGGCCAGCATCCAGGCGCTCCAGGCCTGGTCGGCCACGGGCCGCCGCTTCCTTCTGCTGGCGCAGCGCTTCGACGTCATCGAGCGTGCCCACACGCGCCTCGTGCCGTGGCGGCGCATGTGGGACCACATCATCGAATGCAGGGCGGTCCGGCCGGCAGCGGGCAGCCCGGGGGTGCCGAGCGCCATCTGGACCCCCGAGTGGTTTGCCCACCGTGCCGATCCCGAGCGCAGCCGCGGCGTGTGCGGCTTCGATCCGCGTGCGCGGCGCGAACTCCGCGAAACCATCGATGAGACGTGGCGGGCGGGGCGGCCGGCGTTTCCGGCATCGACACTGGGCTTGTAAGCCAATGCCGCGAATGGGGCTGTGAGACATAAACCAGCGGTGATGCGGGTCTAGAATTTTTTCGTTCAGATATCCATTGCCAAAGGAGTTTCCATGAAAAAGTCGTCATCCGTCCTGCTCGCTTCGTTGATCGCCGCCGCCGCACTCGTGGCTTGCGGCAAGAAAGAGGATGCCGCGCCGGTCGTTGTGACCCCTCCGCCCGCTCCGGTGACCGAGCCTGCGCCTCCGCCGCCGCCTGCTGTTGTGGTGACACCGGCGCCGTCGACCGGTTCCGCGGCCACGGCGCCTTCGCCGGCGGCCTCATCGGCCCTGGACGCGGCCAATGCGGCGACCGAGGCTGCCAAGAAGAACGAAGCGCCCAAGCAGTAGGCGAGGTCAGCTTAGGGCGTTTCGTGCGTTTCGTGCGTCCGGCAAAAAGCCGCCCTCGGGCGGCTTTTTGCATGGTGCTCTGAAGAAGCAGGGCGGACCGCGCCCTCAGACGTCCAGCCAGGGCGAGCCTTCCGACGCACTGGCCGTGAGCATCTCGGCCTCGTGCCCGCCAAGGGCGTCGGCCATCAGGCGCCGCACGATCTCGGGACGGTTGTTCTGTTCGCTCAGATGCGCCGCGACCACATGGCGGAGACCCTCGTGGCGCACCGCGCGTGCAATGTCCGCGGCCGCCATGTTCGATAGGTGGCCATGCTTGCCGCCAACGCGCAACTTGAGAAATGCCGGATAGGCCGAGTTGGCCAGCAGCTCGCTGTCGTGGTTGAACTCGAGCAGCAGCGCATGCACGCCGCTGAGCCTGGAAAGTACGTGGGCCGTGGCATGGCCTAGATCGGTGAGCACGCCCAGGGTGCGGGCGCCGTCGGAGCATCGCAGCTGCAGCGGCTCGCGCGCATCGTGCGGCACGGTAAAGGGCTGCACCGCGATATCTCCGACTGCGAACTCCGAATCGTCTCGAGCCAGATTGAGTCGGCCTTCGAAATCCCGGCCGCCCGTGGCGAGCCATGTGCCTTCGCTCATCCAGACCGGAATGCGGTTGCGGCGTGAGAGCGAATGGGCGCAGCCGATGTGGTCGCCGTGCTCGTGGGTGACGAAGATCGCGTCGATGTCGCTGGCCGCGAGACCCGCCTTGGCGAGCCGCAGATCGAGCTGCCGCAAACCAAAGCCGCAGTCGACCAGGAGCCGCGAGGTGCGCCCGCCGCTGGTCGCTTCGACCAGCGCGGCGTTGCCCGTGCTGCCGCTGCCGAGGCTTCGGAAGCGGAGCATGCGGGTTACTTCAGGTCGTCGGCAATGACCTGGACGATGCGCTGTGCGTTGGCCGAGGTTTCGGGCGCGCCGGATTCGTTCAGGACCGAGACGGTGGTGCTCTCGCCCTGGCCGCCCTTCACGAGAATGCGGAACTTGATCGGCGCCTCGTTCTTGCTCGAGCTGCTGAACAGCTTGCCGAAGAAGCCGGGTTCCTTCTTGTCGGGGTTGGGGGTCACGTAGCGCACGTAGTAGATGCCGGCGGTGCGGTCGCGGTCTTCCACGGTGAAGCCGGTGCGGTCGAGTGCCAGGCCCACACGGCGCCATGCGCGGTCGAAGCCTTCGCTGATCTGCACCACGGGCTGGCCGCTCACGGAAGCGACGGTGGCGGTCTTGGTCGGCGCGGTGGTGGCGGCCAGGATCTTCGACTGTTCTTGCGAGACGCCTAGCTTGACCATCAGGCGGCGCAGGAATTCGGTTTCGAGTTCAGGATCGCTCGGGCGGGGCTGCCACACGGTCTGGTCCTGGCGGCTGTTGTTGTAGACCTCCTGCATGCCGCGGTGGCTGATGAAGATCTCGGTGCCAGTGGGCGTGCGCTCCAGGCGGGTGCGGAAGCGGTCGAGTTCGCCGGTCGAATAGACCGAATCGACCAGCTTGCCCAGCGTGCCGCGGATGATGTCCTGCGGCAGCTTGGCGCGGTTCTCGGCCCAGTCGGTTTCCATGATGCCGAGATTGCGCTGCTCGGTGGTCAGGAGAAAGCCGCTTTCCTGCCAGAAGTCTTTCACCGGATCCCAGAGCTGGTCGGGTGCGCGGTTGATGACGATCCAGCGCTGTGTGCCCGAGCGCTCCATGCGCACGTCGCCGATGTTGGCCACCGCGGTCGGAACGCCCGGGGCGTTGGCAACGCCGGCCTGGTAGGCGTTGGCCGTGACCGCGCCGCCCGGCACCGCATAGCGGTTTTCGCGCGAGAGCTGCGAGAGGTCAGGCGGAACTTCGAGCGTCGGTGCCTTGCCGGCGCTCTTGTAATCGATCTTGTCGCTCTCGAGGACGGAGCAGGCGGCGAGGCTGACAACGATTGCCAGCAGTGCGAATCGCGAGATGTGCGAAAGGTTCTTCAACGTCGTCTTCCTTGTTGGAATGGGTTCGGTCTATCTAGGGGCCGCATTGCCCGCACTCTCTGAGCACGGTTCGGGCAAAAGGTTGCTTGACCTTGATGCGGCAGGCGAAAAAGAGGTGGGGGTTGGAGGAGCGGCGGAACGGCTCAGCCCTTGAGCAGGCCGGTGGCGCGGAGGGCAGCCTCGACCACGGGCCGGTTGGATTCGGCCAGCTCGGTGAGCGGCAGCCGCAACGTGCCGCCGCAGAGTGCGAGCCTGGACATGGCCCACTTGACCGGGATCGGGTTGGGCTCGACGAACAGGTGGCGATGCAGCGGCATGAGCTCGAACTGGATCTCCATGGCGCGCCGCACGTCGCCCGCAATGGCCGCAACGCACAGCTCGTGCATCTTGCGCGGCGCGATGTTGGCCGTGACGCTGATATTGCCCTGGCCGCCGCAGAGCATGAGGGCCACGGCGGTGGGGTCGTCGCCCGAATACACGGCAAAGTGCTTGGGCAGATCGCGAATCAGCCACTGCGCGCGTTCGATGTTGCCGGTGGCTTCCTTGATGCCGATGATGCCCGGCACCTGCGCGAGGCGCAGCACGGTGTCGTGCGCCATATCGGCCACGGTGCGGCCGGGCACGTTGTACAGCACGGTGGGCAGGTCGCCCACGGCTTCGGCAATGGCCTTGAAGTGCTGGTACTGGCCTTCTTGCGTCGGCTTGTTGTAGTAGGGCACGACCTGCAGCTGCGAATCGGCGCCCACGCCCTTGGCGAAGCGGGCGAGCTCGATGGCTTCCTTGGTCGAGTTGGCGCCGCAGCCGGCCATCACGGGCACGCGGCCCTTGGCCTGCTCAACCGCCACGCGGATGATTTCGCAATGCTCTTCCACGTCGACCGTGGGCGATTCGCCGGTGGTGCCGACCACGCCGAGGCAGTCGGTGCCTTCGTCGATGTGCCAATCGATCAGCCGGCGCAGGGCGGGATAGTCGACACTGCCGTCGTCGTGCATCGGCGTGACGAGAGCGACGATGCTGCCTGTCAGTTGCTCCAAGGGGGAATCTCTCTGTCGGTGGACGAAAGCGCCGATTCTACTGACTCCGGGGTCGGCGGAAACCGGCCCCCCGGTGGGGTCAGTTTCCCCGCAGCGGATGGCGTGCGGGCTGGGCCGGATCGGCCGCGCCGGCACGCACGGCGGCAATGCGCTGGACGAAGCGTGGCGGCTCGTCCAGAAAGCCGTCTTCATAGGCCACCACGCGCAGCTCCCGGCAGGCGGCCAGCAGTTCGCCCGGCTGCAGCAGGAAGTCCGGCCGCGAGGGCTTGCCCACGCTTTCGTTGCCGGCCGCAAAGGTTTCGTAGAGCAGCACGCCACCCGGCGTGACCGCGGCCACGATGTCGGCCATGCGCGGCCGCCACAGGTAATTGGTGACGACCACCGCGCCGAAAGCCTGACCGGCAAAGGGCCAGGGGCCGGACTCGATGTCGGCGGTCAGGGTGCGGCCGTAGGCGCTCGCTGCTTCCGTGGCCTCTGGAGCGCGATCGACGCCCGTGACCGCGTGCCCGTGCGCCGCGAACCACTGCATGTGCCGCCCGTGGCCGCAAGCCACGTCGAGCACGGTGGCGCCAGGCGCCAGAAGGTGCGACCAACGCACGATCCATTCCGACGGCGCCAGGCCGGCGTGAAGGCTCGAGACGTCTTCTTTCGTGGCCATCAAAAGCAGGACCAGACCTGGTCAACCAGCGTCACGAGAAAGCTCGGATGGACGTAGAGCGCGAAAACGCCGCCCAGCACCGCCAGCGCCGCGGCGAGCGAGCCGGCGTGTAGGAGGCGATGGCGCGTCTGCGAAGTCATGTCAGTTTCCATTCTCTCTATGCTCAGCCGGGAACGGCGGCCGGCGCCGTGCCGCGCGCAATGGCACCTTCCTTGACCGGCAGATTGATCAGCGCCGCGAACACGCCCAGGGCGATGGCGATGTACCAGACGATGTCGTAGCTGCCGGTGGTGTCATACAGGTAGCCGCCGAGCCAGACCCCGATGAACGAGCCCACCTGGTGGCTCAGGAACACGAAGCCGCTGAGCATCGACAGGTGCGACACCCCGAAGATGCCCGCGATGATCGCATTGGTGGCAGGCACGGTCGAAAGCCAGAGAAAGCCCATGGCCGCAGAAAACACATACACGCTGAGCGGTGAAATCGGCACCAGCAGGAACAGCATGATGGACACCGCCCGCGCAAAGTAGATGGCCGCCAGGATCTTGCGCTTGGCCAGCTTCTGCCCTAGCAGCCCGACCGTGTAGGTGCCGAAGACGTTGAAAAGCCCGATCAGCGCCAGCGCGTAGCCCGCCACGTCGGCCGCCAGGCGCTGGTCGCGCAGGTAGGTCGGCATGTGGATGCCGATGAACGCGAGCTGGAAGCCGCAGACGAAATACCCGGCCATCAGCAGCCCGAAGCTCGGGTAGCGGAAGGCCTCGCCCACCGCCTGCAGCACCGATTGGTCACGGTGCCCAGCCAGTGCCTCGCGCTGCGGTTCGCGCAGGCCGAAGGCCAGCGGCACGATCACCAGCGCCAGCACCGCCACCACGGCCAGCGCGGTCTGCCAGCCCAGGTGGCCGATCAGGCGGCCCTCGATGGGCGCCATCAGGAACTGGCCGAACGAGCCTGCCGCCGCCGCCACGCCCATGGCCCACGAACGCCGCTCAGCCGGAATCTGGCGCCCGATCACGCCGTAGACGACGGCATAGGTGGTGCCCGCCTGCGCAGCGCCGATCAGCACGCCAGCGCTCAGCGTGAACAAGAGCGGCGTGGGCGAATACGCCATGCCCAGCAGGCCCAGCGCATAGAACGCCGTGCCCGCGATCAGGACCCGGAACGCGCCGAAGCGGTCGGCCACCATGCCCGCGAACACACCGAAGATGCCCCACGAGAGGTTTTGGACTGCCAGGGCGAACGAGAAGGTCTGGCGGGTCCAGTCCTGCGCCTGCGTGATCGGCTGCAGCCACAGGCCGAAGCCATGGCGAATGCCCATCGAGAGCGTGACGATCATGGCGCCGCAGATCAGCACCTGCTTGACCGAGAGAGTGGGAGCGGAGGCTTGCATGGCGTCGAATGTAGCGACTTGCATCCCTTGGCAGTCGAAGGGGCTCCAAGCCATTGATGATTTATGGCGGGTGCTTTGATGCGCTCCAGGCATCAAAGCGAACGAGAGTTGCGACCGCCGTCGAAATTCGATGGCATGGAGCTGCGGTCGGACGATGCTGCTGTATGGGTATCCAGTCATTTGGATTCGACTGACTACAATCCGCCCCCATGGCGACTCCCCTCAAGACTCCCCCCAGCCCATCGTCCGCGTCCTCGGGCTATTCGGAAGGTTCCATCCGCGTGCTCAAGGGCCTGGAGCCCGTGAAGCAGCGCCCGGGCATGTACACCCGGACCGACAACCCGCTGCACATCATCCAGGAAGTGCTCGACAACGCGGCCGACGAGGCGCTGGCGGGCTACGGCAAGAAGATCAAGGTCACCCTGCACACCGACGGCTCGGTGAGCATCGAAGACGATGGCCGCGGCATTCCGTTCGGGCTGCACCCCGAAGAAAAGGCCCCGGTGGTCGAACTGGTGTTCACCCGCCTGCACGCGGGCGGCAAGTTCGACAAGGGCTCGGGCGGCGCCTACAGCTTCTCGGGCGGCTTGCACGGCGTGGGCGTGTCGGTGACCAATGCGCTTTCAAAGCGGCTCGAGGTCGTTTCCCACCGCGAAGGCTCGGTGGCCAAGCTGGCCTTCAGTGCCGGCGACGTGATCGAGGCGCTCGAAATCCGCAAGCTCGAAGCCGGCGAGCGCCGCCAGGGCACCACCGTGCGCGCCTGGCCCGACGCCAAGTATTTCGAGACCGCCGCGTTGCCCATGAGCGAACTCACGCACCTGCTGCGCAGCAAGGCCGTGCTGATGCCGGGCGTGAGCGTCACGCTCACGGTCGAGAAGACCAAGGAAACGCAGCAGTGGCTCTACAAGGGCGGTCTGAGCGACTACCTGATGCAGACGCTGAGCGGCGACCCGGTGATTCCGTTGTTCGAAGGCAGCGGCCATGCCGACAAGAACGCCGACAACTTCGCCGAAGGCGAGGGCGCCGACTGGTGCGTGGCCTTCACCGAAGACGGCCAGCCGGTGCGCGAGAGCTACGTCAACCTGATTCCCACCAGCGCCGGCGGCACGCATGAAAGCGGCCTGCGCGACGGCCTGTTCACGGCGGTGAAGGGTTTCATCGAACTGCACTCGCTGCTGCCCAAGGGCGTGAAGCTCTTGCCCGAAGACGTGTTCGCGCGCGCTTCGTACGTGCTGAGCGCCAAGGTGCTCGACCCGCAGTTCCAGGGCCAGATCAAGGAACGGCTCAACTCGCGCGATGCGGTGCGGCTGGTGTCGAGCTTCGTGCGACCCGCGCTCGAACTGTGGCTCAACCAGCACGTCGATTACGGCAAGAAGCTCGCCGAACTGGCCATCAAGGCCGCGCAGACGCGCCAGCGCGCGGGCCAGAAAGTCGAGAAGCGCAAGGGCTCCGGCGTGGCAGTGCTGCCCGGCAAGCTGACCGATTGCGAGAGCAAGGACATCAGCCACAACGAAGTCTTTCTGGTCGAGGGCGACTCGGCCGGCGGCAGCGCCAAGATGGGCCGCGACAAAGAGAGCCAAGCCATCCTGCCCTTGCGCGGCAAGGTGCTGAACACCTGGGAGGTTGAACGCGACCGGCTCTTCGCCAACACCGAAATCCACGACATCTCGGTGGCCGTGGGCGTCGATCCGCACGGCCCCAACGACTCGCCCGATATGAGCGGCCTGCGCTACGGCAAGATCTGCATCCTCTCCGATGCCGACGTGGATGGCTCGCACATCCAGGTCCTGCTGCTCACGCTGTTCTTCCGACACTTTCCGAAACTCATCGAAGCGGGCCATGTGTATGTCGCAAAGCCGCCACTATTTCGGGTGGACGCACCGGCGCGGGGCAAGAAACCGGCTTCCAAGGTCTATGCGCTCGACGAGGGCGAACTGACTGCCACCCTGGATAAACTGCGCAAGGACGGCGTGCGCGAAGGCGCCTGGAACATCAGCCGCTTCAAGGGCCTGGGCGAGATGAGCGCGGAACAATTGTGGGAAACCACGCTCAATCCGGACACCCGGCGCCTGATGAAGGTTCAGCTGGGGCGCTTCGACTTCACGTCCACCCAAGGGGAGATCACCAAGCTCATGGGCAAGGGCGAGGCAGCGGCTCGGCGCGAGTTGATGGAACTGCGCGCCGACGATGTCGACATCGATGTTTGACCACTCTCGTGAAAATCTCAGATTTCATGCGTCCGTTGTTCCTGGCCTTGCTGCTGCTCTGCACGCAGCACGGGCTGGCGCACGCCGCTGACATCTACGGCTACATCGACAGCAAGGGCGTGGCCCATTTCGCCGCGGAAAAGATCGACGAGCGCTACCAGATCTTCTTTCGCCGCGGGCAGAGCTTTGACACCTCGCAGGGCGTGGCGCCGTTCGGACGCGGCGGGCGCAAGCTCGACGGAAAGGTGCCCCAAGCGTCGCAGACCTTGCTCGCTCTTTTCGAGGCCTCGCCCAGCTACAAGACCGCGAAGGCCGCGCTGCGCGATGCGGCGGACAAGCATTCGATCGACTACGAATTGCTGCAGGCGCTGATCGCCACCGAGTCGGGTTTCGACGCGCAGGCCGTTTCGCCCAAGGGCGCGATGGGGCTCATGCAGCTCATGCCGGGCACCGCGCAGCGCTACGGCGTCTCGGCGGACAAGCGCAGCAGCATCGAAAAGAAGCTGTTCGATCCGCGCATCAACATCGCCGCCGGCTCGCGCTACCTGCGAGACCTGATCGCCATGTTCCCGGGCCAGATCGAACTGGCGCTGGCCGCCTACAACGCCGGCGAGGGTGCCGTGCAGCGTGCAGGCAACAAGATTCCTAATTACAAGGAAACGCAGAACTACGTTCAGACGGTGCTGCAGCTCTATGCGTATCTCAAGCCTTCGGCGGGACTGGGCGGCGGCGGCAGCAACGCGCGCGGCGGCAAGGCGCCGGGGCGCATCCGCATGGAGCTCACGGTGCCGAAGGGCGGCGCTCTTGGCCGTGGCAACCTGCCGCCCGATTCGCCCACCGGCATGCCGACCATGCCCGAAATGCCCGAGCAGCCGACGGTATCGGACGGCGCGGCGGAAGTGCCGCTGTCCTGAACATGCCGCATCCGCGTTTTCGTCGCCGATCACTGGGTTGAGCGCATAAAAGGCGCGCGGCCCGACAACTGTTTTTCTTTTTCTCTTCTCCATGGACTCCCAACCTCCGCTCGATCTCCAGGGTCCCACCGACGGCGACACCACCCTCACGCTGGCCGACTACGCACAAACCGCCTATCTCGAATACGCGCTCAGCGTGGTCAAGGGCCGCGCGCTGCCCGACGTGTCCGACGGCCAGAAGCCGGTGCAGCGGCGCATCCTCTATTCGATGTCGCGCATGGGCCTGGGCTTTGGCGGCACCAACGGCACCGTGGGTGCCAAGCCCGTCAAGAGCGCGCGCGTAGTGGGCGACGTGCTCGGCCGCTTTCACCCGCACAGCGACCAGGCAGCCTACGACGCGCTGGTGCGCATGGCGCAGGATTTTTCGCAGCGCTATCCGCTGGTCGACGGCCAGGGCAACTTCGGCAGCCGAGATGGCGACGGCGCCGCGGCCATGCGCTACACCGAGGCGCGCCTGGCCCGCATCACCAGCCTGCTGCTCGACGAGATCGACGAAGGCACGGTCGACTTCATTCCCAACTACGACGGCAGCACCGAAGAACCGCGCCTGTTGCCCGCGCGCCTGCCGTTCACGCTGCTCAATGGCGCGAGCGGCATCGCCGTGGGTCTGGCCACCGAAATCCCAAGCCACAACCTGCGCGAGATCGCCGATGCCTGCGTGGCGCTGATCAAGGCGAACGGCAAGCTCAGCGACGAGGAATTGCTGCAGATCGTGCCCGGCCCCGATTACCCCGGCGGCGCCCAGATCATCAGCGGCCCGGCCGACATTGCCGACGCCTACCGCACCGGTCGCGGCTCGCTCAAGGTGCGCGCGCGCTGGAAGATTGAAGACCTTGCGCGCGGCCAATGGCAGCTCGTGGTCAACGAGCTTCCGCCCGGTGTCAGCACGCAGAAGGTGCTCGAGGAAATCGAGGAAATCACCAACCCGAAGGTCAAGGCCGGCAAGAAGGCGCTCAGCGCCGAGCAGACCCAGCTGAAGGCCGCGATGCTCTCGGTGCTCGACGTGGTGCGCGACGAATCCAGCAAGGACGCTGCCGTGCGCCTGGTGTTCGAACCCAAGACCTCGCGCATCAGCCAGGACGAGTTCATCACCACGCTGCTCGCGCAGACCTCGCTCGAAACCTCATCGCCCATCAACCTCACCATGGTGGGCATCGACGGCAAGCCCACGCAAAAGTCGCTGCGACAGATGCTCAACGAGTGGATCGCGTTCCGCGAGATCACCGTCGAGAAGCGCTCGCGGCACCGCCTGAACAAGGTGCTGGACCGCATCCACATCCTCGAAGGCCGGCAGCTGGTGCTGCTCAATATCGACGAGGTGATAGCGATCATCCGAGCGGCGGAAGATCCGAAGGCTGCGCTCATTGCGCGCTTCAATCTCTCCGAAGTGCAGGCGGAAGACATCCTTGAAATCCGGCTGCGGCAGCTTGCTCGGCTAGAAGCCATCAAGATTCAGCAGCAACTCGACGAGTTGCGCACAGACCAGAAAAAGCTTGAAGACATCCTCGGCAGTCCAGCGGCCCTGCGCCGCCTGCTGGTGAAGGAAATCGAAGCCGATGCCAAGACCTTCGCGGATCCGCGCCGCACGCTGATCCAGGCCGAAAAGCGCGCCGTGGCCGAAGTCAAGGTGGTCGACGAGCCGGTCACGGTGATCGTGTCACAGAAGGGCTGGGTCCGCGCGCAGAAGGGCTGGCCCAGCGAGAAGAACGGCGCCAACGGCGCGGCAGCGCCCGAGTACAGCTTCAAGTCCGGCGACGCCCTTTACGGCGCCTTCGAGTGCCGTAGCGTCGACACGCTGCTCGTGTTCGGCTCCGCCAAGGACAAGACGGTGCGCGTCTACACCGTGCCCGTGGCCTCGCTTCCCGGCGCGCGCGGCGACGGCCAACCCGTGACCACGCTCATCGAACTCGATGCCGGCACGCACGTCACGCATTTCTTCGCGGGGCCGGTGGGCGCGAGCGTGCTGCTGGCCAACACGGGCGGCTACGGCTTCATCGCCACGGTCGAGAACATGATGTCGCGCCAGCGCGGCGGCAAGGCCTTCATCGACGTGGGCGAGGGCGAGCAACTCTGCCGACCGTCGGTGGTGGGCGGCGCGAGCGGCGCGGAGCCGATGCCGGCGGCCACGCACGTGGCCTGCGCCTCGACTGGCGGCCGCATCCTGACCTTCGACATCACCGAACTCAAGAGCCTGCCCAAGGGCGGCCGCGGCCTCACCCTGATCGACCTGGAAGCGAAGGACACGCTGGCGGGCGCCGCGGCCTACACGCGCAGCGTGAAGATCGAAGGCATCGGCCGCGGCGGCAAGGAGCGCGACGAGACGCTGGAGATCCGCACGCTCAACAACGCGCGCGGCAGCCGTGCGCGCAAAGGCAAGGCGGCCGACCTCGGCTTCAAGCCGGCCAGCATCGTGCGGGTGCTGTGATGGGCGGCATCGACATCAGCGTCATCGGCCTCTTCATTGCGGTGGTCACCGGCCTTGCCAGCTTCTGGTTCGGCCGCCGCATGCGCATGAAGCGCGGGGCCAAGCAGCGCGAGAAGGACCGCATCGCGGCGCAGGCCAACGAAACCCGGCAGCAGCGCCGGGCGCGCGAGCGCAAAGAACGCAATTAGAGGCTGTTGCAGGCCTCAGTGCAGGCCCTGCCACCAGCGCTCGTTGGTGCGCGCCTTGCCTACAGTCAGCACTTCACCGATCACCGGCGTCGCCAGTTCGATCTTCTTGGCTTCTGACAGGTCCGCGATGCGATCGAGCGGATCGTGCCAAGTGTGGAAGGCGAGGTCGAAGGTGCTGTTGTGCACCGAATAGAGCACCTTGCCGCGCAGGTCTTCAAATGCTTGCACGCTCTGTTCGGGCGTCATGTGCACCGCGGGCCAGTAGGCGTCGTAGGCGCCGTTTTCCATCAGTGCCAGATCGAAGCCGCCGAAGCGCTCCCCGATCTGCTTGAAGCCCGAAAAATAGCCCGAGTCGCCGCTGTAGAAGATTCGCTGCTCGCCGCTTTGCACCACCCATGAGGCCCACAGCGTGCGGTCGCGGTCGGTCAGCGTGCGGCCCGAGAAGTGCTGCGCTGGCGTAGCGGTGAGCTTCACGCCGTCGTGTTCGCCGCCTTGCCACCAGTCGAGCTCGGTCACGCGCTCCGCGGGCACGCCCATGGCCACGAGCCGCGCACGCACGCCCAGCGGGACGAAGTAGCGTTGGACGCGCTGAGCCAGGTACTCGATGGTGGCCACGTCGAGGTGGTCGTAATGGTCGTGCGAGAGGATCAGGCCTTCTATTGGCGGCAGCTGCTCCAGCGTGAGCGGCGGCTTGTGAAAGCGCTTGGGCCCGGCGAAGCTGAACGGCGACGCCCGCTCGCTGAACACCGGGTCGATCAGCCAGTATTTGCCCTGCAGCTTGAGCAGGTGCGACGAATGGCCGAGCCGCACCACGTGGTTGGCCTTGGTGTCGAGCGCGTCCAGGTCGGCCGTGCTCAGCATGCGCACGGGAATCGGATCGACCGGCACGGTGTCGACCTTGCTGCCGACGATGAAGCGCGACCAGATGCGCCATGCGCTGGCGGAGGGCTTGACTTCCGGGTTCGGCAGATTTTGAAAGGTGCAGCCCTTGAACTGCGGCGATGCGTCGTAGCGTGCTCCGCATCCACTGTTGCTTGTGCAGGCGGCCACCAGCGTGCAGCTGGCCGCGAACAGCAAGGTGCCGCAGCGGCGGAAGCCGCGCTGGAGGAGATTCGAGGGCTGGGCAACGTCGTTCATGGCTCGTGCGTGTTCTGGTTTTTGCGGCGCGAGCTTAGCCCGCGCGCCGCGCCGAATGGTTTCAGCGGCAGAAACATTCGGCGCAAAGGGGCATTTGCGCGGCCCGCCACCTGTCGTATGCCATGCGTTCTATGGATGGCGGCGGCATGGCCCGGCACACTGCGAAGCGCCACGCTTCGCGGGCTACGGAAAGGCGCACATACCATGAGCAGCAACCGCTATCCCATCATCTACGTGCGTGGCTACGCCATGACGGAGGCCGAGCGCGACGACACGGCGGCCGACCCGTTCTGCGGCTTCAACGTGGGCTCCACCGTGTACCGCGCCACCGTCAAGAAGGAGGCGCCCGCGCAGAAGTTCGTCTTCGAGTCCCCGGTGGTGCGCCTCCTGGCCGACTACCAGTACCAGAGCGTCTACCAGAACGGCCTGGACATTCTCGACAACGACTGGAAGCCGTCGCCCGACGAAACCGGCAAGGACGTGGACGGCATTCCGGCCGCATCCATCGTGATCTACCGCTACTACGACAGCGGCTCGGAGTTGCTGGGCGATGGCAAGTCGCGCGACGTGAAGATTTACGCGCAGGGTTTGAGCAAGCTGATCCTTCGCGTGCGCGACCTGGTGGCGCAGCGGGAGGGCGCCGCCTTCTCGCCTGCGGACTTCCGCTGCTACCTGGTGGCGCATTCGATGGGCGGCCTCGTGGTGCGAGCCTTCCTGCAGAACCCGGCGCTCGGCGATGCGGCGGCGCGCGCCTGCGTCGACAAGGTGTTCACCTATGCCACGCCTCACAACGGCATCGACATGGGCGGCGTCAATGTGCCGGCCTGGCTCACGGCCAATGAGATGAATACCTTCAATCGCGAGAGGATGTCGGAATTCCTGGACACGGCCCCCGTCGACGGCCGCATGGACTACCTGCCGGCCTCGGCCTTCCCGGCCGAACGCTTCTTCTGCATGGTGGGCTCCAACCGCGGCGACTATGAAGCGGCCAAGGGCCTGTCGCGCATGTTCGCAGGTCACGGCAGCGACGGGCTGGTGCGCATCGAGAATGCCTCGCTCTGGTCCATCGACGAGCTGAAACGCAGCAAGCCCGTGGCCACGGCCTACGCGTTTCGTTCGCACTCGGGCTACTTCGGCATCGTCAATTCCGAGGAGGCCTACCAGAACCTCGTGCGTTTTCTGTTCGGCGACGTGCGCGTCGATCTCTGGTTCGAAGTCGACGGCGTCACCTTGCCGCCCGACCTGCCGAAGGATGCCGACGTGGACGCGCTCTACCAGATCGAGCTGCTCGCCTCGCCACGCGGCAAGCGCTGGTACCTGAGCCGCCGCGTGGCCGAAGAGGACTCGCCCGCCTGCCGCACGCACAAGGAGCTGACCGACCCGCAAAAGCCCGAGCGCCGCTCGATCTATCTATCGACCGTGTTCCTGGCCAACAAGGCCCGCGTGAAGCAGGACCGACCCACGCTGGCCTACGCCATGACGCTGGGCGTGCGCGTGCCGGACTACCAAGTGAACAAGAAGTTCTGGCTCGACGGCCACTACGAAGGCAGTTCGCTGTTCCGCGACACGCTGGTCGTCGAGATCGCGCCGCCGCGGGCGGACGACCCGGCGCAGAACTGGAACGTCAAGTACGGCTGGCAGACTGACACCGCGGGCCAGGCGTCGCTTCCGATCAGCCCGAAGCAGCTGGCCAACGGCAAGCTACAGTTCATCGTGCCGCTTTCCAGCCTGGGCGCGGCACCGGCGGCGCCGGGCATCAGCGGCAAGGTGCGGCTCGAGGTGAGCGCCTGGAGTTGAAAGGGCACCCCGAAAGCGGGCCGCGGGGCCATACTCGGCCATCCAAGGTCCTGCTTTCCATCCATCATGAAAACTGCCGTTCTCGTCATCGACATGCAGCGTGGCCTCTGTGACGATCCGCCTCGCCCTCATGAGGCCGGCGAAGTCGTGCAGCGAATCAATGCGCTCACCGAACGGGCACGCGCTGCGGGCGTGCCGGTGGCCTTCATCCAGCATGAGAACGACGTCGACCTGGAGTTCGACTCGGAACGCTGGCAGTTGGCCGATGCGTTGCACGTCGATGCGGGCGACACGAAGATCCGCAAGACCACACCCGACTCTTTCCTGCGCACGCCGCTCGAAGCCTTGCTGGCTGGGCAAGGAGTGCAGCGCGTGGTGATCTGCGGCTACTCGTCGGAATTTTGCGTGGATACCACCGCGCGCCGCGCCGCCGCGCTGGGTTTTGAAGTGGTGCTCGCGGCCGATGCGCACACCTCGCATGACAAGCCGCACGCCACGGGCGCCTTCATTCGCGCGCACCACAACACTACGCTGTCGGACATCGCGAGCTTCGGCGTGCCGATCCGCGCGGTTCCCTCGGCCGACATCGCTTTCTGATCGATCAGTCCGAGCCCGGCCGCCACACCCGCGCCAGCGCGGCCAGCTTGCCCTTGAAGCTCAGCCGGTCGTTCGACAGCGCATCGATGAAGTCCGACAGACGCTGCGACTTCACCATGGTGTAGATGGTGAGCCAGGTGGTGAAGACGAAGACGACGCCGAACCAGAGTACCTTGCGCCACAGCGGCGCCTCGGCTTCGGCCAGCAGGTTCATGCCGAGAAAACCCGTCGTCACGGTGCCGATCAGGCCGAACAGCGTAACCACCGTGAGCCGCACCACGGTGCTGGCTTGCCGGCGCAGGCTGTCTGCATCGAGATAGGTGTTCATGTCGGCGATGCGTGCCTTGACCTCGTCGTAGAGGGGATCGAGCCCGAGATGCGCGGTGCACATGTGGGACAGCGCGCGCACCTGCGCCTGTTCCGAGATCTCGTGGAACCAGTAGCGGTGCGTGAAGCGCAGAAAGCGCTCGAAGCTTCCGCGAATGGCGCGCTTGAACTGCTTCACGCTCGGCGTGCTGCGGATGTCGAGCCGCTTGAGTGCTTCCACCAGCTGGTCCGAGAACATCAGGAGCGAGGCCTTCTGGAAGTGCGCGATGAGGAACAGCAAGAAGTGCTGGTGCCTGAACTGCGCGAGCACGCCGCGGTCGCGGCAGCAAAAGAACTCTGAGCGCGCATCGCCCACCACGATCAGCGCGTGGCCGTTGCACAAATAGCGCGTGTTGGGCGCCGCGCCCGCATCGACCCAGAAGCGGTCGTAGCAATAGCGCTTTTCGAAATCGGCCAGATGCTGGTCGGCATAGGGCAGGTGCGCCTGCTGCGCCGCATCGGCCTCGGCAGCGCCTGTGACCAGCCCGAGCCGGATGAAGTCGTTGCGCGAGAGGCGCTTGGGATCGTCCAGCGAAAGGTAGGCCATCACCGGCATGCGGTAGTACTCGATCTGGCGGAAGCGCAGCACGCCCGGGTCCTCCGAATGATCGCTCACCAGCGGCTGCATCAGGTAGGCCCAGTGGGCCGAGATGCGCGGCGCGCGGTGCTGGGCCACGTGCGAAAGAAAAGCTTCTCGCTGCTGCGCATCCGAACGCGCGAGCACGCTGCCGTCGGCAGCCAGCCATTCGACGCTGGACATGCAATGCAGCGCGCCGCCATCGGCGTTCCAGCCGGCCGGATATGCGCGGCCGAAACGATAGAGCAGGTCTTGCGCCTGCGCGAGGCTCAGGTGGTCCGCGCCGACTTCGAGGTTGAGCATCACCACGTCGATGTCGAAGAAGAAATACAGGTCGCAATGCACCACGTCGAGCGTGATGGGTGCATCGCCGGCCTGCGCCACCACGCGCACCGCCGCAATGTCGTGGCGGCGAAAGACGCGCATCGGCGAATCGCCGCCGTGGCCGTCTTCATTGCCGCCCTTGCTCTTGGAGCGGCCCTCGCCGTAGAGAAAGCGCTGCACATACGGCAGGAAGCTCACGAACTCGTTGTAGTGCCGTTCATGAAAGCGGCTGCTGTCGCCGGTGTATTCATCGATCTCTTCGCGCCATGGCGAGGCATCGCCCATCTCGCGCAGCACGTGCCAGGGACCGTGGTGCGAGGGCTTGTCGTCCGGCGCCGGCATCAGCCGCAGGGGCCAGAGCAGAGCCTGCCTGAAATGCTGCACGGCAGGCGGCGCATAAGCGCCCGCCAAGGATGCGTTTGCCTCTGCGCGGACGGGAGCCTCGGAAGTATTCAGCATCGCGTGAGTGTAGGCAGAAGGGCTGTCAAAAGACTGACCTAGGGGAATCCCTAGGTAGGGCTGAAACCGGTTTCATATAAGCTGCAAGCCTTGCTTTCGAGGCATGCGCGCGGCCACTGCCGTGGCTGTCGCGCCCGATGCCGCACCCATGAACTACCAGTTTCAATTCGACGCCGTATTCGCTGCCTGGCCGCTGCTGCTCAAGGGCACCTGGATCACCATCCAGCTCTCCCTGGTCGCCACGCTGCTGGGCCTGGTGGTCGCCATCTTTTGCGCCTGGGGCAAGACATCGGGGCCAGGCTGGCTGCGCTTCATCGTCAATGCGTACATCGAGGTGATCCGCAACACGCCATTCCTCGTGCAGCTGTTTTTCTTCTTCTTTGCATTGCCGGCCATCGGCCTCCGCTGGTCGCCGCAAACAGCTGCGCTGGTGGCCATGGTGGTGAACCTGGGCGCATATGCGACCGAGATCATCCGCGCGGGCATCGAGTCGATTCCCAAGGGGCAGATCGAGGCGGGCAGGGCGCTCAACCTGAAGCCCTGGGAAATCTTCCGCTTCGTGATCATCAAGCCCGCGCTCAAGGCCATCTACCCCGCGCTCACGAGCCAGTTCATATTGCTGATGCTGAGCTCGGCCGTGGTGTCGGTCATCTCGGCCGACGACCTGACTTCGGTGGCCGCCAACCTGCAGTCGCAGACCTTCCGCAGCTTCGAGATCTACATCGTGGTGGCTGCCATCTACCTGGCACTGGCGCTGGCGTTCTCGGCGCTGTTCAAGCTCATCTACAAGCGCACGCTCAACTACCCGGACCGCCGGTAACAGGCCACGCGCGGAGCACAACAATCATGCGTACCTTCGGCTTTCCCGAATTCCTTTTCATTCTCGAAGCGGCCAAGTGGACACTGGCGCTGTCTGCCATTGCCTTCATTGGGGGCGCGGTCCTGGGGCTGGCCGTCGCACTCATGCGCACCTCCGATTCGCCCTGGGCACGCACCGTGTCGACGGTGTTCATCCAGATTTTCCAGGGCACGCCGCTGCTGCTGCAGCTGTTTCTGATCTTCTTCGGCGCGCCGGTGCTCGGGCTCGACATCAACCCGTGGATTGCCGCGGGCGTGGCGCTGGTTCTCAACAGCGCCGCCTTCCTGGGCGAGATTTGGCGCGGCTGCATCCAGGCCATCCCGCGCGGCCAATGGGAGGCGGCCGAGGCGCTGAGCCTCAAGTACAGCGCGCGCATGCGCGACGTGGTGCTGCCGCAGGCCTTCAAGATCGCGCTGGCGCCCACGGTGGGCTACCTGGTGCAGATCATCAAGGGCACTTCGCTCGCGGCCATCATCGGCTTTGCGGAGATCACCCGCGCGGGCCAGATCATCAACAACGCCACCTTCCAGCCGCTCGTCGTGTTCTCGGTGGTGGCCGCCATCTACTTCGCGATCTGCTGGCCGCTGTCGCTGCTTGCCGCCCGCATGGAGCGCAGGCGCGCGCAGGCCCTGGCCCGCTGATTCCTCTTTCTCGCCGCTTTCTTTCTTTTCCCGGAGACACATCATGACCCGTACCACCACCCGCCGCGTTGCGCTGGCAGCCCTTGGCCTTGGCGCCGCGCTCACCGTGTTCGCCCCCTTTGCCTCGGCACAGTCAGTCGCCGACATCAAGAAGAAGGGCGAGATCACCATCGGCATGCTGGTCGACTTTCCACCCTACGGCACCACCAATGTGCAGAACCAACCCGACGGCTACGACGCCGACGTGGCCAAGCTGCTGGCCAAGGAGTGGGGCGTCAAGGCCAACATCGTGCCCGTGACCGGCCCGAACCGCATTCCCTTCCTGCTGACCAACAAGGTCGACCTGCTGGTCGCCTCGCTGGCCATCACGCCCGAGCGCGCCAAGCAGGTGCAGTTCTCGCAGCCCTACGCCGCTGCCACCATCGTGCTGTATGGCGCCACCAAGACGCCCATCAAGGCGACGGGCGACCTGAAGGGCCTGCGCGTGGGTGTGGCCCGCGCCTCGACGCAAGATGTGGCCGTGACCAAGGCCGCGCCCGAAGGCACCGAGATCCGCCGCTTTGACGACGACGCCTCGGCCATGCAGGCGCTGATCTCCGGCCAGGTCGATGCGATCGGCTGCTCGGTGACGGTGGCCGCGCAAATCGCCAAGCGCGTGCCCGCCGGGACCTACGAAAACAAGTTCACGCTGGTGCAGCAATCGATGGGCATCGCGATGCGTCCGGGCCAGGACGACCTGCACAAGGCCGTCAATGAATTCGTTGCGAAGAACACTGCCAACGGCGAGCTCAACAAGCTCTACCAGAAGTGGCTGCAGGCCGACCTGCCCAAGATGCAGTGAGCCGCCAAGGCTGAAGAAGAACGAGGAATCCTGGCATGACGACGGAATCGATCATCCGCATGGAAGCGGTCAACAAGTGGTACGGTGAATTCCAGGTGTTGACCGGCATCGACCTGTCAGTGCGCCAGGGCGAGCGCATCGTGATCTGCGGGCCTTCTGGTTCGGGCAAGTCCACGCTCATCCGTTGCATCAACCGGCTCGAGACGGTGCAGAAGGGCCGCATCGTGGTGGATGGCATCGACCTCACGGCCGGCGGCAAGAACGTGGATGCGGTGCGCGCCGAAGTGGGCATGGTGTTCCAGCAGTTCAATCTCTTTCCGCACCTCACTATCCTGGAAAACTGCACGCTTGCGCCGATGCGTTCGCGCGGCATGACCAAGGCACAGGCCGAAGAGGTGGCCATGAAGTACCTCGCGCGCGTGCGCATTCCGGAGCAGGCCCACAAGTACCCGAGCCAGCTCTCGGGCGGCCAGCAGCAGCGCGTGGCCATTGCGCGCGCGCTGTGCATGACGCCCAAGATCATGCTGTTCGACGAGCCCACTTCGGCGCTCGACCCCGAGATGGTGAAGGAAGTGCTCGACACCATGATCGGCCTGGCCGAAGACGGCATGACCATGTTGTGCGTGACGCACGAAATGGGCTTTGCCCGCAGCGTGGCAGACCGCGTGATCTTCATGGCCGACGGAAAAATCGTGGAGCAGGCGCCGCCCGCCGACTTCTTTGGCCATCCCAAGGACGAAAGGACGCGACAATTCCTCGGCCAGATCCTCAGCTCCCACCAAGCACACTGAATGTCCTTTCCCGTTTTGATTTCTCTGTCGTCCTTCGGCGCGGCCGAGGTGGGGCGGCACGGCCAGCTATGGTGTGCGCAGCTGGCAATGGCAGCGGGTGCCAATTCCGTTGAAGTGCGCGGCGAGATGCTGCGTGATGCGGATGCCGAATTGCCCGCGCTGAAGGGTCTCGCTTCCGTGTACTCCAGCCCCGAAGGCCTGTGGGCCGAAGGCGGCTGGCTCGACAGCGCTGCGCTCAAGCGCGGCATCGCCGCAGCGACGCAAGTCGGTGCGAAGCGGCTCAAGATGTCCATCGGCGATTTCCAGCCTTCTTCGCACGGCTCGCTCTGGGGCCTGAAGGTGGAGCTTTCGCAAACCCGCGTCGAGCTGCTGATCGAGAACGACCAGACCGTGCGCGCCGGCACGCTTCCCGCGCTGCAGGCGTTCTTCGATGCGGCTGAGCGGGCCGGCGTCGAACTGGGCATGACCTTCGACATGGGCAACTGGCACTGGGTTGGCGAGTGTCCCTTGCAGGCCGCAGAGGTGCTGGGCCGCCGCGTGCGCTACGTGCATTGCAAGGGCGCGCAGCGCCTGCCGCACAAGTGGGTGGCGGTGCCGCTGGGCGACTCGGTTGCGCCGTGGCGCGCCGTGCTGCGTGCGTTGCCCGCCGACGTGCCGCACGCCATCGAATACCCCCTGGTGGGCGACGACCTGCAGGTCGCCACGCGCACGCAAATCGACTTCATCCGCGCCGCACGGGCGTAGGCAGAACCACACATGACAGAACCCATCGCTTTCGACGTTGCCCTGTTTGGCGAGGCCATGCTGCTGCTGGTGGCCGACCGGCCCGGTCCGCTGGAGAACGCAGAGGCGTTCCACAAGCGCACGGCTGGTGCCGAGACCAACGTGGCCATCGGCCTCGCGCGCCTGGGGCTCAAGGTGGGCTGGGCCAGCCGGCTCGGCACCGACTCGATGGGACGCTACCTGATCGCGGCGATGAAGGCCGAGGGCATCGACTGCTCGCACGTGATTTGCGACGGGTCGCAGCGCACGGGTTTCCAGTTCAAAGGCCGCGTCACCGATGGCAGCGACCCGCCCGTTGAGTATCACCGCAAGGGCTCGGCCGCCAGCCAGATGGGCCCGGCCGATGTCGATGAAGCCTGGCTGCGTTCGGCGCGGCACCTGCACGCCACCGGCGTCTTCGCGGCCATCTCGGACAGCAGCCTGCAGGCCGCGCTCAAGAGCATGGACGTGATGCGCGCGGCCGGCCGCACGATCTCGTTCGACACCAACCTGCGGCCCACGCTGTGGTCTTCGACCGAAGCGATGCGCCACTGGGTCAACGAGCTGGCCTCGCGCGCCGACTGGGTGTTGCCCGGCATCGAGGAGGGCTTGCTGCTCACGGGCCACACCAGGCCCGAAGACGTGGCGCGCTTCTACCGCGAGCGCGGTGCGAAGCTGGTAGTCGTCAAGCTTGGTGCCGAAGGCGCCTACTACGACAGCGACGTGGCCGGCACCGGCCGCGTCGACGGCTTTCCGGTGAAGGAAGTAATCGACACCGTGGGTGCGGGCGATGGCTTCGCGGCCGGCGTTGTAAGCGCATTGCTCGAAGGCAAGAGCGTGCCCGAGGCCGTGCGCCGCGGTGCCTGGATCGGTGCGCGCGCCGTGCAGGTTCTGGGCGACACTGAAGGCTTGCCCAGCCGCGCACAACTCGAAGAAGCAGGACTCTGACCATGACGACGAAAAAGAACGTGCTTGTTTTTCGGCCCTTGCCTGAAGACCAGCTTGCGCGCCTTCAGGCGGTGCACCACGTGACGGTGGCCGATCCGCGCAAGGAGCCGGAGGCTTTCGCCGCCGCGCTGCGCACGGCGAACGGCCTCATCGGTGCGAGCCACACGGTCGATGCGGCGCTGCTCGACGCGGCGCCTGTGCTCGAAGTGATTTCGAGCATATCGGTCGGCGTCGACAACTACGCGTTGGCGGAACTGCACAAGCGCGGCATCGTGCTGTGCCACACGCCCGACGTGCTGACCGAAACCGTGGCCGACACGGTGTTCGCGATTTTGATGGCCACGCAGCGGCGCGTGGTCGAGCTTTCGAACCTCGTGCGCGAAGGCCGGTGGACGAAGAACATCGGCGACGAACTCTTCGGCACTGACGTGCACGGCAAGACGCTGGGCATTCTCGGTTTCGGCCGCATCGGCCAGGCGGTGGCGCGCCGAGCGGCGCTCGGGTTCGGCATGCCCGTGCTCTATCACTCGCGCCGGCCGGTCGACTTGGCCACGCAGGCACCCGAGCTGCAGGGCCGTGCCATGCACACGCCCCTGGACGAACTGCTCGCGCGTTCGGACATCGTGCTGGCGATGCTGCCGCTGACCGACGCGACGCGCGGCATGATCGACGTCGCCTTCTTCGCGTGCATGAAGCCCGGGGCGGCCTTCATCAACGGAGGCCGCGGTGCCACGGTGAACGAAGCGGCCTTGCTGCACGCGCTCAACCACGGCACGCTGCGCGCGGCGGGCCTGGACGTGTTCGCGAAGGAGCCGCTGCCGGCGGATTCGCCGCTGCGCACACATCCGCGCGTGACGCCTCTGCCGCACATCGGCTCGGCCACGCATGAGACGCGGCATGCCATGGCGGAACTGGCAACCACCAACCTGCTGCAGGTATTGGCCGGCGAGAAGCCGACGGCGCCGTACGACACGGCGGCTGCATGAGCCCGCAGAGGATTATCTCCCTCCCCTCCCGGGGGAGGGCAGGGGTGGGGGCAAGCGGCGTATCTTCTGCGCGCTCTGCCTGCCCCCATCCCAGCCCTCCCCCGGAGGGGGAAGGAGCAAATCCATGAACCCCGCGGGCCGCGCCACCATCGCCGACGTCGCCCAGGCGGCAGGCGTTTCCAAGGCCACCGTCTCGCGCTTTCTCAACCACCGCGACCGACTCCTGAGCCGCGACATCGCGGCGCGCGTGGAGGCGGCCATTGCCAAGCTGGCGTACACGCCGAGCCCGATGGCGCAGGCGCTGAGCCATGGGCGCTCGCGGCTCATCGGCCTGATCGTGGCGGACATCACCAACCCCTATTCGGTGGCGGTGCTGCGCGGGGCCGAGAAAGCCTGCCAGGATGCCGGCTACCTCGTCATGCTGTTCAACCTCGGCAACGAGAGCGAACGCGAGCGCGAGGCCATCGACGCGCTTGCGGGCTACCAGGTCGACGGCTTCATCCTCAACACACTGGGCCGCGGCAGCAACGTGGTGGACGCCGTCACGCTGCATGGCAAGCCCGCGGTGCTGGTCGACCGCCGCCACGCCGGCATGCACACCGACTTCGTCGCGCTCGACAACCATTCGGCCATGCGCGACACCTGCGGCCACCTTGTCGAGGGCGGCTTTCGTGAGCTGCTCTACGTGACCGAGCCGCAGAAGGGCGTGAGTTCGCGGCATGAACGAACGGCCGCCTTCGGTGAATGCGTGGCTGCGCACGAGCCGCGGGTGGCGGGCGAGGTGTTCGAGAGCGTGGAGGGCGACAGCGATGCGCTGGACCAAGCCTTGCGCGCGTTGCGGCAGCGCGCCAAGCGAGGGCGCCGCGCGGCAGTGGTCGCAGGCAATGCGGTGGTCACGCTGCGCATCGCGCAATCGATGGCGCGGCTGGGCTGGCAGTTCGGACAAGACTTGGGCTTCGTCGGTTTCGACGATCCCGAATGGGCCTCGCTGATCGGCCCCGGCCTGAGCACTGTGGCACAGCCGACCGACGCGATCGGCCGTTCGGCCGCTACATGCTTGATCGAACGGCTGCGGGGGCTGGATGCAGCGCCGCGGCAACTACTGCTGCCGGGACAGCTGGTGGTGCGGGGCTCGTCCCGACCAGCATGACCGGTTGACTCGAAGCGCGGACGACGCCGGCCTCGACGCGCTCGGCAATCCAGCGCTGGAAACCGCGTTCGGCCTGCAGCTTGAACTCGTTTCGGGTCTGGTTGCAGATCGCGTGGGCGAGGCGCCTGTGCTTCTGCTTGCGCACACCGCCCAGCGTCGAGTCGTTCAGGTGCTCGATGGTGGCCGACTCCGGCGTGCTGCGAGGCTCGGCAAAGTCCATCGGCAGCCCGCACCAGTGGCAGTTGTTGCCGAAGGACGAGCGCAGGGCCTGCACGCTCATGGTGTTGTCGCCGGTGCGGGAGCGGGTCAGCCGACTTCGGCGATCAGTTCGATCTCGACGCAGGCGCCCATGGGCACTTGCGCCACGCCGAACGCGCTGCGCGCATGCGCGCCCTTCTCGGGGCCGAACACTTCGGCGAAGAACTCGCTCGCGCCGTTGGTCACCAGGTGTTGCTCGGTGAACGTGCCAACAGAATTGACCAGGCTCATGACCTTGACGATGCGCGTGACCTTGTTCAGGTCGCCCACGGCCGCATGCAGCGTGCCCAAGAGATCGATGGCAATGGCGCGCGCAGCCTGCTTGCCTTCTTCGGTGCTGATGCCGGCGCCGAGCTGGCCGGCCCAGACCTTGCCGTCCTTCTTGGCAATGTGGCCCGACAGAAAAACGAGATTGCCGGTGCGCACGAAGGGCACGTAGGCCGCGGCGGGGGCGGCGACGGGCGGCAGGGTGATGCCGAGGCTGGAAAGCTTGTCGTAAACGCTCATTGGAAGTCCTTGTCTGGGGTTTGCGAATGGATCTGCGATTGTGTCTGTGATTGTGACTGCGCCGCCTCCGCGGCCTGGGTCCGCAGCTCTTCGATGGGCCGCACCGTCACGCCCACCTTGAGCGTGTGCCGCGCGCCGCCGTGCAGCACGCCCCGCATGGGCGAGACATCGGAATAGTCGCGGCCAATGGCCAGTGCCACGTAGTCTTCGCCGGGCTGGCGGCCATTGGTGGGGTCGAACTCGGCCCATCCGCCGGCGCTGTCCCGTCCCTCGTCTTCGCTGGGCAGGTACACAGAAACCCACGCGTGAGAGGCATCGGCGCCCACCAGCCGCGGCTGGCCAGGCGGCGGTTGCGTGAGCAGATAGCCGCTCACGTAGCGCGCCGGCAGGCCCATCGCCCGGAAGCAGGCGATCATGATGTGCGCGAAGTCCTGGCACACGCCCTTGCGCTGCGCCAGGGCCTCCACGGCGGGCGTGTTGATCTCGGTGCTGTCGGCGTCGTAGGCAAAGTCGCGGTACATGCGCTCGGTGAGGTCCATTGCCACGTCGAAAGTTGGCCGCTCGGGCGCGAAACTCGCGCGCGCATAGGCCGCGAAGTCGCCGTGGCGCGGCACGTAGGGCGATGGAAAAACGAACTCCGAGGCCGGATCGAAGGTGGCGTCCTTGCGATAGCGGAAGCGCTCGCGCACGGCCTCCCAGGGCATGTCGAGCGCAATGCCCGCGGCCAGCAGGGGCGTCGACGTTTCAACCACGCTTTCGGCCGTGACGACGAGGCTGTCGTGCGTGGATTCGAGTGCGAAGAACGCGCGCGTGTTGCCATAGACATCGGGCTGCTCGCTGCGCTGCGCGGGCTGCGGCTCGATGGCGAGCTTGTGGCTCACGAGCCGCTGCGAGTCGGTGGCCAGCGGCTTCAGGTGTGCCAGATGCTGCGCCGTTTCGACTGGAGGCGAATACTCATAGCGGGTTTCGTGCGTGACGTGAAGAAGCATGGGGTTTCTCTTTGGCTACTTTGGCGCGCTGCCGAAATGCGCTGCGTAGATCTTGTCGTAACTGCCGTCGGCCTTGATCTCGGCAAGACCCTTGTCGATTTTGGCCAGCAGGTCGGAATTGCCCTTCTTCACCGCGATGCCATAGTGCTCGACGGGGAAGGACGCATCGCTCACGGTCTTGAAGCCGCCCGCGGTGTTATTGGCGAGATAGTGCACCACCACGCCGTTGTCGGCGACCACGGCCTGGACGCCACCGGCTTCGAGTTCCTTGAGTGCCAGCGGCGTGGATTCGAAGCGCTTGATGTTGCCGCTCGACTTGCCCTGCAGCTTGCCCACCACCTCATCGCCCGTGGTGCCGTTCTGCACCCCGACCTTCATGGCCTTGACGTCTTCGAACCGCGTCACCGGAACATCGTTGCGCACGGCGATCAGCTGCCTCGCTTCGAAGTAGGGCTTGGAAAAATCCATGGTCTGGCGGCGCTCGTCGGTGATGGTGATGGCCGAGACGAGCAGGTCACGGTCCCCCTGGCCGAGCGCGTTGAAGATCCCTTCCCACGGCGTGTTGACGAACTTCACCTCGATGCCGGCCTTGCTTGCGATGGCCTTCACCACGTCGATGTCGAAGCCGACGATCTCGCCCTTGTCGTTTTGCGATTCGAAGGGCGTGTAGGCGGCATCGGTGCCGACTACGTAGACGCGGGCAGCGGATGCGGCGGTCGGCGTGGCCACAGGCTCCTGCTTGCCGCAGCCAACCAATGCAAGGCTGGCGAGTAGGCTGGCGGCAATCAGCGTGAAGCGGCGGTTGACGAGCATGGGCTGCCTCCTGCAGAGAGGGATGGCGTCATCAGGCTCCGACGGAGCGCAGCGATTCGGACGTGAGCGTGAAGTAGCGTGTGCCGATGGCGTCGGACACATGGTAGGCCGCCGTCTCGCAACTGGCCAGGAGTTCAGCCAGTGCAGGGTAGTTTGCATCAGCTCCGGCGGCGCACAGATGCTCAAGCGTCCAGGTGGCCGGGTCGGGCAGTTCGTACGACAGTGCGGTGAGCTTGCCGGGCGCACTGCCAGCCAGCCGCGCAATGCGCCCGCGCAGCGTTTGCGTGACCCATGCGAGCGAACGCGGGTTCTCGGCGTCGAGCACCAGCAGGTCGACCAGCGTGGCCACGTCACGGCGCTGCTGGTAGCGGGCGTGGAAAGTGATGGTGCTGTCGAACAGCGCCACCATGGCTTCGAAGCCGCTCACTTCATGTACCGCGCCGTCCTCGAAACCGGCCTCGAGCGCGCTGGCAAGAAAGCCAAGGCGCTCGATGTGGCGGCCGATGGACAGCAGGCGCCAGGCGTCGTCGCGCGTCATGCGATCAGTCTGCGCGCCGGTCATGGCGGCGAGTGCGGTGCTGGCCGACTCGAGCGCGCGCAGCGCCGCGCCGGTGGCAAAACTGCCTTCGCCGGCCTGCTCGGCCGCGCGCCGCAGAAACTCGGCTTCGGCGCGCACGATCTGGTTCCAGTTGTCCTGCGAAAGCCGCTCGCGCACGGCGGCTGCGGCCTGCCGGATGCAGCGCAGGCTGAAGCCCACGCTGCCGCCGCGCTCTACATCGCCGAGCTCGGCGATCAGCACGCGTTCGAACACGCGGCGCGACTGCGGCGCGCTGGGCACGCCGGCCGGCACCAGCGCGTTGCGCAGCGCCATGCGATGCAGCCAGTCGAGCAGCGGGCGCGAAGACTGGTCTTCGCTGCCCAGAAGATTGATCGTGAGTCGCGCGAGGCGCACCGCGTTTTCGGCGCGCTCGGTATAGCGGCCGAGCCAGAACATGTTCTCGGCCGCGCGGCTGGTCACGGGCGCACGGTGCCGCGCCAGCGAGGCCGGCGTGGCGTGCGGCTGCAGCAGAGTGGTGCGGTCGACCTCGCCATGCGTCTGCACCCACACGTCGGCGCTGCTACCGCCGCGCTGCATGGAGGCGATCTGCGCATCGCGACCCGCGAGCCGTGCCAGCCCGCCGGGCAGCACGCGCCACGACTGCGCGCCGTCGCTCACCGCGAAGACACGCAGCAGCACCGCGCGCGGCGCGATGTGGCCCGGGCCCATGTCGTTGGCCCAGGTGGGCATTTGCGACAGCGGGAGGTAGCTCTGGATCGTGTGGGCTTCTCCCTCGCGCACGATGCGGCCGGCCCATTCGTCGAGCTGGCGCCGGCTCAGCTGGCTGCCCAGCACCGCGTCGAAGCTGGTCTGGCCGTCGGAGCCTGGATAGGTGGGCTTGATGGCGCAATCGCCCAGCTGCGGCAGCACCGCCTCGAGCGCGGCTCGTTCGCCGCACCACCAGGTCGGCAGCGCCGGCAGCTTGAGCTTTTCGCCGATGAGGCGGCGCGCGAGGCCGGGCAGAAAGCCCAGCAGCGCGGGCGATTCGAGAAATGCCGAGCCCGGCATGTTGGCCACCAGCACATTGCCGGCGCGGATGGCCTGTAGCAGGCCTGGAACGCCCAGTGTGGAATCTGGACGCAGTTCGAGCGGATCGAGGAACTGGTCGTCCAGCCGCTTGATGAGCCCGTGCACCGGCCGTAGTCCCTGCAGGGTCTTGAGATAGAGCCGCTGGTCGCGCACGGTGAGGTCGCTGCCTTCGACCAGCGTCACGCCCAGGTAGCGCGCAAGGTAGGCGTGCTCGAAGTAAGTCTCGTTGTACGGGCCGGGCGTCAGCAGCGCGATGTGCGGCGGCACGCCGGCAGGGCACATGTGCTGCAGGCCGTCCATCATGGCGCTGTAGGTGGCGGCCAGGCGCTGCACGTGCAGCGCCTCGAAAGCCTGCGGAAACTGGCGCGCGATGGCGAGCCGGTTTTCCAGCAGGTAGCCCAGCCCCGACGGCGCCTGCGTGCGCTGTGAGACCACCCACCAGTTGCCGTCGGGCCCGCGGGCGAGGTCGAAGGCCGCGATGTGCAGCCATGTGTCGCCGGGCGGCTTCACTCCGTGCAGGGCGCGCAGGTAGCCGGGATGGCCGCGCACCAGCGCCGCGGGCAAGAGCCCTTCGGCCAGCAGCTGCTGCGGTCCGTAGACGTCGGCCATGACGCGGTCGAGCACGCGCACGCGCTGCAGCACGCCGGCTTCAATTTGGCTCCAGCTCTCGGGCGAAACAATCAGCGGGAACAGGTCGAGCGACCAGGGGCGCTGCGGCCCGTTGGCGTCGGCATAGACGTTGTAGGTGACGCCGTTGTCCCGGATCTGCCGTTCCAGGCTGACCGCTCGCCTTGGCAGGTCGCCGAATCCGCCTTGGCCGAGCTGGTCGAAAAAGGCGTTCCAAGCGGGCGTGAGAGAGGGTGTTTCGCTGGAGGACTGCGGTTGCTGAGCAGCCGGAGCCGGTGTTTGCGTCTGGCTCTGCGACTGCGACTGCGACTGCGACTGCGACTGCGATTGGGACTGCGACGGGGCCTGTGTACCCGGCACCGCTGCCGGACGCTCCGCCGCTGCGTCGTACAGCAGGGGTGCCATTGGCGCCATGGGCGGCATGCCCATCGACGGCCGAGCTGGCGCCGCAGGCGTGGCCTGCCCGCGCAGCTCATCGAAGTGGCCGGGCAGGGCGGCCGGGGCGAGCGCCGACGCCAGGGCGGCTGGATATTCCAGCGCCTGGGCGTCGAACAGGGATTCGTTCAAGGGTTCCACAGTGTGTGGATTGTCACATTGCCGTCACCGATCGGGTGACGGGCTATGTGGCAAATGTCCCTTTGCGCCCTTTTTATGCCGGTGCTCAGCGCCGCAAGTCCAGCGTGAAGGGGAATTCGCGGCTGCCCGCGAGCTCGATGGTGGCCGGCGGCGTACGCATCAGGCCGGGCGTGTGGCCCATCTCGGTGAAGCGCGACATGCGCCGGCTTTCCGCTTCGTAGGCATTGACCGGGAAGGTGTCGTAGTTGCGTCCGCCCGGATGCGCCACGAAATACTGGCAGCCGCCCAGCGAGCGCTTCATCCAGGTGTCGACGATGTCGAAGGTCAGCGGCGCATGGGCGCCGATGCTCGGATGCAGCGCCGAAGGCGGATTCCAGGCCTTGTAGCGCACGCCAGCGACAAACTCGCCCACGGTCCCGGTAGGCTGCAGCGGCAGTACCTTGCCGTTGACGGTGATCACGTGGCGGCTTTCGTTCAGACCGGTGACGCGCACTTCGATGCGTTCGAGCGATGAATCGACATAGCGCACCGTACCGCCGGCCGAGCCCTCCTCGCCCATCACGTGCCACGGCTCGAGCGCGTTGCGCAGGGAGAGTTCCACGCCCATGGCCTGCACCTGGCCCACCAGCGGAAAGCGGAACTCGAAATGCGGCGCGAACCAGTCGATGTCGAATGCGAAGCCGGCCTGGCGCATCTCGCTGATCACGTCGTCGAAGTCCATCTTGACAAAGGTGGGCAGCAGGAACCGGTCGTGCAGCTCGGTGCCCCAGCGCGTGACGGGCGCCTTGTAGGGGTCGTCCCAGAAGCGCGCCACCAGCGCGCGAATGAGCAGCTGCTGCGCAATGCTCATGCGCGCATGCGGCGGCATCTCGAAGGCGCGCAGTTCCAAAAGGCCCAGGCGGCCGGTGCTGGAGTCGGGCGAGTAGAGCTTGTCGATGCAGAACTCGCTCCGGTGCGTATTGCCCGAGACGTCGATCAGGATGTTGCGCAGCGTGCGGTCGACCAGCCACGCCGGCATGTTCTGGCCATAGATCTCGCGGTTCTTCGCGATTTCCTTCAAGGCGATTTCGAGCTCGTAGACCTGGTCGTTGCGCGCCTCGTCCACGCGCGGCGCCTGGCTGGTCGGGCCAATGAACATGCCCGAGAACAGGTAGCTCAGCGACGGATGGTTGTGCCAGTAGAGCAAGAGGCTCGCAAGCAGCTCGGGCCGGCGCAGGAACGGGCTGTCCGCGGGCGTGGCGCCGCCCATCACGAAGTGGTTGCCGCCGCCGGTGCCGGTGTGGCGTCCGTCGGTCATGAACTTCTCGGCCGAGAGGCGGGTTTCGAACGCGGCGTTGTAGAGAAACTCGGTGTGGTCGACCAGTTCCTTCCAGCTGTGGGCCGGATGGATGTTGACTTCGATCACGCCCGGATCGGGGGTGACGGCCAGCATTTTCAGGCGCGGGTCGCGCGGCGGCGGGTAGCCTTCCATCACGATGCGCATGCCCAGCTGCCGTGCCGTGGCCTCGACGGCCGCGACCAGGTCGAGGTAGTCCTCCAGGCGTGCGAGCGGCGGCATGAAGACGTAGAGCACGCCCGAGGCACTGCCTTTTTTCTCGGCCGCGGGGCCATTGGCGCGCCGCGGATCGCGCACCTCGACGCATAGCGCCGTGCGCGTGACCCAATGGGCCGATTCGCCGCGCAGAGGCTGGCGGGTGGCCTGTGCCTTGAGGCCATCGGCTGCATCGGCCGCTGATGTCTTGCCCTTGCCATCGCCTGTGGCCGTTTCCGCAGCTGCGGTGCCGCCAGCGCCCGGCGCCTGCATGCGCACGGCCGCGGGCACCACGGGAGGTGCGCCAAATTCATAGGGCACGGTGCCGAGGTCGGCGCCCATGCCACCGCCACCGGCGGGCACGGCATACCGTGCGCGGTAGTCGGACGAACTCGGCAGGGCTGCGCGCGGCGCGGTCGGGTCGCGCTCGACCAGGTAGGGGTAGTCGCCCTTGCTGGCCCATGGCTGCGAATCGAGCGGCAGGCGATAACCCATGGGTGAGTCGCCCGGGATCAGATAGAGCCGGTCGTCGCGCAGGAACCAGGGGCCGGTTTTCCAGCCCGGGCCTTCGAGCGCCGGTGCGTCGACATCGGCATTGGCGGGTTCGAGCGGCAGCATGTAGCCGATGACCGCATCGAGCTTTTGCGTGAACACGCGGCGCAGGCGAACCCGTTCGAGCTCGTCGTCGAGCTTCGATTCGAAGGGGTCTACGTTGACCGGCAAGCGGCGTTCGCGCCAGAGGTAGTAATAAACGTCTTCGTAGCCGGCCTGCACATAGCGTTCGGTGATGCCGAGCTTGTGCGCCAGCACGGTGGTGAAGCGGCGTGCGTCTTCGCTCGTGTAGTGCGTGGGTACGCGCTCGTCGGCAAAGAGCTCGGCGTCGTGCCAGAGCGTCTGGCCGTCGGCGCGCCAGAAGATCGAAAGCGCCCAGCGCGGCAGCTGCTCGCCCGGATACCACTTGCCCTGGCCGAAGTGAAGAAAGCCGCCCTGGCCGTATTCGGCGCGCAGCTTGTGGACGAGCTCGGTGGCATAGCCGCGCTTGGTGGGGCCGAGCGCGTCGGTGTTCCACTCGGGCGCATCGCGGTCGCTGGTGGCCACGTAGGTGGGCTCGCCGCCCATCGTGAGCCGCACGTCGCCGGCCGTGAGGCGCGCATCGACCGCGTCGCCGAGCGCCAGCACCTCGGCCCACTGCTCTTCGGAGTAGGGCTTGGTCACGCGCGGCGATTCGTAGATCCGCGTGACCTTCATCTCATGGCCGAAATCGACCTCGGCTTCATCGACGCCGCCTTCGATGGGCGCGGCGCTCGAAGGCGTGGGCGTGCAGGCGAGCGGAATGTGGCCCTCGCCGGCCAGCAGGCCCGACGTGGCATCGAGCCCGACCCATCCCGCGCCGGGCAGGAACACTTCGCACCATGCGTGCAGATCGGTGAAATCGACCGTGGTCCCGCTCGGGCCGTCGAGCGCCTTCACGTCCGGCGTCAGCTGGATCAGGTAGCCCGAGACAAAGCGCGCCGCCAGGCCGCAATGGCGCAGCAGCTGAACCAGCAGCCAGCCCGAGTCGCGGCACGAGCCGCTGCCGTTGGTGAGCGTTTCTTCCGGCGTCTGCACGCCGGGCTCCATGCGGATCAGGTAGTTGACGTCTTGCTGGACTTGCTGGTTGATGCCGACCAGGAAGTCGATGGTGCGCTGTTCCTTGCGCTCGATCTTGTCGAGGTAGGCCGACAGCAGCGGCGTGGGCTCCTCGGTGACGAGGTAGGGCGCGAGTTCCTCGGCCTGCGAGGCGGTGTACTTGAACGGAAAGTTCTCGGCCTGCGGCTCGAGAAAAAAGTCGAACGGGTTGTAGACCGCCATTTCGACCACGAGGTCGACCGTGACCTTGAACTCACGCGTCTTTTCGGGAAACACGAGCCGCGCCTGGTAGTTGGCGAACGGGTCCTGCATCCAGTTGACGAAGTGATCGGCCGGCTCGACCTGCAGCGAATACGAAATGACCTTGCTGCGGCAATGCGGCGCGGGCCGCAGGCGCACGACCTGTGGGCCCAGCTGCACCAGGCGGTCGTATTTGTAGTGGGTGACGTGGTGGAGTGCGGCGTGAATGGACATGCGTTTTGTGTGCAGTACTGCGAGATTGCATCGAAAAGATGTCTCTTGTGAGACGCATACTAGCCGAGAAGCAAAGCAATTAACGCGCCATTGAGCGTGAGCTTGGGAGGGTTTGCATCATGTGTTCCGGAGTTTGCCGTTGATGGCGGCGCGTGCGTCTGGTGTCGTCTCGGCCGGGTCGTGGGCCTTCGTCGCGCTGGGCGGAACGCTGCTCGGCGCTGCATTGCAGTTGCAGCAGGCGCGGCTGTGGAGCGCGGGTGCTTATGCGGCGTTGTTCCTTGCAGGTCTCGCGGGGCTGGCCGTGCTTTCGGGGCGATGGCGTCCGAGGTTTCGAGGGCATCGTGCGTGGCGCATGCTGGCCTGGCTTCCGATGATCGCGGCCCTGGCCTGTGGAACTTTCGCTGGCAGCGGACTCGCGGGCTGGCGCGCGGCCGCCTATGCGAATGGCGCGCTGGACCCGGCCCTCGAAGGCCGCGACCTGCAGGTGGTCGGCGTGGTGGCACAGATGCCCCAGCGCAACGAGGGCGGCACGCGGTTTCGGCTCGATGTGGAATCGGCACGCTGGGCCGATGAATCCCGCGCACCGCCGTCGCGTGTGCCGGCGCGCGTTGCCCTCGGCTGGTATCGCGACGACACCAGCCTTTGGGGGCGCGCTCCCGAAGGGCGAGCCGAGGCCGGGCGAGACGCGGCCGCTCCGCTGCACGCGGGCGAACGCTGGCGCCTCACAGTCCGGCTCAAGGCGCCGCATGGCAATCTCAATCCGCATGGCTTCGACAGCGAACTGTGGCTGTGGGAGCAGGGCGTGCATGCCAGCGGCTACGTGCGAACGGGTGCCCGCGACGCGGCGCCGGCACGTTTGCAGGCCACGTGGCAGCACCCGCTCGAACGTGCGCGCGAAGCGGTGCGAGACGCGGTGTTCGAGCGCGTCGCCGATCCTCGGCAGGCGGGCGTGATCGCTGCCCTCGTCACCGGCGACCAGGGCGCCATCGAGCGCAACGACTGGGACATTTTTCGCGCCACCGGAGTGGCCCACCTGATGTCGATCTCCGGCCTGCACATCACCATGTTTGCCTGGCTCGCGGCGCACGTGGTTAGCGCGTTGTGGCGCCGCAGCGGGCGGCTGATGCTGCGCTTTCCCGCACCGCAGGCCGCACTGGTCGGCGGCGTGCTGCTGGCCGGGATCTACGCGCTTTTCAGTGGCTGGGGCGTGCCCTCGCAGCGCACGGTCTGGATGTTGGCCACCGCGGCGCTGCTGCGCCTCACGGGGCGGCGCTGGCCGTGGCCGCATGTCTGGCTGTTGATTGCGGCCGTGGTGGTGGCCATCGATCCCTGGGCGCTGATGCAGGCCGGCTTCTGGCTCAGCTTTGTCGCGGTCGGCGTGCTGTTCACGACCGGCTTCATGCGGCCCGCCGACGAGAAGACCGGGCTGAGGGTTCGGCTGTTGGCGTTTTTTCGCGAGCAATGGGTGATCACGCTGGCGCTCACACCATTGAGCCTGCTGCTCTTCCAGCAGGTCTCCGTGGCGGGCCTCCTGGCCAACGCGGTCGCGATTCCGTGGGTCACGCTGGTGATCACGCCTCTGGCCATGCTGGGCACGGCGGTGGCGCCGCTCTGGGACCTTGCCGCTTGGGCCGTGCAGGCGCTGGCGGTGCTGCTGCGCTGGTTGGCCGCATTGCCCTATGCCACGCTGTCGATGGCTGCGCCACCCGTGTGGATGGCGGCCTGCGGGGTGGCGGGTGGCGTCCTGCTGGCCATGAGACTGCCGTGGTCGGTGCGCGCGCTGGGCCTGCCGTTCCTGCTGCCGGTGCTGCTGTGGCAGGCGCCACGGCCAGCCGCGGGGGAATTCGAACTGCTTGCCGCGGACATCGGTCAAGGCAATGCGGTCCTGGTGCGTACTGCCACGCACAGCCTGCTGTACGACGCGGGGCCGCGCTACAGCCTCGAAAGCGACGCCGGCCATCGTGTGCTCGTTCCCTTGCTGCGGGCCTTCGACGAGCGGCTCGACGTGCTCTTGCTGAGCCACCGCGACATCGACCACACCGGCGGCGCGGTCGCGGTGCTAGCGATGCAGCCGCAAGCCGCGCTTTTGAGCTCGATCGAGGCCGCACACCCGCTGCAGTCCGTGCGCCCGGCCAAGCGTTGCGAATCGGGCCAGCGCTGGACCTGGGACGGCGTGGATTTCGAGATCCTGCACCCCGTTCCGGCCGACTACCTTTCCTTCACCAAGCCGAATGCCGTCTCATGTGTGCTGCGTGCCACCAACGGCCGTGCCACGGTGCTGCTGGCCGGCGACATCGAGCGCCTGCAGGAAGCCGCGATGGTGTCGCGAACCCCTACGCTGCAGGCCGATGTACTGCTGGCACCGCACCATGGCAGCAAGACATCGTCGAGCGACGTGCTGCTTGGGGCGGTGCGCCCACGCATCGCTCTGGTCCAGGCGGGCTATCGCAACCGCTTCGGCCATCCAGCGCCCGAGGTGGTAGAGCGCTATGCGGCGCACGGCGTGCGGCTGGTCGAAAACGTGCCCTGCGGCGCCGCTTCATGGCGCAGCCAGTCGCCTGCCGAAGTCGGCTGCGAACGGGAGCGCAACGCCCGCTACTGGCACCACCGCCTGCCTTGAGGGCGCTCGCCGAACCCGAAATCGCGCCAACATAGGGCTTTCACTGGCCTCGAACTTGCTAAGCTATGGCTCAAGGAGATTGGTCGTTCCATGCACAAATTCGATGAGATGTATGAGCAGTTGCCCTATGCGGGGGCTGCGATCAGGCAACACTACAAGCGCTACGACCAATGGCTTGCGAAGCAACCCGGCGAGGTGATGCGGGCGCGTCGCGAGGAGGCGGAAATGATCTTCCGCCGGGTCGGTATCACCTTTGCGGTGTACGGCGCAAAGGACGAGGACGGTTCCGGTACCGAGCGGCTCATACCGTTCGACCTGCTGCCGCGCATCATTCCCGCTCACGAGTGGGAGAGCATGGAAAAGGGGCTTGTGCAGCGCGTCACGGCGCTCAACCGCTTCCTGCATGACGTCTACCACGACCAGGAAATCATCAAGGCCGGCATCATTCCGGCCGAACAGATTTTGAACAACGCGCAGTTCCGCCCTGAAATGATGGGCGTCAGCGTGCCGCACGACGTCTACTCCAACATCTCGGGCATCGACATCGTCCGGGCGCCCGACGCACAGGGTAACGGCGAATATTACGTGCTCGAAGACAACCTGCGCGTGCCCAGCGGCGTGAGCTACATGCTGGAAAACCGCAAGATGATGATGCGGCTCTTTCCCGAGCTGTTCAACCAGAACCGGATCGCGCCGGTGGCGCATTACCCCGACCTGCTGCTCGAAACGCTGCGCGCCAGCGCACCGGCCGCCACGGCCGAGCCGACCGTGGTGGTGCTGACCCCCGGCATGTACAACAGCGCCTATTTCGAGCATGCCTTCCTCGCCCAGCAGATGGGCGTGGAACTGGTCGAGGGGCAAGACCTGTTCGTGAAGGACAACTTCGTCTACATGCGCACCACGCGCGGACCGAAGCGGGTGGACGTGATCTACCGCCGCGTCGACGACGACTTCCTTGACCCCGAAGTGTTCCGCCCCACGTCGACGCTCGGGTGCGCCGGCCTGATGCGCGCCTACCGCGACGGCAACGTCGTCATCTGCAATGCAGTCGGTACCGGCGTGGCCGACGACAAGTCGATCTACCCCTATGTGCCCAAGATGGTCGAGTTCTATCTCGGCGAGCAGCCGATCCTGAAGAACGTGCCCACCTACATGTGCCGCAACAAGGACGAGCTGCAGTACACGCTCGACAACATGAAGGACCTGGTCGTCAAGGAGGTGCACGGCGCCGGCGGCTACGGCATGCTCATCGGTCCGGCTGCCACGGTGGCCGAGATCGAGGACTTCAAGAAGGCCGTGATCGCCAAGCCCGACGGCTACATCGCGCAGCCCACGCTGAGCCTTTCCACCTCGCCGACTTTCGTCGACGCCGGCATCGCACCGCGCCACATCGACCTGCGTCCCTTCGTCCTCTCGGGCAAGGAAGTGCAGATGGTGCCCGGCGGCCTTACGCGCGTGGCCCTCAAGGAGGGCTCGCTGGTGGTCAATTCGTCGCAGGGCGGCGGCACCAAGGACACCTGGATCCTCGAGGCGGACCGCGGCGCCAAGCCGAAAGCGACGCAGTCGCAAAGTCAAACGCAATCGGCCTAGCGCAGCAGGCAAGCAAGCAAGGAATCAGGAGAACAAACGATGCTGTCACGCACTGCCGACCACCTCTACTGGATGTCGCGCTACACAGAGCGCGCGGAAAACACCGCGCGCATGCTCGACGTCAACTACCAGACCTCGCTCCTGCCCCAATCGGCCGAAGTGGCCAAGTACGGCTGGCAGGGCGTGCTTTCCATCAGCGAGCTGCTGCCGTCGTACAACAAGAAGTACGAGCAGATCACGCCCAACGAGGTGATGGAGTTCATGGTCAAGGACGAGAGCAATCCGTCTTCGATCGTCTCCTGCCTCAAGGCCGCGCGCGAAAACGCGCGCGCCGTTCGCGGCGCGCTCACCACCGAGGCCTGGGAAACGCAGAACACCACCTGGCTCGAAGTGAATCGCATGCTGCGCGCGGGAGATTTCGAACGCGACCCAGCGCAGTTCTTCGAATGGGTCAAGTTTCGCTCGCACCTGTCACGCGGCGTCACGCTGGGCACCATGCTGCAGGACGAGGCCTTTTACTTCTCGCGGCTGGGCACCTTTCTTGAGCGCGCCGACAACACCGCGCGGCTGGTGGACGTGAAGTTTCACGCCCTCAACAGCGAGTTCTTCGGCACTGCCACAGAGGAAGACCAGGAGTACGACTTCTATCACTGGAGCGCCATCTTGCGCAGCGTCTCGGCCTTCGAGGTCTACCGCAAGGTGTACCGCGACGTGATCAAGCCGGAGCGCGTGGCCGAGCTGCTCATTCTTCGCGCCGACATGCCGCGCTCGCTGCACGCGAGCCTGGTCGAGGTGGTGAACAACCTCGCCAAGGTGCAGAACGAGCAAAGCGCCGAAACCCAGCGCCGCGCCGGCAAGCTGCTGGCCGACCTGCAGTACGCGCGGGTCGACGAAATTCTTGCGACCGGGCTGCATGCGTACCTTACGCAGTTCCTCGATCGCGTGAACGAGCTCGGTGGGCGGATCAGCCAGGACTTCCTGGTTCCGGCGCAGTAGTAAAAGAACCGCGAGCCGCTGCGCCTCAGGTGGCGGTGGCCTGCCGCACCGCCCGCTCCCAGCGCGCCATCGACTCCTCGGCCTGCGCACGGCCCATGGTCGGCATGAAGCGCCGCTCCACCTTCCACAGCTTCGAGAGCTGGCGCGCATCGCTGTAGACGCCGGTCGAGAGGCCCGCGAGATAGGAGGCGCCCAGCGCGGTGGTTTCGATCACTTCGGGCCGCACCACGGGAATACCCAGCAGATCGGCCTGGAACTGCATCAGCAGGTCGTTCACGCTCGCGCCGCCGTCCACGCGCAGCTCGGCCACGGGGGTGCCGCCGGCGGCGACTGCATCGCGGCTCATGGCCTGCAGCAGTGCGGCGCTCTGGTAGGCGATGCTTTCCAGCGCGGCGCGCGCGATGTGCGCCACGGTAGTTCCGCGCGTGAGGCCGGTGATGGTGCCGCGTGCGTCGGCGTTCCAGTAGGGAGCGCCGAGGCCGGTGAAGGCCGGCACCATCATCACGCCGCCCGCGTCGGGCACGCTCTCGGCAAGCGACTGCACTTCGGCGCTGCCCTTGATGGCCTTGAGCCCGTCGCGCAGCCACTGCACCACGGCGCCGCCGACGAAGACGCTGCCTTCCATCGCGTACTGCGGCGTGGCGTCGGTTTGAGCGGCGCTGGTCACGAGCAGGCCGTTGTGCGAGGGCTGGAACGCGGCGCCCGTGTGCATCAGCAGGAAGCAGCCGGTGCCGTAGGTATTCTTGGCCATGCCGGCCGCAAAGCAGGCCTGGCCGAAGAGGGCGCTCTGCTGGTCGCCTGCCACGCCGCCGATTGGCAGTGCGCGGCCGAGCAGCGCGGCATCTGTGTCGGCAAAGTGCGAGCTCGAAGGCTGCACTTTCGGCATGAGCGCGGCGGGAATGTCGAGCGCCTTGAGAAGGTCTGCATCCCACTCGTTGCGGTGCACGTTGAAGAGCATCGTGCGAGAAGCGTTGCTCACGTCGGTCACATGCACCTTGCCGCCGGTGAGCTGCCACATGAGCCAGCTGTCGACGGTGCCGAAGGCGAGTTCGCCGCGCTCGGCCTCTGCGCGTGCGCCGGGTACGTTGTCGAGCAGCCAGCGCAGCTTGGTACCGGAAAAATACGCGTCGATGACCAGCCCGGTTTTTTCCTGGATGGTGCCGGTCATTCCTTCGTCGCGGAGCTTCGCGCACAGCGGCTCGGCACGACGGTCTTGCCAGACGATGGCGTGATGCACCGGCTGGCCGGTCTTGCGGTCCCACAGCACGGTGGTCTCGCGCTGGTTGGTGATGCCGATGGCATGGATGTCCGCGGGCTGGAGCTTGGCCTTGACGAGCACTTCGCGCGCGGTCGCAAGCTGGCTCTGCCAGATTTCCATCGGATCGTGCTCGACCCAACCGGGTTGCGGATAAATCTGCGTGAGTTCCTTCTGCGCGATGGCGACGATATGGCCTTCGCGGTCGAACACGATGCTGCGCGAACTGGAGGTGCCTTGGTCGAGGGCGAGCAGGTAGGTCATGGCTTGGGTGTTCCTTGGAGTCTTTTCATGGGGCTTGTCTTACCTTCTTGCCGCTGGAGTTGGGTGCCGCTGTTCAGGGCGCGTGCCCAGGCCACCGGGTACTCCCCTCCGCGAATGTCCCCCGGCTTCGCCTCCTCCTTTATTTCGCTGCGGGGAGCACCCGACGCCCTGTGCACACCAAGCGCTGCGCTTGTTCCGCTCGATCAGCGACCGCTCTGCCCAACGATCCCGTCGATGGGGTGCCTTGCGCAGCGAAATAAAGGAGGAGGCCGCAGGCCGGGGGACATTCGCGGAGAAAGGTACCCCGTCGGCGGGAGCGCCCCCCGAATGCCTTCCAGCGGGGCGAGCAAAATTAAAAGCTCTCATCTCAACCGCGCGCAATCTCAAGCCGAACCTGCGCCGCATGCAGCAGGTCGGCAAAGGGAGGCGGGGGCTCCGCATCAGTGAACAGCCGGTCGATCTGCGAGAGCGTGCCGAGCTGGATCATCGCCGGCCGGTTGAATTTGCTCGCATCCGCCGCGAGCCACACCTCGCGGGCCTGCGCGATGATGGTTTGTGCCACTTTCACTTCGCGCAAATCGAAGTCGCGCAATGACCCGTCGGCCTCGATGCTTGAAACACCGATCAGCGCGATGTCGACCTTGAACTGGCGGATGAAATCGATCGTCGCCTCGCCCACGATCGCACGGTCGCGCGGCCGCACCGAACCGCCCGCCACGATCACTTCGCACGACGTGTTGCCGCTCAGGATGGTCGCCACGTTCAGGTTGTTGGTGATCACGCGCAGGCCCGTGTGGCGCATCAGCGCCTTGGCAATGGCTTCGGTGGTGGTGCCGATGTTGAGGATCAGCGAGCAGTCGTTGGGCACCAGTTCGGCCACGCGCCGCGCGATGCGCGCCTTGCCTTCGGCATTCAGCGTTTCGCGCTGCTGGTAGCCGATGTTCTCGGTGGTGGAACTCGGCACGCGAACGCCGCCGTGAAAGCGCGTCAGCAGGCCTTCGTCGGCCAGCCGCTGCACGTCGCGCCGCACTGTTTGCAGCGTGACGCCCAGCATGTCGGCCAGCTGCTCGACGGTGACGGAGCCGCGCGTGCGCACGGTATCGAGAAGGTTGATCTGGCGCGGATTGGAGTTCACAGGGGCGTCGCAAAGAACGTGAAGACTCTTTGGAGAGTACAGGCCGTGCCACTTTAAAGCGAAAGAAAACGAAGATTTCTAAGGGAAAACTCGGAGGAAAATCGCGTCAAAAGGAACCCAAATGAAAAAACGCGAAAATACAATGGCGCCCTTCCGTGACCGAAGTCACGATCAACGGGCCCATTTTCTGTGAGCGATTTCTCCTCCAATCCGCCTCTGCCAGCCACCGATTGCGACGTGCTGATCGTCGGTGGCGGCATCAATGGCTGCGGCATTGCGCGCGACCTGGCGGGCCGAGGCTGGCGCGTGGTGCTGTGCGAGAAGGACGACCTCGCCTCGCACACGTCTTCCTCGTCGACCAAGCTCATCCACGGCGGGCTGCGCTACCTGGAGTATTACGAGTTCTCGCTCGTGCGCAAGGCGCTGCAGGAGCGCGAGGTGCTGCTCAAGAGTGCGCCGCACATCATGTGGCCGCTGCGCTTCGTCATGCCGCACGACCCGTCGATGCGGCCGGGCTGGATGATCCGCATCGGCCTCTTCATGTACGACCATCTTGCCAAGCGCGAAGTGCTGCCGGGCTCGCGCGGCATCGACCTCCGTAGCCATGTGGCCGGTGCGCCGCTCAAGCCGCAATTCAAGCGCGGCTTCGTCTATTCGGACGGCTGGGTCGACGATGCGCGTCTGGTGGTCCTCAACGCCATCGATGCCAGGGCGCGCGGTGCCGAGGTGCTCACGCGCACCCGCTGTGTTCATGCGCAGCGCGACGCCGACGGCTGGACCGCCACGCTCGAAGCCGCGGACGGCGGCATCCGCGTGGTGCGCGCCCGCGCCGTGGTCAATGCCGCGGGGCCGTGGGCCGAATCGTTTCTGCGCGGTGTAGCGCAATCGGCCAAGGGCGAAGTGCTGGCCACCCGCCACCTGCGGCTGGTCAAGGGCAGCCACATCGTGGTGCCGCGCCTGTTCGAGCATGACCATGCCTACATCTTCCAGAACCCCGACAAGCGGATCATCTTCGCGATTCCCTACCAGGACGAGTTCACGCTGATCGGCACCACCGACATCGAACTGAACGGCGACGATCCCGGCGCGGCGCGCATTGCCGAGGAAGAGATTGCGTATCTCTGCATGCAGGCGAGCCGCTATTTCGAGAAGCCGATCAAGCCGGTCGACGTGGTCTGGACCTATTCGGGCGTGCGCCCGCTGCTCGACGATGCGTCGGGCGACCCGTCCGCCGTCACGCGCGACTACATGCTCGAGTCCAACACGGCAGCCGCGCCGCTGTTGTCGGTGTGGGGCGGCAAGATCACGACCTTCCGCAAGCTGGCCGAAGACGCGGCCGACGAGGTCGGCAAGATGCTCGGCCAGTCGAGCGCGCAGCGTCCGCCATGGACCGACGGCGCCTTCCTGGCCGGCGGCGATCTGTCGGCGTGGATCGGTGCCGCCACGCGGCCCGACGACGATTTCGAACGCTTCGTGGCCGCGGTGCAGGCCCGCTATCCATGGCTCGATGCCAGGCTGACGCGGCGGCTGGCGCGCGCCTATGGCGCACGCGTGGCCGAACTGCTCGGCGATGCAAAGGTGATGGCCGACATGGGCGAAGCCGTGGCACCGGGGCTTCACGAGCGCGAACTGCGCTTTCTGCAGGAACAGGAATGGGCCATAAGCGCCGACGACGTGCTCTGGCGCCGGTCGAAGCTTGGACTGCACTACACGGCCGAAGAGCGCCAGCAGGTGGCCGACTGGCTGCAGGCGCGTGCAACCAACAACCTCTACATGATCAACGGGAAGCGCTGATGCAATTGACTCTGGAGCGCGTCACCAAGAAGGTCGGCGCGCAAACCTGGCTCTATGAACAGAGCATCGCGCCCAGGAGCGGTGCGGTCACCGTGCTGCTGGGCGCCACCCAGGCCGGCAAGACCAGCCTGATGCGCCTGATGGCGGGGCTGGACACGCCCAGCACGGGGAAGGTGCTGGTCGATGGCAAGGACGTGACCGGCATGCCGGTGCGCGAGCGCAACGTGGCCATGGTGTACCAGCAGTTCATCAACTACCCGTCGCTCAAGGTGGCGGACAACATCGCCTCGCCGCTCAAGCTGCGCGGCGAGAAGAATATCGATGCGCGCGTGAAGGCGCTGGCCGACAAGCTGCACATCGGCATGTTCCTCGACCGCCTGCCGGCCGAGCTGTCGGGCGGGCAGCAGCAGCGCGTGGCGCTGGCGCGCGCGCTGGCCAAGAACGCGCCGTTGATGCTGCTGGACGAGCCGCTGGTGAACCTCGACTACAAGCTGCGGGAAGGCCTGCGCGAAGAACTCACGCAACTGTTCGCCACCGGCGATTCGACGGTGATCTACGCCACCACCGAACCCGGCGAGGCGCTGCTGCTGGGCGGCTACACCGCCGTGATGGACGCGGGCGAGCTGCTGCAGTACGGCCCGACCGCCGAAGTGTTCCATGCGCCGCAATCGCTGCGCGTGGCGCGCGCCTTCAGCGACCCGCCGATGAATCTCTTGCCGGGTACGGCGACGGCCGGGCGCGTTCAGATGGCCGGAGGTCCTGCGCTGGCGCTCGCAATTCCGGAGAACGTCTCGGGCCCTGTCACGGTCGGCCTGCGCGCAAGCGCATTGAACGTGGACGCAGGAGAGGGCGACATTGCGTTGCCGGGCAAGGTGGAACTGGCCGAAATCTCGGGCTCCGACACCTTCGTGCACGTCGACACGGCGGTCGGCGAACTGGTGGCGCAGCTCACCGGCGTGCACCGCTTCGAATTGGGCACGCCGATCACGCTGTACTTCAGCGCGTCGCAAGCCTATGTGTTCGATGCCGGCGAAAAGCTGGCGCTCGCGCCGGCATGGCGCAAAGGAATCTAGCTATGGCACGCATCGATCTCGATCTGGCCCACGCCTATCGGCCCAACCCCACGCAGGACAGCGACTATGCGCTGCTGCCGCTCAAGATGAGCTTTCGCGACGGCGGCGCCTATGCCTTGCTCGGTCCCTCGGGCTGTGGCAAGACGACCATGCTCAACATCATCTCGGGCCTCCTGGTGCCTTCGCAGGGCACCGTGACGTTCGATGGCCGCGACATGACCCGCGCCACGCCGCAGGAACGCAACATCGCGCAGGTGTTCCAGTTTCCGGTGATCTACGACACCATGACGGTGGCCGAGAACCTCGCGTTCCCGCTTCGCAACCGAAAGGTGCCCGAAGACCAGATCAAAAAGCGCGTGGGCGAGATCGCTGAAATGCTCGACATGAGCGGCCAGCTCAATCAGCGCGCTGCGGGCCTTGCTGCAGATGCCAAGCAGAAGATCTCGCTCGGCCGCGGGCTGGTGCGCAGCGATGTGTCGGCCGTGCTGTTCGACGAGCCGCTGACGGTGATCGATCCGCACCTGAAATGGCAGCTGCGCCGCAAGCTCAAGCAGATCCATCGCGAGCTCAAGCTCACGCTGATCTATGTGACGCACGACCAGGTCGAGGCGCTCACCTTCGCCGAAGAGGTGGTGGTGATGACGCGCGGCAAGGCCGTGCAGGTGGGCAGCGCCGAGGCGCTGTTCGAGCGCCCCGCGCATACCTTCGTCGGCCACTTCATCGGCTCGCCGGGAATGAACTTTCTTTCAGCGAAGAACGCGAATGGCGCGCTCGAGGTCGCGGGCACGCCGCTGGTGCCCACACGCGAGCTGCCGCAGGGCGCGCTCAAGATCGGCATCCGGCCCGAATACCTGCGGCTCTCGAACGCGGGCGCCGCCGGTGCCGTGCCCGCCGTGGTGAAGCAGGTGCAGGACGTCGGCACGCACGCCATGCTGAGCGCCCAGATCGATGGCGTCGTGGTCAAGGTGCGGCTGCATTCGGAAGACCAGCCGCCCGCGGTGGGCGACACCGTTTGGCTGCGAGTGCTCGACACCCACACCTGCTACTACAAGGACGAGGAGCTGGTGGCATGAACACCCCGACCAAATTGGACCTGATGCCTTCGTCTTTCTCCCTCCCCTTGCGGCGGAGGGCTGGGGTGGGGGCAAGCGGCGCATCCATTGCGCGCTCTGCCCGCCCCCATCCCAACCTTCCCCCAGCGGGGGAAGGAGCCAAGCCATGAACGCTACCAACAAACCCATCAACCAGAAGGCCTGGTGGCTCGTGCTGCCGGTGCTGATCTGCGTCGCCTTCTCGGCCATCGTGCCGCTGATGACGGTGGTCAACTACTCGGTGCAGGACATCATCTCGCCAGACCGGCGCGTGTTCGTCGGCACCGAATGGTTTGCCTCGGTGATGCGTGACGACGAGCTGCACCAGGCGCTCTGGCGCCAGCTGGGCTTTTCGCTATCCGTTCTGCTGGTCGAGATTCCGCTCGGCATCTGCCTGGCGCTGTCGATGCCGGCCAAGGGCTGGAAGTCGTCCGCGGTGCTGGTGGTGGTGGCCCTGTCTCTGCTCATTCCATGGAACGTGGTCGGCACCATCTGGCAGATCTACGGCCGCGCCGACATCGGCCTCCTGGGCCACGCGCTGCAAAAATTGGGCGTCGATTACAACTACACGGGCAGCGCGACAGACGCCTGGCTCACCGTGCTGGTGATGGACGTGTGGCACTGGACGCCGCTGGTGGCGCTCCTCTGCTTTGCCGGCCTGCGCTCGATACCTGACGCCTACTACCAGGCGGCGCGCATCGACGGCGCCAGCAAGTTCGCGGTGTTCCGCTACATCCAGCTGCCCAAGATGCGCGGTGTGCTGATGATTGCGGTGCTGCTGCGCTTCATGGATAGCTTCATGATCTACACCGAGCCCTTCGTGCTGACGGGCGGTGGTCCGGGCAATGCCACCACCTTCCTGAGCCAGTACCTCACGCAAAAGGCCGTGGGCCAGTTCGACCTGGGACCGGCGGCGGCGTTCTCGCTGATCTACTTTCTGATCATTCTCTTGTTCTGCTTCGTGCTCTACAACTGGATGCAGCGGGTCGGCACGCAAGAAGTGGAGAAAGAACAATGAATCCGTCGCTGAGCCGCCTCAAGGCGGATGCTCCCCCTCGGGGGGACGGCGCGCAGCGCCAAGGGGGTCAACATGTCTGAAAAGCGATTCCGCAAGCGCAGCATCTTCCTGGTGCTGTACATCCTGTTTGCGCTGTTGCCCATCTACTGGATGGTCAACATGAGCTTCAAGACGAACGAGGAGATCGTCTCGAGCTTCTCGTTCTTCCCGCACGAGCTCACCTGGGCCAACTACGCGCGCATCTTCACCGACGAGTCGTGGTACTCGGGCTACATCAACAGCCTGATCTACGTGGCGATCAACACGGTGATCTCGCTCACCGTGGCTCTGCCGGCGGCCTATGCGTTTTCGCGCTATTCGTTCCTGGGCGACAAGCACGTGTTCTTCTGGCTCTTGACCAACCGCATGACGCCGCCCGCAGTGTTTTTGCTGCCGTTCTTCCAGCTGTACAGCACCGTGGGCCTGATGGACACGCACCTTGGGGTGGCTCTGGCACACCTCTTGTTCAACGTGCCACTGGCGGTGTGGATCCTGGAAGGTTTCATGAGCGGCATTCCGCGCGAGATCGACGAGACGGCATACATCGACGGCTACAGTTTTCCGAAGTTCTTCGTCCGGATCTTCCTGCCGCTTATCAAGGCCGGCGTGGGCGTGGCGGCGTTCTTCTGCTTCATGTTCAGCTGGGTCGAGCTGCTGCTGGCCCGCACGCTGACCAGCGTGAATGCCAAGCCGATCGTGGCGACCATGACGCGCACGGTGAGCGCCTCGGGCATGGACTGGGCCACGCTGGCCGCAGCGGGTGTGCTCACGATCGTGCCGGGCGCGATCGTGATCTGGTTCGTGCGGCATTACATCGCGAAGGGATTCGCGATGGGGCGGGTGTGATGAACGGTTTTTCTCCCTCCCCTTCCGGGGGAGGGCAGGGGGGGGGGCAAGCGGCGTTTCCATCGGGCGCCGTTGCCCCCATCCCAACCTTCCCCCAGAGGGGGAAGGAGCAAGAAAAGGAGTTGAGAAATGTTTGATTGGATGGTCTGGACCACCCCTGTGGCCGTGTTCTTCACCTGCATCGCGCTCATGCTCGTTGGCATGACAGTGTGGGAGTTCAAGTCGCCCACCGCGATGCGGCGCGGCTGGCTGCCCATTGCCACGACGCGCGGCGATCGGCTTTTCATTGGGCTGCTTTCGGCGGCCTATTTCAACCTGGTCTTCATCGGCCTGGCCGGCAAGTTCCAGGAATGGCTGGGACTGCAGGCCGAGCCCTCGATCTGGGTCAGCTTCGTGCTGTCGATGTTTCTCCTGGCGCTGGTGATGCGCAAGGGCTAGCGCCACAAGAATTCGTTTTCAGACGCGACCGGCTCTCCGCCTCCCCGGAGCCGCGATCGAAAGAACCGGGGAAGCTTTCAACCGAGGAGACAGACTCATGAAGATGCGCTATACGGCATTGGCACTGGCAGCGGCGATGTTCGCCGCGCAGAGCGCTTCGGCAGGCGAAGCCGAAGCCAAGAAGTGGATCGACAGCGAATTCCAGCCGTCGACCCTGACCAAGGAGCAGCAAACCGCAGAGTTGAAGTGGTTCATCGATGCCGCCAAGAAGCTCCAGGCGAAGGGCGTCAAGGAGATTTCGGTGGTGTCGGAAACCATCACCACGCACGAGTACGAGTCGAAGACGTTGGCCAAGGCCTTCGAGGAAATCACCGGGATCAAGGTCAAGCACGACCTGATCCAGGAAGGCGACGTGGTCGAGAAGCTGCAGACCTCGATGCAGTCGGGCAAGTCGATCTACGACGGCTGGATTTCCGACTCCGACCTGATCGGTACGCACTACCGCTACGGCAAGATCATGAACCTGACCGACTACATGGCCGGGACGGGCAAGGAATGGACCAATCCGGGTCTGGACATCAAGGACTTCATTGGCACCAGTTTCACGACGGCGCCGGACAAGAAGCTCTACCAGCTGCCCGACCAGCAGTTTGCCAATCTCTATTGGTTCCGCGCCGACCTGTTTGACCGCAAGGACCTGAAGGACAAATTCAAGGCCAAGTACGGTTACGACCTGGGCGTGCCGCTCAACTGGAGCGCCTACGAAGACATCGCCGAGTTCTTCAGCGTCGACGTGAAGACCATCGACGGCAAGCCGATCTATGGCCACATGGACTACGGCAAGAAGGACCCGTCGCTCGGCTGGCGCTTCACCGATGCGTGGCTCTCGATGGCAGGCACTGCGGACATCGGAATTCCGAACGGCATGCCGGTGGACGAATGGGGCATTCGCGTGGGCGACGACAAGTGCACGCCAGTGGGCGCCTCTGTCTCGCGCGGCGGCGCCACCAATTCGCCGGCCGCGGTCTATGCGCTCACCAAGTACATCGACTGGATGAAGAAGTACGCGCCCAAGGAAGCCACAGGCATGACCTTCGGCGAAGCCGGGCCGGTGCCGGCGCAGGGCCAGATCGCGCAGCAGATCTTCTGGTACACGGCCTTCACGGCCGACATGACCAAGAAGGGCCTGCCCGTGGTCAACGAAGACGGCACGCCCAAGTGGCGCATGGCTCCCGGCCCGAACGGTCCATATTGGAAGCAGGGCATGCAGAACGGCTACCAGGACGTGGGCTCGTGGACCTTCTTCAGTGCTCACGACGCCAACAAGACTGCCGCAGCCTGGCTCTACGCCCAGTTCGTCACGGCCAAGAGCGTGTCGCTGAAGAAGACCATCGTCGGTCTCACGCCGATCCGCGAGTCGGACATCCAGAGCAAGGCCATGACCGACCTGGCGCCCAAGCTCGGCGGCCTGGTCGAGTTCTACCGCAGCCCGGCCCGCGTGGCATGGACGCCTACCGGTACCAACGTGCCCGACTATCCGAAGCTCGCGCAGCTCTGGTGGAAGAACGTGGCCGAGGCCGTGACGGGCGAGAAGACCCCGCAGAAGGCGATGGACAACCTGGCCGAGGAGATGGACAACGTGATGGCTCGCCTCGAACGCGCCGGCATGGCCCATTGCGCGCCCAAGCTCAATGCCAAGGGCGATCCGAACAAGTGGCTGAGCGACAAGAACGCGCCTTGGAAGAAGCTGGCCAACGAAAAGCCCAAGGGCGAGACCATCGAGTACAGCAAGATGCTCGCAGCCTGGAAGGAAGGCAAGGCGCGCTGACCGCCCACTTTTTTCAAAACAGCAGATCAGGGCCGCGCCGAAGGGTGCGGCCCTTTTTTCTTCCATCCGTGGGGCCGGCGCGACGCCATGACGAATGGCAGATGCGTGGGTCTCCTGGTTTGCCTTACATTCGACGGCCCCCGCTCAGCCCTAGCAAGTGACCTCAAGCAATTCCAGCCCTTCCGCGCGCCCCAAACGTGTCCTGGTGATTCACTATTCGCAGACCGGCCAGCTCGGCAGCGTCGCCGAGCAGTTCGTTGCGCCGCTCAAGGCCGATCCGCAGATATCGGTGCACGTCGAAATGCTGCGCCCGCAGGCGGAGTTTCCGTTCCCGTGGCCGTTCCTGACCTTCTTCGATGCGTTTCCGGAGTCGGCCCACCTGAAGCCGCCGCCGCTGGCGCCGCTTTCGCTCACCGGCGACGAAGACTTCGACCTTGTCGTCCTGCCTTACCAGGTGTGGTTCCTGGCGCCCTCGCAGCCGATCGTTGCCTTTCTGAAGCATCCACTGGCGAGCCGCCTGCTCGAGGGCAAGCCGGTCGTCACGGTCATCGCGTGCCGCAACATGTGGCTGCTCGCCCACGAGAAGCTCAAGGGCCTGCTCGATGCCGTGGGCGCGCGCCTGATCGACAACGTGGTGCTAACCGACCCCGGCCCGACGCTCGCCACCTTCTTCACCACGCCAGCCTGGCTCATCTGGGGCCGCAAGCGCGGGTTCTGGGGCATGCCCGATGCCGGCCTCGACGCCGAACAGATCCAGGGCGCCGGCCGCTTCGGCCGTGCACTGCGCGAGGCGCTGCACAAAGATCTCGAGCGCGGATCGCAACCTTTGCTCGCGGGGCTGGGCGCTGTGCGGGCCGATGCACGGCTCCTGATCAGCGAAAAAGCCGGCACCCGCAGCTTTTTCCTCTGGGGCAAGCTGATCATGGCGGCGGGGCGGCCTGGCGCTTGGCAGCGCAAGCCGCTGCTGCTGCTCTACGTGCTCTTTCTCCTCGTGCTGATTGTCACGGTCGTGCCGGTGAGCTTGACGCTGCAGGCACTGCTGAGGCCTTTGTTGAAGGGGTGGCTGACTAAAATGACGGCTCACTTCGAGCGCCCATCGGGCTCGGCCATGGACCGTTCTCCCCTCTATGACGACTGATGTCTTCCTGACCCGCACCGCTGCGTTTCTGCCCTTTTCCCCGGTCAGCAATGAAGACATCGAAGACGTCCTGGGTCGTATCGGCGGCAAGGCGTCGCGCGCGCGGCGGCTGATTCTTCGCAGCAACGGCATCCAGTCGCGTCACTACGCCATCGACCGGACCACCGGCCAGCTTGCCATGAGCAATGCGCAGCTCACCGCTTCGGCCATCCGGGCGCTGGGTGACGACATCGGACCCGTGGACTGCCTTGTCACCGGCACTTCGCTCCCCGACCAGCTCATGCCGAACCACGCGGTGATGGTGCACGGCGAGCTCGGCTGGCCGCGGCTCGAGGTGGTGGCTTGCGCGGGCATCTGCCTTGCGGGCACCACGGCGCTCAAGCATGCGTGGCTGTCGGTTCGCGCGGGCGATGCGCGCCGTGCGGTGGCTACCGGCTCGGAACTGGCCTCGGCCGTGATGCGCGGCTCCCGGTTCGAGGCCGAACTCGAACACCGGCTCGAAGCGCTCGAGGAACGGCCCGAGATCGCTTTTGAAAAAGACTTCCTGCGCTGGATGCTCTCCGATGGCGCCGGCGCCATGCTGCTCGAGCGCGAACCGCGCGGCCCGCTGTCGCTGCGCGTGGAATGGATCGACCTGTCTTCCGCCGCGCACGAGCTGCCGGTGTGCATGTATGCGGGTGCCGACAAGAACGCCGAAGGAGGGCTGGACGGCTGGGGCCGCACCGCGCCGGAGGACTGGCAGCGCGCCTCCACCTTCGCCGTCAAGCAGGACGTGCGCCTGCTCAACGAGAACATCGTGCGCGCCACGCTGGGCGAGCCGCTGGCGGCCATCGTCGAGAAGCGTGGCCTGAGGGCGTCTGACGTCGACTGGTTCCTGCCGCACCTGTCTTCCAGCTATTTCTTCGAGCCCGTGAGCCGCTGCCTCGAGGCGATGGGCTTTGCAATTCCGCGCGAGCGCTGGTTCAGCAACCTTGCGACCAAGGGCAACACCGGATCGGCGTCGCCCTACATCATGCTCGACGAGCTGTTCCGCTCAGGCCGAATCAAGCCCGGTCACAAGCTGCTGATGTTCGTGCCCGAAAGCGGCCGCTTCTCGAGCGGCTTCATCTATATGGAAGCAGTCTAGCCATGGATATTGACTCCGTTCCCCAAGAAGGCAACGCCACCCTCGACGGCCACGCCAAGCTCATGTACGCGCGCGACGCGCAGGGCCGCGTCGTGACCACGCGTTCGCGCGGCTGGGAGGCGGAAGAAATCGTCACCAGCCATGCGGTCGACGTGCTCGTCGAGCAAGCGCAGGCGGCCAAAGAGCGCGTGGTCAAGGGGCTCGCCTCGCCGCTCGAATACTGGATGTACGAGCGCCGCATGGACGTGGCGCTGCTCTCGCAAACCAGCGGCTTCTGGCAATGGCGCGTGCGGCGCCACCTGCAGCCGAAGCATTTCGCCGCGTTGACGCAAAAGCATCTGGCGCGCTATTCGGAGGCGCTGGGCCTGCCCGTCTCCACCTTGCAAAGCCTCCCGTCGTGAACTTCGAACACCAACAAGCGGCGCACTGCGAGAGCGGCGTCATCTCGAGCCTGATGCGCCACCATGGCGCGCCCATGACAGAGAGCATGGCGCTCGGTCTCTCGTCGGCGCTGTCGTTCGCCTACCTGCCGTTCATCAAACTGTCGGGCCTGCCGCTCATCTCGTACCGCATGCCGCCCAAGGCCATCATCAAGGGCCTGCTTACACCCATGGCTGCGCGCTTCCGTTTCGAGACCTTTCGCAGCCCCGAAGCCGGTGCCCAGCGTCTCGACGCGCTGCTGGCCGATGGGCAGATCGTGGGGCTGCAGACTTCGGTTTATTGGCTGCCGTACTTTCCTCCCAACATGCGCTTCCACTTCAATGCGCACAACCTGCTGGTGTACGGCAAGGACGGCGACGACTACCTGATCAGCGACCCGGTATTCGAAGAGCCGGTGCGCTGCGCCAGCGCCGACCTGTCGCGTGCGCGCTTCGCCAAGGGCGTGCTCGCGCCCAAGGGGCTCATGTACTACCCGCAGTCAATCGAGCAGAAGACGGTCGATGCAGCATCGGTGACGAAGGCGATTCGCAAGACGGTGCGAAACATGCTCGCGCCTATTCCCATCGTCGGCGTGCGCGGCATGCGCACGCTGGCCAAGCGCATGCAGAAGCTGTCGCCGGCCGACCCACGCAGCGTCGATTTCATCGGCCACGTGGTGCGCATGCAGGAGGAAATCGGTACCGGCGGGGCTGGCTTCCGCTTCATCTACGCAGGTTTCCTGCAAGAAGCGGCGCAGTTGCTCGACAAGCCGCAGCTGTTGCAGATGTCCGACCGCCTGACCGCCATCGGCGACGGCTGGCGCGCGTTTGCGCTCAAGGCAGCGCGCATGGTGAAGGGGCGCGAGCCGGTCGATCCGGCGGCGCTGGCCGAGCGTCTGCGCGAACAGGCGCAGCAGGAGGAAATGTTCTTTCGCGACCTGAAGGCTGCTGTTGCCTGAGATGACGCCTTGTTCTTCTGTTCGTCACGCAGTCTTTGACGGGCGCTGTTCGGGGCGCTCCTGTTCAGGGCGCGTGCAAAGGCCGCCGGGTACTCCCCTCCGCGAATGTCCCCCGCCTTCGGCTCCTCCTTTATTTCGCTGCGGGGAGCACCCGACGCCCTGTGCACACCAAGCGCTGCGCTTGTTCCGCTCGATCAACCACCGCCCCGAGCAACGATCCCGTCGATGGGGTGCCTTGCGCAGCGAAATAAAGGAGGAGGCCGCAGGCCGGGGGACATTCGCGGAGAAAGGTACCCCGTCGGCGGG
>NZ_JAUSRN010000021.1 GCF_030811855.1 Variovorax paradoxus | reverse complement strand
GAGACGGTGGCGCTGTACGACCTGATGAAGGCCGGCCAGTTTGCCGAGGCGCTGAAGCTGTACCAGTGGATGACGCCGATGCTGCACCTGGATGTGTCGAACAAGCTGGTGCAGAACCTGAAGCTGATCGACGCGCTGGTGGGCGTGGGCAGCGAGCACATGCGCCGTCCGCGGCTGCCGCTCATCGGCGAGGAGCGCGCGGCCGTGGAAGCGATCGTGAAGAAGGCGCTGGCCACGCGGCCTGTGCAGTACCAGTCGGTTCCCTGATCCCGCGCACCTCTCACCGCAAGGCCATAACACCATGGAAGAACATGCCTTGAAACGCGGGGGCTTCTCCCGCTGGGTGCTCGACGCGTCGGACTTCGTCCTGGGCTTCGAGCGCCGCCTTCTCTCGGGCTTGATGGGTTTGCTCATCGTGCTGGTGCTGCTGAACGTGGTCACGCGCTATGGCGGCTTTCCGCTCTACTGGGTCGATGAGGCCTCGGTGTACTGCGTGGTGTGGCTCACCTTCATCGGCGCTTCCGCGATGACGCGGCTGCGGCTCGACTTTGCGGTGACGCTGCTCACCGACAAGATGGGCGCAAAAGCCGTGCGCGTCGCCAAGGCCAGTGCCTCTGGCGGCGTGCTGCTGCTCGGTCTTGCGCTGCTGGCGATGTGCTGGCTCTACATGGACCCTGTGGGCATCGTGCGCTGGGGCTTCGATGCCAAGGAATATGCCGCCGAGTCCTTCAACTTTCTCTATACCGAGCGCACGCAGACGCTGAACTGGCCAGTCTGGGCCATCCAGCTGATCCTGCCGATCTTCTCGGCCACTCTCAGCCTGCATGCCCTCTCGAATCTCATCGAAGACCTCGGCCTGCAGCCCCGGCGCACGCACACCGAGTTTCACGTGACCAACGCAGACGCGGTGAACTGACATGCTGACTTCCGCATTCTTTCTATTGATCATGCTGGTGGGCGTGCCGATCGGCGCCTGCCTGTGCCTTGCGGGCATCGTCTACATCCTCGACTCCGGCGACACGGTGCTGTTCCAGTCGTTCCCGGTGCAGATGTTCGGCGGCGTCGACAGCTACAGCCTCATCGCGATTCCGCTGTTCATCCTGATCGGCGAAATCATGAACGGCGGCGGCATCACAAAGCGCCTGGTCGACCTCGCGCTGGCCTTCATCGGCTCGGTGAAGGGCGGCCTTGCCTACGTGAACATCCTGGCCAACATGCTGGTGTCGTCGATCATCGGATCGGCCACCGCGCAGGTGGCGATCATGAGCCAGATCATGGTGCCCGAGATGGAGAAGCAGGGCTACGACAAGACCTTCGCGGCCGGCATCACGGTGTACGGCGGCATGCTGGGGCCGATCATTCCGCCCTCGGTGATGTTCGTGGTGTACAGCGTGCTTGCGCAGGTGGCGGTGGGCGACATGCTCATTGCCGGCATCATTCCGGGCGTGATTCTCACGGTGCTGTTCTTCATCGTGATTGCGTGCATGGGGTTCATCTACGACTACCCACGCACGGCGAAGCGGACCATCAGGCAGCGCCTGCACACGATGCTCACGGCCTGCCCCACGCTGTTGATTCCCATCGTCATCGTCGGCTCGATCCTGGGCGGCGTCGCCAATCCGACCGAGTCGGCGGCGGTGGGCGCAGTGGCCGCGGTGCTGGTGGGCCGCTACGTCACCAAGGAATTCCGCTTCGCGATGATTCCGCAGATCCTGCTGAAGTCGGCAATCTACTCGGCGGTGGTGCTGTTCCTGGTGGCTGCGGCCGCCGTGTTCTCGTGGCTCCTGATCTACGGCAAGGTGCCGCAGGCGACGGCCACGTGGATCCAGACCGTGGCGAAAGACCCGATCACGTTCCTGCTGCTGGTGAACCTCATCCTGCTGGTGATCGGAACGGTGATCGACGGCATTCCGGGGCTGATCATGACGGTGCCCATCCTGCTGCCCATTGCCACCGAAATCTACGGCATCGATCCGCGCCATTTCGGCGTGGTGGTGGTGATCAACCTCGTGCTGGGGCTGATGACGCCGCCCGTAGGACTGAGCTTCTTCGTGGCTTCCGCCGTGACCGGCGCCAAGCCCGGAAAGATGTTCATCGTCACGCTGCCGTTCTTCCTGATCTGCTGCGCGGCGCTGGTGTTGCTGTCGCTGTTCCCGAGCCTGTCGCTCGCGCTCATCAAGTAAGTCCCGCCCTTCTTCCTTCCCCTTCATTCAACCGGAGCCTCGCATGTCCCTTTCCCGCCGCAAATTCGTCGTCCAGGCCGCCGCCGGAACCGCCGCAGCGTCGTCCGCTCTCTTCACCACCGTGTCGCGCGCAGCGGCCGCCAAGGAATTCCGGCTCGGCCTCATCACGCCGGCCGGCCACTCGTGGAACCGCGCTGCCGTGGGCTTCGGCGAGGCGCTAAAGAAGGCGACCGACGGACGCTTGAGCGCCACCGTGTTCCATTCGGGTCAGTTGGGCAACGAGTCGGCCATGATGCAGCAGCTGCAGTCCGGCGCGCTGGACATGGGCTGGATCCAGGCCGCCGAACTCGGTTCGCGCGTGTCCAGCGTGGCGGCCATCAACGCGCCCTACCTCGTGCGCTCGACTACCAACGTGGCCTCGCTGGTGCGCACGCCCGCCGCGCTGAAGCTGCTCGACGTGCTGCCGCGCGAAACCGGCACCATTGGCCTCGGCTGGGGCATCACCGGCATGCGCGTGGTGTTTTCCACCAAGCCCATCTCGGCGCCCACCGATCTCAAGGGCATGAAGCTGCGCATCAACCCGACGCCGGTGTACCGCGACTTCTACCAGCTGCTGGGCGCCGCGCCCACGCCGATTCCGACGCCCGGCGTATTCGATGCCATGTCGAACGGGCAGGTCGACGGGCTCGAGGCGGACATCGAGTTCTCGTGGAACCAGCGCTTCGACCGCGTGGCCAAGACGATGCTGCCGATGAACGCGCTGTTCATGCCTTTTGCGCCGCTGGTGTCGGGCCGCATCTGGCAGACGCTCGACGCCAAGGACAAGGCGCTCATCACCGACCTGGTGAAGCAGTCGCTCGACGCGCAAATCAAGGACATCGTTACCACCGAGCTCGGCTTGGTCGACAAGTTCAAGGCCAGCGGCATCACCATCAAGAGCGACGCAGGCTACAACCCTGCGCCGATCATTGCGGAGTTCGACAAGATCTGGCTGCCCAAGGCGCCGCAGATCGCCGAACTGCGCAAGATTGGCGCGGCACTCTGAGCCAGCCAGGCGCGGGGCCGGCGGAAGGGTTCGCACCAATCGCGTGCGGGCACCGTTTTTGCTTGAATGCTGAAGCATTCACCTTTACGGATCCCGCATGAACAAGCGCCAACTTCTCCAGTCCTTCCTCGCCGCCTCGGCCCTCAGCTTCGGCCTTTCTTCGGCCTTTGCCCAGACCACGACGCCGATCAAGTTCCAGCTCGACTGGCGCTTCGAAGGACCGGCCGCCCTGTTCCTGCATCCCGCGGCCAAGGGCTACTTCAAGGCCGCTGGCCTCGACGTGACCATCGACGCAGGCAACGGCTCGGGCGGCACGGTCACGCGCGTGGCCTCCGGCGCCTACGACATGGGCTTTGCCGACTTGGCGGCGCTGATGGAATTCCACGCCAACAACCCCGACAGCCCGAACAAGCCGGTAGCGGTGATGATGGTCTACAACAACACGCCGGCCTCGGTCATGGCGCTCAAGAAGAGCGGCATTGCCAAGCCGGCCGACCTGGCCGGCAAGAAGATGGGCGCACCGGTGTTCGACGCCGGCCGCCGCGCGTTCCCGATCTTTGCGAAGGCCAACAACATCGGCGCAGTGAACTGGACCGCCATGGACCCGACCCTGCGCGAAACCATGCTGATCCGCGGCGACATCGACGCGATCACCGGCTTCACTTTCACCTCGCTCTTGAACCTGGAGGCGCGCGGCGCCAAGGCCGCCGACATCGTCGTGCTGCCCTACCCCGACTACGGCGTGAAGCTCTACGGCAACGTGATCATCGCGTCGCCCAAGCTCATCAAGGAGAACCCCGAGGCGGTGAAGAAATTCCTCTCGGCCTTTGCCAAGGGCGCGAAGGAAGTCATCGCCAACCCGGCGGTGGCCATCGAATCGGTGAAGGCGCGCGACGGCATCATCGACAGCAAGCTCGAAACCCGCCGCCTGCAGCTGGCCATCGACACCGTGATCAACAGCGCCGACGCGCGCAGCGAAGGCTTCGGTGCGGTGAACGCGGGCCGCATGTCGCTGATGGCCTCGCAGGTGTCGGACGCGTTCAACACCAAGACCCGCGTGAGCCCCGACGCCGTGTGGACCGCTGCACTGCTGCCGCCGGCAGCCGAGCTCAACGGCGTGCTGCGCAAGTGATGGCGGACGCATCGGGCGCAGCCGCTGCTCCTTTCGTCGATTTCCAGGACGTCTGGCTCGCCTACAACGAAGAGCTGCTGCGCGCCAACCACTTCGCGGTCGAAGCCATCGACCTGAAGGTGAAGCGCGGCGAATTCATCGCCATCGTCGGTCCCTCGGGCTGCGGCAAGTCGACCTTCATGAAACTCACCACGGGCCTCAAGATGCCGTCGATGGGCAAGATCCGCATCGACGGTCAGCCCGTGACCGGGCCGCTCAAGATCTCGGGCATGGCTTTTCAGGCGCCTTCGCTGCTGCCGTGGCGCACCACGGTCGACAACGTGCTGCTGCCTCTTGAAATCGTCGAACCTTACCGCTCCAACTTCAAGGCCAAGCGCAAGGAATACGTCGAGCGCGCGCGCAAGCTGCTGCAGAAGGTGGGCCTCGCGGGCTACGAAGACAAGTTTCCGTGGCAGCTCTCGGGTGGCATGCAGCAGCGTGCAAGCATTTGCCGCGCACTCATCCACGAACCCAAGATGCTGCTGCTCGACGAGCCCTTCGGCGCGCTCGACGCCTTCACGCGCGAGGAGCTCTGGTGCATCCTGCGCGACCTCTGGACCGAGCAGCAGTTCAACGTGATCCTGGTGACGCACGACCTGCGCGAATCGGTGTTCCTGGCCGACACGGTGTACGTGATGAGCAAGAGCCCGGGCCGCTTTGTGGTCAAGCGCGAGATCGAGCTGCCGCGTCCGCGCGAGCTGGAGCTCACCTACACCAAGGAGTTCACCGACATCGTGCTGGAGCTTCGCGGGCACATTGGCGCCATTCGCAACACCGGCATCAGCGCGGCGCAAACCGCCGCTGCCGCCGTGTCTCACTGAGGGCGCCATGAAGAACACCAAGCAACTCGAACGCTGGTCGCCCTGGCTGCTGCTCATCGCTGTCATCCTGCTGTGGCAGGTGATCTGCGCGGGCTTCGGCGTGTCGGACTTCATCTTTCCGAGCCCGCTGCGCATCTGGAACCAGTTCTGGGAGTTCAAGGAAATCATCGCGGGCCATGCGTGGCGCACCTTCTGGGTCACGATGGCGGGCTTCGGGCTGGCCATCGTGGTGGGCGTGCTGCTGGGCTTCGTCATCGGCAGCTCGCGCATCGCGTATGCGGCGATCTATCCGCTCATGACGGCATTCAACGCGCTCCCAAAGGCGGCCTTCGTGCCCATCCTCGTGGTGTGGTTCGGCATCGGCGTGGGCCCGGCGATTCTCACGGCGTTCCTGATCAGCTTCTTCCCGATCATGGTCAACATCGCCACCGGCCTTGCCACGCTGGAGCCCGAGCTGGAAGACGTGCTGCGCGTGCTCGGCGCCAAGCGCTGGGACGTGCTGATGAAGATCGGCCTGCCGCGCTCCATGCCCTACTTCTTCGGCTCGCTGAAGGTCGCGATCACGCTGGCCTTTGTCGGCACCACGGTGAGCGAAATGACCGCCGCCAACGAAGGCATCGGCTACCTTCTCATCTCGGCCGGCTCGGCCATGCAGATGGGCCTGGCGTTCGCGGGCCTGATGGTGGTCGGCGCCATGGCCATGCTGATGTACGAACTCTTCAGCGTGATCGAGAAGCACACCACCGGCTGGGCGCACCGCGGATCGCAAAACCAATAAGGCACCGCGGATGACACGCGACCAGATCATCCGAGCACTGCGCCATGCCGACGAAGTGGCCCGCCGCGCCATGGCGATGGGCCGCCACCCCTTCGGCGCCGTGCTCGTCGCGCCCGACGGCGAAACCATCCTGGCCGAGCAAGGGAACATCGACACGGTGAACCACGCCGAAGCCACGCTGGCGCGCCATGCCGCGCAGAACTGGCCGCCGGACTATTTGTGGCAATGCACGCTGGTCACGACCTTCGAGCCTTGCGCGATGTGCGCGGGAACCAGCTACTGGGCCCACATCGGCCACATCGTCTACGGCGCAGAAGAAAGCGCCTTGCTCACGCTCACGGGCGACCACCCCGAGAACCCCACACTGAGCCTGCCCTGCCGCGAAGTATTCGCGCGCGGGCAGAAGAAGATCGAGGTCATCGGCCCGGTGCCCGAAGTGGCGGAAGAAATGATCGCCACGCACCGCGGCTTCTGGGAATCCCGCTAGGCCAGCAGCAGCGACGCCTCGTCGCGCCAGTACGCGATGGCCGCGAGCCAGCCTTCCCACACGCAGCCATTGCAGCCGCGCCCGCAGCAGGTGGTGGGCTCCGGTGGCGGCATGCGCAAGGCAAGGCCTCGAGCCCGGAGAAGCGACTGGACGCTCGCAATCAGCGCCTGGGCGCTGGCGAGATCGGTCGGAGGAGCGAGGTCTTGTTCAGAAAGAAACATGGCAGGCACCGACCGATTGTCGGCGCTTCGGCAGGCCTGTCGGGATCAAGCCGCGGCCGGTGCCGATGCGGCAACCGCGGCGAAAGCCTCCAGGGCAAGGTCGACCTCATGCTCGCCGATGTGGCGATGGGTGACGCAGCGCAGCCGATGCCTGCCCCACGGACGGACCAAGACGCCCAGCCTCTTGAGCGCGGCCTCCCATTGAACGACATCGAGCCCCGTGGCCTTCACGTCGACCTGCACGATATTGGTCTGGGGCGCATTGACAGTGAGGCCTGGAATCCGGCTTGTTCCGCGGGCGAGCCGGCTCGCGTTGGCGTGGTCCTGTGCAAGCCGTTCCACCATGGTGGTAACGGCCACCAGCCCTGCGGCCGCGGCAATGCCCACTTGACGCTGGCCGCCCCCGAGCAATTTCCTGAGCCAGCGGGCACGTTCGATGGTGGCGGCAGGCCCCGCGAGCACGGCACCCATGGGCGCACTCAGGCCCTTGGACAGGCAGAGCGAAACTGTGTCGGCGAAAGCTGCAATACGCGCCGCCGGCACATCCAGGGCCACGGCCGCATTCATCAGCCGCGCACCGTCGAGGTGGACGGCGGCTCCCGCTTGCCTGGACGCCTCGAACATGGCCTGCATGTGCGCAAGCGGCAGCACCGCCCCGCCGGCGTTGTTGTGGGAAGTTTCCAGGCACACGACGCCGGTTGGCAGCTTGTTGCGGCCCGGCGCGAGGGCCTCCTGGAGCAGGTCCAGGTCCATGGCGCCATCGACGCCCGCAATGCCCTGATAGAACGCGCCGGTCAGCGCCGCGGCGCCCCGCTCGGCCACGTAGATGTGCGATGCCGCTTCGGCAAGCACGAGTTCCTGGCGCTGGGCTTGCGCGAGGATGGCCAGGAGGTTGGCCATCGTGGCGCTCGGCGCATACAGCGCGGCCTCTTTCCCGAGCAAACCCGCGGCCGTTGCCTCCAGCTCTTGCGCGGTCGGGTCGCCGTCGAGCCCGTCGTCGCCCAGTGGTGCCGAGGCCATGCGCTCGTACATCTGCGGCGTGGGCCGCGTCACCGTGTCGCTGCGAAGGTCCACCGGCGGTTGTTCCGCCCCGTCCGCCATCGTTGTTGCGGCCTGCGTCATTCGGCGGTCGCTCCGGTGGCCTTCACGAGCGCTGCCCACTTTTTTCTTTCGCTCTTCAGGAACGCATCGAAACTTTCGGGCGTGCCGGTACGCACATAGATGCCGCGCGCCGCCAGATTGGCCCGGACCTCCGCCGTGTCGAGCACGCGATTGATTTCCTTGTTCATGGTCCGCACGATGTGCTCCGGCGTCTTCGCAGGCACCACGACGCCATAGAGGGTGTAGTACTCGAATCCCTTGAAGCCGCTCTCGACGAAGGTGGGAACATCGGGCAGCGACACGTCCCGGGTGCCCGAGGTCACCGCGAGCGCCCGCAGCTTGCCGCTCTTGATCAGCGGCAGTGCCGAAACCAGCGACGAGACGTAGAAGTCGACCTGTCCTCCCAGCATGTCCGCCATGGCGGGGCCGCCGCCCTTGTAGGGCACGTGCAAAAGATCTGCGCCCACGGTAACGCGCAGGTTCTCGGACACCAGGTGCCCGACAGTTCCGTTGCCGGACGAGGCATAGGCGAGCGGCTTCTTCTTCGAGCCCGCCAGCAACGAGGCCAGGTTGTCGAACGAGCTGTCGGCCCGCACGACCAGCACCGAAACGCCGGTGCCCACCAGCGCCACCGGCGCGAGATCCTTGACCGGATCGAAGCTGAGCTTCTTGTAGAGAAACTGGTTGACCGCGAGGTTGCTGGTTTCTCCCAGTACGGCGGTGTAGCCGTCGGGCGGCGCTTTCGCGCCGAAATCCAGGCCGATGTTGTTGCCCGCGCCTGGCTTCGTATCGACGACGACCTGCCATCCGGCCTGCTCGCCGAGCTTGGCCGCAAGCAGGCGGCAGACGGCGTCGGTGCCGCCGCCCGGCGGACTCGGCGAGACCAGGTGGATGGCGCGCTCGGGTACCCACGCATCGGCCGCGTGCGCCTGCCACGCGGCGAGTGCGAGCCCCAGCATGCATGCCAGCCGCTTGGCGCGCGCGAAAGAGTGGTGTCGGGTGTCGTTCATGGTGAAGGTGTCGGTCGTGCAGGTTGAGGGATCGGGACAGAGCTGGAGCAAACGCCGTTCGATCCTAAGCACTCCCTACAATGAGTAAAGCGATATGTCCAAATATCAACTGTGAGGTTTTTTCATGAATCTCGCGATGCTCGTCACGTTGAGAACCATCCTCGAACAGGGCAGCTTCACCGCGGCGGCCGGCGTGGTGGGCTGCAGTCCGAGCGCGGTGAGCCTGCAGGTCAAGCAACTGGAGCAGTATTTCGGCAAACCGTTGTTCGATCGCTCGACCCGCGTGGTGATGCCCACGGCCTTTGCCCGCGAGGTGGTGGACGCCGTGGGCGATTTTTCCCACAGGCTCCAGATGCTGCGCTTCCGCCCGGTCGTGGAAGTGGCGGGCCGCGTCAAGGTGGGCGTGATCACCAGCATGCAGAGCGACGTGCTGCCGCAGGCGCTCCATGCGCTTCGCCAGCGGCATCCATCGCTGGAGATCGTGGTGCCGCCGCTGAATGACAGCGGCGAGCTGATTTCAGAACTGAAGGCGGCGCGGCTCGACCTTGCATTGCTTGTCAGGCCGGAATCCGGCGGTTCGCGCCGGCTCGTCTGGCGGGAGTTGCACCGCCAGCCCTATGTGCTGCTGGCGCCGCCGAATGCCTCCGGCAAAACGGCCAGGCAATTGCTGGAGGCCCATGACTGGATCGGCTACGACCTGTCTCTTGCGGGAGGACGCGTGGCCGCGCGCTACGTGCGCAGCCAGATTCCGAATGCACGCTGCGCCATGGAACTGCGCTCGATGGACGCGATCGTGGCGATGGTCGCCCAGGGCCTGGGGGTTTCCGTCGTTCCCCAACCCAGGCGGCCGCTGGTCGAGGCCTATGCGGTGCGAGAAGTGAGCCTCGGAAGCCGTGCCCCGTTCCGCAAGCTCTCCTTGGTCTGGCGCAGCTCGGACGCTGGCAATCGCAATGTCGAAGCCGTAGCTGAAGCTTTTGCCGCGGCCTTCGGCATGCGGCCGCATCGGTGAGGCGCGTTCGCGCGGAAGGCTTGCGCTCTACCAGAAGATCCAGAGCGCAAGGCCGCCGAAGATCGACCACTTCACGAGGTAGTAGGCCCGCTTGTCCCAGGCCTTGAGGCGCTTGCCGATGACGCGGATCTGGTAGATGTACTTGAACGCGCGGTTGATGCCGCCCGTCTTGTCGCCGGCCTCGTTGGGCGAACTGGCGGCGGCGAGCAGGTTCTTGGCGAACCAGCGGTTCACGGCGCTGGCCCAGCGGTACTTCAGTGGCCGCTCGATGTCGCAGAACAAGATCACGCGGTCGTGTTCGGTCGTGTTCTCGGCATAGTGGATGTAAGTCTCGTCGAACACCACGGCCTCGCCGTCGCGCCAGTGATAGCGCTGGCCGTCCACGTCGATGTAGCAGCCCTCGACGCCCGGCGTCCACAGGCCCAGGTGGTAGCGCAGCGAACCGGCGAAGGGATCGCGGTGGCGCACGAGGCGGCTACCCGGCGGCAACTCGGCGAACATGGCCGCCTTGATGGTTCCGATGCCCTTGAGCAGCTCTGTGGTGCGCGGGCAAAGCACGGCCGCCGAGGGATGCGCCTCGTCGTACCACTTGAGGTAGAACCGCTTCCAGCCGCTCTTGAAAAAGGAGTTGAAGCCCACGTCGTTGAACTGGCTCGAAGCCTTGATGCTGCCGCCGTTGCGCATGGCAAGCGCCTCTTCGCGGATGACCTGCCAGTTGTCCTCGAGCACGCGCATTTCGGGAAACTGCGCGGGCGACAGGTACGGCGTGCTCGGCACCTTCGAGAAGATGTACATGAAGGCGTTCAGCGGCGCCAGGAAGGTCGAGTGATCAGACAGCTGCCTGAAGAAGCGATGCCGCACCTGGCCGCGGAAATGAACGTAAAGCGCGCTGAGCGCGAAGATCGCAAGAATGACCCACTTCATTGTTGAAAGTGTCCTGTGGACGGCGCCGGGGGGAACCGGGTAGTGTAAATCGTCCCCCCAAATCGGACCTGACCACGGGTTTCAGGCCCAACCGGTCTCGATCTCGGTCTTCACCTCGGTCATGAGCCGGTGCACCGGGCACTTGCCCGCCACGCGCAGCAGCTCGTCGCGCTGCGCCTCGGTCAATTCGCCGGTCAGGCGCAGGCTCGACTTCAGGCGGTAGACGCCCTTACGCTCCTCGCTGTCGTCGCGGTCGACGATCACCTCGATGTCTTCGACCGGCATGCCCTTTCGGCGCGCGTAGATGAGCACGGTGAGCGCTTTGCAGGCAGCCAGCGAGGCGTCGTAAAGGTCATGGGGCTCCGGGCCAGCGTCGCTGCCGCCGCCGGCCGGGGAGGCGTCGATGGCGATTTCATGGTTGCGGATCTTGAGGATGTGACGCGTACCCGTGGTGCCGTCGCGCCGGACCGTGATGCTCATGCCGATGTCCTTGTGGAGGTGTGAATGCGGCGCCATCGTAGCCCGCAGCAGCTGCTTGTGAGCGGCCTGTCAGCGGTCCACCGCGAGCATCAGCGTTTCCTTGATCTCCTCCATCACCACGTAGCTGTGCGATTCCGCCGCCACGGGCAGTTTCTTGAGGATGTCGCCCAAGAGGTGTCGGTACTCGCTCATGCCGCTGAGGCGCGCTTTCACCAGATAGTCGAAGCTGCCCGACACCAGGTGGCACTCGAGCACCTCGGGCATGTGCAGCAACTCCTTGCGCACCTTGTCGAACACGTCGCCGGACTTGGCCGACAGCTTGATCTCGACGAACACCAGCAGCGTCTTGCCCAGCGCCTCGGGCGACACATGTGCGTGGTAGCCGCTGATGACGCCTTCGCGCTCCATGCGCTTCACGCGCTCGGCGCAAGGCGATGCTGAGAGGCCGATGCGCTCGGCCAATTCGGTCATGGAAATGCGGCCCTGGCGCTGCAGCAGGTCGAGGATTTTGCGGTCGATGCGGTCGAGTTCGGGCATTTCACTTCGGAGGTGGCATGAATGCGATTTCTCGCAGCGGATTTCACTGCAAAACCAATAAGAACAATGAAATCCACTGCATTGTGCACTTTAGAGTCCATCTATTCACCTTCATTCGCGGAAATACCCATGAAAGTCATCGTTCTCGGCGGCGGCGTGATCGGCACCACGACGGCCTACTACCTTGCGCGCTCCGGCGCCGACGTGACGCTGCTCGACCGGCAGTCCGGCCCCGCGGAAGAAACCAGCTTCGGCAACGCCGGGCAGGTGTCGCCGGGCTACTCGACGCCATGGGCCGCGCCCGGCATTCCGCTCAAGGCCATCAAGTGGATGTTCCAGAAGCACGCGCCGCTGTCGATCCGGCCTGACGGCACGCTGTTCCAGCTGCGATGGATGGCGGCGATGCTGCGCAACTGCTCGCCAGAGCGCTACGCGGTCAACAAGGAACGCATGATGCGCGTGGCCGAATACAGCCGCGGCTGCCTGCAGCAGCTGCGAGCGGAAACCGGCCTCAACTACGAGCACCGCACCGGCGGCACGCTGCAGTTGTTCCGCACCCAGGCGCAGCTCGACGCGGTGCAACGCGACATTGCGGTGCTCGAAGAATGCGGCGTGCCCTACGAGCTGCTCGACCGCGATGCGCTGGCGCGTGTCGAACCCGCGCTGGCCGGCGCACGTGATCGCCTCACGGGCGGCCTGCGCCTGCCGAACGACGAGACTGGCGACTGCCACCTGTTCACGCGCGGCCTGGCTGATATCGCACGCGGCATGGGCGTGGACTTCCGCTTCGGCCAGGCGATCGAAGGCCTGGAGATGGCGGGCGACCGCATCACGGGCGTGCGCACCAGCGCCGGCAAGATCCTCACGGCCGACCGCTATGTGATGGCCTTCGGCAGCTATTCGCGCGCCGCCATCACATCGCTTGGCCTCGACATCCCGGTCTACCCCGTCAAGGGCTACTCGCTCACCGTGCCCCTGCTCGACGAATCGCTGGCGCCGCAATCGACCGTGCTCGACGAGACCTACAAGGTGGCCGTGACACGCTTCGACAACCGCATCCGCGTGGGCGGCATGGCCGAGCTTGGCGGCTTCGATCTGCGGCTGAACCCGCACCGCCGAGCCACGCTCGAAAAAGTGGTGAGCGATCTGTTCCCAGGCGGCGACCTCCCGCGCGCCACCTTCTGGACCGGCCTGCGGCCGATGACACCCGACAGCACGCCGATCGTCGGCGCCACGCGCTATGCGAACCTGTTCCTGAATACCGGCCACGGCACGCTGGGCTGGACCATGGCTTGCGGCTCGGGCAAGCTCATCTCCGACCTCGTGACAGGCCAGCGCCCGGAAATCCGCACCGACGGATTGGCGATGGACCGCTACGCGCAGGGCTCGCCGCGCGCAACACGCCCGAACCCGGCAACGGCACACGCTTGATGCAGCGGCCGCTCAAGCGGCTTTTGCAATCGGAATGGTCGCGCTCGTCATGCCGCGGTAGATCTCCGCCTCGCCGTGCTTCGCCAGCAGCTGCATCAGGTGCTTGCGGATCAGCATGCCGGGCCGGTCCGATTCCATCGAATACTCGACACCCCGCCTGCGCGTGTCGACCAATGCATCAGGGTCGGTCGATTCGAGGATGTCCTTGTCCTCGCGCGTCACCGCCTCGTCGAAGTCGATCAGCATCTGCGCGGTGCAATCCGCCTCGGTGTCGTTGCGGAACAGCCATTGGCACAGCTGCATGCGGCCGTCGTCGATGGGCGTGAAGCAGTTGATGATGATGTGGCGCACGCCGCTCGGATACTCGATGTCGAGCCGGCGCGAGAACGGCAGGAAGTAGGCGTTGCGCATGTGGCGCGTGGTGATTGGATCGGTCACGCCGCTGATGGCGTGAAACTTGACGGGGTTGACCGCCTCGATCACCGTCTCAGCGTAGAAGCCGCCTTCGTTTTCCACCAGCTCGTACTTGCTCGGCTTCGGGCTCGCGGCCACGCCGAAGGTGGCGCGGTGCACAAAGCTGAAGTGCGAGTTGTCGAAAGAATTTTCGAGCGCACGCATCGGGCTGGTCTGCCACTCTTCATAAAACTGGAAGATGGTGCGGTAGCCCGCATCGTCGAACTCCGGAATGGCGGGAATGTCGGCAATCGGTTCTTCGAGCGCCACCCATGCGTAGCCGTAGCGCGCGGTGCAGCGATAGGCCGTCGTCTTGTACTCCGGCGAAATCTTGCGGTCAGCCTCGTACTGCGGGATGCGGATCACCTGCCCGCTGCGATCGTAGGTCCAGCCGTGGTAGCCGCACTGAATGGCGCCCTGCCCGCAGGCCTGGCCTTCGGCATCGACGCACCAGCCTTTCGACAGCTTGGCGGTGCGATGGCAGCAGCGGTCGCGCAATGCGGCCGGCTGGCCGTCGGCGTCGATGAAGAGAACGATGTCTTCGCCCAGCAGCCTGAAAGGCTTCGGGCCCTTGGCCAGGTCGGTGAGCGGCATGACGGCATGCCAGAACTTGCGGAAGACGGGTTGTTGGGTGACGAGCATGCGTGGACTCCTTCTGTTGCGCGTGGGTACGTACGAACTTGAAAGAGCAATTTCCTGCCGCGGGGGCTGAACGCTTCTACTCTGCGCCATCTGACTTGCAAATTGCGCGCCCGCATTGTGGCGCGGGGCCGCGCCTCTTCAAAGCTCCGTGTGCAATGCCCGAGCAAAAGACCGCGGCATGCGGCTTGGCATGGCTCGTGCATCAGCGCCCGCAAGAGTAGAAGCGTTCAGCAGCGCACGCACCACCGTTGTGCGCCCGCCCGGAAATTGCTCTTGAAGTGCCTCTGTCTTGTGCAGGGGATTCAAGACTCAATAGATTCCGAGGCCCCACATGCAACGTCGACTTTTTCTTGGCGCCAGCGCAGCCACCCTGCTCCCTCTCGCCGCCCCTGCCGTGTTCGCCCAGGGCGGCAGCAAGCTGACCCCACTCAAGTTCACGCTCGACTTCCGCATCAACGGGCAGACCGCGCCGTTCTTTCTTGCGCACAGCAAGGGCTACTACAGGGATGAGGGGCTCGATGTGACCATCGACACCGGCGCCGGATCGGTTGCCTCAATCACACGCATTGCGAGCGGCGTCTACCAGATGGGCCTGGGCGACATCAGCTCGCTGGTGGAGTTCAATGCGCAGAACCCCGGCACCCCGATGGTCCAGGCGGTGTACCAGTACTACAACCGCGCGCCCTTCGTGATCATCGGCCGCAAGGACCGCGGCGTGACGACCGACTTCAAGAGCCTGGCCGGCAAGAAGGTGGCGGCCGCGGCGGTCGAATCGACACGCCGCGCCTGGCCGATGGTGGCGCGCAAGCAGGGCATGCGCAGCGACGCCTTCCAGTGGCAGACCACCGACTTCAGCGCGCGCGACAATGTGATGGTGCGCGGCGACGTCGATGCCGCCACTTACTTTCATGACTCGGCCATTTCTCTCTTTGCGCGCATGAAGCCCGAGGAGCTTTCTGTGCTCAAGTATGCGGATGCGGGTGTCAACCTGTACGGCAACGCCATTCTCGCGAGCAGCAACCTGATCGCGCAGAACCCCAGGCTGGTTGCGGCCTTTCTGCGCGCCACCAACCGCGCCATCGTCGAGACCTTTGCCAACCCCGCGCCCAGCATTGCGGCCCTGCGCCAGCGCGAACCCATCCTCGACGAAAGGATGGAGCTTGAACGCTGGGGCGTCACGGCGCAATATGTGGGCGCCGCCGATACGCGAAGCCACGGCCTGGGCGACATCAACAAGCTCACGCTAGAGCTGCAGGTCGACGAGGTCGTCGAAGTTTTCGGCCTCAAGGTCAAGCCTGCGTCTGACGCGATCTTCAATACTTCGATGCTGCCATTGCGCAGCGAACGAACCCCACTCAAGACATGATTGAAGACATGAATTCCGCTGGCAGCCATATCGCATTCCCTGAAGAAACCACGCTCGACGAGCGCGATGAGCGCTACCTTCGCAAAGCCATCGTCTGGTCGCATGCGGCCCGGCGACGAGGCAACCGACCCTTTGGCTCGCTCATCGTCTCGGCCGACGGCGAAGTGCTGGCCGAAGCGGGCAACAGCAATGCCGAAACCGGCGACTGCACCGCGCACGCGGAGGTGAACGCCCTGCGCGCGCTCGCGGGGCGCGGCCTCACGCGCGAGGAGCTTGCCAGCGCCACCCTTTATGCATCGGGCGAGCCGTGCGTGATGTGCGCGGGCGCCATCTTCTGGTCGAACATCGGCCGCGTGGTGTACGGCATCGACGCCGAGCGGCTGCGCGTGTTCCGCGGCGAGCGGCAGGATCAGCGCGACGCGGAGCTGTCGTGCCGAGACGTGTTCCGCGCCTCTCCGCATCCGATCGAATGCATCGGGCCTGCACTGCTTCATGAAGCCAGCGCCGCCCACGATGGAGCGTGGGCCAGCTAGGTCCACAAGAGAACGCTGCGGGGCGAATAGACTCGTTGGATGTCTTGGCACGCACGTCTCCATCTCGATTACCGGCACGAATCCGCTCGCAGCGTCGCGCGCTTTCGCCATGACGGGCCGCTTCGAATTCTTCAGAGCCTCTATCCCGAAGGCGATGCGATCTGCCACAACGTGCTGGTGCATCCGCCGGGTGGACTGGTGGGCGGCGACACGCTGGACATCGACATCGAGGCGGCCGACGGCAGCCATGGACTGATCACCACCCCCGGTGCGTCGCGCTTCTACCGCTCCGAGGGCGAGCTGGCGTTGCAGCGAACGCGCATCCGCCTTGCCAAGGGCGCGCGGCTCGAATGGCTGCCGCTGGAGGCCATCTGCTACAGCGGCTGCCGGGCCGAGAACCGGCTCACCATCGAGGCCGAGGCCGGCGCCGAGATGATCGGCTGGGACGTGACTGCCCTTGGCCTGCCCAATGCCAACCAGCCATTCGAGCGCGGCACCTATCTGCAGCACATCGAAGTGCCCGGCGTGTGGCTCGAACGCGGACGCATCGATGCGGCGGACCATCGGCTGCTGCAAAGTCCGCTGGGCTTCGGCGGGCACCGCTGCATTGCATCGCTGTTCTTCGTGGCGGGTACGCCGGCCACGAAGGCGCGGCGCGAGGCGCTGCTTGCGCTCGCGCGCACGGCCATCGATGCGCATGGCCTGCAGGAGAGCGCGGGTGCGACGAGCCCGCATGCCGAGATCGTCGTGCTGCGCGTGCTCGCGCCAGTGGTCGAGCCCGCAATGCAGTTGCTGCGGCAGGTGTGGCAGGCGTGGCGCGCCGAGCTGTGGAAGCTGCCAGCGAGTTCTCCGCGCATCTGGGCAACGTAGCTCGCCACGCTTCAGGCCGGCATGTCGGTGCGCGGCAGCCGCAGGTGCTTCTTCAGCGTCTCGAACACCTGCCGCGTGACCGGGTTCACCACGTGGCTGCGCACGTACAGGTAGTAGGCAAGGTCGGGCAGGCGCGGCATGCCGTCGCCGGCGCCGAGCACGCGCAGGCCCGCGTCGAGCTGCTCCACGCCGCGGGCTGTCACACCCAGGCCCGCGCGCAATGCCGCCTTGATGCCGATCAGGCTCGACGAGGTGTAGCGCGGCGTCCATGCCACGCCCGCGGCATCGAGCGCCTCGTGGCCGATGCGGCGAAAGATGCTTGGCCCATCGGCCATGATCAGCGGTACCGGCTTGGCCGGGTCGTGCACGTAACTGGCCGCGCAGAGCCACACGGTGGGTGAATTGCGCAGCACCACGCCGTCGAACTGCGGATCGGCGCGGTTCGAGATGATCATGTCGACCTCGCCGCTCTTCAATGAGGTCATGAGATAGGGGCTGCGGCCGATGTGGATGTCGAGCTGCAGCAGCGGCGAGGTGCGCGCCACCTCGGTCAGCAAGAGCGGCAACATGGTCTCGGCCACGTCGTGCGGCGCGCCGATGCGCAAGTTGCCCTCGAGCTCGCCCTGCCGGAGGCTGCGCAGCGCCTCGTCGTTGAGCGCGAGCAGATGGTGCGCATAGGTGAGAAGCCGCTCGCCATGTTCGGTGAGCCGCTTTTGCCGGCCCTGCCTAGCGAACAGAGGGTGACCTGCCTGCTCTTCGAGCCGCTGCATCTGCTGCGTGATGGCCGACTGCGTGCGGCCCAGGTGCACGGCCGCGGCCGCAAAGCTGCGGTGGCTGACAACCGCCACGAAGGAGCGCAGCAGGTCGAGATCGAGTGTGGGCATACATTAATTTTATTGATGTATTTCGTGCGCCGGCTGGATTGTCGAGTCATGCCCTCGTCACTAAAGTGAATGCACACCTAGACAAGCATTCCCACTGGAGAAACCTGCATGAGCACCCTGTCCGACCAGCGCCGCAAGGCGGTTGCCGCGTCCATCGACCAGATGAAGAAAGCCATTGGCGGTGCTGAACCCACCCGCGAAAAGCTCGATGCGGTGCTCGATGAGCTAGTCGAACTGGCCGCGCGCACTGACTACTGGGGCCCTGCCGACTTTCCGGCGCCCGAAGCCGGCGAGCACCAGGCCCGCTACCTGATTGCCGAAGACCCGGACCAGAGCTACGCGCTCTACCTCAACGTGATGCGGCCAGGCAAGAAGATCGTGCCGCACAACCACACCACCTGGGCCTGCATTGCCGCGGTCGAAGGCACCGAACACAACCGCGTGTACGAGCGGCGCGACGACGGCTCCGTGCCCGGCGTCGGCAAGCTCGAGGAAACCGCTCTGGTGGTGGTCGAGCCCGGCAATGGCATCGCGCTGATGCCCGAAGACATTCACTCGGTGGAGATCCAGGGCGAGCAGGTCATCCGCCACCTGCACATGTACGGCCGCGCGCTCGAAACGCTGAACCAGCGCACCGCGTACGACCTGGCCGCGGGTACGTACCAGACGATGGGCATCGGCGTGCAGACGCGGCGCTAAGCCTTCTCCTTTTTAGATTTTTCGATGCGGTCCGGGATCCGGCGCCGCACGACGTCGCTCGCCTAGCCGCTTTTGCCTCATCGATTCTCTCCCGCCCATGACGACCTCCTTCATCGATCCGAAGACCCTCAAATCCTGGCTGCACGACGGCGGCGAGATCGCGCTGCTCGACGTGCGCGAGCACGGCCAGTACGGCGAGGCGCATCTGTTCTACGGCACCCCCCTGCCCTTCAGTCGGCTCGAACTCGATGCGCCGCGCCTGGTGCCGCGCCGCGGCGTGCGGGTGGTTGCGTATGACGATGGCGATCCCGACGTTGCCGAACGCGCCGCCCAGCGGCTCGAGGTGCTGGGCTACACCGACGTGCATGTGCTGCAAGGCGGCACCCGCGCCTGGAAGGCCGCGGGGCACGTGCTCTTCGCGGGCGTCAACCTGCCGTCGAAGACCTTCGGCGAGCTGGCTGAAGAGGTCTATCACACGCCCCGCATCAGCGCCGACCAACTGGCCGGCATGCTGGCGCGCAACGAAAAGGTGGTGGTGCTCGACGGTCGGCCCGTGAGCGAGTTCCACAAGATGAACATCCCCACGGCCACCTGCTGCCCCAACGGCGAACTCGCATACCGCGTGCGCCATCTGGTGCCCGACACCACCACGCCCATCGTCATCAATTGCGCGGGCCGCACGCGCAGCATCATCGGTGCGCAGACGCTCATCAACCTCGGCCTGCCCAATCCCGTCTACGCGCTGGAGAACGGCACGCAGGGCTGGTACCTGAACGACCACACGCTGGAGCACGGCGGCACGCGGCGCTATCCGGCGGAAAGCGGCAACACCGATCTTCGGCCCGCCGCGCAAGCTTTGGCCGACCGCTTCGGCGTGTCCACGGTCACCGCGCAAACCGTGCAGCAATGGGCCGGCGATATGGGCCGCACCCTGTTTCTCTGCGACGTGCGCGCGCCCGAAGAATTCGCGGCCGGCAGCCTGCCGGGCGCACAGCACACGCCCGGTGGCCAGCTGATGCAAGCCGGAGACCAGTACGTCGGCGTGCGCGGCGCGCGGCTCGTGCTGTTCGACAGCGACGGCGTGCGCGCGCCGACGATTGCGAGCTGGCTGCGGCAGATGGGGCACGACGCGAGCGTGCTCGAAGGCGGGCTTGCGAGCGGCCTTGCACTTGCGCCTGCGGCCGTCCCTGAGGCTCCCGCGCTGCAGACCATCGATGCGCAAACACTGTCCACCCGCCTGGATCGAGGCGACGTGGCGCTGATCGACTTGCGCACGAGCATGCAGTTCCGCGCCGGCCACATTCCGCAGGCACGCTGGTCCATTCGCCCGCGCCTCGCCGACGACGTGAAAAGCGAAACGCGCCAGCTCGTGCTAGTGGCCGATGACGCCGCGCTGGCGGCCTGGGCCGCAAGCTCCGAGCTCGCCGGCCGCTCGCCCGCCCCGCTGCTGCTCGAAGGCGGCATGGCCGCATGGCGCGGTGCCGGACTGCCGGTGGAAGCCACGCCCGAGTTCCCCGTCGATGCGGAATGCATCGACTATCTGTTCTTCGTGCACGACCGCCACGACGGCAACAAGGAAGCGGCGCGCCGCTACCTGGCTTGGGAAACCGGGCTGGTCGCGCAGCTTGACGCGGCGGAGCGCGCGGCTTTCAGGCTGCCCGCCGCGCCGCACGCCTGAACCGGTTTCGCATCGCTTCTTCCATTCCTTCGCCGCTGTCTGTTCCTATTCCAGGAGTCCTGCCATGTCGTCTGCCGATCGCCTTCCGGGCCTTGCCCGTCTCTCCGTCGTCGCCGCATGGCTGGCGGCCATGGCCTTGCAGCCTGCCGCGGCCCAGCCGCTGCCGGCGCGCAACGGCTTTCCATCGCAAACGGTGAAGTTCGTCTCGCCGTTTCCTCCGGGCGGCGGCAACGACGCCACGGCCCGGCTGGTGACCACGCGCCTGCCGGAAATCATGGGCCAGGCCGCGGTAGTGGACAACCGCGGCGGCGCGGGCGGCAACATCGGCGCCAGGTCGGTGGCCGAGGCCAAGCCCGACGGCTACACGGTGCTCACCTCGCAGGTGTCGATCATGGCGGTGAACCCTTCGCTCTACTCGGCGCCCGGATTCGATCCGCTAAAGAACTTCATGCCCATCACGCAGGTCAACGCGGCGCCGCTCGCCCTGGTGGTGGAAGCCAATTCACCCTACAAGACCTTTGCCGATCTCGCCACGCGCGCCAAGGCCAGCCCCGGCAAGGTCACCTACGCCACGCCCGGCAACGGCACGCTCTCGCACCTGGTCGGCGTGGTGCTGCAGAAGGACAGCGGCGTGGACATGACCCACGTGCCCTACAAGGGCGCCGGCCCCGCGCTCACCGATCTGCTCGGCGGCCAGGTCGACGTGCTCGTGACCTCCACCGCCTCGGTCGCCGGCATGGTGCAAAGCGGCAAGCTGCGCGCGCTGGCAGTCACCAGCCCGCGCCGCATCGGCGTGTTCGCCAAGGTGCCAACGCTCGAGGAGCTGGGCTATGCGAATGCGAGGTTCGAAGACTGGTACGGCTTCTTCGCGCCCGCCGGCACGCCGCCCGAGCGCGTGGCCTATTTGAACGAAGCCATCGTGCGCACGCTGCGCCTGCCCGAAGTGACCAAGCTCGTGACCGACGGCGGCAGCGAAGTGGTGGCCAACACGCCCGAAGCCTTTGCCGCGCAGTTGCGCCAGGACATCGATCGCTGGTCGCGCGTCGTCAAGCTCTCCGGCGCCAAGGCCGATTGACGCACCATAGAGGCCTTGCGAACAACGCCCTTCGTTCACCACCATGACCGCTTCTTCGCACACCGATCCCGCCGCGCAGGCGCTGGAAACGCGCCTCGCCCACACCGGCAAGTCGTCCCTCCATGCCGGCGGCAAGCCCGTCAACCCGCCGCTGGTGCGCGCGAGCACCGTGGTGTTCGACAGCGTGGCCGCCATGCGCGATGCCCGCGCACGGCGCGGCGACGAGCGCGTTTTCAGTTACGGCGCACGCGGCACGCCCACCACCTTCGCGCTCGAAGATGCGGTGAGCGAACTCGAAGGCGGCTTTCGCACGCGCCTCTTTCCCACCGGGCTTGCGGCCATCGGAATGGTGCTGCTGTCCTACCTGAAGCCGGGCGACCACGTGCTGATGTCCGACAGCGTGTACGAGCCGGCGCGCAATCTCGTGCATTCCTTTCTCGACCCGTACGGCATCCGCTGCACCTTCTTTGCGGCGGACGGCAGCGGCGTGGAAGAACGCTTCGAGCCGAACACGCAGCTCGTGTATGCCGAATGCCCAGGCTCGCTGGTGTACGAGATGTGCGACCTGCCCCGCCTGGCCGAGCTGGCCCATGCACGCGGCGCACTCCTGGCCGCGGACAACACCTGGGGTTCGGGCGTCCAGTACCGGCCGCTAGCGCTGGGCGCCGACATCTCGCTGATGGCCGCGACCAAATACCTCTCGGGCCATTCCGACGTGATGATGGGTACGGTCTCCACAACGCGCGAAGCCTGGCAGCCGCTCAACGAGCGTTGCGACGCCTTTGGCATGACGGTGAGCCCCGACGACGCATGGCTGGTGCTGCGCGGCATTCGCACCCTGTCGGCCCGGCTGCAGATGCACGAGCGGCATGCGCTGGCAGTGGCACGCTGGCTCGAGGCGCGGAGCGAAGTGGCGGCGGTGTTCTGCCCCGCGCTGCCGCAGCACGCGGGCCATGCACTCTGGAAGCGCGATTGCCGCGGCACCAACGGGCTGGTCTCGTTCGAGCTGCAACCCGGCATCGGAAACGCCGCAGTCGAACGGATGGTCGATGCCCTCTCGCTGTTCGGTCGGGGTTCATCGTGGGGTGGCTATGAAAGCCTCGTGGCCTGGGCCAACATGCGCGCGGCACGCAGCGTGACCGACTGGAGCGCGCGCGGCGCCGTGGTGCGGCTGCACGTGGGGCTCGAGGCGCCTTCGGACCTGCTGGCCGATCTGGAGCGCGGATTTACCGCCTTGAACGAGGGCTGAGCGGGCCTTTTCGCCGGTCAGGCGGCCACGGGCTCCGCTGGTTCAGGTTCGGGTTCCGGAAGAATCGCGGTCAGCGCAAAGTCGACCAGGTGAAGCCAGGTCGATTCAAGGCCCATGATGCTGTGGTGGTCGGAGCCAGGAATGGTCTGCACGTTGACGGGCGTTGGCCAGGCCGCGATGAGCTTCTGCGAGCGCTCGGGCAGCACCACGGTGTCGTGCTCGGCCAGCAGCACCTGGGTTTTCGCGGCCACCTCCTTGCAGTGCATCAGCGAATCGAACCGATGCCGCAACAGCAGCGACAGCGGAACCAGCGGGAAGCGCCGCTTTGCAACCTCCAGCATCGAGTCGTAGGGCGTGACCAGTTGCAGGCTGGAGAAATGCTGCTGCGCCACCAGCTGGATGGCCACGCCCGTTCCCAGGCTGCGCCCCACCACGTGCAGGCGTGCCTTGGGAAAAGCCTTGCGCAAGTGGCTGGCAAACTGGATCGCGTCCGCCACCGAGGCGATCTCGGAAGGATGGCCCTGCGAATCGGCTACGCCGCGATAGTTGATCGCTGCAAATCCGAAGCCATCGGGCAGCCAGTGCAGCGCCTGCGCAGTGGCGCGCACGTCCTCGCCGCGGCCCGCGAAATAGATGAACAGGTCTTGCAGCGAGTCTTCGCCCTGCGGGTGATAGACGTAGCCGCGGACCATGCCGCCCGGCACCGTGTGCGAGTATGTGGAAAAGTCGTCGGACAGATGAACGACCGGATGCTTTCTGACGTTGAACAAGATGTGCCCCTGGCGGGCGGCCAGGATGGTCCAGTACGCCGCGATGCTGCCAATGGCAGCGGCCGAAACCGAGAGTGCGATACGAGAGACTTTGCGTGACAAGGTGAGCTCCGGAAAAAAGTGCGATGCCAGGGGTGCCGCTTACTGCTTGCAGCTGCCGCCGACGGTCACCGTGCCGTCCTTGCATTCCGTCAGGATGCGTTCGCCCGCGGGCGCCGGTGCGGGACGCGCCGTTGCGCCTTCCGCCGGGGGGGCGCCTTCGCGCTGATAGATGATCTTCTTGCTGCCGAGATCGCAGCTGCCCACCACCTGGCCATTGGCCTGTGCATTGGCGTCGATGGTGGTGACGCTGAAACGCGTCACGCCCGACGCGGCGATCTTCGATTCGATCTGGCTGCGCAGGGCTTCGCAGTTTTCAGCGCCGTGGGCGGCGCCGGCAAAAGCGAGCGCCATGGAAATCGACCAGAGTTTCATTGATGAGTCGGCTCATGCCGAGGTTTGCGTAGACCAACAGTCTAGCCCCGCAATCACTGATGAGACGTCCTCGCGCACACCCTGGTAACCGCACGTGACCGCCGCTCGATTTGCGGGCTCACTCGCAGGCTCACTCGCAGGGTTTTGTCCCGGCCGGGGAATGGCGCAGCCTGTTCAGGAAAGTGAGCTGGACCTTGGCCGTATCGCTGCCCTGCGACGCGGCTCGCAGCATCCACCTGCGGGCTTCGCAGCGGTCGGCCTTCACCGCTGTACCGTAAAGCGTCGGTCCGGCCAGCAGCACCATGCCGAGCATCTCTTGCGCCTCGGCGTTGTCCTCGGCAGCCGCCCGCCGAAGCTCCTCGAGCATCGCGCGGTAGTCGCGGGCCGCTTGTGCTTCCAATGCCAGCTGGAAGCGCTGCTCGGCATGCAGCAAGACGTTCGCGTCGGGCGGCTGCGCCGCGGAGAGCGCCGCCGCAAGGCACAGCGCGCCCGCAAGAAAGATCCGCCAGCGCAGCGACCAGCTCTTGATCTGATTCAGGTCGGATGCCATCGATGTTCTCCACCATTGAGTTGTGTGGAGGCCATCGTGGCAGCAAGCGCTTGCAAAAAGAAACTGGAATTCGCGCAGGCAGACTCAGTGCGTGCCTGAGCCTGTGCCGGATTTCCCGCTGCGTTGCGCCGATCAGAACTTCGCGGTCAATGCCACCTGCAGCTCGCGTCCAGGCCCGGGCATGATCAAGTTGTCGACACTGCCGTGTGCCGACACGTAGTACTTCCGGCCCGTGATGTTCTTCAGGTTCACGGAGAGCTCGTACTTCGCGGTCCTGTAGCTTGCGGCCAGGTCGGCCGTCACATACGAAGGCAGCGTCACCAGGTTGCTGAGCGAGGCATAGCGCGCCGCCACGTAGTTGACGCCACCGCCCGCGCTCAGGCCATTGCCAAGGTCCTTCATGAGCCACACGAAGGCCGAATGCCGTGGTGTGAGCGGCGCCACCTTGCCCTGCACCGGCATGGCCGCACCAATGGGCAGCTGCAGCGAACTCACCGTGGCCAACGACTTGACCATGCGGCCGTCCAGGTAGGCGTAGCCCGCGCTGACGTCCCAGCGCCCCGGCAGCTTGCCGGCCAGCGCCAGCTCCATGCCGTTGGTGCGCTGCGTGCCGACGTTGATCTGCCGCGCCGGGTTGGCGGGATCGGTGTTCTTGATGCCGGAGCGTTCGAGGTTGAAGAGCGCCGCCGTGAGGTTGAGCGCGCCGTCCATGAAGTCGAGCTTGGCGCCGATCTCCTTGTTGACGGTGATCTCGGGGTCGTTGGCCGCGTTGTTGGCTGACAGTGCAAAGGTCTCGGCCGAAGGCTGGAACGAGCGGCTGTACGACACGTAGTAAGACTGCGCTTCCGTCGGCTGCCAGACCACTCCTGCGCGCGGGCTGAACTTGCGATCGGTGCGCGACATGGGCGCCAGCGAGCGCTCGAACGAAGTCTCCTGATCGAACACGTCGTAGCGCCCACCGATCAGCGCCTTCCACTGCGGCGCCAGCGTGATCTGGTCCTGCGCATACAGCGCGGTCGTCTTGAAGGTGGAGTTGCTCGGAATCGCGCTGCTGGCCAGGTAGCTTGCAAGCGGGATGGGCGGCGGTGCGGACACCGGGTTGAGAATGCTCACGCGCTCGAAGCCGGTGGGAGAAGACACCGAATACAGACGCTTGTCCTGCTTGCCCAACTCGGCACCGACCAGCCATTCCTGCTTGAAGCCGGCAAGCTCGTTGCGCCAGGTCAGGTCGGTCTGGTTGAACCAGCCGCTCTCGTCGCGATCGACAAAGCCGCGCGTGCGGCCCACGATCATGCGCACCGGGTCGGTGGTGCCGCTGGGCAAGGTGTTGAAGCGGTCCAGCTTGTAGCTGTAGTAGCGGGTGGTGTTGCGCAGGCTCAGCGTGTCGCTGAAGCGATGGTTGAGCGTGGCTGTGAAAGACTGCACGCGCGTGGTGGTGGTGTCGTCGCGCTTCGCGAAGGCGGAGCCGTAGTAGGTGCCGATGGGCACGTTGACCGGGCGGCCGTTGAGCGCGGGAATGCCGAAGTCAGTCAGCCGCTGGTCGTAGGCGCTGGTGTACTGCAGCAGCAGGTCGGTCTGCGGGCTGAACTTCATCGCCAGCGAGGGCGCGACGTTGTAGCGGTCGATGAACTGCTGGTCGCGGTAGCTGCCCGATTTTTCGCGCGCCACGTTGAGGCGAAAGGCCATGTTCTCGCCGATGGGCTGGTTCAGATCGGCCGTGAGCCGCTTGAAGTCGTGGCTGCCCAGGCCGAGCGATACCTCGCCGAAGGGGCGCTCGAAAATCGGCTTCTTGGTGACGCGGTTGACCAGGCCGCCCGACGATCCGCGGCCGTAGAGCACCGCGGCCGGGCCCTTGAGCACTTCGATGCGCTCGGTGTCCGACAGGTCACGAAAGTAGAGCGCGTCGTCGCGCACGCCGTCCACGAACCAGTCGGCAATGGCCGTGAATCCGCGAATGACCACCTGGTCGCGCTGCCCATCGCCGGCATTGAACGAAACGCCGGGCGCATTGCGCAGCGCGTCTTGCATGGACGTGGCGCCCTGATCGCGCAGCAGCTGCGCCGGCAGCACGTTGACTGCCTGAGGAATGTCGCGCAGAGGCGCACTGCCCTTGGTGGCCGTGCTGCTCACCGATGGCGCATAGCCGGTCTCCTGCTCGGAGGTGACGGTGATCTCCTTGAGCGTGTCGGTGCTGCCCTGCGCGTGGGCGGCAGAGCCCAGAACGGCCAAGACGGCAAGACACAGGGGCTGGTGGCGCAGGCGCGGCGCACGCGATCGAACGGGCATGACAAATTTCCTTCAAGGCAACAACAAGATCGCGAAGCGACATGCCGCCTCGCCATCTGTCGGATGGAGAAACGCATGTGCCCTGCCTTGAAAATCTGGGTTGGGTGCCCTCGCCGACCCTGTGCTGGCGCGGTGGCCAGGGGGTCAGCAGAAGGAGATCGCATCGCGCGAACCGGCGGATTCTAAACGTCGATCCGCCCGAAGGGTCGCCAGGCAGTTGCCCGGCGCAAAGCTCAGTTGGCGCTCAAGTCCATCAGCATGCGCGACAGCAGATAGAGCCGCGGCACCACGCTCTCGACCTCGGCGTATTCCTCCGGCGTGTGGATGCCGCCACCCACGATACCAAAGCCGTCGAGCACCGGCACGCCCACGCCCGCCACCAGGCTGGCGTCGGCCGCGCCGCCGCTGCTCTCGATGGTGAGCTTCTTGCCGATCTCGCCGTAGATGCCTTCGGCCATGGTGACCAGCTTGTCCGATGCAGGCGAGCGCGGCATCGGCGGCAGGCCGCGGATGAGGCGCACGCGCACTTCGGTGTCGGGGATCAGCTTGTTCTGCGAGATGCGGGCCAGGTCTTTCTCGACGCGGTCGAGCTCTTCGGGCGTGGCGGCGCGCACGTCGCCCTTGGCGCTGGCGCTCGCGGGAATCACGTTGGTCGGCCCGTTGGCCGTGAGCACCGTGAAGTTCACGGTGGTCTTCTTTGCGGCATCCCCCGTCTTGGAAAGCTGCAGCACCTGGTGCGCCACTTCCATGGCTGCGTTGCGGCCGGCCTCGGGCGCGACGCCGGCATGCGAGGCCAGGCCCTTCACCTCGATGAGAGCCGTGGCGGAGCCCTTGCGCTCCACCACGAGACCATCGGCCGGACGGCCCGGCTCCAGGTTCAGCGCCACGTCGTGCTGTTTGGCCACACGCTCAATGAGCGCACTGGTGCCGACCGAGCCCACTTCTTCGTTGGTGTCGATGAGGAAGGTGATCTGCCCATAGTCCTTGAAGCCGATCTTCTGCAGAATCTTCAGCGCCTGGAGCCCGGCGACCACGCCGCCCTTGTTGTCCATCACGCCGGGGCCGTAGGCGCGCCCGTCCTTGATGTAGAACGGCTTGGCTGCGGCCGTGCCTTCCTTGAACACGGTGTCGATGTGGGCGAGGATCAGGATCTTCTTCTTGCCCTGGCCGGTGAGCGTGGCAACCACGTTGGTGCCGGGATGCGGCTCCGCCGGAAAGGTCTCGATGCGCGCGCCGAGCTTGCGCAGTTCGTCGACGGCCATCCCGCGCACCTTGTCCAGGCCCTCGGTGCTGGCAGAGCCGGAGTCGATGTTGACCATGCGCTCCAGCAGCTTGAGCGCCTCGTCCTTCTGCTGCGTGGCCGCGTCCAGCGCCGCCTGGTGCGGCTTCTGGGCCATGGCGTTGCCGGCCAACAGTGCGCATGCCAGCACCACGCCGTGACAGGCGGTGCGCAGCGGCGCGGGTTGGGTGAAGAAGGAGTGGTGCTTCTGAAAAGTCATAGGTCCGTTCTGTTGTTCGTTCGAGCTTGGGCGAAAGAAAGCCCGCTTCTCGCGGGCGATCGCAGGCTATCACCCGCGTTCCGCGCGGGTCAAGAGAACAAGCAACAAACGGGCCCTGCGCCTTAGCAGCAGCGGCCCTTGCCGGCGCCGTAGCGCGCCTCGAGCCGCTCCCGAAAAAACGCCTCGTAGCTCATCGGCGGCTGGTCCGGGTGGGTGGCCGCCATGTGCGTCAGGTAGGCGTCGTAGTCGGGCATGCCGACCATGAGCCGCAGCGACTGCTTGAGGGAGCGGGCAAAGTAGCGCCCGGCCTCCGGCAATGCGAGACCCATGGCTTCGCTCAGCGCGCCGCCGATGCGGCCAGCGGTTCAAAAGGCGTCTCTTGCGCGGTCGGGCGGTTGGCCGCGCGCGCCGCAAGGCATGCCTTAACGGCATACACCAGCACGCTCAGCACCACGAACATGAAGAGCGCGCAGAGTGCCGCGTCGAGCCGGTCGTTGAAGACGATGCGCGACATGGCCTCGGTCGTCTTGGCCGGCGCCACCAGCACGCCGTTGGCAAGGCCCTCGGTGTACCTTGCCGCGTGCGAGAGGAAGCCGATCTTCGGGTCGGGCGAGAAGATCTTCTGCCAGCCTGCCGTGAGCGTGCAGGCCAAGAGCCATGCGGCCGGCGCAATGGTCACCCAGGCATAGCGCTCGCGCTTCATGCGGAACAGCACCACCACGCCGAGCAGCAGCGCCACCGCGGCCAGCATCTGGTTGGAGATGCCGAAGAGCGGCCACAGCGTGTTGATGCCGCCCAGCGGATCGACCACGCCCTGGTAGAGAAAGTAACCCCAGGCCGCCACGCAGAGTGCCGTGGCAATCAGGTTAGCCGGCAGCGAATCGGTGCGCTTGAGCGCGGGCACGAAGCTGCCCAGCAGGTCTTGCAGCATGAAGCGGCCCGCACGGGTGCCGGCATCCACCGCCGTGAGAATGAAGAGCGCCTCGAACAGAATCGCGAAGTGGTACCAGAAGGCCATCATGGCCTGTCCGCCGATCACCTGGTGAAGGATGTGGGCCATGCCCACCGCGAGCGTGGGCGCACCGCCCGCGCGGCCGAGGATGGTGCTTTCGCCCACGTCCTTGGCGGTTTGCACCAGCATCTCGGGCGTGACCACGAAGCCCCAGCTCGAGATGGTTTGCGCGGCCTGCTGCGCGGTGCTGCCCACCAGCGCGGCCGGGCTGTTCATTGCAAAGTAGATGCCGGGTTCGATGCACGAGGCCGCCACCAGTGCCATCACCGCCACGAACGATTCGGCCAGCATGCCGCCGTAGCCGATGAAGCGCGCATGGCGCTCGTTGTCGAGCATCTTGGGCGTGGTGCCCGAGGAGATCAGCGCATGAAAGCCCGACACCGCGCCGCAGGCAATGGTGATGAACAGGAACGGGAACATGCTGCCCGCCCACACCGGCCCGCCGCCTTGCGCAAACTGCGTGAGCGCGGGCATTTGCAGCGTCGGCATGACGAACACAATGCCAAGGGCCAGCGCGATGATGGTGCCGATCTTCAGGAAGGTCGACAGGTAGTCGCGCGGCGCCAGCAGCAGCCACACAGGGAGGCTGGCGGCAATGAAGCCGTAGCCCACCAGCATCCACGTGAGCGCCTTGCCGTCGAAGGTAAAGAGCGGCGCCCACGCGGGGTTCTGGCTCACGGCCTGGCCGCCGAAGATGGCAAGCATCAGCAGCACGAAGCCGATCAGCGACACCTCGCCGATGCGCCCAGGGCGAATGAAGCGCAGGTACACGCCCATGAAGAGCGCCACCGGAATGGTGGCCGCCACCGTGAAGGTGCCCCATGGCGATTCGGCCAGCGCCTTCACCACGATCAGCGCCAGCACCGCGAGGATGATGATCATGATCATGAAGGTGCCGAACAGCGCGATCATGCCGGGCACGGTGCCCATCTCCTGCTTGACGAGGTCGCCGAGCGAGCGGCCGTCGCGGCGCGTGGAGATGAACAGGATGATGAAGTCTTGCACCGCGCCCGCGAACACGACACCCGCCAGCACCCACAAGAGCCCGGGCAGGTAGCCCATCTGCGCGGCGAGCACCGGGCCCACCAGCGGGCCGGCACCGGCAATGGCCGCGAAGTGGTGGCCGAACAGCACGTTCTTGTCGGTGGGAACGTAGTCGAGCCCGTCGTTGTGGCGGTGCGCCGGCGTCTTGCGGTTGCCATCCAGACTCAGCACCTTCTCGGCGATGAAAAGGCTGTAGTAGCGGTAGGCGATCAGATAGGTGCAGATCGCGGCGGTCACCACCCAGAGGGCGTTGACGCTTTCACCACGCGTCAGGGCGACGGTGCCCAGCGCGAATGCGCCGACCACGGCCACGACGAGCCACACCAGGTGGCGGCGGATGCTGTGCATTGGGAATGTCTCCTCGGTATTGGAACCGGGAGTGTTCCCCGCCAGCCGCGAAGCCGCATCCGTCGGACCGCGCGGGCGCTATGCGTGGCAATTCTTAATGGAAAACCCTAGCCTCGGCCACGCGCACGTGGCGACGTCAGTGCAGCGCGGTGCTTAGCGGACGGTCGACATCACCGTCGCGCGGCACCGGGGCTGGTCGCGCGGGGCCAGCAGGTTGCAGTTGTCCAGCGCGCGCTGCTGCATGTCGCTCAGCCTCGGCTGTTCGCCGGGAGGCGGGGTGTCCCACTGGCGATAGACCGGCGGCGGGGGTGGCTGCTCGGCCCAGCGCTCGCGGCGCTCGTAATCGCGGCGCTGCTCCCTCTCATAGGCGCGCTGCTCGCGGCGTTCATAGCGCTCCTCGCGGTCGCGCTGGACGCGCCACATGCAGGTGTTGAAGTCGACGCCGGAGCGACCGCTGGCGCAGTAGCGCCGGTCGTGCTCGTAGGTGTCGGGATCGCGTTGTGCAAGGGCCGGGAGCGCGGTGGCAAGGCCCAAGATGGCCAGTACGATGAGTTTTTTCATGGGACCTCTCCGAGGTTCGGTGACATCGGCACAGCATGCCACACCGATCGGGCGGCCCCAAGGCAGGCATCCCTGTAGACCAATGACTACGCCCATCCGTTAAGTTGGATTGACTGGCGTTTTCGGGGGCTTAGAGCCGCCGCGCCTGCATGGGTTGGCGCGACCAGTAAACGCCGTCCAGCCTGTCGAGCCGCACCTCACCGCCGGTCGATGGCGCATGCACGAACTGCCCTGCCCCCACGTAGATGCCCGCGTGCGTGGGCGTGGACGCGCCAAAGAGCACCAAATCGCCCGAGCGGATGTCCGACGCGGGCACCGGCCGGCCGAACGCCGCCATGCGCGCCACCGTGCGCGGCGTGGCCTGGCCCGCGCTGCTCTTGTACACGTAGCCGATCAGCCCGCTGCAGTCGAAGCCGCCCTCGGGCGTATTGCCGCCATAGCGGTATGGCGTGCCCACCAGGCCCAGCGCATGGATCGCGACGCTGTTCGATTCTTCGGAGCTGAGCGGCGAACTGCTGTAGCCGGCCGACGGCGGCGGCGCCCGCGGGCTCGCGCAACCCAGCGCGAGGAGACAGGCGCCGATGGAAAGCAGACGGAGCAGCAGCAGTGGCATGCGGGGACGTGGCGTGGGTACTGCGAGTGCGTCGGGCATGTGGTTGGCGGTCTTGTGGACGTGGCCGGACTCTAACGCGAGCGACCGATCCGGCCAAGGCAAGGAGCCCGCGCAACAGATGGATATGGCACGATCAAAACATGCCCGAGCCCTCACGCCGAATCCCGTACCGCACCTGGCCAGGTGCGATCGCCGTGCTGCTGGCCATTGCAAGCTACGTGGGCGGCCTCGTTTTCTGGGACAGGCACACGCCCGCCAACCGGCCGCTGCCCGCGGGCGAAATGGTCGAGGTCGGCCGTGCGAGGTTCGTTCCCGCCAGCGGGTGGGAGATGGACGTGTCGCGCTCGAAGGCCGGCCGGTCGCTGATGCTGTTCAAGGGCGGCCACAAGTTTCTGGTGACCACCGGCCAATGGGCCGGTGGCCCCGATGGCCCGTTGGTGCGGCAGCAACGGCTCATGGAGCGCGGCCAGCGCTTGCGGATCGACGGCGACCCGTCGGACTTCGTCACGACCTGGGGCCTACAGGGTAAGACCTTTGCCTACTATGGATCGAAGCTGGCGGGTCGCTTCTGGCAGGTGGTCGACCTGCGGCGCAGGTCGCTGGTGCAGATCGACTTCTACGGCGCCACCGACGGCCTGAACGAAGCAATGGCCGAGGCGCGGAGCATGCTCGAGTCGATGGACCTGGAGGCGCCGCTGTGAACCTTCTCCACGTCGCCGAGCAGCAGGACAAGGGCGAATGGCCGATTGGCACCGACTCGTTCTTTCAGCCCCATCGCGCAGCCTTCTGGGTGCTTGCGGCGCTGATCGTCAATGGCCTGTTCTACACGGTCAACATGTTCTCGATGGGGTTTCGCGTGGTCCCCATCACCGCCTTGCTCGGCATCCTGGTGTGGGCGATCTACACACTGGTTTTTCTGCTCGTTTTTCGCGCGTTGGACTTGCTCGAACAGCATCCGCCGGAGGCCTTTGCGCTGGCGTTTGCATGGGGTGGACTGGGCGCCGTTTACTTTGCCGCACCCGCGAACATTGCCATTCAAAGCCTGTGCGCCAAGCTGGTGTCGCCGGATTTTGTCGCGGCCTGGGGACCGGCCATCGCGGGGCCGATCACCGAGGAGTTCTTGAAGCTTGCAGGCGTCGTGCTGCTCGTGCTGGTGGCGCGCAACCAGTTCCAGACTTATCTTTCAGTGTTGATCGTCGGAGCCATGACGGGGCTGGGATTCCAGGTGGTCGAGAACCTCACGTATACCGTCAATGCATCAATGCACTTTCCGCTCGAGAACCAGGTGTATCCGGTGCTCATCAATCTGTTGACGCGCGGGCTGCTGAGCGGGCTTTGGAGCCACGCGGCCTACACGGCGATTGCCTCGTTCGGCGTTGCGTGGTTTCTGCTGCATCCCGAACGGCCGATGGTGGTGAGGATTGCCTGCGCCCTGCTGTGCTTTGCGCTCGCGTGGGCCATGCACTTCATCTGGAACTCGCCGTGGCTCGAAGATCTTTTCGATGGCGGCTATGGCGAGATGGCCATCTTGCTCGTCATCAAGGGCATTCCTGCAATGGCCGCTGCCTGGCTCTTCTGGCGCGAAGCCGCCCGCGAGAACGGCGCGTACCTTCATGCGCTTGCAGCCTACTTTGTGCCGGAGCGTGATTTGATCCGCGACGACGAATGGCTGCGGCTGGGTGCGCCTCTGTCGCGATACAACGTTCGCAGGCAAATCGGCTGGACCTTCGGCCTGCGCGCCAGGCGGCTGAGGACGCAACTGCAGCGCGAGCAGCTGCGCCTCATCCGCAAGGCAATGACCTACGGACGCGGCGCGCAGACGCTGCGGCATGAAGTGGCGATACGGCGCATACGGGCCGAGCTGGATCCGCTGGTTGCGGTGCAGCTCTGACGCAACGAGCCGCTAAAAGACACGACACGCGAGGTCTGCTGCATGGCGCCTCATGATGATGACCAACCGATCAAGCCGACGCCTTCGCGCCGCCAGCGCTGGCTCGCCGTGGCTGCCGTGTGTTGTGCCGTGCTCGCCGCGGGGGCATGGGCCATCGCCACCGGCAGAGTCGAGATTCCGGAGCGCTTCAATCCGTGGGCTCCGCTCGACGTGGTGGCCGAGCCCGACTGGCTGACCGGCTTCAAGCTTTCGCGGGCTCGACGCGACCCGGCGCGCTGCCTTGCGGCGTTGGCGCAAACCGGCATGCAATACGACCTGCTGCCCGATCGCGTGACGGGAGTCGGCTGCGGCTTTCAGAACGCCGTCAGGCTGCGCTCCGCCGGCGTTCGCCTGGGCACCGCGCCGTCGCTCAGTTGCCCGATGGCGCTGTCCTTCTTCATGTGGGAGCACCACGCGCTGCAACCCGCCGCCGAGCAGCGCTTCGGCCAAAAAGTGGTGGCCATCGAGCACCTCGGCAGCTATGCCTGCCGCAACGTGAACCGCGGTGAAGGGGCAGTGCCCGGCGCTTCGCGCAGCCGGCATGCAACTGCCGATGCGCTGGACGTGGCGGCCTTGACGCTGGCCGATGGCCGCCGGATCTCGGTGCGGCAATCCTGGCCGCGCGATGTTGCATCGAGCGTGGACGACCCTGCCGCAATGCTCTTGCTCGACGTGCACCGCGGTGCCTGCCGTTTCTTCAATGGTGTGCTGGGCCCCGACTACAACGCCGTGCACAACGACCACTTTCACCTGGAGACCGGCGGGTACGACATGTGCCGCTAGCGATGTTCTGCTTCCCCCGCCCTCAAAGGAGAACCTTGGAGCTACACCGCGTGCGCTGCCGTTGAAAGAGCTAGGCGGCCATACGGTATTCACTCAGAATGCCGCCGGTGTTGACGCATGCCAGCAAGGACCTCAATGAAGTTCTCGATTCGCCGTTCAGTTACCACGACCGCCGCGGCCTTGAGCATCGCGGCCGCCCTCGCCTCTTGCGGTGGCGGCGGAGGTGGTGGCGGTGGCGGGGGAGTCGGCTTCGGCGCTCCAGTGGCGGCCGCACCGAACACCACGGCACAGTTGCCGGAACGCGATGCGCTCATTGCCCGCGCACGAGCGCTCGAACTGAACACGCCTTACGTGCCGCCGCCCGGCAACGTGCTGGAGCACAACACCTCCGGCTATGCCAAGACAATGTGCTCCGCAGTGTTCATCACCGGCATCGATCCCGACGTGGCCGCTGAAAGCCTCGGCTACTTCGTAGGACCGTATGACCAGCGCAAAAACGTGGGCAAGCCGGTGATCGACCGCGTGAAGAAGGAAGTTCGCATCTCGATTCCCAATGGTCCGACGCTGGTGGCGCGGCACTTCGGCTCGCAAGGCTGCGTCACGCTGCCGGCCGGCAGGGACGATGTTTTCTTCACGCCGGTCTCGGTCACGAGCACGCTGCCCGACCCCGCCACCCAACCCTGGCCGATGGGCGACGCGCTGCCAGGCGACCCGCCGCCGGCCGAAGTCAACATGGCCAAGGTGAACGAGGCCGTGGACGCCGCATTCGGCGTTTCGGAGGCCTACACATCGGCCTTCGTGGTCACGCACAAGGGACGCATCATTGCCGAGCGCTACATGAACGGCATCGGTGCAACGACGCCGCTCGAATCGTGGTCCATGGGCAAGAGCGTCGTCGCCACGATGATGGGCTTGCTGATCAAGCAAGGCGTGTACGAGCTCGACCAGCCGGCGCCCATTCCCGAGTGGCAAGCCACTGGCGATGAGCGGCAGAAGATCAAGATCTCGGACATCCTGCAGATGTCGAGCGGACTGCGGATCAAGGCGCCGGACGACCCGGACTTTGATCCCAATGGCACCTACCCCGATCACATCTACTACTACACGGGCCGCATCAATGCGTTCAACTACGCCGCCACTCGTCCGCAGCAATGGCCGCCCGGCGCCGTGGGCCGCTACCGCAACACCGATCCGGTGCTTGCCAACTACCTGGTTCGCCTCGCGGTAGAAAAGCGCGGCGAGGAATACCTCTCGTTTCCGCAGCGCGCGCTCTTTGACAAGATCGGCATCCGCTCGATGGTGATCGAGACCGACCCCTACGGAAACTTTCTCACGCAAGGCTACGACTTCATGTCGGCCCGAGACTGGGCCCGCCTCGGCAATCTCTACCTGCAAGACGGCGTGTGGAACGGCGAGCGTCTTCTTCCCGAGGGCTTCGTCAATTTTGTGAGCAGCGTTGCACCGGCCTGGGCAGCGGACAAGCGCCCCATCTACGGCGGCTTCTTCTGGATCAATGGCATGGGCTCACTGGCCGTGCCGACATCGACCTACTACATGCTCGGCGCCGGAGGCCAGTTTGTGCTGGTGATTCCGTCACACGATCTCATCGTCGTGCGCATTGGGCATTCGAAGGGAGAGCGCTTCGCGACCTCGACGCTGAACCAGGCGCTTGGGCTGCTGACGGCTGCGGTGCCGCGCGTGCGCTGACAGGCGAGCAAGTTTCAGGACGCGGGCGGGCCTTTGCGCAAGGTCGGCAAGCCGACCCCCGCTGCATCGAAGCCACCGTCCACGGCAAGCACCTGGCCATTGATGAAGCTGGCCTCGTCGCTGCACAAAAAGCCCACCGCGTTGGCCATCTCTTCCGGCGTGCCGTAGCGGCCCTGCGGAATGGTGTCGTAGTAGTCTGAGCGGATCGCCACGGTGTGGACGAGCTTGGCCATCTCGGTTTCCACCGGGCCCGGCGCGATCACGTTCACGCGTACACCAGCATTGCCCAGCTCGACCGCGTACTGCTTGGTCAAGTGGATGAGCGCCGCCTTGCTGGTGCCATAGGCCACGCGCAGCGTGCTCGCGCGCAGGCCTGAGATGGAAGCGACGTTGACCACCGCGCCCTGCCCACGTTCGACCATCAGCGCACCGAATGCTTGCGTGCACAAGAATGCGCCGTCGAGGTTCGTACCCAGCACGGCGCGCCACTCTTCGAACGAGGTCTGCAGGACGGGCTTGAACACCGCCACGCCCGCGTTATTGACCAGCGCATCGACATGCCCGAAGCGCGCGACCACGGCCTGTGTGGCGCTGCTGACTTGCGTCGGATCCGAAACGTCGCAGTGCAAGCCAAGCACCCGCTCCGGCTCGGCCAGATCGGCCACCGCCTGATCGAGCGTGGGCGCATCGATATCGAGCAGCGCAACGTTGTAGCCGTGCGCCAGAAACCAACGGCCAATGGCCAGGCCGATGCCGCGCGCGCCGCCGGTGACGACTGCGACGCGGGAGGGGGTGGAGAGATCGGTCATGGATGGGAGTTTCCGCAATGGACGGATTCAGTTGCGAGCGATGCAGTCATTCTTCCAGAGTGACTACAAAAATGACACACACGGAACTTCTGCCGCCCACCAGCGGATCTAGAAGCCAAAGACCAACAGCAAGTTGTTCGCGGGCATCACGTGCCGCTCTCGCAATGCAAGGCCTGCGCGCCGCGCCTCTGCCGCTACGTCCTCCAGGCGCCGGATGCCCCAGGCGGAATTGCGGGCGCGCAATTCTTCGTCAAACGCCAGGTTGCTCGGCGCTGGTGGGACTTCTTCTTCGAAGTACGGTCCGTAAGTGATCAGCAACCCGCCAGGAAGCAGATGCCGCGCCGCCCCTTGCATCAGCGCGGCGCACGTGGCCCAAGGCGCGATGTGCAGCATGTTGGCGCAGTAGATCGCGTCGAACTTTTCTTCTTCGGCGAATGCGGCGCCCTGCGACGGCCATTGAGGCGCCATCACGTCGAGCAGAAGTGGCGCGCGGAGATTGGAAAGCGCAGCTTCTGCAACGCGGCTTGCCAGCGCGGGAATCATGCGCGCGTCCGCGTCGGTGGGCTGCCAAGTCCATTGCGGCATTGCTGCTGCGAACCAGGCGGCGTGCTGACCTGTGCCGGATGCGATCTCCAGTGCGGTGCCGCGCTCACCGAGGATGCGGGTCAGTGCATCGAAGATGGGCTGCTTGTTGCGATCGGCGGCGGGGCTGTGCGGAAGGTCGGACATCGGTTTTGGGCTTGGATGGTCGGTTTGGAGGGTACCAGGGCCCGACGGCGAGGCGCTTGTCGATCGCGAGTGACCGTTTTCCGCTGAGAGCAATGTAAGCAGGTTCTGGCCGGTGCTTGGAAAGGTATTGGCCACACCGTGGTGATGCCCTGCACGCTTTCTAGAGAAAATGAACCCACTCGAAACCTAGCATGAAGGGATCAAGATGTCAGCCGACGACTGGTGGAAATGCGGAATCGTCTATCAGGTCTACCCGCGTTCGTTCCAGGACAGCAACGGCGATGGCATTGGAGACTTGGGCGGAATCCGCGCCCGGCTGGATCATCTGGTCTCGCTCGGTGTCGACGCCATCTGGATCTCGCCGATCTATCCCTCGCCAATGGCCGACTTCGGCTACGACATCTCCGATTTTTGCGACATTGATCCGCGCTTTGGCACGCTGGACGGATTCGATGCGCTGGTGCAAGAGGCCCACGCGAGAGGGCTCAAGATCATCCTGGACTTCGTGCCCAACCACACGTCGGACCGTCATTCGTGGTTCGTGCAGAGCCGCAGCGCACGCAGCGATCCGCGGCGCGACTGGTACATCTGGCGCGACCCGGCGCCGGGCGGCGGGCCGCCCAACAACTGGCTCAGCAATTTCGGCGGGCCGGCCTGGGCCTTCGATCCGGCCACCGGCCAGTACTACGGCCATTCGTTCCTGAAGGAGCAGCCCGACCTCAACTGGCGCAACCCCGAGGTGCGAGCCGCGATGTACGAGGTGCTGCGCTTCTGGCTTCGGCGCGGCGTCGACGGATTCCGCGTCGACGTGCTCTCACAAATCATCAAGGACGCGCAGTTCCGCGACAACCCGCCGAATCCGGACTTCGCCCCGGGCCAGGACCCATTTTTTCGCTGGTTGATGCTCTACAACACCGACCTGCCGGAGGTGCAACCGATCGTGGCCGAGATGCGCCGCGTGGTCGACGCGTTCAGCGACACACGCTCGTCGCGCGTGCTGATCGGCGAGCTCTACCTGCCGCTCACGCGCCTGGTCGCCTACTACGGACTCAACGCCGAAGGTGTGCTCGAAGGCGTGCAACTGCCTTTCAACTTTCAGCTGATCGCGACCGAGTGGCAGGCGGCACGCATCGACCGCTTTGTGCGCGACTACGAATCCGCCTTGCCCGCCGGCGCCCAGCCGAATTGGGTGCTGGGCAACCACGACAGATCCCGCATTGCGAGCCGCGTCGGGCCACAGATGGCGCGGCTCGCGGCCATGCTGCTGCTTACGCTGCGCGGCACGCCGACGCTCTACTACGGCGACGAGATCGGCATGACGGACGTCCCCATTCCCGCCGATGAAGTGCAGGACCCGTTCGAGAAGAACAAGCCTGGCATGGGCCTGGGTCGCGACCCGGAGCGAACACCCATGCAGTGGAGCGCCAGAGAGCACGCGGGCTTCACGACCGGTACGCCGTGGCTGCGCCTGGCAGCCGACTGGCCCATGCACAACGTGGAAGCGCAATCACGCGACGCGGGGTCGATGCTGGCGCTTTACCGGCGCCTCATCGCGTTGCGCCGCGCGCAGCCTGCGCTGAACCGGGGCAACTATGAAGCGCTTGACACCGAGGGCGATGTGCTCGCCTATGCGCGCAATTGCGAGGGACAGCGGCTGGTGGTGCTCCTCAACTTCGGCGCTACCCCGGCGCCGATTTCGCCGGCATTGATGCCGCGCCAGCCGATCCTGCTGGCATCGACCGATCCTGCGCGCGCCGAGTTCATCAAGGGGCCCCTGGTGCTGGCGCCTCACGAAGGCGTCGTTATCGGCACCGTGAACGACAAGGGTCCGACGACACGATGAGCAATCAAGACTTGCCGGTCTGGATCTCGACGTAGCTGCGCGCATGCCAGCGCACGCGCACGGGCCACTTCGCGTCGGCGATGGTTTCCGAATTCACGTCCTTGCCGCTGCCGTAGTTGATCTGCCGGTCGGGGCGCCTGTTGAGGCCGATCAGCAGCACGATGCGGCTGCCCGCCGCAAGCCTGCAAGCGGTCACGCGTTCGGCGGTGAACGCAAGCAGCTGGCGCTCGCCGGCCCGCAGAAGCCGGCGACGCACGCGATGGCCCGCGTAGCTGGCGCGGAAGTCGTAGGGATCGAACAGCAGTTGGTATTCGCCGCTTTCCGTCTGCTCGTAGAGCGAGATGTTGAAGTCCACGTCCTGCCGCGAGGGCGTGATGTCGAACACGCCGTGCAGGCTGCCGAAGATCTCAGTGTCTTCCGAGAGCGGATCACTGACAAAGCTGATGCTGTTGCGCGTGGGCAGTTGCTTCACGCGCAGCGCGTCCGGCCACGGGATGCGCACGTCGCGTCGATCGGCGAGATCGACCGAGAGCCGCGCGCTGCCACCGCCTTCGGACGGCGACGGCAACAGGCGGTGCGGTTCGTCGCGCTCGCGGGTGTCGAGGTAAAGGCGCAGCCGAGTGCGCTGTGGCGCGTCCAGCGTCGGCACATGGCGCCACTGGTCCGCGCCCATCACCTGGTAGTTGACGCGATCCATCAACAGAGAAGGCTTGTTCGCGCCCTTCAGGATGTGGTCGAACCATTGCAAGCGTAGCTCGGGCAGGTCGACGCGTGCGACGGGGTCGAGCGTGTAGCCGCGCAGCGTTGCCGCCGTGCCGAGCCGGATCGAGGCCGCGTCGTAGGGGCCGAGCAACAGCGTCGTATCGGCCTGCGGCTGGTTGCGAAGATGCTCTTGGTGGAAGTAGAGCGCGCCGGCGTCGGCGCCGTAGTAGCCGGCAAAGCTGAGCACCGGGATGTCGATGCGCGCAAACTGCTGCGCCGACGGCAAGAACTTCTGCCAGTAGCGATCGTGGCTGGGGTGCGTCAGCCAGGTGCGGATCAGTTTGCTGCGCTTGCCGATAAAAACGCGGTCGATGTCCCAGTAAGGGCGATTGCCTCGATACCAGCGCGCATCTAGCGCGTGCCATGCCGCATCCGGGTCGGCGTCTGCGCCGGCCCGCAGCGGCTCGGCATTCGTATGCTCCTGTGCCCAGCGGACCATGGCGTTGCGGAAGATCTGTCCGGCCATCGGAAAGTCGATGCCCGGCGCCATCGGCGCGATGGTGGCGATGGCCTTGAGTGCTGCCGGTTTCAAGCGCGCGGCGGCCCAGGCGGCGTAGCCGGAGTAGCCATCCCCGAGCATGCAGACCCGGCCGTCGCTCCACGCCTGTTGGGCAATCCAGTCGATGACGGCGGCGGCATCTTCGCCGTCGCGGATGAACGGCCAGACGGCGCCCTTGCCATCGGGCGTGCGTCCGCGCACGTACGCCGTGACGCCGACATAGCCTTTGACGGCGGTGCGCTGGGCGTCGTCCTCGCCGGGATCGAGCGTGAATCGCAGCAGCGTCGGCAGTGCGTCACTCGTGCGGCCGGGACGAACCATGCTCGCGAAGATGACACCTCCGCGCACGGGAATCTGGACGTCGGCCTCCGCCACGTAGCGCGCGCGGTTTTCCGCCGCGAACAACTCAGGCAGCAGCGCAGCGAAGCTGCGACGCGACTGGTACGAATGCCAGGTTCGCACGAGCGCCAGCGCATCGGCCTCCGGAAGGCTGCCCTTCGCGCGCCACAAATCGAAAGCTTGGCGCAGCGGCTCTCTGTACACGGCCGCTGGGATCTCGAGCCGCGCCATGATGGCCTGGGCTTGCGCGTTGTCGAGTGGCGACACCAGTTCCTGGAACGCGCGCACATAGGCCTCTGCGAAGCCGAGGCGTGCGTCCGCTTCGAGTGCGCGCGCACGCGCATAAATGCCATCGAGGATCGCACGCTGGACCAGGTCGTCGAACGGCTTGCCTTTGCGGCGGCTGCGCAGTGAACCGCTGCTGTCCGAGGCTGCGCGGTAAGCGCCGCTGACGATCTGCAGAGCGGTCAGGTTGGCCAGGAAAACATCGGTGTCCGCCTCCTGGTACACCGGCAAGATGCGCTGGGCCAGATCGCGCATCAGCTCCGCCGCCGTGGCATCGTCGGGATCGCGCGGTGGCCGGAAGCCAAAATCCGCTCCCCAGGCCCACGCGGGCAGCGCAAGAATCACCCGCGTGAAGGCGCGACGCACACGACTGACGGTCGACTTGGGGTGTCTCATGGTCGCTGCTCCTCGGGCACGGCGTTTGGCGCTTTGACCAGATGCACCACCTGCGTGAACAGCCGGTCGTGCGCTTCTCCGGCCGAGCCTATGTGGACAATGCCCGTGTGCGTGAGCTTGCCCAGCGCGTCGATGATGAGTTCGAGCGTGTCGTCGTCGAACGCGCCGAAGGCTTCGTCCATCACCAGCCAGGGCGGCGCCTGCAGCACCACGCGGGCGAAGCCCAGGCGCAACTGCTCGTCCATGCTGAGCTCGCTCTCCCAGCGTCCCGTCTTGTTCAGCAATGGCTCCAGGCGCTGGAGGCCCACACTCGCCAGCGCGGCCACCATGGCTTCTCTCGGGTAGCTCGACGGTTCCATTGCGTACGACAGCACTTCGGCCAGCGTGCCGCGGGGAATGTAGGGCGTGCCGCGCGGCATGTAGTGGATCGTCTCGCCGTCGGGCCGGCGCACGGTGCCGGAGCCCCAGGGCCAGAGGCCCGCGAGCGCCCGGAACAGCAAGGTCTTCTCGGTGCCCGGCGTGCCGAGGATCAAGACGCGCTGACCGCGGTGCACGACGAGACTTGGGGTGTCCAGCCGATCGTGGCCGCTCCAGGAACGAACCTCGAGCGCTTCGATCGCGAGCGCCCCGGCTTCGCCCTCCTCATAGGCGATGCGGCTGCCGCCTGCTTGCGCCTCCAGATCGGAGGCCAGCATCCGGCGCAGGTCGGCAACGCGCAGCAGCGTGGCGCGCCAGTCGGCAATGATGCTGAAGTTGTCCACGAACCAGCGTAGCGAAGACTGTGCCTGCGTGAAGGCCGCGGCGGCCATCATCAAGCCACCGAAAGAAACCTTCCCCGAGAAGTACAGGGGTGCGGCCACCAGCGTTGGCGCGATGATGGTGATCCAGCCGAAGCCCGCGGTGACCCAGGTCAGGTTGGTGAGCCCGAGCACCACGCGCGACGTGGCGCGCAAGACGTCGCCTAGATGCATTGCAACGCGGCGCTTCTCATCGGCCTCGCCAGCAGCCAGTGAGATACCGTCGAGATGCTCGTTGATGCGCGTCAGCGAGAAGCGCAATTCGCCTTCACGCGCGTAGCGCTCTGCGTTGCGCGAGATCAGGCCGCTGCCGACCCAGTAGGTGACCAGCGAACCGGCGACCGCATAGGCAATGGCTGCCCACAACATGAAACCCGGCAGCACATGGTCCTTGCCGTCGAAGAAGAGACTGAAGTCCTTGGAGATGACCCACAGCACGCTCGCAAAGCTGCCGAACAGCATCGCTGCCTGCAACAGACCCACGCCGAGGGCGACCGACAGATCGCACAGCTTCAGCGCGTCGTCGTGCATGCGCTGGTCCGGATGGGCCCCCATCGGGCCGCTGGCCTGGAGCCAGAACGCCCGGCGCGGCTGCAGCCACAGCCCCACGAGGTCATTGACCACAGCCTCGCGCAGTTTCAGCTGCAAGGTTTCGCCCAGCCACCGCTGCGCGACGTTCAAGACCAGCAGCACGCCCGCAATGACCGCAAAGACGCCTACCTGCACGACGAATTCGTTCAGATCGCGACGCGAGATCGCATCGTAGAACGGCTTGTTCCAGCTATTGAGTTCGATCTGCCCATACGCCGTGAGCGCGACGACCACGACGATTGCGCCCATCAGCGCGACAAGCGTTTTAGCGACTGGGGACACGCGCAAGGCGCCGAGCAACTCGCTGACCTGACGGAAGAAACCGGTCTTTGCAGCCGGCTCGGCACGGTTCTCTGGCCTTGCGCTCATCGCCCCCGCGGCGCCTGACAAGCGGCGGCCGCGATGCGGCGCGCCCAGACACACGAAATGAACGCGGCGTGGCTCCAGGCCAGTTGCTTGGCAGAGGTCTGCGCGCCGCTGCGCTGGTCGAACTGTTCCGACAGATCGCCACCGGCCGGCGTGTACGCGCGTACGGTGGCGAGATAGGCGTCGCCGCGTTCGAGCCAATGGCGTGCGTCGTCGCCCATCGCCGCGGCGCGGAAACAGAACTCGGCGGCGCCGAGCGTCGAGAAGTAGTAGGCGCCGCCCGAGTAGTAGACGTCGCCAGCGTACCGGCCCATCGCCGCGCCATGGCCTGCGCCGCGGCCATGGTTGATTGGATAGGCCGCATCGAACAGCGCATCGAGGCGCTCTAGCGTGGCCTGCATGCGCGGATCGGCCGGCCCATGCGCAGTGTCGGTGCCGAGGCTGTGGATCGCCGACAGGATCACCGCGATGTCCAATGCCTTCGGGCCGGGTCGGCCGTTCGCCAGCGCGCGTGAACGGTAGTAGCCACATATCGCGTCGCTATCGTCTGACCGTTCGTGTCGTTCGCGTCGTTCGTGTCGTTCATCTACCCAGTAGTCGTCGAGCAGGCGCAGCACGGCCCGTGACTCCTCCTGGCAGCGCCGCGCCTGCGCCGTGTCGCCCACGCTCTCCAGCCATGCCGCGCCTTCGGCCAGAGCGGCCCCTGCGACGCGCAGCGTGTAGTAGTGGTGGCCGAGTTCTTCCTCCCAGATGTCGTATGACGGCTCGCGCCAGCGACGCAGCGTGAAGTCGAGATCGAAGCGGATCAGCTCGGAAACTTGCGCCAGCAACGGCGCGTCGAGGTGCCCGCCGGCCGCCCAGCGCAGCAGCGCCAGTGCGCGCAGCGGCGCGCCGTCGTGCTGAGGGCGATTCCATCGGCAGACATCGAGCGTGCCGTCGGGGTTCACCCGTGTCTCGGCAGCCACCAGGTCGCCGAAAGCCTTCGCAAGATCGTGGTCCTCGCGCAGGTACTGCAGGAGCTCGGGGGCCACGCACGCGCTGCGGTCCTCCACCGCGGCAGCCGCACGGCCGTCGAGGCGGTTCAGATCCAGGCTGAAGCGAACGAAGTCGTGCAGGTGCTGCAGGGCTTCGTCGCCGACGCGCCCTTCAGCGTAGAGCAGGCGCAGTGCATCGATGACGACGGCGGAATCGCGAAACCAATGAAAGAAGTAGTCCGGGTCGGGGTTGTAGTCGGCGAGGACGGGCGAGGCGACGATGGCGCCGGCTAGCGGCCGTATGGTCTGGCCGAAGCCGGGCCGCTGCTTGACGATCGACACCGGCGAGATGCTGGACAGCATCGCCGTCGCCGAATGGCGCAGCTGTGTTTCGAGCCAGGACTCGAACGCCGGGTCTTGCAGGCTCGCCACGCTGGACTTCATGCTTCCGGTGGCACGAGATGCGGGCTGCTGAAGTCCAGGCGCCGCAGCCCGGCCTGCACTTCGGGCACGCTCATGAACAGTTTCCACAGAAGGCCCGTGCGATGGTTCTCCATCATCACGACGATGGGGCCTTGATCGATCGCAAGATAGGTGTCTGCGAACCAGTCTCGCTGCTCGCAGAACGCATCGACGAAGCCGTAGTCTCTCCACAACCGCTCGCCATGCACGGTGAGGAAATGCCGCACCACCTTCATCACCTCGGCCGGCGCGTACGGCAGGCTGGCCAGTGCGGCCGTCGGCGAGATGGTGCCGTTGTCGATGTCCGGAGCGTGCGCGAGGTAGCCGTAGGGGTCGTCGCTGGCGGTCAGGCCCCAGCACGATTCGCCGTAGCCCGCGTGGCCCTGGGGGTTGGCGAGGCAGTGGGCACGGTTGATCTGGACGTGGCGGCAGTTCAGATCCCAATACTCGGCGTAGCGATCCTTCAAGCCGCGCGGATCGAGGCCGCAGAACGAGTAATGCGTGAAGAACAGCGGGCCGCCGTAAGGCATGCCAAGCGGAATCTCGATGCCGTAGTACGACTGGCCGTTGAGGAAGCCTTCGCCCGCCGCGAAGCCGCGGTGGTACACCCGCGGATCGATCGCATGGCGGGGCGCGGCCGCGGCCAGCACGTAGGTGATGAGGCACTCGTTCCAGCCGCGCACTTCATGGTTCATTGCCCAGCCGTGTTTCGGGCTCCAGTGCCAGTACAGCACGTCCTGCCCGCCCTGAGTGAACCAGTTCCATTCGACCTCGTGCCACAGCGTGTCGAAGTCCGCGCGCAACCGGCGCGCCATGGCTGTGTCCTCGCTGAAATACTGGCGCGCACAGAGCAGGCCCATGCAGAGGAACGAAGTCTCGACCAGATCGCCCGCGTCGTCCTTGGGGCTCATCGGGATCGTCACGCCGCTCGCGCCATCCATGAAGTGCGGGAAGGCGCCGTGGTAGCGCCTGGCGCGCATGAGCGCGTCCCGCATCCGCCCCAGGCGCTCCAGCGCTGCGTCCCGCGTGACCCAGCCGCGCTCCACCGCGACTATCAAGGCCATGATGCCGAAGCCCGTGCCGCCGATCGCCACCCTCTCGTCGGCCAGGTCTTCGCCCGTGGCGCCGACGAGCGTACGGCGGTCGAGCGCCAGGCCGCTGGCGGCATCTGCACCGTCCCAGAAATAGCGGAAGGTCTGCCGCTGTACGGCGTCGATCAAGGCCTCATCGGACAGGGCTGCCAGTGCCCTTGGGTTCCTGTCATCCTTCAGCACGAACGGCTCCTTTCGTTGTCGTCTTGGTAAAACGTTTGGTTTCACCGAATTGTCGGCGGCGCAACGCGGCCGAGGGCTCACCGCTCGCAGCATGCCATCATTAAGGCCCTTGGGTTCTATTCGAAATCCCTGATGAGCCGCATCGACACCCTCATGGCCCGGATGACGCTAGCCGAAAAGCTGGGTCAACTGACGATGACTGCCTCCAGCTATACGGTCACCGGGCCGGTGCTCGCGGGAGACTCCACGCAGTCGATCATCGACGGCACCGTCGGCAATCTGCTGAACATGGTCGGCGCCGGCCCTACGCACGAGATGCAGCGGCTGGCCGTCGAAAAGTCACGGCTTGGCATTCCGCTCTTGATTGGCCTGGACATCATTCATGGCCATCGCACGCTCTTTCCGATCCCGCTTGCGGAGGCCGGCGCCTTCGACGAAGACGTTTGGGAGCGCACGGCGCGGGAGGCCGCGCGAGAAGGCGCTGCCGACGGCCTGGCGATGACTTTCGCGCCGATGCTCGATGTATCGCGCGATCCCCGCTGGGGCCGCACTGCGGAAGGACCCGGCGAAGACCCCTGGCTGAACGCACGCATCGCAGAGGCCAAGGTGCGTGGTTTCCAGGGGGCCGACCTGTCATCGGCTGATTCGCTGGCCGCCTGTGCGAAGCATTTCGTCGCGTATGGCGCAGTCAACGCGGGGCGGGAATACGCCGCCGTGGACATCTCCGAGCGCACCTTGCGCGAGGTGCATCTGCCGGCCTTCGCAGCAGCGGTCCGCGCCGGCGTCGCGACGCTGATGCCGGCTTTTACCGACCTCAACGGTGTGCCGATGACGGCGCACATCCCCTTGCTTCGCGACTGGCTGCGGGGCGAGATGGCCTGGGATGGCGTCATCGTCAGCGACTACAACGCGATCGCGGAGTTGATCAAGCACGGCGTCGCGGCCGATCTCGCCGATGCCGCGGTACTGGCGCTGAAGGCTGGCGTCGACATCGACATGATGGCCGACGCGTATCGCAAGGGTCTGCCGATTGCGCTCGAGCAGGGACGGGTGACGATCGAAGAGATCGACGCGAGCGTGCGCCGCGTGTTGCGGCTCAAGGAGCAGCTCGGCCTGTTCGACGACCCTTACCGTCGCGGCGCGACACCGGAGTCCGCAACGGTTGTCGCCGAGCGGCACACACTGTCGCGCGACGCCGCGCGCAAGGCCATCGTCATGCTGAAGAACGAGCGCGACACCCTGCCCTTGCCTGCTTCACCGAAGGCACTGTGTGTCATCGGCCCGCTGGCCGACGCAAGCACCGAGATGAAAGGCCCGTGGTGGGGTGCCGGCGAACACGAGCCGGCCGTCAGCGTGCTTGCCGGCTTGCGCGCCGCGCTGCCGCAGACCGACATACGCCATGCACCCGGCGTCGCCATCGAGAGCACCGACGACAGCGGCATCGAAGCTGCCATTGCGCTGTGCGACGGCGCCGACGCCGTCCTGCTGTGCCTGGGCGAGCGTGCCAGGATGAGTGGCGAGGCGGCGAGCCGCGCCACTCCCGCGCTTCCCGGCCGACAACAGGCTCTGGCCGAAGCGGTGACGGCACGTGCACGTGCGCTCGGCATCCCCGTCATCGCGATCTTGTTCTCGGGACGCCCGCTCGTCGTTCCCTGGCTGGCCGAACACGCCGATGCGCTGCTGGCTGCGTGGTTCCTCGGCATCGAAGCCGGCCATGCGATCGCCGACGTGGTCACGGGCCAGGCAACGCCCAGCGGTCGCACGCCGATGAGCTGGCCGCGCGCCGTCGGGCAGGTGCCGATCTTCTTCGGCCAGCGCCCCACCGGCCGGCCGATCAATCCCGCCGACTACTTCACGAGCAAGTACCAGGACGTCGAAAACACGCCGCTGTATGCATTCGGTCACGGCTTGACCTACGGCCGGTTCATCTACGACGAACTTCAAGTCGAGCCTCGGCGCGTGCGCGAGCAGGACGCGCTGAAGATCAGCGTCAAACTCCGCAACGTTGGCGCGCGCGAGGCTGAAGAGACTGTCTTCCTGTTCGTCCGCAGCAAGCGAAGCCGCGTCACCCGGCCGTTGCTGGAACTCAAGGGCTACGCGAAGCTGCGATTGATGCCTGGCGAAGCCGGCTCGGTGAACCTGGAGTTGCCGGCGGCAGAGCTGCGCTACCTCGGGCCGGACCTGCAGCCCTTGTTCGAGGCGGGCGAAGTCGAGATCTTCGTCGGGCCAAGTGCCGAGGAATCAGGGTTGCTGCGCCAGACTATTGAACTGTGTTGAAACGATCCCGCCCGGAGGCCTTGTCGGTAAGCAGTTCCCATTCGCCGCGAAGGCTCTTAAGAGCGTAGTCGGCAAAGTGGCGTACACGAGGGGCCAGATGCAATGCATGCGGGTACACGACATGCAGCGGTGCGCTGGGGATGCCGTATCGCCCCAGCACGCGCACCAGCGTTCCATCCCTCAGCTCCGAGCCTACATCCCATATTGACTTGAGAAAGATCCCGCCGCCGGCCAGCGCGAGCGCTTTGGCCGCGTTGCCGTCATTGCACAGGAAGGTCGCGTTCACCTCGGCCGAGACCGGTTTGCCTTCGTGCTGAAAGAGCCAGTGCCGCGTGCTTCGCGTGCCGTAGAGGATGCAGTTGTGCGCTGAGAGCGCAGCGGGCGTGTCGGGAGAGCCGAAGCGCCGCAAATAGTCCGGCGCGGCGCACAGGACGAGCTCGCTGTCGGCGATGTGGCGTGCCGTCATCGTCGAGTCGTCGAGCACCCCGAAGCGCAGCGCCAGGTCAATGCCTTGCTCCACGAGATCCACGACGTCGTCGCTCAAAACGAGCTCGATCCTCAACGCCGGATGCATGGCCTGGAACTGCGCCGCCAGCGCTGCGAGATAGCGTGTGCCCAGCATGCGCGGTGCCGTCACCCGCAGGTGTCCTTCGATGTCGGTGCGGCTGTGCTGCATCACCGCCTCGGCCTGCTGCACCTCCGCAAGGATGCGTACGCAATGCAGGTGGAAGCGTTCGCCTTCCTGCGTCATTGATTGCCGCCGTGTGGTCCGATTGAGCAGGCGCACGCCCATGCGCGCCTCGAGGGTTGCCAAGCGCTTGCTGACTACTGCCAGAGACAGGCCCAGCTCGTTCGCGGCCCCCGTGAGACTGCCGGCACTGGCGACCTTGTCGAAGATCGTCAGCTCGACCAGATTGTCAATCATTGTTTCCATATCGTTGATTGTGAAATCACAAACTCAATATTTATCAATCATATGGAGATAAATATACTGCCTTTCACCACTTACTTAACAAGAGCCCCACGATGAAACGCACATTCCTTGCGGCCTTCATGGCCGCCGCTGTCGCCACCAGCCTGGTCGCCCCGGTCTCATTCGCGGCCGAGGCGCCTCCGACCAAGGTGAGTCGCTATCAAGCCGGCTACTACCACTTCAAGCTCGGCGACTTCGAGGTCGCGGCGCTCTCCGACGGCACGCTGCCGATCCCGACGCTGAAGCTGCTGACCAACGCTCAGCCCGGCGAGGTGAAGACGCGCCTGGCGGACACGTATCAGACGACCGAGGTCGATGCCTCGGTCAACGCCTACCTGATCCGGGCGGGCGACCGCCTGATCCTGATGGACGCCGGCACCGGCGAGCTTTACGGCCCGACGTTGAACAAGCTCGAGGCCAGTCTCAAGGCGGTGGGCGTCACGCCCGAGCAGATCACCGACATCCTGATCACGCACATCCACACCGACCACACCGGTGGCTTGATGGATGGCAAGCGCCTCGTGTTTCCCAACGCCACAGTCCACATCGAGCAGAAGGAGGTCGCGTACTGGCTGAATCCCGAAAATCGCGCCCGGGCACCCGAGGCGGCGAAGAAGTACTTTGACGAGGCTTCGGCCAAGGTGCAGCCCTATGTCGATGCCGGCAAGGTGAAGACGTTCTCCGGCGCCACCGAGCTGTTCGCCGGCATCCGTTCCATCCCCGCTCCGGGCCACACACCGGGCCATACGTTCTACGCGCTCGAGAGCAAGGGCGAGAAGCTGGTGTTCTGGGGCGACCTGGTTCACGTGGCGGAAGTTCAGATGCCCAACCCGGGCGTGACGATCGTCTTCGACGTCGATCCCAAGGCCGCCGCAGCAACCCGCAAGAAGGCGTTCGCCGACGCGGTCAAGGGCCGGTACTGGGTCGCGGCCGACCACATCTCGTTCCCCGGCGTCGGCCATCTGCGCCGCGACGGCTCGGGCTACCGGTGGATCCCCATGACCTACGTGAACGACCACTACGAGGCGAAGTGAACATCCGACAGCAACAGCTCACCCGCCCCCGAACTCCCGCGCATGCTCCACCGCATACTTGATGAGTTCCGCCTGCCCTTCGATCCCAAGCCGCCTTTTGATACTCTGTCGATGCGCCTCCACAGTGCGCACGCTCAATCCCAAATCCCGCGCAATCTGCTTGCTCGATTCGCCCCTGCCTAGCGCAGTGAGTATTTCGCTCTCACGCGGCGTGAGCAGCGGCCTTGGCGCCTGGTTGCGAAACAGTTTCTTCGACACGGCCGGGCTCAGGAATGTGCCGCCACCCGACACGGCTTCGATGGCCGCAACGATCTCAGCCGCTGGCGCGTCTTTCAGCACATAGCCGCGCGCGCCCACCTGCAGGGCCTTCTGCACGTACTCGGGGTTGTCGTACATGCTGAGCATCACCACGTGCGGCGCGGGCTGGCGTTGCAGCACCAAGGCGGCCAGGTCGATGCCGTTCATTTCTTTCATGCCGACGTCCATCAGCAGCAAGTCGGGCTTGAGTGATTCGATCAAGGCCAGCGCTTCGGCTGCGCTGCCGGCTTCACCGACAATCTCGAGGTTGGGCATGGCGCCGAGCCTTGCGCGCAGGCCGTCGCGCACCAGCGGATGGTCGTCGACCAGAAAGAGGCGAATGGGGGCGGCGTCTTTATCCGTCATCTGGCTACTCAGGCTTGGCGCTGCGGGTCGGCACTTCGGCCACGATGGTGGTTCCGCCTTCGCCGGATGTCACGCGGAGGCGCCCGCCGATGGACTCCATGCGTTCGCGCATGTTGCGCAGGCCGATGCCGCGCCGCGGGTCGAGCTGCATGGCGTCGACGTCAAAGCCGATGCCGTCGTCGCCAATCTCGAGCCGCACACCTTCGTCGTCGAAGAAGCCCAGGTCGATGTGCACGCGGTGCGCCTTGGCGTGCTTGCGCACGTTGGTGAGCGCCTCTTGCGTGACGCGGAAAAGTGCGGTCTTGGCTTCTTGCGAAAGTTCGTAAGCTTCGCCTTCGATCATGATCGACGCGTCGATGGTGCCCTCTTCGGCAAACTCGTCGCCCAGGCGCTGGAGCGCGGCGGGCAGGCCAAGGGTGTCGAGCAGAGCCGGTCGCAGGCGATGCGAGATCCGGCGCACTTCGAGCAGCGAATCGTTGAGCCGTTGCAGTGCCTTGGCCAGTGCAGGTGGCGCGGTCTGGCTTTCGCGGTCGAGCGCTTCCACGGCGGATTCGATGAGCAGCTTGGCCGACACCAGCGTTTGGCTGGTGCCGTCGTGCAGTTCGCGCGCGAGGTGGCCGCGCTCTTCTTCCTGCGACTGCACCACGCGGCGAGCCAGCAGCCGCAGCTTGGCTTCGGCCACGCGATGCTCGCTCAGGTTGAGCAGCAGGCCGGTGGCGCTCACCACTGCGAGGCACAGCGCCGCAATGCCTGCAATCCAGAGCAGCGTGGTGGTGACGTTGGTGCTCATCTGGCGATCGAGCGCCTGCATCGTCGTTTCGATGTCGTCCAGGTAAAGGCCGGTGCCGACCATCCAATTCCAGCGCGGCAGCGCCGTGACGTAGCCGAGCTTGGGCGCCATCTGCTCGCTGGAGGGCTTGCGCCATTCGTATTCGACAAAACCGCCGCCGGCGCGCGCACCGGCAATCAGGTCCTGGATGGTGAAGCGGCCGTGGGCGTCGCGCAGGTCCCAAAGGTTCTTGCCGACGAGGTCAGGCTGGCGCGAATGCATGAGCGAGCGGCCCTGCATGTCGTAGACGAAGAAGTAGCCGTCGTCGCCATAGTCCAGCGCGGCCAGGCGGCGCAGGGCTTCGGTGCGGGTTTCGTCGTCGTCCAGGCCCGCGTCGTACAGCGGGCGCACGGTGCTCACGGCCAGGTCGACATAGCTGCGCAGTTCGCTACGCCGCTGGTCCATGTAGCTTTTCTCGATGAGCGCGCGTTCGCGCCGCGCCAGGTCATGCTCCTGGTGGCGCACCGCCAGGGCCACCAGCACCAGCGCAACCAGCAGCGGTGCCACAGCCAGCGCGACGATCTTGGTGCGGAGGTTCATCGGGGGGCAAGACTACCACCGGGCGCGGCCATGAGCCGGTCGCCTGACGGCGCACACTCAATGCACGCTGGTGGGCCGGCCCGAGGCCACCCAGGCGTCGAGCCCCCCGGTCAGCGGCAGGGCCCGCCGCGCACCACGCGCCAGCAGCACGCGCGCGGCCAATGCCGCCGACACCTCGTTGGGGCAGTTGCAGTAGACGACCACGTCGCGCCCGCCGACGAGCGGCAGCTCGGGGTGCCGCTGCTGCAGCGACTTGAGCGTGTACGGCAGCGCACCGGGAATGCGGCGCGGGTCGACCTGCACGCCCGCCTCGCCGCGCACGTCGATCACCAGCGGCGGCGTCTCGCTGGCGAGCAGATCGTGCAGCTCGTCCACGTTGATGCGCGGCATGCCGGTGAGCCGCATGAAGGCGCGGCGGCGCCAGTAGCGCACCGCCAGCGTCACTGCCAGCACCACCACCAGCGCCAGGGTGGCAATGCCGCCGGCCTGGGCCAGCATGGCCAGCACGTCCTGGATCTGATCGCGAAAGATCCAGCCCAGCCCGAGGAAAAGGCCGGTCCACACCAGCGCGGCGCCAATGTCGAAGACGATGAAGCGCCACACCGGCATGCCCAGTGCACCAGCCATGGGCGGCGCCACCACCGAGACGCCCGGCACAAACTTGGCAGCCACCAGCGAGAGCCCGCCCCAGCGGCCGATGAGCGATTCGCCGCGCCGCACGCAGGAGTCGGGCGACAGCGAGATGCGGCACAGAAGGCGCATGAAGCGGTAGCCGAAGCGACGCCCGGCATAGAACCAGGCGCCGTCGCCCAGCAGGTTGGCCAGCACCGCGGCCAGCACCACGCCCGCCACCGAGACGTTGCCGGCCGCCAGCAGTGCGCCCGACACCACCAGCACGGCGGCCGCGGGCACCGGCAATCCGAGGCGCGCGGCAAAGCTTGCCGCGAAGACGATCGCGATCGCGTTCTGCACCAGCAGCGACATCAGCTGTGCCATGGCAGCAACGCGGGGTTGGGGTTCACTCCTTCGGGGCCTAGCGGGGCGCGTCGCCCTTGCGGTATTCAGCCGTGAGCTCGTCGAGCTTCTGCTTCAGCGCAGGGTCCAGCTTGTATGCGGCCGCGGCCAGCGTGGCGTCGAGCTGTTCGGGCCGGCTGGCGCCGAGCAGTGGCGCCGTGATGAGCGGGTTGGCCATGACCCAGGCCACCGCCAGCGTGGCCAGCGGCACGCCGGCTTCGTCGGCCAGCTTGTGCAGCTGCGTCACAGTGTTGAAGCTGCGATCGTTCCAGTAGCGGTCTTGATACATGCCGCCGGCGGTGCCGAGGGTGAAGCGGGTGTTCTCCTCGGGCTTGGCACCCGGCTTGTACTTGCCGGTGAGCAAGCCGCCGGCCAGCGGGTTGTAAGGAATCACGCCCAGGCCCTCTTCGCCCGCCAGCGGCAGCAGCTCGCGCTCGATCTCGCGGAACAGCAGGCTGTAGCGCGGCTGCACCGACACGTAGCGCGTGAGCTTGTGCAGCTCGGCCTTGCCAAGCGCGCGGGCCAGCCGGTAGGCCAGGAAGTTGGACACGCCGATGTAGCGCGCGCGGCCCGACTTGACGATGACGTCGAGCGCCTCCAGGCTCTCCTCGAGCGGCGTCTCGCGGTCGTCGCTGTGCAGCTGGTACAGGTCGACGTGGTCGGTCTGCAGCCGCTTGAGCGAGGCATCGATGGCGTCGAGCAGGTGCTTGCGCGATGCGCCCTGGTCCCAGCTGTTGGGGCCGACCTTGCCCACCGCCTTGGTCGCCACCACGAAGCGGCGGCGACCCGTGGGGCCCTGCTTCTGCAACCAGCGGCCGATGATTTCTTCAGTGCGGCCGGTGGTCTCGACGGTGCCGCCAAGCGGGTACACGTCGGCGGTATCGAGAAAGTTGATGCCGCCCTCCGCAGCCTTGTCCAGAATGCGGTGCGACACCGCCTCGTCGGTCTGCAGGCCGAAGGTCATGGTGCCGAGCGCAAGCCGCGACACGGTAAGGCCCGTGCGGCCGAGGCGGGTGGTGGGAATGCTCATGGTGGTCTCGATCGAGGGAGATGACGGAGAGGAAGGGCGGCGGCCATCATAGACACGGCCGCGCAAACCTGCTGGCACCCCCGATATTTCAGGTGGCTTCCAGGTGCACGCCGGGCGCGCCGCGCTCCACCGCAAAACGGGCCATCGGGGCGACGGCGCTGTCTGCGGATTTCTCGTCTTCCACGGCGCGAAACTCGACGGTGCAGCCGCGCGCATCGAGCGCCATGTGCGCATAGCCGCGCTTGTCGCCTCGGCCGTAGCGCAGGTGGTCGTTCTTGGCGAGCAGGTTGGCCACGTTGGCGGCACTGGGCCCTTCGGAGGTGATGGCTCCGCCGACGAATTCGGTTGCCACCGCCGGGCCCTGCGGCTCGCGGCGCAGGTCGGCGGCCCAGAAGGCGTGCACGTCGCCGCTGATAACCAACGCATCGCCGCCGCGCGCCTTGTTGGCGGCCAGGCTGTCGAGCAGGCGCGCGCGGGACGCGGCGTAGCCGTCCCAGCCGTCCATCCAGTAGCCGTGCTCGGGGCCGCGCTTGCGGTCGGCCTCGGCCAGCAGTGTGGGTTGCGCAATGACCGTCCAGCGCGCGGGCGGCGCGGCCAGTTCGTTCGCAAGCCACGCTTCCTGCTTCTTGCCCAGGAAGCTGCGCTCCGGCGAAAGCCGGTCTGCGCAGTCGGCCAATGGCGACGCACTGCGTCCCGCCAGGCAGGCGTGGTGCGAGCGGTACTGCCGCCCATCGAGCAGGAACACATCGAGCATGCGGCCGAAGCGATGCCGGCCATAGATGGTGGCTGCGGCACCGGTCGGCCGCATGCTGGCGGGCACGGGCATGTGCTCGTACCACGCTTGGTAAGCCGCGGCGCGGATGGCAAGAAACTGCGCGGGGTCGATGGTGCGCGGCGACACGTCGTCGGTGTAGTCGTTGGCCACCTCATGGTCGTCCCAGGTCACGAGCCAGGGGAAGGCGGCATGCGCGGCCTGCAGGTGCGGGTCGGTCTTGTAGAGCGCATAGCGGTCGCGAAACTCGCCCAGCTGCGTGGGAATGCCGCCCTGGTGGTGGCGCACATGGCGCGAACCCCATGAGCTTTCATAGATGTAGTCGCCCAGGTGCACGACGAAGTCGAAAGGCTGCGCGGCCATGTCGCGGTAGGCTGCGTAGTAGCCCTGTTCGTACTGTTGGCACGAGGCGAAGGCAAAGCGCGATGGCTGCGGCGCTGCATCGTTGTCGGCCGGCGCGGTGCGGGTGCGTCCGACGGGGCTTCGCACGCCTTCGGCCGTGAAGCGATACCAATAGGGCCGGCTTGGCGCGAGGCCGCGAACTTCGGCGTGCACCGAATGCGCAAGCGCTGCGACGGCGGTGGCCCTGCCCTCCGCGGCAACGCGCGCAAAGTTTTCGTCGTGCGCCACTTCCCATCGCACGTCGACCGATGCATCGCCCATGCCGCCGCCTTGCGTCGGATCGGGCGCGAGGCGAGTCCACAGCACCACGCCGTCGGGCCTTGGGCTGCCCGATGCCACGCCGAGTGTGAAGAGTTCGCGTGCGCTTTGTTGTTGCGCGTTCAGCTGCAGGAACGGATGGCCCAGCGATGCGGCGGCCATCCCGCCGAGCAGCAGGCGGCGGCGCTGCAAGACAGGCCGGGCCGCGCTCATGTCTTTGCGCGCGCCGCCGGAGCGAAGTCGGATCCGTCGATGGTGATCTGGCGCACGGGCATGGTGAGCCATTGTGCAATGTCTTCGCGCGGGTCGATGACCCAGGCGCTCACCGCGCGTTCGATCTACGAAGCGCTCGGCGCGCGCTGAGTCGCGCCAGGCCGCTCGCTGGCACGTGCACTCGTCACCGCCCACCAAAACACGCCCATGCCGGCCAGCGCCAGTAAGGCGCCGACCCAGCCGGTCGAGGTCCAGCCCAGGCCCGCGGCAATGGCCACGCCGCCGAGCCATGCGCCGAGCGCATTGGCCATGTTGAAGGCCGAGTGGTTGAGCGCGGCGGCGAGCGTCTGCGCGTCGCCGGCCACGTCCATCAGGCGGATCTGCAGGGCCGGGCCGATGGCGACAGTAGTGCCGATGAGGAACACGTTGAACGCCGCTGTGTAAACGTTGTGCGCCGCGAAGGTGAACACGGCGAGCACCAGCGCTGCATAGACGAGCAGGCCGCCAATGGTGCGCATGAGCGACTTGTCGGCCAGGCGCGAACCGACGAGGTTGCCGGCGACCATGCCCAGGCCGAACAGCGCGAGCACGAACGGCACGCCACCGAGCGGCAGGCCCGCCACCTCGATCAGCGTGGGCTTGATGTAGCTGAACACCGAGAACATGCCGCCGAAGCCGATGGCGCCGATGCCGAGCGTGAACCACACCTGTTTGCGTTTCAGCGCGCCGAGCTCGCGCCACGGGCTCGCACCCGCGGGTGCCGCAAGGTCGGGGATGTCCCGGCGCAGCAGCACCACGGCGATGAGTGCGATGACGCCCACGAACACGAAGGCCGCGCGCCATCCGAAAAGCTGGCCGAGCCACGCGGCAATGGGCACGCCGACGAGCGTGGCGCCGGTGAGCCCCAGCATCACGAGGCCGACGGCCCGCGCGCGGCGCCCCGGTGGCGCGAGCGTGGCCGCCACGAGCGCGGCAACGCCGAAGTAGGTGCCATGCGGCAGCCCGGTCGCAAAGCGCAGCAGGTTGAGCGACAGGTAGCCCGGCGCCATGGCGCTGGCGAAGTTGCCGGCGGCAAACACGGCCATGAGCGCAATCAGCAATGCGCGGCGGCCCCACCCCGCGGCAAGCACCGCGAGCACTGGCGCGCCGATCACCACGCCGAGCGCATAGGCGCTGATGACGTGGCCCGCCTGCGGGATGGTGACCGCGATGTCTTTCGCCACCTCGGGCAGCAAGCCCATGATCACGAATTCGCCGGTGCCGATGGCAAAGCCGCCCACGCCGAGCGCCAGCACGGCCCGCAGGAAGTCGACGCGCGATGCGGATGAGGAAACGGAAATGTCGGTATCCGCGCTGTCCAGCGCGGGTGGGGAGGCGTTCAAGGCCAGGCTCCTGGGAGGTGCCCGGCGGTGACGGGCAGAGGCCCGATTTTAGGGTAAACCCTGAATTTCTGCCGATACGGCGATGCTGGCCGGCTGGTACTGCCGTGCCGCCCCGGCTGCTTAAATCGCGACGAGCTGGCGCACGCCCTGCGCTTCCATGTCCTTGCCGAGCCCGCGCGCAATCACTTCGCCGCGTTCCATCACGAGGTAGTCGTCGGCAAGCTCTTGAGCAAAGTCGTAGTACTGCTCGCACAGCACGATGGCCATGTCGCCTCGGTCGGCCAGCATGCGGATGACGCGGCCGATGTCCTTGATGATGCTGGGCTGGATGCCTTCGGTCGGCTCGTCCAGGATCAGCAGCTTGGGCTTGGGGGCCAGCGCACGCGCGATGGCCAACTGCTGCTGCTGCCCGCCCGAAAGATCGCCGCCGCGGCGGTTGATCATCTGCTTGAGCACGGGGAACAGCTCGAACAGTTCCGCCGGAATGGGCGTGCTGCCGCTCTTGTAGGCCAGGCCCATGCGCAGGTTTTCTTCGACCGTGAGGCGGGCAAAGATCTCTCGGCCTTGGGGGACAAAGCCGATGCCCGCTCTTGCTCTTTCATACGGCGTGGACTTGTGGATCGGCTTGCCTTCAAGCTCGATGCTGCCGCTCTTGATGGGGACGAGACCCATCAGCGACTTGAGCAGCGTGGTCTTGCCCACGCCGTTGCGGCCGAGCAGCACGGTGACCTTGCCGAGCGTGGCCTCGAAGCTCACGTCGCGAAGAATGTGGGAGCCGCCGTAGTACTGGTGGATGTTCTTGACTGTCAGCATGAAATCGATTCCTCAGCGGCCCAGGTAAACCTCGATCACGCGCTCGTCGGCCTGCACTTCGTCCAGCGTGCCTTGAGCGAGCACCGACCCATCGCACAGCACCGTCACGATCTCGGAGATCGTGCGGATGAAGCTCATGTCGTGCTCCACCACCATCAGCGAATGCTTGCCCTTGAGCGTGAGGAACAGCTCGGCGGTGCGGGCCGTTTCTTCGTCCGTCATGCCGGCCACAGGCTCGTCGAGCAAAAGCAGCTTCGGGTCCTGCATCAGCAGCATGCCGATTTCGAGCCACTGCTTCTGGCCATGGCTCAGGTTGCCGGCCAGGCGAGAGACGCTGTCGGCCAGGTGAATGGTCTGCAGCACTTCGGCGAGCCGGTCGCTCTGCGCCGAGTCGAGCTTGAACAGCATCGATGCGCGTACGCCCTTGTTGGTCTTGAGCGCGAGTTCGAGGTTCTCGAACACGGTGAGATGCTCGAACACCGTCGGCTTCTGGAACTTGCGGCCGATGCCCAGCTGCGCAATGTCGGCTTCGCGGTGGCGCAGCAGGTCGATGGTGCTGCCGAAAAACACCGTGCCCGAGTCGGGCCGCGTCTTGCCGGTGATGATGTCCATCATCGTGGTCTTGCCCGCACCGTTGGGGCCGATGATGCAGCGCAGCTCGCCCGGCGCAATGTCGAGCGACAGCTTGTTGATGGCCTTGAAGCCGTCGAAGCTCACGCTCACGTCTTCGAGATAGAGGATGCGGCCGTGCGTCACGTCGACCTCGCCCGGCGTTGCGATGCGGCCGAAGTCGGCGGAACGGCCGCCCGATTCGGTGCTGCTGCTCACATAGGGAATGCCTTTGGCGCGTGCGGCGCGCTCGGCGCCGGCTTCCATCAGGTCGGGCGTCATGCGCGCGCTCCCTTCACTTCGGGCACCACCAGCGGCGCGTGCAGCGCCTCAGGCTCCATGCCTTGCGCGGCGGCCATGGCGCGCTGCGCTTCTTCGCGGCCAGCGCTTGGCACGGCCTTTTCGCGCGACAGCCATTTCTTCACCAGGCCCACGATGCCGTTCGGCAGGAACAGCGTGACAGCAATGAACAACGCCCCCAAAAAGTACAGCCAATACTCGGGGTACGCCACAGTGAGCCAGCTCTTCGCGCCGTTGACGATGAAGGCGCCGATGATCGGCCCGATGAGCGTGGCACGCCCACCCACCGCGGCCCAGATCGCGATCTCGATGGAGTTGGCCGCGCTCATCTCGCCCGGGTTGATGATGCCGACCTGCGGCACATACAGCGCGCCGGCCACGCCGCACATGATGGCGGAGATGACCCAGATCGTGAGCTTGTAGGGCAGCGGGTTGTAGCCCGAGAACATCACGCGCGTTTCGGCATCGCGGATCGCCTGCAGCACGCGGCCGAACTTGCTGCCGACGAGCCACTTGGCAAACAGGAAGAAGCCGAGCAGCGTCAAGCCCGTGAGTGCAAACAGCGTCATGCGCATCTCTTGGGTGGCAATCGGAATGCCAAGGATGCGCTTGAAGTCGGTAAAACCGTTGTTGCCGCCAAAGCCCGTCTCGTTGCGGAAGAACAGCAGCATCGCCGCGAAAGTCATGGCCTGTGTGATGATCGAGAAATACACGCCCTTGATGCGCGAGCGGAACGCGAAGAAGCCGAATACGAAGGCAATGAGGCCCGGCACCGCAACGATGAGGACGAGCGTGGCAATGAAGCTGTCGCTGAAGGTCCAGTGCCAGGGCAGCGTCTTCCAGTCGAGAAACACCATGAAGTCCGGCAGGTCGCTCTTGTAGTTGCCGTCGCGGCCGATCTGGCGCATGAGGTACATGCCCATCATGTAGCCGCCCAGCGCAAAGAAGAGACCATGGCCCAGCGAGAGAATGCCGGTGTAGCCCCAGATCAGGTCCATGGCCAGCGCGCAGATGGCGTAGCACATGATCTTGCCGACCAGCGCCACCGCGTAGTCGCTCATGTGCAGCGGGCTTCCGGCCGGCACCACCATGTTGAGCACCGGCGCCACGGCGCACACCACGATGAGCGTGACGAAGAAGGCTGTCCAGCCCTTGCCGCTCAAGAGCGGCCCTTTGGTTGGAAGTACGACCTTGCTGCTCATGCTTCTGCGCTCCGGCCCTTCATGGCGAAGATGCCCTGAGGTCTCTTTTGAATGAAGATGATGATGAAGACAAGCACCGCGATCTTCGCGAGCACCGCGCCCGCCCAGCCTTCGATGAACTTGTTGAGGATGCCGAGCCCCATGGCCGCATACACCGTGCCCGCGAGCTGGCCCACGCCGCCCATCACGACCACCATGAAGCTGTCCACGATATAGCTCTGGCCGAGGTCAGGGCCCACGTTGCCGATCTGGCTCAGTGCGCAGCCCGCGAGGCCGGCAATGCCGGAGCCGAGCGCGAAGGCATAGGTGTCGATGCGTGCCGTGTTCACGCCCATGCACGCGGCGATCGGGCGGTTCTGTGTGACGCCGCGCACGAAGAGGCCGAGCCGCGTGCGGCCGATGAGCCAGCCCATCGCAAGCAGTACCAGCACCGCGAAGATGATGATGCAGATGCGGTTCCACGGCAGCGTAACGTTGCTCAGCATGGTGAAGCCGCCGCTCATCCAGCCGGGATTTTCCACGCCGACGTTCTGCGCGCCGAACAGCGAGCGCACGAGCTGCTGCAGCATCAGGCTGATGCCCCAGGTGGCGAGCAGTGTTTCGAGCGGCCGGCCGTAAAGAAAACGGATCACGCCGCGTTCGAGCACCGCGCCTACCAGCGCCGAACTCAGGAATGCCACCGGAATAGCCGCCACCAGGTACCAGCCGAAGGCCGCCTCGGGCATGTAGCGCTGGAAGATGCCCTGCATCACGTAGGTGGCGTAGGCGCCGATCATCATTAGCTCGCCGTGCGCCATGTTGATGACGCCCATCAGGCCGTAGGTGATGGCCAAGCCCAGCGCAGCAAGCAGCAACACCGAGCCCAGGCTGATGCCGCTGAACACCGCGTTGATGCGGTCGCCCCACACCAGCGAGCCGTCGATGCTGGCAATGGAAGCAATGATGGCGGCCTTGACGTCCGCTTCGGTCTCGTCGGCCAGGCGTTGGTTGAGCAGCAGCTTGGTGTCGGGGCTGCTGTTGGCGCCAAGCTCCTTGGCCGCGGCAAGGCGCTTGGCCTTGTCGGCGCTGGTGAGCATGCTGGCCGCGCGCACTAGCTGGAGCTGCGCCTTGATGGCGGGATTGGTCTCGGCGGCCAGCGCCTTCTCGACCATCGGGATGCGCGATTCGTCGGGCTCCTTGAAGAGCGCCTGCGCGGCTTCGGCGCGCACCGTGTCGTCCTTGCTCGTGAGCTTGAGCGCAGCCTGCGCGGCATCGAGGGCGCCGCGCATGAGGTTGTTGTTGACCACGTCCTCGGCCGTATCGGGCACCTTCACTTCGGCGCCGGTCACGGGGTCGTAGCCTTTGTCGTCCTTCATCACGAAGACCTTGTCTTCGGTGTACTTGACCGCGTCCTCGGACATGGCCTGAATGAATGCGGCGGTTTTCTCGTCGGCCGTGAGCACGGCCTTGTTGAGCGCAGTGATGCGCGATTCGGATTCGCCGGAGGCGATGGCCTTGGCTTCGTCGGCGGTCAGCGCGTGGACGGCCGATGCCATGAGGAGCATGGCGGCGAGTGCACAGTGAAGGGATCGTCGAAGCATCATGAGGATGGAAGTTGGTAAGGCTCCCTCCCCTTCCGGGGGAGGGTTGGGGTGGGGGCACGCAGCGCCCGAACAAGCGCGGTGCTCGAATCGACCGCCGTCAGCCCCCACCCCTGCCCTCCCCCGTGAGGGGAGGGAGAAACACGCTTTACAGCGACTTGCCAGCTGGCTGGTCAGGCTTCTTGTCGTTGCCTTCGATGTACGGGCTCCACGGCTTGGCCTTGACCGGGCCCGGCGTCTTCCACACCACGCTGAACTGGCCGTCGGCCTTGATCTCGCCGATGAACACGCTCTTGTGCAGGTGATGGTTCTTCTCGTCCATCTTCGAGACGATGCCCGAGGGCGCCGTGAAGGTCTGGCCGGCCATCGCCGCGATCACCTTGTCGGTGTCGGTGCTCTTGGCCTTCTCGACGGCCTGCTTCCACATGTGGATGCCAATCCAGGTGGCTTCCATCGGGTCGTTGGTGAGCGGCTTGTCCTTGTGGCCGGCGATGTTCTTTGCCTTGGCGTAGTCGCTCCACTGCTTGATGAACGCCGTGTTGGTCGGGTTCTTGATCGACATGAAGTAGTTCCATGCGGCCAGGTGGCCGACCAGCGGCTTGGTGTCCACGCCGCGCAGTTCTTCTTCACCCACCGAGAAGGCCACCACTGGCACGTCCTTGGCCTTGAGGCCGGCGTTGCCCAGTTCCTTGTAGAACGGCACGTTGGAGTCGCCGTTGATGGTCGACACCACGGCCGTCTTGCCGCCGGCCGAGAACTTCTTGATGTCGGCGACGATGGTCTGGTAGTCGCTGTGGCCGAAGGGGGTGTACTTCTCGTCGATGTCGGTGTCCTTCACGCCCTTGCTCTTCAGGTAGGCGCGCAGGATCTTGTTGGTGGTGCGGGGGTACACGTAGTCGGTGCCCAGCAGCACCCAGCGCTTGGCGCCGCCGCCTTCTTTGCTCATCAGGTAGTCGACGGCCGGAATGGCTTGCTGGTTAGGCGCGGCGCCCGTGTAGAACACGTTCTTCGACAGTTCTTCACCTTCGTATTGCACGGGGTAGAACAGGAGGCCGTTCATTTCCTCGACCACCGGCAGCACCGACTTGCGCGACACCGAGGTCCAGCAGCCGAAAATCACCGAGACCTTGTCCTGGCCGAGCAGCTGCTTCGTCTTTTCGGCGAACAGCGGCCAGTTGGAAGCCGGGTCGACCACCACGGGCTCGAGCTGCTTGCCCAGCACGCCGCCCTTCTTGTTGATGTCCTCGATAGCCATCAGCACCGTGTCTTTCAACACGGTTTCCGAGATGGCCATCGTGCCCGACAGCGAGTGCAGCACGCCGACCTTGATGGTGTCGGCGGCAAAGGCCGGCGCAGCGGAGATGCTGGCCAGGGCGACGGCGGCGGTGAGCGCCTTGAGTGTGAAACGACGTTGCATGTGGACTCCTGCTCCAGGGTGGTTGAAACCTTTGTCGCCGGGCCTGCCGGACGATGGAGGGGAGTCTGCGGATTCGCCCGGCGGCGAGAAATACGCCGGGTGGCGTACACGGAGGTACTCAGGTGACGGGTCCGCAGCCCGGCTCGCGTCCAGGCGCTTGCCTGAAGGAAACTTAACTCCAAAAACCCATTTTGGGCTTTAAAATGCCCAAAATGGGTAAGTCCTTGTCGCCAGCCATGCAGATCGTGAGACACGCCAGCTTGGCGGACGCTCTGTTCACGACCACCCAGCAACGCGTGCTGGGCTATCTCTTCGGGCAGCCGGACCGCAGTTTCTTTTCTACAGAATTGATCAAGCTCACCGGCGCGGGCTCCGGCGCAGTGCAGCGCGAACTCAAGCAGTTGACCGACAGTGGCTTGCTCATCACATCGCGCGTGGGCAACCAGAAGCACTATCAAGCCAACACCGCGGCGCCGATCTACGACGAGTTGAGCAGCATTGTTCGCAAGACCTTCGGCCTCGCAGGTCCGCTGCGCGAAGCCTTGGAACCGCTCGCCGCAAAAATCGAAGCCGCATTCGTGTTCGGCTCGGTAGCCAAGAACAAAGACACCGCCTCCAGCGACATCGACCTGCTGCTGATCAGTGAAGAACTTGCGTATTCGGACGTGTTTCTTGCCCTCGATGCAGTGTCGGCACGTCTTGGCCGTACAGTGAACCCGACCATGTTCACTAGAAAAGAACTGATGCGAAAGCACAAGGACGGCGAGTCGTTCGTTAAGCGCGTCTTGGAACAGCCCAAGCTCTGGATCATCGGCGACGCGCATGCCCTCCCCGCTTGAAAACCTTTGCGGTCCGGCCAAGCCACTCGCCGCAGAACCCCCGGATGCTCGCGAATTCGCGGGCCTGCTGCGTTCAGGCCTCGCACGCCTGGCGGATGCCCAAGTGATGCAACTCTCCGTCGAGGGCCGGTTCGATCTCGCCTACAACGCAGCACATGCCATGTGCCTCGCAGCGCTGCGTTGGCATGGCTATCGGTCGAGCAACCGGTTCATCGTCTTCCAAGTATTGCCCCATACGTTGGAGTTAGGACCGGAGGTGTGGAGGGTATTGGCGAAGAGCCACGAAATACGAAACCTCGGCGAGTATGAAGGCGACATGAATGTGGATGAACGCATCGTTCGCGATCTGATCGCCGCGTGCCTTCGCGTGGCTTCGAAGCTCTCTGAACTGCCGCCGCCAGACGAGGCCTGAACATCTGCAGCGTCAAGCCCTGTCAATGCTGCTGCGCCACTTTGCGATACAGCACTGCCACCAGCAAGGCCGACACCACCAGATAGCCCAGCGCCACCGCAAACGCTGCGCCATGGCCGGCCGCATCGGCCGTGCTGCCCAGCCGTCCATAGAACAGGATGCCGATCAACGCCACGCCCAGCGCGTTGCTCGCTTGCTGCACCATCGCCAGCACGCCCGAGGCCACGCCCGCGTGCTGCGGCGGCAGACCGGCCAGCACGGTGGACACCAGCGGCGCCATCACCATGCCGAGACCGGCGCCCTCGACCACGAGCAGCGGCACCATCCACGCGGCCACGTGCGAATGGCCCAGCCATCCCGACACGTTGACGAGTTGCAGCGCATGACCCGCGGCCAGTACCATGGCACCGAGCGCGATGGGCGGCTTGCCGCCAAAGCGGCGTGCCAGGCGCGCGCCGGCCATCGAGGTGGCGAAGAAGCCTATTGCCAGTGCCGTGAAGATAAGGCCCGAGGTGAGCGGATCCAATGCGAGGCCTTGCTGCAGGTACAGGGCCAGCACGAAATAGAGCGATGCATTGCCCACGTAGAAGGCCAAGGTGGTGAGTAGCCCCGTGACGAAGCGACTGTTGGCCAGCAGCGCGGGCGCCACCAGCGGTACGCCGCCGCGCGCCGCGAGGCGGCGCTGCTGATACGCGAACACGGCCAGCAGCGGCACGGCAGCCGCAAGGCACAGCCAGCTCCACAGCGGCCAGCCTTGCTCGCGGCCTTCGACCAGCGGCAGCACCACGGCCACCGAACCAGCGGCGGCCAGCAGCATGCCGGCGATGTCGAGTCGGCTCCCGGCGCCGTTGCCGCTGTTCGCCAGCGGCGGAATGACGCGCGGCGCGAGCAGCAGCGCCAAGAAGCCGATCGGCAGGTTGATGAGAAAGCAGCTGCGCCACCCGAGTCCGCCGAGGTCGGCATGGATCAGCAGTCCACCGACCAGTTGGCCGAGCGTGGCACCCAAGCCCAGCGTGAGCCCGTAGGCCGCGAAGGCACGCGCACGGCTTTCACCCGTGTAGGCGAGGCCGATCATCGCCAGCACCTGCGGCTGCAGCAGCGCGCCGGCCAGGCCCTGCAGAACACGGGCCGCCACGAGCAGCTCGGCATTCGGTGCCAGGCCGCACGCCGCCGAGGCCAGCGTGAACAGCAGCAGGCCCAGCATGAACATGCGGCGGCGGCCGAACAGGTCGCCGAGCCGGCCGCCGGTGATCAAGCCCGCGGCCGTGGCCAGGCCGTAGCCGGCCACTACCAGCTGCAAGGTGCCCGCCGAGGCGTGGAGTTCGCGCTGCATCGAAGGCAGCGCCACGTTGACGATGAAGAAGTCCAGCACCACCAGGAAGGTGCCGCTGAGCATGACCCACAGGGCCCATCGGCCGGGCTGCACTACGCCGCCGGCCGCAGTGGAGTTGAGCGATGCGGCTGCCGATGCAGCGATGTTCGATGACTGGGACATGATGGTTTCGAGTGTTGAGATGGAGCGGCGCTGGCGCAATGACCTCGGAGGTCATGGCGGACACTCAGGCAGCGGGCGTAGGCAGGATGAACTGGTAGTCCGCCGCGATGCGCCCGTCGGCCGCGAGCACGAGAAACTCGAGGCCGAGCGCGGCAATGGGTCCACCCTCGGCCGGAGCCATGTGCCAATGGAACATCACGGCGTGATGCAACCGCTGTGCATCGCCCGACGAGGCAAAACGAAAACCACCATCGCGCACGTTCTTCTCGTGCGAGCCGCTGATGCGCTGCTCGAGCGCCTCGTAGCCCTTGACCTGCTGAGTGCGCACGAAGTGCTCGCCGTCAGGCACCCAGAGCTGGGCAATGGCGGCGCGGCGCGTGGCGGGGTCGGGCTCGTTCCAGACGGCGACATAGCGGTCGGCGAGTTCGGCAAAAGAGGTGCGGGTGGTCATGAGCTGGGTCCTTGGGTTCGACTCGACGGAGCCAAAGTGCGAGACCGCAGTTTGTGGCGCAGCGGGTGGACAGTGAATGCCTGCAAAGCCGACAATCTTGTCCATTCGTCCACCGCGACAGGAGCTTTCATGGACCCGCTCGACGACGTGTTCGCCGCCATGCGCGTGCGCAGCGCGCTTTATGCGCGGCTCGAGGCGCGCACGCCCTGGGGCGTGAGCCTGGCGGGCGGCGAGAGCGCGCGCTTCGGTCTGGTGGTGCGCGGCAGCTGCCTGCTCGAGGTGCCGGGCGTGGCGCAGCCAGTGGCGCTGGCCGCGGGCGATTGCTACGTGCTCGCGCACGGCACGCCCTATGTGCTTCGCGACCATCCGGACACGCCGGCCGTGAGTTGCGCCTCGGTGGTGCGCGACCGCATCGGCGGTGTCGTGGAATTGGGCGGCACGGGTACCGCGGCGTCGGTGATCTGTGGCTGGTTTCACTTCGACCAGCGCGCGGCCCGGCCGCTGCTCGATCTGCTGCCGGTGCTGCTGCACGTGAAGATGGAGCAGGCACGCGCCATTGCGCTGCAAGGCACCTTGCAGCTGCTTGCGATGGAAACGGGCGAGCCGGGCCTGGGCTCGGGGCTGCTCGTGAGCCGGCTGGCCGACATCGTGTTCGTGCAGGCCGTGCGCGCGCATGTCGAGGCAGAGGGCCGGCAGCAAACAGGGTGGCTGGGCGCACTGGCCGACGCGCGCATCGGGCCCGCGCTGCGCGCCATGCACAAGGACATGGCGCGCGAGTGGACGGTGGAAACGCTGGCCTCGGCTGCGAGCCTTTCGCGCTCGGCGTTTGCGCAACGCTTCCGCGAGCGGGTGGGCCAGGCGCCGCTGGAGTACCTCACGCAGTGGCGCATGTTCAAGGCCGGCAACATGCTCGGCCAGGGCCATGCCGCGGTCGGCACCATTGCCGGCGCGGTGGGCTATGAATCGGAAGCGGCGTTCAGCAAGGCCTTCAAGCGCACGATGGGCATGGCGCCGGGCGCCTGGCGTGCGGCGGCGCGCGACAGCGCCATGGCTTAGGCACTTTCTGAAAAGCGTCGCTTCAGGCCTTGGCCACAAGCTTGAACCGTGCCGCCGCAAACGCCCAGGTCATGCGCGTGGCATCGGGCCCTTCCGGGTCGCTGAAAAGCAGCCGGGCCGTGCCGCCGCTCCACGCATGCCCGAGGCGCGCGATCTCGCACAGCGTGACCACCGCGCGGCCTTTGCGCCGGAACTCGGTGACCTGCATGGGATGCCGCTTGCCGCGCTGGAGCGTGCGCGGTTTGCCCGGCTTGGCGCCCAGCGCCGTGGCCCATACGGCCGCGCTGTTGACGGCATTGCTGGGCGCCACCACGGCATCGGCGGTGCCATGCAGCACCAGCATCGGCGGCAGGGTCGCGAAAACGGCGGCCGCGCCCATCGCCTTGCCGACCGCGGTGGAGGGCATGGGCGGCGTATGCTGCCCACGCATCGCACCCAGGGCAGTGGCCGAGGATTTTGCGGCGCCCGGCGCCACGCCCGAATGCATGATCACTGCGCGAAAGCGCAGCGGGTAGCGTGTGGCCAGCAGCGCCGCCATGCTGGCGCCGGCCGAGAGGCCGGCCAGCGCAATGCGCTCGCGGTCGACCGGATACAGCACGCAGGCCTGGTCGATGGCCGCCATCAACGTGGCAGCCTCGGCGTCTGCCTTGCCCGATCGGCGCTCATACCAGTTCCAGCAGCCTTGCGGATGGGCCAGCCTGTCTTGCTCCAGGTACAGCACCAGGAAGCGCTGCCGCACCGCCAGCGTATTCATGCGGGTGCTGGCCGCGAAGTCGCGCCCCGTCTGGCCGCAGCCGTGCAGCATGACCATGAGCGGCAGCTTCTCGCCTGGTTTCAGCTTCAGGTCGGCGGGACGGAACAGGTGATAGCCGCGCGCACCGCCTGGGCCCAGCGCCATGCCGCTGAGCCAGTCGCCCCTGCCCGGCGGCGGCTTGAGGCGCTTGGCAGTGGCGCGCTGCACCTGGCCGGTCACTCGCTTGCTGTTGCTGAGGGTGAGCTTGGTGAGTGCCTTCAGGTTGCGCTCGTAAGCGCGGGCGAACAGGGATGCGGTGGAACGACGGACCATGGGGCGCAGTGTGAGGGCAAAGCGCCGGCCGGCCAAACTGCCGCGAAGCCTAGTAGATTTCCGGCACGATCATGTTGGCTGGAACGGGCTGGCGCAGGTAGTCGGCATGGCGTTCACGCGCGGGCAGGTCCACTGGCGGATGCGGCACCTCCCGGTAGGGCAGCTGGCCCAGCAGGTGGCTGATGCAGTTGAGCCGCGCCTTCTTCTTGTCGACCGCCTGCACCACCCACCAGGGCGCCTCGGGAATGTGCGTGCGCTCCAGCATGATCTCCTTGGCCTTGGTGTATTCCTCCCAGCGGCGGCGGCTTTCGAGATCCATCGGGCTCAGCTTCCATTGCTTGAGCGGATCGTGAATGCGGCCGAGGAAGCGCATGTGCTGCTCGTCGTCGGTGATGGAGAACCAGTACTTGATGAGCTTGATGCCGGAGCGCACCAGCATCTTCTCGAACTCCGGCACGGTGCGGAAAAACTCTTCGTATTCGTCATCGCTGCAAAAGCCCATCACACGTTCGACGCCGGCGCGGTTGTACCAGCTGCGGTCGAACAGCACCATTTCGCCGGCGGCCGGCAGGTGCGCCGCGTAGCGCTGGAAGTACCACTGCGTGCGCTCGCGGTCGTTGGGCGCGGGCAGCGCGGCCACGCGAGCCACGCGCGGGTTCAGACGCTGGGTGATGCGCTTGATGACGCCGCCCTTGCCCGCCGCGTCGCGGCCCTCGAAAAGAATGACCACCTTCTGCTTGCTGTGCTGCACCCAGTCCTGCAGCTTCACGAGTTCGCCCTGCAGCCGGAACAGTTCCTTGAAGTAGGCCTGGCGGGCGGCCTTGTCGGTCGTGTGCTGCGCCGCGGGGTCGAGCCCGTCGATGTTGCGGTCCTCGATCTCCAACTCGAGCTCTTCGTCATAGCTGTCGATCAGGTCGCGGGCGATGCGTTGCATCAGGTCTTCGTGGTCTGGAAGTGCGCTCGTCAGCATCATGGCAAGGAAGGGAAGAAGGGGTGGGAACAAGGCATACTGCCCGCCGCATATGACCGTTGCGTGACGCGCTGAATCGCATGGACACGAAGTTGTCATATGGCGCGAACACCATCGGGCCAACCTTTCGCTCGTCTTCCCTGATCCACACGCACCTTGCCGGCACTCCATGACCTGGCCGCCAATTCGTACGGCGGCGACGAAGCCGGGCTGATCTGCGGCTACCTGTTCGACGCCGATGCGCCGGAGCCTGTGCGGGCCATCGATTCGGCGCAGGCCGCGGCCTGGCTGGATACGGGTGCGATACAAGACGGCCCGATCGCCGCGCCGGGCCGTGCGAATTCCCCCGCATTCCTCTGGCTGCACTTCAACCTGAGCCACGCTCAGGCCGAGCGCTGGCTGTTGCGCCATGCGCAGCTCTCCGACACCTTCTACGAAACGCTGCACGAGGGCCTGCCCTCCACGCGCATCGAGCGCGCCGACGATTCGTTGATCGCGGTCATCAACGACGTTCACTTCGAATTCAGCTTCGAGCCGTCCGATATTTCCACCCTCTGGATCAGCGTGGGACCGCGGCTGGTGGTCACGGCGCGCGCCAAGCCGCTGCGCTCGGTCGATGCGCTGCGCACCGCCGTCAAAGCCGGCGACGCGCCGCGCTCCAGCACCGAGCTGCTCGAGCACCTGCTGCGCGCGCAGGCCGACGTGCTGGTGAAGATCGTGCGCGGCGTCACTTCGCGCATCGACCGCATCGAGGACGAACTACTGGCCGGCCGGCTCGACCACAAGCGCGCGCGCCTGGGCGTGCTGCGCCGGCTGCTGGTGCGCCTGCAGCGCCTGCTGGCGCCTGAACCCGCCGCCCTCTTCCGCCTGCTGCAAGGGCCGCCAGGCTGGATGGCAGAGCCAGACGTGCAGGAGCTGCGTGGTTCGACCGAGGAGTTCTCGGTGGTGCTGCGCGACATGCAGGCACTGCAGGAGCGCATCAAGCTGCTGCAGGAAGAAATTGCAGCCAACGTGAACGAGGACAACAACCGCAGCCTGTTCGTGCTGACGGTGGTGACCGTGCTCGCACTGCCGATCAACATCCTCGCGGGCCTGTTCGGAATGAACGTCGGCGGCATTCCGCTGGCCGAACACAAGCACGGGTTCTGGATCGTCGTGGCAATCGTCGCGAGCTTTACCGCAGTGGCGGCCTGGGCGGCTTTCCGCAAGAAGCGCTGAACCGCATCGGCAGTTGCAGTAGTGCTATTTATTTAATAGCAAGCACAATAGCATCCATGCGCCTGCATCGATTTCCAGACCCAATAGAATGACGATGTGTCCACCATCCTCAACGCCGATCTGCACTGCCATTCCGTGGTCTCTGACGGCACCCTGACGCCCGAAGAACTGGCCGCGCGCGCGGCCGCCAACGGGGTCGAGCTGTGGGCGCTCACCGATCACGACGAGGTCGGCGGCCAGCACCGCGCAGCCGCCGCGGCGCGCGCCAACGGCATCCGCTATCTCACCGGCACCGAGATCTCGGTGACCTTCGCCAACGAGACGGTGCACATCGTCGGCCTGGGCTTCGACCCCGAAGACGCCGCGATGACGCAGGGCCTCTACGACACGCGCGGCGGCCGCGGCAAGCGCGCGCAAGAAATGTCCGAAGGGCTGGCCAAGGTCGGCATCCAGGGGGCCTATGAAGGCGCGCTCAAGTTCGTCGGCAACCCCGAGCTGATCTCGCGCACCCACTTCGCGCGCTTCCTGGTCGAGCAGGGCCACTGCCGCGACACCTCCGAGGTGTTCCGCAAATACCTGACCGAAGGCAAGCCCGGCTACGTGCCGCACCGCTGGGCCTCGCTCAAGGATGCGGTGCAGTGGATTACCGCCGCCAAAGGCATGGCCGTCATTGCGCACCCGGGACGCTACAAGTTCACGGCAAACGAGGAATACGCGCTGTTCCTCGAATTCAAGGCGCATGGCGGGCAGGCGATCGAGGTCGTCACCGGCAGCCATACGACGGCCGAATACGTCGAGTACGCCGACAAGGCGCTCGAGTTCGATTTCGCCGCTTCGCGCGGCAGCGATTTCCACAGTCCCGACGAAAGCCACTGCGATCTCGGCAAGCTGCCACCGTTGCCCGGTGCGCTCACGCCGGTGTGGGAATTGCTCAGCGACCGCATCCAGCAGTGAGCCAGAGCCACGGGCCCGGCACCGACAGCGCGGCAACGGCGGCACTGGCGAATGCCCGCGCCGCGTCGCGCCGGGCGCGCGAAACCGAATCCGAGCGCATCCTCGCGGGCATCGGCCTCGTGCTGGTGGCCGTAGCCTGCTTTGCCACGCTCGACACCGCCACCAAGACGTCCACCGCCGCCGTGCCCATTCTCATGGGCGTGTGGTTCCGCTATGCCTTCCAGGCGGTGGCCACCACGGCGGTGCTGCTGCCGCGGCACGGCACCGCGCTGCTGCGCACGCAGCATCCGCGCTATCAACTGCTGCGCGGCGCGCTCTTGCTGGTGTCGAGCACGCTGGCCTTCCTGAGCCTGCGCTACATGCCGCTGGCCGAGTTCACGTCAATCGTGCTGGTGGCGCCGCTCGTCATTACGCTGCTCGCAGCCACCGCGCTCAAGGAGTATGTCTCGCCGCTGCGCTGGGTGCTGGTGGCCGGCGGCTTCATCGGCACGCTGGTCATCCTGCGGCCGGGCGGCAGTGCATTCAGCTGGGCCGTGCTGCTGCCGGTTGGGCTGGTGCTGACTAATGCATGGTTCCAGGTGCTCACGAGCAAGCTGGCGCAAACCGAGAATCCGCTCACCATGCATTTCTATACCGGCTGGGTCGGCGCGCTGATCGCCTCGCTCACGCTGCCCTTCGTGTGGACTGCACTGCCCTCGTGGCACTGGTGGGCCTTGCTGTGCCTGATGGGCTTCATGGGAACCGTGGGGCACTTCTTTCTCATCCTCGCCTACCAGCGCGCGCCGGCCTCGACGCTCACGCCGTACCTCTACGCGCAGATCGGCTTTGCCATGCTGGGCGGCTGGCTTGTTTTTTCGCACGTGCCGGACCACTTCTCGCTCATCGGCATGGCGATGATCGCGGTTTGCGGCGCGGCCGGAGCCTGGCTCACCGTGCGCGAGCGCCGCGTGCCCATCGAACCGGCGGAATCCTGATCAGGAGCTTTTTTCTTCATGGCCCAGTACTTCGAAGTCCATCCCGACAATCCCCAGCAACGCCTCCTGAAGCAGGCCGCGGCGCTGCTGCAGCGCGGAGAGATCGTGGCTGTGCCCACCGATTCGAGCTACGCGCTGGCCTGCCATCTCGACGACAAGGACGCGGTCGACCAATTGCGCCGCATCCGCCAGGTCGACGAGAAGCACCACCTCACGCTGATTTGCCGCGACCTGAGCGAACTGGCCAACTACGCGCGCGTCGACAACAAGCAATACCGGCTGCTGAAGGCCGCCACGCCAGGCCCCTACACCTTTTTGCTCGAAGCCACCAAGGAAGTGCCACGGCGCGTGAGCCATCCACAGCGCAAGACCATTGGCCTGCGCGTGCCCGACCACAAGGTGCTGCTCGAACTGCTGATGCTGCACGGCGCGCCGCTTTTGGCGACCACTCTGATCGCGCCGGGAGAAACGGAGGCGCTGAATGACGCGCAAACCATCCGCGAGCGCTTCGAGAAACAGATCGGCGCGGTCATCGATGCGGGCGCGTGCCCATCGCAGCCCACCACCGTGGTCGATCTCACGCCGATGGGAACGGGCGACGATCCTGTCGTGGTGCGGCAAGGCCGCGGTGCGCTGGCGGTGCTGGGTCTCTGACAAGCGGCACTGAAGCTTTAACTCTGTCTGACACAATCGCACAGTGGATATTTCCAACCTGATACAGACGGTACTTATTTACGCACTGCCCGTGGTCTTCGCGATCACGGTGCATGAGGCGGCGCACGGCTATGTGGCGCGCCATTTTGGCGACAACACGGCCGAGGTGATGGGTCGCGTCACGCTCAACCCCATGAAGCACATCGACCCCATCGGGACCATTCTGATGCCGCTGATGCTGTACTTTGCCACTTCTGGAGCCTTTCTCTTCGGCTACGCCAAGCCGGTGCCTGTGAACTTCGGGCGCCTGCGTCATCCGAAGCGCGACATGATCTGGGTGGCGCTGGCGGGGCCGGCGTCGAACTTCGTGCAGGCGATTCTTTGGGCGCTGGTGCTGGTCGGGCTCATCGCGGCCGGCGTGAATGAAACCTTTTTCATCAAGATGGCGCAGGGCGGTGTGCTGGTCAACCTCGTGATGTGGGCTTTCAACTTATTTCCGCTGCCTCCGCTGGACGGCGGCCGCGTGCTCGCGGGCCTGCTTCCCAACGGAGCGGCGCAGAACTTCCTCGCGCGCATCGAGCCCTTCGGCTTCTTCATCGTGATGGCCCTGGTGCTCGCGGGCGTCGTCAGCACCTTCTGGCTTCGTCCACTGATGGACGTTGGCTACACCGTCATCAACCTGCTTATCTCACCGCTCACGGCTTTGCTGCGTTAAGTTCTCTTCCCCATGGCTACGTCTCCTTCCGCTCCCCTGCGCGTCCTGACCGGCATCACGCCGTCGGGCACGCCGCATCTCGGCAACTACGTCGGCTCGATCCGCCATTCGGTGCGGCAGAGCGTCGCGCCGGGCGTGGAGAGCTTTTTCTTCCTGGCCGACTACCACGCGCTCATCAAGGTGCAGGAGCCGGCCCTCATCCAGCGCTCCACGCTCGAGATTGCCGCCAGTTGGCTGGCCTGCGGACTCGACCCGGAACGCGTCACCTTCTACCGCCAGTCGGACATCGTCGAGATTCCCGAGCTCACTTGGTTCCTCACCTGCGTGACCGGCAAGGGCGTGCTCAACCGCGCCCATGCCTACAAGGCACAGCTCGACAAGAACATCGCCAAGGGCGAAGACCCGGATGCCGACGTGACGGCCGGCCTCTTCATGTATCCGGTGCTGATGGGCGCCGATATTCTGATGTTCAACGCGCACAAGGTGCCCGTGGGGCGCGACCAGGTGCAGCACATCGAAATGGCGCGCGACATGGCGCAGCGTTTCAACCACCAGTACGGCGAGCACTTCACCCTGCCCGAAGCCGAGATCGACGATGCGGTGGCCACCCTTCCCGGCCTCGACGGCCGCAAGATGAGCAAGAGCTACGGCAACACCATTGCCATGTTCGCGCCGCGCGCGCAGCTGCAAAAGCAGATTGCCAGCATCGTGACCGACTCGCGTGCGCCCGGCGAGCCCAAGGACACCGAAGGCTCGGCGCTGTTCCAGATCTACCAGGCCTTTGCCAGCGCCGAAGAAACCGAGGCGCTGCGCAAGGCTTATGCCGAAGGCATCGGCTGGGGCGATGCCAAGCAGATGCTGTTCGAGCGCATCGACCTGGAAGTGGCGCCACTGCGCGCGCGCTACGAAGCGCTGATGAACGACCCGGCGGAGATCGAGCGCATCCTGCTCATCGGCGCTGAAAAGGCCCGCAAGCTGGCGCGCCCCTTCATGGCCGAGCTGCGCCATGCCGTGGGCCTGCGCAACCTCGCAGCAGGCGCCGGCAAGGGAGGCGCCCGCAAGGCCAAGGTGGCCAAGCCGAGCTTCAAGCAGTACCGCGAGCGCGACGGCCTGTTCTATTTCAAGCTGCTCGATGCAAGCGGCGCTGCCCTGCTGCAAAGCCGCGGCTTCGCCTCGCCGCAGGAAGCCGGCCGTGCCATTGCCGCCCTGCAGCAGCAGCGCGGCGCGGCATTGGCCACGCTGGCCGACCGGCTCGAGCCGGCCGGGCCGGAAGAATTACGCGCCGCGAACGAGGCGCTGGAGGCACTGGCGGAAGCAACGGCCCCTACCAACGGGAGTTGATCCGGCAACATCCGTCGGCTTACCCGCCGAGGAAAGACGAAAGAAGACGGTGCGAACACTAAGGAAGAAAACATGAGCATTTATGTCATCGACGACCACCCCCTGATGCGCGACGCGATCGTGATGGTGTTGCGGCGCCTGCGGCCGGCCGAGAACATCGTCGAGCTCGAGCGTCTCGACAAGCTCGCGAGTTCGGTCCAGCAGCGCGGTGCGCCCACCCTTTTCTGCCTGGACCTGAAGCTGCCCGACACCAACGGCGTTTCGGGCGTGGTCGCGGTCAAGCAGGTGTATCCCAACGTGCCAATCGCCGTTTATTCGGCAGCGCCAGCTGGGGACATGGAAGACGCATGCATCGAAGCGGGCGCCGACACGTACATCGAGAAGTCGGCCAGCTCGGCCGAACTGGCCGCGGCCCTGCGCGGCCTGCTGATGGCTGGCTCCGAAGAGGCGGACGAGCCTGCGCTGGCCAGCAACAGCAAGCTTTCCAAGCGCCAGACGCAGCTGATTGCCATGCTGGACAAGGGCATGAGCAACCGCGACATCGCCACCGACCTGGAGATCAGCGAGCACACGGTGAAGGTGCACTTGTGGCGCCTGTTCCGCCGGCTGGGCGTGAAGAGCCGCACGCAGGCGCTGCACTATGCGCGTACCAATGGGTTGATTTCGAGTAACTAAGCTCGAGACTAGGCTCGCCCCCAGGCTCCGCGCACTTCGTGCGCTTCTCCCTCCCCCTACCGGGGGCAACACCAGAGGCCCGGCAAAGCCGGTTCCTCGGTGTTTCTGGAAGGGACAGGTGCGGCCCGTTTAGGCTGCTGAAAACCGCGCTCCGGCGCGGTTTTTCGTTGAGGGCTTCTGAGGCTCAGCCCCCGGAGGCGCTGACGCGAGCTTGGGCGACGGCTTCGTCGGCGTCGTGCATTGCGACGCGGAAGACGCTGCCGCTGCCGAGGCGGGAGCGCACGCTGACGGGGTGGCCGAGCACGTGGGAGAGGCGGGCGACGATGGCGAGGCCCAGGCCGAAGCCGTCTGAGGTGCCGGCGTGGTCGGCCACCTTGTAGAACTCCAGGAACACGTCGCGCAGGTTTTCGGGCGCAATGCCGATGCCGGTGTCCCACACCTCGATGCGCAGGCCGTCGCGCGATTGCCGGGAGGCCAGCAGCACGCCGCCGTCGGTGGTGTACTTGATGGCGTTGGCCAGCAGGTTGCCGATCATGCGGCGCACGCGGATCGGGTCGGTTAAAAAGCTGCCCTCGGTCACGTGCACGCGAAAATCCAGGCCTCGGCTTTCGGCCACCGGGCGGTATTGAAGCTCGAGGTCGTGCAGCAACTCGGCCACATCCACGCGCTCGATGTGCAGCCGCACCTGGCCGGAGTCGATACGCGCCAGGTCGAACATGGAGTCGAACAGCGCGTTCACCGCGTGCGTCGCGCGAACGATCTTGGGCGCGAGTTCCAGCACCAGCTCGGGCTCGTTGCGCAGCCAGTCGGCGTACAGCGACAAGGCCAGCACGGGTTGGCGCATGTCATGCGCGGCGCTGGCCAGGAAGCGATTCTTCATGGCCACGGCCGCCACCGCGGCTTGACGCTGCTGCGTGAGCGACTTGATCAGGATGTGGTTGTGGAACAGCAGTTCCAGGCTGTTGCGCGCCGACTCGTGGATGTTGCGCCCCGCGCGCAGCAGCAAGAACCAATGGAGGATGGGCAGGATCGGCATCAGGAAGCCGTACTGGAAGTGCGGCTCCGCGATGTTGATGCTCACGAGCCGTATCAGCACCGCCCCCAGCATCGTGATGAACAGCGTATTGACATAGCGCTTGAGCAGCGGTGGATGCAGCGCCAGCCCGTTGAGCGGAAAGGTGCCGACCCCTGCCACGATGAGCCAGCTCATGAACTGGTTGACCTGCGGCGTGCGCTCGAAGAACAGCAGCACCGACGCACCCCACACGACCGCGCTGGTGCTCCAGATGAAGCCATAGCGCTCGGTGAACTGCTGCTGTGCGGCGGCGCTTCGGCCGGCATAGCGCACCGCATAGACCTTGGCGCCCCAGGCACGGCAGGCGGTGGCAATGAACCCTGCCGCCAGCCACGTGAGCAGTTCCCAGTGCGGGATATAGCTCCAGTTCAGGCCGACCATCAACGGCATCAGCGCTGCCGAGACCATGTAGGACCCTCGCGCGGAGCGCATCAGGCTGCGGATCAGCTCGCCGCGTACCCACGATTCGGCTTCATCGGCCGAAGCCGGGACCGGTGTCACGCTTGCGATCGACGCATTGGCCATGTGGCGCTGAGCCCTCTTTTTAGTTTTCGACTACAGAAACCGCCCGCAGGTTGCGGGAATGAAGAGGTGGCGATCTTAACGGGCGGTTGCGGCCACTTTGGACGATGGCGCAGCGCCGTGATGCGGCACCCACGAACGAAGCGCTAGGGCCGGATACGAAAGGTCCCGTTTCGCCCTCGCGGACAGCCATCAAAGATGGAGAAGCAGCGCGAAACAGGCAAAAAAATAGCCCCTTTGCGGGGCCATTTATGGAGGAGAGGGAGGGATTCGAACCCTCGGTACTATCGCTAGTACGCCTGATTTCGAGTCAGGTACATTCGACCACTCTGCCACCTCTCCGGTGCTGTCGAGCCTCTGATTCTAGCAGACAAAAACGGGGTTTTTGAAGCCCGATCCGCCCTGCCCGATCAGCCGCGCAGCAGTTCCAGCCCACCCAGGTAGGGCCGCAGCGCGGCGGGGACGTTGATCGAGCCGTCTTCGTTCTGGTGGTTTTCGAGCACCGCGACGAGGGTGCGGCCGACCGCCAGGCCGGAGCCGTTGAGCGTATGGACGAGTTCGTTCTTCCCTTGCGCGTTCTTGAACCTGGCCTGCAGGCGGCGCGCCTGGAAGGCTTCGCAGTTGGACACCGAGCTGATCTCGCGGTAGGTGTTCTGCGCCGGCAGCCAGACTTCGAGGTCGTAGGTCTTGGTCGAACCAAAGCCCATGTCGCCGGTGCACAGCAGCACCACGCGGTACGGCAGCTCCAGGGCCTGCAGCACGGCTTCGGCGTGGCCGGTCATCTGTTCCAGCGCGTCGTAGCTCTTCTCGGGGTGGACGATCTGCACCATCTCGACCTTGTCGAACTGGTGCTGGCGGATCATGCCTCGCGTATCGCGGCCCGCGCTGCCGGCTTCGGAGCGGAAGCACGGCGTGTGGGCCGTGAGCTTGATCGGCAGCTGCGCCTCAGGCACGACCTCGTCGCGCACGAAGTTGGTCAGCGGCACTTCGCTGGTGGGAATGAGGTAGAGCGCCGAATGGTCGGGCGCGGGCTCGCCGTCCTGGCCGCCCTTCTTGGCGGCAAACAGGTCGCCTTCGAACTTGGGCAGCTGGCCGGTGCCGCTCAGGGTGGCGGCGTTGACGATGTAGGGTACGTAGCACTCGGTGTAGCCGTGCTTCTCGGTCTGGATGTCGAGCATGAACTGCGCGAGCGCGCGGTGAAGCCGGGCAATCGGCCCCTTCATGACGCTGAAGCGCGAGCCGGATAGCTTGGCGCCCATTTCGAAGTCGAGCCCCAGTGGCGCGCCCAGATCCACGTGGTCTTTTGCCGTGAAGGCCAGCGGCGTGGCGTTGGCGCCGGCGCCGCCCTGCGGGCTCCAGCGGCGCATTTCGACGTTGCCGGTTTCGTCCTCGCCGAGCGGCACGCTGGCATGCGGCAGGTTGGGCACCGCCAGCAGCAGCGCCTGCAGCTCGGGCTGGATTTGTTCCAGCCGGCTGGATTGCGACTCCTGCTCGGCCTTGAGCGCGTTGACTTCGGCCATCAGCGCATCGGTCGATTCGCCCTTGGCCTTGAGCGGGCCGATCTGCTTGTTCAGCGTATTGCGGCGGGCCTGGATTTCCTCGGTGCGGGTTTGCAGTGTCTTGCGCTCGGCCTCGAGCGCGGTGAACGCCGCCACGTCGAGGTAGGGCTGGTTCTTCTTGCGTTTTTCGAGGCCGGCGACAGCGGAGGCCAGGTCTTTGCGGAGCAGGGTGATGTCAAGCATGGGGGGATTTTAGGTGGGCGTAGCATCTTGCTTCCCACACCTCAACCGAAGGGAAAAAGCGATGCAAGCCTATTTGACATTCAACGGCAATGCGGCCGAGGCCATGGCCTTCTACGCCAAGGCGCTGGACGGCAAGGTCATCTTCAGCATGACCTTCGGCGAAAGTCCCATGGGTGCCGAAACGCCCGCCGAACACAAGAACAAGATCATGCACGCCGCGCTGGAAGCCCGGGGCCACAAGCTGATGGCCTCCGACATGCCGCCCGGCATGCCCTTTGAGGGCCACAAGGGCTTCTCGCTCTCCGTGCAGGCCAACAGCGTGGAAGAAGGCAAAAAGCTCTTCGACGCACTGGCCCAGGGCGGCCAGATCACGATGCCCTACGGCCCGCAGTTTTGGGCCGTCGGCTTCGGCATGCTGACCGACAAGTTCGGCGTGCCGTGGATGGTGAACTGCGAGAAATAAAAGGACTTCAGGCGACCGTGGCCGGGTCGACATTCGCTCCGCAGACGATCAGGCACACCTTCTCGCCTTCGCGCGGCACATAAGCCCCGGTTTGCAAAGCCGCGAGCGGCAGCGCCGCGGCCGGCTCCACGGCGAGCTTGAGCTCCTTCCACAGCCACTGCTGCGCGGCACGGATGGATTCGTCGGACAGCAACAGCGCGTCCTGCACGTATTGCTGGGTAATTTCCCACGAGATGGCGCCGATGCGGCGCGCGCCGAGCGAATCGGCGGCGATGCCGCCCACATCGACGTCGACCGGTTCGCCGGCCTCTCGGGCACGGAACAGCGTGGGCGCCTTCTCGGGCTCGAGCGCCACCACGCGGGCGCGCTTCTGAAACCAGCCGGCAAGGCCGCCGATCAGGCCGCCGCCGCCGACGCTCACGAGCACCGAATCGGGCAAGCCGCTCTCGGCTTCGATCTCGACACCGAGCGTGCCCGCGCCGGCCACGACTTCGGGTTGGTCGTAGGCATGGGTCAGCAAGGCGCCGGTTTCCTTCTGGCGCGTGAGGCAGGCGGCCAGCGCGTCGGGGTACAACTCGCCGACGACGATCACCTCGGCGCCCAGCGCCCGCAACCTTTCGCGCTTGGCTTCGGGCGAAACGCCAGGCAGGAACACCTGGCAGCGCACGCCCAGGGCCTTGGCGGCCGCTGCGGTGGCGATGCCCGCATTGCCACCGGAGGCCACGACCACGCCGCTCTCGGGAATGTCGTTGGCCAGCAGGCGGTTCATCATGCCGCGCGCCTTGAAGCTGCCGCTCACCTGCATGTGCTCGAGTTTGAGCCACAACTCCACGCCGGGCACCTCGATGCCGAAAGCGGAAGCCGGCAATTTCCAGAGCGGCGTCTGGCGCAGGAAGCCGCCAGCACCCTCGCGCAGCCTGCGGGCGGCGCTGTCAATTTCAGAGCGCCAGTCGGTGTTTTCGTTGGTCAAGAGATGTGTCCCGGGGGAGGAATGTCGTCGAGCTTGAGGCCCTTGGGGAGTGGAAACTTGATGGTTTCCTCAATGCCGTCCATCTTGCGGACCGACACCGCGCCGAGCGCCCTTACCCGCTCGATCACCTCGCGCACCAGCACTTCGGGCGCCGAGGCACCGGCCGTGAGGCCGATGCGGCCCTTGCCCTCGAACCACTCGGGCTTGAGCTCGTCGGCCGAATCGACCATGTAGCTTTCGGTGCCCAAGCGCTGCGCCAGTTCGCGCAGCCGGTTGCTGTTGGAGCTGGTGGGGCTGCCGACGACGATCACCAAGTCGACTTGCGGGCTCATGATCTTGACCGCGTCCTGTCGGTTCTGCGTGGCGTAGCAGATGTCCTGCTGCTTGGGCTCGCGCACCTTCGGAAACCGCGCACGCACCGCCGCCGCGATTTCGGCTGCGTCGTCCACGCTGAGCGTGGTCTGCGTGACGACCGCGAGCTTCTCAGTCTGCGCGGGCGCCACCTTGGCGACGTCTTCCACGTCTTCCACCAGGTGAATGCCGCTCGAGAGCTGGCCCATGGTGCCTTCGACCTCCGGGTGTCCCTTGTGGCCGATCATGATGAACTCGTAGCCTTCCTTGGCGAGCTTGGCGACCTCGACGTGCACCTTGGTCACCAGCGGGCAGGTGGCGTCGAAAACGTCGAAGCCGCGGTCGCGCGCCTCCTGCTGCACCGCCTTGCTCACGCCATGCGCGCTGAAGACCAGCGTGGCGCCGGGCGGCACATCGGCGAGGTCTTCGATGAAGATCGCACCCTTGGCCTTGAGCTCGTTCACCACATAGGTGTTGTGCACGATCTCATGGCGCACATAGATGGGCGCACCGAACTTGGCAAGGGCGCGCTCGACAATCTCGATGGCGCGGTCCACACCGGCGCAGAAGCCGCGCGGCTCGGCGAGGAGGACTTCTTCAAGGCTCCGATTCATAGAACTCCGATCAGGCGCACCTCGAAGGTCACCGGCTGTCCGGCCAGCGGATGGTTGAAGTCGAAGCGCACGGCGGTCTCGTTCGATTCGACCACCGCGCCCGCGTAGCTGCCCGAGCCGTCGGGCGTGGGGAATTGCACCACGTCGCCCACTGCGTATTGCTCGTCGGGGTCGCCCATCTGCGCCAGCAGCTTCCTTGCCACCCATTGCTGCATCTCGGGGTTGCGCTCGCCAAAAGCCTCGCCGGCAGGCAGCTCGAAGGTGGCGTGGGTGCCCTCTTCCAGGCCCATGAGCCGCTGCTCCATGGCGGGCGAAAGCTCGCCCGTGCCCAGCGACAGGGTCGCGGGCTTGTCGTCGAAAGTATTGATGATGTCTCCCGCCGGACCAGCGAGCCGGTAATGCAGGGTCAGGAACGAGCCGGAAGTCACGACGTGGGACATGGGTGCAGGGGAGGTAGGCAAAGACAAGGGGGTGTCCCGATAAACTGGACTGCATTTTAAGGAGCAGGGGCTTCCACCCGCTCTTTCAAGGTTTCACCAGGTTTTCGATGGCATTCAAGGATCTCCCCGCTCACGCCCGTCCGCGCGAAAAGCTCATCGCACGAGGCGCCGGCGCGCTGGCCGACGCAGAACTGCTGGCGTTGTTGCTGCGCACTGGCGTGGCCGGAAAAAACGTGCTGCAGCTGGCCGAGGAACTGCTCGAACACTTTGGAGGCCTATCGGGCCTGCTGCAGACCAGCGCCGAGGATCTGAAGGTGATCAAGGGCATGGGCGGCGACGCCAAGCGCGCCGAACTCATCGCGGTTCTCGAGCTGGCGCGACGTGCCATGGCCGAGCGCCTCAAGGAGCGAGCGGTGTTCGACTCCCCCGGGGCCGTCAAGCAGTACCTGCAGCTGCACATCGGATCGCGCCCTTATGAGGTGTTCGCGGTGCTGTTTCTGGACGCGCAGCACCGGCTCATCGTGCTCGAAGAGTTGTTCCGCGGAACGCTCACCCAGACCAGCGTCTACCCGCGTGAAGTGGTCACGCGCGCGCTGCAAAACCACGCGGCGGCCGTGGTGCTGTCACACAATCATCCGAGCGGCAACATCGAACCCTCCCGGGCCGACGAGACGCTGACGCAAACGCTCAGCGCCGCGCTTTCATTGATCGACGTGCGCGTGCTCGACCACGTGATCGTCAGCGCCGGCCAGGCTTTTTCCATGGCCGAGAAAGGGCTGCTCTGATGGCTTCCCGCACGCCGCCCATCAAGAACCTGGCGGACCTGAAGCAGGTGCAGCGCGCGCTGGCCGAAACCCGCGAGCGCGAAGCGGCCGCCGCCGCCGCCAAGGCCGCGGCGGAACGCAAGCGCGCCGCCGAAAAAGACCTGTTCACCCGCGCCATCGGCGCCACCGAGCCGCTTCGCCGAAAGGCGGCAGTGCCGCTCGCGCCCGAGCCGCCAGCGCCCATTCCCGTGCAGCACCAGCTCGACGAACAGCGTGTGCTGCGCGAATCGCTGTCCGACGAATTCGACGTGACGACCCTGCTGGACGTCGACGACGCCATGAGCTTTCGCCGCCCCGGCATCGGCACCGACGTGACCGCGCGGCTGCGCAAGGGCGACTGGAGCATCCAGGCGCAAATCGACTTGCACGGCCTGCGCAGCGACGAGGCGCGCGAGGCGCTCGGCGGCTTCATACGCAACGCGTACAAGCAAGGCTTGCGCTGCGTTCGGGTGGTGCACGGCAAGGGCCTCGGCTCGCCCGGCAGGCAGCCGGTGCTCAAGACCAAAACGCAGCGCTGGCTGATCCAGAAGAACGAGGTGATCGCCTTCGTGCAGGCCAAGCCCGCCGAGGGCGGCGCGGGCGCCCTGGTGGTGCTGCTGGCGCCGGCGCGACGCTGAACGGGCCCACCCCCGTCCCTCGCTCACTTCGTGTAGCTCGACTCCCCCCTACCGGGGGCAACACCAGCGGCCCGGCAAAGCCGGTTCCGCGGTTGCACTTGGCTCGCCCCCAGTCTTCGCGCACTTCGTGTCGCTACGCCAACCCCCTACCGGGGGCAACACCAGCGGCCCGGCAAAGCCGGTTCCGCGGTGTTCCGCGCCACCCCGGTAGCGGCTATGCCAGGTGATTCTTGAGCGGAACGGCCGCGTCGGCTACCGCTTCGGGCGTGGGACTGCGCCCCGCTTCGAGCAGCTTGCGGCTCATCATGTGATCGACCGGCGCGTTGACCGATTCAACGCACACCAGCTGCCCATCGACATAGTGGAACAGCGAGAACGCATCGGGCTTGGGGCCCGGCCGGCGCACGCTGGTTGAGCCCGGCGTGCCTTCGGCGGGCACCAGTCCGACCATCTGCAGGCGCAGGCTGCCCTGGTCGGACCAGAACCATGGCACGGCGTCGTGCGGCCGTGCAGCGCCGGTCAGCGTGGCGACCGCGGTTCGCGCCTGGTCGCTCGCGTTCTGCACCGATTCGAGCCGCAGTGCGCGCCCGGCGCGCCGATCGGGAAAGCGCGTGCAATCGCCTACAGCGAGCACGTCGGCCGCGCTGGTCTGCATGTGGCCATCGACCACGATGCCGTCGGCGCATTCGATGCCGGCGGCCTGCGCCAGCGCGGTTTCGGGCACGGCGCCAATGCCGAGCAGCAGCAGGTCCACCGGTTGCTTCACGCCGTTGACCTGGAGCGAAATCAGCCGCTCCCCTTCGACCTCGAACGCGCCGGTGCGCGCGCCAAGCACCACGTCGATGCCCGCCGCGCGATGCGTGGCCAGCACATGGGCCGAAAGCTCCGGCGACACGGCACGACCCAGCAGGCGCGGCGCGCTTTCGATCACCTGCACGCTCTTGCCGAGCGCCTTGGCCGTGGCTGCCACTTCGAGTCCGATGAAGCCACCGCCCAGCACCGTGACTTGCTGCGTATCGGCAAGCCGCGAACGCAGGCGATGCGCTTCATCGGCGGCGCGCAGGCTGGCGACGTTCTCCAGCCCTGGCTTCAGGTCGGGCATCTGGCGCGCACGCGTGCCGGTCGCCAGCACCAGCCGCTCCCAGGGCAGGACGGCGCCGGAGCACAGCGTGACGGTGTGCGCCTCGCGGTCGATGGCGACTGCTGCGTCGCCCAGGTGCAGAGTGATGCCCGCCTCGCGGTACCAGTCGGCGGCCTTGTGCGGCTGCGTGGTTTCCTCGGCGCTCTTGAGAAACGCCTTGGACAAGGGCGGGCGATGGTAGGGCTCGCAGGCCTCCTCGCAGACGAGGTGCACGTTGGCGCCCAGCCCCGCCTGGGCCAATCCGGCGCAAAGCTGGGCCGCGGCATGGCCGCCGCCGATGATGACGATCGAATTCATGTAGACAGGTCTTTCTAGTCGTAGATTGTTCTGCATCCTTCGTGGAACACCGAGGAACCGGTTTCGCCGGGCCTCTGGTGTTGCCCCCGGTAGGGGGTTGGCGTGGCGACACGAAGTGCGCGCAGACTGGGGGCGAGCCTCATTCGCCGCGATTGCGCATCCAGTCCGCCGTCTGGAAAAACGAATCGCGCAGCCGCGCGCGGAGCGCCTCGGGCACGCCGGTCTCGCCCATCGCCTGGTCCATGCAGGCCAGCCATTGGTCGCGCTCCTTGATGCCGATGCTGTGCCCGCCGATGCTTTGCGGCAGATGGCGCGCGCGCAGCATCGGATGGCCGAAGCGGTCGGTGTAGTGCTGCGGTCCGCCGAGCCAGCCGCACAGGAACCAGAAGAGCCGCTGGCGCGCATTCTCGAGGCTGGTGCCGTGCACCGCGCGCAGTTGCGCATAGGCAGGCTCGAGCTCCATCAGGTCGTAGAAGCGGTCGACCAGCGCCTGCACCTTGGGTTCGCCGCCGATCCATTCGAAGGGCGTGTCGACGGGTGGCTTTTCGTGAATCTGCATGGCGGGAGTATCTCTCCAGCCGCCGCCGTGGGCTGCGCGAGGTTCGAATTCCCGCGAATCCCAGCACCCGCGTCAGGACCATTCGGGCGCCCATATGCATATGTCGATTGAGGATTTAATAATCCACGGTTTTATTGATATGGTGCCGTCCCTGCTATCCCAGAAGGAGAAGAACATGCGCTTGAACATCATTGCCGCGGCCCTCGCGGCCTCCGCCCTGCTGACGGGCATCGCCGCCCATGCAGACCAGCTCGCCGACATCAAGAAAAAAGGCGAACTCGTGGTCGGCGTGCTGGGCACCGATGAGCCCGCCACTTTCATCGATCCGAAGACGCGCCAGATTGTGGGCTACGAAGTCGACTTGGTGAATGCCATTGCAAAGAAGATCGGCGTGAAGCCGGTGCTCAAGCAGATCGCGGTGGCCGCGCGCATTCCCGAGCTGCAGCAGGGCCATGTCGACCTGGTGGCCGCCGGCCTCACGCACAACAAGGAGCGCGAGGCGCAGATCGATTTCTCGCTCACCACCTTCGTCACCGGCCAGAAGGCCATCGTGAAGAAGGACAGCGGCATCACCGACGTGCCCCAGCTCGCCGGCAAGAAGGTGCTGACCATCCGCGGCGGCACGCAAGAGCCCAACATCCGCAAGGCCGTGCCCACGGCCGAGGTCGTGACCTTCGACACCAGCCAGCAGGCCTTCCAGGCGCTGCAGCAGGGCAAGGGCGTGGGCTATGTGGACGACGAGGCCGCTCTGCTGCGCAGCTATGCCAAGCTGGGCCCGCAGAAGGCCCAGTACGTGGTGCTCAAGCAGAACCTGAGCACCGAGGCGCTGGCCATCGGCATCAAGAAGGGCGAGAGCGGGTTGAAGGCCGTGGTGGACGAGACCCTGCGCGAGCTCGAGAAGTCGGGCGAGGCGCAGAAGATCTTCGTCAAGTGGTATGGCCCGAACACGGCATCGGGCTTCCAGACGCGCGACTTCAAGCTCGAGAGCGACAAGATCGACTGATCCGGTATTTCTCCTTCCCCCTCTGGGGGAAGGCAGGGATGGGGGCAAGCGGCCTTTGCACAGGCCGCGATGTGCTGAGCGCCGCCGCGCCCCCACCCCAACCCTCCCCCAGCGGGGGAGGGAGCCAAATTCCCTGCGACGCGGTGATACTGTCGCCCCCCATGCCCCTGTTCGACTATTCGTTGCTACTCACCGGCAAGTACCACGACATGCTGGTCGCAGGCCTGCTGCTGTCGCTGCAACTGCTGGCGGCCTCGCTGGTGCTGGCGCTGCCCATCGCGCTGGTGGTGGCGCTGCTGCGCCTTGCACCGCTCGCACCGCTGCGCTGGCTCGGCTTTGCGTATATCGAAGTCATACGCAATGTGCCGCTGCTCGCGCACATGCTGTTCTGGTACTTCGGCGCGCCCGAGCTGCTGCCCGAGGGCATCAAGCAATGGCTGTATGCCGGGCACATCGAGGCCTACAGCGCCATCATCGCGCTTTCTCTCTATACGGCCGCGTTCATGGCGGAAGACATCCGCAGCGGCATCCGCGCGATTCCCACTGTGCAGTTCGAGGCCGGCCGCGCGCTGGGCTTCGGCTTTCTGGACACCATGCGCCGCGTGGTGCTGCCGCAGGCGCTGCGCGTCACGGTGCCGCCGCTCATCTCGCAGACGCTGAGCCTCTGGAAGAACACCTCGATCGCCACCGTGATCGGCGTGGCCGAGCTGATGTACCAGGCCGGGCAGGTCGAGAGTGCGACCTTCCGCAGCTTCGAGTCGTTCGCGTTCGCGAGCGCAGCGTACCTGACGGTGTCGCTCGCGATCACCGGCCTTGCCACCTGGTACCACCACCGCTATCCGGTGCGAACCATCTAGAAAAGTTGATTTGATGCTAGAGATCATCAACGACTACTGGGTCTACTTTCTCATCGGGCAGTATCCGAACGGGCCGCTCGGCGGGCTGGTGCTCACGTTGCTGCTCGCCTCTTGCGGCCTCGTGCTCGCGCTGCCGCTGGGTATCGTGCTTGGCCTTGCACGCGTGAGCCCGTGGCGGTGGCTGCGCTGGCCGGTCACGGGTTTCGTCTTCGTGGTGCGCGGCCTTCCCTTGCTGATGGTGATTTTCTGGGCCTACTTCTTCCTGCCCAGCGTGACGGGCGTGAAAACCGACCAGTTCACCACCATGCTGATCGCGCTCGTGGTGTTCGATGCGGCGTACCTCGCCGAGATCGTGCGCGCCGGCATCCAGGGCCTGCCGCGCGGCCAGATGGAAACCGCCCGCGCGCTGGGCCTGGACTATGGCCGCGCGATGCGCCTCGTGGTGCTGCCGCAGGCGCTGCGCAGCATGCTGCCCTCTCTGGTGAACCAGTTCGTCTCGACCATCAAGGAAACCTCGCTGGGCTACATCATCGGGCTGGCCGAGGTGTCGTTCATCGCGACGCAGATCAACACGCAGGTGTTCACAAAGCCGGCGCAGATCTATTTGATCCTGGGCCTCACCTATTTCATTCTCTGCTTCGGGCTGTCGCGATTCGCCTACTGGCTCGAGCGCCGTCTCGCGCGGCGCGGCATGTCCATCGCCAATCCCACTTCGGCCCCCAAGGTGTCCGCATGATCGAACTGCAGAACGTCAACAAGTGGTACGGCAGCTACCAGGCCCTGGTCGACATCAACGAGACCATCCACAAGGGCGAAGTTGTCGTGGTGTGCGGGCCATCGGGCTCGGGCAAGTCGACGCTGATTCGCACCTTCAACCGGCTGGAGCCGATCCAGTCGGGCCGCATTCTTTTCGACGGCAAGGACATCCACGCGCCAGGCACCGACGTGAACGCGTTCCGCTCGCGCATCGGCTTCGTGTTCCAGCAGTTCAACCTGTTCCCGCATCTCACGGTGCTGCGGAACTGCACGATGGCGCCGATGCAGTTGCGCGGCCTCACGCGCAAGGAGGCCGAAGAGCGCGCGATGGCGCTGCTGCAGCGCGTCGGTCTTGCGAACAAGGCCAACGCATGGCCCAGCGAACTCTCGGGCGGCCAGCAGCAGCGCGTGGCGATTGCGCGCGCGCTCGCCATGCAGCCGCCGCTCATGCTGTTCGACGAGCCCACCAGTGCGCTCGATCCCGAGATGGTGGGTGAGGTGCTGCTCGTGATGCGCGACCTCACGCGCGACGGCATGACGATGGTCTGCGTCACGCACGAGATGGGCTTCGCGAGCGAAGTGGCCGATCGCGTGATCTTCATGGACGAGGGCAAGGTGCTCGAGCGCGCCACGCCCGACGACTTCTTCAATCGGCCGCAACACCCGCGCGCGCAGCAGTTTCTTTCGGACATCCGCTCGCCCTTCGCGCGCGGCCCATGACATGCTCTTCATGCCCATGACCGACACACAGACGCTTCCAGTGATCGATATCGCGCCGCTCATTTCGGGCGCGCCCGAACGCAACCGCGTGGCCGCGCAGATCGGCGCGGCCTGTCGCGCGCACGGTTTTTTCTACGTCACGGGCCATGGCGTCTACGCGGCGCTGGTGCAGCGGCTCGAAGACCTGAGCCGCCGCTTCTTCGAACTGCCTGAAGAAACCAAGATGCGATGGCGCATGGCCTTGGGCGGGCGCGCCTGGCGCGGCTACTTTCCGCTCGGCGGCGAACTCACCTCGGGCCGGCCCGACTGGAAGGAAGGCCTCTACCTGGGCACCGAGCTGCCCGCCTCCCATCCGCTGGTGCAGGCGAAGACGCCGGTGCACGGGCCCAACCTCTTCCCCGAGGTACCGGGCTTGCGCGAAGCCATCCTCGACTACATGGCGGCCGTCACACAGCTGGGCCACCGACTGATGGAAGGCATTGCACTGAGCCTCGGCCTGCCGGCCACGTATTTCGCCGAGCGTTACACCGCTGATCCGCTGATCCTGTTCCGTCTCTTCAACTACCCCTCGCAGCCCGTGCCCGAAGGCCTGGACGTGCAATGGGGCGTGGGCGAGCACACGGACTACGGCCTTCTCACCATCCTGCACCAGGACGACGTGGGTGGCCTTTCGGTGCACACGCCTGGCGGCTGGATCGACGCGCCGCCGATTGCCGGCTCCTTCGTCTGCAACATCGGCGACATGCTCGACCGCATGACCGGTGGGCTCTACAAGTCGACGCCGCACCGCGTGAGGCGCAACACCTCGGGGCGCGACCGGCTCTCGTTTCCGCTGTTCTTCGATCCGAATTTCGAAGCGCGCGTACAGCGCATCGAAGGCCTCGCGGGTGCCGAGGCGCGCGACGACAGCTCCGAGCGCTGGGACCGCGCCAACGTGCATGCCTTCAACGGCCGCTACGGCGACTACCTGCTCGCCAAGGTGTCGAAGGTGTTCCCGCAGTTGCGCGACGAAGTGCTCTGAGGTGCCCTCGAAGGAAGGCTGTCAGCGGCGTCGATGAATTCGTCTTCCCAATTGCCGACATCCGCATCGGGATCGGAAATGGGCACGAGCTTGTCGCTGCGGCAATAGAAGGTCCAGCCCTCGAACAGCACGTCGTAGTAGGTGCCGGGCAGGTAGCGCTCGCTGGGCGCCTCGTAAGGCGCGGAGACCACCTCCACGATGCGTCCAACGGCGCGCTCGGTCATCGGCGACGCAAGGCAGCTGTCGAGCACGTGGCAGAGGGTCCCGATCTTGATCATGTGCGTATCACCTGGCCGGGAAACCACCGCGGCACATGGGCCACGGCTTCGTGCAGGGAGTCGAGCACATGGAACGCCCGCTCGACGATCGATGCGGGCGGGTGCTTGAGGTCCGGCACGATCACGACACGGAGGCCTGCCGCCAGCGCGGCCTTGGCGCCGTTCTCGCTGTCCTCGAAGGCCACGCATTCGGCCGGGTCGACGCCCAGGCGCTCCGCCGCCAGCAGGTAGAGCGCAGGATCGGGCTTGGCGCGCGCCACCTCGTCACCGCCCGCGAATGCCTCGAAATGGTGAAGCACGTCGAGGCTGCCAAGGCAAGCCTGTATCTGCCCGCTCGTCGATGACGATGCCACCGCGCAACGTGTTCCGCGCTGCCGCAGCGCACCCAGGAACTCGGTCGCGCCGGGCTTGATGGGAAACATCGGAAGCCCGTCCGCGCGCTGGAGTTGCAGCAGTTTGCGGACATGGTCGATGGCATGCCTGTAGGCCTCAGGGCCGCCCAGCAGCGCGCCGAGGATCAGCTCCGACTCCGCAGTGGCGAGGCCCACCACCTGCAGGTACTGGCTGTGCGAAAGCTCGATGTCGAGCGTGCGAGCGGCTTCGATCCAGGCAGCCATGATCGGCCGCTCCGAATCGATGAGCAGCCCGTCCATGTCAAAGATGGCGGCAGAGAACATGGAGCGATCCTAAGCCTGCGCGCCGGAAAACAAAAAAGGGGCCGACCGGCCCCTTTTGAAGAAACTGAGAAGCAGCTCGGATCCGTCGCTCAGTCGCGCACGAGCGCCCGGTTCAGCCCCAGCGCCGCCAGCGTGCCGACCGCACCCGACAGCAGGTAGACGCTCACATAGGCCAGCCCGAAATTCGCCGACAGGCCCAGTGCCACCAGCGGGGCAAAAGCCGCACCGATAAGCCACGCCAGGTCGGCCGTGAGCGCAGCGCCCGTATAGCGGTATTTGGGCTCGAAGTTCGAGGTCACCGCGCCGGCCGCCTGGCCGTAGGAGAGCCCCAGCAGCACGAAGCCCAGCAAAATGAAAATGTCCTGGCCGACGCGGCCGCCATCGAGCAGCGTGGGCGCAAAACCGCTGAAGACCGCGATCATCGCGGCCAGGCCGCCCAGCGTGAAGCGGCGGCCCACGCGGTCGGCAATCAGGCCCGAGGCCACGATGCCGCCGGCGCAGAGCACCGCGCCGATCATCTGCACCACCAAAAACTCGGTGATCGATTGGTCGGAGTACAGCGTGATCCACGACAGCGGAAACACCGTAATCAGGTGGAACAGCGCATAGCTGGCCAGCGCCGCGAACGCGCCAATGAGCAAGTTGGCGCCTTGCGAACGCGCCAGCTCGACCACGCTGGTGGGCTGCAGTTCGCGCTCTTCCAGCAGGCGCGAATATTCTTCGGTGGCTACCAGCCGCAGGCGCGCAAACAGCGCCACAACGTTGATCGCAAACGCAACATAGAAGGTGTAGCGCCAGCCCCAGTCGAGGAAATCCTTGAGGGGCAGGTTGGCATACAGGTAGGCGAACAGAGCGCTGGCCACGAAGAAGCCGAGCGGCGCACCCAGCTGGCCCAGCATGGCGTACCAGCCGCGGCGGTTCTGCGGCGCATTGAGCGCCAGCAGCGATGGCAGGCCGTCCCATGAGCCGCCGAGCGCCAGGCCCTGGGCAAAGCGGAACACCGACAACAGCACGATCGACGTGAACCCGATGCTCGCGTAGCCCGGCAAGAAGGCGATGCCCGCGGTGGAAGTGCCGAGCACGAACAGCGCAATGGTCAGCTTGGCCTCTCGCCCGAACCGTCGCTGGATGGCCATTGAAATGACAGTTCCGAACGGCCGCGCGATGAATGCGAAGGAGAAAACCACGAAGGCGTAGAGGGTTCCCTCCAGACGCGCCTCGAACGGAAAGAATACCGCCGGGAACACCAGCACTGAGGCAATGCCGTAGACGAAGAAATCGAAATATTCCGAGGCGCGGCCGATGATCACGCCCACGGCGATCTCACCGGGTGCGATGTGCGAGTGTTCGTCGCCCTGCCGGGCGTCGTTTCCGGACGTGTTCGGCACAGGCTGTGCGCCTTGCGGACTGATGCTGGACGTCGTCGTCATTGCGTTTTTTAATTCGGTGTCACCGGCAGTGACAAAGGTAGACCATTGAACAGGGGTCCAAGCGTCTCACCGAACTGAGTTTCCCGCCATAGGACAAAACGTCCAATAGGCGGCGGGGGCCTTTGGTCGTAGATTGTGGAGTCTTTGCGCAGCCCACGCACTTCTTTCTTTCGGCATGCCCACCCTCAAATCTCTTCGCCGATGGCCCCTGTTGCTCCCGCTTGCCTTGCTCGCAGGCTGCAACACGGTGCTCATGAACCCTTCCGGCGACATCGCCAATCAGCAGGGACGACTCATCGTCGTCTCCACCGTGCTGATGCTGATCATCATCATCCCGGTGATCGCGCTGACCATCTTTTTCGCCTGGCGCTACCGCCAGTCGAACAAGGAGGCCGACTACAGCCCCGACTGGGACCACTCCACCCAGCTCGAACTCGCGATCTGGGCAGCGCCGCTCCTGATCATCATCGCGCTCGGCGCCATCACCTGGATCAGCACCCACACGCTCGACCCGTACCGGCCGCTGAGCCGCCTGGACGCCGAGCGCCCGGTTCCCGCCGAAGCCAAGCCGCTGGTGGTCGAAGTGGTGGCACTCGACTGGAAATGGCTCTTCATCTACCCCGAGCAGGGCTTTGCCACGGTGAACGAAATGGCCGCGCCGGTCGACCGGCCGATCACGTTCAAGATCACGGCCACCTCGGTGATGAACTCCTTCTTCATTCCCGCGCTGGCCGGCCAGATCTACGCCATGCCGGGCATGGAAACCAAGCTGCACGCGGTCATCAACAAGCCGGGTGAGTTCGAGGGCTTCTCGGCCAACTACAGCGGCGCGGGCTTCTCGGGCATGCGCTTCAAGTTCCACGGCCTCAGCAACGAAGGCTTCGACGAGTGGGTCAAGAAGGCCAAGGCCGGCAAGGACGGCGAACTCTCCCGCGAAACCTACGTGAAGCTCGAAGCGCCGAGCGAGCGCGACCCCGTGCGCCATTACGCCAGCGTGGCGCCCGACCTGTACGACGCCATTCTCAACCGCTGCGTCGACCGCAACAAGATGTGCATGAAGCAGATGATGGCCATCGACGCCGAAGGCGGCCTGGGCAAGCCGGGCGCCTTCAACGTGGCCGCCAAGGCAACCGCCTGGCAGCCCGACAGCATCAATTCCAGTTCGCCGACGCGCAAGTACGTCACCGCGATGTGCACCACCGAAGAATGACGATGTTCGAGAACCTTGACCTGACGAAGCTCATCTTCGGCCGCCTCACGTGGGAGGCGATTCCCTACCACGAGCCCATCCTGCTTGCGACCTTTGCGGCGGTGGTGCTGGGCGGCCTTGCCGTGCTGGGCGCCCTCACCTACTTCAAGCTCTGGGGCACCCTGTGGCACGACTGGATCACCAGCATCGACCACAAGAAGATCGGCATCATGTACATCATCCTCGGGCTGGTGATGCTGCTGCGCGGCTTTGCCGACGCAATCATGATGCGGGCCCAGCAGGCCATCGCCTTCGGGGACAACGCCGGCTTTTTGCCGCCGCACCATTACGACCAGATCTTCACCGCCCACGGCGTGATCATGATCTTCTTCGTGGCCATGCCGCTGGTCACGGGCCTCATGAACTTCGTGGTGCCGCTGCAGATCGGCGCGCGCGACGTGGCCTTTCCGTTCCTGAACAACTTCAGCTTCTGGATGACCACCTTCGGCGCGGGCCTGGTGATGGCGTCGCTCTTCGTCGGCGAGTTCGCCAAGACCGGCTGGCTGGCCTATCCGCCGCTGTCGGGCATTCTCTTCAGCCCCGACGTGGGGGTCGACTACTACATCTGGTCATTGCAGATAGCGGGGGTCGGAACCCTGCTCTCCGGCGTCAACCTGCTGGCCACCATCGTGAAGATGCGCGCGCCCGGCATGACCATGATGAAGATGCCGGTGTTCACGTGGACCGCGCTCTGCACCAACGTGCTGATCGTGGCTGCCTTCCCGGTGCTCACGGCCGTGCTGGCCCTGCTGTCGCTCGACCGCTACGTCGGCACCAACTTCTTCACGAACGACCTCGGCGGCAACGCCATGATGTACGTGAACCTGATCTGGATCTGGGGCCACCCCGAGGTGTACATCCTGATCCTGCCGGCCTTCGGCATCTTCTCCGAAGTGGTCTCCACCTTCTCGGGCAAGCGCCTCTTCGGCTACGCGTCGATGGTCTACGCCACCGTCGTGATCACGATCCTGTCGTACCTCGTGTGGCTGCACCACTTCTTCACCATGGGCTCCGGTGCCAGCGTGAATTCGTTCTTCGGCATCACGACGATGATCATCTCGATCCCGACGGGCGCGAAGATCTTCAACTGGCTCTTCACCATGTACCGCGGCCGCATCCGCTTCGAGCTGCCCATGATGTGGACCATCGGTTTCATGATCACCTTCGTGATCGGCGGCATGACGGGCGTGCTGCTCGCGGTGCCCCCGGCCGACTTCGTACTGCACAACAGCCTGTTCCTGATCGCCCACTTCCACAACGTGATCATCGGCGGCGTGCTGTTCGGCATGCTGGCCGGCATCACCTACTGGTTCCCCAAGGCCTTTGGCTACAAGCTCGATCCGTTCTGGGGCAAGTGCTCGTTCTGGTTCTGGATCGTCGGCTTCTGGTTCGCCTTCATGCCGCTGTACATCCTGGGCTTGATGGGCGTCACGCGCCGCATGAGCCACTTCCAGGACATGTCGCTGCAGATCTGGTTCCAGGTCGCCGCCTTCGGCGCGGTGCTGATCGCGCTGGGCATCGCGTCGTTCCTGATCCAGCTGGTGGTGAGCTACATCCGCCGCGATTCGCTGCGCGACACCACGGGCGATCCGTGGAACGGCCGCACGCTCGAGTGGTCGACCTCGTCGCCGCCGCCGGCTTACAACTTCGCGTTCACGCCGCGCATCCACGACAACGACGCGTGGACCGACATGAAGCGCCGCGGCTATGCCCGCCCGCTCGAAGGCTTCACACCCATCCACATGCCCAAGAACACGGCGGCCGGCTTCATCATCGCGGCCCTGGCGGCGACCTGCGGCTTCGCACTGATCTGGCAGATGTGGCTGGTGGCGGGCGTGGGCTTCTTCGCCATGCTGGCGGCCGTGATCATCCATACCTTCAACTACAAGCGCGACTACCACATCCCCGCGGATGAAGTCGTCCGCACCGAAGACGCCCGCACGCGACTCCTGGCAGCAGCCCATGTCTGATACCTCCGTCCTCCACTCCCCCGCGGCCGGCCACGCCCACAGCGACAAGACGGGCAAGCCGCCCGTGTTCGAGCTGTTCCACGTCGGCAACGATCACCATCCCGAGAACGGCACGCTGCTGGGCTTCTGGCTCTACCTGATGAGCGACTGCCTGGTCTTCGCCTGCCTGTTCGCGACCTACGGCGTGCTGGGCCGCAGCTATGCGGCCGGCCCCTCGGGCGCCGACCTGTTCGACCTGCCGCTGGTGGCGATCAACACCTCGCTGCTGCTCTTCTCGTCCATCACCTATGGCTTCGCGGTGCTCGAGATGCAACGCAAGCGCATGGGCGGCACGCTGGCGTGGCTGGTCGTCACCGGCCTCCTGGGCGCAGGCTTCATCGGCCTGGAACTGTACGAATTCGCGCACCTCATCCATGAAGGCGCGGGCCCGCAGCGCAGCGCCTTCCTGTCGTCGTTCTTCGCGCTGGTCGGCACGCACGGGCTGCACGTGACCTTCGGCATCGTCTGGCTCATCGTGTTGATGATCCAACTGCCCAAGCACGGCTTCACCGCCGCCAACCGCCGCCGCGTGATGTGCCTGTCGATGTTCTGGCACTTCCTGGACGTGGTCTGGATCGGCGTCTTCACCTTCGTCTACCTGATGGGATCGATGCAATGAGCGCCCCCACCACCCACTCCGCGCACGGCCATGATGCGCACGACGACCATCACGACGACGGCCCCGTCAGCCATAGCACCTTCAAGGGCTACATGACCGGCTTCGTGCTGGCCGTGATCCTCACCGCAATTCCGTTCTGGCTGGTGATGGGCAAGGTGCTCGTCAGCACGCACACCACCTCGCTCGTGATCCTCGGCTTTGCCGCGGTGCAGATCGTGGTCCACATGATCTATTTCCTGCACATGGACGCGAAGTCGGAGAGCGGCTGGAACATGCTGGCGCTGATCTTCACGATCGTGCTTGTCGTAATCACGCTGGCCGGGTCGCTCTGGGTCATGTACCACATGAACACCAACATGATGCCGATGTCGGTGCACGACATGAAGAACATGCCTTGACGCTCCGGCCGCCAGACCACAGCACTCCAAGCCTCGACACACCGGCCGGCCGCCAACGCTCCGCGGCGGCCCGGGCGGCGCTGGCGGTCTGCGCGGCACTGGCCTTTGCCGGCTTCTTTGCGCTCGGAACCTGGCAGGTCGAGCGCCGGGCCTGGAAGCTCGATCTCATCGCCCGCGTCGAACAGCGCGTGCATGCCCCGGCCGCCGAGGCCCCCGGCCCCGAGCGCTGGCCGCAGATCAACGCGGCCGCCGACGAATACCGGCGCGTGCGCCTCGCCGGCATCTTTCTCCACGACAAGGAAACCCTTGTTCAGGCCAGCACCCGTCTGGGTGCAGGCTTCTGGGTGTTGACGCCGCTGCAAGCCACCGACGGCAGCATCGTGCTGGTCAACCGCGGCTTCGTGCCGTTCGAAGCGCAGGAGCGCCCGTCGCGCAAGGCCACCGAGCCGCAGGGCGAAACCACGGTGACCGGCCTGCTGCGCATCACGGAGCCCAATGGCGGCTTCCTGCGCAAGAACGAGCCGGCCACAGGGCGCTGGTTCTCGCGCGACGTGCAGGCCATTGCCGCGGCGCGCGGCCTCGGCAACGTGGCGCCTTATTTCGTCGATGCGGACGCTGCCCCCTCCTCATCCGGCGCAGCGCCCGCCTGGCCTGCAGGTGGCCTCACGGTCATTGCCTTTCCCAACAGTCATCTCGTCTACGCCTTCACCTGGTACGGCTTGGCGCTGATGGTCCTGGCCGCAGCCGTATACGCTTGGCGCGAGGGGCGCAAGCGCCGCAGCGGCGAAAATACCAGCGCCGATGCCCAAGCCCGCTTCCGCCCCGATGTCCACCGCGACTGAGCCACTTGCCGTCGCGGGGGAACTGCACGCGCCGCGTGCGGGCGTGGCGAGCCTGGACAATGCCACCGGGCACAAGAACATGCAGCAGCTGATCCAGCTGCGCTGGTTCGCGGTGGTCGGGCAGGTGGCCACCATCCTGGTGGTGCACTACGGCTTCGGCATCCGGCTGCCGCTCGACCACATGCTGCAGGTGCTGACCTGCCTTGCGCTCTTCAACGGCGTGAGCCTGCTGCGCTCGCGCAGCCTTCGCCGCGTGACCAACGGCGAGCTCTTTCTCGCGCTCTTGGTTGATGTGGCCACGCTCACCGCGCAGCTCTACCTGAGCGGCGGCGCCACCAACCCGTTCGTCTTTTTGTACCTGCTGCAGGTCATTCTGGGCGCGGTGCTGCTCAAGGCATGGTCGACGTGGACCATCGTGGTGGTCACCAGCCTCTGCTTCGCGGGGCTGGCGCTTTTCTCGCGTCCGCTCGAGCTGCCGCTCGACCACGACCGCGGGCTCTGGAGCCCGTACGTGCAGGGCATGCTGATCTGCTTTGCACTCAACGCGGCGCTGCTGGTGGTGTTCATCACGCGCATCAGCCGCAACCTGCGCGCACGCGATGCGCGGCTGGCCGACCTGCGCCAGCGCGCGTCCGAAGAAGAGCACATCGTGCGCATGGGCCTGCTCGCCTCGGGCGCCGCACACGAGCTGGGCACGCCACTTGCCACGCTGGCCGTCATCCTTGGCGACTGGCGCCGGCTGCCGCATTTCAGCTCCGACCCCGAACTGCTGACCGAAGTTGCCGAGATGGAGCTGCAGATCCAGCGCTGCAAGAGCATCGTGAGCGGCATCCTGCTGTCCGCAGGCGAAGCGCGCGGCGAGTCATCGGAAGAAACCACGGTGAGCACTTTCCTGGACGAGCTGGTCGAGGAATGGCGCACCACGCGGCCGGTGGAAGAATTCGACTACGACAACCGCTTTGGCCAAGACCTGCCCATGGTTTCAGACTCGGCCCTGAAGCAGATGATCTGCAACGTGCTCGACAATGCCCTGGAAGCCTCGCCGCACTGGCTGCGCTTCGAGGTGGCGCACGACGCCGACGCGCTGACCCTCACCGTGACCGATGCCGGCCCCGGGTTCCTGCCCTCCATCCTGAAGGAGTTCGGCAAGCCCTACCAGTCGAGCAAGGGACGGCCGGGCGGCGGGCTCGGGCTGTTTCTGGTGGTCAACGTGGCGCGCACGCTGGGCGGCCGTGTCGCGGTGCACAACCGGCCTGAAGGCGGTGCCATCGTGGCAATCACGCTGCCCCTTGCGGCCATCGTGCTGGAAGAGGAAGACGACGACGAAGGCACCGGCGAGGAAGCTACGGCCATCGACCTCATCGAAACGAAAGCCCATGATGGAAACCGCTGAAGCCGAGCGCCAGTTGCTGATCGTCGAAGACGACGCGGCCTTTGCGCGCACGCTCGGCAAGTCGTTCGAGCGCCGCAGCTATGCGGTCACGCACGCAAGCAATGCCGAAGAGGTGGAGCGCCTGCTGCAGACGCATGCGCCCGGCTACGGCTATGCGGTGGTCGATCTGAAGCTCAACGGCGAGGCCTCCGGTCTGGCGTGCGTGCAGATGCTGCACCGGCACAACCCCAAGATGCTGATCGTGGTGCTGACGGGCTTTGCGAGCATCGCCACGGCCGTCGAGGCGATCAAGCTCGGCGCCTGCCACTACCTGGCCAAGCCCTCGAACACCGACGACATCGAGGCCGCGTTCGGCCGCGCCACCGGCACTACCGAGGTGGAACTGACGAACCGCTCGACCTCGATCAAGACGCTCGAATGGGAACGCATCCACGAGACGCTGGCCGAAACGGGCTTCAACATTTCCGAGACTGCGCGGCGGCTTGGCATGCATCGGCGCACATTGGCGCGTAAATTGGGCAAACAGCAGGTCAAGTAACATGACTTGCCGGTTTCACGAAATTCGGTGGAACCAATTTTGACCCAGGAGATTCTGTTCCCAATGACGAATCGACAGCCGATGCAATTGCACCAAGCCATTCCAGTTCGCGCAGACAAGCGCCCGCCCCTGGGCCGCGACCAGACCACGCTGGAAGAAATCTTCAACGCGTTGAGCCACGGCCTCGGCCTTCTGCTCGCCATTGCTTCGCTGCCGATCCTGGTCTACAGCGCTGCCCAGAAGGGCCAGGCCGCGAGCATCGTCGGCGCATCTCTCTTTGCGGGCACGGCCATCGTGCTGTACCTGATTTCGACGCTGTACCACGCGCTGCCGATGGGCCGGGCCAAGGCGTGGTTCAACCGGCTCGATCACGCCGCCATCTACCTTTTCATTGCGGGCAGCTACATGCCATTCCTGTTCGGGGTGCTGCGAGGGCCGTGGGGCTGGACGCTTTTCGGCGCCATCTGCGCCGCGGCAGCGCTGGGCGTGGGCGCCAAGCTGTTCAACAAGCTGCAGCATCCGCTGTGGTCGACCGGCCTCTACGTGGCGATGGGATGGATGGCGTTGATGGCGGCCGTGCCGCTGTATGAGCGCATGTCGCCTGCGGGGCTGGGCTGGCTCGTGGCCGGTGGGCTCTTCTACACAGCGGGTGCGGTGGTCTTCCTGTTCGACAACAAGGTACGGTTTGCGCACTTAGTCTGGCACCTGTTCGTCCTGGCGGGCAGTGCGTGCCATTTCTTTGCGGTGCTCTGGCACTCGCACGGGTGATCTTTTATAGGTCAGGACTGTTCAGGGCGCGTGCACAGGCCACCGGGTACTCCCCTCCGCGAATGTCCCCCGCCTTCGGCTCCTCCTTTATTTCGCTGCGGGGAGCACCCGG
>NZ_JAUSRN010000020.1 GCF_030811855.1 Variovorax paradoxus | reverse complement strand
GAGACGGTGGCGCTGTACGACCTGATGAAGGCCGGCCAGTTTGCCGAGGCGCTGAAGCTGTACCAGTGGATGACGCCGATGCTGCACCTGGATGTCTCGAACAAGCTGGTGCAGAACCTGAAGCTGATCGACGCGCTGGTGGGTGTGGGCACGGAGCACATGCGCCGCCCGCGGCTGCCGCTCATCGGCGAGGAGCGCGCGGCCGTGGAGGCGATCGTGAAGAAGGCGCTGGCCACGCGGCCTGTGCAGTACCAGTCGGTCATGGCATAACCCTTTCGTCCCTTACATAGGAACAAGCATGAAGTCCAAAGCACACATGATTCCGTTTCTCGGCCTCGTGGCCATCGCCGTGGCAGGCCACGCCAATGCGCAGCAGGAGCAGGTCGTCAAGATCGGCCACAGCGGGCCGCTCTCGGGCCCCAATGCCTTCGCAGGCAAGGACAACGAGAACGGCGTGCGGCTTGCCATCGAAGAACTCAACGCGAAGAAGATCATCGCTGGCGGCAAGACGCTGAAGTTCGAGCTGGTGTCCGAAGACGACCAGTGCGACGCCAAGTCCGGCGTGAGCGTGGCGCAGAAATTCGTGGACGACGGCGTCAAGTACGTCATGGGTCCGTACTGCTCGGGCGTGGCCATTCCGGCTTCGCGCATCTACGCCGATGGCGGCACCATGGTCTCCACCGTGGGCACCAACCCGAAGGTGACGCAGGGCGGCTACAAGAACCTGTACCGCATCATCGCAAGCGACAACCAGATCGGCTCCAGCATGGCGGTGTACGCGGCCAAGGTGCTCAAGGTGACGAAGGTGGGCGTGATCGACGACCGCACCGCCTTCGGCCAGGGCCTTGCGGAAGAGTTCACCAAGGAAGCGAAGAAGCAGGGCCTCACGGTGGTCGGGCAGGAGTTCACCACCGACAAGGCCGTGGACTTCACCGCCATCCTGACCAACATGAAGGCCAAGGCGCCCGAGGCGATCTTCTTCGGCGGCTACGCGCCGCAGGCCGCACCCATGGCGCGCCAGATGAAGCAACTGGCCGTGCCCGGCAAGCTTTTGGGCGGTGACACGCTGTGCAGCCCGGCCACCGGCAAGCTGGGCGGCGACGCGGTCAACGACCTGGTGTTCTGCGCGCAAGGCGGCTCCATTCTCGAGAAAGCGCAGAGCGGCCCGGCCTTCAAGGCCAAGTTCAAGAAACGCTTCAACGCCGACGCGGACGCGTATGCCGCTTCGTACTACGACCAGGTGCTGTTCATCGGCGAATCGATGCAGAAGGCCAATTCCATCGATCCCGACAAGGTGGGCGCCGAGCTCTACAAGACCACCTACAAGGGCGTGGCCGCAACCTACAGCTACGACGACAAGGGCAACATGAAGCAGGCGCCGATCACGGTGTTCACCTTCAAGAACGCGGCCCCCGTTCCTCTCGCCAGCTACTGAGTTCGAGAAACACATGCAACGCATCCAGATCATCGATTCGCACACGGGCGGCGAGCCCACGCGCCTGGTCATCGGCGGGTTTCCCGATCTGGGCGGCGGCAGCATGGCCGAGCGCCGCGTGCTCCTGGCCGAGCGGCATGACAAATGGCGTGCCGCCACGGTGCTCGAGCCGCGCGGCAGCGACGTGATCGTCGGCGCGCTGCTGTGCGAGCCGGTGTCGAAAGATGCCGCCGCCGGCGTGATCTTCTTCAACAACACCGGCTACCTCGGCATGTGCGGTCACGGCACCATCGGGCTGGTCGCGAGCCTCGCGCACATCGGGCGCATCGGCGTGGGCGAGCACAAGATCGAGACGCCGGTGGGCACGGTCACGACCACGCTGCATGCCGATGATTCGGTGAGCGTGCGCAACGTGCCGGCGTACCGGCATCTGCACCGGGTCGCGGTCGACCTGCCTGGCCACGGCACCGTGCACGGCGATGTGGCCTGGGGCGGCAACTGGTTCTTCCTGGTGAGCGAACACGGCCAGCGCGTGGCGAGCGACAACCTCGCCGCGCTCACCGGCTACACCACCGCGTTGCGCAAGGCGCTGGCGGCGCAAGGCATCACGGGCGCCGATGGCGCGGAGATCGACCACATCGAACTCTTCGCCAACGACAGCGAAGGCGCGGACAGCCGCAACTTCGTGCTCTGCCCCGGCAACGCCTACGACCGCTCGCCCTGCGGCACCGGCACCAGCGCCAAGATCGCCTGCCTCGCGGCCGACGGCAAGCTGGCGCCTGGCGAGGTGTGGACGCAGGCCAGCGTGATCGGCAGCCGCTTCGAGGCCAGCTACGCGATGGAAGGCGGCAAGGTCATTCCCACGCTGCGCGGCCGTGCGTACATCAGCGCCGAAGCCACGCTGCTGATCGAGGACGAGGACCCCTTCGGATGGGGCATCCGGATATGAAGCTCGCCCCCAGTCTTCGCGCACTTCGTGTCGCTCCGCCAACCCCCTACCGGGGGCAACACCAGCGGCCCGGCAAAGCCGGTTCCGCGGTGTTCCGCGAAGTGCAATAGGCCGTGCACGCCGATGTCATCGTCATAGGTGCCGGCATCGTCGGCGCCGCTTGCGCGCATGCGCTGGCGCAGGCCGGCCGCCGGGTGCTGGTGCTCGATGCACGCATCGGCGGCGCCACGGGCGCAGGCATGGGGCACCTCGTGGTGATGGACGACAACCCGGCCGAGCTTGCAATGAGCAGCCATTCGACGGCGCAATGGCGCGCTCTGGCGCCGCGCATGGGCGAGGACTGCGCGTACAGCGCCTGCGGCACGCTTTGGATCGCGGCCAACGAAGAAGAAATGGCCGAGGCCGAGCGCAAGCAGCAGCGGCTGCGCGAGCACGGTATCGAAAGCCGCCTGCTCGGCGCGCTGCAGCTGCCCCGCGCCGAGCCCGCCTTGCGCAAGGGCCTTGCGGGCGCGCTCGAAGTGCCCGGCGACGGCATCCTCTATGCACCGAATGCCGCGCGCTGGCTGCTCGCGCAGGGCGGCGCTTCGATCCGCGTCGAGCACGCGAAGGTCGATGCCATCGAAGACGACGGCACGCTGCGGCTCGCAGACGACGGCCGTCGCAGCGCGCCGCAGATCGTGCTCGCCAATGGCATCGAGGCGACGACGCTCTGCCCCGAGCTTCCGATCCGTCCCAAGAAGGGCCACCTGCTGATCACCGACCGCTATGCAGGCACGGTGCACCACCAGTTGGTCGAGCTCGGCTACGTGACCAGCGCGCACCACAGCGACGGCGACTCGGTCGCGTTCAACGTGCAGCCGCGGCCGACGGGGCAACTGTTGATCGGCTCGTCGCGCCAGTTCGACACCACCGATCCCGCCGTCGAAGCCCCCATGCTCGCGCGCATGCTGCAGCGCACGCTCGACTACCTGCCGGGGCTCGCGGACCTCAACGCGGTCCGCTCGTGGACCGGCATGCGCGCCGCAACGCCCGACGGACTGCCGCTGCTGGGCAAGCACCCGTGGCGCGACAGGCTCTGGCTCGCCGTCGGCCACGAAGGCCTGGGCGTAACTACGGCGCCGGGCAGCGCGCACCTGCTCGCGGCGCTGATGACCGGTGTCGATTCCGAAATCGACGCGGCGCCCTATGCGCCGCGCGGACTGCTGGAGAGGCGCGCATGAGCGGCGAGACCTTGCTGCACATCGACGGCCAGCTCGTCCGGGTGAAGGCGGGCAGCTCGGTGGCCGCTGCCTTGCGCGTCGCGGGCGGCATCGGCGTGGCGCGTACCTCGGTCACGGGGCAGCCGCGCGCGCCCTACTGCGGGATGGGCGTGTGCCAGGAATGCCGCGTGCGCATCGACGGCCGCCGCAGGCTCGCCTGCCAGACGGTCTGCGTCGAGGGCATGCGCGTGGAGACCTCCGGGTGACCGACATGACACTGGAACATTGCGATCTGCTGATCGTCGGCGCGGGTCCTGCCGGCATGGCCGCGGCAGTGGCGGCGGCGCCGAGCGGTGCATCGATCGTCGTGATCGACGACAACCCCGCACCCGGCGGGCAGATCTGGCGCGACGGTCCCGGCGCCACGCTGCCGCCGGCCGCGCGCAAGTGGCGCGATGCGCTCGAACGCCACGCCAACATCCGCGTGTGCAGCGGCACGCGCGTCGTCGCGGCGCCATCGCGAAACGAACTGCTGCTCGAAGACGCAGAACGTGGCTGGTGCATGCGGTGGAACAAGCTGATCCTCTGCACCGGCGCGCGCGAGCTGCTGCTGCCCTTCCCCGGTTGGACGGTGCCCGGCGTCACGGGCGCGGGCGGCTTGCAGGCGCTCGTCAAGGCGGGGTTGCCAGTCGAGGGCGAACGCATCGTGATTGCGGGCAGCGGACCCTTGCTGCTCGCCGCGGCGGCGACGGCGCGCACCGCGGGCGCGAAGGTCGTGCGTATCGCCGAGCAAGCTTCGTTCGCGGCTGTCGCGGGCTTTGCGGCCAGCCTGCCGAGATGGCCGGGAAAGGCCGTGCAAGCGATTACGCTGGCCCACGCGCAGTACCGCACCTCATCGCGCATCGTCTCGGTGCAAGGCGGCACGCAGGTCGAATCGGTTCGGCTTCGCCAAGGCCCCCGCGAAGTGGAGATCGCATGCGATCGCGTGGCCTGCGGCTTCGGACTCGTCCCCAATACGCAACTGGGCCAGATGCTCGGCTGCGCCCTCACGACCGGAGGCACCGGCGTGCAGGCACTGGCTGTCGATGCGCGCCAGGCCACCAGCCTGCCGGATGTCTATGCGGCCGGTGAATGCACCGGCTTCGGCGGCAGCGAACGCGCGCTCGCGCAGGGCGCCATCGCGGGTCTTGCGGCGATCGGCAACGAGCACGCCGCAAAGCAGCATGAACGCGAGCGCGCCCGCTGGGACGCCTTTGCGGCGCAGCTGCACCGCAGCTTCGCACTGGCATCCGCCAACAAGCACATGCCGCAGCCCGACACCCTCGTCTGCCGCTGCGAGGACGTGCCGTTCTCGGCGCTCGCGGGTTGCAGCGGCTGGACCGACGCCAAGCTCCACCGCCGCTGCGGCATGGGCGCCTGCCAGGGCCGCGTTTGCGGCGATGCCGCGCAGTTTCTTTTCGGCTGGTCACCGCCCACGCCGCGCCCGCCGCTGTCGCCGGCGCGCATCGCAACCCTGGCCGGCCTCGCGGGCCCTGGCGATGTGGACCGACAATGAAGCCGAAGCAGCACCAGAAGAAAACAATGGCCCCCCCGAAGACCGTGCCTCGCCCCCAGCCCAAACGACGGGCCGCCGACCTCGCCTATGACGCGATAGAGACGCTGCTCTCCACGCTGCAGCTGGAGCCCGGCAGCCAGATCGTCGAAGCCGACCTGGCCGAGCGCACCGGCCTTGGCCGCACGCCGGTGCGCGAGGCATTGATGCGCATGGTGTCGATCGGCCTCATCGTGCAGCAGCCGCGCCGCGGCCTCTTGGTGTCGACCATCGACCTGGCCGACCACCTGGACGTGATCCAGACCCGGCGCGTGCTCGAACTGCTGATTGCGGCCTGCTCGGCGCGCCGCGCCACCGCGCTGCAGCGCAAGGAGATCGTGCGCTGCGCCGAGCTGATGGTGAAGGCCGCCCGCCGCGGCGACCTGAACGACTACATGCAGGCCGACCGCGCGCTCGACTTCGTCAACCACCAGGCGAGCCACAACGATTCGGCGGTGAAGGCCGTGACCCCACTCATCGTGCAGTGCCGGCGCTTCTGGTACGCCTACCAGCACGAGGGCGAGATCGTCGAGGGTGCGAATGCGCACCTCGAACTGGCGCAGGGCATCGCGACCGGCAACGAGGCGGCAGCCACCGCCGGGGCCAATCGCCTGATGGACTACCTCGAGCTGTTCGCCCGCAAGATCATCGACAAATAGGCCAAGACCTCGGTCCAGTAAGGCGCGCGATCTGCAGCGGCTAGCCTGCCGAAGCGGGCAACCCCCGCCGCGCCCGCGTGACGCGCCGCCCGCTCAAGAGCGTGCCGATGGGCGTGTAGCGCACCAGCAGCTCGTAGCTGGCCAGTGCTACCAGTGACGTCGCTGCGATGTTGAGCCCCATCTTCGCCAAGGCCCCGAAGGACGCGTTGAACAGCAGGATTCCGAAGCCGATGGTGCCGAGCATGTGCACCAGGTACACCCAGTACGAGCTCTGTGAAAGATAGGCCAGCGCGGCGTTCCGGTGCGGTACGTAGCGCATGAAGCCTCCGATCAGCGCCAGGCTCCAGAGCCATGAAGTGGCGTTGTAGGCGAACGCGATCCAGAACGCAGGATGTGGCCAAGGCAGCGGCAGCGCAGTGCCGCCGCGTACGGCGCCCAGCAACGCCACGGTCGCGATGAAAAAGGCCAGCCCGGCCAGCGCGTGGCTCTTGCAGCGCGCCGCGAAGAGCGGGAGCAGGTGCTCCCGCGGCCCGTGTAGGCACCAGCCGAACACGAAGAACAGGCCGCTCTGCACCCACTCGGCGAACGGTGGCAGGAAAGAGCCGCTGCCCGCCACGATGCCCGAGGGATAGAACGAGCCCATCAGCGCCAGCGGCAACGCGAGCGCCAGGAAGCCCCATCGGCGTTGCGCCAGCAGCGCGAAGCCGCGGGCGACCGCATCACAGAGCCGCGCTGGCACGAAGCGCCGCAGCCGCAGCCGCAGTCCCGCCCAAGCCAGCACGCAGAGCCAGAACAGCTGATAGAGGAACCACAGGTGCATGGTGTTGAAAGGCGAGCCACCGGGCTGCCGCGGGGGCGTCAGCGCCCTGTCGAAGCCCGGCACGCCGCGCACCGTCAGGTGGATGTAGACCATCGAAAGCATCGCAGTCAGCACGAACAGCGGCGGCCAGAACACTGCGAAGGGCAGCGCGAGCCGCAGGCTGCGGTTTTTCAGCATGCCGTCCGCGCCGCGCCGCTCGGCCAGCAGCGCCGCGAAGAAGCCGGCCAGGACAAAGAACACCGGCATCCGGAAGCTGTGGATGAGCAGCAGCAGCAGGTCGGCCACCGGTGAAGTCTTCGGATCGCGCCAGGGGAGCGGCGAAACGGTGGTGATGTGATTGACCGCCACGTGCAGCACGATGCCGAGCCACATCATGAGCGCGCGCAGGTTGTCGAGTGCGTCGAGCCGTGGGGAGGTTTGGGCGTTGTTCATGGGGCCACTGTCGGGCCTCACGCAACGTCAGGGTCAAGCGGCGGCGGAGCGGGCTTCGGATTTTTGTGCCGGAGAACGGCAATGGCCTGCAATAGGTAGCCGCGCACCTCGGGCCCGACCACCGGAGCGGCCTGCAGCACCGGCTCCGCAGCCATCGCACGCATCAACCGTTCGGCCAGGGCCGGGTTGTGGCCTGTGAACGCATCGAAGAGCCGCACCCAGTCGAGCGCAATGGCCTGCACCGCTTCGTCGCTGGGCGGCACGCCACGCGCCTTGAGCGCGGCAAGCTCGCTGGCGAGCCGGCGCCATTCTTCCTCAGGCGGTCGGCCCAGCCGTGCGAAGTCGTCGGTGCGGAGGTGGCGCAGCAGCGCGGCCATGCGCACGCCGATGGCCTCGCCGATGTAATCGATCAGCTCGGCCGGCGGCCCGTCGGCGCGCCGCACCCCCGGCTCGCGCCGGTACATCTCGCCCCATCGCGTGATGAGGTCGAAGCTGCCGTCCATCCACTGCCCCATCAGGTTCATCCAGCGGAAGGCGAGCGGCTGTACTTCGAGCGCATCGGCCGGCACGCCGCGCGCCATCAGCGCCGCCACGTCGGCGACGAGCGGCGGCCACTGGTCCGCCACGGTGTTCCAGTTGGCCATCAGCGACTTGATTTCGGCGGGGCTGAAGTAGCGGCCATAGGCGGTCATCTGCGCCAGCGTGGCGAGCCAATCCTTTGTGTCGGGCTGGCCGCCCTCCGCCAGGCGCCGTTCGAGCAGGCCGAGCCGTTCGCGCAAAGCCGTGGCTTGGGCGATCTGCTGGTCGAGCGATGCGATCTGGCGCGCGATGATCGCCGGCAGCGAGCCGCTTTCGGCACCCAGCAGCCCGCCGATTTCGGCCAGCGGAAGCCCCAGCTGCCGCAGCGCCTGGATCGCATGCAGCCGGCCGATGTCGGCCGTGCCGTAGAGCCGGTAGCCCGCCTCGGAGCGCGCCGAGGGCGCGAGCAGGCCGATGGCGTCGTAGTGGTGCAGCGTGCGCACCGTGAGGCCGGTGTGCCTGGCCAGTTCACCGACCTTGAGCAGCACGGCGCGCCTCTCCGGTTCTACGCGTCAGCAGCCGGCGACGGCTCGGGACCGCGCCAACCCAGCAGCTCGGCCAGCCGCTGCACGATCCAGCCGGCCTCGGCAATCGACACGCCGGCTTCGGGCGTGGCCAGCCCGGCGTGGATGCGGCGCAGGATCTCGCTCTCGACGGGCACCTCGGTGTGGTGCTGGATCTGCGCATGGCCCACCAGGTGGTTGGCCAGGTCTTCGCAGATTTCGTAGCGCTCGCGCACCACGCCGATTGGCTCCAGGAGGCGCTGGCGCGCATCGCTGTAGACCGCGAAGAACGAGGGCGGAATGAAGATCTGGTTGTCGTCGGACATGGCGGCCTTGTTTGTAGCGGGCCCAATGACAAAACGCGCCCGGGGGCGCGTTCGTCGTGGCTCCGAAGAAAGAGCCGCGTGGGCTGGATCAGCCGCCCTTGGTCGGGCGCTTGCCCGGGTTCTTCTTGCTGCGCGTGGCGGTGCCGCGCTCGAGGCTGATCTTCTGGCCGCCACCGGTGCGAGGCGCGGTGTAGCCGGGCATGGGGGTCGGCTTCGGGCTAGCAAGACGGTCGGCTTCGGTACGGATTTTCTTGGGCATGGAAAGCTCGGATAAAAAGGATGTTCGACCCCCGATTAGGCCACATCGGCAGATTTCATCTGCCAAGCGCCGAAACGAGGGGCCATGGGAGGGATGTCAGGTGGACTGCGGTGTCAGCAGGCGAACCCTGACGCTCTTGCCTTTCACGCGGCCGTTGTCGAGCTTGCGTGCGGCTTCTTCGGCAATGCTGCGGTCCACCGCAACATAGGTCGAATACTCGTTGACGTTGATCTTGCCGACCTGGTCCTTGGTGTAGCCGCAGTCGCCGGTGAGCGCGCCCAGCACGTCGCCGGCGCGGATCTTTTCCTTGCGCCCGCCGACGATCTGCAGCGTGGCCATGGGTGGCCGCATCGGTTCGCCCTTGCCGGGTGTGAGCTCGGCCAGGTCGTGCCATTCGGATTCGCGGCCCTGCAGCTGCTCGATTTTGCCGACGCTGCCCATCTCGTCCATGCTGGCCAGGTTCAGTGCGAGGCCTTCTGCGCCGCCCTGCTGGCCCACGCGGCCGGTGCGGCCGACGCGGTGGATATGAATTTCGGAGTCGGGCGTCACGTCGACGTTGATGACCGCTTCGAGCTGCGAAATGTCGAGCCCGCGCGCCGCCACGTCGGTGGCCACCAGCACCGAGCAGCTGCGGTTGGCAAACTGCACCAGCACCTGGTCGCGCTCGCGCTGCTCCAGTTCGCCGAACAGCGCCAGTGCGCTGAAGCCCTGGGCCTGCAGCACCTCGACGAGGTCGCGGCACTGCTGCTTGGTGTTGCAGAAGGCCAGCGTGCTGACGGGGCGGAAATGGTCGAGCAAGAGGCTCACGGCGTGCAGCCGTTCGCTCTCCTTCACCTGGTACCAGCGCTGGCGGATCTTGCTGCCTTCATGCTGCGCCTGCACCGTGATCTGCTGCGGGCTCTTCATGAACTGCTGCGCGAGCTTGGCGATGCCTTCCGGGTAGGTGGCCGAGAACAGCAGCGTCTGGCGTTCCTTCGGGCACTGGCGCGCCACCTTCACGATGTCGTCGAAGAAGCCCATGTCGAGCATGCGGTCGGCTTCGTCGAGCACCAGCGTGTTGAGCGCCTCGAGGTTCAGGTTCTCGCGCTCCAGGTGGTCCATGATCCGGCCCGGGGTGCCCACCACGATGTGCGCGCCGTGCTCCAGGCTGGCGATTTGTCCGCGCAGCGCGACGCCGCCGCAGAGCGTGACCACCTTGATGTTTTCTTCGGCGCGGGCCAAGCGGCGGATTTCGGTCGTGACCTGGTCGGCCAGTTCGCGCGTGGGGCACAGCACCATCGCCTGGATGGCGAAGCGGCGCGGGTTGAGATTGGAGAGCAGCGCCAGCGCAAACGCGGCGGTCTTGCCGCTGCCGGTCTTGGCTTGCGCGATCAGGTCCTTGCCGAGCAGCGCCGGCGGCAGCGCGGCCGCCTGGATCGCCGTCATCTGCGTGTAGCCGAGCTGCGTGAGGTTGGCCAACATCTGGGGCGAGAGCGCCAGCGTGGCAAAGCCGTGGTCGGCGGGGGCCTGAGCTGGGGAGCCGCCGGCTGGGGAATTGGTCGTGGTCATCGTCGTTCGGCAGCCGGACCCGGAAAAACAAAGGCCTTGCCGGCACCCTTCGCGGGGCGCCGCAAGGCCCTTCGTCCGTCGCGGATCAGCGGCGAGGTGCGTTGTTGTTTCCGGAGTTGGTCGGCGGCGGGCCGCGACGCTCCAGATGGCGGAAGGTGATACGGCCCTTGGTCAGGTCGTAAGGCGAGAGTTCGAGCGACACCTTGTCACCCGCCAGGATGCGGATGTGGTGCTTGCGCATCTTGCCGCCGCTGTAGGCGATCAGCTGATGGCCGTTGTCGAGCGTCACGCGGTAGCGCGAGTCGGGCAGGACTTCGGTCACTGCGCCGTTCATTTCGATCAGTTCTTCCTTGGGCATGGGTGATTACCTCTGAATTCTCGTTCGATGTGTGTTGGATATGAAGATGGGCGTAATTGTTTCAGCCTGCGCACGGAAGTGCGAGCGGGGCAACGCTGAGAGGGCTGCTGCGTTCGCGGACCCAGCAAAGACCCTGGTCGATGGCATAGCGCAGCGCGGCGGCATGGCTCGCAAAGCGCGGCGTGAATCGCATCACGCGGTCGTGCATGCCGCTGCCACGGCCGGAGCGGATCGAGACGGACGCGGCAAAGTTGCCGTCGTCCTGGTGGCGAATGAGCGGGGAAACAAGGTACTTCCCCTCCGCGATACTGTGTTGAATGATGTCCATGAAGCCTTGGCACCCTGCGCGAAGAGTGTGCGCAAAATGCCGAAAAAATGATTGAAAACGGGCGTGGGCCGGCCAGAACGGCGCGGCGTACGCGCTATTCGCTTCAACAAGAACGAAGGCAGTGGTGGCAATCATGGGCGCCCGGTCTGGCGCTCCAACACACTGTGAAGCCGGCTTGAAAAAAGAGGCCTGAAAAATCCAAGGGACGGTACAGGTCAGCCGGCGGAGTGACGAAAAGTGCTTCGTCGTGGTATCGAAACGAACCCGACATTATAGCGCGCGGGGCATGACAGTTGCTTGTCTTAAATGCAACGCACCTGCGAATTAGGCGCCAGACCCTCGCCACACAGGTGTGCGGTGCTACTAAAGATATAGCTCGAGAGCGCGCTTCAGCCGAGGCCGAGCATCCGCTTGTTGGCGGCCACATCGACGCCACCCGCCGCAAAATCGTCGAACGCCCGCTCGGCCACGCGAATGATGTGGTCGGCAATGAAGGCCGCGCCCTCGCGGGCGCCATCTTCCGGGTGTTTGATGCAGCACTCCCACTCGAGCACCGCCCAGCCGGGAAAGTCGTACTGCGCCATCTTCGAGAAGATGGCGCCGAAGTCGACCTGCCCGTCGCCCAGCGAACGAAAGCGCCCTGCCCGGTTGATCCAGCTCTGGAAACCGCCGTACACGCCCTGCTTGCCGGTCGGGTTGAACTCGGCGTCCTTCACGTGAAAGATCTTGATGCGCTCGTGGTAGTGGTCGATGTACGCGAGGTAGTCGAGCTGCTGCAGCATGAAGTGGCTCGGGTCGTACAGAAGGCAGGCGCGCGGATGGTTGCCCACGCGCTCCAAAAACATCTCGTAGCTCACGCCGTCGTGCAGGTCTTCGCCGGGGTGGATTTCATAGCCGACGTCCACGCCCGCCGCATCGAAAGCATCGAGGATGGGCCGCCAGCGGCGCGCCAGTTCGTCGAAGGCTTCCTCGATGAGTCCCGGCGGGCGCGGCGGCCACGAATAGAGATACGGCCAGGCCAATGCGCCCGAAAAAGTCGCATGCGCCGTGAGCCCAAGGTTGGCCGAGGCCTTGGCCGCCAAGTGGAGCTGCTCCACCGCCCATTGCTGGCGCCGCACTGGATCGCCGCGCACCTCGGGCGCCGCAAAGCCGTCGAAGCCTGCGTCGTACGCCGGGTGCACCGCGACCAGCTGGCCTTGCAGGTGGGTCGACAGCTCGGTGATCTGGATGCCGTGCGCGGCGAGCGTGCCCTTGACCTCGTCGCAATAGGTCTTGCTCTCGGCGGCCTTTTTGAGGTCGAACAGGCGCGCGTCCCAGCTTGGGATCTGCACGCCCTTGTAGCCCAGCCGGGCGGCCCAGCCGGCAATGGCATCGAGCGAGTTGAACGGCGCTTCGTCCCCGGCGAACTGCGCGAGAAAAATGGCCGGGCCCTTGATCGTCTTCATGGCTTGTCTTCCTTCTTGGTCGTAGCGGCGTTGAAAGCATACTTGGCGTGTCGTCCGACCCCGTGCGAGAGGCCAAAGCGCCAAAATGGACTTTCCTTTTCGCACAGCACGTCCTGCCAGTCCCGAGATGCCGCAACCCGTTTCCGCCCGGCTGAAGATCGGCCTGTCTGCCTGCTTTTCCCATGCGGATCCGGCGCGCTCCCTGTTCACCAACAAGACGCTGCAGTATGTGGAGCAGTCCATCGCGCACTGGCTCATGTCGGCCGGTGCCATGGTCGTGATGGTGCCCTGTCCCACGGGCGAAACCGCGCGCGGCGACACCAAGCTCTCGCACTACGCCGAATGGCTCGACGGCGTCGTGATGCATGGCGGCGCCGACGTCTGGCCCGGCAGCTACGGCGAGGAGCCGCTCAAGGATGCGTGGGTGGGCGACCGCATTCGCGACCTGTACGACCTGGCGCTGGTCGAAGCCTTCGAGCAGGCCGGCAAGCCCATCTTCGGCGTCTGCCGCGGGCTGCAGCTCATCAACGTCGCCTTTGGCGGCACGCTGTACCAGGACATCGAAGCGCAGCACGGCCATCCCGAAACCATCCGGCACCGCGATCCGGTCACCTACGACCAGAATTTTCACCAGATCGAGATCGTCGAAGGCACGCGCCTGGCCAAGCTCTACCCGGAGGTGAAAACCGCCAAGGTCAACAGCATTCACCACCAGGGCGTGAAAGATCTCGCACCGGGTTTCGAGGTCGAGGCCTGGAGTCTGCCCGACCGCGTGCCCGAGGCCATTCGCCGCCGCACCGACAAGGGCCGCAGCTACATCTCCGCCACGCAGTGGCACCCCGAGTTCCACAAGTACGGCAGCACCGAGACCGTGGACGACACGCCCATCCTGCACGACTTTCTCTGGGCCTGCGCCACTGCGAGGGTCGCACCCCGGACCTCGCTCGATACCGGATCAGGCCGCATCCGCGATCGCGCGGCGCGCGTGCTGCGCCAGGCGCTGCTGCGGCGCTGACGCACCGACTGGCTAGCGCCGGTCGGAACGGTTCGTGCTGCCGCTGACGCCGGCGTCGATGGTGCCGAACACCGTGACGCCGCTGCTGCCGGACGACGAGGTGGCGCGGTCACCATTGCCCGCAGACCCCGTGCCGGCGCAGCCCGCCGCCAGGGCGCTCATCGCGATGGCAAGAACAGCGGCAATGAATGGCTTCACGGAAAACTCCTGGCAAAAGCTGAGACTGTGCTCACTATAGGCCGGCACGTTTGCCGGCCCGTAGCACGGAGTTACGGCGCCGACAGGTGCTTGCCCACGATGCCCGCGAGTTCGAACATCGTCACCTGGTCCTTGCCGAACACCGGCTTGAGCTTGGCGTCCGCATTGATCGCGCGCTTGTTGGCCGCGTCCTGCAGGCCGTTGGCCTTGATGTAGTCCCAGAGCTTCTTGATGACCTCGGTGCGCGCCACCGGCTCGGCGCCGATCACCGCGGCCAGCGAGTCGCTCGGCTTCAGTCCCGCGCCGGGCTTGCGCGGCGCTGCGGCCTTCTTCGCGGCCGGTGCTTTCTTGGCAGCGGGAGTCTTCTTCGCAGCCACCTTCTTGGCTGCTGCCGTCTTGCCGGCAGCCGGCGCCTTGCCAAAGGTCTTGCGCGGCGGGAACTTGCTGCCACCTTCACGCGGCGCGAACTCGAAGGTCACCTTGCCCTCTTCGGCGTTCCAGGTCAGGAAGGCCTTGAAGGCGCGGCGCGTGCGCATGCTCACGAACTTGTCGAGCAGGTCGGTCTTGCCAGTGGCGAGCAGCTTTTCCATCTGCGCGCGCTCCACCGGCTGCTGCAGGATGATCTTGCCGGTCTTGAAGGTGCAGCTCGGGGTCGGCTGTGCGTTGGTGGGTACTGACTTCTCGCAGACATAGTTGCTGCCGTGCTCGAAAACCGGCGCGCCGCAGACCGGGCACGGGCCCACCGTGTCCTGCTCGCTGAAGTCGACGATCTCGCCGGTGTCGGCGTTCTTGTCGTCGCCGAAGTCGAACTCCAGCTTCCAGTTCTTGGATTCTTCCTCGTCGTACTTGAGGATGATCTCGGCGGTGAAGGGCCAGCCCGCCTTGGAGCGAAAGCCTTCCAGCGGGCCGATGTGCTTGTCGCGCAAGAGCGCCTCGGCTTCGGCCACTTCGAAGGTGCGCCCGGCCGGCGACTTGCCGAACGAGAAACCGCAGGCATCCTCGCCCGTGCCGCTCTTGCCCACGCAGCCGTAGCGGCGGTAGTTCTCCTTCACCACGCCGCCGCAGTTGGGGCATGGCGTCGCGAGCGTGGCGTAGTCGCCCGGTACGGTGTCGCGGTCGTACTCCTTGGCCTTCTTGACGATGTGCTCCGTCATTTCGGCAATCTCGCGCATGAAGGCGTCGCGGCTCAGTGCGCCCTTCTCCATCTGCGCGAGCTTGTATTCCCACTCGCCCGTGAGTTCGGCTTTGGAGAGTTCTTCCACGCCCAGGCCGCGCAACAGCGTCATGAGCTGGAAGGCCTTGGCCGTGGGAATCAGCTCGCGGCCTTCGCGCAGCATATATTTCTCGGTGATCAGGCCTTCGATGGTGGCGGCGCGCGTGGCTGGGGTGCCAAGGCCCTTCTCCTGCATGGCCTCGCGCAGCTCGTCGTCGTCGATGGTCTTTCCGGCGCCTTCCATGGCGCCCAGCAGCGTGGCTTCCGAATAGCGTGCCGGCGGCCGGGTCTTCAGCGCCTTCAAGTCGGCCGACTCGGTCTTCACCGTTTCGCCCGGCTTCACCACGACGAGGTTCTTGCCGTCCTTCTCGTCGTCGTCGTTGATCGCTTCCTTGCCCCAGATGGCGAGCCAGCCCGGCTTGACCAGAACCTTGCCGTCGCTGCGGAAGGGGTACTTCTTGCCGCCGGCTTCCACCGTGCTGATGCGGGTGGTCACCTGGAATTCGGCGCTCGGAAAGAACACCGACATGAAGCGTCGCACCACGAAGTCGTAGAGCTTCTGCTCGGCGTCCGACAGGCCGCTCGGCGCCTGCAGCGTTGGAATGATGGCGAAGTGATCCGACACCTTGGCGTTGTCGAAGATGCGCTTGTTCGGCTTCACGTAGCTGCCGTCGACCGCCTGCTGCGCAAAGGGCGCCAGATGCTTCATGCCGCTGTCGGCGAGCATCTTCATCGTGTCTTTCACCACCGGCAGGTAGTCCTCGGGCAGCGCGCGCGAGTCGGTCCGCGGGTAGGTCAGCGCCTTGTGGCGTTCGTACAGGCTCTGCGCCAGCGCCAGCGTGGTCTTGGCCGAGAAGCCGAAGCGGCCATTGGCCTCGCGCTGCAGCGAGGTCAGGTCGAACAGCATCGGCGAAGCCTGGGTGGTGGGCTTGCTTTCTTCGGTGACAGTGGCGGGCTTGCCGCGCGCCGCATCGGCGATCTCGCGCGCTTCGCGCTCGCTCCACACGCGGTCGGCGCGAATTTCCGCGTCGGCCGTGCCGTCCGGGCCCGGCGGCGGCTTCTTGAAGTTGGCGTCGAACCACTTGCCCGGGTACTGGCCGGCCTCGGCCTGGAACACGCCGTGGATTTCCCAGTAGTCGCGGCTCACGAACTTGCGGATTTTTTCCTCGCGCTCGACCACCACCGAAAGCGTGGGCGTCTGCACCCGGCCCACGGTCGTCAAAAAGAAGCCGCCGTCGCGCGAATTGAAGGCCGTCATGGCCCGCGTGCCGTTGATGCCCACCAGCCAGTCGGCCTCGGAGCGCGAGCGCGCGGCGTCAGCCAGGCCCTGCATCTGCTTTTCGGTGCGCAGCGCGTCGAAGCCGTCACGGATGGCCTGCGGCGTCATCGACTGCAGCCACAGGCGCTTCACCGGCTTGTTCAGGCCGGTCTTGCCGCCCGCGTACTGCTCGATCAGGCGGAAGATCAGCTCACCCTCGCGGCCCGCGTCGCAGGCGTTGATGAGCTGTGTCACGTCCTTGCGCTTGGCCTGCTTGACCACGGCGTTCAGGCGCGTCTTTGTCTTGTCGACCGGCTTCAGGTCGAAGTGCGGCGGAATCACCGGCAGGTTCGCGAAGCTCCACTTGCCCCGCTTGACGTCGAACTCCTCGGGCGCCTGGATCTCGACCAGGTGGCCGACGGCGCTGGTCACAACGTAGCTTTCGTTCTCGAAATGCTCGTCGTGTTTGTCGAATTTGCCGGCCACCGGCGTGAGCGCACGGACGATGTCCTGTGCCACCGACGGCTTTTCTGCAATTACCAAAGTCTTCATCAACATTCCTAAAAGAGTTCCCAGGCCGGCGCCGAGCCGCCTCAAGGCAGCCTGCGGCCCCCTCCGGGGGGCAGCGACGACACGCCGTGCGAGAGCGTGGGGGCCACATACAATCTGCGGCTTCCCGCGTGTGCGCACGCGCACACGCGCATGTGTGCATATTCAACCTAACAGACTTCGGCGATGCCTTCCAAATCCCCACAATTTGCCGGCCGCCGCATTCAGATGCGGCGATCGGATGTCCACGGCAACGGCGTTTTCGCCGTGGACGACTTGGCCGAAGGCGAGACGCTGATCGAATACAAGGGCGAGGTCATCAGCTGGAAAGAGGCGCTGCGCCGCCACCCGCACGACCCGGCCCAGCCGAACCACACCTTTTACTTTCACATCGACGACGGCCGTGTGATCGACGGCAACGTCAACGGCAACGCGGCCCGCTGGATCAATCATTCGTGCGAGCCGAATTGCGAAGCCGACGAAGTCAATGGGCGCGTTTATATCAAGGCGCTGCGAAACATCACTGCAGGAGAAGAGCTCAATTACGACTACGGGCTGATCATCGACGAGCCCTACACGCCAAAGCTGCTGGCCGAGTTTCCCTGCTGGTGCGGCTCCGAGAATTGCCGCGGCACCTTGCTGACGCCCAAGGACGAAGACGAAGAAAAGAAAAAGAAGAAAAAGGCCAAGAAGAAGGCCGAAAAGAAAAAGGCCGAGAAAAAGGAAGCCAAGAAGGCGGACAAGGAAGCCGAGAAAAAATCCGAAAAGAAGGCCGAAAAGAAATCGGAAAAAAAGAAGTCCAAGAAGGACGAGGCCGGCAAGGGCTGAGCATGGGCACTACGGCCGCCTGGTTCGAAGACCGCATTGCCGCCGCTGTCGCGCCGCTGCTGCCCGGCTTCACGGTCGAGGCCGTGGCCGAGATCGATTCGACCAACACCGAGCTGATGCGCCGCGCGCGCGCCGGCCACACCCCGCCAGTGCTGCTGGTGGCCGAGCGCCAGACCGCCGGCCGCGGCCGTCTCGGCCGGCCCTGGCAGAGCGCGCAGCAAAGCGAGGACGACGCCGCTTCCCTCACCTTCTCGCTGGGCCTGCCGCTCGCGCCGCGCGACTGGTCGGGCCTCTCGCTGGCCGTGGGCGTCAGCGTGGCCGAAAGCCTCGACCCGTCAGGCCATGCGAAAGTCGCCCTCAAGTGGCCCAACGACCTGTGGGTGGACGACCGCAAGCTGGCCGGCATCCTGATTGAAACCGCCATGCCGCACGCTGCACGGGCCGAGGGCCTGGTTGCAGCGCCGCGCTACCTGGTGATCGGCATCGGCATCAACATCGGCCCTCGCGACGCAGAGGGCATGCGCACGCCGCCCGCATGGCTGCGCCAATGGCGACCCGGCGCAACAGCGCCCGAGGTGCTTGCCGAGCTGGCGGCGCCGCTGGTGCGCAGCGTGCAGATTTTCGAGGCCGAGGGTTTCGTGCCCTTTGCCGAACGCTTTGCCGCGCGCGACGCGCTGCGCGGACGCGAGGTCCAGCTCAGCGACGGCAGCGTTGGCTTGTGCGAGGGCGTGGCCTGGGGCGGCGAGCTGCAGGTGCGCACTGCTGCCGGCCTGCAGATGGTCTCGAGCGACGAAGTCAGCGTGCGTCCGCGCGGCATGGCGTTTTGAGATTCACGATGAAACTGCGCCTCGTACTGGTCGCCCTGCTCCTTGCCAATGCCGGCTACTGGCTGTGGTCGCGCGGCGATCTGGCCGGCTTCGGATCTGCGCCGGCCAGTCTCAACGAGCGTGAACCGCAGCGCATCGCCCGACAGGTTCACCCTGAGTGGATTCAGATCCGCAAGGAAAGCAAGAGCAGTAGCAGCGCTCCCTGAGCAAGCGCGTACGCCGCGGCTCAGGGCGCTGCTTCTTCGTCCGCAAAGCGCACCGTGAAGCGGGCACCCGGCGGTTGCCGCCCCGGATGCGCGTCTTCGAGCTTGACCTCTGCATGGTGCTGATTGGCAATCTCGCGCACGATCGGCAGCCCCAGCCCCGAGCCGTCGGCCTCGTTCCCCAGCACGCGGTAGAAGGGCTCGAACACCAGCTCCCGGTCGGATTCCGCGATGCCCGGCCCGTTGTCTTCCACCTGCAGCAGCACCACGTGGCCGAAGGGGTCGGCCAGCACCCGCGCGGTGATCACGCCGGGGCGCTCGTCGGTTGAAGGCGTGTAGTTGATCGCGTTGTCGAGCAGGTTGCGCGCCAGTTCCTTCAGCAGGGTCGGATTGCCTTCGATCACCACGCCGGGCGCGCCCGGCTCCGCGCCGTCGTAGCCCAGGTCGATGCGCTTCTCGATCGCGCGCGGCACGGCTTCGCGCACCACCTCGATCGTGAGCCGGGCCAGGTCGCAGGGCTGGCGGCCGGTGCCGGCGCCGGTGCTTTCGGCGCGGGCCAGCGAAAGCAACTGGTTCACCGTGTGGGTGGCACGCACGCTCGCGCGGCCGATCTGCTTGAGCGACTTCTTGAGTTCGTCGGCGTTGGCGCCCTCGCGCTGGGCCAGGTCAGCCTGCATGCGCAGGCCCGCGAGCGGCGTCTTGAGCTGGTGCGCGGCGTCGGCCAGGAAACGCTTTTGCGTGTGGATCGACTCGTTCAGCTTGTCGAGCAGCTCGTTGACCGACGACACCAGCGGCACCACCTCGAGCGGCACCGACGATTCGTCGAGCGGGCTCAGGTCGCCCGGGCGCCGCTCGCGGATGCGTGCTTCCACCACCGACAGGGGCTTGATGCCGCGCACCAGCGCGAGCCAGATCAGCAGCACCGCCAGCGGCAGGATGGCGAACTGCGGCAGCAGCACGCCCTTGATGATCTCGGTGGCCAGCACCGACTGCTTCTCGCGCGTCTCGGCCACTTGCAGCAGGGCCGGGGCCGAGTCGTCGTCGCCGTCAGTCAGCCAGAGCGAGGCCACGCGAACCTGCTTGCCCCGCATTTCCCCGTTGCGTAGCGTGACCACGCCCGGGACCGGCGGCTCGTCCGTGTTGGGATGGGGCACGTCGGGCTCGCCGCTGAGCAGCTTGCCGTGGCTGTCGAGCAGCTGGTAGTACACGCGGTCGGAATCGTCGGCGCGCAGGATCTCGCGCGCCGGCTGCGGCAGAACGAATTCCGTCTGCCCCTGCTGCACCGTGACCAGCCGCGCCAGCGTCTGCACGTTGTATTCGAGGGCCCGGTCGAAGGGCGCATTGGCAATGCCCTGCGCCACCAGCCACGTGACGCCGATGCTCACCGGCACCAGCAGCAACAGCGGCGTGAGCATCCAGTCGAGGATCTCGCCGAACAGGGAGCGCTGCGCGCGCTGAAACAGTTTCAAGGCTTACGGCCTCCACAGCCGCCGGGCACGCCCGGGCTTCATTGCTGGATTTTTTCCAGGCAGTAGCCGAGGCCGCGAACCGTGGCAATGCGCACCGGGCCCTTCTCGATCTTCTTGCGCAGGCGGTGGATGTACACCTCGATCGCGTTCTGGCTCACTTCCTCGCCCCACTCGCACAGCCGCTCCACCAGCTGGTCCTTGCTGACCAGGCGGCCGGCGCGCTGCAGCAGCACCTCGAGCAGGCCGAGTTCGCGCGCCGAAAGCTCGACCATCTTGCCGTCGATGGTGGCCACGCGGCCGGCCTGGTCGTACACCAGCGGGCCGTGCCGGATGGTGTTGCTGGTGGCGCCCATGCCGCGCCGCGTGAGCGCCCGCACCCGCGCTTCGAGCTCCTGCAGGCTGAAGGGCTTGGCCATGTAGTCGTCGGCGCCGTGGTCCAGGCCCTTGACACGCTCTTCCACGCTGTCCGCCGCGGTGAGCACCAGCACCGGCAGCTGCGAGCCGCGCGCGCGCAGCCGCTTCAGAATCTCGATGCCATGGAGGTTGGGCAGGCCAAGGTCCAGGATCAGCAGGTCGAACTCGCTGTGCGTCATGAGCGCGGTGTCGGCCTGCGAGCCGTTCGCCACGTGGTCGACCGCCGCGCCCGAGGTGCGCAGGCTGCGTAGCAGGGCATCGGCCAGCACCTGGTCGTCTTCGGCAATCAGAATCCGCATGAGCCACCTCCGGCCGGTTCGGGCGCCGCACGGGCGCCGCGTTCACATATGTCTCTCCAGCCGAGTCTAGCCCTCTGCATATGCTTCCAGACCGATGGTTACCACGGTGGCCACGTCGTTGCCCACGCTGGCGCGGAATTCGCGCTCGGCCTGGGTCACCGCGCCGCGAAAGGCGTCAAGCCAGGCCAGCCCGTCGGCGGTGAAAAGCACCCGCCGCGCGCGTGCATCGAGCGGGTCGAGCCCGCGCGTGACCAGGCCCCAGGCTTCGCACTGGTCCACCAGTGCGCCCATGGCCTGCTTGGTCATGCCGGCGCGCTCGGCCATCTCGGTGAGGCGCGAACCTTCTCGTGCCAGGTGCCGGGTGATGTGGATGTGGGCGGCGCTCACCTGGGCGCGGGCGGCCAGGTTCGACAGTGCCAGCGGCACGTCCACGTCGTGCGCCATGAGTTCGAGCACGCGCTCGTCGAAGCGGCGCATCGCATGGCCCAGCAGGCGGCCCAGGTGGGTTTGCCGCCAGGCGTCGGGATCGGTCGGAAAAGCGGTTTCGGCCATCCCCTAAATAGTAAAGCAAACTGACCAAAAAATGGGTTTACTCAAACCCACCAGCCCCTACACTACTGTTCAAGCATCCAGCCTGTGATTAAAAGCAGACGGATGGCAGTCACACACAAACCATTGATTTTCAAGGAGATTTCCACATGGACGCAGTCGTCAAGGGCTCAAGCATCTCGGTCGCCAACAGCGAAAAAGCCAAGGCCCTGCAGGCCGCGCTGGCCCAAATCGAAAAGCAGTTCGGCAAGGGCACGATCATGCGGCTCGGCGAAGGCGAGGCGCTCGAAGACATCCAGGTGGTCTCCACCGGCTCGCTGGGCCTGGACATCGCGCTCGGCGTCGGCGGCCTGCCGCGCGGCCGCGTCATTGAAATCTACGGCCCGGAATCCTCGGGCAAGACCACGCTCACGCTGCAGGTCATCGCCGCCATGCAAAAGCAGGCCGGCACTTGCGCCTTTGTCGACGCCGAGCATGCACTCGACGTGCAATACGCCCAGAAGCTCGGCGTGAACCTGTCCGACCTGCTGATCAGCCAGCCCGACACCGGCGAGCAGGCGCTCGAGATCGTCGACTCCCTGGTTCGCTCGGGCGCCGTCGACCTGATCGTCATCGACTCGGTCGCCGCGCTCACGCCCAAGGCCGAAATCGAAGGCGAAATGGGCGACTCGCTGCCCGGCCTGCAGGCCCGCCTGATGAGCCAGGCGCTGCGCAAGCTCACCGCCACCATCAAGAAGACCAACTGCATGGTCATCTTCATCAACCAGATCCGCATGAAGATCGGCGTGATGTTCGGCTCGCCCGAAACGACCACCGGCGGCAACGCGCTGAAGTTCTACGCCTCGGTGCGCCTGGACATCCGCCGCATCGGCACCATCAAGAAGGGCGACGAAGCCATCGGCAATGAAACCAAGGTCAAGGTGGTGAAGAACAAGGTCAGCCCTCCGTTCAAGACGGCCGAGTTCGACATCCTGTTTGGCGAAGGCATCAGCCGCGAAGGCGAGATCATCGACATGGGCGTGACCGCCAAGATCCTCGACAAGTCGGGAGCCTGGTACGCCTACAACGGCGAAAAGATCGGCCAGGGCCGCGACAACGCCCGCGAGTTCCTGCGCGAGAACCCCGAGCTGTCGCGCGAAATCGAGAACAAGGTGCGCGAGTCGCTGGGCATTCCGCTGCTCGCGGCCGATGCCGACGCCACGCCCGAAAAGGCCGAGAAGGCCGAGAAGCCCGCCAAGGCTGCCAAGGCAGAGAAGGCCGACAAGGGCGAGTAAGCAAGCACGGTGCGGCCTCTACAAGGGCCGCGCAAGCGATCACTCGGCATGGCTTTCGGTGCCCCCTCCCTCAAAGGCCGCGCATTGCGGCTCCTGAGCCAGCGCGAACATTCGCGCGCGGAACTGGAGCGCAAGCTGGCCCGGCACGAAGAAGAACCCGGCACACTGGCTCGCGCGCTCGACGAGCTGGCCGCCAAGGACTTCATCAGCGAGCCGCGCGTGGTGGCCTCGGTGCTGAACCAGCGCGCCGCCCGGTCGGGCGCCTTGCGGGTGAGGCAGGAGCTCCAGGCCAAAGGCATCGCGCCAGAGGCCATTGCAGAGGCCGTGGCCAGCCTGCAAGATACCGAAGTGGCGCGCGCCACGGCCCTTTGGCGCCGCCGGTTCGACGCCCCGCCCGCCGATGCCAAGGAGCGCGCCAAACAGATGCGCTTTCTTCTGGCACGCGGCTTTTCTGGCGCCGTGGTGGCCAAGGTACTCAGGAGCGATTTCGATGGCGACGACAACAACGAATCAAGCGAATGAAGGTGCCGCAGCGCAGTCCCGCGTTGTCACGCAGCGTGTGGCCTGCGATTGGCGCCATGCCTATGCGCTGGCTTCCGACCCGGCGCGGCTGCCCGACTGGGCCAGCGGCCTTGCCAAGAGCGCACTGGTGCCGCATGGCGATCACTGGGTGGCCACGACGCCGGAAGGCGAAGCCCGCCTTCGCTTTGCACCCCCCAACGATTTCGGCGTGCTCGACCATTGGGTGGCGCCCGAAGGCGTGCCCGAAATCTATCTGCCGTTCCGCGTGATCGGCGTCGCGCCGGGCATCTGCGAACTGCAGTTCACGCTATTGCGCCAGCCGCACATGGACGATGCGGCCTTCGAGCGCGACGCCGCCTGGATTGCGCGCGACCTGCAGTCGCTGCGGCGCCTGCTCGAAGCCGGCTGAATCGCCAGCCACATGGCCGCGCCCAGTCGGCGCCGTGCCGTGCAACCGGCCCGATGGCATGATCGGCACCGGCCGGTCCCCGCGCGAGGACCGCCTTCACAAAAAAACTTCGGAGGAGGAACCCCCATGTCTTCAGGACCTATCGGTCAGCCCTCGCTCGTGCGCACCGGTGCCAAGGCCGGGCTTGCCTTTGCCGGCTCGGCCATCAAGGGCGGCCTGCTTGGCCTGATCCTCGGCGGCGGCGTTTTCTTCTTCTATCTGGGCCAGCTGCAGGGGCCCGGCAACACGGCGGCGCGGGCCGGTGGTGCGGGTGCCATCCTGACGCTGGTCACGTCGCCGCCGCTGTTGGTTGCGGTGCTGCTGCTTCTTTTCGTCGTCGTCTACGCGATGCTGGGTGTGCAGCGAGGCCGAACCAAGGCAATGCAGCACCTGGTGGCAGCGCGCGGCGAGGCCGTGTCCGAGCGCTTGGCCGGCGCGATCGCAGGCCGCATCGAAGCGATGCCGCGCACCCACGGCACGCTGCAGCGCGCGGCCGATTGGCTCTCGGTCGACGCCCTGAGCAAGCAGCTTGCGCCGGTGCTGGGCGAAGGCAAGGCCGTGCGCTCGGTGGTCGGCTTCGTGCTGAATCGGCTGCCGATGAGCGACATGCTGGCCGAATGGCAAGAAGGCCGTGCGGCGCATGGAGCACCGGTCGCAGCGGAGGGCGCGGCGCAAGACCCCGCCTTGCGCGCGCTGCTCACGCGCCGCATCAACGAGACGTTGCAGGAGATGTCGACGCCATCACGCAAGCCGCTCTACATTGCGCTGGGCGCGCACGCGGTCCTGCTGGGCGTGGGCCTCTGGCTCGTCAACTGAACCGAGGCGAATTGCAGATGATGGCTGGCGCTCAGAGCGCCAGCATCAGCTTCAGGTTCTGCACCGCGGCGCCGCTGGCGCCCTTGCCGAGGTTGTCCAGGCGCGCGATCACCACCGCGTGGCGGTGGTCTTCGTTCGGGAACACGCGGATCTCGAGCTGGTTGGTGTCGTTGAGCGCCAGCGCATCGAGCTTGCCGTCGTCCGTGGGCGGCAGCACCTTGACGAACTTCTCGGGCGTGTTGCTCTTGGCGTAATGCGCGGCCAGCGCGTCGTGCAGGTCGCCTGACTTCGGCTTGCCGGGCAGCAGGTCGAGGTGCAGCGGCAGCTGCACGAGCATGCCCTGCTTGAAGTTGCCCACCGAAGGAATGAAGACCGGCCGGCGCACGAGGCCGGTGTACTTCATGATCTCAGGGATGTGCTTGTGCTTGAGGCCGAGCGCGTAGGTCTCGAAAAGCGGCGCCTTGCCGCTTTCGTAGTCCTCGATCATGGCCCGTCCGCCACCCGAATAGCCGCTGACCGAAGGCAGCGAGATCGGGAAGTCGGCGGGCAGCAGGCCGGCATCGACCAGCGGCCGCACGATGGCAATGGCGCCGGTCGCATAACAGCCCGGGTTGCCGACGCGGTCGGCCTTTGCGACGGCCTGCCAGTGCCCCTCGGCGAGTTCGGGAAAGCCGAACACCCAGCCGGGCGCCACGCGGTGCGCGGTGGACGCGTCGATGATCTTGGGCTTCTTGCCGGAAAGCTGATCGATCAGCGCCACCGATTCGCGCGCCGCGTCGTCGTGCAGGCACAGCACCACCAGGTCGACGCCGGCCATCAGCTCGCGCTTGGCGTTCGCGTCTTTTCGCAGCTCGGGCGCAATGCTCACGAGTTCGATCTGCGGCATCGTCTGGAGCCGTTCGCGAATCTGCAGGCCGGTGGTACCGGCTTCGCCGTCGATGAAAACCTTGGCCATATCTGAGTATGCGTGGTGTGGCTAGAAGAAAGTACGTATTGACCGCAAGGTCACGTCGAGTATTGGTGCGCCGCACCATGATACAGTCCGCGGTTGTTCGCCGCCCCCAGCCGTCAGGCTGCCGTCGCCCGCGAACAACAGAGCCAAAGACGCCTCAGACCCCAGATCTCCCGTTCTCAACCTCCTCCTTCCGAGAGACATCCCTCATGAAGATTCACGAGTACCAAGGCAAGGAAATCCTTGCCAAGTTCGGCGTGCCGGTGCCGCGCGGCATTCCGGCCTATACGGTTCAGGAGGCGGTCGAGGCCGCCCAGAAACTTGGAGGCCCGGTCTGGGTCGTCAAGGCCCAGATTCACGCGGGTGGCCGCGGCAAGGGCGGCGGCGTCAAGGTCGCCAAGTCCATCGAAGACGTCAAGAAGCTCGCCGGCGAGATCCTCGGCATGCAGCTCAAGACCCACCAGACTGGCCCCGAAGGCCAGAAGGTGCGCCGCCTCTACATCGAAGATGGCGCCGACATCAACAAGGAATACTACATTTCGGCCGTGACCGACCGCGCGACCCAGAAGGTCGCGTTCATCGCTTCGAGCGAAGGCGGCATGGACATCGAGGAAGTGGCCCACTCCTCGCCCGAGAAGATCATCACGGTTTTCGCCGACCCCAAGGAAGGCCTGACCGACGCGCAAGCCAAGCAGATCGCCGACGGCATCGGCATGCCGGCCGACTCGACCGCGCAAACGGTCGACATCCTGAAGAAGCTCTACACCTGCTACATGGAGACGGACGCCTCGCTGGTCGAGATCAACCCGCTCAACCGTGACAGCAAGGGCAAGGTCATGGCGCTTGACGCCAAGTTCAACTTCGACAGCAACGCGCTGTTCCGCCACCCTGAAATCGTGGCCCTGCGCGACCTCGACGAAGAAGACGCGGCCGAAGTGGAAGCCTCGAAGTTCGACCTCGCCTACATCTCGCTCGACGGCAACATCGGCTGCCTGGTGAACGGTGCCGGCCTGGCCATGGCCACCATGGACACCATCAAGCTGTTCGGCGGCGAGCCGGCCAACTTCCTGGACGTGGGCGGCGGCGCTACCCCCGAGAAGGTCACCGAAGCCTTCAAGATCATGCTGAAGAACAAGAACGTCGAGGCCATCCTCGTCAACATCTTCGGCGGCATCATGAAGTGCGACACCATCGCCACCGGCGTGATCGCAGCCTGCAAGGCCGTGAACCTGCAAGTGCCGCTGGTCGTTCGCATGAAGGGCACCAACGAAGTCGAAGGCAAGAAGCTGCTGGCCGAATCGGGCCTGCCCATCATCAGCGCCGACACCATGGCAGACGCGGCCCAGAAGGTCGTCGCAGCAGTGAAAAAGGCCTAAGGAACAAGTCATGTCGATCTACATCAACAAAGACACCAAAGTCATCACGCAAGGCATTACCGGCAAGACCGGCCAGTTCCACACCGAAAAGTGCCAGGAATACGCGAACGGCAAGAACTGCTTCGTCGCGGGCGTGAACCCCAAGAAGGCCGGCGAGTCGATCTTCAACATTCCGATCTTCGGTTCGGTGAAGGAAGCCGCTTCGCAAACCGGCGCCACCGTGTCGGTGATCTACGTGCCGCCGGCAGGCGCGGCCGCCGCCATCTGGGAAGCCGTCGAGGCCGACCTGGACCTGGCGATCTGCATTACCGAAGGCATCCCCGTTCGCGACATGCTCGAAGTGCGCAACAAGATGAAGGCCAAGGAAGCGGCCGGCGGCAAGAAGACCTTGCTGCTGGGCCCGAACTGCCCCGGCCTCATCACGCCCGACGAAATCAAGATCGGCATCATGCCCGGCCACATTCACCGCAAGGGCCGCATCGGCGTGGTCTCGCGCTCGGGCACGCTGACGTATGAAGCCGTGGCGCAACTGACCGAAATCGGCCTCGGCCAATCGTCGGCAGTGGGCATTGGCGGCGACCCGATCAACGGCCTGAAGCACATCGACGTGATGAAGGCCTTCAACGACGATCCGGACACCGACGCAGTCATCATGATCGGCGAGATCGGCGGCCCCGACGAAGCCGACGCAGCCCGCTGGTGCAAGGAACACATGAAGAAGCCGGTGGTCGGTTTCATCGCCGGTGTCACCGCCCCTCCCGGCAAGCGCATGGGCCATGCCGGCGCGCTGATCTCGGGCGGTGCCGACACGGCCGATGCCAAGCTCGCCATCATGGAAGAGTGCGGCTTCACCGTGACGCGCAACTTCTCCGAATTGGCCAAGCTGCTGAAGGCACAGCTCTAAGCCGCAGCCGATCTCCCCGCTACCACGCAAAAAGAAAAAAGCGCCCGCAGACATTGCGGGCGCTTTTTTCACAACAACACAGTGGAACAAGAGACATGGAACTCCTTCAAAGCACGGACTTCTGGATCGGTCTGGTCAAGATCATCTGGATCAACATCATTCTTTCGGGCGACAACGCCGTGGTGATTGCCATGGCGGCGCGTTCGCTGCCGCCCGCGCAGCAGCAAAAGGCGGTGCTGTTCGGCTCGGGCGCGGCCGTGGTGCTGCGGATCGCGCTCACCGTGGTGGCGGCCAAGCTGCTCGCGTTGCCTTATCTGCAGATCGTCGGCGGCCTGCTGCTGCTGTGGATTGGCCTGCAGCTTCTCAGTGAAGAAGAAGACGGCGATGGCGAAAGCAAGGAATACGGCAGCATGATGGCGGCCGTGCGCACCATCCTGCTGGCCGATCTGGTGATGAGCCTGGACAACGTGATTGCCGTGGCCGCTGCGGCTCAGGGCAGCATGGTGTTGTTGATCCTCGGCCTGGCCATCAGCATTCCGCTGGTGATTTTTGGCAGTACCCTCATGATCAAGCTCATGGAACGTTTCCCGATCATCGTCATGCTGGGTGCCGCTCTCATTGGCTGGGTTGGCGGCGAAACCATCGTGAGCGACGTGTCGCTGAAGGGCGTGCTGGCTGCCAATCCGTGGCTGCACTATGCGGCCGCAGCTGCGGGCGCCCTGTTCGTGGTGGCTGTAGGCCGCTTTCTGCAACGGCGTGCGCACGCCGCTGCGGGGCACTGACGGCAACGCGCCCCCGCTTCCTAAGACATGGCGAGCGTCGGCGCGTCCCTCTTTTCCAATCGGCCCTCGCTGAGCTGGGAGTTTGCCGCCCTGACCGACGTCGGGCGTGTCCGGGCTCACAACGAGGACGACATCAAGGTGGACCCGGCCCTTGGTCTCGCCGTGCTGGCCGACGGCATGGGCGGCTACAAGGGCGGCGAGGTGGCCAGTGCCATGGCCGTGACGCTGGTGCAAGCCAGCTTCGCCCGCTGGTACGCGCAGGCCGGGCCGCAGGCGCCCGCCCGCGTGATCCGCCGCGCACTGCAAGCGGCTACGGACGAGGCCAACGCGGCCATCTTCGAGGCCGGCATGACCAACGCCGAGGTGCTCGGCATGGGCACAACCCTGGTCCTGGCTGCCTTCCGCCCGCAGCGCGTGGTGGTCGGTCACATTGGCGATTCACGCTGCTACCGGCTTCGCAACAACAAGCTCGAGCAGCTCACGCGCGACCATTCGCTGCGTCAGCAGCAGCTCGACGCGGGCGCCATCACTGCCGAAGAGGCCCTGAACTCGCCTCACCGCAATCTGGTAACGCGGGCGGTGGGCGTGGAGTCCCAGGTCGTGCTTGAAATGCATGAGCACACAGCGAGGCCGAACGACCTCTACGTGCTGTGCTCTGACGGGCTCAGCGAGATGATCACTGACGCGCAGCTTTTCACGCTGTTGGGCCATGACATCGGACTTAAGCAGAAAGCTTCACTTTTGGTTGCAATTGCAAACGACAATGGCGGCCGAGATAACATTTCAGTGGTTCTGGCAAAAGCGCGGGTCAACGAAGACACGCCTGGCGCCGCTTCCTAGTTGCAGGCCCGGGAGACACCTGTCGTCCCGCCTGCGGTCGGTCAAATTCTGCTAATCGGGGTATCGGCAATGCCGAAAATGATCATTTCGATCGATGGTGCTGTCATCGGGCAACTGGCGCTCGCCAAAGACCGGACAACGCTGGGCCGACGCGCCTACAACGACATCGTCATCGACAATCTCGCCGTCAGCGGCGAGCATGCCGTGGTGCACATGCGCGACGGCCAAGTCGAAATTGAAGACCTCAACAGCACCAACGGCACCTACGTCAACGCGCTCGTCGTCCAGAAGCAGGTGCTCAAGGACAACGACATCGTCGAACTGGGCGGCTGCCGCATCAAGTTCCGCACTGACAGCCACCTGGCGGTGGGCAACGGCGCGGCGCCTCCCGAGGCGGCCGGCGACTTCGCGGACTCCATTCCCTTGTCTTCCGCGCCCACCGAAGCGGGCGCGCTGGTCGAGCTTGGCGTGCCGGTGCTGCGCGTTCTTGCGGGTGCCAACAAGGGCGAGGATGTGCCGCTTCAAAAGGTGGTCACCACCATCGGCAAGCCCGGCGTTGCCGTGGCAGTGGTCACGCGCCGCCGGCAAGGCTACGTGGCGGCCAGCGTCATGGGCGGGGTCACGCTCAACGGCGCGCCGCTGGGCACCGAAGCCGTGGGATTGCAGGAGCGCGACGTGCTGGAACTGGGCGGCGCCACACGCATGCAGTTCGTGCGCGTCTGACGCTTTCCTTTTCTCCGTTTTTCTTTCTTCTTTCCACAGCGCGGCCCGCGTGCGTGCGACGCCATGAAAGCGCTGAGCCGGCACTGGCCGCGCATTGCCATTACCCTGCTGCCGGTCTTGCTGGCGCTGGCGCACGCCACCGGCATCTGGCGCCTGGATGCCGTCGACCACCTCGACCACCTGGTCTACGACGCCCGCCTGCGCGCCACCATGCCGCGCACGCTCGATCCGCGCGTGGTGATCGTCGACGTGGACGACGCCAGCCTGGCGCGGCAGGGCCAATGGCCCTGGGCGCGCGACAAGCTCGCCCGGCTCACCGAGGAACTCACTGCGCGCCAGCAGGTGGCGGTGCTGGGCTTCGACGTGATGTTTATCGAACCCGACCGGAGCTCCGGGCTCGACAGGCTGCGCCAGATCGCAAGCGGGCCGCTGCGCGACCTGCCCGGCCTTGCTGCGAACATCAAGCGGCTCGCGCCCACGCTCGACAACGACGCCACCTTTGCCCGCGCGCTCGAAGGCCGGCGCGTGGCGCTCGGCTACTACTTCACGCGCACTGAAAACCCGAGCGCGAAGGGCCAGCTGCCCGCGGCCCCCCTGCTCCAGCCCGAGGCTTTTCCGCCAGGCCACGCCTACGCCACGGCCTGGAACGGCTTTGGTGCCAACCTCCCCGTGCTGGCCGCTGCCGCGCCTGCGTCGGGGTTCGTCAACACGCTGGTCTCGCCCGCGGGCGACGGCGCCATCCGCGCCGCGCCTCTCATCGCGCGCTACGAAGGCGATGCGGCGCGGCCCGGCTATTACGAGTCGCTCGGGCTCGCCGTCTACCGGCTTGCCAACGGCAAGCCTCCCGTGCGGCCGGCCTTTGCCTCCGATGGCGCCGAGCCGCGGCTTCAATCCTTGCTGGTCGGCGGCCTGCGCATACCCGTCGACCAAACCGCCAGCATGCAAGTGCCGTTTCGCGGCCCGGGTGGCGCGAATGGTGGCTCGTTCCGCTATGTGCCCGCCGCGGACGTGCTCGAAGGCCGGCTCGGGCCCGGTGAGCTGAAAGACAAGATCGTGCTCGTCGGCGCCACCGCGCCTGGGCTGCAAGATCTGCGCACCACGCCGGTGGGCGCTGGATTCCCCGGCGTAGAGGTGCACGCCAACGTCGTGTCGGCGATGCTTGACCATCGCCTGCTCGCGGTTCCCGACTACGCGGCCGGTTACGAAGTGCTGAGCATGCTGGCCGCGGGCCTGGTGTTGGCGCTGGGACTCTCGCTGCTGCCGGTCACGCGCGCCATTGTGCTGGGCATCGTCACCGTGGCGGCGCTGGCCGGAGCAAACGCCTGGCTCTACCTCGGCCATGGCCTTGTGCTGCCAGTGGCTTCGTCGCTGGTCATGGCGGCGCTCGCCTTTGCGCTCAACATGGGTTGGGGTTATTTCATCGAGTCACGTGAGCGCCGCGGTCTGGTCCGGCTCTTCGGCACCTACGTGCCGCCGCAACTGGTCGATGAAATGCTCATGGACCCCCGCCGCTACAGCATGCATGCGAAGAGCAAGCAGATGACCGTCATGTTCTGCGACATGCGCGGCTTCACCAAGCTGTCGGAGAAGATGGCCCCCGCCGAGCTCCAGGCCTTCTTGAACACCCTGTTCAGCCGGCTCACCAACGTCATCAGCGCGCACCGCGGCACCGTCGACAAATACATGGGCGACTGCGTCATGGCTTTCTGGGGCGCCCCCGTCGACACCAAAGACCACGCCACCCTCGCCGTGCGCGCCGCGCTCGAAATGGCGCAAGCCGTGCGCGACGTCAACCAGGCCCAGCGCGCCGAAGGGCGCCCCGAAATCACGGTCGGCATCGGCATCAACAGCGGCGTCATGTGCGTGGGCGACATGGGCTCGGCGACACGCCGCAGCTATACCGTGGTTGGCGATGCGGTCAATCTCGCTTCTCGGCTGGAAGGCCTGAGCGCACATTACGGGGTGGAGATTGTCGCCAGCGCCGCCACCCGCGAGCTCGCGCCCGGCTGCCTCTGGCAGGAACTCGACAGCGTGCTCGTCAAAGGCAAGGCCCAGGCCGTGGCCGTGTTCACGCCCTTGGCCGCCGACACCGAACGGGCCAAGGGCCCCACGGCCGAGCAGCAATCCGAGCACCTGCAACGCTGGGCGCAAGTGCTCGAGGCCTACCGGCGCCAGGACTGGGCAATGGGACGGAGCTTGCTGGACCCATTGCTTGCCGCAGATGCCAAAAAAGTCCTTTACCAGCTCTACGCCCAGCGATTAGCCTCGATGGCGTTGCGCCCTCTGGACCCCGAATGGGACGGCGCAACCCGGTTCGAAACCAAATGACGACGACAGCCAAAAACGGGGGGACTTTCACAATGCAGGTTCGCGTGCTGGGCTGCTCGGGTGCCATTGCCAAGGACTGCCGCACCACCTCGTTTCTGGTCGACACCGACCTGCTCGTTGATGCAGGCACCGGCGTCGGCGACCTCACGCTCGACGAAATGGCCGCCATCGACGACGTGGTGCTCACCCACAGCCACCTCGACCACATTGCCGCCCTGCCCCTCATGCTCGACGCCGTCGGCGGCCGCCGCACCCGCCCGCTGCGCGTGCACGCCCTGCGCGCCACCATCGAGGCCCTGCGCGCCCATGTATTCAACAACGTCATCTGGCCGGACTTCGAGAGCATTCCCAGCGCCCAAGCCCCCTTCGTGAGCTTTCACGACATCACCGTCGGCGAGACCCTGCAACTGGGCAGCGCCACCCCCAAGCGCATCGAAGTGCTGCCCGCCGTGCATACCGTGCCCGCCTGCGGCTTTGCCGTGAGCCGCGCCGAAGGCGGCGCCCACTGGGTTTTTTCAGGCGACACCGAACGCAACGCCCCCTTTTGGGACCGCGTCAACGCGCTGGACGTGGCCATGCTCGTTATCGAAACTGCCTTCAGCGACCGCGAACAGGCCCTGGCGGACCGCAGCCTGCATCTGTCGCCCAAGGTGCTGGCGGACGAACTGGCGCGCATCGAGCCTGGCAGGCACTATCCGATCTACATCACTCATACCAAGCCGGCCGAAACCGAAGAAATAATGAACCAGATCGACGCGCTGGTGGGACATCAGGTTGCGGGGCTGGCGCAGCGGGATATTCGGTGGCTTAAGGCGGACGGGGTATTGACTTTTTGAGTCCAGCCAAATGTCAGGAATGACAAATTTGTCACGTTCTGTAGCATCTACTCGCAGAATGTGTCACTTGATGTAAGTGATATGCGCGCAAAAGTACTCTTTTCGTCGTCTGGTTGGCCTTTCGATGGGATGGCACGGATGGTGCGGAAGGTACCTCGCTCCGGGCTGGTTCCCGGGCTCTACCAACCAACCTGGAGTTTTCTTTAAATGAACCGTCGTTTGATTGCACGCAACGTGCAAAAGGGTTTCACCCTTATCGAATTGATGATCGTTGTGGCGATCATTGGTATCTTGGCTGCTGTGGCTCTGCCGGCCTATCAGGATTACACGACCCGCTCGAAAATGACGGAAGTGCTGCTCATGGGTGCCCCGGCCAAGCTGGCGGTGGCCGAAACGACCTCGTCACTGGGCACCTTGACCTCTGTGACGGCTGCCAACACCGGCTACACCTTCCCTGGCGCGACAAAGTATGTCTCGAATGTCGTTATTACGGACGCCACCGGCGTCATTACCGTCACATCGACGGTGAAGAATGCAGAAGGCTCCCTCCTCCTCACGCCGGCCACCGTGGGTACGAACACTGGCCAGTTGAAATGGACGTGTTCTTCGACGGATATCGCTGCCAAGTACCTTCCGTCCGAGTGCCGCGGCTGACTCGACTGAACTTGCGCTGATGCAAAGCGGCCCTTCGCGGCCGCTTTTTTGATTGCGCGCTCCGACCTATCCGACCAGCATCCCGCCGACTTCCGAGCTAACTTTCAGATGACCTCATCTACAACCGTTGAACCGCGATTGGGAGGAGCAGAGGCGGACCACAGTTCATTTCGCACCCGACCGGCGGTCTACGGTGCTCTTACCCTGCTATCAATTGCGTGGACCCTATTCGCAGGCAAGGACGTGCCTTGGGACGCGCTGCATTACCACCTGTACGCTGGCTTCAGTGCGGTCAATGAGCGCCTTGCGGTCGACTTCTTCCCGGCTGGACCACAGACCTATCTGAACCCCTACGCTCACCTCCCGTTGTATCTGATGGTGCACGCGGGTTGGTCCTCGCTCGCAATCGGAATTACCTTCGCGTGCATCCACAGCGTAATGCTCTGGATGACCTACGAACTTGCCTATGCCGTTAGCCGCCGCAGCGATGGCACCGCGCCAATCGCCGTGACCTGGGGTGCGGTGATGCTCGCGTTGATTAACCCAGTATTGCTGCAGGAAATGGGCTCGTCGTTTACCGACGTCACGACAGGTACGCTGGCGCTCGGTGGATTCGTTGCGCTCGCCAATGCCTTCAACGGTCGGAGCCTCCGTCTCGTTACCTTAGCCGGCGCGTTGCTAGGCGCTGCTGCGGCATTGAAACTGTCGAATGCATTCCTGGGGCTGATCCCGGCCGTTCCACTCGTGCTTGGATGCGTAGCAACGGTCCGATCGCGAATTCATGCAGTACTGTTATTTGCTCTTTGTGCGGCAGGGGCTGCGCTCGCCATTTCCGCGCCATGGGCATGGCGCCTCGAACAGGCCTTTGGCAACCCATTCTTCCCGATGTTGAATGAGGTCTTTCAGTCACCCGACCCGGCGGCATCGGCGATGCGAGGCGCGACCGCTCCGCACGCGTCGGCCGTCGAAGCGGCGTGGCAATTATTCAATGGGATGCGCGACCCGCGTTTTCTACCGTCGTCCCTGGTCGAAGCGCTCGCTCGGCCCTTCGAGATGCTGCGCCCGCGGCGGCTCATCCACACGGAAACCATGGCCGCCGACGCGCGATACGCAGGTCTGTTGCTGCTGCCGGTATTGGCATTAGCGGCCCTCGCATGGCGGCGATGGCGCGGCGCTTCGAGGGTCGCGACACCCCACGGAAGGGCCTTTGCCTGCTTGGCAGCGGCGTTCCTAATGGGTTGCGTAATTTGGCTTGCAATAAGCGGAAACAGCCGCTACTTCCTTCCCATGGCGTGCATTGCGGCAGTGCTCCTTGTTGCGGGTGTGCATCGCGTGTTCGCGGGCATGCCACACGCCTTGGCGTACGCGCTGGCGCTGGTCTTCGGCATCCAAGGGCTGTTGGTGTGGCAAGCGGCTGAATTTCGGTGGGGCGTACAGCCATGGAGCGGAGAATGGGTGCAGGCGTCAATACCGCCGCGCCTACAGAATGAGCCATATCTCTATCTTCCGATGGATCCTCAATCGCAGTCGTTTTTGCTGCCATCGCTGGCGCCTGGTTCGGCTTTCATGGACATCAATGCCGGCCTTACGCCGCAAGGCCTCGAAAATCAGCGCGCGTTGTCACTGATGGACACAAACCACTCGCGTCTGCGAATGCTTAAGCTAGTGAAGGCTATCGAATCGGACGGCCGCCCTGTGCCGCCCGCAATATCGACATTCGATTATCCTTTGCGGCGCTTTGGGCTGCGCGTCGACACCTCCGACTGCGAGTACATCAGCTACAAGGGAAGCCCGGATGTGGTTGGGCGCCCGGGGCCGCAATCCGGACCGCGTGACCAGGTTTATCTCTACACCTGTCCCGTGGTGCCGGGACCAGGTCTGACAGAAGCCGAGCGCGAGCGCAAAGTCGTTACCGATCTCGTGCTCGATAGAGTTGAAGACGCATGCCCCGCGCTGTTCCCATCGCGGAGGGCCAGCCTCCGCAGCGGGGCTATCTGGCGCCGCAACTATTCCGACGTTGTCACCTGGGTAAATGATGAAGGTTTTGTGCGATTCGCCGACCTGATCCGCGGCGGTGGAGACTTCGTCGCCATCGGCCGTGAAGAAGACTGGATCAAATCGCCGCAGAAGTTGACCTGCTGGCGTAAGGAAGGCCTCGCCCATGTCCAACTCGACAATCGCTGAAACGATGGCGCAAATTCGGCCGCCCCTGGGCAGCACTGCTGGCCCACCTGTTCGCGGCGACAATCCATCGGGGACTGCAGTGGCAGAGCCGGTCGGACGATCGGCCTCCAACGCAACGCTGCATCGTGTAGCAGTATCTGCAGCCGCAACTGAGCCGCAGGTAGAGCTCACGATCCTGATGCCCTGCCTCAACGAGGCGCTCACGCTGCCAACCTGCATCGGCAAGGCAAGGGCTTTCCTGGCGCTCACCGGCATCCACGGCGAAGTGCTGGTGGCAGACAACGGCTCGGTGGATGGATCGCAGGCACTGGCTTCGGCGTGCGGCGCGCGCGTGATTGACGTTCCGGTGCGCGGCTACGGCGCGGCACTGATCGCCGGCATTGATGCTGCGGCAGGCCGCTACGTCATAATGGGCGACGCCGATGAAAGCTACGACTTCGGCGGACTCGCCCCTTTCGTCGCTGAATTGCGTCAAGGAAGTCAGCTCGTGATGGGGAACCGCTTCCGCGGTGGCATCTTGCCCAGCGCAATGCCTCCATTGCATCGCTATCTGGGCAATCCTGTTCTGAGCTTCGTCGGACGGCTTTTTTTCAAGTCGAAGATTGGCGACTTCCACTGCGGCTTGCGTGGATTCGAGCGTCAAGCCATCCAGCACCTGGAGCTATGTTGTGAAGGCATGGAGTTCGCCAGCGAGATGGTCGTCAAGGCGTCCTTGAGCGGGCTGCGTATTGTCGAAGTACCAACCGTTCTGTCCCCTGATGGCCGAGATCGCCCGCCGCATTTGCGCACCTGGCGTGACGGTTGGCGGCATCTCCGATTCCTGCTTCTGTTTACGCCACGCTGGCTATTTCTGTATCCGGGCATGGTGCTTACCTTGCTGAGCTTGGCGCAACTGCTGCTCGCGCATTTCCATCCAGATAACCTGGGCCGCTGGCCAGTGGGCATCCATACTCAGTTATTCGCGAGCGCCGGAATGGTGCTGGGCTATCAGACCATGCTATTCGCCATGGGGGCCGTACTAGCACGTCATTGCGCTCGACTGAACACGCCGCATCCAAGAGAGCGATGGGCGTTGCGTGCAGCCAGCGGAGGATGGCTGTCGATAGGGGGGATATTGGCGACACTGTTTGGACTGGCAATGTGCGCGAGTCTCACATGGCAGTGGGGACGCACTGGCTTCGGCGCGTTGAACCCCGAAAACGCTATGAGACAAATCATTCCTGGCGTTGCGTTGCTGTTGATGGGAACGCAATCATTGTTGGCCTCTGTGTTTTTTGCAGCGCTTCGAAGCGCTTTCGATCTAAGGCGTGGAGATATGCGCACGAATGTCGCCGGCGGTCGGGGGGGCGCTTCGACTCTCTGAATTTCGAATCAAACGATGCGCCAAGGTACGATCATCACCTGTCGGTTGGACGTGTACCTCTTATGCACGGGGATGGCGAGATCTCCAATCTCTCCTATCGCGCTCGACAGGCATGAAAAATTCCGATGAATCTGACGCCCTGTGGAACGAGCTGTAACACTGCCTTTTAAAAGCATGATTCGATGACCCCTCTTTATGTAACTCGGCCACAGTTGCCCTCTCTCGAGGACCTACAGCCCCTGTTGGAAGATATTTGGTCAAGTCGCGTGTTGACCAATGGTGGAAAGTACCACCAACGCTTTGAAGCAGCTCTCGCCGAGCACCTTGGAGTGCAGCATGTATCGCTATTCACCAATGCGACCATCGCTTTGGTCACGGCACTTCAAGCGTTGCGAATCACTGGTGAGGTCATCACAACCCCGTACTCCTTCGTCGCTACTGCGCATTCGCTTCTCTGGAATGGCATACGCCCCATTTTTGTCGATATCGATGAGCAATCGCTCAACATCGACCCCGCAAAAATCGAGGCGGCGATTACTCCGCAAACCACAGCGATCCTGGCTGTCCATTGCTACGGACGACCTTGCAATGTAGAAGCACTTCAGAAGATCGCCGACACTTACGGACTCAAATTGATCTACGACGCCGCCCATGCATTTGGTGTGTGCGACGCCGGGGGGTCGCTGTTACGGCATGGCGACCTTTCGATTGTGAGCTTTCACGCCACCAAGGTAATGAACACCTTCGAAGGAGGTGCCATCATCTGTCCCGATCGCAAGTCCAAGGAGCGCATCGACCACCTTAAGAACTTCGGATTTGTCGACGAAGTCACAGTGGTCGCTCCCGGCATCAACGGAAAGATGAACGAACTGCAGTCGGCGATTGGCATCCTTCAGCTCGACAAGATCGGTGATGCGATTTCGGCGCGGCAGCGTGTTTCGGCGCGGTATCGCGAGGAGCTCTCAACCGTACCCGGTCTCAGATTGCTGGAGGACGATCCAGCAATTACAGCCAACTATGCTTACTTCCCGGTGCTGGTTGAGCGCGATTTTTGGTGTGGAAGAGATGAACTCTATGAGCATCTGAAGCGTTCGGCGGTCTTTGCAAGACGGTACTTTTTCCCGTTAATTACGACCTTCCCCATGTATCGTGGAATCTCATCTGCCGCCAGCTCAAATCTTCCCGTTGCGACGCGCAAGGCCGATCAAATTCTTTGTTTGCCGCTCTATCCAGAGCTTTCCACGATCGACCAAGATCGAGTAGTTTCCGCGCTCAAGGGGCGCGGAAAATGACTTGGTTGACCAAGCAAGAAATTGAGCACATGGGGTTTGCCTTCGTTGCACCCGATGCCACGCTCTCGGCCAAGGCGTCCTATTTCAACTGCGGCCGAATTGCAATCGGCAGCCGGTCCCGGATCGACGATTTTGCGGTGCTCTCTGCAGGTACTGGAGGCATTACCATCGGTGCCAACGTGCATATCGCAGCCTTCTGCTTTCTTGCCGGAAAGTCGGAAATTCGACTCGATGATTTCTCAGGTCTTTCCTCTCGAGTTTCTGTCTACTCGAGTTCCGACGACTACTCGGGCGCCGCCTTGACCAACCCTACTGTTGCGAAAGAGTTTACGAATGTGCAGTCAGCGCCGGTGCACCTTGGCAGGCACGTCATTGTGGGAAGCGGCAGCGTGGTGCTACCCGGCACGCAATTTGGTGATGGGGCGGCGCTGGGAGCACTGAGTCTAGCCAACGGGAAGTACGAAGCATTTGGCATATTCGTCGGCGTTCCCGCTCGTCGTGCGGGCAATCGACAGCGAGGCTTGATCGAGAAGGAGAGTCAGTACAGGGCGTTCCTTCAAGATGAGAATGAGCAGACCAAGGGATAAGTATTTCGCCTATGGCTCGCAGCTATATGGCTCCGGCCTGCTGATCCTGCTGCTGCCAGCCTACTTGACCCAGCTAGGGGCGGAGCAGTTCGCGCTAATGATGATGTTCTTCGTTGCGCAAGGTTGGATTCAAATCGCGGATTTCGGCTTTCCACTTGCCTTGTCTCGCGAAGTTGCTGCAACGCGCAGAGAACATCAACCGGACAAGGCCGGGCCAATGCTAGCGGCGTTGCAACTTCCGATGCTGCTGGGTATGGTGCTGGTCGGTTTTTCAATACTGGGATTTGGCGAGTGGATCGCAAGGCGCGGGAGCGAGGGAATTTTCGCCGACGCTCGCGTCGCGAGTCTCGCGGTATTGGCCTCTACCCTGGCGCTCTCCTTGCGATGGGGCAGTGAGCTCTACCGTGCCGCGCTGGCGGGCGCGGAACAGTTCGCAGGATTGGCTGTGTTGAATACCTTTTCTGCGACAGCGCGATTGGCTGGCGCACTCGCCGTCCTCAAATGCACCGAGGGAGGCTTTTTCGTGTGGTTGATCTGCCAATCGGTCCTATCGGCTGTCGAGATGCTGATGCTGATACTTCTATGCCGATGGAAGCTGCATCTGAGGTTCAGTGATGACCATAGCGGATCGACGAACGCGCTACGTGCCTTATGGCCCATGGCAATACAAATTGCTGCTGCCTCAGCCATCTGGATCTCGATCACGCAACTCGACAAGCTAGTACTTTCACAGACGCTTTCGCTCCGCGAGTACGGAGCGATTGGCATCGCGGCAGCAATTCCTACTGGCTTGCTGACACTAGCAATTCCGCTTGTGCAGCTCTCATACCCTGCTTTGGTTCGGCTACATACTCCCGAGTCCCGCCTCGAGCAGACAAACCTCTACCTATCGTTGACCGCGGCTACGTGCTGTCTTCTTTTTCCTACGGCGCTTGTCTGTGCCGCCTTCTCTGAGGAACTGCTGACGATATGGTTCATCGGGCGCTTGGGTGCTGCCGAAATCAACGCATCCTCTCTAATCCCACTATATGCAGCTGGAGCTTCGTTTCTCGCGCTCTCATCGATGCCGTATGGTCTGCTCAATGCAGCGGGAGAACTGCGAAGACACGTCGCCGCGTCACTGGCCCTCGCAACCTGTACAGCTGTAGTACTTGTCATCGGCTCGTTGCACTCTGGTGCAAGTGGTGCTGTAGCTCTATGGAGCGGCAGCCTTGGTCTGTTTTTTCTACTCTGGCCGCAGATCGTCCATCACAGGTACCTCGAAGGAGGGTGGTGGCCTTGGGTGCGGACGATCATCTGGTTTGCTCTGCCGCTCGGTATCACGGCATATGCGCTGAAGCATCTTTTACCTAGTCCCCTATCACTGGTTTTACGCATCGGTGGACTGGCAATGGTCTGGATCGTTCTTCAGGGGATCGCTGTTTGCTTGCTATGGATTTTTTGCCGGTATCGAATGCCGGCGCGGAAGCTTGGCACTTCCCCTCTCTAACACTGCTCTTTTCAAAAATGTTGCTCAGATTCTGGCGGGCGTTCTTTTTGGGACTAAACGTCCTGCCTTTTCCTAGGTCCCGCTACTGCTGCATTTGCAAGCGCGATGTGTTGCGCTTTGTTCCCTATCGGGGAGGAAGCATGTTCATGCCACCTCTGGCGCGCGCTCTCAAAGCGGTTGGTAGCGACGTGGATCACTTCGAGTGTCCGCATTGCGGCGCGAGCGATCGAGATCGGCACTTGGTGCTTTATCTTCGTGCTGCTGGGCTGATTGCACGCATTCCGGGCGCGAGAATTTTGCACTTTGCACCGGAGAAACATATCGCGGAGTTGATCTCGGTGCACGGGCCGTCGTTGTATATCCAAGCTGACAAGTTTCCGACCCGAGCAGGCATCGTAGAACTGGACCTTACCCGAATTGCCGCAGACGATCAAAGCTTTGACTTGGTGATCGCCAACCACGTCATGGAGCATGTGGATGATGCTAAGCAATCCTTGGCTGAGATATATCGAGTGCTCGCCAGAGGTGGATTTGCCATTCTTCAAACACCCTTTGCCCCAACACTCACTCGAACTTTCGAGGACCCTGGTATTCAGGACAGATCTGCGCGGCTACATGCCTACGGACAGGAAGATCACGTACGTATGTACGGCCGTGACATTGCTGCTGTATTAGCTTCTCAAGGTCTGGTCAGTCGGGTGAAAACGCACCAAGAGCTTCTTCCGGAAATAGATGCCGGGCGGCACGGCGTCAACTCATCAGAGCCGTTCTTGCTGTTCCAGAAACCAATCGAGAGCCAAAGCCATGAGCCAAGTTGAGCGGCCCCCAACGGTCACGGTGTGCGTTGCCACGTTCAATCAGGCTCAATATCTTGAGCGCTGCATCAACAGCATATTCGCTCAAGATGCCGTGACCGCCGGCTTGCTGAACATTGAAGTAATCGTAGGAGACGATTGTTCGACTGATGCGACAGACGCTGTGCTGGGTAAGCTGCGGCGCATCCATGGTACGTCACTGATTGTTGTTCGCCACGGATTGAACATCGGCCCCGCGTTCAACTACCTTTCGATCCTCTCCAAGGCTTCTGGCGACTATATTGCGCATCTCGATGGCGATGACTACTGGGACCCCGGAAAGCTAGGTGCTCAGATCGGATTCCTCGGTCAGCATCCAGATATTCAAGCAGTTTGTACCAATGCTCGTGTAGTGAACCAGAACGAGGGTGAATGTGGAATATTCACCAACGTTAAGACTCGCGTAATCGACCTGGAATATCTAACCGCGTCAGGAAACTTTCTTAACCACAGCTCCCTGCTCTATCGACGTGCAGCGCTTTCCACAGTTTGCGGCCTCGTTCCACCTTTTATCGACTATGCCATTTTGCTCGCACTTGCTCACAAAGCGCCGATCGGGTTCATCGAGCAGCCGCTAGTGTGTTATCGGGCGGGGCTGCCTGGTTCCATACAGCGGCTTCACGGTGGACAAGTGCAGGACCTTTATCGCGATGCATTGTTTGCCGCGTTGCCACTCATCCGAAGAAATGCGGCACGAAGAGGTGCGGCAAACTATGTGGCATACAGGATTTTTTTTGCGTTACGCAGTAAGGTGGTGCCGTTGGATTTGGTCACCCTTACGCAATTGGCTGCAATCGCACATACTTCTCGTCCGTTCCTTGCCGCACTCGCAGCGGCGAGGGCCTGTGTGCTCGTTGCGAAGGCTGGTCATGCTTGGGTATTGAGAAGATTACGCGGCGCACCGTTTGTGCACCACCCCAGGTATTGATCCGCGAATCTAGCGGCGCGAAGCGAACGGCAAATCGCGCCGGACGACCAACTCGAAGGCCACCAACAATCTGAACAGTAGTTCGTCTCTGAGGAACTGTCGTCTGCGCTCGGACGAGAAAATCACGCGAATCGCATCACGCACTCCGCGAATTGTCATGCGATCAAGAGATCGCCTCTGAGAGGCCGAGATTTCGTTTCCAAAGCTCAAAGCAAACTCACGAAGATGGATCTGCATGATGCTCAGCCAACTCTGGCGCCTGATAGCCTGCATGATTCTCAGGTACCTGCCTCCTCCTGACGACATACCCAACGCATTTTGCGTATGCTGACGATATCGAATCTGCGGAGTCGGGTCGTATAAGACTTCACCAAAGGCCGCCACGACGAGATAGCACCACCAGTCGTGATACCGAATTTGCTCTGGGCGACTGGTCCGCAGAATCAGCGAAACAGCAGCCCGATTGAGTGCGACGGTGCACCCTGTCGCAATGTTTTCGACCAACGCGTTGTCAAAACTCGGCTGACACAGGAAAAGAGGCGAGCGGCCCAAGGGCTCAAGATGCTCTGAAACGAGGAGCAGGCCTGAACAGTAGAGTCTAGGGATGTCCTCCTTGCCGGAAAGGCGAGCGCACGCGGTGGCGATCTTTCTTGGTTCCCAAACGTCATCCTGATCGGAAAAAAATACGAAAGTCGATGACTCCCGGATCGTCGTCAAAAGACATAAGAAGCTTGATGCAAACCCGATGTTCTTGCCTTGCAGCAGCCTGATCCTGTGATCTCTTATTGCGGCCACTCTAGCAACGGTTTGATCCGTGGACCCGTCATCCCTGATGACCAATTCCCCGTCCGAGGGAAGCTGCTCAAGAATGGAGATGACTTGCTCTTCCACAAACTGCTCGCCGTTGTAGGTGGACATTAGAACGGCTACTGTCACGTTTACTCCAGTCTGATGAAGATAGTTCGCCCAACGCAACGATACCCCAGCAAAAGGCTGAACTTAGGCTCGAGGGAGTTTGTTTCTGGCAAATCGCAGCTAGGCCATCCTTAGCGTCGCTTCGGAGCCAGCTGTATCCGCGCAATCCGCCGATGCTGCATGTGTTCGACTGCCCAATGTGCCTTTGCCGAGAGATGTTGAGCATTCATGTGCGGAGAGCTGGGAGCAATACGATCACTTAAGCATGGTGCGGGGGCTGAACTACTCCTCGGCACTCACCGTGCAAGTGGTGTCCGTTGAAGGCCTGCAAGATCGTGCGCGCCCCGACTTTGCGATAACGATGCGGCGCGTTTGGGCCGTCTGCGCCGTATCGCTCACGTCGCTGCGCGCGATGGTCATCGTGAGGGCGCCGAAGCCGGCAGTCTTGGTTTTCGCGTACCCAGAGGCGTCGAACATGATGTAGGCCGGGGTTTCGCTCGCGGTGCCTTGCCCGGTAGCGCTCAAATAGCTCGGGAATGCGGGTTGCTGGAGCACTGTGGTGTCGCCCGTATTGAGTCCGCCGCTCCGGTCTTGGTCCACGAATACTGTCCACCCCGTGCTCCAGTCAGTACCAGTTGTTGGCACCACCATCGCGTTCATGCCGCGTTTCATTGCCTCGCCGCGCGCTGCATTCACGGCTGCAACAAATGAATTGGTTGCCGAAGTCAGCTCGGAGTTTCTCTGGAAGCTCACGAAGCTCGGCACCGCCACGACGAGCAGTACTGCCGCAACGGCGACAGTGACCATCAGCTCGATCAAAGTAAAGCCGGCAATGCGGCTCGAAGGGGAGGTGTTCATGGCCAGCACAGCTTTGTGTTGGTTGTGTTGCCAGTGCAGCTTTTGACGCCTGTACTGGTAATGCTCAGCGCATTCACCGCGGCATCGGCCCGAACGGGTGTTGCGTTCACTCGGATGCAATCGCGCTCCGTGATGCCAACGGGAGTTGGACATCTTTCCGCCCAAAGGCGGTATGAAGGCGCGGCCGAATTGTCTCCACTGAAAGTCTTGAACGTCGTCGCAGCATCAGCCGGCACAGTCACGCCACTCGTGTTGCTGAACACCAGATACGTGCCTCGCTGCGTCATGTAGCGTTCCTGCTGTTGCATCAACTCCAGCAGTGCGGTCCTGGCTTCTGCGCGTCGCCCTTTCAAAACTGAGTCTTGGTAGGCCGGATAAGCGATTGACGCGAGGATGCCCACGATCGCGACCACGATCATCAGTTCGAGGAGGGTGAAGCCTCTTTGGATAAGCGGCTTGTTCTTCATGGTGCGTTCTTCAAGTCTTGGTAGTTATTGATCTGCCGCCAGCTCAGGCGGCCAGCGACGATGGTCTTGGTTGTTTTGTCGCCAGAACCCGATGCGGTGTCGATGCCACCGGAGCCTTGCTTCACCACTTGGCTCGTAATGGTCCGGGTGCGGCGGCCAGTGCTGTTGCTGACGGTTTCGGATGAATTCGCGAGCTCGATCACCAGCGGCTGGCCCAGGATGCCCACGGTCGACACCCGGAAGTCCCCGTCGCCTGTGTCCACGTCCAATCGATACTCGTTGCCGCTGCCACCGCTCACGCCGCAGGTGTTGGCGCCGCTGGTCGATCCGGGTATTAGGCTGCCAAAGATCAGGGTTTCACCATTCAGCAGGGCATTGCTGATCTGCTTCTCGCCGCTGGTCGAATAGTCGAAGTACCAGCCGGAGCGCTGGGTTGCGTCCACATCGGACGTCGCACGGCCCCACACAAAAGGTGCAATCGCCACCGTCCGCGCCGTTGCATCGACGGTGCCTGCCTGCAGCCGGCCGCGCCCGCTGATCACGCTCGCGCCAGCAGGGCTGGCGTCCGGCGTGGTCGAGCCGTTGTCGTGCACTGCGTAGAAGGAGTTCTGGAGAGTCGAAGAGCGATCGTCGGCTTCCAGGTACTTGCCTGTTCCGAAGGCCACATAGGTGCTGTTGCCGCGTTGGCCGGCAATCAGCGCCGGTGCCATGGAGATGGGCTGAACCCTGTCGGCGCTGGTCTTGGCAATGAAGAGCGGATAGGGAACGGGGCTATCGGCTGTGCCCTTGTTGAAGGCTGAAAGCTTGCCGATGTTCCAGTTGGCGGTCCCGTAGGCGCGGAAGTCGAGCTTCCACACATTGCCGTGCAGATCGCCTGCAAACACTTGGGTCACCTCGCGCTGCGTTCCCGGAACGGCAGAGAAATTGATCAGGCCGGGCGCCACGGTCTGCGCCAGCGTCGCGTCGACGGGCAACGACACCTTGTAATAGTTGGACCCGAGCGTCCAGGCGGTGCCTGCGGGCTTGGCCAGGTCGAGCAGGAACAGGGCAGGGCGTCCGGTGGAGCTGAACAAGCCGGCGCTGTCTCGCACATAGTTGTTGACGCCACTGGCAACCAGGGCAAACCACTTGTAGGTGGCTGTTGCGCTGGCTGCGCTGGTGCGCATTTTCAGGATCTGGGGTTTGCCCACCACGAAGCCAAGGTCGGCATCGTCTGCATTGGTGAACTCCCACATCACTTTCGATGCATCGAACGCCGCCGGATTGGTCACGTCGAGCGCAAACACTCCGCGCCCGCCAGCGCCGGTGCCCGAGACGAGCACCGTCTTCCAGTCTGCCTTGGTGCCGGCCGTACCCACTTCGGCTTCAGCCACTGCCGGGGAGGCATCGACGTAGCTTTGGTGGTCCGAGACATACGTGGTGGCGGTGAGCGCCGACAGCTTGGGCCCCAGCCAGCTTGGGATGTAGCCAAACAGTTCGTCCCCGGTCCCGGCGTTGAAGGCATGCAGCATGCCGTCGTTGGCGCCTACGAAAACGGCGGGCGTGCGGGCCAGGTTGTCCGTACGAAAACCTGCGTAGCTTGCGGAACTGATGGTCGCGGGTGGCGCGCCGGAATATGCAACGCCGGAGTTGATGATGTCGCCAAGAAGCTTGTTGTTGCGGCGACGGAAGGTGGTGCCGTCGTTGGCGGAACTGCCGCGCAGATAGTTCAAGCGGTTTTCGCCTTGTGCGTCGGCCGCGGCGGCAGGCGAAGGCTTGTTGAGATGCGCTTTCAGGACATCCGATATCGCCGCCCAGGTGAATGCCGTCGCCGTAGGGGACGACGTTGCACCGGCGTTGCCCACCACGATGTTTCGCGAGGTTGCCGGCGCGGTGAGCGCCGCAAGGCGGTCGCTCGCGCTCCAGGCGGCTGTCGAACTGATCGAGACGTTGTTGTTCGCGTCCACGCTGAGGTTGAACGCCTGCAGGTCCCCGGACCAGTTGGAAGTATCGAAAGAACCCTGGTAGATCTGGTTGCCCGCGGTGAGCTTTTGCGACGCCACGGCGCTGCCGGCGATGCTTCGCGCGGTGGTCGACGCCCGGCTGAAGATGCTGTCGAAAGCGCTCAGCACGCCGCGCGCACTGCTTTGCAGGTAGTACGTTCCGGCTTCGCCGGGGTTCTCCGAGTCCTGCCATACGTCGTTGTCGACAGTGCCGTCTTCCTTCCGGAACGGATTGCCGTAGGTGTTGAAAGGCTTGCTTCCGAGGTTGCCGCTGTCGGATTCGAAGCCGCCGTACTTGGCGGCCGTGAAGAACTGGTTTCGGGTGCGCCGGGTGGCGACGTTGTTCTGGTCGCCATACTCGTTGACGTCGAAGATGAACGTCTTTACGCGCAGGCCCGGGCGCTGTTTGGCGGGTTCGTTGGTCCAGCCGGTGCCCCGAATGTCGTGCGTGTGAGCCCAATACGAGTAGCCGATGATGGCGTCTCCCTTTGGGTTGGCGTTGACCGCGTTGGGATTACTCGTTTGACGTGCGGCGCCCGCGCCATCCGTGTAGTTTCGAACCACGCCCTTCTCGAAGTCCTGAGCAACCCCTGTCCACGTGCCGAGGTTGGGAATGTTGTTGGCGGTGTCGACTGCGGGAAAGCGGCTTCCATCATGCGTATTGATGTCGCCGATAACCACGATGTTGTTCTTGAGGCAGGAGTAGTTACCGGTGTTGGTGCGTCCACCGCCGAAGGGGTCGAGGTTGCTCCAGTCGGTGTAGACGGGAAAGCCGTCTTTCAATGCGTCGGTGATGCCGCTGATGGCGTCCGGGCTCGGCGAGAGGCCCTGCATGTATCGTAGGGACTCGTAGTAGAGCTCGCTCACTGGGTCGTACTTCTTGTACTTGCCGGGTGTGCCGGTGCGGCCAAATTTGTTGAGGTAGTTCACAACGCCGCTGATGCCCATGGCATTGGAGTCGGGGTTGGCCTTGAACACGCCGGTGGTAGGGTCCCACTCGGCATTGGCATTGCCGCCAGATGGCGTGCTGTCCTGGCCGTTGATGTCGAAGGTCTTCGCACCCACGTATTTCATGGGTGCGCGCAGCACGCCGCCATAGCGGCCGTTGTTGTAGCTGGCCGTTTGCTCGAGCAGATACCCGAACGCGGCAAGCCGCAGCTGGTCGCTGTATTTCTGCACCACGCCGCCCGGCTTGAAGTTGCCGCTCGGGTATTTGGTGCAGAAGGGGTAGTCGCGGTTGTCGAGCAGATTGCCGGCACTGTCCTTCTGGCAAACCTGCACGCGGGCGTAGAAGAATCCGTCGGTCGAAAGGCCGGAGCCGCTGGACGGAGGAGTCCACGAACCGGTATAGGGCACCGTGTAGCACTTCTTCACTGTGCCGCTGATCGGGTCGCCAAAGACACCGTTGGAGCATGCCGTGCTGATGCTCACGGGGGCTACCTTCCAGCTTTTTTCTGCGCCGTACCAGACTTCTTGAATGCCGGTGAAGGCGCAGGTGCCGCCTTCGTTGGCGCACGAACTGGCGTCCCTGGGCAGTTTTGTTGTTTCGCTTCTTATCGTGCCGATGGCAGCTGTTGCGGATGACGCCCCGGCCAGCGAGTAGCTCCCGGTGTCCGTGCACGAGCCGCCTCTTGCCGTTCCGAAGTACATGCGGTTGAGCGTGTTGCCTACATAGATATCGTTGGCGCCTGCGGCCGTGATCATTGCGGCCGGAACAGCACCCCAGAATGTCTTTCCGCTCGTACCGCCGCCGCGCAAAAGCCGCTTCGCCGGAAAGTTGGTGCTGTTCCACATGCACACCGGGTCGCCGTTGGGGATGACCGCGCGCTGGAGAATGGTCAGGTCGGTTGTGTCGATGTAGCGGTCGCCACCCGACAGGGCAAGTCGAAGCATGTCGATGGCGGAGTTGCCGGCCCAGTTCAGGAAGTTTCCACTGAATGCATTGGGAAATGCGTCTGCGCAGGTGCGGCTGGTGGCCGGGCCCACGCGATCGAAGCGCTTGTAGTCGGCAGCCGTGAAGCCGGTTGCGGGCGTCTCGGTGGGGGCGTTGTTGTACGAGTAGCAAGCCTCTGCGTCGTAATAGCCAAGGTACTCGGTCGTATTGCTGTAGGTGTTGTCGTCGGCGCCGCCCGGGGTGTATTGCGCCCCGACCGTCGGGTACTCGACGGACAGTGCGAGCGCAAGCGTGGGCTTGTCGCCGGAAGTGGTGGCGTAGAGAGGGTCGCTCGAAAGGCTGATGGCCTTGAACGCCGGCGCAGAGGTCTGGCTGTTGACCACGAAAGAAATCGTGAGTGCTGCAAGGGGCAGGCCAAACCACGCGAGCGCGCGCTGGCGGGGCGACCACAACCGCGGATGCGTTGCGAGCTCCCAAGTGCGCGCGATCTGTGAAGCAAAGGCGCGAAGGGATTTTTTGTGTTTGTTCATGTGCACTGCCGCCTCAATCGCGGTAAAGAATTTGGGCGACGGCCTGGATGTCGTCGCGCGGACCAAAGCCCATTGCCGTTACGCGGTAAACGTAGGTGGGTGGCTTCTCGAAGGTCTTGTCGCGGTTCAGCGGATCGGAGATCGGCTCGACGATGTAGCGCGGCACTTTGGCGGGTTGAACGCCCGTTTCGCCTGCGGCAAAGGTGCGGCCGGTGAACAGGCCGAACGGGACTGTTTTGGCGCCGGTGGCCTCGCTGGTGAAGTCCGCAACCAGCCACGCTGGCTTGCCGCTTTCCACCAGCGCGCACAGGCCCTTGCTGTTACCGGAGGAGCCGCATCCCGCAGTGAAGTCGTTGGTGTTGTGCATGTCGGTGAACAGCGCCTTGCGGCTGGCCGTGCCCGGACCGTGGATGTCGAACTCCGCATCCATCAAGGCCGCTTCAGCCGATTGCCATGCGACTTGCATGTCGCGGTCGTTTCGCGACCCTCGCTCGGCCATCATGGCAATCTGAGCGCCACCGACTCCCAGGATCGAGACGATGATCAGGATCAGCATCACGACGATGAGCGATGCGCCACGCTCCTTTCCGCACAATGCCAAAGGAGATCTCGAGTAACGATGGAGGGGATATGTCATAGGCCCTGGTCGTTGCGCAGGTGAATGGTGAAAGAGACGGTCTGGCGCAGCCGGCCGTCGGGCGTGGGTTGGAACGAGGTGCCCACGTCGTTCGAGTTGGCAAATGCGGACCCCGCTGCGCCTGTCGCGGTGCCCTTGGCTGCGCCGAAGGGCCAGAAGGTCTGCGCGGCCATGTCCTGGCTGGACCCTGGCGCACTGCGAAGCACCATCCCAATGCGGATGCTCCGCACGCGGCGCCAATTGGCCTTGGTGTTATTGGCGGAACCGGCGACCGTCATCTGGTCGGCCCGCAGGTAGCTGTCGGGCACGTCTGGCACGGCTGTTGGCGCGGCCGGGGCGGCATTGGCCGTGACGCCGTCCACGCCGTACAGCACTTGGAAATTTTCCACGCCTTGGATCACCGGCACGGTGGTCCAGGGGGCGGCGCCGGTACTGGAATAGGTGCACATCAGGGCCGGCTCTCCCTGGCTGATCGCCACATGGAAGATGCTGACGATGCGGCGGTCGTAGGCTTGGGCGACCTGGGCCGGATCCGCGTCCTTGGGATTAGGGACGCTTGCCACAGTGTTGCCGGCGCAATCGATCATGGTCTGATCGGCGACGGCGGCCTTCGTGCTGTCTTCCGAGTTGGTGTAAAGCTGCGAAGCCTGGTAGCGAAGGATGAGGATGTCGCTTCCGTAGCCCACCACGCTGGCCGTGCGCGCCGTCGATGCGGTCGTGGGATTGGTTGCGTCCAACAGGGCGTTATTGAAGCCGCCGATGTTTGCTTCGCGCGCAGCATCTTCCGACGCCAAACCGGCGGCAATGAAAACATCGCGGTAGCCTGTCTGTGCGCCCACCCGCTGGATGAGGTCGGCCGCAAAACGGCCGCTGTCGCGCAACTGCGACGCGGCGTCCACGGTGTTGAAGCCGCGGCGCGCGACGGTGAGGGCGGCAACCGCAGCCAGGACGATCACCAGGCCGATGACCATCGCGACTAGCAGTTCGATCAGCGTCAAGCCGCGAACGTGATGTTGCGAGCGGCGCATCACAGCGTGCTCCCGGCGGTGACGGGCAGCACCACGGAAGGCGCGCTGGCCTGGTCCAGCGCCGTATCTCCACGGCGGGTGCTGGCTCGCGTCCAGCCAATCTTGACAACCACCACGTCAGTCGTTGCACCGCTCGTGCAGGTCCACGTCGGAAGGCCAGTTGTGCCATACGGGGCCGAGTCATGGCAAATGCTGACGCGGGCGCCGGGAAGCTCGGCATCGACACGGGCCAGCCATTCCGTCAGCTGCGCCTGTGCCGTGGCTTCTGCCGTCGCGCAGGTCGACCCAACCGTCAGGCAGTAGCTCGGCGTCGCCGGAGCCAGTGGACTCGAGAAGTCGCCGATGTACGGATTGCCGGTGCCTAGCAGCGCAACCGCCTTGTTGCCTCGCATCATTTCTGCAAATTCGCGCGCTAGCACGGTGGCCGCGGACTGCAGCCTGGCATCGCGATTGGCTTGGAGCGAGGCCGCTTGTAGGCCCACCATCCCAAGCAAACCGAAGGACAACACCACGATGGCTATCAGCACTTCGATGAGGCTGAAGCCGGCGTGGGGTGCACGGCGGCGAGTAACAAAGAGGGATTTCATCGCACAATACTTTGCAAACGTGTCCAAATGTGACCGTTGGATGGTATGTTTTGCTTGGCGATCCGGTCCTACCGCTCGTCTCTCGCCCGCCGCCATTCGTCGGCCCGCCGGTCGGCACAATCGGTGCATGACGTCCCGTGCAGCGCCCCTCGAGGCGGCCGTCCTCCCTTCCAAAACCATCGGCACAGTGCGTGCCGGGCTGGTGGCCTTCCCCTTCCTCTGTCCGCTGGTAGCCGGCCCCTCGGTCCAGGCCTGGCAGCTGTTTGCGACCTGGGTTTGCGTCGCCGCGCTACTCCTGGCCATTCCACCGGGCGTGCCCTCGCGGGTGGTCTGGGCCTGGCTGGCGACTGGAATGGCTGCGATCGTGCTTTCTTCTTCTTTCTTCTCGCCGTCGCACGCAACAGCCGCCGCTTCGTGGCTGCCGGCTGTCGTGGTGCTCGCCGCGATGGCCGCTTCGGCCTGCGTGGGCGCGGGCATGGCGCGTGGCGGGCCTTCGGCTTCGGCGGCCCTGGCGGTGGGCATCTTGGTCGCCGGGCTGGTCAGTGCGGTGCTGGGTCTGCTCCAGTACTACGGACTGGCCGAGCCGCTCGTGCCTTGGACCACCACGCCGGCGCTGGGGCAGGCCTATGGCAACCTGCGCCAGCGCAATCAGTTCGCCTCGCTGATCAGCATGGCGCTGGTGGCGGCGTTATGGATTCACGCCACGCAGCCTTCGGTGCGCGTGCGGCGCTGGCTGATGGCGGCGGGGTTGATTTTGCTGGTGGCCGCGGCGGCGTCCACCTCGCGCACGGGCTTGCTTCAGTTGCTGTCGATCGTCGGGGTGGCTGCATTGATCGCGCGGCGGGAGCGCCGCGGCGTGTCCAAAGAGAGCTCGGCCGGCTCTGTTCGCTTCAGCCTACCGCCGCCCTCGCTGCTGCTGGCCATGATTCCGGTCTATTTCGCCATCGCGTGGTTGCTGCCTCAGCTGGCGGCGGGCGAGGTCGAGGGCATGATGCGGCGCCTGCAGGAGGGCGCACCGGGCGATCACACGCGGTTCATCCTGTGGCGCAACGTGCTCACCCTGATCGCCCAGCATCCTTTGACGGGGTGGGGCTGGGGCGAGCTGAGCTTCGCGCACTACAGCACGTTGTACGAGGGATCGCGGTTCCCGGAGATCCTGGACAACGCGCACAACCTGCCGCTGCACCTGGCGGTGGAGCTGGGCATACCGGTGTCGGTGCTGATCTCTGGCGGGTTCGCGTGGATGGTGCTGGCGGCAAGGCCCTGGCGGGAGCGCGATCCGGCGCGGCTCATGGCGTGGGGCTTGATGGGCGCCATCGTGCTGCACAGCCTGCTCGAATATCCGCTCTGGTATGGGCCGTTTCAGCTGGCCTTCGGCCTGTGCCTGGGAATGTTGTGGCCTGGCCGGCGCAATGCGTCCTTTCCTTCGCAATCAGGCTTCAAAGGCAAGTGGGCCGAAATGCCTGTGCTGCCATCGGCCGCGGCGGCCGCGCTCATGGCAGTCGTCGGCTATGCCACCTGGGACTACATCCGCATCAGCCAGATCTATCTGACGCGGGCCGAGCGCTTGCCGACTTACGAAGAAAACACACTGGCGAAGGCCAGGGCTTCGTGGCTCTTCGCCAGGCAGGTGGATTTTGCGGAGCTGACGCTGACGGCGGTGACCCCTGACAACGCCGCCGCGCTGCATTCGCTGGCCGAGCGCACGCTGCATTTCTCGCCCGAGCCGCGCGTGATCGTCAAGCTGATCGAAAGCGCCGAACTGATGGGGCAACGCCAGGAAGCCCGCGACCAGGCGGAGCGCTTCCGCATTGCGTTTCCCGAAGAATACGAGCGCTGGCTCAAGGGCCTGTCCGTCGAGGCCGAGACGCCTTAACGTGGCTCGACTTTGGCCTTATCAACCCGCCACGTAGCTCCCGGACTTGCCGCCATGCTTCTCCAGCACGTGCACGTCGGTAATGCGCATTCCGCGGTCCACTGCCTTGCACATGTCGTAGATGGTGAGCAGCGCCACCTGCACGGCGGTCAGCGCTTCCATCTCGACGCCGGTCGGCCCTACGGTTTCGACCGTCGCGGTGCAGACCACCTGCGGCGCATTGCCCTTTTCGGCCAGCGCAAAGGCCAATGCCACGCGCGTGAGGGCGAGCGGGTGGCACAGCGGAATCAGATCGCTGGTTTTCTTGGCGGCCTGGATGCCCGCAATGCGGGCAATGCCGAGCACGTCGCCCTTCTTTGCGGTTCCCGACTCGATCAGCGCCAGCGTCGCGGGCTGCATCTCGATGCGGCCGGTGGCCACAGCCACGCGGTGGGTGGCAGGTTTGGCCGCAACGTCGACCATGTGGGCTTGGCCCTGCGCGTCAAAATGGGTGAGGGAGCTCATGTGTGAACGATCGGTGTGTGGATGCATCATACGGGCCCGAGCCATGGACGAGGAATGCCGCGCTTGACTCTTTCTTCCCCTAAAAAAAGTTCTGCCGCGCCCGCGTGGCGGGCCCTGTGCGCTACGGTTCTCATAGCGTCCCAGATCTTGCTGCCGGTACCCGCCCGCGCGCAGATCCAAGCGCTGCCCGGCCTGGGCGATGGCGGCGAAATGACCGCCAGTGCCGAGCGCAACCTGGGCGACCAGATTGCGCGCGAGCTCTATCGCGACACCGACTACATCGACGACCCGGTCATCGCGGCCTACGTGCAGGAGATCTGGCAGCGCCTCTTGGCGGCCGCACGGCAGCGCGGCGAGCTCACGCCCGAGCTGGACGAGCGCTTTGCCTGGACCATCCTGCTGGGGCGCGACCGCAACGTCAACGCCTTTGCGCTGCCGGGCGGGTACCTGGGCCTGAACATGGGGCTGATTGCCACCGTCGGGAGCCGCGATGAATTGGCGACCGTGCTCGGCCATGAGCTGTCGCACGTCACGCAGCGCCACATCTCGCGCATCATGAGCCGGCAGGGCAAGCAGATGCCGTGGATGCTGGCCGGCCTGATCCTCGGCATGATCGCGGCCAGCAAGAGCCGCAATGCCGACGCGGGCCAGGCCGTGATCATGGGCAGCCAGGCGCTCTTCATGCAGAACCAGCTGAGCTTCTCGCGCGACATGGAGCGAGAGGCCGATCGCGTCGGTTTCGGGGTGATGACCCAGGCAGGCTTTGCACCGCAAGGCGCGGCCGCCATGTTCGAGAAGCTGCAATACGCCTCGCGCCTGAACGACAACGGCTCCTACCCCTACCTGCGCAGCCATCCGCTCACGACCGAGCGCATTTCCGACATGCAGGGCCGGTTTCAATTCCGACTCGATGCCGCACCACCCCTGCCGCTGGCCATGGACCACGCCATGATTGCCGCGCGAGCGCGCGTGCTCACGCGGCCGGGCGTCGACGTGCTGCGGCTCTGGGTCGACGCGGCCTCCAGCGGCGAGTTCGCCAGGAGCAGCCCGGCCCAGCAGGCCGGCACGCTCTACGCGGCCGCGCTGTCGGCCAAGGATCTGCGCGATTTCAAGGCGGCGCGCGCACTGGCCGAGCGGCTGACGGCACGCACCGCGGAAGACCCCTCGTCCGCCAAGCTGGCGCGCTGGCTCAATGCCGAGATCGAACTTGCGGGCGGCGGCGCTGCCAAGGCCTTCGCCTTGCTCGACGTGAAGTCCAAGGAGCGCCCCGAAATGCTGCTGGCCGCCGACACGGCCGTGGCCACGCGCCAGCCCGCGCCCATGGTGCCGGTGCTGCGCGACTGGGTTGCCACCCATTCGCGCGACGCCACTGCCTGGCGTGCGCTGGCCAATCTGTACGGTGCACAGAACGACACGCTGCGAGCGGTGCGTGCCGATGCGGAGGCCAACGTCGCCATCCTCGACTATCCCGCCGCACGGGACCGCTTCAAGGCCGCGCAGGAACTGATGCGCAAGCCGGGCGCGCCCATCGACCACTACGAGGCGTCGATCATCGACACCCGCGCGCGCGACGTGGAGGCATTGGTGAAGCGGCAGGCCGAAGAGCCGCCGCTCAGGTAACAACGAAGGTGGGGCGGCTCAGCGCTTGGAAAGAAGCCCGCCCAGCGCGGCTTCGATGATCAAGCCCAGCAGCGAATAGATCAGCGAGCCGATCAGCGCGGCCACGAAGCCGCTGACCTGAAAGCCCGCGAGCAGGCCCGACGCGGCCCAGAACAGCAGGGCATTGATCACGAACAAGAAGAGGCCGAGCGTAACGATGGTGACCGGCAGCGTCAGCACCACCAGCACTGGCCTGACGACCATGTTGAGCAAGCCGATGACCGCCGCGGCAATCAGCGCGGAGCCGAAGCTGTTGACCTGGACACCTTTGTAGAGATAGGCCACCGCCAGCAGCGCGACGGCGCTGAGCAGCCATTTGAGGATGATGCGCATGCGCCGCAGGATACCCCACCGGCCCGCCAAAAAGACAAGAGCCCCGGCGCGTTGCCGCACCGGGGCTCGTCATGAAGCAGGATGTGTTATTCGGCCAGTTCGTTCGCAAGCACCAGCAGCGCGCCCATGCCCATCACGGCACCCGGAAAGGCCCAGCCCGACTGATGCGCCGGGGTCTGATCGGGCGTGACCGGTTCCAGGTCGACGCCGATCTTGGGACGGCGCGCATCGACCACGTGCGTGGCCGAATGCTCGCGCTTGAGCTGCTGTGTGAGCTCGGTCAGCGGGCCTTTGGCCAGCACCGGCGTTACCTGTCCGCCATTGCGTTCGAGTACCGGCAGAAGCTGCGCCTGCACCTTGCTGAACCACTTTGCGCGCCAGTTCTCTCTTGCGCTGTGGCTCACCCATTTGCTGATGCGATGCGTCATGCGCGGAGCGCAGGCCACGAGCACCCAATGACGCGCCACGACGCTGTTCGCGTCCGGCGTCAGTTCGGCGAACTGCTCGCAGGCATAGCCGGCGTCGTCGACATAGAGAATGATCGTTTCCACGTTGCGCTCCTTCAAGTGCCTAGAGTGGCAGAGACTGGTCGATAGGGGAAGAGCATTTTTGCCGATGCCTGCGGGGCTTCAGCTCGTGCTGGCAGCGGTGGCGGGCCGTTGGCGCGCCTGGCGCAGCGCCACCCACTTGCCGATGACCAGAACAAGCAGCGCACCGCCCACGCCGGCTGCATACCTGACCATGTCACTCTGCGGCACCTTCGGCACCCAGGTCCAGGCCGCGGTGTTCGACAGCGCAGGGTCCGACACGGCCATGGTACCGGCGATCCAGCCCAGCAGCATGCCGCCCAGCGTGATGATGATCGGGAAGCGGTCCATCAGCTTGATGACCAGTTGGCTGCCCCAGACGATGATCGGGATGCTCACCAGCAGGCCGAAGATCACCAGCGGCATCTGATGGCTCTGGCCCGCACCTTGTGCGGCGCCGGCAATGGCAATCACGTTGTCCACGCTCATCACCAGGTCGGCCACGATCACGGTCTTGACCGCACCCCACAGCTTGTCGCTGGCAGTGATGTTGCCGTGCGCATCGTCGTGCTCGGGAGCCAGCAGCTTCACGCCGATCCACAGCAGCAGCACCGCGCCCGCAAGCTTCAGGAACGGAATGGCCAGGAGCGTCAGCGCGAAGAAGATCAGGACCACGCGCAGCACGATCGCGCCGGCGGTGCCCCAGAGAATGCCCTTGGTGCGCTGCGCAGGCGGGAGCTTGCGGCAGGCCAGGGCAATGACGACGGCGTTGTCGCCGCCGAGCAGGATGTCGATCATGATGATCTGACCGACCGCGACCCAGAATTCCGGGGTCATGAACTGTTCCATAGCTTCCTCTTGTCTTCGTGCGCTGTCCGTCGCCTTCGGTGGGATGGCGGCAGTCCGGCGCGTGTGCGCGTTTTCGATTCATCCCGCGCGGGAATGGTCGAAGCGATGACGAAGACCGGGGTAACGACCGGGGACTCAGGAACGCTTCGATCAAACCTGCTCAGGTTCAAATCGAAGGTCTTGCTCGACAACGCGCACCGCAAGGCACGTGTTGCCCGACAGGCCGGAAGTGTTGTGCTTCGTATTGACGACCTGTCGATTTCCGCTGCCATGGACAGCGGTCGGGAGCTACTCCCCTTCGTGGGGGGAATTAGAGCATCGACACAGGTACTCTGGCAACCTGAAATTTCCGGCACTTTAAAAGGAATGCTTTCGAAAGCCCCGTGAACAAAAGGCATGGAGCTATAAACTTTGTAGTGCCTATAACCTTCGGCAGTCACGGGGCATTGCCGGACTATGATCGCCGCTCGCTGTTTTTTCTCTCTTCATGGCCGCCATTCACATCACCGACATCGAGGCCGCCATCAACCATTGGCGGGAGAAAAGTCCCTCGCCCGACGGCATCACGCTGGCGCCCGAATTGCGCGCGCTGGCCGAGGTGTATGCGCTCATGGCGTTCCACCATGAAGACGAGGTCGACGAGTTTGGTTTTCCTCCTGATGCCTGGGCCGCGTGGCTCGACTGGTACCACAGCACGCCCGACACGCCCTGCATTGCGATCTGTTCCACCAGCCAGGGCGACGACGAATGCAAGGGCTGCGGCCGCACCTTCGACGAGGTGCAGCATTGGCCCGCCATGTCGCCGACCGAAAAACGCGTGACCTGGCGCCGCATCACCATGGAAGACACGGCTTGGCGCTTCAACAGGTACGCCGAGCGTGCGCGCGAAGCCGAACCGGCGCAGTGGCCCGACGATCCGTCGGAGCCCCTCGGCCCCGACGACACCGCCTGAATCGGGCCGCCCATGCGCCGCCTCGCCCAAGCACCGAACCTCGCGATCGCGACCTTGTGGGTGCACGCTTTGCGGGAGGAGGGCGTCGAAGCGACGGTGCAGCGTGAATTCCTGGGCGCCGTGATGGGCCAGTTGCCGCCAGACCAATGCCTGCCTGAAATCTGGATCGACGACGAAGCGCAATTCGAGCGCGCGCAGCAGGTGCTGCATGCGGCGCAGCACAGGCCTCAGCGCAATTGGCAATGCGTATGCGGCGAGCGGATCGAAGGCGGCTTCGAGCAGTGCTGGCACTGCGGCGCGATGATGCCGGGCGCCTAGAAGCTACTTCCAGCGCAGCAGTTCGACGTCGATGCTGTTTGCGCCGTCGCCCAGCGTCAGCGTGTTTTCCTGGATCGTTGCCTGCAGCTGCATGCTGCGCTGCGCCAGCGCGGCCAGCGCCTGCGAGGCTTCCGTCGGCACGCGGTAGACCTGCAAGTTCTGCGGCCGCGTGAGCTTGTTCTCGATGCCGCGCCACCAGATCTCGGCCGCATGGTTGAAGCAATAGACGATCACTTCGTCCGACTTGCCGCAGGCCTTGATGATGGGCTTGTCTTCAGGCTGCCCGACCTCGATCCACAGCTTGGTCTCGCCCGTGAAATCGCGCAGCCACACGTCGGGCTCGTCGACGTTCGACAAACCTGCGCCAAAGGCCAGCGTGCCGTCGCCCTGGCAGACGTCCTGCAGCTTGTGCGCATTGAGTGCGAGCGCGACGAGCCGGATCATCATCCGCTCGTCGGTCTCGCTCGGGTGACGCGCCAGGGTCAGCGCATGGTCGGCGTAGTAGCCGTGGTCGATATCGGCCACCGCGAGGGCGGCCTTGAAGATGGTGGATTTGAGGGCCATGGGTGCGCGAGTGTATGCGCCCCCACGGGCGCCGTCAGAACGCCACCGAGGCCTGCAGGTACAGCGTGCGCGGCTGGCCCACGTACTTGCCGCCGTTGTTGTCGACCGAGCGGTTGTAGTAACGGCGGTCGAACAGGTTCTTGACGCCGACCGCCAGCTTCAGGTTGCTCATCGACGGGCCGAAGTCGTAGGCGGCGCGCAGGTTCATGGTCGCGTAGCCCGGAATGTTGCCGAGCCGGCCGGTCGAGTCTTCCATCGTGACGTAGTTCGCGCCGTCGTCGGGCGAGCCGGGCGAGCGTTGCTTCGATTGCGCGTACACGTCGGCGTTGAAGGTCCACGGCCCGCGCTCGTAGCGCGCGCCGAGCGTCGCCACCTGGCGCGAGTAGAACGGCAGGTCGCGCCCCGCGAACGCGCCGGCCTTCGAGGTGGCTTGCGTGTACGTGTAGGTCGCGGAAACCGACACTCCCTTGAGCGAATCGCTCAGCGTGCCAAGGTCGTAGCGCAGCGCCGACTCCAAACCGCGGTGCCGCGTGGCACCCAGGTCGGTCCATTGGCCGACGTCGCCGGTAATGGAGCGCGCGAGCTGCAGTTCCTTGTCGAAGTTGATGTTGAACAGCGTCAGCTCGCCGCTCCAGGCCTCGCCCTTGTAGTGGGTGCCGATCTCATAGGTCTTGGCCTTCTCGGGGTGCAGGCTGGTGGTCGACTGCGCGAGCTGGGCGTACTGCTGCGGCCCGAACGACACGCCGGCATTCGCGAACAGCGACCACCGGTCGCTCATACGGTAGAGCACCGACAGCGTTGGCAGCACTTCGTTGGAATCGATCTTCGGATAGTTCGCGCCGGTCACCCGGTTGTTGGCCATCGTGAACACGTCGTTGTGCGAACGGAAGGACTCGTAGCGCACGCCGGGTGTGATGGTCCAGTTGCCGAAGTCGATCCGGTCGTCGATGTAGAACGCGTGCGCGGTTGTGCCTCCTTTGCTCGACTGGTACGCAGGCTGCGCGAGCGTGAACGCATCGAAGCCGGGGCGCGGCAGGTAGTAGGTGCTGCGCGTCGCTACTTCGGAAGCCTCTTCCTTGAGGTAGCGTGCGCCAACGCTGACTTCCTGCACCACGCTGCCCGAATCGATCAGGCGCGAGTAGCGGGGTTCGAAAGCGTAGGTCTTGTAGTTGCGCGGTGCGCTGGTCAGACGCCGCCGGCCGGCATTGGCGCCCGTGCCTTCCTGCTCGAGGTAGCTACTGCGGAACGAGTCGGTGTAGTAGCTCAGCATCTCGAACTTGTTCACGCCGTCGTTGTGCGTGTACTTGATCGAGCCGTCGGTGCGGCGCCCGGAGAATTCGTCGAAAGGGCGGTCGGACTGGAACGGGTTCGCGGCAAACTGCGCTGTCGTCAGGCCGCCCGGCATGCGGCCCTTGCCTTCGAAGTGGTGCAGAGAGACGGCAATGTCGTCCGTGCTCGAGAGGCGGTAGGCGCCCTTCAGCATCAGGTCGTCGATGCTCGTGTGGTCGTTGCTCTGGCGAAAACCGTCGCCGTGCGTGCCCGAATACAGCAGCGCAAGCCCGAGGCCGTTCTCGTTGGTGCCGCCCATGAAGAGGGTAGGCGTGGTCTTGATGCCGCCGCCGTGGCTCGCGCTTTCCACGCCCACACCCACTTCGCTCGCGAACTGCTTCGGAATCGATCGCGTCACGAAGTTGATGATGCCGCCCACGTTCTGAGGGCCGTAGCGCACGGAGCCCGCGCCGCGCACCACGTCGACTGCCTCCAGATTGCCGAGCGACACGGGCGCGAGCGAGAGTTGCGGCTGGCCGTAGGGCGCATAGGCCAGTGGCACGCCGTCCAGGAGGACAGTCGAGCGCGGCGACAGGCGCGAGGTGAGGCCGCGAACGCCCACGTTGAGCGAGATGTCGCTGCCGCCCGTGCCGTTGCTCTCCTGCACCTGCACGCCGGGAACCTGGCGCAGCACGTCGCGCACGTTGCTCGACCCACTCTCCTGGATCTGCTTGCGTTCGACGATGCTGCGCGCGCCGGGGTGCTCGAGCACCTTCGTCTCGCTGGGCGTGCCGAGCCAATCGCCCGTGACGGTCACGGCCTCCAGCGTTTTCGCGCCAGACGTGGCATCGGCCGCCGGTTCGGCTTCGGCCGCAAAGCTCTGGAAACTGATGGGAAAGAGCGCCATGACCAGGGCGGCGCATTTCTTCTGCTTGAACACAGGTTCTCCTCGATATCAAACTAGAAATCGACCGCAGCAGACGTCCCGTTCAGGAGGTCGTGCGGTTGCTGTTGTTGGAAAGCGCGGCGCCTCGGGCCGCAGCGGCCACGGCGCGGCGCCGCCACCAGAGCCAGACGCCGCTCAGGCCCAGGCCGGCGAGTGCCAGGCCAAGAAGCGCGACGAACCCCTGGTGAACCGGCCCGCCCAGCACGCCGGTGTGCAGCGGATAAATGACCACTACTGCACCATTGCCGGCGTCCAGGTCCTGCCAGCGGCGCACCGCCAGCACCTCGCCGGTCAGCGGATGCAGCCACACCGAGCTGATGCCGTTCGGATGCGGATCGTCGGCCAGGCGAAAGCGCACCCGAAGCGGGCGGTTTGGCTTGGCGGGCACCTGCACATAGCCGATTGGCTGGCCCGGGAAGACGTTCTGCGCGCGGGCGACGAGTTCGTCGAGCGACAGCCGAGGCCCCGCGGGCGTGCCTTTGGGAACGGTGGGCGGCTTGACTGGCTCCTGGCCCATGGCGGCCGAGACGAAGTTGCCGAGCGGGCGCCAAGCCATGTAGGCGCCGGTGAAGACAGACACCGCAATCAGCAGCCCGAGCACGGCGCCGCCGGTGCGGTGCAGGTCGAACAGCCCGCGCAACAGGCCGCGGTCGAGCGCAATCCGCAGCGAAGGCGGCCAGCGCGTAGGCCACCAGAGCACCACGCCGGTGATCAGCATCAACAGATAGGCCAGCGCGACGAAGGACAGGATGCCCTTGCCCGTGTCCTCCAGCAGCAGGCTGCTGTGCAGTTCGAAAAGCAGGTTGTAGGCGCCTTCGTGCGACCCGCGCCGGCCTTGCTCCGCGCCGGTGGCGGGATCGAGATAGAGCGTGCCGTCCCATGGCCCGCGCACATACACCCAGAGCGTCTCGCTGGGGGTGCGCGGCGGTCGCAGCGTGAGGGTGGTGTCGGGGCCGAACTCGGCCACGAGGCGCTGGCGCAGCGGCTCGAGCGGCAATGCGGACGCCGCAACGGCCGTGTTCCGGCCCACGAAGAGCTCGGGATGCGCGTAGCGGTCGATCGGCAACGCCACCACCAGCACCGCGCCAAGCAGGGCGGTGAGGGCAAGTACCGGCCCCAGCGTGAGACCGATCCAGCGGTGAATCTTGAGCCAAAGGCGTCGGAGTGGCGCGCGCAGCATGAACAACAGGGACTTTGAAGCCCCGTCAGGTCGTTGGCTGGCGCACCGCAGGCGGCGCGTTGGCTGGATAGGGGGCCGAGAAGCGACGCAGGCAGACCGCCTTCAAGCGGCTGTTGCGTCGGCGCGGGAAGCCTCAGATTCTACTGGCGAGCTCCGCGGCCTTGCCCACGTAGCTCGCGGGCGTCATGGCCAGGAGCCGTTCTTTTTCCGCTTCGGGAATGTCGAGCGAGCGGATCAGCCCATGCAGCGCCTCGGCCGTCACAGTCTTGCCGCGCGTTACTTCCTTGAGCTGCTCGTAGGCGCCCTGCACGCCGAAGCGGCGCATCACGGTCTGGATCGGTTCGGCTAGTACTTCCCACGAGGCATTGAGGTCGTCGGCCAGCGCTTCCTCGTTGAGCTCGAGCTTGCCCAGGCCGGTGGCCAGGCTCGCATACGCCAGCGTGGCATAGCCGACAGCCACGCCGATGTTGCGCAGCACCGTGCTGTCGGTCAGGTCGCGCTGCCAGCGGCTGATCGGCAGCTTCTCGCTCAGGTGGCGCAGCACCGCGTTGGCCAGGCCCAGGTTGCCTTCGGCGTTCTCGAAGTCGATCGGGTTGACCTTGTGCGGCATCGTCGAGGAGCCGATCTCGCCCTTCTTGAGCCGCTGCTTGAAGTAGCCCAGGCTCACATAGCCCCAGATGTCCCGCGAGAAGTCGATCAGGATGGTGTTGGTGCGCGCCACGGCGTCGAACAGCTCGGCCATGTAGTCGTGCGGCTCGATCTGGATGCTGTAGGGCTGGAAGCTCAAGCCCAGGCCGAGCGGCGCGGGCGTTTCGATGACCTTGCGGCTGAACGCCTCCCAGTCGAAATCCGGCCAGGCCGCGAGGTGGGCGTTGTAGTTGCCGACGGCGCCGTTCATCTTGCCGAGCAGTTGCACCGAGGCAATCTGCGCGCGGGCCTTGGAAAGCCGCACCGCCACGTTGGCGATTTCCTTGCCGACCGTGGTCGGGCTGGCGGTCTGGCCGTGCGTGCGCGACAGCATCGAAACACCGGCGAACTGGTGCGACATCTCGCGCAGCTTGGCAATCAGCCCGTCGATCGCCGGCAGCAGCACTTTCTCGCGCGCGGCCTGGATCTGCAGCGCGTGGCTGGTGTTGTTGATGTCTTCGCTGGTGCAGGCAAAGTGGACGAATTCAGCGGCGGCCAACAGCTCGGGCCGGGCTTCGAACTTGGACTTGATCCAGTATTCGACGGCTTTCACGTCGTGGTTGGTGGTTTTTTCGATTTCCTTGATGGCCAGGGCGTCGGCCTCCGAGAAATGGGCCACCAGGCCCAGCAGGTACTTGCGAGCGCCGCCGGTGAGCGGCTTGAATTCGGCAAAGCCGCAGTCGGACAGCGCAATGAACCATGCCACTTCGACCTGCACGCGCCGGTGCATATAGCCCTGTTCGCTCATCAGCGGGCGCAGTGCCGCAAGTTTGGCCGCATAGCGGCCGTCAAGTGGGGAGAGGGCGGAGACGGTGGAGAAGCTCATGCCCGAATTTTAGGCGGCCCGCGGCGACGTGCGTTCGCGACAGATCGAAGTCGCGCTCTTGGCGTTCCCCTAAAATGAAGTTGAATAAACGTAAATCAAAGCCTAGGGAGAGAGCTTTCATGAAACTGATCGGATCGGCCGCCAGCCCCTATGTGCGCAAGGTGCGCGTGGTGCTGGCCGAGAAGCGGCTCGACTACCAGTTCGTGATCGAAGACGTCTGGGCGGCGGACACCACCATTGCCCATTCCAACCCGCTCGGGAAGGTGCCCTGCCTCATCATGGAAGGTGGCGACGCGATGTTCGATTCGCGCGTCATCGTCGAATACCTCGACACCCTGTCGCCCGTGGGCAAGCTCATTCCGCAGCAGGGCCGCGAGCGTGCCGAAGTCAAGACCTGGGAAGCGCTGGCGGACGGTGTCATGGACGCCGGCGTGCTCTGGCGCCTGGAAGCCACCTGGTCCGGTCGGGGTGACGGCGAGCGCAGCGCCGCCTGGATCGAGCGCCAGCGCGCCAAGGTCGAAGGCGGCATTGCAGCCATGGCCAAGGGCTTGGCCGACAAGCCCTTTTGCAGCGGCATCCACCTGAGCCTCTCCGACATCGCCGTGGGCTGTGCGCTGGGCTGGATCGGACTGCGCTTCCCTGACATCGACTGGCGCGGCCAGCACTCCAACCTGGCAAGGTTGTACGACAAGCTGATGCTTCGGCCCAGCTTCATCGACACCCAACCATGAAAAAAGGCGCCTCAGGCGCCTTTTTCGTTTCAGGGCACCGGTGTTGCCGCGCCCCGTCCCTGAGGGATATACAAAAATGCTGCGAGGCGCCCCGACGCGAAGGAGGGAGGGAGGGAGGAGGAGAAGAATCGCCTCGGGATTTCAACCAGACTTAGACGCCCAGAAGACCTCGCAACATGAAACCGGAGGGCATTTGCTGCCCACGCTCGATATGAGCACAGTGTGCCAGCCCGGTTCCCGCTCCAGTGGTAAACGTTTGTGACGACTCGTATGACCTCGGATGCGTCAATGCGCAGCCAGCTGGCTCTCGATGACCTTCACAAAGGCCGCCTCGTCCGGCGCCGTCATGCTCGACCAGGCCTGCACCACCTTGCCGTCCCGCCCGATCAGGTATTTGTAGAAGTTCCACTTGGGCGTGGTGCCGGAGGCCAGCGCCAGCTGCTTGAACAGCGGATTGGCGTTGGCACCGCGCACCGACGACTTGGCGAACATCGGAAACTTCACACCGAAGGTGCTTTCGCAGAAGTCTGCAATTTCCTTGTTGGAGCCCGATTCCTGCGAGAAATCGTTCGACGGAAAGCCCAGTACCACCAGGCCGCGCGAGCGATATTTGCTGTCCAACGCCTCCAGGCCCTTGTATTGCGGGGTAAAGCCGCAGAAGCTCGCGGTGTTCACGACCAGCACCACTTTTCCGGAGTACTGGCACAAATCTTGGGGTTTTTCGTCTTGCAGCCGCGGGAAGGTGTGTTGCAAGGTGGCGGGGCAGGCGGTGGCAACGCCGTCAGCGGGGGCGGCCGATGCCGCTGCGGAAGGGGGCGCGGAGGGGGTCTGGGCACCCGCCGTCCCGAGGGCAAACAGGCATGCTGCCAGTGCGGCGGCCGGTGTGCAGCGCCTGAGCGCAGACAATCGGGAGGGGGTTCGCATGGGGGCTCCTGATACAAAAAAGGGGGTGTGCATCCGCGCGGCCAGGCTGCGCGTATTCGCATCATCGCGCGTCTGTCACCGGCGCGCCAAACGGGCCGACTAAAATCGGCGGCCTTAGAAAGATTTTGATGCTTTATCCGGAACTCTTCAGACAACTCGAATCTGTCCGCTGGGACATGGACAAGGACATTCCCTGGCAGTCGTTCGATGCTTCGCTGCTGTCCGAAGAGCAGGCGCAAACCATCAAGATGAACGCCATTACCGAGTGGGCGGCGCTGCCGGCCACCGAAATGTTCTTGCGCGACAACCGCCACGATAGCGACTTTTCGGCATTCATGTCGATCTGGTTCTTCGAGGAGCAGAAGCACTCGCTGGTGCTGATGGAATACCTCAAGCGCTTCAGCCCCCAGCACGCGCCCACCGAGCAGGAGCTGCACGAAGTGCGCTTCGACTTCGACCCGGCGCCCCCGCTCGAAACGCTCATGCTGCATTTCTGCGGCGAGATCCGCCTCAACCACTGGTACCGCCGCGCGGCCCAGTGGCACACCGAGCCGGTCATCAAGCACATCTACACCACGCTGAGCCAGGACGAGGCCCGCCACGGCGGCGCGTACCTGCGCTACATGAAGCGCGCCATGGAAAAGTTCGGCGACGAGGCCCGCGCCGCATTCGCCAAGGTGGGCGTGCTCATGGCCAGCGCGCGCCGCACCGCACAGGCGCTGCACCCGACCAACCTGCACGTCAACAAGGCGCTGTTCCCCAACGACACCATCCAGAGCCGCATGCCCGACCCGGATTGGCTCGAGCACTGGCTGGACAAGCAGATCAAGTTCGATGCGGTCTGGGAAAGCAAGGTCGGCGAGCGCATCCTGCACAACTTGAGCCTCTTGATGAACCGCAGCTTCAAGACGGTGCAGGAACTCAACCGCTATCGCAAGGAAGTCGCCGCTTCCCTCGGCCCCAAGGCCGAATACCAGGGCGCATAAGGGCGCATAAGGGCGGGCCGTCCGCTCATAATTTCGGCCGGATTGCGGGCAGCCTGTCACAAGCGCACATTGCCAACCGTCTAGCCAGACATGGACGACGCCACCCTCACTTTCGATAGCCACCGCCGACGCCTGCAAGGCATCGCCTACCGCATGCTCGGCTCCGTTGCGGAGGCCGAAGAGGTGGTGCAGGACGCCTGGCTGCGCTGGCATGAAGCCGACAAGGCCGGCTTCGACAGCGCCGAAGCCTGGCTGGTCACCGTCGTCACGCGCCTTTCGATCGACCGGCTGCGCGCCGCCAAGGTCCAGCGCGAGCACTACATCGGCGCCTGGATGCCCGAGCCCACGCTGACCGAATCGCCCGACACGCCGGAAGAATCGCTGGAGCGCGCCGACAACATCTCCGTCGCGTTCCTCGCCGTGCTTGAGCGCCTGGCGCCCGAGGCACGTGCCGCCTTCCTGATGCGCGAGGTGTTCGACGCCGACTACGACGAGGTGGCTCGCACCCTCGGCAAGAGCGAGGCGGCCTGCCGCCAGTTGGTGCACCGCGCCAAGGCGCAGGTGCTGGAGGCGCGCCCGCGCTATCAGGTGTCGCGCGAAACCCACCAGCGCCTGCTGCGCGCCTTTGCCGATGCGGCCGCGCGCGGCAGCCTGCATGACCTGAAGGCGCTCATGGCGGAAGACGTCGAGCTCATCGGCGACGGCGGCGGCAAGGTGCAGAGCTTCAGCAAGATCCTGCGCGGCAGCCAGCGGCTGGCGCAGCTCTACTTCGCGCTCTGGCGCCGCATGGGCGCAGCGGTGCGCATGGAACTGGCGGAAATCAACGGCGAACCCGGGCTGCTGCGCTTTGTCGACGGCGAGCTCGAATCGGCGCAGACCTTCGAGATCGAGGGCGAGCGCATCGTGCGCATCCGCGCACAGCGCAACCCCGACAAGCTGGCGCGCATCGCCCAACATTTTTCTTCGAAATAATTCGCCCGGCGTGTCACAGGGCCCGGAGCTGGCCCGTCTTCAACAGGTAGCAAGCAGATTTTCTCAATCTCAACCACCTGGAGTACATGCCATGAGCAACACCATCGCCCCCCGCCTCACCTGGTACAAGACGGCCCCCAAGGCCTTCCAGGCAATGATCGCCGTCAACGGCACCATCGAGTCGAGCACGCTCGGCAAGGTGCTGATCGATCTCGTCTTTGCCCGTGTCTCACAGATCAACGGCTGCGCCTACTGCCTCGACATGCACGTGCGCGACCTGCGCCAGCAGGGCGAAGACTGGCAGCGCATCAACAGCCTGGCCACCTGGCGCGAGGTGAGCTTTTTCAACGAGCGCGAGCGCGCGGCGCTGGCCTGGGCCGAAACGCTGACGCGCCTGGCCGATCGCCATGAAGACCGCGACGCCGAGTTCGAGACACTCAAGGCACATTTCAGCGAGCTCGAGATCGTCGAACTTTCGATCGCGATTGCGCAGATCAATGCGTGGAACCGCATGGGCGTCGGCATGCGCTCGCAGGTGCTGGCCAAGGCGATGCCCTGAGCCCGGTGCGTCCAATGGCGCGGTTTAGCGTCGCTCCACCACCATCGGCGCAATGCGCAGGCTCTCGCGCAGCTGCGTGACAGCCTCTCCGGCCGCCGTGCGCGAGGGGAAGGGCCCGGCCTGCAGGCGGTGCGTGCCGGCCTCGCTGAACACGCGCAGTTGCGGCGCCAGCGTGGGTAGGCCGCGGGCGGCTTCGCTCAAGAGGTTCTCCGCGCCATCGCGCTCGCGGAACGCGCCCAGCTGAACCCAAAAGCCTGCCGATGCGGCGGCGGTGGAAGAGGGCGCGGACGTTGAGCGGGCCGCGGATGCCGGCGGTGCAAGCGGCGCCATGGGTGCCATCGGCGGCAACTCGGTGACTTCGATCTGCCCGCGCGATGCGGTGTCCGGAACCTGTGACGCAGCTTGCGCCGCAGATTCCGCGGATGCCATCGCCGTCTGCGGGGCCACTGGCATCGTGGATGCGGCCGGCGCATTCGTCGCCACCGGCGCCACCCAGGCCGAAGGAACCGGCACAACGCCCGGCGCTGGCGTGCGCGAGGGCTGCGGCGGTGGTGCCGCCGAGGCATACGCCGTCCCCGAATCACGCCGCCACGCACCGGTGCGGATGTCTTCGTTCGTGATGCGTTCGATCTCCACCGGCGCCACGCCGCGCAGCAGGTCGAGCTTGAGCGCCGCCGTGTAGCTCAGGTCGATAACGCGGCCGTCGACGAACGGCCCGCGGTCGTTCACCCGCACGATCACCTCGCGTCCGTTGGCCGGGTTGCGCACGCGCACATAGCTGGGCAGCGGCAATGTCTTGTGCGCGGCCGTCATAGCGTACATGTCGTACGGTTCGCCGCTCGCGGTCGATACGCTGTGGAACTTGCGTCCGTACCACGAGGCAATGCCCGATTCGCGGAACGGCCGGTCGTCGGTGATCGGCTGGTAGGCCCGGCCCAGCACCGTGTAGGGCTTGCTGGTACCGCCGCTGTTGCGCATGGGTTCGACGCGGGGCTCGGCATCGGGCACGCGATCGAGATCCGGGGGAATGTTGCTGCCAGGGCCGTCGCGACTGCCTAGAGCGCTGCCCCCGCTGCGCGGTCCGCTGGCGCAACCGGCGAGAAGAACGGCGACCGCCACCGCGCAGGCGGCCAACGCCGAGGTGGCGCAGGTGCGGGCGCCGTCAGCCAAATACCGCCTTCCAAAGCGCCAGCATGGCTTTGCGCTCATTGGCCAAGGCGGGCGGGGCGACCTGCGTCGGCTCTTCGTTAAGGCGTGCGCGATGCTGCACGCGGCGCAGTTCGCGGTAGGCTGCGGCGGCATTGCGGCCCACGGCGGCGGGCAGCAGGCCGGCTTCTTCCGCGCGCACCAAGAGCGCGATGTTGCCCACGTTGGGAATGAGTTCCCGATGCCCGGCCGACTCCGACAGCACCAGGAACTGCACCGCGAACTCCGCGTCCACCATGCCGCCAGGGCTGTGCTTAACGTCGAAGCGGTCGGCCTTCACCGGCCGCGCGCCGCGCACCTTGTCGCGCATGGCGATGATCTCGGCCCGGAGTGCCTGGTGGTCGCGCGGCGCCACGATGACGGCCTCCCGCACCTGGTCGAAGCGCGCGCCCAGTTCGGCGCTGCCGAGCACAAAACGAGCGCGCGTCATGGCCTGGTGCTCCCAGGTCCATGCCGTGTTGCTGCCGCGCCCGAGCTGATAGCGCTCGTAGGCTTCGAAGGTGGTCGTCAGCAGGCCCGAGTTGCCGTTGGGCCGCAGGGCGGTGTCGATCTCGAACAGGTCGCCCTCACGCGTCTTCACGGTCAGCCAGTTGATCAGCTTGCGTATATAAGCCGCGTAGACCTCGCCCGCGCGCTCGTCGTCGTCCTCGTAGACGAAAACGATGTCCAGGTCGCTGCCGTAGCCCAGCTCTTTGCCGCCCAGCTTGCCGTAGCCGATGATCGCGAACTGCGGCACCTCGCGGTGCCGGTTGCGCACGTGCGACCAGCACCAGCGGGCGGTCACGCGCAACGTGGTGTCGGCCAGCGCGCTCAGGTCGTCGGCCACCTGTTCCACGGTGATCCGGCCGTCCACGTCGCGAGCCAGCGTGCGGAACACCTCGGCATGGTGCGCGTGGCGCAGCAGGTTGAGCAGGCGTTCCTCGTCGGCTTCGCCGGTGCGGCTGAGGGAGGCGTGGCGCGCTTCGAGCTCGCGCTCGAACTCCGCAGCCACGAAGCGGCCCGACAGCATCTCGTCGCTCGCCAGCTCGTCGATGACGCCGGGGTGCTGCATCAGGTAGCGCGCTGGCCACTTTGCGGCGCCCAGGAGCCGCAACAGCCGCTCCTGCACCGCCGGCCGTTCGACCAGCAGCGCCACATAGCTCTCGCGCCGCAGCAGCGGCTCGATCCAGTCGGCCCAGCGCAAGGCGGCGTCCACGTGGCGCGGCGTCTGTCCCGGGCCGTCGCCATCGGGTTCTTTCAGCCATTGGCCGGTGCGCTGCACCAGCTGGCGCAGCCGGGCGCGCGTTTCTTCGCGCAGCGCCAGCACGCGCGGCTGCTCGCACCAGTTGCCGATTCGGGCGGCAAATGCGGGCGGCAGTTCTTCGAGCAGATCGGCCAAGTCAGCGGGCACGCCGGCCTTCTTGCCGCTGCATTTGCCATTGCAGGACTTCACGCCGCCGAGCAGCTTGTCGAACTCCTGCGCCACGAGCTCGCGGTGCGTATCGAGCTGCTCGAGAAAGGCACAGCAGCCGGCATAGCCCATGGTCTGGGCAATCCAGCGCAAGTCGTCGTCGGCCACCGGTAGTACGTGGGTCTGCTGATCGTCCAGGTACTGGATGCGGTGCTCCACGCGGCGCAGGAATTCATAGGCCAGGGCCAGCGCATCGGCGGTTTCCTGCGGCATCAGCCCGGCACGCGCCACACGCTGCAGTGCATCCAGCGTCGGCCGGGTACGCAGTTCGGGAAACTGCCCGCCGCGCACCACCTGCAGCAGCTGCACAGTGAATTCGATTTCGCGGATGCCGCCGCGCGACAGCTTGACGTCATTGGCGCGCTCGGGCCGGCCTGCGCTCCGGCGAGCCGACTGCTCGCGGATCTGCCGGTGCAGCGTGCGCAGCGAATCGAACACGCTGTAGTCGAGATAGCGGCGGAACACGAAAGGCAGCACCGTGCCGCGCAGGCTCTGAGCAAGCCCTTTCGCAACGACGTCGCGCGGCGCGACCACGCGGCTCTTCATCCAGGCGAAGCGCTCCCACTCGCGGCCCTGCACCTGGAAATATTCTTCGAGCGCGTCGAGCGACACCACGCTCGGCCCCGAATTGCCGTTCGGCCGCAGCGCCAGGTCGACACGGAACACGAAGCCGTGCTCGGTGATGTCGCCCACCAGCGCATAGATGCGCTTCACGGCGCGGGAAAAATACTCCTGGTTGGAGAGGCGGCCGCGGCCGTCGGCATCGCCTCGGGTTTCGCCGTCCAGGTCGTACAGATAGATCAGGTCGATGTCGCTCGACACATTGAGCTCGCGCGCGCCAAGCTTGCCCATGCCCACCACCCACAGCTGCGCGCGCTGGCCCTCGGGTCCGACCGGTGCACCGTGCTGCGCGTCGAGCTCCTGGCAGGCGTCGCGGCAGGCGACGTCGAGCGCGAATTCGGCGAGTTCGGTCACGGCCGTGGTCACCACGGCCAGCGGCGCCTTCGCATCGCAATCGAGGGTGACGAGCCGCTCCATCACGAGCTGCCGCACAATGCGCAGCGCATCGCCGACGCCATCCCCGCGTTCGCGCAATGCCTCGTAGGCCTTTGACATCGACTCGCGCCGCGGCGCGCCAGGGGGAAGCAATGCAAGCTCGGCCGCATACCTGCGGCGCAGGCGCTGGACGAAGCGCGAATAAGAAGAAAACGCGACCTCGATCGCGTCGGGTGGTGTGGCTGGCAACTGGTTCACACTGTTATTGGTTTCCGTGGAACCCCCCTGAGTGCTGGCGGTCATAATTCCTGACACAGCGCGATCCTCAATGAACGACACGGCGTCTTCCCCTTCACGTCTGCTCAAGATCACCGCTGCGACGGCGCGCTGGCTGTTGGGTTTACTGATCGCTGCATGGCTTCTGCTGGCACTGTCAGTGGTTGTCCTACACGCATGGATTGTGCCGCGAATCGGCGATTACCGTGGTGCGCTCGAGGCACAAGCCAGCAAGGCCATCGGGGTACCCGTGCGCATCGGGTCGATCACCGCCCGATCGGATAGCCTGTTTCCGGTTTTCGAGCTGCGCGACGTGGTGCTGCACGATGCCCAGAAGCGGGAAGCCCTGCGCCTTGTGCGGGTGGTGGCGAGCGTGTCGCCGCGCTCGTTGTGGCGCCTCAACTTCGAGCAGCTCTACATCGAGGGGCCACAAGTCGACGTACGCCGCGACGTACTCGGCAAGCTGCACGTGGCCGGTCTTCACATGGACACCGACACCACCGGAGAGACCCGCGCCGCCGACTGGTTTTTTGCCCAGCGCGAGCTGATCGTCGAAGGCGGCACCGTGCGCTGGACCGACGAGCAGCGCCAGGCCGAGCCGCTGCTGCTGACCAACGTGCGGTTCGTGGCGCGCAACACCGCCCGCCGACACAACCTTCGGCTCGACGCCACGCCGCCGGTCGGATGGGGCGAGCGTTTCACGCTGCGCGGCCAGTTCCGCCAGCCGCTGCTGTCGGTGCGCTCCGGACGCTGGCAAACCTGGGACGGCCAGATCTACGCCGACCTGCCCTACATGGACGTCACGCGCCTTGGCCGCTATGTCTCCATCGACGCGCGCATCCGGGAAGGCAGCGGTGCGCTGCGCCTCTGGGCCGACCTGAAGAAAGGCCAGGTCGTGGGCGGCGCGGCGGACCTGGGCCTCAACCGCATCGACGCCTCGCTGGGCCGCGACCTCCAGCCGCTGGTGCTGCGTTCGGTGACCGGTCGGCTCGCGGGCCAGCTGAACGAAGAAACCTTCGAGTTCTCGACCGCCGCGCTGCAGTTCGACACTGCCGACGGCATGCGCTGGCCTGGCGGCAACCTGTGGATGCAGCACTCGCCGGCGCAAGGCCGCACGCCCGAGCACGGCGCCTTGCGCGCCGACCGGCTCGACCTGGCCGCACTGGCACTCATCGCCGACCGCCTGCCGCTGGGCGATGCCACGCACCGCGCGCTCGACGCCTATGCGCCGCGCGGGCTGGTCGAGCGCATCGACCTGAACTGGCAGGGGTCGCTGGGCGCGCCCGAGCGCTACCAGGCCAAGGGGCGGGTCAGTGGCCTGCGCGTGGCATCGCAGCCGGCGCCGCCGCAAAGTGCCAACGCCGCGCCGGCCGCACCCACCGGGAGCGGCACTGCATCGAGCCCGCAACGCCCGCATGCCGGCTCGCCCGGCGTGAGCGGCGCCACGGTCGAATTCGAGGCCACCCACACTGGCGGCACCGCAGCGCTGTCGATCGCACAGGGCACGCTCGAGTTTCCGGGCGTGTTCGAGGAGCCGGTGATTCCGATCGAACGTCTCGCCGCCCAGCTGCAATGGAAGCTCGATAAGGGCAACGCGCAGCTGCAGGTCTCCAAGCTGCGCTTTGCCAATACCGACGCCGAGGGCGAGGCCGAGGCCAGCTGGCGCACCAGCGATCCAGCCGTCTCGTCCGGGCGCGGGCGCTACCCCGGCGTGCTCGACCTGCAGGGCAAGCTGACGCGCGCCGACGGCACGCGCGTGTTCCGCTACCTGCCGCTCGAAATTCCCCAGCACACGCGCGACTACGTGCGCAGCGCGGTCACCAAGGGCACGGCCAGCAGCGTCGACTTTCGCGTGCGCGGCGACCTGCGCGACATGCCGTTCATGGATCCGAAGAAGGGCGAGTTCCGCATCGTGGCCAAGGTCGCCGACGTCAACTACGCCTACGTGCCGCCAACGTCGGCCATTGCTGCGTCGACCGCAGCAAAGGCGGCCGGCCCTGCGGCCCGCCCCGGCACGCCGGCACCGGTCTGGCCGCCGCTCACCGGGCTTTCGGGCGAGCTCGTGTTCGAGCGCGCGGGCATGCTGGTGCGCAATGCGCGCGGGCGGCTGGCCGGCGCGTCGGGCATCGAGGTCACCAAGGCCGAGGCCCAGATTGCCGACATGTCGCACCACGCCTCGCTGCTGCGCCTCGATGCGCAGGCTAAGGGGCCGCTGGGCGAACTGCTGCGCGTGGGTGCGCCGCTGGCCGGCGAGACCGGCGAGGCGCTGTCCCGCGCACGCGCCACCGGCGTGGCCGACTACCGCCTGCACCTCGAACTGCCGCTCGCCGCGTTGGACGCGGCCAAGGTCCAGGCCAGCATTGCGCTGTCCGACAACGAACTGCAGTTCGTGCCCGAAGCGCCGTCGTTCACCCAGGCCAAGGGCACGGTGAGCTTCACTGAAACTGGTTTTTCGCTGGCCGGCGTCCAGGCCCGGCTGCTGGGCGGCGACATTCGGCTCGAGGGCCGCGGCCGCTTTGCCGGTGCCAACCGCGAAGTGGCGCTGAAGGCGCAGGGCACCGCCACGGCCGAGGGCCTGCGCAGTGCGCGCGAGGCCGAGTGGCTCACCCGAATCGCGGCCAAGGCCACCGGCAGCACGCCCTACGCGGCCACCTTTTCGATGCGCGACGGTGCACCCGAGTTTTCCGTCACCAGCACGCTGCAGGGCTTGGCCTTGCAGCTGCCTGCACCCCTGGTGAAATCGGCCGACGAGCAGATGCCGCTGCGCATCGAGAAGAAGGTGTTGCAGCGCGAAAACCGCGCGGGTGTTGCGGTCGCGGTGCAGGACCAGCTCTCGATGGAGCTCGGCCGCATCGGCGCGGTCCAGTATGTGCGCGACATTTCAGGTGCCGATGCGCGCGTGCTGCGCGGGAGCGTCGCCATCGGGCTGGCGCCCGGCGAAACCGCCAGCGTGCCCGAAAGGGGCGTGACGGCCAACGTCAACATCGCCAAGCTCGACATGCCGGCATGGCAGGCTCTCGTTGGCGACACCGGCACAGGCGCCGGTGCGGCCGAGGCGCCGGCCGGCACCGAGGACGCGGCCATGAGCTACGTGCCCACGCGCATCGCGGTGCGCGCGCAGCAGCTCGGCATTGCGGGCCGCACGCTGCACAACGTGGTGCTCGGCGGCACGCGCGAGGGGACGCTCTGGCGCGCCAACATCGATGCCTCGGAACTCAGCGGCTACGCGGAGTACCGCCACACGCAGGCCGGACGGCTCTATGCGCGGCTTGCGCGGCTCAAGATTGCGCCGGCCGAGGCGACGCAGGTCGAAACGCTGCTCGACGAGGAGCCCGGCACGCTGCCGGCGCTGGACATCGTCGTCGACGACTTCGAACTGCTGGGCAAGCGCCTGGGCCGCGCCGAGATCGACGCCGTCAACCGCGGCGGCGCGGGCCGCGAATGGCTGCTCAACAAGCTGAGCTTCACCATGCCCGAGGCAAACTTCACGGCCAAGGGCACGTGGGCCGCGAGCTCGGTCACCACGCCCGGACGCTCCGAGCGGCGCCGCACGGCGATGACCTTCACGCTCGACATTGCGGACGCCGGCAACCTGCTCACGCGCTTCGGCATGCCTGGCGTCCTGCGGCGCGGCAGCGGGCGGCTCGAGGGCGACGTTCATTGGCGCGGCTCGCCGTTCTCGCTCGATTACCCGAGCCTGGGCGGGCAGATCCAGGTCAACGTCGAATCCGGCCAGTTCCTCAAGGCCGACCCCGGCCTGGCCAAGCTGCTCGGCGTGCTGAGCCTGCAGGCGCTGCCGCGCCGGCTTACGCTGGATTTCCGCGATGTATTCAGCCAGGGCTTTGCCTTCGACTTCATCCGCGGCGACGCGAAAATTACCAACGGCATTGCGAGCACCAACAACCTGCAGATGAAGGGCGTCAACGCCGCCGCGCTGATGGACGGCTCGGCCGACATCGTGCGCGAGACGCAAGACCTGCGCGTGGTGGTGGTGCCCGAAATCAACGCCGGCACCGCCGCGCTGGTGGCCACCGCCATCAACCCGGCGATCGGCCTGGGCACCTTCCTCGCGCAGTGGGTGCTGAGCAAACCGCTCGCCACCGCCGCCACGCAAGAGTTCCACATCGAAGGCACCTGGGCCGACCCCAAGATCGCCAAGGTGCCACGACGATCCATCGTGCCCAATGCCTCGGCTCTGCCCGCAGCGCCAGCCGCGGGCGGCGAAGGCAAGAAAACGGAGACCACGCAATGAAAGTCGCAGCCATTCAGATGGTGTCGGCCATCGCCCGCGAAGCCAACCTCGCACGCGCCCACGGCCTGCTCGCGCAAGCGGCCGAGGCAGGCGCCGAGCTGGCGGTGCTGCCCGAGTATTTCTGCATGATGGGCGCGCGAGACACCGACAAGCTGGGCCTGCGCGAAACCGCCGGGACCGGCACCGTGCAGGGCTTTCTTGCTGACGCGGCACGCGAGTTCGGGCTCTGGATCGTCGGCGGCACGCTGCCCATCGAGACGACCGACGCGGAGCACGTGTTCAACAGTTCGCTGTGCTATTCGCCCGATGGCCAGTGCGTGGCGCGCTACGACAAGATTCACCTGTTCTATTTCGACAACGGCACCGAGCGCTACGACGAGCGCCGCGTGATCGCGCCGGGTGCGAAGCCCGTGGTGTTCGACCTGCCTTCCCGCGACGGCCACCGCTGGCGCGTGGGCATGAGCGTCTGCTATGACCTGCGCTTTCCCGAGCTCTACCGCGCGTTGGCCAGGCAGGGTGCCGAGCTGCTGCTGGTGCCCAGTGCCTTTACCCGCACCACCGGCGCCGCGCATTGGGAGGTGCTGCTGCGTGCCCGCGCGATCGAGAACCTGGCGTGGGTGGTTGCGCCCGCTCAGGGCGGCACGCACGAGAACGGTCGCCACACATGGGGCCAATCGATGATCGTCGACCCCTGGGGCGCCGTGGTGGCGCAGCAGGCCAGCGACGAAGGCGTGGTGCTGTTCGACATCGAGGCCGGACAGGTCGAGCGCATGCGCGGCCAGCTGCCGGTTCTCTCGCACAGCGTTCTCTAGCGATGGAGAGTGCCTTGCAAGTCGCACCGCCGCGATGGGCGCTGTCCGCGTTCGCGCGCCTGCGCTCGCTGTGGCAGCGCTGGTTTCTTTGGCTGATCCTGGCCGTCCTGGTGTCGGCGCTGCTGATCACCGTGGTGTGGCTCGCCGGGCGGCACGAGGTGGAGCAGGTGCAGGCGACGCTCGACCGCGACACGGCCGACGCGGTGTCCGACCTGCGCATTGGCCTCCAGCGCAATGCACAAAGCCTGCGCGCCACGCAGGTCTCGGGCATGGACCCTACGCGCTGGCCGGAAGCCGCCGCCAGCTTGCTGCGCGAGCACCGCGAGTGGCTCCGGCTCGAGTGGCGCGATGCCGCGCTGCGCCCGCTGGAGGCCGTCAACACGCCCTATCGCATGCGCCTGATCGACGAGGAGAGCCGCGGCGCAGACCAGTCCGATGTGGCCTTGGCCTGCGCGGCCGCGCGCAAGCTTGGCGCACCGGCCTATTCGCCGAGCCACTACGTGCCGATCCTCGGCGGCGGAGGTGTCGAGGTGATGGAGCTCTGCGTGCCTATCGACGCGGGCGGCTTCCTGGTGGCCAGCTATTCGCTGCGCGACACGCTCATCGAACTCGTCGGCCCCACGCTCACGCGCGGCCAGGAGGTGGCTTTCACCGAAGCCGACGGCACGCGGCTGGTGGCGCTCGGCACCTCGCGCCGAACGGGCACCCGCGTTTTCACTTCGCAGCAGCTGATCGACCTGCCCGGCGCCGCGCTGATGCTGCGCGTCGACGGCTGGCGTGCCGCGCCCGATCTTTTCCCCAACGTGCTGACCGCGCTGGTCACGGCCATCTCGATTGCGCTGGTGTCGGTGCTGGTGCTGCTGGCGCGCGACACGCGCCGCCGGCTGCGCGCCGAGCGCGACCTGGCCGACGCGCTGGCTTTCCGCAAGGCGATGGAAGATTCGGTCATCACCGGCCTGCGCGCGCGCGACCTGCAGGGGCGCATCACCTACGTGAATCCCGCCTTCTGCGAAATGGTCGGCTTCAGCCCCGAGGAGCTGATGGCCGGCAGCGGCGAATCGATCGAGGCGCCTTACTGGCCGACCGAGCTGGCGCACGAATACCAGCAGCGACAGGCGCGGCGCTTGGCCGGCGGCATGCCGCCGCGCGAAGGCTTCGAGTCGGTCTTCATGCGCAAGGACGGCACGCGTTTTCCGGTGCTCATCTTCGAGGCCCCGCTGATCAACGCGCATCGCGTGCAGACCGGGTGGATGAGCGCCTTCATCGACATCAGCGAACAGCGCCGCATCGAGGAACTCTCGCGCGCCAGCCAGGAGCGCCTGCAGGCCAGCGCGCGGCTTGCCACCGTCGGTGAAATGGCGTCGCTCCTGAGCCACGAACTTACCCAGCCCCTGGCCGCCATTGCCAGCTATGCGACCGGGTCGCTCAACATGCTGGGCCCGCACGCCAAGGGCGAGCAGGCCGAGGTGGCCATGGCGGTGCGGCGCATTGCCGAGCAGGCCGACCGCGCCGGCCAGGTGATCCGCAGCGTGCATGACTTCGTGCGCCGGCGTGACCGCACGCGCGAGGCCGTGGCGCCGCAGGCGCTGATCGATGCGGTGCTGCCGCTGGTGCGGCTGCAAGCGCGCAAGCTGGGCGTGAACATCGAGGTGGCGCTCGAAGACGGACTGCCCAGGGCCATGTGCGACCGCACGCTGGTCGAGCAGGTGCTGCTGAACCTGGCGCGCAACGGGATGCAGGCGATGGACACGGCGGACAGCGCCGGCGGCCGCGTTCTGCGGCTGCGCGTGGCGCGCGTGGTGGCCGTCGGCGGCCCGGGCGCGGAGGACGCGCGGCGCTGGCTCGAATTTTCAGTTGCCGACTTCGGCAGCGGCATCAGCGAAGAAGTGGCGGGCCGCCTCTTCACTCCTTTTTTCACCACGCGGCCGGATGGCATGGGGCTGGGCCTCAGCCTGTGCCGTACCGTGGTGGAGCAGCATGGCGGCGTGCTCATGTTCGAGCCCAACTCTCCCCGAGGCACCGTGTTCCGATTTACCCTGCCGAGTACATGACTCACCCCAAGGCTTCGCGCTCGTTTCTGGAATCGATATGCAACCGCTGATCGACGGTCTCATCTTCATCGTGGACGACGACGCCAGCGTGCGCGAGGCGCTGGCGTGGCTGCTGCGTTCGCGTCGCCTCGAAAGCGAACACTTCGCCAGCGCCGAAGCCTTCGAGCAGCGCCTGGCCGAGGGCCCGCTGCCCGAGCAGCCGCTGTGCCTGCTGCTGGACGTGCGCATGCCCGGCACCAGCGGCCTGGTGCTGTTCGACCGGCTCGCGGAGCGCGGCCTGCTGGACGCCATGCCGGTGATCTTTCTGACCGGCCACGCCGACGTGCCGACGGCGGTCGATGCGGTGAAGCGCGGCGCCTTCGATTTCTGCGAGAAGCCCTTCTCCGACAACGCCTTGGTCGACCGCATCGAGCAGGCGCTGGGTGCCTCGCTCAGCGCTTTGGAGGTGCAGCGCGCGCGAAAAAGCCTGGCGGGCCGCGTTGCCGATCTGACCGAGCGCGAGCGCGACGTGATGCGGCTCGTGGTCGAGGGCTTGCCCAACAAGCTGATTGCCGATCAGCTGGCCATCAGCGTGCGCACGGTGGAGGTCCACCGCGCGCGCGTGTTCGACAAGATGGAAGTGAAATCGGCGGTCGAGCTGGCCAACCGCCTGCGGGATCTCTAGAAGATCAGACCTTTTCCGCTACGAAGATCTCGACGCGGCGGTTTTGCGCACGGCCGGCCGGCGTGCTGTTGTCGGCCAGGGGTTCGCGCGAACCGCGGCCGTCGGTGGTGATGGCCGTGGTCGAAACGCCGCGGCCCACCAGGTGGTTGCGCACGCTGTCAGCGCGGCTCACCGAGAGGCGTTCGTTGCCTTCTTCGCTGCCAGTGTTGTCCGTGTGGCCCACCACGCGCACGCTGGCCGCAGTGGCGCTGCGCAGGCCTTCGGCGGCCTTGTCGAGCACCTGGGCGAGGTTGCGCTTCACGTTGGCGCGGCCCACGTCGAACGACAGTTCATTGGGAATCACGAGATGCAGCTGGTTGTCCGTGGTCTGCTCGATCACCACGCCCGTGCCCTTGGTCGAGCTTTCGAGCTCGGTCTTGAGCGAGGCCAGGCGCGCGGTCCAGCTGTTGGCTGGCGCGGCGGCCTGTGCGGCCGGTGCGGCGGCCGATCCCGGCGCGGGCGATTGCGAGGCGCAGCCCACAACGAACAATGCGGCCGCAGCCGCACCCGAAACAACAAACTTCCTCATGAGTTTTCCCTCTGAATGAACAACATTGAAACGATGGCAATGGGCGCCGGCCGCTCCCGCCCGACCGGCTTCTTCTTTTTTTGTTTTGTCTTTTATCTGTCGATGGCGATCAGCCTCGCGGCGCGCGCTCACCCACGTAGATTTCGACGCGGCGGTTCTGTGCCCGGCCGGCGTCGCTGTTGTTGTCGGCAATTGGCTCGTGCGAGCCGCGGCCTTCGATGCGGAAGGCCGCGGCGCTTACACCGCGCGCCACCAGGTAGTCGCGCGTGCTCTGGGCGCGGTCCACCGACAGCGGGTTGTTGACGGCGTCGGAGCCGGTGCTGTCGGTGTGGCCGATGATGCGCACCTCGGCATTCGGGTTGTTGCGCAGGCCGTTCGCAAATTGGTCGAGCACCGGCGCAAAGTTGGATTTGATGTTCGCACGGCCCACGTCGAAGGACACATCGCTTGGGATCTGGAGCTTGAGCTCGTTGTTAGGCGTTTGCGTGACGGCAATGCCGGTGCCCTGGGTTGCGGCTTCCATCTGGCGCTTCTGGTTTTCCATGCGCTGGGACCACAGGTAGCCGCCGAGTGCGCCCGCAGCAGCCCCGACCACGGCACCGGTGCCGATAGCACCGCGGTTGCCGCCGGTGGCGGAGCCAATGGCGGCGCCACCCAATGCGCCAATGCCGGCGCCGATGCCGGTGTTGCGCTGGGTGTCGGTCATGCCTCCGGCACATCCAGAGAGGACGAGAGCGGCAGCGGTGGTAGCGAGTACGAACTTTTTCATTGCAATCCCTTTCAAGGTTGAATCAGGCGGGACAGCTTAGCGTCGGCAAGCTCGCGATGGTACGGCTTTCCTGGTGTGGAGGAAAGGGGTAAACCTTCTGCAAAGCCCCGTGTATGCTACGATGATTGCTACTAAAGTAATAGCTGGGGGCCTGTTTTCCGACATTCGGCGGCGGCTTTGGGCTACGCGACGAATTCACGCTTTTGGCGGGGGATTCTTTTCGTCCGAGTTGTTCGCGTCGTTGCCGGCGGTCTCGTCCTCGTCGTGCAGCTCGCCTTTTTTTCGACCCGAGAACATGGTCCACCAGACGATCAGGATGAACACGAGCCCGGCCCCGAGGGCTTCAAGCAAAATCAAACCCATGAGAAATGGACTCCAGTGGCTGGTTGGGCTCGCGATCGTAGCAACGCTGGCCGGCTGCTCGATGGCCCCCAGGGCCCCCGACACTTCGACGCGGCCCGCCGCCACGCCCCCGCGCGAGCTCGGTCCGCTGACCGGATCGCTGACGCATCCCAAGAGCCGATGGGTGCCCGTCGGCTGGGCGGAACTGCCGGGCTTCGGCGAGGATCCGCTGCACGAAGCCTGGATTGCGCTGCTCGCCAACTGCGTGCGGCCCAACGCCGCGTTTGCGCCGCTGTGCCGCGACGTACGCCAACTGGCCATCGCAACGCCGGAAGAGCAGCGCCAGTGGATGACGGACCGGCTGCAGCCCTACCGGGTCGAATCGCTCGCGGGTTCGAGCGAGGGCAAGCTCACGAGCTATTACGAGCCGGTGTACGAGGCCTCCCGCGTGCCCACGGCTACTTTCAACGTTCCGATCTACCAGGCGCCTGAGGGGCTGGTGCCGCGCCGCGCCTGGTATACCCGGCAGGAGATCGAGACCCTGCCCGAGGCGCAGGCGGCGCTGCGTGGCCGCGAGATCGCATGGATGGCCGACCCCATCGATGCGCTGATGCTGCACATCCAGGGCTCCGGGCGGCTTCGCATCACCGAAGCCAACGGCGTGCAGCGCACCGTGCGCGTGGCGTTCTCTGCCACCAATGAGCAGCCCTACAAAAGCGTGCAGCAATGGCTGATCTCGCAGGGCGTGGCCAAGGTCGGCAAATGGCCCGACGACACCAAGGCCTGGGCGGCGCAGAACCCGCAGCGCGTGTCGCAGCTCTTGTGGAGCAATCCGCGCTACGTGTTCTTCCGGGAAGAAACCCTGAGCGAGGTCGATGCGGCCTTCGGCCCTCGCGGTGCGCAGGGCGTGCCGCTGACGGCGGGGCGCTCCATCGCGGTCGACCGCGAGAGCATTCCCTACGGCACGCCGGTGTGGCTCGCGTCGAGCGGGCCTGCGGCGCAATTGCAGAAGCTGGTGGTGGCGCAGGACACCGGCAGCGCCATCCTCGGGGCGGTGCGTGCCGACTACTTCGCCGGCACCGGCGCCGACGCCGGCCGTCTGGCCGCCAGCATGAACCAGCCGCTGCGGCTCTGGGCCCTCTGGCCAAGGCAGCTGCCCGCGCCCTGAAGTGCGCGTGCTGTTCTCGAAGACGGGGGCGAGCTAATTCTGACCAGAGGCTGAGCGTTTCACGCGGGTGTCATGCGAAGTACCTACCTTCGCGGGTTGATTTGTTCAACCCACGAAAGACATTGCGCATGACAGCAATCTCCCGCAGCGACGATCCTTCGATCGATCTCGACGACATCGGCACCAACCCCACGGCGAATCCGGCCTTCAACGACCTGATCGCGTCGCGCCTGAGCCGGCGCCAGCTGTTCGGCCTGGGCGTGGGCACCGCCAGCACGGCGCTGCTGCAGGCCTGCGGTGGTGGCGGTGGAGGCGGTACGGCCTTCCCCGTGCTGCCACCTGCACCGGCACCCGCCACCCCGGCCCCTCCGCCGCCTGCACCCGCTCCGCCGGCACCGGCGCCGGCACCCCTCAAGCTCAACTTCAGCGCGGTTGCCAAGAGCCTGGACGACGTTGTGAGCGTGCCAGCCGGCTACACCGCCAGCGTGCTCTATCGCCTGGGCGACCCGATCGCGGCCGGTGTGCCGGCCTATGCCAACGACGGCACCGATGCGCCCGCTACCTATGACCGCCGCGCCGGCGACCATCACGACGGCATGACCTTCTTCGGCATGAACGCTTCGAACAAGTGGGACCCGGCCAGCGCCACGCGCGGCCTGCTCACGATGAACCACGAAGCCATCACGCCGCTGTTCCTCCACCCGGCCGGCCAGACCATCGTCGGCACCGGCAATGCGGCGGTTCGCACGGTGGCGGACGAAGTGCAGCGCGAGTTCTACCTGCACGGCGTGAGCGTGGTCGAGGTCGGAAAGAGCGGCGCCAGCTGGAGCTACAAGCAGGATTCGAGCTTCAACCGCCGCATCCACACGCTGACCGAGATGAGCTTCTCGGGTCCGGCCGCCAAGACCGACTACCTGAAGACCAAGTATTCGACCGATGGCAGCAAGACCCGCGGCACGGTCAACAACTGCGCCAACGGCACCACGCCGTGGGGCACCTACCTCACCTGCGAAGAAAACTGGGCCGGCTACTTCCGCCGCATTGCCGCAACCGACAACCCCAACCGCAGCGCGAAGGAGATCGCCTCGTTCACCCGCTATGGCGTGGCCAGCACCGGCCGCGAGCTGTGGGCCACCGTCACCCCCGACACGGCCGACAACATCTATGGTCGCTGGAACACTCAGGTGGTCGGCGCCACCGCCACCGACGATTTCCGCAACGTGGCCAACACCTACGGCTGGGTGGTCGAGATCGATCCCTTCAACCCCGCCAGCACGCCCAAGAAGCGCACCGCGCTCGGCCGCTTCGGCCATGAAGGCGCCTGCCTCGGCCCGGTCGTGGTCGGCAAGCCGCTGGTCTGGTACATGGGCGACGACTCGCGCAACGAGTACATCTACAAGTTCGTCTCGACCAAGGCCTGGGACGCGGCCGACATCGGCGGCGGCATCGCAGCCGGCGACAAGTACATGGACGACGGCAAGCTCTACGTCGCGCGCTTCAACGCCGACGGCAGCGGCAACTGGCTGGAGCTCTCGCTTGGCGTGAACGGCATCACCTCCGGCAATGCGGCCTATGCTTTTGCCGATGCCGCCGACGTGTTGATCAATGCGCGCCTGGCGGCCGACGTTGCCGGCGCAACCAAGATGGACCGCCCCGAGTGGACGGCCGTCAACCCGAAGACGGGCGACGTGTACGTCACGCTCACCAACACCAACGCAGCCTCGCGCCCCATCACCGCGACCGACGGGGCCAACCCGCGCTACTACAACGACCCCAAGGGCCCGACCGCCACCCCGCAGCTGGGCAACCCGAACGGCCACGTGGTGCGCTTTGCGGACGACGGCGCCAACCCTGCTGCGCTCACGTTCAAGTGGGACGTGTACCTGTTCGGCGCGCGTTCCACGGCGTCGGCCGACATCAACGTGTCGCAGCTGAGCGCCGACAACGACTTCTCCAGCCCCGACGGCATGTGGTTCAGCCACGCCAGCGCGGGCCTGCTCTGGCTGGAGACGGACGACGGCGCCTACACCGACGTGACCAACTGCATGCTGCTGGCCGCGCTTCCAGGCCAACTGGGCGACGGCGGCGCGAAGACGATCACCAACATCGACGGTGCCACCACCCGCACGCAGGCCACCTTCGTCGGCAAGGCGCCCGGCGCCGAGGGCCTGCGCCGCTTCCTGGTCGGCCCGAAGGATTGCGAGATCACGGGCATTGCCGAATCGGGCGACGGCCGCGCGCTGTTCATCAACATCCAGCATCCGGGCGAAACCACGCCGGTAGCGAGCATCGGCGATCCCACCAAGTTCGGCAGCCACTGGCCGCAGGGCGGCAGCGCCCGCCCGCGCTCGGCCACGGTGGTCATCACCAAGGATGACGGCGGCTTGATCGGGCTCTAAGGAAAAGCGGCTGCGCGTGGGTCCTTCCGGATTGCTCCGGGAGGGCTCAGCGCGGCAGCGGCAGCGCCGTCTTGTACCTGACTTGCTTGAGCGCAAAGCTCGAGCGGATTTTTTCGATGCCCGGAATCGGCGTGAGCTGTTCCAGGATGAATTTTTCCAGCGCCGCCATGTCGGCGACGGCGATGCGGATCAGGTAGTCGCTGTCGCCCGTCATCAGGTAGCACTCCATCACCTCGTCGTGCTCGGCGATGCGCTGCTCGAAATAGGCGAGCGACTGCTTGCTTTGCGTCGTGAGGCTGATCGAGATGAACACGTTGAGCCCGAGGCCCAGCGCCTTCGCGCTCGCAAGCGCCACGTAGCGGTCGATCACACCGTTCGCCTCGAGCATCTTCACGCGCGCGAGGCATGGCGAGGGCGACAGGTGTACTCGGCGCGCCAACTCCACGTTGGAAAGCGCGCCGTCGCGCTGCAGCTCGTCGAGAATGCGCAGGTCGATGGCGTCAAGTTGCATGAAATGCCGCAAATTTTGAAATTGCCGGAATTTTATGCCGCGAGGCCCGCGTGGGATTGCCTTCGCCAGTAGCTAATTTGCCGCTTGGCGGCCTAAAGTGCTGGCATGAATGCCCCGATTTCCACCGACCAGATCCGTGCCCTGCTGATCGACACGCCGCTTTCGCACGATCCCGATCCCGCCGAAACCGCAGAGTGGCGCGATGCCTTCCTGGCGCTGGCGCAAACGCACGGCCCCCAGCGCGCACGGCAGATGCTGGTGGAGCTTGCCCGACTCGCGCGGCAGCAACGCATCGGTTGGCAGCCCGAGCTCGCGACGCCCTACGTCAACACCATTGCGGTGGAAGACCAGCCGCCGTTCCCCGGCGATCTGGCTGTCGAGGAGCGCCTGGCTTCGCTCATGCGATGGAACGCACTCGCGATGGTGGCCAAGGCCAACCAGGCGTATGGCGAACTCGGCGGCCACATCGCGAGCTATGCGAGCGCGGCCGATCTGTTCGAGACCGGCTTCAACCACTTCTTCCATGCGCGCAGTGACGCTCATCGAGGCGACTTGGTGTTCTTCCAGCCGCACAGCGCACCGGGCGTTTATGCGCGTGCCTACCTCGAAGGCCGCCTCGACGAAGAAGACCTGCAGCACTACCGCCAGGAACTGACCGCGCCCGCGTTCACCGAGGGCACCGGCGCGCGCGGACTCAGCAGCTATCCGCATCCCTACCTGATGCCGGACTTCTGGCAGTTTCCGACCGGCTCGATGGGCATCGGCCCCATCAGCTCGATCTACCACGCGCGCTTCATGCGCTATCTCACGCACCGCAACCTGCTCGACTGCGAAGGCCGAAAAGTGTGGGGTGTGTTCGGCGACGGCGAAATGGACGAGCCCGAATCGATGAGCGCCCTGACGCTGGCCGCGCGCGAGAAGCTCGACAACCTCGTGTGGGTGGTCAACTGCAACCTGCAGCGCCTGGACGGTCCGGTGCGCGGCAACGGCCGCATCATCGACGAGCTCGAGAAGCTCTTTGCCGGCGCGGGCTGGAACGTGATCAAGCTGGTCTGGGGCAGCGACTGGGACGGCCTGTTCGCGCAGGACGCGAGCGGTGCGCTGGCGCGCGTGTTCGCCGAAACCGTCGACGGCCAGATGCAGACCTTCGCGGCCAAGGACGGCCGCTTCAATCGCGACAACTTCTTCGGCCAGAACCCGGAGCTCGCGCGCCTGGCCGAAGGCATGACCGACGAGCAGATCGACCGCCTGAAGCGCGGCGGCCATGACCTCGTGAAGATTCACGCAGCCTACGCAGCCGCTGCTGCGCACAAGGGCCAGCCCACCGTGATCCTGGCCCACACCAAGAAGGGCTACGGCATGGGCAGTGCCGCGCAGGGCAAGATGACCACGCATTCGCACAAGAAGATGGGCGACGTCGACCTCATCGAATTCCGCGATCGCTTCAGCCTGCCGTTGACCGACGCGCAGGCCATTGCGATGGACTTCTATCGCCCGCCCGAAGACAGCGCCGAGATGCAGTACCTGCGCTCGCACCGCGAAGCGCTCGGCGGCGCGATGCCGCGCCGGGAGACTGCATGCGACGTGGTGCCCAAGCCCGATATCGCGAGCTACGCCCAATTCGCGACAGCGGCAGCCGGCAAGGAAATGAGCACCACCATGGCCTTCGTGCGCATGCTGGGCAACCTGATGAAAGACAAGGCCCTGGGCCCGCGCATCGTGCCCATCGTGGCCGACGAGGCGCGCACCTTCGGCATGGCCAACCTGTTCAAGCAGGTCGGCATCTATTCGAGCGTGGGTCAGCGCTATGCGCCCGAGGATATCGGCTCCGTGCTGAGCTACCGCGAAGCCACCGACGGGCAGATCCTCGAAGAAGGCATCAGTGAAGCCGGCGCCATCGCCAGCTGGACGGCCGCGGCCACGAGCTACAGCGTGCATGGCTTGGCGATGCTGCCCTTCTACATCTACTACTCGATGTTCGGCTTCCAGCGCGTGGGCGACGCCATCTGGGCCGCGGCCGACCAGCGTGCGCGCGGCTTCCTTTTGGGCGCCACCTCGGGCCGCACCACGCTCGGCGGCGAAGGCTTGCAGCACCAGGACGGCAGCAGCCATCTCGTGGCCGCGACCATTCCCAACTGCAAGGCCTACGACCCGGCCTACGCGGGCGAAATGGCGGTGATCGTCGATGCCGGCATCCGCGAAATGATGGTCGAGCAGAAAGACGTCTTCTATTACGTCACGCTCATGAACGAGAACTACGCGCAGCCCGACGTGCCGCAAGGCGCGGAGGCGGACATCCTGCGCGGCTGCTACCGCTTCGGCGTGTATGGGCCAGCCGCAGGCAAGGCAAAAACGAAGGTCACGCTCGTGGGCTCGGGCGCGATCCTCACCGAGGTCGTCAAGGCGGCGCAACTGCTGGCTGACGAAGGCATCGAGGCCGAAGTGTTCAGCGTGACCAGCTGGAGCGAACTTGCGCGCGACGGCGCGGCTTGCGAGCAGCGCGCGATCGCGGGTGAGAAGGAAGCCGGCGTGCCGTTCATCGCGCGGCAGATCGGCGCCGGCAACGGCCCCATCGTCGCCGCCACCGACTACGTGCGCGCCGTGCCGGAGAGCGTGCGCGCCTTCCTGCCCGAAGGCCGCCGCTACCTCACGCTGGGCACCGACGGATTCGGCCGCAGCGATACGCGTGCGGCGTTGCGGGCGTTCTTTGGCGTGGATGCGACGAGCATTGCGCGGGCGGCGCGGCATTCGCTGCGATTGACCTGAGTCGCGTTCGGTAGCCTAGCGAGAGAGCAGCTCGGCTACCGAACTTGCTCGAATTACTTGTCAGTTTTGATAATCGTGCCGACCTGCAGCTTCTTGACCTGGTACTTGCCTTGGACGTCGTCAATTTTGCTCACGCTATTGCGAGCCATGATGATGCCCATTGAAGGTTCTTGCTGTATGTAGATGATGTCGCCGCTGGTGGCAGTGATCTGGGTGTCAGCCCAGTTCTCCGCCTTGGAGTAAATCTTGTGAGTACCCGGGGTGACGTTGAAGTAGATGTATTGACTTGAGCGGGTGTGACCCATTTCTGAAGCGGCTTCTTGATCGTCCACGAAGACATTGAACCGAACCAGGCCACCCACTCCGGAAGGCCGAACGACATAAACGATCGCCTTGCCAGGCTCTGGCATTTTGGGGAGTTGAAAGGACGCAGTTTCAGCCTTCATGACTTCTGGCGAAGGCAGGCTGGCGCATCCGGAGAGAACTGCAAGCGCCGCTGCAAGCATGAGCGACGAAATCGAAGAATTGATTTTCATAAGAAGGTAAAAAATTGGGGAGTGATGGGTAATTGCCAACGGGGCTCCAGGTGAGAACGATTTAAGTCAAATGATGTTGCTCCTCCCAGTTGGCGTGCCTTTTTATAGTGATCGCGTGCCCCGTCATCGGGGGCACATGCGCGCGAATCGAATTTTCTCGTTACATGTGAACGCCGAAGGTCAAAATGCGAAAGGCCCACGCAGATTGAGGCGGAAAGCGCCAGATTTCTCACACCTCCGGCGTGCCGCGCTACAACACCTGTTGGCAGTGGTAGTTCTTAAGTTCCGGACATTCGCCGCACGTGCCTGCGTTAGAGTCGCAGCCCGACCGACATCCGAGCTCATGACCGCACGTTTTCAATCCGTTGCTCCAACCGTTCGCCTGGCCGACCAGGTGGCTGACGCATTGGCAGCCGAGGTTCGCAGCGGACGCCTGTCGGAGGGTGACCGCCTGCCGACCGAGGCTGCGCTGGCCGAGCAGTTCGGCGTCAGCCGCACGGTGGTGCGCGAAGCGGTTTCGCGGCTCAAGTCGCTGGGGCTGCTCGATTCACGGCAGGGCAGCGGCGTGTACGTTCGGGCCGCGGGTGTCGAGCCGCTGCGCTTCGAGATGCCGCACGTCGCATCGCGCGAAGCGGTGATCCAGATGGTCGAGTTGCGCCGGGCGCTGGAGGCCGAAGTGGCCGCGCTGGCTGCCGAACGGCGCACGCCGGAAGACGTGCAGCGCATCCGCGAGGCGATCGACTCGCTGCATGCTGCGGTGGCGGCCGGCGGCAACGGCGCGGACGAAGACGTGCGCTTTCACCGCGCCATTGCGGAGGCGGCGCGCAACCCGTTCCTTATCGGCACGCTGCAATACCTGCGGCAGTTTCTGCATGGCGCCACGCGTGTCACGCGCGCCAACGAGGCGCGCCGGGCCGACTTTGCGCGCGAGGTGGCGCAGGAGCACGCGCAGATCGTCGAGGCCATCGAGGCCGGCGATCCGCTGCGCGCCCGCGAGGCCGCCAAGTCCCACATGGACAACGCAATTCGGCGCATCGAGCAGGCCGATCCTGCCTTCTGGGAGCACGAAGGCGCGCAGCTGGCACGGACACTGGTCGAAGGCTGGCCTGCGGGCAAGTAAGCAAAAAGGAAACGAGGTGTAGCTTCCGGGTTTACCCGGGTTCGGCGACTTGCATCGGATTTGTATGATGACCTGACAAATAGAGACGGCGCGTCGCCAGAGTGATGACGCGGATCAGTATTTCATCCACCGGACCTCCCAATGACTTCAACTCTCCATGCGCCTTTGGTCGCGCCTGCAGGTACGCAGGCCGACGTCGCGCTCGAAAAGCGCGCCTACGCCAAGGTGTTCTGGCGCCTCGTTCCCTTTCTGATGCTCTGCTACGTGGTCGCCTACCTCGACCGCGTGAACGTGGGTTTTGCAAAGCTTCAGATGGGACAGGACCTGGGCTTCAGCGAAACCGTGTTCGGCCTGGGCGCGGGCATCTTCTTTCTGGGCTACTTCTTGTTCGAAGTGCCGAGCAACCTGCTGCTCAACCGCGTGGGCGCCCGTATCTGGATCGCCCGGATCATGATCACCTGGGGCGTGCTGTCGGCCTGCTTCGTGTTCGTGGAAACGTCGACCAGCTTCTACATCCTGCGCTTTTTGCTCGGCGTGGCGGAAGCGGGCTTCTATCCGGGCGTGATCCTGTACCTGACGCAGTGGTACCCGGCCCACCGGCGCGCGCGCATCATTGCGGTCTTCATGTCGGCGATTCCGGTCGCGGGCATTTTCGGCAATCCGCTTTCGGGCTGGATCATGGACAGCTTCCATGGTGTCTCGTCGATGCAGGGCTGGCAGTGGATGTTCATCATCGAAGCCATTCCGGCAATTCTGGTGGGCGTGATGGTGCTGCTTTATCTGGACAACGGCATCCAGCACGCGCGCTGGCTCGACCCGGACGAAAAGCGCCTGCTGCAGCGCGAAGTCGAGCGCGACCAGGCGCATGGCGCCAAGGGCCCGCACTCGGTGGCCGCAGTGTTCCGCGATGCGCGCGTGTGGTGGATGGCGCTGATCTACTTCGCCTTCGTCATGGGCCAATATGCACTGACCTTCTGGCTGCCCACGCTGGTCAAGGCCACGGGCGTGAAGGGCAACCTGCACATCGGTCTCTTGAGCGCGATTCCGTTCATCTGCGCCATCGTCGCGATGAACCTTTTCGGCCGCAGCGCCGACCGCCGGCAGGAGCGCCGCTGGCACCTGATCGTGCCGGCGCTCATGGGCGCCATCGGGTTCACCGTGGCCGCCTCCTACACGCAGAACACCATCGTGTCGCTCGCGTTTCTCTCGCTCGCCGCCGCCGGTGTACTCACCTGCGCGCCGCTCTTCTGGTCGCTGCCCACCGCCTTTCTTTCGGGCACGGCGGCGGCGGCCGGTATTGCGGCCATCAATTCGGTGGGTAATCTGGCGGGGTTCGCCAGTCCCTATCTGATCGGCTACCTGAAGGACCTCACGGGCAGCACGCAGATCGGCATGTACGTGCTGGCCGGCGCGCTGGTGCTCGGAGCCATCGGCGTGTGGCTCACGCCCAAGCAACTCGTCAACCGTTGATCGAAAGAAACCTGACATGACTTCCAGCACCAACACACCCGTCGTCGGCGTCGTCGGCCTCGGCGCGATGGGCGCAGGCATGGCGCAATCGCTGCGCCGCGCAGGCCATCTGCCGCGCGTATTCGACGTGCGCCCCGAAGCGGCCCAGGCCTTCGCGCGCGACGGCGGCGTGGCCTGCGACTCGCTGGCCGCGCTCGGCGCGCAAAGCGACATCGTGGTCTCCGTCGTCGTCAACGCGGCGCAGACCGAGTCGGTGCTGTTCGGCGACGGCACCACGTCGGGCTGCGCGGCATCGATGAAGCCCGGCAGCCTGTTCGTGATGTGCTCCACCGTGGACCCGAACTGGTCGATTGCGCTCGAGGCGCGCCTGGCCAAACAGGGCATCCTGTACCTCGACGCGCCAATTTCCGGCGGCGCGGCCAAGGCCGCCAGCGGTCAGATGACGATGATGACCGCCGGCACGCCCGCCGCCTATGAAAAGGCCGGCGCCGTGCTCGACGCCATGGCGGCCAAGGTTTATCGTCTCGGTGATCGCGCGGGCGCGGGCAGCAAGGTCAAGATCATCAACCAGCTGCTGGCCGGTGTGCACATTGCCGCGGCGGCCGAGGCCATGGCGCTCGGCCTGCGCGAGGGCGTGGATGCGGCCGCGCTGTACGAGGTGATCACACACAGCGCGGGCAACAGCTGGATGTTCGAGAACCGCATGGCGCATGTGCTGGCGGGCGACTACACGCCGCTCTCGGCCGTCGACATCTTCGTGAAGGACCTGGGCCTGGTGCTCGACGTGGCGCGCGCCAGCAAGTTTCCGCTGCCGCTCTCGTCCACCGCGCACCAGATGTTCATGCAGGCGTCCACGGCCGGCTTTGCGCGCGAGGACGACAGCGCGGTCATCAAGATTTTTCCCGGCATCGAACTGCCGGCTGCCGACAAGAAAGCCTGAAGAAGAAGGAAGACGAGCACCATGAACATTCTCATCACCGGCGGCTGCGGTTTCGTCGGAGCGCGGCTCGCGCGCACGCTGCTCGCAGGCGGCCCGCTGGCACTGGCCGGCGGCAAGGCCGAACCCGTCTCGCGCGTCACGCTGGCCGACCGCGCGCCGCCCCCCGCCGATCTGGCCGTCGATGGCCGCGTTCAGTTTCTGCAGGGCGATCTGTACGAGCAGGCCGCGAGCGGCGCACTGCCGCTGGCCGACACCCACGCGGTGTTCCATCTCGCTGCCGCAGTGAGCGGCGAGTGCGAAGCCGACTTCGATCTCGGCATGCGCAGCAATCTCGACACCACGCGCGCGCTGCTCGAAGCCTGCCGCCGCGCGGGCCATGCGCCGGTCTTCGTGTTCTCCAGCTCCGTCGCCGTCTTCGGCGATTCGCCCGAGCAGCGGCTTCCGGCGGTGATCGAGGACACCACGCTGCCGACGCCGCAGAACAGCTACGGCATTCAGAAGTTCATCGGCGAGCAATTGGTGGCCGACTTCACGCGCAAGGGCTTCGTGCAGGGCCGCAACGTGCGGCTCATGACGGTCTCGGTGCGGCCGGGCCGGCCCAACGGCGCGGCCTCCAGCTTCTTGAGCGGCATGCTGCGCGAGCCGCTGGCCGGCGAACGTGCGCGCTGCCCCGTGCCGCCCGAGACCGCGGTCGCCCTCGCATCGCCTGGCAACACCGTTGCCGGCATCCTCCGCGCGGCCACCGCCAGTGCCGCCGAATGGGGTGCACGCACCGCCATCAACCTGCCCGCGCTGACCACCACCGTGCGCGAAATGGCAGAGGCGCTCGAACGCATCGCGGGCAAAGAGGCTGCGGGGCTGATCGACTGGGAGCCCGATGCGGCCATCGCCAAGATCGTGACCAGCTGGCCCAGCCGTATTCATGCGGCGCGCGCCGAGGCACTGGGCCTGAAGGCGGACGTGAGCTTCGATGCCATCCTGCGCGGCTACGTGCGCGAGAATCCAGAAGCGGTCAAGCTGCCCGTGGCGCAGGACTGAACCATGGCGAAACTATTGCTAGGCTGCATTGCCGACGATTTCACCGGCGCCACCGACCTTGCCAACAACCTCGTGCGCGCGGGCATGCGCGTGGTGCAGGCCATCGGCGTACCCGCCACGCCGCTCGATGCGAACGTCGATGCCGTGGTGGTCGCACTCAAGTCGCGCACCATCGCGCCGGCCGAGGCTATCGCGCGGTCCCTCGACGCGCTGCGCTGGCTGCAGGCGCAAGGCGCGCAGCAGATCTACTTCAAGTACTGCTCCACCTTCGACAGCACGCCAGAGGGCAACATCGGCCCCGTGACCGAAGCGCTGATGGAGGCGCTGGGCTGCGAATTCACCATCGCCACGCCGGCCTTCCCTGATAACAAGCGCACCGTGTTCAAGGGCTATCTGTTCGCAGGCGACGTGTTGCTCAATGAGAGCGGCATGCAGAACCATCCGCTCACGCCGATGACCGACCCGAACCTCGTTCGCGTGCTGCAGGCGCAGTGCCAGCGCAAGGTCGGGCTCATCGACCATGCGGTGGTGGCACGCGGCGCGGCGGCCATTTCGGAGCGAATCGAACAGCTGAAAAGCGAGGGCGTGTCGATCGCCATCGTCGACGCAGTATCGAACGACGATCTGCTGCGCCTTGGCCCGGCGATTGCGAAGATGCCGCTGCTCACGGCCGGCTCGGGTGTGGCCATTGGCTTGCCGGCCAACTTCGGTTTGGCGCCCTCGTCGCAGGCCAGTGCGCTGCCCCCAGCAGGCGGATTGCGCGCTGTGGTCTCGGGCAGCTGCTCGCTCGCCACCAACCGGCAGGTGCTGGACTTCATCCAGCGCGGCGGCGCGGCGCTGGCCATCGATCCACTGCGCATTGCCGCGGGTGTCGACGTCGTGGCCGAGACCCTGGCCTGGGCTGCGCCGCTCGTCGCGAAGCAGCCGGTGCTGGTCTATTCCACGGCCGAGGCCGGTGCCATCAAGTCGGTGCAGAGCAGGCTCGGCGTCGAGAAGGCCGGCGCCATGGTGGAGCGCACCATCGCCGCTATTGCGCGCGGCCTGGTCGAGCTGGGTGTGCGCCAGCTTGTTGTGGCGGGCGGCGAAACCTCCGGTGCTTGCGTGCAGGCGCTGGGCATTGCGCAGATGCAGATCGGTCCGCAGATCGACCCCGGCGTGCCGTGGTGCCATGCGCGCACCGACGTGGCAGAAGGCACGCCCGTGCACATCGCGCTGAAGTCCGGCAACTTTGGGGGGGACGATTTCTTCACCAAGGCATTTACAGTGCTGGCATGACCGAGAACAAAGCCCGCGAAGAAATCTGCCGCGTAGGCCGCAGCCTGTTCGAACGCGGCTACGTGCATGCGACCGCCGGCAACATCAGCGTTCGGCTCGATGATGGTTTCCTCATCACGCCGACCGACGCCTGCCTCGGCTTTCTCGACCCGGCCCGCCTGGCCAGGCTCGACACGCAAGGCAACCAGACCGGCGGCGACCGCGCGAGCAAGACCATCGCCCTGCACACGCGCATCTACGCAGCCGCGCGCCGCTTCGATGCGAACACGGCCTGCGTCATCCACACGCACAGCACGCATTGCGTCGCGCTCACGCTGAACGCACCGGGCGACGAACTGCTGCCCGCGCTCACGCCGTATTTCGTGATGAAGGTCGGCCACGTGCCACTCATTCCGTACCACCGCCCGGGCGCGCCCGAAGCGGCAGAGCTGGTGGCTCAGGCCATCGAGCGCCACGGTGCGGCCGGCACGCCGATCCGCGCCGTGATGCTCGAACGACTTGGCCCCAACGTCTGGCACGAGAGCCCGGCCGCCGCCATAGCCGTGCTCGAGGAACTCGAAGAAACCGCCAAGCTACATCTGCTCACCGGCCCCGCCAAAATCGAGCCCTTGAGCAACGAACAGATCGATGAACTGCGTCGCACTTTCGGTGCGCGCTGGTAGCAAGAGTAAAAACACACCATGCCTCAATTCGCCGCCAACCTCTCGATGCTCTATCCGGAGCTCGATTTCCTCGACCGCTTCGAAGCCGCCGCGAAAGACGGCTTCAAGGCCGTCGAATATCTTTTTCCCTACCCCTACGAGCGTCGCCAGCTTGCGGCCCGCCTGAAAGACAACGGCCTGCAGCAGGTGCTCTTCAACGCCCCTCCGGGCAATTGGGAAGGCGGCGAGCGCGGCCTCGCGTGCCTGCCGGGCCGGGACGCCGAGTTCCGCGAAGGCATCGCCACGGCCATCGACTATGCGGTGGCGCTCGACTGTCCGCGCATCCACGTCATGGCGGGCCTGGTGCCGGAAGGTGTGGAGCGCGAGGCCGTGCAGCCCGTGTACGTCGACAACCTGCGCTGGGCCGCCGCCGAGGCCGCCAAGGCCGGCCGCGACGTGCTGATCGAGCCCATCAACACGCGCGACATTCCGCGCTTCTTCCTCAACCGCCAAGACCATGCGCACGAGATCGTCGACATGGTGGGCGCGCCCAATCTCAAGGTGCAGATGGACCTGTACCACTGCCAGATCGTCGAGGGCGACGTGGCGATGAAGATCCGCAAGTACCTTCCCTCCGGCCGCGTCGGCCACATCCAGATTGCCGGCGTGCCCGAGCGCCACGAGCCCGACATCGGCGAGCAGAACTACCCCTACCTGTTCGATCTGATCGACGAGGTGTCGGCGCAGTGCGGCTGGCAGGGCTGGGTCGGCTGCGAGTACCGGCCCAAGCGCGGCATGGAACCCGGCGGTACTTCGGCCGGCCTTGGTTGGCTGCGGGCGTTGCAACAGCGCGCATGAAGCTCGAGGCGCTGCGCATTCCTCCGCGGCTGCGAGGTTTTGCCGCGGCCGATGCGCAGGTCTTCGACGTCACGCTGGCCGGCGATCGCGTGCAGGCCATCGTGCCGAGCGCATCGCAGGCGCAGGCGCGCGGCACTCTGCTGAGTGCGCTGGTCGAGGCGCATGCGCACATCGACAAGAACTACACCGTCGAGGAAGTCGGCGCCGCCCAGGGCAACCTGTTCGCGGCCATCGAACGCATGGAGAAGCATCGCGCGGGCTGGACCGGTGAAACGCTGCGCCCGCGCATGGAGCGTGCGCTCAACGAGGCCTGGCAGTCGGGCACTCGCGCGCTGCGCACGCACATCGACTGGGTGCAGGGCGACCCACCGGCCGCGCTGGCCGTGCTCGAGGCCTTGCGGCATGAGTGGCGCGGCCGCATCGAGTTGCAGTTCGTCTCGCTCACCCCGCTGGACCTGTTCGCGGACCTCGCCGCTGGCGAGCGCATCGCGCGCGAGGTCAAGCGGGCGGGCGGCACTCTTGGTGCCTTCGTCTATCGCAACGAGGGTCTCGTGCACAAGCTGGGCCGCGTGTTCGACCTGGCGCAGGACCACGACCTCGGGCTCGACTTTCATGTCGACGAGGGGCTCGATGCCGATGCGAGCGGCCTGCGCAGCATCGCGCAGCTGATGCGTGCGCGCGAATTCCGGCACGGCGTGGTCTGCGGCCATTGCTGCTCCCTGGCCATGCAGGACGACGCCGTTGCCAACGAAACGCTGGCGCTGTGTGCCGGTGCGGGCCTTCACATCGTCGCGCTGCCGACTACCAATCTCTATCTTCAGGGCGCCTGGGACCGCACGCCCGTGCCGCGCGGCATCACGCGAATTCGTGAAGCGGCGGCACGAGGCTTGCGTGCGAGCTTGGCAACGGACAACGTGCAAGACGCCTTCTATCCCTATGGCAGCTACGACCTTCTGGAAACCTTCGGGCTCGGCGTGCAGATGGCGCATCTCGCGCCCGCAGACGAGTGGCTTGATGCCATCACCGTCAGTCCCGCGAAGGCGCTGGGGCTCGCGTGGGACGGGCGCATTGCACCGGGCTGTCCCGCCGACCTGGTGCTGCTTGCGGCCACCGGCGAGCATGAACTCATCGGGCCGCGCGGGCGCCAGCGCACCGTGATCCGTGGCGGTCGAATCCTGGAGCAAACACAATGAGTATGGGCAAGCCAATGGCCAACTACGCCGCCGCCAAGCGCGTGGGCGATTTCGTCTTCATGAGCGGCGTGGTGGCGGTCGATCCGGCCACGCGCCGCGCAGTGGCTGGCTACGACGCCATTCCGGAGGAAGCCCGCACGGCCCTGCAGGGCGTGGGCTATGCCACGGGCCAGATGTCGGTCGACATCTTCGAGGCACCCATCGTGGCGCAGAGCTGGTTCGTGCTCGAGCGCATCCGCCAGATCGCGGCCGAGCATGGCGGCACCATGGAGGACGTGGTCAAGCTGGTGCAGTACTTTCGCCACCTGCCGCACTATGCGTTCTACAACCGCGTGCGCGGGCTGTTCTATCCGGGCGAGCCGCCGGTCAGCACGGTGGTCGAGGTGTCGCGCTTCCTGCCGGGCGACGAGGTGCTGGTGGAAGTGGAAGCCACCATGTACCTGCCGCAGCACCGACCTATTTAACCCCTGCGCCCTTGAGCAGGAACCCGGTCACCTGCTCGACCAGGTAGCGCCGGTCCTTGTCGTCGCCCTGCTGGGCCACGTTGCGGAAGTACGCGGCCTGCGTGGCGTGGTCGGCATAGAACTGTGTCACCGCCCAGATGTGGAACAGCACCAGCATCGGGTCGGCCTTGTCCATCAGGCCCTGGTCCATCCAGTTCTGGATCACGGCGGCCGCCTGGTCGGTGTGCTGCTTGCTCGTGTCCATCATTGTGTTGAGCACCGGCGCGCCGCGCATCGTCTCGGCGGTGAAGATGCGCGAGCGCAAGGGGTGCTCGAACGAGAACACCATCTTGCGGCGGATCAAATCGCCCAGCACCTTGCGCGGACCAAAGGCTTCGTCGGCAAAGCCGAACACCACGATCCAGTCGTCGAGGATGTCCTGCAGGATCTGCCGGTAGAGCGCTTCCTTGCTCTCGATGTAGTAGTGCAGCTGCGCCTTCGAAAGCCCGGCCTTGTCGGCAATGGCTTGCGTCGAAGCGCCAGCCAGTCCCTCGCTTGCGAACACCTCGATGGCGGCCTGGTTGATGAGGCCGAGCACCTGGGTGTACTTGCGCGAACGCCCGCGCGTGGGGGGCGCCTCGCCGTCGCTTTCTTCGGTGCTCACAACTGCAGCACCAGTTCCTGGCCTTTGGCGCGCGAGCAGCACAGGGCCACTCGCGTGCGCCGCTCGCTGCCCGTGAGACAGAAGTCGCGGTGCTCCGCGCCTTCGCCGTCGCCATCGACCACGCAGGTGCCGCACAGGCCCTGTTGGCATGACACTGGAATGTCGATGCCGACTTCATGCAGCGCGTCGACGGCGGTCTGGTCGGCCGCCACCGGCACGCTGATGCCGCGCTGCAAAAGCTTCAGCGTGAAGGGCAGGCCGGTGGTGGTATTGGCGTTCGTCGGCGCGGCGAAGTATTCGGCATGCAGCGCGTCATCGGGCCAGTGCGCGGCGGCATCGCGCACGGCTTGCATGAACCCGCCAGGGCCGCAGACGTACAAGTGCGTGTCGGGCGTGCGGTCTGCGAGCAGTGCGTGCAAATCGATGCGCTGAGAGGCATCGCCCTGGTCGAGGTGCAGCCGCAGGTGCGGCGCCAGCGCGGGGTCGCGCAGCGCATCGGCAAAGGCAAGGTGTTCTTCACTGCGCGCGAACACGCAGAGCGTGAAATCCGCGCCGCGCGCCGCAAGCGCCTGCGCCATCGCCAGCAGCGGCGTCATACCGATGCCGCCTGCCAGCAGCAGGTGGTGATTCGCTTCCTCGCGCAACGGAAAGGTGTTGCGCGGCGCGCTGATCGCGAGCAGGTCGCCTTCGCGCACGCGCTCGTGCATCGAGGCCGAGCCGCCGCGGCTCGCGGCCTCCCGCTTCACCCCGATCACATAAGACGCGGCGTTCGACAGTGCACCCGCAGGCCATCGTGCCAGCGAGTATTGGCGCGAAAAGCCCCCGGGCATGTGCACGTCGATGTGCGCGCCGGCTTCGTAGCCGGGCAGCGCGCGGCCCCACGGATGCGTCAGCTCGAAGGCGAGGATTTCCGGCGTCTGGCGCGAGATGCGTTCGACGCGGACGGTCAGCGTGCGTTCGAGGCTCATAGTGTGTCGTGTCTCCGGGGCTAGATGCTCTGCAGCTTGCGCGAAACGCGTTCGATGAAATGGGTGCGGTCGCGTTCGGTCACGGCATTCATGTCGTGCAGCTGCAGCCACGTCACCTTGCAGCGCCACGCAAACAGGGCCCGCAGTGCGCGCGTGAAGAGCCGCCGGCCCGGGTCGCCGATCATCATCACGAACCAGCGCGGCGAGCCGCCCGTGGTCACCACCGTCAGCCGCCGGATGTGCCGCATGCCCGACTTCGCGAGCTGCCCCTTGCGCTCGGCCGGCAGGAAGGCCACGCCTGGCAGCCACACGCGTTCGAGCCAGCCCTTGAGCATGGACGGCGGGCCATGGAACCAGGTGGGATATACGAATACCAGGTGCTCGGCCCACAGCAGCGCGTCGACGTGCGGCTTCACGCGTTCGCGGATCAATTCGGGGTTCTCGAGATAGGCGATGCGCTCTTCGCGCGTCAGCGTCGGATCGAAGCCCTCGGCATACAGGTCGATGGCCTTGACGGGGTGCCGCGGCTCGAGCGCTTCGAGGGCCGTGCGGTAGAGCGCGTGGTTGAAGCTGTCAGGGTTCGGGTGGCAGTGGACGACGAGCGTTTTCATGAAAGAGGGCCGCATCGCCTGTCGGCGAGACGGGGTCAGAGCCCAAGAAGAGAAAAGTCGCGCGGTGCCTTATGGCAACCCAGGCACCGGCATCTGACCCCGGCGCAAGCCCCGCGCGACCCACGGGAAAAACGGTGAAGCTCTCGCCTGCTTGCTTACTTTGCAGCGAGCTTCTTGCGGACGTCGACACCGACGCCCTTGTTGACGAATTGCGTGGTCACGACCTTGGAGAGATCGATCTCGCCGGGCTTGTACAGACCGGCCTTCACCATCTTGTCGTAGAAGTCCTTCACGCGGGCTTCGTCCATGGCGCCGATGCCCTTGGTGAGCGAGTCGCCGCTGTCGACGATGCCCATCTTCTTCATCAGTTCGATGGAGCCGAGCGATGCGGCGACCGGCGAATCGGGGTTGATCTTGGCGATCATCTCGTTGGCGGCCTTGTTGTCGCCGTAGAGATAATTGTTCCAGCCGATGATCGAAGCTTCGACGAACTTGCGCACCGTCTCGGGCTTGGTCTTGACCAGGTCGGCGCGCGTCTCGATGGTGGTCGAGTAGGTCGAAAACCCGTTGTCGGCCAGCAGTTGCACTACCGGGTCGAAGCCGGCCTGCGCCTTGATCGAGAGCGGCTCCGAGATGGCGTACCCCTGTTGAATGGACTTCTTGTCGGCGAGGAATGGGCCCACGTTGAACGTGTAGGGCTTGAGCTGCGAATCCTTGAAGCCGTGCTCCGACTTCATCCACTGCCAGAAGCTGAACTGGCCGTCCTTGCCGATGAATGCGACGGGCGCCTTGGCCATGTCCTTGAAGGAGTCGTAGCCCTGGCCCGGATGCGCGAACATGGCCTGCGGGTCTTTCTGGAAGAAGGCTGCCACCACCACCGTGGGCACGCCGTTCTTCACGTTGTCGAAAGACTGCAGCAGGTTACCGGTCATCAGAAAGTCGACCTTGCCGGCCGGCAGCATCGGCCGGTTGTTGACCATCGGGCCGCCCTGCTGAATGTCGACGTCCAGGCCATACTTCTTGTAGGTGCCGTCCACCAGCGCCTGGTAGAAGCCGCCGTGTCCGGCTTGCGCTTTCCAGTTGGTGGCGAATACCACTTTTTCCTGCGCCTGTGCAGCGAAGGCGGCGGCCGCGAGGGCAAGGCCGAGAGCAAGCGGACGGATTGTCAGAGCGGGAACGCGCATGGCAGTGGACTCCTGAGTTGAATGCTGCGAAGGATTTTCATGTCACCGTCGATCATGTGATGGAACGGACTTTTTGAGGGCGTGTTTTTGGGGAGCTGTTGTTCTTGACGCTGCTGTTCAGGGCTTGTGCAAAGGCCACCGGGTACTCCCCTCCGCGAATGTCCCCCGGCTTCGCCTCCTCCTTTATTTCGCTGCGGGGAGCACCCGGCGCCCTGTGCACA
>NZ_JAUSRN010000019.1 GCF_030811855.1 Variovorax paradoxus | reverse complement strand
GGGGTGCCTTGCGCAGCGAAATAAAGGAGGAGGCCGCAGGCCGGGGGACATTCGCGGAGAAAGGTACCCCGTCGGCGGGAGCGCGCCCTGAACGAACCAAACGCACACTCCGAGGCACAGAAAGACAAGCGCCCATCACTAACCCTTGTTGTCCATCGCAGAACGCAAGCCGTCCGACAGGATGTTGAAAGAGATCGACGTGATGAAGATCATCACCCCCGGCAGGGCGGCCACCCAGGGCTGCACGTAGATCGCCGTGCGCAGCGTGTTGAGCATCAGGCCCCATTCGGGTTCGGGCGGCTTCACGCCCAACCCCAGGAACGAGAGGCCCGAGGCCAGGATCATCGACACCGCGATCAGGCTGGTGGCGTAGACGAAGATCGGGCCGAGCACATTGCCCAGCACGTGCACCCGCACGATGGTGAACGGGCTCGCACCCGAGGCGCGCGCCGCCTCCACGTAGTCTCGGTTGCGCACCTGCGTGGTGACGCTCTCGGCCACGCGCGCGATCTGCGGAATGAACACGATGGTGAGCGAGATCAGCGAGTTGACCACGCCCGCGCCCAGCGTGCCCGACAGCGCAATGGCCAGCAGCACCGAGGGAAAAGCGTAGAACACGTCGATGGTGCGCATGACCAGCGTGTTGGTGAGGCCGCCCGCATAGCCCGCTACCAGTCCGATGACCGTGCCGAGCACGAAGGCGCAGAGCACCGGCGTGATGCCGATGAAGAGCGACAGCCGCGCACCGACGATCAGCCGCGAGAGCATGTCGCGCCCCAGCTCGTCGCTGCCCAGCGGCAGGCCCGCGGTACCGATGGGCTTGAGCCGCTTGAGCATCGACGACTGATAAGCGTCGGCCGGTGCGATCCAGGGGCCGATCAGCGCAAGCGCGATCAGCAGCAGCACGACGATGGCGGCGCCCACCGCCACGGGGTCGCGCCGGAAGCGCAGCCAGACCGAAGCCCAGTAGCCGCGGGAGCGCTGGGCCGGCAGCGGCTCGACGGCGGCCGCGGCAGGGGAAGAAGCGAGCACGGTGGACATGGCTTTTCCGGTTTCTTCTTCAGGCACGCGCAATGCGCGGATCGAGCAGCGTTTGCAGCACGTCGACCAGCAGGTTGAGCACCACGAAGAACAGCGCCAGCACGAGGATGGTTCCCTGCAGCAGCGGCAGGTCGCGCTGGAAGATGGCCGAGTTCAGCAGAAAGCCGGTGCCGGGCCACGAGAACACGGTCTCGATCAGGATCGAGCCGCCCAGCAGGTAACCCAGCTGCAGGCCCATCACGGCCAGCGCCGTGGGCGCCGCGTTCTTCACCATGTGGCGGAACACGCCGAAATGCGTGAGCCCCTTGGCGCGCAGGCCGACGATGAACTCCTGGTCGAGGATGTCGGCCACCAGCGCGCGCACGGTGCGCGCGATGATGCCCATCGGAATCACCGACATCGTGAGTGCCGGCAGCACCAAAAACTGCAGATGCGCCCAGTCCCACGCCCAGTCGCCCGAACCGCTCGGGCCCGCGCCCGTGGCGGGCAGCCACATGAGCTGCGACGAGAACACGATCACCATCACCATGCCGAGCCAGTAGTGCGGCACGCTCACGCCCAGCACCGACAGCATCGATGCGAAGCGGTCGACCCACGAGCCGCGGAAGTAGCCCGCTACGAAACCGAACAGGCAGCCCAGCACGAAGCCGATGAAGGTGGCCACCAGCGCCAGCCGCAGCGTATTGCCGACGGCGGTGAGCACCTCCGAGGCCACGGCGCGGTTGCTGGCAATGGACACGCCCAGGTCGCCATGCAGCGCGCGCCAGACCCACATCGCGAACTGCTCGGGCAGCGAACGGTTGAAGCCGTACAGCTCGCGCAATTGGGCCTGCAGGTCGGCGGACGCATCGGGCGGCAGGATCGACACCAGCGGGTCGCCGGGCGCGATGTGCACCAGCAGGAAGCACACGAGCGCCACGCCGACCATGATCGGCACGGCGTAGACGATGCGGCGGATCAAATAGGCAAACATCAATCCATCGTCATGGTGGCGATGTCGATGAACCAGCTCTTGGGCTGCACCACGTTCTTGATCTTGGCCGAGAGCGCACGCGGACCGACGTCGTGCGCAATCCAGACGAAGGGCGCGTCGTCCACGATGTGGGTGTGCAGCTTGGCCAGCGCCGCGTCGCGCGCCTTGTCGTCGAAGCTGGTGCGCGCGTCGGCCACGAGCTTGTCGACCTCGGCGTTGCCGTAGTAGCCCCAGTTGTTCGACACCGGCGGAAAGGCCTTGGTGCTCACGAAACGCACCATCGCGAAGAACGGGTCCATCGCCGCGAAGCTCACGTTGGTGGCGTTGGCGCCGTTGGCCGAGGGGTCCTTCGCGCCCTTGCGCCAGTTGGTGAAGAGCGTGTTCCATTCGATCACGTCGAACTGCACGTCGAAGAAGCACTGCTTGAGCGACTCCTGCGCGAACTCGTTCATCGGCAGCGGCTGCATCTGGCCCGAGCCCGAGGCGGAGATCTGCACCTTCACCTTGATCGGCTTGGCGGCGGAATAGCCGGCCTGGGTCATGAGTGCCTGCGCGGCCTTCACGTCGTACCTGATGTCGAAACCCGGCTTGCCGAACCAGGGGTGGCCTGGCGGCACGGTGCCCTTGGGTTCGGCCATCATGCCGCCCAGCAGCTGCTTCATGCCGCCGCGGTCGATGCACAGGTTGGCGGCCTGGCGCACGCGCTTGTCGAGCCATGGCGAACCTTCGGCGAACGAGAGCTGCCAGGGCCACACGTGCGGCTGGGCGTTCGAATAGATCTTGAAGCCGCGCTGGGTGATCTGCGCCATGGCGTCGGGCGCGGGCGCCTCGATCCAGTCGACCTGGCCGCCGAGCAGCGCGGCGGTGCGCGCGTTGGCCTCGGGCATCGGGATCATCACGACCTTGTCGATCTTCGGCACGCGCTTGGCGTCCCAGTAGGTCTTGTTGGCCGCCAGTTCCAGCCGCTCGCGGGCGACGAAGCGCGTGACCTTGAACGGGCCCGAGCCGGCGGGGTCGGCCGCGAAGGCGGTCCACGCGGCCTTGGCCTTGTCGGCGGGCGTTGCACCGGCCGCGGCGTCGAACTTCTTCTGCCATTGCGCGGGCGAGGCCATGAACAGGTTCGTCAAGTTGATCGGCAGGAAGGCATCGGGTTCGCTGGTGGTGAACTCGACCGTCATGTCGTCGATCTTGCGCGCGGTGCGCAGCGTGGGCATGCGCGAGGCGGTCACGCCCACCTGGCTGGGGTCGAACTGCGGCGCGTCCTTGTCGAGCACCTTCTGCACGTTCCACACCACGGCATCGGCGCTGAAAGCCGAGCCGTCATGGAACTTGACGCCCGGGCGCAGCTTGAAGACCCACTTGGTCTTGTCCTTGGCGTCCACCGCCCACGAGGTGGCGAGGCCGGCGACGAGCACGCTCGGCGCATCGGCCTTGGACAGGTCCCATTGCGTGAGCGAGTCGTAGATCGGAATGCCGGTGAAGCGGTTGCCCTCGAAGCCCTGGTCGGGCTGGCCCAGCGTGCGCGGAATGTCGGCGGCCGTCATGGCGATGCGCAGGGTTTTTTCCTGCGCGAGCGCAGCGGGTGCGGCAACGGCCAGCATGGCCAGCAGCACGCTGGCGGCCAGCGGTTTCAGGGACGGGGCAGGGATAGCAGCACGCTTCACATCAACTCCTAAGGAAAGGACGGGCCAGGGCCCGAAGACGAAGGCCAAGGGGCCAAGGGAAGCGGTCAAGCACGACATGTGCCAGCCGCTGTTCCGGGCCCCCGATGCGACAATCGCCTTCTCATGACAGATACCCTCACCATCACCCGCCCGGACGACTGGCACCTGCACGTGCGCGATGGCGCAGCCCTCGAAGCCGTGGTGCCGCACAGCGCGCGCCAGTTCGGCCGCGCGCTGGTCATGCCCAACCTGCGTCCTCCCGTGACCACCGCGTCGCAGGCCATGGCCTACCGCGACCGCATCCTCGCCGCGGTGCCCGAAGGCACGGCCTTCGAGCCCGTGATGTCGCTCTACCTGACCGACAAGCTGCCGCCCGAAGAGATTGCGTTGGCCGCCCAGGCCGGCGTGCGCGCGCTCAAGCTCTACCCGGCCGGCGCCACCACCAACAGCGATGCCGGCGTGACCGACATCCGCCATACCTACAAGACGCTCGAAGCGATGCAGAAGCACGGCCTGCTGTTGCTGGTGCACGGCGAGGTGACCGATCCGGCCGTCGACCTGTTCGACCGCGAGGCCGTTTTCATCGACCGCGTGATGATTCCGCTGCGCCGGGACTTCCCCGAACTCAAGGTGGTGTTCGAGCACCTCACCACGAAAGAGGGCGCTCACTACGTGCGCGATGCCAACCGCTTCACGGCCGCCACCATCACCGCGCACCACCTGCTCTACAACCGCAACGCCATCTTCACCGGCGGCATCCGCCCGCACTACTACTGCCTGCCCGTGCTCAAGCGCGAGACGCACCGCGTGGCGCTGGTCGAGGCGGCCACCAGCGGCAGCGACCGGTTCTTCCTGGGCACCGACAGCGCGCCGCACCCGGCCCACCTGAAAGAGCATGCGCTCGGCTGCGCCGGCTGCTACACCGCGCTCACCGCCATCGAGCTCTATGCCGAAGCCTTCGACAGCGTGGATGCGCTCGACAAGCTCGAGGGCTTTGCCAGCTTCCACGGCCCCGACTTCTACGGCCTGCCGCGCAATACCGGCACCATCACGCTGAGGCGCGAAAGCTGGACCGTGCCCGAGACGGTGCCTTATGGCGACGCCACGCTAAAGCCGCTGCGCGGCGGCGAAACCGTGAACTGGAAACTTCTATGAGTTTTCCGTCACGCGATCAGTCGCCTAACGCGCGACATCTGAAGTTGGCACGATCCAGTCGAGGGACACCACGGTACCGGCTTTGCCGGGCCGTTGGTGTCGCCCCCGGTAAGGGGGAGGGAGAAGCGACACGAAGTGCGCGCAGCCTGGGGGTGGGCCAATGATTCGCGTGATGCTGCTGATCGATGCCGACAACGTCTCGGCCGACGTGATCGAGCAGGCCGTGCAGCGGACCATGGCCGAGCATGGCGCCATCCACGTGCGGCGTGCTTACTGCAATGCCGAAACCGCGCTCAAGCAGCAGACGCTCTTCAAGCGCCTGTCGGTGCGGCCGATGGTCAATCTCTCGGCCGGCAAGAACAGCACCGACATCGCGCTCGCGGTCGATGCCATCGACCTCGTGATTGCCGAGCGTCCCGACGTGGTGGTACTGGTGTCGTCCGATTCCGACTTTGCGCCGCTCGTGATCCGACTGCGCGAAAAGGGCTGCCGCGTGTGTGGCCTCGGCCAGCAGGGCAAGACCGGCGAAGAGACCGTGGCGGTGTACGACGAGTTCACCGACCTGCGGCACCATGGCGCACCGGTTGCGCCGGCCGCTACGCCGGCCAGGAAAGCTGCGACCAAGGTGGCCGCGAAGCGCGCACCTGCCGCCAAGACCGCCAAGAGCACCGCCACGCCAGCGCGTAAGACCGCAGCAGCTAAGACACGGGCTCGTAAAACGGCCAAGACAACGCCCAAGCCGGCGCAGCCGCCTTCCGAGGCGGCCGAGTTCATCCTGCAGGCAGCACCCGCATTGCGCAGCGGCGCCGACGTGCCGCTCAACGATGTGGCCCAGGCCTTGCGCGCGGCCGGGCTGCTCGGCAAGCACGGCAGTTCACTCAAACTGTTCGACAAGCTCCCGGCGGAGTTCGCCGTGCTGCAGCACCCCGACCGCATCCGCTGGACCGGAGCCCCTGCGCCTTGAGCCTGGAGGCGATCGACTGGGCACAGCCCTGGCTCGCGCCTTATCGCGTCATTGGCGAAGCGGCGGCGCACACCGCGCTCTGCACCTCCGTTGCAGCGGCGCTCGAACAGGGCGCCAAGCCGGCTTCCGCGCCCACCTTCGTGCCGCAACTGGACCTGCCCGCGGGCCGTGCCTACGAAGCCCACATCTTCCAGACCGGCACCGTGCCGACGCGTGACAACCTGCACGACTTCTTCAACGGGCTGGTCTGGCTGGCGTTCCCCGAAACCAAGCGCCGCCTCAATGAATTGCAAGCCGCGGAGATCGCCCGCAACGGCGTCACCTCCACGCGCGGCCCCGTGCGCGATGCGCTCACGCTCTTCGATGAGAACGGCGCGCTGCTTGATGCACCCGCTGCGTTGTGGAAGGCGCTGGCCGCGCGCGACTGGCACACGCTCTTCGTGACGCGGCGCGCTCTGTGGTCCGAGGCGCGCCTGATTGTGTTCGGGCACGCGCTGCTCGAGAAACTCACCGCTCCGCGCAAGGCGCACACCGCGCACGTGCTGCTGACGCCACCGTCTTCATCGAATGGCGGAGGACCCGAGGCGTTCGACGATCCGATGCTGGCGCGCAGCCTCGATGCGGAATACCTCGCGCAAAAACCTTTCGTCCCGCTGCCGGTGCTCGGCGTGCCGGGCTGGTGCGTGGACAACTCCGCAGCGGATTTCTACAACGATCCCAAGGTCTTCAGGCCCGGTCCGTAGAACTTTTGCTCCTATCATCGCTCTACCCGCCAGCCGCGGTGCGGCTCATCCAGAATCCAAACAACACAGGAAGAGCGTCATTTTCTGTACGGCTTGAAGAGGGCTATCCGGTCCTCATCTATGCGGCAGCATTCCCCACGGAGAATTCAACTTGAAACGTATCCTTCTGTTCGTTTTGACCAATGTGATGGTCGTTGCAGTGCTTGGCATCGTTGCCAGCTTGCTCGGCGTCAACCGCTTTCTGACGGCCAACGGGCTGAACCTTACGGCGCTGCTCGGCTTTGCGCTGATCATGGGCTTTGGCGGCGCGATCATTTCGCTGCTGATCAGCAAGCCCATGGCCAAGTGGACGACCAAGCTGCACATGATCGACAACCCCCAGACGCCCGACGAGGCCTGGATCGTCGGCACGGTGCGCAAGTTCGCCGACAAGGCCGGCATCGGCATGCCCGAGGTCGGCATCTTCGAGGGCGAGCCCAATGCCTTCGCCACCGGCGCGTTCAAGAACTCGTCGCTGGTGGCGGTGTCCACCGGCCTGCTGCAGGGCATGACGCGCGAAGAGGTCGAGGCCGTCATCGGCCACGAGGTGGCGCACATCGCCAACGGCGACATGGTCACCATGACGCTGATCCAGGGCGTGATGAACACTTTCGTCGTCTTCCTGTCGCGCGTGATCGGCTACGCGGTCGACAGCTTCCTGCGCCGCGGCGACGACCGTTCGTCGGGCCCCGGCATCGGCTACTACGTGAGCACCATCGTGCTGGACATCGTGCTGGGTTTTGCCGCCGCCATCGTGGTGGCCTGGTTCTCGCGCCAGCGCGAGTTCCGCGCCGACGCCGGCTCGGCCGCGCTCATGGGCCAGAAGCAGCCGATGATGAATGCGCTCGCGCGCCTCGGCGGCCTGCCCGCCGGCGAGCTGCCCAAGGCGGTGGAAGCCATGGGCATCACGGGCAGCATCGGCAAGCTCTTTGCCACGCACCCGCCGATCGAAGAGCGCATCGCGGCGCTGCAGAACGCGCGCGGCTGATCGATCCGCGCTAACAGCAAAAAAGCCGCCACGGTTTGGCCGTGGCGGCTTTTTTATTTGTGCGCGTTGCCGCGCTTCAGTACGAACGCGCTAGCAGGCCCTGTCAGGCCGCCGGAGGAACCTGCGGCCGCTCGGCGCGTGCGCGTGCGAGCGTGCGCGCCACCTCGTCGGTGTTCATGCCGTACATATCGGCAAATTCATGCTCGCTGCTGCGGCCGCTGGCCTCGAAGGCGCGCAACAGCGCTTCGCGCTTGGCGGCTTCGCGGGCCAGTTCGGCCAGCGCTTCATCGAGCACGGCATTGGTTTCTTCGTCGCGCGAGCGCACCAGCACGGCATAGGCTTCGCGGTCGAGGCCCGAGGCTTCCACTGCGCGGGCGATGCGCGCCACCAGCTGCGGGCGCAGGTCTTCGCCGGAACGCTGGGCGCGGCGGCGGTGCAGTTCGAGGATGGCGTGGTGCACGTGCTCCGGTGCCACGGCTTCGACCACGTTGCCGTCAAGGTCGTGGCGTGGATGGCCCGCTGCCACCGCTTCGAGGTAGCGCGTTGAGCGTGCGTGTAGGCCGAGCGCAACCTTGAGATCGTCCTTCTTGAAATCGTCGGGGTGCTTTTCGAGCAGGTCCTGGAACACGCCCAGCTTGAGCGGCAGGAAGCGCGCGCCGAACATGTTCGGGTAGAGCTCGAACAGTTTCTCCAGCGCGGGATGCACCTTGCGCGAGCGCGCAGGTTGTTGCGGCTGCTGGGCTGCCTGCTTCGGCTTCTGTTTTTGCTGCTGCTGCCGTGGCTGGCGCGGCGGGCGCGGCGACCGGGGCGGGCGACCGTCGGCGGCCGGCTGCTGCTGGGCGGCGCCCTCGGCTTCCGTCGGCTGGACTTCCTGGATTTCTTCTTGAGGCGTGGCAGTGTCGGTCATCGGTCGGTTCTTGTCAGGTTGGCAGCGGCGGAAAAAATGGAACTCGCTCGCTCAGCGCGGGCGGAACATCTTGAAGAGATTGTCGGGGCTGATCTCGAAGTAGTCGGCGGGGCCGCCTCCGCGCAGGATGGGCTGCGCCGCGGCGGTGTCGTAGATGCCGTCCTTCAGCAGGTGCCGTGCAATGTGCACGCCCACCACTTCGCCGAGGATGAGCCACGTGGGCACCGGCACGCCGTCCATGCCTTCGAGCTGCAGCACCTGCGTGAGCCGGCACTCGAAGGACACCGGGCTCTCGGCCACGCGCGGCACCGCGATGTGGCGCGACGCCGCGGGCGTGAGGCCGACGAGTTCGAACTCGTTCACCTCGGGCGGCACGGCCGCGCACGACTGGTTCATCTGCTCGGCCAGCGGCCGGGTGGCCAGGTTCCAGCCAAACTCGCGCGTCTGGCGGATGTTGTGCAGGCTGTCCTTGGCGCCAATGCTCGCAAAGCCGACGATCGGCGGCGTGTAGTTGAAGGCGTTGAAAAAGCTGTAGGGCGCGAGGTTGAGCGCGCCGTTCTCGTCCTGCGACGAGATCCATCCGATCGGCCGCGGACCGACCATCGCATTGAACGGATCGTGCGGCAGGCCATGGCCTTTGGCGGGCTCGTAGAAGTGGAAGTCGTCGTTGTTATTGCTGGACACCGCACTAGCTCCTTATGTTCCCGCGACGCTGCGCGCCACGGCTTCGGCCACCTTGATGCCGTCCACGCCGGCCGACAGGATGCCGCCCGCGTAGCTCGCACCTTCGCCGGCTGGGTACAGCCCACGCACGTTGAGGCTCTGGAAGTCGTCGCCGCGCGTGATGCGGATCGGCGACGAGGTGCGCGTTTCCACGCCGGTGAGCACCGCATCGTGCAGGTCGAAGCCCTTGATCTTGCGGCCGAAGGCGGGAAAGGCTTCGCGCATCGCCTCGATGGCGTAGGCGGGCAGCGCCTGGTGCAGGTCAGTGGGCGTGACGCCGGGCTTGTATGAAGGCAGCACGCTGCCGAGCGCGGTCGAGGGCTTGCCCGCGATGAAGTCGCCCACCAACTGGCCGGGCGCGCGGTAATCGCCGCCGCCAAGCACAAAGGCGTTCGATTCGAGCTCGCGCTGCAGCGCGATGCCTGCCAGCGCGTCGCCCGCGGTCTCGGCCGTCCAGCCGGGAAAGTCGCGCGGATCGATGCCAACGACGATGCCCGCGTTGGCGTTGCGCTCGTTGCGCGAATACTGGCTCATGCCGTTGGTGACCACGCGGCCCGGCTCGCTGGTGGCAGCCACCACGGTGCCGCCCGGGCACATGCAAAAACTGTAGACCGAGCGGCCGTTGCTGGCGTGGTGCACCAGCTTGTAGTCGGCGGCGCCGAGCAGCGGGTGGCCCGCGTGGCGGCCCCAGCGCGCCCGGTCGATCAGGCCCTGTGGATGCTCGACGCGAAAGCCGATGGAGAAGGGCTTGGCGTCGATGTGCACGCCGCGCGCGTGCAGCATCTCGAAGGTGTCGCGCGAACTGTGCCCGAGCGCCATCACCACGTGGTCGGCGCGCAGTTCGCTCGTCTGGCCGGTGGCCTGGTCGAGCACGGTCAGGCCGCGAAGCTGGCCGTTTTCGATCTGCACGTCGGTCACGCGTTGTTCGAAGCGGATCTCACCGCCCAGCGACACGATCTGCTCGCGGATGTTCTCCACCACCTTCACCAGCTTGAAGGTGCCGATGTGCGGATGCGCCACGTAGAGAATTTCGGGCGGTGCGCCGGCCTTCACGAACTCTTCCATCACCTTGCGGCCGAGGAAGCGCGGGTCCTTGATCTGGCTGTAGAGCTTGCCGTCGGAGAACGTGCCGGCACCGCCTTCGCCGAACTGCACGTTCGACTCGGGGTTGAGCACGCTCTTGCGCCACAGGCCCCAAGTGTCGCGGGTGCGCTGACGAACGGTCTTGCCGCGTTCGAGCACGATGGGCTTGAAGCCCATCTTCGCGAGCATCAGCGCCGCGAAGATGCCACAGGGGCCGAAGCCGATCACCACGGGCCGGGGCGCGCCTTTGGGCGCCTGTGCCGGCGGCGTGTAGCGCATGTCGGGCGCGGGCTGGATGTGCGGATGGCCGGCATGCTTTGCGAGCAGCGCGGCCTCGAGCTTCGCATCGGTGAGCTGCACGTCGACGATGTAGACCTGCAGCAGCTGCGGCTTGCGCGCATCGAAGCTGCGCTTGAACACCTTGAACTCGCGCACGCTGGAAACCGGCGTGTCGAGGGCGGTGGCAATGGCTTGGGGAAGAGCCGCGTCGTCGTGGTCGAGCGGCAGTTTGATTTCTGAAATTCGCAGCATGTCCTGGGGCTTGTGGTTATCAAGCAGACCGACGATTTTACGCGCCTGCGGCGCTATGAAAGAGATAGCTGGTCAGGCTGGGAGGAAGCCTTCTACTGAAAGGTAGCGCTCACCCGTGTCGTAGTTGAAGCCCAGCACCACCGCATCGGGCGGCAGCGTAGGCAGCTTCTGCGCAATGGCCGTGAGCGTGGCGCCGGAAGAAATGCCCACGAGGATGCCTTCTTCCACGGCGCAGCGGCGTGCCATTTCGCGTGCCGGTTCGGCGTCGACCTGCAAGACGCCGTCCAGCAGCGAGGTGTCGAGGTTCTTCGGAATGAAGCCCGCGCCAATGCCCTGGATCGGGTGCGGCGAGGGCGCGCCGCCCGAGATCACCGGCGATGCCACCGGCTCCACCGCGAACACCTGCAGCTTCGGCCACTTCTTCTTGAGCACCTTCGCCACGCCCGTGATGTGGCCGCCGGTGCCCACGCCCGTGATCAGGACGTCGATGCCGTCCGGAAAATCGGCCGCGATCTCCTCGGCCGTGGTGCGCATGTGCACCTCGACATTGGCCGGGTTGTTGAACTGCTGCGGCATCCACGCGCCCGGCGTGCCGGCCACGATTTCTTCGGCGCGGGCAATGGAGGCCTTCATGCCGCCGGCGCGCGGCGTCAGGTCGAAGGTGGCGCCATAGGCCAACATGAGGCGGCGGCGTTCCATCGACATGCTGTCGGGCATCACGAGGATCAGCTTGTAGCCCTTCACGGCCGCCACCATTGCCAAGCCGATGCCCGTGTTGCCGGAGGTGGGCTCGACGATGGTGCCGCCGGCCTTCAGCGCGCCCGATCTCTCAGCGTCTTCGACCATCGACAGCGCGATGCGGTCCTTGATGGAGCCGCCCGGATTGGCGCGCTCGGACTTGATCCACACCTGCTGCTTCGCATTGCCGAACAGGCGGTTGATGCGAATGTGCGGCGTGTTGCCGATGGTCTGGAGGATGTTCTGGGCTTTCACGGGATCTCCTTGGGCTTTGTTGGGGTCAGGGCAAGTCGGTCGAGGTGCCATTGTGGAACGGGCCGCCAGCGGATGCGAGGGGATCAGGCGATAATTGCGCCCGTGAAGCACGCCAGACCGCCGCTGGTGCAAGCCCGAAAGGGGCGACGCCGCAAGGCGCCGCGTCGAAAGACCGCACTGGAGGAACGTCCGGACTGCACAGGACAGCGCAGGAGTTAACGACTCTCCACCGTGAGGTGAGGATCAGAGCAACAGAGACGAGCCGATTCAGTTCGGGTGAAACGGGCAATCTCTGCGCGCAGCAACACCAAGTAGGCCAGTATCGAGGTGGTTCCGCTGAGCTGGCGGGTAGGTGGCATCGAGCCGTTTGGCGACAAGCGGCCCAGAGTAATGGCGGTCACGTTGGGGGCAACCTCAACGCACAGAATCCGGCTTATCGGCGGGCTTCACACTTTTTTCATTCGTTGGCGGCACGCGCAGCCGCCAGCGAAATCAGCGCGTGAACAGCCATCCTCCCTGCGGCTGGCGCATCAGCTCGTGCCGCCTGATGGAGCGCTCTTCGCCGTCGTCGCCCACGTACACCACGTCAAAGCGCAGCAGCTTCGGCGACACCATCTTCCAGTTCTGGATGCGCTTGACGGTCACGCAGGACGTCTTGTCGTGGTACTGCATTTCGGCCATGGGACCGCCCTGGAAACTGCTGCTGTCGAACAGCCGGCCTGGCGCCGCGAAGGGATTGAGCACGGCGCCGTTGCGCGCGGTGATGCAGCTTTCGGTGCGCAAGAAAGACTCGATGGTCGGCGCCGCGCTTCGCACGATCTTTGCCACGCCCGGCGTCGGCGGGTTGGTGGCGATTTCCTCGAGGATGCGCTCCACCTGTTCGTCGGTGATCGGCGCGAGCCCGCTGGGCGAGACCACCGGTGGCGGCGCAGCAGGCGGCGGCTGCATGGATGCGGGCAAGAGCGGTGCCAGATAACTGCAACCCGCAAGCGCCAGGGAGACGGTGCAGGCGAGTGCTGCTGCGGTCCTGGGTCCTCGGAACTTCATGGCTTTTTGCCTCCTTGTCGTCAATAGCCTCTTTGTTGTTCTTTCGTCAGAAGCGTTCGTGCGGCGAAAGATAGCGCCACTGCCCGGGCTCCAGCCCCGCCAGCGGCACACGGCCGATGCGTATGCGCCGCATCGCAAGAATGCGCAGGCCCGCTTCGTCGCACAGGTGCGCGATCTGCCCGGGCCGCGCACCCTTGAGCGCAAAGCGCAGGCCGGTCTGGTCCTCGGACTGGCGGCCGATGCTCACACGCGCGGGCGAGCGCTCGAAGCGCACCATCTGCTCGGGGCTGACCGTGCCCGTCACGTCGACCATGACTTCGTGCTCGATAACGCCCGCGTCTTCATGCAGCTTGCGCTCGATGCGCCAGTCTTGCGTGTAGACGACGAGTCCGCTGGCGCCGGTTTCCAGAGACGTCATGCAGTTCTGGCCCTTGGCGTGCGCCGGCAAGAAGCGCATGCCCGCGCGTTCGGGCTCGTGGTGGTTGGCGGCCACCAGCAGCCGGTGCGCGGTGTCGGTCGGCATGCCGGCGGGCTTGTGCAGCAGCAGCGTGACGGGCACCACCGGCTCGGGCTTGGCGCCGGGCTCGATCTCGACCTTCTGGTGGTCTTGCACGCGCGATTGCGGCAGCAACGCCGGCACGCCATCGACGCGCACCGCGCCGTTCTCGATGAGCAGTTCGGCCTCGCGCCGCGAGCAGCCGGCGAGGGCGGCCACGCGCTTGGCAAGGCGGATGCCTTCTTCGCTGGAACCGTTCATTGGGTGGATGCCAGTTGGCGGATGCGCGCCACGTGCGCCGCCAGCGAGCGGGCCGCCACCGGCCACATGCGCTGGGGCACGTCGTCGTAGGCAAGGGCCAGCCAGTCTTCGGGCGTGCCGTCGGGGAGTTTCTTCATGGCGGATGCAATCTTGGCTTCGCGTTTCAGGCGATGCGCTTTGAGCTGGGCGATGGCGGCGCGGGCGCTGCCGATCACGTAGCCGTGCGCGGGAAGGATGAAATCGATGCCGCCCGCTTCGCAGGCCGCATCGAGCTTGTCGAGCGAATCGAGATACGCATTCATGTCGCCGTCAGGCGGATCGACCACGGTGGTACTGCCGTTCAAAATGTGGTCGCCGGAGAACAGCAGCCCATCTTCTTCCAGCAGCAGGCACACATGATTGGCGGCGTGGCCGGGCGTATGGATGGCGCGCAACGTGTGGGTGACGCGCTCGCCTTGGGACGTGGTGCCCGAGAGTACCAGCCGCTCGCCATCGACCAGTTCGCGTTCGGCCGCAAAGCGTGCCGACGAGCGCGCCGTGGGCGCCGAAGACAGCCCGAGTATCGGCGGCTTCGTCTCCCTGCACAGCGCCTGCAGCGGCGCAGCGCCGGGCGAATGGTCGGCGTGCGAATGGGTGCACACGATCATGCGAATGTCGCCTTGGGTGGCGCGCCAGAGCCGGCCGATGTGTTCGGCATCGTTCGGCCCCGGGTCGATCACGAGGTAGCCCGTGGCCGCGTCGCCCACGATATAGCTGTTGGTGCCCGGACCGGTCATTGCGCCGGGGTTGGGTGCTGTGAGGCGTTGCACGTTCCCAAGCAGCGGCACAGGGCGCTCGCTTTGCCAGTCGAGCGCGTGCAGCATCTGGCCATCGGGGCACACCAGCGCGAGCTCGCCATAGGGCGACTCGGTTTCCATGTAGCGTGCTTCTTGCCCGCGCAGCAGCCCGGCGCGCGGGCAGCTGGTCCACAGCGGCTTCTCGGCGCCATCCTTGGGCGCGCAGGCCTGCAGCACCGCATCGACACTGGCATAGGTCGCCAGCCGCTGCAGCGTGCGAACGGTCGGAAAGATCATGAAGAAACTGCCGGCGTCGTGGCGTGCGAGTGCATCGGCCGGCCGCACCCAGCAGGGCTCGAACTGCTCGCTCTCGTCGGCGGTGGGCACCTGCCCCTCGGGCATGCGCGCAACGAGGAAGGGCACGTCGAATCGCTTGGGCAGGTCGCGGTCGGTGATCCAGTGCGCCAGGCTGAACACCTGGTCGGCCGCAAGAACCAACTGGCGCTCTTCGCATTGCGCAACAAACGAGATGGGCGACGTAGTGCTGCGGTCCATCGATGCGATGTCTTCCGTGCGCACGGGGCTGCCATCGGCATGGCGCGCGAGCAGCACGCCGAGCTCCTCGAAGCCTTCGCGAATGGCGGTGAGGGCCTGTGTCAGCTGGATGCCGCTTTGCGTAGGCCGGCGCGCGGCGATGCGCTTGGCGGCCTCGTCGGCTTCATCGATATGGCCGCCGGGGAATACATAGGCGCCTGGCGCGAAGCTTGCAGTGTCAGAGCGGCGCGTCATCAGCACTTCGACGCCGGCCTCGGAATCGCGCAGCAGCAGCACGGTGGCTGCCGCGCGCACGGGCACGGGCTCACGTGCGGGGTGTAGTTGTTGGGTGGGGCGGACCATGCGGCGATTATGGAGAGGTGGTGCGGTGCGCTTCTGCCGTGCATAAGCTCATTCCCGCTTTGGCATGAGCCGCGCGCCACAATCCGGGGCTGCAACGCCCGCATCGAGGAAAGACAGTCATGACCCATTCTCCCTTTTCGCACTCCTTCAAGCAGACCCTGCTGTTGGCCGGTGCCGCCCTGTGCGCAGCCTTGTCGTCCAGCGCCTTTGCACAGGCCGACTGGCCGCAGCAGCCGGTCACGCTGATCATGGGTTTTCCGGCCGGCTCGGGCGTCGACGTGGTGGCCCGCGCCATCCAGGAGCCGCTGTCCAGGCAGCTCGGCAAGCCGGTCATCATCGACTACAAGTCGGGCGCGGCCGGCAACATTGCCAGCGAATACGTCGCGCATGCCAAGCCCGACGGCTATACGCTCTCGTTTGGCACCGCCGCCACGCACGGCAGCAACGCCGCGCTCTACAAGAAGCTGCCGTTTGACGTGGAGGCCGACTTCGTTCCCGTGGCGCCAGTGCTCGACGTTTCGAACGTGCTCACCATCAACCCGGACGTGATCAACGCGCGGACATTGAAGGAGTTCGTCGATCTCGTCAAGGCCAACCCCGGCAAGTACAACTATGCCTCTACAGGGAACGGCGCGGGCACGCACATGGCCTTTGCCGAATTCAATTCGCGCCTCGGGTTGAGCATGGTGCACGTGCCTTACAAGGGCGGGCCTGAGGCCATCACGTCGGTGGTGCGCGGCGAGACCTGCTGCATCATGAACCAGGTGCAGACGGTGCTGCCGCACTACAAGGCCGGCAAAGTGCGTCTTCTGGGCGTGACCACCGCCGCGCCGGTGGCCGCCGTGAAAGAGGTGCCTACCATCGCGTCCAGCGGTCTCGCAGGCACCAAGGGTTTCGACAGCTCGATCTGGTTCGGCATCTTCGCGCCCAAGGGCACCGATGCGCACATCGTCGAGAAGCTCAACGCCGCCGTGAAGACGGTGCTCGAGCAGCCCGAAATCCGCGAGCGCTTCGAAAGCCAGGGCAACACCGTGCGCATCGAGTCGCCCGCCCAGTTCAAGAAGACCGTGCATGAGAACCGCGTGAAGTGGGCCGAGGTGGCCAAGGCCGCGAACATCAGCATCGACTGAGGACGGGAAGTTCGGGCTGCCTCTCTGCTGGCGCCGGGAGAGCTCCGGGCAAACAACAAAGCCGTTGACAGAAAGGTCTTGGGGCGCATTCCCGCCTCCAGGACGTATGCTGGCATGGCCGTCCGGACGAACGGGACGGCGAAAGGGCTTGATTTGGACGCAGACCTGGGTCGGGAGTGCAACCCGACGCTACCCGTGGGCTGGGCCTTCGAGCTTCGCCTGCACCGCGACACGGCTGGCGACTTCATCGGCACCGGGCTGCTCCGGTTGCGCGGGGTGGACATGTGCTATCTCACGTTGGCCAGCCTGGACAACGAGCGCGCAGAGGCCCTGCGGCGCATCAAGAGCCGCGTCGAAACGTGGCTGGACGAATGGCATTCCCGCTAAACCGGCGCCGAGCGTGAAAAACGGCCCTTTCGGGCCGTTGGGTTCTTCTTCTCCTGTACCGCTCGCGGCTCAGAGCCCGTCGCGGTCAGAGTCGCCCGGTACGGCGCGTTCCACGGTGTCGCTCACGCGCTGCCAGGCGTCGCGCGTTGCGTGCTTGGCGCGCTCCCATTCCAGCGACGAGCGTCCGCGGGCCGTGCCCCAATCGCGGCTCAACTCGGACTCGACGTCCTCGAACCTGCGATTCGGGTAGCGCGAATAGGCATCGACACCGTAACGGTACGCCGGTGCATAGTCGTCATAGCTCGATCCGCCCGTCACGTAGGAACGTCCGGCGTAGTTGTCGCGCCAGTAGGCATCCTCGGCATCGGGATCGATCTTTGCCATGCGCCTGCCGGCCAGGGCCCCGGCCGCTGCGCCCACGGCGGCACCTACGGCAGCACCCACGGGGCCGGTCATGCCGCCAACAGCCGCGCCTGCGGCCGCGCCGCCCGCCACACCACCGATGGTGCCGCCGATCACTGCCCCGGCGCCCGTTGCGGCGGGATGCGAATCTTCCTTGTCACTGGTCTTGCGGGTGTCTTTGAGATCAACCATTGAGTGTCTCCTTATCACGTTGAGGGGAGAACCAAAGTTGTACCGAGCGCCCCGCAGCCGACAGCGCCGATGCGCTTGTCGGCATGAAGGGGGCGGGCGGTACGGCGTGACAGCGCGCACCTACAGTTGCGTGGGTCGCGGGCGCGTCGGGCTGTGCTTACTACACTGGCCGCAATGAGCCCTCCCACTCCACCGCAGCGCGTGCGGGACCACCTCGTCTCCTGTTTCTGGAGCAGCAATGCCATGCGCAGCCGGAGCGTGAGCGAGGTGGTGCTGTCGGGCCGGGTCGATGTGCCCGTGCCTCCCGCGCGGCTGGTTGCCGATTGGGAACGGGAGATCTCGTCGCACCTGGGCCTGGAACCCGGCGACGTCGAGGCATTGCCCCTGGTCCGGGCGCAAGCACGTTGGCCGGACTACAAGCGCTGCGTGCAGGCGGTGGCGGACTGGACGCGAACGCTCGGTCTGGGCGACGTGCTTGGCTCCAGCGACGTTGCCCTCATGGCCTGCCGCGGTGCAAGGTACCACCACGACGGGGCGCAATATGGCGCCAAGGCGTTCTGCAATCTTTTCGTGAGCGAAGACAAGGGACTGGACGTGCACTTTCCCTGCACCGGCCACCGGATCCCTCTTGAGCGGGGCACGGTTCTCGTCTTCGACACGGGCCAGCCTCATGCCGTGGTCCGGCGCGGCAGCAGCGGTTTTCATGCGGCCGACTTCGGACCCGAGCAGGACTGCAGCCAGCTGTTCCTGACCTGGGAGCTTCCCATCGAAGACACCCGCGTTGCGCGCGCGCTTCAGGTTGGCTTCGATGTCGACGCGCCAACGCCGGCGCAGATGAATGAAGAGCAGGTGTGGGTGAACGGCGAGCAGGCCAGCGTGTGCCCGGAGTCCGGCCGGTGGTGCCGGGCCGGTTGAGCGTCCGTCCACAACGAGGTACGGCGTCGCTTGGTTGGAACAGGAAGCATAAAGACTTCTGCCTAAAACCCCATCTTGACAACGGATTGGCCTGCGCCCACTGTCGCGCCCAGTTGCCATCTTCCGGATTTGCCAAGCGCGACGCGTCGCCACGCCACGAACCTGATGAACACCTGGACCATACGACAGCGCATTCTTGCCAGCTTCGCGGCCGTGCTGGCACTGTTGATCGTCATGGGCGTTGTGGCTTACGCCTGCCTCGCGCGCGTGGCGGAGGACGCCACTGCCATCCAGAAGGATGCCGTGCCGGGGATGGCAGTCAGCGGACAGCTGAACGCCGCCTGGCTCGACAATTTCGCGCTCACGCAGAAGCACGTTCTCGAAACCGAAGATGCCGAGATGCGCAGTGTCGACACCCAGCTGCAGGCCAGCCGGGCCAATATAGAGAAGCTGTCCCGCAGCTATGAAGCCACCATCTTTACGGCCAAGGACCGGGAGAACTTCGACGCATTCCTGAGCCTTCGTGCCGCCTACCTGCGCGCTCAGGAGGACGTTCTGCGATTGAGCAGGGAAAACAAGAACCCGGAGGCTCGCGCGCTGCTGCACAGCCAGCTCGATTCGCAGTACGCAAAAATCCGCACCGCCCTTCAGGCCGTTGCCGACCTCAACACCTCGAGTGGCGAGGACGCGGCCCAACAGATCATGGTGGCGGTGAAGACCGCCATTGTGTCCATCGTGATCAGTGTTGCTGCAGCCCTGTTGCTCGCGCTGGTGCTCGGCTACGCGCTGCTGCAGTCGATCACCCGGCCGCTGGGCCGCTTGCTCACAACCGCCGATGCAATCAGCACCGGCGACTTCACCCAGCGCCTGGACCTGGAGCGGCGCGACGAGTTCGGCACCCTGGCGCAGGGCTTCAATCGCATGACGGAGCAACTGACTGTGCTGTTCGGCCAGGTGCAGAAGTCCGGCATCCAGGTGAACACCTCCGCGACCGAGATCGCCGCCACGTCCAAGGAGCAGCAAGCCACCGCCAGCGAGATTGCCGCCACCACCACCGAGATCGGCGCCACGTCGCGGGAGATTTCCGCCACCTCGCGCGAGCTGGTGAGGACCATGAGCGAGGTGTCGGAGGTCGCCGAAGAGACGGCCACGCTGGCGGGCGGTGGGCAGGAAGGTCTGCTGCGCATGGGCGAGACCATGCACAAGGTGATGGAAGCCGTCGGGTCGATCAACGCCAAGCTTGCGGTGCTGAGCGAAAAGGCCGGCAACATCAACCAGGTCGTCACCACCATCACCAAGGTGGCGGACCAGACCAACCTGCTGTCGCTCAATGCGGCCATCGAGGCCGAGAAGGCCGGCGAATTCGGGCGTGGCTTTGGCGTGGTCGCGACGGAGATCCGCCGGCTTGCCGACCAGACGGCCGTGGCCACCTACGACATCGAGCAGATGGTCAAGGAGATCCAGTCGGCCGTGTCGGCTGGCGTCATGGGGATGGACAAGTTTTCGGAGGAGGTGCGCCGCGGCATGCAGGAGGTGCAGCAGGTCGGCACGCAGCTGTCGCAGATCATCGCGCAGGTTCAGGCGCTGGCGCCGCGTTTCGTGGCGGTCAGCGAGGGCGTACAGGCGCAGGCGACCGGCGCCGAGCAGATCAGCCAGGCGCTCACGCAGTTGAGCGAAGCGGCCCAGCAGACCGTCGATTCGCTGCGCCAGTCCGGCCAGGCGATCGACGGCCTGCACCTGGCCGCTGGTGGCCTGCGCAGCGGCGTCTCGCGCTTCAAACTGGCGGAGGCGTGAGGCAAGCGAGGGCCGGCCAGATGCTGTTCCTCCTTTTTCAACTCGGCACTGAACGCTACGCGCTCGACGCGGGCCAGGTCGTCGCCGTGCTGCCGCGGCTCGGCGTGAAAGAGATCCCCCACGCGCCCCCGGCGGTGGCCGGCTTGTGCCACTACCGCGGGAGCCCGGCGCCGGTGATCGACCTCGGCCAACTGGCGCTCAACCGCCCCTGTGCAAACCGCCTGAGCACGCGCATCGTGCTCGTGCATTTTCCCGACCCGACCCACGGGCCCCATCTGTTGGGCCTCTTGGCCGAACGCGCGACCGAAACGCTGCGGCGCGATGAGGGCGACTTCGTTCCCGCAGGCGTCAGCATCGATGCGGCTTCCTACCTGGGTCCGGTCACGGCCGACGCGCGCGGTTTGATCCAGCGCATCGAGGTGCAGCACCTGCTGCCGCCGGCACTGCAGGCGCTGCTGTTCAAAAACGAGGCGATGCCCGCGTGATCGACGTCGCTCCGTTCGAGCAGCTGCTGAAGCAGGCGATGGGGCTTGACGCCGCCTCGATCGGCTCGGCGGTCGTCCGGCGCGCGGTGCAGGAGCGGTTGGCCGCCTGCCAGCTGCCGGACGCACAGGCCTACTGGGAGCGGCTCGGCAGTTCTGCGCCCGAGATGCAGGAACTCATCGAGGCTGTGGTCGTTCCGGAGACATGGTTCTTTCGCGATCCGGCGTCCTTCGCGGCGCTGGCGCGCCTGGCTGGCGAAGGCGAGCGCGCCGCGCAGGGGTCGATGGATCTGCGCCTGCTGAGCGTGCCGTGCGCGACGGGCGAAGAGCCTTACTCGATGGCCATGGCTCTGCTGGATGCCGGCTTTCCGGAAAGTGCGCTGCGCATCGACGCCGTCGACATCAGCACCCGCGCGCTGGAGCGGGCGCAGCGTGCGGTGTACGGCCGCAACTCGTTTCGCGGCAGCGACCTGTCGTTTCGCGATCGCTACTTCGTCGAAACCGCGGGCGGCCAGAACCCTGTGGATGCGGTGCGCCGGCCGGTGCGATTCCGGCACGGCAACCTGCTGGACGGCCTCATGGCCGAGGCGGAACTCTACGACGTCATCTTTTGCCGCAACGTGCTGATCTACTTCGATCGCGCCACGCAGGATCGTGCCATCGCGGTGCTGAAGCGGCTACTCAAGCCGCGCGGCTGGCTGTTCGTCGGTCCATCGGAGACGGCCTTGCTGTCGGACCACGGCTTCATCTCCGCGAAGCTTCCGCTTGCGTTCGCCTTTCACAAGGGGCCGGCGGATGTCGGCGACACGAAGATGCTGCGCGCGGTGCATGCGCCAGACACGCCCGTGCGCAGGCCGATGCCGGTGGCCGCGGCCCCATTTCCATCCGCCGCTCGGCCCCGATTGGTCCCCACGTCTGCCGCGATGCCGCGGGCTGCGGCGCCGGCCGAAGCGCCGACAGGCATCGACCGCGCGCGGCGTCTGGCCGACCAGGGGCATCTGGCCGAAGCTGCGGCACATTGCGAGGCGCACCTGCGCCAGCACGGCCCTTCGGCCGAGGTGTTCCACCTGCTCGGCCTGGTGCGCGACGCAAGCGGCAACGCGGAAGATGCCGCCGAGCAGTACCGCAAGGCGCTCTACCTGGAGCCCGACCATCACGAGGCACTGATCCATCTCGCGCTGCTGCTGCGCAAGCGCGGCGACGAGGCAGGTGCGCAGCGCCTGCAGCGTCGCGCGAGCCGGCAGCACCAGGCGGCGGGGCCTGACCGATGACAGCCGCACCGATGCTTGCCGAAGGCGCCGGGCATGCCGCCATCGACGATTGCTGGAATCGCATCGGCGTGCAGGGCGATGGCACCTGCCCGCAACTCAGGCAGCACGTGCACTGCAACCGGTGTCCCGTCCATGGCGCCGCCGCACTGGCCCTGCTGGACCGGGAGGCGCCGCCCGACTACCTTGCCGAGTGCACGCGCCACATGGCCCAGGCGCCCAAGGCCGGCCAGTCCGATGTGGAGTCGGCCATCGTCTTTCGCATCGGGACCGAATGGCTGGCCCTGCCGACGCAGGTCTTGCTGGAAGTTGCGGCCCTGCCTGCGATCCATTCGCTGCCCGGGCGGCGCGGAGGGATCGTGCAGGGCGTGGCCAACGTGCGCGGCGAACTGCTGGTCTGTGTGCTGCTCGGCAGCATGCTGGGTTTGGCGCGCGCCGCGGAGACGGGGCACGCACGGCAGCGCGAGGCGTTGCGGCGCCTGGTGGTGATCGGCCTCGACGGTCAGCGGCTCGGCTTTGCGGTCGACGAGATGCACGGCATCGCGCGCTTCGATCCCGGCACGCTGAAGGAGGTGCCGGCCACCATCGCCCGCGCCACCGCTCCTTATTCGAAGGCGATCCTAGCGTGGCATGAGCATTCGGTCGGCCTGCTCGACGAGCAATTGCTGTTCTACACACTTCACCGGAGCCTGGCGTGACCGCCAAGGATCTCAGCGAACTGTCGATGCTGGAGCTGTTCCGCGTCGAGGTGGAGAACCAGGCGCCCCTGCTGACGGCGGGGCTGCTCGCCCTGGAGCGGGACCCGGAGGCCGCCGATCAGCTGGAGGCCTGCATGCGCGCCGCCCATTCGCTCAAGGGCGCCGCACGCATCGTCGACATCGCCGCCGCGGTCGGCGTGGCCCACGCCATGGAAGACTGCTTCGTCGCCGCGCAAGATGGCAGGCTGCGATTGCGCCAAAGTCACATCGACCTGCTGCTCGGCGGCGTGGACCTGCTCGCGCGCTTTGCCCAATCCCCGGAGATGGAGCCCCTCGACTCGCCGCAAGTGAAGGCATTCGCCCTGGCGCTGGAAAGCGCGATGCAGGACGACGGCAAGAGCGATCCGGGGCCGGACGCAGCGATGCCCGCATCTGAGGAAGCTCTCATGAGGTCGCCTGCCGCCACGGCCGAAAGCACCGCCCAGGACCGCGTGGTGCGCGTCAGTGCCGACAACCTGAACCGGCTGCTCGGCCTGGCCGGCGAATCGCTGGTGGCCGCTCGCTGGCTTCGGCCCTTCGCCGACTCGCTGCTGCGGCTCAAGCGGCTGCAGCACGAGACCGTGCAAAGGCTCGACGCGCTGCACGATCACGCCGCCGTGCCGACCGCATCTCCGGAAGAGCGCACCCGGATAGCACTGGATGAGATCAAGCGGCGCGTTGCCGAGTGCGAGCAGTTGCTGGCGGAGGGGCTCGCCGACATGGAGACTTTCGAGCGGCGCTCGGCCGACCTGTCGCGCCGGCTGTACGACGAGGCGGTGGCCTGCCGCATGCGGCCGTTCGCCGACGGCGTCCATGCCACGCCGCGCATGCTGCGCGACCTCGGCCGCTCGCTTGGCAAGCAGGTCCGGCTCGAGATCGTCGGTGCCGCGACGCCGGTGGACCGCGACGTGCTCGAGCGGCTGGATGCTCCGCTCGGCCACCTGTTGCGCAATGCAATCGACCACGGCATCGAGTCGCCCGAGCAGCGCCGTGTCGCGGGCAAGCCCGCGGAAGGCGTCGTGCGGCTTGAAGCGCGCCACAGCGCCGGTGCACTGGAAATCTCCGTCTCCGACGATGGGCGAGGCATTTCGCTCGACGCCATGCGCCGCGCCGTGGTCGAACGCAATCACACCAAGGCGGAGCTTGCGGCCGAGCTCTCAGAGGCCGAGCTGCTGGAGTTCCTGTTCCTGCCAGGCTTCACGCTCAGCAACCGCGTCACCGACATGTCGGGCCGCGGCGTCGGGCTGGACGCCGTGCAGGACATGGTGAAGCAGGTGCGCGGCAGCGTGCGCGTGTCGACAGAGGCCGGGCAGGGCACGCGCTTCCAGCTGCAATTGCCGCTCACGCTCTCGGTCGTGCGCACCTTGCTCGCGGACGTCGGCGGCGAGCCCTATGCCTTTCCGCTGGCCCGCATCGTCCGCGCCGCGAGGGTCGCGCCCGGGCAGGTCGAACTGCTCGAAGGCCGGCAGCACATCGAGGTCGACGGGCGGCGCATCGGACTCGTGACCGCACATCAGATCCTGCAGGCGGAAGAGCCCCAGGCCGCCGGCGGCGACCTGGCGGTGGTCGTCATCGGCGACCACGACGACACCTATGGTGTGGTGGTGGACCGCTTCCTCGGCGAGCGCGAGCTCGTGGTGCACGCGCTCGATCCGCGCCTGGGCAAGATCAAGGACATCAGCGCCGGTGCGTTGATGGAAGACGGCTCGCCGGTGCTCATCATCGACGTCGAGGACATGATCCGCTCGGTGCAGAAGCTCATCGCATCCGGCCATCTGAGCCAGGCCCAGCCGGGCCATGCCGCCGTCGATGGAAGAAGGCCCAAGCGCGTGCTGGTGGTCGACGACTCGCTGACGGTGCGCGAGCTCGAACGCAAGCTGCTTGCGCAGCACGGCTACGAGGTCGAGGTGGCCGTCGACGGCATGGACGGCTGGAACGCCGTGCGCACCGGCCACTTCGACCTGCTGGTGACCGACGTCGACATGCCGCGCATGGACGGCATCGAACTGGTGGCCCTGGTCAAGAAGAACCCCAACCTGAAGTCCCTGCCGGTCATGATCATGTCGTACAAGGACCGCGCCGAAGATCACCGCCGCGGGTTGGAGGCCGGCGCCGACCACTACTTGACCAAGGGCAGCTTTCACGACGAGACGCTACTCCAGGCGGTGGTCGACCTGATCGGCGAGGCCGTCGCATGAAGATCGCCATCGTCAACGACCTGCCGATGGCGGTGGAGGCCCTGCGACGCGTGCTGGCGCTGCGGCCCGAGCACCACTTGGTCTGGGTGGCCGAGAACGGCGCAGAGGCCGTGCAGCGCTGCGCTGAACTGAGGCCGGACCTCATCCTCATGGATCTGCTGATGCCTGAAATGGACGGCGTCGAGGCCACGCGGCGCATCATGTCCGCGACGCCGTGCGCCATCCTGCTCGTGACCGCCGACATGGGCGCCAACACCTCCCGCATCTTCGAGGCGATGGGCCACGGGGCGCTCGATGTGGTCGATGCGCCGGCCATCGGCAACGGTAACCCGCGGGCCGGCGCCGCGGCCGTGCTGGCAAAGATCGAGATCATCGCCCGGCTGATCGGCGACCGCAGCGCGTCCACCGCGACCGGCGGCGCGCGAGTCGCGGCGGAACCTGGAGGCCGCCGGCCGGAACGCCTGGTCGCCATTGGCGCGTCGGCGGGCGGGCCGGCGGCGCTGGCGACGCTGCTTCGGGGCTTGCCGGCCGACTTTCCGGTGGCCATCGTCATCGTCCAGCACGTCGACGAGCAGTTTGCCGCCGGCATGGCGCACTGGCTGGCGCAGCATTCGGCGCTGCCGGTCGAGCTGGCCCGGGAGGGCGATCGGCCATCGCCGGGCAGGGTGCTGCTGGCGGCGACCAACGACCATCTGCGGCTGGTCGCGCGCGAGCGGCTCGCCTACACGCGCGCCCCGCAGAGCTACGTGTACCGCCCCTCGGTCGACGTGTTCTTTCACAGCGCCTGCACGCTGTGGCGCGGCGAGGTCGTCGGAGTGCTGCTGACCGGCATGGGGCGCGACGGTGCGCATGGCCTGAAAGCCTTGCGCGACAAGGGCCACCACACCATCGCGCAAGACGAGGCCAGCAGCGCTGTCTATGGCATGCCCAAGGCGGCCGTCGCGATGGATGCGGCGGTCGACGTGCTGCCGATCGAAGCGATTGCGGCGCAACTTTGCAATGTTCTTTCCACCCAGACCGAACCCGGGGGGCCACCATGATCGGAACCGAATCGCAGGAGGGAGGCGTGCCAAGACCGCCCGCTGGCAAGGCCTACCGGGTCATGGTGCTGCTGGTGGACGACCAGGCGATGGTGGGCGAGGCGGTGCGCCGCGCGCTGCTGAATCAGCCGAACATCGATTTTCACTACTGCTCCGATCCGGCCGAAGCGCTCACGGTGGCCGAGCAGGTCGGGGCGACGGTGATCCTGCAGGACCTGGTCATGCCCACCATCGACGGCTTGACGCTGGTTCGCCGGTACCGCGCCAATCCGGCCACCGCAGAGATACCGATCGTGGTGCTGTCGACCAAGGAAGACCCGGCGGCCAAGGGCGACGCCTTTGCGGCCGGCGCCAACGACTATCTCGTCAAGCTGCCGAGCCAGGTCGAACTGATCGCGCGCATCCGCTACCACTCGAAGGCTTACCTGAACCAACTGGAGCGCGACGAAGCCTATCGCGCACTGCGCGAGAGCCAGCGGCAGCTGATGGAAAAGAACATCGAACTTCAGCGAATGTCCCATTCGGACGGGCTCACCGGCGTCTGCAACCGGCGCCGTTTCGATGAATACATCCAGGACGAATGGAGCCGGGCGCTGCGCGACCAGAGCGCACTCTCCGTGCTCATGATCGACATCGACGACTTCAAGCAATACAACGACACCTATGGCCACCTGGCCGGCGACGAGGTCTTGAAGAAGGTGGCGAATACCTTGCAGCTGAATGTCAGCCGATCGACCGATCTCGTCGCCCGCTTCGGCGGCGAGGAGTTCGCGCTCATCATGAGGACCACGCCCCAGGAGGGGGCTCTTGCCGTGGCCCGGAGGCTTCGCATGTCGGTGGAGGGCATGGCGCTGGTGCATAGCCGTTCTTCCGTGGCCGGGTACCTGACCGTGAGCATCGGCGGCGCATCGATGGTTCCTTCGCGCGACGGCTCCTTTCTCGATCTCATCGAAGCCGCCGACAAGGCGCTCTACGAGGCCAAGCGAGCCGGCAAGAACCAGGAGGCGATGTACGAGGGCGCGGCCGCAGGGTGACCGATCGGCTACGTGAGCTATGGCAGCAGCTTGGCGACGGCGTCCGTGAACGACGGGATATCGGTTTGCGTGTGAGTTGACGAGTACGTCAATTCCGTGACCGTCAATCCCTGGTACCCGCGCGCCAGCAGCCGCATGTACATCCCATCGACTGGCGTGAAGTTGCACTCTTTCGGGTTGCCGCAGCGCGTGAGGATGAGGGTTGCAGGCAGGGGCTTGCCAGACAGCGCGTCGTGCATTTCCTGCTCGAGGTTCTGGTATTCGGCCTCTTGGAAGGCGAAAGCGCCTTCGAACGAGAGGAAGTGCGAGAACGTCAGGTTGCCCGCCGCTCCTTCGAGAAAAAGTGCGATTCCGGCCATGCTCCCGCTCAGCGAGAGACCAGTCAGCAAACGCTTTTTTACATCGGCGCGGTATCTTGTTTCGATGAAAGGCACCAGCTCGAGCGTCAAAAATTCGTGATATGGCCTTGCGCCAGGCAAGGTGTAGTCCTGCTCGCGGCGCGCCGAACCGCCGATGCCGACCAGGATCGCTTGCGTGCCGCGCTCGTCGAGGATGTCCTTGAAGTTGGCAAATCGCGAGCCGGGCGGATTGAAGATCGCATCGCCGTCCATCGCATAAATGACCGGATAACTCGCCGAACCGCCGTCGTAGGAGGCGGGCAGGTAGATGTCGATCGGATAGGTGGCGCCCGTCTTGGCGGAGGTGATGGTGTCCGAGATGACGCGGCTGGTTGCGGGAGGCGGCTGTTCAGCCGGAGGCGCCGGCTCGGCGGGCGCGGGCGGAGCGGCCGCAGGAGGTGCGGGCGGTGCATCGGCCGGTGGCGCGGTTGCCGGCACTACCGCAACAGGCAGCAGGGCGCCGCCACCACCTCCCCCACCCCCGCCGCCGCAACTCGACATGACCAGCACGAGTGCCCAGCTTCCAACAAATACGACAAATGCACGCCCAAGCTGCATCGGAGTTCCTCGAACCTTGCGGTGTGAGAAGAGGCTCATCGACGCCTCGCCAAAAAAGCTGCGCCGGCCGGGTGCGGCCTCCCTTCTTTTCAGGATGCCATGGCACACCGGAATTCCGGCGCTGATCGAGGTAGATTGAAAGCGCAAAAATCGTATCAGTCGCAAGCCAGCGAGAACCCGGCCGGATCGATCAGCCTCTTGCCCCGCCAGCGGGCGCGCATCGAGCGGCTACCCTGCGCAGGACACTTTCTTTTCTCCACGACAAACCGATGCCAGCCGTTGCCAACAACAAGCCCGACGCCGCCGTTCCCACCGCCTGGGCCCGCCTGCGCGACATGGTCGCGGCCCGAACTCCTGCGGACGGCCGTACCGATGCGCTGTATCCGGGCCTGCGCTGCTATCGGTTCTCGCACCCGATCCGTTACGAGAAAACCCAGCGCCTCACGCCGGGCGTGGTGGTGGTCTTGCAGGGCCGCAAGACGGCGCACCTTGGCGGCGACCGTCGCTCGCTCGACTACGGCGCCACGCAGTGCCTGGTGCTCGGGGCCGAGGTCGCGTGCCTTGGTACGGTCGTCGCGGCGAGCGCCGAAGAGCCGTACCTCGCCATTCATCTCGACCTGCCGCCCGACGTGCTGGTCAAGTCTTTCGTCGCGTTGGCGGAAAGCGGCACGCTAATGGCCGAGCGGGCGCGTGTGACCGAGAACTTCACGGCGCCGGTGGCGCCGGAAGTGGTCGAGGCCTTCGCCCGCCTGCTGCTTTCGGCCGACGACCCGGTGGACCGCCGCACGCTCGCGCCCCTGGTCGTCGAAGAGATCGTGCTGCGGCTGCTGCGCTCCGAGGCCGCTGCCGCCATCCGCAGCGCGAGCGCGGTCACCAAGGCCGGCGCACGCATACAAACAGCCATTGCCTTCATGCGCCGCCATCTGGGCCGGCCGCTGTCGGTGGCCGAGATCGCTGGCCACGTGCACATGAGCCCTTCGCACTTCGCGCACAGTTTTCGCGAGGTGGCCGGGGTCACGCCGATGCGCTGCATTCGAGACTTGCGCCTGGAAGAGGCGCGCACGCTGATGCTGGGCGCCGGGCTGAGGCCGGGAGATGCGGCTGCGAAGGTCGGGTTCGAGAGCGCTGCGCATTTCAACCGCGCGTTCCGCAGGCGGTTCGAGGCGACGCCTGCGGAGTACGTAAGGCGCGTGCAGTCGGTTTGATGCCAACGCGCGGCTGCCTTCTTCTTTCGCAGCCATGGTCAATTTCTTCGCAGCTTCGCGCCTTGGCGCGGGGAAGGTCGCTGGCTAACCTGCCTGCTTCCCTTTTTCTTTTCAAGCTAACGCGAAATCTCCATGGACCCGATCAACGTCATCATTACTTTCGAAGCCAAGCCCGAGGGCGCCTCCGCCTTCGCCGAGCTCATGCATCAGGTCAAGCAGTCGCTCCCATCGGCGGATGGCTGCCGGGGCGTGCAGCTGTTCGGGCGCAGCGACAACGCCTGCGTGTTCACGCTGGTCGAGTCGTGGGAATCGCAGAGCCATCATCAGGCCCATATTGCGAGTGCGGTGGCGTCGGGGGCCTGGGATGCGCTGGCGGCGAAGCTGGCTTGTGCGCCCGTCAGTTGCTACTGCAGGGCGCTTTGAGACCGTGGAAGGCGTCACGTCGGCAGCTGCACAGAGTAGCCGCCCGCGAGCAGGCCCTTGGCGATGCCGTGCACGATAGTTAGACAGCAAGCCGGCCGACAAAATCTCGCAAGTTGCCAACGATGCACGAAAGCGGCGCTCGCGCGCCAAAGCATCGCGAATGCGGCGCTACGATGCACTGCATCTGTCGACAAGGAAGGGAAGACACCATGCGCATTGACCAGCAGCACCCAGGTTTTATCTGCACGCATATGCGTTGCGTCATGACGGCGGCGCTTTGCGCAGCGTCGCTCTTCGTTGCCGGCTGCCAAACAAAACCGCAATTCCGCCCTCTCACCTCAGAAGCCCCGCCGCCGCCGGTTTTCGTGGCCATGACCGGTGACGCCGACTGCCAGGTCAACCAGGCGCGCTACGCAATGGGTCGGGCCATCGATGCGCCGCTGCTGGAAGAGATGCGAAACCGCACCGCTTCCAAAACTGCGCGCACCTCTGCGGCCGGTGCCCCGTTGCCGGCGCCGGCCGATCCGGGTCGGCTCACTGTCGACGTCGATCCTCAGGGTCGAATAATCGGCGCTCGCTGCGGCTGACGTTCTTCACAATAATTGCGGGATGACGAAGAAGACGACCACCTCCGCCACCCCCATTGCGCTCGACTGCTACTACAGCCTTTCCTCGCCCTGGGCCTACCTGGGCGGCCCGCAGCTGCAAGACATCGTGCGCCGCCACCATGTGCGGCTCACGCTCAAGCCCTACGACTTTCAAGCGGTGGTGCCGCAAACCGGCGGCATTCCGCTGAAGACGCGGCCTGAGCCGCGCCGCACGTACCACGCGCTCGAGCTGGCGCGTTGGCGCGACTACCTCGGCATGCCGCTGAACCTGGAGCCGGCGTACTACCCCAAGGGCGCGCCAATCGATCCGAACTGGAACAAGTACCCGGGCTGGATGGTGATCGCCGCTCAGCTGCAGGGACTCGATGCGCAGCCGCTCTCGCATGCACTGCTGCGCGCGTTGTGGGCGGAGGAGCGCGACACCTCCGAGGCCGAGGTCCGCATTGCGGTGGCCGAAGAAAACGGCTACGACGGTGCGTCGCTGCAGGCGCTGGAGCAGGCGGCCGAGACGCTGGCGGTGTACCGCGCCAACAGCGCGGAGGCCATCGAGGCGGGGGTGTTCGGTGCGCCTACCTTTATCCTGAACGACGAGCGTTTCTGGGGACAGGACCGGCTGGCTTTTCTGGACAGGGCCTTGGACAGGCTGCGCCACTCCCGCGGCGGATAATCCCCCAATGCGAATTCGCTTCACCAAGATGCAGGGGGCCGGCAACGATTTTGTCGTGCTCGACGAAACGCGCGGCTCGCTGGGCCTCACGGCCGCGCAATACCGCTTTCTGGCCGACCGCCACTTCGGTGTCGGCGCCGACCAGATCCTTACGGTGCGGCCTCCCTCCAAGGACGCGGCCGAGGGCGTCGACTTTCAGTACGTGATCCACAACGCCGACGGCGGCGAGGTGGAGCAGTGCGGCAATGGCGCGCGCTGCTTCATGCGCTTCGTGCGCGAGCAGCACCTGACCGAGAAGGACGCGGTGCGCGTCGAAACGCTGGCCGGCATCATCGAGCCGCGCATGGGCGAAGACGGCCGGGTTACGGTCGACATGGGCCCGCCGATCTTCGAGCCGGCCCGCGTGCCCTTCGACACCGCCGGACTCAGTCCGCAGCCTATGGGTTCTTGGCACACCTGGCACCTGGCGCTTGGCACGCATGCCGACTCGGCCATTGTTTCCGTCGCGGTGCTGTCGATGGGCAACCCGCACGCGGTGCAGGTGGTCGACAACGTCGACACGGCGCCGGTGGCCCGGCAGGGCCCGCAGATCGAGCACCATCCGCGCTTTCCGCAGCGGGTGAATGCCGGCTTCATGCAGGTGGGCGACCGCACGCACGTCAAGCTGCGGGTGTTCGAGCGCGGCGCCGGCGAAACGCTGGCCTGCGGCACCGGCGCCTGCGCGGCAGTGGTGGCGGGCATCCGGCTCGGCCTGCTGGACAGCAGGGTCGACGTGCAGACGCACGGCGGCGTGCTCACCATCGGCTGGGAGGGCGAGGGGAACCCGGTGCTCATGACCGGGCCGGCCACCACGGTTTTCGAGGGAGACATCGAGGTGCCCGAGCTGCCATGACCACCAACATCAGAAACAACAAAGACGACGCCATGAACCCGATCACCGAAGACGACATCGCCAACTACCTGGCGAACACGCCCGACTTTTTTGAGCGGCATGCGCAGCTGCTGGCACAGGTGCAGCTCACCAGCCCGCACGGCAACCGCGCCGTGAGCCTGCAGGAGCGCCAGGCCGAAATGCTGCGCGAGAAGATCAAGGCGCTGGAGCATCGCCTGATGGACATGGTGCGCCATGGCACTGAAAACGTGGTCATTGCCGACCGTCTGCAGCGCTGGACCAAGGGCCTCTTGACCGCGCGCGACCCGCGCAGCCTGCCGTACCGCATCGCGGTCGATCTGCAGTCGCTGTTCCTGGTGCCGCAGACGGCCATCAAGGTGTGGGACTGCGGCGCCGACTACCTCAACGAAGCCTATGCCCAGTGGGTGAGCGACGACGTGAAGGCGTTGGCCACCTCGCTCACTTCACCTTATTGCGGGCTCAATTCGGGCTTCGAGGCAGCCAACTGGCTGCCCGAGCCGACCGGCGCCGCATCGATTGCGCTGATCCCGCTGCGGCCGAATGCCGAATCGCCGGCCTTCGGCCTCCTGGTGCTGGCCTCGCCGGACGCCCAGCGCTTCAACGCCGAAATGGGCACCGACTTTCTCGAGCGCATCGCCGAACTGGCGTCGGGCGCGCTGTCGCGGCTGCGTCCTTGAGCGGGCAGCGCCGGTCCTGGCGGGCCGCAGCGCGGCCCATGCTGTGGGCGGCGCTGCTTGCCGGGACGCTGGTCTACCTGGCCATTGCCGCGGTTGTCTGGCGGCATGCGTCGGTGGCGCTGGCCCATCCACCGCAACAGCCGGCCGATGCCGCGCTGATCCTGGGCAACCGCGCCTACCTCAAGGGCAAGCCCAACCCTTGCCTCACGGGCCGCGTCGACACTGGCATTGCGCTGGCCAACGCGGGCCGCGTGAAGCAGCTGGTGCTCTCGGGCGGCGTCGACAAGGAAGACGGCCGCATCGAAGCCGAGGTGATGGAGCACCATGCGCGCGCCCAGGGCTATGCCGGACCGCTGCTGCTGGAGCCGGCCTCCACCTCGACCCGGCTGAACCTGGCTATGTCGGGCCCGATGCTGAAGGCGGCAGGAGTGCGCAGCGTCATCGTGGTGTCGGAGCCCTATCACCTCTGGCGCGTGGAGCGCCTCGTGGGGGCGAGCGGTTTCGACAAGGAATTCGACGTTCAATATGCGGCCGCCGACACGAGCTGCTGGCGCCGCTGGGGCATGCTTTTCAAGGGCGCGTTGCGCGAGCCGCTGGCTGTCGTGAACAATGCATTCAATGGCTACCTCTACTGAGACGGCTGGCACGGCCGCCGCGCCGCCCTGGGTCGAAAAATACCTCGAGCACGTGCGCGTGGAGCGCCGGCTGGCGCCGCGCACGGTCGAGCTCTACGCCATTCACCTCCAGGCGCTTGCGGCCAACGCCGCCGACGCCGGGCTTTCGCTCGACCGCGTGCAAACGGCCCACATTCGGCGCTGGATGGCGCAGCTGCACGGCGCCGGGCGCGAGCCGCGCGGCATTGCGCTGGTGCTCTCATGTTGGCGCAGCTTCTACCGCTGGCTCGGCAACGAGGGGCTGGTGGGCTTCAACCCGGTGAAGGACGTGCATGCGCCCAAGGCCGCGCGGCCGCTGCCCAAGGCGCTGGCGGTCGACGACGCGGTGCGGCTCGCCGAAATGTACGACCCCGAGGCCGACCCCTGGACCGAAGCGCGCGACGGCGCCATCGTCGAAGTGCTCTACGGCTGCGGCCTGCGGGTGAGCGAACTCACCGGCCTCGATGCACAGGCCAGCAATACGGCGCGCGGCTGGGTCGATCTGGATGCGCTGGAAGCCAACGTGCTCGGCAAGGGCGGCAAGCGGCGCCTGGTGCCGATCGGCGGCAAGGCGGCCGAGGCGCTGCGCGACTGGCTCGCGGTGCGCGGCGAATGCCCGGCGCTGGCAACGGCCGGCCTGCGGGATCCGGCTGGCGCAGGGGCACTCTTCATCAGCAACAAGGGCGTGCGGATGTCGTCGCAGGCGGTATGGAAGCTGTTGCGCGAGCGCAGCCTCAAGGCGGGCCTTGCGGCGCCGGTGCATCCGCACATGCTGCGGCACTCGTTTGCGAGCCACGTGCTCCAGTCGAGCAGCGACCTGCGCGCCGTGCAGGAGCTGCTTGGCCACGCCAACATTTCGACCACGCAGATCTATACCCGGCTGGATTTCCAGCACCTGGCCAAGGCCTATGACGCGGCCCATCCGCGCGCGCAGGCGCGACCCGAGGGCGCGCGCGCCAAGCCCAGAAAAGACGACACCGACAAATGAAAACCCTCCGCCTCAAACCCGGCAAGGAGCGCTCGCTGGCGCGCCGCCACCCCTGGATCTTCGAATCCGCCATTGCGCGCGGCGGTGCCGATTCGGGCGAGACGGTGCGCGTCGAATCTCATGACGGCGCCTTCCTGGCCTGGGCCGCCTTCAGCCCGATTTCCAAGATCCGCGCGCGGGCCTGGAGCTTTGTCGAAACGCAGCGGATCGACGCAGCTTTTCTTGCTTCGGTGTGCGCCCGCGCGGTGGCGGCCCGGTCGCTTTTCGACCTGCAGAGCGACGGTGTCCGGCTGGTCCACGGCGAGGCCGACGGGCTTCCGGGCCTCATCGTCGACCGCTACGGCGACACGCTGGTCGCGCAGTTCCTGTCAGCCGGCGTCGAGCGCTGGAAAGCCGCCATTGCCGATGCGCTGCTCGAAGCCACCGGCCTGCAGAAGCTTTACGAGCGTTCGGACGCCAGCGGCCGCGAGCGCGAAGGCCTGATGCCCGTCACGGGCTGGCTGCGCGGGGAGGGCGCCACCGAAATCACGATCCGCGAGCACGGCTGGAAGCTTTCGCTCGATATTGCGACCGGCCACAAGACCGGTTTCTACCTCGACCAGCGCGACAGCCGCCAGCGCTTTGCCGAGTTGGCGCAGCATCGGCGCTTTCGGCGCGTGCTTAACTGCTTTTGCTACACCGGCGGCTTCACGGTGGCCGCCCTCGCGGGGCTGCAGGCAGCGGGCGCGATGGATGGCGCCGAACTGGTGTCAGTCGATTCGTCGCAGCCGGCGCTCGAAAAGGCACGGGCCAACCTGGCGCTGAACGGCTTCGGCGGTGAGGGCTCGGGCGTGAAGGCCGAGTTTCTGGACGCCAACGTCAACACCGTGCTGCGTGAGTTCATCGAACAGGGCCGCACCTTCGACGCGATCGTGCTCGACCCGCCCAAGTTTGCGCCCACGGCGGCCCATGCCGACCGCGCGGCCCGCGCCTACAAAGACATCAACCGCCTTGCGCTCAAGCTGCTGGAGCCCGGCGGCGTGCTGCTGACTTTTTCTTGCTCGGGCGGCATCAGCGCCGACCTTTTCCACAAGATCGTGGCTTCGGCCGGCATCGACGCCCAAGTGGACGGTTACATCAGCGAACGTTTGGGCGCAGCCCCCGACCATCCGATGACCATCGAGTTTCCGGAAGGCGAATACCTGAAGGGCCTGGTGGTGGTGCGAAAGCCCGCTTGACCCCGCGCCAACGCAACTGAGTGGCATTGGCTAAACTGCCGGCCAATCCTTTTTCTTCCTGTTTTCCGCCCTTCGGAGCACACCATGGCCCTTATTCCCGCCACCATCCTCACCGGCTTTCTGGGCTCGGGCAAAACCACGCTGCTCAAGCGCATCCTGACGGAAGCCCATGGCCAGAAGATTGCGGTGATCGAGAACGAGTTTGGCGAAGAGAACATCGACAGCGACATTCTCGTGACCGAATCGAAAGAGCAGATCATCCAGATGAGCAACGGCTGCGTCTGCTGCACCATCCGCGAAGACCTGCGCGAAGCCCTGCAGCTCTTGGCCGCCAAGAAGCGCCAGGGCCTGCTCGATTTCGACCGCGTGGTGATCGAGACCACGGGCCTCGCCGACCCCGGACCCGTGGCGCAGACCTTCTTCATGGACGACGAGATTGCCGAGAGCTACCTGCTGGACTCGATCCTGACGCTGGTCGATGCCAAGCATGCGCCGCAACAGCTCAACGACCGCCAGGAGGCGCGCCGCCAGGTGGGCTTTGCCGACCAGATCTTCATCAGCAAGAGCGAGCTGGTGTCGGCCGAAGAGACCGAGGCGCTGATTCACCGCCTGAAGCACATGAACCCGCGCGCGCCGCAGCAGAAGGCGCATTTTGGCGATGTGCCGCTGAAGGACATCTTCGATCTGCGCGGCTTCAACCTGAATGCCAAGCTGGACATCGACCCCGACTTCCTGAAGGAAGAAGAGGCGCACGACCATGACCACGCGCATGGCGAAAATTGCGACCATCCCTCGCACAAGCACGAGGGGCACGGCCACCATCACCACACCGATGACGACGTGAAGAGCTTCGTCTACAAGGCCGACCGGCCCTTCGACCCGGCCAAGCTCGAAGACTTCCTGGGCGCCATCGTCAACATCTACGGCCCGCGCATGCTGCGCTACAAGGGCGTGTTGAGCATGAAGGGCACCGAGCGCAAGGTGATCTTCCAGGGCGTGCACCAGCTGATGGGTAGCGACCTGGGCCCCGAGTGGGGCAAGGACGAAGCACGCCAGAGCCGCATGGTGTTCATCGGCATCGAGCTGCCGCGCGAGATCCTGGAGCAGGGGCTCGAGCAGTGCCTGGTCTGAGCCCCTGACTTGCTCCTTCCCCCGCTGGGGGAAGGTTGGGATGGGGGCAGGCCCTCGATCGGGCGCCGCCCCTTTTTCGGAGGCCGTCGTGCCCCCACCCCTGCCCTCCCCCAGAGGGGGAGGGAGGAACACTCCGGGGCTTACTTGCCCATGCCGCCCAGCGGCTTGCCGTTGATCTTCAGGCTGCCTTCGCTGTATTCGAGCTGGCTCGTGATGTCGGTGCCGTCGCGCTTGACGAAGTTCATGGCTTCGCCTTGCTCGACCAGCCCCGCCACCATCTCGGGTGGCGGCGTCTGGCCGCTTTCGGCGCCGGTGGCGGCAATCTGCTCGAGCCATTGCATCGGCAGGCGCGCGTTGGCCTTGACCACGCCGCGCTTCATCAAGAGCGCCATGCCCGGCGCCTGCAGGTCTTCGTCGGTCACGCCGACCATGCCGGCCGTGTAGCTGATCTCGCCGCGCTTGCCGCCGATTTCGACCAGCAACTTGTCCAGGCCCATTTCCGGGTTGTACTTGGCCATGGCCTTCAGGTCGGGCGCCAGCTGGTCCATCAGCGTCTGCATGGCCGCTTGCGACGCCTTGGCGCCGCCCTTGCCGCAGCCGTTGATGGCGCTCGACTGCAGCCAGGCATCGGCCAGCTTCTTGTAGCCGGCGGCGTGGATGCGGCGCCCGCCGCTGCTCATCTCGAACTTGTCGATCTTGGTTTCGCCGATCTTGCCGGCGCCCTTGATGGTGCCGGTCGATGCGTAGAGCCCGTCCTTGATGCTGGCATCGGCAAGCATGTCGATGTTCTGCAGCAGCACCGTCGGCAATGCTTTGCCCTCGGCGCCTTCGGCGGTGCCCAGGCCCTTGGGCGCGGCAAATTCGAAGCTTTCGAGTCGTGCTTCGGTCTTGCCGGTGGCCAGGATCCAGCCCGCGCTTTTGTCCATGTCGGCCTTGCCGGTCAGCTTGCCCATCTTCATGGTCGCGCCGGTGCGCGTGTCGCTCACGTCCATCCCCGGCATGGTCAGGTCGTAGTGCACCTGGGTGCGGGCGCCGTTCATCTCGATGCGCGCTTGCGCGCCCTGCCAGGCGAACTGGCCCTTGCCTTCGTCGACCACCTTGACGGGCGCCACGGTCAGGTCGCTGGTGTAGCCGCCGTCGAAGCCCACCTTGGTGTAGGCCGTGAGTGGCTTGGCCTTGCCGAAGAGCTGTTCGGCCTTGGCCTGGCTCTTTACATCGAGCACCAGTTCGCTGTCGATGGTGGCTGCGGCCAGCGTGCCACCGGCGAGCGGGCCGTGGCGGATGGTGTCGCGGAAGGTGAGCCGCACAGGCTTGAATGGCGCGGCGGACTCACCGTCTTCTTCTTCTTCGTCACCTTCGGCCGGCTTGATGGCGGGTACCTGCGCCGCGGTTTGTGCCGCGCATCCGATCTCGATCGTCACGGTGCTGACCGCGCCGAAGAAGCCCTTTTCATAGCTGCGATCGACCACGCGCACCAGCGCGGTCTGCTTCGGCAACTCGTCCAGCGCGGTGTCGAAGACGGACTTGATTTTTGTGCCCGCCCACCACGTGCTGCCGCCATAGGCAAGCGCAATGGCGGCTGCCAGCGCGCCCAAAACTGCTTTTTTGCTCACGATTTCTTCTCTTGTATGAATTGTTGGTCGACCCGCACCGTCCCTCGCCGGCTTTGGCAGGCCTTCGTTGCCCCCTCCGGCAACGGTGGCGATGCTACCGGAGGCAGCCCGGTTGCAGGCACATCCCCCTTCATTTCGAGTTCTCTATACAATCGCGCGCCTGTTCCGGCAGCCACGCCCTCGTCCGAACGACAGGATGTGGCTTCCGATACGGGGCGCCGCACGTTTCTGGCGGGCTTTCGGGGGTATAACCCCGGGGTTCGTCACTGCGAGCACTCCGACGAGTGGAGCCCAGGCGGCTTGAAACCCGCAAAAGCTCCCTTGGGAGGAGACACCCAGTGAAAGCGCGTTCCAGTTCGTTCAAGGAGCCAGTCACCGTGAAGAAACCCGCCGCCAAGGCTACGCCAGCAACCAAGCCCGCCGCTAAAAAAGCGGTGGCTGCAAAGCCGGCTGTATCCGCGGCGAAAAAAACTTCTTCCGCTGCAAAAGCTCCGGCCACGAAACAACAAAGCGCTCCAAAGAAGCCAGCAACGCCAACGGCCAAGGCCGCCACCGTTGCAAAGCCCGTCAAGCCTGCAAAGTCCGTTGTTGCGACGCCGGTGGCATCCGCCCCCGCCAAGAGTGCAACCAAGACCGCAGTCGCGGGTCTACCGCCATCCAAAACCGTCGGCCGCACTGCTGCCGTTCTTTCTGCCCCTCCGATCCCAATGAAAAAAACGGCTGCCGCCTCTTCTTCCGCCACGGCGACACCTTCGATGCCCACTCAGACCGCTGCACCCGCCCCCGCGCGTGGTGGCCGCGTGTCCCGGCTGTCGCAGCTGACCGTGCCCTCCATGCCGCAATCGGTGGCTTCCACCGCGGCCAAGTCCTCGTTTTCGCAGGCGCCTTCCAATGCGCTGGTGCCGCCGCCTCCCGTGGCGGTGAAAAAAGACCCTAAGCTCGCCAACAACTGGAAAACCAAATCGGTTGACGAGTTGACGGACGCCGAAGTCATCGCAATGCCCGACACCGAGTACATGAATGAAAAGCAGATGGCGTTCTTCCGCCTGAAGCTGGTCGAACTCAAGCGCGGCATTCTCGAAAACGCCGGCGAAACCACCGAGCACCTGCGTGAAGACACCGTGGTGGTGCCCGATCCGGCCGACCGCGCCACCATCGAGGAAGAGCACGCACTCGAGCTGCGCACGCGCGACCGCGAGCGCAAGCTGCTGAAGAAGATCGAGCAGTCGATCCAGCGCATCGACGCGGGCGACTACGGCTACTGCGACGAAACCGGCGAACCCATCGGTGTCGGCCGCCTGCTGGCCCGTCCCACGGCCACGCTGTCGCTCGAGGCGCAGCAGCGCCGCGAACTCAAGCAGAAGATGTTTGGGGACTGATCCGGCCCTGCAAGACTACAGAAAAGAGAACCTGATCGCCTCGAAGTTTTTGTCGATGCCAAAGGAAGAGTCGGGCCGCCTGTTCTCCAAGGTGGCGAAGTTCGTCCGCAATCCGCTCAAGGATTGGTCGGAACTCAATGCGACCCCCGATTCCACGCTGCCCGCGGACCAGGCCTACAGCCGGGAAATGCTCAAGGAGATGATCGAGCGGCGCCAGCGCAACGATTTCGTTCGCCGGCGCGAGTTCGACATGCTCCGCAAGCTGCGCCAGCGTGAAGCGGCCGCCCATGCCTTCGAAGGAACGGTCACGCCGTCTTCCTTCAACCTGAACAGCACCACTGAAAAATCGGAGGGCCGCGCCCTCACGCTCAAGAAGATCGACGAGATCGAAGAGCAGATGTCCCAGCAGTGGTGGAAGGGCCGCGGCCCCAATGGCGAGGTTCTAGGCAATGCGCCCCCCGACGCCGGTGCCGAAACCCTGCCGCCGCCCGTGAGCGCGGCCGAATTGGCCACCTTGCTCGCACCGCCGGCGGGCCGCGCCGCGCCTGCGCCTTCACCCGCGGCTGTTTCTGCTCCTGTTTCTACGCCTGTGTCCGCCGCCGTTGCAGCTTCGGCTCCCACCGCCGCCGAGCCGGCCAGTGCCGAGGTCAGTGGCCCGTCGCTGCTGTCCGCGCGGCTCGCGCGAGACGGCGCACTCGAAGAAGCGGTGATCCGCTTCGCGCACGGTGACGATGCCGGTGCCGAGGCCATTCTTCTGCAGGCGCTGGCTTCGGATACGGCGGCCGTCGATAGCGAAAGCGACCACGCCACCGTCGAGCGCGACGACGCGCGTTGGCACGCCTTGTTCGACCTGTATCGCGCCACTGGCGACGCCACCCGCTTTGCCACCGCCCGCATGCGCTACGCACAGCGCATGAAGCGCATGGGCCCCGATTGGGTGCCGCTCGACGAGCTTGCGCGCAACGTGAAGACAGTGGCCGCCAGCGACTACGCCGAACTGGCGCCCGCTGGCGCCGACTGGACCAGCCCGCCACGCTTGGCGCGCGAGGGGTTGGTGAACCTCACGCGTGCGCTGTCCAAAGCCGGTTCGGTGTGGACGCTCGACTGGCGCGCGCTGACAGCCATCGAACGCGATGCCGCTGCGCCCCTGCGCGTGCTGTTCGCGCACTGGGCCGATTCGCCGGTGCAGCTGCGCTTCATCGGCGCCGCCAAGCTGCAGGCCGTGCTGGCCGAGGCCACGCCCAACAACGAGCGCAGCACCGAAGACCTCTGGTGGCAACTGCACCTGGCGGCGCTGCGCATGATGAACATGCCCGACGACTTCGAACTGGTGGCGCTCAACTACTGCATCACCTACGAAGTCTCGCCGCCCGCCTGGGCGGACCCGAAGGGTGAATGCGCCTTGCTGGCCTCCCCCGAGGGAAGCCGCTCGGGCTCCGGCTCCGTGTGGTCGCTGTTGTCGGTCAACGGCGAATCGGAGAGCTTTCCGACCACAGACAGCGGCTTTGCGGCGCTGGCCGGCGATCTGCGCGGAGAAGCGCATTCGAGCCTGCACCGGCTCGACACCGACCTGCGCAACACGACCGCACCCGTCATCTCGTGCGCTGCGCTGCTGCGCATGGACCTTGCCGCAGCCGGCACGCTGCTCGGCTGGGTGCGGGCGCGGGACGCCCAGGGCGACCGGGTCCAGTTCGTCGATGCCCATCGCCTGATTGCGGCACTGTTCGACATCGTCGGCATCGCCGACCATGCGACGGTGACCACAAGAAAGAACTAGCGCCACATTCGGTCACAGGCGTGGGGTTGCATTGCCTTGCGGCATCCCCAGATGGCTTCGATGGAACAGTTTCACGGCACCACCATCGTGAGCGTGCGCCGCAAGACCCCCCAGGGCGACCAAGTCGCCATTGGCGGGGACGGGCAGGTCACTCTCGGCAATATCGTCATCAAGGGCACGGCGCGCAAGGTGCGGCGGCTCTATCACGGCAAGGTGCTGGCTGGCTTTGCCGGCGCTACGGCCGACGCCTTTACGCTCTTCGAGCGCTTCGAGGCCAAGCTTGAAAAGCACCAGGGGCACCTGACCCGTGCCGCGGTCGAGCTCACCAAAGACTGGCGGACCGACCGCGTGCTGCGCAAGCTCGAAGCCATGCTGGCCGTGGCCGACGCCACCACCTCGCTCATCATCACCGGCAACGGCGACGTGCTGGAACCTGAAGACGGCGTGATCGCCATTGGTTCTGGCGGCGCCTACGCACAGTCGGCGGCCAAGGCGCTGATCGACAACACCGAGCTCACGGCGGAGCAGATTGTGCGCAAATCGCTCGCAATCGCCGGCGAAATCTGCATTTACACGAACATGAACCACACGGTGGAAGCGCTCTGACCATGTCCATGACCCCGCAGGAGATCGTCTCCGAGCTCGACAACCACATCGTCGGCCAGCCCGCCGCCAAGCGCGCCGTGGCCATTGCGCTGCGCAACCGCTGGCGCCGCCAGCAGGTCGAGGAAAAGCTTCGCACCGAGATCACGCCCAAAAACATTCTCATGATTGGCCCCACGGGCGTGGGCAAGACCGAAATCGCGCGCCGCCTTGCACGGCTCGCCGACGCACCTTTCATCAAGGTCGAGGCGACCAAGTTCACCGAGGTGGGCTACGTCGGCAAGGATGTCGATTCGATCATCCGCGACCTGGCCGAAATTGCCGTCAAACAGACGCGCGAAGCCGAAAGCGCCAAGGTGCGCGCCCGTGCCGAGGACGCCGCCGAAGACCGCATCCTCGACGTGCTGCTGCCCCCCGCGCGCGGCGCCGACGGCAGCACCCCGGCGCTCGACGGCCCCAACCCCACCCGGCAAGCCTTCCGCAAGAAGCTGCGCGAGCACCAGCTCGACGAGAAGGAAATCGAACTCGACCTGGCCGAGACCCGTGCCCCGCTCGAGATCATGGGCCCGGCCGGCATGGAGGAAATGACCGAGCAGCTGCGCGGCATGTTCGGCCAATTGGGCGGCGGCAAGCGCAAGACGCGCAAGCTCAAGATTGCCGAGGCCCTTCGCCTCCTCATCGACGAGGAAGCGGCCAAGCTGGTCAACGAGGACGAGATCCGCACGCAAGCCATCACCAATGCCGAGCAGAACGGCATCGTCTTCATCGACGAGATCGACAAGGTCGCCACGCGCAGCGAAGCGCAGGGCTCCGACGTGTCGCGCCAAGGCGTGCAGCGCGACCTGCTGCCGCTGGTCGAGGGCACGGCCGTGACCACCAAGTACGGCGTGGTGCGCACCGACCACATGCTCTTCATTGCGAGCGGGGCGTTCCATCTCAGCAAGCCGAGCGACCTCATTCCCGAACTGCAGGGGCGTTTTCCTATTCGCGTGGAGCTGCAGTCGCTCTCGGTGTCGGACTTTGAGAGCATCCTCACGCAGACCCGCGCGTCGCTCGTGAAGCAGTACCAGGCGCTCCTCGCCACCGAAGGCGTGACGCTCGAGTTCACGCCCGAGGGCGTCAATCGCCTGGCGGCCATTGCCTTCGAGGTGAACGAGCGCACCGAGAACATCGGTGCCCGCCGTTTGTCGACGGTGATGGAGCGTCTGCTCGATGAGGTAAGCTTCGACGCAGCGCGCATCGAAGGACAGACCATCCGCATCGATGCCGCCTACGTCGACGAGCGCCTTGCTGCACTAAGTCACGACGAAGACCTTTCGCGCTTCATCCTCTGAAGCCGCTTTGCGGCCCCTGTAACGGCGGCCGCGCTTCACGCATCACATTCACTGCGTGAGCTAAGTACTTCATTCTCAACGAAATTCGCCGGTTTCCAGGTTTGGAAATCGGCGCTAAGTCGTTGATTCCATTACAAAAAATACCACCAACGGCCAGTTGCGCTTGAAGTGTTTCCTGCTACAGTGCAAAAAAGTGCAGTTAAGTGGGAAAAAGTGCGGGTGGTGCCTCTTTCAGGTGCCGCGGTGCTCCCAACACAGGGGTTCTGGTCGTGTTTCAAGGCGCTTCATCGCTCAGTCTGGATGCCAAGGGGCGGCTCTCCGTGCCGACCCGGCATCGTGACGTCCTGAGCGCGACGGCGAACGGCCAACTCACGATCACCAAGCATCCGCACGGCTGCCTCATGGTGTTCCCGCGTCCCGAGTGGGAGAAATTTCGCGAGCGCATCGCCGCGCTCCCAATGTCGGCACAGTGGTGGAAGCGCGTGTTCCTCGGCAACGCAATGGACGTAGAGATGGACGGGACCGGCCGCATCCTGGTTTCGCCCGAATTGCGTGCGGCCACCGGTATCACGCGCGAGACATTGTTGCTGGGCATGGGCAATCATTTCGAACTCTGGGACAAGGCCAGCTACGAAGCCAAGGAGGCCGAGGCCACCCAGGGCGAGATGCCCGATGTGTTTCAGGACTTCGCGTTCTGAGGACTCGCGTGAACACTCCATGGATCCATACCACCGTGTTGCTGAACGAAGCGGTGGAAGCCCTTCTTTCAGGCAGCACGGCGGCCACGGGCACCTACGTGGATGCGACATTCGGGCGCGGCGGGCATGCGCGAGCGATTCTCGCAAGGCTGGCACCGGAAGGCAGGCTGATCGCATTCGACAAGGATGCGGAAGCGGTGGCCGAAGCAGCGCGCATCTCGGATGCGCGTTTTTCCATCCGGCACCAGGGATTCCGTTCGCTGGGCGAATTGCCCGATGCCAGCGTGGCGGGTGTGCTGATGGATCTGGGCGTGAGTTCGCCGCAAATCGACAACCCGGTGCGCGGTTTCAGTTTTCGTTTCGACGGCCCGCTCGACATGCGCATGGACACCACGCGCGGCGAGAGCGTGGCCGAATGGCTGGCAACAGCCGAACTCCAGCAGATTGCAGAGGTGATCCGTGACTATGGCGAAGAACGGTTTGCTGTTCAGATTGCAAAGGCGATTGTTGCTCGCCGACAAGAACGGGGCGCAATTTCAACCACCACCGAACTGGCCGAGCTCGTGGCTGGCACGGTCAAAACCCGCGAGCAGGGCCAGAACCCTGCAACGCGCACATTTCAGGCTTTTCGGATTTTCATCAACGCCGAGCTTGAAGAGCTGCAACAGGCGCTAGAGGCGAGCCTTTCCGTGCTGCAGCCCGGCGGCCGGCTCGCGGTAATCAGCTTCCACTCGCTGGAAGACCGCATCGTGAAGCAGTTCATCGCCAAGCATTCGAAGGAGGTGTACGACCGCCGCGCGCCGTTCGCCGCCCCGAAGGTGATGAAGCTGCGCGCGCTCGAGCGCATCAAGCCTTCGGCCGAAGAGGTGAAAGGCAACCCGCGCTCGCGCAGCGCGATCTTGCGCGTGGCAGAGCGCACCGAGGCCGTATGACACGCCCCCACGCTCATCGCTTCGCGTATCGCTCCCCCCCGAGGGGGCGCTCAGTGCCCTTCGGGCGGCCGGGCGGGCACTGACATGGCACGCCTCAACCTGCTCCTGATGCTCGCGGTGGTCGCCTCCGCGCTTTACCTCGTGCACACGCAGTACCTGTCGCGCCAGCTCTATACAGAGCTCGACCGGACGCAGCAGGAGGCACGCCGCCTCGAGCTCGACCGCGACCGCCTGCAGGTGGAGAAGCGCGCGCAGGCGACGCCGCTTCGAGTGGAAAAGCTCGCCAAGGAGCAGCTGCAGATGCGCACCACCACGCCGGCCATCACGCAGTACGTGCGGCCCGACGGTTCGGTGATTCCGGCCGTGGTGGCGCCGCCGCCCGCGCCCCCGGCCGCCGCGGCGACCAAGCCTGCCGCGAGGGTCCAGCGATGAGCCGCCGCAGCGTCCGCTACACCACCAGCCCCTTGCTCGCGAGCAAGACGCCGGTGTGGCGCAGCAAGTTCATCGTCGCGGGCATTGCCTTCGGCTTCGTCGTGCTGGCGGGCCGCGCTGCCTACGTGCAGGTCTTCAACAACAGCTTCTTCCAGCGGCAGGGCGAGGTGCGCTTTGCCCGCACCCTTGAACTGCCGGCCAACCGCGGACGCATCCTCGACCGCAACGGGCTGATCCTGGCGTCGAGCGTGGTAGCGCCGAGCATCTGGGCCATTCCGGAAGACATCGAGCGCGACGACCCCGAAGTGCGGGCCAAGCTCAAGCAGGTGGCCAAGCTGCTCGAAATGCCGCAGAAGGACTTCGACAAGAAGCTCGAGGACGAGGACAAGACTTTCGTCTGGATCAAGCGGCAGGTCGACGAGCCCATTGCCAAGCAGATTGCCGCACTCAATCTCAAGGGCATCTACCAGCGCAAGGAATACAAGCGCCAGTACCCCGAGGGAGAGGCGGCGGCGCACGTGGTGGGCTTCACCAATGTCGAGGACAACGGCCAGGAAGGCATCGAGCTGTCCTTCAACAAGGACCTGGCCGGGAAGGCCGGGTCGCGCCGCGTCATCAAGGACCGCCTGGGCCGCGTGGTCGAGGGCGTGGGCGAACAGGTGCCGCCGCTCGACGGCAAGGACATCCAGCTCAGCGTCGACAGCAAGGTGCAATTCTTCGCCTACCAGAAGCTGCGCGACGCCGTGACCGCGCGCAAGGCCAAGGCCGGCAGCGTGGTGGTCCTCGATGCGGTCACCGGCGAGGTGCTGGCGCTGGCCAACTACCCGAGCTACGTGCCCGACAAGCGCCAGAACCTCACCGGCGAGCAGCTGCGCAACCGCGCGCTCACCGACACCTTCGAGCCCGGCTCCACGATGAAGCCGATCACCGTCGGCATGGCGCTGGAAGCTGGCCGCGTGAAGCCATCCACCCTGATCGAAACCGGCCCCGGCCGCTTCCAGATTGGCGGCTTCACCATCAGCGACACCCACAACTACGGCACGCTGACGGTCGAGGGCGTGATCCAGAAGTCGAGCAACGTGGGCGCGCTCAAGATCGCGCAGAAGATGACCCCGCACGAGATGTGGGACACCTACACCGCCCTCGGCTACGGCCAGAAACCGCAAATCCAGTTCCCCGGTGCCGTGAGCGGCCGGCTGCGTCCCTGGAAGACCTGGAAGCCGGTGGAGCAGGCCACCATGGCCTACGGCTACGGCCTGTCGGCATCCCTGTTTCAAATGGCGCATTCGTACACAGCGTTTGCGCACGACGGCGCCATCATTCCCGTCACCATTCTCAAGAACGCCGAGCCGCCAGCCGGCGTGCAGGTGTTCTCGGCCGCGAATGCGCTGGCGGTGCGCAAGATGCTGCAGATGGCCGCCGGGCCGGGCGGCACCGGCACGCGCGCGCAGACCATCGGCTACTCGGTCGGCGGCAAGTCGGGCACGGCGCACAAGCAAGTTGGCAAGGGCTACGCGAGCAACAAGTACCGGGCCTGGTTCACCGGCATGGCACCGATCGAGAAGCCGCGGATCATCGTGGCCGTGATGATCGACGAGCCGAGCGACGGCCAGTATTTCGGCGGCGTGGCCGCCGCGCCCGTTTTCAGCGAAGTCGTGCAGCAGACCCTGCGCATGATGAACGTTCCGCCTGATCTGGCGGTCAAACCTCTGGTGATGACGCAAGGCGTCGACGAGAGCTTCTGAGCATGCTGACACTCACTTCCCCCCAACTCGCCGCGCTCTGGCTCAAGGAGCGCGTGCAGGGTGCGCTGCATGCGGACAGCCGGCCGGTGGGCGCCGGCGACGGCTTCATCGCGTGGCCCGGTGCCGCGACCGACGGCCGCAAGCACGTGGCCTCCGCGCTGGCGCAGGGCGCCGCGGCCTGCCTGGTCGAGCACGACGGCGTCGAGGCTTTCGAATTTCAGGGCGACGATCGCATCGCCAGCTACCCCGGCCTCAAGGCGGCGACGGGCCCGATTGCCTCGGCCTTCTACGACGACCCCTCGGCCGCGCTCGAACTGCTGGCCGTGACCGGCACCAACGGCAAGACCTCCACCGCCTGGTGGCTCGCCGAATCGCTTTCCACGCTGGCCGTACCCGGCGGCGTCCGCGCGCTGCGGCCCGACGGGTCCACCGAACACGTCGTGCCGTCGCCCTGCGCGGTCATGGGCACGCTGGGCATCGGCGTGCCGCCGGAGCTCACCTACACCGGCCTCACTACGCCCGACCCGGTGATGATGCAGCGCGAGCTGCGCGCCTTGGTCGAGCGCGGCTTCGGTGCCTGCGCCATCGAGGCCTCGTCGATCGGCATCGCCGAACGCCGGCTCGACGGCGCGCGCATCGCTGTGGCCGTGTTCACCAATTTCACGCAGGACCACCTCGACTACCACGGCAGCATGGAAGCCTACTGGCAAGCCAAGGCCGAGCTGTTCCGCTGGCCCGGCCAGCGGGCCGCGGTGATCAACATCGACGACGTGCACGGCGCCAGCCTGTGCGCGAACCTCATTGAAGGCGGCATCGGCGCACTCGACGTGTGGACCGTCTCGGCCGCTGGCAGCCCGGCGCGGCTGATGGCGCGGGACGTCGGCTATGGCGCGCAGGGCCTGCAGTTCTCCGTGGCCGAACACGGCATCCCTGGCGTCGAGCGCATCTCGACCAGCCTGATCGGACAGTACAACGTGGCCAACCTGCTGGGCGTGCTCGGCACACTGCGGGCGCTGGGACTTTCGCTGGCGCGCGCCGTGGCGGCCTGTGCCAATCTCACCAGCGTGCCGGGCCGCATGGAGCGCGTGGGCACCGGCATCGGTATGCCGCTGGCGGTGGTCGACTACGCCCACACCCCCGACGCGATCGACAAGGCGCTGGCGGGCCTGCGTCCCCTGGCGCGGCAGCGTGGCGGCGCGCTCTGGTGCCTGTTCGGCTGCGGCGGTGACCGCGACCCGATCAAGCGCCCGATGATGGCTGCCGTGGCCGAGCGCCAGTCCGATCGCATCATTGTGACAAGCGACAACCCGCGCAGCGAGAACCCCGACGCGATCATCAGCCAAGTGCTGCTCGGCCTCTCGCGGCCGGAGGCGGCGCAGGTGCAGCCCGACCGCGGCGCGGCCATCGGCGACGCCATTGCGCAGGCTGCGCCCGAAGACATCGTGCTCATCGCCGGCAAGGGCCATGAAGCCTGGCAGGAAATTGCAGGCCAGCGCATCCCGTTCTCCGACCGAACCCATGCGCTCGAGGCGCTCGCGAAGCGGGGTGGCGCATGAGCGAGTCGACGCCACTCACGCTCACGCTGGCCCAGGTGCAGCAGTGGATTCCCGGCGCGCGACTGGTGGGCGAGCCCACCACGCTCATCACCCGCGTCCATACCGATACCCGCACGCTCGCCAACGGCGACCTGTTTGTGGCGCTCAAGGGCGAACGCTTCGACGCCAACGAGTTCCTGGCCGACGCCAAGGCGCGCGGCGCGGTGGCGGCCATTGCGCACCACGGCTTGCAGGAAGCGGGCCTTGCGGGGCTCGAAGTGCCCGACTCGCTGGCCGCGCTCGGCGCGTTGGCGGCCGGCTGGCGCGCGCAGTTCGATCTGCCGCTGATCGCGGTCACGGGCAGCAACGGCAAGACCACCGTCACGCAGATGATCGCGGCCATTCTGGTTGCGTTCCGGGCCGACCGCGCACTGGCGACCGCCGGCAACTTCAACAACGAGATAGGCGTTCCGCTCACCCTGCTGCGCCTGCGTGCCAAGCACCAGCATGCGGTGGTCGAGCTGGGCATGAACCACCCTGGCGAGATTGCCCGGCTGGCCGCCATTGCATGCCCGACCATTGCGCTGGTCAACAACGCGCAGCGCGAGCACCTGGAGTTCATGGACACCGTGGAGGCGGTGGCGCGCGAGAACGGCGCGGTGTTCGCCTCGCTGCCCGAGGACGGCACGGCCGTGTTCCCACACGGCGACGTTTTCACTTCGCTGTGGAACGACATGGCCCATTCCGGCGCGATGCGCCGCTGCATGACCTTCGGCGAGCAGGAAGACGCCGACATTTCGCTGGTCCGGGCCGAATGGCAGCAGGGCGCGTGGCAGGTCCGCATCCGCACGCCGCTGGGCGACTTCGATGCGCGCCTGCACATCGCGGGCCGGCACAACGTCGTCAATGCATTGGCGGCCACCGCGTGCGCGCTCGCAGCGGGCGTATCGATCGAAACCATCGGCGCGGGCCTCACGGCTTTCGAGCCGGTGAAAGGCCGCTCGAAGGCGAGCGAGGTGGTGCTGGCGGGCGGGCATGCGCTCACGCTGGTGGACGACAGCTACAACGCCAACCCCGATTCCGTGCGCGCCGCCATCGACGTGCTCGCGGCCTTGCCCGGCCCGCGCCTGCTGGTGCTCGGCGACATGGGCGAGGTCGGCAATCGCGGGCCCGAATTCCATGCCGAGGTCGGCGACTGGGCGCGCCAACGCGGCATCGAAACCCTGTACGGCCTGGGCAGCGAAACCGCGCACGGCGTGGCAGCTTTCAACGGCGCCAATCAAGGCGGCGGCAGCGGCCGCCATTTCGACAATGTGGACGCGCTCGACGCCGCCGTGCTGGCGCGGCTGCCGCAGGTTGCCAGCGTGCTGGTCAAGGGATCGCGCTTCATGAAGATGGAGCGGGTGGTGCAAGCCATCGAGCAATCACGACAACAACAAAAGGAGGCCGGTCATGACGCATGAGCCGTGCAAGACGACATGCTGATGAGCCTGGCCCAATGGCTGCAAACACTTTCGCCCGAATTCGGGTTCCTGCGCGTTTTTCAGTACCTCACGTTCCGTGCGCTGATGGCCGCTCTCACTGCGCTGGTGGTCGGCCTGGTGGCCGGTCCCTACGTGATCCGCCGTCTGGCTGCGCTCAAGATCGGTCAGCCGGTGCGCGGCTACGGCATGGAAACGCATCTGACCAAGAGCGGCACGCCCACCATGGGCGGCGTGCTGGTGCTGTTTGCCATCGCGCTCGCAACCGTGCTGTGGTTCGACGCTTCGAACCGCTTCGTGTGGATCGTGCTGTGGGTGACGCTGGGCTTCGGCGCCATTGGCTGGGTCGACGACTGGCGCAAGGTGGTGCGCAAGGACCCGGAAGGCATGCGCTCGCGCGAGAAGTATTTCTGGCAGTCGGTGGTCGGGCTGATCGCTGGCTTCTACCTGCTCTTCAGTATTTCGGAAAGCTCGAACTGGCGTGTGCTGCAGCTGTTCTTCGCCTGGGTGCAGTCGGGCTTCGATCTCGACTTTCCGCCCAAGATCAACCTGCTGGTGCCTTTCTTCAAGGAAGTGAGCTATCCGCTCGGCGGCATCGGCTTCGTGATCCTGACCTACCTCGTGATCGTCGGCGCGAGCAATGCCGTCAACCTGACCGACGGCCTGGATGGCCTGGCGATCATGCCGGTGGTGATGGTGGGCTCGGCGCTGGGCGTGTTCGCCTACGTTACGGGCAGTGCCGTGTATTCCAAGTACCTGCTCTTCCCCAACATCCCGGGCTCGGGCGAACTGCTGGTGTTCTGCTCGGCCATGGCGGGCGCGGGCCTGGCCTTTCTCTGGTTCAACACCCATCCGGCGCAGGTCTTCATGGGCGACGTGGGCGCGCTCGCGCTGGGCGGCGCGCTGGGCACCATCGCGGTCATCGTGCGCCAGGAGATCGTGTTCTTCATCATGGGCGGCATCTTCGTGGTCGAGGCGATCTCGGTGATGGCGCAGGTCATGTACTTCAAGTACACCAAGAAGCGCTACGGCGAAGGCCGCCGCGTGCTCAAGATGGCACCGCTGCACCACCACTTCGAGAAAAGCGGATGGCGCGAGACGCAGGTCGTGGTGCGCTTTTGGATCATCACGATGCTGCTGTGCCTCGTGGGCCTTTCAACGCTGAAGCTGCGGTAACAGGCACATGCGGCATCTGAAAGACCTCCCCGTCCTCGTCCTCGGCCTTGGTGCGTCCGGGCTGGCGATGGCGCGCTGGTGCGCACGCCACGGCGCGCAGGTGACCGTGGCCGACACGCGTGAGGCGCCCCCGGCCCTTGCCACGCTGCAAGCCGAGCTGCCCGAGGTCGCCTTCATCGGCGGTCCGTTCTCGGCCGCGCTGATCGAAGGCACACCGATCCGTGCGGTGTACCGCTCGCCCGGCCTTTCGCCCGCGACCATCGCGCCGGTCGTCGATGCGGCACGGGCCGTGGGCTTGGCGGTCGGCGGCGAACTCGATCTCTTCGCGCATGCGCTGCGCGACTTGCAGACCGTCGAGCTGCCTGTGGTGGACGTGGAGCCGGAGGCAGAAGCCCCGGCCGTTGCGGAGGCTGTGGAGCCACAGGCCGAGTTGGACCTGGAGATCGAAGCTGCTGCTGAATCCGCGCCGGTCCAGAGTGATCAAGCTGAAGCCGGCGTGCCGGACGAATCGTCCGAATCGACGGAAGCTGCCGTGCCGGCCTCCGCGATCGAAGCAACCGAAACGGTCGAAGCGCCGCCAACGGCCGAACCGACCGCAGCCGAGCCTGCGCCCACCGCCATGGCAGAAGCTGTGCCGCGCGATCCTTCGTTGAGCGTTCCTGTGGCGCAGCCTGCGGAAGAAGCATCGGAGGCACAGGCGCCAGCAAATCCTGCAGCCGCAGAGCCCGCGCCCGCCACCGTTTCACGGCTGCCGAGCACCGGCAAGCCCTACGTCCCTACCGCGGCCAGGGAAGCGGCCGAGTTCGTCGCCAAGATTGCCGAGTTCGCGGCCTCCAACCCAGCCTCCGCGGCCGTCGAGGAAGAGCCCACGCCCCAGCTCCCGCTGGTGCCGATCGAGGAACCCCCAGCACCGAAGGGCTACACCCCCGCGGTGCTCGCCGTCACGGGCACCAATGGCAAGACCACCGTCACCTCGCTGACCGGTCAGCTGGTCGAGCGCGCGGGCAAGAGCGTGGCCGTGGCGGGGAACATCGGCCCCACGCTGCTCGATACGCTGGCCGCGCACATCGACGCCCAGACGCTTCCGGATGTCTGGGTGCTCGAACTCTCGAGCTTCCAGCTCGACGGCGTGCAGGGCTTCGAGCCGACCGCCGCGACGGTGCTCAACCTCACGCAGGACCATCTCGACTGGCATGGCGACATGCCGTCGTACGCATCGGCCAAGTCGCGCATCTTCGGCTCGAAGGGCCTCATGGTGCTCAACCGCGACGACTCAGGCGTGATGGCGATGTTGCCTGCGCCCATCAAGGTGAAGCTGCAGCGCCCGCAGATCCGCACCCACGTCACCTTCGGCAGCGCGATGCCACTGCGTCCTGGTGACTATGGCATCGAGCGTGTCAACGGCATGACCTGGCTGGTGCGCGCGCTGGAAGCCGACGAGACGCAGAAGCGCAAGCGCGGCGCCGTGGTCGAAGAGGAGATCTTCCTGCAGCGCCTGTTGCCCGCCGATGCGCTGCGCATCCGCGGACGCCACAACGCCATGAACGCATTGGCGGCGCTCGCGCTGGCCTGCGCCGCCGATTGCCCGCTCGGCCCGATGCTCTACGGCCTGCGCGAATACCGCGGCGAGCCGCATCGCGTCGAGCCGATCGCGCTGGTGGACGATGTCGAATACTTCGATGACAGCAAGGGCACCAACGTGGGCGCCACGGTGGCCGCATTGAGCGGCCTTGGCGAAGACCGCCGGGTGGTCGTCATCCTCGGCGGGGAAGGCAAGGGGCAAGATTTCGCGCCGCTCGCCGAGCCCGTGCACCGCTGCGCGCGCGCCGTGGTGCTCATCGGCCGCGATGCACCGCTGATCGAACAGGCCCTGGCCGCCACCGGCGTCTCGCTGATGCATGCCGGCTCGATGGAAGAGGCCGTCAAGCTCGCGGCCACGCGCGCCAACCCCGGCGATGCCGTGCTGCTGTCACCGGCCTGTGCGAGCTTCGACATGTTCAAGGACTACGAACATCGCGCGGCGGTGTTCCGCGAGGCCGTGCAAGCGCTTGCGGACGAGCCGCGCGAAGCGGCCTCGTCCAACGAGGCCGACTTTTCTTCGGGAGACCCGGTTTGAACACTGCAGCCGCCGGCGCCACGCCCAACGCAAAGACCAGTCGCTTCGGTGGCTGGTTCAAGCGCGCGCGCAGCGGCATCGATTCGCTGCCCGTGCATCTGCCGGTGCGGCTGGGCGGCGCGGGCATCACGCAGACCAAGGCCGCGCCGATGCGCGTGCTGGGCTTCGACCAGGCGCTGGTGTGGGTCACCGTCGCGCTCCTCACCTGGGGCCTCGTCATGGTGTATTCGGCCTCGATCGCGCTGCCCGACAACCCGCGCTTCGCGCGTGCCGGCTACAGCGCCTCGTTCTTCCTCACTCGGCATGCGGCCTCGGTGGTGTTCGCGTTCATCGCGGCGCTGCTCGCCTTCCAGATCCCGATGAAGACATGGGAGCGCGCCGCGCCCTGGCTCTTCGTCGCCTCGCTGCTGCTCTTGGTGGCGGTGCTCATTCCGCACGTCGGCGTCAACGTGAATGGTGCGCGGCGCTGGCTGCCGCTCGGTTTCATGCGCTTCCAGCCGTCGGAACTGGCCAAGCTCGCGATGGTGCTCTACGCCGCCAGCTACATGGTGCGCAAGATGGAGATCAAGGAGCGCTTCTTCCGCGCCGTGCTGCCGATGGGCATCGCAGTGGTGGTGGTGGGCATGCTGGTGATGGCCGAGCCCGACATGGGCGCCTTCATGGTGATTGCCGTGATCGCCATGGGCATCTTGTTCCTGGGCGGCGTGAACGCGCGCATGTTCTTCGTGATTGCCGCGCTGGTGGTGGTGGCCTTCGGCACCATCGTCGCGACCAGCCCATGGCGGCGCGAGCGCATCTTTGCGTATCTCGATCCGTGGAGCGAAGAGCATGCGCTGGGCAAGGGCTACCAGCTCTCGCACTCGCTGATTGCCATCGGCCGCGGCGAGATCTTCGGCGTGGGCCTGGGCGGCAGTGTCGAGAAGCTGCACTGGCTGCCCGAGGCGCACACCGACTTCCTGCTGGCCGTGATCGGCGAAGAGTTCGGCCTTGTCGGCGTGCTGCTGATCATCGGCATGTTCCTCTGGCTGACCCGCCGCATCATGCACATCGGCCGCCAGGCGATTGCGCTCGACCGCGTGTTCTCGGGGCTCGTGGCTCAGGGCGTGGGCGTGTGGATCGGTTTCCAGGCTTTCATCAACATGGGCGTGAACCTTGGCGCACTGCCGACCAAGGGGCTGACCTTGCCGCTGATGAGCTTCGGCGGTTCGGCCATCCTGATGAACCTGGTGGCGCTCGCTGTGGTGCTGCGGATCGACTATGAGAACCGCGTGCTCATGCGCGGAGGCCGCGTATGACCGGGCGCACCGCACTCGTCATGGCCGGCGGCACGGGCGGCCACATCTTTCCGGGGCTCGCGGTCGCCGAGGCGCTGCGCGAACGCGGCTGGCGCGTGCACTGGCTGGGCGCGCCCGGCAGCATGGAAGAAAAGCTGGTGCCGCCGCGCGGCTTCGCGTTCGAGCCGGTCCAGTTCGGCGGCGTGCGCGGCAAGGGTCCGCTCACGCTGTTCCTGCTTCCGCTGCGCCTCTTGCGCGCCTTCTGGCAGAGCATGGGCGTGGTGCGCCGCGTCAAGCCCGACGTGGTGGTGGGCCTGGGCGGCTACATCACCTTTCCGGGCGGGATGATGGGCGTGCTGCTCAACAAGCCGCTGGTGCTGCACGAGCAGAACTCGGTGGCCGGGCTTGCCAACAAGGTGCTGGCGGGCGTGGCCGATCGCGTGTTCACGGCCTTCCCCAACGTGCTCAAGAAGGCGCAGTGGGTGGGCAATCCACTGCGCACGGCGTTCACCTCGCAACCCGATCCGGCGGTGCGTTTTGCGGGCCGCAGCGGCCCGCTCCGGCTGCTGGTGGTCGGCGGCAGCCTCGGTGCCAAGGCGCTCAACGCCGTCGTGCCGCAGGCGCTCGCGCGCATCTCACCCGATACGCGACCACAGGTGCTGCACCAGAGCGGCGCCAAGCAGATCGACGAGCTGCGCGCCAATTACGCGGCGGCCGGCGTCGAGGGCGAGCTCACGCCGTTCATCGAAGACACCGCGCAGGCCTACGCCGACGCCGACATCATCGTCGCGCGCGCCGGGGCCAGCACCGTCACAGAAATCGCGGCCGTCGGCGCAGCAGCGCTGTTCGTGCCTTTTCCATCGGCGGTCGACGACCACCAGACCACCAACGCGCGCTTCCTCGTCGACGCGGGCGGCGGCTGGCTGGTGCAGCAGACCGACCTCACACCTGAATTGCTGGCTGACTTGCTACAGAAAACCGAGCGCACCGCGCTGATCGAACGGGCCACCAAGGCCAAAACCATGCAGAAGACCGAAGCGGTCGAGGCCGTCGTCCGCGCCTGCGAGGAGCTTGCCAAATGAAGCACGCGATTCGTCATATTCACTTCGTCGGCATCGGCGGCTCGGGCATGAGCGGCATTGCCGAGGTCCTGTTCAACCTCGGCTACCGCATCACCGGCTCCGACCTGGCCGACAGCGCGACGCTGCGCCGGCTTGCCGGCCTGGGCATCGGCACCTTCGTGGGCCATGCGGCGGCGCACATCGACGGCGCGGATGCGGTCGTCACGTCCACCGCCGTGCAGTCGGACAACCCCGAAGTGCTGGCTGCGCGCGAGAAGCGCATTCCAGTGGTGCCGCGCGCCATGATGCTGGCCGAGCTGATGCGCCTGAAGCAGGGCATCGCGATTGCGGGCACGCACGGCAAGACCACCACCACGAGCCTCGTGGCCAGCGTGCTCGACGCCGCCGGGCTCGATCCGACCTTCGTCATCGGTGGGCGGCTCAACAGCGCCGGCGCCAATGCGCAACTGGGCAGCGGCGACTACATCGTGGTGGAGGCCGACGAATCGGACGCCTCGTTCCTGAACCTGCTGCCCGTCATGGCGGTGGTCACGAACATCGATGCCGACCACATGGAAACCTACGGGCACGATTTCGAAAAGCTCAAGAAAGCCTTCGTCGATTTCCTGCACCGCATGCCGTTCTATGGCGTGGCCATCTTGTGCACCGACGATCCCGCGGTGCGCGACATCATGGGCCACGTCACCTGCCCGGTCACCAGCTACGGCTTCGACGAAGGCGCCCAGGTACGCGCGGTCGACGTTCGTGCCGTGGGCGGGCAGATGCATTTCACGGCGCAGCGGCGCAACGGCGTCACGCTGCCCGACTTGCCCATCGTGCTGAACCTGCCGGGCGAGCACAACGTGCGCAATGCGCTGTCGGTGATCGCCGTGGCGGTGGAGCTGGGCGTTCCCGACGAGGCAGTGCAGCGCGGGCTGGCCGGCTTCAAGGGCGTGGGCCGCCGCTTCCAGAGCTATGGCGAGGTGGCGGTGCAGGGGGCTCAGCCCGGCAGCTTCACCGTGATCGACGACTACGGCCATCACCCGGTGGAAATGGCCGCGACCATCGCCGCCGCGCGCGGCGCGTTCCCAGGACGCCGGCTGGTGCTGGCTTTCCAGCCGCACCGCTACACCCGAACGCGCGACTGCTTCGAGGACTTCGTCAAGGTCATCGGCAATGCCGACGCGGTGCTGCTGGGCGAGGTGTACGCCGCCGGCGAGCCGCCCATCGTGGCCGCCAACGGCCGCACGCTGGCGCGCGCACTGCGCGTGGCCGGCAAGGTGGAGCCGGTGTTCGTCGACGACATCAACGCGATGCCGCAAGCCATTCTGGACAACGCGCGCGACGGCGACGTGGTGCTTTGCATGGGCGCCGGCTCCATTGGTGCGGTGCCGGGCAGGGTCGTTGAAATTGCGGCCGCGGCGAGCGGCGCGGGGGTTACGCCATGAGCCTTCAGGATCCAAAACTTTTCGGCAAGGTGGCCGTGCTGTTCGGTGGAAGCTCCGCCGAACGCGAAATCTCCATCATGTCCGGCACGGGCGTGCTCGAGGCGCTGCGTTCGCGCGGCGTTGATGCGCATGCCTTCGATCCGTCGGAGCGCGACTTGGTCGAGCTTCGGCGCGACGGCTTCGCGCGCTGCTTCATCGCCCTGCATGGGCGGCATGGCGAGGACGGCACGGTGCAGGGCGCGCTCGAACTGCTGGGCATTCCCTACACCGGCTCGGGCGTGATGGCGTCGAGCGTGGCGATGGACAAGGTCATGACCAAGCGCATCTGGCAGGCCGACGGCTTGCCGACGCCCAAGTACGTGCGCCTGGCTTTCGACCAGCAGAGCCGCGAGCAGGTGAGGGCGGTGCCCGACGTGCTGGGCCTCCCTCTGATCGTGAAGCCGCCGCGCGAGGGTTCGTCGATCGGCGTGACCAAGGTCGAGGGCTACTCGCAGATGCAGGACGCGGTGGCGCTTTCGGCCAAGTACGACGCCGACGTGCTGTGCGAGGAATTCATCGAAGGCGAGGAAGTGACCTGCGCCGTGCTCGGCCAGGGGCTCGAAGCGCGCGCGCTGCCCGTGGTGCGCATCGCCGCGCCCCAAGGTGCCTACGACTACCAGAACAAGTACTTCACCGACGACGTGAAGTACCAATGCCCGAGCGGTTTGCCCGAAGCCGAGGAGCATGAGATCCAGCGCATCACCCTGGCTGCGTACCACACGCTCGGCTGCCGCGGCTGGGGCCGCGCCGACGTGATGATCCGCGCCAGCGACCGCAAGCCCTTCCTGCTCGAGATGAACACCTCGCCCGGCATGACCGGCCATTCGCTGGTGCCGATGTCGGCGCGCGCGGCGGGCATTGCCTACGAAGACTTGTGCCTGAGCGTGCTGGCCTCGGCTTCGCTGGATGCCACGGGGGGAGCGCAATAGCCATGGCCGAAAGCATTCCAGTGCCCTTTGACGTCAAGCTGATGAACATCGTCTCGAACCTGGCGTTCGTGGTGGTGGCGCTCATGCTGCTGGCGGCAGGCGCATGGTGGGTGCTGCGCCAGCCTTTCTTTCCGATAGGCGGTATCAAGGTCGACGGCGACGTGACGCACAACAACGCCGTGACGCTGCGCGCCAATGTTGCGCCGCAACTGGCCGGCAACTTCTTCACGGTCGACTTGGCGCGTGCGCGCACGGCCTTCGAGTCGGTGCCGTGGGTGCGCAAGGCGGTGGTGCGGCGCGAGTTTCCGAACAAGCTGCGCGTCACGCTGACCGAACAGGTGCCCGTAGCCACCTGGGGCGACGAGGCCGGCTCCAAGCTGATCAACGGCTTTGGCGAGGTGTTCGACGCCAACGTGGCCGAAATCGACGACCGGCTGCCGCGCCTCGACGGTCCCATTGAGCAGGCCGGGCAGGTGCTGGGCATGTACCGCGTACTGGCGCCGATCTTCCAGCCCTACGACTTCGGCGTGGAAGAGCTCACGCTGTCGAGCCGGGGCAGCTGGAAAGTCGAGCTCGACACCGGTGCCGAGATCGAGCTTGGCCGAGGCCAGCCCGAAGAGGTGGCGGCCCGCGCGCAGCGTTTCCTGAAAACCGTGACCCAGGTCGCGGGCCAATACCACCGCACCGCGGCGGACGTCGAAGGGGCCGACCTGCGCCACAACGACGCCTATGCGCTGCGTCTTCGCGGCGTCACCACGGTCGTGACCGAGCCTAAGGCCAAGAAGAAATAAATAGCGAATACCGAGGACATTCAATGCCCAAAGAATACAAAGACCTGGTTGTCGGACTCGACATCGGCACTGCCAAGGTGATGGTCGTGGTGGCCGAGGTGCTGCCCGGCGGCGAACTCAAGCTGGCCGGGCTCGGCATTGCTCCGAGCAACGGCCTGAAGCGCGGCGTGGTGGTGAACATCGACGCCACGGTTCAGAGCATCCAGCAAGCCTTGAAGGAGGCCGAGCTGATGGCCGACTGCAAGATCAGCCGCGTCTACACGGGCATTACCGGCAGCCACATCCGCGGCATCAACTCGAGCGGCATGGTGGCGGTGAAGGACAAGGAAGTCACGCCGGCCGACGTGGCCCGCGTGGTGGAAACCGCGCGCGCCATCAACATCTCGAGCGACCAGCGCTTGCTGCTGGTGGAGCCGCAGGAGTTCGTGATCGACGGCCAGGACGTGAAGGAGCCGATCGGCATGAGCGGCATGCGGCTGGAGGCCAAGGTGCACATCGTGACCGGTGCGCAGAGCGCGGCCGAGAACATCATCAAGTGCGTGCGCCGCTGCGGGCTGGAGGTCGATCAGCTGATGCTCAACCCGCTGGCTTCCAGCCAGGCGGTGCTCACCGAAGACGAGCGCGAGCTTGGCGTGGTGCTGGTCGACATCGGCGCGGGCACCACCGACGTGGCCATCTTCACCAACGGTGCGATCCGCCACACGGCCGTGATCCCGATCGCGGGCGACCTGATCACCAGCGACATTGCGATGGCGCTGCGCACGCCCACCAAGGACGCGGAGGACATCAAGGTCGAGAACGGCTATGCCAAGCAGCTGCTGGCCGACCCCGACACGCAGGTGGAAGTGCCCGGCCTCGGCGACCGCGGCCCGCGCATGCTGAGCAAGCAGGCGCTCGCGGGCGTGATCGAGCCGCGCATCGAAGAGATCTTTTCGCTGGTGCAGCAGGTGGTGCGCGAGTCGGGCTACGAAGAGGTGCTGTCCTCGGGCGTGGTGCTCACAGGCGGCAGTGCCGTGATGCCCGGCATGGTCGAACTCGGCGAGGACATCTTCCTGAAGCCGGTGCGGCGAGGTATTCCGAAGTATTCGAGCGCGCTCTCCGACATGGTGGCGCAGCCGCGCGCGGCCACCGTGATGGGCTTGCTCGAAGAAGCACGCTTCGCACGCATGCGCGGCTTCAAGGTCGCGCAGAAGAACGGATCCGTAAAGACTGCGTTCGGACGTTTCAAGGACTTCATCGTGGGGAACTTCTAACCATGAATCACTCCCCACTCTGGCTCGCACGCGGCGGTCCGCCCTTGCATTTCAACGAGCGATGGCGGCGCACAGGTCCACCACCGCGACGACAGCCTCGTTGAACTCGTCAAGACACTAAAAAGATTCACAGATACACAACGGCAACTGCAAATTCAAGGAGTTAGTAATGACCATCGAAATGATCGAAGTCGAAGAATTCAATCAAGGCACTCAGATCAAGGTGATCGGAGTCGGCGGCGGCGGCGGCAATGCCGTCGCGCACATGATGGAGCGTGGCGTGCAGGGTGTGCAGTTCGTTTGCGCCAATACCGACGCGCAGGCGCTCCAGCGCAGCAATGCCCACAAGATCATCCAGCTTGGCACCAGCGGCCTCGGCGCGGGCAGCAAGCCCGACAAGGGTCGTGACGCAGCCGAGGCCGCGGTGGACGACATCCGCGCCGCCATCGACGGCGCGCACATGCTGTTCATCACCGCCGGCATGGGCGGCGGCACCGGCACCGGCGCCGCACCCGTGATTGCGCGCGTTGCCAAGGAGATGGGCATCCTCACCGTGGGCGTGGTGACCAAGCCCTTCGACTGGGAAGGCGGCCGCCGCATGACCAACGCCGACAACGGCCTGGCCGAACTCGAGGCGAATGTCGATTCGCTGATCGTGGTGCTCAACGAGAAGCTGCTCGACGTGCTGGGCGAAGACATCACCCAGGACGAAGCCTTCGCACATGCGAACGACGTGCTCAAGAACGCAGTGGGCGGCATCTCGGAAATCATCAACGAGTACGGCGGCGTGAACGTCGACTTCGAAGACGTGCGCACCGTGATGGGCGAGCCCGGCAAGGCCATGATGGGCACGGCCGCCGCCGCCGGCCCGGACCGTGCGCGCATCGCCGCCGAACAGGCCGTGGCCTGCCCGCTGCTCGAAGGCATCGACCTCTCGGGCGCCAAGGGCGTGCTGGTGCTGGTGACCGCCTCGAAGGGTTCGCTGAAGCTGAACGAGTCGAAGCTGGCGATGAACACCATCCGCGCCTATGCCTCGCCCGACGCGCACGTGATCTACGGCGCCGCCTACGACGAAAGCCTGGGCGACCAGATGCGCGTGACGGTGGTCGCCACCGGCCTCTCGCGCGCCGATGCGCGCCGCCAGGCACCGACGCTCGAAGTGATCCGTACCGGCACCGACAACATCCCGTTCAACGTGCCGACGCTTGGCACGGGCCATGCAGGCCACGGCGGCCACAGCGTGAGCCAGCCGAACTACGACGGCATGGCGGTGCCCAGCGTGTGGCGCACCAACCGCACGATGGCTGCCGCCAAGGTAGACGCGCTGTCTTCGGGCGGCATGGACGACTTCGAGATTCCCGCATTCCTGCGCCGTCAAGCTGATTGACGCCAGGCCACCGAACGCAGAGGGCACGAAGGTTCGCAAGGGGTACGGGGAAGACCTGAAAGGGACTTCTGCCGGCTCTAGGCGCTGCGTCCGCTTCGTGCCCTTTGCGTCCATCATCGGGCGCTTGAAATAGAACCTATGTCTATCGGTGCCATAGCGAGGGGAATAGGCCGCCATTCGCGTGGCGCGCCTAAAATCCTTCGCGTGCTGCAACAACGAACCCTCAAGTCGATCAGCCGCGCCGTGGGCGTGGGGCTTCACAGCGGACAACGCGTGGAGCTGACGCTGCGCCCCGCTCCCGCGGACACTGGCATCGTGTTCCGGCGCGTCGACCTGTCCGAGCCGGTCGACATCCGCATGACCGCCGAAGCGGTGACCGACACGCGCCTGGCTTCCACGGTCTCGACCGGCGGCGCAAAGGTGCAGACAGTCGAACACCTGATGTCGGCCTGCGCGGGCCTGGGCATCGACAACCTCTACATCGACATCACGGCCGACGAAGTGCCGATCCTCGACGGATCGGCCTCGTCCTTCGTATTCCTGCTCCAAAGCGCGGGCATCGAGCTGCAGAAGGCACCCCGCCGCTTCATCCGCGTGACCCGCAAGGTCGAGGTGCGCGAGGGCGAAGGCGCCAACGAGAAGTGGGCGAGCCTGGAGCCGTACCACGGCTACAAGCTGAGCTTCGAGATCGACTTCGATCATCGCGTGGTCAATTCCACCGGCCAGCGCGTGGAGTTCGATCTCGGCAAGGATTCCTACAGCCGCGACATTGCACGCGCGCGCACCTTCGGCTTCACCAAAGAGGTCGAGTACATGCGCAGCAAGGGCCTGGCGCTCGGCGGCGGGCTCGACAACGCCATCGTGATGGACGACACCAAGGTGCTCAATGCCGGGGGCTTGCGCTACGACGACGAGTTCGTGAAGCACAAGATCCTGGACGCCATGGGCGACCTGTACATCATCGGCAAGCCGCTGCTGGCGGCCTACACCGCCTTTCGCTCGGGCCATGCGCTCAACAACAAGCTGTTGCGCGAACTGCTGGCGAACAGCGACGCCTACGAGGTCGTGACCTTCGAAGACGAGAAGCGCGCACCGCGCGGTTTCGGCGAAGTCGCGCGGGCCTGGTAGGGCGCGTTCGGCCGATGCTTCTTTTTCGCTGGGCCATCCTGCTGCTTCTGCTGGTGGCGGGCGTGTCGTTCGCGTTCTATGCGGGAACCGGCCAGGTCAAGTACCGGCGCTTCGGCTGGATCGTGCTCAAGTGGACGCTGCTGGCGGCGTTCGGCTTCTTCGCGGTGCTGATTGCGGAGCGGGTGGTTTAGCAGCCAGGCTTCTCCGCCGAGAGCCTGGGGGCTCTCACTACCTCGAACGTCCCTGCCGGTAGGTGCCGGCGTGCGTCTTCGATAGCTCCGCAGCCTCGGCCAACCGGGCCATCGAGCGGCCCACCTGCGCATGCGTGATGGCAATGCCCAGTGCGTCGGCCGCATCGGCGCCGGGCAGCCCCGGCAGGTCGAGCAGCCGCTTCACCATCTCCTGCACCTGTGCCTTGGCGGCCTGGCCGTGGCCGGCGACCGCCTTCTTCATCTGCAGGGCCGTGTATTCGGCCACCGTGAGATTGCTGTTCACCAGCGAGGTCACGCAGGCGCCGCGCGCCTGGCCCAGCAGCAGCGTCGATTGCGGGTTGACGTTGACGAAGATGATCTCGACCGCCGAGGCATCGGGCTGGTAGCGCGCGGCGATTTCGGCGATGCCGTCGAACAGCACCTTGAGGCGCGCCGGAAGATTTCCGCTGCCCAGGTGCCGCGTGCTGATGGTGCCGCTCGCGACATAGCGCAGCGCATGGCCGTCCGCATCCACCACGCCGAAGCCGGTGGTCAGAAGGCCGGGGTCGATGCCGAGAATGCGCATGTCAGACGTTGAAGTACCAGCGGATCGAGTGAAAGAAAATGGGTGCCGCGAAGCACAGCGCATCGACACGGTCGAGCAGGCCGTTCGCACCCGTGACGCCCACGCCCTTCTTGCCCCAGTTGGGAATGCCGCGGTCACGCTTGAGCGCCTTCATCACCAAGTGGCCCATCGAGCCCGCGATGCAGGCGATGACGGACACCGCGAGGGCCTGGCCAAACTTGAAAGGCGTGATGAACGAGAACAGCGCGCCCACCAGGCTGGCCACCCCGATGCCGATGCCCCAGCTGGTCCAGTTGAAGCTGCGGCTCACGTTGGGCGCAAATGGCTTGCGCTGTGAGCGGCGCGAGATCACGTGCTGCACCAGCACCGAGGTCTGCACCACGAACACCAGGAAGAACACGAGAAAGGCGCTCTTGCCCTCGTAGCCCGGAAAGCTCAGGAGCAGCAGCGCCGGCACGTGGCTCATGCCGTAGACGCAGACCATGATGCCCCACTGCAGCTTGGCATTGCGCTCGAGAAAATGGCTGGGATCGTCGGCCAGCGCGCTCGCGACCGGGATCGCGAGGAAGACGTAGACCGGAATGAACACGGTGAACAGGTCGAAGCGCGCGGTGGCCACGAGCCAGAACTGGATCGGCAGCACCACGAAGAACGCCAGGATCAGGCTGCGGTGGTCGCCGCGCCGCGTGGGCGAGAGCGTGATGAATTCGCGCAGCGCAAAGAATGCGATGAGTGCGAACAGCACGGTGGCCACCGTTTCGCCCAGGGCCCAGCCGACCCAGAACACGATCACCATGAACCAGGTGGTGCCCAGCAGTTTGCGGTAGTGCGCCAGTTCAGCCTGCCACGCCGCGTCGTGCACGGGGTTGCGCCGCTCCCTGAAGGTCAGGAAGAAGGCGGTGGTGCTCACGATCACGAGCAGGCCGAAGACAATGAGAAAGAGGGCCGCGACCTGCTGGGTCGGGGTGAGGCTGCGCAGGAACTGGTTCATCGCAAGGTTTCGCTCAGACGTCGCGCAATGCGATCACCGCGGCACGCGCGCGATCGAGAAATGGGCGGCGTTCTTCGGCTTCTTCGACGCGGATCGGCGCACCGAAAGTGACGGAGCACAAGATCGGCACCGGCACGATCTCGCCCTTGGGCATGACGCGCTGCACGTTGTCGATCCACGCGGGCACCAGCACCACCTCGGGAAACATCGTCGCGAGCGTATAGAGGCCCGACTTGAACTTCTGCGGCTCCCCGGTGTGGCCGCGCGTGCCTTCGGGAAAGATGATGATCGAGTCGCCGCTGCGCAGCGCCTCCACCAGCGGTGCGAGTGGATCGGGCGGAGACGGCTCTGCACCCTCCATCGCGGGCGGCTGTACCGGCGGGGGAGGCATTGGTGGTGGAGGCGGCGGCGGAGCGGGAAGATCGAGCCGGCCCTGCACCTCGTCCACGGCTTCAGGGGTCACGTCGACGATCAATGTGGACAGCGGTATCAAGGGTTCCATCGAAGGCTCGATGCGCTCGGCGTGCGGTGCCGCGGCATTTCTCACGGTTGGTGGAGGCACCTCGGGCTCTGCGCGGGCCGCCGAAGCCGCGGCCGGCGCCGTGGCCGCACGCTCCACATACACCGCGTTGAACACCTCGGTCGTGATCCAGCGCTTGAACGGCGTGTTGGCCCAGTAGTCGCGCGCCGCAATCGGCCGCGTGATGCTGCGCAGCTCCTCGGGCAGCGCGGCCCAGATCATCACGAGGTCGGCGTGGCTCTGGTGGTTGGCGAAATAGATGCGCTGCTCGGCCTTCGGCGGACAGCCGTACCAGCGTGCCTGGGCCCCCGTGAGCAAGCGGACGACTCCCAACAACAACCAACCCGTGAGCTTTGCCAGCATGGGCGCGATGATACGGGGCATGCGATGGCGTTTCGATCCTCTTTCTCTGGTGTGGGCGGTGGCCCTGTTGTTTGTTCTCGTGCTGCTGGCCACCGTCGGCGCGCGCTGGGGCTGGTTGCGGAGTTTCTTCGGCGACGTGCTGGCCGTGGTGTGGGTCTATCTTCTCTTCAAGAGCTTCGTTGCCGCGCGCGTGTTGCCGCTGGCGCTGGCGGCGCTCGGCGTGGGCCTGGCGGTCGAGTTGGGGCAGTTCCTGGCATCGGCCTGGCACCTGCACATTCCGAACCGCGCGCTGCGCATCGTCCTCGGCAGCACGGCCGACTGGTGGGACGTGCTGGCCTACGTGATCGGCTTTGCGGCGGTGCTGGCCATCGAGGCGGCGTGTGGCGCCGTCAGGGCAGCTCGGCCGCAGGCATCCGCGCCACGATGGTCGAAGCCCGCCCGCTGAGATAGGACGAGCCGACCCTGCGCTCGAAGAACTTGGGGCTTGGCAGCATCACGGCCAGGCGCGCGGCCTCGGCGGCGCCGAGGCGCGAGGCGGGTTTTCTGAAGTAGTACTGCGACGCCGCCTCCGCGCCGAACACGCCTTCGCCCCATTCGACGTTGTTGAGATAGATCTCGAGAATGCGGCGCTTGTCGAGCAGCACCTCGAGCAGCGTGGCGAGCACCAGCTCCTGGCCTTTGCGAAGCAGCGTGCGCTCGCCGGAGAGCAGCAGGTTCTTTGCGAGCTGCTGCGTGATGGTGGAGCCGCCTCGCAATTGCACCGGGCGCACCGGCTTGCCGCGGGCCATGGCTCGCGCCGCGCGACGGGCCGCGAGCTCCTCGGCCTTGGCGTTGCGCTGCCGCGCGCGCTCGATGGCTTCCCATTCCACCCCGTTGTGGTCGATGAAGTCGGCATCCTCGCTGGCGATGACGGCACGCTTGAGGTTGTCGCTGATCTGCGCGTAGGGCACCCACTCCTGGCGCCAAGCGCCTTTGCTGCCCTGGTGAATGGCGATCTGCCAGGCTTCGGAGCGCTGGAACGCGGTGCTTTGCGGAGCGACAACTGCCATGGCCGCGATGCGCGTCACGAAGAAAAGCTCCAGCGCCACGGCCGCCAGCAGCAGGCAGCCGACGAGTCGCAGCAGGCCCTTCATTGGCCTGCGGCGAGCGAGGCGCGCAGCTCGGCCAGCACCTGCGCGGCCGGCGGGCGCACGCCGCGCCAGATCTCGAAAGCCTCGGCCGCCTGCTCGACCAGCATGCCGAGCCCGTCGCGCGGCACGCCGCCGTGCGCTTCTGCCCAGGCCATGAAGCCGGCGGCCGCAGGCCCGTACATCAGGTCGACCGCGAGCGCACCCGTACGCAGTACCTGCGCGCGAACCGGCACCCCATCGCCTGCGAGGCTGGATGCCGTGGCGTTGACTACCACGTCGAAATTGCCCGGCACTTCGTCGAGCGCCCAAGCTTCGAGCGCGGCGCCGTGGCGCAGTGCCAGCGCGGCATGGCGCTGCACCAGGGCCATCGCCTTGCCGACGGTCCGGTTGGCCACCACGATGCGCGAGACGCCCGCATCGAGCAACGGCCCCAGCACGCCGGCAGCCGCGCCGCCCGCGCCGATGAGCAGCAGTTCGCAGCCTGCGAGTGGTACGGCCGCGTTGTGCACGATGTCGTTGACGAGACCGATGCCGTCGGTGTTGTCGGCGTGAATGCTGCCGTCGGGCTCGAAGCGCAGCGTGTTGACCGCTTGCGCGAGCAGCGCCCGCTCGCTGGTGTGCTGTGCAATGGCGGCGGCGTCGAACTTGAAAGGCACGGTGACGTTGCAGCCGCGTGCGGTGTCGCCGCGCTCGGCGGCCTCGCGCCTGAAGCTTGCAACGCTTTCGGCAAAAGCGCCAATCGGCACGAGCCGGCGGCTGTAATCCACCTGCTGGCCGCAGAGCTCGGCAAACCGGGCATGAATGCGGGGCGAGCGGCTGTGCTCGACGGGGTTGCCCATTACGCAGTACAGGTCCATGGCGCCGTGATTCGCTGTTGTCGCGGTTGCTTCTGCCGCTTATTGGGAGGAGAGTTCGATGGTCTCGTCGCGTGTGAACTTGAAGCGCGACTGCAGCACGATCTGGTCGGTTTCTTTTCGCATCGCGTCGGTGAACTTGCCGAAGTTGCCGATGCTGTGCACGATGGCCTTGGCGCGACGGTCCAGGGTGGTGTCGCCAGAGCTTTCATCCACCGCGGTGTCGAGCAGCTTGCCGTCGTGGTTGATGGTGATCGTCATCTTGAGTTCGCCGTAGAGCTTCTTGCCGGCCGCGGTGGGGAAGTTTTCGGTGCCTCGCAGCTCGATGCGGCGGCGCAGCGAGTCCACGTAGATGGCGTAGGCCGCTTCGCGCGTGGAGGGGCTCAGGTAGCGCTTCTTGGGGCGTGCGTTTTCTTCGTTCACGCGCCGTTCGATCTCTGCGAGCAGCTCCACCATCTGGCGCCGCTTTTCTTCGCGCGCCACGGCTTCCTTCGGATCACCCGAGGCGCGTGGGTCTGGCGCGGGCATGGCGGCGAGGTCGCGCTTGAGTTGCGCGAGCAATTGCATCTGCTGGGCCTGCATGGCCTCGACCTGGCGACGCGCGTCTTCGACGGAATCGCCCACGGCGGTGAAGCTCGACGGCGGCAGCGGGCTTGTGGCGCGCCCTCGTTCGAGGTCGCCGCCGCCCGCGAGCGAGGTCTGCGCCACCACGCGCGTCTTGGCGTCGGGCTTGTCGTGGGTCTTGCTGTTGACCAGGATCACCTCGAGCGGCGTTTCGCTGAAGACCCGGTTGAACGATTCAGGGTCGACAAAGCGCACCGCAAGAAGCGCGGCATGCACGATGACCGAAGCACCGAGCGCGATCTGCAGCGTGCTCAGATCCTTGAAGTTCATAGACGGCGCTCCTGCGGTCTCATTGGATGACCTTCGCCCTGCGGGCTTCGGTGCCAAGCACTTCGGGCGGCCGGGTGCTCATTGGGTAACCTCCGTGCTGCGCACTGCGGTGCGCGCCCCCTTCGGAACGGCCGGGCGGGGGCTCATGCCGGCGTGTTCTCGGGTGCCGCCTCGCTGTCGCTGAGGTCGACGGCAATGGCAATGGGGCCTGCAACTTCTTCGAGTTCTTCGTCGCCGCCTTCTTCTTCCTCTGCGGCGGTATCGGCCTTGGGTGCATCGAGGCGTTCGAGCACCGTGCCGTGCACGTCGAGGGCAATTTCATCAATCTCGCCGAGCTTCACGCGCAGGCGCGCGCCGCGCTCCTGCTGGCCCGCGACCGGAAACACCAGCGGCAGCGTGTCGGCACGCACCAGCGCGCCGTTCTGGATGTCCTTGATGACGGTGGCCTCGAGCTCGGTAATGCCTTGCTGCTGCAGGTACTTGAGCGTCCAGAAGCGTTCCATGCCGCCCTGGTAGGCGTTGTAGGTCGCGTACGCGGCGTCGAAGCCCGAGAGGATCGAGAACAGGTCGGCGTCCTTCGGCTTGAAGGGCGCGGCCAGCGCGGCAGTCTTGCCGTGGCGCGCGGCCGCAATGATCTGCCACTGGTTCACGAGATCGGTGTAGCGGCGCAGCGGCGAGGTGCTCCAGGCATAGCTCTTCACGCCAAGGCCCGCGTGCGGCAGGGCCCGCGTGCCCATGCGCACCTTGATGCCGGGCGCCAGGCTGGCCTGGCTGCGGTAAAGCCCGGGCACGCCGAGCTCGCCGAGCCAGCCGCCCCAGCTGCTGTTGGCCAGGATCATTGCTTCGGACACGATCAAGTCGAGCGGCGCGCCGCGCTGGCGCGTGGTGATCTGCACCTGCTCGCTGCCGTTCGGCTCGCCTTCGTTGCCGACGAGGCGGAAGTTGTAGTCGGGCCGGTTGAAATTTTCGGGCTTGCCGCGCACCACTTCGCGCTGGGCCTTGAGCTGCTTCGCGAGGCGGAACAGGAAAGAGAGCGGGGCGCGCAGCTTCGCGGCGGCTTCGGGCGTGTTCTCACTCGTGAACGAGGCGTCTTCGAGCCAGGGCTGCGTGACGACGCTGTCCAGCTGGTCGTGCCGCAGGTTGGCCACGATGGGCACGCGCTCGAGCTTCGTCTCGCTCGATTGCAGCTCCAGCGTGGCTTCGTCGAAGCGCACATAGAGCGACACCGCGGGCCGGTCCCCGCCTTCGAGCAGTGTGTAGGCGTTGACGACCTCGTCGGGCAGCATCGTGATCTTGTAGCCCGGCATGTAGACCGTGGACATGCGATTGCGCGCCACCTGGTCGATAGGGCTGCCCGGCGTCAGCGCCAGGCCGGGCGCCGCGATGTGGATGCCCACAGTGACGGTGCCGCTGCCCAGGCCTTGCACCGACAGCGCGTCGTCGATTTCAGTCGTTTGCGAATCGTCGATCGAGAATGCCTCGACACCCGCGGCAAGCGGCAGATCGTCCACGACGGCCGGAGCTGCGAGCGCCGGAAACCCGGTGCCCTTGGGGAAGTTCTCGAACAGGAACCGCCGCCAGTGGAACTGGTAGGGCGAATCGATGGCGCCGGCGCGCTCCAGCAAATCGAGCGGCGGGCGCTGCGTGGCGCGCGCGGCATCGACCACCGCCTTGTATTCGGGCGCGTTCTTGTCCGGCTTGAACAAGATCTTGTAGAGCTGTTCGCGGATTGGCGGCGGGCACACGCCCTCGGCCAGCTGACCGGCCCATTCGACGATCTGCGCCTGGATGACCTTTTTCTTCTCGATGGCGGCCAGCGCCTGCTGCAGGATCTCGGCGGGAGCCTTCTTGAAGCGCCCCTTGCCCGCGCGGCGAAAGTAGTGCGGCGCCTCGAAAAGCGCGAACAGTGCGGCCGCCTGCTGCGCGAGCGTGGGCTTGTCGCTGAAATAGTCGGATGCAAGATCGCCGAAGCCGAACTCCCCCTCCGGCGCAAATTCCCAGGCCAGGTCGAGGTCCATCGCGGCGGCGAGAGCGCGCGCTTCGACGATCAACTCGGCTGGCGCCGGCTTCTCGAAACGCAGGACGATGTTGGCGCCTTTGACCTTGACGCGCTTGCCGGTGTCGAGCTCGACCTGCGCCGATGCTTCGGCCTCCGACAGCACGCGGCCGCCGAGGTACTTGCCGGCTTCTTCAAACAATACAAACATGCCCGGATTGTCCCAGACTTGGACACCCCCAGGCCTGGCCGCTTACGCGGCGTCTCGCAGGGGCGTCAGATGGGATTGATGAACGCCATCACGTCGTCGAGGTGGTTTTCCTCGAAATCCGACAACGCATGGTCACCGCCCTCGAGCAGCTTGATGTTGCTGTCGGGGTAGCGCGCCGAGGTTTCATGCCAGTCGAGCGCTTCGTCGCCCTTGGCGATGATGGCCAGCACGCGCTCGGGTCGCGTGAGTGCGCCGACTTCCATGGTGCGCAGCTCCTGGATGTACTCGGGGCGGAAATAGAAATGCTCGGCCGGGTCTTGCCACGTGGTCTGGTCGCCGATGTAGAGGGCGAGGTCGCGCGCCGGATGTACCGCCGGATTCAGCAGCACGGTGCGGCATCGCGTCATGCCCGCCACGTAGGTGGCATAGAAGCCGCCCAGCGAGGAGCCCACCACCGCCATCGACTTGCGCGGCCAATCTGCAATGCCCTTCATGATCATGTCGATGGCTTCGCGCGGAGAAGGAGGCAGCTGCGGGCACCACCACTGCAGGTTGGGATGCTCCCGTGCCACGCGCTGCGCCATGAGCCGCGCCTTGGTCGAACGCGGCGAGGAGCGGAATCCGTGCAGGTACAACAGATGAGTGGTTTGCTGGTCCATGCGTGGTAGAGACTGAAGGTGGTGCAATCGACCCAACTCCGTCATTGAAGGAGCCGGGTAATTTTGCATGAGGTCCGTACGCGCAAAATGCCCTCCGGAGCCCAGGGCTCCGGAATGCGGGCTGCTTGCGGGAAGGTGACGGTGTACCACTGTGATCTCCGGATCGCCGAAATTTTCGCTGCTGAATTTGCTAGCAACCTGACCTCCAGAAATCGAAAGTATTAACTTGCGCCTGCATCAATTTCTGGGCCAAGCCGCATGCGTGGCGAGCCAGCCGCAGTTTCGCGGCCCGCAGTGGGCGGGGGCATCCCATGAAAACGGGAGGTTTCGGGGCTTTTTGAGCGTGCCCCTAAGCTTATGCTCACGCCAATGAACACAGAGGCTCTGGATGCGGGAACGACACGCCGTTGGGGCGTGCTCGTCGTCGAAGACGACAGCCGTGCGCGCGCCTTCTTCGAGGCCAGCGTGCAGCGCAGCCCGCATCTGTTCTGGCTTGGAAGCGCAGGCACGGTGCAGGAGGCGCTGACCTGGCTGGCCCAGACCGCCACCATTCCCGACGTGCTGCTGGTCGATCTCGGCATGCCCGACGGCAGCGGGCTGGACGTGATCCGCGAGGCCGTGGCTCGTTTTCCCGGCTGCGAGCCGCTGGTGATCTCCGTCTTCGGCGATGAGGAAAACGTGCTCTCCAGCATCGAGGCCGGGGCCGTGGGCTATATCCACAAGGACGCAGCGCCCGAGGACATTGCACAAACAATCGTCGAGATGAAGGCCGGCGCATCGCCCATCTCGCCCATGATCGCGCGCCGGGTGCTCGCCAAATACCGCAGCCTGCAGCTCGCGGGTGCGCCCACCGCCGTGGCGGCCATCGAGGCGGCCACCGAGGCGGCCGCCGACAGCGCGGCGCCGAGCCTGCTCTCGGCTCGCGAGCACGAGGTGCTCACGCTGATTGCGCGCGGCTTCTCCTATGCGGAAATTGCCCGGCTCAAGGGGCTGAGCGTTCACACGGTGCAGACGCACATCAAGAATCTCTACGGCAAGCTGGCGGTGCACTCCAAGAGCGAAGCCGTGTTCGAGGCCACGCGCCTCGGCCTGCTGTCTCACCCGGGCTGAACGGCGTGGCCGGGCGCATGTTCGCAGGCCCGGCGCGGGCGCTATTGGCCATGTGGCTCGCGCTGGTCGCGATGGCCGCGGCGGCTGCGCCGGCGGAAAACCCGATCGAACTGTGGCGCGGCACCGTCACCACCACCATCGACGCCGTCACGCACCAGGCGCCAGTCGAGCTGTCGTACCACTGGGATCGACGGCACGCCGGACGCCCCGGCCTGGCGGACTTCGAGCTGCCCTTCACCCTGGCAGGGGAGCCGTCGACACCCTGGGGCATCTTCATTCCCCGCGCCGGCAACGTTCTCGAGGTGCGGCTCAACGACGCCTTGCTGCAGGCCTATGGTGACCTGGCGCGCGGCAACGGCGCCGACTACGCGAAGGCGCCCACCTATGTGCCGGTGCCGGGGCACCTGCTGAAGGCGGGCGACAACCGCCTTCAGATCCGCATCCGCGCCGACAGCGCCCGCCGCGCAGGGTTGTCGCGCGTGACCATCGGACCTGCGATGCCGGTGCGAACCGAGCTTTTCGAGAGCGCTTATGCCTGGCGCTTCACGGGATCGGTGCTGCTGACGGCCTTCAGCCTCATCGTCGGCGGCATCGCGTTGGCCCTGTGGCTCACGCAAGTCGATCCCGATGCCAATGGACGGCGGCGGCGCGACGGCATCTATTTCTGGGCCGCATTGGCCGAATTCTGCTGGGCCTTGCGGGTGGCCGACAGCGTGATCGCCGAGCCGCCTCTTTCCTGGGGGCCCTGGGGCGTGTTCATGGCCACTTGCTATGCCGGCTGGGCCGCCTCCGCCATGATGTTCTGCTATCACCTGGCCGGCTGGAACGGCAATCCGCGCATGCGCTGGCTGCGCTGGCCGATGGCAACCGTGGTGGCCGGTACCTTCGCCTCGAGTGCGATGGCGCTGCACTGGGAGCAGCCCTATTGGCTCACCGGGTGGCTCGCGCTGGAAATCGTGTTCGTTGCGCTGTTCGTCGGCGCCTTCGCGGTAGCAACCTTCAAGCGCCCGACCCTCGGCCGCCTGCTGGTGGCCGCCGCCGCGCTGGTGACTCTGGGCTTCGGCACACGCGACTGGCTCGTGATCCGCTTGAGCGACGCCTACGGCGAAACCACCTGGGTGCGGTATTCGTCGGTGTTCTTCGGCATTGCGCTGCTCTTGATCGTGCTGCGGCGCTTCCGTGCCGCGAGCATCGAGGCGCGCGGATGGGTCACGACCCTGGCCGAGCGCGTGGCACAGCGCGAGCGCGAACTCGCGTCTACCTTCGCCGCGCTGGAGCAGGTGGCGCGCGACCAGGCGCGCACCCATGAGCGCGAGCGCATCCTGCGCGACATGCACGACGGCGTGGGTTCGCACATCAGCTCGGCCATCCGCCAGCTGCAATCGGGCCAGGCGAGTTCCGACGAACTGCTGCGCACGCTGCGCGACTCGCTCGACAAGCTCAAGCTGTCGATCGATTCCATCCATCTGCCGCCGGGCGACGTCGGCGCCCTGCTGGCGGCCTTGCGTTACAGGCTGGAGCCGCGGCTGGCGGCCGCTGGCATTGCGTTCGAATGGGCGGTGGACGAGGTGCCCACGGTGGAGCGGCTCGACGCGCAGGGCATGCGGCAGTTGCAGTTCCTGCTGTTCGAGGCCATTTCCAATGTGTTGCAGCACGCTCAGGCGAAAACGCTCCGGATCGAGGCCGAAAACGTGAACGGCGCCGTGCAACTGCGCGTGATCGATGACGGGCAGGGCTTCGACGCATCGCGCGTCCCTAGGGCGCTTTCGGAGCGCGCCGCCACGGTCGGCGCACAGCTCGCGCTTGAAAGCCGACTGGGGCGCACGGTCGTTCAGCTTGATTTCGGCTGAAACGCTCCGCGGGGCGCGGATAATCCGCCCCCATGTCCGCCGTGTTCAATCAGCCCTCCCTGGCGCGCCGCATCGCGCCCATCTTCCAGGGCTTCGACGGCTTTCTGGCCTTTGCCGTGCTGTTGCTGGCCTTCGCCGGACTGCTCACCATGTATTCGTCGGGCTATGACCATGGCTCGCGTTTTTCCGACCATGGCCGCAACATGCTGCTGGCCGGCTTCATCATGTTCGTGGTGGCCCAGGTGCCGCCGCAGCGGCTGATGATCTTCGCGGTGCCGCTCTATGCCACGGGGGTCGCGCTGCTGGTGGCGGTGGCGCTCTTCGGCATCACCAAGAAAGGCGCCACGCGCTGGATCAACATCGGCGTGGTGATTCAGCCCAGCGAAATCCTCAAGATCGCGATGCCGCTGATGCTGGCCTGGTGGTTCCAGCGGCGGGAAGGCCAGTTGCGGCCGCTCGACTTCGTGGTGGCCACGGTGCTGCTCGCAGTGCCGGTGGGGCTCATCATGAAACAGCCGGACCTGGGCACCTCGCTCCTGGTGCTCGCGGCCGGCATGGCGGTCATCTTTTTTGCCGGCTTGTCGTGGAAGCTGATCGTTCCACCAGTGGTGATCGGCGCCATTGCCGTAACGCTGATCGTCGGCTTCGAGTCGCAGCTGTGCGCCGACGGCGTTGATTGGCGCGTGCTGCACGACTACCAGAAGCAGCGCGTCTGCACGCTGCTCGACCCGAGCAAGGACCCGCTGGGCAAGGGCTTCCACATCATCCAGGGGATGATCGCCATCGGCTCGGGCGGCGTGGGTGGCAAGGGCTTCATGCAGGGCACGCAGACGCACCTCGAATTCATTCCCGAGCGCACCACCGACTTCATCTTTGCGGCTTATTCCGAGGAGTTCGGCCTGGTGGGCAACCTCACGCTGATTGCAGCCTTCATCCTGCTGATCTTCCGCGGGCTGGCCATCGCAGCCAACGCCACCACTTTGTTCTCGCGGCTCCTGGCCGGGGCGGTGACGATGATTTTCTTCACCTATGCCTTTGTGAACATGGGCATGGTGAGTGGCATCCTGCCCGTGGTGGGCGTGCCGCTGCCGTTCATCAGCTACGGCGGCACCGCCATGGTCACGCTAGGCCTGGGCCTGGGCATCCTGATGTCCGTCGCCAGGGCCCGCAAGCTCGCCCAGAACTAGCGCAGTACGCAAAGCGTGGGGGCGAGCAATAATCCCCTTCATGATCTCTCGCGAACCCACCATCGAGCGCCTTGCCACGGCGCAACAGCTTCTTCTCACGCCATTCGGCCTCGACGAATCGCACCTGGGCAAGGCCCTGGCCGAGATCACCGCGCACAAGGTGGACGACGCCGACCTGTACTTCCAGTACACGCGCAGCGAAGGCTGGAGCCTCGAAGAGGGCATCGTCAAGACCGGCAGCTTCAGCATCGACCAGGGCGTCGGCGTGCGTGCGGTCAGCGGCGAAAAAACGGCTTTCGCCTATTCGGACGACATTTCCGAGGCGTCGCTGCTCGATGCCGCGCGCACCGTGCGCTCCATTTCTTCGGCGGGCCGCACCGGCCGGGTGAAGACGGCCACGCGCAAGATCGCGTCGAGCCGGTCGCTCTACAGCGGCATCGACCCCATTTCCACGCTCGACAGCACGGCCAAGGTCAAGCTGCTCGAAAAGGTCGAGAAGCTCGCCCGTTCGCGCGATCCGCGCGTGGCGCAGGTCATGGCGGGCCTCGCGAGCGAGTACGACGTGGTGCTGGTGGCGCGCGCCGACGGCACCCTGGCGGCCGACGTGCGGCCGCTGGTGCGCCTGTCGGTCACCGTGATCGCCGAGCAGAACGGCCGGCGCGAAGTCGGTTCGGGCGGCGGCGGCGGGCGTTTCGGGCTGGCCTACTTCACCGACGAGCAGATCGCCGAATACGTCGACCATGCCGTGAAGGCCGCGCTGACCAACCTCGATGCCCGTCCGGCCCCGGCCGGCGAAATGACGGTGGTCCTCGGTTCCGGCTGGCCCGGCATCCTGCTGCACGAGGCCATCGGCCACGGCCTGGAGGGCGACTTCAACCGCAAGGGCTCGAGCGCGTTCTCGGGCCGCATCGGCCAGCGCGTGGCGGCCAAGGGCGTGACCGTGCTCGACGACGGCACCATTGCCGACCGCCGCGGTTCGCTCAATGTCGACGACGAAGGCAATGCGAGCCAGCGCAACGTGCTCATCGAGGACGGCATTCTCAAGGGCTACATCCAGGATTCGCTCAACGCGCGCCTCATGAAGGTCAAGCCCACGGGCAACGGCCGCCGCGAGAGCTACGCGCACGTGCCGATGCCGCGCATGACCAACACCTACATGCTGGGCGGCGATAAGGACCCGAAGGAAATCGTCGCGAGCATCAAGAAGGGCCTCTACGCCACCAACTTCGGCGGCGGGCAGGTCGACATCACGAGCGGCAAGTTCGTGTTCTCCGCAAGCGAAGCCTACTGGGTCGAGAACGGAAAGATCCAGTACCCGGTGAAGGGCGCGACCATCGTGGGCAATGGCCCGGACGCGCTCACCCGCGTGACGATGATCGGCAACGACATGGCACTCGATTCCGGCGTGGGCACCTGCGGCAAGGAAGGCCAGAGCGTGCCGGTCGGGGTGGGCCAGCCCACCTTGCGCATCGATGGTTTGACCGTAGGCGGCACGGCCTGAGAGCTTGCTAAGCTCCGCTCCTCAAATTTTTACAAAGAGGAGCATTCGATGAGGATCAGGATCAATTCGTCTGCGGCCCTGTGGGCTGCGACCGTTGCCGCGGCATTGCTGGCAACCGCCGGCTGCGCATCGCGCGGCGGTTCGGCCGCCACTCCATCCGCGGCCGCGCCTGCGCCTGCCGCCGCACCGGCGGCACCAGCCCGTGGCGGCGCGAAGGCTGGCATGGATGCCCAGGGCAACGTGATCGATTCTTCCAAGGTCGAAGCCGGCAGCGGCCGCACCATCAAAGGCCTGAACGGCTACGAAGGCGAGATCACCGGCAACCCGACGCGCAACAGCAGGTTCAATCGGCTGCAGATCGGCATGAGCGCCAGGCAGGTCACCGACATTGCCGGCCAGCCGACCGGCCAGGGCGCCTACGTCACGGGCAAGGCCTTCATCCCGTTCTATTTCGGAGGCGACCGCCACCGCTACGAGATGACCTACAAGGGCCAGGGCCGGCTGGTTTTCGCGGGTGGCGGCATGGGCGACTACTCGGGCGGCAACCTGATCTGGATCATCCACAACCCCAACGAATCCGGCTACCGCTGACCTTCGGAAGCCCTGGCTTTTGCCGGGCTTCCTGTTTTCCATGCTACATTTCGCCCACATGTCCGCCCTCCGCGCTTATTTTTTTGCCTTCTTTTGGTTCCCGGTTTCCGGCGGACGAGAGGCGAGCGCGTAAAGCAAACGAACACCCTCCCAAAACCGCCGGCGCCTCCAGCCCCGGCGGTTTTTTTATGCCCTGACGATCTTCACACCCACAAGGAAAACACCATGAGCACGAACACTGCCCCGACCAGCGACAGCTGGTATGCGAGCGTCGAAAAAACCAGCAAGACCGACGACGAACGCATCAAGGACATCAACGTGCTGCCCCCTCCTGAACACCTGATCCGCTTCTTCCCGATTCGCGGCACGCCGGTCGAAACGCTGATCGAAGGCACCCGTCGCAGCATCCACAACATCATGGCCGGCAAGGACGACCGGTTGCTGGTGGTCATGGGACCCTGCTCGATCCACGACCCGGCCGCGGCGCTCGAATATGCCCGCCGCCTGAAGGTCGAGCGCGAAAAATACGCCGGCACGCTCGAGATCGTGATGCGCGTGTATTTCGAGAAGCCACGCACCACGGTCGGCTGGAAGGGCCTCATCAACGACCCGTACCTCGACGAGAGCTTTCGCATCGACGAGGGCCTGCGCATCGCGCGCCAGCTGTTGATTGACATCAACCGCCTGGGCCTGCCGGCGGGCAGCGAGTTTCTCGACGTGATCTCGCCGCAATACATCGGCGACCTGATCGCCTGGGGCGCCATCGGCGCGCGCACCACCGAAAGCCAGGTGCACCGCGAGCTGGCCTCTGGCCTCTCGGCCCCGATCGGCTTCAAGAACGGCACCGATGGCAACATTCGCATCGCGACCGACGCCATCCAGGCGGCGGCACGCGGGCACCACTTCCTGTCGGTGCACAAGAACGGCCAGGTCGCGATCGTGCAGACCAACGGCAACCGTGACTGCCACGTGATCCTGCGCGGCGGCAAGGCGCCGAACTACGACGCCGCGAGTGTCGAAGCTGCCTGCAAGGATCTCGAAGCCGCCAAGCTGCCGCCCACGCTGATGGTCGATTGCAGCCATGCGAACAGCTCCAAGCAGCACCAGAAGCAGATCGACGTAGCGAAGGACATCGCCAACCAGATCGCCGGGGGCTCGAACCGCGTCTTCGGCGTGATGGTCGAAAGCCATCTGCAGGCCGGCGCCCAGAAGTTCTCGCCGGGCAAGGACCAGCTCTCGGGCCTCGAATACGGCAAGAGCATCACCGATGCATGCATCGGCTGGGATGATTCAGTGCAGGTGCTCGACACCCTGTCGCAGGCCATCAAGCAGCGCAGGGGTTAAACGGGGTCAAAGCATCCCGGCCAGCTCGGGCCAGTGGTGCCGCATGGCGGTGGCTTCATCGCTGTCGGGCGGCACCAGCGAAAAGTCGGCAAAGTCGAAGCCCGGCCCGACCATGCAGGCGACCAGCGTGTAGTCGCCGCTGGTATGGCCCTGGATCGGGCGGGCAGCCTGCCATTGGCCGGCCGACACCACGTGCTGCGGCCGCGTGCCGTGCGCATCGAGCGGGCCCAGCCGCACGTGGGCCGGCGCGGTGCGCAGCGCGGCATCGCAGGTCCACAGCGCCAGCGGTACGCCTTCCAGGTGCACCCAGACTTCGTCCGACAGCACCCGGTGCCAGCGCGAATGCTGCCCCGCTTCGAGCAGAAAGTAGATGCTGGTGAGCGCGCTGCGCGGCGCGCGGCCGTCGGTGGGGACCACGGTCGCCGCGGAACGGAACACCTCGCTGTACCAGCCACCCTCGGGGTGGGGCTGCAGCTTCAGGCTCTCGATCAGTTCCCGCGCGCGCATGGCGGTCATGATGCCGGCGCGCTGCGAAGTGCCGCAAGCAATTTGTCGTGCACGCCGCCGAAGCCTCCGTTGCTCATGCAGACGATGTGGTCGCCGGGCCGGGCCGCAGCGACGATCTGCGCGACCAGCGGCTCGATGGCACCGGCCACCTGAGCGCGGTCACCCATCGGCGCCAGGGCCGCGGCGGCGTCCCAGTCGAGCCCGGCCGTGTGGCAGAACGACCGGTCGGCCGACTCCAGGCTCCACGGCAGCTGCGCGGCCATGACACCCAGCTTCATCGTGTTGCTGCGCGGCTCGAAGGCGGCCAGGATGCGTTCGTCCTGTTTGCCGCCGGCATCGAGCTTCTTGCGCAGGCCGTCCAGCGTGGTGCGGATAGCGGTCGGGTGATGGGCGAAATCGTCATAGACGGTGATTGCGCCGCCGCTGCGTTCGATGGTGCCGCGCAGTTCCATCCGGCGGCGCACGTTCCTGAAGGTGCCGAGCGCTCGGGCCGCGTCGGCCGGCGCCACGCCCACATGCTCGGCGGCCGCGATGGCGGCCAGCGCGTTCATCTGGTTGTGCAGGCCTGAGAGTTCCCATTCGACCCGTCCGACCGTTTCGCCCCGGCGACGCACGTCGAACGCATCGTGCGAACCGGCGGCCTGCCATTCGCCGCCCGCGCCAAAGCGCGCGAGCTCGCTCCAGCAGCCCTGGGCCAGTACGCGCTGCAGGCTTTCTTCGGTGGCGTTCACCACCAGCCGGCCGGTGCCCGGCACTGTACGCACCAAATGGTGAAACTGGCGTTCGATGGCGGCAAGGTCGTCGAAGATGTCTGCGTGGTCGAACTCGAGGTTGTTGAGAATCGCGGTGCGCGGGCGGTAGTGGACGAACTTGCTGCGCTTGTCGAAGAAAGCGGTGTCGTATTCGTCCGCCTCGATGACGAAGGCCTGCCCGCCGCCAAGCCGCGCCGAGACGCCGAAGTCGAGCGGAACGCCGCCCACGAGGAAACCCGGCGCCTTGCCGCCCTGTTCGAGCACCCAGGCCAGCATCGAGGTGGTGGTCGTCTTGCCGTGGGTTCCGGCCACCGCCATGACGTGGCGGCCCAGCAGCACGTGCTCGGCCAGCCACTGCGGACCGCTGGTGTATGGCTTGCCGGCATCGAGGATGGCTTCCATCAGCGGAAACTTGGGCGTGCCGTCGGGAAGCCGCGCCCTCGACACCACGTTGCCAACCACGAACATGTCAGGCGAAAGTGCGAGCTGGTCGGCTGCGAAGCCTTCGATCAGGTCGATGCCGAGCGAGCGAAGCTGGTCGCTCATGGGCGGGTACACGCCGGCGTCGCAGCCGGTGACCCGGTGGCCTGCTTCGCGCGCCAGGGCGGCCAATCCGCCCATGAACGTGCCGCAGATGCCAAGAATATGAATGTGCATCCGGCGATTCTAGGGAGGCGGCCTGCGCCGCCTCGGGCTGAGGCCTGTGCTTTGTACCAATGGTCGTGTGAAGCACGCCATCTGCGGGCAAAATGTGTCGATGGACACGTCCAAGCGTGAGATTGCCGCTGCAGCAGCCCGCCTCGTGGTTGAAGAGGGGCTGGAGTATGGCCCGGCCAAGCGCAGGGCGCTGCGCGACCTGGGGCTGTCGTCGCGCACTTCGCTGCCCAACAACGACGAGGTGGAAGCCGAGGTCCGCGACTACATCGCGCTCTATTGCGCCGACACACAGCCGCAGGAACTGCATGCCTTGAGGCTGTTGGCGCTGGAGTGGATGGAGCGCATGGCTGCGTTCCGACCGCACATCGGAGGCGCCGTCTGGCACGGTACCGCCACCCGGTTGTCAGACATTTATATTCAGTTGTTCTGCGATGATTCCAAGTCGGCCGAGATTGCCCTGATCGACCATCACGTGGACTACGAGCCGCGGATGGTTACCGGCTTTCATGGCGAGCAGGTCGAAGCCCTCAGCGTGCACGCCGCTAGCCGAGCACTCGGCGAAGAGATCGGAGTGCATCTTCTGGTGTACGACCTCGACGACTTGCGCGGAGCGCTCCGGCCCGACGCCCAGGGCCGCGTGCCGCGCGGCGACCTGGCAGCGTTGCGACGGCTGATTGAAAAAGAAAAGGACAAGTGAATGATTTCTTCGCCCACTCGGCGCCGCCTTCTTTACGGCGGCGTGGCAGTCGCGGCCGCCGCGGCGGGCCTGGGCGGTGCATGGTGGCGTGAGCGCGGCAGCAGCAGCAAGGGGGAAGCGCTGGATGCGGCCTTCTGGGCCCAGCGCTTCGAACGTCCCGAAGGTGGCGAACTGGTGTTTGCCGATCTGCGCGGCAAGCCGCTGCTGCTGAATTTCTGGGCGACCTGGTGCCCTCCCTGCGTGGAGGAAATGCCGATGATCGACCGCTTCTTTCGCGAAAATGGCGGCAACGGGTGGCAAGTGATCGGTTTGGCCATCGACCAGCCCAGCGCCGTTCGCAAATTCCTGCAGAAAACGCCCGTCAGTTACCCGACCGGATTGGCTGGCCTGCAAGGAACTGAACTGGTGAAAAGTCTGGGAAATACCGCGGGCGGGCTCCCCTTTACGCTGGTTTTGAACGGCAGCGGGACTGTGGCGGCACGTAAAATGGGCAAGCTTGAATCCGCTGATCTGGACACTTGGCGGCGTGAACTGGTTCACGGTTAGAATCAGATACACCTCGGCATTCGCCGCCAATCGCTAAAGATCACCGATTTTTAGCCCAGTTACATCCTAATGACCGGCAAAGTCGGCACTGGAGCCTCATGGATCTGCGCAAACTCAAGACACTGATCGATTTGGTGTCTGAATCCAATATTTCCGAACTGGAAATTACCGAAACCGAAGGCAAGGTTCGCATTGTCAAGGGCGGCGGCGCTGCCCCCGTGCAATATGTGCAGACCGTCGCCGCACCGGCTGCAGCAGCACCCGCCGCCGGTGCCCCGGCAGTTCCCGCAATTGCCAGCGCACCGGCACCCGAGGCTGCGCCCGCAGGGCACGCCGTCAAGTCCCCCATGGTGGGTACTTTCTATCGCTCGTCCAGCCCGGGCGCGCCCGCTTTTGTCGAGATCGGCAGCAAAGTGAACGAGGGCGACACCATCTGCATCATCGAAGCGATGAAGATCCTCAACGAAATCGAAGCTGACAAGTCCGGCACGATCACCCAGATCCTCGGCGAAAACGGCCAGGCGGTCGAATACGGCCAGCCGCTGTTCATCATCGAGTGACCATGTTCAAGAAGATCCTGGTTGCAAACCGGGGGGAAATCGCCCTCCGGATCCAGCGCGCTTGCAGTGAGCTCGGCATCAAGGCCGTGATGGTCTATTCGGAAGCCGACCGCGACGCGAAGTACGTCAAGCTCGCGCAAGAGGCCGTTTGCATCGGCCCGGCGCCGTCGTCGCTCAGCTATCTCAATATGCCGGCGATCATCTCGGCGGCCGAAGTGACCGACGCCGAGGCGATTCATCCCGGCTATGGTTTCCTGAGCGAGAACGCCAACTTCGCCGAGCGGGTGGAGCAGAGCGGTTTCCAGTTCATCGGCCCCACGCCGGACAACATCCGCACGATGGGCGACAAGGTCTCGGCCAAGCAGGCGATGATCAAGGCCGGCGTGCCTTGCGTGCCCGGCTCGGAAGGCGAACTCTCCGACGATGCCGCCACCAACAAGCGCATTGCCCGCGCGATCGGCTACCCGGTCATCATCAAGGCGGCGGGCGGCGGCGGTGGCCGCGGCATGCGTGTGGTGCACACCGAAGCAGCGCTGATCAACGCGATCCAGATGACCAAGGCGGAGGCCGGCGCTGCGTTCAACAATCCGGCCGTGTACATGGAGAAGTTTCTCCAGAACCCCCGCCACGTCGAGATCCAGATCCTGGCCGACAAGCACAAGAATGCGGTCTACCTGGGCGAGCGCGACTGCTCCATGCAGCGGCGTCACCAGAAGGTCATCGAGGAATCGCCGGCGCCCGGCATTCCGCGCAAACTGATCGAGAAGATCGGCGAGCGCTGCGCCGCGGCCTGCAAGAAAATCGGCTACCGCGGCGCCGGCACCTTCGAGTTCCTCTACGAAAACGGCGAGTTCTATTTCATCGAAATGAACACGCGCGTGCAGGTGGAGCACCCGGTGACCGAGTTCACCACCGGCATCGACATCGTAAAGACGCAGATCATGGTGGCGGCGGGCGAGAAGCTGCCGTTCACGCAGCGCCAGATCGAGATGCGCGGCCACGCCATCGAGTGCCGAATCAACGCCGAAGACGCCTGGAAGTTCACCCCGTCGCCGGGCCGCATCACCATGTGGCACCCGCCGGGCGGCCCTGGCGTGCGCGTCGATTCGCATGCGTACACCAACTACTTCGTGCCGCCGAATTACGACTCGATGATCGGCAAGATCATTGTCTACGGCGACACGCGTGAGCAGGCCATGGCGCGCATGCGCACGGCGCTCAATGAAACCGTCATCGAAGGCATTCAGACCAATATTCCGCTGCACCGCGAACTGATGGTTGACGCCAAGTTCATGAGCGGCGGCACCAATATCCACTATCTCGAAGAGTGGCTGGCCGCGCATAAGCGCTGAACGGCACCACGGCATGTTTGAACTACGCCTCATGGCGCCGGAAGACCGGGTCGAAATGCTCGGCGATGCGCTCGACGCACTCGATGCGCTGAGCGTGTCGGTCGAAGACGCCGATGCGCAGACAGATGCCGAGCAGGCGTTGTTCGGCGAGCCCGGCATGCCGCCGCCCAAGGAAGGCTGGCAGCGTTCGCGCGTGATCGCGCTGTTTGCCGACGAAGCGCTTGCCAACGAGGCCGCGTCGGTGCTCGCGCTGCAGGACTTCTTTGACGGCTGCGAAGTGCTCGGCGTGGCGCCGGTTCCCGAGCAAGACTGGGTGCGGCTCACGCAGTCGCAGTTTGCGCCGGTCGAAATAACGCCCGAGTTCTGGATCGTCCCCACGTGGCACGAGCCGCCCGAACAGGCGAAGCAGGTGATCCGCCTGGACCCGGGGCTCGCCTTCGGTACCGGCACGCACCCCACCACGCGCATGTGCCTGCGCTGGATCGCGAAGCAGGGCGCGTTCGCCGGCCAGCGTGTGCTCGACTACGGCTGCGGCTCCGGCATCCTTGCGATTGGCGCGGCGAAGTTCGGCGCGCCCGACGTCGATGCGGTCGACATCGACGAAGCGGCCGTTTCGTCGACTCGTCTCAACGCCGAAGCCAACGGCGTGCGCCTGAACGCAGGCCTGCCCGAAGCAGCCAAGGGCCGCTACGAAACGGTGCTGGCCAACATCCTGGCCACGCCGCTCAAGGTGCTTGCGCCGCTTTTGTGCAGCCACGTGGCGCCCGGTGGGTCGCTGGTCCTGGCCGGCATCCTCGAGCGCCAGGCCGACGAGCTGAAGCAGGCCTATGCGCCGTATGCCACGCTCGAGGTCAGCGACAGCGAGGACGGCTGGATCCTCATGACGGCGCGCTGCTGAGGACGCAGCAGGCCTTTCGTGTCGCTCTGATTCCCCTGGCGCGGCGAGGGCCCAACCCTACAATCGCCCGGTCATGAGCCTTGTCACGCGCTGCCCCGCCTGCACCACCACCTTCAAGGTGGTTCGCGACCAGCTCCGCATCTCGGATGGCTGGGTGCGTTGCGGTCGTTGCAGCCACGTGTTCGACGCCACGCTCGATCTGCACGAGGCACCCGACTCCAGTCCCACGACCGGCAAGGTGTCATCGTCGGCCGCCGCGGCTACGGCTACGGCAGCGCCCCTCGCCAAAGCCGAGCCACCTGCAGAGGAGTCCCGGCAGGCAGCCGATGACGCGGACTTCTTCGACGACGAGCCCGAGCAACGAGAGACACCCGAAGCTTCCGCCCCCGAGCCGGCCCGCGAGGAGATCGAGGCCCTGTCGACCGCGCCTGTGCCCGAGCCCGAATCACTTCCGGCATCTGCTTCCGTATCCACGTCCGCTACGGTCCTGCCGTCACACGGCATCGTCGCGGACGAGCTGTGGTCCGACTTCGAGGCCAACGAGCCCGAGTGGCGGCCGCCGCCGAGTTCGCTGCCGCCCTTTCCGAACATCGACCTGAATCTTGCGGCTCCGCCTTCGCCCCCGCCGCCGCCGGCGCCTCCCTTGCCGGCCCTGCGCCTCAAGGCCCGCGAGCTGGTGGCCTCGGCCAGCGACGAGAACGAGAAGCACGAGCCGGCGCTGGACCGCGACCAGGTGCAGATGCAGAAGGCGCTGCGCCGGGCGCGAATCAAGTCTGCCAAGATCGCGGGCGCCAAGGCGCGGGACGAGCGCAGCGCCGCCAAGGCATCGGCGTTGGTTGTGCGCGAGGCGAGCGAGGCCGATCCAAGTCTCCTGCCGCTCCCCTCGGTTCGCGACGACGCCGACGATTCCGAGCGGCTTCCTCTTTTCGATGGCGAGAAGCCGATCTCCGATGCCGCGGGATTCTGGCAGCGCGGCGCGGTGCGGCGCTGGCTCTGGATTTTTGCGGCGCTTGCCGTCCTGCTGCTGATCGTTCAGGTATTGCGCCACGAGCGCGATGGCATCGTGGCCCGCCAGCCGAACCTGCGCCCGGCCCTTGCCGCGCTGTGCGGGTTTACCGGCTGCGAGCTCACGGCGCTTCGCCAGATCGGGGACATCGTCATCGAGGGCGCGGCCTTCGCGCGCGAGAAGACCGGCAACAACGACTACCGGCTCAGCTTCACCCTTCGCAACGGCGCTACTGTTCCCCTGGCCATGCCGGCGGTCGAGCTTTCGCTGCTCGACACGCAGGAGCGCGCCGTCGTGCGCCGCGTGTTGACGGCCACGGACTATGGCGCGCCCGCGGTGCTTCCGGCGCGCGCCGACCAGGCCGCGTCATTGCCGCTGACCTTGTCAGCAACCGAGGCCGCGACGCTGCCGCCCATTGCCGGCTATCGCGTCGAAGCGTTCTATCCCTAGGTCGAACTCACGTTCGGCCTCTTATCCATTCCCAACCTACGGTCCACCCATGGCAGCAGTGATTTGCGGTTCTCTCGCGTTCGACACCATCATGACTTTCGAGGGCCGGTTCGCCGACCAGATTCTTCCGGACCAGCTGCATATCCTCAATGTGTCGTTCCTGGTGCCGGGGCTTCGGCGTGACTTTGGCGGCTGCGCCGGCAACATTGCCTACAGCCTGAACGCGCTGGGCGGCACGGCGCTGCCGATGGCAACGCTCGGCAGCGATGGCGCGGACTACCTGGAGCGCATGCGCGCGCTGGGAATCAGCACCGAGTTCGTGCGCCAGCTCGACGACACCTTCACGGCGCAGGCAATGATCATGAACGACGTCGACAACAACCAGATCACGGCGTTCCACCCCGGCGCGATGCAGCAGGCGCACCTCACGAAGATCGTCGCCCGCGAAGACATCCGCGTCGGCATCATCGCGCCCGACGGCCGCGAAGCGATGCTGCAGCACGCGGAACAGTTTGCGGCCGCTGGCATTCCGTTCGTGTTCGATCCGGGCCAGGGCCTGCCGATGTTCGACGGCGATGCGCTCAAGCATTTCGTCGAACTGGCAAGCTGGGTCGTCGTGAACGACTACGAAGGAAAGATGCTCTCGCAGCGCACCGGCTGGAGCCTGGCCGAGATCTCGAAGCGAGTGCGCGGCCTGGTGGTCACGCTGGCGGCGGAGGGCTGCGAGGTCTGGACCAACGGCGAACGCGAGCATGTGCCGGGCGTGACGCCCACCGCAGTGGTCGAGCCCACCGGTTGCGGCGATGCCTGGCGCGGCGCGCTGCTGTTCGGCCTGGAAAAGGAATGGCCGCTCGCGCAGTGCGCGGCATTGGGCAACCGCATTGGCGCGCTCAAGATCGCGCAGCGCGGGCCGCAAAACTACCAGATCGACAGGCAGGCGCTCGGCCTCTGAGCCGCTGGTTCAGGCGGCCATAAAAAAAGCCCGACACCGTGAGGTGCCGGGCTTTTTGCCGTCAAGGCCGCTGAGAGACTCAGGGCTTGCTGGCCGTCGGAAACGGCCAAGCTGCCTGCGGGTTCAGCGTCGTTTGCGCAGCAGGAGCAGGCGCTGCGGCAGGGGCTGCCTTGGCAGCCTTCTTTGCAGCAGGCTTCTTGGCAGCGGCAGGCTTGGCAGCGGGCTTTTTCGCGGCTTTCTTGGCCGCAGCCTTTTTGGCAGGAGCCTTCTTGGCGGCAGCCTTCTTCGCAGGGGCCTTCTTGGCAGCGGCCTTCTTCGCCGGAGCCTTCTTCGCCGCCGCCTTCTTGGCAGGAGCCTTCTTCGCTGCGGCCTTCTTCGCCGGCGCCTTCTTGGCAGCGGCCTTCTTTGCCGGAGCTGCCTTCTTGGCGGCTACCTTCTTCGCAGGCGCCTTCTTGGCGGCTACCTTCTTGGCTGCGACCTTCTTGGCCGGAGCCTTCTTCGCAGCTACCTTCTTGGCGGGAGCCTTCTTAGCGGCCGCGACCTTCTTTGCCGGAGCCTTCTTTGCAGCGGCTTTCTTAGCCGGCGCTTTCTTTGCAGTTGCCATTTCTATTTCTCCTTGATCAAGTTGAAAAAATCAACCTATTGAAGCACTCCGCGCACGTTGGTAGCGCAAAGCGATTCATGGCGTTGGAATCTGTGCTCCAGCACCATGAACACCTGAGCCCTCATCCATGCCGCGCTCTTCGGCGCGATCGGTGGCAAGGGCAATTCTTGAATTCATTAATTCTTGTCGGAAAGATTCAATCCCAGGAGAGCGCGCCGCCCGATTGGTACTCGATCACGCGGGTCTCGAAGAAGTTGCGCTCTTTTTTCAGGTCAATCATTTCGCTCATCCATGGGAACGGGTTTTCCTCGTTCGGGAAGAGCGTTTCGAGGCCGATCTGCTGTGCCCGCCGATTGGCGATGTAGCGCAGGTAGCCCTTGAACATGGAGGCGTTCATGCCGAGCACACCACGGGGCATGGTGTCTTCGGCGTATTTGTATTCGAGCTCGACGGCCTTCATGAAGAGGGCCTTGATTTCCGCCTTGAACTCTGGGGTCCAGAGGCCGGGGTTCTCGAGCTTGAGCTGGTTGATCAGGTCGATGCCGAAATTGCAGTGCATCGACTCGTCGCGCAGGATGTACTGGTACTGCTCGGCGGCGCCGGTCATCTTGTTCTGGCGGCCGAGCGCAAGGATCTGCGTGAAGCCGACGTAGAAGAAGAGGCCCTCCATCAGGCAGGCGAACACGATCAGCGACTTGAGCAGCGTCTGGTCGGTTTCGTGCGTGCCGGTCTTGAAGAGCGGGTCGCTGATGGCGTCGATGAACGGAATCAGGAACTGGTCCTTCTCGCGGATCGACGGCACTTCGTTGTATGCGTTGAAGATCTCGCTCTCGTCCAGGCCGAGCGACTCGACGATGTACTGGTACGCGTGCGTGTGGATCGCTTCTTCGAAAGCCTGGCGCAGCAGGAACTGGCGGCATTCAGGCGCCGTGATGTGGCGATAGGTGCCCAGCACGATGTTGTTGGCGGCCAGCGAATCGGCGGTCACGAAGAAGCCGAGGTTGCGCTTGACGATGCGGCGCTCGTCTTCGGTCAGGCCGTTCGGGTCTTTCCACAACGCGATGTCGCGCGTCATGTTCACTTCTTGCGGCATCCAGTGGTTGGCGCAAGTGGCGAGATATTTTTCCCAGGCCCACTTGTACTTGAACGGCACCAGCTGGTTGACGTCGGTCTGACCGTTGATGATGCGCTTGTCGGAAGCCTTGACGCGCTGTGCGGCGACGGGGGCTGCTGTGGGCTGCTGTGCAATCGACGAAGTCGGAGCGTCCACCGATCGGCCTGCGGTGATGCCGCTGGTCGATGCGTGGTGTTGCTGCAATCCTTGTTGCATATCCTTTGGCAAGGAGGGCTTGACTTCTTCGTCCCAGGTCAACATAGAAAAATCCAATGCTCAATTATCGGAGCAACGATGTGAGTTGCAAAGTGCTCGTTCACGTCGCGCTCCATTTATGTGGTTGTTATGTTGCTCTCATGCATCGCGCGATGTCAGTCGATGCCGTGATCGACTGAGAGTTCGCGCGTCGTGCATGCACCTCTCTGACTTCACTCACGCGTCATTGGCATGCTTCGCAAGTCGGATCGTCGACGCCGCAGAACGCGATGTCGGTCGCAGGCATCGCACTCATCTGTGCCTTCGCTGCGGCCGCTGCAGCCTCGAGCGCACTCATGCCCGACGATGCATCGCTGCCCGACGACACTGCGTTGAGGCGGCCCGATTGCACGGTCGACTTTTCGGCGTGCGTCGCACTCTGCGTGCGCAGGTAGTAGGTGGTCTTCAAGCCGCGCAGCCATGCGAGCTTGTAGGTGTCGTCGAGCTTCTTGCCCGATGCGCCGGCCATGTAGATGTTGAGCGACTGCGCCTGGTCGATCCACTTCTGGCGGCGCGCCGCGGCTTCGACCAGCCACGTCGTCTCGACTTCGAACGCGGTGGCGTAGAGCGCCTTCACGTCTTGCGGCACGCGGTCGATCGGGCGCAGCGAACCGTCGAAGTGCTTCAGGTCCATCACCATGACGTCGTCCCACAGGCCCAGGCGCTTCAGGTCGCGCACCAGGTAGTGGTTGATCACGGTGAACTCGCCCGACAGGTTCGACTTGACCGAGAGGTTGCCGAAGCAGGGCTCGATGGAGGCGTCGACGCCGATGATGTTGGAGATGGTCGCGGTCGGTGCGATGGCCACGCAGTTCGAATTGCGCATGCCGTCGGCCTTGATCTTCTGGCGCAGCGCGTCCCAGTCCAGCGTGGCCGAGCGGTCCACTTCCACGTAGCCGCCGCGGGCCTTCTCGAGCAGTTCGAGCGTGTCGATCGGCAGGATGCCCTTGTCCCAGAGCGAACCCTTGTAGCTCGAGTACTTGCCGCGTTCCTTGGCCAGCTCGGTCGATGCCCAGTAGGCGTGGTAGCAGATGGCTTCCATCGACTCATCGGCAAACTGAACGGCTTCTTGCGAGGCGTAGGGAATGCGCAGTTCGTACAGCGCGTCCTGGAAGCCCATCAGGCCCAGGCCGACCGGACGGTGGCGCAGGTTCGAGTCGCGCGCCTTCTTCACGGCGTAGTAGTTGATGTCGATCACGTTGTCGAGCATGCGCATCGCGGTGGCGATGGTCTTCTTGAGCTTGTCGTGGTCGACCTTGCCGTCCTTCAAGTGCTGCAGCAGGTTCACGGAACCCAAGTTGCAGACGGCGGTTTCGGTGTCGCTGGTGTTCAGCGTGATCTCGGTGCACAGGTTCGACGAGTGAACCACGCCGGCGTGCTGCTGCGGCGAGCGCACGTTGCAGGCGTCCTTGAAGGTGATCCAGGGATGGCCGGTCTCGAACAGCATCGTGAGCATCTTGCGCCAGAGGTCCGACGCCTGGATGGTGCGAGCGGGCTTGATCTCGCCGCGCGCGGCCTTTTCTTCGTAGGCCACGTAGGCCTTCTCGAAGTCGGCGCCGAACAGGTCGTGCAGGTCAGGCACGTTCGAGGGCGAGAACAGGGTCCAGGTGCCCTTTTCCATCACGCGGCGCATGAACAGGTCGGGGATCCAGTTGGCCGTGTTCATGTCGTGCGTGCGGCGGCGGTCGTCGCCGGTGTTCTTGCGCAGCTCCAGGAACTCCTCGATGTCGAGGTGCCAGGTTTCGAGGTACGTGCAGACGGCGCCCTTGCGCTTGCCGCCCTGGTTCACCGCCACGGCCGTGTCGTTCACCACCTTGAGGAACGGCACCACGCCCTGCGATTCGCCGTTCGTGCCCTTGATGTGGCTGCCGAGCGCGCGCACGCGGGTCCAGTCGTTGCCCAGGCCGCCGGCGAACTTCGACAGCAGCGCGTTTTCCTTGATCGACTCGTAGATGCCGTCGAGGTCGTCGGGCACGGTGGTCAGGTAGCAGCTGGACAGCTGCGAGCGCAGCGTGCCGGCGTTGAACAGCGTGGGCGTGCTCGACATGAAATCGAAGGACGACAGCACTTCGTAGAACTCGATGGCGCGCGCTTCGCGGTCGATTTCGCCGAGCGAGAGGCCCATGGCCACGCGCATGAAGAAAGCCTGCGGCAGCTCGATGCGCGACTTGCGCACGTGCAGGAAGTAGCGGTCGTACAGCGTCTGCAGGCCGAGGTAGTCGAACTGGTTGTCGCGCTCGGCCTTGAGCGCAGCGCCCAGGCGGGGCAGGTCGTACTGCAACAGCTTCTCGTCGAGCAACTCGTTCTCGACGCCCTTCTTGATGAACTGCGGGAAGTAGTCGGCGTAGGTCTGGGCGCGCTCGGCGGGCATGACTTCGCGGCCGATGATCTCCTTGAAGATCGTGTGCAGCAGCAGGCGGGCAGTCGCGAAGGTGTAGTCGGGGTCCTTCTCGATCAGCGTGCGCGCTGCCAGGATCGAGGCCTTGTAGACCTCGTCGAGCGGCACGCCGTCATACAGGTTGCGCATCGTCTCGGCGACGATGGGTGCGGCGGTGATGCCGTCGCCCAGGCCTTCGCAGGCCGATTCGATCAGGCCCTTGAGTTCGTTCAGGTCGAGCGCGATGCGTTCGCCGCCGTCCAGCACGTGGAGCAGCGGCGTGGCTGGCGCTTCCTGCGCGCCCTGCTTGGAGCGCTCTTGCGTGCGGCGTTCGCGGTACAGCACGTAGGCACGCGCGATTTCATGGTGGCCGCCACGCATCAGGCCGAGTTCGACCTGGTCTTGCACGTCTTCGATGTGGAAGGTGCCGCCGCCCGGACGCGAGCGGACCATCGCGCGAATCACGCCTTGCGTGAGGGTGTCGACCGTTTCGCGCACGCTGGCCGAAGCCGCGCCCTGGGTGCCGTGCACCGCCAGGAAGGCTTTCATCATCGCGATGGCGATCTTGTTGGGCTCGAAGGGAACCACGGCGCCGTTGCGGCGAATGATCTGGTAGTTAGCGAGGTTCTGGGCGGTGGTGGAGCCCGCGGTGTCGCGCTGCTGCTGCGGCGTGGAGGGAACGGCGCGCGGGGTCGATGGGGTGTTCAGGGCTGTTTGCATTCGCTTCCTCTCGGTATGGCAATTCTTGTTGGGTGGCAGCGCCCTGGTCGGGCGTTGCGCCGGCGTTGTTGGCCGGACGGAGGACACTATATCTAGGGTCTGGTGGGTCTACAAGCCACTACAGGTAGTGTTTCGACGAAGTTTAACCCCTACGGGTATTTCTCTACCGATCACGCACGGCCATCGGTGCCCCATGAATACTGGCCTATGGTCGCGCAGGCCGCACGGGGCGTGGCTTGCAAGCCGATTTGGGCCTGCAAGGCGCATGGTTGCTACGCTGCGCAACTGCATCGGCCGTATCGAGGCGGCGCAAACGCATCGCATCGCAGGGCGCCGCGCGATAAAAAAAAATTAGCGTGGGATCGCCTGTTCGGGAAACATTCGCGAGTCCCAGCCGAGTTGCGCGCGCAGCAAGTGCCAATCGAAGCCGGCGCCAGGGTCCTGCTTGCGGCCCGGCGCGATGTGTTCATGGCCGGCGATGTGGGCAATGGCGTAGTGCTGCGCAATGGCGGCCGAGAGGCTGGCCAGCGTCTCGTATTGCGCGTCTTCGAAACGCTCGCCTTCGAGCCCTTCAAGTTCGATGCCGATGGAATCGTCGTTGCAGTTCTGGCGGCCGCGCCATGACGACGCGCCGGCATGCCAGGCCCGGTCATCGCAGCTCACGAACTGCCACAGCTCGCCGTTGCGCCGCACATAGAAATGCGAGGAAACCTCGAGGCCACGAATGGATTGGAAGTAGGGGTGCGCATCCCAGTCGAGCTGGTTGGCAAAGAGCTGTTGCACCGCGTCGCCGCCGTATTCGCCGGGCGGCAGGCTGATCGAATGCAGCACGATCAGGTCGGTCTGCGCGCCCGCGGGCCGAAGGCCGAAATTCGGCGAGCGCAGCGCCTTGGCAAAACGATACCAGCCGGCTTGCCAGAGGCCGTCGTCGCCGCTTACCGCGCTGGCGGTTTCGTCACTCGTCGGCATGGCTGGCAGCACCTTCGTCGCCGTTGGGCGTGGTGATGCCCAGCCGCGCGATGCGGTAGCGGATCTGGCGCAGGCTCATGCCGAGCCGCGCCGCGGCCGCCGTTCGGTTGAAGCCGCTTTCGCGCAGCGCACGCACGAGAATCTCGCGCTCCTGCTGGTCCAGATAGGCCTGCAGATCGGAGGGAAGGGCGGCGGGCTTGGGCTCCGCAACCGCGCTTGCGGCCGGAGCGGGTGCGGGAGGCGATTCGCCATCGGCCACTGAAGAAGAAGACAGGGGCGAAGGCGCGGTGGCCGCAGCGGTCGAATCTGTGGGCGCCGCGGCAGGCTGCCCGCCCGCCGTCAGATCGAGGTGCAGCTCGTCGCCGTCGTTGAGTGCCACGGCGCGATGCAGCAAATTCTCGAGTTCCCGCACGTTGCCGTCGAGCGGGTGCTGCGCCAAGCGGCGCAGCAGATCGGCGGAAAGGTGGGGCACCGGCAATCCGCCGTCGTGCGCAATGCGCGCGAGCAGCGCGGCGCACAGCGCGGGCAGGTCTTCGCGCCGATCGCGCAGCGCGGGCACCGCAATCTCGATCACGTTCAGCCGGTAGAACAAATCTTGCCGGAAGCGGCCGGCCTGGACTTCGGCGTGCAGATCCTTGTGTGTGGCGCTCACGATACGCACGTCCACCGCATCTTCTTGCGTGGAACCGATCGATCGCACGCTGCGCTCCTGGATGGCGCGCAGCAGCTTGGACTGCATGGCCAGCGGCAGGTCGCCGATCTCGTCGAGGAACAGCGTACCGCCGCGCGCGGCCTGGAAATAACCGTCGCGGTCTTGCGACGATCCGGTGTAGGAGCCTTTTCGGGCGCCGAAGAATTCGGCCTCGAGCAGGTTCTCGGGAATGGCGCCGCAGTTGACCGCAATGAAAGGGCCTTCGCTGCGCTGGCTGCAGGCGTGCACGGCGCGCGCCACGAGTTCCTTGCCGGTGCCCGATTCGCCGCGCACCAGCACTGGCGCCATGCCGCGCGCCACCTTGGCGATGCGCGACTTGACGAGCCGCATCGGCTCGGAGTCGCCCACCAGCCGCTGGAGCGCCGCAATGCCGCTGCCTGGAACGGCGGGCGCATCGGTGCGTTCGCCCGTTTCCGCAGGCGCCGCGCGCACGGCCTTGGTTGGGGGCGCCTGCTGCGCCTGCACGGCGGAAGCAACAACCGCGCGGAACTGCTTCAGGTCGACCGGCTTGGTCAGGTAGTCGAAGGCGCCGGCCTTCAGCGCCTCGACCGCGTTCTCGGCCGAGCCATACGCCGTCATCACGACGCAGCGCTCGCTGCGCTGGTTCTTCTGGATGCGATGGATGATTTCCATGCCCTGCCCATCGGGCAGCCGCATGTCGGTGATCACCGCATCGAAGTGCGCGGCTTCGAGGTGCTGCCAGGCTTCCGAGACGCTGCCGGCGGCCTCGACGCGATAGCCCTCGCGCAGCAAGGTCAGCTCGTACAGCGTGCGCAAGTCGGGTTCGTCGTCAATGACCAGGATGTTGGCCGGACGCTGCAGGTTAGAAGGAGGAGTGCTCACGGCGCTATTGTGTCAGCCGGTTTTCGCTCGGTGCAAAGCTGACGAAGAATTCGTTGCCTTCGGGGCCGCCCGCCACCAGCGCACGCCGTTCGTAGCCAATGGTGGCGCCATGGCGCCGGCACAGCTCCCGGCACAGGAAAAGGCCGAGCCCGCTTGAGCGGCTCTCGGATGAGAAAAAAGGTTCAAACAGGTGGCGCTGCACGGCGGGCTCCAGCGGCGCGCCGTCGCTCCACACCTGCAGGCTGGGTCGTCCGGATGTGCCGCGCTGCATGGTGGTGACGACCTGGATCGAGCCTTCCCGGTTGCCGGCGTAGCGCGCCGCGTTGTCCAGCAGGTTCACAAGCAGGCGGCGCAGGTGCTCGACGTCGAAGCGCACTTCGCTGTCGACGGCATCGAGCGTGATCAGCACGCCCTGGCGGTGCGTCTGGCGCACCCATTCTTCGGCCAGCGCACGCACCGCAGGGTCGAGCGCGACCTGCTCGCCGAGCGAGAGCACGCGCTGCTGGCGCGCGCGTGAAACATCGAGCACGTCGTCCACGATGCGGGCGAGCCGCTGCGCGTTGTGCTGGACCATGCTGGTCAACTTGCGGTGCGCGGGATCGGTGAGGTCTTCGTTGAGCAGGGCGCTGGCCTGCGTGATCGCGGCCAGCGGGTTGCGGATTTCGTGCGCCACGGCGGCCGACATGCGGCCCATTGCGGCGAGCTTCTCGGTTCGGATGCGGGCTTCGAGTTCGCGCAGGTCCTGCAGGAACATCACGCACAGGCTGTCGACGCGCTGGTCGCTGGTAGGCGTGAGCCGCGTGCGCACCCGCACTTCACGCGCGGCGCCGCGCGCTTGCGCCACTGGAATTTCTTCGCTTTGCGGCGCGCGGCGCGCAAAGGTTTGGCGTGCAAGTGCCCCCAGGGCATGCCAGGCTGGCTGCGCATGCAGCGCAAAGGGCAGGGTGAGGCGGGCCAGGCCTTGTCCGAGGATGGCGTCGGCCGCCGGATTGGCCGCATGCACCATGCCTTCGGCGTCGATCACCAGCACGCCCTCGCTCAGCGTCTCGATCACCAGGTCGTTGACCTGCGCCTGCATCTGCGCGCTGCTGCGGTTGCGCAGCGCGGTTTCTTCTTCGCGCGCAAGCCGGCGAGCCAGCTCATGCGCCAGCAGGGCCACCACGAAGAGGCCGGTTCCCGTGAGCGCCGCCTGCACGAAGCGGGTGGAGGAATCGCCGGGCTGCTGCAGCCAGTGCCAGCCCGCATCGGCGAGCAACAACAGCGTGACAGTGGCGGTGGTGCCCAGGCCCACGGTCACCGTGCCGAGCACAGCGCTCATCAGCACGGGAAGCGCGAACAGCGGCGTGTAGTTGATGTTGCCGCCCTGGAGCACCTGGAGCGCGGTGAAGGTGCCAAGGTCAATGCCGATGGTGACGAACCACAGCGCAGCGAAGCCACGGATGGGAGGCGTGAAATGCGCGTAGCGGGCGCCCAGCCAGCTCGCGACCAGGTAGCCGGCCGACAGCGCGATGGCCAGCGGCTGCATCGTCTGGCCAAGCGCCATGGCGATGCCTTGCAGCAGCACCAGAATGAGCGCAACGAAGCAGCGTGCCGCCATGAAGCCGCGCCACAACCGCAGCAGCGCGGCGCTCTCGCTGCCGCCCGGCTCGAGCGCGTCCCAGTCGGTGGCGGCCTCGCCTCGCGGCCAGAGGGAAGAGCTCATGGATGCGCGGTGTTCCGTCAGCCGCGCTCGGCGGCCTGGCGGTGCGCGGCGCTGCAGTAGACCGTCTCGCCCGGACCTGCGATGGCATCGCTTGCGGGCAGGTGCACGCCGCAATGGGCACAGCGCAGCATGGCCTGCGGAGCCGAGGGCGCGGCGGTCGGGCGCTGGGCGCGGGCCGCTGCCTGCTCGCGCTCGGCCTCGCGCATTTCCTCCCGGCGGTTCTTGCGCCAGAGCCAGATGGCCACCCAGAGCACCGCCAAAACGAGCAGGTATTTCATGACGTGCCGCGCGCCAGCACCACTTCGAGTACGAAGCGCGAGCCCACATAGGCCAGCAGCAATAGAACGGAGCCGGCGTAGAGCACGCGCCGCGCTGTGCGGCCGCGCCAGCCGAAGCGCACACGGCCGATCAGCAGCACCGCAAAGCTGATCCAGGCCAGCACCGAGAACACCGTCTTGTGATCCCACTTCCAGCCGCGGAACGACGCGCCATAAAGCGTTTCGCTGAACAGCAAGCCAGCGAGCAGCGTGGCCGAAAGCAGTACGAAGCCCGCCATTACGAAGCGGAAGGTGAGCCGCTCGAGCGTGAGCAGCGGAAGGCCGGCCTGCGGTTCGGTGGCCAGGCGGATCTGCTTTTCGGCCCGCGTGATCAGCCACGCATGGACCACGGCGGCGCCGAACAAGCCATAGGACGCAATGCCGAGCGCAAGGTGCAGCGGCAGCCACGGCGATGCCGAGACATGCAGCGGCGTGCCCGGAAACAGCACGCCGAGCAACACGGCGGCCGCGCCCAGCAAGGCCAACGCACGGCGCACCTTCATCTGCGGGTACATGCTGCTTTCGACCGCATAGACGGTGAGCACCAGCCAGGCGGTGACGGAGAGCGCGGGCGCAAAGCCGAAGTGCGGCTGGCTGCCGACCAGGCCGTGGCCCAGCACCGCGGCATGCAGCAGCCACGCCAGCCCGAGGGCCCATTGGGTTGTTTTTCGGCTCAGCCGGGCACCTGCGGCAGCGGCAAATCCGTAGGCAGCCGCGGTGGCGATGCCCAGCGCCACCGCGAGGGGGGAGGGGATCGCTAAAATCATCGGTAGAGTTTATCTCCCCCAGGCGTGCGCACTTTCTCCGTGTCGCAGTAACCGGCCGATCTCCAGTTTCCGACTTTCCAATGACCCGCCCCGGCGGGCAGCAAGGCATCTCTTTCATGGCCACCGCCCTCACAGAAAAGTTTTCCCGCCTCGTCAAGACGATGAGCGGCCAGGCGCGCATCACCGAAAGCAATGTGCAAGACATGCTGCGCGAAGTGCGCATGGCGCTGCTCGAGGCCGACGTGGCGCTGCCCGTGGTGCGCGACTTCGTGGCGCGAGTAAAAGAGAAGTCGCTCGGCCAGGAAGTGCTGGGCTCCCTCAAGCCGGGCCAGGCGCTGGTCGGCATCGTGAACCGCGAACTCGCCGCCACCATGGGCGAGGGCGTGTCCGACATCAACCTCGCAGCCCAGCCGCCCGCCGTGATCCTCATGGCCGGCCTGCAGGGCGCGGGCAAGACCACCACCACCGCCAAGCTGGCCAAGCACCTGATCGAGAAGCGCAAGAAAAAGGTACTCACCGTGTCGGGCGACGTCTATCGTCCCGCCGCCATCGAGCAGCTGAAGATGGTCACGAAGCAGGCCGGCGCCGAATGGTTCCCGAGTACGCCGGACCAGAAGCCGCTCGACATCGCACGCGCCGCGCTCGACCACGCCAAGCGCCACTTCTTCGACGTGCTGCTGGTCGACACCGCAGGCCGCCTGGCCATCGACGAGGTGCTGATGACCGAAATCAAGCAGCTGCACGGAGCGCTCGATCCGGTCGAAACCCTGTTCGTGGTCGATGCGATGCAAGGCCAGGACGCGATCAACACCGCCAAGGCCTTCAAGGACGCGCTGCCGCTCACCGGCATCATCCTGACCAAGACCGATGGCGATTCGCGCGGTGGCGCGGCGCTGTCGGTGCGGCAGGTCACGGGCGTGCCGATCAAGTTTGCCGGCACCAGCGAGAAGATCGACGGTCTCGAGGTGTTCGACGCCGAGCGCCATGCGGGCCGCATCCTGGGCATGGGCGACATCGTCGCGTTGGTCGAGCAGGTCACGGCCGGTGTCGACGTGGCGGCGGCGCAGAAGCTCGCGGCCAAGGTCAAGAGCGGCGCGGGCTTCGACCTGAACGACTTTCTCGGTCAGCTGCAGCAGATGAAGCAGATGGGCGGGCTCTCCAGCCTCATGGACAAGCTGCCGCAGCAGATGGCCGCCAAGGCCACCGAAGCCGACATGACCCGCGCCGAGCGCGACATCCGCCGCAAGGAAGGGATCATCCAGAGCATGACGCCGCTGGAGCGCCGCAAGCCCGAACTGCTCAAGGCCACGCGCAAGCGCCGCATCGCGGCCGGCGCTGGCGTGCAGGTTCAGGAAGTGAACCGCCTGCTCAACGAATTCGAGCAGATGCAGGGCATGATGAAGAAGATGAAGGGCGGCGGCCTCATGAAGATGATGAAGCGCATGGGTGGCATGAAGGGGATGGGCGGCATGGGTGGCCCAGGCGGACCGAAGCTGCCGTTCTAGTTATATATAGAGGGATGGCTGCTGCCTGGCAGCCGCTCCATTAAAAAAGCCGGCCCAGTGGCCGGCTTTTTTATTGCGACGCGCTTCTGCGCATCAGTGAATCATCAGGCCGTTGCCAGCGCTGCGGGGCGCGCCAGGCGCAGCGCATGCATCCAGGCGCGGCGCAGCACGGCGGGCGAACGCGATTCCTCGGGAATCAGCAGGAACCCGCGGTCACGCAGCGACGTGCCCAGAGCGATCTGGCTGGTCAGCACCGTGAGCGGAATGGCCAGCAGCAGCGGCAGGCCGACGGGCATGAGCCAGATCAGCGCGCTCGGGTCGATCATTGCAACGCCCAGGGCCAGCGCACCGACCACGACGCTCATGGGAGCGAGCTGCGACACGGCAACCTTCCAAGGCACGGCAGCGGCCTCGCGCGGGGGCGACTTCCAGTCGAGCTTGATGCCGGTGAGGGCGACCAGCACGAACAGCGAGTGGGCCAGCATGCGAACGGGTGCTTGCACGATGGCCAGGCCGCTTTCGAGCATCGAGCTCTTCACCAGGCCCCAGAGGCCGCCGTACTGACGTTGCTCGCCGCGCATGAGCACGGCGGCAATGCCGAGCACGCGGGGGAGGAACAAGAGGCACAGCGTCCAGACCCACAGGCCGGCCAGTTCCGCCGGCAGCACGCTCCAGCTGGAGATCAGGCTCGAGCCGCTCAGCCACAGCGCGGTGCCGAGCGTCAGGAATGCGAGCCACAGCGGTGCCGAGACATACGCCATGGTGCCGGTCACGAACATCGCGCGGTGCACCGGGTGAATGCCGGGCTCGGCCATCAGGCGGGCGTTCTGCAGGTTGCCCTGGCACCAGCGGCGGTCGCGCTGCAGTTCGGCCAGCAGGTCCGGCGGTTGCTGTTCGTAGCTGCCAACCAGGTCGGCGCAGAGCCACACGTTGTAGCCGGCGCGGCGCATCAGCGCGGCTTCCACGAAGTCGTGCGACATGATGCCGCCCGACATGCCGCCGGTGCCCTTGATGGGCGCCAGTGCGCAATGCTTCATGAAGGGCTCGACGCGGATGATCGCGTTGTGGCCCCAGTAGTGCGATTCGCCCAGTTGCCAGAACTGCATGCCCAGCGTGAACAGGCGGCCCGTCACGCGGGAGGCGAATTGCTGAGCGCGGGCATGCAGCGTCACGTGGCCGATGGCCTGGGTGGCGGTCTGGATGATGCCGGCGGTCGGGTTGGCTTCCATCAGCTTGACCATCGAGGTCAGGCAGTCGCCGCTCATCACGGAGTCGGCATCGAGCACGACCATGTAGCGGTAGTCCTTGCCCCAGCGGCGGCAGAAGTCGGCCACGTTGCCGGCCTTGCGGTGCGTGCGGCGGGTGCGCAGGCGGTAGTAGACCTCGACCTGCGGCTGGTTCGGGCTGTCGGCCAGTGCGGCGCGCAGATCTTCCCAGGCAGCGCGCTCGGCGGCGGCGGTCTCGGGGTTGTAGCTGTCGGACAGCACGAACACGTCGAACTGCTTCGCGTGGCCGGTGGAGGCTACCGATTCGCAGGTGGCGCGCAGGCCGGCGAACACCGTGGCAACGTCTTCGTTGCAGATCGGCATGATGATCGCGGTGCGTGCCTCGGGGTTCATCGGGTGGTGGGCTACCTGCTTGACCGAGAGCGCGTGCTTGTCACCGCGTACCGAGACGTAGAAGCCCATCAGTGCCGTGACGAAGCCGGTGACGACCCAGCCCGAAAGCAGGCCGTACAGGCCGATCTGGCCGTATTCGAGCCAGACGTTGTCGTAGTCGGGTTGCACGCCGGCAAACAGCGCGGACGCGATCACGGTGCTCAGCAGCGTGAGCGCCATGAACGCGAAGCGGCGCTGCGCCGCGGCACGCTGCCATGGCTGCTTGACCTGTGCGCCGGCTTCGGCGCTTTCGGTTTCGGGCTTGCCGCCGGCACCGAGCTTGACCAGCACGGCGGTGCCCAGGCTGTTCCAGAAGCCGCGCCAGGGGCGGGGCGCCATGGAACCGCGGTTGACCGGCGGAGCGGTCACGGCATTGGGATGGCGTTCTTCGCGCACCGGGCTGCGATGCGAAAAGTCGGCTTCGGTCAGCACGTTCAGTTGGGAGAAGTCGTTTGGCTTCATGTGTGATTTACCAACGTTGCTTGTCGAGGGAAGGGGTGTCGCCAATGGCAGGAAAGCGCTTGATGACGCAATCCGGTTCGGCGCCGCCTGCACTTGCGAGCGCGGCCGCCGAATGACCCGCGGCACGGGGCCGCGAGAGGGAAAACTGCTTTTGACGCAGGCCGTCGCGCTGCTGGCGCAGTGCGAAAGATGGGCTGGTGAGTGCTGTCATGCCATTACAGGGGCAAACCCTGTGCCAGCATGGAAAAACGCTTTCAGATCAATGACTTACGTAGATCTGGATGCAGTTTTGGCGGCTGGGGCCGTTTGGAAGGCCCCGAAACCCCTGTTTTTGTCGCCGAATCCCGACAGGCGCCGGAGGTCGATGAAAAATATCGTTATTAATCAAAGACTTAGGGGCGTCGCTACTCGGCGACAGGCTCACTGCCCGGAGCGACAGCGTCGGCCTTGAAATGCCCCGGCGTGAGCTCGTGCTTCTGCAGCAGTCGATAGAACTCGGTGCGGTTGCGGTCCGCCAGCCGGGCGGCATCGGCCACGTTGCCGTCGGTCAGTTTGAGCAGGCCGACCAGGTAGTCGCGCTCGAAGCGCTGCTTGGCCTCGGCATAGGTCTGGACCTCGACCGTCGGCACGCGCAGCGCCCGCTGGACGAGCGCCAGCGGAATCAGGGGCGAGCTTGAAAGCGCGCAGACCTGCTCCACCACGTTGTAGAGCTGGCGCACGTTGCCGGGCCAGGCCGCGGTGGCCAGTGCCTTGAGCGCCTCGGGCGCGAAGCCGGACAGCCGCTTGCCGTATTTGGTCGACAGCTTCTGCAAGAAGTGGTTGGCCAAAAGCGGAATGTCTTCGCGCCTGGCTGAAAGCGGCGGCAGCGTGAGCGTGACGACGTTGAGCCGGTAATACAAGTCTTCGCGGAACTGGCCTGCCGCCATGGCCGCGTCCAGGTCGCGGTGGGTGGCCGAGATGATGCGCACGTCGACCTCGATCGACTGGCTGGCGCCGAGCGGACGCACCGCGCGCTCCTGCAGCACGCGCAGCAGCTTGACCTGAAGGGCGGGCGGCATGTCCCCGATTTCGTCCAGCAGCAGCGTGCCGCCGTCGGCCTGTTGGAACAGCCCCTTGTGGTTGGCATGGGCGTCGGTGAAGGCGCCCTTCATGTGGCCGAACAGTTCCGATTCGAGCAGGGCCTCCGGAATGGCGCCGCAATTGACGGCCACGAAGGGCTTGTCGGCGCGGGAGCTGGCCTTGTGGATGGCACGCGCAAGCATTTCCTTGCCGGCGCCGCTGTCGCCGCGCAGCAGCACCGAGGCGTCCGACTTGGCGACCATGCGCGCCTCAGCCAGCAGCTCGGACATGCGGTTGCTGCGGCTCACAATATCGGAGCGCCAGCTTTCGTCGCCGCCCTTGGCGGGCGTGCTGGCCGGAGCGCCGAGCGCCAGCGCCTGGGCGATCTTGTCCAGCAGCTCGCGGCCGTCATAGGGCTTGGTGAGATAGGTGAACACACCGCGGGCCGTGGCCTCGACCGCGTCGGGAATGGTGCCGTGGGCCGTGAGCAGGATCACCGGAAGCGAGGGATGGCGCTTCCTGATTTCGTCGAACAGCTGGAGCCCGTCGCGTCCGGGCAGCCGCACGTCGCTGAGCACCAGCTGCGGATGCTCGATCTCGAGCTGCGTGAGCGCGGTCTCGGCCGAGGTCACAGCGGTGACCTGGTAGCCGGCCGAACTCAGCCGCATCGAGAGCAGCCGCAGCATGTCCGGATCATCGTCGACCACCAGCAGGCGCGCGCCGGTCGTGCTCATCGGAGGGACTCTTTCCGCGATCGCTGGATTTTCATGGGCTTGGCTTGGCTCCGCCGGGTGCCGGCAGGGTCGGCACCGGCGCGTTGTTGGGGCGCGCAAAGCTGCGCTCGATGGCGCGCAGTGCTTCGATGCGGTCGTTGAGCTGGTCGATGCGGCGCTGGCTCTCGCGCAGCTGCTGCACCTGCTTGTCGCGGTCGTCCTCGACGCGGCGCTGCTCCACGTAGCGCGCGGCCAGCGCGCGCGCGAGCGGCTGCAGCGGCTGCGCTTCGGGCGAGGGGTTGGACATCACGCGCTGCAGCAGGCCCAGGGCGCGCGCCAGGTCGGCCGGAACGCGCGTCTGCGCCAGCAGCAACGCGAGCTGCATCTGCGCGCTGGGCGAATCGCCCGGATCGCCGGCACGGGTGATTTCAGCAGTCAGCTCGGCGCCGCCCAGCGGTCGCACCTTGTCGGCGTAAGCCAGCATGGCCGCCACGGGCCCCTGGGTCATCAGAGTGAAGAGCGATGCCGGCTGGGTGGCCGGGGCCTTGGGTTCGGCCTCGACCGGTACCACGCGCGGTGCCGGGGGCGGCGGTGGCAGGGCATCGACCTCGGCGGGTGGCTTGGGCTGCGTCGTGCAGGCGGCCAGCAGCAGGACGAAGGGCATGGCCACCGCCCCGGACAGGGTCGAACTGCGGACGAACGAAAAAAACATGGGTCGAAAAAAAGACAAGAGGCGGTGTTTCAGTGGATGCCCGGGATCGCGGAGCTTCAGGAAGGGATCAGGCCGTGCGCGGCAGTTCGATGCGAAAGCGCGCGCCGGGCCCGCCTGGCTGCAGGGAGATGCGGCCTCCATGGGCAGCAATGTACTCCTGCACGATGGAAAGACCGATGCCCGTACCCTTGACGGCATGCTCGGGTTGGCGCTCGCCCCTGTAGAAAGGCTCGAAAATCCGGTCGCGGTCGCTTTCGGCAATACCCGGACCGGCGTCGTTGACATCGATGCAGGCCGAATCCGCCGTGCTCGACACCGTGATGTTGATCACGCCGCCCGGCGCCGAATAACGGATGGCATTCGACAGCAGATTGGCCACCGCGGTACCCAGCTTGACGCGGTCCACCGTGAGCGCAAGCGGCTCGCCTTCGGCGCGAACGCGCAGCCCGTGGGCCTGCCATTGCAGCCGCTGGGCTTCGATCTGCTCTTCGATAAGCGGCAGCAGCTCGGTGCGTTCGCGGCGCAGCTCGCGCGCCTCGAAGGCGGCCGCATTGAAGCGCAGCAGCGCCTCGATCTGCCCCTGCAGCGACACGGTGTTCTGGTTGAGGATTTGCGCCACTTCGAGCTGGGCCGGATTCAGCGGGCCCGTCACGCCGTCTTCGAGCAGCGAAACGCCTTCCCGCAGCGCGGCTAGCGGCGTCTTGAGCTCGTGCGACACATGGCGCAGGAAGCGGGCCTTGTCGGCGTCCAGTTCGGTCAGCCGCAGGCGCAGCCACTCGAGTTGCTGCGACACGCGTCGGACGTCGGCCGGGCCGCGGATGTCGATTGGTTCGTCCAGCCGGTTTTGGCCGAGCCCGACGATGGCGTGCTCGAGCCGCTTGAACGGCCGTGCGAGCCAGATGCCGAAAGCCAGTGCCAGCGACACCGCAAGCACGCTCGCTGCCACCACTTCGCGCATCAGCCGGCGGCGCGCGTCCTCGATGCGCTTGGCGAGCGCGTTGTTCTGCATTTCGATGAGGAACTGGGCCTGCTGCGCGATGTTGGTGTTGAGCGTATCGAGATCGCGGAACTGGATCGCCATGCTGTTCTCGCGCGACAGCGCGGTATCGGGGCTGCCGCTCATCAAGCCCTCGATCAGGCCGAGCTGGCTGCGCCACATCTCGATGCCCGTAGGCGCAAGGCCGTTTCTTTCAAGCCGTTCGAGCACCTGGTGCGCCTCGCGCGCGGCATCGTCGAAACGGCGCCGCAGCACGGCGTCGTTCAGCACCAGCGACTGGCGCCCGGCACGCTCCATGGCCGCACTGCGCTCGGCCAGCGACTGGGCCGCGCCCGAAAGCCGCAGCGCACGCGCGGCCGCGTCGCGGCTTTGCGTCATGAGCACGTCGTACTGGAACACCGAGCGCAACGCCACGCCCACCAGGAGCGCGGTGATCAAGAGGAAAGCGAAAAGAAGGAGCTGCTGGAACGAGCCCCGCGTCGACGGCCGTTTCGCCATCAGGCGGCGAGCGCGGCGGGAGCCGGCACCGTCGACGATTCGCGCGTGGCCACTTCGCCGCGCAGCGTGTAGGCCAGCGAGCGCGTGATGCGCAGGTCGGCCATCTGTCCGACGAGGCGCGCATCGCCTTCGAAGTTGACGACCCGGTTGCACGCGGTGCGGCCCATCAGTTCGTTCGCGTCCTTGCGGGAAGCCCCTTCGACCAGCACGCGCTGCGTGGTGCCGACCAGCGCGTCGCCGAAGCGGCGCACGTTGCCGTCGATCACGCGCTGCAGCGTCTGCAGGCGAGCCAGCTTCACCGCATGGGGCGTGTCGTCGTGCAGCGCGGCGGCCGGCGTGCCGGGACGCGGGCTGAAGATGAAGCTGAAGCTGTTGTCGAACTGGCAGTCGTCGATCAGCTTCATCATCTTGGCGAAGTCTTCGTCGGTCTCGCCCGGAAAGCCGACGATGAAGTCGCTCGACAGCGCGAGTTCGGGCCGGATGGCGCGCAGCTTGCGCACCGTGCTCTTGTATTCCATGGCCGTGTAGCCGCGCTTCATGGCCATCAGGATGCGGTCGCTGCCGTGCTGCACCGGCAAGTGCAGATGCGACACCAGCTGTGGCACCTTGGCATAGGCCTCGATCAGCCGCGGCGTGAACTCGTTGGGGTGGCTGGTGGTGTAGCGGATGCGCTCGATGCCCGGGATCTCGGCCACGTATTCGATCAAGAGCGCGAAGTCGGCGATCTCGGCCGTGTCGCCCATGCGCCCGCGGTAGGCATTCACGTTCTGCCCCAGCAGCGTGACCTCGCGCACGCCCTGGTCGGCAAGGCCCGCAATCTCCACCAGCACGTCGTCCAGCGGCCGGTTCACTTCCTCGCCGCGCGTGTAGGGCACCACGCAGTAGCTGCAATATTTGGAGCAGCCTTCCATGATCGATACGAACGCGGTCACGCCTTCGACGCGCGCGGGGGGCAGGTGGTCGAACTTCTCGATTTCGGGAAAGCTGATGTCCACCTGCGGTCGTTCCAGCCGCTCGCGGTCCTTCAGCATTTCGGGCAGGCGGTGCAGTGTCTGCGGGCCGAACACGATGTCGACGTAAGGCGCGCGCGCGATGATGGCTTCGCCCTCCTGGCTGGCCACGCAGCCGCCCACGCCGATCTTCACGCCCTTTGCCTTCAGGTGCTTCACGCGGCCGAGGTCGGAGAACACCTTTTCCTGCGCCTTCTCGCGTACCGAGCAGGTGTTGAACAGGATGAGGTCGGCCTCGTCCACGTTCTGCGTCGGCTCGTAGCCCTCGGCGGCGTTCAGCACGTCGGCCATCTTGTCCGAGTCGTACTCGTTCATCTGGCAGCCGAAGGTTTTGATAAAGACTTTTTTGCTCATGGGGTGCTCTCCAGGCCTTCCGCTGCGGAAAGGCCAAATGCAGCGCGCGCTATTGCTCGCTGCGGCGCGGCGGGCAACGGCCCGCCGGCTTCTTCATTGCGTGTTGACGGTGTCGTTCGAAGTGAACGGCCAGATGTTCAGGAACGGCTTGTTCAGCGACTCGCGGCTGGCCGTCGCCTCGCTGGGCGTGAGGATCCACACCTCGCGCAGCAGGCCGGCGGCATCCCGCGTGTAGTTCACGAGGTATTTCTGGCCGACGATGGCGCCCGCCATCACCAGCATGTTCTGTTCGCTGCGGATGCGGGCACCAGGCGCCAGGCGGTCTGCGTGGCCGTCGAGCTCGACGTCGGGCGCACTCGTCACCATGAACTTGCCGCGCAGGGTGCCGATGGGGAAGGTGCGTCCACCCACCAGCGACTCGTTTTGCGTCTGCGGCCGGGGAACGTCGGCCTGGGCCGCTGCGTCAACGGAAAAAAGGGTTGCAGCTACTGTGCAAAGCGCTATGAAAGTGAGAGCATTCATGGGATTCTTGCAGCGGTTCATGGGGTATATCCAGAGGCTGTGGAGCGCCGATTTTAGCGAGGGGGTGAAATCCCCCTTGGCGCGTGCCACGGTGGGTGGTGCATGGGCCTTGCATGGCGGCTTTACTTATCTTTACGGCACTCGTGGACACTCCGAGCCGACCGCTGCTCCAATAGCCGCTGTCAGCCCAAAGTGCTCAAAAACCCATGAAGAAAAAACTCGTTCTCGGCCTTGCAAGTGTGTTGATCGTAGCTGTCGCGGGATGGTGGTGGAACGGGGCTGGCGAGCGCATGGCGGCAAAGAACGCAAAGCCGGCCAACGCTACCGCTGGAGCACCCGCGGGCAATGCGCCGCCCGCTCTCGTCACACTAGCCACGGCCGAGCGGCAAGACGTGCCGGTGACGGTCCAGGTCAACGGGAGCGTGGTGTCGCTCAACAGTGTCGACCTGCGGCCGCAGGTGACCAACACGGTGGCGGCGGTGCACGTGAAGGAAGGGCAGTTCGTCAAGGAGGGCCAACTGCTCTTCACGCTCGACGACCGCAACGACCAGGCCAACCTGGCTCGCGCCCGCGCCCAGCAAAAGCGCGACGAGGCCACCATGGCCGACCTCGAGCGCCAATACAAGCGCAGCCAGGAACTGCTGGCACAGAACTTCATTTCCAAGAGCGCCACGGACGCGACGCTGTCGCAGCTCGAGGCGCAGCGCGCCGCCGTGGCGGCCGACCGCGCCGCCGTGCAGTCGGCACAAGTGGCGCTGGGCTATGCCACGCTGCGCGCCCCCATTGCGGGGCGCATCGGCGCCGTCAACATCTACCCCGGCACGCTGGTGCAGCCCACGCTGTCGCTAGTCACCATCACGCAGCTCGACCCCATCGCGGTGAGCTTCCCGGTGCCTGAAGCCAACCTGCAAGACCTGCTGGCGGCGGCGCGCAGCCGGTCCAAGGTCGAGGCGCTCGTCAGCGGACGCAAGGAGCCGCTGACCGGCGTGCTGAATTTCGTCGACAACACGGTCGATCCGCAAATCGGCACCGTGCGTGCCAAGGCGGTGTTCGACAACGCCGACCAGAGCCTCTGGCCGGGACAGTTCGTCGGCACGCGCATCACGGTGCGCACCCTGTCCGGCGCCACGGTGGTGCCGGCGGCGGCGCTCATGATGCTGTCCGACGGCGCCTCGCTCTACGTGGTCGACGAGGCGAAAGAGGCCAAGCGCCGCAAGGTGCAGGTGCTCTACACCTTCGGCACCAAGGTGGCGGTGAGCGGTGTCGCGCCGGGCGAGCAGGTCGTCATCGAAGGCAGCCAGAACGTCCGCCCGGGCGGCAAGGTCCGCGTCGACAAGAAGCCCGCACCGGCCGGCACGACCGGGGTCACGCCGGGGAGCGCGGCCTCGTCAGACTCACAGACTCCGCGGGAACGCGCATGAACATCTCGGAGCTCTGCATCCGTCGTCCCGCGATGACGGTGCTGTTGTCCGCCGCGGTGGTGGTGGCGGGCATCTTTGCTTACTTCAGCATCCCCGTCGCGGCGCTGCCGAGCTACAACACGCCGGTCATCAACGTGAACGCCCAGCTGCCGGGCGCAAGCCCGGACACCATGGCATCGTCGGTCGCGCTGCCGCTCGAGAAGCAGTTCTCGACCATTCCGGGCCTGCAGACCATCAGTTCGGTCAACACGCAGGGCGTGAGTTCGATCACGCTGGAATTCGTGAGCAGCCGCGACATCGACGCCGCTGCCGTCGACGTGCAGGCCGCGCTGCTGCGCGCCCAGCGCCAGTTGCCGCAGGAACTCACCCAGCTGCCTTCGTACCGCAAGGTGAATCCGGCCGATGCGCCGGTGCTGTTCATCGCGCTGATTTCTCCGTCGATGAACCCGTCCGAACTCAACGACTATGCCGAGAACCTGATCTCGCCCACGCTCTCCACCATCGACGGCGTGGCGCAGGTGGGCGTGTACGGCCGCAAGGCCTTCGCGGTGCGCATCAAGGCCAATGCCGACCTGCTCAATGCGCGCAACATCACACTCGACGAGCTGGCGAAGGCCGTGAACTCGGCCAACGCCAACACGCCGGTCGGCACACTCGACGGGCCGCGCCAGACGCTCACCATCCAGGCCAACCGGCAGCTCACCAAGGCGGAAGATTTCGCCAAGCTGATCGTCGGGCAGCGCAACGGCGCGCCGGTGCGACTCGACGAAGTAGCCACCATCGAGGACAGCTTCGAGTCGGTCAAGACCGCGAGCAGCTTCAACGGCCAGAGCTCCATTTCGCTGGCCGTGCAGCGCCAGCCGAATGCCAACACCGTGGAGGTGGTGGACGCGGTGCGCGCGCTCATTCCGCGCTTCAAGGCCGAGCTGCCGCAGTCGGTCGAGATCCACATGGTGAACGACCGCTCGCTGTCCATCCGCGAGGCCGTGCACGACGTGCAACTCACGCTGCTGGGCACTATCGCGCTGGTGGTGCTGGTGATCTTTTTGTTCCTGCACCGGCTGGTGGCCACGCTGATTCCGGCTGCGACCATTCCCATCTCGCTGATCGGCGCGGTGGCGCTGCTCTACGCTTTCGGCTACAGCCTGGACAACGTTTCGCTGCTGGGCATCACGCTGGCCGTGGGCCTGGTGGTGGACGACGCGATCGTCGTGCTCGAGAACATCATGCGCTATGTCGAGAAGGGTATGGAGCCCTTTGCCGCGGCGCTGCGCGGCGCGCGCGAGGTGGGCTTCACCATCATCTCGATATCGATCTCGCTGGTGGCGGTGTTCATTCCCATCTTCTTCATGCCGGGTGTGATCGGCCTGCTGTTCCACGAGTTCGCGGTGGTGGTGGCGCTGGCGGTGCTGGTGTCGGCCGTCGTCTCGCTCACGCTGGTGCCCATGCTCGCGAGCCGGCTGCTCAAGCACGTGCCCCGCAAGGAAGGCGTGCTCGACCATGAAGAGGAGCATCCGGAGCCCGGCACCGCCATCGGCCGCGCCTTCGAGCGCGGCTACCGCTGGGTGCATGGCAGCTACATGCGAACGCTCGATTGGACGTTGGCCCACCGCATGGTGATGCTGCTGATCGCCGGCGGCACCTTCATCGTCACCGCGTGGCTGTTCGTCTCCATTCCGAAGGGCTTCTTTCCCGAGGAAGACATCGGCCAGATCCAGATCACCACCGAAGCGGCTGAGGACATCTCCTTCACTGCCATGAATGCGCTGCAGGAACGCGTGGCCGCCTCGCTTCAGGCGGACCCGAGCGTGGCCTACGTGAGCTCGTTTGTCGGCGTGGGCGGACCCACGGCCACGCAGAACTCCGGCCGACTGTTCGCCGTGCTCAAGCCGCGCAGCCAGCGTCCCAAGATGGCCGTGGTGCTGGAGTCGCTGCGCCAGCGCTTCCGCGAGATTCCGGGCATCGCGGTCTACATGCAGCCGGTGCAGAACCTGCGCCTGGGCGGCCGTCAGAGCAAGGCGCGCTTCCAGTACACGCTGCAAAGCGTGAACGCGGGCGAGATGGTGCCCTGGGCCACGCGGCTCATGGAGCGCATGCGCGCCGATCCGGCGTTCCGCGACGTCACCAGCGACTCGCAGAACCGCGGCCTGCAGGCCACGCTCGAGATCGACCGCGACAAGGCCGGCGTGCTCGGCGTGGCCGTGGGCGACTTGCGCACCGCGCTCTACAACGCTTATGGCGATCGGCAGATCGGCAGCATCTACGGCGCGAGCAACACCTACCAGGTGATTCTCTCGGCCTCCGACAACGACCGCCAGTTCGAGGACGACATGTCGCGCCTCTCGGTGCGCAGCACCACGGGCCGGCTGGTGCCGCTCTCGGCCTTCTCGACCGTCAAGCGCACGGTGGGACCCACCTCGGTCAACCACCAGGGCCAGCTGCAGGCGGTCACGGTGTCGTTCAACCTCGCGCCCGACGTGCCGCTGGGCAACGCGACCGCGAAGATCGATCAGTTCAAGGAAGCGCTGAAGATGCCGCCGTCGATCATCACCACTTACGGCGGCGATGCGGCGGTGTTCCAGAGCTCACAGTCGAGCCAGGCCGTGCTGCTGGTGCTGGCCGTGCTGGTGATCTACGTGCTCCTGGGCGTGCTGTACGAAAGCTACATCCATCCGCTGACCATCCTGGCCGGCCTGCCGTCCGCGGCCGTGGGCGCGCTGCTCTCGCTCAAGCTCTTCAACTTCGACCTGACGCTGATCGCCACCATCGGCATCCTGCTCTTGATCGGCATCGTGAAGAAAAACGCGATCATGATGATCGACTTCGCGCTCGATGCGCAGCGCACCGAAGGCATGAAGCCGGTCGATGCGATCCGCGAGGCCTGCCGGTTGCGCTTCCGCCCCATCTTGATGACCACGCTGGCCGCGCTGATGGGTGCGCTGCCGCTGGCATTGGGGCTGGGCGCCGGCGCCGAACTGCGCCAGCCGCTGGGTGTGGCGGTGGTGGGCGGGCTCATCTTCTCGCAGGTGATCACGCTCTACATCACGCCCGCGATTTACCTTGCGCTCGACCGCTACAGCGGCACCGGGCCCATGGTCGACTTGCCGGGCGAGGCCCAAAGCGAAGCGGGTGGAGCCGCGGCAACGCACGCGGCGTCGCACGCCTAGGTCGTCGTTTCGTCGAGGATGTCGTCGTCCTCGTCCGTCACCAGGTGGGCGGTGTCGCTCCAGCCCACCAGGCTGAAGCCCTCGGGCGTCCAGAGCATGCGGTTGATGGCCGCGTTGCCGAGCTGCCAGGTGCGCGGCGCTTGCAGCTCCTGGCGCGTGGCGGCGCGGTAGAGCACGTCCATTACGCCGCCATGCGCCACCAGCGCCACCAGCTGGCCCGGATGGCGCGCGGCCAGTTTCGAGGCGACGCGCGTCACGCGCTCGCGAAACACCAGCAGGCTTTCGCCGCCCTCGGGTTCGAACTCGGGATCGCGCTCGCGCCAGCGCCTGGCCTGGTCGGGCAGGGTGGCTTCGATCTCCGCGAAGCTCAATCCCTCGAAGCGGCCGAACGCGCGTTCGCGCAGGCCGGGCTCGGGGTGCACTGTGAGGCCATGGGGGCGCGCGATCTCCTGCGCGGTCTGCCAGGCGCGCGACAGGTCGCTCGCATAGATCGCGCCGATGTCTTCGTGCGCCAGAGCCTGCCCTACGCGCTGGGCCTGCCAGCAGCCGGTGGCGTTGAGTCCGACGTCGAGCTGGCCCTGGATGCGGGTGTCGACATTCCAGGCGGTCTCGCCATGGCGAACAGCAATCAGGCGGGTGATTTCTTCCATTGGCCGGATTCTAGAAGCGGCTCATTTCTTCGCAGCCGAGAGTTCGATGTTCACGCGGCGCTCGCCCTGCGGCGGATTCGGGAATCCCTGCAGCGCGGCCTGGAACATCACTGGCAGGATGGTCGCGCTCACGTTGTACGGCCCGTCATTGCGGGCCCGCGTTTCGTAGACCACACGGTTCGAGCCAACGTCGCGAAGCACGATGCTCACTTCGCGCTCATACCAGGGGTTGGCCGCGGGCGGGATGAAGCCAGGCCCACCGTACCAGCCGCCGCCATACCAGCGGCGCGCATAGCCGTGGTAGCCATAGCCAGCGCCCCAGGGGCCGTCGAAGAGCCACGGGTCGGCCCAGGGCGAAAGGCCGACCGTCACGCGCGCGCCGATCTGCGCGCTGTACTGCGGCTTGGCATCGTCGCGGCGCAGGCCTACTTTTTCGAGAGCAGTGGCCGCCATCGCCTCCAGTGATTCCTGCCGGGCGGCGTCGGCCTGCTGCGACGGCAGCCGTTCGAAGCGGTAGGTGGCGCCGGGCGGCACCGCGGCGAGCGAGGAGAAGCTTTTCACATCGCTGTCGACCACCCACGAGGTGGCGCAGCCGCTCAATGATGCTGCCAAAAAGAGAGCAAAAAACGCACGTTTCATGAGGATCTCCGGGCTCCGCGGCCCAAAATTCCCCTGGGTTGCCCGCTCAGCCCTGGAGGATGCGCAGGGCTGCAGGTGCCTGGGAGAGCAGGTCGAAAGAAGGCGTGTCGAAGGCCTTGTCGCCGTCTTCGTCGGCCACGCCGGTGGCCCTCAGACCCTTGAAGTCGTGCCGCGTTCCGTCGAGCAGGTGCGATGGCACCACGTTCTGCAGCGCGGTGAACATGTTCTCCACGCGGCCGGGATGCTTTCTGTCCCACTCGCGCAGCATCTCGCCGACCTGCTTGCGCTGCAGGTTTTCCTGGCTGCCGCACAGCGTGCACGGAATGATCGGGAATTCGCGGTGCTGCGCCCAGCGCACCAGGTCTTTCTCGGCCACGTAGGCGAGCGGGCGAATCACGATGTGCTTGCCGTCGTCGCTCACCAACTTGGGCGGCATGCTCTTGAGCTTGCCCGCGAAGAACATGTTGAGGAAGAAGGTCTGCAGCATGTCGTCGCGGTGGTGGCCGAGCGCCACCTTGGTAGCGCCGAGTTCGTCCGCCACGCGGTACAGGATGCCGCGGCGCAGCCGGCTGCACAGGCCGCAGGTCGTCTTGCCCTCGGGAATCACGCGTCTGACGATGCTGTAGGTGTCCTGGTTCTCGATGTGGAAGTCCACGCCGAGTTCGCTCAAATACTTTGGCAGCACTTCTTCTGGAAAGCCGGGCTGCTTCTGGTCGAGGTTGACCGCGACGATGTCGAAGTGGATCGGTGCGCGGGCCCTGAGCTTGAGCAGGATGTCCAGCATGGCGTAGCTGTCCTTCCCGCCCGAGACGCACACCATGACCTTGTCGCCCTCTTCGATCATGTTGTAGTCGACGATGGCGCGGCCCACCTCGCGGCACAGGCGCTTTTCGAGCTTGTGCGTCTCGCGTTCGATCTTCAGCGAGTTGGTGGCGATGGGGGTGGCGCCGGCGACGGGCGCCTCGTCGATCCAGACGGCGTTCATGGGTAGGCTGCTTCAGGCAAATCGGGGGAGGAAGCCCCGATTTTGCCTTGGATCACCATTCCCCGGCTTCCATGCGGATAGCCACCTCGCAGTCGTCGAAGATTTCGAGCTTGGCGATCTTCACCCGCACGCCGACCACGCCGGGCAGCTGCAGCAGGCGCTGCGCGAGCTTGCCGATGAGGGTTTCGAGCAGGTTCACGTGCTCGGCCGTGCACTCGTCGATGATGATGCGGCGCACCTTGCGGTAGTCCAGCACGTGAAAGATCTCGTCGTCCTTCGGCATCAGCGGCTGCGCGCCCAGATGCAGCTCGGCATCGACCTGGATCGGCTGCGGCGCCGTCTTTTCCTGGTCGAGGATGCCCAGGTTGGCGTCGAAGCGAAGCCCTTGCAGGGTGAGAGTCTGGCGGCCGATGGGGGTAGAGGGCATGGTGGGACTCACATCAGCGAGAAGTCGCGGTCGAATTTCATGAGGTGCTGGCCCCCGTCCACCAAGAGCGTGGTGCCGGTGATCGAGTTGTTCTCCAGCGCGAACTTCACCGTCGCCGCCACGTCGGCTGGGGTCGAAGAACGGCCCAGCGGCGAGAGCTTGTGCAGCTGCGAAAACTTGGCCTCGTCCAGCATGTGGCTCGGCAGCGTGAGGCCGGGCGCCACACCCACCACCCGCACGCGTGGCGCCAGCGCCATGGCCAGCATGGGCGTGGCCGCTTCGAGTGCGGCCTTGGAAAGCGTGTAGCTGAGAAAGTCGGGGTTCGGGTTCCAGAGCTTCTGGTCGAGCAGGTGCACCACCGCGCCCTGCGCGTCACGCAGCGCCAGATGGTCGCGCAGCGCCTGCGCCAGCAGGATGGCCGCGCCTGCGTTGCTGCGCGCATGGCGCTCCATGAGCGCATAGCTGAAGCTGGCCGCATCGTCGTGCTCGAAGAGGGCCGCGCTGTGGACCACGGCATCGACTCCGCCGAAATGCGCCACCACGCGCGGCAGCAAGGCGCGGGTGGCGCCTTCGTCGAGCAGATCGGCCTCGAAGACAGCCGAACTGCCCGAGAGGCCCGTGCAATCGGCTGCCGTTTGCTCGGCCTCGGCGCGCGAGCTGCGGTAGTGCACCGCCACCTGCCAACCTCCTGCGGCCAGCGCCAGCGCAATCTCGCGGCCCAGCCGGCGTCCGGCACCCGTGACGAGGACGGTGCGGAGGCGGGTCGGCGTAACAGGAGATAGAGGCACTGTGCTCATGCGAAGAGAGAAGGGAGAATCGGGGCGTGACGACAAAGACGACGAACAGTTTACCCATCGCCCTCGATACCCTGATTGCCCGCGCCGTGGAACGCGCCGGCGGATGGATCGGCTTCGATCGCTTCATGGCGCTGGCCTTGTACGCGCCGGGGCTGGGCTACTACGCCAACAGCTCCGCCAAGTTCGGCCACATGCCGTCTTCGGGCAGCGACTTCGTGACGGCTCCCGAGCTCACGCCCATGTTCGGCCAAGCGCTCGCGGCCCAGGTGGCCGAAGCGCTGGAGAAGACCGGAACCGACACGGTCTGGGAATTCGGCGCGGGCACAGGGGCGCTCGCCGTGCAGTTGCTGCACGCGCTCGACGAGATGGGCCGCGGCGACGTGCGCTACCGCATCGTCGACCTGTCGGGCACCTTGCGCGAGCGGCAGCAGCAGGCGCTGGTGCGTTACGCCGACCGCGTCGATTGGCTCGGCGAGCTGCCTGAATCGATGCAGGGCGTGGTGGTCGGCAACGAGGTGCTCGATGCAATGCCGGTGCAACTGCTGGCGCGCGTGGGCGGCCAATGGCAAGAGCGCGGCGTGGTTCGCAATGCAAGCGCCGATGGCTGGACCTGGGCCGATCGCACCACCGAACTCCGGCCACCGTTCGAGGTGCTTGGTGAGCACGACTACCTGACCGAAATTCATCCGCAGGCCGAGGCCTTCGTCGCCACGCTGGCGGACCGCCTGAAGGAAGGTGCGGCCTTCTTCATCGACTATGGTTTTCCGGAGCGCGAGTTCTACCACCCGCAGCGCCACATGGGTACGGTGATGTGCCACCGGGCGCATCAGGCCGATGGCGATCCGCTGTCCGACGTGGGCTACAAGGACATCACGGCGCACGTCAATTTCACGGGCATTGCGCTGGCGGGGCAGGAAGCGGGGCTCGAGGTGCTGGGCTACACGAGCCAGGCGCGGTTTCTGCTGAACTGCGGGTTGCTTGCGAGGATGGAGCAGGGCTCTACTGCGGAGAGGGGAATGGCGGCTCGGCTCATTCATGAGCATGAGATGGGGGAACTCTTCAAGGTGGTGGGGTTTGCTGTTGGGGAGCCTTGGGATGCAATGGGGTTTGTGGAGGGGGATCGGAGTCATACCCTCTGACTCCTTTAGCTCTTTAGCTCTTTAGCTCTTTAGCTTGTTTGCTTCCCGAGGCCGGGACTCGCCCCGGCGGGCGACCTACTTTTCTTTGCTTCGCCAAAGAAACGTAGGCAAAAGAAAGGCGACCCCACTGTCTGCGACCC
>NZ_JAUSRN010000018.1 GCF_030811855.1 Variovorax paradoxus | reverse complement strand
CGCAGCTGTTTGAGCGAAGCGAGTTCTGCGGACCCCCGCCGGAGTCGAGCACCGCAGGTTTCCCGTAGCGCAGCGAAGGGACGCAGACAGTAGGGGTCGCCTTTCTTTGCTTACTTTCTTTGGCGAAGCAAAGAAAGTGAGTCGCCCGCCGGGGCGAGACCCGGCCTCGGGAAATAAAAAAACCATAAGTTACCAACGAAGAGTTCGTTGATCAAACGCCCCGCGAAACCTACATTGGCGGTATGACCGCTTCCCCAAAGACAGAAGCCCCTGCGCAGCACTTCGAAGTGCGGCCCTTCCCCGCCCCCGTAGGCGCAGAAATCCTGGGCCTGGACATCTCCAAGCCCATTAACAACGAAGATTTCGCCCGCATCCACCGCGCACACCTCGACCACCACGTCCTGGTATTCCGCAACCAACAGATCACCCCCGCCGAGCACATCGACTTCAGCCGCCGTTTTGGCCCGCTCGAAATCCACGTGCTGCACCAGTTTCATTTAAAGAACCACCCCGAGATCCTGATCGTCAGCAACGTCAAGGAAAACGGCGAGCCCATCGGCCTGGGCGATGCGGGTGCCTACTGGCACTCCGACCTCTCCTACAAGCCCCAGCCGAGCCTCGGCTCCCTGCTGCATGCGCAAGAGCTGCCGAGCGAGGGCGGCGACACGCTCTTTGCCGATCAGCATCTCGCGTGGGAAGCGCTCCGCCCGGAACTGCAGCAGCGCATCCTGCCGCTCAAGGCCGAGCACAGCTACCTTGCCAAGTACGAAGAGCTGCGCGCCAAGAACCCGTGGCGGCCGAAGCTCTCGCAGGCGCAGATCGACCAGGTCACGCCTGCGGTGCAGCCGGTCGTGCGTACGCATCCCGAGACGGGCCGAAAAGCGCTTTTCGTCAGCGAGCATTTCACGACGCGCGTCGTCGGGCTGCCGCAGGAAGAGAGCGATGCGCTACTGGCCGAGCTGTTCGCGCACAGCGTAAAGCCCGAGTTCGTGTACCGCCACCGGTGGGCGCCGCACGACCTGGTGTTCTGGGACAACCGCTCGCTGATGCACCTGGCGGCCGGCACGCCCGATCACCTGCGACGCCGCCTGAACCGCACCACCATCGCCGGCGACACGCCGTTCTGAAAAAGGGGCGGCGAGCCGATCTTTTTCAGCTGGCAGCAGGCTTGCCACCGCCCTTGCGCAGCGTGCGCAGCTCAGCGGTGAGGAATTCTTTGGCGTCTCTCACCGCACCGTTCGGCATCTTCACCTGGTAGGGCTTGCCCGTCATCTCGGAGCGCGAGGCGCAGCGGTCGATGAAGTCTTCCGCAGTGACGATCTCGTCCTTGAAGTGGTCGAACTTGGCTTGCATGTGCTTCGCGGCGTCGGCGGCGTTGTGCTCGTCGCCATTGCGCATGAAGGTCATCGTCTTCATGTTCGAGACGCGAAGAATCAGTGTGTCGATGAGCTTCTGCTCAGATGCGGAAGGGGTGGCCTGCGCCAGCGCGGCCACTGCCGCGAGCAAAAGTGCGAACAGGGTGGTGCGAAAAAGTCGGAATGAGGACGGCATGGATAAGCGGGAGTTCGGCCCATGCTAGGTCCAGGCCCCCTGGCATGTCAAACCGGCCGGGCTCGGGTCTAATTGCAGTTTTTGGCACGCGTGACTTCTCCATGAGCCCCCCAACCCCCGATCTTTTGTCGATTGCCAATGCGCTGGCCGACGCGGCCGCCGCGCAATCGATGCATTACTTCCGCACGCCGCTCGACATCGTCACCAAGGCCGACGCGAGCCCCGTGACGCTGGCGGACCGCGCCGCCGAAACGGCCATGCGCGAGATCCTGGGCGAGCGTGCCGCGGCCGATGGCATCTTCGGCGAGGAGCACGGCCTCGAACGCCTCGATGCCGAGCGCGTCTGGGTGCTCGACCCCATCGACGGCACGCGCAGCTTCATCACCGGATCGCCGCTGTGGGGTACGCTGATCGGCGTGCTGCAGGGCCCGCGCGTGGTGCTTGGCATGGTCGACATGCCGGTGCTGAAAGAGCGCTGGATCGGCCAGCTCGGCAAGGGCGCGACGCGCGACGGACAGCCGGTGCGCGCGAGCGGCTGCATCGAGGTGGCCAAGGCGCGCATCGTCACCACCTCGCCCGACATCTTTGCGCCGGCCGACTGGCAGGCCTTCGATCGGCTCAGCCGTCAATGCGCCATGCGGCGCTTTGGTGGCGATTGCTACGGCTATGCCCAGCTGGCCGGCGGCACCATCGACCTCGTGGTTGAAACCGGCCTGCAGCCCTACGACTACCTCGGGCCCGCGGGCCTGATCGAGGCCGCGGGCGGTGTCATCACCGACTGGCAGGGCCAGCCGCTGGGCTTGGAGTCCGATGGCCGGGTCATTGCCGCGGCCACGCCCGAACTCCACAGGCAGACGATGGCCATCCTCGCCGCGCGGGCTTGAACCGGCCTAGACTGTTTCCATGATCCGCTGGCTGATCGTCGTCGTCCTTGCCCTGGTGCTCATGAGCGGCCTCACCGCCTGGCTGCGCCGGTTCGGCTTCGGGCGCCTGCCCGGCGATTTCGAATTTCGCGCTTTCGGCCGCCACTGGCAGCTGCCGATCTCCAGCACTCTGGTGCTCAGCATGATTGCCGCGCTGGTCGCGCGCTTCATTTAGAGCAGACCGATGAACCCCACATCCGAAAAGAGAAGAACCACGCGATGAGAGCCTGCGTCGACATCGGCGGCACCAAGGTGGCCGTGAGCCTTTCCCCCTCGAGCGATGCGCCGCTGGTCGGCCGCCGCAGCGAGCCGACTGCCAAGACCGGCGACAACGATGCCGTGGCCGTGCAGATCATTCGGATGATCGAGGAAGCCTGCGCCGAGCAAGGCGTCGATGTCGCAAGCATCGATCGCGTGGGCGTGTCGTCAGCGGGCCCTTTCGAACTGAGGGACGGCATGGTGGAACTGGCTACGCCCAACATCTGCGGCGGCATTGCCGGTCCGGCGCGCGGTTTGCCCAACAACTGGATGACCGCGCTTATCGAAGCACCGCTGGTCCAGCGCTTCGGCAGCGTGCGGGTCGAGAACGATGCCGTGGCTGCGCTCGAGGCAGAGCGCCATTGGGGCGCGCTGCAAGGCCTGGATCACTGCGCCTACGTCACCTGGAGCACCGGCGTGGGCGTGGGCCTGTGTGTCGATGGCCGCGCCCTGCGCGGCAAGAACGGCAACGCCGGACATGCGGGCCACAGCTTCGTGGCTGACGATGCGAGCGGCGCGCTCTGCGGATGCGGCAACCTTGGCGACGTGGAGGCATTGGTAGCCGGCAACTCCATCGCGCGCCGCCTGGGGCAGCCTGCGCCCGAGTTGTTTGCGGCCGCCTCGGGCGGAGAAGCCCACGCCGTCGAGATCGTCGATGCCCTGTGCCGTGTCATGGGCCGGATGATCTACAACCTGGTGGCCACGCTCGATCTCCAGCGCATCAGCCTGGGCGGCAGCGTGTTCTGGCACCACCGGGAATTTCTGCTGCCGCGGCTGCAGGCGCAGGTCGACGGCAAGCTGCTCCCGCTCACGCGCGGCGTGATGCTGGTGCCCGCCGGGCTCGGCGAAAAGGTCGGCGACTACGCGGCCCTGGCGCTGCTCGACTGAAGCCGGCTTGCTTCGGACGGCCAGGGGGGCGATGCAGTCCCTGCGCCGGCCCCACGGCTCAGCGTCTCGATGATCTGGCCCAGGCGGCGCAAACCGGTGTCGACGGCTTCACCGTAAGGCCAGCCGCAATTGATGCGCAGGTAGTGGTCGAAGCGCGACGAGTTGGAGAACAGCGTGCCGGGCGCCACCACGATGCGCTCGACCAGCGCCGCATCGAAGACCCTCGAAGATGAAAGCCGCTCGGGCAGCTCGACCCACAGCTGGAGCCCACCGGGCGGCAGGTTGATGCGCGTGCCCGCGGGAAAGTAGCTGGCAATCGCGTCGGCTGTCTGCTCGCGCTGCGTCTTGAGGCAGCCGCGCAGATGGCGCAGATGGCGGTCGTAGGCGCCGGTGCCCATGAAAAGGCCCGCCGCGCCTTGCGAGAGCCCTTCGTTGTTGCGCGTCTGCGCAAACTTGAGCATCTCCACCCGTGCCTGCCAGCGTCCGGCCGTGATCCAGCCCAGCCGCAGGCCGGGCGCAAGAATCTTGTGCAGCGATGCGCAATGAATCACGTTGCCGCTGGTGTCCCACGACTTGAGCGCTCGCGGCGGCGTCGGGGCGTCGACCAGTTCGCTGTAGGTATCGTCCTCGATCAGCGGAATGGCATGCCGCTCGCACAGTTGCGCGAGCCGCGCCTTGTGAGCGTCGGGCATCACGCTGCCCAGCGGGTTCTGCAAATGCGGTACCACCACCACGGCCTTGATGTTGTCGTAGGTGCTGATTGCCAGCTCCAGCGCCTCGATCGAAAGGCCGGTCTGCGGGCTGGTCGGGATCTCCAGCGCACGCATGCCAAGGCTCTCGAGCACCTGCAGCAGGCCGTAGAAGGTGGGCGACTCCACCGCCACCGTGTCGCCCGGCTGAGCCACGGCGCGCAGCGCGAGGTTGAGCGCCTCGATGCAGCCGTTGGTGACCAGGATATCGTCTGGCGAGATCGCCATGCCCACGCGCAGGCTGCGCTGCGCGAGCACCTCGCGGAACTGGCGATGGCCTTTCAGCGGCGACGCGACCGCCAGCATCTCGGGCTGCTGGCGCAGCATGCGCGTCATCGCATTGCGCAGCGCCTCGGCCGGGTACAGCTCGGGCGCGCCACGCGCGATCGAGAGGTTGAGCTTCTCGGGAATCTGTCGGCGGCGCGCCACGAAGTCCGACACCTTCGCATGGATGCCCACGTACTGCGCCGGATCGGGCGGCACGCCGGCGGCCGGCTCCTCCATCGGCGCAATGGCCAGGCGCCGCGGCCGGCGCACGAAATACCCCGACCGGTCGCGTGCCTCGACCCATCCATCGCTCTCCATCGTGCGGCACAGTTGCAGCGCGGTCGAAAGGCTGATGTCGTGCAGGCGCATCAGACTGCGCAGCGACGGCAGCTTGTCGCCCTGCTTGAGCGAGCCGGTGTGAATCGCGTCCACGTAGTGCGCTGCGAGCTGGCGGTAGAGCGGTAGCGAATCCATGGCGTCGATGCTCCCCCTATCGCGCATCCGAAAACAGATGCAGTTGCAAAGGAAAACGACCATAACAGATGTGCTCGGCCGCCCGCTGTTCCGGTGCGAATCGCCTTGGCGTGTGCCTGTTTTTTGAGCGGCCGAATTCCTACGATGGCCGCATCCACTCCGAAAGCCGCGCCATGCAACCCATCACGCTCGATCCACTGCCCGACACCGTCACCTTGCAGGCCGGGCAGTCCCTGCGCACCGCGCTCGACCCCGCAACCTGGCTCGAAGTGCTGGAGGGCCGGGCACAACTGGTGTCGCCGCCGTCATGGTTCGGCGACACCGTGTTCACCGTGAAGAGCCTGCTGGCCGAAGGCGACGTGCATCGCCTGGAACGAGGCGGCTGGATCGAGCTGTCGGCGCTCACGCCGGTGCGGCTGCGCGTGCATGCACCGCAGCAGGCCCCGGCACCGGCCGCCCGTCCCGCTGAGCCGCGGCCCGTGATGCGGCTGGTGCGGCTCTTGACCGGCACCTGATCGGCTGGCTTCGCCTAGCGCTGGCTCGCGGCGTGCCGCAGCGCTTCGAGAAAGCTGCGCCGCCACCAATGGATGTCTTGCTCGCGGATGCGCGAGAGCAGCTTCTGGTGCCGCTCGCGCCGCTCCTCGAGCGGCATCTGCAGCGCCTGCTGCACGGTTTCGGCCGTGCCGTGGGTGTCGTACGGATTCACCAGCAGCGCTTCCTTCAGCTGCTCGGCCGCACCGGCAAAGCGCGACAGCACCAGCACGCCCGGATCTGCCGGGTCTTGTGCCGCGATGTACTCCTTGGCGACGAGGTTCATGCCGTCGCGCAGCGGCGTCACCAGCCCGACCGCCGCGGCGCGGCAGAGCCCCGGCACGCGCTTGCGCGCCACCATGCGGTGGATGTAGCGCACCGGCATCCAGTCGAGCTCGCCGTAGTCGCCGTTGATGGCGCCGCAGAGCGACTCGAGCTCGCGCCGTATGTCGCCATAGGCATCGACCGTTTCGCGCGTGGGCGACGCAATCTGGATCAGCGTGGCGCTGCGCCGGTTCTCGGGGTAGTTGGCCAGCAACTCGCGAAAGGCCCGCACCCGCTGCGGAATGCCCTTGGAATAGTCGAGCCGGTCGATGCCCAGCAGCAACCGGCGCTGCGAATACTCGCGCTTCATGGTCTCGAACATGTCGCGCGACTCCTTGGCGTGCGTGAGCGCCGCGAACTCGTCGACGTCGATGCCGATCGGGAAGGCGCTGCAACGCACCGTCTGCCCATAGGCGCGGTACATGTCGTCGCCCAAGTATTCGCCATGGGCTTCGTTGCGCACGTAGTGCTCGAAATGCTGCACGTCCTGCTGCGCCTGGAAGCCGATCAGGTCGTAGGAAAACAGCGAGCGCATGAGCCATTCGTGCTGCGGGACGGCCGCGATGATGATCTGCGGCGGCAGCGGAATGTGCAGGAAGAAACCGATGCGCTGCCTGCAGCCCATGGCGCGCAGCTCGGCTGCCAGCGGCATCAGGTGGTAGTCGTGAATCCAGATGATGTCGTCGGGCTTCAAAAGCGGCATCAGCTTGCGCGCGAACAGCTGGTTCACGCGCCGGTAGCCGCCGATGAAGCCGGCCTCGAAATGGGCCAGATCGAGCCGGTTGTGAAACACCGGCCACAGCACGTCGTTGCTGTAGCCCAGGTAGTAGCTGTCGTGATCGTCGCGGCTCAGGTCGATGGTGGCGAGGGAGACCTTGCCCGCCTGCAGCACATGCAGCTCGCCTTCGCCCGTCGGGCCGTCTTCTACGATCTGTCCACTCCAGCCGAACCACAGGCCACCGCTTTGCTGCAGGCTTTCGCCAAGGGCAACGGCCAGGCCGCCCGCGGCCGGCTTGCGCGGGTCCGCCACGCGGTTAGAAACGACGACGAGCCGGCTCATGGGTGCACCCCTGGCGCTGCGCTCATATGCACGAGTCCCATGGTGCCGACAGCCGCACGGCTGCATTGATGATGCCGACCATCGAATAGGTCTGCGGAAAGTTGCCCCACATCTCACCCGTGACCGGATGCGTGTCTTCCGACAGCAGCCCGAGCGGGTTGCGCGCCGCCAGCATGGTCTCGAAGATCTGGCGTGCCTCGGCCTTACGGCCGATCTTGGCGAGTGCGTCGATGCGCCAGAAGGTGCAGATGTTGAAGGCCGTCTCGGGCTTGCCGAAGTCGTCGGCCGCTTCGTAGCGGCGCATGTAGGGCCCGTCGCAGAGCGACTTTTCCATGGCGTCGACGGTGGAGATGAAGCGCGGGTCGCGCGCGTCGATGAGGCCCACCTCCACCATCAGCAGGATGCTGGCGTCGAGTTCATGGCCGCCAAAGCTTTCGGCAAAGGCCTGGCGTTCCTCGCACCATGACTTGTCCAGGATTTCCTCCTTCATGCGCGCCGCGTGGCCGTGCCAGTACGCCGCACGCTCGGGCAGCTCCAACGTGCGCGCGATCTTGGCGAGCCGGTCGCAGGCGGCCCAACTCATCAATGCGGAGCTGGTGTGCACGCGGGCCCGGGTGCGCAGCTCCCACATGCCGGCGTCGGGCGTGCCATACACGCGGATCGCCTGTTCGCCCACGGCCTCCAGGTGCGGAAACTCCGCCACGCCCGCGCGGGCGAGCAGGCGGTGGTCATGAAAGGCCTGCGCTGAGCCGAGCACGATGTTGCCGTAGACGTCGTGCTGAAAATGCTCCTGTGCCTGGTTGCCCACGCGCACCGGACCCATGCCGCGATAACCCGCGAGGCCCTCGACCATCGACTCGGGCAGCTCGCGCTCCAGCCCAATGCCGTAGAGCGGCTGGATGTGCTCGCCGTGCGATCCGATCACCACGTTGCCGAGCCAGCGCAGGTAGTCTTCCATGGTGCCCACCTCGCTCAGCGAGTTGAGCGCGCGCACCACGAAAAAGGCGTCGCGCAGCCAGCAGTAGCGGTAGTCCCAGTTGCGCTGGCTGCCCGGCGCCTCGGGAATGCTCGTGGTCATGGCGGCGACGATGGCGCCGGTGTCTTCATAGAGCGAGAGCTTGAGCGTGATGGCCGCGCGGATCACCGCGTCCTGGTATTCGAACGGAATTGCGAGCCGCTTGCTCCAGGTGCGCCAGTAGGCAATGGTTTCCTGCTCGAAGCTGCGCGCGGTGTCGGCAATGCCGTCGAGCAGCGTCTCGTCCACGCCGAACATGAAGTTGTATTCGCGCGAGATCACGAAAGGCTGGCGCGACAGAATGTGCGAGATCGAGGCGTCGGTGTTGAGCCGCAGCGTCACGTCCGGCCCCACATAGCGGATGTGGTTGCTGCCGCGCGTGACCTCCAGCGGCGCCGTGGCACCCCACTGGAAGCGCGGATCGAGCGCCACGCGGATGCGCGGCGCGCCGGCAATCGGCCGCACGCGGCGCACCATCATGAGCGGCCGGAAGTAGCGCGATCGGCTGTAGAAGCGCGGCGCAAAGTCGGTGATCTCGATGCCCTGGCCGGCGCTGTCGTAAAGCTGCGTGCGCAGCACCGCGGTATTGGGCTCGTACCACTGCTTGCTGGAGGCGAAGTCCTCGATCTCGATGGCCCAGGCGCCGGCCTCTTCACCGGGGTGCAGCAGGGCGTTGAACACCGGGTCGCCGTCAAAGCGCGGCAGGCAGCACCACACGGCGCGTCCGCGCGCGTCGATGAGCGCGCTGTAGGCGCAGTTTCCGATCACGCCCACGTTGAGCGAAGGCTCCGCCGGCGGCCCGAAGCCGCGCGGCACCGCCTGCACTGCGGCACGCGGATTCACGGGCGCCGACTCGGCCGGCCTGGCCGCGCCGGAAACGGAGGCACCCGCGCGATCCTCGGGTGCCTTCGACAGTTGCAACTCACTCATTCAGGGCTCCTCGGGGACTCGTCTTTCTTGTGTTGTGGCGCAGCCAGGCTGTCGCGCGCCTGCACCAGCCATTCGAAGACCGCCCGCGGCGATTCGAGCCGGTGCAGCGCCAGGCTGGGCCCCGAGCCCACCTTGATGCCGATGCCACCGCGCGGCTGCACTACGGCAAAGCCGCTCTCATCGGTAGTGTCGTCGCCTGCGAAGACCGGCGTGCGTCCCGCAAACGGAGCCTCGTTCATGAAAGCCTCGATGGCAATGCCCTTGTTGATGCCTGTGGGCTTGACCTCGAACACGAACTTGCCGTGCATCAGCTCAAGCTGGGGCCGGCCCGCAATGGCGCGCGACATGGCGTCCCGGCACACCGCCTCCAGCTGCGGCGCAAGCCGGTAGTGCAGCGCAATGGCCGCGTGCTTGCGTTCGACCAAGAGGCCTTCATGCACGCGGGCCAGTTCGTTGGCGATGTCGAGAATGGGCGCGAGGTCGGGGGCGCGCTGTTCCTGCATGCGGCCCTGCGGGTCGCGCCGCTGCACGCCGTGTTCGCCGGCGGCCGGCAGCCGCAGCGGAGCGAGAAAACGGTCGATCGCGTCGATCTGGCGGCCCGACACCACAGCCAGGGCGCCGCCGAGCTGGTCGCGCAGGTCTTGCAGCAGGGCCACCAGCGCAGGGGGGACCTCGATGGCTTCCGGAGTCGGCGCAAGCGCGACCAGCGTGCCGTCGAAGTCGAGAAAGAGGGCGGTGTCTCGGCCCAGCGGGGGAGGCGTCTGAGAGGGCATTGGCATCGGTGAAAACCATAACACGGGCCTGGCATTTGCCGTGTCGGCCAAAGCCCCGCGCGCGTTTGGACGGACGGCGGCGGGCGCCGTCGCAATTGAATCGGGCTTCAGCCCAGCGACGCAGCCACCGCCTCGACCCGGGCGCGATGGATCGCCTCGCCGATCTGCGGCCCCGCGGCGCCCGACTGCTGCGCTGCCCGCGCTACCGCATCGGTGGCCACCCCGGAGGCCGCGGCGAGCACCGCAAGCAGCCGCTCGCGCTGCGGGTAGGGCTGGTCCTCGAAGCCCAGCCGGCCGCGTGAGTCGCATTCGCAGGCCAGCAGCGCGTCGGCAAAGCGGGCCGGCTTGCGGAAGGCGTCGCAACGCTCCAGCAGCCGCACCAGCTCCGCCGCCTCGAGCTGGCCGCTGCCATGGATGTTGCCGTGCTCGCGCGCCACCACCTCGGCCAGTTCGCGAACATCCACCGGCACGCGCCAGCGGTCGCACGCCGCCTGCAGCAGTTGGGCGCTGCGCTTCTCGTGGCCGGGGTGGCGCGGCAGCTCCTCGGGGCTGGTCGTGCCCTTGCCGAGGTCGTGCATCAGACAGGCAAAGCGCACCGGCAGCGGCGCGTCGAGCCTGGCGCTGGTGTCGATGACCATCATCAGATGCACGCCGGTGTCGACTTCGGGATGATGCTCGGCGGACTGCGGCACGCCCCAGAGCCGGTCGACCTCGGGCAGCAGCACGGCCAGCGCGCCGCAAGCCCGCAGCACCTCGAACATGCGCGATGGACGGGTTTCCATCAGGCCGCGCGACAGTTCCTGCCACACGCGCTCGGCCACCAGCGCATCGGTTTCGCCGGCTTCGACCATCTCACTCATCAGCGCCATGGTTTCGGGTGCGACCGAGAAGTCGTCGAAGCGCGCAGCAAAACGGGCCACCCGGAGGATGCGCACCGGGTCTTCGCGAAAGGCGTCGGTGACATGGCGCAGCAGCCGCTGCTCCAGGTCGCGCCGGCCATGGAAGGGATCGGCCAGCTTGCGGGGGTCGGGTTCGAAACTGCCGTCGGCCTGCACGAACTTCGCAGGCATTGCAATCGCATTGACCGTCAGGTCGCGCCGCGCCAGGTCCTGTTCCAGGGTGACGTCGGGCGAGGCATGCACGGTGAAGCCCCGGTAGCCCGGAGCGCTCTTGCGCTCGGTGCGGGCGAGGGCGTACTCCTCGCGCGTGCGCGGGTGCAAAAACACCGGAAAGTCGCGCCCCACGGGCAGGTAGCCGCGCGAGACCATTTCTTCGGGCGTCGCACCCACCACCAGCCAGTCGTGGTCCGACACCGGCCGCCCGAGCAGCCGGTCGCGCAGCGCACCGCCGACGAGATAGGTTTTCATGCGTCCAGTGTAGGGATACGACGGCTTCCCTGGAGCCGACGCGACTCAGCGCCCGGTGCGGTAGGGCTCCTCGAACTGCAGGAAGTCCTTCTCGGCCAGCGCATCATCGATCCATGCCTTGATGCCGGGCAAAGCTTGTACCCGCTCGATGTAGGCAGAGACGACCGGTGTCACTGGCAATCCGTAGGTCTTGATGCGCGTGCCCACCGGCGCAAAGTAGGCGTCGGCAATGCTGAATTCGCCGAACAGCATCGGGCCGCCATGCGCGTCGAGCAGCCCGGTCCACATCTGCACGATGCGGTCGATCTCGTCCTGCAGGCCGGGGTTGTCCTTCAGCAGCCGTGCGCCGACGTGGGGCAGCGAAGCCTCGATGTTCATGACGCACAGGTTGCGAAGGTTGCTGAAGCCCGAATGCATCTCGGCGCAGACGCTGCGCGCGCGGGCCCGGTCGGCGACGGCGCGGGGCCAGAGCTGCTTTTCCGGGAAGCTCTCGGCCAGGTATTCGGCAATGGCCAGCGTGTCCCACACCACCAGGTCGCCGTCAACCAGCACCGGCACCTTCGCCACCGGATTGAGTGCGCCGATGGTGTTCTTGAACTGCGACTCGGCTTCGAAGGAGTCGAAGCGCACCATCACCTCTTCGAACGGAATGCCGGCCTGCTTCATGAGCACCCAGGGCCGCATGGACCAGGACGAGTAGTTCTTGTTGCCGATGTAGAGCTTGCGCATCGTGTGATCCCGCGGTTCGGATGAGATGAGAAACCTTCAATGCTAGCGCGGCCGTACGCCCGGATTGATGCCGAAGCTAGCGCGAATTGATGCGGCTCAGCGCGGCGGCTTCTCGTCAGGCGAAGCGATCACGCGGGGCGACTCGCCGGAACCGCCGTCGCCACCGCGCCGCGGCCCGACCATGCGTTCGACCAGGTCCACCAGGCGCGGCACCAGCGCAAGCACGGCCAGTGCCAGCAGCGCGCTCAAGACCGCGGTCACTTCGCGGCCGAGCCCGCAGGCCATGCCGATGGCGGCCGTCATCCACAGCCCCGCGGCGGTGGTGAGGCCCTGCACCTGGTGTTCGTCCCGGCCCTGCTTGAGGATGGTGCCGGCGCAGAGAAAACCCACGCCGGCCACCAGGCCCTGGATCACCCGGCTCATGTCGGCCGGCACGATACCGGTCTGCTGTGGAATCAGCACGAACATCGCCGAGCCAATGGCGACCAGCATGTGAGTGCGGACGCCCGCCGCCTTGCCCTGCTGCTCGCGCTCGAAGCCCAGCATGAAGCCGAGCACCGCCGCAAGCATCAGGCGCACGACGATGCGCGTGAACTGGGCGACGTCGCCCACGTCCGAGAACTCGGCCGCGATGGTGTCGAGTACCTCGGCGGTCCAGCTCATCTCAGGGGAGGTCCTTGTTGGGCTCCGGCTCCGAGGCGTCGCGCGGTCCGACCCGGCCGAGGCGTTCCTTCAGCGATTGAGGGCGTCCGCTGATCAGCGCCGCGTAGTTGGTGGTGTTGGCGAGCACCTTCTTCACGTAGTCGCGCGTTTCGTTGAAGGGCACGTTCTCGGCCCAGATCGCGGCGTCCATGACCGGGCCGTTGCGCCAGCTGCGCGGCCGGCCGGGGCCGGCGTTGTAGGCCGCGGCGGCCAGTGCCATGGAGCCGTCGAAATCGTCGAGCGCGAGCTTCAGGTAGTTGGTGCCGATGGTGATGTTGGTCTCGCGGTCGTTGATCTGCCCTGGCGTGAAGTCGTTCATGCCGATCTTGCGCGCGGTCCAGCGTGCGGTGGCCGGCATGACCTGCATCAGGCCCGAGGCGCCCACGCCGGAGCGCGCGTCCATGATGAAGCGGCTTTCCTGGCGGATCAGCCCGTACACGTAGGCGGGGTCGAGCCCGATGTCCTGGCTCTTGCGCAGCACCGTGTCGTGGAACGGCATCGGAAAGCGCTGCTCCATGTCGATCGTGCCCTTGGTGCGTTCGCTGGTGTTGATGCAGCGGTCCCACACCTCGCGCTGGCAGGCGAAGTCGGCCGCGGCCAGCAGCGCACGGTCGTCCATGCCGCCCTTGTCGTGCAGGTTGGTGGCGTAGTTCCATTCGCGCGTGCCCTCCGGGCGCAGCCCGATGGCGATGGCATAGAGCGCACGGTTGAGCGCGATGTTGCTGCGCGCTGCGTTCTTCTCTTCGGGTGTGAGCGGTGCCGGCCGCGTGGGCACGACGATGCGTTGGCCGAGCTCTTCGAGCGCCAGCATTTCATAGAAGCCGCGGGTTCCGGCAATGGACTGGTAGAGCTCGCGCGCCTGGGCGCGGCGGTCATCGCCGCCCGCGGCGCTGAGTGCGCGCGCCTTCCAGTAGATCCAGGTCGGCTCTTGCTGGGCGGAGTCGCTCATGGCGTTGATGGCGGGCGCCACTTCTTTCCACTGGCCGGCGCGCAGCGCGGCGCGCACGCGCCACGCGAGCATGTCGTCGGACAGGTCGCCGTTCTTGGAGACGTTGGCAAAGTAGCTGCCGGCCAGCGGCGAAAGCTTGCTCGCAGCCTGGCGGCCGATGGTGCCCCAGAGCCAGTTGCGTTCTTCGGCCGACAGCATGGGACCCCACTTGCTGTCGAGTTGCGATGCGGCCTGGTCGGGGTCGGCCACGGCCACCTTGATGAGTGCCAGCACCACCAGCTCCTTGCGCGACTTGGCCGCCACGAAGGCGCGGCCGGTCAGGAACTTGGCCGCGCTGGCGTTGAGCTCTTCGAACAGCGGCAGCGCATCGGGCGCGGCCAGGGTCACGGCCCCGCGCGCGGCCTGCGGGCGATTGGCCTCCATGGCCAGCCGCGCCTTCTTCCAGGCATCGTTGGTCGACATCAGGCGGGCGGCGATCATGCGGTCAGCGGCGGTGAGACAGCCGTCGTCCGCCTCTTTCTGGCTGAACCAGCTGCGTTGCACTTCGTCGGCCTGGGCCTGTGTGGCGCTGCCGGTGCGTAGAGCTTCGACCAAGACGGCGTAGCAGCGCACCTGCGGGTCGTCGCCCATGCGGAAGCCCGCCACTGCGGATGCAAAGCCATCCCAGTCGCGGCGCTGGCCCAGCAGCAGCAGCCAGTCGTTGCGCAGGCGGTCTTCCTGGTAGGTGCCGGGATAGCGCGCGAAGAAGTCCTGCACTTCGCTGGCCGACGCTTCCTGCAGCCGGGCCTTGAGCTCCCAGTAGGCGGCCCAGGGTTCGAGCGCATGGCCGCGCGCTTGCGGCAACAGCGCCGCCAGGCGGCCTTTGTCACCGCGCTGGAAGGCCTGCTTCATCTGGATGAGCACGTCGTCGTTGGTGTTTGTCTGCGCACTCGCCGGCTGCTGCGAGAGCAAAGCGGCTGCGTACAAGACGGCGGAAAAAAGGAGTGCGGGCGCCGCGCGGAGCGGGCGATGGCACATGGGTGCCAAAATGCTTGGGAACTGCATCGGGGGATTATGGACAAGTCAAAGGATGCCGACACCTCGGCGACCACGGGTTTTCTCAAGGATCAGGTGCGAAAAGCGCTGATCGAGCAGCGCCTGGCCATGCCCGACCGGCTCGCCAGGGCCGACCTGCTGCAGCGGGTGATGCGGATCTGGCTGGTCGGCCGGCCCGAGACCGTGATTGGCGCCTACTGGCCGATCAAGGGCGAGTTCGATCCGCTTCCCGCGCTGCATCGCTGGAAAGAAGACGGCGAGCTCATCGACGAGCCGCAGCGCCGCCGCATCGGGCTGCCGGTGATGAACAAGGTGCACAAGACGCTGACCTTCCATGCCTGGTACCCCGGGTGCCAGATGGAAGAAGACGCCTATGGCATTCCCAAACCCAAGGACACCGAGCTGATCGTGCCCACGCTGCTGTTCGTGCCCTGCGTGGGCTACAGCGCGGGCGGCTACCGGCTGGGCTACGGCGGCGGCTTCTACGACCGCACGCTGGCGGCGCTGGAGCCGCGCCCCTACACCGTGGGACTGGGATTCACCAACGGCTTTCTGGAAGACTTTGAGCCCGGGCCGCACGACCTGCCGCTCGATGCGATCCTGAACGACAACGGAGTCGTCTGGCCGACTTCTTGAACCCTCCGGCTTTTCACTTCGTGTAACTCCACCCCCCGAGGGGAGGCGTGGCCCGCCTTGGGGCGGCCCGGCGGCCACCTCTCGCTGATGCTTCGTTCAGTCGATGTTGTCGACCGTGTCCGGATCAGGCACTTCGCCGATGGTCTCGCGCGTGGTGACGGCCTGGGCCTGCAGCCAGTCCCAGAACGCCCGGATTTCAGGCCGCAGCGCATTGCGCGGCCCAGCGATGAGCCAGTAGCCCATCGGCGAATCCATGCGGTGCTGCGGCAGCACCTCGACCAGGTCGCCATTGGCCAGGCTTTCGGCGATGAGCGAACTGCGCGCCAGCGTCACGCCCTGGCCGGTGAGCGCGGCCTGGACCATTTGGTAGGCGTAGTTGAAATAGAGCCAGCGCTTGGGCTGCGCCCGCTCCAGGCCATTCACTTCGAACCAGCGCCGCCAGGTCAGCCATTCGAGGTGCGTGCGGTGCGCGTCGCCGGCCTCGATCAGCGTGAAGCGGGCGATGTCGGCAGGGGTCTTGATGGGCGGGCTGCTCTTCAATAGCCAGGGGCTCGCCACCGGCGTGAGCGTTTCGCCGAACAGGCGCACCGCGGTGGGCGGCATGGCTTCGCGCGTTCCGTAGCGCAGGGCAATGTCGACGTCGGCCACGTCCAGGTCGACCGCCACGTCGCTGGCATCAATGCGGATGTCGATCTCGGGGTTGTCGCGCTGAAAGGCCTCGAGCCTCGGGATGAGCCACATCGATGCAAAAGACGCAAAGGTGGTGAGCGACACGCTCTTTCGCCCGGCGCTCTGGCGAATCTGACGCACGGCCGTATCGATGCGCGGCAGCGACTGCTGCACCGCCAGCAGCAATTGCGCCCCGGCGCTCGTGAGCTCCACCGCGCGCGTGTGCCGCAGGAACAGCGACACGCCCACTTCTTCCTCGAGCGACTGGATCTGGCGGCTCACGGCCGACTGGGTGAGCGCCATTTCTTCAGCGGCGGCCCGGAAGTTCAGGTGCCGTGCCACGGCCTCGAAGGCACGCAGGTGGCCGGCCGAAATGGGCCGCGAGCGCAGGTGGGTCTGGGAATGCTGCATGGATGAAGGCGTGGGCGGCCTCGGTTTCGATTGATGCGGATTCGGAATCAGTAGGCTACCTCGTTTTCATTGGACTGCCAACGGCACAAAAACGATCATTCATTCCCGAACTGCGCTATTGCCTCCGTCTGTGCAATCTCAATTCGGCAACGCCAAGGAGTTTCATATGTCTACCGCTGTCTGCACCAACGAATCGCTCGCCACCCTCGCGCCCGCCGCCCGTACCGCTACCGCCGTTCCGCCGGCCGTGCGCCGCGGCGCCTGGCAGATTGCGCCCGGCGAGGCGATGAGCCTGAAGGCGCGGTCGGCCAGCGTGCTGAAGGTCAAGCAGGGCCGAGTCTGGATCACGCCGGACGCCACTTCGGCCGCCCCCAGTGAAGACCTGGTGCTGGCACCGGGCGAGTCGATGACCGTGGCCGCCGGCCAGCGCATCGTCATGGAAGCGTGGGACGGCTACGGCGCCACCTACTCGTGGGATCCGGCCTGAGCGCCTGGTTTCCCACAGACGGAAAGGCGGCTTCGGCCGCCTTTTTTGTTTTTCAGGCGTTGATGTCGAAACTGGGCTGCAGCGCCAGGAAATGCTTGAGTGCGGCTTCCCCTTCCAGCGCATGGACGCCGGCCATGAGATGGGGACCCTCGCTTTCGGCCAGGCCCATGCCAAAGCCCGAGTAGCGGCGGGCTGCCAAGGGCCCGCGATAGACCACCCTGACGCACGTGTGCCTGGGATCTTGCGCGATGCGTTCCATCAAGGATTCCACGGCGCCCTGCGGTCCTTCCAGGTGCTGGCAGAAGCGCATGCCGTCGAAAACGAGCAGGCCGGTGATGCTGTGCTGGGCATTGCGGGCGCGGGCCTGCGTCACGATCGAGCCGACCGTGGCTGGCGGCAGGTCCTGCGTGAGCATGCTGCAATAAAAGACTTCGTGGAGAGCTGCTTCTTCTGTCATTGCGAAACGGGGACGGAACACGAGCGAAGTTTATGAAGCTGCCGCCCCCCACGAAATGTAAAAAGACACAGGCGAAAAGCCTATAGTGGCGCGTGAAATTCGAGGACTATTTGCCTACGGCGTCGCCGCCACAGGGCCCGAATCCCTGCGACGACTGTGCCTTGCGCCAGCTCGAAGCCTTCCTCCCGGCCTCGGCGGAAGAACTGAAGACCATCGAGTCGTTTCGCATCGGTTCCCGCCGTGTTCCGGCCGGCGGCGCGATCGTCGAGGAGCATCGGCCGAGCACCCAGCTGTTCACGCTCTATGCAGGATGGGCGTTTCGCTACAAGACGCTGGGCGATGGACGTCGCCAAATACTCAATTTCCTGCTGCCCGGCGATTTCATCGGGTTGCAGGACGAGTTTGCCGACGGCCAGACGCACGGCGTGGAGGCCGTGACCGACACCACGCTCTGCGCGTTTTCGCGCGACAAGCTTTGGGAGCTGTTCCATGCCCAGCCCAGGCTGGGCTACGCCATCACCTGGCTGGCCGCGCGCGAGGAAAAACTGGTCGACGACAACCTGGTGACCGCCGGCCGGCGCAACGCGAGCGAGCGCGTCGCCATGCTGTTGATGCACCTCTATCGCCGGGCCCAGCGCGTGGGCATGGAGCGCGATGGCTGGGTCGAGTTTCCGTTCAACCAGCAGCACCTGGCCGACGCATTGGGGCTCTCGCTGGTGCACACCAACAAGACACTACGCAGGCTACAGAACCTCGGGCTCTACAAGCTCGATGCAGGATGGCTGCGCATTCTGGAGCCGCGCGCGCTTGAAACGCTGGGCGACTACTTCGAGCGTCCCTTGCGGCCGACGCCGCTCATCTAGCGGCGCGGCTTCGAATTCATCGTGCAGCCGCCAGCTGCCGCACATCGTCCTCGTACGCCTGCAGCCGCCGCACTGCCCGCTCCCGTTGGCTGGCGCTGGTGGTGTTGTGCAGAGCCGCCAGGTTGCTGCAGCCTTCCTGCAGCAGGGCCTGCTGTTGATCGCGCCCAGGCCCAGGCGGCGGGGCGGCGAAGCGCATCACCCAGGCATGGATGGCCGCGCGCGCTTCGGCCGCCGACGGCTTGGAGGCGTTGAGACTGCGCAGCATTTCCAGCGTCTGCTGCTGGCGCCTGCGGCGTCCGGCATCGATCACCCGCGGGTCGAAGGTTGATTGCGCTAGCTGCCTGCGCACCAGGTCGCGCTGTTCCGGGGTCAACCGGCCATAGAAGTCTTCCAGACGATCGAGATATTTCTCGTAGCGTTTCTCCTGGACCTCGGCGGCGCTGCGGTCGAGCCATTTCTTGCGGTATTCGGCGTTGACCTTGGCGTACTTGCGCTCCAGCTGCAGCAGCTGGCTCTCGCCCAGGCTCAGGGCCAACTCGGTGCCCGCCGGCTCCGCGCGCTCGGCCACTGCCAGCAGGCGCTCCCGGATCTGGTCCGCCATGCGGCAGGCCTGTGCCGGGGTTACCTCGCCCGGTGCCATTGCTTGCGCTTCCTGAAGCAGGCTGGCCACGCGGGGGAGTTCGTTCTGCCGGTGCCAGGCCTGAAGTTGCGCGAGTTCATCGCGCACTTTGGGCGTCTGCGAACCGTCGAAGTCGAGGTAGGCGTCCAGCCACCAATAGCTCACCTCGGGAAGATTGTTGTAAGCCAGCCTGACCGCACTGCACGCCCCGAGCGCGGCGGCCACCAGCAGCACACCGATAATTCGCGCCAAGTTGGCGCCACTCATTCGGGTAGAAAGAAGCATGAATCAGATTCCGCAGGACAACCAGGGACCCATCGACGTCGTCATCATGGCGGCCGGCAAAGGCACGCGCATGAAGAGCCGGCTGCCCAAAGTGTTGCATCGATTGGCCGGGCGTGCACTGCTTGCGCACGTGACCGACACTGCCGCGCGCATCGGCGCCCGCCACGTGGTCGTGGTCACCGGCCATGGCGCAGCCGAGGTCGAGGCCGCCATGTCCGCCAGCGCCGTGGGCGCCGGCTTGCAGTTTGCGCGGCAGGAGCCGCAGCTTGGCACCGGCCATGCGGTGCAGCAGGCGGTTCCGCTCCTGCCTGACGACGGCACAGTGCTGGTGCTGTCGGGCGACGTACCACTCATCGGCGAGGAAACGCTGCGCGCACTCATCGCCGCCAGCGCGGGCGAGCGGCTCGCGCTCCTGACCATCGAGTTCGCCGATCCTTCCGGCTACGGGCGCATCGTCCGCGCCGAAGGGCAGGGCGCTGGCGAAGTCACGGCCATCGTCGAGCAGAAAGACGCCAACGAGGCACAGCGCCAGATTCGCGAAATCTACAGCGGCGTGATGGCAGTGCCCGCAGGTCGGCTCAAGGGCTGGCTCGCGCGGCTGGACAACCGCAATGCGCAGGGCGAGTACTACCTCACCGACATCGTCAAGCTGGCCGCCGCCGACGGCGTGCCCGTGGTTGCGCATGTGATCGCCGATGCGCTGCAGGTGGCCGGCATCAACAGCCCCGCGCAGCTGGCGTCGCTCGAGCGGGCATGGCAGCTGCGCCAGGCGGATGCGCTGATGTCGCAAGGCGTTCGCCTGGCCGACCCGGCGCGCTTCGACCTGCGCGGCACGCTGGCTTGCGAGGCCGACGTGGAGATCGACGTCAACTGCGTGTTCGAGGGCGCTGTGTACCTGGGTGAAGGTGTGCGAATCGGCGCGAACTGCGTGATTGCCAACGCGCGCATCGAAGCGGGCGCGGTGATCCACCCCTTCACCCATATCGACGGCGAAAAGGCCGGCGTGACGGTGGGCGAACGGTCGCTCGTCGGCCCCTTCGCCCGGCTGCGGCCCGGTGCACAGCTTGGCACCGAGGTGCACATCGGCAACTTCGTCGAAGTCAAGAATTCGACCCTGGCCGACGGCGCCAAGGCCAATCACCTGGCTTACCTGGGCGATGCGAGCGTGGGCCAGCGCGTCAACTACGGCGCGGGCAGCATCACCGCCAATTACGACGGCGCCAACAAGCACCGTACGGTCATCGAGGACGACGTGCACGTGGGCAGCAACTGCGTGCTGGTGGCGCCGGTCACCATCGGCGCGGGCGGCACCATCGGCGGAGGGTCCACGGTCAACAAGTCGACCGCGCCCGGGGCGCTCACCGTGGCGCGCGGCAAGCAGGTGAGCTTTCCGAACTGGAAACGCCCGCAGAAGACGCCGAAGGCCTGATCTCCTGCAGCAAGCAAGCTGCGCGTTCAGGGCGCGAGCGGCACCTTGGGTTCGAACTTCGCGCGCTTGAGGCTGAAGAAAGCCTTCACGTTGCGCACGTTGGCGTCGGCGGTGAAGAGCCGCTGCGCCAGCGCGCCGTAGTCCGGCATGTCGCGGGCGGCCACCACCAGTACGAAATCCGGACCCGGCGAGACGCGCCAGCACTGCTGAACGGCGTCGTCGGCAATCACGCGCGCCTCGAAGGCATCGAGCGCTGCGGCGTCTTGCCGGTCCAACGAAATTTCGATCACTGCCTGCAGCCCGTGCCCCAGCACCGTGGCCAGCCGGTCGGGCGAGAGCAGTGCAATCTGCCGCTCGATGAGCCCTTCTTGCCGAAGGCGCTGAACGCGGCGCAGGCATGTGGGCGGCGATATGCCTACGTCCGCGGCCAGCCGCTGGTTGGTTTGCGAGGCATCGCGCTGTAAGGCGTCCAGCAAGCGGAGATCTATTGCATCAAGAGAAATCGATTCCATATGTATTCAAATTATGGAATAAAAATCCGAGACTGCTGGAGCGTGAAATAAAAGTCCGAAATCGATGGAATTTCGAGCGCATATTTTTCCACACGGTATCTACCATCAGGCCTCCTCTTGATCCCAAAGGCAGCTCACTATGTGCGGCATCGTCGGCGCAGCGTCCCATCGCAACATCGTTCCGGTCCTCGTTCAGGGCCTCCAGCGGCTCGAATACCGCGGCTATGACTCCTGCGGCGTGGCGGTTCATGCCGGCGGCCTGACGCGGGCGCGCACCACCTCGCGCGTGGCGGATCTGGTCACCCAGGTGCGCGAAGACCATGTCGAGGGCCTCACCGGCATCGCCCACACGCGCTGGGCCACGCACGGCGCCCCGGCCGTGCACAACGCCCACCCTCATTTCAGCCACGGCCCCGGCGCCGATGCGCAAGGCACGCGGCCCGGCCGCATTGCACTGGTGCACAACGGCATCATCGAAAACCACGAAGCCCTGCGCGCGGCGCTCGAAGCCAAGGGCTACGTCTTCGAGAGTCAGACCGACACCGAAGTCATTGCTCACCTGGTCGACAGCCTCTACGACGGTGACCTTTTCGAGGCCGTGAAGGCCGCGGTGCTGCAGCTGCACGGCGCCTACGCCATTGCCGTGATCTGCCGCGACGAGCCGCAGCGCGTGGTCGGTGCGCGCGCGGGCTCGCCGCTCATCCTCGGCGCGGGCAAAGAGGGCGGCGAGAACTTTCTCGCGAGCGATGCCATGGCGCTGGCCGGCGTGACCGACCAGATCGTCTATCTCGAAGAAGGCGACGTGGTGGACGTGCAGCCCGGCAAATACTGGATCGTCGACCGCAACCACAAGCCCGTGCAACGCCAGGTGCGCACCGTGCAGGCGCACAGCGGCGCGGCCGAACTCGGCCCGTATCGCCACTACATGCAGAAGGAAATCTTCGAGCAGCCGCGTGCCATCGGCGACACGCTCGAAGGCGTAGCCGGCATCGTGCCGGAGCTGTTCGACGGTATCGGGCAGGACGGCGCCACTGGTGCCAGCGCCTACCGAGTCTTCAAGGACATCGACAAGATCCTCATCCTTGCCTGCGGCACCAGCTACTACAGCGGTTGCACCGCCAAGTACTGGCTCGAAGGCATCGCAAAGATCTCGACCCAGGTCGAGATTGCGAGCGAATACCGCTACCGCGATTCGGTGCCCGACCCGAAGACGCTGGTGGTCACCATCAGCCAGTCGGGCGAAACCGCCGACACGCTGGCCGCGCTCAAGCATGCGCGCTCGCTCGGCATGGAGCAGACGCTGACCATCTGCAACGTGGCCACCAGCGCGATGGTGCGCGAATGCAAGCTGGCCTACATCACGCGTGCCGGCGTGGAAATTGGCGTGGCGTCGACCAAGGCCTTCACCACGCAGCTGGCCGGCCTCTTTCTGCTGACCCTGGCGATCGCGCAGAGCAAAGGCCACCTGAGCGAAGCCGACGAAGCGCGCTATCTGAAGGAAATGCGCCACCTGCCCGTTGCGCTGCAGTCCGTGCTCGCGCTCGAGCCGCAGATCATCGGCTGGGCCGAAGACTTCGCGCGCAAGGACAACGCGCTGTTCCTCGGCCGTGGGCTGCACTATCCAATTGCGCTCGAAGGTGCGCTCAAGCTCAAGGAAGTGACCTACATCCATGCCGAGGCCTACGCCGCCGGCGAGCTCAAGCACGGACCCCTCGCGCTGGTCACGAGCGAGATGCCTGTCGTGGCCGTGGCACCCAACGACATGCTGCTCGAAAAGCTCAAGAGCAACCTGCAGGAAGTGCGCGCGCGCGGCGGCGTGCTCTATGTGCTGGCCGATGGCGACACCAAGATCAAGGGCAGCGAAGGGCTGCACGTGATCCGCATGCCCGAGCATTACGGCGCGCTCTCGCCGATCCTGCACGTGGTGCCGCTGCAACTGCTGGCGTATCACACGGCCTGCGCGCGTGGAACCGATGTCGACAAGCCGCGCAACCTGGCAAAAAGCGTGACCGTGGAGTGAGGGCCTGAGAGCCGGAACGCCGCCGGCGTAGGACACTCCATCGACGCAACGTTGGCCTTCTCCTTCCCGCTTCGCGCTGCGGGAGGCGCCGAATCCCCCTTACCGAACAACAAGGGGGCGCCCGCATGAAGAAGAAATCGATCTTGAAGCTCTATGGCTTCGCCTGGGTCACGGCTGGTTTTTTTCTCATTTCCCTGATCGGCCACTGGGTCTTCGGCTGGTTCGCCTATGTGAACGAGCAGACGCAGTTCGGCCATCCCATCGAGTTCAGCAACTACCTGGTTGAGATGATGCGCGACACGCTGGAGAACTGGCAGTCCGAGTTCCTGCAGCTGCTCTGGCAGGTGGGCGGCCTGGCCTTTCTGCTCTACCTGGGCTCGCCGCAGTCGAAGGAAGGCGACGACCGGATGGAGGCCAAGCTCGACGCGATCCTTGCCGCGGTCGATCCGAAGAACGCCGAGAAGCTGATCGAAGAAATCGACGAGGAATACAGCGGCCGCCATACCGACCCGCGATGGGCGAGGCGCGAGCGCAGCAACAAGCAATAGAGTGCCCGGCAAGGCGCTCATCCGTTGACGGTGTGCTTGCGCAAAATTCGCAGAAGGTTGGATTGGCGCCGCCGAGGGGTCGGCCGTGCAGCCGTCCGATGCCACTGAACAGCAGCAGCAGCAACAGCAAACGACGCAGGACGAGAGTGAAGACGCGGACTCGCGAGAGGCGCGCATCCGCCGCGCTGCCTATGACGCTTATGTGCGTCGGGGCGGTGCCCCCGGAGATGGAAGTGCAGGATTGGCTGGACGCGGAAAAGCAGGTCGACAGCCAGAAGAAATAGGGCGCTCCGGCGCCCCGCTCGGGTCAGGCGCCTTCGATGATCCGCAGATCCCGCTCGACACCATCGCCCAGCGCGGCAAGTGCAACTTGGTAATCGGGGCTGTCGTGCGTGGCTTTGGCCTGCTCGACGCTGTCGAACTCGATCAACACGACGCGCTGTTGCAACCCGTGCTCATAGACCTCGGCGGGCAGGCCGCGCGCCAGAAAACGCCCGCCGCCTGCGGTGATTGCCGGGCCGGCCAGCTTTGCGTAGGCCGCAAGTTTGTCGGCGTCCTTGATGGAACGGTACGCACTGACCCAATAGGCTTTTGCCATGGTGATTTCTTTCTCTCGCTCGGTTGTTGAGCGGGCAATATAGCCGCTCGCTCAATGGCCTGCTGGCGCCCTCATTCCCACGCGGGAAGCTTCTGCAACGCATCGTTGGGACGGCCCACGATGTCGACGCTGGTGATGCCGGTTCCGTCCGGCAAGAGGTTCACGTCGCACAGAACCTCCCAGGCGTGGCTTTCGGTGCGCCTTGCAAGGCACACTTCCTCGCCGGCGGCGAGGAGGTCGGCGCATTCGCCAACGCTGATTCGCCGTGCCGCGCCCAGGGCGAATTCCGTCGACCCGAACTCCTGCTCCACAACCGGGTGAATGGCGACGAGATCGATCTTTCCGTCTTTGAAGTGAACAGCGGTAATGGCGTGCTGGGACATCTTCGACCTCCATTCGTGGAGAGCCTCGCGGGGCCGCGGCAGCCGCCAGCGCCAGTGGGCTCGATCACTCGACTGTACGCCTGCTGCCGCTTGCTCGCACTCGGCAGATGAACCGAGTCAGGGGGACTCAGGCTGGCCATCGCCAGTAAGCAGCAACTTCGTTTCGATACCGTAGAGCGCAAGCATCCCCATCACGTGTCCGATGGCGACGCCCGGCTCGCCCGATTCGATTCGGGAGATTGTCTGTACGTGCACACCCAGCCGTGCGGCCGCAGCGGCCTGGCCTTCGCCGGCATCGGTGCGCGCCTGCTTGGCGGCCGCACCCATGCGCCTGATTGCCTCGAGGGCGCCGCTGTCGATGTCCGCCGAGATGCGTTTGCCTTGGGCCATCGGCGCATTGTCGCTGCACAATCCCGGCCCATGCCTTCCTCGACCTTGCCCGATGCCGGACCTGTGCCTTACTGGCTCTACCTGCTCGAATGCGAAGGCGGCGTGTACTACGCGGGGATCGCGCTCGATGTGGAGCAGCGCTTCTTCCAGCATGTGTTCGGCCTGGGCGCCAAGTTCACACGCGCGCGGCCTCCGCTACGCGTACTGGCCGCCCGCGAATACCCTGACAAGGGAAGTGCGCTGCGGGCCGAGATCAAGGTCAAGGCACTGCCTCGCGCTCGGAAGCTTGCTTTCTTCGAAGCCGTGGCGTAACGCCCACCACTTGGAGCGCGCGGGGCTCGTGCGCATGGAGAGAAATACGCGCTTGACCGACTGCGCTTTCGGCTGAAATTCGCTAGGCTTTGCTGGCGAGCGATCCCATCGAGCGCGGAGACAACGCGATGAGCCAGGGCGCATCTCTTCGTCTGCATGTGCCGGAGCCCACCGGGCGGCCGGGGCGCGAGACCGATTTTTCCTATCTCCACCTTTCGCCGGCCGGCGAGGTGCGAAAACCTCCCGTCGATGCATCGCCGGCCGACACCGGCGACCTGGCCTACACGCTGGTGAGGGTGCTCGACGACGAGGGCCGCGCCGTCGGCCCATGGGTGCCGGAGGCCGACCCCGAACTGCTGCGCCGAGGCCTTCGCGCCATGATGAAGACGCGCGCATTCGATGCCCGCATGCTCATCGCGCAGCGGCAGAAAAAGATCTCGTTCTACATCCAGTGCCTGGGCGAGGAAGCCATTGCCACCGGCCACGCGATGGCGCTGCAGCAGGGCGACATGTGCTTTCCCACCTACCGGCAGCAAGGCCTGCTGCTGGTGCGCGACGACGTGTCGATGGTGGAGATGATCTGCGAGCTGATGTCCAACGAGCGCGACCCGCTCAAGGGCCGGCAGCTGCCGGTGTGCTATTCGATGAAGCGGGCCGGCTTCTTCTCGATTTCGGGCAACCTGGCCACGCAGTTCATCCAGGCGGTGGGCTGGGGCATGGCCTCGGCAATCAAGGGCGACACGCGCATCGCCTCGGGATGGATCGGCGACGGCGCCACGGCCGAGTCCGACTTCCACACCGCGCTCACCTTTGCGCATGTGTACCGCGCGCCGGTGATCCTCAACGTGGTCAACAACCAATGGGCGATCTCGACCTTCCAGGCCATTGCCGGCGGCGAGGCCACCACCTTTGCGGCGCGCGGCGTCGGCTGCGGCATCGCTTCGCTGCGCGTGGATGGCAACGACTTTCTCGCGGTGCTGGCCGCCTCGCGCTGGGCAGCCGAGCGTGCCCGCGGCAACCTCGGGCCGACGCTGATCGAATGGGTGACCTACCGCGCCGGCGCGCACTCGACCTCGGACGATCCCTCGCGCTACCGGCCAGCCGACGACTGGGCGCATTTCCCGCTCGGCGATCCGATTCCGCGCCTTGCAAAACATCTCACGTCCATCGGTGCCTGGTCGCAGCAGGAGCACGAGCAGACGCAGGCGGACCTGGATGCGCAGGTGAACACCGCGCTGAGGGAGGCCGAGCGCTTTGGCTCCATGGCCGACGGCCATGTCGCCGGCGCGGCGACCATGTTCGAGGACGTCTACAAGGACATGCCCGAGCACTTGAAGCGGCAGCGCGAACAGCTGGCGTCGGAGGGATGAACGCCATGGCTTCGATGACCATGATCCAGGCCCTGCGCTCCGCCATGGACGTGATGCTCGAGCGCGACGACAACGTGATCGTCTATGGCCAGGACGTGGGCTACTTCGGCGGCGTGTTCCGCTGCACCGAAGGCCTGCAGGCCAAGTACGGCCGCTCGCGCGTGTTCGATGCGCCCATCAACGAAGGCGGCATCGTCGGCTCGGCCATCGGCATGGGCGCCTACGGCTTGCGCCCGGTGGTGGAAGTGCAGTTTGCCGACTACGTGTATCCCGCCTACGACCAGATCGTGTCCGAGGCGGCGCGCCTGCGCTACCGTTCAGCGGGCGATTTCACCGCGCCGATCACCATCCGCATGCCCTGCGGCGGCGGCATCTACGGCGGCCAGACGCACAGCCAGAGCCCCGAGGGTCTGTTCACGCACGTCTGCGGGCTGCGCACGGTGATGCCCTCCAATCCGCGCGATGCCAAGGGCCTCTTGATCGCCTCGATCGAGAACGACGACCCCGTCATCTTTCTGGAGCCCAAGCGGCTGTACAACGGCCCCTTCGACGGCCACCATGACCGGCCCTTGGTGTCATGGACCGGCCATCCACTCGGCGAAGTGCCCGAGGGCTACTACACGGTGCCGCTCGAATCGGCCACGGTGTTCCGCCCCGGCGCCGACCTGACGGTGATCAGCTACGGCACCATGGTGTTCGTTTCGGAAGCGGCCGCCAAAGAGACTGGCATCGACGCCGAGATCATCGACCTGCGCAGCCTGTGGCCGCTGGACCTGGAGACCCTCGTCGCATCGGTGAAGAAGACCGGCCGCTGCGTGATCGTGCACGAGGCCACGCGCACCAGCGGCTTTGGTGCCGAGCTGGCGGCGCTGGTGCAGGAACATTGCTTCCACCACCTGGAGGCGCCGATAGGGCGTGTGGCCGGATGGGACACGCCCTATCCGCATGCGCAGGAGTGGGCCTACTTTCCGGGCCCGGCCCGCGTTGGCGCCGCGCTTCGGCGCGCCATGGAGGACTGAATGGCCACGCATGCAATCAAGGTGCCCGATCTAGGAGAAGGTATCGCGGAGGTGGAACTGGTGGCCTGGCACGTGCAGCCCGGCGACACGGTGATCGAAGACCAGGTGCTGGCCGACGTGATGACCGACAAGGCCACCGTCGAGATCCCCTCGCCGGTGGCCGGCAAGGTGCTCGCGCTCGGCGGCGAAGTGGGGCGGCAGATGGCGGTGGGGGCGGAGCTGATCCGGATCGATGTGGGGGCCAGCGGCGAGACGGAGGCGGTGCGGGCCGCGCCGGCACAAGCACCGGCACCGGCAGCCGCAATTGCACTTGCGCCTGCGCCTGCGCCTGCACCCATACCCCCGCCAGTGCCGACACCCGCGTCGGCCGAACGCACGCGCCCATCGTCCGCCAAGCCGCTCGCCTCGCCCGCGGTGCGCCATCGGGCCGCGCTCCTTGGCATCGACCTTCGACAAGTACCGGGCAGCGGCGACCCGGGCCGCATCCTGCACGAGGACCTCGACGCCTGGCTCGTCCGCCGCCACGCACCGCAGCCGCCGACTGCGTCGCCCCTTGCCGAGCGCAACGACGAAGAGGCCGTGCCCATCACCGGCGTGCGCCGCCGCATTGCACAGCGCATGCAGGATGCGATGCGCCGCATTCCGCACTTCACCTACGTCGAGGAGATCGACGTCACCGAACTGGAGCTGCTGCGCGCTCGCATCAATGAACGCTGGGGCGCCGAGCGCGCGCACCTGACACTGCTTCCGCTGCTGGTGCGAGCGGTGGTGCTGGCGGTGCCGGGCTTCCCGCAGATCAACGCCCGGTTCGACGACGAAAAGGGCGTGCTCACGCGGCACGGTGCGGTGCACGTCGGCATTGCCACGCAGACGCCGGCCGGCCTCATGGTGCCGGTGCTGTGCCACGCGGAAGCGCGCGACCTCTGGTCCAGCGCAACCGAGATCGCGCGCCTGGCCGAAGCCGCGCGCGCCGGCCGAGCCACGCGCGACGAGCTGAGCGGCTCCACCATCACCGTGACCAGCCTCGGCGCACTGGGCGGAATTGCTTCCACGCCGATCATCAACGCGCCCGAGGTCGCGATCGTCGGCGTCAACCGCATCGTGCAGCGCCCGGTGATGCAAGGCGGCGCGGTGGTTGCGCGCCGCATGATGAACCTGTCCTCCTCTTTCGATCACCGGGTGGTGGACGGGCAGCTTGCGTCCGAATTCATTCAAGCCGTACGGGCGTCGCTCGAATGCCCCGCGCTGCTTTTTGTCGAGTGAGAAGGGCGGCCGCTCCCCCGCAGTGCGGTACTCAATTCGTTCTCTTCCTTCGGGCCCAGTTCGAGCACCACGCGCATGAACTCAGCCTGGTAGCAGGGCAGCATCAGCGCCGCCGTGATCGCATGAACGTCATCGCCGCGCGCAATGCATTCATCGCACGCTGCAATGCTGCGGTAGAGGCCGATCGCTTGCGCGACTCGGCTGTCGGTGGTGCTGCATTCCTGGGTCATCGCCGGCTCCTTGTGGCGCGCCGTGGGTGGCCCGCGAGGCAACTCTATGCACTCCGGAGCGCAGCGGTGAGTAACAAGATCGTCGTGAATCCAGGCAGGGTACCGGGTGCCGCGACAATCGGAGGCTTCTTGCAATGAATGCCTCCATGCCTTCCGATCCGTTCACCGATCCCTCCAAACCGGCACCCCATGATCCGGCCGCCCCCAACGCAGCCAAGGCAGACCGCCTGCGCGCGGAAGCCGACAAGCTCGAAGCGTACTGCGTGGTGGTTCGCGCCGCTTCGGCCGCGGCCGATCACGCGGCGTTCGTCGAGGTCAGCCGCGCGGCATCCGAGGCGCTGCAGGCCAGGTTCGGCGGCGGCTCGATCACCTCGGTGTTCGCTTGGCTGACAGGGCGCGAAGGACGCGCCGCGCTGGAAAGCGTTCTTGCAGGCGAGGTGCTGCTGGCCGGCCCGCTTTCCATCCAGCAGGTCGTCGAAGCGGTAGAGCTGGCAAAACAGGCGGAGCTCCTGCGCAAGAAGCGCTGAAGAGCAACCGCCCATTCGCCAGGCTGCGGTTCAGCCGGCCATCTCGCGGCACGCGGCCGCGCAGTCCTTGCAGGCCTTGGCGCAGGTTTGGCAGTGCCCATGCTTGTGCTTGGCACATTCTTCGCCACAGGCTTGGCAGATGTCCGCGCAAAGGGCACAAATGGCCTTGGCGAATTCGCTGCCGCGTCCCATGGCAGCTGCGGCAAATTGGCATGCGGCCGCGCAATCCATGTCGAGCGCGATGCACCTGGCCATCATCTTGACGTCGGATTCCTTCAGGCAAGAAGCGGCACAGTGGTTGCAGGCGGTGGCGCAGCCGTTGCAGGCCTCGATGCACGCGGCGTAGGTTTCGTGTGGCATTGGACGATGCTCACTCGCCGGCCATTCGCACTTGTAGGAAAGGAGCGCATCGGCGCGTGAGATTTGACTCGTCATCGGACCGCTGGCCGGAGCGGGCGTCAGCCCCCGATCAGCGCATTGCCGAGCTGAGCGAGCGGGCCGCTTCGAGGTGCGAGCGCAGCGTCGGCAGCTTCTTGCCTGCCCACGCACGCAGCTCGGGGTCGCGGGCCTCGCGGCTCGCGCGCTCGAAGAGCGCAATGTCGGCCTGATGGTCTTCAATGCCGACGAGCCCGATGTACATCCGATCGAAGTCATCTCCCGTGGCTGAAGCCAGGCGGTCCAGCTTGGCGTACTTGCCGCGCGGCAACACGCCGGGAAGCCTCATTCCCCTGTCGCGAACCAGCTCCCTGAGTTCGTTGTGGGTTCGCGTGTGGTGATCGATGAGCATCTGTGCATAGCCTCGCACTTGTGGGCTGGCCGCGCGATACATGGCCATTCGCGAGGCCTGAATTTCATACCGGCCATTGCCGGCTGCTGCGGTGATGAACTGCGGATCTTGAAAGCCGGCCGTGCGAGTCGCCGCCGTTGTGCCGGACCGCGCCACGGGCTCTGGCGGAGCGGCGCACCCCGCGGCGAGTCCCGCCATTCCAGCGAGCATGGCCGCGCGCAGAAGGGTCTCGAGCTTTTTTTTCATGGTTCTCCTTGCCGGCCCGCAAGCGGACCATCGCCTTGGCGACACGCAACAAAATCTAAGCCGGGCACGCCGCGTGCCCTGTCGGACGGCAGCTGCACCTGTGGCCTGATAACCACTTGTGGCAGCCACGCATCGCATGCTGCAAAGGCGGCGACTCATCAATGAGCGCGTGTGTAAAGTAACTGGCCGTGAATTGATGTCCGGAAGCAAAGGCAGTCTTGGCAATGAACGCACGTGCATCGCAGCAGCAAGAGGCTCTGGTACTGCTGGCGCCAGGCTGGGACGACGGCAACCCTGAGCAGTACGACCAGATATGCAGGGCGCTCCACGATCAAGGATGGGCCACTTGCTGCGTCGATTTTCCGGGACGCGAAAATGGCGATGCCTCGCGGCAGAACATGAACCGCGACCAGAACCTCAAAGAACTCGTGGCAGCGTACGACGGCCTGGTCGGCGAGCGGCCCGTCGGCCAAAGATCCGTGGCCTTTATCGGCATCAGCTACGGCGGCTACCTCGGCACGCTCTTGAGCGCGCAAAGGCCGCTTCAGTGGATGGTGCTGCGTTCGCCAGCGCTGTACCGCGACGAAGACTGGCTCGTGCCGAAGCAGGAATTGGACAAGGACGACCTCGACCAGTATCGGCGCAGCATGCGGGGTCCGGAAGAAAACTCGGCGCTTGCCGCATGCGCAGCGTTCAAGGGCGATGTTCTGCTGATCGAATCCGAAGACGACGAGACCGTGCCCCACCCGGCAGTCAAAAGCTTCAAGTCGGCATTCAAGAATGCGCGATCACTGGCTTACCGCCTGCTGGAAGGGGCGGACCACGAACTGTCGGACCAATCAGCGCGAAGCCGGTTCCGCTATGAATTGATGCGCTGGATGAACGAGGTCGCCGGCAGACCGGCAGCCGCCGAAAACGGCGAGGCGCACGACGCTGCCTGAGCCCGCGGGGCTCGGCCAAACGTCAGCCGCCGCGCTGGCGTGCTCAGGGCTTGCGGCGCTTTAAAAATCCCGGGGCGTTCTCACCCGTGCCGGGCTGCGCTTCGTCGTTGGCGGTGTCGTCCGGGATGGGCGACTCATCCAGTTCGAGGTCCTTTGCGCGCACCTCGGCTTCGAGTGGCAGGCCCGACGCCGGCTGCCGCGTCACCGTATCCGCCGGTGTGGCGGGCGCTTGTTTGCGGTTCATGTCTGGTGCTCCTGTCCATAGCGACAGGGACCATGGTCTGCCGCGGGACCGCGGTGGCCCATCGGACGGATTGAACACGCGGTGCAGGCAATGTCCTGCGCGGGCGGTTGCACTGCGAAGACGGAATCAACCTACAGCTTCGTGGCGCACATGCCGAGTCCGGCACATAGCGCGCTCTGCACCATGGAAACCGTTTTTCTCTTCAGCCGTTTCGTCCACCACTCTCTTGTCGAAGGAGCCCGCTCATGTTCTCTCACAACAAGCGACTGCAATACACCGTGCGCGTCAGCGAGACCAATCCCGGCCTCGCGAACCTGATGCTCGAACAGTTCGGCGGCCCGCAAGGCGAACTGGCCGCGGCCTGCCGCTATTTCACACAGGCCGTGGGTGAAGACGATCCAGGCCGCAAGGACATGCTGTTCGACATCGCTACGGAGGAACTGAGCCACCTGGAAGTCATCGGCACCATCGTCGCCATGCTCAACAAGGGCGCCAAGGGTCGCCTTGCCGAAGGCGTCGATGCCGAAGCCGAAGCCTTTCGCACCATCACCGGCGCGGGCAACGACAGCCACGTGACGCAGGTGCTCTATGGCGGCGGCCCGGCCCTCGTCAACTCGGCCGGCGTGCCCTGGACGGCCGCCTACATCGACACCATCGGCGAGCCCACGGCCGACCTGCGCTCCAACATCGCAGCGGAGGCACGCGCCAAGATCATCTACGAGCGGCTGATCAACCTCACGGACGATCCCGGTGTGAAAGAGGCGCTGGGCTTTCTCATGACGCGCGAGATCGCGCACCAGAAGTCGTTCGAGAAGGCGCTCTACGCCATTCAGCCGAACTTCCCGCCCGGCAAGCTGCCCGGCATGCCCGAGTTCACGAAGGTCTACTTCGACATGTCCAAGGACGGCGAGGTGCGCGGCCCCTGGAACCAGGGCGAGAAATGGGAATACGTCGACGACCCCGAGCAGCAGATGGCGGTGGACGGCGACTCCGGCGAATCTTCGGTGCAACTCAGCGCCGAAGATCAGGCCGCTGTGGAGGCCATGGCTGTCAGGACGGCGTCCGACCCGGCCAGCAATCCGCCCACCGGCGCCGAGCTGGGGATGTCGGACGACGACGTCCTCGACGAACTGGCCAACCAGTTGGGTAAGCCCACCGCATAGCGGTGGTGCTGGTGGCGATGGCGCTCAAGAAGAAGCGACGCGGGGACGGTCGCCGCATGCGCGGATGAGCCCGAAAAATCCGCCGAAATCTCCTGCGCGTTCGCATGCAGCCGCCAAGACTCGGAACGGCCGCAGCCGGTCACATGCGACCGAATCCGATGTGGACCGCGTGCTCCGCGACGTGTTCGGCCATGAGCGGCTGCGGCCGGGACAGCGCCGCGTTATCGACCGCGTCGTGGCGGGTGAATCAACGCTCGCCGTCATGCCCACGGGCGCCGGAAAATCGCTCTGCTACCAAGTGCCCGCGGTGCTGGCGACCGGGCAGACCGTAGTGGTCTCGCCATTGATCGCGCTCATGAAGGACCAGTGCGAAAAGCTCGAAGCCAATGGCGTGCGCGCCGTGCAGCTGAACAGCCAGTGCTCCGCCGATGAGATCGAGGCCGCGGAGAATGCCATTGCCGACGGCACTGCACGCGTGGTCTTCAGCACGCCGGAGCGATTGGCCGATGCGTCCTTCCTGCAGCTGCTGCAGCGCCGGTCCACGTCCCTGCTGGTGGTGGACGAGGCGCACTGCATCTCGCAGTGGGGGCACGACTTCCGGCCCGCGTTTCTCGAGATCGGCGCCGCGATTCGGGTCTTGCGCAACCCGGTGGTGCTGGCCCTCACGGCCACTGCCAACGACGAGGTGGCCGCAGAGATCATGCAGAAGCTCGGCATTCCACGCGCAGGCCTGGTCGACACCGGTGCCTATCGGCCCAACCTGCATTACGCCGTCGAGCCCGCGATGCGCGAAGAAGACAAACTGCATCGCACGCTTGCACTGGTTGCGGGCCTGCAGGGCAGCGGCATCGTCTACACCGCGACCGTGAAAGCGGCCGAGGCGCTCTTTGCCAAACTGGTCGGCACCGGCGAATCCGTCGGCCTGTACCACGGCAAGTTGCGTGCGCGTGAGCGGCACGATGCACAAGACGCCTTGATGGCCGGAAGACTTCGCGTGATGGTCGCGACCAACGCATTCGGCATGGGGATCGACAAGCCCGACATCCGCTTCGTTCTGCACTACCAGATGCCGTCGAGCCTGGACGCCTATTACCAAGAGACGGGCCGTGCCGGCCGCGATGGCGAGCGCGCGGATTGTGTGCTGCTCTACCTGCGGCAAGACAAAGCCGTGCAGCAGTTTTTTCTGGCCGGTTGGCTGCCCGAGCCGGCCGAGCTGCGCGCGCTGCAGCAGGTTTTGGCCAGTGCGCCGCCCGATTCGCGGCCGGGCTGGTCGGCGGCTGAGCTTCAACAGCGAGCGCACTTGCCGCGCGGCAAGCTTCGCGTACTGTTGAGCCTGCTGCGGCAGGAGGACCTGGTGGAGCGCGAAGGCGATGGACTGCTACGCTGGGGCAAGAAGCCGCCCCTCGAAGACGCCGAACTCGATGCCTTGTTGAAAGACCATCGTGAAAAGCGCGAGCAGGATCGCGAGGCGCTGGAGCGCATGACCTTCTACGCGACCACCGGCATGTGCCGCTGGCAGGTGCTGCTGTCGGGCCTGGGCAGCGATGAACTCGCGGCGCGCTGCGGTGCCTGCGACAACTGCGTGCGGCTTGCAAGGCATGAGCGCGAGCAGGCCGCGCAAGCGCAGCTTGCAGAGGCGGATGCGGCGCAGGCGCCACCGCCGCGCGTGGCGTTTGCGCGTGGCGCTTCTGTCCGCGTTCCACGCTACGGCGTCGGCAGCGTGGTGGGCGCCGATGCGGTTTCGGTCACGATCGAATTCGCCGACGGAAGCCAGCGATGTTTCCAGCCCGAATTCGTGCGTCCCGTCCCCGCGCGGCGGGCCCGGCGGCAAGAGCAGCGTCTCGTAACAGCGTCCGCGAGCCAGGGGTGAGAATCGATTGATGCATTCATCCAGCATCACCTTCTCGCTTTCTGGCAGGTTCGCGCTCCTGGCAGGGGCCACGGCCTTGGCCGCGCTATTGGTAGGCTGCGCGTCCGCTCCGTCGACACCGGCCGCGCCGGGCGCCAAGCCGACGGAATCGACAGCCGTTGTACGGCCCGCGCCTACTGCGCCAAGACAGGCCGCCCCGGACGACGCGGCCATCGAACCGCGGTTCGCCAAGTGGGTTGCAGATTTTCGCGCTGCCGCGCGTGCGCAAGGCATCAGCGAGGCCACGCTGCGAAACGCGTTCGACCAGGTCCGATACCTGCCGCGCGTCATCGAACTCGATCGCGCGCAGCCCGAGTTCACGCGCACCACGTGGGACTATCTCGACAACGCCGTCACGCCGCAGCGCGTGGCCACCGGACAGGACAAGTTGCAGCAGGTGCGCGCCGAAGCCGACTTGGCCGCGGCGCGCTACGGCGTACCGCCCGCCGTGGTGGTGGCCATATGGGGCATGGAAAGCAATTACGGCGGCAATTACGGCAACACCCCCGTCGTCGATGCGCTGGCAACGCTCGGCTTTGAAGGACGGCGCGAAGACTGGGCTCGTCGCGAGTTGCTCGCGGCGCTGAAGATCCTCGACAGCGGCGACATCGCCCGCGAACGCATGATCGGCTCCTGGGCCGGCGCCATGGGCCAGACGCAGTTCCTACCCTCGAACTTCCTGGCCTATGCGGTCGACGCCGACGGTGATGGGCGGCGCGACATCTGGGGCAGCATGCCCGACGTCGTCGCCTCGACCGCGAACTTTCTCGCTCGTTCGGGCTGGCAGGCGGGCGTGCCCTGGGGCGTCGAGGTGCAGTTGCCCGCGGGCTTCGACTTCGGTCGTGCCGACATGGCCGTGCGCCAGCCCAGCGCGCAATGGGCGGCCGAGGGGCTGCGCGCCATCGACGGTCAGCCGCTGCCCGAACTGGCCGACGCCAGCGTGCTGCTGCCCGCGGGCGCACGCGGCCCGGCCTTTCTGGTCGGGCCCAACTTTCGTGCCGTCCTGCGCTACAACAACTCGACCAACTACGCGCTCGCCGTGAGCCTGCTTGCGCAGCGCCTTGGCGGTGGGCCGGGCGTGCAGGCGCCGTGGCCAAGAGACACGGCGGCGCTTTCGCGCAGCCAGGTAGTCGAACTGCAGACCGCGCTCAGCCAGCGCGGCTTTGCCACCGGTGCGGCCGATGGCGTGATGGGCCCCGCCACGCGCGAGGGGCTGCGCCGCTACCAGCGCAGCGTCGGCTTGCCCGCGGACGGGTATCCGAGCGCAGAGCTGCTGCTGCGGCTGCAACAGCCCTAGGCGCCCGCCGCGAAACCGAAGGAGACGACGGGAACATGAGCGCGTTTTCACGCATGACATGGGCTGCAGGTGCGGTGCTTGCGGCCCTGGCCATCGGCGGCTGTTCATCGCACGACAACTCGGTTTCGATTTTGAGCAGCGCAGGGGCGGAGCCGCCGCCCACCGATTGCCGCGCGTGGGTCGGCGCCGACCGTAACCATGAACTGCCCGGCTACCGTCTGCCGCAGCCCGATGGCAGGACCGTCTGCGTGCCCCTCGGCGTCAACGCCTATCGTCCCCCCGCGGGGTATGCCGGAGGCGACTACTACGTCGAAGAGTTCACCGATGCGCGCCTGAAGGAGCGTTGGCGCGCATGCAAGGCCGACGCCGCCTGCTTCGCGCGCATCGATGCGCAGATGCAGCGCTGGTTGCCGCCCAACAAGGCACGCTCGACGCGATCGACCGGCACTGTCGATCCTTCGGGGAGGATCGATCCGGAGGGCCTCGTGGATCTGCGGCAGATTCGGCGTCCCGCCTTCTTCGCCAAAGCGCCTTACGCAGAAGGCATTGCGCGCGCCGATGCCGACACCTTCGTCGTCGAGTTCACCGTGCCGCGCGACACCTTCGAGCGCATCGACCTGAAGATGACCGATCCGGTCAAGCTGCGCGGCTGGTACATCGAAGGCCGCGGGGTCGACGATGGCAAGGGCGGCAAGACGCGCGCGCTGGTGGTCATGGCACCCGGTGGCGGCGGGCAGCTCACCGCGATCCAGCACCCCAATGAGAAGGCCTACCGCATCGACCCGGCAACCGGCAAGACGGTCGACATCCGCTTTCCGAACGCCACAACGGAAACGATGGGCCAGCGCTGGTGGCGCGAGAACCTCGACGCGCTGAACCAGGCGGGCTTCGACGTGCTGGCCTACGATCGGCGAGGCGAAGGCATCTCGGGTGGCTTCAGCGACACCCATACGCTGGAGCAGGGCGAGGACGTCTTTCGCGTGCTGGCGCAGCTCGACAGCGGAAACGGCCTGCGGCTTCTCACGCCCGAAGGCCGCGTGCTCGAGGGCAGCGGCGCGGCCGGCAAGCTGCTCGGCGGCATGGCTTCGACGCGCATTCCCATCCTGCTCGGCGGCTATTCGCGCGGCTCGATGTCGATCGCGTGGGCCATGGCCAAGAATTTCTCGGGCGCGTGCAGCTACGACATGCCGGTGCCTGAATGCCCCCCGCCCAAAAGGTTCACGAACATCAAGGGCGCCATCCTGCTTTCTTCGTTCGCGAGCGGTGCCGGTTACCTGCCATCGTCGCCCGACTTGGCCGACCGCAACCTGTTTCTGGGTGGCATGGCGGCGGACCATCACATCGTGTTCTATCCGAACTCGGCACCCCTCGCAGGCATGCACACGTGGCCGGCCGCATTCTTCGGCAAGGGCCTGTGGGACCGCGCGGAGACGCTGCAAGGCACCGTTGCCGCCTACGACCGCATCCGCGGTGCACGAGAGATCGTGGTGGCCCGCGGACCGCATTCGATCGAGACCTGGCCGGAGAGCGACCGGCAGTACCTGCGCGAGAGGATGGTCGTCTTCGCCAAGGTGGCGATCGCGGGCGGCACCAGCGTGCCGGGCGCTAAGCCATGGTCCAGCCTCAAGGAGCTGGTCGCGACCACGCCCGACTCGTGGGAGCCTTCATCGAAACCCCGAGGCGACCCATCGGCAAATAGCCGGCCTTGACTTTGCATCCATGATGTTGGACATTTATCCGACATCATGGAAGCAACCACACAGAGCCTGAACGAACGCATCGCGCAGCGCGTGCGAGACCTGCGCGCCGACCGCGGCCTTTCTCTCGACGCGCTGGCCGGGCATTGCGGGGTCAGCCGCTCGATGATCTCGCTCATCGAGCGGGGCGAAAGCAGCCCGACGGCGGTGCTGCTCGAAAAATTGGCGACGGGCCTCGGTGTTCCGCTGGCCTCGTTGTTCGAGGCGCCACAGCCTGAAGCCGGCCCGGTGTCGCGCCTGGCCGACCAGACGCAATGGCGCGATCCGCATTCGGGCTATGTGCGCCGGAACGTATCGCCCGGCGGCACCGCATCGCCGATCCACATCGTCGAAGTGCTGTTTCCGCCCAAGGCGCGCGTGGCCTACGAAACCGGCGCGCGGGAACCCCAGGTCCACCAGCAGGTGTGGGTGCTCGAAGGAACCATCGAAGTCACCGTCGGCGAAGACCACCACCGGCTCGGCGCGGGCGACTGCCTGGCACTGGTGCTCGACCGCCCCATGAGCTACTACAACCCCACCCGGCAGGCCGCACGCTATGCCGTCGTGATTGCAACCGCGCCCTCTTCGTGGAGATGACATTGACGACCGACCCCGAAACCCTTGCGCCACGCATTCGCGTTCTTTCCAGCGTCGACGACGCACACGCCCGCCAGCTGGCCGACGTGCTCGTCGATTGCGTGGAGGGCGGCGCATCGGTCAGCTTCATGCTGCCGCTGACCCGCGAGCGCGCTTCGGCGTTCTGGCGCCGCGTGGGCGAGGGCGTTGAACGCGGCGACCGCCTGCTGCTGGTGGCCGAAGACGCGCAGGGCATCGTCGGAACCGTGCAGCTCCTGCTCGAGTTGCCGGAGAACCAGCCGCACCGCGCCGAGGTGGCAAAGATGCTCGTGCACCGGCGCGCCAGGCGCCAGGGTCTCGGTGCGATGCTCATGCAGGCCGCCGAGCAGCTCGGCCGCGAACGCGGAAAGACCTTGCTCGTGCTCGACACGTCCAGTGTCGAGGCCGAACGGTTGTATGCCCGCCTGGGCTGGATGCGCGTCGGCGTGATCCCGGACTTTGCATTGCTGCCGGACGGCGGACCGTGCGACACCACCTACTTCTATCGCGCGCTGGTCTAGCGCATGGCGCCAAAGATGCGGTAGCCGGGATTTTCGGACGCGGCGCGGCCTGTCATCATTCGCGGCTGAATGACCGAAGACCCGACGCTCCCCATCGATCTGTTGTTGAACCGCCCCAGGCAGCTCCAGATCGAGATCGGCCTGGCCTCCACCGGAACCAAATGCATGGCGGCCGGGCGCTGGAGGCTCGTTCCCCTCGCGCTGCTGGCGCTCGCACAGACCGCATGCGCGCAACGCGTGCCGGAGCCACATCCTCCCGCGCTTGCGGCAGGCAGCGCAACACTGCAGTGGAACCAGCCCGCGGTGCGCGCCAACTGCCCCGACCGCACCGGCTACCTGTGGGTGCAGCCGGTCGAAGGGCCGGCCTGCATCCGGTACTTTGCAAGCAGCGACATCGACGACGCCCGCATGGCCATCGTGCAGTTCTCGGGCGACCGCGACGGCGTCATGAACCACGCGCCCACGCGCATTCCCGGCAACACCGAGGCACTGCGCATGCTCGATGCCCAGCGCAGCCGCGATCGGGCGGGCGTGCCGTGGATCTTCGTGGCGCGGCCCGGCACCTACGGCTCATCGGGCGACCACCGCAAGCGGCGCGAGATGGCCGAGTTCCACGCGCTGGATGCGGCGCTCGACGCGCTGATGCAGCGGCATCGGATCGAGCGCATTGTGATCCTCGGCCACAGTGGCGGTGCCACCGCGGGCGCGGCGCTGCTCACGCTTGGCCGCATGCGCATCGCCTGCGCGGTGCTGACCTCCGGCGCCTATGGCCTTCTGGAGCGTGCACGCCGGCTGGGGCAATCGCGCGACGGCCGCAGCGACACCACCGGCAGCACGCAGTTCTACGATCCGCTCGACCACGTCGACGGCATTGCGCGCGATCCGCTGCGGCGCATCGTGCTAATTGGCAACCGCGACGACCGGAACACGCCTTTCGATTTGCAGGAGCGTTTTGCCGATGCCGTCGCCAAGGCCGGCCATCGCGTGGAAGTCCAGACCCACGCGGCCGAGCCGCCGCAAAATCACGATCTGACGGACCGCATCGGCCTGAAGACCGCATCGCTTTGCGCACGCGAAGCAATGCTTCAATAACAACGGAAACCCTCAAGACAATGCAATTGCCCAACAGCAGCACCGGCCACCCCGCGCCCCGCATCGCCACCCACGAGTTCGGCCGCATGCCCGATGGGCGCGCCGTGACCGAATACACGCTCGACAACGGCCGCGGCCTCTGCCTCAGCGCCATCAACCTGGGCGGCATCGTCACTGCCTTGCAGCTGCCCGACCGGCACGGGCAGAGCGGCAACATCGTGCTGGGCCTGCGCACGCTGGAGGATTACCTGAAGCCGCATCCGCACTTCGGCACCATCGTCGGCCGCTACGCCAACCGCATCGCGGGCGGGCGCTTCACGCTCGACGGCGTGGCGCATCAGCTCCCGCTCAACAACGGCGCCAACTCGCTGCATGGCGGGCACCGGGGCTTTGGCACGCGCTACTGGCAGATCGATGCAGTGCCCACACAAAGCGAGGATGGCGATGAGGTCGCCATCGACCTCCGCTACACCAGCGCCGACGGCGAAGAAGGCTTTCCGGGCGAGGTGCAGGTGACCGTGCGCTACGCGCTCAGCACCACGGAGAACGCATGGCGCATCGACTATCGCGCCGTGAGCGACCGCGCCACGGTGCTGAACCTGAGCCATCACGATTACTTCAACCTGGCCGGCGCCGGCGCCGTGCGCGATCACCGCCTCACGATTCCCGCGAGCCGTTTCTGCCCCGTGGATTCGGGCTTGATTCCGCTCGGCTTGGCATCGGTGGCCGGAACCCCGTTCGACTTTCGCGCGCCCACGCCGATCGGCGCGCGCATCGATGATCCCCACGAGCAAGTGCGCGTGGCTGGCGGCTACGACCACAACTGGGTGCTCGACCGCGAGCCCGCCGGCATGGCGCTGGCGGCACGCCTCGAGCACGAGCCCTCAGGGCGCGTGATGGAAGTGCATACGACCGAACCGGCGGTGCAGTTCTACTCGGGCAATTTTCTCGACGGCACTCTTCGCGGCCGAGACGGCGAAAGCTTCAGGCAAGGCGCCGGGCTGTGCCTGGAAACGCAGCACTATCCCGACTCGCCGAACCAGCCGGATTTTCCTTCGACGGTGCTCCGGCCGGGCGAAGCGTTCAGTAGCACCACGCTGCACCGCTTCGGGATTTCAGCCTAGGCCTTGACCGCGGCGGCGCCAAATTCGGCAGCCGGCAGGCCGGGGCTTGCGACGCGCACGGAGAACAGCGCGCCGGCCAGGGGCTCTGCCTTCAGTTCTTCATCCGAGAGCCCGCTGCGCGCGGTGGTGATGTAGAGCGTGCATAGGTCGTTGCCGCCAAAGGCGCAGTCCGTGACGTTGCTCGCGGGCAGTTCGATGCGGCACAGTTCGGCGGCGCTCACCGGGTCGTGGCAGCTCACGCAATGGCCGCCCCAGCGCGCAATCCATAGCCGGCCGGCCGCGTCGGTCGTCATGCCGTCGGGCAGGCCCTCGCCTTTTGCAAAGCGAAGCCACACGCGCTTGTTGCTCACCGTGCCGGCTGCGGCGTCGAAGTCGTAGGCGTACACGCAGCCTTCCACAGTGGCGTTGAAATACATCGTGCGTTCGTCGAGCGACCAGGTCGGCCCATTGGTCACCGCAAAGCCGTCGTCGTGCCGCGTGCAGCGGCCGTCGGCATCGAAGCGATAGAGCGCGCCAGTGGGCGCCACGCAATCGAAGTCCATGGTGCCGCCCCAGAAGCGGCCCTGCCGGTCGCACTTGCCATCGTTGAAGCGATTGGCGGGCCGGTCGAGCTCCGGCTGGTGCAGGTAGCGCGGCGGCGCATCCACGGCCGGGTCGAAGAAGGCGAAGCCGCGGCGCATCGTGACGATCAGCCCTGGCGCATCGGCGCGCTCGGCGAGCGCGGTGATTTCCTCGTCGAATTGCCATGTCTGCTGCGCGCCGCCCGCAGGATCGTAGCGGTACAGGCGGCAGCCAAGAATGTCGATCCAGTAGAGCGCCTGCTCGCGCTGAGACCACAACGTGCCCTCGCCGAGCGTGGCGCCGGCGGGCCAGAGGCACTCGGGCTGGCCGATGACGGTGGGCCCACCCAGAGGTGCGAAGGGGGATGCGGAGCTGCCGTTCTGGGTCATTGTTTTGTGCCTTCGTTGTCTCGGTCCTTGACGCGGCGGATCGTATCAAGGCATATTGATAATAGAAACCAAACTATATGGCATCAAGTGATATTGATTTTGCAATGTCACTGCCAACGCACTGGAGACCCATACCTTGAAGGATTCCCCGCAGCTTTCGATTTATCCCAGCCTGAAGGGACGCACCGTGTTCGTCACCGGCGGCGGCAGCGGCATTGGCGCGGCCATTGTGGCGGCCTTTGCCGCGCAGGGCGCACGCGTGGCGTTCGTTGACATTGCCGAAAGCGCCAGCGCCACGCTCGCAGAGCAGATCGTCGAACAAGGCCACGCGGCGCCGTGGTGGCGCACCTGCGACGTGCGCGACATCGGCGCGCTGCAGAAGGCCATTGCCGATGCGGCCGCCGAACTCGGCGACTTTGCAGTGCTGGTCAACAACGTGGCGAGCGACGACCGCCACACGCTCGAATCGGTCACGCCCGATTACTACGACAACCGCATGGCCATCAACGAGCGGCCCGCGCTGTTCGCGATCCAGTCGGTGGTGCCGGGCATGCGGCGCCTGGGCTTCGGCTCGGTGGTCAACCTGGGTTCGACGGGATGGCAGACCAAGGGCTCGGGCTACCCCTGCTATGCCATTGCGAAGTCGTCGGTCAATGGCCTCACGCGCGGCCTTGCCGTGGAACTGGGCAAGGACCGCATCCGCATCAACACCGTATCGCCGGGCTGGGTGATGACCGACCGGCAGGTGACGCTCTGGCTCGACGACGAGGGCGAGCAGTCGCTCAAGCGCAACCAGTGCCTGCCCGACAAGCTCCTGCCCGAAGACATTGCGCGCATGGTGCTGTTCCTCGCGTCGGACGACGCGAAGATGTGCACGGCGCAAGAGTTCACCGTCGATGCAGGCTGGACCTGATCAGTCCATCTCGAGTTTGCGTCCGTAGACGCTGAGGCTGGCCGTCTTCAGCGCTTTCATCATCACCTTGGCGGCCGGCGACGGCAGCCGGTCGGTGCGGGTGATGATCCCGAAGGCGTCCATGTGGCAGGGCATGTCCAGCGGCAGCAGCGACACGATGCCGTGCGCGGCGTAGTAGCGCGCCACGTCGGAGGCGAGCACGGCCACCATGTCGCTCTGCTGCAGCATGCGCGTAATGAAGAGCAAGGCCGAGCTTTCGATGATGTTGTTCGGCGGCACCAGGCCTTCTTCCTGGAACATCAGCTCGAAGCGATGGCGCAGCACGCTGCCGGCGGGCGGCACGATCCACCCGGCACCCACCACGTCGCGCAGCGTGAGGCCGCTCACACCCAGGAGCGGGTGGCCGGGGCGCACCAGCGCGCACACGGGCTCCTCGGCCAGCGCTTCGTAGCGAAGCTGCGACTTGTCGTGCTCGGCGAAAAGCCGCGCCACCAGGATGTCGAGCTTGCCCTGTTCGAGCCGCTCGATCAGCACTGCGCTGGTCTCGATCTCCAGCGACACGCGCAGGTCCGGCTGTTCGCGCTTCACCATGGCCACAGCCGGCGGCATCAGCGTGAGGCCGGGCGCGGTGATGGCGCCGACGCCGACCTGGCCGAAGCGGCCCGCCTTCAGCGCGGTGAGTTCGTCGTGTGCCTGGTTCAAGCTGGCCAGCGCCACGCGCGCGTGGCGGATCATGGTTTCGCCATACCACGTGGGGCGCATGCCGCGCGGCAGCCGGTCGAACAGCGGCACCTCCAGCACGTCTTCCAGGTCTTTCAACAGCTTGGAGGCAGCGGGCTGGGTCATGTTGAGCACCTGCGCCGCGCGGTGGATGTTGCCTTCCTCCGCCAGCGCCACCAGCAAAAGCAGCTGGCGCGTCTTGAGGCGGGCGCGGATGAACCAGTGGTTGTAGTTGGTCATGTCTCGTGATTTGTTAGAGCTTTGGGCTCAGAGGGTTTTCCAGAATCCGGCGATTGATATGCATTTTGTCGAAAAAATGATTGGATCGATATCAATTCTGTTCCTAGACTCGCCGCACTTCCGAAAAATCAGAGACAAAGGTCGGCGCAGCGGTGATTCACGGCGAGATCCATCAGAACGTGCGGCAATACATCAATGGCCGCTGGGAAACCAGCGCGACCACCGGTGTGAGCGCCAATCCTTCGGACACCAGCGAAGTGGTGGCCGAATACGCACGTGCCGATCGCCGTCAAGTCGAATCCGCGATTCGCGCTGCCGCCGACGCCTTTCCCCACTGGAGCCACAGCACGCCGCAGCGCCGAGCCGACGTGCTCGACCGCATCGGCACCGAGATCTTGGTGCGCAAGGACGAGCTGGGCCTGCTGCTGGCGCGTGAAGTCGGCAAGACCTTGCCCGAGGCTGTGGCCGAGGCCACGCGCGCCGGGCAAACATTCAAGTTCTTTGCGGGCGAGGCGATGCGCGGTGGGGGCGAGAACATGGCGTCGCTCCGTGCTGGCGTACAGGTCGACGTCACGCGCGAGCCGGTCGGCGTGGCCGGGCTCATCACGCCGTGGAACTCGCCGCTGGCGGTGCCGGCGACCAAGATTGCGCCCGCTCTCGCCTACGGCAACAGCGTGGTGTTCAAGCCGGCCGAACTGGTGCCGGCCTGCGGCTGGACGCTGGCCGAGATCATCAGCCGCGCCGCGCTACCCGCAGGCGTGTTCAACCTCGTGATGGGCAGCGGACGCGAAGCCGGCCAGGCGCTGGTCGACAGCCCGCTGGTCGATGCCGTGAGCTTCACCGGGTCGGCCCGCAACGGCGAACGCATTCTCCAGGCGGCCGCCGCGCGGCGCGCCAAGGTGCAGCTCGAGATGGGCGGCAAGAACGCGCTCGTGGTGCTGGCCGATGCCGACATCGATCACGCCGTGGACTGCGCCGTGCAGGGCGCCTACTTTTCCAACGGGCAGCGCTGCACGGCGTCGAGCCGACTCATCGTCGAGGCCGCCGTGCACGACGTGTTCGTGTCTCGGCTTCGCGAACGGCTCAAGGCGCTCAAGATCGGCCATGCGCTCGAACGCGGAATCGACATCGGGCCACTGGTCGACGAAGACCGGCTGGCGCGCAGCCTCGCATGGGTCGGCATCGCGCGAGAAGAAGGCGCCGAGCACGTGTGGGGCGGCGAGCCGCTCAAGCGCGCCACTGCTGGCCACTACATGAGCCCGGCGCTCTTCCTGGCCAAGCCCGGGCACCGCATCGCGCGCGAGGAAATCTTCGGCCCGCTGGCCTGCGTGCTGCGCGTCGCCGACTACGACGAAGCGCTGGCGCTATGCAACGACACGCCCTCGGGCCTCAGCGCGGGCATCTGCACCAACTCGCTCAAGCACGCGATGCATTTCAGGCGGCATGCCGAAGTCGGCATGACGATGGTCAATCTGCCGACCGCGGGCGTGGATTTCCACGTGCCCTTTGGCGGCCGCAAGGGGTCGGGCTACGGGCCGCGCGAACAAGGGCGCCACGCCGCGGAGTTCTACACGACGGTCAAGACCGGCTACATGCTGGCCTGACCACCACGGACGGTTTTCAACAGCAAGCAAACAGAGAAAGAAGGAGACATTTCCATGAAACTCAATCGCCGCACCCTCAGCATCGCACTCGCCGCCGCCTCGCTGGGCAGCCTCCTGCCCGCCACCGCGCTGGCGCAGAAGAAGATCGTGCTGGGCTTCAGCCAGGTTGGGGCCGAGAGCGAATGGCGCACCGCCAACACCGAGTCGATCAAGGCATCGGCCAAGGAAGCGGGCATCGAGCTCAAGTTCTCCGACGCGCAGCAGAAACAAGAGAACCAGATCAAGGCCATCCGCTCGTTCATTGCGCAGAAGGTCGACGTGATCGCGTTCTCGCCGGTGGTGGAGTCGGGCTGGGAAACCGTGCTGCGCGAAGCCAAGGCCGCGAAGATCCCGGTGGTGCTGACCGACCGTTCCGTCAACACCAAGGACGACTCGCTCTACGTGACCTTCATGGGCTCCGACTTCGTCGAGGAAGGCCGCAAGGCGGGCCGCTGGCTGGTCGAGAAGATGAAGGACCAGAAGGGCGAAGTCAACATCGTCGAGCTGCAGGGCACCGTGGGCTCGGCACCGGCCATCGACCGCAAGAAGGGCTTCGAGGAAATCATCAAGGCCGATCCCAAGTTCAAGATCGTGCGCTCGCAGACTGGCGACTTCACGCGTGCCAAGGGCAAGGAAGTGATGGAAGCCTTCCTGAAGGCTGAGGGCAAGAAGATCAACGTGCTGTTCGCGCACAACGACGACATGGCCATCGGCGCCATCCAGGCCATCGAAGAGGCCGGTCTCAAGCCCGCGAAGGACATCACCATCATCTCGATCGACGCCGTGAAGGGTGCCTTCGAAGCCATGATCGCCGGCAAGCTCAACGTGTCGGTGGAATGCAGCCCGCTGCTCGGCCCTCAGCTGATGAGCGCCGTGAAAGACATCAAGGCCGGCAAGGCGCTGCCCAAGCGCATCGTGACCGAAGAGACGATTTTCCCGATGGAAGTCGCCGCCAAGGAATTCCCGAATCGAAAGTATTGAGCTCTCTCCATTGAAACAACGGATCGCACCATGAAACGCAATTTCCTCAAGGCCTCGCTCGCAGGCATCGCACTGGTCATCGTCGGCATCGCGCCGCTCGCGCACGCGCAGGACAAGGGCCTGATCGCCATTTCGATGCCCACCAAGTCGTCGGCGCGCTGGATCGCCGACGGCGCCAACATGGTCAAGTACTTCAAGGAGAAGGGCTACAAGACCGACCTGCAATACGCCGACGACGACATTCCGAACCAGCTCGCGCAGATCGAAAACATGGTCACCAAGGGCTCGAAGGTGCTGGTCATCGCAGCCATCGATGGCACCACGCTGTCCGACGTGCTGCAGAAGGCCGCCGACAAGGGCGTGAAGGTCATCGCGTACGACCGCCTCATCAAGGGCTCGAAGAACGTCGACTACTACGCCACCTTCGACAACTTCCAGGTCGGCGTGCTGCAGGCGCAGTCGATCGAGGCCGCGCTTGGCCTCAAGAACGGCAAGGGCCCGTTCAACATCGAGCTGTTCGGCGGCTCGCCTGACGACAACAACGCCTTCTTCTTCTACAACGGCGCCATGTCGGTGCTGGACCCGTACATCAAGAGCGGCAAGCTGGTGGTGCGCAGCAAGCAGATGGGCATGGACAAGGTCGGCACGCTGCGCTGGGACGGCGCGGTGGCACAGGCCCGCATGGACAACCTGCTGTCGGCCTACTACACCAAGGACCGCGTCGACGCAGTGCTGTCGCCGTACGACGGCCTGTCGATCGGCATCCTGTCGTCGCTCAAGGGCGTGGGCTATGGCTCGGCTTCGCAGCCGATGCCGGTGGTATCGGGCCAGGACGCGGAGATCCCTTCGGTCAAGTCGATCCTGCGCAAGGAACAGACCTCGACCGTGTTCAAGGACACGCGTGAACTGGCCAAGGTCACTGTGGCGATGGCCGACGCGATGCTGTCGGGCAAGACGCCCGAGGTGAACGACACCAAGACCTACAACAACGGCATCAAGGTGGTGCCTTCGTACCTGCTCAAGCCCGTGAGCGTGGACGGCGGCAATTGGAAGCAAGTGCTGGTCGACAGCGGCTACTACAAGGAAAGCCAGGTCAAGTGAGTATTGCAATGGCGGCAGCGGATCCACGCATCCTGGAGATGCGCGGCATCACCAAGACGTTTCCCGGCGTGAAAGCGCTGAGTGACGTCAACCTGGCGGTGCGCGCAGGGGAAATCCATGCGGTGGTTGGCGAGAACGGCGCGGGCAAGTCGACGCTCATGAAGGTGCTGAGCGGCGTCTACCCGTGCGACTCGTACACCGGGGAGATCCACTTCGAGGGCGAGCTGCGCCGCTTCAGGAGCATTGCCGACAGCGAGAAGCTCGGCATCATCATCATCCACCAGGAGCTGGCGCTGGTGCCGCTGCTGTCCATTGCCGAGAACATCTTTCTCGGCAACGAGATTGCACGCGGCGGCGTGATCGACTGGTTTGCCGCCTATGCGAAGACCCGCGACCTGCTGGCCAAGGTGGGCCTCAAGGAGCCGCCCACCACGCTGGTGACCGATTTGGGCGTGGGCAAGCAGCAGCTGGTCGAGATTGCCAAGGCGCTGGCAAAGGAAGTCAAGCTGCTGATCCTGGACGAGCCCACCGCCAGCCTCAACGAGAACGACAGCGACGCATTGCTGATGCTCTTGCTCGAACTGAAGCGGCAGGGCATTGCGTCGATCCTGATCTCGCACAAGCTCAACGAAATTGCCAAGGTGGCCGACTCGATCACCGTGCTGCGCGATGGCGCCACGGTCGAGACGATGGACTGCCGCGGCCAGCCGATCAGCGAAGACCGCATCATCCGCGGGATGGTCGGCCGCGACATGGCACACCGCTATCCGCAGCGCCATCCGAAGATCGGCGAGACGGTGTTCGAGGTGCGCGACTGGCGCGTGCACCATGCGCTGCATGCCGATCGCGAGCAGATCAAGGGCGTGAATCTGCATGTGCGCCAAGGCGAGATCGTCGGCATCGCGGGCCTCATGGGTGCGGGGCGCACCGAACTCGCGATGAGCGTGTTCGGCAAGTCCTACGGCCAGCGCATCAGCGGCACGGTGCTGATGCACGGCCAGCCGGTGGACGTGAGCACGGTGCGCAAGGCCATCGACCATGGCATTGCCTACGTCACTGAAGACCGCAAGGGCCTGGGATTGGTACTCGAGGAAGACATTCGCAAGAACGTGAGCCTGGCCAACCTGGAGGCGGTTTCCAACGCCATGGTGATCGACGACGCGCGCGAATTCAAGGTCGCGGTCGATTACCGCAAGGCACTCAACATTCGCTCTTCGGGCGTGGAACAGCTGGTGGTCAACCTCTCGGGTGGCAACCAGCAGAAGGTGGTGCTCAGCAAATGGCTCTTCACCAAGCCCGAACTATTGATTCTTGACGAACCCACGCGGGGCATCGACGTGGGCGCCAAGTACGAGATTTACACCATCATCGACCAGCTTGCGAGCGAGGGCAAAGGCATTCTCATGATTTCTTCCGAACTGCCGGAACTGCTCGGTATGTGCGACCGCATCTACGTGATGAACGAGGGCCGCTTCGTGGCCGAATTTACGGCGGCAGAGGCTTCGCAGGAACGCATCATGCACGCCATCGTGAGCGCAGGGAGTTCCGTCCATGTCGCAGCCTGAAGTCAACGCGGCGGTGAACGCCGCCGCCCCCATCGCAGAGACTGGCCCCAAGCTGCATGCCGGCTTCCTGAAGAACAACCTGCGCGAATACGGCATGCTGATCTCGCTCGTCGCGATCATGGTGCTGTTCCAGGTGCTGACCGACGGCACGCTGCTGCGGCCCCTGAACCTCACCAACCTGCTGCTGCAGAACAGCTACGTCGTCATCATGGCGCTGGGCATGCTGCTGGTGATCGTGGCGGGCCACATCGACCTGTCCGTCGGCTCGGTCTGCGGCTTCATCGGCGCGCTGGCGGCGGTGCTGATGGTCGAGTACGAATGGCATTTCGTGCCCACGGCCATCATCAGCATTGCGGCGGGTGCGGTCATCGGCGCTGCGCAGGGCTGGTTCGTCGCGTTCCGAAAGATTCCGTCGTTCATCGTCACGCTCGCGGGCATGCTGGTGTTCAAGGGGCTCACGCTGGCGCTGCTGGCGGGGCAGTCGGTCGGGCCGTTCCCGGTCGAGTTCCAGCGGCTGAGCTCGGGCTTCATTCCCGACCCGCTGGGCGGCCTCGATGCCGGTGGGCTACGCATCACCTCGCTGGTGGTGGGTGCGCTGGCCGCGGCGGCGCTGGTGTTCTTCAAGCTGCGCGGCCGGGCCAAGCTCGCGGCGCACGGCATGGAAACGGAGCCCTATGCGTTCTTCCTGGTGAAGAACCTGTTCTTCGCGGGCATCATCCTTTTCTTCAGCTACCTGCTCTCGACCTACAAGGGCCTGCCCAACGTGTTGATCGTGATGGCGGTGCTGATCGTGGTGTACGACTTCGTTACCAACCGTACCACCATCGGCCGGCGCATCTATGCACTGGGTGGCAACGAGAAGGCGGCGCGGCTGTCGGGCGTGAAGACGCAGCGGCTGGCATTCCTCACCTTCGTCAACATGGGCGCGCTGGCCGCGCTCGCAGGCCTGGTGTTCGCGGCGCGGCTCAACACGGCCACCCCCAAGGCAGGCCTCGGTTTCGAGCTCGACGTGATCGCGGCCTGCTTCATCGGTGGAGCCTCGGCTTCGGGCGGCGTGGGCCGGGTGATGGGCGCGGTGATCGGCGCCTTCATCATGGGCGTGATGAACAACGGCATGTCGATTCTGGGCATCGGCATCGACTACCAGCAGGTCATCAAGGGCCTGGTGCTGCTGGCCGCGGTGTTCATCGACGTCTACAACAAGAACAAGTAAGCGCATGAGCCAGAGCAGCATCAGCCCCGTGCTCGAACTGCGGGGCATCCACAAGCAGTTCGGCGGCATTCCGGTGCTGCGCGACGTGCAGTTGCGGCTCTACCCGGGCGAGATCCACGCGCTCATGGGGCAGAACGGCGCGGGCAAGTCGACGCTGATCAAGGTGCTCACGGGCGTGCTGCCGTCGAGCGGCGGAGAGACGTGGCTGGACGGACAAGCCATTCATCCAGCTTCACCGCTCGAAGCGCAGAAGCTCGGCATCAGCACGGTGTACCAGGAGGTCAACCTCTGCCCGAACCTCTCGGTGGCCGAGAACGTATTTGCGGGCCGCTATCCGCGCTGCGGCGCTGCGCAGGGTTTTCGCATCGACTGGGCGGCGGTCAACCGCCGGGCCGAGGAACTGCTGGCGCGCATTGGCCTGGACATCGACGTGACGCGGCTGCTGTCGAGCTACTCGGTGGCGGTGCAGCAGATGGTGGCGATTGCGCGCGCGCTTGGCGTGTCGTCGAAGGTGCTGATCCTGGACGAACCGACCTCGAGCCTGGACGACGATGAGGTCGAGAAGCTGTTCGAGGTGCTGAGGCGCCTGCGCGGCGAAGGGCTTGCCATCGTCTTCGTCACGCACTTTCTCAATCAGATGTATGCCATATCCGATCGCATCACGGTGCTGCGCAACGGCAACTGGGTGGGCGAGTGGCGTGCCGCGGAACTTGGCCCGCAGGCGCTGATCGCGGCAATGCTGGGGCGCGAACTCGCGGCCCAGTCGGCGCGGCCTGCTGCGCTGCCAGCGCTCGATGAAGCGGCGCAAGCATTGCTGCAGGCCGAGGGCCTGGGGCAGGCGGGGCAGTTGCAGGCAACGGATCTGCGCGTGCGCGCCGGCGAGGTCGTGGGCATCGCGGGCCTGCTCGGGGCTGGCCGCACGGAGCTTGCGCGCCTGCTGTTCGGGCTCGAAACGCCCGACCGCGGCGTGCTCAAGATCGACGGCCGTTCGGTCAGCTTCTCGAACCCCGCCGACGCCATTCGCGAAGGGCTGGCGCTGTGCCCCGAAGAGCGCAAGACCGACGGCATCGTGGCCGAACTGTCGGTGCGCGAGAACATTGCACTCGCGCTGCAGGCGCGTCTCGGCACGCGGAAATTTCTCTCGCACGCCGAGCAGACCGCGATGGCCGAGCGTTTTGTCGCGTCTCTGGGCATCAAGACCGCGAGCGTGGAAACACCCATTGGCCTGCTCTCGGGCGGCAATCAGCAGAAGGCCATGATCGCGCGCTGGCTCGCGACCGAGCCGCGCCTCTTGATCCTTGACGAGCCCACGCGCGGCATCGACGTGGCGGCCAAGCAGGAAATCATGGAAGAGATATTGCGGCTTGCACGCGCGGGCATGGCGGTGATTTTCATTTCTTCCGAAATCAGCGAGGTGGTGCGCGTGGCGCACCGCATCGTGGTGCTGCGCGATCGCAAGAAGGTGGGCGAGCTGCCGGGCGGCGCGACCGAAGACGAGGTGTACGAAATGATTGCCGCAGCATGAAGATCTCTTTGTTTTTCTCCCTCCCCTCCCGGGGGAGGGCAGGGGTGGGGGCACGACGGCCTTCCATTGAGCGCGGCCCCATCGCAAGCGCCGTCTGCCCCCATCCCAACCTTCCCCCGGAAGGGGAAGGAGCAAGGCAGAACACATGACGCGTCTCTCCTCCTTCATGAGCCACCGCCTCGCGTGGCCCATCGTCACATTGCTGCTGCTACTCGCAGTCAATACCGCATTCAACGCCAGCTTCCTGCACCTCGAATGGCGCGACGGCCATCTCTACGGCAGCTTGATCGACATCGTCAATCGCGCAGCGCCGCTGGTGCTCGTGTCGCTCGGAATGACGCTCGTCATTGCCACTCGCGGCATCGACATTTCGGTAGGCGCGGTGGTGGCCATTGCTGCGGCCCTGGCCGCCTGGATGATTGGCGGCTCCGTGGCGAGCGACGTGAGCCGCTTTCCGATGTGGCTGGCCATCGTGGCGGCCTTGGGCATTGCGCTTTTGTGCGGCCTCTGGAACGGCATGTTGGTCGCCAAGGTCGGCATGCAGCCGATCATCGCGACGCTGATCCTCATGGTGGCGGGCCGCGGCATTGCGCAGCTCATTGCGGACGGGCAGATCATCACGATTTACTACAAGCCCTTCTTCTTCCTGGGCAGCGGCTATCTGCTGGGGTTGCCGTTCTCGCTGTTCATCGTGGCGGCGGTCTTCGTGCTGTTGTACCTGGCGATCACGCGCACGGCGCTCGGCCTGTTCATTCAGGCGGTGGGCATCAACCCGACGGCTGCGCGTGTGGCGGGCGTGCAGGCGCGGCGGCTCATCGTCGGCGCGTATGCGTTTTGCGGCGTGTGCGCGGGCATCGCAGGCCTCTTGATCAGCTCCAACGTCAAGAGTGCGGACGGTAATAACGCGGGCCAACTGCTCGAACTCGACGCGATCCTGGCGGTGACGCTGGGCGGCACAGCGCTCACGGGTGGGCGCTTCAGCCTCATGGGCAGCGTGATCGGCGCGCTGATCATCCAGACGCTGACCTACGCCATCTACTCGCTCGGTGTGCCGCCGGAGATCAATCTTGTCGTGAAGGCCGTGGTGGTGTTCGCGGTGATGCTGTTGCAGTCGCCGGAATTCAGGGCCGAGGTGCGGGCGCTGGTTCAGCGGCCTGTGCATGAGGGAGCAAGTTCATGAGCCCCCGCCCGGCCGTTCCGAAGGGGGCTCGCACCGCAGTGCGCAGCACGGAGGTTACCCAATGAGCGCGGTGATCGAGACGGCTGTACCCTCACCCCAACCCTCTCCCGCGCGTGGGAGAGGGGGCAAGACGGGGCTCAATCCGAAGTACTTGCCGCTCACGGCGACCATCTCGCTGTTCGTGCTGATGGCCACGCTGGGCTCGGTGTTCTACGACGGCTTCTTCTCGGCGCAGGTGTTCCTCAACCTGCTGATCGACAACGCGTTCCTGATCGTCGTTGCCGTGGGCATGACCTTCGTGATTCTTTCAGGCGGGATCGATCTCTCGGTGGGCTCTGTGATTGCGCTCACCACGATGGTCTCGGCCTCGCTGGTCGAGAAGCACGGCTGGAGCCCCGCGGTGGTGATTCCGCTGGTTCTGGTCATGGGAACGGCCTTCGGCGCGTTCATGGGCCTGCTCATCGAGCGGTTCAGGCTGCAGCCCTTCATCGTCACGCTGGCAGGCATGTTCCTGGCGCGCGGGCTCTGCTATCTGATCAGCATCGATTCGATCAGCATTACCAACGCGTTCTATGCCGAGGTTTCGCAGATCCGCATTCCGGTGTGGGGCGAGGCTTCGCTCTCGATCAGCGCGGTGATCGCCATCGCGGTGCTGCTGGCGGCGGTGTTCATTGCGCATTGCACGCCTTTCGGACGCACCGTGTACGCCATTGGCGGCAGCGAGCATTCGGCCATGCTGATGGGCCTGCCGGTGCGCTCAACGCTCGTCGGCGTCTACACGCTGTCGGGCTTCTGCTCGGCGCTGGCGGGCGTGATCTTCACTTTCTACATGCTGTCGGGCTACGGACTGCATGCGCTGGGGTTGGAGCTCGATGCCATTGCGGCAGTGGTGATCGGCGGCACGCTGCTCACGGGCGGCGTGGGCTATGTGGCGGGCACGCTCTTCGGTGTGTTGATGCTCGGGATCATCCAGACGCTGATTTCCTTCGACGGCACGCTGAGCTCGTGGTGGACCCGCATCGTGGTGGGTGCGCTGCTCTTCGTGTTCTGCCTGCTGCAGCGCTTCTTTACTTCGCGTGCGCCGCGGCGCTGACGCTTTTTTCTTTTTCTCTCGCCTTCAGGAACCTTCCGCATGCCGGACCAAAACCCAAAGAAGAAGCTTCGCTCGACCGAATGGTTCGGCTCGGCCGACAAGAACGGCTTCATGTACCGCAGCTGGATGAAGAACCAGGGCATACCGGACCACGAGTTCGACGGCCGGCCGATCATCGGCATCTGCAACACATGGTCGGAACTCACGCCCTGCAACGCACACTTCCGCAAGATTGCCGAGCATGTGAAGCGCGGCATCTCGGAAGCGGGCGGCTTTCCGGTCGAGTTTCCGGTGTTCTCCAACGGCGAATCGAACCTGCGGCCCACGGCCATGCTTACGCGCAATCTCGCGAGCATGGACGTGGAAGAAGCCATCCGCGGCAACCCGGTCGATGCGGTGGTGCTGCTGACGGGCTGCGACAAGACCACGCCCGCACTGCTGATGGGCGCAGCAAGCTGCGACATCCCGGCGATCGTGGTGACGGGCGGGCCCATGCTCAACGGCAAACTCGAAGGCAAGAACATCGGCTCGGGCACGGCCGTGTGGCAGCTGCACGAGTCGCTCAAGGCCGGCGAGATCAACCTGCATCAGTTCCTCTCGGCCGAAGGCGGCATGTCGCGCTCGGCGGGCACCTGCAACACCATGGGTACGGCCTCGACCATGGCCTGCATGGCCGAGGCGCTGGGCACTTCGCTGCCGCACAACGCCGCGATTCCGGCGGTCGACGCGCGGCGCTATGTGCTTGCGCAGATGTCGGGCATGCGCGCGGTAGAGATGGCGAAGGAAGGGCTCACGCTGTCGAAGATCCTCACGCGCGAGGCCTTCGAGAACGCCATTCGCGTCAACGCCGCCATCGGCGGATCGACCAATGCGGTGATCCACCTGAAGGCGATTGCGGGTCGCATCGGAGTCGATCTCGAGCTGGAAGACTGGACGCGCATCGGCAGCGACACGCCCACCATCGTCGATCTGCAGCCCTCAGGCCGATTCCTGATGGAGGAGTTCTACTACGCGGGCGGCCTGCCAGCCGTGTTGCGCCGCCTGGGTGAAAGCGGTCTCTTGCCGCACCCGGGTGCGCTCACCGTCAACGGCCAGTCGCTCTGGGACAACGTGCGCGACGCGCCGAGCCTCAACGACGAGGTGATCCGCCCCCTGGACAACCCGTTGATCGCCGATGGCGGCATTCGCATCCTGCGCGGCAATCTCTCGCCGCGCGGCGCGGTGCTCAAGCCCTCCGCGGCCTCGCCCGAGCTGCTGAAGCACCGGGGTCGCGCGGTGGTGTTCGAGAACCTGGAACACTACAAGGAGCGCATCGTCGACGAATCGCTCGAGATCGATGCGAGTTCGGTGATGGTGCTCAAGAACTGCGGCCCGAAGGGCTATCCCGGCATGGCCGAAGTGGGCAACATGGGGCTGCCACCGAAGTTGCTGCGCCAAGGCGTGAAGGACATGGTGCGCATCTCGGACGCGCGCATGAGCGGCACGGCCTATGGCACGGTGGTGCTGCACGTCGCTCCTGAAGCGGCGGACGGCGGGCCTTTGGCCGCGGTACGCGACGGCGACTGGATCGAGCTCGACTGCGATGCGGGCCGGCTTCACCTGGACATCAGCGACGAAGAATTGGCGTCACGCCTGGCTTCATTGAGCAGCACCGATGCGCAGCCGATGAGCACGCGCGGCGGCGGCTATCAGAAGCTCTACGTCAACCACGTGCTGCAGGCCGATGAAGGCTGCGACTTCGACTTTCTGGTGGGCTGCAGAGGCTCCGCCGTTCCCCGTCATTCACACTGATTCAACATGACTCCCAGATACCGCGGCATCTTTCCGGTGGTGCCCACCACCTTCACCGAACAGGGCGCGCTCGACCTCGAAAGCCAGAAGCGCTGTGTCGACTTCATGATCGACGCTGGCTCAGATGGGCTTTGCATCCTGGCCAATTTTTCCGAGCAGTTCGTGCTGTCGGACGAAGAGCGCGAAGTGCTCACGCGCACGATGCTGGAGCACGTGAAAGGGCGCGTGCCTGTCATCGTGACGACCACGCACTACAGCACCAAGGTCTGCGCCGAGCGCAGCCGCCGTGCGCAAGACATGGGCGCGGCCATGCTGATGGTGATGCCGCCCTATCACGGCGCCACATTCCGCGTGCCCGAGCCGCAGATCTTCGAGTTCTATGCCGGCCTTTCCGACGCTGTGAGCATTCCGATCATGATCCAGGACGCCCCTGCCAGCGGCACGGTGCTGTCGGCGCCGTTTCTCGCGCGCATGGCCAAGGAGATCGAGCACGTCGCGTACTTCAAGATCGAGACCCCCGGTGCGGCCTCGAAGCTGCGCGAACTGATCCGCCTTGGCGGCGATGCCATCGAAGGCCCGTGGGATGGCGAAGAGGCCATCACGCTGATGCCCGACCTCGATGCAGGCGCGACAGGTTCAATGACCGGCGGCGGCTACCCGGACGGTATCCGCCCGATCATCGAAGCGCATCGTGCAGGCGATCGCGACAAGGCCTTTGCGCTTTACCAGCAGTGGCTCCCGCTCATCAACTACGAGAACCGCCAAGCCGGCCTCTTGGCCTGCAAGTCGCTCATGAAGGAGGGCGGCGTGATCGCTTGCGAGGCACCGCGGCACCCATTGCCGGCGATGCACCCGGACACGCGCGCAGGATTGATTGAAACCGCGAAACGGCTCGATCCGCTGGTGCTGCGCTGGGCGCGTTGAAGAGAGAAAGAAGGGAATAGAGAAGGGCGCTCAGCCCTGCTCGAGTTCGCTGACCTGCAGCGACAGGTCGAACAGCTTCGACTTGCTCGCGTAATAGCGATCCAGCCGCCATTCCTTCAGGATGTCCATGGCCAGTTCGAAGCTCTTGTAGTCGAGATCGTAGAGCGTGACCAGTTCGAAGCTGCGTGCAGATTCGAGCGCCAATACGAGCTGCGCCAGGATCTTGGCCGATTCGTTGGCCGGGTCCGTTTCGATGAATCGGCGAGCGACCTTGATGGCATTCATGGGAAAGTGTTCCTCGGTAGGCAGAGACCAGGAACTATAGCTAGCACGCGGCTGTGCTTTATGACAGTCTTGTGACAAACGGGGTCATCGCAGCGCACAGCAAGGCAGGCCGCCGCCCCTCACACCATGTGGGCGGCGGCGCTGCACGACCCAAGACGGCCTTGCCGTGCGTCAGCGAACAGGCGTCATCGGCGCCGGCTCCATGGGCGCGGGAGCCATCGGCTGCATCGGTGCCATCTGCTGCATCGGTGCCATCGGCGCAGTCGGCGCCATGACTGGCGGCGGCACGCGTGAAGGCGCCGGTTCCGGTGCCGGCATCGCGGCGGGGGCGGGCATGACCACGGTGGTGACGGACTCGCGGATTACGCCACCGCCCATCACGCTGCCATCCACATTGCCGCTGGCGTTGCCGCTGCCCCCGAGCACGCGGGCCTCGCAGTCGGCGCGGTCCGCCGGCGGTTGCAGGCTGCAGCGCGCAAGCGCATTGCGGCGGTAGTCGGGAGCGCTGGTCAGCCCGCCGCGCGCGGCCTCCAGGCGTGCGGCGCCGGCCTCGCGAATGCAGGCCGCGCGGTCTTGCTGGTTGCGGCCGCAGACCGAGAGCTCCTGCTGGTAGGTGGAATCGCCGCGGCGCGGCTGCTGGGCCGAGGCCGACGTGGCCGCGGCAATACCGCCCACGGCTATCAGGGCGGCAATCATCGAACGGGTAGTGCTGTTCATGGTGTGCTCCTTGGAGTGACCTGAAACAAGAGATCAAATGTTGGACGGGACAGGCCGCGCCAAGTTGCGCGCGGCCAATGTTCAACGCGTGGGTGTCACGGGTTGCGGCGGCAACGGGGTTACGGTTTCGCGGATGATGCCGCCACCCATTACGCTGCCTTCGGTGCTGGTGCGTGCCCCGCCCTGCAGACGGGCTTCGCAGTCGGCGCGGTCAGCTGCGGGCTGTTCGCGGCAGCGTGCCATCGCATTGGCATCGGCACGGCCGGGGCCGACGCTGGTGAGACCGTTGCGGGCGGCTTCCTGCCGTGCGGCGCCGGCTTCGCGCAAACATGCGGCGCGGTCCTGCTGCACGCCGTCGCAAGTGGCGCGCTCCTGCTGCGCACGCGCGGCGGAACCTGGCTCGGGTGCCTGTGCCTGCGCAATCGATGCGCCGGGCAAGAGAAGAAAACTGCTTGCTGCAAAAAGCGCGGCAGCAAAAAGGCTGGAACGAACTGTTGTTGTCATCGGGTGCTCCTGGTTAAGGCGCGCCCTCCGAAAGCGCGACCGGACCTTTAGTCTGGTCCGGCGCCTCTCTCCAGGGTGTGGGACTGCATAGACAGCAGACCCGGCCAGACTCGCCCATGTGTGTGGGACGTGTCCGGCATGGGGCCGGCGGTGGCCGGCCCGTGGCGAATCAGCCCGCCGCGATGCGCTGCGCCAGATGGGCGAGCGCTTCCTCGACCTGGTCGACCAGGATCAGCGACAGGTCGCCCGGCTGCAGCCGCGCCAGCGCGGTGTCGATGGCGACGAACTCGCCGCGGATCTCGTCGATCTGGCGCGTGCGCGCCGCGCCCTGCAGGCCTTGGCGCAGCAGCGCCATCACCTCGCCGTCGGCGCGACCGCGCTGGGCTGCGTCTTGATAGAGGATGACGTCGTCGAAAGCCTGGCCCAGGATGGCGGTCTGGTCGCGGATGTCGGAATCGCGCCGGTCGCCCGCGCCGCTGATCACCACCGAGCGCTTGTTGGCCGGCATGGTGTCCACGGCCGAGACCAGCGCGCGCATGGCGTCGGTGTTGTGGCCGTAGTCGGCAATCACGGTGGCGCCGCGGTAGTCCATCACGTTGAAGCGACCCGGCACGCCGGCCGCGTCGTTCATGAAGCTCGCGAGGCCGCTGCGAATGGTGTCCCAGTCGAGGCCCACAGCCCACGCGGCGGCCACCGAAGCCATCACGTTGTCGACCTGGAAGCCGATGGTGCCGTTGCGCGTGATGGGCACGTCGCGCAGCGCAATGCGTTCACGCCAGGAGCCTTCGGCCGCTACCAGCGTGTCCTGGTCGACGTAGACGGTGCGCTTGCCTTGTGCACGGTGCGTGGCCATCACCGGATGCTGGCGGTCGGCGGTGAAGAAAATCACGTGGCCCGGGCAGCCCGCGGCCATGGCGGCAACGTTGACGTCGGCGGCGTTGAGCACCGCATAGCCATCGGGCGCGACGTTGCGCACCACCACGCGCTTGAGCACCGCGAGGTCTTCGACCGTGGTGATGTAGTTCAGGCCCAGGTGGTCGCCGCTGCCGATGTTGGTGACCACGGCCACCTCGCAGCGATCGAAGCCGAGGCCTTCGCGCAGCACGCCGCCACGCGCCACTTCGAACACGGCCGCATCCACGTCGGGGTGCATGAGCACGTTGCGCGCGCTCTTGGGGCCGCTGCAGTCGCCGCTGTCGGTCTGCCGGCCGTCGACGTACACGCCGTCGGTGTTGGTCATGCCGGTGCGCAGGCCGCTCGATGCGAGCAGGTGGTTGATGAGGCGCGCCGTGGTGGTCTTGCCGTTGGTGCCGGTGACGGCCACCACCGGAATGCGGCCGTCGTCGCCGGGTGCGAAGAGCGTGTCCATGACCGCCTCGCCGACCGCGCGGCCGCGGCCGAACGAAGGCGAGATGTGCATGCGCAGGCCGGGCGCGGCATTCACTTCGACCACGCCGCCGTGTTGTTCCTCGAGCGGACGCAGCACGTTCTCGCACACCATGTCGACGCCGCAGATGTGCAGCCCGACCATCTGCGCCGCGTCGACCGCACGCGCGGCGACTTCGGGGTGCACGGTGTCGGTCACGTCGGTGGCGGTGCCGCCGGTGGACAGATTGGCGTTGTTGCGCAGCACCACGCGCTGGCCGCGTTCGGGCACGCTGTCGGGCGTGAGGCCCTGGGCTTCGAGCCGGCCGACGGCGATGTCGTCGAGCCGGATCTTGGTGAGCGACGTGGCATGCCCTTCGCCGCGGCGCGGGTCGAGGTTGACGGTGTCAACCAGCTGGCGCACGGTGGAACTGCCGTCGCCGATCACGTTCGGCGGGTCGCGACGCGCGGCGGCCACGAGCCGGTCGCCCACCACCAGCAGGCGGAAATCGAAGCCCGGCAAAAATTTCTCGACCATCACTTCGCCATATGCCGCGGCGGAGTCGTACGCGGCCGTGAGCTGCTCCCGCGTCGTGATGTTGACCGTGACGCCTTTGCCCTGGTTGCCGTCCTGCGGCTTCACGACCACGGGCAGGCCAATGTCCATGGCGGCGGCCCAGCCATCTTCGGCATCGGTAACGGGGCGGCCCAGCGGCACGGGCACACCCGCGGCATTGAGCAATTGCTTGGTGAGTTCCTTGTCCTGCGCGATCGACTCGGCCACGCCGCTGGTGCTGTCGATCTCGGCTGCCTGGATGCGGCGCTGCTTGGAACCCCAGCCGAACTGCACCAGGCTTCCGCTGGTGAGGCGGCGGTACGGAATGCCACGCGCCACGGCGGCATCGACGATGGAGCCGGTGCTCGGACCCAGGCGCTCGGATTCGTCGAGGTCGCGCAGCTCTGTGATGGCGGCGGTGGCGTCGAAGGGCGCGTCGGCCAGCGCGGCCGCGATCAGCTCTTCGGCCAGTTCGAGTGCCCGGCGCCCGACGGCTTCTTCGCTGTACTGGAAGGTGACTTGGTAGACGCCTTCTTCGACCGTGTGTGCGGTGTGGCCGAAGTTGACGGCACAGCCGGCCTGCGATTGCAGCGCAACGGCGGCGTTCTCGAGCACGTGGGCCAACGCCAGCGGTTGGCCGAGCACCATCGGATGCAGTTCGCCAATGGTGGGAAACCGCGCGCGTAGGCGGGCTTCGAAGCCTGGCAGCCGGCTGATGGCGTTCTCGTTGCCTTCGCAGGCAACCACGGCCTCGATGGCGGTGTGGCGGCTCCAGAGATTGGGACCGCGCAGGGCTCGGGTACGGGTGACTTTCATGGGGCGGCGCGCATCAGGCAAATTGTGGTTGGGGCGAAAGCGGCTGCGTCTGCGAAAGCTGCAGCGAGGCCAGGGCCGCCTGCAGGTCGGCTTCGAAAGCCTCGACACCCGCACCGATGAGGTTCAGCGGAATGCCGAGTGCCCAAGCCGCGGCTACGGCCGCCAGCAGGCTCTCGAGGCTGACGCCCGCGTGGGTGGCGCGCCAGATGGTCAGGCGGCCGAGACCCGGCAAAAAGGATTCGCTGCTGCCGTTGGCCAGCACCACGCGGTCTTGCCGCACCAGCACGGCCTTGCCGCCGTTGGCCTGGTGCGCGGTGAGCGCGGCGGCTTGCGGATCGGCGGCGTAAAGAATGACGGAGCCATCGCACAGCGGTGCCAGGCCGGCCACGCGCGGATCGCCTGCGTTCAGCACGGCCGTGCCTTCGCCGAGTACCACATCGACCTGCGTACGCAGCACCTTGACCATCTGGTCGCTCTCGGTGATGTCGTAGTCGGCCAGCGCCTCGGCGCCTTCGAGGTCGGTCACGATGCCGACTTCGCAGCGGTCGTAGGCGAGGCCGTCGCGCAGGATGGTCTCGGCGCCGTTCTCGATCACCACGGCCTGCACGGCACGGTTCACGAGCAGGCGGTGGCCGGCGTCCCAGTTGGCGCTGTCGCGCGCATCGACGCGGCGGCGCTCCAGGAACAGGCCGTCGCGGCAGGCCAGGCCCGTGTGGCGCCCACCCAGGTTGATGAGCCAGGCGACCAGGCGCGCGAGCACGGCAGTGTCCTTGGAGCCGGCCACGCCGACGACCGGAATGCGGCCTGGCGCGTCATTGGGAAACAGGTGGTCGCAGATCGCGCGGCCCACCGGGCGCGGCGAACCGACTGCCGGCTTCAGGTGCATCAAGAGGCCAGGGCCGGCGTTGACTTCGACGATGGCGCCGCGCTGCGGACCGAGCGGCTTGCTGATGTCCTGCGCCACCAGGTCGATGCCCGCGATGTCGAGGCCCACCACGCGCGCGGCCAGCACGGCGGCATGTGCGACTTCGGGGTGGACCAGGTCGGTGCAGTCGTTGGCCATGTTGCCGTTGCGCTGGATCGTGACCACGCGGCCGGCGGCCGGCACCGAAGTGCCGTCGAGTTCCTGGCGCTTGAGTTCGAGTTGCAGCTTGGCGTCGGTGTCCAGCACGATCAAGTCGAGCGGATATTCCTCTTCGGCGCCGCGGCGTGGGTCGCTGTTGAGTTGCTTCTCGATCAGCTCGGCCACGGTGCTCTTGCCGTCGCCCGTGACGGTGATGATCTCGCCGCGCGCGGCGGCCACCACTTCGCCGCCCACCACCAGCAGGCGGTGTTCGTGGCCGCGGATGAAGCGCTCGACCATCACGTCGCTGCCTTCGGGCTCGGCGACCGCAAAGGCGGCCATGACTTCTTCGCGCGTAGTGAGTTCGAGCGACACGCCGCGGCCGTGGTTGGCGTCCGACGGCTTCACGGCCACCGGCAGGCCGATGTCCTCGGCGGCTTCCCAGGCTTCTTCGGCGTTGGCCACCACCTGGCCCTCGGGCACCGGCACGCCGCAGCTCGCGAGTAGCGACTTGGTCAGTTCCTTGTCGCTGGCGATGGATTCGCCAATGGCGCTGGTGTAGTCGGTCTCGGCAGTCCAGATTCGCTGCTGGTTGGCGCCATAGCCCAGCTGCACGAGGTTGCCTTGGTTGAGCCGCATGTGCGGAATGCCGCGGTCGGTGGCGGCGGACACGATGGCCGCGGTGCTCGGGCCGAGGTAGCAGTCTTCGACCTTGGCCTTGACCGCATCGACGGCTTTTTGCACGTCATTGGCGCTGAAGGGGTCGTTGTTGATGGCGGCCATCAGCAGGCGGTGGCCTTCGGCCAGCGCCACCCGAGCCACCTGCTCGTCGCGCGCCCGGAACACCATGCGGTAGACGCCGTGCTCCGAGGTGCTGCGGGTCTGGCCGAAGCCGGTCGGCATGCCGGCAAGGTTCAGCAGTTCGATCACCACGTGCTCGAGCACGTGGCCCGACCAGGTGCCTTCGGTCAGCCGCTCGATGAAGCCGCCGCGCTCGCCCACGCCACAGTGGTGCTCTATCAGAGCCGGCAGCAAGGCCGTGAGGCGGTCCGTGAAGCCGTCGATCTTGTTGGACGGGTAGTCCTCCAGTTGGCCCAGGTCGAGCCAGACTTCCAGCACGGGCCGGTAGGTCCAGAGGTTGGGACCGCGCAAATAATTGATGCGCAGCAGGCGAATGTCGTCGAAACGGGTCATGCAAACGTTCGATGTGCTTTGGCCGAGCACCACGGCGCCTTCAAGCGCGCCCATGGCAATCAGTCAGAATCGGCGCCCGACAAAGGACGCCATGAAGCGGTCCAAGCGGCCCGCGACGGGCAAGAGTCAAAGAAACACAATGCAACATCACGATCCAGTCGGCGCCCGGGAGGGCGAAACCGAGGCGACCTCAGACGCGCTGAAAAGTCGGCTCGCAGCCGCGGAAAACGTTCTGGTCACATTACCGGTTGACCTTGACGATGAACTTCTGTTTACCTTTGGGCTCGTGGCCCTGACGGACCGGCGCCTGCTCGCGCTGCAACCGGGCGGCCAATGGTGTGAGTGGACACTATCAGATTCGACGCTCGATGTGCATTTGAGCGACCATTCGGGCGTTGGAACGCTCGAATTGGTGGGTGCCAACGGGCTTCTGGCGCGATGGCGCTACACGCTCGCCAACCAGCCGGCCGCCCTGCGGCTGCTCAAGCTTTTTGGCCAGCGCGAAAACGGCACTGTCGCCGAGGTGACAGCCGAGCCCGATGGCGACGATCTGGCCGGCGCCGACGCCGAACTGCAGAAACCCCCCTCGACCTGGGTGCTGCTGCGGCTGGGGCGCTTTGCCAAGCCCTATCGCAAGCAACTGATCACAGGTTTTCTGCTGACGCTGATTTCCACCGCGGCGACCCTTGTGCCGCCCTACCTGACCATCCCGCTGATGGACGACATCCTCATTCCGTTCCAGAACGGACAGAAGATCGATCCGGCGCGGGTGGGCCTCTATCTGAGCGGGCTGCTCGGCGCGGCGCTGGTGGGCTGGGGCCTGGGCTGGGCGCGCACCTACCTGCTGGCGCTGGTGTCGGAGCGCATTGGCGCCGACCTGCGTACCACCACTTACGAGCACCTGCTGACGCTGCCGCTCGACTATTTCGGCGGCAAGCGCACCGGCGACCTGATGGCGCGCATCGGCTCGGAAACCGACCGCATCAACGTCTTTCTGTCGCTGCACGCACTCGATTTTGCGAACGACGTGCTGATGATCGTGATGACCGCGGTCATCCTGGTCTCTATCAACCCACTGCTCGCGGTGGTCACGCTGGTGCCGCTGCCCTTCATTGCCTGGATGATCCACGTGGTGCGCGACCGCCTGCGCACCGGCTTCGAGAAGATCGACCGTGTGTGGTCAGAGGTGACCAACGTGCTGGCCGACACCATCCCCGGCATCCGCGTGGTGAAAGCCTTTGCGCAGGAGCGCCGCGAGGCCGAGCGCTTTCGCGTGGCCAACGCCTACAACCTGCAGGTGAACGACAAGCTCAACCGCACCTGGTCGCTGTTCACGCCCACTGTGTCGCTGCTGACCGAAATCGGTTTGCTCGTGGTCTGGGGCTTCGGCATCTGGCAGGTGGCGCGCGGCAGCATCACCGTGGGTGTGCTCACCGCGTTCATCGCGTACATCGGCCGCTTCTACACGCGGCTGGATTCCATGAGCCGCATCGTGTCGGTCACGCAGAAAGCGGCGGCCGGCGCAAAACGCATCTTCGACATCCTCGACCATGTGAGCAACGTGCCCGAGCCAGCCAACCCGGTGAAGATCGAGCGCGTGCAGGGGCGCATCGACATGAGCGGGCTGGGCTTTCGCTATGGCTCCCGCGCGGTGATCCGCGACCTCGACCTGACCATCGAGCCTGGCGAGATGATCGGCCTGGTCGGCCACAGCGGCTCCGGCAAGAGCACGCTGGTCAACCTGATCTGCCGCTTTTACGACGTGACCGATGGCGCCATCAAGGTCGACGGCACCGACATCCGCCGCTTTGCCGTGGCCGACTACCGGCGCCACGTCGGGCTGGTGCTGCAGGAGCCGTTTCTCTTTTTCGGCACCATCGCGCAGAACATCGCCTACGGCAAGCCCGACGCCACGCGCCAGGAGGTGGTGGCGGCCGCGCGCGCCGCGCATGCGCACGACTTCATCCTGCGGCTGCCGCACGGCTACGACTCGCTTGTGGGCGAGCGCGGGCAGGGGCTTTCGGGCGGCGAGCGCCAGCGCATCAGCATTGCTCGCGCCCTTTTGATCGACCCGCGTATATTGATCCTCGACGAAGCGACCTCGGCCGTGGACACCGAGACCGAGAAAGAGATCCAGAAGGCGCTCGACAACCTCGTGCAAGGCCGCACCACCATCGCCATTGCGCACCGCCTGTCGACGCTGCGCAAGGCCGATCGGCTGGTGGTGATGGACCGGGGCGAGGTGGTCGAGGTGGGTCCGCACGATGCGCTGATGGCGAAGCAGGGAGCTTATTGGCGGCTCTACCAGGCGCAGCTGCGCCAGGCCGAGGAAGAAGCGAGCGAAGGTGCGATCGACGAACGCGCCGGCGCCCAGTTGCCGCTGGTCAGCCATGCGGCCCACCCGGCGGGAGACGTGTGATGAGCAACGACGACAACACCCCCATTCCCGTTTTCGGTCTGGAACGCGACAGCTTCGGCCACCTGGTGCTGACCGATGCGGAGGGCGAGCGCCACGCCGGCGTGACGCCAGTGCGGGCCTTTCCGCTCAGCGCGCCCGACGAGGGCGTGTCGCTGGTCGGCAGTGAGGGCCGCGAGCTGGTTTGGATCGACCGCGTCGAAGCGCTGCCGCCGCAGACCCGCGCTTTGATCGAGGAAGAACTGGCGGTGCGCGATTTCGCGCCTACGCTGTTGAAGCTGCACGCCGTCTCGAGCTTCGGCGTGCCCAGCACCTGGACGGTGAGCACCGACCGCGGCGACACCAGCTTCGTGCTCAAGGCCGAGGAAGACATTCGCCGGCTCGACGGAGGCGCGTTGCTGATCGCCAGCGCGCATGGCGTGCAGTTCCGCATTCCCGATGTGAAGGTGCTCGATCGCGCCTCGCGCAAGCTGCTCGAGCGTTTTCTCTAGCCAGAAGCCGCGGGTTCAGGCCGAGGCGGCGCCACCCGTCGCCGCAGGCAGCGCACATGCCTGCTGCCCCGCAGCCCTGGCGCGCTGTTGGCCCCAGTCGGTAATGGGCTTCTCGAAACGGCGGTACAGAAAATCGGATGCGACCAGCGCGACGCCGAAGGATGCGAACAGCATCAACGGCCCGGCGACCGTGGCGGGCGACATGCCGATCACGGCCTGAGCGGCCAGGTACTGAACCAGGTACATCGCGTACGAGCGGCGTCCCACGAACAGGAGAAATCGCGACGATAAAACGCGACGCAGCCATGTGTTCGCTATCAGCGAAGGCAGCAGCATGCCCACCAGCACCACGTAGATCGCGATCAGCTGCGGCTGGCCGATCCAGGTGGAGATGGCCAGCGATTTGCGGTGCACGGCGACGAGCGCAAGCGCCACCGCGAGGGCTGCCGCCTGTGTCATGAAAATCCGTATCCAGCCAAAGGTCCTGCGCGAATGCATCGCGATGGCCACCATCGAGCCGACCAGCATTCCGAGGTAGTTCCAGGGCGAGAACCACGACGGATGCGAACCCGTCATCCAGATCGCGGCCAGCAGCGCAAGGCCGCAAGCGGCGGTTCCGAAGCGCGAGGCGCAGGTCGAGCCGAACAGCGCGAACACGGCCGGCCACAGGAGGTAGTACTTCCACTCGACGCCGAGGGTCCAGGTCATCTGGAGCGGCGCGAATTCGGCGAGCTCGTTCAGCAGCGTGAGGTAGTAGGGCGTGGCTGCCTTCATCTGTTCCCACACCGCGCCCTGCGCGACGAAGCTCAAGCCCAGCACCAGCAGATAGACGAGTAAGTAGAGCGGCAGGATACGGGCCGCGCGCCGGATGTAGAACGCCTTCAGCGACACCGTGCCGGTGGCATCGCGCTCGCGCAGCAGCAAGGTGGTGATCAGGAAGCCGGAGAGCACGAAGAAGGCATGCACGCCCAGCCAGCCGGAGAACTTGTCCCACTTGGGCCCGCCGAAGTGAAAGCCGAAAACGAGGAAGACGGCAACGGCTCGCAGGCCGTCCAGCGCCGCGAAATTCCGTGTTTGCAGATAGTCCTCAAGGTCGTGGATCGACCCTTGTTCGCGCATTTAGCGGCCTCCTCCGAGGGGCCGGATTTTGCCCGAGAGCGTACTTTTGTGGTGCACTGTATCTGTCTCCGGAATTGCTCTTGTTGCCCCCGCGCGACGCTTCGTCCCCCGGGCTGCGAAAATCGGAGCTTTGAACCGGCAACGGCCCCCCGTTGAAGCGAAATGCCCCTGCACACCACCGCCCTCGTCCTGTTTTCCGGTGGCCAGGACTCGACCACCTGCCTCGCGGATGCCCTTTCCAAGTACCAGCGCGTCGAGACGCTGGGTTTCGACTACGGCCAGCGCCACCGTGTCGAGCTCGACGTGCGCGGCACCATCCTCTCGAAAATGCGCGAGCGCTTTCCCGACTGGGCGCCGCGCCTGGGCGAAGACCACGTGCTCACGCTGGCCGCGCTGGCGCAGCTCGGCGGCTCCTCGCTGACGGAAGAGGTGGCCTTCGAAATGCAGGCCGACGGCCTGCCCAACACCTTCGTGCCCGGACGCAACCTGCTGTTTCTCACGCTGGCCGGTGCGCTGGCGTACCGGCGCGGCCTGCAGGTGATCGTCACTGGCGTTTGCGAGACCGACTTCTCGGGCTATCCCGATTGCCGCGATGACACCATGAAGGCGATGCAGCTTGCGCTGTCGCTCGGGCTGGAGCGCCGTCTGGTGATCGAGACGCCTCTGATGTGGATCGACAAAGCCGAGACCTGGCAGATGGCTCACCGCCTGGGTGGCGAGCCGCTGGTGGACCTCATCGTTGAAGAAACCCACACCTGCTACCTCGGCGACCGCGAACATCGTCAGGCCTGGGGTTACGGTTGCGGCGAATGCCCCGCCTGCGACCTGCGCAAGAAGGGCTGGGAGCGCTACGCGGCCCGCGTCTAGGCGGCGGCTGGGGAGACCGAGGTTTCGAGCCGGTAGCGCGCGCTGCCGGCCGGTGCGTCGTCGGCCTGGGGCACCAGAGTCCAGCGCTGATTGTGGAAGTCGCCCACCGCGGCGCGATGCGCAATCGACACCATGGCGCCGCCCGCGGCCTTCACCCGGTCGGAAAGCCGCTTGTAGAGCACGCCCTCGGCCTCGGCGTCGAGAGCGCTGGTGATCTCGTCGGCAAATAGCCATGACGGTTTCTTCAGCAGCACGCGCGCGATCGACAGGCGCTGCTGTTCGCCGCCCGAGAGCTTCTGGCTCCAGACATCGCTGTCGTCGAGCCGGGTCACCAGGTCAGGCAGCATCGCGTCGACCAGGGCCTGGCGCAGCTCGGCATCGCTGTAGTTCTCGACCGGATTGGGGTAGGCGAGTGCATTGCGCAAGGTGCCGTCCGGCACATAGGGTCGCTGCGGCATGAACACCGCGCCGTCCGGCACCTTGACGTGGCCGCGCGCAAACGGCCAGATGCCGGCGAAGGTACGGAAGAGGGTCGACTTGCCGCTGCCCGAAGGGCCTTGCAGCAGCACGCTGTCGCCGGGCTTCACTGCCAGCGCCGCGCCCGACAGAAGCGGTGTGCCGTTGGGCAATGCCACGGCAAGGTCGCCGGTCTGCAGCGCCGGCGCAGCACCGTCGCGATCGAGTTGCTGGGCTCGCGTCGCGTGTGCGCGCATCGCGTCGTCGAAGCTGGTGAGCCGGTCCGTGGTGGCGCGCCAGACGGCCACGCGGTCGTAGTTGTCGACGAACCAGCTGAGCGAATCCTGCACCTTGCCGAAGGCCGACGAGATCTGCATCAGTTGGCCGAGCTGGATCGCGCCGCTGAGAAAGCGCGGTGCGGCGACGATGAACGGAAAGATCACCGCGGCCTGGCCGAAGAATGCGGTGAAGGTCACCAGGTTTTTCTGCTGCTTGATGAGCTGCAGGTAGTTGCGCAGCACCGCGCCAAAGCGAAGGTCGAGCTGGCCTCGCTCGACCTTTTCGCCGTGGTCGAGCGCAATGGCTTCGCTGTACTCGCGAACGCGCACCAGGTGATGGCGGAAGTCGGCTTCGAAGCGCTGCTGGCGAAAGTTAAGCCCGATCAGCGGCCGGCCGATGTAGTGCGTGATGACGGTGCCCACGACGCAATACACCACTGCCAGCCAGACCATCGCACCGGCGATCTGGTAACTGGTTCCGCCGATCGTGAAATCGAAATTGCCCGACAGCCCCCAAAGAATGCCGACAAAGCTCACCAGCGTGACGACGGCGTTCAGCAGCCCCATCGACAGCGTCATGGTGGAGTCGGTGAACATCTGCATGTCCTCCTGAATGCGCTGGTCGGGGTTGTCCGGCGTGCGGCCTTCGTCCTGCGCGTAGCGCGCCAGTTCCAGGTGGTAGAAGGTGCGATCGGCCATCCAGCGCGACAGATAACTGCGCGTCATCCAAGCACGCCAGCGCAGTTCCAGCAGTTGCGTGACATAGAACTTGAGCACCTGAATCGCGATGTTGGCGAACGCAAGCCAGCCAAACACGCCCACTTCGCGCCAGAAGATGCCGGCGTCCTTGTTCTGCAGGGCATCGTAGAAACGCCCGTACCACTGGTTGAAAAGCACCAGCGCATAAACGTAGGCGAGGTTCAGCGCGATGATGCCCACCAGCATGGTGCGCGCGCGCCATTTCTCTTCGGAGCGAAAGTAGGGGGCCGCGAGCGCTGCGATGCGCCGCAGGGTCGAGAAGGTCTGGGCAATGCGGGAGTCAGTGGCCATGGCGATGGGGTAGAGCAAAGCGCGCCGGACGGCGCATCGGCTGCATCGTAGCCCGCCAGCGGCGGGCAACCTTAAGCGACGCTGAAGCGAGCGCCGAGACCGCCCGCGAGCTTCGCTATCTCCTGTCAGGACGGCGCCGCGTCCGACTTGACCTGCGCCCGCCCGGGCGTAGCCTGCGGCGCATGAGAAGCGCAACTCTTGTTCTTCTGTTCTGCCTCGGCCTCCTGGCCGCCGGCTGCAACGAAAAGCCGAAGCCCGGTGGCCCGATGCCCAAGGCTGCGGTGGCTCACGCACTGCAGTCGAATTGATGACGCTCTGCGCGTCTGGCAGGCCTCCGCGTCCCCTGTGGCGCGGTGGGGCGTCGCGTCCCGGGTGAGGGAGTTATCCTCGATGCGGAGACACTCCTTGCGTGCATCGCGCGCAACCCACCAATGAAGGCATCGCCTCTCACCGATCACCAGCCCGATTCGCGCTATGCCATGTGGCGGCTGGGCCTGACCCTGCTCATCATGACCGTGGGCAGCAGCGGCATGTACGTCGTGTCGGTGATGCTGCCTGCGGTGCAGGCCGAGTTCGGCGTCGCTCGCGCCGATGCCTCGCTGCCCTATACGCTGCTGATGCTGGGCTTCGGCATCGGCGGTGTGCTGATGGGGCGCCTGGCCGATCGCTTCGGCGTGATGTGGCCCCTGCTGGGCGGTGCAGTCAGCCTGGGCCTTGGGTATGTCGCGTGCGGCATGGCCGATGGCATCGTGGCCTTCACCGTGGCGCAAGCGGTGTTGGTCGGCCTCTTCGGCAGCGCGGCGGCCTTTGCGCCGCTGGTGGCCGATACCTCGCTCTGGTTCGTCAAGCGGCGCGGCATTGCGGTGGCGGTGTGCGCAAGCGGCAACTATGTCGCTGGTGCCATCTGGCCGCCCATCGCGCAGCATTTCATCGAGACCGTGGGCTGGCGGCAGACCTACATCGGCATGGGCGTGTTCTGCGGCCTGGCAATGGCGGCGCTTGCGCTCTTCATGCGGGCTCGGCCGCCGGGCATCGCTGTCGAGCATTCGAGGTCCGCATCCGCCATGGAGCCGAGCGCACTAAGACAGCGCGACATGACGCGGCCGTTCGGATTCAGCATGGGCACGGCGCAAGGCCTGCTGTGCGTGGCCGGCGTTGCCTGCTGCGTGGCCATGTCGATGCCTCAGGTGCACATCGTGGCCTACTGCAGCGACCTGGGCTACGGCGCCGCGCGCGGCGCGCAGATGCTGTCGCTGATGCTGGCGTTCGGCGTGGTGAGCCGGCTGGTGTCGGGCGCAATCTGCGACCGCATCGGCGGACTTCGCACGCTGCTGCTGGGCGGCGTGCTGCAATGCGTGGCGCTGCTGCTGTTCCTGCCCTTCGATGGTCTCGTGCCGCTCTACGTGATCTCGGCGCTGTTCGGGCTGTTCCAGGGCGGCATCGTGCCGTCTTACGCGATCATCGTGCGCGAGCACTTTCCGCCCGCCGAGGCCGGCGCGCGCGTGGGCACGGTGCTGATGTTCACGCTCTTCGGCATGGCGCTGGGCGGCTGGATGTCAGGCAAGGTGTTCGACCTGACCGGCAGCTACCACGCGGCGTTCCTGAACGGCATCGGTTGGAACCTGCTGAACGTGAGCATCGCGGCGATGCTGCTGTTCAGGGTCCGGCACCTTCAGCTTCGAACCGCCGCGGCGTAGCGCCGTCAGAGATCGGCCAGGCCCATTGCCGGATCGCTCACTGTGTGCCTGCCGGTTTCGACGCGCCCGGCAAAGCGGCGCACATAGGCTGCGTCGGCATCGCAGGTCACGGCAAAGTCGTACCACGCTCCGCTGGCTGCGAGGTCCCAGTGCAGTTCGGCCTTGGCGCCGCCCTTCACGTCCGCGGTCCACGGACCGTCGTCGCGGTAGGCCTTGGCGCGCACGGTGAACTTGCAGGTGTTCCTGCCGCCGTTGAGCAACTCCAGGTACACGTTGCCGTTGGCGATGTCGTAGCACACGCGCACTTCCGGCGCGGCGGCATCGCCCGCGCGCAGCCGGTTGAGGTCGCCCTTGAAGTGGCGGTGAAAGCCGTTGGGGCCAAGCACCCAGAGGTCGTAGAAGCCGCTGTTGTCCGTGGTCGCATTCCATGTGTCGTCGAGTGTCTTGCCGGGCTCCACCATATAGCGGCGCGGGAGCCGGTCGAGGTTGAGCTTGTCGTAGACGTGGAACACCGCCGCCGCCTTGCCGGTGTTGGCGAACAACAGCTGCACCTTGCCGCCGATGCCATCGGCGCGCGCGCTGGTGTGCAGCTCGTAGGGCAGCGCACGCGAGGGGCGGGTGCCCGTCGCCTGCCGCGGCAGCTGCGGATCGAGCGGCAGCGCAACCTGGGCCAGGGCTTCCTGGGACGCGCGCAGCTGGTCGGCCTCGGCCTTGCTCTTGCGGCCGGCCAGCGTGGGCAGCGCCTCGCTGTTGGGGTTGGCAAAGTTGAAGGCGCTCGTGAGGTCGCCGCACACCGCGCGGCGGAAAGCGCCGATGTTGGGTTCCATGACGCCGAAGCGCGATTCGATGAAGCGGATGACCGAGGTGTGGTCGAAGGCCTGCGAGTTGACCCAGCCGCCACGGCTCCAGGGCGACACCACGTACATCGGCACGCGCACGCCCGGGCCGTACACACGGCCGTCGGGCGCGGGCTGGTCGGTGGTGCCGGGCGGGTTCGGATGGTTGAAGCGCTCGAAGGCGACGTCCGATTCGGGCAGCGTGGTCTTGCCGGCGGGCGTGCCGTCGGCATTGAGCGATGGGGCCGCGGGTGACGGGTAGTGGTCGAAGTAGCCGTCGTTCTCGTCAAAGTCGATGAAGAGCACGGTCTTGCTCCACACGTCGGGCACTGCGGTGAGCGCGTCCAGCGTTTCCTGGATGTACCAGCCGCCCTGCACCGGGCTCGACGGGCCGGGGTGCTCGGAATAGGTTGCCGGCGCGATGATCCACGACACCTGCGGCAGCTTGCCCTTCTTGATGTCCTGGCGGAACTGCTCGAGAAAACCGCCATCGGGCATGGTGTTGGCAATGCCCTTGTAAAGCGGATTGCCGGCGTCGTCGCTGGCCGGGTCGTAGGCGGGCGAGGCCACGTCGTTGCTCACGGGCTTGCCCGAGGCCTCGTTGGCGAGCCGGTATTGCTTGAAGCCAGCCAGCGGGTTGTCGCCGAAGTTCTCCGGCATGTTCTGGTAGACGATCCAGCTCACCTTGGCTTCCTGCAGCCGCTCGGGGTAGGTCTTCCACTCGAAGCCCTTGGCCGAGCTGTCGATCGAGTCCCACTCGTTGTTGACCGAAGCCACGTTCGCGCCGGTGGGGCCGTTGGTGCCGGTCCAGAGGAACATGCGGTTCGAATTGGTGCCGGTGTGCATGCTGCAGTGATAGCCGTCGCACAGGGTGAACGCGTTGGCGAGCGCGAACTGAAAGGGCAGTTCGGCTTCCTTGTAGTAGCCCATGGCCGCGTTGGTCTTGTAGCGTGGCCACTGGTAGGTGCGCCCGCCGTCCCAGGCGTTCTGGCCGTCGCTCCACGAGTGCGGCGTGCCGCTCACGCGCTGTGCGTTGCCCTTGCGGCTGTCCAGGTGGTAGGGCAGCACCGGGTTGCCCGTGGCATCGCTCTGCTGCCAGACGCTGCGGCCTTTGGGGAGCGGAATGGTGAAGCGGTCGCCGAAGCCGCGCACGCCCATGAGCGTGCCGAAGTAGTGGTCGAACGAGCGGTTTTCCTGCATCAGGATGACGATGTGCTCGACGTCCTGGATGGTGCCGGTCTTGTTGTTGGCGGGAATGGCCAGCGCACGGCGAATGCTCGGTGGAAAGGCGGCGATGGCGAGTGCGGCGGCACCGGTGGTGGCGGTGCTTGCAAGGAATTTGCGGCGTGAAGTCATGGTGTTGTTCTGGCGTTTCGTGGTGTTCAGGGCGCGCAGCGCATCTCAGGCTTGACGCTGGTCTCCGGAGGCGGTGCGGCAGGGACGGTCGGCGTCGGAGTCGCCACGCCAGGCAGAAAACCGGAGAAGCCACCACCACCATCGCCGCCACCGCAGGCGGAAAGGGCAGAGGCCAGGACCAGTGCTGGCACGAGCCGCACGGGCAGGGATGAAAGTCGCATGTGGGTTCCTTGGAGTTGTCGCGTGTCGGCACTCGATGCGGTAAAAAATGGCGCCACCAAAGGCACCGCGCACCGGACGCTCACAAGCCTAGGGAGAACCCGTTACATCGCCATGAACGAGCGATGACAAGGCAAAGGCGCCGCAGGCGCCAGGAGGGCGAAGCACTGCGACGGTGCTCGCCCCCGGACGAGGCTCAATGCTCGTTGCTGATGCCGCTGGAAACGTGCCCGGCAGGCACGTGGCGTGCCGCGGCGTCGACGTGGCCGGTCTGGTCGTCGAAGAAGAAATCGGGTTCGAACTCGCGCAGGAATTCGCCCTTGGGGAGGCCGCCGAGGAACATGGCCTCGTCCACGCGGATGTTCCACTTCATGAGCGTGCGGATCGCGCGCTCGTGCGCGGGCGCGCTGCGCGCCGTGACCAGCGCGGTGCGGATGCGCATCTGCGCATTGCCGGCCATCTGCAGGCGATGCAGCGCGGTCAGCAAAGGTTTGAACGGGCCTTCGGGCAAGGGCAGGTCGGCCTTGCTGAGTTCGTGCGCCTGGAAGGCGTCGAGGCCTTGCGCCTGGAACACGCGCTCGGCTTCATCGGAGAACAGCACCGCGTCGCCGTCGAATGCAATTCGCACTTCGTTGGGCCAGGCATCGCTGGCTTTTACCGATTCGACCAGCACACGCGCGGCCGGAAAGCCCGCGACGAGGGCCTCGCGCACGTCCTCTGCGTTGACCGACAGGAACAGGTGCGCGCGCAGCGGCCGCAGGTAGCCGAAGGGCGGGCGGCCCTGCGTGAACACGCCACGCTGCAGCTTGATGTCGGCCGCCGCGCTCGAGCGGAAGATGCGCATGCCCGAGACCGGGTCGTTGCGCGAGAGGATCACCACCTCGACGCGCTGCACGCCGTCGTCGTTGAAGCGCAGCAGCTTGCGGATCAGCGAGTACGCGATGCCCGGCGCGGCCGGCACGTCGATGCGGTCGAGCTGCAGCTTCATGTAGCCCTCGTTGTCGCCGGCCTCGAAGATCCTGTTTTCTTCTTCGAGGTTGAACAGCGCGCGCGACGAGATCGCGACCACGAGTTTGTCTTCGAGCGTGACGGGCATGGCGGATATCGCTTTACTTGACGAACTGGTTCAGCTGGATGATAGGCAGCATCACCGCCAGCACGATGAGCATCACCACGCCGCCCATGGCCACGATCAGCAAGGGTTCGAGAATGGTCGCCAGGTGCATCGCGCGGCGCTGCACTTCGGCGCCCAGCTGGTTGGCCGCGCGCTGCAGCATCAGCGGCAGCGTGCCGGTCTGCTCGCCCAGCCGCGCGAACATCGAGACCAGTCCCGGAAAGCGCTTTTTCTGCGCCAGCGCCGAGGCCAGCGGAGCGCCTTCGCGCACCAGCACCAGCGCATCGAGCGCATCCGCGCGCATGGCGCGGTTGCCGAGCGTTTCCGAGGCCGCCTGCAACGCGCGCAGGATCGGCACGCCGGCCGTGGCGAGCATCGCCAGCGTGCTGGCAAAACGCGCCGCGTTGTAGCCGCGCGCGAGCTTGCCGACCAGCGGCAGCTTGAGCCAGGCCGCATCGAACTTCAGCCGGAAAGCCTCTTGCGCCAGCGCGAGCCGCACGGCGATGGCGACAAACACCACGCCACCCAGCATCCACCACCCGTAGTTGCGCACCGCGGCGCTCAGCGACAGCATCACCGTGGTGAGAAAGGGCAGCGAGCGCTTGGTGCCCGCGAACACCTGCGCCACCTGCGGCACCACATAACTCACGAGGAAGATCACGATCACGATCGCCACCAGCGTAACGATGGCCGGGTAGAGCGCAGCGCCGACCAGCTTCTGCTGCAGCGCCTGCCGTTCTTCGAGGTCGTCGGCGAGCCTGTCGAGCACAAGACCGAGGTTGCCGCTCTGCTCGCCCGCGCCGATCACGGCCGTGTAGATGGGCGAGAACTCGCGCGGATGGGCCGCTAGAGCGCGTGCAAACGGCGATCCCGCGTTGACTTCGGCACGCAGCGATGCGACGAGGTTGCGTTGCGGCTCGGTCTCGGCCTCGTCGGTGAGCGCAGTCAATGCGCGTTCGAGCGGCAAGCCGGAGGACACGAGCCCGGCGAGCTGGCGCGTCCACACCGCGAGTCCGGTGGTACTGAATATCCTGGCGCCGCCGCCCAGCCACCGGCGCAAGCCGCCATTGCCGGTGCCGTTGACGTGGCTGCTGCCAACCGGCGTGACGGACAGCGGAATGAGCGCCTGCGCGCGCAGCAGGCTGCGGGCGCTGCGCGCGGTGTCGGCCTCGAGCACGCCTTCGCGCGACTGGCCGCTGGCATCGATGGCTTCGAAGGAATAGGCGGGCATGGCGAGGCGGGAAAACTATTCGCGCGTGACCCGCAGCAGCTCTGCGCGCGAGGTGATGCCGGCCTGCACCAGCCGTTCGCCGTCTTCGCGCATCGAGCGCAGTCCGCCGCGCGCGCCGGCTTCGAAGAGCTTGCTCTCGGCGGCCTTGCCATGGATGAGCGCCTGCACTTCGTCATTGGCCACCAGCAGTTCGAAGATGCCGGTGCGGCCCTGGTAGCCGGTTTGGCCGCAGGCCTCGCAGCCGCCACCGCCGCAGCTCGTGCAGACCTTGCGCACCAGGCGCTGCGCCAGCACGCCGAGGAGCGATGAACTGAGCAGGAAAGGCTCCACGCCCATGTCGGTCAGGCGTGTGACAGCGCTAACCGAATCGTTGGTGTGCAGCGTTGCCAGCACGAGGTGGCCGGTGAGCGAGGCCTGGATGGCAATCTGCGCGGTTTCGAAGTCGCGGATCTCGCCGATCATGATCACGTCCGGGTCCTGCCGCAGGATGGCGCGCAAGGCCTTCGCGAAGGTGAGCTCGATCTTGGCATTGATCTGCGTCTGGCCCACGCCCGGCAGCTCGTATTCGATGGGGTCTTCCACCGTCATGATGTTGCTGCGGCTTGCGTCCAGGCGGGCCAGCGCGGCATACAGCGTGGTGGTCTTGCCCGAACCGGTGGGCCCGGTCACCAGGATGATGCCGTGCGGCTGCGCAATGAGGCGCTCGAAGCGCTGGAGCGTGTCGCCCTGCATGCCGACCGATTCGAGCGTGAGCTTCGATTCGGTCTTGTCCAGAAGGCGCAGCACCGCGCGTTCGCCGTGGGCGCTGGGAAGCGTCGAAACGCGCACGTCCACCGCGCGCGTGCCGATGCGAAGCGAGATGCGCCCGTCCTGCGGTAGCCGCTTCTCGGAGATGTCGAGGTCAGCCATGATCTTCAGGCGCGAGATCAGCGCGGCATGCAGCGCCCGGTTGGGCTGCACCACTTCGCGCAGCGTGCCGTCGATGCGAAAGCGCACGGACGAGGTGCGCTCGTAGGGCTCGATGTGAATGTCGCTCGCGCCGTCGCGCGCGGCCTGCGTGAGCAGCGCATTGAGCATGCGGATGATGGGTGCATCGCCGGCGCTTTCCAGCAGGTCTTCGACGGCCGGCAGCTCCTGCATCATGCGCGAGAGGTCGGCATCGCTCTGCACCTCGCTCACCACCGCGGCGGCGCTCGACTCGCCCTGCGCATAAGCCGCGCTGATGCGCTGCGCGAGCGGGCCGTCGGCCAGCACCTCGAAGGCCTGCACGCCGTATTTGCGCGTGACCTCGCTGAGCGCGCTGCGCGAAGGGTGGCTCGACATCCATAGCGTGCAGCGACCGTCGTCGGCTTCCTCGAGCAGCAGTTGCTGGCTGCGTGCGAACGCGTAGGGCAGGGGGTGGCGCATGGGCGGAGTGGGCGGTGCGTATTCGTCGGAGCGGCGCGATGGCCTCAGGGCAGTTCGCGCGAGGTGGTCGGGTCGGCCGTGGGCGGCAAGGCGCCGCGCAGCGGGCTCGGGCGCAGAGCGCGCGGGTCGGCCGGCGGGCGCGGCGGCGGAATGAGCTGCGTGCCCTGGATGCGCTCGCTGCTGCTATTGCTCGTGCGGTCGGCCGGACGCGGCGGCGGTGCTTCCGGCAGCACAGGCGCGGAGTCGACGCCGCGCAGCATGATGTTGTCGGTGTTCGGCTGCGCGCGCTGCTGCATGCCGCGGATCTCGTCGTAGCGGTCGTATGAGAACGCTTCGGCCGAGGCGCCGTCGCGCATGACCGCCGGGCGCAGGAACATCATCAGATTGCTCTTGGTGCGCGAGCGCACTTCGTTCTTGAACAGGTTGCCGAACACCGGAATGTCGCCGGCCAGGGGCACCTTCTCGATCGTGTTGTTGTAGTCGTCCGAGAGCAGGCCGCCGAGCATCACCAGGCCGCCGTCTTCCACCAGCACGCTGGACTCGATCGAGCGCTTGTTGGTGGTCGGCCCATTGGGGTTGTTGACCGTGTTCTGGTCGACCGTCGAGGTCTCCTGGAAGATGGTCATCTTCACGGTGCCGTTCTCGTTGATGGTCGGGCGCACGCGCAGCGTGAGACCCACGTCCTTGCGCTCCACCGTGGTGAACGGGTTGATGCCCACCGAGCCGGAGGTGCTCGCGTACTGGCCGGTGACGAAGGGCACGTTCTGGCCGATGACGATCTTGGCTTCTTCGTTGTCCAGCGTCAGCAGGTTGGGCGTGGAGAGCACGTTGGCATCGCCGTCGCTGTTGAAGAAATTGGCGATGGCGCCCAGGATGTACTGCCCGCCGATCTTGCCGGCGATGCCCAGGTTCAGGCCCGTCGATGGCCGCACGTTGGCCACGTCGCGCGTGGCCAGGGCCTGCGTCAGCGCGAGGATGTTGGCGCTGGCCAGGCTCGAGTTGGTGCCGATGACCGCGTTGTTGCCCAGCGCGCTCTGCCACTGGACGCCGAAGTTGGCGGCCTTCTTGGCGCTGACCTCGACGATCAGCGCCTCGATCATGACCTGGGCGCGCCGGCCGTCGAGCTTGTCGATCACCGCGCGCATCTGCCGGTACTGCGGCTCGGGCGCCGTGATGATCAGCGAATTGGTCGACGGATCGGCCTGGATCTGGCCACCGGTCGAAGGCTGGTTCGCATTGTTCAGCGGCGCATTGGCGGCGGGCGAGCCGCTCTGTCCGCCGAGGCTGGCCTGCTGCATGGTCTGCGGGATGTTGGCCTGTTGCTGCTGCGCCTGGCCGACGCCGCCCGCGGCGCCCGGCGTGCCCGGGATGCCGGGCAATTGGTTCGCGGCCATGGCGGCGCGCAGCGTGGCCGCCAGGCGGACCGCGTCGGCGTTCTTCAGATAGACCACGTAGATGTTGCCCGCCGCGCCGTTGCTGCTCTCGACCGGGGCGCGGTCGAGCTTCTCGACCAGCGTGCGCACCAGCGAGGCCCGCGCCGGATTGGCCGCTCGCAGGATGAGCGCGTTGCTGCGCGGATCGGCCAGGAGGGTGGTGCGGAACGACGCATCGGCCGCGCCCGGCGCGGCGGCGCCCGGTGTCGTGCCCGAGCCGCTGCCATCCACGAGGCGAGAGATCAGCGGCAGCATGTCGGTGGCGACCGAGTGCTTGAGCGGGATCACCTCGATGTCCGACGCATTGGGCACGTCGAGCGCCGCGATGATGCGTGCCAGCCGGCGCATGTTGTCCGCGTAGTCGGTGATCACGAGCGAGTTGTTGCCCGGATTCACGTTGATGGTGTTGTTGGGCGGAATGAGCGGGCGCAGCACCGGCAGCAGGCTGTTCGGCGACTCGTAATTGAGCCTGAAGATCTGCGTGACGATCTGGTTGCCACCCACGGAGCCTGCGCTGGGCGTGGCGGTGTTGACGGTCTGGGTCTGGAGCTTGGCGTCGGCCTCGGGCACCACCTTGTACAGGCCCTCGGCCTCCACCACCGCAAAGCCCTGCAGCCGGAGCGCCGAGGCGAACTGGTTGAACGCGGCGGCCGGCGCAATGGCACGGTCGGTGACGAGGTTCATCGTGCCCTTGACGCGCGGATCGACCACCACGTCGCGGCCGGTGACCACGGCCATGGTGCGGGCCACGGCCTCGATGTCGGCGTTGGAAAAGTTGAGCGTGATGGGCTCGCCGCGGCGCGGCGCGTCGGGACTGCCAGCTTGTGCGAACGCGGGCGGCACGGCCTGCATGAAGGTGGCGGCAATCAGCATCTGCGCTGCGAGTGCAACGATGCCGAGGCGGCTGCCGTGCGAAGTCAGTGGCTTCTTCATGATCAACCCAGGGTGATGATCGAACGCGCGTTCTCGCGCCGTCCGATGATGTTCAACAAATTGGAAAGTGCGTCTTCGCGGCCCGCTGCGGCGTTGGCTTCGCCGTTGAAGCGAAAAGCGGTGCCGTTCCAGCTGCCGCTGCCGTTCAGCTGCAGGCTGCCTTCGCGGGTGCTCAGCAGCAGGCTCGGCCGGCTGCCGCCTTCGAGCGTGAGGCGGTAGCTGCCCATCGGCTTCAGGGTCGAAAGGCTCGACGACACGTCGGTGGCATCCAGCGTGGCTTGGCCCGCAATGCGCAGCACGGGGCCGTCCCACTGCATCGACAGGGCCTTGGTGGAAAGGTCGAGCGTGCCCTCGAGCTTGAGCGTGTTCCAGGGCGCGCCCAGGCCGGCCAGCAAGGTGGCGGGCCAGCGCGAACTGCCGTCGCCCCATTGCAGCTGCATGCCGTCCGCGCGTGGGCTGGCCTTGAGTTCGAGTGGCCGGGCCGTGCAGCAGGGCAGGTCGAGCACAGCGAACATGCCGTTCCAGGTGGGCCGCATACGCCAGTTGAGCGATCCGGGCAGCGACACCGCCTCGGCGCCGCCGGCACCGCTTGCCAGCACCACCGCCGCCGCACCGTTCCAGACCGTGCCGCGCGGGTTGACGAGCAGCAGCCGGCCCTGGCTCCAGTTCGACAATGCCGTGGCCAGCCAGCGGGCCGGCGCGAACAGCACGAGCGAGAGCAGCGCGCCAATCACGATGCCGAGCAGGGCCCAGCGCCAGCCGCGGCGCGGTGTGGAGTCGGAAAGAGAGGAGTGCGTCACCATGGCAGGCGTGCTCAGCGGGCCGCGGGCAGCGCCATCACCAGCGTGCCCTCCCAGCGCACCTTGGCGGGTTCCTGAGGGTCCTTGTTGCCTGCCGCCGGCGCTGCGGCGGCCGAACGGGTCAAGTGGGCTTCGCGCGGGACGGCGTGGGCATTGCCGCGCGCCTGCGAGAGCCATTGGGCCAGGGCATCGGCCGGCACGGCGCGCAGCGTGACCGTGGCGGCGCCGTCGCCGCTGGCGGTCATGAGCTGGGCGTTGCTGCCCAGGCTCTGGCGCACTGAGGTTTCGAGGCCACGCAGCGCGTCGTCGCGGTTGAGGCGCGGCTGGGCCTGCAGGGTCTTGGCGCGGTTCTGCAGAGTGGCCATCTGCTGCAGCTGTGCATCCAGCCGCGCGTGTTCGGTTCGCGCCGCGGCGAGGGTGCGCAGCGCCGGGGCGAGCGCAATCCACCACAGCAGCGCGAGCGCCACCAGCGCGGCAGCGATGGCAACCATGCGCCGCTCGCGCAGATCGAGGGAAGCCCAGCGGGCGCGAAGTTGTTCGCCGAAGTTCATCGCGAAGCCTCGGCCTGCACCAGCAGCAGATCGCCTTCGGCGCGCACGCTGTAGCCGCGCGGGCCCATCGCACCCGAGAGCCGCGTGAGCTCGGAAGGCTGCAGGGCCAGGCCGCGCAGGCGCAGCTGGCCGGCGCTGTAGTCGATGGCGCTGGGCGTGCGGCCCGGCGGAAGATTGGTGGCGAGCGCGCCGATCATCGGTTCGAAGTCGCTGCCCGCGACATCGCCCACCGCCTGCTGTAGCGCGGCGACTTCGCGCGCCATTTGTACCGGCGCATCGACCACGAGTTTTACGGCAGGGAAGGTCTGGGTCAGCATGGTTTTGACAGCCTGGCGCTTGGACTCGAGTGCGTTGCGCTCTTTCCAGGCCCAGGCGTTGAGGCCGATCAGCTGCGTGAGCAACAGGGCGACGACGCCCCAGCGTGCGGCGCGCCACTCGGGTGCGTAGCGCAGCGTCTGGAACACGGATGCGAATTTCTTGCCGGCGCGAGCGCGGCCCGTCACGGCAAGGTCGAACTGCGCGAGCTCCCAGGGCGAGCGCGCAGCCTGGAGCCAGCGCTGCGGCGCCTGCACGATGGGCAGGCGGCGTTCGAGCAGATGCTCGGCGGCTTCGGCGACGGCGGGCTCGGCGGAAATGACGGCGGTGTCGAGCGGCAGGCTGCCGGCGAGCGCCAGACCGGCTCCGGCGAGCGGCAGCGAGACCACGCCGTCGGCATCGCACACGGTGAGCTGCGGCGCCTCTGCGACGCCTGTGATCTGCAGCAGCGGCGGGCCGTCGACGGCCTGCGGAGCGAATTCGGGAACGATGCGCACCACGCGCCGCCCCGTCGATTCGAGGCCCTGCACGAGGCTGCGCAGCCAGATGCGGTTGCAAGCCGCCACCCAGACCGGCACGCCGGCCTTGGCTTCGGGTTCGAGCGCGAAGTGCAAGGCTTCGGGCTCGTCGAGCAGTTGCTCTTCGAGCAGGCCATCGAGCACGGCGCGCAATTTCGAGGTGCTGCCCATGCTGCCCTTGGGCAGGGTGACCCGGTGCCAGGAAAGCGCCGCGGTTGGAATGCCAAGCATGACTTCCGTGCTGGCCGGCAGCAGCGTGAGCAGCGCGCGGCCGTGGCTGCGCAATGCGATGCCGTCGTCGCCTGCCTGGGCCCAGTCGTACTCGCCGGCGGTGTCGGCCGGAGGGAGGGGGGCAATGAGCAGCAGCGGTGTCATTTCTATTTGGGAAAGGGCGGGTGATTGTAGGGTTGCGCCTGCTGGATAAGTGCTACTTTATTTGTAGCGTGTGACGTAGATGCGACGCGGGCCGGGCGATTTTTTGATGCAAGAAATGGGCGGAAGATGCCGCGACTCAGGGTTTAGCCGGAGGGGCAGTCATGCCGGCCCCGCGGTTGCGCCAGATCGTCTTCACGGTAGTGCCATCGCGCTGCAGCAGCGAGCGTTCTTCGACCCAGGTGCGGTCGAGCCGCAGCTTGCCGTAGACCTCGAAGAATTGGGTGCTCACGCTGTGCTGGTTGGCGTTGAACTGGGTGCCGCCGTTGGGAAGCGCGGTGTTGGCGTCGGCGATCTGCTTGAAGAACGAGCGGGTGCGTTTTTCCACCACTTGGCGCGCATCGCTGATGCTGAGGGACGGCAAGCTGGCGCTGATCGCCTCGGCGCTCGCGGTGTTGATGTTGAGCGGCGTGCGCACTGGAAGAATCGTGACGTAGGGTTCGAGAGCGGCCGCGGTCGACGGCGATAGGCCGAGCCACACCAGTTGCGAAACCTCCTGGGGCATCAGTGGCGCCGCGCCGGCATCGCCGCCGCCCGCGGCATCGGTTCCGGTGGCGAGCGCGCGCACGAGGGAAGCGGTCATCACGCTGAGCTCCGAAGCGGGGAGGCCAAGGATGTTGAACAGCTTGGTGAAGGTGGCGACGCTCGCCGGCACCGGCTTGTTGCCGTCGACGAGCGACAGCACGTTGAGCTTGGATTGCGCATCGACGATGCGGCCCGACAGGAAGGCATCGGGCAGGCCTTCGAGGTTGTCGCTGGCCACGTTTTTTTCCGCCGACAGAAAGCTGGCGAGCCTCGCTTCGGCGAGCGGCACGGCCCAGGGTTCGGCCAGGTGGTCGGGCCCGCCGGTGAGGGCGTCTTCGCGCAGGATCAGGCGCGACCAGTCGAGCGCGCCGACCAGCACCCACGCCGCCTGCACGCGTCCGCGCTCGGCGGCCTCGACCTCGGACGCGCGCCATTGCTGCCACAGCGCGGCGGCGGAGAAAGTGGCGACCAGCATCACGGTCAGCATGGCCGCGAGCAGCGCGGCGCCGGACTGGCGGCCGGTACTTGCACGCGGACGGTTTGCAGAGAAAGGAAGAGGCATCGTCACGATCGCGGTGCTCCCACGGTCGGCTTGACCCAGTCGCGCGTGATGGCACCCGCCAGCCCGTCGCCGGGCGACAGGCTCAGTACCAGGCGAATGCCGTCGGGCATGTTCACGATGGCGCCTGTGGGGTTGGCCGGGTTCGCAGGGTTGGACGTCCCGCTCGGCAATTCGCCTGCAGGGGTCCAGGTGTTCTCGCGAAAATAAAAGAGCTGCCAGCCATCGACCGGCATCAGCGCGGTTTCTCCACCGCCGCCTTCCTGCCCCCAGGAAGCGGCCATATTCCAGGCCTGCTGCCATTCGCCGCGCGTGGTGAAGGGCGGCGACTGCCAGCGCCGCCAGCGGGTGCCGTCAACCCCCGAGCGCAGTGTCCACGCCACCACCAGCATGGCCGGCACGCCCGCATCGCTGCTGCGGCGCGTGAGCCGCAGCGCGCGGCCATTCCAGTCGATGGGCCGGGTTTGCGCGAGCGCGGTCACGGCGTCGAGGTCGGCGCTCCATTGCGCGAGCGTGGTTTGCAGCGTCAGCACGGCGTCGGCGCGCTGCTGGTTCTGCGCGGTGGCGCGCGACATGGCCTCGAGTCCGCGCCAGCTCATGATCGCAAGCAGCGCCATGACGGCAATCGCCACCAGCAGTTCGATCAGCGTGAAGCCCCGGCGAGTTTGCCGGTTCGCGAAGCGGCGCATCAGAAGCGGCCCACCACGGTCGAGATGCGCAGCACCGGCGCATTGGCTTCGTCGCGCACCTGCACGTCGACGCGCCGGAAGTTCGGGTTGAGCGTAGCGATGGTGGAGGTGGTGACGTTGAATGAAACGCCGGCCTGCACGCAGATGGAGCCTGAATCGCCGACGGCCGGCATTTGCCGCGCGAGCCGCGCCTTGGCGAACTCGTTTTCTGCGCACAGGTCGGCCAGAAGCAGGTCGGACTGGCGCTGCGCATTGCGGGTCAGCGACATGGTGGCCTGCGACCCGGCCGCCAGCGCCAGCGCCACGATGCCGAGCGCAATCAGCACCTCGATCAGCGTGAATCCGCTGCATGCCGACCGGCGCCCGGTTGTCATGGCGTGCTCACGGTGAAAGGCCGCAAGCCGTCGGTGGCAACGCGCAGCGAACGCGCGGGCGGGCCTTCGGAATAAAGGACGATCTGTTGCGCGGCAATGATCGGATCGGGCCCCAGCAGCACGGCGGGAAGCGGCACGCCGCTGGCCAGCGCAGCCTGGGCGCTGATGCCGCTGGTGGCCCAGCCGTTGGGCAGGGCGTCGGGCGGCAGGCCTTCGAACACGAAGCTGCCGCCTTCCACCAGCCGCCACCGCACCGCGACGCCGCTGGCGCGCGACTGGGCACGCGCCGATTCGAGCAGGGCCGCCAGCCGGTCGGCCTCGCGATCGAGCCGGGCCGCGCTGCTGTCACGCATTGCGAAGGTCACGCTGGCGGTGGCCATCGCGATGATCGCGATCACCACGATCAGCTCGAGCAGCGTAAAACCGCGAACGCGGCTACTGCCAGCTGCCGATGTCGGCATTCTTGCCCTCGCCACCGGCCTGTCCGTCGGCGCCGAGCGAGAGCACGTCGATCTCGCCCTTGATGCCCGGGTTCATGTATTGGTAAGGGTGGCCCCACGGATCGTTGGGCAGCTTTTCGACGTACGGCTTCCAGTTGGGCGCGGCCGGGCCGGCGGTGGGGCGCACGAGCAGCGCCTGCAGGCCTTGCTCGGCCGTGGGGTAGCGCTGGTTGTCCAGGCGATAGAGCTTGAGCGCCTGCATCAGGTTGTTGATGTCGGTCCTGGCGGCGGTCACGCGGGCGTCGTCCGCGCGCTCGATCACGTTCGGCACGATCAGCGCGGCAAGCACGCCGATGATGACCAGAACCACCATCAATTCGATCAGCGTGAAGCCGCGCTGGGCGGTGCGGGTGGCGGCGCGAAGGATTTTTTTCATAGCTTGGATGACGTGATGCGGAAGGCGCGCTGCATGATAATCCGCGGCCATGACAAGTCCCTATTCCGCCGCGCGCTGGCATGCCCCCGTTGCAACCACGGGGCTGTGGGCGCTGGCCGCCGGTGCGGCGGTGTTCTGGGGGCTGCGGCTCGCGAGTCCGGCCGAGCCCGTGGCGGCGGCGGCCACGATGCCCAAGGCGTCGGTTTCGGCGGATGCGGATGCCGTGGCGCGGCTGCTGGGCGCCGTTTCGGCATTGGAAGCGGCACCCGCCGCGCCCGAAGCCGCGAGCCGCTTTGCGTTGTCGGGCGTGGTGGCGGATCCTTTCAACCAGGGGGCGGCACTGATCTCGATCGACGGCAAGCCTCCGCGGCCGTTCCGTGTCGGTTCGCGCGTCGGCGACAACTATGTGCTGCAGTCGGTCGGGGTGCGATCGGCGACGCTCGGCGCCAGCGCATCGGGGGCGGCGGCATTCACGCTGCAATTGCCGGTGCGGGCACCGATCAGCGTGGGTAGCCCGGTTCCGCCGGGGATGACGCCGTCGGCACGGCCCAGCGGCCTCTTTCCGGCGACGGTGCCCGCCGTGGTGGCGCCGCCTGCCGAAGCGGCTGCGCCGCAGCCGCCGCCAGCGCCATCGCAGCAGCCTCCCACGCAAGCCGCGCAGTAGCCGCAGGCGATCACTCGGTCAGGCCTGCAGGAACAGCCGGTACGCCGGGTTCGCGGTTTCTTCGACGTAGGGGTAGCCCAGGGTTTCGAGGAAGGCATCGAAGGCCGCCGCGTCGCTGGCGGGGACCTGCAAGCCCACCAGAATGCGGCCGTAGTCGGCGCCCTGGTTGCGGTAGTGAAAGAGGCTGATGTTCCAGTTGGGCCGCATCAGGCTCAAAAACTTGAGCAGCGCGCCCGGCCGCTCCGGAAAGACGAAGCGCAAGAGCCGCTCGTCATGGGCAAGGCCCGTTCGACCGCCCACCAGATGCCGCAGGTGCTCCTTGGCGAGCTCGTCATGCGTGAGATCGAGCGCGTCGAAACCGTGGGCAATGAAGTTTTGCGCGATGGTGGTCGATTCGCCTCGCGTCGACGTGGTCAGGCCCACGAACACATGGGCCTTGGCCGCATCGCTGATGCGGTAGTTGAACTCCGTCACATTGCGCGGCGCGCCGCCGACGGAGCCGGTTTCCTTCGACTCGGTGGCCGGCATCTCGCCGATCAGTTCGCAAAAGCGCCTGAAGCTGCCGCGCTCTTCGGGGATGGTCACCGCGAAAAGCGCCTCGCGCTCCTCACCCACCTCTGCACGCTCGGCCACGAAGCGCAGCCGATCGAAGTTCATGTTGGCGCCGCACAGGATGGCTGCATAGGTTTCGCCCTGGCGGCCATGCCCCGCTACATATTGCTTGATGGCGGCCACGGCAAGCGCGCCGGCCGGCTCGACGATGCTTCGCGTGTCGACGAAGACGTCCTTGATGGCCGCGCAAACCGCATCGGTATCGACCGCGATGTATTCGTCGACGAGGTTGCTGGCAATGCGGAAGGTCTCTTCGCCGACGAGCTTGACCGCCGTGCCATCTGAAAACAGGCCGACGTCGGGGAGGCTCACGCGCTGGCGCGCGGCCACCGATTGCATCATTGCGTCGGAGTCGTTCATCTGCACGCCGATCACCTTGATCTCCGGTCGCACCGCCTTGATGTAGTTGGCCACGCCCGAGATGAGCCCGCCGCCGCCGATGGCAACGAAGACCGCGTCGAGTGGGCCCTGGTGCTGGCGCAGGATCTCCATGGCAATGGTGCCCTGGCCCGCGATCACGTCGGGATCGTCAAACGGATGCACGAACGTCAGGCCTTGCTGGGCCTGCAGTTCGAGCGCGTGCAAGTAGGCATCTGAGTAGCTGTCGCCATGCAGCACCACCTCACCGCCGAATCCGCGCACCGCGTCGATCTTGAGACGGGGTGTGGTCACCGGCATGACCACCACCGCGCGCGTACCAAGCTTGCGTGCGCCCAGCGCCACGCCTTGTGCGTGATTGCCGGCCGATGCACAGATGACCCCACTTGCGAGCTGCTCGGGCGTGAGGTGCGCCATCTTGTTGTAAGCCCCTCGAAGCTTGAAGCTGAACACCGGTTGCTGGTCTTCGCGCTTGAGCAGCACGGTGCTGCCGAGCCTCTCGCTGAGCGCGTTGGCTTTCTCCAGCGCCGATTCGACCGCCACGTCGTAAACGCGGGCGTTCAAAATTTTTCTGAGATAGTCGGCGGGCGATAGTGCCGGAACAGGGACGTCGCGCACGGTTTTTTCCAAGGGGAGTTTCAATTGATAAATGACGATGATAAGAGGCATCGGGATTGCATACGGGTCATGACATGGACACAAATGTCATAAACCTCATCCTGAGAGCCCCAGCGGCGAACGATTCCGGTTTTTTTGAGCGCACCTATCCCGCGATCCATCCGTCCGCCAGTCAGTTAACAAATGAGCAAGATTTGTTATCCGTTTCTGTCAGCGACCTTTCCAAAGGACTGATGCAGGCAGAAGCGGCGCGCGTACATCGCGGCGAAATTGGACGACCCACCTGGCAAGTGATGGGCAACAGGTTGCGGGCCCATGTCATTCCGTTGCTGGGTGCCGTTCAAGCACAGGCGTTTGCCACCGCCGATGCGCAACGCCTGATCGACCATCTTGGGGAGCAGGGCTTCACCAGTACGACGATCGCGCAATACCTCGTATTGCTGCGAAAGGTGGTGACGCATGGCGTGAACATCGGTGTGCTTCGTAATGCGCCGGCATTTCCGAAGGTCAAAGTGCGCAGCCAGCCGCGCGGCAGCTTCAGCGTTGCGGAGTACCGTGCCGTTGTGGCAGCTGCACGCAGATTGCGCGGACAGTCGCACCCGGTGCTCGACCAGCTGACAACCGGCGAGCGCTTCTGGATTGCGCGCGAGCTGCTCGTCATGCCCGAGGAACTGCCTTGGCTGATCCGCTGGATGGTCAACACCTTTGTTCGTCCGAGCGATATCAAGCTCATGAAGCACAAGCACATAGAAATCGTGCGCGGCAAGCACGTCTATCTGCGAATGAATTTGCCCGAGACCAAGCGGCACAGCCAGCCCATCGTGAGCTTGCGGCCTGCCGTGCGGGTCTATGAATGCTTGCTCGACCGTCGGCGCGAGCAAGGCTCTGGCGGCGCGGAAGACTACATCTTCATGCCGCAGTTGAAGAACCGTGAGCACGCGCTGGCAGTGCTCAATTTTCTTTTCCATTGGGCGCTCGAAGTCACCGCACTGGAGAAAGGTCCGCTCGGTCAATCGCGAACGCTCTATTGCCTGCGCCACACCGCAATCACGTTGCGGCTGTTGTACGGCCAGGGCATCGACATGCTGACTTTGGCGCGCAATGCGCGCACGAGCGTGAACATGGTCGAGCGCTTCTATGCGTCGGTTCTGAACGGGGAAATGAATGTGGGCCTGCTGCAAAGCAGGCGTGGCCGTGCAACTTGAGCAAAGCCAAAAAGCCGCCCGGCTTGCGCTGGGCGGCTTGACACTGAATCGACTCGAACTGGCTGGAGCCAGCATCGGATCAGACCCGTGATCGATCAGAAGGCGTGGCGAATGCCGAAGTCGTAGCCACTTGAGGTCTTCGGGGTGAAGACGTTCGCGGCGTTGTTGGCGAACGGTTGATTGGCCACGGACAGCGCTGCACCGTTCTTGTTGCTCACGCGAGCGATCGTTGCGTACAGAGCCGTGCGCTTCGACAGGTTGTGAACGTAGCCGAGAGCCAGCTTGTTGGCCTTCGGGTTGTTGTTCTGGTCGTTGAAGAACAGGTCGTTGGTGGTGTTGCCCGTCTTGTACTTCACGGCCGAGTAGGAAGCGCGGATCAAGCCGGCACCCACGGGCACCGTCACGCCCAGCAGCCACCCGTTGAGCTTGGTGGATGGCACGGAAGCCGGTTGAACCACAAAGTTGCCGTCGACTTCGGTCTTCAGCTTGGCCTGCGACAGTTCGCTGAAGAGTTTGACGGGACCGAAGTCATAGGAAACGCCAAAGTTCAGCGTGTTGACGTTGCCAGTCGTGCCAGCGTAGAAGTCGTCCGCGACAGTGCTTCGACCATAGGCCAGTGCAAGGTCAAGCGGGCCGTTGGCGTAGCCGAAGCGGCCACCGACATAGCGACCGGCACGCGAGTTGCTCGCGACGTTAGGCGTAGCGAGGCCCGGATCGTACTTGGTCTTCTCGTGGAACGCGTACATCAGTTGGCCATAGAAGCCACCGAGGTTCGGCGGGAGGAAGTAGCCAATCGAGTTGCTGGAGCGCGTGGAGTTGAGGTTGCCACCGAAACCGCCCGCGCCGCCCGTGGGGTTGAAGCCATTGGCTGTGGAGATCAGGTTGGTGCCAACGCCATTGGTGCCGAACGGATCGAACACGGTATCGTTCCAGAAGCTGGGGGTGTAATCGCGGCCAAGGCGGACTTCACCGAATCCACCCGACAGGCTCACGGTCGAACGGCGAGCGAAGGTCGAAACGCCGGTGGCGCCGTCGTCATTGGTGATCGGCGCTTCGAGCCAGAAGCTGGCTGCCAGGCCGCCGCCGAGATCTTCGGTGCCGCGGAAGCCCAGGCGGCTGGAGTTGTAGCCCGAATTCGCCAAAACGGTTTTGCTGGTCTTGACGCTGCCCTTGTTGACGTAGAGCGGGTTGTAGACGGGAAAACCGAAAGCGTTGTACGACACGCCGTTGTACAGGTCACGCGACGTGGCCGAATAATGGCTGATCGACGCGTCGACCACACCGAAAAGCGTGACGGACGACTGAGCCGAGGCAACACCGGCAACAGCCAGGGCAGCCAGAGCAACTGCCCTTCCGCCATAAGAACTAGAGTGGGTTTCGGCCTTGACGATTGGCGGTTCCGGCAAGAAAAAAGCCCCGAGCTTTGCAGCTCGGGGCTAAATCCACCAATTGGAAGGGTGGAGGAGACAACCGGTGCGCACATGTTCGTGCGCGATGAAATAAAGTATATCGACTGTTTGTTGCGTTGCAACAAGCAAGTGACGCTTTTCCCACACACATGTTGATTTCAGCGACTTTTTTTGCTGAACACTCCTTTGGACTGACGAAGATGGAATGCACAGTAACTTGGACAGGGGACACCGGCACCCGTTCGGCCATGGGTTTCGTGGCCGAAACCGGCAGCGGCCATGTCTTGACCATGGATGGCGCGCCGGACGCCGCAAAGCCCGAAAACGGCGGCCAGAACCTGGCTGCCCGTCCCATGGAAACCGTGCTCGCCGGAACCGGCGGCTGTACGGCCTACGACGTGGTGCTGATATTGAAGCGCGGCCGGCACCGTGTAGAGCGCTGCAGCGTCAAGCTGACCAGTGAGCGCGCAGAGAAAGATCCCAAGGTCTTCACCAAGATCCACATGCACTTCACCGTGGCGGGCAAGGGCATTCCGGCGGCAGCCGTCGAGCGTGCCGTCGCCCTGAGCCATGAAACCTATTGCTCGGCCAGCATCATGCTGGCGAAGACGGCAGAGATCACCACCAGCTTCGACCTGATCGAAACCTGAACCCCCGAAGGCGTCAGATCCGGTGCGCGAGCGTGGTCATCACGCGGGAGGCGAACCGCATCAGGGCCTTTGCGGGCGCCGGCAATTCCGCAGCACCGGCGTCGATAGCCTGCGCGGCATGCCGTGCTTCATCGAGTTTCATCTGTTCGACCACCGCCCTTGAGGCGCTGTCGGCAGATGGCAGCCGGCCTAAATGGCTGTCCAGGTGGGCTTCCACTTGGCGCTCGGTTTCCGCGACGAAGCCCAGGCTGAGCGGATCTCCCAAGCGCCCGGCCACCAGCCCTAGCCCGAAGGCGCCCGCATACCAAAGCGGGTTCAAAACCGAGGGACGGGCGCCGAGATCGTCCAGCCGCTGGCGCGTCCAGGCCAAGTGATCCGTTTCCTCATGTGAGGCTTCCAGCAGGCGGTTCCGGAGAATGGGGTCGCGCGCTACCGCCGCCTGCGCGGTGTAAAGCGCCTGGGCGCAGACCTCGCCTACATGGTTCACCCGCATCAGTGCGCCGGCCTCGCGCCGTTCCGAGTCCGTCATTTCACCAGGCGCTTGAAGCGGGACGGGCATGGCCCGCGTGGCATGTGGTCTGGCAAAAAGGGTACGCAAAGCCGCATCCGCCGCGGTCAAGACGGGATCGAGCGAAGAAGTCATGCCTCTATTTGAACGCATGGTGAAAAGACCAAGCCAAGCACTTGCTTCATTTCACATGGTGATTTGCGAAGGTGCCCAAGTCCTTTGTTGCAGGACTGCAACGAAACGCACGGGCCACCCGACATTTCGGGCGATTTGTTTTGCCCTGCCGCAGCGGCTCTGGTGCAATAGCATCAACTTCCCAAAAGGAGGTTGGCCCGGGGTCCGGTGGGAGCACTAAGTGCCAGTCACAGTGAGCCCTTCGCACCGGAGCCCTATGTTTAACCTTGGAGAAACTTGCAATGAAAAAATCTCTAGTTGCTCTGGCTGCCCTGGCTGTTGCCGGTGTTGCCTCGGCTCAGTCGTCCGTCACGCTTTTCGGTGTGGTCGACGCGTCGATCAGCGGCTACTCGAACACTTCGCGTGACCTGAACAACGGTGTGACGTACAACGCTTTCGGCGTGCCCGTCTACAACCCGTTCTACGTGAACCAAGGCAGCGTCAAGACGAGCCGTCGTGAACTGGCGAACTCGGGCTACAACTCCAGCCGTATCGGCTTCCGTGGTACGGAAGACCTCGGCGGCGGCCTGGCTGCCAGCTTCTGGCTCGAAGCCCCGATCTCCAACGACGACGGCCAGCAAGGTATCGCGACGTTCGCTCGTCGTTCGACCGTGAGCCTGTCGGGTGGTTTCGGTGAAGTCCGCCTCGGCCGTGACTACACCCCGACCTTCTGGAACGACACCGTGTTCGATCCGTTCGGCACCAACGGCGTGGGTACCAACCTGGTTTCGACGGCTAACACCGCCTTCGGCAACTTCCTGACCCCGGCTGCTTCGACCGCTCCGTTCACCAACGTTGCCAACAGCAACTACGTGCGCTCCAGCAACAGCATCGGCTACTTCCTGCCGCCGAACCTGGGTGGTTTCTACGGCCAACTCCAGTACGCCTTCAGCGAGAAGACCAAGTACGATCCGGGCACCGCTACGCCTGTCACCGCGAACACCTCGCGCGCTGGCCGTTACGTTGGTGGCCGCTTCGGCTACGCAAACGGTCCTCTGGACGTTGCAGTCTCCTACGGCAGCAGCACGATCGGCGACCAGTACTACGTCGGCACCACCACCAAGGTCAACACGCTGAACCTCGGCGCTTCGTATGACTTCGGTCCCGTGAAGCTCTTCGGTGAAGTGTCGCGCGCCAAGAACAAGGTTGACTACGAAGTCGAGCCGTTCCTCGGCGGCCGTGCTGACGTCGACCTGACCGGCTACCTCCTGGGCGTGACCGTGCCCGTCGGTGCTGGCCTGATCCGCGCTTCGTACTCGCGTGTCAAGACCGACTTCAACGCTCCTGAAGTGCTGTTCGCACCCGCAGTTGCCGACCCGAAGGCTAGCAAGCTGGCTCTGGGCTACGTGCACAACCTGTCGAAGCGCACGGCTCTGTACGCAACGATCGCTCGCGTGAGCAACAAGAACGGCGCAGCCTACACCGTTGGCGGCCCTTCGTTCATTGCCAACAGCGTCTTCACCCCGAAGAACTCGACCGGCTACGACTTCGGTATCCGTCACGCTTTCTAATTTGAGGCTGGCTTAAGCCAGCTTTGAATCGAAAGACTAAAAAGCCACTCGACGAAAGTCGAGTGGCTTTTTTATTTGGGGCTGCGATGGTGCATCGGACCCAGGCAATGCGCACCATCGACGTGCACCCCCGGGGAACCCCCGTGCGGGCACGCACCTTGCACTGCTAGCATGCCGATTCACTCTGTTTGTTGAATGATTGCATTTGTCTTGCGCCGCTTGATCCAAGCCGTGATCGTCATGATCGCGGTCGCGTTCATCGCCTTTCTTCTCTTTCAATATGTAGGCGATCCTGTCGTCTTTCTGCTCGGCCAGGATGCCAAGCCCGAGCAGATTCGCGAGCTACGCGCCGCATTGGGGCTCGACCAGCCCTTCTTCGTGCAGTTCTGGCACTTTCTCGTCAACGCAGCGCAAGGCGAGTTCGGCCTGAGCTTGCGCCAGGGCGCGAAAGTCTCGCGCCTCATTGGCGAGCGCTTTCCGGCCACGCTCGAACTGGCGCTCGTCGCCGCCGTACTGGCGCTGTTCATCGGCATTCCGATGGGCGTCTACACGGCACTGCGCCGCGGCACTTTCCTGAGCCAGGTGTTCATGACCGTGTCGCTGCTTGGCGTGTCGCTTCCCACCTTCTTGATCGGCATCCTGCTGATCCTCGTCTTTGCCGTGCTGCTGGGCTGGTTCCCGAGTTTCGGCAGAGGAGAAACCGTGCAGTTCGGCTGGTGGAGCAGCGGTCTTTTCCGGGCCGACGGGTGGCATCACATCATCCTGCCGGCCGTGACGCTCGCGATCTTTCAGCTGACCTTGATCATGCGTCTGGTGCGGGCCGAGATGCTCGAGGTCTTGCGCACCGACTACATCAAGTTTGCACGCGCCCGCGGTCTCACGAACCGCGCCATTCACTTCGGCCACGCGCTCAAGAACACGATGGTGCCTGTGATGACCATCACCGGCCTGCAGCTCGGCGGCCTCATTGCCTTTGCCATCATCACCGAGTCGGTATTCCAGTGGCCGGGCATGGGACTGCTGTTCATCCAGGCCGTGACCTTTGCCGACGTTCCGGTGATGGCGGCCTACCTGTGCCTCATCGCCTTGATCTTCGTGGTGATCAATCTGGTGGTCGACTTGCTTTATTTCGTGGTCGATCCGCGGCTGCGCGTCGGCAAGGCGGGAGGACATTGAGATGACGGTTGCCACAGCAGCCCCCCGGCTGCAAGCCTCCGGACGGGCATTCGCGCACATCGCGAACTTCTACCCGGAGATCACGGCGTTTCGCCGCGACCTGCACGCCCACCCAGAGCTCGGATTCGAAGAGATCTACACGGCCGGCCGCGTGCGCGAGGCGCTGCGTGCCTGCGGCGTCGACGAGATCCACGACGGTATCGGCAAGACCGGCGTGGTGGGCGTCATCCGCGGCAAGTCGACGGCCAGCGGCCGGATGATCGGCCTGCGCGCTGACATGGACGCGCTGCCGATGCGCGAAGACAACGACTTCGGCTGGCGCTCCGCGAACGACGGCCTGATGCACGGCTGTGGACACGACGGGCACACCGCCATGCTGGTCGGTGCCGCCCGCTACCTCGCCGAAACGCGCAGCTTCGACGGCACCGCGGTGCTGATCTTCCAGCCCGGCGAAGAAGGTTTTGCCGGCGCACGCGTGATGATCGAAGATGGCCTTTTCGACCGCTTTCCGGTGCAGTCGGTCTATGCCATGCACAACTGGCCCGGCATGCCGGCCGGCACCGTGGGCATCAACCGCGGCGCCATGATGGCCGCGGCCGATCGGGTCACCATCGAGATCAAGGGCAAGGGTGGCCATGGCGCCCATGCCTACCAGACCATCGACCCCGTGGTGGTGGCAGCGCACATCATCACGGCCGCGCAAACCATCGTCTCGCGCAGCGTGCGTCCCATCGACGCTGCGGTCGTCAGCATCTGCGCGGTGCAGGCCGGCGACCTCGGTGCGATGAGCGTCATTCCGGGCGAGGCCACGCTCGTTGGTACCGTGCGCACCTTCAGCGCGCGCGTGCAGGCCCAGGTCGAGCAGCGCTTGTCAGAGCTCTGCACCGCGATTGCCGCAGGCTTTGGCGCCACCGCCAGCATCAAGTACGAGCGCATCTATCCGGCCACCATCAACACCGCGCCGGAGGCGATGTTCGCGGCCGACGTGGCCGAGTCGCTGGTTGGTGCCTCCAACGTCGATCGCAGCATGGAGCCCAGCATGGGCGCCGAAGATTTTTCATTCATGCTGCAGAAGAAGGCCGGCGCCTACCTGCGCATCGGCCAGGACGCGAGGAACGGCGCCTTCCTGCACAACAGCCGCTACGACTTCAATGACGAGATCCTGCCGCTTGGCGCCGCATTGCATGCGGGCTTGATCGAGCAGGGCATGCCGCTGGCTGCTACCCGCAGCGAGCAGCCAAGGAAAGACGCCGCTACCGCGGCGCCTTGATGTAGTTTCGATTCCAACCCGAGGAGTGTTCCCAATGAGTTTCCAGAAGAAGAAGGCGGCCGCGGTCGCAGTTTTGTGCCTGCTGGGTGCCACCAGCCTGCTGGCCAATGCGCAGACCATCCGCATCGCGAACCAGGGCGATGCGCTGTCGCTCGACCCGCATTCGCTCAATGAGTCGCTGCAGCTCAGCACCACCGCCAACGTCTATGAAACGCTGGTCGGCCGCAACAAGGATCTGAGCGTTGCGCCCCTGCTGGCCACCAGCTGGAAGCAGACCTCGCCCACCGTGTGGCGCTTCGAACTGCGCAAGAACGTCCAGTTTCACGACGGCACGCCTTTCACGGCCGACGACGTGCTCTTCAGCTTCGCTCGCGCCTCGGGCGACGGCTCGGACATGAAGTCCAACACCACCGACATCAAGGAAGTGCGCAAGGTCGATTCGCACGCCATCGAAATCGAGACCAAGGGCCCGTTCCCGATTCTTCCCGACGTCATCACCCAGCTCATGATCATGAGCAAGAAGTGGTGCGAAGAGAACAAGGCCGTCACGCCGGTCGACCGCCGCAAGGGCATCGAGAACACCGCCTCGTTCAAGGCCAACGGCACGGGCCCGTTCCGCGTACGGGAGCGCCAGCCGAACGTGCGCACCGTCTTCACGCGCAACCCGACCTACTGGGGCAAGATCGAAGGCAACGCGCAGGAGATCATCTTCACGCCGATCGCCAACCCGGCCACTCGCGTCGCGGCGCTGATCTCGGGCGAGGTCGACGTCATGGAGCCGGTGCCCGTGCAGGACATCGCGCGCGTCAACGCCAGCCCGACGGCACGCGTCATCTCCGGCCCCGAGCTGCGCACCATCTTCCTGGGCATGGACCAGAAGCGCGACGAGCTGCTGTACTCCAGCGTCAAGGGCAAGAACCCGTTCAAGGACAAGCGCGTACGCCAAGCCTTCTATCAGGCCATCGACATCGCCGGCATCCAGCGTACCGTGATGCGCGGGGCCTCGCGCCCCACCGCGCTGATGGTCGGCCCCGGCATCAACGGCTGGAACGAAGCCCAGGACAAGCGCCTGCCCTACGACGTCGAGGCCGCCAAGAAACTGCTGACCGAAGCCGGCTATCCGAACGGTTTCGAAGTGACGATGAACTGTCCGAATGACCGCTACGTGAACGACGGCCAGATCTGCCAGAGCGTGGCCTCCAATCTCGCGAAGATCGGCGTCAAGATCAACCTCGCTGCCGAGACCAAGGGCACCTACTTTCCGAAGGTGCTGCGCCGCGACACCAGCTTCTACATGCTGGGCTGGACGCCCACCACCTATGACTCGCACAACGCTCTCACCGCGCTGATGGCCTGCCCCGACGACAAGACCGGCGCCGGCCAGTTCAACCTGGGCGCCTACTGCAATCCCAAGGTCGATGAGCTCACCAAGAAGATCCAGTCGGAGACCGACAAGCCCAAGCGCGACGCGATGCTCAAGGAGGCCTTCGACCTGCACACCGCCGACATCGGCCACTTGCCGCTGCACCAGCAGACCCTCGCCTGGGGCGTGAGCAAGAAGGTGGCGCTGACGCAAATGGCCGACAACTACATGCCATTCAAATGGATGAGCATCAAGCCGTGATCCTGCCGGCCGCTCGGTGAGCGGCCAGACCATGGGCCCGCTTCTTGCGGGCCCATCCTTTTTCCTCACGATGAAAAAAACACTCGCCCGTTGGCTCGACAGCGACGTCGGCTACAGCTTTCGCACCTCGCCCGTGGCGATGGTGGCGGCGCTCATCGCGCTGGCCTGCCTGTTCTGCGCGGTCTTTGCGGGGTGGGTCTCGCCGCACAATCCGTTCGACCTTGCAACGCTCGAACTGGGCGACGCGCGCCTGCCACCCGCATGGAGCGCCGAAGGCTCCTCCAAATACCTGCTCGGCACCGACGACCAGGGTCGGGACATTCTCTCGGCCGTGATCTACGGCGCGCGCATCTCGCTGATCGTCGGCATCGTGTCGGTGATGCTGTCGATCACGGTCGGCGTGGTGCTCGGCCTGCTCGCCGGTTTTCTCGGCGGCTGGCTCGACTCGTTCCTCATGCGCCTGTGCGACGTGATGCTGTCGTTTCCGCCCATCCTGGTGGCGCTGCTGATTGCCGGTGTCGGCCGCGCGCTGTTTCCCAATGCGCACGAGTCGTTGGCCTTCGGCGTGCTCATCATCTCCATCTCGCTGACCGGCTGGGTGCAGTACGCGCGCACCGTGCGCGGCTCCACGCTGGTGGAGCGCAACAAGGAATACGTGCAGGCCGCCCGCGTGACCGGCGTGGCGCCGCTGCGCATCATGCTGCGCCACGTGCTGCCCAACGTGATGGGGCCGGTGATGGTGCTCGCCACCATCCAGGTGGCCACGGCCATCATCACCGAGGCGACCTTGTCGTTCCTCGGCGTTGGCGTGCCGCCGACATCGCCATCGCTGGGTACGCTGATCAGCATCGGCAACCAATATCTGTTCTCGGGCGAATGGTGGATCACCGTGTTTCCGGGCCTGATGCTGGTGCTGATTGCGCTCAGCGTGAACCTGCTCGGCGACTGGCTGCGCGATGCGCTGAACCCGCGTCTGCGCTGAAACAAAAAGGACAACGCCACCCATGACGCTGCTCCAGGTCAAAAATCTCGTCGTCGAGTTTCCGCACCGCCGCGGCACGCTGCGCGCGCTCGACGGAATTTCCTTCGACATCGCACCCGGCGAAATTTTGGGTGTGGTCGGCGAGTCGGGCGCGGGCAAGTCGCTCACCGGCGCGGCCATCATCGGCTTGCTCGAGCCGCCGGGCCGCGTGGCCAGCGGAGAAATCTTGCTCGAAGGCCATCGCATCGACAACCTCGGTTTCGATGCGATGCGACCGATTCGTGGCCGCAAGATCGGCGCGATTTTTCAGGACCCGCTGACCTCGCTGAATCCGCTCTACACAGTCGGCCGGCAGCTGGTGGAAACCATCCGCGCTCATCTGCCGGTGACCGAGGCCGAGGCGCGGCGCCGCGCCATCGGCCTGCTGCAGGACACCGGCATTCCCGCCGCCGAGCAGCGCATCGACCATTTTCCGCACCAGTTTTCGGGCGGCATGCGCCAGCGGGTGGTGATTGCACTGGCGCTGGCGGCCGAGCCCAAGCTCATCGTGGCCGACGAGCCGACCACCGCACTCGACGTGTCGATCCAGGCGCAAATCATTCAGCTGCTCAAGCGCATCTGCAAGGAGCGCGGCGCGGCCGTGATGCTCATCACGCACGACATGGGCGTGATCGCCGAGACCTGCGACCGCGTGGCCGTCATGTACGCGGGCCGCATCGCCGAGATCGGGCCCGTGCACGAAGTGATCCATCAGCCGGCGCATCCCTACACCTCCGGCCTGATGGCGTCGATTCCCGACATGACCAGCGACCGCGAACGGCTGAATCAGATCGACGGTGCGATGCCGCGGCTCAACGCCATTCCGAAGGGCTGCGCGTACAACCCGCGCTGTCCGCGCACCTTTGCGCGCTGCCTGACGGAGCGTCCCGAGTTGATGCACGCGGGCGCCACGCGCGCCGCTTGCTGGCTGCACGATGCTGCCGATCCGCACCGCGGCCAGTCCGAGCTCGCGGCCCGGCATCACGATGCACAACTTGCCGGCGAACGCGCCACACCCGATGCGGCTGCACCGCTTGCCGAGGTGACCCGATGAGCGCTGTGATCGAACCTCGCAAACCTGCAGGCAGCGAGCCGCTCGTGGTCGCCCACGACCTGGCCCGCACCTTCGACGTCTCGCCGCCGTGGCTCAACCGCGTGCTTGAACGCAAGCCGCGTGTGCTGCTGCATGCCGTGGATGGCGTGAGCTTTTCCATCGAGCGCGGCAAGACGCTGGCGCTGGTGGGCGAGTCGGGCTGCGGCAAGAGCACGGTGGCGCGCCTCTTGGTCGGCCTGTATGCGCCGACACGCGGCGGACTGCAGTTCGACGGGCAAGACGCGCATGCCGCGTTCAAAACCGCCGAAGGCCGCAAGCTGCGCCGCCGCATCCAGATGATCTTCCAGGATCCTTACGCGAGCCTCAACCCGCGCTGGATCGTCGAGGACATCATCGGCGAGCCGCTGCGCGAGCACGGCATCCTCAGCGGCAAGGCCGAGCTGCGCGAGCGCGTGGGCGAGCTGCTCAAGTCAGTCGGCCTCTCGCCGCTGGACATGAGCAAGTACCCGCACCAGTTCTCGGGCGGCCAGCGCCAGCGCATCTCGATTGCGCGCGCGCTTGCCACGGAGCCCGAGTTCCTGGTTTGCGACGAGCCCACCTCCGCGCTCGACGTGAGCGTGCAGGCGCAGGTCCTCAACATCATGAAGGACCTGCAGCGCCAGCGGGGCCTGACCTATCTCTTCATCTCGCACAACCTCGCGGTCGTGCGGCACGTGGCTGATCAGGTCGGCGTGATGTACCTGGGCCGGCTGGTCGAAGTGGCCGACAAGCAGAAGCTCTTTGCCAAGCCGCAGCATCCGTACACGCGCATGCTGCTGGACGCCATTCCTCAGATGAAGCACACCGGCCGCTCGCGCACGCCGGTGCAGGGCGAAGTGCCGAACCCGCTGAATCCGCCCACGGGTTGCGCGTTCCATCCGCGCTGTCCGCATGCGAATGCACGCTGCTCGGCCGAGCGGCCGCAGCTGTTGAGCATCAAGGGCGTGCAGGTGGCCTGCCATGCGGTGGAAGAAGATCGCATCTAGCCGAAGGTGTGCGCAAACGCACTGACGTGCGGGGGAGGCCGATGCAGAGTGCCGCCATGACAATGAAGAAGAACTCCAGCGAAGGCATTCGCCAAGCGATGCAGGCAAAGCTCGGCCGCCGCGGCTTTCTCATGAGCTCCGCACTCGGAGCGACCGGGTCGCTGGCTTCCCTCAGTTCGTTGTCGCACGCCGCCGGGGGCGCGCCTTCGCAGCGGATGCCGGTCATCTTCATCGGCCACGGCTCGCCCATGAACGCGCTGGCCGACAACGCTTTCACGCGCCGGCTGTCCACCTGGGGCCGGGAGCTTCCGAAGCCCTCGGCCATCCTGAGCGTTTCAGCCCACTGGCTGAGCCGCGGCGCCACCGGCGTCGGAATGCAGGAGCGGCCGAAGACGATCCACGATTTCGGTGGCTTTCCGCAGGCGCTTTTCGACGTCGAGTATCCGGCGCCAGGCCATCCAGCACTGGCGCGCGAAGCCTTGGGCGCGGTGCGGCAGACCTCGGTGATCGGCACGGAACAGTGGGGCCTGGATCACGGAACCTGGACCGTGCTCAAGCACCTCTACCCGAAGGCCGACATCCCCGTATTCCAGCTCAGCATCGACTACGACAAGCCGGCGGCTTTTCACTACGCTGTGGGCCGCGACCTTGCGGCGCTGCGCGACAAGGGCGTGCTCGTGATGGGGAGTGGCAATGTGGTGCACAACCTGCGCGCCACCGACCGCGGCACGCCCGATGGGCTCACGGCCAGCCGGCCGTGGGCGCAATCGTTCGACGATGCGGTGAAGACGGCGTTGGCGGGCCGGGACGACCGAGCGCTGGTCACCTACGAAAAGCTCGAGGGCGCCGCGACCGCGGTCGCGATGCCCGACCACTACTTTCCGTTTCTCTACGCCCTAGGGGCCGCGGGGTCGAGCGAGCGCGCGAAGACGATCTATGAAGGGTTCCAATCAGGCACGCTGAGCATGCGCTGCCTGCAGTTCGGCTGACGCGCTACTGCTCCTCGCCCCACGAGAAGCCGTCGCGCGCAATCATCGCGCTCGATGCGCTGGGGCCCCAGGTGCCCGCCGCATACGGGCGCGGTCCGCCGTCCGACGCCCAGCTGTCGATCAGCGGCTCGACCCAGCGCCAAGCCTCTTCCTGCTCGTCGCTGCGCACGAACAGGTTCAATCGGCCATCGATCACGTCGAGCAGCAGCCGTTCGTACGCGCCCACGCGCTCGGCGCCAAAGCGCTTGTCGAAGTCCAGGTCGAGCTGCACCGGCGCGAGCTGCGCGGCACTGTGGCCGTTGCGCTGGCGGTTGTCCTGCGCCTGCGCGAGCATGTGAAGCTCCAGACCGTCCTTCGGCTGGAGGTTGATCACCAGCTTGTTGACTGCCCCTGAAGGCGCGCGATAGATCGCGTGCGGCGTGGGCCTGAAGTTGACCTCGATGCGCGCATCGCGCGACGCCAGCCGCTTGCCGGTGCGGATGTAGAGCGGCACGCCGGCCCAGCGCCAGTTGGCAATTTCGGTGCGCAGCGCCACGAAGGTTTCGGTGCGGCTCTCGGGATCGACGCCGGGTTCGTCCCTGTAGCCCGGCACGCGCTCGCCGTAGGCGGTGCCCGCCGTGTACTGGCCGCGAATCGCATGCAGCCCGAGCGTTTCGGAGGTCCAGGGCTTGAGCGCGCGCAGCACCTTGAGCTTCTCATCACGGATGGCATCGGCATGCGAGTTGATCGGCGGCTCCATGCCGATGGCGCAGACCAGCTGCAGCGCATGGTTCTGCACCATGTCGCGCAGCGCGCCGGTCTGGTCGTAGAAGGCGCCTCGCTTCTCCACGCCCAGGTCTTCCGCAATGGTGATCTGGATGTTGGCGATGTGCTCGCGGCGCCAGATCGGCTCGAACAGCGCATTGCCGAAACGCATCGCAAACAGGTTCTGCACCGATGGCTTGCCCAGGTAGTGGTCGATGCGGAAGACCTGCTTCTCCTCGAACACCTTGCACACCGCGGCGTTGATCGCGCGGTTGGACGCCAGGTCATGGCCCAGGGGTTTCTCGAGCACGATCCGGGTCGCCGGCCCGTTCAGGCCCGCCGCGGCAACCTGCTCGACCACCTGGGTGAAGAGCGCCGGCGCCGTGGCCACGTACATCACCACCGTGTCGGCGTTGCGCTGCTTCAGCAGATCGGCAAGGCGGGCGTAGTCGGCCGGCTTGGACAAGTCCATGCGCAGGTAGTGCAGCAGCGAGGCGAACTTCTCGAACTCTTCGGCCGAAGGGCGCTTGGCGCCTTCGACCGCATTGAATCGCGACTGGATCAGTTCGCGGTATTGATCGTCCGAGAGGTCGTCCCGCGCCACGCCGACGATGCGTCCGTCTTTCGGCAGGCTGCCGTGCCTGAAGGCCTGGAACAGCGCCGGCATCAGCTTGCGCCATGCAAGATCGCCAGTACCGCCGAACAGAACGAGATCGAAGCTCATGTGTCGAATTTCCTTTTGTCTTGGTGCCGAGTGGGCTTGTTTCAACCGAATGGTACTTGTACCGATTCATGAAACCTGTACGAAAGCTACGCTCCACCCCGGCCGAAAGGCCTATTTTTGTTTTCGAGGCGAGGTTTTCACATGAAGAAGCTATTTACTGCAGCGGCCTTGTTGGGTTTGTCGGCCGCCGCATCGGCCCAGGGCACGGTCAACGTCATCTGCTCGGTCCAGGCCGAATGGTGCAACGTGATTGCCACCGTGTATGCGCGCACCACCGGCACCCGCATCAACATGTCGCTCAAGGGCTCGGGCGAGGCGCTGGCCCAACTCATCGCCGAGAAGGACAACCCCAAGACCGACGTCTGGTTCGGCGGCACCGGCGATCCGCACCTGCAGGCGGCGGAACAGGGCCTCACGCTCGAATACAAGTCGCCCACGCTGGCCCAGCTTCACCCGTGGGCCCAGCAGCAGGCCAAGCAGTCAGGGTACAAGACGGTGGGCATCTATTCGGGCCCGCTGGGCTTCGGCTACAACCCCGAACTGCTCGCCAAGAAGAAGCTGCCCGTGCCCAAGACCTGGGCCGACCTGCTCAAACCCGAATACAAGGGCGATATCCAGGTGGCCAACCCCGCGTCGAGCGGCACTGCCTACACCATGATCGCCACGCTGGTGCAGCTCATGGGCGAGGACAAGGCCTTCGACTACCTGAAGGCGCTGCACAAGAACGTGGGGCAGTACACGCGCTCCGGCACCGGCCCTATCAAGGCGGTGGCGCGCGGCGAAACGGCGGTGTCGATCAGCTTCGTGCATGACGGCCCGGGCGAGAAGATGCAGGGTTTCCCGGTCGAGACCATCACGCCCAGCGATGGCACCGGCGCGGAGATCGGCTCCATGAGCATCATCAAGGGCGCCCGCAACCTCGAGGCCGCAAAGAAGTTCTACGAATGGGCATTGACGCCCAGTGCGCAGGAGCTCGGCGCCGCCAACAAGCAGTTCCAGCTGCCGAGCAACACCACAGCCAAGCTCGACCCGCGTATTCCGGACTTCAAGAAGATCAAGTTCATCAATTACGACTACGCCAAGTACGGCGCCAGCGCCGAGCGTCGGCGCCTGATCGCGCGCTGGGAAAAAGACGTCAACTCGCTGCCGCGCTAAGTGGGCACCGTCGTCGCCGGCGCCGTGCCGGTCAATCCGGCCGCCGTGGCCTCGGCCCGGCGGTCGCAGCGCTGGATCTGGGCCTGGGTGGCTCTGGGCTTTGCCGCCTACTTCGTGCTGCCCTGGTATGCGATCCAGGATTCGACCTGGTACGAGGCCATTCCGCAGGTCTTCGGCCAAGCCGAAGGCGCCAACGGCCTGATGCAGGCGGCCACGCAAGGACGCAGCTGGCTCTTCATCGGCCTTGCGGGTCTGGTGATGTGCGCCGTCGGCGCTTCGCTGCCCGCAGGCCGGGCGCAGGGGCGCTGGCTGCTGGCGGGCGGCGCCATAGGCGCCATCGGTCTTGCCATTACGGGCTTTGTGATTGGCGCACGCGGCTGGAGCTTCGCGGCGCTCAATGCGCAGTTCGGTGAACTGGCCATCAACCAGTTCGGCATCGGCGCGGGCGGCTTCATGGCGCTCACTGCGCTCACGCTGCTGGCGGCCTTCGGCATTGCGCGGCTGGGGTTGTTCAAGGGCGACCTGTTCGTGGCCGCGGCGGTCATCGGTTGCGGCGTGCTGATGGCGCTGTTCATCGCGTACCCGGTGAGCAAGGCGCTTGCGGGTGCGTTCTTCAATGAAGACGGGCAATGGTCGATCACCGCGTTCATCGCACGCGTGTTCACCGAACGCATCTGGGGACTGGGCTGCATAGCGGGCGGAGTGCGCTGCGGCGTCGCCTGGAACACGCTGGTGCTGGCTTTGCTCACGGCTGCCGGCACAACCTTTTTAGGCACGCTGATGGCGCTGATGGCCGAGCGCGGCAGCAAGCGCGGGCAGGGCGCGCTGCGGGTGCTGGCGCTGCTGCCGATCATCACGCCGCCCTTCGTGGTGGGCCTGGGCCTCATCCTGCTGTTCGGCCGTGCGGGCATCGTCAACCAGCTGCTCGAGAACGTGTTCGGCATCGAGCCGACGCGCTGGTTCTACGGCATGTCGGGCGTGCTGGTGGCACAGCTCTTCGCCTTCACGCCCATTGCCTTCATGATCATGCGCGGCGTGGTGCAGGGCATTGCGCCAAGCCTCGAAGAGGCCGCGCAGATGCTGCGCGCCGACCGCCGCCGCACCTTCTTCACCATCACGCTGCCGCTCCTGAAGCCGGGGCTGGCCAATGCCTTTCTGGTGGGTTTCATCGAGAGCATTGCGGACTTCGGCAACCCGGTGGTGGTGGGCGGCCAGTTCTCGGTGCTGTCGACCGACATCTTCTTTGCCATTGTCGGCGCGCAATACGACCAGGGCCGCGCGGCCTCGCTGGCGTGGGTGCTGACGATCTTCGCGCTCGGCGTTTTCGCGCTGCAGCGCGGCGTGCTCGGCAAGCAGAACTACACCACCGTGAGCGGCAAGGGCGATGCAGGCATTGCAATGGCCCTGCCTGACGGCGTGCGCCGCACCATCCAGTGCATCGCATTGCCGTGGATCGCGTTCACCGCCGTGGTCTACCTGTTCGCCTTTGCGGGTGGCTTCGTGCAGACCTGGGGCCGCGACTACAGCTTCACGCTCAACCACTTCAAGAATGCCTTTTCGCTCGAGTGGGGGCAGTTCGGCCTGGTCTGGGCCGGTACGGCGTGGAACTCGCTGATTACCACGCTCAAGCTCGCAGGCATCTCGGCGCCGATCACCGCGGCGCTCGGGCTGCTCATTGCGTGGCTGCTGGCGCGCAACGAGTTCAAGGGGCAGGGCGTGTTCGAGTTCGGCGCGCTGCTGGCCTTTGCCATTCCAGGCACGGTGCTCGGCGTGAGCTATATCCTGGCTTTCAACGTGCCGCCGTTCGAGCTCACGGGCACTGGGCTCATCATCGTGCTGTGCTTCATGTTTCGGAATCTGCCGGTGGGCGTGCGCGCTGGCACGGCGGCTTTCAAGCAGCTCGACCGGTCGCTCGACGAAGCCTCTCTGATGCTGCGGGCCTCCACGTCGCAGACCCTCTTCAAGGTGGTGCTGCCGCTCCTGAAGCCCGCGCTGGTGGCCGCGTTGGTCTACAGCTTCGTGCGCGCGATGACAACGGTGAGCGCGGTGATCTTCCTGGTTACGGCCGAGAACGAACTGGCCACCACCTACATCATCGGTCGCGTCGGCAACGGCGACTACGGCATTGCGCTCGCCTACTGCACGGTGCTCATGATCCTGATGTCGGTGGCAATTGCGCTGGTGCAGTGGGTGGTCGGGGAGCGCAAGCTGGGGCGGCGCAAGGCGGGCGTGCCGATGGTGGCCGCGCCCGTGGTGCATTGATCGGGAAAAGAACACATGAGCAACGGCATCGAATTCCGCAACGTCACCAAGCGCTATGGCACCGACAAGAACGGACCGCTGGCGGTCAAGGGCATCAGCTTCGAGGTGCCGGTGGGCACGCTCACCACCATCCTCGGGCCTTCAGGCTGCGGCAAGACGACCACGCTGCGCATGATCGCGGGGCTCGAATCGCCGACCTCCGGCTCGATCCTCATGGGCGGACGCGACGTCACCACGCTGGGACCGGCCGAGCGCAACGTGAGCATGATGTTTCAGAGCTACGCATTGTTCCCGCACATGAACGTGATCGAAAACGTGGGCTACGGCCTGCGCATGAGCGGCGTGAAGAAGGACGATGCGACGGTCCGCGCACGCGAAGCGCTCAGGGGTGTGGGACTGGTCGGCTTCGACGAGCGACTGCCCAGCGAACTTTCGGGTGGCCAGCAGCAGCGTGTGGCCCTGGCGCGCGCATTGGTGCTGGAGCCCGCGGTGCTGCTGTTCGACGAGCCGCTCTCGAACCTCGACGCCCGCCTGCGGCGCGAAATGCGCGAGGAAATCCGCGCGCTGCAGCAGCGGCTGAAACTCACGGTGGCCTACGTCACACACGACCAGAGCGAGGCCCTGGCCGTGAGCGACCAGATCATCGTCATGGACCACGGCGTGATCGCCCAGCGCGGCACGCCCGAGCAGCTCTACGGCCGGCCTGAGAGCGAATTCGTCGCCGGCTTCATGGGGGAGGCGATGGTGTTCCCCGCCGTGGCGCAGGCCGACGGCAGCGTGGTGCTCGGCCCGCTGCGGCTGCAGCCGCGCCATGCCGTGGCGCCTGGTACGGTGAAGGTGGCGGTGCGGCCCGAGGCCTGGGAGATCGGTGCTGCCGACGCCGGCGAGGGGCTGCCCGCCACGCTTCGCAAGGCCGCCTACCTCGGCAGCTTTTATGAATACGGCTTCGACACGCCGCTCGGTCCGGTCTTCGTGGTGTCGGCCGATCTGTCGCGCCCCCTGGCCGCGGGCGCGCAGGCCACGCTGTCGCTGGCGGCGCACGGCGTCAGCGTGGTGCCCGGCACATGAAACAATGGCGCCATGAACGTGGTTTTCGATCTTGGCGCCGTGCTGCTGGCATGGGAGCCCACGCGGCTGGTGCAGGCCCATCTTCCCGAGCACGCCCCCACTGAGTTTGCCGCCGCGGCACTGGGCCGGGCGCTTTTTCACCATGACGACTGGATGTGCTTCGACTGCGGCACGCGCTCGCTCGAAGATGCGATTGCGCGCATGGCCCAGCGGCTCTCGCTTCCGGCCGCGCGGCTCGACGACATGCTTGGCAACCTGGGCGAGCGCCTGGAGCCGATTCCCGTCACTGTCGACTTGCTTGAAAGCCTTTTCGCGCGCCGCGACGCCGGCGACGCGCTGCGCCTTTATTACCTCTCGAACATGCCTTCGCCGTATGCACGCGCCCTCGAGCGCCGGCTCGGCTTCCTGCGGCGTTTCGATGGCGGTGTCTTCTCGGGTGACGTGAAGTTCATCAAGCCGAATCGCGAAATCTATGAACTGCTGGCGGTGCGCCATTCGCTCGATCCGCAGCAAACGGTGTTCATCGACGATTCGGCGGCCAACGTGGAGGCGGCGCGCGCCTTCGGCTGGCATGCCATCCATTGCACTCACCCCGCCGCACTGGCGGCGCAGCTGGCGCGATACCTGCCGGCTGCTTCGTCTATCGGCCGGTGAGCACCACTTTGGACGTGTCGAACCCGAGGCTGGCGGCGTAGTCCAATTCGGCCTGCAATGCGTCGTCTTCCAGGCGCGGCGCGCGCGAAAGAACCCATAGATATTCACGGTCTGGCGTGCCGACCAGCGCCACCTGGTAGTCGCGGTCGAGTTTCAGGATCCAGTAGTCGCCCCATACCATCGGCAGCCAGCTAAGCCATGACGGCGCAAAGCGCACTTCGAGCCGGCCCGCGCCGGGCTGGCCCGCGACCGGCACCACGCGGGCCGTGCCCACGGCCTCGTCGAAATTGCCATCCGGCCGTACGCAGCGATTGCGCACCTGCACCGTGCCGTCGGGCTGGGGGAGGTACTCGGCGGTGACTGGGCCGTCGCACTGCTTCTGGAAGCGGTTCGGCAAGCGGGCCTGCTCGTGCCAGGTGCCGGCATAGCGCTGGATGTCGACCGGAGCCACCACCTGCAGCGGCGCGCGCATCAGCGGCGCGCCGTCGGCGGGGCCAGCGAGCTGCGCACGTGCGGTGCGCCCCGCGCCCAGGGCGATCCAGGTTGCCACGCCGCCCACGACGAAGGCAGTGGCCAGTGTGCCGATGGCGGCGCTGGTGCGGCGGTCGTCGAAAGGCGCGCGGTTTGCTGCAGCGGCGGGCGCTGCGGTGCGACGTCGGCAAGGCATGGAAGGGCACTCCTGTGGTCGAAAGCATCAAGGCGGGAAGCCGCAGGCTAGCCCGCCAGCGGCAATGCTGCCGTCAGCGGCGGACCACAGCACTTGTAGGGCGGCGGGGCCGCGTACGCCCCTGCCGCTTACAGGCCGACGCAGTGGAGGCGAAAACCCGTGCTACGGTGCGCATGAAAACATCGGCCCCAGCGCAACAGCGTGCAGAACTTGTCATCACCCGCACAGGATAATCTTCGACATGAATCAACTCGATGCTCTCCGCCAATGGACCACCGTGGTCGCCGACACCGGTGACTTCAAGCAACTCGCCATTTCCAAGCCACAGGACGCGACCACCAATCCGTCGCTCATCCTGAAGGCAGTGCAGAAGCCCGAATACCGGCCGCTGCTCGACGAAGCCGTCAAGAAGCATGCGGGCAAGCCGCTGGACGAAGTCATCGACCGGCTGCTGGTGCGCTTTGGCGCAGAGATTCTCTCGATCATTCCGGGCCGCGTGTCGACCGAAGTCGACGCCCGCCTCTCGTTCGACACCGCCGCCACCATTGCGCGCGGCGAGCGCATCGTGGCGCTCTACAAGGCAGAAGGCATCGACACCCAGAAGCGCCTGCTGATCAAGGTGGCCTCGACCTGGGAAGGCATCCAGGCGGCGCGTGCGCTCGAGCAGAAGGGCATCCGCACCAACCTCACGCTGCTGTTCTCGTTCGCGCAGGCGGTGGCTTGTGCCGAGGCCGGTGTGCAGCTCATTTCGCCCTTCGTCGGCCGCATCTACGACTGGTACAAGAAGTCGGCCGGCGCCAAGTGGGATGAGGCCGCCAGCGCGGGCGTGAACGATCCGGGCGTCAAGTCGGTGCGTGAAATCTTCAATTACTACAAGCAGCACGGCATCAAGACCGAGGTAATGGGCGCGAGCTTCCGCAATGTGGGGCAGATCCAGGCCCTGGCCGGCTGCGATCTGCTGACCATCAGCCCCGAGCTCCTGGCCGAACTGGCCGCGAACGATGCGCCGCTCGAGCACGCGCTCGACGCGAAGAAAGCCGCCGCAACCGCCACCATGGAGAAGCTGAGCTACGACGAGGCGGGCTTCCGCTTTGCGCTCAATGAAGACGCCATGGCCACCGAGAAGCTGGCCGAAGGCATCCGCGCCTTTGCGGCCGACGCCGTGAAGCTCGAAAAACTCATGCAGGAAAGCGGCAAGTAAACATGGCCATGAACCTTCGCTGCGACCGCGCGCCCGCCTGGGCGCAGCTGCAGAGTCACTTCGATACCGCGGGCCGCCAGTTCGACGTGCGCCACGCCTTCGTGGACGATGCGGGGCGTTTCGAGCGCTTCAGCCAGGAGGCGCCGCATGTGTTTGCCGACCTGTCGAAGAACCTGATCGATGCGCGCACCGAAGAGCTGCTGCTCACGCTGGCGAGCGAGTGCGGCCTGGAGGCGCACCGCGACGCCATGTTTGCCGGCGCGCACATCAACAATACAGAAGACCGCGCCGTGCTGCACACGCTGCTGCGCGCGCCGGCTGGTGCTTCCGTGGGCAACACGGCCGCCGAACTGTGCGAAGTGCACGCCACGCTCGACGCAATGCTGGCCTATGCCGAGAAGGTGCGCGGCGATCACACGATCACCGACGTGGTCAACATCGGCATTGGCGGTTCCGACCTCGGGCCGCAGATGGCGGTGCTCGCGCTGGCCGAGTTCGCGGCACCGGGCAAGCGCTTTCACTTCGTCTCGAACGTCGATGGCCATGAACTGGCCGGCGTGCTGCGGGACCTGGCTCCCGAGCACACGCTGTTCCTGATCGCGTCCAAGACCTTCACCACGGCCGAGACGATGACCAACGCGCTCTCAGCCCGGCGCTGGTACGAGCAGTCGGGCGGCACCGACATTGCCGGCCACTTCGCAGCGCTCACCACCAATGTCGAGGCCGCAAAGCAATTCGGCATCGACACCACTTTCGGCTTCTGGGACTGGGTGGGCGGACGCTATTCGCTCTGGTCGGCCATCGGCCTGCCGATTGCGCTTGCCGTCGGCGCAGATGGTTTCCGCCGCTTGCTGGCGGGCGCGCACGCCATGGACGAGCACTTCCGCACCGCGCCGCTGGCGCAGAACCTGCCGGTGCGGCTTGGGCTGCTCGACGTCTGGTACCGCAATTTCCACGGCTTCACCAGCCGCAGCATCGCGCCCTATCACAGCGCCTTGAAGCGCTTGCCGGCCTATCTGCAGCAGCTCGAGATGGAAAGCAACGGCAAGCAAGTCGACGCGAGCGGTGCACCTCTGCCCGCAGGCCTGGGCACATCGCCCGTGCTCTGGGGCGAGCCCGGCACCAACGGCCAGCACGCCTATTTCCAGATGCTGCACCAGGGGACGGATGTGATTCCGCTCGAATTCGTGGCGGTGCGCGATGCGGCACACGACCTCGACGGCCACCACCCCAAGCTGCTGGCCAATGCGCTCGCGCAGGCGCAGGCGCTGATGGTCGGCAAGCTCGATGCCGGCGGCCACAAGAACTTTCCGGGCAATCGGCCGAGCAGCTTCTTCGTTTTTGAGAAGCTCACGCCCGAATCGCTCGGAGCCTTTCTCGCGCTGTATGAGCACCGCGTGTTCACCAGCGGCGCGTTGTGGGGCATCAACAGCTTCGACCAGTGGGGCGTGGAGCTGGGCAAGGTGCTCGCGAAGGACATCGAGCCGCGCCTGGCGACCGGCGACATCACGGGGCTCGACGCGTCGACGGCGGGCCTCTTGAAACGGCTCGGTACCCGAGCCTGATTCGCTGGAAGGCGAGGCACTAGGCCATTGGTTTGAGAACCAATGGCCGAATTTGCAGTTGAAAGACCCGCCGATATGATCAGCCCGGGGAAGTTTCCCTGGGAACAATCATGAGGAGTCGATCAATGGACTTTCAAACAGCGGTCAAGACCTGTTTCAGCAAATACGCCGATTTCAATGGGCGTGCGTCGCGTTCGGAGTACTGGTGGTTCGTGCTGGCCGAGCTCATCGTTCTCATCGTGGCGAGCCTGATCCACCAGTACGTGTACGTCATTGCGGCACTGGGCTTCCTGGTGCCCGCGCTGGCCGTGGGCGCGCGCCGCCTGCACGACATTGGCAAGAGTGGCTGGCTCCAGCTGCTGATGATCATTCCGCTCGTCAACCTGGTTTTAATCTATTTCTACGTGCAGCCCTCGCAACCGGAGAGCAACCCGCACGGGGTGCCTGCCACCTGATGCCCGGGCGCCTGCTGCGCCAGAGAACAATCATCCAAGGGCCGCGCAAGCGGCCCTTTTGCATGGCCACTTCCATGCTGTATTGCGTCGACTAGGGAATATCCTAGCTAATTGGTGCATCAAAGTACCACTGTGGCCTGACGCAGTACCAAAGCCGCAAGGGCGTTTCTCCAGAATCCAGGCCACGGCGACCCGGCACAGGGCGTCGCTCACCTCTAGGAGACAACATGAAGCGTTTTCTGAAAGCGGGCCTCGTCCTCGCACTCGCCGGCACGGGGCTCCTGTCCCAGGCCGCCACCGAACTCGTGATTGCGACCGTGAACAACGGCCACATGATCGAGATGCAGAAGCTCACCCCCTTCTTCGAGAAAGCCAATCCCGACATCAAGCTCAAGTGGGTCACGCTGGAAGAAGGCACGCTGCGCCAGCGCGTGACGACCGACATCGCCACCAAGGGCGGCCAGTTCGACGTGATGACCATCGGCCTGTACGAGGCGCCCATCTGGTCCAAGAAGGGCTGGCTCCAGCCCATTGCCACCGACGCCGCCTACGACGCCGACGACCTGCTGCCCGCCATCCGCGCCGGCCTGTCGTACGAAGGCAAGCTCTACGCCGCGCCGTTCTACGGCGAGAGCTCGATGCTCATGTACCGCAAGGACCTGGCCGACAAGGTCGGCTTCCAGATGCCCGAGCAGCCCACCTGGGCGCAGGTGAAAGAGCTGGCCGGCAAGATCCACGACCCGAAGGCGGGGGTGTACGGCATGTGCCTGCGCGGCAAGCCGGGCTGGGGCGACAACATGGCGTTCTTGACCACGCTGGTCAACACCAACGGCGGCCAGTGGTTCGATATGCAGTGGAAGCCGCAGATCGACACCAAGCCGTGGAAGGACGCGATCAATTTCTACGTCGACCTGATGAAGTCCTATGGCCCGCCCGGTGCCTCGGCCAACAGCTTCAACGAGAACCTTGCGCTCTTCAACGAGGGCAAGTGCGGCATGTGGGTGGACGCCACCATCGCCGCCTCGTTCATCAGCGACCCGAAGCAGTCAAAGGTGGCCGATAAGGTTGCTTTTGCCCAGGCTCCCGTGGCTGTGACGCCCAAGGGCGCCAACTGGCTGTGGACCTGGAACCTCGCCATTCCCGCCAGCTCGACCAAGGGCGCGGCCGCGCAGACCTTCGTGAAGTGGGCAACCTCCAAGGAGTACGTCAACCTGGTCGCCAAGGAGCACGGCTGGGCCACGGTGCCCACCGGTACGCGCAAATCGACCTACGCGAACCCCGAGTTCCAGAAGCTCGCCAAGTTCGCCGCGGCCGAGAAGAAGGCCATCGACACTGCCAACCTCAGCGACAGCACGCTGCCCAAGTCGCCGTACGTGGGCGTGCAGTACGCGGCCATTCCCGAGTTCCAGGCCATCGGCGTGGCGGTGGGGCAGCAGATGAGCGCGGCGCTGTCGGGCAAGGTCACGGTCGACCAGGCGCTGAAGACCTCGCAGACGGCGGCCGAGCGTGAGATGAAGAAGGCTGGGTACTACAAGTAGCCGAGCTTTCTCCCTCCCCTCCCGGGGGAGGGTCGGGGTGGGGGCAAGCGGCGCGTCAATCGCGGCCGCTGGTCGATTTAGGGAGCCCCCATCCCCGCCTTCCCCCAGAGGGGGAAGGAGCCAGAGACAACGAGAAGGAATTTCCTCATGAACCGACTCCTGCCCCGGGCCCTGATGGCGCCCGCCGTGCTCACGCTCCTGATGTGGATGATCGTGCCGCTCGTGATGACGTTGTACTTCTCGTTCGTGAACTACAACCTCATGCAGCCCGGCGAGCGCACGTTCGCGGGCATCGAGAACTTTCATTACTTCGTCACCGATCCGGACTTCTGGCCCGCGACCTGGAACACGCTGATGCTGATCGGCAGCGTGATCGTCATCACAGTGGTGTTCGGCGTGCTGCTCGCCCTCTTGGTGAACGAACCCTTTCCAGGCCGCGGTATCGTGCGGGTGCTGCTCATCTCGCCGTTCTTCGTCATGCCCGCGGTCAACGCACTGCTGTGGAAGCACATGATGATGAACCCCATCTACGGCATCCTGGCCGACGTGTGGCGCTTCTTCGGCGCGCAGCCTGTCGACTGGCTGACCGACGTGCCGCTGTTCTCGGTGATCGTCATGGTGGCCTGGCAGTGGCTGCCGTTTGCGTGCCTGATCTTCATCACTTCGCTGCAGTCGCTCGACCGCGAGCAGATGGAAGCCGCGCGCATGGACGGCGCGAGCGCGTTCCAGCGCTTCTTCTACCTGACCATTCCGCACCTCGGCCGGCCGATGGCGGTGGTGATCATGATCGAGATGATCTTTCTGCTCAGCGTGTTCGCCGAGATCGCCATCACCACCAATGGCGGCCCGGGCAACGAGAGCACCAACATGACCTACCTGATCTTCAAGCAGTCGCTGATGAATTTCGACGTGGGCGTGGCTTCGGCCGGTGCGCTGTTCGCGGTGGTGCTGGCCAACATCGTGGCCGTGTTCCTGATCCGCATCATCGGCAAGAACCTGGATTAACGACCATGCAACCCAGCAATTTTCTTCCGCAACTGCTGCGCACCGTGGGCGCGTGGGCCGCAGCGCTGCTGCTGTTCTTTCCGCTCGGCTGGCTGTTTCTCACGGCCTTCAAGACCGAGCTGCAGGCCATCCACGTGCCGCCTCTCTTCATCTTTCAACCCACTCTCGACAACTTCAGCGAAGTGCAGCGCCGAAGCGACTACCTGCTGTATGCGCGCAATTCGCTCATCACCAGCCTGGGCTCGACCGTCATCGGCCTGTTGATCGCAGCGCCCGCCGCCTATTCGATGGCCTTCTTTCGCACCAGCAAGACACGCGACATCCTGATGTGGATGCTCTCCACCAAGATGATGCCGGCCGTCGGCGCGCTGGTGCCGATCTACGTGCTCGCCCAGACGGCGGGCCTTCTGGATTCGCTCACCGCGCTCACGGTTGTATTCACGCTGTCGAACCTGCCGATCATGGTGTGGATGCTCTACAGCGCCTACAAGGACATTCCGAACGAAATCCTCGAAGCCGCGCGCATGGACGGCGCGAGCCTGTGGACCGAGTTCCGCCATGTGGTGCTGCCGCTGTCGATCGGCGGCCTCGCATCGACTGGCCTGCTATGCCTGGTGCTGAGCTGGAACGAGGCCTTCTGGGCGCTCAACCTCAGCTCGGCCAAGGCCGGCACGCTGGCCACGCTCATCGCCTCGTACTCCAGCCCCGAAGGCCTGTTCTGGGCCAAGCTGTCGGCCGCCTCGCTGATGGCCATCGCGCCCATCGTGGTGTTCGGCTGGTTCAGCCAGAAGCAGCTCGTCCAGGGCTTGACCTTCGGCGCCGTCAAGTAAAGAAAGGGAGACACCTCATGGCCTACCTGCAACTCAAAGACATCAAGAAGAGCTTCGGCGAAGTCAACATCATCAAGGGCGTCGACCTCGAAATACAGAAGGGCGAGTTCATCGTCTTCGTCGGGCCTTCGGGCTGCGGCAAGTCGACGCTGCTGCGCCTTATTGCGGGGCTCGAGCCGATCACCAGCGGCAACCTGCTGCTCGATGGCAAGGACATCACCTGGGCGCCTTCGGGCAAGCGCGACCTGGCCATGGTGTTCCAGAGCTATGCGCTCTATCCGCACATGAGCGTGTACGACAACATGTCGTTCGCACTCAAGCTTGCGGGCGTTTCGAAGAGCGAGATCAAGACCAAGGTCGAGTACGCGGCAAAGACGCTCAATCTCACGCAGTACCTTGACCGCACGCCCAAGGACCTGTCGGGCGGACAGCGCCAGCGCGTGGCCATCGGCCGCGCCATCGTGCGCGCGCCTAAAGTGTTCCTGTTCGATGAACCGCTGTCCAACCTGGACGCGGCGCTGCGCGGCAACACGCGCGTCGAGATCCACAAGCTGCATCGGTCGCTCGGCGCCACCACCATCTACGTGACGCACGACCAGGTTGAGGCCATGACGCTGGCTGACCGCGTGGTGGTGCTCAGAGACGGTCTCATCGAACAGGTCGGCACGCCGCTCGAACTCTATGACCGGCCTGCCAACCAGTTCGTCGCGCAGTTCATCGGCATGCCGTCGATGAACATGGTGGCGGCGAGCGCGATCCCGAGTTTTTCCGCTGCCACTGGCGGGCGCCTGCCGAACGACGGTTTCCTGGGTGTGCGGCCCGAAGGCCTGCGCGTGCATCCGAAGCAGGCCGCCGCTGCGGGCGTGCCGGGGCGGGTCGAGCTGATCGAGGCGCTGGGCGCCGACACGCTGATTCATGTCGACGTGGGCGGCGTGCCACTGATCGCGCGCCAGAACGAGCGCACGCCGCTCAATGCGGGCGACGACGTGGCGGTCGAACTCGATCCGTCGGTGCTGCATCTGTTCAACCGCGAAGGCCGCGCGGTCTCGGCTTGATTCTTCTTTTTCTTACGGACATTTCCCGTGACCCTTGCAGCAGCGCCCGTTGATGGGCCGACTCCGCCATCTCCTTCCGAGTTCACGGTGCTACACCTTGGACTCGGCTCGTTCCACCGGGCCCACCAAGCCGTCTACCTTCAGCGGCTGATCGATGCGGGCGACACCCGCTGGTCGCTCTCGGGCGCCAACATTCGGCCCGATATGGCCGACGTGGTTGCAGCCCTGCAGGCGCAGGGCGGCCGCTACACGCTCGAAACCGTGTCGCCCGCAGGCGAGTACCGCTATGAGCAGATCGAAGCCATTCGCGAAGTGCTGCCGTGGGAGCGCTCGCTAGCCGCGGTGATCGCGCGCGGCGCGGCGCCATCCACGCGCATCGTGTCCTTTACCGTGACCGAGGCGGGCTACTACCTCGACACCAAGGGCAAGCTGGATCTGTCGTTCGGCGACCTTGCGGCCGACATCGAGCGCGCGCGCCGCGGCGAAGCGGCTGGCGAGGGCGTGACCATCTACGGTGCCGTCTGCGCGATCCTGCGCGCGCGCAAAGCCGAGCAAGCCTGCGCCGTGACGCTCCTCAACTGCGACAACCTGCGCCACAACGGCGACCGTTTTCGTGCCGGCTTGCTCGAGTTCATCGAGCGCGCCGGCGATGCCGACCTGCTCGCATGGGTGCAAGCGAATACCGCCTGCCCCAACGCGATGGTCGACCGCATCACGCCGCGCCCGCCGCCCGAATTGCGCGCGCGCGTGAAGGCTGCCACCGGGCGCGACGATGCGGCCGCCATCACGGGCGAGAGCTTCATCCAATGGGTGATCGAAGACAACTTTGCCGCCGGCCGTCCGGACTGGGGCCGCGTGGGCGTGGAGCTGGTCGCATCGGTGCAGCCCTATGAAGAAGCCAAGATCCGCATCCTCAATGCCACGCACAGCTGCATCGCCTGGGCCGGCACGCTGATCGGGTTGGACTTCATCCACGAGGGCACGCACCACGCGGCGATCCGAAAGATGGCCCACGACTATGTGACCGACGACGTGATCCCGTGCCTCAGCCCAAGCCCGATCGACCTTGCGGCCTACCGCGACGTGGTGCTCGACCGTTTCGGCAACCCCGCGATCCGCGACACCAACCAGCGCGTGGCGGCCGATGGTTTCTCGAAGATCCCGGGCTTCATCGCGCCCACGGTGCGCGAGCGGCTCGCCGCGGGGCAGTCGATCGACAGCGTCGCGATGTTGCCCGCGCTGTTCCTTGCCTTCCTGCAACTCTGGCATCGCGGGGCATTGCCCTATGCCTACCAGGACCAGGGCATGGACGAGGCCGTGGCACACGCGATTTGCGACGCCGCCGATCCGGTGCTCGCGCTGTGTTCGGACGTCGGACTATGGGGCTTCATCGCGGGCGATGCGCGGCTCATCGACGCCGTGCGCAGTGCGAGCGAGCGCGTAAAGAATTTTGTGAATCCAGGAGCAACGATATGAGCGAACGTCTGAAGAACCGCCACGTGCTGCTGACCGGCGCCGGTGGCGGCATCGGTCTGGCCGTGGCCGAGGCCTGCATTGCCGAGGGCGCGCGGTGCAGCGTGGTCGACCGCGCGGTGGCGGCACCCGAGGCGGTGCGGGCGCTGCAGCAGCAACATCCCGACAAGCTCGCCTACATCGCGGCCGACGTGACCGACACGCAGGCCATCGCGCACATGCTGGCCGAGGCGAAGGTCGCCTTCGGCCCCATCCACACACTGTTCAACAATGCCGCGGTGTTCGATCTTGCGCCGCTGCTCGACAGCGACGAGGCTTCGTTCGACAGGCTCTTTGCCGTCAACGTGAAGGGCATGTTCTTCGTAATGCAGGCCGTGCTGCGCCACATGGTCGAGGCCGGCACGCAGGGCGCCTCGGTCATCAACATGGCCTCGCAGGCCGGGCGGCGCGGCGAGGCGCTGGTGTCGCACTACTGCGCCACCAAGGCCGCGGTCATCAGCTACACCCAGAGCGCCGCACTGGCCATGGCGCCACACGGTATTCGCGTCAACGGCATTGCACCGGGTGTGGTCGATACGCCGATGTGGGACCATGTCGACAGCCTGTTCGCCAAGGCCGAAGGGCTGCCCCCCGGCGAGAAGAAGCGCCGTGTGGGCCTGGAGGTGCCGCTCGGCCGCATGGGCGTGCCGGCGGACGTTGCGGGTGCTGCGGTGTTTCTAGCCAGCGACGAGGCGCGCTACATCACGGCGCAGACCTTGAATGTCGATGGCGGTAACGTCATGAGCTGAGATGAAAGGCTTCTGCTTGTCTTGCGTTGATCGTTCAGGGCGCGCTCCCGCCGACGGGGTACCTTTCTCCGCGAATGTCCCCCGGCCTGCGGCCTCCTCCTTTATTTCGCTGCGCAAGGCACCCCGCCAGCGGGAGCGTTGCGAAGAGCAGTCGTTGATCGAGCGGAACAACCGCAGCGCTCGGTGTGCACAGGGCGCCGGGTGCTCCCCGCAGCGAAATAAAGGAGGAGCCGAAGGCGGGGGACATTCGCGGAGGGGAGTACCCGGTGGCCTTTG
>NZ_JAUSRN010000017.1 GCF_030811855.1 Variovorax paradoxus | reverse complement strand
TAGAACACCGGCGTCATGGCGAAGGTGGCGGCGATCCGCAAGGCCAGAAGGCCGGTGAAAGCCAACCATGCCGTAAAGCCGAACTCGGGCACCGCCGCAAGCAAGGCGGGCACTGAATGTGATGGCAAGAGGTCCATATGGAGAAGGCGCTCGATCTAGAACATCGAGGGAATGCCGCTCCAGAGCTGAACCGTGAACTGCGTGAGCTTGCGCAGCATCCAGGGGCCCGCCAGGATCATCACCGCTCCCGCCGTAAAGAGCTTGGGAACGAAGGTCAGCGACATTTCCTGCACCTGGGTCACAACCTGAAGCACGCTGATGACGATGCCCACGAGCATGGTGAGCCCCAGCAGAGGAAGGCATACCCAAAGCCCGGTCCAGAACAGATCCGACATCATCTTCAGGGCAAGATCCGCGTGCATGAAATTCTTTTCTCCAGGCGAAAAACTCGCCGCCTCTTCTGTTTGGACAAAGAGTTTTCTTTTATTAACAATTGAAGTCGATCCCGCATTCGACCGAGCATCGTTGCTCAAGAAACAGGAGGAACTCCAGCGCCCATTTCTCTAGAAGCGACGTACGGAGCGCACATGAATCTCTTACGTATATTCCGCGGGGGCTATTTTGTAACGCCAATTGTCCTATGCCGCGCCCACGAAAAATGTCAAATAAAAGTCAACTATTCTCGAGCGCATGGAATTCGGCGAAATATGCGCAGTATTTCACGGGCGACAGGTGGGAGCGCCCCGTGGATGCTGCGGCAGGACATCCACCTGCGGACGAGAACTCTCTGTTCGCTATTTATTTGCTGGGCATTCTGCTTCACGTTCAATAACAAAAGATACGGTTCGCGCTGCATTCCCAATTTTTGATCGTCGGTTCGTGAATTCCTTCCACAAGCCGCAGCGCGCGAATCCAACGCATTACTTCCTATTTGACATTGCGCAGACAATTGCTCCAAAATCTGACTTGCATAGTGAATTGAATTCATCTTTGTCAAAAATCACGACACATTTCCTGCGCGCAACACCCAGCCCAAGGCCGCGATTTTTCAGCCGCTCTGTTGATGGTGTAACTGAATCTCTACGTGCAGCACCTCAACAGAAGCACGCAGTTCTTCGAATGCGCTTTCTAGAGTTGTCACCCTCCTCTCACCGCTGCTCTTCGCAGCTGCGGCAGCTTGTCAGGCAGCGGCGCACCGCCTCAAAAGGAGCAAGCACGTCTGGAGATCTCGATCGAAGCCAATCGGGTCCTGAATCTGGACCTGAAGGGTCGTGGCGCCCCCATGCTGCTGCGCGTTTACGAGCTGAAGTCCGATGTCGCATTTCTGGACGCCCGCCCTGGGCGCAGACTTGCTGGCAGTGGATCAGTCGTCAGTTGACCAGGGGAAACGCGCGAGACCCGACGAAAGTCGAACCCCGCCAAATTCGGCTTTTTTGCGGGCTATCGAGACTTGCCGAGCGCCGTGCGGCGAGTCGTTCACAACTGCCCTCCGCCCGGCGGCGGTGGCGGTGGCGGCGTGACCCGCGTCAGCGTGAATGTCGCCGCAACACCGGACCGGGCGCCAGCTCCACCAGCGAAGCGCCGTCCGCTACGGCACGGGCTCCACGATTCATGCCCTGGGTGACGATTGCGGGCAGCACCACGGCGGAAAGGCTTAGTCGGCCAGCAGTTCGTTCAGGATCTGGACGACGTTCTTGCTCTGGTCGCTCTACAGTCGGTGCTCAGCGTGGCCTTGTGCCGCCCCGGGGGCCGCCGGGTTCGCCTGCACTGGAGGTAGCGTTCCTCCTCGCCCAGGAGCAGGCTGCGGCAAAGAGGACCGTCTCAATGGAACACCCAATCGGCACTTTGCGGTTTGGCTGCTCAAGATGGCGTCTGCACCAACTCAGCTGCGCGCAAGTTGACGCGGACCCATCTCCGTTGTCCCAAATTCACATTTTGTGGGACAACTCCTACACAACGTGAGACAATTCCTACACAAATACACATCTCGGCATGCTGCACGTTCGAAGGCGCGTGCGATGCCCCAAGCCCACCGCCACGCGAGGTGCCTGCCATGCGTATTGCTGTCCTGGAAGACGAGCCGGCCCAGATGAGCTTCCTGGTCGACTTGCTCGAACATCGTTTGCTCATCGTCGACGAGCCCGTGTCCTGCGTGTCGTTCGACAAGGGCGAAGCACTGCGTGCCGCGCTGCGCACCGACAGCTTCGATCTGCTGGTGCTCGACTGGAACGTGCCCGACCTCGACGGCCTGGAACTGCTGGCCTGGCTGCGCAAGCAGAAGGAGAGCACCGTGCCGGTGGTGATGCTGAGCTCGCGCACCTCGGAACAAGACGCGGTGCGCGCCCTGGACCTGGGCGCCGACGACTATGTGAGGAAGCCCGTCCGCCCGCAAGAGTTGGCGGCGCGGATCCGGCGCGTTCTGACACCCAAGCGGATCCGGGCCCCGGTCTCGAGGGAGCGCTTCGGCACCTGGATGTTTGATCGCGCGTCAAGCAGCGTGCAGATCGACGCGGTCGGGTCAGAGCCGACGCAAAGGGTGGCGCTGAGCGCCAGCGAGTTCCACATGGCGCTCACGCTGTTCCGCAACCTCGGCCGGTCGGTATCGCGCACGCACCTGCTGGAGGGCGTCGGCCGCGAGGCCGAAGCACCCTCGCGCGCGCTCGACAGCCAGATCTACCGGCTGCGCACCAAGCTGGGCCTGCAGGCTTCGCGTGGGCTGCGCCTGCAGACGGTGTATGGCCATGGCTATCGCTTGGCCGAAACCAATACCAAAGAAGTCACCTTGGGCTGAGTTGATCAGCCTTGAGACGAGGCATGGCGCGGGTGGTCGCGCACAGTCGTGAGCAGAAGGATTGGATCAATGGATGCTCCAAAACCACGGCCGCAAGTCGGCTCGCGAACCTGCATTCAGTCGGCCTGACCGCGTGGCTTCTCCTTCAGGCACGCATCGATCGCCCGATTCGACGCCCGCTCGAAACAGCGTACCCAGGCCGCACGCGCGACCGCTTCCTGGGCACGGCGCTGCGCCGCCACCTCGACCTGATGCTCCACGAGCCATTTCATGAGCAGCGCCATCACGATCAAAAGGCCGAGCAGCGCGCCCACCAGCGTTCTTCCCAGGATGCGCGACCGGGCCGCGGATGGAGCTGCCGCCTGGACAACGACTGGCCGCGATGGGGCCGCGCCGCCGTGGACGGCGCGCCGCTCCTCATGCGAGATCTGATCAGTTTTCATGCTTGTGCGCCGCTTGCGGCTCGGTTGACCGGGGTGCGCGTGCCGTGCGCGACGGGCGTGCCGGAGAACCATCGCGCGCGTTCGAACGGACATCGGTCTTGCCAGACCGCTTCGATGCCTTCTTTGCCGGAGAACGCCGCACCTGCTCTTCGACCGGATGCAACCGCGCCCGGCCCTCCATTTGCTCCAGCTGCTTCTGCCGCTCGGCGATGGCCAGCCGCTGCGCATCCTCGCCGTAGCGGTAGACGCTGAACGCCTTCTGCAGCAGCTTGCCGGGTGCGATATAGGTGTGCGCCGACCATTGGCGTGGCCGGCCGTCGGGCCACAGCACGCAGGTGACACCCACGATGCCGGTCTTGTTGTTGCGGCGCAGTTTGTTGGCTCTTTGCTGCCGCATCACCGGCGGGTGCTGCCGCACGATGTCGTCGCGCCAGGCCTGCGCCTGCGCCAACGCGTCTTGAATGCCGCCCAGTTGGGCGAAGGAGAAGGTCTTGCCGAAGCGCTTTCGGCTGCGCTCCAGCTTGACCTGCCAGTAGGTCTTCTGGCGCACGATGCCGTACATGGAAGCGTCCTTCTGGCCGTTGTGCAAGCGGCTGCTCGCCGCATCTTGCTCGGCTTTGGCGGCGAAGCCTGCGACCATCAGGTTCAACTGCCGCTCGCGTTCAGCGATGGCCATCTTCCTGGCCGCTCTCGAAAAGCGCGCGATGCCGAAGCTCTCGCGCATGAGCGTGCCGTCCACCATGGGGGTCTGGGCACACCAGCAGCTGGCTTGTTTGTCCGGCCCTGCCTCATAGACGACGCCCCCGGGCTGGCCGCGGCAGATCGCGCGCTCGATGATGCGCCAGCGAGGGATCTCCGGATGTTCCCGCATGAGCTGGTCGCGGCGCGCCCGGGCCAGTGCCAGCGCCTCGGCTTCGCTGCGGAAAGCCCCGAACTTGAATTGATGGCGGTGCTCGATGCCGTTGCGTGTCAACTGCACCCACCATCCGTCGAGGGAGCGCACGAGGCAGCGAAGCGACGGCGAATTGGCGGTTCCTCTGGGCATGGGAAGGTCTGCGATTCTGATTAGGCTGGCAATTTTTCAGCGGCTTCTGGGAGGGTTGATGCCGGCCATCTCGTTGCGATCCGGCATCGGCGTCAACGGTGCTCGGGCGCCCCGGACCAGATCCCTGCTCACAGTTCTCCGAGCTTCGCTGCGTCCACAGGCTTTTGCAGCCACTTGGCGATGTCACCACCCAGCGCATAGGTCACCACGCCCACCATGCTGCAGGTGCTGCGCGGAATGCCGAAGTACATGAACATCTGGCGCTGCGCCGTGAACTGGGCTGGCGCGGCGCCGGGGCGGTCCAGCACGCCGTGCAGCTGAACGATCTTGGGGCCGCCATAGAGCCCGCCGGCATTGGCGAGGATGTCCGTGATCTCGATGCGCAGGGTCGGTGCGCCAGTCACGTTGGCCGACGGTGACGGCACCGCGAACTCGTAGGGCGCCAGCAATTGATCCTGGATGGCCTGGTTCAGCGATGCAGGGACATCGCACGCGTCGTCGGCCCTGGTCAGTTGCACGCCCTTGGTGGTCTTGCCGTAGCTGATGGCGGGCAGGACAACCGCGTTGCGGGCATTGGCCGTAGGCTCCGGCGGCTCGGCTTCGGCAACCCTGGCGCCGCGAGAACCGCAGGCGGTGAGCGCTGCGGTGGCCAACGCGGCAATGACGAAGATGTGTTTGTTGGTTGTCATGAATTTTGCGGGTTGTCGTTGGAGGGCTTCGCGCGGGGATGTGGACTCGAAGGGAAATTGCGCATGGCGCGAATTCACGCAGGTGAGTCAGTTCAAACGGCGAATGGATTGGCCAGATGTCTCTGGTTCAACCGAAGGCGCCGATAAGCAGCACGCTCTTCCTTCGAGATCGCCCTGCCGTCCGAATAGGTCCCGTAGTGCCACCAGCCCGGAGGGACGCCTTCCACGGCTTTGGATTTGAGGCGATTCTTGTACCAGTGCATCAGTTCGAACACCTCGGAGCGGCCGCCTGCGTAGCGGGCGAGCATTGTTTCTCCGACGTGGGTCACCTTGGTGAAGTGGAAGAACTTCAACGGATCGCCACCGGCAGTGATCTTGCCATCGAACGCAATCCGGATCGGGCGCTGGCTGAGGTTCCAGCTCGCGACGTTGTAGCCGCGGTGCCGCAGGATGGCGATCTCGGGGAAAAACACTGGGGCGTGGTTGCACCATTTCTGATCGGTGAACAAGCCGTTTGCAATGTCGTCGAAGCAAAACTCCAGCAGACGGTCACGCCACCACCGCGCGAAAGCGATGCCCGGCGCGGTGTTGCTCACCGCCACGAAGCCCAGGTTGAAAATCCCGTACTTGAGCGATCCGATCTCGTTGTCGATGATCGCGGCGCGGTCGATGTCGGGATCGATCTGATGCGGCGTGAGCACTGCGCTGTGTTGATCCAGCAGCGCCAGCACCTCGTCCAGCCTGCCGAACAGGGCAATGTCGGGATCGAGGTAGACCACCTTGTCGATGCCCTGCTCCAGCATGTGACACAGCATGGCGCCTTTCACGGCCGTGCAGAGCTCCACCACGTCGTGCTCGAACGCCCAGGCCAGCGGCTCCTTGATCTCCAACCCTTCGAGCTTCACGACGCGGTCGATGTCTTCTACCCCCAAGTCGAGCACGAAGTTCTCCGGCTCCTCGTCGACCAGGCAGAGCCAGTTCTCCCATTCAGGATGGAATTTCCGGACCGTTTCGAAAAGCACGCGCGCCCGGTCCAGGTAGCTGTAGGAAGCACTCGTGAAGCAAGCGATCCTCATGCTTGGTCGCCTTCGCATGCGGTCGTATGCAGCAGCTCCGCGCTGCCCTGGGATGGCAGCAAGTAACCGTACCGAAGAGGCGATTGCTCGACGTCGGTCGAAATCCCTCCTGCGTGAAAATAGCGATGCAATTCCTCTTCGTCCTCGATGCTGCGAGACGCCTGCGGTGCATACCGGTGGACGGCCGCGTTCACATGTCCCTGACCGCGCTTGACCACCAGGAACGCGCCGCCCGCGATGGCCTCGTGGGCCGTAAAGCAAAAGGTCTCGGGCCACACACTCCAGGAAATCACCACATCGATGCCCTGCGCCGCGATGGCCCGCACCATGGCGTCGCGCGCCGACGCGCCAACCTTGACCGGCACGTGGCGAATGAATGAGGGTGTCGGACCAGGCGATCCGAATTGCAGAAACTCATAGCGATCGTCAGCGCGAAAGGCAGCGGCCAGGCGCTGATAGCTGTACCAGCCTTTGTGAAAGACCTGGGAACCCAGATAGGCGACGCGCAGCCGCCCCGAGCGACTGTGCCGCGGGCGGCCCGAGGGCAACAGCTTGGCAGGTTGCAGCACGTGCATGTGCGGCGTCTCGAACAGCCCCGCGCGCGCCCACAGTTCCAATGCCGTCTGCGACGGGGCCACCAATTCCGGCTGGATCGAATGCAGCAGTTGTTGAATGCGTGCCTGATGCCCAGGCCGCGCCTGGCCGTACGCGCAGATGCGGCACGCATCCGAATCTGCCGCAGGCATCCCGCAATAAGTGACATCGTTGCGCAGCAGGGTGTAGCTGGGGCATGCGGAAAAGTAGTCGTGGATCCAGAACAGGGGTGCGCACGAACTGTTCGCCTCCACCAGCGTCCTCAGCAACTCCGGCGAATGCCCCATGAGATGGTGAAGCACCCAAGTGCTCCTTACCCCGGCATTCGCGAGCCGCGTCAAGGCTTGCCGAAGCGCCAAGCCACTTGTCCGGCCTATCGCCATGCCATCCAAGCGCAAGGCGAAGGAAAAATCTTCCGCCGAGGCGTCGGCCAGCCCTCGCATCGGGCGCACCGGACACAGGTGCAGGTAGCCGACACCGCGGGCGCGAAATGCCTTGCATTCATCGCCGATGATGTTTTGAATCCCACCCGCACTTGTGGCGTAGTCGTCGTGGCTGACGGAAATGACGACCTGATCATGTTCGGAGCAGGACACGAGCATCCCGACCATGGCGTCGGCATCCAGTTCGACTGGTGCCCCAAGGACGGGCTCGACGTCTTTCGCGCTGCGGGAAAGCGCGGCGGCCGTGGACCAGGCATCGGACACCCGTTGGCGCACCACGTTCATCTCGGGAACAGGCCTGCGGCCTTCGTGCCTGCCGCTTCCGACGAAATGGAAAAAGGGATTGATGCCCGCGGCTGCGACGTCGCGATTTTCGCGGAGGTAGTAGAGCGTATCGAAGCTCGTATTCGGATTTCGGCCTTCTTTCCAACCCCGGGTGCAGTAATGCTCGATCGGGTCGATGCTTGCTGCAGCGACTTCGGCGTAGGACGACAAATAGAAACTTCGATCGAAAAATGGCGCGATCAGGTCGTACTCTTCGGGGCGGAATCCGCTCATGGCTGCACCTTCATCCAACGCATCAGAAGCCTGAACGCACGCTTGCAGAAAGGGATTCGCCCCGCCATCCGGGAGAGACGACGCGCGGTCCGCCAAGTCGTGCTTTTCTGGATCCCCTCCAGCGCGCCCGCGAACGCGGCGGCCTGCGCCGAACACGTGGCGATCCGGCCTTCCAGGAGGGACATCTCTCGTGCCTGCCCTGCACGATCCTCGTCCGCCTGTCCCATCAGCGTGGCGACCTGTTTCTGATGAAGCGCTTGCTGCTCGCACAATGCGTCCCGCGCAGCTTTTTCCTGATGTTCCGCGTGATGTTCCACGCGCTCGCGGTCAAGGTCTCGACTCGAAAATTCGGCCAATTTGCTTTCAAGCTGGGCAATCCTGGAATCCTTCAAAGCCTGCAACCGAGCCTCTTCACCTCGAACGATTCCCCCACTCCTGTCGGCCCCCGCGTCCGCGGCACCTCCCGCTGTCGATTCGCCTTCCGCCAGAAAATCCTCTCGCTTCCTGCCCAACCAGAGATGGGTTGCAATCGCAGCGATCTCATTCCGATCCAACGCATCCCACTCCCTTGGCGCCCATCGCGGCGTGAGCCACAACGCCTCCTTCAAGTCTTCCACCGTATGAATGGCCTTCATCAGGCAACCGGCACGATGGAGTTTCGCGGTCAATGGCGCAGCACCCGCGCCCAGCAACAGGCCTGCTTCATAGGCGAATGGGAATATCTTTCGCGAAGCGCCTCGAAAGTTGTCGGGGTTGTGCGACGGCCACGCGAAATAGGTGACCGGCCTGCCGGTAGCCACCAGCATCTTCGCGAGCGACAGAGAGCTCCGGCTCTCATTGCATTCGAGCCAGAGCAGAACACTTGCGTCCTGCAGCAGTGCGGGATGGTCGCGGAGCAGTTGTTCCTCCATCCCTTCGACGTCGAGTTTGACGAGATCGAGCGGTCCGAAACGCTCCACGAGCGCCCTGAAACCGATCAACGTGCCAGGCAGCGGAACTCGCACTGTCCCGCTGGCGCGTTGGTCGAAGGACGCGGACCCTGCATTGTCTGGCTCTGCCCGGCCCGGCTCGATCGGCGGCTCGTCCGAATGGATGACCAGGGCGTTCAGAACCTCATGCTTGCAACGCAGGTTCCGGGCGGCATTCGTGGCCAGATGGGAGGCCACGGCGGCGTTGCCCTCGACCATGGCGACGAAGGAGACGTCAGCGGCCTGGGCCAGGCCCAGCGCAAACGTCCCGACGTAGGCGCCGATGTCCAATATCCTTGCTTTGCGTGGCAGCATCGAGGCCAGATACTCGACTTCGAGGGATGCCCATTCTCCATAGTGCTCAAGAAAATCGGTGATCAGATCGGTTGCACCGACCGGGGCGCTGAGGTTTCCGTAGCGCGTCTGGATGAATTGTCGGGGTGGCGATTCGAGTGTCTCTGTCATGGATTATTTTCAGGATCAAAGCGAGTGGGTAGACATAGACGGAGCACGCATTTCCGTGCTTGCTCGTTGTCTTGAGCAGCCGTCCCCTCCAAAAAGCTCATCGGAAACCTAGGCACTCCGAACTACCAAGGAAAGGCCGGAGAAACTTCAATCTCCAGATCAGCCGCAAGCAGCACATCGCGTGCTTCGATCGCATGCGCTGCGTCACCCTTGAACGCCGTGGGATGGTCCGTCTTCAAGAGTTTTCTGGCATCCAGAAGGCTCCGTCTCGAGACCTTTGACATGGCTTTGATCTGGCATAAATTTTCATAGTTGCCGTGTCTTATTTTGATTTCATAGACGGTGGGGTCGAGTTTGATCAAGGACGTGTGCGTGGTGACGATCGACCAGTCGCCATGCGTGCAGCGCAGCCCCTGCGTTCGCCCCTCCTGAAAAATCATCAAGGGGCTGCCGCATCTTTCGCAAACCATGGGGTCATTCATTTGCACCTCCACCAAGTTGGATGTCTTGAACTCGCGTTGCTTGGAGAAACACTGGCTTTGGCGCGCTCTCGTTCTAAGAGGCTGCGCGCAGCCGTTGTGGCTCGTTGCAGATGCGACGACGCTTGTGTCAAAGCGTTGTTCAATGCCGATTGTGGAAGTGCGTGTTGCGAAGTCCGAGGGCATTCGTCACGAAACCACGGGTCCGGGAACCACGACACCTTTGTTCACCATGGAATGCGCATTTGTTCACGCTCGCTGTCTCGGCCCCATGGCATAAAGGGCCGTCGCCTTTCAAGGCGACCTTCCTGAAGACTGTCAGCACAGTCTTTTTTGCCCGCTTCGGCGGGCTTTTTCTTGCCGTCGCACTTTGCGTGTGAAACATCACGGTAGCCAGCAAACACGCGGCTTGGAAAAGGCAGGACCCGCGAGATACTGCTTTCAGCATTAGCTTTCCGGGAGACGCCAATGGCGACGTTAGTGAATGGAGCGGGAACGTTCTCATGGACGATGGAGGTTCCCGTCATGCGCGACGCCAGCCATCGCAAATGCATTCCGATCGTCGCCATCTTTCGAAGCGGCCTTGCCGCCGAAGACGTCGACCAATGGGTGATGCATCCGAACGGCACACCGCGCAGCGACCGTGAGCTGGCGACGGAGGTGCTGATCGAGGTCCGGCGGCCTGTCGGGGCGCGGGGACAGACCGTGTCCCACGCGCTCGGTGTGGCCGACATCCTCAAGCTCGACAGCGCCGCGGCGATCGTGGTTTCGACCTATCTCGCGGTACTGCCCCGGGTCACCGGCCGGTATTGGACAAAGGGCCATTTGCTCCGAGGTGGTTCTCGATTTGCGGGCAAGAAGCTTCCAGCCGAACGCCCTCGAATTCCGCAGCAGTGGCGAGAGGTCTCGTGAGCCATCCTTAGTCGCAGCCACTGGTGCTTCGCATGCGAAGCCCAGGGTCTCGATCAATGGCCATCAGCCAAGCGTGGTCGGTCGTATCGACATCGCCAGATGGCCTCCTCCGCCCTCGCGCGGGTGGTGATCGAGCCGCCGCGTATCGCCTGCGGCCGGTTGGTGTACTCCGTGCAGGACCGTCGTTTCGTGATCGATACGAGGAAAAGCATCCTGGCCAGGACAGACGCCGCGGATGATCGGGGCTCGCACGGTCGCAGCTATGGCAAGCAGCGCAATTGATCCGCATGCAAGACCTGTATCAAGGTTTCGCGGTCTTCGGCCGCCAAGCCGCATCGACGGTGCGCATGGCAATCTCGGTAGAGATGTTGTTCAGATCGTTGATGCCGCCATGCACGCGCTCACGTGCCGCGACGGGAAGCTTGGCGCTCGCCAGCGTCCAGTTTCGCTCGCTCATCACGGCGATGACCTTGTCGTAGCGGCCTTGGCGATCGGCTCCCGACTTGACTGCGGCAACGTAGAACTTCACCGGTTTTTGCAGGCAGCCTTCATCGCGTGGGTGGGCGCGGCAGCGCTGGCGCGCCTGTGTCAGGCTGAGGCGATCGAAGTCAAAGCTCGGCGTGCCCGTCTTGCCGGCCATGAGCGTGCCGGCCTGCGTGCAGCGCGTACCGAACACGTGCTTGCAGATCAGGTTCCCGGTCCCGCCCGGGCCGGTGCCCCGTGCGAGGCCCTGCAAAACCTTCCGGGCAGCGTCGGCGGCCACAACGGTGGGTTCTGCCCCTGCGAGCGGTATCGAGGTCCCGTCGTCGCTGCGCGTCGCGGCCGTCGCCACCGGCGTGCCCGCGGCATCGGTGACCTGTTCCACCAGGTACGGGCGGCGCACCGCCTGCATGCCGTTCGCAGCCGCGGTGAGACGCGCCAGCATCGTTGCCACGCCGAGCGCGGTGCTGCGCGCCTGCCCCTGGCCTTCGGCTTCGTTGACCAGCGGTTTCATCGCGCTCGAACTGCAGTTGGCCGCGTGCCATCCCCCCTTCAAATCACGGCACGACGCGGCGCTGGCCGGATCGATCTCGGGCAGCGCCATCAGGCGCTCGCCACCGCCGGCCTCCGGCGGTGCGACGAACAGGCGTCCGACCAGCGCGCCGCGCTGCAGCGGGGTCGCGTCGGGCAGGCTGGCGGTCGCGTCGCCGTCTTGAGACAGCCGCGCGCTCAATCGGCGGCCGAACAGAATGTCAGCACGCGCACAGCGGCGGCTCGGCAGCACAGAACAGTCGGGGTTCCAGCCCAGATCGGCGGCCCGCTGCTGCACCCGAGTCGGGCGATCGCAGGCCTTGCCCTTGGCGATCCCCAGGCAGAACAACTCGTCGTTGAAACGGTCGGTGTTGGACGTGGCAAGCCAGTTCGACAATTGTTCGACGTTGCTCCCCGTGTCCTCGAAGAACACCGAGGCCATCATGGGTTTGATCGTCGAGCCCGGCAGGTAGTCGGTGAACACCGCGTGGTTCAACAAGGCATCGGGACGGCGCCGGGGTTCAGTCCACAGTGGCAGGCAGCCCGCGTCGCGGAACGGACCATCGTTCTCCTGCGCGTAGCACGGCGTATGCGCGCTCGCCAGGGCCTCGATGCGGCCGCTGGCGACGTCGATCACCGCGACTGCCGTCATGCGCGCCGCAGCGCGTTCCCACATGGATGCGGCCCCGGCGCCCTGCGCTGCGCCGACCTGCTCGAATGCGATGCCTGCCTGCGCGCAGGCCGCCACCTGGCCGGTATAACACGTGGCGATGCGCTGGGCGATGGCCTGGATGCGCGGCTCGATGGTGAGCTGCAGGTTGAACCCCACGTCGACCTCGTTGCGCCCGACGGTCGCACGGTTGGCGTGCGCCGGCAGTGCGTCGGCGTAATCACTGTAGAGCCGGCCTTGCGGCAGGCGCAGCGCATCCAGTTCGCTGATCAAGGTGCCGAGGTCGTTCGGGATGACCCACGCCGGGTCGTTGGGGGCCGGGGTTGCATTCCCCGCAGCAGGTCGGGCCGCCACGACCGTCTTGGCGTTCGCGGGTCGGAAGCCGCTTTGCTCGCAAAGCGCGCGGCTCCAGCTCGCCCGGCCGGCCGGCGCGAGGTGATAGGCCGTGCTCCCCGGCTCCAGGCCACCCAGCCAGATGCAGCCGGGCCAGCCGCGCCAGGGGTCGGCCTGCGCCAGGCTTCCGGGGGCCAGGCGCACCGCGGCCTGCGAGGCTTGCAGCGCGTTGCCTCGTTGCCGCTCCTGCCACTGTGCTTGCGCCAGCAATGCAGCACCGCGCGGCCCTGCCAGCAGCCGCAGCGCTTGCGCCGCCTGCTGGCAACCGATCGCACTGTTCGCCACCCCCTGGGCCCAGGTTGCGGCCTGCAGTTGGTAACGCCGGCGCAAGGGCGCATTGCGCTGGCCATCAATCGCCGTCAACCCTTCGAGTTGGCCGTCGAGCAGTCCCAGTTGCTCCGCCACGTCATCCATGAACTCCAAGCCCTGGTAAGCCGGCAGGCCGGCGCATTGCGGCAGCAGCGCCGCGAGCGCCGTCTTGTCCAACATCGTCGCCGGCGGCTGGCTGGCAGGCGCAATGGCGTTCAGCAGCGCGTCCATGGCCGCGCGGGTTCTGACCGGTTCGTGCAGGCGCTCGGTGCCGCTCTGCGCGCGCAGGTAGAGCGCTGCAGGCACGATCAGGCACAGTGCCAGCATGATCAGCGCGACCTGCCGGATCACCGGCGCGGTGTCGTCGATCCTTGCGTTGGTGGTCTGGATCATTCGGCGATCTCCGGGCGATTCATCACGAGGCCAAGCACCAGCGTGTTGCGCAGCAGCGACCACAGGCCGAAACTGACGAAGGGCCAGGTCACGCCCGTGAGCGGCAACGCGCCGAGATTGCCGGCCACGGTGACCAGTGTCTGCACCATCGTCAACACGGCCCAGCACACGCACAACCAGGCCAGCCAGGCGCTTTGCGAAGCGCCGGACGTGCCCGGATTCAACCTGCCGCGGGTCTGCGCTGCCTGACGCACCGCCAGCAGCCCCAGCCACAGCAGGTAGGCAGCAAGCAGGCCGAAGCTGACCGTGTGGCCTGCCACCGCGTGCAGCACAGCGAAGCTGTAGTCGCTCTGCGCCTGGGCCGGGATACCCGGGCAGCCGGCGACCGGTAGCGAACCGCACCAGGGCACGGCCCCCAGGCCATAGCCGCTCGGCGGCGTGTGTTGGCCCAGCCACAGCACGTGGGCCAGTTGGTCGTTCTCGGCCGAGAACGGGTTGGTGACGGCGTCCAGCCGCTGCGCGACCCGTTCGGCGCCCGAGCCCGGCAGCTTCGTGAAAGCAAAGAGCCCCGCGAGCAGCGCGCCCGCCAACAGCACCGCAGCCAGGATGCCGATACCGGCCGCCAGCGGCCAGCGCGCGCCGCGGCCGAGCAGGCCCTGGGCCGCGAAGGCGCCGGCGTAAATGGCGCAGGCGAACAGCACCACGAGCGTCGGACCGAGGTCATCGGTCAACACCAGGGCCGCGAGCACGACGACCAGATGCACCAGCAGCGGCAGCATCGAGGTGGCGAGCCAGCCTGCGCCGCCTTGCGGTCGCGTCCACAAGGCGGCACGCAGCAGGAAGAACCACGACACGCCGAGCAGCAGCAGCAAGGGCAGCAGTTCACCCGTGAGCTGGCGCCAGCCGGGCGTCAGCAGCGCGAAGCCGAGCACGACCGCCGCATAGAGCCACCAGAGCAGAACCGGCCGCAGCCAGGCGCGCACGCCGCTGCCGCGGCCTGGTCGCAGTGCGTTGGTGACCAGGCTGGCCCAGCGCAGCCACACCGTGGCGATGCCCTGCGACAGCGCCGGCAAGATCGACAACAGAACCATTGCCCCGAAGACCGCGAGGCTGTGGCGCAGCGCGATGTAGCGGTTGAGCACGTGGCCGTTCAGCGCCAGGTCGAACACCAGCCACCAGCCGATGCCGATGAAGAGCACGGCCAGCGGCAAGCCGAAGAACACCACGCTGCGTTGCGGAGCGCAGGGCGCGAACAGCGCGAACAGCGCGAAACGCGCCGAGCGGCCGACGATTGAAACCACGACGCCGAGTGCTGCCAGCGACACCCAGACCCACCAGGGAATCGGCGCGCCGGCATCGGGCTGGGCCAGACCGGACGCGGCGCCCATCGCAGCCCATGCGAGCAAGGCCGGCGGCAGGAAACGCAGCGGCCGGCGCGTGCGGCGCGCCAGCGAAACCAGCACCCAGGTCAACAGCGACCACGCGACCAGCAACCAGGGGGCACGCTGCGTCAGGATCTGCATCGCGGCCGACTTGTGCGCCAGCCGTTCGCCGTCGCGCACCTGTCGCGCCAGATCGGCAGCCAACGCCATCGTGCGCTGCGGCGGGCCGAGCGCACGGCATTCGGGTGTGGTGCCGCTCGACCAGTCGATCGTCGGGCCAGCCGACGGCCACCACAGGCGCACCGCGGCGCCGCGCACGATCGCGAGCTGGTTCGCCAGCGCGAGCGTGTGGTCAGGTTCGCTGCCTGCGCGCCGCGCGGCGGCAAGCGCTTCTGCCCAGGCGCAGGCCAACGGCAGTGAACCGCTGGACGGATCGCTGCCCAGTTGATAGCGCGCACGGTACGTACGCAGTTCGCGAGCCGTGTCTGCCAACGTGGCCTGCTCGGCCTCGGGCAATACGCCTTCGGCCAGGCTTTTGGCGAGCGGCGCCACCCGTGCCAGCCGTCCGGCCGCGCCCGCCGTGATCGCCTGTTGCAGCCCAGCCTGATCGGCCTGCAGCGCCGCGGGCAAGGCATCGAGCGATCCTGCCTGATCGGCGCGGGTGGTCGCACAGGCCCCGGCCCAGCGCCAGCGCAGCCGCGGCGGCAGGCTGGCCATGTGGCACAGCGTCGCCACTTGCGCATGGCCGTCACCCACCAACGGGGCGGCCTGCAGGGCTTGGTCGAGTCGATACCGGTCATCGTCCGGTGCATCGGCGGCGCCGCTTCGCAGGCTTTGGAACTGCCAGACAAGCGCCGTCAGGACCACCACGAGCAGCACGAACTCCCCGACCCCGGACATGTCGCGGCGACCCGCCGATGGACCCGGAGCGTGAACAGCCGCGGGGTGCATCAGAAGACCTTGAGCGTGCTGTCGCGCGGCGGGACGGGCGCTGCGGGTGCCGGCGACGTGGTGGGTGCGCCGCCGGGGTTCGTATGGTGGCTTGGCGGCTCGCGGACCTCCTCGCGCCTACGTTTGTGTGGCTCGCGCTCGAGTTCGGCCCTGCGCTTGCGGCGTTCCAGTTCGTCCTTGGCGTCCTCGTCCGAACCGGCGCTGTGGGCGTCGCGAGGAAGCTCGCCGACGGAGACCGTCACCGCGCGGGCCTTGCCGGCGCAGCCGAGCGCCGACGTGAGCCCGCGCAAGACGAAGCGGCCTTCCGCGCGCAACACATAGCGCCCCGGGGTGTCGTATGGCTTGGAGAGGGTCAGCGGGAAGTTGTCGACCAAGAGGTCGCGGACATCGCCGTCGCCGAGGTCGACGCGCAGGCCGCACCAGCGGCTTGCAGCCTCGAAGTTCACGGTGACCTTGATGGCCTGTTGGGGTTGCGCGCTGTCGCGATCCACCGACAGGCCATAGGGCACTTGCGCATACAGCCACCCGGGCAGCACGAGAGCGACGATGAGCAAGCGTTTTTTCATGGTTTTCGCAGGGGCACTTGATCCAGCGCACGGCCCGTGTCCTGGATCACGGCCTGGAATTCGGGCGCGATCAGCGTGGGTGCCGGCGCGCGCAGATGGGCCAGCGTGCGTGCGCGCTGGGTCGAGAAATACACGGCCAGCTGGAGGGTTGCGGCTGACGCCCCGGCGTTGTCCTGCAGCGCGAGGATCTCTCCAAGGTGGGCCCAGGCGCTGGCGTCCTGTGGATGCAGCTGCAGACTGCGGTTGAGGGCCGATTTCGCCGCGTCCAGCTCGTTGCGACGTAACGCGGCGTAGCCCAGCGCGGACCACGCTTGCCAGTCGGCAGGCACCTTCGCCGTGGCCAGGCGCAATGTCGCCGCGGCGCCGCCGTAGTCACCCTGCTCGATGGCCTCGCGGCCCGAAGCCAGCAGCGGCGAGGTCGACCCGTCCGAACCCGCCGATTCGCTGATGCGATGCGCAGCCGCATCGACCTGGCGCCAGTTGCCCGACGCAGCACCCTCGATCATCGCATTGAGTTGGTCGTCGACCTCGCGTGCGCTCAAGACTGACGCGGAGGCCGTGGCACGCGATGCGGCCGCCGCGGTCCTCGGATTCGCGGTCCCGGCGGGTGAACCCGGCGCGGCCTCGCCCGCCGGTCGCGCCAGGATCGAAACGATGCTCTGCAGGCGGTCTTCCTGCCAGGCCCACACAGCCAGTGCGCTCGCGACCAGTGCGGCGATCAGCGCGCTGCGGCGGCCCGTGGGGCGCGGCACGACGGTGGCTGGCGCGGGTGCTCCAGCCTGCGCGGCATCGGCGGCGATCGGCGGTGCCATCGAGGCTGCCATCGGGGCTGGAATCAGGGCTGCCACCGGGGGCGCCATGGGCGTTGCTCGAGCGCCGACCAACGGGGTCTCCCGGGCCGGCTCCGCACGGGTCGCTGCCGCCCGCTTTCGGGGCAGCAGCCAGCCGTCGTCCAGCGGCCCCAGGCTCGCCAGCAGCGTATCGATCGGGCGCAGCAGGCGATCGTGCAGTCCCGGTTCGGGTGCAGCCGCGCCGCAGTCCTGCGCCAGCAGCGCATCGACACTGGCGCTCATTGCAGCGTGCAAGGCGGCGGCACGCGGTTCGCCGGACCCGTCCATCGAGCCGAGAAACTGCGACGCGAGTGCGCCCAGCGCATACAGGTCGAGCCTGAAGTCAAGCGCGCGTACCGCGTCGGCGCGCCCGCTTTCGGCATCGCGGTGCAGCGCGGCACGGAATGCGGGTGACACCCGCCGCAGGCTTTCTGTCGCGGCGGGATCGAGGCGCATCGGTTCCTCGAAATTCAGCCGTGCCGACAACGTATGGCCGAAGTCGATCAGGCGCAATTGCTCGAACAGCGGGCGCACCGAGCGTACCGGGCCGGCATGGCGCTCGAATGGCAGGCAGACGTTGCCGGCGTGGATGTCGCAGTGAATGAAGCCGGCACCATGGAACTCGCGCAGCGCCAGCAGCAGGTGGCGCAACAGGCGCGCCAGCACGACAGGCGTCAGGAACGAGCGCGCGGCATGGCCTTCGGCGCCGGACCTATCGTCCTCGGCGAGGAAGTCGTAGTCCCTCCAGAGATTCAGGCTCGGCCCCGCATCGAGGGTCGTGACGACGAATGGCGTGTCTGATGAATCGCGGGTGAATTCGAGCGACTGCGCGACATGCCGCAATCCCCGCGTCGCCATGTCCATCAGCAGCAGGTTTTCGCGGTGGATCATTGGCAGCAGGTCGGCGCCGACACCGGGCTTGATCGTCTTGCGAAACCGCGCCGGCTCGCCGGCCAGGCTGCCGGGAATGCGCTCCACGTCGAAGTGCGTCGCATGGCCGACCGGGCCACGTGTGTCCTCGAAGGGATCGTAGGCGTTGGCGCTGGCGTGGCTACGCGCAGTCATGAGGTCGGATGCAGACACGGGTGCGTGGCCTATCGAGGTGGCAACGGCGCTGCGCCGTCGGCGGCAGACGGCGCGCTGACCGGTGGCGGCGCGGGCGTGTCGCCTGCGGGATCGCTCGGCCAACCGCGGGTGCTGGCAAGGAGTGCAAGCGCTGCGATCGCGCTCGCAGCAAGGGCCAGCCAGAACGATACACGCGCGCCGCCCGACGGATTGCGGCGCACCAGCAGCACGCTGATGTCGTCGCGACTGCCCGCCCGCGCGGCCGCTTGGGCCAGCAGCTGCGCGAGCCCATGCAGCGGCACCGAGGCTTCGCTCTTGCACAGCGCGGCCAAGGTCGGCTCGGACATGAAGCGATGGAAGCCATCGCTGCACAACAGCAGCCAGTCGTTCTCGCGCAGGTGAAGGCGTGTGACCGACGGCTCGCCGATCGCGCCGACGCCCACCATGCGCGCCGGGTCGTCCGGGCGGCTGCCTACGGGGGGAACCTCGCCCAGGTTCGCATAGGTCTGGTCCGCGGTGAGCCGGGTCGCCTCCCAAGCACCAGAACGGGGGCGCAATTGCAGCACGCGCGAGTCGCCGACATGTGCAACCAGGCCGCGGCCACTGCGCCGCAGCCAGACGCCAACGAAGGTCGTGGCGCTGCGTCCCCCCGGGCTCAAGCGCTCCAGCGCGCTGGCCAGCGCGGTGTCGGCTTCACCCAGCTTGGCCGCGAGCGCTTCGGGGCGATGCCAGTCGGCGGGCTGGATCGTCCGGCACCAGGCCAGCATCTGGCTGCTCGCGAGTTCGCCGGCGCTGCCGCCGCCGACGCCATCAGCCACCGCGAACAAGGGCATGGCGGCCAGCACGGCGTCCTGATTGCGCTCATGCCCTGTGCCGCACAGGCTGGCCCAGCCGCTTTCGATGCGCGGGCGTCGCGCCAGCGCCCATTGTTGGCGCAGCCAGTCGGCCACACTGCGGCGCGGCGCCGGCACGACGCGATGCCGCGCCAGCGGCGTGACCGCGTCGCCCGGCGGCGTGAGTCTGGAGCTCATGCCGTCGGCGGCAACAGCAGCACGGTGACGGCGGGCGCCTTCGCGAAGCGGCCGGCGAGCCTGACCTGGCGCCCCCAGGTCAGTAGAAACTGCGCCGGCTGCTCGGCAGCGTCGACATCGGTTCCCCACTTGCCGACGGCGTTGTTGTCGATGCGCGCACCCGTGGCATCGATGGCCTGGATGACCAAGTGATCACGCGACACCCCGGCGTTGTCTTCGGGCACGCGGCAGTCGGCCAATTCGCTTCGACCAATCACATAGGGCAGACGCGTGACGGGCACCGTGCGGCTGCCGTGGGCATCCTTGATCGCCAGCAGACACAGCGGTCCGGCGGGCCCGGTGCTCAGCGGCGTCGGCGTAGGGCGCGGGCCGTCATCGAGGCTGGAGCGGATCGGCGTGGCACTGTCCGTCGCGGCACGCAGCGGCGCGCGGATCGGGGTGTGGGCATCGTCGTCGGGGGGCGCAGGCCAGCGGATGGTCAGGGCCGGGCATTCGGCCACGTCGGGGACATCGCCGCCAAGGCGCAGCTGCGCGCCGTTGCGAAGTTGCCGACGTTCGCCCGGTGCGATCGGGCTGCCATCGAGGCTGCTGCCGTTGACCGAGGTCTCGCGGTACCAGACGCGTCCCTGCTCGTCGCGCTCCAGCAGGCCGTGCCGGCGCGAGACGAAGGTGCCGACGATACGGTCCTGCGCCAACGCGGCAGCGCGGCCCAGCACGAACGGCAGTGCCGAGATCCGGACCTGGTGTCGGCCGGCCGCGTCGTGAACGTCGATTTCCAGCGGCGCAACGAGGGCTGCAGCGTTCGGCACAGCGGCAACCGAAGGCGGCATGCTGGCTGGCACCGCGCGCTGGAGTTCCCATTCGCCGTAGAGCGTGAGCTGATAGCCGCCCTGATGGGCATCCGCCAGTTGCGCGTCGTAGGGGTCGCTCTCGTCCAGTTCCGCGCGATCGAAGTCGCGGTTGAAATCGACGAAGCCTTCGGTGGACACGCCTTGCGCGCAATTGCGCATCACGGCGGCCAGTACAACCTTGCGCCGGCTCTCGGGCCGGAACTCGGCGAGAAAGCGTTCGATCGCCCTTTGCGCCGCGGGCGTTGTGCCGGTGACTTGAATCCGCACCAGCTTGAACACGTCCTCCGGCTCGAACTGCCGGTGCGGCAACACGCTGTGGACCATGAACTGGGCGAGGTGACGGTCCACCGATTGCCAGAGTTCCGCATAGGCACTGTTGGAGCCCTGCGCGGTCGCCGCCGGAAACGGCGCCCCGACCCCGGCAATCTCAGCGCTTGTTTTGGCAGGTGCCGGATCGCTGAGCCCGAGCCACTGGGCGAACGTGTCGAAGAGGGACATTGGCGTTCAGCTTCCGAAGTGAACTTCGACGCGATGCGCCGCGTGATGACCGGCCGTGAATTCGAGTCGCACGCCCGGCAACTGTTGCAGGAGTCGATCGCGGAAGCGACCAATGTGTGGCTGAAGCACGTCGGCGGCCACACGCTCGCGCGACACGCTGACCTTGACCCGCGCCGCTCGACCTTGGCCGAGCGACAGTTGCGTCAGCGAAATGAATTCGAGCATGTCGTCCAGTGCGGCGGGCCAATCGGAACTGAACTCTTGCGCATGCACTTTGGTCCCTTCGATCTGCTCTTGTAATTCGCGGACTATGCTCGCATGCGAAATATCAAATATTTGAAGAAATGCCGCTTGCTCAGGTGCGGATCAAGTGTTGTCGTCGATGTCCTCCGTCGAACCGTTGGTCTTGACCGACGCAATCCCCACCTCACGGGCCTGCTCTGTCGTGTACATCTGGCTGGTGCCGATGACATGATTATTGGCAGCTCTCAAGTTGAAGTAGACCCTTTTGTCGGCCGCGACTTTCCTCTCGTACCGATCATCGGATCCGCAGTTGCTTTGCACCGACGCAATGCCGTTCTGCGCCGCGCGCTTGGTTTCATACTGCTCGCTGGTCAGAATGGTGAGTGCATTCGCCGCCTTGAGGACGAAGCGATATTGGCCATTGGGACTCTTGCTCAGTTCGAATCGACCTGTCATCTGAAATCTCCCGTTCAAGAAATAGTTCACTTCAGCCGGTGCGGCGAGACCGCGCGAGCTGCGGATCCAACTGGGTCCGAAGGCAGGCTATCCGCACTCGGCCCGCACGGAGACCTCGAGGGCGCAAACGAGCGGCCGAATGCGGCACGATTTCACGGACCTCGCCCGGATCGGCATTACCCCCGCCCTCGAGGAACTTCACCATGATCTTTTCTTCGATTGATGCCGGAAATACTTCGGCCCCGACTATCCGCGATCGACACCCTCTCCTATCGCATCGACATCTCGGCATTGACGTGTTCTTCCCGGCCAGCGAACGGCGATGAACTGCTGCCGCTAGCTCGCATGCAGCAGGGCCGATCGACCGCTCCCGGCCGCCCAATGCTGCCGTTGCCCAATGGAAGGGTGGCTCTGGAAAACCGCACCGCTCGGCCCCATGGCCCGCCCGAGGTCGTTCCGAACCGGCCTGCCGCACTCGCCCATCAGGCTCGTCGAGCCATCGAAGCCGCGCACCGGGCTAGAAGAGAAAGGCAACGCACCTCTCTTCGGCGATTTCCACGAATCGAAGCAGCAGATTGCCGACCGGGTAGCGCTCGGCTTTCACTTCGATGGCAACCACCGGCCACCGATATTCCCGGTTCGCGTTGCCGGCCGCCGAGACCGCAGCAACAGACACCAGACGTGGCGAAGTGAATGTCCCAAGAAACTTCACCTTCGAGAGGCCGTCCTTGCTGCAGACGAGCTCTGACCATGCTGTTGCGTCGTCACGCTGGTAGGCATCCACAATTCGATAGGCTTTCTCGAGGAGCACCTCGGCACCTGGTGGGATGGACACGCGCTCCTCAACTGCGGAGGGTCGAGTTGCGCAGCCGGTGCAGCAGGCGACAACCAAGAGGATCAGGGAAGATTTCATTGCTGTAGAGTCGTTCGACTGGTCGGGTCTGCTGAATAATTTCCGGCTTTCTTCTTGAGCCGCTCGCGTTCGGACGTGGCGCGCTGATAGCCTTGTAGAAACTCTTGCGAGCTCAGCAAGGTTGATCGAATTGTCTTGAACGCGACGATGGCCTTTTGCTCTCGACTGGTAAATCCTTTTCCAAAGTCAGGAGGGGCATTGCCCCACTCAAGTGCGAGCGAGGCGCCTCCCACGAGTTCGAACTCGTCTTCATCGATGCCGCATTTGTCTGCGGCTGCAATCTGCGCAGCAGAGATCAAGCTCTCTGCGCTATTTGCGGCGATGAACGACTCACGCTGGACGGGATCGTTACGATCAAGGTTCTTCAGAATGTAGGGGTCCAGAACCCCGCCGCTGGGCGACGTCACCCAGTACTTGCCGCCTGCAGCCACCAACCCTCCGAGCTCCTCCGCCTTGCTCAAGTCGAGTGTTGAGAGGATGCAAGTCGTCAGGGGATCTGCCGCATTGTGGTGGTCGGATTCATGCATCGCATGAGCGCACAGTGGGCTTTGGTAGATCGAGATAGCGAGCAGTGCCTGCCGAACGATATGGCGGCCGAGCCAGGGAGACATAGCGGAATCTTTTGGACGAGGAAGAATTGATGTGAAGTGCACGGGGGCCCATTGATGTACGACTGATAGGTGGAGCTCACCTCATTGGGGATTACAAATGCAGCCGGTCCGCTTCATCGGCTCGCTCCACGGCATAGCAAGAGTACGAACGGCTGCTTAGCTAGGGCCGGACCCTGGCCGATGACTCCGGTGCGGTCTCCTTGCAGCCGCCGCGTCCGGCCAGGCCATCGATGCACCAGAGGAAACCCGTTTTGGAAACGAAAGCCTCTGAACTCGAGCGCACCTTGATGGCCAAGCCTCTCGTTTTTCTGCAAAGAACCAGGAGCGCGAGCGCCTGACATTCTGCTCGACCTCCGGCATCCGAAAAGATCGCTTCCAAAATCTCTCGATCTCCAGCTTGCCGCATGTCGAGCGCTTCAACGCGCCCCTGAGACTGGAACGCAGCGCTTCGCTCACCGGTACTCAAGCGGGTCTCGGCGAGCGATGTGTGACCTCGCCAATCCGTTTCCACCACGAAGCCTGCATCCTCCTCGATGGGCAACACGAAGGTCTCTGCAGAGGCACATGCACAGCACGCAATGGCAGCCAGCGATAGGCAAAATCTCTTGTTCATTTGTTCATGTTTGTTCAGGCCATTCCCAACGAAAGATATCCAACAAGTGAGCCCGAGAAGGCGCCCAAAAACAGGATCGCAAGGAACCCTACGCCGTACTTGAACACGCGCTCGCGCGCCGATCTCGCATCGTTGGTCAGGTACTCGTCCGAGAATTCACAGAAGTAGTCGTTGGTGGTGAGTGTCGGGTCCATCGCCATGCCCGGCTTGCCGCCGCTGAACACCATCAACAAACTGACGGTGCCGACCGAAAAATAGACCACTCCGCAGATCGCCGTGGCCCACAGGATCCCGCTGCTCATGGCAGCGCAGGCCATGGCCGCCAGCGTTCGGCTCTCTGCGTCAACGAGAAAGAAGCCGGACAAGCCAAGGGCCAGCGCCAACCAGGCGGCAACCAGGCCAGGAATCCCAGTCAAGTGTTTCTTCACGACTCACCTCGCGCCTATCCACGGTGAAGGGCGTTCCGCCGCGGTCGGCTAGGCTGACCGTGCGAACGGATAAATCAGCGACAGGCATCGGCCAGAAGGGTGGGATCTGGACGCGCAGGCATTCCTGCAGGGCCTCTTCGTTGGAAAGTTCGACCACCTGTGTGTGCTTCAGGAAGTCCATTTTCAGCAGCGCCAGCGCGGCCGCTCCGTACCTCATTCGCCGGCTGCGTCCGATACCACCTCGGCCATGGCCGCGATGAAGCGGCAGACCCCTGCCGGCCCTTTGGCGGGCGGGGTCGACGTTGACCGCAGCAGCGCCGGGCTCCCATGCACCGAGCAATTCACTCCAGACTGATCGATGCGGCGCGGCCATGAGATAAAGGTTGGAAAACATTGACAAGGCCCTGCGTCGCGCGGTTTTCATTCGCGAAATGCACAAGCATCCGAGTAATCAATGTAGGAAGCGCCCTCCTCCTTCAAAACCTCCGTGTGACATTTGTCGAGAATTGGTGCGGGCGATGTGTGGAAAAGTGCGCACGCTGGGTCCGCAACCATCCAACGGCCTCGGCGTCCTCGGCCAGAATCCCACCATGGCAACCTCCGAAATCTCCGCTGCCCGCACCTATGCCCTGAGCATGCACGGGGCGCAGATGTATGGAGCGCACCCCTATTCACACCATCTGGACGCGGACGCGGCGACGCTCGCGCCGTACGGACCAGAGGCTCAGGTCATCGGGTACTTGCACGATGTTGTTGAAGACACCGGCGCCACGGTCGTCGAGGTGCGTTCACGCTTCGGCGACAAAGTCGCGGCGTGCGTGGAACTCCTCACAGACGAACCAGGGACGAACAGGAAAGAACGCAAGTCGAAGACATACGCAAAGCTGGCCAAAGTGACAGGGTCGCAGGAGCTAGCGTTGGTTGTCAAGGTGGCTGACCGACTCTCCAACGTACGGGCCTGCGTGATCGACGGCAATCGCGACCTTTGGAGCCTCTATCACGGCGAACACGCCGTCTTCAAGGCATCCGCACTCAGGCACGGCCTCTGTGATGAACTCTGGTCCGAACTCGATGGCCTGTTGCGCGATGACAAGCTGCCGACAGTGGTATGACTGGGTCGTCCACAGCCATCGTTCGACGACCCAGTGACACCTGAAGCCCGAGGCGTTAAGACGAGAGCTCGGACCTTTGTGTATATTTTTTGATGTCATCAACAACGGCGTGGACGATTGATCCGCGCAGCATCCGGCGGCGCAATGGGAATTGAATACCGACACTTTTTTGTGGTGGACGATGCACGGTGGCGACCGCAGGCGGATACCGCATCAAGAGTCGAACAGGTGCTTCGCGCGTGGTCGTTGGGCGACCGGCCAGACAAAGTCATTGACCTGGTGCGAGGTGAGCAACTCTCGACGGAACCTGCCACCGTCTCCGCACCAGGCAGAGGGATCACAGTGGTCTACGGTGAAGTTGATGGTGCCGCTGTTGAGAAGCTGGCTGGTCCTTCCTACTATCCAGAAATTCGCCCCGCAGACCGCTACATCATGCGAACAACCTTGCTCGTTGGGGACGACTATCGAATCCATACAACCTCGGACAGCAGCATCTACTTCGAGGTGATGGAGCCGCCGCTCGATGGAAGAGGAAATCGCCTTGAACCTATCGATGGTGAGTTTTCATCCGATCTCTACGCTGACACCTTCCCAGGGACAGACATCTCATCGCCGCCAACGTTGAGGGCGCATGTCGCAGAATTCGCGCAAAAAAACGTTGGCTGGGCCAAATGCAATGGTTTTTGGCGGGGGGCTCTGGTGATTGATTTCGGCAAGGACCTCCCGGGCTTTGCGCGAAACGTTCATCTTCTGCCCGCCACGCAATTCGTGCACGATCTCAGTGAAGCATTCCGCGGCCCTCTTGTCCAGATTGGCGAATTCAACTAGTGATTAATACGTTGCCGGAATGCGCCCGGCACGTCTAACCAGGGTACCTTCGAGATCGAGAGCAAGGACGCAGTTGTTCATGGACGGGCGTTAGATTGGGTGCGAAAAGTCTGGTCTAACGCGCTAAGCATTGAGCGCTCGTTGCCTGCGGATCTGACGCTTCTCCTCAGCACTGGGCGGCATGTAAGCCTCGGAAAGGCGATGTCGGAGGGACTTTATCGCGGCAGATTTTGCGCGCATCGCACCGGGATCAGTCACCGCCTGGGCTTTTGCCCACTCCAATGAACCTTCGATGGGCGCCCCTCTCAACGCACACAGGCAAAGCGTCTGCTGATATGCCGTCCTGGCGTTGGAGAAAGTTCTGATCACCAGATATTGCAGCTTCTTCTGCTGTTCTTGCGATGGCACCAACCCGTCATCGAAGCTCATCAATCCGTTCAACGCGCCCAGTGCTCGCCAAAACGGATCATCCGGCTCATCTGATAGAGCGGTGGTCGACGTGCAGTAGTCCAGCAACACCGTTACGCTAGATTCAGTTCGAACTTCGCTTAGAACTGCAATGGCAAACGTCGCGATCGTCCGATCGGCGAGCAAATGCCTCAATGAGGCAGCGCCGCCGCGGCCGTAGGCAATGCAGGCTGCAGCCCAGCGCGCGAGCGGCGCTACCCTTGTTCCGTCTGCCAGCAGGCCGTCTTCGTGCCATCCATGCTGCTTGCAGAGCCGCTCAATCTCATCAGCACCGTCCGCGCCGTACGCGAGTGAGAACCGAATCAAGTCTTCCGGATGAACCGCGGCGCCGTAGGACAGCGGGCCGGAGCCCTTGGCGGCCTTGCGGGCAAGATCACTGAAATTCATCTGCGGGGCCGTGTAGAAGGTTCGGGTCCGAAGTGTGTTGCATCGACCGGTTGAATCCGCCGCCGGCAACGGCTATTGGTCGTCTGCAGCCTGTCGTGACATCTGAGCAAGGGTGTGTAGGCCATCAGCAAGCCCGAATGAAACGAACATGTATGCCGAATGCACCAGAGCGCACTTCTATGCATATTTCTTGGCCTGCTGCATAGCTTGAAAACGACTCTTGCGGAACGGTCAATTCCACTTTGTTCGAGCCCATTGATGCCACAACAACGTGGCGACGCGGCTTCGAACTCGCGTACTTGTTGGAAACGACACCTCGTTCCATATAACCCTGGGCCGAAAGCGTTGCGGCGTTCGTGTGAAGCAAAGCGGCTGGCCCAAGAAACACACCAACCAAAGCGGCGATACCGAAGGATGCACGCCGAACAATGACCCACAGCAGCAGTGCGTACATCGAACCCGCCAGAAGCCCAAAGAATATTGCTTCGGCAAGCTCGACCGTGTCCATGTCCATGACCGCGCGGATAAGGAGTACCGCTGAAAGACAGCTCAAGGGCGCTGCGATGTTGATTCTCGTCCTATCCGGCGGGTTGCCGCGAGGCTCCCGTAATCGAAAATAGTCGTTCGCCGCAAGTGGTGCAACAGTGATGCTGAAGACGGCCGCATACGCCGCCAAGATTGCCGCCCAATAGGGCTGAGGGCGAACAAGAACCCATACGCAGATGACGACGGTGACGAATGCACCAAAGAACCTGAGGCGTCGGCCGAGAGGGCCAAGCGTCGGGCTGAGTTCCGGCAGAGCTAGGCCGCGGTTCATGGCGCCCCTAGCGCGTGGTCGAACGCTTTGGGCGTCGTCCTCCACACTTCATGTCTGACAGTCCAGTTGCTCATCGCTTCAAGTGGACAAACTCAGGGCGTATCCCATCGTCTTCCTTCAAGTTGGGTAGATGGTTTGAATGTCCGCAGTTGGCTAAAGACCACTCTCGACGGCAGCTGCACCGAATGGTTTGCTCAACTGGCATTCGCCCTCGCGAACTCAGTTGTGCGGAGCACGTCCAGTCCGGAAGTGCCCGCCGCCTGGCGCGCATTCTCTGCGTCGCCACGCCTGACCATGAGGGCGTAGTAAGCGTCGCCGCCAAGGTCAATATGCAGCAGTTCATAGCCAAGCGGTGCAATCCAGTTCGCAACATTGCTAAGGCCGGCAGGCACGGTTCTGGTCTCCGGTTCGCGCGAGGGCCAACGCCATTGCCCTTGGATGCCGAACGTGGCGGCGACCTCGGCGACCTGCCATTCCAGCTCGTCGTGGGCGTCCCAATCACATTGGATGACGAGCCATTGGCCGCGCTGCTGCCCCTGATCTCCGAGGATGCCTTCCTCGAACGCAGTGGCGGCGTCACCGTGCGAATCGAAGCCGGTGAGGACTGCGTCAGTGAGGCGACGGCCTTCCGTGACATCCAGGTGAGCGGTCACCAAGCACATGAACCGTTCCAACGCGCATTTGGTCCCGCTAGCCGCCTGTCCGATTTCGGGCGCCGCCGGTGATTCGCTCGCAATGCGCCGCCCGGCGGGTGCTTGCTCCTCGTGAAGCCCGGGCTCGTGACGAAATAAGTTGATAAGGCGGTCGAACATGGATCCCTGTTTGGTTCAATTAGGTCGCGCATGCGGTTAATTTGCCTTGGGTTCGCACGTCTGTTGACGAAGGCATCCTTCTCGAGGGCAGGACGAAGGTCTTTGCACAAGCAACAGGCACAGCACCTCACGGTCGTCAGCGATATACAAAGTCTCCTCCTCATGACGCACGGCTTCTTTTACCCGCAACGGACGACGACCGCCCGTCCATTGTTGTCCGTATCGACCAGGAGTCGATTCTCATCCGAGAGCAGCGGAGTGGCATCTCCGGGCATCACGGTTCGAGCCCTTTGCGCCCCGGTTCGCAGTTGCGCATCGACGAGCAATTCGCGGGTGACGGTACGCGCCAGGAGGAACTTGGCATGCGTCGCTCGGCAGGTCTTGATTGCATCCATGAACATGGGAGGCGGCTCTATGTTGCCTGTGATCGGCGAGGCATGCTCTTTCGCCGGCATCTGGCATGCCGCAAGCATGGCGCAACCCAACAGCGCGACGCTTCCCAGCACCGTCGTGCTGCGCAGTAAACCCTTGTCCATGCTGGCAACCGCACGCCGGGCGCCATGCCGCATCCAACTCGCCGCCCTCAAAGTCACCTGCGTGTTGCCGGCGCTTCGCTCGACGGGGTTGACCCCCTTGATTGCGTCGGTGACGGGCTCCCATGCACCGAGCAATTCACTCCAGACTGATCGATGCGGCGTGGTCATGAGATGAGGGTTGGAAAACATTGACAGGAGCCCTGCATCGCGCGGTTTGCATTCGCGAAAAGCACAGGCATCCGAGTAGTCAATGTAGGGAGCGCCCTCCTTCTTCAAAACCTTCGTGTGACATTTGTTCAGAATTGGTGCGGGCGATGTGTGGAAAAGTGCGCACACTGGGCCCGCAACCATCCAGTGGACTTGGCTGTCCGAACTCGATCAATCGAATTCGTTGGAGCAATCGATTCGCACGTCATGGTGCGGCCAACAGGCTGCGCCCCGACCAATTGTCTTCAGGCATCTACATCGCGATGCCATCGCCGTGCGCTTACGAACAATCGATGAAATCCGCCAATGGTCCCGGACCACGAGACCGCGATGACCCGCGGGCCGTCACCAATCGCCGCCGCACAGCCGCAGCCGAGACGCCGGATCCACGGCGGCGACATTCATACTTCGCCACGCTATCTGGTGGAAACCGCGACGGGAACGGCGAGCACAAGCTCCACGGCATCGCAGATCCGCCATGGCCGCCGCAGCACCCGGCAGGCCACGCTCGTCGGTGCGTTGGTGGGGCTTCTGATCGTGATAGTGCTGCTCATGGAGTGGCTGCTGGAGTTCCAGGTCACGGCGGCGGCGCAGCGCCGCACTGAGCAGACGGCACGCGCGCGGCAATAGCCCGGTGCTTCGAACTGGCATCGCTTCGCGCGGTCGATGGGTGCCGCAAGGAGTTGGAAGCCAAGAGCAACTCGGCGGACTGAAGCTAGGACCCGGACGTGCTCGGAAGTTGCTGCTCCCCTCATCTTGCCTTTTGCCCTGCCTCCGCACGCATCCTCAAATGTCGCTTTTTGCTAGACAAAGCGGCCAGGTGCTGAAGATCGTCAGGACGCATTTGCATCGCCTGCTCGACAGGGACGAATTCCAGCGCGCTGCCCGTCATGTCCGTGGAGCGCGCGTCATCGGCGCCGACGCCGCGCCAGGCTCCGCTTCAGCGCCCCAGCAGCATGGATGCACAGACGGTTGGGGAGATCTCCGCACGTCTCCGTTGCTGTCCTCCAAGGGCGCTGAGCGAACTGACGGGCAATCAGGGGAACAGTTGTCAAATTCGAGCGAAGGCGTGACTTAGTTCCGTGCTGGGGCGACCCAGCCCAATCAGAATCGTGCCTTTGGCATGCCTCGGCGGATCTGGTCATGGAGATCGATGCCTCGACGATTGCTCATGAACTAGGAGCGTTGAAAGACCGATTGACATCCGTTGCGAAGACTCGATCTGTTATCGGGTCGCGGCGACCATGCTGCTCATCGCCCTCGAAATTCAATCCCAGATGTCTGCCCGTGCATTGCGATACGCAAAGAACATGCTGATCTTGCTCGGCCTTGTGCCGGCCGTCCTTTGGCTGCTGCTTGTTGCCATGATGTTTGCCCTCGATCCCTGGGCTGGCGCTGCGATTCCCTTGCTGGGTGTTCCCATGTGCTGCGCGAGTTTGTTGATTGCAGGACATGGCGCGACTTGGGTTCATGATTCCGCGCACGGCAATCGGGATCTGCTGCGCGGTCACCGTTTGGTGCTGGGGTTGGCCAAACTTGTTTTGGTGACTGTTCTGTCTGTTTCCGCCTGGATGATCGTTCGGCCGACACCCGCGCAAGCTCCGGGAAACTCGGTCGAACTGTCCCCAGAGGAAAGCCGAGCGGCCGAGAAAGCGGCTCGCAAGAAAGTTGAAGAGATCACCGGAAAACCGTATGTTCCCTACTCATCAACATCGGGCAAATGATGCGTGAGGCGACCGGCGAAATAGACTCATTTGAACCACATGCCCGTAGGGAAACTTGGGCAGCCGGCCACTACTAGGCATTCAACCCGTGATGCCCATGAAATCGCATATGCACGCACGAAACAACCAGTTCAAATCGACCAACGGACTCCTTTCCTCGCTGCTTCTCACGGCACCACTCGTGCTTCTTGGTTGTGCAACTCCCTATCAAGAACCTACCGGAAAAGCGGTTGCATCGATCGAGTTTGTCGACGACGCACCAGGACCAATGTCGGTACATCTTCATGGAGATTCGAAGGAGTGTACGGATCGAGTGAATCCGGGTTTGGTCCAGCCAAAATCATCTCGCAAACTAAAAGTTCAAGCAGGTCAAAGCCTGGTGTTCACGACGGGCATCGACGCGCCAGGCAGCCAAGTGCTGTTCGCATTAGGGATCGTTGGTGCACTGGCTGGTCCGGCGTTCATCAAAGGGTGCTCGGCAACCTTGGAGTTCGTACCGGAAGAAGGTCGCGCGTACACGTTCACCATGAAATACATCGATGGTGCCTGTGGATATCGGCTCGCGGAAGCGTCGTCTCCGAATTCACCCTCGGGTCCGCTCGTTCCCGTGAAGTTCGAGACGCGCAAGTGGGTCCGGGCTATGACTGAGGCGGGACCATTCTGCGAGAAAAAGCTGTAAATGGCTTTGTCATGACTCGACTCATAAACGAACGGCTGGTCCCTTTTTTCATTGATCGATTTCGCGTCGCGGCCGTGGCGAAAGGCGATTTCATCGATGGCTCAAACGCCGCGACGCAAGACGCTGAGATGTCTTCTGCGTGAAAAGATGACGACTCCGAGCCCACCGCCAACTGAACAGGACAGCAATGCTCAATCCCACGGAAATCAATCGCGAGGTTCAACAGGTTCTGCGCGGCTTCACGCAAATGGCCGCCGGTCGCGTGTCCTCTCTGCCCGTCGTCATCCAGTTCTACCAACGTATGGAGGTGGCGATGGCCCCCTACACCGGAGGTCTTGCGTGCAATTCCGGGTGTTCATACTGCTGTCACTATCACGTCTATGTGACTGCTCCTGAGGCATTCGCCCTCGCAGAGTACACCAGGACGAGAATGAGTGAACTGGACCGCAAGGCTGTGGTGGCAAGAATGGCGGGCAACATCGAAATCACGAAGGAGCTCACGGTGGCGGAGCACATCAACATAAATGTTCGGTGCGCTTTCTTGTCAGATTCGGGCACCTGTCTGGCATATGAGGTCAGGCCTGGCGCTTGCCGCAGACACCACGCAGTAGACGTAGCCCCGTGCCAGGTGACGTTCCATGATCCGTCGTCGACTATGCAAATCAGCAAGCGTGCAGATCTGACAAGCATGGCTGAGGCCTTTATGCGTGCCGCTTACGCAGCTCAGCATCAACTGAAGGTGGACGACGCGAGATACGAACTCACAGGTGCCGTGTATGAGGCCATGACCAACAAGGCAAGCCTGAAGCGCTGGCGTGATGGAAAGAACTCCTTTCCGAGTGTGAAGGATCGAGATCTCCGGAGGAGCTAGCCTGGAGTTCGCCAACTTCCAGCGAATGAGCATCTGAGCACCGCGGGGAGTACCCGTCGTTATGGGCTGCGATCGAATCGATCGCACCGAAGATCGACTGCGTACCGCAGACGCTGAACGAATGGATCAAGCGCGACGAGATCGACAACGGCGTTCGAGGAGGCGTGACGACCGGCGAGGCGCAGCGGATGAAGGAGCTCGAGCGAGAGGTCAATGAGCTGCGCCGGGCCAACGAGATCCTGAAGCTGGCGAGCGCGTTTTTCGCCCAAGCGGAGTTCGACCGCCGGCTGAAGTCCTGAGGGATTTCATAGACCGCCGCCACCTGACGGCTCGAAAGCTGTTCACGGTCCTGATGGGCCAGCACCTGCAGCCTGAACTGCGCACTGTACGTGCTGCGCTTGGGGCGCAACACGTCAATGCTATGGAGGCGATAGTGGCTCTTACCCAGGTGCGGATCTTCTCCTCGGGTACCGACATCGCCAAGCCGAGCCAGCAGTTCTGCGCCACCTTCGCCCGCCAAGAAGCTCTGGACGACCTCGAGCTTGAACTCCATTTTGTATTTCTTCATGCAACCCCTTGAAGTTCGTCCAACTTCTAGGGGTCAGCTCAGGGTCTGGTGGACACCATGCTGGCCCAGCCGCCTGGGGGATTCAATATGTGTTGGGCGGACGCATACACTGCAACCCCGCAGGTGCCGCGCCGGCTGGCAGTTACCACATTTCCGGCGACGGCGGCGCTTCGTAGATCCAATTGGATTCCGAAGGCCGATTCGAATTCGCTCTGACCGCTGGAGCAATCGATGCTTTCGCTCGCGATGCTGGATCCGTCGCCAGGGCACCGTGGTCCTTCAGAGCAAATCCAAGCCGCAAGTTCCGAGCGTCCTCTTCATGACGCACCGGTCGAAGGATGGACCGGCCGCGCGTCCAGCACGGTGCCGGTTCCCCTGACGGTCAGCGATCAGCGGAACTCAACACCCGAGGGGGAGCAAACCCAAGCCGGTCCGGTTACCAGTCAATCCGAGCGATCCATCGCATGAGTGATCTCAAAAACACTCTGGGGGGCCATGCCGGGTATTCCACAGCAGTGCGAAAGCAACGTCGATTCATTGCGCGAGCACTCAACAGGGAAGCTAGCGGCACCGTGTGCCAACAGCCACAAGGTGCGTGTGATGCCGTTTGTGAAGGTCACGACGGGCGAAGCAGACGGCAAACGGGCGCCCTTGGCCGAGAACCGAGCTGCCGGCAAATGCACGTCGGGTTTGAGCCAGCACCCGACCTCGGCAAGCGGAACGGGGTTCTCGGCGCCGTGGGCAAATCCTTTGGCTGCAAGATCGAATTTGTAGTCATGGACCCATGTGTCCGGGTTGCCATTGGCCTCGTTTGCATGCAGCCCATTTCGATCGGCCCGCCAATGAAGCAGAAAGCGCTGCGCATCAACAAGAACGACCATGCGCTCCGCGTTAAGGCAGCTCGTACCATCAATCCGCATGAAAGCACTCTCGCCCGATTCGAGCGCAATCTCGTACACCGCCTTCCTGGTTTCCCACCGATTGATGCCGCGCACCTCGATAAGTCGAGTACTGGCCTCGATTGACTGGCCGTTCGGTGTTCTGGAGCGCATCCAACTACCGTCGCTTTCTCTTTCCAGGCCAAGGCAGCACGCCGTCGATTTCCTTCAATAACTCGCCATCCATTTGCGACTCCCGGCGAAAGGTATTCACGGGTTCATCCGGTCCGTCATCGACCTCAAACCAAATTAGCGAGAATGTTTCGTTGTATTCGGGGTAATGCTTGGACAGTTCGACCAAGTCGTAGCCTTGAAGCCAATCAGAAAACCATACGTCTTGAGGAATCGTCGAGGATTCGGCAGACCGCTCATCATTCTTTATCAAGTCATAGGCTACCGACCCAGGAGGGATCGGAGTCCTCGGTGCGACCCAAGCATTCAATTTGCGCAAAGGCACAGAGCGAGATGCGTGACGAATGACGCTTGAATCCATAGTGATGAACGCACAGGGGTAGTCGGACAACGCGGTCACACGAGACGCGGTCGCGGCAAAGGAAGTTCTGTATTTCCTGCTCAGCCTCTCCACCAGGTCGAACGAGGGTTCTTCGTTGTCGACGTCCCTCTTGAAGCTGTCGTAGGGCATCAAGAGTTCGGCAGCAAACACATCACACCAGATCTCGTTCTCGTGTCGCTTGACGTAGGACCATGACGGGGTTTCCTCGTGGTTCGATCCCAGCTCAAGGACCAGGTGGCCAATCTCGTGGCAAGTCGAGAATCGTTGCCTCTGTATGCGCTCCAACTCGTTCACGATGATGGTCGAGGTTCCGTCGCGCTTGGTGAGCGTGTAGCCTGACTCGCCCTCACCAAGCTCCTCGGTCTTAAGTCGCGCCTTGACCTTGTTGATATAGACCGAGAGGTCAGTGCTGATCATGGACAAGTCCAAGCCAGCCATGAACTGGCGCGCCTTGCTTTGAACAGTGACCTCATCCATCGATCAGTCCTCAAACGCCTTGCGCACGCGCGCTTCGATCGTTTGCATGTCCGGGCGCGCGCCGCCTCGGTGTCGCATGCTGGCACCCATCTCGAACATTTCGGCCGTCAGATCTGGCGTGGCCAGCGTGTGGGCGACCCAGTCGGGATTGGCGTCATTCGCGACGAGCCACTGAGCCATTTCGATTTCCCGCCCGTCGGCTTTCAACACGCGAAGCAGTCGCGCAAGCAAATCCTCTGACGGCGATTGCTTCTCTCCGGTCTCAAGGCGGTAGACGTAAGTGTGGTCGATATCGGCGAGTTGTCCTAGTTCGCGCGACGACAGCCCCCGAGCCTCCCGCAACGCGCGCAAAAGCAACCCCAAACCGGATTGCGCCATGAAGTAGTTTCCTTTTGAGTCAAAAAGCGTACACTGTTGCCTGAGCAGGCAACACATCGGAAATTTAGGGGCTATATTTCGAGCCCGAATGTCTTTGGTGCCGTTGCTTGCACAGGCAGCGAATATGGCATTTTCGGTCGGCCATGGCAAGAGGAATGCCATTGGCGCAGACCATTTCCAGCTGGCGTGGTCGGGCCGATTGGGAACTTGAGTCCGACCAACGCTCCGTGAAGGAGTGAAAGGAGTTCCCGGCATGCTTCGCGAGTCCCACTTGGTGCCGCAAAAACGGCCACTGTCCCAGCGTTCGTCATCGAAGTTCTTCTACTTGGTCGATGCAGTCGCCAAGCATCACGAACCCACGAAGACGCAATTGGGCGCCCTCGAAAGCTCCTACGGCGCCACCGGCGAGTACCTGATGGCGTGTGACGAGTTCCGCGACCTCGTGATGACGGTCCATGCACAAGGGTCACGGGAGATCGGCACCATCATCCGGCCCCTGCACCATTTGCGACCAGATGGTTTCGATATTGATCTGGTCGTCCGGCTTCGCCGGGCCGCTCTCCAAAAATATGGCGGCGACCAAGGCCCCGGGCGGCTGATCAATGACCTGTTCATCGTCCTCAAGCGCTACGCCGACAGGCATGGCCTGGCCATTACGAAGTGGGAGCGGTGCGTTACGCTCGAATACACAGACGGCATGTGCGCGGACATCACGCCGATCATCGAAGAGCCTCTGTTCAGCACCCCATATGGCGACACGCATGCCCGGGTCCCCGACCGCGCGCTGCGCCTGTACGAGCCAAGCAATCCCATGGGTTTGGCGAACAGTTTCAACAAGGCCGCTCGCATAAGCCCGGTGTTCACTCACTCGTTCGCACTTGACAGCGCCATGGAGTCGGTCCAGCGCGCCGAATTGGTGCCTCTGCCGGACGCCGACGAAGTCCTCGATCGCCTGCTCAGTCGCCTGGTACAGATCCTCAAGCTCCATCGAAACGTTGCGTTTGGCGCTCCCGTTGCAGGGAAGGACTTCGCCCCGAAGTCGGTATTCATTACCTCGCTCGCGGCGGCCGCTTACGCGCTGCGGGCGCCGATCCCTCATGACGATCCGTTGGACCTGCTGCTGGACATCGTCGACACCATGCCGTTGTGCTTCGAACGGCAACTGCTCGCGTCCGGGGCGGAGTTCTGGAGCATGCCGAACCTGACCGCCCCGGGCGATAACCTCGCCAGCGGCATGAATACGCTTCGTCACCAAGCCGCGTTCGCGAATTGGCACAAACGCCTCACGGGCCACCTGCAGCAACTTCTTCAGTGCATCGAAGGGCGCGGCCTCGATCCTCTGCTGCGTGTCGTTGACGACGCCTTCGGCGCGCGCGCGGCACAGGCGGTGCGCGAGCTCGAAGAGCCGCGGCCGGTGCCCAACGTAGCGCGGAAAATTGTGGTGGCCAGCACGGCAGCGGCGACCACCGTGTCAATGCCGGCCCGCAGTCATACCTTCTTCGGCCAATGACAGTCCGTCCGGCGCCTCTCCCGACGCTGGCCCAGCGCGCACTGGAATTGAACGGGCTCGACCTACCGGGCGTCCACCTGACATTTCAGGGCGGCAAGACGCTGCGCTATCACTTCCAGATCGCGCCCGGCAACTTCGGTCGACTGTACCAATGTGTCCTGGTCGTGACGCCCGATGCAAGGCGCCCCGACTTGATCGTGCTGGGTCCGGATCTGCACGTACTCGCTGGGGGAAAGAAGCTCCCTCACACCTACCCCCACGTGGGGAAAGGTAGCAAGCTGTGCTTGTGGTGGCCTAAGGGGCGTGATTGGATTCCGCAGATGAAATTCGCGGACACCTACATTCCATGGACCGCCGAGTGGCTTTTTTATTTTGAGGATTGGCTCTTTACGGGCGATTGGGCCGGCGGGGGCGCTCATCCGGACATGCGTGCGAAACGCTGGTCGCGTCAGCGAGCTGCGGAAGACGCCCGCCCGTCGCAGCGTTCACGTTGGTCCGCGCAGGATCGGAGTTGAAGCATGCCCATCAGCGTCGCAGCCGCTTTCAACCAGTTCTACGAGAACATCAATCTCAATGGCGACTATCGCGCGATGGCGAATACCCGTCGCGATGACATCATCAAGAAGCTGAGCAAGGACTTCGAAATCATCGAATCGTTCAGCACCGGATCTATCCCCAAGTACACGGCGCTGAAAGGTTCGGCCGACCTGGATGTCATGGTCGCCCTGCATTTCACAAAGCACATCAAGGACAGAACCCCCACGCAGGTGCTACAAGCGGTGCGCAACTCCTTGGCTGCGTGGAAGACAGGCACGCGCCGCAACGGTCAAGCCATCACGTTGCACTACAACTCTTTTCCGGACGTCGACATCGTGCCGGTCAGCCGCGCGATAGATGCGCAAGGAAGAGTGACCCACTACAACGTACCCGATTCAAACACCGATGGGTGGATCAGATCTCGGCCCAAGGAGCTCGCGGCAGCGCTAGAGCAAAGATCGATGACGTGCGGTCCCAATTTTCGACGCATCATCAAGATGGTCAAGGTTTGGAATAGAGGTCATAGCGACTATCTGACCAGCTATCACATCGAGGTGCTCGCGCTCAAGATATTCAATTCGAACCTCGACGATCTCCCTTGGCAGATCTTGCAGTTCTTCAAGCATGCGAAGGAATTGCTGCGAGCCAATCTCTGGTACGACACCGGATTCGCGGACGAATACCTGAACCTCAATGATCGAGCCGAAGTCACGAGGAGATTCGACACAGCCATGCAGAAATCTACGCTGGCCTGGTATCACACCTACGGCTCGAACAACAACCACAAAGCTGCCATGGAGAGCTGGAAACAGATCTTTGGCGAAAAATTCCCTAACTACGGCTAACCTCCATGTCGCGCTCCGATCCCATTCGAGTCAACTACTTCGATGCACTCGAGAAAACCGAGCGTGTCGCCGATCGGCTGTTCTACGTCGCTGCTGCGTTGTCAATCATTTCGCTGTTCGTTGACAAGAGCACGCCGGTCCTCTACGACGTTGTTCTTACAGTCTTCGCGATAACAGTCCTAGGTCTGTTTGGGGTCGGTTTAGCTGTACGTCTCTATCTCACGCCGCGCGCGGAAGACGGGCGGCGGAGGGATTTCTTCGGCAGTGCGTGCGGTGTCAACCTCAGTCATCAGCAGACCGACGGCTATTACAACAATGAGTTCACCGATCCGATCAAGCGCATGGCGGCGCAGGTGTTCGAGAACAGCCACTTCAGCAAGGCGATTGCCCGACGCATGGCAAGGACCGAGCGCATCAAGTTTGGTGTCTATGCAGCCTTGTGGTTGGCTTGTCTCATCTACCGTCGAATGGACATCGGCATTGTGGTGGCAGCATCGCAGGCCGTTTTCAGCGAGCAAGTCGTGTCCAAACTCATCCGCTTGGAATGGTTGAGGACGCGCTTCGAGACCACATACGAAACGATGTACAACCTGTTCCAAAGCAAGCCTGCGAAAGCGCAATTCAGTGCCATCACCCTCGACACCTTGTCGATGTACGAGTCCGCCAAGTCCAATGCAGCCGTAACACTGTCGTCAAAGCTCTTCGGTGAAATGAACGACGAGTTGTCGAAGGAATGGGAGCAGATCAAGGCTGTTCTCAAGATGCAAACGTAGCTTGGCTTTCGCTCTGTACACCGCCGATATTGAGTGCTAATGAACCTGGCTTGCGTGCAGTTGGCATCGCGCGCACCATCGGGCAACCTGGATACTCCGCTGTTTATTTTCAAGGAACGTATGGACCGAGACGCACTTCTGAAAGCACTGCCCGTATGGGACACTTTCCAATCGATGCATCGTCCGCAGCAACGCAAGGTTGCCGAGGACTTCATAGAAGTCATTCTGACCGCCGTTGAAGGCGACGAACGAGAGCTCGATGAGTGGGAGGCCTCCAACCTGATGTACGCATGCGGTGCCGTCGCGGCCGATATGTACAGTCTTGCGCGTGTGGCCGCAGAGAAAGCCTTGACCATCCCAGCCCAACGCGCTCCGCACGCCTGGCCTCAAATAGAATCTACGCCGAGCCTCGCCCAGGTGCTGGCAGCCCTGGAGGCTGTTCGAACGATTGACCGCCAATAGGTCGATGGCTCTACCAGGATCAAGGTAGCGCTGCACATCCGCCTTGCCAAGCAGATGTAGTTCGTCCGGGACGACTGGCGCCAGCAGCCATACTCGCGGCTCCAAACAATGGAGGCGGAAATGAGCGATAAGAAGCGACTGGTCTTGGGTGCTGCTTTGTGCGCGACAGCTTTGATCGCCCTGGGCTTGGTGCTCAAACTCAATGCTTCAGAGTGGGCGTCATGGGTTCAGGCATTGGGGTCTATTTTTGCCATCGCTGCCACTGGCTGGGCAGTGAATCACTCTCACGCACTATCCGCCGACAAAGCGACAGACGATGCCGATGAAGTGCGGAAGCTTTCGGCGATTGCAAGCTGCATATTCCACTGCCGCGCCGAAACCGAATCGCTCAAGCGGTACTGCCCATACAAGTCCACTATTGACCGCGAAATTGAACTGCTTGGTCAGCCGGTGAAGATGCTTCGGTCCATATCCGCACTGGAAATCCCAGATTGGCGCGCCACTGTTGCTGTGGGGCAAGCTATGTCGATGTTCTCGTATCTGGTGGGCAGGCTCCAGGAAAAGAATGAAACGATTCCCTTTAACCAGCGCATCAGCGAGGAACGTGTAGAGCGATGCACAGAGGCCATCACCAAATTTGAGGAATGCGAACGTCTCGTTCAGGCAGCGCTAAAAGAACGCGGGGCCGACGTACCACGGCAGCAGATGCAATTTGCCGACGGCGCGGTATTGTCGGTGTCCGCAGTCGCAACCTGAGGATGAGCAACTTCACAAGCCGTTGCCTCCTGCGATAGCAGGGACGTCGATGACCAACCAAGGATCGAACGCCTTGTTCTCGATCCTGCCGCTCCAGTTTACGTAGCCCCGCGGATTGCACACGATCCGGCAGGAGCGGACTCGATAGTCGAATTGCTGATGCGTATGACCATGCACCCAGAGCACGGGTACATCGAAGAAGGCCTCCGGAAGCTCGGTGACAAAGGCGCCTGAGGCCCAATCATCGGCATAGCGGGCTGAGAGCGAACCTCGATGAGGCGCGTGGTGCGTCACGACCACCGTCGGTCCGGCGAACGGTTCGGCAAGCTTGCCGCGCAACCACGCACGCTGCGCCTGGTGAATCCGGAGCGTGTCGGCCGCCTGGAGCTTTCGGCCTTGCTTGTCGCGCCAGGTATCGGGTTCGGCCGTCTCGTCGACCGTACGGATCAGCGTGTAGTCGTTCAACAGATTGGTCGCCATCTTCATGGCCCGCCCGACATCGCTCACCGGACCTTCAGGTGTGTCGATGGTGAGCTCGAAATCGGTCCAGAGCGTCGCGCCGAGGAAGCGCACGCCGTCCACCACCAACTCGTCACCGTCGAGCAGATGGACATTGCCTCCTTCGGCTTCGCTGCGCGCTTCGGCCAGTGTCGTATCCAATCGCCCATCGTAGTACTCGTGGTTGCCCAGCAGATAGACCACGGGCTTGCCGCGAAAGCGATCGGCCGCCCACTGGACGGCACGCTTGGCCGGCGAATGGATGTCGCCGGCGAGAATGACGACATCGAATTCGAGATCAGGCACCGGTTCGAAAGGCGCGAACTCGAGATGGAGATCGGAAAGAATCAGCACTTTCAGCGGGACACTCCTTCAAAGCCCGCGCGAAGCTCGGCAAGTCGAGGAGGCGATCCGCGCCTGGGCCGGTGTTCGTCTCATACGACGCCACCGTGTTGAATTGCGTTGAGCATCGATCGCACCTTGTCCGCACCGCCTGCGGCAGCGAACGCGGCCGGCGTTTGTCCATCGAGCCATGTGTGCGGCGTGTCCAACCAGACTTGAGCCTCTGAGCCGAAGACTTTGGCGGCGAGATCGAGCAAGTCTTGCGGAGGGCGTTCTGATCCAGTCTCCCTCTGCGCATCTCGCGGCCACGCCAGGTGCGAGCCCATGTCGACGCCGAAGGCACGGAACGGTGCCGCGGCGGGCATGAGGCCCTCGGCGAGGTAGTCGATGTTTTGGTGATGATGGCCATGGACCACCAACTGGACGCCGAGCGTCTCGGCGAGCTCGTCGATCGCCTGCCAGCCATGCGGGTGAGCCGCTGGCGCCTCGTGCGTCACCAGGATGTCGGCGGGCGGGCTCCGCAGCAGCCGCTGGTAGTCCTCCGGGAAGATGGTGGAGTGGTGCCGGCGGGCAATGCCGTCTCTCCATCTCTCTTCGGGGCGCATGGACCGGCGCAGCGCATCGGCCGAGAAGAACGCGGCCTCCTCGACCGGCCGCCGGGGATCCCAGATCTTGCTGCGGAAGATGCCACCCAGGCCCGCGACCTTGTACCCGGCGATCTCAACGACACGTCCGTGCAGGTTGCGCTCTGCGAGCTCCGATCTCCACAGGTTCTCGAAGTCGGTGTCCGTGTCGGTGTCGTGGTTGCCGTGGATCAGCCAGACCTCGGTGTGATCCAAGATCGGACCCAGTTCGATGTGCAGAGGCCGGCGCGCCTGGAGATCGCCCAGCAGCACGATCGCCTCGGGCCGCAAGCGCTCCACCGCGGCGATCATCGGCTTGAAGTCACCGTGCGGATCGCCGAAGAACATCAGCGTTGCCGCCGACTGCTGGTGTTCGGATCGCGCGTGGAGGTCTGACGGGACAAGAGGGTTCATGATGTGCCTCGCGAAGTAGCGATGACGCTCGAACGCGTACAGCGGCCAGCTGCGAACCGCAGGAAATGCGAGCGCAGTTCCTGGCAACTGTCTTGATCGAACGCCCGCTGGGGATCGGTGAGCACGACCCGTTCGAAACCCGCTTCAAAGCTCAGTGGCCAATCGTCAAGTGCGACCCACTCTGCGTCGCTGCGGCCATTTCCATCGAGCCAGGCTTGGATCTCCAGCTGGCGTCGGTGGCGGACGGCCAGCTTCGGGTCAATCTGCGGCGTCGCGCCGATGATCCGATGCCGGATGTCGGCGCTGAAATACCGCTGCAGTTGCTCAATGTTTTCGGCGCGCCGCCAATCCGACGAGATGATGACGTCGACAGACTGGAACTCGCGAAAGAGCTCTTCCAGAAGCGGAAAATGACTGAAAAAGCGGCTGCTGAACGAATAGTCCACGCCGACAGGATGAAGGACGCCATCGACATCCAGGAACAGCAGATTGCTGGAATCGCTCGTACGGCCGGTGGCACCATCGGCCCGCGTCGCTTCTGCCATGGGTAGACGGCAAGTGCAGGGCCTCGTCATCTGATAAACCCGGCCTGGAAGGGCTCCAGGAGACTGAGCACGTCGGTAGCTCGCCCTTCAGCTACCAGCGGCTCGGCGGTCCAGCAATCAAACAGCGCGAGCGGCTCGTTCCTGTACCAGAGGATGGCCGCCTCGAGGTCCCCACCTGAGACCGCAGTCGCGACAGCCAGCACTTGTTGGATCGGACGGATAGATGACTGGATGTCGCTCATAGCTCGACCACGAACTCGGGGTTGAACTGCTTGTTCTCCAGGCCGCGATCATGCCGCAAATACCCACGGGGATTGCACACCACCCGGCAGTTGCCCACTTGATAGTCAAAGCTCTCGTGGATGTGGCCATGCACCCAGAGTGACGGCACTTCGAAGAAGGAACTTGGGAGCTCGCTCACAAAAGATGCGGACAGCCAGTCGGACTGATAGTGCCGCGCGAGAGAGTTTCGATGCGGGGCGTGGTGGGTCACAACCACGGTTGGCCCGTCGAAGGGCTCGATCAGCTTCTGGGCCAGCCAGGCACGGTCACTCTGGTGGAGCGTCAGTGTGTCCTCGGGTACCAGGCGGCGCTTTCTTGACTTGGCTGCTACCACGGGTGCGTCGGAGGATTCCTGCGCCTCGGCCCACCGGATCGATGAGTAGTCGTTGAGACGGACCTTGGCTGCCTTCGTGGCCCGTTCGGTGTCTACCAGCGACCCTGTCTTGGTCTGGATCGGCAGTTCGAAGTCTGTCCACAGCGTGCAGCCCAGAAACCGGACGCCGGCGATCACGGCCTCGCCGGGTGCCAGGAGATGCACGTTGCACGACCTCGCGGTGAGCGCCATTTCCTTGAGCGAAGTCTGGAGGACACCTTCGTAGAACTCATGGTTGCCGGGCACGAACACGATGGGGGCTGTCTCCCCAAAGTTCCCCGGCCGCCGGGCCCAGCGCATGGCCTTGGAGCCAGGGACGAAGATGTCCCCAGCAAGGATCACTGCGTCATAGTCGACCTTCGGGACGAGAAAGGTCCCGAACTCGAGGTGCAGGTCCGAAAGGATGAGCAGCTTCATGTCGACAGGCCCATTTCTTCAGCGGCGCATCCAGGGCATCAGGATCGAGAGCTTGGCGTTCCATGCCTCGCCATCGGACCTGGAGGGCACGGCGGCGCGGATCGTCGGACGGTCGAAATCACCGGTCTCGAAGACGAAGTGCAAGTGCTGAAAGCGAAACACTGGATTTCCGGGATATTCGGTCCACAAGAGCTGCCAGGTCCTGAAGTATTCGAAGTCGACAGTCCGGGCGGCCTTGTCCGCAACGACGATGCAGGCCTTGCGGGCATCTGGGTCGAAAAGGATGCACGTTTCGTCCCAGGACCCCAATGCCTGGCGCGGATCGACGGGAAAGAAGGTCGCCCCCGATGCGCGGCCTTGTACCTGGAGCAAGGCCTCGCGTCTTGCCCGCGTCCTCTTCGGAGTCCAGATCCATACCCAATAGAAAAGCGGCAGGGCAGCGCCGAGGGCCAGCAGAATGAGCAACGTCATGGCTGCCCTTCCGGGGCGTGAACCGAGGACCGCAGACCCATTGGCGGCCATACGCCGCCTTGGGCAAGAACGGGGAACATCGAAGCCTCCTAGTGGATTCCAATCTGGCCCTCCATTTTGTACCATACAAGCGGGTGCATAAAGTAATCCATGCAACGAGAGTCGTTGCATGCGGTCGACCCAGGATCCTGCTTTGCTAAGGGCCTTTGCTGCCGAGCTGAAGGCTCGCCGGGCCATCCTGGGCTTCAACCAGGAAGACTTGGCATTCGCCGCCGGCGTCAACCGCACCTTCGTGGCCAAACTGGAGACGGCAACGACGAGTCCGTCCCTGAGCAGCTTGGTGTCGCTGTGCAAGGGACTTGGCGTAGAGCCACCGGAACTGATGCACTCACTGATGAAGCGCTACAGGAAGGAGTTGCGCGCAAAGTCGATATGAGTTCGACGGCCAGTGGTGTGCCCCGACAGGCCCGCGGGAGATGCCGCTCTCCAGCAATCTCATGGGCCGCCCTCTTCGCCCGCTCACGCATGGCCAGTCTCCGTCACCTGCCCGGCCGCTCGCGAGACAACGCACTGTGAAGGCGCTGCGCATCGGTTTACGCGTGATGGAGCCAGTGCCGCCGCTCCGGTTCATCGCGTTCCATATTGCGGACGTGCCACCGGCCGGATTTCAGTTCGGCGAGCGATTGGCCCCAGATCGCACGATCGGTATCGGCACGGGGAAAAGCAGTGTGCTTGCTGACTGGCAACATGGAGATGCCCGCCAGCCGCGTCAGCGCATCGCTCACCACCGACGCCGAATAGCCGATCGCAGAACTCGATCCTCGATGTTGCCGCACGTGGTTGAACCTGATCGGCCACACCTTGCGATACGCTGCATCTGCGTCGGTTTCCTCGATCCAATCATGACTGCCCGGCGCGGACACATCGAACCCGACGCCGTGCGCGACCTGCACGGCGCAATGAGAAAACAGCGCATAAACAGCTTGCGGCGCGAAGCGCCAAACATCATGGTCGATGTCCGCATAGTTCGCGGGATAGATACGCCGATGGTAGCTTGGAGCCGCGAATACCTCGGCAAACAAGACACGCCATCTCGCCAGCACAAAGCAGCACGCGCATACCCCCCCGTGCCATGCGAACGCACCCCCGCTCGCCGGCACCAGCCAGCAGGGAGCCTCGGGGTCAAAGGAAGTCTGCTGGACTTCGATGTCCATCTTCGGCGCAGCGCGATGGCCGCAATGACGCCGCACCAGCTTCCTGAGGTACCGCCCGATCGCCTTGATCGTTCGGCGCGTCTGGTCGAGCGATTCTTGGTCCGATTCGTCCGCCAAAGCGCATGGGATGGCCACGATCCTCGGGCAATTCGTCCGTGCGGCTTCGCCGTGCAGGGCGGCATCCTCCTGGCCGGCCAACAGACCCGCCAGATAGGTCCGCCGGGGGAAAGGAAATTCTGCGGCCCAATCACCCTCGAAGCGCGTAGCACTGCACACGCTGGTGATGGCACGCTGCAGTGCCGCTATCTCGAGCGCGGGCCCGTAGTCGTCGGCAGCCCCCCTGCCGAAAACCTCCATGAACTCCGGCGGCCTTCCCGCGAAGGGTTCCGCGCATCGTGCGCAATGGAGCGGATTCTTGAAATCATCGGCCGCAAACTCGACATCGACCGACGCACCGCAATGCGGGCAGTTGGTGAGCAACGCAACGCCGTGGACGGGGCAGACCTCGAGTCCCGCAAGCTGAAAGACACTCGCATGAAACCAGTGCCGCAAACATTCAGGGCAGTAGCGAAGCGATCCGACCGCCGCCCGCTGCGCGTGCTCGAAGAACAGCTCGCCGATGGTATAGGCCCGCAAAATATCTGTCCGGGCGCCGGGGCGCAGGCCCCTTGCGCGCTCCTCGGCGATCGCGACGAACAACTTGACCCCGCCGCGCCTTGGCGTCCGCCCGGGCGCAGCCACAGGACGATCGGCAAGCGCCCCGCGCAACGCCTTGCCGTTCAACGCATTGAGGAAGCCGAATTTGTGCGCGCACATCCAGGCGCTCTCCGCTTCGCGCCAATAGGAGCGGGGCCAGATCCACGGGGAATCGATCAGACGATCTTCATCGGACATGTTCGCTCGATCGCCATTGCCCACTCGGGCGCCACACCGCGTGCCTCTTTCTCAGCCCTCAGACAGTCCTTGAAAACGAAATGGATCGAATCGGTGATCCACTGCATGCGAAAGCCCCGCTTCAATGGCGTTTCAGGAACGCCCGCGTAGTCGCACAAGGCACTCCAGAATGCATCCGCTTCCTGCTCGAGCCGCCACCCGCCGTCATAGGCGGACCGTGCGAAGTAGCGTGTGAACGGCCAAAGATGATCCGGGAACTGCAGTTCGCCGTCGTACTGCTTCAAGAGATCCCTGAGCTCCTGCCTGGTGCAAACACCGTCGAAATCCAGCAGCTTGACGAAAAAGCGTCCTTCGATCCCCTGGCTGCCCGCGTGCATGAAGAGTTCGCCGCGGTTTCGCAGTTCCTCGTTGCCGAACGAGTAGACAAGCATTCCGCACTCATTGCGCTCGAGTCTGTTCAACGCGATGTACAGCGCGTTCCACTGGAGTTCGCTGAACTTCTGCGCCTCGTCCAGGAACACCACGCAATGGACGGCGCTGGCATCGCGGCACAGCGACAGCAGGTGGTTGGCAAAGACGTCGCAACTCTTGCTGCGTTGGCGGTTGGCATCGTCCTTTCTCAACTGCTGCAGGAAGGTGGTGTAGGTACGCTCGAAACGGTCCGTGCGAGATTGCGTTTCGGCAGAGATCGACACGCAGACCACGTGCGGAAACTCCTCTTCAATGGAGGCGCAAAGCTGGCGAACCGCATAGGTCTTTCCCATGCGCGAAGGCGCGGAGAAAACGAGGCCGCCCTTGCCAAGCTCGACCCAGTTTTTCAGAAAGTCATCGGCCCGCTTGATGGTCTCAGTCCGAAGCACATAGCCAAATCGCAGGACGGTGGGATGCCGGGCTTGCATCGCTACGCGATAAGCAAGATCTTCGATCATTTTTTCCTCTCCTTGGCGCTCTGGCGGTCGGCCGTCCATCGACCTCCGGAAGCGTCGGGCAGCTTCGTGGAAGGGATTCGCCTTGGTGTCATTGCAGCCTCATCGGGCGGCGGTGCATTGATGAGGGTGTCCAGGTAACGATTGGTGCCCCGTTTGACCTTCCCTGGGTGCTTCCTGGCGTGCGCGGCCATTTCCTCCAGCTTGAATGCCTTGAACGCCTGCACCGGGTCGTCGGTCCGGCGGAAGTTCAACATGCCCTTGTCGCGCAGGCGGATGATCTCTTTGCGTGTCGCCTGATCGTGGAAGCTGTCCGACCAGTGACCGGTGACCTGCACCGCGCCCAGTTCACTCCCGTCCTCGCGGACCAATTTGATGACACGATGGTCCTTCTGCAGCAGGGCGATGCAAGGCGTTCCTATCAGATGCCACGCGTCGCGCAGCAGCGGACTGCTGTACCTCGCATGGTCCATCTCGATGTAGGGCGGATCGCCCTTCTTCTCGCTCCCGCGGATGGTGACCTTGCAGATGCCCACGGGCAGCGGCAGGCCTTCCAAGCGGGCATGTGAGTAGCCGGGAATGGCTGAGCCCTGAGCGGTGCGTCCTGCGAACTCGCGGGCGACGACCTCGAGCGGAGCCGCCCCGTAGAGTTCGGTACGCGGCATGGCGTTGAAGTTCGCCACAATCACTTCGATCAGCTCCCGCAGCTGCGCGAGCGTGATCTCCCACTTGACCGCACTGGGAGCGGCGTTCATCACATGGCGATCGCCAGGACCGCTCCCCGTGGTCGAGGGCAGCTGTGACAGAAGCCTTTGCAACTCGCCGAAGACTTGCTCTACCGCGTAGCGGGTGATCCAGCGTCGCACCTGTCCGAACTCGATGTTCAGGCCCAGCAGGTGCTTGAGATACACCAGAACCGCGTCGGCGTAGTGTGTCAAGTCATTGTCGATCCTCACCAAGCCCAGACGCAGCCCATCCAGAAAGCCTGGGACGACGCCACTGGGCAGGCCGGCTTGTGGCTTGTAGGCAAGGGTTGGAATCGCTTCGAACGTCCAGGGCGTCCATGGCGTCAACAGATTGGAAAACGTCTCGAGAAAGTCCGCCGAACTCACGCGGCTGCGATGGGAAAGATGGTAGGCAAGGACGCATTTCGGGCTCACTGAGACCAGCATGCACAAGGACATGCGCTCCATGGGAAGCACGAGCCTTTGCCCCTCATGTTCCAAGATGACCGAGCCGATGGCCGGCAACTGCTGCTCGTCATAGCAGGCAATGTCACAGGGAAGCAGCGGCGACAGCCAGCTGTGCTCGTCGCCCCGTCCGTCCAGGCCATCCAAGGCTTGGTGGCCAAACAGGGCCGTGCGACTGCCGCTTTTCTTTTTCTCGCGTACCTTTTCCAGCACGTATTTGCGCAGCGACTCGTAGCCCATTGTCTTCGTGCAGAACGGATAGTCCGTACCGGGTACGCCGGCCGCGCGCAATGCTCCAAGGAATTTCTGGTGAACCTCGGTGATCGAGAGCGCATGCGAAAACCGAGCTCCGGGCGGCTGGTTGATCTCCGCATCAATGGCCGACCGCGCGGAGGGGTGCTCGCGCAAGCATTGCTCGAAACTCCCCGCCGCGCCGAAACCGTCCTGAATGGTTGCGATGCTGGAGCCGGATGTGCGTGCGTAGGGCTTGATGTGGGCATTCATGGCAATCGCCCGGAAGCCGCAGATGCGTCCGTCCTCATGGACGCTGAAGAAGCGATCTTCGTGGTAGGACAATAGCTGCCTGCTCACGCCATACAGGCGCAGGATCTCCCGCGGCTTCATCCCGTTCCAATACTGCTCGAGCGCGGCCTTGATGCGGTGGTACTTTGGCTGCTTGTCCTTCGGCACCGTATGGGGCTTCGGTGCGTTGGCCAGATCCAACTCCTCCAGCCGGATGGAGCGCGTCGCAGTTCTTCTCATGCGCCCCCCCAGGGTCTGGCGATGGTGCGCAGCGTGAATGGCCGCGCCTCCAGTTCAAGGGTGAGCTTGCGCTGCAGATGTGAGCGCATGGTCGCAACGAACACCTGCTCCCTGGGAACCGAAAATTCGCTGTAGATGTCCCCCAGTTGAAGACCTTCTCGAGCGCGCACGAAGTCGGAGATCTCGAGTTGCAGATTCGATGTTTCCAGGTGCCTGAATTCCTGAAGTGCCGCGCTGATGCTCAACCAATTCATGAGGAGGACACGCTGGCGCAGCGCATCCTTTTCGGTATACCAGTCCCATGTGTAGCCGAGCTCGCCGGCGCGTTGCATCTGGATCTGCGCTTGCTTTTGGGCCCGAGGATCCTCCCTGCTGTCCCGCTCGTACTTCACCTCGAGCAGTCCTCGCCGGCCCTTGTAACGCTGAAACGCAATATCGGGCTTGGAGCCCGAATAGCCTTCTGACGACAGGGCCGTCCAGATCATGTCCACGTCGCAGTTGTAGCTGGCGACCTCCTGAGAAGCATCCGCCCAAAGCATGGCCGCGAACTCGATCGTGGACCTCAAAACCCATTCCCTGTCGGTCTTCGCACCGTAGCCGAATACGATGTTCCCCGGCTGCTTGCCTCGTGCCTTGATAGCACTTCGTACAGCCCGCGAGGCCTTCAGCGGTTGTCTGCCTCGCGCCGTCCGAATGGTCGAACTTTCCATGGCATGCCTCGTACCTGCAAACTTGCCCGCCGGCAAGATCGGACACTCTCCCTTACTTCAGAATATCCAAGATCAATAAATCGAAGTGAACCCGCGGCGCGGATCCAGGCACCTAGGCCGCAGATCCACGGATTCATTTTCCCGGGTTCTCCGCGACGCGCCAAGTTTGCAAATCTGCGAATTTGTCAGCACCGCCGCTCATCACGTAACCAGCGTGTCAAATCAATCGCATCCAAGCAAAAAACCAATCAAACGATAAGGATGGGGTGGGAGTCTGCGTACTCATTTGCTCCGGTCTTAAAATCGAGCAAGAAAAAGTCGATGGAGAATCCCCATGGCTGTCTCGTCTAGTGCTCCAGTCTGTGAGAAGGAACAAATAGATCAACTCGCCAGCAACATCATGGGCGACAGGTTCTCCAAAATTCATTCTGGCAACACGGTCAACTCCTATCGCGCGGCATTGCGTTACTGGTTCGCCTGGCACCAGGTGCGCTTCGGCGAAGCGATGCAGTTTCCCGTTAGCGAGGTGGTCGTCGCGCAATTCATTGCAGATCACGCGGCACTGAGCGGCCCCGCGCGCCGCGCCATGTTTTCTCGCAGCGACGACGCCCGCTGGAACGAGTGCAACGTCGACGCACGACAGGCCGAGGGGCCGCTTCCTCCCGACATCGACGAGTTCTTGGTTGATGGCGGCTTCAAAAGCAAGCACGGCCCCTCCTCCCTCGGAACGCTTGCCGCTCGTCTTTCAGCACTCTCCAGTACGCACGAGTCGCTGGATCTCAAAAACCCGTGCAGTCACATTCGGGTGCGAACGCTGATAGCCAAAGTGCGCAAGGAATATGCCAAGCGCGGAGTTGCGGGACGCAGTCCGAAGCCGTTCACACAACAGTCATTGGACGCGATTCTGGCAACATGCGACGACTCCCCGATCGGTCGGCGCGACCGCGCTCTGTTGCTTTTTGCCTGGGAGGGCGGCGGGCGGCGGCGCTCGGAAGTGGTTTCCGCCACGCTTGAGAACTTGCGCCGCTTGGGCCCGCAACACTATGTCTATGTACTTCCCAGATCGAAAACGACGCGGCAGCCACCCGGTGCAAAGCCCTTGACTGGGGAGACGGCAATTGCCATGGACGCTTGGCTGGAGGTCCGAGGTCTTGCGAAAGGGCCACTGTTCTGCTCGATCCGAAAAAGCCGGAAAGTTTCGGACGGGCGGCTCTTCCCAGAGACAATAAGCAAGATCGTCAAGAGCCGCTGCAGGCAAGCCGGACTGCCGGCGGCCGATTACTCCGCCCACTCTTTGCGGTCAGGCTTTCTCGCCAACGCAGGGCGGCGCAACATCGGGCTGAACGCCGCTATGGATCTGTCGGGCTATAGAGACTTCAACCAATTCGCTCGCTATTACTACCAGGGTGATCACGCCCTCGGTCGTGAGATGCCTGATCTGATGAAAAGCGATCGTCCAGGACCCACGGATCAAACTGAATAGCCCTCAGTTCACGAGAGTCGCGGTGCTTGTGAGGAGCGCTCGCGTCGAGCACTCGGCCGAATGCATCTCCAAGCGCTTTGGGTGGTCAATGCAGCCTCAGCCGATCCCTGCATTGTTCGTCAAACGTATCCGATTGGAATTACGATCGACAAGTACTTTTGTTGGAAGGCGTCAAAGGAAAGTGTTGTCCGCCGCTTTTGATTCTGCTCCGCCGCTCGAGGGAGCGGCCTCAGCCTTTGTCAAATAAATTATTAGAACCACATCGACACGTGTCTAATAATTCCTCTGGGCTCTCGACGAGATCCCGCGGCAGATCGAATTTTTCTCACCGCGACTCTTGGCCGCTGCCTCTGAGCAACAAGGATGTTGCGAGGCGCAGTCAGTGGCCTGGGCGCAATCGAAGATACGCGCAAGCCGCCCCGGCCGGCAACTGCGAACCCAGTTTGGCAGTAATTCGATACTTCCTGTCCTGTTGTGAGGACAGTTTCACCAAGGCGGCAAAGCAAATGCCTGTGCCGCTGCTGCGCAAGTATTAATTTGCAAGGCACGAGAGGAAACTCGGCGCATCACATTCCTCGGCGTTACAACCGGTGCTTTTCAAGATTTAGCCAAATAGAAATGTCGCATCCCCGCGAGCCCCAGCTACTCGCCTGCTGAAGCGCAGCTTCCTCCGACTGCCGCTCACGGCGGCGCCAGCGGCGTTGACGCCATCAGCGATAACCGTCACGTTGCGTCTTCTCGCTATTGAAGATGGAACTCCGCGCAAACTGGCCGAACCGGAATCTTGTGAACAACCTCGTGCACTTCATGTCGAATATATTGCACATTGATCTGCATCGATGGCAAGATATCGGGCATGTCTACGCTTCACGAAATTGGCAGTGCCGTCCGCGTTCGCCGAACGGAGATGGGCCTGACCCAAGATCTTCTAGCCCGCATCAGTGGGCTCTCGCGTTCGACAGTCAACGCTGTGGAGAAACAGTCCATTGGCAATCTGAGCATAGCAAGGGCTGTGGCTTTGCTGGAGTCCATCGGCCTGTCAATGAACGTGACAGTGAACAGTTCTGAGACGTCGCCTTTGCGCCGAAGCGCGCCCCCGAGCAGATCAGCGTTGGAGCGCGCCGCAGCCACGGCCAGCGTTAGCTATGGACAGGCGATGACTGCCAAGCAGCTCGAAATGGCGCTTCTCACTGGACAGGCTCCCCAACGGATCAAGCCACATCTTCAGGTCATGTTGGACGAAGCGCCGGTGTCGCTGCTCGCGAAGGTGGTGGATGAAATTCATGCCGAAAAGGCCATATCAAGGGCCCAGGTCTGGAAGCAGATGCGCACCCTGGCGCATGGGTTGCAGTGCTACAGGCTTCTCTGGCAGTGACGAAGGTCGATTTCAACCGCGAAGGACCGTGGCGCAGCCTGTGGCCCAAGGCGCTGGGTTTGATGTCGCACCTGGAAAAGGTCACCGTCGATCCTCAATGGACCTTCGGTGGAGGCACTGTGCTCATGCTTCGTTTCGATCACCGATTCAGCAAGGATATCGATCTTTTCGTCTCCGATCTCCAGTACTTGGGCCACGTGAATCCGCGTCTCGGTGGGCCAGCCGAGGAGCTCACAAGCGAGTACGAGGAGAACGCTGAGTTCATCAAACTTCAGTTGCCCGCGGGAGAGATCGACGTTGTCGTCGGGGCTCCGCTGACTTTGCCGAACTTTGAGATCGTCGCGTATGAGGGGCGCCCAATACGCGTGGAAACGTCCGCCGAAATCATCGCTAAGAAGATGTGGCATCGCGGCGACCAGGCCAAAGCGCGCGACCTGTTCGACCTCTGCACAGTGGCCACTCTTGAGCCGGAGGCGATTGAGGTCGCGCAGCCCTTCATGAGGCGGCACGCGGCCGCTTTCCTTCAGAGATTGGACACTCGAGCAGAAATAGCAGAGACCGAGTTCGACCAGATCGACGCCCGCTCCTTTCGAATGTCCTTCTGGGAATGCTTGGTACTTGCCCACGCGATTCTCGATCCTCTTTGAATATTGGCACTTGGCCGAGGTGAAGAGAAATGGAGGTTCCCCAGCCGGCCAACTTCCTTCAGAGCTCCTCGAATGAACATCCACCACAATGCCGTTTTTCCCCTCCTCACATAGCCGAGCGCCTCAGACTACGCCACTCTCGAGGAGGACCGCGCCGGAAAAGCATCCCCGATCTGCCGCGCTCGCTTGACTTCGTCGGTATGGAGATAGACCGAGGTCGTCGCCACGGAGGCATGCCGAAGGTTGTCCCGCACGGTCGTCAGCTCGACGCCGCGCGCGACCGCGTGGGTCGCATGGGTGTGTCGCATCCAGTGTGGCGTGGCGCGCTTGAGCTTGTCCACGGTGGACGGACTCACGCTTTCCAAGGCTTGCGCGGCGCGGAGGAAGAAGCGGCGCATGACCGACCACAAGCGCGATGCGCTGATGCCGGTCTCCTCTTCTGCCAGGCCCGGGATTAACGCGGTTTTCGGATTCCAGCGCGACCGTGTCACGGGCAGACCCCTTTGCGCCAGATACTGGTCGAGTGCACCCCGTGCCAGCAGTGGCAAGGCGACCTTGCCGTGCTTGGTCCCCTTGCCGACCACATGCAGCCAGTCATCACCTTGCGCATCTTGCTCGATGCTGCCCAGCCGGGCATCGACCATCTCGCGGGGCCGCAGGCCCGTCGCGTACCAGAAATCCAGCACGAAGCGCAGGCGCTGGGCGCCCTCCTCGCTCCATCCACCGATCCACTCGATGCCGTCGGCGGTGGAGCGAATCAGTGTCCATTCGTGCTCTGTGAACACCCGGGATGCATCAAGGGCGCCGCCACGGTTTGTTCCCTTGACCTTCACGCCGGCAAACGGATTGGCCAGCACATAGCGCTGCTCGATCAACCAGCGATACAGCGCGCCGATCACGGACAGTGCATAGGCGACGGAGCGCGGCGCCAGTGATCCCTGGAAGGGGCGCCATTCCGCGGATGTGCGCGGCCGCGCGGGGCCGACCCAGCGCTCTCGCGGCGATGGGCGCCGCAAGAAGGCGCGGTAGGCCACTGCATCCTCGGTTGTCAGCGATGACAGCGCCTTGCCGCGCTCGAGGATGGCCCACAGCATGAGCCGCTCGGCTTCCTTGCGGTAGGCACGCTGGGTCGCCGCGGCGTCCTGCAGACCCAGCCAGGCCTGGACGGCCTCGTAGTCATTGCTCGCCGACAGGGTGCAGGTGGCCTGCGGCGCCCGGAAGGTGCCCCGTGAGCCATCGACCTCTTGCGGCACGACAAGATGCTCCCACGGCGCGGTCTCGGTCCTCGGCACGACCACCAGCGCCCTCGCCCGTTCGGTCAACGCCGGGTGGGCGGCAAAGAACTCTTCGATCTGGCGCGCGCTGCGTGCCCCCAGGCCGGGCACGGCGGCCCACCAGCGGCGCCGACGCGGCACTCGCACCGTCAGATCGGCGAGCGTCCGGATGCCGGCGTTTTGCAGGGCACGCGCGGCGCGCGTCGGCAGCCAGCGCTCAACGGTGTCCGTCACCATCGGCGCAGGCAGGGGCAAACCCTGCAACTTCTCGATGGCATCCCTGACTGCTCGGGCGCGTTGCTCGCGCTCGGCCGCAGGATGCACGATCAGCGAGGCCAGGTCGTCGCGGTGCCGCAGCCGCGCGTAGGTCGCCAGCTGGCGACGGATATCGCTCAGCATGGCGCGAGAGGACTGTCCTGTGGCCTTGCTCTCCCCGAGGTACTGCATGACGGCGGCGCGCGCCGGCAGGCCCGCGTACCAGGCGCGCAGCGCCGCCAGCTGCGAAGCGCTGGGGAAATCGCCTCTTCCGGCCCCTGCTCCACTCTCGATGCCTACTTTCATGCCCGCCAGTTTAGCCGGATGAACTTGCTATTGTGATAAGAAGAGTTATCGCAATAGCTGTTTTTCAGGTGCTCTTTGATTGACCCGATTTCGGCGCTCGGAATATATGCCGGCAGGGCGGACGCCGGACCACCGGATCACAAACGTGCTGATCGAGCTGCACGGCGATGCCGCTGCGGTGGAGAGCAGCTTCTTCGCATTGCAGGCCACGGCCGCCCAGCCGGAGTGAGAGACCTTCCTGTGCGGCCGCTACGTGGACCGCTCCGAGACCAATGCGTGCAGCGCCGACCTTCGGGTCGGAATCGCGTCTACACCTGAACGCTCAATCCTCGATTCCTTTCAATTCTGTCAGTCAGTGCACGAACCCGCGCACGGTCACCCTTTCACGGCCACAGTGCTCCTGAGCACCCCATCGGAACTCGGAGCCATCCACCCACATGCGGTGCAGGATGACGGCCAGCTTGCGCGCCACGGCAATCACCGCGCGTCGATGGCCTCTCGTCTTGGCAAGTCGCATTCCCCAGCCTTTCAGCGACGACCACTGCGCGTTGCGCGTGAGCAGCGAGTGCGCCGCCACATAGAGCGCCGAGCGCACATCGGCATCGCCAGCTCGCGAGATGTGACCAGGGTTGTCCATCTCGCCGGACTGGTAGCGTTTGGGTGTCAATCCGAAGTGGGCCGCCACAGTGCGCGACGACTTGAACCGGGCGGGATCATCCACGGCGGACTTGAAGGTCAGCGCGGTCACAGGACCGACGCCCGGGATGGACATGAGACGTACGCACAGCGGGTCCGCTTTGGTCAGCGCCTTGACCGCGTTGTCCAGCTTCGGGTAGGTCTTGTAGAGCACGGTCCGCGCGTCCAGCAGTGGCACGAGCGCGCAGGACAGCATCTCGTCATCGGCGAAGGTCTGGCGCACCTGGGCGTCGAAGGATCCGTGGCCCACACGCGGGGCCAGGCGGATGCCGAAAACACGCAATAGTCCCCTCAGTTCGTTCTCGAGGTCGACGCACTTCGCCAGGATCGCTTTGCGGCTGGCGAGCAGCGCGCGCACGCGGTGGCTGTGCAGGCTCTTGATGTGCACGCGGCTGTACCAGCCGGTGCGCAGGATCTGCGCGATGCCGCGCGCGTCGTCGCGGTCGGTCTTGTTGCGCATGGCGTCCAGGGTGTTCTTGACCTCCGGGCTTCCAGGCATATGACCTCGAAGCCAGCAGCTTGCAGTCCGTAGGTGAGGTACTGGCTCAGTGCTCCGGCCTCGAAGCCAACGGACTTCAACTCAGGACTGAAGGCGTGCAGCCAGTCGACGATCACGTCGACATGCGCGTCAATTTTGGCCTCCCGACAGACCTCGCCGCGGTCGTCCACGATGCAGATCGAGACGGATCTCAGAGACACATCGATTCCGGTGAAGTAGGTCATTCAAGCCCTCCTTCGTAGGGTCTACGAGTCTAGGAAGAGAACTCTGCGGGTCAATCAACCCCCCCGGATCACCGATGCTTTTGGTGAACCTTCAGATGCTCTTTGACCCAATCTTTTGCCCTCAGAACGTGTTGATATCCTGTCTTTGTCCGACTGCCTTGCAGCCAGGGCACCGCTGTCCCAAGCGTTTGCGATTAGACCTCGTCGTCTCTCATTTGAGATACAGTCATTTCACTTGTAAGGAACGACGATGTCTCATACCTCGATGCTGCACGTTCGCGTGGACGACAAACTCAAGGCTGAAGCTGCAGAAACGCTTGCCAACTTCGGACTGACCGTTTCCGATGCAGTTCGCATCCTGCTTACCCGCGTCACCAAAGAAGGTGGATTGCCGGCCGGCTTGACCGCAGATGCGGATGCACATGACGCATGGTTCCGCGCGAAAGTGCAAGAGGCGTTAGACGATACGCGTCCGGCAGTGCCCCATCAACAGGTGAGGGCCGATGCGCAAGCGATCATCGACAGGAAGCGCCGTGCCCGCTCTTGAGTGGCGAGTGTTGGCGCGAGCGGATCTTCTATCGATCGTCGACTACATCCCCAACGACAACCCGGATGCAGCACAACGCCTAAGGTACGAAATAGAGGTCAAGGCAGCGAAGCTGCCCGAGCATCCCAGGCTTTACCGTTCTGGTCGCGTCGCTGGCACGCGTGAAATGGTCGTGCGATCCTATGTCGTCGTCTACGCCGAGGATGCCCGTGCGAATATTGTTCAAATAGGACCTCAACCCATTTTAAAGACGCGTCAACACGCACCATGTCTACTGGCGCCATCACTGATTTGACTTTGCCCAGGGACGTCGACAGTGTCCCCCGGTCCGTTGTTGCCCTCGGTGCCAAATCGGTAACGAAGGATTGGGAAAACGCGAGGCATCAGCACCACAAGGCACAGCTGATTTACTCCGTTCGCGGTATCCTTAACTGCGAAATCGAAGATGGGGTCTGGATCGTGCCGCCCCAGTGTGCCATATGGATACCTGGAGATTTGCCCCACTCGGCGCGGGGGTCGGGTGAAACGGAATGCTATTGCCTGTTCTTCGAGCCTGATGCTGCACCGGATCTGCCGAAAACCTGTTGCACGATTTCGGTATCGCCGCTGCTACGCGAGCTGCTGCTGAAGGTAGCCAGTTTTCCTGTTTTATACGCGCTGGGAGGGCGGGAAGACCGGCTGGTTGCCGCATTGCTCGACGAGTTGGCGGAGGCGTCTGTGGAAGACCTGCATCTGCCCATGCCGCGCAATCCGCGATTGCGCCGCCTTGCGGAAATGATGCTAGCCGACCCCGCGGACAAGACCTCGAAGGCCGACTGGGCCCTTCGCATTGGCATGAGCGAGCGAAGCATGAGCCGTCTCCTGCTGCGCGACATTGGAATGAGTTTCGGCCGCTGGCGTCGGCAATTGCACGTGATCCTTGCGCTTCAACGCTTGACCAAGGGTGAAAGCGTGCAGACGGTGGCATTTGAGCTGGGGTACGAAAACGCGAGCGGATTCGTCACCATGTTCCGCAAGGCGACGGGCAAGCCCCCAGCCCGATACCTCTCGGATCGCACCAACAGCGCCGAGCTTGCTTGCGCACCCGGAATCATGCTCCCCGATGAGATATCGCCCTGATTGGTCCAAGCTGTCTTGACTCGCGACCGCCAGCTTTCACCCACCTACTGTCTTTTCTGCAGAGATGCCGACGTTTTTGCCATGTCGTGGTGATGGGAACGACCGGCTCGGCCGACGCAAAGCCCTCCTCGAAGGCCAGCGACTGCGGATGATTAATCAGCGCGTTATCAGTGAAGGCCAGCACGCGCGGCAGTGACATTGCAGGTCTTAACAGGCGTTTAGCACGTCCGCCTTGATGGCATAGAACGCGCGCCTAGGTGCGCCTTCCGCGCGGACCCGGAACCCAGCAATCCATAAATCATCCAGCGCCCGGTTGGTTGATCCGGCGCCAGGTGTCGACCTGCCTGCTGAGGGATTCGATGCATCTGGCTGGTCTCGCCAAGGCGCGATGGTGGGTCCACCAAGTCGCTGACGACGGTGCGAGCTATTGGGTCAGCACCAGGACCGCGTCGAGACAGCGCTGATTCCACAAAAGACTCGCGACCGCGCTCGCAGGTCGATCCCCTGACCATAGATGCCAGCGGCGCACCTCTGCTCAAGCTAGGTGATTGGCCTGAATGAACAACAATCTGGCCACATTTCACAATGCAGACAGCCTGCCTCCGTCGTTAAATGCATCATCTAAATGCAAATGAGTTTTATTTGATGGGAAATTTCACGCATGCTGGAGAGTTCCAGCGGCAAATGGGTATGTGCTTCTTTGACGGCGTACGCCGAGCATCGGCGCCATCATGAACGCTCCCCGAAGCGTGCTGGGTCCAGCGGTCGCCGCGGCTATTTTCGTCAGCGCGCAGGGCGCACGCGCCGCCGAGCCAGCGCAGCCGCAAGGCGACACCGAGGCGAAAACGGCACCGCAGGAGACGACCTTGCCAGCCGTCACCGTGACGGGCCGTGTGGATAAGTTGACCACCGAGGGTACGGGCTCCTACACCACAGACGAGACGGCGGCGGCCACACGCCTGCCTATGTCGCTGCAGGAAACACCGCAGTCGGTGACGGTGATCACGCGCCAGCGCATGGACGACCAGCAATTGAATTCGGTGCAGGGCGTGCTGGAGAACACCACGGGCGTCGCGGGCTACCAGTCCGACAGCGAGCGGACGAGTTTCTATTCGCGTGGTTTATTGATCAACAACGTTCAGTACGACGGCATCCCCACCGTCGTCGGCAACATCGTCAATGGGAGTGGCATCGGCTCTCTCGATACCGCGTTCTATGATCGTGTCGAAGTCGTGCGCGGCGCCTCCGGCTTGCTCACCGGCACCGGCAATCCCTCGGCCGCCATCAACCTGGTGCGGAAACGACCGACCCGTGAATTCTCGGCGTCCGCCTCGCTGGGTGCGGGGAGCTGGGATACCCATCGGGAAATGGCCGACGTATCGACTCCGTTGACCGAGGATGGCCGCATTCGCGCGCGCATAGTGGGGACGTACCAGGACGGACACTCGTACATCGATAACTACAAGCCGCAGAGGAAGAGCTTCTACGGCATCGTCGAGGCGGATCTGACCCCGGACACGACGGTGAGCCTGGGCTATGACTACCAGGACATCACGCCGAAGGGCTCCACCTGGGGTGGTTTGCCTCTATGGTTCAGCGACAGCACGCAGGCGAAGTATCCACGCTCCAAGAACTACGCGCAGGACTGGAGCCATTGGAACAACACCCTTAAGACTGCGTTTGCCGGGATCGAGCACCGCTTCGACAACGGCTGGAACATCCGGGCCGTCGCTAACCAGTACCGCACGGAATACGATGCCGAACTGCTCGGCCTGATCGGCCGCCCCGATCGCGCCACGGGACTGGGCTCCTTTCCCTACGGGGCGTATACGGTAGCACTGGCGGCCGAAGGTCGCAGCCGCCAGAACACCTTCGACGTGATGGCAAGCGGCCCCTTCGAACTGCTGGGTCGCCAGCATGACCTGGTGGTGGGGGCCACGGGTTCGCGCCGCACCGCCAGCCAGGAGGATATCGCACCGTTCTATGCAGGCTTTGCGCCGGTCAATGTCTATGACCTGAGCCCGGCCTATCCCCGCCCTGACTTCGATGCCATGGCTTCGATACCGACCCGCACCCGAATCAAGCAGAGCGGTGTCTATAGCGCAGCGAGGTTTTCGCTGGCCGAACCTCTGAAGCTCATCCTCGGCGGCCGCTTCAGCAACTACGAAATCGACGACAACGTCAGTGGCACGTCGTTGCACTACAAAAAGAGCAGTGAATTCACCCCGTATGCCGGATTGGTCTACGACATCGACAAGACCTATTCGGCCTACGTCAGCTACACGGGCATATTCAATCCGCAAACCGACTATCGCGACAGCAGGGGCAACGTACTCACACCGTCGAAGGGGAAAACCAAGGAAATCGGCCTTAAAGGCGCTTACATGGACGGGCGTCTGAATGCGTCCATTGCCTTGTTCGATACCGAGTTGGACAACGCTGCACAGATGATCGCAGGAACCTACACGCCAGGTGGTGCCCAAGCCTACAAAGGCGCGGACGGGACGAAGTCGCGCGGGATCGAGCTGGACTTGCAGGGCGAACTGGCGCGTGGCTGGAACATCTACGCAGGGATCGCCCACTTCACTGCGCAAGCTGGCGGTGGCGCCCGCTTGAATTCGCAAATACCGCGCACCACGGCCCAGCTCTTCACCACCTACCAGTTACCCGGAGAGTGGAACCGGTTGACGCTGGGCGGCGGTGTCAAATGGCAAAGCCGCTTCTACCAGGCGCCCAACACAGGCACCAGTTCGTTGGGTGGGGAACAGCATTCATATGCCCTGGTGTCGCTCGTGGCGCGTTACGCCTTCACAAAAAAGATCAACGTAGCCGTCAACCTCAACAACGTGTTCGACAAGAAGTACGCGCTACAGAAGGGCGATTTCGACACCGTGGGTTATGGCGCACCACGCAACGTGATGGTGACGCTGAACTATAGATATTGATTCTTTCGCATGCGAACGATTCATTCGTTGGAATTCGCAGAGATACCCCCCATTAATTATAGAGAAAGCTCTCATGCCCCTTAAATCCCAATTACGCCCCGCCCAAGACCTAGCCATGAACAACCCCAACACGGTCGCCCTGTTCTGGTTGACGACAGCCGCTGGCGCCGTACTTTTTGTCGCCTTCCAGTTATTTTTCTACGTAAACGACTTTGTGAGAGCACACGGAGCGACGCCTGCAATTACGTTTGAGCCCGACGTACTGTGGATGTTTTCCGCGTTCTATGGTTGTTGGATCGTCACGGTGCTCCTCGCACTGATCGGAACCCGTAAGGCCCAGTGGGTTGCCCTGGTCTTCGGCAGCCTGCTTGTCGTGCTGAATACCCTTGGGGGGATCTCCGACGGGTTGCGCGACGGTTGGCACATTGCCTTTTCGGCAGTGTTCTTCATTACGTTGCCCGGGGTGCTCGCCATTGCAGCCACCTGGCGCCGCATCAAAACGCAAGGGAAATGGTGATGTCGATGAATAGTTCTGACTTCCCTCTGGTCTGGATGAATCTTACGCAAGAACACGGACATGATCACCAGAAGGACTTCGACGAATTCGAAGAAAATCTGCTGCGCAGGGTGCCTTTCGTAATCTTGACCGATACCGCACCTGCTGAAGAGCATGAGCATTCGCCGGAAGAAAAGAAACGCACCGCGCTCTGGATGAAAAAACACAAGGTTGAATTGAGAAGACTGGTTCTGGCATTGATCTTGGTCGAATCCAACCCGGCAAAACGTCTTGGCTTCAAGGCATTTGCGGTCGTTTTTTCAAAATTCTGGGGCTACCCTCTACTTCTTGCTCCTTCGCGAGAGCAGGCAATAGAAATGGCAAGAGAACTGCTTTCAATGGACGTGAAGTCATCTTACTGATCTCGCCCACGATCGTCCTGATTCACGCACATGTCCTTCGGGCCGGCGCTCGTTGCTCGAACGCAGGGGCCGGTCATCCCTAAGAAATCTGAACGTCATGTCGAGGGACGGACGTTCGCCGACCAGCTTCCCGACCGAATACATCGGTCGGGAAGCGGTCTCATACCGCAGCGGACAAAGGTTGCGCCGCAATTCGGCTGCCAGCTAACCCCACCGTACTAGGGGCACGAATAGCTAGACCCCGCAAACGGGTTTCCGCTCACGTATGTAATTTTCTTCGGATACACGCATATCGGCATGCTCCGAGTAGCGTTCACAAGGTCAACCCTGTCCGGTGCGACGCCCTTGTCAACCCATCCTTCAACCCGACCTCGGACCCCTGCTCATCCTTGAAACGAAAGTCCTTGGTGATCACAGGCCCCGGCGGCAAGGCACGGCGCTGCTCGCCCAGCCTGGTCATGTGGCGGCGGAACTCGATCTCGTCGGCAAGCAAGGTTTTTCGGGCGACCTCGTATTCGGGCGACGCCCCCGGAAATGGGGTCTTGGCCTTTGTGGCCAGTTCGGTCGCGGGTGTCAGCTGTGCATTCATGTTCCGCTCCTGATCAGTCAGTGCCAGAACTACCAGAGGTGCTTGCCGTCGATGACGACAATCGAGGCGAGCGCCGCATCGAAGTCGTCGAAAAGCCGGGCATTGACACCGATCCGGCGGGTGCTGCCGTCCCAGGTTCCATCGGGCTCGAAGGCCGGGCTGTCGCTGAACGTGGCGCAGCCGCACTCGACGCAGAAGTGGTGAGCCACCTGTCTCGTTTGCCAACGGTAGACCGCGTCCTCGGCCGGGAGCGCCGTCAGATGAAATTGATCTGGAGTGCAGTACGCCAGCAGCGCGCCTCGCTTGGCGCAGAACGAACAGGTGCAGCGCGTCAGTTGGGCAGGGATCTCGGCATCCATGCGGAAGGCCGTCTTGCCGCAGTGGCAGCTACCCGTGACGCTCATGTAAGCGACTCCGCCAGCTCACGCAGCACTTGGCGAGGGTTCTCTTCGATCGGCGACCCGTGCGACACCAGGACGCGGACCAGCGCGTCGATCTCGGCCCATTGCAACAGTTGTGTGCGCAAGGCCTTCTTGTCCTCGATCACCGCCATCTTCACGACCGCGGGAATCTGCGCTTCCTCGCCGGCAAAGCCCGCCAGGTGCAGCAGCCAGCCGCCAAAGCCGGCCGCGTCGCGAATATTGCCGACCACATCGTTCAGCACGAGCGTCGTGCCGTTCGGCGTGCGAACGACAAGCGCCGCTTCCCGGCCACGCGTTCCTGGGACAGTCACGAATTGCAGGCTCTGGTCATCGAAGCGCGGCGTCACCGTGTCGACCGGTACCGCTTCGCTGACCTTCGCTCGCGCACCCTCGGGTGCAACGACCTGGATCTCGGGGTAACGATCTTTCCAGGTCTTCGCGTCAAGCCGATGCTTGTCACTGGGCACGATCAAGTACGCAGGGCGACCGTAGGCCTCGAGCGCGGACATCTCATCCTCGTCGAGTGCGATTGCGCTGAAGATCACCAGGCTTGCGTCTCTCAAGCGCACCACTGTCATGCGCCGCGGCAGATCCATGAGCGGCATGTGGATCTCGCCCACCACAGTCAAGATGTTCTCATCGATCTGCACCAGCTTGCCGTGCGGCAAAATGGTCCACTTTTGAAAGGGCTGGGTCACGAGAGTCTCCTTGGGTGCGCCGCTCGCGCAACCTCTACGGTTTCGCCTCGACGACGTAGGCCTTCAACTCGGCCATCTTCCCGTCCCGGAAACGCCATATGTCGCAATAGGAAGAGCGGGTGACACTGCCATCCTGGTCCTTGATGGAGATCTCGCCGAGCGCCGCAAGCCAGTCTCCTTCCGCGATCAGTGTCTTGGCATCGAAGTCAGGCGCCTCGACATACGTTTCCTTCATCCAACTGCGGACGGCTTCCTTCCCGTCGATGGTCTGCTCGCCGACCATCGTCCACTTGACGTCGTCGGTGCAGAACTTGAGGAAGCCCTCGAAGTCCAGCTTCGAGATGGCGGCGTTGGCTTTGAGGAGGACTGTCTTGTTCTGCTCGGGCATCGCAAACTCCTTCGATGGAACTCGTCGCGCGGTCTTCATGACCGGCGGGGCAATACCTACCAACAATAGCGTCGGTCGTGCGGCCCGCTTGTAGGCCTTCACCGCTTGGGAGGGCGGGCTCGTTCGTAGTCCGGGCGAGCCCTACTTCATGTCTGGGCTTAGGTCCAGCCGACCCTGCGGCTAGGTTGGTCGGTGCAGCTAAAGAATGCTCCTCAGCTCTTCCCCAACCAACCGAACGGGAGCTGGGTATGTTGGATCGCGCGTGAGCAGTGGAGCAAGCGTGAGTTCGAGCGTGCGGTCCTGACGCCGGCAAGGGTCTCACCGTTGGTGAGACAAAGTCATCCGCAAGCGCCAAGCGTCAAGATCACCGCGCCGGAGGGTGCTGCAGGCGTTGCCAGCCGATCACCGGCCAGTCGCTTCGTGCCTGGTCAGTGTCGCCGCCATAGACGACGCTGCCGCCGTCCAACGCATCGGGGAAGGCCGCCGCGAAACTGCGAAGGCCGCGAAAGTAATCGGGGTTGACTGTCGCGCCAGCTTTGATATCCACGGCGCGCAGCGTCCAGAGGGAATCAGCAGATCGACCTCGTTGCCTGCCGCATCGCGGAAGAAGTACATCTCCGCCGACTCGCCCTGGTTGAATCGGGTCTTGAGCGCTTCCATGATCACCAGGTTCTCGAACAAGCTGCCAAAAAGGCCACGCCCGGGCTGTGGCGTGCGAAACGCCGGCATCGTTGCGTCGACTCGTACCGCTCAGACTGCAGCACGGGATACTGCTCTTCGTGCCCGCGAAGGACAACGAGCTTGAGCCCCGCGCGCGTCTCGAACGCGACCAGCGATCGCTTCTGCAACCGATCCCACGAACAGCTTCGTGCTTCGCGACGAAAGCTCGTCTCTTACAGCGCGGTCTGTGGCGTATCGGCGAGGTACGCAACCGATTCAGCAGGCAGGTCAACGCGGGCCGTGGGGATACCAAAGGGCGCCAGGCAATAGCCGTTCTTGCGAATGCTCGTCCGCATCGGTGTCGCCGGGTCTATCAGGGCCTGGCGGACGCCACAAGCCAGACGGGCGCGGGCAGCAGTGCAGGCGGCGACCAGCCCAAGTTCACCTGCGAGACAGAGGCGAATGGCCACCTCATAGTGAAGTTTGCACGCGTCGGGACCCGCTCCTCAGAGATGCTCATCTTGGAGGAACTGGAGTTGCGCGCCCTTGGCGAATCTGGAATGCCGGCGGCACCTGCACGCTATTTCGAGAGCCAAGGGTATGGCTTCCTCGAGGTTGAGCGATTTGACCGCATCGGCCGCTTCGGCCGCCGGGGGATGATCTCCGCGGGCGCGATCGATGACGAGCTGTTCGGGATGCGGGACAACTGGCCGGCGTTCGCGCAGCGCTGCGAGGAAGCAGGCATGATCGGCCCCGACTCCGCGCGGCGGGTCTTTGTGCTGACCGCTTTTTCGGAGTTGATCGGCAATGGCGACCGGCACTTCGAGAACCTTTCGCTCATGACCGACGAGCGAGGGAGGCCTACAGAAGTGTCTCCCGCCTACGACATGCTCCCCATGATGTATGCGCCCGTTGGCGGCGGCATCGAGCCGCCATTGCGGCCGGTTGCGCCATCTTTCCAGTCGCTGGGCGCCAGACCGGATGTTTGGGAACAGGCGTTCGAAGGAGCGCACGCCTTCTGGATCGCGGCCGCGGACGACGACCGGCTATCTAGGCCGATGCGCGGGATCAGCGCCAACAATGCACAGCGGATCGCCGAGGTCGTTGCCCCCTTGCTTCCTGCGCCCACGGAAGCGTCGGAGGACGACCCGCGAAGCGGGCCGCATCGGCCTCGCTGAGCAGAGCCGCTGCGCCAGGCCGAACTGCCGCTTGATCACCCGGAACGGGTGCTCCGCCTTTGCACGGATGCTGGCCTTGTGGTGTTCTTGCTTGCGCGCTCTGACCTTGCCTCGGCCTTCCGGCATCTTCGCCATGTCGCTGGGCCGGCCCGCAATGACCCGAGCCCTTTTGGGGGTCGCAGGCCGCGGCGACATTCATTCCGCGTCAAGCGGCAAAAGGCAGTTGCGCACCCGCCGGACCGACTCGTCGCGTGGCAAGGACACAGAGCGCAGTCACGAAACGTCTGCGCGCGCTCAGTTTTCCCCGATGAACGACCGGTGGTTCAAGACGGAGCCCATTCCTGAAGCCCTCGGATTGTTCGCGCAAGCGCAGACGACGTTTGCGCTTCGACCCCATGGCGCACCACATAGCCGAGCGGCGCCAGCACGATGTCACGGGTGCGCAGCACGGCGATGCGCCCTTCTTCAAGCAACGGCCGGATCAGGTTGTAGGGCGTGAGCGCGAGCATGTCGCTCTGGCTCAGCAACGCGTTGGCCAGCATGACCGAGCGGGTGGACATCTGACAGGTTGTCGGTGTACCGCCCAGCCGCGCAAATAGTTCCGCGAACTCGCGTGGTGTGATGCCAGTCAACGGCGGCGTGATCCAGGTCTGCGCGGCCAGCAATAGGTCGGACACGCCGTCAAGTGCAGCCAGTGGGTGGTCCACACGTGCGACGACGACGAAGCGATCCTCGAGCACGGGCGTGAAGCCATGACTGGTTGGCAGCGACGTGGGCTCCCGGCACAGAAGAAGGTCGGCGATGTCGTGCTCAACCAGGCGCAGGATGTCGTCGGCCGTGACCTCTTGGATGTCGAGCGCGATGTCCGGATGCGCGGTCACGAACGGCGGTAAGGCAACGGTCAGCCACCCTGAAACCGCTGCGCTGATGGCGGCGATGCGTACCAGAACGCGCGTACCGCCTTGCAGCGCGATCACCGTATTTGCGCAGACTTGCATCTGTTGAAGCGCCATACGCATCATGGGCAACAGTGCAATGCCAAGTTCCGAAGGGCGCATGCCACGCGCATGGCGCTCGAACAGCGGCGCACCCAGAACGGATTCGAACTCGGCCAAGGCCTGGGTCGCAGCCGGCTGGCTTAAGCCGACGGCCAATGCCGCTTTCTGGAGGCTTTGCAGTTCGGCAATGTCCACCACCAGTTGCAAGTGCTTGAGCCGTGTCCGGCCAACGAGACGCGAAAAGAGTTGATCAGCCAGCACGGCAAGCCATTCATTTATCCAATGGGCATCAGCGTAAATGAATTTGACCCGGAAGCTTCACGCCCTAAAAATCACGTGATCAGTCGACCAGTGCGCAAGAATTCATCTGATAAATGAATGAAGCACCGCGACGGGGACAACCGCGAATTCACACTAGCTGAGACAAATTCAATGAAAACTTCCAACCGGATCACCCGCCGAGCGCACGTACTGCGCGTGCCCGCCACATTCATGCTCAGCGCCGGACTTCTTGGATCCATGGGTACCGCAGGTGCCGCCGACACACTGGACACCGCATGCCGCACAACCGCGGAATGCCAAGCACAGGTCGCTCGCCTCCAAGGCACCGTCAACGGAGATGCCACCAGCGCGCTCGCCAAGCAACAAGACGTCTTCTACTGGTTCGGTCGCATCAACATGGCATCGACGGTGGTGCATGCAGAGCAGGGCATCATTCCCGCGCCGCTTGCCGGGCGCATTGCGCGAGGCGTCAGCCATTCCATCGATCAGGCTGCGCAGCCCGGTGGCAAGCGGCCGACAGACGTGCTTCAGGTCGAGAAAATCATCACAGATCAGGTCGGTCCCGAGGGGACGCTCATCCACACGGGTCGAAGCCGCCAAGACATTCATTCAACATTGAATGCCGCACAACTGCGCCTCGAGGTACTGGATTTTGCTGATGCGCTGGTCATGGTGCGCAAGCGCCTGATCGAGCTGGCCGGCAAAAATGTGGACACCTACGTTCCGGCCTACACCAATGGCGTCCAAGCCATGCCCATCAGCTATGCCCACTACCTGCTGGCCTTCGCAGATTCATTCGAGCGCGATGCTACGCGCATCCGCGAGGCCTATGCGCGCCTGAACCTGAGCCCCATGGGCACTGCGGTCCTGGCCAATTCCAGCTGGTCGGTGAACCGCGAACGGCTGGCTGCCTTGCTGGGTTTTGACGGTCTGATCGTTAACTCGCTGGATGCGGGGCAGATCAGCACCTACGACGTTCCACTCGAAGCTGCTTCCATTGCCAGCTCTACCGCAATCCGGGTTGGTGCCCTGATGCAGGACGTGCATGTGCAGTACCACCAGACGCGGCCCTGGCTGCTGCTGGGCGCCAGCAATACCTACACCAGCAGCGCCATGCCGCAGAAAGCCAATCCCGGTGTGATCCAGAACACACGGGCGAAGGCCACCGATGTCGTGGCGTCCGTCCAGGCGGTGACGCTGCGTGCGCACAACGTGACGCCGGGAATGATCGACTACAAAAACACGGCAAGCGCCTCTGGCGTGAAGACCTTCGTGCTCGGGGTGGAAATGCTCCAGCAGCTTGATGGCGTCCTGGCTGCATTGCAGATCGACCCTGCGCGCGCGCTGGAGGAGCTGGACTCTGACTGGATCACATCGATGGAGCTGGCAGAAACGCTGCAGCGCGCGCACGGCGTGCCGTTTCGCGTCGGTCATCATTTCGCCTCCGAGATTGTGCTGTATGCACGGAGCCAGAACTTGCGCCCCAAGGAGTTTCCATACGAGCAGGCCCAGCGCATTTATGCAGAGGCCGGCAAGAAGTACCAGTTGGAGCAGGCAGTCCTGCCTTTGGACGAGGCTACTTTCAGGGCAACGCTGTCGCCCGCAAACATGGTCCGCACCCGCACCGGGACGGGTGGACCACAGCCAGCCGAGGTGCGACGCATGCTCGCTGCATCCAGCGCCGCGCTGGCGCGCGATCAGGCTTGGGTACAGGCACGACGCTCCCGTTTGATCGGAGCTGAAGCGTCTTTGAACCGCAGCTTCCTGGAATTGGCTCGCAAACCTTAATCAGAAGCAAAAGTTATGACCCAAGTGACCCAGCATTCCCCCAACTGATCCTCGTTCTAGGCGCTGACGAACTCGGCCTCCCGGTTTTGCGCAACCGTGCGCGGGTGGCTACACGAAGAAGAATCCCGGCAAGGTGAGCTATGGCGCCACGGGCGCGGGTTTGGTGCCTGCGCTCGCGATGGAGGACTTCCAGCGCCGCGCGAAGGTCGACAGGTTCAGCCCGAGATCGAGTTGATTCGGTGCAGTAGTCACTCGTTTGGCAATCATGGCTTCAGCTCACGCAGGGCTCGTGCCAGTCTTGCAGAACATCCCTAGCCGTCTTCTGCATATAGCTCGTGAAGCTACCGAGCGCCGGACCCCGGCCGTGGTGCGGAACAAGAAGGCCGATCGGCGAGAAAGGAAAACGCTGGGCCCACGAGATTTCTGCGAGCAGGCCGGATTCCACACCACGTCGCACGATGCTGGCGGGAACGAAGGTCAGCAGATGCTGTTGCGAGAGCAGGCTCGAGAGCATGGTGGCTGAGTTGGTGACGACACCATGCATCTTTATCGGAGTTGGGGCGTGCGCGAAGAACGTATCGAATGCTTCCCGTGCGGCCATTGATGTCGGTGTTACGAGCCAGGTGGCGGCCACGAGGTCCGACATTGTCACGCGGCGCTTGCGAGCGAGCGGATGGGCATGACCAGCGACGATGGCAAACCGGTCCGGCCATAGAGGTGTGAAGGACCATCCATTGGGCAAGACAGGAGGTGCACGGCAGAACGCGCAGTCCACGTCGCCGTCTGCTACCAGTGAGGCTTGACGTGATGCGTCGGCCTCCTGCAGGTGCACAAGCACTCTCGGATGCAATTGGGTGAAATCATGAATCGTCTTGCCCAGGTGACTTTCGATGGCGGCCGAAATAGCGGCAACCCGGACCACCTCGTTGGCGCTTTGCGCCAGCGCAGCGGCTTGCGTGGCAGCGTCATCCATGATCCCGAGCGTTCGGCGGGCAAGTGGCAGCAACTGTGAGCCCGCTGGCGTCAGGGCCATGCCTCGCGCATGTCTCAAGAACAGCGTGCATTCAAGCAAACGCTCCAGTTCGGCGAGCGCCTGCGTGGCGGACGGCTGGCTGATGCCCACGGCCTCGGCGGCGCGTTTGACCGTCTGCAGCTCGGCCACTGTGACGAAGACGTGCAGGTGGCGTAATCGAGCACTGCTCAGAAGGCGGTTGCGAAGGGTGCTGGCGGAGGTACGCATGACTGCAATGAGCGGAAGGTCGTCTAAACCATGGTATTGGATTCTCCTATACCTTTGTGGAATTTTTGATTAGACGGCTATCCCAGAAGCTTCGACACTGGCTGGCACCGCACTGAACCGCACGCAGGATCAGCAGCCCACCCAGTGGCCCCGCCACTTGAGCCGAGATCTTTCGCCAATCAAATCTTGCCGGCTATCACCGGCGCCTGGAGACTGCATGAAGCGCAACCTCAATCGCCGATCGCTGCTGATCGCCATCACGGTCGCCGCCGCTGCCCCGCTAGCCCGGGCACAGGCTTACCCTGACAAGCCGATCACACTGGTCGTTCCATATCCCGCCGGCGCCTCGGTGGATCGCATCGGTCGCACGTTGGCAGTCGAGCTTGGCAAGCGCCTCCACAGCTCCGTAGTGGTTGAGAACGTTGCTGGGGCCTCAGGCACCATTGGCGCCAAGAAGGTGCAGCGGGCGCCGGCTGATGGTTATACGTTGCTGTTGGGATCGGTCAATGACTTGATAGTCGGGCCTGCGGCGCTTAAGTCGGGCTACTCAGTTCGAAACTTTACGCCCATCGCGAAACTTTCGACTAACAGCACGGTGTTGGTCGCCCACTCCGGGCTCGCTGCCAGCAACGTCGACGAGCTAACGGCCATGGTCGTGCGGGCCAAGGAGCCGTTGCTGTTAGGCGCCACCGGGGCAGCGATGATTCAGACCATAGGCGGTACGATCGTTGCGGACGCCGCAGGATTCAAGGTCAGCCCGGTCGTCTATAAGGGAGGCGCTCCGCTGCTCAACGACCTGATCGGCGGCCAGGTTCAAGTTGGCACTATGGCATTGACGGGAGCCTTGCCGATGATCCGAGCCGGCAAGCTCAAGGCTCTCGGCATCATTTCGGCACGACGGGATCCAACCGCGCCCGAAATTCCGACGGTTAATGAGAGTAAGACGGTCAGGGGCGCCGAGGCAGATCTCTGGACGGGCTTATTCGGTCCCGCAAACCTCCCCGCTCCCGTAGTCGCGCGGCTGGCGGCAGCAATGAGGGAAGTGCTGGCAGACCCGACGTACCAAGAGGGTGAGTTCAAGGCCGGCAGCATCGCTTCAGAACCCGGCGATCCGAAAGCCTTCCAGCAGTATCTGCAGCGCGAGGAGTTACGCCTGAGCCCCTTGTTGGCAAATCTGAAAGTCGAATGATGAGCGCTCTCGAACAGCGGCCGCTACAACGCGTCGTGATTGCCGGCGGTATAGACATCCACTATGCCGAGGAGGGCTCAGGATCGACGCTCGTTTTCGTGCACGGCGGGATGGGCGACTGGTCGTCTTGGGCGCCGCAATGGGCGGCCTTTACACCGCATTTTCGCTGCATCACTTACAGCCGACGCTACAGCAGCCCGAACCGAAATACGATCGACAGCCGGAGCCATTCCGTGCTCGCCGAAGCGGAAGACCTATCAGCTCTCCTTGAGCGCTGGCAAGCCACGCCGGCCGTTTTGATCGGCACCTCCTACGGCGCATTTACAGCTCTCCAGCTCGCTTTGGCGCATCCAGGTAAGGTCCGTGCCCTCGCGCTGACCGAGCCCCCCGTCCTGCCGTTTGCTGACCGCAGTGACGGAGGCCGCGATGCGAGGCTGCGTTTCCAGCGAGAGGTAATGGACCCGGCCGCCGATGCTTTCGCGGCGGGCGAACGTGAATCGGCAGTACGCCTGCTCACCGAAGGCATCAATGGCTCAGGCCCGGGCGAATCCAGCACCCCTGCAGGACGCGAGCGGCGGCTGCGCAATGCCGAGGCGATGCGCGCGCTCTTGATTTCCTCGGAACCATTTCCCTCACTCGACGAGGAGGCGCTGCGGCACTTTGATGCGCCGACACTTCTGCTATACGGCGAGCGCACGCTGGAAGTGCATCGCGCCACGACCATGGCCTTGTCCCGGTTGATGCCTCAGGCACAACTGCTGCAAGTACCGGACAGCGGACACGGCGTCCACCGGGACAATCCGGCTGTCTTTAACTCAGTGGTGCTCGACTTCCTTCAGCGCCACGTCCTTGGTTGTCGATGATAGCGTGGCGTCTGGCCACCCGGTCAGTTGTGAACCGTCAAGAGGTCATTTGCAGATTTGAGCCTGTGCATCGGAGCGATGCATCCGATGGGGCGGTGGGGTTGACGCCAGTTGTAGTGGTATTGTCGGCTCGCCAAGGCCTCGGTTCGCTGGGCTGAGTGCTGGTACGTCCAGCCATAGGCCCACTCACGCAATGCCGACTGGATGAACCGCTTGGCCTTGCCATTGGTTTGAGGCCGGTACGGCCCGGTGGAGTTGTGTCGGACGCCCGGCGCCTTTCAGGCCGCAGCGAATCCCTCGAACGACATCACAGGTCTCACCGACGAACTGGAGAACGAGGGAATGGTTGTGAGGGAAGTCGCAGCCCGCGATCGTCGCTCCTTTGTTGTTCGCCTCACGCCTCTTGGCAGGAAATCGTTCGAGAAGGTGGCTTCGACACATGAGAGTTGGATCGTGGAGATTTTTCTCGGCCTCGAGGCGGATGAACGAAACGTCCTCAATGATCTTCTGGGGCGGCTCCGCACGCACCTGGCACAAACATTGAACGACGCTGCCCTCGACGCCAAACGTACCGACCAAGAGAAAGCCACCCCTCGCCGACGCGCCAAGGTGACATAGGCCGCGCACGTTGGTTGATTTCGGGAACCGTCAAATTGCGGGTGTACTTCCCAGTGCACCAGGTAGCTCGGCAGCTGCTGCCTCCACTACTCACCTGTCAGTCGCCCCACGGCCACGCCCCTGCTCTAAACGCAGGATTGCCCGCCTGTGGCCGTCGCCACCAGACCCGATGTCTACGGCCGCCCAAAAGCAGTTCTGGCACAGCTCATAGATCCATCTCGTCAAGCGCCAGTACTTGGAGACCATCACCCCGCGCGGGTCCAAACCCTACCGAGTAAATATACATTACGAATCATAGCTTGACTTCTAAACTATCTTCTGGGAAAGTACCTCCCCTGTAGCACCAACACGTGCATATGACAGGAGAACAAGGTGGCAGAGCGGTCGTTCATAGAGGAAGTCAAAAAGCTCCGCCTGAGCAAGGGCGAAGTCTTCAGTGGCGAGGGAATCCTGGCTGTAACCAAGGCGCTCCTGGAGTCGGGGGTGGCCTACGTGGCGGGGTATCAGGGAGCACCTATCTCCCACCTCATGGATGTTTTGGCAGATGCGCAGGACATCCTGGCAGACCACGGCATTCGCTTTGAGAACAGCGCCAGCGAAGCCACCGCAGCCGCCACGCTTGCAGCCTCGGTCAACTATCCGCTGCGAGGCGCGATTACCTTTAAGGCAACTGTCGGCACCAACGTCGCGTCCGACGCTCTGGCCAACCTCGCTTCAGGCGGGGTGCTCGGAGGCGCCCTCATCATCGTTGGCGAGGACTACGGCGAAGGCTCGTCAATCATGCAAGAGCGCAGCCACGCGTTCGCAATGAAGTCGCAGATTTGGCTTCTCGATCCTCGCCCAAACCTTCCCAGCATCGTCCAGTCAGTCAAAGACGGTTTTGACCTTTCTGAAGCCACCAGCACGCCAGTCATGCTGCAGATGCGTATCCGCTCCTGCCATCTGCATGGTCAGTTCATCGCTGGCGAGAATTGCCGCCCCGCCTTCACGGTGAAGGACGCGATGGAGAACCCGCGACGCGACGTGAATCGCATCGTGTTGCCTCCCGCAAGTTTTCTGCACGAACGAGAGAAGGTGCAGGAACGCTGGCCCGCAGCTATTCGCTTTATTCAAGAACGACAGCTCAACGAGTTCTTTGCTGAAGATGCGGCTGACGCAGGCATTGCGCTTCAGGGCGGCAACTACAACAGCGTCATTCGCGCCCTGCAGAAACTAGGGCTTGCGAACGTCTACGGTGATACGAAGATTCCACTCTACGTGATGAACGTAGCCTACCCTCTGGTGGACGCGGAGTTCGACCGATTCTGCAAGAACAAGCGCGCCATTTTGGTTATCGAAGAGGGTCAGCCGAACTTCGTCGAACAAAACGTCGCTTCGATCCTCCACCAATCTGGTCTTAGTACCAGGCTGCATGGCAAGGACTTCCTGCCACTAGCAGGTGACTACAACACAGCCACGGTGCTCAAGGGCTTGCGCGGTTTCCTGGAATTGTATGGGCTCGTTGCGTCTGAGGCCCCTGCAGTACCCAAGCGTCGCCCCATCTCCATTCCGGTGGTGGCAGCGCAGCCGGCTACTGCGCCCAAACCCGCCATGGCGCTGCTCGGCGGCGATGAGGAAGTCCTTGACTCAAATGGCAACGACGAAAGCCTCCTCGGTGCAGCGAGGCCCGAGATTCACACGCTTTCCGACGATCTGGATGTATTGCCTCCACTAGACCAGACGGTGCACGCACGTCCCCCCGGTCTGTGTACAGGTTGCCCCGAGCGGCCAATCTTCACCGCAATCAAGCTGGTTGAGCGAGAGCTCGGAGAGCATCACATCAGTGCAGACATTGGTTGTCACCTTTTCTCCATCTTGCCCCCTTTCAATTTGGGTAGCACCACCATGGGCTACGGTCTTGGCAGCGCGAGTGCGGCTGCCTTTACAGTCGCTCCGGGCAGCGAGCCCGCCACCAAACGAGCGATCTCACTCATGGGTGACGGCGGCTTCTGGCATAACGGCCTCACCAGTGGAATTGCAAACGCGGTCTTTAACCGCAGCGACAACCTTACGGTCATCGTCGACAACAACTACAGCTCAGCAACCGGAGGCCAGGACCTGCTGTCCTCTCGTGCCCACAACCCCACCAGGAGCACAGGGCACGAGATAGAAAAGGCTGTCAAAGGCGTAGGGGTAGATTGGGTGCGCACCATCAAGCGCACGTATGACCTCAAAGCCATGACTTCTGCGCTGCGAGAAGCACTGACTGCGCGCGAAGTGGGGCCCAAGGTGCTTATCGCGCAAAGCGAATGCATGCTTAACCTCCAGCGCCGTGAGAAGAAGCAGGTGCGCAAGGCCATCGCAGATGGTCAGCGAGTCGTACGTGAACGCTTTGGCGTCGACCCCGATACATGTACCGGTGATCACTCCTGCATACGCCTTTCCGGTTGCCCATCTCTGTCGATCGGGGACAACCCTGATCCATTGCGCGAGGACCCAGTCGCGGTGGTTCTCGACAGCTGCGTAGGCTGCGGCAATTGCGGAGAGGTCTCACACGCCGCTGTTCTCTGTCCCTCCTTCTATCGTGCCAACATCGTGAGTAATCCGACACGCCGCGACAAGTTGCGCCAGCGAGTACGCAGCGCCGTTATCGGCTGGCTGCAGAGCCGCGAAGCAAAGCGTCGTGCTGTTTACGCGCCCGTTGCCTCGACCTCCCTTCAAGCGGGTGCATCGCATGCAGCATGAACCCATCAAAATTGCCATCCTCGCCATGGGTGGAGAAGGTGGAGGTGTGCTTGCCGACTGGATTGTCGATCTCGGCGAACACAATGGCTGGTTCGCACAAACCACATCGGTTCCTGGGGTTGCCCAGCGGACAGGGGCCACTGTGTACTACGTGGAGTTGTTCCCCGGTGCTGATGAGCCCGGTGCTCGCGCGCCCGTGCTCTCGCAGGCTCCGCTACCGGGTGACCTTGACATCGTGCTTGCTTCCGAGCTCATGGAAGCGGGCCGAGCGGTCCAACGTGGTTTCGTCACGCAAGACAACACCACGCTGCTGAGTTCGACTCACCGTGTTTATTCGATTGCAGAGAAATCGGCCATGGGCGATGGCCGCGTGGATAGCGATGCGCTTCTGCGACAAGCGCGCCGCGCTGCCAAACGCTTTGTGAGCTTCGATATGGCCGAGGTCGCCGAGCGGGCCGGCAGCGTGATTAGCGCTGTGCTTTTCGGCGCGCTCAGCGGAACTGGCGTGCTGCCCTTCAGCCGCGAGCAATTCGAACACACCATTGAACGCGGAGGTGTGGGAGTCAAGCCCAGCTTGAGGGCGTTCTCAGCGGGCTTCAGCGAGGCCCTGGATGCTCAGGTGGGAAACAAGCCCAAGGCGGCAACACACTCGTCCCCGCGGCAAGCGCTGTCCTACCACCCCGCGCTCGCCCCACTGGTTGAACGCGCAAACGCCCTCCCCACGGGAGTACCAGAGATCGCGCTCGAGGGGATTCGGCGCCTGGCTGACTACCAGGACCCCTTGTACGCTCGGACTTACGTTGACCGTCTCGAAACGCTCGCTACCGCTCCGGGTGGACGGGATTCCGCTCTACTGCGCGAAACGGCGCGATACCTTGCCTTGTGGATGTCCTACGAAGACACCATGCGAGTGGCGGACCTCAAGACCCGAGGAAGCCGCTTCGAACGCGTGCGCGACGAAGTCCGCAGCCGAGACGACCAGGTACTGGAAATCGAGGAATTCATGCATCCGCGCCTGGAGGAGATCTGCGAGACATTACCCAAGGACCTGGGCCTTTGGCTCTCTAAACCCAACTGGGCGAACCGCCTTGTCGGCCGCTTTACTCGGCAAGGTCGCGTTATTCGCACCAGTTCGCTCGGCGGTTTTCTCATGCTGTACACCCTTGCACGCTGGGGTCGCTGGCGACGCGTGACCCTGCGCTTTTCGCTTGAGAACGCGCGCATAGAGACTTGGCTTCAACGCCTGCGCCTCATTGCCTCACTCAACCCTCAACTGGCCCTCGAAGCCGCCCAATGCCAACGCCTCGTAAAGGGGTACAGCGACACCCATGCGCGCGGCTTGCGCAACTACGAAACCTTGATGTCGGTGGTCGACCGCCATCAGCGCTCTCTGGCGCCAGTCACGCTGCGTGAACTGCGTGATGCAGCCCTCGCGGACGAGCACGGTCACAAGCTCAAAGAGTGCCTTCAACGCCATGCGTTGACGCTCTAGAACCGGAAAAACCCATGACGAGCCGTCGTTTTGAATTGAAGCATCGCATTCGGTTCTCGGAATGCGACCCAGCAGGCATCGTGTTCTATCCGAGCTACTTCGTATTGTTCAACGATCTTATGGAAGCCTGGATAGATTCCCTGATACCCGATGGTTTCACTGGTTACATCAGCCAGAAGCGTTGCGGCTTGCCCACCGTTCACCTCGAGGCGGATTTCAGGGCCATCAGCCGCATGGGTGACGACGTGGTTCTCTCGCTCGAACTTCAGCGCTTGGGCAACAAGTCAATGAACCTGTCACTCGCCTGCACGGGAACGGACGGCGTGCTGCGAATGAGCGTTAAACAGACGGTGGTGACCACCTCTTTGGACACCCACGCGGCCGTCCCCATCCCCGACCAACTGCGCCAAGCGCTTAACGCCGCGTAACCCCAACAACCGAACCAGATTCCCTGATCAGGAGACCCATAGTGAAAATCGTCTGCCTAGGAGGCGGCCCCTCCGGCCTCTATTTCGGCCTGCTGATGAAGCTGCAAAACCCGGAGAACGAAGTTATCGTGGTCGAGCGAAATCGCCCCTACGATACTTTCGGCTGGGGCGTGGTTTTCTCCGACGCCACACTTGAAAATCTCCGCAAAGCAGATTCTGTTTCAGCTGACACCATCGCGGGTGAATTCAGCCGCTGGGACAACATTGACACCCATTTCAAAGGTCAGTGCGTAAGCAGCGGTGGACACGGATTCATCGGCATCGGTCGAAAGAAGCTTCTCAACATCCTGCAGGCGCGCTGCGAAGAGCTTGCCGTGAAGCTCGTGTTTGAGACGTTTGTCGAGGACGAGCAAGAGATAGCCCGAAAATACGACGCGGACCTGCTTATCGCCTCCGATGGCATCAACAGCGCGGTGCGCACGCGTTACGCTGAAACATTTAAGCCGGATATCGATCTGCGAAGCTGCCGTTTTGTCTGGCTAGGCACGCGGAAAGTCTTCGACGCGTTCACCTTCATCTTCGTGCCGACGGAGCACGGTTGGTTTCAGGCTCATGCGTACCAATTCGAGGATGGACTCTCGACATTCATTGTCGAGACTACCGACGAAGCTTGGCAAAAGGCCGGCATCGACAAGATGTCTCAAGAAGAAGGCATTGCCTACTGCGAGAAGCTGTTTGCGCCTTATCTCGATGGTGAATCGCTTATCTCAAATGCCACTCACCTGCGCGGCTCAGCGATCTGGATTCGCTTCCCGCGGGTGATCTGCAAGCAGTGGGTGCAATGGACTCACCCACACGGCAAGTCTCAGCGCGAAGTACCGGTTGTGCTGATGGGAGACGCCGCACACACTGCGCACTTCTCTATCGGTTCGGGTACCAAGCTCGCATTGGAAGACGCGATCGAACTCGCTCTAAGCCTCAAGACCAATGGCGGAAAGCTCCGCGAAGGACTCGCTCACTACGAGCTGGTCCGGGGTGTGGAAGTTCTCAAGATCCAAAACGCGGCTCGCAACTCCACCGAGTGGTTCGAGAACGTCGAGCGCTACGAAGGCCTCGCGCCCGAACAGTTTGCGTACTCACTTCTGACACGCTCGCAGCGCATCTCCCATGAAAACCTGCGAGTGCGAGACAAGACTTGGCTCGAAGGTTACGAGCGCTGGATTGCTCAGCGCTCCGGCACGCAGGCGAAGGCACCGGGTCGTCCGCTTCTGCCCATGCTTACGCCCTACACTGCCCGCGGGATAACGCTCAAGAATCGTGTGGTCGCCTCGCCTACGCTTCTCTATGCCTGCGAAAACGGCGTACCCGGTCAATTCCACCTGGTTCACCTCGGCAACCGTGCCTTGGGCGGGGCCAGCCTGGTGATGGTGGAAATGACGGCTGTCTCGCCTGATGCGCGCATTACGCCTGCATGTCCGGGTCTCTGGAACGACCAGCAAGTCCAAGCTTTTTCCGCGGTCACCACGTTTGTGCATGAAAACACAGACGCGCGTATCGGCGTGCAAATTGGTCATGCAGGCCGCCGCGGCTCGAGCCAACTCGGCTGGAAAAAACCAGATCATCCGCTGGAGAATGGCAACTGGCCCTTGATTTCTGCTTCAGCAATGCCTTACTCGCCGGGAGTTTCCCAGACTCCCCGCGCGATGAGGCGTGAAGACATGGAACGCGTTCGTGACGACTTCGTTGCAGCCACTCGTCGCGCCTCCTCAGCTGGCTTCGATTGGGTTCAACTGCAAGCGGGTCATGGCTTCTTGCTGTCTTGTTTCATCTCACCTCTCACCAATCAGCGCGACGATGAATACGGTGGCTCCTTGGAGAACCGACTGCGCTTTCCGCTCGAGGTTTTCACTGCCATGCGCGGGGCTTGGCCAGCATCGCTCCCCATGTCGGTTCGCATCTCGGCCACGGATTGGGCGTCGGGTGGAACCACCGTGGACGAGGCTGTGGAGATTGCCCGTCACTTCCGGGATGCTGGTGCTGACCTCATGGACTGCTCGTCCGGGGAAGTGACGCCGGAGCAGACCCCGGTGTATGGGCGTATGTATCAGACACCCATGGCAGACCGCATTCGCAACGAAGCTAACGTGCCCACTATTGCCGTCGGGACGATCACCGAGGCCGACCAAATCAACGGAATCATTGCCTCAGGACGTGCTGACCTTTGCGCCCTGGCCCGCCCACTGCTTGCCGATGCATCTTGGCTGCTCCGAGAGACAGCCAAATTGGGGTATCAAGACATCGCCTGGCCAGAAGCCTACAGCCATGGCAAAGAGCTTCTCGATCGCAACTTTACCCGTTCACAACCCAAACTTTGATCCTGTCACGAGGTCCCGCCATGAACCAGAGTTTCGACACACACCGTGAATCTGTAGCTGGGAGAGCCGACGTAGAGGACACGCCAGAGCTGGTGGCGTACTACAGAGAGCTCGAACGCCTGAACACCGCCGCCCTGTGGACGGTGGCCAACAAGATCGAGCCCTGGCAGCCCAAGTCAGAGTCCTTACCCGTCATCTGGCGCTACCGCGATCTGCGCGAGCATGTGCTGCGCTCGGTCGAGCTCGTCACCCCCGAGAAGGCCGGCCGACGCGTGATCTACCTGGACAACCCGGGGCGCCGCGAAGTCGCCGCCGCCGTGGGCTGGCTCTACTCCGGCCTGCAGGTCATGCGCCCAGGCGAGTCAGCCTCGGCCCACGCACACTCCCCCTCCGCGCTGCGCTTCATCATGGAAGGCCGCGGCGCCTACACCATTGTTGACGGCCACAAGATGACGCTCGAAGCCAACGACTTCGTGCTCACCCCCAACGGCACCTGGCACGAGCATGGCGTGGAGGCCGATGGCCTGACTTGCATCTGGCAGGACGGCCTGGACATCCCGCTGGTCAACGCCATGGAAGCTGGCTTTTATGTCGTGCACCCCGACCTGCACCAAGCCGTGGGGCATCCCGTCGATGACTCGGTGCACCTCTGGGGCGCAGCCGGCCTGCGCCCGCAGAACCTGGGTTGGACCAAGCCCTACTCACCGCTGTTCAAGTACCAGTGGGCCCCCACCTACGAAGCCCTGAGCCGCTACGCTGCTTCGCGCGAGGACAACCCTTTCGACGGTGCCCTCATGCACTACACCAATCCCGTCACCGGCGGCCACGTCATGGCCACCATCGGCGCGAGCATGCAGCTGCTGCGCCCCGGCTTCGTTGGCAAGGCTCACCGCCACACCGGCAGCTTCCTTTACCAGGTGGCCAAGGGCAAGGGCTACTCCATCATCAATGGCCAGCGCTTTGACTGGCAAGAGCGCGACATCTTCTGCGTGCCCTCCTGGGCCTGGCACGAGCACGTCAACGCCTCCCAAACTGACGATGCCTGCCTCTTCAGCTTCCACGACCTCCCCGTCATGGAGAAGCTGGCCCTTTATCGCGAGGAAGCCCTCGCCGACAACAGCGGCCACCAGCCCGTGCTGCCTGCGTCCACCTGACACCTCTGCACCTGTCAACCCCTCACCGCCTTCTGACGTACCCCCCGGAGTAAAAACATGCGCCTCGTCACCTACCGTGCCAACGTGAACGCCGCCGCCCGCCTGGGCGCCATCGTCGATGACCTTGTGATCGACCTGCAGCGCCTGGGCGCTCACGCCGCTCAAGCCATCCCCGATGACATGCTGGCCTTCATCGAGCTCGGCCCGCATGCCGTGGTCACCACCACTGCACTTCTGAAGAAGTACCAAGACCAGTGGCCTCTGGGCGTCACCTTGCCTCTGGCCAACGTCAAGCTGCTCGCTCCCATCCCGCGCCCTCGCAAGAACATCTTCGGCATCGGCCTGAACTACGTGGAGCACGTGGCCGAGTCCAGCCGCACGCTCGACACCTCCAAGGAGCTGCCCAAGCAGCCCGTGATCTTCTCCAAACCCCCCACCACCGTCATCGGCCCGGGCGATGCCATCGAACACAACGCGTCCATCACCCAGCAGATGGACTGGGAGGTCGAGCTTGCCGTGATCATCGGCCAACGCGCCAAGGGCGTGGACCAAGCCAACGCACTCGACCACGTCTTCGGCTACTCCGTGCTCAACGACATCAGCGCTCGCGACAACCGCCGCGCCGGCCAGTGGATCTACTCCAAAGGCCAGGACACCTACGCCCCTTTCGGCCCTGTCATCGTCACCGCTGACGAAATCCCCGATCCACACAACCTCAACCTCAGCCTCACAGTCAACGGCGTTGTGAAGCAGAACTCCAATACCCGTCATCTGCTCTTCAACATCAATCACCTCATCTCCGACATCAGCTGCGGCATCACCCTGGAGCCCGGCGACATCATCGCCACAGGCACCCCAGAGGGCGTGGGCGCCGGTCGGTCCCCTCAGGAATGGATGTGGCCCGGCGACGTCGTTGAAGCCACCGTCCAGAACATCGGCACCCTGCGCAACCCCATCGTCGCCGTCGGCAACCACCCTCGCAAACAACCGGAAACCGCTTAACTCCTGAGACCATAGGACAACTACATGCTGAACTTGCCTCACTTCAAGGCGGCCGCGGTGCAGACGGCACCAGTCTTCCTCGACACCGATGCCACCGTCGAGAAGGTCGTGCGCCTCATCAACGAAGCCGCCGACAACGGCGCCCAGCTCGTCGCCTTCCCCGAAGTCTTCGTCTGCGGCTACCCCTACTGGAGCTGGATCGGCAACCCCATCGAGGGCAGCCCCTGGTTCGAAAAGCTCGCACGCTCAGCCATCGAGATCCCAGGCCCCGAAATCACCAAGATCGCACAGGCCGCCGCGCGCCGCAAAATCAACGTCATCATCGGCGTCAACGAGCGCAGCCGCTACGGCATCGGCACCATCTACAACACGCTGGTCACCATCGGCGAAGACGGCCGCATCCTCGGACGCCATCGCAAGCTCGTGCCCACATGGGCCGAAAAACTTACCTGGACTCCGGGTGACGCCTCCGCCCTGCGCGTGCACCAGACCAGCATCGGGCCTCTCGGCTCTCTGGCCTGCGGAGAGAACACCAATACGCTCGCACGCTTTGCACTGCTCGCCCAGGGCGAACTCGTGCACGTGGCCAGCTATATCTCCCTGCCCGTGGCCCCGCCGGACTACGACATGGCCGAGGCCATCAAAGTGCGCGCTGCCGCGCACAGCTTCGAGGGCAAGCTCTTTACCATCGTCTCCTGCTCGACCGTCTCCGAAGAGATCATCTCCTGCCTGGAAGCCGACTTCCCTCAGGCCCGCAAGCTGCTCACGCGCCGCAACAGCGCATTCTCCGGCGCCATCGGCCCAGATGGCCGCGTCATCGGCCAACCCCTCATCGACGAGGAAGGCATCTACTACGCCGATATCGACCTCTCGCGCTGCATCCAGCCGCGCCAAATGCACGACATCACCGGCCACTACAACCGCTTTGACGTCTTCGACCTGCGCGTCAACCGCCGGCCCCTGCAGGCCGCCCGCTTTGACGACGACTTCGAACCCATCGCCCTCGAACCCTCCCCGGAACCCACCCAGGAAGCCCAGCCATGAGCGCCGCCCGCAGCTACCGCATTGGCCAGATCGTGCCCTCCTCCAACACCACCATGGAGACGGAGATCCCAGCCATCCTGCGCGCCCGTGAAGCGCTCCACCCCGAGCGGTTCACCTTCCACTCCAGCCGCATGCGCATGAAGCACGTCACAAAAGACGAGCTGGCATCCATGGACAAAGATAGCGACCGCTGCGCGCTCGAACTCTCCGACGCCCGCGTCGACGTGCTCGGCTACGCCTGCCTCGTCGCCATCATGGCCATGGGCCTGGGCTACCACCGCCAATCCGAGAAACGTCTGCACCAACTCACCGTCGACAACGCAGGCCCCGCCCCCGTCGTGACCAGTGCTGGTGCATTGGTCGATGGCTTGCACACGATCGGCGCCAAGAAGGTCTCCATCCTCACCCCCTACATGAAGCCCCTGACGCAACTCGTCATCGACTACATCGAGAACGAGGGCATCGAGGTCGTCGACAGCATCTCCCTGGAAATCCCAGACAACCTCGAAGTGGGCCGTCAGGACCCCCGCGCTCCCATCGAGATCACTCGCAAGCTCAACACCTCTGGCGTCGACGCCATCGTCGCCTCCGCATGCGTCCAGATGCCCTCTCTGCCCTCCCTTCAGCCCATCGAGGACCGCCTGCGCATCCCCGTCCTCTCCTCCTCCGTCGCCACCACCTACTTCATGCTCAAACGACTGGGCCTCTCCACCAACGTCCCAGGCTTCGGATCACTCCTCTCCGGAAAATTCGACTGAGCAGAGTACGCGCCCGCTACCCGCAACTTGAGCCAAGTAGGAAGATACGCAGCTTGCTGTGTAGCGCCGTTACACCAAGGGTGTGACACGGCTCTTTGGTGCCTGCTAGCCGGCGGCAGGTGGCAACGGCAAAGTGCGTGGGAGCTGAACCCACAGTCATATGGAGCCTTGGCGTGATCGCGTGCATGACACGCGGCTGGGACGCCGGCCAGAGCGCGCCGAGCACAGGACGCCGACTCTACGTGTCAGTGCCGGCGCGTCAATGCCCGGCGGCAATCGCATGGATTCACGCCATTCATGGCCGCGGACCGGAATGCATTGCTATGCATCGGCTTCTTGATGCCCGCCATCCGACTTCGATGCCGCGGGCTACTGCGGCCTTGAAGGCGAACACGCGCGCACTGACCGGGACCGGCCCCAAGCTCTCCTTCCGATAGGGCGGCCGCATTGGTGCAACTGGCTCGCCGCTGATCTCAGACCCGCCGACGCATCCAAAGCGAGGTACACGATGCCGCCGCCGGAGGTTCGCCATCGCGCTCGGTTCCGAAGCTTCCGCCCATTCCCTGCTGCGCTCAGAAATTTGTCGCGGGTGCTTGTGCGCTGGTCACCCGTCGGCAACTTCGCGGACCGGATCTGCGCGCTGTGGCCGCACGCGCTGCAGGTTCCAAAGCTGTGCGGTTCCTGCGCAGCCGCCGTGCCGCGGGGTATCCACCCCAGCAGGGGATGCTGCGACCGAATGGGAGGAATTCAGTAAGCGGGCTTCTGAATCGACAAATATTTGCCGATTGTTGCAGCGCGGGCTTGGTCCTGTAATGCTGCTCGTGACCGCAGCATTCATTCCATCGCCAGAGCACGCCATCTCCCGCCCGAGCCGGCGAGAAGACGCGGCGCTGCTGCGCGGCGCCGGCCGCTACGTCGGAGACATCTCGCTGCCGGGCATGCTCCACGCGCTGTTCATCCGCAGCCCTTACGCGCACGCACGCGTGCTGAAGGTCGCGACGCACGCCGCGGCAGCGTGCGACGGCGTCGCCGCCGTCCTGACCGCCGCCGACCTCGCCGGTGTTCCGCGTGCCGAGATCAACGCATTGCTGCCCGGGATGCGCGCTCCGGAGGGCGACTTGCTGGCCGTCACCCATGTCCGTTCGATCGGAGAGCCGGTTGCCCTGGTTGTCGCGCAGAGCATTGCGCAAGCTGAAGCAGCCGTCGGCATGGTGGACATCGAGTACGAAGAGCTCGCACCCGTTCTGCCGTTTGCCGAACCCGGGACTACCTGGGGCGGATCCGGGGACCCACTCGTCGCCGAGATTGCGTTCGCGTCGGGGGCCTTGCGCGACGAGGCGCCGACCGCCACCGTTTCAGTGGAGATGCCGCGGGTGTCCCCTGCCCCACTGGAGCCGCGAGCCTGCCTGGCGGCATGGGACGCGACCGCCGGCACCATGACTGCCTGGCTGTCCACACAGACGCCGAGCCGCGCACGTGCAGACATCGCCGGGTGCCTTGGCATTCCTCTGGCTTCCGTGCGGGTGATTGCCCCGGACGTCGGCGGCGCATTCGGTGGCAAGGCTTCGATTTTTCCCGAGGACCTGATGGTCGCCTTCGCGGCCCGCCTCCTCGCATGCCCCGTTCGATGGCAGTCCACCCGGTCGGAAGACCTTCAGTACGCCACCCACGGGCGCGGCTCGCATTCATGCGGCGCAATCTGGCTCGATACCGCCGGCTCTATCGTTGCGGCGCAGGCTTCGTTCGAATTCTCGCTGGGGCATTGGCTGCCCTACAGCGCGCTGGCCCCGATGCGCAATGCGCAGCGGATCTTCCCCGGGCCCTATCGCATGGCTGGTCAGCAGTCGCGCGCCACGGCAAGGCTCTCGAATACGGCGGCCGTGAACATCTACCGCGGCGCCGGACGCCCGGAAGCGGCAGTGCTGATGGAGCGGCTGGTGGACGCTGCGGCCTGCGCCGCGGGGATCGAACCGCTGGAACTAAGGCTGCGTTCGGTGTGGCCCGCCGAGGAACTGCCCGTCAGCCTTCCCAATGGAGAAACGCTCGACAAGAGCGACCTGGCGGGCCTCTTGCGGCAGGCCTCCGAGGCCTTCGACTACAACGGCCGGCGCCAGGAACAGGCGCAGCGACAAAGAGCCGGCGAACTTGTCGGCATCGGCATCGGCCTCTATGTCGAGCCCTGCGGCCAGGGCTGGGAAAGCGCACGCGTGACTTGTACCGCACCCGGCCACTACACCGTGGCGACTGGAACGACCGCGCAAGGTCAGGGGCGCGAGACTGCCTTCAGCGCCATCGCCGCCGCTGCGCTTGGCTGCGATCCGTCCAAGGTGACGGTTCTGCACGGAGACACGGCCAGCTGCCCCCCCGGCATTGGCGCACTGGCCAGCCGCAGCACCCCAATCGGAGGATCGGCGGTGCTGGTTGCGGCGACGCGGCTGAAGAACGAACTCGAAGCGGGTGCAGCGCTGCCCCATGTCGTGGAAGAGGTTCATCACGCCGCGAGCGAGACATGGGCCTCCGGCTGCGTCATCTGCCAGGTGGCCGTCGATCGGGACACCGGCACGCTCACGATCGAACACCTGACCTGGGTCGACGATGCGGGCCAGGTGATCGACCCGGTCCTGGTTCGCGGGCAGATGCTGGGCGGCATGGCCCAGGGTATCGGGCAGGCGCTCCTCGAACGGGTGGTGTACGACGAAAACGGCCAGCTACTGACAGGGTCCTTCATGGACTATGCGATGCCGCGTGCCGACGACATGCCCCGCGCGATCCATCTGGAAAGCCGCCCTACGCGCAGTAGCGCGAATCCGCTGGGCGCCAAGGGCGTGGGCGAGGCCGGCTGCATCGGCGTCCCTGCGGCGCTGCTCAACGCCGCCCACGACGCGCTGGGCAACGTACCAGGCCGGGACCTGCAGTTCCCCCTCACGCCCGAGCGCCTCTGGCGCGCCATCCAGGCACAGAACTGAACTTTGACTGAACCAACCATGAAATACACGAAAGCCAACGCGCAACAGTACGCCAAGCAGCACTTCACCGGCGTCTGGGCCGCTTCGGTCACGCCTTTCAGGCCGGACGGATCGTTCGACGAAGAGGGCTTCCGCAGCAACATCGCTCATTGGATCGGGCCGCTGAAGGTGGCCGGGCTTTTCGTGACCGGCAAGCAGGGCGAGGCGTTTTCCATGACGCTCGAGGAACGCAAGCGCAGCTTCGAGATCGCGGCGCAGGTTTGCGAGGGTCGCGCCCGTACCGTGATGTCCTGCTCCGACACCCAGCTCGACACCGTGTTGGATCTTGCCCGCCACGCCCAGGCCGTGGGAGCCGACTGGGTGATCGTGCACAGCCCCGTGCTTCACTTCTGCAACGACCCGGAGGAAACGGTGTATGAGTACTACCGCCACCTGTGCGAAGTGCTGGACATCGGCATCGCCATGTGGAACCACCCCGACTGCGGTTACATCATGTCGCCGCAGCTGTGCGCCCGCATCGCCGCGCTACCCAACATCGTCGCCATCAAGTACAGCGTGCCGCGCGAACAGTATGCGGAGTTGACCCGCCTGGTGGGGGACAAGATCCAGGTGAGCACCGCATCCGAGGAGGAGTGGCTGGACAACATCATCGAGCTCGGTTGGCGCCTGTACCTTTGTTCGACCCCGCCCCTGCTGCTGCAAACGGCGAGCGACACCCGCATCCACGACTACACGCAACTCGCCTTCCAGGGCCGCCATGAAGAGGCGCGCGCCGTACGCGACAGCCTGAACCCGGCCAGGCAGGCGTTCCGCAACAGCCGACCCAGCGGAACACCACAGGCGCACACCAAGTACTGGCTCGAGTTGCTGGGCCAAGCTGGCGGGCCGGTGCGCCGGCCGCTGCTGGGCCTGACCGAGGCGGAGAAGGCGCACGCGCGCAAGGCTTTCGCGGAAAGCGGCCTGCGCCTGCCCTGAAAAGTGGAACATTCCATGCGTCAAATCGCGCTCGAGGTCAACGGCGCCCGCGTCATGCACACGATCGCCGACAACTCGGTCACGCTGGTGAACTTCCTGCGCGAGCAGATGGGGCTGACGGGCACGCACGTGGGCTGTGACACCGCGCAGTGCGGTGCCTGCACGGTCCTGGTAGATGGCAAGGCGATCAAGTCCTGCAATGTGCTGGTGGTGCAGGTCGACGGAAAGCGGGTGCGCACGATCGAAGGCGTGGCCGACGGCGAGACGCTCCATCCCATGCAGCAGGCCTTCTCTGCACGGCACGCCCTGCAATGCGGGTTCTGCACACCCGGCATGGTCATGCGCGGAATCTCGATGGCTTGCGAAGGCACCCCGCCGGACCCGGAACGAATCCGTAGCGGCCTCTGCGGCAACCTCTGTCGCTGCACCGGGTACGAGGGCATCGTACTGGCGATCGCCGATGGCATGCGCGAGATGCAAAAACAAGGGGATGTTTGTGCAGGCCTTTGAATACTGCCGGGTGCGCACGGCCAGCGATGCAAGCGCCCTCCTGCGCGAGCATCCTTCGGCCAAGCTGCTCGCAGGCGGGCAGAGCCTGCTGGCTTCGATGCGGATGGGGCTGCTGACCACCGAGATGCTGGTGGACCTGCAGGACGTGGCGGAGCTCCACAGCTGCCAGCTTCTACCCGGCGCCTCCCTGGAGCTCGGCGCCATGCGGACCCATGGCGCAATTGCCACGGATGGCGCGGTACGCGAGTTCTCGCCGGGACTGGCAGCTCTGGCCGGCGACATTGCCGACAGCCAGGTCCGCAACATGGGCACGATCGGCGGCTCGCTTGCCAATGCCGATCCATCCGCGTGCTGGGCTGCCGGCGCGCTGGCGCTCGACGCCGAGATAACGACGTCACGCCGGACGCTGCACATCGACGACTTCTTCACCGGCCTGTTCGGCACCGCCCTCGAGCCCGACGAGGTGTTGACCAAGGTCCGCTTCCGTCGGCCCCGGCGCTTCGCGTACCTGAAACACGAACAGTCTGCATCCCGGTTCGCGATGGTTGGCGTTGCGGTGGCCGACTTCGGCGATCACGTCCGGGTTGCCGTCAACGGGACCTTCGAGGGTGCGGTGCGCGTTCCACAGTTCGAGCAAGCGTTGCAGACCCGCTTCGACGCCGAAGCCCTTGCAAATGCCGCGCTGCCGGCTGACCTCATGCCGACCGACATTCACGCGGGCGCCGACTATCGCGCTCACCTGGCCACCGTGCTGTGCAAGCGGGTCGTCTGCAAGATGAACGAAGGAGACGCACCTTGAAGCAGCAGATTCCGGACAGTCCCCGCCGGGTAGCCCTGATCGGGTTCGGCGCCCTCGGGCAGGCGATAGCGGCCGAACTTTCCGCTGACAGGCTTGCGGGGGTCGTCCTTGCGGGCGCCCTGGTTCTGCCGGGGCACGCCCATGAAGGACTCGCGTGCGCCTGGGAGACGATGGACGAACTGCTCGACAGCGAACCTGACCTTGTGATCGAGGCGGCAGGCCACGCCGCCTTGTCCATTCATGCGACCCGCTGTCTCCTGGCGGGCCACGACCTGGTGGTCGCCTCGGTAGGCGCCCTGATGGATGAGCCCCTGCGCCACAGGCTCCTGGAGGCGGCGCGACAGGGCCGCAGTCGGCTGGTGGTGCCCTCGGGTGCGCTCGGAGGTCTGGACTACCTGCGCGCTGCGCGTCGGCTCGGTCCGGTCAACGTGAGCTATGTCGGGCGCAAGCCGGTCAAAGCATGGAGGGGAACGGCTGCCGAAGGCATGGTCGATCTGGACAAGGTCACAGAGGCCGCGACGTTCTTCCGCGGCGCAGCCACCGAAGCGGCCACCCTGTTTCCTCAGAACGCGAACGTGGTCGCCGCGCTGGCCCTGGCGGTGGACGATCCGAAAAGCGTGTCGGTGGAGTTGGTGGCGGATCCCCGCGCAACGCACAACAGCCATGAAGTGCAAGCCGAAGGCGCTGCAGGCAGCATTCACTTGGGCGTGCGGAACGAGCCGATGGCGGGCAACCCAAAAACTTCGCGGATCACAGCGTTCAGCCTGCTCGAGGTGGTGGCGGCCCGACTGGGCCAAGGCCTTTGCTGAGTCACATCGAATGCAGGCCCTTGACGAACTCCATCAAATGCTCCTGCATGGCCAGGGCGGCAGCCGCCGGCGTTCGCTGGCGCAGCGTTGCGAGGGAGACATGGCGCGACAAGGTGGGCGCGGCAAGCGGAACGCCGCATACTTCGCCGACGGTGTTGAAGCGGACCGCGTAAGCGGGCAGGATGGCGACCCCCAGGCCCGCGCCCACCATCGCGATCGCGGTGGCGACGTGATTCACCTCCTGGACGGGCCGGGCTGTCCCGCCCAGGTCGACCAGTGCGTGATCGACGATGGCGCGCAGGCCACTGCCCTTGCGCATGGCAATCATGGGCTCCGCGAGCGCCTCGGACCAGGCGACTTCCGGCTGTTGCGCGAAGCGGTGGCTGCAGGGACAGACGAGCACCATGGTGTCGCTGAGCAGCACCTGTGCCCGCAATTCCGGATGCTCGCCATCCAGCGTCGCAAGCATGAGGTCGAGCTCGCCAGCGCGCAGGGACTCGATCAGCTCGGGGGCCGACGCGTCCAGGGCCCGCACCGTGATTCCGGGATAGCGCAGGCCGAAAGCCTGGATCGCCACCGGCAGAACGCTCGCGGCCAGCAGCGGCGTTGCACCGATCCGGACGCGCCCCCTGCGGATTTCTTTGACCTCCCGCAGGTCCGACGTGATTCGATCCAGGTCCGCCAGGAGTTGCTCCAGGGACACCAGCAGTTCCCGGCCTCCTTCGGTGAGTTCCAGGCGACGCGTCGTGCGGTCGAGAAGCCGCAATTCCAACTCGCCCTCGAGGTTGCGTATCAGGGACGACAGCGCCGACTGGGTAATGAACAGCTGCGCTGCTGCGCGCGTGAAGCTTCCGGCTCGCGCCACCGCCACGAAAGCGCGCATCTGCTTCAGCGAGATGTTGCGCGTGTCAGCACGCGCCGGCACCGCAGCCGACGGGGGTTCGCCCGCGCTGTTGGAAGAGTGTTCTTTCATTGATTCAGGAGAGTTCGATGCTCAAGTACGGATACCCCCTCAACTTCGACCAGTGGCTGGCGACGAATTCCACCAGCTTCGCGCCGCCCGTTGGCAACAAGCAGATCTGGGCCGACTCGGACCTGGTCTGCACGGTGGTGGGCGGCCCCAATCAGCGCTCTGACTTCCACGACGATCCGTTCGAAGAGTATTTTCACCAGTTTCGAGGCACAGCCTACGTGCTCCTGTGGGACCGTGGCCAATATGAGCGCGTCACCCTCAACGAAGGTGACACTTTCTTGCTGCCGGCTCATGTGCGGCACTCACCCCAGCGACCGCAAGCGGGCAGTCTGTGCACGGTGATCGAACGCTCACGCCCCGATGGAGTCAAGGATGCGTTCGAATGGTCTTGCGCCGTCTGCGGACACCTGGTGCTTCGCAAGGAAATCCAGCTCCAGAGCATCGTGTCCGACCTCCCGAAGGTGTTCCAGCAGTTCTACGAGACCAGCGAAGCGGAACGTACCTGTTCGAATTGCGGGGCGATCCATCCGGGCCGCGACTGGCAGCGGTGGCATGCCACGCTTGCGGCGCAGCACCCCGAGGTGGCGCTGCCCACGGACGCAAAGGATGCGCGATGAAATTCCAGAACGAACGCGAACTGCCCGTCAGCGTAACCACCGCCTGGGCGGCGCTCAACGACGACGCCATCCTGCATCGTTGCATCCCCGGCTGCGAGTCCTTGCAGCGGGCGGAACCCGATGTGCTGAAGGCTGTGGTCGTGCTGGCAATCGGCCCGGTCAAGGCGCGCTTCAACGGCACGGTGCGGTTCGAGGACATCCAACCGCTCAAAGGCTACCGCATGGTCTTTGAGGGAAATGGTGGGATCGCCGGCTTCAGCAAGGGCACCGCCGAGGTGCAGCTGGCCGAAAACGCAGATGGGACGACCAAACTGGCCTATGTGGCGGAGGCCCAGATCGGCGGCAAGATCGCCCAACTGGGCTCGCGCCTCATCGATGCTGCCAGCCAGAAAATCACCGGGCAGTTCTTCGCCCGCTTCGAGCAGGAGCTGTCCAACGCTTGCGCCGTTGAAGCTGCAGCTCCCCTCAATGCATCGGATGAAGCGGGCCCTTGGCTTCGCTCTTGCTAGCCCCGAACCGAGCCAAGGCACCCGTCCTTTCCTACGCAGTCCCAACACTTAGCGGAGACAGACATGACCAGGACAATGATACGAATTGCGGCACTCTGCACCTTCACCCTCCTCGGGTGTGCGGCGGCCGCGCAGACACGGGTCGGGTTCATCGGGACCTTCTCCGGTCCGGGAGCAGCTTTGGGACAGGACCAGTTCGATGGCTTCATGCTGGCGGTTGAGCAAAAGGGCGGCAAGCTCGGAGGCAGCCCGGTCAATGTCATCAAGGAAGACGACCAGCTCAAGCCCGAGCTCGGCGTCCAGTTGGTGCAGAAGCTGGTCGAAAAGGAAAAGGTCGACTTGATCACCGGCATCACATTTTCAAACGTGATGATGGCCACCGCCAAACCACTGGCCGCAGGGAACCAGATCTTCGTCGGCTCGAATGCGGGGCCCGCCGCACTCGCCGGCTCCCAGTGCAACGCCAACTTCTTCTTCACGTCCTGGCAAAACGACGCCCTGGCCGAAGTACTCGGCAAATACGCCAACGAGAAGGGCTACAGGAAGGTGGTGATGCTCGCCCCCAACTACCAAGCCGGCAAAGACTCCATCACCGGCTTCAAACGCTATTTCAAGGGAACAGTAGTCGGCGAGATCTACACCCAGTTGAACCAACCGGACTACGCAGCGGAACTCGCCCAGGTTGAGGCACTGGCGCCGGATGCAGTCTACGCATTCTTCCCAGGAGGCATGGGGATCAACTTCATCAAGCAGATGAAACAGGCAGGGCTGCTGAGCAAGATCCCTCTGCTCACCGTCGCAGCGGCAGACGGGACGACGTTGCCGGCCCTGAAGGAATCGGCCGAGGGCGTGTTGATGGGTGCCCACTGGGGACCGGACTTCACGAATCCCGCCAACAAGGCTTTCGTGGCCGCGTTCGAAGCCAAGTACAAGCGCATCCCGTCGCAGTACGCAGCCCAGAGCTTCGACGCCGCCATGTTGATCGACAGTGCATTGAGCAAGACGGGCGGTTCGGCGGCCAACAAGGCCGCGCTGCGAGATGCGCTGCGGCAGGCCAAGTTCGAGTCGGTCCGGGGGCCTTTCAGCTTCAGCAAGAACGGGTTTCCCGTTCAGGACATGTACGTCTTCCAGGTGGCAAAGGACGACAAGGGCCGGACCTCCCTGAAGACCATCGCCTCACCGCTCAAGGCCCATGCGGACGCCTACGTGGCCGAGTGCCCGCTGCGCTAGCTTGCAAAAGAACTTCTAAGGAGAGTGAAATGTCGTTCCTGATGGACGCGTGGTACATGGCGGCGTGGCACCACGAAGTGGTCGACGTCCCGTTCGCACGAAGGATCTGCGGCCTGCCAATGGTCTTCTTTCGCAGCCGGGACGGCACGGTCGCGGCCCTGGAAGACCGTTGCTGCCACCGGGCCGCTCCGCTGCGCTTCGGCACGGTGGTCGACCAAGGGCTGCAGTGCGGCTACCACGGGCTGGTGTTCGACTGCACTGGACGTTGCGTGCATGTTCCGGGCCAGGAGAGGGTGCCGCCCAAGGCCATGGTCCGCGCATATCCGCTGGTCGAGAAGGACGGCATCCTCTGGGTCTGGCCCGGTGACCCGGCCAGGGCCGACAGCGCCAAGATCCTCGACTACCCGTTTCACGACGACACAAAGAACTGGCCGCACAAGACACAGCATTACCACGTCAAGGCCAACTACATGCTGCTGGTGGAGAACCTCATGGATCTCACCCACCTGGCCTACGTCCACAAGAGCACCATCGGCGGCAACCCGAAGGCGCACGTGGAGGCGAAGATGACCGTGACGCCGAAGGACCAGGGGCTGCACTTCATCCGCTGGCTCCCCGGATCCATGCCGCCGCCCTCCTACCAGAAGGCCGCCGGCCTGCACGGGCCGATCGACCGTTGGATGGAGTTCGAATACACGGCGCCGGGCGTGGTCGTTCAATGGACCGGCGGACTTCCGGTCGGGCGCAACGCCATGGAGAACCGCAACCAGTCTGGCGGCTTCTCGCTGCGGATCCTGCACTGCCTCACCCCGGAGACAGAGAGCACTTCCTTTTACTTCTGGTCTGCGGCGAACGGCTACCGCCAGGACGACCCGACTGCCACCACGGACCTTTTCAAGGAAATCGACACCGCCTTCTCGGAGGACAAGGGCATCGTGGAAGCGCAGCAGGAGATCATGCAGGAAACCGGCACCAGCGACCTCGTCAACATCGCGTCCGACTCAGCCCGCATGCAGATGCGACGGGCACTTCAACGCATGCTGGATGCGCAAAGCAGTGCCCCATGAAAGACCTCCAGACACCTCGCGCCCGCAGGAAACGCCATGAGCCCTGACTTCCTGCTCACCCAGCTCCTGAACGGAATACAGTTCGGGCTGCTGCTGTTCCTGATGGCCGCGGGCCTCACGCTGGTTTTCGGCATCATGAGCTTCATCAACCTGGCGCACGGTTCGCTGTACATGGTGGGTGCGTACGTCGCTGCGACGACGTACGTTCACACGGAGTCTTTCTCGCTCGCAGTGGTAGCCAGCGTCGCGGGTCTCTTTGTGCTCGCACTGGTCCTGGATCGACTGGCCTTCGCCGCGCTCCAGCAGCGCGACCACCTGCAGCAGGTCCTGGCCACTTTCGGCGTGGTGATCTTCGCCAACGAAGCCGTCCGGATGGTGTTCGGCAATGCGCCGGTCTACCTGGATGCGCCGGCAGCCCTGTCACAACCCGTCAGCATTCTTGGCTTTAACTACTCTGCCTACCGGCTCATGATCATCGCGGCGGGTTTGCTGGTGGCGCTCGCGTTGCACCTGCTGATCGATCGGACCCGGGCTGGCATGTTGATCCGGGCCGGCGCCAGCAACCGGAAGATGGTGTCCGCGCTCGGCGTGAACATCGGCTGGCTCAATAGCTTCATCTTCGCGCTGGGCGCTGCACTGGCGGGACTGGCCGGCGCCATCGCCGGCCCGATCCTGTCGGTGCAGGCGGGCATGGGTGAGCCGGTACTGATCCTCACCTTGGTGGTGATCGTCATCGGCGGCATCGGCTCGGTGCGCGGGGCGTTCTTCGGCGCCCTCACGGTCGGCGTCATCGACACCCTCGGCCGCGGCGTGATGCCCACCATCCTCAATGCGCTGCTGGATCCGTCGATCGCCGGAGCCGTCGGTCCCGCGCTTGCCTCAGCCGGCGTGTACGTGCTCATGGCGGCCGTGCTTGCGTTCAAGCCAGACGGTCTCTTTCCGGTGCGGTACACATGAGCGCGCTGCCGACCTCGGGCGGTGCGCTGCCTGCTCTGCGGCGCTGGCATGCCGCGCCTTACCTGGTCACAGCACTGGTGATTGCGGGAGTATCCGTCCCCTTGTACGCAGGCATGACCGGTGACAGCTACCTCGTGGCCATCATGAGCCGGATCCTGGTCTATGCGCTTGCCGCTGTCGGCCTCAATCTCTGCCTCGGCTTCGGCGGCATGATCAGCATGGGCCACGCGATGTACCTCGGGCTCGGCGCCTACATCGTCCCGGTGGCAGCCGACCTGGGCGTTACGAACGGCTGGTTGCAACTGCTCCTGCTGGTGCTGGCGGTGGGGCCGATCGCCGGCGTGGTGGGGGCGATCTCGCTGCGGACGCGCGGCATCGCCTTCATCATGATCACGCTGGCCTTCGCCCAGATGTTCTTCTTCCTGTGCGTCAGCTTCAAGCGCTATGGGGGCGACGAGGGAATCTCACTCCAGCAACTCAGTGACTTCGGCGTCCAGGGCAGTGGCAAGACAGGCCTGTACTACGCTTTGCTGGCCACGCTGATCGTCGTGATCGCCGCCTCTGACAGGTTGAAGCGGTCACGCTTCGGACTGGTGCTGCAGGCAGCGAGGATCAACGAACGCCGGGTGGGAGCGCTGGGCACCAATCCACTACCCTACCAGTTGCTTGCCTACGTGTTGTCGGCCCTGGTCTGCGCGATCGCAGGCTTTTTCCTGGCCAACCTCACCGGGTTCGTTTCGCCTGCGTCCCTGGCCTGGACGGTGTCCGGCGAGTTGATCGTGATGGTGGTTCTTGGCGGCCTGGGCACAGTCATGGGCCCGCTTGTGGGGGCGCTCTCATTCCTGCTGGTGGAAGAAGGCCTCAAGGCTCTCACGGAACACTGGCTGGTCATCCTCGGGCCGCTGATCGTGTTGATGGCGCTGTTGCTGCGACGGGGCCTGTGGGGCCTGGTGGCCGGCCGCGAAGGCGGTGACGCCCGATGAGCCCGCAAACGATCACACCGCTGCTGTCGGTCAAGGGATTGGTGAAGCGGTATGGCGGCCTGCTTGTGACCGACCACGTGAATCTCACGATCGCCAAGGGAGAAGTCCACGCCGTGATCGGACCGAACGGGGCGGGCAAGACGACCCTGATCAACCAAGTCGCTGGCGACGTTTCGAGCGACGCCGGCCGCATCGAACTCATGGGCCAGGACGTCACGGACTGGCCGGTACACGCCCGCGCCAACCTCGGGCTCGGACGCTCCTACCAGATCACTTCGGTGGTTCCGGAGTTCAGCGTCCTCGAGAACATGCTGCTGGCGCTGCAGGCCGGCGAGGGCCACAACTTCAGGTTCTGGCAGCCAGTCACCCGCAATCGAAAGCTGATCGAGGCGGCTTCCGAGGGCTTGGAGCAGATCGGCTTGATCGGATGCTCCGGCCAGCGTGCGGGGACGCTGTCCTATGGCCAGCAACGCCAGCTGGAACTCGCCATGACGCTGGCAACCGGGCCACAAGTACTGTTGCTCGACGAGCCCATGGCCGGCCTCGGTCGAACAGAGACCAGCGACATGGTTCGGCTGCTCGGCAAGGTAGCGCCCCAGTACGGTGTCCTTTTGGTGGAACATGACATGGACGCAGTGTTTGCGCTGGCCACCACCTGCAGTGTCCTGGTCTATGGCAAGACCATTTTCCAGGGCGACCCGCAGGAGGTGCGACGCAGCCCGGAGGTGCGCGAGGCCTACCTGGGCGACGAGGAGATCCTGTAGTGAGTCTTGCCCTACCGCTCCTCGCCGTGGAGCAGCTTGACGCCGGTTACGCCAGCAGCCAAGTGCTGTTCGGCATGTCCCTGAACGTGGGCGCGGGCGAATGCGTCGGCTTGCTGGGACGCAATGGCATGGGCAAGACGACGACCATCAAGTGCATCATGGGGCTGCTGGCCTCCGGTGGCGGGCAGGTGCGTTGGAAGGGCAAGGCGGTCACAGGGCTGCCTCCGCACGCGGTGGCTCGGCTGGGAATCGGGCTGGTGCCGGAAGGGCGGCAGATCTTCCCGAACCTGTCAGTCCGGGAGAACCTGGTGGCGACTGCCGCGTCGCGCAGCCGGTCCTCGCCGTGGACGATCGACCGCGTCCACCGGCTGTTCCCACGTCTTGCGGAACGCAGCCGCAACCTGGGCAACCAGCTGTCCGGAGGCGAACAGCAGATGCTGGCGATCGGACGCGCGCTCATGACCAACCCGGAACTGTTGATCCTCGATGAGGCGACAGAAGGCCTGTCGCCCCTCGTGCGGCAGGACATCTGGGCGGCACTCGGTCACATCAAGTCGGAGGGCATGGCCCTGCTGGTCGTCGACAAGAACCTGGGCCCCCTGCTGCGCCTCGCGGATGCCTTGTGCATCGTCGAGAAGGGCACTCCAGCCTGGACCGGGAGTTCCGAACAGCTTCGCCGAGATGGCGAAGTGCCAGCGCGATACCTCTCCGCCTGAAGTCCCCTCACTTTTAGCGGTCAGGAGAGATCCATGTACTGCAAAGGGCCAGCCATGCCGCACCGCACGGCCCTGGAAACTTCTGTTCGTCCTGGCACATCGCGTCGCCGCATGGCTCTGTTTGCCACCGGTTGTTTCCTTTTTGCCTCTGCACCCATCGCCAGAGCTCAGGCGGAAGCGTCCGTTGCGAACCGCACCGCGACCATCGTCCGCCCCGGGACTGAAACAAGGCAAGTTCTCTTCTGATATTGCGCGTCATCTGCCAAGCTCCCGCGGGTTTACGGAACTTCCCCGCCCGAGACCGAAATCGCCTGCCCAGTTATGGCCCCGGACCCTTCGCCACATAGCCAAGCCACCGCATCGGCGACCTCCTCCGGCTGCACCAATCGGCCTTGCGGATTGGCTTTTACGAACTCAGCACGTGCTGCCTCCGCGCTTCGCCCGGTCTTGGTTACAACCCGTTCAATGCTCTCGCGCATTAGTTCGGTGTCTGTGTAGCCGGGACAGACAGCGTTGACAGTGACTCCCTTGGTGGCCAGTTCGAGCGCCAACGAGCGCGTTAAGCCCAAAACGCCGTGTTTAGCCGCGCAGTAGGCTGACGCATATGCATAGCCTACTTGTCCAGCGGTGCTGGCCACATTGATGATGCGGCCCCAACCGGACTCCAGCATGCCGGGCAGCACCGCCTGAGTGCAAATCATCGTTCCAGTTAGGTTGACCTCCAGCATGCGCTGCCACAAAGTCAAGTCCATTTTCAGGAACGGCGCACTTTCGGCCTGGCCTGCGTTGTTGACAAGAACGTCCACCCGGCCGAAGCGCGCCTTCGCATCGGCTAACGCCGCGGACACCTGCCGAGCAATAGTGACATCGGCAGAGACGGCATGCAGCCGGTCAGGAACTTGAGCAGTGAAGGCTTGCACCACTTCGAGCCGGCGCCCCAGCACAGTTACGTGTAGTCCGCGGTTCACAAGCAATTGCGCAACTGCTGCACCTATGCCACGTCCGCCACCCGTTATCAACGCATGCCGAATGGGTGGCCCATCCTCGATCGCCAAGTTCGCAAGCACGCCGCTCAAGCTCTGCCTCTGTTGATGATCAGCCTTGGAAGATTATCCATTCGAGGGAACACCCAATTCATGCCCTAAGCGCCTCTGCTTGGTCGTCAAATAGGCCACGTTCTCCGGCGTCGGTGAGGTGCAGAGCGGCACTCGCTCTGTGATCTTCAACCCGTACTCTGCGATGCCGCGATACTTGGCCGGGTTGTTTGTAAGCAGACGCATGCTGGTAATGCCCAAGTCCTGAAGAATTTTTGCGCCCACGGTGTAGTCGCGGGAATCAACCGACAGTCCCAACTCCAGGTTGGCATCGACGGTGTCCAGACCCGCGTCCTGGAGCGCGTAAGCACGCAGCTTGTGTGTCAACCCAATGCCCCGGCCTTCGTGTCCGCGAAGATAGAGCACCACACCACGCCCCGCTCGCCCCACCGCTGCAAGCGAGTCCTCCAACTGTGAGCGGCAGTCACAGCGCAGGGAGCCGAAGGTGTCCCCCGTCAGGCACTCCGAATGGACGCGAACAATCACGTTCTCAGCGCCCACCAGATCTCCCATGACCATTGCGAGGTGCTCGTGCGAAGCGTCAGGAGACTTGTAGACACAAGCAGTAAATACCCCATGGCGTGTCGGCAGGCGCGCCTCAGATTCGCGGCGCACTTGTGCGTGCTTACGTCTGTACGCAACAAGATCTGCGATCGTGATCATTGCCAGCCCATGTACTTCGGCAAAGGACTCTAGTTGCGGACGTCGAGCCATAGAACCGTCCTCGTTTACAATCTCGGCCAGTACGCCTCCTGCACAAAGACCGGCCAAGCGAGTCAGGTCTACTGCGGCTTCAGTGTGACCAACACGTCTGAGTACTCCACCTGGTGCCGCGCGTAAGGGAAAGACGTGGCCGGGACGATTGAAATCTGACGCCATAGCCTCTGGATTCACTAGCGCCCGAATGGTTGCAGCGCGGTCTTCTGCAGAAATTCCGGTGCTCGTTCCATGGCGGTAATCGACCGTGACTGTGTAAGCCGTCTTCATGGAGTCGGTGTTGCGTTCGACCATCAACGGGAGGTCTAGCGCATCAAGCCGCTCACCTGGCAACCCGACACACAGCATTCCGCTGGTATGCCGAACCATGAAAGCAATCGCCTCAGGCGTCGCAAATTCCGCGGCGAGGATAAGGTCGCCCTCATTCTCTCGGTCTTCATCATCCACCACGATGACCATATGGCCTTGGGCCATGGCGCGCAACGCGTCTTCAATGCGATCAAACGCCATTTACGTCTCCTCTGCGGGGACTGCTGGCATCGATAGGAGCACCAAACGTTCCTTCGTAGACAAGTTCCTCGATCGCCTGTCTGCCACTAGGCGCGTCCCGTTCGCGCAAACCCTCTGGGAGATGATCGGCTGACCCAGCACGGCCGACCGCCACGATAGCCTCTGGCCGCATGTTGATTGGCAATTTCAGAACTGTTTTGCAGCGCTCCACATCGAATCCAGTCATAGCATGTGTGCTGAGGCCGAGACTGTGAGCTTGAAGGGCTAACAGCGCCCAAGCTGCACCAGCATCGAAGCTGTGGCTGTAAGAAGGAAAGCGCTCCCCTGGACTATTTCCAGGAGCGTCGGCCTGCGACACCACGCAAATTAGTGCCCCCGCCGATCCTGCCCATGACTGGTTGAATGGGATCAGAACGTCTTTCATGGCATCCCATCCCGTTTCCCCGCGAAGAGCGAAGACAAATCGCCAGGGTTGCACATTGAAAGCAGAGGGTGCCCAGCGGGCCGCTTCAAAGATGACCCCAAGCTCCGCGCGCTCTACAGGCCTGCTCGGATCGAAGGCTCGCGTCGACCAGCGCTCCAGAATCAAAGGCAGGACAGGGTGATTTGCAACTCGGTTTTTCATAAAATGTATGGTCAAACAAACTGAATTCCCACCCAGTGAGGTTGATCGCCCTTCATAGTAGGAACTGCTGTGTACGGGATTTTCTGGGGCCCCAGCTCTCAGGCAGCGACCGATTCCGCTCGTGCCAAGTGACCATCTACCCAGATCAGGGGGTCAATCTGATCGTGGCAGTGAACGTCAGTCACCTCGCCGACGAAGATCGTATGAGTTGCCATTTCCAGGGTGTTGACGGTTTTGCAGATGAGACTGGCGACGGCGTCAGTCAGAACTGGAATCCCCCCCTCTGAGGAAGTCCAAGGCCCCTCCTCGAACCTTTCACGGCCTTTCTTCTGTCCGCTGAATGCACCAACGATTCGCGCATGTCGCTGTGAAAGTAAGTTCACGCAAAATCGACCCTCTCGCATCAGGACGGGTGACAGGCTAGCGTTGCGGTTGACCACCACGAGGACCGTCGGCGGATTCACCGCGACCGAAGTGACGGCGGTGGCAACCATTCCCGTCCAGCCCTCCTCACCTCCTGACGTCACGATTGCAACCGTCGAAGCGAGCCTTCGCATGGCCAGCTTGAATTCGTTGTTCAGAGTTTCTAGTTCCATGACGCTTTTCCTGAACGATTCGGGAAGTTGATTCTGTGCACTTGGCGCAGGTGCCGTGGACGACAAGCAATAGGCTTGATTCATCCCGGCCATCTGCCTGAAGGCCTGGTCCCGAGCCGGTCAAAGCACGCATGCGAAGCCTTACGCACAGATTCGCCAATTGCGTTGACATCGATTCCGAGAAGCTCTCCATCCTCCATCACGATCTTGCCGTCGATCACAACAGTGCGTGCATCTCGACCGCTTCCACCGTAAACGAGGTCGGGCACGGGGTTCGCGAATGGTTCGGGCCACCAGTGCGGCGAGCTGGTATCAAAAACAACCAGGTCCGCGGCTTTACCCACCTCAAGCGACCCTATGCGCTCGTCCCAGCAAATAGCCCTCGCCCCCTCAAGAGTTGCCATCTCGAAAACACGGTATGGGTTCATCAGCAGCGGGTCCCGGCGCGCATCCTTGTGGGCTCCCGCCGTCACATACATGATTCGAACCATGTCGAGATAGCGGCTGATGATGGAGGCGTCGGTGCCAAGCGCCATAGTGGCGCCGCCCGCCATCAACTCTGGTATCACGCCATGGGCGACCCATCCATTGCCACCCACCAGACTCGAACCGGGACAGTGCACTATGGAAGTCTTTGTTCGAAGCAACCGCTCCACGTCTCCCGGAGGAATCCATCCAATATGCGCCAAGAGAGTGCTCGGCCCGAGAAGACCGGCGCGCTCTAGGTGGTCGATCTCCGCATTGGCGGTCACCTCGGGCTGCCCAGGCGCTGCACGGCGACCAACCAGATGTGAGATAACGCCAACGCCGCGTCTGCGAGACTCATCACGCACCATCTCTGCCAGCCGCGCGCTGACGACCGAGGGAGCATCGATGTCGTACCACGCCCGCAGCCGGCCATTGCCAGCGCCGTGGAACCTGTCCACTGTGTCGTTGGCCAGTGCAATAGCTTCATCGGTGTCCTGCAGCCGCCCCCCGAAAGGACCAGCCACATCGGCCAGCTTGCGTGCCACGATGCCACGGATCCCTAGGTCCAATGCGGCCCGGGCCACCGCGCCAGGGTGTGGGCCAGCACCATCGGCGAAGCAGGTCGTCCCCTGGCGAATCATCTCTATGAACGTCGCCGCACTGGAGGCATAGGCTTCATCCTCGGAAAGTTGATCCTCGTAGGGAACAACGCGGTCCCGCAACCGAACCATCTGTGGTGTGTCGTCTACGGCACCCTTGATCAAGTAATCGACGGGGTGGTTGTGGGCATCTATCAATCCAGGGGTAACGAGTCCCTGAGGAGCGTCTATTCTCCTGCGTCCTACATACTGGTTTACCAGCACATCTCGTGGCCCAACCGCGACGATGTCACTCCCATTGATGGCGATTGCGCCGTCTCGCAAAATGCGACGATCGCGGTCCACGGTCACGATGCATCCCGCAGTGACAAGGAGGTCAACTTGCGTCTTTTCACCGTTGCTCATACTCATGCCTTTCGGTGGCGGCGCCTTGCTCTCAACGCTACCGTGCTTGAAATAAAAATCACACCCAGTGCTGAAAAGGCGATATGCGGGCACCGCGTCGGATATCCCGCCATCGCCTCGTGGTCACGATCTAAAAGCTCGGATCCGACCCATATCGCCAGGTCACACCGGTAACGGTTCAGCAGGCACACGAAGACCGGCCTGCTCAAGCAATGGAAGCACGGTGTCGCCGAAATTCTTGAGACCACCTTCATAGTCAAGCCAAGTCAGCAAGACCCCCTCCACGCCGGCGTCGGAAATGGACGAGAGCGTTGAAGAAATGTCCTCGGCGGTTCCCAGCAACGGATAGCCGCCATAGCCCGCAGCGATTGCGAATCGCATTTGCTGCATCGCACCCTCAGGCACGTTCTTGGCGTTGCCAATGTTGTTGGAGATGAAGGAGTCAAGGCCCTCTTCATCGCCATGATTGACAACATAGTCTTGCACGTAGTCACGCGCCTCCTGAACGCTGTTGCGCTGTACGACGTAGCAGGACATCCAGACCTTGATCTCCTTGCCGTACTTCTCGCGAGCGAAGGTCCGGTAAAAGTCCACCTGCTTTTTGAGCGCCTCCGGCCTCGGATCCTGCGGAACGATAAATGCGACGTCCACGTTGTTTGCAGCGAACTCTCGCCCGCGCTCCGACCCACCCGCGTTCATCAGAACCGGGCGAGGGAAGGGAGACTTCGGCTGGATGATTGCCTTCTTCAGGTTGTAGAACTTTCCCGAGAAGTCAAAGCTCTGCTCCTCTTTCCACAGTCGATCGAACAGCGGCACCCACTCCTCCGCCAATGCATATCGGTCTTCGTGATCGCCCATTTCAGACCCGAACATCCCCATCTCATCCGGGTACCAGCCACAAACCAGGTTCAGGCCATGGCGGCCTTTGGAAATGAGGTCGACCGTGGCGGATGCTCGGGCCGCAATGATGGGATGGATCACCGAGAGGTGGACGGTACTCATCACACAAAGGCGTTTCGTCGAAGCCGCGATTCCGGCTGCCCAAGTGAACGTCTCGAAAAGATCGCCGGAATAGTGACCATCACGGCCGAACGCCTTCCAACGCGAAGCTGAGATCGCACCCTCGATGCCAAGTCGGTCAGCCATCTGGGCGATGCGCACGTTGCTCTCCCATGTCGGGACATAGCGATCCGGGTGGTTCGTAAAGGCGGCGCCACCATTGAAGCCGAAGACCGCGAGCTTGAGCTTGTTCGCGCTCGTCAGCATGGGGTTGTTGGTAGATATGGTTGTTGTCATGGATCCTCTTTTCAGCCGAAGCCGCAAGCCCTTCACACTCTTTAGATCGGAGATTTACCGACGTGCGAAGGTTACCCATCAGCTTGGGGCAAATATTTCAAGAACCTGCTGTCCCCTCGTTCCGATCGACATGGGCGCATCCGAAGCCTTCAGTCGACAGAGGACCGTCCCCTAGATTCATTCGCGCCGGTTGGAAGCAGCGCTGCAATAGAGAGCTTCTTCTTAGGCATGAAGACCGAACAGCCCAGCGCAAGGTCTACCGAACAAGGCAAGAAGCCAGGTCCCACGTGCTCGTCTACATAGGGCGGCCTCTACCACCCATTGCGCAGGAACGCGGAGCTCGGCCAGCGCGCGGTGATCCCGTCTTGAGCTTGACCCGAGTGACTACGACGATGGTGTCCCCAAGGATTTAGGTGGACACCTATGGAAGACTCCAAGCGCCTGAGCCGGCGCCGCCACGCGGATGAACCGAAGCGGCAAGTGCTGGGAGCATGCGCGGAATCTCACGGCTTGAATAACAACCTGGTTCACAAGTAGCGCCGTTCGGTCGACGGGAGAGGCGTCGACCCGAAGAGCGGCAATCAGCTGGCGGAGTTCGTCTCGCTCACGCTGGCTCCTGACCTCGCCGTCGCGAGCGACATCCACCTTGAGATTCGCCGCGGCGCGATGGCGTTGAACGTGCATCGCGGGCCGGCTCTCTTTGACACCGAGACATCGCTCGCATGATTTAGCAGCTTCCTGAAAGAGAACTTTTGGCTCTTCGCCACAAACTTCTGCTTCGACGCCAGCGATGGCCTGCAGAGCGATAGCCATGAACGAGACCATCTCATCTCCGGGTTGAAATGGTCTGCGTATCAGGATGATGACCCGAAAGATTTGTCAAATTTAGGAGAGAAGCCGAAATGAAGAAACAAAGAATGCGAGCCCCGCCTGGAGTTGTGATGGCCTGCTGTCTGCTGAGTTCGACTATCGCCCAAGCGATAGAACTCGATACAGGCGATCCTGATTTGTCGGTCCGCTTCGACAACACAGTCAAGATCGGGACCATCTATCGCCTCCGCAACGCCGATCCTGGCTTGGCGGACTCCTTCTCGGGTGGTGCTCCCACCGGCCTTTCCTTCAATGCGGGCGACGACAACTTTCGCAAGAAAGGGTTCGTCTCGCAACGCGTAGACCTCTTGACTGAGCTCGACGCTGTATACAAGCGAAACTTTGGCGTGAGAGTCGGTCTCGCGGCATGGTATGACCACTCAGTTCGAGGGCGCAGCGATGCCACCGACCCCATGAATGGACAGTCGCCATACAACGTATTTACCGATTACACCAAACGCGGAGCAGGCCGCAAGGCAGAAGTTCTTGACGCCTTCGTCTTCGGAGGCTGGGACTTTGGGGATGGAAAAAGGCTGACAGCTCGCCTTGGGCAGCACTCTCTCCAATGGGGTGAAAGCCTCTTCTTTGGTGACAACGCCATCTCACGCGCACAGGGGCCTATCGACATCTACAAGTTGCTTGCTTCGCCAAACGCTCAGTTCAAGGAAATCATCCGCCCGGTTCCCCAGATCTCAGCCCAGCTGCAGCTGTCGTCCGACGTTTCGGTCGGCGCCTACTATCAATTCCGCTGGAAAGAGGACCGTCTTCCGCCGGCTGGTAGCTACTTCTCTTCGTCCAATCTAGTCTGGGGCGGCTCGCCCTATCCGCAGCTCTTGAACTTGGGTCCTGGTGGCAGCTATGACTTGGCGGCAGGCGCCGACCGAAAGCCCAAGGACTCCGGACAGTTCGGGCTTCAACTTAAATGGCGCGTCAATGAGACCGACCTCGGTTTCTACTACGCCCAGTACCACGACAAGGGGGGTCAGCTCTATGGCCAGCTAAATCCCCTTGGCGCGCCAAATGCCAACGGATATCTCCCTGGAAATTGGTACTACCGTTTTGGAGAGGACGTAAAGGTCGTTGGAGCGAGCGTTTCGCGCTCGTTTGGCGACACCAATGTCTCTCTTGAGGCCTCTGTGCGCGACAACATGCCGCTGCGAGGCGGCCAGAACCTCTATGGGTTCTTCCCCGGGCAAGAAGAGCTGCGTCGCCCCATCGGTAGAACCGCGCATGTAAACCTGTCGTGGCTTGCAAACTTCGGCCCGAACTTCATTGCCAATGAGTCTGGACTGATTGGGGAGATTGCGTGGAACCGGGTGCTTTCCATGAAAGATCCGGACCACACCATTGACTCGGGTCGAACCCGCGACGCGGCGGCAATTCAGCTTGTCTACACGCCTACATATCGACAGGTTATGCCAGGGCTCGACATCAGCATACCTATCGGCTTGCGCTACATCCTCGCGGGACGTTCTTCCGTCACCAGCTGGGACGCAAAGGGGACTGGTAGTGCCACTATCGGAATTGATGCCATGTACCTCAACGTTTGGCAGGTATCTCTGAACTACACGCACTACATCGGTAAGTCAGTCCCGTACATCGACTACTCACCGGCCGTCGGCACCAATCCCAACTATGGCTGGGGCAACTCTCTTGCCGATCGCAAATATGTCTCGCTTTCGGTGCGACGCACGTTCTAAACCATTCATCCTTCGAGGAAGTCTACATGCACCCCATCCCCCGCAAGTTGGCCATTGCACTGGCCACACTATTAATCGCAACTCAAAATTACGCAGGCGTCACTTCCGAAGAAGCCTCGAAACTGAAGTCTGACCTGACGCCCTTTGGAGGCGAGAAAGCAGGCAGCAAGGACGGCACAATTCCGGCCTGGACCGGTGGGTACACCAAACCGATTCCGGGTGACAAGCCCAACGGCAAACGCGGCGACCCTTTCAAAGACGAAAAACCGCTGTTCTCGATCACCGCGAAAAATGCCCAGCAGTACGCCGAGAAGCTGGCTGACGGAACCCTAGCGATGCTTCAGCGGTACCCCGACACTTACCGCATCGATGTGTACCCAACTCACCGCACAGCGGCCGCGCCTGCCTGGGTCTACGAGAACACCTACAAGAATGCGACACGAGGGAGCTACGCCAATGGCATCCCAGTAGGAGTTTATGGGGGGATTCCCTTCCCAATTCCCAAGAATGGCGAAGAGGTCATGTGGAACCACACGCTGCGGTGGCAGGGCCAAACCTGGAGGTTCTCCGGCACGCACTACCAGTTCACTGCTGACGGGCGCAGCGTAATGAGCTTGGACAGCGCGGCTGAACAGCAAATGCCCTACTACTTCGAGGATGGCTCGCCGGAAGAATTTGCCAAGACGGGCGACTTCTTCACCATCCGGATTCAAAATTCCGGACCGCCTATTCGCGCAGGTGAGGCAATCGTAGCCCGCAACAGCCTCGACAGCAGCAAAGACCAGAGCTGGGTCTACCTGACAGGTCAACGGCGTGTTCGAAAACTGCCAAATCCATGCTGTGATACCCCCACGCCCACAAGCTCGGGTTTGATGAGTTTTGACGAGGTCTTCGGCTGGTACGGAAGCCTGCATCGCTTCGACTGGAAGCTGGTCGGCAAGAAGGAACTTTATGTTCCTTACAACAACAACAAGATGATGCAGCCGAAGAGCAATGAAGAAATGCTCAAAGCGAACTTCGTGAATCCAGATCATGTGCGGTGGGAACTGCATCGAGTTTGGGTGGTGGACGCAACTCTGAAGGCCGGCCAGCGCCACCAAGCGACGAAAAGCCGGTACTACTGCGACGAGGACACGTGGCAGTGTGCGCTGGTCGATCGCTGGGATGGAAAAGGTCAGCTCTGGAAGGCCATTTGGGTTAACAACTTCGTGGCGCCCGAATTGCCAGGACTGGTGACCGCGGGCTATGGCTACTACGATCTTCTATCTGGCGTTGGCTACTTCGCCAACTTCCAGAACGCAAAAGGCACGCAGTACGAAATCCAGAAGAGGCTAGCCGACAGCGTCTTCACGCCTGACGCTATGGCAGGTGAGGGCGTCCGCTGATATGAGATGGCACCGACTGATGGTGGTTCTCGCTGGGGCACTGGCGGCTCCCGCCTTTTCGTCGCCTGCGGTGGATGCGATTGACCGTCCAGCTCTCTCGTCTCCGCATGCATCTCGGTCGGCCCTTCTCAGTGCAGCCAAGGCCGGCGACCGCCTGGTAGCAGTTGGAGAACGCGGCATCATTGTTCTCTCAGATGACCGCGGCGCGACATGGCGGCAAGCGCAGTCTCCTGTGGCAGTGACCTTGACCGCCGTTCGCTTCGCGGACGCGAATCATGGCTATGCGGTGGGCCATTCGGGCGTCGTCCTCGCGACCCAGGACGGAGGCAATAGCTGGCTCCCCCGATTTGACGGAAAGAAGGCGGCCCGCCTCGTCCTCCAAGAGGCAGAAGCCAGCGAGGACTCCAATGCGCTACGTGAAGCCCAAAGATTGGTGAATGACGGTGCAGATAAGCCGTTTCTTGATCTACACGTTTTCGACGCACAGCGCGTGCTGATCGTGGGCGCCTACAACCTTGCCTTCTACACCGAGGATGGAGGCAAGACATGGCGTTCATGGATGACAAGGCTTCCGAACCCCAAGGCCCTGCATTGGTATGCAGTTCGTGCCAAGGGCAGCACAATTCTTCTGGCGGGAGAACAGGGTCTTGCACTGCGTTCCGATGACTCAGGTGCCACCTTCAGACGCATCAGCACCCCCTATCACGGCAGTTTTTTTACGGCGGAATTGGCAACTACTCAGGACATCCTCCTTGGCGGCATGCGCGGCAACGTATGGCGTTCTGTCGACGGCGGTATCAACTGGAGCCAACTGGTAGCTCCGCAGACCTCTTCTGTCACTGCCTCAGCGGTCCGCAGCAGTGGGCAAGTTCTGCTCGCGACCATGGGCGGTGAACTCCTGACCACGGCTCCCACTGGTTCACCAAACATCTTGACCGTAGAGCGCGCTGGCCTCCCGCCCCTGTTTTCCATCTTGTCAGTGAGCCCTGAGCAAGTGCTACTTCTCGGTGGACACGGGGCAGTAATGGTCAACTCGGAAAACAAAAAATGACTCCTTCCCTTCTCGACCAAGATGCCCCTCCTCGCAGACTGGAAGACTTCGACACGACCACCGGCTCAGCAATCGAACGGGCGCTCTTCAATCATCGCGGCATCGTCGTTCTGCTTTGCTTTTTGGTGACTATTTTGCTCGGCTGGCAGACGACACGACTGCATGTGAATGCCAGCTTCGAAAAGACGATCCCGACCCATCATCCCTACATCGAGAATTTCCTGCGTTATCAGAACGACCTGACCGGACTAGGCAATGCCGTACGAGTCGCAGTGGCGAACCCGTCGGGAAGCATTTACGACGCCAAGTATCTGGAAGTGCTTCGGCAATTGAGCGACGAAATCTTCCTCACACCAGGCGTAAACCGAGTTCAGATGAAGTCCTTGTGGACACCAAGCACTCGGTGGGTCGGTGTCACTGAAGAAGGCCTTGATGGCGGCCCGGTCATCCCGGAGGGATACGACGGTAGCGATCAAAGTCTGCGGGAGTTGAGCGCCAACATTGCTCGCTCAGGAGAGATTGGCCAACTGGTTGCCCTGGACGGCAGGTCGAGCGTCATCTACATACCGCTGATGGCGAGAGACGCACAGGGCGACACACTGGACTATGCGGTTCTTTCAAAGAAGCTTGAGGCACTTCGTGCCAAGTATGAGGCCCAGGGAGTCACGATTCACATCACCGGATTCGCCAAAATTGTTGGCGATCTGATGGATGGCGTGCGTGCCGTTCTGCTTTTCTTCGGAGTGGCAGTTTTGGTCGCTGCAGCTGCCGTCTTCTGGTACACACGATGCGCAAGATCCACGGCACTCGTGGTTTTGGCTTCCTTAATCGCCGTCATTTGGCAGTTGGGGTTACTGCCTGCGTTGGGTTACTCCATCGACCCTTACTCGATCCTCGTGCCATTTCTCGTGTTCGCAATCGGGATGAGCCATGGAGCACAGAAGATGAACGGGATCATGCAGGATGTAGGCCGCGGCACCCACAGGCTGGTTGCGGCGAGGTTCACCTTCCGCCGCCTGTTCGTGGCCGGGCTCACGGCCCTGCTGGCCGATGCTGTGGGCTTTGCCGTCTTGCTAGTAATTGACATCCAGGTCATCCGAGAACTAGCGATTGCAGCCTCAATTGGTGTGGCAGTTCTAATTTTTACCAATCTGATTTTGCTCCCGATTCTGCTGAGCTACACAGGGGTGAGCGCCAAGGCTGCAGCGCGAAGTCTTCGCGCAGAACAGAACACCTCTACCAAGCCTATCTGGCGCTTCCTTGATCTTTTCACGCAACGAAAGTGGGCCTCCCGGGCGATATTGCTTTCTGCCATTCTGGCCGCTATCGGCATTGCAGCAAGCACCCAGCTCAAGGTCGGGGACCTGGACCCGGGCGCTCCAGAGCTTCGTCCCGATAGTCGCTACAACCGAGATGTGAACTTCATCAACTCTGCGTACGGCGCATCGAGCGATGTACTAGCAGTCATGGTCAAGACGCCCGACGGCCAGTGCTCCAGGTACGAGACACTGAATAAGGTGGACACTTTGGAATGGGAGCTGCGCCAGCTGGATGGTGTCGAAAGCACGAGTTCCCTCGCACTGCTGAGCCGGCGCGTTCTCACCGGTTTGAATGAGGGAAATCCGAAGTGGTATGAGTTTCTTCACAACCAGGACATGATCAACACGATCGCCGCTGGCGCGCCGCGCGAGCTATATAGCGAAAGCTGCGGCCTGTTAACTCTCAATGTCTACCTTCGCGATCACAAGGCCGCCACTTTGGAACGAGTGGTCTCTCACGTGGAGCAGTTCGCTCGCAACAACGACAGTGCTGACGTTCAGTTTTTGCTCGCGGCCGGCTCGGCCGGCATTGAGGTCGCGACAAACATTGTCGTGAAAAATGCCTGGTGGCTCATGTTGTTCGTGGTGTATGCCGCAGTGGTGACCCTGTGCTTCATCACCTTCCGTTCATGGAGAGCGGTGGTGGTAGCGGTACTCCCCCTGATGCTGACTTCAATGCTAGCTGAGGCGCTCATGGTGGCCCTGGGCATCGGCGTCAAGGTTGCGACTCTGCCAGTAATTGCCCTGGGGGTCGGCATTGGCGTCGACTACGCCTTGTATATTCTCTCCGTAACCTTGACCCGCCTGCGCCAGGGTGCAACTTTGTCTGAGGCTTATCACAGTGCACTTCTCTTTACGGGCAAGGTTGTCATGCTCACGGGTGCAACGTTGGCCACAGGGGTTATCACTTGGGTTGCGAGCCCGATCAAGTTTCAAGCGGATATGGGACTCCTGCTCGCATTCATGTTCCTGTGGAACATGCTGGGCGCGCTCATTCTGTTGCCAGCACTCGCTCACTTCCTGCTTCGCCCTACGTTGAAAGCAGAAGCCAAAAAGGCACCTGGTGAGATTTCAACTGTGAATGACGGCTCAGTTCCGAGCGCCGGGTTGGGTGAGGCGCATGGCATCCGACAAGTTCCTGCTCTCGGAAGACAATGAACCTTCAGCATGCGCGCAGGGCTTTGGAAAACGTCGGGCACGAAGGGTTATCGTGATTTCGGACTAACTTGGCCGACGTGGCCCGGAGGGGCTGCCGGGACTGTACGCCAGCGACAGGGGCCGAAACAATGGCACTCCCGGCCCAAACTTCGATTCATGAACAACGCGACGTTGAATTTGAGCCCTCGTAAGACCGGGCCGTCGTACCTATCCAACTGAGAGTTCGTATCACGCGTTGACTCTCCGCATGCGACCGCCAATCAAGTCTGAAATGGGCAACCCAAATCGCACCAATCTGATTTGAACCGTGCTGGTTCTTCGCTCGAGCTGTCCGAGTCCCAGTTCACCAGGTCCCCTGTTGTCTCGATTTTTCTTCAAACGCGAGGCAGGCAGTTTGACCCCTAGTCACGACTACTGAATGCTTACACGACTCGACTGGCTGGAGATCGTCAGAGCACCAGAAAAATCGTCCTCATCTGCGTCGAAAACGATTTGTTGAACACCGCGGACTTTGTGCAAGTGAGTGGTGGTTCTCACGGACTGGCGCAGGCGGCCCGGCGTAACGCCGAACCTCTTGCAGAACGTCGTTGTCATGTGAGCTTGACTAGAGAATCCGACGGTGTAGGCGATTTCGGCCAAGGAGCACTTAGAAAGCCGAATCAGCTCGTGGGCGGAGCACAGTCTCCGATCCAGTATGTACTGGTGAGGTGAACAACCCAACATCTCCGTGAAGGCATGTGCGAAGTAGAAGCCGCTGCAGCGGGCAAGGTCGTTGGCGAGCATCTCGACCTTCAGCGAGGAAGCAAGGTTCTCGTTGATGAATTCAAGCGCCGATCGCAGCTGATACGGTGCCAACTTGTACCTGAATCGGCGATGTCCTCCATCCTCTTTCTGCACGAGCCTGGTGATTGCCTGCCGGACAAAATCTGATGCCACCAACCCCACGTCAACGACGTCCGAGCAAAATGCTTTTCTGAGTTTCCACGCCAGTTCCTGGATCAAGGAGTCCTCAATATTGAACTCCAGATGGGGAACTGAACCACTGCCTCCAAGCTCGTCCCAGATCCGATTTAGATTCTCGGTGTCGATCGTCGCGAATACAAAGTCGATCGGCTGTTCTTTCTGGACATGAAGCACAGACCCGGCACGAACAAAATAGAGCGCGCCCGCGAGCACTGTGTTACTTGATTTGCGCCCGGAATCGACTTGAACTCGTACGATCCCTGGTGTCAGCTCGACACCAAGGATGTTCTGGTCCAGCAGCAATCGCTCCTCTGCTCTTTCAGCGGCACGGTAGCAAACCGTCCCGTACTCATATGGCACCTGCCAGGGAGCCTGATTTAGGAAATGAGCCGAACTGACCGTCTCGAAGTCCCCTGGACGACAGGGAACTGTGTTTTCATTTGGAGGCGGCTGAACAAGACTGGCCATTAGTAAGTTCCCGTGCGCTGGATGTAGACGTATGACGTGCGAGGCTTTTGCGAGGGCACGTCACCCTAGGAGCGTTCCGATTGCTAAAGATCGGGAGGACAAAATTCATGAAGGATGTGCGCGCCTCGGCTAAAGGGGCAAGCACGAACAGCGGGCGACACGCAATGCTCCCAAATTCAATGCTTCGTTTACCAGCATTGCGGGAGCTCTCTGTCACCAAACAGGTCCGCTTGATCGATGAAACATTCCCAAAAAAAGGCCTACAAGGTCTCGCGAACACTGAATACGAGTAGAGCGCGCATGTCGATTCACCCCCAGAGAGAAGCAGTGACCGAAAGTGCCCTCACTGTTTCACCCAATCAGGCAACGTGAGCTCGCTTCGTGTCGAGCAAGATTCACGCCAAACCCATCGCCTCAGCGTCTACCGGGTTGAAAATTTACTTTACCAGTAAACCACTTTTGTTTTGCCCGGGAAAACACCAGTACGAGACCAGATATCAGAACTTGGCATTGCTCGGTGGCGGATGGGCGTAGGCGTCCGCATGGGCGACTTCGGACCCATCGCCCTCGAACCCTCCCCGGAACCCAACCAGGAAGCCCAGCCATGAGCGCTGCCCGCAGCTACCGCATTGGCCAGATCGTGCCCTCCTCCAACACCACCATGGAGACGGAGGTCCCCGCCCTGCGCGCCCGTGAAGCGCTCCACCCCGAGCGGTTCACCTTCCACTCCAGCCGCATGCGCATGAAGCACGTCACAAAAGACGAGCTGGCATCCATGGACAAAGATAGCGACCGCTGCGCGCTCGAGCTCTCCGACGCCCGCGTCGACGTGCTCGGCTACGCCTGCCTCGTCGCCATCATGGCCATGGGCCTGGGCTACCACCGCCAATCCGAGAAACGTCTGCACCAACTCACCGTCGACAACGCAGGCCCCGCCCCCGTCGTGACCAGCGCTGGTGCATTGGTCGATGGCTTGCACACGATCGGGGCCAAGAAGGTCTCCATCCTCACCCCCTACATGAAGCCCTGACGCAACTCGTCATCGACTACATCGAGAACGAGGGCATCGAGGTCGTCGACAGCATCTCCCTGGAAATCCCAGACAACCTCGAAGTGGGCCGTCAGGACCCCCGCGCTCCCATCGAGATCACTCGCAAGCTCAACACCTCTGGCGTCGACGCCATCGTCGCCTCCGCATGCGTCCAGATGCCCTCTCTGCCCTCCCTTCAGCCCATCGAGGACCGCCTGCGCATCCCCGTCCTCTCCTCCTCCGTCGCCACCACCTACTTCATGCTCAAACGACTGGGCCTCTCCACCAACGTCCCAGGCTTCGGATCACTTCTCTCCGGAAAATTCAACTAAAGGAGACTGTCCACCTACCCCGTCACGGTGGACAGTTTCTGGTGCTTAAGTAAGGCTAAAACTACAATGCGCCCTTGCCCTCACAGCTGCCTGATTCTCAATGGTGGCGAACACCATGTCCAACAATCAGCCTTTTGTAGATACCTACTTGCCCGCGCTCCTGGCGCAGGCCTCTCAACTGATTTCGGCCGAATTCCATGAGATCGTCCAAGCCAACGGGCTCTCAGTTCTCGAGTGGCGTGTGCTAGCCACGCTCGCGGACAGCGGCCCGGTCACCATTGGGCAATTGGCTCAGAAAAGTGTCAGCAAGCAGCCTACGGTGACTCGTCTGCTAGACCGCATGGAGGCGCAAGGCCTTGTTGAAAGATTGCCCGCCGTCAAAGATCGCCGCCTTACCTTGGTGCGCATGACGCGATCAGGGGACAAGATGATTGCCGGCCTGATCCGCAAAGCGCATGCTCACGAAGCTTCAGTCTTGGAGCCATTTGGTGCCAATCGTTCGAAAGAACTTAAAAAGGTTCTACTTGAACTGATCGCTTTGCACCGCACGCCACCAGGGCCAGCGCCTGAGTTGCGCGACTCCCGTGAGTCGCCCCGTTGAATTGCCTCAATTGCCAGTTACAAGCTTCGGCCGTGTCATGTAAAACAGCGCTTGAGGTGTGATCTCGAAGTAGTCGGCCAGAGCGACCACGCGTCACTTATCTTCTTTGTCAAAAGTTTACTTGTCAACAAATAAATAGCAAGGAGGAAAAGCTATGTCAGATCACGTGCGAGCATGTATCCCGAGCCCGCACCTGTCCCCGCACCGGGCCATGTGCTAGCGCCAATGTGGAAGAGGCCATCAACGCCGGTTCGCCATCGAGATCTCCCGAAGGATGGCCTAAAGGCAAAAAACTGGTCCAGATGATGGCTGCCAGATAGGCTGTCGCCTCCCACGAGATTCGGGTTGTCCCGCTCGAGGTCTTCAGGCGACAACACACAGCGCCCCAAAACTGACTGGCGCAAACCCGGCGCATACCTCTCCAGAATGTCCAGCACACGATCCGCATAGGCGTCTTTTATGCTGCTCCAAGGCCCGACGGTCAGTTTTCCGGCTGCGTCAGATTTTGGCTGAGATGGCAACACCCGAACCTGCACCCAAAGGACATGCTTGCCTGCTGGCGCACGGGAAGGATCGAATACTGTGGGTTGACCAACCACCAACACAGGCTCTTCCGGTAACGCTCCAGCGAGGGCTTGGGCGTAGGCCCTGGACATGTACTCCATAGACGGCGCCAAGTGCACATAGGCAAAAGACTGCAACTCAAGCCCCGCGCGCCATGCCGGCAGGGCGTCCAGAGCCAAGTGAATCATCATGGTTGCGGGACCACGTCGAAGGGCTCTCGCACTTTCGCTGTTCGCCGGCGCGTCATTTCCGAGCAAGGCCCCATACAACGCTCGAGGATGAACGTTGGCAATTACCGCGCGCCGCGCTGTTATTCGCTCCCCTCCTTCTAGCTCCACGCCGTTCGCTTTACCAGCTGATACTTGGATGCGTCTCACGCGCGCCCCAGTTCGAACTTCCCCTCCGGCCCCTTGCAACGCGGAAACCATGGAGCGTACGATCGTATCGGCGCCACCGCGCCCTAGCATCATTCCGAATCGCTGTCCGAGCATCGACTCCAAATATGGAAAAAGAGCTCCGCCGGCGACATCTGGTCCGAAGTCCAAGTGCAAACCCCAAGTGGCGAGAAGGCAGCGCACGGCGTCACTCTCGAACTGACCTTCAAGCCAAGCACGTGAGGAACTCAGCAGGAGTCGAGCAGTTTCAGCCACTCCTGGAGTGCCGAGCTTTCTCCACATGGTCCACATCACCCTCACCATCTCCCAAGAAGGCACAGGCGACCCTAGCAAGGAGAAAATATGGGGGGCCTCTCGCTCAAAGCGTTGGTTCAGGGAACGCCAAGCCTCCACATCTCGAGTGCTCGCGCGTGAAATGTGCGCCAAGGTTGCATCCAGCCCCTGCTCCACGCCAAGCCATTCTGGCTTGCTGTTTGGGGCAAACACAGAAGCAAAAGGCTTTGGTGCGCCAACGAATTCGAGCCCATGCTTGGCTAGAAGCGCGCCGTGCTGAGCATGGAAGGGCGAACCAGCAAACGCGCTCAGATTCATGGCGTACAGATCGTGCCTGTAGCCAGGAAGGGTGACCTCAGCGGTCTTAACCGCGCCCCCAGGAGTGCCCGCTTGCTCCAGAACCAGAACCTTCCAGCCTTTGGTGGCCATGTGAACTGCACAGGCCAAGCCGTTATGGCCTGCGCCTACAACTATTGCGTCGTGTGTCATCAGTACGTTAATGTGGCCGTGCCGTGCTCGAGGGGCAGCAACCGTACACTTCTCGGTACTGCGCCGCAAAACGGCCCATGTGAATAAAGCCGTAGGAAAGCGCAACCTCTGTCACGTTGATCGCCCTGCACTCAACACGAGCCACACGCAGAGTTTCGTGCACGGCCTGCAGACGGCACCGTCGAGAAAATGCAAGAGGAGAGATCTCGCCGAAGCGCTTGAACACGGATTCAAGCGTGCGGGGCGACACGCAGGTGTGTGCAGCAATCTCAGCGGAAGTCAACGACCGCTCCAAGTTGGCATGGATATATTCCTTAGCGCGGCGAAGGCAACGATCCCCACCTCTATCCGAAAAGCGTGGCTCTTCCGCTGGCTCACAAAGAAGTGCCGTGAAGGCGGACAGAAGAAATTCCTCCATGGCCGAAAATGCCGCCGGATGTCGAAGCCACTGTTGGCCGAAGCAGTCTATGTTCTTGGTGAGGTCAACAACGGCCTGCCACCAAGCTGCCACCTCCGGTGACTGGCGGGACCGCGCAAGAGCAAACGTTGGCGTTTTGCTCAGCCCCCACGTCACGGCCCGATCGTGAACAACCTTGCGCGGGACCTGGACGAGGATCATGCTGCAGTCGCCCGACCAGACCATTCGGCTTTTGCTTTGCGGCTGCAGGACGCTCAGCACGCTCGAGTCAGTAAATACCTCTTCCTTGCCGCAGGAAAGTTGCGCGCCACCGCTCAGCGGCAGTTGCACCATGTAAAAGTCTCCACGCTCCCCCGGATCGATCAATACACCCGCTCCATAGTGGAGCACGTTGAGCGATACATCGCGCAAACGCACCTGGTTGTGGCTTACGTCCAGTTTGCCGCCACGGTCTTTCAGTTCCAACCGGTGCGGCGAGAAGACGCGACCGATCCGGTCGCTGGCCTCCTCCAAGTTGTGCGATCGCACAAGTGGGAAAGTGTCAAGCAGTTGAGGATGTCCGGCTGTTTTCATCGCGTTGACCCATGCATTATCATTAATTTAGGGCTAAAGTATTTAAATGCCGACTAGGGCTTTCCCTGTATTGCGTTCTCTCGGGATTCGGACTGTGCTGAGCGGAAATCGGATAGCCCGATAAAGGCAAAAGCCGCAAGATCCGAGCCATGAAAAGCTCTGGGTCACGCCCCTATGACGTTCTGCTTGTTGGCAGCGGTATCAACTCTTTGGTCTGTGCTGCACTGCTTGCGCGGGACGGACGCAAGGTTTGCGTGCTTGAACGAGAGGCCGTCCTTGGCGGGTGCATGCGCACCGACGAACTCACCCTACCTGGGTTCTTTCACGACACCCTCTCTACAACTCATTCGCTGTTTCTGATGGGCCCCGCCTATGCCGCCCTCGGCAAGGCCCTTCATGAGGAGGGACTGCAGTACTGCAACACCGACTCACCTACCGGCGTTCTCACACCGGATGGCAGGAGTTTGATTCTCGCCAGGTCCCGTGACGCGAACATCCAGCGCTTCGAAGCGGAACATACTGGCGATGGCGCGGCGTACGCCGCGGCTCTTGACGAAGTGGCGACCCAAGCGCCCTTGATCTTTTCGCTGCTCGGCAAAGAGCTTTGGCGATTGGGGACCGCCAAGACTCTGGCCTCTGAAGCCTTGAAACAAGGGCCATTTGCGCTTTCGGGCTTCTTTGGACAGTCCTTGACACCCGCACGGGCATGGCTTGAAAGCAACTTCCAGTCTGACCTCTCAGGCGCTCTGCTTGCACCTTGGGTATTGCACTGTGGGCTAGGCCCAGACGCCCCACTTTCTGCCTTGATGGCAAAGGTCGTTACGTTCTCTTTGGAGACGGTTGGTGCGCCGATAGTGAAGGGAGGAAACGCCAACACCGTCCGAGCCTTCGAGCGCCTGATTCGCCGGGCCGGGGGTGAGCTTCATACGAGCACTGACGTGGCGCGCGTGATCGTACAAAGCGGCAAGGCCGTAGGCGTTCGTCTTGTCGACGGCCGAGAGTTTCGGGCTAAGGAAGTGGTCTGCAACGTCACTCCTACGCAGCTCTATCAACGCCTGCTTGACCCGATGCTACTTCCCGCAGAGATCGCAAAACAGGCGCGTCAATGGCGATATGGGAGAGGCATTATGCAGATCCATTTGGCTCTGTCCGAAGCACCGCAATGGCCTGACTCGGCCTTGAGCGAGGTTGGCTGTTTGCACCTTACCAGCGGCGTCAACGCGATTTCTAAAGCAGTCAACGAAGCCGACCGAAGCCTGCTTCCAGCCGAACCGACTATCTGCGTGGCCCAGCCGACCGCGCTGGATCCCAGCCGCGCGCCACCGGGGCGGCACATTCTCTGGATTCAGCTACTCGAGTGCCCACGAGAGCCTGTGGGCGATGCTGCGGGCGTGATCGCAGTGCCGCCCGGCAAACGTTGGACTCCAGCCCTGCGTGAGGCATATGCGGATCGCGTCATCGAGCAACTTTCTCGCCAAATTCCGAATCTCAAAAGCAGCCTTCTGGCGCGCGCGGTTCTTTCGCCGGCAGACATCGAGGCCTTGAACATGAATTTGGTTGGCGGCGAGGGTTACGGTGGCGATTGCAGCCTGGACCAGTCATTTCTCTGGCGCCCCATGCGCGCCGCACGGAACCACGCAACGCATGTCGGCCATCTCTGGCACATCGGCGCGTCTACCCACCCTGGCCCAGGGCTGAGTGGCGGATCGGGCTTCCTGCTGGCCAAGGCGTTGGGCGCCGTCTAAGCATTTCTCACCCAACATTCCAACTTTCCCCCCACGAAACCGCAGGAGAATTCCATGGCCGCTTCCCTTGAACAATTCGCACAAGACATCGCCACCGGCGCTCTGCGAGTCATCGACCTCACACACACCCTCTCGGATGAGTTCCCTGCACTTCAACTGCCCCCGCAGTTTGGCCAAGTGTGGGCGTTCAAGTGTGAGCGCATTTCGCAGTACGACGACGCGGGTCCCGGGTGGTACTGGAACAACTTCTCTTGCGGCGAACACACGGGCACGCACTTCGACGCGCCTGCCCACTGGATCACCGGCAAGGACCACGCGCAGAACGCGGTCGACACGATCGACCCACGCCAGTTCATCGGGCCCGCCGTGGTGGTGGATGCAAGTGACGAGGTGGCGAAGAACGACGACTGGCTGCTCACTTTGGACTTTATTAAGGCTTGGGAGGACAAGCACGGCCGAATTCCTGCGGGCGCGTGGTTGCTGTTTCGTACCGGCTGGGCGAAACGTATCAGCAAGCCAGAGACGTTCGTGAATATGCGCGAAGACGGCGCCCATACGCCTGGTCCGACTCAGGAAGCCGTGGAGTGGCTCATCAACGAGCGCGACGTGAGAGGTTTCGGCGTCGAGACCATTAATACCGACGCCGGCCAGTCCTATGCCTGGTCAGTGCCCTATCCCTGCCACACCTTCATGCACGGCGCTAACAAGTATGGCCTGCAGTGCCTTCAAAACCTTGACCAATTGCCGCCCACTGGCGCACTGATCCTGGCCGCACCCCTCAAGATTAAGGGCGGATCGGGTAGTCCGCTGCGCGTGCTGGCACTGGTCAAGTAAGCGGCTTTCCGAGCGATCTTTCAAGCATCACATGGCCGAACGCTCATTTGCCAGGGAAGTGCAGCAACTGCTCGTTCCCGCAGGCACCGAATTTCGTGGCGAGGGCATTCTCGCCGTTACAAAGGCCTTGCTCGAGTCGGGAGTAAGTTACGTCACTGGCTACCAGGGCTCGCCAATTTCGCACCTTATGGATGTGCTGGCAGAAGCTCAGCCTATCCTCAGCGAACTCGGCGTCTACTTTGAGCCTGCGGCCAGCGAAGCCGCGGCTGCAGCCGCACTCTCGGCGTCTGTGAACTACCCCGTGCGAGGCGCTGTCACATGGAAGTCCACCGTTGGCACCAACGTCGCCTCGGACGCCCTGGCCAACTTGGCCTCGGGGGGCGTGACGGGCGGGGCTCTCATCATTGTGGGAGAGGACTATGGCGAAGGCTCATCCATCATGCAAGAGCGTACCCACGCCTTCGCAATGAAATCGCAGATGTGGCTGCTCGATCCCAAACCGAACCTGCCCGCAATCGTCCAAGCCGTCCACGACGGATTCGCGCTGTCTGAAGCCACTAACACTCCAGTGATGCTGGAATTGCGAATCCGCTCCTGCCATCTGCACGGTAGCTTCGTTACGAGAGACAACAAGCGCCCGGGTTTTACCCTCAAAGATGCCCTTGAGAATCCAACCCGAGACGTCAACAGAATCGTACTACCGCCTGCCTCCTTCCTTCATGAGAAGGAGAAACTCGAGCAGCGCTGGCCCGCGGCGGTGAAGTTCATCCAAGAGCGCCAGCTCAATGAATTTGTCGAGGGGGACCTCGACCACATCGGCATCATTTCGCTCGGTGGCCTGACCAACAACGTGTTGCGAGCACTCAAACACTTGGACCAGGCCGACCTGTTTGGAAACACTCGGGTGCCGATATACATCCTTAACGTGGCCTACCCACTAGTGGAGGAAGAGGTTATTCGTTTCTGTGAAGGCAAGCGCGCGGTCTTGATGATTGAGGAAGGTCAGCCCGACTACCTTGAACAGAATCTCAATACCATACTGCGCCGTCACGGTTCGAACACCGCAGTGCATGGCAAGGATCTGCTTCCTCAGGGCGGCGACTACACCGTGACAGCTCTGCAAACGGGAATTCGCGGATTCTTGGAACAACACCATCGCGCAGCCTTTGCCAAGCCAGTGACGATGGCCATGCCAACGGTGTCGAGCCGTAAAGCGACCGTGCTCGATGGGGCTGACCAAGCGCCGGTCGCCGCTCCAGTTTCTGCAGCATTGGCTCTCACGCCCCTCTTGCCGCCTCGCCCGCCAGGCCTCTGCGTGGGTTGCCCGGAAAGACCAATTTTCTCATCGCTGAAGTTGGTCGAACGCGAGATGGGAATGCACCATGTTTCGGCTGACATCGGCTGCCACCTGTTCTCAATCATGCCGCCCTTCAACTTGGGAGCAACCACGATGGGCTACGGCCTTGGTGGCTCCAGCGCCTCTGCATTTGCCGCAGGGGCTCAGTTAGGGGCGTCCAAGCGCGCGATCGCCTTCATGGGCGATGGAGGCTTCTGGCACAACGGCTTGACATCAGGCATCGCAAACGCCGTCTTCAACAAGCAGGGCAACGTTTTCGTAATCGTCGATAACAACTACTCGGCGGCTACGGGGGGGCAGGATATTCCGTCCTCACGCACGATCAATCCCAACCGCAGCACCATGCACGCCATTGAGCGCGCTGTTCGCGGTGTGGGTGTGGACTGGGTGCGAACCCTCACAAATACCTACGATGTAAACGGGATGCGTGCGGCTCTCAAAGAAGCCTTGAGCGCCGGCACGCCGGGCCCAAAAGTGATCATTGCGCAGAGCGAATGCATGCTCAACCGTCAGCGGCGAGAGAAGCCGGCAAAGGCCAAAGCAATCAAAGCCGGCGAGCGTGTTCTGAAGGAACGATTCGGCGTCGACGCTGCCGTGTGCTCAGGCGACCACGCATGCATGCGCGTTTCTGGCTGCCCAAGTCTCACGCTTGCACCGAGTGGAGATGCTCTCAAGCCGGATCCTGTCGCGAGCGTCGATGAACACTGTGTGGCATGCGGTCACTGCGGTGAAGTGGCAGATGCCGCTGTGCTCTGCCCTTCCTTTTACAAGGCCACAAAAGTCAACAACCCGGGACGCGTTGAGCGCTTGCGCGACCGCCTGCGTCAAGCCACCGTGGGTTGGCTGCAGGGTCGCCAATGGCGTTCGCGCGCCGAGCGCGCCCTCTTCCCAATGGAGGCTTTGAAGTGACCCGACTGAGCCCTCTAAAACCTCGCACTATCCACCTTGCAATCCTGGCACTCGGCGGTCAAGGAGGCGGTGTCCTGGTGGACTGGATTGTGGACCTGGCAGAACACGCTGGTTGGACCGCGCAGTCCACCTCGGTGGCCGGCGTCGCGCAGCGCACAGGCGCCACCATCTACTACATAGAAATAGTCGAACCCACGCCAGGCCTACGGCCTGTCCTTGCACAGATGGCGGTGCCGGGCGACGTCGACATACTAATCGCGGCAGAGCTCATGGAAGCAGGTCGCGCGGTACAAAGAGGCTTCGTCACGCCGGATCGCACTACCGTCATCACCAGCAGCCACCGCACCTTCTCTGTGGAAGAGAAAATGGTGCCGGGCAATGGTGTCGCCAACAGCGAAGCCGTGCTCGACATCGTCAGAAAGCAAGCGCGCAAGCTTGTTATCGACGACATGCAGGCCTTGGCCGTGAGTCAAGGAAGTGTGATCTCGGCCAGCCTATTCGGTGCGCTAGCTGGCAGCAGCGCACTTCCCTTCTCAGTCAGTGATTTCGAGGCGGTGGTTGAGCGCAGCGGCGTGGGTGTGAAGCCAAGCATCGCCGCGCTTCGCGCTGCGGTCGGCGTCGCACAACGCAGCGAACCGCCCCCTCCCCCGGCTGACGCCATGCTCACAGCGGCACGGCCTCTTCCTGAGCGAGCTACGAGCGCGAAACTTCAACCTTTACTAGACCGCGCACGTCGTGATTTTCCACAGGTCATATGGAACTGGTTGGGCGAAGGGATAGCACGCGTCGTTGACTATCAGGACGTGGCGTATGGAGATGAGTATCTGGATCGCGTGGCTCATGTGTTGGCAACTTGCAAAGGTCCAGCCGACAAGGATTTGGCAACCGAGGCGGCCCGCTGGATTGCAGTAGCCATGAGTTACGACGACGTGATCCGCGTTGCAGATCTGAAGACTCGGGGCGAACGTACCGCGCGCCTGCGTCGCGAGGTCGGTGCGAAGGAAGGCGATGTCGTCGGCAGTGAAGAGTATTTCCACCCCAGGCTCGAAGAAATCATGGGCCTATTGCCCAGTGGGATTGCGAATTGGATCGATGGATCATCGATGATTCAGAAGAATTTTGCCCACCTGCTAGACAATGGTCGCCGAATCCACACGCACACTCTGCGCGGCCATCTCCAGTTGCGATTTGTGGCCAACTTGCGTCGGTGGCGCCGTGGAAGCCGCCGTCATGCCGAGGAGAAAGCTCATCTGGAGATGTGGCTTGCAGAGGTACATCGCGTGCTAACTCAAGACCCAGCGTTAGCACTGGAACTACTTCGCTGCAGACGTCTTATTAAAGGCTACAGCGACACGCACGCCCGCGGATCTGGCCGCTTTGACCGTCTTCTGCGGGCGTCACGGGAACTCTTTGGTCGCCCCGATGCAGGACAAGCGCTCAGTCACTTGCGAGAGGCAGCGCTTAGTGATGCCGAGGGACTTGCTCTTAGCACACAGCTCCAAAAAATGGGTTTGACCGCATGAAGCGCGAGCGTCTGATCGAAGTCCCCGGCTGGGTCAGGCCAATCGGCCACGTTGGTGGAATCACCGCACGTGGGCGGCACATCTTCCTGGCAGGCCAAGTAGGTTGGGACGAGCAAGGCAACTTCGTATCGGATGCCTTAGTTGACCAGGTAGGTCAGGCGCTCGACAACATCCTTGCTCTTCTCTCTCACTCTGATGCGGGTCCAGAACACATCACGCGCATGACGTGGTTCGTGACAGACAAACGCGAATACCAACGGCAGCTGCCGGCCATCGCAATGACATATTGCAAAAAAATTGGTCGCCAATTTCCCCCTATGACAGCGGTCGGAGTTGCATCCCTGATGCACGACGAGGCGCTCGTGGAGATTGAAGTGACTGCCGTCGTCGATGACGGCTCGTAAAAGTTGATCTGCTCATCCTCGTCCCCGCCCTGGAAGCCTCCCCATGATCCGAACTCCTTCTTCCCTTTACCGCCCGGCCCTTGCGGCCCTCTTTGGACTGTGCAGCGTGGTCGCGGCGTCCGGTGCAAGTGCGCAGTCGAACAGTTGGCCCACACGTCCAGTGCGACTCGTGGTCGCCTTCGCCGCCGGCGGCTTGGCAGATGTTATGGCGCGAGTCATCCAGCCTCAGCTGACTGAAGCACTCGGTCAACCGGTAGTTATCGACAACCGCGGAGGTGCGGGCGGCAACGTTGCCGGCACCGAAGTGGTGCGAAATGGCAACGATGGCCACACCTTTCTGATCACGGTGTCTACCACCGAGTCGGTCAATCCAATGATGTTTGCACGGATGCCTTTCGATCCGCAGAAAGATCTCCAGCCGGTGGCTCTTCTTGCCAATAGTCAGTTGTTTCTGATCACCAGAACCACATTGCAACCGAACAATCTCAAAGACTTTGTGGCTTACGCCAAGGCCCATCCGGACACGATGAGCTACGGCTCTGCAGGCAATGGAACCACTCCTCATTTGGCGGGAGAACTGCTCAAGCAGAGCGCCGGCATTACCGCGACCCACCTGCCCTATCGAGGTGCAGCGCCGGTTATTCAAGACGTCATGGCTGGCCAGATTGATTTTGGGTTTGCACCGGGCACCGTGTTCCCCACCGTCAAGGCGGGCAAGCTCAAAGTTCTGGCCGTGGCCAGCCGCAAACGCACCGTCAGCGCTCCGGATGTTCCGACCTTTTCTGAGCTCGGCATCAATGGCGTTTATGCAGATACCTACTTTGGAATCTACGCACCTGCAGGCATGCCCGCGGCTACGGTGGAGAGGATGAACCGCGAGATCAACAAGATCCTGTCCCTCCCTGCTGTCCAGGCACGCTTCATCGAACTCGGCGCTCAAGCAGTTCCCGTCTCACGAGCAGACTACAAGTCCATGGTCCAAACCGAAACCAAGTTGTTCACCGAGATCGTGAAAGCCCGCGGCATCACTGCCGACTGAGCAAATTCTTCAGTTTCGCTGCCAGGTGGGAATTACTCACTTGGCCCCCTAGGTGCGCCGCCGTCTACGGAATAAAAGACGGTAGGCCGAATGTCTGTTGATTCAATCCCTCTTCACTTGGAGATGAGCATGTTCGTAGAGTCTGGAATCGACCGTAGAAACTTCCTGCGTTACGGCAGCGTCAGTCTGGTTGCGCTTGGCAGCACTGGGCCCCTGCAAGTACTCGCTCAAGCTCAGAGCTCGCTGACGATTGCCTACAACGTCGATCTCCCCTCCTGGGATCCAACGGTGGGGCCTTCCGCGGTAAATCCGACTATTCAGTCGCTTTACAAAGCAGTCTTCTCGCAGTTCATTGACCAGAACCCCGATCTCACTCTCAAACCGGACCTGCTGTCAGAGTGGGGCTGGAATGCAGACAAGACGCAAATCAGTCTGACGGTGAGAAGTGGCGCCAAATGGCATGACGGTAGCGCCGTGACCCCCGAGGATGTCGCGTGGTCATTGCGTCGTGCGGGCGATACCAAAACTGGCAACCCTATCCAGTTTGTTTGGAGCAAGGTTGGAAACATCCGCGTACAAGGCGACAAGGTGATCGCCGATGTGAAGGAGTTTGAACCGGCGTTCTTTAAGTGGATGGCATTCCTGACAGGCTACGTGCTGCCGCGTGCGTACTACGAAAAGGTCGGGGCGTCAGGCTTCGAGAAAAAGCCGGTTGGCTGCGGCCCATACCAGGTCGAGGAGTTCGTACAAGGCTCTCACATGCGCCTTCGCGCTTTCAAAGACTACTTCGGTCCGAAGCCTTCCTTCGAGACGGTCGTGATCAAGTTCGCTACTGACCCTTCGGCACGAGTTGCCGAACTGGAATCGGGGCGTTCAGACCTCACCCTCGAGGTTCCGTATGAGGAAGCTGAACGTCTGCGTGCCAAGGGCTTCACTGCCAGCATTGCACCCGTCTCGGATATCGGAATGATTTTCCTTACCAACGTCGAACCCATGACGAACGACAAAGTTCGTCAGGCTCTGGCTTTGGCCATCGACAAAAAGGCTTTGGCAGAGCGCCTTCTGAAAGGGCATGTCGTGCCAATCGACACCTTGCAAGCCCAGAGCTATGCGGCCTACGACGCAAGCATCAAGGCGCCGTTTGATCCCAAACGAGCCGCGGCGTTGATGGCTGAGGCTGGATACACCCGCGACAAGCCGCTCAAGTTCAAGGTGCAAACCACGCGAGGCTTCAAGCCAAAGGACTTTGAAGTGATGCAAGCCATCGCAGGCATGTGGAAGGCCATCGGTGCCGAGGTTGAGCTCGAGGTGTACGAGGTCGCCAAACACTTTGAGTTGCGAGCTCAGCACAAACTCGCGCCAGCTGCTTTCTACAACTGGGGCAATTCGATTGGTGACCCGTCGACTTCCACTGGCTTTGCCATGTTCAGTCACTCGCCACATTCAGCCTGGAAGGACCCGAAGACTTTGGACGGAAAGATCGCACCGCTCTGGGGAGAAAAGGACGAAGCCAAGCGTCTCGCGGGATACAAGGCAGTGGACAAGTACATCGCAGAGCAAGCCTTGGTCATCCCACTCTTCCAGTACAGCCAGACTGTTGTTTTCCGCAAGGGCTTGAAGTTCGCGCCGCACGGCGCCGGCTTCGTGCTTCCACAGACCATCGGCCGCGTCTGAAACTAGGAGAATTTGCCATGAATACTCAGACCCTAGTGGGCGCTCTTGTAATAGCCACTGCATTTCTTTCTGGCACCGTTCAAGCCAGTCAGAACAAACTGCCAGGTGTTCGGGGACTCGATCACGTCGGCTTCACGGTTCCAGACATCGTCCAAGCGGTTAACTTCTTCCAAGATGTTCTGGGTTGCCAAAAGGCCACGAGCTTCGGGCCGATCGCTGACCCACAAGGCAACTTGATGCAGGACCTTCTCGACGTTCATCCCCGTGCCGAGATCAAGGAGATCGTCTTGATGCGTTGCGGCGAGGGCTCGAACATTGAACTCTTCCAGTACAGCGCGCCTGACCAGAAGAGCGAGCGCCCAAGAAACAGCGATCATGCGGGCTACCACGTTGCGTTCTATGTCACTGATCTGAAGGCCGCTGTCGACAGGGCCCGCGCTCAAGGCGTCAAGACTCTTCTTGGTCCATTTGCAATAAATGAGGGCCCGACAGCTGGCCAAGCTATCACCTACATCTTCACCCCCTGGGGGATGCAACTCGAGCTGATAAGTTACCCCAAGGGCATGGCCTATGAGAAGAACTCGAAGGTTAAGCTCTGGGCGCCACGTCGCTGACAGCATAGGGGATCGGATTGCGCCGTTTTGTCCACATCCTGCTTACGCTCCTGGGTGTAAGCCTCGTTGTTTTCGTGCTGATGCGCGTGGTCCCTGGGGACCCAGTTGCAATGATGATCCCTCCAGGAGCAGGCCCTGAGGACATTCAGCGACTCAGAGCCTTCTACGGGCTGGACCGCTCTATCCCAGAGCAGTATGGTTTATGGATCGTACAGGCTCTTCAAGGAGAGTTCGGGACCTCCATAAGTCAGCGACAAGGCGTCCTCTATCTGATCGGCTCGCGACTTCCAACCACGCTGGAGTTGGGCTTTACCGCATTGTTTTTTGCGGTGGTCGCTGGAGGCTTGGCCGGCGTCGTATCGGCTGCGACTCACGGCAGCTGGCTTTCTTCGGCCATCGATGGGGTCGCGGCCTTGGTTCAAGCGGTCCCAGACTTTCTGTGGGGCCTCGTATTCATATTGCTCTTCGGTGTAGTCTGGATGTGGTTGCCAATTTCCGGTCGTGTCGACCCCCTACTGCAGTTTGACTCTCGGTCCGGCTTCATTTTTATTGAAAGCCTACTTCGCGGGCGCCTGGACGTCACGGCCTCGGTTTTTCAGCATTCAATCGCCCCTTCACTAGCGCTCGCCTTGCCTGTAGCGGCCATCATCGCGCGAGTGCTAAAGGCGTCCATGCGCGAAGCCTTGTCGTCCGACTACGTGCTGCTGGCACGATTAAAAGGGCTCTCCTTGTCCCGCGTTCTGTTGACCGAAGCCCTTCCGAATGCCGTCACGCCTGCGCTTCAGATCACTGGAGTTCAGTTCGCCTTCCTGCTTGGTGGAACTGTCCTCATCGAACGCCTCTTCAGCTACCCAGGTATTGGTAGCTTGGCAATCAATGCGGTCATTGCTCGAGATCTACCCTTGATTCAAGGCTTGGTACTAACCTTCGCCGTGTTATTTGTCGCTATCAATCTATTCGTGGATGCACTCACCCTCGCACTCAACCCCAGACTTCGAGGAGCCCCACGATGAGCCGCGCGACCGTTCCTCTGACAGCTCGCCTCGTACGCAATCCCCGAGTTGTTATCGGTGGGATCGTCATGGCATTGCTGCTTTTGTGCGCACTGTTTGCTCCTTGGCTATCCCCGCACGATCCCTTAGACCAGGACTTCCTCGCGCAACTGCAACCTCCAGTTTGGTCAGAAGCCGCGCCGCCGGCCGAAGCCGGCAAGACGCCGTACTGGCTTGGCACCGATAACCTCGGGCGGGACGTACTGTCGCGGTTGATCTGGGGTGCTCGCACCGCGCTCATAGTCTCCTTTGCGGCCACGCTCCTGGCCGCGCTCGCTGGCACCGCCCTGGGTGCCGCAGCCGGCTACTTTGGGGGGCGAATCGATGCCATCGTCTCTCGCTTGGTTGATGTCTGGATGGCGTTCCCCCCCGTCTTGTTGGCGGTAGTTCTAGTCGCTCTACTGGGCACGGGGCTGACGTCAGTGGTGATTGCAATCGCGGTTGTGGATTGGACCAGGTTCGCTCGTGTTGTTCGAGCCGAAACCCAGGGGCAGCGTGCCCTGGACTACGTGACTTCTGCGCGCATGCTCGGTATGTCTCCGCTTCGCATACTGGTTTCCGAGGTACTCCCCAATGTCACGCCATTGCTTATCACCGTGGTCACCTTGGAGATGGGGATCGCCGTAGTCGTTGAGGCGATTCTCAGCTTTGTTGGGCTATCTGTTGCCTCTGGCGCGTCAACTTGGGGCGGAATGTTGGGCGAAGGGCGTCTGTACGTTAACCAGGCTCCGTCTTTGATGTTGCTTCCAGTTTTGGCAACAATGCTTGTAGTGCTTGGACTCAATGCGCTCGGCGACGGCCTGCGTCAGGAACTTGACCCGGTGGTGCGCGCATGAGCGCGGTTCTGGAAATCGAAGATCTGCACGTGGAGATTCGCACCGCGGGCCAATCAAGCCGTGTGCTTCGCGGAGTGAATCTCTCCGTCGAATCAGGCAGTGTGCACGCACTCGTGGGTGAGTCGGGTGGAGGCAAGTCCATGGTGACACGGGCGGCGACTGGCCTGCTCCCGCGAAGCGCTCGCATTGTCAAGGGTCGGATCCGGTTGGCGGGTCAAGACGTGACGCACTGGAGCGAGCGGCAATGGAGAAGCGTGCGTGGAACGGTTGTCAGCATGGTCCTTCAGGACCCGCTCACGGCATTGAACCCCGTGCGCCGCATTGAGTCTCAAATCGCAGACGTGCTTCGACGACATAGCGGCCTGAGCGGAGAAGCACTGAAGCGAGAGATGCTATCGCTGCTAGAGCGAGTACACATGCGGGACCCGGAACGCGTGCTCAATCAGTACCCTCATGAGCTCTCAGGAGGAATGCGCCAAAGAGTGGTAATCGCCATAGCCTGGGCATGTAAGCCCCAGCTCATCCTGTGTGACGAACCCACCACCGCGCTGGACGTGACCGTCCAAAAGGAAGTGCTCAAGTTGATCCGTGAACTCGGGAGCGAAGGCCAAGGCGTGCTGCTGGTCACTCATGATCTTGGTGTCGTCGCCAAGCTGGCGCACAGCATGAGCGTTATCCATACGGGCCGCATCCTTGAAGAGGGGACCGTTGAAAACGTTTACAAAAACCCTCAACATGACTACACAAGAGCTCTGCTTTCAGCGACACCTCGTTTCGACCGTCCAGGACATACCCTGAAGCCTGTGGCAGATGAGCTTATTGCGAAGCTGATGGCAGAAGCGGAACACCTTGACCGTCTGGAGGCCATGCGATGAACACCTCCCTACTTCAAGTTGAAGGCCTGCGCTTGGATGTACCGGCAACCAGCCGCGGAAAGCCGAAGGTTGCACCAAGAACCATTCTTAACAACGTCGGCTTCAACTTGGGACGAGGCGGCTCGTTGGGCGTGATCGGTGAGTCGGGAAGCGGGAAAAGCACGCTTGCACGCGCTCTCACGTTACTTATGCCTCCACAAGAGGGACGGATAATCTTTGACGGCCAAGAAGTTACTCGGCTGACCGGGCCGGCCTTGACAGCTTACCGGTCACGCGTCCAACTGGTCTTCCAAGATCCGATGTCCTCCCTCAATCCCCGCAAACGCGTAGGCGTCAGCATCGCACGACCGCTGCAAGCCCTCGGTCGGCTCAACAAACGTACCCCCGAGAGCGTTGCCGCTGCCCTGCTTGAGCGAGTGGGTCTTCCTGCAAGCTTCTCAAGTCGATACCCGCACGAATTGTCGGGTGGCCAAAGACAACGCGTGAACATCGCACGCGCACTTGCACTTGAGCCAGAAGTGCTGATCGCAGATGAAGTAACGTCCGGGCTCGACGTGTCCGCTCAAGCCAGGATAGTTGGCCTTCTCGAGGCGCTGCGTAAAGAGACGGGCTTGTCTTTGATCTTCATCAGTCACGACCTCTCCTTGGTGCGAAGTCTTTGCGATGATCTGCTCATCCTGCGGTCAGGCGAAGTCGTCGAATCTGCGCCCGCCGACGACATCTTTGCCCAGCCTTCGCACGACTACACAAAGGCTCTAATTGGAGCTATCCCGTTGCCTGACCCAGATCCAGCCTGGTTGGCTCGATAAGCAAGGAAAGCGCCAGCTACCGGCTATGGTCAAGTAGCCACCGGATGCTCGGTTTGATCACGCTGCATTCGCCGAACTATTCATTTTGTAGACGACTTTTACGGTCGACAGGGACACTGTTCAGGCTCGTGACGGCGTCGCAGTCGCTCGCCGTCTGGGTGCTGTCGCCGCGCGCCACGCCTGCATGGCCGAAGGTATGACCCGGCAGCGGCACCATGAGGATCTCGGGCGGGAGTCCGCGCATGCCGCGCACGCACTCGAAACCTTACCAGGGGGCACCGCCCTTGCGCGACGCATAGACCTGCCAACGCGGGTGGCTCGACCGCTCGACCACTGCTGCGGGCGAAAGCGCTGCCGGTCCAGCCAGGTGCGTTGTGGCTCGGCGGCCTCACGCTCGCGCTGCATCATGTGCACCTGGACCTGCGGAATATCGTCGAGCCCGCCTGCATGGTCGAAGTCCAGATGCGTGAGCACGATGTGCCGCACATCCTGCGGCGCGGCGCAAGGACGTTAGGCATCTTGGCAGATGCGCCGAGGTTGAAGTTGGGGCCACCACAAGCACATGGCAGTCAATCAGCCCAGGCATCACGGAGAAGCGCCCTATCAGAAATCAAACTGAATCTGGTGCGGTACGCGAGTGCCTTCCGCGTTGGAAGAGGAACAACTCGCCGAGCGTTGTCAAGCCGCGCTTCGCGGCGGACCGTTCAACCCTCTGCACGTCGATCGACCCCTGATCGCGCCGGCATCAATTTGGGAGCTGAGATCGACCAATTGCCACGCCCCCCTCATGAGGCCGGCTGGGCAGGTGAGGTGGAGAGGCCGCCGCCAAATCGCAAAAGCGCGGGTTGCGGCAATCTTCTTTTCCTTGACCGCGAGCGAAGCCCAGAAACGTAAGCGCGGCCTCAAGGCCCTCTTGACGTCGACTTGTTGACGGAGTCGACGGCGCTCAGACGTCGAGCACATGCCGCAGGACATGGAACGGTA
>NZ_JAUSRN010000016.1 GCF_030811855.1 Variovorax paradoxus | reverse complement strand
GCCGGGTGCTCCCCGCAGCGAAATAAAGGAGGAGCCGAAGGCGGGGGACATTCGCGGAGGGGAGTACCCGGTGGCCTGTGCACGCGCCCTGAACAGAAGCGCCCCGAACAAAAGCCCGACGCAACACGACAAGGCGAAAGGAGCCCAGCCGCATGGATGCACTGAAGGACGTCGGCGGCCCCGCACAACCGCTTCTCACCATCACCGGACTCGTCAAGCACTTCCCGCTCAAGAAAGACCCGCTGGGCCGCGGCGGCGGCATGGTGCGCGCGGTGGATGGCGTGGACTTCGAAGTGATGAAGGGCGAAACCCTTGGCGTGGTCGGCGAATCGGGCTGCGGCAAGTCGACCACCGCGCGGCTCCTGATGCAGCTCATCGAACCGACGCGCGGCGAGGTGGTGTTCGACGGCCGCCAGGTCGGAAGCCGCGACCTGCCGCTGAAAGAATTCCGCCGGCAGGTGCAGATGGTGTTCCAGGACAGCTACGCCTCGCTCAACCCGCGCCTCACCATCGAGGACTCGATCGCCTTCGGCCCGCAGGTGCACGGCGTTTCCCGGCGCGACGCCGTGGCCCGCGCGCGCGACCTGCTGTTGCGCGTCGGCCTCGAGCCGCAGCGCTTTGCGGAGCGCTATCCGCACGAGCTTTCAGGCGGACAGCGTCAGCGCGTCAACATCGCGCGTGCGCTGGCGCTCCAGCCACGCATGGTCATCCTCGACGAGGCCGTGTCGGCGCTCGACAAATCAGTCGAGGCACAAGTGATCAACCTGCTGCTCGACCTCAAGGCTGAATTCGGCCTTACCTACCTCTTCATCAGCCATGATCTCAACGTGGTCCGCTACGTGAGCGACCGTGTCATGGTGATGTACCTCGGCCAGGTGGCCGAGATCGGCCCGGCCGACGCGCTCTACGAGGCGCCGGCCCATCCCTACACACGCGCGCTGCTGTCTTCCATGCCCTCGATGGACCCCGACCATCGCACCGAGGAAGCTCCGCTGGCCGGCGACCCGCCGAACCCCATCGACCCGCCCACCGGCTGCCGCTTTCATCCGCGCTGCGCCCTGGCTGCGCCGGTGTGCAGCCAGGTCGTTCCCGAACGCATTGCCACGGGCTCGCCGCATGCGGCGAGCTGCCTGGTCCACGAGCCGGGAAGCGGGCATCCGCTGGCGCGGCAACCGATGAGGCAGGCGGCATGAGCACCCACAGCAACGTCATTCCCGACGGCGAACCGATGGTCCGCCTGCGCGACCTCAGCGTCACCTTCTCGGGCGGACGCAAGCCCGTGCATGCCGTCAGCGGCGTGAGCCTGGATGTGCGGCGCGGTGAAGTGGTGGCGCTGATCGGCGAATCGGGCTCGGGCAAGAGCGTGACCATGCGAACGCTGCTGCGACTGCATCCGGAGCGCCGCACGCGCATTGGCGGCCAGGTGCAGGTGGCGGGCCGCGACGTGCTCGCGATGCCGCAGCGCGAACTGTTCGACTTCCGCGGCAAGGTGGCGTCGATGATCTTTCAGGAACCCTTGCTGGCGCTCGATCCGGTGTATTCGGTGGGCGCGCAGATCGTGGAATCGATCCGTCGCCATGAAACCGTTTCTGAATCCGAGGCGCGTCAACGCGCGCTCGCGCTGTTCGAGCGGGTGCGCATTCCGAGCCCCGAACGACGGCTGGCCGCCTATCCGCACGAGATGTCCGGCGGCATGCGCCAGCGCGCCATGATTGCGCTGGCGCTTGCCTGCAAGCCCCAGCTGCTGCTGGCCGACGAGCCGACCACCGCACTCGATGCCACGGTTCAGATCCAGATCCTGCTGCTGCTGCGCGAACTGCAGCGCGACCTGGGCCTGTCGGTGATCTTCGTCACGCACGACATCGGCGCGGCGGTCGAGGTGGCCGACCGCATCGCCGTGATGTATGCCGGGCGCATCGTGGAGGAAGGCACCGCCCGCGAGTTGATCCGCTCGCCACGCCACCCCTACACCATCGCGCTGCTCAAGAGCCGCGCACACGGTGCACTGGCGCGCGGTGCGCGGCTCGAAACCATCGGCGGCGCGCCCCCCGATCTCTCCGCCCTGCCTCCGGGCTGCGCCTTTGCCGAGCGCTGCGCGCTCGCGAATGACATGTGCCGGGCCGCGCAGCCCGCGGCCGTGGAGCTTGCGCCGAACCACCGCGCGCGCTGCATCCGCACGGATGCCGCCGCGGCCATCGCGCCCGTCCTGGTCGCCTGAAATCTCTTCGTTCGAACCATTCATCGCCATGCCGCTGCTCGACCCCGCACATGCCTTCGTTCCCTACCCTGACGTGCCCGTGCCGCGCGCCGGCACCGGTCCGCTGGCCGACCTGAGTTTTGCCGCCAAGGATTTGTTCGACGTGGCGGGCTACCCGACGGGTGGCGGCAGCCCGATCGTGCTGGCCATGTCGGGCATCAAGACGCACACCGCGCCCACCGTGCAAAAGCTGCTCGATGCGGGCGCCCGCTTCATCGGCAAAACGGTGACCGACGAACTCGCGTTCTCGATGAACGGCAACAACGCGCATTTCGGCGCGCCGATCAACGGCGCGGCCAAGGACCGCATCACGGGCGGCAGCTCGTCCGGTTCAGCCTCGGCCGTGTCGTGGAATCTTTGCGACTTCGCGCTTGGCACCGACACCGGCGGCTCGGTGCGCGCGCCGGCCAACCATTGCGGTTTGTACGGCCTGCGTCCCACGCACGGCCGCGTGAGCCTCGATAGCGTGCTGGACCTGTCGCCCAGCCTCGACACCTGCGGCTGGTTCGCGCGAGACGTCGGCACCTTCGCGCGTGTGGCCGACGTGCTGCTGGGCGAGGACGCGCCCGCGCTGCCGCAGTGCGTGAGGCTGCTGCGTCCCGACGACGTCTGGACGCTTGCCGCGCCAGCCGCTGCCGATGCGCTGGCCGATGCGGCCGCGCGCGTGCAGGACGTGTTCGGCGCAGCACAGGGCACCACCGTTGCGCTCGACTCTTTCGATGCGATGTACTGGAACTTCCGCTACGTGCAGGCGCACGAGGCCTGGCTCACCGACGGTCCGTTGATCGAACGCTACGCGCCACCCCTCGGTCCTGGCGTGGCCGAGCGCTTTGCTTGGTCGCGCGACGTGACCGACGCGCAGATTGCCGCCGGACGCGCGTTTCGCGCCGCCTTCCGCGGCCACCTGGCGCAACTGCTTGGCACCGACGGCGTGCTGCTGATGCCGACCATGCCCGACATCGCGCCGTTGCGCAGCGAGAGCGAAGCGGGGCTGGAGGACTACCGCAACCGCGCGATCCAGATGCTGTGCATCGCCGGCCTCAGCGGCTTTCCGCAGTTGTCGATGCCGCTCGCGCAGCGCGAAGGGGCGCCGCTCGGCCTTTCGCTGCTCGGGCCGGCCGGCTCGGACCGGTCGCTGATCCGGATGGCGGAGCGCATCGCGGCGGGCTGACGCGGCGCGGCCTGGCCGGACTCGGCGACACTGCGCTCTTTCCATCCGGCGCCTGGCGCCAGCACATCATGTCGGAAGCCTCGTCGCAGTTCGCCGATTTCATCGTGGACCGGCTCTCCGGAATCCCGCGCATCGCCAAGACCCGTTTCTTTGGCGGAACGGGGCTGTCGGCCGATGCCACGCAGTTCGGGATGATCATGGGCAGCACCGTGTACTTCGTCGTGGACAAGGACACCCGGCCGAAATACGAGAAGCTGGGCAGCAAGTGCTTTGCCTACGACACGAAGGCCCGGCGGGTCCAGGTCAAGAAGTACTTCGAGGTCCCTATCGAGATCATCGAAGACCACGAAGCGTTGGCGGCACTGGCAAGGGAAGCCGTTCGGGTGGCTCAAAGCCTTGCCAAGAAGAAACCCGCCTAGCCGTTCCAGTCGACGACCGCCGGCGCCGCGAGCGCGCAGGTGTCGCAATCGACCGCATCGCCGGCACGCTCCACCACCACGAAGTCGCCCGCGTCCACTGCCAGCAGCGCGTGGTGCCAGGTGCCGGGCGCGAGCGTCACGCCCTGCAGCCCGTCGGTGATGAACGCGGCGAGCGCGCCGGCCGCCGGAGGCTCGCCGGCGGGTGCCACCACGATGACGAAGCGCCGCTCGCCCAGCGGCACGAAGGTCTGGCTGCCGAGCGCGTGGCGCTCCATCTCCGTGACCTCGTGCGGAAAACGCCGCGCCTGCGCGCGGAACAGCGCGAGCATCGGCCGGCCGTCCGCAGCGCCGAGCTGCAGATCGGCCACCAGGTCGAAGCGCTGCGCGTTGCCGCCGTTGATCGGGCGGCCTGTGCCGGCAGGCGCCGCCAGCACCGTGCCGTAGGGCGCGAAAGCTTGCGCAGTCAGAGGTTGCACCGCAAGTGGCACCAGGGCGTGGGGAGCACCATCGTTCATGCGGCGAGTACAGCAGAAAACATGCCGATGGTCATCCCATCCCATCCGGCGCCGGACCGGCAGGCGCTAAAGTCGCGGACTTCTTGTTCCTCCGCGCAGCCCTGCGCCTTTCCGATGCGACGCTCCCTCATCCTCTGCCTGCTCGTTCCGGCCGCGCTCCTCGCGGCATGCGCATCGGGGCCGGCACCCCTCGTCACACGGCTGGGGGACGGCGTGTACAAGTCGCCCACGGCAAAGGACGCGGAGGCCTACTGCCGCAACTTCGGCGCCCCGCTGCGCTACCTCGACCCAAAGGCGGCAGCCCGCGCGCCGAATGCCGAAGTCACCTACCGCTGCGACTGATCGGCCAGTTCGGCGCCAGGCGCCCGCACCCGCTCCAGGATGAAATCGATGAAGGTCCGGATCGCCCGGGTGTGCTGGCGGTTCGGCATATAGAGCATGAACATCTGCGTTCCGAAGATGCTGAGGCGCCAGTCGCCGAGCGTGGTCACCACGTCGCCCTTGCGCACGTCTTCCTGCACCACGTAGTCGGGCACGAGGCCGATGCCCAGGCCCGCAAGGACGGCCTGGCGCAGGAACAGAAAGTTCTCCGAGATCAGCGTCGGCTCCAGGATCACCTCGCGCCGCGTCTCTCCCTGGTAGGCCGATACGCGCAACTGCCGGCCGATGACGGCCGCCGTGACCACCGGCGCGCCCTGCAGTTCGTCGAGCTGCACCGGCAACGGATGTTTTTCCGCATAGCCGCGTGAGGCGCAAGCCACGTAGCGCACCGGCCCCAGGTCGCGCGCCACCAGGTTCTGCGGCGGCTCGGGCACCACGCGAACGGCGATGTCGACCTCGTCGCGCAGCAGGTCTTCGATGCGGTTCTCGAACACCACGTCGAGCACGATGCCGGGGTACTGCCGTTTGAAATCGATCAGCCAGTCGGCCATCACCAGCTGCCCATAACCGCTGGGCACGCTCAATCGCACGCGGCCCTGCAACCCCTCCCCCAGCGTGGTGACCGACTCCCGCGCGGCCAGCAGTTCGGTCTGGATGGCCACGCCGTGCTGGTACAGCCGCAGGCCGATTTCGGTCGGCTCGGCACGGCGGGTGGTGCGCCGCACGAGTTGCGCGCCGACCGAGCGCTCCAGCTGGTTCAGGTGGTAGCTGACGTTGGCGCGGCTCATCTTGAGCCGGCGGGCCGCCGCGCTCAGGTTGCCCGCATCGAGGATTTCCACCAGCAGGGTGAGCGATTGGAGGTCCATGCGGCGATTGTGTCAAAAATTCTTTGACAGTCTGTCAACCGTCTATGCAATTGTCAAAGCAGCGGCGCGGTCCAAGAATGCGGGGTTCACCCCCAGAGCCTCGAGCCCCTCGCGTTGCAGGGCTCGCCACGCAAGAGACAAAGCACATGGCCACCACGACTTCCAGCCCCTCCACGTCTTCCGGTCCCGTCACCTTCGAGCGTCGAGGCGACGTGTTCGTGGTGACCATCGACAACCCGCCCGTCAACGCCCTGGGCGTGGACGTGCGCCGCGGCCTCGCGGCCGCGATCGACGCGGCGGAGGCCGACAGCGGCGCCACCGCGGTGCTGATCGTCGGCGCGGGCCGCAACTTCATCGCCGGCGCCGACATCCGCGAGTTCGGCAAGACGCCGCAGCCGCCTTCGCTGCCCGAGGTCTGCCTGAAGATCGAGAACTGCAGCAAGCCGGTGGTCGCGGCGATCCATGGTGCCGCGCTCGGCGGCGGCTTGGAAGTGGCGCTCTCGGCGCACTATCGCCTTGCCGCGCCATCGGCCAAGCTGGGCATGCCCGAAGTCGCGCTCGGCCTGCTGCCCGGCTCGGGCGGCACGCAGCGCGCGCCGCGCCTCGTCGGCGTGAAGCCCGCGCTCGAACTGATGCTCAGCGGCCGCCATGCGGGCGCGAAGGAAGCGCTGTCGCTTGGGCTCGTCGATCGGCTCGGCACCGAAGCCGACGCGCTCTCCGAAGGCCTCACCTACGCGAACGAACTCATCGCCGCCAAGGCGCCGGTGCGCCGCACGCGCGAAGCCACCGCGCTGGCCGATGCCGAAGCCAGCCGCGCCGCACTCGAAGCCGCGCGCGCCGACACCGCCAAGAAGAGCCGCGGGCTGTTCTCGCCGATGAAGATCATCGAAGCGGTTGAAGCCGCGCTCACGCTGCCTTTCGACGAAGGCATGGCGCTGGAGCGCAAGCTCTTCCTGCAATGCATCGACAGCCCTCAGCGCGCGGGATTGATCCACGCCTTCTTTGCCGAACGCGAAGTGCTGAAGGCGCCCGAGACCAAGGCGGCCAGGCCGCGCGCGCTCGACGCGGCCGGCATCGTCGGCGGCGGCACCATGGGCGCGGGCATCGCGGTGGCCATGCTCGACGCGGGCATGCCCGTGACCATGATCGAGCGCGACGAACCGAGTCTTGCGCGCGGCCGGCAGCACGTCGAGAAGGTGTACGACGGCCTCATCAAGAAGGGCCGCATGACGCCCGAGGCCAAGGCCGCGGTGATGGCGCGCTTCTCCGGCTTCACGAGTTATGACGCGCTTGCGCAGGTGGACATCGTGGTCGAGGCCGTGTTCGAGGACATGGGCGTGAAGAAGGCCGTGTTCGCCGAGCTCGACCGCGTGTGCAAGCCCGGCGCCGTGCTGGCTACCAACACCTCATACCTCGACATCGACGAGATCGCGGCCAGCGTCTCACGGCCGCAGGACGTGGTGGGCCTGCACTTCTTCTCGCCGGCCAACATCATGAAGCTGCTCGAGATCGTGGTGCCCGCGAAGGTGAGCGCCGACGTGGTCGCCACCGGCTTCGAGCTCGCGAAGAAACTGAAGAAGGTGCCGGTGCGCGCCGGCGTGTGCGACGGCTTCATCGGCAACCGCATCCTGGCCGTGTACCGCCAGGCTGCCGACCACATGATGGAGGACGGTGCCTCGCCCTACCAGATCGACGAGGCCGTGCGCAACTTCGGCTACCCGATGGGGCCGTTCCAGGTATCGGACCTGGCGGGCGGCGACATCGGCTGGGCCACGCGCAAGCGCAAGGCGGCCAAGCGCGACCCGAAGGCGCGCTACGTACAGATTGCCGACCGCATCTGCGAGCGCGGCTGGTTCGGCCAGAAGACGCAGCGCGGCTACTACCTGTATCCCGAAGGCGCGCGCACCGGCGTGCCCGACCCCGAGGTGCTGGCCATCATCGACGTCGAGCGCGAGCGCGCCGGCATCACGCCGCGTGCCTTCACCGAGGAAGAAATCATGCGCCGCTACATGGCCGCAATGATCAACGAAGGCGCCAACGTCGTGCACCAGCGCATCGCGCTGCGCCCGCTCGACGTGGACGTGACCTTTCTCTACGGCTACGGCTTCCCGCGCCACCGCGGCGGCCCGATGAAGTACGCCGACACCGTCGGTCTGCCCAAGGTGCTGGCCGACATTCGCGAGTTCGCGAAGGAAGACCCGGTGTTCTGGCAGCCCTCGCCGCTGCTGGTGGATCTGGTCGAACGCGGTGCCGATTTCGCCAGCTTGAATCAATCCGAGTAATCAGAGTCAGCCGTCCAGGAGACATCCCCATGCGTGAAGCCGTCATCGTTTCCACCGCCCGCACCCCGCTCACCAAGGCGCACCGCGGCGAGTTCAACATCACGCCCGGCGCCACGCTGGCCGCCTTCGCGGTGCGCGCGGCCGTCGAGCGCTCGGGTCTCGACCCCGCGCTGATCGAGGACGCGATCCTCGGCTGCGGCTACCCCGAAGGCACGACCGGCCGCAACATCGCGCGCCAGAGCATCATCCGCGCTGGCCTGCCGATCAGCATCGCCGGCACCACCGTGAACCGCTTCTGCGCTTCGGGCCTGCAGGCGATTGCAATGGCGGCGGGCCGCATCGTGGTGGACGGCGCGCCGGCCATGATCGCGGGCGGCGTCGAAAGCATCTCGCAGATCCGCGGCCGCAGCCCTGGCGACGGCGGCGACCTCAGCCTGGACCCATGGATCGTCGAGCACAAGCCCGCGCTCTACATGGCGATGATCGAAACCGCCGACATCGTGGCGCAGCGCTACGGCATCAGCCGCGAGGCGCAGGACCGCTTCTCGGCCGAGAGCCAGCGCAAGACCGAAGAAGCGCAGATCACCGGCCGCTACAAGGACGAGATCGTCGCCTGCACCACCACCATGGCCGTGACCGACAAGGAGACCAAGGAAGTCAGCCACCGCGAAGTCACCGCCACGGAAGACAACTGCAACCGCCGCGGCACCACCTATGAAGCGCTTGCCAAGCTGAAGCCGGTGATGGGCGAGGACAAGTTCATCACCGCGGGCAACGCCTCGCAGCTGTCCGATGGCGCCTCGGCCTGCGTGCTGATGGAAGCAAAGGAAGCCGAGCGCGCCAACCTGAAGCCGATGGGTGCATTCCGCGGCCTGGCCGTGGCCGGCTGCGAGCCCGACGAGATGGGCATCGGCCCGGTGTTTGCGGTGCCCAAGCTGCTCGCGCGCCACGGCCTCAAGGTCGAGGACATCGACCTGTGGGAACTCAACGAAGCCTTCTCCTGGCAGTCGATCTACTGCCAGGAGAAGCTGGGCATTCCGGCCGAGCGGCTCAACGTGGACGGCGGCGCGATCTCCATCGGCCATCCCTTCGGCATGACCGGCGCGCGCCTCACGGGCCACGTGCTGATCGAAGGCAAGCGCCGCGGCGCGAAGTACGCGGTCGTCACGATGTGCATCGCCGGTGGCATGGGCGCTGCGGGCCTGTTCGAAATCTACTGAGGAGCTGGCGATGGACCTGAACTTCACCCCCGAAGAAGAAGCCTTCCGCGCGGAAGTGCGCGCCTTTCTGGCCGACAAACTGCCCGCACGCCTCTCGGCGAAGGTCAGCGGCGGCAAGATCCTCGCCAAGGCCGACATGGAGGAGTGGCACGCCATCCTCAACGAGCGCGGCTGGCTCGCCAACCACTGGCCCGAGCAGTACGGCGGCCCGGGCTGGACGGCGGTGGAGAAGTTCATCTTCGAACACGAGTGCGCGCTGGCTTTTGCGCCGCGCATCGTGCCCTTCGGCGTGAACATGCTGGGCCCGGTGCTCATCAAGTACGGCAACGAGGCGCAGAAGCAGCGCTGGCTGCCGCGCATTCTGAACGGCGACGACTGGTGGTGCCAGGGCTATTCCGAACCGGGCGCGGGCTCCGATCTGGCTGCGGTGAAAACCTCAGCCGTGCGTGGCATCGACACGCAGGGCGACCACTACATCGTGAACGGCCAGAAGACCTGGACCACGCTGGGCCAGCACGCCAACATGATCTTCTGCCTGGTGCGCACCAACCGCGAGGCGAAGAAGCAGGAGGGCATCAGCTTCCTTTTGATCGACATGACCTCGCCCGGCGTGGATGTGCGCCCGATCATCACGCTCGACGGCGAGCATGAGGTGAACGAGGTGTTCTTCTCCGACGTGCGCGTGCCGGCCGAGAACCTGGTCGGCGAAGAGAACAAGGGCTGGACCTGCGCCAAGTACCTCTTGACCTACGAGCGCACCAACATCGCGGGCGTGGGCTTCTCGGTGGCCGCGTTCGAACAGCTCAAGGGCATTGCCGCCACGCAGACGAAGAACGGCAAGCCGCTCGCCGAAGACCCGGCATTCGCCGCACGCATGGCGCGGGTCGAGATCGACCTGGAGAACATGAAGACGACGAACCTGCGCGTGATCGCCGCCGTGGCCGGCGGCGGCGTACCGGGTGCGGAGAGCTCGATGCTGAAGATTCGCGGCACCGAGATCCGGCAAGAGATCTCGTCGCTCGCGCGCCGCGCGATGGGTGTGTACGGGCGGCCCTTCGTTGAAGAAGCGTTGCACGACGGCTTCGATGGTGAAACCTTCGGCCCGGCGTACGCATCCGCCGCGGCCGCGCGCTACTTCAACAACCGCAAGCTGTCGATCTTCGGCGGCTCCAACGAAATCCAGAAGAACATCATCAGCAAGATGATCCTGGGCCTTTAAAGGAGACATGCAATGAACTTCGAACACACCGAAGACCGGCGCATGCTCGCCGACAGCCTGAACCGCTTCATCGCCGAGCAGTACGCCTTCGATGCGCGTGACCGCATCGCGAAGTCCGAGCACGGATTCAGCAAAGAGATCCTCCAGCAGTTCGCCGAGCTCGGCGTGATCGGCGCGCTGTTCAGCGAGGCCGATGGTGGCTTCGGCGGCGGCGGTTTCGACATTGCCGTGGTCTTCGAGGCACTGGGCCGCGGACTCGTGGTCGAGCCGCTGCTGGGCGCAGTGATGGTCGGCGAGGCGCTCAGCGCCGCAGGCAACGACGCGCAGAAGGAAAAGCTCGGCGACATCATCAACGGCGTTACTGTCGCGGCCTTTGCGCACGACGAAGCCGACACGCACTACGAACGCACGCGAGTTTCGACCCGCGCCGAACGCAGCGACGACGGCTGGGTGCTTCACGGCGCGAAGGCTGTCGTGCCGCAGGGCGAGCAGGCCGACCTGTTCCTGGTTTCCGCTCGAACATCGGGCAACGTGGACGACGAAGCCGGCATCTCGCTGTTCCTCGTACCCGCGAAGACGGCAGGCCTCACGGTGCGCGGCTGCCCCGCCATCGACGGCGGCCGTGTCGCCGAACTCACTCTCCACGGCGTGACGTTGGGCGCCGACGCACTGCTGGGCACCGAAGGCCAGGGCGGTGCGACGCTGGAACGCGCCATCGGCCGCGGCGTGCTCGCGTTGTGCGCCGAAGCCGTGGGCGCGATGGAAGCCGCCAAGACCGCGACTCTCGACTACCTGCGCACGCGCAAGCAGTTCGGCATCCTGATCGGCAGTTTCCAGGCGCTGCAGCACCGCATGGCCGACCTGCTGCTCGAGATCGAACAGGCCCGTTCGGCCGTGATCAATGCCGCGGCCGCCATCGACGGCACCGACCGCGTGGCGCGCGAGCGCGCGCTGTCGGCCGCCAAGTTCAGCATCGGCCGCATCGGCGCGCTGGTCGCCGAAGAGAGCATCCAGATGCACGGCGGCATCGGCATGACGTGGGAGCTGCCGCTGCCCCACTACGCGAAGCGGCTCGTGATGATCGACCATCAGCTCGGCGATGAAGACCACCATCTGCAGCGCTACATCGCGCTCGGCAAGGAGGTGGCGGCATGACGGACAAAACCGTTCTCATCAGCCAGCAAGGCGCCGTCCGCATCCTGACCAACAGCAATCTCGGCGCGCGCAACGCAATCACGCCGACGCTGTACGCCGAACTCTCGGCAGCGCTCACCGATGCGGAGAGCGACCCGGAAGTGGGCGCGGTCGTCTTCACCGGTGCGGGCGATTTCTTCTGCTCGGGTGGCGACCTCAACCTCCTGGCCAAGCGGCGCGAGCTGCCCGCCTCGGAGCGCCGCGAAAAGCTCGAAGGCCTGCACGACCTGATCCGTGGGATCCGCGATTGCGGCAAGCCCGTCATCGCGGCCGTCGAAGGCGGCGCGGCCGGCGCGGGCCTGTCGATGGCGCTGGCCTGCGACATGCTGGTGTCGGCGCGCGATGCGTTCTACACGGTCGCCTACGTCAAGGTCGGCCTCACGCCGGACGGCGGCGCGACGGCTTTTCTGTCGGAGTTCGTCTCGCGCCAGGTGCTGACCGAGATGTGCCTGACCGGCGACCGCATGCCGGCCGAGCGCCTGCATGCATTGGGCGCAGTCAACCGCCTGACCGACAAGGGCGCGGCGCTGGCCGAGGCCATCGCCCTCGCGGCCAAGGTGGCCAACGGTCCGCAGCGCGCGAGCGCACGCATCAAGACGCTGTGCCGCCAGGCGCACCGCTCCACGCTCGAAGAGCAGCTCGAAGCCGAGGCCGTGTACATGGTCGAGTCGCAAGCGGATGCCGAAGCGGCCGAAGGCATCGGCGCTTTTCTCGGCAAGCGCACGGCGGATTTCACCGCGCTGCGCCAACAGAAGCCGCAAGCCACCTGACACCGCCCGAACCCGCACGCCATCTCGCCTCGCACCCGATGCGGGGCTTTCTCGTTTCCAGGGAGTTGCCCTCATGTCCATGCTCAATTCATCGCTGCCGCTTGCCGGCGTGCGCGTTCTCGATCTGTCCCGCATCCTCGCGGGCCCCTGGTGCGGCATGGTGCTGGCCGACATGGGCGCCGAGGTGATCAAGGTCGAGCACCCGGGCCGCGGCGACGACACGCGCGACTGGGGCCTGCGTGTCGGCAAGACCGAGACCGCCTACTTCAACAGCGTGAACCGCAACAAGCGCTCGGTCACACTCGACCTGCAGACGCCCGAAGGCCAGCAGATCGCGCGCGACCTCGCGAAGCAGTGCGACGTGGTGATCCAGAACTTCAAGTTCGGCGGCATCGACAAGCTCGGGCTCGGCTACGAGCAACTCAGCAAGGAGCAGCCGGGGCTTATCTACTGCTCGATCTCGGGCTACGACCGCACCGGCGCCGAGGCCGCGCGGCCCGGCTACGACCTCGTGGTGCAGGGCGAAGCCGGCCTGATGGCACTCAACGGCGAAGCCAACCAGCCGCCGCTGAAATTCGGTGTGGCCATGGTCGACCTGTTCACCGGCATGTATTCGGCGCAGGCTATCCTGGCCGCGCTCTACCAGCGCGAAAAGACCGGCAAGGGCCGTCACGTGGAGATGGCGCTGTTCGACTGCGGCCTGATGATCACCGCCTACTACGGCCTGGAGGCGCTCTTGATGGGCGAAGACCCGCCGCGCTACGGCAACTCGCATCCGTCGATCGTGCCGTATGGCGTGTTCGATGCGGCCGACGGCCCGCTGGTCATCACCGTGGGCAACAACGCGCAGTTCGCGCGCTTCTGCACCGAGGTGATCGAACGGCCCGATCTCGCGGCCGACGAGCGCTTCAAGACCAACATCCTGCGCTCCGCGAACCGCGCGGTGCTGCTACCGGAGCTGCACGCCGAACTGGCCAAGCGCCAACGCGCCGACCTCTTGGCCAAGCTCGCAAAATCGGGCATTCCCTGCGGCGAAGTGCTCGGCCTGCTCGAAGCGCTCAACTCCAAGCGCGCCACCGATGCCGGCCTTGTCACCGAGCAGCCGCATCCGGTGGCGGGCAAGGTCAACGTGCTGGCTCCCCCCTATCGCTTCGACGGCGAACGCCTGCCCGTGCGCAGCGCGCCGCCGCAACTGGGCGAAGGCACGCACGAGGTGCTGCAGTCGCTGCTCGGCCTGTCGGCCGACAGGCTCGCGCAACTCAAATCAAATGGCGTCGTCTGAAGGCGCTTGTCTCTCTTCCGATCCCTTGAACATGTCCATGGCTTTTTCTTCTTCTCGCTCCCTTCGCAATCCCGCACGCCGAGCACTCATCGCACTGGCCCTTTCGCTCGCGGCCGGCGCCGCCTTCGCACAGGCCTGGCCCTCCAAGCCGATCACGGTCATCGTGCCCTTCCCGCCCGGTGGCCCAACCGACGTCGCCACGCGCATCGTGGCGCAGAAGATGTCGCAGGGCCTGAAGCAGAACATCCTCATCGACAACCGCAGCGGCGCCTCGGGCACCATCGGCGCGGCGGTGGCCGCCAAGGCGGCGCCCGACGGCTACACCTTCATGATGCTGGCCACGCCCACGCTGCTGGCCGCGCACCTGTACGGCCAGACGCCCTACGACATCTTCAAGAGCTTCACGCCCGTGGGCACGGTGTACGACCTGCCGATCGTGATGGTGGTCAATCCCAAGTCGCTGCCCGAGGTGACCGGCCTGCAGGGACTGATCGCCAAGGCCAAGGCCGAGGACGGCAAGCTCAACTACACGACCGCGGGTGCCGGCAGTTTCGGCCACCTGACGACCGAGCAACTCAAGAACATCGGCAAGTTCGAGATGCAGCATGTGCCCTACCGCGGCAGCGCGCCGGCCGTGACCGACCTGATCGGCGGGCAGGTGCCGGCCATGTTCTCCGACCTGGTGGCGGTGATGCCGCACATCCGCTCCGGCACGCTGCGCGCCATTGCGGTCGGTTCGGGCAAGCGCGTGAGCCTTCTGCCCGAGGTGAAGACGGTCGCCGAGCAGGGCTTCCCCGGTTTTGATGCGACCTCGTGGGGCGGGCTGCTGGCACCGTCCGGCACACCCAAGGACGTGGTCGACCGCATGAGCGCCGAGCTGAAGTCCGCGCTGGCCGACAAGGAGGTGCAGGACAAGCTCGAAAGCGTCGGCTCCTTTGCGGCCTATCGCACGCCCGAGCAGACCGGCGTGCGCATGCGCCAGGACTTCGAACGCTGGGGCAAGGTCATTCGCGACAACAAGATCACGAACCAGTAAAACAGCGATTCGCACGCGGCGGACAAGAGACAACATCAGGAGACACGCATGGCAGATAGCAAGAAGATAAACGTGGCCGGCGCGCCGTTCCGCCCCCTGTTGCCAGTTCGCAGCCTGGCGGACATCCGTAAGCTCGAAGAGACGCCGCTGGAGCAGGCGCTGACAGTCCGCAGCACCTACGAGATCTTTCGCAACGCGGGCGCGGCCTTCGGCAACAAGACCGCGCTGACCTTTCTGCGCACCGGCAACCCGGCCGATGAACCAATCCGCTGGTCGTATGCCGAATTGCTCGCGGGCATCCACCAGACCGCGAACATGCTGCATGCGCTGGGCGTGGGCCCTGATGACGCGGTGGCGGTGCTGCTGCCGGGCTGCCTCGAATATCACCTCGCGCTCTGGGGCGGCGAGGCGGCCGGCATCGTGCAGCCGCTCAATCCGCTTTTGACCGACGAGAAGCTGGTGGCGCTGATGACCGCCGGCCGCGCCAAGGTGCTGATCGCCTATGGCTCCGACAGCGAGTCGGGCATGTGGTCGAAGGCGATGCGTTTGCGCGGGCAGGTACCCACGCTCACGACCGTGCTGCGCGTGGCGCCGCATGACGAAGCGCCGGGAGCGGCGGGCGCGCTGCATGAAACAGGATCGGGCAGCGCGGGCGCGCTGCCGGGCGTGGCCGAGTTCAACGTGCTGCGTTCGGCACAGCCGTCTGATCGCCTCGTGAGCGGCCGCGACATCGCACCGACCGACATCGCCGCCTACTTTCATACCGGCGGCACCACCGGCGCCCCGAAGCTCGCGCGCCACAGCCACGGCGCGCAAGTATTCACCGCGTGGGCCAGCGTGCAGGTCGCGGGCATGAACGACCAAGGCATTTCGATCAACGGTTATCCGCTGTTCCACGTGGCGGGCGTGCTGCCAGCCTCGCTGGCGTCGCTCTCGGCGGGCATGGAAGTGATCATTCCGACGACCTCGCTGCTGCGCAACAAGGAGGTGCTCGCCAACTACTGGAAGCTGGTCGAGAAATACCGGCCGACATCGCTGTCGGCCGTGCCCACGGTGCTTGCCGCACTGGCGAACGTGCCGCTGGCCGGCGCCGACATTTCATCGATCGGCTACTGCCGCACGGGCGCCGCCGTGCTCTCGCCGGAACTGGCCGCGCGCTTCGAGCGCCTGTTCGGGCTGCATGTGCATGAGAGCCTGGGCATGACCGAGATGGCGGGCATCTCGACCATCACGCCGCCGGGCGTGGACGGGCCCGCGGGCTGCGTCGGCTTTCCGCTGCCCTACATGCAGATGCGCATCGTGGCGATCGACGAGAACGGCAACGCCAGCGACCGCGACCTGCCGCCAGGCGAGCAAGGCATGGTGCTGTTCAAGTCGCCCAACCTGTTCTCGGGTTTCGTCGATCCGGCCGACAACGCCAGGGCTTTCACGGCCGACGGCTGGCTTGCCACCGGCGACCTGGGATGGATCGACGGCGAGGGGCGGCTCAACCTCAGCGGCCGCTCGAAGGACCTGATCATCCGCAGCGGCCACAACATCGACCCCAAGGTGATCGAGGACGCGCTGGGCGCGCATCCCGCGGTGCAGCTGTGCGCGGCGGTGGGCGCGCCCGATGCGTATGCCGGCGAACTGCCGGTGGTCTTTGCCACGCTGGTGCCGGGCGCATCGGCCACCGCGGACGAGTTGCTGGCCTTCACCGCCGCGCGCGTCGACGAGGCGCCCGCCAAGCCCCGGTCGGTGATCGTCATCGAGCACATGCCGATGACCAACGTCGGCAAGATCTACAAGCCCGAGCTTCGCGCCATGGCCGCGAGCCGCGTGGTGGCGGCTGGCGTGGCGCAAATCTGCGACGAGCTCGGCGTGGCGGAAGCCGCCCGGCCGAGCGTGCGCGGCGAGGGCGAGAGCCTGGTGCAGGTGCGCATCGATGCGGGGGCCGCAGGCGCGCTCGCCACCGCGCTGCAGGAGCGGATCCGCACGGCGCTCGAGCCGCTTCCATTCAAGACGCGGGTGTTCGTTGAATAGCCACGCCCCGTTTCGTTCGCCAACTAAACAACGACATCCGGAGACATCGCCAACATGAACGCAACTCCCACCCCCCGCGGGCTCACCCGCCGCGCCCTGCACTGCGGCATCGCCTCGCTGGCGCTCGCCACCACCGCGGCCTGGGCGCAGACCTACCCGAACAAGCCGATCCGCATGGTGGTGCCCTTTGCACCCGGCGGCGCGACCGATGTGCTGGCCCGCGTGCTGGGCGAGAAGATGGCGGCCGGGCTGGGCCAGCCCGTCATCATCGACAACAAGCCAGGCGCCGCCGGGATCATTGGCACCGATGCGGTCGCCAAGGCGCCGGCCGACGGCTACACCATCGCGCTGTCGCTGAGCAACTCGCTTCTGACCAACCAGTTCCTGTACGAGAAGCTGCCCTACGACACGCAGCGCGACCTCACGCTGGTCTATCAGATCGCAACCGCTCCGCTTGTGCTGGTGGTCCACCCCAGCGTGCCCGCCAACACCGGGCCCGAGTTGCTGAAGTACGTGGTCGCCAACAAGGGCAAGGTGGCTTACGGCTCTTACGGCGTGGGCGCCTACCCACACCTGGCGGGCGCGCACATGAGCCTCACGCAGAAGGCCGAGATGAACCACATCGCCTACAAGGGCGAATCGCCGATGCTGCAGGACCTGATCGGCGGCCAGATCCAGATGGCCTTCGCGAGCGCGCTGGTGGCCAAGCCGCACATCGAGGCGGGCAAGCTCAAGGCCATCGGCGTGAGCGGCGAACGCCGCATGGCCACGCTGCCCAACGTGCCCACGCTGGCCGAGCAGGGGCTGAAGGACGAGGCCTACCGCGTGACCGGCTGGCTCGCCATTGCCATGCCGGCCGGCACGCCCAAGCCGATCGTGCAGCGCATTGCCGACGAAGTGGGTAAGGCCACCCGCCAGCCCGACGTGCAGGCGCGCGTGGCGGCGATGGGCTTCGACCTGAAGGAGAGTTCGCCCGAGGCTTTCAACGCGGTGTACAAAAAGGAAAGCCCGATCTGGGAGCGGCTGATCAAGGATTCGGGCGCCAAGCTCGAGTAGCACACCAAGGGCCTCGAAGGGGGTCGAAGGGAACTGGGGAACGGGGCCGCAGCTTAGGAAAACCCCGATGAACGGATGGTCATGGATCGTTACCATTCATAGCTGCTTCCCCTTCTCCCTTCGATGACCACTCCCAACGAGTCCGGCCCGCTGCTGGACGCCGCCAGCCCCCTCCCCCCAGACATAGAAGCCGCCGACGAGCCCACCAAGGTGCCGCTCGCCATCGAAGACTGGCTCACCGTCATCATCATGGGCGCGCTGGCGCTCATCACCTTTGCCAACGTGCTGGTGCGCTACTTCACCGACTCCTCGTTTGCGTGGACGGAGGAGTTTTCCGTCTTCCTGATGATCATGCTGGCGCTGGTGGCCGGCTCGGCCGCGGTGGCGCGCGACCGGCACATCCGCATCGAGTATTTTTCCGAGAGCGGATCGATGGCACGCCGCAAGCGGCTCGCGCAATTCGGCGCACTGATGATCGCCATCCTCTTTGGCCTGATCGGCGGGCTCAGCATCCGCATGGTGTGGGACGACTACCGTTTCGACGAGACCACGCCGGGCATCGGGCTGCCGGCCTGGTGGTATTCGATGTGGCTGCCAATCGTGTCCTTTGCCATCGCGCTGCGCGCGGTGGGCCTCATGGTTCGCCGCGGCCGCAAGGAATACGGCGACAACGAGAAACGCAAGGGCGACGCATCGTGATCGCCACCCTTCTCTTCGTCGCCTTCGTGGTGATGATGCTGGTGGGCGTGCCCATCGGCGCGGCGCTCGGCCTGGCCGGCGCCGCCTGCATCGCGCTCGCCAACAGCGACGCCCAGTGGTTCGGCCTCTTGGCCGTGCCGCAAAACTTCTATGCCGGCCTCGGCAAATATCCGCTGCTGGCCATTCCGATGTTCGTGCTGGTGGGGTCCATCTTCGATCGCTCGGGCGTGGCGCTGCGGCTCGTGAACTTTGCGGTGGCCATCGTTGGTCGCGGCCCGGGCATGCTGCCGCTGGTGGCCATCGCGGTGGCGATGTTCCTCGGCGGCATATCGGGTTCGGGCCCGGCCAATGCCGCCGCGGTGGGCGCGGTGATGATCGCGGCCATGTCGCGCGCGGGTTACCCGGCGGCCTTTTCGGCCAGCGTGGTGGGTGCCGCGGCGGCCACCGACATCCTCATTCCGCCCTCGGTCGCGTTCATCGTGTATTCGGTGCTGGTGCCCGGCGCCTCGGTGCCGGCGCTGTTTGCGGCCGGCATGATTCCGGGCGTGATGGCCGGCCTGGCGCTGATGATCCCGGCCGTGCTGCTGGCCCGCCAGCACAAGATGGGTGCGCTCGAATCGACGTTGCCGCGCCCTCCGTTCTGGAAGAGTTTTCGCGAAGCGATCTGGGGCCTGGCGGCGCCGGTGCTCATTCTGGGCGGCATGCGCGCGGGCTGGTTCACGCCGACCGAAGCGGCGGTGGTGGCGGTGTTCTACGGCCTCTTCGTGGGCATGTGCATCCACCGCACGATCAAGGTGCGCGACCTGTTCATCATCCTGCGCGAGTCGGGCGAACTCTCGGCGGTGATCCTGCTGGTGGTGTCGCTCGCGGGCATCTTCGCGTACTCGCTCTCGACGCTCGGCATCATCGACCCGGTGACGCGGGCCATCGTGAATTCTGGCCTGGGCGAATACGGGATCCTGGCATTGCTGATCCTGCTGCTGATCACGGTCGGCATGTTCCTGGACGGCGTGTCGATCTTTTTGATTTTCGTGCCGCTGTTGCTGCCGATCGTGCAGTACTACAAATGGGACCCGGTGTGGTTCGGCGTGATCCTCACGCTCAAGGTCGCGCTCGGCCAATTCACGCCACCGCTTGCGGTCAACCTGATGGTCTCTTGCCGCATCGCCAAGGTGCGCATGGAAGAGACCGTGCGCTGGGTCGGCTGGATGTTGTTCTCGATGTTCGTGGTGATGGTGCTGGTGATCGCGTTCCCTGAGCTCGCGCTTTGGTTGCCACGCAAGCTGGGGTATTGAGGTGAAGCCGCGCGCTATTCGTGAAGTGCTTGGTTCGGCATTTGGTCACGTTTCAGGGCGCGCTCCCGCCGACGGGGTACCTTTCTCCGCGAATGTCCCCCGCCCTTCGGGCTCCTCCTTTATTTCGCTGCGCAAGGCACCCCATCGACGGGATCGTTGTTCAGAGCGGTCGTTGATCAGCCAGCACCACGACAGCGCCCAGTGGGCGCAGGGCGCCGGGTGCTCCCCGCAGCGAAATAAAGGAGGAGCCGAAGGCGGGGGACATTCGCGGAGGGGAGTACCCGGTGGCCTGCGCACCCGCCCTGAACGCACCCGCGCCGAACGCTCCCGCCTCAGCACCGTTCCCGAAAACATCCATCGCTTAGTTGTGTTCACAAAACAAGGAGACCTCAAATGAAATTCCGCCGCACCCTCATGGGCCTTGCCGCCGTAGCTACCGCCTTGGGCATGTTCTCGACCGGCGCCATGGCGCAGGCCGCCTACAAGCCCGAATACAAGATGTCCCTGGTCCTCGGCCCGCCGACCCCTTGGGGCCAGGCCGGGAAGATCTGGGCCGACCTCGTGAAGGAGCGCACCCAGGGCCGAATCAACATCAAGCTCTACCCCGGCGTGTCGCTCATCCAGGGCGACCAGACTCGCGAGTTCAGCGCGCTGCGCCAGGGCGTGATCGACCTGGCCGTGGGCTCGACCATCAACTGGTCGCCGCAAGTGAAGCAGCTCAACCTGTTCTCCATGCCCTTCCTCATGCCCGACTATGCGGCCATCGACGCGCTCACCCAAGGCGAAGTCGGCAAGGAAATGTTCAAGACCCTCGACAAGGCCGGCGTAGTGCCGCTCGCCTGGGGCGAGAACGGCTACCGCGAAATTACCAACTCCAAGAAGCCGATCAAGTCGCCCGAAGATTTGAAGGGCATGAAGATCCGCGTCGTCGGCTCGCCGATTTACTCCGACATGTTCACCGCGCTGGGCGCCAACCCCACGCAGATGAGCTGGGCCGACGCACAGCCCGCGCTTGCCAGCGGCGCGGTCGATGGCCAGGAGAATCCGCTCTTCCTGTTCACGGTCCTCAAGATGCACACCGTAGGACAGAAGTTCGTCACCACCTGGGGCTACGTCGCCGACCCGCTGGTGTTCGTGGTCAACAAGGAAATCTGGGCCTCTTGGACCCCGGCCGACCAGGCCATCGTGCGGCAGGCCGCCGTCGATGCCGGCAAGCAGGAGATCGAACTCGCGCGCAAGGGCCTGGTCGAAGCCGACAAGCCGGTGCTGAAGGACATCGCCGGCATGGGCGTGACCGTGACCCAGCTTACCCCCGCTGAACGCGAAGCCTTCGTGAAGGCCACGCGGCCGGTGTACGACAAGTGGAAGACCACCGTGGGCGCAGACCTGGTGGCAACGGCTGAGAAGGCGATCGCCGCGCGCAAGAAGTAGCAAGCAACGCAGCTACGACGGTTGCGGGTACGTCAGGCGCCGTAACCGCCTTCGCGGTAGCGGCTCGGGTTGGCGCCCGCCACCTTCTTCATCAGGCGCCTGAGCGCCGTGGCGTCCTGGTAGCCCACGGCGCCGGCCACCTGGTCGACCGTCATCCGGCTGGTCTCGAGCAGCACGCGCGCGCGCCGCAGCCGCACGCTCTGCACCAGTGCCTGTGTGCTCTTGCCAGTGGCCTTGCGGATGTGGCGCGCCAGCGTGCGCTGCGACATGCAGAACTCGCTCGCCAGCACGCTCACCGCGGGCGCATCCGGCAGCGCCGATTCGACCCGCGCGGCGAGTCGTGCCACGAGGTCGTTGCCGTTGGCCAGAACCTCCGGCACGATGAACGGCGCCTGCGCCTGCCGCGCGTCGATCAGCAGCACGCGCGAGACCAGGTCGGTGAGCGCACTGCCGCAACGCTCGCGCAGCAGGTGCAGCATGAGGTCGGTTTGCGCGAACGCGGCGCCGGCCGTGACCACCGGCCCGTCGGCACACACCATGCGGTCGGCATCGACGGTGCAGCCGGGCGCCATGCGCGCGAGCAGCGGCGCATACCACCACGAGGTCGTCGCGCGGCGTCCTTGAAGCAGGCCTGCGGAGTTCAGCAGGAACACCGCCGAGCACGAGGCCGCGACCTGCCCGCCGGACTTCACATGCCGCGCGAGGCCCGTGACGGCCTTGGCCGCATCGTCGCTTTCGAGGCACTGGCGGATCTCGCCGGGCGTGTTGAGCCCGAGCCCCGGCACCACCCATATCGAGCGGTCGTCACGGGGCCGCGCAGGCAAGCGTGCGGTGTCCAGGCTCATGCCGGCCTGCAGCCGCACCGGGCCGCCTTGCACCGAGCATATCCGCCAGCGCGGCGGCGCCACGCCGGCTCGCGCGGCCACCGCCTGCGCTGCGCGCAGGATGTCGAGCGTGACCGCGACGCTGGAGTTGAAGGCGCCCGGCAGCACCAGTACCGTGAAATCGTTCATGTCCGATACAGCCTGAAAACAGTCAAATTAGACACTGCCATTCTCAGGAGGCCGACGGCCCAATGCAAGCTTCATCCGCTTCACGGCCGCACGCACGCGGCGGCGCCCCATGACACCGATCCGCTCCATGAACGAAGACGATCCGCTCGACGACTTCACCCCGCGCCAGATCACGCTCGACGGCATCGAGAAGAAGGTCTACACGGCCGGCCAGGGCCCCGCCGTGGTCGTGATGACCGAGATGCCTGGCATCAGCCCGCACGTGGCGCGCTTCGCCCGCTGGGTGCGCGACGCGGGCTTCACGGTCTACATGCCCTCACTGTTCGGCCGCGACGGCGCGGTGCCCCAGGCCGGGGAAGGCGCCGCCGTGTTCAAGCGGGCCTGCGTGAGCGCCGAGTTCCGGGCCTTCGCATCGAACGCGTCGAGCCCGGTAACGCAATGGCTGCGCGCGCTCGCACGGTTCGCGCACGAAGCGTGCGGCGGCCCAGGCGTTGGCGCGATCGGCATGTGCTTCACGGGCAACTTCGCGCTCTCGATGATGATGGAGCCAGCCATGCTCGCGCCGGTGGTCTGCCAGCCTTCGCTGCCGCTGGACGATCCGGCGGGCACGAACGTGGCGGCCGACGAACTGGCGACCGTGCGCCGGCGCCTGGAGCGTGAGGACCTGACCGTGATGGCCTACCGCTTCGAGGGCGACAGGTTCTGCAAGGCCGAGCGCTTCGCGGCGTTCTCACAGGCGCTGGGCGAGCGCTTCGTCGCGCGCGTGCTCCCCGACAGCGCGGCGAACCCCGACACGCCACCCTTCTTCGCGCAGCTGGTGGCCAGCCCGCACAGCGTGGTGACGGCACATCTGATCGACGAGGTCGGCCAGCCTACACTGGCGGCGCGCGACGAGATCCTGGCTTTCTTTGCGCGACGGCTGCTGGGCAGGCCCGGCTGAGCGGCGCACGGGCTCTGGCAGACTTGCCCGGCAGGGGCGCGCTGTCCGCGCCCGCCACGGAGCCTTGCCATGCCGCCGAACCCACCCGCCGACGCCGCCGTCCACACGCTCGTCATCGACACCGACCCCGGCGCCGACGACGTGATCGCGCTGCTGTTCGCAATGGCGGCGCCCGAGCGGCTGCACATCGAGGCGCTGACGACGGTGGCGGGCAACGTGCCGCTGTCGAAGACTTCGCGCAACGCGCGCCTGGCGTGCGAATGGGCCGGCCGGCCGGAGATCCCGGTGTACGCGGGCGCGGAACGGCCCCTGGAACGCACGCCGATCTACGCGGCCAACATCCATGGCCACGAAGGCGTCACGGGCGTGAAGGTGCATGAACCCGCCGCGCCGCTGGCCGAAGGCCATGCGGTCGACTACCTGATCCGCACGCTGCGCGCTGCGCCCGAGCGAAGCGTGACGCTCGCCATGCTCGGCCCGCAAACCAACCTGGCGCTCGCCCTCACGCAAGCCCCCGACATCGTGCGCGGCCTGCACGAACTGGTGCTCATGTCCGGCGCGCATTTCAACGGCGGCAACATCACGCCCACGGCGGAGTTCAACGTGTTCGCCGATCCGCATGCGGCCGAGGCCGTGCTGAAGAGCGGCGTGCCGACCACCATGCTGCCGCTCGACGTGACGCACAAGATTCTCACGAGCGGCGAGCGCATCGCGCGGCTGCGCACCATCGGCAATCGGGCCGGCGTCATCGTTGCCGACATCCTCGACGCCTATGCACCGCAGGAAATGCAGCACTACGACATGCCCGGCGGCCCGGTGCATGACGCCACCGTCATTGCTTACCTGCTGCAGCCCTCGCTCTTCAGGGGCAGGCTGATCAACGTCGAAGTCGACAGCCGCGAAGGCATGGGCTTTGGGCAGACGGTGGCCGACTGGTACGGCAGCTTGAAGCGCCCTGCCAACGCGAACTGGATCGTGGACGGCGATGCGCAGGGCTTCTTCGATCTGCTGACCGAACACATCGCACGGCTGCCATAGCAGTTCCAGGCAACAAATAAAAAAGCCACGCTGCGAACAGAGTGGCTTTTGCTTTTTGGTGCCGCAGCGAATCGATCAGTGCTGCAGGATCTTGTTCAGGAAATCCTTCGTACGCGGCTGACGATTTTCCGGGTGGCTGAAGAACTCGTCCTTCGGGCAGTCTTCCAGAATCTTGCCGCCCACGTCGATGAAGATCACGCGGCTGGCCACCTTGCGGGCAAAGGCCATTTCGTGCGTGACCACCATCATGGTCATGCCGTCCTTGGCCAGGCTCACCATCACGTCGAGCACTTCGCCCACCATTTCCGGGTCGAGCGCCGAGGTGGGTTCGTCGAACAGCATCACGATCGGGTCCATGCTGAGCGCGCGGGCAATGGCCACGCGCTGCTGCTGGCCGCCCGAGAGCTGGCCCGGGAACTTGTCCTTGTGCGCCATCAGGCCCACGCGGTCGAGCATCTTGAGGCCGCGGGTCTTGGCTTCGTCGGGGCTGCGGCCGAGCACCTTGATCTGAGCGATCGTGAGGTTCTCGGTGACCGACAGGTGCGGGAACAGTTCGAAGTGCTGGAACACCATGCCGACCTTGGAGCGCAGCTTCGGCAGGTTGGTCTTGGGGTCGTGCAGCGGAATGCCGTTGACGGTGATCTCGCCCTTCTGGAAGGGCTCGAGCGCATTCACGGTCTTGATGAGGGTGGACTTGCCCGAGCCCGAAGGCCCGCACACCACCACGACGTCGCCCTTGGAGATGCTCACCGAACAATCGTTGAGCACCTGCACCGGGCCATACCACTTGGAGACGTTCTTGATTTCAATCATTTTCTCGGACATTTCTTTCTCTCCGGTTCAGCCACTCGACTTAGCGAATGATCGCGATTTTCTTGTGGAGGCGCTTGACGAGCCACGACAAGGCATAGCACATGATGAAGTAAACGACGGCCGCGAGCAAATAGGCCTCGATTGGGCGGCCGAAGTTCTTGCCCGCGGTCTCGAAGCCCTTGAGCATGTCGTAGGCGCCGATGGCGTAGACCAGCGAGGTGTCCTGGAACAGGATGATGGTCTGCGTTAGCAGCACCGGCAGCATGTTGCGGAACGCTTGCGGCAGCACCACGAGGCGCATGTTCTGGCCGTAGGTCATGCCGACCGCCTGGCCTGCGTGCACCTGGCCGCGCGGGATCGACTGGATGCCCGCGCGCATGATCTCGCTGAAGTAAGCCGCCTCGAACGCGATGAAAGTGATCACGGCCGAGATTTCCGAGCGGTAGTTCGAGCCGACGGAACCGAAGGCCGCGTAGAACGAGGCCGGCACCAGCAGGAAGAACCACAGGATCACCATCACCAGCGGAATGCTGCGCATGCCGTTGACGTAGATGGCGGCCGGCGCGTCGAGCCACTTCTTGCCCGAAAGGCGCATGAGCGCCAGCACGGTGCCGAAGAGCACGCCGCCAATGGTGGCCACGATCGTCAGCATGATGCTGAAGTAGAAGCCCTTGACGACGAAGTTGCTGATGACGTCCCAGTTATAGAACGACAGGTCGAGATTCATCATGTCAGTGTCCCCCGCCGCCGCTGGCCGAGACGATGAAGCCCGGCACGCGCGTCTTCTTCTCGACGAAGGCCATCAGCCGATTGATCGTAAAGGCCGAGATCACGTAGAGCGCCGTGACCGCCAGGTACACCTCGATGCCGCGCGAGGTTTCTTCCTGCGCCTGCATGGCGAACATCGTGAGTTCGGTCACCGACACGGCAAACGCCACCGACGAGTTCTTGAAGATGTTCATCGTCTCGCTGGTGAGCGGCGGAATGATGATGCGGTAGGCCATGGGCAAGATGACGTAGCGGTAGTACTGCGGCGTGGTGAAACCCACCGCCATGCCCGCATAGCGCTGGCCCTTGGGCAGCGCCTGGATGCCCGAGCGCACCTGCTCGGCAATACGCGCCGAAGTGAAGAAGCCCAGCGCCAGCACCACCAGGATGAAGCTCGGCACGCCCTTCATGACAGGGATCAGCGCCGGAATGACGTGGTACCAGAGAAAGATCTGCACCAGCAGGGGGATGTTACGGAACAGCTCGACCCAGGCATTGCCCAGGCGCACGAGCCACGGGCTGTTGGGCAGGGTGCGGATGATGCCGACGAGCGAGCCCAGCACCAGCGCGACGATGAGCGCCAGCAGGGCGACCGACACGGTCCAGCCCCATGCGGACAGCATCCACTGCCAATAGGTCGGGTACTTCCCGCCAGGGTCTTGCAAGAAGACCTGCCAATCCCAGTTTGATCCCATCGGGGACTCTCCTTCTTTCAGATTTCCAGACTGCTAGCCAGCTTGCAAGCAGAGGCCGTGCCCGCGTGCCGCATTGCGCCGCATTTGCGAAAACAAACGCCCGCCGGGGGCGGCGGGCGTTGCGCGGATGACCTTGCGGTGATTACTTCTTGGCGGCGTACTCTTCCATGGGCTTGTCGTTCGGGTTGGCCCATGCGGCCTTCGTGGCGTCGGACAGCGGCAGGTTCACCGTGACGTTTGCCGGGGGAATCGGCTTCAGGAACCACTTGTCCCAGAGCTTGGCGAGGTCGCCGTTCTTGATCTGCGACTTGATGCTGTCGTCCACCACCTTCTTGAAGGCGGGGTCGTCCTTGCGGATCATGATGGCGATGGGCTCGACGCTGAGCACTTCACCGACGATCTTGTAGTCGGCGGGCGACTTCGACTTGGCAATGTTCGAGGCCAGGATGGAGCCGTCCATCACGAACGCGTCGGCGCGGCCCGATTCCAGCAGCAGGAAGCTGTCGGAGTGGTCCTTGCCATAGAGTTCCTTGAAGTCGATGCCACCGGCGCGCTCGTTCTTGCGCAGGGTCTGGACCGAGGTGGTGCCGGTGGTGGTGGCCACGGTCTTGCCGTTGAGGTCCTTGATCGAGGTGATGCCCGAGTTGGCCTTGACCGCGATGCGCACTTCCTCGACGTAGGTGGTCACTGCAAAGGCGACGTCCTTCTGGCGCGTGGCGTTGTTGGTGGTGGAGCCGCACTCGAGGTCGACGGTACCGTTCTGCACCAGCGGCACGCGGTTTTGCGAGGTCACGGGCTGGAACTTGGTCTCGAGCTTGGCGAGGCCCAGGTGCTTCTGGATGTCGCGGATGATGTTGGCGCAGACGTCGTAGTGAAAGCCGGTGTACTGGCCGTTGCCCAGTGTGTACGACAGGCCCGAGGATTCCCGCACGCCCTCGGTGATGCTGCCCGATGCCTTGATCTTGGCCAGGGTGTCATTGGCCTGCGCAAAGGCGCTGCCTGCGGCCAGTGCCGCGATTGCCAATGCCAATACTTGCTTCTTCATTTGGAAAACTCCTGAGGGTGACTAAGAGATACAGATACAACGAAATTCTAGACATTCACGTCCTGGGGAATACCCGGGCCAACCCGGTGCATTCTCGATGACGTCCGCACCGGCCACGCGCGCCTAGGCGCCGACGTGGTGCAGATGAACCCAAAGGCATTGTCCGACTTTCACTAAGCAGCCTTTGTGCCCGAGGGCTCGGCAGCCGGGGGCACCGGCGCAGCCAGGCGCACCGGCTGGGTCAGGTTTTCGGGCACCAGCAGCGCCTCCATTTCTGCGCGCGTCATGATGCCGAGCGATTCGGCCACGAGGTCGATCGGCCCGCCGGTGGCCAGCGCGGTTTTGGCGATCAGCGCGGCCTTTTCGTAGCCGATCAGCGGGTTGAGCGCGGTGACCAGCGTGACCGACTCACGCACCCGCTTGGCCAGGAACTCGCGGTTCGCCTCGATGCCATCGATGCAATTCAGCCGCAGGGTGATGCAGGCATTGCTCAGGTGCTGAATGCTCTTGAACAGGCTCCATCCCATGATCGGCTCGAAGGCGTTGAGCTGCAGCTGTCCGGCTTCCGACGCCATCGTGACGGTGATGTCGTTGCCGATGACCTCGAAGGCCACCTGGTTCATCACTTCCGGGATCACCGGGTTGACCTTGCCGGGCATGATCGACGAGCCGGCCTGGCGCGCCGGCAGGCGGATTTCGCCGAAGCCCGCCTGCGGTCCGCTCGACAGCAGGCGCAGGTCGTTGCAGGTCTTGCTCAGTTTGCACGCCACGCGTTTGAGAACGCCCGACAGCTGCACGAAGGCGCCAGTGTCCTGCGTGGCCTCGATGAGATTGGCCGACTGCTTGAGCGGCACGCCGGTCTGCTCGGCCAGGTACTGGCAGGCGAGGTTGGCATACCCATGCGGCGCGTTGATGCCGGTGCCGATGGCGGTGGCGCCAAGGTTGATTTCCTCGATGAGCGCGCGCGCCTCGCCGAGCCGGGCCTCGTCCTCGCCGATCATGATGGCGTAGGTCAGGAACTCCTGGCCCAGGGTCATGGGCACGGCGTCCTGCAGCTGGGTGCGGCCGATCTTGAGGATGTCCTTGAATTCGAGCGCCTTGGCTTCGAAGCTCTTGCGCAGCGCCGCCATGGATTCGAGCAGCCGTCCGATGGCAAACCACAGCGCCAGCCGCACCGCCGTCGGGTAGACGTCGTTGGTGCTCTGCGAGGCATTGATGTGGTCGTTGGGGTGCAGCACGTCGTAGCGCCCTTTTTCATGGCCGAGCTTCTCGAGCGCGAGGTTGCAGATCACCTCGTTGGCGTTCATGTTGGTAGAGGTGCCCGCGCCGCCCTGGATCACGTCGACAACGAATTCGTCGAGCAGCTTGCCCTCGATGAGGTCCTCGCAGGCCAGAATGATCGCCGCCGCGCGGTCGCGGTCGATGGCGCCCAGGTCGGCATTGGCGCGGGTGGCCGCCTTCTTCACGAAAGCCAGCGCGCGCACCAGCTCGGGCATGGCCGAGACGCGGGTGCCGGAGATGGCGAAGTTCTCGACCGCGCGCGCTGTGTGCACGCCCCAGTAGGCAAAGGCAGGAATCTGCTTTTCTCCGAGAAAGTCGTGTTCGGTCCTGAAATTCGGGCTCATACGGGGTTCCTCGGCTTAAAAAAAAGCACGCGTGTGGCGCGTGCCGGAAGTTTGCTGTGTGACAGCGGCAAAAACTGCCGCGACTGTAGTAGCCCCTCGTCCGCAGCGCCAATGCCGTTTGCGGGGGGTCCTATGCGCGGCACTTATAGATTGTGCAACGCACAAATCCAGCGGGTCAATTCGCGTCAGCGCGGCGGCTGGGCGCCGACGAGGTACGACCAAAGCGCATCGGCCGTGCGCTTGGGCTGCAAGCCTTCCGATGCCGCGGCGGCCTTGGACGGCCGGCCGGTACCGGTCTTCACGGGTGCCGAAACGCCGGGCCGCTCGCGGTAAGCGCGGATCTCCATCGTCGCTTCCAGGCTGTCGATTTCGGGCGGCAGCGCGCTCACGAGCTTGCGCGACTTGATCTCGTTGCGCACCGCGCTTTGGGGCAGAAAGGCGATGCCGTGGCCTTCGAGCGCCATGACCTTCAGCCCTTCGGCCATGTCGGTTTCATAGACCCGGTCGAGGTGGATGGCGGTGCCCGACTCCTTCAGCAGCTGGTCGACCACGCGACCCAGGTAGGCTCCGGGCGCGTAGCCCAGGTAAGGCAGGGGCTGGCCCGGCCGGCCAGGCAGCCGGAAGCGCGGCGCGCCTTCGGCATCGGCCTTGACCCAGGGGGCCACGGTTTCCTCGCCCAGGCTGACCATCTCGTACTTGTTGGCGTCGAGCTGCAGCGGCTGCGAGGGGTGGTGATAGGCAATGAGCAGGTCGCAGCTGCCCTCGACCAGGCGCAGCACGGCGTCGTGCACGTTGAGCGCGATGAGCCGGCTCTTGATGGGGCCGAAATGCTCGCGCAGGCTGGTCACCCAAGACGGGAAAAAGGTGAATGCGAGGGTGTGCGGCACCGCAATCTCGATCACGTCCTGCCCGGCCGCCGAATGGCCGCGCAGCATGGCGCGGGTGCTCTGCAGAGACTGCAGCATTTCGATGGCCTGGCTATAGAGCGTCTGGCCCGCGGGCGTGAGGCGCGTGGGGTACGAACTGCGGTCGACCAGGTCGGTGCCCGCCCAGCCCTCGAGCGCCTGGATACGGCGCGAGAACGCCGGCTGGGTGACGTGCCTCAATTGGGCGGAGCGGCTGAAGCTGCGCGTTTCCGCCAGGCTGATGAAGTCTTCGAGCCACTTGGTTTCCATACGCGGCGATTATGTCCGCGTGAAGGCCGGCTGCGGGCCTCTGGCACATACTTAGGTTCTCGAAGACCCCTCCCCACCGGATCGCCCTCGCCATGCCGCCTGCCGACATCCTCGAACTCACCGCCACCGAGCTTTCGCGCCGCATCACATCCCGCAGCGTGTCCTGCCGCGAGCTGATGCAAGCCTCGCTGGCCCGCATCGAGGCGCTCAACCCTCGCTTCAATGCCATCGTTTCGCTGCGCGAATCCGAGGCGCTGCTAACCGAAGCAAGCGAGCGCGACGCCGAACTGGCGCGCGGCGAACGGCGCGGCTGGATGCACGGCTTTCCATTGGCCGTGAAGGACCTGAGCCACGCGGCCGGCCTGCCGACCTCCATGGGTTCGCCACTGTCGCCGCGCTCGCCGGCGCGGGCCGACAGCCTGCACGTCGCGCGCATGCGCGAAGCCGGCGCCATCGTGATCGGCAAGACCAACACGCCCGAATTCGGCCTGGGCTCGCACACCTACAACACGGTGTTCGGCATCACCCGCAATGCCTATGCGCCCGAGCGCAGCGCCGGCGGCAGCAGCGGCGGTGCGGCCGTGGCGCTGGCCCTCGGCATGCTGCCGGTGGCCGACGGCAGCGACATGATGGGCTCGCTGCGCAACCCGGCCGCGTTCAACAACACGATCGGCATGCGCCCCTCGCGCGGACGGGTGCCGGGCGATCCCGAGCAGGAACTCTTCTTTCAGCAGCTGGGCACCGAAGGGCCGATGGGCCGGACGGTGGAAGACACGGCACGGCTGCTCGCGGTGCAGGCGGGCTTCGACTCACGCGTGCCGCTGTCGTCGCCGCGGCCGCTGCCCTCGCCAGACGCGCTCCAGCTCGACGCCGACGTTCAGGGCCTTCGCATCGGCTGGCTCGGAAGCATTTGGCCCGAACTGCCGCTCGCGCCCGGCATCCGCGAACTGGGCGAAAGTGCGCTGGGCATCTTTCGCACCCTCGGCTGCGAGGTCGAGCCCTGCACGCTGGACGTGCCGCGCGAACACAACTGGAGCGCCTGGCTGCGGCTGCGGCAATTGCTGGTGGGCGGCAAGCTCGGCGCCTATCTGAGCGACCCCAAGCTGTTTGCACAGCTCAAGCCTGAGGCGCAATGGGAGATCGAGCAAAGCCGGCATCTCGATGCGGCCTCGCTGTACCAGGCCTCGCTCTATCGATCGAACGTTTACCGCGCGTTCCTCAAGCTCTTCGAACGCTTCGATTTCGTGCTGGCGCCGACCGCGCAGGTGTTTCCGTTCGATGCCGAACTGCATTGGCCCGCCGAAGTGGCCGGCGTGCCGAGCGACACCTACCACCGGTGGATGGAGATCGTCACGCCGTTCACGCTGGCCGGGTTGCCGACGCTGAACGTGCGCGCGGGTTTTGGCGAGGGCGGGTTGCCGATGGGCCTGCAACTCGCGGGGCCGATCCATGCCGACCTGGACGTGCTGCGGCTTGGGCATGCGTATGACCAGGCGTGCGGCTGGGCGTCTCATCGCCCGCCAGCGCTGGCTTGAATTGCTCCCTCCCCTACCGGGGGAGGGTTGGGGTGGGGGCAAGCGGCGCATCCATCGAGCACTCTGCCCGCCCCCATCCCAGCCTTCCCCCAGCGGGGGAAGGAGCAAGACCACAGCGCGGACATCGGCTTCACTCCCTCCCCTTTCGGGGGAGGGCAGGGGTGGGGGCAAGCGGCGCATCCATTGGGCGCCTTGCCTGCCCCCATCCCAACCTTCCCCAGCGGGGGAAGGAGCGAGAACATCAGACCGGGGTCAGCACGCCGCGCCCCGTAAAGTGCCCTTCGGCATTCGCGAGGAAATGGTCGACCGACTTCTGGGTTGCTTCCGGCGACCAGCCCGCCAAATGCGGTGTCAGCAGAACGTTGTCCAGCCCGATCAGCGGCTCGGGCCGCTTGGGTTCGCTCTCGTACACGTCGAGGCCCGCGCCCGCGATGCGGTTTTCGCGCAGCGCGGCAGCCAGCGCCTCGGTATCGACCACGCTGCCGCGGCCGATGTTGACCAGAAAGCCCTGCGGCCCGAGCGCATCGAGCACTTCGGCATTCACGAGGTGGCGTGTGGCCGGACCGCCCGGCGCGGCCAGAATCAAAAAGTCGGCCCACGTGGCGAGCGACTTCAGGTCGTCGAAGTAGCGGTGCGTCGCGCCTTCGCGCGGCTTGCGGTTGTGATAGCCGACTTCCATGTCGAACGCAGCCGCGCGCTTGGCGATCTTCTGGCCGATGGTGCCGAGCCCGAGGATGCCGAGCTTCTTGCCCGACACGTTCGGCGGCTGCGGAATTTCTTCGCGCCAGACACCTTCGCGGCACAGCCGGTCGAGCTGGCGAAAGCCGCGGACGATGCTGATCAAGAGGCCGAAGGCGTGGTCGGCCACGCAGTCGTCGTTGGTCCCCGCGCCATTGGCCGTGGCGATGCCGCGCGCGCGGGTCACGTCGAGCGGCACGCCCTCGTAGCCTGCGCCCATGCAGCAGATCAGCTCGAGCGCCGGCATGGCCGCGATCTCTTCGGGCGTGATGCCGATCACGCCGATGGTCAGCACCGCGCGAAATTTCTTGCCGTGCTCCGCGATGGCGGCGGCGCGGGCGGCGGGGTCGAAGGCATAGGTCAAGTCGTAGACCTCGGCAATCTGGGCCTGGTGGGCGCTCGAGAGGCTGTTGAGCACCAACAGGGGAATCTTGATCGGCACGTCTGAACTCCTAGATCGATATAAAAGAAGAATGGTCGGGGCTACATCAGCGGGGTTGCTTCGCTCTTTTGCAGAGCCCACATCTGCGCATAGCGGCCCTGCTTCGCAAGCAGCTCGGCATGCGTGCCGCGCTCGACGATCACGCCTGCTTCGAGCACCAGGATCTCGTGCGCATCGACCACGGTCGAGAGGCGGTGCGCAATGACCAGCGTGGTCTTGTCCTGCGCCGCGCTCTTGAGCTCCGACTGGATGGCGCGTTCGTTGGCGGAATCGAGCGCCGAGGTGGCCTCGTCGAAGATCACGATCGGCGGGTTCTTGAGCAACGTGCGCGCAATCGCCACGCGTTGCTTCTCCCCGCCCGACAGCTTGAGGCCGCGCTCGCCCACGGTGGTTTCGTAGCCCTTTGGCGTGGCCGAGATGAAGTCGTGGATGCGCGCTGCGCGTGCCGCGCCTTCGACCTCTTCGCGGGTCGCGCCGGGACGGCCGTAGGCAATGTTGTATTCGACCGTGTCGTTGAACAGCACCGTGTCCTGCGGCACGATGCCGATGGCGCGCCGTACGCTCGACTGCTGCACCTCGCGGATGTCCTGGCCGCCGATGGTGATGCGGCCCTGTTGCACGTCGTAGAAGCGGTAGAGCAGCCGCGCCATCGTGGACTTGCCGGAGCCCGAGGGGCCGACAACTGCGACCGTCTTGCCTGCGGGGATCTCAAAGCTCACGTGCTTGAGGATGGGGCGCGCGGGCTCGTAGGCAAAGCTCACGTCTTCGAAGCGCACGGTGGAATCGACGCCGCTGCCCTCACCCCCGCCCTCTCCCCGAGGGAGAGGGAGCAAAGACAAAGGCTGCGCGCCAGGCGCATCGCGCACCTCGCGCTCTTTTTCCATCAGCACGAACATCTTGTCCAGGTCGGTCAGGCTCTGTTTGATTTCGCGGTAGATCACGCCCAAGAAATTGAGCGGAATGTAGAGCTGGATCATGAAGGCGTTGACCATCACCAGGTCGCCCAGCGTCATTCGTCCCTCGACAACGCCCGAGGTGGCGCGCCAAAGCATCAGCACCAGGCTGGTCGCGATGATCAGCTGCTGGCCGGTGTTGAGCATGCTCAGCGTGCGCTGGCTCTTGATGGCGGCCTTGCGATAGCGGTCCAGGCTGGCGTCGTAGCGCTTGGCCTCGAACTCCTCGTTGTTGAAGTACTTGACGGTTTCGTAGTTCAGCAGCGAATCGACGGCGCGGCTCTGCGCCATGGAGTCGAGCTCGTTCATGGTCTTGCGGAACTGCGTGCGCCACTCGGTCACCGTGACCGTGAAGGTGATGTACAGCACCAGCGCCGCGCCCGTGATCCAGACGAACAGCGAGTCGAACTTCACGCCCAAGATGGTGAGCACCAGCGCCAGCTCGATGATGGTCGGCACGATGCTGTAAAGCGACATCGAAATGAGCGAGTGCACGCCGCGCGTGCCGCGCTCGATGTCGCGCGTCATGCCGCCGGTCTGGCGCTCCAGGTGAAAGCGCAGGCTCAGCGAATGCAGGTGACCGAACACCTCCAGTGCAATCTGCCGCGCCGTGCCCTCGGTGGCCTTGGCGAAGATCAGCTCGCGCAATTCGCCGAAGAGCGCGGTCGAGAACCGCAGCAGGCCGTAGGCCAGCAAAAGCCCGATAGGCACGATCAAGAGCGCCTGCGCCATGTCCGGCTTGGGCGTCATCGTGTCGATGAGGTTCTTGAGCAACACCGGCACGCCCACGTTGGCCACCTTGGCCCCCACCATGAAGGCGAGCGCGGCGATCACACGCCACTTGTAATGCCACAAATAGGGAAAAAGGCGGCGCAGCGTTGCCCAGTCGGAACGGTCGCTGCGCGCCGGCGCGTGGCCGGCCACGGGATGGGAGGGAGGAGGCAGGGCTTCGCCGCTTCGGCGCATGGGGGACAATCGTGGTTGCTTTGTTTGTCCAGATTGTGCCCATGTCCGATATTTCCAGTAGCGCCGCTGCCGCCACCCTCAAGAGCCTGCCCACCGACATGGAGCTGGTGCTCAAGGTCATTCCGATGCCGGCCGACTGCAACGCCAACGGCGACATCTTCGGCGGCTGGGTCATGGCGCAGTGCGACCTGGCCGGCTCGGTCATCCCGGCCCGCTACGCCAAGGGCCGCCAGGCCACGGTGGCGGTGAACGAATTCATCTTCAAGCAGCCGGTGCGGCTGGGCGACATTCTTTCGTTTTATTCGAAGCTGGTGCGCGTGGGGCGCACCTCGGTCACGGTCACCGTCGAGGTCTTCGCCGAGCGCTTCCGGGCGCAGGGCGAGTACATCAAGGTGACGCAGGCCACTTTCACCTACGTGGCCATCGACGACAACGGCCGGCCGCGCCCCATCGAACAGGAGCCCTGAGCACGCCCGCTCAGAGAGCGACTGCTACTTTTTTTGCAGCAGCGCTCTCGGGCCAGCCTGTCAAGGGACGCCTTCAGATCTTGGAGAAATCCGGCTTGCGCTTCTCCATGAAGGCGCCGAAGGCCTCCTTGGCAGCGGGTTCGCGCAGCATGCGGCCGAAGCTCGCGCCCTCCTCATCCATGCGCTCGAGCACCGCGGGCATCTGGGCCTTTTTCAGCAGGCGCTTGGTTTCGACCAGCGCGCTCAGCGGCTTGGCCGCGAGCTTGCGGGCTTGACCCTGCGCAATGGCATTGGCTTCGGTTGGCGGCACGATGCGGTTGATGAGGCCCACTTCGAGCGCGGCCTCGGCCATGAAGGGCTCGCCCAGCAGCAGCGCCTCTGCCGCGCGGTGGTAGCCCAGCATCTGCGGCACCAGCAGGCTGGAAGCGGCTTCGGGGCACAGGCCCAGGTTCACGAAGGGCATGGAGAACGCGGCGTTGTCGCCCGCGTAGACCAGGTCGCAATGGAACAGCATCGTGGTGCCAATGCCCACGGCCGGGCCGCAGACTGCGGCGACGATAGGCTTGGGAAAAGTGGCGATGCCGCGCAGGAAGCGAAACACCGGCGAATCCTGGCTGGCGGGCGGCGCATTGAGAAAGTCGCCGATGTCGTTACCGGCACTGAAAATCGTCGGGTCACCCTGGATCAGCACGCAGCGAACGGCCGCATCGCTCTCGGCCGCAGCCAGTGCATCGGCCAGTTCGCCGTACATCTTGCTGGTGATCGAGTTCTTCTTGTCGACGCGGTTGAAGGTCAGGGTCATCACACCGGCTTCGGTGTGGGCGAGGATGTCGGTCATGGAAATGGTCCTTGAATAAAACGGGGTGATGGCGACGCGGTATCAAGCGTCGAGGGCTTCGCGCACGAAATCCAGCCGGTCCTGGCCCCAGAACATCTGGTCGCCGACGAACATGGTGGGCGCGCCGAACACGCCGCGCTCCACGGCCTCTTGCGTGATGGCTTTCAGGCGGTCCTTCACTTCCTGCGAGCCGGCCAGCGCAAGCAGCGCAGTGGGGTCGAAGCCCGCATTTTGAAGCACCGCACCGACGGTAGCGGGGTCGTTCATGTTCTTTGGCTCGACCCACATTGCATGGAAGATGGCGTCGACGTAAGCGCCGAAGCGCGCTGGCTCCTTCATTTGGACGCCGGTGGCGCCGCGCATCAGCAGCAGGGTGTTGATGGGAAAAAACGGGTTGTGCACGAAGGGCACGCCGTAGCGTTTGGCAAAGCGCTGCAAGTCGATGGTCATGTACGGCGCCTTGGGCACCACCTCGGCCGGCGAACGGTTGCCGGTGGCCTGGAACACGCCGCCGAGCAGCATGGGCTTCCAGACCAGTTGGGCGCCGGTGTCGGCGCACACGTGCGGCAGCTGCGTCGCGGCCAGGTAGGCGGCGGGGCTGCCGAAGTCGAAATAGAAGTCGACGGATTTGGTCATGGGTGTGTCCTTGTCGGTTCTTTTGTTCTGGGCGCTGCTGGTGCACCGCTGATCACCAACCGCTCTGAATAACGCTCCCGCTGGCGGGATGCCTTGCGCAGCGAAATAAAGGAGGAGGCCGCAGGCCGGGGGACATTCGCGGAGTAAGGTACCCCGTCGGCGGGAGCGCGCCCTGAACAACGCTCGGTGCACCCAATCGAAGAAGTCATCTCAGAACTTCTCCGACCAAGGCCGCAGATCAAGCTCATGCGTCCATGCATCGCGCGGCTGCGAATGCAGCATCCAGTAACTGTCGGCGATGTGCTCGGGATTGAGGATTCCGTCGCTCTCCTTCAGCGCATAACGCTCGGGAAAATTCGAGCGAATGAACTCGGTGTCGATAGCGCCATCGACGACTACGTGCGCCACGTGAATGCCCTGTGGACCCAGCTCCCGCGCCATCGACTGGGCCAATGCGCGCAGTGCCATCTTCGCGCCCGAGAAGGCGCCGAAGTTGGCCGCGCCGCGCAGCGATGCCGTGGCGCCGGTGAAGATGATCGTGCCGCGATGCCCGCCTTTCGGCAGTTCGCGCGCCACCATGCGTTTTGCGACTTCGCGTCCGTTGAGAAAGCCCGAGAAGCAGGCCATCTCCCACACCTTGAAGTACTTGCGCGCCGTCTCGGTCAGGATGCTCTCGGGCACGTTGGCGCCGATGTTGAAGACCATCACCTCGATCGGCCCGATGGTCGATTCGATCTGCTCGACCAGCGCGACCACGTCTTCTTCCTTGCGCGCATCGCAGGCAAAGGCATGGGCGCGGCCACCGTCCGCCTCGATCTGCGCGACCAGCGGCTGCAGCTTGTCCAGGCTTCGGCGCGTGACGCACGCGGCGAACCCTTCGCGCGCGAAGCGGCGTGCAATGGCCCCGCCGGTGGCGTCACCGGCTCCGACGATGAGTGCGGTCTTTTGCATGGGATGCTCCCGCTATTCCTTGTAGTAGACGATCTGGTTGGAGGTCGCGAGCAATACGCCCTTCTCGCTCCACAGATGCGCCGCCTGGTCGAAGAAGCCGTTGAAAAACTGCTGCCCCACCGCCCGGCCCAGCAGGTAGCCCGTGCCGGCCTCGGCCAGCTGCGCCGGTCCGGCATGAAAGTAGGTGGTGATCGAGACCGTGCCCGCCGGCACACGCGTTGCGCGGCGCAGCCAGACGCGCGGATAGAACACGTCGCTCATTGCGGCCAGCGAGCAGAAGTCGAGCGGCCGCTCTCGGGCTTCGCGCAGCCACATCCGAGTTTCGCTGTGGTGCAGGCTCTCGTCCCACTTTGCAGGGATGCCGCCGCTGAACGGACGCATCTCGTACCGGTCGAGCCAGGCCACGCCCGAGGGGCCGATGCTGAGGCGCTCGACTGACTCAGGAGTGGGCGCCTCCGGCATCGGCATATCGCTTGCGCTCCAGGTCTCGCGCCGTGCGGCCGTGACCACGGTGGCGGTGGTCGTCATGTTCGGCTCGCCGTCTGCGCCGGCCTGTGTGATCTGGATGGTCCAATGCTGGGTCGAACGGTTGGTGCGCACGGCGGTGGCCTGCACGTCGAAAGCGCCTGCCTCCAGCGCGGCCGCGAAATTGACGGTCAGTGCAATGGGCGTGCCCAGCAGGTCCGGATGCCGCAGCACCGACTGCAGCGCAATGGCCGCGGTGGTGCCGCCGAAGGGCCCGACCATGTTCCAGTAGTCGGTGCTCGTGGCGCCGGTGAAGTTGCCAGCGCGGATGTCGCTGTGCTCAAGCGCGATGGCTTTGTCGAAGGGGTGCGTGCTCATGGTTGCAGTGTGCCTCCGGTGGATGGCGTCACGCAGTCGTGTGCGGGACGCTGGCTTGCTGCACCGCGGTAAGTGCCGTAAGCCGGTGCAGCTTGTCGAGCAAACTCGGCCAGAGACTCTGGCTGAACTGCTCGCGGAAAAAGCCGAAGTGGCCGATGCGCCGGGCCTGCACGTCGGCCGGCGCAATGCGCTGGACCGCGCTCGGCGCGCCGGCATAGAAGCTCAGGAGGCTCTCGGTCCCCGCGAGCGTCATGAGTTCGTCGTCCGTGATCGACAGCGCAAGCACCGGAAAACGCACGCGTCCGTAGCTCTGCAACGCGCGCTCGCCTTCGGCCCCGACGCTGTAGCGCGGATGGAGGCACCAGCGCCGCCACTGCAGGATCACGCCGCGCGGCAGGTCGCCGACCTTCTTGAGCTTGCGGCCCGGGAAGTAGCCGCACAGCTGCGTGACCAGCGGCACCAGCACGAACCAGAAGTAGAGGATGCTGCGCTTGAGCTTGGGCGCGTTCTCGCGCCAATAGCCGCTTCCCGCGGCGATGCTGACGAGACCATCGACCTGCTCCGGCCGCTTGAGGAAGCCCGGCAGCTGGGCACCGAGGCTGTGGCCGAGAAGATAGAGCGGCTGCCCGGGCAGCGCAGCCTTGGCGGTGTCGATCACCGCCTCGTAGTCGCGCGCCCAGTCGAACAGGTCGGCCTCGAAGCCGCGCAGCGAGGCGCCGTTGCGCGAATCGCCGCTGCCGCGGTAGTCGAAGGTCCAGACGCGCAAACCCTGCCCGGCGAGCCATTGCGCAAAGGATTCGTAGAACGATTGGCGCACGCCCATGGCGCCGCCGATCACGATGGTCGCCCGCGGTTCGCTCGACGGATCGTAGCGGCGTACGGCGACTTGCACGCCCTCGCCAACTGGAAGCTGCTGCATCTGCATGAAGTGTCTCCTTCGTGTGCCGACACTCGTCGCCGTGTCTCGCGCGTTGCCGATCAGACCCGCTCGAAAATGCCCGCTGCGCCTTGCCCCATCCCCACGCACATGGTGACCATGCCGTACTTCAGGTTTTCACGGCGCAGCGCGTGCACCACGGTCGCCGCGCGAATGGCGCCGGTCGCGCCGAGCGGATGGCCCAGCGCGATTGCGCCGCCCATCGGGTTGACCTTCGACGGATCGAGCCCCAGCGTGTTGATGACTGCGAGCGATTGCGCGGCAAAGGCTTCGTTGAGCTCGAACCAGTCGATGTCCTCGTGCTTGAGCCCCGCATAGCGCAGCGCAGCGGGAATCGCCTCGATCGGGCCGATGCCCATGATGTGCGGCGGCACGCCCTTGCTCGCAAAGCTCACGAAGCGCGCGAGCGGCGTGAGGCCGTATTGCTTCACGGCCTTCTCGCTCGCAAGGATGAGCGCGCCCGCGCCGTCGGAGGTCTGCGAGCTGTTGCCGGCCGTGACGGTGCCACGCGCGGCAAACACGGTGCGCAGCTTGGCCAAGCCTTCGAGGCTAGTGTCGGGGCGCGCGCCTTCGTCGAGGTTCACCGTGCGCGTCTTCGCGATCGACTCGCCGGTCTCCAGGTTCGGCGTGCGGTCGGTCACTTCGATGGGCGTGATCTCATCCGTGAACTTGCCGGCCTTCTGCGCGGCCAGTGCCTTCTGGTGCGAGGCGAGCGCAAACTCGTCCTGCGCCTCGCGGCTCACCTTCCACTGCTGAGCGACTTTTTCGGCCGTGAGGCCCATGCCGTAGGCAATGCCGACGTCGCCTTCGCGCTCGAAGATCGAGGGAGAGAGAGACGGCGAGTTGCCCATCATCGGCACCATGCTCATGCTTTCGACACCGGCCGCGATCATCACGTCCGCCTCACCGACACGGATGCGGTCCGCGGCCATCTGCACTGCAGAGAGGCCCGAAGCGCAGAAGCGGTTGACGGTAATGCCGCCGATGCTGGTCGGCAGGCCGGCCAGCACCGCGCCGATGCGCGCGACGTTGAGACCCTGCTGCGATTCCGGAATCGCACAGCCGCAGATGATGTCTTCGATGGCCTTCGGGTCAAGACCCGGCACGGCGGCGAGCGCGGCCTTGAGCGTGGTGGCGAGCAGGTCGTCGGGACGGTAGTTGCGGAAGTAGCCGCGGTGGGATTTGCCGATGGGCGTGCGGGTGGCGGAGACGATGTAGGCGTCTTGGATTTGTTTGCTGCTCATGAAGAAGCTCCTGGATTTTCTTGCCCCTTCCCCCTCCGGGGGAAGGCTGGGATGGGGGCCGGCGGCGTCAGCAGGTCGAGCCGATTGGCAATCGCCTGAAGCACCCCATCAAGATTGGTGAACGGTTCGTTGGACGCAAAGCGCAGTACCTCGAATCCATGCTCGCGAAGGAAGGTTTCGCGTTTCGCGTCGTAACCCTGCTGCGTCTGGTGCTGAGAGCCGTCGAGTTCGACGATGAGCTTCGGCTCCAGGCATGCAAAGTCAGCGATGTAGTTGCCGAGCGGATGCTGACGGCGAAACTTGACGCCCAACTGCTCGCCGCGCAGGCCGCCCCAGAGCTTTCGCTCCGATTCGGTCATCTCGCGGCGAAGCACTTGTGCGTTCGCGCGGGCATTCGGTGTGGCTTGGTTTCGCATCGTGTCTGGTTGGAGATCGCCCCCATCCCTGCCTTCCCCCGGAGGGGGAAGGAGAAATGCAGGTCAGTTCCGCACCGGCTTCCCCGTACTCAACATCCCCATGATCCGCTCCTGCGTCTTCGGATGCACGATCAGCGAGCAGAACGCCTTGCGTTCCAGCGTCATCAGGTACTCCTCGGTCACGAGCGAGCCCGCGTCCACGTCGCCGCCGGTCACCACGTTGGCGATCAGGCTCGCGATGTGGAAGTCATGCGCGCTGATGAACCCGCCGTCGCGCATGTTCACCAGCTGGCCCTTGATCGTCGCGGCGCCGCTGCGACCCGCCACGCGGAAGCTGCGGCGCAGCGGCGCGCGGTAGCCGGCGTCGGCCATGGCCTTGGCCTGCTGCAGTGCCACGTAGAGCAGCTCATCCTTGTTCGGCACGATCACGTCGCTATCGAGCAGGTAGCCGAGCTTCTTCGAATCGAGCGCGCCTGTGCCGACCTTGGCCATGGCCGCGGCGGTGAAGCCTTCGGTGAGGAACGGCAGGAGGTCGTTGCCGGTGGAGGCCGCGGCGTTTTCGGCCGCACGACGTGCGATGTAGGTCAGACCGCCCGCGCCAGGGATCAGGCCCACACCCACTTCGACCAGGCCGATGTAGCTTTCCATCGCCGCGACGCGCTTGGACGAATAGACAGCCAACTCGCAGCCGCCGCCCAGCGCCATGCCGCGTACGGCCGAGATCACCGGCACGCTCGCGTAGCGGATCTTGAGCATCACGTTCTGCAGTTCTTCCTCCGCGCCTTCGACCGCGCCGATGCCGGCGACCACGAAGGCCGGCAGCATTGCCTGCAGGTCGGCGCCTACCGAGAACATCTCATCGGGCGACCAGATGACGAGGCCCTTGTATTCGGCTTCGGCCAGGTCGACCGCGGCGCCGAGCGCCTCGGCCACATCGGGGCTGATGGCATGCATCTTCGAATGGATGCTCGCGATGAGCACTTCGCCATCGAGCGTCCACACGCGCACGTCGCCTTCGTCGCTGATCGTGGTGCCTGCGGTGTTCGCATCGGCCGCGTTCGCGCCGAGCACGCTTTCGGGGAACAACTGGCGGTCATGCACCGGCAGCTTGCGCTGCGGCACGAACTTGCTCTGCGAAGCGCTCCACGAGCCTTCGGGCGTGTGTACACCACCCGCTTCGGCCACTGGGCCTTCGAACACCCATTTGGGCAGCGGCGCAGTGCTCAATGCCTTGCCGGTGTCGATGTCTTCCTGCACCCACTTGGCAACCTGCGCCCAGCCGGCTTCCTGCCAGAGCTCGAACGGACCCTGCTTCATGCCGAAGCCCCAGCGCATCGCATAGTCAATGTCGCGCGCGCTCTCTGCAATGGTCTCCAGATGCACGGCGGCGTAATGGAAGCTGTCGCGCATGATGGCCCAGAGGAACTGGCCCTGCGGTCCTTCGCTCTCGCGCAACAGCTTCAGGCGCTCGCCCGCGGGCTTCTTGAGCATGCGGCCATACACCTCGTCGGCCTTGGCACCGGCGGGCACGTAATCGCCACTCTTCAGATCGAAGCGCAGGATGTCGCGGCCGGCCTTCTTGAAGAAGCCGGCCTTGGTCTTCTGGCCTAGGTTGCCGAGCTCGAGCAACTTGGCAAGCACCGGCGGCGTCGCAAAGTTGGCGTAGAACGGATCGCTCTTCTCATCGAGGTTGTCCTGCAGCGTCTTGACCACATGCGCCATCGTGTCCAGGCCCACCACGTCGGCCGTGCGGAAGGTGCCCGAGCTCGCGCGGCCCAGCTTCTTGCCGGTGAGGTCGTCCACCACGTCGGGCGTGAGACCGAACTTTTCCACTTCTTTCAGCGTCGCCAGCATGCCGGCGATGCCGACGCGGTTGGCGATGAAGTTGGGAGTGTCGTGCGCGCGCACCACGCCCTTGCCGAGCGTGCTGGTGACGAAGGCCTCGAGGTCGTCGAGCACCTTCGGTTCCGTGGTGGGCGTGTTGATCAGCTCCACCAGGAACATGTAGCGCGGCGGGTTGAAGAAGTGAATGCCGCAAAAGCGCGGCTTCAGGGCTTCGGGCAGCGCTTCGCTCAGCTTGGTGATCGAAAGGCCCGAGGTGTTCGAGGCCAGGATCGAATGCTTGGCGACGTGCGGCGCGATCTTCTTGTAGAGATCGAGCTTCCAGTCCATGCGCTCCGCAATGGCTTCGATGATGAGGTCGCACTCGCCGAGCTTGGCGAGGTCGTCCTCGTAATTGGCCTGCTCGATGAGCACCGCATCGGCCACGTCACCGAGCGGCGCGGGCTTGAGCTTCTTGAGGTTGTCGATGGCGCGCGTGACGATGCCGTTCTTCGCTGCACCTTGAGCGACAGCGCCGGTCGCGTCCTTGGCCGCCAGGTCGAACAGCACCACGGGCACGTGCACGTTGACGAGGTGGGCGGCGATCTGCGCGCCCATCACGCCGGCGCCGAGCACGGCGACCTTCTTCACTTGAAATCGGGACATGTTGATTGGTATTTCTTGGATTGAAAACGCGGCGGTCTACTGGACACGATTCCAGGTCTGGGTGCGCCAGAAGGGCCCCAGGTAGCCGCGCACTTCGAGCTTCTTTCCGCCGTCGATGGGCGTGAAGCTCGCGCGGTACTCCTTGCCGTTCTCCGGGTCGAGGATTTTTCCGCCTTCCCAGACGTCCTTGCCCTCGGCCTTCTTGCCGCCGCGGATGATGTCGAGCCCGGTGATGGGCTTGCCCTTGCGGTCGTCGCTGCATTCATCGCAGATCGCGTCGGGCCTGGCGTCCTTCCGGAGCGACTTCTCGATGCGGCCGATGAGCGCGCCGCCGGATTCGCCGATGCGGATCTCGGCCTTGACCTCGCCCGTCTTGTCGTCGACGTTGCGCCACAGGCCCACCGGGGTGCTCTGGGCCATGGCTGTGGCAGAGATAGCGGCCAACGCGATGGCTGCAAACAACGATTTCATATTGAGCTCCCGGCTGGACGATGAAGAAGGACAGCAGCCTCAGGCCAGCGCCGCTTCGGTGTCCATCAACACCTTGCTGCCGGCGCGCGCGGTGCGCATCAGCGTCGCGGTTTCGGGGAACAGCTTGGCGAAGTAGAAGCGCGCGGTCTGCAGCTTGGCAACGTAGAACGGGTCGGTGTTGCCGGCGGCAATTTCGCGCAACGCCACCTGAGCCATGCGGGCGAACAGGTAGCCGAACACGAAGTGCCCGGCCACGCGCAGGTAGTCCACCGCGGCGGCGCCCACTTCGTCGGGGTTCTGGAAGCCCTTGAAGCCGATCTCGGTCGTGAACTTGGTGAGCTGGTCGCCCAGCAAGGCAATCGGGTTGATGAACTCGGCCATCTTCTCGTTCACGCCTTCTTCTTCCACCAGCTTGGCGACGAGCTTGCCGAACTTCTTGAGCGATGCGCCGTTGTTGCCCAGCACCTTGCGGCCCAGCAGGTCGAGCGACTGGATGGTGTTGGTGCCTTCATAGATCATGTTGATGCGGTTGTCGCGCACGAACTGCTCCATGCCCCATTCCTTGATGAAGCCATGGCCGCCGAACACCTGCATGCAGGCATTGGTGGCGATGTGGCCGTTGTCGGTGATGAAGGCCTTGACGATGGGCGTGAGCAGCGCAACCAGTTCGCCCGAGTCCTTGCGCACCTTCTCGTCGGGATGGTTGTGCTCCTTGTCGAGCAGCATCGTGCAGAAGATCTGCAGCGCGCGGCCGCCTTCGGCATACGCCTTGGCCGTGAGCAGCATCTTGCGCACGTCGGGGTGCACGATGATGGGATCGGCTTCCTTGTCCTTGGCCTTCACGCCGGAGAGCGAACGCATCTGCGTGCGGTCCTTGGCGTAGGCCAGCGCATTTTGATAGGCCACTTCGGTCAGGCCGAGCGACTGGTTGCCCACGCCCAGGCGCGCGGCGTTCATCATCACGAACATGGCCTGCAGGCCCTTGTTGGGCTCGCCCACCAGCGTGCCGGTGGCGCCTTCGATCACGATCTGCGCGGTGGCGTTGCCATGGATGCCCATCTTGTGCTCCAGGCCGGCACAGAAGATCGGGTTGCGCTCGCCGAGCGAACCGTCGGCCTTGACCTTGAACTTGGGCACCACGAACAGGCTGATGCCCTTGCTGCCCTTCGGCGCATCGGGCAGGCGCGCCAGCACCAGGTGAATGATGTTGTCCGTCATGTCGTGCTCGCCGGCCGAGATGAAGATCTTGCTGCCGGTGATGCGATAGGTGCCGTCGGCCTGCGGTTCGGCCTTGGTGCGCAACAGGCCCAGATCGGTGCCGCAGTGCGGTTCGGTCAGGCACATGGTGCCGGTCCATTCGCCGCTCGTGAGCTTGGGCAGGTAGGTCTTCTTCTGTTCGTCGGTGCCGTGGGCCACCAGGGCTTCATATGCGCCGTGCGAGAGGCCAGGGTACATGGTCCAGGCCTGGTTCGCGCTGTTGAGCATTTCGAACAGGCACTGGTTCACCACAAACGGCAGGCCCTGGCCGCCGAAGGCCGGGTCGCACGACAGCGCGGGCCAGCCTCCTTCGACGTACTTGGCGTATGCGTCCTTGAAGCCCTTCGGCGTCTTGACTTCGTGCGTGGTCTTGTCGAGCTTGCAGCCCTCTTCGTCGCCGCTGATGTTGAGCGGGAACGTGACTTCGGCGGCGAACTTGCCGGCCTCTTCGATCACAGCGTTGATGGTGTCGGCATCGGTCTCGGCATGGGCCGGAAGCGCCTTGAGTTCGTCGGCGACGTTGAGCACTTCGTGCAGCACGAACTGCATGTCGCGTACGGGTGGGTTGTAAGTAGGCATCCGGAACTCTCCTGGTCGAAAACTGGAAAAAAAGAAAAGGGAAGAACGAAAAAAAAGGGGGCTCAGCGCACCGGCTTGAGCCGGCGGGAAGCGGAAGGCTTGGCCTTGGCGGCAGTCGCTTCGGCCGGCGGCGCTTCAGGTGTGGCGCTGCGCGCGAGGATGTTGTCGAAGCCGACGTTGGCGCGGCCAATGGAGCCGGGCACCTGGAGAAAACGCGCTTCGTAGTGCAGCGCGAGGATCAGGCCGTGGACCTCGAAAGCGAGCTGGCGCTCGTCGGCGTCGGCGCGCAGATGGCCTTCGCTCTTGGACTGCACGATGGCGCGCAGGACGGCCGCCTGCCAGATGCTGACCGACTCCACCAGCGCATCGCGCACCGGGCCGGGACGGTCGTCGAATTCGGAAGCGCCGCTGATGTAGATGCAGCCCGAGTCGATCTCGGCCGAGGTGCGCTTCATCCAATTGGCGAACATGGCGCGCAACCGCGGCAGGCCGCGCGGCGCCTCGAGGGCCGGAAAAAACACCTCTTGCTCGAAGCGCGCGTGATACTCGCGCACCACCGAGATCTGCAGTTCCTCGCGCGAGCCGAAGTGGGCGAACACGCCCGACTTGCTCATCTTGGTGATCTCGGCCACGGCGCCGATCGACAGGCCCTCGAGCCCGATCTGCGCCGCCAGCGCCAGCGCCGCGTCGACGATGACGGCCTTGGTCTGCTGGCCCTTCTGGGCGGCGCGGACCGGTTTGGCGGGAACGGCATTGACGGACATCGTGGAAGCTCCGAATAAAACGAACGGTCGTTCTATTTTGCAGGCGCTTTGCGATTTTGGCTGTCAATGTCCTTCTATAGTTGAAGGTTAATCGGTGCGGGGCGGGGCCGCCACTGCCCCGCCCGCCCGGATCAAAATTCCTGCGAAACGGGCCGGAGCACCACCTCGTTGATGTCCACGTTCGCGGGCTGCTCGACGGCGTAGACCACGGCGCGCGCCACCGAGTCAGCGGGAATCTGGTTGGATTCGTAGAACGCCTTCACCCCGGCCGCGCTCTCGGCGTCGCTGCTGCCGAACTTCAGCTCCGAATCCACCGCGCCCGGCGACACGATGGTCACGCGCACGCCGCTGTTGCCCATTTCGACGCGCAGCCCTTCGGAGATGGCACGCACCGCGTGCTTGGTCGCGCTGTAGACGGTGCCAATCGGCGTAAACACCTTCAGCCCCGCGATGGACGCCACGTTGACGATGTGGCCGCTGCCCTGCGCCTGCATGCGCGACAGCACCGCGGCAATGCCGTAGAGCACGCCCTTGATGTTGACGTCGATGGTGCGATCCCATTCGTCGACCTTGAGCTTCTCGATCGGCGACAGCGGCATCACGCCGGCGTTGTTGACCAGCACGTCGATGCGGCCGAAGGCTTCCACGGTGGCGGCCGCGAGCTTTTCCAAATCGGCGCGCTTCGCCACGTCGGTGGCGACGGCCATCGCTTCGCCGCCGGCTTCGCGAATTTCGGCGACCACTTTGTCGAGCCGGTCGGTGCGCCGTGCCGCGAGCACCACCTTGGCGCCGCGTGCGGCCAGGTGGCGCGCGGTCGATTCGCCAAGCCCGCTGCTCGCGCCCGTGACGATGGCAACCTTGCCGCGGATGTTGTCTTGTACGGATGTCATGGGGATTTCCTTTCGGGTGTGTTGAAGAAGAAGTGCATGCAGTGTGGAAAATCCATGCGTTCCCGTAAATGAAACTCTTGCGACTTCAGAATTCCTCAAACTGGAATTCGCCTCCTCTTGAAAGCAGCCCATGGCCAATCGTCTCGAAGCCCTGCGCGTGTTCTGCACCGCCGCCGCTGCCGCCAACTTCCGCGAAGCAGCCGCGCGCCTGTCCGTCTCGCCGCAGGTGGTGACACGCGCGGTGCGCGAGCTCGAAGAAGAACTGGGCGAGCCCTTGTTCCACCGCAGCACGCGCGGCGTGCAGCTCACCGATTTCGGGGGGCAACTCGCGGAGCGCGCGAGAGTAGCGGTGGGTGGCGTCGACGAACTTTTCCACCATATCGACCGACGCACGCTGTCGCAGCATGCGGGCACGGTGCGGGTCACGGCGCCGCATGTGTATGCGCGGCTCATCCCGCAGGCGCTGGCGCCGCTCGTGGCAGCGCATCCGGGGCTGGTGCTAGACCTGCGCCTGTCGGAACAGCATGCCGACGTGGTGGACGAGCAGATCGACATCGGCGTGCGCGTGGGGCCGATGCGCGACGCCCGCTTCGTCGCGCGGGCCGTCGGGAAAATGCCCCTGCGTGTGGTGGCCGCGCCAGCGCTCATTGCGCGACTGGGCACGCCGCGTGATCTCGATGCCCTGTCCGCCCTGCCGCTGACGGCGTTGATCAACCGCAGCTCCGGCCGCCCCTGGCCGTGGCCATTCAGCAAGCGGCGGGTGCTGACGGTCTCGTCGCCCGCGTTCGTCACGGACAACATCGATGCCGAATGCGCCGCTGTGTTGGGCGGCGTCGGCTTCGGCCAGCTCATCGGACCGCTGGCCGAACCATGGCTGCAGTCGGGCGCGCTCGTGGCCGTGCTGGAGGCGGATGCGCCGGAGCCATTTCCGATTCACGTCTATCGTCCGCAGCGCGCGCCGGTGCCGGCACGCGTGCGGCTGGTGTACGACGAGCTGATCCGGGTGCTGCGCTGAGCGCGCTGCCGCGCGTCAACAAAAAAGGCGCGCCGGGCTTTCGCCCGCCGCGCCTTTCGTGGCTCGCTGCCGCGAGGCTCAGAGCTTGAAAGGCACCACTTCCTGGCGCTGCTCGCCCAGGCCTTCGATGCCCAGCGTCATCACGTCGCCCTTCTTCAGATAGAGCGGCGGCTTCATGCCAAGGCCGACGCCGGGCGGCGTGCCGGTGGTGATGACGTCGCCGGGCAAAAGCGTCATGAACTGGCTCAGATAGCTCACGATCTTGGCGATGCTGAAGATCATGGTCTTGGTGTTGCCGGTCTGCATGCGCTTGCCGTTGAGGTCGAGCCACATCGACAGCTTCTGCGGGTTGGGCACTTCGTCGCGCGTGACGAGCCAGGGGCCGAGGGGGCCGAAGGTGTCGCAACCCTTGCCCTTGTCCCAGGTGCCGCCGCGCTCGATCTGGTATTCGCGCTCACTCACGTCGTTGATGGTGCAGTAGCCGGCCACGAAATTGAGCGCATCTTTCTGCGAGACATAGCGCGCGCGCGTGCCAATGACCACGCCGAGCTCGACTTCCCAGTCGCTCTTGACCGAGTTCTTGGGCAGCATGACCGGATCGTTCGGGCCCTGGATGCAGCTGGTCGCCTTCATGAAAACCACGGGCTCCGCGGGGATCGGCAGGCCCGATTCGGCCGCATGATCGGCGTAGTTCAGGCCGATGGCAATGAACTTGCCGACGTTGGCGACGGGGCTGCCGAAACGCGGCTTGCCCCTGACCAGCGGCAGCTTGTCGACCTTTTGCTTCTGCAGCTTGGCAAGGGCGGCGTCGCCGAGCTGCTCGGGCCCGATGTCCTTGACCACCGCGCTCAGGTCGCGCAGACGGCCTTCGCCGTCGATGAGGCCGGGCTTTTCCTTGCCGGGGTTGCCATAGCGAACGAGTTTCATGTTGTCCTTTCTTGTGAGACTGATTGACTGGCTAGTAAGTGGAGCGGCCGCCGGAGAGGTCGAACACGGCGCCGGTGGAGAACGAGCAATCTTCGGTGCAGAGCCAGCCGACCATAGCGGCCACCTCCTCCACCGTGCCGAAGCGGCCCATGGGAATTTTCGAGAGCATGAACGCGATGTGCTCGGGTGTCATCTGGTCGAAGATGGCGGTCTTCACCGCCGCGGGCGTCACGCAGTTGACGCGGATACCGGTGTCGGCCAGCTCCTTGCCCAGCGACTTGGTGAGCGCAATGACGGCGGCCTTGCTCGCACTGTAGGCGCTGGCGTTCGGGTTGCCCTCTTTTCCGGCCACGGAAGCAATGTTCACGATTCGGCCATAGCCCTGCCTTTGCATCTGGGCCACCACCTCGCGGCAACAGAGAAAGACGCCGTTGACGTTGACGTCCATCACCTGCCGCCAGTCGTCGACGGGGTAGTCCCACAGCTTGGTGTTGGGACCGGTGATGCCGGCGCTGTTGACCAGCGCGTCGATGCGCGGCGCATGGGCCAGCGTGGCCGCCACGGCCGCGGCCACCGAAGGCTGCTGCGCCACGTCGACCTTGACCGCGAAGGCCTTGACGCCCAGCGCAGTGCAAGTCTGGCGGGCCGCGGCTTCGTCGCGGTCCCAAAGGGTGACGCTGCCGCCCGATGCGATCAGCCGCTGTGCAATGCCGAAACCCAGCCCCGCCGCGCCGCCGGTCACCACAGCATGGCGGCCGGCGAAGTCGAGCTGGTTCATATGGTGAGACCGCCGTCGACCGTGAAGGCCTGGCCGGTCGCGAACACCGATTCGTCGCTCGCGAGGAACACCACCACGGGCGCGATCTCTTCGGCCTGTGCGAGGCGGCCCATGGGCTGGCGCGCAATGAATGCCTTGCGCGCAGCCTCGGGATCTTCGTTGGCGTTGATGCGATCGCCGAGCGAGGGCGTATCGACCGTGCCAGGACAGACGGCATTGCAGCGGATGCCGCGGGTCACGAAGTCGGCCGCCACGCTCTTGGTGAGGCCGAGCACCGCCGCCTTGGTGGTGCCGTAGACGAATCGGTTGGGCAGGCCCTTCATGCTGGAGCAGACGCTCGCCATGTTGATGATGCTGCCGCGTCCAGCCGCCAGCATGACGGGCAGAGCGGCCTGGATGGTCCAGAACTGCGCGCGCACATTAAGGTTGAACGCGAACTCCAGGTCCTTGTCGGTAGCGTCGAGCGCGGTGCCGTTGTGCACCACGCCGGCGCAGTTGAACAGCACGTCGAGCGCCGGAAGACTCTTGAAGAAGGCGGCGATCGCGTCCTTGTCGAGCACGTCGAGCCTGGCGGTGCGCACGTTGGCCACGCCGGCGTAGCGCTCGAGCAGCTTCTCGTTCACGTCGGTGGCCCATACCTGGGCGCCTTCGGCCGCCATGGCGAGAACGCTCGCGTGGCCGATGCCTTGTCCGGCCGCCGTGACGAGCGCGGTCTTGCCCTTGAGTCTCATGCATGTCTCCTTGAAAGTTGGAAGCGGCCGTTCAGGGTTTGGCCCGATGGCAACGGCGCAGCGAGATCGTATTCTGAATTGGCCTTACCACTTGTCCAATTCAGGACAACCCTTAACACCACCCGTGCCGCTCCAGACCGTCGAACCCCAGCGCCTGTACCGCCAGATTGCCGACCAGCTGCGAGGGCTGATCGGCAAGGGCGAATTCGCGGTCGGTGCGCGGCTGCCGGCCGAGCGCGACCTGGCCAAGCAACTTGGCGTGAGCCGGCCTTCGGTGCGCGAGGCGCTGATTGCGCTCGAAGTCGAAGGCTGGGTCGAGGTTCGAACGGGCTCGGGCGTGTACGTGCTCGACCGCTCGCATCGCGCGGCCAAGCCGATCGCGCCCACCGAATGGGGCCCGCTGGAGCTGATTCGCGCGCGCCGCGTGATCGAGGGCGAGACCGCCGCCATCGCGGCCACCGTCGGCAAGCGCAAGGACATCGACGCCATGAGCCGCGCCATCGAAATGATGCGCGAGCTCGCCGACCGCGAAGTGATGCCGCTCGAAGGCGACCGCGCATTCCACGTGGCCATCGTCAACGCCAGCGGCAACACCGTGCTGATGGAGACGGTGCAAAGCTTCTGGGATTCACGCAACGGCCCCATCTTCACGCGGCTGGGCGGCTACTTCGAAACAGTGGCCTCCTGGCGCTCGGCCATTGCCGAGCACGAGGCCATCCGCGACGCGGTGGCCGCACACGACGCCGAGGCCGCGCGCGCCGCGATGCACGCCCACATGGACAACTCGCACCAACGATTCAGCGCGAGCTGGCGCCGCGCAAAAGCCGCCTGAATCGCCAGCGTTTCCTTCATCAAATTTCTTTAACCCACACCACGAGTTCCACGATGAATCCCTTCATTCGACTGCATCCGGCCGACGACGTCGTGATCGCGCGTAGCCAACTGGTCGGCGGCGCCAAGGTCGAAGACTTCGCCGTGCGCGGCCTGATTCCCGCCGGCCACAAGGTGGCGACGCGCGCCATTGCCGCCGGTGAGCCGGTGCGCCGCTACAACCAGATCATCGGCTTTGCGAGCAAGCCCATTGCGGCCGGCGAACACGTGCACACGCACAACCTCGACATGGGTCCCGACAAGGGAGATTTCGAGCGCGACTATGCGTTCGGCGCCGACGTGAAGCCCGTGCCCCCAAAGCGCGAGGCCACCTTCATGGGCATCAAGCGCGCCGACGGCCGCGTGGCCACACGCAACTACATCGGCGTGCTCACGAGCGTGAACTGCTCGGCCACGGCGGCGCGCGCCATTGCCGACCACTTCTCGCGCAAGACCAATCCATCGGCGCTGGCCGACTACCCGAACGTCGACGGCATCGTGGCGCTCACGCATGGCACCGGCTGCGGCATGGACACGCAAGGCATGGGCATGCAGATCTTGGAGCGCACGCTCACGGGCTATGCCACGCACCCGAACTTCGCGGGGGTGCTGGTGGTGGGCCTGGGCTGCGAGGCGAACCAGATCAATGCCTGGCTTGCGACCGGTCACCTGGCCGAGGGCGAGAACTTTCGCACCTTCAACATCCAGGACACCGGCGGCACGCGCAAGACGGTGGAGAAAGGCATCGCGCTGATCAACGAGATGCTGCCGCGCGCCAATGCGGTGAAGCGTGATCCCTGCAGCGCGGCGCACATCACGATCGGGCTGCAATGCGGCGGCTCGGACGGCTACTCCGGCATCAGTGCCAATCCGGCGCTGGGGGCGGCGGTCGATCTGCTGGTGGCGCATGGCGGCACGGCCATCCTCAGCGAGACGCCCGAGGTCTATGGCGCCGAGCATCTGCTGACGCGCCGTGCTGTAAAGCGCGAGGTCGGCCAGAAGCTGGTGGACCGCATCAAGTGGTGGGAGCACTACACCGAGATCAACGAAGGCGAGATGAACAACAACCCCTCGCCGGGCAATAAAGCGGGCGGCCTCACGACCATCCTCGAAAAGTCGCTTGGCGCGGTGGCCAAGGGCGGCACCAGCAACCTCGAGGCGGTGTACGAGTATGCCGAGCCCGTCACGGCGCACGGCTTCGTCTATATGGACACGCCGGGCTATGACCCCGTGAGCGCTACCGGGCAGGTGGCCGGCGGCGCAAACGTCATCTGCTTCACGACCGGGCGCGGCTCGGCCTACGGCTGTGCGCCTTCTCCTTCGCTGAAGCTCGCGACCAACTCGGCGCTGTGGCAGCGGCAGGAAGAGGACATGGACATCAACTGCGGCGAGATCGTGGACGGTACGTCGTCGATCCAGGAGATGGGCCAGCGCATCTTCGAACTGGTCTTGGCCACCGCGTCGGGTGAACCGTCGAAGAGCGAGAAGCATGGCTACGGCCAGAACGAATTCGTCCCATGGCAAGTCGGCGCCGTGATGTAAGGAACATATGCCCCAGACTCTTTCCGCCTCCGTTCTCCGGACGCAATGCGCCCGCATCCTCGAAGCCGCCGGTAGTACCCCGGCCGAAGCCAATCAGGTGGCCGACAACCTAGTATTGGCCAACCTGAGTGGCCATGATTCGCACGGCGTGGGCATGCTGCCGCGCTATGTCGATGCGGTGGCCGAGGGCGGCCTCGTGCCCAATGCATCGATCAAGGTCAATGCCGACATCGGCACGATGCTCGCGCTCGACGGGCAGCATGGCTATGGGCAGATCGTCGGCGTGCAGGCGACGGAGCTCGGCATCGCGCGCGCCAAGCAGCACGGCAGCTGCATCTTCACGCTCGCCAATGCGCATCATCTGGGCCGCATCGGGCACTTTGCCGAAATGGCGACGGCCCAAGGCCTGGTCTCGATGCACTTCGTCAACGTGCTGTCGCGGCCCGTGGTGGCGCCGTGGGGCGGCGGCGACGGGCGCTTTGGCACCAATCCGTGCTGCATCGGCATTCCGCTGGCGGGAGCCGAGCCTTTCCTGCTCGATTTTGCGACCAGCCGCGTGGCCCAGGGCAAGATGCGCGTCGCCCACAACAAGGGCGAACGGGTGCCCGATGGCTACCTGATCGATGAGCGTGGCGCGCCCACCAACGACCCCGGCGTCGTGGTGGTGCCGCAATCCAATGGCCTCTTCGGCGCGCTGATGACCTTCGGCGAGCACAAGGGCTACGGCATGGCGATGGCGTGCGAACTGCTTGGCGGTGCGCTCAGCGGCGGCGGAACCTGGCACCGCCCGGCCGACACCGCTCGCACGGTGCTCAACGGCATGCTGACGATCCTGATCGACCCGGCCAAGCTGGGAACCCAGGCGAGCTTCGAGCAGGAGGCGACCGCCTTCGTCGAGTGGCTGCGCCAGAGCCCGCCCGGCGCCGGCTTCGACCAAGTGCAGATTGCCGGCGAGCCAGAGCGCGCCGCACGCGTGGCACGCGAGCGCGATGGCATCTGGCTGGACGATGCGACGTGGGGAGAAATCGTCGCGGCCGGGTCGAAGGTGGGCGTGGCGATCGCGTAGAAGCCCGCCTGCCCGGCTAACGGCGTGCGTTGCGCGACTTCTGGCTCAGCACGATCGCAATGCCGCCGAGGATGGCCACCGATGCGGCCGCGAGCCGCGGCGTGATGGCTTCCGACAGCAGCAGCACGCCGCCGATCGCCGCCAGCAGCGGCACCGACAGCTGCACGGTCGCCGCCTGCATGGCCGAAAGACGGGCCAGCGCTGCATACCAGATGACATAGCCGAGGCCCGAGGTCACGGCGCCGGACGCCACGGCCAGCGCGATGCCGGTCGCGTCCGCATGGGCGCGGGCGACAAAGATCAAGCTCAGCGCCAGGGCCATCGGCACGGCCCGCAGAAAGTTTCGTGCCGTGGCGGCCAGCGGATCGGCCACGCCGCGTCCGCGCAGCGAATACACGCCCCACGCCACGCCGGCGACGGCCATCAGCACGGCGCCCAGGAGCGGCGGCGCGGCAACGCCCGGCAGCACCAGGTAGACGAGCCCGCCCGCCGCCAGCACGAAGCCGAGCCATGCAACCGGCCCGAAGCGCTCGCCGGACCCCAGGCCCGCACCGAGCATCGTGAGCTGGACCGCACCGAACAGAATCAGCGCGCCCGTCCCCGCCGGCAGGCTGAGGTAAGCGAAAGAAAAGAACGCGACGTAGGCGAACAGCATCGCGGCAGCGAGCCAGTCGACGCGGGCGGGCGACGGCGGCCGCGCCCGGAAACGCACGACGAGAGCCAGCGTGAGCGCGCCCGAAACCAGCCGGATGCTGCCGAAGCTGGCCGGATCGATGCCCTGGTGCTGCAGTGCCAGCCTGCACAACAGCGAATTGGCCGCAAACGCGACCATGGCCGCCGCGGTGAGGGCCACGGTCTGCAGGAGGGACGGAGCGCCGCGCGCCTCGGACACGGCTTCAGACATGCGACGCCACCGTGAAGACGGCCCAGCCCATCAGCGCGAACCCGAGCGGTGCGCTCAGGCGATGGCCCCAGCTAACGTTTTTTTCCAGTGCCATGATGACGGCCAGAAGAAGCATCCAGCCGAGGCTGCCCGTGCCGACGGCGAACATCAGCAGCATCAGCGCCCAGCAGCAGCCAACGCAGAACAGCCCGTGGTGCGTGCCCAGAACGAAGGCATGGCGGGCCTGCGCCCGCCCGCGCCAGTGCTCGATGACGAAGCTCAATGGCGAGCGGCACTTTTCGAGGCACTGGTGCTTGAGGCGGCTGAACTGGAAGGCGCCGGCCAGCGCAATGGTCGCGGCGCCGATCACCCAACCGTGCCAGGCCAGCGTTGGCGCGCTGGAGAGCAAAGCCAACACCGCGCTGTGGAGCCCGTGCGCCAGCAGCCCGAAGGCACCCCACACCGCCATGTAGCCAAGCCCCAGCATCACCAGCAGGCGCGCATGATCCGGGCGCCCCGTTGTCAACCTATCGAAGGCGTTGAAAAGCGGCAGCGTGGTCGGCAGCATCATGGCCATTGTCATGAGGATCCACGCCACCGCATAGAGCACCGCGGGCACCACCACGCCGCCGGCGGGAACGACCTGACACAGGAACGCGGCCGGGCCCGAGACGGTCCAGTCGCCGTGTTCGAGATAGCGTCCGTAAGGGCTGCGCGCCCAGGCCCACAACACCAGCCACGCAAGCGTGGCGAGCGCGGCAAGAACCGGCAGGAACACGCGGCGGTGGCGGACGGCGTGGCGCGGCGGCGAGCCGGCCATAGAGGTCATTGGGCAACCTCCGTGCTTCGCACTGCGGTGCGAGCTTGCTTGGGGCGGCCCGGCGCGGCGCTCATGAGTCGAAGACGAAGGTGCTCTGCAGCGCGTTGTGGTTCTTGATGTCGAGATCGATGCCGAGGGCGGGATTCTTCGACCGGTAGGTGGGTGCCTTGCCGACGAACACCGGGGCACCCGGCACCGTGGAGAACACGGTGTCCGACAGCGTGGTCTGTCCGCCGGTCGCGCCGCGGTAGGGCTCGAGTTCGGCGTAATAGTCCTTGCCGATCTCCAGTTCGCCCTTGCCTTCGTTCACGGTGAAGCGAATGGGCGCCCGCTCGACCGACACCACCTGGCCGATGAGCGCGGCCAGGTCGGCGATCGGCCCGCCGGCCTTCCCGGTGTAGACCTTGAGCAGCGCTTCCTCTTGTTCCTTGGAGGCCTTGTCGTCGACGAAGATTGCCGCCGTCCAGTTGCCTTCGAGGATGTTTCCGGGCACATGCGCCACGGCCGCGATGGTGTTGCCGCCGACGTCGACGCCGTCGATGGTTCCCTTGTCGATGCGCCAAGCGACGATGGTGTCGCAGGTGCCGTTGTCGGGGTCCTCGCCGATCCAGCAGGGACACAGGACATTGCAGTTGCAAACCTCCAGCAGGCGACCTTCCAGGTGATAGCTCATACGAACCTCCGTTCAGAAGCCACACAAACTCGGACTTGTCGCCGCGACTCAGCGGCAAGGGGGCGCTGATCGTACGCTTCGCAATGAAGCAAGTCGAGTGCGGCGCCCCGGTGCCGCAGCTATCGCCTGGGTACCCTCTGGTTGCTCTCCGATCAGCTGCGGCTCGCGTCGTGCGCCGGCTTGCCGATCTGGACGCTCACTTCCTCGCCCTTGAGCTTCGCCTGCACCGCCTTGATGGCCTTGTCGAGCCGCGCGCCGTAATCGGCATCGGCCTGGCGGAAGTAGCTCACCGAGCGATCGATGATGTCCTGCCGCGTCACGGCGCCCAGGCCACCCGCGATGCTGTTCACCAAACGCTGCTTCGCTTCCTCGTTCATCAGACGGTAGAGGTCGCCCGCCTGGACGAAGTCGTTGTCCTCGGGGTGCTTCTGCCACTGGTGGCTGCCTGTCCAGCCATGGATCTCGAGCGGCGCGTAGACCGGCTCGTTGCTCTGCTTGGGCGCGTTGCTGAAGCTGTTGGGCTCGTAGTTGGGGCCGCGGCCGCCATTGCCGTCGCCGCGCATGGCGCCGTCGCGGCCATAGTTCTGTGCCGTCGTCGCGTGCGGGCGGTTCACCGGCAGCTGCGTGTGGTTGATGCCCAGGCGGTAGCGCTGCGTGTCGCCGTAGCTGAACAGGCGGCCTTGCAGCATCTTGTCGGGCGAAGGGCCGATGCCGGGCACGAAGTTGGCCGGGTTGAACGCGGCCTGCTCGATCTCCGCAAAGTAGTTGTCGGGGTTACGATTGAGCGTGAGGATGCCGATGTCGATCTTCGGATAGTCCTTGTGCGACCAGACCTTGGTCAGGTCGAAGGGATTGAAGCGGTAGGTCTGCGCCTCGACCACCGGCATGATCTGGACCTGCACTTTCCAGCTCGGGAACTCGCCGCGCTCGATGGAGTGCAGCAGGTCGAGGTGGTGGTGATTGGGGTTCTCGCCGCCGACGCGCTGCGCTTCTTCGGCGACGAAGGTCTCGATGCCCTGGTTGGTCTTGAAGTGGTACTTGACCCAGAACGCCTCGCCCTTGGCGTTCACCCACTGGAAGGTGTGCGAGCCGAAGCCGTCCATGTGGCGGTAGCTCTTCGGAATGCCACGGTCGCCGAACAGCCAGGTGAACTGGTGCGTGGCTTCGGGTGAATGCGAGAAGAAGTCCCACGCGTTGTTGGGCTCCTGCACGTGGCTGTAGGGGTCGCGCTTCTGCGAATGGATGAAGTCCGGGAACTTGAGCGGATCGCGGATGAAGAAGACCGGGGTGTTGTTGCCGACGAGGTCGTAGTTGCCTTCCTCGGTGTAGAACTTGAGCGCAAAGCCGCGCGGGTCGCGCACCGTGTCGGCCGAACCGAGCTCGAGCGCCACGGTCGAGAAACGCGCCAGCACTTCGGTCTTCTTGCCAACCTGGCCGAGGAACCGGGCCTTGGTCCATTTCGATACGTCGGCCGTCACCTCGAAGGTGCCGAAGGCGCCCGATCCGCGCGCATGAACCACCCGTTCCGGAATGCGCTCGCGGTCGAAGCGGGCCAGCTTCTCGATGAGGTTGTGGTCCTGCATCAGCACAGGGCCGTTCACGCCGGCGGTCTGCGACTGCTGGTTGTTCTCGACGGGCGCGCCGTTTTCGGTAGTGAGTTTGCGGGAGTCGGTCATGTGGCTTTCCTCTTGTGAGTTGTCGAAGCCCATGCATTCTCTCAATGGACACAGCCTTTCTGCATCACATTGAGCTATCGCCTCGATAGGCGCCCGATCCCCAACGCAGCACCGCCTTGGCGCTATACGGCTAGACGATCAACGCGATCGTGGCTTCGAGATGCTCCGAAGGCGCGCGGCGGAAGCCAGAACGCGTGAAGCGCTGCAGTTGCCCGACCACGAAGGCCGTGAGCGCGGCGGCGCGCACCTGAGCATCCACCGTAGGCGTGCTCGAGCCGTCCGCTGCGGACGCGCCGCGCAGCACCTGGCGCAAGGTCGCTTCGATCTTGTCGAAGAACTGGTTCATGCGCTGCTGGAGCCGCTCGTTCTCGAACACCAGCGCGTCGCCCACCATGACACGCGTCATGCCCGGGTTGCGTTCGGCAAACTGCACCAGCAGCGTGAGGATTCGTGCGGCCTGCTGCGCGCCCGTTGCACCTTCGCGCTCGAGGATCTGGTTCACCAGCGTGAAGACGCTCTGCTCGATGAAGTCGATCAGGCCCTCGAACATCTGGGCCTTGCTCGCGAAGTGGCGATAGAGCGCGGCCTCGCTCACGTCCAGCCGCGCCGCCAGCGCCGCGGTGGTTACCCGCTCGGCGCCGGGTTGTTCGAGCATGGACGCCAGCGCCTGCAATATCTGCACGCGCCGCTCCCCGGGCTTGGGCCGCTTTCGCACAGGAGCCGCGGTGGTGCTCAGCGCCTCTGACTGGTTTTCTACGCCGGGATAGCTTGTCTCTTCGTTCTGCATGGGAGCGCGTGCAAAGATGTAATCAATTGATTCTCGCACAGGGGCGCTTGCACAGTGAGCACGTGCAAACCAGCCCTGGGAAAGCTCGTACAGAATCATGCTCTACACAAGAAAGAGTTCACATGGCCCAAAACAGCGTTCTGGTGACCGGCGGGGCAGGCTTCATTGGCAGCCACACCTGCGTGGCGCTGGCGGCCGCAGGATACGCGCCAGTCATTCTCGACAACCTTGGCAACAGCGACGTGCGGGTGCTGGAGCGGCTGCGCCAGATCACGGGCATCGCGCCGCGGCTGATCGAGGGCGACGTGCGCGACAGGAATTTGCTCGATCGCGTGCTGGCGAGCGAACGCTTCTCGGCCGTGATCCATTTTGCGGGCCTCAAGGCCGTCGGCGACTCGGTGGCCGATCCGCTCACCTACTACGACAACAACGTGCATGGCAGCCTGGTGCTCGCCTCGGCCATGCAGCAGGCGGGCGTGCACGCGCTGATTTTTTCATCGTCGGCCACGGTTTACGGCGAACCCGACCACTCACCCATTCCCGAAGACGCGCCCTGCAGGCCGGCCAATCCCTATGGGCGCTCCAAGCGCATGGTGGAAGAAGCGCTGATTGATCTGCACCACGCGCAGCCGAATTGGCGCATTGCACTGCTGCGGTATTTCAACCCGGTGGGTGCGCACGAGAGCGGGCTCATTGGCGAACACCCGCAAGGCAAGCCGAACAACCTGATGCCGTTCGTGTGCCAGGTGGCCGTGGGCCAGCGCGACAAGCTGCTCATCCACGGCAACGACTACCCAACACCCGATGGCACCGGCGTGCGCGACTACGTGCATGTGATGGACCTGGCCGAGGGGCACGTCGCGGCCCTGCGGCACGCAGAAAAGCAGGCAGGCCTGGTCACGCTGAACCTCGGCACCGGCCGCGGTGCCTCGGTGCTCGAGGTGGTGCATGCCTTCGAACGTGCGAGCGGGCGGCCGCTGCCTTACGAGATCGGCCCACGCCGGCCTGGCGACGTGCCCGCGTATTGGGGTGATCCATCGCTCGCAGAGACGACCCTCGGCTGGCGTGCCCGGCGCGGGCTTGAGCAGATGTGTGTGGACAGCTGGCGGTGGCAGCAGGGGAACCCGAACGGGTACCAATAGGCGAGCGGTCGCAGCCCAGTAGCGCGCTCAGCGCGCGCGAATCATCGTGCCGTAAGCCTGGTCGGTCAGGATCTCGAGCAGCATCGCGTGCGGCACGCGGCCGTCGATGATGTGCACCGCGTTCACGCCGCTCTTGGCCGCGTCGAGCGCGCCTTCGATCTTGGGCAGCATGCCGCCCGAGATCGTGCCGTCGGCGAACAGATCGTCGATTTCGCGTGCGCTCAGGTTGGTGAGCAGATTGCCGTTCTTGTCGAGCACGCCGGGCGTGTTGGTCAGGAGCATGAGCTTCTCGGCCTTGAGCACGGTGGCCAGCTTGCCGGCGACGACGTCGGCATTGATGTTGTAGCTCTCGTTCTCCTCGCCAAATCCGATGGGGCTGACCACGGGGATGAAGGCGTCGTCCTGCAGCGCCTTGACCACGCTGGGGTCGATGGAGACGATGTCGCCCACCTGGCCCACGTCGTGGTGCAGGTTGGGGTCGGTGCGGTCGGCCATCTTGAGCTTTTGCGCCCGGATCAGGCCGCCGTCGCGCCCGGTCAGGCCCACGGCCTTGCCGCCGGCCTGGTTGATGAGACCCACGATGTCCTGCTGTACTTCGCCGGCCAGCACCCACTCGACCACTTCCATGGTTTCGGCGTCGGTCACGCGCATGCCCTGGATGAAGCTGCCCTTCTTGCCCAGGCGGTTGAGCGCCGCCTCGATCTGCGGGCCGCCGCCGTGCACCACCACCGGGTTCATGCCGACCAGCTTGAGCAGCACCACGTCTTCCGCGAAATCGGCCTGCAATGCCGGATCGGTCATGGCGTTGCCGCCGTACTTGATGACGATGGTCTTGCCGTGGAACTTGCGGATGTACGGCAGCGCCTGGGCCAGGATCTCGGCCTTGTCGCGCGGGGGAATATTGAGGACGGGGTCGGTCATGGGCGGTCAGGCTCCAAAGCGAAGGACGATGAGGGAGATTCTCGCAAGGAAAGCGCGGTCAGGGGCGCAGCCAGCGGGGCACCTTGAAACGCACGATCATGAGATACGCGCCCACGTAGGTCGTGACGAACAGCAGGCAGAACAGCATCAGCACGACGGTGTTGTTCCAGAACAGCACGGCCGGCACCACCGACAGCGCCGCGAACATCCACAGATACGGCGAAGTCCTGTTGTTGCGTGCGAGCAATTGCCGGGCTTCGTCGTCGGCAAACGCCACCCGAACGATGCGGCGGAAGATCAGCTGGTGAAAGTGCAGGGCATCGGCCGTGCCGGGGGATTGCCCGCGCGCCAGCTTGCGATAGATGGAAAACAACGTCTCCCACACGGGGTAGATCAGCAGCAGCATCGGGAACCATGGCGAGACGACGCGGTGCCGCTGCACCAGCGTCACACAGGCTACCGCAATGACCATGCCCCATACGTAGGCGCCGCCGTCGCCGGCAAAGATCTTGCCTCGCGGATAGTTCCAGATCAGGAAACCGACGGTGGCACCCACCAGACACACCATCATGGCCGCCAGCTGGCGATCGCCCACCTGCAGCGCCACGTGCGAAACAGCCAGGCAGACCAGCACCGCCACGGTGCCGGCCAGGCCGTTGTACCCGTCGATGATGTTGAAGGCGTGCGGCAGGCCGCCAATGGCCAAGGCCGCAAACAGCACGGCGCCATAGGGAACCATGGCCAGCCACGTGTCGACGGTTTCGATGCCGGTGCGCGACAGGCTGAGCCCCAGCACCCAGCACACCAGCAAGGCGGAGCCGATAGTGAGCCCCAGCCGGTAGCGCACTCTGACGTTCTGCGTGACGTCTTCGACGATGCCCGCGAGCACCGCCGGCGCAATGCACAGCAGCGTAAGCATCGAGGTCTTGACCGGCCAGGACACGTTGAACGGATCGGTGCCGGTAATACCGGAAGCCAACCAGGCCGCGCCCATGCCGAGCAGGATCCCCGCGCCGCCAAGCCGCGGCACGTGTCCCCTGTGGAAGCGCTGGGGCATGTCGGTGCCGTAGAGCCGGGCGTGCCTGCGCGCGCGGCGCATGAACACCTGGACCGCAAAGGCGGAGACGAAAAAACTGATGACGATCAGAGCAATCATGTGTGGTTGTTGGGGAACCCTAGAATTCCCGAGCGAAATTAGACCATGCCAGCGCCCTCCCCCTCCCAACCCCCGATCACCGTTTCGATCGTCAGCCACGGCCAGCTCGCGCTGGTGCTGCCGCTGCTCGAGCAACTCGACCGCTTCAGCCGGGCCTCGACGGCCAAGGTGGTGCTGACGATCAACATCCCCGAACCCGACCTGCTGGACGGCCGGAAATGGGGCTTAGCCATCGAGCGCATCGAAAACGCGAGCCCCAAGGGGTTTGGGGCCAACCACAACCAGGCGTTCGAACGCTGCGACACGCCATGGTTCCTGGTGCTCAACCCGGACATCCGCTTCGACGGCGACGTGCTGGCCCCCTTGGTTGCACAGGCCGCGCCGGATGCAGGCCTTTTGACGCCGCGAATCTTGGAGCCGGACAAGAGCGCCCCCGAGCAGCACCGCGCGATCATCACGCCGCTTGAGATCCTCACCCGGCGCAAGCCCGGTTATGTGCGCCCAGCGGTACCTGACTGGATTCCGGGCCTGTTCATGCTGTTTCGAAGCGACGCCTACCGCCAGATCGGCGGTTTCGACGAGCGCTTTTTCATGTACGGCGAAGACTTCGACATCTGCGCAAGGACCCAGCTGGCAGGCTGGAAGCTGCAGGTTGGAGAAGACCTGCTCGCGCGCCACGAGGCCCAGCGCGCCAGCCGCAGCAGCAAGAAGCACCTTTACTGGCACGTGACCAGCCTGCTGAAGGTGTGGAGCTCGGCGGTGTTCTGGCGCTACTTGCGGGCGCGCCCCCGCCAATCCTGAAACAAACGCTTTCCGTTTGCGAAGACAATCCGGGGCCGGGAAGCCGGAGCCAAGCCGCCTTTCCCTCTCATACGACGACGATGACGACAACCAGCAGCCCGACATCCCCGCAGGAACACGCCCACCTCGTTCACCCCAAATACCGACCCGACATCGACGGCCTGCGCGCCGTCGCCGTGATTTCGGTGCTCGGCTACCACGCGTTTCCGCAGTGGATCAAGGGCGGCTTCATCGGCGTCGACATCTTCTTCGTCATCTCGGGTTTCCTGATCACCACGATCATTTTGGGGAGCTTCGAAGGTGACGGATTCAGCTACCGCGAGTTCTACGCGCGGCGGGTAAAGCGCATCTTTCCCGCGCTGGTGCTGGTGCTGGCGGCCACTTTCGCCTTCGGCTGGTATGCGCTGCTGCCGAACGAGTGGGTGCAGCTTGGCAAGCACGTGGCGGCGGGTGCGGGCTTCGTCTCGAACTTCGCCTTCTGGAACGAAGCCGGCTATTTCGACAACGCGGCCGAAACCAAGCCGCTGCTGCACCTGTGGTCGCTGGGTATCGAGGAGCAGTTCTACATCTTCTGGCCCGTGCTGCTGGGCCTGGCATGGAAGCGCAAGTGGCGAGTGCTTGCGGTGGTGGGCGCGGTGGCGGCCATGTCGTTTTTGCTCAACGTCACGACCATCCACAGCCACCGCACGGCGGCGTTCTACTCGCCGCTGTCGCGCTTCTGGGAGCTGATGCTCGGCGGCATGCTGGCGTACATGCGGCTTCATCGGCCCCTGCCAAAGCCGGGTTGGGGGCGCCATGCGCAGTCGATTGCCGGGCTGGTGCTGATCGGCCTGGGCCTGGCCTATATCCGCGGCAACAAGGCTTTTCCGGGGTTCTGGGCCATCCTGCCCACGCTGGGTGCGTTCTACTGCATTGCAGCCGGCCCGACCGGCGTGCTCAACCGCTACGTGCTTGCCTCGAAGCCGATGGTGTGGATCGGCCTGATCAGTTATCCACTTTACCTTTGGCATTGGCCCTTGCTCGTGTTCGCGCGCATCGTGGAAGGTGGCCTGCCATCCGAAGGCCTGCGCGCCTTTCTGTTGGCGACAGCGGTTCTGCTGGCCTGGATCACCTACCGATTTGTCGAACGCCCGGCACGGGCCTCGTCGGCGCCGCGCATGGTGCGCACACTCGGCGCAGCCGTGGCCTGCTTGGCTGTGCTCGGTGTCTTCGCCCTGACGAGCCGGCTCACAGGCCGCCTGGACGACTCTTACTTCGACACGGTCGAGGCGGCACGAAAGAACTGGGTGTTCGGGGAGGGCCTAACCCCGGCAAAACTGAAAAGCGGACAGACCGTCTTTAGGGTCGGCTCCGGCAAGGAGCGCGTCTTGATCATGGGCGACAGCCACGTCCAGCAATATGGAATCCGTGCCGCACAACTGGCGAAGGATCCAGCGCAGCAGCTGAACTCGATCACGTTCGCAACCGCACCCGGATGTCCTTTCGTCCCGGGTATTTTTCGCGATGCCACGCCGGGCTGCGACGAGTTGCGAACGGCCTTCATCGATTACGCTTTGAGCGACGATGTCGACACCATCGTGATCGGGGGATGCTGGAACTGCTATTTCATCGACCAGGCCCAGCCGGCCACGGGCGCGCTCAGCGAAGAAGGGTTCTACTTCCGCGCAGGCCCACAAAAGCTCCTCTTCCGCGAAGGCAGCGGAGTGGACGCATCACTGGCCTCGCTGGAGATTCTGCTGAAACGCATCGCTTTTAGGAAGAAGGTCTACCTGCTGCTGGACAACCCGATCGGCCTGGAATTCAGTCCCGAGCATTTGATCAGCGGGCACCGGCTTGGCACCATGCACGTCGGGCGGATGACACCTCACATTGCGCTTCGCACAACGCAGAACAACCTCAACCAGCGCATGGCCGAGATCGCCGCCCGTAGCGGTGCGTCGGTTGTCGATCCGCTGCCTTTTTTGTGCCCCGAGAATCAGTGCATCCGGGCCCTCGCCGACGGGACGCCGGTGTACAAAGATCGTGACCATTTTCGATCGGACTACGCTCGGACAGTGCCCTACCTCGACGACATCCTGCTCGAACGCCACGGCCGATGAAGGCAAGGCCGGCCGCTCAGTTCGCCCGGACGCCAGGCGCCATCAGTCGAGCAGGCGCCTAACGGCGCTAAGCCCTGGCAGCTTGGTCAGGGAGCCGATCGCTGCCACCGTCGAAGGCGAAACGCGGCGCAGCAGGAAGATGACCATGCGCAGCTTGAGCTTGGACTTGCGGCCCACCGACGGATTGGCGAGGACCACGGCGGCGTACTGCTCCAGGATGTCGAGCATCTCGGCGCGGAATTCGTTGTCGTGCTTGGTCGAATCGATAGCGTGGTCGACGAAGTACGCCTGGAACCGCGGCACCAGGTAATCGCGCAGGTAGTACAGCGAGCGCCGCGGCTCGTCCGGAAAGGCTGCGGCCAGCTTCATGAAATACCTGAAACGGCTGCGGACCATGCGAACGCCGAACGAAGTGCTCGCGGTGTGGATGCACCAGACCGTCACGGCCCGATCGACGAAATGGTTGGTGTAGCCTTTCCTGAAGATCCTCAGAAAAAGATCATCGTCTTCATACCCGGTGAACTGCGGATCGAACCCCCCAACAGCATCGAAGGCGGTTCGGCTGATCAGGCTGGCCGATGGCAGGACGAACATGTCGTGGCGCAGCAGGTCGAAGAGATCCGTTTTTGGGTGCGATTTGGCGCCCAGCTTGACCACACCAGTCCGGATTACATTGGCGTCCGCATCGGCCTCGTAGAGATCCGCATAGACATAGCCGAACCGCGCCTCCTTAGCAGGAATCGCTTCGACCAGTATCTCAATGTGGTTAGGCAGATAAAAATCATCCTGATCCAGAAAGCAGATGTACTCGGACGTGGAAGCAGCCACTCCGGCGTTGCGCGCCGAGCCCTGCCCCCCGTTCTCCTTGTCCAGGATGCGAAACGGATAGCGCTCGGCCAGCGCGTCGAGCGCCGCGCGCTCTTCGGGGCGAGAGCCGTCGTTCACAACGATCACTTCGTTCGCCGGCACGGACTGCTCGAACACGCTGCGGACCGAACGCTCGATGAAATCGGCGCCGTTGTAGAACGGGATGATCACCACTACCGTGGGCGACACGCCCGTGCCGCCGGCGACGGATGTTGGAGAGGAATTCATTGGGGTCATTGTTTTTCTGGAAGAACGCGGTTCGGTGGCGGGCGAGCCTACACAGATTCGAACAGATCGCGAACCACGCCCCGGAAACCGCGGCCGAACTTGTCGTAGCGCCCGGTCATCGCTTCGCGAAGGATCGGCAGGCAACGGGCGATCCGCGAGGCGGGCAACGCGGCGCGAAACCGCTGATGCTCGATCTTGCTGCGCACCTTCGCAAGAATTTCCGGCGAGACCGCGTCTCCGAATTTCTGCAGCCGCGCAAGAAGCAATTCGGCCTTGTGAGCCCGCTCGACGTGCGTGCTGCCCCTGGAAGCCAGCGCCTTGTGCACCTTGGCTACGAAAGTGTCACGTCGCGCCCCGATCTGGTTTGACTCGTGCTGGCGGTAGTCGATCAGCGGTTGCTCCAGCAGGTCGACTCGCCCGATGGCCGAGGCGATGATTCCCAGCCACTCATCGTGCACCCATTCGACTGGCAGGGGCAGCGCGTGCTCGAGCAGAGAGCGGCGAAACACCGTAGTCGCGCCGGTCACGAGGTTGCGCCGGAGGAACACGTCGAATGCGTTTCCGCCATGGATGCGCTCGATTTCGGATGGCGTGACCTCGAGCGCATGAAAAAGCGTATGGCCCAGGTCGCGACGTTCGGCATCGACCAGGCGTGCATCGGTGTGCAAGAGCAGCAGCTTCGGATCGCGTTCGAAGAGCGGCACCATCTGCGCGAGACGATCGGGGAGCCAGACGTCGTCCTGGTCACTCAGCGCGATCAGGCCACTGGTGCAGGCGCCGATCGCTTGCTCGAAGTTCTTGACCACGCGCAGCGCAGGCCTGTTCTCGAAAATGCGCAGCGCCACCGGATGCGCCGGCCGCTCGGCTGCGCACTCGGCCACCGCAGCGCGCACCACGTCCACCGAGCCGTCGGTCGATGCGTCATCGGACAGCACGATTTCCACCGGCGGCAAGGTCTGCAGGCAGATGCTTCGCACCTGCTCACGCAGGAAACGCGCGCCGTTGTGGGTGCAAAGGGCGACGGAAACAATGGGGGGCGTTGGCGCGGCGGCGTTCGGGCCTGCTGTCATGTCGAAGGGGGAGCTAAGGGGTTCGGGGCGGCCAAGCGTAGCTGAAATCCTCGGCGGCGAGGCTCAGGTTGGGGTTGTAGGCGGGGTCGGCCGTCAGCAGCGCGCCCCAGCGCCCGCGCATGAACTTCTCTTCACGAAGAAAGCGCTGCAGCGCCGGCCCGGAGAAATCCGAGCCACGCGTCGCCGATTCGTGATGGAACAGTTCGGCCTCAGGCGTCCAGACGTTGCGGTAACCGGCTTCGCGAAGGCGCAGGCAGAAGTCGATGTCATTGAAGGCCACCGTGAGGTGTTCCTCGTCGAGTCCTCCCACTTGCTCGTAAAGCGCCTTGCGCACAACCAGGCAGGCGGCAGTCACGGCGCTGAAAGACTGCGCAAGCTGCGCACGCCCGCCATGGCCGGGATCCGAACGAGCCAAGTGCTTGTGGGCGTGGCCTGCGATGCCGCCGACACCCAGAATCACGCCCCCGTGCTGGACCGTCATGTCGGGATAAAGCAGCTTCGCGCCGACAGCGCCCACTCCCGGCTGCAACGCAATCGACACCATCTCCGCGAGCCAGCCGGGCGAGATGACCTCAATGTCGTTGTTGAGCAGCGCGACAAGTTCGCCCTGCGCCCTTGCAACTGCCGCGTTGTTCAGCGCCGAATAGTTGAACGCACGCACGTCACGGATGACGGTGATGCCCTGCTGCGCATTCAGTGCGGCGAAGTAGGCAAGCGCTTCAGGGTCGTCCGATTCGTTGTCGACCAGAAGAATTTCGTAGTTCGGATAGTCCGTCTCGAGCACGATGCTCTCGATGCACTGCCGTACCAGCGGCAGCGCGTTGCGCGTCGGGATGATCAGCGAAACCAGCGGCGGCGAAGATGGCAACGCATAACGGGTGCGATAGCCAAACTGCGTGGCCTCGGCCCTGGCTGCGGTGGCCGTTCGCATGAAATGGGCATTCAGCACGGCAACGCCTCCAGGCCGACCACCCAACTCGACCTCAGAAGCACGGCGGTGGGCGAGCACGTGTGGGATGTGGCGTATCTGCTCGCTGCCAACCCCTTCCACACAGCGCAGCGCGAGGTCATAGCCCTGCTCGGAGGGCGGCAGCTCCGCACGAACTCCGCCGGATTCATCGAACAGGTGGGCCTCGATGGCAACCCACGAAGAAAAGAGATTGCGGCTGAGGAAAAGGTCCGGATTCCAGTCGGGCTTGAAAAAAGGATTGATGCGCCGACCGTTGCCATCCAGCTCGTCTTCATCGGCATAGATCAAGCGGGCCTCGGGGTGCGCAGTGCTCTGTTGGGCGATGACCCATAGTGCGTGCGACGGTAGTGTGCAGCCTGGTTCGATCCAGATGACCCAGTCGGCGGAGGCCGCCGCGTTGAAGCCCTCGGGCAAGGATCCGGACGGCCTTTGCGTCCATTCGCTGTACAACTGCGCGTCGAGTGTGCCTGCGCTCAGTTCGCCTGCGGGCAGCAGCAGCAAACGCTGGTGTTTCGGCCATGCGTCGATTTCCCGGCGCCTGCGATCGGTGTCGGCCGGTTCGATCCTGTCGTAACGCTCGACCCAATCCGCGTAATCTCCTCGCTCTTCGACCTGCGGCAAGGGTGCACCGCGCACGACCCGCTGAAGATACCGGCTGGCCCAGCGCAGCGGCGCCGTGACGCGCCAACTGGTGGACCGCTGCATCTCCAATAACCGCGTTTCGAGGGACTGCGTCTCGTGCTCGAGCAAGGCGATCCGGCGTTGAAGCCGTGCACTGCTCAAGCCGTTTTCAAGCCCTTTTCGCCGGATATGGGGCTGCGCGGCTGGCAGCGTAGGCTTACTGAACATTGCTCGAGATCACAAAAAATAGAGGCTTCCACTGGTTACGGGCCCTTTGGAGCAAGGCCGGTAAAATTATCCCCTTCTTCACACTCCTATAAAAAATGCACGTACTTTCAGTTGTGCTCTCGGGGGGGGCAGGCTCCCGACTTTGGCCAGCCTCACGGCAGGCGTTTCCAAAACCTTTTATGAAGCTGGGCGGCTCGACGCTGCTGCAGCAGGCCATCGAACGCGGCCAAGCCTGCGGTACCGGTGATCTGATGATCGTCACGAACAAGGACCATCTCTTCCTGACCAAGGATGTGCTGGGCCAGATGGCCGACCCGCCGGACGCCACGCTGCTTCTCGAGCCGAAAGGCCGCAATACTGGCCCCGCCATCGCGCTCGCGGCGCTGCAATGCATCGAGAAGTTCGGTGGCGGAACCGTGATGCTCGTGCTGTCCGCCGATCACCTCGTCCCCGATGTCGAGGCCTTCGTCGCGAGTGCCAGCCAGGCTTTCAAACTTGCCACGCAAGGAGCGCTGGTTGTATTCGGCATCAGTCCGACGAGTCCGGACACCGGATTCGGCTATATCGAAGTGGCTCAGGTCTCGCGGTCGAGTCAACCAGCCAAGCGCTTTGTCGAGAAGCCTGATCTGCAGACCGCGCAGGAGTATCTGGCCACGGGTCGCTACTACTGGAACAGCGGGATGTTCTGCTTTACGGCAGACGCCATAGTGGCCGCCTTTGAGAAGTACGCGCCCGAACTGCTGGAGGCCGCCAGAAAAGCGCTGAAGAGCTCGGAACAGCAAGGCAACACCATCCAGTTCGATTTGCATGCCTTCGGACTCCAGCCCGACATCAGCATCGACTATGCAGTGATGGAGCCGGCCGACAACGTGCACGTCGTGCCCGCCAAGTTTCAGTGGAGCGACGTGGGCTCCTGGCCTGCGGTGGCAAAAGCCCAGCCCCAAGATGCGAGCGGCAACACCATGCCATCGGACGTGGTGGCCATCGACACCACCGGCACCCATGTGCAGGTAGACAGCCATATTCCGAAACTGGTGGCGACGCTGGGCGTCCACGACCTCGTCATCGTCGACACTCCCGACGCGCTGCTGGTCGCCCACAAGAACAGCGCCCAGGAAGTCAAGAAGGTGGTCGACACGCTGAAATCTCGCAAGCACGAGGCGGTTTATCTGCCCTCGGTGGTGCACCGCCCATGGGGCACCTACGCAACACTCAAGGAAGAAGATAGCTACAAGGTCAAGCGAATCACCGTCAAACCCGGAGAATCGCTGTCATTGCAGTACCACCACCAGCGCTCCGAGCATTGGGTGGTGGTGCAAGGGCGGGGCATCGTGCAGATCGGCGACATCGAACATGTCACCGGGCCGGGCGAATACCGCCATATTCCATTGAAGGAGAAACATCGTTTGACCAACATCGGCGAAGAACTATTGGTGCTCATTGAAGTCCAGTGCGGTGTTTACCTTGGCGAGGACGACATCGTCAGGCTCGCAGACACCTACGGACGCGCATGACCCAAGAAATTCACTCCAACCTCCACCGTAGCGCCCTATCCGACTGGTGGGAGGGGACGCGCCGCACCGACATCTGGTGGACACTGGCCTGGTTTGACATCGTTCTTCGCTATCGGCGTTCGATGCTCGGTCCGCTCTGGCTCACGCTGAGCATGGGCGCAATGATTGGCGGCATGGGTCCGCTCTATAGCTCGCTCTTTGGCACGGAGCTGTCAAAATTCTTCCCTCACCTTGCCCTCGGAATCATCTTCTGGGGCTTTTTTTCCAGCGTGGTCTCCGAGGCGTGCAACGCATTCGTGGGCTCGTCCAACTACCTGAAGCAGGGCTACTTTCCGATCAGTCTTTTCGTCTGGCGAAGCCTTGCGCGCAATCTGATCCAGTTTGCCCACCAGATCGTTTTGTATGTGCCGGTCGCGCTCTGGGCGGGCATTTCGCTGTCCTGGTCGGCGCTGCTGATCCTTCCCGCGATGGTGATCGCAGTCGTCAATGCACATGCGATCGGCGTACTGCTTGGGCTGATCTGCACCCGTTTTCGCGACGTGACGCAAATCGTGAACAGCGTCATGCAGATGCTGATGTTCCTGACACCGGTTTTTTGGCTGCCCGAAAGCCTGCCGCAACGCGCCCAGTACGTCCTGTGGAACCCCTTTGCACAAATGCTTGATCTGCTGCGCACACCCCTGATGGGCGGCGTGGCGGAACTGCACAGCTGGCTCGGCATCCTGGCCTGGACTGTGGTGAGCGTCGTGGGTTCTACGCTGCTCTTCATCAAGTATCGCCGCCGCGTTGTTTACTGGCTCTGATCTATGGCATCCATTTCACTCAAGAACGTCGCCGTCAATTTCCCAATCTACGGTGCGGGCGCAGCCTCTCTGAAGAAGACGCTTGCAGCCTCCGTGACGGGCGGGCGTTTCGGCAAGGAGACCGGTGTTACCGTGGTCCAGGCCCTCAGCGACATCAATCTCGAACTGCGCAGCGGCGACCGCTTGGGGCTGATCGGCCACAACGGCGCTGGCAAATCGACCCTTTTACGCACTCTGGCGGGCGTGTACGAGCCCTCAGCCGGTGAATTCCGGCGTGAAGGAAGCGTGTCGAGCCTCATTGATCCATCACTTGGTATTGAGATGGACGCGACGGGTGTAGAGAACATCATGCTGCGCGGCCTAGTGATGGGCATGAGCAAGAAAGAGATCGATCAGCGTACGCCCGAAATTTGCGAATTCAGCGGGCTCGGCCAATATGTGGACATGCCTGTGCGCACCTACTCCACAGGGATGATGATGCGCCTGGCTTTCTCGATCTCGACCAGCGTCGAGGCAGACATCCTGCTCATGGACGAATGGCTGTCAGTAGGCGATGCCGAGTTCACCGAGAAAGCCGAGCAGCGCATGCGCGACGTGGTGTCCAAATCGGGCATTCTGGTGCTCGCTTCGCACTCGCCCGACCTGATCGCCAAGGAATGCAACAAGGTCGTGAAACTCAGCCATGGCCGCTTGGAGGCGGTGGACATGGAAGCGTACATGGCCGAGCACGCGCGACTCGCGGCTTGAACGAGTGAGCGGCAACCGGGGCCGCAAACACGCCCCGGAGCTCTTTTCCTCAACTCTTCGATTCTGTCTGGAGCGTCGCGCGGATTTCGGCCAGCCGTGCCGCGGCCTTCTGGCCCGCCATTTTCAAAGACAGATCAATAGCCGCGCGTGCTTTGCCGCGCGCACCGACTTCCTTGGCCCACACCCGGTCTTCATACAGGCGCCGCATGAGTTGTGCCGCGTGCTCTGTGGATGGCTCGGCCCACTCCAGCTTCTCGTCGTAAGGCGGAATCGGACGACCGAGTTTCACCAGCTTGTAGGGCACTAGCAGGCTGTCATCCTCGCCCATGAAATCGACGTTGCCAGAGTAGTTGGTTGCAATGACCGGCTTGCCCATCAGCATCGCCTCGGCCATCGTCAGGCCCAGCCCTTCGCTGCGATGCAGGGAGACGTAGGCGTCGCACGCATCCATCAGCGACAGCACTTCGTCGGGGCTGTAGACCTGATCGATCACCACGATGTTATGGCCCTCTGCGGCGGCGCGCAGTTCTTTCAGCTGCGCCGGATGACGGTCACCGAACGAAGTCTTCAGGACCAGTGTTACGTCTTCCTGCGGGGAAAATGCGGCCTTGAACGCTTGGATCAGGCCAAGCGGGTTCTTGCGCTCCATGATGCTCATCATGTGGAACGTGAACAGGAACGTGAAGCTTCCATCCTTCAGGCCGAAGTACTTGCGCTCTCGCTGCTGGTAAGCACCCAACGCAACGCCAGGGAATATGGTGCGCACCGGGATGGAGAGCCGATCACGCAGGCCCTTTGCAACGAATTCAGTGGCCGTCCAGACTTCATCGACCTTGGCAGCTGCATCGAGCCATGAATCTGGAATCGAATCGAACTCCCAATACCAGTAGGCAATCCGATAAGTGCGCGGCAAGTGCTCGTTCAGATCGCTGCGGCTATAGGCCTCGTTGAAGAAGGGTTCGGGCTGTGTGTGGATGATGGTCGTTTCGAAATCTTCGAAATCGCGGAACTGCGCGTGAACCGGATCGTCTTTCTTGTCGGTTCGAAGGTCACGCAGCGCGGTCTGCACGCCGACTTCTCGCAGGCCCTTGACCAGCGCCTCCACGGAGACCCGAAGACCCGACGGATACGAAAAATGTCCGATGACATTGACGCCGGGCGTCGTCATCTCGGCTGCCGCGGCCTCTTTGTCGAGGCCGGCGCACCATGCCCGCACGTCCTCGGTCTGCATGGCTTCTGGCGACTGCAGCCAGTCGATCAACGCCTTCGCGGACTCGATAGCGTCAAGTGCTTTGGGGTGCATGCGCTGCCATTGCTCGCGCGCCCGATACGCAGACCGAAGCTGGCGGCCAGGTGGAATATCAACCGGCCAACGCACCGGGTCGGCCCACAGATCAGCCACGCGATAGTTGGCGCGGAACCATGCGGCAAAGGCACGGCGGCCGAAAACCGTCAGGCCATCGGGATAGAGCTTTTGCCAGGTCGGGGTGAACTCATAAGCGTTGACCAGTTCGGCCTCCGGCCTTTCAGCGGCTGTCCAGAACAGCCACCAGACTTCTTCCAGCCTCAAACCCGCGCTGCGCCGGCCATGCAGCATGAACCAATGGAACAGTTCGCGTCGTCCAATCGGCAGCAAGCCGTGCGGCAGCAATGCGCGGACCTCCGAGTGAAAGAGAAAGGCCTGCCGCGCCCGGACTGCCAAGTCCTCCGACCACATCGCGCGAATCGCGGCAAGCGCATCCTTGCTCAGTCCAAAACGATTCGCACCCTCAGCTTCCAGCCAGCGGACAAACGCGCCGTCCGGGCCTTCGGACAGTGCGGCTGGAAAGCGCAGGCGGATGTCGGCGCATGTACGCAAGAGATCCAGGCACCACCGCGCTGCAGACCAGGCATCGCGTACACCATGCGCCGGCTGGGGCGGCCAGATCACGCATTCGCGGGGCAGCATGGCAACCGACAGGCATGCGCCATCGTTCGAAAGGTCGAGCGTCTGCACCTGCGGCCTCGGCGAGCCGAATTCGCGAAGGCTGGCCTTGAGCTTCTCGCGAACCGAGGGCGCTGCGCCGACTCGAAGGATCGGAATCGCGTGGTTAGCATCCAGCTCGGGATGAAGATAGGGGTCTTCGTCGATACCCAGGGTGCGAATGTCATCGGCCATTCGACGCATATCGATCTCGGGGTTACTGTCGCCCCGTGTCGCGCCTTCGTGGTGCACGAGGCGTGCCTGCGGTACATAGGCAATGCGATAACCAGCGCGCCAGACATGCAGGCAGAGTGCAACGTCGCTCATTGCAATGAGGTACGACTCGTCGAACCCGCCCACGCGCTCAAAGGCATCGCGCCGTACCATTTGGCAGGCACCCATGATCGAAAGCCAGTTTCGGGCGTGATCCGGCGAACCGAACACGCCCCAACCGAGCCGCTCGGCACTGCGATACATCAGGCCGCAAAGGTGGATGCCAACGCCCACGCCGCCGTGCTGCAGTTCGCCTGACGGGAACACCAGCTTGGCACCGACCACGCCGACGCCGGGCCGCATTGCCACGCGCACCATTTCGTGCAGCCAATCGGGCGAAACGATTTCAATATCGTTATTCAAGAACAGCAGGATTTCGCCGTGCGAGAACGCCGCTCCATGGTTGCAAGCGGCGGAGTAGTTGAAGGTCTTGTTGAAATGAACGATGCGGACGCTCGGCTCGGCGGCGAGCTCGGCGTAGTACGCCAGCGTTTCCGGCTCGGAGGAGCCGGTGTCCACGATGATGATTTCCTTGTTCGGATAAGCCGTTTCCCGCAGCAGCCCGCCCACGGACATGCGCAGCAGGTGGTCCTTGTTTTTCGATGGAATCACGATCGAGACGAGCGGCGGCCGATCGATGGCCCAGGTCGCGTGGTGGGTGCCGTCCGGCTGCGTCTGGACTGACGCGTCAATGCCTTTTTGCGCCCAGTATTTGCGCAATGCCGAGCGATGCGAGGCGGCTTCAGCCGAGTCGGTCGACGGCCGTTCCCGGCGACCGCCACCAGTCGCGCGATGGCACAGCACCTTGGGAATGCGGGTGATGGTTTGGGCGAGATCGCTGACGCGAAGGTTGAGATCCCATTCGAAACCGGCGCCCAGCGCGGGGTCGATTCCGCCCGCAACCTCGACCAGCTGCCGCCGCAGCAGCGTCAAGCGTCCGAAGTAGTTGAAGGCATAAAGCAACTCCGGCGACCAATTCGGCTTGAAGTAAGGCTGGGCGCGGCCGCCTTCGACCGACCACTCGTCTTCGTCGCAGTAAAGAATGTCGCTGGCCGGCGATTCGATGAACGCATTGGCCATTTCGACTGCGGCGCCGGGTGCGATGACGTCTCCGGCATCAAGCATTGCGATGAAATCACCATTGACGAGCGAAACGCATGCGGCAAGCGCTTCGGCGCCGTTCTTGCCAGAAGCGGGTACCGAGACGATGCGAGGCTCTTCGTCCTGCAGCATGCGCAGCGAGTTATCGAGAGCGTCGACATGGTCACCGGTGACTGCGATGATGAGCTGCCACTGGGGAAAGTTTTGCGCCCGGATCGACTTCACCGTCGCGGTCAGCATCGCAAGCTGAGCACTGCTTGCACAAAGCAAAAAACTCAACCTGGGTATTGCCGACAGGTCGCCGAGCAAGGCAGAGCGACTTTCGTGCTCGGCAATCCATTGCCGATAGGAGTTCTGAGAGCTGTGGCTGGTTTCGGTGCCAACCACGGGCGGGAAAAAGGAGGCATGCGCCTCATCCGTACTGCGGCGCTCCTTGAGAAATTTAAGCCGCTGCGGCATGCGCCAGGGCGTTGCAACCCACCACGTGGCTTTTGCCGCGCGGCGCAGATGACCTCGCCATGCGGGAGGGATCGCGGCAGACACTTTGCGCAACGGTGCAGTCAGCCGCCAAGATGTAGAGTTGAGGAACGCGTCTTGCTGCTGCAGTGCCAAGGCTGCACGCTGGTTTGCGGACTCGATCTGGGCTTCAACCGAATCTTCGCTGCTTAGTACGAGTCGCTCTTGCAACTCCAGCCGCAATTTAAGAACGGCAATCTGCCTTTCCGCTTCGGCTAGTCTGTCTGCGCTTCGTGGTGTGTCACTCATACTTGCTTGTCTTTATATGCTTGAAGCTTGGCGGCCTGCCCATTCGTTGCCAGTCACTCCCTTGCGTCGAAACAGCCATGGGTGCCCATGGCCGAGGCTCTCACATTTATTATCACCATTGACTGTTGGCTTTCAGCCACGCAATTTGAATCAATGTTGCACGTCCGATGCGGCGCGTAGGCTTCTTGGTCGTAGCCGTCTTCGTCAATCGCTGTAACGGGTGATTCCTTCGCAGGCCTAAGTTACTCAACCAAACACGGCCTGACCTTCGAGTCCTTCGATTTGGCAGAATCTGGACCTTCACAAATCTGTCCGCTCAGTCCTCACTCACGATCGGCGCAAGCCGCGACGAGCGCAATCTTTAACAATACAGAGAGAGTCTCATGAAAAAACATGCCGTTGTAACGGGCATCACAGGCCAAGACGGCGCTTACTTGGCCGAGCTCCTGCTTGCCAAGGGTTACGTCGTCTATGGCACCTATCGACGCACCAGTTCGGTCAATTTCTGGCGCATTGAGGAACTTGGGATTCAGAACAATCCCGACCTGCACCTGGTGGAGTACGACCTGACTGATCTGGGAAGCTCGATCGAGCTGCTCCGCCAAGCGGAACCCGTCGAGGTCTACAACCTTGCGGCCCAGAGCTTCGTGGGGGTGAGCTTCAATCAACCCGTGGCAACTGCTCAGATCACCGGCGTTGGGGCCCTGCATTTGCTCGAAGCCATTCGCCTCGTCAACCCGAAGATTCGCTTCTACCAAGCGTCCACCTCCGAGATGTTTGGCAAGGTGCAGGCCATTCCGCAGGTGGAAGACACACCCTTCTATCCGCGCAGCCCCTACGGCGTTGCCAAGCTGTATGCCCACTGGATGACCATCAACTACCGCGAGAGCTACGACATCTTCGGCTGCAGCGGCATCCTTTTCAACCACGAAAGTCCGCTGCGCGGCCGCGAATTCGTGACGCGGAAGATCACCGACAGCGTCGCCAAGATCAAGCTCGGCAAGCTCGACGTGCTGGAGCTCGGAAACCTCGATGCCAAGCGAGATTGGGGCTTTGCAAAGGAATACGTCGAGGGTATGTGGCGCATGCTTCAGGTCGACACGCCCGACACATACGTGTTGGCGACCAACCGCACTGAAACCGTTCGCGACTTCGTGCGCATGGCGTTCAAGGGCGCGGACATTGCCGTGGACTTCAAGGGCAGTGGAGAGGGCGAATCGGCCGTAGACATCGCCACGGGAAAGACCGTCATGCGAATCAACCCGAAGTTCCATCGTCCTGCAGAAGTCGAACTGCTGATCGGGAACCCGGCCAAAGCCAAGACCCAACTCGGCTGGGAACCGAAGACTACGCTCGAGGAACTTTGCCAGATGATGGTTGAAGCAGACCTGCGGCGCAATCGCCAGGGCTTCTCGTTTTGAGAATCCTGCTCACCGGTGCTGAGGGTTTTACTGGCCGGCACTTCATAGAACGCGCATCGGCCAAGGGACATTCGGTCGTTGCGCTGCGTTCCGATCTGATGGACGATCAAGCGCTTCGCCAGGAGGTGCTCGAAGTCTCACCTGACACAGTGGTCCACCTGGCAGCGATCAGCTTCGTCGGGCATGCGGATGAAAAAGCGCTTTATGCCGTGAATGTGGTCGGTACTACGAACCTGCTCGACGCGCTTGCCAAACTGCCCTCTCGGCCCCAGCGCGTGCTGCTGGCCAGCAGCGCCAACATTTACGGCAACACGCAAGCATCGCCAATCAGCGAAACACAACCGCCCGCGCCCGTCAACCATTACGCCATGAGCAAGCTCGCCATGGAATACATGGCGCGAACCTACGAAGGGCGCCTAGACCTGATCATTGCGCGGCCGTTCAATTACACAGGCCCTGGACAGAGCCCGAGCTTCCTGATCCCCAAGCTCGCACTCCACTTCGCGCAGCGCGCCCGGTCCATCGAGCTTGGCAATCTCGATGTGGAACGCGAATTCAACGACGTGCGAATGCTTTGCGACGCCTATCTTGAACTCCTTGCCCACGGAGAATCCGGCGAAAGCTACAACATCTGTACCGGACGTCCACACACGCTTCGCCACATACTGGACACCTTCATGCGCATGACGGCCCATTCGCCGCGCATCGAGATCAACCCGGCCTTCGTGAGAGCAAACGAAGTGCACAGGCTCTGCGGCAATCCGGCCAAGCTCGATGCGCTGCTTGCGCGCCATGGCACCCGGCTCGAGATACCGCGTCTCGAAGAGACTCTGGAAAGCATGCTGGCATCGGCGGCGATCAGCGTAGTAGTGAAGGTCTAGGATTAGGCGAATCCAACCAGATCGTTGCCTTGCTGCAGGTAGTCGGGGACGTGATGCGGGGCGCTATATGCCCTGCCAATACAGAGATGCACACTGCCTTGCCCAGACCGCGCCATATGGGGTGGGGAACTCCACAAAATAGCCGTTCTGGGCGACTCCTAAAGGGCGCGCGAGGACGCGAAAGGTGCTTCGATTTGGAAGGCAATGGCAACACAAAAACGCCGAACCCTTCATGGCATCCGGGCTCGGGTGCGAAGGGTTCTTCAGACCTTCCTAGCAAGCTCGTAAGAAAATTTTGCTGCGGGGAGGAATCGCATCGCGGACCACCCGCACATCGCGTCTAGATTGCCTAGAGGCAGAACCCGCGTCGTTCCTTCATCGGCAGTCTCGCCGGAGCAGCCCTGTTTCACAGTCTCTTCTCTTGCAAAGCTCAATCTTGTAAGCTTTCGCAACTCGTCACCACAGGCGAAGGAGAAAGACTTCATGTCCAGAAGAGACAAAAATCACGCCTCGTCAAGTGTTAGTCAAATAGTACAAAAAAAAGTCAGCCAGATGACTGTTTTGAAGCTAGCAAGCACTGCCTTGGTTATAGGAGGCCTGCAAGGAGGTGCATATGCTTCCACAGCGATCGGCGGCGGCTACGCAGGCAGCGCCGAGAGCAATATCTGCAGCACTCCTGGATTCTCGACTACGAATTGGTCGTGCATACAACCCAATGGCAGGGGCGGTTGGGCTTTCATAAGTGGGATTCCTAATGTGTACCCCGATACGCGCATGCTGACGGAGTTGGTGGCAGCCAATCTGGGCAGCAACGCGATCCTGCTTGGAAACACCGTTACGATGGCTCGCGGAAATAACAGCGTTGCCATCGGGAGTGGTGCTCAAGCAATTTCAAACGACAGCACGTCGCTCGGCGCGAACGCGCTCGCCATAGGAAACAACTCTGTAGCCCTAGGCCAAAACTCGCTAGCCGCCCGCGACAATAGCGTTTCAGTAGGCAATGCAGCCGCGGGGCTCACACGCAGCATCACCAATGTGGCACCGGGTGTAGCAAGCACAGACGCAGTCAATTTAGACCAAATGCGTCAAGCTACCGCTCAGGTGCTCAGAGATGCCAATACTTTTTCCGCGAAAGGGGTTGCAGCGGCAATGGCTATTCCCGCCATGCCTCATTTGCCACCCGGCATGAGATGGGTCGGAGTGGCTGGGGGTTACTACGCAGGCGAGAGCGCTCTTGGAATGGGATTTGGGTATCAAATCGACGAGAACATAAACGTAGGCGCTGCAATCTCGACCTCAAGCGGTCGAGGAAGCCGCACAGGAGTACGCGTTCAAGCCGGCTACGCATGGTGATTCGGCAGTTCTTTTAAACGGGTACAGCCAAAAAAGACGGCGTCGGCGAAGTTGTTGCGCCGTGGGCCGTGGGCCGTGAGCCGTGAGCCGTGAGCCGTGAGCCGTGAGTAGTTATGCAACTCATTTCCAATAAATCTCGCTGGCGCGTATTTCTTTTATTCTTTCTGCAAGCCGTAAGCCAGCCACATCCAATGAAAGTGATTTTTCGGCGCTGACCTTAGCCCTAGCCCCCAATCCCGCCGCCCACTCTCGATCTTCGTACAGGCGCCTCATGTAATTAGCTGCGCATTCGATCGAAGGTTCGGCCCACTCGGAGTTGGCGTCGTACGGGGGGATTGGACGTCCCAGCTTTTGCAATTTGAATGGTACAAGCAGGCTATTGGACTCGTCCATGAAATCGATGTTGCCCGAATAATTAGTCGCTATGACAGGTTTCCCCATCAGCATCGCCTCTGCCATCGTCAGCCCCAAACCTTCGCTTCGATGCAAAGACACATATGCATCACATGCGTCCATGAGAGATAGCACTTCGTCCGAACTGAAAACTTGATCAATGATCTTGATGTTGGCACCCGCAGCGGCTTCCTGCAATTCGAGAATTTGTGCCGGATGTCTATCGCCAAATGATGTCTTGAGCACCAGAGTAGCTGGCTCCGAGGATTTAAATGCTCGTTTAAATGCTTGAATAAGCCCTAGGGGATTCTTTCGCTCCATTACACTCATCATGTGAAATGTAAAAAGGAAAGTATAGTTATCCTGACTTAGTCCAAAAAACTCTCGCTTTCGTGGCAAATAATGCCCCAATTTGACGCCAGGAAAAAGCGTTCGCACAGGGATCGACAGTCGATCCCTCAAACCTTTTGCAACGAATTCTGTGGCCGTCCACACTTCGTCCACCTGCCCTGCCGCAGAAATCCAAGATTCTGGAACTGAATCGAACTCCCAATACCAGTACGCGATTCGATATGGCTTGAATGATTGCTGAGCAAGATCAGATCTTTTATAAGCTTCATTGAAGAATGGCTCTGGTTGCGTATGGATCAACGTAACACCGTAGTATTCCAAGCCATTGAATTTCCATCGCATCGGGTCGTCCCGCTTATCCGTGCGAATATCGCGCAAGGAAGTATGGACGGATGCGCTCTTCAATGCGCCTTCGAGCGCCTCGACGGAGACGCGGAGACCCGAGGGGTAGCAAAAGTGCCCGATGATGTTAACGCCAGGTGCAATCATCTCCGCAACTGTCTCTTGCCGGTTCAAACTAGAACACCACACTCGCGCTTCCGTTGAAATTCCTTCGTGCGCACTCAGCCAGTCAATCAGCGCGTGCGCATCCTTTTCATTCTCAAATGCCCGCGGATGAAGGGTGCGCCACTGGTGCCTTGCGTTGTAAGCGGATCTCAAATGCTGCTCGGGCGAAAGATCGATCGCCCATTGCGACGGATCCACCCAAGAATCAGCCGCGTTGTAAGTGGCCGAGAACCACGCCGAAAAATCGCTTCTACCAAATATCGTCAGTGCATCTGGATATAACGATTGCCATGCTGGGGTAAAGCGATATGCCTGTACAAGTTCACGCGCCGGATTCTCAGCAGCCAACCAAAACAGCCACCAAATCTCCTCCAGCCGCAAATCGCCTTCCGCCCGCCCATTTCTCATGTACCACCGAAAAAGCTCGGTCTGTCCTGCCGGAGTTAGGCCATGAGGAATCGCTTGCCGCACATCTTCTCTGAACAAAAATAGCTGCCGGGCTCGAGCGGAAATATCCTCTAAAAATAGCGACTCGATTGCATTATCAAACGTTGCGGGCAACTGAAATTTAAATTTTGCCTCTTCGCGAATCCATCGATAAAATGCCCCGCCGGTGCCCGCCGAAAGCGCGTCCGGGAATCTCACACGAAGCTCTCGACGAGAGCGGAGCAAATCCATACACCAGCGGGCTGCCGACCATTTGTCCGATACCAAGTGAACGGCCTGAGGAGTCCAAAGCACTGCCGAACGGGGTAGCCCCGCAACTTGGATGCAAGCTCCCTCGTTAGTGAGATTAAGTTTAGGATTGAATGCCAAAATGGAGCCGCAATCCCGCACCTGATCCTCCAGAACTTGCCGCGGATTCGATTCACCGGCCAGCTTAAGTTTGGGGATGGGGTGACTTCCGCTTAATTCAGGATGAAGGTAAGGATCTTCATCAATTCCAATCGCTCGGATATCGTCCGCAATTCGGCGCACATCCTTCACTGGATTACTATTTCCGCGGGTTGCACCTTCATGATGAACGAGGCAAGCAGAAGGCGCATATGCGGTCCGGTACCCCGCTTGCCATGCTCGTAGACATAACGCAACGTCGCTCATCGCAATTAGGTAGGATTCGTCAAACTTTCCGATAAGTTCGAAAACATCGCGTCGAACTAGCTGGCACGCACCCATAATGGCAAGCCAGTTCCTTGGATGGTCGGGAGTCCCATAAATATCCCAAGACTGCCCGCCGCCGCTTCGGTACATCAATGCACACAGATGAGGACCGATTCCAACGCCGCCGTGCTGCAATTCGAGTGAGGGATAAATCAATTTTGTCCCGACGACACCAACCCCAGGTCGCACGGCAAATCCCACCATCTCTTTCAACCATGCCGGCGAGATGCATTCTATGTCATTATTCAAAAACAGCAACATCTCCCCCTCGGCACAAGATGCGCCATAATTGCAGGCTGCGGAGTAATTGAAAATTCTTTCGAAATTAACAATTTTTACGTCGGAGTGTGCAGCAAGCTCTTGGTAGTAGGAGAAAGTCTCCGGCTCTTTCGAGCCGGTATCCACGATCACGATTTCCTTATTGGGGTAGTCAGTCCCAAACAAGAGTCCATTCATGCACATTCGCAAAAGATGGGATTTATCTTTTGTGGGGATAATGATGGAGACCTTGGGAAATTTACTCGGCAGCCACTGGATGTGTTGCGTCCCATTTTCTTGGGTTCGTGCGGCAATCGAAACTCCTTTGGCAGCCCAGAATTTCTCTATCGCTTTACGATTTTCCGCAGCGTCTTCGATCGACAGTCCGCGTCCCCTGTCTCCGCCCGCTTTAATGTGACAAAGTACCTTCGGAATTCGCCTGATGTTTTGAGCAAGATCGCTGGTGCGCAAATTCAGGTCCCATTCCACCGCGCTTCCGGAAGTTGTATCTATACCACCAACCTTTTCAATCAGTGCGCGTTGCAAAAAAACTAGTCGCCCGAAATAATTGAAGGAATAAAGCAGCTCCGGCGACCATTCGGGCTTGAAAAGCGGTCTCTCCCGAGACTGCATGCTGGATTGCTGATCCTCATCGCTGTAGAAGATCTCTGCATCGGGGAAGCGGTTCAGTTCTACTGAAAATTCATTCAACGCTGCTGGCGCGAGGATATCGCCGCAGTCCAAGATGGCAATGAATTTGCCCCGGGCTAGCATAAGCCCGGCCGACAAGCTCGAAGCCTTGTCATCGCTCTCCGTAGTCGCTAGGCGAATCCGAGAATCACAGCTAACAAGTTGATGCGCCGCCGAATTGGGCTCCTCTGTTAGAAACGCTCCGCATAGGACGACTTCCCATCCTTGATGAACCTGCGCTTGAATAGACCCCACTGTTCGTAGCAGACTTTCGACAGGTGTAATTCCGGTCACCACGAAAGTTACTATCGGAAAACTTTCTGAGGGCAAAGGGCGTGCATTAGACCATCGTTCGACTTCGAGTATCCATCTTGCATATTCACTCGTCGGTGACGTAGCGTATGCCTGCGAAGTTCCCTCTGGCTGCTGCGTAGCACCCTGCTCTACCAGGATCGTTTTTCTGTCGCGAATAAACTTCAAGCGCTGAGGAATTAGCGCGGGCGTTAGAAGCCACCACACCGCTTTAGCAGCACGTCTCACCCGAGCTCGGGCTGTTCCGGTGAGCATTCCGGTCAATTTTCTGACCGGTGCCGTTGATCGCCACATTGTGGAGTTCTGTATTGCAATGTAGCGGTGCTCGGCGAGAGCCGCCTGGCCATTGGCGGCAGCGACTTGCGCGTTCTTCGACTCGTTCACGGAATGCAACTCCGACCTTAATGCAATCAACTGCGATTTCGCAGTCTTTTGAATTTCTTCTTCGTGCTTCTCGGCCTCGGCACGTCGATTTTCCGCGATCGTTGCAATAGCCTGCGCACTTACTAGCCGGGCCTCCGCAATTCTCAGCTTGTCTGCGGCGAGGCGCAATTTGCCTGCGGTGAGGTCTAAATCAGCCTCGCAGTTCTGTACGCGCTCTTTTTCTCTTTTAACTTCCGCGAGGGTAAAACCATCAAAGACGTTTGGAGGAAACCGGAACTTGTCAACAAGTTCGCTGTGCTCCGCCGCAATATAGAACCGATTGAGCCCATCAGAATAGCAGTGAACATACTCCGCTTCTGTTAGCAGCGACTCCCATTGCTGATGGCTTTCAATTTGAGATAGAGGAAGCGTCGACTCTATGACCACCACCCACGGCCGATTCACCTTCCAGTTGTTTCCCTCGATTACGGCACGCTCAAGGCCTTCTACATCAATTTTTAGAAAGTGAACCGCAGTGCCTACTGGAACATTCTTCTTCCAGATCTCGGAAAGGGTCGTGATCTCGACTTCCTCTTGTCGAGCGCTCCATCCGGCATTTGTATGCGCCCGAGCAATACCCTGATCCGCCGTCGATAGACCCGTATCTTCGATGAAATTCATTGAAATTTGGCCGACCCGATTTCCTACGGCAACACGAAGATTCGTTTCAAGCGGCCTCTTTTCGGTTATCTGGGCGAAATAGAACGGATTGGGTTCAATGTTGATCCCGCGCCAGCCACGCTCGCTGAACGACTTTGTGACGGAGTGAAGATCGGGGGACCACGCCCCTACATCGATAAAGAAACCGTTCTGGACGCCGCCGAGGGCTCGCCAGAGCATTACATCTTCGAAATTTTGAGCGTGAGAGATGAATGGCATGTGGGTTTAATCTGCACTTGTTTGTAGACGAACACTGAGATACAAAGACGGTGCGGCAGACTATGGATGCTGCCTGCAGTATCTTGTTTCTTCGAGTAGCGTGCCGTACGAAGCCGAAGAGACTCCGCGTAAATTCAGTCTTAGTCAGGGGCGAACGAAATTGCCCCTGCGAAGATCCATCCAAGCTTCGACGATTGCTGGCCAATCCCAGGGGGCAAGTTTGAAGACGTCGCGAATGTTGCTCGCTGGCGAAACCGCCGTGACAGATTTAATTAGCTAAAGACTTCGGCCTGACTAAAACATGCACCTGCCCGGTCTTTGGCGGACAGCTGCGAATCCATGCCTATTGCCGGCCATTCGATTGCCAAATCGACGTCGTCCCACTTGATTGAGCGCTCATGAGCCGGCGCGTAGTAGTCCGTCGTTTTGTACAGAAACTCCGCCGTCTCGCTCAGCACAAGAAAGCCGTGCGCAAAACCGGGCGGAACCCACAACTGCCTGTGGTTGTCCTCGCTGAGCTCCACACCTACCCATTTACCAAAGCTCGGCGATGACTTGCGGATGTCCACGGCTACGTCGAACACAGCACCGCGCACCACGCGCACGAGCTTGCCCTGCGGCTGCTGCACTTGATAGTGCAACCCCCGAAGCACCCCCTTCACCGATCGTGAATGGTTGTCCTGAACAAACTCGACATGCCGCCCGACGGCTTCGTCGAACGCCTTGCCGTTGAAACTCTCGTAGAAAAACCCGCGCGCATCTCCGAAGACCTTCGGTTCGATGATCAGCACCTCGGGGATTGCGGTGGGCGTTACCTTCACGAGCGCACCTCCTCGGCCAGCAAATGGTTCAGGTACTTGCCGTAGCCATTCTTCTGCAGCGGAGCCGCAAGCCTTGCCAACTGTTCGCGATCGATGAAGCCATGGCGCCACGCGATTTCTTCCGGACAGGCGATCTTCAGGCCCTGCCGGTGCTCCAGCGTTGCGATGAACTGCCCCGCTTCCAGCAGGCTCTCGTGCGTGCCGGTATCGAGCCACGCATAGCCGCGTTGCATGATCTGCACGTTCAGCTGCTTGAGATCCAGGTAGGCCTGATTGACGGCCGTGATCTCCAACTCGCCACGCGCACTGGGCTTCACGGCCTTGGCAATGTCGACCACCTGGTTGTCGTAAAAGTAGAGGCCGGTGACCGCATAGCTGCTTTTGGGCTGGGCCGGCTTTTCCTCGATGCTGCTGGCCTTGCCCTCGGCATCGAAGGCCACCACGCCGTAGCGCTCAGGATCGTGCACGTGGTAGGCAAACACCGTGGCACCCGAAGACTTCGAATCAGCATCGGCAAGCAGATGCGCGAAGTCGTGGCCGTAGAAGATGTTGTCGCCCAGCACCAGCGCGCTCGGCGAATTTCCTACGAATTTGTCGCCGATGATGAACGCCTGTGCCAGGCCATCGGGGCTCGGCTGCACCGCATATTGCAGATTAATGCCCCACTGGCTGCCATCGCCCAGCAGTTGCTGAAAGCGCGGCGTGTCCTGCGGCGTGCTGATGATGAGGATGTCGCGAATGCCGCCGAGCATCAGCGTGCTCAGCGGGTAGTAGATCATCGGCTTGTCGTACACCGGCAGCAACTGCTTGCTGAGCGCGAGCGTTGCGGGGTGCAGGCGCGTGCCCGAGCCGCCAGCAAGGATGATGCCTTTGCGTTTCGTCGTGGTCTTGGTGGTCATTGTTTTATTTCTCTCCTTGCTTTCTTTGCTTTGCCGCGCTCGGCGTGTTTAAAGGGTTTCGCGCAGCATGCGGGCCACGCCCTGCTGCCACGGAGGCAGCACCAAGCCGAAGGTGGACTGCAGCTTGCGGGTGTCGAGGCGCGAGTTGGCGGGGCGGGTGGCGGGGGTGGGAAACGCGGTGGTGGGAACGGCATCGACTTCAGCGGGGCCGGCCTTGAGTTCTGCGCCAGCCTGCCGGGCCTGCTCGAGCACGAAGCGTGCATAGCCGCACCAGGTGGTTTCGCCGCCAGCCACTGCGTGATAGAGCCCGGCCTTGGCCGGGTCTTGCAGCGTGGCGCGGATGGCGTGTGCGGTGACGTCGGCCAGCAGTTCGGCCCCGGTGGGCGCGCCGAACTGGTCGTCGATGACGGTCAGGCGGTCTCGCTCCTTGGCGATGCGCAGCATGGTCTTGGCAAAGTTGCCGCCGCGCGCGGCATACACCCAGCTGGTGCGAAAGATCAGGTGTTTGGCGCAGCGTTCGGCCACCAGCTGCTCGCCTTCGAGCTTGGTGCGACCGTACACGCTGAGGGGGCCGGTGGCGTCGTCTTCTTTCCAGGGCTTGCTGCCGCTGCCGTCGAACACGTAGTCAGTGGAGTAGTGGACCATGAGCGCGCCGATCTGCTGCGCGGCTTCGGCCACCACGCCGGGCGAGGTGGCGTTGAGCTTGCGCGCAAAGTCGGCCTCGCTCTCGGCCTTGTCGACAGCGGTGTGCGCCGCGGCGTTGACGATGACGTCGGGACGCACCTTCAGCACGGTCTCGGCCAATTGCTCCGGGCGGCTGAAGTCGGCGTGAAAGTCGGTGCTGTCGAAATCGAGCGCGACCAGCTCGCCCAGCGGCGCGAGGCTGCGCTGCAACTCCCAACCGACCTGTCCGCCCTTGCCCAGCAGCAGCAACTTCATGCCGTGGCCTTGGCCGCGGGCGCGGCATCGTATTGCTTCTCGACCCATTCGCGGTACGCACCGCTTTGCACGTTGCGCACCCATTCGCCGTTGGCAAGGTACCACTCGACTGTCTTGCGGATGCCGCTGTCGAAGGTCTCTGCAGGCTTCCAGCCGAGTTCGCGTTCGAGCTTGCGCGCGTCGATGGCGTAGCGGCGGTCGTGGCCCGGGCGATCGGTCACGTAGCTGATCTGCTCCTTGTAGGGCTTGCCGTCGGCCTTGGGGCTCAGTTCGTCGAGCAAGGCGCACACGGTGTTGACGATCTCGATGTTGGGCTTCTCGTTCCAGCCGCCGACGTTGTAGGTCTCGCCGAGCTTGCCGGCTTCGAGCACGCGGCGGATGGCGCTGCAGTGGTCCATCACGTAGAGCCAGTCGCGCACCTGCATCCCGTCGCCATACACGGGCAGCGGCTTGCCGGCCAGTGCGTTGACGATCATCAGCGGTATGAGCTTCTCGGGGAAGTGGAACGGGCCGTAGTTATTGGAGCAGTTGGTGGTGACCACCGGCAGGCCATAGGTGTGGTGCCATGCACGCACAAGGTGGTCGCTGGCGGCCTTGCTGGCCGAGTAGGGGCTGTTGGGCTCGTACTTGTTCTCTTCAGTGAACGCCGGGTCGGTCTTGGAGAGCGAACCGTAGACCTCGTCGGTCGACACATGCAGGAAGCGGAATGCAGCCTTCTGGTCTGCTGGCAATGCGCTCCAGTAGCCGCGCACCGACTCGAGCAGGCGGAAGGTGCCGAGCACGTTGGTCTGCACAAAATCTTCGGGGCCGTGGATGGAACGATCGACGTGCGATTCCGCGGCAAAGTTCACGATCGCGCGCGGTTTGTGTTCAGCCAGAAGCCGATCGACTAGTGCGCTGTCGCCTATGTCGCCCTGCACGAAGATGTGGTTCGTGTTGCCTTTGAGCGAGGCGAGCGTCTCGAGGTTGCCGGCGTAGGTGAGTTTGTCGAGATTCACGACCGGCTCGTCGCTCTGCGCAAGCCAGTCAAGTACGAAATTGGCGCCGATGAAGCCGGCGCCGCCGGTTACCAGAATCATTGAGTCCCCCGAAGTTGTCGAACAATCGCCCTTTGGCGAGTCTGCCGGGGATTATCCCATTGGTCCGAATTGTCAAGATTAAGGGCGAGCAGGTCGGCACATGCACCTACAATGCTCTTACTGCAGGAGAGCGAGTAGAACTTTTTACTACTCCACCGAAGGCGCAAACTCCCATAAACGCTCAGGTCGGTCCGACGAATTCTTGAAGTTCTTCTTTCAAAGAGTTTCGACAGGGGCCTGTACTGCATCAACTGACACGCCGTCTGGAGAGCCATCACCCACTGGAATGTGAGCGTGATGCACCGAAGGAGCAAACCCGCTGCGGGCGCAGCGGGTGAATCTCTCAGGTACCGAGGACAGGGGGAGCGGCAACTTGGACGTCGGTCGTCCGGTTGCTTGCTATTGAATCGGTAGCACACCCAGTCCGTCGTTCAGGTGCCTCACTCAAAGGTACTTGAAATGCGCGTGATCGTTCTTGGCGCCGGCTTGCTCGGCGTGACCTCGGCCTACTACCTCCAGCAACTCGGCCACGACGTGACCGTGATCGACCGGCAGGCCACGCCGGCGGCCGAAACCAGCTTTGCCAATGGCGGGCAGATCTCGGTGAGCCATGCCGAACCCTGGGCCAACCCGAGCGCACCGCTCAAGGTGCTGCAGTGGCTGGGCAAGGAAGATGCGCCGCTGCTCTTTCGCATCCGCGCGGACATGCGCCAGTGGCTCTGGGGCCTGCAGTTCTTGCGTGAATGCACCCCGGCGCGCACGCGCCACAACATCGAGCAGATCGTGCGCCTGGGCACCTACAGCCGCGACACGCTGCAGCAGCTGCGCGCCGACACCGGCCTCCAATACGACCAGCGCACTCAGGGCATCCTGCACTTCTACACGACGCAGAAGGAGTTCGACGGTGCCCTCGCGCCGGCCGAGCAGATGCGCGCCCTGGGCTGCGAGCGCCAGGTGATCTCGGCCGACGAGGCGGTGAAGATCGAACCGGCCCTGGCCCACATCCGTCCGAAGCTGGCCGGCGCCACCTACACGGCCGAGGACGAATCGGGCGACGCCAACCGCTTTGCGCGCGAGCTGGTCGCGCTGGCGAGGGCGGCCGGTGTGAAGTTCCTCATGAGCCACACGATCACTGCGCTGCGCGAAGCGGGCGGCAGCATCGATCACGTCGAAGCGACCGACGACGAAGGCCGCTTCCAGCGCATCCGGGGCGACGCCTTCGTGCTGGCGATGGGCTCGCTGAGCCCGATCGTTGCCGCGCCGTTGGGCATCCGGCTGCCGATCTATCCGGCCAAGGGCTATTCGGTGACCTTGCCGGTCCAGGACGCCTCGAAGGCGCATCAGGTCTCGCTGACCGACGACGAATACAAGCTGGTGTTCTCGCGCTACACGTCCGCCTCAGGCGACCGCCTGCGCATCGCCGGCACGGCCGAACTCAACGGCTACGACCGCGATCTGAACCGCCTGCGTTGCGAGGCCATCTTGCGGCGCGTCGAAGAGCTCTTCCCGGGCGCCGGCGACACCGCGCAGGCGCAGTTCTGGACCGGGCTGCGTCCTGCGACGCCGAGTAACGTGCCGCTGATCGGCAAGACGAAGCTGCCGAACCTATATCTGAACACCGGCCACGGCACGCTGGGCTGGACGCACGCTTGCGGCTCGGGCAAGTCGATTGCGCGCATTGTGAGCGGGCTTGCGCCGGAGGTGGATTTCGCGTTTACGGGCGTTGCGTCCGCGGAGCTCACGCAGATGAAACCCATCTTCCCACCGAGTTCATCCTTATTGAAACCTTGACGAGTCAGCCTGCCACGCGGCAAGGGCGATCTAAGCTGAAATTGATTTGTGGCGTGGGATTTGCTGGGCATTGGAACCCTCAACCTCACCGATGCCGGAGTGGCGCACATGGAGACCACCTTGGCCAAATTAATGACAATGGAAGACATTTTAATACTTAAGCATTCATTTAACCGGTCGATTAGAATTCCTTCACCGCTTTTCAGCTGCGCGGACCTCTTTTTCAGAGCAGTTATGCTCGCGGATCAACATCCATAGCCAGGGAGTAAAAATGAGCATCACAAATGATTCGATCCTAATTACAGGAGCCGGGGGCGTTATCGGCCGTGCCTTGCAGCATGAACTGGCATCCGCAGGCTATAAAAACGTAACCTCCGTAACAAGCAAAGAGGTCGATCTGACCGACCAACCGGCCACAGAACGCCTGTTCAACGCGACTAAGCCAAAGCTGGTTTTTCATCTCGCGGCCCGCGTGTGGGGAATCATGGGCAATCTGTCGAATAAAGGCATCGCCTATCTAGACAACATCAGAATCAATACAAATGTTGTGGAGTCTGCACGAATGTATGGCACAAAAAAAATTGTCGCCATGGGGTCTGCTGCCATCTATTCGGACATGGTCAAATTGCCGATGTCGGAAGACCAGATTTGGAATGGCCCACCGCATTACTCCGAGGCCGCGTATGCTCATACTAAACGCAGCATGCTGGCCCAATTGGAGGCCTACAAAGATCAGTACGGTCTGAATTTTGCCTACGGAATTTCTACCAACCTATTCGGTCCACATGACAAGTTCGATGAAAAATTCGGCCACGTCATTCCTTCGTTGATTTCCAAATTCTACAAAGGCCAGACTCACGGTGAATCGGTTTCAGTTTGGGGCACGGGAAAAGCAGAAAGAGATTTTCTCTTCAGCCACGATGCCGCTTTAGCGCTGCGCCTCCTCGCAGAGGAATATCAAGGTGCGATCAATCTCGCCACAGGCACCTCGGTAACGATTCGCGACACTGTCGACATGCTGCATAAAATTTCCGGATACACCGGGACAGTTGAATGGGATTCGACCAAACCCGACGGGCAGAAATTAAGAGAGTACGATATTTCTCGTCTTCAGGCCCTGGGCTTCAAACCAAGGCAGTCATTCGAACAGGCGCTTTCTCTGACCTATCACTGGTATAAGGAGAATTATTCCCGTGCGAGAAGGTGAACCGCTTTCAAGGCTTGCTTTCGCTCACTCGCACTCGGGATAAATGCATGACATTTGTTTCTTACGCGCAGAATTTCGAAGACGTCATGCTGTGGCGTGCGCTCTCAACGGTCAAGGATGGTTTCTATATCGATGTGGGCGCCTCCGAACCGATTGCCGATTCTGTGACCGCCGCTTTTTATGAGCGTGGTTGGTCTGGGATTAACATTGAGCCAATGGCTGGCGCCTACGCACGACTCGCTGCCGCTCGTAGCCGAGACATCAACCTTCAATTGGCCCTTGAGGAAAAATCAGGAGTCGCTTCGTATTTCTCCGTTGGAGAAGGCAATGGGATATCCACTGGCGTACCCGCACTTGGCAACAAGTACAAAAACGAAAACTGGGAGGTCGAGCGTGTCCCAGTGACCATCGGTACGCTGAGAGACGTTTGCGAAAAGCATGCCCAAGGTCGCGCCATTCATTTTCTCAAGGTCGACGTCGAAGGCAAGGAACGTGCTGTATTGCTTGGTGGAGACTTTGCAAGATTTCGCCCTTGGATCATTCTGGTGGAAGCAACGCTCCCCAACTCTCAGACTCCGACCCACCAAGAATGGGAAGATCTTCTTCTCTCCCAAAGATACACCTTTGTCTATTTTGACGGATTGAACAGATTCTACGTCGCCAATGAAAAACTGGATGAACTTGAAGCTTATTTTCACTCGCCTCCTAACTGGTTTGATCATTTCATGCGTGCCTCAGAAGCAACTGCCCTTCAAAAATCTGTAGAACTAGATTCCGGAAAGGTATTGCTCGAACGAAAACTCAGTGAGGTAACCTCTGAATTGGAAAAAACCGCGTCGGAGCTTAATGAAATGGATGCTGGCTGGCGCCTCGAGAAAACGGCGCGCGAACAACTGGAGCAGCGGCTCAAAGATGCTCAAACGGAGATTTCGGCCCTCGTCAAATCGGCTTCGGACCGAGCCGATTCTTGCAGCCGACTAGCGCAAAACTCCATGCAAGCGCAAGAGCAACTCGCAGTCGCCAAAAGCGAATTGGATCTGCTCCGTCAAATGCAGGATACGTTGACCAGCCAAATCGAGGCCTACTACCAAGAGGCCTTTGAGTCCTCGCGACATATCGCTTGGCTGAGCCATGAACGGGTGCAACTCAGCCATCGCCTGTCTCAGAGCGAAAATGCACAGCAAGCCTTGGCCGGGGCACATCAAGCCCTGGTGGGGTCACATCAAGCCTTGGTGGAGTCACAGCAGCAACGAGAAGAACTGCTTCGCAGTTTGGAATCCGAACTCCTAAGCCAAAGAGAGCAGCATGCATCCCGGCTGGACGAAGTATTTCGAACGCTCTCGTGGCGCATTACGCGACCGCTCCGAGCCATCAGACGCATGCTTCCCCGCTGAAAATGAATAATAGGAAGCAGCAATTGTTTTCGTCTGTTTGCGTCATCGGTCGATGCGCCTTTGAAACCGGAATCGGTCGGACCACCTACGCGGCGTGCGAGTTGCTGAGTAGGTTTCACGAAGTTTCCATATTCCCCGTGGAACCCAAACTTCGGGAGCTGAACGAAATCTTCCTGCCCAATGGAACGCGGATTCCTGTCTGCAAGAATCTTTCCGAGGTACAAGTCGCGTTTTATACCGATGTCCTGTGGAACGGCGCCCACGACTTCAATTACAAATTAATCCCCCCCGACGCATTGCGAATCGCCCATGTCGCATGGGATTCCGATGAATTTTTGCCACAATGGGTACAAGTCATGAACGAGCGATTGGATTTCGTGCTCTTCATGAATAAAACATTGGAAGACGTCGCGCGAAAATCGGGCGTTCAAATCGGCATCGGCACGTTGCCACTGGGCCTCGATCTCGAAGCCTTGCTAAGTCGCCCTTACAGGCCGCCACACAAGGCGAAAATTAAATTTCTTTCGGTCGCAGCCTTTCATTCCCGCAAAGGTGTGGAGACACTAGTCGATGCCTTTCTCCAGTCTTTCGGCGAAAACCCGGAAGCGGAACTGACAATTCACTCCAATCTGGCGATAGGACGGTACTTGGAGAGAATCCAGGAAAAGGTTCGTACGAGTTCCGCCAAGAACATAATCATCAGTGATCAAGCGTTGAGTGATCAGCAAAAAAATGACTTAATCGAAGCTTGCGACATCTTTGTCAATTGTTCCAAAGGCGAAGGATTTTCGATCGGGCCCCGCGAAGCGTTGGCGCTCGGAAAATCGCTGGTCATCACCGATGTGGGCGGCCATCGGGATCTTTACCCAACGCCTGGTGTTTTTGTTGTGCCAGCAGATATCGCAGTTCCGGCTCGTTATCCAGAGGTAGACAACTTGATCGCCGGCCGCCAATTTGGCGCGACTATCAAGGATGTCCGAGCACGCCTTGAGGAGAGTTTTCAGTTTGTTACGACAGGTCAGCCTGCTCGCACTGCACACGTACGCAAGGAATTAGCATCGGAATTCAGTTTTTCAACTCTGGCCAACGATTATGCGCGACTCGTTGATTTCGATTTACCGCACTTCCGACCACAAGCACTAGGATCAAAATATACGCGCTGGCCCGAGAAATTTGCGGAGCGCCAAGCTGCCAAATTGGGGGTGCGAAACCAACACCTCCCCCACATCGACAGAACAGTCGTTCAATCTCATGACGGGGGCTTTTTCTCCGTTTTCAATACCTTCATGAGCCATCTCGTCTGGGACCAACGCGAAACTCGGTGTCACATGGTTTTGCCCGATTGGAATGTCGCCCGCATGATGAAACGCCATGAGAACAAGCCATTCATCAGTTTTTGCTATGGCAAGCCGGATGATGGAAATATCTGGACAAAGTTGTTTCACCCCCTGTTCGGCCTCACCCCCGAGCAAATGGATGACCCGGCGTTTCTCTACGACAAAGGAAAGCTTCCCGACGCCCACTTTAATGATCATCGGGAACCTCAATTGACCTATGTGCATGCCTACAAGCTATACAAAAGCGGGCAGTTCCTCAGATTCCGGGAGCAATACAACTCGGTGCTGAAGCAGCATGTTCGCCTTCTGCCGAATTTTCAGGCAGAACTTGATGCCTTTGTCGAATCCAATTTTCGCCAAAGAAAATTCATGATCGCGGCCCATATCAAGCACCCGAGTCATGTGATAGAGCAGCCGGACGGCGCCATTGCGCATACGGAAAATTACGTCAATTCTATTCGCTTGGAATTGGAAAAACGCGGTATTGCCTTCTCATCCCCGGACTGGGGGATATTCCTCGCTACCGATCAGGATCGCGTGGTGGACCGCTTCAGGTCAGCATTCGGCGAGCGGGTGTTTTGCTACGACGACGTTCGTCGAACCAGAGAACACGAAGACGCCCGTTTCGACAGTTTAAGCAAGAGTGAACAAGGTGCCGAAGGTTTTCAGGTCCAGCACCTGGTGGCTGCAGATCAGTCCAATTGGTCAGTTCGGATGGCCTGGGAAGTCATCCGAGACGCGATGACAATGGCGAGATGTAATGCGCTGCTCCATATCGTCAGCAACGTGTCGACGGCCGTTTCTTACTTCAATCCAGACGTCGAACTCATCTTCTGTGCGCCTGAAGGCTAGACGCGCGTGCTGGTTTTGAGTTCGTTCGCTGTGTCGGCCGAAAAACGAAATCGTAATAGACCCGATGGGCGGGTGCCGCAAAGCCACGCCTACTAAATGGGCGCTGGTCAGCAGAGGTTCTCCGCGCGGCAGCGCCAATCGGTTAATTCTATGAAGGCAACCACAGTCGACCTCAGCGCAAGGAGTTAGAAACCTCGTCCGTCAATCCGCGGCGGTAAACACCGTCAGCACCCCCGTATACCCATACAGGTGGTGCCGGGCGATCTCGCCCGCGGCAAAGAAGCCGACCAAGGGCACGTCGCCCAGGGCGTGCCGCACGATCTGCAGTTCGGCGCCGGGCGCGCCGAAGTGCGGCCCGCCGCGGCCCGAGCAGCTGACATAAACGGCACCCGCGATGCGGCGCGCCGGATGCGGCGCGGCTTCGGCCTCTCCGGCCGCCACGGCGCGCGCGGTGGCCAGCGTCTGTTCCTCGGGTTCCAGCTCTTCGCGGATTTCCGCGCATATGCGCATCAGGTCGGCGCGCGCAGCCTGCGCATTGCGGCGGCAGAAGGTCAGGCGCATGCCGGCCTCGGCCACGTCGGCAATGGCGATGCCGCGGCGCGTGGGGTCCAATCCGATGATGTGGCGCACCAGCACGTCGGCGCCCAAGTCGCCGGTGCGGCGGATGCCGTCGCTGCCCGCATCGGCAAGGCCCACCAGGGTGGCGCGCACGGCGTCGATGGCTTCCTGCGGCCGCTCGAGCGACACCTGCAGGTCGGCCAGCAGCACGTCGAGCGCGGGTTCGCCGTCGAGCTTGAGCAGCAGATTGCCGTCGGCCTCAGTGATCTCGCGTTCGCGCCCGCCGCCCGAGCGCAGCGGCTGGCAGCCTTGAGTGACGCGCGAAACCAGCCGCACGCCCTCGCCGAACACCACGCCCGACAAGCCACCCGAGAACACACCGCCCGCCGCGCCATGCCCGCGGATGTTGCCGTTGCCGCCCACGGCGAACTGCAGCGCGCCCGCGCGGCCCGACGACAGTCCGCCGAACAGGTAGCCGGTGTCGGTGCGGCCGGCCATTTCGCCGATCAGCTCGGTCAGGTCGGGGGTCGCGGGGTCCGCATGCACCAGCGCCGTGTGGGCCTCGAAACCGCTCATCTCCGAATTACCCAGCGGCGCGACGCCGGAAAACACGCGGTATTGGTCGCTCGGCAGCGCGCAGAGCATCAGGCAGAGGCCGGGCTCGTCGAAATATTCAGCATTGTTGGCGGACACGCCGATGCCGACGGTGCCCGACCAGTCGGTGACCTCGGGAAGCTCGGCGCTCAGGTGGTCGAGGATGTCTTGCGCATCCGACGCGTAGTGGTCGGTGATGTAGAGCAACCCCAGGGTCGGCGACGACGCGTAGTCGGGCAGCGCCATCTGCGCCCGCAACTGGGCCAGCACGAGGCCGGCCGCCATGCGCCATTGCGGATGGGTGGCATGGCCGGAAGGAAACAACTTCATGATGCGTGCCAACCCGTTCTCTTCAAACAAAAATGCGTTCGTGTGTATGGCGTCAGCGCCGGCTGGCCGTTCGCTTTCGCGCGGCGCCGGGCGCCTTCTTCTTCGCGGCGGGCGTCGCTGCCGCCTTCTTGGCCGCAGGCTTGGAAGCCGCGGAGGCCGCCGGCTTGCCCATTGCCTTGTCTACCGCATCGACCACGGGCTGGGCCATGGCCGGCACCTTGAGCTGGGCTGCATCTTGCAGCGCCGAGCTGGCAATCTGCTGAAACTGCTCCGTCAGCGAGCCCCACCATTGCATCGGATCCACCACTCCGCCATTGCCGGTCGAAGTGCCAGTGGACGATGCCGGCTTGCTGCGCGCCTTCCTGGCGGGCGCCGCTGCTTCTGCCGGTGCTTCTTCCTCCGGCTCGGCTTCAGGCTCGGGCTCGACCGGCGCAGCGGCAGGCGCCACGGCGGCCGCCTGCTTGGTGAACGCGTTGGCGATATCTTCCATCCGCACGTTCATGCCGCGCAAGGTCGAAAGTGTCATCTTTTGCACTTCGAGCGCCTGGATGGTGGCCTTGAGCGCGTGCCCGTTCTGTTCGAGCCAGTACTGCACCGTCTTGAGCTCCTGGATGCGCTTGTCGACCTCTTCCACGCTCAGCGTGGGCGCCACCCAGCTTGCAAGCCCGGGCAACCCCGGCACTGCGCCGCCACCCGAACCACCGGCGGCACCGCCGGCAAGGTTCTTCAAAAAATCGAATCCAGGGACGAATTGGCTGAAATCGAAGGGCTGGCTGGCGTTGCTCATGCGGCGGTCTCCGGGTTGGGTTTTCTTGTGATGCCAGCTTACTCCAAGGCATCCCTCTTTTCGACCCGCGAACGCCCATGTCGTGCAAGGGCAAAGAACCGTCAAAGCTCCGCGCGCACCTTGCTGAACACTTTCCAGAATGCCGCGTCCTGCGAGGTCGCGAAGTTGATTCGCATCATCGTGCTCGGCGGCCGCCGCGCGTGGAACAGCGAACCCGGCGCCAGCAGGTAGCCCTGGTCGAGCATGCGCTGGGTGAGCGCATCGGTGTCCACACCCGTATCGACCCAGCCAAACAGGCCTGCCGGCTCCGACGCGAACGTGCAGCCGTGCGACATGGCGAGCTTCACCGCACGGCCACGCGCGCCGTCGAGCCGGATGCGTATGCGCTCGGCATGCCGCCGCAGTTGCCCCTGGTCGATGCACCATGAGAGCGCCCGCTCGAACAGCGTGGGCGTGGTGAGCGTGGCCAGCAGCTTGGTTTCGAGCAGCCGCTCTTTCAGTTCCGGCGATGCGGCCAGGAATCCGATGCGCCAGTTGGGCGCCAGGATCTTGGCAAAACCGCTGACGTAGATGGTGCGCTGCAGCCCATCGAGCGCACTGAGACGCGTGGCGTGCTCGGGCGCCAGGTGGCTGTAGGTGTCGTCCTCGACGATGTGAAAGTCATGCGCATTGGCCAGCTTGAGCACGCGGTGCGCACTGCCCGGCGTGAGGCTATAGCCGGTCGGGTTGTGCAGCACGCTCACGCTCACGAAGAGCTTGGGGCTGTGCAGCGCGCAGTACTGCGCCATCACCTCCAGGTCGGGCCCGTCGGCACGACGCGGCACCGGCAGGATGCGCATGCCCAGCGCCTCGAGTCGCGCGAACTCCAGCGCCCAGCCCGGCTCCTCCACCATCACCGGATCCCCCGCGCGCAGCAGCGTGCGGCTCACGATGTCCAGTGCATGCGTGGCGCCCACAGTCGTGACGATCTGGTCCGGTGCGGCGGGCACGTTGATGCCCATCAACTTGTTCGACAGGCTGCGGCGCAAGGCGGCATCGCCGGCGGGCTCCCCGTACTGGAGCGACAGCTCCTGCAGCGCCGCTGTACTGGTCATGCGACGTACCGCCGTCGGCATGAAGGTCGACGACATCCAGTCGGGCGGAAACACGCCCATCCCCGGCTGCGGCTTGTCGCTCGGCCGGTGAAACATGCTGCGGATGAGGGAACTGGCGTCGGCCGGCACCCGGGAGGCCATCATCTGGGCAACCATGGGCGCCGCGTTGGACGGGCGCTCCTCCTGCGCGGGCGCGGCATCGCGCACATAGAAGCCGCGCTGCCGGCGCGCCTCGACCAGGCCCTGGGCCAGCAACTGGTCGTAAGCCGCCACCACCGTGTAGGGGCTCACGCCCTGCTGGCGGGCGCATTCGCGTACCGAGGGGAGGCGCGCACCGGGCGGCAGAAGCCGCGTGCGGATGCGCTCGGCCAGCCGATCGGCCAATTGGCCGGTGAGCGACTGGGTGGAGGTTCGTGTCAGCATCGGCTTCTGTGTCGAAAGTCAGGCCAATACAGTTTTCGCATATGTTCGATCAACTGTATTGGAACTGTAATGGTCGCAAAGTTTAGAGTGTATGCAATGAACTGGCAAGAATTCACCGCCCTGCTGGTGCTGGCCACGGCGATGAGCTTCTCGCCCGGTCCCAACACCACTCTCTCGACTGCCCTTGCAGCCAACGGCGGACTGCCGCGCGCCATGCGCTTCGTGATGGCGGTGCCGGTCGGCTGGACGCTGCTGCTGGTTCTTTGCGCGGCCGGCATCGGCGCGCTGGTGGTGGCGGTGCCTTCGCTGCGCCTGGCCATCAAGGTTCTGGGCGTGGGCTACCTGCTGTGGCTGGCCTACAAGCTCAGCGGCAGTGCCACGCTGGGGCGTGCGGACAGTGCCAGCCTGAATATCGGCTTCGGCCAGGGCGTGATGCTTCAGTTCGTCAACATCAAGGCCTGGCTGCTCGCGCTCACGCTGGTGGCCGGCTGGATCGCGGGGCAGCCCGATGCTCTCGGCCGCTTCGCCATCGTCGCGCCGGTAATGCTGGTCTACGCCTTCGTCAGCAACTTCACCTATGCGCTGGCCGGCGCGCTGCTGCGCGAATGGCTCTCCAAGGGCAAGCGCCTGCTGTGGTTCAACCGTGCGATGGGGCTGGTGCTGGTGCTCACGGCGTGGTGGATGCTGAGCGTATGAGCCGAATCAAAGACGAGACTCTCGGCATGTGGCTCGGCGTGATCGGCGTGGCACTGTTCGCCATCACCTTGCCGATGACCCGGCTGGCCACTGGCACGCAGGGCGCCCCGCAGCTTTCGCCGTGGTTCGTCACGCTCGGGCGCGCCGCCTTGGCGGGCATTCTCTCGACCGTTTTCCTGCTTGCCACGCGCTCACCGCGGCCCGCACCGCACCAGTGGAAGCCGCTGGGCATGGCGGTGCTCGGCAACGTCATCGGCTACCCGCTGCTGCTGGCCTACGCATTGCGCGTGGTGACGGCGAGCCACGCGGCTGTCGTCACCGCGCTGCTGCCGCTCGTCACCGCGGCAGTCGCCGCCCTGGTGCTGCACCAGCGGGCGCGGCTCGGCTTCTGGCTGTGTGCCATCGCAGGCAGCGTGCTGGTCGTGCTGTTCTCGCTGCTGCGTGCCAGCCAGAACGGCCATGGCTTCGGTTTCGAATGGGCTGATCTGCTGCTGGTCGGTGCGGTCATCGCCGCTTCGTTCGGCTACATCTACGGCGCGCAGGTCACGCCGTCCCTCGGTGCCGAGCGCGTGATCTGCTGGGTTTGCGTGATGGCGCTGCCCGTCACCTTGCCGGCCACGTGGGCCCTGTGGCCACAGGAACCCATCGCCACGTCGGCCTGGTTGGGCTTCGTCTATGTCGGTGTGTTCTCGATGTGGATCGGCTTCTTCGCGTGGTACCGCGGCCTCGCAATGGGCGGCGCACTGCGCGTGAGCCAGACCCAGCTGCTGCAGCCCTTTCTCTCGATACTTGCCTCCATTCCGCTGCTGGGCGAGCCGCTCGACGTGGTCACACTGGGCTTTGCCATTGCCGTGGTCTGCACGGTGATGCTCGGCAAACGCCTTTCGCAGCCGCAGCCCGCTCATGCCGTTTCGCCACGCGCTGCGCGTGCCGAACAATCTTGAACAAATTCGCCTCTCACCTCACCCGCCTGAAAGAAGAACCCATGAACTGGAAACTCGCCGCCCGCGCCGCAAAAATGAACCCGTCGGTGCTGCGCGAAATCCTCAAGGTCACCGAGCGCCCCGGCATCATCAGCCTGGCCGGCGGCCTGCCCTCGCCCAAGACCTTCCCGATCCAGGCTTTTGCAGACGCCTGCGCCGAGGTGCTGCACAACGACGGCCAGGCGGCCCTGCAATACGCCGCGAGCGAAGGCTATGCGCCGCTGCGCCAGGCGGTGGCCGACATGCTGCCGTGGAACGTCGATCCCGCGCAGGTGCTCATCACCACCGGCTCGCAGCAGGGCCTCGATCTGGTGGCCAAAGTGCTGCTCGATCCCGGCAGCACCGTGCTGGTCGAAACGCCCACCTACCTCGGCGCGCTGCAGGCCTTCGGCCCGATGGAGCCGGTGCCGGTGAGCGTGGCAAGCGACAACGAGGGCGTCATCGTGGACGACCTGGTCGCAAAGTCGAAGGACGCCCGTTTCGTCTACCTGCTGCCCAACTTCCAGAACCCCACCGGCCGCACCATGACCGAAGAGCGCCGCGCCGCCGTGTCGGCCGCCGCTGCCGCGGCCGGCCTGCCGATCGTCGAAGACAACCCCTACGGCGAGCTGTGGTTCGACGAAGCCCCGCCGCTGCCGCTGACCGCGCGCAACCCTGAGGGCTGCATCTACCTGGGCTCGTTCTCGAAGGTGCTGGCCCCGGGCCTGCGCCTGGGCTTCCTGGTTGCGCCCAAGGCCATTTATCCGAAGCTGCTGCAGGCCAAGCAGGCGGTCGACCTGCACACGCCCATCTTCACGCAGCGCATGGTGTCGGCGGTGATGAAAGACAACTTTCTCGAGCGCCACGTGCCCACGATCCGCGCGCTCTACAAGCGCCAGCGCGACGCCATGATCGCGGCGCTCACGCGCGAGATGGCCGGGCTCGACGTGAAGTTCAACGTGCCCAAGGGCGGCATGTTCCTGTGGGCGCGCATGCCCGAGGGCATCGACACAGTGGCGCTGCTGCCCAAGGCGGTGGAACGCAACGTGGCCTTCGTGCCGGGCGCGCCCTTCTATGCAGGCCAGGGCGATCCGCGCACGCTGCGCCTGTCGTTCGTGACGGCCAGCGTCGAGGAAATCGACATCGCCATCGCCGCACTCGCCCTGACGCTGCGCGAAGAACTGGCGCTGCTTGGCGAACGCAAGCTCGCGCCCGAACCCGCCTGAGCCACTCCCCGAGGCAATCACGATGCACATCGCCATCCTCACTTTCGACGGCTTCAACGAGCTCGACTCGCTGATTGCGCTCGGGGTACTCAACCGCATCAAGAAGCCAGGTTGGCGCGTGACGCTGTCCGCCCCCAGCGCCACGGTTACCTCGATGAACGGCGTGACCGTGCATGCGAGCTCCACGCTCGAGGCGGCCACCGAGGCCGAGGCGGTGCTCGTCGGCAGCGGCATCCGCACGCGAGAGATTGCGGCCGATCCCGCCATCATGGGCGTGCTGCGCCGCCTCGACGCCAAGCGGCAACTGATCGGCGCGCAGTGCTCGGGCACGCTGCTGCTCGCCAAGCTGGGCCTGCTGGGCGCGGTGCCGGCGTGTACCGACCTGACGACCAAGCCCTGGGTGCAGGAAGCCGGCGTCGAGGTGCTCAACCAGCCTTTCTTCGCGCAAGGCAACGTCGCCACTGCCGGCGGCTGCCTGTCAGCGCCCTACCTCGCGGCCTGGCTCATTGCGCGCAGCGAAGGCATCGAGGCCGCGAAGAGCGCGCTGCACTACGTTGCGCCGGTCGGCGAGAAAGACGACTACGTGACACGCGCCATGCGCAACATCGAGCCCTACCTCCCGCCGGTTGCGGCAGCCACGGCCGCAGCTGCCTGAACGAAGCATTGCAAGGCACACCATGATCAGCCTCGCCACGCTCGCGCTCTTCCTGCTGGCCGTCCTCGCGCTGTTCCTGTCGCCCGGGCCGAACATGGCCTTCGTGCTCTCGCACGGCGTGGCCCATGGACCGCGCGGCGGTTTCGCGGCGGCGCTCGGCATCTCGTCGGCCGACCTGGTGCACACGCTCTTCGCCGCCACTGGCGTGACCGCGCTGGTGGCGGCATGGCCGCCCTACTTCGACCTGCTGCGCTATGCCGGCGCTCTGTACCTGCTGTGGCTCGCGTTTCAGGCGCTTCGCAGCAACGGCGGCCTCCCCGCGGGTGCGCGCGTGCAGCCGTCCGCCTTCGCGCGCATCGTGCGCATGGCGTTCCTCAACAACCTCGTCAATCCGAAGGCGCTGCTGTTCTTCATGGTGTTTCTGCCGCAGTTCGTCGACCCGGCGCGCGGCAGCGTGCCCTTGCAACTGGTGCAGCTCGGCGTCATGCTCTCGGCTGCCGCGCTTGCGTTCAACACGCTGCTCGGCGCATGCAGCGGGCAGGTCGGACGCTGGCTTCAGCGCCGTCCGGGGGCTGAAAGATTCCAGCGCGGCCTGCTGGCGCTGGTGATGGTCGGCCTGGCCATCCGCCTGCTGCTGCTCGACCGTCCTTCCGTGCCGTCCGCCTTGTCCGCCACACCTGTCCAAGGAAGCTGAACACATGCTCAACATCTGGGGCCGCATCAGTTCGATCAACGTGCGCAAAGTCGTCTGGTGCGCGCAGGAGCTGGGGCTCGACTTTCAACGCACCGAAGCCGGCGGCCGGTTCGGCGTGGTGCAGACGCCCGAGTACCTTTCGCTCAATCCGAACGCGCTGGTGCCCACCATCGACGACGGCGAAGGCAGCGAGCGCGTCACGCTGTGGGAATCGAACGTGATCGTGCGCTACCTGTGCGCCAAGCATTCGCACGGCAAGTTCTACCCGAGCGACCTGCCCGCGCGCTTCGATGCCGAGCGCTGGATGGACTGGCAGCAGACCACGCTCAACCGCGCGAGCCGCGACGCCTTCGTGCAGTGGGTGCGCACGGCGCCGGCCGACCGCGACTTCACGCTCATCGACGCTTCCGTCCATGCGAGCGAGTCTCTGTTCGCGATGCTCGACGCGCACCTTGCGCGGCAACCCTACATGGCCGGCGAGCGCTTCACGATGGCCGACATTCCCATCGGCTGCGAAGCCCACCGCTGGTTCGGCCTGCCGCCGGCCGAATACCAGCGCCCCAGCTGGCCGAACCTCGAACGCTGGTACGGCGAACTGATTTCCCGTCCGGGCACGCGCGGCGTGCTCGACCTTCCGCTCGAATGACACGCATGAAACCCCGCCCGTTCAAACAAGTCGACGTCTTCACCGCAACGCCTTACCTCGGCAATCCGCTTGCCGTGGTGCTCGACGGCGCAGGCCTCGACGACGCCGAGATGCAGCGCTTCGCGCAGTGGACCAACCTGTCCGAAACCACCTTCTTGCTGCCGCCGACCGACCCCACCGCCGACTACCGCGTGCGCATCTTCACGCCCGGCGGCGAGCTGCCTTTCGCGGGCCACCCGACCATCGGCAGCTGCCATGCCTGGCTGCAGGCCGGCGGCACGCCCAAGGCGGCGGGCCGCATCGTGCAGCAGTGCGCGGCCGGCCTCGTGCCCCTGCGCCATGAAGGCGAGCGGCTGGCTTTCTCTGCCCCGCCACTCAAGCGCAGTGCGCCCAGCCCCACGCTGCTGGCCAAGGTGGCGGGTGCGCTGGGCCTGAAGGCGCAGCAGATCGTCGCGGCCCAGGTGCTGGACAACGGTCCGGTCTGGTTCGGCCTGCTGCTCAGCGATGCCGACACCGTGCTCAGGCTCGTGCCCGACCACCGAATGCTCAAGGAGTTGGGCGTCAAGGCCGGCGTAGCGGGCGTGCCAGTGGCGGAGGGCTCATCGATGCTGATCGGGCGCTCGAACCGCGAGGCGCGCGCCTTCGGCGGCAAGGCCGCCATGGCCCAAGCCGACGACGGCCCGAAGATCGATCTCGAGGTGCGCGCTTTTGCAGCGCCGATCGGCGTCGAGGAGGACCCGGTCACCGGGAGCCTCAACGCCAGCCTCGCCGAATGGCTGATTGCGGACGGCCACATGCCCGAGCGCTACACCGCCGCGCAAGGCCAGTGCCTCGGACGCGCCGGGCGCGTGTCCATCGAGCGCGACGGCGACGGCAAGGTGTGGGTCGGCGGCGATGCCGTGACCTGCGTCGACGGCCAGGTGACGCTGTAAGAGGAGAACACCATGCGCGCGCAGCTCGACCACCTGGTGATCGCCGCCGCCTCGCTGTCCGAGGGCGTGGCGTGGTGCGAGGCAACTCTGGGCGTGACGCCGGGCGCCGGCGGTTCGCATCCGCTGATGGGCACGCACAACCGGCTGCTGAATATCGCGAGCGCGGCCTTTCCGCAGGCCTACCTCGAAATCATCGCCATCGAGCCCGGCAAGCAGCCGTCGCGGTCCGGCACCCACCGCTGGTTCGACCTCGACGATGCAATGCTGCAGATGGGCCTCTTGCGACGCGGGCCTCGGCTGGTGCACTTCGTGGCGCGCGTGCCAGATGCACACGCCGCGCTGCAGGCGCTGGCGCGCGACGAACACGCGCACATCGACCGCGGCCATTTGCTCGAGGCTTCGCGCGACACGCCCGCCGGCCGGCTCGAATGGCAGATCACGGTGCGCGACGACGGGCAGCGGCTTTTCTACGGCGCGCTGCCCACGCTGATCCAGTGGGGACCGGTGCACCCCACCGATGCCATGCCCGCCTCGGGGCTTTCGATGCGGTCGCTCCAGGCCACCCATCCACGCGCGGCCGACTTGGCTGCCGCGCTGTCCGCCATTGGCATGGCCGACATGGCCGTGCAGCCCGGCGCGCCAAATCTCGTAGCGGTGCTCGACACACCCCGCGGCCCCGTCACACTTCAGTCCGAAGGGCTCTGACCAACATGCTCAGCTTGACCGAAATCGCCTGGTTCGCGCTCGCCTCCGTGCTGCTCGCGCTCACGCCCGGTCCCAACATGATCTATTGCGTGTCGCGCACGCTGATCCAGGGTCGCCGCGCGGGGCTGGTCTCGCTCGGCGGCGTGATGATGGCTTTTCTCGCGCACCTGTTTGCGGCTGCGCTCGGGCTCACCGCGCTGCTGCTGGCAGTGCCGATCGCGTTCGACGTGATCCGGCTTGCCGGCGCGGCGTATCTGTTGTGGCTGGCATGGCAGGCGGTCAAGCCCGGCGGCAATGCGCCCTTCGAGGCGCGCGCTCTGCCTTCGGACCGGCCCGGCAAGTTGTTTCGCATGGGCTTTCTCACCAACCTGCTGAACCCGAAGGTCGCGATGTTCTACCTCTCGTTCTTTCCGCAGTTCATCCATCCCGAGCGCGGCTCGGTGCTGCTGCAGAGCATGCAGCTGGGCGTTGCGCAGATGGCGAGCAGTGCCGCGGTCAACACCGTCATGATCTTCGGCGCCGCTAGTATCACGGCCGTGCTGTCGCAAAGCGCCGGCTGGCTGCGGGCGCAGCGCTACGTGATGGGCAGCGTGCTCGCTGCGCTGGCGGTGCGTGTCGCGCTGACGGAACGCAAGTAGAAAGAAAACGCCCGTGAAGTTCACCCGCGAAGAAATCGAATCGGCGCAGCGCACGGTCGGCGCCGCCATGCCACCCACGCCCCAATACGCATGGCCGCTGCTTTCGCAGCGCCTGGGCAGTACGGTGTGGGCCAAGCACGAAAATCACACGCCAGCGGGTGCCTTCAAGATCCGCGGCGGACTGACCTATTTCGAGACCCTGGCGCGCGAGCAACCCGGCGTGCGCCGCGTCATCAGCGCCACGCGCGGCAACCACGGCCAATCGGTCGGCTTCGCGGCGCGGCGCCATGGGCTCGCGGCCACCATCGTGGTGCCGCATGGCAACTCGATCGAGAAGAATGCCGCCATGCGCGCCCTGGGCGTGCAGCTGGTCGAGCATGGCGACGATTTCCAGGCGGCTTCGGAGCACGCGGCCATGCTCGCCGAGCGCGACGGCATGCATCGCGTGCCGTCGTTCCACCGCGAGCTGGTGCGCGGTGTGTCCACCGCGTATGTCGAATTCTTCAGTGCGCTGAAAGACACGCCACCCGACGTGATGTTCGTGCCCATCGGCCTGGGCTCGGGTTTTGCCGCCGCGGCCGCCGCGCGGGCGCATTGCGGCGTATCGACCCGGCTCATCGGCGTGGTGTCGGCGCATGCCACGGCGTACCAGGATTCCTTTCGCGCGGGCCGGCCCGTCGAATCGCCGGTCAGCACGCGGCTGGCCGACGGCATGGCCTGCCGCACGCCGGTGCCCGAATCGGTCGAGGTGATCCTGCGCGAAGCCGACGACGTGATCGCCGTCAGCGACAACGAAGTTGCCGAGGCCATGCGCATTCTCTTCAGCGACACGCACAACGTGGCCGAAGGGGCGGGCGCCGCGGCGCTGGCGGGTGCGCTCCAGCAGCAGGAGCGCTGGCGCGGCAAGACGGTGGGCATCTGCGTGAGCGGCGGCAATGTCGATTCAGACATGTTCGCGGGGGTGCTGGGGCGGGTGGCTTGAAGATTTAGGAGTCCGTTTTTTTGGACGCGTGCTTTTGGCGCTGCTGTTCAGGGCGCGTGCAAAGGCCACCGGGTACTCCCCTCCGCGAATGTCCCCCGGGCTTCGCCCTCCTCCTTTATTTCGCTGCGCGGAGCACCCGATGCCCTGTGCACTGGGGCACGCTGCGGTTGTACCGCTAATCAACGACTGCTCTGAATCACGCTCCCGCTGGCGGGGCGCCTTGCGCAGCGAAATAAAGGAGGAGGCCGCAGGCCGGGGGACATTCGCGGAGAAAGGTACCCCGTCGGCGGGAGCGCCGCCCTGAACGGCGCACCAAACACTCAACGACCCAAAGCTACGGCAGCGGCCCCGTATGAGCCGTCTCCAACGGCAGCCGAGACACCTCCGCCAATAACAACGCGAGCTGCTCCGCAGCCGCATCGATTACAGCCTGCCCACGCACACCAGTCGCCGCGGCCGCATTGCCCGCTGCGCCTTGCGGGTTGTAATCCTCCATGGCCCATCCCAGCTTCGCGCTCTTGCCGTTGCCAAGAATCGCGTAGTCGGCCGCGCGCTGCTCGGAGGTGGAGCGGAAATTCTTCGCCTCGCCCATGCGCACCTGCTGCGGCGCAAGCGCCAGCATCATCGACGTTTCGATGTCGCCGGCATGCACGCCGAAGCGATGTTCGTCGGCGCCGAACTGCGCGCCCGCATCGCCCAGCGGCAGGTTGAACCAGCTCACGCTGTAGACGATGAGCCCGTGCGCCGCGCGCAGCTCGCGCGCCACGATGTCCATTGCGCCCACGTGCCCGCCGTGCGCGTTGAACAGCACCAGCTTCTTCACGCCGGCACGCGCCACCCCGGCGCCGATCTCGTTCCACATGCGGATCACGGTCTCGGCCGACAGCGTGAGCGTGCCCGCGAAGCGCGCGTGCTCGGGGCTCAGGCCGATCTGCTGCGTCGGCAGGAACAGTATCGGCAGCTTTGCCGGCAGCAGCGGCAGCGCCGCGGTCACGATGCCGTCGGCCAGCACCGTGTCCACGCCCAGCGGCAGATGGGGCCCGTGCTGTTCCGTCGCACCGAGTGGCAGTACTGCCACGGTGGCTGCCACATCAAGCGCCGCAAAGTCGCGCGTCGTCAGTTGAGACCAGTAGCGGGGCAGGGATACCGAAGATGCATTCATCCGCCGATCTTAGAGCGGTGATTCAATCCACGCGACCCGCGCGGCGCGGCCTTCTTTTCACGACTCAAGGACTCTCTCACATGGACCTCCAGCTCCAGGACCGGCACGTTCTCATTACCGGCGGCAGCAAGGGCATCGGCCTGGCCTGCGCGCTGGGCTTTCTGCGCGAGGGCGCGCGCGTGAGCCTCGTCTCGCGCGATCTGCAGAACTTGGAGCAGGGTCGCAAGACGCTGGTCGAAGCGTTTGCCGAAACCGTGGGTCGGGTCTCGGTGCACGCCGCCGACCTCAAGGACCCGGCAAGTGCGCTGGCCGCGCTCGATGCGGCCGAGCAGGCCTTCGGCCCCGTCGACGTGCTGGTCAACTCGGCCGGCGCCGCGCGCCGCACACCGCCCGACGAGCTGAACGCCGCCGCCTGGCACGACGCGATGGACGCCAAGTACTTCACCTACATCCACATGATCGATCCGGTCGTGAAGCGCATGGGCCAGCGCGGGAGCGGGGCCATCGTCAACGTCATTGGGCAGGGCGGAAAGGTTGCGAGTCCGGTCCACATGGCCGGCGGCGCGGCCAACGCGGCGCTGATGCTGGTAAGCGCCGGCATGGCCGCGGCCTACGCGGGCAAGGGAGTGCGCGTGAACGCAGTGAACCCCGGCCTCACGCTGACCGAGCGGCTGCAGGAAGGCATGAAGGCGGATGCGAAGCTGCAGGGCATCGGCAGCGACGAGGCGCTGCAGCGTGCCAAGGCGCGGCTCCCGCTCGGGCGCATCGCCGCGCCGGAAGAGATTGCCAATGCCGTCGTGTTCCTGGCATCGCCAAAGGCGAGCTACATCACCGGCGCCATCGTCGCAATGGACGGCGCCGTCACGCCCATGATCTAGGCGGTGGCGGTCAGCGCCTCGAACTTCAGCGCCAGAAAATCCACCAGCGCCCGCACGCGCGCCGGCACGAAGCGCCCGCTCGGCAGCAATGCATGCAGCGGATAGGGCTCGGTGTCCCACTCGGGCAGCAGGTGCACCAGCCGGCCGCTCTGGATGTCGCTGCGCACGTCGAGCGCCGACTTCAGCGTGATGCCGCGCCCCGCCACGGCCCAATCGCGCGCGAGCGAGGCGTCATCTACGCTGCGATCGCCCTTCACCCGCACTTCGGTCCACTGCCCGTTCTGCGCGAAGCGCCACGTGCGGTGCCGGCGCCCGCCGCGATCGAAGGTGAGGCAGTTGTGGTGCACCAGGTCTTGCGGCGTCTTTGGCGCGGCATGGCGGCGCAGGTAGTCGGGCGATGCGGTGAGCAGCGGATGGGTCAGGGCAAAGGGCCGCGCCACCAAGCGTGAATCGGCCAGCGCACCGTAGCGCAGCGCCACGTCGACCTCGTCGCGGGTCACGTCGAGCAGACGGTCGCCGACGGAAAGCGACAGCTGGACGCCGGGGTGCAGTTCGAGGAATTCGTCGAACCATGGCAGCAGCGTGCTGCGCGTGAGATCCGACGGAGCGGCCACGCGCAAGGTGCCGACCAGTTCGCCACGGTCGGCCATGACCAGCGACTCGCCTTCGTCGAGCAGCTCGAAGGCGCGCACCGCGTAATCGAGCAAGGTCTGGCCCTGCGACGTCAAGCGCATGGCGCGGGTCGAACGCTCGAACAGGCGCGCGCCGAGCTGCGTTTCCAGCCGTTTGAGAGTGGCGCTGGCTGCTGCCGGCGTCATGCCCAACGCATGGGCGGCGGCCGTGAGCGTGCCGCCGCGCGCGGTCTGCACCAGCACCTGCAGGTCCGACAGATTTTCAATCTTCATTTGAAAGTGTTGCTTATTCAGACGGGCTTATCAATTTTTGATTGCCATCCTACAGTGAGGCCATCCATTCAAGAAAGGTCTCCGACATGAAAGCCATCGGCTACTACCAAGCCCTCCCCATCGACAACCCGGAGTCGCTGCAGGACATCGAACTGCCCGCGCCCGTGGCCGGCCCGCGCGATCTGCTGGTGCGCGTGAAGGCGATCTCGGTGAACCCGGTCGACACCAAGGTGCGCAAGAACATGGCGCCCGAAGCCGGCCAGGCCAAGGTGCTGGGCTGGGATGCCGCTGGCACCGTCGAGGCAATTGGCGCGGGGGTGAAGAACTTCAAGGTCGGCGACCGCGTCTACTACGCTGGCTCGATCGTCCGGCCCGGCGCCAATTCGGAACTGCATGCGGTCGACGAGCGCATCGCGGCCTTGGCGCCCAAGAGCCTCGATGACGCGCAGGCCGCCGCACTGCCGCTCACCACCATCACCGCGTACGAGCTGCTGTTCGATCGCCTCAAGGTTCCGAAGAACGGCGGCGCGGGACAGACGCTGCTGGTCACCGGCGGGGCCGGCGGCGTGGGCTCCATCCTCATCCAGCTTGCGCGCCAGCTCACGCAGTTGCGCGTGGTGGCCACGGCCTCGCGGGCCGAGACGCGGGCCTGGTGCCTGGCGCTCGGCGCGCATGCGGTCATCGACCATTCGAAGCCGCTCGCGGCCGAACTCAAGGCCGCCGGCATCGGCGAGGTCGACATGGTCGCGAGCCTCACGCAGACCGGCCAGCACTACGCGCAGATCATCGAAAGCCTCAAGCCCCAGGGCCAGCTCGCGGTGATCGACGACCTGCCCTCGCTCGACGCGATGCCGCTCAAGACCAAGAGCATCTCGCTGCACTGGGAAATGATGTTCGCGCGCTCGCGCTTCGAAACGCCGGACATCGCCGAGCAGGGCGCGTTGCTGGCCGAGGTGGCGGCGCTGGTCGATGCGGGCCGCATCCGCACGACCGCCAACGCAAGCTTCGGCACCATCAACGCGGCCAACCTCAGGAAGGCGCATGCGCTGATCGAAAGCGGCACGGCGCAGGGCAAGGTGGTGCTCGCGGGGTTCTGAGCACTTCTGCGCACAATCGGCCGCATGGCCGAAACCATCATTCAACCGCCGATCGAATTCGAGACCCCGCGTCTTCGGTTGCGGCAGTGGCGCGAGGGCGATCTCGCGCCCTTTGCCGCGCTCGCCTCCGACCCGGAAGTCATGGCGTTCCTGCTGCCGCTTCCCACTCGGGCCGACAGCGATGGGCTGGCGGCAAGTCTCAAGGCACGCATCGCCGCCAACGGCTGGGGCTTATGGGCCGTCGAGCACAAGGATTCGGGCGAGTTCGCGGGCTTCACTGGGCTCAACGCGCCGCTGGCCGCGCTGCCCTTTTCACCATGCGTGGAGATCGGCTGGCGCTTCGCACGCCGGTGGTGGGGCCAAGGCCTTGCGACCGAGGCGGCGCGGGGCGCGCTGCAGGTCGGCTTCGAGCGGCTCGGGCTCGACGAAATCGTGGCGTTCACGGCGCTTGGCAATGTGCGCTCGGCGGCTGTGATGGAACGTATCGGCATGCATGAAGACTTGCCCGGCGCTTTCGAGCACCCGAGCGTGCCCGAGGGGCACCCGCTGCGCCGGCACCGGCTGTTCCGGATCGGCCGCCCGCAGCGCTAGAGACTGGCGGGGCGTCTACTGCGGCTTTGCGCGCGACACGCGCCAGACCACGTTGCCCACGTCGTCGGCCACCAGCAGCGCGCCGTTCTTGTCGAGCGCAACGCCCACCGGACGGCCCTGGGCCTTTTCGTCCGCGGTGAGGAAACCGGTCAGCACATCGACCGGCGGTCCAACCGGCTGACCGCCGACGAATGGCACGAACACCACCTTGTAGCCCGACTTGGGCTTGCGGTTCCACGAGCCGTGCTCGCCGATGAAGGCGCCGCTCGCAAACTCGGGCGGCATGCCGCGCGCATCGGAGAAGGCGAGCCCCAGCGGCGCGACGTGCGAGCCTAGCGCGTAGTCGGGCACGACTGACTTGGCCACCATGTCGGGCTTTTGCGGCGTGACGCGAGAGTCGACGTGATTGCCGTAGTAGCTCCAGGGCCAACCGTAGAAAGCACCGTCTTTGACGGAGGTCAGGTAGTCGGGCACGAGGTCGCTGCCGATTTCGTCACGCTCGTTGACCACGGCCCAAAGCGCTTTGGTCTCGGGGTGCCAGGCCAGACCGTTGGGGTTGCGCAGGCCGCTCGCGAACAGGCGCTTCTCGCCGCTCTTCACGTCGACCTCCCAGATGGCGGCGCGGCCTTCTTCGGCCGCGAGCCCGTTCTCGCCGATGTTGCTGTTGGAGCCGACCGTGACGTAGAGCTTGGTGCCGTCCGGGTTGGCGATCACGTTCTTGGTCCAGTGGTGGTTGATGCCCGCGGGCAGCGGCGTGACCACGGTGGGCGCGGCGCTGGCCGAGGTCTGCCCTTCGGTGTAGGGCACCTTGACGAGCGCGTCGGCGTTGGCGATGAAGAGCTCGTTGCCCACCAGCGCCATGCCGAAGGGAGAACTCAGGTTCGAGAGGAAAACGTGCCGCACCTCGGCCGCACCGTCTCCGTCGGCATCGCGCAGCAGCGTGATGCGATTGGGGCTGGGCACGCCCGCGCCAGCGCGGCTCATGACCTTGCCCATGACCCAGTCGCGGATCTTGGCCATGGGGCCGCTGCCCCCGTCGGTGGTGCCCTCGGGCTTTGGCGGCTTGTTGCTTTCGGCCACCAGCACGTCCCCGTTGGGCAGGGTGTAGACCCAGCGCGGATGGTCCAGTCCGCGCGCCAGCGCATTCACGCGCAAGCCGTCGGCGGCTTTGGGCCCGGCGGTGTCGGACCAGCCGACCGCGGTGGCGACGTTGACGGTGGGAATCACGGTCTTGTGGGGCTCGGCCAGTCGGGGCCTCGGCCCGATGGTGGCTTCGGGCGCCAGCTTGGCGGCTTCGCCGCAACCAGTCAGCGCCAGAGCGGCTGCCACGGCGGCCATGGAGACCAGGGAAGAAACAGCGATGCTCGGGACCTTCATTCGCTCTCCTCGGTTTGTCGCGGCTTGCAGGCCGCTTTGACACAGATCATGCGGGCGGCGCTGCGATGGGCTGTCGGTCATGGGCGCTTTTTGGCGTGGGCGCACCCCATCGGCGCATCGCCGCTACCATCGGCGGCATGACCGACGACCTGTTCCGCGCCGACGCCTACCTGCGCGCCTGCGAAGCGCGCATCCTGCGCATCGACGACGCGGGCGTGGTGCTGGACCGCACCGTGTTCTATCCGCTGGGCGGCGGGCAGGCCGGCGACACCGGCGTGCTGGCCTTGCCTGATGGCCGCGAAATCGCCATTGCCGACACCCGCAAGGCGAAAAACGACGAAGGCCAGCCCACCGCCGAATTCGTTCACGTGCCGGCCCCCGGGCAGGCGGAACTGCTGGCCGCGCTGAAGCCCGGCGACAGCGTGACCGCGCGCTTGGACTGGGAGCGCCGCCACCGGCTGATGCGCTTTCACACGGCCAGCCACCTGCTGTGCCACCTTGTGCCGGTGCCGGTCAACGGCTGCTCGATCACGCCCGACTACGCGCGCATCGACTTCCACATGACCGATCAGCTCGACAAGGAAGCGCTGACCGCCGGTCTCGCACGGCTGGTGGAAGCGGCGCATCCGCTGACCGTGGGCGCCATCACCGACGAGGAGCTCGACGCGAATCCGGCGCTGATAAAGAGCATGAGCGTGCAGCCGCCGCGCGGCACGGGCACGGTACGCACCATCCGCATCGGCGGCGAGGGCGAAGCGCAGATCGATTTCCAGCCCTGCGGCGGCACGCATGTTGCAAACACTTTGGAAATTGGCGCGGTGATGGTCACCAAAATAGAGAAAAAGAGCGCCAACAGCCGCCGCGTGGTGCTGGGCTGGGCCGCTTGAAGCCCCTCCAAGCCCGGAACTTCGCACCGCCCGCCTGCTCCGACTTATCGGCATGATCTTTTCCCGCATCTTTCATCTGGCTACGCTTCTTGTAGCAACCGCCGCAGCCTGCATGCCGGCTGCAGCTCAACTGTCATCCAAACCGGGTGCCGTCGTCGCCACCCCCCACGTGCGCGCCGAACTGGTTGCGCACGCGCCGGAAGGCGTTACGCCGGGCGCACCGGTCTGGGTCGGGCTGCAGATCACCCACCAGCCCGAGTGGCACACCTATTGGAAGAACGCCGGCGATTCCGGCCTGCCCACCGAACTGAACTGGACGCTGCCGCCGGGCGTGGCGGCCGGCGACATCGCGTGGCCGGTGCCGAAAAAGATCCCCGTAGGCACGCTCGCCAACTACGGCTACGAGGGCACGGTGCTGCTGCCGGTGCCGCTGGAGGTGTCGAGCAATTTCAAGCCGCCACTGGCCTTGGGCGCGGGGGCTTCGTCGATGGACATCCGGCTCAAGGCCACGTGGCTGGTGTGCCGCAAGGAATGCATCCCTGAGGAAGGCGAGTTCACCCTCGCGCTGCCGCTGCAGGGCTCCACGGCGCTGCACAAGGCCGATTTCGACGCGGCCCAGGCGGCCCAGCCGCAACCGCTCGCCAAGCCGGGCGCCGTGGAGGTCAATGGCAACAATCTGCAAGTGCGCCTTGAAGGCCTGCCCGCCGCCGCACAGGGCAAAACGCTTGGTTTCTTCCCCGAAACGCCCGAGCTGATCCGCACCGCCGCGGAGTCCGGCAAGGACTGGACGCAAAGCTGGCAGGGTGGCACCTGGACGGCCACGCTGCCGCTGGCCGAGCAGCGCAGCGCCAGTCCCACGACCCTGCCGCTGGTAGTTGCGCTGGCCGAGCCCGACCGGCAGCCGGGCCAGCCGGTGGCCTGGCGCACCGAGGCGCCGGTCAGCGGCACCTGGCCGGCGGCCGCTGCGCCGCGCGCCGAAGTGTCGCCCGCGCTGCAGGCTGCGCTTGCCGCCAATGCCGCGAACGCGGCGACCGCCCCGGCCTCGTCCACGGACCTGCCGCCCCAACCCGCCGGCACCTTCGTTGTCGCCTTGCTGGGCGCCCTGCTAGGCGGCCTGCTTCTGAACCTCATGCCCTGCGTGTTCCCGATCCTTGCCATCAAGGTGCTGGGCTTTGCGCGGCAGGCGGGCAACCGCAGCGCGCACCGAACGGCGGGCCTGGCCTACACCGCGGGCGTGATGCTCTCTTTTCTCGCCTTGGGCGGCGCCATGCTTGCGCTGCGCGCGGCGGGCGCCCAGCTCGGCTGGGGCTTCCAGCTGCAATCGCCGGCTGTGGTGGCAGCGCTGGCGGCGCTGTTCACGCTGATGGGGCTCAACCTGGTGGGTGTGTTCGAATTCGGCCGCGCGGCGCCGGTGTCGCTGTGCTCGGCGCAGGCCAAGCACCCGATCGCCAACGACTTTCTCTCGGGCGTTCTCGCGGTGGTGATCGCATCGCCCTGCACGGCGCCTTTCATGGGCGCTTCGCTCGGCTTTGCGATCGGGCTCCCGGCCACGCAAGCCCTGCTGCTGTTCGCAGCGTTGGGCCTGGGGCTGGCGCTGCCCTACCTGGTGGCGGGCTTCGTTCCAGCCATTGCGCGGCTGCTGCCGAAGCCGGGACCGTGGATGGGCACGCTGCGCCGGCTGCTGGCTTTCCCGATGTTCGCCACGGTGGCCTGGCTGGTCTGGGTGCTCGGCCAGCAAAGCGGCATCGACGGTGCCGGCACGCTGCTCGCGCTGCTGGTGTGCATGGCCGCCATCGTGTGGGCGCTGACCCTGCGCGGCCGCACTCGGCTGGTCATTGCCACGGTGCTGGTCGCCTTCACCGCGATGCTCACCGCCGCCATCGGCCGCAACGTGCTGCAGACGGTGGAGCCCGCCAAGCTCGCGTCCAACACCAGCCAGCGCTGGCAGCCCTGGTCGGCCGATCGCGTCACCGAGCTCACGGGCGCGGGGCAGCCGGTGTTCATCGACTTCACGGCCGCCTGGTGCGTGACCTGCCAGTACAACAAGAAGGCCACGCTTGCGGACGCCGAGGTGCTGGCCGACTTCGACAGCAAGAAGGTCGCGATGCTGCGGGCCGACTGGACGCGCCGCGATCCCGCCATCACGGCCGCGCTGACCTCGCTCGGACGCAGCGGTGTGCCGCTGTACGTGCTGCAGGCACCCGGAAAGCCGCCGGTCGTGCTGACCGAAATTTTGGGCAAGGACGAGGTGCGCGCGGCGCTGGCTTCGCTTTGACCCCGGTGTGACATGGGTTGTCACATGCACATGAGCAAAGCGCTCTAAGCTGTCGCCGTTGTTCGTTTTTATTTTGGAGTTCTAGCTGGCCATGTCAGTTTCGCCATCTTCCGACTCGCGTTCTCTCCGTGCCGCGCGCCAGGCCCGTGCCGCGCTCAGCCGCGCCTCACGCCGCGCCGTGGTGGCCGCCGCCGTGGCCCTGGGTGCCACCTTCCTGATGGGCAACCATGCCTTCGCCGCGCCCGCCGTCGGCCAGCAGGCGCCCGACTTCGTTGCCGTGGACACCAGCGGCGCCAAGCACAAGCTGTCCGATTTCGCCGGCAAGTTCGTGGTGCTCGAGTGGACCAACCCGGGCTGCCCCTTCGTGCGTAAGCACTACAACAGCGGCAACATGCCTGCCACGCAGAAGGCCGCCACGGCCCAGGGCGTGGTTTGGCTGTCGGTCAATTCCACCGAGCGCGCGGCCAGCGACTATCTGCAGCCCGCCGCGCTCGACGCCTGGATGAAGTCGCAAAAGGCGTCGCCCACCGCGGTGCTGATGGACGAGGACGGCGTGATCGGCCAGGCCTACGGCGCACGCACCACGCCGCACATCTTCATCATCGATCCCAAGGGAATGCTGGTGTATGCGGGCGGCATCGACAGCATTGCGTCGGCCCGGCCCGACGACATCAAGAGCGCGACCAACTACGTGAACCAGGCGCTCGGCGAAGCCTTTGGCGGCAAACCGATCTCGGCGGCATCGACGCGGCCCTACGGCTGCTCGGTGAAATACAAGAGCTGAAGAAGCCGCGAGTGACAGCTACCTGACTCGCACGGTCAGGCAGCGGTCGGGAACCCCGGCCTACCCTTGGCGCATTACATCGCCCAAGGGGACAACGAGATGAATCCTGCGCACTCCGAAGCGCAAGCGGGCACGGCCGTCCGCGCCTCTTCTTCAAGCACCGCATCCTCCTCGAAATTGGCCACCGTCCTGCGCGTGACGGGCGGCAATTTCATGGAGATGTTCGACTTCTTCCTGTTCGGCTTCTACGCCACGCAGATATCGAAGGCCTTCTTTCCGGCGGGCGACGAGTTCGCGTCGCTGATGCTGACCTTCATGACTTTCGGCGCGGGCTTCCTGATGCGGCCGCTGGGTGCGATCTTCCTTGGTGCATACGTCGACCGCGTGGGCCGCCGCAAGGGCCTCATCGCCACGCTCGCGCTGATGGCGCTCGGCACGCTGCTCATCGCCTGCGTGCCGGCCTACGCCACCATCGGCTTTGCGGCGCCGCTCCTGGTGCTCATCGGGCGGTTGATGCAGGGTTTTTCGGCCGGCGTGGAACTGGGCGGCGTCTCGGTCTACCTGTCGGAAATGGCCACGCCCGGGCGCAAGGGCTTCTACGTGAGCTGGCAGTCGGCCAGCCAGCAGGTGGCGATCATCGTGGCGGCGGCACTGGGCTATTGGCTCAACGTGACCTTCACCTCGCAGGAGATCGGCGACTTCTACTGGCGCATTCCGTTCTTCGTCGGCTGCCTGATCGTGCCGGTGCTCTTCATCATCCGGCGTTCGCTGCAGGAGACCGAGGAGTTCATGGCGCGCAAGCACCGGCCCGATGCGCGCGAGATCTTCCAGTCGATGGTGGCCAACTGGGGCCTCGTGGTGGCGGGAATGATGCTGGTGTCGATGACCACCGTGTCGTTCTACCTGATCACGGTCTACACGCCCACCTTCGGCAAGTCGGTGCTGCACCTGAGCACGACCGATGCGCTGATCGTCACGCTGTGCGTGGCGGTCTCCAACTTCTTCTGGCTGCCGGTGATGGGCTCGCTGTCCGACCGCGTGGGCCGAAAGCCGCTGCTGATTCTTTTCACGGTGCTGACCATCTTCACCGCTTACCCGTCGCTCAAATGGCTGGTGGGCGCGCCGAGCTTCGGGCGCATGCTCGAGGTCGAGCTGTGGCTGTCGTTCCTCTATGCCAGCTACAACGGCGCGATGGTGGTGGCGCTCACCGAGGTGATGCCGGTCAATGTGCGTACCGCCGGCTTCTCACTGGCCTACAGCCTCGCAACGGCGCTGTTCGGCGGCTTCACGCCGGCAATTGCGACCGGTCTGATCGAGATTACCGGCGACAAGGGCGCGCCGGGCCTGTGGATGACGGCTGCCGCCGGTTGCGGGCTCGTCGCCACGCTGATGCTCTACCGGCGCAACGTGAGCCCAGCCGATTCGCGGCGCGTGCCGGTGGTCTGAGCTTTTCCGGGCCTGCCGCAGGGCCGTCACACGGTCCATGTGCGGGCCCCTGCGACAATCGGGCCATGCCTTTCGCCCCATTGCAAAACGACACTTTCCTGCGGGCCTGCTGGCGCCAGGCCACAGACCACACGCCCGTCTGGCTCATGCGCCAAGCCGGGCGCTACCTGCCCGAGTACGTGGCCACGCGTGCCAAGGCCGGCAGCTTCATGGGGCTGGCGACCAACGTCGACTACGCGACCGAGGTCACCCTGCAGCCACTCGAGCGCTATCCGCTGGACGCGGCCATTCTGTTTTCAGACATCCTCACCGTGCCCGACGCCATGGGCCTGGGCCTGTCCTTCGAAGCCGGCGAAGGCCCGCGCTTCGCAAGGCCGGTGCAGGGCGAAGCGGCCGTTGCGGCGCTCGAAGTGCCCGACATGGCCAAGCTGCGCTACGTGTTCGACGCCGTGGCATCCATCCGCAAGGTGCTCGATGGCCGCGTGCCTCTCATCGGTTTCTCCGGCAGCCCCTGGACGCTCGCCTGCTACATGGTCGAAGGTGCGGGCTCCAGCGACTACCGGCTCGTGAAGAGCATGCTCTACAGCCGCCCCGACCTCATGCACCGCCTGCTCGCGGTCAATGCCGATTCGGTGGCCACTTATCTCAATGCGCAGATCGACGCCGGCGCGCAGGCCGTGATGGTGTTCGACAGCTGGGGCGGCGTGCTGGCTGACGGTGCGTTCCAGGAATTCAGCCTTGCCTACACGGCCCGCGTGCTGGCCGGCCTGAAGCGCAACGGCTCCGACGGGCAGCCTGTGCCGCGCATCGTGTTCACCAAGGGCGGCGGCCTGTGGCTCGAGGCCATGCGCGAACTCGACTGCGAAGTTCTCGGCGTCGACTGGACGGTAAACCTCGCGGCTGCGCGCCGGCTGGTCGGCGAAGGCACCGACGCCAAGGCCAAGGCCCTGCAAGGCAACATCGACCCCAACGTTCTGTTCGCGCCGCCCGAGCGGATCGAAGCCGAGGTGGCCAAGGTGCTGAGCGCTTTCGGCAAGCCGCACACGGACAGCGGCGTGCCCGGGCCGACCCACATCTTCAACCTGGGCCATGGCATCAGCCAGTTCACGCCGCCGGACCACGTGGCGGCGCTGGTGCAGGCGGTGCACGCCCAGTCGCGCGCTCTGCGCAGCTGAAACCCGTCATTACCAGGGCAGTCTGCGCCGGAGGGACTCGGGCGTTGGAAATCAATTCCAAGCCGTTTGTCAAGCCCTGGAAACCGTGTAAGAGGCCCGACTTATACACAAAAAATGTGCTGCACTGCGCAAGATCGTCTGAGGCGAACCCTTCTTTGCTCACAAACTCGTAGCACTCGTAAGTTGTTGATTTATATAGAAATTGGACTTTGCTTTTTTTGAGGGCAAATTAGCCAGGAGCTTGATCTGCAAGGCTTGGCGGCCTGTCGAGCCTCGTTGTCAACAAAGTTATCCACAGAAACTCTGGATGGCCGCCAAAGCTCTGGAAAATCAACAACTTAAGTGATTTTGCTCAAATTCGCATTAACAAAGCCTGCCAGCGAGGACGTCCATTTCCCCTCTCAGCCTTGACCTCCCGACGGACGCAGCGGCAACCGAATCGGCGGCCTGGCGGCTCGATATTGCCGTGCAGACCCCCGCGCACGCGGCTCTGGGCGACCTGCTGAGCTATGCCGCCGCGATGCCGCTCGCGCCCGGCACCCTGGTGCGGGTGCCTCTGGGGCGGCGCGAGGTGCTGGGCGTTGTCTGGAACGACGCGGCCCCGCTCGACGGCGCCGAACCCGACATGGCCCTCAAGCCCGTTGGCGCCGCCCTCGATGGGCTGGCTCCGCTCGGCGACGCCTGGCGTGACCTGGTCGCCTTTGCCGCGCGCTACTACCAGCGCTCGATCGGCGAAATCGCCCTGGCCGCTCTGCCGCCGCAACTTCGCGACCTCACGACGACGCAGTTGGCGCGCCGCCTCAAACGCAAGGCGACGACCGGACCCGTGGCCGCCACCGACGAATCCGCCAACCTGATCGCGCTGAGCCCGGAGCAGACGGCCGCCCTCGCCCGCATCGAGGCCGAGACGGGCACCTTTCTGCTAGTCGGCAGCACCGGCAGCGGCAAGACAGAGGTCTACCTGCGCTGCGTGGCCGACCTGCTCGCCCGTGATGCCGCCGCGCAGGCACTGGTGATGGTGCCGGAAATCAACCTGACGCCGCAGCTCGAGGCACGCTTCAAGGCGCGTTTCGGTGACGAAGCGGTGGTGTCGCTGCACAGCGGCATGACCAACCCGCAGCGACTCGCGAGCTGGCTCGGGGCGCACAGCGGTGCCGCGCGCATCGTGCTGGGCACCCGCATGGCAGTGTTCGCGTCCATACCGGGGCTCAAGCTCATCGTGGTCGACGAGGAGCACGACCCCAGCTACAAGCAGCAGGAAGGGGCACGCTACTCGGCGCGCGACCTGGCGGTGTGGCGCGGCCAGCGCGAGGGCGCAAAAGTCATCCTGGGCTCGGCCACGCCCTCGCTCGAAAGCTGGCACCAGAGCCGCCCCGCCGAGGGCGAAGACCCGGGCGGGCGCTACGTGCGGCTGGCCATGCCATCGCGTATTGGCGCTGGCGAACTGCCCGCGGTGCGGCTCGTGGACATGAACCTGCAGCCGCCGAAGACGGTGCTCTCCAGCGCGCTGCTCGACGCCATCGGCCAGCGCATTGCGCGCGGCGAGCAGAGCATGGTGTTTCTCAACCGGCGCGGCTATGCACCCGTGCTGGCCTGCGCCGATTGCGGCTGGAAGAGCGAATGCCCGCATTGCAGCGCCTACCGGGTGTTCCACAAGATCGACCGCACGCTGCGCTGCCACCACTGCGGCTTTACCGAGCGCGTGCCACGCGCCTGCCCGTCCTGCGGCAACCCCGACATCGCACCCGTCGGCCGCGGCACCGAGCGGCTCGAGGAGCACCTGGCCGAGCTGTTCGCAGCGGTCAAGCGGCCGGATGGCAGCGCGGTGCGCATCGCGCGCATCGACGCCGACAGCACCAAGAAGCAGGGCGCGCTCGAGTCGCAGCTTGCGGCTGTGCATTCCGGCGAGGTCGACGTACTGGTCGGCACGCAGATGATCGCCAAGGGACACGACTTCCGGCGCATCACGCTGGTGGCTGCTGTGAACCCGGACGGCGCGCTTTTTTCCAGCGACTTTCGCGCGCCCGAGCGGCTGTTCAGCCTGCTAATGCAATCGGCCGGCCGGGCCGGCCGCGATGCCGCGTATCTGGCGGCGCAAGGCGCTACGGCCGAAATGTGGATTCAAACCCACCATGCGCAGCATCCCCTCTTTGCCGCGCTGCGCAGGCACGACTACACCGCTTTCGCGCGGCAGCAGTTGGAGGAGCGCGCCGCGGCTGGCATGCCGCCGTTCGCGTTTCAGGCGCTGCTGCGGGCCGATGCGCGCACGCAGGAGGCCGCGCAGGCTTTCCTGAATGCGGCGAGTGCGGCCGCCGATGCGCTAGAAGGCGCTGACCGCGTGGTGCGATACCCGGCCGTGCCGCTCGCCATCCAGCGCGTGGCGAATGTGGAAAGGGCCCAGATGCTGATCGAAAGCCCCTCGCGCGCCGCGCTGCAGCGCCTGCTGGCCGGTTGGCAGCCGCTCTTGCATGCGTTGCGGCGTACGCCCGAAGGCAAGGGCGTGATCCGTTGGCTCGTCGACGTCGATCCGCACAGCATCTGAGCCGTGCGCACCGCGGTCAGTGGTGCAGGCCTGCAGGCTCCTTGCCGACGTCGATATAGCGCAGTTCGGTGCTGCGACGCCGCGCAATGCTGCCGGGCCATGCAAACACCATGAGGCTCAGGGCGCCGAGCGCCAGCGAAGTCCCGGTGCCGAGATCCCCGGCGTGCCAGAACCAGCTCACGCCAGCAATCCATGCCAGCCACAACAGGACACGAACAAGTATTGTCATCGTGCTGCCCATTCATACTTTGATTTGCAAACACTCTAGCAGGTGCGATGAAAACACAAGTATTCATCTGAAGTAATAACGGTAATACCAGTAGGTATGTCTTACGGCCGGTCGCAAAGCCGGAAATATTCTGAAAAAGAGGTTGACCGAGCACCGGCTGGTTGCGCAAGCTGTCGCTGTGCGAAGCCCGTTCCGGCTTCGCGCATCAAGCAAGCACGCTGGTTTGCAGGGGTTGTCGTGAAACTGCCTTTATTTCTTGGTTCGGCTCTTTTGTTCGCATGCCTTGCATGCCCTGCGGCCGAACTCGAACTGCAGGGAAGCCGGCTGATGGTGTCGGGCATGCTCGACGGCAGCGCCATCAAGACCTTTGCCCAATATCTCGCCAAAGGCACCGTGCGTACCGTGGTGTTCGAGGATTCGTTCGGCGGCACCGCCGACGCGGCCGGCGCCTATGCCGACGCGATCCGATCGAGCGGCGTGGACACCGAGGTCCGCGGCCAGTGCATGGCCGCTTGCGCCTACGCATTTCTGGCCGGCAAGACGCACCGCTTCGGCTACGGCCTGCAGGTGAACGGCGTGCTGCTGCCAGTGGCGACCAGGCCGTCGGCGACCGAACTGGCGTCGCGCTGGCGCGGCGACGAAGCCCACAAGACACTGGCGGAATTCACGCCGATCGCGGCGGCCGCCCCCGCCAAGGAGCCGGAGCCCAGCACTGGGTCGGCCAAGGACAACTGGCAGCCCGACCATGGCGTGCTCTTCACGGCCAGCCCCACGCTCTTCGGGCGCATCTACAACGCGTTCTATTGCGACGGCAGCCAAGGCCGCGATTTTTCCAAGTGCGAGCGTCTGCCCGACGCCGACCCCTTCAAGCTCGGCGTGCTGACACCCTGATGCCTGAGGCCGGGCCGCACCGGTTCAGCGCAGCAGCCCCACCGCCAGCGGAAAACTGAAGAAGGTTGCGACAGTCGTCCACAGGATGATGCGCGCGATGCGGCCGTTGTCGGCCCCGAAGCGCTCGGCCAGCATCGATACGTTGCTGGCGCTGGGCAGAGCCGCCACCAGCACGATCACCATCAGCGCCGACGACGAGAGCGACAGGCCGAGCGCGATCGCGCCCTGCCCCAGCGCCCAGACCAGCACCGGATGTGCGAGCAGCTTGACCAGCACCACCGGCAGCACGTCGGCCAGCGGCGCCTTGGGCGGCACGGCCGACCGGGTGCCCATGGCCGCCGCCACCGCCGCGCTGGCGCCATGCTCACGCGCTAGCAAGGCCGAGCGCGCCAGCACCGCGCCAATGGTGAACAGCGCCACCGGCGAAGCCGCATCGGCCAGCATGGCGATGGTGCGCTCCACCGGACCCGGCAGGCGCCAGCGCGCGGCCGACAGCAGCACGCCCAGCAGGATCGACCACGGCATCGGATTGACCAGCACGCCGCGCAGCGCCTGGCGCGCCGCCTGCCGCGGGCCGTGCTGCGCCGCGCCACCACCAACCTCGTCAAGGCGCGACAGCGCAATGCACAGCGACGAGGTCACGATCAAGTCGAAGGCGATGGTGATGATGATCGGCCCCGCGGCCTGCGCACCGAGCAGCGCCACCAGCAGCGGGACGCCCATAAAGCCGGTGTTCGGGAAGGCCGCCACCAGCGCGCCGAAGGCGGCGTCGTTCCAGCCGATGCGTGCATTGCGGGTGAAGACCACCACGCCTGCCACCACGGCCAGCGCGCCCAAGCCCCAGACCAGCGCAACGCTGCCGTCAAGCAGCTGCCCGATCGGCGTGCCGGCGCCAAATCGCAACAACATGCAAGGCAGCGCGAAGTACAGAACGAAGGTGTTGAGACCCGGAATTGCATCGAGCGGCAGGACGCGGGCGCGCGCGGCGCCGTAGCCGGCCGCGATCAATGCGAAGAAAGGAAAAGTTACGAGAAATACAGGCAGCACGGGGCTATTGTCGTTGCGTCCCGCATCGTGAACTCGGGCGGCCTTTCCAGACACATGCGCCCCGTATCATTGCGCGCTTTGCGCCCGCCGTTCCCCTGCGGGCCTTCCGTCCCCACTCCCCATGTCCTCCGGCCTCAACCTCGCGCAACAAGAAGCGGTCAATTACCTGCACGGGCCCTGCCTCGTGCTGGCGGGCGCGGGTTCGGGCAAGACGCGCGTCATCACGCACAAGATCGGCCGGCTCATCCAGGCCGGACTCGAACCCAAGCGCATCGCGGCCATCACCTTCACCAACAAGGCCGCCAGCGAAATGCGCGAGCGCGCCAAGGGGCTGATCGGGCGCGACGCGAAGCAAGTGGTGATCTGCACCTTTCACGCGCTGGGCGTGCGCATGATGCGCGAAGACGGCGCCGTACTGGGCCTGAAGCCCGCCTTCAGCATTCTCGACAGCGACGACGTCACCAAGATCCTGAAGGATGCGGGCGGCACCACCGACACGGCCACCGCACGCATCTGGCAGTGGACCATCAGCAAGTGGAAGAACATGGGCCTCAACGCCGCACAGGCCGAGGCGGCCGCGGCGGACGACAACGAGCGCATCACGGCGCGCATCATGGCGCGCTACGAAGAGCGGCTTTCGGCCTACCAGAGCGTCGACTTCGACGACCTCATTGGCTTGCCGCTCAAGCTGCTGCGCGACTTCGACGAAGTGCGCGCCAAGTGGCAGGCCGCACTCGGCCACATCCTGGTGGACGAATACCAGGACACCAATGCCACCCAATATGAAGTGCTGAAGGCGCTGACCGGCGAGCGCGGCCGCTTCACGGCGGTGGGCGATGACGACCAGTCGATCTACGGCTGGCGCGGCGCCACGCTGGACAACCTGCGCAAGCTGCCAGTCGACTTCCCGACCCTGAAGGTCATCAAGCTGGAGCAGAACTACCGATCGACCAGCGCGATCTTGCGGGCGGCAAACAACGTGATTGGCCCCAACCCCAAGCTGTTTCCGAAGACGCTGTTCTCCGAGCTCGGCGAAGGCGAGCCGGTGCGCATCGTCGATGCCGACTCCGAAGCGCACGAGGCCGAGCGCGCGGTGGCACGCATCGTCAGCCAGCGCGCGGGCGATGCCACCACGCAAGGCAAGCAGTACAAGGAATTTCGCGACTTCGCCATTCTTTATCGCGCCAACCACCAGGCGCGCGTGTTCGAGCAGGCGCTGCGCAAGGCGCAGATCCCCTACAAGGTGTCGGGCGGGCAGAGCTTCTTCGACCGCGCCGAAATCAAGGATCTGTGCGGCTGGTTCCGCCTGTGGGTCAACAACGACGACGACCCGGCGTTCCTGCGCGCCATCACCACGCCCAAGCGCGGCATCGGCCACACCACGCTCGCGAGCCTCGGCACCTTTGCCAGCCAGTACAAGCTGAGCCTGTTCGAGGCGCTCTTCAGCCCATCGCTGCCGAGCGTGATGCCCAAGCGCACGCTGGAGGGCATTCACGAGTTTGGCCGCTACATCAACGACCTGGAATACCGCGCGCGCCGCACCATGGGCGCGGAAGACTCGCGCACCTTCATGCTCGACTGGCTGAAGGAGATCGACTACGAGAAGCACCTGTACGACGGCGAGGACAGCGAGCAGGCCGCGGCCGCGCGCTGGACCAACGTGCTGGAGTTCGTCGACTGGATGTCGCAGCGCGCGGGCGGCGGCCTCGACGATGCTTCCGGCGCCAACGACAACATCGAAGGCGAGCGCAAGAGCCTGCTCGAGGTGGCGCAGACCATCTCTCTGCTCTCGACCATCAGCGAGCGCGAGCAAGACCAGAACGTGGTCACGCTCTCCACGCTGCATGCCTCCAAGGGTCTCGAATGGCCGCACGTGATGCTCATCGGCGTGACCGAGGGCCTGCTGCCCTTCAAGCTGGAAGACGACAACGGCCGCCAGCTGAAGGTGAGCGACGAGACGCTGCAGCGGCTGCAGGAAGAGCGCCGCCTCATGTACGTGGGCATCACGCGCGCGCAGCGCAGCCTTGCGGTGAGCTGGACCAAGAAGCGCAAGCAGGGCCGCGAGATGGTGCCCTGCGTGCCGAGCCGCTTCATTGCCGAGATGGGCCTGGACAAGACCACCACGCGGGAAGACCCGCGCGAAAAACTCAAGGCACTGCGCGCCGAATTCGCGCGCAAGGCCCAGGACAGCGCGGCCGCCGCAGCAGCCGCCGCCTCAGCACCATGAAGGCACCGTTCTCTCTTCTTCTCGTGGCGGCGCTCTGCACGGCCTGCGCCGGCCCCGGCGGCCGGAGCGCGGCCGAGGCCGGATGCCCGGCCACTGCGCAAGACCTGCCCGTCGAGGCGCTCTATGGCGACTGGCAGGCGCGTTTCGATGGCCAGCCCGATGCGGCCCTGGTGCGGCTCGGCAAACACCCCGAGTACGCGGGGGTGCGCGGCACCATCACGCGCAGGGCGGCCGCACCTTCGGCGCGCACCACCGTGGCCCAGCTCGCGGGTGACGTCGACGACGAGGGCGAGCTCGCCATCGACGAATCGCTCGACGGCCGGAGCATCAGCGGCGTGTGGTCGGGCGCTCTGCAGCCGGACTCGTGCGGCCGCGAGTTCAAGGGCACGTGGCGCAACGCCGCCGACGACAGCACACATCCCTTCACTCTGAAAAAGACGGAACCCACACGAGATCAATGAACGCAATCCAACTACGCACCACGCTGGCCGCAGGCCTGCTGCTGGCTCCCGGCCTCTTTGCGGCGCCGGCCCAGGCACAGGCGGTCGACCGGCCGCGCAGCCCGCTGGCCGATGCCCAGCTGACCTGGCAGCAGTGCGCCGCGCTCGGCAACAACAACGAAGCGCGGCTGGCCTGCTTCGACCGCTGGACGCAGCAGCAGACGCTGCCTTCGGTCTCGGTGCCGGTGGCGCCGCCGGTGCTGGCCAGCACGCAGCCGCCGCCTCCGGTGGACGCATCGATTCCGGCCACCCGCGTGGTTTCGGTCGCCACCAGCGAAGGCTGCCGCGACCGGCAGTATTCGATCCTGTCTCGCTTCTGGGAGCTCGAGAACGGCACCGATTGCGGCGCCTTCGTGTTCCGCGGCTACCGCCCGCTGAACGTGTCGGCTTCGGCCGCCACCAGCAAGCCCGACACGCCCACCTCGCCCGCCGAAGGCCACACTGCAACCCCCGTGTCCTACCAGGCCAACGAAATGCGCATCGGCCTCTCGGTGCGGACCAAGATCGCGCAGGGCCTGCTCACGCAGAACGAGCCGGCCAAGAAGGACTCGCTGTGGTTCGCGTATTCGCAGCAGTCGACCTGGCAGCTGTTCAACGGCTCGGTCTCGCGCCCGTTCCGCACCACCGACCACGAGCCGGAGCTGATGTACGTCTATCCGCTCGACTTCAACCTACCTGGCGGCTGGCGCTGGCGCTACGCGGGCGTGGGCCTGGTGCACCAGTCGAACGGGCAGAGCCTGCCGCTGTCGCGCAGCTGGAACCGCGTCTACCTGATGGGCGGCGCCGAACTCGACGACCGCTTCACCATCACCGGACGCGTGTGGCAGCGGCTGTCGGAAGAGGCGGCGAAGGACGACAACCCGGACATCTCCAACTACATCGGCCGGGCCGAAATCACGGGCCGCTGGAACTTCAACCGCGACAACACGCTGGGCATTACCGTGCGCAACAACCTGCGCGACAGCGGCCGCGGCTCGGTCCGGCTCGAATGGCTCAAGGCCATTGGCGATGCGACCACGAGCAACCTGCGCTTCCACACGCAGCTGTTCCATGGCTACGGCGACACGCTGGTCGACTACAACCGCAAGCGCACCGTGCTCAGCATCGGCCTGAGTCTGGTGGACTTCTAGGGGCTGCTACGCCGCCTTCGAGCGAGGCGGCGGCTCCAGCAGGCGCTCGAGCAGCGCCGAAAGCTTGTCGACGTCGACCGGCTTCGTGAGGTGGGCGCGAAAGCCGGCCTCGAGGCTCGTGTCTCGGTCGCTGGCCTGGCCGTAGCCGGTCACGGCAATCAGCGGCGGCGGGTTGATCATCTCGGCCCTGAGGCGCCTGGCAACCTCGTGGCCGCTCAGGTCGGGCAGGCCGATGTCCAGCAGCACGGCGTCGGGGTCTTGCGCCTTGACCGCCTCGATGGCCGCGAGCCCGCCATGCGCGACGCTGGACCTGTAGCCAAGCGCTTCCAGCAACAGCGCCATGGTTTCGGCCGCGTCGGTGTTGTCATCCACCACCAGCACGCGCTGCTCTCCCAAGGGCCGGGGCTGCGCCTCGAGCGTGGCAATCGGCGCCTGGACGGTGGGAAACTGCACCACGAACTCGCTGCCCTCACCCGCCCTGCCGGTGCTGAAGGCGCTCACCCGGCCTCCGTGCAGCGTGGTCAGCTGCTGCACCAGGCTGAGCCCCAGCCCAAGCCCGCCCTGCGTCCGCGCCATGTTCTGTTCGCCCTGCACGAACAGGTCGAAGATCCGGTGCAGGTCCTTGGGCAGGATGCCGGGACCGTCGTCGCGCACGCTGATGTCGGCATCGGCGGTGCCTTGCGAGAGCGACACGTGGATGTTGCCGCCGTTGTGCGTGAATTTGGCCGCGTTGTGGATCAGGTTGCTGACGATCTGGATGACCCGCGCGCTGTCTCCTGAAATCCACGGGTCCGCGTCACGGGCCTCGAGGTGAATCGTCTGCGACTTGCTTTCGATCAACGGCCGCGCTGCCTCGATGGCCTGGGCAATGGCGTCGCGCAGGCGCACCGGCTTGTTCTCCAGATGGATCTTGCCGCTCGTGATGCGGCCCACGTCGAGCAGGTCGTCGACCAACCTCGTCATCTGCCGCAGCTGCCGGCCGATGATGTCGCGTGTATGCGCAACCACCCCCGAATCCGTCTTTTCGCGCTTGAGGAGTTCGAGCGCATTCGAGATCGGCGCGAGCGGATTGCGCAGCTCATGCCCGAGCATGGCGAGAAAGTTGGTCACGCGCCGCCCCTCGTCTTCCAGCGCCGTGACGCGGCGCCGCTCGGTCAGGTCTCGCGTGACCTTGGCAAAGCCGCGGTGCTTGCCGGTGGCGTCGTGCAGCGCGGTGATCACCACGCTGGCCCAGAACCGGCTGCCGTCCTTGCGGATGCGCCAGCCCTCGTCCTCGAAGCGCCCGTCGCGCAGGGCATAGCGCAACTCTTGTTCCGGCCAGCCGCTGGCGGCCACGTCGGGCGGATAGAACTTGGAAAAGTGCTGCCCGATGATCTCGGATGCCTCGTAGCCCTTGTTCTTCTGCGCGCCCAGATTCCAGCTCACGATGTGGCCGCCGGGATCGAGCATGAAGATCGCGTAGTCCTTCACGCCTTCGACCAGGAGCCGGAACCGCTCCTCGCTCATGCGCAGCATTTCGTCCTGGCGGCGCCGCTCGCTGAGGTCCCGCGTGATGATGGAATAGCCGCGGACATCACCGCCCGGACCGGTCATCCGGGTGAGGACGACACTGGCCCAGAAGCGCGTGCCGTCCTTGCGCAAGCGCCAGCCCTCTTCTTCCACATAGCCTTCGTCACGGGCCCGGGCGAGTTCCTGCTCCGGCCGGTTCTGGTCGATGAGCTCGCTCGGGTAAAGCAAAGAGAAGTGGCGCCCGAGCACCTCGGACGGCTCGTAGCCATTGAGCTTTCTCGCCCCGTCGTTCCAGCTGATGAAGATGCCGCCCGGGTCCAGAACGGTGATGGCGTAGCCGGTGACTGTATCGACCATCAGCCGATAATCGGCGTCGGTCAGAGTACGTTGGTTGAGGGGTGCACTCCCACCGCCGTGTTCTGCCATTGCTCTTCGCCCTTCCAGTGGCCGCGCATCGGTGCAGCGGCATGCGGCTCCCCGCTTCAGCGGCTGATGCCGAACTCCCGAATTCCTTCGCTCGAACATCCCCGCACGAGGCTGCGTACATGCGCTGGCGCATGCAGGCTGGCCGTGAAGGTGCTGCCGCAAATTTAGGGCAGCCTCGGGTACTTTCCGCGTAGGACAAGGCCGAGATCGCGAGCGGCGGGCACGACGAAAGCCGCGGCCTCAGGCGCTGTAGGGCTCCTGCCGCGGCCATGCGCCGGCGCCCCTGGCTTCGGTCCTGGGCGCCGCCATCACGAAGCGGTTCTTGCCCTCTTTCTTGGCCGCGTACAGCGCGTTGTCGGCGCGCACCAGCAAGGAAGGAAAGTCCTCGTCGTCTTCCGACATCGCAACGCCGATGCTGGTCGTTGTGTTCAGGCTGCGGCTGGGCAGATCGAAGGGCGGCCGCATGGAAGCCAGCACCTTGCCCGCCACCATTTGCGCTTCGGAGGGGCCCGCCACCCCTTCGAGAAGAATCACGAATTCGTCACCGGCGTAGCGCGCCGCCATGTCGGTGTCGCGCACGCTCTGCCGGAGCCGGCGGCCGAATTCCTTCAGTACCGCATCGCCCGCTGCGTGGCCCAGCGAATCGTTGATGGTCTTGAAGTAGTCGATGTCCAGGAACAGTAGGCAGACCGACAGGCCGGAGCGCCGCGACCTGGCCATCGCGTCGTGCGCATGCTCTTCGAACGACCGGCGGTTCGGCAGGCCCGTGAGCGCATCTTCGCGCGCAAGAACGTCCAGCTGCAGCTGCTTTTGCTTCAGGTCGCTGACGTCGTTCGCCAGCACATAGAGGCCCACCACCTCGCCCTCGGCATTCTTCTGCGGCAGGTAGGTCGTCTGCAGGGTTCGCTCGCCGATCAGCAGCCGGGCCGACTGCTCGAAAGACACCACCTCGCCGGCGAATGCGCGGGCCAGCAGTGGCTTGCGCATCTCGTAGTGCGCGTCGCCGATCACCTCTCGGATGGGGCGATTCATGATCGAATCCGGCGAGATGCCGAGCCAGGTCTGATACCTGCCGTTGCAGAAGACCACCCGCTCTTCTCTGTCCAGTTCGGTCAGCAGCGCCGGAACGTTGTCGGTCAGGCCCCGCAGGCGGCGCTCGCTCTCGGCGCTTCGCATCTCGGCCTGCTTGCGCTCGGTGATGTCGAAGGTCATTGCGTAGAAGCCGCGCACGGTGCCGTCCGCGTTGCGGTCGGGAATGTAGTGCGACTGGTGCCACCGGTGCCCGATGCCGCGCGCGGCATCGCCCTTTTTCTCGAAGGTGACGGCTTCCCCTGCGAGCACGCGGCGAACATAAGGCTCGACCACCTCGAAGTCCTCGACGCCTCGCACCTCGGGCAGCAGCTTTCCCACCAGCTCGGTGCCGTCGAACAGGGCACGCAGATGCTCGTTCACGAAGGTGAAGCGCAGCGACGAGTCCACGTGAGACACGAGCGCCGGAAGATTGTCGGTGATGGTGCGCACGCGGGCTTCGCCAGCGGCGCGCTCGCGCTCGGCCACCTTCTGGCGCGTGATGTCGAAGGTCATCACGTAGTAGCCGGCCAGCATGCCGTCATCGCGGATGTCGGGCGCCAGATGGCACTCGAAGAAGCCTTCCTTGCCGTTGCGGTCGTAGGTGCCTTCCGCGCGCGTCGGCGTTCCCGCAAGCACCTTGTCGATGTGCGGAACGAGCTGCCGGTAGACCGCATCGGGCAGCGACTCCTGCATGGTCATGCGTCCGATGTCGGCCTGCGTCCTGCCACGCATGCCGAGTCCCGCCTTGTTGGCGAACAGGCAGCGCTGGTCGCTGTCGAAGTAGGCGACGACCGCCGGCAGGTTGTCGGTCACGTCGCGCAGGAATCTTTCGCTGGCCTGCACCCGCTCCTGAGACGCCTGGCGCTCTTGCATCAGCGAATCGAAGGTGCGCGACAAATCGCCGATCTCGTCCGTGGACGGCGGCGCCTCTTTCATTGGCGCATAGACCGCAACCGCGCGCGAGACCTGCATGTGCTCGCGCAGCCGCGACAGGGGCGCGAGCTGCGACCGCGTAGTCACCAAGGCGAGCGCGCCCGCCACAAGCGTGAGCAGCACTGCGCCCGCCCATGCAAAGCGCTCGATCCGCTCGATGTGCGCAAAGGCTTCGGCGCGCGGATAAATGGCGCCCAGCACCCAGTTGGTCTGGCGGAGCGGCTTGAACGCGTACAGGCCGCGCACGCCTTTGCGGTTGACGGCTTCTGCCGTGCCCTCGTAGCCCGCAATGGCGCGCTCCGTGGCGGCATTGCGCACGCCATCGGCCTCCACATGCTGGAGCAGCCTGGACTTGTCGGGATGCTCGATGACGATGCCATCCGTGTTGGTGATGAACATGTACCCCGTCTTGCCGAATTTCACGTTGGCAAGCTCACCGAGAAAGTTCTGTTCGCTGAGATTGATCGAAGCGGCGATGACGTAGGCCACGTTGCCCTGCCGGTCCAGCACCGGTTCGGTCATGGCGATTTGCGCCAGGCCATTGAGCCGGTTGCGGTAGGGCGCGGAAATCACGCCGGCCTTGGCCTCCATCGTGCGCTGGAAGTACTCGCGATCCTTGATGTTGACCCGGCCGATCTGGTGTGCGCCGTTGAGGTTGGCAACCAGCTTGCCATCGGTGTCCACGAAGGCGACGTTGTCGAAGGCCTCTTTCAGCGACTTGTGCCGCATGACCAAGTCCTGCAATCCCTCGGGCCTGGCGAGGTCGTGGCTCTCGACGGCGTCGCCGAAGGTCTTCAGCAAGGTGCGCCGGCTTAGGAATTTCTGGTCTACCGCCTCGGCAATGGCCGATATCCGTTCGAGCTGCTCGCTGGCAATGGCGGCCTGCATGTTGCGCTTGACGAAGTAAAGCGCAGCGGTGGTCACCCCGAAGGTCGTGAGGAAAACGATCGCAACCACGCCCGCCGTCAGGCGGGTGCGCAGGCTGAATGTGGGCAAGCGCATCATCGTGTGAACTCGATCAGCGCGACATGCATTCAGTCGGCCATCGCGACGTCCAGCTGCGCTTCGAACTGCTCGATCGGCACTGGCCTGCTGAACAGGTAGCCTTGGCACAGCATGGCCCCGTGCGCCTGGAGAAACTCGAACTGCTGTTGCGTTTCGACGCCCTCTGCCACGATCTCGAGGTCCAGGTTGTGCGCCATGCCGATGATGGCCTGGATGATCAGCTCGACCTTCGGATCGATGCCGATGTTCTGCACGAAGAACTTGTCGACCTTGATCTGGTTCAGCGGCAGCTGCGTCATGTAGGAAAGCGACGAATAGCCGGTGCCGAAGTCGTCCATCGAAAAGTGGATGCCCATGGCCGCGAGGGACTGCATCTTGCCGATGGTTTCGGTCACCTTGTCCTGCAGCAGGCTTTCGGTGAGCTCCAGCTTCAGCCGCGTCGGGTCTGCGCCGGTTCTTCGGATCACATCGCGGATTCGATCCACGAAATCGTCGCTTCGGAACTGGCGCGCGCTGACGTTGACGGCGAGCTGCAGGTGCCGCCGCCTCGGGTCATGGCTCCAGCGCTCGAGCTGCACGCAGGCGGTTTCGAGCACCCACATGCCGATCGGCACGATCAGCCCGGTTTCTTCGGCCAGCTCGATGAAGCCTCCGGGCTGCACCATGCCCTTTTCCGGATGCTGCCAGCGAATGAGGACCTCGGCGCCTACGATGTGGCCTTCCGACGTGACCTGGCTTTGGTAGTGCAGCAAGAACTGCCCGCCTTCCAGCGCCGCGTGCATTTCGCTCTCCAGCGTGGCACGGGCCGTGATGGCCGTCTGCATTGCAGTCTCGAAGAACCGCAGCGCGTTGCCACCCGCCGACTTGGCGTAGTACATGGCGATGTCCGCCTGCTTCAGCAGGTCTTCCAGCGATTGATGCGTGGCGTTGAAGACCACGGCACCGATGCTGCAGGTGCTGTGGTACTGATGATTGTCCAGCTGGAACGACTGGTTCAGCCCCGTGAGGATGGCCTCGCCGCTGGCATTGGTCTGCATGGCGGCAATGGCTGGATCTTCGCTGAGGTTCTCGAGCAGCACCACGAATTCGTCGCCGCCGAGCCGCGCCACAGTGCTGCCTTCGCCCAGGCTGCCCTGGAGCCGCACGGCCACCTGCTTCAGCAGCTCGTCGCCCACAGCGTGGCCGAGCGCATCGTTCAGTGTCTTGAAGTCGTCCAGGTCGAGAAACAGCAAGGCACCGTGCCGCGAGCGCCGGATGTTGGAGTCGATGCTGGCTTGCAGGCGATGAAGCAGCAGCCGGCGGTTGGGCAGGCCCGTGAGGATGTCGTAGAAGGCGAGGTGCTCGATCTCGCGGGCCGCGAGCTTGCTGTCCGTGATGTTGCGCAGGATGACGATGAAGCGAGCGTCCGCACCTTCGCCAACCGCCATGCGCGACACCGAAATCTCGAACCAGAGCGCGCCCTTGGGACCCCGGCTTTCGAACTGCCTGCCGGACGAGAAACCGAACTCGAACGCATCGCGCAGCGCCACCATCACCTCGGCGGCGGCGTTGGTTGGCAACAGCTCGGACATCAGCTTGCCGACCGGCTCGCGCACCTTGATGGAGGACCTGGGGCGGCGCGGCGAATGGAAGCGGTAGCACCGGCCATCGATGCCGGCCTCGAGCAGCACGTCGGGCAGGGCGTCCAGCGTGGCCTGCAACTGTGCCTTGCCTTCGAGGATGTCCGCCAGATGGCGCCGCTTCTCGGTCACGTCGCGGTAGACGCACACCAGCCCGCCGTCCGGCGTGGGACTTTTCACCGCGAGGATCACCTGGCCGTTCGGCAAGGTGAGTTCCTGCTCGTTCTGCGCTTGCAGGTGACGCACGTTCTGATCGTCGATCTGCTGGAACGTTGCCCGCGGCGAAAGCAATGTCTCGGTCCAGGGAAAGTAATCGACGAAGCGGCGGTTCCACGTGACGATGCGGCCCTCTGGATCGAGCAGCACGAAGCCGTCGGCCATCGATTCGAGGGCCTGGTCCAGCGTGGCCTTGGAGCGGAGCAGGTCGCCGCGAGCGCTCCACTGCCGGCGCAGCTGCAGATGGGCGAAGTAGCTCACGGCCAGGATCATCAGCGTGAAGGCCAGTGCCGTGCCCAGGATCAGATCGCGCTCCCTGCGCCAATCTTCCAGTGCAACCTCGAGCGGAATGCCTGCGACGATCAGCAGGTTCCGGTAAAGCGTGGGGCGGGCCACGATGATGGCGGGAGTGCCGCTCAGCCGCGCATCCATCCTGAGCGGACGCCCGTCGCTGACCGGATCCGTCATCACCGGGCGAATGACCCGTCCGGCAAGATCGTCGCGCGGCGGCATGCTGGCCAGGAGCGGCCCCGCCTCTCGCTCCAGCGTGACCTCGAGCCCCTTGATGCTCGCGCCCTGCGCAAGAATGGTGGTGAGCATCGACACTTGCACTTCAGCCACCGCCACCAGCCGGCTGCCGTCGGCGAGCCGGAGCACACGACCGAAGTACAGCACCTGCTGCGATGTGGCGAGGCTGACCGAAGGCGCGCTGATCGACAGCAATGCCCCCGGCCGGTTCAAGAGCTCTTTCAGGAAGCCGTCGGGCAGCTGTACCGCCAGCCCTGCGCCTCGGCGGTCGGAAGACCCGACGACCCTGCCGTCCGGATTCAGGAAGGCAAGGTAACGCACCAGCAGGCTCTGCCGCACGGTGGTCTCGAACAATTGCGCAGTGTCGGCTTGCCCAATATCGTCCGCAACGCTGGCTTCCGTGGATTTACGCAGGAACTGCCCCATGCCCGCGAGCAGCATGTCCACGGCCAAGAGGCTTCGGTTGAGCGCGGCTTCCGAGGCGCCGACGAAGCGCTTGGCCTCGCTCTCGCTTTCGGCGATGGCCTTCTGGTAGGTCTGCCACATCGTGAGGGCGGCAATCGACAGGACGGCGCCGAGAAACAGCGCCGCAACCCCATAAACGAAGGCGGTGATGCGGCGGGGCAGTTGCGTGTTCACTGTCCGACGGGAGCCTTGATGCCCACCACGGGGCCCGCGGTCTGGTTCCAGACCTCCGCGCACACCGCGCCGCACCGCTGTACCCATCGTGTCAATACGCTCGAGGCGAAGATTTCGCGCCTGCGGCGGTCGTCATCCGCCGAAGGACGTGCCTCCACCATGGCGCCCTTGGTGCCCTTCACGCATGTAGCAGCACCTGTGTTGCACGCAATGCCGTTGCCGGTGTCGCGCTCCGATTCGGCCCAGACTGCGGCCTCCAGCTTTGGAAGCTCGGTTTTCAACAGGAGCTTCAAGTCCGGGGGAAGTGCGTTCCATGCGTCGGTGTTGGCGCCGAACACGGCAATACCCCAGCTGATGGGCATCGTGTAGAGGGAACCGGTGATCTTGTGCAGGCCGAGCGTGTTGCCGGACATGGCACCCGTGATTGCGCACTCGGTGTTTTCCGAGTTCATGTTGGCCATGATTTCGGCGAATTCGGTGAACACCGGGACCCCCTTCAGGGCCCGGACGAAGTCGGCTTGCGTGCTGCCCGAAACGCGGATGCGCCGCCCCGCCATGTCCGAGAGCTGCTTCACGGGCTGCTTGCAGAAGATCACCTGGGCCGGATACACGTACACCGCAAGGACTTCGACGCCATGGCGCTCGCGCAGCGTTTTCTCAAGATAGGGCCTGAAAGCGCCGATCACCCGGCGCAGCGTCGGCATGTCAGGGTTCAGGCCGGCGATGTCCGGGGTACCCAGTTCAGGGTACTCATTGCTGATCTGCGTCAGAAGCGCAGTGCCGAAGGGGATAACGCCCAGGCGCATGAGGTTGAGCATTTCCGGACCGGGTACGCCGGCCTGGTTGAAGGGGACAATGCTCGCGCTGTATTTGCCGCCGCTCAAACGGGCCAGGTCCTTGCTCCAGAAGGGCTCCTCTTGAAGCGTGTACTGACTCACGCTGGCAAGACCGCCCACCACCCGCAGCCGTTGCACAGGCACGGACTGCTGAGCCTCGCTGTTCGTCGCTGCGAAAGCCAGAAAAAGAGCGGCAACCTGCGCCATCCACAGGACGCGTTGCCGAGCGGGAGATGCTTCGCCGGACTTCATGGCCCGGATCATGATGCCGAATTGCGCTTCAAGTCACAAATTTTTTACAGAAAACCACGTTTCCAGCATCCTGCGCGGCAATGTCGGCAAGGGCCCGTTGCGTCCACGGCACAGGAATACTATCCCCAGAGCCGACGGACCCGATTTTCCGGAACTGCGGACCATTTCATTCATTTTCCAACCGATGCCAGCGCCCGATTTGTCCAGCCGCCAATTGCGCGCGTTCACCGCCTTGGCCGAGCAGCGCAACTTCACCCGGGCGGCAGAGACCTGCCATCTGTCGCAGCCGGCGTTCAGCGCGCTGATCCGGGCGCTGGAAGAGACGCTTGGCGCCCGCCTGTTCGACCGCGACACGCGCAGCGTGCAGCTCACGCCCGAGGGGCGGCTGTTCGAGCCTTCCGCGCGGCGCCTGCTGGACGACATGCAGGGCGCCATCGGCGACCTTGCCGACCACACCCAGCGGCGCAAGGGCCGCGTGAGCGTGGCAGCACTGCCCTCGCTCGCGGCCGGCTGGCTGCCGGCCATCTTGGCGGAATTCATGCAGGCCTGGCCCGGCATCACCGTCGAGCTGCATGATGCACTGTCGGACGCCTGCATCGCCCAGTTGCGCAGCCACCAGGCAGACTTTGCCCTGGCGGCCACGGGCGCCGGCGCGGCCGCGGCCAGCGATCTGCGCGGACGCAAGCTTTGCGACGACCGCTTTCACCTGGTGTGTCGCAAGGACCATGCGCTGGCCGCCGTGCCCCGGCTCACGGCCAAACAGCTCGCGCCCTGGCCCTTCATCCAGATGGCGCGCAACAGCAGCGTGCGCCAGTCGCTCGATGTCGCACTGCATCCGCTTCGGCTCAATGCGGTGTTCGAAGTGGAGCACCTGGCCACCGTCATGGGCCTGGTGGAGGCGGGCATCGGCATCAGCGTGGTGCCGGAGCTCACGCTCTTTCACTTCCGGCGCGACACCCTGGCGACCCGGCCGTTGCCGCTGCCCGGCCTGACGCGGACCATCTACCTGGTGCAGCGGCGAGAAGGGAGCCTTTCCGTCGCGGCGCAGACGTTGCACGACCTGATCCTTGCGCGGCTGGGCACACTCAACTGAAGCCCTGAAAAAGAAAACGGCCCCGAAGGGCCGTCGTCGCAGCGGCAGCCTTGCAGCTGCCGCCAACTTGCGCATTGCGCGATTTACTTCTTGGCCTTCTTGGCGGGAGCGGCGGCCTTCTTGGCCGGCGCTGCCTTCTTGGCGACGGGCTTGGCGGCTGCCTTGTCGGCCTTGCGCTTTGCAGCCTTGGGGTCGATGGCGGCCTTGAATGCGGCGCCCGGCACAAACTTGGGCACCTTCTGCGCGGCGATCTTGATCTTGGCGCCAGCCTGGGGGTTGAAGCCGGTGCGCGCGGCGCGGGCCACTTGCTTGAAGGTGCCGAAGCCGATGAGTTGCACGGGGTCGCCCTTCTTCACTGCGGCAATGATGGAGCCGGTGACGGTTTCCAGGATGCGTGCGGCTTCAGCCTTGCTGACGGTGTGGGCGGTGGCGATCTTTTCGACCAGTTCGATACGGTTCACTTGAAAGTTTCCTTAGGATTGTTCTCGTCATGTTGCCAATGACGGCGCAGCGGCTGAGGCCGTCTGCAAGCGGCGCGGAGTGTAGCGCACGCGGCGTGCCTCTTAAATTTGCGAGCGCTTTTGCGGCTTCGCCAAGTCGCTTGTGCGGAGTGCTTTCAGGCCGCTTCCTTGATGGCATCCGTCAGAAACCGCACGAAGGCTTTCCCCGCGTCGGGCAACGAACGGCCCGCCAGTGTCTCGACCTCCAGATGGCGCTCGTTCATTTCGCGGTCCTTGAGCGGAATGGCGACCAGCGCCTTGGACTTCAGCAGCGTGCGAATCGACAGCTCACCGTAGAACGCGATGATGCCGCGCCCCGCCGCGGCAAAACTCACCAGTGCATTCGCATGGTTGCTGGACATGGCCTGCATGTAGCGCAACCCTTGCCGGCTGCAGCTGATGTCGAGCAGTTGGCGGATGGAGCTGTCCTGCGGCGGCAGGCCTAGCGGGTAGCCCACCACTTGGCGCAGGGAGAGCTGGCGCTGCGCCGCAAGTGGGTGGTCGTTGGCCATCACCGCGAGGATCGGGCTCGGGTGGCGCAGCTCGATCTTGATGCCCGGCTCGGGCAGCGCGCTCAAAGTGATGCCGACGTCCGCGTCGCCGTCGCGGATGCGGCCTGGAATCTCGCTCGGCGAGCAGACTTCCAGATGGAAACGGATGCCCTCGTGCTTGCTGCGAAAGCGCGAGATCAGCGTCGGAAGGAAATCGAAGGCGAAGCCTTCTGTGCTTGCCACCCGCACACGCCCACTGCGCAGGCCGCGCAAGCCCTCGATGTCGCTCGCAACCCGCTCGATGTCCTGCTGCACCCGCTTGGCATGCGCCGCCAGCAGTTCGCCGGCCGCATTGGGCACCATGCCGCGCGCATGGCGCTCGAACAGCAAGGTGTCGAGCTCGCGCTCCAGACGCGCCACCTGCCGGCTCACCGCCGACGGCGCCACGTTGAGCTTGGTCGCGGCTTCCTTGACGGAGCCGGTTCTGACGACCTCCAGAAAGTACCGGACCGCCGTCTCCTGAAGTGCGTGAAGCGACATGGATGCTCCTTCGCGATCGTTGCTCGAAACCGCAACGCGTCGATTGCCGAAACGGCAATCCACAATTCTAAACATTGCGCTTGTGGCAGCGGCTTGCGACTCCTACGATGAGACTGCCTCCCCCGCCTCGCGCTTTCGCAGTCCCGCCTTTTATTGCAGCGTCCCGCCCCCTCAGGAGAACTCTTCATGAAACGCCTTCCCGCTTTCGCCCGCATGGTGCTGATGTCCTGCCTGGCACTGTCGTCCCTGGCAGCGGTTGCCGCGGACACCGCATTTCCCACGCGTCCGGTCACGCTGGTGATTCCTTTTCCACCCGGCGGCGCCACCGACGTGAACGGGCGCGTGATTGCCCAGCGCCTGGGCAAGGAACTCGGCCAGCCCATCGTCATTGAGAACCGTGCCGGCGCCGGCACGGTGATCGGAGCAAGCTATGTCTCCAAGGCGGCGCCAGACGGCTACACGCTGCTGGTCAGCTCGGGCACCACGTTCACCGTTAACCCGGCCATCCGATCGAATCTTCCCTACGACCCGGTCAAGAGCTTCGACCAGATCGGCCTTGTCGGACGCGTCGGCCTCATCCTGCTCGCGAACAGCGAGGTGCCGGTGAAGACGGTCAAGGAGTTCGTCGACTACGTGAAGGCATCGCCCGGCAAGTATTCGTACGCCTCGTACGGCACCGGCACCACGTCCCAGTTCGCGGGAGAAACCATCCTCCACACCGCCGGCCTCAAGATGACGCACGTGCCCTACAAGGGCAGCGCCCCGGCCATGACGGACCTGATGGGCGGCCAGGTTCCGTTCAGCATCGACACGGTGAGCGCCGCCATCCCCCAGCTCAAGAGCGGCAAGATCAAGGCCATTGCGGTGACCACGGCCAAGCGCTCCACCCTGTTGCCCGACGTGCCCACCTTGGCCGAAAGCGGCTACCCCGACATCAACATGGACAGCTGGCTGGTGGTGTCTGCACCGAAGGGCCTGCCTGCCGATGTGAAGGCCAAGCTCGAGAAGGCGCTGGCTGCAACCATTGCCGACCCCGACACGCGTGCCAAGCTGACCGCGCAGGGCCTGGAGCCTGCTTACAGCAATTCGGCCGCCGTGAGCGAGCTGATCAGCAAGGAACTGCCATTGATGCGCGCCATTGCTGCGCGCGCCAACATCACCTCCGACTAGATGATGAACGCCCCCCGAAGCGCCTTCGGCGCCTCCCCCCACGGGGGGCGCACCCGGCGGCCGGGCAAAGCCCGTTCCGCGGGTGCACTGGACTGGGCCTGATGAAACAACAACCGACATGAGCACTCACAACGAATTGGTCGAAAAATCCGCGGTCGAACTGCGGCGCCTCATCGGCAGCAAGGCAGTTTCACCGGTCGATCTGCTGGAGGCCTGCATTGCGCAGATCGAGCGGGTGAACCCCTTCGTCAATGCCGTGACAGCGACCTGCTTCGACCGCGCGCGAACCGAAGCCAAGACGGCCGAGGCGGCCGTCATGCGCGGCGACTCGCTGGGCCTGCTGCACGGTCTCCCGCTCGGCGTGAAAGACCTGGAACCCACGGAAGGCCTGCTCACCACCTGGGGCTCCGCGATCTTCCGCGACCACGTGCCCAGCGAAGACATCGAACTGGTGGCCCGCCTGCGCAGGGCCGGTGCCATCGTCGCTGGCAAGACCAACGTTCCCGAGATGGGCGCCGGCGCCAACTCGCGCAACGACGTGTGGGGCGCCACCGGCAATCCGTTCAACCCCAACCTGAATGCCGGTGGCTCCTCGGGCGGCTCGGCGGCGGCACTGGCGTGCGACATGCTGCCCGTGTGCACCGGCTCCGACACCGGCGGCTCGCTGCGCATTCCGGCTGCCAAATGCGGCGTGGTCGGCTTTCGGCCTTCGCCGGGCGTCGTGCCCAGCGTGCGAAAGCTGCTGGGCTGGACACCTATCTCCGTTGTCGGCCCCATGGGTCGCACCGTGGAAGACGCCTGCCTGCAGATGGCGGCCTCCGCGGGCATGCACGCCGGCGATCCGCTGAGCTATCCGCTGGACCCGCTGTCTTTCTTGAAGCCCGCCGACCTCGACCTGAGCAAGCTGCGCGTGGCGTGGACCGAAGACTTCGGTGTCTGCGCTGTGGACGACAACATCCGCGCCACGATGCGCCGCAAGGTCGGCGCCATGCGGCACTTGTTCAAGTCTTGCGACGAAGTGACGCTCGACCTGGGCGAAGCGCACCGCTGCTTCGACGTGCTGCGCGCCGAAGCCTTCGTGGCCGGCATGCATGCGGCCTACGAAAAGGACCCCGCCAGCCTCGGGCCCAACTCCCGCGCCAACTACGAGATGGGCGCGCAGATGAGCCTGCTCGACAGCGCCTGGGCGCAGGCCGAGCAGACCCGGCTCATCAAGCGCTTTCAGTCAACCTTTGCCGACTACGACCTGATTCTTTCGCCCACCACGCCGGTGTCGCCGTTCCCGTGGACGCAGCTCTACGCGGACACCATCAATGGCGAGAAGCAGGAGAACTACTACCGCTGGCTCGCGCTGACGTATGTCGTGACGCTGACGACGCATCCCGCGCTCTCATTGCCCTGCGGCGTCGACCATGCAGGCATGCCGTTCGGGCTGCAGATAGTGGGCGGGTTCCGGACCGACCATCAGGTGCTGGGCGCGGCGCATGCGATGGAGATGGCATTCGCATCTGACGCGCAGTTGCGCCGCCCACGGCCCGACCTCGCGACTTTGCGCATGGCCGAACCCGCGCTCACTTCCATCGTCAAGACGCCGCCGGGCACCGGCAGCAGCGGCGCCTCGGCCGTCACCACCTCCGCCGTCTGAGAAGGCCCGCCGGCCAGAAGCCTTGCCGGGCTTGACCTTGACACGGCGTCAACCTGGAAACTGGAGCTGCGCTCTGCACGGAGCGCCTCATCTTCCCGTTTTCTCGTTGGAGAGCTCGAATGGTTCGGGCATGCGCGTGATCATGGCCACCGGCGACGGGCTGACCACGGCCCGCGCCGTCGCCGCCCGGCTGGGCATCGACGAGGTGCACGGCGAAGTCAAGCCCGCCGACAAGCTCGCGCTGGTGGACAAGCTGCAGCGGGAGGGACGCATCGTCGCCATGGCCGGCGACGGCATCAACGATGCGCCCGCGCTCGCCAAGGCTGACGTGGGCGTCGCGATGGGCACCGGCACCGACGTGGCCATGAACAGCGCGCAGGTCACACTCGTCAAGGGCGACCTGCGCGGCATCGCGCAGGCGCGCATCGTCTCCGAACAGACTATCGCCAACATGAAGCAGAACCTGGGCGTCGCTTTCGTCTACAACGCGCTCGGCGTCCCCCTGGCCGCCGGCGTGCTGTACCCATTCGCGGGATGGCTGCTGTCCCCGATGATCGCGGCGCTGGCGATGAGCCTGAGTTCGGCGTCTGTGATCACGAATGCGCTGCGGTTGAGGGCAGCGAGGGGTGACCGAGAATCGCGAGGAAGCCGATCATGAAATCCCTTGACCCGCTACCAGGCGTACATACCGCCAGCGCCAACAGTTGTCTTGCCGCCGCCGCTCGTACCCACAGAAAATTTCAACTGGAGCTGTTCGGAGACACGCGCAGCCACACCGATGGCGAGGGCCGATTGGCCGTCGTAATTGCCCACGCCTACTCCTATTCCGAACTTTTGCTCACGCTGGAGAGCGGGCATTGATGCGGTAGCAGTGGCCGATGCGATGCCGCCACTGGAGATCTTGCGGTTGCTTGCGGTTTGGGCCTGCATCTGCTGATTCGTCAGCGACTGCGCTGCGTTGATGTTGGCCTGGTTGGCATTGACCAACGCCTGGTTGTTGTTGATCGCGGCCTGATTGGCGTTCGCCGTCGCTTGGGCCGAACTCACTTGGTAAAGCTGGCTGCCATTGACCGCGTCCGTGCTCGAACTGCTGACGGTGCCAGGCGCAACGCCAGTGATTTTCTGGTTGCTGTTGTCAATGCCGTTGGTCGTCGTGGCGCCAGACACAGCGAGTGTGCCGCCCACGTTCGCATTCCCAGTTGTGGACAACGACGTCGTTGCAATGTTGCCTGTGTTCACGATGCCATTGGTGGTTGTGGCGCCGGACACCGCAAGCGTGCCGCCGACGGTCGCATTGCCAGTTGTGGACAAGGACGTCGTAGCGATGTGGCCCGTGTTCGCGATTCCATTGGTGGTAGTGGCACCGCTGACGTTCAGCGTCGTCGTCGCGATATTTCCTGCATTGACGATGCCATTTGTCGAGGTGCTTCCCAGTAGCGTGTTGGTGCCGGCGACCCCATCGGTCAGCAACCCCGTAGCGAGATTGCTGCTCGCATCGAAAGAACCCGTCTGCGTCGTGTCCAAGCCGGGGCCAAACAAGGTGCGGGTTCCGTTGTATTGACGGCCAGTGCCGGTTTCGAATGTGCCACCCGCAGCGGCGTTGTCGACTGCAACATAGCCGGAATTCACGGTCGAAGTGGCGTTGGTGCGCAACAGGCTAGCGCCGACGGGCCCCAGAAAAACGCCGGAACCCGCCGCCGTCGCGTCGAAACTCGTCGGCGTTTGCGTCACGGCCGAGGCGTTCGTGCCGTCGGTCACGAGGGTCTGCGCCGCCGTAGGCGTGAGCGTGAGTGCTGAGAACTCCGTGGCCGAACTGGCGATGGCGCCGAACACCGGGCTACCGGTCGAAGGGTCCAATGTCGTACCGGTCGAACCATAGACCGCCGTTCCAGCGCCGTCGACCACGACGGCGCCTGCACCTTGGGCCCAAGCACCGGGCAGCGCGCACGTAAAGGCGATCACGGCCGCGATTTTGGTAAGCGATAAATTCAAAACTTTCTCCCTTGGGGAACCTGCATCGGAGCCCCGTTGATGTTTTTTGTAGGATATCCAAGGACCTTCGTGCGAAGGAGTCCTGAATGCGTCACAGACTTTGATCTGAACAATTTGCGTGCAGGGACGGGCCCTCGATAAGGGCGTCATCAATGTATGCAATTGAACCGGTCGAACGTTTGCGTCGGCAATATAGAGCGAGGCGTTCTGCCTCAGAGCGGGCGCGACGATATTTGACAATTGAAGGGCCCGATTTGTGGAAAAGTGCACCGTCTCAGTGGCGCAAAAGGGGAGGGAGAATCGGGTGAGCGCCGTTCTAGGCGCGTGCAACCATTCAGGGAGATTCGATGGAGAGTGCGACCAAAGAGATCGATCGTGAATTCGACGCGATGTTGCGCATTCACCAGGAGGGCCTGCTGGATCAAGCGGAAGCCGGCTATCAGGAAATCCTGCGCCGCGCACCGCGCCATCACCAGAGCCTTGGAATGCTTGGCATCTTGGGCATTCAGCGAAGCCATCTCGACGACGCGTTGCGGTACGCCGATCTCGCGATTGCCATCGAACCGCGCATTTCAAATACGCATGCAACCCGCGGCAATGCCTTGCACGGATTGAAGCGCCATGAAGAAGCGATAGAGGCTTATCAAGTGGCGCTGCTACTGGACCCCGGCGCGCATGACGTTCTTACAAATCTCGCGAATGCTCTCAATCGGCAGGGCCACTTCGAGCGGGCAATGCAGTGCTATGACCGCGCATTGGCAATCTGCCCGACCTCCATCGACACGCATTACAACCGAGGGGTGGCGCTGTTCGAGAAAGGACGGCATGCCGAAGCGCTGGTCGATTTTGATGCCGTGCTGGCAAGGTCGAGCGATGACCCCGATGCCCAGTGCAGACGCATTTACGCGCTATGCGGCTTGCATTTGCATCAGGAGGCCCTGGCCGAAAGCAACAAGGCAATCGCTCGCCGCGCTTCGTCGGTGGACGCCTGGAGAGCGCACGGCCATGTGCTTCTTGGGATGGGAAATTCGCCCAAGGCCGTGCAAGCGTTTGAACGCGTGATCGCTCTCGGCGCGCTATCGCCGCGCAGTTGCGGGGAAGACCACTTCCTTGCCGCGCGCTCGCTCGTCGTAGGGAACCGGCATGACGAAGCGCTCCTTCATCTTGAAAAGGCCCTCGACTCCGATCCGGTGCCAGCCTACGCCGCGGGAGACCATTTCCTTGCGATGGCGCAGTTGGTGCGCTGGCGCGACTTCGACAGCGCCAAGGCCCGTCTGTGTGAAGCCGTCATGCGGGGAGAACCAACCGCATCCCCGTTTGTCATGGCGGTCGGATGCGATGACCTTGAAGTGATCCGACAGGCGGGAGCGACGTTCATGGCGCATTTTTTCCCAGATGCCGAGCCTTTGCCGCTGCCCGAACGCAGTCCCCACGAAAGGATTCGCCTGGGGTATTTTTCTGCGGACTTTCATGCGCACGCGACCACGTTGCTGATCGCTGAGCTTCTTGAAAAGCATGACAACTCGAAGTTCGAGGTGTTTCTTTTTTCCTTCGGACCGTCGGCTCCAGATGACATGACCAAGCGTCTGACACAGTCGATAGATCATTTTTTCGACGTCTCCCAGGAGTCGGATAGCGCTGTTTGCGCCTTGTCCCGCAAGCTGGAAATCGACCTAGCAATCGACTTGAAAGGCTACACACAAAACTGCCGCCCACGCATATTTACCGAACGTGCCGCACCCGTGCAGGTCAACTACCTGGGCTATCCCGCAAGCATGGGGACCACATGTATCGACTACATCGTGGGCGATGCGATTGTGACGCCGCCGGAACACGCGCGTTTCTATGCCGAACAAATCGTCACCCTGCCTCACTGCTATCAACCAAACGCCTCGGGCTTGCGTTCGATCGCGCCTCTGCAGGTTGACAAGGCAACTGCCAGAAATGCAGCCGGCCTTCCTGCAAACGGATTCGTCTTCTGTTGCTTCAACAACACCTACAAGATCACCCCAGCCGTCTTTGCGGTCTGGATGCGAATTCTCCATGCGGTCCCCGACAGCGTTCTATGGCTGTACAGGCCGGACAGCGGGACAGAACCTCGCCTGCGGCAGGAAGCGTTGAATCTCGGCATTTCGCCTGAGCGCCTTGTTTTTGCGCCACGGCAACCCCTGCCTGATCACCTCAGCCGGCATGCGCTGGCTGATTTGTTCCTGGACACGTTTCCTTGCAATGCGCATACCACGGGGAGCGACGCTCTCTGGGCAGGCCTTCCCTTGCTCACTTGCCTCGGAACAACGTTTGCCAGCCGCGTTGCCGCCAGCCTGCTCCATGCCGTCGGGTTGCCGGAGATGGTGATGCCCACTCTCGAAGCGTATGCGACGAGGGCCATCGAGTTGGCCGCAGATCCTATGGAGCTCCAGGGCCAAAGGGAGCATCTACACCAGGCAAGGACGAGTGCACCATTGTTCGATATAGAGCGGTACCGATCTGGTATCGAAGCCGCGTATCAGATGATGATGGAGCGCCACATGCGACGTGAGCCACCGATCCCGCTCGTCGTCCCTGCATGATCGCGCGGCAGTTGCACGGCTCGCCGTGAGTGCTGCCCTCCCGCCCGCAAGACATCGCCGTTACAGCGCCATATGGGCTCGCGAGATGGCACCGATATCCCCGATGTGGTCGTAATTGCCGCCGTGCGTCACGCGGAACCATGGAACGCCCCACACTCGCCCACCCGCGCGGCGCACCTTGTGGCAAAAAGAGATGTCTTCCGAGGTATGGAAGCCGTTGACCACGGTCTCTTCAAAAAACACATTCAGTTCGATTTGCTGCGATCCCATCCTGACGCGCTGAACCCCGTGCGCCATCAGGTGTTCTAGAGCGGAGCGACTTATCAGCATGACGCCCGTCCCGATCGCCTCGACTTCCACAGGACGATCTTCGAACACATCCTCCATCCGTCCCGATAGCGGCTTGAACATGCCGTCGAACGACCCGGCCAGCGTGGCCAGACCCTCACTTGCCAGTTGAGGCTGCATGCGTGCTGCCGCCATCACACGCTCCCAGTTCAAGCGCTTGCGGGGACAGATGGCCGCAACAACGTCGTGAGGCTCCAGCGACTCACTGGCTGCCAACATGCGCATCAAATCCTCCGGCGGAAAGGCCATATCCGCGTCGATGAACAACAGATGAGACAGGCGATCATCACGCAAGAATTCGTCGACAAGCAAATTCCGCGCGACCGCGATCACACTCGAACTCGACGACCACAGCAGCCGGCACCCGATCCCCCCGTTCATTGCCGCCGCCTGAATGCCGAACAGCGTGTTCGCATAGCTCATTAGCACCGTGTTGTTGTATGCCGGAGTGGCGATGCCCAGATTGACGATTTTTCTTGCGTTCGGCATCGTGCCTACCTTGGATGAATGAGAGACGGAGTGTTCGCCAGAGTATGCCAAGGGGCAAGTACAAGGGCGGCTTTTCGAGTAACTTGCTCGGGCGAGATGACGGGTGTCTAGCTGTGAAGCATCAAGGAATTTATTTCTTGACAGTCGAGTCTGGACATAAGCGCGACTCCGCCAATCTGGAAGTAGCGCTGGCTGTCTTGCTCCGGCGCGGCCACCAGCTGGGTGCTCAGGGTCTCCGTCAATGCATCCGCACTTCGCGTGAAACGCTTAGGGCCGGGCTAAACTGATGGGCCAGAACACGCAGCCGGCCGCTGCCGGCACCACGCGGCGCGGTACCACCAGGCGCGGGCCGGTGTCGCGGCTGCACCAGCAAATCGATGCGGTGGAGCAACTGCCAAAGACCAAGCAGCAGTTCGTCTCGCAGATGCTGGAGACGGTTCTGGCGCAGGCCAGCCACTGAAGAACAAAGACCGGAAGACAAGACCAGGGAACGCATGGCGACAACAACGACAAGAACAGCCGGCGCGCTGCTGCCGCGCATCGAGGGGCGCATCCAGCTGCTGCGCGGCCTGAAGGTGATGATCGACGCCGATCTGGCCGAGCTCTATGGCGTGCCGACCAAGGCGCTGAACCAGGCCGTCAAGCGCAACGCGGGGCGCTTTCCGTCGGACTTCATGTTCCAGCTGGACGCGGCCGAGAAGGCCGAGGTGGTCACAAACTGTGACCACCTCTCGAAGCTGAAGTTTTCCAGATCGCTGCCGTTTGCTTTCACGGAGTTCGGGGCGGTGGCGCTGGCCAATATCCTGGCCTCAAGCCAGGCCGTCGAGATGGGCATCTACGTGGTGCGCGCGTTCGTGCGGCTGCGCCAGGCGGCGAGCCTGCATGAGGACCCGGCCAAGCGGCTGGCCGAGATCGAGGAGAAGACGGAGCGGCTGGAATTGAGCCACGACACCTTCAGCCGCAACACGCGCAATCAGCTGAGGCAGCTCTTCGAGGCGGTCAGGGAACTGACGATGCCACCGGAGTCGCCCAAGCGGCCGATCGGGTTCGTGACGCCCGAGGAGAAGAAGGCGACCAAGGGCAAGGCGCGCACGGGCTGACAGACGACACACCGATGACGCGCCCAGGGTGGTCGCAGCTTGCGACCACAGAACCCCGGCACTCGGCGGCCAAGGGGTTGGGCGAGGCATTTATTTTTTTAGCTGCTACTGAACAGGCATGCACGCATGAAGACCGACGCAATTCCCCACAACCAAATCCGCGCCATGTACGACGCCGACACCATTCGGGTCTATCAGGCGTACAGCGATGCGATTGCCGACTCTGCTCTGGCGCATGGCCGCTTCATCTCGCCACCGTTCAAGCTGGAGCGCATGACGTGGATCAAGCCTTCTTTCCTCTGGATGATGTACCGCGCCGGCTGGGGGTTGAAGGACGAAGGCCAGAAGCGCATTCTGGCGATCGACATCACGCGCGAGGGCTTCGAGTGGGCTTTGGCCCATAGCTGTCCGAGCCACTCGCCAGCAGGCATGTCGATGGATGCCTACGCCGAGCTCAAGCAGCGCCGCCCGGTGCGGGTGCAATGGGATCCGGAGCGCGATTTGCATTTGCAGCCATTGGAGCATCGGGCCATTCAGATTGGCCTGAGCAAGGAGGCTGTGCGGCTCTACGTGAACCAGTGGACGCGCAGGATCACGGAAGTGACGGCGACGGCCCATGAAGTGCGCGCGCTGGTGCAGCAAGGGCAGCTCCAAGAAGCTGCCAACAAGCTACCGGTGGAGCAGGCCTACCCCGGTCAGCAGGCTACTTGACGGGCTCCAGGGAGACGGCCATTTCGAGCACGATGTCTGAATAATTCACGCCGCCATCTTGGGCGGGCTGGCGCTTTGACTCATCGAGCGCGTAGACGATTTCGACCCGATGACCGACGCGAAACAGTGCACGACTGGCCTTGTCGTTGGCGTAAATACTTTCATCGTAGGTTGCACCATCCTCCAGCAGCAACTCAAAGGAGTTGTGGTCGCCCGGCTCATCCTGCCCAGCGAAATACGTGCTGCGAATGATGCCTTGCACAAACCGCAAGGGCATTCTTCGTTGCTCTATATTGGCCCACCATTCGGGCGATCCAAAGAGTCCCAGCGTGCCCTTGAGGCCCATGCGTGGCTTGGCAGCATTCAGGGTCAAGGCTTGCGCCAAGGCGATCCGACCGGGGTCTGCCTTCAGTTCCTCTGAGAGCAGGTACACGCGCTTCATGGGAACGCCGGATTGATCGAACTGTAAAAACATTGGTCTTCCCTTTAGCGAACGAGCTCAAAGTCAACGATGCCACGATTGAAAGTCGTGATGCCAGGGCCTTGGCCCAATTGCGTGGTCATCTGCCCGCCTTCGACCTTGAAGCGCGTGTTGGTTTGCATCCAGCTGTCGTTGCGCTCGGCCAAGCTCAAAGCCTTCGCTGCCGGTGGGTTGGCTGCAATGCCTATTTCTTGCAACGCGGCCGAGGTGCCCGGCGTGGTGGCGAAGCGGACGGTCACGCTGTTGTTGTTGGTGTATTTTGAAGAATAGGCCAAGTTGGGCGAGATGGAGGTTTCGGTTGTTGGACGCAGTTCACCAAAGTCTCGCAGATACCTGTAGTCCTCTCTCGACATCGACCGATACATGATCTCATTCCCATGCGCATCGAACTCCAGCACCGTGCTCAGTGGATTAGCAGACCGGGTCGCAGGCACGCCGATGTCACCCGCTACGCGCATTTCAACCGCATCCTGGGCCGCAGCAGCCAGCCTCAACTCGGCCTTGGCCCCATTCCAGGCTGACCGGACCCCTCCGACCATCGCCATACTGACTTCCTTACCGACGATACCGACAGGCGCCACGTCTAGTCCAATCATGGCCGCAGACCCGACCGTGGCGAGGGCCGATCTCCTCTCGCCATCGGTCGGGTTCGAGAACACCACGCGAGCAGCGGCCACCCAGCCTTCTTTGCTTGTTGCAGCTCCAACCATCCGTGCATTTGCCGCATACAAATCACCCAGCGTCTGTGTCGATGCTGGAGGCATAAAGCGGTTCGTGCTGTCCGCAAAGCCATCCGCGCGCTCGGCCGCATTCAACGAGTTGGCACCATCGCTGTAGTAGTTCTTCGCCCACTGTTGCATCGCCGGACTGTCCTTGGACCGCGCCAGGAGGCGCGCCGAATCGTCTCCTGTGTCGACGCCGTCTGTCCAATGCCCAGGGACAACTCTTCCGTCGACCATCTCGTTGGATACCCACTTGTACGGTGACGGTGGCAATGGCGTGCCGATCGCGCTCCCCTGATTGATCGACCCTTCCGTCGCACTCCTGACTTCATCGATGAAGCCGCGCCCGTCGCTGCGAATGCTCTCGGCCGGCCCAAACACACCGAAGCCCACACGCGGCACGCCATCGGCACCCATGCTGCTCCGCGTTCCACCCGACTCGGGTCTATTAGCCAAATCGAGCATGCGATCGATGTTCTGATCACGGCCGCTGCCCGAACCCATGCCGCTGTAGCCCGAACCCGCTGCGATCTGCACGCCAGCGTACCGGTTGCCGTCACCGGGCTGACCGAATGCCCCCACGATTTGGTCGTAGTAAGGCTGCGTCTGCCGCTGCAGCGCGGCGTTGTCGCTCTCGATGTCCATCCCGTTGCGGTAATCCGCGGCCCGACGCCTTGCGCCTGCTGCCCATTCGCCGCTGCGATGGATTCCCCCAACGCATTGCCAAAGGCATCAGTCGCGACCTGCTGAATCGCCACCTTGCCCCCGCGCATCACCGCAGCCGCCGTGCCCGCGACCAGGCCCGTCGCAAGTCGCGCCGCGAAGGCGCTGCCTGCGTTGTTGCCGAACGCTTCGCCGAACGCCTTGCCGATGGCCGGGCCTGCCGCCGCGCCCACACCCGCACCGACTGCGGATGCAGCGACCGACTTCCAGCTGAATTTGTCCTGCAAGCCGGTGACCACTGCGATACCTTGCGTCAAGGTGCTGCTCACGGCACCACGAATCGCCCCATCGAGGAAGACATTGCCCGTATCTGGGAGCAACCCGGCCCCGCCCAGGCCGGCCGTGACACCGCCGCCGATGGCCCCCAGCGCCACGCCCTTCCAACTGAAGCTGTCCTGCGCGCCGATCGCTATTCCGACCGCCTGGCTCGCGATGGAGCCAACGGCACCGCCAATGGCCCCCGCCGCGATGAGCGTGCCCGTCCCGGCGGTCGCCAGTGTGGCGCCCATGGCAGCGAGCGCCGCTCCTGCGGTAAAGACTGCAGCCACCACGGCGACCACCACCATGATGATCTGGCCGACGGCCCCGCAGCCGCCATCCTCGGCCTGCGGCGTCGCCATCATGGTCGGCGAGTCGCTGGCAATCTTTGACGGGTCGTACGGCCTGAAGGTGCTCGCGTTGTCCGCACTCCCCACCCTGGTCGGAATCCTGAGCACCTGCCCGGTGCGCAGGTCCGCATCGCTGCTCAGCCCGTTCGCATCCGCGATCAGGTACCACAGGCTCGCATCCCCGTACGCCCCCTTGGCGATGCTCTGCAGGGTGTCGCCCGTGGCCACCGCATAGGTGCCGGGGCTGCCCGCGGGGTAGTTGCCGTCGATGGGCTGGTAGCCGAAGCTGAAGTCGCTCTGGGCGCTGAAGAGCGGGCCGTTCTGCGCCAGCGCCGTGCCCTCGAAGCGGGTGTCCGCGAGCAGGCCGTAGCGCCCCAGCACCTCGCCGTTGACCACCAGCTGGCGCTGGCCGTTGGCGTGCACCTGGGGCGTGCCCTCGTAGGCGTAGTAGGCGTACAGGGCGTTGCCGTTCGCGTCGTTCACGAAGTTGTGCGTGCGCAGGGTCGGATGGGT
>NZ_JAUSRN010000015.1 GCF_030811855.1 Variovorax paradoxus | reverse complement strand
AGCCCAGTGGTGGCCGTGTTCATCTGGCTGACGTTGACCGCGTCGGTCGCGGCCACGCCGTTTGCCACATTGGTGATGACGTTGCCGCCCATGTTGACCGTGGTGCCCCCAACCACATTCAGGGTGCTCGTGGCGCCGCCGATGGTGGTGTTGCCGCTGAGCACCGTCGGGCCGGTGGCCGTCAGGCCGCCGGTCGTCACGCTGGTGAAGGTCGGCGTCATGCTGGTGGCGATCTGCACATTCGCGCCGGCCTGCGTGATGGCGATGTTGTTCCCCGCCGTGTAGGTGGCTGTGCCGCCCGGTGCAATGTTCTGCGTCGTGGTGCCAGTGACCGTGCCAGTGCCCGTCGCCGCCGTCGTCACGAAGATGCCCTTGTTGGCGGTGACGTTCACCGCATCGATGGCGCTGTTGGTGGCGAACAGCTGGCTGCCGTTGATGGCGTCCGTGCTGGTGCCGCTGATGCGGCCTGCCGCCACGTTGGTGATGGTGCGCTCGGCGCCCACGCTGCCCACGCTCACTGTGCTCGCCGGGTTCGTCCCTTGAAAGACATAGGGCACACCCGCAATGGTCACGCCGGACGTGCCCACGGGCGCTGCCGCCACGGAGCCCGAGCCCAGTGCCACGGCGCCCGCGTTGTTGGCGGTGTCCGCCTTCGTACCGATGGCCAGGCTGTTCAATCCCCAGGCAGTGGCGTCATTTCCGATGGCCGTCGATCCAGCGCTGATCGAATCGCTATCGGTTCCAATCGCGATGCTGTTTGCCCCCGTAGCGATGGAACCCGACCCCATGGCGGTGGAGCTATCGCCATAGGCGTGCGTATTGAATCCGTACGCGGTTGCGCGAAAGTTTTCGGCGGTGGATGAATCGCCGACGGCGGTGCTGACAAAGCCGGAAGCAGTCGAATTCGTGCCGATTGCCACCGCGTTGGGCCCTGAGGACTCGCTCAGCAGGCCCAACGCTACCGAATTGTCGCCGCTAGCGGTGGAGTTGAGGCCGATCGCCACCGCGGCTGGACGTGTCGCCGAGGCCACGGCGCCGATCGCGATCGCTCCGGCTCCTCCGGTCGCGCCGTCATTGTTGTAGTTGGCGCTCGGTGGCGTTCCGGCTGGATCGGTGATGTGGACGTAATGCGTCTTGGACCCGGCCACGGTGTTGTTGAGCTGGGTCAAGTTGACCGCGTCCGTGCCTGCCACGCCCGTCCCCACGTTGGTAATGACGTTGCCGCCCATGTTCACCGTGGTGGCCGGGTTCAGCGTCAGGCTGCCGCCAATGGTGGTGCCGCCAGTCAGCGTGGTGCCGCCGCTCAGCGTGGTCGTGCCGGTGGCAGTCAGGTTGCCCGTCGTCACGCTGGTGAAGGTGGGCGTCATGCTGGTGGCAATCTGCACATTCGCGCCGGCCTGCGTGATGGCGATGTTGTTGCCCGCCGTGTAGGTGGCCGTGCCGCCAGGTGCAATGTTCTGCGTCGTGGTGCCAGTGACCGTGCCCGTGCCCGTCGCCGCCGTCGTCACGAAGATGCCTTTGCTGGCGGTGGCGTTCACCGCATCGATGGCGCTGTTGGTGGCGAACAGTTGGCTGCCGTTGATGGCGTCCGTGCTGGTGCCGCTGATACGGCCTGCCGCCACGTTGGTGATGGTGCGCTCGACACCGCCGGCCCCCACGCTCACCGTGCTGAGCGGGTTCGTCCCTTGAAAGACGTAGGGCGTACCCGCAATGGTCACGCCGGTGGTTTTCGCGGTTGCAGCCGTCACCGAACCCGAGCCCAGCGCTACGTCGCCGGCACTCACGATCGCCGTGGCGCCGTTGCCGATCGCCACATTGCCCGGGATGCCGACGGCACCAGCGGTGGAACCGTTGCCCAGCGCCACGCTGCCTTGGCCGATCGCCGTGTTGGTGCTGCCGATCGCGACAGCGCCCTGCCCGGTTGCCGTATTGACGTTGCCCATGCCCACGGCACCTTGGCCAGTTACCGTGTTCTGGAAGCCGATACCAACCGCGCCCTGCGCTGCCGTGCCAGGCGTGCCGACGGCCTGCCCGCCACCGCCCACCAGGTTGTTGTTGCCCAAGGCGACGGTGCCGTCGCCGGTGGCTGTGTTGTCCAGACCGGTGGCGACGGCGCCGTTGCCGGTTGCGGTGTCGGGGTCGCCGATGGCGACCGCACCTGCGCCGGTGGCGACGTTGCCTACGCCGGTGGTGAAGTTGGCGGCACCGATGGAGACGGCTGAACCCACCCCCGCCACGCCGGTGGCGGTTGCGCCCAAGCCTATCGCCACATCTCCGTCCAGGTTCGCCGTTGCCGAATCACCAATCGCGACAGTACTCACGCCCAAAGCCCTTGAAGAAGGCCCCGCCGCAAACGAGCTATCACCCAAGGCGCGGCTATCAAACCCGAAAGCCGATGAAAGGCTCCCAAGGGCTCTTGAAGAAACACCAACCGCAACTCCGTCGTAGCCCCCGGCGACAGAGCCAGATCCCAAAGCAAGCGAGTTCTCGTTTGTGGCTTTGCCGCCTCCAACTGCAGTCGAGTTGTACCCGCTGGCGTGGGATTCAACACCTATGGCCGTAGCCTGCTCGTTAGTAGCGGTAGAGTTATAGCCGATTGCGTTCGCCTGGCGAGCACTTGCCGAGGTACCTGCCCCGGCGGCCAGAGAAAAGTCCCCTGTCGCACCGTCGTTGTCGTAGTTGCCGAGAGTCGTACCACCATCCTTGACGCTGTAGTAGTGCACCGACGAGGCGGCAACGATCGAACTGATCGCCTGATTCGATGCATCGAGCTGCGAGCCATTGATCGCATCGGTCGAAGACGAGCTGATGCGACCAGCCGCGACATTGGTGATGGTGCGCTCTCCGCCCGCAATGCCGGTGCCGATGCTGACCGTGCTGCCCGGGGTTGTGCCGGCAAACTTGTAGGGGGTGCCGTTGATAGTCGTGCCGGTGGTTGCGACAGCTGCGCCCTCCACCGAGCCCCGGCCGAGCGCAACACCGCCTCCGATGTTGGCCACCGCGCCTTGGCCCAAAGCTATCGAGCCTGCAGAACCGGTTGCCACGGCACCGTCTCCCATCGCAATATTTCCAATGCCGTCCGCGGTAGTAGAGATACCCACGGCAATCGCTCCCTTCTGCTGGGAAACAGCTTTCCACCCGAGAGCGACGGAACCCACACCATGTGAATTCGCCTCAAAACCTACTGCAAGGGCGCTAGTGTTATCCGCGACTGCACCGTTGCCAAAGGCTTGCGCATCTAGAGCATGTGCCCGCGCGTAATTGCCGATCGCCGTTGTGTTATTCGCAGTAGCCTCAGCAATATTTCCCACCGCAGTAGCACCCTGGCCAGTCGCAATTGATGCCGTACCAAGGGCGGTGGATTGATGGCCCCATGCATGGGTATTCTGACCGTATGCAGCGGCATTTACACCGTAGGCTAAAGCCTGCCATCCAACTGCGGTGGCGTTGGCTTCGGTAGCTTGGGCGGTCCATCCTATGGCGACATTGGCGCCTGCACCGGCCGCCCCACCCCCTTGCGCAGCTGCCCCGATCACCACGGAGCCACCGCCATATGAGATAGCGCATTCGCCAGCACTCCCGCCGATCACGATGGTTCCGGTGCTGTTGGCTGTCGCGCAACCGGCCGTAAGGTTGGCATACGCTGGCGACGAGAATGAACCAACCAACGCCATGAGCGCCGCGGTTGCAGTCAGCCCGCCCAACCCGCGGGACGAGATCCCAGCTCGCGCCTGCGAACTCTCGCTCTTCGCCACTTCACCACCGGCAGATTTCTTTCCGCATGCCCGCGCAGTTTCCGGCGCCGCGACGAATGCCCCCAGCGCTGCATTCCAGATCGAACGATATGTCTTGTTCATTCCATGCTCCCCTTGCTTAGTTCTTGCCGTTGATCGAAGCGCCGGCAAAGCCGAAAGTGGCTTGCCTCTGGCGTTGTTGCTGCTGCCCATTCGCCGCAAAGGCACGCGTGGTGCCTTTGCTGCCCAAAACTCGGTGCTCTTCTCTTGTCGTCATGCGGTCCTCTTCCCAATCCGTGCGAATCGATAGCTGAAAGGGCTTGAGGCCCCGTGAGGCAGCATCGGCAGCGGCGGCGGGGAACTTTTGGTGGCCCGAAGTGCTCTGCGTTGCGTGCGAAATGGATCGTGCCGATGGACCCCAGTGGCCGTGAGAATCGCGCGAGGTTTTGTCAGAATTGAGTTCACACGGGTACGGAAAAGCGGACTTAATGCGCACCTTTGGCCTAGTCGCCTTGTGAATCTGGGCGTTTGGATTCGCTGGCGAAAGGCTTCACGCGGGGCTCCAAGAACCTTCTCATTGCGCTCTGCCATCGGAGGCGCGCAACGCACCAGGGCGAGCGCGACCAAGAAGGGGAAGGGTTCGATAGCCCTGTTCGGCAAGGCCCTTGGGCGTAGCTACCCAGGCGCAGCCCTCCTCCGGACGAGTTCAGGCAAGACTGGTCCGCTACCGGTTGGCAATCGTCCAGCGTGGAATTTATTTGTCCAGAATTCCGCTCAATGCCTTCACCGCCTTCACGAGGGTTTCCGCATGCGCGTTCTCCTTCAGCTTGGCGAATTTGTCTGGCAAGGGTGTCATGGCCCACCACAGGCCGGTGCCATCGTTGACTTCAGAGCAAGGTATCCAAGCATTTGGGGCTTGCTGGCGGCGGATCTCGACCTTGTAGATCTCGCCATCAAACTTCAAGCCGCAGCACCTGATGAAGCGGGACGGAGAATTGATGTTGGATGGATCATCGGCAGCGGCATTGATGGAAACCAATGTCAACTCGCCGAACATCCTGGCCTGCTCTCTCACCTCTTCAAAAATCTCTTTGCCCCATTTTTTTCGGTACTTGACCTCTACAAGAAACTTCTGGTCTTGCTCTCGGTTCATTACCGTGAAGTCGGGCAGGTGGCTCATGGCGTCGGGGTAGCCGAGCCTGCCGTATTCAATTGAAGACAGGCAAGACAGCTCGCGTATGACCTTTTCAATGCCGGAATCTATGACCCGGTACCCGGCGTCTTCCAGAATCGCCTTCACGATTCCTTCGGTCATTTCTTTTTTTATTCTGCTGGAGAAGTCCATGCAAATCCGGCGTGGTTGGTCATCGATGCAGCCTGAGTTCAGTACCCGTTTTTCTTGGGACCGAAGGTGTGCTGCGGGCTAGCCTGTAGCCTTGCCCGCGAATGTGAATAAGCCGCCATTCACAGCCGCGAGAGACGCCAAGGTTGAGCTTGTCGCGTAGCCGCGCAATACAGGCGTTGAGCCATCGGCCCGATGGGCTGGGCGCGAGTCCGGCGGACATGGCCAGCAGATACTGGCGTGACAGCACCTTGTCGACGTTGTGGAAGAACTCCAGCGCAAGCTCGAATTCGAGCGGTGAAAGTCGGATCTCTTCTTCGTCCACCATGACGGATTTGGTGGACGGCTTGAAGCGGTAGCCGCCCCACTCGAGGCCGGGGCCGGTGGGGGCCAGTGCGTACCGCGCCATGCAGCCTTCTAGGCCAACGTAAACATCAGAGAACGACGAAGGCGCCGCAACCAGCAGGTCGATTTCGTTGCAACCCAGCGACTGGAGCGGCTTCAAAAGATTTTCACGCGTCAGAAAAAGCAGGGGCACGTCGGGCCCGACGGCGTTTCTTGCGCCGCTGATCCACGTAGCCAGATCGGCACGCTTTCGGGGCAGGCCGATGCACATGGCCGAGCAGCGGAGCGAGGCGGTAGGCAGGAACATCAGTTCCTGCAGGTCTTCGAAAATCAAGGGGGCGTGGCCGAACGCCCGGATGGTGCGGCGCATGTGTTCCCTGGTGCGAAACACGGGGTCGAGCACTCCCACGCGTTGGTGTGGCGGCTGCTTGCTGGCTGACATGGTGTGGACTCCTCTGGGCTGGCACCAAGCTCGCCGGTGGGCTTTTTGCAGCGCCACGCAGCGATGTAAGACTTAGTGCTGAAGATGGTGCCCACCGAGGGCGCGCGGCGTGGACGCCTTGCGAGAGTTGGCGAGAATTGAATTCGCGGACGCAGCGGTTCCGCGAATTTGTTCACGTCTGAGGCCGGCCCCGGGGGCACAGGGGCCAGCCTCAGGCCGCGGTAGCCAGGTCGATCGCAACTTCCAGCGCTTGGGGGACGGCCGCGCGACCCTCATGTACGCAAAGCTCCAGGCGATAGCCCTGGCCATAGACGGTATGCAGCCGAAGCCCGTTCTCAACGTTCAGGCGCAGCTTGGTGCGCAGCCGGTAGATCTGGCTGTCGAGCGCGCGGTTCGATGGCTCGCTGTCGCGCCCCACGCGCTCCAGCAGATGGGCGCGCGATACCGCCCTGCCAAGGTTGCGAAACAGCGCCAGCGCCATATGAAACTCGCTGTTGCTCAGCGACACCCATCGCGCGCGCTCGCCGGCCACGACGTGGAACTGCACGCTCGAGACACTGCGGTCGAACACCCAATCGCCGAATCGCTCCTGCGTGCCCTTGCCCGTGGATTGCGCTGGTGCCACAAGGCGGCGAATGCGCGCGGCCAGTTCGAGCGGGCGAAAAGGTTTGACGATGTAGTCGTCGGCGCCGGCGTCGAGCGCGCACACGGCGTCTCGCTCGGAGTTGCGCGCGCTCAGCATCACGACGGGAATGGTGCTTTCGCGCTGCCTGCGCAGCCAGGCCAGCAGTTGCAGACCATCGAGGTCGGGCACGTTCCAGTCGAGCACCAGCAGATCGAAGCTTTCGGTGCGCAGGGCGCTGCGCAAGGCTTCGCCGCTGTGGAACGGCACGCACGACACGGGCTCGTCGAGGTTGTTGAAGAGGCGGTTCTCGAGCATGTCGACCAGATGGTTCATCTGGGCCGGCTCGTCTTCAAGGACAGCAATGCGCATGATGGTGTGGGCCTGAAAGGGTTGGGGAATTGGCTTTTCTGTTCATTGCGCGCTGCGGGGCACGGCTTGCAGCCACGCCTCGAATTCGCGTTTCCAGAACCTGGCTCGCGCGGTGGTGCCGTGGCCCACGGTGTCGGCACTCGCGGGGATCAAGAGGGCGCTGCCCTTCTTGACGCGCTGGATCTCGCGCTGCAGCACGCCAAGGGCCGGCGGGTTGCGCTCGTCGTCGGCCGAGTTGATGGCCAGGAGCGCGGCTTCGATCTTCTCCAGGCCGGGCGAGGGGTTGTAGTCGCGCGAGGCCTCCCACTGGTAGAGGTGGTCGTTGGCGTCGCCGCGAAACGGCGCCTTCAGTCGCTGGTCGAGCACGGCATCGGCCTTTTCGCGCGAGGGCGCGAGCTTGAACAGGCCCTGGTCGCCTCCGTTGGTGCCAATGGCGAAGAAGACGGAGGCAAAGCGCAGGCTGGGCGGCTGCTCTGTGTACTGGCCGTTCTTCCAGGCGGGATCGCTGCGGATGGAATCGATGACCAGGCGGCGCATCATCCAGTTGCGGCCGGACATCTCGGTGGGCAGCGACGCCATGGGTGTGGCCGCATCCATGAAGCCGGGGTACTTCTGGGCCCAGATCCAGGTCTGCATGCCACCCATGGAGTTGCCCAGCACCAGCCGGAGGTGGCGGATGCCAAGGTGCTCGGTCAGCAGCCGGTACTGGGCCGCGACCATGTCGTTGTAGTTGTAGCGCGGAAAGGCGGTGCGCAGCCCATCGGAGGGCTTGGACGAGGCGCCGGTGCCGATGGCGTCGGGCAGGATGATGAAGTGCTTTGCCGCGTCCAGCGGTTGGCCGGGGCCGAAGAGCTCGCCGGCAAATTCAGGCGTCAGCAGGCTTGCGGCGGAACCGGTGGTGCCGTGCAGGATGAGCACGGGCTCACCGCCCGGATCGCCCACGGTGGTGTAGGCCAGGCGCAGCTCGGGCAGCGTCTCGCCGCTTTCGAAGCGGAAGTCCCGCGCCTCCCATTGGCTCTCTCGGGGCTTGGGAAAATCGGCGGCGTTGGCGCCCGGCGCAAGCAGGCATGGGAGCAGTAGGAGGCAGGCGCAACGCGCGAGCCCGGGCAACCAGGAGGTAATGGTTCTTTTCATGGGGGCGTTCTCCTGCTCGGTCAGCGATTGACCAGATTGGCGGGCGTTCTGAGCACCGCGAAGGCGCCGACTACCAACATGCCGGCCAGCACATACATGCCGGTCTGCGTGCTGTGCGTCGTGTCCTTCAGGTAGCCGATGAGATAGGGACTCACGAAGCCGGCGAGGTTGCCCACGGAGTTGATGGCGGCAATGCCCACCGCGGCGGCGGCGCCGGAGAGGAACGACGTGGGCAGCGACCAGAAGAGCGGCGCGCAGGTCAGCACGCCGGCCGCGGCCAGCGAGAGCGCGGCCACGGAGACGATGGTGTTGTGCGAGTAAGAGGCCGCAACGACGAACCCAGCCGCGCCAAACAGGGCCGGCACGATCAGGTGCCAGCGGCGTTCACGACGCGCGTCCGCGCTGCGGCCGACAAGGTTCATGGCCACGATCGCGCAGCCGAACGGAATTGCGCTGAAGAGCCCGATGTTGAGGTTGCCCGTGACGCCGGTGGACTTGATCAGCGTGGGCATCCAGAACGTGAGCCCGTACTGCCCCATCACAAAGCAGAAGTAGATAAGGCACATGAGCCACACGCGCTTGTCGCCAAAGATGGCGCCGATGGCGTGCTTGCTTTGCGTGCCCTTTTGGTCGGTGGCGATTTCGGATTCGAGCAGCTGCTTTTCGCCTTCGCTCAGCCACTTGGCACTGCGAATGCCGTTGTCCAGAAAGGCCAGCACCACAAGGCCCATCACCAGCGCCGGCACGGCCTCGATGATGAACATCCACTGCCAGCCGTGAAAGCCGCTGGCGCCATGGAAGAGATCCATGATCCAGCCGGACAGCGGATTGCCGAAGATGCCGGCCACGGGAATGGCTGACATGAACAGCGCAATGATCTTTGCGCGGCGCTGCGCCGGATACCAATACGTCAGGTAGAGGATGACGCCGGGGTAAAAGCCCGCCTCGGCAATGCCGAGCAAAAAGCGCATCACATAGAAGGTGGTGGGCGTCTGCACCCAGGCGAAGGCGGCCGACATGACACCCCAGGTGATCATGATCCGCGCGATCCAGACGCGCGCGCCAACGCGGTGCAGCAGCACGTTGCTCGGCACCTCGAACAGAAAGTAGCCAATGAAGAACAGGCCCGCGCCCAGGCCGAACACGGTTTCGCTGAAGCCCAGGTCCTGCGACATCTGCAGCTTGGCGAAGCCGACGTTCACGCGGTCGAGGTAGGCGACCACGTAGCAGAGCATGAGCAGCGGAACGATGCGCCAAAACACTTTTGAGTAAGTGCGGTCGGTTTCGGCGACGAGGCCGTCGCCCTCCCCGGCTGGCGTTGTCAATGAGACTGACGAGGTGTTCATGAGGTCTCCTGGTTATCTGGATCTACTTTGCTTTGTTTACGCTAACATCAACTTGTTTGCGCTAACAATCGCCATCTTCGTAGATTGTTTGCGCAAACAATCTAGGGGAAACCCTGCAAATAGACGTCTTTTGGATTACACGGACCGATGAGCCCACCGCTATGCTTGGCTTGCGCGGAGCCAGAGGCGAAAGAACAAGAAAGCAGCAGACAAATGAACGAGCAACCCGAAACCATGCCCTCCATCACCCTGGAGGAAGTTGCGCGCCTGGCGGGCGTCAGTGGCATGACCGTTTCGCGGGTGCTGCACGACCACGCCAACGTCTCCGACCAGACCCGCGCCAAGGTGCAGGCCGCCATTGCCACCCTGGGATATGTGCCTAACCGGCTGGCGGGCGCGCTGGCGACGGCGAAGAGCCGGCTCATTGCGGTAATCGTCCCGTCGCTGAGCAACATCGTTTTTCCGGAGGTGCTGCGGGGCGCCAACGAGCGCTTTGGAGCGGCGGGCTACCAGGCGGTCATCGGTGTCTCGGACTACGACCTTGCCAAGGAAGAAGAGGTCATTGCGGCCATGCAGTCGTGGCGGCCCTCGGGCTGGATCCTTGCGGGCCTCGAACACACGCCGCGCGCGCGGCAGATCCTGCGCGAGGTGCGCAGTCCGGTGGTGGAACTGATGGACATCGACGGAGAGTCGATCGACATGGCGGTGGGCTTTTCGAACCGGGACGCGGGCCGCGAGACGGGGCGGTACCTTGCCGACATGGGGCGGCAACGAATCGGCTACGTGGGGGGCGACCTCAGCCGCGACTTGCGCGCCGCCAAGCGCAAGGAAGGCTTCGAGCAAGGCCTTGCGGAACGCGGGCTCAAGCTGCAGAGCGAATTCACGGCTCCCCGGTCGTCGTCGCTCCTGCTGGGCCGTGCGGGCCTTGCGCAGCTGCTCCAGTCTCATCCAGACCTGGACGCCGTCTATTTCTCGAACGACGACATGGCCGTGGGTGGGCTGATGCACTGCATGGCCACGGGCATCGACGTTCCCGGCCGACTGGCGCTGGCAGGATTCAACGGACTGGAAATCGGCGAAGCCCTGCCGCTGCGGCTGACGACGGTCAAGTCACCGCGCCATCGCATCGGCGAATTGGCCGCTGAACAAATCCTCGCAAGACTTGCCGGCCAAACGCCGCCGCTCAGGCAGAACGTGGGCTACGAGTTCATTGCCGGGCAGACGACGTGACTTCAAGGGCTTGCCCGCGTGAGAGCGCGCCGCCGCGGCAATGTGAACTAATGCCTATCCGACCAGTCCTTTTTGCATTCAAATCTGACGAACTCTCGCTAGATTCTCTCGCCATTTAAGACTTCCAAGCAGGATCAGAGCTCAAGCCCGGTGGATGCCCACCGGTCCGCTTGATCGACCCATTCTGATCGGAGGTCCTTGATGAGAAACAACGTGTTGAAAGCCTGGTGCGCCGAGTTCGCACAGCTTGGCGCCGTGCTGAGCGCATTGATTCATCGAGCGCTGCTCGCTGAAGACGAGGTGCGGCTGTTCAGTTCGCCGGATCATCTCTGAGAGAGGTAGCGATGCGAATTGCGATACTGGACAACGACGACGACGAGTTTGCCTTGATCGAGAGCATTCTTCGACCTCTGGGGCATGACTGCCGAAGCTTCATCAGGGGCAGCGCGTTGCAACGCGAGTTGCTGCGAGAAACCTTCGATCTCGTGGTGCTGGACTGGCACTTGCCGGACACCACGGGACCGGATGTTGCGCGATGGGCGCGCATGACGTTGAAAGACCGCGTACCGATTCTCCTGAAGGCCCAAGGTCATGAAGAGGAGTACATCGTGGATGGTTTGGCCGCCGGCGCGGACGACATCATCGTGAGCCCGATCCGGGCGGGCGAACTCGCAGCTCGCGTGCGCGCCCTGATACGGCGGGCCTACGCAGAGGAGCCCGATGACCAGACCTGGGGCCGCTATCACTTTCTGCCCGCGCGCCAACTCCTGGAGATGGATGGTGCGCCGGTGGTTCTGACGCAGAAGCAATTCAACCTCGCCCTCCTCCTGTTCCGAAACATGGGGCGCGTGCTCTCGCGGCGGTATTTGCTGGAGTCCGTCTGGGGCATCAGCAGCGCCACGGATACCGAACAGGTGTCGCGCTCCCTGGACACGCACATCTCGCGGGTGCGCACGGCGCTCCGGCTGCGGCCGGAGACGGGCTACCGGCTGGCCGCCATCTACGGCCAGGGCTATTGCTTCGAGGCCGTCAGCGCCGATGCGAGCAGTCTTGCCTGAAGGATGGCGGCCGCACCCTCACCCGAGCCCTCTCCCGCAAGCGGGAGAGGAGTCGAAACCGCGCAGACGTCTAGCGGGCGTCGCTGCGCACGGTGTAGCCGCTCGCCCGCCAGGTGTTGTCCTCATCGAGCCGGAACGAGACCAGCTCTCGCACGGTCTTGGTTCCCCCGACCAACGATTCGAACTCGACGCTGCTGTACATACCTGCCGGAATGGACGCCGTACCTTGCGCTTGCTGGCGCGAGACCGTGACCCAGTAGCGAACACCCGGCGTTCCCAAAGACTGGCGCGAGCGCGCGGTCGCCTCCGTGAAGTCTTTGCGCGAGACGCGCTGCTTGACCGCGGCGGACATGCCATCCCACACCGACGCGGCACGCCCCTCGTCGATTTGCTGGACAGTGGCTTGCGCGGCTTTCACCAGCGCCCCGGGGTCCACGTCTTGAGCGGAAGCCGCGGTGCAGTAGGTGGCAAGCGTCAATAGGCAGGCGGCAATAGGTCTGATTTTCATGAGGGGACTCCTTTGCAGCCAATACTGCCGTCCCCTCCCCTTGCGCGGGAGAGTTTTGCGAGAATTTGTCAGATTTAAGGGCAACCGGTCCCCAAAATTGGGGACTAATGCGCACTTGCGACGCCGTTATTTCTGAATGTCGCCCAGGCAGAGGTACTTGATCTCGACGTAGTCGTCCATGCCGTGGTGCGAACCCTCGCGGCCAAGCCCCGACTGCTTCACGCCGCCGAAGGGCACGTGCTCGGTGGCGATCACGCCGGCATTGATGCCGACCATGCCGTATTCCAGCGCCTCGGCCACGCGAAAGATGCGGCCCACGTCGCGGGTATAGAAATAGCTGGCCAGCCCGAACTCGGTGTTGTTGGCCGCATCGATGGCGTCCTGCTCGGACTTGAAGCGGAACACGGGTGCGAAGGGGCCGAAGGTTTCTTCGCGCGCGCAGAGCATGTCAGGCGTGGCCTCGGCGATCACGGTGGGTTCGAAGAACTGGCCGCCTATCTTGCGCCCACCCGCCAGCACTTTGCCGCCCTTGGCGACGGCGTCGTCGACGTGGCGCTGCACCTTGTCGATGGCCGCGTCCTCGATCAGCGGACCTTGCATCACGCCATCTTCAAAGCCGTTGCCGACCTTGAGCGCCTTGACCTTGGCCGCGAATTTTTCGACGAAGCTGTCGTAGATGCCGTCTTGCACATATAGCCGGTTCGCGCACACGCAGGTCTGGCCGGCGTTGCGGTATTTGCTGGCCATGGCGCCTTCGACCGCCGAATCGACATCGGCATCGTCGAACACCAGGAAGGGCGCGTTGCCGCCGAGTTCGAGCGACAGCTTCTTGACCGTCGGCGCGCACTGGCTCATGAGGATGCGGCCGACTTCGGTGGAGCCCGTGAAGCTCAGGTGGCGCACGACGTCGCTCTCGCACAGTTCCTTGCCGATGGCAATGCTGTTCTGGCTGTCGGCCGTGAGCACGTTGAGCACGCCGGGCGGAATGCCCGCGCGCACCGCCAGTTCGGCCGCGGCCAGCGCGGTGAGCGGCGTGAGTTCTGCCGGCTTGATGACGACCGTGCAGCCCGCAGCCAAGGCCGGCGCGACCTTGCGCGTGATCATTGCCAGCGGAAAATTCCATGGCGTGATGGCCGCGCACACGCCGATGGCCTGCTTCATCACCAGGAGGCGCCGGTTGTTGTCGAACTGCGGCAGCACCTCGCCGTTCACGCGCTTGGCTTCTTCGGCAAACCACTCGATGAAGCTCGCGCCGTAGGCCACCTCGCCCTTGGCCTCGGCAAAGGGCTTGCCCTGCTCGGCGGTCATCAGGCGGCCCAGGTCTTCGGAGTTCGCGATCAGCAAGTCGAACCACTTGCGCAAGACGATGCTGCGCTCCTTGCCGGTCTTGCCGCGCCAGGCCGCGAGCGCCTTGTTGGCGGCGGCAATCGCCAAGGCCGCGTCCGCGCGCGAGAGGTTGGCGACGTCGGCCAGCTTTTGGCCGGTGGCCGGGTCGTTCACGTCGAAGCGGCTCGCGCCCTTGATCCATTCGCCGGCCACCAGTGCATCGGTCTTGAGCAGGGTCGGGTCGTTCAGCAATGCGAGGGGGGATGAGTTCGTATTCATGATGTTCTGTCGTCTCGGGAAAATCAGACTGGCCGCGGGCCAGCCGCTTGCATCAGCGGTAGGGCACGCCGGGCAGCACGCAAAGCATCTCGTAGAGAAGATTGGCGCCCAGCAGCGCGGTGTTCCCGCTGGGGTCGTACGGCGGGCTGACTTCCACCAGGTCGGCGCCCACCACGTTCAAGCCGCGGCAGCCGCGCACGATCTCCAGTGCCTGCGGCACGGTGAGGCCGCCGATCTCGGGCGTGCCCGTGCCGCCGGCAAACGAGGGGTCGATGCCGTCGATGTCGAAGCTGATGTAGACAGGATGCGTCGGGCCGATGCGCTCGCGCACCTGCGCCATGAGCGGGGCCAGCGACTGGTACCAGACCTCGTGGGCCTGCACCACGGTAAAGCCTTGCTCGCGCGGCCAATCGAAATCGTCGGCGGCATAGCCGGTGCCGCGCAGGCCGATCTGCCAGACCTTGTCACAGGCGAGCAGGCCCTCTTCGACGGCGCGGCGGAACGGCGTGCCGTGAGCGATGCGTTCGCCGAACATGTCGTCGTTCACGTCCGCATGCGCGTCGACATGCACCAATGCCACCGGGCCGTGCTTGCGTGCCAGCGCGCGCAGGATGGGCAGCGCGATGGTGTGGTCGCCGCCCAGCGTGAGCGGTGCGCAGCCGGCGGCCAGCACCGTGTCGTAGAAGGCCGAGATGATATCGACCGACTTCTCGAGCGAATAGGTATTGATGGGCACGTCGCCCAGGTCGGCCACGTTGAGCCGATCGAACGGCGCCGCGCCGGTGGCCATGTTGTAGGGCCGCAGCAATGCCGACTCGGCGCGTATCTGGCGCGGCCCGAAACGCGCGCCCGGCCGGTTGGAGGTGCCGATGTCCAGCGGCACACCGATGAAGGCCGCATCCAGCCCCTCGGCAGACGTTGCAACGGGAAGCCGCATCATCGTGCCCGGGCCGGCAAAGCGCGGCATGGAGTTGCCGCCGAGCGGCTGGTTCGGTGTGTTAGGAGGCATGGCGCAGGGGGTTCAGCGACGCCGGCCGCGCAGCCATTCGAGCGCGAGCAGCAGCGCAGTGGTGAAGATGATGAGCAGGGTCGCCACGGCGGCGATGGTCGGTGAGATGTTCTCGCGAATGCCGGTGAACATCTGGCGCGGCAGCGTGACCTGGTCGGGCCCCGCGAGGAACAGCGTAACCACCACTTCGTCGAACGACGTGGCAAAGGCGAACAGCGCACCCGAGATCACGCCCGGCGCAATCACCGGCAGCGTGATGCGCATGAATGTTCTGAAAGGTGTCTCGCCCAGGCTCAGCGATGCGCGCACCAGGTTGTGGTTGAAGCCGGCCAGGGTGGCGAGCACGGTGGTCAGCACAAAAGGTGCGCCCAGCGCGGCATGCACCACGATCAGACCGAAGTAGGTGTCGGCCAGGCCGATGGGTGCGAAGTAGAGGTAAGTGGCTACGCCCACCACCACAATGGGCACCACCATCGGCGAGATCAGTACGCTCATGAGCAAGCCCTTGAACGCGAAGTTCGTGCGCGACAGTCCCACCGCAGCGAGCGTACCCAGCACGGTGGCCAGCACCGTGGCGGCCGGCGCGACGATGAAGCTGTTGCGCGCCGCGCGCGCCCACTCGGGCGACTCGAACAGGTTGCGATACCACTTGAGCGACCAGCCCGGGATCGGATATGCCAGAAACGAACTGTCCGAGAAAGACAGCGGAATGACCACGAGGATCGGCGCCAGCAGAAACGCCAGCACCGCGACGCAGCCGACGCGCACCAGCCACCAGCCGAGCTTGTCGGCAAAGGTGGCATAGGCAGGGAATTGGGGAAGCTTCAGCATGCTTTTCTTTCTTCCTTGCCGCTCAGCCGAGGCTCAGCTCGGCCTTGCCGATGCGGCGGTACACGGCATACAGCAACAGCGTGGCGACCAGCAGCACGGCGCCCAGCGCACAGGCCATGCCCCAGTTGATTTCCACATTGGTGTAGCGCGCGATGTAATAGCTCAGCATCTGGTCGTCCGCACCGCCGAGCAGTGCCGGCGTCACGTAGTAGCCGATGGCCAGGATGAACACCAGCAGCGCACCGGCGCCGATGCCCGGATAGGTCTGCGGCACGTACACGCGGAAGAAGGCCGCCAGCGGCGAGCTGCCGAGCGAGACGGCCGCGCGCAGATAGGTGGGCGGCACGCTCTTCATGACGCTGTAGAGCGGCAGGATCATGAACGGCAGCAGGATGTGCACCATCGCGATGATCACGCCGGTGCGGTTGAATAGCAGCGCCAGCGGATGGTCGATGAGGCCGATGCCCATGAGCCCGCGATTCACCAGGCCTTCGGACTGCAGCAGCACGATCCACGCCGCCACGCGCACCAGGATAGAAGTCCAGAACGGCACCAGCACCAGGATCATCAGCACGTTGGCCTTGCGCGCGGGCAGCGTCGACAGCCACCACGCCAGCGGATAGGCCAGCAGCAGGCAGAAGAAGGTGACCACGGCGCTGATGTTGAAGGTGCGCAGCAAGATGCCGGCAAAGGCACGCTGGTCGGCGGGCATGCGCTCCACCTCGCCCGCCACGTCACGCCGCAGGTCGACCGAGGCGAGCAGATAGTCGGGCGTCCAGCGGGATCCGTTCTTGGCAATGGCCTGCCAGTACGGCACCTCGCCCCAGCGCGGATCGATCTCCAGCATGCGGGTCTTGATCTCTTCCGGCGTGCCGGCAATCGGCAGCGCCCGGAAGGTGCCCATCACGAGCGAGCGGGCGCCCGCGATCTCTGTATTGAGGCGGCGCGCCAAGGCGCCCGCATCGGAACTGTCGGGCAGATGGCCAAGGTCGCCCGCCATCGCGGCATAGGCCGCAGGCGCGGGCGCCTCCTTGCGGTCCCAGCCGTCGAGCGCACGCACGGTGCGCGGCAGCGCATTGGCCACCTCGGGGTTTTCGACCGCGCGCTGCAGCAGCGCCACGATGGGCACCAGCAGCGTCAGCAGCAGGAAGAGCAGCAGCGGCAGCGTGAGCGCAAAGGCGCGCCATTTGCGGCGCGACTCGGCGCGCGCCAGCGCACGCCTAAGCTCGCCGGGTGGCGCCTCTGCCGAGGCCAGGGGGACAGACATTGCCGCGTGCATGGCCTCTTCCTCTTGCGTGCTTACTGCGTGGCCCAGGATGCGAAGCGCTTCTCGAGCGCCTCGCCCTGGTCAGCCCAGAAGGCGACGTTGAACTGCAGCGCATCCTTGGCGTTGGCCGCCGAGGTCGGCAGATCGGCCAGCACCTTGGGGCTGAGCGCAGCCAGGGCCTTGGTGTTGGTCGGGCCGTAGGCGATGTTCTGCGCGTAGACCGTCTGGTTGGCAGGCTGCATTGCAAACTGGATGTACTTCAACGAAGCCTCCTTGTTCGGTGCGCCCTTCGGAATCACGAGGTAGTCGAGGTCATAGATGCCGCCCGGCCAGTAGATCTTGAGGTCGCGGCCTTCGCGGTTGGCCGCGTCGATGCGGCCGTTGTACACGGTGGTCAGCACCACGTCGCCAGCGACCAGGAACTGCGGCGGCTGGGCGCCGGCTTCCCACCACTGGATGTTGGGCTTGAGTTCGGTGAGCTTCTTGAACGCGCGGTCGGCGCCTTCCTTGGTGCCCAGCACCTTGTACACATCGGCCGGCTTCACGCCGTCGGCCATGAGCGCGAACTCGAGGTTGTAGCGCGCGCCCTTGCGCATGCCGCGCTTGCCCGGGATCTTCTTCACGTCCCAGAAGTCGGCCCAGCTGGTGGGTGCGGTCTTGAGCTTCTCGCCGTTGTAGGCCATGACGGTCGACCACACGAACAGGCCGACGCCGCAATCGGTGACCGCGGCCGGCAGGAAGTCGGCCTTGTTGCCGATCTTCGAATAGTCGAGCTTCTCGAACAGGCCTTCGTCGCAGCCGCGCGCCGCGTCGGGCGATTCAACCTCGACCACGTCCCAGGTCACCTTCTTGGTCTCGACCATGGCCTTGATCTTGGCCTGCTCACCGTTGTATTCGACCGGAATGATCTTGGTGCCGGTCTTCTCGTAGGGCTCGTAGTAGGCCTTCTTCTGCGCGTTGGCGTTAGCGCCACCAAAGTTGACCACGGTGAGCTGCTGCTGCGCAAAAGCAGGCAGTGCGAAGCTGGCCGCGACGGTGCAGGCAAGGAGAGTCTTTTTCATGGCGGGTATCTTCCTGGGTGATGAACGGAAACGAGAAACGGGACTGGGTTCAGAGCGCATACATGCGCGCATGCGCAACGGGAAATTCGAGTGCCACCGATTCGCCGGCCTGCGGCGTTGCAATGCCACCCACGCCGGTCAGCGGCAGCTTCACGGTGGCCTCGGCCTGGCCGCCGCCCACGCTGCAGAGCAGCCGCAGGTGATCGCCGAAGTAGATGACGCGTGCCACTATGGCGTCGAGCATGTTGGCGCCCTGCGCATCGGACTTGCGGTGCAGCACCACGCGCTCGGGGCGGATGCAGGCTTCGACGGCCGTGCCCGCGGCGGCGCCGCTGACGTTGAGCCCCTGCAGCACGCGGCCGTCGGGCAGCTTCATCTCGGCCTGCTCGCCGCCGCGGCTCAGCTGGCCCTTGAGCACGGTGTTGTCGCCGACGAAGCCCGCCACGAAACGGTTGGACGGCGTCTCGTAGAGCCGGCCGACCGTGTCCAGCTGCTGGATCACGCCTTCGTTGAACACCGCCACGCGGTCGCTCATGGTGAGCGCCTCGCCCTGGTCGTGCGTCACGTAGACGAAGGTCACGCCCAGTTGGCGGTGCAGGTCCTTGAGCTCGATCTGCATGTGCTCGCGCAGCTGCTTGTCGAGCGCGCCGAGCGGCTCGTCCATCAGCACCAGCTGCGGCTCAAACACCAGTGCGCGCGCCAGCGCCACGCGCTGCTGCTGGCCGCCCGAAAGCTGGCCGGGCAGGCGGTCGGTCATGCCGCGCAGCTGCACCATGTCGAGCGCGCGCTGCACGCGGCGCTGCTGCTCGTCCTTGGACACTTTGCGCACGGTGAGCGGATAGGCCACGTTCTGGCCCACGCTCAGGTGCGGGAACAGCGCGTAGTTCTGGAACACCATGCCGAAGTGGCGCTTGTGCGGCGGCGTGCCGGTGATCGGCTTGCCGTCGAGCAATATCTCGCCGGAGGTTGGCGACTCGAAGCCGGCCAGCATCATCAGCGTAGTGGTCTTGCCCGAGCCCGAAGGGCCGAGCAAGCTCAGGAACTCGCCGCGGTGGATGTCCAGGTCGAGCTGGCGCACCACCAGGTGCTCGCCGTCGTAGGTTTTCTGGACGCGCTGGAAGCGCACCAAGGGTTCTGCTGTCATGGAGGAGCTCAAGAAATTGGACCGATCAGCGCAGCGCGGCGAAGCTGTCCGCGAGAAGCGCCAGGCCTTCGTCCACAAGCAAGTCGGATGCCGTCAGCGGCACCAGCACGCGAATTACATTGCCGTAGGTGCCGCATGACAGCAGGATTAACCCGCGCCGCGCGGCTTCCGCCACCACCTTTTTTGTCAGCGCGGCATCGGGCCGGGCGGTGTCGCCATCTTCGAACAGCTCGATGGCCACCATGGCGCCGAGCCCGCGCACGTCGCCAATGGCGGGATCGGTTGCCGCGATGCGGCGCAGGCCGGCCGTGAGCCGTTCGCCCAGCGCCCGGCTGCGTGCCAGCAATTGCTCGTCGTCGAACACCTTGAGCACCGCCAGCGCCGCGGCGCAGCCGATCGGGCTGCCGGCATAGGTGCCGCCCAGGCCGCCGGGCGCGGGAGCATCCATCACCTCAGCGCGGCCCACCACGCCGGAAATAGGGAAGCCGCCCGCCATCGACTTGGCGGTGGTGATCAGATCGGGCGCCACCGGCCATTGCTCGCTGGCGAACCAGGTGCCGGTGCGGCCGGCGCCGGTCTGCACTTCGTCGGCAATGATGAGGATGCCGTGGCGGTCCGCCAGCGCGCGCAGGCCTTCGACAAAATCGTTGGGCGCGACGTAGAAACCGCCCTCCCCCTGCACCGGCTCCAGGATGAAGGCCGCCACGCGTTCGGGCTCGATATCGTTCTTGAACAAGAGCTCGACCGAAGCCAAGGCGTCGTCCACGCTCACGCCGTGCAGCGCATTCGGGTAGAGCGCATGGAACACCTCGCCCGGGAACGGACCGAAGCCGACCTTGTAGGGTGCGACCTTGCCGGTCAGGCCCAGGGTCATCATCGTGCGGCCGTGGTAACCGCCCGTAAAGGCAATGACGCCCGGCCGGCGCGTGTAAGCGCGGGCAATCTTCACCGCGTTTTCGACCGCCTCGGCGCCGGTGCTCAGGAAGATCGATTTCTTGGCGAATTCGCCTGGCGCCAGCGCATTCAGGCGTTCGGCCAGTTCCACGTAGGGTTCGTAGGCCAGCACCTGGAAGCAGGTGTGCGAGTACAGATCGACTTGCGCCTTGACCGCGGCGCTGATCTCCGGATGGCAGTGGCCGGTGTTGAGCACCGCAATGCCGCCGGCAAAGTCGATGTAGCGGCGCCCTTCGACATCCCAGACCTCGGCATTGGCGGCGCGGCTGACGAAAATTTCATGGGCCTGGCCCACACCGCGTGCCACTGCCGCGCTGCGGCGGGCCATGAGGGCGGCGTTGCTGAGATGGGGTTCGCGCTGCATGGATTCGACCTGTGCCTGAATGAAGAAGCAGGCACTTTAGGTTTCAGGTCCGACTGCAGCCATGTACAAGGGATGCGATGATTTTGAGGACTGTGCTGGTCTTGTATCCTGTACATACTTTCCTCAATATGGTGCAGATCGGCCTGCCGGGATTCTCGCGATGCTCATTCTTCACCCCGAACAGCCGACTCCGCTCGTGAGTCAGATCGTGGAGGGACTGCGCGGGCTGATTGGCGCCCAAAAACTCCGGCCCGACAGCAAACTGCCTTCCATTCGGGCCTTTGCCGCGGCCCATGGCGTCAGCGTCTTCACGGTGGTGGAGGCTTACGACCGGCTGGTGGCGCAGGGCCTTTTGGTGTCGCGGGCCAACGCGGGCTTCTTCGTCAAGCGGCGAAGCGACGACAGCCCCGCCGGCAGCGGGTCCACGGCACCCCAGCCAGACCCGCGCTTCGATGCGCGCTGGTACCTCAGGCAAATCTTCGAGAACCGCAACCTGCCGCTCAAGCCGGGCTGCGGTTGGCTGCCGCATGACTGGCTGTTTGAAGACGGCATGCGCCGCAGCCTCCGCAGCCTTGCCGCGGGCGGCACCGACATCGGCGGCTACGGCCTGCCCTTCGGGCACATGGCGCTGCGCATGGCGGTGGCCGATTCGCTCGTCGAACGGCAGATCGCGGTCGAGGCGGGCCAGGTGTTGCTTACCCAGGGATCGAGCCAGGCGCTCGACCTGGTGGCGCGCCAGTTGCTGAAACCGGGCGACGAGGTGCTGGTGGACGATCCCGGCTACCCCAACCTGATGTTCATGCTGCGCTTTCTCGGCGTGCACATCATTGGTGTGCCGCGCACGCCCACCGGGTACGACCTGCCCGCGCTGGAGGCGCTGCTGGCGCTGCACCGGCCCAAAGCCTTTTTCACGCAGCCCCGGCTGCAAAGCCCCACCTGCTCGCTGGCGTCGATGCCGCAGCTCGTGCGCCTGCTCCAGCTTGCGCAGGAGCACCAATTTGCGCTGGTCGAGAACGACATTTATGCCGACATGGACGCTTCGTCGCGGCCCTCGCTGGCAAGCCTCAGCCAGCTGCGCCAGGTGGTCTACGTAGGAAGCTTCTCCAAGACCATCTCACCGAACCTGCGGGTCGGCTATGTGGTGGCGCAGCCCGAACTGATGGAAGACCTGGCCCAGCTGAAGATGGTGTCGGGGCTTACCTCTTCGGACATCACCGAACGGCTGGTGTTCGGCGCCGTGACCGACGGGCGCTGGCGCAAGCACCTGAAGTCTCTGCGCGAGCGGCTCGCGCAAGCGCATTCGAACGTGGCAAGGCGATTGGAAGCCCAGGGCTTCGAGATTTTTCATGAGCCCGCGGCGGGCCTGTACCTGTGGGCGCGCCATCCGGACATCACCGATGCCGCGGACTTGTCGCGGCTTGCGGCCATGGAGGGCATCATGCTCGGCCCGGGGCAGTTGTTTTTGGTGATCCCGCGCCCCACGGGGTGGCTGCGCTTCAACGTGGCGTTCAGCGAAGACGAGCGCCTTTGGCAGTTCCTTGCACGCAGCATCGAGGAGCGCAAAGGGGAGTGAGTGAGGAGCGAGGCAGGGCTCGAATGCGAGCCCGAAAAGACAAAAGGGTTAGCAGACGTTAATCTGCTAACCCTTGTCGGAACTGGCGGAGTGGACGACAGCACACCTCACATCCACGCACGTCCAAGTCCATCCAGCAAGTACGAGACTCCCAGTACTGGCGCCGCTTTCCAACGCCCACCAATCCACAGTTGTCCACGCGTGTTCATCCCAGTACAATTAAAAATGTGGGTAGGAATGTGGGTAAATGACGCGACGCAGTGTATTAACGGACAGCACAGTTCGGAGCAAAAACAAGCAGCCAGGCTACTACTTGGACGGCAATGGTTTGTACCTCCAGGTGAGCAAAGCCGGCTCTCGCTCCTGGATTTTTAGGTACACACTGCACGGCAAGTCCCGCGAAATGGGATTGGGGTCACTGGACACGTTTGGCCTGGCTCAGGCGCGGGAACGTGCCCAGCGCGCCCGGCAACTCTTGGCCGACGGCATCGATCCCGTCGACAAGCGCGACGAGGAGCGTAAGACGATCGCCGCGCATCGAACTGCAGAACTTGCTCGCCAAAAGACCTTTGCGGACTGCGCCCACGAGTACCACGAAGCGAGCGCGGGCGAGTGGAAGAACGCCAAGCACGCTGCGCAATGGATCAACACGCTCACGCAGTATGCGTTTCCGAAATTCGGCCGAATGCCCGTGGGCGAGGTCGGCAAGGCGCAGATCGTGTCGACCCTCGCACCACTTTGGAAAACCAAGGCGGAAACCGCCAGCCGCCTTTTTCAGCGGATTCGAACTGTCATCAACTTCGCAGCCGCGCGGGACTACACCAGCGGGAAGGACGCCGAGTTTTGGGAGCAGGTCAAGATGGCGCTGGGGCCCAACGAGCGCGCCCGCAAAGTGGAACACCACAACTCCTGCCCCTACCCTCTCGTGGGTTCGGTGCTCAAGGAAGTTGCGGCCGGTCCGTCTTCGGCGATCGTGAAGCTGGCGCTCGAATTCACAGTGCTCACAGCGGCTCGCTCGGGCGAAACACGAGGGGCGTTGTGGTCCGAGATCGATCGGGATGGAAGCTGCTGGAATATCCCCGAGGAGCGGATGAAGGCGGGGCGTCGGCACAGCGTTCCTCTGTCTGCTCGCGCCGCGCAAATCTTGGTTGAAGCGAAACAGCTGCGCGATACGGGAATCGTCACGTCCGAGTTGGGCTTGATCTTCCCCAACACGCGGGGCCTTCCGTTGAGCGACATGGTATTCACGCAGCTCCTGCGTCGCATGAGGCTGGAGTACACCATGCACGGCTTTCGGGCGAGTTTCCGGACCTGGGGCAGCGAGCAGACTCGGTACGAGCACGAGATGCTCGAGTTCGCGTTGGCCCACACGGTGGGAGATCAGACGGTGCGCGCCTATATGCGCACCGACATGCTCGAAAAGCGCCGGCAGTTGATGGAGGATTGGTCCGCGTTTGTGACCCTGAATTCCAGTGGCGTCCTCTCCAGAATTGCTGAAAAAACAGGCGAAACCGGGCCTACCGACCACGAAAATACGCCAGAAACCGGCGAAAACGCACCACAAAGCGCTAGGAAAGCCGCGCTCCTGATGCAAAACTAGAGGCACGCGCCCTCGCAGCAAACGCTCTGTACGCTGCTCGCAGAACCGGTCTGGCCGGTCTCATTCTCCCCACCTTCCTCCATCGCGGCTGATTCTCAGCCGGTGGGCGCGCGCGTGGAATTTCCCCGAAAGGCTCACACACATGTCGAATCATCGGCAGGGCAACGCTCGCCCGAAATTTGCGCTTGGCCGCATCTATGCCACCCCTGGTGCGCTCAAGCTGTTGGAGCGATGGCAGCAAGGCGCTCACCAATTCCTCGCTCGACACGAACGGGGCGACTGGGGTCTTGTGCATCCGGACGACGCTGCGGCCAATGAGTACGCCATCGGCCAAGGGCTGCGGATCATTTCCAGCTATATGGTCGGCGCCCCGGAACCCGGGCGTGAAAAGGACGTGCTCTGGATCATCACAGAAGCCGATCGCTCAGCGACCACTCTGCTGCTGCCGGGGGAATACTGAAATGCCGCGCCACACCTCAGCCGTCAGGCACTATCTCCGCAGCGCCCTGGCTGCCAACACGCTGAAAGCGTATGCCAGGGACCTGGAACGCTTCAAAGCCTCCGGTGGGCAGATTCCCGCCCGCCCCGAACAGGTCGCTCGCTATCTTGCGACGGCTGCCGCTGATCTCAAGCCGAGCACACTGGCCAGGCAAGCGGCCGCGATCTCATACGCCCACGAGCAGCGCGGTCTTGCGTCGCCGACCACCTCCGCCATCGTCCGCCGGACGCTTCAAGGCATACGACGCGCCAAAGGCGTCGCCCAGAAGCAGGCCACGCCACTCACGCCGACGTTGGTCGCGCAGCTCGTCAGGCCTTTGCGGTGTTTGTCGGAGGCGCAAAACCAGCGTGATGCGGCGCTCTTCCTCGTCGCATTTGCGGGTGGGTTTCGGCGCTCCGAGATCGCTTCGCTTTGCGTCAGCGACATCTCGTTCATGCGGCAAGGCGTCCTCATCCGGCTCCGGCGCAGCAAGACCGATCCCTATCAGCGCGGTCGCTCGGTCGCAATTCCTCAGGCGCGCGCCCCGCAGCGATGTCCTGTGCGCGCCCTTCGCAGATGGCTCGCCATGCTCGCCGCGCTTCGGAACCTCGATGTCGATCCGGCGGATGCTGCATCGCCGCTCTTTTGTCGCATCGACAAGCACGGGAACGCAGGCGGGGCGCTCAACGGCGCATCGGTGGGCTGGCTTTTGCGCAAGCGCTTGACCCTTCACGGACTGTCGACAGAGGGGTACACGGCGCATAGCTTTCGGGCTGGTCTGGTCACCAGCGCCGCCAAGGCTGGCGTTCCAGTATGGGCCATTCAGCGCCAGACGGGCCATCGTTCAGAAAGCACGGTGCATCGCTACATCCGTGGTCTGAACGCGTTCGAGTGCAATGCGCTTGCTCCTGTGCTCTGAGAACGGGGTCAGGCATGAACAAGCAGGAAATCTCGCGCCGCAGAGAACATGTTCCGTCAATCGATCCCATGGATCGGATCCTCAACGCGGCCGATCTCAATTGGGCCATTCTCAAAACGCCGGTCGTGTTCAGCCCCGGGTCAGCTGAAGCCGCGCATCCAACAGAAGTTGGCGAGCGGTCCGTGCTCTACCGCAGCGACAACCACCAGAAGCTTGCCATCGTTCCTTCCAGCCATCAACTATGGCAGCCACGTGAGGTTCTCGATTTCTACCTTAGCCTTTCCGCGTTCTACGGCCTGGCCATTGAAAGCGTGGGCCATGTCCAAGGAGGACGCAAATTGTGGGGGCTGCTCAACACCGGCTACGGAGCCGCGCTTTCGGGCACTTGCCGTGCCACGATGTACCTGCTGCTCAGCACGCGCTGCGACAGTCCCTTGGCCGCGCAAGCGAGCGCGGTGTGCCTGCTCGACCCCGGCGGATTTATGGTCCCCGCGGCGCCCGGCAAGTCGATGACGGCCCGCATCGCGCGCTCCTTCGAATTCCTGACACCCTCGGATCTGGCCGAGATCGGCGAGTTGATGCGCGAATGCATCACATTTCCAAGCATCCTTGAGGGGCTCTCCGGGCGCGTGGTATCGGACAACGAGATCAAGAGAGCAACGGCAGCGGCATTCGGCTCGCGACGAGGGGATCCCGAAGTCCCCGGCGCCAAGGCGTTTCGAGCGGTCGTTAACGTGCTGAATCAGCAGCGCTGCGAAACCACCGCCCTCGACCTGCTGTATGCCCTTTCATCGCTGAGCGATGCGAGGGATCGGAAGCGACTGCCTCACGATTTTCGGAACGCCGCATGGTTTGGATCCGGGTTCAAGCGCAAACAGCTCGCGGTCCAGGCGCTCGCCCGGATGCTCGGAGCGGGCTCAAACTAACGATACCTGCGCATGTCGACTATCTCGACGCGTCCGGCATCACGTCGAGAAGGTGATCCGGCGCACCGACCACACACGAAGGCGTGACCACTGCAACGGTGAACGCGGACCCATCGGGGCGGTTCAATGTGTGCTGTCCAGTCTGCTGGCCAACGACACCGATCCGGCCTTTCTCCATGAGAGCTCCTTCGCGGAAAAGCCGAGAACTCTTGTCGATTGCGACCACCGCCAAGTGGTCATCGACGCGGACCAGGAAATGCTGGCCTTTGATCTGCTGGATGACCGCATCGAAGTAGCCAACGCCCTGCGGCGCTCGGTAGGCGACCCTGCTGATTTCAATCGCCTGAAGTTCGTGCCGATCCAGCCCGCGACCGACCATCCACTGCGCACAGTTCTTGGGCTGGATGGTGCCGCTCTTCAAACCCGCAAGCAGTGATTGCCTGCGGGCCTCGTAGTCCTCCGACTCCTGACGGGCCTGCGTCTTCTGCACTCGTTCGGCGTCTACACGTCGAAACTCCCGCGCCTCGGCTGCCTTTACCCGATTTCTCTCATCGTCCTCCAGCACCGCGGTGCACTTGGCGACCATCTCCATCCAGCCACTCCCTTGCATTTTTGCCGGTATCAACGGGTTGGCCGCAGCCTGGCACCACGATTCCGAACCCATGGTGGTGCCGGAGACGCGCTTGCGCTCTCTTGCCTCCTTCACCAACGCCTCCAGGTTTTGCACCGAGTCCAGTCCGCCCGCTGCGCCGATGCCTGCCGCCGCTTGTGCTCCACCACCTTGCTGGCTCTGCATCAGGCGAAACAGCTGGTTCAACCCCTTCTCCAGATCCTGGGACTGCGCCGACACGCCCGCAGCGCACAGCGTCAGCGCTGCGCCAACACAGGCCTGCATCCAAGTTCGCACCGTTCTCCCCACGTCGTTCTCCTCGTCAAATGGCATTCCCAGATATTACAACCTTACAGTTGTTTCATAAACCAATAGGTTTACGGATAGACAACACCGTGGGCCAGACTGTTTGCCGTTATGGTCACGCAAACAAAGGCGGAGAGAGAGGCTTTTGCCGAAAGGCTGAAGGTCGCCCTTTCGCGCGGGCGCAAGCGCATTTCGACGCCTACTGCGCTTGCCGAGGCGTTCAACCTGCGCTGGCACGGTCGATCCGTGACACCGCAAGCGGCGCAGAAGTGGCTCACCGGCGCGGCGATGCCGGAGCCAGGCAAGATCGAGGTGCTGGCGCAGTTAACGAGCGTGCCGCTCACCTGGCTCCGCTACGGGTTGCCGGAGCGCAGGGGGACCGGCGCCCCCGCTCCGGGAGAGCCACACGCAACGCGTTACGCGCAGATCGACAAAGCGTCCGTGACTGCGGAAGAACTTCGGCTGCTGGCCCAGCTTCGTCTCATGCCACCGCCCCGGCGTGAGCTTGTGCGGCAGCTGGCGCAGGAACTGGCGCTCGAATCCGAAATGTGGATCAAGTAGGCGCTCCGCCTGCGTGCTTGTCCGAGCGTGAATCAATGCGGTCTTAGTTAACCGGATTGCTCCTGGCTTCCAACGCTTTGAGGCATGCGTTGGCCGTGCTGTTCGACTTCAGCTCGAAGCAGCGTGCAGCAGCGGCACGTGCGGCCGTTTCCTGAACACGGCGCTCCGCTGCGGTGATGACTTGGTACTCCATGAGCCACTTCATGAGCAGCGCCATCGCGATCAGAAGCCCCACCAGGGCGCCGACCAATGTCGCTCGCCAAGTGCTCCGGCGGCTGACGGGCGATTCTGTCGAGCTTGCACCATCTGCTGCCGTCTCAATTGCAGCTGAATACCGCATCGGTGCTTCGCTGCCGCCGCCATGAATGTGGCCTCGCGGCAGTGCCGGCGCTTCGGTCGCCACTGGCGTGGTGCGAGCAACCGTCGCTGCATGCCCAGGAGGGCCGTTGCCTGGTCTCAAGACGAATGCTCCCGCTTCGTGGCTTTGCGTCGCCTCAGATGTGCCACCCGCTCAAGTTGCTTCTGGCGCTCGGTGATGGCCAATGCCTTGGCCTCGTCCTCGCCATGCGTCTTAACGGAAAAATACTTAGTGACCAGCTTCTTGCCTTCCACCGGGTCCGTGTAGTACGTGAGTGCACCCCAGTACTTCGGAAAGCGATGCACACCGGCGACGCCGCTCTTGTTGGTACGCAGGATGATCTCGGTCTTGCCAACGGGCGCCGGGATATGCGGTGGAATGGCGGTAGCGGGAGCGTTGCGCACCGTGGCTTCCGCCGGGTGAACCGCGCACAGCCCGGTCAATTGTTGCAGTTGCCTCTGCCTCTCGGCGATGGCCAGCAACTTGGCCTGCGCCGCGCCATGGCGGCTGACGCTGAAATACTTGGTCAGTTTCTTCCCTGGCGACAGCGTGGTCCCCGCGATCCACGCCTGCACGTTGCCGTCCTGTCCCAACTGACATGTCACGCCAGGAATACCACTGGTGTTGTTGTTTTTGAGTAGGGTGGCCTTCTGCACGCGGGTCCTCGGCGGGTGCGCTTTGACGATGTCGTCACGCCACGCCTGGGCCCGTATCAGCGCAGCCTCTTCATCGCCGTACATGGAAAAGGGAAACGGCTTGGAAAAACGTTCGCCGTTGCGCGTCAAAAGAACGATCCACCCGGGGCCGTCACGATGACCCATCGCTCTGCTGATGCCGTACATCGCGGCCGATTTGAATTTTTGGCTGATCATGGTCTGAGCGCAGACGGTCCGTCAAATCCGCTGCCGGCATTGCATCGAACGGTTCCAGTCAGGGATCCCTGCTCACAGTTCCCCGAGCTTTGCGGCGTCCACCGGCTTTTGCAGCCACTTGGCGATGTCACCGCCCAGCGCATAGGTCACCACGCCCACCATGCTGCAGGTGCTGCGTGGAATGCCGAAGTACATGAACATCTGGCGCTGCGCCGTGAAGTGGGCTGGCGCGGCGCCGGGGCGGTCCAGCACGCCGTGCAGCTGCACGATCTTCGGGCCGCCATAGAGCCCGCCGGCATTGGCCAGGATGTCCGTGATCTCGATGCGCAGGGTCGGTGCGCCGGTCACGTTGGTCGAAGGCGATGGCACCGCAAACTCGTAGGGCGTCAGCAATTGATCCTGGATGGCCTGGTTCAGCGATGCGGGGACATCGCACGCGTCGTCGGCCTTGGTCAGTTGCGCGCCCTTGGTGGTCTTGCCGTAGCTGATGGCGGGCAGGATCACCGCGTTGCGGGCATTGGCGGTAGGCTCTGGCGGTTCGGCTTCGGCGACCTTGGAGCCACGAGAACCGCAGGCGGTGAGCACTGCGGTGGCCAAGGCGGCGATGACAAGGATGTGTTTGCGGATAGTCATGAGTTCTTGCGGTTGATGGTTGGTGTAGGTGCTGCCCGGGATGTGGACGCGAAAACGTTGATCGCGAATGACGGAATGTCTGCGGATCAAGGGATGGTGGCGGGGCGAGACGCATCGGTTGTTGCACGCACCGCAACGCGCCGCTTCTTCACCGTGACCACCGGCGCGCAAGCAGAAGCCGGAGGTGGGTGGCTCGGCGCGGGGATAGGCCGCGGCCCGTGTGGAGGGTCAGCGACCAAGCGGTCGCCCGAGGGATCGTTCGACGCCCACTGTGACTTCTGGGTCTTGGCCGACCGCTTGCGCAGTGCACCTTCGATTTTTTTGGCATGGAGCATTGCCACGACATCGCCGTTGACTTGTGCGTAGTGGCCATCCGGGGTTCTTGCGAGCGCGCCGATGGCCGCCACACTGTGCTGGACCGTGCCGAGGAATGTCATGTCCTCGCGCGCGTTCGCAAACATGCGCCAGTGATTGCCCAGATGGATGACGAAAGGAGTCTTGCTCATGGCGGGACCCGAAACCGTGTCGACTTCGGAAGCTGATCAGAAGCTCGCGTTGAGATTGAACCCGAAGGTGGTCTTGGCTGTGCGATACCCCTCGGGTTTGCTGATCGGCGCCCCCATGAAGAAGTCATAGCTGAGCTTGCTCCACTGCCCCCGTACCCCGATGACGGCGCCGGCCAGATGCTGCCCGAGCAGTCCGACGGTGCTCTGTCCACCTACCTGCCCATAGTCGGCCCCGACATACAGCTCCGCCCCGCTTGGCCCCAGGGCCCAGCCGATGTCGTTGCGGATCAGCCAGCCGCGCTCGCCCATCAGGCTGGTCTCGCCATCGAAGCCGCGCACCGTGTAGCGCCCGCCGATGGCGAAGCGGTCCTGCGGCGTGAGCGGCGTGCGGTTCCACTGCGCCCGCACCAGGCCCGAGTAGCGCAGTTTCTGTTCGCCCAGCTTGAACGGCACGTTCAGGCTGACTTCGGCCGTGTACAGCCGCATGCGCGAGGTGCCTTCGCCGAACTGTTCCTCCGGCGCCGCGATGGCCCCGAAGCCGCCCGTGCCGTGCTTGTAGGCCAGCGTGCCTTCCAGCGTCGCGTCGCCGATGAACTCCTTGTGGTTCAGCCCGAGCTCCCAGCCCCCCACCACCCGGTGCTGCACCTCGATCTCGGTGTCGTCCACAAAGTTGCGCGACTCCCTGCGGAAGCCCTTCAGCGCCAAGGTCGTCTTGCGGCGCTGGTCGCGGTACAGCAGGCGCGAGAGCTTGACTTCGGCGTTGTTGGTCTTGCCCGCGTAGACATAGTCCTGGTTCAGCCCGGCCACGCGCTGGTGGTACTGGCTGTTGGAGGCGGTGACCCCCAGCATCCAGTAGCCGTAGGGCAGCGAGTAGTGCACCGTCTGGCCTTCGGTGCCCTTGGCCGGGTCGCTGAACACATGGCCGTTGAGATTGTGGTTGGCGCTGACGTAGAACAGGTCGTTCAGGCCCAAGGGGTTGTCGATGGAGACGGTGGCGCCGGCCTGGTAGCGGCCGGTGGCCTCGGTGCCGCTGTCGTCCAGGCTCAGGGTGAGGCGCCACTTCTTGGCTTGGACGTACTTGACGACCAGGTCGCTGTCGCCGGGCCTGGCATTGGGCGCGGTCGAGGGTTCGATCTGGATATCGGCCTCGGCCGTGGGCGCGCGCTTGAGGTTCTCCAGGCCCTGCTCGATGTCGCGCAGGTTCAAGAGATCGCCCGGTCGTGCAGGAATGGCGGAGCCTAGCAAGGCGCCGCTGCCCAGCAGCGTGGCCGAGGAATCGGGCGTGGTGCGGATGGCGGCGATGCGCCCGGGGACCAGCGACAGGGTTAAGGTGCCGGCGGACAGGTCCTGCGGCGCGGCCAGCACGCGGGTGGTGACGAAGCCGCGCGCGATGACGGCCTGCTGGGCGCGGGCCAGGACCACGTTCACGCCTGCCGTGCCCAGGCACCGGCCGATCGGCGAATCGTTGCCTTCAGGACCGGAAAGGTCAGAGACCGCCCACTGGAAGGCCTCAGATTGCTCCCCAACCAAGCGCACGCGGTCGATCCGGAAGCACGGGGCGTCGGAGGCCGGGATGCGCTGGGTGGGTGCGGGCGGGGCCGCCTGCAGGCGCTGGTCGACGGTGCGCTCGTTCTGCTCGCGCAGGGCGCGTTCGCGTTCCTGCTGGCGTTGCTGTTCGACGAAGGGCTGGGGCGTACTCGGAACTTGGGCCGAAGCTAATAGCGGACCACCCAATAGCACGCCGGCCAGCATGGCACGCGAATTCGTTTTCAAGTTCTCTCCCTCGCCGTCTTATTTATTGAATGCGCCACGTTGCGCAAAGGCAAAAAATTAGTAGTAGTTTTCTATCGGAATCGCGTTCCGGCCTGCCAAGCCAGATACCGCAAATCGACAATATCCGCAATGGCTTGATATGTGCTCCAGTCATCTGGCAGGCAATAATCAGACACACCAGATTTTCTTGCCAGGTTTTCATAATCGGAAAGAAAACTGACAGAGCCATTTTTATAATAATTGCAGCAAAACTCCAAGCCATCTGAACTTAAATCAAATTCAGATAACTTCCCCTCCATAGCTCTCCAGACAAAGGCTCCTGGCGTTATTTGTTTGTGGCGAAGCTCTATCAATTCCGCAGAAAAATCATCTTCAACGGTTTTGCTTAGCAAGTTGTTAAATGCGGCCCAAGCGATAAACATACCAATGTGTGTAGCGCCATGTTTGGCAGGAAGATCGGCAGGGAACCCTTTGCCACTTGAATGCCAACTTGCGTCGTCTATGCTCATCTACGGCGCCTTTTTCTGCAATGATGCCAAGGCTTTAGCCAGGAATTTCGTATCCGACGTATCAGAATTTACATCCCGATCGAGACTGCTCAGCCATTTCAAATAGCCCTCACGAAAAACCTTAAGTCCTTCAGGTTTGACGTCTTTCAAGTAAATGACGAAATTGTCGGGGATATTTAAGGGATCGTTGTGAAGTGTGCTGCGCACCAGTTCGTTGTCCTGTAGAAATTTCAGAAACGTTCCAACAATTTCTTTCTGTCGTCGGCGAGAGCGCTCTGTTAATTCCGGGGTTGATTCCAAGGCATATTGACCAGCGCTTACCAATACCCAATCCGGGAATTTCAGCAAAAACTCCGCGTACTCAAGGGGTGCTTTACTTTTTGCCATCACGGCCTCCGTTCAAGTCTAGAAACATTGGGGACCAAAACCAAATTTCCTGTATCGCGATCTCTAACATACAAGCCGCCTGCAGCTCTGGTGTCGGCCTCATGTTGCAGCTGTCTAATTTTATCTGCAGTCAGACTTGTCGTCTCTACTACATCGATAACCTGTCCGTTTTGGATGACGACATGATCTATGCGACGACTCGTATTGGTGATCGGATCAATTACTATATTTCCGTTCTTATCTCTTAGATATTGTTCATTTTGAACGGATGCCAGAGGATATTGATTTCGAAGATCCGTTGTCACATCCTTTTGTCTCTGACTTCCCGCCACCGCGTTGGCTTGTACGCTGGCCATAATGAGGCCGGCCATGCTCTGCTGCTCAGCGGCCGGCAGCGTCGTTGTGAAGTCTCTCGCCCATTGTTGGGCTTGATCGAGCGGCATGCCTTCAAGAACGTTGCCAAGCCACGTCTGCAATGCGCTCGGCGACTCCAAGGGCGGCGGGCCAAATTCCTTACTTGCTTGGCCAGGAACCGGAACGTACGTCGGTCCACCAGGTACAGGTTGCCGACCTGCTCCGTACCCTCCACTACCTGGCTGTGAGTCGATGGGATCGAGCGCATCGCTTCCAGAAAACACTGTCGAATTGATGTCCCCCAGCGTCACCGTAGCCGTCGCAGTGATGCCTAGGAGGAAAGCCATTCCCACCGCATCAACGCACGCTGGCGAAGCGAGGCATAAACGGGCCGCCACGCCTCCCCCTGACTGAATGAGCAATCGCAGGCCTCCAGCGGCCGAGTTGTTGGCGGCTTCGTTGAAAGCACCGGCTGTGCCCGCTGCGCTTCCAGAAGCGGCCCCCAGGCCCAGCGCTCCAAGTTGCACCACTAATGAAGCGAGAGGAGCAGGCATACCTGCTTCAATCAAAGCGGTGTAAACCTCTGGAACCACCTGCGTTGCGACTCCGGCCCCGATGCCGCCAGCAATCCCACCGACTGCCGCACCTAGAAGAATGTGTCCACTCGCGCGGCACGTACCACCGGGTCCCCAGCAGGCCATTCCGGCTTCATCGGCGTTCTTCATCGCTTCTTCGAACTTGGCATCCGCATGCTTGCCCCACGCTGTTGCGGCCTGCGAGCCGAACTGCGCCGTCAGTTGCACCTGCGATCCCACATCCCTCATCGCCCAATCGAAATTCGTTTGGTGCAGCGCATTGGTGCTGTCCACTCCCGTACGAACACCCGCATTGCCGGCGAAGCCCGAGATCCCGCTCTGAGTGATGCTGTTCTGATTCACATGGCTGTTCCCGAAGCCCGCGCTCGGCGTTCCGGAGGAACTGACGCTCACGCTGTATCCACTGCCCCGGAACGTGTCCTGATTCAGCAGATCAGTCATCGTCAAACTTCCAGTGGCAAAGTTGTTCTTGCCTCCATTCACAGCAGCATCCGTGCTGCTGATCACGCCGCCTACAAGGTTGGTGTTGCCTGCTACGGTCACGCCAAAACCGCCATCTCCCGCAAAAATGCCGCTTTGCTGTGTAGCGCTGGCGAAGTTGCCATCGCCGCGCACGTTGTGCGCATTCACGCTGACGCTGCTGTCGCCAACACACCACCAGACGCAAAGAGTAGCGTTGAAGCCTCCGCCGCTGTTCTGGCTGTGATAGGTGCTGGTGTCTTGCAACGTTTCGATGCGTAGATTGCCGCCCACGTCGGCTTCCACGCGCTCACCCGAGACCGTCGCGCCTCGCAGCGTCGTGTCGCCGCCGCTGGCGATGTTGACTCGCCCTCCGGCACTGATGGTGGTGTTGGTCCACGCTTCGTCTGTGCCGTTGTCCCGGCCGCTCTGACTTCCGGCTGCGATCTCGATCGTGAAGCCGTTGCTCTGTCCGAAGCTATAGCCCACTCCGATGCTCGCGTTGCTGCTGTGGCTGGTGGAGCTCTGCTCTTGGGTGTTCGCCGCCGCCTCGAGTGTGACGTTGTTGTCCGCCGCGAGACTCACGTTCTTTCCGCCAGTAATCTCGCTGCCGCGTATGAGGATGTTGGAGTCTCGCCCACCACCGGTGGCGGTGATGGCAACGTTACCGCCAGCCTGCACGCGTGAGCCAGCCGATGTACTACTGCTTTGGGTGCTGGTAGTTTCGCTGGAACTGCTGCCCAACGTCAGGGTGGCGCCCATGCTGACGGCACCGGTCCCCTTGTTTGCGGCTTTCGAGACGTCTTGATATGCTGAATAGCCGCTGAGTCCCATGCTCGCCGCGCCCAACGCCTGCATGCGGTCGTCCTTAGTATTGCCCATGGCCGACGTGGTCTCTTCCAGATTCCGCAGCATGTCAATCAGCGGCGCCTTGATACCCAGCGTGATGCCGCCCTGCGAAAAGCTCTGAGTGCTTTCGCTGCGACTCGTCTCGCGCGCCTCGACGATCTGCACGTCGCGCGCACGGATGTCGATGTCGCCGCCGGGAGCAATCACATCGCTGCCCACTTGGCTGTAGCGATTGCCTGCGGTGATGATGACGTTGCCCGTGATCGCCCCCACGGTGCTGCCTACGGCGGTGCTTTCTTCGCGATTGCGGGTGGTGCGCGTGTCCTCATGGCCCCAGGTCCAACCCGAGTTCGAATCAAACATGCCGCTGTTCGATTCCTCGCGGACATACTGGCTGTCGCGCGTCTGCGTCGCGGCCTCAATGGTGATGTTGTTGCCGGCCCAGAGCTCGGTGCCCTGGTCGCTCACGACGCTCGAACCTCGGACGCGGATGTCGTTGCCTGCATCCAGCACCACAGTCCTGCCGCCCACGCTGCTGCCGATGACGCTGGTCGAGCCGAAGGTGCCCCGCTCCATGCTGCTGTCGCTGCCCCAGAAGCCGCTGTCCTCGGTGCGGCGCCCCGCATTGAGCACTGACGTTGATTGGCCGGCATCGATGGTGATGTTGCGTGTGGCGGTCACCTCCAGCGCGCCCTCCGAGCTGTTGATGGTGCCCGCGCGCACGTTGACATCGCGCTGGGCGTGCAGGCTGATGTCACCGCTGGTTTCGATGCGGGTGCCGATTTCTCGCGTGCTGCTTTCGGCACGGTAGTTGCCGGCGTCCCGAACCGTGGTGTCCTGCCGTGCAGTCGTGACGGTGCCAAGGTTGATGTCACGGCCCGCGCCGACCTCGGTCGTGCCTTCCTTGCCGCTGTTGACGACGAGAGCGCCGATCAGGTTGACGTCGCGCCCCGCCGAAGCCACCAGCACGCCATTGGGGTCGCTCACATACAGACCCGCCACCCGGTCGACGATGGTGGCGCCGCGCAGGCTCACGGCCCCGGGCGTCAGGTCCAGCGCCAACCCACTGGTGCTGGTGGTGGTGCGGACATTGATGTCGCGCCCAGCATCGATTGTGAGTTGACTGGCCGCGTCGATCGTGCCGCCGATGTTGTTCAGATCGGTCCGGGCCTTGAGGTCGACGGCGCCGCCGGAGATGCGGCCGTTCAGGTTCTGGATGTTCTCCGCCGTGATGCTCACGGTCTTGCGCCCGCCGACAGTGCCGCTGTTGACGAAGTCACCATTGAGCTTGATGTTGACCTCCTTGCCGGCCAGCAAGGCGCCCGAGCCGTCGATGTCGCCGTTCTTCACGCGCACATAGACCTGCGGCACCAGCACGCGTTGGGTGCTGCCGTCCGGAAGCGTCACAGTCTGCTCCACCAGCCAAACGATGTCGCTGGTGAGCTGGGCCATCTGCGCATCCGTGAGGGCGATCCCCGGGCGCAGGCCATACTGGCGTGCAAAGGTGACGCCCGCGTCCATCAGCGCGGCGTATTGCTTGTCGTCGCTGTCGTAGCCATCCAGGTAACGGTAGCCCGTCAGCTGCGCCACCTGTTCGCGGATCAGGCGCTGCTCGTAGTAGCCGTCGCCCAGCCGTTTGAGCGTGTTGTTCGGATCCAGCCCCAGGTTGTTCAGCAGGTAATCGCTGCTGAGCCAGTTGCGGTAGTTGGCAAATCTCGGATCGGTCTCGATCAGGTAGTGGCTGGAAGCTTCCGGATGCGTGCGAAACAGGCTGGCGGTGGGCACCGTCAGGCCAGGCAAGGTGGTCCGCACGACCTGCGTGGTCCCGGAACTGGCCGCCAGCTTCACCTCGATGATCGAATGGACGATAGGGCCTGTGGCGCCGCCCGTGCCCGCGCCCGGCGCGTTCACTGGCGTGCCGGTCCCGCCTGACACGCCCGTGGGGCCGCCGGCATTGACGCCGCTCGCGCTGGCGACGCCCTGGTTGGTGCTGCCGGGCGTCAAGGTGCCAATAGCTGTGCCGCTGCCAAACACGGTGACGTTGCCCTCTTGCCGCGCGGCGGCCAGGGTCACGGTGATGGGAACGCTGGTGTTGTAGGGAGATATCTGTTCGCCGTCACCCAGACCGGCCTGAAACAGTTGCACCCCGGTGCGCGTCTGCGTGCCAGAGATCTCGACGTTCTTGTTCGTGATTGTTCCGCCGGTGACAGTGAGCGCACCTCCGGCCAGGATCTGGCTCATGTCGTTGGTGCCGCTGCCTACCGCAATGTCCATCTTGCCGCCGGCGATGATGCGGGCGGGCGACGACGTCTGCAGCACCGGGGTGGTGGTCGATTCGGTATAGACCCAGGCGTAGTAGGAGCGGGCGTAGTTGTCGTAGACGTCCGTGATGAACGCCGCTGTGGCAATGTCCAGGCGTTGGTGGGCTTCAAGATAGGCCGCGCGCTGGGCATCGTCGGCTGGGGTGTCGGTGGCCGGGGGCATCACCCCGAAGGTGGCCCAGATCGGGTCGGTCCGGGAATACCAGGCGCCGGGCTCCGTGAACTCCTCGCTGAAGTCGATGCTGATCTGGCGCGTGCCCGTGAGATCGCTGCTGTTGCGCGGCGGGTTCGCATAGTAGGCGCCGTATCGGGACTTAGGATAGCTGGCGGACGGGACCAGGATGCCCGCGAACGGTCCGGATACGGGTCCAATGCCAGTGTTGACAAAACTGCGCCACAGGACGCCCATGGCCGGTCCCTGCGTGATCACGAAAACCAGCTGGCTCGGATCGTAGCGCGTCGCGCTGCCGGGCAGCGCATATTCGGTGTGCTGCGTGCCATCGGAGACGGTCTGTGTGGTCCAGGTCACGCCGCCGTTGGTGTTGTTCAGGACATTCGTCTTGATGTCGATGTTGCGTGTGGCCTCGATGGTCGCGGCGCGGTTGTTCACCGTGCCGGCCGAGCCGGTGGCCTTGCCGTCAACCAGCGTGCCACCGATGAAGATGTCGCCATCACTGAAGATCAGCGCACCGTTGCGGTTGTTGAGCGTGGTGACGCCGAGGTCCAGGCGCTGACGCGCGGCGATGGTGCCGGCCGAGGCCACGCCGTTGACCGTCTCGGCATCGTTATTGAGCGTACCGACGCCGATCGAGATTTGACCACCGTAGATGCGGCCGGTGCCCAGGTTGTTCAGCGTGGCTGCATTGATGCGCGTGGTGCCGCCGTCAATGACACCGCGGTTGGTGACCGTGCCCGAAGCGTTCAGGGTGGTGGTCTTGCCCTGGATGTCGCCGGTGGCGGTGTTGTCGATGTCCTTGGCCGAGAGCGTGAGGTCGTTGCCGGCGGCCAGCCGGCCGCTGTTGTTAATGTCACCGGTCGTGGAGAGCGTGAGATTGTTGTTCGCAACGGTCTCGCTGCCCGCGGCGAAGGTGATGTCCTGCGTGACCGCCAGGCTCATGTCGCCAAGCGACAGCAGCTTGCCATCCCATGTGACCGAGCCCGCGTCGAGCACGACGTTCTTGCCGCCGACCAGGGTCCCGCCGGTGTTGAGCACCGACAGGGTCTTGGGCGTGCCGGGGTCTCTCACCGTGAGCGTGTCTCCGGCGGAGATCAGACCAAGGGAATTGTCGATCAGCCCGCTGCTGGTGAGGGTGGCGTTGACATCGGCCCGGAGGGCGCCGGCGTTGTTGATCAGGTTGCCGGTGCTGATGACGACGTTCTGGCCTTCGATGCCTTGGTCCGTGCCTTGGGTGTTGGTGTTGACGATAGTGCCGGCGTTCAGCGTTGTCGTTCCAATCGACCGGAGAAGGCCGCCGTTGTTGCTGATGCTGCCGGCGTTGATGCCGAGGTCGCCCACGGCCTGCGTCTGGCCACCGCTGTTGTCGTAGCTCGCGCCGTTGGTGTTGATCGCCAACTTGGACTGGCCCAGCACCAAGCCGCCATTGGCGTTGGTGAATTGGCCAGTGGACGCGCCGAGGTCTCCCGCAGCGCCGATGAATCCGGCGCTGTTGTCCACGGCCCCGGTGGTCAGGCTGAGCGTGCCGCCACTGGTGATGCCGCCCTGGCCGTTGGTGTAGCCGGATGCATTGGTGTTGGTGAGCGCCTGACCGTTCGTGTCGATGGTCATGGCGCCGCCGCTTTGCACCAGGCCGGTGTCGTTCTGGAGCGCGCCCGACTTCAGATTGACGGTGGTCGTTGCCGCCAAGGTGCCCTGGGCGCTGTTGTCCAGGGTATTGCCACGCGTGTCCACCGACACGCTGTTGCCGAAGACCTTGCCGCCGCGGTTGCTCAGCCCGCCGTTGACCAGGGTGGTGGCGCCGCCGGCTTGCAAGGTGCCGCCGTTGTTGACCGTCGCGCCGGTGGTCGTGACGCTCAGGTTCCCCGTGACGGCTGCTGCGGTTCCGCCGCTGTTGTCCAGCGTGCCGGCCACGAGCGTGGTGTTGCCGTTGGCGGCCAGCGTGCCGCCCACGTTGGTGGCAGCGCCGCCAATGGTGGCGGTCAGATCACCGACTGCGGTCACGCTCCCGACGTTGTTGTTCAGGCTGCCGGCCATAATGGTGGTATTGCCGCCCGCGCCGATCACGCCCTGCTTGCTGTTGTCGAGCAGGCCGCCCACGCTCAGGCCGAGGCTGGAGGTTCCGGCGGCACGGATCGAGCCGCCCTGGTTCTCCAAGCTGCCGGCGGCGATGGTCGTGGCGCCGTTGCTGGCGATGGTTCCCCCGCTGTTGGTCAAGGCGCCGCCGACATTGAGAGCGGTGGCGCCGGTGCCCACCTGGACGATGCTGCCGCCCTGGTTGCTCAGCGAGCCGGCCGACACGTCGATTTGCTGCGCGTAGGTCGTTCCACCGTCCTGGTTGAAGGCCGCCGACATGGCTACCGACAACGCGCCGTTGGCGGTGATCTGGCCGTTGCTGCCGCTGTAGCTGCCACCGCCGATGCTCAGGGTGCCGGTACCGGCATGCTCGATCTTGCCGGCCGCATTGGTGATGCTCGCGCCTTGCAGCGTGAGGTCCTGCCCGTTGCTCGCGATGCGCCCGCCGTCGTTACTCAAATTGCCCGCGACGGCAATGGTGGTCGCCCCGGTGCCGGTCTGCACGATCTCGCCGCCGTTGGTGTTGACCAGGTTCGAGACACTGAGCTGCAACTGCCCCGCGTTCAAATGGCCGGCGTCGTTCACGAGCGTCTGCGCCGCATTGCTGTTGGCCGTGACGCTCAAGGTGCCAGGCGTGGTGATCGCGGCCTGGCTGGTGGTCACGTTGCCTTGCGTGGCCGTGAGCGCGAGGTTCGCGGCGCTGGTCTGGCTGGCCGAGAGATCGACGCTCGCGCCTTGCAGCGTGGCATTGCCCGCCGCGAGGTGGGTGCCATGGGCGACCAAGGCGCCGCTGGTCGTCACGACCAAGTCACCCGCCGCAGCCAGCGTGCCGTCGCCCTGGATGCCGGCGCCGAGCACGCCGGTGCTGCTGCCTTGCAGGCTGCCAGCGGTGATCGTCGTGTTCCGCCCGGCCGTGATGCTGCCGTCGTTGGCCAGGGTGCCGCCGACCGCCACGGTCGCATCGTTCGCGCCGCGCAGGCTGCCGCCGTTGATCAGCGAACCGGACTGCACATTCAGGTCGGTAGCCGCGGCAATGCTGCCGCCGCTGCCGTTGAGGAGCTGGTTCGCCACCGCGAGCTGCACACCGGCCTGCGCCGACTGGATGCTGCCCTGTGTATTCGACAGAGCGCCGGTGTGGAGCGTCAGGGCCTGATTGGAGACGAGTGTTCCGGCGTCGTTGACCGTGGTCCCGGCCACGTTGGCGCTCAGGCTGCCCACCGCCGAGATCGTTCCACGTGTGTTCTCGAGCGTCCCGCCCACGGAGAGGTTCGCACCGGTCGCGCTGGTCAGCACGCCGTCGGTGTTCACGAGGTCGCCGCTGGTGGCGATGTTCAGGCTGCCGGCGTTCAGCGTCCCTGCCGAGTTGTCGAAGGTGCCCAGGTTGCCGGTGAACGCACCGGAGACGTTGAGGGTGCCCCCGTGGTTGGAAAAGCTTGGCTGGCTCAGCGCCATGCTGGCGACGCTCAGCGTGCCGCCGTTGTTGATCAAGTTGGCGCTTTGCAGCGTGATCGGGCCACCGGCGTAGATCTTGCCGCCATCGTTCAAGAGCGCCCCTGCGGCGGTGATGATGCCCGGCTCGATGGGGGGCGGTGCGGGGGCCGGCGCGCTTGTGGTGGTGGTTCCGCTGGTCGTGGTTGTGGTGCCGCTGGATGTCGAGTCCGTGCCGGTGGTGCCGCCCGATGTGGTCCCCGTGGTGGTCGTTCCGCCCGTTCCAGCGGTCGGTGCCGGTGCGGGCTCCAGCCCGATCACTCCGCCACTGGTGTTGCTCAGCGTCGGCGCGGCTAAGGTCAGCGCAACGCTGCCGGTCTGCCGGATGACGCCGGCGCGGTTGTCGATGTCGCCCGCCGTGCTCGCGAGCTGCACGCCCTGGCCTTCGAGCGCGCCGCCCGTGCCGTTGAGCGCGTTGGTCAGGTTGCCCTGCGTCGTGACCTTCAGGTTGCTGCCGCTGGAGATGGTGCCGCTGTTGGCGAGGCTCGCGGCCGAGAGGTTCGCGTCGGCCGTGGCCTGGATCGTGCCGATGTTTTGAAGCCAGCCAGATTGGGTGACGATGAGCTGCCCCGCGCCCGCCAATGCGGTGGTGCCCGGCGCGGCCTGGATCGTGCCGGCATTGCGCACGCCCAGACCAGCTTCGGTGCCCACCAAAAAAATCTTCCCGGCAAACATGCCTCCAAGGGCTGCGACATCCAAGGCAAAGGTGGGGGCCGTGCCGGTACCCGCGATCGGGGTGATCTGGCTGTGATCGGCGCTGATCTGATTCGCGCCAGTGATGACCTTGAGCTCGGTCGCCCAGATGCCGGCGTTGGCTTCCACGGCGCGTGCGAGGATGGTCGCGTAGTCGGTCCTGCTGGCATCGAAACCCGCGCCGTTGATCGTGATGGTGCCGCCGCGCACCAGGAAGCTGTCCAGGCCGCCGTACGCGTTGAACTGCGGCGTGCCCGTGGTCACCGTGGCGCGGCTGGCATTGATGAAGCCGCCTCCCTCGATGTTGATGCCGGCCGGGTTCGCGATGACCACCTCGGCGCGCTGCCCGCCGACTTCGATGTAGCCGCGCAGCTGGCTCGGGTTGCCACTGTTCACTTCATTGAGAATGATTCTCGCGGCGCCCGTGGCCAGGTAGGGGTTGCCCTGGACGATGCCGCCGAGCTGCGTGGTGGCTGCGGTCCTGCTGTTGTTCAAGATGGCGCCATTGGTGCCAACGTTGAAATCGCTGTAGACGTTGCGCGACACACCGGCTGCGCTCGGAGTTTGTATGTTGATCAGGGGCGTGCCGTTGGGCGCCACGAGCACGGTGGGGCGCAAGGTGCCGGGGACGTTGGACGCGCCGGCGATCTGGGCATGCGAATAGGGGGCGGCCAGCAGGCCCGCGAGCGCGGCGCCCACGAGCATCGGTGCACGGGCCCCGGCAAGCGCGCTGGTGGTCACTGCCGTTGCCTTGGAAGCGCCTTTGCCCGTCGTGACGGCGGCCTCGGAAACGACGACCCGCATCCCACGCGCGGCACTCCAAATCACCCTAAAAAGATTTTTATTCATCTCGTTCTTCTTCCCTGATCGCTTGAAGGCAACGCACGCCGCGAAACGCAATGTGCCGGGACGCCAATGTCGGCGGCCCCATGCCCGGATTCTGGGATCGAGGAGCGAGAAGAAGTGCCAACGAAACGTCAAGCGCGAGGATTCAGTTCGAAAGCGCCACTTACTTCACACCGCAAGTCGTGGCGCCGCAACGACGCACCCCGGCGAATAACGCTTAGGTTCTATGCGAGCCCAGCTATTCGACATCCGCAGCGCCAGCACCAAAAGCGAAAGCCGGCGTGAAGCCAGGGCGGAACACAGTTGTTCACCAAAGACCGCGCATTTGTTCACGGCCGGTGTTTTGGCGCTCTGGCATAAAGGGACCGTCGCTTTCGAGCGATCTTCCTGAAGACTGTTCGCTCAGTCTTTTTGCCAGCTTCGGTGGGCTTCTTTTTTTGGTCACGCTTTTCGTGCGAAACCTCACGGCAGCCGGCGAGCGCCCTGCTCTGGATGGTGGGCACCCGCGAGATACTGATTTCAGAACAGTTTCAGGGAGCAGCCAAATGGCAGCGCTTGTCGATGGTGCGGGTACGTTCTCTTGGACGATGGAGGTTCCGGTCATGATCGACGCCGCCCGTCGCAAATGCATCCCGATCGTCTGCATGTTTCGAAGCAGCCTCACGGCCAAAGACGTCGATCAATGGGTGATGCATCCGAACGGCACACCGCGCAGTGACCGCGAGTTGGCGGCGGAGGCGCTTGTCGAAATCCGGCGGCCTGCTGGCGCACGTGGACAGACCGGGCTCCGGGCGTTCGATGTGGCCGACATCCTGGAACTCGACTGCGCCGCGGCCATCGTGGTCTCCACATATCTCGCGATACTGCCCCGGGTCACCGGCCGGTATTGGACAAAGGGCCATCTACTCCGAGGCGGGTCGCGTCTTCGGGGCATGAAGGCTTTCGTCGAACGGCCGCGAATTCCACAGCAGTGGCGAGAGGTTTAGGCAAATAAGCGCCCTCGGAAAGCTTTCAGACCGATGACCCGATCCGCACGGGCCCGGCATTGGAACCCTCACCTTCATGTCTTCACGCCCTTCCCGTCTTCATCTAACGCAGCCTCGCAATCTCGCACTGGCTACGGCGGCCCGACATCTGATGTTCCAATCCACCATGAAATTGAGTGACGCTGGCAAAACCCGAGATGCAGATCGCATGGCGACTTCTCGTCGTAGGCGCCGCTGTCTAGCGATCCTCTCTCTGACGACGGCCTTGTTCGCCTGCACTACACAACCGTCAACACCGTATCGCCCGATGCGTGAAGGGCAGGAGCCGTTCGGCTATGCCTCTGAAGCAATTGGCGAACTGCTCTACCGCGTGGAGTTCTGGGGTTCGAATAAGACCCCAGAGAGAACGACAAAAGCGTTCGCGCTCTTTCGTGCAGCCGAGTTGGCCAGAATGCTCAACATGGTGGCCTTCACGATTGAAGACGGCCCATTCGATCGTTCGGTCCTGGAGGGCGACGATGTCTTTTCCAGCAACGACCGCATCGGGCCGACGTTCCCGTCCGGAGCAGACACCATGGGGCCCGTGCGCCGAGTCCGAACCTCGACGATCTGGATCCCGATACCGGTCCCGACTCCCGAAGAGCGCTACGCGCGCACAGCATCGAAACTCGTGATCCTGCGCGTCCGCATGCACCCAAGGCCTGTTGCTTCGGGAAATCCGCGAACTTTCACAACAGAAGAAGTGCTGGATCGTTTAGGGCCACGAATCGTGCGCGGCCAACCGTCATGAACGGAGCGTCATCCGGCGATGCGTCCTTTGTCGCTGCGCCTTGATCTCATTTCTAAAATAAGTCCGGCCGAGCTAGGACCAAGAGAATTTGCACGTTGCTGGCTGCCGTCGCGTTGCCGTCGGGAAAGAGAAGCTGGACTCGGCTCGGGAGCATGAAGGTCTCGAATACATCAAAGTTGCGATCGGAGTGAATCAGATTCCCGCCATGCTGATGCGAGCAGATTTGCGAGTCGCGAGGATTACGACAAAGCCGAATCCCTCTATCGCGAGATGCTCAAGACAACACCCGACGAATCGGTTGCAGCGCACGAACTGGGAACCGTTCTCTTCTTCCAGCGCAGATATGACGAATCGAAAATGGTGTGCGAAGAACTGCTGAGACAAGACCCGCAGTTTGTTAGAGCGCAGAATGGTCTCGGTGCGATCGCCAGAGTGCGGGGACGCTATTTCGATGCCGTCGAGCACTATTCCTTGGTGATCGAGTCGTGTCCGAACTCCGCATTGGCGCACTACGGCCGAGGCGTTTCCTACTTCCACGTAGGAAGTTCAAGGGAGCCGAAGCCGACCTGAGAAAAACCGAGGATCTCCTGCCCAAGGGATCGGAAATGTCGATCGAAGCGGGAGCCTTCATCAAAAAAATCGACGCGAGCAAGGGCGCATACCTAAATTGACGTCACCAAGTGCGGCTTCGGGTTCCGCAGCTCGTTCGTCGCCGCCCGTAAGCTCAGTGCTCGCCGCCTCAGATCAGACCCGGGATTGGAGGCATGCGCAAACTCAAAGCAGTCGGCTGTTGGGCAATGACGTGGCCCAGGGTATTGATTCATCAAATGAATGCTGCCGCACGACCAATATGGCAGGACTACGCCGGCTGTCTCGCCGATCGCCCAAAGGCGGCGAACAACCGTCAGTCCTGCGGAATTTCGTTCGCAAGCTGAAGGAGAAATGGCGGAACTGAACTTGCCCCGAGTACAGCTCTGAACTTCTCAAGATGCACTGGCCTCAACCGCAAACGTCCGCTGGCGAGCGACATCAGAAATTCCGGCAATGCATCACCCTTCCGTTCGCGCCAAGCGTCGACTTCGGCGATCAGTATGTCGAGCACTTCGGCGCTGCAAGCTTCGTCGACGGCATAGTTCAACTCTGCGGGGTGTGCCGCGCGCAAGAAAGCAGCACGCAGAATCGAGTCGTTGTAGTCTCGAAAGTTGGACGGACAAAGCGTCGCGGGCGACACGAGCACTTGCCCATACACCGACTGACTCCAGCGGATGACAGGTGCTTCTTTGTTCGCGACCTTGAATCCCTCGTTTCCGCATCTGGCATTGGCCAGTAGATTCGACACCACGGCATAGATGTCAGCTTGCGACACCGATTCAATGTCTTGCTGGGTATTGAGGTATACGAAATCTGTGGCAATTCGCAAGCTACCGTTTTGCCCCGGCAAGAAAAGGCCGTCGCCTTCACAAGAGGCGCCATTGAGCACTGCCAGGCGATCTCGCAAAGCTGCATCAAGTTGAACGTCGGCATCGAGCCGCAGAAGTAACTCTCGCTCGCGATCCCAAGAAGACGGTTGGTCGCCGCGCCAGGGCAACATCAGATCGACAGCCGCCCGGTATATGAAAGTCTCCGGGCCGTGTTCGCCCCACGAAAGGAAGACTTTGAGGTCGCTCAAATTTCTGCCGGAATCCGCGATGGTCACGGCCGACAGATACGCGACGCAACCGCGTGGCGTTCGCACGCGGAGTTGGGCATTGATTCCTCGCAGTTTCGCGTGGTCAGACAAACATCCGACCATGACCAGAACGTTTCCTCCTTCAACGATCGGGAGTTGGCCGACTTGATCGCCAGTCACCACATGCGCGTTCGCGAATAGAGCCTGAAGTCCAGCCTTCTCAACCAGGTGCTGAAAACATGCCTCGCTCAGATCGACCAAGATGACGTACGTCACGGGCACCGGCGTAAAGCGCACCATTAGCCGAATGAAGGATGCGGTTATGGGGCTGTCACGAGTCAGTATTTTCTCCGCGTCGACGGCTACATCCGTGCGATGGTTGCCCTGCGAATAGAAACGTGCTCGCAAGACGTCTTGGCGAGCTAGCAGATCGAAGGTCTTGCGAGAGCTTTCAGTCTGCGACTCGTTGTTCGACCGCAGTCGCTTGACGCCGCGTTTTTCGAGAAGAAACTGGTCGCCCTCAAGCTCCGCCAACAACCAGCCGCGATTACAGAAGCTGCACTGCTGATGGGATTGATTGGTGATCTGAGGGTATCCAAAAGTCCGGCCCGGCCGGAAAGTTAGATCGCACAACACCGCTCCGTTGGCCGTCATCGTGGGCGTCGACTTCAGGATGTAAAGCGTGAGCACGTTGTTTTCGCGAAAACCCTCCTCGATCAGCCTTCCGGCAAGTCCTCCTGAGGTCGACGCGGAGATGATCGCGAGATCACCATGGCCAATCGACGGAAGTTGCTCCAATCCTCCATATGAACTGAACGAGCGCGCTGGCGGCAGCGACTGCCACAAGTCATGCACGGTTGCGATCCGGTACATAGCAAACACTACCGATAGCAACGGAGCTGTATCCACAAAAATGCGTCGCACTTCGCCTGTTGGCCGCCTCGCAAAAGCCATACTGCCCAGCAGTCCACAAGCGGCCGTGGAAAGTAACACGCTGCTGGTACGCAAGAACTTGTCCGCATGTTTTCCAGAGGCCTTTCCGAAGTGAACCCCTGGCGGAGCATCGACCAAGCCACGATGGCGATCAAAGAGATCAAACAGCCAGCCCTCTTGCATTTCAAGTGGCACGTCGACAGCCGGTGGGGGCGGAACATCCCGCTCGACCTGCTGCCACAGCGCGAGCAACTTCATTCGCTCGCCGTCGCGTCGAAGCGTCAAGACCGCAAGATCGCCATTCGCGCGCCGAACTCCGGTTCCCGCTTGAACGGCTTCCAGTACAGCGCCTTCGGTATGGAATGGTGCAAAGACATAAATGTGTGGCGTGTTCGGTCTGCGATCAAGAACGTCTCTCACATCCTCGCCAATGATCGCGCCCGAGATTGATACTTCGTCATAGACCAGCAGGCACGCATCCCCCTCAAAGGCGCCGTCCCTGAACCGGGTGGTGAGTGCCAATGCCCTCATCTAATTAACTCAGAGGGACCACGACACGAACGGCCGACCCGACGACTGGCTCGTGCCCTGATGGAATCGCGAGATACTTTTTCTCGACGTCGAGCAATTTCGGGCGAGGCCAAGCAATGTGAGCAAAGCGCGTGCTGACCTCTTCCATCTGCGCTTGCAGTTCACCGTCCATGAAAGTGCGATATGCAAACAGCCGGCCGGTGCGCACCTCAATGCGCCCCTTCAGGGCTTGAATTGAGCGCAATACTTCTGCAAGGCCCATGGCTCGATGACCGGAGCGATTGTCTTCAAGCTCAGGGTGGAAATGCCGCTCGAGGCAGTTGTGAAGCACCTTCCACTCCTCCGCCAAGCTCGTGTCCGCTTCCAACGGTCGCCGAGTATAGGAAGGGTAGTAGCCGATGCCTGTGTCGAAAATAAGCACCTCGAGGCAATCAACAGCCTCGGGCGGAGTATTTCTAGGCGCGCCCTTGCGTGGGGGTTTGGCTAGCACGACCCTTTTGAAAGCCAATCCGCGCATCGCATCCGGGGAGAGTGGTCGCCCCATCAGATCAAGGCGCCCGTGCATGTCGGTGTTCTCAAACAGTTCAGCAACGATAACGCCCAGCGCCGTCGCATTCTTGAACGTGTTGGATGTTTGGACCGATGCTCCGACCTGGTGTGCGATCACGTCGAGCACCATTGTCTCGAAGTTCTCACGGGGAGCCACGGATCCGGTCGCGCTGTCATAGAGGTCCCGGGGACGGCTTTGACCACGGTTGTCAGCGCACAAGGCGATCTGACTGAGCGAGAAAAGGTCGCTCGTCAGCCTGTATTTGCTGATCGCCTTTCGCGCAGTCGCGATGAACTTGAGAACCTCGTCGTCCGTCTTGTTTTGAACGCTATGAGATGCACCGCTCAAAGAGAGAACGACGGCCAAGAGCGGGAACAGGGCGGCCGATACGGCGACACGTTCGGCGATGGAACTTCCCCACTGGACTCGAAAACTTGCGCCCGCTCGTGCAAATGTCAACAGGCGCTGAATCGCGAAGACTTCTGACGGCAGCCCTGGCGCACTGATCATGGCCTCGTATTCGTCGGGAACCCTCAAGACAGCTTCTGCACCAGCCGACGCCGCCGCTGCCAGGCCCGGCAAATCCTGGAGCAAATCGAGCGGAAGCTCAATGGGGCGGGTGAAAGTGGTGGGCATTGGAACTTATCAACGTGCCAAAGTGTAAGCCGTGCGGCGTCATACGCGCTCCGTTGCCCGGCTACCGGTCTGAGCGGCCTGTCTTGCGCTGCGGCTCAGCTTTCGTCATTGCCTAGTTGCGCCTCATGAATAAAGCCTTTTCGGACACAAGCCGAGCGCGCGCTAAGCGTCGCAGCTTGCCACATGAGTTCAAGGCTCAACCAAATGACTCGCAGAGTGAGGCCGCAGCCGCCTGCGATGGCGCCACGTCCGATCGTGAACGACCACCTCACTTCGCCTCGCATTTTTCAAGGCGGGGGAAGCTCGTCGAGTTGAGGTGTCAGCTTGGCCATGACCTGCAGCCAGAGCGACCTGTCCAAGGGATGTTTGCTGTGCGTCTGGCCCACTACGTCGTAGCCGCGTCCTGGAAATCCAACCTGGTCATCACCGTCTTTCATGTGGCGACCCAGCGCAGCTTCCATCGCAGCCACCCGGTTGCGAAGAATCTGGTGCTGATCCCAATTGTCCGTCTCGCTGAAGATGGGGCCGACACACGCCAATCGATAAGTCGCCGCCGTCGGGTCCATTTTCTTGCGCCGCATTTGGCGCAAAAGCATGTTAGCCGAGGCACTTTCCCGTATGTCTAAATGCTGTCCGAGTCGATTAAAGGGAGAGGCCGCATTGCATGACGAGCTGTCCCCCGTGCGCCCCACATAGACAATCGCGCTGCCACCGCACTGGACGTGCCAGACATAGAGCCAGAAACCACGCTCGATGAGCGCGCCGGAAAACGTTAGTGAATGGGTTTTCATTCTGCAAGTATGGCCTGCTGCGCCAGCTGTCCTTGAACCAAAACCAGCTGCTACGGCTTGTCAATGGCGCTTGCTTACCAGCGCCTTCTTCGCAATGTTGCTTGGTGCAAGTCGCTCCCTCGGCCAAATCGGTAGAGCCAAACTGTTCGGTCGCCGCGTCGTGGGGCCTGAGCACCAAGCAGAGCGGCACCGTTGATTTACATGCAGAATCGACTTTCCGATAGGGAGAGTACAAAGCATGAACAGCGCGCACGACACGGCTGCGATCCTGGACTATTGGCACGCCATTGAGGTTTTTTCACCGCAGAACATTCCACGCGTCGCGCCGAACGAGCAAAGCGAACCGGTCTTCGCAGCCGGCTCTTCGCAGCCGCTGCCATGGGAGTCAGCCCATGCCCTATTCCACCGCTGGCCGCCAAAGAGCACATCCAGACGCTTTATGGTCTATTGCGGCGTCCTGGCCACTTCTGCGGTACGCACCATCCTCGAAGACAAGCTCGGCAAGGACGACGAGTCGTTCGATGAACGCAGCGACGGCGAAACCTGCTTGTTCGCCTTCTCGGTAACAGACGCCGGCCGGCCGCTGTTCCACACATCGGTGCTCTCCAGCTGTGCGTGGGGCGCCTCTCGCACCCTCGATCCAACGCCGGCGAGCAGTCAATGGCTCGATGGCTTCGATGAAAAGTCCAAACAGATCGTCACCGACTTCGAGCACGGCTACGCAGCGGCAGACGACGACGCAGAGGCCCAACGGCTCCTCGGCATGGGGTTCCGCATCGGACGTCCGCTGAGCTACTCCGATCTGCTGGCCGTCACAGAGCGCGTCGCAACGCAACTCGGCTTGCTGGATCTCTTGCCGGATCGCGGCATCCGCATCCGTTGCGGGCTGGTGGCATCGTCGAAACAGTATTCTGCAGAAGACAGCGATTTTCTGAACAGCTTCTACTTGAAAGACCTCGCTCGAGTGGCCGCCGCGGCGAGGGCTGGCAGCATCGGCAAGGGCTTGAAGGACCTCCTGGCCCATGAGCCGCAGCTTGCAGCCCGCATTGACGTGCGGCAGTCCATGAGCGCGCTGTTCGAGCAGCTGTCGCCAACGTTGTTCCCTCGCGGTCGCTGGCCGAGCAAAGGCCACCATCCACTCGTCTTCAGTCAGCAGTTCGCGATCAACGCCATGACGAAGGACCTTGACGCAAGCCATCGCTCGGACGGCGGCGTGTTCGCGGTCAATGGCCCGCCGGGGACCGGAAAGACGACACTGCTGCGCGACCTGATCGCATCGGTAGTGGTGGAACGTGCCATGCGCTTGTCAGAACTGTCGAGGCCGGACGACGCGTTCAAGGGCGAGGGTCGTTGGAAGGTGGACAAGTACAACCGCGTGATCTCGATCTGGAAAGAGCAGTTCCAAGGTTTCGAGATCGTCATCGCTTCCGCCAACAACGGCGCAGTCGAGAACGTCACGCGGGAGATCCCGGGCATCGATGCCGTTGACGCCGCATGGCTTGATGGCACCGATTATTTTCCGGAGTTTGGAAGCCGGCTGCTGGATGCACCTGCGTGGGCCATGGTCGCGGCACGCCTTGGTAACAAGACCAATCGCAACGAGTTCACGAGTCGCCTTTGGTACGGCAGCAAGGAAGCGCGTGCGCAACATGCAACTGATCCTTCCATCGCCGGCCTGCTGAACTGGCTCAAGAGCGTCGAAGGCCAGCCATTCGACTGGCGCAAAGCCACGACCGAATTCAAGGCCGTAGTGGCGGAAGAGCAAGCACTGCGCCGGACTCGGGTGCAGGCGCACGAAGCCTATGCGCGGCTGGCCGCTCTGCATCACGAAATCCCAGCGGCGGACCAAGCCTTGGACGCGAATGCAATGAAGCTGCAGCTCGCGGCCAACCGAACACCGCTGCTGAAAGCGGAACGCGCCCGAGCCGCACGACAGGTCGAAGAGATGCAGTACATGCGCGAGCAGCATCGCAAGTATCGGCCCGGCTTCGTCGAAATCGTCATGACTCTGGGTCGAGCGTTCAAGGAATGGCGCTCCAAGGACAAGAGCATGGAGGCCGCGACCGACGATGCGAGACAAGCTCTCGAGACAAGCGTTCAGGAACTCACCGAGCACTCAGCCGAGATCCAACGTATTGAAGGTGAGGAGCAAGAGCTCCGCGCTGCTGGTGATGCGCTGCGCCGGGAACAAGCCGCTGCGAACGAACACCTTCGGTCGGCCAAAGATCAACTTGGCGCCGCGTTTCCGATGGTTGCGCAATGGCGCGAAGCGGAAGATGTCCGAGAGCTGTCTTCGCCTTGGGCCGATGCCGCATGGAATGACGCGCGCGCCAAGGTTTTTCTGGCGGCGCTGGCGCTGCACAAGGCGTTTGTGCTCGCCAATCCCTCGACCATGCGCAAGAGCCTCCAAGGCTCGATGGACATCTTGTCCGGCGGCGTGCCGAGTGACGCGGCGCCAGAGGCAGTGCGCGCGGCGTGGACAACGCTCTTCTTTCTTGTGCCGGTGGTATCCACCACATTCGCATCGTTCGACCGCTTGTTCTCTCACTTGGGTCAGGAGTCGTTGGGCTGGCTGTTGATCGACGAGGCTGGACAAGCGGCACCGCAGCTCGCGGCCGGCGCGATCTGGCGGGCAAAACGATCGGTCGTCGTCGGCGATCCGCTTCAACTTGAACCGGTAGTGACGATTCCATTTACCGCGCAACAGGCGTTGCGTCGACATTTCGAGGTCGCCGAGACTTGGCTGCCGGGCCGCACGTCGGTGCAGCAGCTTTCCGATCGGATCAGCCGCTACGGCACGACGCTGAAGACCGATGATGAACCGCTGTGGGTTGGTGCGCCGCTGCGTGTTCACCGTCGCTGCGACCAGCCCATGTTTGCCATCTCGAACGCCATTGCATACGGCGGCTTGATGGTGTTCGGGACTACGCCGCGCGCGGCCATTGATTTGCCTGAAAGCCAATGGATGCACGTCGAAGGCGGCAATGCCGACGGACACTGGATCGAGCACGAGGGTCATGCGGTAGAAGACTTGATCGGCCGGCTTCTGAGGTCCGGCGTCGCGCCACGCGAAATCTTCCTGATCTCACCATTCCGCGCCGTCGTTCGCCGGCTGCGGCAGATCGCGCAGCAAGCCTCAGGCATTCAGGTCGGAACGATTCATACGGCACAAGGCAAGGAGTCCGACGTGGTGATCTTGGTCTTGGGTGGCAATCCGAGCAAGCCGGGTGCGAAACAATGGGCGTCGCAACGCCCCAATCTTTTGAACGTCGCCGCGAGCCGTGCCAAGCGTCGGCTCTACGTCGTGGGCGATCGAAACGAATGGCGCAAGTATCCGTATTTTGGTGACGCGGCAGGATTGTTGGAAGCGCCTGGCGATCTGCGGTCCGATTCACAGGTCATCTAGAGGCCGAGATCCTTGGACGCGACCGCTCAACCCAAGCGCCGCACATGGGTACATTCAGCCGGCGGAGCCACTGGCGTAGAAGCAAGTCTGGAATTCCACACCCTGAGAGAGACGATTGGACAGTCGGCTCATGCGCGATCTTCTGACATCTAACGATCTCTTCTCCAGAAATGCGACTCGACATGACAGAGGCCATCACATGCGCAAGCTGGAGAGGGCAGCGCGGCCGGAGACAAATGCGAAAATCTTCGCGCTCCCATTGGAGCCAGGAGGTTCCGATGCGCGTGTGCGAAACCAGGATCCCGGCGAACTGCTCCGAGATCGAACTGGAAGAGTTTCGAAAGCTGGCAATCTCCGCCGGCAAGATCGCGGCCGATGGGCTCCCCGAGCTGATTGTGCGCGCGCGCCTGCTTGCGTTCTTGCGCGACGGCGGGCGGCTGATCGGCGTGGCCGGGTTGAAGCGCCCGAGAGAGTCCTATCGGAAACGGGTGACTGAGCGTTCTGGCGTGCCGCTGCCCCTTGCGACTTACCCCTTCGAGCTTGGGTGGGTCAGCGTCGAGCCAACGATGGTTGGCGGGAAATCGTGGCTCCTATGCGATCCCCTGATCGCGCAGACGCCAGGCGAGGGGGTGTTCGCCACCACGGGCGTGGACAACGGCCGAATGCAGACCACGCTCGTCAAGCTTGGCTTCATCCGCAAGGACGAAACGTGGACGTCGTCGGAAACTGACGAGACGCTTTGCCTTTTCATCCTCGGCAGATAGGGCTACCCGACTGCGGGCCGCGCGCGGCGATGCCAGGCGTCAACCCGCTCCGGCTTCGGCCGCCGCGAGGCGTCTCTTCGTCTCGTCGCGCGCGTCGCCGAGAGACTTAAATTCGCCGGAGAGCAAGGTGTCGATCGCGCACCAGACGCGCGCGCTGCGTTTGACCGTGTCGTCGGGCGTGGCCGCGCGCAGCTCCCCGGTGGGCCTCATGGCGGGGCCGAGCTTGTAGACGAAGTGGTCGGAGTCGGTGGAGATCCACAGCCGGTTCTTCTTCGACACGTCGGGGAAGATTTCGTAGCTCTCCACGCGATGGACTGACCTGACACGGCCGCGGTAGCGGAACGCAACGTAGTTGGGCGGCTGCGAAGGCCAGCCGCGGCCCACCGGATGGAAGTAGCTACCGTCCTTCTCGATCACATCGATCCAGGTGTGGCTCCCGCCTTCGCGCATCGGCGCGGAGCCAAGCGAGACGACATAGACGAGGTTGTCACGAACGCGGTCCATTGCTGCGAATTCTCCCAAGTGAACGATGAGTTCGCGCAGCCAGAGCTTCTCCTCAAAGCCTGGCGCGAGCTGGCGCGCCTTCTTCGCGATCGCGCGGACGTCGCCCCAAGACAGATGTTGGACTCTGACACCGTCGATCTCGCGAGCGAGGCTCAAGCGCGCGACCTCGGCCGTCGCGGCGCTGACCGAGACCATCGCGAGTTTCGAGCGAGACAGGCCCTTTTCATTGAGCCTGGGCCGGTATCGGCGCAGTTGGTCCGCGGAAGGCACGAGCCAACCCACCTTCGCCTCGACGATGGCGTGCAGCTCGTCGCCGAAGCGCATCTCCAAGTCCGTGAAGCCCTTGTCCGCGCCGGATTGCTGCAGGCGGAAGAAACGGTCGGTCGCCGAAAGCTTCCGACCGGCGACGCGCTCGGCGAAGAGGCTCGCGAATTGAGGGCTCACTTCGAGCGTCCAACCGAGAGCGAAGGTCGCACTGTTCTCGTCTCTGCCAAGCAGACGAAAGACGTTGCCAGGAAAATCTCCTCGCGCGACGAGCGTCATCGACACCTCCTGCGTCTAGCTTACCCCGTATCGGGTCGAGAGGCGGGCAAGCCCCGTGTCGATTCCTCGCGACGAGGCGTATGGCTGCGCGTTGACAGCCGCTCGGGCGAGCCGCTAGAACTTCTTCTATGGCGCAGGTCGACACCTGCTGTGCACCACGGTAGATCCTCGCGGGACTTCGAAGGCCAAGCGGGTGCGCTGCTACTTGAACACCCAAGGCTACGTTCGTCGAACGACGGGTAATCGCCGTAGCTGCCGTCCAGGCGTTGATCGCGAGTGATCGGGTCCAGTCTCATTAACAGAAGCAGGCACTCGAAGTTTGTCGTTGCATGACGTGGATCGTTCCGCACTCTGCCCAAAGCTTCGTTCGCGGCCGGGTAAGTGGCACGTACCGCTCTCACTAGGCCGTCGGCCACCCGGCGGTACTATTGCCTATATTTTCAGCAAACCCTAACCCACGTAAATGCCTGCTTATAGTGGGTTAGAGTTGCGCGTCCCTGATCGACGCTGGACCCAAGCGCGGCGGCCGAGCCGTCGGACTTTGCGGCGCCACTGTCTCGCCACTCGCTCGCGCACTTCGCCGAGACCGAGCGACAACAATTATTTCAGCGATGCCTCAACCTTTTCCGCCACCCACCATCGGCGCCGTCTTTCGAGAGGAGCTTGGCCAGCTCGCGTGGGCAGGGGGGCTGAATTTCGACCGTCTGATTGCGACCGACCATGTGATCACAGAGCGGCCCGATGGACGGCACCTGTTTGCGGATGCCTTGTGGGACATCTGCTTTCCTCGGCTGGTCGGCGGCGTCTTTGGACACCACACCGACCTCACCGCGTTCAGCAAGATCATCGGCAGCCGCGAAATTTGGCTGCACGCCGTCGCAAAGCATATTCGTTGGGGAGAGCTGGAGCTGTTCGCTCAGCGCTTCGACCTCGACGGGTACCTCGCCAGGGATGCCAACGGAGGACGCATGCTGGACGAGCTCGCGCAGGACATGTTCTCCCTGTCATTGACCTTGGCGCAGCCCAACAAAGAACTGTGGGGCAGGCGCTTTGGGCCGATCCGCTTGAATCTGGAAGTTGTCCCCATCCAAGAACGAAGCGAACTTCGGCGCGTTGCCTACGACGTGGCGAACATGCAAGCTGACCACCCGTTCGCGGTGCTGAGAGAGGTTTCGATGCGTCGCCTCAGCCGCCCCTTGGTTCCTCCGAGGGTCAATCGTGCGGGCGCGTTCTTCCTGCCCTCCAAGTACCAAGGGCAACAGGAGGTCAGGCTCTTGGTGAAAAGGCTGCCCGGCTCGCCCGCGATCAACACAAAGACCGCAAGCACCGATGAGGTGCTTCCCATTCCACTAGGACTACGGCACCCGCGCGTCGAAATCCGACTGGTGAGCGTGCAGGTGAGCAAACCCGAACTCGTCGGTCCCGTCGAGAATTTTCTGACTCAGGTTGCCGACTGGAAGGTCGCGGTGAGCGTCGCGGATGATTCGCCGACCTCTGGCTGATGCCACCCTGAATTCCGTGCGGCCGTTGGCGGTCACACCGCAAAATCGCCGCACTCGCTTGCCCAAAACCCACTGAAAGGCACTTCGCATGGAGCGAGACTGGGACCGAATCCGCACCTGCCTGTTGGCCATCGAAAAGGACGAGGACCTGAAGCAGACCATCCTTGCCGATGTGCTGACCAATCCTCTCTGGGAGGACCAGACCGAGGCCGAGTTCAACAAAGAATGGGCAGCATTCAAGGCCAAGGAGCGTGTCGTGTGCAGACACCTCGAACTGCTGGTTGCCGGTGGCTACATTGAGGGCCTGACCATCAGCCGCGATACGTCGGAAGGCTTCCACTTTGCGCTCCATGATCCGCGCCTGACAAACGCGGGGCACGATCTGCTGGACTCCATCCGGTCACCGAAGGTATGGGCCTTCATCAAGGACACGGCCAAGTCGAAGAGCGTTGACCTGACCCTCGATGCTGTCAAAGCGCTTGGCCCGCTCGCCATGAAGGCGATTTTCGGAAGCTGAGGCAGAGCGTCGCCATCGCCAGGGTGCATTGGCTCACTGCAAGCCTGCTGCCAGCATGGGTCAGCCCGCTGCCTTCTAAGGATGGCCGATAAGGCCGAATATCGCATCTACCTCCACCTTGGTGCCGGGCGCGTGCAGCACCACGAACCAGGAGTTTGGCAGGAGCGCCACGTTGGCTGGGTAGCGCGGCACCCCTTGGGGCCGTGGTGGCATGGGGTCGTCAATGCGGATGAGACTCGGCGCTGCCGCCCTGAACGTGGCCGGAGGGAAGAGAGCGAGCGCTTCCCCGTGCAGTTCCGCTGTCGCAGCGGGACGGATGCTTCGCAGTGCCGCGAGCGCGCGAGCAAGCGGTGTGGCGGCGTCAAGCGACTCCGCCACCTCAGCCAAGGGGGCGAAGAAGTGAAAACCATCCACAGTCTGCGCCAGCCGGCGCACTTGTTCCGCCTTGGCCTCCGGACCAGGGAACACGACCCACCCGATCGGCGGTGCCGCGCCCACTTCGCCGAAATCGCGGCCGACGCCCGCGATGGTCGACGACTCGCGGCCCTCTGCGGCGAAGATGTAGTGCGCCCACAACTCCGTCAGGCATCCCTCACGAATGGGCACAAAGCACAAGCCCCTCGCCTCGTGGGTGGTGGCAGCGAGTAGCGTTCGCACGGCCTCCCCCACATCAACGGAGAGCGAGGGCAATTGTGCTTCCAGCGCATCGCAGACGCTGGCAACTCGAATGAACATTAGCATGAGGAGACTCCAAGCGGATCAAGGCATCGCGGACTCGCGTACGACAGCGATCAAGCTCGCGGCCGTCGGGCCCGCATGAAACTAAACACTGAGACGCGAGCCCCGTCCCGATCCTTGATCCGCGCAGGCACCGACGCGCCTGCCATCGCGTCCGACATCCAATTCCCTAGTCTCCGAAGCGCCCTGACTCGGGGGGCTAGGTCCGGCTCACTCGCAGTGAGCAGCGAGGTGTTGGCACGATGCGCTGCGGAACGCAGCTTGCCGGACCCGACGCAGTTGGCGCACAACCTCCCATCGGCACGCAGATCGAAGGCAGGCAAAGGCGCCGCAGCACCCGGTGTGGCCGCGCCTCCTCTTCACCGCCGAAGCCACGCTCGTGGTCAGGCAGCCCGCTGTCGATCCAACTCGTCAGCGCCTGCACCTGCTTTTCCGTAAGCGCCTGCCTGCCGGCGCGCGAGATGTGATCGATGGCGCGGTCGCCTGTTCCGCCGAACACCCGCGTGAGCGCGGGCAAGAACTCTGGCGCCTTCGCCTCAATCTGCTGCGGCGTCAGGAATCGCGATGTCGCCGGATCGCCGATGGCATACCGGCCACGAATTTTGCGAAAGTTGTGTTCATGGATGCCGTCATCCCAACGGCTGTACCCGCCGCCCGCATTCACGATGATGTTCCCGTCGGGCCATCGCCCTCGCATTCGCTTCTGTGGCAGCTTGCGATACGCGGCAGCGTGGCTCACGATCGCAGCCACCTTCATGTAGCCGAAGATCATCTGCGGGTGCTGGGCGTGCTTGGAAAGCACGAAGAAGATCGTCTGCCCTAGCACAGCCTTCTTGCGCAGGTCCGGGCGGCAGATGCCCCATGTCGGCGGCGACGACCAGAAATGCGGGTCGTTGTCCACGGGCCAGTGTCCCCGTTCCCTTTGCGTCCTACCAACCGTCTTGAACGAGTTGGCGATATACATCATTCCCGCGGCCACTTGCTCCTCCTTGCCCGCTGTGTGTCGCTATCGCGGCTCCGCATAATATGGCGTTTTCGCGTGCTAAGTAGAAATTCGAGCCTGAGGAATAGAGATGGGAAAACCTGTTTCGTCGGAACTGCCGACGCCGGACTGGAGTGCGTACGATCACACTGCGTCGGCCCGGGTGTCCCACTGTTGCTTGCTACTCATGGGTCTGCGGCCGGGCCCCGCTATCAAAGCCGGAGTGACCAAGTGGCCTGCGCACTCAGAACTCGGGAAACGCTATTACACCCTCCTTCGGAAGTGCTACTGGGCCATGAGCGGCCGGAACCCACTCATGCAGCCATTGGAGGGGGATGCCACTACTGAACTCGTCGAATTCCAGCGGCTTCCACTTTCCCTGGCCCACTTTGCTGCACTGGCCCAGAGTGACATGTCTCCGTTCGCACATACCTTGCAGGAGCAGTTGCCGGAAGGTTTTGAAAACCTGAAGCCCCCCGTCCCGCTCGGTTCGCGCGCGAGCAACGAGCTGCTGTCTGAGCTTCGCGCCACCTACGCCACCAGCGACTCGCCCGAAGACCACGAGCAACTCAATGTTCCTGGGGAGTCAGAGAAGCTGGATCGGAAGGACAAGCAATTGGCGCTCTACACCGGGGTCCTCCTGCACTGGGTATATGAGACTCGCGGCAAACAGAACTGGCTCTGGGGCGCCGCACTCAATGCAAGCGCCATCGAAGCCGACCTCTTGACGTGGCTGCGTGATCGAGCCGTCCATTCAAGCGATGCTCCTCAGGAGGGCACCATGCGCCGATACCTTGGCATGGCTGCGAAGACGTTCGACGACACCTACAAGCTGAAGAGCTCTTAGCCAAATCTTGGCAGGCGTGTCCTGCCCATCTTGCCAAACTCAAAAGCTTGGCAAGATGTCCAGCCATCCACCTCTCCTTGGTGGAATCCAGCCATGTTCAACAACGCCTGAAGGTGTTCCAGCATGGTCAAGCATCTCCAAGACGCACTCATGCGCAAGCATGAGGTTCTGCGACGTACTGGTCTCTCGAATTCGTCGCTGTACCTGCTCATGGCTGATGGCAGGTTCCCTCGGCCTGTCCGACTCGGCCCCAGAACGGTGAGATGGGTAGAACGCGAGGTCCAAAACTTCATTGAAGGTTGTGTCGCTGGGCGCGACAAGGCGCAGGCAGGCCGAGACCATGAGTGATCGGACTCACTCCGCCGCGCAGCTTGAAGCCATTCCGTTCAGGCCAGGAGTCATTCTTGTGACCTTCGACGCACCGGAGAGCGGCTTCCACGCGAGACGCGTTCTTGAAGCGCAAGCGGCTCAAGGAAAGAGCACCTTGCGGCTTCCATTTCCACCTCCGGCACCGGTTATCTCTTTGCACACGGGAACTTTGCGTTCTTTTGAACAGCTGCGAGCGTTTCGCAGTCTGTGCCCACAACTTGCGGCTGCGGGCGTGGAGCATCGCCACGCAGGTCGAGAGGAATTCGACTTCCTCCGAGAAGAAGGAATTCAAGTCCTGCTTGATGCAGTGTCATCGCCATCAGCCGGCTGGGTCTCATTGGAACAGTCGTTTGGCGAGCCGATGCCGCAGCACGTCATCGAGGGTTTCACGCGCGCAAGACATGAGGCTGTCGCCGCCTCGAAGCATGTCATGATTTTTTCGCCCAAGCTCCCACCCGTGTTGCGCCGGCAGATTGTCCGGTTTGTAGATGAAGTTGTTGAAGTTGACACTTGTGAGCCGGGTCCGAACGCGCGCCATAGCTTTAGCGTACGGTGGCGTGGCGCAAGCTTCGTGGGCGACTTTGGCGGTGGCGCGGCAATGGTGTCGGTCCAATTCCAAGACGGTCGGTATCGCTACAAGGGCACGCCGTACATCTCTCAAGATGTCGCAGGGCGGGTCATGTGGCGCCTGCGTTGTGCAAGTTGGACTCTCCAGGGAATCGCAGATTTCTTTCGTCTGAACCGAAGCAGCGTCAAACGCCGACTAGATCAGATGCCACCCGTCCGCCCAATGAGGCTGCCTGATGGCTGGCTGGAACGGTACCGAGATTGCCTCGACGTCCCGGCCGAAAGCGAAATCTAACCGCGCATGTGATTTCGCACGCATAGCACCGGGGAACGCTCACTCCGGTGATTTCTGCGGTCTGTGTTGCGTGCGTTGCGCATGTTGCGTCCGTTTCGCACATCTCGGCCGACCACGCAACGTGGCCCGCACGAAGAGATCTCCGACTGCTTTTCTACGCGCTCCGCGCATCGACTAATAAGCGTGTAAGTGAAACTGTAAATGCGAGTTCAAGTGGTGAATAACACACCCGTACCAGGACAAGAATATGAACACGAATACAGCAATCCGACAGTCTGCCGGATTTATCGACAAGCTGGCGTACCTGCTCCCTACCTCCAAGCTGTTGGGACCCGAGATCACCTGGCTACCCGGTTTTCAAGGCTACGTTCGTACTGCCATGGCCGCAGGCGTTTGCACGCCTTTCTTCGGCAGCTCGGGGCGTTTTCGAGCATCAGCACAGCTGGTCCTGCCTAGCGGCGCCAGCGCCATTGTGAGCTACGGGCGCAAGGGGAAACGGCTTCAGCGGTTCGGCATTCGCGTTGAGTGCAACCCAGGCGGGATGCTGGATGCCGATGTTGCGACGATTCACCGCTTCTTCATCGGCGCGTTCGGCGATCAATACCTGGGGATGCTGAAGTCACCTCGCGTCAAGCGGCTGGATGTTGCCGTGGACATCCACGGGGTCAGCCTTGACGATGTTTTCGTCTCCTACGCGCACGCGCAGCATGTCACCGTGTTTGGCAAGAGTTTCACCAAGGCTCGAGGTAGCGTGGAGACTTTGATGTTCGGCAGCGTGACAAGCAGCAGCGCCGCGGCGGTGTACGCGAAGAGCACCGAGAGCTTGCACAAGCTTCTTGTGGGTGTCGCGAAGCGCGGCGTCACCGCTGAACGGCTTCCGGACAACGTCGTGCGTCAGTACAAAGACATGAAATCATCGCGTCCTGTGGTCCGCATCGAAGTACGCCTTCGGAAGCTCACATCATCTGTCGCGGACCTGGTGGACCTTGAGAACAAGTTTCTTCGATTCATCTTTGTCGAATACGAGGACGCATCCTTTCTACCAAAGCGGGTGCGTTTAGCCTTCCGATCTATGTGCCGGGACATAGGGCTCAAAGCTGCTCTGGACGTGTTCAGGGGTCACCCCCTGCATCAGCGTCTCACTCAGCTCTCACGCGGGCGGCCGTGTTGGTGGGAACCCGAGAAGGCTTGGCGCGAGGCCATCTCGTACCCGGTCGTCATGAAGCTCTTCACGGCTCCCTCCTCCGCTCCTGCGCGGCGGGCTAAGAACCGAGACAATCGAGCGCCTTAGCGCCAGCGCCTGAGTCGAGGCATGATGCCGGATCTTCCGCCGCGACCCGGCAGCGTTGCTAACCACAGTGCCGGGAACGACACCGTGCGGGCACCAGCTGCAAATCTTCCGATCTGCTGCCAAGGGAATATTGGGTGTAATTGGTTGTAGTATTGGCGGCGCAATGATCGCCGCCCATGCCATCCAGATCACCCCGGAAGTCCTGAAGCTCATCGCCAGCATCGATGAGTTCAAAGGTGCCTGGCGTGCGCTCGGCACCCTCGCACCGGACCGGCTCTCGGCCTTGCGCCGGGTGGCCGCCATCGAGAGTATCGGCTCGTCCACCCGCATAGAGGGCAGCAAGCTGTCGGACCAAGAGGTCGAGCGCCTGCTGTCCAATCTCCAGATCAAATCCTTCTCGACTCGCGACGAGCAAGAAGTGGCCGGCTACGCCGAAGTCATGGAAATGGTGTTCTCGTCCTGGCAAGACATCACACTGACCGAGGACCACATCAAGCAGCTGCACCGCGATCTGCTGACCTACAGCGAGAAGGACACTGGGCACCGCGGCAACTACAAGACCTCTGCCATCAGCGTGGTCGCCTTCGATGAGAACGGCGAGCAATTGAGTGTAGGGTCCGAAACCGCGAAGCCCTTCAACACGCCACGCCAGATGACCGAGCTGGTCAGCTGGTTCAACGAGGAGCATGACGCGGCACGATTTCACCCCCTGCTGCTCATCGGCATCTGGGTCGTGGTCTTTTTGGAGATCCATCCCTTCCAGGATGGCAACGGCCGCCTGAGTCGGGTGCTGACCACGTTGCTGCTGCTACAGGCCGGTTATGCCTACGTCCCCTACAGCTCACTCGAAAGTGTTATCGAGCAGAGCAAGGAGGCCTACTGCCTGGCGCTGGGGCAGACGCAGGGAACCATTCGTACGGAATCGCCGAATTGGCAGCCCTGGCTCATCTTCTTTCTACGCGCACTGACGGAGCAGGTTCGTCGCCTCAACCGCAAGGTAGAGCGCGAAAAGCTCGTACTCGCCACACTGCCCGAACTTTCGCTGCAAATCGTGGAATTCGCGCGGGAGCATGGGCGCATCACCATGGGCGATGCGATCAGACTGACTGACGGAAGCCGCAACACGCTCAAGCAGCATTTCCGTGTCCTGGTGGAACGTGGGCATCTCGCGCAGCATGGGGCAGGCCGAGGTGTCTGGTATCAGTTCGCGTCGTCACCCGATGCGCCACGTAGCAACCACCAAGAAGAACAAAGAGGCAAGTGATGGACAACGTCTTCAGTTTCAGAGATCAACTGATCGCGGAATACAGCAGCTTCTCGCGCAGCTTCAGCCGCATCGCCTCCGATGACATCCTTCGCACCGTAGAGCAGGAATATGCCCGCGGCCGTTACTGGCCTGAGCCGCTGATTCAGATCAATCCCAACTACAAGCGCGACACCACCGTTCAGCAATTGGCTCATCAAGGCATGCTGCATGCCGATTGCGCGCATATCTTCCAAGTGGGCAAGACGGAGGGGGCGACTGCAGATCTGCACCTGTATGTTCACCAATTGCAGGCGCTGGCTAAGGCCCAGGGTCGGCAAAGCTATGTGGTCACCACCGGCACGGGGTCGGGCAAATCGCTGTCGTTCTTCATTCCGATCATCGACCGCATCGTGAGAGCCAAGGCAGCCGACCCGAGCAAACGCACGCGGGCCGTTGTGATTTACCCCATGAACGCACTGGCCAACAGCCAGTTGGAAGAACTCGACAAGTTCTTGCACGGTTACCCGGAAGATCAAAAGCCGTTTACGGTCGCTCGCTACACCGGGCAGGAAAGCACTACGCAGCGGCAGGAAATCGCCAGCAATCCGCCGGACATCCTGCTCACCAACTTCATGATGCTGGAGTTGATCCTGACCCGATTTGAGGCGGTGGACAGGCAGGTGGTGGAACATTGCGCAGGGCTGGAATTCCTGGTCCTCGACGAACTGCACACATATCGCGGTCGGCAAGGCGCCGACGTGGCCTTGCTCGTGCGACGGCTTCGCGAGCGCTTGAATGCCGAAGAATTGGTGTGCATTGGTACTTCCGCCACCATGTCGTCCACGGGCACTCAGGCTGACAGAAACCAGACTGTTGCCAATGTGGCCAGCTTGCTCTTTGGTGCGCATATTTCCGAGAACGATGTCATCGGCGAAACGCTGGAGCGAGTCACGAACCCGGGCAAAGGAATTCCTGCCGTCAAACCGCTCCTCAAGCCGGCGCTACTAAAGGAAATCCATCACTGGCCGGACTTCGCCGCCTTCAGTGATGACCCATTAGCTGTGTGGGTTGAACTGAACCTTGGAATTGAACTGCCCCCCAACGAACCGCCCCGACGCGCCAAACCCATGACGCTGCGCGATGCCGCCTTGCGGTTGGCTAGTGATGCGCAATGCACTTTTGAAGAAGCGAGCGCCGGACTTCAGCGCTTTCTGGTTGCCGCACATGCTGTTCGAACAGCGCAGGGCCGTGCGCCATTTGCCTTCAAGCTCCACCAGTTCATCAGCGGGCCAGGCAAGGTGCTGGCGACCCTGGAAGCTGAAGGCGTACGCCATATCACGCTGGATGCCCAGCGCTACGCGCCGGGGCGGCAGGAAGAAGGCACGGAGCTCTATCCCGTTCACTTCTGCCGCGATTGCGGACAGGAATACCACCCAGTGTGGCGCTCTGGCCAGTCGCAAGTGGAATACACCCCCCGAGAAATCGACGACATCTCTGGCGACGACGACGAAAACGCGCGCTACGGCTTCCTGTGTCCGGCCGACATTCGTCAGTCCTACCGTGGAAACATTGAAGATTTGCCCGAAACGTGGCTGGATCTGGCCAAGGCCGAACCCAAAGTCAAAAGCACCTACCGAAAATCCATCCCGGAAGATGTCCGCGTCACTCCACAGGGGCGGCAGACTGTGCAAGGCCAGGACAAGGAGTACTGGTTCATTCCAGGCAAGTTCCGTTTTTGCCTGAACTGCGGCCAAACCCATGAAGTTCATGGCAAGGACATCAACCGATTGGCCAGCCTATCGGGCGAAGGCCGGTCCTCGGCCACTACCATTCTGACACTGAGCGCCCTCCGGCAACTCTTTGCCATGCAGGACATCCCGGCTGGCCAGCCCGACCCGCGCAAGCTGCTCGGCTTCACTGACAACCGGCAGGATGCCGCACTGCAAGCCGGTCACTTCAACGACTTCGTGTTCTTGCTCACGCTGCGCTCCGCCCTCATTGGCGCGCTGCAGAACCACCACGACGTGCTCACCGAAGAAATGCTCGCAGATGCAGTCTTCAAGGCACTGGGCTTTGACCAAGCCGACTTCACCACACTGGCCGAGTACCTGCGCACACCAAAGCTGATGGGTCTCGCACGCCAGGATGCTCAGCGCACCATGCGCTTCATCATCGGCTACCGTCTGCTGCGCGATCTGCGGCGTGGTTGGCGCTTCAACAATCCAAATCTCGACCAGTTGAACCTGCTCTCCATCGCCTATCGTGGGTTGAATGAGTTCTCACAGGAATCCCAACTATTCACAGGTCGCTCCATACTCGCCGCCATCGAGCCAAGCCAACGAGCCGCTCTGGCGCGAACGATGTTCAACCACATGCGGCGCCACCTCTGCCTGGAGACCCGCTATCTAGACTCGGTGGAACAAGAAAAAGCTAGGGCCACGGCGCACCAGCACCTGAATGAACGATGGGCCTTCGCTGCCGATGAAAACCTGGAAACCGCCAGGTACCTGATCCTGACAAAGCGTCCCGAGTACAAAGGCAAACCCCGCAACGACCTAGTCCCCGGCGGATCACGCTCCCGTTTACTGAAAGACATCAAGTCGGCGGACTTCTGGAAGAGCGGCAGCGCCGCTGCTCTGGTCAAAGGCTGGAAAGAGCCGCAGTGGGTCGAGCTTCTGGAACATCTACTCAAAGCCGCCAAGGACCACGGCTACGTTCAACGATTCGAGGTGGATCGGCAAACCGTTGGCTGGCGTCTCAACGCGTCGTCCATGGACTGGCTGCTGGTGGAGGAAACCCAGGCCACCGACGACGGCAAGCACAACCAGTTCTTCCGCAACCTGTACCTGGCCTTGGCCCAAACCCTGCGCCAACAGGGCCATGCTCTGTTCGACTTCGAGGCCCAGGAGCACACAGCCCAGGTGGACACCTCCCGACGCCAACTGCTGGAGCAGCGATTCCGCTACACCGATAAAGACCGCCGCGACTGGTCGGAAAACCCCGCTCATGAAGCGCCTTTGGAGCGCCTGCCCGTGATGTTCTGTTCACCCACCATGGAGTTGGGCGTGGACATTTCGGCACTGAACACGGTGTATCTGCGCAATGTACCGCCGACTCCAGCCAACTACGCCCAGCGCAGCGGCCGTGCCGGGCGCTCAGGCCAGCAAGCGCTTGTCATCACGTATTGCGCGGCCCTCAGTCCGCACGACCAATGGTTCTTCCACCATGCTACCGAGATGGTGCATGGCATCGTCAGACCACCGACGCTGGACTTGGCCAACCGAGACCTGGTCGAAAGCCATCTGCACGCTGCATGGCTGGCGGCGCTGCAGGTGCAACTGGACACCAGCATCGGCCCGCTGCTGGACTTGGAGCAGCCAGGCAAGCCTCTGCAAAGCGCCTTGCGTGAGAAGCTCCTGGCGCCCGAGGCCCACGCACGCGCCCTGCAAAGCGCCCACGCGTTCATGGCGCAGCTCACCCCAGTGCTGCAAGGCAGCACGTGGTTCTCGTCCAACTTTGTGGAAGAAGCCATTCAGCGTGCAGCGCAAGACTTCGATGCCGCCCTGCAACGTTGGCGCGTGCTCGTGGACGCCACGCGCAAGCAGATGGACATGGCCGACCAGGTGGTCAAGAGCTATACCACCACTCATGCTGAAAAGCAGAATGCCCAGCGACGCTATGGCGATGCGGCCCGCCAGTACGCCGTGCTGCTCAAGCCGGGCAACGGCCAAAACGCAGACTTCTATACCTACCGCTACCTTGCCAGTCAGGGCTTCCTGCCCGGCTACAACTTCCCCCGCCTGCCGCTCATGGCCTGGATCCCTGCCAAAGGCGGCGCCACAGCCAAAGGCAAGGACGATGAAGGCAGCATGGTCAGTCGCCCGCGCTTCCTGGCCCTGTCCGAGTTCGGCCCACGCAGCCTCATCTACCACCAAGGCCGCATGTACCGCGTTGTGCGCGCCAAGCTCAATGTAGGCTCAACCGACCACATCTCTGGCAACAGCACGCTGGCCACGGTGGCCAGCCGCGTGTGCAGCCAATGCGGCTATGCGCATATGGGTGAGGAGACCGGCATCGAACCACACCACAACACATGTGAGAACTGCGAGGCCCTTCTCACCGACCTGGATTGGGTGCGCAACCTGTACCGCATCGAAACCGTGGAGACCGTGCCCGTCGAGCGCATTTCAATCAATGACGAAGACCGTCAGCGCCAGGGCTTCGAACTGCAAACCACCTACCGCTTTCTGCCCGGCCCCGATGGCAAGATCGCACAGCACAAGTCTCTCGTCTTGGGCGGCGCGGACGGCAGCGGTGAAACCGATGTCCTCGCCGCGCTGACCTATGCCCCGGCGGCGCAAATCTGGCGCATCAACCGCGGTTGGCGCCGTCGCAAAGACAAGGAGCAGCTCGGCTTCTACATCAACCCCATTACCGGACAGTGGAGCAAAAAGGACGAGCCCGGCGCCACCACCGACGGCTCCGAGCCCGAAGGCGATCTGCTGGACAAAGTACCCAATCAGCAAATCGTGCCGTTCGTGGAGGACCATCGCAACATCCTCATCCTCGCCCCCAGAATTCCCCTAGACATGGAGGCCATGGCCACGCTGCAGGCTGCTCTCAAACGCGGCATTGAAATGACCTTCCAGATCGAAGAGTCCGAGCTCGTGGCCGAATCCTTGCCCAAGCAAGACGACCGCAAGGCGCTGCTGTTCTACGAGGCCGCCGAAGGTGGTGCGGGCGTGCTCACGCGCCTGGCAACGGAATCGGGAGCCATGGCTCAGGTTGCCGCTGCCGCATTGCGGCTGATGCACCACGACGCCCCCACCGGCCCCTGGACAGTCGAAGGCCTGGATGCTCTGGAACACAAGAACAAGTTCGGCCAGAGCATTTGCGAAGCCGGCTGCTACCAGTGCCTGTTGTCGTACTTCAACCAGCCCGACCACAACCACATCAATCGTCGCAATGCTCAAGCCATTGAGATGCTTGTGGCTCTGGCCAATGCGCAGGTGACGCCTGCGGACCCGGAGCAGCCCGCTTTCATCGTAGCAATAACGGCGAACGGAGCCATCCAACCCGCTCCGGGTGCAAGCCATGGCGAACTCTTTGCTCAATGGCAAGAAGCGTTGCACGCTGGAAGCCACCGCGAGCCCGATCAGTACCAAGTGCCTGCACTGGGCGGCGAGCTCACCGTAGCAGGCCAATACAAGGCCGCACGCACGGTGGTGGTCCTGGTGCCCCCCAGTCCAGCCCATGTGGCAGCCCTGATGGACAAGGGCCAGGCAGTGCTGGACATGTCCAACCCTCAGCACTGGCCCGAACAGTTCGCCAGCCATCCGCATGTTTTCAGCTAGATCATCCGCATGACCACCGCGAACCACGACCTCATGGCTGGCAATCTGGTGCGCGCCCGGGGGCGCGAATGGGTGGTACAGAGCGACTCGCGGCGTGACTGGCTGCGCCTGCGCCCATTGAGCGGTTCCGACGAAGACAGCATCGTCCTGATTCCAGAGCTGGAGCTCCAACCCGTCGAACCCGCCACCTTCACCTGGCCCGATGCAGCACGCGCCGGCAACCATGCCGCCGCCTTGCTGCTGCGAGATGCCTTGCGTCTGACCCTGCGCGCCGGTGCGGGCCCGTTCCGCTCTTTCGGCAACATTGCCGTGGAGCCCCGCGGCTACCAGCTCGTGCCACTGTTGATGGCCTTGCGCATGTCCACCGTGCGCCTGCTGATTGCCGACGACGTGGGTATCGGCAAGACCATTGAAGCAGGTCTGATTGCCCGCGAGCTGATGGATCGCGGTGAAATCACGCGCCTAGCCGTCTTGTGCCCGCCGCATCTGGTCGAGCAATGGCAAGGTGAACTGGAAACTCGTTTCAACCTTCAAGCTGTTGCGCTGACCTCGGCCTCCGCCGCCCGCATCGAGCGCGAGCTGCCGCATGGTGTGCGCCTGTTCGACCACCATCCTGTGGTGGTGGTTAGCCTGGACTACATCAAGAGCGAGCGGCATCGCGAGCAGTTCCTCGCCACCGCCCCTGAGTGCATCGTCGTTGACGAGGCCCACACCTGCGCCAGCAGCGGCGCGGGTAAGCAATTGCGCTTCGAACTGCTGCAACGCCTTGCTCGTGACGAGCAACGCCACCTGATCCTACTCACCGCCACGCCGCACTCTGGCGATGAGACCGCCTTCTACAACCTGCTGTCGCTGCTCGACCCACGCTTTGCCGCCTTACAGGGCCGCATGACGGCCGCCGATCCGCTGCGGCAGGAACTGGCCCGCCACTTTGTCCAGCGTCGCCGCAAAGACATTGTTGAATGGCAGTCTGAAACCCGTGACGGACGCGGCTTTCCCCGCCGCATGAAAACCGAGCTCACTTATCAGCTTAGCGGCGATTGGGGCACGTTCTTCGACGCCGTGCAGGATTACTGCCGCGAGCTGGCCGAAACCATTGAAACGCGGGAGCAAGCTGGCGGCGCTCGCCTCATCTGGTACGCCACCTTGGCGCTGCTGCGCTGCGTGGCCTCGTCGCCCGCTGCCGCCGTGAAGGCACTGACCACCCGGCTGGAAGGCGCACTACCGAATGACACTCTCCTCAGCGATGAACGCCTGTACGACGGCGAAGCCGACGACCTCTCCATCAACGACCTGGAGCCGCCCGCCCAGTTGCAGGATGCCGGCCGCCTGCAAAGCCTGATTGCCGACGCGCGGCGCCTTTCCGGCAAAGCTGGTGACCCCAAGCTGGCTGCACTCATACGACATATCGGCCTTCTGGTGAAGGATGGCTACCACCCCGTGGTGTTCTGCCGCTATATCGCAACCGCCCATTACGTCGCCGAACACCTCAAGGCCGCCTTTCCCAAGGCCACGATCGAAGCCATCACCGGCGAATTCACGCCCCAAGAACGCCGCGAGCGCGTGGACGACATGGAGAATGCCGAGCAACGCATCCTGGTCGCCACCGACTGCCTTTCCGAAGGCATCAACCTGCAGCACCTGTTCACTGCTGTCGTCCACTACGACCTGGCCTGGAACCCCACCCGCCATGAACAGCGCGAAGGCCGCGTCGATCGCTTCGGCCAGCAGGCCGACGAAGTGCGCTGCACCATGATTTACGGGCAGGACAACCCGGTGGATGGCTTCGTGCTCAACGTCATTCTCAAGAAAGGCGAGGCCATCCAGAAGGAACTCGGCGTGCTCGTTCCCATGCCCGAGGACGAAGCCCGCATCAATCAGGCGCTGGTCAAGGCCGCACTGATGAAGCGCAGCGACAGCCGCATCGTCTCGCCACAAGTCGCGTTCGATTTCGGTGAGCCGGAGCAACTGCTCGCCCCGTTGCAAGCCCAATGGCGCGACGCGTTGGAAAAAGCCAAGACCAACCGCACCGTGTTCGCCCAACGCCGCATCCGCCCCGACGAAGTGCTGCCCGAATGGCACAAGCAGCAGCAGGCCCTGGGCACCCAGGCCGACGTGCAGCGCTTCCTGCAAAGCGCCTGTGTGCGCCTGGGCGCCCCGCTGGAGATCGGGCGCAAGCAGACTGCACGCTTCTTACCGCAACACCTGCCCGAAGCCCTGCGCCAGCGCTTGGCCGATGAGGGTATCGACGCACCTCAACTCATCGATTTCAACGAACTGCACCGCAGCCACCCATTGGTCAGCGTGCTGGCCCAGCACATGCTGGAAGATGCACTTGGTGGCGAGCACCCATTGGCCGCCCGCTGCGCCGCCACCCTCACCAATGACGTGAAGGTCGTCAGCACTCTCTACCTGCTGCGCCTGCGGCACCAACTCAGTTATGTGCGCCGCCGCGAACCCTTCCAGATGATGGCCGAGGAAACCGTGGCCTTGGCCGTGCAAGGTCGCAACGCCCCGCAATGGCTGACCGATGACAGCGTGAGCCGCCTGCTCGAATGCGTACCCAGCGGCAACTTGCCGCCCGAGGCCGCTCAGCGCGAAATCCGCGCCGCACTCGAGTTCTTGGCCGCGCAGCCGCAGCAACTGCAAGCGCTGGCGCAGCAACGCGCAGATGCGCTACTGGTCGACCACCAGCGCGTACGAGAGGCCACCCGCGACGTGGGTCAGTACAGCGTCAGCCCCTGCCTGCCGGTCGATGTGATGGGCGTGTACGTGCTGCTACCGGATGAGCTCTGACCATGCTCGGACGCACCATGACGGAAGCGGCGGACAAGGTCCGCCACATCTGTCCCACCAACGTCGGCCATTGGGAAGTCGTCGCAGAGGCCAGCCAATAACATGAAACGCATCCGCAAGACCCAGGCCACGCTAAATCTGCCTACCCTCAAGCTGGAAGGCGGGCTGTTCCTGCCCGACCAACTAGAGAAAGCCGCCCAGGGCCGCGCCAGCGCACAGCTTGAGGCCGATTACGGGACCCCCAAGGGCGTCAAGCTCAAGGACGAATACAGCCGTGCCTTCCAAATCGCCTGCGCCCAATGGCAGCATTTCGCCGCGCAAATGGAGCGCACCGACGTCGATGCCGCACACGTCACCACCGCTTTCGTCCACGAACTGTTGCGCGACGCCTTCGGCTACGCAACCTTGCACGCCACGCAAGGGCAGCAGGTGGGCGAGCTGCGCTATCCGGTCAGCCTCGTTGCCGGCCATCCACCTGGAGGAATGCCGGTGCTGGTGGCACCGCATACCCAGCCACTGGACGATGCCGACACTCGCTTTGCCATCGCCGGCTCGGGCAGCCGCAAGAAAGCTCCCTTTCTGGCCCTGCAGGAACTGCTCAACGCCAGCGAAGCGCTGCAATGGGGCGTCGTCAGCAATGGCAAACAGTTGCGCCTGCTGCGCGACGCCGCCAGCCTCACCCGCCCCAGCTTCCTCGAAGTGGATCTGGCCGATCTGCTCGGCGGTGCACGCTATGCCGAATTCGCCAATGTCTGGCGCCTGCTGCATGCAAGCCGTGCCCCCCAAACCACTGCCACCTGCATCTGGGAACAATGGCGCAACGAAGGCCAGGAGGAAGGCACTCGTGTGCGCGATGGCCTGCGCAACGGCGTCGAGCAAGCCCTGCTGACCTTCGGCGCGGGCTTCCTGCAACACCCCGCCAGCCACGCCCTGCGCACCGCCCTGCACGATGGCACCCTGAGCAAGGATGCCTACTTCCAACAACTTCTGCGCCTCATTTACCGGCTCATCTTCGTCTTCACCGTGGAAGAACGCGGCGTGCTGCACCCACAGGACGACAAAGCCGACGCACTGGCCGCCCGCCGCGCCTACGCCGAAGGATATGCCTTGGGCCGCCTGCGCGAGCTGTGTCTCAAGCGCCGTGCCCGCACCCGCCATGAGGACCAATGGCAGGCCATCCGCATCGTCTTTCGTGGTCTAGCGCGGGGCGAGCCACGCCTGGCACTGCCTGCCTTGGGTGGCCTGTTCGTGCCCGAGCAATGCCCCGATCTGGATGCCGCCAGCCTGGACAACGCTCACCTGCTCACTGCCCTGCAACACCTGAGGTGGGCGGTAGTCGCGCAGGGCAAGGGCAGCAGCCTCACCCCGGTGGACTATCGCAACATGGGGCCGGAAGAGTTGGGCAGTGTGTATGAAAGCCTGCTGGAGCTGGTGCCCGTTATCGACCTGCCCGCCCGCAGCTTTGGCTTTGTAGGCCGCACCGAGGGGGGCAGCACCGCCGGCAACGCCCGCAAGCTCACCGGCAGTTACTACACCCCTGACAGCCTGGTGCAGGAGCTCGTCAAAAGCGCGCTCAACCCCCTCATCGATCAGCGCCTGGCCGCCAAACCGGCCAAGCCGATCGAAGCGCTGCTGGCCATCCGCGTCATCGACCCCGCTTGCGGCAGCGGTCACTTCCTACTCGCCGCCGCCCGCCGCCTTGCGGAAAAGCTGGCCCAGTTGCGCAGCCTCGAAGGTGGCCAAGAAGGAGCCATCAAGCCGCAGGACTACCGCCACGCCCTGCGCGAAGTGGTGGCTCACTGCATCTACGGCGTGGACCGCAACCCAATGGCCATCGAACTGGCACGCATGGCCTTGTGGTTGGAGGGATACGAAGAAGGCCGCCCCTTGGGCTTTCTCGACCATCACCTGCAAGTGGGCGACGCCCTTGTGGGCCTGACCGATCTGCATGCGCTGGAACAAGGGATCGCCAAGGATGCCTTCAAGCCCCTCAGCGGCGACGACAAGGACACCTGCAAGCAACTGGCCAAAACCAACGCCCAGGCGCTCAAGCAACTGAACGGCGAGCGCACCATACCGCAAAGCCGCCTGCAACTGGACAACGCCAGCAGTCTGACCGAACTCCAGGCGCTCGAAGCCCTGCCCGAAGACAGTGCCGAACAGATCGCGACCAAGGCCAGTGCTTGGGGCCAGTATCTGCGCCAGGCGCGCGACAACCACCTGGCCCAGGCGGCTGACCTGTTGCTGGGCGCCTACCTGTTGCCCAAGACCGAAGACACGGCCCAGGCCATTCCCACCACCGCCGCGCTCTACCTTACCTTGCTGGGCAGCGCACTACCTGCCGACCAGCGGCTCGCGCTGGTCGCTGCCCGGCAAGCCTGCGAAGAAGCCCGCGTGTTTCACTGGCCGCTGGCCTTCCCGCAGGTGTTTGCGGAAGGCGGCTTCGACTGCGTGCTGGCCAACCCGCCGTGGGAACGCATCAAGCTGCAGGAAGAAGAGTTCTTTGCCACCCGGCACCGCGACGTGTTTGACGCCCGCAACAAGGCTGAGCGCGCCCAGCGCATCCAGTGGCTCAGCGAAGGCATGCTGGCGCGCCACCTCTACCCCGAACTGGCGCATGAAACGCACGAGGACGAAGCCGAACGACGCCTGTACCGCGAATTCGTCAGCGCACGCCGCACGGCGGAAGCCGCCAGCCTTTTCGCCCACGTCAAGGGTGAAGATGGTGGACGTTATCCGCTCACTGGCGTGGGGGATGTGAACACCTATGCGCTGTTTGCCGAAACCATCTTGCAGATCCATGCTGACAGTGGTCGCGCTGGCTTCATCGTGCCCACCGGCATCGCGACCGACGACAGCACCAAGGCTTATTTCGGCCACGTCACCCAGAAGCGGCAACTGGTCAGCCTGTACGACATCGAAAACCGCGAGGCGGTATTTCCTTCCGTGCACCGCAGCTACAAGTTCTGCCTGCTGACCCTGGGCGCCGCAGACCAGGCCGAATTCGTCTGCTTTGCCACGCGAGTCAGCCAATTGGACGATCCGCGCCGCCGTTTCACCCTCACACCCGACGAATTCCGCCTCATCAATCCCAATACGCTAACCTGCCCGGTATTCCGCAGCGAGCGCGACGCGGCACTGACCAAGAAGCTCTATCGCGCCGCGCCGGTGCTGATGCGTGACGCTGTGATCGCGGGCGAGGGCAAGCAGGCCGGGGCCGGGGAGCACGCGCAAAACCCGTGGGGCATTTTGTTCATGCGCATGCTGGACATGTCGAACGACAGCCACTTGTTCAAGGACACACCCGCCCCCGAGCGCTTGCCGCTGTACGAAGCCAAGCTCATCCACCAGTTTGATCACCGCTGGGCCACCTACACGGAAGACGGCAGCAGCCGCGACGTCACCGCCACCGAGAAAGCCTCGGCGGATTTCACTGTCACCCCGCGTTACTGGGTCAACCGCAGTGAAGTGGAAGAGCGCCTGAACGACAGGGGCTGGGAGCACGGCTGGTTGATGGGCTGGCGGGACATCTGCCGCGCTACCGACGAGCGCACGGTGATTGCATCAGTGGTGCCGTTGGTGGGGGTGGGGAACCAGATGCCGCTCATGTTGTTCTCCGAACGAGAGAATCCGCAGCAGTTTGCTGCTTTGCTGGGAAACCTTGATGCGCTGGTGTTCGACTTCGTGGCTCGCCACAAGACGGGCGGCACGCATATGAACTACTTCATTTACAAGCAGCTTCCTGTCCTGCCCCCTGACCGCTACACGGAAGCCGATCTCGCCCATATCGTCCCGCGGGTACTCGAACTCACATACGCTGCTCACGATCTAGTCGATTGGGCCAAAGACCTGGGCTACGGCGGCCCGCCCTTTTCCTTCGATGCAGACCGCCGCGCCATCCTGCGCGCAGAACTCGACGCCTACTATGCCAAGCTCTACGGCCTCACCCGCGACGAACTGCGCTACATCCTCGATCCCGCCGACGTAATGGGCAAGGACTACCCCAGCGAAACCTTCCGCGTACTGAAGGATCGTGAGAAGCGCGAGTTCAACGGGGAATACCGAACACAGAGTCTGGTGCTCGAAGCTTGGGACAAGCTGGAACGCGGAGCACTCGGATGAAGATCCTCGATCTGCAGAACGAATTCCGCGAGTTGATCGCCCAACTTCGACATGAAGTCGAGGCCGCCAGCGCGATGGGGCAGTTTGACGCGCACAAGGTATCAGAGAATCTCATGTGCGGCCTCTTGCGCGAGCTGTGCGGTTGGTCCGCGTTGCGCAACTTGAACACAGAGCAGTCGAACTTCCCCGGAATCGATCTGGCAGACGATACACACCGAGTGGCCATCCAGGTAACAGCCACTGCCGATATCGGCAAGGTCAAATACACCTTGGAGCAGTTCATCAGCCACGACCTACACCAGCGTTATGACCGACTGATTGTCTACGTGCTCACGGCAAAGCAAGGCAGCTACTCACAAACTGCGATTGAATCAGCGTGCGCCGGTAAACATCAGTTTTCAGCCGGCACCGATGTTTGGGACTACAAAGAGATTTGCTCCAAGGCTGCCGATGCCGAACCGCACAAACTGCAAGCAGCGCTGAACCACTTGAAAGCCTACTTGCGTGGCGTCCCCGTTGGCTTGGCTGATGAGGATATTGATCCGCCCTCAACGCCAGCAGAATCACTAACGGCCAATCTTGTAGAGCTCTATTTCCCTAGTGCCCTTTACATTGCTCGTTTAAGCGTTGATCTCGTGGAGCGGCACGGCAAAAGAAAGCCGGGTTTATGGCGAAAAACGATACGGGAGTTCAACCAAGAGAACGATTCCGCTGTCCCCTCTGCCTATGTTATTCACAGCGGCAACTTGGTCTCATTTTTCGACTTGACTGATCGGGACAATCCGTACAAGCACCTGATCGAGTCAGGAACAACAGAAGCGCACCGCCCTGGTGACTACTGGACCATTGACGAAGATCACGAACGTGTCTTCAAGTCACTATTGCGATTCTCGTTGCAGCAGCGCCTATTCAAAGAGCGTGTGCGATGGGAGAACGACGGCGGCGAATTTGTCTTTTTGCCCCTGGAAGACGGACTCAACCAGCGGGAAGAGACATGGCAGGGAGAGAAGAAGGCCAAGCGCACCGTCTTCGCAAGGCAATTTAATAAGAAAGATCGCTCTAAGGTTTATCTACAGAAGCATCTGTCGTTTGCAGTGGAATTTTTGCTCTTCGGTGATCTCTGGTTCATGGCGATAACTCCCAGCTGGTTCTTCAGCTACGGCGCTGCTTTCAAGGAATCTGGATTTAGCCACGACAACCTCAGCTGGATTAAGCGTCAAGAAAATAATCAGCAAGTTATGAATCATTTTCGGTTCCTATCTGCGTGGTTGCGTACCATCGACGACGAGGACCTTTTCTCTGAAAAGAAACTGACTGATTCATTTCTCTCGTTCGGATCAGCACTCACGCTGGGCGGAGCTCCTTCCCTGGAGGAGTCAGGTTGGGCAACGTTGCCGTCTAGCAGTGAAGAGGATTCGGAAAATCCAAGAAGGATGTTCGGCTAATGAAATTGGTGCATGTCAACGAGCCAAGGCTTGAATTCTTTGAGGGTTCGCATGTTTGCCCACGGCGCGGAATTGCAGCCTACGGCGTATATGACAAGAGGTCTCTGACCCGAAGAACCAGAATTCTTCTTGGCGCCATCGGGACAAGCAAAGATCTCGAAGAGCTTTCGAGTTTGCTTGAGCGAATGAAATCACCCATTTCTGCTGATGTTGACGCGCACAAAGGAAACCTCTTCCCAGAATTTTGCGGCTTCAATGAAGACGCAGGATTTTATGCCGAATTTGCATTTAATCAGGACCTAGGTCGGCCGCTAAGGCATTTAGACATTGAGAAAATAGCAAAAATCAAGGACCGTACGCAACGCATAGAGGCGGCAATCGATCTCTACTACGAGGAAATAAAATTCCTCGCACAGAATCGGCCTGTTGATGTCATCGTTTGCGTGCTCTCCAAGTCCATCTTCGATGCAGTCAGCAAGGATGCGGCTGTTGAAGGTGATGAAAAACTGGAAGAGAGCATTGAAGTCCAGGCAGAGCTTAATTTCCGGCGCGCACTGAAAGCAAAGGCCATGCATTTGGGCAAACCGCTGCAATTGGTGCGGGCAGACTCGCTGCTGTCTGGCGCAAAAAGTCAGCAGGACGATGCCACGAAGGCCTGGAATCTGGCGACTGCGCTGTATTACAAGGCGGGAGCAACCAATCCGTGGCGATTAGAAAAAACTGATGGAAATACGCTCTCCTGTGCATTGGGTATTGCGTTCTACCGAAGCAGAGACAAGAAGACGCTTAACACCAGTTTGGCTCAGGTTTTTGATGAGCTGGGCAATGGATTGATTCTCCGAGGCACTCCTGTGCACCTAGAAAAAGGAGATCGGATTCCACGGTTATCCGAAGAGCAGTCATACACCTTGTTCAAGGCTGCACTTGATGAGTATCGCAATGCGATGCGGACATATCCTGGGCGAGTAGTTGTTCACAAGACGTCCAATTTTTCTGATCCTGAAATGTCCGGATTCATGAGCGCAGCATCGGATCTCCGAATTGACACAGTTGATTTCGTGACAGTTATGGATTCGCGTCTCCGTCTTTTCAGGGCTGGCGCATATCCACCCTATCGCGGCACATCCGTTGTCCTTGATGAGCAACGGCAATTGCTCTACACACGTGGCTCCATCTGGTATTACAAGACGTACCCTGGAATGTATATACCTCAACCCCTGGAGCTACGAATCATAAGATCAGAGCAAAGCCCCGCATTTCTTGCCAAAGAGATTCTTGGGTTGACAAAAATGAACTGGAACAACACCCAGCTGGATGGAAAGTACCCCATTACGCTCAGTTGCGCAAGAAAGGTGGGGGAGATCATGAAATACTTGGAAGAGCATGATCGACCACAGATTCGGTACGGCTATTACATGTAATGACCGGAAAATAAAATGCTGACCCACTTGAAGCTCGAGAACTTTAAAATTTGGCGCAGCACCGGCCCCGTTCGGCTGGCGCCCATTACGCTGTTGCTCGGCACCAACTCTTCCGGCAAATCCAGCATGATCCAGAGCTTGCTGCTGATCCGGCAAACGGTCAAAGGCGACGACCCCAATCTGGATCTGAACCTCGGCAATCCCGATGCTGATGACTCGGTCACCATGGGTCAGTTCAAGGACTTGCTCTGCCGTCACAGCGCGGCGACCGAAAGCACATCTGCCACGCAGGTGGGGATTGAATTCCGCTGGGCGGACTCTCATGACACTGACGGCTCAACGCTGTTTTCGGCGCGCTACGGCAAGGGCCCAGCTGGCAGCGCCGAGCTAGCCTATCTCCGACTCGGAAAGGACGATGAGGGCTTCACGGTCGCACGTCGCAAGCCAGGCATCTACCGCCTGAGCTTGGGCACCCGAGCCAAGGCTCTGGGTCAGAGCGCAGACTATCGGCCGCAACGCTCTTTCGCCTTCTCGGCCTCCACATTGAATAAGTTGGGGGACATCGGCGAACTGATCAAACCGATTGGCCCGGCCTTGCTTGATGAGTTGGGGCGCATCATTTATCTGGGGCCCGTGCGCCGCCTGGCGCAGCGAGACTATGTGTGGGGTGGGCGCATGCCCGCTCACATTGGCGACGATGGAGCCAAGGCCGTAGATGCCTTGATTGCCAGCGGTGTCGTGTTTCAACAGGCCAAGAAGCGCAATCAAGCCCTGCCCCCCGAAGCGGGTCTGTTTGACCAGACGATCCACTGGCTCAAGGAGATGAATCTGGCCGACGGCCTCAGCATTCGCGCTCTGGGAGGCTCCGCGCGCTACGAACTGATGATCGAGAAAGACGGTCAGGCCAGCAACCTGAAGGACGTTGGCGTGGGGGTGTCCCAGGTCATCCCCGTCATCGTGGCGGCGCTATTTGCCAAGCCTGGGCACGTCGTGATTTTGGAGGAGCCCGAGAGCCATCTTCATCCGCTGGCACAACGCAAGCTGGCAGAGCTGTTTGCACAAATCAGCAATCAACGCAAAGTCCAGTTCATCGTCGAAACTCACTCCGAGCATCTCTTCCGACGCATGCAGACCTTGATTGCACGCGAAGAGGTTTCCATTACCGATGCTGCGATGTACTTCGTCGAACGGGAAGGCAAGAGCGCGCGGCTGTTGCCGTTGGAGGTCGATGACTTTGGGCGAGTAAGAAACTGGCCCAAAGAATTTTTCGGTGACGCCCTGGGTGAAACCCGCGAGCAAACTGCATTGGCCATCAAGCGCGCCAAAGACCTGAGGACCCAAGATGGCAATGTTCTTGGTTGATACCAATGTGATGCTCGCTGCCAGTGCGATCTCTGATCTGTCCAATGTCGCCGCCCGAGCCATGCCGCGTGAAATTGAGTTGCGCGAGTCGGTATACGAATGGCTGGTCGCCTTCGATCTCTCGGATGGCCGGATCGTATTGGATGATGTTGGCTTGGTGCGAGCGGAGTACGAGCGCAACATGCCCTACAACTGGCGTGAGCAGGAGTACGGCATGCAAGTGCTTCAAAACAAGATTGATCGAATGCAGGCGGATCACGTTCCGATCGAAACATTTGAGGGCAATGGCGAACACATAGCCGTTCTTGAACCTGCGCACGAGGCCATCGTCACCGACAGAGAGGACCGGAAATGGGTCGCGTGTGCGTTGGCAGCACTGATCCTGTTCGGTGAATCACCCCCCATCGTTTACGGAGCGGAGACAGACTGGTATATCGCGAGAGCACAGTTGGAGGTGCTCGGAATTTGCTTTCAGCCATTGCTGCCGACCGATTGGTACCGGGTCAAAGTGGATCAGCAATGACGACCGACTTCTTCCGTTTTCCACACACACCACACTTGGCTTGGCTCGGTCAGGACGCACCACGCGACGATAAGGTGCTTTCACCTTACGAAGCCCAGGCACTGCTGGCAGGCGACGTGGTAATGGAGGAAAAGCTTGATGGCGCCAATCTCGGCTTCTCGCTTGCGCCCGATGGCAGTCTGCGAGCGCAGAACCGTGGGCAGTATTTGGCCGAGCCCCATGCCGGGCAGTTTGCCCGGCTGCCCGCATGGCTTGTCCAGCATAGCGACGCGCTGCGCGGCGTTCTGACGCCCGAAATCATCATGTTTGGCGAGTGGTGCGCCGCACGCCATTCGCTGGACTATGCCGCGTTGCCGGACTGGTTCCTGCTGTTTGATGTGTATGACCGTGGCGCAGGGCGTTTCTGGAGCAGTTCACGCCGAAATGCGCTGGCTGCCTCGGCAGGACTGGCCACGGTGCCCCTGGTGGCGCGTGGAAAGTACAACGTTATTGCGCTGAAGCAATCGGTGGCGACAACCACCAGCCGCTATCGCTGTGGGCCGCTGGAAGGCGTGGTCATTCGCCGTGAGTCTGAGCAATGGTGCGAGGCTAGAGCGAAGCTCGTTCGAGCTGACTTCGCGCAGGCCATCGAGACGCATTGGCGCAAGCGCGTAATTGAATGGAATCGGGTGGGTTCAAACAGCGGCACACAACGATGAACCCGCTGCAACGCACCCTGATCGAGAAAGCCGGCCACGACAACGGCTTTGAGCACGTGCTGGCGCAAGAGCCCGCCGCGGTTGCAATGGCTTCAGCGCGCCATCAAGCCTGCGCGGTGGTATCGGTGCCATCCAGCGGCGGTTTCAACATCCTTTTTCAACCGGCTTCCCCTGCATTGCTTCCGGAACTGCATCGGACGTTCGAAGGCGCCGCGGCATCCGTGGATTCGTTCAATGTTGCCACCGTGGCAGATCTGGCCTTGCTGTTGCGCCGCGCTACCAGCCTGTCGCAGGCACTGCCCAGCCAGGCGGCGCAGGATTACCAAGCCGAGGTCGCGGAAGCGCTGGAAAAGCTCCCCCCCGGTAGTCGTGGTACCGAGGTGGAGCGACTAGTGCGCCAGCGGGTAGGTCAGGACAGGTTCCGTACGGCCATGCTGGACTATTGGGGCGGCGCTTGCGCCCTCAAGAAGGTGAGCATTCCTGCGGTGCTGCGTGCCAGCCACGCCAAACCCTGGGCGGACTGCGCCAGCGATGAGGAGCGGCTCGATGTTTTCAATGGATTCCTGCTGTGCGCTCATCTCGACGCGCTGTTCGATCGATTCCTGATCAGTTTTGACGAGGCCGGCTGGATGCTCGTCTCGCCTTCGATCTCCACCAAAGATGGCGAGTTGCTCGGCCTGATCGAACCCCTGCAGTTGCGTTGGCTGGCCCCCGAGCACGCAAGCTACCTCCGATACCACCGTATGCGGTTCAACGGGACGTCGAACGCGAAAAACGGGAACGACAGATGAGGTTCTGGGCAGGGGTAACGGACAACACCTGGTTCAACTTCCTAGGCCAGTCGGCTCCAGATGAGGTTAACTTCTGGCAACCCCGAGGCGCTGCCACCTATGCAGCGCTGGAGCCAGGCACACCATTCCTATTCAAGCTCAAACGCCCCTACCACCACATCGCGGGCGGCGGCTACTTCGTGAAGTCAACATCGCTGCCACTGTCCATCGCCTGGGAGGCCTTCGGGCCCAAGAATGGCGCTGCTCAACGTGACGCTCTCGAGAAGATGATCCGTAGCCTGCTTGCCGACCCCACGGTGAGGGACCCCGAGATCGGCTGCACGGTACTCGCACAACCGTTCTTCTGGCCGCGCGACGCTTGGATCCCCGACCCAATCGACTTTGCCACCAACATCGTCCGCGGACGGTACTACGATACGGCCGAACCACCAGGAGCTCAACTCTGGTCCGATGTGCAGTCGAGACTTACGGCGCCGTTCAATGAGCCACCGCGGGTCAGCGAGCCTGAATTGACGGAGCGATATGGAGCACCGATTCCGGTACGCCCCAGGCTCGGGCAAGGCGCTTTCCGCGTGCTGGTCACCGATGCCTACCAGCGCCGTTGCGCGCTGACGGGTGAATCCACCTTGCCTGTGTTGGAGGCGGCGCACATTCAGCCTTATGCGGAAAGCGGTCCGCACGATCCCGCCAACGGACTGTTGTTGCGCTCCGACTTTCACAAGCTGTTCGACCTCGGTCTGGTAACTGTTACGACCGATCACCGCATTGAGGTCAGCCCCCGAATTCGCGAAGAATGGTTCAACGGTAAGGCTTACTACCGTCTGCACGGGCAGCCGCTGCCTCGACTGCCAGAACATCCGGACCACCGGCCCGGCGAGGCCTACCTGCGCTGGCACAACGAGAACCGGTTCGTAGGTTAGCGGTGGGAGCGTCACATGATGTTTTTGAGCGCTTGCCGTGAACATGGTCCCTGCCGGCAACTGCGCATTCGTCGAACTGATGGGTCGGACCGATGATCGGCGCGTACTACGACACGGTGTTCACCAGTGCTCAGGATCAGGGCCTGCTCATCGAAATAGCCGCAGACTATGCAGCCACTGCATTCCTAGGTGGCAAGCCTGCGGGCCAAGGCAAACGCAAATGCAGTGGCGCTGACCGCCACGCCGCCTTCTGGGCGTCCGGCTTCTTGCGCAAGCTGCCGGTACAAGCCTGGCAGCAAGAGTCGCTCGGCCTGGCCCTTGCACACTATCTCGGTCAGGACCGATTTGCCTGTCCGGACATCGTGGCTCATGTCGCCAAGCTCGCGCCCGACGTGCTTCAGCAAGCCGCCCGTCATGCCGGCCTAGTGCTGCGGCAGGATTCAGCACGCTGGCGCGAAATTGAAGCCCTGGCCGACAGCCAGCCTGAGACCTTCTCTGAATTCGTTCAGGTCTTCCGCATCTTCAAGCAGGCACATCGACTACGCGTGGATGAGATCGAGCGCCTGCGTCAGCCGCTGGCATCGTTGACGCCTCTGGATCTGTTGGCCTATGCCAGCCTCTACGCTTTCGAGCACCTGTTGCCGGATTTGCTGGCGGGCCGTGACATGCCCAAGGCACCGCATGCTCAGGAAGTCTGGGATGCCGTCGAAGACATTCTGGCCTGGAAGCTCGGCACCTGCGATGCCGCCGGCCTACGCTTGACCGACCCAGCTATCGCAGCTTCGATGCGGCAACACCTCACCCCTTTCCTGTTTCCATCAAGCGAAGCACCTGGTCCTCGACACGATTTGTACGCCGCCTTCGCTGCATTGCTCGACGCGCAGATCGAGTTGGACGCCTTCATAAGCCGATCGGCAGAAGCCTTCAGCTACGACGATGGCATCCGCTTCGTGCGACAGGGCGAGCGCCTGGAAATCATTGAAGTGGATGCGCAAGCACGGGCCGCATGGCGCAGCGATGGCGACAAGCTCAACCGCCTGCACCAGTACTGGCTATATCGCGGCATGGATGCACTGATGGTATCCCCCGAGTTGTTGGCCTTGGTGAGCCCGGCCCATCTGGAAGCCAACTTACAGGCTTTCGCCAAGGCCATGGGCACCTGGCTGCGCCTGCAGGAGGTCTATGGCGTCGCCGAACAGGTGCGCTCCGAAGCCGGCTCTTCCGTCGATGTCTTCCGCGCGCTGCTGGCCACCGAGTTGATGACGGCTTTCTACATCGAGGACTTTCTGCGGCCCTACCACCAGCACCTGCAGCAGCTTGGCCATCCCTGGGTGGCGCTGGGGCGCCTGGCGTTCGGTGGCCTGTTGCAGCCCACGATGCAGAACCGCTTTCCGATCACCTGGTCTGATCGTGCGGCCAAGATCGCCCGCATCACGCCATGGACAGTCACGCCGGAACACCCCAATGGTCAGGCACAGGCCGCAGAGGCCATCCTAGATTTCTGGACCAGCGACTGGAGCGCGGTGGCCGAGCGGTTGCGCGAGGGTGATGTCGCCTTGCGCCCCCGCTGGCAGGAACGCCCCGTGCTGATGATGGGACAGCACCTGTTCCAACTGCCCTGGATGATGGCCGTGCAGAACAACGCCACGGCAGCTGTCAACAATTTGCGCCGGCTGGGCGCCCGGCGGAACGAGGCACGGGAAGAGACCCGACGCATCGAATACCGGCTGGGCGCGCTGTTCGAGCAGCGAGGCTTTCGGGCGCTCGTCGGCCATGAACTGCCCGTCGGTGCAAGCGACGACGCGGACGCGGGTGAGATCGATCTGCTGTGCGCGCTGGAAGGGCACTTGCTCGTTCTCGAACTGAAATCAACCTACCAGCGCCGCTCAGTGAAGGACGCCTGGGTGCACCGCACCTCGAACCTGCGCAAAGCAGGATGGCAGTTGCACAGAAAAGTGCCCGCGGTTCGCCATGCACTCCGGCGCGATGCAGCGCTGCGGCACGCGCTGGCGTTGCCGCCGGAAGCAGAGCCGCAAATCACCGCCTGGATCATCGACACATCCATTGAGTGGGATCACCAAGCGTTTCGGGGCTTTCTCAAGGTTTCGCTGGAAGAGATCCAAATCGCGCTGCGCGATGACCGACGTTGGCTGAACGACCCCGAAGGATTGTTCCGAGCGGCATGCGTTGGTGATGCGACGACGCGCCTCGACGCAGACTCGGAGCCAATCGACACGCTTTATCCGGGCGGATTTTCGGCAAAGCAGTTCATTGAGGTTGTCGAGACGGCCGCGGTGTGGACAGGCACGGCATGAACCGAGGAACTGCCGCGCACGGTCTTGCCAGGTGCGCCTGTGCGAAGCAGGACCACAAGTAGCTCGCTGTCGGAAAGCGTGGTCGGACCGACAGCCAAGCCAATAGTCTGTACCGAGAGCAAAACTCCGAGGCGAAATCTCGATCGACACTTGGTGATTCGCCCTTCGACGTCAGTGCGAAGGCTGCTCCGGAAGTGGCGTGCACCGCGCGGCCAGCCGGATCATGAGCGCCGTGATGGCGCCAAGTTCCGCGAGCAACCAGCCAAGCGCCTCGATCGCGTCGGAGCTGATTGCCTTGTCCTCGCACTCCGGCGCAGCATAGGCCATCATGGAACCTACCGCCGACATGCCCAAGTTCATGGCGGCGGCCGAAGCTTGCGCGTGCAGAACAAGCCCCTTCAGAACTGCGCCATCGGTAGCTCGCGGGTCGGGATCCCCATTGGCATCCAGCTTCAAGTGGGGAAGTAGCTCGAAGAGCTCTTGCATGTGCCGTAGCGACTCCGGCAAGAGATGTCGCGTTCCGCGACCGGCTGGCAGCACGTCGGGCTCCTCTCGACGCCTGCGAGCCTTGCGTTGTCGGCGTGTTCCCGTTCCTTCTGCTGGCGGGGTTGGTGTCTCGGTGGTGTTTTCCTGGGGCATACCCAGACAGTACAGCCTGCTATGCGCAATTCCTACCGCGCTCAACCCGCCCCGCCGCCGCAATCTAACTTTACTACTACCTTGTCGTCCAACGCCGTCCAAGCCAGTCCAGCTCAAAAAGGGGGTAGGAAAGGGAGTAAAAAAGCGCCATGCAGCTGTAAACCGCATGGCGCTTATGTTTGTGGCGGAGTGGACGGGACTCGAACCCGCGACCCCCGGCGTGACAGGCCGGTATTCTAACCAACTGAACTACCACTCCTGGTAGACAACGTTCACTCCTTGCGGAGCCAAGTGCTGACGACTTGTGCCTGCTTCACTTGCGCGAAACTGGCGACCCTACGGGGATTCGAACCCCGGTAGCCACCGTGAAAGGGTGGTGTCCTAGGCCTCTAGACGATAGGGTCAAAACCTTAGGAACCGTGCTGCGATCAGCACTTATCTTCTCGACACTTTGATGGTGGAGGTAAACGGGATCGAACCGATGACCTCTTGCATGCCATGCAAGCGCTCTCCCAGCTGAGCTATACCCCCGTGTGGGTGTCGAGCCTCAAATTATAGCCTGAAAAATCAGGCCCTTTTCAAACGCTCGATGACTTTTTCGCGAGAAAAAATTGCGAGCACTGAATCGAGGGATGGTGTCTGCGCAGTTCCCATCACGAGGACGCGAACCGGCATCGCCAACACAGGCATTTTTACAGAATGTGCGGCCAAAACTTCCTTGATGCCTGCAGCAATCGAAGTTTTTTCCCAGTTCACGCTCGCGAGCTTTTCGGCCAGCGTGGCGATAACGGGCTTCACCGTGTCGGTGATGTGCTGCGCGCGATCGGCTTCGCTCACGGTCACGTCGGCATAGAACGCCGCAGCCCAGTCGGCCAATGCAACCGTGGTCTCGCAACGGTCCTTGAAGAGTGCGCAGATCGCGGGCAGGCGTTCGTCGGCGATGAGGCCGCGCTTTTGCAGCTGCGCGGCCACGAGCGGTGCGAGTTCATCGTCGGCCTTGGCCTTGATGTATTGCGCATTCACCCACGAAAGCTTGGCGGCGTCCCACTGTGCAGGGCTCTTCGAGAGGTGCGACCCGTCGAACCAGCTCACCATCTGTTCGCGCGTGAAGAGCTCGTCGTCGCCGTGGCTCCAGCCGAGGCGCGCAAGATAGTTGAGCATGGCTTCGGGCAGGTAGCCGTTCTCTTCATAGGCGGTGACGCTCACGGCGCCGCGGCGCTTGGAGAGCTTCTGCCCGTCGTCGCCCAGGATCACCGGCACATGGCCGAACGCAGGCAACGGCGCGCCAAGCGCGCGGAAGATGTTGATCTGCCACGGCGTGTTGTTGATGTGCTCGTCGCCGCGGAACACGTGCGTGATGGCCATGTCCCAGTCGTCGACCACCACCGCGAAGTTGTAGGTGGGCACACCGTCAGGCCGCAGGATGATGAGGTCATCGATCTCGCGGTTGTTGATGGTGATCTCGCCCTTGACGAGGTCGTTCCACGTCACGTCGCCTTCGGGCGGATTGCAGAAGCGCACCACGGGCGGCACGCCTTCGGGCACGGGCGGCAGCACCTTGCCGGGCTCGGGGCGCCAGCGGCGGTCGTACAGCGTTTTTTCGCCGCGCGCGCGTTGCGCTTCGCGCATTTCATCGAGCTCGGCCGGCGTGCAGTAGCAATGGTAGGCCGTGCCGGCCGCAAGCATTTGCGCGATGACTTCGCGGTAGCGCTCCAGGCGCTGCATCTGGTAGATCGGGCCTTCGTCGTAGTCGAGGCCGAGCCAGTGCATCGATGCAAGGATCTGGTCGGTCGAATCCTGCGTGGAGCGGGCCACGTCGGTGTCTTCGATGCGCAGCACAAACTCTCCGCCATGGTGGCGTGCGTAAGCCCACGAATAGAGCGCGGTGCGGGCCGTGCCCAGGTGAAGAAAGCCGGTGGGAGACGGAGCGATGCGGGTGCGAACTTTGCCGGTCATTGGATCGATCAGGATTTCAGGGTGCCAAGGCCGCGAAGCAAGTCGGCCTTGATGTCGTCGATGTACTCGAGGCCGACCGCGACGCGAATGAGCCCCTGGCTGATGCCGGCGGCCTGGCGCTGCACTTCGGTCAAGCGGCCGTGCGACGTGGTGCCGGGGTGCGTGATGATGGTCTTGGTGTCACCCAGGTTGGTGGCAATGCTCACCACGCGCGTGCTGTTGATCACGTGGAAGGCATTGGCGCGCGCTGATTCGGGATCGTTGCCGACCACGTCGAACGACACCACCGCCCCGCCCTGCCCCGACTGTTGGCGCATGGCCAGGTCGTGCTGCGCGTGCGAGGCAAGGCCTGGGTAGTAAACGCGTGCAATGCCGGGCTGCGTTTCGAGCCACTGGGCCACGGCGAGCGCATTGGCGCACTGCGCCTGCATGCGGATGCCGAGCGTTTCCAAGCCCTTGAGCACGACCCATGCATTGAACGGCGACAGCGCCATGCCGGCCGTGCGCACCACCGGGCCGAACACGTCGACGATGAGCTTCGACGGACCGCAGATCGCGCCGGCCATCACGCGGCCTTGGCCGTCGAGGTACTTGGTGCCGGAATGAATGATGAGGTCGGCGCCGAGTTCGGCCGGGCGCTGCAGCGCGGGCGTGCAAAAGCAGTTGTCGACCGCGAGCAGCGCGCCGGCGCCGTGCGCCAGGTCGGCCAGCGCGCGGATGTCGCACACTTCGGTGAGCGGATTGGTGGGCGTCTCGGCGAACAGGAGTTTGGTGTTGGGCTTCACGGCCGCACGCCATTCGGCCACGTCGGTCTGCGAGACAAAAGTGGTCTCTACACCGAACTTCGCGAACTCTTTCCCGAACAGGTTGAGCGTGGAGCCGAACACCGAGCGCGAGCAGATCACATGGTCGCCGGCCTTCAGCAAGCCCATGCACATCATGAGGATCGCGCCCATGCCGGTGGAGGCGCCGATGGCGGCCTCCGTACCTTCCATCGCCGCAAGCCGCTGCTCGAAGCTGGTGACCGTGGGATTGGAAGTGCGCGAGTAGGTAAAGCCCGCTTCGGTGCCGGCAAAGCGGCGCGCCGATGTTTCGGCGTCGGGCTGCACGAATCCGCTGGTCAGGAACAGCGCTTCGGAGTGCTCGCCGTGCTGGCTGGGCGCCAGGCCGGTGCGCAGCGCGAGCGTGTCGCGATGCAGTCCGGGCGGGAGGGTTCGTTCGTCGGCAGTCAATTCAGCTCTCACTCGCTGTGATTGGGAAGCGCAAGGCGCGAAGAATCTTCTTCGGTCTCTTCGATGCGCGGGCGGTTGCCGTTCATGCGCGAGATCGCTTCGGTGTCGATGTCGCCGGTCACGTACACGCCGTCAAAGCAGGAGGCGTCGAAGCCGTCGAGCTTGGGGTTGAGCGAACCGATGGCGCGCTTCATGGCATCGACGTCTTGATAGATCAGCGCGTCGCAGCCGATCAGCTCGCGGATCTGCTCGATGGTGCGGTCGTGCGCCACCAGCTCGTCCTTGGTGGGCATGTCGATGCCGTAGACGTTGGGGTAGCGTACCGGCGGCGCTGCGCTGGCAAGGTAGACCTTGCGCGCGCCGGCATCGCGTGCCATCTGAACGATTTCGCGGCTGGTGGTGCCACGCACGATCGAGTCGTCGACCAAGAGCACGTTGCGGCCCTTGAACTCGCTCGCAATCACGTTGAGCTTCTGGCGCACCGACTTCTTGCGCACGCCCTGCCCCGGCATGATGAAGGTGCGGCCCACGTAGCGGTTCTTCACGAAGCCTTCGCGGTACGGCACACCCAGCAGGTGCGCAAGCTGCGTGGCGCTCGGGCGGCTCGATTCGGGAATCGGGATGATCACGTCGATCTGGTTTGGCGGCACGGTGGACACCACGCGCTTGGCCAGCGTCTCGCCCAGGTTCAGGCGCGCCTGGTACACCGAGATGCCGTCGAGCACCGAGTCCGGACGCGCCAAGTACACGAATTCGAAGATGCAGGGGTTCAGCGTGGGCGCCTCGGCGCACTGCATGGAGTGCACGTTGCCCTGCAGGTCGATGAACACGGCTTCGCCCGGCGCGATGTTGCGCTCGAACACATGGCCCGACCCTTCGAGCGCGACCGACTCGCTGGCCACCATCACCGTGCCATCGGCGCTGCGGCCCATGGACAGCGGACGGATGCCGTACGGATCGCGGAAGGCCAGCAGGCCGTGGCCGGCAATCAGCGACACCACGGCATACGAGCCGCGCAGGCGCTTGTGCATGTTCTTGACCGCGGCAAACACCTCGGCCGGGTTCAGCGGCACGCCGCGCGATGCGCCCTCGAGCTCGTGCGCGAGCACGTTGAGCAGCACTTCGGAGTCGCTCTCGGTGTTGGTGTGGCGATGGTCGGTGGAGAACAGCTCCGAGCGCAGCGCATGTGCGTTGGTCAGGTTGCCGTTGTGCACCAGCACGATGCCGAAGGGCGCGTTGACGTAGAAGGGCTGCGCCTCTTCTTCGCTGTAGGCGTTGCCCGCCGTCGGGTAGCGCACCTGGCCCAGGCCCACGCTGCCCGGCAGCCCGCGCATGTTGCGCGTGCGGAACACGTCGCGCACCATGCCCTTGGCCTTGTGCATGAAGAACTTGCGTTCGAGCAGGGTGACGATGCCGGCCGCGTCCTGGCCGCGATGCTGCAGCAGCAGCAAGGCGTCATAAAGCAGCTGATTGACGGGTGCGTTACTGACAACGCCGACGATTCCACACATGAACGATTCCTCTCAGGGCAGGTAGCTTGCCAACTTTTCAGGCAGCGCGGGTTTCAGGCCCTGCAATGCCGCATCGAGAACAATGGCGCTGCGCGATTCGTGCCACCAGGCACTGTCGCTCAACGCCAGCAAATGAACAATGACCGCCAGCACGAGCAGGGCAACCGCACCCCGCGCCGCTCCAAAGGCCCCACCCAATAGCCGGTCCACCGGCCTGAGGCCGACAGCCGCAATCAACTTTCGCGTCAGCGCCGCCACCAGGCCTACGCCGAATGCCACCGCCACGAACACCAGCACAAAGGCCAGCGGGTAGCGCCAGGTAGCCTGCGGGTCGCCGAATGGCAGCCATGCCGCCACGCTCGACGCCAGCCACTGGGCGGCAATGAATGCAGCCACCCAACCCGCCAGCGAAATCACCTCGAACACCAGGCCCCGCCAGAGGCCGAACAGCATCGACACGACGATGAGCGCGACGGCGATCCAATCGAGCAGGGCCACGGCAACGGGCGATGGCTACTACAACGTGAGGATGGCGGCCGACAAAGACAAGCCCTTGACCTTCTCCGCGGCCTTGTCCGCCTCGGCGCGCGAGCTGAACGGCCCGACACGCACACGCGTGCGCTGCTCGCCATCGGACGTCTTGGCCACGTTCACATAGGTCTTGAGGCCGGCCTTCTCGAGCTTTTGCCGCACTTCGCGCGCCTTGTCGGCATCGGCAAAGGCACCGACCTGCACGACGAAGCGGCCGCCGTCTTCGGCGGCGGGCTTGGTGGTGCTGGTGTTGGAAGGCTTGCCTTCGAGCAAGGCGCGCGCGCGGTTGCCGTCCTCGGCCGCAGCCGGCTTGGGCGCCGCGGGCTTCGGTTCGGGTTTGGCTTCCGGCTTGGCTTCGGGCTTTGGCTTCGGCTCGGGCTTGGGTTCGGGTTTGTGTTCCGGCTTCGGCTCGGGCTTGCGTTCCGGCTTGGCTTCAGCGGTGGGTCGGGTTTCGGCCGGAGGCGTGCTGGCGGCCGGCTTGCCGGATGGGATCTCAGTGCCGTCGGCGGTTTCGGTAATCATGCCGCCGCTCGATGCCGAAGGGGGCGCCGCCGCCACGCGGGCGCCGCTGTCGGCCGCGCCTGTGGTGGGAGCGGCGGGCGCGGGCGTTGCAGGCACCGGCAATGGCTTGACCTTGTTGCGGTCGGGAATCTCGATGGGAATGTCGACCGAGACCGGGCGCGGCTGGGTGTCGAACAACAACGGAAATCCGATCACGCCAAGCAGCACCAGAACGGCCGCGCCCACCAGTCGGTGCCGCGCGCGGCGGCGCATGGTTTCGACACTTTCCGCGGGGACGGCGGCCGGTGCGCTGCGTCCTTCGTTGCCTTGCGGGCCGCGCGTGCGGAACTTGAAAAACGCCATGAAGTTCGATCCCTGAAGGAGTGCAGCGAGGTGGTGCCAGATGGTGCGGACGGCCCGGCGATCAGCCGCCGGGCAGCAGGTGTTTGGCTTGCAGCCGCGGAGTGCCGTGCTCCAGCACGCCACCCACGGTGAAGAACGATCCGAAGACCACGATTCTATCAGCGGGGTCCGCGTGCTCGATGGCTGCGCGGAGCGCTTCCATCGGTCCCTTATGCGTGCTGCCGGAGGCATCGGCGCGCGTGTTTTGCGCCTGCCAACTCGCGAGCAGATCGCTCGCCTTGGCGGCGCGCGGCGTCGGCAGATCGGTGAAGTACCAGCGGTCGATCATCGGGCCGATGCGCGCGAGGATCGGGGCCAGATCCTTGTCGGCCATGACACCGAACACGCCGTGCGTGGTGGGGTAGAAGCCCATCGCGTCGAGGTTCTCGGCCAGTGCCGCGACCGCATGGGCGTTGTGCGCCACATCGAGTACCAGCGCGGGTTCGCCCGGAATGATCTGGAAGCGACCGGGCAGCTCGACCATGGCGAGCCCCGTGCGCACGGCCTGCGCGGTGATCGGCAATTGCGGCCGCAGCGCTTCGAGCGCCGCAAGCACGCCCGCGGCATTGAGCAGCTGGTTGGCGCCGCGCAGCGCCGGATAGGCCAGCCCGCTGTAGCGCCGGCCGCGGCCCGACCAGCCCCACTGCTGCTTGTCGCCAGAGACGTTGAAATCGTGCCCGAAGCGCCAGAGGTCGGCGCCGATGGCCGCTGCGTGGTCGATCACGCTTTGCGGCGGCATCGGGTCACTCACGATGGCGGGCTTGCCCGGGCGCAGGATGCCGGCCTTTTCGAAGCCGATGCTTTCGCGGTCGGGCCCGAGGTAATCCATGTGGTCGAGGTCGATGCTGGTGATGACCGCGCAATCGGTGTCGATGATGTTGACTGCGTCGAGCCGGCCGCCCAGGCCGACCTCGAGAATGGCCACGTCCGGCTTCTCCTCGATCATGCAGCGCAGGATGCCGAGGGTCGTGAACTCGAAGTACGTCAGCGGCATGTCGCCCCGCGCCACTTCCACCGCCTCGAAGTTTGCTATCAATTTAGAAGCGTCGACCGCTTCGCCCGAGAGCCGCAGCCGTTCCTCGAAGCGCACCAGATGCGGCGACGTGAAGACCGCCGTGCGATAGCCGGCATGCCGGAGGATCGATTCGAGCATGGCGCAGGTCGAGCCCTTGCCATTGGTGCCGGCCACGGTGATGACCGGGCAGTCGAAGCGCAGGCCCATGCGGGCCGCCATCTCTTTGGCGCGGTCGAGCCCGAGCTCGATGTTCTTCGGATGGAGTTGCTCGGCGCGTGCGAGCCAGTCGTTAAGGGTTTCCATGGAGGCCGGCATTGTCGCCGACCCGGAATGCGCCCGGCGCCCCGCGTTTTATCGGCATCATTGGCGACCATGACAACCCTCTACGGAATTCCCAATTGCGACACCGTCAAGCGCGCCCGCGCCTGGCTCGACGAACACGGCGTTGCCTACACCTTCCATGACTTCAAGAAGCAGGGCGTGCCCGAGGCCGAGCTCGACCACTGGCTGAAAGAGCCGGGCTGGGAGGCTTTGGTCAACCGACGCGGCACCACCTGGCGCAAGTTGGGCGAAGCCGAACGCAACGCGGTGGTCGATGCCGCTTCCGCCCGCGCCGCATTGCTGGCCAACCCTAGCCTCATCAAGCGGCCGGTGGTCAACTGGGGCGCCAAAACCGGCGTTACGACAGGGTTCGACGCCGAAGCCTGGGCTGCTGTGAACGCCGTGTAAACCCCGGAACCCGTCTCGCCGGCCGGCCTCCAACCCCGATCTGCAGGAGAGAACACCATGAACCGACAAGTTTTTCGCGCCCTCACGGGCCTTTCCGTGGCCGGCCTGTTGACGGCGGGCGCCGTCAGCGTAGTCCAGGCCCAGGAGGCATGGGCGAGGGTGATTTCCGCCACCCCCGTCTACGAGACCACCGGCAGCAGCCCAAGCTACAACGTGACCTACGAGTACAACGGGCGCCAGTACACCACGCGCATGAACAGCCGGCCGGGCGCCACCATCCCGATCCAGGCCAGCGCCTATGGCGTGACGACGGCACCGGTCGCGCCCCAGTCCCAGTTGCAGCCTTATCCGGCCGAAGCCGACAGCGGGCAGCAGCAGTACCAATACCAGCAGCCCCCGCAATACGCGCAACCAGGCGGATCGGCATGGGACAGCGTGGTGCCCGAGCCCGGCGTGGTGGTCTCCAATGCGCCGCCGCCGCCCGTTTACGCGCAGCCGGCACCGGTGTATCCGGCCCCCGTCTACGTGCAGCCGAGCTATGTCTACCCGCAGCCTTACGTCTATCCGCCGGTCGGCATTTCGCTGAACCTGGGCTACTCCAGGGGCTGGGGCGGCTATCGCGGATACGGCTACCGCCACTGGCGCTGAACCGCGCAATGCGGTAGTCGGGCTGGCAATGTCGGCCAAGCCCTAAAATCGAGGACTTTTCCAACCCCCAAGGGGTGCGCCGCCGCGGTGGCGCGTCCTCGACAAGCCGACCGCGCACGCGCCGGCGCCATCCAATGACGACGACTACCGACACTCTCAACAGCGCCGCAGTGGCGACCAAGGCCAACGTGTATTTCGACGGCAAGTGCGTGAGCCACAGCCTCACGCTCGCCGACGGCACGAAAAAATCAGTCGGCGTGATTCTTCCGTCCACCCTGACCTTCAAGACCGGCGCGCCCGAAATCATGGAAGGCACGGCCGGTAGCTGCGAATACCTGCTCGAAGGCAGCGCCGAATGGGTCGCCGCGGGCCCTGGCCAGAAGTTCAGCGTGCCGGGCAATTCGAGCTTCCAGATCCGGGTAACCGGCGAGCCCTACAGCTATATCTGCCACTTCGGCTGAACCGCGAACTGGACACGCACATGTCGACCATTCTCCAAAACGTTCCCGCCGGCCAGAAGGTCGGCATTGCCTTTTCGGGCGGCCTGGACACCAGCGCCGCGCTGCACTGGATGAAGCTGAAGGGCGCGATTCCCTACGCCTACACCGCCAACCTCGGCCAGCCCGACGAGCCCGACTACGACGAGATTCCCCGCAAGGCGATGCTATACGGCGCGCAGAACGCGCGCCTGATCGACTGCCGCGCGCAGCTCGCCAACGAAGGCATTGCCGCTCTGCAGGCCGGCGCCTTCCACGTCACCACCGCCGGCGTCACCTACTTCAACACCACGCCGCTCGGCCGCGCGGTGACGGGCACCATGCTGGTGTCGGCCATGAAGGAAGACGACGTCCACATCTGGGGCGACGGCAGCACCTACAAGGGCAACGACATCGAGCGCTTCTACCGCTACGGCCTGCTCACCAACCCTGCCCTCAAGATCTACAAGCCCTGGCTCGACCAGCTGTTCATCGACGAGCTCGGCGGCCGCGCCGAGATGTCGGCGTTCATGACCAAGGCCGGCTTCGGCTACAAGATGTCGGCCGAGAAGGCCTACAGCACCGACTCCAACATGCTCGGCGCCACGCACGAGGCCAAGGACCTGGAGAACCTCGACAGCGGCATGCAGATCGTGCAGCCGATCATGGGCGTCGCGTTCTGGAAAGACGAAGTCGAGGTCAAGCGCGAAACGGTCAGCGTGCGCTTCGAGGAAGGCCGCCCCGTCGCTTTGAACGGCGTGGAGTACGCAAACCTTGTCGACCTGATCCTGGAAGCCAACCGCATTGGCGGGCGCCACGGCCTGGGCATGAGCGACCAGATCGAGAACCGCATCATCGAGGCCAAGAGCCGCGGCATCTACGAGGCACCCGGCCTTGCGCTGCTGTTCATTGCCTACGAGCGCCTGGTGACCGGCATCCACAACGAAGACACGATCGAGCAGTACCGCGACAACGGCCGCAAGCTCGGCCGCCTGCTCTACCAGGGCCGCTGGTTCGACCCGCAAGCCATCATGCTGCGCGAGACGGCCCAGCGCTGGGTGGCGCGCGCCATCACCGGCGAAGTGACCGTCGAGCTGCGTCGCGGTAACGACTACTCGATTCTCAACACCGTCTCGCCCAACCTCACCTACCAGCCCGAACGGCTGAGCATGGAAAAGGTTGCCGGGGCGTTCACGCCGCTGGACCGCATCGGCCAGCTCACGATGCGCAACCTCGACATCGTCGACACGCGCGAGAAGCTGGCGATCTACACCCGTACCGGGTTGCTGTCCCCGGGCCAGGGCACCTCGGTGCCGCGGCTCTCGAACGACGACGAGAGCAAGTAAGCCGACGCGCTTCTTGCAATGACAACGGGCCCCTCGGGGCCCGTTTTGCATGGTGCGCGGTGCGTGCTTGCCGGTCAGTCGCCACCGCCCCCGCCGCAACCACCACCGCAGCCGCCCCCGTCACCGCCGGAAGAATCCCCTCCTCCGCCGCCGTCACTGCTGCCGCTCGATTCGCTGCCGCCAAAGCCGTTGGCATCGCCCGAGCTGCCGCCATCCGATGAGGACGACGAGTCGCCAAAGCTGGTGCCGCAATGGGCGTCGGAGCCGTTGTGCCGGTCGACGGCCTTGCAGTCGGGCACGTAGTCGAAGCCGCCTGGAATGCCGAACTTCACGTCGAGCGCGAACAAGAGCGGCAGGCGAGCCGGCTTGCGCGGGTCGATGCTTTCTTCCTTGCAGGCCCAATACCAGCTGCGGCGCAGGCCATCGTTGCGCTTCGGGTCCTTGCCCAGCACCTCCGCCGGGCTGTGGTGCAGCATGCCGCCGAAGGCCGCCTTGCACCAGTTCTGGTAGCCCTGCGTGTGCAGGATGAACTCGTGCCACGCGGTGTCGACCACCTTGGACGGCATGGCGACGAACTTGCGGCCGCTGCGCAGATGGGCCATGAAAAACTGGCGCAGGCCGCGCAGCACCAGTTCGGCGTCGCGAACGCTGAGCCCGGGGTGTGCGGCGCGCAGCTTGCCGATGAGGAACGGCGGCATGCGCGCCTCGCGGATGAACTGGCGGCGCAGGCTGGATTCCATGAAGCCCAGCGTGGCGGCAAAAAGCCATCCACCCAGGACCAACGGCACCAGCACAAACCGGCCGCCACTTCGGAAGGTGAGGAACACCGCGACCAAGGCGCCCAGCACAATGGCTCGGCGGGCCCAGATCAGGGCGGCAATGCGCCGCCGGTAATTCAGGTGCAGGAAGTCGAGGTCCATCAGACGACCACCGGCTCCGGTTCCAACCGGATGCCGAAGCGCTCGTACACGCTCGTCTGGATGGCCTTGGCCAGCGTCATCACCTCGCCGCCCGTCACCGGGTTTTCGAGGCCGCCGCGGTTCACCAGCACCAGCGCCTGTTTCTCGTAGACGCCGGCATTGCCGACCGATTTGCCCTTCCAGCCGCAGGCGTCGATGAGCCAGCCGGCCGCAAGCTTGATGCTGCCATCGGCCATCGGGTAATGCACGATCTTCGGGTCGCGCGCAATGATGTCGGCGCACTGCTCGGGCGTGACGGTCGGGTTCTTGAAGAAGCTGCCGGCATTGCCGAGCACGCGCCAGTCAGGCAGCTTGGCGCGGCGGATGGCGCAGACCCAGTCGAACACGTCGGTGGGGCTGGGCGTGAAGTTGCCGTTTTCCTCCATCTTGCGTTCCAGGTCGAGGTAGCCCACCACCGCCTTCCAGGGCTTGGCCAGGCGAAAGCGCACGCGGCTGATGAGCGCCCGGCCCGAAAGCCCGAAATCGTTCGGCCCGCTGCGCACGTGCTTGAACACCGAGTCGCGGTAGCCGAAGGCGCATTGCGCAGCGTCCAGGGTGAAGCTAAGCCCGGTGTCCAGGTCGATGGCGTCGAGCGAATCGAAACGGTCTTGCAGCTCGACCCCGTAGGCGCCGATGTTCTGCACCGGCGCGCCGCCCACCGTGCCCGGAATGAGCGCCAGGTTCTCGAGCCCCGGATAGCCGTTGGCGAGCATCCACTGAATGGCGTCGTGCCAGACCTCGCCCGCGCCAGCCTCCACGATCCAGGCGCGCGGGGTCTCTTCGACCAGCCGCAGCCCCTTGATCTCGACCTTCAGCACCAATGGCTTCACGTCGCCCGTGAGCACGATGTTGCTGCCCCCGCCCAATACGAAACGGGGTGCGTCGCGCCAGCGCGGATCGGCCCGCAGCTCGGCCACGTCCCCTTCGCTGGCGATGCGCACCAGGTTCTGCGCGCGCGCGACGATGCCGAAGCTGTTGTACGGCTGCAGCGGGACGTTGTTCTCCACGATCATGGGAGAATTGTCGCATCCAGCACCCGCGATTCCAGGAGGAGCCCAATGCCGTCTTTCGATACCGTTTGCGAACCCAATCTGCCCGAAGTGAAGAACGCGGTCGAAAACACCGCCAAGGAAATCGCAACGCGTTTCGATTTCAAGGGCACGGCCGCCGCCGTCGAGCTCAAGGACAAGGAAATCACCATGATCGGTGACGCCGAGTTCCAGCTTGTGCAGGTGGAAGACATTCTTCGCGCCAAGCTCACCAAACGCAGTGTCGACGTGCGCTTTCTCGACAAGGGCGACGTGCAGAAAATCGGCGGCGACAAGGTCAAGCAGGTCATCAAGGTCAAGAGCGGCATCGAAACCGAGCAGGCCAAGAAGATCACCCGCATCATCAAGGACAGCAAGCTCAAGGTGCAGGCCGCCATCCAGGGCGATGCGGTGCGCATCACCGGCGCCAAGCGCGACGACCTGCAGGCCGCCATGGCACTCATCAAGAAAGACGTGCCCGACATGCCGCTGTCGTTCAACAACTTCCGCGACTGATCTGCAAATGAAATCCCTGGTCGTCGCAGCGCAGCTCCTGGCTGCCGCTGCAGGGGCGCATGCGGCAAGCTCCGTCATGCTGACAGGCACCATCGGCAGCCGCGCGATCCTGATCGTCGACGGCGCTCCGCCCAAGACCGTGGCCGTCGGCGAGACCTTCCAGGGCGTCAAGCTCGTGTCGCTGCAGGCCGAGCAGGCGGTGGTCGAGCTCGAAGGCAAGCGCCTCAACCTGCGCATGGACACGCCCGTGAGCATTGGCGGCGGAGGGGGAACGGGCGGCGGCAGCCGCATCGTGCTGCCGGCCGACAGCCGCGGCCACTTCATGACGCAAGGCGCCATCAACGGCCGCCCCGTCACCTTCATGCTCGACACGGGCGCCACCTCGATCGCGTTGTCGGCCGCCGATGCGCAGCGCATCGGGCTGGACTACAGCAAGGGCCAGCGCGTCCAGATGAACACCGCCAACGGCGTGTCCCAGGGCTACAAGCTGCGGCTGCAATCGGTGCGCGTGGGCGACGTCGAGGTGTACGACATCGACGCCATCGTCTCACCGCAGCCCATGCCCTTCGTGCTGCTGGGCAACAGCTTCATCAACCGCTTCTCAATGCGGCGCGACGCGGACCAGATGGTCCTCGAAAAACGGTACTGAACAGCGAGCGTCAGGCCTGCGCGGCCGTGACCACGATCTCGATCTTGTAGGCCGCATTGGCCATCTTGGCCTCCACCGTCGCGCGCGGCGGCGTGTTGCCGGCGGGAATCCAAGCATCCCACACTTCGTTCATGGCCGTGATGTCGGTGATGTCGGCCAAAAATATCTGCGTCATGAGGATGCGCGACTTGTCGCTGCCGGCCTCGGCCAGCAGGCGGTCGACCATGTCCAGCACCTGCGTGGTCTGGCCTCGGATGTCCTGCGTGGTGTCGTCGGGCACCTGGCCCGCGAGGTAGACGGTGCCGTTATGCACGGCCGTTTCAGAGAGGCGCGGGCCGACGTGGAAGCGGGTGATGGATGCCATGATGTTCAAGCCTTTTTCTTCGAGCCGAGTTTCGACTCCGTGCCGGCCGCGAGCCGGCGGATGTTTTCGCGGTGCCGCCAGATCAGCAGCAGGCTCATGATGATGATCGCAATCAGCACCGTGCGGTCGAGCGGCCACGCAATGTTGCCGCCCAGAAGGTAATACGCCGGCGCAAAGAAGGCCGCCACCAGCGACGACAGCGACGAATAGCGGAAGAACACCGCGATGATCAGCCAGGTGGCGCCGGTGGCCAGCCCCAGCCAGGGCGCAATGCCCACCAGCACGCCCGCCGCCGTGGCCACGCCCTTGCCGCCCTGGAAGCTGAAGAACACCGGGTACAGATGGCCCAAAAAGGCCGCCAGGCCCGCCAGCGCGGCGACGCCCTCACCCAGCCCGAACTGCGCGCCAAAGTGGCGGATCAGGAACACCGGCAGCCAGCCCTTGAGCGCATCGAGCAGCAAGGTGGCCAATGCCGCGCCCTTGTTGCCGGAGCGCAGCACGTTGGTCGCGCCCGGGTTGCCGCTGCCGTAGCTGCGCGGGTCGGCCATGCCGAGCGACTTGCTCACGATGACCGCGAAGGACAGCGAGCCGATCAGGTAGGAGGCCACGATGGCCAGGAGGGAAGGCAAATGAAAGCTCAAGGCGGCGCTCCACGAAGGATGGATGTTCTTATTCGCTGATTCGGACAGAAGGGGTGCCGCCGTTCTCAGGCCGGCGGGCCGGCTATTCTGCCAGCGCGCACTGCACCGGCTTGGCCGCCAGCAAGGTGACGCACACCTGCGGGTCGATACCCACCAGGTAGCCGCGTCGCCCGCCGTTGATGGCGATCCTGGGCAGTTCGAGGATGGTCGACTCGATGTAGACCGGCATCTGGCGCCGCGTGCCGAAGGGCGAGGTGCCGCCCACCATGTAGCCGCTGTGGCGCTGCGCCACTTCGGGCTTGCACGGCTCGACCGACTTGGCACCGATCTGCCGCGCCAGGTTCTTGGTCGACACCGTGCGGTTGCCATGCATCAGCACGATCAGCGGCTTGACATCCTGGTCCTGCATCACCAGCGTTTTCACGACAGTGAAGGGATCGAAGCCCAGCACCTCGGCACTGTGCTGCGCGCCGCCGTGTTCCAGGTACTCATACGGATGCTCGGTGAACGCGACCTTGTTCGCGCGCAGCAGCTGCGTAGCTGGGGTTTCCGAAACGTGAGCCTTCTTGCTCAAGGGTGCACCTTTGGCGCGGCGCTCACGCCGCCGGATCCCGGATCTCCCACCGGATCTTGTCGATCTCGGCCAGCACCTCGGGCGAGAGCGTGGTGCCGTAGGCGTCGATGTCTTCGTCGAGCTGCGCCAGCGTGGTCACGCCGATGATCGTGCTGGCCACCTGCCACTTGGTGTAGCAGAAGCCCAGCGCGAGCTGCACCGGCGTCAGGCCGTTGTCGCGCGCGAGCTGGTTGTACAGGCGCGCGGCCTTCAGCGCGTCGGGGCGGCCCCAGCGTTGCTTGCGCACCGACTCGTAGCTCGAAATGCGCGCGCCCTTGGGTGCGTCGGGCCCCTCGATGCCGCTCTGGTCGTACTTGCCGGTCAAGAGGCCGAAGGCCAGCGGCGAATACGCCAGCAGCGACACGCCCAGCCGGTGCATCGTCTCGTCGAGCCCATTCTCCAGGCCGCGGCTCGCCAAGTTGTAGACGTTCTGCACCGCGGCCACGCGCGGCAGGTCGTGCTGCTCGGCCAGCCGCACGAATTCGTGCACGCCGTAGGGCGTCTCGTTCGAGAGGCCGATGGCGCGCACCTTGCCGGCCTTCACCAGCTTGCCGAGCGCTTCGAGCTGGTCGTGGATGGGCGTCTTCGAGCTTTCCTTGGCGGGGTCGTAATAGATGTTGCCGAAGGCCGGCACGTGGCGCTCGGGCCAGTGGATCTGGTAGAGGTCGATGACGTCGGTCTTCAGGCGCTTGAGGCTCGCATTGCACGAGGCCTCGATGTCTTCGGGCGTCATGCCGCTGCCTGCGCGCACCCAGGGCATGCCGCGCGACGGGCCGGCCACCTTGGTGGCCAGCGTGATCTTCTGGCGCGCACCGGGGTTGGCCGCAAACCAGTGGCCGATGATGGTTTCGGTGACGCTGAAGGTTTCTTGCCGCGTGGGCACCGAGTACATCTCGGCCGTGTCGATGAAATCGACGCCGCGCTCGAGCGAACGGCTCAAAATGGCATGGGAAGTGGGTTCGTCCACCTGTTCGCCGAAGGTCATGGTGCCCAGGCAGATCGGGGTGACGTGCAGGTCGCTCTGGCCGAGTTGGATTTTTTTCATGCGCGGGATGCTACCGCCCTCCCCCGCAATGCGCTGGCCGCGCGCCAAAAAGCCGAGCGAAGGGCTGTCCTGTGCCGGACTGCGCGCCGGCGCCGGGCTCCTTATCATCGACGCCCATGTACCAAGCCCTCCGTCCCTCGCGCAGCGAATTCGTGCCCGTGCGCAACCTCAGCTACCACGTGCGCCTCTGGGGCGAGCCCTCGGCCGCACGGCCGCCGCTGGTGCTTCTGCACGGCTGGATGGACGTGGCCGCCTCCTGGCAGTTCGTGGTCGATGCGCTGGCCGAAGAGCGCTTCATCGTCGCACCCGACTGGCGCGGCTTCGGCCTCACCGACGGCGGCGGCGTCGACAACTACTGGCTGCCCGACTACATGGCCGATCTCGAATGGCTGCTCGACCACTACGCGGGCGAAGGCGACGCGGCGCGGCCGGTCGACCTGGTCGGCCACAGCATGGGCGGCAACGTCGCCATGCACTACGCCGGCGCAAGGCCCGAGCGCATCCGCCGCCTCGTCAACCTCGAAGGCTTCGGCATGCCGGCGCGCAAGCCCGAAGAAGCGCCCGGGCGCTACGGCCAATGGATCGACGAGCTCAAGCGGCTGCACCGCGGCGAGATGGCGCTGGCCGGCTACTCCGCCGTGGACGGCGTGGCGCGGCGGCTCATGAAGACCAATCCGCGCCTCACGCCCGACAAGGCCAACTGGCTCGCCAGCCATTGGTCCGCGTTGCAGGTGCAGGCCGACGGCAGCGAGCGCTGGCAAATCCTCGGCGACCCCGGGCACAAGATCATCAACGCCAACATCTTCCGGGTCGATGAAACCCTCGCGCTCTATGCGCGGATCTCGGCGCCCACGCTCATGATCGAAGCCGCGGACGACAGCCTGCAGGGGTGGTGGAAAAACCGCTACACGCTGGACGAGTTCCATGAGCGCCTCCGGTCCGTGCCTTCGGTGCGCATCGAGCGGCTCGAAGACGCCGGCCACATGCTGCACCACGACCAGCCGCAGCGCGTGGCCGGGCTGATCGAGCAGTTCCTGGCGGGCTGAGGTTCAGGGCTCTTCAGCCGCGGCGCGGCCCTGCACCGTGCGCTGCAACGCGGCGCGTGCAAGGAGCCGCGTCGAATCGAGCGTTGGAAGCGGCGAGTTCACGTCATTCATGATGAGCGGAATCTCGGTGCAGCCGAGAACGACCGCATCGCAGCCGTCCTCGTCCTTCATGCGCTGGATGACGCGGCGGAACGCCGTGACCGCATCGGGCGTGAAGACACCGCAAACCAGCTCTTCCATGATGATGCGGTTGATCTCTTCGCGTTCATCGACAGCAGGCCGAACGTACTCGAGCCCCCTGGCAGAGAGCTTCTCGGCATAGACCTCGCTCTCCACCAGCCAGCGCGTGCCGGTGATGGCCAGGCGCTTGAACCCGCGCTGCGCGGCCTCGTCGGCCACGCATTCGGCAATATGCAGCCACGGCAGCGGTGATCGCGCTTCGATGAACGGCAGCGCCTGGTGAATGGTGTTGTCAGGGCAGACCAGAAAGCTCGCCCCAATCTTCGCGAGCTTGTTGGCCGAAGCGAGCATCACCTCGCCCACGCCGCGCCAGTCGTTGCGGTAGATGTGCGCCATGTAGTCGGCAAGCGACGGCGTGTGCATCGAGACTTCGGGGTGCGCATGCGGGCCCAGCAGTTGGGCGCCCTCCACGCAGATGGTCTGGTAGCAAAGCGCCGCGCCTTCGGCGGAGCATCCGACGATTCCGATGTGCTGGGTCATGGCGCATCCTACAAAAAAGAATGCCGCCATGCCCGCCTGACCGATCAGGCGTGGCTAGCCTCGCTGTCCAGATGCGCCATCTGCGCGGCGGCGTAGCGCTCACCGGCCGCGGCGCCCTTTGGCACTGCACGTTCGATGGCTGCGAGATCGTCCGCGCTCAAGGCAATGCCGAGCGAGCCCAGCGCTTCGCCCAGCCGCGTGCGCTGCCGCGCGCCCACCAGCGGCACGATGTCTTCGCCCTGCGCGGCCACCCATGCAATGGCAATCTGCGCGACCGTCACGCCCTTGGCGTCCGCGATCTTGCGCAGCGCATCGACCAGCGTCAGGTTGCGCTCGACGTTCTCGCCCTGGAAGCGCGGGCTGTGCGTACGGAAGTCCGCAGCACCCGCGCCCTCTTTCTTCCAATGCCCGCTGATCAGCCCGCGCGACAGCACGCCATAGGCCGTGATGCCGATGCCCAGCTCTCGGCAGGTCGCAAGAATGTCATCCTCGATGCCGCGCGAGATCAGCGAATATTCGATCTGCAGGTCGGCAATCGGGTGCACGGCCGCCGCCTTGCGAATGGTGTGCGAGCCCACTTCCGAGAGCCCGATGTGCCGCACGTAGCCGGCCTTCACCATGTCGGCAATGGCGCCCACGGTGTCTTCGATCGGCACGTTGGGGTCGAGCCGCGCCGGGCGGTAGATGTCGATGTGATCCACGCCAAGCCGTTGCAGCGAATAGACCAGAAAGTTCTTCACTGCTTCGGGCCGCGCGTCGTAGCCGCTCCAGCCGCCGGCCGGATCGCGCAGGGCACCGAATTTCACGCTGACCAGGGCCGCGTCGCGCTGCGAGCCCTTGAGGCCCCTGAGCGCTTCGCCGATCAGCATTTCGTTGTGGCCGCTGCCGTAGAAGTCGCCGGTGTCGAGCAGCGTGATGCCCGCGTCCATGGCGGCATGAATGGTGGCGATGCTTTCGGTGCGGTCCGAGGGGCCGTACAGCGCCGACATGCCCATGCAGCCGAGGCCGATGGCGGAGACTTTCGGGCCCGTGGCCCCGAGTTGACGTGTGTTCATTTCAGCTTCCTTTCGTTGAAGGCCGCATGCGGTTGCTAGCGGTATGGCGGTAGTCTGGAAGAAAGCACCTCGTTCGATAATCCGTCCAGCACTGCACGAGCTGTGCAAAAAACCGCACAATCCGCTTTCATGACCGACCCCGACCTTTCGGACCTCGGCGCCTTCATGGCAGTAACGCGGGCGCGCAGCTTTCGCGGCGCCGCCGCGCTGCGCGGCGTGTCGCCCTCCTCGCTCAGCGAGGCCATGCGCCGGCTCGAGGCGCAACTGGGCGTGCGGCTTTTGAACCGCACCACGCGCAGCGTGACGCCCACCGAGGCTGGCCAGCGGCTGCTGGAGCGCATTGCGCCGGCGCTCGACGACATCTCGGGCGCGCTCGACACGCTTAACAACTTTCGCGACAGCCCCACCGGCACGCTGCGGCTCAACGTGCCGACCATCGTGACGCAGCGCGTGCTGCCGCCACTGGCCAGCCGCTTCCTGGCCGCGCACCCCGGCATCACGCTCGAGGTGACGACCAACGACACCTTCATCGACGTGCTCGCGGCCGGCTTCGACGCCGGCATTCGCTATGACGAGAGCATCGCGCGAGACATGATTGCGGTACCGCTCGGCCCGCGCGTGCAGCGCTTCGTGGCCGCCGCGTCACCGCGCTACCTGGTGGCGCATGGCACGCCCAGGCACCCGACCGACCTGCTGCAGCACGCCTGCATCGGCCACCGCTTTCCGAGCGGCGTGCTCGCGGCCTGGGGCTTCGTGCGCAAGGGCAAGACCGTGCGCATCACGCCGAGCGGGCCGCTGGTGGCGTCGATGATCGATCTTGAACTGCATGCGGCCGAATCGGGCCTGGGCCTCATCTACACCTTCGACGAATACCTGCGACCCTCGCTCGACCGCGGTGCGCTGGTGCCGGTGCTGGAGGATTGGTGGCAAAGCTTTTCGGGTCCGTTTCTCTACTACCCGAGCCGCACGCACATGCCGGCGCCGCTGCGGGCTTTTGTCGACTTTCTGAAGAACGAGGCGAAACACTGAGGCACAGGCACCTCAACCATCCCACGGGAGGGAGAGAGAAAGTCAGGGGGTCCTCGGTATTGCTCCTTCCCCCTCTGGGGGAAGGCTGGGATGGGGGCGGCTCCCGTATTCAGCGACGGCCTGTTTTGAACGCCGTCGTGCCCCCACCCAACCCTCCCCCGGGAGGGGAGGGAGAAGGTCAGAAGGCTTTGGGTATTGTTTCACGCGTCGTCGTCGGCGTCGTTGCCCGTGAGGGACAGCACTTGTTCGACGAAGGCCTCGAACAGCGGCAGCGCGGCGGGCAATCCATCGAACGACTTCGCCTCGCCGGCATCGAAGAAATGCGGCTTGTCGGCCGGCAGCGCCACCCATTCCCCGGCTTCGAACAGCAGGCCCAGATAGCCGTCCTGCGTGGGCAGGTAGACAAGCGCCGCACGGTCGAGCACCTGCTGCCCTTGCGGCGCGGTTTCGCGGCCCCAGGCCACACCCTGCCGAGCCAGGTGCTCGTTGATCCAGCCGTCGCACACATGCGTGTCGCGCCAGTTTCCTTCGGCGTCGAAAACAGCGAGCACGGGCATGGGCGTCCTTTTGCCTGAGAGTTATTGCAGGAAGCTGGGCTTGGCATAGCCCTGGAACTTGGTGTCGACCACGGCCTTGAAGTCCTTCGAATGGTAGGCCTCCACAATGTCCTTGGCCCAGGCAGTGTTCTTGTCGGCGCTCTTCACGGCCACCACATTGAGGTAGTGATCGGGCGTCTTCTCCAGCGCCACGGCCTCGTTGAGCTTCAGGCCCGACGAGATCGCGAAGTTGCCGTTGACGATCGCGTATTCGGTGTCGCCCAGCGAGCGCGGCAGCTGCGCGGCTTCAAGTGGAATGAACTTGAGCTTCTTCGGGTTCTCGGCCACGTCTTTTTCAGACGCGCGCAGCGGGTCGACGCCGGGCTTGATGGTGATGAGCTTGTTCTGCTCCAACAGCACCAGCGCGCGGGCCAGGTTGCTCGGGTCATTGGGCAGCGTGAAGCGGTCGCCATCTTTCACTTCGGCCAGCGTCTTGCGCTTGGTCGAGTACACGCCCAGCGGCGCAATGGGGCCTTGCACCAGTTCGGCCAGGTCGAGCTTCTGGTCGGCCGAGAACTTCTTCAGATAGACCTGATGCTGAAAGAAGTTGGCGTCGAGCGAACCCTGCGCGAGCGCGAGGTTGGGCTGCACGTAGTCGTTGAACTCGACCAGCTTCACCTTGTAGCCCTTCTTCTCGAGGATGGGCACGATGCCGGCCTTGAGCTGGTCGATGTTGGAGCCGGCGGTGCCGCCGATGACAAGGTTCTTCTTGGCTTCCTGGGCCTGTGCCAGCGAAAGCCCACCGAACGACAGGGCAATCAGAGACAAGGCAAGGACGGAGCGGCGCAGCAGTGCGGTTTTCATGAGATCAAAAAAAGGAAGGGAACAAAAATTCAACGCTTGTCCAGCCTGCGCGCCGTGGTGTTGCCCACGAATTGCAGGATCTGTACCAGCACCACGAGCAGCGCCACGGTGAGCACCATCACGTCGGTCTGGAAGCGGTAGTAGCCGTAGCGGATGGCCAGGTCGCCGATGCCGCCGCCGCCCACCACGCCGGCAATGGCCGAGTAGGAAAGAAAGCTCACCGCCAGCACCGTGAGCGCCAGCACCAGGCCCGAGCGCGCCTCGACCACCAGCACGCGCCAGACGATCTGCAGCTCCGACGCGCCCATGGCGTGCGCCGCCTCGATCACCCCGCGCGGCACTTCGCGCAGGCATTGGTCGACCAGCCGCGCAAAGTACGGAATGGCCGCGAACGAGAGCGGCACCGCGGCCGCCAGCGGGCCGATGGAGGTGCCCGCAATCACGCGCGTGAACGGCACCAGTGCTACCAGCAGGATGATGAAAGGAAACGAGCGCACGGTGTTCACGATCCAGTTGAGCACCAGGAACGCCGGCTTGTTTTCGAGCGACTGGCCCGGCCCCAGCAGGAACAGCAAAATGCCCAGCGGCCCGCCGATGAGCACCGCGGCCGAGAGGCCGATGGCCAGCATCAAAAAGGTCTGGCCCGTGGCAGTCCACAGCTCGGGGAGGATGGGGGCGATATTCTCAAACATAGGCCACCTCCTCCGGGTTGCGCCGCAACGACGTCGGGCGCGGCTCGACAGGTTCGCGCGCCTCGCGCTCGCGGCGGCGCACCAGTTCGTCGATCTCGCGGCCCAATGCCGTCTGGCGCTCTTCGCTCGGCGCATCGACCGCAAACTGCTCGACCAACCGGCCCTTCTCCAGGATGGCCACGTTGCGGCACAGCACCTCGACCACCGACAGCTCATGCGTCACGATGACGATAGTGACGCCGATCTTCTGGTTGATGTCGCGCAGCGTTTCGAGCAGTGCGCGCGTGGTTTCGGTGTCGAGCGCCGAGGTGGGCTCGTCGCACAGCAGCACCTGCGGCCGCGGCGCCAGCGCGCGTGCAATGGCCACTCGCTGCTTCTGGCCGCCCGAGAGTTGCGCCGGATAGGTATCGATCTTCTCGGCCAGGCCTACCAGCGCCAGGCATTCGCGCACCCGCGCATCGATCTCGGCGCGCGAATGCCGGCCGTGGATCTTCAGCGGAAAGGCCACGTTGTCGAACACCGTGGCGTTCTGCAGCAGGTTGAACTGCTGAAAGATCATGCCGATGTTCTGCCGCGTGTCGCGCAGCTCGCGGCGCGAAAGCGTGGTGAGGTCGCGCCCGCCGACGAAGACCTTGCCCGCATCGGGCCGCTCCAGCAGGTTGATGAGGCGCAGCAGGGTCGACTTGCCCGCGCCACTCTTGCCGATCAGGCCGAACACGTCGCCGGGGTGGATGTCTAGCGAAAGCGACTGCACGGCGTCGAACACCTCGCCGCTGGGCAGTGCGAATGATTTCTGCACCGATTGAAGACGGATCACAGGCTCTGCGTTGCCGCGGCCCGTGTCGGAGGAAGGGTTGCTCATAAAAAAGGCAGCGGCGGGCGCGGAGCCGACCGCGAAGGTTCGCAAAAAGGGGCCGAGTATGAAAACAAAGGCGCCGAAAGGGAACGAACAAATCGTCGCGTGCTTATTCGATAAACGGCATAAGGCCATGAACGCACGATTGAGTGACGCCATATCGATATGCGCATTGGTTCGTTCCCAAGTTCGCCGGGCAATGCCACATTCGCGCCTTCATTTTTTTGATTTCGCGCCACACCATGCATACCAATTTCCGCCGCCGCACCCTCGCCTTTGCAACGCTGGCCGTTGCCCTTTTTGCCGGCAGCAGCGCCGCGCTCGCGCAAGACAAGAACACAGTCAAGGTCGGCGTCTCCGTCGGCAGCGCCGAGCAGGTGTTCGAAGTGGTGAAGAAGGTGGCCGCGAAAGACGGCCTGAACATCCAGCTGGTGGTGTTCAACGACTACCAGCTGCCGAATGCGGCTCTGGCCTCTGGCGACCTGGATGCCAACGCCTTCCAGCACCAGCCGTTCCTGGACAACCAGAACAAGGCGCGCGGCTTCGACATCGTGCCCGTGGGCCTGACCATCACCGCGCCGCTGGGCTTCTACTCGCGCAAGATCAAGTCGATCGACCAGCTGCCCGAGGGCGCATCGGTCGGCATTCAGAATGACCCGTCGAACGGCAACCGCGCGCTGCTGCTGCTGCAGTCGGCCGGCCTCATCACGCTGAAGCCCGAAGCCGTGAAGAACAACACCGCCACGCCGCTCGATGTGGTGAGCAACCCCAAGAAGCTCAAGCTCGTGCCGCTCGACGCCGCGCAGTTGCCCCGCTCGCTCGACGACCTGGCCATTGCCGCCATCAACAACGACTACGCCGAGAAGGCCGGCCTTTCACTCAACAAGGACGCGGTGATCAAGGAATCGGCCAAGAGCCCGTACGCCAACCTGATTGCCGTGCGCCGCGCCGACAAGGACAAGCCCTGGGCCAAGCGCTTGGTGGCGGCGTACCAGTCGGCGGAGGTGAAGAGCTTCATCGAGACACAGTTCAAGGGCTCGCTTGTTCCGGCGTTCTGACTTTGCCTTCCTCCCTCCCCTCCCGGGGGAGGGCCGGGGTGGGGGCACGCCGGCGCCGAAACAAAGGCCGCGGCCAAATACGGGAGCCGCCCCCATCCCCGCCTTCCCCCAGCGGGGGAAGGAGCAATACAGGGGCCTTACCGGGCGGGTAATCGGACCATGAGAAAATGTCCGGTTTCCCCCGAACACAGTCAGGACACCCCATGGACGCAGAACAAATCAACCAAATCGGCGCAACCCTCGCGGACCTGAGCGCCCGGACGGCCGATTTACGGAGGTATCTTTGACTACGATGCCAAATCCGAACGCCTGAGGACGGTCAACGCATCGCTCGAAGACCCTAACGTCTGGAACGACCCGAAGAAGGCCCAGGAGCTGGGCCGCGAGAAGAAATCGCTCGACGACGTCGTCGTGACGCTCGACCGCCTCACCAGCGGACTCTCGGACAACTCCGAGCTGTACGAGATGTCGAAGGAAGAAGGCGACATGGACGGCTTGCAGTCCATTGCCGATGACGCCGCCGCGCTCGAAGCCGACATCAAGCAGCTCGAATTCCGCCGGATGTTCAACAACCCGGCCGACCCGCTCAACGCCTTTGTCGACATTCAGGCCGGCGCGGGCGGTACCGAGGCCTGCGACTGGGCCAGCATGCTGCTGCGCCAGTACCTGAAGTACGCCGAGCGCAAGGGCTTCAAGACGCAGATCGAAGACGAAACCCCTGGCGACACCGCCGGCATCAAGGGCGCGACCATCAAGGTGGAAGGCGACTACGCCTTTGGCTTGCTGCGCACCGAAACCGGCGTGCACCGCCTGGTGCGCAAGTCGCCGTTCGACTCGTCGGGCGGGCGCCACACCAGCTTTGCCTCGATCTTTGTGTACCCGGAAATCGACGACTCCATCGAGATCGAGATCAACCCGTCAGACGTGCGCACCGACACCTTCCGCGCATCGGGCGCGGGCGGCCAGCACATCAACAAGACCGACTCGGCCGTGCGTTTGACGCACATCCCGACCGGCATCGTGGTGCAGTGCCAGGACGGCCGCAGCCAGCACAGCAACCGCGACGTGGCGTGGAAGCGCCTGCGTTCACGCCTGTACGACCACGAGATGCGCAAGCGCCAGGAAGAGCAGCAAAAGCTCGAGGACAGCAAGACCGACGTGGGCTGGGGCCACCAGATTCGAAGCTACGTGCTGGACAACAGCCGCATCAAGGACCTGCGCACCAACGTTGAAGTGTCGGCCACGCAAAAGGTGCTCGACGGCGACCTGGACGTGTTCATCGAAGCATCGCTGAAGCAAGGCGTGTAATCGATGAGCCTCACGCACGACAAGGTCGAAGCCTTCATCTTCGACATGGACGGCACCATGATCGACTCCATGCCTTGGCATGCGCGCTCGTGGGTGGAGTTTGTGGCGCGCCACGGGCTGAAGCTGGACGTGACCGACATTCTTGCGCGCACCACGGGCCGCACCGGCGTCGAGTGCATGCGCGAGCTGTTCGATCGCGATCTTTCCGACGCCGAGTGCCAAGGCCTGGTGCAGGAGAAGGAAGAAATCTACCGCGCCATGTTCAGCGACAACTTCACCGAGGTGGCGGGCTTCACGGCCTTTGCCAAGGCCGCCGTGGCGCGCGGCCTGAAGGTGGCCGTGGGCACGGCGGGCGACAAGCACAACATCGAATTTGCGATGTCGCGCCTGAAAATGGACCCATTGCCGCTGGCCATTGTGGGCGGGGACGAAGGCTTTGCCGGCAAGCCCACGCCCGAGATTTTTCTGGAGGCCGCGCGCCGCATTGGCGTGGCGCCCGAGCGCTGCATCGTGTTTGAAGATGCGCCCTTCGGCATAGAGGCCGCGCGCCGCGGCGGCATGCGTGCCGTGGCCGTGTGCAGCACCCATACCGCCGCCGAACTTGCCGGCCCCCATGTGATTGCCGCGGTTCGCGACTACGACGAACTCGCCCATTCGAACTTTCTGGAGACACTCGATGCTGCTGCAGCGTGACGCCCAAGGGCAACCGATTGCCATTCGCCGCGAAGACTATTCCGCTCCGGCCTTCTGGATCGACACCGTCGACCTGACCTTCGACCTGGACCCCGCCAAGACCCGCGTGCTCAACCGCATGCAACTGCGCCGCAATCCGGACGCGCCGGCCCAGCCGCTGCGCCTGGACGGCGACGAACTGAACCTGGCGCGCGTGCTGGTGAACGGCCAAGGCGCGTCCTTCCGTATGGAAGGCGACCAGCTCGTGATCGACGGTTTGCCCGATGCCTTCGAGCTCGAGATTTTCACCACGTGCTGTCCCATCAAGAACACCAAGCTGATGGGTTTGTTTGTGAGCGAAGACACCTTCTTCACGCAGTGCGAGGCCGAAGGCTTCCGCCGCATCACGTACTTTCTGGACCGCCCCGACGTGATGGCGATGTACACCGTGACGCTGCGCGCCAACAAGGCCGCCTACCCGGTGCTGCTGTCGAATGGCAACCTGGTCGAGCAAGGCGAGCTGCCCGAAGGCCGCCACTTTGCCAAGTGGGTCGACCCCTTCAAGAAGCCCTGCTACCTGTTCGCGCTGGTGGCCGGCAAGCTGGTGGCGCGCGAGCAGCGCATTACCGCGCGCAATGGCAAGGAGCACTTGCTGCAGGTGTATGTGCGCGCCGGAGACCTCGACAAGACCGAACATGCGATGAACTCGCTGGTCAACTCCGTGCTGTGGGACGAAGCCCGCTTCGGCCTGCCGCTGGACCTGGACCGCTTCATGATTGTTGCCACCAGCGACTTCAACATGGGCGCCATGGAGAACAAGGGCCTGAACATCTTCAACACGAAGTACGTTCTGGCCAACCAGGCCACCGCCACCGACGCCGACTACAGCAACATCGAAAGTGTGGTCGGCCACGAGTACTTTCACAACTGGAGCGGCGACCGCGTGACCTGCCGCGACTGGTTCCAGCTGTCGCTTAAGGAAGGGCTTACCGTCTTCCGCGATCAGGAGTTCAGCCAGGACCTTTGCGCGGATGCTTCCGCCCGCGCCGTGAAGCGCATCGAAGACGTGCGCGTGCTGCGCACCGCCCAGTTCCCCGAAGACGCAGGTCCCATGGCCCACCCGGTGCGGCCCGACAGCTACATCGAGATCAGCAACTTCTACACCGTCACCATTTATGAAAAGGGTGCCGAGGTAGTGCGCATGATGCAGACGCTGGTCGGCCGCAAGGGCTTTGAAAAGGGCATCACCCTCTACTTTGAACGCCACGACGGCCAGGCCGTGACCTGCGACGATTTTGCGCAAGCCATTGCCGACGCCAACCCCGATTCGGAACTGTCTCGCTTGCTGCCGCAGTTCAAGCGCTGGTACAGCCAGGCCGGCACGCCGCGCCTTGCCGCTCATGGCGTGTACGACGCGCAGAACCGCAGCTATACGCTGAGCATCGTGCAGAGCTGCCTGCCCACGCCCGGCCAAGCGACCAAGGAGCCCTTCGTCATTCCGGTGAACATTGGCCTGCTCGACGCCAGCGGGCGCGAACTGCCAATGCAGCTCGAAGGCGAAGAGCACATCACGCACGGCACACGCACGCTGGTGCTTTCGCGCGCCGGCGAGCAGATCACCTTTGTGGGCCTGGATGCCCCGCCTGTGCCGTCGATCTTGCGCGGCTTCAGCGCGCCGGTGATCCTCGACTTCGAATACACCGACGCCCAACTGCTCACCCTGCTGGCCAACGACCCGGACCCCTTCAACCGCTGGGAAGCCGGCCAGCGACTGGGCCTGCGCGCCGCGCTGCAGGGCATTGCCGCGCTGGCGACCGACACCACCCCGGTGCTGAACGACGCCTACATCGACGCCATGCGCAGCGTGCTGCGCAACCCCAAGCTCGACGCCGCCTTCAAGGAGCTGGTGCTCACGCTGCCTTCGGAAACCTACATTGCCGAGCAGCTCGACGTGGTCGACCCGCAGCGCGTGCACCTGGTGCGCGACGCCATGCGCGCGCAGCTGGCGACCGCCCTCTTCTCCGACTGGCAACAGGTCTACGAAGAGAATCACGACACCGGCGCCTACACGCCCGACCCGACCTCTTCAGGCCGCCGCGCGCTGGCCGGCATGGCGCTCAACTTCTTGTGCCTGGCGGCGCGTTCTTCGGGCGACACCGTGTGGCCCGGCAAGACGCTGCAGCGCTTCAAGGATGCCGGCAACATGACCGACCGCTTCAACGCGCTCAACGCGCTGGTGTCGTCGGGCCACACCTTGGCCGCACAGGCGCTGGCGCGCTTCCACGCCATATTCAAGGACGAGGCGCTGGTCATCGACAAGTGGTTCTCGCTGCAGGCCGGCGCGCCCGACCGCGGCGGCGACATCTTGCCGCTGGTCAAGCAGCTGATGAAGCACCCGGACTTCTCCATCAAGAACCCGAACCGCGCCCGCAGCGTGATCTTCAGCTACTGCAGCGCCAACCCCGGCGCATTCCATCGCCCCGACGCGGCCGGCTACGTGTTCTGGAGCGAGCGTGTCATCGAGCTGGACGCCATCAACCCCCAGGTGGCCGCTCGCCTTGCCCGCGCCCTCGACCGTTGGAGCAAGTTGGCCGAGCCCTACCGCAGCGCCGCGCGCGAAGCCATCGCCCGCGTGGCGGCCAAGCCCGACCTGAGCAAGGACACCCACGAAGTCGTCACCCGCGCCCTGGCCGGTAACTAACAAGCAAGGAACACACAAGCACATGGCTCAACAAAAGATTTCCCTCACCCGCTATCTCGTCGAACAGCAACGCGCCGACGGTCTCATTCCCGGCCAACTGCGCCTCCTGCTTGAAGTGGTGGCCCGCGCCTGCAAGAGCATTAGCCAGGCCGTCAACAAGGGCGCGCTGGGCGGCGTGCTCGGCACCGCCGAGAGCGAGAACGTGCAGGGCGAGATCCAGAAGAAGCTGGACATCATCGCCAACGAAGTGCTCATCGAGGCCAACGAATGGGGCGGCCACCTCGCGGCCATGGCCAGCGAGGAAATGGACAGCATTTATGTAGTGCCCAACCGCTACCCGCAGGGCGAATACCTGCTCATGTTCGACCCGCTTGATGGCAGCAGCAACATCGACGTGAACGTGAGCATTGGCACCATCTTCAGCGTGCTGAAGAAGCCCGACGACACCCCTGGCGTGCAGGAAGCCGACTTTCTGCAGCCCGGCACCCAGCAAGTGGCCGCCGGCTACTGCATCTACGGTCCGCAAACCACCCTGGTGCTCACCGTGGGCAATGGCGTGGCCATGTTCACGCTCGACCGCGAGCAAGGCAGCTTTGTGCTCACGCAGGAAGACATCCAGATTCCGGCCGACACCAAAGAATTTGCCATCAACATGAGCAACATGCGCCATTGGGACGAGCCCATGACGCGCTACATCGAAGAATGCCTGGCCGGCAAGGACGGCCCGCGCGGCAAGGACTTCAACATGCGCTGGATTGCCAGCATGGTGGCCGACGTGCACCGCATCCTGATGCGCGGCGGCGTGTTCATGTACCCGTGGGACAAGCGCGAGCCCGAAAAGGCCGGCAAGCTGCGCCTGATGTACGAGGCCAATCCGATGAGCTGGCTCGTCGAGCAGGCCGGCGGCGCCGCCACCAACGGCAAGCAACGCATCCTCGACCTGAAGCCCACCAAACTGCACGAGCGCGTGAGTGTGATGTTGGGTTCGCGAAACGAAGTCGAGCGTTTGACGCAGTACCACGCCGAAAAGGCCTGAAGCTCTTGCTATAATCGCGGGCTTAGCCGGTGTAGCTCAGTCGGTAGAGCAGCTCATTCGTAATGAGAAGGTCGGGTGTTCGATTCATCTCTCCGGCACCAAGTCAGTCAAGGAAACCTTGCTATCGAATAGATAGCAAGGTTTTTCTGTTTTGAGCCTGTGTAGCCACTGTGTAGCCGCCAGCATGGGGTTTTCGGCGGCTTCAGCCACGCAGCTGTCGCTTCAATGTGCACCCCATGCTTGCGCCGCCCCACCGCCGCTGCACTTCGCCCACCAGCAACACACCACCAAACAAGCCTGCCGTGGCGGCGCGCTGCATTGCAGCTTCCTGCGCCTCGTCACGTGGTAGCACACCACTGCGCAGCCCTGCTCCAGCCCTGCTCCAGCGCAGCAAGGCGCCGCCTCGCCCGTCGCCATCGTCTGCGTTGCTCTAACCGGTCGATGCGTCGCCGAGGATGGAATGCCCGCTGTACAGCTTGGCGCCCTCGGCCGGCACGCGCTGGCAGGTGCGGCTTCACAGCTCATCCGCAGGGCTCGCTGTGTCACACTGAGGCTGAACAGTCGCTAGGCTGCGCTTCTACGCCTCGGTGTTTAGGTTGGTCTAGATCGACAGCAGCTACTACGCCATGCCGGTCCGGTCCCCGACACAGCACTGGGTCGAATGCACGCCGCCCGAGTTCAAGATGAACGTGAAGGACCTACGTATCCAGCGCCGGGCACGAGCGCCGAAATTGACGGCATTTCAATTTATCGGTAAATGCTTGGAAGTGCGCTCCAAGAGATTCACGCCCCTTCCTGCATCGGCACGCCTCTAGCTTTTTACCGGGTACGCTCCCTGCGGAGTGCCATGATGGGGGTCGTGCCATATCAAGCGCAGCACCCGACCATCGCGAATGCCATACAGGCGCAAAGCGTTTTGGAGACGAAGGGAAAACAGGTCGTCTATATCGTCCAACCTCAGCTCGATGAGCCGGTCTTGGGCCTCCTTCGGCATTTTCGCAACTGGCACGAAATGGTTGTTGTTGCCTTCTTTACGGCCTCCTGTTGCGCTCTGAATCTCCGCCCACGTCATGCTCTCCAAACTACAGAAGAACTTTTGGAGTAGTTCGCTAAAACCCTCCGGGCCGAGCTTGCTCCATCCCCAATATTCGTGGTCCGGGTCGCGTCGATGAAACTGCCACGCGATTGTTTGACGGTCCGTAGACTCGGGATTTTCCTTTATGCGTGGCTGTCGATCGGCAGACGGCTCAATCGCCCATTTGGGCTGGCCCTTACCTTTCCCATTCTTTGCCACGCTACAAAGCCGAGTAGTACTCGGCCATCGCATCATGGCCGATGGGCGCCTCACCCCGTTCGCCATCGGGTATCCCTGCCCTTGCTTCACGCCACGGCGGCTCAGCGTGGGTAAGGTCGCTCAACCACTGCGGACTCTTGTTCCCATAGACTCTGATGACACGGTCTACGGTGTCTTGCTCATCAGCCGACAGAGCATTCCCGCCGAAAAATCCGGGCTCCAGCAAGAACCGCCCCTTGTGCGCTTGGTACAAGGTCGGTACGACAGGGCCATTGGCCCACGCCTGAATTTCATTGTCGAATAGTGGAGCATCTGTCCACGTCAAATGCCAAACCTGCGAGTAGTACACAAGCTTCTGAAGTTTCATGGCCGACATTGGGCCGAGGTTCGCGAGAATGTAGTCAGCGACATCGTGCGCGGTTGCCATATTTTTTCTTCGTGCGTCGGATAACCGCAACGCAATATTCCTGGATTTTCGCACGCCCCATGCCCCTGTGCTCGCGGTAACAGCCGCAATCGGCTGCGGACATGTCACACCAGTCATCCGATTTGATAAGCCGGCAGGCACTGGTTTGACTGGGCGGCGAGATTACAGTTGTCCAGACCGGTCATTCCGAACAGGTAGGCGTAGACTTGTTGCCGACCGAGAGTTGGCAAGCTGTTCTGATATCACGGGAACCCCAGATGTCATATTTCATCGATTTGTTCTCGCCAGAGACGTATGAAGCCTTCTCGAAGTCCTCGCGGGATGTGTCCGGCTTTCGACTTCGACACAAAGGCATGGCTGACCGTATCAAGCCGGGCGATTTCTTTGTCTGCTACCTCACACGCATCTCTCGATGGTGCGGGCTGTTAGAGGTAATCGATGGCCCCTTCATAGACGCTTCACCGCTGTTCGTTCCGGAGGCTGATCCATTTGTAGTGCGCTTTCACGTCAAGCCCACGATATGGTTGCCAATCGATCACGCGCTTCCGATTTACGCCGACCAGGTTTGGAATTCACTCTCCTTTACCCGCGACCTTGAACGTGGTTCCATCGGATGGACCGGCAAGGTGCGTGGGAGCCTCGTGAAGCTAGATGAGAATGACGGGGTGTTCTTGGCCAAGACATTGACGTCGCAAGCTTCGGCACCGGTAGTGCGCGAGCTTACGGAGCAGGAGAATAAGAAGCTTACGACTCATACGATTAACCGCGAAGACAAGGTCGTGACTGTTTCGGTTCCCGAAGACACTGTCCTGCTGGACCAAATCCAAGTTCCGCAAGAGGTTGAGGCGCGTGAGTCGATTCGAATTCAGTCCATCATCGCCCAAATCGGCGCTCGCATGGGCATGAGCATTTGGATTCCCCGAAACGATCGAGGAGGGGTTCTTCGTGAATGGAAAGGTGAAAGTCAAACGCTGCTTGAACGTCTTCCACTTAACTATGACGATGTCACGCTTCGGACAATTGAACAAATAGACGTTCTTTGGCTGCGCGGGCGTTCGATCATCCGAGCGTTTGAGGTGGAGCACACGACTGCCGTTTATTCGGGAATCCTCCGTATGGCTGACCTGCTTGCACTTCAGCCAAATATGGCTATCAAACTCCATATCGTTGCGCCGATTGCGAAGCGTGAAAAGGTATTTTCGGAAATTCGGCGCCCTGTTTTTTCGCTTCTCGATCGCGGACCGCTTGCAGATAGTTGCACCTATCTTTCCTACGATAGCTTGCGTGAGTTGTCGTCGCAAAAGCACCTTTCTCACCTCTCTGATACGGTGCTTGATGAGTACGCTGAAGAAGCCGAATAGACCACTATGAGCGCTCGGCTTAAAGACCGCATCGCGGCCCAAAGCCGCTGCACCGCAACTGCACCCACGAACAGCCGAAAATTCGAGCAGAAGCGACTTGATAGAAAGGTGCTTCAGTCAAAGGGGGTGCTATGACGACCGTGCGGGGTTTCGTCAGGGCAGAATCCAGTGATGAGCGGACCTACTCATTGGACATTTTCCGATACTGTCGCGCCCGAGCGAGCGGACCGCCTGATGATATGGAAATGCTTCCAAGAGGTCATCGACGAGGTGGTCGCCACGTCTGCGCTGGAGAGCGGCATGTGGTGGGAACCGGCGAGGGACTTTGCCGGTCACTCCCGAGCATCGTTCGTTTTGCGCGTCCCACGGCATGCGTACGACGCCTTCTTCAATGCGAGAGTTGGCTATCGCGGCCAGTACGCCATGTCCGAAGCGCAGGGGGAGAAAGCCAATCGCGAACTCGTCGACGCGCTTTGCCCCAAGCTACTTCCTGCCGTTGATGGGCGCGCTGACGTGACGTTCTCGCAGGTGACGGCGTCGCTCAAAGGCGCACAGGCAAAGGTATGGATTATGGAATCGGAGGTCGATGACCAGTTGACTGCCCCGCACAGTTCAATCCGCTTTGCGGAGTGGGAGTTCAATGAACCTAGCGGGCAAGGCCTGAGAGCTCCTGTTGGGACGGCGTTGGAAGTCAAAGGCGCATGGGTTCACAACGCCTCGGGCAAGGAGTTCTTCAACCGGCAGAAGCGCATGCGCAGTCATAACATCTTCCGAACTGGTGATTCCAAATGAGAGCCGCGGAGGACCCCTGTTCGCCGGTGCGACGACAGTACTGTGTGCGCCGAATAGCAGCCCACCGACGATGTTCGAAAACTGGAGCTAGGACGACTGGATGCGATGTTCATTCCGGTCTACGCCAACGCCTGCCGCGGCGACATTGCCGCGCTCAACTCGGCGCTGAACATCATGACGCGCCGTGCCCGCTGCACCACGGCAAGAGCAGCCACAAGTTCTGGACGGCCTGCTTCGCCAGGCCGGTCTAGCTCTTTCGGCCTGCCCTGCCGGCCAGGCAGGACAGAAGAGAATTCGACAAGCTGTAAAGCAAACCGCCAATTGCAGCTCGTACCTCTCTTCGATCATGAACCTCTCAGAATCCGTCTCCGTCGTCGGGTTAGTCCTGGGCACCGCTGGGTCTGTATTGGGCGTTCTCAACTATCTCCGTGATCGTCACAAAGTGGTGGTCACCCTTCATTGGGACCTCGCAGTCACGGAAGGAAGCGGGTACGACCACACCAAGAAGTGGGGAGTCATCCGCGTCACAAACGTGGGGCGCCGAGCGACCTACGTGAGTCACGTGGCTCTCAAGCTCCCAACGGGATACGACGACACACACCTTCTCATCCAGAGCGGGATCGCAGGAACCAAGCTCGCCGAAGGGGACCCCACGGCCGTATACGTCGTAGAGCAGGTCGGCATGGAGGCGTACGCGAAAGCCTGGCACAAAATCGTTGCCCAGGTGAGCGACTCCACGGGTGCCGTCTGGTACTCGAAGAAGCCACGAGCAGATGAGCGGCCCGCCTGGGCGGCTGGCGCAGGCTGAACGGCGGCAGCACTGGTTCAATTCGCAAAGCGCGTGGACAGCATCTACCAGCCCGGAGTCCGTGCAACCGATTGGGTGAAGGTCAAGCGGAAGGGCGCGATACCGGCTGAGCGGTTCAAGCGCTGACCGCACCCGGACGCGGGGCAAATTCTGGAGCCAAAGCGACTTGATGCGAAGGCATCTCGGAAGATTTCCGGTCGCGAGCGACTCGGAGACAGCTTCGTCGCCTACTGCTGCCGCGGCGCGTTGCCAGGTGCCACCTGCTGAGGCAAGGTCAAGCCGGCGGTATATCCGCGCACGGCGCCAACCACAACGGCAAGCAACGTGAACATCGCAACACCGAGCAGGAGACCCGCCAGGAAGCCCCAGCCGCCGCCACGGCCCGTGCGTTTGAACCAATAGGCCATCAATCCACCGGTGTACAGCATCACGTAAATGGGTGCCCTTGTCCGAGAATCTGCGCCAAAGGACAATTCCATCCAAATGCCGACCCAGGAGAAGCACAGCAGCGCGACCATCATCCAGAAGAACGCGGGCATTCGGGCAGGTAGCGTCTTCGCGTAAGCCGGACTGGGCGGTACATGAATGGCCCGCTCCCACATCGGGGGGGGCGCTGACGGGCTCGACCTGGTCTCGGCAGCAGCAAACGAGGAGGCAGGTATCGAAGGCGTTGGAGCCAGAGGATAGGGCTTTCCGCAGTTGTGGCAGAACTTCGCATCGTCTGCGAGCCGCGCCGTTCCGCAATAAACGCAAAGCATTTTCTTCGCTCCTCCGTTCACTTCCGCTTGGTCGCTGGCTTCTCGAACAGCCCGAGTGGGTCCTTCGGGTCCTTCGCTTGTTTTGGGTACTCCTCCCATGGCTTGGCATCTTGCGCCGGATCGAGAGGCTGCAAATCAAGCTTTGCGTTTGGCGTCGCGCCTTGAGGCGGGTCGAGGGGCTGAATGTCCAGTTCCTCTTCGACGGTCATCTCGCGGAATCGCTTCGGCGGGTCAGTATGTACGCCGAACTGGTCGAACGGCTTGGACTTTGGGGTCCCTAGTTTGGGGTCGAATTCGTCGAACGGGTTGCGGCCGGCAGGACCCTTCGACGCGGATGCGCCTGCGCGTGTTCCCGTCAACGCCTCAGGCAGAAAGTGGCCCATCCCTTGCGCGCCGCTGATGGCCAGCGAGGTGGCCCACATGAACGCCAGGCCGACCGCAAACCCAAGGCCAAAGCCGACGAGTCGCCTGCGGCCTACCCGGTGCAAGAGGTAGGCGTTCATGACGCCTGCCAGGATTGCGATGTCGAGGGCCCAAAAGGCCACCGTCAGGGACCGGTGGCCGGCGAGCCGCAATCCTACGTAAACATAGAAAAGGCCTGCCAGCCCAAGGCAGCCCAGCCAAAACCAGGGCGACAAAGTCGTCCAGCCGGAGCCTGCAAGCGATGAACTCCGTACTGCGGCCGGGCGCGGCGGCTCGGGCGGTAACACCTCGCCGGAACCGGGCATGGACGTGGCAGGAATGGGCTCGGCGAACTGAGACGGAGCGACAGGGGGCGGGGCAAAAGCGGGCTGGGCGCCAGTGACATCGTCGCGCTGCGTCGGCAGCTCACGCCCGCACGCGTGGCAGAACTGACCGTCGCCAGCCACAAGCTGCGTCCCGCAATAGGGGCAAAACTTCATGCGTCCAGTCCTCCGGCGAGCCCGACGGCTTGTTCTGATGCGGTGCCGAGGGTGCTGCGGACCGATTCTGCCTCACGGGCCCGGTGGACGGTGGTGCGCTCCGCCCCCGCTGCGGCAGCGTGAGTGCGCGGGGCCTTCAATACCTCCACCAACGCGGGCAGCTTCGGGCCAGCCGTTACGTGTCTCAGTTGTTGCTCCAGACCGAATAAATCAGCCATAGCACCTCCTCCGGAAACTCCCTCCGGAAACCTCCTCCCCCCTATAGGGGGAGCGGAGAATTTCGGAGACTCCGGAACTCGCCGGGAACGGAGAAAACGGAGAATTTCGGAGACTCACACCAGCCACAGCCACCCCTCGTGCAAGCCCAGCACTCCACGAGACGCGAGGCCCGTGATTGCGTCTCTGGTGCGACTGTTGCGCTTGTCGGTCGGGCACGATAGCTTTGCAGCGCCGGCAGCGATGGCGGCCTCCAGCTCGATGCAGGGGCACAGCGGCGGCGCTCCCGGCTTGCCCGTGGTCCCGTCCTTGAACATCGGACGCAGCGCCTCCAGCACCAACCGCTGATTGCCCCCCTGGGGCAGCTTCACTGCGCGCACCTCTTGGGCGGCAGTGGTGCGCTCCACCACACACGATGTCATCGGGTCGCCGTGTGCATCAATGCCGAGCGTCTCCACCCGCAGCTTGAACGGATGCGCGCCGCCGTCCTGCCCGTCCTTGGATTTCGCTACCTTCCATTCGCGGCGGTCGCCATCGCGTGAGACCTCCACGGCGGCATCCATCGCAGCGAATAGCGAACTGTGCCCACGCAGGCCCCGCGTGCTGTCCTTGCCCGTGTGGTGGACCAGCACCACCAGCCCCCCGGTCATGGATTGCATGCGCTTGGCAGCCTCCAGAATTTCGCCCATGTCGCGGCTGCTGTTTTCGTCGGCGGTCGGCGCGGCGCGGTTCAATGTGTCGACGAACACGACAGCACCAGCAGGTATCACCGCGGCAAGGTCTTGCACGTCCTGGGGCTCGGTCAGCCTGAACGGTTGAAGCATCATGCGCAGGCCGGCAGGCAGCGAACGGCTCCGGCTTGCCTCCCATGCTTGGGCGCGCAGCTTGAAGCCAGCTTCGCCCTCCAGCGCGGCGTAGACCACAGGCGCAGCCTCGACGCGGCAATCGAACCAGCGGGCGCCCTCCGCAATGGCGCAGGCCATATCGAACCCGAGAAACGATTTGCCGGATGCGCTCGGGCCAAACAGCGCCGCAAGCCCCACGGCAGGCAGCACACCACGCACACACCATGCGAGCGGCGGCAAGTCGCGCAGTTCTGCGGCGGTCAGCAGCTTGAAGCGCGGTTCAAGCGGTGCGGGCTCGGCGGCGTGCTCCAGCAGGTCGGCCAGCATGTCGAACCCTTCACGCAATGCATAGTCGTTCACATCGCTGTTATTCGGCCAGCCCTGGGGCATGCAGGCCACGGCGGCGCGCACATCGCGGGCGATGGCTTCGGCGTCGCGTTCCTTGCCCGCATCGGGCACCAGCACCAACCGGGTGGATGCGTCGCGCTGGCGAAGTTCAGCAGCAACGGCACGCACACGGCCCCAGCCGAAGCACACCACGGCAGCGGCTCCGGTCGCTTTCCATGCGGCCCACGCTTGCCCGATGCCTTCGCACACGTACGCCACGCCACCGGGCACAAGCTCGCCCACCGTAAACCAGCCTTCGACACTGGCACCCGGCAGATTCAGCTTGCCCGGCTTACCTTGCACCTTCAATCGTGCGGCCACCTCGGGCGGCGCGATGAACTGCAGGCTCGACAGCGTGCCATCGAAGCGAAGCACGGGCACTACCAGCGCACCGGCCATGCTCTCGCCAGCGATGCGCAACGGGTCGCCAGCGGGCAGCACACGCAGGCCACCCAGCGGCACTCCGGCGGCTTGCTTCTGCTCGATGTAGGGATGCCCCAAGTTCGCGGGTTCACAGCGGCTCCACACCTCGGCAGGGCTCATGCCTGAACTGCACTTGCGCGGCGGCTCTGCGACCTTCCTGGGGGCTTGTGCGGGCCTGTGCCGGGGCTTGTCATTGAGGCGCCATCCTCCAAGCTCTGCAGCCATCATGAACAGGGTTCCAGCCCCGACACCTGCGCCCGGCGTGAAACTGCGCCAGGCAGCGCGGGCGTCGCGCTCGTCGTAGCTGGCCGCCTGCGCGCTCCAGTCGTTGAAGTCGTCGGAGTCGAGCCCCGCAGCTTGGGCGGCCATGCCGACGCGCACCCATTCCTCGCGGCGCAGGTCGGCAGGAATGGCGTACAGCGCGTCGCGGGCACGGTCGACTGTGTGCCCGTCAAGCATTCGACCCTCGCTCGACAGTCTTGCCGCGCCGCACCAACCAGCGGCCAATCTTGCGGCGGTCGGCGGCGGTGAGGTGATAGACGCCGCGCTTCACCTCGAACCCGTCACGGTCGATGCATGGCACCTTGTCGCACGGAATGTCCAACCCGCGGCGGCGCAGTTCGGCCACGAGTTCTGGGCCGTTGCTGCACCCGCCCCACATGTCGATCGCCTTGCGCGTCTGTGGGTTTTTGAGCAGCGCGTCGATCACGCGCAGATGGCGCGGATTCTCAGTGCCCAAAAATTCAACAACAACGTTGGAGTCGCGTTGATGTGCATCCTGGAAAGCGCTGTACTCCTTGCTGGGGTCACCCGATTTTTTCAGAGCGTTCCATGAAGCCGCACCCTCATGATGGAGAGCCAAAACCGCAGCGGCGAGGCGGTCAAGTTCGGCCTTCATGCCGACACCCCCAGCACCCGGCGCAGTTCAGATACCGGCCAAGCCAGCCGGCCATTGATGCGGATGGGACGCAGCGGGCCGTCCTCGCGCATTGCCCAAAGGCGAAGCGTTTGCTGTGCGCGATTCAGATGAAACGCGGCTTCGGGCGTCGGCAACGTGGCGCGGGTCTCGCGCTCAAGTGCCACCGGTTGAACGATCTTTGCAGCCATTTCGTAACCCCTCGGGTTGTTGAACATGGCTGCACTTCGATGCCGGGGTAAATTGCGGACTACGAGCCCCGGTCAATTTCACTGGGAATCCCTGGCCAGAGCGACGGGTGAACCCTGGTCAAAAGCCGTTTTGCCCCGGTCAATCGGTGCGGGGGTCACCGACTGAATAAGCCGCGTAGACCTTGGGGAAGTATCTTTCGAGCTGTTGCCATGCCGTCAGGTCGCCCAGCTGACGGCGCACCTTGCGACTGGTAGGCGACATCAGCCACTGCATGACCTCGTAGGGACAGAACAGGGGCACGGTGGTACGGCCCCTGCCTCCTTGGCCCTTCACCTTGCGGGCGGCTTTCAGCTTCGGCGTGTCTTCCAGATTGTCGAACCAGGACATATCCATGCCGACGAATCGACCGAACGCCTCAATCAACTCCTCGCGGGTCGCCAGCATGCCGAGGTCGATACCACGGTCCGGAATCGCGGCGACCTCGGGCGCGGGTTGGGGAAGCGTTTCGACGATATTCTGCAAATCTTCGCGCTTGAATCGCAGTTCGGACAACGGAACGCGCATTCCGGGCTCGATTTTGAGCAGTTCTCCTTCAGACGTGCGAGTGATGTTCACAAGCGCGTCGGCCCCGTCAGCCTCCAGACGGTGCGTGTCGCCTGCGAACACCATGGGCGCCAGATAGCCCTCGAATCGACCGTTGAAAATCTTCGAAGGTGCCGTGGGGGTGTAATCAAGCCAGAACCACGGCGTGAGCCCCATCTCCAGCAGGCGCGCCAGAATCCAGATGCCCCCGGTTTTCGCGTGGAGCCAAGCGCACGCTTGTTCGATGGTCGCGAGCTTGGGCAAATAGTCCATCACACTCCCCCGATGCAACCCTGACCTAGAAGCTCCGGCAAGCGGGCAGGAAAATCCGCTGTTCGGCCTGGTGGCCTAGCTCGGGCGAAATCAATTCACGACGCGCAGCTTACCGGACGCTCCGCCGCGAACGGCATGTCGGCCATGCTCCAATTTCACGCCCTCTATGCGCTCGTGAGCACGTGAAAAGAAAGCGAGCGGCCCAGTGTCTTGCCATCGTAAAACCTTTCCGGGGGCTGCGTAGAATGTGCGAGTGACCCTCGTGCGCTCTATTCTCCCGAACGACACGCCCGCGCTTCGCAAGGAGCGGGGCGCTTTCTTCACTCCCGACGAGATCACCCGCTTCATTTCCAGTTGGGCCATTCGCACCGCCGACGACTTGGTGATGGAGCCTTCCGCCGGTGATGCCGCCTTCCTGGTCGCTGCCGTGGCCCGTCTTCGCGAGCTTTCGCACGACCCGGATGCGTGCCCGACCGTACACGGTGTCGAAATCCATGCGCACAGCGCAGAGGTTAGCGGCCAACGCGTGCAGGAGGCAGGTGGCGAACCACACATCCGGCACAGCGACTTCTTCCTCGTCGAACCTGAGCCGGTCTTCGACACGGTCATCGGCAACCCGCCCTACATTCGCTACCAAGACTTCGCGGGCGAGTCCCGTGCTCGGTCTCGCGCTGCCGCCCTCAGAGGTGGTGTGTCGCTGACCGGTCTCGCGTCCAGCTGGGCGGCCTTCACAATTCACTCTGCACTTTTCTTAAAGCAAGGGGGCCGGCTCGGGCTTGTGCTCCCCGCCGAGTTGTTGTCGGTGAACTATGCGGCCCCCGTGCGCCGTTTCCTGTTCAACCATTTTCGCGACGTGCAGCTCGTGCTCTTCGACGAGCAGGTATTTTCGGAGGCCGAGGCCGACGTCGTGCTGCTCCTTGCCGACGGTTACCTGGAGGGTCCCGCGAATCACGCAGTCATCCGCCAGGCGAAGAATGCTGCAAATCTCGCGTTTCTTGGCGCGGGGCAGCCCTGGACGCCGACTGACCCAGCGGGCAAGTGGACCAGCAGCCTCGTAGATCCAGATGCCGTCAAGTCGCTGCACGCAGCAGTTCAGCGCGGCCTGTTTACAAGCCTCGAGACGTGGGGCGACACCACCCTCGGCATCGTCACCGGCAACAACAAATACTTCACGCTCTCGCCGCAGCGCGTAAAGGAACTCGGCCTGCGCCGCAACGAGTTGTTGCGCCTCTCGCCACCTGGGAGCTCTCATTTGCGTGGCCTAACGCTTTCCGACGCCATGCTCACCTCGCTCGGCCGGCAGGGGCATGCCACCTATCTCTTCTATCCCAGCGACCAGCCCTCGGCTGAGGCTGCGGCGTACATCGAAGATGGCCACCGGACCGGTGTCGACACTGCCTACAAGTGCCGCGTCCGCAAAACCTGGTATCGAGTGCCGCTCGTCTCGGCGGCCGACCTGCTGTTGACCTGCATGAACGCCGACACACCTCGACTTACAACAAACGAGGCCGGGGCGCGCCACCTCAATTCGGTGCACGGCATCTACCTGGATGGCAAATACCGTGAACTCGGTCGCGAGCTGCTGCCGCTGGCGAGCTTGAATTCGATCACGCTGCTGCACGCGGAGATGGTGGGTCGCGCTTACGGAGGAGGCATCCTGAAGATCGAGCCGAAAGAAGCCGACGTATGGGCCGTACCCTCGCCCGCCTTGATCTTGGCTTGCGCCGGGGCGCTTCGCGCCGTTAAGGAACAGGTCGCCAGCCTGCTTCGCGCAGGCAAGCTGCTCGACGCCGTTGAGGTCGTGGACAACGTTGTACTCGTCCAGTACAGCAAGTTATCGGCAAAAAAAATCAAGCATATTCGGCAGGCGCGTGCAGAGTTCGCCCACCGCCGCACAACGAGGGCTGCCAGTGGCCACTGAACCAAACGCGAAAGCGAAAGCCTGGGAGCTCTTTGATCGAATCGTTGCGCGTGCCGCCGACAACGGGCTTCACAGCAATCCCTGGCTCATGGGCTTGGACGGCGAGCTTCGCTACGAGCCGGACTACACGACCCTTGCCCAACTGCTCGGCGTTCCTCTTTATCTCAAAGCCGACACTCGCACCGGGGTGCCCGCGCTGGCCCTGGACGTCTGGCTGAGCTACGAGCTGCGACGCGCAGGCTTTGGCCGCGACCAGGTTTGGCCGCGCCCCATTCATCCGCGCATCCTTCCGGCGTCGGTTGCGAACCTGCTGAAAGCACTGACTGCCAAGGAGCGGGCTCCCGTCGAAGCCCGCATCACACAGGAAGCGGCGGTTAAGAACGTCACCGCAGCTAGTGCGAACATTCTTGGCAAGAACTACCTCAAGCAGGTCGATGTAATCATCACCGACTGGGCCACGGGGCCCGAGCTGTTGATCTCGACCAAGCGCATGGATTCCTCTTACGGCAAGAACGCTGCCAACCGAGTCGAGGAATCCTACGGCGACGCCAAGAACCTGCGTTTGAGGCATCCTCTCGCCGCCCTTGGCTTCATGTTCGGCCTACGCTCTGACATTCTTCAGAAGGAGCCTGCTACCGCCGAATGGCTATTCGACCTGCTGGCCAAGCTCGGACGTGAGGACGACGCGTACCATGCCACGTGCGTCGTTTTGATGGAATATTCGGACGCTGCCGCGATACTCGACAGTGGCGAAGAGACGCCCCCTGCTGCCATACCGGAGCCCGGACCGGAACTACGTGAAGAGGAGATTGCACCGGCACACGACCCCGACTATGTCGTCGAGAGCGCTCTCCTGCAGCTCCCGAAGGTGATGATTCTTCAAGACAAGATACCCAAGGAACTCGCACCTGGCCGCTTCCTGGCGGCGATGGTTGATCGGGTTCTTGGCGCAACACCCGTCAATATGCACGCAGAGGCACGGAAAAGACGTCGCGAATCCCGGAACGCCCTGGACTGAATCGCCGTCTACTTCACAGAGCAGCACCACCGACTACGCGCAGCTTCCCGAGCTCCGCATCAAAGGACCGGGGTTCAGTGCCGCCCGAGCGGTTCACGCTAACGCGCAGCGCGCATGCCAAGCGCACACCATGCAGCCGGGCAACTCATCTCGGCTGAACGCCTGCTGCAACGCCGTCCAGCATTCCCTGCACGCGGCGCACTTGCGCTTCGAGCATTTCCTTGAAATCTTCATAGCTTCCGCCGACATCAAGTTCGCGCCTTAGCTCGACCATCAGTGGCAGAAGCTCCATCGTCAACACTTTCATGGTCGAGGCTATTGACTGCATGAATTCCAGAAGCAGCGACATATGAAGCTCACGGAGCCTCACCCGTTTTTCCTCGACGCTGGCTGCTTGTCCCTTGTGAAATTCAAGTGACCTGTTCTTTGCTTCGAACGCTTCTAGGTCTGGGTTGCCCGATTCGTTCTTTGCTGTCATCTCAGCGAGAATTCGTTTGATCTCAACTTGATGCACTTCGTACAAGTCGTCCTGAATCTTGAGGTTAGACACAGCATCGCGAATCGGCATCACTTGGACGATCGTTCGTCCAAGCACCTCACCATACGAACTAACAAGGCCGTTGGCCAGTCGAGCCGTTTTTGGGTCACCGACCAACTGCAGCTTGATCATCGAGGCGAAGAAGCCCTTCAGTTCATGGCTAGGGTTGACCTGCGACAAATCTGTTTGCGGCAATGCACCGATCACTGAGTTTGCCTTGACGAGTTCCTCTGCGCCTTCCAGGTACACCGCCTGGCGTAAATCCGCTCGACGCTGCTTCGCCTTTTCTTCGGCGTCTGCGGCAAGCTGGGTCTGGAGTTGCTTGCGACTGTGGCGGTTGGCAACGAGCACGCCGAGAAGCGTGAGGCCGGAACCCATGAGCGTCGTCCAGGCTGTTTCGGGGATAGCCTGAAGAACGCTCCAGATAGCGGAAAGAATTGTCATTGCTTGTGCCATGTCCTGCTCCTGTAGGCAGCATTAGGACACAAGGAACGGCGAGGAGCGACCGGGCGCGACCACCGCTCTTAGCTGGCCGTCGGCGGCTTGCTATAGGCCAATTTCAGGCGGCAGTACCGCCAACCACGCGCAGCATGCCTGGCCCCACATCAGGCACACACACCACGCCGGCCAGACCCATGATGTGCGACTCGATTTGCTCCAGGAACGGGCGCAGCGCGTCAACGCTGCGCGGCCGGTAGCCCTCGGCGGTGGCGCTGGGCTTGTGGCCCATGACCTGGGCAATGGCGCCTGCCGGTGCTCCAGCAGCTTCGCCCAGCAGCGAAAACGAACGACGCAGGCCGTGAATGGTCAGGCCCTCGATGCCGGCGCCCTGCAGCGCCTTGGCGTGGCTTGAACGGGCATCGGCGATGCGGCCCGACTTGCTGGCGCTGGCGAACACGTACGGCCCCACCCTCGGCAAGCTGGCCAGCAGTTGCGCGAGGTACGGCGTCAGCGGAATCGTGCGGGTCGCGTCCACCTTGTCGGCGATGGTCAGCTTGCGCCACTGCAAGTCCACGTTCGCCCAGGTCAACGCGGCCAGTTCTTCGCGGCGTGCCCCTGTCAGCAGCAAGGCGCGCAGGTAGGCCGATGCGGCGCCGTTGCCGAGTTGCGCCACGCCTGCCCACCAGCCGGGCACTTGCGCGGCCTCCAACGCGTCGGTGCGGCGCGTATTGCTCGGCAGGTTCTCCACGATCGCGGCGGCCCTGCCGGCCTCGCGGTCGGTCTGCCCCCGGTATTCGGGACGGCCCGCACACCAGCGCAGAAAACCACGGAACATCATCAGGGCGCGAGCCGCCTGGTGCCTGCCGGCAAGCGCTTCGCGGTCGTACCAGGCCTTCAGGCTGTCCTCGTTAATGGCCGCCAGCGGCAGCGCGAGCAATGGAGAGAGCGGCCCCGGTCGCGTCAGTCCCTCCCCTCTCTTCTTCTTCACCCCCCCGGGTGCGGCCATTGCCTTCAGGTCTGCCAGGTAGCGCGGCTTCCATGCTTCGCGGCGCTTGGGCCTGCCATGCTCCAAGTACAGCGGCCACACCTCGCCCACGGTGACGGCATGGGCCGCAGCGGCCGCCGCATGCGCGGCCTTGTCGGCGGCTTGCTGGCGCTCGATTTCTCGCGGGTCCAGTCCGTTGTCCAAGACCACGGCCAGGCGGCGTGCCTCGGCACGCGCCTGCTCGATGGACCAGACGCGCACGTCGCCAATCGTGCGGCGGATGGTCTGGCGGTTCAGCTTGGACTCGAACACGAACGACTTCGCGCCGGTGTTCGTCACGCGCACGCGCAGGCCGGGCACCTGGCTATCCCGCAGGAACGCCTGGGCTTTCTGGTCGGTGCGGCAAGTCAAGCGCTCGATGACGCCAACGGTCAGGTTCACGCGCTGCGTGGTGTCGGGCGCTTCGTTTTTCTTCGGTCGGGCCATGTGCGGTGCTCCGGTCGGAAGTGGCTACACCCGGAATCCGTGTAGCCACTGTGTAGCCAAAATCGCCCAATTTTGGGGAATATCGATCAACGCTCAACTGTATGTTCAGCCAGCCATTCTACCGCAAGTCGTTGATTTATATCGATTTATCTACGAAGCTCAACACAGGCAAATATACCTATTCCATCATTCGTAATGAGAAGGTCGGGTGTTCGATTCATCTCTCCGGCACCAAGTCAGTCAAAAAGCCTTGCTATCGAACAGATAGCAAGGCTTTTCTGTTTTTGAGCTGTGTAGCCGCGAGCACGGAGTTCGCCGCGCGGCTTTAACGACGCGTTGGGCTCAATCAGAAAGCCACGCTGGGCTAAGCGTCTGATGGCCAACTCATCAATACGCCCGCTCAAAAACCCCCTTTGGTTACCCCTGAAACACCGCAACAACGCGTTGTATTCCAAGGCGGCAATAGTCCGCCATAGGTAATTCTCCGACACAGAAGATCCCCACGCCTACGCGCCAATTCGCTGCAGAAAGCGCATCATTGCCAGCGAGGAACCCCCGGTTCAAGACTGTGCGAGGCAGCATGACAAGGTTCAAAAAGGTCTTCTGGATCGGCGGCGGGCTCGCCGTGTTGGGTGCGCTCGCCGCGTACGCGGTGTTCAACGAGCTGAAGACCTCCCGATGGCAATCCGCCCTGTGGCGCGACTTTGCCAAGGGTGCTGGCTACACGGTCGAAGCGGGTGCGAGCGATGCCATCCGCTTTCCCCATACCGGACCGTACGACGAGCGGATGGGCTATCACGATCTTCCAGATTTCATCCGGCGCTTGCAGCCTGAGGGCTACGTCGTCACCCGTCAGGCGCGCATGTCGCCGCGGCTGATCGAGCTTCAGGAGCGCGGGCTTTTTATCCCCTACCGCGAGAAAAACCAGGCGGGTCTGACGGTGCGCGATTGCCGCAATACGGCGATGCTGCACACGCGGGTGCCCCAGCGCGCCTACGAGCGCTTCGAAGAGGTGCCGCCGCTCCTGGTCAGCGCCCTGCTGTTCGTGGAAGACCGCCACCTGCTCGACGCGCAGCCGGCACAGCGCAACCCCGCGCTGGACCCGGAACGCTTTGCCAAGGCAGCTGTGGAGCAAGGGCTGCGGGTGCTCAGCCCGGGCCAGAGCGCGACGGGCGGCAGCACGCTCGCAACTCAGATCGAAAAATACCGCCATTCGCCGCAGGGCCGCACCACGTCGGTTCGCGAGAAGCTGCGCCAGATGGCGTCGGCCTCGGTGCGTGCCTACCAGGACGGCGAAGACACGCTGGCGCGGCGCCGCCAGATCGTGGTCGACTATCTCGACACGGTGCCGCTGGCCGCGCGTCCGAGCATGGGCGAAGTGCACGGCCTGGGCGACGGCCTGTGGACCTGGTACGGACGCGATTTCAGCGAGGTGAACCGCCTGCTGGTCGACAACGCGGAGGGCGCAGCGCCTACGCCCGAGGCGCTTCGGCGCCAGGCCGAGGCCTTCAAGCAGGCGCTGTCGCTGATGATTGCGCAGCGCCGCCCGTCGCAGCACCTGCTGGGCGACGGCACGGGTCTGGCGCGGCTGACCGACAGCTACCTTCGGCTGATGGCCGAAGCGGGTTTGATTTCTACCGTGCTGCGCGATGCGGCGCTGGCCGTGCCCTTGCACCTGCGGCCCCAATTGCCGGCGGTCCCCCGGCCCGACTTTGTGCAGCGCAAGGCCGCGACCGCGCTGCGCACCCACATCTCCACCCTGCTCAACGTGCCGCGCGCCTATGACCTGGAGCGCCTCGACATGGAGGCCGAAACCAGCCTCGACAGTCAGGCGCAGGCACTCGCGGCGCAGGTGCTCACCAGCCTGCAGGCGCCCGCGGCGGCCAAGTCGGCGGGGTTGTACGGGCACCACCTGCTCGACCCAGGCGCCAACCCCGCCCCGCTTATCTACAGCTTCACGCTGTTCGAGCGCGGCGCCCAGGCCAACCTGCTGCGCGTGCAGGCCGACAACATCAACCAGCCCTTCGACGTGAACCAGGGCGCTCGGCTGGACCTTGGCTCCACCGCCAAGCTGCGCACGCTGGTGAGCTACCTGGAGCTGGTGGCCGAGCTGCATGGCCGATGGGGCGAGATGAGCCCTGCTCAACTCACCGCGCTGAAGACCAGCCCCCGCGATCCGCTGGGCGCTTGGGCGCGGCAATACCTGCAGCGCACCAAGGATCGCCGTCTCACGCCCATGCTCGAGGCGGCCATGGAGCGCAAGTATTCGGCCAACCCGGGCGAGGCCTTCTTCACCGGCGGCGGCCTGCACCAGTTCGAGAATTTCGAGAGTTCGCGCAACAACGAATTCATGACGGTGCGCGAAGGCTTCAAGCATTCGGTCAACCTGGTGTTCATTCGCCTGATGCGCGACCTGGTGCGGCACCGCATGTTCGGCGGCGCGTCAGACGCCGAGAGCATGCTGCAAGACCCTTCGGATCCGCGCCGACACGAGCTGCTCGCGCGCTTTGCCGATCGCGAAGGCTCGGCCTACCTGATCCGCTTCTATCGCAAGTACCAGCGGCTGCAGCCTGCCGACGCCGAGGCGTTGCTGCTGCGCAGCCTTCGGCCCTCGGCGCCGCGCATTGCCAGTGCGCTGTTCACCGTCGAGCCCGACGCCAGCGAGGCACGGCTCGAAGAACTGCTCGTGGAGCGCACGGGCCGAGGCGCCGCGTCGCCTCGCGCATTGCGGGCAATGCGCACCACCTACTCCGGCCTGTCGCTTGCCGATCGCGGCTACGTGGCGCGCGTGCATCCGCTCGAACTGTGGCTGGTTGGCTATCTGAAAAGCCACCCCGGCGCAACGTTGACCGACGTGCTGAACGCCAGCGCGAGCGAACGCCAGGAGGTCTACGCCTGGCTCTTCAAGACGCGCCACAAGAGCGCGCAGGACAAGCGTTTGCGCGAGCTCGTCGAGATCGACGCCTTCGCGGAGATCCATCGCTCGTGGCAGCGGGTGGGCTATCCGTTCGAATCGCTGACGCCCTCGTACGCCAGCGCCATCGGCGCCTCGGGCGACCGGCCAAGCGCCTTGGCGGAGCTGATGGGCATCATCGCCAACGACGGCGTGCGGCGGCCGACACAGCGTGTGGGCGCCCTGCACTTTGCGCGCGAAACGCCGTATGAAACGCGGCTGGAGCAACGCAACGCGAGCGCCGAGCGGGTGCTGCCGAGCGAGGTGGCCGCATCGGTGCGCCGCGCGCTCTTCGAGGTGGTGCAAGACGGCACGGCGCGGCGCCTGAAGGGCTCGCTGGTGGATGCGAACGGCCGCGTCATCGAGATTGGCGGCAAGACCGGCACGGGGGACCACCGCTATGGGCACGGCAGCGGGAAGGCGGAGCGCAAGATCAGCCGCTCGGCCACCTTCGTCTTCATGATCGGCGATCGCTACTTCGGCACCATCATGGCCTACGTGAACGAACCCTATGCCGCGCGTTACCGCTTCACCAGCGCGCTGCCGACGCAGCTGCTGAAGTCGCTCGGGCCGCAGCTGCTGCCGGTGCTGGAGCGCAGCGGCTGCGGTGGCGACTGACATCATCGATCGATTGATGCAAATCCGCGAACTCGCCACCGGCCTGCAGTTTCCCGAAGGGCCGGTCGCCATGGACGACGGCTCCGTGCTGCTGGTCGAGATTGCCCGCGGCACGCTCACGCGCGTGCGGCACGACGGCCTGGCTCAGGCGGTGGCCGACCTGGGAGGCGGGCCGAACGGCGCCGCCCTGGGGCCCGATGGCGCTGTGTACGTATGCAACAACGGCGGCTTTCGCTGGCACACCGAAGCCGACGGTTGCCACCGGCCAGTGGGCCAGGCCGACGACTATTCGGGCGGGCGCATCGAGCGCGTGAACCTGGCCACGGGCCGCGCGGAGCGGCTCTACGACACCGTCGATGGCGTCGCGCTGCGCGGGCCGAACGACATCGTGTTCGACGCGCAAGGCGGCTTCTACTTCACCGACCTGGGCAAGACGCGCGAGCGCGACATGGACCGCGGCGGCGTGTTCTACGGCCACAGCGACGGCAGCGGCGCGCATGCCATCGCACGGCCGGTGATGACACCCAATGGCATCGCCCTGTCGCCCGATGGCCGCACGCTCTACTACGCCGAGACCGAAGGCGCGCGGCTCTGGGCCTTCGACATCACCGCGCCGGGGCGCGTGCGCAAGGAGGGCTGGCCCTCTCCGCACGGCGGCCGCATGCTGTGCGCATCGCCGGGCGGACACTACCAGCGCTTCGACTCGATGGCCGCCGATGCGCTGGGCAACCTGTGCGTCGCCACGCTGCTGCACGGCGGCATCACCATCGTCGCGCCCGACGGCGCCACCTGCGAGCACGTACCGCTGCCCGACCGCTACACCACCAACATCTGCTTTGGCGGACGCGACATGCGCACGGCCTACATCACCCTGTCGGGGAGCGGGCGGCTGATTGCGATTGACGATTGGCCTACGCCGGGGCTTCGGTTGAACTTTCAGGGTTGAGGCCTGAAGCCGCCTCATACCACGCCCTTCTTCGCACTCCCCGTCAGCGACGCGACCGAAGGCACGATCCAGCGCCGGTCATTGAACAGCCGCCGGATGCATTCGCGCAGCCACCGATGCGCGGGGTCGACGTGGTGGCGCGGGTGCCAGGCCATGCGCAGGGGCTCGGACTGCACCGCCACCGGCAGTTCGAACACCGTGAGGCCGAGCGAGTCGGCCATGCCGCGTGCGGTGCGCTCGGGGACACTGGCGACCAGCTCGGTACGCGAGGCGGCGATCAGCGCAGAGAAAGTGCTTGGCACGAGCAACGCCACCTGGCGCTGCAAGCCAAGCACGGCCAGCGCCGTGTCCACTGGCGAAGGCTCGCCTTGTCGCGGCGTGACGCCGACGTGGCGCGCCTCTGCATACCGTTGGGCAGTCATCGGCGTTTTCTTGAGCCCCTTCAACAGCGGGTGCCCGGCGCGCACCGCGCCCACCAGCGTTTGCTCCGACAGCACCTGCGTTTCGGTTTCCGGATCGGTGCCGCGAAAGCTCCCGACATCCAGGTCGATGCGCCCATCGCGCAATGCACCTGGGTCGGCGTGGGTTTCGGGAAGAAACTGGAGCGAGGCCAACGGCATTTCCATTTCCAGCGCATGCGACAGGCTGGAGCCGAACACCACCGCAATGCCCTCGGGTGCACGCACGACGAAGCGCCGTCGCACCGCCGCCAGGCTTTCTGCATCCGCGGGTGCGTGCAACGCCTGCGCCTGTGCGAGCAAGGCGCGCACAGGTTCTGCCAGCGCAATGGCGCGCGGCGTTGGCACGAGCTTTCGGCCGGCGCGCACGAGGATCGGGTCGCCAAAGGACTCGCGGATGCGCGCCAGTGTGTGGCTCATCGCGGGCGTGCTCAGGTTCATGCGCGCGGCCGCCGCTGTCACGCTGCCGGTGGAGAGCAGCGCATCGAGCGCAGTGAGCAGGTTCAGGTCGTATGTGTTCGCCATGCGAAATCATATGTTCAATACATTGCACTGTACAAAACGATTGCCGCTTCCGACACTGGTGCCCTTGCCCCTCGATCGATCGGTTCCATGAAAGCTTCTCGCACTTCTTCTTCACCCCTGCTGCCATTCGCCATGCTGGTGTTGACGCTCATCCTCGCGGCACTCGACCAGACCATCCTCTCCACTGCGCTGCCCGTCATTGCGCGCGAACTCCGGGGAAGCTGGCCGCTCGCATGGGTTTTCTCGGCCTATCTGCTGGCCGCGACGGTGGTCATTGCGCTGTATGGCCGCCTGGCAGACGTGCTCGGCAAGAAGCCGATGCTGCTGTTGGCCATTGGCCTCTTCCTGGCCGGTTCGCTTGCCTGCGGCGCGAGCCAGGACGTGCAGCAACTGGTGCTTGCGCGCGCACTGCAAGGCGCGGGCGGCGGCGGACTGATGACGCTCACCATGCTGACCGTTCCCGACCTGTTCGCGCCCGAGCAGCGCGGCCGCTACCAGGCGCTGCTCGGCGCGGCATATGGTGTTTCGACGATGTTCGGGCCACTGCTGGGTGGCGCGCTGGTGGAGCACCTGTCGTGGCATTGGGCTTTCTGGATGAATGTTCCAGCCGCCGCGCTGGCGTGGGGTGTGCTGGCATCGACCCTTCCCTCGAAGCCGATGGCGGCCCAAGCATCGGCTGCGGAAGAGGGACGGCAGCGCACGCGCATCGACTGGCTCGGCGCGGTGCTCCTTACGGCCGCTCTTGTTTTGCTGCTGCTGGCGACCCAGCATGGCCAACTGAATTTGCCCGAGGCGGTTTCGCTGTGGTTGCTGTTGGGGTTGGGCGCCAAATTCGCACTGGCTTTTATCTGGCGGCAGAAGCGCGCCGCGCAACCCTTGCTGCCGCTGTCGCTGTTCGCGCGCCCGGCCTACGCGGCGGTCAGCTTCATCGGAATGGCCACCGGCATTGCGCTGTATGCGGCAGTGGTGTTCTTGCCGCAGTACCTGCAGATCGGCTTGCACCTGTCGCCCACGGGCTCTGCGTGGCACCTGTTGCCACTGATGGCGGGTATCACCGTGGCGGCCGTGACCAGCGGCAAGTTGCTGCGCGCGCAACGGCCGGCCATCTCGGTGGCGCGCGTGGCCTGCGTGCTGATGTTGCTGTCCTTCGGCTTGATGATTGGCGTGCTGCGCTGGCTGCCCGCTGAGCCCCTGGCGCTGTCGGCCGCGCTGTTGCCGCTGGGACTCGGGCTTGGACTGCTCTTTCCCATCGTCACGGTGGTGGCGCAGCGCGTGTCGCCCGCGCAGCACATGGGCATTGCCACGGCAGCGCCCATCATGCTGCGCAGCCTGGGCGGCGCCGCGGGTGTGGCGCTGCTGGCTGCGCTGCTCACGCGCCTGGTCAAGCAGGAGCTCACCACGCCCGGTGCGCTGGCACACGGCGCGGCGGATGCCGTGACGGCCGCTCTGGGCCATGGGCTGCAATCGGTATTCGGCTGTGCCGCGGTGGCCGTTCTTCTTGCGTTGATCGCCTCGAGTTGGCTGGTGCAGAAACGGCCGCCCGAAGGGCTTGCGAACGATGGCCTTCTCGAAGCCGCGTCATGAAGGCGGCCTAGGTCACGCGATGTTCATTAAGTCTATGGATGCTCTGCTTGCTTGCGCAGCACACGCGCCGTGTGCCGAGCAATCACCGCCTCCTCGTCGGTCTTGAACACCCAGGCGCTGACCGGGCTCTTCGGCGTGGTCAGCCGAGTCGCACCGGCTGCCTTGGCGGCCGCATCGACCTCCAGCCCGAGCCATGCGCACTCGGCAAGAATGCGCTCGCGCAGCGCCGCGGCGTTCTCGCCGATGCCGCCGGTGAACACGATGGCGTCGACACCGCGAAGCGCCGCAGCCAGGCAGCCCATGTGCTGCACCACCTGCTCGACAAAATGCGTGATGGCTTCCGCCGCGGCGGGCAGCTTCGACGCTTCGAGCTCGCGCATGTCGCTCGACACGCCTGAAAGCCCCAGCAGGCCCGACTCGCGGAACAGCAGCTTCTCGACCTCGCCCGTGGACATGCCGCGCGAGCGCATGAGGTACAGCACCACGGCTGCGTCGAGCCGGCCGCAGCGTGTGCCCATGGTGAGTCCATCAAGCGGAGAAAAGCTCATGGTCGTCGCGACCGATCGGCCCTCTGCCATGGCGCACATCGACGCGCCGTTGCCAAGGTGCGCGACGATCACGCGTTGCTCGGCGAGCTGCGGCGCGAGCTGCGCGAACTGCGCCACGATCGATTCGTAGGACAACCCATGAAAGCCGTAGCGCCGCACGCCCGCATCGTGCAGCGCGCGCGGCAACGCGAAGCGGCGGTTCACCTCAGGCTGCACTGCATGAAAGGCAGTATCGAAGCACAGCACCTGCGGCACGCCGCCAAAGGCCTGCATGGCGGCGCGCACGCCGGCAATGTTGTGCGGCTGGTGCAAGGGCGCGAGTGGCTCGAGCGCCTTCAGTGCATCCAGCACCGCATCGTCCGCGCGCACCGGCTCGATTAAGTTCACGCCGCCATGCACGATGCGGTGTCCGACCGCGGCGATGCGGCCGCCGCCGCCCTGCCGCGCATGCCAGTCGAGCAGCGCGGCCAGCGCGCCCTGATGCGAGCGCTGGTCGCCTTGCAGCTCGGCTTCGTGCAGCGTGCCGCCCTGCACGTTGTGCACGCGAAGCCGCGCTTCGAGCCCCGCGCCAAGGCCATCGGCCTGGCCCGACCATCGGGCGGTGGGCAGCGCGGCACTGTTGTTTTCGCCCTTGACCGCATCGAACAGCGCAACCTTGATCGACGACGACCCGGCGTTCAGCGTGAGCAACGGCAGCAGCGAATCAGCCATGGCTTACTTTAAACCGACCCGCAGAGACCCCGCGCCACGCACGTTCCGGGAAACTGGAACAATGCAACCACAATGGACGGCCTCGATCTCATTAAAACATTCCGCGAAGTGGCGTTCCGGCGCAGCTTCTCCCGCGCAGCCATCTCGCTCGGCATGTCGAAAGCCACCGTCAGCCGCTACGTGGCCGAGCTGGAGGAACGCAGCGGCGTGCGCCTGCTCAACCGCTCCACGCGCTCGCTGAGCCTGACGGACGCGGGCCAGGTGCTGCTCGACCGCAGCGCTGATCTGGTGAACATGGCTGAGGCCACGCTGAACGACCTGCAGGCCCATGCCTCGCACCCGCGCGGGCGGCTGCGCATGAGCGCGCCGCACGGGCTCATTGCGGGCTGGCTCTCCGACGTGATCGCGGAGTTCATCAAGCTCTATCCCGACGTGTACGTGAGTCTGGTGTTCACCAACAGCGAGATCGACCTGATCGAGGAAGGCATCGACATCCACCTGACCGGCGGGCGCATCGACGACATGAACCTGATCGTGCGACGCCTGGTCCCGTTCGACATGGTGGTCTGCGCGAGCCCGGCCTACTGGGCCCGGCGCGGCATTCCCAGGGTGCCGGAAGACCTGGCACGTCACGACGTGCTGAGCTATTCGGCCAAGCCCACCACCCATCTGCCCTTCGAGACCGATGGCAAGGCCATCGACGTGCCCGTGCACAGCCGCCTGGAGGCCAACGACGCGGTCGCGCTCATCGAGCTGGCGCTGCGCGGCGCGGGCGTGGCCTACGTGCCGGAGCCGCTCGCGCTGTCGCACCTGGATCGCGGCGCGCTGGTGCCGGTGCTGCGGGAGCACATGCCGCACGATCACTGGCTGTATGCCGCCTACTCGCAGCGCCGCCACAACAGCGCAGCCATGCGCACGATGCTTGATTTTCTCGAGCAATCGATGGGGGCGACTGGTGAGCCGCCGGTGTTTCCGCGGATGACGCCCGTCGAAGCAGCCGCGTGCACCCTTTCGAGGGCGACGGAGGTTGTGCGGGTCGCCACCACGTCGGCGGAACGGACGGACAGGCTGCTGCCCCAGTCCTGAGGATGGCCGGCCCATGATGGGGCCGGGTCGTGTTGCAATCGCAGGTTTTCAAACGTGCAGGCAACCGACGCATGACGACCACTCCTTCTTCTCCTTCTTCTCCTTCTCTCCTGATCCGCCCGCCGACGCGAGACGACTTCGCTGCATGGAAGCCGCTATGGGACGGCTACAACGCCTTCTACAAGCGCGAAGGCCCCACGGCGCTGCCCGACGAGATCACGCAGGTCACCTGGCAGCGCTTCTTCGATGCCTATGAGCCGGTGCATGCGTTGGTGGCCGAGCGCGACGGCCAGCTGGTTGGGCTGACGCACTACCTCTTTCATCGCAGCACCACGCGCATCGAGCCGACCTGCTACCTGCAGGATCTGTTCACGCTTCCGTCGGAGCGCGGCCGCGGCGTGGGGCGCCAGCTGATCCAGGGCGTGTGCGCGCACGTCAAGGGCGTGGGCGGGCACCGCGTGTACTGGCAGACGCACGTCACCAACGCAGCCGGCCGCAGGCTCTACGACAAAGTCGCCACGCACGACGGCTTCATCGTGTACGGGACCACGGCCTGACGGCTGACGAAACACTGGCCTGGTGAGAGAGGCTGGGTGGGGGAGCAGCAGCGGCGGCCTGGGGCGCCTCAGGGAATCTACGGATATATGAATCGCCGGATGGGGTTGATTGCACACTGTTTTTGTATACAAATAACGCACCCGATACCCGGCGCGGCGTTTGCGCTGGAAAACGGTCCCTCAATCCCATTCGCACGAGGAAAGACCATGAGCACAGTCGTCAGCCAAGCCCCCGCGGGCACCAACGAAGCCGGCCATGCGCCGCACACCGAATCCAACGCGGTGATCAAGCCCGGCTACCACCCGCGGCTGACCAACGAAGACCTGGCCCCGCTCAAGAAGCAGACCTGGGGCCAATACAACATCTTTGCGTTCTGGATGTCCGACGTGCACAGCGTGGGCGGCTACATCACGGCCGGAAGCCTGTTCGCGCTGGGCCTGTCGAGCTGGCAGGTGCTGGTGTCGCTGCTCGTGGGCATCGTGATCGTGCAGTTCTTCTGCAACCTGGTGGCCAAGCCGAGCCAGGTTACGGGCGTGCCCTACCCCGTGGTGTGCCGCGCATCGTTCGGCGTGCTGGGCGCCAACATCCCGGCCATCATCCGCGGGCTGATCGCGGTAGCCTGGTACGGTGTGCAGACGTATCTCGCATCGGCCGCCTTCATGGTGCTGGCGCTGCACATGTTCCCCAACCTCGCGCCCTATGCCAACGTGGCGCAGCACGGCTTCGCTGGCTTGTCGACGCTCGGCTGGGTAGCCTTCATGATCATGTGGGTGCTGCAGGCCTTCGTGTTCTGGCACGGCATGGAAGCCATCCGCAAGTTCATCGACTGGGCCGGTCCTGCCGTGTATGTGGTGATGGCCGTGCTCTGCGGCTGGCTGGTGTGGAAGGCGGGCTGGAGCAACATCGACCTGAACCTGGGCGGCATCAAGTTCCAGGGCTGGGATGCGCTGCCGGTGATGCTCTCGGCCATTGCGCTGGTGGTGAGCTATTTCAGCGGCCCCATGCTCAACTTTGGCGACTTCTCGCGCTACGGCAAGAGCTTCGACGCGGTGAAGAAGGGCAACTTCTGGGGCTTGCCGATCAACTTCGTGTTCTTCTCGCTGCTGACCGTGATCACCACGGCCGCCACGCTGCCGGTGTTCGGTGAGCTCATCACCGATCCGGTGCACACCGTGGGCAAGATCGACAGCACCACCGCCGTGGTGCTGGGTGCGCTGACATTCATGATCGCGACCATCGGCATCAACATCGTCGCCAACTTCGTCTCGCCGGCGTTCGACTTCTCGAACGTGGCGCCGCAGCACATCAGCTGGCGAACCGGCGGCATGATCGCCGCGGTGGGCTCGGTGTTTCTGACGCCGTGGAACCTCTACAACAGCCCCGAGGTGATCCACTACACGCTGGACGTGCTGGGCTCGTTCATCGGCCCGCTGTTCGGCATCTTGATTGCCGATTACTACTTCGTGCGCAAGCAGCGCATCGACGTGGACGCGCTCTACTCCATGAGCCCAAAGGGCGAATACTGGTACAGCGGCGGCTACAACCCGAAGGCGATCCAGGCGCTGATCCCCTCCGCGCTGGTGCCGATTCTGTGCGTGATGGTGCCGGCGCTGCGTGGTGGCGCGAACTATGCATGGTTCATCGGCATGGGGCTGGGCTTCGTGCTCTACGTGCTGCTGAACCGCAACAACAAGACTTGAAACGCTGAAGAGAAGGACCGCGCCGTGCGCATCAAGATCATCAATCCCAACACCACCTGGAGCATGACCGAGAAGATCGGTGCCTGCGCCCGCGCGGTTGCGCAGCCCGGCACCGAGATCGTCGCGGTCAGCCCCGCCATGGGGCCGGTCTCCATCGAGAGCCACTACGACGAGGCGCTGGCCGTACCCGGCCTGTTGCAGGAGATTGCGGCCGGCGAGCGCGAGGGCATCGATGGCTACGTGATCGCCTGCTTCGGCGACCCGGGCCTGAAGGCCGCCCGCGAACTCGCGCGCGGCCCGGTGGTGGGCATTGCAGAAGCCGCGATGCACCTGGCCAGCATGGTGGGCAGCCGCTTCAGCGTGGTCACCACGCTGGGCCGCACCATGGGACAGGCCTGGCACCTGGCCGAGATCTACGGCATGGAGCGCTTCTGCGCCAACGTGCGCGCCTGCGAGCTGCCGGTGCTCGAGCTCGAAGAGCCCGGCTCCAATGCGCGCGAGCGCATCGTCGATGAATGCCGGCGCGCCCTCGACGAAGACGGCTCGGATTGCATCGTGCTCGGCTGCGCCGGCATGACCGACCTGTGCGAGCACATCGGCGGCCTGCTCGGCGTGCCGGTGATCGACGGCGTGGCCGCGGCCACCAAGCTCGTCGAATCGCTGGTCGCGTTGAAGCTGCAGACCAGCAAGCGCGGCGAGCTGGCTCGTCCCCTGCCCAAGCGCATGACGGGTGCGCTCGAAGGTTTTACCCTGGCCGCACGCTAGGGGCGGCACGGGGTTCGGCGGCCAGCCCGCTAAGACACAATCTCCGCATGCCCCGCGCCAAATCTCCTGCCTCTCCCGCTTCCCCTATCGCCACCGCCGCTCCTAACGAGAACGGCGCAGCCGCCGCCGACAAGGGCAGCTCCATCGAGAGCATTGCGCAGGACATCGCCACCGCCATCGTCGAGAAGCGCCTGCCGCCCGGCACCTGGCTGCGCGAGGAAGCGCTGGGCCGCGTCTATTCGGTGAGCCGCACCAAGATCCGCGCGGCCTTGCTCATGCTGTCGAAGGACAAGCTCATCGAGATGATTCCCGACAAGGGCGCGTTCGTCTGCCAGCCCACGGTGCAGGAGGCGCGCGAGGTGTTCGCGGTGCGTCGCATCCTCGAAAGCGAAGTGGTGCGCCTGTTCATCGCCAATGCGCGGCCGCGCGACTACCAGGTGCTGGAGCAGCACATTCGCTTCGAGCGCACCGCGTTGCGCCAGACCACCACCACGGGCACCGTGCGCGAGAAAGTGCTGGGCGATTTTCACGTGGCACTGGCCGAAGCCACGGGCAACAAGACGCTGGCCGAACTGGTGCGCGAACTGGTGGCGCGCAGTTCGCTGATCGCCATGCTCTACCACTCGTCGAACGACCCGCACTGCTCGTCGGACGAGCACTCGGAGTTTCTGCGCATCTGCCGCAAGGGCGACGCGGAAGGCGCCGTGGCCTGCATGACCGAGCACCTGGAGCGCATCGAGGCCAGCCTGGAGCTCGGCACCGAGAAGCCCGACCGGCAGCTCGACCTGGTGAAGGCGCTGCTCGCCTGACGGCGCCCTCGCGGCGATGCGGGTTTTCCTGCATCCAGATTGCGGCATAAATTGTATACAGTTTGGCGTACACACTTTGTGGACGCCCGGCCAGCCGCGTCGTCGTCCACGCATGCTCCCTTGCAGCGCCAGGAGACAAACCGATGACGGCCCAGACATCTTCCCCTGTTCAGACAGTCCATCCGGTGGACCAGCGCCTGCCTTCGGGCAAGCTCGCAGCCCTCGGCCTCCAGCATGTGCTCGTGATGTATGCGGGGGCCGTTGCAGTGCCGCTGATCGTCGGCCGCGCGCTCAAGCTGTCGCCCGACGAAGTCGCGCTGCTGATCTCGGCCGACCTGTTCTGCTGCGGCATTGCCACGCTGATCCAAGCGCTGGGCGCGACGCAGTGGTTCGGCATCAAGCTGCCGGTGATGATGGGCGTGACCTTCGCATCGGTCGCGCCGATGGTCGCCATTGCCAACGCCAACCCGGGGCAGAACGGCGCTCAGCTGCTGTTCGGCGCCATCATCGGCGCGGGCGTGGTGTCGATACTGATCGCACCGTTGGTGAGCCGCATGCTGCGCTTCTTTCCGCCGGTGGTCACGGGCACCATCATCGCGGTCATCGGCATCAGCCTGATGCGCGTGGGCATCAACTGGATCTTCGGCAACCCCGTGGGCCCGACGGCGCCGGCGCTGGTCGATCCGGTCTACGCGAAGTGGCTGGCCGAGGTAACTTCGCCGGGCAGCTCGATTCCCGCAGTGCCCAAGGGCTTTGCCATCATGCCGACGGTGCCCAACCCAAAGTACGCGGACCTCTCGGGCTTCGGCGTGGCGGCGTTGGTACTGGTGTCCATCCTGCTGATCGTCAAGTATGCGAAGGGCTTCATCGCCAACATCTCGGTGCTGCTGGGCATTGCGATTGGCGCTGTGGTGGCCTCGATCACGGGGCTCATGACCTACGAGAAAGTCGGCAAGGCGGCCTGGGTGGACGTGGTGCTGCCGTTCCACTTCGGCATGCCGCAGTTCGACCCGATCCTGATCCTCACGATGACGCTGATCATGATCGTGGTGATGATCGAATCGACCGGCATGTTCCTCGCGCTCGGCGAGATGACCGACCGGAAGATCGGCCAGAAGGACTTGGCGCGCGGATTGCGCACCGACGGCCTGGGCACGCTCATCGGAGGCATCTTCAACACCTTTCCGTACACCAGCTTTTCGCAGAACGTGGGGCTGGTGGCTGTCACGGGCATCAAGAGCCGCTATGTCTGCGTGGCCGGCGGCGTGATCCTGATCGTGCTGGGCCTGCTGCCGAAGATGGCCGCGCTGATCGAATCGCTGCCCACCGTGGTGCTCGGCGGCGCGGGGCTGGTGATGTTCGGCATGGTGGCGGCCACGGGCATCCGCATTCTTTCGGGCGTGGACTTCAAGACCAACCGCCACAACGCAATGATCGTCGCGGTGTCGATCGGCATCGGCATGATTCCGCTCATCGCACCCAACTTCAAACAGTGGATGCCGCATGCGATTCACTCGCTGGTCGAATCGGGCATCCTGCTGGCGTCGATCACCGCAGTGCTGCTGAACCTGTTCCTCAATGGCGCGAAGCACGACGAGCAGGCCGTGATCGACGCGGCCAAACAGGCCGAAGCGCACTAGGGCGCCGTCACGTCAGATCATCGCCAGGGGTGTCTTGCGACGTGGCGGCGGGTACAGCCGATCCAGTTCTGCGAGGGTGGCTGCGTCCAGTGTCAGCCGAGCGGCGGCGAGGTTCTCTTCGAGGTGCTTGCTGCGCACCGCTGGTTGGCCGCGCAGCCGGACCCCTCGCCCACCACCTGCGTCAGCTCTTCCATGTCGTCGAGATCGAAATTGCTCACGCCCCAGTGCACGACGCGCCCTTGAGCCACCAGCGCCTGCATGGCATTAGCCGTTTCGCTCAGCGGATGGCTGCCGCGCCAGTGCAGCAGGTAAAGGTCGATCGTGTCCAGGCCGAGGCGCTTCAGGCTGCGCTCGCAGGCTTCGGGCGTTCCGCGCCGGCTCGCGTTGTGCGGGTACACCTTGCTGACGATGAAGAGTTCGTCGCGCCGCACGTCGCCGGCCTGCAGGGCTTCAGCCAGCGCCTGGCCCACCACCATTTCCGCGCCGCCCTCGCCGTACATCTCGGCAGTGTCGATCAGGCGGTAGCCCATGGCGATGGCTTCGCGCACCGCGGCCACTTCAGCCTTGCGGCGGCTGGCCACCTCGCCCATTCGCCAAGTGCCGAGACCCAGGACCGGGATTTCGCCGGAGTTTGAAAGAGGCAATGTTCGCATCGGGCACATCCTAAATCCCTACGAGCCGCCCCCATGGGAGCGCGAAGTTGTTACCCGAGGAAAAAATTGACTGCGGGCGCATGAGACGCAGCCGATCACGCGCGTGGGGGGCCGAGTCCTACAGATGCGAGGCCGCAATCTTTCGCAAAGTGGCCGTAAGGCATGGGCGCCGCCGAAGCACGTCGGTCGGACTGCCGCATACCTTCAACTGATGAGGAGATTTTTTATGCACACGATCAAGGATGTCATGAGCCGGGACGTTCAAGTCATCAGTCCCGACGCAACGATTGCCGAGGCCGCGCGCTGCATGCGAGACGGCGACTTCGGCATGATGCCGGTGGGTGAGAACGATCGGATGATCGGCTCCATTTCGGACCGGGACATCGCCATTCGAGCGGTGGCTGAAGGCCGCGGCGGCGACGCCAAGGTGCGCGACGTGATGTCGGAGCACATCCGCTGGGCTTACGAAGACGAGCCGGTGACGCGCGCTGCCGCGATCATGGGCGAGTACCAGATCAGGCGCCTGCCGATCGTCAACCGCGACAAGCGCCTCGTGGGCATCGTGGCGCTGGGCGACATTGCCGTGAAAGAACGCAAACCGGCGCCCGCGGCCGAAGCGCTCTGCGAAATCTCGGAACCCGCCTGAAAAAAAGAGCCGCCGTCGGCCAAATTCCTACAGTGCTTCGGCATCTCGCTGACACAAGGAATGCCACCGGCGGCGCAATCTGTTTTTCGGATGTGGTGCGCTCCTCTGGGCCCCGACGGTGCTTTTGTGAAACTTGGAGAGCACGACGCAAGGATCCCCAGACAAGCTGGCGGACCCGCCCAATGAGCTTGGCTCGTGGGCAAAAGCGCATGGCATGAAAAGCGCGCCACATCCCCCCTTCAAGTTGAGAGCACTAACGACGAGCCGATGTCTTTTTTTCTGAGGATGCGGCCGAAAGGATTCCCCATGAGCAAAACCCTTCTCGATGGCGCCAAGGTCGCCATTCTCGTGGCCGATGGCTTCGAGCAGTCCGAGATGACGGAGCCCCGCAAAGCCCTGGAGGCGGCCGGCGCCGTTACCAAAATCGTCTCGCCAAAGAACAACACGGTGAGCGGCTGGAAGCATCACAAAACGGCCGATGAGTTCAACGTTGACATACCCCTTTCGCAGGCGGCAGCGCATGAGTTCGATGCGCTGCTGCTGCCCGGCGGCGTGATGAACCCCGATGCGCTGCGCATCGACGAGGAGGCCGTCACCTTCGTTCGCGACTTCTTCAAAGCCGGCAAGCCCGTGGCCGCCATCTGCCACGGACCCTGGACGCTGATAGAGGCCGGAGCGGTCCAGGGCCGCACGCTGACGTCGTGGCCATCCCTCCGCACCGATCTGTCGAATGCCGGCGCCAAGTGGGTCGACAGCGAAGTCGTGGTCGACGGCAACCTGATCACGAGCCGCAAGCCGCAGGACCTGCCGGTCTTCGATCGGGAGATGGTCAGGCTGTTTGCAGGGGCGCTCGCTCACGCTTGAGCGACTTGCCCCTTCTTTTAGCGGTCGGTCTCACGGAACCAGTAGGTTCTCTTAGCCGTCGATCCTCTGGTACCGATAGACCGGCTTGCGATCAGGTTTGACCTTGGGAACGATCTTGTTCGGAGACAAGACAGTTGGCCCCGAGCATCCAATACAGAATGGCACGGTCTTCCCATCGATGGAAACCAACCCGCCTACAGGCGACGGTGGAATGCCCTGAGAACTGAACGTGTCCGGCGCATAAAGACCTGCCGAATTCGGCGCGATCACGCCCGTCTGGAAATCTACCTTGTACGCCCGTCCGACACCCAGGTTCGAACACTGGTTCGTGCTGCCGGGAGTGCTCGTCGCTTTGGGTTGGAACGTGCTGAAGTAAGTCAGCCCGCCGATGGTCAGTGGCGTGGTGACGACCTGCTCGAACGGCGTGCTCGTGGTGGAAAGATTCCTGTACCAGCCATTCGGCGCCAAGGTCGTCGGATCGACAGTCGTGGTGACGCTGGTCACGTTCGTCAATTGATTGGCGCTGGCCAGCGATGCATCGGTGCCGAAGCCGTTCACGACCGTGGGCTTGGTGGCCGTCGTTGGCCCTGTCTTGGTGATGTCGTCACGAATGCCGTAGAAGCGGTTGTTGACCAATGCGGCGCTGCCTGAGGCCAGGGGTTTTTCGCGATCGCCCGTGCCAACCAGAACGGTTGCCTGTGTGCCAAGCATGACGACGCTGGGTGCATTCATGAACTTGCGCTGTTCCGAGGCGGTGGTCCAGTCGCTCACCGTCGCGATCTTGTTCCACGGCCAGTCGGCGACGCTGCTGTAGCTCGCGTAGCTGCTGTTCGGGTTAGTGGTGTTGATGCGCCAGATATTGCCGCGCGTGTCGACGGCGTACAGGAGGTCGATGATGCCGTCACCGTTGACGTCGACCGACGTCATGTCGGCGACGAAGCGGCCGGCCGTCGAATCCAGATCGAAGAATCGATAGTTGGCCGCTTTGCCGGTTCCGGCGTCCATCACGAAAATGCCGCGCCCTTGCGTGCAGGTGATGGTCGCGTCGTCCTCGCAGCTGTCGTAGCCGGCCCCGAAGGCGACCAGCGTGGTAGTTGCCGTTCCGATCTTCACGCGGATGGCGACCGGCGTGGACCAGGTCTGACCCAGGTTGCTGTTGTCGGTGTTGCTGAACTTCCACATCAGCGTCGGTTGATTGCCGCCGGTGCCGGGCTTGTTCGTTGCATTGAACGCATAGACCGCACGCCCGCCGCGGCGCATAGTCGGGTAGATCCACAGCTTGCTCAACACGCCGTTGGCCACCTCCTGGTAGCCGCCGATGGAACCATCGAAAAAGTAGGTCTTCGGTGCGGCGCCGGTGGCCGTTACACCGGGGAACTTGATCAGCGGATAGTTCGAATGCACCCGATCCAGCAGATTCCAGGACCCCGTACTGTCGGTGCCGCTCCAGTGTTCCGGCGCGACAAAGGCCCAGAGTTCGTTGCCGGCGCCGGTGCCGGTCTGGTTGCCGTTGACCGCGTGCAACATGCCGTCGCCGGCGCCGTAAAACACCACGACGTCGTTCGTGCTGCCCGAGCCGTAGTTCACCGCGAGGGGCCGCGAATGAACCACTTCGCCGTGCACCGTCGGGCGAGTGGTGGGGCCTGGTGTCACCGTGCCGGTGCTCGGGTCCGTTGCCGGGTAAGTCGTGGTGACCAGATCGCCGGACGAGTTGAAGGTGCTGTTGCCGTCGCCCACATTCTGGCCCCGTGCCCAGTTGACCAAGGTCGCGCTCGTGGTGCCCTTGCTCAGGCCCGCGCTGGGAATCGTCACGTTCGTCGCGTTGAAGTCGACCACGGAACCGCAGGTGGTGTCTGTGCAAGTCCGGATGTTGCGGGCTGCATGTCCAAGATTGCGCAGCTTCTGACCAGTGGCTCCCCGTTCGACGAGCGGACCGTCAGGCAAATCGGAGTACTTGCTTAAAGTGGAGTAGTTCGCGTTTCCGCAACTCGACGCCGTCCCGGTCACGCTCTGCCAGTAAGTGCCGCTGTCGGCCGTCCCGTAGCTCGCCGCGCAATTCAGGATGAAGCCGCTCGACGTGTCGACTGCGGGATTGGGATTGCCTGCCGCGTCGGTGGTGGAATCGGCGAGGTAAAGAGCGTTGCCATTGAGCGCAAACTTGTACTGCTTCATGTTGCCGGCCCAGCGCTGATAGGCGCTTTCCTGTGGCCGAAAAACGCCCATGAACACCTGGTTCAGGAAGGTGCCCTGGGCATTCACGCTCACCGGCAGCGAGGCGGACGCAAACACGCTGTTGACCGATGCGATCTGGGTCAGGGTCTGCTTGAGCGCGTTGATCAGCGCCAGCAGATCGCCGCCCACTGCAAAGTAGCCGCCGGCGTAGTCGCCGGGTACCTTGCCTCGGCCGACGGCTGCCATGGTCTGAAGCAGCTTCGCCTGCTTCAGGTCCTGCGATTGGTTGTAGACGTCGATCGTGAAGGTCTCGACCCTCTGCTGGCCGTCGGTCGAGTTCACGTCGGTGTCGTAGAGGAATTTGGCCCACTCGTCGGCGAAGCGGACATTGGTTTTGTCGTTGGTGGTCAGAGGCGTCGGATAGATCTGCAGCCCCGGGTCATAGCGGAGACGCGACATCAGGGTGTTCGTGGGATACGGTGAGGCGCTCGTATCGGTTCCGTACTCCTGGTTCGGCCACGTATTGCCGATCAGGATGATGTAGTTCTTGCCGCAGCTGTTCGCGTCGATCGGGCTCTTGTAGATGGTCCTTTCCGTAGCGTTCGTGAATGCATTCGGGTCCTCAAGGGCGTTCTTGGTGCCATAGCGCGTGGGGCCGAACCCCGTGGCGCTCACCGGGGAGCCGGCCGTACCGCCGGAACCGGAGGCGACCAGGTCTGGCCGCGACCAGCCGCCGAAGTACTTGAAGGCCTCGTAGAGGCCGGCGCCGTATTCGGCCGAGGAGGGTCCTTTGAAATCCGATCCCGTGATGTTGGCGTCGATGTTGGTCAGGTCCGCGATGATCGACTTCGTTACGTCGGTAACCGTGCACTGGTCCTTCAGCGGCTTGATCTCATGGCGGATGTAGCCCGATATGACATTGTTGCCATCGACCGAACCGCTGTTGAACATCATCAAGCCGGCATTGATGTCCACTGCGGCGGCTCCGGTTGGCGGGCACGCGAGTTCGTTGAGCACGAGTTTCAGCGCGCGAACTTCGACCTGCCCTTGCACCAACTTTGGATCCCCGCTGCAGGCTGACGTCGAATTGCAGAAGATTTGATAGACGTAGCTTTGGCATGTGGTCCGTGCCGAGCCACTGTAGTTTCCGCACTTCGCCAGGACAGACGAGTAACTCCAAGCCTGATTGTTGGCCGACCAGTTTGAGCTGTTGTCCAGGTAGAAGAGAACATTGGGCGCCGAGGCGCTTCCTCCGCCTGCATACAGGTCGATGTCTTCGGCCGCGGCCCGCGAGTGCAGGACCGTGACGGCGAGAATCGCCACGACGAGTCGGAAGGAAAGGGTTTTCATCGGTGATCTTTCTGGCTATATCGCGATCAGGAGCAGCTGTCCGTGAGCGCCGTGATGTCCGTGCGAACCTCAACGCCCTGCTGGACAAGCGGCGCGGCACTCAGCAGCTTCGGATCGTTCGCTTGCGCCTGCATGTCGTACAACACGGTGGCGCACAGCGAGTTATCGTTGGGAGAGCCCGACGCGCTCGTATCGACGATGGTCAGGCCGGGGGAACCTCCGCCACCAAAGCAGGAGGCGTCCGTCGAGGCCACGTAATAGGTGCCGGACGCATTTCTCTGGACGAGTTCCGCACTCTTGATCACGCGGGCACGCTTGCATTCGAGGTTCTTGATCGCGACGTTCATCGAACCGGCGGTGCCGGCGGCGCTGTCATCGGTCTTGCTCGTGCCGAGATTGACGCTGGTGGTCGAGCCTGTTGCGGTCCTGTACGACGGATCCCAGCTGGTGTAGGGCTGATTCATCACCGTATCGAGCGCGTAATTTGCTGCTGCTACTGCTTCGGATCGCACCTGCTCATTGCCGACAATCTGCGTGTGGCGCGTGGACAGCCGAATGACGCTGATCGCGATGAGGCTGATCATCAGCAGCATCACCATGCCGATCATCAGCACGGCGCCGGACTGGGCACGGTGCGCTCGGCGGACACTTGGCATCTTCATGATTCGCTGCGGGCCTTGGGGGTGATGAAAGAGATATAAGTGCTGTAGACGCGCCGCTTCGGGTTGCCGGCGGAATTTGCGGTAACGCTGACGGTGGTGTCCCCGCCGAGCACGAAGCTCGCGGCATTCTTGGTGTACCGGCTCGGATCGCTGGAGCGGGCCAGCAGCCAGATTCGTACGCCGATGACTTGCGTCCAGTCGGTAGGCGGCACAGCCAGCGCATCGGGCGCGGCCGCGTACACATCGGGTGTTCCGTCTGCGGGGGTGCCTGTGTCGAACGCGTACTCGATTTGCAGCTGCTCGATGTTCTCGACCAGCACCACTGGATCGGGAAGCCCGCCGCTGAGCGGAATGTCCTGATAGCTCAGCGCGTTCGCCGCACTGACGTAGTAGATGCGGCGAACGAGCTTGCGCTTCGGTGCCGCCGTGCCGGCGCAGGTTTTGGTTTGAAGCGTGAACGTGGACGCACCGGTACCGCCCCGTCCAAGAACGATCGGAGTCGTGCTGTATTCGGTGCCGCACTCGGACACCTGCAAATAGGCATCTGCATTCGACTCGGCCGGGCAATTCGGGTCGCCGACGGCACAGGTACTCGCTCGCTGAATGAAAAGCGCGTCGGTCCCGGCTTTGCGCGCGATGCAAGATGGATCCGCGTCGACATTCGCGCCTGACGCGCTGCCAAGCCCCAGTACGTTGTAGGTCAACGAGTCTTTCCAGGCGGCAAGATTCGCGACTCCGGTCAGGCACATGGCTGTCGCTACAGTCATGTCCGCCGGAATCCTGGTAGTGGCCGCCGTGGGTTTGACCAGGGATCCGTAGAACCCCGTCTGCGACAACTCGCGGTTCAGAACGTCCAGGGCATAGCGCCCGTTTTCGTTCACGTCCGCGCTCATTTCAATCTCGCGTCGGGACTGGCTTCCGCCAGCAAAAAGGACACTCATGGCCGCGACGATCAGCAGGCCGATGGCGAGCGCAATCATCAATTCGATGAGCGTGAGCCCTCGTTGATGACGGGGACGACTTTGTGAAATCGAGGTGCGGGCGAGGTGGTACATGTAGGCCTCAAGATGCCTTGTGCAAGTCCGGCACCAGTACGCGGACGGTTGCGCCGCGCCGCAGCCCGGCACCGAAATTCACAGCGCTGGCACACTTGCCCGCTGGAGAATCGGCATCTGGTTCAGCACCACGCGATTTACCTTGCCACACCACGGTGACGTAAATGTCGGCCAGCGCGTTGTTCTCCGCCGGGACGACCCGGATCAGGCAGCCGCGGGCGCCGATCATGGCCCCGACCTTCGAAGTGCCCTCCATGGCCGCCGTGCCTTGCAGCGCCAGCCCCCACTGGCACATTTCGAACTTTGCCTCCGCCAGCGGAACGCCTGCTCCCCCGACGCATACGGAAGCGGTGCTGAAGTCCTTGGCATTCGCGCCCGAACCCACGTAAACACTGCCGTCGGTGGAACTGACGGCAGAATCGAGGTAGCCGGTCACGATGGTTCGCGAATCGGTCAGGCGGGCTTGCATTTCTCGCACCAGCGCAAGCGCCTCGCCACGCTGATATGACTCAAATTCGATGACGGCCGCCCTGGCCTGCATCCCGATCACGCCCAGAAGGCCAACAAGCATCACGGCGATGGTCACCAGCACTTCGATGAGCGTGAAGCCGCGCGTGCCGGTCGCCCGCGCACGGAATCGATGAAGGTCAGTTACGAGCATGATGTCGATTGGGTGACGGCCCGGCCGCTGGCAGAAATGCAGACCCAGCGATTGACGTTGGCAGACGGGACGCTGAGCTGGATCGAGGACGAGCCGCCAGAAGTCAGCCGGCCGGAGGAGTTGAAGACGAACAGCAGGTTGCCGCCCGTCGAGGTGGTGGATACGACGGAGGGGGAGCCTGCCTGCTGAAGGAGTGCGGTGCCCGTTCCGTCGCTGCTTTGGGTGATGTTCCAGTCCCCGACGACGGAGTTGCTGCCCGCATTCGTGAAGCTGAACGCCACGTTGTCATTGCGCTTGAGTGCCTCGCTGCGAGCGACCCAAAGCGATTCAGTCAGCGCCGAGGCGACGGACTTGATCCGCTGCGTTGCAATCAGTTGCTGGAACGAGGGCATGGCCAGCGCCGCCAGGATGGCGACGACTGCCACGGTGACCATCAACTCGATGGCCGTGAAGCCGACCTGGCGACCGCGCCGCGCCTCGCGCCGAGCCTGGGTCAATGACTCCGGGTTTTCCATCGCGTCACTTGCCCCAGTAACCCGAGGTGTTTGCGGGTGTCTTGGCGCCCGTGTTGTCGATCGTTATTGCCTGCTCACTCGACACGGCCTGACTCCCCGCGGGAGTGGCCGTTGCCGTGAAGCCGCCAGACGAGCAGTCCGCCGGAGAGCAAGCGACCGTGATCGTGTAGGCGCTCTGGATTTCGGTAGGCATCACGAAACCGATATCCGCCAGGACGGTGGTGTACACACGCCGGTCGAGAAGGTAGGTTTGTTCCTTGCTGGCCAGATCCATCAGGGCGGCCTGGGCAGTCGCCCGCTTCCCTTTGCGGATGTAGGACGCATAGGATGGGTATGCGATGGCCGCCAGGATCCCCACGATCGCGACGGTGATCATCACCTCTATCAGCGTGAAGCCGCGCACCCGCGCCAGCCTCGTCCGGAGACCGGACAAGCTGGAACGCATCGACGCCGCCTTCGATTTTCTCAAGAACTGATACATAAGCTACCCGTTCGGCCACCCGCTCTCTATTTGAAGCGAAAGCGGGCCCGCAAGTCATTTGAATGTGACTATATGTGAGTAATGTGAAAATGTCACACTAATTCATATTGGTTGCGTGAGTGCGACGCCCGCAGGGAAGACGGGAATACCCTCGAACGGAATCTGAGTCTTCTTGCCTACATTGCTTGTATGCAAGATCTCGGTGATCTTGCATTCAACCGATGGAAGGTCGCCCCATGCCCCGTTTCGCCAAATCCCTCTTCGGCCAGGTCGTCATTGCGCTGGTGCTAGGCGTGCTCGCTGGCCTCTTCATACCTGAGTTCGCCGTCAAGCTCAAGCCGCTCGGCGACGGTTTCATCAAGCTGATCAAGATGATCATCCCGGTGCTGGTTTTCTGCGTGGTGGTGCACGGCATCGCGGGCGCGGGCGACCTGAAGCGCGTGGGCCGGGTCGGCGTGAAGGCGCTGATCTACTTCGAGGTGCTGACCACCATCGCGCTGGCGATGGGCCTGGTGCTGGCCTTCGTGTTCCAGCCGGGCGTGGGCATGAACGTGGACCCGGGCAAGCTCGACGCCAACGCCATGAGCGCCTACGCCTCCAACGCCGACAAGCTCACGAGCGGCGGCACGGTCGAGTTTCTGATGAAGTTGATTCCCACCACGGTGGTGAACGCCTTTGCCACCGGCGACGTGCTGCAGGTGCTGCTGTTCGCGGTGCTGTTCGGCTGCGCGCTGTCGCTGCTCGGAGAGCGCGGCAAGCCGGTGGGCGCAGTGGTGGACGCGCTCTCGCTGGTGCTGTTCAAGATCATGGGCATCATCATCAAGCTGGCGCCGCTCGGCGTGCTGGGCGCCATTGCCTTCACGGTGGGCAAATACGGCATCGGCTCGCTCAAGCAGCTCGGCATGCTGGTCGCCCTCTTCTACGGCGCGGTGCTGATCTTCGTGTTCGTGGTGCTCGGGCTGGTCATGCGCTTTTCGGGCTTCAGCCTGTGGAAGCTGCTGCGCTACCTGCGCGAAGAGCTCGCGATCGTGTTCGCCACCACCTCGTCGGACAGCGTGCTGCCTCAGATCATGGCCAAGCTGCGCCGCATGGGCATTCGCGATTCGACGGTGGGCCTGGTGATTCCCACGGGCTACTCGTTCAACCTGGACGCCTTCTCGATCTACATCACGTTGGCGGCCGTGTTCATCGCGCAGGCCACCAACACGCCGATCTCGATGGCGGACCTCTTGACCATCCTGGCCATTGCGCTAGTCACCTCCAAAGGCGCGCACGGCGTGCCGGGCTCGGCTATCGTGGTGCTGGCGGCCACGCTGCACGCGATTCCGGCGATTCCCGCCATCGGGCTGGTGCTGGTGCTTTCGGTCGACTGGTTCATGGGCATCGCCCGCGCGTTGGGCAACCTGATCGGCAATTGCGTGGCCACGGTGGCCATTGCGGCCTGGGAGGGCGATATCGACCGCGAGCGCGCCCATGCCGTGCTCAATGGAACCGAGTCGCCCGACGACGAGCCGCTGGCCGAGCCCGAGCTGCCCGCCGCGCCCCTGGGTGCGGGAGCCGCCAGCCACTGAGCCCGATGCCCGCCGACGTCACTCCAACCTCCATTGCCGAACGGGTGGTCGAGGCCATCCTGGCGCAAAAGCTCGCGCCTGGCGAACGGCTTGGCGAGCAGGCGCTGGCCGAGAACTTCGCGGTCAGCCGGACCATGGTGCGCGAGGCGCTCATGCAGTTGCAGGCGCGCGGCTTCGTCGAGGTGCAGTCGCGCCGCGGCTGGTACGTGGTGGAGCCCTCGGCCGACGAAGCGCGCGATGCCTTTTCGGCGCGGCGCATCGTCGAAGCCGGCATCCTGGCCGAAAGCGAAGGCCGGCCCTTGCAGAACGTGATTCGCAAGCTGCGCGACCACATTGCGGACGAGCAGCGCGCCATCGAGGCTGCCGACGCCGCCACACGCGCCTTCCTGCTGGCGGATTTTCATGTGTGCCTGGCCGAGCAGATGGGGCACCAGCTGCTGGTCGACGTGCTACGCGACCTCACCGCCCGCACCACGCTGGCCGCCACGCTCTACCAGTCACGGCACGAGGCCGGGCAGTCTTGCGCGGAACATGGCGCCATCGTCGCCGCACTGGAGGCCGGCGATACGGCCCGGGCGCGCGCGCTGATGATCGATCACATCGGCAACGTCGAGCGCTCACTCGAGGTAGACCCCACGGCCGAGCCCGACGCCCCGGCCCGGCTGCGCGCCACCCTGGCGCCGGTAGCGCTGCCGCGCGCCAGGCGCTGACGCCGCCCGGGTCGGTTCGGCGCCGGCCAAAGCGGCTACAGGGACAAGGGCCTGCCGGCCGACACGGGCGCGTGTTCCGGCTCGGCTACAGTCCGAATCACCTATGAATTCACCCCAACTCCAGCGCGGCGTGTTCCTCGCCCTGCTCGCCGTCGTCACTGTTGCCTTCTTGTGGGTGCTGATGCCGTTCTTCGGCGCGGTGCTGTGGGGCGTTGCGCTCGCGATCCTGTTCACCCCGCTCTACAAGCGGCTGCTCAAGCAAATGCCCGGCCGGCACAACGCGGCGGCGTTGTCGACGCTGACCATCTGCCTCTTCATCGTGATTCTTCCGCTGGCCATGGTCGGGGTGTCGCTGGTGCAGGAAATCGTACAGGTCACGCAGAACATCCGTTCCGGGCAGATCAATTTCGCGGCCTATTTCCAGCAGATCCTCAATGCCTTGCCGCAATGGCTGCTGAGCATCTTCGACCGCTTCAACCTCGGCGACATGGAGGCCTGGCAAGCCAGGATTTCCGCAGGCGCCGCACAAGGCAGCCAGCTCATCGCAGGCCAGGCGCTCACCATCGGCCAGAACACCTTCGACTTCGTCATCAGCTTCTTCGTGATGCTGTACCTGCTGTATTTCCTGGTGCGCGACGGGGCGGGTCTGTCGAAGATGATGCGCGAAGCGGTGCCACTGGCCAAGCCGCACACGCACTACCTGCTCAACAAGTTCACCACCGTGATCCGCGCCACGGTGAAGGGCAACGTGGCGGTGGCCATTGCGCAGGGCGCGATCGGCGGCATTGCGTTCTGGCTGCTCGGCGTGCAGGGCGCGCTGCTGTGGGCCGTGCTGATGGCCTTTCTCTCGCTGCTGCCTGCCGTGGGCGCAGCGCTCATCTGGGGCCCGGTGGCCATCTATTACCTGGCAACGGGCCATTTCTGGCAGGGCGGCATCCTGATTTTCATTGGCGTGTTCGTGATCGGGCTGGTCGACAACGTCCTGCGCCCGGTGCTGGTGGGCAAGGACACGCAGATGCCCGACTACATCGTGCTGATGTCGACCATCGGAGGCATGGCAATCTTCGGCGTCAACGGCTTCGTGATCGGGCCGGTGATCGCGGCGCTGTTCATGGCGGCGTGGAGCCTGTTCATCGAGTCGGGCCAGCTGGAAGCCGAGCCCGGCGAAGACAAGAAGAACAGCTGAAGCAAGGCCCAAGCAGGGCGGGCTTGGGCACCAGGCGGCACGCCCCGCGCTTGCCGCGTGCATTTCGCGCGTGCATTTTCGCGTTTCATCGCAAGGTGCTGGCGAGCGCCTGGCGCCTGCGAGATCGTCTAGGCCTCCAACTTCCGACGAGGCCTTTTCGATGAACTCCCATCTCTCCCGCCCGGGTGTGCGCGCCCTGTGCGCCGCCGCACTCCTTTCGCCGCTTACCGCGCTGGCAGCCGACCTGAGCCTTTCCGTCGCCGACGGCCCGGCCACCGAAGCCACGCTCTACGTGGCGCTGTACAACGACGCCGCGAGCTACGCCGACAGCAAGGCCGTGGCCTCGCAGACCGCGCCGATGCAGGGCGGCAAGGCCCGTCTCGTTTTCACGGGACTGGCGCCCGGGCGCTACGCGCTGCGGGCGTTCGCCGACGAGAACGGCAACGGCAAGCTCGACACCAACCTCATAGGCATGCCGGCCGAGCGCTACGGCTTCTCGAACGACGCAAAGGGCAACCGCGCCGCGCCGGCCTTCGAAGCTGCGGCGATCAGCGTCGAGGCCGACCTGCAGACCGTCATTCACCTGCGCTGAGGAGCAAACCGCCATGGAACGACGCGAACTCCTGCGCTTGCTGGCTTCGGCCGGCGCCCTGCCCCTCTTGGCACCACTGGCACCCCTGGCCCGCGCGGCCGGCACCGCCGACGACTGGCAAGCCCAGTTCGAAGCCGCCGGCGCGCCCTGGAAGGCCGGCTTCGCCACGCCGCCGGACGACCTGCCGCTGACCCGCGCCACGGTGCGCGGGCGCTTTCCCGATGCCGTGGCCGGCACGCTGTTTCGCATCGGCCCGGCCGGCCACGACCTGGGCGGCGAGCGCTATCACCACTGGTTCGATGGCGACGGCATGGTGCACCGCTTCGTGATCGAAGGCACCGACGTGCGGCACCAGGGCCGCTACGTCGCCACCCCCAAGCGCGTGGCCGAGGCCCGGGCCGGCCGCCGCCTGTTCGAAGCCTTCGGCACCATGCCGCCGGGCGTCGAGCCACCGACCTCGGCCGACAGCATCAACGTCGCCAACACCAGCGTGCTGCCAATGCAAGGCGAGGTGCTGGCGCTGTGGGAAGGCGGCTCGGCCACGCGCGTCGACGCGCGCACGCTGGACACGCTCGGCGTGAAGACCTGGCGCGCCGACCTCGCGGGCATGCCGTTCTCGGCCCACCCCAAGGTCGATCCGGACGGCACGGTGTGGAACTTTGGCGTGAGTTCCGGCCAGGGCCTGCTGGCGCTGTACGAAATTGCGCCCGACGGCACGCTGCGGCGCGCAGCCGTGGTGCCGGTGGCAGACATGCCGATGGTCCATGACTTCGCCGTGACCGAGCGGCACCTGGTGTTCCTGATGCCGCCACTGGTCTACGACGGCAAGCGCAAGGAGGCCGGCGCGAGCTTTCTCGACGCCCACGTCTGGCGGCCGGAACTCGGCATGCGCGCGCTGGTCGTCGACAAGCAGAACTGGGAGCGGCGCCAGATGCTCACGCTGCCGGCCGGCTTCCTGTTCCATGTGGGCAATGCCTGGGAAGAAGACACGCCGCGCGGCACGCTCGTCCACATCGACTACGTGCGTTCGGACAACGCTGACTCGGTGTTTACCTCCAACCGCGAGGTGATGCGCGCACGCCGCGTGAAGAGCGCCTCGCCGCACTTGACCGTCGCCACGCTGAACCTCGGCACCGGCAAGGCCACGCAGCAGGCGCTGGCGCAGGAAGCCGAGTTTCCACGCATCGACCCGCGGCGCGTGGGCCTGCGCCATCGCCATGTGGTTCATGCTACGCAGACGCGCCTCGACGTGCCGGGCTTCGGCGCGATCGCGCGAAGCGATGTCGAAAGCGGCCGCAGCCAGCGCTTCAGCTACGGCGCCCAGGCCATGGTGGAAGAGCATGTCTTCGTGCCGGACGGCACCAGGCCCGGCTGGGTGCTGGGCACGGTGCTCGATTTCGGCCGGCAGAAGACAGTGCTGTCGTGCTTCGCGGCCGACCACCTGGCGGCGGGACCGGTGGCACAGGCCACGCTGCCCTACGCACTGCCGCTGGGCCTACACGGCGCCTTCGTGCCCGCCTGAAGCGCATCGCGGCGCTCAGGCCGCCCACCACCCTTCGGCAAACCGCCCCTGCAGGAAGGCCACGAAGCCCGATACCTTGCCCGGCACCAGCTTGGGCGAGGGAAAGACAGCGTGGATCTCCTGCTCGGGCAGCTTGTGGTCGCCGAGCACTTCGAGCACCTTGCCCGATGCCAGCGATTCGCTCGCCACGTAGCGCGGCATGAGCGCAATGCCCAGGCCGTCGCGCGCCGCGGCCAGCACGGCGGAAAGGTTGTTCGAGCGAAAGCGGCCCGAGACGGGCACTGTCACCGCATCGCCCTTGGGCGTATGCATGCGCCAGAACTCGTCGCCCACAACGCTGCTGTAGATGAGCGCCACGTGCGCGCTCAGGTCCTGCGCACGCTTGGGCGTGCCGTGCTTCTTCAGGTAGCCCGGCGCCGCGACCATGGCCCAGGGGTTGGTGCCGAGATAGCGCGCTCCCAGCGATGAATCGGCGAGCTTGCCCATGCGGATGGCCACGTCGATGCCCTGTGCGATGAGATCGACATAGCGGTCCTCGAAGCTCAGGTCGAGCTGCACCTGCGGATGGCGGCGCATGTACTCGAGCGCCAGCGGCACCACCACCCGGCGGCCGAAGGCCACCGAAGTGCCGATGCGCAGCAGCCCCTGCGCCTGGTTTTGGCGCAGCTGCACGATGCTCTCAGCCTCCTCGGCCTCGCGCACGATGTTCTTGCACTTCTCGTAGTAGAGCGCGCCCGGTTCCGTGAGGCTCACGCCGCGCGTGTTGCGGTTGAGCAGCCGCACCTTCAGCCGCGCCTCGGTGGCCGCGACCTGCTTGGTCACGGTGGGCTGCGTGGTGTGGAACTCGAGCGCCGCCTTCGAGAAGCTGCCGGTCTCGACCACGCGCACGAACATTTCCATTGCGAGCAATCTGTCCATGGCAGGATCGTACTGACTTATTCCGCTGTGGAATAGGTTTTATGGCCCCCAGCCGTCTTCTTCGAATGGCCTCTGCTTCCTAAAGTGGACGCCACTCAAGGAGACAGTCCCATGGCAAAAATGAAAGCGGTCCAGGCCGCCGTGCTGGTGATGGAAAAAGAAGGCGTGACGCAGGCCTTCGGCGTGCCCGGCGCCGCCATCAACCCGATGTATTCGGCCCTGCGCCAGCGCGGCAGCATCGGCCACATCCTCGCGCGCCACGTCGAAGGCGCCTCGCACATGGCCGAGGGCTACACGCGTGCCGTGGCCGGCAACATCGGCGTGTGCATCGGCACCTCGGGGCCGGCAGGCACCGACATGATCACGGGCCTCTATTCGGCCTGGGCCGATTCGATTCCCATCCTTTGCATCACCGGCCAGGCGCCGCGCGCGCGGCTCTACAAGGAAGACTTCCAGGCGGTGGACATCGAGTCGATCTCCAAGCCGGTCACCAAGTGGTCGGTCACGGTGCGGGAACCCGGCCAGGTGCCGCAGGTGTTCCAGCAGGCCTTCCACCTCATGCGCTCGGGCCGTCCGGGCCCCGTGCTCATCGACCTGCCCTTCGACGTGCAGATGGCCGAGATCGAGTTCGACATCGACAGCTACGAACCGCTCATCCCCTACAAGCCGGCCGCCACGCGGGCCCAGATCGAGAAGGCAATTGCCATGCTCAACGCGGCCGAGCGCCCGCTGATCGTGGCCGGCGGCGGCGTCATCAACGCCGATGCTTCCGACCTGCTCGTGCGCTTTGCCGAAGCCACCGGCGTGCCGGTAATTCCCACGCTGATGGGCTGGGGTTCGATTCCTGACGACCATCCGCTGATGGCCGGCATGTGCGGCCTGCAGACCAGCCACCGCTACGGCAACGCGACGATGCTGGCGAGCGACTTCGTGCTCGGCATCGGCAACCGCTGGGCCAACCGCCACACGGGCTCGGTGGATGTGTACACCAAGGGCCGCACCTTCGTGCACGTGGACATCGAGCCCACGCAGATCGGCCGCGTGTTCACGCCCGACTTCGGCATCGTCTCGGACGCCAAGGCCGCTCTCGAACAGTTCGTGGCCGTGGCCGAGGAGATGAAGGCTGCAGGCAAGCTGCCCGACCGCCGCAGCTGGGCCAAGTCGTGCATCGAGCGCAAGAAGACCATGCTGCGCAAGACCAATTTCGACAGCGTGCCGATGAAGCCGCAGCGCGTGTACCAGTGCATGAACAACAACTTCAGCAACGACACCTGCTACGTGAGCACCATCGGGCTCTCGCAGATCGCGGCCGCGCAGTTCCTGCACGTGTACAACCCGCGCCACTGGATCAACTGCGGCCAGGCCGGCCCACTGGGCTGGACCATCCCCGCCGCACTGGGCGTGCGCGCTGCCGACCCGACGCGCAAGATCGTCGCGCTTTCGGGCGACTACGACTTCCAGTTCATGATCGAAGAGCTCGCGGTGGGCGCGCAGTTCAAGCTGCCGTACATCCACATCGTGGTCAACAACTCCTACCTCGGGTTGATTCGCCAGGCGCAGCGCGGCTTCGAGATGGACTACTGCGTGCAGCTCGCGTTCGACAACATCAATGCGGGACCTGACGCCGGCATCGAGAGCAGCTACGGCGTCGATCACTTGAAGGTCGTCGAAGGCCTGGGCTGCAAGGCGATCCGGGTGAACACGCAGGAAGAGATCGCGCCGGCCATCCAGCGCGCCGAAGCGCTGATGGCCGAGTTCAGCGTGCCGGTCGTCATCGAGGTGATGCTGGAGCGCGTGACCAACATCGCAATGGGCACCGAGATCGACAACATCACCGAGTTCGAGCCCCTGGCCGAGCACCCGGCCGATGCACCGACCGCCGTCGCGGCCGAGATGCTGGACTGAGCAGGGAGACACGCACCATGCCCAAGTTCGCAGCCAACCTCACGATGCTCTTCGCCGAGCTGCCGTTCATGCAACGTTTCGAAGCCGCCGCCAAGGCCGGTTTCGAGGCGGTGGAATATCTGTTCCCCTACCCCTTCGAAAAGAAGGAGCTCGCCGCCGCACTGCGTGCCAACGGCCTGCAGCAAGTGCTGCACAACCTGCCGGCCGGCGACTGGGACAAGGGCGAGCGCGGCATCGCCTGCCATCCGGACCGCACCGGCGAGTTCCGCGAAGGCATCGCGATGGCCATCGACTACGCCACCGCCCTGGGCTGCCCGCAGCTCAACTGCCTGGTCGGCAAGGTGCCGGCGGGCGTGAGCACCGAGGCTGCGCACAAAACCGTGGTCGAGAACCTTCGCCTGGCCGCCGGCGAACTCGAAGCGGCCGGCCTGCGACTTTTGATCGAGCCCATCAACACCTTCGACATTCCGGGCTTCTTCCTGACGCGCACCGACCAGGCGCTGGAGCTGATCGACGAGGTGGGCTCTTCCAACCTGCGGGTGCAGTACGACATCTACCACGCGCAGCGCATGGAAGGCGAACTCGGCAACACGCTGTCGAAGAACCTCGCACGCATCGGCCACATCCAGCTCGCCGACAACCCGGGGCGCGGGGAACCGGGCACGGGCGAGATCAACTACCCGTGGCTCTTCAGGCACATCGATGCGATCGGCTACGACGGCTGGATCGGCTGCGAATACAAGCCGCGCACGGACACCGTCGACGGGCTCGGATGGCGACAGGCCCTGACCCAGCAGAAGTGAACGAAGAAGACAACAGCATCCAAGGAAACTGAAGACATGTCGCAATCTCAAAAAATCGGATTCATCGGCCTCGGCATCATGGGGGCACCCATGGCGGGCCACCTGCTCGACGCGGGGCACCAGCTTTTCGTGAACACCCAGGGCAACACGCCCGAACCCTTCATCTCGAAGGCGACCATCTGCGCCTCGGCGGCCGAGGTGGCACGCCAGGCCGACATCATCTTCATCATGGTGCCCGACACGCCCGACGTGGAAAAGGTGCTGTTTGGCGAGCCGGGCACGCAGGGCGTGGCCGAGGGCCTGAAGGACTCGCGCGGCAAGATCGTGGTCGACTGCAGCTCCATCGATCCGATTGCCACCAAGGGTTTTGCCAAGCGCATCATCGCGCTCGGCTGCGGCTACATCGACGCGCCGGTCTCGGGCGGCGAAGTGGGCGCCAAGGCCGCGAGCCTCACCATCATGTGCGGCGGCGACGAAGGCACCTTCGGCCAGGTGCGGCCGCTGCTCGAGAAAATGGGCAAGAACGTCACGCTCGTCGGCAACGTGGGCGACGGCCAGGTCTGCAAGGTGGCCAACCAGATCATCGTGGCGCTGAACATCGCGGCGGTGGGCGAGGCGCTGCTGTTCGCCTCCAAGGCGGGGGCCGATCCGGCCAAGGTGCGGCAGGCGCTGATGGGCGGCTTCGCCAGCTCACGCATCCTCGAAGTGCACGGCGAACGCATGATCAAGCGCACCTTCGCGCCGGGCTTCCGCATCTCGCTGCACCAGAAGGACCTGAACCTGGCGCTGCAGAGCGCCCGGGCGCTGGACGTGGCCCTGCCGCAGACGGCCGGCGCGGCGCAGCTCATGAACGCCTGCGCGGCGCTGGGCCACGGCCAGCAGGACCATTCCGCGCTGGTGCGCGCGCTCGAAGCGCTCGCCCAGCACACCGTCACGCCAGATTGAGCCTGCGGCTCAGGTCTTCGCGGCTTCCAACGACTCTTTCAGGTTGCGCCGGCGCCATGCCCAGGTCTTCACTGCCTGCGGCAGGATGCCGATGCACGAGGCGTAGTACGTCACCTTGAAGCCCCAGAAGCGTGGGCCGATGGGCGTGTCGCGGAACAGGTCGCCCGCCAATATGGACAGCAGCGCCTCCTGCATGCGCCAGATGTTGCGCGGCGCCATGAACAGGCGGCGAATGCCCGGCGAGGTGATGCGATAGATGAACCACGAGAACATCTTCGGCCCGTGCTTCATGACCTTCTCGAAGTGGCGGAAGGCCTTTTCGGCTTCCTTCGCCTCGCCCTTGAGCCACAGGTCGGCCGCCTTGGCCGCCTCGAAGCCGCTGTTCATCGCCAGGTACACGCCCGAGGAGAACATCGGGTCGACGAAGGCATAGGCGTCGCCCACCATCATGAAGCGGTCGCCGCGGCAGAACTTGCTGTCGTAGGCGTAGTTGCCGGTGGTGGTCGCGCCTTCCATCAACGTGGCATTCTTCAGGCGTGCGGCCAGCTTGGGCGCGAGCGCGATGGTTTCCATCAGGAATTCTTCGAGCGACTTGCCTTGGCGGCGCTTGAAGTACGCGGGCGAGGCCACGGCGCCGACGCTCACGGTGCCGTCCTTCAGCGGGATGTACCAGAACCAGCCGTGGTCGAACCAGAAGAGCGAGATGTTGCCCTCGAAGCGGCCGGGCCGGCGCTCGGCATTGGCAAAGTGGCCATAGAGTGCCGCGCTCGCATGCTTGCGGTTGCGCTGCTTGGCATCGAACTGGTTCGACAGCAGCGTGTCGCGCCCGCTGGCATCGATCACGAAGCGCGGGCGCCAGCTGGTTTCGGTGCCGTCGTCGGCCTTCACCTTGACCAGCGGGCGGTTGTCGGCCGTGCCCTTGCCGGCCTCCATGTCGACACCGGTCACGCGCTGGCCTTCGAAGGTGCGCGCGCCGCGCTTGCCGGCGTGGCGGAACAGCAGTTCGTCGAACTCGGAGCGGCGCACGTGCACGGCGTAGGGAAAGCTCTTGTCCATCGCCTCGCCGAAGTCGAAGTGGCTCGAGTGGTCGTGCCAGGGCGAGACAAACTCGGCGCCGTGCTTCTTGATGCCGATGGCCTCGACCTCGGTGCGCACGCCCAGCCGGTCGAACAGCGGCATGTTCATGGGCAAAAGCGACTCGCCGATGTGAAAGCGCGGGTGTTGCGCCTTCTCGATCAGCACCACGTCGTGGCCCTTGTCGGCCAGCAGCGCGGCCACGGTGGAGCCTGAAGGCCCGCCGCCGATGACCACGACATCGGGGTCGGTGGTGGTGAAAGCTCCGGGTGTCATGCGCTACCCCTCCGTTGTATTTGTGTGTGTCTGGGTTGACGTTGGCCGGCCGCATGGGCTGCACGGCGTTGCATTGCCTTGTGCAACGTAAGTTGACCTTGGCTAACACTTTCGGAGTTTAGCGAACCGGCGTCCCGGTTCCGCGCAGGCTATGGATCCAGGCGTTTTCGGCATTCCCCCTCTCTGAACAGGCCCTACTTTTGCGGTAGCCTCATTGCCCGTCAGAAACAAGGAGACTTTTCATGGCTGCACCTCTCTCGCCCGCAGAAGAAGCTCTTCGCGAAGCAGCGCGCGAATACCACCGCTCGCCCGTCAAGGGCAAGATCTCGATCACGCCGACCAAGCCCTTGCTGAACCAGCGCGACCTGTCGCTGGCCTATTCGCCCGGCGTGGCTTATCCTTGTCTCGACATCGCGGCCGATCCGTCGCTGGCGGCCGACTTCACTGCCCGCGGCAACCTGGTGGGGGTGGTCACCAACGGCACGGCTGTGCTGGGCCTGGGCAATATCGGCCCGCTGGCTGCCAAGCCGGTGATGGAAGGCAAGGGCTGCCTGTTCAAGAAATTCGCCGGCATCGACGTGTTCGACATCGAACTGGCCGAAAACGACCCCGACAAGCTGGTCGACATCATCGCGGCGCTGGAGCCCACGCTGGGCGGCGTCAACCTCGAGGACATCAAGGCGCCCGAGTGCTTCTACATCGAGAAGAAGCTGCGCGAGCGCATGAACATCCCGGTGTTCCACGACGACCAGCACGGCACGGCCATCATCTCGGCCGCGGCGCTCATCAACGGCCTGGAACTGGTCGGCAAGAAGATCGGAGAAGTGAAGGTCGCCGTCTCGGGCGCCGGCGCGGCCGCCATTGCCTGCCTGGACGTGATGGTGGGCCTGGGCGTCAAGCCCGCCAACATCTACGCCTGCGACTCCAAGGGCCTGATCTACATGGGCCGGGCAGGCGGCTTCGACGAATCCAAGGCGCGCTACGCCCAGAAAGACACCGGCGCGCGCACGCTGGCCGACGTGGTCAAGGACGCCGATGTGTTCCTGGGCTGCTCCGCGCCCGGCGTGATGAGCGCCGACATGGTGAAGACCATGGCCGGCCAGCCGATCATCCTGGCACTGGCCAACCCGGAGCCTGAGATCCGACCCGAGCTCGCCAAGGCCGTGCGGCCCGACTGCATCATTGCCACCGGCCGCTCGGACTACCCGAACCAGGTCAACAACGTGCTGTGCTTCCCGTACATCTTCCGCGGCGCGCTCGACTGCGGCGCCAGCAAGATCACGGAAGAAATGAAGCTGGCCTGCGTGCGCGAGATCGCCGAACTCACCAAGGCCGACATCAGCGAGGAAGTGGCCACCGCCTATGCGGGGCAGGAGCTGTCCTTCGGGCCCGACTACATCATTCCGAAGCCCTTCGATTCGCGGCTCATCCTGCGCATCGCGCCGGCCGTGGCCAAGGCCGCCGCCGCATCCGGCGTGGCTGCGCGGCCCATCGAGGACATGGACGCCTACCGCCAGCACCTGACGCGCTTCGTCTACCAGACCAGCATGTTCATGCGACCAGTGTTCGGCGCCGCCAAGATCGCCGCATCCAAGCGCGTGGCCTACGCCGAGGGCGAGGACGAGCGCGTGCTGCGTGCCGCGCAGTGGGCCATCGACGAAGGCCTGGCCCAGCCCATCCTGGTGGGACGACCCGCGGTGATCGAGGCGCGCATCCAGAAGGCCGGCCTGCACATCCGCGCGGGCACCGACTTCGAGATCGTCAATCCCGAAGACGATCCACGCTTTCGCACTTACTGGGAGAGCTTCCACAAGCTCATGGGCCGCCGCGGCGTGACGCCCGAGGCTGCCAAGACCATGGTGCGCCGCTCCAACACCACCATTGCGGCGCTGATGATGCACCTGGGCGATGCCGACGCCATGATCTGCGGCCTGGTCGGGCGCTTCGACGTGCACCTGGAGCACATCCGCAACCTCATCGGCCTGAAGCACGGCGCGCCGGGATTCGCGACGCTGAACGCGCTCACCCTCGAGAAACGCACGGTCTTCATCACCGACACCAACGTGAACGAAGACCCGAGCGCCGAGCTGCTCGCGAGCATCGCGCTGATGGCAGCCGAAGAGGTGCGCCGCTTCGGGCTGCCGCCGAAGGTGGCCTTTCTCTCGCACTCGAACTACGGCACTTCGAACCGCGGCTCGGCGCGCAAGATGCGGCTCGCGCGCGACCTGTTCGCGCAGCTGGCACCCGACATCGAATGCGACGGCGAGATGCACGGCGACGCCGCGCTGTCGGAAGAAGTGCGCCGCACCGCGCTGCCCGAAAGCACCCTCACCGGCGAGGCCAACCTGCTGGTGTGCCCGAACCTCGACTCGGCCCACATCCTCTACAACGTGCTGAAGATGACCGGTGCCAACGGCATCACAGTCGGCCCCATCCTGCTGGGCGCCGCGGGCTCGGCGCACGTGCTCACGCCGTCGTCGACTGTGCGGCGCGTGGTCAACATGACGGCGCTGGCTGTGGCCAATGCGACCACGGCGCTGAAGTAGGCGCTCCCCGCTTTCGTCTCTTCGCCCGAACGCCCCGCTGCGCAACGCAGCGGGGCATTTTTCATTGCGGTCCGATCAGGTGCACGCCGTGCCACGACGCGGCGCCCGCACGCGCCAGAAGGGAGCGCCGCAGCCGCCGCTCAAGCCGTTTTCCGCCTGCTCATCATTTTTTGGGCTGGCATGCAATCTGCTAATACCCTGAGCGGATATTTTAAATATCTTATTAATATATTTAGCAGAACAGGCAGCCCCTCCGGGCTTTTCGACCACCCCTCCCTCGATTCAAGAAGCAACCCATGACCCATCCCCGCTGGCAAGGCATCTTCCCCGCCATCACCACCAAGTTCCACGCCGACGAAAGCATCGATGCCGAAGGCACCGCGCGCCACATCGACTTCCAGATCCGCAACGGCATCCACGGCCTGGTGACCTGCGGCTCGCTGGGCGAGGC
>NZ_JAUSRN010000014.1 GCF_030811855.1 Variovorax paradoxus | reverse complement strand
GACGACGTGACGGGCGAGGCGGTGTGTGCCTTCGTGGTGCTCAAGCGCAGCCGCCCGACGGGAGAGGAGGCCAAGCAGATCGCCAACGAGCTGCGCGCCTGGGTGGCCAAGGAGATCGGGCCGATCGCCAAGCCCAAGGACATCCGCTTCGGGGACAACCTGCCCAAGACGCGCAGCGGCAAGATCATGCGGCGCCTGTTGCGCAGCATCGCCAAGGGGGAGGCGATCACGCAGGACACGTCCACGCTGGAGAATCCGGCGATCCTGGAGCAGTTGGCGCAGAAGAACTGAAGCGAATTGGGGGCTTGAGCGCCCCCCAAAAGGAAATGCCCCGCAACCTTTTGAGTAGCGGGGCATCCAGAGGCCTTGCGGCTTATTTTGGCTCCTCGACCTGGGCTCGAACCAGGGACCTACGGATTAACAGTCCGGCGCTCTACCGACTGAGCTATCGAGGAACAAGCCTCAGATTATAGCGTGATTTTTTGGGCCTTTCGAGTGCACCCATGTGACCGCAATAAATTTCTGAAAATTTTTTGGAGCTCGCATTCAGAGCGACACGCTCAGCCCGAGGCGCAGCGTGCGCGGCGCGCCCGGAAAGAGATACACGTGGCCGAACTGGTAGGGCGATTCCTTCCAGTAGCGGCGGTCGAACAGGTTGTCGACGGCCAGGCTCCAGCTGGTCTGCACGGCGCGCATCTTGGTGTCGTAGCGCAGCACCGCATCGACACGTGTCCATGAGGGCAGGGCGATAGACCCGTCGGGCAGCACGTTGCGCCGGCCTTCGTGGGACAGCTGCCCCAGCAGTTCGAGACCCGGCACGGAGGCCACGCGATAGCCGGCCTGCGCGCGCAGCACCTGCTTGGGCACGTTGGTGGGCGACTGGCCATTGGTCGCGGGCTCGGCGATGCTGCCGCGGCGCTTGGCATCGATCAGCGTGACGCTGCCGCCAAGGCGCCACGGCCCCGAGTTCCATTGCGCACCCGCTTCGACTCCGCGGTGCACCGCGCTGCCGTCGTAGCCTGCGTCGCACGGCGTGGTGCCGAGCCGGTTGCAGGCATCGAGGTTCGTCATGGGTCGCTTGATGTCGAAATACGCGAGCTGCCAGCCGAAGGTTTCGCTTCCGCCCTTGAGCCCGATTTCCCATTGGCGCGAGGTCAGTGCGGGCAGCGCCTCGCCGGCGTTGGTGTATTGCGAACTCTTGTTCGGAACCACCTGCGATTCGACGCCCTTGCCCCAGCTTGCATAGGCCAGGAGCCCGGGTTGGATGGCATAGCTCGCCGCAACCCATGGCGTGGTAATGCCGTCCTTGTAGCCCGTGGGCCGGGTGCCGTCGGTGCGGATGCTGTCGCGGTCCAGCCGCGTATGGCGCACGCCAAGCCAGGTGGTGAAGCGGCTGTTCCAGCGGATCGCGTCCTGCACCGTGAGCTCGGTCGAGCGCTCGTCGCGGTTGGTGTTGGCGTCCGTCAGCGTGGGGTCCGGCGGAACCACGGCCGTGGCCCACACGTTGCCGGTGCCGACGTAGTTGTAGGCTTGGTCCTGGAAGCGGTTGCGCACGCGGCTCGCGAGCAGGCCGAAGCCCAGCTCGTGCTTCACGCTGCCGGTCATCACGTTGCCCTTGAGGTTCAGGCTGCCGGCGGTTTGGGTGCGCCGCTCGTTCTCGCTGCGAAAGTCGTAGAAGTCGAAGGTGCCATCGGAGCAGTAGCGGTCGTAGTTGCCTTCGGCGCCGCAGCCGAATGCATAGGCCAGGCGGTCATCGGTCTTGAGCCGCTGCTGGCCGATCTGCGCGCTCCAGCGCCAGTCGGCATTGAGCGCCTGGCTGAAGCGCACGCTGCCGGTCAGCGCGTTGAACTCCGAGGGTTGCGACCACGGCTGGTTGTTGAGGTTGATCTTCGGATCGACAGGCGCGGGCAGCGTGTTGCCCAGCAGACTGAAACCGTTCTGGCTTGGCTGCGTCTTGTGGCTGCGTTCGATCTCGAACTCAAGCACCGAATCGCGCGTGATGCGCCAATCGGCCGCCAGCGAAAACAGGTTGCGGTTGCCGTCGAGGTTATGCGTGAGTGGCTTGAGGTTTTCGTTCGCCACATTGAGCCGATATCCGAACTCGCGGTTCGCGCCGAAGCGCCCGCCGAGATCGAACGCGCCGAGCACGCTGCCGCGGCTGGTGGTTTCCAGGCGCAGCGTGCGCAGGTCCTGCTCGGTCGGCCGCTTGACGACGTAGTTGACCAGTCCGCCCGGCGCACTGGTGCCGGCCTGGATGCCGCTGGTGCCGCGCAATATCTCGATGCGTTCCTTGTTGTCGAGTGGGATCGACGTTTCGGCGCTGATCGGCAAACCTTCGCGCCGGTAGTTGAAGCGGTTGTCCAGCACGAAGCCGCGCACCGTGAGGTAGTCCCAATACCCAGCTGAGTTGTAGGCATCGGTCACGGAGGAGTCGAACTGCGTGAGGTCCGCGAGGCGTCGTGCGCCGCTCTCGCGAAGCTGCGTGCCACCGATCACCGTGGCCGACAGCGGCAGTTCGCGCAGGGGCACATCGCCGAAGCCGCTCACCTCGGCTTGCGGGGCCGCATTGCTTTCGTTCACCGTGATGGCGGGTAGCTCTGTTTGCTGCTGGGCATGCGCCCCGGTGGCGGCCAGAAGGAGGGCGGCAGCCACTGCATGCGAGATGGGTGACAGCGGACGTGAGGGAGCGTGGATTTGTTTTTTCATCTTGTTCTGTTCAGGCGGAGGCCGCGCCCATGGCGGCCATCCATTGCGCGGCCGTGGCCTCGGGATCTTCTGCAGTGACCAGCGCGCGCACCACGGCAACCGAGCCTACGCCCGTGGCAAGCACCTCGGGCAGTCGCACCGCATCGATGCCGCCGATGCCCACTTGCGGATAGCCGCGCAGCAGGCGCGCATAGGCCGCGAGTCGCGCCACGCCCTGCGGGGCCGTCGCCATCTTCTTGAGGGTGGTCGGATACACCGCACCCATCGCGATGTAGCTCGGGCTCACCGCATCGGCGCGCACCATCTCGGCGTAGCCGTGGGTGCTGACGCCGAGCCGAAGGCCCGCATCGCGAATCTGCCGGACCTGCTCGGGCGCGAGCGCATCGAGGTCTTCCTGGCCCAGGTGAACGCCGTAAGCGCCGGCGGCGATCGCTGTCTGCCAGTGATCGTTGATGAACAGCAGGGCATCTGTGCCGCGAACGGCAGCGACAGCCGCGTGCACTTCGCGCTCGACGGCCGCCGCATCGTCCGACTTGAAGCGCAGCTGCACTGTGGGAACGCCCGTGCGCGCCATGCGGCCGACCCATTGCGCGTCGGGCAGCACCGCGTAGAGGCCGAGCCGTTGGGGGCAGGGCGCAAAGGCGCCGTCGCGCGCCGTGGGCGGAAACGCGCGCAGGCCGAAATCGGCTGGTGCCTCGGGCCATTGGTTCGCATCGAACGCGCCGGCGCGCACGGTCTGTGCCTGCCACGCATGCGCGAGGCATTCGGCATCGATCTCGATGAAGCCGAGCGCCGAGCAGGCCTGCTTCGCGCCGCGGTACACCGGATCGTCCGAAGAAAAATTGCTCGCCGAAATGGCTGCGGCCGTGATGGCACCGAAGCGCAATCCATGGGCTGCGACGATGGCATGGGCAACAGCCCGAGGGTCGTTCGATGTGATCATGCTGCGTGATGCCAGAAGGGCGTGCCGAGCACCGGCGTGCTTGGCTGCGCGGAGTCTTGCGCAGCCATGGCGCCGGCGCGATGGGCGGCGCGGCCGGCTTGCACGGCATCAGCGAAGGCACCAGCCATCGCCACCGGGTCTTGCGCGAGTGCCACCGCAGTGTTGAGCAGCACGCCGTCGTAGCCCCACTCCATGACTTGGCAGGCATGCGAGGGCAGGCCGAGACCCGCATCGACCAGCATCGGCACGCTCAGCCGTTCGCGCAGCAACTGCAGCGCGTAGGGATTGACAGGCCCGCGGCCGGTGCCGATGGGCGCGGCCCAGGGCATGACGGCCTGGCAGCCCACATCGACCAGCCGCTGGCACAGCACCAAATCTTCGGTGCAGTAGGGCAGCACCTGGAAACCGTCGCGAATCAGCTGCGATGCGGCATCGACGAGGTTCAGCGTGTCGGGCTGCAGCGTGTAGTCGTCACCGATGAGTTCGAGCTTGATCCACGGCGTGTCGAAGAGCTCGCGCGCCATCTGCGCCGTGGCGATCACTTCCTGCACGCTGTGGCAGCCGGCGGTGTTGGGCAGCACGGGCACGGCGAGCCGGCGCAGCAGTTCCCAGAAACCGTTGCCGCTATCGCTTGCGCCCGGGCTCGCGGACTGCCGCCGCAGCGAAGCAGTGAGCATGGCGGGCTTTGCACGCTTCACCGCGGCTTCGAGCAAGTCCGGCGAGGGGTAGCGCGCGGTGCCCAGCAGCAGGCGGCTGTGGAAGGTCTGCCCGTAGAGAACCAGCGGATCGTTGTCCGGAACGGAAGATGTGGTTGTCATGGTGTGTGTTGTCTCCATCTCTGTGGGTCGTTGGTTCAGCCGCCGGTCACGGGGCGGATCACTTCGATGCGGTCTTCGGGCTGCAGTGCACGTCCCGTGTGGGCCGAGCGCGGCACGAACTCCCGGTTCACGGCCACCGCGAACGGCGGCACAGCACCCAGTGCGGTGATCGCGTCGACCACGGTGGCGCCGTCCGGCAGCGTGAAAGGCTTGTCGTTGATGAGGACGTTCATCGTCATGCTTGGGATGTCTCCAGGCCAAGGGTCTGCGCAAGCGTCGAGCGGCCGTGCACGAGCAGTTCCATGGCGGCGTCGAGCACGGCGGGCGCGATCATGAAACCATGGCGGTACAAGCCGTTGATCTGCAGCACGCGCGGGTGCGGCTGGCGAATGGCGGGCAGGTTGTCGGGCAGCGTGGGTCGGCACTGCGTTGCGATCTCGAGGATGCGAGCCTCCGCGAAGCCGCTGTGCACCGCATAGGCCGCGCTCAGCAATTCGAGCGTGGAGCGCACGCTGGCCGGCGACATGTCGTCCGACTCGATCTCCGTCGCGCCGATCACGAACACGCCGCCAGGCTTGGGCGCGATGTAGAGCGGATAGCGCGGGTGTACCAGCCGCGTGGGCCGCTGCAACGTCACCTCGGGCGCATGCACGCGAATGACTTCGCCGCGCACGCCGCGCAGTGCATTCCACTGCGGGCGAGCGCCGAGGCCGCGGCAGTCGATGACCCAGTCGGGCTGGCCCGGCGTGCCCGGAGAAAAATCGCCTGGTTCGCGTGGCGACTGCCAATGCAGCGTGACCTCGGGGCTGGCTTGCAGCGTGGCGAGCAGGGAAGCCAAGAGCGCGCGGTTGTCGAGCTGGCCCTCGCACGGGAGGAACAACCCTTGTGCGAAGCGCTGGCCCAGTGAGGGTTCCAGCGCGGCAACGCCGGCACCATCGAGCGTTTGCATCGCGTCGAGTTCGGGCACCTCTGCACCGGTGCGGGCGAGTACACGCGCGAGCCGCGCGGCTTCGGCGGCGTCCTGCCGGTGCCACAGCACCAGCGTTCCTTCGCGTTGGAAGAACACGGGTTGTGCCAAGGGCGCAAGCAGTTCGGGCCAACGCGACAGTCCGTACTGCCCCATGCGCACGACAGGCACCGGAGCCACAGCCGATTCGGCCAGCGGCGCGAGCATGGCAGCCGCCACGCGTGCAGCGGCGCCTTCGGCCTCCGGACTGCCGGCTTCGAACAGTTCGACCTTGCAACCTGCCCGCGCCAGCGTGACCGCGAGCAGGCGGCCCATGAGGCCCGCGCCGAGGATCGTGGCCGATTGAAATGGCAGGCTCATGGCTTTGATCCTTCCCCCTCTGGGGGGCGTCCGGGATGGGGGCAGCCAGAGCGCCCAACGGATACGCCGCTTGCCCCCACCCCAACCTTCCCCCGAAAGGGGAGGGAGCAAGGCAGGGCCATTCGCCGATAATTTTCCGCATGACCCAAGCTGCACATCCCGACGCGCCGCAAGCGCCCCTGCGCTACGCGCGCGTGCTCTCGATCGCCGGCTCCGACAGCGGCGGCGGCGCCGGCATCCAGGCCGACCTGAAGACCTTCGCCGCGCTCGGCTGCTACGGCATGACTGCCATCACCGCGCTCACTGCGCAGAACACGCTCGGCGTGTCGGGCATCCACGGTGTGCCGCCGGCTTTTCTCAAGGCGCAGATCCAGGCCGTCGTCGAGGACATCGGCGTCGATGCGGTCAAGCTCGGCATGCTGCATGCACCCGAGGTGGTCGAAGTGGTGGCCTGGGCCATCGATCACTACCGGCTGCCCAATGTGGTGCTCGACCCGGTGATGGTCGCGACTAGCGGCGACCGGCTGATCGCTTCGGAAACCGTGCAGGTGCTGGTGCGAGAGCTGTTCCCGCGCGCCGTGGTGGTCACGCCCAATCTCGATGAGGCCGCCTTGCTCATCGGCCATGCCATCGATGGCGTCAATGCGCTCGACGCTGCGGCCGACGAACTGCTGGCGCTCGGCGCGAATGCCGTGCTGCTCAAGGGCGGCCACCTGCCTGGCGATGACGTGGTCGACGTGCTGCTGCAAAACGACGGCACGCGCAAGCGCCTGGCCTCGCAGCGCATCGCAAGCCGCAACCTGCACGGCACGGGCTGCACGTTGTCGTCCGCCATTGCGGCGCACCTGGCGCTGGGCTTCGGGTTGCCCCAGGCCGTCGAACGCGCGCGTGCCTATGTCATCGGCGCCATGGCGGCCGGGGCGGATGTGCGAGTCGGCGTAGGCCATGGTCCGCTCAACCACGGCTTTGCACCAGTGCCGACGCACCGCCTGCCGTCGTAGACGTGGGCTTGGGCCGGCTGATCCAGGCCAAGAGGAACGTGGCTGCCAGCGTCGGCAGCGCCGAGCCGAACTGGGGCGCCCACTTGGCCAAGGCGTGATAGGCCGCAATGCCGGCAATCCAGATCAGCGCCGCGCCCAGGTCGACCCGGCGCACGCCGATTGATGCGATGCCCTGGCCCGCGCCCAGCCGCCCCAGGATCACGCCGTAGAGTGGCACGAACACCGAACTCAGCATCAGCAAGAACGGCTCGAGCGTGTGCATCGACAGCACCAGCGCCAGCGCAGTGCACAGCGCCGCGAGCAGCAGGCCCCAGCGGCGTACGCTCCAGCGCGGCAGCAGGCTGTGGGTGGACACCGCGCCCGAGTACACGTCGCCATACGCGTTGTCGAGTTCGTCGATGAGGATCAGGCCGAGCGCCACCAGGCCGCCTTGCGCAAGAAGCAGGGCCGTGACCAATCCGGTGCCGGGCTCCGCCACGCTTACCACCATCACGCCGAGTGCATAGCACCAGACGTTCGCCAACGCGTAGCCAATCCAGGTGCCGGTGAAGGCGCTGCCCAGGCCGCGCTGCCCACCCGCGCCGCGCTTGCCGTGGCGCGCATAGTCGGCCACCAGCGGCAGCCACGAGACCGGCATCGCAATCACCAGGTCGAGCGCGCTGAACATGCCCATGCCGCCGGCTCCCGGCCGCGCCCAGAAGGCGTCCAGCCCCTTGGCCTCGAGCCGCGTCGCGAACTGCCAGGTGAGCCACAGCAGCGACAGCACCACCAGCGGCAGGCCGAAGCGGCTGACGAAACGCCGCACCAGCTTGACCATGGAACCCGCGAGCAGCGCCAGCAGCACCGCGCCCCAGAGCAGCGTGGTGAGGGCGTCGCCCAGTGGTCCGGTGAGCGTCAAATCGAACGCCTGCTGGCCGATGGCCTGCGTGCCCTCGCGCATGATGACGAGCTCGAAGGTGGTCCAGCCCACCAGCTGCACGATGTTGAGCAGCACCGGCAGCCGCGCAAAGGCGCTGCCGTAGGTGGCGTGCATCAGCCCGGCGCTTGCCAGGCCGCTTTCGCAGCCCAGCCGCGCAGTCCAGGCCAGCAGGCCCGCGCCGAGCAGCGAGCCCAGCACGATGGCGATGGCCGCGTCGCGCGTGCCCACCGCCGGCACCAGGTAGGCGCCGATCTGCATCACCAGCAGCCCCACGCCCAGGCTGAACCAGAGCGATGCGTGGTCGTGCCAGCCGAACACGCGCTGCGACGCGGGCAGCGGCGTCAGGGCCTCGTTGGCGGAAGAAGGTTTGTCGTCATGTGCCATCCAGTTGCTCCAGTGCAAAAGGTTTGGCAGGTGGGCGAGGCTCCGGCGGCGGAGCCATCGCGCGAGACAACGCGACAGGCCGCCGGACCAGCTTCCCTGCGCGAGGATTACCTCGGACCTCCTAAGTAAACAAAGGAGGTGCAATCAGGTTCAAAGGGACTTTCTCAGCAGGGACGGCAAGCCGCCCAAGCACCCCTAGCGAACCAGTATTTTAGGCTCCCATGCCGCGGGCGGCTCGAAAAGTTGCGGCGCACAGCAGAATTTGGCGGCGAATTGAACCGCTAGCCGCCGCTGGCCTGAAGCCGCCACGCGAGCCTGGGAACTAGGCTGCTCCTGTGCGCAGGCCTAAAATATTGCTCCCTGTACTCAGCGGGAGCGGCAGTGTTGAATGCCTTAGCCGACGCACAGCTCGCTCGCGCACGGCGCGATCGCCGGCTGGTGGGGGCGTGCCTGGTGCTGCTCGTTGCTCTCGCGTGGCTGTATCTGGCGATCATGGCCGAAGCGACGGCAGCGATGGAGAGCCCACTGCACAGCGCGCGCGCGATGTGGCTGATGCCGATGGGAGAGTGGGGCGCGCGGGAGTTCGCGCTCGGCTTGGCCATGTGGATGGTGATGATGGTCGGCATGATGGTGCCGAGTGCGGCGCCAATGCTGTTCGCCTACCTGAACGTAAGCCGCTCGCGGCCTGCGGGGCTTTCGCCGATCGCAGCGACGGCTGCTTTCCTGCTCGGCTACCTGCTGGTGTGGGGCGGCTTCAGCGTGGTTGCAACCACCGCGCAGTGGGCGCTGCACACGACCGAACTGCTCGGACCCACGATGCGCAGTTCCAGCGCCTCGTTGAACGCGCTGCTGTTGATCGCGGCGGGCGTCTACCAATTTCTTCCCATCAAGAACGTCTGCCTGTCGAAGTGCCGGCTGCCCCTCGGCTTTCTGCTCACCGAGTGGCGCGACGGGTGGACCGGTGCGGTGAGGATGGGCCTGCGGCACGGCGCTTTCTGTGTCGGCTGCTGCTGGCTGCTGATGGCGCTGCTCTTCGTCGCGGGTGTGATGAACCTGCTGTGGATCGCGCTGCTGTCCGCCGCTGTGCTGGTGGAGAAGGCGCTCCCCTTCGGGCGCCAAGCCGCGCGCGTCGTCGGCGCGTTGATGATCGCGGCGGGCCTGGGGGTCCTGGTGCTGGGCTGAGGCCAGGCCCGCGGCCTGGAAATTCGACTCGCCGTTGCCTATACTTTTATGTGAGGCTGGGTTGCGTGGGCGTTGGCTGTTTCAGGCGGCCGAAGGAGACGACGATGACTTGGCAGATGGATGCGACGATGCTCGAGATGTGCAGTTGCAAGGCGCTGTGCCCATGCTGGCTCGGCCCGGATACCGTTCCGGACGAGGGTTGGTGCGGCGGCGCGTTGCTGATCGACATCGAAAAGGGTGCGATCGATGGCCAGGACGTGGGTGGCTGCCGTGCCGCGGTCTCGGCCTGGTGGCCCGGCAATTTCTTTGCCGGCAACGGCACCGCCCGCTTGTACCTGGACAGCAGCGCCAGCGATGCGCAGCGCAGTGCGCTCGAGGCGGTGTTTTCAGGCAAGAAGGGCGGCATGTTCGGCGCCGTGCTCGGGCCAGCGATCACGAAGTGGCTGCCCGCGAAGAGCGTGCCGATCGACATTCAAGGCGGCGACGTGACGTCTTTCTCGGTGGGCGGTGTGACCAAAGGCACGCTCACCCGCTACAAGGACGGCGCGGGCCAGGCCGCAACGGTGCAGGGCACGGCGGCGCAGGGGGCCTTCCAGAGCACCTCGATGGAGATTGCGAGCGTGAAGGGTATGCGCTGGACCGAGCCCGATGCGCGCGATTGGGAGGGCGACTCCGGCACGCTGCACAAGGTCCACTGGGCCGGCTGAGTACCGGACGCTGTTGCCTAGCGCGAAGTAGCCACGCCCAGCAGCTCGTGCAGCCGCGTGCTGGTGGTCGTGTACTGCAGTGGCACCGCCTTGCCCGGGAACACGATGGCTGTGGCGCCCCAGGCCGCCAGCGTGGCCTCGTGGAAGCCGCAGACGATGAGCTTTTTCTTGCCCGGGTAGGTGTTGATGTCTCCCACCGCGAAAACGCCGCGCTCGCGGGTTTCGTACTTCTCGGTGTCCACCGGCACCTGCTTGCGCTCGAGCTCAAGGCCCCAGTCGGCAATGGGGCCTAGGCGCGGGGAAATGCCGAGGCAAGCGACCAGCGCATCGAGTGGCAGGTCGATGGTCGTTGCGTCGGGCGTGGTGATCTGCAGTTGCTTGCCGTCGAAAGCGGCGGGCTGGCCGACCTTGAAGGCCAGCTTTCCCGTGGCCACGAGGGCGCGCATTGCGGCGACATTCGCCTCATCGGCCTGGAAGCCATCGCGGCGGTGAACGAGCGTGACCTGCTTCGCGATGGTCGTGAGCGCCACAGCGGTTTCGAGTGCGACATCGTCGCCCCCATTCACCACCACCGTCTGCCCGGCAAAGCGGTCCAGCGATTCGGGGTGATAGAAAAGCGAAGTGCCTTCGAATTGCGCAATGCCTTCGATTGCAATGCGCTTGGGCACGAAGGCGCCGACGCCGGCCGCGATGAACACGGTCTTGGCCAGGAAGGCCGTGCCTGCCGAAGTCGTTAGCAGCAAACGCTCGTCAGCCTGGCGGGCCAGGGTGGCCACCTGCTCGCCGAAATGAAACTGCGGCTTGAAGGGCGCCACCTGCTCCAGCAGCGATTGCGCAAGGCCGCGTCCGCTGGTCACCGGTGTGCCGGGAATGTCGTAGATCGGCTTGTCGCCGTAGAGCGCCACGCACTGGCCACCCGCGGCGGGCAGGGCATCGACGATGTGGCAGGAGATCTCGAGAAGGCCCAGCTGAAAGGCCTGGAACAAGCCGACAGGGCCAGCACCGACGATCAGGGCGTCGGTTTCAATGGGGACTGCCGAGGTGCTCAGCGCACCAGCTCCCCGATCTTGTCGGTCTTGTCTTTCCACTCTTCGGCGTCGGGGAGGGCCGGCTTGCGCTTGGTGATGCTCTTCCAGCCGTCGGCCAGCGCGAGTTCCGCGTTCAGCTTGATGAAGGCGATCTGGTTGGCCGGAAGGTCTTCCTCGGCGTAGATTGCATTGACCGGGCACTCGGGGATGCAGACCGCGCAGTCGATGCATTCGTCCGGGTCGATCACCAGCATGTTGGGGCCTTCGCGGAAGCAATCCACGGGGCATACGTCCACGCAGTCGGTGTATTTGCAACGGATGCAGGCTTCAGAGACGACGTGGGTCATTTGGTCTTCTAACGTGTCAGTGTGAGGTCGGGAAAACCCCAGATTTTAGGCCTTTGCGGCGGCAGGCTGCACGAGCACGGCAGCAGCGGTCTTGTGCGAGGCCGTATCGACCAGCACCAGGGAGCCCAATGCACGCGATTGCGTGAAGGGCAGCACGGCCAGCGGCTGCTGCAGTGCGAGCACCACGTCGCCGATGGAATTGGCTTCCAGCTGCGTTGCGGGCTCCGATTCGAGCGTCGTGATGTTCACGCGATCGACGATGCGCGCCACCTTGGCCTTGACCCAGCGGTGGCCCTGCAGCGCCCAATACACGCGGCCCGCGACCAGCGGCTCGTCGTCGAGCCAGGCCACGGTGGCGGTGATTTCGCGCACCGGCTCGAAGGCGCCGGGCGCCAGCAGCCAATCGCCCCGCGACACGTCGAGTTCGCGGTCGAGCACGATGCCGGCGCTGTGGCCCGCATGCACCGCCTTCGGCTGGCGCGTGTGGCTCAGCACCTGCGCGACCGTGGCGGTCTGGTTGCTCGGCAGCACGGTCACGCGCTGGCCGGGTTCCACATGGCCGGAAGCGACGCGACCCCAGAACACGCGGCGGCCCTGCGAGGTGTCGGCAGAGGACGAGAACTTTTCGACCCACTGCACCGGAAAGGCGAAGGGCACGGCCTCGTCCTGAGCGGTGACCGGCAGCTCTTCGAGCAGCTCGAGCAGGCTCGGGCCTTCATAGCCAACCCAGTCGGCATGGCGCGTGGCCACGTTCCAGCCCTTGAGGGCGGAGATGGGCACGATGCCGGCCACTTCGACGCCCGCCGCTTCGGCGAACGCGTTCAGCGCGGTCGAGATGCGCTCGAAGGCCAGGGCGGCATCGTCGATGGCGTCGAGCTTGTTGATCGCGAACACGATCGACTGCACGCGCAACAGATGGGCCAACAGCGTGTGGCGGCGCGTCTGCGGCAGCAGCTCGCGCTTGACGACGGTACCGTCTTCCACTTCGGCGGCCCAGGCCAGCTTGGTGGCATCGACCAGCACCACGGCGGCATCGGCGGCCGAGGCGGCGGTGACCATGTTGCGGGTGTACTGCTCATGGCCCGGCGCGTCGCCGATGATGAACTTGCGCTTGGCGGTCGAGAAGTAGCGGTAGGCCACGTCGATCGTGATGCCCTGTTCGCGCTCGGCCGAGAGACCGTCGGTCAACAGCGCCAGATCGGTTTCGCCGCCGCGCTGCACGCCGGCGAGCTGGTCTTGCAGCACGGTCTTGCTGTCGACCAGGAGGCGGCCGATCAGCGTGCTCTTGCCGTCGTCCACCGAGCCGCAGGTGATGAAGCGCAGGGCGGTGCCGGTGTCACCGTGGAGGGCGGTGTTGGCAGGGGTTGCAGTGGTCGTCGCGCTCATCAGAAGTAACCGTCTTTCTTTCGTTTTTCCATCGACGCTTCGGAGGTCATGTCATCCATCCGTGTCGCGCCGCGTTCGCTCACGTCCACCGACAGCGTCTCCAGCACCACGTCGCCGGCATCGGCCGCCAGGCTTTCGACCGGGCAGGTGGTCGTGATGTCGCCCACGGTGCGAAAGCGCACGTCGCGCACCTGCACCGTTTCGCCGTCGCGCGCCGGGGTGAGTTCGGTCACCGGGACCAGTAGGCCGCGTCGCTCGACCACTTCGCGCTTGTGCGTGTAGTAGATCGACGGCAGGCCGACGTGCTCGCGCTCGATGTATTGCCAAACATCGAGTTCGGTCCAGTTCGAGATCGGGAACACGCGGAAGTGTTCGCCCGGAGCCAGGCGCGTGTTGAACAGCGTCCACAGCTCGGGGCGCTGGTCCTTGGGCTGCCATTGGCCGAAGCTGTCGCGGTGCGAAAAGATGCGTTCCTTGGCACGCGCCTTTTCTTCGTCGCGGCGGGCGCCGCCAATCAGCGCGTCGAAGCGGAATTCTTCAATCGCTTCGAGCAGCGTGACCGACTGGTGCGCGTTGCGCGACTCGCCAGGATGCGCGAGGCGCACGGTGCCGCGCGCCATCGAATCCTCGACGCTGCGCACGATAAGTTCGGCACCCAGTTCCGTGGCGCGCTGGTCGCGGTAGGCCGTCACTTCGGGGAAGTTGTGGCCCGTGTCGATCATCAGCAGCGGATACGGAATGCGGCCCGCGCCAAACGCCTTTTCGGCGCACTTCAAGAGCACCAGCGAATCCTTGCCGCCCGAGAACAGCAGGGTGGGGCGCTCGAAGGCGGCGGCCACTTCGCGCAGGATGAAAATGGTTTCTTCCTCGAGCGCGTCGAGGTGGGTGTTGGACAGGTGCGCGGGAGAGTGCATGGGCGGCACCAGCAGTTCGGTTTCGGTACGGGCGTTCATCGGATGGGGTGCGGAATACGAAGATTCAGTGCGGCGTTGGCGTTCAATGCTCAAGATGCAATCCGCACTCGCGGTTGTCTTCGCCCTTGGTCGGGTCCACGTAGTCGAAGTTGTTGGGCAGGCCATGCGCCTCGCAGTAGGCGTACAGATCTTTCGACGACCAGTGCAGGAGCGGCGCAACCTTGATCAGGCCGTCCGGGTTGACGCTGACCGGGTCCATCTGCGCGCGCACGGCCGTGTCGGTGGCGCGCAGCGCGGTGAACCAGACCTTCGGTGCCGTTTCGCGCAGCGCGCGGGCAAAGGGCTCCAGCTTCACCTCTTCCGTGAAGGCGGCATGGCGCGGATCGTCGAGCGCCGGGGTCGGGCCTTCCACCGCTTCACGATGCGCACGCGAGCGGCGCGGCAGGTAGATGTGCAGGTCCAAGCCCAGCTGCTTCGTCACCTCGTCGGCAAAGCGGTAGGTGGCTTCGGTGTTGTAGCCGTTGTCCATCCAGACCACGGGAACATCCCGCTTGATGCGCGTGACCATGTGCAGGATCACGGCCTCGAAAGGACGAAAGTTGGTGGTGATGATCGAAGGCTGGCCGAGGCCGATCGCCCAATCCACCAGACCCTCTGCGTTGCGGCCGAGTTCGGTGTTGATGCGTGCGAAGTCGATGTCCGTGGCGATGCTCATGTCTAAGGTTCCAAGCGGGCTCAGGCGCCGGCGGCAAAGTGCGGCGCGGTCTTCACCGCATCGCCTTGGTAGAAGGCGGAGAAGCGGTCGAACTGGCGCTGTGCGTCGGTAGCGTCCACGCCTTCCTTGAGCACGGCGCTGGAGAAGCCGGTGCGTTCCATCTGCACCAGCTGGTCGATCAGCACGTCGCCGGTGGCGCGGATGTCGCCCTTGAAGCCGAGGCGACGGCGCAGCAAGAACGCCTGGCTGTAGGCGCGGCCATCGGTGAACTTCGGAAAGTTCAGGTCGATGCGCTCGATGTCTTCCAGGCACACCTCGATGGCGAGCGGATCGGCATCGTTCGGCAGCTGCAGCACCTTCGGATCGCCGTCGTCCACGTGTTCTTCTGCGGCGAGGATGTTCAATTTGCGGCTCATGCTGCTTCCTCCACCTTGAAGCGCGCACCGTTGGCGGCGGCCTTGAACGGGTCGTGGCCGACGCGGCGCAGGGTGTCGATGAAGGTTTCGCCGCCTTCGCGGGTGTCGCGGTAGGTGGTGAGCACCGCCTCGATCACGCCCGGCACTTCGGCCGCCGAGAACGAGGGGCCGACCGCCTTGCCGGCTTGCGGTGTGCCGCTGAGCGCGGAACCGTCGGAGCCGCCGAGGGTGACCTGGTACCACTCCTTGCCGTCCTTGTCGACGCCCAGGATGCCGATATGGCCGCTGTGGTGGTGGCCGCAGGAGTTGATGCAGCCGCTGATGTGCAGATCGATCTCGCCCAGGTCGTCGAGCTCGTCCAGGTCCTGGTAGCGCTCGGTGATCGCTTCGGCAATCGGAATGGAACGTGCGTTCGCCAGCGAGCAGAAATCGCCCCCGGGGCAGGCGATCATGTCGGTCAGCAGGTGCACGTTGGCGCTGGCAAAGCCGGCCGCGCGGGCCGCGAGCCACAGCGCGTGCAGGTCTTCGGCATGCACCCAGGGCAGCACGATGTTCTGGTCGTGCGTGACGCGAGCTTCGCCGGCCGAGAAGCGGTCGGCCAGTTGGGCCAGCGTGTCGAGCTGGTCGGCCGAGGCATCGCCGGGCGCCTGCTTCAGGCGCTTGAACGAGAGCGTCACGGCGCGCAGCGCGGGATTCTTGTGCGCGGCCACGTTGCGGGCCAGCCAGCGCGCGAACATGACGTCGTCGGCGGCATGCGCGCGCAGTTCGGCGTCGGTTTTCTCGGCGCTTTGCAGCACGCGGGTGGCGAGCGTTGGCGGCACGAAGGAGGCGGCCACGCGGTCGAACTCTTCCTGTGTGATGGTGTGCGGGGCGCCGTCGTGCTCGATGATTTGCTTGTACTCGGCCTCAACGTCGTCGATGTAGCGCTGGCCTTCGGCCTTCACCAAGATTTTGATGCGCGCCTTGTAGATGTTGTCGCGGCGCCCGTAGCGGTTGTAGACCCGAATCACCGCTTCGAGGTAATTCATGATCTGCTGCCACGGCAAGAATTCGCGCAGCACGGTGCCGATGATGGGCGTGCGGCCCATGCCCCCGCCCACTTGCACGCGAAAGCCGATTTCGCCGGCCTCGTTCTTCACCACGTGCAGGCCCACATCGTGCCAACCGGTGGCTGCGCGGTCTTCGGTGGCGCCGGTGATAGCGATCTTGAACTTGCGCGGCAAAAAGGCGAACTCAGGGTGCAGCGTGCTCCACTGGCGCATGATTTCGGCATACGGGCGCGGATCGGCAATCTCGTCGACCGCGATGCCGGCGCGCTCGTCGCTCGTGATGTTGCGGATGCAATTGCCGCTGGTCTGGATGCCGTGCATGTCGACCGAAGCCAAGAGGTCCATCACGTCGGCCGACTTTGAAAGCGGAATCCAGTTGTACTGCACGTTCTGGCGCGTCGAGAAGTGGGCGTAGTGCGTGGGCAGCTTGTGGCTGCCGAGCAGGCCCTGCGTCTCGATGGCCTTGCGATACACCTCGGCTTCGGGCTCGTCGTACTCGCGAGCGATCTTGGCCAGCACGCGCAGCTGGCGGCTCGACAGCTCGCCGTAGGGCACAGCCACGCGCAGCATCGGCGCGTAGCGCTGCACGTACCAGCCGTTTTGCAGCCGCAAGGGGCGAAACTCGTCTTCTGCGAGCTTGCCTTTTTGCCAGCGCTCGAGCTGGTCCCTGAATTGAGCGGCTCGTTGATGGACGAACTGGCGATCGAAGTCTGTGTATTGGTACATCGTGTGATTCTTGGAGAAGTGCGGTGCCGCACGGTCAACGGGGCGCCCCAGCAAGAGCCGAGATTCTGAAAGCAGGCCTTATGGAAGCAAACTATTTTTTGGTTCGCGCTTTATGCGGATAAGCTTATTCTCCAGCGCCCATGCGGGTTTCCGGGCGGTTGAATGCTTATTCTGGATAAGGCGAGCGTGCTCTCACAAGACCAAGGATAACGCCCGCGGGCGTTCCGCGTTTGTCCACTCTCTCCCTGGGGAGAGGGCAGTTGCTCAAGGTTTACCGCTGCCAGCCCTCACCCCAGCCCCCTTCCGGAGGGAGAGGGAGTAATACTTTCAGCGCAGCATCGACGACATGGCTGAACAGCAGTTCAGCATGCGCACCGCCGCTTCCACCGTGTCCGCAGTGAAGCGCAAGGTCACGCCGTCGACGCGCTCGAAGGCCGGCCACTGGCAGAACAGATCGGCCATGGCCGGCGACTGGGTGCGAAGCGTGACCACTTGCGGGCCCTTGAAGACCAGCGGACTTGCGTTGGCGCGCCCGGCCAGCGCTTCCGCCACGCCGGCCCGGATCGCTTCGCGCGACTGCTCGGGCGACAGAGACACGCCGCTGTTGAACCCCGTGGCGCGCTTCGTCTCGACAAACACCGCATGCGGAAAAAGCGGCCGGTTCTCGGCGATGAACACGTCGTCTCCGCTGGCCATGACCACCGGCGCGCCGTATTCGCCGGCCAGTGCGCCATAGAGCCCGGCCTCGCCCAGCTCCTGGTCGCCGAGCCAGATGCCTGCAAAGGCAAAGCTGTTGATCGTGTGCGCCAGGATGCCGCGTCCCTGCGCGCGCGAGTGATAGCCGACCATGCAGACCGCGTCCACGCCTTCGTCGACGCCGGCCACCATGCTCAGGTAGCGCGGCTTGCCCTGCACCGCGCGAGCGCGAGGATCGAGCACGTCGGGCGGCATGTTGCGAAAGCCGCCGTGCGAGTCGTTGACCAGCACCTGCGTGGCGCCGGCGTCGAAGGCGCCCGCAATGGCCGCATTGGCCTCCTCTGCCATCAGCAGGCGGGCGCGCTCGAACTCTGGGTTGCCGGAGCGCACCTGCTCCGAGTGGTAAACGCCGGCAACGCCTTCGATGTCGGTGGAGATCAGGACTTTCATAGGGCGTGTGTCGGTGCGAGAGAAGAAGGAACGAAGGAGGGCAGCAGCTCGGCCAGCGTCGCCCGGTGGTTGCCGTCGCGCCCGGTCACGGCCGCGGCGTGCCACAGCGCGTGAACAATGGCCTGCTCGGTGCTGTCGGCCGCGGCTTCGAACAGCCCGTCGAGCAGGCTCTCGTGCACCATCGCGATGGCCGGCATCGAGCGTTCGGCGAGATCGGGCACGGTATAGGCGGTCGAAAAGGCCAGCACGATGTCGCCGCTGCCATGCCCGAAGACCGAGCCAGTGCGCGCCAGGCCGGCGCCGGCGCGCAGGGCCAGCCGGCGCAGCTGGCGCGCATCGAGCGGCGCGTCGGTGGCCACCACGATGATGATCGACCCCTTTTCCGGCTCCCTCGACGTCCGGCTGCCTTCCGCGGCCAGCCTGGCCACCAGTTGCTCACCGACCGCCTGGCCGGCCAGCGCCAGTTGCGAAGGACGGCCGTAGTTGGCCAGCACCAGCGTGCCGACCGTGTGCACGCCATCCTGCGCGGACACCCGGCGCGAGGCGCTGCCGATGCCGCCCTTGAGCTGGAAGCACGACATGCCGCGCCCGGCCCCCACGGAGCCCTGGGCAAAGTCGCTGCCCGCGCTCTCTAGCGCACGCAGGTAGTCGGCCTCGCCCACCGTCAGGCGCTGGATGTCGTTGAGAAAACCGTCGTTGCACTCGAACACCAGCGGATTGACCGTGGGCAGCGACCGGCCGCTCTCGGGGTTGGCGGCGATGCAGTGGCGGATTTGCGCCGTCGCCACGGTGCCCACCGAAAAGGTGTTGGTCAGGGCGATCGGCGTCTCCAGCACGCCGAGCTCGGCCATTTGCACCAGGCCCACGCTCTTGCCGAAGCCGTTGAGCACCATCGCGGCCGCAGGCACCTTGTCGCGGAACGGGTCGCCAGCATGGGGCCGGATCACCGTCACGCCGGTTTGCACGGGGCCGTCATCGAGCGTGCGGTGCCCCACAGTCACGCCTTCGACGTCGGTGATCGCGTTGCGCGGACCCTGGAGCAGGTTCCCGATGCGGGGGGGATTCGATGCCATGAATGAAGAAAGAAGTGCAGGCTACTCGCGGTCGATCTTCGGGTCGAGCGCGTCGCGCAACGCATCGCCCAGCAGGTTGAAGGCCAGCACCGTGAAGAAGATGGCCAGGCTCGGGAACAGCGCCACGTGGGGCGAAGTAACCATGTCGGCCCGGGCTTCGCTGAGCATGGCGCCCCACTCGGGCGTGGGAGCCTGCGCACCCATGCCGAGGAACGAGAGGCTCGCGGCCGTGATGATCGAGGTGCCCACGCGCATCGAGAAATACACCACGATCGAGGAGATGGTGCCCGGCAGGATGTGCCGCACGATGATGGTCCAGTCCGACGCGCCGATGCTGCGCTCGGCTTCGATGTAGGTCTGCTGCTTGAGCACCAGCGTGTTGCCGCGCACCAGGCGCGCGAAGGCCGGCACGCTGAACACCGACACCGCCACTACCACGTTGGTCATGCTGCTGCCCAGGATGGCGACCACGCCCAGCGCCAGCAAGATGCCCGGAAAGGCAAAGAGCACGTCCGACACGCGCATCACGATGCGGTCCCACCAGCCTTCGTAGTAGCCCGCGAGCAGGCCAAAGCTGGTGCCAATGAAGCCGCCCACCAGCACCGAAAGAAAGCCGGCGATCAGCGAAATGCGCGCACCCATCAGGATGCGGCTGAAGATGTCCCGGCCCAGCGGGTCGACACCGAACCAATGCGTGGCCGTCGGCCCGCTGTTCAGCATGTCGTAGTCGAAGAAGTTCTCCGCGTCGAAGGGCACGATCCACGGTGCGAACACCGCGACGAAAACCAGCAGCAGCACGAACAGCGCGGCCACGATGCCCACGGGCTGCTTCTTGAAGCGTCGCCAGCACTCACCCCAGGGCGTGCGGACTTTGCCCCCGGCCTGCACCGCGGCCACGGGAGAAAGAGGAACGATGGATTCGGCTGCGGCAGACAGCCCGGAAGCTTGCGTCATGGCTGCTTGCTCACTTGTAGCGGATGGTGGGATTGATGTAGCCGTACAGCACATCGACCACCAGGTTGATCAGGATGAATTCGAGCGAGAACAGCAGCACCAGCGTCTGGATGACGGGGTAGTCGCGCATCTGCACCGCATCGACCAAGAGGCGGCCGAGGCCGGGCCAGTTGAAGACCGCCTCGACCAGAATCGAGCCGCCCAGCAGAAAGCCGAACTGCAGGCCCATCATCGTGACGACGGGGATCAGCGCGTTGCGCAGGCAGTGCTTGATGATGACGGTGCGCTCCCGCACGCCCTTGGCACGCGCCGTGCGCACGAAGTCTTCCTGGATCACTTCGACGAACGATGCGCGCGTGAACCGCGCCATCACGGCGGCAACGGCGGCGCCCAGCGTGATCGAGGGCAGGATGTAGTGCTTCCAGGTGGCGGCGCCTACGGTGGGCAGCCAGCCGAGCTGGACGGAAAAGATCTGCATCAGCAGCATGCCCAGGGCAAATGCCGGAAAGGAGATGCCCGACACGGCCAGGGTCATGCCGATCCGGTCGGGCCATTGGTTGCGGAACACGGCCGAGACAATGCCGATGCCCATGCCGAAAATCACCGCCCACACCATGCTGGTGACGGTCAGCATCACCGTCGGTAAAAAGCGCTCGGCAATCTCCGTCGACACCGGCCGCCGCGTGCGGATCGAGGTGCCGAAGTCGCCCTGCAGCATGTGGGTGAAGAAACTTGCGAACTGCTGCGGCAGCGGCTTGTCCAGGCCCAGCTCGTGGCGAACCATGGCCACCGTCTGCTCGTCGGCCTCCTGGCCGGCGGCAAGGCGCGCCGGGTCCCCGGGCAGCATGTGGACGAACAGGAACACGAGCACCGCCACGATGAGCAGCGTCGGGATTAGGCCCAACAGTCGTTTGAGAAAGTAATTCAGCATGGCATACAGACAGTCAGCCCTCGTCGGGGCCTCGGGGCCAATCGGGAGACACCGCGGAACCGGCTTAGCCGGGCCGCAGGTGTCGCCCCCTTGAGGGGGAGGCGGCTACACGAAGTGAGCCGCTTCGGGGGGGGTCAGTCGACAGCGATGGCGTCGATGTTGATGTTGCCGTCCGGCATCACGAACACACCCGACAGGCGCTTGGCATGCGCCGACAGGTTCTGCTCCGTGACCATCGGCACGCGCGGCAGGTCCTTGCGGATTTCTTCCTGCGCAGTCTTGTAGAGCGCGGCCTTTTCCTTGTCGTCCACGGTAACCAGCGCCTTGGCCAGCGCGTTGTCCACCACCTCGCTCTTGTAGAACGACATGTTGTTCAGCTTGGGCGCCCAGGCTTCCGAGGCGAACAGCGGGCGCAGGCCCCAGTCGGCTTCACCGGTCGACGACGACCAGCCCGTGTAGTACATGCGGACCTTGGCCGTCTTCGGATCGGGCCAAGCATCCACCTGCTCGGTGCGCTGGCCCACTTCGAGCGCCTGCACCTGCAGCTTGATGCCGATCTGCGCGAGCTGCTGCTGCACGAACTGGATGGTCTTCTGGCTGGTCGTGTTGTTGTAGGCGCTCCACAGCACCGACTCGAAGCCGTCCGGATAGCCGGCTTCCTTCATCAGTTCCTTGGCCTTCTTCAGGTCGTAGGGAATGGGCGCCATCTTCTCGGCGTACTTCACGCCCTGCGGCACGATGCCTTGCGCGGGGAAGGCGTATCCGCCAAAGGCGACCTTGGCCAGTGCTTCCTTGTTGATGGCGTAGCCGATGGCTTCGCGCACCTTCGGGTTGTCATAGGGCTTCTGCAGCATGTTGAAGGCCAGGAAGCGCGTGATGATCGACGGCGTGGCCACCACTTCGAGCTTTTCGCTCTTCTTCAGCAGCTCGGCCTGTTCGTAGGGAATAGGAAACGCGAAATCGGCTTCGCCCGTCTGCAGCATCGCAGCGCGCGTGTTGTTCTCGAGCACCGGCTTCCACGAGACGTTGTCGACCTTCGGATAGCCCTTCTTCCAGTAGCCGTCGAACTTCTTGGCCTTGACGGCTTCGGTCTGCTTCCACTCGACGAACTCGAAGGGGCCGGTGCCCACGGGGTGGAAGGCGATGTCCTTGTTGCCCCACTTCTTGAGCGCCGTCGGCGAGATCATTGCGGCCGAGGCGTGGGCCAGCGAGTTGATGAATGGACCGAAGGGCTCCTTCAGCGTGATGCGCACGGTGGTGGGGTTCAGCGCCTCCACCTTGCTCACGCGGTTGAACTGGTTGTAGCGCAGCAGCCTGTTGTCCTGGTTCAACACGCGGTCGAGCGTGAACTTGACGGCTTCTGCATTGAAGTCGGTGCCGTCATGGAACTTCACGCCGGTGCGCAGCTTGATGGTGTAGACCAGGCCGTCCTTCGACACGTCGTAGCTCTCCGCGAGCACGTTCTGCACCTTCAGGTCCTTGTCGAACTGGAACAGGCCTTCATAGAAGGTCTTGGTCACCGCGGTGGTGATGGTGGTGTTGGTGTTGTACGGGTCCAGCGTCTCGGGCTGGTAGCCGATCGACAGCACCACGTCTTTGGCGGCCAGGGCCGTGCCCGATGCCGCCAACGCGGCCAGGCCCAGCAGTGCGGAAGCCCATCGCAGGGAGGAAGAAGATTGCTTCATGGAAAGAACTCCGGTGGTTCGAGAAAAAATGCAGGAGGGCCTGCGGGTTGAAAAATTGGTCGATCGATCAGAAGGCGCCGCCAATGGCGTGCCGTGCCACGAAGTGACCGGGCGCGACCTGCACCAGCGGCGGCACGTCGGGTTCATCGCCCACGGCGCGGATCGGGCTGGGAATCTCGCCTTCGAGCAGCGCGCGCGGCTTGTGGCGGCGCGACGGATCGGCCACCGGCACCGCCGCCATCAGCTTGCGGGTGTAGGCGTGCTGCGGTGCCTCGAACACCGCGCGGCGAGGGCCGATCTCGACGATCTGCCCAAGGTACATCACGGCCACGCGGTGGCTGATGCGCTCGACCACGGCCATGTCGTGCGAGATGAAAAGAAAAGCCACGCCCAGTTCGCGCTGCAAGTCGAGCATGAGGTTGACGATCTGCGCCTGGATCGACACGTCGAGCGCCGAAACCGATTCGTCCGCCACCACCACCTTGGGGTTGAGCGCGAGGGCACGCGCAATCGCGATGCGCTGTCGCTGGCCACCGGAGAATTCGTGCGGATAGCGCTGCGCCACCTCTGGCGGAAGGCCGACCTTCTGCAGTAGCCAATCGACGCGCTGCTGTGCCTCGGCGCCCTTGGCGATGTTGTGGATGAGCAGCGGCTCCATGATCGAGAAGCCGACCGTCACGCGCGGATCGAGCGAGGCGAAGGGGTCCTGGAAGATGAACTGGATGTTGCGGCGCAAGGCCTGAAGCTCGCGCGTGGGCAGCTCGCGGATGTTCTTTCCGCCGAACTCGATGGCGCCGCTCTGGCTCTCGACGAGGCGCAGCAGCGAGCGGCCGGTGGTCGACTTGCCGCAGCCCGATTCGCCCACCAGCGCCAGCGTCTCGCCGGGGTAGAGATCGAAGCTGATCTTCTCGACCGCGTGCACCCGGCGCTTCACGCGGCCGAAGAGGCCGCTGCGCACGTCGAAGCGCGTCACCAGGTCGCGCACCCGCAGGATCGGGCCGGCGTCTGAGCGAACCGTGGTCTGCGGCGTGGTGTTGGTGCACGGCACGGTGTCCGGGCTGCCCTCGGTGCGCAGCAGCTCGAACTTGGCCGGAAGGTCGGTGCCCTGCATCGCGCCCAGCTTGGGCACGGCCGACAGCAGCGCCTTGGTGTAGGGGTGCTGCGGCGCGGCAAACACGGTGTCGGAGGTGCCGGCTTCCACCTTGTCGCCGCGATACATCACCAGCACGCGGTCGGCAATCTCGGCCACCACGCCCATGTCGTGCGTGATGAAGAGCACGCCCATGCGCATCTCCTTCTGCAGCTCGCGGATGAGCTGGAGGATCTGCGCCTGGATGGTCACGTCGAGCGCCGTGGTGGGCTCGTCGGCAATCAGCAACTGCGGCTTGCACGAGAGCGCCATCGCGATCATCACGCGCTGGCGCATGCCGCCCGAGAGCTGGTGCGGAAAGCGGTCGAGCACGTTGCGCGCTTCGGGAATGCGCACCAGCTCCAGCATGCGCAATGCCTCGGCGCGCGCGGCCGCATTGTTCTTGCCCTGGTGGATGCGAATGGCCTCGGCAATCTGGTCGCCGGCGGTGAACACCGGGTTGAGCGAGGTCATCGGCTCCTGGAAGATCATTGCGATGTCCGCGCCGCGAATGCCGCGCATCGTGGTGTCGCGTGCCTGCGCGAGGTCGAGCACCTCGCCATTGCGGCGGCGAAACGCCATGCGCCCGCCGAGGATGCGGCCGCCGCCATGCTCCACCAGCCGCATCAGCGCGAGCGAGGTGACCGACTTGCCCGAGCCCGATTCGCCCACCACCGCGAGCGTTTCGCCATGGTCGACGTGGAACGAGAGATTCTTGACGGCGTCGACGGTGCGCTCGGAGGTCGAGAAGCGCACGGTGAGATCGTCAACGGCGAGGACGCGGCCGTCCGGCAGGGCGAGGGGAGGGGTGGACATGGGGTGCGAGGAGAAGGGGGTGTCAGGCGAAGATGGCCGTGACCGGCGATTCGTCGCCGCGCGCGTGAGCGCGGTACATGCCTTCGCTGTTGAAGGCGAGGCTCAGGTTGCCGTGGCGATCGACGGCAATCAGCCCGCCGGTGCCGCCGATGGCGGGCAGCGACTGCTGCACGACCGCATGCGTGGCCGCTTCGAGCGTGGCGCCGCCGTAGGCCATGCGGGCGCAAACGTCGTAGGCCGCTGCCACGCGGATGAACATTTCGCCGCTGCCGGTGCAGGAGACGGCGGCCGTGCGGTCGTCGGCATAGGTGCCGGCGCCGATCAGCGGGGAATCGCCGATGCGGCCGACGCGCTTGTTGGTCATGCCGCCTGTCGAGGTGGCCGCGGCAAGGTGGCCGTGCATGTCCAGCGCCACGGCGCCGACGGTGCCGAGCTTCTTGTCTTCGTCGAGCGGCGGCGTCATGGCCGCGCCTTCATGGTCGGTGACCACGCGGCCGGTGCCCCGCACGCGGTAGAGCTGCTGGCGGCGCGCCTCGGTGGAGAAATACGAGGGCTCGACCATCTCCAGCCCGTGCTCGCGCGCAAAGGCTTCGGCGCCCGGGCCGGCGAGCAGCACGTGGGCGCCGTCTTCGAGCACGGCGCGCGCGGCGCGCACCGGGCGGCGGATGTGGCACACGCCGGCAATCGCGCCGGCGGCCAGGGTGGCGCCGTCCATCACGGCGGCATCGAGCTCGTGGGTTTCGCCGTGCGTGAAGACCGAGCCATGACCCGCGTTGAAGAGCGGGCAGTCCTCGAGCATTTCGACCGCGAGGCAGGTGGCGTCGAGTGCGGATGCGCCCTTGATAAGCAGCGCCTGTGCAGCGAGCACCACGTTCCGCAAGGCATCGTGATAGGCCTGCGCCTGGGCCGCGCTGGTCGTTGCGGCGTTGATGGTGCCGGCACCGCCGTGAATGGCAATGACGGGCGTGGCTTTCTTCATCGGGAAGCTTTCTTCCTTGTCTTGCGGGCATTGGCCGTGGTGGCTGCGCCGAGGGGTTGTGTGGCGACATCGGCCCGTGGCAGGCCTTGCGCGCCGTGCAGCCAGGGCCGCACGGCCTGCAGGATGCGGCTCGCGGACTGGACCGCGCGCGGCGCGCGCAGCGCCACCGCGCTGGTCAGCGCCTCGATCAATGCCAGCACGCTGGTCTCGCAGTTCGGCCGATAGTTGGTTTCGGTCTGGCAATAGAGCGCTACGTCGGCCAGCGGCGCCAGCGGCGAACTCGGGCGGTCGGTCAGCGCCAGCACCGCGCAGCCCTGACCCTTGGCAATCTGGGCCAGCGCCACCGTGTCTGTCAGGTAGCGCGGAAAAGTCAGCCCGATGAACAGGTCCTGCGGCCCGGCGTGCATCAGCGAGCGCGCCGCGTGCGTGACGCCGCTGACGCTGGAGAGCATCCGCACGTCGTTGCAGCTGCCGTCCAGGCCGTGCTGCAGCAGCCCTGCCAGCCACGCGCTGGCGCCAAAGCCGGCAATGTAGATGGAGCGGGCCTTGCCGATGCGCTGCACCGCGGCCTCGCAAGCGGCGTAGTCCAGCGACTGGCGCGTGGCTTCGATGTTGCGGCGGCTTTCGTCGAGCGCGGTGGCGAACACCTCGGCCACGGTGGTCGGATGCTCGAGATTGCCGCGCAGGCGCTCCACTGGCGCCACCAGCGACTCGAACCCGCGCACAAGTTCGGCGCGAAAGGTGGCGTAGCCGTCGAAGTCCAGCGCCCGGGCAAAGCGGTTGGCCGTGGCGACGGACACGCCGACGGCGGCCGCGAGCTCGTCGATAGGCAGGGTCGCAACCTGCAGCGGGTGCTCCAGCACGAAGTCGGCGACCTGGCGGTGCGAACGCGTCAGCCGCGGCAGAGCCTGCGCAATGCGCTGTGCCACGGTGGTGCCCGTGTTGTCGACGTTGGTGCTCATGCGTGGGTTCGTGCACCCGAAAAGGGGTGTCCGATGAAAATGGGTTTACAAATATAAGACAAAAAAGAAAATTTTCTGTCATTTTTGATCAAAGGAGCAAATTGCAGGCCAGCAGCGGCCGCAATCGAACGCTAAGACGGTCCTGTCAACCGGGCGTGAGCCCGAGCACCCAGCGCTTGAAATGCTCCAGCGCCCCGGAAGCCGGCCGGCCTTCGGGATGGGCGAAGTAGTAGCCCTGGCGCACGTCCAGGTGGCGGTCGATCGGAATCACGAGTTCGCCGGTGCGCAATTCGCGTTCGATCAGGATGCGCGGCGCGAGGCCCACGCCCATGCCGGCGGCCGCGGCGGCGGTCACCATGGTGAAGAGCTCGTAGCGCGGTCCGCGCGAGGCGTGCACGGTGTAGTCCCAGCCCTGCTGCGCATACCAGTCGCGCCAGGCGTGCGCGCGCGTGCCCAGGTGCACGTGGCGGCAGCGTTCGAAGGCCGATTCATCCCACGGGCCGTTGGCATCGCGGAACGCAGGGCTGCAGACCGGCACCATTTCGCCCTCGGAAAAGATCAGCCCACCCTGGGTGTTAGGCCAGAACTGGTCGCCGAAATAGATGGCGGCGTCATAGGCGTTCTCCTGGAACGAGAAGGGCTGCGACCGCGCCGAGAGGTTGACCGTGATGTTCGGATGCCTGCGGCTGAAATCGGGCAGGCGCGGAATGAGCCACTGCGTGGCGAAAGTGGGCACCACGGCCACTTCGAGCACAAAACCCATGTCGTGGCCGGCGCTGATTTCCAGCGTGTCGCGGCGGATCTGGTCGAGGTGGCGGCGGATGCGCGCCGCATATTCGCGTCCCGTATCGGTGAGGGTGAGGCGCCGGCGAACGCGCGAAAACAGCGGCACCCCCAGCCGCTGCTCCAGCGAGGCCACCTGCCGGCCGACGGCGCTCTGGGTAAGGGCCAATTCGGCCGCCGCGCGGGTGAAACTCCCCAGCCGTGCCGAAGCTTCGAAAGCCTGCAGCGCACCCAGGTTGGGAATGTCTTTTCTCATCGTTGCTATTCTGCGTGCGGGGCTCGCGATTTTTCGCGGCGCTTGGGACAATGGGCTCGTTGGCGAACAGCAAGAAGGGCATTTCATGCGTCGTGTGGTGATCATCGGCGGCGGCGCCATCGGCTCCTCCATCGCTTATTTCCTGAACCGGGATCCGCTGGAGGAACCGTTCGAGGTCACCGTGGTCGAGCGCGACTTCTCGTACACGCAGGCGTCGTCGACCTTGTCGGCCAGTTCGATCCGGCAGCAGTTCTCCACGGCCATCAACATCGAGATGTCGCTCTACGGCATCGAATTTTTCCGCGGCCTTGGCGAAACTCTGCGCGTGGGCGACAACGTGCCCGACATCGGCCTGGTCGAGCCCGGGTACCTTTATCTGGCGCCCACGGATGGTGTCGATGTGCTGCGCGAGAACCACGCGCTGCAAAAGGCCCATGGCGTCGACGTGCTGCTGATGGCGCCGGACGAACTGCAGGCGCGCTTTCCGTGGATGTCGACCGAGGAAATCGCGCTGGCGTCGCTGGGCCTTTCAGGCGAGGGCTGGTACGACGGCTACAGCCTGTTGCAAGCCTTTCGCAAGAAGGCCATCTCGCAGGGCGCGCTCTACGTGCAGGCAAAGGCGACCGGCCTGCAGTGCAGCGGGAATCGGGTAACGGGCGTCGAGCTCGACATCGGCAACGTGCTGCAGGCCGACTTGGTAGTCAATGCCGCCGGTGCGTGGGCGGCGAAGGTGGCGGGCTGGGCCGGTGTCGACCTGCCGGTGCGCGGCCGGCGCCGCATGGTGTTCAGCTTCTCGTGCCCCGAGACCCTGCCGGGCTGTCCGTTGGTCATCGACACGTCGGGCATCTGGTTTCGGCCCGAGGGTCGCCGCTTCATCTGCGGTTTTTCGCCGCCCCAGGACCGGGACCGCGACGATGCCCCGCTCGAAGTCGATTACCGCGTGTTCGACGATTTCATCTGGCCCGCCTTGGGCAAGCGCGTGCCTGCCTTCGAAGCCATTCGCATGACGGGTGCGTGGGCCGGCTATTACGAGATGAACCTGTTCGACCACAACGCGATCCTCGGGCTGCATCCGGGCTGCGAGAACATGTTTTTTGCCAACGGCTTCTCGGGGCACGGCCTGCAGCAGTGCCCGGCGGCGGGGCGCGGCGTGGCCGAGCTCATCCGCTATGGCGAGTACCGCGGACTCGACCTGTCGCCGCTTTCGTTCGCGCGGATCCTGGAAAACCGGCCGCTGGTAGAAAAGAACGTGATCTAGCCGGAGGCGGGGCAGGGGCGTACGATCGCTGCAAGTGAGGGTCACAGCATCATGACTGCACAGGCACTGATCGATACCGCACAGGCGCTGGTCGCTGCGGACAAGGGCTTGCTCGCCATGGACGAGAGCAACGCCACCTGCCACAAGCGCTTCGCCAAACTTGGCATCCCGCTGACCGAGGACGCGCGGCGCGATTGGCGCGAACTGATCGTTACCGCGCCGGGCCTGGGCGCATGCATCAGCGGCGCGATCCTCTTCGACGAAACCATCCGGCAGCGAACCAGCACGGGCACGTCGTTCGTCTCGGCGCTCGACGCAGAGGGCATCATTCCCGGAATCAAGGTCGACACCGGCGCCAAGCCGCTGGCGGGCCATCCGGGCGAAACGGTCACCGAAGGCCTGGACGGGCTGCGCGAGCGCCTGGCCGAATACGCTGGAATGGGCGCGCGCTTTGCCAAATGGCGCGGCGTCATAACGCCGGGGGCTGGCTTGCCCACTCGCGCTTGCATCGAGGTGAATGCCCATGCGCTGGCACGCTACGCAGCGCTGTGCCAAGAGGCGGGACTCGTTCCCGTCGTCGAACCCGAGGTGCTGATGGAGGGCGATCATTCGCTGGCACGCTGCGCGGAGATCACGGAAGACACGCTGCACGCAGTGTTCGCCCAGCTTCGGCTGCAAGGCGTGCTGCTCGAGGGCATGCTCCTGAAGCCGAACATGGTGCTGCCTGGGCAAGCCTGTCCGCAGCAGGAGAGCGTTGAAGAAGTGGCGGACGCCACGGTGGCGTGCCTATTGCGCACCGTGCCTGCCGCAGTGCCGGGAATCGCTTTTCTCTCGGGCGGCCAATCGGCGCAGCTCGCTTCCGCCCGGCTGAATGCAATGAACCAGAGATTCAAGTCGCGGCTGCCCTGGGCACTGGCGTTTTCATATTCGCGCGCCGTCCAGCAGCCGGCACTGGATGCCTGGAAGGGCGACCGCGCCAACGTGGAAGCGGCGAAGAAAGCGCTCGTGCATCGCGCGCAGTGCAACCAGGCGGCACGCCGCGGCAACTACGATGCGACGGCGGATGCGCCGAAAGGCGCCTGAAATTCACCCGCTCTTACTCACCCGCTTTTTGCCGGGTTCACCAGAACGGGTGTCGCCCGGTAGCTCTCCGGAAACAGCTTCTTGAGGTTATCGAGCTTCGGCATGTCGTGGATCACGATGTAGCCATATTTCGGATTGCGAGTAAGAAAGTCCTGGTGATAGGCCTCGGCCGCATAGAAGGGCTTCGACATTTCGATGGTTGTCGCCAATGGCTTGCCGAAGACCTTGGCCTGGTTCAGCTGCGCGATGTAGTCCCTTGCCACGCGAGCCTGCTCGATGTTCTCGGCAAACACGGTGGATCGGTATTGGGGGCCCGTGTCCGGACCTTGCCGGTTCAGCTCGGTCGGGTCGTGCGCCACCGAAAAAAAGATCTGTAGCAGCTTGCCGTAGCTGATCTGCTTCGGGTCGTAGACGATGCGCACCGATTCGGCATGGCCGGTGCGGCCGGAACCCACCTGTTCATAGCGCGCGGTCTTCGCGTCGCCGCCGGCATAGCCCGACAAGGCGATGTTCACGCCTTTGACACGCTGGAATATGCCTTGCACGCCCCAGAAGCAGCCGCCGGCGAGCACGGCGGTTTCGTAAATCGCGGTCGGCGGCGTCATCACATCGAACCTGGGCGGGGGCACGCGGCGCGCCGGCTCGGCGAAGGAGGGCGCGGCATGCCAGGCCAAGGCTGCGGCCACCAGCGTGCCGGCGGTGAGTGCAAGGAGTCTCATGCGTCGTCCTTCAAGGCGTTCGGTGCCACGCCGATGGTGCGACATTGCCGCCGTTTGGAACGGGCGTCAATGTCGCTTCCCCGCCTCTTGCTGCGCGAGACTTAGCCCGCCGGTCACATGCCGATCACATGCCGATCAGGGCGGGCAGGGGCGTGCGGCGGCTGCGCCCGGACGCGTCGCCTTGCTGGTGTCACCTTCGTCCACCGTGCCTAGCGGCCGCGTGAAGGTGCAGCCATAGGCCGGGTCCGCCACCGTGGCCGCGGTAATCACATCGTCGCCCGCCGGCTTCACGCCGTCACGCTCCCACTTGACCATCGCATCGAAGGCCTCGACCTGCTCGGCGATGGTGAAATCGCAATGCGAGATGCCGCGAACCGCGCGCTGCACCAGCCAGCCGCTGTTGCCCTTGGCGGCCGCGCGCTGGTTGTAGATCTGCTCCATGCTGAAGGGCACGTAGAGATCGCCCAGCGTGTGCAGCGTGACCACCGGAATCTTGAATTCGCCATTGGCCTTGGGGATCCAGCGCAGGCCGTCGGTGCGCAGGCGGTTGGCGTCGACGGCCGCCGTCAGCTTGAGCACGGAAGCGTTCAGCGCGGTGGTCCCTGGCTGGTCCCCGTCGATGGTGTAGGTGAACCGGTTGGTGTCGAGCGTGCTCCTGTTCAGGATGCCGTTGACCGTGCCGTCGCTGCCGAACACGCCCCACACCGCCGCGAACGAGCCGCCTTGCGTGAAGCCCAGGTCGAACATCGGGCGCTCACCCCCGGTGAGGTTCTTCACCACCGAGGCGAACTTCAAACCGGTGGCCGTCGGCGTTCCTGGAAAGGCGGTGTACAGGGTGCTGGTGACCTGCGCCTTGATGTCCGACCAATTGACGGTCGGGTACTTGGGCAGCCCCGCCAGTGCCTGCGCGGCGATCTGCGCGCCCGAGAAGTAGTCGAACAGCTCGGTGTCGCCGACCACGCCGCACATCGGAACCGCGCCGTTGTACTTCATCTTGTGGTTGGCCGTTGCGTAGGCCTCGTCCTCGATGGCCGCCGCCGTGATGTGGCCGCCCATCGAGTGGCCGGTGATGTAGACCTTAGACGGTGCGGCGAGCTCGCGCCCGTTGGCCTTGGCGATGGCGTTGAACTGCAGGGCCAGTGCGTTGGTGTCTTCCACGCCCGCGCGCACGTCGTAGAAGTTCTTGCTGTAGCTCGATGCGGCCCAGGCGTAGCCGTTCTGGATCAGGTAGCGGCGGATGGACGGGTTATTTACCTTCAGCAGGTTGACGTCGCCGGCATAGCCGTGCGCGTACATCACGAGCTTGCCGTTCCAGTTGGCGGGCACCTCGACGCGGTATTGCGCGCCGCCGAGCATGCCGGCCCAGCGGCTGGTGGTGGCGTTGTCGACGCTGTCGCTTGCGTCGGCCGCGAGCGCCGCAAAAGTGGTGGCCGCAGGATCGGCGGGCGCGAAGGAATTGCGGCTGTCCTGCAGCCGGGTTTCTTCGGGTGGGGGAGGAGGCGGAGGGGGCGGTGCCGGGGGCGCGGGAGCCGGAGCCGGAGGCAGTGGCGTGAAGGCAAAACCGTTACCGCCGCCGCCCCCGCCGCAGGATGCGACGGCAAGGCTGGCTGCAAGGGCAAGAAATGTCAGGCGCGCTGAATGCATGAGGTGTCTCTCTCCGCTTTGTTGGTGTTGGGAAGAAGCCCGGCACAGCGGAGCCTCGCCCGACCGTAGAGAACGACCGTGCTATTTCGCTGAACCGGCGGGGCAGCGTAGGGGCGTTGCCCGGCGCGGCGGGCCGGGCTTTCCCGTAGCTGCTATCGCGTGCGCGACACCTCCGCGCGAGGGCTTCAGCCTTCCTTGCGGCGCGTCACCACCACGGTGGCCTCGAGGCCGTCATAGGCCTCGGCATCGCCGTACCAACTGCCGGAGATCGGCGCGGCCTGCGCCGGATCGCGAGTCACGCCGACGCGAATCAGCTGCCCACTGCCCATGAGGTTGTTGGTGGGATCGAAGGCGAGCCAGCCGATGCCCGGAAGATAAGCCTGCAGCCAGGCGTGCGTGGTGCCGGCGCCGGTCATCGATTCGCCGGGCGCCTGGGCCGCACGGTCGAGGGCGGCGTCGTAGAGATAGCCCGAGACGAATCGCGTGGCTATGCCCAGGCGCCGCGCAGCCTCCATCATCAGGAGCGCGTAGTCGCGGCAGCTCCCGCTGCCGAGCGCCAGTGTCTGGAGCGGCGTCTGCGTGCCTTCCTCGTCGCGCGCCTTGTATTCGAGGCTCTGGCCGATGTGCGCGTTCATGCGCGCGAGCACTTCGCGCGTGCTGTTGGGCTGGTCGGTATGCAGGAACTGGTGGGCCCAGCGGATCAGGGTTCCGCCCGCGTCATCGTCGTGGTGCGGCCGCAGGTAGTGCTCCAGGTCGAGGCGCTCTTGCACGGTATAGGCAAAGGGCAGGAACTCGGCCGCCGGGTCGAGCGCGAGCTGGTCTTGCTGCGCCGGCACGTGCTCGATGGTGAAGGAGCACACGATGCGCAGTTCCGTGGCTTCGCCCATGGGCTGCACCAGCGCGACCGAGTTCGAATGCGGGTCCTGGATCAGCCGCGTGAACGACTGCGGGCTCACCTGCAGGTCGGTGGCCAGCACCCGCAGGTCATGGCTGTCGCGCGGCCGGAACATGACGCGGTGCAGCCCGAAGGTCACCGGATTCTTGTAGCGGTAGACGGTGGTGTGCGTGATGTCGTATTGGATGGCCATGCGGAGCATTCTCACGTGTTGGCGGAGGCCGTGGTTGCTGCGGGCGGTCAGATGCCGCCGAATGACGGGAAATGTGCGCCTAAACCTCTGTGCGCTGCGTCCCCAGCGCCTTCGCGAGGTTGGCGGGCAGCGGCAGCGGTTCGCCGTGCCATTGCGCGGCCAGCAGCTCGGCGCATAGCGCCGCGAAGCTGAGCCCGCGCGAGCCCAGGGCGGTGCATACCCAGAGGCCGGCGTTGTTCAACGGACCGACCAGCGGGCGGCGGTCGCCAGAGGCGCAGCGCACGCCGACCCAGGCGTTGACCTCGCCGCGATCGAAGCTCCCAGCTAATACAGCGGCTGCGGCGGGGTGCAGCCGCTTCAGGCGCTCGTGGTTTGCGGTTGCATCGGCATCGTTCGGCTCGAGATCGGTGCTGTCCCGGTCGAAGGTGGCGCCGGCGAGCCAGAGCTGGGCGCCTTCGCCTTCGGGTACATGGGCGATCAGGTGGCCGTCGCCATTGAGCGGCGTGGCGGGCAGCGCGAGTTCGTCCGCCACGCGGCCCCACGCAACCTGCCCGCGCACCGGCTGCAGCGGAAGCGCGGGACCGAAGCGGCCAGATTGGTAGCCCGCGGCAACGACGACGCGGTCGGCTTTGGCCAGCAACCGGCCAGCATCATCGAACAATTGCCACCCAGTTGCGCCGTGGGACAGCCGCGCGACCGTGGCATTGCCGCGAAACTCGACGCCCGGCTCGCGCAGCCACGCCTCGATCAAACGCGAAGGACGCACCCAGCCCGCACGTGCGTGCCAGAGCGCGGGCGTATCGGCAGGCAGCCCCGTCTGCGCCAATTGCGTCGTGCTTGCGGGCCACGACTCATTGGGGCCGCTGTCGCTCCATTCGGCGGGCACCCGCGTGTCGCCCTGAGGCCGGCGCTCGAGCACGCCGCTGGCGCGCCAGTCACGGCCTTGTTCCAGCAGGCGTTCCAGTTCGAGCCACGTGGCGCGAATGCCGGCGCGCGTGAGCCGCGACAGCAGGGCGTCGTCGGGCGAGACATGCGGCGCCATCACGCCGACCGGCAGGCCCGAAGCGCCGGCGGCCGGGCGATCGGCCGCATCGAGCATCGTCACCTGCCATCCGCGCCGTGCCAGGCTCGCCGCCACGGCGGCGCCGGCCAGGCCGGCACCGATGACTGCGCAGCTCCCCGGCTTCTCGACGTGCTCGGGCGCCGGGCCGCGGCGGCGCACGGTCCAGGCAGGCGCGAACACGCCGGCGAGGCAGTCGCGCTTGGGCGGCAGGCCCTCGCGCCTTTCAAGCTGAAATCCGTTCTGCGAGAGCACGTCGCGCACCGGACGCGCATAGGTCCAGGTGGCGAGGCCCGTGCCCTGGCGTGCAAAGCGCGAGACGGCTTTAAGCGTGTCCGGCGACCACATCGCGGGGTTCTGCTGCGGGCTGAAACCATCGAGAAAGATGCTGTCGGCTTCGAAGCGCTGCGCGCGCAGCATGGCCTGCACATCGCCGATGCACAGCGTGAGCAAGACCCGGCCCTCGTCGAAGGCAAGCCGGTGAAAGCCCAGCAGGAGCCCGTGCCACTGCGCCACGAGTTCCCCAGCCAGCGATGCCAGCTCTGGATAGGCCTCGGCAGCGCGCAACAGGTCTTCTGCACCAACCGGGTGCGCTTCTACGGAGACGAAATGCAGCAGCCTCGGCCGGTTGGCGTCCGCACGCCAAGCCTGCCAGGTTGTCAGAAAATTGAGTCCGAGCCCGAATCCAGTTTCGAGAATCCGCCATTGCGGACGTCCGGCCCAGGCTTCAGGCAGGCCGCAGCCGCCCAAAAACACATGGCGCGACTGCGCCAGCGCTCCGGTTTCGGTGTGGTAGATGTCGTCGAAGCGCTCGCTGTACGGCACGCCGTCGGCGCGCCAGGCGACGGGCTCGGCGGCCAAGGCGGGCTCAGTTCGAAGGGGGAACGTAGCCCTGGGCGACGTCGGCGCCTTCGCCGAAGAAGTGCTTTTCCATCTGGCGGGCCAAATACTGGCGGGCGCGCAGGTCGGCCAGATTCAGCCGGTTCTCATTCACCAGCATGGTCTGCTGCTTGAGCCAGGCGGCCCAGGCTTCCTTGCTGACGTTTTCCCACAGGCGCTTGCCCAGTTCCCCGGGATAGGGCGGGAAGTCGAGCCCTTCGGCCTCTTTGCCGAGCTTGATGCACTGAACCATGCGTGCCATTTTTAATGCCTCTGGTGGGGAAAGCGGTTGCTTAGTTGATTTTGCTATTTAGAACTGAGAACTCGGTCGTTCCAGTTTCTATATGTCGTATTCAGAATACGTGGCTTCATCGATATGCCTTTTTGAGCCAGACACCATGAGCCTTCGCCGCGACTTTATCAAGCTTTCCCTGGGGGCCGGCGTGGCCGGTGCCATGGCCCTGACGGCATTGCCGTCGTTTGCGCAGGGCGCCGGCCCGGTGACGCTGCTCAATGTGTCGTATGACCCGACGCGCGAGCTCTACGTCGACTACAACCGGGCGTTCGCGAAATACTGGAAGGCCAAGACAGGCCAGGACGTGACCATCAAGCAGTCGCACGGCGGTTCGGGCAAGCAGGCCCGGTCGATCATCGACGGCATCGATGCCGACGTGGCCACGCTGGCGCTGGGCGGCGACATCGACGCGCTGGTCACGCACGGCGGCGTGGTCAAGGCCGATTGGCAGAAGCGCCTGCCGCAGAACTCTGCGCCCTACACCTCGACCATCGTGTTCCTGGTGAAGAAGGGCAACCCCAAGGGCCTGAAGGACTGGGACGACCTCGTCAAGCCCGGCGTGCAGGTGATCACGCCTAACCCCAAGACCTCGGGTGGCGCCCGCTGGAACTACCTGGCCGCCTGGGAGTTTGCCAAGCGAAAGTACGGCAGCGACGCCAAGGCCAAGGAATACATCGGCAGCCTGTTCAAGAACGTGCCTGTGCTGGACACCGGCGCGCGCGGCTCCACCATCACCTTCGTGCAGCGCGGCGTGGGCGACGTCCTGCTGGCCTGGGAGAACGAAGCCTTCCTGGCGCTGAAGGAATTCGGCGCCGAGAAGTTCGAGATCGTGGTGCCGTCCATTTCCATCCTGGCCGAGCCCACGGTGGCGGTGGTCGACAAGGTGGTCGACAAGAAGGGCACCCGTGCCGTGGCCGAGGAATACCTCAAGTACCTGTATTCGGACGAAGGCCAGGACATTGCGGGTCGCAACTTCTATCGCCCGACCTCGGAAAAGGCCAAGGCCAAGTACGACAAGCAGTTTCCCAAGCTGACGCTGGTAACCATCGACCAGGCCTTCGGTGGCTGGGCGAAGGCCGACAAGGCGCACTTCGCGGACGGCGGCTCGTTCGACCAGATCTACACGAAGTAGCGCGCCGACGCTTCGCGCACTTTCGAGGTTGCTGTGTCCAGCCCTTGCCGGGGCGGGCAGGCCGCCGCTCGCGTCGAAGCTTCTCGCGTTATCACCACCAACAACAACGAAAGCCATCTGTGTCCGTTCTCTTGATTGCCGGCAGCCCTTCGGCACCATCGCGTTCCACCGCCTTGCTCGAGGCCGTGGCCGAGCGCCTGGCGGGCCGCAATGCGCAGATCGAGCGGCTCGCAATCCGCGAGCTGCCTCCAGAGGCGCTGCTCTTGGCCGACTGGAACCATCCGGCGATCGAGCGCGCCATTGCGCAGGTGGCGCATGCGCGCGTCGTCGTGGTGGCGACGCCGGTCTACAAGGCGGCTTACAGCGGGGTGCTGAAGGTTTTTCTCGACCTGCTGGCGCAGAACGCGCTGAAGGGCAAGACGGTGCTGCCGCTGGCCACGGGCGGCAGCCCGCACCACATGCTCGCGCTCGACTATGCATTGCGGCCGGTGCTGCATGCGCTCTCGGCGCGCCACATCCTGCCGGGCGTCTACGCGACCGATTCGCAGATCACGCTGACACCCGAGAACGCCTACCAGGTGCATGCTGACCTGGCCGAGCGGCTCAACGAGGCCGTCGAGGTGCTCGCGACCGAAGGGTTGAAGCTGCCCGCAACACACGGCTTCGAGCCAGTCCCATTTTCCCGCGTGCGATGTAGCGTCTGACCGGTTCTTCGTCGAACCCACGCTCAGCCAATCTCATTTCCGTTCCCGCTTTTGAAGTCGCCCGTGCGCGGCAAGGGGACAGCTTTGCCCAAAGGAATCCATACATGAACCCCGTAGCCACCGAAGACTCCGCGCTCGACACGCCGCCTCGCTCCATCTGGCGCGCGCTGCGAGACCTTGCCATCAGCACGATCGTGGTGACCGCCATTGCGCTCATCGTCGGCTTCATCTCGGCCTGAAAGGACACGCCTTCATGACTTCGATTTCCATTCCGCGCCGCCGCCTGCTGCAAGGCACCGCCGCCGCGCTGGCGCTGCCTTCGTTCGCGGCGCTGGCCCAGGCGCAGGGCCGCCAGCTGCGTATCGGCCACCAGAAGGGCGCCCTCAGCATCCTCAAGGGCCGCGGCACTCTGGAGAAGCGCTTGGCGCCACTCGGCGTGTCGGTGAAGTGGACCGAGTTCACGGCCGGCCCGGTGCAGCTCGAGGCGCTGAACGTCGGCTCGATCGACTTCGGCGACGTGGGCGAAGCGCCGCCCATCTTTGCGCAGGCCGCGGGGGCGCCGCTCGCCTACGTGGCAACCACGCTTCCTCGGCCCCAGTCGGAAGCCGTGCTGGTGCCCAAGGGCTCCGCCATCAGGAGCGTGGCCGACCTCAAGGGAAAAAAGATCGCCCTCAACAAGGGCTCCAACGTCCACTACTTCATCGTCAAGCTGGCCGAGAAGCACGGTCTCGCGTACAGCGATCTGAACCTCGTCTACCTGCCGCCGGCCGATGCGCGTGCCGCTTTCGAGAAGGGCTCTGTCGACGCATGGGTGATCTGGGATCCGTTCCTTGCCGCTGCCGAGAAGTTGCTGGAGGCCCGCATCCTGGCCGATGCGACCGGGGTGGTGGGCAACCGCGGCTATTACTTTTCGTCGCTCGGCTACGTGGCTAAGAACGCCGACGTGCTTGCCATTGCGATCGAGGAGATCAACAAGGTCGACGTCTGGGGCACTGCCCACAAGAACGAGTTGGCCGCCGAGTTTGCCGCGCTGTGGGGCCTGCCCCAACCGGTGGCCGAACTGACCGTAGCGCGCGCGGCCTACGGCACCAGCCCCATCAGCAAGGCCGTGCTCGCCGAGCAGCAAAAGATCGCCGACACCTTCTTCGAACTGAAGCTGATCCCCCGAAAGATCAGCGTGCTCGAGGCCGCCGCGGCGGGTATCGCGTGATGCAGCCGCTGCAAGACCGCGCCGCACGCGTGGTTGCCACGACCACGCGCGCCTGGGGCATTTCCGGACAGCAACGGCGCACGCGTGCCGGCTTTCCCCGCCTGCGCTTTGCGCTGCCCCGCGTGCGCGGCTTTTTCTTCGCTATCTGAGGCTCCGGCCCGACCCGACGAAAGACGACATGCAGATATTCTGGTTTCTCCCCACCCACGGCGACAGCCGCTACCTCGGCACGAGCGAGGGCGCGCGGCCCGTCGACCTGGCCTACCTGCAGCAGATCGCAGGCGCGGCCGACAACCTCGGCTACGAAGGCGTGCTCATTCCCACCGGCCGCTCGTGCGAAGACCCGTGGGTGATCGCGTCGAGCCTGATCGGCGCGACCAAGAAGCTCAAGTTCCTGGTCGCCGTGCGGCCCGGCCTGCACCAGCCCAGCCTCGCTGCGCGCATGGCCGCGACCTTCGACAGGCTCTCTGGCGGCCGACTGCTGGTGAACCTGGTAACAGGCGGCGACCAGGCCGAGCTCGAAGGCGACGGTGTGTACCTGGACCATGCGGCGCGTTATGAGCAGTCGGCCGAGTTCATTCGTATCTGGCGCGAGATTCTTGCGCGCAGCCATGAGGGTCTGGCCTTCGATTACGAAGGCCGCCACCTGAGCGTGAAGGGCGCCAAGCTGCTTTACCCGCCGGTGCAAAACCCTTATCCACCAGTGTGGTTCGGCGGCTCGTCGGCTGCCGCGCACGAGCTCGCGGCCGAGCAGGTCGATGCCTATCTCACTTGGGGCGAACCGCCCGCCGAGGTAGCCAAGAAGATTGCCGACGTGCGCAACCGCGCGGCGCGCAAGGGCCGCAAGGTCGAGTTCGGCATCCGGCTGCACGTGATCGTTCGCGAGACCGAAGATGCGGCCTGGAAGGCCGCCGACGAGCTGATCAGCCGCGTCGATGACGAGACCGTGATCCGCGCCCAGGCCGCCTTTGCGCGCATGGACTCGGAAGGACAGCGCCGCATGGCCGCGTTGCACGCGGGCGGCGCCAAGCGCTCGCGCGCCGACCTGGAAATTTCGCCCAACCTGTGGGCCGGCGTGGGCCTTGTCCGCGGTGGCGCGGGCACCGCACTGGTGGGCGATGCAAAGACCGTGGCGGCGCGCATCGAGGAATACGCGGCGCTGGGCCTCGACAAATTCATTCTCTCGGGCTACCCGCATCTCGAAGAGGCCTACCGCTTCGCCGAGCTGGTGTTTCCGCTCCTCTCGCGCAAGGCGCAGACACGGCTCGCAGGCGGCTCGCTCAGCGGACCGTTCGGCGAAGTGGTCGCCAATCTCGACGCGCCTTCGCGTCTTGCTTCCCAAAGCTGAGGACTCCCATGACGGAACAAGTGCAAGAACTGCCGGCGGTCGCGCCTTCAGAAGAAAACGCCGGCCGGGCGCTCAAGGCCTTCGGCGCCAACGTGGCGGGCCGACTGGTGCCATGGCTCGTGCCGGTGGGGCTGATCGTCTTCTGGCAGATCGCCTCATCGCTGGGCTGGCTCTCCACGCGGGTACTGCCGGCGCCGGTCGACGTGGTCAAGGCGGCTTGGAGCCTGGCGGTTTCGGGCGAGCTCTGGACGCACGTCAAGGTGAGCGCGGGCCGTGCGCTCGCGGGCCTCGCCATTGGCGGCGGAACGGGGCTGGTGCTGGGCCTCTTGACGGGGTCGGTGAAGTTCTTCGAGACGCTGCTCGACTCGACCATCCAGATGGTGCGCAACATTCCTGCGCTGGCGCTCATTCCGCTGGTGATCCTGTGGTTTGGCATCGACGAGTCGGCCAAGCTGTTTCTCATCTCGGTGTCGGTGTTCTTTCCGATCTACCTCAACACCTTTCACGGCATTCGCAACGTTGATCCGCAGCTGATCGAGATGGGCCGCACCTATGGCCTCTCGCGCTGGCAGCTGTACCGCGAGGTGATCCTGCCGGGCGCGCTGTCGTCCATCCTGGTGGGCCTGCGCTTTTCGCTGGGCTTGATGTGGGTAATTTTGATCGTGGCCGAAACCATCTCGGCGCAGGCCGGCATCGGCTATCTCACGATGAACGCTCGCGAGTTTTTGCAGACCGACATCGTGCTGGTGGGCATCCTGCTGTATGCGCTGCTCGGCAAGCTGGCCGACCTGTTTGCGCGCGGGCTGGAGCAATGGTGGCTGCGCTGGCATCCCGGCTACCAGAAGAAGCCGAAGTGAGGGCAGGGCGCATGACTACCTCTTTGATCACTCGCCGCACGGCCATCGGAGCCTTGGGTGCATTGGGTGCCGGTGCGGTGCTGGCACAAGGCGCGACGGCGCGGCCCGCCACCGTGCGGCTCGGCTACCAGAAGTCCTCGACGCTGATCGCGGTGCTCAAGGTGCAAGGCACGCTCGAGAAGCAACTGGCCCCGCTTAACACCACGCTGAGCTGGCATGAGTTCACGAGTGGGCTGCCGCTGCTCGAGGCGCTGAACCTCGACAACCTGGACATCAGCGCCGACGTGGCCGACACCGTGCCGGTATTTGCTCAGGCTGCCGGGGCCGACCTGACCTTCGTTGCGCAAGAGGCGCCATCTCCCGCCGCGCAGGCCATCCTCGTGCGCGAGGACTCACCGCTCAAGTCGGTTGCCGACCTGAAGGGAAAGAAGATCGGTTTCGCCAAGGCGGCCGGCGCGCATTACCTGCTGATCGCGGCACTGGAGAAATCCGGCCTGTCCTTCAAGGACATCGAGCCTGCCTACCTGACACCGGCCGACGGCCGCGCTGCCTTCGAGCGCGGTGCCATTGATGCCTGGGTGGTGTGGGATCCGTTCCTTGCCGCGGCGCAGCGCCAGGCGAAGGTGCGCGTGCTGGCCGACGGTACGGGCATTGCCTCGTACCAGCGCTACTACCTTGCCGGCACGCGGTTCGCGAAAGCGCGGCCGGACGTGCTGCGCGTGGTGTATGCCGAGCTCGAGAAAACCGGCAGATGGGTCAAGCAGAACCCCAAGGAAGCGGCTGCGTTGCTGTCGCCCGTGTGGGGACTGGACGCCGCGACGATCGAACAGGCCAATGCGCGCCGCAGCTATGCGGTACGCCCGGTTCTCGCCGAAGCACTCGCCGAACAACAGCGCATCGCCGATGCCTTCTTCGCGGAAAAACTGTTGCCCAGAAAGATCAACGCGCTCGACGTGGCGCTTTTCCAACCGAGCCTTAAATCATCATGAGTGCCGTTCTGAAAGACATCCAGCAACCCGCGATTGCCGGCGGCGTTCGCCTCGAAGCCCGCGGGCTGCACAAGCGCTATGGCGAGCGCGAGGTGCTGCGCAACACGCAGCTCGGCATCGAGCCGGGGCAGTTCATTGCCATCGTCGGGCGCAGCGGCTGCGGCAAGAGCACGCTGCTGCGGCTCATCGCCGGACTCGAGAAGGCCACCTCCGGCGGCCTCTACACCGACGGCAAGGCGATCGACGGCCTGCACGACGACACCCGGATCATGTTCCAGGAAGCGCGCCTCTTGCCCTGGCGCCGCGTGCTCGACAACGTGACGCTCGGTTTGCCCGGCGACGCCAAGGCGCGCGGCAAGGAAGTGCTGGCGCAGGTGGGCCTGGCCGACCGCGAGAACGAATGGCCGGCGCGGCTGTCGGGCGGGCAGCGCCAGCGGGTGTCGCTCGCCCGCGCATTGGTGCATCACCCTCGCCTGCTGCTGCTCGACGAGCCGCTGGGTGCGCTCGACGCGCTGACCCGCATCGAGATGCATCGGCTCATCGAAAACCTTTGGCTGCGCCACCGCTTCACCGCGCTGCTGGTGACGCATGACGTGCAGGAGGCCGTGGCGCTGGCGGACCGGGTGATCCTGATCGAGGACGGCCGCATCGCGCTGGACGAGAACATCGCGCTTGCCAGGCCGCGCTCGCAGGGCGATCCGGCTTTTGCGGCGATCGAGAAACGCATTCTCGACCGTGTGCTGCAGAAGGCTGGGGACGCAGAGGCCGCCGAGACGGACGCAAGCTGGCTGCAACCGTCCGCGCACACGCTGCGCTGGGCGATCTGAACTCGTTCATCCACAAAAACAGAGAGGCAGTTGAATGTCGCAAAACTGGAAATTCGAAACCCTGTCGGTGCATGCCGGCTACGCGCCCGAACCGACCACGCGCGCAGTGGCGCCGCCCATCTATCAAACGGTGGCCTATGCGTTCGACAGCGCCCAGCACGGCGCCGACCTGTTCGACCTGAAGGTGCCGGGCAACATCTACACCCGCATCAACAACCCGACGCAGGACGTGCTCGAGCAGCGCGTGGCCGCGCTCGAAGGCGGCATCGCGGCGCTGGCGCTGGCCTCGGGCCAGGCGGCAGTGACCTATGCGATCCAGACCATTGCGGAGGCGGGCGACAACATCGTAAGCAGCACCGCGCTCTATGGCGGCACCTACAACCTGTTTGCGCACACGCTGCCGCAGTTCGGCATCACCACGCGCTTTGCGGACCATCGGGATCCGAAGAGCTTCGAGAAGCTCTTCGACGAAAAGACCAAGGCGGTGTTCGTCGAATCGCTGGGCAACCCGGCTGGCAACGTGACCGATATCGCGGCTATCGCCGAGATTGCGCACCGCCATGGCGTGCCGCTGATCGTGGACAACACCGTGCCTTCGCCCTACCTGAGCCGGCCCATCGAGCATGGCGCAGACATCGTGGTGCACTCGCTCACCAAGTATCTGGGCGGCCATGGCACCAGCATTGGCGGCGCCATCGTCGATTCGGGCAAGTTTCCGTGGGCCGAGCACAAGCAGCGTTTCAAGCGCCTGAACGAGCCCGACGTGAGCTACCACGGCGTCGTCTACACCGAGGCGCTGGGCCCGGCCGCCTACATCGGCCGCGCGCGCGTGGTGCCGCTGCGCAACACGGGTGCGGCCATCTCGCCGTTCAACGCCTTCCTGATCCTGCAGGGCATCGAGACGCTGGCGCTGCGCATGGACCGCATCAGCAGCAACGCGCTGTCGGTGGCGCAGCACCTGAAGACACACAAGGCCGTGAACTGGGTCAACTATGCGGCGCTCGAAGACCATCCCGACCATGCCCTTGCGAAGAAGTACTTCGGAGGCAAGTCCAGCGGCGTGCTGACCTTCGGCATCGGGAGCGGCCGTGAGGGCGGGGCGAAGTTTCTCGATGCGCTGAAGCTCTTCACGCGGCTCGTGAACATCGGCGACGTGCGCTCGCTGGCCACGCACCCGGCCTCCACCACGCACAGGCAGCTCTCGCCCGAGGAATTGGCCCGAGCCGGCGTCACAGAAGACACCGTGCGCCTGTCGGTCGGCATCGAGCACATCGACGACCTGATTGCCGATCTCGATCAGGCGCTGGCCGCGGCAGCCGGGTGATCGGCGCCGCTTCCACTTCCGCTCACTCCGTTCGAACCATCCTTCCTTCAACCCGAAAGAGAACATCATGTCCATTCAAGCCATCAACGTCCGCAACCAGTTCAAGGGCAAAGTCCGCGAAATCATCCGCGGTGACGTCGTCTCCGAAGTCGATGTCGAAACCGCCTGGGGTATCGTGACCTCGGTCATCACCACGCGCTCGGTCGACGAACTGCAGCTCAAGGTGGGCTCCGACGTGGTCGCGCTCGTGAAGTCAACGGAGGTTTCGATCGCGAAGCTCTGACGGACCCTGGAGCTCGCGAACAACCCGGTGCCGTGTTGGCGCCGGGTTTTTTTCGTTTCGCAGTCGGGTTTTCCGTTCTTGGCACATGTGCCGCGGGCTTCTACAGTGTCGGCTACAACGCCCCGGAGAGAACACCATGGTCAACTTCGAAGTGAGCGACATCGTCCGCGCGCTGCATGATGCGCGCAACGAGTGGCGCGATTCGCAGCGCCGTTCGCGCGAGCCCGGCGCGCGCGAGTTTCCTTCGCGCGAAGCCCTGGCGCAGATCGTGGAGCTGCTCAAGGGCGCGCTCTTTCCCATGCGGCTCGGGCCGCCCGAGCTGCGCCACGAGAGTGAAGATTTCTACGTCGGCCATACGCTGCATACGGCCCTGGAGTCGCTGCAGGTGCAGGCGCGGCTGGAACTCAACTTCAATGCGCGCCACCAGCCGCGTCCCGAGAGCGAGATTGACCAGGCGGCAACCGAGGCGGTCCGCCAGTTCGCGAGTGCACTGCCGGGTCTGCGCCGGCTGCTGGACAGCGACGTGCTTGCAGCCTACCAAGGCGATCCAGCCGCACGCAGCGTGGACGAGGTGCTGCTGTGCTACCCCGGCGTGCTCGCGATGATTCACCACCGCTTTGCCCACCGGCTCTACGAACTCGGCCTGCCGCTCCTGGCGCGCATCGTGGCCGAGCTCGCGCACGGCCAGACCGGCATCGACATCCATCCTGGCGCGCAGATCGATGCGGGTTTCTTCATGGATCACGGCACGGGCGTGGTGATCGGCGAAACCGCGGTCATCGGCAAGCGCGTGCGCCTGTACCAGGCCGTGACACTGGGCGCCAAGCGCTTTCCGACCGATGCCGAAGGCAACTTGCAGAAGGGGCTGCCGAGGCATCCGGTGGTGGAGGACGACGTGGTGATCTATGCCGGCGCCACCATCCTCGGCCGCGTGACGCTGGGCAAGGGCGCGGTCATCGGCGGCAATGTGTGGATCACCGACGACGTGCCCGCGGGCGCGAGCGTGACGCAGGCCAGCCTGCAGAACGCGCCGAAGGGCAACGCGCCATAAAGGGTGGGCCGAAGGCCCGGGCAGCGCCGTCCGCGCTATGCTTGGCCGTTGTTAACAATGTTGCTTGCACCCGCATGTCCTTGCCTCAAGCCACTTCCTCCGCTTCTTCCATACCCCTGTCCGCCGACGAATCGTGCGATGTGCTCGTGATCGGCGGCGGCCCCGCGGGCTCCACGATCTCTGCGCTGCTGGCGCAGCAGGGCCGAAAGGTGGTGCTGCTCGAAAAGGCGCACCACCCGAGATTTCATATCGGCGAGTCGCTGCTGCCGGCCAACGTCGAGCTTTTCGACAAACTGGGCGTGCGCGACCAGGTCGAGAAGATCGGCATGCCCAAGTTCGGCATCGAGTTTGTCTCGCCGGAGCATGAGCACCGCAGCTACGTGGACTTTGCCGAAGGGTGGGACAAGTCGCTCGACTCCGCCTGGCAGGTGCGGCGCTCGGAACTCGACGAGCTGTTGTTCCGCAACGCCGCCACGCGCGGCGCGCAGACGATCGAAGGCTGCAAGGTGCGCGACGTGGGCTTCGATGCCGACGGCGCCACGGTGCAGGCCGAAATGGACGACGGCGCCAAGCGCAGCTGGCGCGCCCGCTTCGTGGTGGATGCCACCGGGCGCGACACACTCCTGGCCAACAAATTCCGCTGCAAGGAAAAGAACCCCGATCACAACAGCACCGCGCTGTTCGGCCACTTCACCAACGCCGAACGTCTTGAAGGCAAGAAGGAGGGCAACATCAGCATCTGCTGGTTCCCGCACGGGTGGTTCTGGTTCATTCCGCTGGCCGACGGCACCACCAGCGTGGGCGCAGTCTGCTGGCCCTATTACCTGAAGACGCGCGACAAGCCGCTCAAAGACTTTTTCTACGACACCATCGGGCTGTGCCCGGTGCTGGTGGATCGGCTCAAGAACGCCACGCTGGTCGACGATGCGGTGCACGCCACCGGTAATTTCTCGTACTCGAGTACCCACGCCACGGGCGACCGCTACTTGATGCTGGGCGACGCGTTCACCTTCATCGACCCGATGTTCTCGTCGGGCGTGTACCTTGCCATGCACAGCGCCTTCGACGGCGCCCAGCTGGTGGCCACAGCGCTCGACAAGCCCACCGAGCTGGCGCCTGCGCGCAAGGACTTTGAAGCGATGATGCGCAAGGGACCGCGAGAGTATTCGTGGTTCATCTACCGCGTGACCAACCCCACGATCCGTGACATGTTCATGCACCCGGGCAACCCGTTCCGCGTGAAGGAAGGCTTGATGTCGCTGCTCGCGGGCGACATCTACCGTGGCACGCCGATGTGGCGCGCGCTCGGCATGTTCAAGTTTCTTTACTACTTCATCTCGATCACCCACATGCGCCGCACGTGGGAGGGGTGGAAGCGACACCGCTTCAACATCCGCGACATGGGTGCATTGAAGGGCGAGACGATCCTCAAGTCGGAGTAGGGCGGCTCACGGCCTACGCTGCCTACGCCAAGCGCGATGCGCGCAGCGTGGCTACCGCATGGGGCCACGCCGGTTCCGGACTGGCGAGCACCGAACTCAGGCGGCCTCGCGAGCCCGCCGAGCTTCGTAGGCCTTGAGGTGGACGTAGGCCGTGCGCAGCACCGAAGGCGTCGGTGAAGCACGCGCAGCGCGATTCAAAAGGTCGCCGATGATGTGATCGGCTTCGACCGGGGCGCTGCGCACGATGTCCTTGTACATGGAAGCCGTCATCGGCGAGCCCGGCGCGGTCATCATCTTGCGGCCGCGCTCGATGGCCGTCGGGCGCGGCACGAAGCCGTTGTGCGCGGCAATGGCGCAGCATTCGTCGAAGATCGAAAGCGCTACGTCCTCGCCGCCGGCCGCCACGATGTCGCCGATGGACGCACGCATCAAGCTCGTGAGGCCCGCCGCGGAGGCAATGAAGACCCACTTCTCCCACATGTCCTGCAGGATGGTATCGCTTGCGGTCGCGTCGAATTTGGCTCCGGCGAACTGCGCTTCGATGGCATCGATCCGCGGAGATCGGCCACCCGCGCGCTCGCCGAAACTCAGGCCGTGCATGTCGTTGAGGTGCAGCACGCGGCCTTCGTCGTCCAACGTGGCGGAGATCATGCAAAGGCCACCCAGCACGCGCTCGTCGCCGAATCGCTCGACCAGGCGATCGATGTGCTTCATGCCGTTCAGCAGGGGAAGAATGACCGTTTGCGGGCCGACTGCCGGCGCGAACGAATCCATGGTCGAGTCGAGGTCGTAGGCCTTGCTTCCGACGACGATTACGTCGAACGGCGCCTCGATGTCTTCGGCCATCACGTGCGGCGGCGAGGGCAGTTGCAGGTTGCCGAAGGGGCTTTGCACCACCAGTCCGCTTTTCGCGATCTGTGCCGCGCGCCGCGGGCGCAGCAGAAAGGTCACGTCGCGTCCCGCCTCGAGCAGTCGGCCACCAAAATAACCACCGAGTGCGCCGGCACCCACCACGAGAAATCTCATTGCGATTCGCTCCTCAGTCGAAAGAACCCGGGCGATGATGCCCGCGATTTCGCAAGCCTGCATCGCGTGCCGAAAAGGCGGACCCGAAGCGAAGAGCTTTTCTGGAAAAGGCCATGGGTGCTTCGCATAATGGTTTTCGCCACCTCGTCTTTCACTCATTCACTCATTCACTCAAGGAGCTTCATTCATGAGCCAGACCCGAATTGCCGTGATCGTTGGCAGCCTTCGCAAGGATTCATACAACCAGAAGCTGGCCGTCGCGCTGGCACACCTTGCGCCTTCGGACTTCACGTTCGAACATCTGCGCATCGACGATCTGCCGCTGTACAACCAGGACGACGACGGCAACCAGGCACCCTCGGTGAAGCGGCTCAAGACCGAGATCGCCGCGGCGCAGGGTTTGTTGTTCGTCACGCCCGAATACAACCGCTCGATTCCCGGCCTGATGAAGAACGCCATCGACCACGCGTCGCGCCCCTATGGGCAAAGCGCTTGGGCGGGCAAGCCTGCGGCGGTCGTGGGCATTTCGGTGGGCGCCACCGGCACTGCGATGGCGCAGCAGCATCTGCGCAACGTGTTGGCTTACCTCGACGTTCCGACGATGGGCTCGCCCGAAATTTTCCTGCAATTCAAGGAGGGCTTTTTCGACGATCGCGGCCACATCGGCAACGAAGGCACGAAGAAGTTCCTGCAGGGATGGATGGACAAGTACGTCGCGTGGATCAAGCGCCACTCGGCGCTCTGATGGAACCTGCCATCGGCACCACCTGACGTGAAAAAGCCGCCTCGAGGGCGGCTTTCCTTTGCGCGCAACCCGGGCTCAGGCAGCCTGGGCCACGTTCTTCTGGTTGGCGGCTTCGGCCGTTGCCACCAGGATCTCGGCACGCGCTCCGGCCACCGCGGCGGCCTTGGGTGCATCACCCATGGCGAGGCCTTCTGCGCGCACGAAGCGCACGTCGGTGATGCCGAAGAAGCCGAAGACCACCTTCAGGTAGCTCTCCTGGTGTTCCGCGGCCTGTCCGCCTTCGGTGGTCGAGTAGATGCCGCCGCGGGTGGAGGCCACGATCACGGTCTTGCCACCGGCCAGGCCGACGGGCCCCTTCTCGGTGTACTTGAAGGTACGGCCGACTTGGGCGAGGCGGTCGATCCAGGCCTTGAGCTGGGTCGGCACCGAGAAGTTGTACAGCGGTGCACCCACCACGATGACGTCGGAGGCGAGGAACTGGCTCACGAGCTTTTCTGACAGGGCGTTTTCGCGCTGCTGGGCTTCGGTCGGCTCGGCCTGCACGCCGGTCTTGATGCCGAGGGCGTCAGGGCCGAAGTGCGACGGGGCGTCGGTCGCGAGGTCGAGATACTCGAAGGCGGTATCGGGATGTGCGGCTTTCCAGGCCGCCACGATCTCTGCCGTGAGGAGGCGCGAGGTCGAATGGGCACTCAGGATGCTGGAGTCGATATGGAGCAGCTTCATGGTCAATCACTTTCGTTTGGTGAGTCGGCGCTCAAAAGTGGCCGGCGATGTGAGAATTCTATTTTTGATGCGAGTGATTGATAAGTAGGCAAAATATCGCTTCATCGTTCCATTTGCAGGACAATAAGCGCCATGCAAGACCTCAACGACATGGTTTTCTTCGCCGAAGTGGCAGAGCGCGGCGGCTTTGCCGCTGCGAGCCGAGCGCTCGGCATTCCCAAATCACGCCTCTCGCGGCGGGTGGCGGATCTGGAGGAGCGGCTCGGCGTGCAACTGATGCAGCGCAGCACGCGGCGCCTGTCGCTCACGCCCGCCGGGGAGATCTACCTGCGCCACTCGGCCGCCATGCGCGATGCGGCGCAGGCGGCGGCCGAAGCGGTCGCACAGGTGCAGACGGAGCCCAGCGGCACGGTCCGGCTGAGCTGCCCCATTTCCATCGCCCACAGCGGGCTTGGCCGGCTGCTCCCCCAATTCATGGAGCGTTACCCCGCCGTTCGTGTCGACCTTCGGGTCATGAACAGGCCGGTCGACCTCATCGAAGAGGGAATCGACATCGCCCTGCGCGTGCGTCCAGCCATCGAGGACAGCACAACGCTTGTGGCCAAGGTTCTGGGGACGAGCCGCGCGGTACTGGTGATCAGGCCGGACTTGCTCGCGCGCCAGGGGCCGGTCAACACGCCTGCGGACCTCGTGCGGCTGCAGACCGCCGCGATGTCGGCCAACAGCGAGGGGCGCAGCGAGTGGCGGCTCGAAGGTCCCAACGGCGAGATCCACGTGCACGTGCATGCGCCGCGCTATGTGGCGGACGATCTGGCGACGCTGCAGCTGGCCGTGCTCGAGGGCGCAGGCGCAACCCTGCTTCCCGGCTACATGTGCCGCCAGGACGTGGAAGCCGGCCGACTCGCGAGGGTGCTGCCCGACTGGGGACCAGCGCCGGTCATTGCACACATGGTTTTTCCGGCGCGGCGAGCCCTGGTGCCGGCGGTGCGGCGTTTGATCGATTTCCTGGCTGAGCACCTGCATGGGAGTGAATCAGGCATGTACTAGCGTCGGCCAAATAATGCGGGACGGCCGCCCTTATGCGAAAAACGCCATAACCAAACAAGTAGATATTCGTTTGGCATTGAAGCAGCCCTTCGCACAATCCCAGGTCCCATCTATTTCAAGGACCGACCATGGCGACCCTGCGACTCGGCGACACAGCCCCCAATTTCACCCAGGATTCGAGCGAAGGGTCTCTCGACTTCTATCAGTGGGCCGGCGATTCGTGGGTTGTTTTCTTCTCGCACCCGGCCGATTTCACGCCAGTGTGCACTACCGAGTTGGGCAAGACCGCTGCGCTGTCCGGCGAATTTGCCAAGCGCGGCGTGAAGCCCATCGCGCTGAGCGTCGATCCGGCCACCAAGCACAAAGAGTGGATCGGCGACATCAACGAGACGCAGAACACCACCGTGAACTTCCCGATCATTGCGGACCACGATCGCAAGGTGGCCGACCTGTACGACCTAATCCACCCGAATGCTTCGGCAACCGCCACGGTGCGCAGCGTGTTCATCATCGATCCGAAGAAAGTGATCCGCGCGACCATCACCTACCCGGCATCGACCGGCCGCAACTTCGACGAGATCCTGCGCGTGATCGATTCGCTGCAGCTCACCGACAGCCACAAGGTCGCCACGCCGGTGAACTGGAAGGACGGCGACGACGTGGTCATCATCCCGAGCATCCAGGATCCGGCCGAACTCGCCGAGCGCTTTCCGAAGGGCTTCAAGGCCGTGAAGCCTTACCTGCGCATCACGCCGCAGCCCAACAAGTAAGCGGGCAGGGCAGCGGCTCCATGCAGACTTCCGTGATCATCGTGCCCGGTTGGCGCGACTCCGGGCCCGGCCATTGGCAGAGCCTGTGGGAAGAGCGCATTCCGGGCGCGGCGCGGGTGGTGCAGGACGACTGGGCCTCGCCCAAGCGCGAGGCCTGGGTGGCCACGCTGGCCAAGCTGGTGCTCGAGAGCCCCGGCCCGGTGGTAATTGCCGCCCACAGCCTGGGCTGCATTGCCACTGCACACCTGCCGGCAGAGGCTGCCGCGCGCATCCGCGGGGCGCTTCTGGTGGCACCGGCCGACCCCGAGCGCCGCGCCGTGCTGTCCGACTTCGCCCCCGTGCCGTATGCGGCCTTGCCCTACCGCAGCATCGTGGTGGCGAGCAGCAACGACCCGTATTGCCCGGTCCGCCTGGCCGGCGCGTATTCCCGCGCCTGGGGCAGTGAGTTTGTCCGCATGCAGAATGCGGGGCATATCAACATCGATTCGGGGCATGGGGACTGGCCGCTCGGCCTGGCCTTGCTCCAATCCTTGACCGACGAGCCCGCCGCCTGGCCGGCGGGCGGTGAATTTTCAGAAACCTTGGCAACCTCATGACTTCCAGACTCAAGACCTTCGTCGCCGTGCTCGCGTTGGCGTCTTCCGCATTCGCAGGCAGCAGCGCCTTCGCCCAAGGCAGCACGCTGCTGAACGCCTCGTACGATGTGGCGCGCGAGTTCTACAAGGACTACAACGCGGCGTTCGTGGCCCACTACAAGAAGACCACCGGCAAGGACGTGAAGATCGACCAGTCGCATGGCGGCTCCAGCGCCCAGGCGCGTGCCGTAGCCGACGGCCTCGATGCCGACGTGGTGACCATGAACACCTCGACCGACATCGACTTTCTTGCCAACACCGGCGTGGTCGCGAAGGACTGGAACAAGCAGTTCCCCGAGAACGCATCGCCGACCACATCGACCATGCTGTTCCTGGTGCGCAACGGCAACCCCAAGGGCATCAAGGACTGGGAAGACCTGGTCAAGCCGGGCGTGCAGGTCGTGATCGTCAACCCCAAGACCGGCGGCAACGGGCGCTACGCCTACCTTGCGGCCTGGGGCTACGTGAAGAAGAAGGGCGGCACCGACGCGCAAGCGGCCGAGTTCGTCGGCAAGCTGTTCAAGAACGTGCCGGTGCTGGCGCGCGGCGGCCGCGACGCGACCACCGCCTTCCTGCAACGCAACATCGGCGATGCGCTGATCACCTTCGAATCCGAAGTGGTGTCGATCGACCGCGAGTTCGGCTCGGGCAAGGTCGATTCGGTCTACCCGTCGATCAGCATCGTGGCCGAGAACCCGGTGGCCGTGGTCGAGCGTACGACCAAGAAGAAGGGCACCGGCGAGTTGGCCAAGGCTTATCTCGACTGGCTCTACTCCGAAGAAGCGCAGGAAATTGCGGCCAAGCATGCGCTGCGCCCGCGCTCGCCGGCCGTGCTCAAGAAGCATGCCGCCACTTTCAGGCCGCTGCAGCTCTTTACGGTGCAGGAACTCTTCGGCAGCCTCGGCGATGCACAAAAGGTGCACTTCAACGACGGCGGCCAGTTCGACAAGCTCTACACGCCTGGCGGCAAGTAAATGAGCGGCGCTGTTTCTTCGGCGCTCCCGTCAGCGGGAGCGCCGCTTTCACGTGTGAATAATCGAGCGGGGGGCGCCAGGCGGGTGCTGCCAGGCTTTCACATCACGCTCGGCTTTTCGATTTTCTATCTCTGCCTGATCGTGCTGATCCCGCTGTCGGCGCTGGTCTTCAAGACCTTCACGCTGAGCTGGGAGCAATTCTGGGTTGCCGTGACCTCGCCTCGCGTGATGGCTTCGTACCGGCTCACATTCGGTGCCTCGCTGATCGCGGCGCTGGTGAATGCCGTATTCGGGCTGCTCGTGGCCTGGGTGCTGGTGCGCTACAAGTTTCCGGGCAAGCGCATCGTCGATGCATTGGTGGACCTGCCGTTCGCCTTGCCCACAGCCGTGGCTGGCATCTCGCTGACCGCGCTGCTCGCGGGCAACGGCTGGATCGGACAACTGCTCGAGCCGCATGGCATCAAGCTGGCGTTCACGCCGGCCGGTATCGTGATTGCGCTGATCTTCATCGGGCTGCCCTTCGTGGTGCGCACGGTGCAGCCGGTGCTCGAAGACGCCGAAAAGGAGCTTGAAGAAGCCGCCACCTCGCTCGGTGCAACGCGCCTTCAGACCTTCACGAAAGTGATCTTCCCGTCGATCGCGCCCGCGCTGCTCACGGGCTTTGCGATGGCTTTCGCGCGGGCCATTGGCGAGTACGGCTCGGTGATCTTCATTGCCGGCAACATGCCGATGATTTCGGAGATCACGCCGCTCATCATCATCGGCAAGCTGGAGCAATACGACTTCGCCGGCGCCACCGCAGTCGCGCTCGTGATGCTGGTGATTTCATTCATCCTCCTGCTCGTCATTAACGGCCTGCAAGCCTGGCAGCGCCGCCGCGCGGGAGCATGACATGAGTGCCCCTTCCAAAATCATCCGCCGCGCGCAGGCCGGCACCACCGAATCGGCGTGGGTTCGCTGGCTGCTGATCGGCGTTGCTCTCGTGTTCATGTTCCTGTTCCTGGTGCTGCCGCTTGCGGCCGTGGCAACCGAGGCCTTGCGCAAGGGCGTGGGCGCCTACCTTGAAGCATTGCAAGAGCCCGACGCCTGGAGCGCGATTCGCCTCACGCTGATCACGGCCGCCATCGCGGTGCCGCTGAACCTCGTGTTCGGCGTTGCCGCGGCCTGGGCCATTGCCAAGTTCGAGTTCCGCGGCAAGGCTTTCCTCACCACGCTGGTCGACCTCCCGTTCGCGGTGTCGCCGGTGGTGGCGGGCCTGATCTACGTGCTGGTGTTCGGCGCGCAGGGCTGGTTCGGTCCGTGGCTTGCCGCGCACGACATCAAGATCATTTTCGCCGTGCCAGGCATCGTGCTGGCGACCGTGTTCGTCACCTTCCCGTTCATCGCGCGCGAACTGGTTCCGCTGATGCAGGCGCAGGGCACCGACGAGGAGCAGGCCGCCATCGTGCTGGGCGCAACTGGCTGGCAGACCTTCTGGCGCGTGACGCTGCCCAACATCAAGTGGGGCCTCTTGTACGGCGTGATTCTTTGCAACGCGCGCGCCATGGGCGAGTTCGGCGCGGTGTCGGTGGTGTCGGGCCACATCCGCGGGCAGACCAACACCATGCCGCTGCACGTGGAAGTGCTCTACAACGAATACCAGTCGGTTGCGGCGTTTGCCGTGGCCTCGCTGCTCGCCATCCTGGCCCTGGTCACGCTGGTGATCAAGTCGGTCATCGAGTGGCGCCATGAGCGTGAAATGAAAGCCATCGCCGAGCTGCCGCCGGAACGTCCCACGCAAGCTTGAAAAGTCCCGCGGTGAGGGGAGAACCCTCACCCCGACCCTCTCCCCAAGGGGAGAGGGAGTAATCAGAAGAAGGCAGAGGAAGAGATTCCATGAGCATCGAAATCCGCAACATCAGCAAGCAGTTCGGCGATTTCCGGGCGTTGAACAACGTGAACCTCGACGTCGAGTCGGGCGAGCTCGTCGCGCTGCTCGGCCCCTCGGGCTGCGGCAAGACCACGCTGCTGCGCATCATCGCGGGGCTGGAAACGGCCGACACCGGCAGTATTCTTTTTGCGGGCGAAGACACCACCGACGTGCACGTGCGCGAACGCCAGGTCGGCTTCGTGTTCCAGCACTACGCGCTGTTCCGCCACATGACGGTGTTCGAAAACGTGGCCTTCGGGCTGCGCGTCAAGCCGCGCAAGGAGCGCCCGAGCGACGCGCAGATCAAGCAGAAGGTGACCGACCTGCTCAAGCTGGTACAGCTCGACTGGCTGGCCGACCGCTACCCGTCGCAGCTCTCCGGCGGCCAGCGGCAGCGCATTGCGCTGGCGCGTGCGCTGGCGGTGGAGCCCAAGGTGCTGCTGCTCGACGAGCCCTTTGGCGCGCTCGACGCCAAAGTGCGCAAGGAGCTGCGCCGCTGGCTGCGCCGGCTGCACGACGAACTGCACGTCACCTCGATATTCGTCACGCACGACCAGGAGGAAGCACTCGAAGTGGCCGATCGCGTGGTGGTCATCAACAAGGGCCGCATCGAGCAGGTCGGGTCCCCGCAAGAAGTGTGGGATCAGCCCGCAAGTCCGTTCGTCTACGGCTTTTTGGGCGACGTGAACCTGTTCCATGGCCGGGCCGACAACGGCGCGGTGCAACTGGACGGCATGCGCCTCGACTCGCCGGAGCACAGCGGTGCGCGCGACGCCAAGGCCATGGCCTATGTGCGCCCGCACGACCTCACCGTGGAGCGCTACACCGCCGGGGCGACCGGCATCGTGGCTACCTTGTCGCGGGCCATCGTGGTCGGCCCGATCGCGCGTCTGGAACTTGAGCCCACCGAAACGAATCCAGATAATCCGGGCTCCGGAACCATCATCGAGGCGCAACTCCCTGCGCAACAGTTCCGGGAACTGGGTTTGCAAGAGGGTGACACCGTCGTCGCCACGCCGCGCAAGGCCAGGGTGTTCGTCGAAGAAGATTGGGTTTCCCCTTGATCGATTGGTATTTCGGCGCGCCGCGCCGCGCCTACGGGCTGATCTGCCTGGCCTGCGTCCTGATGCTGGCCTTCGGGCTCTATCTGCAGCATGTGGTGGGCCTGGAGCCTTGCCCGATGTGCATCGTGCAGCGCTATGCACTGGTGCTGGTGGCACTCTTCACCGGCCTGGCCGGCGTGTTCCGCAGCCGTGGCCTGCAGGCCACTGGCGGTGGGCTGGCGCTGCTGGCTGCCATTGGCGGCGCCTACACGGCAGCCTCGCAAAGCTGGCTCCAGTGGAATCCGCCCGAGGTCGTCTCGTGCGGACGCGACCTGTACGGAATGATCGAGACCTTCCCGCTCAAGCGGGCGCTGCCGATGATCTTTCGCGGCGGCGGCGACTGCTCGAAGGTCGACTGGTCGCTGTTCGGCCTGACGCTGGCGAACTGGTCGTTCGTTGCCTTCGCCGTTCTTGCGACGATGCTGCTGGTGCTGCTTTTTCGCCGTCGCCCGGCGCGCTAAGCCGGCGAAGCTTTGGGGGCCGCTGCGCCCCCAACACGCCGGCTACAGAGGCAGGGTGTCAAAGGCCGCGTAAGCGGTCGCCAGCCAGGACTTCACGCGCTGGCGCTCCAGCAGGCCGAGCGCATGCGCCCCTTCGCGGTCGTTCACGGCCTTCCAGAAACTGGTGTTCTGTGCGTCGATCTTGCGCATGCTCGCCTCGTGCAGGCGCGGCAGTGTGATCACGCGGGCGCCGTTCGCCGTCGCTTTGGAGAGCGACTGCGACGCCAGCAGCATGCCGAAGTCGCTGCCGCGGCCGTAGTTCTGCACCACGATGTAGTTGGGCCGATTGCCGAAGGTGTCGATCAGCGCGCCGAGCAGGTCGGTGGAGTCCTTGCCGTCGTCCAACACATGCCAGAAATTGACGGCCACGCCGAGTTCGTCGAACACGTCGAACAGATCGGATTCCTTGATCCAGCGCGACAACGGTGCCAGCGTCTGGGCGGCAAGGTCGACGATCACGCTTTGCTGCGGATTGGTCTCGAAGCCGTTCACCACGGTGTCGAGTCCCTCGAAGCTGTCGACCACGATGGGCGACGCAAAGCCTTCGTAGAAGCGCGTGAACGAGCTGTGCGAACGGTCGGTGTCGAAGCCGATGAAAGGCTTGCTGTGATCGATGAAGTACTGCGCCAGCACGCGCGCGGTGACCGACTTGCCGACCCCGCCTTTTTCGCCGCCGATGAAATTGATGGAGCTCATGAGTTGCTGCTGCTTCGAAGGGGTTGAGGAGTGAAGGGCTGATTCATTCTAGGGGGCGCTTTTTCTCTCTTCTATTTGCCGCGCCTTGCCAAGCCTTGCAGCAAGGGATGTGCCTGCAAGCGCTGCTGCAGCCGTTTTTTCCATGCGGCAGGCAGCGTCGATGCCTCGATCATCGGCGGCCATTGGCTGCGCGCGAGACGCGCCGTGTCGGCAATGACGCGCCGGACCAGCGGCTCGTGCAGCCCCGCCGAGAAGCAGAAGGCGCGCACGTTGGCGGGCGTGAACAGGGCCGTGCGTTTGGTGGCGGCACCGGCGGGCGCTGCGGGCAGAAGAGGGAGCGCGTGGCCGTCGACACCCTGGAGCGCGGCATACGCCACGATGTCGTAGGCCGGCGCCAGCCGCGGCGCGATGCCATCTGGATAGAGCACGCCAAAGTTCTTCAAGTGTGCGTCGGGGTTGCCGAGCAGATCGTTCACCGCAAGGCGCCGCATTAGTTCGAGCACGGCACCTTCGCCCAGCGACGGGAAGGCCTGCATCGCAAGCGCCATGTCGAGATAGCTGGCGCTGTACTTGTGCATCGGGTCGACCGCGAGCACCTGCGCAAAATCCTCGAAATGAATGCGGCGCGCACCTTCCCGGTCGAAACGCGTGACGGCCAGAAAGTCGGGCTCGTCGGGCAATGCGTAGCTGTGTTCGGCCGCAATGGCCGAGAGCGGTGCCAGCTCGGCATGGCAGACTTCGACACTGGCCGCGCCCGCCAATTGAAGCGACAGCATTTCCAGCTGCGGCATGTGGGGGCGTCCGGCCACGGGCAGCTTGGCGATCACGCGCGTGCTCGCACCGGCCCGGGTGCGCACCACGTAGCGGCCGCCCTGGCGGCGCAGGCCAAGCTTGGGCTGCACGCCCGACACCGAGATACCTTGCGGCATGGGCAGTTCGACGACCGACATCTCGAGCGCGTCCTGGTCCTGCGTGATGAGCCGCTGCAGCGTCGGGCGGTCAACTGCAACGGGCTTTGCGCTCACCGCACCGGGCAGGTCGCCGCCGCAGGCCGCGAGGAGCTCGAAGTGATCGTTCTCGCGGCAGCCGCGCAATTGCGCGATATGGCTGCGCAGCACGCCTTCGGGCAGAAGGTTCTGGAAGAAGCGCGGCAGCTGGCCGCCTTGCGCGTTGAACAGCGGATTCTTCACGTCGGCCCAAAGCGCCGCCTGCGTGGCGGCATCGCTTGCAACCATCGACAGCGAAAGCACCTCTGCCGGAGGTGCGGCGACCAGGTCCGGCTCCGCCACGAACCGGCACAGGTCGGCATACTGAAAAAGCTTGCCAAAGCGCCGTGTGCCGAGCGATATCTCCAGGATCTTGACGTTCACGGCGAGCGGCGCTTGGTGACATACGGCGGGGAGGGCGCCTGAGCAACGGCATGGCCCACGCGGGTGACGACCGGGTGGTAATCAGCATCGGTGCTCGCACTCTGGCCAAAGCCCTTGGGCGCCAGCTGCAGCTCAAGTCCGAGGGCATCGACGAGCGCCAGCAGCGACGACAGCTGCGGGTTGCCCTTCAGGCTCAGCGCATTGCGTACCGAGCGCTCGGTGAGGCCGGAGCGCTGGGCAATTTCCGCATGGGTCACGCCCGCGGCATCGCGCCGCGCGGCGAGGGCTGTGATGAGTTCCTGCTTGGTCACGGAAAGATATTACCGCAAAGAACAATTTCGGAAATATATTTCCTGGATGGACTTTGGGTCTATCTGGGGACCAGCGTCAAGAACGGCATGACCACGCCCATGATCCAGTTCTGCCCGAAATCAAGGGCGGCGCGCCGGTATTTCTCATCAGCCTGGGCGGCCAGCAGGTCGAGCCGAGCCACCACCTTGGACAACTCGCGGTCGGCCACGAGGTTGCGGCCGCGCTCGCTGATCTCTGTGGCCAGCAGCAGGGGCTGGCCGTCGAGGCCGGTCTTGGACGAGATCAGCCACAGCGATATTTCGAAGTTGCGCGCCGCGCGGTAGCTGTTCTCGGCATTGACGCCGTCGAGCATGGTCTGGTCCCAGGTGTCCCCGTTGGCCTGCTTGAGCATGGTGGCCCAGCCGACGACCAGCGCCGCGACCCGGTCGCCTTGGTAACCCTGCGGCCCGGTGTCGAAAGCCATGCGGATGGCATCGATGCCGGTGGCGCCGCGCAGCTCAGGCAGGGCGGGGCCTGTAAGCACCGCGTCCCACGCGCGCTGCGTGGCGGCCTCGACGCTGGCCGCAGATTTGCGCCATTCGCGCGGGTTGCGCCGGTACAGCGTGGTCTGCACGCGCCGGATCGATTGCAGGTTGTCGCGCAAGGACAGGTTGGCAATTCGGTTGGCGCTGGATTGCAGCCATTCCTGATTGCCATAGGGCTCGGCGCGGTCGGTGGAACGCACCGCCGCGCAGCCGCCCAAGCCCAGCAGCGCGGCAGCGCCAGCCAGCAAGCAGCCGCGGCGCGCGGCGAAGGGTGATGAAACCAGAGAATCGCTCATGCCCTGACGTTATCATCCACGGCTGGGGCGGCGGCCTGCTTCGAGCGGCGGGCCCGTGCAATTTTCCTTACAAATCAATACCTTGGCGCTACGCCAAGGCAGGCCGACAAGTCGTGCGTCTTAATTCCATCAAGCTTTCGGGCTTCAAGTCGTTCGCCGAACCCACCAACTTCCTGCTGCCAGGCCAATTGGTCGGCGTCGTCGGGCCCAATGGTTGCGGCAAGTCGAACATCATGGATGCGGTGCGCTGGGTGCTGGGCGAGTCGCGCGCGTCGGAGCTGCGCGGCGAGTCGATGCAGGACGTGATCTTCAACGGCACGACCACGCGCAAGCAGGCCAGCCGTTCGAGCGTGGAGCTGGTGTTCGACAACGCTGACCATCGCGCCGGCGGCCAATGGAACCAGTTCGGCGAAATTGCGGTGCGGCGCGTGCTCACGCGCGACGGCACCAGCAGCTACTACATCAACAACCAGCCGGTGCGCCGCCGCGACGTGCAGGATGTGTTCCTGGGCACCGGCCTCGGCCCGCGCGCCTACGCCATCATCGGGCAGGGCACGATCAGCCGGATCATCGAATCCAAGCCCGAGGAACTGCGCCTGTTCCTCGAAGAAGCGGCGGGCGTCTCCAAGTACAAAGAGCGCCGGCGTGAAACCGAGAACCGCCTGGGCGACACGCGCGAGAACCTCACGCGCGTCGAAGACATTCTTCGTGAACTGAACGCCAATCTCGAAAAGCTCGAGAAGCAGGCGGAGGTGGCCGCGCGCTACAACACGCTGCAGGGCGAAGCCACCAAGAAACAGCATCAGCTGTGGTTCCTGAAACGCAGCGAAAGCGATGCCGACCAGGCCAAGATCAAGGCCGAGTCCGAAAAGGCAATCAACGACCTCGAGTCGCGCACCGCCGACCTGCGCCGCATCGAGGCCGAGCTCGAAACCGTGCGCCAGGCCCACTACGCGGCCGGCGACCAGGTCAACCAGGCGCAGGGCAAGCTCTACGAGGCCAGCGCCGAAGTCGGACGCCTCGAAGGCGAAATCCGCTTCGTGGTCGAAGGCCGCCAGCGCGTGGAGCAACGGCTCGTCCAACTGCGCGAGCAGATGGGCCAGTGGGGCCGTCGCCGCGAAGAGGCTGAGGCAGAAATCGAAACCCTGGCCGGCCAAGGCGTTGACGCCGAGGAGCAGGCCGTGCTGCTGGCCGCGCAGCTCGAAGAGCACGACGCGCGCATGCCCGAGCTCGAGGAAGCCGTGCAGCGGGCCCAGAACGAAGCCAACACGCAACGCGCCGCCGTCGGCCAGGTCCAGCAGCAGATCCAGGTGCTGGCCGCCGATCAGCGCAACATCGAAGACCAGAGCCGGCAGCTCACGCAGCGCAGCGAACGCCTGCGTGCCGACCAGAATGCGCTGGCCGCGCCCGACGAAGCCCGCTTGCAGGCGATGCAGGAAGAGCATGCCGCCGCGCAAGAAGCTGCGAGCGAAGCCGACGCCCGCCTGCATGAACTGCAGGAATCGGTGCCGCAGCTCGACGACGACCGCCGTACGAAGCAGCAGGCCGTCAACACCGAAAGCGCTCGCCATGCCGAGCTTTCGGCACGGCTCGAAGCGCTGCGCGCCCTGCAGGAAAAGGTCAAGACCGATGGCAAGCTGGCCCCATGGCTGGCCAAACACGGGCTCGAAGGCATGCAGGGCCTCTGGAGCCGCATTCACATCGAACAAGGCTGGGAGAACGCCCTTGAAGCGGCGCTGCGCGAGCGCCTGGGCGCGCTCGAAGTCAGCCGGCTCGATATGGTGCGTGCCTTCGGTAACGACGCGCCGCCTGCCAAGCTGGCCTTCTACAGCCCGCCGGCTGCCGGCGTATCGGAAGACGGCGGCACGCTGCCTCGCCTGTCGAGCCTGCTGCGGCTGAACGACGCGGGCTTGCAGGCCCTGATGACGGACTGGCTCCATGGCTGCTACACGGCGCAGAACTTCGAAGAGGCGCTTGCGCAGCGCGCCACGCTGAAGCCGGGCGAAGTCATTTACGTGCAGAGCGGCCACGCCGTGTTCTCGCACAGCGTGAACTTCTACGCTCCCGATTCCGAACAGGCCGGCCTGCTGGCGCGCCAGCAGGAAATGGAAAATCTGGAGCGCCAATTGCGCGCGCAGACCCTCATCAGCGAAGAAGCGCGCACCGCTTTGATCCGCGCAGAAGCCGCCTATGCCGAAGCCGCGCAGCGCCTTGTCGCTGCGCGCCGTGAAGCGGCAGAAACGCAGTCCCGCGCGCACGAGCTGCAGGTGGAAACGCTGCGCATGACGCAGCTGGCCGAACAGACCCGCGCGCGCAGCGAGCAACTGGCCACAGACCTTGCCGAAGTCGACGCGCAGTTGGAAGAGCTGCAGGAAAAGCGCATGGCCGCCGAAGGCCGCTTCGAAGAGCTTGACATGCAGCTTGCCGACAGCCAGGAGCGCCATGCGGAACTCGACGAACGCGTGATCGAAGCCGGCCGCGCACTGACCGCGAGCCGCGAGCAGCACCGCAGCCTCGAACGGCAGGCGCAGGAAGCCACCTTCTCGCAGCGCACGCTCGAAGCGCGCCGCGGCGAACTGAACCGCGCGATCGAGACCGCATCGCAGCAGGTGGTCGCCCTCACCGACGAAGACGAGCGTGCTCGGGCCGAACTCGGCCGCCTGTCGGATGCGGCGGCCCAGGCCGGCCTGCAGGATGCGTTGGCCCTGAAGCTCGAGCGCGAAGCCGCTCTGGGTGCCGCGCGCAGCCAGTACGACGACCTCACGATGAAGCTGCGCGCCAGCGACGAACGCCGGCTGCAGCTCGAGCGCGAACTCGATCCGCTACGACAGCGCATCACCGAATTCCAGCTCAAGGAACAGGCTGCGCGGCTGGGCGTCGAGCAGTACCAGCAGCTGCTCGACGATGCCGGTGCCGACCTCGAAGCGGTTGCGCTGTCGATCGAAACCGACAAGGTGCGCCTCGCGGGCCTGCAGGGCGAAATCGACCGCTTGAACCGCGAAGTGGTCGCACTCGGTGCGGTGAACCTGGCGGCGCTCGACGAGCTTGCCGTGGCGAGCGAGCGCAAGACTTTTCTCGATGCGCAGTCGGCCGACCTGAACGAAGCCATTGGCACGCTCGAAGACGCCATCCGCAAGATCGACGGCGAAACGCGCGAACTGCTCGGCGGCACCTTCAAGATCGTCAACGAGCACTTCAGCCGCATGTTCCCTGAGCTTTTCGGAGGCGGCAATGCGCGGCTGGTGATGACAGGCGATGAAATCCTGGATGCCGGCGTGCAGGTGCTGGCGCAGCCGCCGGGCAAGAAGAACCAGACCATTCACTTGCTTTCGGGCGGGGAAAAAGCACTCACGGCCATCGCGCTGGTGTTCGCGATTTTCCAACTCAACCCGGCGCCTTTCTGCCTGCTCGACGAAGTGGACGCGCCGCTGGATGACGCGAACACCGAACGCTATGCCAAACTCGTGACCGCCATGAGCCGCGAAACTCAGTTCCTCTTCATCAGTCACAACAAGATTGCCATGGAAATGGCCGAACAGCTGATCGGCGTCACCATGCAGGAGCAGGGCGTCTCGCGCATCGTCGCGGTCGACATGGAAGCGGCCGCATCGATGGTCGAAGCTGCTTAAGCCGAGCAGCACGCATGAGCAATCTCACTCTCGCCCTGGCCATCCTCGGCGGTCTCGTTCTCGCGGCCGTCGTTGCCTTCAACACAGTGACCTCGCGCCGCAACGCGCCGCGGCAGCCCGATGCGATGGACCTCGACCTGTCGCCCGACGCCGAGCGGACTTCTTCATCGGCCGGCGGCGTGGAGCCGATGCTGCACGTCGATCCGCATCAGGTGCCGGGCCATGAGCGCCACGAACCGCTGTTCGATCCCGATCTGCCCGCGCCTGGCGCCACTCCGGTTCCAACCGCCGAGCGGCGTGGCGGGCTCGATCCGCTCATCGACGTGATCGCACCGGTGTCGCTGGACGGGCTTGCCTCGGGCGACGCGGCGATTGCGGCCATGCCCTCCACGCGCCGCGCGGGCAGCAAGCCCGTGGCCATCGAAGGCCTGAACGAGCACACCGGCCAGTGGGAGCCGCCCGTGCCCGGCCAGCGCTACAGCGCGTTCCAGGTCGGCGTGCAACTGGCCAACCGCACCGGCGCGCTCAACGAGATCGAGTATTCCGAATTCGTGGTCAAGGCGCAGGCCTTTGCGGACGCCGTCAACGGCGCGCTGGAGTTTCCCGAGATGCTCGACGAAGTGGCGCGCGCCCGCGAACTCGACCAGTTCGCCAGCGCGCACGATGCGCAGCTGGGCTTTGTGCTGCGCGCACTCCATGCGGCCTGGAGCCCCGGCTACGTGCAGCAGAACGCGGCCCGGCTGGGTTTCGTAGCGGGCATCATCCCCGGCCGCATGGTGCTGCCCACCAGCGAAGCCGGGCTGCCGCCGATCCTCGGACTTTCATTCGACACCCAAGCTGCGCTGGCCGACGATCCCGCGCAATCGGCCATCCGCGAACTCAGCCTGAGCCTGGACGTGCCGCAGGTCGATCGCACCGAGGAGCCGTTCCGCCGCATGCGCGAGGCCGCCGCCACGCTGGCGCGCGAGATGGACGGCGTGGTGACTGACAGTGACGGGCAACTGCTGCGCGAGGAGACCATGGATGCCATCGGCGCCGACCTCGAGCAGCTTTACGACACACTCGAGTCGCGCGACCTGGCCGCCGGCTCGCCGTTGGCGCGCCGCCTCTTCAGCTGATCCGATCGTTCGGGAGACATCCATGACCACGCGCGACGAAGCGGCACGCGAAGCCGCCGCACTGAGCGAACAGCTTCACAAGCACGCCCACCTCTATTACGTGCTCGACGCGCCCGAGCTGCCCGACGCGGAGTACGACAGGCTGTTCCAGCGACTGCAGGCCCTCGAGGCGGAATTTCCCGATTTGCGCACGCCCGACTCGCCGACGCAGCGCGTGGGCGGCAAGGTGCTCGACGGCTTCACCAAGGTGCGCCACAGGGTGCCGATGCTGTCGATTCGCACCGAGACCGACATCACGCCCGGTGGCGCCAGTGCCTTCGACGCCCGCGTGCGCAAGGAGCTCGGCCTGGCCGAAGACGGTCCCCAGGTCGAGTACGTCTGCGAGCTCAAGTTCGACGGTCTGGCCATGAACCTGCGCTACGAAAACGGCGTGCTGGTGCAGGCCGCCACGCGCGGTGACGGCGAAATCGGCGAAGAGGTCACGCAGAACATCCGCACCGTGCGCGAGATTCCGCTGCGGCTGAAAGGCAAGGCGCCACCCGTGGTCGAAGTACGCGGCGAGATCTACATGAAGCGCGCTGACTTTGAGGCCCTCAACGAACGCCAGCGCGAAAAGATCGCGGCCGGGCAGAAGAACGAGAAGGTGTTCGTGAACCCGCGCAATGCGGCGGCCGGCGCGGTGCGCCAGCTCGATCCCGCAATTGCCGCGGCGCGTCCGCTGAGCTTTTTTGCTTATGGCCTTGGCGAAGTCACGCCCGCCACCGAAGGCGGGCCGGAGTTTTCGACCCAGTTCGACTGGCTGCAGCAGTTTGATGCATGGGGCTTCCCGGTGGCGAAGCAGACTGCGCGTGCCAGGGGCGCGATTGAACTGATCGCGTTCCACGAAAACATCGGGCGCCAGCGCGATGCCTTGCCTTATGACATCGACGGCGTGGTCTACAAGGTCGACAGCATCGAGCTGCAGCGCCGGCTGGGCTTCGTCTCGCGCGAGCCGCGCTGGGCCGTGGCGCACAAGTACCCGGCGCAGGAGCAGATCACCGACGTGCTCGGCATTGAAGTGCAGGTGGGCCGCACCGGCAAGCTCACGCCCGTGGCCAAGCTCGCGCCGGTGTTCGTCGGCGGGGTGACCGTGACGAATGCCACGCTGCACAACGAGGACGAGGCACGCCGCAAGGACGTGCGCGTGGGCGACAAGGTCATCGTGCGCCGCGCCGGCGACGTGATTCCTGAAGTGGTCGGCGTGGTGCCCGAGAGCCTGGCGAGGCCCGGCACCGAACGCGGGCCGCTCTTCACCATGCCGCACCAGTGCCCGGTGTGCGGGTCGGAAGCGCTGCGCGAAGAAGGCGAGGTCGACTATCGCTGCACCGGCGGCCTGTTCTGCGCGGCACAGCGCAAGGAAGCCATCCTGCACTTTGCCGCGCGCCGCGCGGTCGACATCGACGGGCTCGGCGACAAGCTGGTCGAGCAACTGGTCGATGCCAACCTGATCCGCACCTTGCCCGATCTTTACAGGCTCGGCTTCACGACATTGGCGGGCCTGGACCGCATGGCCGAGAAGTCGGCCCGGAACATCGTCGATGCGCTCGAGGCCTCCAAGAAAACCACGCTGCCGCGCTTCCTGTTCGGCCTTGGCATCCGGCATGTGGGCGAGAGCACCGCGAAGGACCTGGCCAAGCACTTCGGCAAGCTCGACGCGATCATGGACGCGAACGAAGAGCAGCTGCTCGAGGTCAACGACGTCGGTCCGGTGGTTGCGCAAAGCCTCCGCACCTTCTTCGACCAGCCGCACAACCGCGAAGTGGTCGAGCAGCTGCGGGCCTGCGGACTGACATGGGAAGAGGGCGAGCCCGCCGCGCGCGCGCCCAAGCCACTGGCGGGCTTGACCTTCGTGATCACCGGCACCCTTCCTACGCTCAGCAGGGACGAGGCAAAGGATAAATTGGAAGCCGCCGGTGCCAAGGTGGCAGGCTCGGTCAGCAAGAAGACAAGCTACCTGGTGGCCGGGGAGGAGGCAGGCAGCAAGCTCGACAAGGCTCGAGAGATTGGCGTCAATGTGATCGACGAGGCGGGGATGCTGGACATACTCGCCAATGGCGTCCCGGGTTGAAAAGAGGGGCGCCGGCGCGGTGTTCTTACCGCTCGTTACGTGACTTCACACCGGCGCAGTCAACAGGGTCTACAAGCTGGCGTTGATAAAACAGAAGGCTGACAAGGAGTCCCTTATGCAAAAGATTCGTGTTCTTGGTACCTGCGTTGCCATCGGCGGCATTGCGCTGCTCGGTGGCTGCGTAGGCGTTCCTGCCGACCCCTACTACAGCGGGGGCTACTCGCAGCCGTATTACGACAATCCGGTGGTCGTTCAGCCGGCGCCCGTCTACATCGAAGGCGGCGGCTACTACGAAAGCCGCCGTCCTTACTACGGCGGGCGGCCATACTACGACGGCGGGCGGCCTTACTACGGCAGGCCGGGCTATCCTGTCGCGCGGCCAGTGCCTGTGCCGGTGCCCGTGCCGTCGCGTCCGGGTTGGGGCGGCGGTGGCCGCCAATCCGGTGGTGCGGCCGTGGCGCCGTCGGGCGGTTCGCCGTTGCCGCAGTACCGGTCGCAGCCGCCGCGCGGCGATCAGAAGCTGTATACGTCGCCCGACTCCAAGGGTCAAACCCCTCCCTGATTCTCGAAAGGTGGGCCGGTGAGCGGCCCTGGCGGTCGCGATAATCCCGCCATGGCCATCCGTGAAATCCTCAAAATGGGCGACCCCCGGCTGCTGCGCATTGCGCAGCCGGTGTCCGCCTTCGACACTGACGAACTGCACCTCCTGGTGCGCGACATGTTCGAGACCATGCAGGAGGTCAACGGGGCCGGCTTGGCGGCGCCGCAAATCGGCGTCGACCAGCAACTCGTGATCTTCGGCACAGACGTTGTCAATCCCCGCTACCCTGATGCGCCGCCGGTGCCCCGCACCGTGCTTCTGAACCCCGTCATCACACCGATCGGCGAAGAGGAAGAAGAGGGCTGGGAAGGTTGCCTGTCGGTGCCTGGCCTGCGCGGCGTGGTGCCGCGCTTTGCGAACATCCGCTACACCGGCTTCGACCCCTATGGCGATCCGATCGACCGAGTCGCCAGCGGTTTTCACGCGCGGGTGGTCCAGCATGAAGTCGATCACCTGTTGGGCAAGCTCTACCCAATGCGGGTGCGCGATTTTTCGCGCTTCGGCTACACCGAGGTCCTGTTTCCAGGCCTCGACGCAGCCGAGGACGACTGAAAGAAAAAAGCCGGCTCGCGGCCGGCTCATGCGCTCAGTTGTACCTGCCGCCCAAGGCGAACCGGCCGCCGCCGAACAGGCTGATGGCCAACGCGGCAAACAGGAACATGCCCTGCAGTTCCAGCGCCCAGCCACCTTGGCTATTGAGCGTGCCGATGTCCTTCTGGTGCACCAGCCAGATTGCCACCACCATGTTGATCGCAACGATCAGCGCCGCCGGCCGAGTGAACAGGCCCACGATGAGCAACACCGGCGCAATGATTTCTCCGACGTAGATCAGGTAGGCCAAGGCCGCCGGCAGCCCGTGGGACGCCAGCATGCCGCCAATGCCGTCGACGCCCTTGCCGACCTTCGCAATGCCATGCAACAGGATGAGGATGCCGAGTGCAACGCGCAGAACGAGCTTGCCGGTGTCGTCGGATTTGGTCATGAACGGTTTCCTGATGAGAGAGTGATTGAAGGGCCGTATGTTAGTGAATGCAGCGGGCGAAAAAAGCCCGCCGCAAGCCGCTTGGTGGCATATGCATCCAACCGTCCGTTCTTTGGCAGACTCGCACGCAGCCCCGTACACTGCCTTTTGCCTACTGTTGAGGAGAACACACCAATGAAGAGCCGATTCCGTCCCGCGCTTGCCGCGGCCGCATCCGTCGTGGCGCTTGCCGCGACCGCTCCCGCCTTTGCCGGCAAGACCCTCGATGCCGTCAAGCAGCGCGGCACCGTCAAGTGCGGCGTGACCAATGGCGTGGCCGGTTTTTCCGCGCCCGACACGCAGGGCAACTGGTCGGGGCTGGACGTCGATACCTGCCGTGCGATTGCGGCGGCCGTGCTGGGCGACCCCAAGAAGGTCGACTTCGTGCCGCTCAATTCGCAGCAGCGCTTCTCGGCCCTGCAGGCCGGTGAAATCGACATCCTCGCGCGCAACACCACCTGGACGCTCACGCGCGACGCATCGCTGGGCTTCAACTTCACCACCATCACCTACTACGACGGCCAGGGCTTCCTGGTGCCGAAGAAGCTCAAGGTGACGAGCGCCAAGCAGCTCAAGAACGCCACCATCTGCACGCAGTCGGGTACCACCAACGAGAAGAACGTTTCCGACTACTTCCGGGCCCAGAACATCCCGGTCAAGACCGTCGTGTTCGAAAGCTTCGAAGCCTCGTTCAAGGCCTTCTTCTCGGGCCGTTGCCAGGCTTTCACCACCGACGCCTCGGCGCTGGCGGGCCTGCGCAACAAGGAAGCGCCGAACCCCGACGACTACGTCATCCTGCCCGAGCTGATCTCGAAGGAGCCGCTCGCGCCGCTGGTGCGCCGCGGCGACGACGAATGGTTTGCCATTGCCAAGTGGGTGCCCAACGCGCTCATCGAGGCCGAAGAGTTCGGCGTCACGCAGGCCAATGCCGACGAGCTCAAGGCCAACAGCAAGGACCCAGGGCAGCAGCGCCTGGTCGGCACCGGTGAAGACCTGGGCAAGCTGCTGGGCCTCGACAAGGACTGGTCGTTCCGCGCCATCAAGGCCGTGGGCAACTACGGCGAGATGTTCGAACGCAACGTCGGGCCGAAGTCGGTGCTCAAGCTGCCGCGCGGCTCCAACAACCTCTGGAACAAGGGCGGCCTGATCTACGCACCCCCGGTTCGATGAGCGGCGAGGCCTCGCGCCGCGGCGCCTGGCTGGCCTGGGTCGTCCAGGCGCTGCTGGTGCTGGCCGTCGTGGCCGGCGCCTTCTGGGTGGTGCACCATGCGCTCGAAGTGCTGCGCGCGCGCGGCGTGCGGTCGGGCTTCGACTTTCTGACCGAGCCCGCGGGCTTCTCCATCAGCGAAGGCTGGCTCGACTTCGATGCCAGCCAGCCGTTCTGGCGGGCCTTCGTGGCGGGCCTGATCAACACGGTGCGCGCCTCGGTGCCCGCCGCCATTTTTTCGGTCGTGCTCGGCACCCTGATCGGCATTGGCCGACTCGCGCCGCATGTGCTGCTGCGCGGCATCTGCACCGCGTACGTCGAACTGCTGCGCAACGTGCCGCTGCTGGTGCAGTTGCTGATGCTGGCTTTTGCCATGGCCAACCTGCTGCCCGACCCGACCGAGCCCGTGCGCCTGCTCCCCGGTGTGTGGCTCAGCAAGAGCGGGCTTAGTGTGCCCTGGCCGGCGTCGAGCGAGGGCGGCTGGTGGCCCACGCATTTCGAGTGGCCCGAGAAGGGCGACTTCGGCGTGAGTGGCGGTGCGGCACTGAGCCCCGAGTACGTGACCATCGTTGCGGGCCTGTCTTTCTACTCCGCCGCTTTCGTGGCCGAGATCGTGCGCGCCGGCATCCTCTCCGTATCCCAAGGGCAGGTGCTGGCCGGGCAGGCGTTGGGCCTGACGCCGGTGCAGCAGCTTCGCATCGTGATCCTGCCGCAGGCGCTGCGGGTGATCGTGCCTTCGCTCACCAACCAGCTGCTCAGCCTCACCAAGAATTCGTCGCTCGCGGTGGCCGTGGGCTATCCGGAACTGGTGTCGGTGGCCAACACCACCATCGGCTCGAACGGCCGCGCCTTCGAGTGCATCGCGATCATCATGGCGGTCTACCTGCTGCTGTCGCTCGTCATCTCCTTCGGCATGAATCGCTACAACGCGCGCGTTGCGCTGCGAGGCTGGCGATGAGAAATGTCGCGCAAGGGCCCATCGCCTGGCGCAGCGAGCTCTGGGGTTCGCCGCTGCGCGCATTGGCCACCGTGGTGTTGATCGCGCTGCTCGCGTGGGGCGGCTTCCATGTCGTCGAATGGGGCGTGGTGCACGCGGTGTTCCGGCCCGATGCCGAAGCCTGCCGCGCAGTGCAGCACGGCGCTTGCTGGGGCGTGGTGGCCGAGAAATGGCGGCCGATGCTGTTCGGCCGCTTCCCCTATGAAGAGCAATGGCGCCCGGCCATCGCGGTGGTCGTGCTGTCGTGCGTCACGGTGCTCAGCGCCTGGCCGCGCAGCTGGCGCTGGTGGCTGCTGCCGCTCTGGGTGGTGGCGCTGCTGTTCTTCGTGCTGCTGATGCGCGGCGGCGTGCTCGGCCTCAACGCCGTGCCGACGAGCCGCTGGGGCGGACTGCCGCTCACCATCGGGCTTGCGGTGGTGGGCCTGGCGCTGGCTTTTCCGCTGGCACTGCTGCTGGCACTCGGGCGCCGCTCGGGCTGGCCGGTGGTGCGCACGCTGAGCGCGAGCTACATCGAGCTGGTGCGCGGTGTGCCGCTGATTTCTGTGCTGTTCATGGCCTCTTTCCTGCTGCCGCTGCTGTGGCCCGCTGGCTGGCAGCCCGACGTGCTGGTGCGCGTGCTCGCGGGCCTGGCGCTGTTCGTGGCGGCCTACCTGGCCGAGATCATCCGCGGCGGGCTGCAGGCCGTGCCGCGCGGGCAGACCGAGGTGGCGATGGCCCTGGGCTTCGGACGCTGGCCCGTTCAGCGAGACATCGTGTTGCCGCAGGCGTTGCGGCTCGTGGTGCCCGCGCTGACCAACAACGTGGTCGGCACGCTGAAAGACACTTCGCTGGTCACGGTGGTCGGCCTTTTCGAGCTCACCGGCGCGCTGGGCCTCGCGCTCGGCGGCGATCCGACCTGGCGGCCGTTCTATCTGGAGGGCTACCTCTTCATTGCGGCTGTGTACTGGGTGCTGTGCTTCGGGCTGTCGCGCTACAGCGTGTGGCTCGAGAGGCGGCTGGGAGAGGGCACCCGCTGAGCCGGTGCCTCGCGGTTTGTCAGCCCGCCGACAGCGCCTTGTCCACCAGCTGCTGCGCCTCTTCCAGGATGCGTCCCAGGTGCTCCGCACCCTTGAAGCTCTCGCCGTAGACCTTGTAGATGTTCTCGGTGCCCGAGGGGCGCGCGGCGAACCAACCGTTGGCCGTGACGACCTTCACACCGCCGATGGCTGCGCCGTTGCCCGGCGCATGGCTGAGCACGGCCTCGATCTTGTCGCCTGCCAACTCGCTCGAGCTGACCTGCTGCGGCGACAGATTGGACAGTTTCTTTTTTTGCTCGACGGTGGCCGCCGCATCGACGCGATCGGACACCGGCTGGCCCAGCGCCTGTGTCAACTCGGCGTAGCGCTCGCCCGGATCGCGTCCGGTGCGCGCAGCAATCTCGGCTGAGAGCAGTGCGGGCACGATGCCGTCCTTGTCGGTGGTCCATGCCGAGCCGTCGAAACGCAGGAAGGTCGCACCCGCGCTTTCCTCTCCGCCAAAGCCCAGCGAACCATCTACCAGCCCATCGACGAACCACTTGAAGCCGACAGGCACCTCGTAGAGCTTGCGGCCGAGCCGGGCCGTGACGCGGTCGATCATCTGGCTGCTCACCACCGTCTTGCCAACGGCCGCTTGCGCCGGCCACTGCGGGCGGTGCGTGTAGAGGTAGTCGATCATCACCGCGAGATAGCTGTTCGGCTGCATCAAGCCCGTGCTGCGCGCGACCACGCCATGGCGGTCGTGGTCGGTGTCGCATGCAAAGGCGATGCCGAAACGGTCTTTCAGCGCGATCAGCTTGTGCATCGCGTCGGGCGACGAAGGATCCATGCGGATGCGGCCATCCCAATCGAGCGACATGAAGCGGAAGGTCGGGTCGACTTCCTGGCTGAGCACCTCGAGGCGCTTGAGCTTGTAGCGCTCTGCGATGGCGGGCCAGTAGTGCACGCCGGCGCCGCCGAGCGGATCGACGCCCAGGTCGATCTCCACACCGCGAATCGCGTCCATGTCGAGCACCTGCGCCAAGTCTTCGACGTAGGTGTTCAGGTAGTCGTGCCGGTGCGTGGTCGAGGCACGCAGTGCCTGTGCGAACGGCAGGCGCTTCACGCCCTGCAGCCCGCTAGCGAGAAAGGCGTTGGCGGCAGCCTCGACCGCGGAAGTGATGTCGGTGCCCGCAGGGCCGCCGTTCGGTGGGTTGTATTTGAAGCCTCCGCTTTCGGGCGGATTGTGCGAAGGCGTGATCACGATGCCGTCGGCCAGCCCCGTCGTGCGTCCGCGGTTGTAGACCAGGATGGCATGCGAGACGGCCGGCGTGGGCGTGTACTCGTCGTCCTTCGAGAGCATCAGTTCCACGCCGTTGGCCGCGAGCACTTCCACCGCGCTGTTGAACGCCGGCGTGGAAAGCGCATGCGTGTCGATGCCGAGGAACAGCGGCCCGTCGATGCCTTTCTGGCGCCGATAGTCGGCAATGGCCTGGCTCATCGCCAGCACATGCCATTCGTTGAACGCGTTGTCGAAGGAGGAGCCGCGATGCCCCGAGGTGCCGAAGGCCACGCGCTGCGCCGCTACCGAGGGATCGGGCTGGCCCGAGTAGTAGGCGGAGACAAGACGCGGAACGTTGACCAGCAGCTCCAGCGGTGCGGGCTGGCCTGCGAGGGGATTGGTTTTCTGGCTCATGTCGGGTGTTGCCGTTCGAGTTGAATCAAGTCGACAACATCATGCCGCAGGACGCGCCTGCGCATGAAACAAGCGGAAAGCGTCCTACGAGGCCAGCGCTTCCATCAGGTCGGTCTCAATCGCAAGCTGCGTCTTCTGGCCCTGCAGTTCGGGCCCGCTGATCAGGAAGGTGTCTTCCACACGCTCGCCCAGGGTCGTGATCTTGGCAAGCTGCAGGTTCAGGTGATGCCGTGCGAGCACGCGCGCCACCGAATACAAAAGCCCCGCGCGGTCGCTGGCCGAGATATTGAGCAGCCAGCGCTGCGCCTTGTCGTCGGGCAAGAGGCTGATGCGCGGCTTGATTGGGAAGCTGCGCACGCGGCGCGACACCCGTCCCACGCTGGGCGCGGGTAGGGGGCCGGCTTCGGTCAGCGTCTGCGCAAGGCCCGACTCGACCATGCTGATGAGGTCGCGGTAGTGATCGGGCTGGAAAGTGGTCACCACCTGGAAGGTGTCGAGCGCGTAGCCGTTGCTCGTGGTGTGTACTTTCGCGTCAAGAATGTTGAACGACGACTGGTCGAAATAACCGCAGATGCGCGCGAACAGGTCGGGCTGGTCGGGTGTGTAGACCACCACCTGCAGGCCTTCGCCAACGGGCGAAAGATGCGCGCGCACGACCGGCGGCGCCTTGGGGTCGACAGGCACGTTGGGCGGCGGCACGAAGCGTGAAAGCTGCTTGGCATGCCAGGCGATCTCGGTGGCGTCGTGGCGCATGAAGTAGCCCACGTCGAGCGTGTCCCACAGCGCCTTGTGGGCCTCGAAACGCTGGGCATGCAGCGCCAGCTGTACCAGCGCTTCACGCTTGCGCGATTCCACTTCGGCGTCCGGGTCGGGCATGCGCCCGCCGAGCGCGCGCAGGGTGTAGCGGTACAGGTCTTCGAGCAGCTTGCCCTTCCAGGCATTCCAAACGCGCGGCGACGTGCCGCGGATGTCGGCCACCGTCAGCAGGTAGAGGGCGGTGAGGTAGCGCTCATTGCCCACGCGCTTGGCAAAGGCGCCGATCACCTCGGGGTCGCTCAGGTCCTGCTTCTGCGCCACCTGGCTCATCACCAGGTGCTCGGCAACAAGGAATTCGATCAGCCTCGCGTCTTCGCGCGCAATGCCGTGCTGTTTGCAGAAGCGCTGCACGTCGCGCGCGCCGAGCGTCGAGTGGTCGCCGCCGCGGCCTTTGGCAATGTCGTGGAAGAGCGCGGCCACGTAAAGGATCCACGGCTTGTCCCAGCCGGCCGCGAGCTGCGAGCAGAACGGGTATTCGTGCGCGTGCTCGGCAATGAAGAAGCGCCGCACGTTGCGCAGCACCATCAAAATGTGTTGGTCCACCGTGTAAACGTGGAACAGGTCGTGCTGCATCTGTCCCACGATGCTGCGGAACACCCGCAGGTAGCGCCCCAGCACCGAGGTCTGGTTCATGAGCCTGAACGCATGCGTAATGCCGTAGGGCTGCAGCAGGATACGCATGAAGGTCTCGTGGTTGACCGGGTCGTTGCGGAACTTGCTGTCCATCACGTGGCGCGCGTTGTAGAGCGCGCGCAGCGTGCGGGCCGACAGGCCCTGCACGCCGATGGTCTTCTGGTAGAGAAGAAAGGTCTCGAGAATGGCGTGCGGCTCGCGCTCGTAGAGATCGTCGCTTGCAATCTCGATCAGGCCGGCGCGCTCGAAGAAGCGCTCGTTGATCGGCGTGTGCTGCTCGTCCACCGGCTGCAGCCGCTCCGCGATGTTGAGCAGCAAGATCTGGTTGAGCTGAGACACCGCCTTGGCCGACCAATAGTAGCGCCGCATCAACGCTTCGCTCGACTTGCGCTGCGATTCGCCCTCATAGCCGAAGCTCGCGGCCACGGCCGTCTGCAAGTCGAAAACCAGGCGGTCTTCGCGCCGCTTGGCAATCACGTGCAGCCGCGCGCGGATCAGCGAGAGCAGGGCTTCGTTGCGCTTGATCTGCTGCGCCTCGAAGGAGGTCGCCAGGCCGTTCTTGGCCAAGTCGTCCCATCGGTTGCCGAAGCCTGCGGCCTTGGTCATCCACAGGATGGTCTGCAGGTCGCGCAGGCCGCCGGGCGATTCCTTGCAGTTGGGCTCCAGCGCATACGGCGTGCTGTCGTACTTCTGGTGGCGGTGCCGCATTTCCTGCGACTTGGCCACGAAGAAAGCCTGCGGATCGATGGCCCGCGCAAAGCGCCTGCGGAACGCCACGAACAGCTTCTTGTTGCCAGCGACCAACCGCGATTCGAGCAGCGAGGTCTGGACCGTGACGTCTTTCTCGGCCTCGGCCAGGCACTCTTCGACGGTGCGCACGCTGGAGCCGATCTCCAGGCCCGCGTCCCAGCAGTGTCCGATGAAGGCCTCGATGCGCGCCGGATCGATCTCGCTGGCGTGGCCTTCGGGCGGCAGCAGCAACAGCACGTCTACGTCGGAATAAGGAAACAGCTCGCCGCGGCCGAAGCCGCCCACGGCCGCCAGCGTGAGCGAGTCGCCGAAGTCGGCGTTGCGCCAGAGCGCGCACAGCGTCTGGTCGGCCAGCGCCGACAGCTGGCGCAGCACGGTGTGCACGCTGCGCGTGGGCGCGCGCGCAAAGCGCAGGGTGTCGAACAGCGCCAGCTTTTTTGCGCGATAGGCTTCGCGCAGCGTGGCAACGTCGATCTTGGCTGGTTCGATCACGGCTTAGTCCGGGGCCGCGCGCCGCTCGCGCGGCTCACGTTTTCGTGGAAGTGACGAACGAGGGCAGGGGTGGGCTGCCTTCGGACAGCGTGAGCACCTCGTAGCCCGTTTCGGTGACCAGCACCGTGTGTTCCCATTGCGCCGACAGCGAATGGTCGCGGGTGACGATGGTCCAGCCGTCGTACTGGCCGCCCCTGAAGTCTTCCTTCACCTCGCGCTTGCCGGCATTGATCATCGGCTCGATGGTGAAGATCATGCCGGGCTTGAGTTCTTCCAGCGTGCCCGGCCGGCCGTAGTGCAGCACCTGGGGCTCTTCATGGAAGCGCTGGCCCACGCCGTGGCCGCAAAACTCGCGCACCACCGAATAGCCCTGGCCTTCGGCGAACTTCTGGATCGCGTAGCCCACGTCGCCCAGGTGCGCGCCCGGGCGCACCTGCATGATGCCGTGCCACATGGCTTCGAAGGTGATGTGGCACAGGCGCTTGGCGGCAATGGAAGCGTCGCCGATGATGTACATGCGGCTGTTGTCGCCGAACCAGCCGTCCTTGATGACGGTCACGTCGACGTTCATGATGTCGCCCTTCTTCAAAGGCTTGTCATTCGGAATGCCGTGGCACACCACGTGGTTGACCGAGGTGCAGAGCGACTTCGGGAAAGGCACGCTGCTGGCGCCCATGTAGCCCACCGTCGCCGATGTCGTGCCCTGCTTGACCATGTATTCGGCGGCCAGCCGGTCGACGTCGTTGGTGGTGATGCCGGGCTTGATGAACGGGGTGAGGTAGTCCAGCACCTCGGAAGCCAGGCGGCAGGCGACCCGCATGGCTTCGATGCCTGCGGCGTCTTTGTAGGTAATGCTCATCCCGGAATTATCCCATTCAGCAAGCTAAAATTCCGGGTTAACGCGGATGACCCCAGTCAGCGGCCATCCGCCTCGATTCTTTGATTCCCAACGCGGCCCCAAGGCCCCTTCGACCGTGACGCAGCCCGCATCCCAAGCCCTTCCCGTCGTAACCCTGTTCGAGGGCGGCAGCGCGCTCAGCGATTTCCGCGCGCGGCAGCTGCTGCCCAAGCTGCAAGCCATCGAGCCGCGCATCGAAGGCGTTGCCGCCCGTTTCGTGCACCTGGTGGTCACCGACGCCGCCCTGGGCGCCGCCGATCACGACCGGTTCGCCGCGCTGCTGACCTACGGCGAGCCTTTCGAGGCGCTGGCCAAGGCCGGCACCTCCGTGGTCGTCACCCCACGCCTGGGCACCGTGTCGCCCTGGGCTTCCAAGGCCACCGACATCGCCCACAACTGCGGGCTGGCGCTCCGCCGTGTCGAGCGCGTCACGCAATACCACCTCAAGCTCAAGTCGCCGCTGATCGGCAAGGCGACCGTGCTCGAAGGCGATCTGCTGGCCGCCGTGGCCGGTCCGCTGCATGACCGCATGACCGAATCGGTGCTCGCCACGGTGGAACAGGCCGCGAGCCTCTTCAGCGAGTTGCCAGCACAGCCCATGGCGCTGGTCGACGTGCAGGCCGGCGGCCGCAGCGCGCTGGTAGCGGCCAACACCGGCTTCGGTCTTGCGTTGGCCGAGGACGAGATCGATTACCTCGTCGAAGCCTTCACCCGGCTCGGCCGCAATCCGAGCGACGTCGAACTGATGATGTTCGCGCAGGCCAACAGCGAGCACTGCCGCCACAAGATTTTCAATGCCCAGTTCACCATCGATGGCAAGGCGCAGCCGCAGAGCCTGTTCTCGATGATCCGCCATACCGAGAAGCAGAACCCGCAGCACACGGTCATTGCGTATGCAGACAACGCGTCGGTGATGGAGGGTACGACCATCGAGCGCTTTGTCGCTCGTTCGGATTCGCAAAGCTATCAAAAAGATAGCGCATTGAGCCATGTACTCATGAAGGTGGAAACGCACAACCACCCGACCGCCATTTCGCCGTTCCCTGGCGCCTCGACCGGTGCAGGCGGCGAGATCCGCGACGAAGGTGCCACCGGCCGCGGCTCCAAGCCCAAGGCCGGCCTGACAGGCTTCACCGTATCGAGGCTCTGGCCGGAAGAGGGCCACTACGGCAAGCCCGAACACATCGCGAGCCCGCTGCAGATCATGACCGAGGGCCCCCTGGGCGGCGCTGCGTTCAACAACGAATTCGGCCGGCCCAACCTGCTGGGCTACTTCCGCGAATACGAGCAGACGGTCTCCAGCGACATCGACACCGTGCAGCGCGGCTATCACAAGCCCATCATGATCGCGGGCGGCCTCGGCAGCATCGACGCCACCCAGACGAAGAAGATCCAGTTCCCGGCCGGCTCGCTGCTGATCCAGCTTGGCGGCCCCGGCATGCGCATCGGCATGGGCGGCAGCGCCGCCAGCTCGATGGCCACCGGCGCCAACGCGGCCGAGCTCGACTTCGACTCGGTGCAGCGCGGCAACCCCGAAATCGAGCGCCGCGCGCAAGAGGTCATCAACCATTGCTGGCAGCAGGGCGCGGCCAACCCGATCCTGGCGATCCATGACGTGGGCGCGGGCGGCCTGAGCAATGCCTTCCCCGAGCTGACCAACGACGCCGGCCGCGGTGCGCGCTTCGACCTTCGTGCGGTTCCGCTCGAAGAGTCGGGCATGGCACCCAAGGAAATCTGGTGCAATGAAAGCCAGGAGCGCTACGTGCTGGCCATCGCGCCGGAATCGCTCGAACAGTTCAAGGCCTTCTGCGAGCGCGAGCGCTGCCCGTTCTCGGTGGTGGGCGTGGCGACCGAGGAGCGCCAGCTGCTGGTGGCCGATGAAGGCGCCGCGGTCCAGCCGGTCGACATGCCGATGGACGTGCTGCTCGGCAAGCCACCCAAGATGCACCGCGAGGTGAAAACCGTGGCGCGCAGCTTCAAGCCACTCGACCTCACGGGCGTTGATCTGCAGAAGGCCGCCATCGACGTGCTTGCGCACCCGACCGTGGCCTCCAAGCGCTTCCTGATCACCATCGGCGACCGCACCGTGGGGGGCCTCAGCAACCGCGACCAGATGGTCGGCCCGTGGCAGGTGCCCGTGGCCGATTGCGCCGTCACGCTCGCCGACTACAAGGGCTTTGCCGGCGAGGCGATGAGCATGGGCGAGCGCACCCCGCTGGCCGCACTCGATGCGCCGGCTTCTGGCCGCATGGCCGTGGCCGAGGCCATCACCAACCTGCTGGCCGCGCCGATCGAGCTTTCGCGCGTCAAGCTCTCGGCCAACTGGATGGCCGCGTGCGGCGAACCGGGCGAAGACGCCGCGCTGTACGAAACCGTCAAGGCCGTGGGCCTGGAGCTGTGCCCGGTACTGGGCGTGTCGATTCCGGTCGGCAAGGATTCGCTCTCGATGCGCACGCAGTGGAAAGACGATGGCGAAGCAAAGAAGGTCACGTCGCCCGTCAGCCTGATCGTCACCGCATTCGCGACGCTCGCCGACGTGCGCGGCACGCTCACCCCGCAGCTCGACGCCGAAGAGGCCGACACCACCCTCGTGCTCATCGACCTGGGCCGCGGCCAGCACCGCATGGCCGGCAGCATCCTGGCGCAGACGTTGAACCAGAGCGGCGACACCGTGCCCGACCTCGACGACCCGGCGCAACTCGTCGCGCTGGTCAATGCGGTGAACGCGCTGCGCGCCGACGGCAAGATCCTGGCCATGCACGACCGCAGCGACGGCGGCCTCTTCGCCACCGCCTGCGAAATGGCCTTTGCCGGCCATGTGGGCGTGGCGCTCAACGTCGACATGCTGGTCACCGAAGGCGACGGCATCTCCGACAGCCGCATGGAAACCGGCGACGCCAAGAACTGGGCGCAGCAGGTCAGCGCGCGGCGCGAAGAGCTCACGCTCAAGGCGCTCTTCAACGAAGAACTCGGCATGGTGCTGCAGGTGCGCACCGCCGAGCGCAACGACGTGATGCAGGTGCTGCGCGCCCACGGCCTCAGCGCCCACAGCCATTTCGTCGGCAAGACGCGGCCCGTCAGCTCGACCATGGACGCCGGCAAGGGCAAGCTTGAAGTCTGGCGCGACGCCAAGTCGGTGTTCAGCGCCACGCTGCACGACCTTCACCAGGTGTGGGATTCGGTCAGCTGGAAGATCGCCCGCGAGCGCGACAACCCTGCGTGCGCCGACGCCGAACACGCCGCCGCCGGTGAGCCGACCGATCCGGGCATGCACATCTTCCTCCCCCTCCCTCTGGGAGAGGGCAGGGGTGAGGGCAGCGACATCAATGCCCCCGCCATCCTTCAGAATCGTCCCAAGGTCGCCATCCTGCGCGAGCAAGGCGTCAACTCGCACGTCGAGATGGCCTACGCTTTCACCGAAGCCGGCTTCGAAGCCTACGACGTCCACATGACCGACCTGCAGACGGGCAGGGCGGACCTTGCCAACTTCAAGGGCGTGGTCGCCTGCGGTGGCTTCAGCTACGGCGATACGCTGGGCGCCGGCATCGGCTGGGCCCGCAGCATCACCTTCAACCCCAAGCTCGCCGAACAGTTCAAGGCCTTCTTCGGCCGCCAGGACACCTTCGGCCTGGGCGTGTGCAACGGCTGCCAGATGTTCGCCGAACTGGCCGACATCATTCCGGGCGCCGAAGCCTGGCCGCGCTTCACCACCAACCAGAGCGAGCGCTTCGAGGCGCGCCTCTCGATGGTCGAGGTGCTCGAATCGCCGAGCCTTTTCTTCGCGGGCATGGCCGGCAGCCGCCTGCCGATCGCGGTGGCGCATGGCGAGGGCTATGCCAACTTCAAGCACCGCGGCGATGCGGCCAAGGCCATTGGCGCGATGCGCTTCGTGGACAACCACGGCCAGCCCACCGAGCAGTACCCGTTCAACCCGAACGGAAGTGCGGGAGGCCTGACCTCGGTGACCACGCCGGACGGCCGCTTCACCGCCGTGATGCCGCACCCTGAGCGTGTGTTCCGCAATATCCAGATGAGCTGGACTTCGGGCGACAAGAGCGCGCTGAGCCCGTGGATGCAGATCTGGCGCAATGCGCGCCGCTGGGTGGGCTGATCGACGCAAGCCCGCCACGCGGCGGGCAACAAAAAAAGCGGCCCGCGGGCCGCTTTTTTCATGGGGTTGCAAAGGCTCCCGGTTGGTCTTACTCGACCTTTGCCTTGGCGCGCAGTTCTTCCTGATACTTCTGCAGGCGCTGCTGCTGCAGCTGCTGCGTGATCTGCGGCTTCACTTCTTCCAGCTTGGGAAGCTGCGCCTGGCGGATGTCATCGACGCGGATGATGTGATACCCAAACTGCGTCTTGATTGGCGCTGGCGTGGTCTCGCCCTTCTTGAGCTTGATCATCGCTTCCGAGAACTCGGGCACAAAGCTCGCGGGGTTGGCCCAGTCGAGGTCGCCGCCATTGGCGCCCGATCCCGGATCCTTGCTCTGCTTCTTGGCGATGTCCTCGAACTTGGCGCCCTTCTTCAGGTCGGCCATGATCTTCTTGGCCTGGTCTTCGGTTTCGACCAGGATGTGGCGGGCCTTGTATTCCTTGCCGCCATTTGCCGCCACGAACTTGTCGTACTCGGCCTTCACGTCGGCGTCCGAGACCGGGCTGGTCTTGCGGTAGTTCTCGAACAGCGCGCGGATCAGGATGGCCTGGCGGGCGAGCTCGAGCTGGTTCTTGTAGTCCTCGGTGGCGTCGAGGCCTTGCTTCTGCGCTTCCTGCATGAACACTTCGCGCGCGACGATTTCCTCGCGCAGCTGCCCCTGCATTTCCGGCGTGACCGGCCGGCCGGCGGCCGCCAGTTGCTGGGCCAGCACGTCCATGCGCGCTTTGGGCACGGGCTTGCCGTTGACGATGGCCGCGTTCTGCGCCATAGCCGCCACGGGAATCGCACCGAGCAGCGCTGCGGCCGCAACGGCCTGCAAGATTTGTTTTTTCATGGAATGAATATCAGGCTGAGGGGAAATGCGCGTATGAAAAAGCGCGTGGAACAAAGCGGAACGAACGAAGAAGAGTGGAGGCGGGCCGCCGCGCCATGGGGGCGGTAGCGGCATGCAACTGATCGAAAGATTCAGAGCACCTCGATGGCGATGGCGTGCAGACCCTGCGCGATAAAAACTTGGAGGGCATCATACACAAGGCGATGGCGCGCCACGCGGGGCTTCCCTTCGAACAGTGGGGAAGCCACGCGCACCCTGAAATGGGTGCCGCGGCCCTCCGCGTTGGCGCCGGCATGGCCGGCGTGGGCGCTGCTCTCGTCGATCACCTCCAGCACCGTGGGCCGGAGCGCTTCGCGCAGCGCCTCTTCAAGGTCGCGCGCCGTCGGCAGGGGGTCGCTCACAGCGGCGGCACTCATGCGGCAGGCTTGTCGTCGCTCTTGAGGTGCGGCGAGATATAGAGCCCCTGCGCGATCAGGAAGACGACGGGGAAAACGTAGCCCCAGAGCTTGAAGTTGACCCAGGCCTCGGTGGTGAAGTACGCCGCCACGTAGCCGTTGATGGCCGCCATGAAGAGGCAATAGCCGATCCACGCCACGTTGAGGCGGCCCCACACGCGGTCTGGCAGCTGCAGCTGCGAGCCCAGCAGCATCTTGAGAAAGTTCTTTTTCAGCGCCCAGAGCGCAACCGCCAGGGCAATGGCCATGGCGCCGTAGAGCACCGTGGGCTTCCACTTGATGAAGCGGTCGTCGTGCAGCACCAGCGTGAGGGTGCCGAACAAGAGGATCAGCACCAGCGTGGCCTTCTGCATGGCCTGCAGCTTGCGCTCCATGGCGTAGGTGATGCCCATCTGCACCACGGTGGCGGCCATGAGCACGCCGGTGGCGGTGTAGATGTCGGCCAGCTTGTAGGCGCCGAAGAACAGCAGGATCGGAAAGAAGTCGAGGATCAGTTTCATGCGCTGGAGAGGGCAGGTTGGTTATTTCTTCTGGAAGTCCAGCGAGGCGGAATTCATGCAGTAGCGAAGGCCTGTTTCGGTGGGGCCGTCGGGGAATACGTGGCCCAGGTGGGCGCCGCAGTTCGCACAGACGTTTTCCGTGCGCACCATGCCGTGCGAGCGGTCGACGATGTTCTTGATGGCGCCCGGCACGGCTTCTTCCGAGAAGCTGGGCCAGCCGCAACCCGCGTCGAACTTGTCCGAGGCCTCGAACAGCTTGGCGCCGCAGCAGATGCAATGGTAAGTGCCGTCTTCCCAGTGCGCTTCGTACTTGCCGGTGAATGGGCGCTCGGTGGCCGCATGACGCGTGACCTCGAAGGCCGCGGGCTCGGCGCCTTTTTCAGCGAGCAGGGCTTTCCATTCGGCGTCGGTTTTCTGTACGGGAGTGGTCATGATGAGCAGCTGATTTCGATCGTGGAAGCCCAGTCGGGCGGAAACCCGGCATAGGCATCGGAGCCGGGATGTTCTTCAAATGGGGTTTCGAGCAGTGTCAGCAAGGTTGCCACACCCGAGAAGTCCTTTTGGCCAGCCGCTTCGATGGCTTGCTGGCCCAGGTGGTTCCTCAACACATACTTCGGATTGGATTTGAGCATCTGATCCGCGGCCTCAGAACGCGAGGCCTCCGCATGGCGCTCTGAAAACAATAGCAACCAGGCGTCGAAGCCGGCGCGGTCCAGAAATAGGTCGCGCACCGGCTCGGCGCTGCCGCCAGCCATGTGCTGCGAAAGGCGACGCCAGAAGATCGTGTAGTCGACCTTTTCGGCGGCCAAAAGCTTCAGCACGCCCTCGATGAGCGCGCGATCGCCTTCGGCCGGCTCAGAAAGCCCGAGCTTGGCACGCATCCGGCCCTCGAACTCGCTCGGGAACACCGTCTTGTACGACTCCAGCGCAGCCACCGCGATTTCCTGGTCGCCGATCAGCGGCAGCAGCGCCTGGGCCAGGCAGAACAGGTTCCAGTAGGCGACGTTGGGCTGCTGGTTGAAGGCGTAGCGTCCGCTGGTGTCGCTGTGGTTGCAGATGTGGCGCGGATCGAAGCCGTCCAGAAATTGGAACGGCCCGTAGTCGATGGTGAGCCCGAGGATGCTCATGTTGTCGGTGTTCATCACGCCATGGCAGAAGCCCACCGCCTGCCATTGGGCGAGCAGGGCGGCGGTGCGCTCGCTCACGGTTTCGAGGAAGGCCGCATAGGCGTTGCCATTGAAGCGCTCCGTGGTGCGGCAGGCCGGGTAGTAGCGGTCGATCACGTAATCGGTCAATGCGCGCAGTTCGGCGTCCCGCTGGTTGGCTGCAAAGTGTTCGAAATGTCCGAACCGCACAAAGCTGGGCGCCACGCGGGTCACCACGGCCGCGGTTTCCGGTACTTCGCGGTACACGGGCGCGTCGGAGCCGGTCACGCACAATGCCCGGGTGGTCGGGATGCCAAGGCCCTGCATGGCCTCGCTGCAGAGAAACTCGCGGATGCTCGAACGCAGCACGGCACGGCCGTCTCCGCCGCGCGAGTAGGGGGTACGGCCCGCGCCTTTTAGCTGTACCTCGAGCCCGCCCGCGGTCTCGCCCAGCATGATCGCGCGGCCATCGCCGAGCTGGCCGGCCCAGACGCCGAACTGGTGGCCGCTGTACACGGTGGCAAAGGGCCGCGTTCCCGCAATGGGCACGCTGCCGGTCAAGGCAGCCAGCGTGCTGTCCGATTGCCGCCATTCGGCCGGAAGGCCAAGCTCGCGCGCCATCGCCTCGCTCTGGCCCACCCAATAGGCATCGGGCAGGGGCGTCGGCCGCAATTCGGTGAGAAACGCGGGTCCCAGTGCCAGGAATCCGGGTTTCCATTGCAATCCCAGGTCGGCGGCGACCATGTCTTCGGCAAGCAAGCTCATGCCGGCATTGTCCGGCAGAGCGCGTAACCCCTTGCGGCGCGGGCCATCGCGCTCTTGCAAAGGGGCAATGAGGGTCAGTAGGCGAGTGCCGAGATGTCCCAGATCCGTGCCCGGTATTGGGCGGGCGGCAGCCCGAACCAGCGTTTGCAGGCGCGGAAGAAATTGCTGCTGTCGACAAAGCCCAGCATGTCCGCCACCGCGGTGAGCGTATGCCGGTCTTCCGCCAGGTACTGCCGCGCGAGCTCGCGGCGGGTGCGGTCGAGCAGCGACTGAAACGACACCGACTCTTCTGCAGCCGGCGCTGCAGCGTGCGCTCCGCTAATCCCAGGCCGGCGGCCACGTCCTGCCGGCGCGGTTCGCCCTGCGGCAGCCGGCGCGCGATCTCGGCGCACACCAGGGTGCTGGTCGTGGTTTGGCCGAGCAGGTTCAGCTGGTCGTCCAGCAGGTGCTCCTGCATCTCGCCCAGCGCAGGATGATGGGTGGGCAGCGGCATGGCCAGGTCGGCGCTCGACAGCAGCATGCGGTTGGCCGCGGCGTGGAATCGCACGTCGCAGCCGAAGGCCTCGCGATGCAGCCGGTCGCTGGCCGGCGCAGGGTAGACGAACTCCATGGCCAGCGGCTGCAGTTCGCGGCGCGTGAGCCACTGGCATTGCATGAGCGTGGTCAGGAGGGCGTATTCGACGCGCTGGCGCGGTATTGGCAAGCTGCCGCCGCTGTGCTCCATCACCAGCCAGCAACCGCGCGGATCCGGGTGCAGCGAGAAGGCCGTCGCGTCCGAGATCACGGCCATGTAGCGCGCCAGCCGCGCGAGCGCCGAGCCGAGGTCGGGGCTGCAGGCCATGGCATGGCCGACCGTGCCCAGCTTGCTGTGCGTGGCGGCCAGGTCGCGGTGCAGGCCGAGCGACGGCCTGCCGGCGCGCGCCACGGCAAGTTGCCAGAGCAGGGTGACTTCGTCGACGGGGATGCGGGCGTTCTGGCGGCGCAGCGAATCGGGATCGAAGCCAGCGGCCTGCAGCAGCGACGGCACGTTAAGTCCTTCGGCCTCGAACATCGAGAGCACGCCCTCGAGCCAGACGGCCGAACTGGTCCGGCCCTCTGGTTGCTGCGCGCAGCCGGGCCGGCGTTGCAGTCGGCGCTGGGCATGTGGCATGGAGGCTCCTGAAGTCATTGAATTGGCTCGCTTGCGATAGCGGAAGAAACGCGGTCTGTTCCTAGAATTTTCTGGCGGGTTCGGCCGGCCGGAGTATGGCCACCGGGCAACGATGCAGGAATTCCGGTTAACCCGGTGTGGACGCTTTGTCGACTCCCGGTCCGTGCTACCTCCCGGTAGACGTCAGCGTCGAGTTCCGCGTGCGGGTTTCTGTCATTGTGCGAACGACCGAAGATTGAGTGAATCCGTTGACCGCAAAGTTTTAGCAGCCATTTCACAAAAGAACAGGAGCCTTTAGATGCTGGGTTTGATGCAAGACCAACCGCTTTTGATCTCGTCGCTGATCGAGTTCGCCGAGCGTCACCATGGCGACGCCGAAATCGTCTCGCGCCGCGTCGAAGGCGATATCCACCGCAGCACCTGGAGCAAGATCGCGTCGCGCGCAAGGCAGGTCGCCAATGCGCTGGACGGCGAGCAACTGCTGTTCAGCGACCGCATCGCCACGCTGGCCTGGAACGGCTACCGGCACCTGGAGCTGTACTACGGCGTGAGCGGCACCGGCCGCGTGCTCCACACCATCAATCCGCGCTTGCACCCTGACCAGATCGCTTGGATCGCCAACCACGCCGAAGACCAGATCCTATGCTTCGACCTGAGCTTCCTGCCGCTGGTGCAAGCGGTGCATGCCAAGTGCAGCACCGTCAGGAAATGGATTGCGCTGTGCGACGCCGACAAGCTGCCGGCCGACAGCGGCATTCCCAACCTCGTGAGCTACGAGGCATGGATGAGCGGGCAATCCACCGACTACGACTGGCCGACCTTCGACGAGAACTCCGCGTCGAGCATGTGTTACACGAGCGGCACCACCGGCAACCCCAAGGCAGCCCTCTACAGTCACCGCTCGACGCTGCTGCACGCCTACGCCGCGGCGCTGCCCGACGTGATGCGCATCTCGGCGCGCGATTCGGTGCTGCCCGTGGTCCCGATGTTCCATGTCAATGCCTGGGGCATTCCTTATTCGGCCGCGCTGGTCGGCGCGAAGATCGTGTTCCCCGGACCGGCGCTCGACGGCAAGTCGGTGTTCGAACTCATCGAGTCCGAAGGCGTGACCTTCGCGGCCGGCGTGCCCACCGTGTGGCAGATGATGCTCGGCCACATGCAGGCCAACGAGCTGAAGTTCTCCACCCTCGACCGCACCGTCATCGGCGGCTCGGCCTGCCCGCCGGCCATGATCCGTGCGTTCCAGGACGTCTATAAGGTCGAGGTGCTGCATGCCTGGGGCATGACCGAGATGAGCCCCCTGGGCACGCTGTGCACGCTCAAGAACAAGCATCTCGCGATGCCGGCCGATGCGCAGCTTGCAATTCGCCTGAAGCAGGGCCGCGCGATATTCGGCGTCGACATGAAGATCGTCGACGGCAACGGCAAGGAACTGCCCTGGGACGGCAAGGCCTTTGGAGACCTGCTGGTCAAGGGGCCGTGGGTCGTGAAGGAATACTTCAAGGGCGAGGGCGGCGATCCGCTGGTTCCCGACGAGCAGGGCCGCGGCTGGTTCCCCACCGGCGACGTCGCCACCATCGATCCCGACGGCTACCTTCAGATCACCGACCGCAGCAAGGACGTGATCAAGTCCGGCGGCGAATGGATCAGTTCGATCGAGGTCGAGAACATCGCAGTCGCGCATCCGGCCATCGCCATGGCCGCGTGCATCGGCGTGGCGCACCCCAAGTGGGATGAGCGACCGATCGTCGTGGTGACGAAGAAGCCCAACGCCGAGGTCACGCGCGAAGAGCTGCTCAAGTTCTACGAAGGCAAGACAGCCAAGTGGCAGATCCCCGACGACGTGGTCTTCGTCGAGGCAATTCCGCTCGGCGCCACCGGAAAGATTCTCAAGACAAAGTTGCGCGAACTGTTGAAAGACTACAAGTTGCCCACTGCATAGCCGCGAGCTGTCGCGCAGGCGATAGCCAGGCCGCTTTGGCGGCCCTGCTTGCGGGCATTCCCTGTGCGGCGAAAAAACCGGCGCTTGTACGCTGCGATCTCGGCCCCTTACCCTGGAGATTCTTCATGCCCCCTGCTATCAAGTCAGTAGCTTTCTGTGCAATGCTGCTCAGCGCCACAGCCTCTTTCGCTCAGAAGGGCGAGACCGTCAAGGTCGCCTGGCTTGATCCGCTGTCGGGGCTGATGGCGGCGGTGGGGACCAACCAGCTCAAGACCACGCAATTCATGGTCGAGGAGTTCAACAAGAAGAACATCTCCGGCGTGAAGTTCGAACTTATTGCCATCGACAACAAGCTGAGCCCGCAGGAAACCACCAGTGCCTTGCGCTCGGCCATGGACCAGGGCGCACGCTACGTGATGCAGGGCAATGGCTCCGGCCCCGCGCTGGCCATCATCGATGCGCTCGAAAAGCACAACGCGCGCAATCCTGGCAAGGAGCTGGTCTACATCAACTATGCCGCGGTCGACCCCGATCTCACCAACAGCAAGTGCAGCTACTGGCACTTCCGCCTCGATGCCGACACCTCCATGAAGATGGAGGCGCTGACCACCTTCATGAAGGACCAGCCCGAGATCAAGAAGGTCTACATCCTCGGGCAGAACTACGCGCACGGCCAGCAGGTCTCCAAGTACGCCAAGCAAAACCTGAAGGACAAGCGCCCCGACATCGAGATCGTCGGCGACGACCTGCATCCGCTCGCGCAGGTGCGCGACTTCGCCCCGTATATCGCCAAGATCAAGGCTTCGGGTGCCGACTCCGTCATCACCGGCAACTGGGGCTCCGACCTGGCGCTGCTCATCAAGTCGGCCAACGACTCGGGCTTGAACGTCAAGTTCTACACCTACTACGCCTACGGCACGGGGGCGCCGACGGCCATGGGCGCCGCTGCCGACGGCCGTGTGTTCGTGGTGGGCTACGGCCACTACAACATGGGCGGCGACATCCAGCGGATCATGGGCGAGTTCAAGAAGAAGATGAGCGACGACATGATCCAGACGTCGATCTATCACGCCTTCGCAATGCTGGACACCGCCTTCGACAGGGCGCGCTCCACCGATCCCGTGAAGGTGGCGGCCACCATGGAAGGCATGAAGTTCAAGAGCTTCAACGGCGAGATCGAAATGCGCAAGGCCGACCACCAGCTGCAGCAGGGCCTGTGGATCACCAAGTGGCAAAAGGCGGGCGGCAAGTTCCCCTATGACGCCGAGAACACGGGCTACACGATGGCACCGGTGAAGTATTACGAATCGTACGTGGCCAGCACGCCCACCACCTGCCAGATGAAGCGCCCCTGAGGCATTTTGCAAACGCATTTCCTACCCATGGGTAGCACCGTTTAACCACCCGGTAGCACCTCGTAGAAATGCGGTGTCGCCTGCGCGATAGAAACGGCCCTTGCAGCGGCCCTCTTACGGGCATTCCCTGAGGGGAGGGGCTGCAAACACTTGTACTCTCGTGCGGCCTTTTGAACGGTTTGACCAGGAGATATAGATCGTGAAGTTCGCTCTGAAAATCGCTACAGCAGCCATCCTTTCCGCAGCCGCCGCCGGCGCGCTGGCTCAAAAGGGTGAAACCGTGAAGATTGCCTGGCTCGACCCGCTGTCCGGCCTGATGGCGGCGGTCGGCACCAACCAGCTCAAGACCTTCCAGTTCCTGGCCGAGGAATTCAACAAGAAGAATGCAGCCGGCGTGAAGTTCGAGATCATCGCCATCGACAACAAGCTGAGCCCGCAGGAAACCACCAGCGCGCTGCGCTCGGCCATGGACCAGGGCGCGCGCTATGTGGTGCAAGGCAACGGCTCCGGCCCCGCGCTGGCCATCATCGATGCGCTCGAAAAGCACAACGCCCGCAACCCGGGCAAGGAAGTGCTCTACATCAACTACGCGGCCGTCGACCCCGACCTCACCAACAGCAAGTGCAGCTACTGGCACTTCCGCCTCGATGCCGACACCTCCATGAAGATGGAAGCGCTGACCGCCTTCATGAAGGAGCAGCCGGACATCAAGAAGGTGTACCTGATCAACCAGAACTATTCGCACGGCCAGCAGGTCTCGAAGTTCGCCAAGCAGAACCTGAAGGACAAGCGCCCCGACATCGAGATCGTCGGCGACGACCTGCATCCCCTGGCACAGGTGCGCGACTTCTCGCCCTACATCGCCAAGATCAAGGCTTCGGGTGCCGACTCCGTCATCACCGGTAACTGGGGCTCCGACCTGGCGCTGCTCATCAAGTCGGCCAACGACTCGGGCCTGAACGTCAAGTTCTATACCTACTACGCAGTGACCACCGGCACGCCTACCGCCATGGGCGCCGCCTCGGACGGCAAGGTCTACCAGGTGGGCTACAGCCACTACAACGCGCCGGGTCCGGTGCAGCCGCTGATGGGTGAGTACAAGAAGCGCTTCAACGACGACATGTACACCACCGACATCTACACGGTGTACGCCATGCTCAGCGAAGCTTTCGTGCGCACCAAGTCGACCGAACCCGTCAAGGTGGCCGCCGCCATGGAAGGCATGAAGTTCAAGACCTTCAACGGCGACGTCGAGATGCGCAAGGCCGACCACCAGCTGCAGCAGGGCCTGTGGATCACGCGCTGGCAGAAGACCGACGCCAAGAACCCCTACAGCCCGGAGAACACCGGTTACACGCTGGCGCCGGTCAAGTTCTACGAGGCCTACGTCGCGAGCACGCCTACCTCGTGCCAGATGAAGCGGCCCAACAATTCCTGATCGCCTGATCGCGCGCTGACCGGTCGAGGCCCGACTTCACCACTCGGGCCTTTTTCTTTTCCAACCGACACGAAAGACCGATGAACGTCGAATTCTTCGTCATCTCGCTGCTCAACGGCGTCAGCTATGGGCTGCTGCTGTTCATGCTGAGCTCTGGCCTTACGCTGATTTTCAGCATGATGGGCGTGCTCAATTTCGCGCACGCCAGCTTCTACATGCTCGGCGCGTACATCGCGTACACCTTGTCCGGCATCATCGGCTTCTGGCCGGCGCTTTTCATCGCGCCGCTGCTGGTGGGCCTGCTGGGTGCTGCCTTCGAACGCTACAGCCTGCGCCGGGTCCACAAGTTCGGCCACGTGCCCGAACTGCTGGTGACCTTCGGCCTGTCGTACCTGATTCTCGAACTGGTGCAGCTCGCCTGGGGCCGCTCCACGGTGCCCTACGGCCTGCCGCCGCAGCTGCAAGGGCCGCTGTTCTCGCTTTACGGCACGCAGTTTCCCAAGTCACGCTCGTTCATCATGCTGGTGGCGGTGCTGATGCTCATCTCGGTGTGGCTGCTGCTCACGCGCACGCGCATCGGCCTGGTCATCCAGGCGGCACTCAAGCACCCCGACATGGTGGAGGCGCTGGGCCACAACGTGCCGCGCGTCTTCATGCTGGTTTTTGGCGGCGGTGCCGCGCTCGCGGGCCTCGCGGGCGTGGTGGGTGGCAACACCTACGTCACCGAACCGGCCATGGCGGCCTCGGTCGGGTCGATCATCTTCGTGGTGGTGGTGGTCGGCGGCATGGGCTCGCTGGCCGGTGCCTTCCTTGCGTCGCTCTTGATCGGCATCATCCAGACCTTTGCCGTGGCCATGGACCAGTCGTTTGCGGGCGGGCTGCAGACGCTGGGCTTCACCGTCACAGACAAGACCTTCGGCTACGAGCTGCTCAAGCTCACGATCTCGCAGGTCGCGCCGATCCTGCCGTACCTGTTCCTGGTGCTGATCCTCATCTTCAGGCCCAAGGGCTTGCTGGGCACGCGGGAGGACTGAATGACTCAAGCACAGTCCCCCACCATTGCCGCCGACCCTCGCACCAACCCTCTTGCAACAGCAGAGGGCACAAGAAAGGGTGGAACCGAAATGACATCGACAACCACAGCCCAGACCACGCAGTACTACCGGTTCAAGCCCTGGAACATCGGGCGCTTTCTGATCTGGTCGCTGTTTGCAATCGCACTGATCATCTCGCCGCTGGTGTTCAAGAGCAGCCTCGCGCTCACCATGCTCTCGCAGATGGGCTACCTCATCATCATCTGCCTGAGCTACAACATCCTGCTGGGGCAGGGCGGCATGCTGAGCTTCGGCCATGCGGTGTACGTCGGGCTAGGCTCCTTTCTTGCCATCCACGCGATGAACATGGGCGGCAAGGGCGGGTTTCAGATTCCGCTGGTGGCCATTCCGCTGGTGGGCGGCCTGGCAGGCATGTTCTTTGCCATCTTGCTGGGCTTCGTCACCACCAAGAAGTCGGGCACCACCTTTGCGATGATCACCATGGGCATCGGCGAGCTGGTGGCCTCCATGGCACTGATGTTCCCGAGCTTCTTCGGCGGCGAGGGCGGCATCACCACCGACCGGGTCTACGGCCCGACCTTCTTCGGCTTCAACTTCGGCTCGCAGATCCAGGTGTACTACCTGATCGCCGCGTATTGCTTCGTGTGCACCGCGCTCATGTATGCCTTCACCGGCACGCCGCTTGGCCGCATGCTGAATGCGGTGCGCGACAACCCGGAGCGCGTGGAGTTCATCGGCTACAACACGCAGCGCGTGCGCTATCTCGCATTCATCATTGCCGGCTTTTTCGCGGGCATCGGCGGCGGGCTGGCGTCGATCAACTTCGAGATCGTTAACGCTGCCGACAGCCTGAGCGCCATCCGCTCGGGCGGCTACCTGCTGTTCACCTTCCTGGGTGGCGCGGTGTTCTTCTTCGGTCCGATCATCGGCGCGGTGCTGCTGGTGTTCGCGTCCATCCTGCTGTCCGAGCTTTCGAAGGCGTGGCAGCTCTACTTCGGCCTGGTGTTCGTGTTCATGGTGATGTTTGCGCCGGGCGGCATCGCCAGCCTGGTGATGATGAACCTGCGCGTCGCCAAGTTCGGCAAGTTCAACCGCCTTTGGCTGCTGTACGTCGCCATCGCGGTGGCGCTGGTGCCGGTCGTCATAGGCGCCGCGGCGCTCATCGAGATGATCTATCACATCCAGCTCAACGCGGCGATGGGCCCGAACCTGAACTTCTTCGGCGTGACGCTCGACACATCGGGCATGGCAAGCTGGCTCGGCGCGGCGGCGATCCTGGTGATCGGCCTCGGCGCGCTCGAGGTAGCGCGCCGCCGCTTCGTGCGGGTCTGGGGCCAGGCACAGGAAGAAATCGAAGCAGAAATCAAACGTCGGGAGGCGGCGTAATGAGCGCGCAATACGCACTGGAACTGAAGGCGCTGCGCAAGAATTTCGGCAAGACCGAAATCATCCGCGGCGTGGACCTGGCGGTGAATGCAGGGGAACGCGTGGCCATCATCGGCCCGAACGGCGCGGGCAAGTCGACGCTGTTCAACCTGGTCAGTGGGCGGCTGGCGCCCACCAGCGGCGAGGTGCTGCTGAACGGCGAGCGCATCGACGGCAAGAAGCCCTTCGAGATCAACCGGCTGGGCCTGTCGCGCAGCTTCCAGATCACCAACATCTTCCCCAAGCTCAGCGTGTTCGAGAACCTGCGCTGCGGCGTGCTGTGGAGCCTGGGCTACAAGTACACGTTCCTGCGCTTTCTTTCGAATCTGGACGACGCGAATGCACGCACCGAGCAGCTCATCAAGCAGATCGGCCTGGAGCGCAAGCGCGACGTGCATGCGGTGAACCTCACCTATGCCGAGCAGCGCGCACTTGAAATTGGCGTGACCATTGCGGGCGGCGCCAGCGTGATTCTCCTGGACGAGCCCACGGCCGGCATGAGCAAGACCGAGACCGCGCACTTCATCTCGCTCATCAAGCAGGTCACGGTCGGCAAGACGCTGCTCACGGTCGAGCACGACATGGGCGTGGTCTTCGGCTTGGCCGACAAGATCGCGGTGGTGGTGTATGGCGAGGTGATCGCCTTCGACACGCCGGCTGCGGTTCGCGCCAATGCACGCGTGCAGGAGGCTTACCTCGGCTCTTCGGTCGCCGACGCACAAGGGGCAGGACACTGACATGCTGAAGCTTCACGACATCCATGCCTATTACGGCAAGAGCCATGTGCTGCATGGCGTTTCGTTCAACGTCGGCCCCGGTGAAATCGTCGCGCTGCTGGGCCGCAATGGCTCGGGCCGTTCGACCACCGCAAAGGCCATCATGGGCCTGGTGCATGCCGAGGGCACGCTGCGCTGGAAAGACCAGGACATCCTGCGCAGGAAGGCGTACGAAATCGCCCACCTGGGCATCGGCTACGTGCCCGAGAACCGCGACATCTTTCCCAAGCTCACGGTGCACCAGAACCTGCTCCTGGGGCAGAAGGGCTCGGGCAAGGGCAGCCGCTGGTCGTTCGACGACATGTACGGCATGTTCCCGCGCCTGAAGGAGCGTCAGCACACCGAGGCAGGCGTGCTTTCGGGCGGCGAGCAGCAGATGCTCACGCTGTGCCGCACCCTCATGGGCGACCCCGACCTGATCATCATCGACGAGCCGACCGAGGGCCTTGCGCCGAAGATCGTCGAGCTGGTGGGGCAGTACCTGAAGACGCTCAAGAACAAGGGTATTTCGGTGCTGCTGATCGAGCAGAAGCTGACCATTGCAATGCAGATCTCCGACCGTGCACTGGTCATGGGCCATGGCAGCATCGTGTTCGACGGCACGCCCGACAGCCTGCGTGCCGATGCGACCACTCGCAAGGAGTGGCTCGAAGTCTAGGGCTCGCCCCCAGGCTTCGCGCACGTTTTTTCCACCCCCTCGCGGGGGGCAACACCAGCGGACCGGCAGAGCCGGTTCCGCGGTGTTCCTGGAACGGGCTGTAACCTTTAATGAGTCTTGTCTCGGCAGCGACTGCGTGCCATTGTGAGGCCACGCGAAACGCCTAGAATCCTCGAAAAAGAACACTCGTGCTTTTTCTTCTTTTTCTTCACACACCAAGGAACGCAGCATGACGGCTGAATACAAAGTGCTCGGCGATGTCGCCGTGATCACACTGACCAACCCGCCGGTCAACGGTCTCGGTTTTTCGACCCGCATCGGCATCACCGATGGCCTGTCGAAAGCCAATGCCGATGACGCCGTCAAGGCCATCGTCATCACGGGCGCAGGCAAGGCGTTCTCGGGCGGTGCGGACATCAAGGAATTCGGCACGCCCAAGGCGCTGCAAGAGCCTAACCTGCTGAGCGTGATCCTCGCGCTGGAAGCTTCGCCCAAGCCCATCGTCGCGGCCATCCACTCGGTGTGCATGGGCGGCGGCCTCGAACTGGCCCTGGGCTGCCATTACCGCATCGCGGCTCCCGGTACCAGCATCGCGCTGCCCGAAGTCAAGCTGGGCCTCATCCCCGGTGCCGGCGGCACGCAGCGCCTGCCGCGCGTGCTGGGCGTGGAAACCGCGCTCAACATGATCGTGAGCGGCGAGCCCGTCAAGAGCGAACTGCTCGCCAGCCTGCCGGGCCAAAAGCTGTTCGACAAGCTCGCGGCCTCGCCCGAGTCCGTGTTCGAAGAAGCCATTGCATTCGCCAAGAGCGTGGCCGGCAAGAGCGGCGACGCATTGCCGCTGGTGCGCAACCTGCCGTGCAAGCATCCTCAGGGCGACGCCTACTTCCAGTTCGCCAAGAACATGGTCGGCGGCATGTCGAAGAACTACCCCGCGCCGCTGCAGTGCGTGGATGCCGTGCAGGCTGCCACCAAGATGAAGTTCGACGCCGGCATGGCCGAAGAGCGCCGCATCTTCACATCGCTGATGTTCACGCCCGAGTCGCTGGCGCTGCGCCACCTGTTCATGGCCGAACGTGCAGCCTCCAAGATCCCCGACGTGGCTGACGACACGTCCAAGCGCGAAGTCAAGTCGGTCGGCGTGATCGGCGCCGGCACCATGGGCGGCGGCATTTCGATGAACTTTCTGAACGCGGGCATCCCCGTCAAGATTCTCGAGATGAAGCAGGAAGCGCTGGACCGCGGCATTGCCACCATCAAGAAGAACTACGAATCGCAGGTCAAGAAGGGCAAGCTCAAGCAGGACAAGTACGAGCAGCGCATGGCGCTCTTGAGCACCACGCTGAGCTACGACGACCTGAAGGACGCCGACCTGATCATTGAAGCCGTGTTCGAGGAACTCGGCGTGAAGGAGAAGGTGTTCAAGGAGCTTGATCGCGTGGCCAAGAAGGGTGCGATCCTGGCTTCCAACACTTCGACGCTGGACGTCGACAAGATTGCATCGTTCACCCAGCGTCCGCAGGACGTGGTCGGCATGCACTTCTTCAGCCCCGCCAATGTGATGAAGCTGCTCGAAGTGGTGCGCGGCAAGGAAACGGGCAAGGACGTTCTCGCCACAGTCATGGACATCGGCAAGAAGATCAAGAAGACGGCGGTTGTCTCGGGCGTGTGCGACGGCTTCATCGGCAACCGCATGATCGAGCAGTACTCGCGCCAGGCGGGCTTTCTGCTCGATGAAGGCGCCACGCCTCAGCAGGTCGACAAGGCCGTCGAGAAGTTCGGTTTTGCCATGGGTCCGTTCCGCATGGGCGACCTGGCCGGCAACGACATCGGCTGGGCGATTCGCAAGCGTCGCGCGGTGGAGCATCCAGACATGAAGTACAGCCGCACGGCCGACAAGCTGTGCGAGCTGGGCCGCTTTGGACAGAAGACCGGGGCAGGGTGGTACGACTACCAGGCCGGCAAGCGTGACGCGATTCCATCGGAGCTCGTCAACAAGATGATCGAGGACCACCGCAAGGAACTGGGCATCACGCCGCGCAAGATTTCCGATGAAGAGATCGTTCAGCGCCTGGTTTACGCGCTGGTGAACGAAGGCGCGCACATCCTCGAAGATGGAATCGCGTCCAAGTCCGGCGACATCGACATGGTGTACCTCACCGGCTATGGCTTCCCGATCTGGCGCGGCGGACCGATGCACTACGCATCGCAGGTCGGCCTCTACAACGTGGCTGAAACCATGAAGCGCTTTGCCAAGAACCCGCGCGACGACGCCGAGTTCTGGCAGCCCGCGCCGCTGATCCAGAGGCTGGTGGCCGAAGGCAAGCAGTTCAGCTGATCCGGGACCCTGACCGTCCATGTTGAAACGCATCTTTCTCGGGTTGCTGCTGGTGCTCATGGCACTGGTAGCTGCCGTGGCGGTCAAGACCTGGCGCACGCCATCGCAGCAATTGGCGGTGGCGCCGGCGCCCAGGCTCGAGATCGACGTGCAGGCCGCCGCCAAACGGCTGGCGGGCGCGATTCCGATCAAGACCGTTTCGAGCCTCGAAGATCCGGCCGGGAACCTGGCCGAATTCGACAAGCTGCATGCCTATCTTGCGCAGCAATTCCCCAAGCTCCACGCCACCCTCAAGAAAGAAGTGGTCGGCCAGAGGGCGCTGCTCTACACATGGTCCGGCACCGATCCGGCGGCGAAGCCGATCGCGCTCATGGCGCACCAGGACATGGTGCCAATCGCACCGGGCACCGAGAAAGCCTGGTCCGTCGATCCCTTCGCGGGCGAGATCAAGGACGGCTTCGTCTGGGGCCGCGGCACACTCGACAACAAGAGCAACCTGTTCGCGCAGATGGAAGCCATCGAGCTGCTGGTCGCGAGTGGCTTCAAGCCGAGGCAGACCGTCTACCTCGTGATGGGCGACGACGAAGAGGTGAGCGGCCTGCGTGGTGCGCGGCCGATTGCCGAACTGCTGAAGTCGCGCAACGTGCGCCTGGACTGGGTGCTCGATGAAGGTTTGCTGATCCTCGATGGCGTGCTGCCCGGCTTGTCGAAGCCCGCGGCGCTCATCGGCCTGGCCGAAAAGGGCTACGGCACCTTCTTTCTTTCGCTCGACACCGCCCCAGGCCATTCGTCGATGCCGCCGCAGCACAGTGCCATCGGCAGCATGAGTGCGGCGCTCGCGCGGCTCGAATCCACGCCGATGCCCGGCGCCATCCAGGGCGTGGCCGCGCAGATGTTCGGCGCGCTCGCGCCCGAGATGGGCGGCGTCAATCGCGTGATGCTGTCCAACCTGTGGCTCACCGAGCCGCTGGTGCGTGGCCGGCTCGAAAAGAGCCCGAGCAGCAACGCCATGCTGCGCACGACCACTGCGCTCACCATCGTGCGTGCCGGCAACAAGGACAACGTGCTGCCCGGCCGGGCTGAGGCGGCAGTCAACTTCCGCATCCTGCCGGGCGACACAATCGACAGCGTGGAGGCGCATCTGCGCAAGGCGCTCGGTAACGACGAGATCAAGATCAAGCGCTACCCGGGCAACTCGGAGCCGTCGCCCGTTTCGCCGACCGACAGCACCGGCTACCGCGCCATCCAGCAGGCGGTGCGCCAGTCGTTTCCGGATGTCGTCGTGGCTCCCGGCCTCATGACGGCCGCCACCGATTCGCGCCACTTCAGCCTGGTGAGCGATGCGGTCTACCGCTTCTCGCCGTTCCGCATGAAGAGCGAAGACCTCGCGCGCTTCCATGGCAACAACGAACGCCTGGCCATCTCCAACTACGGCGAGATGATCGGCTTCTATCACCAGCTCCTGCGCAACACCAACGTTGCGCCGGCGCAATGACGACAACAACCCTCTTTCCCTTCCATCTTCAAAGGACCTCACCATGACCAGCGCCGTCATTGTTTCCACCGCCCGCACGCCGCTCGCGAAGAGCTGGAAGGGTGCCTTCAACATGACGCACGGCGCCACGCTCGGCGGCCACGCGGTTCAGCATGCCATTGCGCGCGCCGGCATCGAAGCCGCAGAAGTCGATGACGTGATCATGGGTTGCGCCACGCCCGAGGGCGCCACCGGCTCCAACATCGCGCGCCAGATCGCGCTGCGCGCCGGCTGCCCCGTCACCACATCGGGCATGACGATCAATCGCTTTTGCTCGTCGGGCCTGCAGACCATTGCCACCGCCGCGCAGCGCATCATCGCGGGCGAAGGCGACGTGTACGTGGCCGGCGGCGTCGAGAGCATCTCGTGCGTGCAGAACGAAGCCAACAAGCACATGCTGGCCGACCCCTGGCTCGTGAAGCACAAGCCCGAGATCTACTGGAACATGCTGCAGACGGCCGAGCAGGTCGCCAAGCGCTACAACATCGGCCGCGACGCCATGGACGAATACGGCGCCGCCAGCCAGCAGAAGGCCACCGCCGCGCTCGAAGCCGGCCGCTTCAAGGACGAGATCGCACCGATCACCGTGTTGGCTGGCGTGGCCGATCCGGTGATGGGCCTGCGCACCAAGGAAGTCACGGTCGAGAACGACGAAGGCATTCGCCCCGGCACCACCAAGGAAGGCATCAGCGGCATCCGCTCGGCCATGCCAGGCGGCCTCATCTCGGCCGGCAATGCCAGCCAGTTTTCCGACGGCGGCGGCGCCTGTGTGGTGGTCGACGAAAGGTACGCCGAGCAAAAGGGCCTGAAGCCGCTCGGCCGCTTCCTCGGCTTTGCCGTGGCCGGCTGCGAGCCCGACGAAATGGGCATCGGCCCCGTCTTCGCCATTCCGAAGGTGCTCAAGCGACTGGGCCTCACGGTCAACGACATCGACCTGTGGGAGCTGAACGAAGCGTTCGCGGTGCAGGTGATCTACTGCCGCGACAAGCTCGGCATTCCGGGCGACCGCCTGAACGTGGACGGCGGCGCCATTGCCGTAGGCCACCCCTACGGCGTGAGCGGACAGCGCCTGACGGGCCATGCGCTCATCGAGGGCAAGCGCCGCGGCGCGAAGAAGGTGCTGGTCACGATGTGCATCGGCGGCGGCATGGGCGCTGCGGGCGTCTTCGAAGTCATTTGACTCTCCCCCAGTCTGCGGCGCAGTTCGTGTCGCCTTCGCCAACCCCCTTCCGGGGGCAACACCAGCGGCCCGGCAAAGCCGGTTCCGCGGTGTTCCTGGCGCAGAACCCGCGCATCTATTCACACCGAGATCGATCATGAGCTTGCGTCCCACCCTCGACTTCCTGCTCTACGACTGGCTCGACGCCGAGTCTCTGAACCAGCGCGAGCGCTTTGCCGATCATTCCCGCGAGACCTTCGACGCGGTGCTCGACACCTGCGAACGCATCGCACGCGAAAAGTACGCACCGGCGAATCGCATCGTCGATACGCAGGAGCCGCACTTCGATGGCGAGAAGATCGTCCTGCCGCAGGCCACGCACGATGCGCACAAGGCTTTTGTCGAATCGGGAATGATGAGCGCGGCGCAGGACTACGACATCGGGGGCATGCAGCTGCCCTACACGCTGCAGGCCGCGGCCAACGGTTTCTTCGCGATGGCCTCGGTGAGCATCGGCTCGAACATGCTCACCAGCGGCAACGCCAACCTGCTGATGGTGCACGGCACCGAGATGCAGAAAGAAGTGTTCGCCAAGAACGAGTTTTCGGGCCGCTGGGCGGGCACCATGTGCCTGTCGGAGCCGCAGGCCGGTTCGTCGCTGAGCGACGTGGCGACGCGCGCGGTGCCTGACGGCGACGACTACCAGAACGACCCGCTCGGGCCGCGTTATCGGCTCACGGGCAACAAGATGTGGATCTCGGCAGGCGACCACGAGCTTACCGAGAACATCGTGCACATCGTGCTTGCCAAGATTCCTGACGCCAACGGCAAGCTGGTGCCGGGCACGCGCGGCATCTCGCTCTTCATCGTGCCCAAGCGCATGGTGAACACCGAAGGCGAACTGACCGGCGAGCGCAACGACGTGGCCCTCGCGGGCCTGAACCACAAGCTCGGCTGGCGCGGCACCACCAACACGCTGCTGAACTTCGGCGAGGGCAAGTACCCGGTCGATGGCAAGGCGGGCGCGGTGGGCTACCTCGTCGGAGAGCCCGGCAAGGGCCTGCACTGCATGTTCCACATGATGAACGAGGCGCGCATCGGCGTCGGCACGGCCGCCACCATGCTGGGCATGGCCGGCTACTACGCCTCGCTCGACTACGCAAAGACCCGGCCGCAGGGCCGGCTCGTGAAGAAGCCCGAGGCGGGCGCCGGCAGCCAGGTCGTGAAGGACTCGGCCAGCCCGCAGGTGCGCATCATCGAGCACGCCGACGTGCGGCGCATGCTGCTCGCGCAAAAGGCGTACTGCGAAGGCGCGCTGGCGCTGGAGCTGTACTGCGCCCGGCTGGTCGACGAGCAGAAGACCGGCGGTGCAGAGGCTGCGGACGACGCGCGCCTGCTGCTCGAGGTGCTCACGCCCATTGCCAAAAGCTGGCCCAGCGAGTGGTGCCTGGAAGCCAATTCGCTGGCCATCCAGGTGCATGGCGGCTACGGCTACACGCGCGACTTTCCGGTGGAGCAGTATTGGCGCGACAACCGCCTGAATATGATCCACGAGGGCACCCACGGCATTCAGGCCGCCGACCTGCTGGGCCGCAAGGTGCTGATGGAAAAAGGCCGGGGCCTGCAATTGCTGGCCGGCCGCATCACCGACACCATCGGCCGCGCAACCAAGGTGCCCGCGCTCGCGGCCCACGCAAAGGCGTTGGGCGCCGCGCTACAACGCATCGGCAGGGCCACCGAGGCCGCCTGGTCCACCGGCGACCCGGCCGACGCGCTCGCCAACGCCGTGCCCTACATGCAGGCATTCGGCCATACCGTGCTGGCCTGGATCTGGCTGGACGTGGCGCGGCGCGCGCTGGAAATCGACGCAGAAAAGGCGAGGGCGGTAACAGCTGGCAAGATTGGCGCCACGGACTACTTCTTCCACTACGAGCTGCCGAAAATCGGCGCCTGGCTCAACGTGGTCGAGAGCCGCGACCCCACCTGCACAGCATTGCCCGAGGACGCCTTTTGACAATGGCCAACGCCGCTCCCAACAACACCCCCAACCCCATCAAGCCCCCGAAGCCGCACGCCCGGCTCGAGAAGTGGATCTGGATCCTGATCTACGGCGGCCTGTTTCTCGTGATCCTCGGCATTGCCACGGGCCGCACCGAGCCGGCGATCGGCTGGTCGATGGCCGTGCCGGGCGGCGTGATCGCCCTCGTGGGCTTCGTGCTCATCTACGTGCGTTCGCGCCTCAATGACAAATAAGGAAGGCGGGACCATGCTGAGTTCGGAACATCGGCGCAGTGCGCAAATCGCGCCAAAGTGCGGACTATGAAATCTGAACTCCGTGCGCCCGACGCCAAGGCCACTCCGGCCGATCGGCGGGCGTTCGGGCGCGCACAGCGTGCGCACTTTCCGCTCGGCCTGTGGGCACAGGCGCCCAAGCCAGATGCGGCAGGCCGCAGCCCGCTCGGCTGGTTGAAGGCGTCCAACCGCGGCCGGGTGCCCGAACTGGTGCCGGTCCGCCATGGCCGCATGCTGGCCACGCCGTTCACCTTCTACCGCGGTGCCGCCAGCCTGATGGCGAACGACCTGGCCAGGTTGCCGCACAGCGGCATCGCGACGCAGCTGTGCGGCGATGCGCACCTCGCGAACTTCGGCTTCTTCGCCAGCCCCGAGCGCTCGCTGGTCTTCGACATCAACGACTTCGACGAAACCCTGCAGGGTCCTTTCGACTGGGATGTGCGCCGGCTCGCCACCTCGTTTGTCGTGGCCGCGCGCGATCTGGGCTTCAAGCCGCGCACCGGGCGCGACGCGGTCCGGCAACTCGCCGAGGCGTACCGTGACCGCATGCGCCGCTTTGCGCGCATGGACACGCTGGAGGCCTGGTACGCGCGCCTCACGTCTCAAACGCTGCTGAAACTCGGCGCCGAGGATGCGACCGAGCTCTCAGTCATCAAGAAGGCCCGGCGCAGCACCTCGCGCGTGTTTGCCGAAGAGGCGACGGAGATGGTTGAGGGCCGCCTGATGGTGCGCGACCGTCCGCCGTTCGTCTATCACGACGCCAAGGCCACCGCACGGGAGATCGGCCGCTTTCGCTCCGGATTGCCGGCGTTCCTGGCGCAGTACCGCGCCAGCCTTCCACCCGAACGCCAGCGGCTGTTCGATCGCTATGAGCTGCACGACGTGGCGGTTCTGACGCCTGGCGTCGGCTCGGTGGGCCGGCGTTGCTTCCTGTTGCTGCTGGTGGCCGACCAGGCCCATCCCCTGTTCCTGCAATGCAAGGAAGCCGGCGAATCGGTGTTGGAAGCCCATCTGGGCTCGGCGCCGCAACCGAACTCTCCCGGCCAGCGCGTGGTGCAGGGGCAGCGGCTGGCGCAAGCCGCCAGCGACGTTTTCCTCGGCTGGGCCGAGGAATCCGGCGGACGCGGTTTTTATGTGCGCCAGCTGCGCGACATGAAAGCTTCCTACAAGCTCGAAGACTTCAAGCCGGTCGATCTCGTCGAGTTTGCCGAGGCCTGCGGCTACAGCCTGGCGCGTGCGCATGCCAAGGGCGGCGACGCCTGGGCCATTGCCGGTTACCTCGGGCGCTCCAAGACATTCAACACCGCGCTCGCGGACTTTGCCGAGGCCTATGCCGACGTCAATCAGGCCGACTGGCGCCAGCTGAAAAAAGCAGTGGCGTCGGGCAAGCTCGCCGCCGTCAAGGCCGTCGGCGACGCTTCGTAGCGGCGGCAGGCAGGCCACGAATCCCTCTTTCACATGTTCCGGAGACAACAGACATGACCCCTCGCACCACCAAGCAACTCTTCGACCTTACCGGCAAGACCGCCCTCATTACCGGCGGCTCGCGCGGCCTGGGCCTGCAAATGGCGCATTCGCTGGGAGAAGCCGGCGCGAAGATCATGCTGAGTTCGCGCAAGGCCGAGGACCTGGAGCAGGCCGCGGCCGAGCTGCAATCCGCCGGCATCGACGCGCGCTGGATTGCGGCCGACTGCTCGAAGGAAGAAGACACGCGCCGCCTGGCCGACGAGACGCTGCAGCGCATGGGCGCGATCGACATCCTCGTCAACAACGCGGGCGCCAGCTGGGGTGCCCCAGCCGAGAGCCATCCCGTCGAGGCTTGGGACAAGGTGATGAATCTCAACGTGCGCGGCTACTTCATCCTGTCGCAGCACGTCGCCAATGGCTACATGATTCCCAAGAAGACCGGCCGCATCATCAACATCGCCTCGATCGCCGGCCTCAACGGCAATCCGCCCGAGATGCAGACGTTGGCCTACAACACCTCGAAGACGGCGGTGATCGGCTTCACGCGTACGCTCGCCGCCGAATGGGGCCGCTACAACATCAACGTGAACGCGATTTGCCCAGGATTCTTCATGACGAAGATGGCCGCCGGCCTGATCAAGTCGCTGGGCGAAGAAAAAATGGCTTCGCACGCGCCGCTCGGCCGCCTGGGCGACGAGGAAGACCTGAAGGGCATCACGCTGCTGTACGCCAGCGATGCCGGCAAGCACATCACCGGCCAGTGGCTGGCCGTAGACGGCGGCGTGAGCGTGGTCCTTGGTGCCTGAAAAAATGGCAGAAGATTCCACCGACATCAACATCCGCTCGTACACGAGCCAGATCCCGTTTGCGCGCCATCTGGGTTTCGAGCTCACCAAGTTCGAAGGCGGCGAGTCCGAGATCCTCTACACCGCCAAGCCCGAGCACCTGAACACCTTCGACGTAACGCACGGCGGCGCCTGCATGACGCTGCTCGACATCACCATGGCAGCTGCCGCGCGCAGCGTGGCACCCGAGATGGGCGTGGTCACCATCGAGATGAAGACCAGCTTCATGCAGCCCTCAGTGGGCCCGCTGCACGCACGCGGCACGCTCATCCACCGCAGTGCGACGCTAGCCTTCACCGAAGCCAAGATCTACGACGAGCTGAACCGCGTGTGCGCGCATGCCACCGGCACCTTCAAGTACGTGAAGCGCCGCCTGCCCACGGGCCCTGCCAGCGCGAACGCGATGCGTCCGCCTTCCACCGATTAATTGCATTTCCCCGGAGACACTGATGCCTACCAACAAACAGATCCACCTCGACAACCGCCCCGATGGCGAGGCCGTTGCCAGCAACTTCAAGCTGGTAACCGCCGAGACGCCCGCGCTGGCCGACAACCAGGTGCTGGTGCGCCACCACTTCATGAGCCTCGACCCGTACATGCGCGGCCGCATGAACGATTCGAAGAGCTATGCGCAACCGCAACCGCTCGGCCAGGTGATGCAGGGCGGCACGGCCGGCGAAGTGGTCGAAAGCAAGCACCCCAAGTTCGCCCCCGGTGACAAGGTGGTGGGCTTCGGCGGCTGGCAGCAATACAGCGTCGTCGATGCCTCGCAGCCCGGCGCGCTGAAGAAGGTCGACACCACGCACGTGCCGCTCTCGCACTACCTCGGCGCGGTCGGCATGCCGGGCGTCACCGCCTGGTACGGCCTGGTAAAGATCATTGCACCCAAGGCCGGCGAGACGATGGTCGTCACGGCCGCCAGCGGCGCCGTCGGCAGCGCCTTCGGCGCACTGGCCAAGGCGCGCGGCTGCCGCGTGGTGGGCATCGCGGGCGGCCCGGACAAGTGCAAGTACGTGACCGAAGAACTCGGCTTCGACGCCTGCATCGACTACCGCCAGCATCCCGACGTGAAGAGCATGAGCGCCGCGCTCAAGGAAGCCTGTCCGAATGGCATCGACGGCTACTTCGAGAACGTCGGCGGCTACATCTTCGACGCCGTGCTGCTGCGCGCCAACGCCTTCTCGCGCGTGGCGCTGTGCGGGATGATCGCGGGCTACGACGGCCAGCCGCTGCCGCTTGCGAACCCGGCGCTGATCCTGATTAACCGCATGAAGATCGAAGGTTTCATCGTCAGCGAGCACATGGAAGTGTGGCCCGAGGCGCTGACCGAACTCGGCGCACTGGTGGGCACCGGCAAGCTCAAGCCGCGAGAATCGGTTGCGCAGGGCATCGAATCCGCCCCTGAGGCCTTCCTGGGTTTGCTCAAGGGCAAGAATTTCGGCAAGCAACTCGTCAAGCTGATCTGATGAACTGAACGTACGGCAAGAAGGCCGGTCATGCGCGCCGGGCCGGGCCGTCCCAAGCAAGCGTGCACCGAGGTGCGAAGCACGGAGGTATTCGAATGAATTCGACGCACGAGGTCTTCAACCAGCCCGAGCCGCTGGTGGACTACAACCTCTTCGAAACCAACCGGCCCCTGCGCGATGCGCTGAAGTTCAACGCACCTCAGCTGCACGTGGCGCAGCTGCAGGAGCTCGGGGTCACCCTGGGCTCGGCAGAGATGCAAGCGCACGCGCGGCTCGCCAACACCCACATGCCAGAGCTGCACACGCACGACCGCTTCGGGCGACGCATCGACGAGGTGGAGTTTCATCCGAGCTATCACCTCTTGATGGCGGCCGCGGTAGGTGCGGGCTTGCACGGCACGCCCTGGACCGCCATCTCTGCCTCGCCGCACGTCGAGCGTGCCGCCGGCTTCATGCTCTTCACCGAGCTGGAGCCGTCGATCCTTTGCCCCATCTCGATGACCTACGCGGCCACGCCGGCGCTGCGCGGCAATACCGCGGTATACCCCGATTGGGGCCCCAAGCTCGGGAGCCTTTGGTACGACCCGTCGCTTGCCTTCGTCAAGGAGAAGCCCGGTGTGACCATGGGCATGGGCATGACCGAAAAGCAGGGCGGCTCCGACGTGCGGGCCAACACCACGCAAGCCGCGCGCGACGGCTGCGACGACTGGGGCGAGCGTTATGCCATCACCGGCCACAAGTGGTTCTTCTCGGCGCCGATGTGTGATGCCTTCCTGGTGCTGGCGCAGGCGCCGGCCGGGCTGAGCTGCTTCTTCCTGCCCCGCGTGCTGCCTGACGGTAGCCGCAATGCCATTCACATTCAGCGCCTGAAGGACAAGCTCGGCAACAAGGCCAACGCCAGTTCCGAGGTCGAGTTCCACGCTGCCAGCGCATGGCTCGTGGGCGAAGAAGGGCGCGGCATTCCGCAGATCCTCGAAATGGGCACCATGACCCGGCTCGACTGCGCGCTGGGCACCAGCGGCCTGATGCGGCAGGCATTGAGCATTGCGCTCAATCACGCCAGCCAGCGCAGTGCCTTCGGCAAGCCGTTGATCGAGCAGCCGCTCATGAAGAACGTGCTGGCTGACCTCGCGCTCGAAAGCGAAGCCGCCACGGCGCTGGCCATCCGCCTCGCGCGCGCCTTCGACCACCCGGACGACGCGCACGAGCGGCTCATGGCCCGGTTGCTCACGCCGGTCGCCAAGTTCTGGATCTGTAAGCGCGGCAGTCACTTTGCGCAGGAAGCCATGGAATGCCTGGGCGGCAACGGCTATGTGGAAGAGGGCGGCGAAGGCATCATGGCGCGCATCTACCGCGAGATGCCGCTCAATTCGATCTGGGAGGGCGCCGGCAACATCATGGCGCTCGACCTGTTGCGCGGATTGCGCAAGGGCGATGCGGTTGCCGCGCTCGCCGCGGAACTGGCGCCGGCGCGCGGACACCATGCCGCGCTCGACCGGCTGGCTGACGCGCTGCCGGCGCGCATCGAGGCCATGGCCTCGCAGGCCGAGGCACGCCGCCTTGCGCAGGACGTGGCGCTGGCGGTGCAGGCTTCGCTACTCGCGCAAACCGCACCGCCGGCCGTGGTCGATGCCTTCTGCGCATCGCGCCTGGGCGGCGACTGGGGCAACGCCTTTGGCACACTGGGTGCGGGCACCCATTTCGATTCGATCATCGAGCGCGCGCAGCCGCTCTGAACACAACAAATCCAAGCACTCCAAAGGGAACAAGTAAATGGCCGACCTCATCCTGCACCACTACAACACCTCGCCGTTCTCGGAAAAGGTGCGCCTCATCCTCGGCGCCAAGAAGCTGCCCTGGAAGTCGGTCCTCATTCCACCCATCATGCCCAAGCCCGAGGTGGAGGTGCTCACCGGTGGCTACCGCAAGACGCCATTCCTGCAGATCGGCGCCGACATGTATTGCGACAGCGCGCTCATCGCCGACGTGCTCGAGCACCTGCAGCCCGAGTCCACGCTCTATCCCGAGCCCGAAAAGGGCATGTCCCGCATCCTCGCTCAGTGGGCCGACACCACGCTCTTCTGGGCCGCGATGGCCTGGAGCCTGCAGCCCCGGGGTGCAGCCGAGGTGTTCGCCAAGGCGCCGCCCGAAGCTGCCAAGGCCTTCGGCGAAGACCGCGGCAAGATGAGCGCGGGCAACATGACGCGGCTGCGACCCGCAGACGCCACCAGCGCCTACAAGTCATACCTGCGCCGGCTGTCCGACATGCTCGACGACAAGCCCTACCTGCTGGGCGAAGTGCCGTGCATCGCCGATTTCTCGGCCTACCACCCGCTCTGGTACACGCGCCGCATCGACTCGGTGCGCGGCATCCTCGACCTCACGCCCGCGGTCATCGACTGGATGGACCGCATGGCCGCCATCGGCCACGGCACGATCGAAAAAGCCAGCGCGGAGGAAGCTATTGCCGTCGCCAAGGCAGCCACGCCGCACACGCTCCTGACCGACAGCACCTTCCAGGACGACCACGGCATTCCGCTCGGTACCGCCGTGACGGTGCGAGCCGAGAGCTTCGGCCTCGAGGAAACCCCCGGCACGCTGGTGGCGGCCACGCGCACGCACTACACGCTGGAACGCAGCAACGAGCGCATCGGCACGGTGCACGTGCACTTTCCGCGCATTGGCTACGTGCTCAAGAAAGCGGAGGCCTGAGCCCTTTTCGACGGCTTCAGTGCGGAACCTTCGTGACTGCGCCGGCAAGCGTTTGGTATTTCAATAGGGGTTCCAACGTCAGAGACAGACATTCAACGCAGAAGGACACCGGCAAATGATTCAGGACTTCAAGGGCAAGACGGCCGTACTCACCGGCGCGGGTTCGGGCTTCGGCCTCGAGTGCGCGCGCATCGGAGCGGCGCGCGGCATGAACCTCGTGCTCGTCGACGTGCAGCAGGATGCGCTCGACAAGGCGCGGGCCGAGATGGAAGCTGCCGGCGTGCAGGTGCTCGCGCGCAAGGTCGACGTGTCGGACGCAGCGCAGATGGAGGCCCTGGCCCTTGCGGTGAAGGAGCGCTTCGGCGCGCCGCATTTCGTGTTCAACAACGCCGGCGTGGGAGCCGGCGGCCTGGTGTGGGAGAACACCGTGGCCGACTGGGAATGGGTGCTCGGCGTCGACCTGTGGGGCGTGATCCACGGCGTGCGCCTGTTCACGCCCATGATGCTCGAAGCCGCCGCCAAGGACCCAAGCTACCGCGGCCACATCACCAATACCGCCAGCATGGCCGGGCTGCTCACGCCGCCCAACATGGGCATCTACAACGCCGCCAAGGCCGCGGTGGTGAGCCTGACCGAGACCCTGTACCAGGACCTGAACCTCGTCACCGACCAGATCGGCGCGAGCCTCTTGTGCCCGTACTTCGTGCCCACTGGCATCACCAGCAGCGAGCGCAACCGCCCGAACGCGCCGAAGGAGACCGAGCTCACCAAGAGCCAGCTCATCGGCCAAGCCATGAGCAACAAGGCCGTGAGCAGCGGCAAGATCACCGCCGCCAAAGTATCCGCCAAGGTGTTCGACGCCATCAGCGAGAACCAGTTCTACGTGTTCAGCCACCCGAAGTCGCTGGGCAACGTAAGAGCGCGCATGGAGAACATCGTGGTGGGCGCGAATCCGGCCGATCCGTTTCTCGAGCGGCCTGAAATCGGGCAGAAGCTGCGGGAGCAGTTGCGGGGCGCTTGAGCATCTGGTGCGCTGATCACTCGACTCCAGCCTGCGAGACGATCCAATTCCAAACGGCACGGATCGCCGGTTCGTCTTCCCGCCCATTTGCCACCGCGAGAAAGTAGCTCCCGGTATCGAGCGCAGGCCCGAAGGGCTGCACGAGCGCGCCGCTGCGCAGTTCTTCCGCCGCGAGCGTGAGGCTCAGCAGTGCCACGCCGTGGCCCGCGAGCGCGGCCAGGATGGCGTGGGTTTCGTCCGAGAACGACAGGCCGGCGGCCTTCATCGACCGGCCCCTGGGCGGCGCAACGCCCGCTTCGCGGAACCACCGCGACCACGGTGCCGGAGCTACCGCGGCGGGCTGCCAATCGGAATGGATCAGCTGGTGCTTCGGCAAATCGCTCACCCGTTTCAGGCCCAGCATTGCGCTGCACAGCGGCGCGTAGCGTTCGGGCATCAGCTCGCTCACTGTCAGCCCGGGCCAGTTGCCGCTGCCGGAGCGCACCGCAATGTCGGCATCGCCGCGCGCCAGGTCGACCAGCGTGTCGCTGGCATGCAGCCGCAGTTCGATGCCGGGGCAGGCCTTGCGAAAGCCTGCCATGCGCGGCAGCAACCATCGTGCGGCAAAGGCAGTGTTGGTGGTGAGCGTGACGGCCTGCGATGCGAAAGGTTGGCGCAGCCTCTCGATTCCCGCCTCGAGCGCATCGAAGCCCGCGCGCAAGTCGTCGAAGAGCCGCTGACCCGCGGGTGTCAACGCCAGCTGCCGCGTGAGCCGGCGAAACAGCGGCCGGCCGAGCGTGTCTTCGAGCGAGCGCACCTGATGGCTGATGGCCGACGGCGTGACGGAAAGCTCGTGCGCAGCGCGCTGAAAGCTCAGATGCGCGGCAGCCGCTTCGAATGCGCGCAGCGAGAGCAGAGGCGGCAAGCTGCGTGGTCGCCGAACAGATGAGCCAATTTCATTCATTTATGGAGAAATTATCGTTTGTCGCAGTCTACGTGCGTCTCTAGATTAGAGGCCTGTGCAGTCATTTTGAATGCACCAGACAGAACAGATCAACTCACTCATTGATGACCATGAACCTTATCCATATCGACACCAGTGCCCGTCCCGGGCTTTCCGGCATCGAGGCTCACGGCTCGCACACGCGCCGGCTCTCCGCGCGCTTTGTCGAGCGTTGGCGCAAGGCCCGCCCAAACGACCACGTCGACTATCTCGACGTGGGCCAGCATCCGCCTGCGCACGTCAACGGCCGATGGATCCACGCCGCGTTCACCGCTCCCGCCGAGCGTGAACCCTGGATGGCCGAGGTATTGGCCGAGAGCGATCGGCTCGTCGACCAGCTTGTTGCCGCCGACCTGATCGTGGTGGGCTTGCCGATGTACAACTTCAGCGTCCCCGCGCAGTTCAAGGCGTATATCGACAACATCGTGCGCGTGGGCCGCACCTTCGGCTTCGATCGCGCACGCGGCGCGGTGCCTTACTGGCCGATGCTTGCCGACTCGGGCAAGCGAATGGTGCTGCTCGGCGCGCGTGGCGATCACGGCTACGGGCCAGGCGGACGCGTGGCGCACCTGAACCATACCGAAAGCTCGGTGCGCTCCGTGTTCGGCTACATCGGCATTACCGGCGTGCACGAGGCGGCGGTGGAGTCGGACGAATTCGGCGGCGAGGAGCTCGCGCAATCGCTTCGAAAGGCCGAGCAGGAAGTCGACCGACTGGTGGATCAGCTCAGCGGGAAGCTGACGAATGAGCGCTCTCCAGACGCCGCACTGGCCTAGGCGTTCATCTGCTTCAGTCGCTCACACCGCCACCGGACTGCGCTCGGCGAACTGCCCGTTCCAGTACGGGTAGTAGGGGTAGGGCGGGGTCACGGCGCTGGCGGCATCGAGCCGCTTGATCTGCTCCGCGCTGAGCTGCCAGCCTAGGGCGCCGAGGTTCTGCTTGAGTTGCTCTTCGTTGCGCGCGCCGATCAGCACGCTCGACACCGTGGGCCGCTGCAGCAGCCAGTTGAGCGCGATCTGCGGCAGCGTCTTGCCGGTTTCCTCGGCCACCTGGTCCATGGCATCGATCACGCGGTACAGGCGCTCGTCGTCCACGGGCGGCGCGAAGCCGGCGGTTTCGTGCAGGCGGCTGCCAGCGGGCAGCGGCTGGCCGCGGCGCACCTTGCCGGTCAGGCGGCCCCAGCCCAGCGGGCTCCACACGATAGCGCCCACGCCTTGGTCCATGCCGAGCGGCATGAGTTCGTACTCATAGTCGCGGCCAATCAGCGAGTAGTAGGTCTGGTTGGCCACGAAGCGCTGCAGCCCGAGCCGATCGGAGGCGGCAAGCGATTTCATCAGCTGCCAGCCTGAGAAGTTGGACGCGCCGATGAGCCGCACTTTACCGGCGCGCACCAGGTCATCGAGCGTGTCGAGCACCATCTCGACCGGCGTTATCGCATCGAAGGCATGCAGCTGCAGGATGTCGATGTAGTCGGTGCCCAAGCGCTTCAGCGCGGCATCGGTCGCGGCGATCAGGTGATGGCGCGAGGCGCCGACGTCGTTCGGCCCGTCGCCGGCGCGCAGCGACAGCTTGGTCGAAATGATGGCCTTGTCGCGCCGGCCCTTGAGCGCTGCGCCAAGGATCGTTTCCGACGCGCCGTTCGAATACACGTCGGCCGTATCTAACAGGGTTACGCCGGCGTTCAAGGCCATGTCGACGATGCTGCGAGCACCTTCGACGTCGGTGTTGCCCCAGGCGCTGAAGAGCGGGCCCTGTCCGCCGAAGGTGCCGGCGCCGAAGCCCAGGGCGGGAACCTTGAAGCCAGAGCGGCCGAGAAAGCGTTGTTCCATGATGTTGTCCTTGTCGTAGAAAAAAGTGGTGCGCATCAGGCTTGCACCGAGGCGCAATCGGCCGGCGCGGCGCTGCCTTCGCGCCGATCGAGCGAACGGCTCCAGAGTGCGATGGCCAGCCCCGCGAGCGTGAGCAATGCAGCCACCCAGCCGAGTGCGCGCAGGCCCGGGCCATGGTCGATGACCACGCCGCCCGCCCACGCGCCGAGGGCATTGCCGAGGTTGAAGGCCGCGATGTTGAGGCTCGACGCCAGGTTCTGGCCCGCGCCCGAAGCCTTCTCGAGCACGCGCAGCTGCATCGGTGCCACGGTCGCGAAAGACGCGATGCCGAGCAGGCCGACGAACACCACGGCGGTGAACGGCGTTCCGATGGTGAACTGCATCGCCCCGAGCACGGCGGCGAGAGCCACCAGCGTGCCGAGCACCGCGGGCATGGTCGACTTGTCGGCCAGCCTGCCGCCAAGAATGTTGCCCACGGCCAGGCCGCCGCCGAACACCAGCAGAATCGGCGATACGGCCGACTCCGGCAAGCCGGTGACCTGCGTCAGCAGGGGCTGGATGTAGGTGAACACCACGAACACGCCCGCAAAGCCGAGCACCGTCATCGCCAGGCCGAGCAGCACCTGCGGCCGTGCGAGCACCGCGAGCTCGTCGCGCAGCGGCGCGGCCTTGGCCTCGGTCCGAACGCGCGGCACGAACAGCGCAAGCACCGCAAAAGCCACCACGCCGATCAGCGTCACCGCCCAGAAGGTGGCGCGCCAGCCGTACTGCAGGCCGAGCCATGCACCAGCCGGCACGCCCAGCAGCGTGGCGGCCGTAAGCCCGGTGAACATGATCGCGATGGCCGACGCGCGGCGCTCCGGCGCCACGAGGCCCGTAGCCACGACCGAACCCACGCCGAAGAAGGTGCCGTGCGCGAGCGAGGTGACCACCCGCGCCGCCATCAGCAGCTCGTAGTTGGGCGCGAGCGCGCAGGCCAGGTTGCCGAGCGTGAAGATCGCCATCAGCGCGAGCAGCACTGTCTTGCGCGGCAGCTTGCGGGTGGCGATTGTGAGCACCGGTGCGCCGACCGCGACCCCGAGCGCATAGCCCGAGATCAGCATTCCGGCAGCCGTGATGGAAACATGGAGATCAGCTGAAACCTGCATCAGCAGGCCCATGATGACGAATTCGGTGGTGCCTATTCCGAAGGCACCGGCGGTGAGGGCAAGTAGAGCGATTGGCATGATGGCTCTACTTTGCAGGCCATTGCATTGGATGACTAGAATGCCGCCAAGACATAGACTTGTGAGTTGAATTCACAATAAAGGCGCAAGGAATCGGCATGCCACGCATCGACGTCAACCGCTCCGGCGAAATGGAAGCCTTTGTGCAGGTGGTCGAGTCCGGCGGCTTTTCCGCCGCGGCGCGCCTCCTCGACATGACGCCTTCGGCGGTAAGCAAGCTGGTCGCACGCCTCGAGTTGCGGCTGGGCATCCAGCTGGTGCACCGCTCCACGCGCAAGCTGCAGCTCACGCCCGAGGGCCTGCACTTCTACGAACGCAGCACGCGCGTGCTGGCCGACATGGACGAGGCCGAGCGTTGCGCTGCCGCGGGCGCCGCGCCGCGCGGGCGCGTGAGCATCAATGCGAGCGTGTCCTTCGGGCATCACAAGCTGGTGCCGCTGGTGCCGCGCCTCTTGGAACTGCACCCGCAGATCACGCTGGACATTGCGCTGACCGACCGCGTCGTCGATTTGATGGACGAGCGCGCCGACATCGCCATTCGGTGGGGCCAACTGCCTTCGTCCGACCTGGTGGCACGGCGCCTCGGCGAAACCAGCCAGACCATCGTGGCCTCGCCCGGCTACCTTGCCAAATACGGCACGCCGCACACGCCGCAGGAACTGGAAGCCCACAACCGGCTGGGCTGGAGCTACCGGCGCAGCACGCCCGACTGGCCGCTGAGCGTCGACGGACGAATGATCTCGTTGCCCGTGGCCGGGCCGGTGCGCGCGGCCGACGGTGAAACCCTGCGGCAGTTGGCCATTGCGGGCGCGGGCGTGGCGCGGTTGTCGCTGTATCACATCCAGCACGACATCGATGCGGGGCGGCTCGTGCCGCTGCTCGAAGAATTCAACCCCGGCGAGGTGGAGCCGATCCACGCCGTGTACATCGGCAAGGCCGGCACCTTGCCAGCGCGCGTGCGTGCGGTGCTCGACTTTTTGGTGGCGTGCTCGGGCGTGGGAGAAGGGCGCTACACGATCAAGCGCACCGCGCCGGTGCCAGCAAACTCGGCGGTCACTTGATCGCCGCGGCGGCAGGGCAGCACGCCAACCCACGAGCCGGTGGTCACGACCGTGCCGGTCGGCGCGGTCTGGCCGTGGCGCGTGACGTGGCGCAGCCAGATGGGCAGCAGCCATGCCGGATCGGCCAGCGGATGGGTGCCTTCGCGCACCACGGTTTCCGAATTGCCGACCTTCGTTTCGCAGCGCTGCGAAGCCCAGTCGACGGCCGCGTAGGGCTGCCATTCGCCGAGCACCAGAGCGCCGTGCACCTGCGAATCGGCAAGGCGCAGCAAGGCCGGCGTGGCGGCGAGGTCATGCCAGCGAGAGTCGACGATCTCCACTGAGACCGCCATCGCGTCGATCAGCGAAGCGGCGTCTTCATGGCCGAGCGTCGCGGCCATGGCGGGTGTCACGTCCTGTCCGAGCCGCAGCGCAATTTCGGCCTCGATGCCGGGCGAATGAAGCGCCAGGTCGCCGAACTCCGCCGGGCTCGCGCGCACGCCGGCCGGGGGCAGTGGTGCATGCGTAAGCGTCACATTGCGGGAGCCGCCGCCGGATTTCCAGCAGCCCGGCACGGTGCCCGCTTCGAACCAGCCGAGCGCAGAGGCGACGGCGTCCTGCACTTCGTAGGCTTGCGCTGCATCTTGGAGCGTGGCCAGCCAGGGCGTGGCATCGAGGGTGCGGTTGAATTGGCGCGCGGCAACGAGTGCATCGGCGAGGGCTGTCATTGGTGAATTCATTTGGCGATTTTGTCAGTTGCGTTCAGGGCGCGTGCACAGGCCACCGGGTACTCCCCTCCGCGAATGTCCCCCGGCCTTCGGCCTCCTCCTTTATTTCGCTGCGGGGAGCACCCGGCGCCCTGTGCACTGGGGCACGCTGCTGGTGTATCGCTGATCAACGACTGCTCTGAATCACGCTCCCGTCGATGGGGTGCCTTGCGCAGCGAAATAAAGGAGGAGGCGAAGCCGGGGGACATTCGCGGAGCAAGGTACCCCGTCGGCGGGAGCGCCGCCCTGAATGACTCAGTGCCCCGCGTCAAGTTTCCACGTGCACCTTGCCATCCTTCACCACCTTGGCCCATTTGGCGATCTCGGTGGAGATGAACTGCCTGAACTTGTCCTGCGAACCACCGCCGTCCTCGGCGCCGTAGGTATCGAGACGCTCCTGCACATCGGGCATCGCAAGCACCGCGTTGACGTCGCGATTCACCTTCTCGGCAATGCCCGCGGGCAGCTTGCCCGGCCCTGCAAGGCCGTACCAGGTGGTGGCTTCGAAACCCGCAAAGCCCTGCTCCTGCATCGTGGGCACGTTGGGGTGGCCCTTGGCGCGCCTGGTGCGCGTTTGCGCCACGGCCAGCACGCGGCCGCTCTTCACGTGCGGCGTGGCCGCGGTCATGGTCTCGAAGCTGTACTGGATCTGGCCACCCATCAGGTCGGCCAGCAGCGGGCCGCTGCCTTTGTAGGGCACGTGCATGGCATCGACGCCGGCCTGCAGCTTGAACATTTCCAGCGCCAGGTGCTGCGCCGACCCCGCGCCGGCGGAGCCGAAGCTCACCGTGCCGGGCGAGGCCTTGCAGGCCGCCACGATGTCTTTCACCGTGACTGCCTTTTGCGTTGGACTGGCGATCAAGAGGTTGGGCGTGACGCCCACCAGCACGATCGGCACGAAGTCGCGCTCCACGTTGTACCGCAGCTTGGGCTGCAGGCTGGGCGCGAGCGCATGGCTGTTGATGTGCGCCATGAGCAGCGTGCTGCCGTCGCTGGGCTGCTGGGCGACGTATTCGGCCGCCAGCACGCCGGCCACGCCGGCCTTGTTCTCGACGATGACCTGCTGGTTCCACATCGTCGTGAGCTTCTGGGCGACCACCCGCGCGAGCGCATCGGTGCCTCCGCCCGGCGGAAACCCCACCACGATGCGCACCGGTCCCGAAGGCCACTCCTGCGCGAAGAGCCGGGGCACGCCCAGCGTGGCGGCCGCGGCTCCCGCAGCCTGGATCAGCGAACGTCTCTGCATCATCTTTGTCTCCATGTTGTGGTGGGTCCGATGCGTGTCGGTGTTGGCGACTACGCGGCTTTTTTCTGCAGGCCGACGGGCGCCGCCGCGTGGCTCGCAAAATGGTCCATCGCGGCCTGCACTCCGCTGCCCGCCAGCTTGATGCCGGCGAGCTTCATGCCCATTTCGACGCCCGCGACCATGGCCACCAGCGTCAGGTCGTTGCTGTCGCCCAGGTGGCCCATGCGGAACATGCGGCCCTTGAGCTTGCCGAGACCCGTGCCCAGCGAAAGATCGAAGCGCTGGTGGATCAGCCGGCGCAGCGCATCGGCATCGACGCCCTCGGGCGTGATCACGCCAGTGAGCACGGGCGAATACACGGCCGGGTCGGCGCACTGGATCGGCAGGCCCCAGGCGTTGACCGCGGCGCGCACACCCGCGGCCCAGCGCTGGTGGCGCGCAAAGACGTTGTCCAGCCCCTCGCCGAGCAGCATGTCGAGCGACTCGGACAGGCCGTAGAGCAGGTTGGTGTTGGGCGTGTAAGGCCAGTAGCCGTCCTTGTTCATCTCCACGATCTCGTCCCAGGCCCAGAACGCGCGCGGCAGCTTCGCGCTCTTGGAGGCTTCGAGCGCGCGCGGCGAGAGCGCGTTGAAGCTGATTCCCGGCGGAAGCATCAGGCCTTTCTGCGAGCCGCTGATGGTGACGTCCACGCCCCATTCGTCATGCCGGAAATCGGCGCTCGCAAGGCCCGAGATGCTGTCGACCATCAGCAGCGCGGTGTGGCCCGCCGCATCGATGGCGCGGCGCACCGAGGCGATGTCGGATGTGGCGCCGGTGGAGGTTTCGTTGTGCACCACACACACGGCCTTGATCTTCTTTTCGGTGTCTTTGCGCAGGCGCGCCTCGATCAGGTCGGCTTGCACGCCGCGGCGCCAGCTTGGCGCGGCCGGCAGTTGGTCATCCTTGCCCGACCACGCGAGGAACTCGGTCGAAAGGCCCAGGCGCGTGGCCATCTTCTGCCACAGCGATGCGAAGTGGCCGGTCTCGTACATCAGCACGTGGTCGCCCGGGCTCAGCGTATTGGCAAGCGCGGCCTCCCACGCACCGGTGCCGGAAGCGGGATAGATCGCGACCGGATGCTTGGTCTTGAAGATCTGCTTGATGCCGCCGAGCACCTTGAGCCCCAGCGTGCCGAACTCAGGCCCACGGTGGTCGATGGTCGGCAGGCTCATGGCCCGAAGGATGCGGTCGGGAACCGGGCTCGGGCCGGGGATTTGGAGGAAGTGGCGGCCGGTGGGATGGATGTCGAGTTGAAGCATGGACTGTCCTTTCGCTTTCAGTTTTGCATTCAAAATTAAATTAGACATGCTGGTTTACCCTCATTCACGGGGATTGTTGGTGCCGTTTTTTGCATTCAAAATGCATTCAAGGAAAACAGCATGACTGCAGAAATCATCGAAATCTCGCGCCTCGCGCTGCACGACCAAGTGGCCGCGCGACTGCGCGCGATGCTGGTCGAGGGGCACATTGCCCCAGGCGCCAAGCTCAACGAGCGCGAGCTGTGCCTTCAGCTGCGCGTGTCGCGCACGCCACTGCGCGAGGCCATCAAGCTCCTGGCGGCCGAAGGGCTGGTCGACCTGCTGCCCAACCGCGGCGCCGTGGCCGTCAAGCTCACTGAGAACGATGTGGTCGACACTTTCGAGGTGCTGGCCATGCTCGAAGGCATGTCGGGCGAACTGGCGGCCAAGCGCATCACCGACGAACAACTGGCCGAGGTGCGCGCGATGCACTACGAAATGATGGCCTGCTTCACGCGGCGCGATCTCTCGGGCTATTACCGCCTCAACGCGCGCATCCACACCGCCATCAACGAGGCCGCCGGCAATCCGGTGCTGGCCAACACCTACCGCTCGATCAACGCGCGCGTGCAGTCGCTGCGTTTTCGCACCAACCAGGACGAGGCCAAGTGGAAGCACGCGGTCGAGGAGCACGAACAGATGATCCAGGCGCTGGCCGCGCGCGACGCGCCGGCCATGCGCAAGGTGCTGGTTGCGCACCTGATCCGCAAGCGGGACACCGTGCTGGCGCTGCTGCAGGCCGGCGAAATCTATCCCCAACCCCACAAGGCGAGCTGAGCCCACACACCATGCGCGTCGATCCCGCCAGCCACATCCAGCCCGCCGGAACCGTTCTTCCGCCCAACGACACCTGCGAGGCGCTGGCGCGGCGGCTGCGCGCGGAAACGCAAGGCGAGGTGCTGTTCGACGACGGCTCGCGCGGGCGCTATGCCACCGATGCGTCGATCTACCAGATCACGCCGGTGGGCGCCTTCGTGCCGACCAACGACAGCGACATTGCCACCGCCATCGACATTGCACGCGACCTGAAGGTGCCGGTGCTCGCGCGCGGCGGCGGCACCAGCCAGTGCGGCCAGACCACGGGCGCCGCGCTGGTGATCGACAACAGCAAGCATTTCCGGCGAGTGCTGGACCTGAACGTGGAGGAGGGCACTGCTACCGTCGAACCCGGTCTGGTGCTCGACCACCTGAACGCGCAACTCAAGCCGCACGGCCTCTGGTTTCCAGTCGACGTGTCGACCAGCGCGCAGGCCACGCTGGGCGGCATGGCGGGCAACAACTCTTGCGGCTCGCGCTCCATTGCCTACGGCAACATGGTGCACAACGTGCTGGGCGCGAGCGCCTGGCTCTCGAGCGGCGAACTGATGGAGTTTGGTCGGCAGGCCTCGCTCGGCGCGCGTGCGGCCGACATCGCGAAGTTCGTGCACGGGCTCGCGCTGCAGCACCGCGATCAGATCCACGCCAACTGGCCGAAGGTGCTGCGCCGCGTGGCCGGCTACAACCTCGACATCTTCGACAACCAGAGTGAGAAGCCGTACACCGCGGACGGCAGCGTGAACCTTGCGCACCTCCTGGTCGGCGCCGAAGGCACGCTGGCCTACACCCGGAGCCTCACGCTCAAGCTTGCGCCGCTGCCGCGCGCCAAGGTGCTGGGCATCGTGAACTTTCCGACCTTCCATTCGGCCATGGACGCGGCGCAGCACATCGTGAAGCTCGGCCCCACGGCGGTGGAACTGGTCGACCGCACGATGATCGAGCTGAGCCTTGCCAATCCGGCCTTCAAGCCAACGGTGGAAACCGCGTTGATCGACAAGCCGGCGGCCATCCTGCTGGTGGAGTTTGCTGGCGCCGACAAGGCCGCGCTGCTGCCGCGCCTCAAGCAGCTGGTCGAGCTGATGGGCGATCTCGGCCTGCCCGGAAGCGTGGTCGAGATGCCCGACGACGGGCGCCAGAAGAACCTGTGGGAAGTGCGCAAGGCCGGCCTCAACATCATGATGAGCCTGAAGGGCGACGGCAAACCGGTGAGCTTCATCGAGGACTGCGCCGTGCCGCTCGAGCACCTGGCCGAATACACCGATGCGTTGACCGAGGTGTTCGCCCGATACGGCAGCCGCGGCACCTGGTATGCGCATGCCTCCGTCGGCACGCTGCATGTACGGCCGATTCTCGACATGCGCGCGGACGGCGGCGCCAAGATGCGCGCCATCGCTGAAGAGGCCGCCGCGCTGGTGCGCAAGTACAAGGGCGCCTTCAGCGGCGAGCATGGCGACGGCCTGTGCCGTGGCGAATGGATCGAGTGGCAGTTCGGCCCGGCCATCAACCAGGCCTTTCGCGCCATCAAGCAGAAGCTCGATCCGGCCAACTTGTTCAACCCCGGCAAGATCGTCGACACGCCGCGCATGGACGACGCTTCGCTGTTCCGCTTTGCACCGCCCACGGCCCCCAAGCCCTACCGTCGCATCGAGCTCAAGCCCGTGCTCGACTGGTCGGCCTGGAACGTCAATGCCGACCCCGTCACCGAGCAGACCACCGCCCCGGGCACCGGCGGCGACAGCACCGGCGGCCTCGCCAAGGCCGTGGAGATGTGCAACAACAACGGCCACTGCCGCAAGTTCGACGCGGGCACCATGTGCCCGAGCTACCGCGTGACGCGCGACGAGCAGCACCTGACGCGCGGGCGCGCCAACACGCTGCGGCTCGCGCTCTCCGGCCAGCTCGGAGCCGATGCCTTCACCGGCGAAGAGATGCACGAGACCATGGACCTGTGCGTCGGCTGCAAGGGCTGCAAGCGCGACTGCCCGACCGGGGTCGACATGGCGAAGATGAAGATCGAGTTTCTCGACCACTACAAGAAGCGCCACGGCCACACGCTGAAGGACAAGCTGGTGGCCTACATGCCCGACTACGCACACCGTGCGAGCCGCGTGCCATGGCTCATGAACCTGCGCAACACCTTGCCTGGCGCGGCATGGCTGGGTGAAAAGCTGCTGGGGTTTTCCGCACGGCGGTCGCTGCCCGAATGGCGCTCGGACACCTTCTGGCGTGCCAAGGCAGACATGCATGGCATGTTCGCAAGCCGCGAGGGAGTGCTGTCGGTGCAGGCCAGCGGCGGCAAAGCGGCGGTGCTTTTCGTCGACACCTTCAACGGTACCTTCGAAAGCGAGAACGCGCTGGCGGCGGCCCGTGTGCTCAAGGCGGCGGGCTACACGCTGCACACGGTCGAGAAGAGCGGCGGCCACCATTGCTGCGGCCGTACCTTCCTGGCCAGCGGCATGGTCGACGAGGCCAAGCGCCGCGCCGAGGCGCTGATCGATGCGCTTCGGCCCCTGGCCGAGGCCGGCGTTCCCATCGTCGGGCTCGAGCCCTCGTGCCTGCTCACGCTGCGCGACGAGACCTTGGTGATGGGCTTCGGCAAGAAGGCCGAGACAGTAGCCAAACAGGCCCTGCTGTTCGAGGAGTTCATTGCGCGCGAGATGAAAGCCGGCAGCTTCAAGCTCGCGCTCACGCCCGCTACGGCGCCGATCCTGCTGCACGGCCATTGCCACCAGAAGGCCTTTGGCGCCGTCAGCCCGGTGCTGGACGTGCTGCGGCTGATTCCCGGCGCCGAGCCCGAACTGATCGAAAGCTCCTGCTGCGGCATGGCTGGCAGCTTCGGCTACGAGGCGCGCCACATCGACGTCTCAATGCAGATGGCCGAGGCCAGCCTGCTGCCGGCGATACGCGCCAGGCCCGATGCCATCGTGGTGGCCGACGGCACCAGCTGCCGACACCAGATCGACGACGGCGCGCAGCGCGAAGCGGTGCACGTGGCCGTGCTGCTCGAACGCCACCTGGTGCCGCCAACCCTGCCGGCCGAAAAGATTTAGCGCCTGGCCCACAATGGCGCGATGAATGCAGCAACCACGGAGGAATCCGGCTTCGCGCTGTTCGACACCGCAATAGGCACCTGCGCCTTGGCCTGGGGTCCGCGCGGGCTCATCGGCGTGCAACTGCCCGAGGACAACGGCGAGGCCGCCACGCGTGCCCGCATGCGCCGCCGCTTCGCGGACCTGCCCGAGTCGGTGCCGCCCGAGGGCGCACGGCAGGCGATCGCGGCCATCCAGGGCTTGCTGAACGGCGCGTCCGACGACCTGAACCACATCGTGCTCGACATGAGCCGCGTGTCGGAATTCCACCAGCGCATCTATGCCATTGCACGACGCATTCCGCCCGGCCAGACGCGCACCTATGGCGACATCGCGGCGGAGCTTGGCGACAAAGGCTTGTCGCGCGCGGTGGGCCAGGCCATGGGCCACAACCCCTTCGCGCCTGTGGTGCCATGCCACCGCGTGCTGGCCGCGGGCAACAAGCCCGGCGGCTTTTCGGCCGGCGGCGGCGCGCTGACGAAACTGCGCATGCTCGACATCGAAGGCGCCCGGCCGAACGGGATGGCTTCGCTTTTCTAGCAGCTTCCGCGCGCAGTCATGCCGCCGCAACCGGCAACCGGTGCAGCCCCGCAACGCGCGAGGCAAAGATGATTCCCGCCTGCAACAAGAAACCCGCCAGTGCGAGCAGCAGGCAGGCGGACTCTCCCCATGCGGCACCCACAGCGCCGCCGAGCGCGGCACCAATGGGCCGGGCGCCCGCATTGATCGTGAGAAACACGGCCGACACCCGGCCCAGCATCGTGGATGCCGTAACGCTTTGCCGCAGCGTGGTGGAGGTGATGGTCCAGACCATCGGCCCGGCGCCGAAGAGAAAGAATGACAGCGCCGCCAGCGATGCGCCCGGAACGATGAGCGTGGCAGCCATTGCCGCCGCCGCAAAAACCGCCACCGCGGGCCCGACCTGGATCGCACGGCCGAATGGCAGGTACGCCACCACGCGCGAAGTCAGCAGCGCCCCCGCCACCATGCCTGCGCCGTACATGGCCAACGTAAAACCAACCGCCTGGGCGCCCAGGCCCAAGACCTGCACCGCATACGGCACGTAGCCGGCCTGCAGCACGAACCACGAGATGTTGAAGACAGCACCTGTCATCAGCATAGGCCGCAACAGTTCGTGCTGCCAGACAAAGCGCGCGCCGTCCCGCACGTCGAGTAGCGGATGGTGCTGCGCTGCGAATGCGCGTGGCGCCTCGGTCAGCCGCTGCAACAGGCCCACCGCCGAGATCGAGAGCACGCCGGCCAGCGCGAAAGCCATGGATGCGCCCGCCCAGGCGACGAGTGCACCCGCCAGCGCAGGCCCGGCAGTGAATGCGGCGCTGCGCGCAAGCTCCAGCCGGCCGTTGGCCGCGGCCAATGCATCGCGCGGCACGAGTGCCGGCACCAGGGCAGGCGTCGCAACGCTGAAGCCCACGGTGCCGACTGCACCCAGGAACCCGAGCACCGCCAGCCAGCCGATGCCGAGTTTCGACGCGAGCACCATGCCAAGCAGCACCAACAGCGAGGCGGCGCGCAACCCTTCGGAGCAGGCCATCAGGCGCCGCCGCGACATGCGATCGGCCAGCAGGCCCAGCGGCATCGAAAGCAGGAGGAAGGGCAAGGTCTGGATGGCGGCCAGGAACCCGATCTCGCCCGGTCCTGCACCGAGCACGAGGACAGCGGCCAGCGGCACGGCCGCAAGGCTCAGTTGCTCGGCGGACTGGGCCGCAAGATTGGACCACGCAAGGTAGAGAAAGGGGCGGGGAGGGGCGGCTGTCATGCAATGAAGAGCTTCGTGTGGAAGCCAGCATGCTGCGGGCGCGCGCCCTTTGGCGCTGGCCGTTTACGGACCTGCGAGCATCCTTGCGCTGCGCGAGGCGGCGCCCATCATTTCCTCGAACCATTCGGCGACATGCGCGGCTTCCGGTGCGGCATCGGGCGCCAGGCCGTAGTAGTAGCGGTTCAGCGTCATGCGCAGCGAGGGAAGCGGCGATTGCAGGCGGCCCGAGGCCAGGTCGTGCGCCACGAGCGAGGTCGGCGCCAAGGCAATGCCCAGTCCGTCGACCGCGGCCTGCAGCACGAAGTGCAGGTGGTCGAACTGGAGCCGGCCCGCCGGCCTGGCGCGCGGTGCGCCGACATGCTTCTTCCAGGCGTCCCAGTCTTCCTTGCGCGTGCGGGCCGACAGCTGCACGTGCGACGCCAGTGCGCGCAGGTCCGCGAGGGGGTGCGTTTGGAACAGCGCCGGTGCACCGACCACCAGCACTTCATCTTCAAGGAACGGGCGCACCTCGATGGAGGGTGGCCAACCCTCGAGCCCGCGGCGCACGGCAATGTCGAAGCTGCCTGCGGCCTGCTCGGGCATGACCGTGCTCGTGACCACCTGCGGCTCGATCTCGGGATAGCGCTCGACGAACGAGGGCAGCCGCGGAATGAGCCACCGCACGGCGAAGGAGGGCCGCACGTTGATCCTGACGGCACGGGCCGGCCCTTGCGCCTGCAGCGCGCGCGCCGCCGCATGGATCTGCGCGATGGCCGGGCCTGCCTCGGTGAAGAACTGCTGCCCTTCCGCGGTCAAGGTGACCTGGCGGATGCGGCGCTCGAACAGCGTGATGCCAAGGCATTCCTCGAGGCTCTTGATCTGTCGGCTCACCGCGCTGTGCGTCACGTGGAGCTCGATGGCCGCTCTCGTGAAGCTCTGGTGGCGCGCCGCCGCGACGAAGGCGCGCACGGCATTGAGGGGCGGTTCTCGAAGCGGCATGCGTGCAATTTTCTCACGCAAGGCAGGCGCAAATGTCGTTTGCCAGCGGGCGTTGCCACGGCGCACCATGCGGCCTCGATGTCTCGCACCCCGCCCGCTCCAACGCCAGTTGCCACCGACCTGAATTCCCGCCATGCGGCCATCGCGCTCGGGCTTTCCCTGCCGGCCGACGTCGTGCTGTACCTGTTGCTGCCGATGTATGCCGACCAGTTCGGTGTGACGCTGGCGGAAGCCGGCATGCTGCTCGCGGCCAATCGGCTCGTGCGCATCGCGGGCTATGGCTGGGTGGCGCACTTCTATGCGCACCATGGCGACAGGCTCACCTGCACCATCGCCGTCGTGGCGGCTGCGTTCTGCGGACTGGGCTACGCCACGCTCTCGGGCTTCTGGGCGCTGCTGCCGCTGCGGCTCGTGTGGGGCCTCTGCTTTGCCGCGCTGAATCTGTCGACGCAGTCGCTGGCCACGGCGGAGCTTGTCGGCGCGGCCCGCCGCAACGGGCGTTCGCGCGCGCTCATCGCGACGGGGCCCGTGCTGGCACTGCCGCTCGGCGCACTGCTGGCGCACTGGGCCGGACCGCGCGCCATCTTCGGCATTCTTGCCGTGTTCTCGCTGCTGGCCGTGCTTGCAGCGAGACGGCTGCCTTCTCTGCCGCACGGTGCCGGACAAAAGCCCGTGCGACGATTCAAGCGGCCGAACACGCTCGATGCCTGGTCGTTCATGGAAGGGCTGACGCTTGACGGGCTTTTCATCGTCGGTCTGTCCTATCTCGGCAAAGACCTGATGCCGGGCGGCGCGGTGATCGTGGCCGGCGCGTTGATGGCGCTGCGCTACCTGGCGGAAATTCTTCTGAGCCCGGTCGGTGGCCACATGGCGGAGCGCTTTGGCGCCGAGCGCCTGCTGGTGAGCCTCTCGCTGGCGACGGCGATTGCGCTGGTGGGCTTCGGCCTTGGCTGGCTGTGGAGCTGTGCGGCGCTGATCGTGGTGCTGCGCGCCTTGCAGCTGCCCTTGCTGCCGCCCATCGTGGCGCGGCGCACGCCCGGGCCCGGGCGTGTGCAGGCGCTGGCCGCGCGATCGGTCTGGCGCGACATCGGCGCCGGCACCGGGCCGCTCCTGGCCGGGCTCTTGCTGCCCGTCGTTGCGCCGCCGTGGCTCTACGGCACCTGCGCGGTGCTGCTTGCGGTGGCGGCGCTGGCCTGCGTTAGAAAGGCTTCGGCCCCGCCGGCCGAAGCGGCGCGGACCACCGGCTGAAGACGACAAGAAACAAGGAGCGATCCCATGACCCATGCCATCGAAACCATCGACCAACTCGAAGCGCTTTTCGGCCAGGCCGGCGAAGCCTCGCTCAAGAAAGAGGTGCCTTACCTGCACCCGAGCTACCAGGCGCTGATTGCCGCCTCGCCGTTCGCGGTGCTCGCCACCACAGGCCCTGGCGGCCTCGACGCATCGCCGCGCGGCGATCCACCCGGGTTCGTGGCGGTGCAGGACGAGAAGACATTGCTGCTGCCGGAGCGCCGCGGCAACAACCGCATCGACAGCCTGCGCAACATCGTGGCCGATCCCCGCGTGGCGCTGCTGTTCCTGATTCCCGGCGTGGGCGAGACCTTGCGCGTGAACGGAACCGCGCGCATCACGGTCGCGCCCGAACTGCTGGCGCGCTTCGCGGTCGATGGCAAGCCGCCGCAGTGCGTGATCGAGATCCGGGTCGAAACTGTTTTCTTCCAGTGCGCCCGCGCGATCCAGCGCTCGCAGCTCTGGGCGCCGCTGCCCTTGGATGTGCGTCGCGAGGTGCCCACGCCCGGCGCCATCCTGTCGGCGCTGACCGATGCCGCCTTCGACGGCGCAACCTATGATCGCGAGTTGCCGGCGCGGCAGCGGGCTACCCTGTATTGAGCGAGGCGCGCTCAGCCTGAATACGGCCCCTTGACCTCGCCCCAGCCCCATCGGGGCATGGGTGCATCCGCGTCCACCGCTGCGCCCGGCTGCGAGTTGATGACCGCAAGCCGCGATCCCCACTCGAGATAACCGACCAGCGCCGAACGAAACTCGGGATCGTCCGGCATCGAGAGTTCGTCCGCCGTTTCCAGCAGCAGCCCGACCCAGCGGCGCCGCTGCTCCTGCTGCAGGTGGCGGTTCAGGTGCTGCCGGATCATGTGCGAATGCCCGCCGTGATGCTGCGAATAGTCGGCCGGACCGCCCAGCACTTCACCCAGGAAGGCGGCCACGTGGGCCGGATGATCGGCGTCCATGTGGGCGAAGACCGGTGCCAGCAAGGCGTCGGCCTTGACGTTTTCATAGAAGCGCGTCGTCAGGCGAAGCAGCGCCTCGCTGCCGCCAAGCCATTGGTAGAGCGTTGGAACGTCTTCGGAATCAGACATGTTTATGACGACGCTTGTTCTTGCTCTTGCTCTTGCTTTTGCTGCGCCCTCATGATCTGGTGCCGCTGCCAATAGCGGCCGACGACAGCCTTGAAGTTCTCCTTCTGCTTGCCGATGCCGCCCACCTTCACCTTGGTGGTTCGCGCGCCCAGCATGCCCTTGTCGTGGTGCGTGACGACCAGGATGTCGCCGAAGGTGTTGTCCTGGTAGGTCAGGTCCTTGACTTCGTCCCATCCGATCGTAGAGCCTCCATCGACGCTCTGATGCAGGCCCGTGTAGCTCACTTCGACGCTCTCGTCGTTCTTCAGCGCAAACGCGACCGGCGGAAAGTGGCGCAGCACCACGGCACGCTCTTCGTCAGTGGCCGGCTCGTAGCGATAGGCAAGGCTCAGCTCGTGGTTCTGGACGAAGCGCTGTTCGTAGTCGCTCCACAGCCGATGCTCGATGGCGGCGGCGGTCTCGATGTCGTCGGCCCACGAGGCCGCCGGCGCGGTCGCGACGATGGCGCCGTAGGCGCTTTCGGGCACGTGGTGGTTCACGTTGCGCATGCGTTCGAGCAGCGGCGGATGGGTGTCGTAAGGATGCGGCACGTCGGCGGTCTTCATGGTTTCGATGAAGGCCTCCGAATTGGCATAGGGCGGCAGGCCGGCTGCCACGAAGCCAGCGATGCCCAGTGCACCATCGTGTTGGCGGTTCTGTTCGAAGAGCTTTCGCTCGACGTCGTTGCGATAGCTCGCGTACGCCGAGATCTTGATGAGCGACTGCACAATGGCGCCGGGCGCCGTAAGTCCCGCGGAAACACGGTCGGCCTTGTATTCGCGTTCGCGGCTGTCGCGCGCCAGTGCAAAGGCAAAGATCATGCGGTACAGGCGCAGCAGGTAGTGCGCCACGATGGTCAGGCCGCCGCCGCGCATCTTCCAGGTGTACTGGTCGAACTGCTGCAGCTTGGGGCCGAGCGCGGCGCTGCTGCGGGTGTCGCCACCGCCCAGGTGGGCCAGCTCGTGCGCCAGCACCGCATCGGCTTCGGACTGATCGAGCACGCGCAGCAGCGGAATGCTGACGAACAACGTGCGGCCATTGAGCAAGTTTCCGCCGACCTGGCAGGGCGCCTCGGTCACGAAAAAGTTGGTGTCGATGCCGGCAACGATCTGGTCGGGCGGCGCGGTTTTCACGCGGGTGGCGAGCTGGCGGATGCGCTCCCACAGGCGCGGCGCATCGGCCTCGGTGACCACTTCGCCTTCGATCTCGTTGTCCGAGGGCAGCTTCTTGAACAGCGTGTAGATCGCATAGAACACGGCCGCCGCGGCTGCAATGCCCGCAATGGCAATGAGCTTGACGTAGTAGCTCTGCCAGAAGTAGGCCGTGAGCCAGAACGACAGCCACACCAGCATCGCGCTTTGCAGCACGACCTCGACCGCACTCGACACCGTCATGAGCCGCCAGCCGGCCACGAAGCTGGCATAGCGCAAGCCGCGGTTGGCGAAGGCGAGGGCGCCCAGCACCAGGGCCGCCGCGAGCAGTGCCGCGCCAAGCGCAAGCGTCCAGAGGGCGGCACGGTCGGCCCAGTGAAAGTGCCAGTACATCGAGTTGGGGCGGCACACCTTGTCGTGGAACTCCCTGTCTTCCTCGGCGGTGGCTTCGCAGGCCTTGGAGAGCGGGTGGCTGCGGTAGAAAGCGGTGGTCTGCGCCTTGTCCTCGGCCGACAGGCGGGTGTCGGAAGCAATGCGTTTTTCGATTGCCTGAAGAAAGTCGGCGTCTTCCGTGCGCAGCACGTACTCCGTAAAAACCAGCGTCGCGGCCGGAATGGCAAAGAGCGACACCAGGGTTAAAAGAAACACGCGAAAAAGATCGGCATGGATTGTTCGAGCAATGGCCATGGGGTGCTCCTCCTGGAAGCGGTTGTTGTGATTCGTTGTATCGGACTGTTCGGACAGGCGATAGCGTAGCGACCGTTTGCATGCTTGCGAATGGCTATTGACGCTCGCGCGGATGGCGTGAATACCAAGGTCGTAGTCTTTGTGCAGAATTAGCAACGGCCGTCAGCCGACCCCACGCCTGCACCGGGTGCCGCCCTTCGCGACAATCGGTCCAATGCGTTCTTTTCCGACCTTCAAGGAAGCCCATTTGCCGGGCGCTGAAGCCCCCGCGTCCGAAGACGCCACCTCCATGCAGCCGGTCGACGGGCTTGAACCGGTGGCGCGCCGCCGCGCCATGCTGGTCATCATCCTGGGCATCATGGTGGCCGTGCTCGATGGCACCATCGTGAACCTGGCGCTGCCCGGTATCGCGCGCGAACTGCAGGCCAGCCCGTCGCATGCGATCTGGGTGGTCAATGCCTACCAGATCGCCACCCTGGTCATGCTGCTGCCGCTGGCGTCGCTTGGCGACCTGGTGGGCTACCGGCGCGTCTACCTGGTGGGCATGGCGGTGTTCACGGTGTCCTCGCTCGGCGCCACCTTTGCCGATTCGCTCGGCACGCTGATCGTCGCGCGCACCTTCCAGGGCCTGGGCGCCGCCGGCATCATGAGCGTGAACGCGGCGCTGGTGCGGCTGACCTTTCCCTCGGCGCTGCTGGGGCGCGGCATGGCCATCAACTCGATGGTGGTGGCCACGTCGTCCGTGGCGGGCCCCTCAGTGGCGGCGGCCATCCTATCGGTTGCTTCGTGGCCGTGGCTCTTCGCGATCAACGTGCCGCTCGGGCTGCTGGTTTTCACGCTGGGCATGAAGGCGCTGCCGTTCAACCGTGTGGCGCCCGCGCCGGGGCTGCGCTTCTCGCCGCTCGACGTGGCGCTGAACGTGCTGATGTTCTCGCTGGTGTTCCTGGGCGTCGACCGGCTCGGCGTGCGCGAGGGCGGGGCGCCATCGTCGTCCGCGTGGGTGATCCTGCTGGCCGGCGTTGCCGTGGGCTTCGTCTATATCCGGCGGCAACGCAGCCTGGCGGTGCCGCTCTTTCCAATCGACCTGCTGCGCATTCCGGTGTTCGCGCTGTCGATGGGCACTTCGGTGGCCGCGTTCTGCGCGCAAATGCTGGCCTATATCGCGCTGCCTTTCCTGCTGCTCGAGGTGTATGGGCGCAGCCACATCGAGGCCGGTCTGCTTATTACCGCCTGGCCGCTGGCCATCGTGGCCATGGCGCCCGTCGCGGGCCGGCTGATCGGGCGCTACCCCGACGGGCTGCTCGGGGGCATTGGGCTGGGCCTCCTGGCGCTCGGTCTCGGCCTGCTGGCCGCGCTGCCGGCGCAACCGGGCAATGCCGACATCGCGTGGCGCATGGCGCTGTGCGGCCTCGGATTCGGGCTGTTCCAGTCGCCCAACAACCACACCATCGTGACCTCGCCGCCGGCGCACCGCAGCGGCGCGGCCAGCGGCATGCTCGGAACGGCGCGGCTCACGGGGCAGACGCTGGGCGCGGTGGTGCTGGCGGGCGTGTTCAGCGTCTGGACCCCGCACGGCGGGCGCGGGCCGGTGGTGGCGCTGGTGCTGGCAGCCTGCTGTGCGGGCGTGGCGGCGGTTTTCAGCAGCCTGCGGCTGAAGACGACGGGGCCCCACGGCTGAATAGGTTAGGGTACGGCCCCATGACGGAAGTACCTGATACCGTGGTTTGCCCGGGCTGCGATGCGGTTTTCAGCCGTGCGCCGCTGCAGCGGTGCGAAGTGTCGCGCTGCGCCCGCTGCGGCACCGAGCTCTACCGCCACCCGGGCGACCAGCACCGCCGCATCCTGCCGCTCACCGTGGCGTGCCTGATCATGTTCGCCATTGCCAATCTGTTTCCGATCGTCGAGATCGAGCTCCAAGGCCTGCGCAGCCAGACCACGCTGGCCGGCGCGGTGCTGGTACTGAGCACGGAGGGGATGTCGATCGTGGCGTTGCTGGTGCTGGCGACGACGCTTCTTTTTCCGCTGCTGCAGCTGTGCATCCTGGCCTACCTGCTGATTCCGCTCCAGCGCGAGCACCGGCCGGCCGGCTTTGCCATCTTGGTGCGCGCCATGCAGATGCTGCGGCCCTGGGGAATGATCGAAGTGTTCCTGCTCGGCGTGCTGGTGGCCATCGTCAAGCTGTCGAGCATGGCCACGGTGGTGGCCGGGCCGGCGCTCTGGGCCTTCATGGCATTGACGGTCATGCTGACCGCCGTGCTCTCGTTCAATCCCAATGCCTTCTGGGAAATGACTTTCCGCCCGCCCGGCGAGCCCGAGGAGAAGACGGCGTGATCGGCCCCTTCCGCCCGGTTGAAGATGACCAGGACGAAGCGCCGGTGGCAACGGCCGCCTCGCTCGGCCTCCTGGCCTGTCCGCATTGCGATGCCGTCTGGCGCGATGCACAGGAAGGCGAACCTTGCGGCCGCTGCGGCACGCATCTGTACACGCGCAAGCCCTACAGCCTGAGCCGCACCTGGGCCTTCCTGATCGCGGCCTGCATCATGTACGTACCGGCCAACCTGCTGCCGGTGATGATCACCCGCACGCTGTTCGGCGCTCAGTACGACACCATCCTGAGCGGCGTGATCTATTTCTGGGTGTCGGGCGCCTACGGGCTCGCGGCCATCATCTTCATCGCAAGCTTTTTGGTGCCGCTATTCAAGCTCACGGTATTGATCCTGCTTGCCTTGCTGGCGCAGCGCGGCAGCGGCTGGCGGCGGCCCGAGCGGGCCAAGCTCTATCACATCATCGAGATCATCGGCCGCTGGTCGATGCTCGACGTGTTCGTGGTGTCGCTCCTCGCCGGGCTGGTGCAGATCCAGGGTTTTGCAGTTATCAACGCGGGCGTGGGCATTGCGGCATTCGGCTCCGTGGTGGTGCTGACCATGCTGGCCTCGCTGAGCTTCGATCCGCGGCTCTCGTGGGACAGCAGGCAGCAGCAACAAGCCGAACATGAACGTGAACGCGAGCAGCCGCTGCTCGACAACAGGGAAGAAAAGCCAGCATGAGTGACGAAGAAGCGAGACCCGACGAAAAACCGGCCCCTGCGGGCCTGCCTCCGCCGCGCGTGGTGCGGCGGCGCGAATGGCTGCCCTCGCTGATCTGGCTGATTCCCATCGTGGCCGCGCTGGTTGGCGTGATGCTGGTCGTCCGCATCTTGATGGAGCGTGGGCCCGAGATCGTGCTCACCTTCGAAACCGCGGAAGGCCTGGAGGCCAACAAGACGGCGGTCAAGTACAAGGACGTGCAGATCGGCACGGTACAAAGCCTGCGGCTTGCGCGCGACCGCTCGCACGTGCGCGTGCAGGTGCAGCTCAACAAGGAAGCCGAAGGCTTCACCGCCGAAGACTCGCGCTTCTGGGTGGTGCGGCCGCGCCTGGACACTTCCGGCATCTCCGGCCTGGGCACCTTGCTGTCGGGCGCCTACATTGGCGCCGATGCCGGCGTGTCGAAGGAAACTGCGAGCGAGTTCAAGGGGCTGGAGGTTCCGCCCATCGTCACGCGCGATGCCTCGGGCCAGCAGTTCTTGCTGCGCGCGACCGACATTGGGTCGCTCGACGTGGGATCGCCGGTGTATTTCCGGCGCGTCAAGGTGGGCCAAGTGGCGGCCTACCAGCTCGACGGCGACGGCCGCGGCGTGACGCTGCGGGTGTTCGTCAACGCGCCATACGACAAGTTCGTGGGCGTCAACACGCGCTTCTGGCAAGCCAGCGGTATCGATGCGCAGCTGAGTGCAAGCGGCTTCACGCTGCGCACGCAATCGCTGGCCACCATCCTGCTCGGCGGCATCGCCTTCAAGGCGCCCGACGATGCCATGGGGCCGCTCGCTAAAGAGAACACGGCCTTCACGTTGGCCGAAGACGAGACCACGGCCATGAAGGAGCCCGATGGTCCACCGCAAACGCTGCTGATGTATTTCAACCAATCGCTGCGCGGCCTCTCGCCGGGTGCACCGGTCGACTTCCGCGGCGTGGTGATCGGCGAGGTCAAGTCGATCGGTGTGGAGTTCGACCGTGCCGAGCGCGAGTTCCGCATGCCGGTGCTGGTGCAGGTGTACCCCGACCGCCTGCGACGCCGCGCGGGCGAATCCGGGGAGGAGTCGCGTGCCACGCAGCAGGAGCGCCTGCGCTTCCTGACCGAAAAGGGCCTGCGCGCCCAGCTGCGCAACGGCAACCTGCTGACCGGCTCGGTCTATGTTGCGCTTGACTTTTTCCCGAAGGCGCCGCCGGCCAAGATCAACATGGACAAGAACCCCATCGAGCTGCCCACCGTGGCCAACAGCCTCGACGAGATCCAGTCGCAGGTGCAAGAGATCGCGAGCAAGCTCAACAAGGTGCCTTACGAGCAGATTGCGGGCGACCTGCGCACCACGCTCGCCGCGCTCAACAAGACACTGGCCAGCACCGAGCAGGCCGTGACCCGCATCAACACCGACGTGACGCCCGAGCTCACCGCCGCCATGAAGGACGTGCGCAAGACTGTCAACAACGCCGAGCGCACGCTGGCCGACGATTCGCCGTTGCAACAGGACATGCGCCAGACGCTGCGGGAACTCACCCGCGCCGCGGGCTCGGTGCGCGTGCTGACCGACTATCTCGAACGCCATCCCGAGTCGCTGCTGCGCGGCAAACCGGACGACAAGAAATGAAGAAGAAGAGAAAACCGTTTTTGCTCGCTGCTTCCGCCGCTGCACTGATCGTTCTGGCAGGCTGCGCGAGCAATCCCGACAACTACTACACGCTGGCAAGCACGGTGCCGGCTGCAGATACCGCACCTTCGACCGTCGGCAGCGCCGCGCCGCTCTACATCGAGCTGGCACCCGTGGCCGTGCCAGAGCGGCTGGCAAGGCCGCAGATGGTGGTGGGCCGGCCGAACGGCGGCGTGCAGGTCGACGTGCTCGAGCAGCACCGCTGGGCCGCGTCGTTCGAGAACGAACTGCAGGACGCGCTTGCCAGCGGCATTGCGGCGCGCCTTGGTGCGCTCGACGTCACCAAGGGCGGCCGGCAAGCGTCGCAGCCCGTATGGCGCATCGCGGTGCAGGTGCGCCAGTTCGATGCGATCGATGGCGGCCGTGTGGATGCAGGCTTCAATTGGACGCTGCGGCGCTCCGACGAGACCCGCACGATCGTGTGCCAGCTGAACGTGGGCGAGCCGGTTGCAAGCGGCATCGATGCGATGGCGCAGGGCGCGCAGCACGTGACCGCGGCAGCGGCGGCGGCTATTGCGCGCAGCGTGGCTGCGGCGCGGGCGAACGCGGCAGCGACCGCATGCACGCCCTGATTTCTTTCTCCCTCCCCCTCTGGGGGAGGGCAGGGGTGGGGGCACGACGGCGGTCACACAAGCATGGCGCCCAGTTGAAGACCGCCCCTATCCCAACCTTCCCCCGGAGGGGGAAGGAGCAAGCCAGGAATCGCACAGATCGGAGATCACCATGGCACAGATCGGAAAGGCGCCCTGCGACGACACACTGATCCTGCATGGCACCGGGTCAGAGGGCGCCTGCCCCGATGCCTCCAAGCCCTGGGTGCTGGCCGCAGCCATCGTGGGCTCGAGCATGGCCTTCATCGACGGCACGGTCGTCAACGTGGCGCTGCCGGCCATCCAGGCCGACCTGCGCGCCACGGCGTTCCAGGCGCAATGGGTGGTCGAGAGTTATGCCTTGCTGCTCGCGGCGCTGCTGCTGGTGGGCGGTGCGCTCGGCGACCATTTCGGCCGGCGCCGCATGTTCGCGATCGGCGTGGGCATCTTCGCCATCGCCTCGGTGGCCTGCGGGCTTTCGGCCAACGTGCAGCAGCTGATTGCCGCGCGCGCGGCGCAGGGCATCGGCGGTGCCTTGCTGGTGCCTGGCAGCCTCGCGCTAATCAGCGCCGCATTTCCCGAGAAGGAGCGCGGCAAGGCGATCGGCACCTGGTCGGGCTTCAGCGGCATCACGGCGGCCGCGGGACCGGTGCTCGGCGGCTTCCTCGTCGACCATTTCTCGTGGGCCTGGGCTTTTCTCATCAACGTGCCGATGGCACTGCTCGTGATGTGGATCGTGTGGCGCCACGTGCCCGAAAGCCATGGCTCGTCGGCCACCGGTGGGCTCGACTTTTTCGGCGCGCTGCTGGCCACCGCCGGCCTGGGCGGCATCGTCTACGCGTTCATCGAAGCGCCCACGCAGCACTGGAATTCGCCCGCGGTGCTGGCGGCACTGGCCATCGGCATCGTGGGCAGCGCGGCCTTCATTGCCGCGGAACGCAAGGCACGCACGCCGATGCTGCCGCTGGCGCTGCTGCGCATCGGCAACTTCAGCGGTGCCAACCTGCTGACCTTACTGCTCTACGCGGCGCTGGGTGGCGGGTTGTACTTCTTCCCGCTCAACCTGATCCAGGTGCAAGGCTACTCGGCCACGGCGGCGGGCGCCGCGCTGCTGCCGTTCATCCTCATCATGTTCGCGCTCTCGCGCTGGGCCGGCCAGCTGGTCGACCGCTTCGGACCGCGGCTGCCGCTGGTCATCGGCCCCGCGATTGCCGCGGTGGGCTTTGCACTGTTCGCGGTGCCCGGTGTCGGCGCGAGCTACTGGAGCGGCTTCTTTCCCGCGGTAGTGGTGCTGGGCTTCGGCATGACCGTGACGGTGGCGCCGCTCACCACCACCGTGATGAATGCGGTGGGGCCCGAGCAGGCGGGCGTGGCCTCGGGCGTCAACAACGCGGTGTCTCGCGCGGCCGCGGTGCTGGCCATCGCGGTGTTCGGCGTGGTCATGGCCTGGGCGTTCGACGGCGCTTTGGCGGAGAGCCTGCGCGGCATCGGAGCCTCACCGCAGGTGTCGTTCTTTCTCGAAGGCGAGCGCAGCAAGCTGGCCGGCGCCGCGCTGCCGCCGGGCGTGGATGCGGCCACCGCCGCGACCCTGAAGCGCGCCGTGGCCGACTCCTTCGTGGCCGGCTTTCGCTGGGTGATGCTGCTGAGCGCTGGACTGGCCGTGCTCAGTGCGCTGAGCGCCTGGCTGATGATTGGCGGCGGGCCTGCCATCGAGCGCAAGGGCGGCGGCTGAGAAGATCGGGCCTCTTGGGGAGGGCGCCCATTCTCAGTTCACGTCTGCACCGTTGCCGGTCTTCCGTTTCACCAGCAGGCGCTGCGGGCCTTGTCCCTCGGCACCGAGCTTGTCGAGCGGATTGCGCAGACGGCATCGGTCGATCGACAGGCAGCCGCAGCCGATGCAGTCGTCCAGCGTGTCGCGCAGCTTCTTGAGCTGCGCCAGGCGGTCGTCGAGGTCGGCGCGCCAGTTGGCGGAAAGCCGTGCCCAGTCGGCACGGCTGGGCGCCGCGTGGGCGGGCAAGTTGGAGAGCGCCGCGGCAATGTCGGCGAGTGCAATGCCCACCCGCTGCGAAACCCGGATGAACGCCACGCGGCGCAGCGTCTCTCGCGCGTAGCGCCGCTGGTTGCCCGCTGTCCGCGTGCTGGCGATGAGCCCCTGCGACTCATAGAAGTGAAGCGTCGATACCGTCACGCCGCTGCGGCGCGCGACTTCGCCGACGCTCAGCACGGGAGCGATGCCGGCTTGTTCCAGGGTGTTGTTCATGAATACCTCTTGACCTCGACTTTACTTGAGGTTTGAGAATGCTTTCCGGCGGGCAGTTCGTGCCCGCGAAATCAAGGAAAAAACATGACCAGCGATCAAACCCCCAACGTTCCGACACCCGTTTTTCGCGTCGACAAGTTCATCGTTCCGGCCGAGGTGCTGCCCGCTTTCGTCGCGCAGATGCAGCGCATTCAGCAAACCTTGCGCAGCCTGCCGGGATGCGTGCGCAACCAGGTGCTCACCCAGACCGGCGGGCCGGGCGAGTTCAACGTGTTGACCGTGGTCGAGTGGGTCAGTGAGCAGGCCGTGGCTACGGCCACGAGCTTCGTGCAGAAGAAGTTCGCAGAGGAGGGTTTCGACCCGGCCGACTTCGTGCGGCGCAATGACGTGCGCGCTGACTTGGGGTTCTACCGCGCCGCGTGAGGGATTGGCCGGCGGCTCACTGCCGCGACATCAGCTCATAGAAGTCGAACCCGTTGCTGCGGCCGCCGAGGCATACCGCCAGGGTGTCTTCGATCTTGCGCCATTGCGCCAGCCGGTTGCGCCATTTGCGCACGCTGTGGCCCTCGTCGGGAAAGCTCATGTACTCGACCGGCCGGCCAAGCTTCTGGAGCGTGGCCACCACCTCGTCCGAATCCTGCCGCAGCACGCGCACGTCGTTGGCGCCGTGGATCACGAGCAGCGGCGCCGTGATGCGGTCGATCTGCGAGATGGGCGAATCCTGCAGCATGCGTTCGCGTTCCTCCGGCTTCTCGACGTCGCCGTAGAAAGCCGCGAAGTAGTGGCGGTTGCGCCAGAACGGCGGCCAGTTCTCGATCACGCGGGGCCAGTTGGCAACGCCCACCAGGTCGATGCCACAGCGGTAGTCATGCGGCTTCTGGATGAGCTGAGTGAGCACGGAGAAACCGCCAAAGCTCGCGCCGAGCACGGCCATGCGCTTCGGGTCGGCCACGCCTTGGTCGATGGCCCACTGCACGGCTTCGGCAATGTCGCGCTGAAGCCGGCCGCTGGTCTCGTGCGCGCCGGCCATCATGAAGGCGCGCCCGTAGCCAGCGGACCCGCGGTAGTTCACGTTGAGGACCGCATAGCCCCGGTTCGCCAGCATCTGCGTGGGAGTAAAACTACTGGACTGCCACGAGTCCCGGGTCCACGGGCCGCCGTGGATGTTCACCACCAGCGGCGCAGGCCCTTGCACGCCGCGCGGGCGCACGAGATAGCCATGGACCTCTAGACCATCCGACGCCTTGAACGAGAAGGGCTCCATGGGCGAGAAGAGGTCGGCGGTCGGCTCGCGCGGCGGCGTGAGCCGCGTGAGTTGCCCGCTTGCGCGATCGAGCAGCAGCTCCACGGTTTCGTTCTCGGTGGTCGAACGCAGCACCATGCGGCGCTGGTCGTTGGCCATGCCCGCGGGGCGCGTGATGACGGGTTCGGCGTTCAGCCAGCCGCGCTCCCGGGCCGTCTTCACGGCACCGGCCACTTCGTTGCCCAGCGCGGCATCGAGATAGGCGATGCGCGGGCGGCCGGGTTCCGAGACGTACGCGAGCGGCGCTCCCTGCTGCGGTGGGAACACGCCGTAGTCGAGATCGACCGCCGCATCTTCCGCCAGCAGCCGCTCCGCGCCCGTGGCCAGGTCGATTTCGACCAGGGCGAGCTTGTCGCGGCCGACATTCGTCAACGTCCAGAGCCGCCCAGCGGCAAGGTCGATGCGCTGGGGCCAAAAGGAATCGAAAGCCTTCACCGTTCTGAAGGCGCGCCAGCCGCCGTTGGGCTGGCGCAGTTCCAGCAGCCGGTCGGAGCCGTCGGCGCTACCAAGCTGCCGCATGCGGCCGGCGAGTTCGCGCCGGGTGTCGATGAACCAGGAGATCACGCGGCTGTCGGGTTCGCTGCGCGCAATCTCGCGCACGGTGCGCGTGCGGGCATCGCCTTCGAAGAGGTCCATGCTGGAGCGGTCGCGCTGGTTGTTCGCGAAGTAGAAGGTGGCGCTGCCGGGCGCGCCCCATCCCAGCATGGCCGAGCGCACGCCGGGCCAGGGCGTCACGGCCCAGGGCTTGGCGGCTGGCGCCTCGGTGTCGAGCACGAAGATCTGCGTGTTCTCGTCGCCCGTGAAGTCCTTGAGGTAGGCCAGGTGGCGGCTGTCGGGCAGCCACAAGTAGGTCGGCCCGGACACGAAGGGCCGTGCCAGCGTGCCGGTCGCGAAGGTGCGGGTGCTGGCGCTGTTGACCGTGGCGGCATCGGCCGTCTTGCGCACGCCAAGGCCCACGTCGGTGCCGACCGCCTGAAACCATACGAGCTGCTGCCCGTCGGGCGAGAGCACATGGCCGTTGACCGCGTCGATGTTGGCGACGAAGCGGCGCATGGGAACGAGGGGCGGCAGCGTGTTGTCCTGCCGCGCGGCAACCAGCGACGGGTGCGTGGGCCCGGTGGCGCAGCCGGAAAGAAGCGCGAGCGTGCCGCAGGCGGCCGCAAGAGCGATGCGCCAGCGGCTGGGGGTTCTGCTGTATCTCATGTTCCTCGTCCCTCTTGGATGTTTTGATGCACGGCCTTGTCCGTGCAGGAAGATTCTGCCGGTGCCAACCTTTGGCATTGCCAAAGGTTGGCTCGCGCACAATGGCCGTGTGCACATCCTGCTGATCGAAGACGACCTCGACCTTGGCCGCGCCTTGCAGGCCGCGCTCAAGGTCGAGGGTCTGAGCAGCGAATGGCGCCGGCGTGCGGCCGACGCGCCACGCGCGCTGGACGCCACCGTTTTCGATTGCGTGCTGCTCGACCTCTCGTTGCCCGACGGCAGCGGCCTGGACCTGCTCGCGCGCTGGCGGCGGGAGGGCAGCAGCCTTCCGGTCATCGTGATCACCGCGCGCTCGGCGGTGGAAGACCGGTTGGCCGGGCTCGATGGTGGTGCGGACGATTTCGTCATCAAGCCCTTTGCCACCGCCGAGCTCATTTCCCGCATCCGCGCCGTCCTGCGCCGCTCGGCGCGGCAGGCCAGCGAGGTGTGGACCCTGGGCGCGCTGACCATCGAGCCGCGCCGCCACAAGGCCTCGCTGAATGGTGAGCCGCTGGAGCTGTCGCCGCGCGAATTCCGGCTTCTGCTTGAACTCGCGCGCGAACCGGGCGCCGTGGTGGCCAAGGGTGCGCTTGCGCAAAAGCTGGAGCCGCTGGGCGAGCCCTTGGACTTTGCCGCGGTGGAAGTGCATGTGTCGAACCTGCGGCGCAAGATCGGCAGCGCGCTGGTGCACACGGTGCGCGGAGTGGGCTACATGCTCGCCTCATGATGAGCGGCAGGCTGTGGCGCCCCACGCTCGTGCAGCGTGTCTTTCTGGCCGTGCTGCTGGCCTTCGTCTTCGTGCTGCTGGCACTGCAGGCGTACATGTACGTCAACTTCCGGCAGTCGCTGGCCGTCGACCAGGGCTTGAGCAAGCTCGGCCGGTCGCTCACGCAAGCAATTTCGCAGCTCGACGACGAGGCCGGCGTTCGCGCGGTCATCGTGTCGACGGAGACGATCTACAAGACCCTTCGCATCAGCGGCAATCCGCCGGGAACGCTGCGGTTCCAGCTCTGGGACCGCGGCGGCAGGCTGGTCTATTCGTCACCCGGGATACAGGGCGAGCTTCTTGCGGGGCCTCTGCGGCAGGTGACCACTCAAGACATCGGCGGCGAACCGTACTGGGTCTACCAGGATGAAACGCCGCACTGGTCGCTGCGCCTCGCGGAGCCCGAGCGCACCTTTGCCAAGGTGCTGCACAACAACACGCGCAACATGCTGCCCTATCTGCTGCTCGCATTTCCGATCGTGCTGCTGCCGGTCTGGCTCGCGGTGAAACATGGACTGCGGCCATTGCGTCGGTTGGCCGACGGTATCGGCAATCGCAAGGCCACCGACCTTTCACCCCTGGGCGTGGACCCGCCCTATGCCGAGCTCAGGCCGTTGACCTCGGCGCTCGAGCGCATGCTGCAGCAGCTGCGCGACAAGGTGCAGCGCGAGCGCGCCTTCGTGCACGACGCGGCCCACGAGCTGCGAACGCCGATGGCCGTCATCGCAGCCCAGGCGCATGCGCTGGCCGGCGCGGGCACGGGCGAAGACCGGGCGCGCGCGCAGGCCCATCTGGAACAGGCGATCGCGCGGGCCTCGCACCTGACGCAGCAACTGCTCGACCTCGCGCTGCTCGACGAGGCCCAGCCGGCCGCGCCAAGGCGCATCGACGTTGCGCAGCTGGCACGGGAGATCCTCGCGCAGTCGGCACCGCGCGCCATGACGCGCCGTATCGAGCTGACCTTCGATGCGGCCGACAACCTCGGTGCCTCCATCGACGTACCGGCGTTCCAGTCGATCCTGGAAAACCTGCTGAACAACGCCATTCGCTATCTACATGACGGCGGCCAGGTGGCCGTGACGCTGCGCGCGGAAGACGAGGGAATGGTGCTCACCGTGGCTGACGATGGCCCCGGAATACCGGCCACCGAGCGCGAGCAGGTGTTCGAGCGCTTCTATCGCGGGGCGGGCCATGAGGCCAGCGGCTCAGGCCTCGGCCTTTCCATCGTCAGGCAGGCCGTCGCCCGGATGGAGGGCAGGGTCGAAGTGACCGAAGGCCTGTCGAACAAGGGTGTGGCTTTTCGCGTCGTGCTGCCGGTGGTGTCCGAGGGTTGACAAGGACCTCCCACGGCCTGGATATTGAACCCTGAGGTTCATCATCGAAGACACAGGAGATTCCCATGCAGAAGATCTACTCTTGCCTCTGGTTCGACGGCAACGGTGAAGACGCGGTGAAGTTCTACACCGCCATCTTCCCTGACTCGCGCGTGACCGCCAAGCAGTTCTGGGGCGATGAGAACCCCAGCCTGAAGGGCTCGCTGCTCACCGCGACCTTCGAGCTTCAAGGGCAGGAGTTCATGGTGCTCAATGGCGGGCCGCAGTACAAGTTCACGCCGGCCATTTCGATGTGCGTGAAATGCGAGACCCAGGCCGAGGTCGACAACTACTGGGACAAGCTGCTCGAAGGCGGCGGCCAGCCGGTGCAATGCGGCTGGCTCACCGATCGCTTCGGCGTGTCGTGGCAGGTCGTGCCTATGCCCGTGATCCGGATGTTCCAGGACAAGGACCCGGCCAAGGCCGCCCGCGCCATGCAGGCGATGATGAAGATGATCAAGCTCGACATCGCCGGGGTGAAGAAAGCTTTCGACGGAGAGTGACCGCCGCCGCGGCCGCTACACCATGCGCCGGATCGCCTTCTTGCGCCACACCAGGCGGTAGTAGGCGGTCTGCAGCAGCAGCATCGCCCCGAAGGTCACGGGGTACGCATACCAGATGCCGTTGAGCCCGATGCGGTTGCTCATGAACCAGGCCACGGGCACCTCGATGCCGATCAGGCAGAGGATCGAGATGGCCGTGGGCACCAGCACCGACCCGCTGGCCCGCATGATCCCCGAGATGGCCGAGGCCATGCCGAAGATGACGAGGCTCCACAGCATGATGTGCAGCAGCGTCTGCGCGATCTCGATCACCGGCGCGCTGGTGATGAAAAACCCCATCAGGTGGCGCGAGAACAGGTAGCCCAGCAGCACCAGTCCGCCGGTCAGCACGAGGTTCATCAACAGCGCCGTCTTGGCGATGGCGCCCAGCCGGTCCGCACGACCCGCGCCGATGGCCTGCGCGCCAAGGATCGATGCCGTGATGGCAATCGAGATGGCCGGAAACTGCACATAGGCCACCACCTGGTTCACCGCACCATAGGCCGCGGTGGCGCTGGAGCCGTAGCTGTTGACCAGCGAGAGCAGCACCACCTCGGCCAGGGCGACCACGATCATCTGCAAGCCGGTGGGCACGCCGACCTTGAGCACCGCCTTCAAAAGCTTGGGATCGATGCGCAGGTGGCGAATGAATTCCGCGTCGGGCGCAAGCGGGCTGCCGCGCCGGCGCAGGCGCCAACCCAGCCACAGCGTCGAGGCCACGAAGCCCACCACCGTGGCCCAGGCGGCGCTCGCAACGCCCAGTTGCGGCAGGCCGCCCCAGCCGCGGATGAGCGCCGGCGTGACGATGAGGCCGGCCGCGGTCGAAAAGATCAGCGTGAGCAGCGGCGTGACCGTGTCGCCGACCCCGCGCAGCATGGCGGTGGACAGCAGGAACACGAACAGCCCCGGCATCGCGATCAGCATGATGCGGGCATAGCGCGTGGAGTCGGCCAACACGTCGGGCGGCGTGCCCAGGAAGGCGAGCAGCGGCGTGGTGAAGGCGCCGCCGAACACGGCCACCGCCAGCCCCAGCAGCATGCCGACCGACAGCGTGGTACCGGCGATGGCCTTGACCTTGGCGATATCGCGCGCGCCCCAGGCCTGGCCGATGAGCACTGAAGCGCCAGCACCCAGCCCGATGACGAAGGCGATGAAGAAGAACATCACCGGGAAGAAGCTCGACACGGCCGCCAGCGCACTAACGCCGATCATCTGCCCGATGTAGATGTTGTTGATGGTGCCGGAGAGCGACTGCAGGATGTTGCTGAGCAGCATCGGCGCGAGAAAGAACAGGAAGGTCTTCCACAGCGCGCGCGGGGCATTGACGGGCGCGACTGGCATACCGCGCAGTCCGGTCTCGTCGGCGGAGGCTTGGGTCACGGAGCCTGGCGTCGCGCTCATGCGGCGCTCCAGCCGGCGGCGGAAAGCTTCTGCAGATGCGCCTGGATGTCTTCGGGCCACGGCGCGACCAGCTCATCGAAACGCGCGCGTTCGCCCGCGAACAGAGCGCGCGTGGCTTCCTCGAAGCCGGGCAGGTCGCCTGCGATGGCCGTCATGAACCGGTAGGTGGCTTCGCGCGCGGCACGCTCGGTGTCGCGGTCCGCGTTCACGCGGCGCGCCTCGTCGACGAGGCGCCGCAACGCGACGGAGGCACCGCCGGGCTGGCGCCCGAGCCAGTCCCAGTGGCGCGGCAGCAGGGTGACTTCGCGCGCCACCACGCCGAGCTTGGGGCGCCCGACACCGCGCGGCGCTTCGTCGTGGGCTTCGAGTTCCGCGGGCACTGCGTCTTCGCGCAGATCGAGATCGACTTGCGCGCCGGTCGAATCGTCGAACAGCAGCACGGAAGCCGCATCGGCGCGTTGGCGCAACTGCGCGAGCACCTCGGCGCGGGAACCCCCTGCAACGCGCTGGAAGCCGGAGAACGCGGTGAGGGTGGAGGAGGCCAAGGCTGTTGGAATTGTTGGAGCTGGCGTGGAGATATTCATGCGCCACATTTTATCCGGGTAAAACGTAGAATGCAATCTACCCGGATAAAATTAATCTACTGGAGCGCCTGGCCGCGCAGCCGGCGCCAAACGCGGTAGATCCGTCGGTTGACCGCGCGCACCACGCGCCAGGGGCGGCTCTCGCGAACCAGCGTCAGCACGCGGTTCTTCCAGGCTTTCCAGCGCGGGTACCAGCGCGCAAACAGCGGAATGCGCATGAGCGCGCCCTCGACCAGCTGGAAGATGCGCGCCACGAAGGCGGTGCCGATCAACTTGGCAATGATCAATACCGTCACGCCGCTGGCTGCGTGACCGCGGCCGAACAGGAAGAGCGCCAGCACCTTCACCGGCAGCAGCAGGAGCACCGGCAGCAGAAAAGCCAGCAGGGCTCCCCAGGGCGGCAGCGTGCGCAGCCAGTCCTCAGCGCGCGCCCAGAGCGGCAGGCGGGCCAGGCGGCGGACCAGCGCGGCAAGCGGCTCCCAACCCCATTCCTCGAAAAGAAGAATGGGCACGAGCAGCGCCGCGGCAAGGGCGCGCAGGAGTCGGGTGAAGATGCGCATGGCCAAGGCATTGTGACTGCGGGCCGCGCCCGCCCACTCAGGCCGCCGCTCGGGCGAGGATCGCCAGCGTCTGGAGCACGCCCACTTCGCGCAGCGCACGAAGTTGCGTCGCCACGGCGGAGACGAAACGCGCATCGCGTCCCAGGTCGTTGCCGAACACCGGCGCGAAAGTCGCAAGCAGGGCCACGCGAGCTTCATCGGCCTGCGCCGGCTCGGCGGCTCTTGCTGCGCGTTCAGCCGCCGCGCAGCGTTCGGCCAGCGCATCGGCCAACGGATCCTGAATCTCGTGGCGGCGGCCGAGTTCGTCCACGCCGCGAAGGTAGTGCAGCCAGGCCGCGACGGCGAGCGCAAGGCAGTCGATGGGAGCGCCGGCGGCGAGCCGATCGCGCACGGTGCCCAGCAGGCGCTGCGGCAGCTTCTGCGAGCCATCCATCGCAATCTGCGCGGTGCGGTGCGCGAGCGCCGGGTTGGCGAAACGCTCGAGCAGGCGCTGGCGGTAGGCATCGAAATCCAGCCCAGGAAGCGCCGGCAGCGTGGGCGCGATCTCCTCGCGCATGAGCCGATCCAGGTAGCGGTGCAGGGCCGGCGTGCCGACGGCGCGGTCCACGGTGTCGAGGCCGGCCATGGCACCCAGGTACGCGAGTGCCGAATGCGAGCCGTTGACCATGCGCAGCTTCAGCGTCTCGAAGGGGCGAGCATCGGCCACGAAGCGGGCGCCGCCGGCATCCCAGGCCGGACGGCCGGCTGCGAAATCATCCTCCACCACCCATTCGAGAAAGCGTTCACCGACCACCGGCCAAGCGTCCTCCAGGCCGAGCGCGGTGTTCACCTGTGCACGGTCGGCCTCGGTGGTGCGCGGCACGATGCGGTCCACCATCGAACAGGGGAAACTGCAGTGCTCGGCGATCCAGCGGGCCAACTGAGGATCGACGAGCTGCGCGAAGTCCAGCACCAGGCCGCGCAGCAGGTGGCCGTTGGAGGGCAGGTTGTCGAGCGACAGCAAGGTCACCGGCACCAGCCCGCGCAGCTGGCGCAGGCGCAGGCCCGACACCAGGAACCCGAGCGTGCCGCGTGGTGCATCGAGGCGCGCCAGGTCGTGCCGCACGTCGGGATGGTCGGCGCGCAGCGCACCCGTGGCCGGATCGTGACAGTAGCCTTTTTCCGTGACGGTGAGGCTCACGATGCGGGTCGAGGGATGGGCGATGCGCGCAAGCACCGCCGCCGGGTCTTCGGCCGCGACCTGCACGCCGAGCACGCAGCCGATGACCTGCAACGACGCGCGCGGCGTGCCGGTCTCGTCCACGTCGCGCAACGCGAGCGTGTAGAGGCCGTCCTGCGGCGCGAGCGCATCGCGCGTTTCGGCGCTGCGCAGCGACACGCCTGCAATGCCCCAGCTGAGGTCGCCGCTGGCATGCAGCGCCGCCTCATTGACGGCAGCCAGGTGCCCGCGCTGGAACGCGCCGACGCCCAAGTGGACGATGCCCGCCTCGAGCGCGGCGCGGTCATAGGCGGGGCGCGCCACTACGGACGGCAGCGCGGCCAGCGTGTCGGGGTGCAGCCTCTGCATGGCGCTCACCAGTTCCACAGCGTGCCGTCGTGCTGCTGGCGGTTCACCGGCAAGTAGGCGCGCTTGTAGGGGTACTTGGCGGCCAGCGCCTCGTCGATCTCCACGCCGTGGCCGGGCACGTCGCCGGGGTAGAGCATGCCCTGGTCGAAGGTGTAGGCATGCGGAAACACCGCATCGGTTTCCTCGGTGTGGCGCATGTACTCCTGGATGCCGAAGTTGGGCACCCACAGGTCGAAGTGCAGCGCCGCGCCCATGCACACCGGCGACAGATCGGTGGCGCCGTGGCAGCCCGTGCGCACCTGGTAGAGCGAGGCCAGGTCGGCGATGCGGCGCAGGTGCGTGATGCCGCCGGCATGGACCACGGTGGCGCGCACGTAGTCGATCAGCTGGTTCTCGATCAGCTCCTTGCAGTCCCAGATGGAGTTGAAGATCTCGCCCACCGCCAGCGGTGTGGTGGTGTGCTGGCGGATCAGGCGGAAGGCGTCCTGGTTCTCGGCCGGCGTGGCGTCCTCCATCCAGAAGAGGTTGAAGGGCTCCAGCGACTTGCCCAGGCGTCCCGCCTCGATGGGCGTGAGGCGGTGGTGCACATCGTGCAGCAAGTGGTGCTCGAAGCCGAGCTTTTCGCGGATGCGCTCGAACAGCTTGGGCGTGTGGCGCAGGTATTTTTCGGTGGACCAGTCGTGCTCGGAGGGCAGGTCGGCATCGGCGGGTTCGTAGAACAGCGTGCCCTTGCCGACGCCATAGACTTTTTCCAGCCCCGGCACGCCGCTCTGCGCGCGGATGGCCTTGTAGCCGGCGTCCGCATAGCGCAGCACCTCGTCCACCGTGTGCTCGATGTCGCTGCCGTTGGCATGGCCGTAGACCATCACGCCGGTGCGGCTCTTGCCGCCCAAAAGCTGATACAGCGGCAGGCCCGCGGCCTTGGCCTTGATGTCCCACAAGGCGGTGTCCACGGCGGCGATGGCGGTCATGGTGACCGGGCCGCGGCGCCAGTAGGCGCCCTTGTAGAGGTACTGCCAGATGTCCTCGATCTGGTGCGCGTCGCGGCCGATCAGACAGGGGATGACATGCTCGGTGAGGTAGGCGGCAACGGAGAGTTCGCGCCCGTTGAGCGTGGCGTCGCCGATGCCGGTCAGGCCTTCGTCGGTTTCGATCTTGAGGGTGACGAAGTTGCGGCCAGGGCTGCAGACGATGACGCGGGCGTTGGTGATTTTCATGGTTGAAGCGAGAAAAGATGGCGGCGGCGTTCGTTCGTCAGCCGTTCCAGCCGAGATGGCCAAGGAAGTCGCGCGTGCGTTCCACGGTGGGTTGCTCGAAGATCTGCGCCGGCGGGCCCTGTTCGATGATGGCGCCGGACTCGAACACCACCACCCAGTCGGCCACGCGCCGCGCAAAGCCCATTTCATGCGTGACCACGATCATGGTCATGCCCTCCTGGGCGAGCTTTTGCATCACGCTGAGCACTTCGCCCACGGTCTCGGGGTCGAGCGCGGAGGTGGGTTCGTCGAACAGCATCACCTCCGGCTCCATGGCCAGCGCGCGGGCGATGGCCACGCGCTGCTGCTGGCCGCCGGAAAGATTGGCCGGGAAGCTGCCCGCCTTGGCGGACAGGCCGACCTTCTCCAGCAGTGCCATGGCGCGCGCCTTGGCCTCGGCCTCGCGCATGCCCAGCACGGTGATGGGGCCCATGGCAACGTTGTCGAGTGCCGACTTGTGCGGGAACAGCTCGAAGCTCTGGAACACCATGCCCATGCGCTGGCGCACCTTGCGCACCGCCGACTCCTGCACGGGCAGCGGCACGCCGTCGATCAGCACGCGCCCGCCGTTGATCGTCTCCAGCGCGTTGGTACAGCGCAGCAGGGTCGATTTGCCAGAGCCGGAAGGGCCGATCAGGCACATCACCTCGCCCTTGTGGACCTGCAGCGAGACGCCGTTGAGCGCCACGAAGTCGCCATAGAGCTTTCGCACGTCCTCATAGACCAGCACCGGCGGCTGGTCGGCGTTCTTGCGCGCGGGGGCGCGGGCGATGTCGTTCATCATTCCTTGACTCCATATTTGCGGTGGATCCAGTCCACCAGCTTGGCTTGCGGGTAGCCCATCAGCCAGTAGAGAACGGCCATGGCGGTGAGCATCTCCAGCACGCGGAAGGTCTGCGCGCGGATCTGCATTGCCGAATAGGCCAGCTCGCTCACGGCAATGACCGACACCAGCGAGGTGTCCTTGAAGAGCGAAACCCAGGTGCTCGCGATCACCGGCAGGATGCGGCGCCCCGCCTGCGGGATGACCACCTTGAACATGGCCTGGCGGCGCGACATGCCCATGGCGAGCGCCGCCTCCAGCTGCCCCTTGCGGATGGAGTTGATGCCGGCGCGAAAGGTCTCGGCGTTGTAGGCCGAGACGTTGAGCACCAGGGCCACCAGCGCGGTGACGAGCGGGGAGAGCTGCAACTCGACCGCCATCGGCATCACGTAGAAGACCCAGTAGATGACCAGGATCAACGGCAGGTTGCGAAAGAACTCCACGAAGCCGAGCGAGGCCGACTGCAGCAGCTTGTTCGACGACAGCCGCATGAGCGCCAGCATGATGCCGCCCGGCACGGCCAGCAGCATGGTCAGCACCGTCAGTCCGACGGTGAGCGCCGCGCCTTCGAGCAAGGCCTGGCGGTGCGTCCAGATCACGGACCAATCGAAAGTCATTGGATGGCCCTCTTCATCATGAACGCCCCAGATGCGCGACGCGGTGGTACAGCCTGTCGATCCCGCGCGTGACCGGGAACAGGATGACGAAGTACGCCACCATCACCGCGGTGAACACTTCCACCGGCCGGTAGCTCTGACCCGCCACGGTCTCGGCGCGGTGCATCAGCTCGGGCACGGCAATCACGGTGGCAATGGCGGTGTCCTTGATGGCGATGGTGAGGATCGAGCCGAAGGCCGGCAGCATGCGAATGGTGGCCTGCGGCAGCAGCACCTTGCGCAGCAGCTGTGCGCGCGACATGCCCAGCGCCAGTGCGGCACGCGTCTGGCCCGGCCGGACCGATTCGATGCCGGCGCGGATCACCTCGGCGGCATAGGCCGCGATGTGCAGCGTCAGCGCGATCACCGCGGCCCAGAACGGCGCAAAGGTGAAGCCCACGAGCAGCGGGAACGCAAAGTACATCCACACCAGCACCACCAGCACCGGGATGGCGCGCATGGAGTCGATGTAGAAGATGAGCACCGGGCGCAGCCAGCCGGGGCCGTACAGCCGCAGCAGCGCGATCACCAGGCCCGCCAGGATGCTGGTGACGGCACTGATGAGGCTGAGCGCGACCGTGACGCCCAGGCCGCTGGCAAAGAAGCGCCAGTTGTCCGCAATCGGCGAGAAATCGAATTCCATTGAAGCTCCGCGAGAGTAGGGCGGGGAAGGGCAAGCAATCTCGTCAGAACGTGACGAGCACCTTCATCGCGCGGTGCCGGTCCGCCGCCAGCGCGAAGGCGTCGTGCACGCGCGCCACCGGCACCGCCTCGGTCAGCAGGGGCGATACGTCCAGCACGCCGCGGCTCAGGTAGTCCACGGCCCAGGCGTATTCGTCGACGAAGCGGAAGCTGCCGACCAGGTGCAGGCTCTTGACCATGATCTGGTTGAAGGGACAGGTCTCGCTGTTGCCGCCGAGCGTGCCGACCTGCACGATGGTGCCGCGCGGGCGCGTCGACCGGATGCAATTGGCCAGGCCGTCGTAATGGCCCGAGACCTCGAAGCACGCATCGATCTGACCCTTGTCCGCCGCCAGCGCCTGCAGCGCGTCGGGTTCCTTGGCCGCATTGATGGTGCGCGTTGCGCCCACGCGGGTGCAGGCCGCGAGCGTCTCGTCGACGATGTCCACCGCAATGAGCTGGCTCGCGCCCGCAAGCTTGGCGGCCATGAGGATCAGCGCGCCGATGGGACCGGCGCCCACCACCATCACCGTCTTGCCAAGCAGCGAGCCGGCCTCCTGCACCGCATGCAGCGCCACGGCCAGCGGCTCGCCGAAGGCGGCCAGCTCGAACGACAGCGTGTCGGGCACGGCGAGGCACTGCGTGGCCTCCACCACCACCTGTTCGCGCATCGCGCCCTGCATGTGGGGCCAGCGGCTGGCGCTGCCGAAGAAGTGCACGTTCTCGCAATGGTTGGAGGCGCCCGCGCGGCAGAAGCGGCAGACACCGCAGGTGCGCGATGGGTTGAGGGCCACGCGGTCGCCCGGCTTCACCGAGCTGACTTGCGCGCCCACTTCGATGACTTGCCCGGAGGCCTCGTGCCCTGGCGTCAGCGGCGCGCGGATGACGAAGTCGCCCACGCGGCCATGGCGGTAGTAGTGCAGATCGGAGCCGCAGATGCCGACCGCCTTGACGGCCACGCGCACCTGGGTGGGCGCCAGCGCTTCGGCCGGACGTTCGGCGAGGCGCAGGTCGAGCGCGCCGTGGATTTCGCAGTTCAGCATGGCGTTACTTCAGGTTCTGCGTCATGCGGCGCTCTTCTTCGCTCAGCGCGGGCTGCATGCGCTGGGCCACAGCGCGCAGCCAGTCGAGGTACACCTGCTGTTCCTTTGCCACACCCATGCCGGTCTGGATCTGGAAGATCTTGCTGTCCTGGCAGTCGTTTTCCTTGGGGAACACGGCCAAGCCCTTCACCTTCTTGCTGATGTTGGGCCACAGCATGCGGTTGAGCGGCGCCACGTCGGAGCGGCCGGCCAACACCTCTTCGATGGGAGCGACCGAGCCAGAGTTGGCAACGCCGCGCAGTTTGGCCTTGGAGAACTGCTGGCGCACCAGCGGCTCCTCGCCCGCGCCCGAGAAATACGCCATGGTGATCTCGGGCTTGTTGAAGTCCTCGAGGGAGCGCGCACCGGTGAACTTCGGGTTGTCGGCGCGGCCGAACATGCACACGCCAGTGCTGGAGAAGGTGACGAAGTCGATGATCTTGGCGCGCTCGGCCGTCTCGTTCAGCGGCCCGATCATGATGTCCATCTGGTTGGCCGTGAGCGCGGGCACCTTGGTTTCGTGGCTCACCGCCACGGGCTCCACCTTCACGCCCAAGAGCTTGGCGAATTCCTTGCCCAGCGTCCACGACGGGCCGGACCACGGCTCGCCATCGCCGGCCGTGTTCTGCGCCAGCCAGGGCGGGTTGTTGACCACGCCCACGCGCAGCACGCCGGCCTTGCGAATGGCGTCCACGCGCGGACTCGCGCCGGGTGCCGGCGGGGTTTGGGCCGACGCGCCCACGCAAGCGCCGGCCAGGGCGGCGGCGAGTGCTGCGCTGGCCAGCTTACGGCCGAAGAAGGTGCTGGGGATGTGTGACATGAGGGTCTCCTGCTTTTGGGGCTGATGTGCGACTTGCTTATTTCAGTGCGCCGATGACGCGGGCCTCGTCGGCATCGAGCTGCGCCTTCCGGGCCTTTGCCACCTGCCGCAGCCAGTCGAGGTAGGCGGGCTGGTTCTTGTCGACGGCCAGGCCGACCGGCGAGGCCTTCTCGGTACTACCTTGGCAGTTGTTTTCCTTGGGCAGGACGGCCAGGCCCTTGACCTTCTGCTGCAGCCCGACCCAGGGCACGCGGTTGATCGGGGCCGCGTCGGCGCGGCGCGCCATGATTTCTTCGACCGGGGCCGTGGCGCCGGAACTGGCGACGGCGCGCAGCTTGGCCTTGGGGAAGCGCTCCTTGACCCAGCCTTCCTCGGCGCCGCCGGTGAAGTAGGCGATGGTCACCTCGGGCCGGTTGAGGTCGTCGACCGAAGTGGCCTTGGCCAGCTTGGCGTTGTCGGCACGGCCGAACATACACACGCTGGTGGTGGAGTAGGCGACGAAATCGACCACCTTCAGCCGCTCCGGCGTTTCGCCCAGCGGGCTGATGGTCATGTCGACCTGGTTCGACGCCAGCACCGGCACTTTGGTCTCGTGCGACACCGGCACCGTGCTGAGCTTGACGCCGAGCAGGCGGGCGTACTCCTTGGCCAGTAGCCATGCCGGGCCACTCCAGGGCTCGCCGTTGCCGGTGGTGTTCTCGATCAGCCAGGGCGCGTTCTGCAGCACGCCGACGCGCAGCTCGCCGGCCTTGCGGATGGCATCGATGCGTGGGCTCGCGCCGGCCGCGGGCGGCTCTTGCGCATGCGTGCTGCCGAAGATGCCGGCAAGCAACAGTGCGGTCAGGCCGCGGGCGAGGATGGGCTTCATGGGTTGTGTCTCCGTCTTTTCGAGGGTGAAGCGCCGCCGCGCATCGCCGCGGCAGACGCTGCGGGGCGGGGGCTAGCGCCAGCTCTGGGCGAACTCGCCGATGACGCGTTCCAGGTGCGCCCGCATGGCCAGCCGTGCGGCATCGGCGTCGCCCGAGACGATCGCGGCAAAGATGCGCTGGTGGTCGTCCTGCGACTTCAGGCGCAGGTCGGGCGAATGAAAGTGCTGCTCGATCTGGGTCCAGATCGGGCCCTTCGCTTGATCCCAGAGGTTCGTCACCGTTTGCAGCAGCACGCTGTTGCCGGTGGATTCGGCGATGTGCAGGTGGTACATGCGGTCGGCCGCCTCGTTGGCTTCCTTGTCGTGCATCTGCTCGCGCATGGTGGCAAGCGCGCCGAACATCTTGTCCAGGTCGGCGTCCTTGCGCGTGGTGGCCGCCAGCGATGCGATCTCGGATTCGATCAGGCAGCGCGCACGCAGCAACTCGAAAGGCCCGGCGCCGGTTTCCTGGACCACCGGCAGCCGCGTTGGCGCGTCCTGCGCCTGGCAGATGTAGATGCCCGAGCCGCCGCGCACCTCGACCACGCCCTGTAGCTCCAGCGCAATGATGGCCTCGCGCACCGAGGTGCGGCTGACGTCGAAGCGCTCCGCCAATGCTCTTTCGGACGGCAGTCTCTGGCCAACCAAAAACTCACCCTGTTTGACCAATTCGAAAATATTGGCCGCCAGGCGTTGGTACGGCTTCTCCATCTGAGGTTGGCCGATTTTCGACATCGTCGCGGAAGAGGGATGGATGAGCTTGAGTGCCATGGCGTTTCAAAGTGGTTGGACCACATTGTGCGTGGCCAACCAATTTGACCCATAGTGGTTTACCACTAAGGCCGAGCGCTTCCGCAGTGCCCCGGCTGCTGTTGGAGTGGCCGCACCCTATGGCAAACTTCCCGGCTTTATCCGCAAGGCGTCCGAGCGGCGTCGCCAGTTCCAGGGATCCCCTCCGACATGCAAAAAATCATTCGCCAGCTCGCCACCGAGATCAAGGTCGGCGAGCACCAGGTGAAGGCTGCCATCGAACTGCTCGATGGCGGTGCCACGGTTCCGTTCATTGCCCGCTACCGCAAAGAGGTGACCGACGGCCTCGACGACATCCAGCTGCGCGAACTGGAAGCACGCCTTTCATACCTGCGCGAACTCGAAGACCGCCGCGCCGCAGTGCTCAAGAGCATCGACGAGCAGGGCAAGCTCACGCCCCAATTGCGTGCCGCAATCGAATTCGCGCCGACCAAGCAGGAACTCGAAGACCTGTATCTGCCGTTCAAGCAGAAGCGTCGCACCAAGGGACAGATTGCGCGCGAGTTCGGCATCGAGCCGCTGGCCGACAAGCTGCTGGCCGACCCGACGCTCGATCCCGCGGTGGAAGCCAAGGCCTTCCTTCAGCCCGCCACCACGCTGGACGATGGCAAGCCGGGCCCCGATTTTTCTACCGTGCCGGCCGTGCTCGACGGCGTGCGCGACATTCTTTCCGAGCGCTGGGCCGAAGACGCAGCGCTGGTGCAGCGGCTGCGCGAATGGCTGTGGGCCGAAGGCCTGCTCAAGTCGACGCTGATGGCCGGCAAGGACGAGAACAACGCCGATGTCGCCAAGTTTCGCGACTACTTCGACTATGACGAGCCGATCGGCCGCGTGCCTTCGCACCGCGCGCTGGCGGTGTTCCGTGGCCGCACGCTCGAGATCCTGGATGCCAAGCTGGTGCTGCCGGTCGAGCCCGAACCGGGCAAGCCCAGCATCGCCGAAGGCAAGATCGCGCTGCACCTGGGCTGGAGCCACGCCGGGCGGCCGAGCGACGACCTGATCCGCAAGTGCGTGGCCTGGACCTGGCGCGTGAAGCTGGCGCTCTCCACAGAGCGCGACCTGTTCACCCGCCTGCGCGAAGACGCAGAGAAGGTCGCGATCAAGGTGTTTGCCGACAACCTGCGCGACCTGCTGCTGGCTGCGCCGGCCGGCCCGCGCGTGGTGATGGGCCTGGACCCCGGCATCCGCACCGGCGTGAAGGTGGCCGTGGTCGATGCCACCGGCAAGCTGGTCGAAACCGCCACGGTATTCCCGCACGAGCCGCGCAAGGACTGGGAAGGCTCGCTGCACACGCTCGGCAAGCTCTGCGCCAAGCATGGCGTGAACCTGATCGCCATCGGCAACGGCACCGCGAGCCGCGAGACCGACAAGCTGGCGGCCGACCTCATCAAGCTGCTCGCCAAGATGGCCGCACAGGCGGGTGCGCCCGAGATGACGGTCGACAAGGTGGTGGTCAGCGAGGCGGGTGCTTCGGTGTATTCCGCCAGCGAATTCGCCTCGCAGGAAATGCCCGACGTGGATGTGAGCTTGCGCGGCGCCGCCAGCATTGCGCGCCGCCTTCAAGACCCGCTGGCCGAGCTGGTGAAGATCGACCCCAAGAGCATCGGCGTGGGCCAGTACCAGCACGACGTGAACCAGAGCGAACTGGCGCGCACGCTCCAGGCCGTGGTGGAAGACTGCGTGAACTCGGTGGGCGTGGACCTCAACACCGCGAGCGTGCCTTTGCTGTCGCGCGTGTCCGGCCTGTCGGCCAGCGTGGCCAAAGCGGTGGTGCGCTGGCGTGAATCGAACGGCGCGTTCTCCACCCGCAAGCAGCTGCTCGACGTGACCGGCTTCGGCCCCAAGGCTTTCGAGCAGAGCGCGGGTTTCTTGCGCATCCGCGGCGGCGCCGACCCGCTGGACATCACCGGGGTGCACCCCGAAACCTATCCGCTGGTCGAGCAGATCATCGTCAAGACCGGCAAGCCGATTGCCGAGTTGATGGGCCGTGCCGAAATGCTCAAGACGCTGAAGCCGGAGCTCTTCGCCAACGAGAAGTTCGGCGTCATCACGGTGAAGGACATCCTCGGCGAACTCGAGAAGCCCGGCCGCGACCCGCGCCCCGACTTCAAGGTGGCGCGCTTCAACGACGGCGTGGACGACATCAAGGACCTGGTCGAGGGCATGATCCTCGAGGGCACTGTGAGCAACGTGGCGCAGTTCGGCGCCTTCATCGACCTGGGCGTGCACCAGGATGGCCTGGTGCACGTGAGCCAGCTGAGCCACAAGTTCGTGAACGACGCGCGCGAGGTCGTGAAGACCGGCGACATCGTCAAGGTCAAGGTGATGGAAGTGGACGTGGCGCGCAAGCGCATTGGACTGTCGATGAAGCTCGACGCAGCGCCTGCGCGACGCGACGGGCCCCGCGACAACCGCTTCGAAGGCGCGGGGCGCGGCCAGCAGCAGCAGGGCGCGCGCCGCGACAACGCGCCGCAGCCTGCGGGCCAGATGGCGAGCGCTTTCGCCAAGCTGCAGGGGCTGCGAAAGTAGGTGTGGGCATATTTGCAGCCGGCCTGTTAAACTAGTCAGAACACTAGTCAGAACACTAGTCAGACAAGGCGGCTCAAATGAAAACCTGGCCCGTGCAAGACGCCAAGGCGCGTTTCAGCGAGTTTCTTGAGGCTTGTCTCGCAGACGGGCCGCAAATGGTCACCAAGCGGGGGGCCGAGGCCGCTGTGCTGGTGCCGGCGGAAGAGTGGCGGCGATTGCATGCTACGGCCAAGCCCTCCCTCAAGGAATTGCTGCTCTCGGCCGAGGCACGCACCGAGTTTCTCGTTCCGCAGCGCGGCGCGGCACGCCGGCGGCGCATCAACCCGATCCGCTGAGGCCGGTGGTATGTACCTGCTGGACACCAACGTCATCTCGGAACTGCGCCGGCCTCGTCCGCACGGCGCGGTCGTCGCATGGCTTGCGCCCATTGCCGACAGCAACCTGCATCTTTCCGCGGTGACAATCGGCGAAATCCAGGCCGGCATCGAGATCACGCGTGAACAGGATGCAGCCAAGGCCGATGAGATCGAGCAATGGGCGGCCTTGGTTGCCGGCTCGTACAACGTCCTGCCCATGGATGCGGAAACGTTCAGGCTGTGGGCCAGGCTGATGCACCGCAACTCGAACACGCTGTACGAAGACGCAATGATTGCCGCGACGGCGAAACAGCATGCACTGACGGTCGTGACGCGCAACGTCGGCGACTTCGCCGGTTTCGGTGTTGAAGTCTTCAACCCGTTTGAATCAAGCGCGGCATGAGGAAATGAAAGCCCTGCGCATCTACGCCGGCCCCGCATCCCGCAAGCACATCGAAGCGCACGGACTGCGTCCGCAGGACGTGCGCACCATTCCCGGCGCGGCAGGTGGGCCGAAGGGCCTTGTGCTCGGGCCGCTCGACCGTTTCGTCTTCGGACGCTGGCTCGCGCAGTCGAGCCAGCCGGTTCATCTGGTCGGCGCATCGATTGGAGCATGGCGGCTTGCTACCGCCTGCCTGTCCGATCCGCAGAAAGCCTTCGAGCGTTTCGAGTATGACTATGTGCGCCAGCAGTTCGACGTGCCGCCTGGGCAGAAGCGGCTCAGCCCGAAGCAGCTGAGCGAGCGCTTTGCCGAGAGCCTTGTCGACTTCTACGGCGGACGCATTGGCGAGGTGCTGAACCATTCGCGCTATCGCCTGCATGTGGTGACTTCGCGCGGGCGCCACATCCTCGGCCGCGAGGGCAGGGCGCGCACGCCCTTCGGCTACCTGGGTGCCTTTGCCACCAACAGCCTGTACCGCAAGGGCCTGGGCGCATGGCTCGAACGCTGCGTGTTCTCCACGCCCGGCGCGGCCCTGCCTTTCGGCACAAAGGATTTCCGCACGCGCCAGCATGCGCTGAGTGAAGAGAACTTCAACCTGGTGCTGCAGGCGTCATGTTCGATTCCGTTCCTTCTGGCCGCGGTGCACGACATTCCCGGTGCGCCGCGCGGAGCGTATTGGGACGGCGGCATCACCGACTACCACCTGCACCTCGACTATCAGCCGGCCGACGAAGGCATCGTGCTGTACCCGCACTTCCAGCGGGCGGTGGTGCCCGGCTGGCTCGACAAGGGCCTGCGCTGGCGCCACAAGTCCACCGGCTTTCTCGATCGAATGGTGGTGCTCGCGCCCGACCCCGACTGGGTGCGCTCGCTGCCCAACGGCAAGCTGCCCGACCGCAAGGACTTCATCCATTTTGCGAAAGATCCGCAGGCGCGCATCGGCGCATGGAGCAGGGCCGTGCGCGAGGCAGAGCGGCTTTCGGATGAGTTCGAGGGCTGGCTTGCGACCGGCCGGACGCGAGACGTTCTGCCGCTCTGAATTTTCCGGCGGGGCAAACCCTGAGGCTGCGCGCGCGCAGCGGCTTCGAGAATGGCCGGGTCATTCTTGCTCTCCAGAAAGCCGTCCCATGCCGCAGGCCCGAATTTCACGCCGCCGATTCACCCTTGCCGCCGTTGCGGCCGCAAGCATTCCACTGCCCGCACTGGCCCAAAGCACCTGGCCCAACAAACCGATCCGCATCATCGTGCCCTACACGCCGGGCGGCTTCACCGACCAGATGGCGCGGCTGGTGCAGGTTGGCCTGCAGACAAAGCTGGGTCAACCGGTGCTCGTCGACAACAAGCCCGGCGCCAACAGCCTGATCGGTGTCGATGTCATCGCCAAGGCGGCACCCGATGGCTCGACCTTCGGGGTCGTCATTGCGGCCTATGCGGCCAATACCACGCTGTACCCCAAGCTGCCCTACGACCCGCAGAAAGACCTGAAGGGCGTTTCGCTCATGGGCGTGTCGCCGCTCTTGGCGGCGGTCAATGTCGATGCGCCATTCAAGACCGCGCGCGAGCTCATCGACTATGCGCGCGCGAACCCCGGCAAGGTGAGCTTTGGCTCGTCGGGCAACGGCTCGGCCGCACACCTGACGACCGAGCTGTGGAAGTCGCTCACGCGGACCTACATGATCCACATCCCATACCGTGGTGCGGTGCCTGCGCTGACCGACTTGATGGGAGGGCAGATCCAGCTATTCTTCGATGCGCCGACCGGCCTCATCAACCAGGCCAAGGCCGGCAAGGTGCGCCTCATCGGCGTGGCGGGCGACAAGCGCCTGCCCGCACTGCCCGATGTGCCGACCTTCATCGAGCAGGGTTTCGCGGGCTTCACCGGCAGCACCTGGGCGGGCATGCTGGCGCCGGCCGGCACGCCGCGGGACATCGTCAAGCGCATGTCGGAAGAGGTGTCGCGCATCATCAAGAGCGACGAGACGCGCGCCAAGCTCGATGCCATGGGCACGTTCCCGGCAGGCAGCACGCCGGAGGAGTTCGATGCCTTCATTGCCGCCGAAACCGCCAAGTGGGCGAAGGTGATCCGCACGGCGGGCGTGAAGGCGGAATAAGAGAAAAGCTCAGGCCGCGAGCACCAGCACCTTGAACTGGCTGGGCACGATGCGCATGCCCACGATGTTGCAGCGGTTCTGCACCGACAGGCTGGTCATGCGCGTGCAGGGCGTGCCCTTGAGCAGCACGGTGAATGCGCCGGTGATGTGCCGCGAAGGCCCCATCACCGTCTGCGACACCACGCCCATCAGCACGCCCGAGTTGTCGCCGTTGGTGATGGGCGTGGTGGTGGCCATGTTGTGGACCGGGGTGCCACCGTAGAGGATGTTCCAAGCGTTGGGAATGGCCGTGGGCCCGAGCGCGAAGTTGGGGTAGGGGATGGGGACCGCGGGCGGCGTCTTGCAAACGTCCGGAAACGCGAGGTCCATGCCCATCATCTGTGCATTGGCAAACATGTTGATGCTCCTTCTTTTCTTGATCAGCCCATGTGGATCTGTTCGGCATCCACCTTCACCAGCGCCTTGCTGGTGACGAAGGTGTTCTTCGCATGCAGGCGCAGGGTCTCGGCAGCCTGCATGTCGATCTGGCCCGCCCGCACCTGCTCGACTTCTTCGGTGAGGCGAAAGCTCGAGCGGGTCAGCACGCTCAGGCGGTCGAGCACGGTCTCCAGCGTGCGGCCCACGAAGCGCGCGACGAGCATGGTCACGCGCAGCTCGGCACCCCGGTATTCCATGTCCGCAATGTCGACCTGCGCGCGTTCGGCCTGCAGCGCCAGCGCGGGCGCGTTCAGCGCGATGCGACCGCGGCGCGAACGGATCGTGAGGTCGCCCTCGGTCACGATGTGCGACTGGCTGGCGTCCGCCTGCGTAACGACGGCGATCAGGTAGAGGCTCTCACGGTGCGGCCCGGCCACCAGCACGGTGTCGCCCGTGCCGGGCTCGAGCAGGCAGCTCGCAGCGCGCGGGCAGTGCCAGCGATCGCCGCCGCTCTGAGGTTCGACCATGAAGCCACCATCCGGTAGCTGCTTCACGACGGTGCCCAAGGCGCTGCCGGTCCAGGAAGGCGTGGCGGCTGCGGCGGAGGGCAGCGGCTTGCCCATCAGGGCCCGCATCTCGGCGGCATGGGGATTGCGGTCGGTGCCGTCGTCCTGGGATGGGAGCTGGGTGGCTTCGCGGGTGGCGTGGTGGTGATGATTCATGGGGCGGTGTCCGGTGCATCGGGAGGCAGCGGCCGTCCGAAGGTGTCGCGGCCCGCGCGCTGCGGCCGGCTCGAGCGTGCCGCCGAAAAGCGCTCAGCCTCGAATAGCGCGGGGTCGCTGTCGAGCACGCCGATGCGGTCGCTCCAGCGGCTGCCGGCCTGTATCGATCGATGGGTCTGGGTTCGCAGGAAGGTGGCGCCGCGCAGGTCTGCGCCGCTGAGGTCGGCGTACGAGAAATCCGCATACACCAGCTGGCTGCGCGCGAACGATGTTCGCCGGCAGCGCGCGCGGTGGAACACGCACTGCTCGAGCCTTGCGCCGGACAGGTCAGCGTCGTCCAGCCATGCATCGACCCACAGGCTCTGGTCGAAATGTCCGCCGCGGGCGTCGGCATGGCGCAAGTCGGCTTCCGGAAAAAGACATTGGGGCGCGTGCACGCCCGTCAACACCGCACGCTCGAGCCTCGCGCCCTTGAAGTTGCACTGGCTCAGCCGCGCACCGGCAAAGTTGCAGGCCGCCAGGTCGGCGTCGATGAACTGGCAGAGATGAAACGATTGCGCCGAGAAATCCTGGCCCGCGAGCGCGGCCTCGCTGAAGATGACGTTGTGAAAGCTTGCGCCGCTGAAGCTCGCGCCGCGCAGTCCGGCGCGGTAATACACGGTGGTGTTCAGCGCCACGTCGTCGAAGCGTGTGCCGGCGAGGCTGCTTTCGCCGAACACCGACTTCGTGAGGTCGGCGCGTTCGAAGTTCGCACCGTCGAGCGTGCTCTGGTGAAAGGTGGCCTGGACCAGGCGGGCTTCGGCAAAGTCGGCGCCCCGCAGGTCCGTCTCGGTGAAGACCGCATGCATCATCGCGGCCGAGCGCAGGCTCGCGTGCGGCAGGCCACAGCGGGTGAAAGCGCAGTGGTGCAGGTCGGCGGCGTCGAGCACCGCGTCGTCGAAGCGGCAGGCATCGAACACCGACTCGGCCAACAACGCCCGGCGCAGGCTCGCGCCGGAGAAATCGCAGGCGCCGAAGGTGCCGCCGCGCAGGTCCGTTCCGTCGAAGTTCATGCCCTTGAAGTCCTGGTCCTGGATGTGCTCGCCGCCGCGGATCTTGGTTGCCAGCTCATCCCGCGTCATTGCGCGGGATCCGCGGCGCGGCGCGGAAGGGTCTTGGCCTGTTCGATGTACGCGCCGCGTGTTTCGGTCACGCCGTCCATCAGGGTCTGCGACACGTCGGCACGGAACAGGTTGGCCTCGCGCAGGTCGGTGCCGACCAGCCGTGCCTTCTGGAGGCTGGCATGCATGAGGTTGGCGCCGCGCAGCGAGGCATGCGTGAAATCCGCCCGGATGAACAGGCTTTCTAGCGCATCGATGGCGCTCAGGTCGGCGCCGGTGAAGCTGCAGGCGGAGAAGTCGCAGGTGTCGAGCGTCGCGCGCACGAAGCGGGCGCCATCCAGCGGCATTTCGCGCATGCCGCATTGCACGAGCGTCGCGCCTTCGAAGTCCATGTTGCGGAGACTGCTGGTGCCGACAAAGCAGGTGGTGCGCAGCGTTGCGTCGCGAAATAGGATGCCGTCGTCTCCCGGCGTGTGGGCCCAGGCGCAGGCCTCGAGCTGCGCCCGCGTGAAGTCCAGCCGTGCCACGACGCACGAGATCAATCCCACCTTGTGGAGCGTGGTGCCGCGAAAGCTGCAATCCTGCAGGCAGCTTTGTTCGATGAAGGTCACGTAGGAAAAGCGGGCTTCGTCGAAGTTGCAGCGCGCGAAGTGCACGCCCAGAAAGTTCAGATGCTCGAGCAGGGCGTTCGAGAAGTCGCAGCCGTCGAAGCGTGTTTTCTCGAGCGTGGTTTCGTGCATGCGCGCGCCGGTGAACGCGGTGTGCACGCACTGAACCATGCTCAGGTTGGCGCGGTGCAGCACGCAGCCGGCCAGCGATGCGCGCGACAGCCGCGCGCGCACCAGCACGGCCTCGGTGGCGTCGGCGCCGTCGAGCCGGGCGCCCTCGAGGTTCGCGCTTTCGAGCAGCGTGCGGTGCAGGCGCGCACCGCGCAGGTCCATGCCCGACAGGTCGGCGCCCGTGAGATCCATGCCAGAGAGATCGCGGGTGGCGCCCATGATGTCTTGCACGCGCTGGCGTGCTTCAGCGGCGGGGCCGCTCAGCATTGCATCGGCCGGCGACTGGTGCTGCGCGCCCATGCGGTACATGTCGATGAGCCCGCGCTGGCCTTTTTCCACCACCTGCGTGAACTCCCGCTGCTGGGCGGGCGAGAGCGCGGGCGTCCCGGTCGCTTCGGCGATCCCGAACATGCCCTGCAGCGCGGTCTGTCCGTCGAAGACGGGTGGCCCCTTGGTCGTCATGCGATCGATGCCGGCTACCAGTTCGCCGGTGTCGAACCCGACCTTGCGCGACTCCACCGCGTTGAGCCGGCCCAGCCGCTGGAGCTCTTGCCGCCCATCCTCGAGCCTGCGTCGCTGGTCCTGCGTGAAGACGCGCGTGCGCTCGATGAACTCGGGCAACTCGGCGAGCGTCGGCGCCTTGCGAAAGGGCTCGGGCACCGACCGCTCGCGCAAGAGGCGCGGGTCGTGGCCGGCTTCGCGCGCCTTCTGCATCATGTCCTGGCGCAGCCGATCGCCGCGCTCGCGCATGTTGCGAACGAGCGCCGATTCGTTGTCGTCGTCCAGCGTGTCGAGCCAGGGGCCGATGGCCTCGGCGGGCAGCAGTTCGTCGTCGCGGGCCGCGTACAGCGCACCCGTCTCGGGGTGGCAGCGGCGCTGCAGGATCTCGAAGTAGTGCGCGAGCGGGCGGGGCGGATCGCCCGCGGCCTCGATGGCAGGCATCACGTGGGTGACGTCGTCGGCATCGTCTTCGGCAATGCCGATCTCGCCGTGGTAGATCAGCGCCACCTGCGCAAGGTGCGGAAAGAACCACGCCGTGGTGTGGCGCATGGGCACTTCGTCGAAGTGCTCCGGCTCACGCTGGCCCGGTGCGGTCTTGCGGGCGATGAAGGCGCGCGCGCGCCAATCCGGCAACTGGCCGCGCTGCACCGGGAGGGTGGGGTGCATGTTCCAGACTTCATAAGGCGTGCCGCCTGGGATGCTGTCGAGGTCGGCCCAGCGCTGTTCCGGCGGCGCGGCATTGAAGAAGCGCCAGTCCATGTCCTCGGAAAAGCCGGGGAACAGGTTCTCGCGCCAGTGCGTGTCGTAGTGCCGGCCGATCAGGCGCATGCGGCGCGGCCAGCTCAGGTCGATCGCGCCGAAGGAGGCCGGCTCCACCTCGCGGTCGGGGCGATCGAGCCGGCGCAGCGGGTGCTCGATGTTCGGCAGGCGCTGCACCGCGAGGCCGTTGACGATCTCGGGCGCATGGCCGATGCCCAGCGGGTTGTCGGCAAAGCCGGGGCCACCATACGCGCGCGTCCAGTCCAGGCGCATCGATTCGAAAGTCTGCGGCGCGGTGGCACGGCCGTCCAGCCAGAAACGATCGCCGAAGGCGAGCAACTGCCGCTCGATCCCGCCCACCCGCAAGGCAACCGCGCAGGCGGTCTTTTCCTTCTGGTGATGGGTGTAGGCATGGCCGGTCGCGAGGAACTCGGCGCAGACCTTGGGGATGCCCAGGTCGATGGCGCCCATGGGCCCGAGCTCGTCGGCCGCGATCTTCCAGAACTCGGGCTCGGGCAGCAGCACGGGGGCTTCGCCCATCGACACCATGCCGATGACGGTCACGCCCAGCCGCTGATGCCCGCTGCGCAGAAAGGGGCGCGTGATGACGCTCAGCCGGAGCGGCTTGACGGTTTTCATTGTCCGTAGGCCCTAACCCTGTGCGGGCGGTACTTCAAGGGGCGTCCGCTGCCTGTCGACCGACACCACGGCGGGATTGGCGGGGTCTTGCAAGAGATGGATGGTTGCGCCGGGCACGGCGATTCGGGGCAGGAGCAGTTCGTCAACAAGCGTCCTGAGCACCACGGTCGGCACCTGGGCCGCGGGCCCCATCTGCAGGTCCAGTTCGAGCGCCACCATGCGTTGCCCATGGGTTCCGGGACTGGTGAGCTGATGTTCCGGGCGTCGCACTTCGAGCACGGTCCCCTGTGCGAGCACGCCGGTGCTGCCCAAGGCCTTGCCCACGCGCTGCTCCTTGGTGTACTTGCGCTGTTCGCCGGTGGCGACCACCGCCACCGAGACGCAGGCCACCAGCGCGCCGCCCATCATCACCGCGAAGACGACCCACAGAATCTGCTCCCAGACGTCCATCGAGTTCCAGTGGTTCAGACCTTGACGGTCATGGCTTTTGCGGCGAACGCCAGGCCGCCGCTTGCGATCTTCATGCCGATGTTCGCGACCTTGAGCGCCGTGCCCCTGATTTCGGTCGCCTCGTTCTGCGCCCGGAACACCGCGACGTCGAGGCGGACGCCCGAGAACTGCGAGTTGAGGATGTAATTCTGCTGACGCAGCCCCCAGAGGTCCATGGCCATCCCGACCGCGGAGAAGCGGAATCCCACGCCGCCGGCGCGGTACAGGCGCCAGTCGCTGCTCTTGGCGTAGTTGTTGGTGTAGGTTTTCGAGTTGTTCGTGTAGTCGTTCGTGATGTTGTTGTAGGTGTTCGACGTCGTGTTGTAGACGTTGGTATTGATGACGTGCTGCGTGGTGTTGTGGATGTGGTTCGTCGTGTTGAAGGTCACGTCGGGCGAGGTGTGGACCGTCGGGCCCGTCACGGTGGTGTTCGACGGTCCGTCGACCAGCACGGTGTTCGAGGTGTTGATGGTGTCGTTGCGCCCGCCGCTCACGAAGCGGATCTCCTGGCCGTCGATGGTGCCGTGGAAGCCGCCGGCGATCGCCAGCTTCACGCCGCCCGTGATCGTATCGTTCAGCCCGCCGCTGAGCGTGCGCTTCTTGCCGCCCGAAATGGTCTGTGTGACGCCGCCTGTCACGGTTTCGCTGAAGCCGCCGGCAACGTCGCGCGTGTCGCCGCCGGTGATGGTTTCTTTCGCGCCCGCGGTGATGTCGCGCGTTTCGCCGCTCTTGTAGGTGGAGGATTCGTGCCCGCCGATGACCGTGGTGCGGGTGCCGTCGGTGGTGTGCGTTTCGTCGGCTTCCACCTCGACGTCGAGGTCGCGTTCGGCGTGCAGCAGGATCTGCTCGGCGCCCGTGCGGTCCTCGAAGCGCAGCATGTTGGCCTGGTTGGCCGCGCCGCCGGTGCTCGAGCGCGTGAGGATGCCGCTGGCCGTGGCATTGGCGGGCAGCTCCCACGGCGGCATCTGGTCGTTGTTGTAGACGCGGCCCGTGATGATGGGGCGGTCGGGCTCGCCGCCGATGAAATCGACGATCACCTCTTGGCCCACGCGCGGCATGTGCATGGTGCCGTAGTTGGCGCCGGCCCAGTTGCTCGACACGCGCACCCAGCACGAGCTGTTTTCATCCGACTGGCCATAGCGGTCCCAGCGGAACTGCAGCTTCACGCGGCCGAAGCGGTCGGTCCAGATTTCTTCCGGGCCGACGACGGTGGCGGTTTGCGGGCCATTGGTGCGCGGCTTGGGCGTCTTGCGGGCGGGCCGGTAGGGCACGTTCGAAGGCAGCACCGTGAAGTCGAACTGGCAGACCGATTCCGTGCTGCCGCCGGTGGAGTATTCGGACTCCTGCAGGTCGTAGCGGGTTTCGGTGACCAGGTACTCGCGGTTGTCCGACTCGCGCGGGCAATGCGTCATCTCGAACAGGTAGCCCGGTGCCATGCCCACCACGTTGGTGTGGCCCGCGGCAAGCTCGTGCGCGCACTGCAGTTCCTGTAGCCGGATCTTCGCGTAGGTGTCGCCCTGCTGGTGCTCGCTGTAGCCGCCCAGCCATTCGTAGACCTCGTAGCTCGAATGATCGTGGCCCTTGGGGTCTTGCCGCACGCTTTGCAGCGAGGCGCGCGACTTCTTGAAGTCGAAGTCGTCGAGCATCACGCGGCCCGACGTGATCTGCTCCGAGATGCGCCACTGGTCGATGCAGGGCTCCATGGCGTGGAGCACGCGGTCGCGCGGGCGATACGCAATGGTGGCAAAGCCCGGCAGCTTGCCGTAGCCGCCGGTGTCGTCGGCCAGCACCAGCAGGTGCGAATTGTTCTTGTGCTCAAAGTGGTAGGCGATGCCTTCGTGCTCCATGAGGCGGCTCACGAAAGCGAAATCGCTTTCCTGGTATTGCACGCAGTATTCCCAGGGGCGATAGCTGCCCGTCAGGCGTTTTTCAAATTCGAAGCCGTACTTGCCCAGCACTTCGTCGAGCACCTCGGGCACGCTCTTGTTCTGGAAGATGCGGCAGTCTGTGGTGCGCGTAAGGTACCAAAGCCAGGGCTGCACCAGGGCACGGTACACATAGTGGCGGCCGGTTTCGTTGGCGCGGCCCACGAGTTCGAAGCGCACCACGGTTCCGTTGAGAAAGCGCGGCGCGCCGCCGTCCGTGAGTTCGAGCGTGAGCGAAGTGCCCAGCAGCTTCTTCAGGTCGAGGTTGAAGCTGGTGCTGACCATGTCGACCTCGAATTCGAACAACTGCGACAGTCCTTCATGCCCCCGCATCGCGCGGAACTTGAGCTGCTCGGCGTTCAGTACGGTGTGAACCTGGACGGTACGCGTCATTCGGAATTTCCCTCGCCCTTGGGGCTTCTGCGGATGCGAAGCCTTCGGATGGCAGTCTAGGAATTCCTTATGTCATGTACATGACGTGGCTTTTGTTCAGGGCGCGTGCACAGGCCACCGGGTACTCCCCTCCGCGAATGTCCCCCGCCTTCGGCTCCTCCTTTATTTCGCTGCGGGGAGCACCCGGCGCCCTGTGCACACCAGGCGCTGCTCTTGTTCCGCTCGATCAACCACCGCCCTGAACAACACGCCCTGAACTACAGCGTCCCCAAGCCCACTTACATCGAAGCTTCGAGCATCGCCTTGTAGTCATCGCGCGAAGCCAGCCGCGGATTGGTCTTGTGGCAGTGGTCGGCCATGGCGCCGTCGATGATCTGCTCGAACATGCCGGGCGTCACGCCCACTTCGGCCAGGCCCTTGGGCAGGCCCAGGCGCGCGTTCATGTCGCGGATCGCATCGCCGAGATCGCCAGCCGAATCGAGGTGCATGGCCTGCGCCATGCGCTGCAGCCGCTGCTCCTTCTGCACCGACTCGGCACCGGCATTGAAGTGGATGACCGCGGGAAGGAAGAGGGCGTTGAGCGTGCCGTGGTGCAGGCGCGGATCGACCCCGCCCAGGCTGTGGCTCAGCGAGTGCACGCAACCCAGGCCCTTCTGGAAGGCCATGGCGCCCTGCATCGAGGCACTCATGAGGTTGAGCCGTGCCTCGCGGTCGCTGCCGTCCTTGGTGGCTCGTTCGATGTGCAGCCAGGCGCGCTCCAGGCCGTCGAGCCCGATGCCGTCGGCCGGCGGGTTGAAGGCGGCCGACATGAAGGTTTCCATGCAGTGCGCGATCGCGTCCATGCCGGTGGCGGCCGTGAGCTTGGGGGGCAGGCCGAGCGTGAGCTCGGGGTCGCAGATGGCGGCCTTGGGCATCAGGAACCAGCTATGGAAGCCGAGCTTGCGGTGGTCGTCGACGATGACGATGGCGCCCCGCGCGACCTCGCTGCCTGTGCCGCTGGTGGTGGGCACCGCAATCAGCGGCACCACGCAGTCGGTGATCTTGGGCGAGCCGCCTTCGATGGTGGCGTAGGTCTTCAGCGGGCCTTCGTGCGTGGCGGCTATCGCCACACCCTTGGCGCAGTCGATGGCGGAGCCGCCGCCGACGGCAATGAGCCCGTCGCATCGGGCGCTGCGATACAGCTCGACAGCGGCGCGCACGGCAGCCTCGGTCGGGTTGGACGGCGTCTGGTCGAACACCGCCACTTCAAGATCAGCAATGGCGTCGAGCGCTTTCTGCAGCACCCCGGCCGCGCGCACGCCCGCGTCTGTGACGATCAGCGGGCGAGTGATGCGGATGCGCGCGCACTCGCTGGACAGCAGCTTGATGGCGCCGAACTCGAACTGGATTTGGGTGAGGTATTGGATGAGGGCCATGGGGTGTAGGTGCCTGGGCAGTACGATTGCGGACCACCCAAATCTAACAAGCAGGAACAGTCTTGCACATGAACAAAACCCTTGCCGCTGTCGCGCCCGGCACATGGCAGCCACCGCTCACCGGCAAGATGGCCAGCGTGGTCGAACGCATGGCGCGAGCCGGCCATCCGAGCCTGGACCAGCTCACGCCCGAAGAGGCCAAGGCGTCCTATGAAAAAGGAGCGGGCGTACTTGAGGTGCCCAAGCCCGACCTTGCGCGCATCGAAGACTTCAGCATTACCGCCCGCGACGGCTTCGAGCTGCCGGCACGGCTCTATGCGCCTTCATCGGCAAAGCTGCCGACGCTGGTGTATTTTCACGGCGGCGGCTTCACGGTGGGCAACATCCGCACGCACGACACGCTGTGCCGCGTGCTGAGCCACAAGAGCGGCTGCGCGGTGGTCTCGGTCGATTACCGGCTGGCGCCCGCGCACAAGTTTCCTACCGCTTCGAACGACGCCTGGGATGCGTTCGCCTTCATTGCGAACGAGAGCGCGCGCCTGGGCATCGACGCGAGCCGGCTCGCGGTGGGCGGCGACAGCGCCGGCGGCACGCTGGCCGCGGTGTGCGCCATTTTTGCCCGCGATGCGGGCCTGCCGCTCGCACTGCAGATGCTGATCTACCCCGGCACCACGGCCCACCAGGACACTGCCTCGCACCGACGCTATGCCGATGGCCCCTTGCTCACCAAGGCGCTGATCGATTATTTCTTCGGCCAGTACGTGCGCACGCCGGCCGACCGCGACGACTGGCGCTTTGCGCCACTGCTGGCCGACGACGTCGACGGCGTGGCACCGGCCTGGATCGGCCTGGCCGAATGCGATGCGGTGGTGGACGAAGGCATTGCCTACGCCGACAAGCTGCGCGCCTCAGGCGTTGCCGTCGATCTGGAGATCTACCGCGGCGTGATCCACGAATTCCTGAAAATGGGGCGCGCGATTCCCGAGGCGCTGCAGGCGCAGGACGATGCGGCGCGCGCACTCAGAGAGGCACTGAAACCATGACCGAAGAAACCATACCCCAGAGAAAAGACTTCCGCTTCTTCCACCGCCTGCGCGTGCGCTGGGCCGAAGTCGACATGCAGAAGATAGTGTTCAACGCGCACTACCTGATGTATTTCGACACCGCCATTGCCGACTACTGGCGCGCGCTCGCGCTGCCTTATGAAGAGGCCATGCATTCCCTGGGCGGTGATCTCTACGTGCGCAAGGCGACGGTGGATTTTCGTGCGTCCGCGCGCGTGGACGACGTGATCGACGTGGCCATGAAGTGCACGCGCATCGGCAACTCGTCCATCGTCTTCGACGGCGCGCTGTTCCGGCAGGACCAGTACCTGGTGGGCTGCGAACTCGTCTATGTGTTTGCCGACCCCGCCACGCAGACCTCCAGGCCGGTGCCGCCTGCCTTGCGCGAAATTCTCACGGGCTTCGAAGCGGGCGAGTCGATGCGCACGGTGGAAACGGGCAACTGGAAAACCCTGGGCGAAGGCGCGAGTGCCTTGCGCCGCGCGGTCTTCATCGAGGAGCAGAACATTCCCAAGGAACTGGAGTGGGACGAGCACGATGAAGTGGTGCTGCATGCAGTCGCACGCAATCGGCTCGGCCAGGTGATTGCGACTGGCCGGCTGCTGGACGCGGTGGACGGCACGGCCATGCTCGGCCGCATGGCCGTGCACCGTGTGCTGCGCAGCGGCGGGCATGGCGCCGCGATCATGCGGGCGCTCGAGTCCGCCGCCAGGGCACGCGGCGACCGGGAGATCGGCCTGCATGCGCAGCGCAGCGCGGAGCGTTTCTATGCGCGGCTGGGCTACACGGTGCATGGCGAGCCGTTCGAGGAAGCCGGCATCCCGCATATCGAGATGCGGCGCAGGCTGGATCAATAGCGAGCCGGCGGGTCGGGCACGTAGCCCATTTCCGATCCCGGGAAAGCCGATGGCCCTTCAGGGCGCGGCCAGCGCGGCGGGGGCGGCGGCACCGGAATCACGCCCGCGGCAATGAGGTTCTCGCGGCTGTCGTAGCGGATGCGGACCACTTCGTCGGGCGTGGACTGCGCGCGCTCGAAGGTGGTGTGCCCGACATGCGAGGTCTCGCGCCGGCCGTGCGCTGTGCCCAGGCTCGGGGCGGGCGGCGATTGCCGGGCGAGGCCGCCCTTTGCCGATGCCGCGGATTCGGCACCCAGGGCGCTGTCGGCGGAGCGGGCCTTTGCCGCGGGTGCGGCCGGCGCAGCCTCGGCCACCGCCGAGGGCGCCTCGCTGCGGCGCTCCATCTCGCGGCTGGAACTGCTGCTGTCGTCACGGCGCGGCAGCACGATGGGCGGCGGAGGCGGCACAGGCACCCGCTCACGGAACATGGCGACGCCGATCACGCCGACGTCATCCGGCCGGCCGGTGCGGCTCGCGTACGAATTGGCGATCGACGTGAACTCGAAGGCCGCAATCTGCGAGTCGCTCTTGCGCCAGCCTGTGATGTCGCTGCGCTCGCCACCCGAAAAAACATAGCCGTTCTGCAGCACGCCCGCGGTTTCCCCGGTGACGACGTTGACGCCATCCACCGACATCACGGCCATGACGCGTTCGCCCATCGCATTGCGTGCGCGAATGGCGTAGCGTGTGCCGGGCCGCCCGGCGACCCAGTATTCGCCACGGTGCCGATAAATCGGCAACTCGCGGCCGGTCGTGCGGTCGACCACGCTGACCTGCATCAGCGAGCCGATGCGCTCGTATGTAATTGGAGGCGAGTGCGGAAACTGCGGCCGTGCAGGGCTTTCGGCGCACGCCGAGAGGGCAGCCCACGCGAGGGCGGTCGAGATGAGGAGTCTGCGCTTCATGGTGGTTCTTCCTTGCCAGGAGTGAATCGGTACGGCTTCTACGGAGCAGCACCGGCGGCAGGGTTAAACGCGCGCAAAAAAAATGGCGCAGCCTCTTTCGGGGCAGCGCCAAGCGTCCGTGTCTTCGGACGCTGGGGGATTCGAAAAAAAAGACTAGATGTCTTCGAGCAATGGGTAGGGCAGCGGCTCGACCGTGAGCGCCGGCCCGTCGGCGCCGCCGGCATGAAGGCCACCGGTTTCCAGGGCCGAGATCTGGATCGAGATCAGCGCGGCCCAGCCGCCACCGGGTGCCGGCGCGGCCTGCGCCACCGTGCCCACGGGCTGCTCGGCGTCGGCGGCGGCAAACACCTCCTGCCCCGCGCTCACCGGCGCATCGGCCTGCACGAGGTAGGTGCGGCGCTTCAGCGTGCCGCGGAACTGGCTGCGTGCCACGATTTCCTGGCCGGGGTAGCAGCCCTTCTTGAAGTTCACGCCGCCCACGGATTCGTAGTTGATCATCTGCGGAACGAAGGCCTCGATCACAGGCGTGGTCACGGTCACGATACCGCTGCGCACCTCGCTCCATTGCCAGAGCTCCGCATCCAATGCCGGACCAGCGGGCGACGGGCTGGCGGCCGGGGCGATCCACATGGCGCGCGGGATGCCGTCGGCCGGATAGAGCGATACCGCGCTGACGTCCTCGCCAATGGCCGTACGCTGGCCGGGCAGGGCCGTGGCATCGAGGCCGTTGGCCGCCAGCGCAGTGCCGGCAAGGCCATACAGCGCGAACTGCTCCGTGGCGTCGGTGAGCTTGGCCTTGGCGCGCAGCACATACATCGACAGGCGCTTGAGCGTGGCGGCCAGGATGTCGCGGCTGCACACCAGCAGCACAAGGTCGGGCTGCGGCCGGATGCCGACGAAGCTCGCGATCACGCGCCCCTTGGCCGTGCACAGCGCGGCCAGGCGGGCCTCCGCGGCGTTGAGCAGCGCGAAATCCTGCGTGAGCTGGCCGTGCAGGAAGCTCGCGGCGTCCGGTCCCTCGGCGCGGATCACGCCAAGGTGGGAAAGAGCGGTAATACCATTGAGAACGACAGTAGTCATCGCTGAATTATCATGGTCGCAGCCGTTCAGTCGGGCCAGCGGGGAATCAAGCCCCGGCTCTCGCAAGGCTTCCGGCTTTTCGCCGCTATACGTTTTCTTTTCTCCGCTCATTCATCGGACCCGTGCGCCGCTTCTTCCTCACGCTTTTTCTGTTGGCCGCCCTGGCGGCGCTCGGCCTGGGCGCCGCCGGACTCTGGTGGGTGCACCAGCCGCTCAAGCTGCCCGCGCCAAGCCTCGATCTTTCCGTCGAGCCCGGCACTACGCCGCGCGGCGTTGCACAGGCCGTGGCCGATGCAGGCGCCGACGTGCCGCCGCAGTTGCTGTACTTCTGGTTCCGCATCTCTGGGCAAGACCGGCAGATTCGCGCCGGCAGCTACGAGCTGGAGCGCGGCATCACGCCCAAGATGCTGCTCAACGTGCTGGTGCGCGGCGAAGAGGCCACCCGCAGCCTGGTGCTGGTCGAGGGCTGGAATTTCCGGCAAGTGCGTGCGGCCCTGGCCAAGGCCGAGCAGCTCAAGCCCGAAACCATCGGCATGCCGGACGACGCGCTGATGGCCAAGCTGGGCCGGCCCGGCGTGCACCCGGAGGGCCGCTTTTTCCCGGACACGTACACCTATTCGAAGGGCTCCACCGACATCGCGCTCTTGCAGCGGGCCATGCGGGCCATGGACAAGAAGCTGGAGGCCGCCTGGGCGGCCCGCGCAGCCGATCTGCCGATCAAGTCGGCGGATGAGGCGCTTATTTTGGCCAGCATTGTCGAAAAGGAGACAGGAAAAGCCAAGGACCGCGCCGAGATTGCCGCCGTGTTCGTCAACCGCCTGCGCACCGGCATGCCGCTGCAGACCGACCCGACCGTGATCTACGGCCTGGGCACCGCCTTCGACGGCAACCTGCGCAAGAAAGACCTGCTGGCCGACACGCCCTGGAACACCTACACGCGCGGCGGCCTGCCGCCCACGCCCATCGCCATGCCGGGCAAGGCGGCGCTGCTCGCCGCGGTGCAGCCGGCGCAAAGCAAGTCGCTGTACTTCGTTTCGCGCGGCGACGGCACCAGCCAGTTCAGCAGTTCGCTCGACGACCACAACCGTGCCGTTAACCGCTACCAGCGCGGTGGCAGCACCAGCAGCAGTGGCGAACCCAAACCGAAAGTTGCGCAATGAACGAGGGGCTGTTTCTCACGCTCGAGGGCATCGACGGTGCGGGCAAGTCGAGCCACGTCGATGCTATGGAGGCGCTCTTCAAGGCGCAGGGCCGCACGGTTGTGCGCACGCGCGAGCCCGGCGGCACGCCGCTGGCCGAAACCTTGCGCGGCCTCATCCTCGAGCAGCCGATGGATCCGCTGACCGAATCGCTCCTAGTGTTTGCGGCGCGGCGCGACCACGTCATGCGGGTGATCGAGCCGGCACTGGCGCGCGGCGACGTGGTGCTGTGCGACCGCTTCACCGACGCCACCTTTGCCTACCAGGGTGCGGGGCGCGACTTCGACACACAGGTGCTGTCGACGCTGGAACGATGGGTGCAGGGCAGGGCGGATGCGCCGGAACTGCTGCAGCCTCACATCACACTGTGGTTCGACCTGGCGCCCGAGATCGCTGCACAGCGCCTGGCCGGCGCTCGCTTGCCCGACAAGTTCGAGTCTCAGCCGGTTGAATTCTTCCGTCGCGTTGCGGCCGGCTATGCCGCCCGGGCGGCCGCCGATGCGCAGCGGTTCGTGCGCATCGATGCCAGCCAGACGCGCGACCAGGTCTGGCAGCAGGTCGAGACCGCGCTCATCGCGCGCGGCGTCCTGGCCACCCTGAGCGGAGCGGCACCATGAGCACGGCGGCGCTGTCGCCCTGGCTGGCTCGGCCGCTCGCGGAACTGTTGCGCCAGCGTGGCCATGCCTGGCTGCTGCAGGGTCCTTCGGGCCTCGGCCAATACGAACTCGCGCTGGCGCTGGCCGCCGCCTGGCTGTGCGAACAGCCGAAGGCGGAAGAGGGCGGCGCCGCCTGCGGCCATTGCCCGAGCTGCCACGCCATCGAGGTACGGACCCACGCCGACCTCTGTGTGCTGATGCCCGAGGTGGCCATGCAAGAACTCGGCTGGCCACTCGACGAGAAGGCGCAGGCCGACATCGACGACAAGAAGCGCAAGCCCAGCCGCGAGATCCGCGTCGAGGCCATGCGCGACGCGGTCGGCTTTGCCCAGCGCACCAGCGCGCGCGGCCGCGGCAAGGTGGTGCTGGTGTATCCGGCCGAGCGCATGAACACCATCACCGCCAACGCGCTGCTCAAGACGCTCGAAGAGCCGGTCGGCGACGTGCGCTTTGTGCTGGCCAGCGAGGCCGCGTGGCAACTGCTGCCGACCATCCGCAGCCGCTGCCTGGGTTTCACGCTGCCATGGCCCGCCACGGCCGACGCCGAAGCCTGGCTGGTGGCGCATGACGTGCCGGCTGCGGACGCGGCGGCCTTGCTGCGCACCGCCGGTGGCCGGCCGAGCGACGCGCTGCGGCTGGCACGCTCCGGCCAGTCGCCCAAGGCGTGGTCGCTGCTGCCCAAGGCCATTTCGCGCGGCGACGTCGGAGCGTTAACGGATCAGGCGCCCTCGCAGGCCATCAGCGCGCTGCAAAAGCTCTGCCACGACCTGATGGCCATCGGCAGCGGCGCCGCGCCGCGCTTTTTCGAGCCCGCCGACCTGCCGGCCGCCGTGCCTTCGCACCTGGCACTGGCGCGCTGGTCGAAGTCGCTCGCCAACGCGGCCAGAACCGCCGAACACCCCTTCAATGCGGGCCTGATGCTGGAAGCGCTTGTGAGCGAGGCGCGAACCACCCTAAACTCTGCTCCTCGCCGCCCATGAACCAACCAGCCGTCCCCGTCCCCGTCCCCGCCGCCGCCGCAACGCCTCAACGGCCGAGCGTGATTCAACTCGCCATCAAGGAAAAGGGCGCGCTCTACGCCGCCTACATTCCGCTGTTTGCCGAGGGCGGCATCTTCATTCCGACCTCGCGCGAATACCGGCTGGGCGACGATGTCTACGTTCTGCTGACGCTGCCCGAAGACCCGCAGCGCTATCCGGTGGCCGGCAAGGTTGCGTGGATCACGCCTCAGCGCGCCGCCGGCAACCGGGCGCCGGGCGTGGGCATCCGTTTCCCGTCGGACGAAAAATCGCGCCAGCTCAAGGCACGCATCGAGGCGGCGCTCGGCGGCTCGATGGCCTCCGACCGTCCCACTCAAACCATCTAAGCTTACTCGCAGGCTGCGCGCCCTTCGTGCCGCGCGCGCCTTTCCCTACGGGGCGACATCAGAGGCCGGCAACGCCGGTTCCTCGGGGTCTTGGCATAAGCCAGACAATCAGCGCCATGTTCACCGATTCTCACTGCCACCTGACATTCCCTGAGTTCGCGGACCAGATGCCGCAAATCCGCGCCGCCATGGCCGAGGCGCAGGTCGATCGGGCCCTGTGCATCTGCACCAAGCTCGAGGAGTTCGACGACGTGCAGGCGCTGGCGGCCCGCTACGACAACTTCTGGGCCAGCGTGGGCGTGCATCCCGACAACGAGGACATCGCTGAGCCCACCATCGACGACCTGGTGCGCCGCGCGGCCATGCCCCGCGTGGTCGCCATTGGCGAAACCGGCCTCGACTACTACCAGATGGAAGAGCGCAAAGGCGGACGCAGCATTTCCGACATGGAATGGCAGCGCGACCGCTTTCGCGTGCACATCCGCGCAGCGCGGCAAACGCACATGCCGCTCATCATTCACACCCGCGAAGCCTCGGCCGACACGCTGGCCATCCTCAAGGAGGAGGGCGAAGACGGCTCCGGCAATGCCGCGGGCGGCGTATTCCATTGCTTCACCGAAACCGCCGAAGTCGCCCGCGCGGCGCTCGACCTTGGTTTCTACATTTCGTTTTCGGGCATCCTGACCTTCAAGAAGGCGCAGGACCTGCGCGACGTGGCGGCCTTCGTGCCGCTCGACCGGATGCTGATCGAGACCGACAGCCCGTACCTGGCGCCGGTGCCGTACCGGGGCAAGACCAACAATCCGTCCTACGTGCCTTTTGTGGCGAAGCAGATCGCCGAACTGCGCAATCTGCCGCTCGAAGCCGTGGCAAAAGCCACCAGCGACAACTTCGAAACGCTGTTCAAGGGAATCAAGACAACATGAAGAAGTACATCAAGAAGTTCTTGTATCTCGCTGTCGTAGCTGCAACTTTTACCGCACAAGCAGGTTCATTCGAAGACTTCTTCCGGGCCGTACGCGGAGACAACGCCAGCGGCGTGCGCACCTTGCTGAACCGCGGCTTCGACCCCAACACACGTGACGAAAATGGCCAGACCGGGCTGATCATCGCCTTGCGCGAGCCGTCGCCCAAAGTGGCGCAGGTGCTGCTCGAGTCGCCGCAGACCGACGTCGACATTGCCAACGCGAAGGACGAGACGCCGCTCATGCTGGCGGCCATCAAGGGGCAGCAAGACCTCGTCACCCAATTGCTGAAGCGCGACGCCGCCGTCAACAAGACCGGCTGGACGCCGCTGCACTATGCCGCCAGCAGCGGTCAGCTGACCATCATGAAGGTGCTGCTCGACAACTACGCCTTCATCGATGCGCAATCGCCCAACGGCACCACGCCGCTCATGATGGCCGCGATGTATGGGTCGACCGAGGCCGTGAAGCTGCTGCTGGCCGAAGGCGCCGACACCACCATGAAGAACCAGCTCGGCATGACCGCGGTGGACTTTGCCACCAAGGCAAATCGCCCCGAAGCCGCGCAGCTGATTGCCGCGGCGGCCGACACAAAAGGCGGCCCCAAGCCCGTGCCCAAGGACGGCAAATGGTGACACCGGCGGCGCTCGTCAAAGGCTGAATCGACGGGTTTGAACAGGCCCGAAATAGCGTTCAAAAGGGCGCCCGCACAGTCGTGCGAGACTCTCCGTAGAAGGAGAAGCAGAGATGAATACGTTCCTATTCATGGTCTTTTTGGTGGCCGTGGGATTGCTTGCGTTCGTGATGGTTGCCCGGAAGAAGTCAGCGCAGAACGCCAGCGGCTTCGTCGACAAGCCCAAGGCCCGGCCGCCGCTCACTGCACGCGAGCAGGCCATGTACAACCGGCTCGTGCAAACCCTGCCTGATCTCGTGGTGCTGCCGCAAGTCAGTTTCGGTGCATTGCTCACGGCCCGCACGCGCGCGGCGCGAAGCTCGTTCAGCCGCAAGATCGCCGACTTCGTCGTGTGCGACCACTCGTTCAAAGTCGTGGCCGTGGTCGCGCTCGGCGACAAGAGCAGCAAAGGCAAGTCGCAGCGCGACCTCGATCGGTATGCGCTGCTGTTGCAGGCCGGATACCGCGTGCTGCGTTATCCGAGGGTGCCGGACGTGGGGCGCGTGGAGGCGGACTTCGATCCAACCATGGCGTCTGTGAGTCCGATGGGATCCTGAGGGCGTTCCTTGGTTTGCTTGGTTGCCGGCTCCGGTCGCGACCTCCGTATTGTCAACGCCAAGTTCAAATGTCGCATTCCTGGCTAAGTAGAAATGTCGCATTTCTTCTTTTTGGATGGAGCCCGGCGAACGCCGTGACTGCCTTGCCTTGGAGCCTGCACAGGCCTTTCAGCCGGAGGCCAACACGGTTGTTTTCCTGGGTGCCCGGCAGACCACTCTGACCGCTTCGTCGAGGTCCTGTGACGTGAACTGCCTGGACCGTTTGGTCCCTGGCAAAGCCTTGGTGGAGTAGGGCGCCTGCCCCTGGTTC
>NZ_JAUSRN010000013.1 GCF_030811855.1 Variovorax paradoxus | reverse complement strand
ACCAGCCTGAAGCACGCCACGCACTTCAAGCGCCACAGCCAGGCGGGCATGGTGATGGTGAACCTGCCCACGGCGGGGGTGGACTACCACGTGCCCTTTGGCGGGCGCAAGGGTTCCAGCTACGGGCCGCGCGAGCAGGGCAAGTATGCGCAGGAGTTCTTCACCACGGTGAAGACGGCGTATACGTTGGCTTGAGGCGGATTGCGACTGGAGAGTCACCGCCTGCGTGCCCCGCGCGGGTGTAACCAGGTTTTTCGAGTGCTTTTGCTAAGCTGGCGTCCCTTCGCGGCCGATCGCCATCACTTTGCATCTTCATGAAAATAGCCACCTGGAACGTCAACTCCCTCACTGCACGCCTGCAGCATGTGCTCGACTGGCTGATCGCCAATCCGGTCGATGTGCTGTGCCTGCAGGAGCTCAAGATGAGCGACGACAAGTTCCCGCTCGACGTGCTCAAGTCGGCCGGTTACGAGGCGGCCGTGTTCGGCCAGAAAACCTATAACGGCGTGGCCATCCTGAGCCTGGCGCCGATGCATGACGTGGCCAGGAACATCGGCGGCTTTACCGACGACCAGTCGCGAGTGATTGCCGCCACCATCGAAACACCGTCGGGCCCGCTGCGGGTCGTGAATGGCTACTTCGTCAACGGCCAGGCGCCCGGCACCGAGAAGTTCGAATACAAGATGGGATGGCTGCGCGCCTTGCGCGAATGGCTGCGCGCCGAAATGGCGGCGCATCCGAATCTGGTTCTGGTCGGCGATTTCAACATCACGCCGGAAGATCGCGACAGCTACGACCCGATCGGCCTGGCCGAAACCATCCACCACACCACCGAGGAGCGCGAGCATTTCAAGGCGCTGCTCCAGCTGGGCCTTGCGGACAGTTTTCGCCTCTTCGAGCAGCCTGAGAAGAGCTACTCGTGGTGGGACTACCGGATGCTCGGCTACCAGAAGAACCGCGGCCTGCGGATCGATCACATCCTGGTGAGCGAGCCCCTGGTGCCGCGCGCCAGGGGTTGCATCATTGACCGCGTGCCGCGCAAGTGGGAAAAACCAAGTGACCACGCCCCCGTGGTGCTGGAACTCGACCAAGGCGCCTGATGACCATGAACATACGCACACTCGCAACCCTTGCGGCCGCACTGGCGCTTGCCGCCTGTTCGGCGCTCAAACCGGCGGAAAAGCCCGGCGACGGCAAGCCGGGCCCTTCTTCTGCACCCGACGAGGTGGCCAGCCCCAGAGCCGATGTCCCTACCGTTCGCCTGATCACCGCGCAGACTCCCGCTGTGCGGGCGTATCGCAAGACCGGTGCACGCCAGATCTACAACGCCTATCCGCAGCGCATCTACAAGGGGAAGATTCCTCCGCTGGTCTATGCGGTGGTGGTGGTCGAGACCGATCTGGACGCCAACGGCAACGTGAAGAACGTGACGTTCAGCCGCGTGCCAAGCCATGCACCCGAGGTGCCGCCGAAGATTGCGGAACTCATCAAGGCGGCGTCGCCGCTGCCGAGCCCCGGGCGCCTGGGCGGGCATACGTACGTCGACACGTGGCTCTGGGACAAGAGCGGGAACTTCCAGCTCGATTCGCTGACGCTAGGGCAGCGAAGCCGGTAACTAGCTCGCCCCCAGTCGTCGCGCGGCGGCTTTACTCGATCCCCAACTCCTGGATCTTCCGGGTGATGGTGTTGCGGCCGATGCCCAGCTTCTGGGCGGCTTCGATGCGGCGGCCGCGGGTGTTGGCGAGGGCGGTGAGGATCAGGCGCGATTCGAAGCGGCGGGAGAGCACGTCCCAGACGTCGGTGCGGCCGGCTGCGAGCAGCGCCTGGGCTTCGATCTCGAGGCCGCTTTCCCAGCTGCTTGCGCCGACGAGCCCTTCGGTGGGCTCTGAAGGGGCACCCGCGGGGGCCGTTTCGCGCTCAGGGATCGACGGTGAGAGCTGCGGTGCGGGTTGCGCGGGCATTGCGGCACCGCTTGCCTCGGTCGCTTGTCCCGGAGGGCCGCCTGCCGCGGCCATGACTTCGGGCGGCAGGTCCTTGGCTTCGATGAGTTGCGCCGGGGCCATCACGGTCAGCCAGTGGCAGATGTTCTCCAGCTGGCGCACGTTGCCTGGGAAGCTGAAGGCCGCGAGCTTGGCCAATGCAGCGTCGGAGATGCGCTTGGGCTCGACGCCGAGCTGGCGCGCGCTCACCTGCAGGAAGTGGCGCGTGAGAGCGGGCACGTCCTCGCCGCGCTCGCGCAGGGCCGGCAGCCGCAAGCGGATCACGTTGAGGCGGTGGAACAGGTCTTCGCGGAAGCCGCCGAGCTTGACGCGCTGCTCCAGGTCCTGGTGGGTGGCCGCGATGACGCGCACGTTGGCCTTGACCGAGTTGTGGCCGCCCACGCGGTAGAAATGCCCGTCGCTCAGCACGCGCAAAAGGCGCGTCTGCAGATCGAACGGCATGTCGCCGATTTCGTCGAGAAAGAGCGTGCCGCCCTCGGCTTGTTCGAAGCGGCCGCGCCGCATCGTTTGCGCGCCGGTGAAGGCGCCGCGCTCGTGGCCGAACAGTTCGCTCTCGAGCAGGTCCTTGGGGATGGCCGCGGTGTTGATGGCCACGAACGGGCCGTTGGCGCGCGGCGAATGCTTGTGCAGCGCGCGGGCCACCAGTTCCTTGCCCGAGCCCGATTCGCCGGTGATGAGCACCGTGACGTTGCTTTGCGAAAGGCGGCCGATGGCGCGGAACACGTCCTGCATGGCGGGCGCCTGGCCCAGCATTTCTGGCGCGGCGACCATGCGCTCCTCCGCGACTTCCTCGCGCTGGCTTTCGTCGACGGCGCGGCGAATGAGCTCGACGGCGCGCGGCAGGTCGAAGGGTTTGGGCAGGTATTCGAAGGCCCCGCCCTGGAACGCCGACACGGCGCTGTCGAGGTCGGAGAACGCGGTCATGATGATGACCGGCAGGCCGGGGTGCTTGGCCTTGATCTTGTCGAGCAGGTCGAGCCCGGAGCCGCCGGGCATGCGAATGTCGCTCACCAGGACCTGGGGGCCCTGCTGCTCGTCGTCTTCGGCGAGTTCGAGCGCGGCCAGCACCTCGCGCGTGTTGGTGAAACTGCGCGTGGGCAAGTCTTCACGCAGCAAGGCCTTCTCCAGCACGAAGCGGATCGATTGGTCGTCATCAACTATCCAGATCGGCTTCATGCATCTCCTTGTTGCCGTGGCTGCTAGGGCAGCGGTATCAGTATCTTGAAATCGGTTCGGCCCGGGACGCTGTCGCACTCGATCACGCCGTGATGCTGTTGCACAAAGGTTTGTGCGAGAGTCAATCCAAGCCCTGTCCCGCCTTCCCGGCCCGATACGAGCGGATAGAAGATGCGGTCCTTGATCGTGTCCGGCACACCCGGTCCATTGTCGATGACATGCAATTCCAGTGCCAATCGATACCACTGCTTGTTGAATATCACTTGCCGGGCGATACGGGTCCTGAAAGTGATCTGCGCGTCGCCTGCGGCACGGCGCTCGACCAGGGCCTGCGCGGCGTTGTGGACGATGTTGAGCGTGGCCTGGATGAGTTGCTCGCGGTCGCCGCGAAACTCGGGAATCGACGGGTCGAAATCGCGCTCGATGTGCAGGTCGCGCGGAAATTCCGCAAGGATGACCGAGCGCACGCGCTCGCACACTTCGTGGATGTTCACGTCGCCCACCACGTGCGGGCGCCGGTGCGGCGCCAGCAGCCGGTCGACCAGCGTCTGCAGCCGATCGGCTTCATGGATGATGACTTGCGTGTATTCGATGAGGTCGCGCGACTCGACCTCCATCTGCAGCAACTGCGCCGCGCCGCGAATACCGCCCAGCGGGTTCTTGATTTCGTGCGCGAGGTTGCGGATGAGTTCCTTGTTGGCCTGCGCCTGGTCGAGCAGGCGTTCCTCTCGGTCCTGGCGCACCTGCTGCTCGAGCGGCGACATCTCGATGATGAGCTCGCCCGTCTTGTCGCCCTGTGCGAGCGTGACCTGCACCGGCATCAGCTCGTGATTGACCCGGCGCAAGAACGCCTCGTAGCGCAGCGTGGCGAAGTCGTTGCTGCGCGCGCCGTCGATGGCGGTGCGCAGCACGTGCGGCTCATGAAAGCAGGCACCGAACTGAGAGCCCTCGAGCGTGCGGCGCGACGTGCCCAGCGCGTCTTCGAGCGCCGCGTTGGCAAACAGCACCGAACCGTTCGTACTGACCACGGCAATCAGCGTCGACAACAGGTCGAAGGACTGGAAGCGCAGGCCGGCGCCAGTCGCCTTCTTCCCGAACACCATGGCTTTACTGCTTGGCCGGCAGGCGGCCGAGTTCGCGGCGGATGCCCGCGATGTCGCTCTCGTTGCGTGCCAGCTCGGCTTTCATTTCAGCCACGCGATCGAGGTATTTTTGGTAGTTGCGGCCTTCGCTGCCCTGCTTTTCGGGCTCGCCGTTGTTGTATTCCTTCTGCAGCTCCGCCTGGCGGGCTTCGGCCTTCTTCAGCTCGGACTCGAGCACCGAGCGGGCTTCGCCATCGCGGGCGCGCTGGTCGACGCCTTCGACACGCGGGCTGCCAGCCGGCGCACGCGCCGCGGCCTGCCCGGAACCGCTGCTCGCGGAACCGCCGCCCGAAGGCTTGGTGCCCTGCACGACGGTGACGTTGCCACCTTCCAGGACCTTGCAGCCTTTTTGCTGCGCCACGGTTGCATTGTTGGTGTATTCATTGCCGCAGCGCCACACGCGCTCCTGAGCCGACGCCGGCAAGGCGACAGCCAACAATGAACCAGCCAGGAAAATGAGGGAAGCAGTCTTCATGAGAATCGGTGGATGGCGCGACAAAGGCGCATTTTCCTGCAATTCGACGCCATCGGTGACAAGATGTTCCGCGTCAACGAAAAAGGACGGCCGCAGCCGTCCTTTTTGTCTTACTTAACCGTCAGGGGCTTGCGCCCACCGATTTAGAGTGAGTAGTACATGTCGAATTCGACCGGGTGGGTCGCCATGCGGAAGCGCGTGACTTCCTGCATCTTGAGCTCGATGTACGCGTCGATGTAGGCATCGGTGAACACGCCGCCCTTGGTCAGGAACGCACGGTCCTTGTCGAGGTATTCCAGAGCCTGGTCGAGGCTGTGGCACACGGTCGGGATCAGCGCGTCTTCTTCCGGCGGCAGGTGGTACAGGTCCTTGCTGGCGGCTTCGCCCGGATGGATCTTGTTTTCCACGCCGTCGAGACCGGCCATCAGGAGCGCCGCGAAACCGAGGTACGGGTTCATCAGCGGATCGGGGAAGCGCGCTTCCACGCGGCGGCCCTTGGGGTTGGCCACGAACGGAATGCGGATCGAAGCCGAGCGGTTCTTGGCCGAGTAGGCCAGCTTCACCGGGGCTTCGAAGCCGGGCACCAGGCGCTTGTAGCTGTTGGTGCCGGGGTTCGTGATGGCGTTCAGGGCACGGGCGTGCTTGATGATGCCGCCGATGTAGTGCAGCGCGAAGTCCGAGAGGCCTGCATAGCCGTCGCCGGCGAACAGGTTCTTGCCGTCCTTCCAGACCGACTGGTGCACGTGCATGCCGGAGCCGTTGTCGCCGACGATGGGCTTGGGCATGAAGGTGGCGGTTTTGCCATAGGCGTGGGCCACGTTGTGGATCACGTACTTCTGCAGCTGGACCCAGTCAGCGCGCTGGACCAGCGTGCTGAACTTGGTGCCGAGTTCCATCTGGCCCGCATTGGCCACTTCATGGTGATGCACTTCGACCGGGATGCCGAGCGATTCGAGCACCAGGCACATTTCCGAGCGCATGTCCTGGAAGCTGTCGACCGGGGGAACCGGGAAGTAGCCGCCCTTGACGGCCGGACGGTGACCCGTGTTGCCGTGCTCGTATTCCTTGTCGGTGTTCCACGAAGCTTCTTCGGAGTCGATCTTGACGAAGCAGCCCGACATGTCGTTCTTCCAGCGAACGCCGTCGAACACGAAGAATTCAGGTTCCGGACCGAAGTAAGCGGTGTCGCCCAGGCCCGAAGCCTTCATGTAGGCCTCTGCGCGCTTGGCGAGCGAGCGCGGATCGCGCTCGTAGGCCTTGCCGTCGGCGGGGTCGATCACGTCGCAGGTCAGGATCAGCGTCGTTTCTTCGAAGAAGGGATCGATGTTGGCGGTGTTGGGGTCGGGCATGAGCTGCATGTCCGAGGCTTCGATTCCCTTCCAGCCAGCGATGGACGAGCCGTCGAAAGCATGGCCCGAGGTGAATTTGTCTTCATCGAAAGCCGAGACGGGCACGGTCACGTGCTGCTCTTTGCCGCGGGTGTCGGTGAAGCGGAAGTCGATGAACTTGACCTCGTTTTCCTTGACGAGCTTGAGTACATCGGCGACGGTCTTTGCCATCAGTTTCTCCTGAGTTGGATGGTGGTTAGGAATACAGGGACGAAGGATGCAGTTTCTGTGCCATTGTCGCCTCTCCGGAAGAGGCTCCAGCAAGCGCCGCAAACCCCAAAAAAAGGCGAAAAATCACTGATTTGGTGCACAGAAAACTAGCGCACCAATTCCGGGCCAAGCTTCGCATCATAGGCGTGCAGGCCCTCGATCAGTTGCGCGTAGGCGGCGTCCAGGCAGGCAGGGTCGCCCTTGACGCCGAGTTCAATGTGGCGGCCGTACTCGGGATGGTCGACGCTGGGCAGGCTGAACACCTTGATGCCTGCGTGCGCCGCTTCGATGGCCTGCATCAGCGGCGTGAGCGTGGCTTCCATGGTGCCGAAGACGATGACCGATTTTTCAGCCGACTGGCCGCTGGTGAACATGTGTGCGTAGCGCTCGTCGAGCACCGATTCGATCATGGGCCACGCCATCACCGGAAAGCCGGGCACGAAATGGACGTGATCGATGCTGAAGCCCGGGATCTTGTTGTAGGGGTTCCGGATGATCGTCGCGCCCTGCGGAAACACGCCCATGTTGAGGCGGTGGATGTTGTCCGGCCGGTCCGGCTCGTAGGCAACGCCCTGCTCGCGCGCGGTGTCCTGCATGCGCTCGCGGATCAGCAGTTCGGCCTCGGGGTGCAATTCGAGCGGCACGCGCAGCGCCGCAGCGGCGCATTGGCGGGTGTGGTCGTCCGGCGTGGCGCCGATGCCGCCGGTCGAAAAAACGATGTCGCCCGAGGCAAAGGCCCGGCCGAGGGCGGCCGTGATGCGCGTTGGCACGTCGCCCACGTATTCGGCCCAGCCAAGCTGCAGGCCGCGCGCGGCGAGCAGTTCGATGACCTTGGGCATGTGCTTGTCGGCACGCTTGCCCGAGAGAATTTCATCGCCGACGACGATCAGTCCGAATGCGCAGGTCATGGGGATTTCCACTGTGAAAGAACGGCCTGGTCGGCCTCGATGGCTGGCGAGCCTTCCGGGGGAGCAGCAGCGGCGCCGCGTTTTGCGCGCAACTGCGCCAGGGCATCGAGGCAGTAGTGGCCGAACCAGAGTGCCGAAAAGGCAAACACCAGCGTGTAGATCCAGATGGCGAGGGGCACCAGCACGAAGAAGGCGGCGGCAAACAAGAGGCCCGAGGCCCAGACGATGCTGGGTGCGGCCCCGAGGTACCCGCACAGCACGCCGATGCACAGAAGCGGCAGCCGATGGGTGCGCAAAATGGCGGCCCGCTCTTCGGGACTTGCGTGTTCGGCAAGCGCATCGAAGCTCATCACACGGTAGGTGAGCCAGCCCCAGATCAGCGGCGGCAGCACGAGTACCAGCGGCGGAATGAGCCACAGCGGCATCGAGACCACGAGCGCCACCAGCGCCAGCACCGTCACGCCAAGCGAGCGCGCCACACCGCCGAAAAAAGATGCGCCCTTCTTGCGCTCGAGCACGGGAAAGCGGCGCTGCGCCACCAGTGCCGTAAGGGGCGGTGCCATGAAACCGGCCACGATCAGGAGCGAAACCACCACGATCAACGGCGTTGCGGCCACCACGACCACCAGGGGCGCCAGCACGGCAGTGGCGTCGCCCGAAAAAAGGCGCCCGATCCAGCCCCAGAAGCTCGACAGCAGGGGCCAGGCGTCGAGCGCGTCGCGCGTCCATGCCACCGTGGCGTCCCAGAAGAAATAGCCGAACCCTGCGGCCAGCAGCACCATCAGGCCCAGGGGCAGCAGCGACAGCACGATCACGCGCGGCAGCATGCAATAGGCGACCGCGCGCCAGAAAGAGTCGAGGAGCAGGCGCATTGGGTGCGAAGGATAACCGGCTCGGTGTAGGCGGCCGATCAGCCGCGGCCGACCATTCGCTTGAAGCCGAGCCACTGCTGAGCCCAGAAGCCGCTGCCGTAGTCGCGCAGCCTTCCGTCAGGGCCGGGCTCGACCTGATCGCGGATGCCGGTCGGGTCGTAGCGCTCTTCGAAATTGGCTGTGCGAAAGAGCATGTCCCACCACGGCAGCAGCACGCCGAAGTTGTGCCCGCCCAAGGTGTGGGCGCCACGCGATTCATGGCCCAGACCGATGCTGTGGTGCAGCCTGTGAAAGCGCGGGCTGATCCACAGCCGCTCGCCGAGGGCGCCGAAAGCGAGCTTCAGGTTCGCATGCTGCAGGCTTTCGCTGAGCTGCGTAAAGGCCACGAAGGCGATGAATTGCCCGGGTGCCACGCCGATCAGCTGCGCGACGATGACGATCAGCGTGTCGTGCACGATGTCGTCGAGCAGGTGGTTGCGGTCGTCGCTCCACATGGTCATCTGGCGCTGCGAATGGTGCAGCGAATGCAGGCCCCACCACCAGTTGAACTGGTGCTGGCCCCGGTGGATCCAGTAGCCGACAAAGTCGAGCACCACGAGGTAGATCGCAAACGCGACCCATGGCACGTCAGTTACGCCGGGCCAGACTTCGTCGAGGTGAAAGGTGCCAAAGCCCGCGGTGCGCAGGCTCCCGATGGCTTCGTCGAACAGGGGCTCGAGCGTGAAGAACATCGCCAGCCTGAAGACGCCCAGGCGGTGGATCAGCGTGTAGAGAACGTCGATGCGAATGGCGCGGCGATCGGTGACCGGCTCGACGGCTCGCCAGCGCTGCAGCGGACCGATGACCGCGAGCAGCACCACCACCTGAATCAGCCCGACCAGCAGCCAGCCGGTGGCGTCGAAGGCGTCTTCCGTCCATCCACCAAGGCCGACCGCAAAGACCAGGGGCTGGACCACCGCCTCGAAGAACCAGGCCTGCAGCGCCGAAAATGCGTCCGTCAACCAATCGATCACGACAGCGGCCTCAGGGATGTGACGCGATCCAGGCGCGGTATTGCGGATGCTGGCGCAGGGTCTCGAAGCAGAAGCCCTTGGCCTTGAGCCCGACGATCAGGGGCTCGAGATTGGCCGGCGCCCACGGGTCCTTTCGCGACCAGATGCCCAGGTGCGCGACCAGAATGTCGCCGGGGCGAATGTTCTCCAGCGCCTGTGCCAAGAGCTTCTCGTTGCTGAATTTCTCGCTCGGCAGCTCGTCGCCAAGGAACCCGGCAGGCGCCCAGCCCACGTGTTCGAAGCCGCAGGCCTTGGCTGCCGCGAGCAGCCGGGGCGAGGTCTTGCCGCCCGGTGCACGGAACAGCGGCAGTGGCTTCTTCCCGGTGATGAGCGCCAGCCGCTCGGACGCTTTGCCGATGTTGGCGCAGTACTCGGCCGCGCTCCAGGTGAACTCGCGGCCCGCGAACGTGCCCGCCGATGGCTTGATGCGAAAGCCCGGCTCGACGCCCTTGAGATCGCCGCGCCAGTACGCATGGTCGTACGTGTGGGAAGCGAACTCATTGCCCTCGGCCGCTCTCGCCTTCCACCACGGCGCCCATTGGCTGTCGAGGCTGTCGCCGTCGGTCTGCGTGCGCTCGGCGGCAGCAAAGAAGGTGACGCGGACGTTCTGGCGCTTGAGCACGTCGGCCACCAGCGGAGCAACGCCCATGTGACCGGTGTCGAAGGTCAGGTAGACCGGCTTTTCGCAGGTCGCGCCTTGCTGCGCCCAGGCACTCGGCATGGCTGCGCATGCGACTGCGAAGACGATGCCGGACAGCCCGCGGAGCCGGATCGAACCCGCCCGCTCAGATTCTTTTCGCATGGTCCAGCGTCCAGACGCCGTGCGGCGAACGGCCGACATTGACCTGGCGCACGACCTTCTGGGTCGCCAGGTCGACCACGCTGAGCTTCTTGGCCCAGCGCGAGGTAACGTAAAGGGTCTTGCCATCGGCCGACACGTCCATGCAGTCGGGGCCGCCCGGCACGGGGTAGGTTGCGCTGACCTTGAGCGTCGCCAGGTCGATCCGGCTGATGGTGTTGGCCACCCGGTTGCTCACGAAGACGCTCTTGCCGTCGCCGGCCGCGCGGAAGGCGTGCGCGCCCTTGCCGGTCGGGATCTTGCCGACCAGCTTGGGCTCAACGCCCGCCACGTCGAAGACCTGCACGCCGTCGCTGCCAGTGAGGCCCACCAGCAGGGTCTTGTCGCCGTGCACGCCGAAGATGTCGGCCGGCATGGGGCCGGTGGCCATGCGCCAGCGGATGGTCTGCGTGGGCAGGTCGACGGCGATGAGCTCGTCGCTGTCCTGCATGGTCACGTAGGCGATGGTGCTGGTGGCGTCGATCCAGATGTGGCTGGGCGTCTTGCCGGTGGCAATGCGTTTGGCGAGCTTCAGGTCCTTGCCGTCCCAGCGGTAGACGTCGACGTGGTTGAGCCGGTTGCCGGCCGTGACGAACCACTTCATGTCGCGCGAGAACTGCAGCTGGTACGGATCGATGATGCCGTAAACCACGCGCTGCACTTCGGCGGTTTTGGGGTTGAGGAAAGTGAGCGAATCGCCCGCCGAATTGGCCACGATGACCGACTTTTCGTCCGGCGTCATGTAGATGTGGTGCGGCTCCTTGCCGGTGGCGATGCGCTGCTTTTCGGACCAGTCGGCGGGGTTGATCACGCTGACGCTGGCATCCAGCGAATTGAGCACGAAAATCGGCGGGGCTTCGGGTGGCGCAGCGGTGGCGGCTTGCGCCGCCCAGACCGTCACGCAGGAAAACAGGAAGGCCGCAATGCGGCCGTTCGGTCGGGCAAGGGATCGCAAGGGAAAAGTTCCGGAAGAGTGCTGTCGATTATCAACGTCCCGACCTAACGGCTGGCTGACCGCCGGGTCCCTGGTGGCCTCAAGCCGGTGTTTTTTCACGCAGTGCGGCAACCTGTTCGGCGGTGAGCCATCGCCATTGGCCGGGCGCGAGGTCTGCGGGCAGCGGCAGCTGGCCGATGCGCGAGCGGTGCAACCCCTCGACCCGGTTGCCGACCGCGGCCAGCATGCGCTTGACCTGGTGGTATTTGCCCTCGGTGAGCGTCAGCCGCAGGTGCAAGGGACTGTCCGATTCGCAAGCGGCTGCGCGCACGGGCTTCGGATCGTCGTCGAGCACAACGCCGGCCAGCAGCTTGGCCATTTGCGCCTCGTCGACCGGATGCTTGGCCGTGACCTCGTACACCTTGGGCACGTGGTGCTTGGGGGAGCCCATCCGGTGGATGAACTGGCCGTCGTCGGTCAGCAACAACAGCCCGGTCGTGTCCTGGTCGAGCCGGCCGATGGCCTGCACGCCCTGCACCGCGCCCTTGTTGGGCCGCAGCCGCAGCGGGGACGGCAAGAGCGTGTAGATGCTCGGGTAGGTCGAGGGCTTTTGCGAGCACTCGGTACCCGCCGGCTTGTGCAGCATCAGGTAGGCCTTCTCGTGGTACGCCCACTCGGTGCCCTGGACCGTGAAAAGGAGGCCTTCGGGGTCGAGGTCGGCGAACGGGTCGTTCACGACCTTGCCCGCGATGGTCACGAGGCCTTGCTGGATCAGCCCCGCGCACACGCGCCGCGTGCCGAAGCCCTGGGAATAAAGAATGTCTTGAAGGTGCATGGCTCGCCCCCAGGCTTCGCGCACTTCGTGTCGCTGCGCCCACCCCCTGCCGGGGGCAACACCAGTGGGCCCGGCAAAGCCGGTTCCACGGTGTTCCGCGCATGCGAAAAAAGCTGAGCCGGGGTATTGGTAATTCAGTAGCCGAGTGCCAACCCGGTGTTGCGGCGGGGGTCGTTGGCGCCGTAGAAGCGATTGGCACCGACCGGCTTGCCGCCCAGCGACGGCGCGCCGACGATGATCGCCGCCAGGTGGTTGGCTGGCTGCGGCACACCCAGGTTGTGGCCCATGTCGGTCAGGATCTTGCGGGTGTCGGGGCTCAGCGCAAAGGTTTCGACGTTGGTGACGTCGGGCAGCCATTGCTGGTGGAAGCGCGGCGCATCGACGGCTTCCTGCACGTTCATGCCGTAGTCGACCACGTTCAGGATGGTGTGCAGCACCGCGGTGATGATGCGGCTGCCGCCAGGCGTGCCGACCACGAACACCGGCTTGCCGTCCTTCGAGACGATGGTCGGGCTCATCGAGCTGAGCGGCCGCTTGCCCGGGGCAATGGCATTGGCTTCACCCTGCACCAGGCCGTACATGTTGGGCACGCCGATCTTGGCGGTGAAGTCATCCATCTCGTTGTTCAGCAGCACGCCGGTCTTGTCGGCTGTGACCTTGGCGCCGAACCAGTCGTTGAGCGTGTAGGTGACCGAGACCGCATTTCCCTGCTGGTCGGTGATCGAGTAGTGGGTGGTGTTGCTGCCTTCGTGCGGCGCGACGCCGGGCTTGATGTCCTTGGAGACGCCGGCCTTCTTGGGATCGATGGCGGCGCGGATCTTCTCGGCGTAGCCCTTGTCGAGCAGGCGGTCGAGCGGGTTCTTCACGAAGTCCGGATCGCCCAGGTAGCTGTTGCGGTCGACGTAGGCGTGGCGCATGGCCTCGATCTGGTAGTGCACCGACTCGGCCGAGCGAAAGCCCAGGTCCTTGAGAGGATAGCCTTCGAGGATGTTGAGCATCTCGCAGATGATCACGCCACCCGAGCTCGGCGGCGGCGCCGACACCACGCGATACCCGCGGTAGTCGCATTCGACCGGCGCCAGTTCGCGCGTCTTGTATTGGTCCAGGTCGGCCTGGGTGATGATGCCCTTGCCGGCCTGGCTCGACGCCACGATGGCCTGCCCGACCCAGCCCTTGTAGAAGCCGTCCACACCCTTGGCGCTGACGGCGCGCAGCGTCTTGGCGAGGTCTTTCTGCACCAGCTTCTGGCCGACCGCGAAGGGCTCGCCCTTGTTCAGGAAGATCGCGCCGGAAACCGGGTCTTTCTTGAAGTCGTTGGTGGCGGTGCGCAGCATGTCGATGTCGCCCTGCTCCAGCGCAAAGCCTTTCTCGGCCAGCTGGATCGAGGGGGCGATCAGGTCGGCGCGCTTCATGGTGCCGTATTTCTCGCGCGCGTATTCCATGCCCGACACGGAGCCGGGCACGCCCACGGCCAAGTGGCCGTTGGTGCTCAGGCCCTTGATGACGTTGCCGTCCTTGTCGAGGTACATGTTGGCCGTTGCAGCCAGAGGTGCCTTCTCGCGGAAGTCGAGAAAAGTCTTGCGGCCGTCGGCCAGCTGCACGGTCATGAAGCCGCCGCCGCCAAGATTGCCCGCCGCCGGGTACACCACGGCCAGCGCATAGCCCACGGCCACCGCCGCATCGACCGCGTTGCCGCCGCGCTTGAGCACATCGACGCCCACCTTGGTGGCCAGGTGCTGCGCACTCACTACCATGCCGTGTTCGGCCGCGACCGGCGCCTGCGAGGCGGCATTGGAAGCACTTGCGCCCGCCAGGACGAGCGCGGCCGCCACCGCGGCGCGCAATGTTGGAGTCCAGTGGAGTTGCTGCATGGAGAAAGTCCCTCGTTGAGTTGGATGATGATGAAAGGAGATAGACCGCGTCATGCGACCAGTAGCGCCTTGCGCCGCAAGTCGTTCAAGCCAAGCGCCACATGCTTCAGCGCGAGTTCCTTGATGGCCGAAGTTTCGGTCAGCGGCTTGTCGTTCTGAACGAATCTCAGGCGATCGGCAAGCACCTCGCCCACCAGGTGGTCGGCCAGCATCTCGTGCGAATGCGCACCATCGAGCAGCGGCAACAGGCAACGCTCGAGCGCGGTGAGTTCCACGGAATCGTGCCATTGGTTGCAGACACTGGCCGAGTTTCCGGCCGACAACGCGAGACCGGATGCGGTTCGAACCGACTGCAGGGCACGCGGGCACGCCGATATCTCGGTGGCGACCTGCACTGGCCCGCGCCGCATACGCACGGCGCCAAGAATAAGCAGTTCTTCGAGCATCGACAGCACGTGCGGCTCGACGGACGTGCGCGCCTCACCCGTGACAGACACCACCGCGGCGACCAGCGCCTCGAACGACGTGCTGGCCGGGTAGCGGGAATCGAGCACCTGCGCCAAGGCCTTGTGCACCGGCAGGCGCAGCGTCACCGTGAGATTGCGCAGCGCCCTGCACGGCTGCTCGCGCGTATCGAGGGTCAGAGCGCCGCCGTCCGCCGCCGCGAACACACCGGCGAATTCAAGTCCGCGAATGCGGTCGTGGTCGAGCCGGTAGCGGATGTCGCCGCCGCGGCCCTGTTTGACCAGCAAGGTCTGGCGAAAGGTGCGATTGACGAGAAAGTCGAGGTACTGTTCCATCAGCACCTGGCTTCCGCCGCACTCGCGCAGCAGCGGCTCACGAACCTTTTCGCCATAGTTCTGCACGAACATGGTCGAAGGCTCTGCATCCGCGAGGTAGGTAAGCCCATTCGCTTCGGCGCGCGCGGCAAACTCCTTGAAATAGCAAGGTGCGTTGCAGGGCTCGAGGAATTCGTGCAGCAGGTAGTAGCTGCTGGCACTGCGCACAATCGGCATCGTCTCTTCGAGCGTTTTCTTGAGAACGCTGTCCGAACGGGCCGACTGCTCCAGAAACTCGAGCATGCCGCGTGCATAGGACAACTGCTCTTGCGGAGTATCTCGCGGGCCGCCGCGCAGGATCATCGCGTCGCGCACGATCTCCCTCGCCTTCCAGCCCGGGTACACGTTGTAGCTGACGTAGGCGACGCCGTCCGGCGCAAGGTTCTCGCTGCAGATGTGGAGAATCGCATCCTGCACCGGACCCGGCACCCAGCTGTAGACCCCGTGGCAGACGATGTAGTCGAACTGGCCGAACGATGCATCGACCTCGGCGAGGTCGAACACCCGCAGCTCCATATTCGGCAATGACGCGCGGGAAATCGCACGTGCACCCTGCTCCACCTGGACCTTCGACAAGTCGAGGCCGAGGGCACTGGCCTCTGGATGGCGAGCGGCGAACGGAATCAGGTTGCCGCCTGCGGCGCAGCCAAGCTCCAGCACCCTCGCCCGGGCGGGAGCAGGCGTCCGGAGGCCGAACAGGAACGCGATGGCTTCGAGATGCTCGACCGCCGTTTGCGGGAACGGGTGCGATTCATAGGGCACCGCGTCGTAATAGCTCGTGAGCGTCGAAGTCAGTGAATCGGGCACGGCGTCCTTTTATTGCGGATCGAGGCGGGCAGCCGCGCCCCTTGCGAGACGCGGAGCCGTTGTGGCGTGACAGCGCCCGCTGACTATAGCCGTGCGTCAGACCAAAAAAAAGCCAACCGGCAAGCGGTTGGCTTTTTTGTGCTGGATGGTGGAGCTGGGGGGATTTGAACCCCCGTCCGCAAGCCTTCTTCGCGCAGTTCTACATGTTTAGTGATCTGATTTAAGTCTCGCTTCCGAAGTCGCGCAGTCACACGCTAAACCGGACGCCAGCACCCTATTTTCTCGCCCCGACCCAAGGTACCCGGATCGGAGCCAGCCCATGTAATTATCCTTGCAGCCGGGAGGTCAGGATTGCTCCAGACCCCCTTGCCCAGCCCATCGGCCAACTGTTGCAAGGCTCACTGGCAATTAAGCAGCGAGTGCGAAACGTTCGTCGTTTGCAGTTAGTTTGTTTGAATCTGTTTTACGAGCGCATTCAGCTCGACATGCCCCGCTGCGATTCCGAACCCACGTCGAAACCAGTGCAGCCCCAAGCTCACCATTTTAGGCCGGGTTGAGGTATTGCAAGAGCTCCAGGGGCGAAGTAATTGCGGCGTCGGCCTCCCAGAGGGTCGCATCGGCCTGAGGCCCCATGTAACCATAGGTAGCAGCAATCGTCCGCATGCCCGCAGCGCGCCCCGCGATGATGTCGCGTTCGTCGTCTCCCACGTAGATGCAGGCGCTGGACGGAATTCCAAGCCGCCGCGCTGCTTCATGCAGGGGTTCGGGATGGGGCTTGGAGAAAGGCGTCGTGTCACCGCTCACGATGGCGCCGGCGCTGCTGAAAAGCGGAATCGCGCGTGTCAGCGGATCGGTGAAACGGGCCGACTTGTTGGTGACCACGCCCCACGCCAGTCCGCGTGCACAAATCGCGTCGATGAGCGCCTGCACCCCGTCGAACACCTGCGTATTGAGCAGCATCCGGTTCTCGTAGGTGACGAAGAACTCTTCACGTAGTTCGGGAAACTCCGGTGCGTCGGGCGTGATGCCAAAAGCCACGCCGAGCATGCCCCGAGCCCCGGCGCCAGCCATGAACCGATAGCGCTCCAGCGGGTATGACTCGAGGCCGCGATCGGTGCGCATCTTGTCGGCGGCGGCGCCCAGATCGGGCGCGCTGTCGATCAGCGTGCCGTCCAGATCGAACAGCACGGCCTTGATTGCGGTGGCCGTCACGCCGACAAACCCGTCGCGAGGGCCGGCTTCTGCGTGGCGAACATGTAATTGACGCTGGTGTCGCCGCTGAGCCAATACCGGCGCGTCAACGGGTTGTGCTCCATCCCCCGCGTGTGCCTGAGGTCGAGGCCCGCTACGCGGCAGTGTGCCGCCAGTTCGCTGGGCCGAATCAGCTTGGCGTACTCGTGCGTGCCGCGTGGAAGCATGCCCAGCACGTATTCGGCGCCGACGATGGCCAGCATGAAAGACTTGAGGTTGCGGTTGATCGTCGAGAAGAACACCCAGCCGCCGGGCTTCACGAGCGTGGCGCAAGCCTTGACGATCGACGCGGGCTCGGGCACGTGCTCGAGCATTTCCATGCAAGTCACGACATCGAAACTGCCAGGTGCCTCCGCTGCGAGCGCCTCGGCGCTGATTTCACGGTATTTGACGCCGCTGGTGCCGGCTTCGAGCGCGTGCAGCCTCGCAACCTTCAGCGCCTTGCTTGCCAGGTCGATCCCAAGCACGTCGGCGCCTTTTCGGGCCATCGAATCGGCGAGGATGCCTCCGCCGCAACCGATATCGAGCACCTTGCGCTGCGAAATGGGCGCAATTCCGTCAATCCATTCCAACCTCAACGGATTGATTTCATGGAGCGGACGAAATTCGCTGTCCAAATCCCACCAGCGATGGGCAAGCTCCGAAAACTTGGCGAGTTCCGCCGGATCGGCATTCACGTTATCTGTCATGACGCGATTATGAAACGGAGAACGGGCCGATGAAGGCCGCGAGGCGCTTGCCCCTTGTCCGAAAGGAATTGGAAAGGCATAAAAAAACCCCGCCGAGGCGGGGTTTGTTTTAGCGATTCAATCGAATCACTTGTTGGCGCGGGTGCCGACCACTTCGATTTCCACGCGGCGGTTCTTGGCGCGGCCTTCCTTGGTCTTGTTGTCAGCCACAGGCTGCTTCTCGCCCTTGCCTTCGGTGTAGACGCGGTTGCGTTCGATGCCCTTCGAGACCAGGAAGGCCTTGACGGCTTCGGCGCGGCGCACCGACAGACGCTGGTTGTAGGCGTCCGAACCGATGGAGTCGGTGTGGCCCACAGCGATGATGACTTCGAGGTTGACGTCACGGATCTTCGAGACCAGGTCGGTCAGCTTAGCGCGACCTTCAGGCTTCAGAACCGACTTGTCGAAGTCGAAGAATGCGTCAGCAGCGAAGGTAACCTTCGAAGCAGCGACTTGCGGTGCGGGCGCGGGAGCGGCCGGTGCAGTAGGAGTCGGGATAACTGCAGCAGGTGCTGCGGCGACCAGGGCACCGTCGCAACCGGCGGCGGCGGTAGCCGGCGTCCAGTTGGCATCGCGCCAGCACAGTTCATTGGTGCCGTTCTTCCAAACCAGTTCGCCGGTGCCGTTCTGCCAGTTGTCGATCGTAGGACCGCCATTCGCAGCGGTGACACGGGTCTGCGCGCCGGCGGCAGTGGCGAGCGCAGCGACTGCAAACATCATCGCCACTTTATTCAGTTTCTTCATGGTTCTCCTCTTGGGGAAAAAGCCGCAGCCGCGCTGCGAATCAAGGACGCTTTAAGTGACCACCACCCAAAACGTTGAGGCGATTGTGCCATAGGGTCTTTGGCAAACAGGCCGCTGGACGGCCCGGAAGCGTAGGACGGAGGCGGAATAGCCGCCTTCTGTTGCGGCGGTGCGACACCCCTCACAGCGTAAAATTTCGCCTTCCTGCCGCCAGCCTCTCGCTCAATGACCTCCTTCGCCAAAGAAACCCTGCCCATTAGTCTCGAAGAGGAAATGCGCAGCAGCTATCTCGATTACGCCATGAGCGTGATCGTTGGCCGGGCGCTTCCCGATGCGCGCGACGGCCTCAAGCCGGTGCACCGGCGAGTGCTGTACGCCATGCACGAGCTCAACAACGACTGGAACCGGGCCTACAAGAAGTCCGCCCGTATCGTGGGCGACGTGATCGGTAAGTACCACCCGCACGGTGACCAGTCGGTCTACGACACCATCGTGCGGCTGGCGCAGGACTTTTCCATGCGTCATATGCTGGTCGACGGCCAAGGCAACTTCGGGTCGGTCGACGGAGACAACGCGGCCGCAATGCGGTATACGGAAATCCGGCTCGCCAAAATTGCGCACGAAATGCTGGGCGATATCGACAAGGAAACTGTCGATTTCCAAGACAATTACGACGGTTCGGAAAAAGAGCCCAAGGTCTTGCCGAGCAAACTGCCCAATTTGCTGGTGAATGGCTCCGGCGGTATTGCAGTGGGCATGGCCACCAATATTCCACCGCACAATCTCAATGAAGTGGTGGACGCCTGCCTGCACTTGCTGCGCAATCCGGAGGCCTCCATCGACGAGTTGATGGAAATCGTGCCGGCGCCCGACTTCCCCACCGCCGGCATCATTTACGGCATCAATGGCGTCCGGGACGGCTACCGCACGGGCCGCGGCAAGGTCGTGATGCGCGCCAAGTGCCACTTCGAGGACATCGACCGTGGCCAGCGCCAGGCGATCATCGTCGACGAGCTCCCCTACCAGGTCAACAAGAAGACGCTGCAGGAGCGCATGGCCGAGCTGGTGCACGAAAAGAAGATCGAAGGCATCAGCCACATCCAGGACGAGTCTGACAAGTCGGGTATGCGCCTGGTGATCGAGCTCAAGCGCGGCGAAGTGCCCGAGGTGGTGCTCAACAACCTCTATAAGCAGACGCAGCTGCAAGACACCTTCGGCATCAACATGGTGGCGCTGGTCGATGGCCAGCCCAAGCTGTGCAATCTGAAGGACCTGATCCAGGTCTTCCTGCAGCACCGCCGCGAAGTGGTCACGCGCCGCACCGTCTTCACCCTGCGCAAGGCCCGAGAACGCGGCCACGTACTCGAAGGCCTCGCGGTGGCGCTGGCCAACATCGACGATTTCATTTCGATCATCCGCAACGCCCCGACGCCGCCGGTCGCCAAGGCCGAACTGATGACCCGCAGCTGGGACAGCAAGCTGGTGCGCGAAATGCTCACGCGTTCACGCGCCGATGGCGGCGTGGTCAATGCCGACGACTACCGCCCCGAGGGCCTGGAGCGCGAGTTCGGCATGGGTTCGGACGGTCTCTATCGCCTGTCGGAAACCCAGGCCCAAGAAATCCTTCAGATGCGCCTGCAGCGCCTGACCGGTCTCGAGCAGGACAAGATCGTTGCCGAGTACAAGGAAGTCATGGCAGAGATCGACGACCTGCTCGACATCCTGGCCAAGCCCGAGCGTGTTTCGGTCATCATCGGTGACGAACTCGGCACCATCAAGCAGGAGTTCGGCCAATCGAAGCTCGGCGCGCGCCGCAGCCTGGTCGAGCACAGCGCTTTCGATCTCTCGACCGAAGACCTGATCACCCCGACCGACATGGTGGTGACGCTCTCGCACAGCGGCTACATCAAGAGCCAGCCGCTCCACGAATACCGGGCGCAAAAACGCGGCGGGCGCGGCAAGCAGGCCACGGTCACCAAGGAAGACGACTGGATCGACCAGCTCTTCATTGCCAACACGCACGACTACATCCTGTGCTTTTCCAACCGCGGCCGGCTCTACTGGCTCAAGGTGTGGGAAGTGCCGGCGGGATCGCGCGGATCGCGCGGCCGCCCGATCGTCAACATGTTCCCGCTGCAGGAAGGCGAGAAGATCAATGTGGCACTTGCCCTGACCGGCGAGAAGCGCAACTTCCCGGCCGACCAGTATGTGTTCATGGCCACCTCCATGGGCACGGTCAAGAAGACCACGCTCGACGAATTCAACAACCCCCGCAAGGGCGGCATCATCGCAGTCAACCTCGATGAGGGCGACTACCTCATCGGCGCCGCCCTCACCGACGGCAAGCACGACGTGATGCTGTTCAGCGACGGCGGCAAGGCGGTGCGCTTCGACGAAGAGGACGTGCGTCCGCTGGGGCGCAATGCTCGCGGCGTGCGCGGCATGTCGCTCGACCCGGGCCAAGGCGTAATTGCCATGCTGGTGGCCGAGGACGAGCAGCAAAGCGTGCTCACCGCCACCGAAAATGGTTACGGAAAGCGCACAAGCATTACCGAGTACACCCGTCATGGCCGGGGAACCAAAGGCATGATTGCGATTCAACAGAGCGAGCGCAACGGCAAAGTCGTTGCCGCCACCCTCGTGCATGCGGACGATGAGATCATGCTCATCACCGACAAGGGCGTGCTAGTGCGCACCCGGGTTGCCGAGATTCGTGAACTGGGTCGCGCGACGCAAGGCGTCACGCTGATCGGGCTCGACGAAGGCGCCAAACTCAGCGGGCTACAGCGAATCGTCGAAAACGACGCCAACGGCGAGACCGAGCCGGGCGCAGACGATACTTCCACATCTTCAACGGAGAACCCTCAGTGAAAAAATTCAAGCTCGCACTTCTGACTGTCGCCCTGGCTGGCAGCTCGATGGCCGCCATGGCGCAGGACAAAGCCGCGCTTATCAAGCAGTTCGTGGACGTGCAACGCCCCGGCATCGAATCCCTCGCACGCGGACTGGTCGAGCAATCGAGCGCGCCCATCGCGCAGGCTGGTTCGCAGTACCTGCAAACGCAAGTGCCCGAAGCCAAGCGCGAGTCGGCTGCCAAGGCCGCCGACGCCGAACTGAAGAAGTACTTCGACGAGGCCTATCCGATCGTGCGCGACAAGGCCGTGCAGCTGGCACCAGGCGCCCTCACCCCGCTGCTCGAGCAGAACTTCAGCGAAGAAGAACTCAAGCAACTGCTGGCCTGGATCAACTCGCCGCTCAGCAAGAAGTACCAGGACCTGAATCCGAAGATGCAGACCGCCCTGACCGAAAAGCTCGTGACCGAAACGCGCGGAACCATCGAACCCAAGATGCGCGCACTCGACGAAAACGTGGCCAAGGCGCTGGGTGCTCCGACCGGCGGCTCGCAACAAGGCGCCGCTCCCGCCAAGGCCCCAGCCAAGGCTCCCGCCAAGAAGTGACGTGACACAACAGCAGCAGCCCAAGCCCGTCGGCACACGCCCGTACAACTTTTCCGCAGGTCCGGCCGCCATGCCGGAGGCGGTGCTGCAACGCGCCGCCTCCGAAATGCTCGACTGGCAAGGCAGCGGAATGAGCGTGATGGAAATGAGCCATCGCGGCAAGGAGTTCGGCGCCATCTGCACCCAGGCCGAAGCCGACATCCGCACACTGCTGGCTGTGCCCGAGAATTTCCACATCCTCTTCATGCAGGGTGGCGGGCTCGGTGAGAACGCCATCGTGCCGATGAACCTGTCGCGCGGCAAATCCGCCGACTTCGTCATCACCGGCAGCTGGAGCATAAAGTCGCAAAAGGAAGCGCAGCGCTATTGCACGGCGAACATCGCCGCCAGCAACGCCGCCGACCATCACACGCGGCTGCCCGACCCGTCGACCTGGCAACTGACGCAAGACACCTCGTACGTGCACTTGTGCACCAACGAGACGATCAACGGCATCGAATTTCATCAACTGCCCGACCTGGCGGCCCTTGGCAGCAATGCGCCGCTGGTCATCGACTTTTCGTCGCACGTGGCCTCGCGCAGCATCGACTGGCGCCGCGTCGGCCTGGCATTCGGCGGAGCCCAGAAGAACCTCGGCCCGGCCGGCCTCACGCTCGTGATCGTGCGCGACGACCTGCTCGGCCATGCGCTCGAGATCTGCCCCAGCGCCTTCAACTACAAGATCGTTGCCGACAACAAGTCGATGTACAACACCCCGCCGACCTGGGGCATCTACATCGCGGGGCTTACTTTCCAGTGGCTGCTGCAGCAAACCGAAGGCACGCTCACGGGCGTGGCCGCCATGGAGCAGCGCAACGTCGCCAAGGCCAAGCTGCTGTACGACTTCATCGACGCGTCTTCGTTCTACGTCAACAAGATCGATCCGGGCTGCCGCTCCCGAATGAACGTACCGTTCTTTCTCGAGGACGAGTCCCGGAACGACGCCTTCCTGGCCGGCGCCCGCGAGGCCGGCCTGCTGCAGCTCAAGGGCCACAAGTCGGTCGGCGGCATGCGTGCGAGCATCTACAACGCCATGCCGCTGGAAGGCGTACAGGCACTTGTGGGCTACATGCGAGAATTCGAGCGATCGCATGCCTAGGCGCATGCCCAGCTGCTCGCACCGATGACCGCCTCCGCTCCAACTCCGCCCTCCTCTTCCGACAACTCCGAGAGCCTTGCCGGTCTGCGCGTGCAGATCGATTCGCTCGACCAGCAACTGCTCAGCCTGCTCAATGAGCGGGCACACGTGGCCGAGCTGGTCGGCGAGGTCAAGAAGCGCGAAGGTACGCCGTATTTCCGCCCCGACCGCGTGGCGCAAGTCATCGAAAAGATGCAAAAGAGCAATGGCGGTCCGCTCAAGGACCTGCATGTTGCGGCCATCTGGCGCGAGATCATGTCGGCCTGCCTGGCGCTGGAATCACCCCAGCGCGTCGCCGTGCTGGGCCCCGAAGGCACCTTCTGCGAACAGGCCGCCATCGAGTACTTCGGCGGCGCCGCCGACCTGATCTACTGCGCCAGCTTCGACGAGGTGTTCCACGCCACGGCGGCGGGCAGCGCCCAATATGGCGTGGTGGGCGTCGAAAACTCGACCGAAGGCGTGGTCACGCGTTCGCTCGACCTGTTCCTGCACTCGCCCACCCACGTGGTCGGCGAAGTCAGCCTGCTGGTGCGCCACCATCTGCTGCGCAGCAGCAGCACGCTCGATGGCGTCGAGGCGGTGCTGGCCCACCCGCAGGCGCTGGCCCAGTGCCAGACCTGGCTGTCCAAGCACCTGCCCAACGCCGAGCGGCGCGCCGTTTCGAGCAATGCCGAAGGCGCGCGGCTCGCGGCCACCAATCCGGCCTGGGCCGCGCTGGCCGGCGAACGTGCCGCCACCCGCTTCGGCCTGCACATCGTGGCGCACGCCATCCAGGACGACTCCTACAACCGCACCCGTTTCTCGGTCATCTGCCTGCCCCAGACGCTGGCCATGCCGCCAGCCTCCGGACGCGATTGCACGAGCCTGATCGTTTCCGTGCCCAACCGCCCCGGCGCCGTGCACGACCTGCTGGTGCCGCTGAAGGTCAACAACGTGTCGATGACCCGTTTCGAGTCGCGGCCCGCCCGCACCGGCCAGTGGGAGTACTACTTCTACATCGACCTGGACGGCCATCCCTCGCAGCCCAACGTGGCTGCCGCCCTGGCCGAGCTCCGCGGTCTCTGCGCGTTCTACAAGGTGCTTGGCGCCTACCCCGTCAAAGCCTGAGCCGGACAGCAAACACATGTTCGAGCAATTGGGATTGATCGGCTGCGGCCTCATGGGCGGCTCCTTTGCGCTTGCGCTCAAGCGCGCAAAACTCGTGAAACGCGTGGTCGGCTACAGCAAGTCACCCTCCACCACCGAGCGGGCGCGCCAGCTCGGCGTGATCGACGTGGTGGCGCCTTCCGCGCTGCTGGCGGTCTCGGGCTCCGACCTGGTGCTGCTGGCCGTGCCGGTCGCAGCTTCGGAAGCCACCTTCAAGGCCATTCGCCACGGCATTTCGAACGACACGCTGGTGATGGACGTGGGCTCGACCAAGGGCGACGTGATCGAAGCCGCGCGCAACGGCCTGCAGGACCAGTTCGCCCACTTCGTTCCGGCCCACCCAATTGCCGGCAAGGAGGTGTCGGGCATCGAGCACGCCGACGCTTCGCTCTACGCCGGCCGCAAGGTCGTGCTGACTCCCGTCAAGGCCACGCTACGCTCCAACGTGCAGCGCGCTTCCCAAGTCTGGAGCGGCATTGGCGCCAACGTGGTCACCATGACGCACGAGGAACACGACAGCGCCTTCGCGGCCGTAAGCCACCTGCCGCACCTTTTGGCCTTCGCCTATATCAACGCCCTTGTCGCGCAGCCGCAGGGCGACCGCTTCCTGGGCCTTGCCGGTCCTGGCTTTCGCGACTTTTCGCGCATCGCGGCCAGCGACCCGGTGATGTGGCGCGACGTGCTGCTTGCCAACCGCGAGCAGGTGCTGCTGCAATCACAGGCCTTCCGCAAGGCACTGCTCGAAATGGAGGCGCTGATGGCGGCCACCGACGCGCAGGCGCTGGAGCATGCGATTGCCGCCGCCAGCAAGGTCCGCACCGGCTGGCAGCCCAACACCGGCCCTTCGCAGGACGCCTGACATGTTCTCGACGGCCTTCCTGGACATTCCTCCCCTGGCGTCTGCGTCGGGCACCGTGCGGCTGCCCGGCTCCAAGAGCATCTCGAACCGCGTGCTGCTGCTGGCGGCGCTGGCGAGCGGCACCACCACCATCCACGACCTGCTCGATTCGGACGACACCCGCGTGATGCTCGATGCGCTGCGCGCGCTCGGCTGCGGCATCGACGCCGCAGGCAGTACGCTGCGCATCACCGGAATGGGCGGCCAGTTGAAGCCTGGCGGACCGCTGCTGCCGCTCTTCCTCGGCAATGCGGGAACCGCCATGCGGCCGCTGACCGCTGCCCTGTCGCTGCTCGGCGGCGAGTTCGAACTGAGCGGCGTGCCGCGCATGCACGAACGGCCGATCGGCGATCTGGTCGATGCGCTGACCCAGCTCGGCTGCCAGATCGACTATCTGGGCAATCCCGGCTATCCGCCGCTGCGCATCCGGCCGGTCGATCATGGCGCGCTGGCGCTCGATGCACCCATCCGCGTACGCGGTGACGTGTCGAGCCAGTTCTTGACCGCGCTGCTGCTGGCCTTGCCGCTGGCAGCTCGCAAAGACATCGTCATCGAGGTCGTCGGCGAGCTCATCTCCAAGCCCTACATCGAGATCACACTGAACCTGCTGGCACGCTTCGGCATCAGCGTGCGGCGCGACGGCTGGGAGCGCTTCACCATTCCCGCCGGCAGCAGCTACAGCTCGCCGGGCGACATCCACGTCGAGGCCGATGCCTCCTCTGCCAGCTATTTCATCGCGCTGGGTGCCATTGCCACGGGCGCCCGCGGCCAGAAGGGCATCCGCATCGAAGGCGTGGGGGCCGATTCGATCCAGGGCGACATCCGCTTCATCGACGCGGCCCGGCAGATGGGCGCAGAGGTCGACAGCGGGCCCAATTGGCTCCAAGTGCGCCTCGGGGTCTGGCCGCTCAAGGCCATCGACCTCGACGCGAACCACATCCCCGATGCCGCCATGACGCTCGCCGTCATGGCGCTGTATGCCGACGGCCCGAGCACCCTGCGCAACATCGCCAGCTGGCGCGTCAAGGAAACCGACCGCATCGATGCCATGGCCAACGAGCTCCGAAAGCTCGGCGCCACCGTCGAATCCGGCCCCGATTTCATCCGGGTGCACCCACTCGCGCAGGCCGACTGGCGGCCGGCCACCATTCGCACGTATGACGACCACCGCGTGGCCATGTGTTTTTCGCTCGCGGCGTTCAATCCAGCCCAGGTGCCGGTGCGCATCCTCGAGCCCCACTGCGTTGCCAAGACCTTTCCGGACTACTTCGAAACCCTGTTTTCGGTGGCCGAGGCGCACGAGATCCCGGTGATCTGCATCGACGGCCCCACCGCCTCGGGCAAGGGCACGCTGGCGGCCGAAGTGGCCCGCCTGCTCGGCTACCACTACCTCGATTCGGGCTCGCTCTACCGCGTGACCGGCCTGGCCATGCGGCGCGCCGGGCTCAGCGCCGACCCGCAGCACGAGGCGCAGATCGCCGCGCTCGCGAGCGCCCTGCCGCTGCACTTCACCGAAGGCAAGGTGCTGCTGGCCGGCGAGGACGTGAGCGACGACATCCGCACAGAAGCCGCCGGCATGGACGCCTCCCGCGTCTCCACCCTGCCCGCGGTGCGTGCAGCGCTTTTGGCCCTCCAGCAGCGCTTTCGGCAGCTTCCGGGCCTGGTGGCCGACGGCCGTGACATGGGCACCGTGATCTTCCCCGACGCAGCGCTGAAGGTCTTCTTGACGGCCAGTGCCGCGCAGAGGGCCGAACGCCGGCATAAGCAGTTGATTTCAAAGGGTATTTCGACTACACTTGACAGTCTTCGCTCCGACTTGGAAGCGCGCGACGCCAGGGACTCATCCCGCAGTGTTGCTCCCCTCAAGCCGGCGCAGGATGCCCGCCATCTCGACAACTCCCAGCTGTCCATCGAGCAATCGATCGACCAGGTGTTGAACTGGTGGCAGGAAGTTCAGCCGTTCAAGCACGCTTGAACGGCTTGAAGTTACAGCCTTTCAGGTCCGCCCGAAAGGCTCGCGCCAACCGGATTCGGGGTAGCGCATACCGCTCCAGCAGGCTCCTCTCGCGCGACAGCGCACTGGCCTGCTGGTTGTTCAACCAACCGGGCACCAGCCCACAAAACCGCCGTCTCCAGACTCACAGCAGCCGCACGCAATTTCGCAAGAGCGCCTGCCAACCCTGCCTGACGGAAGGAACCATAAATGTCTGAATCTTTTGCCGACCTATTCGAAGAGTCCCTGAAGCGTTCCGAAATGCGCACCGGCGAGGTCATCACGGCCGAAGTCGTGCGTGTCGAACACAACCACGTCGTCGTGAACGCCGGCCTCAAGTCCGAAGCGTACGTGCCGATCGAGGAGTTCAAGAACGACAAGGGCGAACTCGAAGTCCAGGCCGGCGACTTCGTTTCCGTTGCCATCGGCAGCGTTGAAAACGGCTACGGCGACACCATCCTCTCGCGCGACACCGCCAAGCGTCTGGCCTCGTGGCTCGCGCTCGAGAAGGCACTGGAATCCGGCGACTTCGTCACCGGCACCACCAGCGGCAAGGTCAAGGGCGGCCTTACCGTGCTCGTCAACGGCATCCGCGCGTTCCTGCCGGGTTCGCTGATCGATACGCGTCCGATCAAGGATCTGACGCCGTACGAAAACAAGACCATGGAATTCAAGGTCATCAAGCTCGACCGCAAGCGCAACAACGTCGTGTTGTCGCGCCGTGCCGTGGTCGAAGCCAGCATGGGCGAAGAGCGCGCCAAGCTGATGGAGACCCTGAAGGAAGGCGCTGTTGTCCGCGGCGTGGTCAAGAACATCACCGAATACGGTGCGTTCGTCGACCTCGGCGGCATCGACGGTCTGCTGCACATCACCGACATGGCATGGCGCCGCGTTCGCCATCCGAGCGAAGTGGTTCAGGCTGGCCAGGAAATCACCGCTAAGATCCTCAAGTTCGACACCGAAAAGAACCGTGTCTCGCTGGGTCTCAAGCAAATGGGCGACGACCCGTGGATGGGCGTTTCGCGCCGCTACCCGCAATCGACCCGCCTGTTCGGCAAGGTCACGAACATTGCCGACTATGGCGCGTTCGTCGAACTCGAACCCGGCATCGAAGGCCTGGTGCACGTCTCCGAAATGGACTGGACCAACAAGAACATCGCTCCGAACAAGATCGTCTCGCTGGGCGACGAAGTCGAAGTCATGGTCCTCGAAATCGACGAAGACAAGCGCCGCATCAGCCTGGGCATGAAGCAGTGCAAGGCCAACCCGTGGCAAGAGTTCGCGCAAAACACCAAGCGCGGCGACCGCGTCAAGGGCCCGATCAAGTCGATCACCGACTTCGGCGTGTTCGTGGGCCTGGCTGCCGGCATCGACGGCCTGGTGCACCTCTCTGACCTCTCGTGGAACGAAGCCGGCGAAACCGCCGTTCGCAACTACAAGAAGGGCCAGGAAGTCGAAGCGATCGTGCTGGCTGTGGACGTCGACCGCGAGCGCATCAGCCTCGGCATCAAGCAGCTCGACAGCGACCCGTTCACCACGTTCACCACGGTGAACGACAAGGGCCAGATCGTGACCGGCAAGGTCAAGACCGTGGACGCCCGCGGCGCTGAAATCGACCTCGGCGAAGACATCATCGGCTACCTCCGCGCCAGCGAAATCTCCCGCGACCGCGTGGAAGATGCACGCAACGTGCTGAAGGAAGGCGACGAAGTCACCGCCATCGTCGTGAATGTGGATCGCAAGACCCGCAACATCCAGCTGTCGATCAAGCAGAAGGACATGGTCGACGAGCAAGGCGCCATGGCCAACCTGAGCCAGCAGTCGGCACGCGAAAACGCGGGCACGACCAGCCTGGGCGCCCTGCTGCGCGCCAAGCTGGACAACAACGACAGCAAGTAAGCTGCATCCGAAGACAGAGCAGGCCCTGGGGCCGCTCTGTCTTTTTTTTCGTCCACGTTTTTGTTTGGCCTATGACCCGCTCTGACCTCGTCGAAGAACTTGCAGCGCGCTTTGCGCAGTTGACGCACCGCGATGCCGAATACGCCGTCAAGACCATCCTCGACGCGATGAGCGACGCGCTGGTGCGCGGGCACCGCATCGAGATCCGCGGTTTCGGCAGCTTCTCGGTCAACCGGCGTCCGCCACGCATCGGCCGCAATCCGCGTTCGGGCGAAAGCGTCCAGATTCCCGAAAAGCGGGTGCCGCACTTCAAGCCCGGCAAGGCGCTGCGCGAAGCTGTGGACGCCAAGACCGCCGAGCTGGATGCCGGCAAGGAAGCCAAGGGCCGCAAGGCCTGATGATCCGCGTGGATGATGCAAACGTAGAATGCTCCCGGCAACGGGAATGGCTATGAAATACCTCCTGTGGCTGCTCAAGGCAGCCATTTTTTTTACGCTTTTTGCTTTCGCGCTGAACAACCAGCACGACGCGACTGTCTACTTCTTCTTTGGCACCAATTGGCGCGCGCCGCTGGTGCTGGTGGTGCTTGCGGCTTTTGCAGGCGGCCTCGTCGTCGGTGCGCTTGGCATGCTGCCCGGATGGTGGAAGCACCGCGCCGCAGCAGCGGCCCAGCAACCCTCCATGCCCGAGCAAACGCCGGCAACGACCGGATCGCCTGCCGCACCCACGCCCACACCGGCACCGTCCATCACCGCCACCGACCTACCTGCCGTACGCCAACATGGACTTTGATCCCAGCTGGCTGCTGATCAGCCTGCCCATCGCCTTCGTTCTGGGCTGGCTCGCCTCGCGCTTCGACATCCGCCAGCTCAAGCTCGAAAACAGGCAAGCCCCCAAGGCCTATTTCCGCGGCCTTAACTTCTTGCTCAACGAGCAGCAAGACCAGGCCATCGATGCGTTCATCGAGGCCGTGCAGAACGACCCCGACACGCAGGAGCTGCACTTCGCCCTCGGCAACCTGTTCCGCCGCCGCGGCGAATACCAGCGTGCAGTGCGCGTGCACGAGCATCTGCTGGGCCGAGGCGATTTGAGCCGCGGCGACCGGGAGCGCGCCCAGCATGCGCTGGCGCAAGACTTCCTGCGCGCCGGCCTGCTCGACCGTGCTGAAGCGGCACTGCAAAAGCTCGAGGGCACGCGCTACGAGAACGAGGCGCGGCTTTCGTTGTTGGCCATCTACGAGCGTTCGCGCGAATGGACCCAGGCCGCCGACGTGGCGCAAAAACTCGACGAGTCCGATCAGGCGAGCTACAGCACGCGCCGGGCCCATCATCTGTGCGAGCAGGCGGCCGAACAGGTCGCGGCTGGCGACCTGGCCGGGGCCAACCGGCTGCTCTCGGAGGCCGTGGCACTGGCCCCGCAGGCGCCGCGCCCGGCCATCGACTCGGCCACGCTGCAATTGCGCAATGGTGAGGCCACGACGGCGTTCAATACGCTCGTCGCACTGAGCGACACCGCTCCGCTCGCGCTGCCGCTGTATGCGGCCGCGTTGCAGCAGTCAGCAGTGGCCGCGCACCGCGAAGCTGAGGCGCTTCAACTGCTGCAGCGCCGCTATGCCGAATCGCCGTCGATCGACGTGCTCGAAGCGCTGATGGCCCTCGGCGGTTCCCCCGCCCATGCGGTTGCAGCGGCAGAGGGCTTGTCGCTCGCCCCGCGCGACGGCTACATCGCGCATCTTGCCCAACAGCCTTCGTTGGTGGCGGCCTCGCGCTGGCTGGCCGGCGAACGCTTCGAGCATGAGCAGTTCCATCCGCAAGTGCAGCGCGCACTCGACCAGGCCACGCGGCCGCTGATGCGCTACCGCTGCGCGGCCTGCGGCTTCGAGGCGCACCAACACTTCTGGCACTGCCCCGGATGCCAGGCCTGGGACAGCTATCCGCCGCGCCGCGTCGAAGAACTCTGAGCAACGTTCCGAACATGTTTCGGAACAATGGTGACCAGCGTCGTTGCGGCATGCCGCGCCGTCAACGCCTTTTTCCCTGTATTCGTTGAACGCGAGCCGGCGAGTTGTCGGCAAACGAAATCAACAACTAGGGAGTTTGAAATCATGCTGAAGAAAATTCTGGCCACGCTGGTCATGCTGTTTGCGGCTGCTTCGTTCGCTGCCGTCGATGTCAACAAGGGCACCGCCGCCGATCTCGATGGCATCAAGGGCATCGGCCCGGCCATGTCCAAGCGCATTCTCGATGCGCGAAAGACGGGCGAGTTCAAGGATTGGCCCGACTTCATGCAGCGCATCAAGGGCGTGAAGGAAAAGAAGGCCGAGAAGCTGTCGGCCGAAGGACTCACGGTCAATGGCCAGGCATTCGGTGGCCAAGCCAGCGCACCGGCAGCCGTCAAGGCCGACAAGGCCGCAAAGCCCGTCAAGGCAGCCCCCGTTGCTGCCGATGCGAAGCCAGCCAAGCCCTGACCGAAAGGCGATAGCGAACGGCCACAAGCCAGTTGCCCGGTCCCGCATCCGCAGACCGTTGGCAGCTCAAAGCAAAACCGCCCTCGAGGCGGTTTTTTTACGTGGGCCGAAGCACCGGACAGTGTTGCCACGCGGCGCCCCGTGGCAGGGAAATGCCTCAGGAGTGGCCCGGAATTTGCACGTATGCTCGTTTCCGTTTTCACTCTCATCGTCCCGGAGCGCTCATGAATCACAAGTTCGGCATTGCCCTGGCCGGCCTCACCCTCGGTGCTGCAGCCTTCGCGCAAACCAAGTGGGATCTGCCCACCGCCTACCCAGCGACCAACTATCACACCGAAAACATCACGCAGTTTGCAAAAGACGTGGACGCCGCCACCGGCGGCAAGGTCAAGATCACGGTGCATGCCAACGCGTCCCTGTTCAAGGCGCCCGAAATCAAGCGCGCAGTGCAAAGCGGCCAGGCACAGGCCGGCGAGATCCTGCTGGCCAACTACGCGAACGAGAACCCGATCTACGCGCTCGACGGCGTTCCTTTCCTCGCGACCACCTACCCCGAAGCAAAGAAGCTCTACGAGGCCTCCAAGCCCGCCATGGAAAAGCTGCTTGCCGCGCAAGGCATCAAGGTGCTGTTCATGGTGCCATGGGCGCCGCAGGGCATCTATTCCAAGAAGGAGATCAGCTCGGTGGCCGACCTGCGCGGCATCAAGTGGCGCGCGTACAGCCCCGCCACCGCAAAGATCGCCGAACTGATCGGCGCGCAGCCGGTGCAAATTCAGCAGGCCGAACTCAGCGCCGCCATGGCCACTGGTGTGATCGAAAGCTACATGAGCTCCGGCTCCACCGGCTACGACACCAAGACCTACGAGCACATCAAGAACTTCTACGACACCCAGGCCTGGATTCCGAAGAACGCGATCCTCGTCAATGCCAAGGCCTTCGATGCGCTCGACGCCACTACCAAGGCCGCCGTCACCAAGGCCGCGGCTGATGCCGAAGCCCGCGGCTGGAAAATCGCACAGGAGAAGAACGACGAATACAAGCGCCTGCTGGTCGAGCGCGGCATGAAGGTTCACAAGCCCTCGGCCAAGCTCGACGCCGATATGCGCCAGGTCGGCGGCATCATGCAGGCCGACTGGCTCAAGGCCGCCGGCCCCGAAGGTGCGGCCATCATCGAAGCCTACAAGAAGAAATGACGAAGCTGCTTCGACCCTCACGCGCCACGCGGGAGCCCTGAGCCGTGCGCCGCTTTCTCGACCGCCTGTACGACGGCGCAGGCGCGCTCGGCGCCTTTTGCGTGTTCCTGATCTTCGTGCTGATGATCCTGGCCGGCGTGGGCCGCCAGATGAACTGGCACGTGAGCGGGCTCAACGACGTGGTGGCGTGGCTGTGCGCCGCCGCCGCGTTCTTTGCAATGGCACATGCCTTCCGGCACGGCGACTTCGTGCGTGTGACGCTGCTGCTCGATGCCGTGCCCGCCAAGGTGCGGCGCGTGCTCGACGTGGTGTGCCTGTTGATTGCGTCGGTGTCGGTGGCCTACCTCACCTACTGGGCCACCAGCTTCACCTACGAGAGCTACGAGTTCGCCGAAATGGCAACGGGCCTCGTCGTCATCCCGATCTGGATTCCGCAATCGACCTTCGTGATTGGCTGCTGGTTGCTGCTGATTGCCATGGTCGATGAACTGGTGGGCGTGGTACGCGGCGAGAAGCCGAGCTACCAGCGCGCCATCGAAGAACGCCACGCCGCGGGCGACTTCTCTTCCGACGTCTGAACCACAACAACAAAGACACCGATGTTCGAAAACCTCTGGATGGGCGCGTTGCTGCTCGCCATCATGCTGTTGTTGCTAGCGGGGGGCGTGTGGATCGCAATGACGCTGGCCATTGTGGGCTGGGTCGGCCAAGCCTTCTTCACCAACACGCTGCCGGGAAAGAACCTGTTTTCGGCCTTCTGGGAAAGTAATGCGAGCTGGGAGCTGGCGGCGCTGCCTCTCTTCATCTGGATGGGCGAAATTCTCTTTCGCACCAAGCTCAGCGAAGAGATGTTCGAGGGCCTGCGCCCCTGGCTCAACCGTGTGCCCGGCCGGCTGATGCACACCACCATTCTCGGCTGCGGCGTGTTCGGCTCGGTCTCGGGCTCGTCAGCCGCCACCTGCGCGACCATCGCGAAGGTGGCGCTGCCCGAACTCAAGCGCCGTGGCTACAACGAGAAGCTGGCCATCGGCTCGCTTGCCACCGCCGGCACGCTGGGCATCCTGATTCCGCCGTCGATCACGATGGTGGTTTACGCCGTGGCGGCCGATGCCTCGATCATCCGCATCTTCCTGGCCGGCTTCCTGCCGGGTTTCCTGCTGATGCTGCTGTTTTCGGGCTACATCGGCTGGTGGAGCCTGCGCAACCCGGACCAGGTACCGCCCGCCGATCCGCCGACCACCTTCAGGGAAAAGATCCGGCTCTCCGGCAACCTCATTCCGTGCGCGCTGCTGATCGTCTTCATCGTCTGGGTGCTGGTGGCAGGCTGGGCCACGGCCACCGAATGCGCCGCCTTCGGCGTGCTGGGGTCGCTGGGCATCGCGGCGTGGGGCAAGAGCCTCACCTGGAAGAATTTCAAGGAGGGAATCATGGGTGCCACGCGCACCAGTTGCATGATCATGTTCATCCTGGCCGGCGCCGCCTTCCTCACCAAGACCATGGCCTTCACGGGCATTCCACGCGAGCTGGCCGAGTGGGTCGACAGCATGCATCTCTCGCCCTATGCGCTCATCGGAGCGCTGGTGGCGGTGTACCTGGTGCTGGGCACGGCGCTCGACGGCATCTCGATGATCGTGCTGACCAGCGCGGTGGTGCTGCCGATGATCCAGAAAGCCGGTTTCGACCTGATCTGGTTCGGCATCTTCATCGTGCTGCTGGTCGAGATCGCCGAGGTCACACCGCCGGTGGGCTTCAACCTTTTCGTGCTGCAGAACATGACCGGCAAAGACAGCAACGTGATCGCCAAGGCGGCCATTCCGTTCTTCTTCTGCCTGGTGCTGTGCATCGTGCTGATCACTCTGTTCCCGAGCATCGTGACGATCTTGCCCGATGTCGTGATGGGCAAAGAAAAGTAAGCGGCCTGCGGATAATCGCCGCCATGCTGCTGAACGCCTTCGTCATCTGCCTCGCCGCCTGCGTCGGCGCCCTCATGCGCTGGGGCTTCGCGCTCTGGCTCAACCCAGGCAGCGCGCTCCCCTGGGGCACGCTCGCAGTCAACCTCATCGGCGGTTACCTGATCGGCGTGGCTATCGGCGTCTTCAACGGACTTCCCGACATCGACCCCGCTTGGCGGCTCATGGTCATTACCGGGTTCCTCGGCACGCTCACCACCTTTTCCAGCTTCTCCGCCGAGGTCGTCGGAATGCTGATGAACGGAAGGCTCGGCCTTGCGCTGGGCACCGTGGCCCTGCACCTGGGCGGGTCGCTGTGCATGACGTGGCTCGGCCTGCGAACCGTGCAGTCCTTCTCGGGCTAAAAGCCTCCGATAACGCCCGCTACCCTGCGGTTATGACCAAGGTCCACCAGAGGGCCGGTCGATAGAATCGATCGCAATGCCCCTGGTCTTCCTCGTCGCTCTTCCATTCATTGCCAGCGTGCTGGCCGCGTTGATGCCGTCGAACGCGCGCAATCGGGAATCGACGCTGGCGGGGCTCGTTGCGCTGGGCTGCGCGTTGCAGGCCGCATGGCTCTTTCCGCAGATCGCGCACGGCAATGTGCTGCGCCAGGAGATCGAGTGGCTGCCGGAGCTCGGCCTCAACCTCGTGTTCCGCATGGACGGCTTTGCATGGCTGTTCTGCATGCTCGTGCTCGGTATCGGCGCGCTGGTGGTGCTCTACGCCCGCTACTACATGTCGGCCTCCGACCCGGTGCCGCGCTTCTTCTCTTTCTTTCTCGCATTCATGGGCGCAATGGTGGGCGTGGTGCTCTCGGGCAACCTGATCCAGATGGTGCTGTTCTGGGAGCTCACCAGCCTGTTCTCGTTTCTCTTGATCGGCTACTGGCATCACCGGCGCGACGCGCGGCGCGGCGCGCGCATGGCGCTCACCGTCACCGGTGCCGGCGGACTCTGCCTGCTGGCAGGCACGCTGGTGCTGGGCCGCATTGCCGGCAGCTACGACCTGGACGTGGTGCTGGCCTCGGGCGACGCCATTCGCGCACATGCGCTGTATCCCGCCGCACTGGTGCTGATACTGCTGGGCGCCTTCACCAAGAGCGCGCAGTTCCCGTTCCACTTCTGGCTGCCGCGCGCCATGGCGGCACCGACCCCCGTCTCGGCCTACCTGCATTCGGCCACCATGGTGAAGCTCGGCGTGTTCCTGATGGCGCGGCTGTGGCCGGTACTCTCGGGAACCGAGCAATGGTTCTGGCTGGTTGGCGGCGCGGGCGCAATCACGCTGCTGCTTGGCGGCTTCGTGGCCATGTTCCAGCGCGATCTGAAGGCGCTGCTCGCGTACTCGACGATTTCCCACCTCGGGCTCATCACCCTGCTGCTCGGCCTCAACAGCCCACTGGCCGCGGTGGCGGCCGTGTTCCACGTCATGAACCACGCGACCTTCAAGGCATCGCTCTTCATGGCCGCCGGCATCATCGACCACGAGAGCGGCACGCGCGACATCCGCAAGCTCAGCGGGCTGCTGCGACTGATGCCGATCACGGGCTCGCTGGCCATCATCGCCAGCGCCTCGATGGCCGGCGTGCCGCTGCTCAACGGCTTTCTCTCTAAGGAAATGTTCTTTGCCGAGACGGTGTTCATCCAGGCGACGCCCTGGGTCAACGTGAGCCTGCCGATCATCGCCACCGTCGCGGGCATCTTCAGCGTGGCGTACTCGGCGCGTTTCGTGTTCGACGTGTTCTTCGGTCCGCCGTGCGAGCCCGACGTGCCGAGGCAGCCGCACGAGCCGCCGCACTGGATGCGCGTGCCGGTCGAGTTGCTGGTGCTGGTCTGCCTGGTGGTCGGCGTGGCGCCGGCCTGGTCCATCGGCGCGCTGCTCGCGGCCGCCGCCATGCCAGTGGTGGGCGGTGTGCTGCCCGAGTACAGCCTGGCCGTATGGCACGGCTTCAACCTGCCGCTCGCGATGAGCTTCGTGGCGCTGGCAGGCGGCTTGGTGCTGTACCTGTCGCAGCGCCGCCGCCGCGCACGCGGCGAGCTCGAACGCACGCCGCTGCTGCACCGCTTCGACGGCCAGGCCTTCTTCGAGCACCTGCTCGCGCAGCTCAGCGAAGTCGGCCGGCGCAGCCGCCGCGTGCTGGGCACCCGGCGGCTGCAGGTGCAGTTGCTGCTGCTGATCGCGGTGGCGGGCGCGGGCGCCGCGGTTTCGCTCTATACGGCACCTGTGGCGCGCGGCACCCGCGAGCTGTTGCCGTTCTCCACGATGTTCGCCATGACCTGGCTCATCGGCGGGGTCTGCGCACTGGCCTCGGCGTGGCAGGCCAAGTTCCACCGGCTCGCCGCGCTGATGCTCGCTTCGGGCGCGGGGCTGGTCTGCTGCGTGACCTACATCTGGTTCTCGGCGCCCGACCTCGCGCTGACGCAACTCGTGGTCGAAGCCGTGACCACGGTGCTGATCCTGCTCGGACTGCGCTGGCTGCCGATGCGCAGCAAGGACGCCGTTCAGTCCGCGCGCACCCGGCTGCGGCCCTGGGGGCGACGCGGGCGCGACCTGCTGGTGGCGACGGCCGCCGGCAGCGGCATGGCGGCGCTGGCGTGGCTGATGATGACGCGCGAGTTTCCGCAGAGCATCTCACCCTTCTTTCTCGAACGCGCCCTCACCGAAGGCGGCGGCACCAACGTGGTCAACGTGATGCTGGTGGACTTCCGCGCGTTCGACACCTTTGGCGAAATCACCGTGCTCGGCGTGGTCGCGCTCACGGTCTATGCGCTGCTGCGCCGGTTCCGGCCGGCGCGCGAATCGATGGCGCTGCCGGTGCAGCAGCGCGCGCAGGCCGACGATGGAAGCAGCGACCTCTTGAACCCGCGCCTCGCCAAGGATACGGCCGTGGGCTACCTGATGGTGCCGGCCGTGCTGGTGCGGCTACTGCTGCCGCTTGCGGTGCTGGTGTCGGTGTACTTCTTCATGCGCGGGCACAACGCACCCGGCGGCGGCTTCGTCGCGGGGCTGGTGATGTCGGTGGCGCTGCTGCTGCAGTTCATCGTCTCCGGCACCGAGTGGGTAGAAGAGCATCTGCGCATCTACCCGCGCCGCTGGATCGCCATGGGCCTGCTGTTTTCGCTGGCCACCGGCGGGGGCGCAGTGCTGGTCGGCTATCCGTTCATGACCACGCACACCGCGCACTTGCACCTTCCGGTGCTGGGCGAGCTGCACGTGCCGAGCGCGCTCTTCTTCGACATTGGCGTGTTCGCACTGGTGCTCGGCGCCACCATGTTGATCCTCACCGCGCTGGCCCACCAATCGATTCGCAGCCACCGTTGGGCCGACGAGCAGCGCGAGAAAGAGGCAATGGCGCAGGCCGAAGCTGTGGAGGGCGTGCACTGATGGAAGCCGTGCTCGCACTCGCCATCGGCGTGCTCACCGGCTCGGGTGTGTACCTGCTGCTGCGCCCCCGCACCTTCCAGGTGATCATGGGGCTCACGCTCATCTCATACGGCGTCAACCTGTTCATCTTCAGCATGGGCCGGCTCAAGCTCGACAGCGAACCCGTGCTGGTGAAGGGCTTCACCGCCACGCTGGCGAACACCGCCGACCCGATGCCGCAGGCCTTGGTGCTGACGGCCATCGTCATCGGGTTTGCGATGACGGCCTTGTTCCTCGTCGTGCTGCTGGCTTCGCGCGGCCTCGCGGGAACCGACCACGTGGACGGTGAAGAGCGGCAGGAGGCAGCAGAGTGACGGCGGTGATGCAAATGCTCGACCGGCTGCTTGACTTCAGCATGCCGCATCTTGTGGCGGTGCCGATCCTCGTGCCGCTGCTCACGGCTGCGTTGATGCTGCTGCTCGGCGAAAGGCGCCGCCGCACCAAGTCGGCCCTGAGCGTGGTCTCGGGCCTGGTGGGCCTGCTGGCGGCGCTGGCGCTGCTGCGCTGGGTCAACGCCCCCGACACCGGCGATGGGCCCGGCTCCATCGGCGTCTATCTGCCCGGCAACTGGCGCGCGCCCTTCGGCATCGTGCTGGTGGCCGACCGGTTGTCGACCCTGATGGTGGCGCTCACCGGCGTGGTCGCCTTCGCGGCCTCGATCTATTCCACCTCGCGATGGGACCGCGCAGGCGTGCATTTCCATCCGCTCTTGCAGCTGCAGCTCATGGGCCTGAACGGCGCCTTCCTGACCGGTGACCTGTTCAATCTGTTCGTCTTCTTCGAGGTGATGCTCGCGGCCTCCTATGGCTTGCTGCTGCACGGTTCGGGACGGCTGCGCGTGCAGGCCGGGCTGCACTACATAGCGATCAACCTGGCCGCTTCGTCCCTCTTCCTGATTGGCGCGGCCCTGCTCTATGGCGTAACCGGCACGCTCAACATGGCCGACCTCGGCATGCGCATCGCCGAGCTCACGCCAGCCGACCGCGGCCTCGTGCATGCGGCCGCCGCCATCCTTGCGACGGCCTTCTTCGCCAAGGCCGGCGCCTGGCCGCTCAACTTCTGGCTGGTGCCGGCGTACAGCGCGGCGGTGTCGCCGGTGGGCGCCGTCTTCGCGCTCTTGACCAAGCTCGGCATCTACACCCTGCTGCGCCTGTGGACGCTGCTCTTCGCACCCGATGCCGGCAGCTCCGCCGCCTTCGGGCAATCCGCGCTCATCGCAATCGGCCTGGCAACCCTGTTCGCGGGCGCCCTTGGCATCGTGGGCACGCAGCGGCTCTCGAACCTTGCGGGCTTCAGCGTGCTGGTGTCGGCCGGGACGCTGATCGCGGCGATTGGCCTCGGCGAACCGGCCGTGTGGGCCGGCGCGCTCTACTACCTGCTGAGTTCCACGCTTGCGGTCAGCGCCTTCTTCCTTTTGATCGACATGATCGAGCGCTGGCGCAACGCCGGCCTGAGCGTCGCCCCGCATGAGCAGGCAGGCAACGCGCCTTTCCTGGCGGAAGACCTGCGCGTGGTCCACGACGTGAACCTCGACGACGAAGCACAGGCGCTCTATGGCCGCGCCATTCCGGCCGGCGTCGCGTTCCTGGGCCTGAGCTTCATCGGCTGCACCTTGCTGCTCGCCGGCCTGCCGCCGCTCTCGGGCTTCGTCGGCAAGTTCGCGATGCTGTCGGGCGCCTTCGTCACCAGCGGCACCTCCACGGCCGCATGGATCTTTCTGGCGCTGCTGATCGCCTCAGGCTTCCTGGCGCTGATTGCACTGAGCCGCACCGGCATGCGCCATTTCTGGACTCAGCCGCATCCCACCATGCCTGCACTGCCTTTGCTCGAAGTGCTGCCGGTGGCCGGCCTGCTCGCGGCTTGCGTGGCACTGACGGTGTGGGCCGGCCCCGTCATGCGCCACGCGCTCATCACCGCCGAAGGGCTGCACGCGCCCGCGGCATACCGCAACGCCGTGATGAATGCGCGGCAGGTGCCCAATCCGGTGGCTCCAGCGAAAGGCCCTGCCCCATGAAGCGCTGGATTCCTTCGCTACCGCTGTCGATTGCGCTGTTCGTGGTGTGGCTCCTGCTCAACCAGTCGCTGGAGGCTGCCACGCTGGCTTCCGCGCTGGTGCTGGCCCTTGCCGTTCCGCTGCTCACGGAGGGCTTGCGGCCCGCCAGGGTTCGCATGCGCAAGCCCTGGGTCGCGCTGCGGCTCGCGGGCCGGGCCTCGGCCGACATGCTGCATTCCGCGCTCTTCGTGGCGCGGCGGCTGCTCACACGCCGCACGTCGCGCATTGCGTCGAAGTTCGTGAACGTGCCGCTCGAATTGCGCGACCCGAACGGGCTCGCGGTGTTGGCGATGATCATGTGCCTCACGCCAGGCACCGCCTGGGGTGAGATTTCGTTCGACAGCAGTGTGCTGCTGATCCATGTGTTCGACGTCGAAGACGAAGCCGCTTTCATCGCAATGATCAAAGAGCGCTACGAGCACCCCTTGATGGAGATCTTCGAATGACGCCTGTTCTTTTCTGGGCCTTGAGACTCGCGCTGCTGCTGCTCGCCGTGGCCATGCTCTGCGCACTTACCCGCCTTTTGATCGGGCCGACCGCGCAAGACCGCGTGATGGCACTGGACTGCCTCTATATCAACGGCATGCTGATGATGCTGGTGCTCGGCATCGTCTATGCAAGCAACGTGTACTTCGAGGCGGCCATGCTGACGGCGCTGTTCGGCTTCGTGGGGTCGACCGCAATGGCCAAGTTTCTCTTGCGTGGGGAGGTCATTGAATGAGCGCCGCGCCGGGCCGCCCCAAGCAAGCGAGCGCCCCCTCGGGGGACAGCGCGGACACGAAGTGCCGAGCGTGGGGGCAACAACCATGAATGACTTCATCGTCGGACCGCTGCCTCTGTGGGCCGAAATCGTCACCGCGGTGTTCGCCGTTCTGGGCGCGGCCTTTGCGGCCATCGGCTCCTTCGGCCTGGTGCGCTTGCCCACCTTCTTCCGCCGCATCCATGCACCAACGCTCGGCGCCACGGTGGGCGTGTGGTGCATGACGATCGCAACCATCGTCTACTTCTCGGTGCAGGGCTACAGCCTGTTCCTGCACGCCGTGTTGATCGTTCTCTTCATTGCGCTCACGGCGCCCATCACCACCATTTTCCTGATGCGCGCCGCACTCTTTCGCGAACGGCAAAAGGGCGGCGACGTGCCGCCAGCGGCGAAGTCGGCGGACTGACGCGGCCAGGCCGCGATTCATTCAGCTCATCGCAAGCTGCTGCATGCCTTTGGCGCGCGCCACTTCCATTTCGCGCGGCAGCGTCACCGCGTTCTTCACCGCGAGAATCTCGGCCATCACGCTCACCGCGATTTCCGGCGGCGTCTTGCTGCCGATGTAGATGCCGATGGGTCCGCGCAGGCGCGCGAGCGATTCGGCCGTCTGCCCGAAGTGCTCGATCATGCGGTCGCGCCGCGCCTCGGCATTGCGACGCGAGCCGATGGCGCCCACGTAGAACGCCTCGCTCTGCAAGGCTTCGAGCAGCGCCAGGTCGTCGAGCTTCGGATCGTGCGTGAGCGCGACCACGCAGCTGCGCCGGTCGGGCTTGAAGGCCAGCACCGCGTCATCGGGCATCTCCGTGGTGATCTCCACGCCCGGCAGAGACCAGGCAGTGCGGTACTCGGCACGCGGGTCGCACAGCGTCACGGCAAAGCCGCTGAACTTGGCCATCGTCGCGAGGTATTCGGCCAATTGCCCAGCGCCGATCAGCAGCATGCGGTATTCGGGGCCGAAGGTGTTGGTGAGCTCGGTGTCATTCACCTTGAGCTCGTCGGGCGCGGTCGCCTCGGCCAGTCGCACGGCGCCGGTGGCGAGCGCAACGGTGCGCTGCATGAGCTTGCCTTGCTCGAGTTTGGCAACCAGCGTGTCGAGCGAGGCCGCGTCGGGGTCGTATTCGAGCAGCAGCTCCAGCGTGCCGCCGCAGGGCAGCCCGAAGCGATGCGCCTCGTCGGCCGTGATGCCGTACTTCACGAGGGCGGGCGGTGTGCCCGGCGGCACCACTTCGCCCTGGCCGTTATTGGCGTGGGCGTGGCTGTAGCGGGCGATCAAGTCGTCCTCGATGCAGCCGCCGGAGACCGAGCCCACCACCGCGCCGTCGTCCGCCAGCGCCATGATCGAGCCGACCGGCCGTGGAGACGAGCCCCATGTGCGCACCACCGTCGTCAGCAGCGCGCGCTTGCCGGCCTGCCGCCAGTCTCGCAGCGTGCGCAGCACCATGACGTCGAGATTTTCCATGGCGTTGTCCGTGCCCTCAGCTCGCGTCGTCCGATGCGGCGGACGCGTCCTTGTCGTCCTTCTTGCCGAGGCCGATCTTCTTCATGAAGCCGGACATGACGCCCGCCTTCTCCGCGGGGGCCTCCGCCGTTTCTTCGGCGGCGGCAGGAGGCGGGCCGTAGCGGCCCTGCATTTCGGCCTCGAAGCGCTTGAAGAAATCGTCGGCGGTCGACTTGGCGGCGCCATCGATGAGACGCTGGCCCAGCTGAGCGATCTTGCCGCCGACCTGCGCCTGCACGGTGTAGTCGAGTTCGCAGCCGACGGGCGAAGGCGTGGCTTCGGTGGAAGCGGCTTCGACGCCGTCGATGACTGGCGGCACCGCGGCGGCGCCGTCCAGCGGCCTGAGCGTCACGCTCGACGAGCCCTTGGCAAACCCCGCCACGCCGCCCTGCCCCTCGAAAGTGAGCTTGTAGCCGTCGGGCGCGACGATGTCCGACAGCGCCACCTTGCCGTTGAACTTGGCCGACACAGGGCCGATCTTGACCGCCAGCGCCACGCTGTACTGGTTGTCGCCCGTGAGCTCGAACTTGTCGCAGCCGGGAATGCACTTCTTGAGCGTCTCGGGATCGTTGAGCGCTTCCCACGCCTGTTGTTGCGTGATGCCGAGGCGGCGGTTACCGAGCATTTCCATGGTGGAGTTTCCTTTTGTCTTTTCTGTGAGCCGCTAGCGGCTGGACCGCATCAGGGCGGCGAGGCTGGCGGCCAGCTGTTCGAGGGCACTGAGATTGTGGACCGCCAGCATCGCGTCTGCATGGCGGTGCAGCACGCTGGCCCCACGGGCCAAAGGGGCGTAGCCCTCGAAGCGCAGCAGCGGGTTGAGCCACAGCAGCCGGCGCGAGTGGCGCTTGAGCCAGAGCAACTCGTTCTCGAGCAGCGCCGGCTCACCGGTGTCGAGCCCGTCGCTGATCACCAGCACCAGCGTACGGCGGCCCGTCAGGCGACGGGCATGCGCACGGCGCAGTTCGGCCAGCGAACTGCCAAGCCGTGTGCCCCCTGCGAAATCGTCGATGGCGAGGCTGGCGGCGCCCAGCATGGCATCGGTGTCGGCCAGCTTGAAGGCGGGCGTCAGGTCGGTGAGCCGGGTGCCGAATGCGAACACGTCGCGCCGCCCGGCCCGCCGGGTCGATGCGTGCAGAAACGCGAGCAGCAGCCGCGCATAGCGCTCCATCGAGCCCGACACGTCGACCAGCACCAGGAGCGGCAGCGGCTGCTCACGGCGGCTCAGCTTGGGCAGGCGCAGGATCTCGCCGCCCGTGCGCGCCGCCTCGTGCAGCACGCCGGGCCAGTGCATCCGCGCATGCTGCTGCCCCGCATCGCTCGCCACGCGCAGCCGGCGCGACGGCAGCGAGGGAATGGGCAAGGTCACGTCGCGTGCCAGCCGTTCGACCAGCCGGTACTCGGCCGCCCCGAGCGCGTTGAAGTCTGCATGCTGCAGGCGATGGCGCTCGCTCGACGTCATGGCCGCATCAAACTCGACCTCCTTGTCTGGCTTGGCCGGCGCGGCGGGCTTGGCCGGATCGCGCGGCGCAGTGAGCGCATCCCGCACACGCGGGCGCCGCTTTGAAGGCTCGGCCTTGCCCTCGGCGCTCGGCAGCATCTGCGCGAGCAGCTTGTTGGCCAGCTCGGGATCGCGAAACCACGCATCGAAGAGTTCGCGAAACACCATGCGGTCCTGCTCGCGGCTCACCATCACGGCTTCCATTGCGGCACTCAAGTCAAGCCTGCTTTCCACGCCCACGAGCGTGGCCGCTTCAGCAGCGAGTGAGATGCGCATGGCATCGGTGCGCACGCCGGCCCGGCGCAGCGCGCGGCCAAAAGCGGTGATGTTGCCAGCCAGCTTGCCGCTGCGTACGTCGCCGAGTTGCTGGATGCCGGTCATGGGCGGCCGCTACCTTCGGCCGCGCTCAGGGCGCAACCGGCTCCTCGGGCTTCAGCAGGTCGGATGCGAGTTCACGCGTGAGCGCGGCCACGTCGTCGCGCTGCTTGAACAGGATGCCGGCCGTGTCGACCACCACTTCGGGATCGAGCTCGACGGTATCGAGCGCAATCAGCGCCCTCGCCCACTCGACGCTCTCCGCGATGCCGGGTGCGCGCTGAAAAGCGTTGACGAAAGGCGCATCGCGCAGCCGGGCGACAAAAGCGGCCACCTGGGCCGAAAGCTTTTCGCCCGCCTCTGGCACCTGCGCGCGCACGATCGCCAGCTCGCGTTCGCGCTCCGGGTAGTCGAGCCAGTGATAAAGGCAGCGCCGCTTGACCGCATCGTTGAGCTCGCGCGTGCGGTTGCTGGTGAGGATGGTGACCGGCGGCACCACGGCGCGCACGGTGCCGAGCTCGGGAATGCTGACCTGGTATTCACCGAGGTATTCGAGCAGGAAGGCCTCGAAGGGTTCGTCGGCGCGATCGACCTCGTCGATCAGCAGCACGGCGCCGGGCGCGGGGGTCTGCAGCGCCTGCAGCAGCGGGCGACGGATCAGGTAGTGCGGCTGGTAGACCTCGGCTTCGACATCGCGCGCCGCGCCGGTGGCTTCCGCCGCGCGCATGTGCAGCAATTGCGCGGCGTAGTTCCATTCGTAAAGCGCTTCGCGTTGCTCCAGTCCGTCGTAGCACTGCAGGCGCAGCAGCTCACGGTTGAGCGCTTTCGACAGCGCCTTGGCCAGTTCGGTCTTGCCCACGCCGGGTTCGCCCTCGAGCAGCAGCGGGCGCTGCAGCTTGAGCGCAAGGAACACGGCCGTGGCCAGGCGGCGATCGGCAAAGTAGCCGGCCTGCATCAAACCGGCGGAGAGGGAATCGATGGTCGGGAAGATCATGGCAAAGCGTAGCGGAAGACGCGAGGATGCCGCGCCTTCCGGTCGGCGCCCGGCTGTTTCAGCCCAGTGCCTTGGTCACCGCGCGCTGCGTCAGCACGCTGATCAGGTTGGCACGGTAAGCGGCCGATGCATGCAGGTCGCTGTTGAGGTCGCTCGCATCGATCTTCACCGCTGCGGCAGCTGCCGCCGTGAAGCTTTTGTTGAGCGCATCTTCGAGCCCGGCATGCCGGAATACGCCGTTGCCGGCGCCGGTGATCGCCACCCGCACGCCGCTGTCGTACTGCGCGAGGAATACGCCGACGAGCGGAAAGTTCGATGCCTTCTGGCGCAGCTTTTCATACACGGCGCGCTTGGGAATCGGAAAGCGGATCGCGGTGATCAGCTCGTCTTCTTCCAGCGCCGTGGTGAAGAGGCCCAGGAAAAAATCGTCGGCCGCGATCTCTCGCTTCGACGTGATCACGGTAGCGCCGGAACCCAGCACCGCGCTGGGATAGCAGGCGGCGGGATCGTTATTGGCCACGGAGCCGCCGATGGTGCCCATGGCGCGCACCTGCCGGTCGCCGATGCGCGAAGCCAGGTCGGCCAGTGCGGGGAAGGCGGCTTTCACGTCGGGGTTGTTGGCGACGTCGAGGTGGCGCGACATGGCGCCGATGGTGATGGTGCCAGCGTCTTTCTTGATGCCGGTGAGTTCCTTGATGCCGCCAAGGTCCACGAGCCGCTCGGGCGCGGAGAGCCTGAGCTTCATGGAGGCGAGCAGCGTCTGGCCGCCGGCCAGCGGCTTGGCGCCGGCGGTGACCAGCTTGGCCGCATCGGCCACGGTGGAGGGCCGTTCGAGTGTGAAGGGGTACATGGTGTGTGGTTCCTTCTGTGTTCAGGGGGCGGGACGGCCTTGGGTGCTGGCGGCCAGCGTGGGCTCTTGCGGCGGCGCGGTTTTCGCGTCGCTGCCGCTGCCTTTCTGCATGGCTTCCCAGACGCGGTTGGCCGATGCGGGCATGTCGAGGTCCTTGACGCCGAGCGGCGCCAGCGCGTCGAGCACGGCGTTGATCACGGCCGGCGGCGAACCGATGGCCCCTGCCTCGCCGCAGCCCTTGGTGCCGAGCGGGTTGTGCGTGCACGGCGTGCACACGGTGTCGAGTTTGAACTGCGGAAAATCGGCCGCCCTGGGCATGGCGTAGTCCATGAAGCTGCCGGTGAGCAGCTGGCCGGTCTCGTTGTCGTACACGCAGTTTTCGAGCAGCGCCTGGCCGATGCCCTGCACCAGACCGCCGTGCACCTGGCCCTCGACGATCATTGGATTGATGATGGTGCCGAAGTCGTCCACCGCGGTGAAGCGGTCGACGCGGACCTCGCCGGTCTGCTTGTCGACCTCAACCTCGCAGATGTAGGTGCCGCCCGGGAACGTGAAGTTGGTCGGGTCGTAGAAGGCGGTTTCGTTAAGGCCGGGCTCGAGCTTGTCGAGCGGATAGTTGTGCGGCACGTAGGCGGTGAGCGCCACTTGGCCGAACGGGATCTTCTTGTCGGTGCCCTTGACCGTGAACTCGCCGTTGGCAAACTCGATGTCGGCGTCGCTCGCCTCCATCAGGTGCGCGGCAATCTTCTTGGCCTTGGTCTCGATCTTGTCGAGCGCCTTCATGATGGCCGCGCCGCCGACCGAGATCGATCGCGAGCCGTAGGTGCCCATGCCGAAGGGCACGCGGCCCGTGTCGCCATGCACCACGTCGACGTTGTCGACCGGAATGCCCAGCCGCGCCGCCACCACTTGCGCAAAGGTGGTCTCGTGCCCCTGACCGTGGCTGTGCGAGCCGGTGAACACCGTCACGCTGCCGGTCGGGTGCACGCGGATTTCGCCGCATTCGAACAAGCCCGCGCGCGCGCCCAGCGCCCCCGCGATGTTCGACGGCGCGATGCCGCAGGCCTCGATGTAGCTCGAGTAGCCGATACCCCGCAGATTGCCCTTGGCCTCGGTGGCGGCCTTGCGCTGGGCATAGCCTTCGACATCGGCCAGCACCCGGGCCTTGTCCATGCAGGCATGGAAGTCGCCCGTGTCGTACTGCAGTGCCACCGGCGTCTGGTAGGGGAAGGTGGTGATGAAGTTGCGCTTGCGGATCTCGTCCTGGCCCAGGTTCATTTCCCAGGCGCAGCGCGAAACGAGGCGTTCGAGCAGGTAGGTGGCCTCGGGCCGCCCCGCGCCGCGGTAGGCATCGACCGGCGCCGTGTTGGTGAACCACGCATCGACCTCGACGTAGATCTGCGGCGTGGTGTACTGGCCCGCAAGCAGCGTGGCGTAGAGGATGGTGGGCACCGCGGTCGCAAAGGTCGACAGGTAGGCGCCCAGGTTGGCGTCGGTGTGCACCCGCATCGCGAGGAACTTGCCATCCTTGTCCAGCGCCATCTCGGCATGGCTCACGTGGTCGCGGCCATGCGCATCGGACAGGAAGCACTCGGAGCGTTCCGCCGTCCACTTGATGTTGCGGTTGAGCTGCTTGGCGGCCCAGGTCAGGCACACGTCTTCGGCATACAAGAAGATCTTGGAGCCGAAGCCGCCGCCCACGTCGGGTGCGATCACGCGCACCTTGTGCTCGGGCAGGCCCAGCACAAAAGCGGTCATCAGCAAGCGCTCTACGTGCGGGTTCTGGTTGGACACGTACAACGTGTAGTCGTCGGTGCCGCGGCTGTAGCTGCCGATGGCTACGCGCGGCTCGATCGGGTTGGGCACCAGCCGGTTGTTGACCAGGTCGAGCTTGGTCACGTGCGCGGCATTGGCAAACACCGCATCGACCGCGGCCTTGTCGCCCAGCGCCCACTTGTAGCACCGGTTGTCAGGCGCCTCGTCGTGCAGCGTGACGCCGCTGGCCGTTTTGGCCGCGTCGGCCACGCTCACCAGCGCGGGCAGCACGTCATAGTCGACCACCACGGCCTCGGCCGCGTTCTTGGCCTGCTCGACCGTTTCGGCCACCACCATGGCCACGTGGTCGCCCACGTAGCGCACTTTATTGATCGCGAGGATCGGGTGCATCGGCTCCTTCATGGGGGTGCCGTCGGGGTTGTTGATGAGCCAGCCGCAAGGCAGCCCGCCCATCTTTCCCTCGATGTCCTTGCCGCTGAAGATACCGACCACGCCGGGCATCTTCAGCGCCTCGGCAATGTCGACAGACTTGATGACCGCGTGGGCGTGCGGCGAGCGCACGAAGACCGCATGGCTCTGGTTGGCCAGCGTGATGTCGTCGGTGTAGTTGCCTGCGCCGGTCAGGAAGCGATAGTCTTCCTTGCGCCGCAGCGCCTCACCGATGTGGGGCAGGTTCGAGAAGTCGGAAGCACCCATGATGTGGCTCCCTTCAGGCGGTGGCAGTTGTCTTGACCGGGGTGCCCGAGGCCATCGCCTCGCCGCCCATCTTCACGGCCTTGACGATGTTCTGGTAGCCCGTGCAGCGGCACAGGTTGCCGTCGAGCAGCTCGCGGATCTCGGCTTCGCTCGACTTTGGATGGTGGGTGCACAGGTCGATGGCGCTCATGACCATCCCGGGGGTGCAGAACCCGCACTGCAGGCCGTGGCACTCCTTGAAGGCCGCCTGCATGGGGTGCATGGTCCCGTCCGGCTGGGCGACGCCCTCGATGGTGGTGATTTCCGCACCGGCCACCTGCCCTACCAGTACGTTGCAGGACTTGACGGCGCGCCCGTTCACGTGAACGGTGCAGGCGCCGCACTGGGCGGTGTCGCAGCCGACATGGGTGCCGGTGAGATGAAGATGCTCGCGGATGGCGTGCACCAGGAATGTGTTGGGGGGTGCGTCGACCGTGGCCGGTCGGCCGTTGACCGTGAAAGCTACCTGCATTTTGGCTGTCTCCGTTGAAGGTGATGGCTGGCTCAGCGAGTGGCATCTTGGATGCCTGCCCCGTGCACTATCCTAGGCAAAACCCTCGCCGCTTGCGCAGCTTGCGCGAAATTCTCAAAATGAAACAACTTGCCAAACGGCAAGAATCAAGAAAAAGACCTCGTCCGAGACACCCGACCCGATGCCCGCTCCCCTCGTCCTGCCCCCGCCCGAGCGCTCGCTCGCCATTGCAGAGGCCCGCCGGGAGCTGATCCACGGCGAAGGTTCGCATTCCCGCGGCAGCGTGCGCATCGAGCCATGGATCGTCCGATCCTGGGAGCGCTGCATCGAAGCCGGGCGGCAGCCGCAGCAGCGCGTGGAGTTCGAACCGGTGGGCCGGTCGGCGGTTCGCCACGTCGCCGAGCACAACCGGAAGCTGGTGGCGGCGGCCCGGCCGGTCATCGAGCGGCTCTCCCGAGCGATTGCCGACACGCAGTATTTCGCCGTACTGACCGACGCCGCCGGCATCGTGGTCGACGTGGGCCCACTGCCCAACGGCACCGATGCCGCCAGCCGCCATGCCCGCAACATCGCGCGCGTCGGCGTCGACCTGTCGGAGCGCGCGATCGGCACCAGCGCCATCAGCACCGCGCTGACCGAGCAGGAATCGGTGTGGCTGCACCGCGGCGAGCATTTCTTCGAAGACACCAGCGTCTACAGCTGCGCCGGGGCGCCGCTTTTCGGCCCGCGGGGCGACTGCATCGGGATGCTCGACCTGACCGGCGTGCACGTGGTCGAGCGGCCGGAGCTGCGGCACTTGGCCACGCTCTCGGCGCGCAGCATCGAGAACATGCTGGTGCTGAACGAACCGTGCGAGTTGCGGCTGCATCTCTCGTGGCCCGGCTGTCCTGTAGGCAACGATGCCACCGAGGGCCTGGTATGCATCGACGCTGAGGGCAAGGTCACAGGCGCCAATGCCGCAGCGCGGCAAATGCTGCACCAGCCGCTCGCAACGCGCGGCCCGAATACCCTGCATTGCAACGACCTGTTCGCGCTGCCGCTGGAGATGCTGTTCGATGCGGCCCGGCGTGGCGAGGCCGTGCTCGAGGTGCCGCTCTGGTCCGGGTTGCGCATCGAGGTGCGGCCGCGGCGCGGCGGCAAGAGACCGGCGAGTGCGGCGCCCGAGGCCCGGCCCCTGCTGCGAGACGTCGAAACCGCGCTCATTCGCAAGGCCGTGACCGACGCCCGCGGCAACGTGGCCGAAGCCGCGCGCACCCTCGGCATCAGCCGCGCTACCGTCTACCGCAAGCTCTGGCGCGGCCGCGCCGCCGGGTCGGCGGACTGAAACTTCAGGCGCCCACTGGCACCTTGTCGAGGAAGCCGGTCACCGAGCGCAGCTTGCCCGCATCGAGCCGGGCGAAGTCGGTGCCCTGGATCAGGTCTTCGGCGCCGCTCGGGCCCAGGGTCCACGAGAACCGCAGGTTGTCGCCATGCGCCTCGGCCTTGCCGAACAGGTTGAAGCGAAAACCCGGGTAGCGCTGGTGCACGGCACCGACCAACGCGCTGATCTGCTCGGGGCCGCTGGCCTGTGCCATGGGATCGGCGTAGTGCGCGTCGGCCGTCCAGTGGGCCTCGATCAGCGCGGCGCGACGCGCGGCATCGGTTTCGTTCCAGACGGCGATGTAGCGTTGGGCAATGGCGGCGGCGTCGTGTGCGGCGATGTTCATGATGACGATTCCTTTCGAGAGCGATACCCGCAACATCGCGGGGTGCAGGAATGGTCGCGCCGCGTGCGCGCGGCGTCGATGACCTCGCAGGTCATGGAGCGCGGCGGCCGCTGCGCCATTCAGTTAGGAGCGGCAGTTCAATTCGATTGATTGCTCCCGCGTCACAACTTCGCAAAAGCGGTTTCAGCTTCAGCTGCTGCTACATTCAGCCCCAATCAAAACAGCCGAAACAGGCAAGGGAGTAAGTCATGAAAAAATTGACTGTGTTGCTGCGCGCGCGTGCGCAAGTGGTGGGCCGGATTTCCGGACTTGTCATTGCTGGTTTGCTGTGCTGCCTGAGCCTCAATGCATTAGCGTCCATAACCGCCGCCACAGAGTACATGTACACGGAAGTGTTGTGGGGAATACCTCCAACCTCATGGAGCACCGACAGAGCGGCGTTGTGTGCAGGCATGAGTTCAGCATGGAATGCAAAAGTGGGCTCGGGGAAGACGGGCTACACCCAGTATGTTGAAGCTAGTGGCTTCTGCGACTTCTACAGCGTAGATAGCGCTACCGGCGTAAAGCGTATTGCGGAATCGATAGGCCCAGCGCACAGATATGTTTGCCCTGTCGGCAGCACGATTTCCAATTTGGGCAATCCTCCGCAGTGCTCATGCAATACGAACGAGGGTTATCAGGAAAACAGTTCCTCATGCGTAGCCAGTGTTCCTGAGCCGAGTGTTGCCGATCCATTGAGTCGAGGCCGATCTGGCGGTCAATGCCAACGGCCCATTGCTGGCGCTTCGACGCCTTACCCGATATTTCCTGCCACGGGCGAGAAATACCGCTCCGAATCCGACATCGTGGATTCAGGACCCGCGCCTCTCTCGTTCGTTCGCACATATCGCAGCAACTGGTCCAGCGATGCTTCCCGCTCCGCCGCGGTTATGGGGCAAGTCTGGACTCACAACCACAACTACACCTTGTCTGCCACTCCGCTCGGCGCTCCGCGAGACATCACCCTGACCCTGCCAGAAGGCTACGTTCGCCTCTTCAGCAAGGCTGCCGGCGCTTCCATCTGGACCGCTAGCAACAGCATAGACACGCTGACGCAACTCAGTTCCGGTGCCTGGAGCTGGAAACGTGCTGACGATGACACTGTTTTCAATTTCAACGCGGCCGGCAAACTCCAGACCCAGGTCGCTCGCAACGGCTGGACGACTTCGTATACCTACGATGGTTCGGGCCGCCTGAGCACGGTCAGCAACACGTTTGGCCGCACCCTGACTCTGAGCTACAACAGTATGGGGAAACTCGCCAACGTCACCGCCCCGGGAGGCAAGACCCTCGGCTACAGCTACGACGCAGCGGGCCGCTTGTCGGTCGTCACTTACCCCGACGCCAAGACCCGCAGCTTCGTCTACGAGAACACCTCATTTCCGCAAGCCCTCACCGGCATCTTCGACGAAACAAACGCACGGTGGGCCACCTTCGCCTATGACGCTCAAGGCAAGGCGATAAGCACCCAGCTTGCCGGCAACGTCGAAACCTATCAGGTCAGCTTGAGCTGGCCCCTTGAATGACAGGACACGGTCTATCGCTTATCTTTAAAGATAGGAGTAGGACTGTGAGTACGACTAGGAATACGGATACCGTCGAAGTGATCATGAGAGACCAGCGCCGCAGGCGCTGGTCTCTTGCAGAGAAGGCCGCACTGGTTCGTCGAAGCTACGAACCTGGCATGAGCGTGTCGCTCGTCGCACGTCAGGAAGGCGTTGCCGCCAGCCTGCTGTTCCAGTGGCGCAAGCTGGAGCGGCAAGGGGCGCTGACGGCTGTATCGGCGGGCGAGGCTGTGGTGCCGGCTTCGGAACTGGCAGCCGCTCGTGCCGAGATCGCCAAGCTACAGCGCGTGCTTGGCAAGAAGACACTGGAGAACGAGATCCTCAAGGAAGCTGTGGAGTACGCCGCAGAAAAAAAGTGGATTGCGCGCTCGCCCTTGCTGGACGGGGACGGCCAGTGAAGGCCGTCTGCCAGGCCCTTGGGTTGGCGCGCTCGAACATTCATCGCTTGCAAGCTCGCCCCGAGTCCTGGATCGACGCCCGGACACGACGCACGGCGCCTGCAAGCGACGTGGCCTTGCTCGACGAGATCAAAGCCCAGATCACCGAGTTGCCGACCTATGGCTACCGGCGTGCCTGCGCGTTGGTGAACCGGCATCGAGCCACCATCGGTGCGCCGCGAGTGAACGCCAAGCGCATCTACCGCGTGATGGCGGCTCATGCATTGCTGCTACCGAAGGCGCCGAGACGGCGCCAGTCCAGCCGGCCCCACGAGGGCAAGGTGGCCGTCGCGCACAGCGACATGCGCTGGTGCTCGGACGGCTTCGAGATCAAGTGTGATTCGGGGCAGACCGTGACCGCGACCTTCACCAAGGACTGCTGCGACCGTGAGATCCTGGCCTATCGGGCATGGGAGGGCAAAGGGCTGCCGGGCGAGCCGGTGCGCGAAATGCTCATCGAGGCCGTGGAGAAGCGCTTCGGCGGCGTCGAGGGTGTTCCCAGTACCCACGCCTTGGAGTTCCTCTCGGACAACGGGGGCGCCTACATCGCGGCCGAGACCCGGCAGATCGCTCGACAACTGGGCCTGAGCCCAGTCAACACGCCCGTGTGCAGCCCCCAGAGCAACGGCATGGCCGAGAGCTTCGTGAACACGTTCAAGCGCGACTACGTCAGCCGCATGGACCTTGCCGATGCGAGAACGGTGATGGCGCAGATGGCCGCAGCCTTCGAGCACTTCAATGAGGTGCATCCGCACTCGGCATTAAAGATGAAATCACCCAGGGAGTTCAGGCAGCATCGCGCTGCCCACCAGCGCCTTGCTCAGATCGAGCAGACGCTACATTGCGAATAGCCCGTGTCCTGAAATACGGGGGCAAGATCAAGCTATCCGTACTTGGGCTCGGCCGTTATCGTCGACCCCTTAGGCACCAGCCGCACCTACCGCTACGGCATCACCCTCGGCAAGCTTTGTGACGGACGGCTCTTATCTTCCTTCGGGCACTGGCGAAGCCGATGCCGCCAGCCGAGTACAGGATGCCAATGGTCTTGTTACCAGAGAGCGCGATTTCAAGGGCATCACGACCACCACCGACTGGGACGTGTCCCGCCGCCTGCCAATAAGCGTGACCGAGGCGCTGTACGAGCCGGGGGTACGCACGACGACCACCCAATGGCACGCTACCTTCAGTCTTCCGATCGTCATTACCGAAGCCGGCCGCAAGACCGCCTTCACCTACGACGCCCAGGGCAACAAGCTCAGCGAAACCGTCACCGACACCCTGGTCAGTCCCAGCACCACCAAGACCCGAAGCTGGACCTACAACCCGCAAGGCCTCGTGGCGACCGAGACAGCCCCCAACGGCGGGGTCACCAGCTTCACCTATGACACGTCAGGCAACGTGCTCACCGTTGTGCGCCCGCTGAGCCACGTGACCTCATACACCTACGACAGCGCCAACCGCGTGCTCAGCCAGACCGCGCCCAATGGCTTGGTCACCACCTACTCATGGGACGCCCGCGACCGCCTGTTGAGCCAGACCGTCGGCGGCCAGCAGACCACCCAGCTTACCTACAACCCCACCGGCACCCTCGCCACATTGGCGCTGCCCACCGGCCAGGCGTTCAGCTACACCTACGACGCCGCCCATCGCCTGACGGGTTGGCGCAACAAGCAAGGCGAATCCGGTACCTTCACCCTGGATGCCATGGGCAACCGGACGGTCGAACAGATTAAAACCAGCGGCGGCAACATCGCCTGGACCACGGTGAGAAGCGTCAACGCCATCAACCGCGTCAGCACCGCCACCGATGGCGTGAATCAGAGCGTGAGCTTCGCTTATGACGCCAATGGCGAACGCATCACGACCGCCAATGGCCTGAACCAGGCCACCCAGCTCGGCCTGGATGGCTTGCGCCGCGTCACCACCATCACCGACCCGGCCAATGCCAGGGCCACCCTGGCCTACAACGCGCTGGACGACGTCACCGCAGCAAGGGATTTCAAGGGCGTCACCACCAACTACGGCCGCGATGCCCAAGGCAACGCCACGATCGAGAACAGCGCCGACACAGGCCAGCGCGTAGTCGCCTACGACACCCTGGGCCTGCCCAAGACCATCGTCGATGCGCTCGGCCAGTCCACCGCCGTGATGCGCGACCTGCTGGGCCGCCCGACCGTGATCACTTTCGCGGACGGCAAGACCACCACACTCACCTATGGCACCGCTGGCGTGAACAAGGGCTACCTCGCCAGCATCGCCGACCGCAGCGCCACCACGCTCTACACCCGGGACGCCTTCGGGCGCGTCACCCTCAAGAAGCAGACCCTGGCCAGCGGCGCGGTGCAGCAGGTCAGCTACAGCTACCTGGCCAACGGGCTGCCCGGCAGCGTCACTTATCCGGGTGGCAGCGTGCTCACGTATGCGTACGATGCGGTCGGGCGCCTCATTCAGATGAACTGGGCGGGCCAACCCCTGGTCACCAACATCTTCTGGAACCCGTTGGGTCAGCCGTTCAAGTGGCAGTGGGCCTTTGCCGACAGCAATGCGGCTACGAGCTTGGGCGCCCTGCGCACCTACGATACGGCAGGGCGCATGACCGCCACCGAGTTCAGCAGCTACGCTTACGACGCCGCCGGGCGGATCACGAGTCTTACTCAGAACCTTTTCGGGCCCGCTGACACGGTCATTACCAACAGCACGGTGACCAATGCCAACACCAGTTGGAGCGTGACCAATGACCCCGCGGGACGCATGACTGGCTTCAACGTCATTACCCCGGCCACTGCGACCAATCCAGCGAACACAGCCGGCTTCACTTACGACGCCAATGGCAACCGCAAGACCAGCACGAGAGGGATTGGAACGCAAAGCACGAGCAGAACCTACGCGCTGCCCTCGTTCGACACCAACCAAGCGACTGGCTTCAGTCAAACGGTAGGAAGCACGACCACCAGTGTCAACTATGCCTTCAACGCGAACCGTGATCTGACGAGCGACGGACTCAATGGCTTCAGCTACGACGCCGAAGGGCGCCTCTCCAGCGCCACCGTGGGCCGCACCGACAGCAGCCCGACCACGCGATATGCGCATAACGCGCTGGGTCAACGGGTCTTCAAGACCGAGCCGGTGTATCCGGCGCAGGGCACGACGGGCAGCCCGCTGGCAGCGTTCTTCGCGAAGGGCTGGACGCCATCAATGGTAGATGCGGAGAAGCTGGGCTATGCCTTCGTCTACGACGAAGACGGCACGCTCCTGGCCGAGATGGGCACGGGCGGGGCCAACAGTGGGGGCAACACGCAGTACGTGTACCTGCCCACGGCCAGCGGGCCGATGCCCGTGGCGGCGGTGATCAACGGGGTGGTGTATGCGGTGCACAGCGACCACCTGAATACGCCGCGGCGCGTCACCAGCGGCAGCGGACAAGTGATGTGGCAGTGGGCTTACTCGGCGTTTGGGGAGACCGCACCCACAACCGCTGCAAAACGGTTCACGGGGCCGGAGACGGTGCCGACAACCGGAGCAACCACCGCAACCCCGGTGACCTTCAACCTGCGGTATCCGGGCCAGTATGCGGACTCCGAGACGGGACTCTTCTACAACGCCAACCGCACCTATGACCCGAGGACGGGACGCTATACACAGCCCGATCCGACCGGTCTTGATGCTGGCTGGAACCTGTTCGCCTATGCTGAGCTCAACCCGTTGCTGTTCACGGACCCCGAAGGACTGGAAACCATCTACAACGTTGGCCCTGTGTCCGTCGTCGCCTATCCCGGCCCTCCAGCGACTGACTATCGCGCGGAGCACGGCTCAAAAACGGGTGCGGGCCATCATGTGCATACGTTCATCGGAAAGCACGAAGGCCCGCGGTTTTTGACGGGCTCGTTTGCTGTTTACCCGGGTGACGAGAAGCTCTGTGCTGGCCCATTCAAAGACGCATTGGACAAGCTCACTGAGGGCGAAAAGCAATACATCAAGCGTGCGCAGATCCAAGTCTTCAATGACGGGAAACTCGGTAATCGCTTGCAAAATCGTAGACTCCGACTAACGCTGCCTCGAATCATGAGTGGCATGCCAAAGGGACGTGAATGAACTCGAATTCGACAGTCGAACACGCTTACTGGCTCGCCTGTAATGAAGATGCCAAGGTAGCCGCACTTGGTCGCACCGTGCTCGAAGCGTTGGCCGAGCGTGGTTGCTACGGCGCCATGCTTCACTTCCTATCGGTTTATGACCTCGGAAATGGCGGTGTCTCGCCGGATGCTGAAATCGTGGCCAAGTGGATCCGGCGAGCGAAAGATATGCATCCAACGCTGACCAGCGCGGACGATCTGTACGCCGCCGGTGCGCGCTGTTGTTGGGACGCGCGATTTGGTGTGACCAAAGCAGATGCCTTGCATCTGCTTCAGCGCGCTGGCGAATCCGGGCATGCGGATGCACTCTGGGAGATGTACGAACAGACCCGTTATGACAATCCACTTGGCTTTGATCGGTCGCAAGTCCTCAAATCGGCCGCACAAGGACTGAGTGCGCAAGCTCTGGTGGAACTCGCGATGGTGGAGCAAAAAAATGATCGCGAGCGCTCAATGACGCTGTTGCGGGCTGCAGAAGTTCTTGGCAGTTTGAGGGCACGAGAAATGCTTGCCCCGCAAGGAAATTCAGCTTGAAGGTGCCGCCTTAACGCTATCAAATGGGTAACTTTGTGCGCCCCTCGAATTGGCAACGCCGCGCAGACTGACGAGATCATCCGGGCAGGTGATGTGGCACTCGGCTTACTCGGCGTTTGGAGATGGCGCACCCACAACTTCCGTAAAGAGGTTCACGGGGCCGGAGACGGTGCCGACAACCGGAGCAACCACCGCAACCCCGGTGACCTTCAATCTGCGGTATCCAGGGCAATACGCCGATGCCGAGAGCGGGCTGTTCTACAACTACTTCCGCTCTTACTCACCGACCACCGGGCGCTACACGCAGTCCGATCCCATTGGGCTCGCGGGTGGCTGGAACAATGGCATCTATGTCCGTGCCGATCCACTCAACTTCACGGATCCCAAAGGACTGGACACAGCCGTCATGATCGGCGGCCCAACATCGAGCAATCCGGCAGGTCACGTCGCCATTGGCTTCACGGGACAAGGGGTCTATAGCTATGGCAGGGGAACATCGCGAGGGTCCAGTTTGACCGACTATCTCGGCAAGCAATCGGGCTACCGCGATACCACTGTGATCATCATTCCCACGACGCCTGAACAGGAAGCCAAGATGATCGAATCGCTCAAATCATGGGAAGGTGTTCCGCTGCCTGATCCGCTCAGGTCCCCCGGGCAAGCAGCCAATGACACCTGCGCCACTCGGACAAATCAAGCGCTGAACGCTGGAGGTATACGCAGCAGCATCCAGCCGCCGGGCAATCCGTTCCCGTACAGCACTGGCGTCATCGCCGGCCCCTACGGCAAGAGCGAACTGTCTATTAAAAAAAGCAATCCTGTTCCGGCCACCCTGAAGGCGTTTGACCGCAAATGAAAAAACTGCTGCTTGTTCTGCTGTCGGTAGCGGCGATGGTTGTCGGGTGTTCGGATCGTCAGGGCGATCAACCGCCTCCCAAGCGGTCGGGCGAGATGGCGACCAAGCGCGAATACTCCGTGCTCGAAGGAGTTGAATCGCAAGAAAGAAGCCGAGTGCATGCCGGCGCGCCCTTGGTTCGCAAACATGCGTTGGGCTCGGAATACGACGCGGTTGGACTGCCCTCGAAGGGGAGCGATCACGGCTACGTGTGGATCATTGCCAACAGCGACACGCTGCCAGATGTCAAGGTGCTGCCCGAGGATGCACTGTTTACTGTCACTCCAAGTCAAGTGGCCGACGTTGCCAAACAGGTCGTCTTGAGCCAAGAGGTTCAGGACTATTTAAATGCTCATGCGACGAAATGATGCGATGAGGCCTGTAGGCTTACTCTGTTTGCCGAGCTTCAATGGAGGCTCGCCATGACCGCCCGTGGACTGCTGGGGCGACTGGCTTTGGTGAGCTGTGCGATCGCTGTTCTGTATCTCGGTGGTTGCGCCTTCAATCACTCTCGCATAGAAGCTGCCTTCGCAAAAGTCTCTCCAAGCATGACTGAGCGTGAACTCGTCGTACTGATGGGCACACCCCATGAGTTTGATTACGGTCAAAAGGTCAACTCGCTTTATGCGAGCAGCCCGTGCAAATCGCCGTGCGTGCGCAGGGCGTGGTACTACAACCGCCTGCAGCCAAGGGGGTTCGAAGCTTGGTCATTCGAGCTTGCGGATGATGGGCATGTGCTTGCCACGTCGCACTGGCTGTCGCCGTGAGGCCGAGAATCACCCACGAATTGGATGGCGCGTACAGCTATCGGAACCCGTTGAGCTACACGGATTCGATGAGACTTGACCTTTGGAGGCGTGAGCTATGGACTACTTCAAAGGCAGGCAATGAAGGACTTACGGCGTTTTTTAGTGATATGGGCGCCTTTCATCGCTGCCTCTATAACCACAATCGTGGCTTCTCACACGCTGTGGGCAACAGAGTGGTACCGAGGGTATCTCGCGGCACTCGGAGTTCTGTGTTGTCTTCTCGGGGCGCGCGTCCTCGCAAAAACGGGCGTAAGGCGTGGGCCACTAGCTGGTGTCAGCTTCGGCCTTCTTGTTGGTCAATGGTGGCTGGTACAAGCGCTCATCTTGGCTTTCTTCTGGCATAGCAACGGGTTTGCTCCATAGCGGGGTGAACTGCAAGACAGTACCCGAGACTCTCACACAGCGGAAGGTGAGTACTCAATGGAAATCTAGCGTCAGAGCTCGACGGAACCCAATGAACTAGTTCGCCAGCGCGTTCGGAAAGAACAGCTGCTCGCCGCCGATCTTGTAGGCCGCGATGGTTTGCTGACCTGCGGGCGAGATCACCCAATCGACGAACTTCTGCGCGCCCTTGCTGTTGAGCGAGGGGAATTTGGTGGGGCTCACGACCATCACGCCGTACTGGTTGAAGAGCCGCTTGTCCCCCTCGACCAGCACCGCTAGGTCGGCGCGGTTCTTGAAGCTGAGCCAGGTGCCGCGGTCCGCCAGCACATAGCCGCCCGACGAGGCCGCGATGTTCAGCGCCGGCCCCATGCCGCAGCCGCATTCCTTGTAGCCCGTGCCCTTGCGCTCGTTGGGCACCGGCTGCCCGGCTTCAGCCAGGCCGGTCTGCGTCCAGAGTCGGCGCTCGGCCGCGTCGGTGCCGCTCTTGTCGCCGCGCGAAACGAAAGGCGCATTGGCGGCCGCGATTTTCTTCAGCGCGGCGACGATATCGCCGCCCTTCGCAGCCACCGGATCGGCCTTCGGGCCCACCAGCACGAAGTCGTTGTACATCACGGGGTAGCGCCTGGCGCTGAAGCCCTCTGCCACGAACTTCTCCTCGGCCGCGGTGTCGTGCACGAACAGCACGTCGGCATCGCCGCGCTTGGCCATGTCGATCGCCTGGCCGGTGCCCACCGCCACCACCTTGACGTCGATGTCGCTGGCCTTCTTGAAGGCCGGCAGCAGCTGCGAGAACAGGCCCGATTGCTCGGTGGACGTGGTCGAGGCCATGGTGATGGTCTCGGCACACGCGGCACCCGCGGCCAGTAAGAAAACCGCCACCGCCAGCGAGGCGCGGACGCCCGCATTGCCGCTGTGCTTGAAAGACAGACTCATGCCAACTCTCCTTTGACGAACAGGCGGGCCTCTTCCGGCAGCGGCCCATGAAAGAAATCGTGCACGGGCAGGTCGGCCAGCACGCGGCCGTGCTCGAGGTAGACCACGCGGCTGGCCAGCCGCTTCACCTGCCCGAGGTTGTGGCTCGCGAACACCAGCGTGCGGCCCGCGGCGGCTTCGGCGATGAGCGACTCGACCTCGCGCTTGGCAGTAGGGTCAAGGCTGGCGGTGGGCTCGTCGAGCAGCAGCACCGCCGGATGCAGCGCCCACGCGCGCGCCAGCGCCACCCGCTGCTGCTGGCCGCCCGACAAGGCGCGAGCGTTGCGGTTTGCCAAGTCTTCCAGCCCCACGCGCGCCAGCGCCGGAATCGCGGCGCGGCGGGCATCGCGCCAGCGCATGCCGCGCAGCCAGAGCGCTATCGCCACGTTGACCGCCACCGACGCGCGCAGCATGTGCGGGCGCTGGAACAGCATGGCCTGGTGGCGGCCCGGCGCGGCGCTTGTGAAACTCCCCGCCGCATGCGGCACCAGGCCGTGCAGCAGCCGCAGCAGCGTGGTCTTGCCGCTGCCGTTGGCGCCGATCAGCGCCACGCGCTCGCCGGCCGCGATGGTGAGGGTCGCGCCTTGCAGGGCCGCCACGCGCCCCAGCCGGACGTCGACGCCGTACAGCGCAAAGACGGTGGTGTCGGCGCTCGCAAGTTGCACGTGTTCGTTCATGGGCGCGCCTCGGGCCGCCACCAGGCCGCCATGCCGCCGCCTTCGCCGCCCCCGCCATCGACCCGCTCGCGCCAGCCGCGGACCGCGGCAATGGCAAGGTTGAGCACCAGCACCACGCCCAGCAATACGATGCCCAAGGCCAGCGCCAGCGGCAGGTCGCCCTTGCTGGTTTCGAGCGCGATGGCCGTGGTCATCACGCGCGTGAAGCCGTCGATGTTGCCGCCCACCACCATCACCGCGCCCACCTCCGACACCGCGCGGCCGAAGGCGGCGATGAGCACCGTGAGCAGCGCATAGCGCTCGTCCCACACCAGGAGCAGCGCCCGCACCAGTGGCCCGGCGCCGAGCGAGCGCAGTTGCTCGCCGTGCGCACGCTCGGCATCCTCGATGGACTGGCGCGTGAGCGCCGTCACCACCGGCAGCACCAGCACCGTCTGCGCCAGCACCATGGCCTTGAACGAAAAAAGCCAGCCCAGGAAGCCGAGCGGGCCAGAGCGCGACAGCAGGAGGTAAACCACCAGTCCGACCACCACCGACGGCAGGGCCAACAGGGTGTTCAGCAGCGTGAGCAAGCCGGCGCGACCGCGAAAGCGCGCCACGCCCAGCCACGCCCCCAGCAACAGGCCCAGCCCGCAGGCCAGCACGCAGGCGCTGGCGCTGACCGCGAGCGACCGCCCGACGATGGCCAGCAACACCGGATCGCCAGACACGAGCAGTTGCCAGGCCGCGACGGCGCTCTGTGCAAAGGTGTTCACTCGGAGGACTTCATGGGTGGAAGCGCCGCAGTATCGCGGTGTACTTCCAATTACCTATGCAACTCTTTGCATAGGTAGCCATACCCTTGCGCAGATCAGACTGTGTCGAGCGGAAACACGGGTCGGCGCACCTTGGAAAACGGGAACAGGCTGTAGTCGGAACTGGTCACGCCCGGGCTGTCGCACTCGACCAGCGCGGCCGAGATCGGCTCGAACACCGGCCGGCAGTACATGCGCGACTTGAGCAGGAGGAAACGCTCCTTGCGCGGGTCGAGCCCCGCGCATTCGAAAACGCCGATGTCCCAAGGCTCCTGCGTGCGTTCGGTCACCACGATGCGCGCCGCGCCGATATCGAACAGCACCGTGCGTCCCATGCTGCTGCGCTGCCCGGTATAGGTGGGGCCGGTGATCACGTACTCGCCGTTGCCAACGGTGCGCACCGTGCCGGTCAGCATGACGGGCTTCTTCGACAAGCCGATGCCTTCCAGCGACACCTTGTTGCCCAGCGCCACCGTGACCGTGGCGCCCTCGCCCGCCGCGATGAGTTCGCCCACGGCCCCAGGGTCGCACAGCGGGCCCACGCCGATGCCGTCGAGCCCCTGCGCGAGGGCCTCCTGCAGCACGTCCATGGTGTCGCAGCTACCGCCGGACATGCAGTTGTCGCCATGGTCGAGCAGCAGCACCGGACGCGTTGCGCCCTGGGCGATGGCCTTGGCACGCGCCACCGATTCGGCCAGGGGCTCGCTGCGGTAGACGAAAGCCTCGCGCTCGTCCCACATCTGCTTCGCGATGCGATCGGCGGTGGCCTGCGCGCGCTCGTGCGACTTCGCATCGACAACCACCACACTCATGCACGGCGCCTCGATGTCGGACAGCGAGAAGCCGGCAAAGATGGACACCGCGAGCGACTCCGATGTTTCGGCTTCGCGTGCAGCCTCGATGGCCCGCTGCATCGCGCCGGTGAAAGACGCGCTGCGCAGCGTGTGCGCCATCAACGGCAACTGGTGCCAGCGCATCGTGGGCTTGCTTCGTCCTGCGAGCAGATCGAACAGCAGCCGCCCGGCGTGTTCGCCGGTCACGTACATGTCGATGTGCGGATAGGTCTTGAAGCCGACGATCACGTCCGCGTTGCCGACCATCGCGGGCGTGACGTTGGCGTGCAGGTCGAGCGCCACGCCAATGGGCACGCCGGGTGCCGCAGCGCGCAGCCGAAGCAGCAGGTCGCCCTCGCCGTCCGCGCTGTTCTGCGCCACCATGGCGCCGTGCAGGTCGAGCAGGATCGCATCGCAGCCAGGCGCCGCATCGACGATGCATTGCGTGAGCGTGGCGTAGGCCTCCGCGTCGACCGGCCCGCTCGGATTGGCCGAGGCCGAAACCGGCGTGACCAGCGTCGCACCGGCCTGCTCGGCCAGGTCGATGAAGGCCGACATCGCGGTGCGCATGCCCTTGTTGTCCTTGTAGGCCTGCTCTCCGAACGTGGGTCCGTCGGGCCCGAAGGCCGCCAGCGGCGTGGGCACCGGCGAGAAGGTGTTCGTCTCGTGGTTGAGCCTTGCGATCAGCACCTTCATGACGACGCCACTCCCGCGCTTTGCAGCATCGCCTGCAGCAGCACATTGCATCCCGCCTCCAGATGGCCGGGCTGCGCGTCCTCGATCTCGTTGTGGCTGATGCCATCGAGGCAAGGCACGAAGATCATCGCCGTGGGGCACACGCGCGCAAGGTACACCGCGTCGTGCCCCGCGCCGCTGATCACGTTCATCCAAGTCATGCCCTGCGCCTGAGCGGCCTCGCGAATGGCCGACACCAGCGTGGTCGTGAAAGGCTGCGGCGGAAAGTAGACGACCTGCTCCACCGTGGCCTCGACCTTGCCCTTGGCGGCGATGCGCTGCACCGCTTCTTTCAGCTCGGCGTCCATGGTCGACAGCACCACGTCGTCCGCCGCGCGCAGGTCGACACTGAGCTTCACGCGGCCCGGAATCACGTTGCGCGAGTTGGGATAGTTTTCGATCCAGCCGACCGTGCCGCGGCCATGCGGCGCGTGCGCCAGCGCGATGCGGTTGACCTCCAGCACCAGTTCGGAGGCCGCAAGCAGCGCGTCCTTGCGCAGCTCCATCGGCGTGGGGCCGGCATGTGCTTCCATGCCCTGCAGCACCACGTCGTACCAGCGCTGACCGAGGGCGCCCTCGACCACGCCGATGACGCGCTCGTTGGCCTCGAGCACCGGGCCCTGTTCGATGTGCGCCTCGAAGTACGCGCCCACGGGCGATGCCGCGGCCGAGGCCGGTGCGGCGCCCGCATAGCCGATCGACGCGAGCGCCTCGGCCACGCTGATGCCGTCGTTGTCGCGCTGCGCCAACGCATGCTCGAGCGTGAAGGCATCGGCGAAAACGCCCGAGCCCATCATCACGGGCACGAAGCGCGAGCCCTCTTCATTGGTCCACACGGCGATCTCCAGCGGCGCCTCGGTGACGATGCCGGCGTCGTTCAGGCTGCGGATCACCTCCAGCCCGGCCAGCACGCCGTAGTTGCCGTCGAACTTGCCGCCCGTGGGTTGGGTGTCGATATGGCTGCCCGTAACAACCGGGGGCAGCGCGTTGTCACGGCCGGCGCGGCGCGCAAAGATGTTGCCGATCTGGTCGACGCGCACCTCGCAGCCGGCTTCGCGCGCCCAGCGGGTGAAAAGGTCGCGCCCCTGCCGGTCGAGGTCAGTCAGCGCAATGCGGCACACGCCGCCCTTCTCGGTCGCGCCGAGCTTCGCCAGTTCCATCAGCGAGTTCCAGAGGCGATCGCCGTTGATGCGGAGTTGGGTGGATGAGTTCATGGCTTTGCAAAAAGAAGAAGGGGTGCGCAGGCACTAAGCAAGGCCCACGCCCAGATAGCGGTCTTTCACTTCATGGTCGGCCATGAAGGCGGCGTTGCGGGCCTCATGCACGATCACGCCCTGCTCCAGGATGTAGTGGCGGTCGGCCAATTGCACGCAGACTTCCAGGTTCTGCTCCACCAGCAGAATGGCCACGCTGGCCGCCTTGATGAGCTTGAGTTGCGCGACGATCTCTTCGACGATGACCGGCGCGAGGCCTTCTACCGGTTCATCGAGGATCAAGAGCCGCGGATGGTTCATCAGCGCGCGGCCGATCGCCAGCATCTGCTGCTCGCCGCCCGAAAGCTGGCCACCGCCATTGCGGCGCCGCTCCTTCAGGCGCGGAAAGATGCGGTAGATGTCGTCGAGCTGCCAGGGTGAGTCGCGCCGCTGGCCGAGCAGCAGGTTCTCTTCCACCGTCAGCAGCTTGAAGACGCCGCGGTGCTCGGGCACCAGGCACACGCCGCGCGTGGCAATGCGGTGCGGCGGCATGCCCGCAATGTCCGCACCTTGAAAGCGCACGCGGCCTCCGGTGGGCGTGACCGCGCCGGCAATGCTCTTGAGCGTGGTCGACTTGCCCGCACCGTTGCGGCCGAGCAGCGTGACGAGCTCGGCTTCGCCGACGGTCATCGACACGCTCTGCAGCACATGGCTCTTGCCGTAGTGCGCGTGCAGGTCTTCGACCTCGAGGATATTGCCGCTCATGCCTTGCCCCCGGTGATCATGTTGCCCAGGTAAGCCGTGCGCACACGCGCATCGGAGCGAATGTCGCCCGGCAGCCCTTCGGCCAGCACGCGCCCCAGCTGCATCACTGTCACGGTGTCGGAAATGTCCATCACGATATTCATGTTGTGCTCGATCAGCACCACGGTATGCGCATCGCGCAGGCCGCGAATCAGCCGCTTCATGTCGTCCAGGTCGTCGATGCCCATGCCCGAGGTCGGCTCGTCCAGGAAGATGGCCTTGGGCTTCGCGGCCAGCGCCATGCCCACTTCGAGACGGCGTTGCTGGCCATGCGAGAGCTCGCTGGCGGGCACGTCGGCCAGCCGCTGGAGGCCCACTCGCTCCAGCACCTCGGCCACCGTTTCGGCGCAGGCACGTTCGCCGACCGGCGCGCGCCAGCAGTTCATGGCTTGGCGCGGCGCAACGCCTTGCGCCGCCACGCGCAGGTTCTCGCGCACCGAAAGGCTCGCGAACAGGCTGGTCACCTGAAACGAACGCGCCATGCCGCGCTGAACGCGCTTGTGGTCGGGCTCGTGCGTCACGTCGTGGCCGTCGAACAAGATGCGGCCACCCGTCGTGGTGCCGGTGCCCGTGAGCATGTGGAACAGCGTGGTCTTGCCGGCGCCGTTCGGCCCGATCACGGAGTGCACGGTGTTGCGCTTGATCTTCAGGTCGACCCCGCCGAGCGCGGCGAACTTGCCGTAATGCTTGGTGACGCCAATGGCTTCGATGAGTACCGGTTGCGTCATGCCTTTTCTCCCTGCACATGAGGCACGGCCGGCGCCGAAGGCGGCGCCTTGCGGAACACGCGGCGCCATGCCCTTTCGCCCAGGCCCCAGAGGCCGCGCTGCATGCCGATGCTCACGCCGATCAGCAGCAGCCCCAGCAGCAGCAGCCATCGCGGCCACAACGTGGACAGCCAGTCGGCCAGCAACACGTAGAAGGCCGAGCCCAGCACCGAGGCGAACAGATTGCCGGTGCCGCCGATCACGGTAATGACCAGGATCATCTCGCTCGTGTGGTACTCAGCGTTCGATAGCGGTGCGATGCCGGTCATCATTGCGTGGAGGCCGCCTGCAAGGCCGGTCACGGCGCCGGAGATCACGAAGGCCAGCAGCTTGAAGCGCTTGAGGTTGTAGCCCACCGCGGCGGCACGGTCCTCGTTGTCGCGAATGGCGAGCAGGGTGCGGCCGAACACCGAATCGGTCACGCGCAGCAGCAGGCCGAAGGCGATGAGGAACATCACGGCCACGAAGGCGTAGTACTTCCAGGGCGTGTCCATGAAGGCGGGGCGCGGCACGTCGAGCAGCCCGTTGTCTCCACCCGTGAGCCCTGAAGCGGTGTACGCCACGAAATAGAACATCTGCGCAAAGGCCAGCGTGAGCATCACGAAGTAGGTGCCGCGCTGACGGATGGCGACCCACCCCACCACCGCTGCACCCAGTGCGCCCATGGCAACGGCAGCAAGCAGCGCGAGCGGCATCGGCAGCTGCAACCGCGTGAGCAGGATCGCGATGGTGTAGCTGCCGAGCCCGAAGAAGATGCCCTGCCCGAACGACAGAAGCCCCGTGTAGCCCTGCAGCAGGTTGCAGCCCAGCGCGGCAAGTGCATAGATCAGCACCTCGCTCGCGAGCGAACCCGAGCGCAGCACCAGCGGCAGGCCCAGCGCGACGATCAGCGCCAGGAGGAAAGTGATTTTTCTTGGCATGGGGTGTTTCATGTGCTCCGGCCAAGCAGGCCATGCGGGCGCAGCAGCAGCACGGCCGCCATCGCGATATAGATCATCAGGCTCGCCCCCGGCGGCCAGATGGTGCTCATGAGGCTTTGCACAATGCCGATCAGCAAGCCGCCGACCAGCGCGCCGCCGAAGCTGCCGAGCCCGCCGATCACCACCACCACGAAGGCGACGCCGAGTGCCTCGACGCCCATGAAAGGCTCGGCCCCGCGGATCGGCGCCGCCAGCACACCGGCCAGCGCCGCCGTGGCCGCACCCAGTGCGAACACCAGGCTGAACACGCGGAACACGTTGATGCCGAGCAGCGAGACCATCTCGGTCGATTCGCTGCCCGCGCGCACCGCGCTGCCCAGGCGCGTGCCTTCGAGCACCCACCACAGCAGCACCGCCAGCACGGCGGTGAAGCCGATCACGAACAACCGGTACTTGGGATAGATGAAGCTGCCCCACATCACCACGCCCTGCAGCAGGTCGGGCGTCGCCACGCTGTTGCCCAGAGGCCCCCAGAACACGATGACGATCTCCTGCACCGCCAGCGCGAGCCCCACGGTCACGAGAATGTGGAACTCGTGCGCCTTGGCATACACGCGGCGCAGCAGCAGCTTCTCCGCGAGCCAGCCAAGCCCGCCCACGAGAAGCGGCACCAGCACCAGTGCGGCCCAGAAGTCGAGCCCCCACTGCATGGCCTGAAAGCACAGGTAGGCACCCAGCAGATAGAAAGCCCCGTGCGCAAAATTCACGAAGCGCAGCAGGCCGAACACGATGGACAAGCCAACGGCCAGCAGGAAATACAGCATGCCGATGCCGATTCCGTTGATGGTCTGGAGCAGGTAGACGGTCATGGGCGCGCCGGTATCCTTGGCGGCCTCAGGCCAGTTTGCAGCCGGTCTTGTCGAGGGGGAGGAAGGACTTGCCCGAACTCACCACCTCGACGAAGTCGGCCGGGTTCTTCATCTTCGACTTGGCCTTGCCCTTGAGCAGGTAGTAGTCCTTGATGACCTGGTGGTCTGCCTTGCGGATTTCCTCGGTGCCCGTGAGGCCGTCGTACTTCATGCCTTCGAGCGCCGCGATCACGGCCTTCTGGTCGACGGTGCCCGCCTTCACGATACCGTCGATGAGGATCTTGGTGCAGACATACGAGCCTGCGAGGCTGTAGTTGGGCACGATCTTCAGCTTGTCGGCCGTGAGCTTCACCAGGTCCTTGTTGAGCGTGGTGTCGGCCGTGTGCCAGTACTGCGCACCGAAGTAGACGCCGTCGCACAGGTCGGCGCCCAGTTCGTCGAACTGCTCCAGCCCCGAGGCCCACGCAATGAGGATCGTCATGTTCTTGTGCATGCCGAAGCTCACCGCCTGGCGCAGCGCGGCCGACGACTGCGCGCCGAAGTTAAGCAGCAGCAGCACGTCGGGCTTGGCGGCCATGGCGTTGGTGAGGTAGCCGCTGAACTCTTTCTCGTTGAGAGAGTGGTAGCTGTTGCCCACGTGCTCGATGCCCTTCTCCTGGAAGATGTTCTTGGCCGCGCCCAGCAGGCCTTCGCCGAAAACGTACTGCGGCGTGATCGTGTACCAGCGCTTGGCCTTCGGCATCGAGGCGATCAGCGGACGCACCGTCTGCTCGACGGCGCCGAAGGTGGGCACCGACCAGCGGAAGGTGGCGGGGTTGCAGTCCTTGCCCGTGATCTCGTCCGCACCCGCGGTGGTGATGAAGATGCCGCCGGCCTTCTCGGCCTCCTTGCCCATGGCCAGCGCTTCCGACGACAGGATGCCGCCCGCGAAGAACTTGGCGCCCTGCTGCTGCGAGGCTTCCTGCACCTTGCGCACGGCGGTGGCCGGCTTGCCTTCGGTGTCCAGCACCGTGTAAGCCAGCGGGCGCTTGAGCACGCTGCCGTATTGCTCGATAGCCAGCTTCATGCCCAGGTCGGCAAACTTGCCGTTCGCCGCGAAGGCACCCGACATCGGAACCGGGCAGCCGAAGCGGATCGCGTCGGCCGATTGGGCGAAGGAGGCGCGGCCACCCAGGAGCGAAGCGGGAGCGGCCGACAAGGCGGCAAGCTGAAGAAGGTGTCTGCGTTGCATGAAATTCTCCGGACGTGGTTGGGAGGTAAGGGAAAGTGCGGCCTGAGGTCGGCAGCGAATTTAAGCGGATAAATAGGATTAATATGCTGGTAAAAACCCGCTAGCAATGGCCGTGCCAAAATCCGGGAAGGCCGGGCCCGATACCTGCTCCAAGTGCCCCCATCACTCTCGAAATGACTGTTCACGCATGAAATCGCCGCAGGACGCCATGACCTTTGGGCAAAACCGCCCCAGGCGGCAAAAGCTCTCCGATGTCATCGTCGAGGACGTCAAGCGCTGGATCGTTGCCGAGCGCAAGCAGCCGGGCGACCGGCTGCCGAACGAGAAGGAATTGATCGAGCTGTTCGGGTATTCAAAGAGCACGGTGCGCGAGGCACTGAAGGCGCTCGAGGTGCGCGGACTGATCTCCATCCGCACCGGCCCCGGCGGCGGCGCCTATCTACAGCAGGTGTCGGTCGACCATGCGTCGGAGCCGCTGCGCAACTTTCTGCACTTTCATCACCTGGACGGGCACCACATCTACCAGCTGCGCAAGGTGCTGGAGCCCGAACTGGCGGTGAGCGTGGTCGGCAAGTTGACGCCCGAACATTTCGAGCGCCTGGAAGCCAACGTGCGCCTTTGCACTCTCGAGCCAACCAACGAGGACGAGCTGCGCACGCAGCGCGAGGCCGAGCTCGCGTTTCACACGATGCTGGCGGAGGCCTGCCCCAATCCGGTGCTCTCCTTCATGTGCCGCTTCTTGAATGACTTGCTGCGCGACCTGGTGGTCTACAAGAAGGCGCTGGACCATCACCACTTTGGCGAGGCCAATGTCGACTATCACACGCAGTTGCTGTCGGCCTACCGAAGGGAAGATGCGGAGGAAGTCCGTCGGTTGATGGCCGAGCACATGGTCGATGCCGAGGCGCACATGCATGAGATGGAGGCGCACATCGGGGCCAAGCATCTGTTGCTGCCTAGCGGGCAGCGTTGATTCAGGGCGCGTGCACAGGACATCGGGTGCTCCCCTCCGCGAATGTCCCCCGCCCTTCGGGCTCCTCCTTTATTTCGCTGCGCGGAGCACCCGATGCCCTGCGCACCAGGGCACGCTGCCGGTCTGCGGCGATCAACGACTGCCCCGAACAACGAGCACGCTGATGAGGTGCCTTGCGCAGCGAATTAAAGGAGGAGCCGAAGGCGGGGGACATTCGCGGAGCAAGGTACCCCATCGGCGGGATCGCACCCCAAATTCAGGCATGCGCTTTCTCCAGGCACTCCTGAAACGCCAGCACCGCGCGTGATGGCTTAGGCGAACGCCGCAGCAAGCTCACGAACCGGCACACATAGTTGAATCGCGCCGGCAACACCGCCTTCATCAGCCCACGCTCCTCGAACACCTGCGCGTAGTGGTCGGGCAAGAAACCGAGAAAGCGCCCCGACAGAATCAGCGTGGCAATCGCCTCCTGGTCGAACCCCGTGGCCTTGCGCGAGAGCTTGGCCCGGTGGCTCAGTTCCATGTTGGGCGAGTGGTAGCCCAGGCCCGCGAAGTGATGCTCACGCAGCTTCGCCCATGTGAGCTTTGCGTTGTTGCTGCCGAAGAGCGGGTGCCCGGCACCGCAATACAGCAGCATCGTCTCGTCGAAAAGGTCCGCATACACCAGGCTCTTCGACGCGCGGTGCGCCGGAATAATGCCGATCTGGAAGTTGCCCTCCAGCACGCCCTGTTCTATCGAGTTGATCGAGCCCACGTGCACCGCCAGGTTCACCTCGGGCGCAATCTCCGTGAAGCGCGCAATCGCCTCGCCAATGCGCGCCTTCGGGTTGGTGGCCGTCTTGTCGAACAGCGCCACCTCCAGCTGTCCGCCCATGCGGTTGTGGATGTCGTCGATGCTGCCGCGAAAGGCATCGACCGAGGCCAGCAGACGCAGCGTCTCGTCATAGACGCGCTGCCCCTCGGCCGTGAGCGCAAAGCCGGCTCGCCCGCGTCGGCACAGCACCAGCCCGAGCCGCGTTTCCAGGTCTTTCACGTGCCGGCTCACGGTGGAGGTGCCGATGTTCAGCTCCAGTTCCGCAGCTGCCATGCCGCCGCAGTCGACCACGCTCTTGAACACCTTGAGCAGGCGGAGGTCCATGTCGCTGAGCTGCCCCAATACGGCGCGGTTCCGTGTACCCGGGGCACCGTTCTGGGCATTGCTTCGGGTCTTGGCCTTTACTTGCATAAAACGTCAAGTGAACATTGATATTGCGCCATTCTCCACACTGAAGGCCTTGCCAACAATCGGCACACCTCATCACCCTCTTTGGAGCCCGCCCCGCGGGAAGCGCCATGACCCTTGCCACACCCGCCATCGAACCGACGCCCGCCCTGCGCACCGACGCCGCCTGGCTCGACGCGCACTGGATGCCCTACACCGGCAACCGCAACTTCAAGGCCGATCCGCGCATGATCGTGGAGGCCAAGGGCGCCTACTTCACCGATGGCGACGGCCGCAAGATCTTCGACGGCCTGTCGGGCCTCTGGTGCTCGGGCCTCGGCCACGGCCGCCCCGAAATCACCGAGGCGGTGAGCCGCCAGATCGCCAAGCTCGACTACTCACCCGCCTTCCAGTTCGGCCACCCGCTCTCGTTCGAGCTGGCCAACAAGATCAAGGACCTGACGCCCGCGGGCCTGGACTACGTGTTCTTCACCGGCTCGGGCTCGGAAGCCGCCGACACCTCGCTCAAGATGGCGCGCGCCTACTGGCGCACCAAGGGCCTCGCCAGCAAGACGCGCCTCATCGGCCGCGAGAAGGGCTATCACGGCGTCAACTTCGGCGGTATTTCGGTGGGCGGCATCGCGGCGAATCGCAAGCTCTTCGGCCAGGGCGTGGAAGCAGACCACCTGCCGCACACGCAAATTGCAGCCAACGCCTTTACGCGCGGCATGTCCGAGAACGGCGCCGAGCTGGCCGACCGCCTGCTCGACCTGATCGCGCTGCACGATGCATCGAACATCGCGGCCGTGATCGTGGAGCCGTTCGCGGGTTCTGCCGGCGTGGTGATTCCGCCCAAGGGCTACCTGAAGCGGCTGCGCGATATCTGCACCGCAAACAACATCCTCCTGATCTTCGACGAAGTCATCACCGGTTTCGGCCGCTGCGGTGCGCTCACGGGTGCCGAAGCCTTCGGCGTCACGCCCGACATCATGAACATCGCCAAGCAGGTGACCAACGGCGCGCAGCCGCTGGGCGCGGTGATTGCCAGCAAGGAGATCTACGACACCTTCATGGCGGCCGGCGGTCCCGACTACATGCTCGAATTTCCGCACGGCTACACCTACGGCGCGCACCCGGTGGCGTGCGCTGCAGGCATCGCCGCGCTCGACGTACTCCAGAAGGAAGACATGATCGGCCGCGTGAAAACGCTCGCTCCGCATTTCGAGAATGCGGTGCACAGCCTCAAGGGCAGCAAGCACGTGACGGACATCCGCAACTACGGCCTGGCGGCGGGGCTGACCATTGCGGCGCTCCCGGGCGAACCCGCGCGCCGACCCTACGAGATCGCGATGAACTGCTGGAAGAAGGGCTTCTACGTGCGCTACGGCGGCGACACCATCCAGATTGCACCGCCCTTCATTTCCGAGAAGGCCGAGATCGACCGCCTGGTCAACGCCTTGAGCGACGCGCTCGCGGAAACGGCCTGACGCACGGCAGCAGGCGGGCAATGGGCGGCTCTGCATAATGAGCCGGCCTCCATTCCCGCCCGCCAGCCCCCGTGCATCAGATCGACCTTTCCTACGCGATCCGTCCCCGCCGCAGCGGTTCGCGGCAGATCCGCAATCCCCTGATGCAGATGCTGCAGGCGGTGCGCGAGCACGGCTCCATCTCGGCCGCCGCGCGCGGGCTCGGCCTTTCCTACCGCCATGTGTGGGGCGAGCTCAAGCACTGGGAACAGACGCTCGGCCGTTCCCTGGTCCAGGGCGAGCAGGGCCAGCGCGCGCAGCTATCCGAATTCGGCGACAAGCTGCTGTGGGCCGAGCGCCAGGCCCAGGCCCGGCTGGCGCCGCAGATCGAGGCGCTGCACGCCGAACTGGAACGCGCCTTCGCCCTCGCCTTCGACGACCGCACCCACGTGCTGAGCCTGCAGGCGAGCCACGACGATGCGCTGGCGCTGCTGCGCACGCATGCGGCCGGCACCGCGCAGCTGCACCTGGACATTCATTTCACCGGCAGCGTCGATGCGATCCGCGCGCTCAATCAGGGCCGCTGCGTGATGGCGGGCTTTCACACGCTGGAGCATCCGCCGCGCGGCTCGCTGGCCCAGCGCACGTACCAGCCGCTGCTCAAGCCGGGGCAGCACAAGCTCATCGGCTTTGCGCGGCGCACGCAGGGCCTCATCGTGGCAGCGGGCAACCCGCTGCGCTTGCGCTCGCTGGCCGACGTGGCACGGCTGCGGGCGCGCTACGTCAACCGGGCAATCGGCACCGGCACGCGCGTGCTGCTCGATGAACTGCTGGCGCAGGCCGGGCTCGATGCCTCGGCCCTCGCAGGCTACGAACGCTGCGAGACCTCGCACGCGGCCGTGGCGCATGCGGTCGCGTCGGGCCAGGCCGATGCCGGGCTCGGGCTCGAATCGGCGGCGCACGCCGAGGGCTCGAGCTTCGTGCCCCTGGTGCACGAGCGCTACCACCTCGCCTGCCTCAGGTCGGCGCTCGACCAGCCCGCCATGCAGGCGCTGTTGGCCGTGCTGCGCAGCGAGACCTGGCAGCACCTGCTGGGCACGCTCCCCGGCTACGACACCGCGGCCAGCGGCGAAGTGCAGTCGCTGCGCGCGCTGCTGCCCTGGTGGACCTTCCCGCGCAAGAAGAAGCACAGCCACTAAAGGGCCGCAAAAGCACATGGGTTAAGGTTGAGCCCATGACGACAGCCGCAGTGCACAGCGACATTCCTGCCCGTCTCGACCGCCTGCCATGGTCTCGCTGGCATTGGCGCGTGGTGATCGCCCTGGGCGTGGCCTGGGTGCTCGACGGCCTCGAGGTGACGCTGGTCGGCTCGATTGGCGCCGTGCTCGAGCGGCCCGACACGCTGGGGCTCAGCGCGGGCCAGATCGGCTGGTCGGGCTCTATCTACATCGCGGGCGCAGTCATCGGTGCCCTGCTCTTCGGCCGCCTGACCGACCGGCTCGGGCGAAAGAAACTTTTCCTGGTCACGCTGGTGGTCTACACCGTAGGCACGCTGGCCACCGCGTTCTCGCCGGACTTCGCCTTCTTCGCGTTCTGCCGCTTCGTCACGGGCCTGGGCATCGGCGGCGAATACGCGGCCATCAACTCGGCCATCGACGAACTCATTCCTGCGCGTGTACGCGGCCGCGTCAACCTGGCGATCAACGGCAGCTTCTGGATTGGCGCGGCACTGGGCGCCGGGCTCAGCCTGGTGCTGCTCGATGCGCGCGTGATCGGGCCGGTCTGGGGCTGGCGCGCAGGCTTCGCACTGGGCGCGGTGCTGGCGGTGGCCATCCTGCTGGTGCGGCGCAACGTACCCGAAAGCCCGCGCTGGCTCATGGCGCATGGCCGCGCCGACGAGGCGCAGCGCATCATCGAAGACATCGAAGCCCAGGTCTGCGCGCAGCACGCCCCGCTGGCAGTGGCCGAAGGCCGCGTGGCCTACGCCGGCGGGCGCCACCGCAGCCCGTCGATGCGCGAGGTGGCGCACGTGCTGCTACGCCGCTACCGCGAGCGCAGCGTGGTCGCGGTGGCGTTGATGGTGTCGCAAGCCTTCTTCTACAACGCTATCTTCTTCACCTACGCGCTGGTGCTTACGCGCTTCTACGGCGTGGCTGAGGACAACGTGGCGCTCTACATCTTTCCGTTCGCGCTTGGCAACGTGCTGGGGCCCCTGCTGCTGGGTCCGCTGTTCGACAGCGTGGGCCGGCGCAAGATGATCGCGCTGACTTACGTGCTGGCCGGCGTCGCACTCGCGCTCACCGGCTGGGCCTTCATGATGGGCTGGCTCGATGCGCGCAGTCAGGCACTGTGCTGGTCGGCGGTGTTCTTCCTGGCCTCGGCCGCCGCGAGCTCGGCCTATCTCACCGTCAGCGAAGTGTTCCCGCTCGAGATGCGCGCCATGGCGATTGCGATTTTCTACGCCATCGGCACAGGCGCGGGCGGCTTCGTGGCGCCGGTGCTGTTCGGCGTATTGATCGAAACTGGCAGCCGCGGCGCGGTGATGGTGGGCTACGCCATTGGCGCGACACTGGTCATCGTCGCGGGATTGCTGGCCCTGCGCTATGCGGCCGATGCGGAGTGCAAGCCGCTGGAGGAAGTGGCGCCGCCGCTCTCATCAGGCGGCATTCCCTAGCGACGCCGAGGGTGAGTCACAGGCTGCAGGTCCGGAAACCGAAGAAGCCCTCGTCGCGGCCCGGCAGCGCAAATCCGCGACGGTGCGCCGAACGCAGCCTGGCGCGGGTCGCGAAGGAGGCGCCGCGCAGCACGCGCGCCTTGCCGAACGCGGCGGCAGGATCGAACTCGCCGCCCGCGCTCCAGGGATCTGCGCGAAAGCCCGGCCAGGGGCGCAGCGTGTTGGCCGTCCATTCGTGCACGTCGGCCCAGCGAAAGCCGCGCCGTGCCGCGGTCAGCGCAGCGATCTCCCACTCGACTTCGGTCGCGATGCGCCGGCCGGCCCACCTGGCCCAGGCATCGGCCTCCCACCAGCTCAGGTGCACCGCGCTGTGGTGGCCGGCCGCTCGCACCGTGGCGCCGAAACGCTGCTGCAGCACGGAGCCGCCGGTGCCATGGCGAGCGGCGCCGATCTGCTCGACGTGGCGCGGCCCGCGCCGCCCCTCGATCTGCGAAGCCAGCCAGCGCCAGCCCTCAGGCTGCCAGAGCTCCTCGCGGTCGTAGCCGCCTTCGTCGACAAACTCGATGTACTGGTTCCACGTGACGGGCTGGGCATCGATCTCGAACTCGGGCACATCGACACGGTGTGCGCCGCACTCCTGCGCAAAGGCAAAGCCGCATCCCTCGGGCAGGCCCATCTCCCATCGGGTGGCGGGCAGCAGCAGCGGCTCGCGCGTGACGGCGGCGGGCGCCGGCTCGATGCCCAGCGGCAGCCCCAGGGTCTGAGCCATCACGATGAACTGCTCGCCGCGCAGGTCCTCGTGGAACAAGGCAAGGCGATAGAAGTACAGCCCCGGATCGGTCTCGGCCGCATGCTCGAGCAGTTCGAGCGTGCTCTCCAGCGTTTCGAGCAGATAGGCCTTGGTTTGGCCGAGGTCCGGCAGGCCAGGCAACCAGAGCTGCGCACGCGACGCTTGAGTCGGGTTCCACCATTCGTCGGCATTGGGATCGATGGCAGCCAGCCGGGTCGGACGCACCGGACACTCGGCACCGAACGCCCGCTGCGTGTTGCGCCCGATCCACCATTCGGCGAACCAGCCGATGTGCCCCGCCAGCCAGATGGGCGGCACCACGCTGGCGTCGTCGCCGGGTGCCACGGAGAGCGCGGCCGAACCCAACGCCTGCTCGTAGAGCGACAAGAGGTGGAGTGTGTGGTTGCGCGCGTCGATGAGCGCCAGCGACAGCAGCTCGCGGCCCGCCCGCTGCATGTCGGGCGAATCGATCGAGTGCGATAGGGAAAGCGGCGCAGCCATTGCCTCATTATGGTGCTCAGGGAAACCCCCCGATGGCCATCAGCGGCCACTCAGCATAGCCGCGTTAACATCGCAGGCTTTGTGCCGCTCGCCCACAAGGCAGCACACTTTTTGTCATCTGGCCGGGAGACCCCCTTGTCCGCACTTCTCAAGTTTTCGTTCTGGATGGACTGGATCAGCAGCCAACTCGGCAAGGTTGCCGCGTTCACGGTGCTCTCCGCGGCGCTGATTTCCGCCGGCAACGCCTTCGTCCGCTTCGGCCTCAATACCAGCTCCAACGCCTGGCTCGAAATCCAGTGGTACCTGTTCGCCGCCACGGTCATGCTGGGCGCACCGGTGGTGCTCAAGCTCAACGAACATGTGCGCGTGGACATCATCTACGGCAAGCTGAAGGGCCATGGGCCGGTCTACGTGGATCTGTTCGGCCTGCTCTGCTTTTTGCTGCCGGTGATGGGCATCATCGCCTGGCTCAGCTGGCCGCTTTTCTACAGCATGCTGCTGTCCGGCGAAATGTCGAACAATTCGGGCGGACTGATCCGCTGGCCCGCCATGCTGCTGTTGCCGCTGGGCTTTGCCTTGATGTTCCTGCAGGGCGTGTCGGAGGTGATCAAGCGCGTGGCCTACCTGATGGGCCTGATCGAGATGGACACGCACTACGAGAAGCCGGTCCAGTGAACTGGACCCACCCCCGAAGCGGCTCACTTCGTGTAGCCGCCTCCCCCTCGAGGGGGCAACACCAGCGGCCCGGCAAAGCCGGCTCCGCGGTGTTTCCCGAACGGGCATCGCTTCGCTTGCCTGGCGTGACGGGTAGCGCAGTGAACAACTAGAACTACAGGACAGCACAGATATGCAGATGGAAAACTTTGCGCCGATCATGTTCGGCGGGCTGGTGCTGATCATGCTGATCGGCTTCCCGGTGGCGTTCTCGCTGGCCGCGCTGGGCATGGCGTCGGGCTTCTTCGCGATCCAGATGGGCTGGTTCCCGGCGGTGTTCATGGAGAACCTGCCGATCAACATCTTCGGCATTTTGTCGAACGACCTGTTACTGGCCATCCCGTTCTTCACCTTCATGGGCGCCATCCTCGAAAAGTGCGGGCTCGCCGAAGACATGCTCGACTCGATGGGCCAGCTGTTCGGCACCGTGAAGGGCGGCCTCGGCTACTCGGTGATCATCGTGGGCTTCATCCTCGGCGCCATCACCGGCACGGTGGCGGGCCAGGTGATTGCCATGGCGCTGATCTCGCTGCCGGTGATGATCCGCTACGGCTACAACATGCGCTATGCCACCGGCGTGCTCGCGGCGTCCGGCACCATCACGCAGCTGGTGCCGCCTTCGCTGGTGCTGATCGTCATGGCCGACCAGCTGGGCCGCTCGGTCGGCGACATGTACCGCGGCGCCTGGGGTCCTTCGATCCTTCAGGTGCTGATCTTCGCTGGCTACACCTTCATGCTCGGCGTGATCAAGCCGCATCACATTCCGGGCATTCCGAAGAGCGCCCGCACGCTGAGCGGCGCCAAGCTGTGGGCCAAGTGCCTGCGCGGCATCATCCCGTCGGCCATCCTGATTTTTGCGGTGCTGGGCTCGATGGGCGGCCTGCCGGGCATCGACACCGCCATTGCAACGCCTACCGAAGCGGGCGCCATGGGCGTGGTCGGCGCGCTGATCCTTGCGGCCATTCATAAGCGGCTGACACTGGCACTCATTTGGGAAGCCATGGTCGGCACCATGCGGCTCACCGCCATGGTGGTGTTCATCCTGATCGGCGCGCGCGTGTTCTCGCTGGTGTTCCAGGGCGTGGACGGCGCCAAGTGGGTCGAGCACCTGCTGACGGGCCTGCCGGGTGGACAGATCGGCTTTCTGATCGTCGTCAACCTGTTCATCTTCTTCCTGGCCTTCTTCCTCGACTTCTTCGAGATCGCCTTCATCATCCTGCCGATGCTGGGTCCGGTGGCGGCCAAGCTCGGCATCGATCTGGTGTGGTTCGGCGTGCTGCTGTGCGTGAACATGCAGACAAGCTTCATGCATCCGCCGTTCGGCTTTGCCCTCTTCTATTTGCGAGGCATTGCAGACACGCTGTTCAAGGAGAAACGAATCGCGAAGCCGGTGCTGTCGAACGACATCTACATGGGCGCGATTCCCTGGGTGCTGATGCAGCTGATCCTTGTCGCGATCGTGATCTTCGTGCCGCAGACGGTGACGATGTTCCTGCCCAAGGAAGAGAAGATCGATACCGACAAGGTGCAGATTGAAGTGCCTATCGACGACATGAACTCGAACTCCGGCACGGAGGGCGGCAGTGCTGGTGAAAATCCTTTTGGCGACGCGCCCAAGGAAGAGGCTCCGCCCGCACCGGGCGCCACCGAACCCGAGAAGAAGTAGCCGTTTTGGGTCCGGCACCGTTTCGTTTTGAGCCGTCGGGAGGCGACGTTGTCGAGGGCCCGGCGTTTTCGCTGCCATTCAAGCTGCTTGCAACCGTGATCGTGGGCGGCTGCGCCTTCTGGCTGGCGCAGCTCTGGTCGGTGGGTGCCTTGGGCACCGCCAAGACCGGCGGTCTCGGCTGGTTCCTTGCCGGCATTGCGCTGATGGGCTGGACCTGGTTCCACATCATGACCAGCCGCACCCGCATCGATCGGCTAGGCCTGTACCAGCGCTGGATCTGGGACAAGCAGATGGCGTTCGACGACCTCGCATTCGGCAAGTTGATCCGCGTGCGTGGGCTCGATTGGCTGATTGCGCCGCGGCTCTACGTGCGCACGCTGGTCGGCAAGTTCGCTGTCTTCTATGCGGCCACGCCGGAACTCATCGCCGAATTCGAGCGGCTGGTGGCCGAGCTCAAGCAGGCACGCAGGCTCTGAGTGCGCGGCCGTCCATACGCCGGCCACCAACTGCCCATAAAAAAACCGCGCATTGCGCGGTTTTTTTATGGCTGCCTTGAAGCTCAGAGCTTCATCGACTGCATGTAGTTGTCGAAGCGGCCTTCGGCAACGCGGAACCATGCCACCTGATCGCGCTGGAAGGCCACGAAGTCAGCATAGATCTTCTTCCATTCCGGGCTCTTGGCGCTGTTTTCTTCGTAGACCTGCAGCGAAGCTTTGTACGACGCGTCCAGAATTTCCTTGCTGAACGGCAGCAGCTTGGTCTTGGCGCCGATCAGTTGCTTGAGCGCGGTGGGGTTGCGGGCATCGTACTTTGCCAGCATGTCCTGCGCGGCCATGGCGGAAGCTGCCGCAATGATGGCCTTGTTCTCGGGCGACAGGGCATCGAAAGCCTTCTTGTTGATGAAGAAGTCGACCTCCGGGCCGCCTTCCCACCAGCCGGGGTAGTAGTAGTTCGGGGCCACCTTGTTGAAGCCGAGCTTCTGGTCGTCGTACGGGCCCACCCATTCGGCGGCGTCGATCGTGCCCTTTTCCAGCGCCTGGTAGATCTCACCGCCCGGAATGCTTTGCGGCACCACGCCGAGCTTGGTCATCACGTCGCCCACCAGGCCGCCGCCCAGGCGCATCTTCAGGCCCTTGAGGTCGGCCGGGGTCTTGATTTCCTTGCGGAACCAACCGCCCATCTGGGTGCCGGTGTTGCCGCCGTTGAAGCTCACCATGCCGTAGGTGCCGTAGAACTCGTCCATCAGCTTGCGGCCGTTGCCGTGCATCATCCACGCATTCATCTGGCGCGCGTTCATGCCGAAGGGAATGGCCGAACCGAGCGCGAAGGCGGGATTCTTGCCGTAGAAGTAGTAAGGCACCGTGTGGCAGGCTTCGACCGAACCCTGCTGCACGCCGTCGACCACGCCGAAAGCCGGCATCAGTTCGCCAGCCGCATGCACCGAGATCTCGAACTTGCCGCCCGACATGGCCTTGACCGCGTTGGAGAAAACTTCGGCGCCGCCGTAGATCGTGTCGAGCGGCTTGGGAAAGCTCGACGCGAGGCGCCAGCGGACTGCGGCTTGCGCATGGACTGCGGGCGCAATGCCGGCGGCCAGAACGCCGGCGATGCCTGCGTTTTTGATGAGGGAACGACGATCCATTGAATTCACTCCGAGTGCATTGGAAAAAACGAAACGCGGCTTGTGGCCGCGTCGACGACTTTTGTGAGTCGCAACGATTGTAAAAACGCGCTTACAGGCGATCCGCCGGGGTTTACCCTGCGACAGCGCCGAAGCGACGCGCGATCGAAGCTTGGATGCCCGCGGCATCCAGACCGATGGATGCCAGCAGCTTGCCCGGATCGCCGTGTTCAATGAAGCGGTCGGGCAGACCCAGCTGCAGCACCGGCTTCATCACATCGGCAGCCTGCAGCGCCTCGAGCACCGCACTGCCCGCGCCGCCCATGACGGAGCCTTCTTCGATCGTGACGATGGCGTCGTGCGTGCCTGCCACCTGCAGCAGCAGGTCGACGTCGAGCGGCTTGGCCCATCGCATGTTGACCACCGTGGCGTCGAGAGATTCGGCGGCGGTGAGCGCCGGGTACAGCAAGCTGCCGAACGCGAGGATGGCGATGCGCTTGCCTTCGCGGCGCACCTCGCCCTTGCCGAAGGGCAACGCGTCGAGTGCGAGATGCGGCGTCACACCGGCGCCCGCGCCACGCGGATAGCGCACGGCCACTGGGTGGTTCTGCTCGTAGGCGCTCGACAACAGCTGGCGGCATTCGCGCTCGTCGGCGGGGCAGGCAATGCTCATGTTGGGAATGCAGCGCAAAAACGAGATGTCGTACGCGCCCGCGTGCGTGGCGCCGTCGGCCCCCACAAGGCCCGCGCGGTCGAGTGCGAACACCACCGGCAGGTTCTGGATCGCGACGTCGTGGATGAGCTGGTCATACGCGCGCTGCAGAAAGGTCGAGTAGATCGCCACCACGGGCTTCAGGCCCTCGCAGGCCAGGCCGGCCGCGAACGTGACCGCGTGCTGCTCGGCTATTCCGACGTCGTAATAGCGATCCGGGAATCGCTTCTCGAATTCGACCAGGCCCGAGCCTTCGCGCATGGCGGGCGTGATGCCCACCAGCCGGCCGTCGTGCGCCGCCATGTCGCACAGCCACTGGCCGAAGACCTGCGTAAAGGTCTGCTTCGCGACGGCGGCGGACTTGACCAGCCCAATCTGCGGATCGAACTTGCCAGGGCCGTGATAGGCCACCGGATCGGCCTCGGCAAGCTTGTAGCCCTGCCCCTTCTTGGTGACCACGTGCAGGAACTGCGGACCGTCGAGATGCTTGAGGTTCTCGAGCGTGGGCACCAGAGAATCGAGGTCGTGGCCGTCGATAGGCCCGACGTAGTTGAAGCCGAACTGCTCGAACAGCGTGGCCGGCACGACCATGCCCTTGGCATGCTGCTCGAAGCGCTTGGCCAGCTCGAACAGCGGCGGGGCCGCGCGCAGCACGGTCTTGCCGACGTTCTTGGCGGCGGCGTAGAAATTGCCGCTCATCAACTGCGCGAGATAGCGGTTGAGCGCGCCCACCGGCGGGCTGATCGACATGTCGTTGTCGTTCAGGATCACCAGCAGCTTGCAGTCGCACACGCCAGCGTTGTTGAGCGCCTCGAAGGCCATGCCGGCCGTGAGCGCGCCGTCGCCGATGATGGCGACTGTGTGGCGGTCTTCGCCCTTCTGCTTGGCCGCCATGGCCATGCCGAGCGCGGCCGAGATGCTGGTCGACGAATGCGCGGTGCCGAAGGTGTCGTATTCGCTCTCGCTGCGCTGCGGAAAGCCCGAGATGCCGCCGATCTGCCGCAGCGTGGGCATGCGTTCGCGCCGGCCGGTGAGTATCTTGTGCGGATAGGTCTGGTGGCCCACGTCCCACACCAGCCGGTCGTGCGGCGTGTTGAACACATGGTGCAGCGCGACCGTGAGCTCGACCGTGCCGAGGTTGGAGCTCAGGTGGCCGCCGGTGCGGGAGACGTTGTCGAGCACGCAGGCGCGCACCTCGTCGGACAGCTGCCTGAGCTGGGCGCGGTCGTAGTGGCGGATCGGCGACGGATCGTGAAGCGTGGGAAGCAGCGGTGCCATGGAATCGTCGTGGTTCTTCTTATCCATCTGTGAACAGTTCATCGGTCGCGGTCGACGACCATGTGGGCCAGCGCGCGCAGTGCCGCGGTGTCCGCAAGGCCGCTACGGCCGAGCGCCGCAAGCGCTTCGTCAAGCAGCTGCCGTGCCTGCGAACGCGCACCATCGAGACCCCAGAGCGAAACGTAGGTGGGCTTGTCGGCGGCCGCATCCTTGCCGGCCGTCTTCCCCAGAGTTTGCGAATCGGCCGTGACGTCGAGGATGTCGTCGACCACCTGGAACGCCAGGCCAATGGCGGCACCGTAGTCGCGCAGCGCATCCAGTGCCGCGGGTGCGATGGCGCCAGCGCAGGCCGCTCCCATCTCGACGCTGCCCTGCAGCAGCGCGCCGGTCTTGAGGCGGTGCATTTCGCGCAGCTGCGCTTCGCTGAGCGCCATGCCGACGCTGGCAAGGTCGATGGCCTGGCCGCCCGCCATGCCCTGGCTGCCCGCGGCGCGCGCGAGCAAGCGGCACAGCGTGGCCTGGATCGACGCGGGAATTTCGTCGCCGTCGGGCGTGAGCAGTTCGAAGGCCAGGGCCTGCAACGCGTCACCAGCCAATAGCGCATCGGCCTCGCCGAACTTGACGTGCACCGTCGGCTTGCCTCGGCGCAGCACGTCGTTGTCCATGCTCGGCAAATCGTCATGCACCAGCGAGTAGGCGTGAATCAGTTCCGTTGCGCAGGCTGCGCGCAGGGCCGCGGCCGCATTGCCGCCGACCGCTTCGCTTGCAGCCAGCACCAGAAGCGGACGCAGCCGCTTGCCGCCGTCGAGCACCGCATAGCGCATGGCATCGCCGAGCAGCACCGGCGCATCGACACCGACCCAGCGCGAAAGCGCCGCCTCGACACGCGCAAGGTGCGGCTCGCTCCAGTTGGCCAGCCGCGCGGCGTCCCACTCCATTGTTGCGGCGCTCATTGTTGCCCCCACGCTCGTCAATGCGTGTACTTCGCTGCCCCCCAAGGGGGCGCTCGCGCCTTCGGACGGCCGTGCGGCGCTCATTCCGCAGTCCAGGGCTTGAGACTCCCCGCGTCGAGCACCTTGATCTGGTCTTCGACCGCCTGGAGCTTTTCGCGACAGAAGGCGAGCAGTGCGGCGCCGCGCTGATAGCTGACGAGCAGCTGGTCGAGCGGCAGTTGTCCGGACTCGAGTTCTGCAACCAATTGTTCCAACTCCTGGAGCCCGGCTTCGTAGCTGGCCGGCAGCGGCCCCGTGTCGGGCATTGCGGCCGGGCTGGACGTGGCGGAAGAAGGAACCTTGGGCATGCGGGCGAACGAATGTGAAATCAAGCATTTTAGGTCGGGGAACCAAAGGGGCGCCGGCCGACCCGAAGCATGTGACGGATGCTGGTCAACGGGACCATGGCACCGGCCATGGCCAATCGGCGAGGGCATGTAAAAAGCCATCGGCGCTGCGGTGCCCCCTTGGGTACAATGCCAGCTTCCCTTGCCGGCCGCCCCGGCACAACTCTTCGGGCCGTCGCCCTTTCGGACTCCAGTCGGCGCCTTCCGTTTTTTTCTTTTTTCTCCCTGTGGGGAGCTTGGTCAGGTCCTCCATGTCTGATTTAAGTCTTCAACTGCAGCAGGCCGCGAGCCAACTTCCAGTTTCCGCGTACTTCGACGAGTCGCTCTACGCGCGCGAAATGCAAACGCTGTTCGCGCAAGGGCCGCGCTACGTGGGCCACCGGCTCGCGGTGCCCGAGCTCGGCAACTACCACACCCTGCCGCAAGAGCACCAGGGCCGCGCGCTCGTGCACACGCCCAAGGGTGTCGAACTCATTTCGAACGTGTGCCGCCACCGGCAGGCGCTGATCCTGCAGGGCCGCGGCCAGCTCGACAACCAGACCGGCGGCAACATCGTCTGCCCGCTGCACCGCTGGACCTATGCGGCCGCCGATCCGCGCGCCACGGGCACGCTCATTGGTGCGCCGCATTTCGACCAGGACCCCTGCCTCAACCTGCACAACTATCCGCTCACCGAGTGGAACGGCCTGCTGTTCGAAGGTGGCCCGAACGGCGTGGGCCGCGACGTGGCGGCCGACATGGCCGAACTCGGCCCGCGCGCCGACCTGGACTTCACGGGCTATGCGCTCGACCGGGTGGAGCTGCACGAGTGCAACTACAACTGGAAGACCTTCATCGAGGTCTATCTCGAGGACTACCACGTCGGTCCGTTCCACCCCGGCCTTGGCAGCTTCGTCACCTGCGACGACCTGCGTTGGGAGTTCAACCGCAACTTCTCGGTGCAGACGGTGGGCGTGGCCAACCGGCTGGGCCGCGCGGGCAGCCCCATCTACCAGAAGTGGCAGGAGCAGCTGCTCAAGTACCGCGAGGGCAAGCCGCCCAAGTACGGCGCCATCTGGCTCACCTATTACCCGCACGTGATGGTCGAGTGGTATCCGCACGTGCTCACGGTGTCGACGCTGCATCCGGTGAGCCCCACCAAAACGCTCAACATGGTCGAGTTCTTCTACCCCGAGGAAATCGTCGCCTTCGAGCGCGAGTTCGTCGAAGCCCAGCAGGCGGCCTACATGGAAACCTGCGTGGAAGACGACGAGATCGCCGAGCGCATGGACGCCGGCCGCCGCGCGCTCATGCTGCGCGGCGACGACGAGAGCGGCCCCTACCAAAGCCCGATGGAAGACGGCATGCAGCAGTTCCACGAGTGGTACCGCAGCGCAATGCAGAACGCCTGAACACATAGTGCAAGCACTCTGGATGGTGCTGGGCGCCTTCTTGTTCGCCACCATGAGCGTGGTCGTCAAGGTGGCATCGGCCTGGTTCAACAGCGGCGAAATGGTGCTCGGACGCGGCCTGATCGGCATCGTGTTCTTGTGGCTTCTGTCGCGCAACCGCGGTGTCTCGCTGGCCACCCGCTACCCCGGCATGCACGCCTGGCGCAGCACCATTGGCGTGGTGTCGCTCGGCGCATGGTTCTACGCCATTGCCCACATGCCGCTGGCCACGGCCGTCACGCTCAACTACATGAGCAGCGTCTGGATCGCGGCCTTCCTGGTCGGCGGCGCGCTGCTCGCGTGGGTGCCGGTGCCCGGCCGCGACGGCCGCGTGCAGCGCCCACCGCTGCAGGGGCCCCTGGTGCTGACGGTGCTCGCGGGCTTCATCGGCGTGGTGCTGATGCTCAAGCCCTCGGTCAACGCCAACGAAGGTTTCGCGGGCCTGCTAGGCCTGCTCTCGGGGCTCACGGCGGCGTTTGCCTACATGCAGGTGGTGGCGCTGTCGCGCATCGGCGAACCCGAACTGCGCACCGTCTTCTATTTTGCGGTGGGCTCGGCTGTGGCGGGCGCTTTTGCGACCGCCGCAACCGGGTTTTCGGGCGGGGATTCGTGGACGTGGCAGCATGCGCTATGGCTACTGCCGATCGGCCTTTTGGCGGCTCTCGGCCAGCTTTGCATGACGCGTGCCTATGCGACGGCCAAGACCCAGGCGGGTACGCTGGTGGTAGCCAATCTGCAGTATTCCGGTATCGTCTTTGCAGCGTTCTACAGTGTGGTGCTGTTCGACGACCGCATCGACGCCGCCGGCTGGGCCGGCATGGCGCTCATCATCGTGAGCGGCATCGCAGCCACCGTGCTGCGCCAGCGCGCGGTACCGAAGGCGCCAGCCGAAGAACACTGAACCGCATCGTATTCATCGACAACGAAGGAGCCGCACCATGTACACCACCCTCGTCAGCGTCGAACAACTCCGGCAGCTGCAGGCCGCCAAAGCGCCCCTCATGGTCTTCGACTGCAGCTTCGACCTCATGAAGCCCGAGGCAGGCGCACAGCAATATGCGGCCACGCACATCCCCGGCGCCGTGTATGCGAACCTCGACTCCGACCTCAGCGCGAAGCACGGCATGCCGGGTGCGCAGGGCGACGTGGTGGTTGCACAGGAGGACGGCGTGCCGGCCTCGGGCGGTCGCCATCCGCTGCCGAGCCGCGAGAAGTTCGCGGCCTGGTTGTCAAGCGTCGGCTTTTCCAACGACATGCAGGCTGTGGTGTACGACCGCAATGGCACCAATTACTGCGGCCGGCTCTGGTGGATGCTCAAGTGGATGGGCCACGATGCAGTGGCCGTGCTCGACGGGGGCCTGCAGGCATGGCAAGCGGCGGGCGGCGAAGTCACGAACCGCGAAGAGCCGACGCACTTCCAGTCGAACTTCGTGCCGGGCGAGCCGCTGGCCAAGCTCGTGACCACCGACGCCGTAGTGCGCCGGCTCGGCCAGTCTGACCAGAACCTGATCGACGCGCGAGCCGCCGCACGATATCGCGGAGAGGTGGAACCTCTGGACCCGATTGCGGGTCACATCCCCGGGGCTCTCAATCGGCCCTTCGCCGAAAACCTCGGCCCCGACGGCAAGTTCAAGCCGGCATCGCAATTGCGTGCCGAGTTCGAAGCGCTGCTCGCGGGACGCGATCCGGCGACGGTCGTCCACCAATGCGGCAGCGGCGTGAGCGCTGTGCCCAACCTGCTTGCAATGCAGATCGCGGGACTGGGGACCACCGCGCTCTATGCCGGCAGCTGGAGCGAGTGGAGCAACACGCCGGGGCTGCCGACCCGGCAAGGCGCAGAACCATGAACCAGACCCGACTTCGACGACGCATCTCGTCCGGCTTCGCAATTGCCGCGGCCTTGTTGGCGGCAGCCCCCTTTCTTTCGGCACAGGCGCAGCAGCAGCATGCCCACGTGCACGGCCAGATCAAGCTCGACGTGGCCATCGACGGCCCCACTGTCGTGATCAACATGGAATCGCCGCTCGACAACATCGTGGGCTTCGAGCGCGCACCCAAGACCGATGCCGAGAAGAAGACCGCCGAAGACGCCATTGCCCAGCTGCGCGCGGCGGACAAGCTCTTTGCCATCGACCCGGCGGCCAACTGCAAGCTCGGTCCGGTCGACCTGCGCTCCAGCGCCCTTGGCCTCGGCAAGCCGGATGCGAGCGAGCCCGAGGGGCATGCGGATCTCGACGCGACCTTCTCTTTCAACTGCACCAGTGCGGCCTCGGCAAAGTTCATCGACGTGAATCTTTTTGCCGCCTTCAAGGGCACGCGCCAGATCGATTCGCAGATCGCTTCGGCGCAAGGCCAGTTCAAGCGCCAGCTCAAGCGCCCCGCCGGTGCTCAGGCCGCACAGCCGGTGCGCTTGAGTTGGGGCAAGTAAGGCCGTGAGCACCGCCCCACAGGGCGAGTCGTCGGCACTGCGCGTGGTGCTCGCCGTCGAAGCGCTGCGCTTCGCGTGGCCCGGCATGAAGGCGCCGTGCATCGACATCGAGGCCTTTCGCATCACGGCCGGCGAATCTGTCTTTCTGCACGGACCGAGCGGCTGCGGCAAGAGCACGCTGCTGTCCCTGCTGGCCGGCGTGCTGGTGGCCGACGAAGGCCGCGTCACGCTGCTGGGGCATGACTGGTCGCAGCTCTCCGGTGCCGCGCGCGACCGCAGCCGCGTGGCACACGTGGGTTATATCTTTCAGCAGTTCAACCTGCTGCCGTACCTGAGCGTGCTCGACAACGTGCTGCTGCCCTGCCGCTTCTCGCAGCGGCGCGAGTCGCAGGCCGCGCGCGGTGGCAGCTCGCGTGAACAAGCGGAACACCTGCTCGACCAGATGGGACTCGACCCACATCTATGGAAACGACAGGCGATGCAGCTGTCGGTGGGCCAGCAGCAGCGCGTGGCCGCGGCACGCGCGCTCATTGGCCAACCCGAAGTGGTGATTGCCGACGAACCCACCTCCGCGCTCGATGAAGACCGGCGCGAAGCCTTTCTCGACGTGCTGCTGACGGCCTGCGCCGTGAACCACAGCGCGCTCGTTTTCGTGAGCCACGACCAGCGCATTGCGCAGCGCTTTGCACGGCATGTGCTGCTGCCCGAAATCAACCGGGCCGCTTCGGTCTCGATGGCGGTGGACGCGTGAAGGCCTGCCGATGAGAGCACTTTTTTCGATCGCTTGGCACAGCGCCTGGAACCGGCGCTTCACGCTGGCGCTCACGGTGTTCTCGATCGCACTGTCGACCTTTCTGCTGCTCGGCGTCGAACGCATTCGCACCGAGCTGCGCGAGAACTTCGCATCGTCGGTCTCGGGCACCGACCTGATCGTGGGCGCTCGCACGGGCTCCACGCAACTGCTGCTGTATTCGGTGTTCCGCATCGGCGCGGCCACCAACAACATCTCGTGGAAGAGCGTGCAAGCGCTGGCTGCGCACCAGGGCGTCGACTGGGTGGTGCCGCTTTCGCTGGGCGACTCGCATCGCGGCTTCGCGGTGCTTGCTACTTCGCCCGAATACTTCACCCGTTTTCGCTATGGCGACCGCCAGCAGCTGAAGCTGCGCGAAGGCAAGCCCTTCAGCGAGCTGTTCGACGCGGTGGTGGGGGCCGAAGTGGCGGACAAGCTCGGCTATCACGTCGGCCGAAAGATCACGCTCGCGCACGGCAGCGGCGAGCTCAACACGGCCGAACATGCCGACAAGCCCTTCACGGTGGTCGGCGTGCTCGCGCGCACCGGCACGCCGGTCGATCGCACGGTGCACATCGGGCTCGAAGCAATGGAAGCCATCCACCTCGAATGGGTGGGCGGCGCGCCGATGCCGGGCGTAAAGATTCCGGCCGAGCAGGTGCGCAAGTTCGACCTCACGCCGAAGAACGTGACGGCCGCTCTCGTTGGTTTGAAAAATCGCTCCGCGGTGTTCGGCGTGCAGCGCTGGATTTCGACTTACACCGGCGAACCGCTGATGGCCATCCTGCCGGGCGTGGCGCTGGACGAACTGTGGAGCGTGATCGGCATCGGCGAAAACGCACTGCTGTTGATGTCGGCGCTGGTTGCGCTCGTAAGTCTCGCGGGCCTTGTCTCCGTGGTGATGGCAGGCTTGAATGAAAGGCGGCGCGAACTGGCCGTGCTGCGCGCCGTGGGCGCCAGCCTGCGCCATGTGCTGGCACTGCTTGCGCTCGAAGGCGCCATGGTCACCGTGCTGGGGGTGGCCTTTGGCGTGGTGATGGCCGTGCTCGGCATCGCCCTGCTCGCGCCATGGCTGCAGTCGCAGTTCGGACTGACATTGAGCCTTTCAGAACCTACACTGAACGAATGGCTGCTGATGGGAAGCCTTCTGGTGGCGGGTTGGTTTGCAAGCCTTCTGCCCGGCATCCGTGCCTACCGGCTCTCATTGGCCGACGGCCTCTCACCGAGGATTTGAAACCATGCGCATCGCAAAGAAGACACCTACGCTCCGAGCTTTTTCCCGGCTTTCGATGCTGCTCGCCGGCGCCGGCCTCGCTGCCGCCACATGGGCCGCCGAACCCGCGCCCAAGGACACGACCGCATCGAACCCGCTTGGCGGCAAGGCTGCACCGCCCGCCGCAGCCAAGGCCGCGCCGGGCCAGCCGCGCCAGATTACCTGGGAAGAGCTGGTGCCCAAGGACTGGGATCCGGCCAAGGAATTCAAGGGCATGGACCTGAGCGCGCTCAACGACGGCGACCCGCGCGCCAACGAGCTGCTCATGAAGATGCAGGAGGTGTCGAACAACGCGCCGACCAATCCGGCCATGAACGGCGCGGACATCAAGATCCCGGGATTCATCGTGCCGCTCGAAGAGGCCAAGGGCGAGGTGACCGAGTTTCTGCTCGTACCCTATTTCGGCGCCTGCATCCACACGCCGCCGCCGCCGGCCAACCAGATCCTGCACGTGGTCACGCCAAAGGGCGCCAAGTTCCGCGCCATGGACACCGTGTGGGTCACCGGCAAGCTGCAAACCCTACGCAACGATTCGATGATGGGCGTGAGCGGCTATCACGTGAATGCGACCAGCGTCACCAAGTACGCGGGCGGCGCCAAGTAACCTGTGGCTCTGCGCCGACAAGGCGGGCGGCGCAGCACCGACACAGACCGTTGCATCGTCGATGCAAGCTGGCGTCGTCGCCACCGGTGGCGCGCCGTTGAAGAGTTTCGAGGGCGTGACCTCTACGCCCACAGGAACTTTAGATGACAACATCATTTCGCCGCACGCCCGCCACGCGGCTCTTGACGATCACGCTGTGCATCGGCGCGCTCGCCATCGCCGGCTGCAACAAGACCAACACCGCGCCCGCTGTTCAGGCACCTACCTCTCCAGCGGCCGTTGCACCCGCGCCTGCACCTGCACCCCCGCCGGTCGCTCCAGCGCCTGCAGCCTTCACGCCACCGTCGGCCGAGCAGCTCTATCAGCTCGTCGCGCCCATCGCGCTGTATCCCGACAAGCTGGTGGCGCAGGTATTGGCCGGCTCAACTTATCCCGACCAGATCACTGCCGCGCATGGCTGGCTCGCGCAGAACGCAGCGCTCAGGGGCGGACCGCTCGCTGACGCAGCCAACCAGCAGCCTTGGGATCCGAGCGTCAAGTCGCTCACCGCATTCCGCCCGGTGCTGGACCAGATGGCTGGCAACATCGCGTGGACCGAGGCGCTCGGCCGGGCCTACTACAACGATCCGGCCGACGTGATGAACGCCATCCAGGTCATGCGCCAGCGCGCATCGGCGGCGGGCCGACTGAAGAACAATAACAAGCTGCGCGTTGCGAGCGCATCGGCGCCGCCTCATTACACGCCGGCGCCCGACATGCAGCCGGTTTATGCCGGCCCAGCCGTGATCGAGCCTCCACCGCAGTTCATCACCATCGAGCCCGCGCAGCCCGACGTGGTGTACGTGCCGAGCTACGACCCAGAGCGGATCTACGGCGAGCCGGTGCCCGTGTACCCCGGCTATGCCTATGCCCGGCCCGTCGAGGCCGCGCCCGGCTACAGCCGTGGCCAAGTGGCGGCGGCCGGTGCGTTCACCTTCGGACTCGGCGTGGTCGTGGGGGCCGCGCTCGAACGCCACGACTGGGGCTGGCGTTCATGGGACGTGAACTGGGGCGCGCCGCGCTACCGCGACAGCGACCGGAACCGCGCAGTGCAACCGGCCTACGCCCGGCCCGCCGTGGTCTACAACAACAGCACGTACATCTCGCGTTCGACGACGGTGGTCAACAACGTGCGGAACGTCTACAACACCAACAACAACGCGCCGCGAGGCGTGCCGCCTGGCGCCCCCGCCGCCAATTTCGCGGGCGCTCCGGGCCTGGCGCAGCAACGAAACGCGCAGCTGGTGCAGCAGGAGCAACAACAACAGCAAGCACGTCAGCAGCAGCAGCAGGCCTTCATGCGCCAGCAGCAGGAGCAGCAACAAGCCGGGCAACAGGCGCAGCAGTTGCAGGCACGCCAACGCCAGCAAGAACAACAGGAGCGACAGACTCGTCTGCAGCAGCAACAGCAACAAGACCGGATGCAGCGCCAGCAAGCGCAACAGACGCAACAGGCGCAGCAACAGGCGCAGCAACAGGCGCAGCAGCAAGCACAGCAACAGGAGCGGCAGGCAAGGCAGCAGGCGCGCAATGCCCCTCAGCAAGCACCGCAAGCCCGGCTTCAACAACAGCAGCAGGACCAGGCGCGGCAACAACAGGCCCAGCAGCAACAGGCGCGCGTTGCCAGCCAGCAGGCTCAACGGCAACAGCAGCAACAGGCCATGCAGGCGCGCCAGCAACAAAGGCAGTCGGCGCAACAGGAGCAAGCACGACGACAGCAGATGCAGCAGCAACAGCAAGCCCAGCAGCAGGCCCGCATGGTCCAGCAACAGCAGGTTCAACAACAGCGCGCTCAACAGCAGCAGGCTCGACAGCAGCAGATGCAGCGGCAACAGGAGCAGCAGCAGGCCCGACAACAGCAGCAGCAAGAGCAGATGCAGCGGCAGCAGCAACAGGCGCAAGCGGCGCGACAACAACAGCAACAGCAACAGCATCAACAGCGCCAACAGCAGCAGCAGGCGCAGCAGGCGCAGCAGCAGCAGATCCGCCAGCAACAGCAACAGGCCCAGCAGCACGCGGCCACTGCCGCGGCGGCAGCCCATCGACGCCCGCCCGGCCGACCGGGCGAACCGCAGAAGGATCAGCCCTGAGGGGCGGGGCCGCGAAACCTCAGCCTGCGCGGCCGCGCGCGATTTTCTTCGTTGTGGCTGCCGGCCTGGATTTCGGCTTGGGCTGGGGCCGCGCCTTGCCTGCAAGCCGGGACGCGGGCGCCTCGCGCGCCGATGTCATGTGCCCGCTCTCCGTGGTGGTCATGCCAACGATCTTCGCGAGCTGGCGGCTCACGCTCACGTAGGCGTGGCCGATGCGGCTGTCGAAATACAGCGAGTCGCCGCGCGCAAGGCGCACGACCTTGCCATTGTCGAAGTGCACCTCGATCTCGCCGGACAGCACGTAGGCGAATTCTTCGCCGGAGTGCCGCACGAAATCTTCCGGGCCATGGATGCGGCGCGCATGCACGGTGCCCACGATGGGACTCATCTGCTTGCCGGCCGCCGTGGTGCCGAGAAATTCATAGGCAATCGACAGCCCGCGGTACACCACGCCCTTTCCAGCGCGCGTGACGACCGGCCCGCCCAGTTGTTCGGGTTTGACGCCGGCGCCCGCGAACATGGCGTTCATGTCCATCTCCAACGCGCGGCCCAGCGCGGTGAAGTTCTCGTAGCCCAGCGCCAGCTGGCCGCGCTCGGCGCGGGAGATGGTGGTGATCGACACGCCCGAGCGCTCCGCCAGCTGTGCCAGTGTCCAGCCGAAACGCTTGCGCGCCGTGCGCAGGCGATGGCCGAAGGTGGTGCGGTCCAGCGTGGGCGCCTCGTCCTTCGGCTTTGTCCCCGGCTTGGTCCCAGTGTGTGGATTCACGCTTGGCTTTCTCTTGTAGTGCATTGCGATTCTGCCAGCCCGTTGCCGGTCCATCAGCGCAGACATGACCGACGAAGGCCCTGAATTTGCGTATAAGCAATTTGCGTTAACGCAAATTCCGCAATGCTGTTTTGCAGGCCTTCTATTGGCATCTTGTGGGGAATTTTGCGTATCCGCAAATTTTCACCTACACTTTCGCTGATGACTGCAAACTCTTCAGCGCCCACGGTGGCCGACTACCTCGTGATCGGCGGCGGCATTGCCGGGGCTTCCGTGGCCCATTGGCTCGCGCCTCACGCCCGCGTGATCCTGCTCGAACGCGAAGCCCAGCCGGGCTATCACTCCACGGGGCGCTCGGCCGCACTCTTCATGGAAAGCTATGGCACTGCGCAAGTGCGCGCCCTCACCATGGCAAGCCGCGCCTTTCTCGAGCATCCGCCCGAAGGCTTTTCCGAGCATCCGCTGCTCACGCCGCGCGGCGCGATGATGGTCGCGGGCAAGGAGCATCTGCCGGAGCTCGAAGCCCACTGGAACGTGCTGCGCGCCATGGACAGGGGCGCCGAGCGTCTCAGCGGTGAAGAAGCGATCAACAGGGTGCCCGTGCTGCGGCCCGACCAGGTGGCAGGCGCCGTCTACGAGCCAGACGCCGCCGACATGGACGTGCATGCCATCCACCAGGGCTATCTGCGCGGCATGCGGCAGGCCGGCGGCAAGCTGGTGTGCGATGCCGGTGTGACGGCCATCGAGCGCGTTGGCGATCACTGGCGCGTGACGGCTGGCGGCGCGGTCTATGAAGCGCCGGTGGTGCTCAACGCCGCGGGTGCCTGGGTGGACACCATCGCGCAGATGGCCGGCGTGCACCCCATCGGCATCGAGCCGCGCCGGCGCTCGGCTTTCATCTTCGCGCCACCCGAAGGCAGCAGCGTCGCGCACTGGCCCATGGTGTTCAGTGCCGACGAAGGCTGGTACATCAAGCCCGACGCGGGCATGCTGCTGGGCTCACCGGCCAATGCCGATCCGGTCGAACCGCAGGACGTGCAGCCCGAAGAGCTCGACATCGCCTTCGCAATCCACCGCATCGAAGAGGCGACCACCCTCGCGATCCGCCGGCCGACGCGCACCTGGGCGGGCCTGCGTTCCTTCGTGGCCGATGGCGACCTGGTGGGCGGCTTCGACCCGGACGCGCCGGGCTTCTTCTGGGTGGCGGCGCAGGGCGGCTACGGCATCCAGACGTCGGCGGCCATGGGCGAGGCCTGCGCAGCGTTGGCACGCGGACTGCCGCTGCCGGAGCGCATCGCGGGCTTCGGCCTTACGGCAGAAATGCTCGGCCCGCAGCGTCTGCGCGCAGCGGCTGCGGCCCAGGGCTGATCAAGAATCGGCTCAATCGGGCGCGTTCATCACCCGGTCGAATTCTTCGTCCGCGGGAACGTTGTCCGCGTCGAGTTCGCTGGCATCCGTCAGGTCGATGCCGGTTTCGTCCGACAGGTCGTCGGTGGCTTCGGATTCCGATTCGGACTCTTCGAAATCATCGACAGGCGAGTCGTCGTCATCCTCTGTCGATGGCGGAGCAGAACGCTTCTTGGCGTCGACGTTGTTCATGATCGGTTCCTCGGCGATGGCATGGGCGAGACATTCGTCATACCCCCAATGGTGCACCTCTTTCGGGTGCCGTGCGCCATTCCCCGGGCAGGTGTGGGTTTCGGAAAGTATCCATCCGGTGCCGGTCAGTCGGCCCATCAGTCCTTGTGCGCCGTGGCGCCTTCTTCGTGCGCATGGCCATGCTCTGCGTGGCCGTGTTCCGCATGGCCATGGTCGTGCTCGCCGTGGGCGAGCCGGCTCACCAGCGTGACGAGCGCAATGCCGACGATCAGCCATGCGATCTGCGCCGCGGTCTGCCGCGCGGGCAGTCGTTTCTGCAACTGGGGAATCAGGTCGGCCAGCGCCACGTAGACGAAGCTGCTGGCGGCCAGCACCAGGAAGTACGGCAACAGGCCGTGCAGCCGATCGACCAGCCACCACCCCACGATGCCGCCGAGCATGGTCATGGTGCCGGCCAGCGATACCTTGACCAGCGCCACACGCTGGTTGGCCGAACTCTGGCGCAGCACCACCAGGTCGCCGATGTGGTGAGGGATTTCGTGCGCAAGCACAGCAACGGCCGCGACCAGCCCGAGACGGATGTCCGCGATGAAGGCCGACGCGATCAGGATGCCATCGCCGAAGCAGTGCACGCTGTCGCCGGTGAGCACCGCCCAGCCGCCGCCCGCACGGGGTGCGTGGCCGTGGCTGTGATCGCCGTGATCGTGATGCGCATGGCCGTGGTCGTGATCATGCGCGCGCCCGGCCTCCTGCTGCCCCACCGGTCCCGGCAAAGCGTCGCCATGGTGATGCTCGTGTCCGTGGTGCCAAAGCTCAGCCTTGTCGAGCAAAAAGAAGAACACCAGGCCGAACAGCAGCACGCCGAACAGCATCGCGGGTTCGATGCGGCTCTCGAAGGCTTCGGGCAGCAGGTGCATGAAGGCCGTGGCGAGAAGCGCTCCCGCGGCCAGGCTGAGCAGGTGCTGCGAGTTCACGCCACCCGATCCGCTGCGCACGCCCACGCGCAGGAGCAAGGCGGCCAGCCACACGCTTCCGATGCCGGCGACCAGGGTGGCCAGGATGATCACTATCAAATTCATAGCTGCAATGTCGATGGGCATGGATGCCCGATACCGTTCATGAAAACAGAAAGGCCGTCACTGGGACGGCCTTCGGCGGTGGGTGGCTACAGGTCGTCGTCAGACGACGCCATTGGCTTTGAACCAGGCGGTGGCGCGCTGCCAGCCGTCTTCGGCCGCGCTCTTTACATAGCTCGGGCGGTAGTCGGCATGGAACGCGTGGCCTGCTTCGGGATACACGACGAAGCTCGAAGCCTTGGCAGCCGGGGTCCCATTTGCCAATGCAGCTTTCATCTTATCAATCGTGTCAAGGGGGATGCCCTGGTCTTTGCCGCCGTAAAGGCCGAGCACGGGCGCCTGCAGGTTGGCCGCAACGTCGACCGGGTGCCGCGGCGTGAGTTCGCTGGGCTGGCCCACCAGCCGGCCGTACCATGCCACTCCGGCCTTGACCTTGCCGGTGGCGGCATAGAGCCACACGAAGCGGCCGCCCCAGCAGAAGCCGGTGATGCCGGCCTTGGCCACGTTGCCGCCGTTGGCCGATGCATACGAAAGTGCGCCATCAAGGTCGGCAAGCACCTGCGCATCGGGCACCTTGCTCACGATGTCTGCCTGCAGCTTCGGGATGTCGGTGTAGCCGCGCGGATCGCCTTGCCGCGCATAGAGCTCCGGCGCAATGGCCAGATAGCCGAGCTGCGCGAAGCGGCGGCACGTGTCGGCGATGTATTCATGTACGCCAAAGATTTCCTGGATCACCAGGATCACCGGCAGACCCGTCTTGCCCGCGGGCGCGGCCGCATAGGCCGGCACCTCGAAACCGTTGACGGTGTACTTGATCGGCCCGGCCTTCAGGCCTTCGGCCGTGGTGCTCATCGCGGTCTGCGCCATGACCGGCATGACGGCGGCCGCATAGCCCACGCCGATGGCGGCCTTGAGTGCGGTGCGCCGCGTGGCGCCCTGTTCTGTGCTCTCGCCGGGGCGAAGCGAATCGAAATCGGAACGGCTGTCGTCGCGAAGGGACATAAGTAGGGGCTCCAGTTGAATCGTCGAACAAAGGGGCATGCGATGCGCCGAAACGCACGCCGCAATGTAGGCGAAATCGGCACGGCCTGTTCATGCGCAAGGCCGATGCCCTGCAAGCCGCGCTAGGCCAGATAAGCGCGCCGGGCCAACGCGGTGGCCAGCACCTGCGCCGGGTCGACGAGGCTCAGCCCGGCCACCGCGGCTGAACCCTGCAGCCCGAGCGGCACCTCGGTGCATCCCATGATGATGGTGACGGGCCCGTGGCGTTCGGCGAGCCGCAGCGCCACATCGGAAAAACATTCTTCGGCAAGCCGCATGTTGCCCGCCTTCACACCATCGAAGATGCCGCGCGTGATGATGCGGCGTTCGTCCGCCAGCGGCACATGGCAGTCCAGCCCCGCCTCAGCCAGCGCCTGCTCGTAGAGCCGGACCCGGTAGGTGCCTTCGGTAGCCATCAGCGCCACGTTGCCCGCACCCTGCGCCGCAAGATGCTGCGCCACCTCGCGCGCCATGTGCAGCAGCTCGACCTGCGGAAAACGTTCCTGCAGCCGGTCGTGCCAGGCATGCGCGGTGTTGCAGGCAATGGCCACCGCCCGGCTCCCCAATGCGGCAAGACGCCCCAGCGCTTGCAGCATCGGCTCGAGCGGCTGGTGCGCGCCGTTCTCGGCCGAGCCCAGTGCGTCGGTGCGATCAGGCACCGGCACCTGCGCCAGCCAGTGCTCGGGAAAAGACTGGTCCCGCACCGGCTCCCCGCGGGAGCGCATCTGCTGGGCGCAGGCCTGCACGAAGAGCCGGACGAAGTCGGCCCCCGCCGCAGGGCCCATGCCGCCCAGAATGCCGACTACGTTCGTGGAAACCATTGCGTATTGCGGGTCAGGTCGCGGGTTTGTCCGAAGGCGTCTTGATGTTGTCCTTGAGCTGCTGGCTCATAGGCAGATTCAGCGGCACGTTCTTCGGCGGGATGGGGGACATGAACCATTTGGTGTAGAGCTTCTCGAACTCGCCGCTCTTCATCATGCCGATGAAGGTGTCGTCTACCAGCTTTTTGAAGGCCGGATCGTCCTTGGGCAGCATGCAGGCATAGGGCTCGACCTGAAGTGCTTCGCCCACCACCTCGTAGTCGGCCGGGTTCTTTGCGTTGGCGATCAGGCCATACAGCAGAATGTCGTCCATGGCAAAGGCCACGGCGCGGTCGCTTTCCACGAGCAGGAAAGCATCGGCGTGGTCCTTGCCGAGCACGATGTCCATGTCGAGGTTCTTCTCGGTGTTGTACTTGCGCATGACCAGCGCATTGGTGGTGCCGGTGGTGCTGGCCACCGTCTTCTTGGCCAGGTCGGCGTAGTCCTTGATCTTGGAAGACTTCTTCACTAGCAGGCGCGTGCCTGTGTAGAAATGGTTGATGGCAAAGGCCACGTCCTTGCCGCGCGCACTGTTGTTGGTGGTGGAGCCGCACTCCAGGTCCACGGTGCCGTTGGTGATCAACGGAATGCGGTTCTGCGAGGTGACGGGCATCAGCTGCACCTGCAGGTTGGGCTTGTTGAGCTTCTTCTTCACCGCCTCGACCACGGCGTTGGAGAGTTCGACCGAGAAGCCGATCGGCTTGTTGGGGCCGTCCAGGTAGCTGAAGGGCACCGACGACTCGCGGTAGGCGAGCGTGATCTTGCCGGACTCGGCAATCTTGGCCAGCGTGTCGGCGGCCTGTACGCTGGTGGCGGAGAGCAGCACCACCGCGGCGGCGGCCATCAATGCGGAGAGTTTCATGCGAGCCTTCTTCAGAGGGGTTGAACAGAACGGCCAGTGTAAGAAGGAGTGACACAGGCCGACAATTCCAATTGAACCCTAGGTCATACCCAAAGGTTATGGGCTGCAGGGCATGCGGTTTGGCTATGGGCCACGGCGCTTTTGGCATTTCCGGCCGGCGCGGCGCGCCCCTACAGTCGACGCTGTCCCTTCTTCACCCCCGGAAAGTTGCCTCATGCATGTGTGTGTGCTCGGTGCCGGCATCGTGGGCCTGGCCACCGCCTGGCAACTCGAACGCCTGGGCCATCAGGTCACGGTGATCGACCGCGCGGCCCCCGGTGCGGGCGCGAGCGGCGGCAACGGCGCACAGCTGAGCTACTCGTACGTGCAGCCCCTGGCCGATCCGTCGATCTGGCGCCAGCTGCCCAAGCTGCTGCTCTCGCCCTCCTCGCCGCTCAAGCTGCGGCCCCAGCTCGATCCGCTGCAGTGGCGATGGGGCCTGGCCTTCCTGGCGGCGTGCAATGCACGGACCTCCCGCAACACCACGGCGCAGCTGCTCGACCTGGCCGCGCTGAGCCGCACCGTATTCGAAACGATGCAGGCCGACGTCGCGCCCGACTGCGATTTTTCCGCCACCGGCAAGCTGGTGCTCTATTCGAGCGCAGCATCGCTCGAAGGCGCCCGCGCGCAGCTGGAGCTCCAGCGCACCATGGGGAGCGAGCAGCGCATCGTGTCGCCCGACGAGTGCGTCGCCATCGAACCCGCGCTCGCCGACTATCGCAGCCAGATGGCCGGCGCGGTCTACACGCCGAGCGAGTGCGCGGCCGACTGTCTCAAGGTTTGCGCCGAATTGATGCGCGTGCTCAGCGGACGCGGCGTGCGCTTTCTGCTTGGTGCCGACGTGCACGGCTTTGCCCGCGGTGAAGGCAAGGTAGCTGCCGTGAAAACGAGCATTGGAGACGTCGAGGCCGATGCCTTCGTCATGGCATTGGGATCGGCGTCGCACAAGCTCGGACGCGCCGTGGGCGCCTATCTGCCGGTGTATCCGCTCAAGGGCTACAGCATCACGGTGGACGTCGATCCTTCTCCGGGCGCCGCCCCCCGCGTGAACGTGACGGACAGCGCGCGCAAGGTGGTGTTCGCGCGCATCGGCTCGCGGCTTCGCGTGGCCGGCATGGCGGAACTGGTGGGGCACGACGCAAGCATTCCGGCCACCCGCATCGAGACGCTGGCCGCTGCCACGCGCGCCCTCTTTCCGCATGCGAGCCGCCTAGAAGAATTGCACCCGTGGACCGGCATGCGACCGGCCACCCCCAAGGGCCTGCCGATCATCGGACGCCTGCCGCGAGCCCCGTCGAACATGCTGTTCAACACCGGCCATGGCGCACTGGGCTTCACGCTGGCCTTTGGCTCCGCGCGGCGCATTGCCGAGGCGCTGGAATCCGCAAGCTCCTGAGCGACAGCTCAGCGTCAGGCCGCCTGCTCTATCGCCTCGCGCATGCAGCGCGTGATGCCGCGCACCGCCACTGAGTCAGGCTTGCCCGCAAACCGCAGCGCGCGCACCGGCACCGGAATGTGCGGCTCCAGCGCCAGCACGTCGACCTTGCTGCTGTCCGCTGAACGGGCCGTGCAGCCATCGACCAGCGCCACGCCCAGCCCGTGGTGCGCCATCGACAGCGCCGCGTGATAGGTCTGCACCGTGACCACCGCCTGTTGGAAACCCACGCCCGCCTGACGGCAGGCTTGGCTCAGGCTGGTGCCCACCGGGTCGCGGCTGTCGAGCCCGATGACCGGCCGGTCGACCAGGTCATGCAGCGCCACCGATCCGTTGCGCACCAGCGCGCGCGGCAGCATTCCCTTGGGCGCGATACACACCATCCGCGTGTCGGCCAACGTTTCCTGCGTGAGCGAGGGATGCACCGCGGGGCTGAAGACAAAGCCCACGTCGGCCTCCTGCAGCAGCAGCGCCGACATGATCTGCGGCGAGTGCAGAGATTCGACGGTGATCGCATAGCCCGGATGCTTTTCGCGGAAGGCCTTGAGCGCGCGCGGCAGCACCTCGTAGCTCAGCGCCAGCACGCTCAGGATGCGCAGCTCGCCGGTGTCGCTGCCCGCGCGCAGGTTGGCGGCAAGGCGCTGCACCTCGTCGAGCTGCGCAAACAGCCGCTCGATGTGCGGATACAGCGTGAGCGCCTCGGTGGTCGGCGTGAGCCGGCCCTTGGCACGCTGGAACAGCGGAAAGCCCAACTGCAGCTCGGCATGCTGCAAGGTGCGGCTCACCGCCGGCTGCGTGATGTTGATGAGCCGCGCCGCCGCGCTCACGCTGCCCGTGAGCATGATGGCGTTGAAGACCTCGATGTGGCGCAGGCGCATGGCCGGGTCAGTTGCCAGGGAGCTTGTTGCGGGAGAGATCCATCACCATGCGGGTTGCAAGATAGAGCCTCGGCTCGATGGAGTCGACCAGCACGTATTCGGCGTCGGCCGAATGCGCGCCAAAGCCCTGCAGGCCAAAGCGCTCGACCACCGGCGCCTTGGTCTTGAGCGCGGCAAAGGCGGCATCGGTGCCGCCGCCGGCCACCGCGTCGTCCGCGCCCAGCGGCTTGCCGAGCTCGTCCTTGTAGATTTGCTGCGCGTGCTTGGCCAGCGCGCGCGAGGCATCGGTGGCCTCGAGCGGCGGACGGCGGCGCTCGAACTTCATCTCGACCTTGGCCTCCGGAATCAGCTGCTTCTTCACGCGCTCCTGCACCTGCTGCTCGATGCGGTCGTAGTCGCTCACCTTGAGCACGCGCACGTCGGCGCCCGCGGCGGCGCTGGCTGGAATCACGTTGCGGTTGCTGCCCGACTTCGAAATGGTCCAGTTCATCTTGAGCCCCGTGGCCGGGTCGGACAGGTCGCGCATCTGCAGGATCTGGTGCGAGAGCTCGTAGAGCGCGTTCACGCCCTGCTCCGGTGCCGAACCCGCATGCGAGGCCTTGCCCGTGACGTTCAGCGTGACCGAGGCAATGCCCGCAGTGGCGAGCGAGAGCTTGTCTTCCTTGACCGATGAGCCCTCGAACGACAGCACCGCGTCGTGCTCTCCGCCCAGCCGCGTGATGAGCGTGCGCGAACCCGGCGAGCTGATTTCCTCGTCGCCGTTGATCAGCACGGTGAGCGTGCCGTAATCCTTGAACTTGAGTGCCTGCAGCATCGCGACCGTGTGCGTGATGACCGCGACGCCCTGCTTGTCGTCGGCAATGCCCAGGCCGTAGGCCTTGTCGCCTTCGACGCGGAACGGCTGCTTGTTGAGCATGCCCACGGTGTAGACCGTGTCCATGTGCGCGATGAGCATGATCTTCTTCTTGCCCGTGCCCTTGAAGGTGGCGCGCACGACACGGCCGATCTTCTCGGGGGTGTCTTCCATGCGGTAGGCATCGGCGCTCGGATCGATGAGCTCGACCTCGCCTCCCATGGCCTTGAACTTGGCGGCAATGAGGTCGGAGATTTTCTCCAGGCCTTCAAGATCGCGGCTGCCGGATTCGATCGAGACCAGCTCCTTCAGCGTTTCGAGAAGCGCGGGCTTTTCCTTGGCGGCGAGCGTGGCGATGCGCGCATCGGGCGCGGCAAAAGCGCTGCCGAGCCATGCGGCGCAGACGGCGGCGAGCAGGAAGTTGCGAGGCTGGATATTCATGGGCTTGTTCTTCCTTCTTGGTCGGACGGGGGGTCAGTGCGCCTTGTCCCAGTTGGGACCGATACCGATCTCGGCCAAGAGCGGCACCTTGAGTTCGGCCACGCTGGCCATCAGGCGCGGAATTTCGGTGCGCACCCACTCGACCTCGGCCTCGGGCACTTCGAACACAAGTTCGTCGTGCACCTGCATGATCATCTTGGTGGCGCGATTCTCGTCGTCAAGCACGTTCTGTACCTTGATCATGCTCAGCTTGATCAGGTCGGCTGCCGTGCCTTGCATCGGAGCATTGATGGCCGCGCGCTCGGCACCGCCGCGGCGCGGACCGTTCGGTGAGTTGATCTCGGGCAGGTACAGGCGCCGTCCGAACACGGTCTCGACATAGCCCTTTTCTTTTGCGAGCGCCTTGGTCTCGTCCATGTACGCCTTTACGCCCGGGTAGCGCGCGAAGTAGCGCTCGATGTAGGAGGCAGCGGCCTTGGTCTCGATGCCCAGGTTGCGCGCGAGGCCGAAGCTGCTCATGCCGTAGATGAGCCCGAAGTTGATCACCTTCGCATAGCGGCGCTGCTCGCTCGACACCTGGTCGGGCGTGGAGCCGAACACTTCGGCCGCGGTGGCGCGGTGCACGTCGATGCCTTCGCGGAAGGCACGCAGCAGCGACTCGTCGCCGCTGATGTGCGCCATGATGCGCAGCTCGATCTGCGAGTAGTCGGCGCTCGCAATCACGCTGCCGGGCGGCGCAATGAAGGCTTCGCGCACACGGCGCCCCTCGGGCGTGCGGATCGGAATGTTCTGCAGGTTGGGGTCGTTGCTCGACAGACGGCCCGTGACCGCCACCGCCTGCGCATAGTGCGTGTGGACGCGGCCGGTGCGCGGATTGGCCAGCTGGCCGAGCTTGTCGGTGTAGGTGCCCTTGAGCTTGGACAGGCCGCGGTGCTCCAGGATCTTGGCCGGCAGCGGGAAATCCTCCGCCAGTTTTTCGAGCACTTCTTCGTCCGTGCTCGGTGCGCCGCTCGGCGTCTTCTTGACCACCGGCAGGCCCAGTTTGGTGAAGAACACCTCGCCGATCTGCTTGGGCGACCCCAGGTTGAACGGCTGGCCGGCCAGCTCGTAGGCCTCCTGCTCGAGCGCCATGATGCGCGTGCCGAGTTCGTGGCTTTGCGCCGCGAGCGTGGGCGCGTCGATCATCACGCCGTTGCGTTCGACGCGATAGAGCGCCTCGCTCGAATCCATCTCGAGCTGGTAGATGAAGCGCAGCTTCTCGTCGCGCTCGATCTGCGGCCACAGCGCCAGGTGGACGTCGAGCGTCTGGTCGCTGTCCTCGCACGAATACTCGGCTGCCTTGGCGATCTCGACCTGGCTGAACGGGATCTGGTGCGCGCCCTTGCCGCACAGGTCTTCGTACGAGATGCCGCTGCGGCCCAGGTGCCGTTCGGCCAGGCTTGCCAGGCCGTGCGGCCGGTGCGCCTCGAGCACGTAGCTCTGCAGCATGGTGTCGTGCGCATAGCCCTGCACCTCGATGCCGTGGTTGGCAAACACGTGGCGGTCGTACTTGATGTGTTGGCCGAGCTTTTTCTTCTCGGGGTTTTCGAGCCAGGGCTTGAGCTTGGCCAGCACTTCGTCGATGGGCAGCTGGGCGGGCGCGTCGGCGTAGTTGTGCGCAAGCGGAATGTAAGCCGCTGCGCCGGGCTCGACGCTGAAGCTCAGGCCGACGATCTGCGCGACCATTTCATCGAGCGAAGTGGTCTCGGTGTCGATGGCGGCCAGCTCGGCGGCCTCGATCTTCGCGAGCCAGGCGTCGAACTGCTCCCAGGTCGTGAGGGTCTCGTATTCCAGGTTGCTCGCGGGAGATGCTGCCTCGATCGCGCCGAGATTGGTCGAGTCGTCGAACAAGCCCGCCTGGTCGCTGCTCGCCGCGCCGCCGCGGGCCAGCTGCTTCTTGATGTTTTCCTCGATCAGCTCGGGCGGCACTTCCATGGCTTCGAGCGACTTGACCAGGCTCTTGAAGCCGAACTTCTCGTAGAAGGGCTTGAGCTCGGCGGTGTTCGGCGCACCGACCGGCAGGCCTTCGAGCGAGGGCAGGCCGGTGACGTGTTCGGCCAGATTGCAGTCGGTGCGGATAGTGACGAGATTCTTGCTCAAGGGCAGCTTGTCGAGTGCCTTGCGCAGGTTCTCGCCAGCCTGGCCTTTCACCTCGGCGGCGCGTTCGATCAGCGCGTCGAGCGAACCGTATTCGAGCAGCCATTTGGCTGCTGTCTTCGGGCCGACCTTCTCGACGCCGGGCACATTGTCGACCGCATCGCCAACCAGCGTCTGGTAGTCAATCATCAAATTGGGCGGCACGCCGAATTCAGCCGTCACCCCCGCCACGTCGCGCCGCTTGCCGTTCATGGTGTCGATGATCGTGATGTGCTCGTCCACCAGCTGACTCAGGTCCTTGTCGCCACTGGAGACGATGACCTCGACGCCCTGCTGCGCCGCCGTTCTGGCCAGCGTGCCGATCACGTCGTCGGCCTCGACGTCGGGCACGCAGAGTACCGGCCAACCCATCAGCTTCACCACCTCGAGGATGGGTTCGATCTGGCTGCGCAGATCGTCGGGCATGGGCGAGCGGTTGGCCTTGTATTCGGGGTACAGGTCGTCGCGGAAGGTCTTGCCCGGCGCGTCGAAGATGCAGGCCGCGTAGTCGGCGCGGACCTCGCGGCGCAGCGCGGTCATCATGTTGATCATTCCGCGGATGGCGCCTGTCGCGGGGCTTTTCGGATCGCCGGGCACGGCCCGAAGGTCGGGCATGGCATGGAAGGCGCGGTAAAGATAGCTCGAGCCATCGACGAGCAGCAGCGTTTTCTTGTCGGTCATCGGGCCCATTTTGCCGTGCCCGGACCGAGCTCCCGAACCACGCCGGCAAGCGCCGCCCGCCGACACGCCAGAGGCGGGCCGGAGCCTACAATCCTTGCATGCCTAGCCCCACACTCCTGGTCGCCCGCCGCATCCTGCTGGCGCTGGCCTTTGCCGCCCCTTTTGCCGCCGTCCAGGCGCAACCCGCGCCCGCCGGAGCCTCTGCGCCGCCCGCACCGCTACAAAATCAGGAGCAGCAGGCCGAAGGACGCCGCAACCAGAAGGTCGAGCACATCCACACGGAAGACAGCGGCGCCTCGGTCGACGAGGTGCGCTACGGTGGCCGCACGCAGAGCATCAACGTGAAGCCCAAGGCCAACGTGCCGGGCTACGAAGTGCGGCCGAACGATCCAGGCGCGCGAACGGGTTCCGGCGAGGCCAACTCGAACGGCAACGGCGCCCGGGTCTGGAACGTGATGAAGTTCTGACCGTGCCGCGCATTCAATCCGCAGCGACACGCTGAGCACCGCCATGGCAGTTTTTACCGAAGTCGATTTCGGCGAGGCCGACGCGCTCGTGCAGCGCCTGGGCTTGGGTCCCCTTCGCGAGCTTCGCGGCATCGAAGGTGGCATCGAGAACACGAATTACTTCGCGACCACCGAGAGCGGCGAGTTCGTGCTGACGCTGTTCGAGCGCCTGGGCGCCGAGCAGCTTCCCTACTACCTTTGTCTCATGAAGTACCTGGCGGGCCGCGGCCTGCCGGTGCCGGAGCCCGTTGCCGATCCGGCCATCCAGCCGCCTTCGGGCCATGCACTGACCGTTCCCGCCAATGCCCCGTGCGAACTGCTGCTCAAGGTGGCAGGCAAGCCGGCCGCGCTGGTGCAGCGGCTCTCGGGCCGAAGCGAGCTCGCACCGGGCGCCGCCCATTGCACCGAGCTGGGCGCCCTGCTGGCGCGCATGCACATCGCTGCGCGTGACTTTCCGCGCATCCAGCCCAACCTGCGCGGGCTGGCGTGGTGGAACGACACCGTGACGGTGGTGCTGCCCTACGTGGACGAATCGCAGGCCGGGCTGCTGCGCGCCGAACTGGCCTACCAGAACCACGTGGCCGAGTCGTCAGCTTATGCGGCGCTGCCGCGCGGGCCGGTGCATGCCGACATGTTCCGCGACAACGTGATGTTCGCCACCGGCGAAAACGCCGGCGCGGCACCCCGCCTGACCGGCGTGTTCGACTTCTACTTTGCGGGCACCGACACCTGGCTGTTCGATCTGGCCGTGTGCCTGAACGACTGGGCCATCGACCTTGCGACCGGACAGCACGACGCTGAACGCGCCGACGCGCTGCTGTCGGCCTACGAAAACGTGCGCCCGCTGAACGCCGCCGAGCGCGCCCTGCTGCCCGCCATGCTGCGCGCCGCGGCGCTGCGCTTCTGGATTTCGCGCCTCTGGGACTTCCACCTGCCGCGCGAAGCCAGCATGCTGAAGCCGCACGACCCGGCGCACTTCGAGCGCGTGCTGCGCGAGCGCGCCGCCCATCCGCACGCCATGGCGCAGTCGCTCGAACCGCTGGCCGCCTGACCTCAAAAAATGAAACTCCACCTCGTGCCGGCGCGAACCGGCGCTGAATGGGTCCGCCTCGGGCTCAAGACTTTCTGGCGGCAGCCGCTCGCCTTCATCTCGCTCTTCTTCCTGCTGATGGCGCTGATCTCGACGGTGTCGCTGCTGCCGCTCGTCGGCAGCGTGCTGGCGCCGGTGCTGCTGCCCTTCATGACGCTGGGCCTGATGGTGGCCACGTCGGTGGCGTACACCGACAACGCCGAAGGCATTGGCACCGAAGGGCACGCCCAGCGCCCAACGGGCTCTGCCATGTTCGTTGCCGTGGCCGGCGCCATGCGCGCCGAGTGGCGCTCGCTGGTCAAACTCGGCGTGATCTCCGCGCTGTATTTCGTGGTGGCCGTGCTGCTGACCACGTTCGTCGACGGCGGCCAGCTTGCCAAGGCCTACCTGCTCGACGAGGCGCTGACGCCCGAGGTGATGGCGAGTAGCGACTTCCAGGTGGCACGCATGCTCCTGATGTGCCTGAATCTGCCGCTCTCGCTCGCCATGTGGCATGCGCCTGCGCTGGTGCACTGGCACCGCGTGGAGCCGGTGAAGAGCGTGTTCTTCAGCGTGGTCGCGCTGTTTCGCAACTTTGGCGCCTATGCGCTGTTCGGCCTGGCGTGGCTCGGCGTGTTCCTCATCGCCGGCATCGGCATCGGCCTGATCGCCACCGTGGTGATCGGTTTTGGCGCGGTGGGCGGCGGTGCCGGCGCGGCGGCCATCGGCAATGTGCTGATCGTCGGCATGGCGCTGGTGCTCGCGGCCATGTCGATGAGCTCGACCTGGTTCACCTTCCGCGACAGCTTCGATCCGAACTGAAGGCGCCGCGGCCGACGGTCAATCGGCCAGCGCCCGGTCCTTGCGCAGGCTCGCGAAAAGCGACCAAGCCATGCCGGCCAGCAGCAGCAGGCCCACAAACAGCGCGCCCCACAGCCACCATTTTCGGAAGGGGTCGGGCTGCACTGGAACGGGCAATTGCGCGGCTGCAGCCACCACCGCTTCGACGGCGGCCACCGGCGCCGGTGGCAGGGTGACGGAGGCTTCTCCGGCCGCCACGGGCTTGCTGGGCGAATAGCCCGGCAACAGCGTGGCCAGCGGCAGCGCGGCCCCCGGAGAACTGCCTTGAACCACATTGTTTTCGGGCGCCGCATTCCAGGTCAGTGAGAACGGCGCGGCACCCTGCGCCAGGAAAACCAGCGTGCGCGGCGTGGCGCCCACCGTAATCGTCGGCGGCGTGGGGCCCAGCACGCTTACCGGGCCTGCCGTGCGCAGCCGCAGGTGCGAATAGCTCCTGCCGTCGAGCGCCAGCAACGGCGAACGCGCTTCGCCGGCCCCTTGCGCAAGGCGGTACACCACCGTGTCGAGCAGCGGCACTTCACCGGGGCTGCTTGCAGCAGGCGCCGGCCGGCGTTGCTGGTGCCGCAGTGCATACAGCGGATTGCGTGGAACGTATGCGGGCTCGGCTGCCGCCGGCGTGGCCACAAGCAGGCCCGAGATGCCGACCTGCGCCAGCGTGTTGACGTCGGCCAGGTCGACACGAAGGCTTTCCACCGGAAGGCCGCGCGGCAGCGCGTAGTCGCAATGGTCGGTGCCGCAACGCTCGGGCTTGAGCGCGCCCGTCCATTGGAGCGGTGCCACGGGCTCGACCTCTTGGACGCTGTCGATGGCAACACCGGTCAGCGGCGCGCCGTTTTGCGGGTCGCTCCAGCGCAGGCGCAGGAAGCGCGCATGCACACCGCCCAGGTCGATCGCGAGGCGCTCGATAGTCTGGCCGGCGTGCGCCAGCCGCACCAGCTGCTCTTCGCCGCCGACCGGCCGCCAATGCCGCAGGTCGTCGCTGGCTTCGAGCCTGAAGGCGAACAGGCCGCGCGCTGCCGGCGCCACGTCGAAGCGCGCCTGCAGCAGGCCGCCTTTAAGCTGACTCGCATCGATCAGCCACTGCGCCGCTTCGCCCGGCTTGCGCGCCGGCTTGCCGGCCAGGGCCAGCGAACCGTCGGGCCGCACCTTGAAGCCCAGCGATGCATCCTCGGCCGAGTCGGCGGTGCCCGGAGCAATCGCCGGCAACGCGAAGATCGGCACCTCCTTGGACGTGAAATGCGGCGCGGCGGCCTCGTTGCGCAGCCACGCATAGGGGACGGGGTTGCCGGCGGAATTGCGCACACGCAGATCCCGCAGATCGCCGTATGCAGCATGGGCGTAGACGCCGAGCGGCAGCGCGAGCCGGTAGTAGGGGCCGTTGCCTTGCAAGGCGATGGGCGCCGTCGCGGTGGTCGGGGGCTGCGCCCCGGCCAGACCGAGCCAACCCACGGCCACAATCGCGGCCAGACGAACGCACACCGTGCGGCGCAATGCCTTCACACCCTGCTTCACGCGACACCTCCTTCGGGCAACACATCTTTCTCCATTTCCTTGCGCGTTGGCGGCACCGGGGCGAAATAGCCCACCAGCAGCAGCAATGCACCCACCGCAATGAACGACACGATGCGGAACAACCCGCCTCGGTCTGCCAATTCGACGAAGAACAATTTCAGCACCACAACGCCGAGCAGCGCGGCACCGCCGACCCAGAGCGTGCGCACCCCGCGTCCGTGGCCCAGCACCATTGCGACCACGCCGCAGACCGCCCAGGTGATGGAGAGCGCCGCCTGCGTGAGCCACGAGGCGTAGAGCGCGTCGAAGCGCCACTCGACGCCCGCATAGTGGTGGCAGCTTCGCAGCACCATGCCGGTCAGCAGCGCGAGGCCGGTTAGGCCGAGCACGCCCTTCGCAACCATGGGCTGCACCCGCGCGAACGATGCCTCTGGCAAGGCACGCCACCAGAGCACCAGCGCGAAGAGCACCAGCCATTGCGCAAGCTCCAGCGGATTCAGCAGCGGCACGTAGGGTAGCGGCGACGCATTGCCGGGACTGGTGGCATTGGTGACCCAGACCCATGCAAGCAGGTAGGCCGCCACCGGCATGGCCGCGACTTCGAGGTACGTGGTGCGGTACTCGGAAACCGGCCAACGCTGCAGCAACGCGCGCGAACGCAGCATCCACAGCGCAACCGCCGGCACGATGGCCCAGCCCAGCAGTTGCCAGCTCGACCATTCCGCGCCCACGCGCCCGAGCTGCCATTGGCATTCGCGCGCTGCCAGCAGCACGAAGAACCAGAAGCCCGCCACATGCAAGGGCGCCAGTGCCGACGGTGCCAGCCAGCGCTTCTGCGCATGCAGGAGCCGCAGGTGCCAAAGCAGCGCGAGCGGCCAGGCGATCCAGCCCAGCGCGCTCGATGGAACGTACACCCCCGGCGCCGCCAACGCAGAGCCATGGGCGGCAATCAGCACCATGCCCGGCAAGGTGGCCAGGGTGGCACGCCCCAGCTGCGGCCAGCCGCGCCGGTGCGCGACGACCGCCGAGAGGACAGAGGTCACGAGCACGATCGCCATGGCAGCCGCGGCCACATGGCCGGCCAGCCCGTTGCGGCGCAGCACCTCGCCGGATTCATCCAGCCAGGCGAAAAGCCACCAGGCCAAGCCCCAGATCACGGGCGCCCACAGCACGACCGGAGTGGCGCACCAGTCATTGATCCAGCGCATGCGCTTGGCCGTGGTGGTGCCTTCGGTGGCGCGCCGCCATGCCTCGCCGCTGATCCAGGCGCCGGCCAGCAAGGCCGCGAGCCCCAGCACCACCGGCGTCCAGAAACCCAAGTGCGCAAATGCCGGCGGCGGATTGTTGCCGTAATAGATCCAGATCTGGCGAAAGGCATAGAGCAACGCCGAAATGACCTGCAGTACGCCCGCCAGCCCCGCGAGCGGCTTGTGCGCCATGCGCAGCGCCACCCAGAGCACGACCGTGGCCGTGAGCGGCCACAGCAACGCAGCTTGCGCAAGGCTCACCTGGAACAGCATCGCGAGATGCAGCAGGCTCACACCGGCGATCACTGCGACGGCATTGCCCGCTGACCACACCGGCTGGATGCCGCGTGCCAATGCGGCGCGGTGCGCCTGCAGCATCGACCAGGCGGCGCTGCCGAGCAGGCTGAGCGCGATCAGGCTCGCCGCCACTGCGCCCTGCCAGCCGGCTGCAAGCACCTCGTTGTTGGCACGGACATCGGCGACGCGATGCAGCGTGGTGATGAAACCAGCGACCGACAGCGCCTGCATTCCATATGTCACGAAGGTCAGCAGCCGCAGCTTGAAGCGCACCGCGACGGCAAAGGTGGCAGAGGCCAGCACCGCGGTTGCAGCCGACGCCCACGGCGGCGTGAACCACTGCCACAACAGCAGCGTGAGCGCGCCCATGCCGAGCCACGGCAACGCCGTGCCCACCAGCGCTTCCCAGCCGTTGCCCTCGTCCAGCTTCGCGCGGCGGTGAATGGTCCACATCGCAAAGGCGCTCACCGCCACCAGCAGCGGGCCGATCACCGAGCCCTGCAGCAGCGGATGTCCCGCGGCGGCGTCGAGCTCTGTGGCTTCGAGCAGCTTCCACACCGCGCCGGCAAACACCAGGAAAGAGAAGGCACGCGCATACACGCGCCCCTGCCGCGCACCCAGCCAGTACATGCCAGCCGCTTCAACGGCCCAGGCCGCACCCGTCCATCGGCCTTCGAAGCCGAGCGGAATGGCGAGCGTGCCGAAGATCACGCCAACGATCGCGTAGGCCTCCGCCAGGAGCGCCAGGCCCTTCGGCTGCGTGGCAAAAACCAGCCGGCCCAGCGCCAGGTAGAAGGCCGCGAGCGCCATCGCCGAGAAAGCGGCGCCGTATTCCCACGGCTGCATCAGCAGCACCTGCATGCCGAACGCGACCATGGGCGTGCCGAATACCAGCGAGCTGTCGACTCGGCCGGCGCGGCGCAAGGTGTCGAGTGCCCGTGCGGCCAGTGGCTGTGCGGGCTGCACGGGCGCATCGAACAACGTACGGCGCGCAAACAGCAGGCCGATGGTCACGAACAGCAGGAAGAACACCAGGAGGAAGGGCTGCACGATGCCGTATTGGTCATCGGTGTAGTACTTGTGCGCCCAGCCCGCGGCCAGCGTGAAAGTGCCGACGAAGCCGATCAGGTTCAGCACACGCCATGCCTTGAACCAGGCGACCAGCACGATGCCGACGTCGAGCACCAGCAGATAGGTGAAGAGCCCCACCGGCCGGTTCTGGCCCGTGGACGCAAGTACCGGCGCCGCAAATCCCTCGAGCACCGCCACGATGGCCAGTGCTGGCGCGTTCTGCAGCACCGCCAACACCGCGCTCAACGCGGCCACGCCGAACAGGAAAACGAAGCCCGCGGTCGGCGGGAGCAGTTCGTGCACCTTCATGGCAGCCAGCGTCGTCAGGTAGAAGACGCCGATGCCGGCGCCCTGCAGGATCAGCGCGTAGCCGGTGCGCTTGCGGCGCAGAAACCAGCCCAGCGCCAGCAGTCCCGCGCCCACGAGCGCGACCGCCGCATAGCGCAGCTCGACCGGCACGGTGACGCGCTCGGCCGTATAGCGCAGCAGGAAGGCAAGCCCGAGGAACAGGATCAGCACACCGAGCTTCACCAGCATGTTGCCGCCGAAGATCAGGTTGGCGATCGGCGCCGGCAGGCGGTCGCGGAGCGGAATCGCTGGGGGTGGTGGCGGAGGCGGCGGGCGCCGGGGCGGCGCGGGCACTGCCATGGGTGGCTTGGCGGCCACGGGTGCGGCGGGCTCGGGAAGAGTCTTCGAGGCTGCGGGGCTTCCGGCCGGCAAAGGAACGTGCGCTGCAGCCGCAGCAGCCGCTGCCGCAGCAGCCGCTGCCGCCGGACGCGCGATGGGCGTGGGTACAGGTAAAGGTACCGGTATAGGTAGAGGCTGCGCGGCCTGAACCTCTGGCCTGGCCGGCGCAGGCACAGGTACAGCCAAAGGCATGGGTTCGTTCGCAGTACCGGCCGCGCCTTGCCCCAGCCGCTGTTCGAGCAAGCTCACGCGCTGTTCGAGTTCGGCGACGCGCTGCTGCAGCTTCAGCATGCCACCGGCCGGGGCATTGGTGGGAGCGTTGGTGGAAGACGGCGCCGCGCTTTCAGCCTCGGTGCGTGCAGGCTGGGCCGGGGCTTTCTTGCCTACGATCTTCGGCAAGGCAAATGCGCCGACCACCGCCAGGATCAGCGCTGCCGGAAGCGACTCTGCCAGGGCCCCTATGAAGAGCCCGGCAATCATTCCAAGGAACCACATCCCAACTCCCCTTATTTTTGGCGAGCAAGGAGTGTACGGGCGATTGCCTCTCCAAGAAGCGTCTGAAACGCCCGTGGTTATTACGGCCTAAGCTATTTGTTTAATAGCAAAATTGCCCACGGCATGGCAGCGCTCACACGGGTGTGAGCTTGGCGACCGACAGCGCGAGCCACTTCACGCCGTGCCGCGCGAACTTGACTTGCGCGCGCGCATCGTCTCCCGCGCCCTCCAGCGACAGAACCGTGCCTTCGCCGAACTTGTTGTGGAACACCTGCATGCCCGAGCGCAGGCCGTGCGATGGCGCGGTTTTCTGCGGCGGCACCGGCGGGCTCGCAAAGGTGTCCTTGTTGCCGCCGTAGCTGCTGCCGCCGCCGCTGTAGCCGCCACCGCCGCCGCGCGTGCTCGCATAGCCGCCGCCATAGCCGAAAGCCGAGGGCGTGAAGGCCTGGTTTTTCGGCGTGAGCCACTTGAGCGCGCCTTCGGGCAGTTCTTCGAAGAAGCGGCTCTTCACGTTGTAGCGGGTCTGGCCGTGCAGCATGCGGGTTTGCGAATGGCTCAGGTACAGGCGCTTGCGCGCCCGCGTGATTGCCACATACATCAGGCGGCGCTCTTCCTCGAGGCTTTCGAAATCGCTCATCGAGTTCTCGTGCGGGAACAGGCCCTCTTCCATGCCGGTGATGAACACGCAGTCGAACTCCAGGCCCTTGGCGGCGTGAACGGTCATCAACTGCACCGCGTCCTGCCCGGCCTGCGCCTGGTTGTCGCCCGACTCGAGTGCGGCATGCGTGAGAAAGGCGGCCAGCGGGCTCAGTGTTTCGCCTGTCTCGGCATCGGGCGCGAGCGGCTCGTCCATCAGCGGACGGTTCGGGTCGATGCCTTGGCTCGCAAGCGACTGGCGCAGTTCGTCGATGGGCAGCGCCACCGCATCGCGGCCGAAGCCTTCCTGCGTGACGAAGCTCTCGGCCGCGTTCACCAGTTCTTCCAGATTCTCGATCCGGTCGGCGCCTTCGCGGTCGGCCTTGTAGTGCTCGACGAGGCCGCTGTGGTCGAGCACCAGCTCGATGATCTCGCGCAGGCTCACGCCCTGCGTCTGCTCGCGCAGTACGTCGATCTTGGCAACGAAGCCCGTGAGGTTGGCACCGGCCTTGCCGCCGACGACGCTCACCGCATCGTGCAGCGAGCGCCCCGCCGCGCGCGCCGCGTCCTGAAGTTGCTCCAGCGTGCGCGCGCCAATGCCTCGCGGCGGAAAATTGACTACGCGCAGAAAGCTGGTGTCGTCGTCCTTGTTCTCGAGCAGGCGCAAATAGGCCAGCGCGTGCTTGATTTCGGCACGCTCGAAGAAGCGCAGCCCGCCGTACACGCGGTAGGGTACCGAGGCATTGAAGAGTGCCGTTTCGATCACCCGGCTCTGCGCATTGCTGCGGTAGAGCACGGCCATTTCCTTGCGGTCGAAGCCGTCGCGCACGAGCTGGCGCATTTCCTCGACCATCCACTGCGCCTCAGCCAGGTCGGTGGGCGATTCATACACACGCACCGGCTCGCCCGGGCCCTGGTCGGTGCGCAGGTTCTTGCCCAGCCGCTTCTTGTTATGGCTGATGAGCTCGTTGGCGGAGTCGAGGATGTTGCTGTAACTGCGGTAGTTCTGCTCCAGCTTGATCTGGTGCTGCACGTCGAACTCGCGCACGAAGTCAGCCATGTTGCCCACGCGCGCGCCGCGAAAGGCGTAGATGCTCTGGTCGTCGTCGCCCACGGCAATCACGCTGCTCTGGCCTGGCGTGAACTGGCCGGCCGCGGTGACCCCCGAGAGCATCTTGATCCATGCGTACTGCAGGCGGTTGGTGTCCTGGAACTCGTCGATCAGGATGTGGCGGAAGCGCCGCTGGTAGTGCTCGCGCACCGGGTCGTTGTCGCGCAGCAGTTCGTAGCTGCGCAGCATGAGCTCGCCAAAATCGACCACGCCTTCACGCTGGCACTGCTCCTCGTAGAGCTGGTACAGCTCGACCTTCTTGCGGTCGTCCTCGGTGCGGATCTCCACGTCTTTGGGGCGCAGGCCGTCTTCCTTGGCGCCGGCAATGAACCACTGCGTCTGCTTGGCCGGAAAGCGTTCGTCGTCAACGTTGAACTGCTTCATGAGCCGCTTGATGGCCGAGAGCTGGTCTTGCGTGTCGAGAATCTGGAAGGTGGAAGGCAGGTTGGCCAGCTTCCAGTGCGCGCGCAAAAGGCGGTTGCACAGGCCGTGGAAGGTGCCGATCCACATGCCGCGCACGTTGACGGGCAGCATCGCCGTCAGCCGAGTCATCATTTCCTTGGCGGCCTTGTTGGTGAAGGTCACTGCCAAAATGCCCCCGGCGGAGACCTGGCCGGTCTGCAGCAGCCAGGCGATGCGGGTGGTCAGCACGCGCGTCTTGCCCGAGCCGGCACCGGCCAGGATGAGTGCATTGCCCGCAGGCAGGGTGACCGCGGCGCGCTGCTCCGGGTTCAGGTTCTGCAGCAGAGGCAGTTCCGAGGGGGTGGCATCAGCCGCAGGTTCGTTAAACAACATCCGTCGATTGTAGAAACCAACCCGTATGCGGGTTATACGAAGAACCGGAAGACCCGCCCCGGGCAGACTGCGTAAAATCAATCACCGGGCCCAAGTTTCTTGCGTCCGGTTTTTTGTGCCCGTTTCATTTCTGAAAACGGCGCGGGAACCGGCCGGACCAAGCGCTCATTCGTTTTCCTCAACGATTCCTTCCAGGAGCCTGGTCATGCAGATTTTCGATTACGACAACATCCTTTTGCTGCCGCGCAAGTGCCGCGTGGAGAGCCGATCGGAGTGCGACGCCAGCGTGACGCTGGGCGCACGCAGCTTCCGCCTGCCGGTGGTGCCGGCCAACATGAAAACGGTGGTCGACGAGCCGATCTGCCTCTGGCTGGCGCAGAACGGCTATTTCTACGTGATGCACCGCTTCGATCTGGACAACGTGAAGTTCGTCAGGGAGATGCACGGCAAGGGCGTGTTCGCCTCGATTTCGCTGGGCGTGAAGAAGCCCGATTACGACACCGTCGACCAGCTGGCGGCCGAGGGCCTGGTGCCCGAATACATCACCATCGACATTGCGCACGGCCACGCCGACAGCGTGAAGAACATGATCGGCTACCTGAAGCAGAAGCTGCCGGCTTCCTTCGTGATTGCCGGCAACGTGGGCACGCCCGAAGCGGTGATCGATCTGGAAAACTGGGGCGCGGACGCCACCAAGGTCGGCATTGGCCCGGGCAAGGTCTGCATCACCAAGCTCAAGACCGGCTTCGGCACCGGCGGCTGGCAGCTCAGTGCGCTCAAGTGGTGTGCACGCGTGGCCACCAAGCCGATCATTGCCGACGGCGGTATTCGCGACCATGGCGACATTGCCAAGAGCGTGCGCTTCGGCGCCTCGATGGTGATGATCGGCTCGCTCTTCGCGGGGCACGAGGAGTCGCCGGGCCGCACGGTCGAAGTCGACGGCACGCTCTTCAAGGAGTACTACGGCTCCGCCAGCGACTTCAACAAGGGCGAATACAAGCACGTCGAGGGCAAGCGCATCCTGGAGCCGATCAAGGGCAAGCTGGCCGACACGCTGGTCGAGATGGAGCAGGACGTGCAGAGCTCCATCAGCTACGCGGGCGGCCGCACGCTGATGGACATCCGCAAGGTCAACTACGTCACGCTGGGCGGCGACAACGCGGGCGAACACTTGCTGATGTAGGCGGCCCTTCGGCCGGCGCAGGGTGAAATCAGGCTTCGAGCAGCTGGACCGCCTGCCGGTGCAGCCTGTGGGCGGGGTCGGCCAACGCATCGACGACGCTGAAGTGGTTCAGGCCGTCCAGAGTCTCGCACACGGGCACGGCGTTGCGGCCCCAGGCCTCGCGGATCAAGGTGTTCTGGCGGATGAATTCGTCGCTCTCGTCGCCCCCCACCACAGCATGCAGCTGGCCCCGCGCAGGTGCCGGCCACAGCGCCGGACTTGCGCGCAATGCGTCCGCATCGGTGAGCTTCAGCGCGGACTCCAGGAACGGCGTGCGCTGCAGCGGCCGGAGGTCGTAGAGGCCGGAGATCGACAGCGCATTGCGCACCAGCTGCGCCGGCAGGTCGGGCGACACTACTTTCCAGGCGCAGGCGAGCAATGCCGCCGCCATGTGGCCGCCGGCCGAGTGCCCTGCCACGGTGATGCGCGTGGGGTCGGCACCAAAGCTCGCGGCATTCCGCCAGGTCCATTCGAGCGCGCGCACCATCTGCATGACGATGTCTGGCACGGTCACGGGCTGCTCCGCCGTTCCGGGACACAGGGCGTAGTTGGGCACCACCACGCACACGCCGCGGTCGTTGAACGCGGGCGCAATGAAGGAATGGTCTCGCTTGTCGAAGGCGCGCCAGTAGCCACCGTGAATGAACACCAGCACCGGCGCGCCGGGCACGGGTGCGGGAAAGATGTCGAGCGTTTCGTTCACGCCCTGGCCGTAGGGCACATCGATCCGGCCGGAAAGCGTCTCGCGCGCCGCTGCCGAATCGCCGGCCCAGCGGGCGAAGTACGCGGGATGGTCCTTCACCCGCGCAAGATTGTTGTACATGCCTTCCAGCCAGGCGGGTTCGTACGAGGCCATGCAGTTTCTGCTCCTTCCTTTTGAAGGCGCGAATCTTGTCACGCCCCCTGCGCCGGGAAGCATGTTCTGGTTAAAATTCGACCTGTGTTGGGGGGGTAGCTCAGCTGGGAGAGCGCCGCGTTCGCAATGCGGAGGTCGTGAGTTCGATCCTCATCCTCTCCACCATCACCCATTCAAGGGCTCGGATTCATCCGAGCCCTTTTTTCTTGCCCTTTTTCGGCCGCATTCCCGGGTAGATACATCTACCGGGCGACTCTCGCACTTCGCATCAATTGGTAACAAAAGTACACACTGACCTAGGGTTTTAACAAAAAGTATTGCTTTCGACTACAAAAGTAGTAATGTGAATTCCTCACAATATTAATTTTGGCGCAAAAGTGAACCAAGGTGTTACGCCCCGCAGATCCCTTCCCAGGGGTATGGGCGTCTCGTTCCTCTTGACATCCGGTGAGGTATGAGCCTCAGCGTGCACCGGAAAAACTGCGATGCCTGCCACCTCCATCGACCCGGATTGCGGGACCGACTCCACCCTGACCGCCGATGCGCTCATGGTGGCGCGCATGCGGTTGGTGCTGTCGGTTTCTGCGCTGCTGGCGGTCGGGGTTGACGCAGGCGAGTTAGAGCAGGAGGACATCGGCAGGACTGTCTGGTTCGTCTTCTCGGGCTTCCTGGCTTACAGCCTCGGTGTTTACATCTGCACGCGAACGGGCCAGCCCTATTTTCAGGGCAAGGCCATCCACTGGCTAGACATCTTGTGGTTCACGTTGATGGTCTTGGTGACCGGCGGCGGCAGCAGCCTCTACTTTCTCTTCTACTTCTTCGCCATCCTCACTTCGTCGTTCCGGTGGGGCTACGAAGAAGGTGCCCGCATGACCATGGCTTCGGTGGTTTCATTTGCCGTCTGCGGGTTGGGAACTGGCACCGGGACTGATACGCCGCAACTGCTCATGCGCACGACGTTCCTCCTGGCGCTTGGACACATGATCGGCCACTGGGGCGGCTCGAAAGTCGAATTGCGCCGGCGCCTTGCGCTGCTGAGCCAGGTGAGCCGGCTGTCGAACCCGCGGTTCGGCGTCAACCGCACGATTGCCAGCACGATGGAGAAATCGCTGGCCTTCTTCGATGCAAGCCACTGCATCCTGCTGATGCGCGACACCGATACCAGCAACTGGGTGCTGCGCTCGCTCGGGAAAAGCGACACGGGGGAATCCGTCAATGTCGAGACGATCGAAAACGTTTCGGAGTCGCCGCTGATGGCGCTGGGTACCGAGGAAGTAGTGCTAAGCAGCCGCCTGCCCTGGCTGATGAGCCTGGTGCGTGTCCACGGACATGCCTGCGATCCTCGTACGCACCGCTGGAATCCTCAGGACGAGCAGGGCTTGCGGCGCAGCGCCGCCGTGGCCGCCATGCTGGAGGCTCGCAGCTTCATGACCGCACCGCTGCCAATGCGCCAGGGAGAGGGTCGGATCTACGTGTCTTCCCACGACGGACTGTTCCGCAAGTCGGACGCGCTGTTTCTGGACCACCTCATGAGCCAGGTCTTTCCGGTCATCGAGACCATCAAGGTGCTCGACGGCATGGCCTCTGAGGCTGCCTCAAAAGAGCGCCTGAAGCTTTCGCTGGATCTGCACGACACCGCGATCCAGCCTTACATCGGACTCAAGCTCGGGCTGTGCGCGCTTCGCAAGAAGGCAGCCGCCGACAACCCGCTCATCGACGACCTGGACAGGTTGGCCGCCATGGCCGAGAGCGTGGTAGCAGACCTGCGGCACTTTGCCGGTACCGTGAAGCACGGCGCCGACAGCCGCTGCGAATTCATTCTTCCGCACCTGCACCGCCAGGCCGCTCGCATCAAGACGCTCTATGGCATCGACATTCAGATCGTCGTCGATGGCGACGTTCACCTTGACGACCGGATGACAGCCGAAGTGCTGCAACTGGTGCGCGAAGGACTCAACAACATCTGCAAGCACACCCATGCCCATCGCGGCCGCATCCGCATTGGCTGCACGGACGGCAAGCTGCAGATCCGGATCGAGAACGAGGCCTGCGGCACGAGTTTCTCGAACTTCCGCCCGCGCTCGATCAGCGAACGCGCGGCAGCACTCGGGGGAAGCGCGGAGGTTACCCAAGGCATGGGTGGCGCCACCGCGGTCCTGGTCGAAATTCCTATCTGAACAAGATAAAAGGGGCAGACATGCAACCCATCACTGCGGATCATCCCATCGGTGTCATGCTGGTCGACGACCACCAGACCATGTTGTGGGGGTTGTCGAGGCTGATCGATGGAGAGCAGCCACGCATGAAGGTGGTCGCCACCGCGAGCTGCTTCGAGCAGGCGCTGGAACACACCGAGCATTACGTGCCCGACGTCATCGTGCTCGACCTCGACTTGGCTGGGCAGTGCTCGCTCGACATCCTGCCTAAGCTGCTGTCCAACGACATCTCGCGCGCCCTGGTTCTCACCGCAGAGCGCCGGCAGCAAACGCTGGACCTCGCCGTGCTGCGCGGTGCCAGGGGCGTGCTGGGCAAGGACGCTTCGGCGGAACAGGTCCTGGATGCGATTCAACGCGTCCATAAGGGCGAGCTGTGCATCGACGCACAGGCCATGGGCCGCGTGTTCTCCGAACTGACCGCACCCAAGAAGCCCGTGAAGGCGAATCCCGAAGAAGCCAAGCTGGCCAGCCTGACGCAAAAGGAACGGCACGTCATTCGTGCCGTGGTCGAGGGCAGCGGTGCTCCGAACAAGACGCTTGCGTCGCGGCTGTTTGTGACCGAGCACACGTTCCGCAATCACCTTACTTCGATCTACCAGAAGCTGGGTGTGGCGAATCGGCTTGAGCTGTATATCTACGCGATCAAGCACCAGCTGGACGTGGTGCCGCACTGAAAGGTGACGCGGCCGGGCTGACTGCCCGGCTCAGGTCGAAGATCGCCCGAGAACAGACGCTGCGATTCACCAATGCTGGGTATGGGCCGCGTATTCTCCGAGCTGACCTCACCCTAGAAGCCTGCGAAGGTGAATTCCGAGGAAGCCAAGCTGGCCAGCCTGAGGCAAAAGGAATGGCACGTGATTCGTGCCGTGGTCGAGGCCAGCATTGCTCCGAACAAGACGCTCGCGTCACGTCTGTTCGTGACCGAGCACACCTTCCGCAATCACCTCACTTCGATCTACCAGAAGCTGGGTGTCACTAAGCGGCTCGAGCTGTATATCTACGCGATCTGGTACCAGCTAGACGTGGTGCCGGAGTGAACGAAAGGGGGCGGCACTGCCGCCCCCTTTTGCAAGTTGTTGCGGCTATTGGCCTGCGAGCATCGGCATGATGATACGCACCACGCGAATTGCCGCCGGCGTGAGAATGACAAGGGAGATGCAAGGGAAGATGCACAGCACCAGCGGCAGCAGCATCTTGGTGGGCACCTTCGCGGCCAGCTCTTCCGCACGCATCTGCCGCTTGTGGCGAAGATCGTCGGAAAACACCCGCAGCGATTCGCCGATGCTGGTTCCGAACCGGTCCGCCTGAGTCAGCATGGTCGCGAAGGTCCCAATCTCTTCCACCCCGGTGCGAAGGGCCAGGTTGCGCAGCGACATCTCGCGCGTGGCGCCCGCACGCATCTCAAGGTTGGTCCAGTGCAGCTCCTGCGCCAGGGCCACGCTCTTGACACGAATCTCCTCAGTCACCTTCACTAAGCCGGCGTCCAGACCAAGGCCTGCCTCGACGCACACCAGCATCAGGTCGGCCGCGTCCGGAAAGTTCTCGAATATCTCGCGTTGCCGGTTTCTGATCATCAAGCGCAACACGAAATTCGGCAGGTAGCAGCCGGCCAGCGCCGCGACCGACAACCACAATAAAGTTGTCAGCCCGTCGTCCGCCCCCGCCGCGCGTATCGCCATGAATGTCAACCCAGCCAAACCCAAAGGCAACAGCGTCTTCAGCCCGAAGTAGAAGAGGCTCGCATCCGGGTGGCGGACGCCGGCATTCAGGAAGCGCAGGCGCAGCGGCGACGTCTCGCCGTCGCCCGTAGGCGAAGACAACTGGGCGAACGGGCCGACGACCTTGACGGCCGTTTCGACCCAGGCTGATTTGCCTGCTGAAGGGGCCACTGCCCTCAGGCGCTGCTCGGTGCGCGTGGGCAGCACCCAGACCACGAAGCCCCCAATTGCGAGGGAGACGGTAATGAACACGAGTACGGGAAACAGCATGGTATTTCTCCTTCAGACACGGATCTTCACGATCTTGCGCAGCATTACCACGCCAATCGCCATCAGTCCCGTCATGTACTTGATGACGGTGATGCCAATGGGATCAGTCCACAGGGGGGACATAAATTCCGGATTGAACGTGTTCATGAGCACGACCAATGCAAACGGCATCAGCCCCAGGATCCAGGCAGAAAGGCGCCCTTCGGCCGACAGCACCCGCACCCGTGCCAAAAGTTTGAGGCGTTCGCGGATGAGCCGGCTGAGGTTGCCGAGCACCTCTGTCAGGTTGCCACCTGAATCGCGCTGGATCAGTACCGACACCACGAAGTAACGCAGATCAGTGAGCGGGACGCGTTCGCTCAAGTTCGTCAGCGCCTGCTGCAGCGAAACCCCGAAGTTGACCTCATCGGCAACCATGCGGAACTCGCCGGCAATAGGCTCCGACATTTCGTCGCCAATCATCTGCACGCTGCTTGCGAACGAATGGCCTGCGCGCAGAGCGCGTGTCACCAGGTCCAGGGCGTCTGGCAACTGCCTTTCGAATTGAGCCAAGCGGCGGCCGCGCCGGTAACTTAGGTAGAGCAGCGGTACGGCGGCGCCGGCGGCCCCGCTCAAGGCTGCAATCCAAACGGGCTGATTTGCCAGAGACACCATTGCAAGGAAAACGAGCACGCTCGACAGCGCGCAGGCAAGCAGGACGTGCGACACCGTCCACTCCAGCCCTGCTTGCAGGATGAAGCGATCCAGGAGATGCATCCGCGGTAACCTGAGCAGAACGCCTTGCATCCATGGCGTATCGCTCAGCATGCGGTCTCTGACGAGTCGCGCCTGCGCGCCGTGATCGCCGCCCGCCGAGAGTGCCTGAAGCCGCTTTTCGATCTTCTTGGCATCTGCCCCGCGGTAAGAGTTCCACAGCAAGTAGAGGCCTTCGAGCACCATCAGCACCGTGACGAAAACAAGCACGCTCAGGATGATGAAGGTGTCGCCAATCAGGTTGTCGAACATGATGGCCTCCTATTCGTAGTGCTTGTCGGGATCAAACATGGTGTCTGGCAACACCACACCAAAGGACTGCAGCCGTTCCACGAATTTCGGACGCACGCCCGTCGCATGAAAGTAGCCACGCAGCTGGCCATCGGGGCCCATGCCCGTCTGGCGATAGGCAAAGATCTCCTGCATCGTGACGACTTCCCCCTCCATGCCCGTGATCTCCTGGATGCTGGTGACCTTGCGCCGACCATCGATCATCCGCAGGACCTGGATCACCACGGTAATGGCCGACGCGATCTGCTGGCGCACGGTGCGATGCGGCAGGTTCAGGTTGGCCATGCCGATCATGTTCTCCAGCCGCGCCAGCGCATCCCTTGGCGTGTTGGCGTGAATGGTGGTCAGCGATCCTTCGTGGCCCGTGTTCATGGCTTGCAGCATGTCCACCGCCTCGGCGCCGCGCACCTCGCCAATGACGATGCGGTCGGGCCGCATGCGCAACGCGTTGCGCACCAGCGCACGCTGCGTGATCTCTCCTTTGCCCTCGACGTTCATCGGCCGCGTTTCCATTCGCGCCACGTGCGGCTGCTGGAGCTGGAGCTCGGCCGCGTCCTCGATGGTGATGATGCGCTCGGTCGCGGGGATGAAGCCCGAGAGGATGTTCAACAGCGTCGTCTTGCCCGCGCCAGTACCGCCGGAGATCAGCATGTTGACCTTTGCCTGGGAAAGCCCTTCAAGCATCTGCGCCATCTGCGGCGTGAGCGTCTTCAAGTCGTTCACCAGATTTTCCATCTTCAGCGGAATCTTCGCGAAGCGGCGAATCGACATCATCGGTCCGTCCAACGCCACCGGCGCAATCACCGCGTTGACGCGCGATCCGTCGGGCAGCCGGGCATCGACCATGGGGCTGGATTCGTCGATGCGCCGACCGACGAGCGATACGATCTTGTCAATGATGCGCAGCAGGTGCTTCTCGTCGGTGAAGCTCACGTCCGTCAGCTCAAGCCGGCCCTTGCGTTCGACGTAAATCTGTTCGTGCGAGTTGATCAAAATGTCGGAAACCGTCGGGTCCGCCATCAACAGTTCGATGGGGCCAAAGCCGAGCATCTCGTGCTGAATGTCGCGTATCAGCGTGCGCCGCTCGATGTCGTTCAGCGCTTCGGGTTCTTCCTGCAGCAACCGCGTGACCATGGTGGAGATCTCCTGCCGCAGCAGCTCCGGCTTCAGAGTTTCGAGTGCCGCCAAGTCGAAGCGGTCCAGCAGCTTCAAGTGCATTCGCTCTTTCAGGAGCTTGTAGGCGTCCGAAGCGAAGGATGAAAGCGCTCCAGTGGCCGAGGGCAGCCCCGATGGGCGCGCGACTGGCTCGGCTTCGATCGCATTGAGCTGTTCTCGAAATGACATGGGGAACCTGCCTTGCTATGGAAGAAGGGATCGGGAAGGAAAAAGATTCGCAGGGGAACGACCAGCGCTCAGGCCCGGCGGAAAAGCCGGCCGATAAAGCCAGCCGCCTCCTTGGGACGCGGACTAAGCGTGTGGGAAATTTCCGCAAGCCGCTTGCAGAGCGGGCTCCCCCGAGACATGTCGGCCAAGGGCACGCCGCGGTTGATCGAAGCGTCCACGTCCTTGCCGCCGTCTGGCACGCTGACCAGCGTGGCCCCGCCGAGCGAGCGGCGCATGTCGGACAGACCAATCTCTGTGCCTCCGGCGCTGCGGTTGACCAGCAGTTCGACCTTGCCGGCCGCATAGCCGAGTGACTTGAACACCTGCATGAGGCGGGTCACGTTGCGGATGTGCGGCAGGCTCGGTTGTAGTACTGGGAAGATGCGGTCCGCACGGTCCAGCACACGGATGGTGAGCGGATCCATGCGCAGGCCGAGGTCAAACAACACGAAGTCGTACTGCGTCGAGGCCACCTGAAGAATGGTGTCGATGTGCTCCGCCTTGACCTCCAGCGCGCGCGAAAGATCCTCGGGCGCGGCAAGGATGCTGAAGCCCGGCGCCACTTTCACCGCGCTTGCGGCAAGCAGCGATGCATCCAGCCGCCCGATGTCGCGGGCCACATCGGCCACCGTGGACGACGGACGCAGGTCGCTCACGTAGGAAAGCGCATCGCCGAACTGCAGGTTCAAGTCAATGAGAAGCACCGAGCGCCGCATCGACAGCTGGTGCCCGATATTGGTAGCAAGAAAAGTCGCGCCGCTGCCGCCCTTGCACGGCATGAATGCGACCACCTGCCCCGGCTCGCGTGCCAGGGTGCCGGCCATCTTGATGGCAATGCGCTCCACGGCGGCCTCGAGGGCCGCGGGCCCGGGTGGCGAAGGCAGCACCTCGCGCACGCCCGAGCGCATGGCGAGAATCAGGAACTCGGGCGTCTGCATGGCACACATCAGCACCACCGCAATGCCGGGGTGCCGCATGGTGAGCTGCTCCACCATTTCCAGTTCCTGGGGGTCGCAGCACATGCCGTCCACAAGCATCAGGTCGGGCGCCGATTTTTCGACAACCCATTGCATGCGGCTTTTGCCTCCTTCGAACACCGATACGGAGTGGGAGCGTGCCTCGAGCACCTTGCGCATTTCTTGCAAGTGGGCCGCGTTGGGCGAGATGATGGAGATCTTCATGGTAGGTTCCGTTTCGTCTCTACTACAAGCAGATGGTTGGGCTGTGAGGATCCTTCCGCATCACTTCGCGCGGCAGGAAGGTGGAAAAACTCGGCATCGGAATCAGTGGTGCCGCCGCTCCGACGATGGGCGAGATCCATTGGTAGTTGAGCCCGGTGATGCCGACCGTGACACCTTCGCAGGTGGCCGCCGTGCAGCTCGCCGGCGTCCAGGCCACGCTCACCGTGGTGATCTGCGGAAGCAAAGCCTGCATGCGCGCCAGCACCAACGCCTGCTGGGTGGTGTCGTCGCATACCACGGCATAGCGCGCGCCGGCGCGCGTGGCTTCGTTGGCCGCATTCCAGGTGAACAGCATGCGCGCGAAATCGATGATGCCTAGGAGCAGCATGAGAAAAATGAGCAGGCCCAGCGCAAACTCGACGGTGGTGGCACCAGCCATCTGGCGTTTCATGATGGAGCCCTCATGGTGGCGGTGATGTCGCTGAAGACGATGTCGCCGTTTGCGTCGGCAAAGACGATCCCCATCACCGACGGAAAGAGCGAATGGAAGGTGTAGCTGCTGATGCGCACGGTCACCGTGGCAATAAGCGGGTTGGCTCCTGCCGTTTGCCACGTGCAGCAACTGTTGGCGGGCACGTTCGACAGGCTCAGGCCGCGCGCCAGCGGCGTGCCCGTGCCGGCGGTGTTGCCATACACCATCAGGTTGCGTGCTTCAGAAATGTGCGTGCCCGGCGTCTGCACCGACAGGTAGCGAACGGCGTCGCGGGTCGCCTTGACGACGGTGTTGTACTCGTACATCGCGCGGCCGAACTCGGTCGTGATGAACGTCAGAAGCAGCAGGAAGGGCGTGATGAGCGCCAGCTCGATCAGCGCCGCGCCGCGCTGACTATGGCGGAATGTCTTTTTCATGTGCGTCACCTCACCAAGACTGGGACCAGCGGCCCGGCTGCCCCGCCGGCAAGCCCGCTCGTTGTGCAGGGGCTGTTGACCGCGCCCGCATTGCCGCGGAACTCCAGCCACGTGTCGGTCATCGGAATGCTCAGAGGCTGCAGCATCAGCATGCAGGCGTAGTCAACCACACGTCCGGCGCCGTCGATGACCGGCGCCGTGACGATGCGACGGTCGAGACCGTATTGCATGTGGCCGCCCGCGACGTTGCCTGGCGCTGCCAGTTTTTGGAAGCCATTGAGCGACAGCCCAGTAATCGCTTCGCAGCTGTTCGCACCGTTTACCTTCGTTCCTGTGTCGGCACATGAAGCAAAAGCCGCTCGCTTAGCCAGGTAGTTCTGGGCGCTCGCAGGCGATCCTGGAGCTGGACCGTCGTAGGCGTTGAACTTCGCGGGCCAGTTGAGCGCGGTATACGCATAGCCGGTGTAGTCAGGCCGCTGGGTGCTCGGATTTCCACTGTTCTTGTAGATGCCGAAGCGCTGATTCCAAACGTCGACGATTGAGGTCTGTACGCCGGGCGTGCCAAGCGTGTCGCCCACCTTCGTTCCGCAGTGATTGTTCATTTCCGCTTCGGTCTCCGAGGCGCTGTTGCTTCCGTCGAGATTGGCCCAGCCGATTTCGCCACCTGCGGCCCCGGCCTGCGCCTGGATCAGCTTCACCCACTCGCCGACAACGAAGCCGTAGTTGGGCGCCCCAGTACCCGGCTTGGGCTTTACACCGACCGGGATGGGGCAGGTCGACTGTGCGCTCGCGCGAGTCGCAACGGCGCTGGCGCCAACGTTGCCGGTGGCAGGATAGGCCGCGGCATCGCCCGAAAAAGCGCCCATGGCCTTCATGAGCCAGATTTGGATATTCGGCTGGGTGTGCACGCACTGTGCATAGGTCGCGACGAGAGGATCGGTCGTGGGTGCATAGGCCGCATCGCGAAAGCTGATGTCAGTTGCGACAATCTGGCCCTGCCCGCTCCATGTAGCCGATTGCATATTCACCCCGTTTGCGTTGCCTGCTGACTGTCCCGCGCTCTGGGCTCGGGCAATCGCGGTAGCTTGTTTGTCGAGTTCTCGTGCGGCGGCCAAGGCGCAACTGTCCACGGCGGTCTGAAGCTCCGTCCTAACGACGAACAGGTGGCCGAAGTCCAGCGCAATGCCCATGAACCCGAGAAGGAAAAACAGGACCAGCGCGGCTGTGATGATCATTGCGCCGCGTTGGCGCCGGCCGGGAGTGTGGACTTGCATGATCGGCATCCTGAGCGGTGATGGCGGTTTGAGAGAGCCGAGCGCTTCAATCGCAGTCCACACCGCCGAGGCAGGTGAAGACGCGATCGACGAGATCGCTGAGGCTGGTGCCCGTTGCCAGTGGCCGGAGCGCAATGATCAGCAGGATTGAGACTACGGCAATGATCAGCGCGTACTCCACCACCTGGGCGCCGCTTTCATCCCTCAGGAATGACGTGAACATGATGAGCACCTCGCTTGCTACTTGGACGGTGGGCGGTGGGTGGACGTGCCACCCACCGCCCTCTAGACGCTTATGCGCAGGGTCCCTTGCCTTGGAGGCAGTCGGTGACGTTCGTGATGAAGAGCCCAAAGCCGCCGCCGTTGGCGGTAAGTGCCTTCAGCGCAACTACCAGCGCGATCGAGACGACCGCAATGATCAGCGCGTACTCGATGACTTGGGCGCCTTCTTCATCACGCAGGAAGCTGCGGGTAAATTGGCTGACGGATTGGAGAATGTTGGACATGAGTCTTTCCTTTCAGGGTTCAAAATGAGAAAACAAGATTTGCTGAATGAGTGAACTGTGTTGCATAAGAGTGATGACTTTGGTCGTGACTCTCCTTTCGTACAAAGCTAGTTACTAAAAAAAAGGAACGATAGAAAGAAGCGACATCGGTCGATGGACCGGCGCACTACTTTTGGCCCCCTATCGCCCCGCCGATATTGATGACGTTCACCGCTGGCGGCGGCGTCTTGTAGGACTCCTGGTACTGCAGCATCGACTCGCGTGCTGCGCGGCCGTCCATGCCCACCACCGGATTTCCGTCTTTGCCGGCATCGGGATTGAGCGTCATCTTTCTCTTGGCGTCGCGCACGGCATCGCCAAAGCGCGCGTCGTAGTTGGGGGTGACGTGGGAGCAGCCGGTGCCTGCGAGCAGCGTCAGCGCGAGAATGGTCGACTTGAAGAACATGGTGGTGCTCCTTACTGGGTATCGCTGGCCGGTGCGACCGAGGCGGGGGTGCTGCTTTCGAGGCTCCCGTTCAGGTAGATCTCGGCGCGGCTTGGAACGACGTGGTTGTCGGTCGGAACGCGTGGCGATTCGCCCAGCGGCCGAACGAGACGCGGCGTGATCACGAACATCAGCTCGGTCTGGTCGTTCTGGAACTCGGTGCTGCGGAACAATGCCCCCATCACCGGAACCTCGCCAAGGCCGGGGTAGCGCTTCACGGTTTCGGTCGAGTTGCTCTTGATGAGCCCTGCGATGACAAAGCTTTGGCCATCGTTGAGCTGCACGGTGGTGTCTGCGCGGCGTACCGTTAGCGAGGGCAGCACTGCGGTCGCGCCACCCACGGTCGTGAAGGGCGAACCGGTCTGCGACAGATCCGACACTTCCGAGACCATCTTGAGATTGATCCGCCCGCCGTTGAGCACCGTGGGGGTGAACTTCACGCCGATGCCGAACTCTTTTTCTTCCAGCGTGATAGTCGAACCGGTACGGCCGTTGGAGGAGCTCTGCGCCACTGGGATAAAGATCTTTCCGCCTGACAGGAAACTGGCCTGTTGTCCGCTGATGGACATGATGTTGGGCTCGGCCAGGATGCGCACCAGGCCGTCGTCTTTCTGGCCATCGATGGCAATGGATGCACGGCCGATTCGGAACGCCTCGGCAAGGCCCGCGCCACCGCTCAAGAAGTTGGAGATCAGCGAATAGGTGTTAAGCCCACCACTGGCCGTGCGTTGCAGGCCGACGCGCGCACCCAGGCGGTCCAGCAATGTCTTGCTGACCTCTGCGATCTTCACCTCAAGCATCACTTGCTGCGGCGCCGTCACTCGCAGCAGGTTCACCACCTTCTTGCCATCCGCGCCATAGGCCATGGCCAGGCTCATCACGTCGTCGAGCTTGAGCGCGTCGCTGATCTCGCCGGTGAGCACGATCGATTTTTCGGCGCTGCGCACGCGAATGCGGCTTTCTTCCGGCATCAGCTCGGCGAGCTTCGACTGCAGCGCACCCGGATCGATGGTGACGATGACGTCCTTGATGTAGCAAGTGCCGTCGACGCTTTGCAGCACGACGTTCATCGAGCCCGCCTGGCGGCCGCGGAAGAACAGATCGGTCGGGCTCAGCAGCGTGACGTCGACATCGGCGATGCCGTCGCCCGCGTTTGCTGCCATGGCGGGGGCTGGTGCCGGCTGCCCGGCGGCTGCTGATGCGGCCGCGCGGCTTGGCGGCTGGCCGCTGACCACTATGCGTGCAACCCGTGCCTTGAGCGGAATGACCACCGACTTGCCGAGCACAGCGTAGGTCGGCTGGTCGTCCGGAATGATCGCAGTGCAGCGCCGGGTGGCAGGAGCGACCGGTGCTGCAGCCGAGGCTACAGCAGCAGCAGCCGCCGCCGGCGCCGCAGCCACTACGTCCGCGGCCATGGCGGGCGCCGCCAGCGTCATGAGTGCCGCCAGCAGCCAGGCGGGTGAAGAAGAAGAGAGATGTTGCACTTGTGGTTCCTCCTGCGGGGATGATCAGAAGCAGTTGAGCGAGCGGGCTGCGTGCTGGATAACTTCCACGCACTCGGATTGCCGCATTGCCACTGGGGCGGCACGCGGCGCTCGCGCGGCGGCCGGCCGCGCTGCCACAGTGGTGGAGATCGGCAGGATTTCCTTCTCGCCGAACAACTGGCCCTTGGTGATACCTGCGGTGGCCACCGTGGTCTTGTCCATCTGGTTGCGCAGCACCAGCGAGAGGGTTCCCACGCTACGTGCCAGATCGAGCTTTTCGGAGTCTTCGAGCGAGAGCTCCAGCGTCACTGCACTCACCACCTTGGGCTTGGTGTCGTCACGATTGGCCTCTTGCGCCACCGCCAGCACCAGCACCTTTTCAAGCACTGTCTTGCTGATCTGGCGCCCCTCCTCGCCACGGTTCTTGTCTTGCTGGGCGTTCACCATCACGTCGACGTAGTTGCCTGGCAGTGCGAAGCCCGCCACGCCCACCACGTCGTTCACCCGCACGGTCATGGCGCGCTTTCCGCTGGCAATGACCGCCGAGAGTCCGCCCTTGGTGCCGACGGGCGCAAGCTTGCCCTCCAGGATGGCTTCGCCGCGCAGCACACCGATCTTGACCACCCGGTCTTCGAGCGACTTGGCGTCTGTGAACGAACCCGCCGGCAAGGAGCCGCTCGGCCAGTCGACCAGCGACAGCATCTGCGGGTTGACCCGGCTGCCCAGCTCGATGTCGACTGCGGCGACGACCACCTTGTTGGAAGCGATGCCGCCCTGTCGCGAAACCCATCCCGCCGCGTAGACCGCGGCGGCCAGACCAGTGAGGAGGGCCAGCAGCAGCAGCCCGAGTGCCTTGATGTTTTTCATGCGAATCTCCGAGTGCGGTGAAATGAAAATGGCGGACTACACATAGCCCAGTTGATGCGCGAGGACCTCTGCGAAGGTCCCCACGCAAATGCAGATTCCGTAAGGCAGCTTTCCGATGGATTGCCGCGTGTCGATGGTTCCGTTGGGCCGCAGGCCCGCAATGCCTGACATCGCCATGCCGTTCACGGTGTCCTTCACGTTGGCCAGCATGTGGCCGAGGCGGCGCCGGTGCATGGCAACGATCAACGCCGCAGCGCCACCCGCAATGCACGTGAAGAGAATCGCCAACAGCGTTTGATAGGGGCCGAGAAAGGCGCCAACCATGGCCATCAGCTTGACGTCGCCGGCGCCCATGATTCCCAACGCATAGAACGGCAGCATGATCAGGAGGCCTGTTCCCAGCCCCCCCAGTGCCTGCGTCGCGCCCACCATCGGCGTGCGCGCCGCGAAGGTTCCGTAGATCACCGCGAAGACCGTGCCGCCGAAGGTCAGCCAGTTGGGAATGCGGTACGAGCGCCAGTCGCTGACCGCGGCCGTCACCAGCAGGACAAGGAGTCCAACGATGCGGAAATCCGTTGCCAGCATCACCAGCAGCTCGAGGAAGGCATCGAATTCACGCATGGACAGCTCCGTGTGGCGTTGTTATTGATTTGCTGTTGCGCATTCAGGCGCCGCGCCGTGCCGCAAGGAGCAGCAACAAGCTCACGAACACCACGAGGGAGCCGAGCACCGCGAATTCCATGAACGACATGCCCGCTTCTTCCCGCAGCAGGTTCATGAAATTTCTTGGCGGCAGGTTGAACGATTCCATGCGTGTCCCCAGTGATGTGGTCGGCCGGCGCTGCTTGTTGCCCTCATCGGGCCCAAACCTTTCGCCGTGGGGTCACTGTAAAAATTGCGCCGCATGGGCACATGAGCGGTGCGCCCCTTCTGAAGCGAGACAAGCGCCCCGCGCGCCCTGCCCGCACCCATGACAAAGCGCCTGCCCGCCGGCGGGCGCGAATTACCGCAGCGCAGGGCAAAAAAAAGGCCCTGGCGTTGCGCCAGGGCCTTGTGTAACTACTGATCCAGCGGCTGGTTCAGGTGTCGAGCGACAGGTGCTGGCCATGCAGCGCGGCTGCCGCGGGCGATGCCAGGAAGCCGATGGTCTGAGCCGCAACCGCGGTCGAGACCCACTCGGCTGGATTCGCATTGGGCATGGCCTGTCGGTTGGCTGGCGTGTCGAGCACGCTGGGCGCCACGCTGTTGATGGCCACACCATGCGGCGCCGCCTCGGCCGCCATGGATTCCACCAGGCGCTGCAGCGCACTCTTGGATGCGATGTAAGCCGCCATGGCCGGCAAGCCGCGCGCGGCCACCTTGGCCGTGACCGCCACGATGCGGCCGGCGCCGTGCTCGATCATCGAAGGCAGCACCGCCTGCGTGACCGCCACGAAAGACCAGGCATTCAGATTCATCATGCGGTCCCAGCTCGCACGCGAGAGCGCATGCGTTGCCTCCCCCATCTCGAAGCCCCCCGCAATGTGGATCAATGCGTCGATGCGGCCGAAAGCCTTGAGCGCCTGGCCCGCGAGCTCCGACATTTCAGACGCCGAGGTCACGTCTCCCGCGAGCAGCAGGTGCTGTGAATTGTCCAGGCCCGGGAAGACCTCGGACAGGTGGTCGGCACGGTGGTCGACCAGCGCAAGGCGTGCGCCCTGCTCCAGAAAATGCTGCGCCACTGCGCGCCCCAGCGCGCCTGCGGCCCCCGTGATCACAACATGGGGCATGGTGGTTGTATCTGTCATGGAAGTTTCTCCTGGTGGAAGGCCCGGGCCCGTCGAACGATGGCCAATGCTAACGCTGCCGTGCACAAAATCGTTGAGCCCCAGAATTTTTACGCTATACTTGCGGTCTTGCCAAAAAACGCAAAACGTTTTCTAGTGCAAGGGCTCTTAGCTCAGTTGGTAGAGCAGCGGACTCTTAATCCGTAGGTCGAGTGTTCGAGTCACTCAGGGCCCACCAACCAACATCGCGGAAACGCTGAAAAGCCTGCTACCTCATCGGTAGCGGGCTTTTTTCATTGGCTCAACGGCTACGACTTACCGGTCAACCAGCCCTCGACAAACCGCGACAGGACGTCCCGCTTTTCCCTCACCTCCGCCAGCAGGTATTGCCGCGCGTGCTCTTGGGCGAGTTCGCTCGACAAGAACCATGCCTCACGCGCATCGTCTCCCTGTGGAGGCGGGGTGCCCCAAGATGTGAGACCGCGGCCGAGAAAGGCCTCCGTGACGGGCAAGCGTCCATCGGTTCGGCCCAACTCCGACAGCGGGTTGCGTGGCCCGCCGAGTTCGACGCGGATGTGCACAAGGTCTTCGTCCGCCACGATGGACGCACCCAAACCACCTTGCTGCTGAACCTGCCACAGTTGGGCCGCGACAGCATGGCGGATCCAGCTTTCCAATGCCCGCTCCAGGCTTTCGATGATTGTTTGCTTGTCCATCCGGGACTCTTTCATATCTGAATCAATGGTTGAAGCACTACCTGCCCCGCGCAGGATAGCCGTGCGCATGTCCTGCGGAACCTCGACCGCGCGATGGCTCTCGAGCGAGGTGGTCACAAGCACCTGCTTCATCTGCATGCGCAGTTCGCCGCTGGCGGGGTCGAAGCAGCGCAACACGAGCGTCATGGAGCGCGAGCCCAGCCGCTCCACCGCAAGGCCGAGCGTGACCTTGTCGCCCATGCGGCTCACGGCGCGAAAGTCGGCTTTGAGCCGCACCGTTGGCAAGCCGATGCGCCGCTCGCCGATGAGCGCGTGGTAATCGATACCCAGCCCGTCGCTCACCCAGTCTTCCACCAAGCCGTTGAGCATGACGAAGTACTGCGGATAGAAGACGATGCCCGCGGGGTCGCAATCCGAAAAGCGGATCATCCGCGGGCGCTGGAATTCGGCCAAGGAGGCTTGCGCTTCGCCTGCTTCGCTCATCGTCAGCCCTCCTCGCCCGACGGCTCGCTGCGCATCACGTGCACGCGCAGCTGGCCGAGCTGCGTGTGCATCTGCTTGACGGTCTTCATGTCGAGGCCCGAGAACATTTCGAGAATCCACTGCTCGTGTTCCTTGGCCATGGTCTCGAAGGTCGCGCGGCCCTTGGGCGACAGGCTCACGATCCACGAGCGGCGGTCGTCGGGGCTGTGCGCCCGCGCCACCAAGCCGTCGCGCTCCAGTTCGTCGGTCAGGCCCGTGACGTTGCCGCCGGTCACCATCAGGTAGCGCGACAGCACGCGCATCTTGAGGCCTTCTTCATAGCGGTAAAGCTGGGCCATGTAGTCGAAGCGTGCCAGCGAGATGCCGAAGCGCTCGCGCAGCCGGCGCCGGATTTCGGCCTCGATCTGCGTGGTGCTGGCCAGCATGCGCAGCCAGAGCCTGAGCATGGCGTGGTCTTCGCGGCCGGCGCGGGCCTCGTGGCCGAGTTCTTCGGCATCGCTGAGTGCGGCATGCGAAGCGTCGTTGCGCATCACATCACCTCCCCGCCCGACACCGAGACCGACTGCCCGGTAACGGACGCGGCGCCATCGCCGCAGAGCCAGCGCACCGCGTCGGCCACCTCGGCAGGCTGCACGATGCGCCGCTGCGGATTGACGCTGGAGAACTCGGCCAGCGCGTCGGCCTCGCTGCGCCCGGTCTTGCCCACCACGTTGGCGACGCTTGCGCGCAGGATGTCGGTGTCGGTGTAGCCTGGGCACACCGCATTCACGGTGATGCCCTTGCGCGCCACTTCGAGCGCGAGCGAGCGCGTGAGCCCGATCAGGCCGTGCTTGGCCGCCGAATAGGCCGCGACGTAGGCATAGCCCTTCTGGCCCGCGGTGCTGGCAATGTTGACGATGCGGCCCCAGCCGGCCTCGAGCATGTCGGGCAGCGCCGCCTGCGCACACAGGAAGCTACCGGTCAGGTTTACCGACAGCATGCGCTGCCAGAGCTCGACCGAGGTCTTGAGAAACGGCGCGCTCTCGGCAGCCCCGGCGTTGTTGACGAGGATGGCAACCGGCCCGCGCTCGGCGCGAGCCAGCGCAAAGGCCGACTGGACCGCCTGCGCGTCGGCTACGTCGGCAGCGGCAACACCATGCCCTTGGCCTTCAAGCGTGGACGCTACGCGCTGCAGCGCTTCGAGGTCGCGCCCCAGCAGGGTCAACGTTGCACCCTCCACAGCCAGTGTGCGGGCAATCTCGGCGCCAATGCCGCGCGCGGCACCGGTGACGAGGGCGTGGCGGCCAGTCAGTGAATTTGCGTTCATACTAAATTGTTTAGTTCTGAACTATTCTAGCGCCCGGTCCAAAGTCTATGCACTCACATCCGATCGCGCAGTTTGAACTTCTGCACCTTTCCATCTTGCGGCCCAGCTTTTTAAGCCGCGTGGCCGATGAGAGCGACAAAATTCCACCATTGGAGACCCTCTCGCAAACCCGCAATGAAAAAGCCCGCGCTTCTTGCGAAGCGCGGGCTTTCTTTTGGGGCGAGGCAGCCGGCCGGCCGCTTCGGAATGGATCAGCGCGTCGGCTTGAACGCACGCTTTTGTGCGTCGCGGGGCACGAACACCTTGCCCGGGCCGCCATGGCCTGCGCCATTGCCGCGCGGTGCGAAGCCTTCGCGGGGTGCAAACCCTTCACGGGGCGCAAAGCCGCCGTCGCCTCGGCCGCCGCCATGGCCATGGCCGCCGCGCGGAGCGCTGTCGCCCCAGCCCGGCTTGCGGCCATAACCACCGCCACCGCCGCCATTGCCGCCGTCGTCACGGCTGCCACCGAAGCCGGCGTTGTTGCCGCCCTGGAAGCCGCGCGGGCCCTGGTGACCTTGGCTCGGGGCCGGACCGCGTGCATTGCGGTCGTTGAAGCCGCTGGCACCGGCGTAGCCGCCGCTGTTGCCGCCGCGGTAACCACCGCCGCCGCCTGCGCCGCCATTGCCGAACTTGCGGTCGCGCGACTGGTTGTCGCCACGGCCACCGCGGTACTCGCCCATCGGGGGACGCGATTGCGGCATGCGCTGTTGCGGCTCGAGGCCGGCGACCACTTCGGCCTTGAACTGCTGGCGGCTGTACTGCTCGATGTCCATGATCTTGCGGCGATCGCGGAATTCGGCAAACGTGATGGCCAGGCCATCGCGGCCTGCACGGCCGGTGCGGCCGATGCGGTGGGTGTAGTCCTCGGCCTTCATCGGCAGGCCGAAGTTGAAGACGTGGGTGATGGTTGGCACGTCGATGCCGCGGGCGGCAACGTCGGTGGCCACCAAGATCTGCACCTGGCCCTGGCGCAGCGCCATCAGGCGGCGGTTGCGCAGGCCCTGGCTCAGGGCGCCGTGCAGCGCTACGGCGCTGAAGCCTTCTTGCTGCAGGTCGCCGGCGAGGCCGTCGCATTCGACTTGCGTGCTGGCGAACACGATCGCCTGGTTGATGCTGGTGTCGCGCAGCCAGTGATCGAGCAGCTTGCGCTTGTGCTGGCTGTTGTCGGCCCAGTACAGCGATTGCTTGATGTTGGCGTGCTTCTCTTGCGGGCTGTCGATGGTGATGCGCTGCGGCTCGCGCATGACGCGCTGGGCCAGCTGCTGGATGCGCGGCGCGAAGGTGGCGCTGAACATCATGGTTTGCTGGCGCTCGATGGTGAGCTGGTTCACTTCGGCCAGGTCATCGGAGAAGCCGAGGTCGAGCATGCGGTCGGCTTCGTCGACCACCAGGAATTTGACCTGGTCGAGCTTGAGCTGCGACGAGCGCTGCAGGTCGAGCAGGCGGCCGGGCGTGGCCACCACGAGGTCGGCGTTCTGCAGCTTGGCGATCTGCAACTGGTAGGGCATGCCGCCCACCACATTGGCAACGCGCAGGCCGCGGCAATGGCGAACCAGTTCGATGGCGTCGTGCGCCACCTGCTGCGCGAGTTCGCGCGTCGGGCACAGGATCAGGGCGCCGGGGGTGGCGGCCTTGAAATGGCGTGCGTTGGTCGGGTCCTTGCGCTTCGGCTTCTTCGGCACGGCTTCGCCGCGGGCAGCGGCTTCGGCGGCCAGGCGCTGGAATTCGGCCTTGGCTTCGGCTTCGGCTTCGGCCTGGCGCTTGAGCAGCGTGTGCAGCACGGGCAGCAAGAAGGCCGCGGTCTTGCCGGAGCCGGTCTGGCTGGAGACCATCAAGTCGACGAAACGGGCCTTGCCGTCCTGGCCGGCTTCACCGCCCATGGCGAGCGGGATCACCTTGTCTTGCACGGTGGTGGGCTGGGTGAACCCCAGGTCGGCCACGGCGGCGATCAGTTCGGGCGCGAGGCCGAGCTTGATGAAGCCGTTGGGCAGGCGGGGTTCTTCGGCCACGGCCGCTTCGGGGGCAGCTGCATCGAGCGCCTCCAGAATCGGCGCCTCGGACACGGTGTCCACGGTGGCGATGAATTCGTTGTTGTTGGTGGATTGCACAGGCGCGAACTCGCCCTGCGCTTCAAAAGCGTCGGTCATGTAGATATCAATCTCAAACGCGAGCGCTGCCGTAGGCGGCGCCCCGTTGGTGGTTAAAAACATCAACCATCCAACGACATTCAACTTCTGGCTTACGCCGGAGGCTGCGGCCCTTTTTGATCAGCGGATGCGATCGGGCGCGGTGTGCAAGATAGGGAGATGCAAGAGACGCTGACCAGAAAAACCAAAAATACCGGTAGCCCGGATCAGCGAAGCCTTCGATTATGGCACGGGTCGGGGTTTTTACCTAATCCGTGAGTTTTAGAAAGGTTTCCCGGTAGTGCGCGAGCTCTTCGATGGATTCGTGCACGTCGGCCAGCGCCGTGTGCGCCTGCTGCTTCTTGAAGGAGCTGTAGGCCGCGGGCTTCCAGCGCTTGGCCAGCTCCTTCAGGGTGCTGACGTCGAGGTTGCGGTAGTGGAAGTACGCCTCGAGCTTGGGCATGAACTTGACCAGGAAGCGCCGGTCCTGGCCGATGGTGTTGCCGCACATGGGCGAGCCGCTGCGCGGAATGTATTTGGCGATGAATTCCAGCAGCTGCTGCTCGGCCGCCGCTTCGTCCAGCGTGGAGGCCTTCACCTTGTCGATCAGGCCGCTGCGGCCGTGCGTGCCCTTGTTCCAGGCGTCCATGGCGTCGAGCACCGCGTCGCTCTGGTGGATGACCAGCACGGGGCCATCGATGCGGGGCGTGAGGTCGGGGCCGGTGACGACCACGGCAATCTCGAGCAGGCGCTCTTTTTCGGGGTCGAGGCCGCTCATTTCGCAGTCGAGCCAGACCAGGTTCTGGTCGCTTTTCTTCAGGACGGGCGTGGTCGTGACGATCGTGGGGTCAAGGGATTCGGGCATCGCTGGATTGTCGTCGAAGGTCTGCATCGGTCGGACCCGAGGGCTAAACTCGGCGCTCATGTCCTATTCGCTCATCTTCACCACTGCCTTCGCCTCTGCGCTGGTCGCGGGCCTGCTCGTGAAGTTCTGGCTCGCCTCGCGGCAGATACGCCATGTGGCGCGGCACCGGAGCGCCGTGCCGGCCGCTTTCGAACACACCATCAGCCTGGCCGCGCACCAGAAGGCGGCCGACTACACCATTGCCAAGGCGCGCCTCGGCCTGGTCGAGATGGCATGGAGCACGGCGCTGCTGCTCGGCTGGACGCTGCTGGGCGGCCTGGACGCACTCAACAGGCTGTTGCTGGCCTGGCTGGGCGGCGGCATGGTGCAGCAGTTGGCTCTGCTGGCGACGTTCGCGGTCATCGGCGGCCTGCTCGAGCTGCCCTTTACGCTGTGGCAAACCTTCAAGCTCGAAGAACGTTTCGGCTTCAACAAGATGACCCTTCGCCTCTGGCTCGGCGACACCCTCAAGTCGACGCTGCTTGGCGCGGCGATCGGGCTGCCAATCGCTGCGCTGATCCTCTGGCTCATGGGCGCCGCGGGCAGCACGTGGTGGCTCTGGGCCTGGGCCGTGTGGATGGGGTTCAACCTGCTGGGGATGCTGATCTATCCCACCTTCATTGCGCCGCTGTTCAACAAGTTCAAGCCGCTCGACGACCCCGACCTCAAGGACCGGGTGACGGCCTTGATGAAGCGCTGCGGCTTTGCCGCCAAGGGCTTGTTCGTGATGGACGGCAGCACCCGCAGCGCCCACGCCAACGCGTACTTCACGGGCTTTGGTGCGAGCAAGCGCGTGGTGTTCTACGACACGCTGCTGCGCCAACTCAACGCCAGTGAGGTGGAAGCCGTGCTCGCACATGAACTCGGCCATTTCAAGCATCGCCACATCGTGAAGCGGCTCGTGGCCATGTTCGCGCTGAGCCTGGCGGGCTTCGCGCTGCTGGGCTGGGTGTCGACCCAGGCCTGGTTCTACACCGGCTTGGGCGTGCAGCCCAATATGGCCGCAACGGCGCCAAACGATGCGCTTGCGCTGCTGCTCTTCATGCTCGCGGTTCCGGTGTTCGGCTTCTTCGTCGCGCCCTTGCCCGCCCGTCTGTCGCGCAAACATGAATTCGAAGCCGATGCCTATGCCATTGCGCAGACCAGCGGCGCCGACCTGTCGGCCGCGCTGCTCAAGCTCTATCAGGACAACGCATCGACGCTCACGCCCGACCCCGTGTTCGTCAAGTTCTACTACTCCCACCCTCCGGCCTCCGAGCGCCTCGCGCGCATGACGGCGGCCTGAAAAATACCTGCCCCGGAAGCCGAGACCATGAGCAGCATGTTCAAGCCCAAAGACTGGAAAAACATTCCTCCCCGCCACGCACTGAGCGCCACCGAGATCGTGTCCGGCCTGGCCAAGCTCGACGGCTGGAAGCTCAGCGGCGACGGCAGCGACGTTGCCATCGAGAAGACCTTCAGCTTCGCCAACTATTTCGAGACCATCGCGTTTGTGAATGCGCTGGCTTTCGTCGCCCACACGCAAGACCATCACCCGGATCTGTCAGTGCACTACAACCGCTGCGTGGTGCGCTTCAACACGCACGACGTGGGCGGACTGTCGGTCACCGACTTCGACTGTGCGCGGCAAGCCAACGCGCTGGTTGCGGACCCCGCCGCATGAGGGAACACGCCCGTGGCTAAGCCGGGCCGCGCCGCCGCCTCCGCATCCACTGCTGCGAAGACACTTCACGACGGCCTCGTTGTTGCCAGCCATGGGCGTCATTGCCTTGTCGAAACACCCGCCGGCGAACGGCTGATCTGCCATCCGCGCGGCAAGAAGAGCCAGGCCGTGGTCGGCGACCGCGTGCGCTGGCAGGCCACGGAAGACGAGGGCACCATCGAAGAGGTATTGCCGCGCCGCAATCTCTTCTATCGACAGGACGAGATCCGCACCAAGTCATTTGCGGCCAACCTTGACCACGTGCTGATCCTGATCGCGGCTGAGCCGGAGTTTTCCGAGCACCAGCTGGCGCGTGCATTGATTGCGGCGGAGGCCGAGCGCATCACGCCGATCATCGCGCTCAACAAGAGCGACCTGGTCGAGCCCTTCGCACGCGCATGGAACAAGCTGGCGCCCTATCGCCGCATGCATCACGGCGTGCTGCCGCTGTCGCTGAAGGCTTCGGGCGAAGCGGACTACGCGTCGCTGATGAAGCTGCTTGCCGGCAAGTCGACTCTCGTGCTCGGACCCTCCGGCTCGGGCAAGAGCACCCTGACCAACCTGCTGGTGCCAGGCGCGACCGTGCTGACGCAAGAGATCTCGCAGGCGCTGAACTCAGGCAAGCACACGACCACCAGCACCACTTGGTACTGGATCGACGAGGCACGCACCACCGGCCTGATCGACTCTCCGGGATTTCAGGAATTCGGGCTCAACCACATCCAGCCAATGCAGCTCGCGAAGCTGATGCCCGACATTGCAGAGCACGCGAACGACTGCAAGTTCTACAACTGCACCCATCTGCACGAGCCTGGATGCGGCGTGATCGCGAACGTGGATTCGCCGGCCAGGCCTGGGCCGATCAGCGCGTCGCGCTATAGGATCTACGGCGAGCTCTTTGCCGAACTGAGCCAGTCGCGTTATTGAGCCACTGAGCTACTGAACGCCCAGGATCGATTCGAGCGCCCGCACCAGCGCTCCGCACTGCTCCCGCGTGCCGATGCTGATGCGCAGGTATTGCGCAACGCGCGGCTGCTTGAAATGCCGCACCAGAACCGCCCGCTCGCGCAGCAGTGCCGCGAGCTCTGCCGCATCGCGCTTCGGATGGCGCGCAAAGATGAAGTTGGTCTGCGAGGGCAGCACTTCGAAGCCCAGGTCTTCGAGCTGCAGGCTGAGGCCTTCGCGGGTATCGACTACCTTGTCGCGGGTGGATCGGAACCAGTCTTCGTCCTCGAGAGCCGCGACCGCACCTGCCGTGGCCAGCCGGTCGAGCGGATAGGAATTGAAACTGTCCTTTACTCGGACCAGCGCGTCGATCAGATGCGCCTGCCCGCACGCAAAGCCCACCCGCAAGCCCGCCAGCGAGCGCGACTTGGACAAGGTCTGCACCACCAGCAGGTTCGGATACTTGCCAATGAGCGGCAACGCGCTCTCGCCGCCGAAATCGACATACGCCTCATCGACCAGCACCACACGCGCGGGGCACGCTGCAAGCAGTTGCTCGATGCGCGCAAGCGGCAGCCCGATGCCCGTCGGCGCGTTCGGATTGGCGATCACGAGGCCGGCACAGCCGCCGCGGGCACGGGCCGCCATGGCATCGACATCGACGTGCAGGCCCTCGTCGACCGGCATTAGTTCGCATGCAATGCCATACAGCTGCGCATAGACGCGATAGAAGCTGTAGCTCACATCGGGCATCAGCAAGGCTTCGGCCTGCTGGAAGAAGGCGAAGAAGGCGTGCGCCAGCACCTCGTCGGAACCGTTGCCCGCAAACACCTGGTCGGCTTGCAGGCTGCGCCGCCGCGCCACCGCTTCGCGCACTGCAAGCGAGGTCGGGTCGGGGTAGCGCTCCAGGCCGTTCGCAGCCGCTTGCTGGATCGCATCGATGGCGCGCGGCGACGGCGGATAGGGGTTCTCGTTGGTGTTGAGCTTGACGAGGTTGGCAATGCGCGGCTGCTCGCCGGGCACATAGGGTTCGAGCGCGCCGATGCGCGGGCTCCAGAAAGCCGGCACTGGGGAAGTCATGGCGTTTGCGTTGCTTGTTCTCAGCCGAGCAGCCGGGCCAGCGTGAGCAAGGCCAGCAGAACCATCCACATCACGACCGAGCGCCAGACCAGACCGACCACGCTGCGCAGGTGGCCGGGCTCGGGCTCCCGGCCCGGCGTGCTGCCGCTGTCGGTCCGGCCGCCGTCGACCATCGAGTCGCCGGCCTGCGCGCGCGGCAATGGGTCGGTGACGGGAATCGGGCTCAGCGCACCGCCGCCCAGGCGCACGTTGACGGCGCCCGAGGTCGCCGCGAGGATCACGCCATCGTTTTCACTCGGAAAACGCCGCGCATCGTTGCGCCAGCAATCGATGGCCTCTTCGAAGCTTCCGACGACCGCGAAGCCCAGCGCGGTGATGCGCGCGGGCAGCCAGTCGATCGCGTGCCAGGCGCGTTCCGCGGCCCGCTGCACCGAGACACTCGAAGGCTGTATTGCGGCGCCGATCTTGTGCGTCCAATAGCGCGAGACGAATTCGCTCATTCGATAGAACGCCGCACCGGCCGGCCCCAGACCCAGGGCGGCCAGGATCGAGAACCACGCCAGCACGCCGAACACGTGGCGGTGCGCCGCGATCACCGAATGCTCGATCACGTGGCGGACGATCTCGCTGCGCGGCAGGTCGGCCGCATCGACACCCTGCCAATGCGCCAGCAGCGAGCGCGCGAGCGGCTCGTCGCCTTCGTCGAGCGCATCGCGAATATCAGTGAAGTGGTGGCTGAACTGCCGGAAGCCGAGGGTGACGTAGAGCACCGCAATGCTCCAGAGCACGGCGAACGGAAGCCCCAGCGTGAGCACCAGCAGCCAATGGATGCCAAGCGTCAGCAAGGTGGGCACGAACACCGCAAGGGCCCACGCAACCCATCCGTGATGCGGCTTGCCGGCATCGAAGTTGCGGCTGGTCCAGCGCGTCCACGCCAGCACGCCGCTATACACCGGGTTGTGGGGGGCGAGCGGCCGCACCTGCTCGATCAGCAACGCACACAGGATGGCAAAGAAGCTCATCCTTCGATGATAGCGAGAGAGTTTGCATAGGCCCGGTCCGGGCCAAGTTCAGGCGCTGAGGAAGCGATAGAGATTGCGCAGCATGCCTGCGGTGGCGCCCCAGACAAAGCGCTCTTCGGCGCCGTCCTGGTAGGGCATCGAATACCACTCGCGCCGCGTGCCGTCGGGCGCGGGCACGGTGTGGCGGCGGTGGTTGGCCGGGTCCATGAGCCAGGCCAGCGGCACTTCGAAGGCCAGCGCCACTTCGTAGGGATTGATGGTGAGCTCGAAGTCGGGCTTCACCAGCGCGACCACGGGCGTCACGATGAACGAAGTGACGGTCGTGTAGGTCGGAAGGCTACCAAGCACTTCGATGAACCGGGCGGACAGGCCCACTTCCTCCCAGGCTTCGCGCAAAGCGGCCGCCGCGACGTTCGCGTCCTCGGGGTCGACACGGCCGCCCGGAAACGCCACCTGGCCCGAGTGGGTGGACAGGTGCGCGGTGCGCTCGGTCAGCAGCACGGTGGGGCCCTGCGGTCGCTGCACGATGGGCACCAGCACGGCGGCCTGTGCCGGCGCGCGCTCGGTCATGCGCGGCTCGCGGCGCAATTCGGGCACCCACTCCGGTGGGGCGGCAAAGCGGCTGCGCAGCGCCTTGGTGGTCAACTGCGCGGGTGCAACAGCCGGCAGGCCGTCAGGACCGCCCACCACCGGTGCTTTGCGCGGGTCGATCGCCAACAGCGTGGGTGGCACCACGGCGTTGACGGGTTCATCGGGCGCAAATGACATGGAGGCGGCGGAATTGGTCAAGTGAGAGAGTTTCAGTGAAGGAGTAGAGCGTAAAAAGGGCCTGCTGTCTTTTCGCAGGTTCGCAAGAAGCGTGCACGGCACACAACGCAAAAAGCCGCCAGAGCGGCGGCTTTTTGCACGGGAGCAAGCAGCTTACTTGGCAGCCTGCGACTTGCCCGGCAGCTTTTCCTTGATACGTGCCGAACGGCCGCTGCGGTCGCGCAGGTAGTACAGCTTGGCGCGGCGGACATCGCCGCGGCGCTTGATTTCGATGCCGGCGATCAGCGGGCTGTAGGTCTGGAACGTACGCTCCACGCCTTCGCCGCTGGAGATCTTGCGCACCGTGAAGCCGCTGTTAAGGCCGCGATTGCGCTTGGCGATCACGACGCCTTCGTAGGCCTGCACGCGCTTGCGGGTGCCTTCGACGACGCTCACGCTGACGATGACCGTGTCACCGGGCATGAAATCGGGGATCTTCTTGCCGAGGCGGGCGATTTCTTCCTGCTCGAGGGTTTCGATGAGGTTCATGATTTCCTGATATTCGATCGTGCTCGCGCTACACAAAAGGCGCCTTTGGTTTCATTGCTTCTTTACTGCCAAAGGCAAAAAGAATCCGCAACGAGGCCAGGCGCGGCCGGGCAGAGGATCGGGGAACCGAAGATTATAGCTTTTTTTTCAAAGCCGCCTCATCGGCCTTGCTCAAGCGGCCGCCAGCGCGCGCGGCGTCAATCAGGTCGGGACGCCGTGCGGCGGTAATGGCCAGCCGTTGGTCGCGCCGCCAGCGCTCGATCTGCACGTGGTGCCCCGAGAGAAGCGGCGCCGGCACGCCCTGCCCGTTCCATTGCTCGGGCCGCGTGTAATGGGGGCAGTCCAAGAGGCCATCGAGCGACGGATTGAAGCTGTCCTGCACATGGCTGGCTTCGTCGCCCAGCACGCCAGGCTGCAGACGGGCTACCGCATCGAGCAGCGCCATGGCCGGGATCTCGCCACCGGAGAGAACGAAGTCGCCGAGGCTGATCTGGTGCGTGACGCGCGTGTCGATAAAGCGTTGGTCGATGCCTTCATAGCGGCCGCAAACCAGCACCGCGCCCTCACTGGCGGACCAGCGCTCGACCGCTTCGTGGCGCAGCGCCTCGCCGATGGGGGAAAACAGCACGACAGGCGCCAGGGAGCCGCGCGCAGCGAGCGCCGCATCGAGGCAGGCTGAGAGCGGCTCCGCCATCATCACCATGCCGGGACCGCCACCGAAGGGCCGGTCGTCCACGCGCTTGTAGTTGCCCTGCGCAAAATCGCGCGGATTCCACAGCACGACCTCGACCTGCTTGGACTCGTAGGCACGGCGCGTCACGCCGCTGGCCATGAAAGGCGCGAACAGTTCGGGAAAAAGCGTGAGGACGTCGAAGCGCATGCGCGCGAGCCTCAATCAGTATTCAGGCTGCCAGTCGACCGTGATGAGGCGGCCAGCCAGGTCGACCTTGTCGACGAAGACCGAGACGAACGGCACCATGCGCTCGATGGCCTTGCCGTCTTCTTCGGCCGCGAGCACCAGCGTGGTCTGCGGTCCGGTGGCGAGCAGTTCGCGCACCGTGCCGAGCGCCACGCCTTCGCGGTTGACCACCGAAAGGCCGATCAGGTCGACCCAGTAGTACTCGTCGTCGCCTGCCGTCGGAAAGCTCGAGCGCGGCACGAAAACGCGCGCACCGCGCAGTGCCTCGGCGGCATTGCGGTCGGGCACCTCTTCGGACGAGGCAACGATGCAGTCGGAGTGTTCTTTGGCTTCGCGGATCGCGAGCCGGAAAGCTGCGGTTGCCGAGGCTCCGGGAGCCTGCAGGAACCAGCGCTTGGAAGAAAAAAGCGCCTCTGGCTGGGCGCTGTGGGGCAGGACCTTGAACCAGCCCTTGATGCCCCATGCATCGGCGATGCGTCCTACCTCGATCGCATCCACCGGCAATTCGGCGGCTTCGAGTGTAGGCAGCATCGGCGTGCCGGGCAGCTTAGGCAGCTGCCTTGGGCGCTGCGGCTGCAGCTTGCTTGATCAGGCGCAGGACCGTGGGCGAAGCTTGTGCGCCAACGCTCTTCCAGTACGCCAGGCGGTCCTGGGCAATACGGATGCTTTCTTCGTTTTCCTTGGCGATCGGGTTGTAGAAACCCAGGCGCTCGATGAAACGGCCATCGCGGCGAACGCGCTTGTCCGACACGACGATGTTGAAGAACGGACGGCCTTTGGAGCCGCCGCGGGAGAGTCGAATGACGACCATGATTTATCCTTGGGTGGTGCAGCAAGCCCGTTTTCTAAACAGAAGGCCCGCTCACAGTGTTCTTTCAACGTCGAGACACGCGACATGGCCACCCGGCCAGCGACACGCTGAAAAGCCTGCGATTATAGCCCGACCCGCGTTTTCTCCAATTTCAGCGCTTGGCGCGCTTCGATTTCCACCCGCATGACCCTCACCATCCGCCCCAGCCGCGACGAAGACGTCGCAGCCATCACGGCCATTTACGCCCACCACGTGCTGAACGGCACCGGCACCTTCGAGACCGAGCCTCCCTCGACAGCCGACATGATTGCGCGGCGCGCCGACGTGCTCGGCAAGAACCTGCCCTACCTCGTTGCCGAAGAAAACGGCGAAGTGTTGGGTTTTGCCTACTGCAACTGGTTCAAGCCACGCCCGGCCTATCGCTTTTCGGCCGAAGACTCGATCTATATTTCCGAAGCCGCACGCGGACGGGGCCTGGGCAGCAAGTTGCTGGCGGCCCTCTCAGAGGCCGCAGAGGCGGTGGGCGTGCGCAAGCTCATCGCAGTGATCGGCGACTCGGCCAACGCGGGCTCTGTGGGCGTTCATCGCAGCCAGGGCTTCACGCACGTGGGCGTGCTCAAGGACTGCGGCTGGAAGTTCGGCGAATGGCGCGACGTGGTTCTGATGGAAAAGGTGCTCGGCGAAGGCAGCACCACCAAACCCGAATGAAAAACAAGACCATTGCCGCCTGGCTCTCTTTCCTGGGCGGCCCCTTGGGCCTGCATCGCTTCTACCTTCGCGGCATGGGCGACTGGCTCGGCTGGCTGCTGCCCATTCCCACGGCACTGGGCCTCTATGGCATTGAGCGCGCACGCATGTACGGCCTGGACGACGGCTGGAGCTGGGTGCTGATCCCGCTCCTGGGCTTCACCATTGCCGGATGCGCGCTGATGGCCATCATCTACGGCCTCATGACACCCGAGAAGTGGAACGCACGCTTCAACGCGGGTGCCGCATCGGACGCCGAGCCCGGCCGCACCAACTGGGCCACGATTGGCGCCGTGGTGCTTGCGCTCCTCTTCGGCACCACGGTGCTGATGGCCAGCATCGTGTTCAGCTTCCAGCGCTACTTCGAACACCAGGTCGAGGAAGGCCGAAAGATTTCCCAGTAGCCGTGCGCGCCGCCGGCGGCGGCTGCACGCGTCAGAAAATCTGCAAGCTGACCCAGTAGGCGATGGCGGCCACGAAGGCGGACGCCGGAATCGTGAAGATCCAGGCCCAGACGATGTTGCCCGCCACGCCCCAGCGCACCGCGCTCGCGCGCTGCGCGGAGCCGACGCCGACGATGGCGCCGGTGATGGTGTGGGTGGTCGATACCGGAATGCCCAGCGCGGTGGCCAGGAACAGCGTGAGCGCGCCGCCGGTCTCCGCGCAGAAGCCGCCCACCGGCTTGAGCTTGGTGATCTTCTGGCCCATGGTCTTCACGATGCGCCAGCCGCCGAACATGGTGCCCAGCGCAATTGCGGCATAGCAGCTCACGATGGTCCAGGTCGGCGGGCTCGCATCGGTGGCCGAGGCATAGCCGGTGGCGATCAGCAGCATCCAGATGATGCCGATGGTCTTCTGCGCATCATTGCCGCCGTGGCCCAGACTGTAGGCCCCAGCCGAAACCAGTTGCAGCCGCCGGAACCAGCGGTCGACGCGTGACGGCGTGGCGCGGCGGAAACCCCAGGCCACCACCACCATCATCATCGAGCCGAGCACGAATCCGAGGAATGGCGAAACGAAGATGAAGGCCACGGTCTTCCAGATGCCAGTGGCCACCAGGCCGCCGGTGCCGGTCTTCGCGATCACGGCGCCGACGATGCCGCCGATCAGCGCATGCGACGAGCTGCTCGGGATGCCGTAGTACCAGGTCACGAGGTTCCAGCTGATGGCGCCCACGAGAGCGCCAAAGACCACGTGCACATCGACCACACCGGGCTGGGCAATGCCCTTGCCGACCGTGGCCGCCACGCTCAAGTGGAAGATGAAGATGGCGACCAGGTTGAAGAAGGCCGCGAACAGCACGGCGTGTCCCGGTTTGAGCACGCCGGTCGACACCACAGTGGCGATCGAGTTCGCCGCATCGTGGAAGCCATTCATGAAGTCGAACAGGATCGCGAGCGCGACCAGCACCATCACCACCCAAAGGGCGACCTGAACCGTTGCCATCGAGTGCTACCGATCAGGAATTCTCGAGGACGATGCCCTCGATCACATTGGCCACGTCCTCGCATTTGTCGGTGATCGTCTCGAGCAATTCATAGATCGCCTTGAGCTTGATCACCTCGCGCACATCGGGCTCCTCGCGGAACAGCTTGCTCATGGCGCTGCGCATCACGCGGTCGGCGTCCGACTCGAGGCGGTCGATCTCCTCGCAGGTCTTGAGCGTGGCCTCGGCCACCGCCGGATCGGCGATCTTGCCCAGGAACTTGACGGCGTCCTTCAGGCGGTCGCAGCACTTCACGCTCAGGGCCGTGAGGCGCACGATCTCGTCGGTCATGTGGCGCACGTCGTACAGCGCCATGGTCTCGGCCGAGTCCTGGATCAGGTCGGCCACGTCGTCCATCGTGTTGATGAGCTTGTGGATCTGCTCGCGGTCGATGGGCGTGATGAAGGTCTTGTGGATCAGCCTGTTGACGTCGTGCGTGACACGGTCGGCCGCACGTTCGGCATTGTCGACGTCGCGGTTGTATTGCTCCCGCAGATGCACGTCGTTGTAATTGGCCACGAGTTGCTCGAACGCCCGCGCCGCTTCGACGATGCGCTCGGCGTGCTGGTTGAACATCTCGAAAAAATTCCCCTCGCGGGGCAGCAGCTTGCCAAACATGGCGCTCTCCTGGGTTCGCGGCTGCCACAAATGCGTGACAACGTCATGAAAAACCGCGCAAGTGTAATGGGCGGCGCAAAGTCGGCCGGTCCGGCAGGGTTCCGGACTCCGGCCGGGTCAGTCGCGGATTCGCTCGATGACCTGCGACGAGACGCGGGCGAGCGCCGCGCGCGGCACCTTGTCCGGGGCGATCTCTGCCAGCGGCTTGAGCACGAAGGCGCGATCGCGCATGCGAGGATGCGGCAAGCTCAGCGCGGGGGTGTCCTTGATCGCATTGCCGTGCATCAGCAGGTCGAGGTCGAGCGTGCGCGGCGCATTGGGAAACGGCCGCTCGCGGCCGGCCTGCTCCTCGAGCAGATGCAGCTCGGCCAGAAAAGCCTCGGCCGTGAGCCCGGTCCGCACGGCCACCACGGCATTGATGAAATCGGGCCCGGTTGCATCGACGGGTGCGCTGCGGTAGAGCGACGATCGCGCCGTGACCACGGTGCGCTCGATGGTGCCGATGGCATCCATGGCCGCTTTCACCGCCGCCTGTGCGTCGCCCAGGTTGGCGCCAATGGCGACGAAGGCCTGCACGGTCGGGTAGTCCTCGCGCGTGCGGCGCGCGGCGGGGCTGCCTGGCGCGACCTTGCCTGAAGGCCGGCTGGGCGCGCGGCGTGCCGGCGCGGTGCCGCTCTTCGGCTTGGCGGCGCTGCCACGCGGCGCGGGCGTGCGCTTGCCGCCGGTTGTTCCACTCTTGCCGTCCTTGGGCCGGTTGGGCGCGCTCATTCGCCTGCGGCGCTCCCGCCGCCCTCGCCTGCACCGCCACCGCCTGCGGCACCACCGGTGCGGGGCTTCCGACGCCGCCGGCGTTTGCGCGGCGCCGCGGCATCACCGTCGGCCGACGCGCCGGCGGTTTCGGTTTCCAACTCATCGTCCGGCTGCGCCGGCTCCTGGCTGTCCTGTTGCTGGCGGGCAGCCGGCTCGCTGCGGGGCTTGGAGGGGACTGGATCGCGCGTGCGCACGCGCTGGCGGGTCTTCTGCTCGTCGCGCACCTGCTCCAGCAAGTCTTGCCGGCGGACGTCGTCGGAGGTACTGAACTCCTGCCACCACTCGGCAATGGCCTCGCTGACCTCACCCACGTCAGCGCGAAGGCGCATGAAGTCGAAGGCCGCGCGGAAGCGCGCTTGCTCGACCAGGCTGTAGGGCGTGGAGCCCGTGCGCTTGTCGAAGCGCGGCTGCATCATCCAGATCTCGCGCATGTCGGCGGCCAGCTTGCCGCGGCCCGATACGTCGCCAATGCGGGCGTTGAACACGTCGTCGATCGCGTCTTGCAGCGCCGGGAATGGTGGCTGCGGACGCTGGCCGTGCCGGCCTTCGATGCGCTGGGCCCAACCGTCGCGCACGTCGGCCCAGAGCACGCAGGCCAGGAGGAAGCTGGGCGCCACGGGCTTGCCTTCGCCCACGCGGCGATCGGTGTCCTGCAGGGCGGCCTTCACGAATTGCGAATCGGCGCGCTCCACCACCACGTCGAGCAGCGGATAGATGCCCGTGACCAGACCCAGCTTGCGCAGCTGCTCGACCGTGGCAATGGCATGGCCGGTCTGCAGCAGCTTGAGCATCTCGTCGAACAGGCGACTCTGCGGCACGTCGGCCAGCAGCTTGCTCGATTCGACCAGCGGTGCGGCGGTCTTGGTTTCCATCTTGAAACCGAGGGCCGCGAGCTTGGCCGAGAAGCGAATGGCGCGAATGATGCGCACCGGATCTTCGCGGTAGCGCGTGGCCGGGTCGCCGATCATGCGCAGCGTGAGCTTTTGCGCGTCCTTGATGCCGTTGTGATAGTCGACCACGATCTGGTTGGCCGGGTCGTAATACATGGCGTTCACGGTGAAGTCGCGGCGCGCAGCGTCTTCGTCCTGCGGGCCCCAGACGTTGTCGCGCAGCACCCGGCCGCTCGAATCGACCGCGTGCGTCATGCCCGCGAGCTCGCCCTTGCTGGTGCGCTCGTTGCCCTTCACCTGCTCGGCTGCCGCGTTGTCCATGTAGGCGCGGAAGGTCGAGACCTCGATCACCTCGTGCTCGCGGCCGCGCCCGTACACCACGTGCACGATGCGAAAGCGCCGCCCGATGATGAACGCGCGCCTGAAGAGCGATTTCACCTGTTCGGGCGTGGCGTTGGTGGCCACATCGAAGTCCTTCGGACGCAGTCCCAGCAGCAGGTCGCGCACTGCGCCGCCCACCACGTAGGCCTCGTAGCCAGCCTGCTGGAGCGTGGTGACGACGTTCTTCGCGCGTTCGTCGACCAGGGCGGGATCGATCTTGTGAACCTCTGCAGGCACCTCCTGGCGCTTGCCGAAACGGCTCTTGCCCTGTGCGCCGCCGGCCGATTTGCCGAGCAGCTTGTCGATGAATTTCTTGATCATTGTTGGTTGAAGCTCTTCTTATTCGTTTTCGAGCATGGATCGGATCAGCGGGATCGTGATCGCGCGCTGTGTCTGCAGGGCATAGCCGTCGAGCTGCGTGAGCAGCTCCATGAGGCTGCCCAGGTCGCGGCTGAAGCGGTGCAGCATGAAGTCGAGCACGTCGTCCGACAGCATGACGCCGCGCGCGTCGGCCGCCTGCCGCAGCACCGCGCGGCGTTCGCTTTCGCTCAGCACCTGCAGGTGGAACACGTGGCCCCAGCCCAGCCGGGTGCGAAGGTCTTCGCGCAGCGGCAGGTCCGCCGGCGGCAGGGCGCCCGCGGCCACCACGCCGCGCTGCAGACTCTGCGCGTTGACGAACCAGTTGAAGGCCGCGTGCTGCTGCACCGCGGTGTACAGGTGCACGTCGTCGAGCAGAACGGCGCCCCAGCGCTCGTCGAACTCGGGCGGCTCCAGCAGGCCGGCGTGCAGCCAGCCCACGCTCGCGCCCTGCTCGCGCAGTGCGACACGCACCGATTCGAGCAGATGGGTCTTGCCACTGCCGCTTTCGCCCCACAGATAGGTGGGCACTGGAGAGTGCGGCACCGATTGGCCGGCGCCGCCCACCCACAGTTGCAGGTGCCGCAGCGCCGCCTCGTTGGGGCCGGCAAAAAAAGCGTCGAAGCTGGGGCCCGTCGCAATGCCGATATCGAGCGCGAGCTGTTTCATCCCGGGAAGGTTCATGGAGGGGGCCCGGAGGGCCCTTAAAATCGTGAGGAATTCTATCGGCCCGGCCGCTTCGGTGACCGGCGCCCCTACCTCTTCGTCTCCTTCCCGCCCCTTTCTCGACACCGTCCGACCATGACTTCCCCTACGCCCACCCCGCTCAGCTACAAGGATGCCGGTGTCGATATCGATGCCGGCGACGCCCTGGTCGACCGCATCAAGCCCCTCGCCAAGAAGACCCTTCGCGAAGGCGTGCTGGCCGGCATCGGCGGTTTTGGCGCGCTGTTCGAGGTGCCCAAGCGCTACAAAGAGCCGGTGCTGGTGAGCGGCACCGACGGCGTGGGCACCAAGCTCAAGCTGGCTTTCGAATGGAACATGCACGACACGGTCGGCATCGACCTGGTGGCCATGAGCGTCAACGACGTGCTGGTGCAGGGTGCCGAGCCGCTCTTCTTTCTCGACTACTTCGCCTGCGGCAAGCTCGACGTGGACACGGCCGCGGCCGTGATCGGCGGCATCGCCCGCGGCTGCGAGATTTCAGGCTGCGCGCTGATCGGCGGCGAAACCGCTGAAATGCCCGGCATGTACCCGGCCGGCGAGTACGACCTGGCGGGCTTCGCGGTCGGTGCGGTCGAAAAGTCGAAGATCCTCACGGGCCAGAACGTCAAGCCCGGCGACGTGGTGCTGGGTTTGGCCTCGGCCGGCGTGCACTCCAACGGCTTCAGCCTGGTTCGCAAGGTGATCGAGCGCGCGGGTGCCGATCTGCCCGCCACGCTCGACGGCAAGCCTTTCCGCGAAGCCGTGATGGAACCCACCCACCTCTACGTGAAGCCGGTGCTCGAAGCGCTGGCCAAGCACCCGATCAAGGCACTGGCCCACATCACGGGTGGCGGCCTGCTCGAAAACATTCCGCGCGTGCTGCCCGAAGGCACGGCGGCCCATCTCAAGAAGGGCAGCTGGCCGCAAACCGAGCTCTTCGCCTGGCTGCAGAAGGTGGCGGGCATCGACGACATCGAGATGAACCGCACCTTCAACAACGGCATCGGCATGGTGGTGGTGATCGACGCGGCCGAAGCCGACGCGTGCGCCGCCACGCTGCGCGCGGCCGGCGAGTCGGTGTTCGTGATCGGCACCATTGCCGAGCGCGGCGCGGGCGCCGCCGTGATCGTCGGCTGATCTTTCACTCCGAGGCTCGCGCGCGCAGCACCCGGACCCTGATGGCCAAACCCACCCTCGTCACCATCGACACCAAGCCCAAGCCAGCTTCCCGCAACGTGGTGCTGGCCAGCTACCTGCTGATGCCGGCCGCCCTGCTGCTGGTGATGTGGGAACACCTGCTGCCCGGCCTTTTGTGTGTGTGCATCGGTTTTCTGGCCACGCGCTGGTTTGCACGTCTGATCGGCAATGGCCTGGCGCGGCTGAGGCTGCCGCCGCTGCGTGCGGGCGTGCTGGCCCGGTTCCTGGCGGTCACGCTGATGCTGCTCGCTCCCATTGCGCTGATTTCTCTCGGCCTGTCGGAGGCGCGGGAGTACATCCTCGATGCGCCCGACCAGTACCGCGACCTGCTCGACTACACGGCGCGCACGGTGCTCGAGCTGCGGCTAAAGCTGCCCCCTGAAATTGCGGTCTACCTGCCCGAAGGCGCGGCCGAAGTGCAGCGCGTGGTGGCCAACTACCTGCGGGCGCAGGCCGGTTCGCTGGCCCTGGCAGGCCGGGCATGGCTGGGCGGGCTGCTGTTCGCCTACGTCGGACTCATCGTGGGCGGGCTGGCCGCCATTGCGCCGCCGCCATTGCGGCACCGGCCACTGGCTGCGCAGCTGTACCGGCGCATCACCATCTTCGGCGAGGCCTTTCGCCAGATCGTTGCCGCGCAGTTCTGGATCGCGGCCTTCAACACCCTGCTGACCGCCATCTTCCTGCTGTTCCTGATGCCGCTCTGGGGCCCCCACCTGCCCTATACGCCGGCCCTGATCACGCTGACATTCGTGGCGGGCCTGGTGCCGATCGTGGGCAACCTGGTCTGCAATTCGGTCATCACGCTGGTGGCGCTATCAGTCTCGCCGATCACGGCGCTCGCCTGCCTCGTTTTCCTGATCCTCATCCACAAGGCCGAGTACGTGATCAACGCCAAGGTGGTCGGCAGCCGCACGCAGATGCGGGTGTGGGAACTGCTGGCGGTCATGTTCGTGGCCGAAGCGGTGTTTGGCCCGGCTGGCCTGGTGGCGGCGCCGCTTTTCTACGCGTACCTCAAGAAAGAGCTGCAGGCCGCCGAGCTCGTGTAGGGCTTATGTCCTGATCTGATCGGTTCTGGTCTGCTTTGGCGCGGACCGGGCGCTGGCGACACTGAAGAATAGGAGGCATCATTCACTCCGCCCTTCGAGCCCGCACCCATGAAATCCTGTCTGATTGTGATCGACGCCCAGGAATCGTTCCGGCAGCGCGCCTATTGGTCCGAAAGCGTTGCGCAGCCATATTTCGCCGCGCAGAACGCGCTGATCGAAGGCTGCTCGGCCGCCGGTGTCCCGATCGTTCGCATCTTCCATGTCGACGAACCCGCGATTGCAAGCCATCCCTTTGCGGTCGAGTCGGGCTTCGTGCGGCCGATCGAAGGCTTGGCACCGTTCGACGCCTCTGCCACCTTCACTAAGCACCGCCACAGCGCGCTGGTCAATAGCGGGTTGGACATTTGGCTCACGCGGCACGGCATCGGACGGTTGATCGTGAGCGGCATCCGCACCGAGCAATGCTGCGAAACGACCACGCGCCACGCCTCCGACCTGGGCTGGGAGGTCGACTACGTGACCGACGCCACGCTGACCTTCGACATGGTGCAGCCCGACGGCCGACCTCTCGCTGCGGCCGATATCAAGGATCGCACCGCGGCCGTGCTGGACGGCCGCTTTGCCAGCGTCTGCAGCGTGGCGCAGGCGCTGCAACGTGCCGGCGCCAAGACCAGCGAAAGCGTGGCGGCATGACCTTGCGCGTACGGATCCTCGCTTACGACGGCCTCGAGGCGCTCGACTTCGCCGGCCCGTTCGAAGTGTTCACCACCGCGAGCCGCGTCAGCCAGCGGATGAACTCCGGCGCACCAACCCCGTTCGAGGTGGCGTCCGTGGCGCTCGCGCGCAACGACCAGCCCGTGCAGGCGCGCGCCGGCCTGCGTCTGCTAGCAGACCATGACCTGGCCGCAAACCCGGACGCCGACTTGCTCATCGTGCCCGGCGGTGTGGTTGACGCGCCGCTTGCGAGCTCCGATACGCTGCGCTGGATCGCCGAATGCGCGGCCGGCGCGCAGCTCGTAGCCTCGGTCTGCACCGGCGTCTTCCTGCTTGCCAAAAGCGGCGTGGTCACGAACGAGACCGTCACCACCCATTGGGAAGACATCGCGGACTTGCGCGAGCAATTCCCCGCGCTGGATGTGCGCGAAGGCGAACGCTGGATCGACAGCGGCCGCGTGGTCAGTTCCGCGGGCATCAGCGCGGGGATCGACATGAGCCTGTACCTGGTTGAACGGCTGGCAGGGCGCGCGCTGGCCGAACGCACCGCGCGACAGATGGACTACGCATGGAACTCCGGCAGCAGCAACCCATCCGCGTAGTGTTCGTGCTGCTTCCGGGCAGCCTGGTGCTCGACTGGGCCGGGCCTGCCGAGGCATTGCGCATCGCGAACCAGCGGCTGTGCGCGGCGGGCCAGCCCGAGCGCTTTGAGATCGAATTCACCAGCCCGCGCCCTACGTCGATCGGTTCCGTGGGCGTCGTGCTGGCGGACCTCGCGCCCTTGCCGGCACAATGGAATGGCCCGGCCTGGATCGTGCTGGTCGGGCTGCCCGGCGACTCCATCCCGGTGGACAACGCCGAGACCCAGGATCTTCTGCACTGGCTGCGCGGGCAGCGCTTCGAGCGCGGCCGTCTCGAACTGGTCACGGTGTGCGCAGGCGCCCTGCTCGCCGCGCATGCCGGCGCACTCGCGGGCCGGCGCGTCACCACGCATCACCACCACCTGGACGAGCTGCGTGCGGTAGAGCCGCGCTGCGACGTGGTGGCCAACCGCGTGTTCGTCATCGATCCGCCGGTCTACAGCAGCGCCGGCGTCACGACCGGTATCGACCTGATGCTGCACCGCATCGCGGACGTATGCGGCGAACCCCTGGCAGCCCAAGTGGCGCAGACCATGGTGGTGGCGCAGCGGCGCGGTCCGCACGATCCGGAGTTGTCGCCCTTCCTTGCCTACCGCAACCACCTGCACGCCGGGCTGCACCGGGTGCAGGACGCCGTCAGCGAGCAGCCGCAAGCCGACTGGAGCGTGCCCCGTATGGCGGAAGTGGCCCACACCTCGGCACGACACCTCACGCGGCTCTTCGTCGAGCACGCGGGTGTGGCGCCGTTGGCCTACCTGCGGCGGCTGCGGCTCGCAGCGGCGCAGCTTGCGCTGGCCTCGGGTGCGAGCGTGACGCGGGCGGCGGAAATCTCAGGGTTCGGGTCGGACACGCAGCTGCGCCGCGCATGGCATCAGTTCGGACTGCCTGGCTCGCCGTCGGCATCCACTCAGCTGTTGAAAGCCTAGCGCGGCCGGCTCCGAGATCAGCGTTCCGGCAGGGTGCAGGCCCGCGCCCGCGCCAGCAGCAATGTCTTCTCGCGCGTGTTGCGCGTGAGCGCGGCGGCGCGGTCGAATTCCCTTCGCGCCTCGTCGCGCCGGCCGAGCTTGAAGAGCAGATCGCCGCGCACCGTCGACAGCAAGTGATAGCCCTGCAGCGCCGGCTCACCGACGAGTGCATCCACCACGTCGAGCCCGGCGGCAGGCCCAAAGGCCATCGAAAGTGCGACGGCGCGGTTCAGTTCGACGATGGGCGACGGCGACAGCTGTGCCAACGCGTCGTACAGCGCGGCGATGCGCGGCCAATCGGTTTCTTCCGCCGTGCGGGCACGGGCGTGGCAGGCGGCAATGGCGGCCTGCAGCGCATAGGGGCCGAGCGCGCCACCCAGCGCTTCGGCTCGCGCCAGCCCGGCCAGTCCACGGCGAATCAGCATCTGGTCCCAGCGCGCGCGGTTCTGCTCGAGCAGCAGCACCGGTTCGCCCGACGGACCCACGCGTGCGGCGGTGCGAGAGCCCTGGATTTCCATCAGCGCCACAAGGCCGTGCACCTCCGATGCGTCCGGCATCAGCTCCGCCACGATGCGGCCGAGGCGCATGGCTTCGTCGCAAAGCGCTGGCCGCATCCAGTCGTCGCCCGCGGTGGCCGAGTAGCCTTCGTTGAAGATCAGGTAGAGCACTTCGAGCACCGACGCAAGCCGGGCCTCGAGTTCATGCCGGCGCGGCACCTCGAAGGGCACGCGCGCTTCAAGCAGCGTGCGCTTGGCGCGAACGATGCGCTGCGCGACGGTGGCCTCCGGCACCAGGAAGGCGCGGGCGATTTCATCGGTCGTAAGGCCGCCCATCAGGCGCAGCGTGAGTGCCACGCGCGCCTCGGTCGAAAGCACCGGGTGACAGGCGGTGAACACCAGCCGCAGCAGGTCGTCGCCGATGTCGTCGTCGATGGCGGCATCCACCGCTTCGGCAAAATCGTCCTGCGCCATCTCGTGCTGCGCATCGAGCTCCCGGCCGATTTCGATGGCCTTGCGCTCGGCCAGCTGACCATGGCGCAGGCGGTCGAGCGCGCGGCGCTTGGCCACGGCGGTGAGCCAGGCTGCGGGGTTATCGGGCACGCCAGTTTCGGGCCATTGCTCTAGGGCTGAAACGAGCGCGTCCTGGGCCAGTTCTTCCGCCAAGCCGACGTCACGCACCATGCGCGCGACGGTGGCGATGATCTTCGCGGATTCGATGCGCCACACCGCCTCGATAGTGCGGTGGATGGAGGCCTCGTCGCGAGGCGCAGCGTTCATGCCTAAGTCTTCTTGACCGCCTGCATCGACGGCAATTCAGTGGTCAGGGCCTGCACCTCGGGCGGATAGTCGGCAATCTCCTGGATCTGCCGGACCTCGATGACTTCGTTCTCGCCGCCCGGGCAGCGCGTGGCCCATTCGATGGCGGCGGCACGCGAGGGCACGTCGATGATCCAGTAGCCGCCGAGCACTTCCTTGGCTTCGGCAAACGGGCCGTCCACCACCTTGGGCTCTCGGCCCGGAAAGCTCACGCGCGCGCCCATCGAGGGCGGGTGAAGGCCGTCGCAGCTGATCAGAATGCCGGCCTTCTGCATCGACTCGTTGTAGGCCATCATGGCCGCCACCGCATCGACGTCGTCGGGAATGGTGCCTGGCGCGGCCGTTTCGTAGCCGTGGGGAATCATCAGCAGCATGAATCGCATGGTGGTCTCCTCGAGCTTCGGCCTGTCAGCTGCCGGCCTTGGTGCGGGACTCGGACTCCGCGCGCAGGCGCTCCTCCTGCGCCAGCAGTTCAGGCGTCATCGAATCGCCGAAATCGGAGGCTTCGAACACCTGGCGGATCTCGATCTCGCCCTCCTGGAACGGGCTGCGCTTGATCCATTCGATGGCTTCTTCCTTCGACTTGACCTGCAACAGCCAGAAGCCCGCAAGCAGTTCCTTCGTCTCGGCAAAGGGGCCGTCGATGACGGTGCGCTTCAGCCCTTCGCAGCGCACGCGCGCGCCCCTGGACGACGGGTGCAGACCTTCGCCAGCCAGCAGCACGCCGGCCTTGACCAGTTCCTCGTTGAACTTGCCCATGGCGGTGAGCACTTCGGTGCTGGGCATCACGCCGGCTTCGGAATCTTTATTGGCCTTGACCAGAACCATGAATCGCATGTCGTATCTCCTGAAGGTTGATGAGGTTCGAGAGCCGCAAAAAAAGCGTGCTCCTGTTCACACGTCGGACGAGCGAAGGTCGGATCGACACGCGCGCGCCAATCCAGTTGTAACTATTTGAAACTCAAGGCAGATAACCGCAGAAGCGCAGGATGTGCCCATCCGGTTCTCGGATGGCGAATTCGCGCAGGCCCCAGGGCTGGGAGGCCGGCGGCTCGACCACCGTCACGCCGCGCTTGACGTAGGCGGCGTGCAGGCCGTCCACATCCTTGCCCACGTGGATGACGATTTCGCCGCGCCAGGGCGGCGTGCCGCGCGTGTTGCACTGCCACAACCGCAGGTAGACCGGATCGCCGTAGCTGCGGTCGCCCTTCTTGACGCGTGCATAGCTGGGTGGTTCGCCCGCGATGAAATCGAGCTCGAAGCCCAGCACGTCGCGGAACCAGCGCGCGGCGCGCGTGACGTCGGACACCGGCAGCACCGGCTGCATGCCATGAAATTCGTGCAGCGTGCCGAGATCGGTCGCCGCGGCCGCGCCGTCCCGGGCGTTCATCGCGTCAGTTGGCCGTGCGCCGCAACGCGGCCACGCGCTCGGCAATGGCGTCGACGTCGAGCGCGTCTTCGGCATGGGCCAGGTAAGTTTCGAGGTCGCGCACCGCAGCTGCGGTGTTGCCCTGCTCTGCATGCGCGATGCCCCGGTCGCGGTATTCGCCCCAGGCGGTTGGCAGCAGCGCAATCAGGCGGTCTTGCACGGCGATGGCACGCTGCCAGTCTTCCTGGGCGCGGTGCACTTCCTTCAGGTTGCGCAGCATGCGGCCGATGATTTCGCGCGAACTGGCCGGCTGCAGGTAGAGCCCGAGCGGCACGTCGAACTCGCCCACCAGCCCGTTGCTGCGCTTGTAAGGTTCGAGCCGCTCGCCCAGTTCTTCGCGCGAGAGCGATTTGCCGGTGAAGGGGTCGATGACCACCTGCCCCTTCGGCAGCGTGACCTTGAGCATGAAGTGACCCGGAAAGCCGACGCCGCGCGCCTGCAGCCCCAGGCCCTGCGCCAGCTCCATCCACAGCACCGCCAGCGAGATCGGAATTCCGCGGCGCGTGCGCAAGACGGCGTTCAGGTAGCTGTTGTCGGGGTCATAGTAGTCGTTGACGTTGCCGCCGAAGTTCAGATCGTTGAAGAAGAACTGGTTGAGCGCGCGCAGCCGGGCCAGCGGCGCAGCATCGGCCGGGAGCCGGCGCTTGAGGCGCGCCAACAGCTGGTCGACGTCGCCGAGCACCTGCTGCACGTCCAGGTCGGGGTATTCGTCTTGCGCAATGCTGGCGGCAGCCTCGAGCAGCGGAAAGTGATCGTCGCTCTGCACCAGCGATTCGAAATACGCGAGCGCGGTGGGAACCTGAAAGCTGAACGTCATATGTCTTTGTAGAGGAGCATTCGGGGAGCGTCAAGGCGGTGTTTTCAGCTTGCACAATTTGAAAACAACGCCGTTGCCCAAGCCCCGACCGGGCAACGTCGCGGGGCGCTATCGGCGCATGAAACTGCGCAGCCGAACGCCCACGGCGGCCAGCACGGCGAAATACAGCAGCCCCGCCCCCGCGATGAGCGCCGCCAGCAGACCGATGCGCTGGAGCCTGTGGGCGCTCAGGCCGATCCAGTCGAAATAGTACGAGCCCCAGGCGAGCAAGGCGGCCAGCACCAGTGTGCCCGCCGCCACCTGCAGGATGAACTTGCCCCAGCCCGGTTCGGGCTTGTAGCTGCCGCGGCGGATCAGCCCGGCCAGGAGCCAGAGGGCATTGACCACCGCACCGATGGCAATGGTCAGCGTGAGCGCGGCATGCTGCAGCACCGGTACCAGGAAAATATTGAGCACCTGGATCAGCACCAGCACGGAGACGGCAATGATCACCGGTGTGCGCATGTCGTGCCGGGCGTAGTAGCCCGGCGCCAGCACCTTGATGGCCACGATGCCCACCAGCCCGACGCCGTAGCCCATCAGCGCCAGCGTGGTGCGCTTCACGTCTTCGTCGCCGTAGGCGCCGTTGTGGAACAGCACGGCCACCAGCGGCTGCGAGAACAGCAGGAGCGCAATGGCACAGGGCGCCGAGAGCAGCACCACCAGCCGAAGCCCCCAGTCGAGCAAGGCCGAGTAGCGCTCGTCGTCCTTGGCGGCGCGGGCGCCGGCCAACTGGGGCATCAGCACCACGCCCAGCGCCACTCCCAGCATGGCGGTAGGAAACTCCATCAGCCGGTCGGCATTGACCACCCAGGTCACGCTACCCGTGGCCAGGTGCGAAGCGATCTGCGTGTTGATCAGCAGCGAAATCTGCGCCACGCTGACACCCAGCAGCGCGGGCAGCATCAGGCTCATGACCTTGCGCGTGGTGGGATCGGTCCAGGCGGTGCGCAGCGCCGTCCAGCTGGCACCGATACGCGGCATGAGGCCCAGGGCACGCAGGGCCGGCACCTGCAGCGCCAGCTGCAGCACCCCGCCGACCAGCACGCCGGCGCACTGGGCATAGATGGGCTCGATGCCGTAGCGCCTGAACAGCGGCGCGCCCACCACGATGGCAAGGATCAGCGAAAGGTTCAGCAAGACCGGCGAAGCGGCCGGCACCGCGAACTTGCGCCAGGTATTGAGCACGCCGCCCGCCAGCGCCACCAGCGACATGAAGCCGATGTACGGGAACATCCAACGCGTCATGACCACGGCCGCGTCGAAACCGGCCAGCCCGCTGGCCATGGCCCACACCATCCAGGGTGCGCCGACCACCCCGGCCACGCACAGGGCCACCAGCGCCCAGGTGAGCAGCGTGGCGACGTGGTCGATCAGCGCCTTGGCACCCTCCTCGCCGGCCTCGGTCTTGCGAGCAGCCAGCACCGGCACGAAGGCCTGGCTGAAGGCACCCTCGCCGAAAACACGCCGGAAGAGGTTGGGAATGCGGAACGCGACGTTGAAGGCGTCGGTCAGGGCGCTGACGCCAAATACCGAGGCAAAGAGCACGTCGCGCACGAGGCCCGTGATCCGCGATGCAAGCGTCAAGAGGGAAACGGTGGAAGCGGATTTGAGCAGGGACACGGGGCGAGTGTAGGGCCCGTCAAGCCCCGATTCGGCGAAAAAGCCAACCCGGCCTATAATGGAGGGCTTTGCTGCATCATCCTCAGACACCTAAGGAACTAAATCATGGCATCCGCCAAGCCCAAGAAAAAGAACCCGCGCCTCGCCTCCGGCCGTAAGCGCGTCCGCCAGGACACCAAGCTCAACGCTGCGAACACCTCGCTGCGCTCCAAATACCGCACCGCCGTGAAGAATGTCGAAAAGGCCGTCCTGGCCGGCGACAAGACCAAGGCCAGCGAACTCTTCGCGAAGGCCCAGAGCATCGTCGACACCGTCGCCGACAAGGGCATCTTCCACAAGAACAAGGCCGCTCGCGACAAGAGCCGCCTGTCGGCGAAGGTCAAGGCCCTCGCCCTCGCGCCTGAAAAGGCAGCCGCCTGACACCTGTCAGGCAAGCCCGGATCGGAATTCTCCGATCCGCCGTTTGATCGGGGTGCGCTGCAGCAAAGTGTAAAAAACCGCCTTCGGGCGGTTTTTTCATGTCCGATCGCTTCCTGAGACTGGAAGCGCTGGCTCAGGTTTTGAGTGGTGCGACCGGCGCGTCGGGGACCAGGCAGGCTTCGGCCACCTGCAAGTCGTTGTCCCGCGCGAAGTTGACGCAGAAATCCCAGGCCATGGGCTCGGCATCGCGCAAGGCACGGTTCACGACCACGCACTTGACCCCGTTGAGGGTCGTCGGAACGCACCAGGGCGAATAGCTCAAATGGCTCCCCGGATACGCGCCGCCGGGCCGAAAAGAGCACATCACGCCGGCCAGCCGCTCGGCCCAGTCGCTCGGTCGAAAAGTCCGGCCATCATGAGTGATGCCCTGGATGAAGATTTCTTTGGCAGTGGGGGAAATCATCGTTGAATCAGGCGCCCGGAGCGGGTGCTGCGGTGCAACAAGCGATTCTATCCGGCCCGCTTTTGCCTCTCGGACCGCGGGCATTGCTGTGATGCGGAATCCTCAATGAAGCCGCCATGGCGCACGCCTAGAATCCGCGGTTCCCTTTCTGGAGAACCCGAATGAGCGCTACCGCCCAGCCCACCTCGCCCCACGTCATGAACACCTACGGTCGCCTGCCGATCGCGCTGTCGCACGGCCAGGGCTGCCGAGTCTGGGACACCACGGGCAAGGCGTACCTCGACGGCCTCGGCGGCATTGCGGTGAACACCCTGGGCCACAACCACCCCGAGCTGGTGCCCGCGCTGCAGGACCAGATCAGCAAGCTGATCCACAGCTCCAACTATTACCACGTGCCCGGGCAGGAACAGCTGGCCACCAAGCTGACCGAGCTGTCGGGCCTGACCAACGCCTTTTTCTGCTGCACGGGCCTGGAAGCCAATGAAGCCGCCCTGAAGCTGGCGCGCAAGTTCGGCCATGACAAGGGCATCGAGCGACCCGAAATCGTGGTGTACGAAGCCGCGTTCCATGGCCGCAGCATTGCGACCCTGTCGGCCACCGGCAACCCGAAGGTTCAGGCCGGCTTCGGCCCGCTGGTCGAGGGCTTCATCCGCGTGCCGCTGAACGACATCGAAGCGCTCAAGAAAGCCACCGAGGGCAACCCGAACGTGGTGGCGGTGTTCTTCGAAACCATCCAGGGCGAAGGCGGCATCAATCCGATGCGCTGGGAATATCTGAAGCAGGTGCGCGCCCTGTGCGACGCCCGCGACTGGCTCATGATGATCGACGAAGTGCAATGCGGCATGGGCCGCACCGGCAAGTGGTTCGCGCACCAGTGGGCCGGTATCAAACCCGACGTGATGCCGCTGGCCAAGGGCCTGGGCTCGGGCGTGCCGATCGGCGCCGTGGTGGCTGGCCCCAAGGCCGCCAACATCTTCGGCCCTGGCAACCATGGCACCACCTTCGGCGGCAATCCGCTGGCCATGCGCGCCGGCATCGAGACCATCCGCATCATGGAAGAGCACAAGCTGCTCGAGAACGCCGCCACGGTGGGCGAGCACCTCAAGAGCGCGCTGGAACGCGAAATCGGCGGCCTCCCAGGCGTGACGGAAATCCGAGGCCAGGGTCTGATGCTGGGCATCGAGCTCGACCGGCCCTGCGGCGTGATCCTGAACCGCGCCTGCGACGCCGGCCTGCTGCTGAGCGTCACGGCCGACAAGGTGATCCGGCTCGTGCCGCCGCTCATCCTGAGCATTGCCGAGGCCGACGAGATCGTCGCCATCCTCGCGCCCCTGGTGAAAACCTTTCTGTCGGAGCCCGTAGCGCAATGACGACCGCCACCACGCCCAACGCCATTCGCCACTACCTGCAGTTCTCGGACTTCACGGCCGACGAATACGCCTACCTCTTCGATCGCATGGCGATCATCAAGAAGAAGTTCAAGACCTACGAAAAGCACCAGCCGCTGACCGACCGTACGCTGGCCATGATCTTCGAGAAGGCCAGCACGCGCACCCGCGTGAGCTTCGAGGCCGGCATGTACCAGCTGGGCGGCAGCGTGGTGCACCTGACCACCGGCGACAGCCAGCTCGGCCGCGCCGAGCCCATCGAGGACAGCGCCAAGGTCATCAGCCGCATGGTCGACCTGGTGATGATTCGCACCTACGAGCAGACCAAGATCGACACCTTCGCCGCCCATTCGCGCGTGCCGGTGATCAACGGCCTGACCAACGAGTTCCACCCCTGCCAGATCCTCGCGGACATCTTCACCTACATCGAGCATCGCGGCTCGATCCAGGGCAAGACCGTGGCCTGGGTAGGTGACGGCAACAACATGGCCAACACCTGGCTGCAGGCCAGCGAGATCCTGGGCTTCAAGGTGCACGTGAGCACGCCCAGCGGCTACGAGGTCGACCAGTCGGTGGCCGGCCTGCGCTCGGCCGACAGCTACCAGGTCTTCAAGGACCCGATGGAAGCCTGCCGCGGCGCCGACCTCGTCACCACCGACGTCTGGACCAGCATGGGCTACGAGTCCGAGAACGAGGCGCGACGCAAGGCTTTCGCCGACTGGTGCGTCGATGAAGACATGATGCGCATCGCCCAGCCCGACGCACTCTTCATGCACTGCCTGCCCGCGCATCGCGGCGAGGAAGTGCAGGCCGAGGTCATCGACGGCCCGCAGTCGGTGGTGTGGGACGAAGCCGAGAACCGGCTCCATGCGCAGAAGGCGCTGATGGAGTTCCTGCTCCTGGGCAGGCTCTGAATTCCTGAAGGCGCGGCCGCGTGTCCGATTGCCAGCAATGCGGCGCCTGCTGCGCCAGCTACCGCGTCGACTTCAGCGTGCATGAGCTCGACGACAACGGCGGGCGCGTGCCCTCGGGCCTCGCGGTCGAGGTGAACGATGCGCTTTGCCGCATGCGCGGCACCGACCACACGCCGATGCGCTGCGCGGCGCTCACCGGCAAGATCGGCCACGCCGTCGCCTGCGGCATCTACGAATGGCGCCCCAACCCATGCCACGAGCTGCAGGCCGGCAGCGACGCCTGCGAGCGGGCGCGCTCGCGGCACGGGCTGCCGCCGCTGGCTCACTGACCCCGGTTCATCTCGTCACGCATGGTGTTGGAAATAACCGACACCACGACCCCTTGCCGGGCGCTAACTTCGCGCCATGGCTTCCACACATCCTCAACGCATCTGGGACATTTCGCCGCCCGTGCATGAAGGCACGCCGGTGTTTCCCGGCGACACGCCCTACCAGCAGCGGTGGGCTGCGACCATTTCGCCGGAATGCCCAGTCAACGTCAGCGAGATCAAGCTCTCGCCGCATGTCGGCGCGCATGCCGATGCGCCCTTGCACTACGACCCCGAAGGCCAGACCATCGGCCTGGTGGACCTGGCACCCTTCATCGGCCCTTGCCGAGTGATCCATGCGATTGCCAAGGGCCAGCTGATCGAGTGGGAGCACATCGCGCATGCCATCACCAGCCAGCTGCCGCCGCGCGTGCTGGTGCGCACCTACAGCGCCATGCCCATCGACCGCTGGGACCCGCAGCTCGCGGCCTACGCACCGGCCACCATCGAGCGCCTGGCGGCCATGGGCGTGAAGCTCATCGGCATCGACACCGCCAGCATCGACCCGGCCGACAGCAAGACGCTGGAAAGCCACCAGCGCATCCGCCGCCTCGACCTGCGCGTGCTCGAAAACCTTGTGCTCGATGAGGTGCCCGAGGGCGACTACGAACTCATCGCGCTGCCGCTGAAGCTGGTCAGCGCCGATGCCTCCCCCGTACGCGCGGTGCTGCGCGAACTTTCACTGAACCCGACCCATGACGACTCTTGAAGACTGCCGCGCGCTCGACGCGCAAGACCCGCTGCGCGCGCTGCGCGATCAATTCACACTGCCGGAAGGCGTGATCTACCTGGACGGCAATTCGCTCGGCGTGCTGCCCAAGGCCGCGCCGGCGCGCATTGCCGAAGTCGTCACCCAGGAATGGGGCCAGGGCCTCATCCGCTCATGGAACACCGCAAGCTGGTTCGACTTGCCGCAGCGCCTGGGCGACAAGGTGGCGCGGCTGATCGGCGCAGCGCCGGGTGAAGTGGTGTGCACTGACAGCACTTCCGTGAATCTCTACAAGGTGCTGTTCGCAGCGCTTTCGCAGCAAAAGGACACCGGACGCAAGCTAGTGGTGAGCGAGCGCAGCAACTTCCCGACCGACCTCTACATCGCCGAGTCCCTTTGCCGCGAACGCGGTTTCACGCTCAAGCTGATCGAGGCGGGCGAACTGCCCGCCGTACTGAACGATGAGGTTGCCGTGCTGATGCTCACGCACGTCAATTACCGCACCGGCGCCATGCACGACATGAAGGCCATCACCGCCGCGGCGCATGCCGCTGGGGCGCTGACCGTATGGGACCTGGCGCACAGCGCTGGCGCCGTGCCTGTAGCGCTCAACCACAGCAATGCCGACTACGCCATCGGCTGCGGCTATAAATACCTGAACGGCGGGCCGGGCGCACCTGCCTTCGCATGGGTTCATACGCGGCATGCGGGCAAATTCGAGCAGCCCCTGTCGGGCTGGTGGGGCCACGCGGCGCCGTTCGAGTTCACGCCGCACTATCGGCCCGCACCGGGCGTGGGCCGCTACCTCTGCGGCACGCAGCCGATCATCGCTTTGGCCGGATTGGAATGCGGCCTGGACACTGTGCTTTCCGCCGAAGCATTCGACAAGGATCAAGGCGCCATGGCCGCACTGCGCGCCAAGTCGCTCGCGCTCACCGACCTCTTCATCGAACTCGTCGAAGAGCGCTGCGCGGGCCAGGGCCTGTCGCTGGTCACGCCGCGCGAACACGCGCAGCGCGGCTCGCAGGTGTGCCTGAGCCGCGGTGAAGGCGCCTACGCCATCGTGCAGGCGCTGATCGCACGCGGCGTGATTGGCGACTACCGCGCCGGCGATTCGCAGATGCCCGACATCCTGCGCTTTGGCTTCACGCCGCTTTACATCGGCTTCGAGGACGTGTGGAACTCCGTCGAGCACCTGGTGCAGGTGCTCGAATCCGGCGAGTGGAAGCGCGAAGAATTCAACCGCAAGAACGCAGTGACCTGAGCAGCACCTACCCATGAAACACCGATTGACCGCCCTCTTTGCATCGCTCCTGATGCTGGCCGCACCGGCCTTTGCACAGCAGGCCAGTTTCACGCTGGAGCAACTCAAAGCCTTCGCCGCGCTCACGCCCGATGCCTTCCGCCAGCAGGTCAAGGCCCGGGGCTTCTCCTACGTCGACAGGACGGTGACCGACCAGGTCAGCATGATCGAATACGACAAGATGGTCGATGACGAGACCGTCCGCCTCATGAAGTCCACCTATGTCGAAAGCCGCGCCAGCGAGAACAGCGTCGAGCTCTCGCTGACCGACAAGGCCGCTTTCGACCGGCTGGTCAAGGAGGTTCGCGCCGCAGGCTATGCCCCTGCCGAAAAGGGCCGCATTCCCGGCGGTGAGACCTACCAGGACTACAAGCGCAAGACCGATGTCGTGCGATTCGTCTACCCCCGGAAAGACTCGATTCCGGGTCGCCCCTCCTACACCGCCGTGGTCTCGCGATGACCGGCCAGCAAACATCATGAGCACCGAAAAAATCGTTCACGAAGAGAAGGCGCAGCTCGATTTCAGCAAGTCGATGAGCTACGGCGACTACCTGCACCTCGACGAAATCCTCAACGCGCAGCATCCGCTTTCGCCGGCGCACGACGAGATGCTGTTCATCGTGCAGCACCAGACCAGCGAACTCTGGATGAAGCTCATGCTGCATGAGCTGCGGGCCGCCACGCGCTGCATTGCGGAAGAAAAACTTGCCGACGCCTTCAAGATGCTCGCGCGCGTGAGCCGGATCATGGAACAGCTGGTGAGCGCATGGACCGTGCTCTCGACCATGACGCCGCCCGAGTACACGGCAATGCGCCCCTACCTTGCCAATTCCAGCGGCTTCCAGAGCGCGCAATATCGCTGCATCGAGTTTGCGCTGGGCAACAAGAACGCCGCCATGCTCAAGCCGCATGCGCACCGGGTCGATCTGCTGGCGCAGGTGGACGTGGCCTACCGGTCGCCTTCGCTCTATGACGAATCGCTGAAGCTGCTTGCGCGCCGTGGCCTTCCGGTGCCCGCCGACCACCTGGAGCGCGACTGGACCCAGCCCTACGAGGCCAGCGATGGCGTCGAGGCGGCGTGGCTCATCGTCTATCGCAACCCGCATGACCACTGGGAGCTTTACCAGCTCGGCGAAAAACTCACCGACCTCGAAGACGCCTTTCGTCTCTGGCGCTTTCGCCATGTGACCACGGTCGAGCGCGTGATCGGTTTCAAGCGCGGCACCGGCGGCACGGGCGGCGTGAGCTACTTGCGCAAGATGCTCGACGTGGTGCTGTTCCCCGAAATCTGGAAGCTGCGCACCGATCTTTGATGCGGCTTGTTGCCTCGTTTGCACAAAGCGCTACATTGACAACAACGGAGGCACTGCCAATGAACGATGTCCAGTTCTCGCTCGAAGAGCTTGCAACCCTGCGCGAACATGGCGTGGTCCTGTTCGCGGATCGCGTGATCTTCGATGCGCAACCACCGATGGCCGAGCCGCGCATCGCTGCGATCGAAGCGCAGTGCGCGGGGCCGATTCCAGAGGCGCTGTCCGCGCTGTGGCGGCAAACGGCCGGCGGCCGGCTCGACTACGACCTGTCGCTGCTGATGAACGGCAACGTGGAATCCATCAGCTGGTCGGAGCTGTTCTGGGACGGCAGCGACGGCTACCGCGATCTGCAGGGCTGGATCGGGCATGAACAGGAGTTGGCCGCAGAGGCCGCCGAAGATGAAAGCCGCCCCTGGAGCGGCAAGCTCACGCATCTGCCCTTCGGCGGCTTCGAGTACCTCGACCGCGTCTACGCGGTGGTCGAGCCCGGCCCCCAGCACGGGCACATCACCGCATGGAAACAAGGACTGCCGCCGGCCTGGACGCATGCGCTGCACGAAGACGGCGTGAGCACCATCGCACCCGACCTGCGCGGCGCCTTTGCGGCCCTGCACCTCGACGAAAACCCGCTCACGCCCACTAGCGACTATTTCTCGGGCCAGGCCCTGCTCCAGTACCTCGACGACAGGCACCAGGACCACGGCCTGGATCTCGACTTGATGGACAAGCTGGTGGCCTTCTATTGCCGCGCCGTGATCGACTGGCGCACGCCGCTGGCGGATGGAACGCTGCGCAGATTGCCGGCGACGGCACGTGCGGCGCTGCACCATGCATTGGCTACCGACGACGCGGACCTGGTGGCCGAACTCGCGGCCGCGGGCGTTAGCTTCGACGGCCCGCAGCAAGGCAGCGCACTGGCCACCGACGTGGCCATCGGCAAGGACGCCTTCGCCGCGGCCATGGCGCTGGTGCGCGCGGGTGCGCCGGTGGCAGCCGACGCCTTGCGCAACATCGACGGCCAGATTTCGCCCGAACTCACGAGCGCACTGCTCGCCAATGGAGCGGAGCCCAGCGTGGCGGCCATCGTGAATTGCGCGGCTTGCGGCGCACCGGCAAGCGCGCACCTGATCGCCGATGCCTGCGCGCAGGCCGGCATCGACGTGCAGCCCGCGTTCGCTGCCGAACGCGATGCGATGCTGGCCGAACTCGAGGCCACGCTGCTCGAAGTTCGCGATGGCTCCCACGGCCACTACCTCGGTGCCGAAGGATTGGCCGAACGCATCGAGCACCTGCGGGCGTTCAGGCTCTGAGCCCCCGGCGCGGCCATCAGCCGCCGTAGAGCCAGGGCTGGTCCAGCAGCCGCGCCCCCAGCGCGCGCATCGCAACGTCGCGGCCCAAACGCATGGGGCCGGTGGCATGAAAGACCTGCCCGTTGCGGCGAGCCCTTGCCTGCACCATGGCGTTGCGCTGCCAGCGTGCCTCGGCATAGCGGGCAAAGGCGGCCGGCACCTCGGCCGCCCCGCCTTCGCCCAGCGCTTCGGCCAAGGCCACCGCGTCCTCGATGGCCATGCCCGCGCCCTGCGCGAGGTAGGGCACCATCGGATGCGCGGCATCGCCCACCAACGCGACGCGCTCGTAGGCCATGTCGGCTGCTGAACTCAGCGGAGCGCGATCGCTGAGCGTCCAGGCGCGCCAGCCGGGCATGGCTTCGAGCAAGGCCTGCAGGTCGCCGCCGCTGCGGCCCGTGGCCTGCTGCAGCGCGGCAAGACTGCTGGCCTGGTCCCAATCGCGCGCATCGCCAGCGGGCGCGGATTCGGCAATGACCACCACGTTGAGCCACGCACCGCCGCGCACCGGGTAGGCCACCGCATGCAGGCGCGGACCGAGCCACACGTCGATCCGTTGGCGACGCAGCGCCTGCGGCAAGTCGGCCTGGGCGACGATTCCGCGCCATGCTGTGTGGCCCGTGACGCGGGGTGGCTCGGCCGCCGATGGCGAATCAAGCCGTTGCCGGGCCACGCTCCAGAGACCGTCAGCACCGACCAGCGCCTCACCCTCCCAGGCCCGCGCGCCGCTGCTCGAGACACACACCAGTTCGTCGTCGGCTTCAACCTGCGCGATGTGTGCATCAGTCACTAGGGTGCCAATGCCGCGCGCGCGCACGGCGTCGAGCAGCAGCGAATGCAGATCGGCGCGATGCACGCAAAGATAAGGGGCGCCATAACGCTGGCGCATGGCATCGCCCAGCGGCAGGCGGGCCAGCTCGGCGCCGCTGCCGGCACTCTGGACCACCAATGCCTCGGGACATGCGGCAACGGCCGCAAGGCCATCAGCCAGGCCCAATTGGTGGAGACGCCGCGTGACGTTGGGCCCAATCTGGATGCCGGCGCCAATTTCGCCAAACGCGGCCGCCTGCTCGAAGACGTCGACTCGGTGCCGACCGCCGGAGAGCGCCAGCGCGCTGGCAAGCCCCCCGATGCCGCCCCCGACGACGAGGATGTGTGCGGGCATCGGCCTCAGCGGCTGTGCGTGGACAGCGCGCCGCGGCCGGCTTCTTTGGAGGACTCCTTCTTGTCGGCTGCCTTGGGGCCACAGCTGCCACAGCTGTCGCAGGAGCCGCAGCCCGAAGTCTTGGCCAGCGAGGCGGCCAGTTGGTCGGCGCGCTCCTGGTCGACCAGCCCGGCACGGTGCGTACCTGATGCGAGCTTGCGCGCCGCGCTGCGCCGCCAGCCCGCGGGCATCCAGCGCCAGACCGCGTAGAACGCGGCGGCCGCGACGATCAACCCGACGATCAGTTGCTGTGTCATTTCTTCTTCAAGCCTTTCATTGCAGGTTTTAACCTGCTCCGAGCGCCACCGCGACGCGGTAGGTGATGAAGCATGCCGCATAGGCGAGGCCGAACAGGTAGCCCGCCATGATCCACACGTAGCGCCATGATCCGGTCTCGCGCTTTACGGCGGCCAGCGTCGAGATGCACTGCGGCGCAAACACGTACCAGACCAGCAGCGACAACGCGGTGGCGAGCGACCAGCTGCCCGCGATCAGTGGCTCGAGCTGCCCCGCCACGTCGTCGCCGCTGGCCGAGAGCGCATACACCGTGCCGAGCGCGCCCACCGCCACTTCGCGCGCCGCCATGCCCGGCACCAGCGCGATGGAGATCTGCCAGTTGAAACCGATGGGCGCAAAGATGTGTTCGAGCCCGCGGCCGATCATGCCGGCCAGGCTGTACTGGATGGCGGGCCCCGTGGCGCCTTCGGGCGGCGACGGAAAAGTCGACAGGAACCACAGCAGGATGGTAAGCGTGAGGATGATCGTGCCCACGCGCTGGAGGAAGATCCAGGCTCGTTCATACAAACCCACAGCAAGGTTGCGAAGACTGGGCCAGCGGTAGGCCGGCAGCTCCATCATCAGCGGCGAATGCTGCTTGTTGTCGCGGAAGCGCTTCATCACCCAAGCCACCGCCATCGCCGAGACGATGCCGAAGACATATAGCGCGAACAGCACCACGCCCTGCAGGTTGAACACGCCGCCCACGGTGCGCGCCGGAATGAACGCCGCGATCAGCAGCGCATAGACCGGCAGGCGCGCCGAGCAGGTCATGAGCGGCGCAATCATGATGGTGGTGATGCGGTCGCGCCAGTTGCTGATGGTGCGCGTGGCCATCACGCCCGGAATGGCACAGGCAAAGCTCGACAGCAGCGGAATGAAGGAGCGGCCCGAAAGCCCCACGGTGCCCATCACGCGGTCGAGCAGGAATGCGGCACGCGGCAGGTAGCCCGAATCTTCGAGCGCCAGGATGAACAGGAACAGGATCAGGATCTGCGGCAGGAACACAATCACGCCGCCCACGCCGGCAATGACGCCATCGACCAGCAGGCTTTGCAGCATGCCTTCGGGCATGTGGTCCTTCAGCAGGTTGCCAAGCCCCTCGGTGCCGGCCTTGATGGCGTCCATCGGCACGTTGGCCCAGCTGAACACCGCCTGGAACATCAGGAACATCGTGACCGCGAGCACCAGCATGCCCCAAACCGGGTGCATCACCACGCGATCGATGCGGTCGCTGGTGGCCAGGCTGCCGACCGGCTCGCGCACAGCGATGCCGAGGATGCGGCGCACTTCGCGCTGCGTGGCCAGCACGTCGTCGAGCCCCGGCGCCTGCCAGGCCTGCTGCGGCGCGGCGGCGGCCACCGGCGCATCGAGCGCCTCGAGCAGGCCCTGTGCGCCGCCCGAATGCACGCCGACCGTCTCGACGACCGGCACGCCCAGTTCGCGCGATAGCACGGCCGTGTCGACGGCAATGCCCTGCTTCTTCGCCATGTCGGTCATGTTGAGCGCCACCACCATCGGCAGCCCGAGGCGCTTGGCCTCGAGTACAAGCCGCAGGTTGAGCCGCAGGTTGGTGGCGTCGGTCACGCACACCAGCAGGTCGGGCAACGGCTCGCTGCTCTTGCCGGTGACCACGTCGCGCGTCACGGCTTCGTCCGCGCTGAGCGCGTTGAGGCTGTAGGCGCCCGGCAGGTCGAGCACGAACACGCGGCGGCCCGATGCGGTGCGCAGCAGGCCTTCCTTGCGCTCTACCGTCACACCGGCGTAGTTGGCCACCTTCTGGCGGCTGCCGGTGAGCAGGTTGAAGAGCGCCGTCTTGCCGCAGTTGGGGTTGCCCAGCAGTGCAATGCGCCCCGGCTGTGCCGTGGCGGCAAGGCGTCCCGGCCCCTGGATGACCGCCTCAACCATGGCGTGCGCCCTCCGGCACGCCCGGTGTCACATGGATCAACGCGGCCTCGTGGCGGCGCAACGCAAAAGTGGTGTGGCCCAGCCGCACCGCCAATGGCTCGCGCCCCGGAAGGCCGCTGGCGACGATGCGCACTGCTTCGCCGGGCACGAAGCCGATCTCGGTCAGGCGCAGTGCCAACTCTTGCCCCTCGGCATCGGCCGACCGCGCGACGTCCAACACCGTCGCCCACTGATGGCTGGGCAATTCGTCGAGACGGATAGAGACAGGGGTAGCGGCCACGGAAAGAGGGATGGTCATGCGGGTTGGAACTCGTTCATCTCAGCAATGAGAACAATTATCATTGAAACGGACTCATCCCTGGTCTCGGTGGGCCATCACTGCCCGCCCGAGGGTCGGCGGCACTAAATCCCGCCGATTCGTGCACTCCTGCACAGCGCTGTGCTGGCACGGCCGCCTCATCTACCTAAGATGGGCGGACATAAAAAAGACTTCAGGGAGTCGCAGTGTTTAACCAAACGCAGGCTATTGCGTGGGGCGCTCGTGTGCGCGCTACAAGCCGCCTTTCGGCGGGTTCGGCCTTGTCCATTCTGGCCATCACCCTCGTCGGGTGCGGTGCGCCTGCACCCAAAGAGTACGGTGGCTCCTGGGCGCCGGTGAACCGCTTCCAGAGTGCGGCTACCGAGATCCCGCTCTCGCCCGCCTACACGTTCTACGCTTCGCCCATGGACGCGACGCTCAGGACCATGCTGAAGCGCTGGGCGTCGGACAACGGACTGCAGTTGTCCTATCAAATAGGCTCCGACTTCACCCTCCACCAACCTGTCGCGAAGGTTCGCACCAACGACCTCCAGTCGGCCATGGGCGAGCTGAGCGCCATCTACTCGCCGCAGGGTGTGTCCATTTCGGCGGACGGCAAACAAATCCTGGTTCAGGCCACAAGCGCCGCTGCGCCGGCCACACCCGGGCCGCGCTGATGTTCAAGAACAACGCGTCGACCTCGAAGATCGACCAAACCATCAGTCAATCGGTCAACTTCGAACTCACTGTTGCGGACATCGCACGACGCAGCGAACGGCGCGCCTGGTGGGTTGCGGGCTCTGCCGTGGTCATGTCGCTGGTGCTGCTGGGCGGCTACTTCTACGTGTTGCCGCTCAAGGAGAAAGTGCCTTATCTGGTCATCGCAGATGCGTACACGGGCACCAGCACCGCCGCACGCCTGACCGACGACGCGGCTTTGCAGCGCGTCACCACGAGCGAAGCGATTAATCGCAGCAACGTTGCCCACTTCGTGCTGGCGCGCGAATCCTACGACCTGGCGATCACCAATTTGCGCGACTGGACCACGGTGCTGACCATGTCGTCGGGCAACGTCTCCGGCGGCTACACCAACTTGTATTCGTCGGGAAATCCCGTCAACCCGTACACCATTTACGGCAAGGACAAAGCCATCCGGGTCCGCATCCTGAGCATCACCCTGATCGGTGGCGGAGGCGGCGAAGTGCCCAAGGGCGCCACGGTGCGCTTCCAGCGCAACGTCTACAACAAGCAGAACGGCTCCTCGGTGCCTCTGGACAGCAAGATCGTGACGATGGCGTTCACCTACAAGTCCAACCTCACGATGGACGAGCAGCAGCGGATCGAAAATCCACTCGGCTTCCAGGTTACCGACTATCGCGTGGATACCGACTACGCCTCATCACCGCCCGAAGAAGTCCTGAGCAATCTCAAGCCCGCCGAAAGCATGCCCGCGATGCCCGGCGCAGCGCTCCCGCCGGGCACCGATGCCCTTGCTGGCGCGGTAGGCAGTGCCCAAGCGGTGACTTTGCCTGGGCAAGCCGTCATGCCAACCACTCCTCCTCCACCCACTTTCGGGGCACCAGGCGCCCCCGCGCCCGCCGCCCCAGTCGCGCCGACAGGTGCCAATCAGGGAACGCGCCGCCGATGAAATCACAACAGTCCAACCACCGCCGATGGGCGCTGATAGCCGCAGCGTGCGCAGTCATCGCCAGCGCCATGCCCTGCGCCTTTGCGCAAACCGTCCAGATGTACGAGTACCAGCCCGACCGCATCTACCCGGTGCGTGCCGGCCTGGGCATCAGCACTCAGATCGAACTGAGTCCTGAAGAAAAAATCCTCGACTACAGCACCGGCTTCAGCAGTGGCTGGGACCTTAGTCGTCGCGACAACGTCTTCTACCTGAAGCCGAAGAACGTCGATGTGGACACCAACATGATGATCCGCACCGCGATCAACTCGTACATCTTCGAACTCAAGGTCGTGGCCACGGACTGGCGAACCCTGGAGCAGGCGCGCAATGCGGGCGTTCAATACCGGATCAAGTTCACCTATCCGGCCGACATGACCTTCGGCAAGGAAGCCAAAAGCGTCGCCGAAGCACCCGCGCTCAATACGGCGCTGCTCAAGGACCGGAGCTACAACTTCGAGTACGACTTTGCCACCAGCAGCGCCGGCGCAGCCTGGCTGGTTCCGATCAATGTCTACGACGACAGTCGCTTCACTTACATCAAGATGAGCGACCTCAAGCAGTTCCCGACGGGCAACTTCCCGACCGTGTACATGCGCCAGAAGGAGCGAGACGAGGACTCCGTGGTGAACACCACAGTCGAAGGCAGCACCCTCATCGTCCACGGGACCTATCCCTACCTGGTCATCCGCCACGGCGACAACGTCGTGGGTCTTCGCAGGAACACCGTCCAGTGAACCAACATCCTCCTTCCCGAACAGGAGACGCCGTGCCCAATCACGACCGGCAAGATCCCACGGACGGCAATAGCCAGCCTGCTTTTCAAGCCAATCCCTATTCGAGGCAATTCGAGGGCATGGGAGCGACCGCCGCACCCAACCTGGACGCGCACGCGCCGGAGCTCAAATCCAGCGAAATGCAGCGCATGAATCGCCGCGCCCTCGGGTTCCTCGCGGGCATCGTGCTTCTGCTCGGGTTGGCTGCCATCTGGCTGATCGGCAACGTGATGCGTCCCGACAAGCCACAAAAAGCCAAGGAAGAAGTGGTGATGGTCCCCGCAGCGCCCCAACTGCCGGCACCGCCGCCCCTACCACGGGTTGCCACGCCACCAACCCCACCCATCCCGTTGGCCCAGCCATCGCTGCCGCCGATTCCGCCCGCACCGCAAGGCCCACAAGGTCAGCATGGTCCGACGCTCATGGAGCGCCGCATGGCATCGAGCGCGGGCACGATTGCAGTGGGTCCCGCAGATGGTGGCCAGCCCGGGCAAGGTCAATATCCCGGCATGGCACCAGGTATGGGCGGCATCCCCGGCATGCCCGGCGTGGGCGGCGACCAGGGCATCGCGCCGAACAGCGCCTATCGCATGAAGCCGCTGTCGGCCGTGTCGAGCGCACAAGCCCTTGTCCATCCGAACGTGCTCATGCTGCGCGGCACCTACATCCGCTGCGTGCTGGAGACGCATATCGTCAGCGACATTCCGGGTTTCACGTCCTGCGTCGTGACCGAGCCGGTCTACTCCGTCACCGGCAAGCGCATGCTGTTGCCGAAGGGCTCAAAGGTGCTCGGAAAGTACGACACCGAACCCAATGGCGATCGCATCGCCGTCATCTGGGATCGCATCGTCACCCCGAACGGGATCGATGTGAACATGGCCAGTCCCGGCGTCGACAACCTCGGCGGCTCGGGTCATCCGGGACACCTCGATCAGCACTGGGGCCAACGCATCACTTCGGCCCTGCTGATCAGCATGTTCGCCGACGCCTTCAAATACGCACTGGCACAGAACGGCCCGCAGTCGACCACCGTTGCGGCGGGGGGCCTCGCCGTCCAGTCGCCTTACGAGAGCACCACGGCGCAGACCTTGCAAAGCCTGGCCACCCAGGCCGTGCGCCGCAACGCCAACCGGCCTGACACGGTCACCATCAACCAGGGCACCGTCGTCAACGTCTACGTCGCCAAGGATGTCGACTTCAGCGCCGTGGTCGCGAGCTTCTGACACGGCATCGTTCCCCATGCCCGAAGAACTCGTTGCCGCCGTCTCGAACGAATTTCTGGATTACCAGTACCAGGTGCTGGGCATCCGGGACTTCATGCTCTCGCCCGACGTCACCGAAATCTGCATCAACCGGCCCGGCGAGATTTATCTCGAAAACCGTTCCGGCTGGCAGCGCGTCGAGGTGCCGGGTCTCACCGCCGCGCGTGCCTTGCAGTTCTGCACCACCGTGGTCAACGAGAGCAACACGGGCCAGCGCATCACCGACGTCAACCCGGTCGTCTCGCTGACCTTTCCCACCGGCCAGCGCGCGCAGTTCGTCATTCCCCCGGCCGTTGAAGCGAGCCAGGTGTCCATCACCATCCGGCTCCCGTCCAGGCAGACCCGCACCTTGGGCCAGTACCACGAGGACGGATTTTTCGACAAGCTGCTCGAAGAAACATCAGGCATCAGCGCGCAGGACAGGGAACTGCTCGAACTGCGCACCGCAGGTCGCTATGCGGACTTTTTCAAGCAAGCCGTCCTGCACAAGAAAAACATCGTGGTCTCGGGTGCCACCGGCAGCGGCAAGACCACCTTCATGAAGTCGCTCGTCCACCACATTCCGGCCGACGAGCGCCTCGTCACCATCGAAGACGCGCGCGAACTCTTCATCGAGCAGCCGAACGTGGTGCACCTGCTCTACTCCAAGGGCGGCCAGAGCACTGCCAACATCAGCGCCAAGACGTGCATGGAAGCATGCCTGCGCATGAAGCCTGACCGGATCATCCTGGCCGAATTGCGCGGCGACGAAGCGTTCTATTTCATCCGCAATTGCGCCTCGGGCCATCCGGGCTCCATCACGAGCTGCCACTCGGGCAGCACCGAGCAAACGTGGGACCAGCTGGCGCTCATGGTCAAGGCATCGAGCGAAGGCGCAGGACTCGAATTCGCCACCATCAAGCGCCTGCTCATGATGACGATCGACATCATCGTGCACATCAAGGCCCATGCGGGGCGGCGATACATCACGGGCATCGACTTCGACCCCGGTCGCCTGGCGCCCTCCGGCGCCTCCTGAGACCGAAGGAGCAAACACCATGTTCCCGGGAATGGAAGCCATCGCTTGCCCCAACCTTGCCGTTCCGGCACAGGTCATGCGGCATGTCGTCCATGTCGAATCCGGCGCCAATCCGTTCGCCATCGGCGTCGTCGGAGGCCAACTCGTGCGCCAGCCCAAAACGCTTGAAGAAGCAGTGGCCACAGCGCAAATGCTCAAGTCCAAGGGCTACAACTATTCGCTTGGCGCAGCGCAAGTCAACCAGATCAACTTTCGCCAGTACGGGTTCGATACCCACGAGAAAGCCTTCGATCTTTGCGCCAATCTGGCTGCGGGTGCCAGCATCCTGGCCAACTGCTATGCCCGTGCCGGCGGCGACTGGGGCAAGGCCTTCAGCTGCTACTACTCCGGCAACTTTGTGAGCGGATTTCGTAGCGGCTACGTGCAGAAAATCTACGACTCGATCAGCCGCGGCGTCACCCTCGCACAGGCACCGGCAGAGCCGCCCGCCGCGATTTCCCTGCGCCCGACCAGCGCGCAACCAACCGCCGCCGCGCCAGCACTCATGCCTGTCACCGGCGCGCAGTCCGCCACAGCGGTGCAACCCACCACCGCGGCATCACGCATCTCGATGCGCGTGGTTCCACTGGGTGCTTCCACGCAACCAGTTGCCGCGCCTGCAATCACTACCGCACCCATTGTCCCGCCAGATGCGGCGGCATCGGGCGCCGCCCTTAATGTTTTCGTGCCCCAGGTTCGCCATCCAGGCGCGGGCAACGCGCCAGCCGCAGCAGTACAGACCGCTCCGATCGATCGCCCTGCCGGCGACGGCGCGTTCGTCTTCTGACCCGGCCCTTCACTTTTACCAACCAGAGAGGAACTCACCATGCACCGCACACACAACAACACCGCTTCGTCGTTCGCCAGCAGCGCGCACGCACGCAGGCTCCGCGATCTCGCCATTGCCGCACTGATCGTTCTGCCGTGCCTTGCGGCACAGGCGACAGGGGCAGACGGCGGGCTCGGGGACACCGCGTGCGGTTTTGTCAAAACCATCGTCGGCGTGCTCAACGCCGTGTCTATCGTCGTGGTCACCGTCGCCATCATTTTCTCGGGCTATCAGATTGCATTTGCCCACAAGCGCATCAGCGACGTTGCTCCAGTCTTCATTGGTGCCCTGCTGATTGGCGCGGCCACCCAGATTGCCAAGCTGTTTCTTGGCGGCAGTTCCACCGTCGGCGGTGGCACTAGCTGCTCGGCCAGCATCACGATCGATCCCTTGACCCAACTCGCCGGCATCGTGCAGTCGCTGGCTCACTATGCATAAAAACGCGATGTTCCGCGGCTGCACCCGCCCGCCCATGTTTATGGGCGTGCCCTACGTTCCATTTTTTGTGGGCGCGGGCGGATGCATGTTGCTGTCTATGTACTTCAACCTGTTCTATTTGCTGCTGATCCCCCCGGTCATCTTCGTCATGCGCTTGATGGCCAAGCGCGACGAAATGATTTTCCGGCTGCTCGGGCTGCGCCTGCAGTTCCGTGTACGCACGCGCAACATCGGACAGCATGAGGGCATGTGGGTGTTCACGCCCAACGTATATCGCGGGCAGTCCAAAGACAACGTCTAGAAGAAGCCAGGATTCCACAGCCATGTCCACGCCCCTCTTCAGCCCTGACACGCCCATCAGCGATTTCATCCCGCTGTCCACGCACGTGTCTCCTACCGTGCTCAAGACTACGGGTGGCGACTACCTCCTGACTTGGCGACTCGAAGGGTTGCCCTTCGTCGGCCGCGAAGAATGGGAGCTCGAGCACCGGCACAACACCTTCAACCGCATGCTGCAAACGCTGCGCGCGCCGGACTTCACCAACGTGGCCTTCTGGGTGCACGACCTGCGCCGCCGCCGGCACGTCAAGGACAGCAGCCGGTTCAAGGAAGCCTTCAACCAATCGTTGTCCGATGCGTACTTCAAAGGGTTGTCGTCGCAAAAGCTCATGCAGAACGAGCTCTACGTGACGATGCTGTACCGCCCCGTGGTCTCGGGCAAACGCTTCGTCGAAAAGTCCGCCAATGTCTCTCGGCTGGCGTCCGAACAGCAGCAAGCCATCGACAAGGTACTCGAACTGGCCGGCAACATGGAGGCGGTGCTCAAGGACTACGCGCCCGCACGCCTTCGCATGTACGAAGCCACCAACGGCATCGTCTTTTCGGAAACCCTCGAATTCTTCGGCTACCTGCTCAACCGCGTCGACGAGCCCGTGCCGGTGCTGAAGGCGCCCGTCTACCGCTACCTGGCCGTCAGCCGCCAGCGCTTCTCGGCCAAGACCGGTGACTTCGTGTTGACCACACCCAACGGGGTCAATCACTTCGGCGCCATCCTCAATGTCAAGGAATACCCCGACGGTACCCATCCCGGCATCCTCAACGGGCTCAAGTACCTCGACTTCGAATACGCCATCACCCATTCCTTCAGCCCCATGGGACGGCACGACGCGCTCAAGGCGCTCGAGCGCACCAAGGGCATGATGATTTCGTCCGGCGACAAGGCCGTCAGCCAGATCATCGAGCTCGATCAGGCCATGGACCAGATTTCATCCGGCAACTTTGTGCTGGGCCAGTATCACTTCACCATCGCCGTCTACGCGCCCGACCAGGCGACGCTTTCCCAGCACATCGCCACCACCCGCGCCGAGCTTTCCAACGCGGGCTTCGTCTCGATCAAGGAAGACCTGGCCGTCACGGCCGCGTTCTACGCGCAATTTCCCGGCAACTGGAAATACCGCACCCGGTTGGCGAACGTCAGTTCGCTCAATTTTTTGGGCATGTCGCCACTGCACAACTTTGCCAGCGGCAAGCGAGACAACAACCCCTGGGGCTCGTGCGTCACCACGCTGCAGACCGTCAACGGCCAGCCTTATTTCTTCAACTTTCACGCCACGCTGCCGGGCGAGAACTCCCTGGGCGAGAAGGCCATTGCCAACACCATCGTCATCGGCAAGTCGGGCACCGGCAAGACGGCGCTCATCAACTTCCTGCTCAGCCAGATCCAGAAGCTCGACCCGTCGCCCACCATCTTCTTCTTCGACAAGGATCGCGGCGCGGAGATCTTCGTGCGCGCCTGCGGCGGCAACTACCTCTCGCTGGAAAACGGGCAGCCCACCGGCTTCAATCCCTTCCACTGCGAGCGCACCGAGGCCAACGTCCAGTTCCTGAGCGACCTCGTCAAGGTGCTGGCCGCCAAGCCGGTCTACACCTCTCGTGAAGAAGACGACATCTTTCGCGCCGTCGAAGCCATGCTCGACACCCCCGAGCACCTGCGCAACATGACCAACTTCCAGAAGAGCCTGCCCAACATGGGCGACGACGGCCTCTTCATCCGCATGCGCAAGTGGACCGCGGGCAACTCGCTGGGCTGGGTGTTCGACAACCCCAAGGACACCATCGACCTGCAGAAAGCCAACATCATCGGCTTCGACTACACCGATGTCATCGACAACCCCGAGGTGCGCGTCCCGGTCATCAACTACCTGTTGCACCGGCTCGATGCCCTGATCGATGGCCGCCGCCTCATCTACGTGATGGACGAATTCTGGAAAATTCTCGACGGCGGCGGCGCCCTCAAGGACTTTGCCAAGAACAAGCAGAAGACCATCCGTAAACAGAACGGCATGGGCATCTTCGCCACCCAGAGCCCTGAAGACGCGCTGGGCAGCGACATCTCGGCCGCACTCATCGAGCAGACCGCCACCATGATCCTGCTGCCCAACCCCAACGCCAGCCGCAAGGACTACATCGAGGGCCTGAAGCTCACCGAGTCCGAGTACCAGGTGGTGGTCAGCCTCGACGAGCGCTCGCGCCGCTTTCTTGTCAAACAGGGCCACATGTCCTCGGTGTGCCAACTCGACCTGCGCGGCATGGATGACGCGCTCGCCGTCATTTCCGCCTCCACCGACAACATCGAGATCCTGCACAGCGTGCTGGACGAGAGCGCCAGAGCCGAAGGCATCTCCGTCAACGAACTGCGGCCCGAGCAATGGCTGCAGGACTTCTACGACCAGCGCAAGGGCAGCGGCAAGCGAGCCTCCGCGTCCACGGATCAGCCCGTGCAGCGTTCGGCACGTCCGCGTCTCATTGCCTGATCGACCTCAAGCCATGTCACCCATCACTTCAATACTTCGGAGGTTTCCATGAGACTGCGCACCTCTTTCGCGGCCCTCTCCCTCGCACTGGGCATCGCCGGCGTGAATACATCCGCACAAGCCCAGGCTCCAGATCCCTGCACCCTCTACCTCTGCATGGCCAGCATCTCCGGCCAAGGCACCCCTACCGGCAGCTGTGCCTCCGCCATCGCCTACTGGCACATACCGTTCCCCGGTGGCCTTGCCATCTGGACCTACTATCCCGTTGTCAAATTCTGGCCAGACCAGTCTCACGACTACCGCAAGCAGTACATGAACAGCTGCTCGGGCGCAACCAACACCCAGAACAACAGCAATATTTCCGACGCCATCATGGACCAATGGGGGCGGGTCGAGTGAGCGCAGGCATCACAGCAACACACCCACACATGCGCCATGCAGGCCCCACTGAACAAGAAGCTGCGCCTCTACCTGCTGAGCTGGCGAACAGAAGCCATTGCCGTCCTTTGTTGCACGGTGATCTACCAGCTTTTCACCCACCCCAAAACTCTTTCTCAGTTTGCCGCGGATTCACTCGGTCGAGTTCTGATGATGCTTGGCGTGGCAGTGTTCGCAGTCGTGATCCTCTGGCTGTGGTGGCGCGTCAGCAGCAGGTTCTTTCGCTTTCTGCTCGCACCGCCGGTGAAAAAACTGGCAAGCCACAAGAACCACAAGAGCGCCAAACATTGAATTCAGGTCCGCACCGGCTGCCGCACCACGACAACTATGCCTAAAGGGAATCCCACCATGTCACAACACATTGAAGTCCGCCGATTCCTGCCAAGCAGTGCAATCCGTTGCGCTCTGGTCGTCGCAACCTGGATGCTGATGAGTGCCGCCCATGCGCAGGTGGATGTCAAAGACGCGGAGGCCGAAAAATCCCTGGACAAGATCGACTCGACCACTGGCGACATCAAGAAATCGGCCTCCGACATCCTCAGTCAGCTCAAGAACAGCACCCAAAACCTCGGCTTTGCCGCCACCCTAACTCCCAACAACAAGCTTCAGAAAATCGGCGACGTCTCCGGCTACATCTCCCAAGCCTGCCCCAGTTCCAGCAGCAGTGTCGCGGCGGCCGGTGCGGGCGCCGGCAGCCAGGCCCTCACCAGCCTGACCACCATCAGCGCAACCGGCAGCAGCGACGTGTCGCAAAAAATCTGCCAGGAACTCATCCAGCTTCGCGTGCAGTCGTTCAACGAGACGATCGACATGGCCAACCGCTTCGAGCAATACAGCCAGCAGATCACCGCCATCGACAACAAGCGCAGTTCCAGCAACACCCATGGCGACGTGCAAGCCCTCACCAACGAGGCCACTCGCACCACGGCCAAGCTGCAAGCCGAAATGGGCTTTTGGCGCACCCGTATCGACGCCTACGACGCGGCCATCAAATTCCACGAAGGCCAGCAGAACACCCTCACAAAGACCGCCATGAAGGGCAGTGGGAGCGGGGGTGCCAGTGCCGACAGCTTCGGCCGCATGAATGCGGGTCAGCTCATTCAAGCCGCCGCCATTGCCGCGGCCCTGGCCGTCAAGTAGCCATCGCCCCATTGCACCGAGCACAAACTTCCCTCAGGGAACCCCATGTCGCAACACATTGAAGCCCGTCCCTACTCGCCGCGCGGCGCCCTCCGCTCGGCACTCGCCATGGCCGCTCTGGCGCCCATGGGCGCAGCCCATGCGCAAGTGCCCGATGCCGGCGGCGGCGCCTTCGTCTTCGGTCTGATCTACAAGTGGCTGTCCGGCCGAATTAGCGATTTCGGCGTCGAGTTCATGGGCCGGGCCATGCAGTGGGTCAGCACGGTCGCGCTGGGGCTGCTCACGCTCTGGATTCTGATCCAGGGCTTTCGCATCCTCACCGGCCAGTCGCGCGAGCCGATGATTGCCCTGGTGGCCAGCATGAGCCGCAACGCCCTGATCGTGATCGCCGCAAGCACCATGGCCCTTGGGGGCTCAGACCTGCACTCGATCTTCACGAACGGTCTGCTCAAGGAGGTCAACTACATGGTTACCGGCGAGAAGGAATCGCCCGTCTCGGCCATCGACAAGAACCTGGTGCTCACCCAGGTGGTCATGTCGGCCATCGACAACGCGCAGGGCCTGGACGTGAGCACCAGCGGCTCCAACGTCACCAGCGTGGGCATGTCCTCGCTCGTCGGGGCGCTGGGCGTGTCCAGCCCGGCGATCACGGCCGGGGCGCTGCTGCTGACCTACCAGGTGGGGCTGGCGCTGTTCATCAGCCTGGGGCCGCTGTTCATCCTGTGCCTGATCTTCAAGCAGACCGAGTCGCTGTTTCACAAGTGGCTGCTGTACGGCATCGGGCTGCTGTTTTCGATGGCGGTGCTCAGCTTCATGGTGTCGCTGGTGCTGGAGTTGAACCTGCGCATTGCCGCGGGGCTGTGGGCGAGCAAGGCGATCACCAGCTTTCTGGGTGTAGGCGGCAGCACGGGCCTGACCAGCCAGGCGATGCTGCAAGGGGGCATCGGGCTGCTGCTGACGGTGCTGCTGGTGACCGCGCCTGCGGCGGCGGCGCAGTTCTTTGGGGGGACGCTGGGGCAGTTCTATACGAGCTCGGTGCTCGGTGGTGGGGCCGGCGCGCAGCAGGGGCCGGGGGGGCAGGCGCCGGGGACTTATTCGCCGGCGGCGCAACCGACATCAACCGCACCACCAAGAAGCGGCGGAATGGATCAATCTCAGGTCGGCAGCAATGTCCCAGCCTCCCGGACCTCTATGCAGCCCCCGGCGGATGAAATCAGACCCGCGTCCATTCCAGCCAAGGCTCTCAATATCGACGGAGAAGCGCGATGAGGTCCGCGCTACGTACGGCGGCCCTGTGGCTGGGTTTGCTGATGGCCAGCTTTGGGGTACATGCCGAGGGCGGGTTCTGCCCGCCGGGCACCATCGACCATAACAACGGCCGGGCAGCAGCGATTGTTTGCTCGCCGATTCCGGGATATGGGCAGCAGCAGGCGCCGCAGCAGCCCGCTGAGGTTTGGCAGGATCGGTTTGGGGCCATTGCAATTGACAGTCCCAATCGCATCACAGCTTCCGCCGTCAATATGCGAAACGAAGGATCTGCAAAAGCTACTGCAATATCCAATTGCAAAGCCCAAGGCGGCGTCACATGCGAGGTTGAAATTACGTTCAAGAACGGCTGTGGTGCAGTTACCACCAGCGACACAAACCATGTCGCTTCGGTCGGTGCAAACATCGACGACGCCAGTGCCGCTGGCTTGAAGAGTTGCAGATCACTCGGCGATCCGAACTGTCGCGTCTACTACAAGGTTTGCAGTCCAGCCGTGCGAGTTCGATAGCGACTATGACGCACCTCCTGCCGGGCTCACCGCTCTTCTTGCGATCACCACCACCCCCTGCTGGCAACGCTCCTGGATAAAGCGGCTACGAACCAGCAATTTCATAGCAAATACTCCATGAACCGCATCGCCTCATTTCTCGCCGGCACCGCTCTCGGTCTGGTTTGCCTTCATGCCTTTGCGCAGAACGCGCGGACACAGACGCAGGTACCCAGCTTGTGCGCGGCCAACGAAGAGCCGGTGTTCTCCTGCACGCTGCAAGGCTCCAGCCGC
>NZ_JAUSRN010000012.1 GCF_030811855.1 Variovorax paradoxus | reverse complement strand
CAGGATATCCATGCTGCGTCCACTACTCATGTCAGTGGACGCAAGGGTGACGCGACGCCTCTGTCAACTCAAGAGGGTACTGAGGCCACGCTTACTCTGTTCCTTCGAATGCACGTTTTGCAGCGATTGCTCGAATCGGCGCCTCGCCGGGACATGCCCAAACTGCGGCGGTGAATTGCTCCCGCGCCCTTCCCGGTCGGCGGCCAAGCTTCAGAAGTACCCTGGTTCGACCACGCGGGTGTTCAAGCCTGAAGGTTGCGCGGCCGCAACTTGAGCCTTACATGCCAGCCCGGCCGCCTGGTCGACCCATCACGGCCAGAAGAAGACGTTCAACGCGACGGCATAGTGATGCTTGAGGAATATTTTTCCCTACAGCTGATTTTTGCCGAGCGCTATGCGGCGGTTGCAGATTTGCCTTTGGGCGCGTCGATCGCTCGCTGCACAAACCTGCGGCGGCGTCTGAATCTTTGGGGACCTGCAGGCGCAAACCGCTGGAACGACTTCGTCGCTCGGATCGGCGACCCGACCAATGGAAGGCGCGATGCGCTTTCCCTATGCATGGAGTGGTACGAGGATCGTCCACGTTTCGCTACGGGGCGGTCGTTCGGCTGCTTCTCCTTCGATCCGCCCGACGCCAGCGGCGTGCTCCGCATTCACTTCGTCCCTCCAGAGAACACAAGCACAAGCCCTCTGGCATCCGCGAACACCGGTGCCAGAGTGCAGGAGCTGTGCGAATTGTTCTCCCATGTTCGTCGCACTGAGCGCGGCGTCTTGTCGGTTCGCGGCATCTCCTGGCTCTACAACCTCGATGCTTACAGGAGGCTGTTCCCGCGCTCCTATGCGATGTCGATTCAACCAATCGACGTGCCGCTGCATCTGAACGGCAGTTCAACCTGGGGCCAGGTTTTGAACTGGCGTCAGGAGGTAAAGCCGGACATGCGTGACGCGCTCCTGGCCCGCTCTGCCACGATGAGAGCAGAAGCACCTTGGGAAGCCTTTCCGCTCCAGGCGCTGACCGCCACTAGTGACGTCGCCGAGTTTTATGAGCGCTTTACCTGATTTGGACCTGCCGATGGCAATGGGAGGCTGACCTCGCACGTGGGTGGCAGAATCCGGCCAGAACCGGATACTCGAACGCACCTCACGGAATAACGGCGCAAACAAGGTGCACCGCGTCCAGAATGTTGCGAACATTGAAGATGCGATTCGGACGTGCGTGCTTCACCACATTTATCTTCACCAGTGAATACCATCCTCAAATTCTCGGTACGCTTGGTGGTGTGGACCGCCTGGCCGATCCTGACCACGGCTGCCGCGGCACAACCGACCGTCTCGACCGAGCGCTCTGAGGCGGTAGCGGCCGCCTGCCTCTCGTCCGCCAAACAAACCCTCGCCGATCCCGACCTTTAACCCATTTTCAGGACGGCAATGGCCACCCCGGAAGGCATTTGCAGCTGTACAGACGCGAGGATGAAGGCGGACCAACCGCTTCAACTGGCGCTTTCAAACGATGACGAGGCCTCGTCGAAAGTCATGCCCCGAAAAGACTGGGGCATCTATGTTCGCGGCAAATTTTCTGCGTACCTCATGCAGTGTCTTGGCGAAACGATCGGCAGAGCTACCGACAAGATGTACTCCGAGCGCCGCTGATGACGGTGTCGACCCAGGTGACGCTGAATGACTACTTCGAAGCGAGCAAGCTCCGAATGCACGCATATGGCGTACTAATGAAGGCGCCTGGGATCGACCGATTTCAACAACTTGAATCACTCGCGGTGACCGGCCCGTCACGGGCAACAGTGCTCCTTTGAATTTCTTCTAGAACATGCTCAGTCTCGACTCCCCTGCATGGGACACCATCTCCTCAAGTCCTGGTGGTACAGGAACTCTGACGGCACAACTTCTTCGCAGTATTCGCGATGGCGACGACTCCGCGTACGATGAGCTTTATCACCAGATCTGTCATCAGCTTTCGGTTGGGGCCGTGGCCTATGTCGCCGTTCCGCATCTGGTGGAAATCGCACGGTCTGCCCGTCGCCGACAGCGGGTACGAGCGCTCAGCATTGTCGGCACGGTGTCGGCAGCACTACTCGCCTACCCAGGAAGCGCGGCGCCGCTTCGAGACGAATGGCGGGTGGAGTTCGTGGCGGCAAATCAAGATGCGCTACGCCTTGCAGCAGAAGCACTCCAATCTGCCGGCGCATTGGAGCCCGCCGACGCACAGCAGTTGCTTGCAACCGTAGCAGCCTTCCAAGGCTTAAAAGACCTAGCCGTGTATTTATTCATGCAGGCTGACGACATGGAATTGTCGTGTCCGGCGTGTGGTGAGGTGATTCAGTATTGAGATGCGCCTGTAGCTGTTCCGATATGGCATCAGCGATTTTTGGCGGTTTCCTATATAGCCCTAGGAACCCTTCCGCCACGGGACTTAGGTCGGCCCGCGGCCACAACCGGTCATTCGGCGTACTGACACTCGCGGGCTCTCCACAACCTCTTCCCAAAATCGACATGCAGCATGCAATCACCACACGTTGAACACCTGGCACGGTCCTTTGTTGCTCTGGACGAGAGGAGCAAGGCCTCGTTTTGCCTCTGGATTGCAGTTCAGGTCCGAGATGCCCTTACGCCTGCAGAGGCCCAGCGAGTTGGGATCAGCCATGTTGTCGCGACGCTTCAGGCTTGGGAAGCAGGCAGTCCAGTTACGGGCGAACACCTGAACGAACAACTCATGGATGCTAACGATGAAGGTTTGTACGCCAATCTTGGTCGCGGCCCTAGTGAAACGGACACTGCGATCGAAGCCGTCGGCGGCTCAGTTTGCTACATCGCTTGGATAGCCTATAGAAAAGCCGGGCAGCAGCACCTCCCCGACGGCATCGACGGGGTCAATGACGATTTCATCACATGGATAGTGCAGCAGGCCGTCGACTGCCGGGCTGTTACGCACGAGGCCTGCTTGTCAGCTATTCGGAAATTCGCATCAGGATGAAGGTCGACGTTTGAGGCATCCATGTGACGGACAGGATCCGGCCACAACCAGACGTTCGCGTGAGGCCTTCAGATGAGCACCCTAGCTCCTGCACCCGTTGATTTCCCATTCACCGTCGCGGCAGCCGTTCAGATGCTGCGTTGGGGCACTGCCCGTCGGCTCGCCATATTCGCATAAGCAGATTGCGGAGTGGTGTGCTCGATTCTGGAGTCAGTACGTGGAGGTTGATGCTCCCCCCGACATCGAGCGGCTACTCCCCATCCTCACGGATGTGGATGCCCAGTGGGAACTCTTCCTTGTCAACACCTATTCCGTCGAGGAACTTCGCAATGGTTATGAGCAGGTGCGCATGCCTATTGAATGGTTTGAGCAATGGCTTCGCGCTGCGAGCGGCGAGAACCTGGCCGGATGACCAGCCGGAAGCGGCCAAGAGCGGTCGTTCAGCGGTGTAGCTGAATCCGCATCCAAGCGCCGCCGCCTCCGCCGTTGATGAAAGTCACCAATAATCTTGCCATGCCAATTGAAGCGAATCTTTCAGTGCTCGAATCGGGCCAGATCGCAGCCTGCCTAGCGCGCTGCGAGGGATTACGTGAGGCGCTCGAACACGCCCATGTTTCCGATGGACATCTTAAAATAGAAGTTCGGCATGTTCTTTTGCTAAAAGACATTTACGGCGATGAATCCACGCAGCACCCGTCAGACCTTGCACTCTGGAGAGGCGCAGAGAGGTGTTCGGCGTTGCACGAGTTGGACCTCGACGACGCCGAGAAGGTCGGATACATCGGCGAGTGGAATCTGCCCTTTCTTCGCTGGTTGCACGGGCTTGCTATCGAGACATTTGAACCAGTCAGTGTCTGCTACGAGCACGAGCGAGGCGACTATCTTTACGAGGTGGCGTGCTGGTCCGCGGACCCTCAAGCCATTGACGGGTATGCAGAGGAATTCATCGTGGAAAACTACGAGGGGGACATCCAACCTCTCTGGATTGGTCGGGTAGTGCGTCGTGCCGATGGTCAGGTGGAAGTCCGTGCGAGCTAAACGGCCGACTCCGGCCATGAGCGGTCGTTCGACGCGGCCTGCCGGAGCAGGCCCGCGGGGGCTTAGTTTCGGGCAGCCTCGCTGAGGATCTCGTCGAAGTCAAGGTGAAGCAGCTCAACGAGCTTGTCGATGTCCTTCAGTCTGATGCTTCCGTTGGCCATTGAGGCTTGAACCTGTCGCTCGGACATTCCAATCAAGTTCCCTACGTCGGTGTAAGTGATTCCCGCCTTCATCAGCTCTCTCTGGAGAATCGCGAGTAGACGCAAGCTTTTTTTCATCTCGGAATTGGCATGGCGTTAGCCCTGACGCCTGAAATTCCAAGTAATTGTGGCGAGCTTAGGAGGTGGCTAGCCCGCCTTCTTGCAGGGTAGCTTCTGCTGGTCCCATTGGTATCTTGGTATCACGGGGCGAGTTCTCGATGTCAGACTGAAAGGGCAGAATGCGGCTAAGAGAGCCGGTCGCATTGCAGGTTCGGCTTCCATTTGGCAATGTGAACTTGTGCAGTCCCATACATCAACACTCATGCAAGCTGCGAGTCACTTCGTTCTTCGCCCCTTCGTCGATAGCGACGCCATTTCCTTTGCTGAGGCCGTTCGCGAGTCGGGTGCTACGGTGGGCAAGTGGATGTCTTGGGCGCATGCCGGCTACACCGATTCCGATGCGCTGTCTTGGTTTTCCCATTGCGCGCAGGAACGCGCGAATGGAGCGAGTCACGAATTCGGCATCTTCGATGCCCAGTCAAAGTGCTTTGTGGGTGGGTGTGGCTTGAACCAATTCAATGCAGCCAATGGGTTCTGCAATCTCGGCTACTGGGTTCGTCAGTCCTGGCATCGCCGGGGTGCCGCTTCAGCAGCCATTCAGGCCCTATCTCGCGTCGCTTTTTCAGAGCTTCAACTCGGTCGCGTTGAAATCGTCGTCGCGGCAGACAATACACCCAGCCTGGCCTTGGCGGCCAAGTCCGGGGCCTTGCGCGAATGCCTGGCCCGCAATCGTTTGAAGGTGCATGGGAAATTCACCGACGCCTACGTTTTCTCGCTTGTTCCCGAGCCGCGCGCCCAATCTCTCACCCAGATCGGCGCTCCAATCCCGACATGAAAGCAGTCTCTTGCGGGCATCGGCATCAGGTTTTAAGGGCCGTTCTGCGCCGAGCACGATGTCTGCTCGGGGCCCAAAGCTCCGCCGGTCGCAACCGGCCACAGTCGGCCAGAAGCAGTCCTCTGATGTCGGCACAGAAATATGCGCGTGCACACTGACCCTGGCGCCGGCAACAAACTTCATCACCCCCGACGAGCATCCTCATGAGCCGCTTGACCCTGGAGCAGTACGGAAAAGCGACATTGGCAGCCGGCGCCATCTTGCTGTTCCCGGCGCTTTGGTCTTTCGTTAGCGCCATCTGGTCGGCAGCGACCACTGGCGAGGTATTGGTCATCAGCGTTGGACGCTACGAAACCTCAAGGGGCCTGGTGCCCTGGACGCATGGTTGGGCTCGCTTCGCCGGCCCTCTTGCGCTCACCGCGGCGGTCGCATCGTGGCTATTTCGAAGGTCGCCATGGTGGCCTCCCGCATTGCTAGCAGCGGCTGGCTTGGCGCTGTTGCTGTTCTCAAAGTGGTTCACCTCACCAGCGGGGGCAGTAGCCTTTTGCGGGATGATGGCGTTCTTTGCGCTCGCTGCCATCGTGGACAGACGTATGGGCCGACTGACGACGACGGTGCTGCTGCTTTCCACGGTCGGGCTGATGCTTTGGCTATATGCACGCTCTTTGGGCATGTGACAGCAGTACGCGGCCATGAGCGGAGGTTCGTCACAATCCTCCGGTGTGCTCGGCAGTACCGCTTCGAAGCACGTGGGCACGGCCGCCTAGACTGGCAAAAATCTGAAGACATTCAAGGGAAGTAGCATGCTCGCCACGAAGACCAAGATTCCAAGCTCATTCCTTGCTTTGATCTCTCTGTTGGTTCTAGCTACTCTGGTTCGCGGGGCATTGGGCTCCATTGGAGCAGCCCTTCTCATCGCTTTGGTTGTGGTGGGAATGGCGTTCGCGGCACTCTCGAAGTCAAGAAAATTCATGAACGGCTTCGCTATCGGCCTCGGAATCTACGGAGCAGCTTTCTTCCTTCAAGCACTACTCCTTCTCAGCTACGTGGGCTCGAGGACCGTCGATGCAATTTGGGGTGCAATTGTTGTTGCTGTCAGCGTACTGCTGTTCCTGAGTAAGGCCTTGAACCGCTACTACGCGGGACAAAATGTCGACCCGGAGAATTCAGTTGGACTGACATCTGGTGATTCCTAGAGTTCGGCGGCTGACGGCCAACAGCCGCCGTTCGCACACAGGTTGGAGCACATCCTGGCACAAGCGCGAAACATACCTAGTGCACAGCTATGGATCTGAAAAATTGCCGATCGATTCTGGAGAGCGCTGGTGTCGCGCTCGCTCCTGGCTTGTCGGCCGTGGAGGCGAACGAGGCTGAGCAGAGGTTCGGATTTGTTTTTCCGGAAGACTTGCGCGAACTATTGAGCCATTTTCTTCCCGTAGGGGACGATTTTCCCAACTGGAGAAATCTAGATGACCCCTCGCTGCTGGATATGATGGCGCGCCCTTTGGAGGGCGTATGGCACACGGTTAGGTATCCGTTCGAAAATGTCGGAGGCATCTGGAACTTGAGGTGGGGACCGAAACCTGCGGATTTCGAACAGGCTACCCGTCACATGCGCGCAGTTCTTGCGCAAGCACCAAAACTCATTCAAATTTTTTCCCATCGCTATATGCCCGATCAACCGTCGAGCTCTGACAACCCAGTGTTTTCTGTCGTCTATCCGACAGACATCATTTGCTACGCGGCCAACCTCGAGGACTATTTGGTGAAGGAGTTTGGCGAACGCACCAGCGACGATGTTGTTGCTTCACGCGGTCCTACTCGCCGCATTGATTTTTGGTCATCTTTGGTCGCTCGGAATGTTGGGTCCGAGGATGCTATCGATGACAGCTGAAGCCGTCTGAGCCTAAGCCTGCAACAGGCGCACAGAGCCCCAACCTGCGATCGCCGCTGCTTCGAGCATCAGCTCTTCAGGAAGGGTCGATGACGGCCGAGGGCGCTGCGGCACCAGCCTTCCTTCGACTGCAGTCGGCCAGCAGCCGACATTCAAGCCGACGCCAGAAATATTCGCCCCAGAAGCCTGAGGCTAGGGACTCGCGCCAGACTTGCTCAGGATGAACAACGAGATCTGGTCGTGTTCGACGCAGATCTCATATGCCACTTCGCATGCCCAATCCAAGGCTCCGCCCTGCGACTCGACGTCTGCCCGAGAAAGCAGACGACCGTTCGGTGCAAGGGCCTGAACGAGTGGAGATTCAATTGGATCAACGACTTGGATTGAGAGATTTCCGCTCTCGATCCACGTGTGGAGGGTTGTCCACCATGTCTCTGCTGCTTCGCCATCCCACGCACCTGAGCCAAGTTGCGTAAAAACCTGCGGACCCACCGTACCGCAGTCCATCAACGCACTGCGGAACATGACATTGGATCGCTCTCCGTACTCAAAGCCGCCCTCAAGTAGTCGAAGAGGTGAGTTACAGCCGCACGGGCATGCGTGCGTCGTGGTACTGGGGTGAACGAACGGCATGATCGCAATGTACGTGATCGCCGCAGGAAAGGTCGAACGACCGATTTCCGGCGGCGCACCCCTTCGCCCGTTACCCCAGAAGCACACACGACAGCCGGCGGCGAACCACCGCTTTCACGAGACCGCTACCTCCGCTCAGTGCGCCGTGCGCGCAGCACACCATCGGCTACAGTCGGCCACAACCGGTCATTCGGCGTGCCGACACAACGAGGCCACCTTCGGCGTCGCCAGGTTGGCACACGCTGCGCCAGCAAGTGAACACCTGTCATTCCACGTCTCGGTTCCATGAGGGGACTATTGGAGGGCGCGGCAGCCGCTGGCCGAGGCGAAGAAGCGCTTGGGGTACAAGCGGTGACTGGCATCCAGAATGTCGGGAGGAATCCCTGCCCATGGACATCGGAATGCGGCACTGCTGTACGCGGATGCTGGGCAGAAACAGATGGCAATTCGCCATTTCAACGCCTGTAGACATCTCCATTCAGGTTAGACGCACCGCGTGCAACTGCTGCGCAGCAGCTGGCCACGCCGGCATGGCTTTGCCGCCGCATTGTCTTCAGGCACCATCCGCATTCGCCCGGATCGCCAAAATGAAGTTGCCACCAAACCATTTCCCACCCCGTCGACAAATCATTCGGAAGAGTGCCCCTTCGACCTGTCTGCGCTGCGCGGGGAGACATCCGGGTTCGCTCTCGTCCTCGCGAGCGCGATCGAGCAGCTATCGGAGCTTCCAGATTTTTCGGAGGCCAACAGCGTCGCTGTGATGACCGACTTTGGAGGCGAACATCGTGGCGCGCGGTTCAAGACGTATTCGTTTCTCTTCCTCACTGCCAACCTCAGCGGTCCTTTCGTGAAGGAAGTGAGCGACCTCCGGAAAAGGCACGGCATCCTCGAGCCGTACAGCGAATTCAGGTACAAGCGACTTGCATCTGGAGGCCGCAGCCGAGCGCTGCCAGAATTTCTTCGCTTGGTCGACAGCTTGATCCACGGCGCGGTCATTACGGTAGCAGTCGAGAAAGAGATCGACTCTTTGTTCGGCGGCGCCGCTCACATCGAAAAGTCGCTCGCGGACCTCGGCTTCGGCCGATGGAAAAACGGCGCCGGAGAAAAGGTTCTTCGTGTAGCCCACATGTTCGCGATCTTCGCCTCGCTGCTCGTCAGGCCCGATCAACCGATCATCTGGTATTGCGACAACGACGCGATCAACGAAAACGCGCAGGAGCGTAAGTTTGAGGATACGCAACGGTTGTTTGCGAGCGCGCTTCGGATGTACTCGAAGCAAAGGTCGGCGGAGCTGAAGTCTGGGAGGTCGCTCGCTGAAAAGTCGTTCCTTGACGACTTCTTGAGCGTGCCGGATTTTGCAGCTGGAGTGGTTCAGGACCTCTTGGCCGAACACGAAACGGGGAAGGACCTTGCCGTCGGCGACGACAAAGCGCAGGTCATGAAGTGGATGGCGGGTGAGAGCAAATTTCTCTCCAAGATCACCATTCAGATCTTGCAGCGCGGAGATGAAATCCTCACTCGAAAATTCGATTTCGTGCCCGTCCCACAGTGAATGGCGTTCGGGCATCACGCGTTGACATAGCTGACCTTCTAACCGATTCGGCGGCACTCGTGGCGTCCATCCTTGAGGCTCCTGGTCAGTCTGTTGAATGACCGCTTTTGAACGCTTTGAACTTCCGCTTCGGGCCTGGCCCGGAGCAGACTTCCGTCTGTGCTGCATCGCCCTCCTAAGGCGGGCGCTCAACATCCGACCTACTCCAGCCCTAGGGTTTATGCTGACACGCCGACGAGCACTGAACCGTCGGCTCCCGACTCGCCTGCCAAGGCTGGGGCAGAGAAAGGTCGCAAAATGGTGGTCGGCGATGCTGCCCAGGTGCATTGCGTGCAAATGCTTTGCACATTCGTGCGACTAAGGCCAACCGCAGCCACATGCGGGACCAGCGGAGGATCCATGATCGAACGCATCAACCACATCAAGGGCCTCGGCGTCTATGCCGACTATCGGCCAGCGGCCGGCATGGCTGATTTCGGCATGAAGAACGTCATCTACGGCTGGAACTACTCCGGCAAGACGACGCTGTCGAGACTGTTCGCCATGCTCGAGCACCGTCAGGCGCTGCCCGGCCTGCCGGATTTCGAATTCGAGTTCAGACGCGACGGTGGCGTCGTCAACGAGGCCAACTACCAGAGCAACACCTTGAACGTCCGGGTGTTTAACGCGGACTTCGTGGCGACGAACCTCAATTTCGCGGGCGACCACTTCAACCCGATCTTCCTGTTGGGCGAGGAGTCCAAGGCAGCGATCGATAAATTGGCGCAATGTGAAAGACTGCGGTCCAAGATTGCGCAGGCTGTGGCCAGAACCGAAGCGGCCCTTGAGAAAGCTGCCCAGGATCTTGGTGCGGCGCGCACGGCCACGGCGGCGACCATACGGGAGACCATGGCGCTCAACGCTTCGTTCCGAGCAGACCACCTGGACCGGGAGGCGCAATCGGTCCGGCAGAACCCGGGCGCGGCAATGCTGTCTGCAGATGATCTGCAGGCGAACCTACGTCTGGCCCGCGCCTCGGACCAGGACCGGCTGCAGCCGCTGCCGTCCAGCAGCTTGGACACCAAGCTTCGCCAACTCCTGTCCGAGGCTCAACCGCTGCTAGCCAAGGTGCCGGACCTGGCCAACGCCATCCAAGCCTTGGCGCAGAACGCAGACGTCGAGCGGTGGGTGCTGCAGGGCATGCCGCTCCACCAGCACAAAGACGACTGCCTCTTTTGTGCGTCGCCGCTCAGCGAAGAACGACTGGCGGCGCTTCGAACCCACTTCTCCAAAGACCTGATCACCCACGCGGACGCTATCGCCAACCTGCTGGCCAGAGTGGGGACGTCCGTGCTGGCCTTCGCGCCTCGGGCAGAGAGCGAGCTGTACGCCTCATTTCGCGAGGGCTACAGAGAGGCTGCCGCCAACTTGAAGCAGTCGGTCAACGCGTACAACGCGGACGTGTTGGCACTGCAATCAGCGCTTGAGCGTAAAGTTGAGTCCCCGCGCGCGTTGATCCCGATGCCGGCAAGCCACGGCAAGCCTTGGGCCGACGTGGCTCAGGCTGTGGCCGCCATCAACACCATCATCGCGGAGCACAACCGGGTCTCCAACAATTTCGACCAGGCCAAAGCGCAGGCCATCACCAAACTAAAGGCGCACTACGCCGCTGACTTCGTCGTGAAGCAGCAGTTGGATCGACTCGATGCCGAGCGCAAGGCCCGGGAGCAGCGCCGCGGGCGCTTCCATCGTTGGCGCAATGGCGTAATGGCCGCGGAAGCTAGCCAGCGGGCCATCATCCATAAGGCGCAGCGGGGCCGGCAGGAGATCAACGAGCGAATCCACTCCCTGCTGGGGCCGTCCAGCGTCAACATCGACGTCGTCGACGTCGACGGGCAGGAACGGTTCCGGCTCACGCGCAAGGGCGGCCGGCCGGCTACATACTTGAGCGAGGGTGAGAAGACCGCTATTGCCTTCGCGTACTTCATGGCCAAGCTGAAGGAAGTTGCCAATCTGGCCGATGTCATCGTGTGCATCGACGACCCCATATCCAGCTTGGACAGCAACCACATCTTCCAGGTGATCGGCGTCATTCGAGAAGCGTTTTTCCACCAAGTGCAGGCCAACGGAAACATGGAGTGGCGCACCCGCTGCAAGCAGCTGTTCGTGCTGACCCACAACTTCAACTTCTTTTCCCTGGTACGCGAGCTCAAGCCCGACAAGAAGAAGGCCAGGTACTGCCTGGTCAAGCGCACCACGCCGACCACATCCGCGTTGGTCGACATGCCTGCGGCACTGCTGAATTACTCGTCTGAGTACCACTTCCTGTTTGGTGTGCTGAACAGGTTCCGGCAGGAACGCGGCGCCGAAGAGATGGAGCTGCTGCTAATGCTGCCCAACGCCATGCGCCGCTTTGTTGAGCTGTATTCTTACGGACGCATACCGACCCACCACGAGGTGACGGTCGACACCCGTGTCGAGACGCTTTTTGGCGTGGAACCGGCCAAGCGGATCCTCAAGGCCTTGCACTACTTCAGCCACGCCAACAACATCGAGCGGCTGGCTGAGAACAACGACCTGATCTGCGACATCGAAGCAGCGATCAACGAGATGCTGACGCTCATCCAGACTGAGGATCCCAAGCACTGGCAGGCGCTGATTGAAGCGCATACCTGAGATCAAGCGACGAGCGCGCATCAAGGAAGCCGCGCATCGAACTCGGGAGGTCGATTGGCAGCTGCAGAAAACAAGAGCGGCTAAAGTGAGATGTCCTAGAGCTGCCCTTGGAAAGCGGCAGCAAGTGGCGGACTGTAGCCGGTCGCGCCGCCGTCGTGAACGGGCCCGAAGCAGCTTTACGCCGTGCTCTGATCCGGACATTCAACGAGCGTCCGCTTCCGGGAAGTAGGTATGTCGGCTATGGGCCCGGTGCGGTCCTTCAGCATCAAGAGAAGCTGACCTTCGTCAAAGCCACTGAACGGCTACCTCCAGACGTTCGCGACGGGCAGCTCCAGCGGAGCAAAGCGGCAACTTCTACCGCTTCCATGTCTGCGACGACCTGGCGACAGGCGCACTCGTCGAGGTGCTGCCGCCGTACTCGCTGCGCCCCAAGACGATCTATGCCATCCTGCCCCACGTGCACATGGTGCGTCCCCTCGTTCGCGCCTTCACGGCGTTCATCAGCGAAGAAGTGCGGAACAGGCTGGCCGCGACACAACGATGGCCGGCCGGTGCTGCCGACACAGGGCCACGCTCGAAGGTCACGATCCCGCTGAGGCAGCGCGCACAGATCGAGACTTGCCACGTGCGACCGGGAGTGTCTGAAAGCGCTCGACGATCCAGTCGATGAACACCCGGACCTTGGGCGTCATCTGCCGCTGCTGGGCGAAAATGACCGATACCGGCATCGGCGGCGGACGATACGCGCCCAGCACCTCGACCAGATCGCCCGAGGCCACGAGGTCCTCCACGCCGAAGCGCGGCGTCTGGATGAGCCCCAGTCCCTGCAGGCAGCAGGCCCGGTAGGCTTCCGCGGTCGTGACGCTGACGCGGCCACGCAGCGTGACGCTGTGCAGCTTGCCGTCCACCATGAACTCGAACGGCGAACTTCTTCCGGTGGCCGATGAGAGGAAGTTCACCGCCTGGTGCTCGCGCAGCTGCTCCAGCGTCTTCGGTTTGCCGTTGACGGCGATGTAGTGCCGGCTGCCACAGGTGAAGGTCGGCAGCAGCGCGATGCGGCGAGCGACCAGCCCCGACTCGCGCGGCATGCCGCCGCGCAACACGCAGTCCACGCCTTCGCGGACCAGATCGACGAGGCGGTCGCCGGTGCCGATCACCAGGTCGATGCCGGGATAGCGCGTGCAGAAGTCGTTCAGGTGCGGATACACGAATGCGGCAGCAAGGCCGGCCTGCAGATCGACGCGAAGGCGCCCCTGTGGGTTCGACGCCGCTTCGCTGAGCATCGATTCCGCATGCTCGACCTCAGCCAGCACGCGGCGACAGCGTTCGTAGTAGGTGTGACCTTCGGAAGTGGGGCTCACGTGGCGCGTCGAGCGGTTCAGCAGCCGCACCCGAAGGCGTTTCTCGAGGCCTTGAAGCGCGTAGCTCACGTTCGAGCGGGACAGGTCCAGCTCTTCAGCAGCAGCCGTGAGGCTGCCGAGCTCGACGATTCGAGTGAAAAGGTGCATGGCGTCGATGCGATCCATGGCGGGTGCCCCGATTGTCCAGTCCGTTCGGACAATGTTATCAAGATTGGGCTATTTATCCGAAGGCCGTCGCTGTCCATCATTGGTTTGCCGGCTCACACCTGCACACCCATCCACATCGCTTCAACCGGAATACGACCATGACCCACTCTTCTCGCATCGCCCTCGTCACGGGCGCCAATCGCGGCATCGGCCGCGCCACCGCCCTCCAACTCGCCCGCGACGGCGCAGACATCATCGTCACCTACAACTCCCATCGCGAAGAGGCCGATGCCGTTGTCGGCGAGATCTCGGCGCTGGGCCGTAGCGCGGTCGCGCTCCAGCTCGACGTCGCCAAGACCTCGGCATTCGGCTCCTTCGCCGCGGCAGTTCACGAGGTACTTCGCAGCAGGTGGAATCGAGAGACCTTCGACTTCCTCGTGAACAACGGCGGCCTGCAAGTTGCCGAGCCGCTCGAGAAGGTGACGGAGGAAGGATTCGACAGCCTGGTCAACGTCCACTTCAAGGGCGTCTTCTTCCTGGTCCAGAAGCTCCTGCCGCTGATTTCGGACCAGGGTTCCATCGTCAACGTCTCCAGCGGCACCACGCGGTTCTACACGCCGGACCGCGCGATCTACAGCTCGGTCAAGGGTGCCGTCGAAGTGTTGACGCGCTACCTCGCCCACGAACTCGGCCCACGCGGAATCACCGTCAACGTGATTGCTCCGGGAGCCGTCGCGACCGACTTCAGCGGCGGCCTGCTGCGTTCAAACGAGCAGGTGCAGAAGCACATCGCGTCGGTCACGCCGCTGGGGCGCTTTGCAGTGGCCGAAGACATCGCAGGCGCCATTACTGCGCTGCTTGGCGACGGCAATCGCTTCGTGACCGGTCAGCGCATCGAGGTCTCGGGCGGGATCCATCTCTGACAACCGCAATCGTGACGCGTCAATCAGGACGCGTGAACCAACTCAACTTGAGGAGTCTTTGCCATGACGAATCGCAGAATGTTTGCCAGTTCCATCGCCGCCGTTGCGGCAGCCATCGTGCTGACCGGCACGGCGAGCGCGCAGCCGCCGACCGTCGGCGCGCTCGCGCGCGATTCGGGTCTACTCGGCCTTGACCCGTGCTGACGCCGGCGGTTCAGCGCTTGTCTTGCACTGCTCAACTGCAGCTTTGGGATCCCCAATTCTGAAGCTCGAATGGCAGCTGTGGGTCGAGAGCGGCGTCGAGCGGCTGCTTTATGGCATCCACATGAACGGCTGGTGATGGCCGGATGCGGCCCGTGCACCGACACTACACCGACTCCAGATAGCAGCTCAGAATTTGGGCCTTCCGATAAAGGTCAGGCCCCGATACATCCTCCTGAGGTTCGTCGAACTCGACCCAGTAGTAGTTCTCTGGCCCCTTCACAGTCTGAACCTGCTCGGCTTCACTACAGATCGTACCCAGGAAGGTGGCCTTCCAGCCGCCACTGGCAGCCACATAGACGCGGGCATAAAGGTCGAAGGTTTTCATCAGAATCCTACTAATTAGGCACCCCGAGCGCCAACCGTCGTCAACGTCTGGAAGTGGCCGATTGAAGTCGGTTGCACGCGATGGCCCCTGGATCACTGCACCTTCAGAGCCCCCGCCGAACCTGTTTCGAGCTTCCTGCACGGACACCGTCAGCACGACGGCGCCATCGAACAAGGCGCGCGCCGCCCGCGCGAACGCGAACGGGTTGGCCCAGCCCGTATGGCCGCCAGCGCCCGCCGTGAGCAACACCAGTCCATCGGCCCCTGCCTCGAGCGCACGTTACGCGTGATGCACCGAGCGCGCGCGTTACCACGAGCTGGTCAACGAGGACGCCGGCCCACGGCTGTACGGACTCTTCGCACCGGATGCGGCGATCGTCTACGGAGGCCGCCCTGAGGTGCGGGGGCGCGAGAACATCCGGGCTTTTTTTGCCACTTTCCCCGTTCAGTCGGCGCGGCAGTTCATTCACAACCATGTTGTTGACGTCCAGGGGGATCGAGGCACCGGATTCAGCTACCTCGATGGTCGTCCCGTGCGTGACGGCAAGAGCCACTACCTGGTAGGTCGGTTTGACGACGAGTACATCCGCCTTGACGGGCAGTGGATGTTCCAGCGGGTGGTACTGAGCGTGCACTACATGATCGAAGCCGCCGAGCGCTGGGACGAGCTGATCCCACTCAGGAAGAACTGAACAGGAGCACCAATGAGCTTGCCTTCGCTATTCGATCTGAGCGGTCAACGAATCCTCGTCACCGGAGCCGCGAGCGGCATCGGTGGCGATTTCCGGGGCCATGCTTGAAGCCGGTGCCGAGGTCATCATGTCCGACCTCGACGCCGAACTGCTCGGAGTCGAGCTAAACCGATTGCAGCCCCAGTACTCGAAGGCCCGAGGGTCGCCGCTGGATGTCAGCGATACCGCTGCGGTGGACGGCCTGGTGGATGCGCTGGCGGCGCAGCCTGGCGGCATCGAGTGCGTGTTTGCCAATGCGGGCATGAGCGCCGGCCGCGATTTCTTGGTGGATGCAGGCCGCCTGGAGAACGTTGAAATGGCCGCGTGGGACAGGGTGCTTCGGGTGAATCTCGACGGTGTCCTCACAACCATGCGCGCCGCCAGCCGCCACATGAAGCCGCGCGGGCGGGGCCGGATCATCGTGACCTCGTCGATTGCCGGCCTGCGCGCCGAAGCGCTTTCCGGTTACGCGTACGTCGCCTCGAAGGCGGCGGTCAACAATCTCGTGCGCCAGGCGGCTGCGGAGCTGGCGCCCTTCAACGTGCAGGTCAATGCGATTGCGCCCGGTCCCTTCGCCACCGGCATCAACGGCGGGCGCCAGCGCCTGCCCGAAAGCGTGGAACGCATGCGCAGCTATATCCCCTTGGGTCGCATCGCGCAGCCGCAGGAGATCCAGGGGCTCGCGCTGCTGCTGGCGTCAGCGGCGTCGAGCTACATGACGGGTGCCATCATCCCTATCGACGGTGGCGCCAGCGCCCGCTGACTGCCAATTGCTTTCTTCCCCCATCACCACACGGAGTACCTACGATGATCATCGTGACAGGCCATGCGATTGCGCGCGAAGGCGCCGACGAGGCGATGCAGAAGCTTGCCGTCGAACACGTGCTTCGGTCTCGCGCCGAGCCGGGATGCGTTTCCCATAAAGTGGGCCGCGACGTGCAGCAGCCGCAACGATTCGTCTTCGTTGAACGCTGGCGAGACATGGCCGCGCTGCAAGCCCATTTTCAAGTCGAGGCATCGCGACAGTTTGCGAAGTCCATGGCCGAGCTCTCCGATGGAAGGCCGGAGATGGCGATCTATCAAGCAGAGGCGGTCAAAACTGGCCTGATACGAAATGAGGCACGTGCTGTTTGCCGCCAAAAATTGACCCCTTAACCGCAGTAATTTCCACAGGGGCGGAGATGCCGGCTCAGTCCCCTCTGGCCTCGGGAAGCTTCGCAATCACCTTGATCTCGAAGTCGAAGCCATAGAGCCACGTCACGCCGACGCCGGTCAGCGTCGGGTGCGGCGCGTTGCCCCAATACTCGGGCACCAGCTTCCAGATTCTCTCGAACTTCGATTCGGGATCGACGATGAAGATGGTCACGTCGATCACGTCGTCGAAGGTGCAGCCTGAGGCCGCAAGCACTGCGTTCAAATTGCCGAATGCGAGCCGGACCTGTGCTTCCAGGTTGGGCTCGGGCGAGCCGTCTTCGCGGCTGCCGACCTGGCCCGAAACGAACAGGAAGCCGTTGGAACGAATCGCGGGCGAATAGCGGTTCTTTTCATAGAGCGCCTGGCGCCCGGGCGGAAAAACGACGTCACGTGTAGTCATGGATGTGCCTTCTTTATTGAACGGGCCGAAGCCGACCCTGTGGTTGCGATGAAGGGACTCTAGACATCCGCGCCTCGCCGATAAACCGGCAAAGCCAATAATCACTGTTTGGGAATACCGAACAATCCGGAAAGCATCAGGAGCAGAGAGATGGACCGTTTCGATGCGATGCAGGCGTTTGCCCGCGTGGTGGAAGCAGGCAGCTTCACCAAAGCGGCCGAGACGCTTCACATGAGCAAGACCACCGTGACGCAACTGGTGCAGCAGCTGGAAGCGCGGCTGCGCGTCAAGCTGCTCAACCGCACCACGCGTAAGGTCAACGTCACGGCTGACGGCGCGGCCTACTACGAGCGCGTGGTGCGGCTGCTGGGCGACATGGACGATGCCGAGACCAGCCTGTCCGATGCGTCGGCGTTGCCCAGAGGGCGGTTGCGGGTGGATGTGCCCAGTCCGCTCGCGCGCCTGATCCTGGTGCCGGCCTTGCCGGAATTTCACGCGCGCTATCCCGACATCCAGTTCGACATGGGCGTGAGCGATCGCATGGTGGATCTGATCGGCGAGAACGTGGACTGCGTGGTGCGGGGCGGCGAACTCACCGACCCGTCGCTGATGGCGCGCCGCGTGGGCGACCTGCAGCTGGGGGTGTACGCGGCGCCAAGCTACCTCGAACACGCCGGCTTGCCCTCGCACCCGCGGGAGCTCGAAGACTCGCATCACCGCGTCGTCGGCTTCCACTGGCCGCGGACCGGCAAGGTCTTGCCATACAGCCTGCACCGCCAGGACGGCGGCGAAAGCATCCGAGTGCAGGGCCGCTACGTGCTGGCGGTCGACGACGGCAATGCCTACCTCGCGGCTGGCTTGGCAGGCCTGGGTGTCCTCTGGCTGCCGCACTACATGTCGAAGGCGCACGTGGCGCGCGGCGAGCTGGTGCCGCTGTTCGAAAAGGATTGGCGGCTCGATCCGATGCCCATCTCCATCGCGTTTCCGCCCAATCGGCATGTGAGCGCCAAGCTGCGTGTGTTCATCGACTGGGTCGCTGCGCTGATGGCGCAGCATGCGCCCGTGCAGCATCCGGCGCCTTAGCGCGCTGTTCCTTGCGCGGGATCGATCAGCTCCCTTCGGCAATGTTGAACCCGCCGCGCCGCCCCGGCCAACGCTGCAGCGCAGTCGCAATCATTTCACCGTGGCGCCGGGCTTCCACGCGGGCGGCCGCGGGATCTGCAGCGGCGGGCCGCGGCACAGGACGGCAGAACCAGCGCTGCGGATAGTTGAAGGTCTTGATGTTCTTCATCGCGCGGCCCCGCGCGTGGATCTCGATGCCCTCGATGACGAAGCCGCCCCTGACCTCGGTCAGGCAAGCGCGGTTGAGCAGGGGGATCACATAGCTCTCGTGATCGTCCGCCAGCAGCATCGCGATCATCAGGCTGCGGCCTGGGCGCGGATCGTGAATACGGGCCATGTAGACCAGCTCGCCCACGCGGCGCGTGTGCTTCACGGCCTCTTTCGTGGCGAGCTCCTGCCCGTCGAACAGGTATCTGAAAACTTCGCAGTACACTGTATGAATATACAGTACTTTCGTTCTCAGAAGCGGCTAACCGCGCATCGATGCCGTGCGTGCACCCGCCCTGTGCGCAGCGCCCACGCGGGACTTCACCAATGCCGCAAGCTGGGTGGGTGAAACCGGTGGGCTGAACAGGTAGCCCTGCATCTCGTCGCAGCCGTTGAGGCGCAAGAACTCCAGTTGCCGCTCGTTTTCCACGCCTTCGGCAATGACCTTGAGCTTGAGCTCGTGGCCCAGAGAGATGATGGCTTTGGCAATGGCCTTGTCCTCGTCATCGTCCGGAATGTCACGCACGAAGGCGCGATCGATCTTCAGCCTCGCGATCGGAAACCGCTTGAGCGCACTCAGGCTCGAATAGCCGGTTCCAAAATCGTCGATCGAGAGCTGCACGCCCATCGCTTGCAGCGCCTTCATCGACAGCAGCGCGCTCTCGAGATCCTCCATGACCATGCTTTCGGTCAGTTCGAGTTCGAGCAAACGGGCTTCGAGCCCGCTGTCCGCAAGCGCCCGCGCAACCTGGTCGATCAAGGTGCGCTCCCTGAACTGCCGCGCGGACACATTGACCGAAACACCGAAGGCCGGCAGGCCTGCGCGCTGCCAGGCCTTACGCTGGAAGCAGGCGGTGCGCAGCACCCATTCGCCGATGGGAACGATGAGCCCCGTTTCTTCCGCCAGCGGAATGAATTCCGCCGGCGAGATCGAGCCGCGCTCCGGATGTTGCCAGCGGATCAGGGCCTCCACACCGATCATCTCGCCCGATCTCATATCCACCTGGGGCTGGTACGCGAGGTGGAATTCGCCGCGGGCAATGGCGTGGCGCAACCCTTCGCGCATCGCGAACCTGTCGCGGCTCGCGCCGTTCATCTCGGCCGCATAGAACTGGAAGTTGTTGCGTCCCGACGTCTTGGCACGGGACATCGCCGCATCGGCGTTCATGACCAGGGCGTCGGCGTCGGCGCCGTCCGCGGGATAGGTGGCCACGCCCATGCTGCCCGTGACCTGGACCGCCTGGCAGTCGATCTGCACGGGCAGTGCAATGGCGTCAAGCAGCCTCCGCAGGGCAGGGACGATGTCCGTGCCGTCTCCCGGCTGGTCGTACAGCACGACCACGAACTCGTCGCCGCCTGTGCGCACCACCGTGTCCACGCTGCGCAGGCACTGGCTCATGCGCGCGGCCATGACCTTCAGCAGTTCATCCCCGGCCTTGCGGCCGAGGCTGTCGTTGACCATCTTGAAGCCGTCGAGGTTGATGAACACCACCGTCATCAGGCGGCCGTATCGGTCGGCATATGAAATCGCCTGCGTGAGCCGGTCCTCCAGCAGCGCGCGGTTCGGAAGCCCGGTCAGGGCGTCGTGGGTGGCCTGGTGCTTCAAGCTGTCGGCGCTGCTCTCCAGCAGCACATTGGAATTCTCGATCGACTCGGCCATCTGGTTCATGGCTTTTGCCAGGATGCCGAATTCATCGTCGCGGCCTTGCGGGGCCCTTGCACTGAAGTCGCCCGAGGCAACGCGGCGCGAAAATGCGATGAGCTGCGCGACGGAGCCCGCGATGCGCAGCGAAACGATCCTGGCGATCACCAGGCCCATGACAGCGGCCAGCGCGATCATGGCAATGGCAGCCCAGCGCGAGAAACTGGCTGCGCGCGCGACATCGCTTCTTGTCTGGAGCGCCCGCTTGCTCGCCGCGGTGTGCAAGGCTTCCACCGATGACTCGATGGCCACCGCCGCGTCCACATAGCCCTGGCGAGACGTAGGTTCCGAGCCGAGATTTCCGTCCTTGCCGTGCTGCTTGAGGAACGCGAGAAACCCATCCTCGTATTGCTGCGTTTGCGCTTCGATCTGGTCGACCCGGTCTCTAAACTGCGCGTCGGTCGAGATGATCCGCAGGCTTGAAAGGTACTCGCGCATGTCGAGCAGTTGGTTCTGCATGGCCGGCAGGGAGCGCGCGCTGGCCTCCGCCACGCCGAGCCGGTCCGCGGAGAGCAGCAGTTCGTTTTCGGCCTCGCGTGCCTTGTACATTGCAAGGGAACTGCGCAGGCTCAGGTCTGCCATCCGGTTGTCGCTGTTCAGCAGCTTGTCGATGGCGATCGACGTGCGCTGCTCGCTGAGATAGAAGGCCACCCCCAATGCGAGCATCAGCGAAATGACAATGCCGAAGCCGATTGCAATCTCCGCCCGCAGGCTGAGCGATCTTTGCCACGAGGGGATGCCGCCCAGGAATCCCCTCAATCGAGGTCCGCTCCTCGATCGCCGTTGATGGGATGCATCATTGCTTTCGCTCTGCATCGACCATCTTCAAGAACATGCGCACGTTCTCTTCGCCCGCAAAGCGCGCGATCTGCGCACGCGCGCTCTGTGTCGCCGCGCGAAACGGCGCAGGATCGGGCCGCGTGACCTTCACTCCGGCAGCGGCCATCTTCACGATCAGCTCGTCTTCCTCGGCAATGATCTTCCTGCGCATACCGTCACCCGCCGACTTGCTTTCTTCGCGCACGATCGACTGCTGCGCCGGTGTGAGCTTTGCCCAGCTCTTCGCGCTCATGAGATGCAGCGTGTTGTAGTACACGTGGCGCGTCAACGCGAGGTGCTTCTGCACCTCGTAAAGCTTGTTGTAGTAGATGACGTTGATGGGGTTCTCCTGACCATCGACCACTCCCTGCGAGAGCGCCTGGGGAAGTTCCTTGAAGCCGACCTTGCTGACCTCGGCGCCCAGCGCTTCCATGGTCGCCTCGAGCTCGGCGACCGGCGGCACGCGCACCTTCAAGCCTCGCACGTCTTCGGGTGCGTTGATCGGGCGCTTGCTGTTGGTGAGATTGCGAAATCCCCATTCCCAGTTGGACAGGATGACGAAGCCCTGCTTCTCGGCAAGCGGGGCCAGCCATTTCATGGCGGGGCCGTCGAGCACGCGGTGCGCGTGCGCATAGCTGTCGAACAGATACGGAAGGACGACAACGGAGAACGCCTTCTCGTATTTAATGAGATAGTTCATCGAGGAAACATCCATGTCGACGGCGCCGAGCCTGACCTTCTGCAGCAGTTCGTTCTCGCTGCCGAGTTGAGACGCGGGAAAGATCTCGATGCTGACCTGCCCCTGGGTGCGCTCCTGCACGCGCTTGGCAAACTGCAGTGCCGCCAGGTGCGCCGGGTGCGTGGTCGCGGCGGCGTGAACCAGCGACAACACGACCGGCTCCGCATGCGCCTCGAACGCGAGCGCTGCAAAGGCCCAAGTCGCGACGAGCTTCAGAAGAGCTTTTTTCATGCCATGCAGATGGTCCGGACAAGGTGTCAGAGTCATTAGACCCTCTATGGATCGACGTGATCGACTCAATCCATGCGGGATATCCCTGCAGAAAAGCATCGAATTCGCACGGCCCGCGCAAGCGCTTACATGAAAAGTTCTATCTCCAGACCAGGCACGTAATCACATCGTTCGAACCGGGCGCGTCGGTTCTCTTGCACCCTATTGCCGAGTTGCCGGATCGGGCTCGCTGGTTGGCGCAGGAGCGCCGGCCGCTGAAGGCCCCCTGGGCCCCGATTGCCGTTCGCGCCCGGAAGCCCTGAAGCTCATTTCGTCGTGCGCGGCCAGAAGGCACTGGTTCGCATTGGCCCACGCACGTTTCACCAACTCCCGATCCAGCGCATCGGGCGGTGGGCCCAGGCCTCGAAAGTAGGCGAGGCGTTTCGCGTGCAATTGGGTTTCCGCGAGGCGCGCATGTTGTTCCAGCTCCTTCCACACCCGCAGGTAGGTCACGGGCGTGGGCACGCGCGGTTGCGCCGCCGGAAGAACGAAGCCTTGCGCACTGTCTGCAGTCACAGGGTTATCGGCATCATCGTCAGCGCGCGGCAAAGCAAAGGCGGCCACCGACTCTTCGCTCGTGCCGGCGGCAAACCATCGATAGGTGTTGGCGCGTTTGCCGAAGCGGCCGGTGGTCCGCACGAAGAGATAACCCGACGTCACGCTGCCAAGTGCATCGACCGGAATGCCCGCTCTGCGAAGCGCCTCGACCAGCGCGCGGCCCTTCACGGCCGATGGCAGTTTCAAGGTGACGGTCGCCTCATGAGCCGTCCGGTTCTTCATGGTCCTTGGCTCGTTTTGAAGCCGCTGCGTTCCGGCTAGCTGGTCGGAACGCGCGCGCTGGCCGCCAGAAAGGCCCGCAGGTTCTCGGAGGCGATTTTGCGCAGACGGATCGCCTCTTCGATCTGTTCCTGCCTTGGCTTCTGAGATGCGGGACGGCTCGCGCCCAACTGGACCTGGAACTCGGCTTCCGAAGCCTTGCAATGGGCATCCTTCCAGGCAAGGAATGCATGGTCTGCGTTCATGGCGCCTCTCCTTGACCTCCGCAGCGTGCTCGCGCGCGCGCCTGCTCCTGTCGGACGGCGCCGACGTATGGGGTAGGTTGCAGGGGAGCGCCGGAGCATTTGCTCGCTCGGAGTCAGCCGAGTCCGACAAATCGTGGCGCGTTCGACACCTTAGCGCTGCGTTGCACCACAGCAGGCCACCTTGGTGGCCGCATTGCCGCCGTTCACAGTCCCAGGCCGACCGCTTTCATGACAAAGCGCAGCACCAGCGCCAGCAGATACAGCGCCGCCACGCTCGCGAGCCAGATGGCCGCGAGCCACCCGACGCGGCGCATCCATTTGCGCCGGACTGATCGCGGTTCGTCAGTGATAGCCATCGCCATGCCGCACCTTGCCGCGAAACACCCAATAACTCCATGCGGTGTACATCAGGATGATCGGAATGATCAGTAGTGCGCCCACCAGCGCAAAGCCCAGGCTCTGTGCGGGGCCTGCAGCCTGCCAGATCGAGATGTCAGGCGGAATGACGTTCGGCCACAGACTGATGCCCAGGCCGGTGTAGCCGAGGAAGAGCAAAGCCAGCGTAAGCACGAAGGGCGAGGCGTGCCCATCGCCGCGCAGCGCCTGCAAGAGCTTGTAGACCACGAGCGCAACGAGCAGTGGCACCGGCGCAAAGTACAGCAGGTTGGGCAGGCTGAACCAGCGTGTTGCAATTGCCTTGTGTGCGAGCGGCGTCCAGATGCTGATGGCAATGATGACGGCCAGCATGAGCCACGCAAGAGGCCGCGCCAAGCTGCGCATGCGCATCTGCAGCGGGCCTTCGGTCTTCATCACGAGCCAGTTGGCGCCGAGCAGCGCATAGGCCGCCACCAGCGCAAGGCCCGTGAAGAGCGAGAACGGCGAGACCCAGTCGAACGAGCCGCCGGCAAAGTTGCCATCCACGACCTTCAGGCCGTTGAGGAAAGCACCCAGCGTCACACCCTGGAAGAAGGTGGCGGTGAACGAGCCGCCGATGAAGGCCGCATCCCACCAGCGCCGCTTGCCCGCCCGCGCCTTGAAGCGGAATTCGAACGCAACGCCGCGAAACACCAGCCCCACCAGCATGAGGATGAGTGGCAGGTAGAACGCACTGAGGATCACCGCATACGCCAGCGGAAAGGCTGCCAGCAGGCCCGCCCCGCCGAGCACGAGCCAGGTCTCGTTGCCGTCCCATACCGGCGCGACGGTGTTCATCATGACGTCGCGGTCTTCCTTCGCAGGCACGAACGGGAAGAGGATGCCAATGCCGAGATCGAAGCCGTCCATCACCACATACATCATGATGCCGAACAGTATGATCACGGCCCAGATCAAGGGAAGATCAATGCCCATCGTCAGACTCCGATGCTGCTGAAAGCGGGCGCATGGGTTGCCGCGGTTCTCCGGGCCCGCCATGCACGGGCGGATCACCGTGGCCGCCCGTGGGCCCCTTGGCAATGAGGCGCAGCCCGTAGGCCGTGCCCGCACCGAACACCACGAAGTACACGACGACGAACAGTGCGAGCGTGAAACCGACCTGCGAGGTCGAATGCTGCGGCGACACCGCATCGGCCGTGCGCATGAGGCCGTAGACGACCCAGGGCTGGCGGCCGATCTCGGTGGTGAACCAGCCGGCCAGGATGGCCACGAGGCCCGCGGGCGAGAGGGCCACCGCCAGCCGCAGGAACGCGCGCTGCGCAAACAGCCGCTGCCCGCGGCGCAGCCACAGCCCCCAGAAGGCCAGCGCGATCATCAGCACGCCCAGGCCCACCATCGCGCGGAAGGTCCAGAACACGATGGTCGAGTTCGGACGATCTTCCGGTGCGAACTCCTTGAGCGCGGGAATCTGTCCGTCCCAGCTGTGCGCAAGCAGCAGGCTGCCGGCGCGCGGAATTTCGATCGCGAAGCGCGTGACCTCGGCCTTCATGTCGGGCCAGCCGAAAAGAATCAGCGGCACGCCTTCGCCCTCCGGCGTGCGCTCCCAGTGGCCTTCGATCGCGGCAAGCTTGGCGGGCTGGTGCTCGAGCGTGTTGAGGCCGTGCTGGTCGCCGATGAGCGCCTGCAGCGGCGCCGCCGCAAGCAGCATCCACAAGGCCATCGACAGCATGGTGCGCACGCGAGTGTTGTCGTTGCCGCGCAAAAGATGCCAGGCCGCGGCGCCACCCACCATGAGCGCCGTTGCAAGGTAGGCGGCGGTGACGGTGTGCGCCAGCCGGTAGGGGAAGGATGGGTTGAAGATCACCTTGAACCAGTCGACCGGCACCACGCGCCCGTCGATGATCTCGTGGCCCTGCGGCGTCTGCATCCAGCTGTTCGACGCGAGGATCCAGGTGGCGGAGACCAGCGTGCCGACCGCCACCGCCAGGGTCGAGACGAAGTGCAGGCCCGGTCCCACGCGCTCGCGGCCGAACAGCATCACGCCGAGAAATCCCGCTTCGAGAAAGAACGCGGTGAGCACCTCGTAGGCCAGCAGCGGCCCGGTCACGCCACCGGCAAAGCGCGAGAAGTTGCTCCAGTTGGTGCCGAACTGGTAGGCCATCACCAAGCCAGACACCACGCCCATGCCGAAGGCCACCGCAAAGATCTTGATCCAGAACTGATACAGGTCGATGTACACCTGCCGGCCGGTGCGCAGCCACAGTCCTTCGAGCACGGCGAGGTAGCTCGCGAGCCCGATGGTCAGCGCGGGAAAGATGATGTGGAACGAGATCGTGAAGCCGAACTGGACGCGGGCGAGGATGAGGGGTTCCATTGAAGGGTTCCGTTGCGCAGACGCGGATTGCCGGTCGGGCAGTCCTATTACACGGCGATGTGGCAAACGAGGGAAGTGGGCGTTTTGACCTACGTGAACGGTGCGGCCAAATTGCCGCGCAATCAGGGACTGCGCCAGAATCCAGCGCAACGGCCTTGCGTCCCTCTTTGCGAAACACATGAAAGCCCACACGCCTTTCACGACCCTTGTCTTGGCCACCTGCGTCGCCTTGGCGCCCCTTGCGCACGGCCAGGCTACGCAGAGCAGTGCGCCTGGCTACGACGGCCCGCTGTTCGACACGCACCTGCACTACAACCAGGAAGCCTGGGACGGCAACGCCGGGCCTTATCCGCCCGCCGAGGCGCTCGCGCGCATGCAGCGCAACCAGGTGACCGCGATCATTGCCAACTCGCGGCCCAACGCCGGCACGCAAACGCTGGCCGCGGCGCGCGAGACCCGGGCCGCGGGCGTGACCGTGGTGCCCTTCGTGCGCCTGTATCGCAACCGCGACGACTACAGCAACTGGTTTCGCGACGAGACCATCCACGAGATGGTGCTGGCCGAACTGGCGCGCGGCACCGCGAGCGGGCCCTATCGCGGAATCGGCGAGTTCCACCTGTACGAGAGCGCCAATGCCAACGGACCGGTGGCCAAGAAGCTGATCGCGCTCGCGGAGCGGCAGAAGCTCGCGGTGCTCGCGCACGTCGATGACGCGGCGATCGACCTGCTGATGGCCCACGCGCCATCCAAGGGCAAGAACCTGCGCCTCATCTGGGCGCACACGGGCATCGGCGGCCCACCCATCGAGCGTGTGCAGGCCCTGCTCGAGCGCTATCCGTTGCTGATGGGCGAGCTCTCGTATCGGCCGGGCCTCACCTGCGAAGGCGGCAAGCTGTGCCCCGAGTGGCGCGCGCTGATCCTCAAGTATCCGGAGCGCTTCATGATCGGCTCCGACACCTGGGTGAACCAGCGCTGGAGCGCCTACGACGAGATCATGCGCGGCTACCGCACCTGGCTCGGCGAGCTGCCGCCCGACGTGGCGCGGCGCGTTGCATGGGGCAATGCGGCTGCGCTGTTCGATCTGCGCTGAGCGCGGTGCCGCGAAACCGCTAAACCTGGCGCGACTCCGGCCACCGGTGCCGCGTGCCGCCCGAGCGTCGGTCGGCCTTCTCGGCCACCGCGCCCTGCGCGCTCAAGGCGTTGCCGCGCTGTTCGAGATGCTGCAGGCACTGCAAAAAGATGTCGAGGTGCGCGGGCGCGATGCCCTCGAGCAGGTCGACGTTGAGGTCCGCGATGCGCGGGAACATGCGGTCGAAAAGTTGCTGGCCCGAGGGGCTCAGCCGCACGTGCACCTCGCGCCGGTCGTCGGCGTCCTGGCGGCGCACCACCAGCTTCTTCTCGACCAGGCCGCGCAGGCCGCGCGAGGTGCGCACGCGATCCAGGTGCAGGTGCGCGGCCAACGCCGAAGAGCGGATCTCGCCCTGCTGCGCGAGCGTGGCGATCATTCCCCATTCGCGCCGCGTGATGCCGAAGCCGCCCTCGACCAGGCGCGTGGCCATGCCGTTGCTCGCGCGCACCGCACGCGAGAACCGGTACAGGAGCAGGTCGTCGAGCGAACGGGGCGCACGCACTGCGCTGGCATCGGGAAAGGCGGGCGTGTCTTGCGGACCGTTCATGGAATCTGAAGCGATGAGAAAAAAGGGTGTGGCCCGCGCGCCTCGGCGGGCATTTGATGGATTAGATCAACTGTTTGTGGCGTGCGTATAAACGGTAACAAATCACACCGGATGAAACAAACGCGGTTTCGGCGATTGTCGCCGCGAAGGCCTGCGCGCATCCGTGTTCGCCGCCACCATCCGCAAGCAGGAAACCCGATGACAGCATTCTTTTCACGGCGCAAGCTCACCGCATGGGGCCTCGCGTTCGCCGCATTGGCCCCGTGCGCCGCACCGTTCGCCCACGCGCAGACGCCCGTCTTCGAGGGCCCGCTCACGCTGGTGGTCGGCTACACCGCGGGTGGCAGCACCGACCGTATCGCGCGCCTCGTGGCCGAGCGGCTCGGCCCGCGGCTTGGCGTGGCAGTGACGGTCGAGAACCGTCCGGGCGAAGGCGGGCGACTGGCCGCCAAGGAGATCAAGCGCGCGCCCGCGGGGCAGAACGTGTTGATGCTCGGCAATCCCGCGGTCATGGTGGTGGCGCCGCTCGTCTTCAAGGACCTGGGCTACGACCCCGACAAGGACTTTGTGCCGGTGTCGCAGGTCAGCAGCTACGACTTCGCGCTGGCCGTGGGCAACAAGCTGCAGCTCGACCGCGCGATGTTCCTCGTGGGCCGGCTCTGGGCGCACCCGGAAGAGGCCGTCTTCGGCGTGCCGGCTACCGGCAGCCTGCCTCACTTCTTCGGCCTGATGGTGGGCGACGCGCTCAGCGTGCAGCCGCAGATCAAGGGCTACGGCGGATCGGCGCCGCTGTCGGCCGACCTCACCGGTGGCAACCTGCCGATCGCCATCGACACGCTCGATTCGCTCTACGCGCAGCACGTGGCCGGCAAGATACGCATCCTGGCCGTGTCGGGCAAGAAGCGCGTGAGCTTCGCGCCCGCCATTCCCACCTTCCGCGAGGCCGGCATGAAGATCGATGCCGACGGCTGGAACACCTTCTTCGCTCCGGCCGCGATGCCGCCCGCCAAGGTGCAGCAGTTGGCGACCGCGATCCGCGACGTCATGCAGGACCCCGCGCTGCAGAAAGCCGCCAATGCGGCCTACATCACACCCATCGTCAGCACGCAGGCCGAGACAGCGCAAATGCTCAAGAGCTTTCGCCAGCAGTGGGAGCCGGTGGTGCGGCGCTCGGGCTTTCAGCCCTGAACGATCGATCGGCGGCGCTGGTTGTGTTTGAGGCCTTCCATCACTCCCACCGCTTCTGAGCCGCGATGATGCCCAGCGGATACCCGCGGCGTTCCAGCGACTGGCGCAGGACGATGCGGCTGGCGAAGCGTTCGATGCCGATGTCGTCTTCCAGCATCTTTTCCATCAGCGCCTGAAAGTAGCCGACGCCGGGTGCCACGATCTTCAACAGGTAGTCGTAGCCGCCGCTGACGTTGTACCACTCGACAATCTCTTCGTACTTCGAGGCGGCTTGCTCGAACTTGCGGAAATCATGCGGCCGGTGGCTGCTGATGGTGACCTCCGAGAACACGGTGACGTGATCCCCCAGCTTTTCCAGCGCGATGTCGGCGCCGTAGCCGCGGATCAGCCCGCACTCCTGCAGCCGCTTGGTGCGCAGGAGACAAGGGCTGGGGCTGAGGCCGAGCGACGCCGCCAGATCGACGTTCGAGCAGCGTCCCTCGCGCTGTAGGTGCACGAGGATCTTGAGATCAAACCTGTCGAACGGAACTGCCGAACTCATGGCGTCATGGTACGGTCAAGTCCTTGGCGTGCGCTGCGCCTCGGCAAGCGATTCGTCGAGCGCTTCGATCACCATGCCGGCCTGCTCCGCCGACAGCACCAGCGGCGGACGGATCTTGAGCACGTTGTGTCCCTGGGCGCAGGCGCTGAGCAGCACACCCTTGTCGCGCATCAGGTTGACCACGCGGCTGGTGAGGCCGCGGTCCGGCGCCCGCGTCGTCCGGTCCGACACGAGTTCCACGCCCACGAAGAGCCCCGCGCCTCGCACGTCGCCGATGGCCTCGTGCTTTGCCGCGAGGCCGGCGATGCCGTCGAGCAGCAATTTGCCGATCTTGGCTGCGTGCGGCACCAGCCGTTCCCGCTCGATGGTCTCCAGCACCGCCAGGGCCGCTGCGCACGAGACCGTGTTGCCGGCGAAGGTATTGAAGTAGCGCGAGTGCTTGCCGAATTCAGCCAGGGCGTCGGCTGTCGCGAGGAGGCCTGCGATCGGCTGGCCGTTGCCCATCGGCTTGCCCAGGGTGACGATGTCGGGAACGAGGCCGTGGCGCTGGAAGCCCCACATATGCTCGCCGGTACGGCCGAAGCCGGGCTGCACCTCGTCGGCGATGAACAGGCCGCCCGCGCGCTTGATCGCCTCGACCGCTCCCTTCAGGAAGCCCGCTGGCTCGGGCAGGATGCCGTCGCTCGTGAAAAGCGAATCGACGATCAAGGCTGCCGGCTTGATGCCGTGCCGCTGCAGGTCGGCGATAGCCGCCTCCACGTCGCGCGTGAAGCGCTCGCCAAGGTCGGCGCCTTCGGCGTGGTACAGACGCGGCGCCGGCACCAGGCGAACGTGCGGGCCGAGGTCGACGGTCACGCCGAGCGACGGCGAGAACTGCGACACGGCGTCGGTGATGCCGTGGTAGGCCGTGTCGGTGACGATCACCCCCGTGCCGCCGGTGCGCACCTTGGCGATGCGATAGGCCAGGTCGTTGGCCTCGCTGCCGGTGCACGTCAGCATCAGGTGGGCCAAGTCGGTTCCGGGCACGCTGGCGATCAGGCGTTCGGCCAACTCGAGGATGGTGTCGTGCAGGTATCGCGTGTTGGTCGCAAGCGTCTGTACTTGGCGGCAGATCGCCTCGGTCACCGCGGGATGGCAGTGCCCGAGCGAGGTGACGTTGTTGTACACGTCCAGGTAGCGGCGGCCCTCGGGGTCCATCAACCACACGCCGTCGCCGCGCACGATGTGCAGCGGGTGTTCGTACATCAGTCGGTACGCCGGGCCGAGCAGCGCATTGCGCCGCTCGATCATCGCCTCTGTGGCGGGCCCGACCTTGGCGCGGCCGGGGATGTAGGCGTTCACCATGTTGAAGTCAGCGGTGGTTTTCATGAGGAGATTCCATTTCGTGTGGAGGTCAGCAAGCGGTCGCGTGCTTCGTGGCGGGAGAGGTCTGCCATCTGCGACAGTGCCTCCCAGGCCGCGGGGTTGTGACGCATGATGTAAGCGCGGTTTTCGGGATAGCGCAGGGCGCGCCACTCCGAGATCAACGCCGTGATGAGGTGGCGCGTCGCCATGAGGTCGGCGACGACGTCCTGCTCCGGTTCGGTCAATGGCAGAACGGCCTGGTAGGCGGCAACGAACTGCGCCGGTCCCTCGAACGGGTCGGTGTTGCCGGTCATGTGGAAGGCGGCAGCCGTCGCTACTTCGCCGACCAATGGCGCATAGAGCATGTCGCCAAAATCGATGATGCCGGTGATGCGCGCCTGGTCGTTCGGCGCGACCAGCACGTTGTACAGGTGGTAGTCGTTGTGGATCACCTGCGCCCGGAGCGACGCAAGGCGGGGCAGCACGTGGTCGCTGAAGCGCGTCATGAACGACTGGGCCAGCGTGCGTCGTGGTCCTTCGACCAGGCTGTCGAGCTGGGCGGTCAGGCGGTGCGCGGCCGACACGTTCCACAGCAGGTCGTGCGTGGCCGCAGGGTGCGTGAAGCCTTGGAGCGCAAGATTCAGTTCGGCCAGACCTTGGCCCATCGCCACGCGCTGCGCCGCGGTGCGCGGTGTCTCCCGGATTTGGACGCCCTCCAGGTAGGTCAGCATGCGCACGGTGGTCCGGCCGCCATCGGCGAGCGCCACGGTGTCGCGCGTGCGGCCGTCCAGCGTCCGCACGATGCGGGGCACAGGCTGGCTCGGCGATGTGCGGGCGATGTGCTCCAGTGCGGCGATCTGGAAATCGACCAGCGACACCGGCTCGGAGGGGTTGCTGATCTTGAACACGTAACGGGTGCCGTCAGCGGACTCGACGGCGCAATTCTGATCGCGCTCGCTGGCCAGCGCCTTCACGCTGCCGTCGATGGCGTAGAGGCGCGCCACCAGCGCCTGCACCTCGGCGGGTGCCAGGTTGGGCGCCGCGGTGCTCAGCGCAGCAGGCTCGCTCGAGCGCTCCTCGGGCGTCGCCCCCTGGGGTCCAGGGTGGGAGTCAGCGCTGAGCATCAGAGTCCGAGCAGTGCGGGAAGCTGGCGAACGTCTGTCAAGCGGCTCACGCCATATTCGGTCGACGTCGGCTCGTGACCCCGATCGATGAAGGCCTTGGCCATGAAGCCCAGGTCGGACGCCGTCATCAGGTCATACCGGAAGCTCGACGAGACATGCATCATCTGTTCTGGCCCGCAGCCGAGCCGGTCGAACATGTGCTCGAAGGCTTGCATGCGCGGCTTGTACGCGCGCGCTTCCTCGGCGGTGTAGACCGCGTGGAAAGGGGCCTTCAGATGCGCGACGCTGTGAGGGATGAGGTCGGTCATCGAGTTCGACAGGATCACCAGCGGCACATGCGGCGCAATCGCCTCGAGCACCTCGACCACGTTCGGGTGCGGCTGCCAGGTTGGCACGGCGTCGTACAAAGCGATTGCATCCGATGCCAGGCATTCGATGTTGTGCGCCTTGCAAGCACGTTGGATGGAGTTCTCCACCACGTCAAAGAATGGCTTCCACTCGCCCAGCACCTCATCAAGGCGATAGGCCCTGAAACTGTCCAGGAACGCCGGCATCCGATCGGCCGATACACGGTCCTTGAACAGGACTTTTGCGGTGGGGCCCATCTCGAAGTTGATGAGGGTGCCATAGCAGTCGAAGCTGACAAATTTGGGTTTGAAAATCATGGGTAGACCTGCTGCGTTAAGGTGAAACAAGTCTAGAACTGCCCCCTTTGCAGGAGGTGCCATATCGCAGCGGATCCCAAGCAGTTTCTTTGTCAATCCGAAGGGGGCCTGGCATTTTTGGCGGGGCCCTTCGGGCGCGGAGCAACTGGCGCCGTATCAGGCCGAGTCCCGCAGCCGGGCAACGACTTCCTGCACCAACAGTTCCGGACTCGCGAACACCGGCAGCCCGAGTTGCTCGGCGAGCGGTTCGGCCAGCTGCGCCAGCGAGGCTTGCGCCAGGACGATGCGATCGATGCGTGGCGCCAACTCTGCCGCAGCCTCGCACACGAGGCGATCGTGCAGGTCATGCCGTCCGCTGGCCAAGGCATCGAATGCCGTCGCACACAGGACGCTCTCTGTCGGAATGTCGCGGGCCGCGCTCTGCGCGTGCGCAGCCAGCAGTGTCTGGCTTGGTGCGACGGTCGACGAGGCCGTGCAGATCAGGCCGACGCGGCCCGGCGCGCTTGCCACGCGGGCGTAGATGGGATCGTCGATCTTGAGGATCCTGCAGGCACACCTTCGTCGAGCATGTGAAAGCAGTCTGCGCCTGGCAGTTCAGACTGGAAGCGCGGACGGAAACGCTCCACCAGCATTGCAACCGTATGGATGAAGGCAATGCGCCGAATCATGGAAGTCCCGCTTGGAACTCGGCCTCGGAAAAGCACAGGTTGAATGCGCCGTTCTGCCTGGCCTGGACGTCGATGCCGGTTTCGCGCTGAAGGCGCGCGGCCAGCGCGGGCCATTGCCGGGCGGATTCCCGGTCCAGCGGGCATATTGCGGAAAGCCACGGCCCTTGCCGTGAACCCCGATCAAGCCGAAGTTCCCGCGTGACGCGCGGAACGCGTCGTCGCCTTCATCCAGGACCGTGACGTTCTTGCCGAGCTGGCCCAGCCCATAGGCCACTGCGGTGCCGACCAGGCCGCCACCGACCACGATCACATCGCTCGCGAGCATCGATGCTAGAACTCAGCGACCTTGCCCCATGCCGAGCCACTGAACCGCTCCGGCCGGTACGGCACGGGATCGACGATCGGTTCGCCGCCGCTGGCAATGTCCGCAATGAGGTGGCCGGCGCCGGGCCCGATGCCAAAGCCGTGGCCGGAAAAGCCCGCGGCCAGGATGAAGCCCGGCAGACCCGGCACCTCGCCGATGCCGGGAACACCGTCCGGCGTGCTGTCGATATAGCCAGCCCACGCGTGCGTGATCTTGGCGTCGCGAAGCTGGGGCAGCAGTTCGATCGCGCGGCGGTGGGTGTCCTTGATGCTCACGGGATCGGGCTTCGGATCGAGGATGCGCACGCGTTCCATGGGCGTTGGCGCATCGAGCCGCCATCGTGCCAGCGTTTCATGGCCACTCCGAATGGCTTCCAAACCGCCCGGACGCAGGTTGCGCCAGCGCTTGGCGAACATCGGCACGAACTGCGGGGCGAAGCGCAGGAACTGACCTGTCGGATCCACGCGCGCGCGGCCGCTGATGGCCAGTGCGTAGCGTCCGTCGTTGCGGCGCGTGGCGGACACGCCCGCGCTCACTACGGCATCCGGCAAGCGATGCTCCACGGCGGACACGCTCAGAATGGATTGACGGATCGAGGCCTGCGGAAAACGGATGCCCAGCTGCCGGCAGAACGATGAGGCCCAGGCGCCACCCGCCATCACGACCGTCCGGGTCTTGATGACGCCGGCTTCGGTCACGACAGCGCTGACCCGACCGCCTTCGGTCTCGATGCCGCGCGCGGCGCAGTTCTGATGGACGCTGCCCCCGAGCTTGATGAGCGCAGCGGCTACGGCCGGCGCGGCCTTGCCAGGATCGGCCGTGCCATCGCTGGGCGAGAAGACGCCGCCTTTCCAGGCGCGGCCGGTCGCTTGTCCGCGCTCGGCGGCCTCGCGGCTGCTCAGCATGTGGGTCGTCACGCCGGCGGTCTTCGCAAAATCGCGCCAGCTGGCCCAGCGGGAAATCTCGGCCTCGTCATTGCTGAGATACAGCAGGCCGCAGCGATGAAAGCCTGTGTCTTCACCGCTTTCCGCCGCAAATTCTTCCCACAGGTCGAGGCTCTTGCTCGCCAACGGAAGTTCGCGGGCGTCGCGGTTCTGCTGCCGGCACCAGCCCCAGTTGCGGCTCGATTGCTCGGCGCCGATCCTGCCCTTTTCCACCAGCGCCACCGAAAGGCCGCGTTTGGCGAGGTAGTAGGCGGTGAAGACACCGATGATGCCGCCGCCGATCACGACGACGTCCGCCGAAGCCGGTGGTTTGGGAGAGGTGTTGATGTGTTGCAGCGGAGGCGACATGATGAATCTCGCTCGCCTGTTCAAGCCGGGACGGTCTGGCACACGTAGAACTTCGCCACGCGATCGCTGCTTTCCCATCCGATCGGCGCGCCCTGCGGCACGAAAAGCGAATCGCCCGTGCCAACGGACAGCACGCCGCCGTCAGGGGCTGCGAAGCGCACGCTGCCTGCCACGAGATGCATGAACTCGTTCATGCGATGCGCGCGAACGATCCGGTGGTAGGGGGTCGAGTCCCAGACGCCCGCAAGGTACTGCGCGGCGTCATCGGTGAAGACCTTGTCGCTGCGGCACTCCGGCACGGGGCCCAGCAGCACTTCGGCGGGCAGCGTGCCGGTGGGCGTGAAGTTCGCATCGGCCTGCAGCGGGAAGACGCCGCGCTGGGTTGGTTTCTCGCAGGCGGCCGCGCAAAACACGAAGCGCACACGTGATCCGGCCTGGATACGAAGCGAGGTGCCGCATCCGATGATGGCACCCGCTTGCGGACCGACCACCAGCGGGGCCGCGCCTTCGGCCGTCAGGGTCAGCTCGCCCTCGACCACTACGATGGTTTCGATGTGCGGATAGCTTGCGACATCGAGCTCACCGATGAAGCTGGTGCGACCCGCGCTCATCTCGCCCGGTCCTTCCCACGCGATCTCGCGATGCCGCGCAAAGGGATCGTCCTTGCCGAACGGCGCTCTGCGGAAAGCGGTTGAAACGGGCGCGCCATCGGCGCGATGAAGTACTAGGGCCACGGTCATGATTGCTCCTGCGCGATGCGCGATGTCTTCACTGAAAGTCGGTCAGTTGTTGCTGGGTTCCGAGGCATCCTGAAAGCCGAGAATGGCCTTCGTTTCAAGGTACTCCTCGAAACCTTCGATGCCGTATTCGCGGCCATTGCCCGAGCGCTTGTAGCCACCGAACGGGGCGTTGGGGTTCCACGCCGGATAGTTGATGTGCACCTGCCCCGAGCGGATGCGCGCCGCCACGGCACGCGCCGCGGTCAGGTCCTGGCCTTGCACATGGGCACCCAGGCCATAGACGGTGTCGTTGGCGATCTCCACCGCCTCGTCCACGCTGTCGTAGGGAATGATTGCGAGCACCGGCCCGAAGATCTCCTCCTGCGCGATCTGCATCTGAGAATGCACCGCGCTGAAGATGGTCGGGCGGCAGTAGAAGCCGCGCTCCAGGCCCTCGGGCCGCCCGGGGCCGCCGCACAGGAGCCGCGCGCCTTCGGCCATGCCGATGCCGATCATTTCCTGCACCCGGTTGAACTGCGCGCGATTGGCCACCGGGCCGTGCGTGGTCTGCTGCGAACGCGGATCGCCCACCACGATGCTGGCGGCCGCTTCGAGCGCGAGCCGTTCCACCTCTTGCAAACGCGCGCGGGGGACGATCATGCGTGTCGGTGCGCTGCACGATTGGCCGACGTTGCGGAAGGCGGATGCCACGCCTTTGGGGACGGCCACAGAGAGGTCCGCATCCGGCAGCACGAGGTTGGGCGATTTGCCGCCGAGTTCCTGGGCCACGCGCTTGACCGTCGGGGCGGCCGCCTGGGCCACCAGGACGCCGGCGCGGGTCGAGCCGGTGAACGAGATCATGTCCACATCGGGATGTTCGGCCAGGGCGGCGCCGACTTCCGCGCCGCTGCCGTTCACCAGGTTGAACACCCCCGGCGGAACGCCCGCGTCGTGCATCACCTCGGCAAAGAGCAGGGCGCTCAGGGGCGACAGCTCGCTGGGCTTCAGGACCACCGTGCAGCCGGCCGCCAGCGCGGCGCCGACCTTGGCGGTGATCTGGTAGAGCGGCCAGTTCCAGGGGGTGATCAGGCCGCACACGCCGATGGCCTCGCGCACCAGGGCCATGTCGCCGCGATGGGTGACGAACGCATAGCTGCTCGCGTTGCCGCGGGCCACGCGGATGTGCTCGGCCGCGGAGGGCACCTGGGTAAGGCGCGCAAAGCCGATGGCTGCGCCCATCTCCAGCGAGATCGCCTGAGCGAACAGTTCGGCGCGCTCCAGGATCAGGGCGTGGACGCGATCCAGCAGCAAGGCGCGGCTTTGGGCGGAACTCACGGACCAGGTGGCGAAGGCGCGCCGTGCGGCCACCACGGCCGCGGCGACATCTCTGGCGCTGCCCAGCGCGATCTCGGCGACAGGCTCCTCGGTGGAGGGGTCGATGACGGCGCTGCGCGCCTGCGTGTCGGGCAGGACCCATTCGCCGTCGACGAAGATGCGGTCCAGGTGGCCAGTGCGCCTGAGATGCTCGGCGATGGAGGAGTTCATGGAGTGGGCCTTTTCGAAACGAGGTCAGGGTTGTTCACTGCCATCCATGAAGCGTGGCTAGGAATGTTGGGCAATGCGGCGGTGTGCGACATGAAGGGGCTGAGGTCGGGCCTTTGGATGCCTAAAAGTTTAGGCCGCGGTTCCCTCGCGCCGATGCTGCAATGAGGGTCTTGCACGAAGCAGGCTGCGGTTGTGCGCGTGGCTACAAGCAGATCCTGCCGTCGCGCATGGGTCAGAGGCCTTCGCATCGGACGCACTCCACCTGTTGCGGCGAACAGGCGGCGTTGACGCCGCCATCGGCCGAGGCATAGCATCTGTCTGCACGGCAATTTCCAATGCGCCCGGCCGTGCGGAGGGATTGCCATGAGCACCACTTCTTCGACCTTCGTCGCCACCGACGGCGAGGGCTATGAACGGTTGATGGGCCGATGGAGCCGCCTCCTCGCGCTGCCTTTTCTAGACTTCACCGGGACTGCGGACGGCGACCGCATCCTCGACGTTGGATGCGGCACCGGACACCTGGCCTTTGCCGTGGCGCGACGCACCGGCGCCGGCGAAGTGCGGGGCGTGGACCTCGCGCAGCCCTACATCGAACATGCCAGGCACCACAACGAGGACGCGCGCATCGCGTTCGAGGTGGCCGACGCCTGCGCGCTGCCGTACGCGGCGCAGAGCTTCGACCGCGTGCTCTCGCTGCTGGTGCTGCACTTCGTTCCGGAGCCGGGCAAGGCCATTGCCGAGATGCGGCGCGTCGCGAAGCCCGGCGCCGTGGTCGCCGCGGCGGTGTGGGACGTGAGGGGCGGCTGGGTCTCCAACCGCATGTTCTTCGACACCGCCGCGATGCTCGATCCCGAGGCCGGTGCGCGACGCGCCCGCAACTACACGCGGCCCATGACGCGGCCCGGCGAACTCGCCAAGGCGTGGCGCGAGGCCGGGTTCAAGGGCGTGGAAGAAACGACGCTCACGATCCGGATGGAGTTCGCCTCGTTCGCGGACTATTGGGGACCCTACGAGGGCAGGGACGGTCCCGGCGCGGAATATGTCGCCACGCTGGATGACGATGCGCGCGGGCGGTTGCGCGAGGCTGTGCAGGCGGCTTATCTCGACGGCGAAGCAGATGGCCCGCGTTCGTATGCGGCGCTGGCCTGGGCCGTCAAGGGCAGGGCGCCCGCGTAGTCGACCGCGCGCGCTAGTCAGGCAAGCGCACGTGCTCGTCCGTGTGGCCGCCTGCAGCCGGACTTGGGATCGCCGTGAGCGCTCGCCGCTGCAGGAGGTAGAGCCGGCCGCCGGCGAACGCCCACTCGATGTCGTGGCTCCCACCGAACACCTCGTCGCAGCGGAGCGCCAGCGCATGAAGCGCGGCGAGCTGTGCATCGTCGATGCAGAGCACCCGGGTGAGCCCTTCGGGAACGTGTGTGCTGCTTGTGCCGCCTTCCGGGTCGATGCGTATGGCGACGTCCTTCAGTCCCGCGATTCGCTCGGCGACGGTACCATTACGCCTCAAAGTGAACCGATCTGGGATGACGAGACCGGCAACGACCGACTCCCCGAGCCCCCAGGCCGCCTCGATCACGAGCTCGTCCGAACCGTTGACGGGGTTGCGGCTGAAGAGCACGCCGGCGGAGTCCGCATCGACGAGCTCCTGGATGACGACGCCCATTCTCGGTTCACTGGGCAGCTGCAGGCGCTCGCGGTAGGCGAATGCTGAAGGCGAGCGCGCCGAGCGCCAGATGGCGGACACGGCATCAACGAGTTCGGGCTCGGAGCAAAGGTTCAGCTGCGTCAGATGCTGTCCTGCGAAGCTCGCCTGCTCGGAGTCCTCACCCACTGCGGACGAGCGCGCCACGAGCGGGGCACCGAGCGTGCGAAAGACTGCAGCCAGCTGCTGCTTCGCGTCGCGTTCGTCAGCAGCGACTGCATCCACAAACTCGTACGGAAGCGCGACACCCGCGGGAACCGGCAGGCCCGCACGCATGGCGGCGGCCAGCTGCGCGGCCTTGCCGCCGAACAGGCTCTCCTCGAGTTCCTCGGTAAGCGCCGCCGGTTTCATGGTCGCCTGCTTCCGTCATGCGACGAGCTCGACCTCGCCCGCGGTGCCATCGACGATGATCTTCGCACCGTCCAGGAGCACGGAGGTCGCATCGGTGCACCCGACGACCGCTGGCAGTCCGTACTCGCGCGCGACGATCGCGGCGTGCGAGAGCAGCCCGCCCCGGTCGGTCACGATCGCGCCGAGGAGCGGCAGCACGATGTTGAATGCCGTCGTTGTGGAGTTCGTGACGAGGATGTCGCCTCGCTCGATGCGACCAAACTCCTCGGTGCCGCGAATCACCCGTGCGGTGCCCTCGTAGTGGCCCGGGCTGACGCCCAGACCATGAACCTTTCGCTCCTCGGTGCGCGGCTTCGGCGCGGCGAAGATCGCCTGCACGGCCGCACCGATCGCGCGCTCCAGCCTTGCCGCCGACGGAGGCAGCCACTCGGGCGGCAGCGGATCGCCCGGCTCGCCGCCGAGAAACGCCGGCGCATCCGCGTAGCGCGCCTTGAGCCGGTAGCGCGCACGCTCTGCCAGTTCCTCGCCAGATGGGCCGTCGCCGGACGCGACAAGGCTTCGCAGCTCCGCGTAGCCAGCCTCGACGAGATGGCCGGGATCGGCGAGCCGTCCCGCCGCCCTAAGCCGTTGGCCGGCCGCCAGGATCGCGCGCCGCATGATCCCGATCGCCCAGAGGTCGGCGTAAATGCCCCGCTCGTCGCGCAGCCGGTAGGTCGCCCGAGCCTCCTCGAGCAGCGCGTCGAAAGCGTCGCGATGCCGAGCGGGCACTGCGTCGCGCAACGCAGAGGTCTTTCGGTCCAGGTCGTTCGCCGGTGGAGTCTCGAGGCGATCGAATGCTGTGTGGATCGCTCCGACGATCAGCTCGGGAAGCTCGTGCACCGACGGGTCGCCCACGTCCTCGCCGTTGACCGGCCGCCAGGCGACACGATCGACGTAGGCCGAAGCGAGCCGGCCCGTGTCGCCGGACAGCGAGCGAAGCGCGGCGATCACCTCGCCCGGCTCTCCGGCCGACGTGAGCAAGGCCGTCGCCGTCGCATCCAGTCGGAGCGCGCCGACCAGTCGCTCGAGCTCATCGTCTGCACCGAGCGGGTCGGGGTTCGCGCCCTGGAGGAGACCGAGCAACTGGGCCGGCGAGCGGCCTGTCCACTCTTGCGCGTGCACGAGGAAGTCGCCCACTGGCAGGAGCGCCGGCACGTTGAAGAGGTGATGGATGTACGCGCCATGGATCTGGTTCTCGCGGCAGCGATCGATGTATGCGAGGAGCGCAGGCGTGTCGAGCGCCGCCGGGTCAACCGCGAGCAGCGCGAGGTGGGCCCGGATTGCCGCGGGCTTCACCTCCCGGTCCCAGCGCTCGAGGTCCTCACGCCAGAGCTTGCGCTCGAACACGGTCGCGCTTGTCTCGAGCCGGCGCTGAATCATTGGGTGACTGCGCGCGAGCTCGTCCCACGCCTCTTTCGGCGGGTGACCGACCGCCTCCCTCGGCGCGCCGACGGCGCGTGCGCAGTAGTACGGAAAACCGTTGACGAAGCCCGCCTCCAAGTACTCGAGCAGCGATCCGTAGCGGCGGAGGCTCTCGCCGAAGCCGCGCTGGAACGCGTCGGGAAAGATCTCCGCGTGGAAGCGGGTCACCGGCCGCGTCCAGTGAGTCGGGTCGAGGAACCACGATCCCGGACCGGGTGGGGCGAAGGTCTGCTCAGCGACGAGTGTCATCATGATCAATCTCCTTCATGCTTGCCGGATTGCGGCGAAGTTCGTCCGTCAGCACGCGTACGGCCCAGGCGGCGGCCTTGCCGGCCTCCTGGCCCTCGAGCCCCCACTGGTCGCGCATTGCCTGCCAAGCGGGCGCGCTCACGAGCAGATAGATCACCGCAAGGGCGCGTTGGCGCTCGGCCGGCCCGAGCCCGTCGGTGACCTCCCGCATTGCCTTCTCGAACGTCGCCAGTCGCCGGCGCCGCGTGCGAGCCCGGATCTCCTGGCCGCGCTTCGATAGGAGGGCGCGGATCAGCGGGGCTCGCTCGTCGTACATGCGATAGAGCGCAGGCGCCATCTCGCGGACGCCCTCGAGCGTGTCCGGGTAGGAAAGGAGGACGACCCGAAGATGCTCCTCCGCCCACTCACCGAACTCGTCGAAGAGCGCCTCCTTGGTCGGGAAGTGCCGGTAGACGGTACGGACCGACACGCGGGCGCGCACGGCGACAAGCGGAACCGTGACCTCGTTGACCTCCTCGTCCGCCAGCACATCCGCCGTCGCCTCCAGTATCCGAAGGCGCGTCTGCTCCATCTGTTCTGCGCGGAGCGGGCTCTCATACGTGGACGTGGTCGTGCTCATGACGGCAGAATAATAATGTCACGTTGTCGTGTCAAGAAGGCATGCTTACATGTCGTGAATTGCCGTACCCATGCACCTTGGTCGTCGTCGAAAGGCTCGATCCCCTATTTGCGCGCGTTCGATTTCCTGGCAAAAAGCCGCTCGCACAAACCACGCAACCAGCGATTCGCCGGGTCCTGGTTGTAGCGCGCATGCCAGTGCTGCTTGACGGTGAACGGCGGCACGGGCACCGGGCAATCAAAGACAGCGAGTCCGTTGGTGCGGGCCAGTGTCTCGCCGATCTGGCGGGGCACCGTGGCCACGAGGTCGGTGGTCGACACGATGGCGGCCAGTCCCAGGAAGCCGGGTAGCTCCAGCAAGATGCGCCGTTCGACGCGGTGCCGCAGCAGCGCCGCCTCCAGCAGTTGAACGCCCGTACCACCGACGATGCCGATGTGTGCTTCGGCCTTGAAGTCGCGCAAGCCCATGCCTTTTGCGGTGATCCGAGGGTGCCGGGCGTTGACCAGGCACACCCAGTTTTGCGGATACAGCACCTGTTGATAGAAGCCTGACTCGAGCCACGGCACCAGTCCGATCGCAAGGTCGGCCTGGCCGGACTGCAGCGCCTGTCCGGTTTCCTCATCGATGCGCGCAGCCTCCAGGCGGATGCCGGGGCCCACGGCGCGCACGTGCGCGAGCAGTTGCGGCAGCAGCGTGATGTGGCTGGCATCCGTCATGCAGATGCGGAAGCGCCGCCTTGAGCTCGACGGATCGAACGCTTCCGGTGGCGCGGCCACACGGCGCAGCGCCGCCAGTGCCTCGCGCGCCGGAACGATCAGCTCTTCTGCGCGCGGCGTCGGCTGCATGCCTGCCGCTGTGCGCACGAACAGTTCGTCGCCCAGATGCCTGCGCAGCCGGCCCAGCCAGTTGCTCACCGTCGGCTGGCTTTGACCGAGCTGGTCGGCTGCGCGCGTAACGCTCTGCGTGGTGTAGATCAGGTCGAACAGGCGCAGCAGCTTGAGGCTGAGCAAGCCCGCGCAATCGAGGTTGTCGTCGTCTGCGTTCATTTCAAAACGGAATGTAGACCATTCGCCCCATGTCATGGACGAAATGTTCATCGAAACCTATCTTCAAGGCATTCCTTCGAGACACCCCTTCGAAGCATCCCTTCGAGAGACAGGCATGAAAATCTACTTCCTTGGCGCTGGCGCCCTCGGCTGTGCCATCGGCGGCACGCTCGCGGCCGGCGGGTCGGACGTCACGCTCATCGATCCGTTCCAGGCGCACGTCGACGCTATCCATCGCGACGGCCTCCTCATAAAAGACGGCGACTCGGAACGCCGCGTCAAGGTGCGCGCATCGACAAGCGTCGAGGGCCTGGCGCCCGCCGACCTGGTGATCGTGCTGGTCAAGTCCTTCCACACGCGCGCCGCCATCAAAGGCGCGTTGTCAATCATCGGGCCCGACACCGCGCTGATGTCGCTGCAGAACGGCATGGGCCACGAGGAGATCCTGGCCGACGTCGCCGGCCGCGCGCACGTGCTGGCCGGCAAGACCTACGTTGGCGGCGTTCTGCTCGGCCCGGGCCACATCATTGCCGGCACCCGTGGCAAGCGCACGGTGATCGGCGAGCTCGACGGCAACGTGAGCGAACGCGCCAGGGCCATCGCAGCCGAGTTCGAGCGCGCCGGGCTGCCTTGCGAGGTCAGCGACAACATCATGGGCGTGATGTGGGACAAGCTGCTCATCAACGTCTCGACCGGCGCACTGAGCGGCATCACGGGCCAGGTGTACGGCAGCCTCTACGCGGTGCCCGAGATCGAGGCGACGGCCATCGCGGCCGTGACCGAGGCGATGGCCGTCGCGCAGGCGATCGGCGTGAAGCTGTCGATCAAGTCCCCGCGCGATGCATGGGTGATGGCCGCCGAAGGCCTGCCCTACGAATTCAAGACCTCGATGCTGCAGAGCCTGGAGAAAGGCTCCATCACCGAGATCGATTTCATCAACGGCTCGGTGGTGCGCGCCGGGCTCAAGCACAACGTGCCGACACCGGTGAACCAGACGCTGGTGGCGGCCATCAAGGGCATTGAACGCCGGCTGGAGGCGAAATGAGCACGCCGCGCGCTTATGTGGAACACGTCGCCATCTGGGTGAAAGACATCCATTGGCACATCAAGTTCTTCCACGACGTTTGCGCCATGACGATGCGCGAGGTACAGGGCACGCTAGAAGACCCGGTCCAGTACTGGACCCTCGGCGGCATGCAGTTCATGGCCAAACCGGACTACGCAGGGCCTGAAGGCCGCCTTGGCCATCTCGGCGTGATGTGCGAAGACCTCGAAGCCGCTCTCGCCGCAGCGCAGGCCTTCGATGTGACCGAAATGCCGCAGGGCCGCAACTGGCTGCGCCTGCCGGACGGACTGGCCGTCGAATTCATCCAGGCCAGTGCTGGCGCCGTGGCGCGCGCGCTCGCCATCGATCCCCGCGCCTGAAGAACCGTCGCCCGACGCATAGAGAGACACCATGACCGCCTTGACCATCGAAGACAAGTACTGGGACGACGCCGTCGTCGGCCAGGAGTGCATCAGCCCGCCCTACGAAGTGACAGAAGCCCGCGTGATGGCGTACGCCGACCTCACCGGCGACCACACCCCTGTTCACACCGACGAAGCTTATGCGCGCACCACACCGTTCGGCACCCGCGTGGCGCACGGGCTGTTCGGCCTCTCGGTGGCCGACGGGCTCAAGACCAAGAGCGACATGCGCTTCATGCCGGGCATGTCCCTCGGCTGGGAATGGAGCTTCGTCGGCCCCATCAAGCTCGGCGATACGGTGCGCGTGAAATTCCACGTCGGCAGCAAGCGCGAATCGAAGAGCAAGCCGGGCTGGGGCATCCTCGTGCTGCCGTCCGAACTCATCAACCAGCGCGACGAGGTCGTGCAAAAAGGCGAGCACCGCGTGATGGTGCCGAGGAAGCCGGTATGAGCACGTCGCAAAAGCAAGCGCTGCCGCTGGCCGGCTTCCGCGTGATCGACTACAGCCACTTCCTGGCCGGCCCCTATGTTGGGCGCTGCCTCGCCGCGCTCGGTGCGGAGGTCATCAAGGTCGAGCGCCCCGGCACGGGCGATGCCGGGCGTCAGCATGCGTGGTTCGTCGGCGATCACAGCGGCTACTTCCTGCAGCAGAACATGGGCAAGAAGGGGCTCAGCGTGAACACGAAAGATCCGCGCGGCCGCGCGTTGATGAAGAAGCTGGTCGACAGTGCCGACGTGTTCGTCGAGAACTACCGCCCCGGTGCGCTCGACAAGCTCGGCCTGGGCTATGCCGAACTCGCGGAAACCAACCCCGGACTCGTGTACTGCTCGATCTCGGCTTACGGCCACACCGGCCCCGACTCGCACCGCGCTGGCTTCGGCCTCATCGCCGAGGCCAAGAGCGGCATCATGCAGATGGTCGGCAACCCTGGCGAGGCGCCGCCATTGCTGCGCATCTCGCTGGGCGACATGTACACCGGCATCCATGCGGTCGCCGCGATCAATGCCGCGCTGCTGGGGCGCGTGAAGTCCGGCCGCGGGCAACACATCGACATGGCGCTGTACGACACGCTGGTGTCCATGCACGAGTACGCGGTGCAGTGCTACACGCTTTCCAACGGACAGGAAGTGCCGGTGCAGACCGGGCACGACATGCCCAATTCCACGCTCTACGGCGTGTTCCGCGCGCAGGACGGTGACCTCGTGATCGCCGCACAGGTGGACGACGCATGGAAGCGCTTTGCCGCGCTTGTCGAAAAGAATGGTGGCCCTGCGGGGTTCGGCGGCGACACGCGGCTGCACGCTTCGGCCGGGCGCAATGCCCATCGCGCGGAGATCCTCGAAGTGGTGAAGCCGTGGGTTGCGGCGCAGCCGGTCGCCCAAGTGCTGAAGATGCTGGACGGCATCGACGTGCCTGCCGCCAAGGTCCAGCGCATCGACGAAGTGCTGGCCGATCCGCAGATCCGTGCGCGCGGCATGGTGGTCGAGCAGGACCACCCGGTGCTCGGCAAGATCCGCCTGCCGAACCTGCCTTTTCGCATGTCGGGCTGCGACACCTCGATCACGCAGGTGGCGCCCGAACTGGGCGAGCACAACGCGGAAATCGCAGCCAGCCTCGGTTTCGATGCGGCACAGATCGCCGACATGCAGGCCGACGGCGTGCTCTACAGCAAGCAAGGAGACAAGTCATGACCGACAGGTACGCCGTGATCGGCAATCCGATAGGACACACCAAGTCGCCGATGATCCACGGCAGCTTCGCGCAAGCGACCGGCCAGGACATCGACTACAGCGCGATCGAGGGCTCGCTCGACCGCTTCGCCGACGACGTGCACGCATTTCGCAAGGCAGGCGGGCGAGGAATGAACGTCACGGCCCCCTTCAAGCTGCAGGCCTACGCGTTGGCCACCGAACGGCTCGAACGCGCCGAACTCGCCGGCGCCACCAATGCGCTCAAGTTCGAGGGCGACCGCATCATTGCCGACAACTTCGACGGCGTGGGCCTGACCAACGACATCCAGCACAACCTGGGCTTCGCGCTCAAGGGTGCGCGCATGCTGGTGATCGGCGCTGGCGGTGCGGTGCGTGGCGCACTGCTGCCCTTTCTCGCGCAACAACCGAACGAGGTCGTATTGGCGAACCGCACGGAAACCAAGGCCACAGACCTTGCAAAGCAGTTCGCCGGACACGGTCATGTGCAAGGCTGCGGCTATGGCGATCTGGCAGGAGAGCGATTCGACATCGTCATCAACGGCACCTCGGCCAGCCTCAAGGGTGAACTGCCGCCCCTGCCTGCCGAGACGCTTCAGGGTGCGAAGCTCGCCTACGAGCTCGCCTATGGCAAGGGTCTTACGCCCTTCCTGCGCCTGGCGCAGCACGCCGGCGTGCCCACGCTGGCCGACGGCGTCGGCATGCTCGTGGAACAGGCAGCGGAGGCCTTCTTGTGGTGGCGCGGCGTGCGGCCCGATACGCGAGGCGTCATCGACCGCATGACCATCCCTTTGGTCTGACGCGACGAGACGCAGACAACCCCATGAAGATACTCATGCTGCACGGCATCAACCACAACATGTTCGGCAAGCGCGACCCGAAGCAATACGGCACGATAACGCTGGCCGAGATCGACGCGCAATTGCAGGCACTCGGAAAGGAACTCGGCGCCGAGGTCGAGAGCTTTCAAACCAACAGCGAAGGCGCGATGTGCGAGCGCATCCACCGCGGCTTCGTCGAGGGCGTGGATGCGGTGCTCATCAACGCCGGCGCCTGGACGCACTACAGCTACGGCATCCGTGACGCGCTGGCGATCCTTACGGTACCGGTCGTCGAACTGCACATGTCGAACATTCATGCGCGCGAGAAATTCCGCCACCACTCGGTGTTCGCGGAAATTGTGAATGGACAGATTTGCGGATTTGGCGTCGACAGCTACCTGCTCGGTCTGCGTGCCGCGGTATCGGCCGCCGCGCAGGCGCAATGATGTTCATGTCGAGGTCGCTGCACGTTAAGCTCGCAGCTTTGATGTTCTTTCGTACTCCATGCTGTCTGCCGCCCGCCATCTCGCCTTCCACGGTGCCATCGTCTTGTTGTTCGGATTGCTGCTGGGCGCCCCCTATGCGCGAGCGATCAAGCGCAATGCAGCTGCTCACGTTGTGAACTCCTGGCGAGTCGCTCACTTGAGCCTGCCCATCGGTGCAACCTTGATGTTCGCGGTTGCGGCATGGCTGCCATCGGTCTCTGCTCCGGCGCCTCTTGCGTGGATCGTTGCCACCGCACTCATCGTGTCAGCATATGGATTCTGTGTCTCTACGCCGCTGGCCGCGTTGACTGGGCGTCGCGGGCTTTCGGCCGGCGAGGGAGTCGAACGCGTCGTTTATCTCGGCAATATGCTTGGCGCGGTCGCCTCAATCGTTGGCGGTGTGGCTTTGGTGGTGGCGGCGTTCATTTCTCTGTAGGCATGCCACGGAGCCGACCGGCTATTCCTGGCCATCACTTGCCCTTTGGCTTCATCGTTGTGACTTTGTACACCGCACCGTGCTTATCGTAGGTCGTCCATGTTCCTACTTGGGCTCCAAGCTCGAAATAGCCCGAGCGCATTCGAACGCCATCCTTGCGGAACCATTCCCAGTAGCCGCTCAACAGGCCATCGAGCATCTGACCGCGTGCGCGGACCGTACCGTCCTTGAAGTATTCAACTCGCTCTTCCGGTATTGTCATCGGGCCTCCTATCGGTCTCTATTCGGCATGCCCATTGGCAATGGGCAAGCACTGGTCTGCAGCGGTCTCTCGATTCGCCCGTGGGCAGCCTGTCGGTAGCAGCTAAGCAGGACATGCTGCATCCTGCAAGATCAACAACTGCAGTTTGACCTGGTGCCTCGCTTGCAACTCTTGTTGGAACTGCATGATTTTTGTCGGCTGCGTGGTCGTGCAAGCAACGAGCAGAACCTTGCTCGGCTTCATCCGAACCACTTCATCGACGGCCGGCGTGGCCAACGCAGTTCTAATCTCGCCTACCTGATACGCATCGTTCGTAACGCGCACTTCGAGGGGTTTCGCCGCGAAGCACCCGGCAAGCGCGACTACTGACATTGCGAGCAGGGCCCAGCGAATCATTGTTCTCTCCGCAAACGTATCGACCGTCAATGAGGTAATCCGCGTTTCGGACCGCCACAAAGCGAATGTTATCTTTCGGGAAAAGACCGTCGAACGGTGAGTATGCATGCCGGCTGGATGGCACATGCCGCAAGTGGGCTGGTGTCTTCTTGGTCCAGTCGCTGAACTCCACAAACTAACCCGTTCCGTTGGTGTCTAAATCGCCGGCGTTGGTGCATGAAGGCGGACTGGCATCTGCGGCACTTCACCTTGGAGTGGCGACGTTCGAACGCCCAGTATTCACTTGTCCACCTCTGCCACCCCGCCTTTCACCAGTGGCGAGTCTTGAAACGCATCGACCAGAAAGTCGACCATCACCCGCACCTTCGCGCTGAGATGCCGACGGCTTGCATAGATCGCCAGGATGTCGACGGGTGGCATGTGATAACCAGGCATGACCTCGACCAATCGACCAGCCCGCACATCCTCGCCAATCACGAAGCTCGGTTGCCAAATGACGCCGGCACCAGCGAGCGCTGCGGCGCGGGCTGTTTCGCCATTGTTGGCGCGCAAGGCCCAGCGTACGCGCACGGATTCCAGGGTTCCGCCAGGGCCGGCAAACTGCCATTCGTCCGAGGTCGCACCGTACGTGTAGCCCAGGCACGGATGCCGCGAAAGGTCCGCCGGCATCTCGGGCATGCCGTGGGCCGCAAGGTAGTGGGGCGAGGCACAGACCAGGTTCTGCGAGCTGCCCAGGCGGCGCGCGATATGGTTGCCCGAAGCGGTGCGCGAGATGCGGATGGCCAGGTCGTAGCCCTCTTCGACGATGTCGACCACACGATCAATGAGCGCGATGTCGAGCTCGACGTCGGGATACTTCGCCATGAACTTCGGCCACAACGGCGCCAGCACGAGACTGCCGAAGCTCAGCGGCGCGTTGATGCGCAGGCGCCCCCGCGGCTGCAATGACGCGGTGGTCGCCAGGGCCTCGGTCTCCGCCACTTCTTCGAGGATCGATTTCGCCCGGTCGAAGAGCGCTTCGCCGCCTTCGGTGAGCGACAGGCGGCGCGATGTGCGGTTCATGAGTCGCGTGCGCAGGTGGGCTTCCAGCTCGTTGACGTAGCGCGTTACGTTGGCCGGCGAGGTGTCCAGCGCGTCAGCCGCCTTCGTGAAACTGCCCCGCGCCACCACGGTGACAAACACCTCGTACGCACGCAGTCGGTCCATGGGTTCACCTCCAATCATTCATAAAAGCTGAATGAGTAAACCACTTTTGAGCTCTTTCTAGAAGTGAAGCTGAATCATAAATTCACCTCACCCGGAAACCAAACGAAAGGAAGTTCAACATGACCGAGATCGATTTCACCCCCGCCGCCCTCGCTATTCCCACCCGCCGTGCCCTGCTTGGCGGCGCAGTCGCCGTCGGCGCCGCGCTGACCATGGGTCGCGCCGCACACGCGGCACCCGCCGCCGATGCGGTGCCGGGCTTCCGCTCGGGCAGCGCGGAGGTGAACGGCACCCGCATCCACTACCGCATCGGCGGCAGCGGGCCGACCGTCGTGCTGCTGCACGGCTATGCCGAGACCGGGCACATGTGGAACCCGCTGATGCCGCTTCTGGCCAAGACGCACACCGTGGTCGTGCCCGATCTTCGGGGGGCTGGCGATTCCTCGAAGCCCCAGACGGGCTATGGCAAGAAGAACATGGCTGTCGACATTCACGAGCTTGTGCGCTCGCTCGGCATTCGCCGCGTCAGCATCGTCGGCCACGACATCGGCCTGATGGTGGCCTACGCATATGCCGCGCAGTTTCCTTCGGAGACCGACAAGGTGGTGCTCATGGACGCTTTCCTGCCCGGGGTCGGCGCATGGCAAAACGTCTGGCTCCTGCGCGACCTGTGGCATTTCCATTTCCACGGTGCGACGCCGCTGGCGCTCGTGAAAGGACGCGAGCGCATTTATTTCGAGCACTTCTGAAACGACTTTGCGGCCGATCCCAAGCACTCGGTGCCCGAAGCCGACCGCCAGTTCTACGCAAGGGCCTACGCGCAACCCGGTGGCATGCGTGCAGGGTTTGAATATTTCAAGGCTTTCGAGCAGGATGCAGCCGAGTTCGCCGAGCTGGGCAGAACGATGCTGCCCATGCCGATGCTGGTGCTCTCCGGTGAAAAGGCCGGCGGTACCTTTCTGATCGAGCAGGGAAAGATGGTTGGGACCACCGTGCAGGGCGTCATCGTCAAAGGCTCCGGGCATTGGTTGATGGAAGAGGCGCCAGAGCAGGTCATTCCGGCATTGGTCACCTTCCTGGGCTAACGGGAAGCTGGCGCGACATGGGAGCAGCATGGGCGCGAGAGGGACCTCGCCACCCTGTGGTGTCGCGAACTGCAGCTCAACGAACATGAACGTCAAACCACCACAGGAGAACCCAGATGGACCTGCAACTCGATGGAAAGCTCGCCCTGGTGAGCGGAAGCACCGCCGGCATCGGCTTCGCAATTGCGCGCACGTTGGCCCAGGAGGGCGCAAGCGTGATCGTGAACGGCAGATCGCAGGCGGCGGTCGACGAGGCGGTGGACCGCATCCGCTCGGAAACGCAACGCAGGGTGCTCGGTTATGCCGGGGACCTCAGCCGGGCCGACGCTGCCGAGGAAGCCGTGCGTCGCCACTCCGGCATTGGCATCCTCGTGAACAACCTGGGCATCTTCGAGGCCAAGGCTTTCGAAGATATTCCCGATGAAGACTGGCAGCGATTCTTCGACGTCAACGTTCTGAGCGGCGTTCGCCTTGCGCGCTTGGTACTGCCGGAAATGAAGCGGGTGAATTGGGGAAGAATCATTTTCATATCGAGTGAGAGCGCCGTGCAGATACCGACCGAGATGATTCATTACGGCATGACAAAGACCGCGCAACTCGCCGTGTCACGCGGGCTGGCGGAATCGGTCGCCGGTACCAACATCACAGTGAACAGCGTACTTCCTGGCCCGACGAAATCGCGCGGCGTCGGCGACTTCGTGGAAGGCATGGCGCGCTCGAGCGACAAGAGCTTCGAGCAGGTCGAGGCGGAGTTCTTCGACCACGTTCGCCCGACCTCGCTGATCAAGCGCTTCGCTTCGCCGCAGGAGGTTGCCTCGCTCGTGGCCTACGTGGCAAGTCCGCTCGCCTCGGCGACCACGGGTGCGGCCCTTCGCGTCGACGGCGGTGTCGTCAAGAGCGCCTTCTGACGAACACTTGATCGATACTCGAACTTCATGACACCAGCCAGTTGCTCACAGCGACCGCATCGCCGCAAAAGCGGCCGCCCGCCGCGACCATAAACGAGCAGCCGGACCAGCCGCGGTCAGTGCATCTCTGCCAAGGCTTCCTTGACGCCTTGTTCCTGCAGCGGTGTGTCAGCGCCTTCCAGATGTAGCGCCGCGTGCGAGGGCACAGGCGTGGCGCAGTCCTTGTGGATCACGCCATCTTTCATCACCAGTTGAACCTTGGCCGGATCCGTCAACAGCGAAAGATCCTTAAGTGGGTCGCCGTCGACGAGCACGATGTCCGCTAGAAAGCCCGCCTTCAACTGCCCCAGTTCATCGGGTCGCAACATAATCTGCCCGCCCAGGCGCGTCGCCGCCATCAGCGCCTCCTTTGGCGTCATGCCGATGTAGTCGACAAAGTATTGAAGGTCATTGGCATTGGTGCCGTGCGGCATCCACGCAAAGCCGTAGTCACCGCCCGGCAGGATGCGAATGCCGCGCTTGTGCATCTCGCGCAATGAGGCCGACGCAACCTCCAGTTCGCGCTTGTAGCCCATCTGCGTCGCCACGGCCTCGGTGATGCCGTATTCGGCCGCGTTGTATGTCGTGCGGATCAGCCAGCCGATGCCGGGCGCGACAAAGTGCTGGGCCTTGGCCGCCTCCAGCATGTCCAGCGCTTCCGAATCGGCAAAGCTCGCGTGGTAGACCATCTCGATGCCGTGGCGTACGCACTGCTTGACCGACTCACTCGAGCGCGCATGTGCGGCCATGCGCTTGCCGTAGCGCTTGGCTTCTTGCGCCAGCATGGCGACTTCGTCTTCCGCAAACGGCGACATCTCGGCCGGCAGGCCGGCGATGTACTCGCCCGAAAGGTTGATCTTCAGGTGGTCGACCCCGTACTTGATGAAGGTGCGGGCCGACTTGCGGATTTCTTCAGGGCCGCTGCATACGCTGCCGAAGCTCAGTTCCTCGAACTTCATGTGCGGTAGCGTGTTGTCGCCCAGCGCGCCGATGGTGGTGATCTCCTGGCTACCCGCCAGGTAGCGTGGGCCGGGGAATTCTCCCGCGTCGATGGCGTTGCGCAAGACCACGTCCAGCCGTGGCTTGGCCGCTGCCGCGCCGATCGCCGAGGTCCATCCCATGTCGAGGTACCGCTTGGCCACGCGCACGCACCAGAGCATGTGCTCTTCAGGCGGCATGAGCTGGATGGCCGCGAGGGAGGGTTGGTCGTTCCAAGAGAAGTGCGTGTGGGCCTCGGTCATGCCCGGCATGAGAAAGCGGCCCTTGCCGTCGATCACGCGCGCGTCGTCGGTGCTCACGCGCTTGGGAAAGCGAGCGACTTCTACGATGCGCTTTCCTTCGACGAGAAGATCGCCGGTGTACGGGTCTTCGCCCGAGCCATCGAAGATGCGGACATTGGTAAATGCAATACGGGTCATCGTTGTCTCCTCCGGCTTGTGCCGCCGGCCATGGGTTGTCGAAAGGGGGAACTGGCGCCGTCTCAGCGGAGCGCCGCGTAGAAGGTTTCGAGTTCTTTTATGCAACGCTGCGGCTGCTCGAAAGTCGTCCAGTGGCCGCATCCGTCGAGCACGACGAGGCGGCTGCCGACGATGCGTTCCTGCATGGCGCGAACGTTGGCCACTGGGGCTACGGCGTCTTGGTCGCCGGTGACCAACAGCGTCGGAACGTCAACGCGTTCGAGCGCGGCCGCCTCTGCATCGGCGAGCGCCGCACAGCTCTGCGCGTAGCCTTCGGGCGACTGGCGCATGACGCTCTCGCGCACCAGCGCGAGCACTGCTGGTTGCTGTTCCCTCGTCCGCGTACTCGTCGCGGCCTTCACGATCGCATCGGCGATCTCCTGCATGGCCGCCACACCGCCACGTGCCGCGTTGGCCCGGTCCGCGATGTTGGAGCGCGCGGCATCCGGAGGCGCAGCCAGCGGGCCGAAGAGCGCCAGCGATTTCACCGTACCAGGGCTACGCAGTGCCAAGTGCTGAGCGACGATCGTGCCCATCGAGTGCGCCATCACATGCACCGACCCGACGTCGAGCGCCGAGAGCAGCCGCGCCATCGCGTCCACGTAGCGCTCGATCGACAAGGCCTTGCCGTCATCCGGCAGAGGTGATCTTGCGCTGCCTGGCAGATCGGGCCTGATGCGGCGAAAACTGCCGAGCGCCGGCAGCACGGGCGTCCAGTTGTTCGACGAGCCGCCCAGCCCGTGGATGCACAGCAGTGCCTCGCCGTCGCCGTCGATTTCGACGGTCAAATTATTCAGAACTTGAGTCGTCATGCGAAGCCCTTCAGACGAACTTGTTCTCGATGGCGCCGAGCCGGTCGATCTCCACGCGCACCACGTCGCCGGCGCACAGGTAGCGCGGCGGGCTCATGCCCATGCCTACGCCGGCAGGCGTGCCCGTGGCGATGACGTCTCCCGGATAGAGCGTGATGCCGCGCGAGATAGTCTCGATCAGCGTGGGGATGTCGAAGATCATGTTCTCGGTCGGGCCGTCCTGGCGCAGCTCGCCATTGACCCAGCAGCGCACGCGCGTCTTGGTGCCGTCGAACTCGTCGGCCGTAACGATCCACGGGCCCATGGGGCAGAAAGTGTCGAAAGACTTGCCCAGGTCCCATTGCCCATGGCGCATCTGTACATCGCGCGCGGTCACATCGTTGACGACCGTGTAGCCGAACACATGCGACATCGCAGCGGCGCGTGTGATGTTCTTGCCGCCCTTGCCGATGACGACGGCCAGTTCGGCCTCGTAGTCGATCTGCGTGGACACTTCGGACGGCACGAGTACGTCGTCATGCGGGCCCACGACGCACTCGGGCACCTTGGTGAAGACAATGGGCCAGTCGTCGGTCTTGGCCGCGTTGTCCTTGAACACGGAGGCAGCCAGTTCCTTGGCGTGCGCGTGGTAGTTGCGGCCCACGCACCAGAGGTTGCGACGCGGCTTGGGCAATGGCGCATCGAGCACCACGTCGATCAGGTTGACGGGGGGACCGGCAGCCTCCGGAAGCGAGCCGCCCTCGGCCAGGGATTCGATCAGCGTCAGCACGCCGCTGTCGGCTTGGCCCTGCGTGAGCTCCAGTGGGGTGACGGTCTTCCCGTCTGCAGAGACGAGGCCGACCTTGCGGTGGCCTTCGCTCGTGAAAGTGGCGATTCGCATGAAGGTTTACTCCTGTGTTTTAGCGATGCGCCAACTTTAGAAATTGCGAGCCGAGGGCGCTTATCGGCCGATCCGGCGGCGTATCAAATCGTCTGGTGTGCTTCTAAGGACTTACCCGAGGCGCTGCGCCGGTCAGGGGTGCGGGGAGGAACAATCGCCGCAAACGACCTTGATGAAGCACGCAGATGCAGGAAGCCTATGCACTCCACGAAGGCGCGTTCGGCACGGCGATCGTCCTGGAGGCGAGCGCCAATCTGGTGTCGCACGCGCACTCGGAAACGCAGCTCGCCCTTTGGCTGGGCGGAGCACGCGCGTGCGCGCACGTCGGTACGGAAATCGTCCCCTACAGCGAAAGCGTGGCGCTGGGCGTGAACGCGTTCGAGGCGCACGACATGGTGCGCTTGGACGACAGTGGATCGAGCCTGTTCATCGTCTTCATGATCAAGAAGGATTGGCTGGACGAACTCAGCCAGGCGAAGGACCGCAGCTTCCGGTTTCCCTCGCCGCGCGTGCCTATTGGTGACGCATTGCGCCGTTCGTGCTGGCGCGTACTGGACCTGATGATCTCCGCCGGCAGCGGACGCGAGCAGATCGACAACGAGGTGGAGCGCTTGCTGGAGGCCGCCATCGCAGCCTCCACGACGGGCGGCGATGCCACCGCTATTGCGGGTGGCATTGGCGTTATGCTGGACCATCGCCTGCGCGCCGCCATCGCCCATATGCGTGCTCATGTGTCGGAAAAAACGACCATCGACGAGATCGCGGCCAAGGTTGGCCTGTCGCGCGCGCACTTCTTCGCGCTGTTCCGCGACCAGCTGCACACGACGCCGCAGGTGTTTTGGAGCGGGGTGAGAGTCGAGGAAGCAATGCGGCGCGTCAGTGAGGGCGGCGAGCTCACAGACGTGGCGCTCGATCTGGGGTTTTCAGCGCCCGGCAACTTCTCGCGCTTCTTCAAAGAGCACACAGGGATCTCGCCGTCGATCTTCAAGCGAGCCACACGTGCACCTTCGCCTGTCACTGTCACGGGAATACCGCGGGAAGGCCAGTCTGAGCGGGAATGAAGGGCTCAGCTCGGTGACACCAACGCGAGGTGCCCCCGGTCAGCTGATGAATGTGCCGTACCGCAAGGTTGCTTCACAGACGCCTCTTGAATTTTTTGCCGCCTGGTTGGAGGAACTCGCTCGTCGGCTCGCGCTCATACGGGAAAATGCCGCCGACATCAGGAGCCCCCGCAATGACGATCATCGTGTCTGCCGACAGGCGCAACGAAAGCATGTCCGCCGTGGCAGCTCGGCTGGCGCCCTATCTTGGCATTGCCTTCGCCGTTGTGCTGCTGGACCAGGCGTCGAAGTCGCTCGCCACGCGATTCCTCGGCGGGGGCGAAGTCCTTCCCATTACGCCTTTTGCCGACTTCGTCCTGGCGCACAACCGGGGTGTTGCCTTCTCCTTCTTGGCCGACGCCTCGGGCTGGCAGCGATGGCTGTTTACGGCGCTTGCCATCGCGGCGGCTGCGTTCATCCTCAAACTGCTGGTGCAGCCCAGCGGAACGCTGCTGTTCAGAGCGGCCTTGGCACTTGTGCTCGGCGGCGCGCTGGGAAATGCGATCGACCGCTCGTGGGAAGGGCACGTGGTCGACTTCATCCATTTGTATTGGCGCGACGTCTACGACTTCGCCATCTTCAACGTGGCCGATTGCGCCATCACTGCGGGCGCGGCGCTTCTGGTCCTGGCTGAAATCAGGCGGTCGCGAGCCGCTTGAAGCAGATCTTGCTATCGAGTCATAGAACCTCGGACGCGACGCCCGCCGTCGTCTCGCGCAATGCTTCGCGCTACTTCTCGACGAAGGCGCGCTCGATCACGTAGTCGCCCAGTTCGCCCTGGCGCGGGCTGATCTGGAAGCCGCGCGTATCGAGCAACTTGCAGCTGTCGGCCAGCATGGCGGCGCTGCCGCAGATCATGGCGCGGTCCACCGCGGGATCGAGCGGCGGCAGACCGGTGTCGTCGAACAGCCGGCCCGATTCGATGACCTCGGTGAGGCGGCCCTGGTTGCGGAACGGCTCGCGCGTGACGGTGGGGTAGTAGACCAGCCGCTCGCGCACCAGCTCGCCGATGTATTCGTTGTTGGGCAGGTCGTGCTCGATGAACCGCGCATAGGCCAGTTCGCTGACCTGCCGCACGCCGTGGATCAGCACCACCTTCTCGAAGCGCTCGTAGGTCTCGGGGTCCTGGATGATGCTGATGAAGGGGGCGAGCCCGGTGCCGGTGGACAGCAGGTACAGGTGCCGGCCGGGCCGCAGGTCGTCGAGCACGAGGCTGCCGACCGGTTTGCGCCCGACGATCACCTCATCGCCCGGCTGCAGGTGCTGCAGGCGCGAAGTCAACGGGCCGTTCGACACCTTGATGCTGAAGAACTCGAGGTGCTCGTCATGGTTGGCGCTCGCAACGCTGTAGGCCCGCATCAGCGGCTTGCCTTCGACCGGCAGGCCGAGCATCACGAAGTGGCCGTTGCGAAAGCGCAGGGCCGGATCGCGTGTGGTGCGGAATGAAAACAGCGTGTCGTTCCAGTGGTGCACATGCAGCACGCGTTCGGTGGCGAGTTGAGACATGGTGAGGATCGTGCGTGGATGGGTCAGGAGGTGATGGACAGGCCAAGCCCGCGCAGGTAGGCCCATGGAAAGATGCCGCGGCCGTGCCCGTCGGAGAACACCAGGTTCAGCCCCTTGTCGGACACCAGGTTGATCGCCACGAGCCGGACCGATGCCTGGGGCTCGGGATGGCTGCCGCGCTCGCGAAGGGCCTGCTCGCACGCGGCGCAGCGGCAGCGCGCGCGCAGCAGCCCGTGTGCGAGCCGGCTGGTGCTGCCGTCTTGCCAGCACAGCTCGAGCACCCCGCTCGCCTGGTGGTCGACGATGTCGACGGGGAACTCATGCAGCTCTTGCAACGCAGGTGGAAGCGTCGTGGCGTTCATGTCAGCGCCTTCATGCCGTCGCGGGCAAATTGGTGGTCCATGCCCTGCAGCCCGCCGCTGTGGAGCTCGCCGCCCATCGCGGCCAGGCTCTCCTCGCGGATCAGCGCCTTGAGCTGGCGCACCAGCGCCTGGAAGGTGGGCGAGGCCGTCATCTCGGGCGTGCGCGGGCGCGGCAGCGGAATCGGCACCTCGGCCTTGATGCGTCCCGGCCGCGCGGTCATCACGTAGACCTTTTCCGAAAGAAAGATGGCTTCCTCGATGTCGTGCGTGATGAACAGCACCGACAGCTGCAGCTGCTGCCACATGTTGGTAAGAATCTCCTGCATCACCGCACGGGTCTGCGAGTCAAGCGCGCCGAAGGGCTCGTCCATCAGCATCACCTGCGGGCTCGTGGCCAGCGCGCGCACGATGCCAACGCGCTGCTTCATGCCGCCGGAGAGTTGGTCTGGGTAGTGGTTCTCGAACGAGAGCAGACCGGTCATGCCAAGCAGCGTGCGCGCGGCCGACTCGCGCTGGTTGCGCCCGAGGCCCTGCATCTTCAGGCCGAACTCGACGTTGCGCCGCACCGTCATCCATGGGAAGAGCGAGTACTGCTGGAACACCACGCCGCGGTCCGCGCCGGGCCCGCCGATGGGCTTGCCATCGAGCAGCGCCTCGCCCTCGCTCGGTTTGAGAAAGCCCGCCACGATGTTCAGCAGCGTCGACTTGCCGCAGCCCGACGGGCCGATGATGCTGACGAATTCGCCGGGCTTCACCTCGAGCGACACCCGGCTCGCGGCCTCGGTCGTCTGGCCCTTGGTGCCAAAGCGCACCGACACGTCGCGGATCTGCACATGCCCCTTGCGCGGGGTGCCCGGTGTGGCGCTCATGGGTTGCTCCCGGCGCGTGCGCCATAGGTCAGCCAAGGCATCATCGCCTTGCCGATGAAACGGATCAGGCCGCTGCACATGAGGCCCAGCACGCCGATGGTGATCATGCCGAGCACGATCTCAGGGTAAGAGATCAGCGAGTAGGCCTCCCACGTGAAATAGCCGATGCCGAACTGCCCCGAGATCATCTCGGCCGCGATCAGCGACACCCAGGCCACGCCCATGCCCACAGCCAGTCCGGTGAAAATTTGCGGCGCCGCGCCCGGCAGCACCACGTACCACATGATCTGCCGCTCCCGCGCGCCCAGGCACTGGCTCGCGCGCAGCAGCACGCCGTCCACCGCCTGCACGCCGCTGACGGTGTTCAGCAGGATCGGGAAGAACGCGCCAATGAAGGTGATGAAGACGATGCTCACCTCGTTGTCGGGCCACAGCATGATCGAGATCGGCACCCAGGCAATGGCCGGGATCGGTCGGAACACCTCCATCGCCGGAAACAGGAAGCCGCGCGTCAGGCGGTAGCGGCCGATGAGCATGCCCAGCGCCACGCCCAGCACTGTTGCAATCGCAAAGCCGATGAAGATGCGCCGCAGGCTCATGCCGACGTTCTTGATGAACTTGGGCGAGCCGTTGACCTCGATCACCTTCGACAGCACCTCCAGCGGCGTCGGGATGTTGGCGAAGCGGATGTAGAAGTCCAGCCGGTAGGTGGTGGCCAGGTGCCAGAAGAGCACGATGCCCAAAAGAGAACAGGTTCCCATCAGGTAGGCCGGCGCCTGCTGGCGCAGCGCCTGCCAAGCGCGTTCGGCCGTGCCCACGGCCAACGGTGGAGGCGCAGGTGTGGGCAGCAGCGGCGCGCGCAGCACTTCCTCGGGGCGGGCCAGCCCGCGCGTTGGCGCTGCGGCCTCGTCGGGCTCGCCATGCTCGGGCACTTCGTGGAACAGGCGTTGCGTGGCGGTGGACATCGCGGCTCCTGGGTGTCAGAGGCCGGCCGCGGCCAGTGCCTCGGGGTAGGTGGCCAGCTTGCCGCCGATGGCCGCGGCCTCTGCCTGCGCGTCCTTCTTCAGCAGGAAGGGCACGATCTGCGGCTTGCGCGGATCGCTCGCGTTCACCGCGTAGAAGGCCTTGTCGGCAAACAGCTTGATGCCCAGCGTCTTGTCGTTGAGGTAGGCGACCTTGACCCTCTTGTTCTCGCCCTGTGCCTTGTGGATCGCGGCCAGCGTGCAGGCGGGCGACGAATAGGCCGCAATGGGCGCGCCTTCGAGCCAGACCTCGCCGGCCTCCTTGGGCCGAGTGATCGGCGTCTTGCACAGCGCATCATTGCCGCTCACGTCGTAGTTGGCGAGCGTCTGCTTCTGCGCGTCGTAGTCGAGCTTGAGTTCCTTGTAGGCCTGGCGCACGTAGCTCTCGTTGACCCAGGCATTGATGTCGAGCGGCTTCACGCGGTTCAATCGCGTGAGCACTTCATGCCCGGTCTTGATGGTGTCGAGCCAGCGTGGCTTGATGGTGGGGTCGAGGGTGTGGATGCCGCCCGGGCCGAGGTACAGGTAGGCCACTTCCTTCTCGATCTTCGTCCACTCCTCGATCTTGGCGCTGGCCGCCGCCGGGTTGGTGCGCACCCAGGTATTGGCCTCGACCAGTGCCTTGATGTAGGCCACCACCACTTCGGGGTATTCGGCCGCGAAGTCCTTGCGCACGACCACGCCGTGGAAGGTCGGCACCTTGGTCTCGGCGCCGTCGAAGATCTTGCGCGCAAAGCCGCGGTAGGGCAGCAGGTCGGCAAAGGGAACGAAGTCGGCGTGCGCCTCGATCTTCTTTTCCTGCAAGTTGGTGGTGCCCACCTCGGGACTCTGGCTCACCAGGTTCCAGTAGTCGTCTTTCCAGCCGCGCGATTGCATGGCCTGCAGCACCATGCCGTGCGCGGCCGAGCCGAAGGGCACCGAGATCAGCTTGCCCTTGAGATCGGCCAGCTCGTAATAGGGCGAGTCCTTGTGCACCACCACGCCGTTGCCCGAGCCGAAGGCGTTGTACGCGATGATGGCCACCAGTTGCGTCTCGTTGCCCGGCTGCGCCTGGCCTGTGGCGCCGTTCACCAGCAGCGGGTAGTCGCCCATCATGCCGATCTGCAGCTTCTTGGCCATCATGCCGTTGGTGATCGGCGGGCCCGAGGTGAAGTTCTGCCAGTCCAGCTTGAAGTCGATGTCCTTGTACTTGCCGGTGGTGGGCAGGTACTTCTCGATGAGCTTCATTTCCTTGAGCACCACGCCGCCGGTGACGGTGTTCGTGGTCGTGTTCTGCGTGCCGATGCCGATGACCACTTCCTGCCGCGCCAGGGCTGGCGGAACAGAGGCCAACGCGAGCGCCAGGACCGCGCCGATTCGCAAGATGATGTGCTTCATGGACTGGTTCTCCGTGGGATTTGGAAAAAGGGCGTGGGGTGGCGGCTCAGGCGGGTTCCGCCAGATCGAGGTGCTCGAGCTTCCCGTTCACCGAAGCCCATTCCTCGGCGTCGGGCAACGGCGCTTGCGCCTGGCTGATCACGGGCCACTGCGTGGCATAGCGGGCGTTCAGTTCGACGAAGTGCTCCTGCCCCGCGGGCACCTCGGTGTCGGGCACGATCGCGCCGACCGGGCATTCCGGCGCGCATACGGCGCAGTCGATGCACACGTCGGGATCGATCACGAGGAAGTTCGGCCCCTCATGAAAGCAGTCGACCGGGCACACGCTCACGCAGTCGGTGTACTTGCAGCGAATGCAGGCTTCGGTGACGACGAAGGTCATGGCGCGGCCCCTTCGCGCTTCGCCTTCTGCGCGAGGCCGATGCCGGTCAGCGCCAGGCGCGCCAGCTTGCGCACGTCGGGGTCCGGGTCGGACAGCGCGGTTTCGAGCGGTGCAATGGCGCGCGTGTCGCCGATCTCGCCGAGCGCAATCACCGCTTCCTTGCGCAGGTTGCTGATGGTGTGCGTGAGCGAGGCAACAAGCGACGGCAGGCCGGCCTCGGCCTTGAGCAGGCCCAGGCTGCGCGCGGCCTTCACGCGCACCTGCCAGTAGTCGTCCTGCATCGCATGCACGAGGTCGGGAATGGCGACCGACAGCCGAAGCTTGCCGACGGTCTGCGCCGCTTCCTCGCGCACCATCCAGCCGCTGTCGCCGAGCGCGCGCGTGAGCGCCGGCAGCACGCTGACGGAGGTCGCGTAGCCGAGCGCACCGATCGCGATGCGCCGCACCTCGGAGTCGGGGTCGTTGGCCGCCACTTCGGCCAGGTCGCCGATGGCCGCCGGGTCCTTCAGGTAGCCGAGCACGCCGACGGCTTCGCGCCGCACCGCCGCATCGGGATCACGCAGCGACAGCATCGCGGGCTCGAAGGCCTTGGGCGAGCGCAGCGCGCGAATGGCATGGAAGGCGAGGGCGCGCACTTCGGCGGCACCCTCGAGCAGCAGCGGCAGAAGCGGCGCGGCCGATGTGGCTTCCTTTAACTCGGCCAGAACTTCCCCGGCGGCCTTGCGCACGTCGGGCTCGGAATCGAGCAGCATCGGCGCGAGCGCCTGCACCACCTCGGGTTCCTCGAAGCCTTCGAGGGCGCGAATGGCTTCGGTGCGCACCTGCGCATCGCTGTCGGCAAGGCGCGGCAGCAGCAGCGGCACGATGTCGTCCTCGTCGCTGTAGGGCAGGTCGATCACCGCAAGGCGGCGCACGGTGGCGTCGGCATCGGCCAGCCGCTCGGCGAATGTCTGGAGTCCGGTGTCCATGGTGGTCCCTCTCAGCGCAGCAGGTAGGGGATGTCGACGGTGACGGCGCCGGTCGGGCAGTCCTGCTCGCAGGGCAGGCAATACCAGCACTCGTCGAACTTCATGTAGGCCTTCTTGGTCAGCATGTCGATCGCGAGCACGTCCAGAGGGCACACGTCGACGCAGACGGTGCAGCCCTTCTCGGCGATGCACTTGGACTCGTCCACGCGCACGGGGACCTGGGTGATGGTGGCGGCAATGGTCATTCGGAACTCCTTGGTTCAGGCGGCCTCGGCGCTGCTCGCGACCCGCAGGCGTTGGTAGGCGGTTCGTTCTTCGTCGTCGACCGGCACGATGTAGGGCTCGATCGCCTTCTTGCGCATGGCCATGCGGCCTTGCGCGTCGCGGCTCAGCAGCGAGTGGCAGAACCAGTTCTCGTCGTCGCGCTCGGGGTGGTCGACGTAGTTGTGGTACAGGCCCCAGCGGCTCTCGGTGCGGAACATCGAGGCGTGCGCGGCCATTTCGGCGCAATCCAGAATGGAGTGCGCTTCCATCGCGCGCATGAGCTCGTGCGCATTGCCGGCCGACATCGACTCGGTGTCCTCGCGGATCTCCGCGAAGCGGCGCAGGCCGATCTCGTACTTGCTCGTGATCTTGGGCGGCTGCAGGTAGTCGTTGACCAGGCGGCGCGTCTTGTATTCGATCTGGTAGGGCGTGAGGCCGCCGCTGCGCGAGAGCGGCGCGAGGATGCGTTCGCGCTCGGCCGCCGCGGCTTCGGCGTCCGGCGTGGCCTGGCCCACTTCGGCGCAGTAGGCCGCGGCGTTCTCCCCGCAGAGCTTGCCGTAGACGAAGGCGCCGAGCATGTAGTTGTGCGGCACGCTGGCGCAGTCTCCCGCGGCGTACAGGCCCTTGACGGATGTTTCGCCGCGCGCGTTGATGTGGATGCCCGAGGCGCTATGGCCGCTGCAGAAGCCGATTTCCGAGATGTGCATCTCGACCATCTGCTTGCGGTAATCGTTGCCGCGCTTCTCGTGAAAGCGCCCGCGGCTCGGGCGCTCGTTGCTATGCAGGATGGTTTCGATCTCCTGGATCGTTTCTTCCGCGAGGTGGTCGAGCTTCAGGAAGACCGGGCCATTGCCGCTCAGCAGTTCGTTGTAGAACTCCTGCATCATCGCGCCGCTCCAGTAGTCGCATTCGATGAAGCGCTCGCCCTTCGAGTTGGCCGTGTAGCCTCCCAAAGGACCCGTGACATAGGCGCAGGCCGGCCCGTTGTAGTCCTTGATCAGCGGATTGATCTGGAAGCACTCCAGGTTGGCCAGGTCGGCGCCCGCGTGGTAGGCCATCGCATGGCCGTCGCCGCAGTTGGTCGGGTTCTCATAGGTGCCCATGAGGTAGCCCGAGGCCGGCAGGCCCAGGCGCCCCGCCGCGCCGGTGCAGATCACCGCGGCCTTGGTGCGGATCATGTAGAGCTCGGCGGTGCGGCAGTCGAAGCCCATCACTGCCGCCACCTCGCCGTCGGCTCCGGTCAGCACGCGCGTGACGACCACGCGGTTGGTGATCTCGACCCGAGCACGCTTGAGCTGCCGGTAGAGAATGCGCTTCATGTGGTGCCCCTCGGGCATCGGCAGCACGTAGGCGCCCAGGTGATGGACCTTGCGCACCGAGTAGTCGCCGGTCTCGTCCTTCTCGAACTTGACGCCCCAGCGGTCCAGCTCCTGGATCATGTCGAAGCTGCCCGCGGCGTAGGCCATCACGGCCTCCTGGTCGACGATGCCGTCGTTGGCCACCGTGATCTCCTTCACGTACTGCTCGGGCGTGGCGTGGCCCGGGATGACGGCATTGTTCAGGCCGTCCATGCCCATCGAGATCGCGCCGCTGCGCTTCACGTTGGCCTTGTCGATCAGCAGCACGCGCAGCTTGGGGTTGCGCTCCTTGGCCTTCACCGCGGCCATCGGCCCGCCGGTACCGCCGCCGATGACGACGAGGTCGAATTCCATGTCGATAGTTTTCATGCTTCAGCTCCTGGCTAGATTCGGTCGATGCGCAGGCGGTACTGGAACGCGTCCCCGCGGTAATAGAGAAACTCGAAATCGATGGGGTGCTCGTCGGCATAGGTGAGCCGCTCGATGCGTAGCAGCGGCGACGCTTCCTCGATGCGCAGCTGGCGCGCCAGGAACGCGTCGGCCGAGATCGCCTCGATCTGCACGTCGGCATGCGTGAGGTGCTGCCCGAGGTCGTTCTCCAGAATCACGAAGATGTCGCGCGTGGCGAGGTCTTCCTGCACCAGCCGCTTGCCGAGCGCGAGCGGAAAGTAGCTCTGGTCGACCGAGATCGGCTCGCGGTTCAAGTAGCGCAGCCGCTGGATTTCGTACACCGGTTCGCCGATGGCAATGTGCAGGCGGCGCGCCACGATCTCGCTCGCGGCCACCTGGCGCGTGCTGAGCACCTGCGAGAAAGTTTCGTAGCCCGAGGGTCCCATCGCCTCGCCGAAGCCCTGCAATCGCGAGAGGTTCTGAAACGCCTTGGGCTTGGCGACGAAGCTGCCCTTGCCGGCCACCTTGAAGACCAGGCCCTCCTTTTGAAGGTCTCCCATGGCCTGTCGGATGGTGATGCGGCTGACCGAGAAGGCCTGCATCATCTGGCTCTCCGAAGGCATCTGGGAGTGCGGCGGATAGGTTCCGTCGAGCACGCGCCGCCGGATGATCTCGCGAATCTGCGTGTGCATTGGCACCGACGACATCGGTACCACGCGGGCTTCGGCGCTCGCTGGCTGTGCTGGCTTGCGGAGTGCGTTCATGAGAGGGAATGACCTGTTATGACGAGTCATACCTAGCAGAACGCGTGCCAGCGGGTGCGGCATGGCGATGCCGCACGGTTTTTTAGAGGGAAGACGCTGTTCTAGCCCTTGGAACAGCCGAAGAAAAAGGCCGGTGCGAACGCACCGAGTCGAAGCTCACGCACCGGCTGCGCGCTCGCTGATCACTGCGCCGGTGCACGTTCGCGAGTTTGCGAACTAGAGAGGGGGCCGCGGACCCCACGCCAGAGCCACGCGGCGAGGTGCGTGGCCCATTCATGCAAAAACCTTGGCGCCTCAGGGCGCCGGCGCCGCGCTCACTGCGCCACGCGGATGTTGGCGTCCTTGATGATCTTGGCGTAGACGGCGGCATCCGAGCGCACCACCTTCTGGAACTCTTCGGGCTTGCCGCCGGCTACCTGCAGCCCCAGCGCCTCGATCTTTGCGCTGACCTCGGGCAGGTGCACGATGCGGTTGATCTCGTCCGAGAGCTTCTGCACCACGGGCGCCGGCGTAGCGGCGGGCAGGAACACGCCGAACCAGCCGTACGGATCGAACGAGTGATAGCCCAGCTCGGCAAAGGTGGGCACGTCGGGCAGGGCCGGCATGCGCTGCGTGCCGGTCACGGCCAACGGGCGCATCGACTTGAGGTGCGGCCGCGCGGTCGCGCTGTCGATGAAAGCCGAGGCCAGCTGGCCGCCCACGAGGTTGGTCACAAGCGGTGCGGCACCCTGGAACGGCACGTGCACCAGGTCGATGCCGGCCTGCATATTGAGAAGGGCGCCCTGGATGTGCGAGGAGGTTCCCGCGCCGTAGCTGCCGAAGTTGTACTTGCCCGGGCTGGCCTTCACCATCGCGATGAAGCTCTTCAGGTCCTTCGCAGGAGAGTCGAGCGGCACGGCCAGCATGCTGGGGCTGCGCGCGATCATCGTGACCGGCGCGAGGTCCTTCAGCGGATCGTAGGGCAGCTTTTCCATCAGCATCGGCTGCTGGATCAGCGCGGTGATGCCAATGAGCACGGTGTGGCCGTCGGGCGGCGCCTTCGCGACGAAGCTGTTGCCGATGGTGCCGCCCGCACCCGGCCGGTTCTCCACCATGGCGGGCTGTCCCCAGGCTTCCTGCAGCTTCTGTCCGATGGTGCGCGCAAGCGTGTCGGTGGCGCCGCCGGCGGGGTAGGGCACGATCAGCTTGAGCGGCTGGGCCGGATAGGCGGTCTGCGCCAGGGCTGGCGCGGCCAGCAGCGCGGCCAGGCCGGCTGCCAGGCAGAGTCTTCGCATCATCTTCGATGTCTTCATGGTGTTTGTCTCCTCGGGTGGATCGGGAAAAACTCAGCGCATCGCTTCGCGCACGAGATTGCGCGCGATGACGATCTGCTGGATCTGGGTGGTGCCTTCGTACAGCCGAAACAGCCGCACGTCGCGATAGAACCGCTCGATGCCGTAGTCGGAGACGTAACCGGCGCCGCCAAAGATCTGCACCGCGCGATCCGCTACCCGGCCGCACATCTCGGAGGCGAAGAGCTTGCAGCACGAAGCCTCGGTGGCCACGTTGCGGCCCGCGTCGCGCTGGCGCGCCGCATCGATGACCATGCAGCGCGCGGCATAGATCTCGGCCTGGCTGTCGGCCAGCATCGCCTGCACCAGCTGGAACTCGGCAATGGGCTGGCCGAACTGGTTGCGCTCCATCGCATAGTGCAGTGCATCGCGCTGCATGCGTTCGGCCACGCCCACGCAAATGGCGGCAATGTGGATGCGGCCCTTCTCGAGCACCTTCATCGCGGTCTTGAAGCCCTGGCCCTCGCGCCCGCCGATCAGCTGGCTCGCGGGCACCTTGCAGTTCTCGAAGATCACGTCGGCGGTGTGGGCGCCGCGCTGGCCCATCTTGCGGTCCTTGCGGCCGATCGTGATGCCCGGTGTGTCCGCTTCGACGATGAATGCCGAGACACCGCCCGCGCCCTTGTCTTGCGGATTGGTGCGTGCCATCAGCGTGAAGATGCCCGCGTGCGGCGCGTTGGTGATGAAGCGCTTGGTACCGTTCACGATGTAGTGGTCACCCTCGCGGATCGCGGTGGTGCGCAGCGACGCCGCGTCGGACCCGGTGTCGGGCTCGGTCAGCGCGAACGATGCGATGAGCTCGCCCGTGGCCAGGCGCGGCAGGTATTTCTTCCTCTGCGCCTCGGTGCCGTCGAAAAGAATGCCCTGCGAGCCGATGCCCACGGTGGTGCCGAACAGCGAGCGAAAGCAGGGCGAGGTCTGGCCCATGGCCAGCATCACCATCACCTCTTCTTCCATTGTCACGCCCAGGCCGCCGTATTCTTCGGGCACGGTCAGGCCGAAGAGGCCCAGCTCCTTCATCTCGCGCACGATGTCTTCGGGGATCTCGTCGGTCTCGGCCACGATGGCTTCGGCCGGCACGAGCCGCTCGCGAACGAAGCGGTTGACGGCGTCGAGCAGGGCTTCGAGGGTTTGCGGGTCGCGGATCACTGTTTGGTCTCCTTGTTTTTCTCCCTCCCCTTCCGGGGGAAGGTTGGGGTGGGGGCAGTCCGAGCGCCGCGTGCCCCCACCCCCGCCCTCCCCCAGAGGGGGAGGGAGTAGATGCAATTCAAAGCGCCTCCTGCGTGCCCAGCACGGCAGTGGCCTGGCTGGACAACATGCCCCCGTTGCCATGTGCGACGGCGGTGCGCGCGTTCTTCACCTGGCGCTCGCCGCATTCACCGCGCAGTTGCCGCACCGCCTCGATCAGCGCGAAGATGCCGTACATGCCCGGGTGCACGCACGACAGCCCGCCGCCGTTGGTGTTGACGGCGAGCCGGCCGCCCGGCGCAATCGCACCGTCGGCCACGAAGCGGCCGCCTTCGCCCTTGGGGCAGAAGCCCAGGTCTTCGAGGAACAGCAGCGTGTTGATGGTGAAGGCGTCGTATAGCTGCACCACGTCCATGTCCTTGGGCGCGAGCCCGGCCATCGCGAAGGCTTCACGGCCCGACTGGCTGGCCGCCGTCGTGGTGAGGTCTGCCATCGACGAGATCTGCCGGTTCCACACCGCCGTGGCGTTGCCTAGCACATAGACCGGCTTCTTCGGCAGGTCCCTGGCGCGCTCGGCACTCACCAGAATGCAGGCGCCCGCACCGTCGGTGACCAGGCAGCAGTCGCGCACGCTCAGCGGGTCCGACACCATGCGCGCACCCAGCACCTCCTCGCGTGTGAGCGGCTCGCGCATGAAGGCTTCCGGGTTGAGCCCGGCCCAGGCACGCGCCGCCACCGCCACGTCGGCGAGCTGCTCGCGCGTGGTGCCGAACTCGTGCATGTGGCGCGAGGCCGCGAGCGCGTAGGCCGACACCGGCAGCATCGGCTCGTAGGGATGCTCATAAGGCTGCGGGTCGAGAAAGCGGCGCGCCGCCACGATCTCGCGCCGACCGAAGGCGGCGCTGCGCTGTGCGCTGCCGTAGCAGATGAGCACCGCACTGCACTGGCCCGAACGGATGGCCTGCATGGCAGGCAGCAGATGCGCGATGAAGCTGCTGCCGCCCAGCATCGTGCCGTCGATGTAGCGCGGATTGAGGCCCAGGTATTCGACCACCGGCAAGGCCCACATCGCGGCCGAGGCGCTCGCGGTGCAGAGGCCGTCGATGTCGCGCATCTCCAGGCCCGCATCCGCCACGGCCGCGCGCGCGGCGCGCGCCAGCAGCTCCATGTCGGTGAAGCCCGGCGTCTCGCCGCAGCCGAAGGTGGCGGCTCCCGCAATGGCTGCGCTGCCGCGCATTGCCTTGAGTCCGGCGCTCATGCAGTTGCTCCTTCAACGGCGTCGAACAGCACCAGCCCGCGGCCGTCCTTCACCTGCACCCGCGCCTTGACGCGCTGGCCGATGCGTACCGTACCCGGCGCCAGGTTCTCGATGCGGCTCATGAGCCGCACGCCTTCGTCCAGCTCGACCAGGCTGACGTTGAGGTCGCCGCCGTCGGCCGGCTTGCGCCGCACGGTCGTCACCGCATGCACGGTGCCGAGCCCGCCGGGCGTCTTCCATTCGAGTGACGCGCCGCCGCAGTGCGGGCAGCTCTCGCGCGGGTAATACACATGGCGGCCGCAGTCGCCGCAGCGCTGAAGCAGGAAGCGGCCGGCGTCCAGTTCGCCTTGGTGGAAGGCCTGCACGCCGGTGATGGTGTCGGTCATTGGTTGGGTTCCTTGTTCGCCGGCCACTGGAAGGCCAGCGGCTTCTTGTCCAGAAAACGGTTCACGGCGTCACGGTGCTCGGCGCTGCCGAAGGCCAGCGCCTGCACGTTCGCCTCGGTGTCGAGCATCGCGGCCAAGGCGCTCGCATCGCCAGTCGCGCGCTTCACCAGGCTCACCGCGAGCGGAGAGGCGCCGGCAAAGCTTTCGGCCAGCGCCAATGCGCGCGGCAGCAGCTGCTCGGGCGCATGCAGTTCCATGGCGATGCCGAGTTCGCGCGCCTCGGCGGCGCCAACCTCGCGTGCCGACAGCATCAGCTCGCGCGCGCGCTGCGCACCCACCACGCGCGGCAGTGTGTAGAAGGCGCCGCAGTCCGGCACCAGGCCCAGCTTCAGGAAGGACATGCAGAATCGTGCACGTGGGCTCGCCAGTACGAAGTCGGCCGCGAGCGCCAGACTGAAGCCCGCGCCATATGCGGCGCCATCGACCGCGGCGATCACGGGCTTGTCGAGCAGGACCAGTTCGCTGAACCAGCGCTGCGTGGCCTGCATGCGGCCGCGCCAGCCGGCGTTATCGAGCTTGGCATCGGCAATGCCGCGCAGGTCGCCGCCCGAGCAGAATTGGCCGCCGGCGCCGGTGAGCACCAGGGCGCGCACCTCGGTGTCCGCGCGCACCTCTGCAATGGCCCGTGCGAGGTCGTCGCGCATGGCGGGAGTGAAGGCGTTGCGGTTGGCAGGTGTGTCGAGCGTCAGCAGCGCGGTGCTGCCGTGTCGCTCGTAGCGCAGTGCGGTGAAATCGTTCATCAAGTTTGCTCCTGTGCGGCGGCGCGATGCGCTTCCTGCAGCTCGCGCCAAAGAATTTTTCCGGTGCCGGACTTCGGCAGGCGGTCGAGAAACTCGACCACGCGCGGCGCCTTGTACACGGCCATGCGTTCGCGGCACCACGCGACGATTTCTTCTTCGCGGACGAGGCCGCGCTGCGCGGGCTTGAGCACCACCAGCGCCTTGACCGACTCGACGCGCTTGCCGTCGGGCACCGCGATCACGCAGGCCTCGTGGATGGCCGGATGCTCGTACATCGCGTTCTCGACTTCGGTGGGCCACACCTTGTAGCCCGAGGCGTTGATCATTCGCTTGAGCCGGTCGCGCAGGAAGAAGTAGCCTTCCTCGTCCATCGAGGCCAGGTCGCCGGTGCGAAAGAAGCGCTGGCCGCCAATCTCGATGAAAGCCTCGCGGTCCGCCTCGGGGTTGCGCCAGTAGCCCTTCATGACCTGCGCGCCGCGCGTCACCAGCTCGCCGGTTTCGCCGGGCGGCAGTTGTTCGAACGTGACCGGATCGACGATGCGCGAATCGACACCCTGTGTCGGCATGCCCAGGCACTGGCGCTTGCCGCGCGCGGGCGGATTCGCGTGCAGGAACGAGGCGGTCTCGGTCAGTCCGTACCCTTCGTTGTAGGAGAGGCCGTGGCGTTGCAGGAGCATCGCGGCCACGGCTTCGGGCATGGCGGCACCGCCGCCCGACAGCAGCGCGAGGCTCGAAAGGTCGCGCTGCTCGGCTTCGGGATGCGAGAACAGGTCGATCACCATGGCCGGCGGCGCCGACCAGGCGGTGACCGCATGGCGCTCGATGAGGCGCGCGGCCATGGCCGGGTCCCAGCGCGGCATCATTACCGCGGTAGCGCCGAGGAACATCGGCATGTTCATGCCGTTCTGCAGGCCCAGCATGTGGAAGAGAGGCGCGACGGCAAGCGTCACCGTTTCCACGTGCAGCTGCTTCCATACTGCCGAGGAAGCGAGCGACGCCAGCAGCGTTGCATGCGTGTGCATGCAGCCCTTGGGATGGCCGGTGGTGCCCGAGGTGTAGGGCAGCACCGCGAGGTCGTCCGGCGACAGGGGCAGCTCGGCGGGTGCGAGGCCGAGCGCGATCGCCGCTTCAAAGCCGTGCAGCCGTGCGTCATCAAGGGACGCGCGCGGCGCCTTGACCCATTCGGGCAAGACGTCGTCGCTCGCATCGACCGCATCGGCATAGGCATGCACGACCACGCCACGCAGCTCGCCGTCATCTTCGCCGAGCGCAATCGCGGGCAACAGGTCTTGCGCGACGCAGGCGACGCGCGCCCCGCTGTCGAGCGCGTAGTGGCGCACCTCCGCGGCCTTGCTCATGGGGTTGACCGGCACCACCACGCCGCCGGCGCGCAGCACGGCATAGAAGGCGGTCACGAACTGCGGACAGTTCTGGCTCGCAATCATCACGCGGTCGCCTGGCGCCACGGCCAGGCGCTGCTGCAGATAGGCGGCCAGCGCATCGACGCGCTGGCGCAGTTGCGCATAGGTGACGAGGGTGCCGCAGTAGGCGATGGCCGGCTTGTCGGGATAGCGGCGCGCGGCCGTGTCCAGGTAGTCGAGCAGCGTGGCGCGCGGCACGCGCAGCTGGCGTGCCACGCCCTTGGGCCAGAAGCGGAAGTGCGGCGGCCGATCGGTCATGGGGGCGGTGCTCACTGCTTTTCGAGGGCGCGGGCGATGATCTCTTTCATCACCTCGTTGGCGCCGCCGTAGATGCGGCCGACGCGCACGTCGGCATACAGCCGCGCGATCGGGTATTCGTTCATGAAGCCATAGCCGCCGTGCAGCTGCAGGCATTCGTCGACGATGCGGCAGCAGGTGTCGGTGGTCCACCACTTGGCCATGGCGGCCGTCGGCACGTCGAGCTCGCCGCGCATCAGCCGGGCGATGCAGTCGTCCACGAAGGCGCGCGCCACCTGGGCCTGCGTCTCGCACTCGGCCAGCTTGAAGCGGGTGTTCTGCATTTTCAGTAGTGGCTGCCCGAACACCTGGCGGTCGCGCACGTACTCCAGCGTGTCGGCGATGGCGCGCTGCATGGTCGCCACCGCGCCGACGGCGATCAGCATGCGCTCGCGCGGCAGCTGCGCCATGAGCTGCGCAAAGCCGCAGCCCTCCTGGCCGCCCAGCAGGTTGTCGGCCGGCACGTGCACGTCGTCGAAGAAAAGCTCGGTGGTGTCCAGCGTCTTCTGGCCCATCTTGTCAAGCAGCGGCCCGCGGCGAAAGCCCGCTGTGCCTTCGGTTTCGACCATCAGCAGCGAGATGCCCTTGCCACCGGCCGCCGCATCGGTCTTGGCCGCGACGCAGACCAGGCCGGCATGCATGCCGTTGGTGATGAAGGTCTTGCTGCCGCTGATGCGCCAATGGTCGCCGTCGCGCCGCGCCTGCGTCTTGATGCGCTGCAAGTCGGTGCCGGCGCCAGGCTCGGTCATGGCGATGGCGGCCACCAGCTCGCCGCTGGCCATGCGCGGCAGCCAGCGCAGCTTCTGCGCCTCGGTGCCGTAGGCCAGCAGGTAGTGCGCGACGATGCCGCTGTGCACGTTGTTGCTGAAGCCCTGTGCCATGGCGCGCATCTGCTCCTCGCAGATCACCGCCTCGTGCAGGAAGCTGCCACCACCGCCGCCGTATTCCTCGGGGATGCTGGCGCACAGGAGGCCGGCTTGGCCGGCCTTGGTCCAGATCTCGCGATCAGCGTGGTGCTGCGCGCGCCAGCGTGGTTCATGGGGCACGCACTCGCGCTCGAAGAAGCGCCGCGCGCTGTCACGCAGCATCTCGAGTTCTTCGTTCATCCACGGCCGCGTGGCAACGGCCCCGCCGGTCATGGCCGCCCGCCTCCGCAGACCAGCACCTGGCCGCTCACATAGTTCGATTCGGGAATGCAGAACATGTAGACCGCACCGGCCGCTTCCTGCGGCGTGCCGCCGCGGCCGAGCGGGATCATGGCTTCGGCGTTCTTGAGGATCTGCGGATTGACGCCGACCTTGATCTGCCGGCCCTCGATGTCGATGCTCGCGCCCGCGCTGGCATCGGCCTCGGTCAGCCGGGTCTTGATGAGGCCGAAGGCCACGCTGTTGACCGTGACCTTGTAGCGGCCCCATTCCTTCGCCATGGCCTTGGTCAGGCCGTTGATGCCCGCCTTGGCGGCTGCGTAGTTGGCCTGGCCTGCGTTGCCGTACACGCCGGAGGTGGACGAGATGTTGACCACCTTGCGGAACACTTCCAGTCCTTCGTCGGCTTCGCGCTTGGCGACATCGCGGATGAAGTTGGATGCGGCGCGCAGGATGCGAAAGGGCGCCGTGAGATGCACGGCGAGCATGGCTTCCCACTGCTCGTCACTCATCTTCTGCACCACGTTGTCCCAGGTGTAGCCGGCGTTGTTGACGATGATGTCCAGCCCGCCATAGGTCTCGACGGCGGTGCCCACGAAGCGGTCGGCAAAGCCGCTGTCCGTCACGCTGCCGGCGCAGGCAATGGCGCTGCCGCCCGCAGCGACGATGTCGTTGACGGTCTGCGCGGCCGGCTCCGCGTCCAGGTCGTTGATGACCACGCGCGCGCCGTCGCTCGCCAGCTTGAGCGCAATCTCGCGCCCGATGCCGCGGCCGGAGCCGGAGACGATGGCGACCTTGCCTTCGAGTTTTCTGCTGTTGTTGCTGCTGCTGTTCATGGGGTGTCTCCTCGGGGATGTGTCAGGGCCAGGCGACGAGGGCTTCGCCGCTCAGTTTGATGCCGCCGTCGGCGTTGGCGGTCGCGATCTTGAGCCGCACGCTGCGGCGGCCTTCATGTTCGAACTTCTCGTCGACTGTGCCGGTGCAGCGGATGCGCTCGCCCACTTGGGTGAGCGCCGCAAAGCGCACGTCGAGCGAACGGATCGCCGTCTGCGGCACCCAGTTGCTCAACAGCCGCGCGAGCCAGGCCGCCGAGAGCATGCCGTGCGCGAACACGTCGGGCATGCCCGCTGACTTGGCGAAGTCGATATCGACGTGGATCGGGTTGTGGTCGCCTGAAGCGCCGCAGTACAACGCCAGGTCGAGCCGGCTGATCGGTGCGAGTTCGAGCGGGGGCAGCGCATCGCCGGGCTGCAGCGCGCTCCAGTCGGGAAGGGTGGTGGTACTCATCGTCGGGCTCCGGTCGTTCATTGGTTGCGCACCACCGTGACGCAGCGCAGCTCGGCCACGATCTCATTGCGCTGGTTGCTGACGCGCGTCTTGCGCACGACGAATTCGAGCGCGCCGTTCTTCTTGTCGTAGATGTCCTCGATGCGCTGGCGGAAGGTCAGCGTGTCGCCGGCGTAGGCCATGGCGTGGTAGCTGAAGCCCTGCTCTCCGTGCAGCAGGCTGCGGTAGTCCATGCCCAGCAGCTCGCGGATCGCGGCCGGGTTCGGCGCCTCCATCTCCAGGCAGAAGAGGAAGGTGGGCGGCACCGGCAGGCCCGGATGGCCCGCGTCGCGCGCCGCGGCCTCGTCGACGTAGACGGGATCGGTCTGCCCGGTGGCCTTGGCGAAGAAGCGCAGGCGGCCTTTTTCCACTTCCACCTGGAAGGGTGGGAGCTGGTGGCCGATGTGGCGGCGGTCGATCATGACCAGCCACCGCCGGGCCGCCCCAAGGCGGCTGGAGCCCTCTCGGGGGGCAGCGCAGTACACGAAGTGACAAGCGTGGGGGCTAACATGTCAAACCGCTTGGTACAGCGTGACGACGCAGGCGCCGCCGAGGCCCAGGTTGTGCTGCAGCGCGAGGCGTGCACCTTCGACCTGGCGCTGCTCCGCGCGGCCGCGCAGCTGCCACACCAGCTCCGCGCATTGCGCGAGGCCCGTAGCGCCGAGCGGATGGCCTTTGGACAGAAGGCCGCCCGAAGGGTTGGTCACCACGCGACCGCCGTAGGTGTTGTCGCCCTCGACGATGAAGCGCTCGGCCGTGCCTTCGGGCGTGAGGCCCAGCGCCTCGTAGGTGATGAGTTCGTTGGCGGTGAAGCAGTCGTGCAGCTCGACCACGTCCAGTTCCTCGGGGCCGATGCCGGCGTCCTCGTACACCTGCCGGGCCGCGGCGGCCGTCATGTCGTAGCCCACCAGCTTGCGCATGTCCTTGCTCTCGAAGGTGGAGGGCGTGTCGGTGGTCATGGCCTGCGCGGCGATCACCACGCGCTGGTCGAGGCCGTGCTTCTCCGCGAACTCGGCCGAACAGACGATGGCCGCGGCCGCGCCGCAGGTGGGCGGGCAGCACTGGAAGCGCGTGAGCGGATCGAACACCACCGGCGAGGCCATCACCTCGTCGAGCGTCAACGTCTGGCGGAACACCGCGAGCGGGTTGCGCGCGGCGTGCTGGCGCGCCTTCACCGAAATGCGGCCGAAGGTGTCGCGGCGGATGCCGTGCTGCGCGATGTAGTCGCGGCCGGCGCCGCCGAAGAACTGCGCGGCGCGCGGCGCTTCGGGAATGTAGCCCTGCTTCTCGGCCATCACGTCGGCAAAGCGCGCCATGGGCGAGGGCCGGTCGTCGTAGGCGCCCTTGAGTGCGCCGGGCTGCATCTGCTCGAAGCCGAGCGCAATCGCGCATTCGACCATGCCGCTTTCGACCGCCTGGCGCGCGAGGAACAGCGCACTGGAGCCCGTGGAGCAGTTGTTGTTGAGGTTGAAGACCGGAATGCCGCTGAGGCCGACGCCGTAGATGGCGGCCTGCCCGGCGGTGGAGTCGCCGTAGACATAGCCGACATAGGCCTGCTGCACCAGCGAATAGTCGACGCCGGCGTCATCGAGCGCGAGCTTGGCGGCGCGCGCACCCATCACGGTGTAGGGGTCGCTGGCACCGGGCTTGGTGAAGGGAATCATGCCCACGCCGACCACATGGACGGGGCGTTGCATACGTGTCATTGAAACTCCTGATGGGATGCGGTGACGATGGAATGAAGTCTCTGCCGATGCGCCGGATTCAACAATCGCGGATCGGCCCAAAACGATTGGCCGAAACGCTCACTGGTGCACTCTTTGGCGCTGTGCTCACGCGGGGTCGCGGTAGCGAAAGGTGCCCATGGCGCGCGCCGCCACTTCGCCGCTGGCGTCGGTGACGGTGGCTTCGCAAAAGCACACCGAGCGGCCGCCGCCGGTGGCCCGTCCCTCGGCCTGCAGCAAACCGCCTGAGGGCCGCATGAAGGCGATGTGCATGTCGACGGTAACGACCTCGCGCGCATAGCCGACGCGCGAGAGCGCGGCATGCGCCATGGCGCTGTCGAGCAGCGTCATCAGCACGCCGCCATGACCGGCGGCATGGTTGTTCAGCAGCTCGGGGCGCAGCGCCACCGATACCAGCGATTCGCCGCCTTCGGCCCGCTCGACCTTCAGGCCGAGGTGCTCCGAGAACGGTACATAGCGCTGCGGTCCGCTGCGCGGCCGGTCGTCGCCTTCCCGCGGCGCGCTCGCCAGGTGCAGGCTCATGTCGCGGCTCCCCGCTTCGACGCGGCGGCTGCCGCGGTGAAGTCGCGTGGCCCCGTCAGTGCGAGGCCGCCATCCACGGGAATGATGGCGCCCGTGATGTACGAGCCCCAGTCGCTCGCGAGCATCATCGCCATGCGGCTGATGTCCTCGATGCGGCCGAGCCGCTTGAGCGGCACGCGCTGCGCCATCGCGGCCATGGTGTCGTCGGTCGGTGCGAGCCGCTTCAGGCCCTCGGTGTCGGCGATGGGGCCCGGCACGATGGAGTTGATGCGGATGCCCTGCGGACCCCACTCCAGCGCCAGCACCTGCGTCAGCATGTCGACGCCTGCCTTGGCCGCGCACACGTGCGCTTGGAACGGCGTGGGCGTGAAGGCCTGCCCGGCGGAGATCTGGATCACACAGGCACCGGGCTTGCGCAGGTGCGCATGCGCCAGCCGGGCGACGTTGAAGCTGCCGAGCAGGTCGATGTCGACCACGGTCTTGAAGGCGTTGGGCGACATGTCGAGCGCGCTCGCGAGAAAGTTGCCCGCGGCGCCAGAGACCAGCACGTCGATCGGTCCGAAGCGCTCCGCGCCTTCGGCGAACGCGCGCTCCAGAGCCTCGGGCTGGCGCACGTCGGCCGGAATGCCGAGTGCCTCCGTGCCGAGCGCCTCGAGCTGCAGCGCAGCCCTGGCCACCTTGTCGGCCGAGCGGCTGAGCACCGTGAGCCGTGCCCCGGCACGCGCAAAGGCCTGCGCGATGCCGAAGTTGATGCCGCTGGAACCACCGGCCACGGCCACGTGGCGGCCCTTGAAATCGAAAGCGGAAAAGTCCATGAGGTTCGTTGCTCCTGTCATTCGGGTTTGAAGCCGATCTCGGCCAGCATCTTTCGCTCGCGCTCGAACTGGGCACGGGCGTAGTCGGCGTAGCTCTCGCCGGTCATCAGCTTGGGTTGCATGTCGAACAGCTCCAGCTGCTGGAGGTAGGTGGGGTCCGTCGCAGCCTTGCTGAAGGCCGCGTACAGCCTGGCGGCGACCTTCGGGTCGAGGTTCTTCGGCGCTACCAGGCCCACCGGCGACTCGATCACCATGTCATGGCCCAGCTCCTTCACGGTCGGCGCGTCGTAGCGCTTCAGGCGCTCCGCGGTAAAGGTGGCGAGCAGTCGCACCTTGCCGCCCTGGACCTGCGGCCCGAAGCCGGGATCGCCGTAAACGTCGAGATGGCGCCCGATCACCGCCTGGAAAGCCTCGCTGCCGCCCTTGTAGGGCACCAGGTTGAAAGAGGTGCCCGCCTGCTTGGCGAGCCGCTCGGCGTAGATGCGGTTGATGCTGATCGCACCGACGTTGCCCCAGCTGACGACGCCGGGGCGCTTCTTGGCATCGGCCAGGAGCTCGGGCAGCGACTTCCAGGGCGCGTCGGTGGCCACCACGATGCCGGTGGTGAGGCCGGCCAACCCGATCAGGTAGGTGAAGTCCTTGAGGGGGTCCCAGGTCACCTTCTGCACCAGCGGTGCGCGGATCACCGAGTTGTGCATGACCGCGATCGTGTAGCCGTCGGTGTCGTTCATCGTAGCCAGCGATGCGGTGCCGGTGACGCCGCCCGCGCCCGGCCGGTGCATCAGCACGATGGGCTGTCCCAGGTCCCGGGAGGCGGCCTCGGCCAGCGTGCGGAAGATCGGATCGAATGAGCCGCCTGGCGGGAAGGGCAGCACGAGCTGGATCGGCTTGTGGGGGTAGGGGTCGGCCGCCTGCGCGAGCGGCGCGGCCAGCGCGCAGGCGGCCACCAGGGCCAAGGCCGCGCGGCGATGCATCTTCGTCATGGTGTTGTCTCCTGTCGTTTGAAATTGGTGCGGCTCAGGCGGCCTGCGGCAGCGGCAGGTAGCGGAACGAGCCCTGCGCGCGCGCGATCACGCGGCCCGCGTCGTCGCTGACCGAGGCGCGGCACCACGCCACGCTGGCGTCGTGCTGCACCACTTCGCCGTCGGCCGTGAGGCGGCCGCGGCCCGGTTCGTGAAAGCTGGTGTTGAGGTTGAGCGTGACGGCGGTACGTTCGAAGTCGAACAGCGACACGGCCGCGCTGGCCATCACAACGTCGAGCAGCGTGACCAGCACGCCGCCATGCACGGCGCCGATGACGTTGCCGAGTTCGGCCCGCTCGTCGAGAACGAGGCGCGCGCGGCCGCCTTCGGAGAACTCGCGGCGCGCGTCCAGGAGCCGCATGAACGGCACCTGGCCGAACAGATGGCGGCGGTCCGCGCCCGTGACGGGTTTCATCATGGCTGCACCCGCTCGCGCAGCACGTTCTTCAGCACCTTGCCCGCGGCCGACAGCGGCAGCTCGCGCATGAAGCTGATGCTGCGCGGGCACTTGTAGCCGGCCAGCCGCTCGCGGCACCAGGCACGCAGCTCGTCGGCCGTTGCGACTGCGCCGTCTGTGCCTTCGGCCAGCACCACCGCCGCGTGCACCGCCTCACCCCAGCGCGCATCGGGCACGCCGATGACCGCCGCCTGCTTCACCTGCGGATGGCTGCGCAGCGCGGCCTCCACCTCGGCGCAGTAGACGTTCTCACCGCCGCTGATGATCATGTCCTTCAGGCGGTCGACGATGAACAGGTAGCCGTCGTCCAGCATGCGGCCGGCATCGCCGGTGTGCAGCCAACCACCCCGCAGCGCGGCGGCCGTGGCCTCGGGGTTGCGCCAGTAGCCCTGCATCACCATGGGACCGCGCGCGAGGATCTCGCCCACCTCGCCGCGCGGCAGCTCGCGTGCGCTCTCGTCCGCGACGATGATTTCGGCGCCGAGTCCGGCGCGGCCGACGGAATTGAGCCGGCCGAGCGGGCGCGCCTCGGGCCTGTGGTTGGCCGGCATGTTGATGCACACCGCACCCGCGGTTTCCGTGAGGCCGTAGGCCTGGAAGAACTCGGCATGCGGCCAGGCGGCCAGCGCGCGGTCGAGCAGGTCGGGCGGCATCGGCGCGGCGCCGAAGGCGATGCGCGTGAGGCTGCGCACCCGCTCGGGCGTGAACGAAGGATCGTCCAGCAATGACTGCAGCATGCTCGGCACAACGATGATGTCGCCGATGCGGTGCTCCGAGATCGCCTCGATCACCGCCGCGGGCCGAAACTGCGCCATCGTCACGCAGCTGCCGCCGACGATCAGCTGGCCCACCAGGCGGCCGAGCCCGGCCACGTGGAACAGCGGTGCCACCAGCAGCGACACCGAATCGGGCGCGTTGTTGAGCTCGGCGCCACGCGTCATCGACGCGGTCCAGAAGTTCGCGTGGCTCAGCATCACGCCCTTGGAGCGGCCGGTGGTGCCGCCGGTATAGAGGATGGCGGCCAGCACGTCGCCGCCGGTGCGCGTGTCGGCCAGGGGTTCCAGCGCGGCGCTTTCGTCTTCCAGCGCGGCCAGGCGCAGCAGCGCGGTCTCGCCGCCCGGCGCGAGCGCCTGCAACGTCTCGTCGACCAGCAGCAGCGAGGCTTCGCTGTCTTGCAGGGCATGTGCGAGCTCGGGCGTGCTCCAGCGGATGTTCAGGGGGCAGACGACGGCGCCCAGCCACCAGCACGCGAGGATGGCCCGCACCAGCTGGTCGCTGTTGGGTGCGAGCAGCGCCACGCGGTCGCCCCGCGCAATGCCGCGCCGTGTCAGCGCGGCCGCCTGCCGGGCCACGCCGCTGGCCAGCTGCGCATGGGTCTGGCGGCGCACGCCGCTGTCGCTGACGTGTGTGAGTGCTGCCGCGTCGGAGTTGCGCTGGAGCGCGCGATGCAGGCCTTGGGTGAGGTACACGATGGAAGCCGCCGACTGGTAACGAAGATGCGGCACAGCTTATGGCGCGCCGCGCGCCGCACCCATGGCGGGAAGCGCCAAAGGGCTTGGCGAAACCGCTCAGCGTTCGGGGCCGTGCGTCGCCCGGTACTCGCCGGGCGCCACGCCGGTCCACTGCTTGAAGGCGCGGTGGAAGGTGCTCGCTTCCGAGAAGCCCACGCGGTTGGCGATGTCTAGCAGCGGCAGCGGCGTGTGCAGCAGATATTCGATGGCGGCATCGCGACGCAGCTCGTCCTTGATCTGCTGGAAGCCTCGGCCTTCGTCGCGCAGCCGCCGGCGCAGCGTCTGCGGCGTGACGGCGAGCGCATCGCCTACTTCCTCGAGCGACGGCAGCTCGCTGCCCAGGCCCTTGCGCAGCAGCCGGCGGATGCGCTCGGTGAGGCTGCTGGTGTCGCGGTACTTCACGATCAGGTTGGCCGGCGATCCGGCGAGGAATTCGCGCAGGCTCTGCGGCGACTGCACCACCGGAAGATCGAGCCAGCGCGCCTCGAACGACATGCCGACGTGCGCTTGGCCGTAGCGGATCGGCACCTGGTAGACGCGCGAAGTCTCGGTGTTCGTCTGCTCGGCCGTGTAGTCGACCTCGAGCAGCGGAATGCGCCGAGCCACCAGCCATGAGGAGGCGTTGAAGGCGAACAGCATGAAAGCCTTCACCGCGTAGTCCATCCGCGCATCGGCGTCGCGGCGCAGCACGAACTGCACGCGCGCGCTGCCGCCCTGCACCGTGAGACGCGGCACGAAATCGTTCAGCAGCAGGTGGTAGGCGGCGAAGCCGTCGCGCAGGGCCTCGCCGAGGGTGGCGCAGCGCACCAGCTGGCGCATGCACTGGCCGAAGCTGCCGGGCGGCAGCGGCTCGCTCAGCAGGCCCCAGATTTCATCGCGGAGTTCGCGCCGCAGCGCGCGGATCAGCAATGCGTATTGACGCTGCGAAATGCGCGCGAGCGGCGACTCCAGCAGCGAGGCCGCGATGCCCGCCCGCGCCAGCACGCGCGCCGGATCGATGCCGCGGTGGCGCGCGCCCATCAGGATGCTGTGCACCTGCTGGATGGCAACGGTGTGGTGGGTGAGCGTCATCGTTCGCTGCTGCTGCAACGCAGCCGTTGGGATTGTAGGCAGCGCCCCCGCGGGGGAAGCTGTTGCCTCAATCGACGGCGCCGGCCGCGCGCAGTTCGGCCACGGCCGATGCGTCGAGACCGGCTTGGCGCAGGATCTCGTCGGTGTGCTCGCCGGCGCGCGGGGCGGGGCGCGGAACGGCGGGCTCGAAGCCGGTCATCTTGAAGGGACAGCCGAGCTGCGGCGGCGCCGCCTCATCGGCCGCAACGCGCATGCCACGCGCGTGAAAATGCGGATGTTCCAGTGACTCGTCGATGCGCAGCACTGGCGTCACGCAGCCCACGCCATCGTGGAACAGGGCGCGCCAGTGCGCGAGCGGTCGCGCCCCAAAGATGGCCGCCAGTTCGTTGCGCAGGCGCTCCTCGATGGCTGCATCGCCGCTGCGGTGCAGCGGTGCGAGATCGGGGCGCTCGATCAGGCGGCACAGGTCGTGCCAGAACTTGGGCTCCAGCGCGCCGACCGCCACCTGCCGGTCGTCGGCCGTGCGGTAGTAGCCGTAGCAGGCGAGGGCGCCCGTCAGCGCGCTCTGGCCGATTCGCGCCACCTGGCCGTGCTGGTGCAGGCCGGCCAGCGGCAGCACCGCATGGGCCAGCACGCCGTCGGCCATCGCGATGTCGACGTGCCGTCCGCGGCCGCTGCGCGCGGCGTCGAACAGGGCGGCCAGGATGCCGGCCACCGCGGTCATGGTGCCGCCCAGCAGATCGGCCACGGGCAGGTTCGACAGGGCCGAACCCGCAGCATTGCCGATCTGGTCGGCCACGCCCGCGAGCGACGCGTAGTTCAGGTCGTGGCCCGGCGTGTCGCTGAGCGGGCCGGTTTGGCCGAAGCCGCTGATGCTGCAGTAGACGATGCGCGGATTTACCGCCGCCACCGCTTCATAGCCCACGCCCAGGCGCTGCATCACGCCGGGCCGAAAGCCCTCGACCAGCACGTCGGCATCGCGGCACAGGCGAAGCAGCGTGGCCACGCCTTGCGCATGCTTCAGGTCGATGCGGATCGCGCGCTTGTTGCGGTTGACGAGCGCGCGCACCGAGGGGCTTGCGTAGTCGCCGGCGCCCGTGTCTTCGATCTTGACGACGTCCGCGCCCAGGTCGGCCAGGTGCATGGTGCCGAGCGGCCCGGGAAGCAGGCGGGTCAGGTCGAGCACGCGCACGCCTGCGAGCGGCGCACCCTTGGACGCGCTCGCCGTGGATTCAGGAGAAGTGGTCATGTGGGTTGGAATCTAGGCGGTGCGGGGCAGCGCGGCAATGGCAGCACCGCTCCGGCGGATTGGCGAAAAGCGTCAGGAGTGCGAACGTTGGCCGGCATTCTTGGACTTGTGCTGGCCCTGCTTGAGGTTCTGCCGCGTGTGCTCCTGGCTCATGGTCGCGCGCCGTCATGACGGTGCGGTGCCGCAGCCGAACTAACATCGAGGCATGACATTCAGCACCAAGGAGGACCATGCGCAGAGACTTATTGACATGGTGGCTGCATCGGCCGAGTTGATGGCCGCGCTGCGAGTGGTCCGCTCGCTTGAGCTTGCGTCCTGGTGCATTGGCGCCGGCGCCATCCGCTCGTTGGTATGGGACACCCTTCATGAATTCGATCGGCGTTCGCCCGTCGAAGACGTGGACGTCGTCTACTTCGATGCCGAGGCGGCTCCACGGCAGGATGCGGACCTCGAAAACCGGCTTCGTTCCGCCATGCCGAGCCTGCACTGGGAGGTGACGAACCAGGCCGGCGTACATCGTTGGTTTGCCGCTGCTCTCGGCCAGGTGGTGCCTCCGCTCGCGTCGCTGGAAGAGGGCGTCGCAACATGGCCGGAATATGCAACCTGCGTCGGTGTCTACATGAACGACGACGACTCGCTGGGCCTGGTCGCCCCGCATGGACTCGATGATCTTTTCGAACTGCGTGTCCGGCACAACCCACTCAGGGCGAGCGTTGCGACCTACCAGGAACGCGTTGCGACGAAGTGCTTTGGTGAACGCTGGCCGCGGCTTTCGTTCGGCGGGGTCCATCCGGCCGCAACCGAAGTCGCGCCAATCACACGGGAATCAGCGTGACCACTCGACGTGATGGAGGTTGCCTATGCGGGTCAGTCCGCTTTGTGGCCCTGGGCGAGCCCATGCGCACCTTGCAATGCCACTGCAGGTTCTGCCAGCGCATGACGGGTTCATCGTCTTACGCAGAGTCGATGTATTCGGTGGACGCGGTTCAGTTCTCGGGCGAGCCGATGGCCCGGTACTCGCACGCGTCGGAGAGTAGTTCGAAGCAGGTGCATGTTCACTTCTGCCCCAAGTGCGGCACCACGATCACCCTCACGTTCGAGCGCTGGCCCGAGTATCGTGCGATCTCTCGTGGGGCTTTCGACGATCCGAACTCCGTATCGATCAGCTCGCACATCTGGACCAGCTCGGCGCAGACGGGCGTAGTGCTGCCTGCCGGAACAGACTGCTTCCAGTTTGCCCGCGCGGACCTGACTGGCTCGCCTCAGATTCCTGCGCGCTTCGACACACCACAGATGGCGCGCACGAGTGATGGCTAGATAGATCTTCGAGCGTTGATGTTTGGCCCGATTGATGCAGCCAGCGCTCCCACGGGCTTCGATCGTGCAGCGCGGTATTCGCGATGAGGTCTATTTGGTGGTCGGTGCGGGAGCCGCTGCCGCTGCGGTTGTTGGCGCGTATTCAGGCCAGTAGAGCGCGACTTCCTGATTGGACATATAGCGGCACTGCTCTTTTGCGGATTCCAGAAAGAGCCGTTGTGCGGCGCCGAGTTTGGGTGATCGGCTGTTGTAGCAATGCACCGCATCGCACATGATTCCGTTCGTTTGACCGCCCGCCGCAGTCGACTTTGTCGGACAAAAATAGACGCTGCCATCATTCACATCGAGAGCGAACGCTTGCTGGTGGACGAGAGCGGCAAAGCCCAGGAATGCAGCGGTCAAGGGCCTTCTTGGGCCGGCCGAATGATGGCGGGAAAAATTCATGGCTTGTTCCTTCTTGTGGGTGGATCTGATCGCTGGAACATCGGCAACCTTCTTTGAAAGTTGCGAGTTCAAGCGTCGTGAGACTAAACAGACACGATCTGCGCCGCATCATCGTTTCAGATGACGGATGGCCAGGGTGGGATCAGAGCTTTAGACAAATTTGAGGAGTTCATCTTGGATCTGCGCGATCTTCAGTACTTTGAAGTCATTGCCGAGCTCGAGCACATGGGGCGCGCGGCCGAACGTCTGCACCGAACGCAACCTGCGTTGACAAGCTGCGTACGGCGGTTGGAAGAAGCGTGCGGGGCGCTGCTCTTCGAGAAAACAGGACGCGGGATCCGTCTGACCAGCGCGGGGAAGGCGCTTCTCAAATGGGCCCAGCGCACACGCTTCGATGTGGAAAGCGCGCGCCGCGAAATCAGCGACATCGGCAGAGGCCTGACTGGAAACATCAAGATCGGCATCGTGCCGACGGCCGCGCAGTTTCTCTTGCCCCCGGCCGCGCGCGACCTGATGCGCGAAGCGCCCGATGTCACGTTGCGGACCACCGTGGCGCTGGTCGACGTCCTGAAGCCGCTCCTGCGCGCCGGCGATATCGATCTGATGGTCGGCACCGGAGGCGCTACTGAACCGGGGTTCGCCTCGCAGAATCTGGCCGAAGACGTGATCGTGGTCGCTGCCGCCGACACGCACGCGATCTTCGACAAGCCGAAGCCGGGCCTCAAGGACCTGGCGGGCTATCGATGGGTGCTTCAGCCCGCTGGGGCACCGACGCGGGACTGGCTCGACCAGACCTTCGATCGCCATCGAATTCCCCGGCCTGTGGTACAGGTCGAAAGCACGATGCTGCTGATGCTGCCGACACTGATCGGCGAGACGGGGCTGCTGAGCTTCATCTCGCGTCTTCACCTGCAGGCGGGGCGTTCCGGCGCAGCGTTGCGCGAAGTGAAGTTGCCGGCCACGACGATGCGCCGCCGCATGGTCGTGACCTATCGCGACAGCGGCTACGTCTCCCCGGCGGCACAACGGCTGATCCACCTGTTGGCGAAATACGCCCACTCGCCTCCGGAGTAATACCCAAAGTCAAATCTATCGATCTTAAAAAAGTATCGATTGGACTGAATGGGCACCGCGCCGAATACTTGCCTCCATTGAACGCACCGCCCGCAATCGAGCAGGGTGGGCTAAACAGGAGACAAGTTCATGCCACATCGCGCCCTCATGGCGGCGGCTTCACACCGCCTCATCGGCATCGCCGCCACCACGCTCCTTGCCGGTGCAGCGCTCATGGCGCACGCACCGGCGTCCGCACAGGCCTATCCATCGCGCCCGATCAAGCTGATCGTTCCGTTTCCGGCGGGCGGAGGCACCGACCTGATTGCACGTGAAGTTGCCAACAAGGTGGCCGTCGCGAACGGGTGGTCGATCATCATCGACAACAAGCCCGGCTCCGGCGGAAACTTGGGAGTGGATGCCGCGGCCAAGGCTCCCGCCGACGGCTACACACTGGTGCTGGGCCAAACCAGCAACCTGGCGATCAACCCCACGCTCTACGCCAAGCTGCCTTACAACCCCGAGAAGGACCTGACGCCCATCGTCGAGGTTGCAAGTGCGCCGCTCGTCCTCGTAGTGTCGGCGGACTCGCCGTACAAAACACTCGCCGATGTAGTAGCGGCTGCCAAGGCCAAGCCCGAGTCGCTGAACTACGCCAGTTCCGGCAGCGGTACGGTGGCGCACCTCGCGACCGAGTTGTTCCAGAAGACGGCAGGAGTCAAGTTCACGCATGTTCCCTACAAGGGCGCTGCGCAAGGTTCGACCGACCTGATTGGCGGCCAGATCCAGATGTACATGTCGTCAGTGCCTACGCTGATCGGCTACGTCAAGAACGGGAAGATGCGCGCCATTGCCGTGACTTCGCCCAAGCGCACCGCCGACCTGCCCTCGGTGCCCACCGTTGCGGAATCGGGCTTCAAGGGATTTGAAGCCGTCACCTGGTTCGGTGTTGCCGGGCCGGCGGGTTTGCCGAAGGACGTGGTCGCCAAATTGAACGGCGCGTTCAACAAGGCGCTCCAGGATCCGGAAGTCAAGAAGAAGCTCGCCAGCCAGGGCGCCGACGCGCTCGGTGGAACGCCTGAGCACTTCGCCAAGCTGATCCACGACGACATTGGCCGCTGGGGAAAGATCGTCAAAGAGTCCGGCGCCAAGGTCGACTGATCACTTTCATCCTTCTCTTACATCGAACGAACGCCATGCCTTCCAATCTTCCCGACATCATCCGCAACTTCGAACGCGTGCCCGCGCACGTCGTGGCCCAGGCGGCCGAATTCCAGGCCGCGATCCTGGCCGACGTGGCCGGGCGCCGTGGCGCCGTGCATGGCCGCATCAAGGCACTGCGTCCGCGCATGAAGCTCGCCGGCAGCGCGATCACTGTGGAAGTACGACCCGGCGACAACCTGATGATCCATGCCGCCATCGCCATGGCCAAACCCGGCGACGTGCTCGTCATCGACGGCAAGGGCGACGAGGGCTCGGCGCTCATGGGTACGATCATGATGACCGCATGCAAGCAGCTCGGCATCGCCGGCGTTGTGATGGACGGTGCGTGCCGCGACAGCCTGGAGATCGATGAAATGGATTTTCCGGTCTTCTCGGTCGGCACCAACCCCAACGGCCCGACCAAGAACATCGGCGGTCGTATCGGACATCCGGTGTCGATCGGCGGCGTGACCGTGAACCCGGGCGACTTCGTCATCGGCGACTGCGACGGTGTGGTCGTGGTGGAGCGCGAGAAGATCGAGTCGCTGCTGCCGCTGGCCGCGAAGAAGGTCAAGGACGAGGCCGCGCGCATCGCGGCCATCAAGGAAGGCGACACGGCCGCCAAATGGCTCGTCTCGGCGCTGCGCACGGCCGGCGTGCTGAAGGAAGGCGAGACGCTGTGACCGCCATCCTCGTCACTGGCGCGGATCTGGCGTCGCAAGCCCTCGCGCTGCTCGAGGGGCATGAGGTCGTCTACGCGGGCAAGACGCCGACCGAGGAAGACCTCGTCGCCCTGTGCCGCAAGCACGATCCGGTGGCCATCATCGTGCGCTACGGCAAGGTGAGTGCGGCCGTCATGGATGCGGCCCCGTCTCTGAAAGTGATCTCGAAGCACGGCAGCGGCACCGACACCATCGACAAGGCGGCGGCGAGCACCCGCGGCGTCGAGGTTGTCGCGGCCGTCGGCGCCAACGCCGCGGCCGTCGCCGAGCAGGCGCTCGCCTTGCTGCTTGCCTGCGCCAAGTCGGTGGTGGCGCTGGACGCGCGCATGCACGCCGGTCACTGGGACAAGGCAACGCACAAGAGCCTCGAGCTCGGCGGCCGCACCGTCGGCCTGGTCGGACTGGGCGCCATCGGCCTGCGCTTCGCACGCATGGCAGATGCGCTGGGCATGCGCGTGCTGGGATTCGACCCGTTTGCCAAAGATCTGCCGGCCCATGTCGAAGCGGTGGACCTCGCCACGCTCTGGCGCGAATCCGACGCCATCTCGCTGCACTGCCCGCTGACGGAGGACAACCGGGGCCTGCTCGACGCGCAGACGCTGGCGCAATGCAAGCGCGGAGTGATCGTCGTCAACACGGCGCGTGGCGGCCTGATCGACGAGCATGCACTGCTCGCAGCCGTGCGCTCGGGCCAGGTCGCCATGGCGGGCTTGGACAGTTTCGCGGTTGAGCCGATGGCGCCTGGCCACCCGTTCCAAGGCGAAAAGCGCATCGTACTGAGCCCGCACATCGGCGGCGTGACCGGCGATGCCTATGTGAACATGGGCGTCGCTGCCGCGAAGAACTTGCTGCAGGTGCTGGCACGGCAGGCCGCGACGACCTGAATCTGCCGGGCCGCACCATGCAGAAAAGATCAAGGAGACATTCATGAAGATCGGTGGAAACCTCCGCTGGCCCGTCGCTGCCGTTGGCATGGCGGCGGCGCTGGTGGCGCACGCGCAGGCCCCGGCCTGGCCCGCAAAGCCCGTGCGCGTGCTCGTCGGCTTCTCCGCGGGCGGCCCCACGGACGTGGTCGCACGCGCCTTTGCCGACTACGCATCGCGCGCGCTGGGCCAGCCCTTCGTCGTGGACAACAAGCCCGGCGCCAACACCATCCTCGCGGCGGAAGCTGCCGTCGCTGCGCCGGCCGATGGCTACACGCTGCTGCTGGGCGCGACAAACCACACGATGATCCCCGCGCTGTACAGCCAGCGGGTCAAGTTCGATGCCGTGCGGTCGTTCACGCCGGTGTGTTCGCTGGCCGCAAGCCCGACGGTGCTGGTCGTCGGTCCGTCGATGCCGGTCAAGTCGGTGGACGCATTCCTGCAAGCGGTGAAGGCGGAGCCGGGCAAGCGCACGTACGCCACGCCGGGCTCGGGCAGCTCGGGGCACTTCGCGAGCGCGCAGTCCACGCGGTTGACGGGCACCTCGATGAACCACATTCCCTACAAGGGCGCGGCACAGGCGATCACCGACCTCATGGGCGGGCAGGTCGACAGCTCCTTCGCGACGCTGGGCTCCGTGCTGCCGCAGGTCCAGTCCGGCAAGCTCGCTGCGCTGGCGGTGGCGGCACCGAAGCGCTCGGCCTTGCTGCCGAACGTGCCGACGTTCGAGGAGGCGGGCCTCAAGGGCTACGCGGCGGACGCGTGGTACGGGTTGCTGGCGCCTGCCGGCACGCCACCCGCCGTGCTGGCCACGTTGCGCCAGGTCGCCACCGAGTTCACGCGGGCCCCCGCCGCGCGGGAGAAGCTGCGCTCGCTCGGCATGGAAGCGCAGAACACCTGTGCGGATGCCTTCGGCGCCCAGATGGCGCGCGAAGTCAAGCTTTACGGAGAGCTCGCGCGCGCGCTCGATTTGAAGACCGAATGAATGCGCACCGCCGCCATCCTTTGAACGCCGCAAGGAACCCATGATCCACCCCATCCCATGCCTGCTCGCCGCGTGCCTTCTGGCCGCCGCCGCTTCTGCACAGGCCGCCTTTCCGGAGCGCCCCATCACCCTCGTGGTGCCATATGCGCCCGGCGGCTCAGCCGATGCGCTCGCCCGCGTTCTCGCGGTGCACGTCGGCGCGAAGCTTGGCACCAGCGTGATCGTCGACAACAGGCCGGGCGCCAGCGGCACCATCGGTGCGAGCTTTGCCGCCAAGGCCGAACCCGATGGATACACGGTGCTGTACGACGCAACGCCGTACTCGATCAATCCACACCTTTTCCCCCGCATGCCATTCGCCGCCAACGCCTTGCAGCCACTGGCACTGGTTTCGCTGGCGCCCAACATCGTGATCGTCCGCGCGGAGTCGCCGGTGAAGAGCATCAAGGACCTCGCGGACAGAGCGAAGACCGAACCTGGAAAGCTCAACTTCGCGTCGGGCGGCAGCGGCACCGTGCAGCGCCTTGCCGCCGAACTGTTGCGCCAGCGGCTCGGTCTTGACATGGTGCACGTCGCCTACAAAAGCGGCGGCCCCGCCATCTCCGATGTCATGGGCGGCCAAGTCGATTTCATGTTCAGCACCATCGCCGCGTCATACCCGCTGGTGTCCAGCGGCAAGCTGCGCGCGCTGGCGGTGTCGTCGCCGCAGCGCTCCCCGCGCCTGCCCGACGTGCCGACCATTGCGGAGACTGTCGCGCCCGGCTACGAGGCGTACGAGTGGAATGGATTGCTGCTGCCCGCCGGCACGCCTGCTGCTGTCGCCGAGAAGCTTCACAAGGCCGTGGTTGAAGTTCTGAAGGAGGAAGAGGTCAAGCGGCGTTTCGTCGATGTGGGCGTCCAGCCGGTCGGATCGACGCCGGCCGAGTTTGCCGAGTTCCTGAAGAAGGAAAATGCGAAGTGGGCGGACGTGATCCGCAAGGGCAGCATCAAGCTCGATTGAGGGCGTCGTCGATGACCGTCAAATCGCTCTCGCAGCCCGTTCCTCATTCGGTGGGACTGAACCGGCCTGCGCTCGCACTTCCGCCGAATGCCTGCGACAGCCACATGCACATCTTCGATCCGCGATTCGCCGCATCGAAGCACTGGAAGCGCCAGCCGCCGCGGGCCGAAGTGGGCGACTACCGCCTGCTGCAACAGCGGCTTGGCACCCCGCGCACAGTGGTCGTCAACCCATCGACCTACGGCACCGACAACGCCTGCACGCTCGACGCGCTGGCGCAGCTAGGCGAGCGTGCGCGGGGCATCGCCGTCGTCGACCAGGACGTTTCCGACGAAGCGCTCGATCTGCTTGCCGCGCGGCGCATCTGCGGCCTGCGGGTGAACTTCGTCACGCCGCAATCCTGGGGCATGACCACTGCGCAGATGCTGATCACGCTCGCACGCAAGGTGGCTCGGCTGGGTTGGCACGTCCAGGTCTTCGTGCAGCCGGAGCAACTGGTCGAACTCGCACCCGTGCTCGCAGCGCTTCCGGTGCCATTGGTGATCGACCACATCGGCCGGATCGACCCGGCCGATGGCGTCCGCGGCGAGGCCTACGCGACGATGCGACGGCTGCTGGACGCCGGCAACACCTGGGTCAAGTTATCTGGCGTGTATATGCGCTCGCGCGACGGCGCACCGGCCTACCGCGACTGCGCTGCAATGGGCCGGGCGCTGGTCGAAGCTGCGCCCGAGCGCCTGGTCTGGGGGAGCGACTGGCCGCACACCACGGAACATCCGAACACCGTGAACGACGCCGACCTGGCCGACGTGCTGGCGGCCTGGTGCCAGAGCGTGGACGCGCGCGACCGTATCCTGGTCGACAACCCAGCGAAGCTCTATGGCTTTGGGGCCGATTGAATCGCACGGCCAACCGATACCATCCGAACCGTGGCGCGCCGGCGCCCAAGGAGATCGACTTGTACCTTTTGCAAGCGCCCCAGGTGCTGGAACTCCAGACCTTCACCACCATGCCCCAGGCCTTTCGCCGGCGCATGGCGAGCGTCTGGGCCGACGCGAACCGTGGAGGCCAACCCACCGATTCCTTTCTCGAAGGCCCCGTGTTCGATGAGGCCGGCAATCTCTACGTTTCGGACATTCCCTTTGGCCGGATCTTTCGCATCAACGCCGCGGGCGAATGGACGCAGGTTGCGGAGTACGACGGCGAGCCGAACGGCATGAAGTTCATCGACGCGCACACGCTGCTCGTCACCGACTACAAGAACGGCCTGATGCACGTCGACGTGCGCACCGGCCATGTCACGCCGCACCTGCAGCGGCGCAACACGGAGAGCTTCAAGGGCGTCAACGACCTCGTGCTCGACGCGCAGGGCAACATCTACTTCACCGACCAGGGCCAGAGCGGATTGCACGATCCGTCGGGCCGGCTCTACCGGCTGCGCCCGAGCGGCCAGCTTGACCTTTTGCTCTCGAACGTGCCCAGTCCGAACGGCGTGGCATTGTCCCCGGACGGCAAGCTGCTGTACCTCGCGGTGACGCGCGGCAACTGCGTCTGGCGCGTCCCGCTGCTGCCCGACGGCAGCGTGGCCAAGGTGAGCCAGTTCTTCACCTCCTACGGCCCCAGCGGCCCCGATGGACTCGCGGTCGACACACAGGGGCGCCTGCTGGTCGCCAATCCTGGCCTTGGCTACGTATGGGTGCTCAACCAGCGCGCGGAACCCGTGATGGTGCTGCGTGGCCCGGCCGGTGCATCGACGACCAACATTGCGTTCGGCGGGCCTGACAGAGCCACGCTCTTCGTGACCGACTCCACCCACGGCAACGTGCTGAAGCTCGTGCTGGATACGCCTGGCGTCGCACTGCATCGCTGGCCACTGCCGGGGTAGCAAGCAGTCAATGCTGGTCGTTGAACTGAGCTGACATCCTTACGCGCGAAGTCAGGGTGCCCCAAGGTCTGCTGCTTTTTTAACTCTTGCCGCCGGTGACGTACAGAACCATGTTTGCATCTCCATCTGGTTCACCTGTGCGTTCGCAGATCCGATACATGCGGCCACTCGCGTGCGCCGCCCGCGCTAGACTGAGCCTCTACTTGCAGGAGACGACTCCATGACCCGATTGCTCGTGCGCAGCTTCGGCGTTTCGCTCGATGGCTTCGCTGCCGGACCAGACCAGAGCCTGGAGCACCCGCTGGGCGTTCGCGGTCCCGAACTCATGGACTGGTTCTTTCCCACACGCGTCTGGCAGCAGATGCAGAAGTCGGGCGAAGTTGGCGGCGAGACCGGCATCGACAACCAGATGGCCGAACAAGGCTTTGCCGAAGTGGGTGCCTGGATCCTCGGGCGCAACATGTTCGGGCCGGTGCGCGGTCCCTGGCCCGACGAGAGCTGGAAAGGCTGGTGGGGCGACGAGCCTCCGTATCACGTCCCGGTCTTCGTGCTGACCCACCATGCGCGCGCGCCACTGACCATGCAGGGCGGCACCACCTTCCATTTCGTCACCGGCGGCATCCACGAGGCGCTGGCGCTTGCAAAGGCCGCCGCGGGCACGCGCGACGTGCGCGTGGGCGGCGGCGTCGCGACGGTACGCGAATATCTGAAGGCCGGGCTGATCGACGAACTGCACCTTGCCGTGCGGCCTGTGCTGCTGGGAAAGGGCCAGGCGCTGTTCGCAGGCCTGGACCTGCCGGCGCTGGGCTACAGCTGCGAACGGCAATTGGCAGGCGAGCGCGCCACGCATGTGTTCCTGCGCCGCAGCTGAATTGAACTGACTCCCGGCAGTTGCCGGCCACACCTCAACGCGTTGGCGCGGCAGGGGACAGGCGGTTCTTGCGATAGGAGTTCTTGAGCAGGATCTTGCCGGCCCGAAAAGTGAACAGATCGCAGCCGTGAACTTCAACGCGTGTTCCGTCCGTTCGCGTTCCGGTAAACGTCCACTCCGATACGCCCCGGTCTCCGTGGACGAAATGGCGTGCGTTGCCCCAGTGGGCATCGGGAAAGATGGCCCAGACCTCTGCGAAACCAGCTCGCACAGCCTCGACGCCAACGTACCGGGTGCCGCAGGCATCGGCGCCGGCCGACGATTCGAAGACGCAGTCGTCTGTCATGAACGACATGAGTGCATCGACATCGTGGCGATTCCACGCATCGGCAAATGCTTGCAGTACGTCCGTCGTCATTTCGGGAATCGCGATTTGCATGATGGGCACCTCTGCAGAGCCTTCGCGCGGGTGTTCAGTTTACTGAGTTCAGCTTGGCGATGGAGAAATCGGGCGAGCGGCCGACCACCGCTCGGATCTCCTCCATCAGCGCGCGCGCACCCGGCGACGGGAATGCGCCAAGGCGTTGAGTGAGCCCGATCTCGCGCCGCGTTTCGTCGAGCGGAAAGTCGAGCACGACGAGGCTGCCGTCTCGGATCTCGTAGCGCAGCTGGTGGGCCGAGATCGCGGTGAGCATGTCGCTTTCGAGCAGCAGGCCGCGCAGCACCGCCAGGTCGCCGGTTTCCACGGCGGGAATCGGAGGCGCTTGCCGCGCGGCGGAGAAAAAACGCTCGAGCAGTTCGCGCGACGGCGTGCCGTGGCGCGAGAGCGCCCATGTGGCCTGGCGCAAGGCATCAAAGCCGATTCGCGCAGTGCGCGCCAGCGGATGGCCGTTGCGCGCGATCACCGAAATGCGGTCCTCGAACAGCGCCTCTTGCTGCAGGTCTCCGGCCGCGGCGCCGCTGCGCAGCGCGCCCAGGATGAAGTCGATGTCGCCGCTTCGCAGCGACGCCGCCAGTGCGTCGTAGGGACTCTCGACCGTTGCGATGTGCAGCCCCGGATGGCGCGCCAGCAGCGAGGCAATGGCCAGCGGCAGGATGTGCGTGCGCCCGAGCGGCAGGGCGCCAACATTCACGCTGCCTTGCAGCATGCCCTCGCTCGCGGCAATGTCGGGTCCGATGTGGCGCAGCTCCGCGAGCACGCGCTTGAAGTAAAAGGCCACGATCTCGCCGGCCGGCGTGGGCACGAGGCCGCGCGTCCTGCGCTCGAGCAGCGCAACGCCGAGTCCGCCTTCGAGATCCTTCAGCGCGCGGCTGATGGCGGGCTGCGTGATGCCGAACTCGCGCGCGACGACCGGCATGTTGCGCTTCTCCACCAGGCTCGCAATGACCGCGAGGCGCCGGCCGTTGAGGATCGAGGCGAAGAGCGAATGCACGTCGGCCGAGGCGCCGATGCCGCCGCGTCCCACGAGCTGCGTGCGCGCGTCCTCGAACTCGCGCTCGATGCGCCGCGCGCGCATCAGCACCAGGTCGCCGTACGAGTTCAGCGCCATGCCGCGCGCGCCGCGGTCGAACAGCGGTCGGCCCAGCGCACCTTCGAGCTCGAAAATGGAGCGCGTGACGCCCGAGGCGACGCGGAACAGCTGCTCGTCCGCGGCCCTGGCGATGCTGCCCGCCGCGGCCACGGCCGAGAACGCCCGCAGGTGCCGCAGGTTGATGCCGAGCGCGCCGGCACGCGACCGCTCGATAACTTTGTCTCGCTGGTTCACGGGCTTTGCTTTTTGCGAATGTTCTCTCGCAGGAGGGAGTGGCCATCTCAGGGGAAAACCCTGATCGATAAAAAAGTCTGATGGTAGGTCAACCCGAACTCACCCCACGCGGTAGTCCGGCGAATCACACTTGCCGCAAGGGCTGGCGCCACATCTTTCGCGCCGGCAAGCACCACCAAGCCACCCACGGAACTGCCAATGATCATCGACTGCCATGGCCACTACACCACGGCGCCCAAGGCGCTGGAGAACTGGCGCAACCAGCAGATCGCGGCCCTGAAGGATCCCGCGCTGAAGCCGCGCGCCTCCGACTTGAAGATCAGCGACGACGAGCTGCGCGAGTCGATCAAGGGCAACCAGCTGCGCCTCATGAAGGAGCGCGGCAGCGACCTGACGATCTTCAGCCCGCGCGCGAGCTTCATGGCGCATCACATCGGCGATTTCGAGACCTCGTCGACCTGGGCCGCCATCTGCAACGAGCTGTGCTTTCGCGTGAGCGAACTGTTCCCGGATCACTTCATCGGCGCGGCCATGTTGCCGCAATCGCCGGGCGTGGACCCGCGCAGCTGCATTCCGGAGCTGGAGCGCTGCGTGCGTGAATACGGTTTCGTGGCGATCAACCTCAACCCGGATCCTTCGGGCGGGCACTGGACTTCGCCGCCGCTGTCGGACTGCCACTGGTATCCGCTCTACGAGAAGATGGTCGAGCACGACATTCCGGCCATGGTGCACGTGAGCACCAGCTGCAACGCCTGCTTTCACACCACCGGTGCGCACTACCTGAATGCCGACACCACCGCGTTCATGCAGTGCCTCACCTCGGACCTGTTCACCGACTTTCCGACGCTGCGCTTCGTGATTCCGCACGGCGGCGGGGCGGTGCCCTACCACTGGGGACGCTTTCGCGGGCTGGCGCAGGAGATGAAGAAGCCGCTGCTCAAAGACCACCTGCTGAACAACATCTTCTTCGACACCTGCGTGTACCACCAGCCGGGCATCGACTTGCTGACCCGCGTGATCCCCGTCGACAACATCCTGTTCGCAAGCGAAATGATCGGCGCGGTGCGCGGCATCGATCCGGAGACAGGTTTCTTCTACGACGACACGCGGCGCTACATCGATTCGACACCCATGCTCGACGCCCAGGCGCGGCACAAGGTATTCGAAGCCAATGCACGCCGCGTGTACCCGCGCCTGGACCGCGCACTCATCGCCAAGGGACTCTGATCTCATGACTGCTTCCAACACTCTCCAACAGCTCGGCGTCGTTCACCGCAACGTGGTGCGCGCGGACGCCGCCGCCGTCGTCAAGCTTTCGCGCTTCGGCGTTTCCACCGTGCACGAGGCGCTCGGCCGGCTTGGCCTGATGCAGCCGCGCATCCGTCCCATCCATCCCGATGCGCGCTTCTGCGGACCCGTCGTCACCGTGCTGCTGCAGCCTGGCGACAACTGGATGCTGCATGTGGCGGCCGAACAGATCCAGCCCGGCGACGTGGTCGTTGCGGCCTGCACCAGCGACAGCACCGACGGCTTCTTCGGCGACCTGCTCGCCACCTCCTTCAAGGCGCGCGGCTGCAAGGGCCTCGTGATCGACGGCGGCGTGCGCGACGTGCGCGACCTCAACGCCATGGGCTTTCCCGTGTTCAGCCGCGCCATCCATGCCAAGGGCACGATCAAGGCGACACCTGGCTCGGTGAACGTGCCGGTCGTGTGCGCGGGTGCCCTGGTATATCCGGGCGACGTGGTGGTCGCCGACATCGACGGCGTGGTGGTGGTGCCCGCGGCGCGCGCGCAGCAGGTGGCCGATGCGGCCGAAGCGCGCGAGGCCAACGAGACGGCCAAGCGCGAGCGCTTCGCGGCCGGGGAGCTCGGCCTGGATATGTACGCCATGCGCGAGCCGCTGGCCAAGGCCGGCTTGCGGTACATCGACTGAGCGCAGCACACCGGTGGCTGGCAAGAATGCCGCGCCGCAGACCTGGGACCAGAAACCCCGCAATCTCGAAAACGATGATGACCACTTCTTTCATTCGCCGCCGCTTGCTCGCCCTTGCAGGAGTGCTGGCGCTCGGCGCCTCCGTGGACGTCGGTGCCGCCGAGGCCTATCCGTCCCGGCCCATCAAGATCCTGGTTGGCTACAGCGCCGGTGGCGCGGTCGACGCCATTGCACGCTCGGTTGGCCAGCGCATGTCGGTCATCCTCGGGCAGCCTGTGGTGGTGGAGAACAAGCCGGGTGCGGGAACCAACATTGCGGTGAAGGCGCTCATCGCGAGTCCGCCCGACGGCTACACGCTGCTGCTGGCGGCCAACGCGCTGGCGGTGAATCCTTCGCTCTTCGAGCCCGCGCCTTACGACCTCGAGCGCGACCTGACGCCGGTGGCGTCGGCCGGCCGCGTGCCGGTGGTGTTCTCTGTGCGCGAGGGTGCGGCCATCAAGTCGCTGCCCGAACTGGTGGCCGCGGCCAAGGCCAAGCCGGGCGGCGTCACCGTCGCCACGCCGGGCAACGGCTCCACGCCGCATCTGGCGATGGAACTGTTCCAGCACACGGCCGGCCTGTCGCTGCGGCACGTGCCTTACAAGGGCGGCGCGCAGGCACTCACCGACGTGCTGGGCGGTCATGTCGACGTGGTGGCGGTCAATGCGCTGGAGGTGCTGCCGCTCGCCAAGTCGGGCAAGCTGAAGGTGCTCGCGGTGATGAGCGGGGAACGCGCCGTGGTGCTGCCGGGCGTGCCGACCGTGGCCGAGTCGGGCTACCCCGGTTTCGAATCGAGCGTCTGGTATGGCTTTGTCGCGCCCGCGGGGCTGCCGCAGCCGTTGCAGGCCAAGCTGCATGACGCCGTGCAGAAGGCGCTGGCCTCGCCCGAGGTGCGCGAGCAGCTCGCGGCTGCGGGCGGCGTCACCTTGCCCGGACCGGCGGCGCAATTCGACAAGCTGCTCAAGACCGATGCGGCGCGCTACGGCAAGCTGATCCGCGAAGCCAACATCAAGCCCGATTGACCGCGCAAGCGAGGCAACGAATGACGAATCCGATCCAGGGCCTCTGCTCGATGGCGACCCGCGGGCTGCTCGACGAACTCGTGGCCACGTATGCGCAGCACACGGGCGTGCCCGCTTCTTTCATGGCGATCGGCGGTGTCGAGGCCGCCCGGCGCGTGTCGGCGGGCGAGCTGTTCGACGTGGTGGTGCTGGCTTCGGAGGCCATCGACAAGCTGGTGGCAGCCGGCAGGCTCGGTGCCGCGGGCAGGATCGACCTGGTGCGTTCGGGCGTGGCGGCGGCGGTGCCTGCCGGTGCGTCCCGTCCCGATATTTCCACCGAAGAGGCGCTGCGCCGCGCTGTGTGGGCGGCACCGCGCATCGCCTATTCGACCGGCCCAAGCGGGGTCGCGCTGATGGCGTTGTTCGAGCGCTGGGGCATTGCCGGTGAGATTGGCAGCCGCCTGGTGCAGGCCCCACCAGGCGTGCCGGTCGGCTCGCTGCTGGCGCGCGGGGAGGCCGAGCTCGGGTTCCAGCAACTGAGCGAGCTGATCGGCATCGAAGGCATCGAGCTGGTCGGCCCGTTGCCGCCGGAGGTTCAGATCACGACCGTCTTCTCGGCGGCGCCGGCCATACCGGCCGCGCTGGGTATTGACGGCGGCGCACAGCCGGAGGCGGTGCGCGCGCTGCTCGCGTTCATGGGCTCGGCGGAGAGCGCCGACACCAAGCGCCGCCACGGCATGGAGCCCGCCTGAAGCACTGCGCCTGGCGCTGGGCTGGGCGGGACCAGGCTGTGGCTATCGGCAGGCGAAGCTGGCGGCCGATTCGATGCTGCCGCCCATGTAGACCGCCGTCTGCGGGTAGGGGCACAGCGGCCGCGTGCGGGCAGGCGACCAGTCGGCCGGCACTTCGGCGTTGACCACGTTGGCGCCCGGCCCGCGTGCGTTGGCGGTCACGGCCGCGGGCGCCTTGCCCTGTTCCACCCACGCCACCAGCGGCGCCAGCATGTCGAACTGGTCGGTGGCCGGGCCGCCGCCGCAATGGTTCATGCCGGGCACCGGGAAGAAGCGCGCAAAGCCGGACGCATCGCCGCCGTTCGCCGCGCGCAGCTGCTCGTACCAGTGCGTCGTGTCGTCGGACGAGAACACCGCATCGCTGGTGCCGTGATAGACGATGAGCTTGCTGCCGCGATCGCGAAGCGCCGACAGGTTGGCCGGGTTCGGCGGCGTCATGAACGACATGGCCGACTCGGTGTACAGCGCCGTGCTCGCGAAGATGCTCGGCGCATCGGTATCCATGCTGAAGCCCAGCGCAAAGTCGATGCCCGGCGGGCGGCTGGTGCCCAGCGGCGGTGTGCTGAAGACGAAGCCCACGGCGGCCGTGTCCAGGTTCTGCGAGTTGGCGAATTCCCATTGGCGCCAGTCCGCGCCCTTGATGCCGGCGTCGTACGGAAAGCCGCTGTAGAGCGGCGTGCCCGCGCTGTTGCGCGCGCCGGAGAAGATGTTGTCGAGCACGGTTTTCTGCGCGGCCGTGAGGCAGCTGCCGGTGCGCGCGGCGCCGCAGGTGGGCACGGCGCTGGCCAGGTCGAAAGCCTGCTTGCAGCTTTGCACGTCTGCCACGATGCCGTCCGCCGCGCCGTCAAGGGCGTCGCAGCGCGCGAGCACCGCGTTGGCCACCGTGGTCATCTCTGCCGGCGTGAAGGCGGTCTGCAGGTCCGGCTTGCCGGCCGGCGTGGTGGCGGTGGTCACTTTGGCGTATTGCTGCACGCCGTAGAGCTGGGCCACCGCGGCCTTCGGCAGATTGAATCCGGGGTTGCCGGCCAGGATGCCGTCGTATTGGTTCGCGGACCGCGCCGCGGCCACCATCGCATGGCGGCCTCCGTTGGAGCAGCCGCCGAAGTAGGAGCGGTCGGGCCCGCGACCGTAGGCCTTGGCGATCAGGTTCTTGGCCATCGGCGTGAGTTGCGCAACGGCGTTGTAGCCGTAGTCCAGGCGCGCCTGCGGGTCGATGCCGAAGGTCGGAATCTGCGCGCCCGAGTGTCCCGCGTCGGAGCTGATCACGGCAAAGCCTCGGTGCAGCGCGGTGCTCGTGGGGGCGCCGCCGCCGATGCCGCCGGTTGCGCGCGCCACGCTGCCGTCGAGACCGCCGTTGGCCTGGTAGAAGAACCGGCCATTCCAATTGACCGGCAGGCGCATCTCGAAGCCGATGGCGTAGGTCTTGCCGTCCACGCTGCTGGTGCGCTGGTTCATCTGGCCCTGCACCAGGCAGTGCTCTGGCGTTGGCGTACTCACGCCTGCGACGACGAGCGTGCCGGCCGCGACAGTCGTGGCGCTGGTGTAGACGGTATTGCTGAACGCCGCCTTGGCGGCGAGGTCGTCGCACGACTGAAGCGTGCCGGGGCGTGCCTCAGACATCGCGGAGCCACCCGGGGGAAGTGTCGCTGGAACAAACCCGAAACCGCCCGCGCCGCCGCCACCTCCACCACCGCCGCCGCAGGCGGCGAGCAGGGAGGCTGCGGCCAACGGGGCCCAGCTTGGGCGCCAAGAAGAGAACATGATCCGGCTCATCGGTGTCTCCTTGCCGGTCGGGCCGGCTTGATGAAGTTATGTGAGATAACCAATATAGTTTTGTCTGATAACTAAAAAATAGGGCAAACCCTGAAATTGGCAGGCAGGTTGCAGCTTGTTTTCTGCGTTGGTCAGCTGACTGGCGCCGCGATGTGTCAAAGTGCGACCGACCTTTACAGGATCCAGTTCAAAGCGCACCGTGTTTCGCCGACCCTCCATCACCTACCGGACGATGGCCTTCGTGGCCATTGTCAGCCTCGGCCTGCTGGCGATAGACGGCTGGAACAGCTGGCAGTCGCGCACGGAGCAACTCAAGCAGATGAACGTGGCGGCGTCGAACCTCGCGCGTGCCATGGCGCAGCAGGCGGACGACACGCTCAAGGCGGCCGACTCGGCGCTGGTGGGCATCGTCGAGCGTGTCGAGCACGACGGCACCGGGCCGGCCGCGGTCGAGCGCCTTCGCAAGGTGCTGGCCGCGCAGGTCGATGAATTTCCGCAACTCGATGGCCTCCACATCTACGACGAGGACGGCAATTGGGTCGCGAACTCGCGCCGCATCCCGCCCCAGAACCTGAACAATGCGAGCCGGGAATACTTCATCTTCCATCGCACGCACGAGGATCGCGGTCCGCACATCGGCATTCCGGTGAAGGCCCGGACCAGCGGCGAATTGCTGGTGCCGGTGTCGCGACGCATCAATCATGCGGACGGCAGCTTTGCGGGGGTGGCGCTCGCAACGATCGACATCGACTTCTTCATGAAGTTCTACGACAGCCTGGACATCGGCGACGCGGGCGCGGTAGGGCTGGTGCTCGACAACGGAACGATGATGACCCGCCGGCCCTACAGTCCCGACATGGTCGGGCGCGACATGCGGGAAACCGAGCTCTATCGCGCCTACGTCGCGCAGGGCGCGGCCGGCACGGCGTACATCCGGTCGGCGCAGGACGGCACGATGCGATTGAACAGCTTCCGGCGCCTCGAGAACTATCCGCTGTTCGTGACGGCGGCGTTGTCCAAGGACGAGATCCTGGCCAACTGGTGGCGCGAGACGATCTGGCATTCGGCCGGTGTGCTGCTGCTCGCGCTGGTGGTCGGTTTCGTCGGCTGGCGGCTGGTCAAGCAGTTCGACCTCCAGGCGCGCACCGAGGACGAGCTGCGGCAGGCGCGCGATGCGCTCGAAACACTGAACAAGACGCTCAACACGCTGGCCATGGAAGACGGCCTGACGGGGCTCGCCAACCGCCGGCAGTTCGACGTGACGCTCGACAACGAGTTCGGCCGCGCGATGCGCAATGCAAGCACGCTCGCCTTGATCATGATGGATGTGGACTGCTTCAAGCAGTACAACGACATCTACGGCCACGCCGCCGGCGACGAGTGCCTGCAGACGATCGGCCGCACCGTCGCACGCGTAGCGGGGCGGCGTCCGGGGGACCTGGCCGCGCGCTATGGCGGTGAGGAACTCGCGGTGCTGCTTCCCAACACCGACGTGGCCGGCGCCATTGTCCTGGCGGAACGCATCCGCAGCGCCGTTCGCGACCTGCAGATCGTTCATGCCGGCGCCGAGGACGGCTTCGTGACCTTGAGCGCCGGCGTTGACGCGCTCACGCCAATGCCCGGCGCGGCGCAGCCCAAGGAGTTGATCCGCGCCGCGGACCAAGCCTTGTATGCCGCCAAGGCGGGCGGCCGCAATCGCGTGTGCGCATTGCCGAGAACCGTGCCTGTCTAGACGGAATCAGTCGCGCCTGTCATCCGCACTCGGCGCCAGTTGTCCCGTCTTATCGACACCTTGCACTTTTCAATCTCGGAATCGGCAGCAAGCTAAGGGCATGCGACCTGGTGAAGCTGCGGGTCCGCGATATTTCCAACGGCGACTGGATGGCCGCAAGAGCGAGCGTTATGAATAATTAAACAGATTTCACTAATTATTAAACTGGATTATAATTTTTCGTATGGAGCTGAATCAGATTTGGCACTGCGCCCGACCGGAGCTCGCCAAGCGCTACCTGGCCCTGCTGCAAGCCGGGCCGGTTGTGAGCACGACCATTTTCGCGCCCCGTCGTACTGGGAAGACGGTGTTCTTGCGCAAAGACCTAACGCCAGCAGCCGACGCTGCTGGCTTCACCGTCGCGTACGTGGACCTTTGGCAGACGAGGTTGAATCCCGGCATCGCGATTGTTCGAGGATTGGAGGAAGCACTCACGCCGAAGACGTTGGCACAAAAGGCGCTCCACAAACTGCATGAGCCAGTCAAGAAGGTCAAAGCATCTGGCAGCGCGGGTGAGTTGAAGGGCGCCATCGAGGTTGAATTGGGCGACGCGAAAAAGGAAGCCACCGAACTCGCCCTGCGCATCGAAGAACTCGTTCTCAAGCTTGTTTCCAAGAAGAAGCTTCTGCTCTTGGTCGACGAAGCTCAGGAACTTGCACGGAACAAGGAGAATGAGCTGATGGCAATGGCACTGCGCACCGCCATCACCAAGAATAGCGACAAGCTGCGAGTCGTATTCACCGGCTCATCGCGCACGCAACTTGCCAACGTCTTCTCCAACAGCACCGCGCCACTCTTCTCGGTGGGCGCCGCTGTTCAAGAGTTCCCACTGCTTGGCAGAGAACTGGTCGAATTCGTCGCAAAGAAGTTCCAGGTCGCCAGCGGACGAACCCTGGACGTCTCCGCAGGGTGGACGGCCTTCCAGGAATTCCACCAGCAGCCCGAGCCATTCCTCTCGGTAGTCGTGGCCATGCTCATGGACCCATCGCTCACCTTAGAGCGCGCAGTGGCATCCGAAAAGGCAGAGCAGGACAAGGAGGAAAACCACGAAGGAACCTGGGCGTCGCTCGATGCGATGCAGCGCCAGCTCCTTTTGCTCTTCGTCAACGACCCGCATGCCAAGCCATTCGGAAAGGCGGCGCTTGCGAAGCTTGCCAAAGCTCTCGGCGTTCCTTCGCTCGCGCCGTCCGACGTGCAGTATTCGCTCAACAATTTGAAGTCCAAGACCATCGTCTCGAAGGCGCCAGGCGGTGTGCACACGTTCGAAAGCGCGGCGTTCGAGCGTTGGGTCAGAACGTCGGCGCCCGTTAATCCCTGACGGGCGCCAAACCGGCTGTTGTGTGTGGGGCAGCATCCGGCAAGAGGAGACTTCGGAACCGAACCACAATCTGACGCAATCAATCCCCATGCAGGCTCAACTCGATGCGTTCGGTACCCCTTTTTCTAGGCTTGGCTCTGATTGCTGTTGCGCAACACAGCTTGCGCCCGCAGCCACGAACGCCAACAGTGCAAAGTCCGCACTTCCGAACGTCCTACTGGGCGCAATGATGTTGCTAACAGAAACCCGGTCGTGGCGCGCGGGGGCAGCCACGGCGATAGGGGTGCTGATGGTCCTGTAGGCGCTCGTGCCGCGCCGAGGCTCCAAAGTCGGTGGGAAAAGCACTCGGCAGCGGGCACGATCCGACATTCGAGACAGCCGCCAATCACCCACAATTCAGGCATGACACCGTTTCAGATTGCGACAAGAAGTCGCACTTCAGTTGTTGCGGCCAGCTTGCTAGCGGGCACCAGATTGGCAAGGGCTTGGAAAGCCTTTTGTCGCCGTCGCGCACTGTTAACCATCTGTGTTTGCTTGCTGGCAGCTGGGCAATCCGCGCACGCACAATCGCCCACCCTGGGCTTCATGCAGTTGCCGCAGCCTGGCGGCGGACTCGTCACCGTTTTCTACCCGTCTTCGGACCCAGAGATGCCAGCCATACAGGGGCCGTTCAAGTTGTCATGGGCAGCCAACGGTCGCGTGTCGAAGGGCAATGAACACCTCGTTGTGATCTCTCATGGCTCGGGCGGAAGCCCATGGGTGCACGCAGATTTGGCGCGAGTTCTGGTGCACCGGGGATTTACCGTCGCCCTGCCTCAGCACGCAGGCGACAACTACCTTGACCCATCGGAGCCAGGACCCGGGAGTTGGATCAAGCGGCCGATCGAAGTTTCTCAGTCCATCGATGTCGTAGCCGGCAGCCAGTCACTGGCGGCTAACTTGCGCCTTGATTCGGTCGGTCTGTTCGGAGGGTCTGCTGGTGGACATACGGCCTTGTCTATGGCCGGCGGCAAATGGTCAAAAACGCGCTTCAGGAACCACTGCGAAGAGCACATCAGAGATGATTTCTCGTCTTGCGTCGGTTTCTTCACATTGCTCAACGGCGACTGGATGGACGAACCAAAGATTTGGCTGGCGAAGGCCGTTATCGCAGCGCGCTTCTCCGACGATGCAATTCAAGGTGGCTTCGACCCGCGGGTCAAGTCCGTGGTGGCCATGGTCCCATTCGCCGCGGACTTTGATCCAGCGAGCTTGAAGCAGCCCGCAACTGCGCTGGGGCTTGTGATCGCGGAAAAAGACATCAACCAAGTGCCCCGCTTCCACGCGGGAGCAATCCTTTCCGCATGTGAACCCCGATGCGAAGTCGTCATGCGCTTGCCGGAGGGTGGCCACGGTTCGATGCTCTCCCCAATGCCGCCCTTGGAGATTGGCAGCGTGGCGCAGCGCCTGCTACGTGACCCGCCCAATTTTGACCGGGGGCAGCTGGTTCCCGCGCTTAATTCGCGGATCGCCGATTTCTTCCTCCGGACCTTGGCTTCTGCGCCATAGCTATTGGAGCCGATGAGGATCGTGCTTGCTTGCGTCCCGAACGGCCCCAATGCGCAAGCCGTGAGAGGCCGGTCTGGGTCCCTAGCTCTGAGCCTGTGACCGGCTGCAGTCGGCCAGGAGGGGCATCGGTGATCGGGCGGGATCCGCGGAGCTCTCTTCTAGACTCGTAATCCCACTACGAAGTAGATCTTGAATGACCTACTTCACCGGAATCGCGCTCCACAGCACACATTCACCGTCGACCAGTACAAGTCGACGGCGCGAGTGCAGCGGCGTGCTGGCATGCATCGTGCACGAAGTACCGCGATGTTTTCGTTTCCACTGGATGCCTTGTGCCACCGCCTTCGCCAACTGACGGGCCAGGCCCAGCCCCTGCGTGTGTTGCTGACTCTCGGAAGCCTGATGGCGATCGGCAGCCTGAGCGGCCACGCCGAAGCCCTGACCCCGTTGTTTCTGGGCACCATTGCCAGCGCATTGGCCGAGACCGACGACAGCGCGCGGGGCCGCTTGCGCGCGCAGCTCGTCACGTTGGCCTGCTTCATGGTGGCGGCGCTGGCCGTCGTGGCGTGGGTTGACAAGCCGATCTTCTTCATCCTGGGTCTGGCGCTGGCGGCGTTCTCGCTCACGATGCTGGGTGCCATCGAGGCGCGCTACAAGGCCATCGGCTACGCCACGCTCATCCTTGCGATCTACGCCACGCTGGGCACCGATGGCGGCGCGGCCGCAAGCGAAGCCGCGAGGCTCCGGGAGGTCTTGCTGCTGCTGGCGGGCGCCGCCTGGTATGGCGTGTTCTCGGTGGCATGGTGCGCGTTCTTCCCGGCTCAGCCGGTGCAGGTGCGGCTGGTGAAGCTGTTCTCCGTGCTCGGCGACTACGTGTGCTTCAAGGCCTCGCTGTTCGAGCCGCTGCGCGGCATCGACGTGGAGCGCAAGCGGCTCTCGCTGGCGCAGCTCAACGCCGACGTGGTGCGCGAGCTCAATGCGGCCAAGGAAGGCATCTTTCGGCGCATCGGCGCGCGCGCACCGCAGGGCCGCATCGCGCGCTACCGCGGCCTGTACCTGATTGCCCAGGACGTGCACGAGCGCGCAACCTCCTCGCATGACGACTACAACGCGCTGGCCGATGCGTTCTTTCACAGCGACCTGCTCTACCGCTGCCAGCGCGTGCTGAGTCTGCAAGGCGAAGCCTGCCGGCGCCTTGCGCGCTCGATCGAGCGGCGCGAAGCTTTCGACGCCGGCCCGCAGACGGGCTGGGCGCTGGCGGAGTTGCAAGGGGCCATCGAGCACGAGCGCGCGCAGGTTCGCGAGCCGCGCCGCTTGGCACTGCTCGCGTCCATCGAGGCGCTGGCGCGGAACCTGGCGCAGCTCGACGGGCAGCTCGCCGGTGCCATCGAGCCCTCGGCCAGGGCCGGCCGCGCCGACATGGGGCTTCTTGACCGCTCGCCGCGATCGTGGCGAGAGAAGGTGGAGCGCGTGCGGCGCCAGTTCACGCCGGAGTCGACGCTGTTTCGCCATGCGCTGCGCCTGGCGGTCGCACTCATGGCGGGCTACGGCGTGATGCTGCTGATCCACCCGGTGCGAGGCTACTGGATCCTGCTGACCACGCTGTTCGTCTGCCAGCAGGCCTGGGGCGATACCGTGTCCCGCATGGGTCAGCGCATGGCAGGAACGACCCTCGGCGTGGTGGCCGGGTGGGCCTTGCTGGCGCTGTTCCCGCAGCCCTGGGTGCAGTCGCTGGTCGCTGTGACCGCGGGGGTCTTCTTCTTTGCCACACGCGCGACGCGCTACCTGCTCGCGACGGCGGCCATCACGGTGCTGGTGCTGATGTGCTCCAACCAGGTGGGCGACGGCGAGCTGCTGATCGTGCCGCGGCTGATCGACACCGCCATCGGCAGCGTGATCGCCGCCCTTGCGATGGTGCTGGTGCTGCCTCACTGGCAGGCGCGGCGCTTCGGCGACCTGGCCGCCACGGTGCTGCGCAACCATGCGCACTACCTGCGGCAGATCGCCGGCCAGTACCACTCGGGCGCGCGCGACGACCTCGCTTACCGGCTTGCAAGGCGCAATGCCCACAACGCCGACGCCACACTGTCCACCGCCGTGTTCGAGATGTACCGCGAGCCGGGCGTCGTGCGTCCGCGCGCGGGCGTCGCGATGCGGTTCCTGATCCAGTCGCACGCGCTCCTCGGCTATCTGTCGGCGCTCGGCGCGCACCGCGTGGCACTGCATGCGCCGGAGCAGCTGGCCGCCCTGGATGCCGAGTCCGAGAGCGCAGCCGTCGCGCTGGAGGCGCTGGCTGCCTATATGGAAGGTGTGGAAGGTGCATCGCAGGACGCCGGCCGGGCAAGCGCAAATCCGATCGATCCGGGGCCTGCGGCGGCGGCCGGCGGCGCCGCCGCGGCCGATCACGTCGTCCGGTTATATCGGGCCGAGCTCGCGATGGTCTGGATCCAGATCGAATCACTGCGCGGCCACGCCGCCCGTTGGCTGCGGCCGCAGGCCGACGGCGCGGACCTTGCACGCTGAAGCGGTGTCTACCTACAACTTAGCTGGCGCGAAAGAGCGAGCTTCGTTTTGCCATGAACAAGCTCAAGCATCTGCTGCGCCTGTGCAAGGAGGCCGCCGCGGCCTGGGTGGACGATTTCGCGCCCAGCATGGGCGCAGCGATCTCGTACTACACGATGTTCTCGCTGGCGCCACTGCTGGTGATCGTGATCGCCGTGGCGGGTGCGCTCTTCGGGACGGAGGCGGTGCAGGGCCAGATCGCCGCGCAGCTGGCGGGCTTGATCGGGCAGGAGGGCGCGCTCGCGGTGCAGGCGCTGGTCAAGAGCGCGAACGAGCCGTCGCGCGGGCTGATTGCCGGTGGCATCAGCATCGTGGTGCTGATCGTCGGCGCAACCACCGTCTTTGCCGAGCTGCAAAGCGCGCTCGACCGCATCTGGCACGTACCCGAGCGCGCGAAGCCGAGCGGCATCTGGGGCATCCTGCGTGCACGGGTGCTGTCGTTCGGGCTGATCCTGGGGCTCGCATTCCTGTTGATGGTGTCGCTCGTGGTCAGTGCCGTGCTCGCAGCATTGGGGAACTGGAGCGAGGGGCTTTTTCCGGGCTGGGAGTTGCTGCTCCAGTCGATCAACGCGCTGGTCACGCTGGGCATTCTCACGCTGCTGTTCGCCATGATCTACAAGCTCATGCCGAGCGCACCGATCGCGTGGCCCGACGTCTGGATCGGCGCGGCGGTGACGGCCTTGCTCTTCGAGATCGGCAAGGTGCTGATCGGCCTCTATCTCGGCAAGAGCAGCGTGACCGAATCTTTTGCCGCGGCCGGATCGCTGGTGGTGCTGCTGGCCTGGGTGTACTACGCGGCGCAGGTCTTCCTGCTGGGTGCGGAATTCACCAAGGTCTACGCCAATGCCCATGGATCGGTGGCTGCGAGCAAGGCCAAGGCCGCGACGGAACTGGCGGCGCATCAAGACGAGCAGGGCACCGACATCGTCACCGTGCGCCAGCAGGAAGAGGGTCACGTCGAAACACTCGAGAAGGTCGAGGTCACCCGGCGCAAGCTCGATGATCGCACCCGGGTGGCCGCCGCCAAGCTCCTGCAGCAGATGATCGGCCTGTTCGCAATCAGCGTGGCGACGAGCATCGTGAAGCGGCATCGGCGCAGGCTGCGGCGCAGTGGCTCGACCCGCGCCCGTGGCCCGACGCGAGCTGCTCGCTGAGCGCTAGAGCTTGATTCCCGCGCCCTTGACCGTCGGACCGAGCACGTCCACCTGCGCCTTGACGAAGGTGTTGAACTCGGCGGTTGATTCCGGCTTGGCGATGATGCCGAGTTCGGTGAGCTTCTTCTGGATCTCGGGCATCACCAGCACCTCGTTGCAGACGTCATGGAGCCGCGCGACCACGTCCGCCGGCAGCTTGGCGGGGCCGGACAGGCCGAAGAAGTTCTCGAGAACCAGCCTGGGCTGCTGGAGCTCGACGATGGAGGGCACCTCCGGCATTAATGGGGAGCGCTGCGGGCCTGTCACCGCCAGCGGCAGCAGCTGGCCGCTCTTGAAAAAGGGCACATAGGCCGTGATGACGTCGATGCCCACTGGAATGGTGTTGGCGATCAGGTCGGTGGTCATCGGCGCGCCGCCGCGATAGGGCACGTGCACCATATTGATCCCCGTGATCTTCTTGAGCAGCTCGCCGTGTATGTGGCCAACCGACCCGGGGCCTCCGGAGCCGAAGTCGATGTGGCCGTCCTTGCGTGCGGCCGCTTCGAAATCGGCGTAGCTCCGCAGGCCAGAGGGCTTGCTGGCCATGATGACCAGCGGCGCGGCGCCCAGGTGGGCGATGTGGCTGAAGCCCGTCACCGGATCGTAGGGCTGCTTGTCCAGCGTGAAGGGGCCGAGCGCAATCGGCGTGGTGTTCGAGAGCATCAGCGTGTAGCCGTCGGGCGCTGCCGAGGCCACCTGCGCGCCGCCGATGGTGCCGCCCGCACCGGGCTTGTTGTCGACGACCACGGGTTGCCCCAGCTTCCTGGACAACTGCTCCGCCATCAGCCGGGCCAGCACGTCGCTGGAGCCGCCCGGTGGAAAAGTCACGATGATCCTGATCGCCTTGTCGGGCCACTGCGCGAAGGCGGAAAGAGCCGCCGAGGCTGCCCCTGCAGCGAGGACGTGCAGTACGGTGCGGCGGGTGGCGCGAAATTGGGACATGGCGATCTCTCTGTGGGCAATGGGGAGAAACCACCGTTAGCAGGAAGCGGGCCGAGCGGCGCAAGGCTCCTCGCTTCATAGTTGCTATCTCGCCTCGACAAATGTAAACAGACTGTTCACAGGGCGCCGTGCGCGTTACATTTTTAGGACTCTCGAGGGCGACATGAACGAAGATGGCCGGAAATCGCTGCGGCGAATGCTCTACCTGCCGGTATCGGGCAAGTTCCTTATTGCGTTGATCGGCGCCAGCGCCTGGATGGGTTTTTCGATCTGGGCCGCGGAGCCGTGGTTCGCGGATCTGCAGGACCATGTGGGCTTGGTGCTGGCTGTTTTCCTGGTGTATGGCATTGCCATCATTCCGGGTTTCATGAATGCGTTCCTGGCCATCAGCCTGATTCTGGACAAGCGGCCGCCGCATCGCACGTTGTCCGTCTACCCTCCGATATCCATCCTGGTTGCCGCATACAACGAGCAAGCGTCCATAGAGGAGACACTCGTCAGCATTGGCCATCAGAACTACCCCGGCGGATTGCAAGTCATCGTGATCAACGACGGTTCGACAGACAACACATCTGCAGTCGTCGAACGTGCGCTGGATCAATATCCGTGGCTGACCTTCGTCGATCTGAAAAAGAACGGGGGCAAGGCACGCGCGTTGAATATCGGATTGAAGGAAGTCCTGCACGACCTGGTCATCACGGTCGATGCCGACTCGTTTCTGTACCGGGGAGCGCTGACCAATATCGTCGAGCGATATCAGGCGGATCCGCCGAATACGCGCGCCGTGGCGGGAAAAATCCTGGTCCGCAATTCACGCCAGAACTGGATCACGGGCTGCCAGGAATGGGATTACTTTCATGGCATTTCGGCCATCAAGCGGGTTCAATCGCTGTTTCAGGGCACCCTGGTGGCGCAGGGTGCCTTTTCGGTCTACGACCGGGCTGCGCTCGCCGAAGTGGGCGGATGGCCCGAATGCGTGGGGGAAGACATCGTGCTCACCTGGGCCCTGCTGAAGGCCGGCTACCGGGTCGGACACTGCGAGGACGCCTGCCTGTTCACCAATGTGCCGAGTACCGTCAAGCAATTGGTGAAGCAGCGCCAGCGGTGGGCGCGCGGCATGACCGAAGCCTTCCTCAAGCATCCGGGGATTCTCCTCAAATCCCGCCTGTCGACTTTCTTCATTTACTGGAACCTGTTGTTTCCGTGGCTGGACCTGGCGTTCACCATCGGATTCATACCTGGACTGGTACTTGCGTTTTTCGGCTATTACTGGATCGTGGGGCTCATGACGCTTGCGCTGTTGCCAGCCACCTTTGCATTGAGTCTTCTGATGTTTTCCATTGAACGCCAAATGTTCAAGAAGACAGGCTTGGTCGTGCGGAAGAATGTCCAGGGCTTCTTTGTTTACGTGCTGCTGTACAGCCTGATCCTGCAGCCGGCCAGCATCCTCGGCTACCTCGATGAATTGTTCAGAAAGCCCAAGGCCTGGGGCACGAAATGACGGTGCCATTCAGAAACCTTGCTGCGGTTCCTTTGGGATTCATGGTGCTGATGGCGGCTAACTGCCAAGCTGAGGAAGCCAAGGACGAGGAAAAAAAAGCCGACATGGCTTTTGGCACGGAATTCTTCGTGACCAACGACAGCGATCATTTTCAGTCGCGCCGCGTGTCTGTCGAATTCTTTCCTGCCTTCGAAAACGCGGATCGCTTCCTGGGCTTCCGCCTCGGCGACTATCAATACAAGCAGGACAGCTGGCGACGCGCCGGGCAGAAGATCTCGTTCCTCGCCCGCTCCATCGAAACCCGAAGCGGCGACGGAGGCGCCCTGGAAGCCGGCGTGTTCCAGCAGGGCGGGCATTCGCTGCTGACGCTGGACGGCAACTACCGCCTGTCGCCCACCAAGAGCACGGCGGTGGAGTTCCTGCTGACCCGCGACTGGGTGGAAACACCCAAGTCGCTGGACCGGGGCATCGATTTTTCTTTCGTCGGCGTGGCCGTGGACCAGGGGCTCGGAAGCCACGTGACCCTGGTCGGGCTGGTGGCGCAGCAGTATTTCTCGGACGGCAACCGGCGTGACCACGGGCGCGTGCGGCTGATCTATCAGCCCTCGCTCGACCTGGGCCTGACCTTGCAGGCGCGCTATCGAACGTACCGCAGCACCCACGAGGACGTCGACCGCGCCTATTTCAATCCAAAGAACTATGCCGAGTCGATGCTTGCGGTCAGCTGGCGGCAGCGGTTCCAGGGATGGACCGCCGCGGTAACGGCGGGGCTCGGCAACGAGACCATCAATCATGACCTGAGCCAGCCGACGAGACTGCTGGACTTCAGCCTGCAAAGCCCGGTGAGGGGGTCGCAGGTGTTTCGCTTCGGTGCCGGCTACAGCCGCAGCACCACCTTCTCGGGGCCCAGCTACGTGTACCGCTATCTGCGCGGGGAGTGGATCATTCTTTTTTGAGCGGCCGACATTGACGCGGGTGGCATGCGCGGGCCACCATAGCGTCCGATCGTCAGGGCTTCAAGGAGAACTCCATGGCTGAGAGCGACAAGGTGTTTGCGGGCTCGATCCCGAAGCTCTACGACACGCTGATGGTGCCTCTGATCTTCCAGGCATACGCCGACGATACGGCGGCGCTGGTCGCGGGGTTCTCGCCCGGCGCGGTGCTTGAAACGGCAGCGGGCAGCGGCGTGGTCACGCGGGCACTGGCACCAAAGCTCGGCACTGACGCGCGCTACGTGGTGACCGATCTCAACCAGCCCATGCTCGACTATGCCGCCAGCCGGCAGCCGCCCGATTCCCGGATCGAATGGCGGCAGGCGGACGCGCTCGACCTGCCGTTCGAAGATGCCTCGTTCGACGTGGTCTGCTGCCAGTTCGGCGCCATGTTCTTCCCCGACCGTACCGCGGGCTATGCCGAGGCGCGCCGCGTATTGAGGCCGGGCGGTCGCTTTGTGTTCAGTGTCTGGGACCGCATCGAAGAGAACGCCTTTGCCGACGACATCACCAACGCCGTGGCCACGCTGTTCCCGAACGATCCGCCGCGGTTCCTGGCCCGCACCCCCCACGGCTATCACGAAGTCGCGCTGATCCGCGAGGACTTGCGCCGCGCAGGCTTCGCCAATGTCCAGATCGAAACGCGAGAAAAGCTGAGCCGCGCGCCTTCGGCACGCGACGTGGCCATGGCCTATTGCCAGGGAACGCCGCTGCGCAACGAGATCGAGGCGCGCGACGCCAGCTTGCTACAGCTGGCCACGGACCGCGCCGCGGAAGCGATGGAAAGCCGCCACGGCGAGGGCGAGGTGGCCGGCAAGATCCAGGCGCATGTGATCGTGGCGGCGCAATAGCCCCCCAGCATTAAACCTTCGACAAGCGCCGCCGCGCCTTGACCGCGGTCGCCAGGCCCTCGAGCACCGGCACCGTCTGGGCGAAGCCGATGCACGCATCGGTGATCGAGACACCGTGCTTCAGTGCCTCGCCAGGCTTGAGGTCTTGTCGTCCTTCCTCGAGATGGCTTTCGATCATCAGGCCCGTGATGCGCCGCTCGCCGGCCGCGATCTGCGCCGCCACGTCTTCGGCGACCACGATCTGTCGCTGGTGCTGCTTGCTGCTGTTGCCGTGCGAGACGTCGACCATGACCTGCGGCCGCAGGCCGTTCGCCACCAGCGCCTCGCAGCTGGCCGCGACGTCGGCGGCCGAATAGTTGGGCGCCTTGCCGCCGCGCAGGATCACGTGGCAGTCGTCATTGCCGCGCGTCTCGAAGATGGCCGCCATGCCCATCTTGGTCATGCCCATGAAGGCATGCGGTGCGCGCGCCGCGAGGATGGCGTCGGCGGCGACCTTGACGCTGCCGTCCGTGCCGTTCTTGAAGCCCACGGGGCAGCTCAGGCCCGATGCCAGCTGCCGATGGCTTTGGCTCTCGGTGGTGCGGGCGCCGATGGCGCCCCAGGCGATCAGGTCGGCAATGAACTGCGGGCTCAGCAGGTCGAGGAACTCGGTGCCGGTCGGCAGGCCCAGGGTGGTCAGCTCGAGCAGCAGGCGCCGCGCGCGCTCCAGTCCTTCGTTGATCGCAAAGCTGCCGTCCAGGTGCGGGTCGTTGATGTAGCCCTTCCAGCCCACGGTGGTGCGCGGCTTCTCGAAGTAGGCACGCATCACAATCAGCAGGTCGTCCTGCAGGGAATCGGCCACCGTCTTCAAGCGCTGCGCATATTCGATGGCCTGGTCGTGGTCGTGGATGGAGCAGGGGCCGACCACCACGATCAGCCGGTCGTCGCGGCCATGCAGCACGTCGGCGATAGCCGCGCGGCTGCCTTCGACCAATGCCAGCGTGTTGTCGCGCACGGGCACGCGTTCCTGCAGCAGGGCAGGGGTCATGAGCGGACGAACGGCGCCGATGCGCACGTCGTCGATCCGGGTGGTGTCGAGCGTGCTGTCGCGGGAGCCGATTTCGGCGTCGTGGAGAGGGTCGTCGAGGCGGGGCATGGTCATGGCTGTGAGTTCAAACGGGCTCCTTCGATTGTCGTCTCGAAGGCGCCCACGGCCGGCGCGCTTGCGAGATAGCCAGGTTGCCGCCGCCGCTACGCGTTTCGAGCGTCCCGATGTGGACGAAGATCGACCCGCGCTCCGACCACCTTGCAGTTCTCGATCTCGAGGACGAAGCGCAGTTGTTGCCCTTCGACCCGCAGCTGGAGCTTGAGCCGTGCCGTGATCTCCTCGCAGCCCAGTTGCGCGCCCCTCCAATCCGCCACGGCCTTGCTGGCCGACAGCGCGGCCATCTCCACGGTCAATCCCTGGCCCAGGGCCTCGGAGTGCATGGCGACCGCATTGCGTCCTTCGGCGCGCCCCTCCAGTCGCACGTGCAGGCCCGGTACGGCAAAGAGTCCGTCGCTGAGCTGCACTTCGCCCGACAGCGCGGTACGGCCGAGCAACAGGCGCGCCTGCTCCGTCAAGCCCTGGCCCTGGCCCCCGGCACTCTGGCGCAGCATCGTCTCGGCGAAAGTCTTCAGGTGCAGCTTGCCGCGTTCCGAAACCCACGGATTCAGCAAAGCGCCGCGTCGCTCGAATTCCACACCCGCGAGCGGCGCCGATGCGAACTGGTAGAGATAGCTGCGCCCATTCGGCGCGTCGACATACAGGCCCAGCCGGCTCACGCCCATGCGCGAGTCCGGTCCCACATGTTCGACAGTCGCGTCGTTGAAGTCGATGTGCCCCTGCCGAATGGGCACGGTGACATCGGCGTCGAACAGCAGGTGCGCGTCGGTGATCTCGCCGCGGATCGTGCCGTCTGCCGCGTCGAGCGGGCCGAGGCACCAGGCCTCGGCTGCCGTGCTGGGCGTGGCCGACGCATCCGTACTCCGCAAGGCCTGCCACGCGGCCCGCAGCTGCGGCGGCATGGTCAGCGGACCCTGCAGCCTCACGCCCGAAAGCTCGGCCTCGGCAGCCTCCAACGCCGTCAGATGCGGCGCGCCGGCGTCGGTGCGCAGGTGCCCCACGAGTTCACGCACGGCAATGCGGTCGATCTCCAGAGTGATCGCGCCCGACGCCAGCCGAAGCGCGATCGCCTCGAACTGGCGAGCGCCGACTTCGATCGCGCCCTCTTGTTCGGACTTCCAGGTGACGCCCTCGAGCGACCAGCGATCGTGCGCGACGTTGTCGGAAGCCCCGAGTTTTAGCCCGAGCAGGAGATCGACGATGGAGGTCGCGAGTGGGACCGTCATGGAGGCTTTGTACCAGAGCATGGCGCCGGGGCAAATCGGTCCCCTTCGCCCCGCAGGACGCATGTGTGGCTGGTCCAGCACATAATTGTGTCCTGATGAAAGCGTCTCACGTCGTGTTCGGCCACCACACTCTTCGTGTCGCCACGATGGCGGGTGATGCTGGCATCCAGGTCCGAAGCATTTCATGACGGCCGGCCGCAAAGGTGGTTCGCGGGTCGTCCGGTGGATCGCCAAACTGTGGCTCGCCCTGCCGCTCGCGGCCTTGCCTTGCGCGCACGCCAGCGAGGCTCCGGCCGCGGACGAGGTGCAGCGGCAGAGCGGCGTCCTTCACGTCAGGCACGCCGAGCTGCTGTCGGTTTCAGGCGCGGGGTATTCCGCCCCTCCGCGTCGCGCCGAGGACGCCGAGCTGCCGAGCGATGGGTGGAAGACGGTCAGCCTCCCGCACACGGCCGAGCGCGAACTGGTGCCCACGTCGATGGGCGGCGTGCGAACCATCACCGACTGGTACCGCATCGATCTGACCCAGCTCGCGCCATCGGCGCAGCACCGCTTTCTCTACCTTCCGCGCTGGAAGACCCTCGGCCACATTGCGGTGTACGGCGACGGCGTCTTGCTCTATCAATCGCACGGCAGCCCCGTGCACAACGGCTACAACCATCCGCTACTGATGCCGTTGAATGCGACCGCGCATGCGATGTCGCCGGCGTCGGTCCTGATTCGCGTCGACCGGCTGCGCAGCAGCGGCAGCGGATTCTCGACCGTGTGGGTGGGCGACCAGGATTCACTGAACTGGCGCTACCAGGCGCGCCAGCTGCTGCAGGTGCAGCTGCCGTTCATGGGCAGCGCCGCGTTCCTCGCGGTGGGTGCCTTCGCATTGGCGGTGTGGTTGGGCCGAAGGCGCGGATCACTCTATCTGTTGTTCTTTGCCATCTCCGCGATGGCCTTTCTGCGCACGCTGCACTACTACGTGAGCGGCGAGAACCTCCCGGTCTCGGACGGGTGGTTCGAATGGATCACCGTGGCCTCGCTGCTCTGGCTGATCGTTCTCATCCACCTGTTTCTGCAGCGCCTGCACCAGCAGCCCTCGGCCTGGCTGACCCGTTCTTCGGTGGCGCTCGCAACGGCCAGCAGCATCGCGGCGATGCCTCACGCGGCGTTTGCGAACCTGTATCTGGTCACGCCGCTGCTCAACCTGATGGTGCTGCCCATTGCGGTGCTGATCTTCACGGTGAATCTGCACAAGGCACTGCGCGCCAGATTGCCGGAGGGGCGGCTGGTGGCGGGCTGGGCCGTGCTGGCTGTCGCGTTCACCTCGTACGACGGGCTCCTGCAAAACAACCTGGTGAGTCCGGAGAGCGTGTACACCTCGCCTTACGCGATCATCGGCCTGTTCTTCATCTTCTCGTACATCATGTTCCAGCGCTACACCGGCGCGTTCGCCGAGGTGGGCCGGCTGAACAAGGGTCTGGCGGAGCGCCTGCAGGCGCGCGAGGCCGAACTGGAGCAAAGCTACCAGCGGATGCGCGTGATCGAGAACGAGCACATGTTGGGTGCCGAGCGCCGACGCCTCATGCAGGACATGCATGACGGCCTGGGCTCGTCGCTGATCAGCGCCATCCGTTCGGTGGAGCAGGGCGTCATGAACAAGGCCGAGATCTCCGGCGTGCTCAAGGGCTGCATGGACGACCTGAAGCTGGCGATCGATTCGATGGAAAGCGTGGACGCCGATCTGCTGCTGCTGTTGGCGACCTTGCGCTTCAGGTTGGCGCCGCGCATCGAGAGCGCCGGCCTCGCGCTGCGCTGGGAAGTGCAGCCGGTGCCCGCGCTGCCATGGCTGGACCCGGGCAGCGCGCTGCACATCCTGCGCATCATGCAGGAATGCGTGGCCAACGTGCTGCGCCACACGCGGGCTACCACCATCTGCTTCAGCACCACCACGGATGGCCGGGGCGTGCGCGTGGTGATCGAAGACGACGGGGCCGGCTTCGACGTTGACGAGGCCTTGCGACGGAGTGGGCGGGGGCTGCGCAACCAGCAGCGGCGCGCGTCGGCCATCGGCGGCGCCGTGAACTGGGAATCGAGCAGCGCCGGAACCCGCTTCACCCTCTGGCTACCGCTTCACCATGGGGCCGTTCCGCCCTAGATGATGAATTGGCCCCATGTCTCATTTGTCGAATGACCCGCAGACATGATCCACCCATTCAGACTGAGCGATCTCTTCGAAGCTCGCGTCGACGAACCCGAAATCGCCGAGCAGCGTGAGGAACCCCTTGTCAGGGTCGGCCTGCTCGGCCGCGCGCAGCCAACCCATTTCGCAGTCTTCGCAGTGCGCATAGACCCGGCGATAGGTGACGTCGTGCTGCAACACGAGCCGGCCATGTCCGCAGTTCACGCACATGCGGGTCCAATAGGAGGTCGCCATGCTGCGTGTCAGCCCAGCGCCGGCCGGCGCTTGCAGCCGCGCGCGGCCGATTTCAGAGACCGTGCACGAGGTACACCCCCTGCGGGGACGAAGGCACTTTCAGCGTGTACTCGCCCACCCTGGAGAAGCGGTACTCGCGGCCGTTGAAAACGGCGGATCTGGTGTTGGTCCAGATGCGGTACTCGTAGCCGTCCTGCAGGGCCGTGACCTGCAACACGCGCATCACCGGCGGCACGACGACCTTGAAGCCCAGCTGGCCTGTGGCTGTGCCGCGCCCGAGCATGCTCTCCGCCGCACAGACGGGCGGCAGAAGAAGAAGCAATGCGAACAGGGCGCCATTGAGGCACACCCCCGCAGACAACCTGCTTCCGGACATAAGGCTTTCCCCCCGAAAAACACTGGGCTGGAAACATCTCGGCGATGACCGGCCTTCGTTGATCGGCGGAAAGCTTCAAAAATGAAGACCGGCAGAGCAAGTAAATACAGCAGGGGGTGAAAGCGCAACTGCCTTTCGTCGGATTCAATGGTCTTTCTGGATAGGAAAGTCGGTCATGGCGGCGTCTCGCACGTAGACGTTGACGCGTCGCGACGGGGAACCGGCACTGCTCCAGGGCAGCGGCAGGTTGTCTTGAACCAGCTCGATCTGGTGGCTGCCGGCGGCCACGGAGGGGAAGCTGTAGCGGCCTTGGGCATCGGTGCGGGCCACGTAGCCGCGGTCGAGCACCACCGTCACGCCCGGGACACCGCCTTCGCTGGCTTCGCGCAGTCCGTTGTTGTTCTGGTCGAAGAAGACATAGCCCTCGAGCTTGCCCGCGCCGGCGCCGGGAAGGCCGCCGATGGGGGCGCTGGCCACGCCCGCGCGGCTCTCGTAGCGAAGCGCCACCATGAACGAGCGGTTGGAGGGAAGCACGCGCACGGCTTGTTGCATGGCCGTTGTCAGGGCCGACACCACGGCCGGGTTGAGCGACTCCTGCCCGCGTGCGGCGGCGTACTGGGCAATGAACGACCAGCCCAGGCCGAGGGGCCAGCTCAGGCGCGCGTTGGCGCTCAAGAAGCGCGAATCGGTGTCGCCGATGCCGTTGCTGCCGCGCAGGCTCAGGTCGAGCCGGGCGCCGGCGGCCAGCGGCGTGGTGCCGAGCACCCCCCAGTGCACCGTGCGCGCATCGACGCCGGATTGGCGCGATTGCTCGTAGGCCAGCGAGGTCGAGAGCGTCTGGTCCTCGCTGACACGCCAAGCGTGATCGATGCCGGTGCGCAGCACGCGAAGGTCGGTGCCGTGTGCAACGTCGGTGCGCCACTGGCTGTAGCCCCAGTCGGACTTGTGTTCCCAGGTGAACTGTGCCGATTGCGCCGCATAGTTGCCGGTGCGCGCGGCCACGTTGCCGGAGAGCGAGTCGCGCGAGTCCAGCCGAAAGCGGCCGAAGAGATTGCCGTAGAGCGAGCGGCGCTGGAGTCCGCTCACGCTGTCGCTTACCTCGATGTTGCCGCCCAGTTGCCATTGGCGGGTGGAAACGTCGCCGCGCCACGAGGCACCCCGCAGGTCACTCGGCAGCGAATCGCCGCCCCATCGCAGCGAGGGCTGGAAATAGAACACGGTCGCGCTCTGCTGCATCAGCTGCGTGCGCCAGGTTGCGTCGACCCAGCCGCCGGTGGCTGAATCGCGCGCCGCGCGCGACGAGGCGTCAGAGGGCTGCCCGTTGCTGTGCGCCAGGTTGGCCTGGACCCGCAGGCCGCCCACGCGCTCGCCGACGCCCCCATAGCCTTTGCCGACGGAATCGGCCCACGGCGCCTGCCCTTGCCACGAGACGGCGCTCCACACCGAGCGCGTGTCCTGCGCAAAGCCGGGCACGCCATTGGCGTTGAAGTTGCGGGTCTCGACCATCTGGACCGCCGCATCGGTGCGGCCCAGCGCGTAAGGGCCGTCGCTGCCGCTCAGCTGGGTCTGTGCACCGGCGCCCGCCGCGGTGCCCCGTCCGGACGAGAAGCCCTGGGACGAGATGCCGTCGAAATAGCCAAGCCGCCCGGCTGAGGCATTCAGCGTGGTGCGCCCGGGCTGCTCGATGCTGAGCGAGGCGCCCTCGATCGGCAGGCTGGGCAGGTAGACCCGACCGACACCGCGCGCGAGCGGCGTGCTCGCCATGTTGATGTTGCCGATGCTGTTGTTGCCGAACCAGCCGCCGTCAAAAGGCATGGCGCGCTGGTCGATGCGCCAGGTGCTGCCGCTGCGGTAGGTATAGGGCACCTGCGTCAGCGGCGTTCCGGTGGTGCCGTACAACGCGATGCCGCTCACCGGCACCGAATCGCGGTTCAGGTTCAGGTTGGCAGACAAGGTGCCGTAGTCGGGCGTGTCGAGGTAACCCGAGAACAGCAGCGAATTACTCTGCGTGCGCGTGGCGCCGCTTTGACGGGTGGACTGCCCCTCGACGGTCCAGCCGCGCGGCCAGCCGGTACCCTGGGTCTGGGGCTCGTCGACCGGCGCGGCCTGCGGGCTGTCGTCGAGCACGCGATCGATGTATTGCGCCGCCTCCGGCTGCGCCCTTGCGGATGTGCCGCCCAGCACCTGCCCCGCGCCGCACAACCCGAGGGCGCCGTAACGGAGCCAGCGCTTCATGGAGCGAAGCGTTGATTGATCGGCAGCGAGCCGCTCTTGCCCCACTCCAGCTTGCCGGCGATGGTGATCGGGAAACGCACCGCGACGGTGGTTTCGGTGTCGCCGGGCTTGTTGGCCGCGAGCGCGATTTCCCGGGTTTCGCCGGGCATGATGGGCGTGGTGCCGGCCTGCAGCTCGAGTGCCGTGCCGCCCGCGTCGGTGCCCGAGAGAAAGCCGGCCAGGCGGCCATGGGCTGTGCCCGTGTTGCGGATCTTGAGCATGGGCGTGGGGCGCCCGTCGACCGTTCGCACCGAGGTGCCCACGAGTTCCAGCACCGGTGCGACGTCGCCTACGGCCACGTAGACGATGACTCCGATGCGCGCGCCCAGCGCCATCGGCACGCCCGGGGCCGTGGCCGGTTGCTGGCCTTCGATCAGCACCGCAAAGCGGCATTCGGTGGGCGGCGCGTCGGCCGGCGGCGTCACCTCGAAGCGAAAGCGGTAGGGGCGTCCGGAGGTGATGCTGAGCTCGCGGCGCTCGATGGCCACCCAGGGCCGGCAGCTGCCCGGCACCAGCTCGTCGCTGAAGTCGACCGAGGCATCGGGGCGGAAAGTCCAGTCCGCGGTCTTGAGCTTGTAGCCGCCGCTCGGCGTGTCGCGGTGCGTGAGCTCGATCACTTCGCGCACGCGCTCGCCGGGCTTGGTCGACAGTTCGAAGCGCGGCGGCGACACGGCAAGCGAAAACTGCGCTTGCGCCGTTGTGCCCATCATCAGGGCTGCAAGCAGAAAAATAGCCGCACTGCGGCCACGGCAAAGAAGTGCGACTCGGCGCATCACGGGGATACCTCGATCTCGAAAAAGAATTGCAGGGATTGCGCGTGCTCGACCTTGCGGCCGTCGGCCGTGAGATCGACCACGATGCTTTCCTGCAGGAAAGAGTCGCGCACCACGCCCTCGTACACCAGCGTGCGACTGCCGCCGCGGACCGTGCCCGGAAGCAGGCGGCCCTGCGTGCGCCAGGTGGCGACCAGCTGCTCGCCGTCGGTCGGCGCCAGCGACAGGTAGATGCGCGCGGGCCGGCTGACCCATTGCGACAGATTGAGCCGCAGCTGCACTTGCACGCGGCCTTCCACCGTGTGGTCTCCGGCGCGGCCGGGTGCCAGCTGGCGCCAGCGCATCGGCGTGACCGGCTGGCTCGCAAAGGTGCCGGTGTCGTCGATGCGATAGGTGGCGGCAGCGGCGGGAAGCATTGCGCCCAGGGCCAACAGGCCGGCCAGCATGGCAAGCGTGCGTTGGACTCTCATGGGGCGGTCAACGTGAAGGTCGCCCTGCCGGTGAAGGTGCCGGCCGGGACGATCTCTGTATTGAGGTAGCTGAACGCGAGACAGCTTTCGAACCACGTGTTGCGGCTGACGGTCAGCAGGGTCTGCGTACCACCGCTAACGAACGTGCCGCTCGGAATGGTCGCGGTGGCGTCGCCGTTACCCGAAGAGGTCCATGCAATCCTGCTGAACGGAATGGTGTCGCCGTTGCCGCTGGTCAGGGCGGCCGGCGTAGTGACGCTCAGTATGGCTTCGTTGCCTCCGGCCCCCTGGCCGGGCCGGCGGAAGAAGCCGCCCACGTACACCTGTCCGGTGGTGGCGGGCGAGTTGCAGAAGGCGGCCCCTTCCCAGGGACTGGCCGTGACGGTGCTGTCCGTCGTCATGAGCTGCGGTGCGCCCGACCCAAGCTGGGCCACCGGGACGGTGACCGATGCGGTGTTGACCGTCGAGTTGTCGCCCGGCGTGCCGCCGTTGTTGAAGAACCCTCCCGACATGGTGCCCACGCCCACCTGAAGGAACAACGCGCGCTGCCCGGCGGTGATGCCGACCGTGAAGCCGTGTGCGCTGGGCAGCCAGGCGACGCACGCCACGGCGAGCCCCAGCAGGGCGCGGCGCATCCGGAATGACAAAGATTTCATGCCGCTCGTTCTCAGCGAATCGCCAAGGCAGGACTCGGTCCGCCTTCGGTCATCGAGGGTTGGAAGCCGCGCTTATTTATTTGGAGGTTCTGCTGGAGCTCAGGGGGCGGTCGCGGTGTAGGTCACGCGTCCGTTGTTTGCGACCGTGTCGCCGTAGGTGCCGGCTGGCATCACGGAGGTGTTGGCATAGGCGAAGGTCCAGCTGCCTTCGCGGCGCACGAGGCCGCCCGACGCAGTCAGCGTGGTGGGCGTTGCCGACGCGCCGCCGGTCGCGCCGTTGTTGAACGGCGGGTGGGCGATTGCGGCGTTGGTGTAGCCGGTCGTGGTCGTCGCCAATACGTCGGCCGTCACGGTGATGTCGGTCCACGGCACGGTCGGATTGCCGCTGACGCCATTGCTGAGTTGACCCGAGGTCGCATTGGTCAGGACGACGTTGCCAGTATTGCCGAGTACGCGAACCGTGACGGCGCCGCCGGAGAGGTTGCCGCCGGTACCTGCCACCGCAGTGCCGTTGCCAATGCCGTTGGCGGGCACAGTGAACGTCACCATATCCACCGTCGTGTTGTCCGTCATGCTGGAGCCCGTGCCGACCTGCAGGAACAGCACCTTCGGAACGACGATCTTGAAGTCGAGCTTGGCGCTGGCGGCCGGTGACGTCGAGCCGGTGGTCGTCACGAAGTTCGATTCGGCTTGGCTGGCGAAGGGCGCCAGGATGGCGGCTGCTGCGGCGATCAGAAGTAGGTTTTTCATGAAAATGAATGCTTTAGGGCTAATGGATGGGGCGGGAGGCAGGTCGAGTGTAACTAAATAAATACATTTGTGTGAGACATTAAGTTCTCATTTCTGAATGAAACGCCTGCAAATGGGAACTTCGGTAATAAGTCACAGAAATGGGCGTTGTGTCGTTGCGACACTCATTCGGGCGGAGCCGCGCGCTTCCTCGAAGGGACCGGTAAATTTCTTTTCAATGGCTGAATCCTTTGGACCACGCGCGGCCCTCCATGCAAGGGTCAACATCTTTTGGAGCTGCAACGTGTTTCATCTAAAACGCAACATCCCAGCCTGGGAACGAGTGATCCGCCTTTGCCTGGGCGTTCTGGCGGCGCTTGGCGCCTTCTACTTTTTGCCGCCCGGAGGGCTCCAGGTGCTGGGCTTTGCCGTTGCGGCCATGATGGGAGGCACGGCCGTCGTTGGGTTCTGCCCTGCCTGCGCAATGCTCGGCCGCAGGGCCGTTGGGTCGCTGAAATGATCCGCGCATCCGCGCCGCTGATCGAGGCTGCCTGTGCGGGGGATGAGCGGGCGCTGTCGCAGCTTCTGCGCACATGCCAACCCGATCTCAAGCGCTTTGCGCGCCGCACCTGCACCAACAGCGAGGACGCCGAAGACGCGGTGCAGGTGGCGCTGTGGCAGTTGCACCGGAAGATCGGCACGCTCGGGACCGTGGCCGCCTTTGCCACATGGCTGTTCCGGATCATCGAGCGCGAGTGCTACCGGATCTTCAGGCGCAGCGCCTCCAAGGACCGGCTGTCGTCGGAGCCGCTTGCCGACGAATTGGCCGCGCCCGCGATCCCGACCGATCTTCGCCTCGACCTGACGAAGGCGATTGCTGCGCTGCCGGAGGCTTATCGCGTTGCACTGATCCTGCGCGACGTCGAGGAGCTGACCGCCCCCGAAGTGGCGCAAAGCCTGGGGCTGAGCGTGGAAGCGGTGAAGAGCCGGCTGCATCGCGCCCGCGCCATGGTGCGCGAAAGCCTGATGAACGGCGGCTATTGGAACCAGGACGGCGGCCCGGACGCCGCTTGAAGCGCATCGTCCGGGCGGACCGTTGGCTTACCATCCCCCGATGCCCGCTTCGCACTTCCCCGCAGATCATTTCGGAGTGCACGCGTCCTGATGCGGCCCAAAGGTCCGGTCGCGAGGCTGCTCTGGCGCGTGCTGGCGCTGGTGTTTGTCGCCCTCGGCCTGATCGGCGCCTTTCTCCCCGTTCTGCCGACGGTGCCCTTTCTGCTCGCAGCCGCCTGGGCGGCACGCCACGGCTGGCCGGCGCTGGAGCGCTGGCTTCTCGAACACCCCCGCTACGGCGAGTACATCCGGCGATGGCAGGAAAGAGGCGCGGTGCCGCGCCGCGCGAAGTGGACCGCGACCGTGATGATGACCTTCAGCGCGCTTGTGCTGCTTGCCACCGGCGCACCCGTCGCCGTGAAGATCGGCGCGCCGCTCTTCATGGCGGCCATCGCGATCTGGCTATGGCGTCGGCCCGAGCAGTGATCGCTCCGGCTGGGTCAGGAGTTGCAGCAGCGTGTTGGCGACCACGACGGTCGCCTTGCGCAGTTCATCGAGCGGCACGCGCTCGTCGGCGCGATGGCCGTTGGCTTCCAGCAGCGACGCGGGGCCGGCGCCGTACATCACGGTCGGAATGCCGGCTTCGCTGTAAAGCCGTGCATCGGTGTAGAGCGGCACACCGATCGGCGTGACCGGCTTGCCCATCACGGCGCTGGCTTCGCGGCACATCAGCTCCGCGAAGGCCTGTGCGCCGGGGGCGGGCGCGAAAGGCCGGGCCAGCAGGATCTGCCGGATCTCGACGGAGATGCCGGGCAGGCTGCTGCAGGCTTGCTCGATGACCTGGCGCAGTTCGGCCTCGACGTCCTCGGGCACTTCTTCGGGCACGATGCGGCGGTCGATCCGCAGGCTCAGCGCGTCGGCCACCACGTTGGTGTTGATGCCGCCTTCGATCAGGCCGACGACCATCGTCGGCTGCGTGATGCCCGGCGTTTGCGAGGGCCGCTGCGCCAGCTGGTCGCGATAGCGGTAGAGCGCCGGCAGCAGGGTCGCCGAAGCCTCGATCGCGTCGACGCCGGTGTCGGGCCTCGCCGCATGCGCGGACTTGCCGCGCAGCGTCACTTCCAGATGCAGGCAGCCGTTGTGCGCCACCACCACGTGATGCGAGAAGGCGGCCGATATCACGTAGTCCGGCCGGCTCAGGCCCTGCGAAAGAATCCATGCCGGGCCGGTCATGCCGCCGGTTTCTTCGTCATAGGTCAAGTGCAGCTCGACCGTACCGGCCAGCGGCGCGCCCGATGACTGCAACTGTTTGAGCGCACGCATCGCGAACGCGTAGGTCGTGAAATCCGACTTCGAGACCGCGGCGCCGCGGCCGTACAGCCAGCCGTCGCGCACCTCGCCGCCGTAGGGCGAACCGCTCCAGCCTGAGCCGGGCGGCACCACGTCGCCGTGTGCATTGAGTGCAATCACCGGCCCGTCGCCGAAGCGCTCGCGCACGATCAGATTGGTCACGCTGCGCATGCCGTGTTGCGCTGCGAATGCGGCCGGCACCGGATGGCGTTCGACCTTCAGGTCCATGGCCTCGAGCAGCCGGGCCGTGAGTTCGGCGTGCGGGGCGCAGTCGCCGGGCGGGTTGTCGGAGGGGCATTGCACCAGCCGTGCGAGGGTTTGGACCTGATGGTCGAAATGGGTGTCGATGAATTGGCGCAGCGTGTCGCGCGCGGTTGAAAGGTCTGTCATGGCGTCAAAGAAAGCGGTCGATGTGGAAAGGAGTGATGTCGATGTCGGTGCGGCCGCGCACGATCAGGTCGGCCACCAGGTGAGCGGTGATGGGTGCCAGCGTGTAGCCGTTGGAGGTCACGGCGTTGTAGAAGCCGGGCAGGCCGGATACGCCGCCGATGATCGGCGCGCCGTCGATGTTGACGTTCATGCCGGCCCAGCAGCGCACCATGTGCAGCCCGCTCACGGCCGGCAGCACCTGGCGCGCGACCCAGAGGCTTCCTTCGATGCTGTCGCGCTCGGCGCGGTTCAGTCGCATGCCCTCGTGAAAGGCGGCCGTCCAGCCGCCGCCGATGAGCAGGCCGCCGGTGGCCGCCTGCTTGAGGCTCAGGTGGCGGTCGGCATGTGCCACCAGGTGGTTGACCAGCGGCGGTGCCGGCTCGGTCACGATCATCTGCAGCGGTGCGCCCTTGACCGGTATCCTGATGCCCAGCATGTCGCCGACCGTGCTCGACCAGGCGCCGCTGGCGTTCACCACGCGGCCTGCGTGGATGGTGCCGCGCGAGGTGTGAACGACGAAGCCGGCGCCGCTGCCCGGCCGGCGTTCGATGCGCATCACGTCGCAGCCGCGCAGAAAGCGCGCGCCTTCCTGCTGCGCCCGCGAGGCCACCGCATAGGTCGCGCGCAGGGGGTTGATCTTGCCTTCCATCGGGCACAGGTCGGCGCCCAGCAGCTTTCCGGATAGCGCGGGTGCGAGCCGGCGCAGTTCGGCGCCGTCGATGACTTGCGCGTCGATGCCGTGGCTGCGCTCGAGCGCGGCCTTGGCCTCGAGGAAGCGCATGCCGGCCTCGCTGTCGGCCACCATCAGCCCGCCCGTGATCTTGATCTCGAGGTCTTCTTCGCCGCAATCGGCCTGGATCTCCTGCCAGAGCCGCACCGACATCGGGCCGAGGGGCAGGGTGGCCGCGGCCGGGCCGCCACCTTGCTGCGCCTTGACGCCGAAGTCGAAAGACAGCAGCTGGACATGCAGGCTTCCCGCGTTGGCGCCGGAGGCCTGCAGATTGATGTCGTCGCGGTCGACCACCGTCACGTCCTGGCCGGCCTTCGCCAGGTAGTACCCCAGGCAGGAACCGAGCACGCCGGCGCCGATCACCAGCACGTCGGTGCGGAGGATGTGAAAGGGCGCGCGCTCCACAGGGCGCGCGAGGTTCGGCGTGATCGCCGGCTTGTGGCCGCCCCATTCGGGCTTCTCGAAGCCGAGCGCGCCCGCGGGCACCGGCCTGGCCGGCGGCCGCGGCGCGAAGTACTGCTCGACCGCGGTCGGGCGTCCAGTCGTCTCGCCGATCAACCTGGCCGCGGTGACCGCGCAATAGCGGCCTTGGCAGCGGCCCATGCCGAGCCGCGTGTTGCGCTTCAGCGCGGCCAGCGTGTCGCGGCCGGCCCGGATCTGCTCGCGCACCGAACCGAAGCTGATCTCCTCGCAGCGGCACAGCAGCGTGTCGTCGCTGACCGTGGCCAGCGCCACGGGCGGCGCCCGGTAGAGCGACCACAGCGCCTGCTGGAAGCGCTCGGCGCGGCGCAACCGGTCCCCGGCGCCGGGCGGTTCGGAGGCGGTCAGGCCGATGTTGCGTGCCGCCGCCGCGCCCGCCAGCGTGCCGCGCGCCAATGCGACGCGCGAGCCGCCCATGTCGGCACCATCGCCGACCACGAACACCCCGGGCAGGCTGGTGGCGCCGTCGGTGCCCGTCACGGTCGCGAGGTAGCCCAGGTGCCGGTCGGCCAGGCGGTGTTCACAGCCGAGCATGCGCGCCAGCTCGGTCGAGGGGATGAAGCCGTAGCCCAGGCACAGCGTATCGGCCTCGAAGCGCAGCGCCGGGGAAGGTGTGGCACGGCCATGGGCATCGAGCCGCGCGGCCTGCACCGCCTGCAGCTCGGCCGCGCCTTCGGCGCCGACCACTGCATGGCCCCACAGCAGTGGGACCTTGTGGGCGCGCAACTCCCGAAGGTAGCCCCAGCCCTGGCGCAGCAGATCGGGCGCGGTGCGGGCGGCGGCGAGCAGCTGGCGCCAGTCGCCCGCGGACGGGCGGCCCGCCGATTCGAGCACCGCGATGACGTGGGCGCCGCCGGCAATCAGTTCCGCGGCCAGCTGCAGGTTGAGCGGTCCGTTGCCGGCGATCACCACGCGCTGTCCCGGCGCGACGCGGTAGGCCCGCGCCAGCGTCTGAGCGGCGCCGGTGGTCATCACGCCCGGCAGCGTCCAGCCCGGGAAGGGCACCGGCCGCTCGTAGGCACCCGGCGCGATCACCAGCTGCCGGCATCGGATGTGGGTGACCTGCCCGTCGATCAGCGCGCTGACGTCGTGCGGCGAAAACGCGGCCCAGACCTGCGCGTCCTGCTGGATCGTGACGCCGGCGGAGAGCACTTCGCGCTCCAGCGCCAGGCCGTCCGCAAACTGCCGGTCCGGCGGTGTTGCGGCCTGGTGCGACGGTGCCAGCGGTTTGAAGAACTGGCCGCCGGACTGCAGCCGCTCGTCGAGCACCAGCACGCCGGCACCCGCGCGCCGGGCCGCGAGCGCCGCCGAGAGACCGGCCGGGCCGGCGCCGACCACCAGCACGTCGACTTCGCGCGCCAGCGGCCGGGCTGCCGCGTCGGGTGCCAGCGGCGTCAATGGATCCGCAGGCGTCCCCGCCGGCATGGCCGAGCGGATCTGCTGGCCGTCCGCGGCCTTTGTCAGGCAGGCGCGCTGGCTGGCCCGGCCGTCGATCGTCACGAGGCAGTCGAAGCAGGCGCCCATGCCGCAATACAGGCCGCGGCGTTCGCCGCCCTGCGTGTGCCGCATCTGCCGGAGATCGCTGGCCGCGAGCGCGGCAGCCACGGTTTCGCCCTCGAGACCGTCCACGGGCTGGCCGTCGTACCAGAAGCGGATCGGGCGTCCGCCGGCAGCGATGGAGGGATGGGTCAGTCTGGCGCTCATTGAAACAGGTGCGAAGCAAAAAACCACTTGGACATGGCCTAATGTATACGTATACTGAACGTATACAAATACTTCGTCGCCCCAATTTTTTCAACAAGGACTGGAATGACAGCGTTTCGAGGCACCTATACGGTGCTCATCACCCCCATGACCGCCGACGGAAAGCAGGTGGACGTGCCGGCCCTGAAGAGGCTCGTCGACTGGCAGATCGAAGAGGGCATCCACGGGCTGATTCCCCTGGGCAGCACCGGCGAATTCCTGTCGCTGACGGCCGAGGAGCGGCAGCTGGTGATCGAGACCTGTGTGCAGACGGCAGCAAAACGCGTGCCCGTGCTGATCGGCACCGGCGCCGAGTGGACCGACGAGTGCGTGCGGCTGAGCCGCGAGGCGGAGAGCATGGGCGCCGACGGCGTCATGATCATTCCGCCGTTCTACAGCACGCCCACCGACGACGAACTGTTCGCGCACTACCGCAAGGTGGGCGAGGCGATCGGCGTGCCGATCATGGTCTACAACAACCCGGCCACGGCGAACGTCGATCTCAAGCCGGAACTGGTGGCGCGGCTCTCGCGCATCGACAACTGCAGGTACATCAAGGAATCGACACTCGAGGTGACGCGCGTGCGCGACATCATCGAGCTCTGCGGCGACCGCATGACGGTGTTCGCGGGCATCCTGGGCTACGAGTCGTTCTGGCTGGGCGCGCAGGGTTGGGTCGCGGTCTGCTCGAACCTGATCCCGAAGATGTCGGCGCGGCTGTTCGAGCTGGTCGCCGACGAGCAGGACATGCCCGCGGCCCTCGCCCTCTACAAGGAAATGCTGCCGATCGTGCGCTGGGTCGGCGGCCACCGCTATGTCGCGGCCTCCAAGCACGGACTCGGAATGATGGGCCTGCCGGTCGGCCAGCCGCGCGCGCCACGCCTGCCGCTGCCCGAAGCCGACGCCATCGACCTGCGGCGCGAGCTCGACCGCCTCGGCCTGCTCGGTTCGATCAAGGCCTGAGCAGCGCCCGTCCCTTCAATCTCCCATCTCTTGCCTCGCTCCATCTCCACCAGGAAACCACCATGAAACTGCTTCCCGCTCTCACGTCGGCCACGGTTCTTTTCATCCTCGGCATGGGCATCGCGAACGCCCAGGCCTGCAAGTCGCCGGTGCCCGACTCGGCGCTGATCAAGAAGGGCACCCTGATCATGTCGGTCAACCCGACCTTGCCGCCGATGCAGTTCGTCGACCAGACCGGCACCCTCAAGGGCATGCGGGTGGAACTTGGTGAAGCGATTGCCAAGCGCCTGTGCCTGACGCCCGAATACGTGCGCATCGAGTTCTCGGCCATGATTCCCGGCCTGCAGGCAGGCCGCTGGGATGTGATCAATACCGGCATCTTCTACACCGACGAGCGCGCCAAGCTGATGCAGATGCTGCCCTACGAGGACCAGGCGATCAGCATCAGCACCGCGCGCGGCAACCCGCTCAAGATCAGCAAGCCCGAGGACCTGTCGGGCAAGAGCATCGGCGTCGAGCTCGGCGGATTCGAGGAGCGCAAGGCGCGCGAACTCGACAAGCAGCTGACCGACAAGGGCATGAAGGGCATGACCATCCGGACCTTCGAGAACTTCGCGATGGCCTTCCAGGCGCTGCGCGCGGGGCAGGTGGAGGTGGCGCTGTCGATCGACTCCACCGGTGCCGAGTACCAGAAGCGCGGCGATTTCGACCGCGTGCTGAGCGGCCTGTTCCCCACCCCGGTGGCGCTGGCCGCGAAAAACAAGGAGCTGTCGGTTGCGATGGCCAAGGCACTCAACGACATGAAGGCCGACGGCAGCTTCCAGAAGCTGTTCGACCAATACGGCGTCAAGGCGATCGACGGTGCCGTCGTCGTCAAGGGCCCCGCCAGCTGAGCGCACCGCACCACCACTGAGTTCGAGAGGGAAAGTCCATGGGACAAGGCTGGAGCTGGTCGGGTTTTGCCGACTACCTGTTCAATCCGTACATCCTGAAGGGCGCGCTCACCACGCTCTGGCTCACCCTCGCGTCGATCGCGGGCGGCCTGGTCGTCGGATGTGCGCTGGCCCTGGCCCGCCTGTCGCGCCACCGCTGGCTGGTGGCACCGGCGCATTTCTACATCTGGGTCTTCCGCGGCACGCCGCTCCTGGTGCAGCTGATCATCATCTACACCGGACTGCCGCAGCTCGGGCTCAAGATGTCGGTGATCGAGTCGGCGCTGCTCGGGCTGATCCTCAACGAGGCCGCCTACCTCGCGGAGGTGGTGCGCGGCGGCATCCAGTCGGTGCCGGTGGGCCAGACCAACGCGGCGCGCGCCATGGGCTTCAGCAGTGCGCAGAGCATGCGCTACATCGTGATGCCGCAGGCGATGCGGCTGATCATCCCGACGCTGGGCAACAGCATCAACGGTCTGCTCAAGACCACCTCGATCACCTCGGTGATCTCGATGGAAGAACTGCTGCGCCGTACCCAGGTGCTGATCCAGGAGAAATTCATGGTGCTGGAGCTGTTCATCGTCGCCGCCATCTACTACCTACTGATGACCACGGCGTGGGATTTCATCCAGCGCCGCATCGAGCGCCACTACGGCCGCGCCTACCGCAACGGCGCCACCGCCGCCGACGCGCCGGTGGTGGGCGATGCGGTGCTCGAACAACGTTGACCGGAACCCGACGATGAGCTCCTACGACCTGATTCTTCGCAATGCCGACATCGCCACCGTGGGCGACCGCTACCGCGCCGACATCGGTGTGCGCGACGGGCGCATCAGCGCCATCGCCCATCGACTGGACGGCAGCGCGACGCGCGAGATCGACGCGGCCGGCCGGCTGGTGACGCCCGGTGGCGTCGACGGCCACTGCCACTTCGACCAGCCGACCAGCGACGGCTCGCGCTTTTCGGACGACTTCTTCACAGGCACGCGCTCGGCGGCCTGCGGCGGCACCACCACGGTGTTGCCGTTCGCCGCGCAGCAGAAGGGGCGCAGCATGCAGGAAGCTGTCGACGACTATCACCGGCGCGCCGAAGGCAAGGCGGTGATCGACTATGCATTTCATCTGATCGTCGCGGACGCGACCAAGGACGTGACGCAACGCGAGCTGCCGGCATTGATCGAGAAGGGCTACACCTCGTTCAAGATCTACATGACCTACGACGACCTGAAGCTCGCCGACCGGCAGATCATCGAGGTGCTCGCGGTGGCGCGCCGGCACGGCGCGATGACCATGATCCATGCCGAGAACAGCGACTGCATCGCCTGGCTCACCGAGCAGTTGCTCGATGCCGGGCTGACGGCGCCGCGCTATCACGCGAGCTCGCGGCCGATGGCGGTGGAGCGCGAAGCCACGCACCGCGCGATTGCGCTGGCCGAGCTGATCGATACCCCGATCCTGATCGTCCACGTCTCGGGCCGCGAGGCGGTCGAGCAGATTCACTGGGCGCGCGGGCGCGGGTTGCCGATCCATGCCGAGACCTGCCCGCAGTACCTATTCCTGAGCGCGGAAGACCTGGGGGTGGACCCCGACGATCCGATGCACGGCGCACGCTGCATCTGCAGCCCGCCGCCGCGCGACAAGGCCAACCAGCAGTTCATCTGGAACGCTCTTTCGAGCGGCCTTTTCACGATCTTCTCTTCCGACCATGCGCCCTTCAACATCCATGGCAGCGACGGCAAGCGCGTGGCCGGCGAGGATGCGTCCTTCGACCGCATTCCCAACGGCATTCCAGGTGTCGAAACCCGGCTTCCGCTGCTGATGAGCGAAGGCGTGCTGACGGGGCGCATCGACGTCCATCGTTTCGTCGAACTCACGTCCACCAACCCGGCGCGGCTCTACGGGCTGTATCCGAAAAAGGGCACGATCGCGGTCGGCAGCGATGCGGACCTGGTGGTGTGGGACACGTTCGGCGAGGGCCACGAAAAAGTCATCCGCAACGACATGCTCCACCATGCGGCCGACTACACGCCCTACGAGGGCATGAAGATGCGCGCCTGGCCGGGAATCACGCTTTCGAGGGGACGGGTGGTATGGGAAAATGGCGTGTTCTCGGCGGAAGCAGGTGCGGGGCAGTTCCAGCCCTGCCTGCGCCCTCGCGCGCCCAACGCCGAGAATCCGCTCGCCAAATGGCTGTGAAGCTTTCAGCCCCGCCGCGGCTGGCCTTCCAGGCGTTTCCCCACCTTTCGTGGCAATCAACTTCTCCCGCATGCCAAGCCTTCCCAGCCCGGCTCAGCCAGCCACAATTACCATCGCGCCGCTCGAAGTCCGCTCCGCGAGCCTGGCCGAGCAGGCCTACGCGAGCTTGCGCACGCTGATCCTCGATCGCAAGATTTCGGCGGGCAGTCCGCTTCAGGAAGGCCGCCTCGCGGACGATCTGCGGATTTCGCGCACGCCGATGCGTGAGGCGCTCGTCCGGCTCGCCGGCGAAGGTTTGCTCGTGCGCCGCGACGCGCGTTCCTACGCGGTGCGCGCGCTGGGCACCAAGGAATACTTCGACTGCATGCGGGCGCGCGAGATCATCGAGTGCGAGGCCATCGTACTGGCCGTCGACAAGATCACCGAAGCGCAGCTCGACGAACTGGACGCCGATCTGAAGACGCTCGACGCCGGGGTGCACGACGAGATCGAGCACTGGCACTTCGACGATCGGTTCCATCAACTCATTTCATCGGCCAGCGGCAATGTGGTGCTGCCGCGCCTGGTCGAGGAACTGCGCGTGAACGCGCGCCTGTTCCGGCTGCACAGCCCGCTGCACCGCCAGCGTGAAAACCATGAAGAGCACGGCGAGATCATCTCGGCATTGCGCGCGAGGGATCCCGAAAGGGCGCGCGCGGCGATGCGCGCACATCTGCGCAGTCTCCAGGAAGACGTCAAGCGCGCGCTTGTCGACTGATGCCGGTGCAGAGCCGCCGGCCGGCGCTCAGATGACTTCGGCCGGGCCCGTGAGCACGCGCTGATATTTGCCCATCGCCTCGGGCTCAATGCCGAGCCAGCGCGCCACCTGGTCAAGCTTGGCGCCTCTTCGCAGCTGCCGCAGCGCGAAGGTGTGGCGCAGCAGGAACGAGCCGCCGCCAGCGGCATCAATGCCCGCATCTTCGAGCACCTGCTTGGCAGCCACATACTGTGCTTCCTTGCTCCACGCCTTGCCGGTGCGCGTGGCCGGAAACAGGAATTCGCCCGCAATCTGCGCCTCGGCCCGCACTTTCAGCCAGTGCTGGAGTAACTCGCCCGCCCAGGGCGCAATCGGTGCCTCGCGTGCCGGTGAGTTGCCGTTGCCCGGCACCGCAACTTTCCACGGACGGTCGCGCCGACCTGCGATCTGCGACGTGGGCGCGTTCAGCCGCAGCACGCGAACGTCGCCGGGCGTGAGTCCCGCGCCCAGCTGCAAGGCGACGGCCACTCGGTTTCGCAAGGCCTGCCAGCTCAGCGCGGCTTGTCCATGCCTGTCGCCGGGCCGGGGCCTTGCGCTCGAGAGAAAGGTGATGAGGTGCCTGGCTTCGGAGACCGAGAGAAATTCCGGCAGGGGATCCGCCCGCGCCGAATCGGCATAGCGAACCTCGGGCTGGGTGGCTATCCATTCCGATGCAGCCGTGTTCGCGGCGATTCCCTGGGCCGCCGCATGGTGGCGCAGCACCCGGTCGATCAGCCGGAGCAGGCGCAGCGCATAACGCGGTGACAGCGACAGATCGTCGCTTTTCATGCCAAAGCGAGCCTGCTGGAAGGCCGACAGATCGCTGGTGTCCAGCGACGCGAACGTCACCGCGGGCGACTGGCCGAGGCACCAGGCGGTGAAACTGCCCCACATGTCCCGGTAGACCGCGATGGACGAGGGCTGTCGCAAGGCCCCGTTTTCCTGCTGGGACGCGAGCCACCTGTCGAACGCGGCTTGGTGGGATTCGCCCGAAGGTTCAGAAAAGAGCGGAAGAGACGTCATAAAAATACGCTAACGGCGACGGATTTGTTTTTCCGTTGTTGCCGGCGAGTGTTGGTAAATGGCGCATGCGTTGAGGTGTGGTTGGTACGCTCGGTTTGCCGTTAGTGTATTTATTTCTTGATGGTAGCAGTCTTTGCGGGGCCGCCGCGACCTGTGCCCCCTCGCCGGGCCGGCCGTACAAAGAAGTTTGCGAATTCATCGCCGCTTGTCCGCACGACGGTGCCACGCTGCGCAGGCACTGGCTCATGCGTTCGGCCATGACCTTCAGCAATTCGTCGCCCGCCTTGTGGTTAAGGCTGTCATTGACTAGCTTGAAGCCGTCCAGGTTGATGAACACCACCGTCATCAACGGCCCGTATCGGTCCGCATACGAAATGGCCTGCTTGAGGCGATCTTCCAGCAGCGCGCGGTTCGGAAGTCTCGTCAGTACATCGTGGATGGCCTGGTGCTTCAGGTGGTCGGCGCTGCTCTCCAGCAGCAGATTGAAAATGCTCGAAACGCGATGAACTAGCTGGCCAAGGCGATAGGATGTTTGAGTTCTAGATCCACCATGGGCCGCTCTGCATGAGAGGGCCAGCCCCGCCCACTACCTACTGGACAGAGTGCAGAGGAAGGCTGATGGTGAAGACGCAGCCCGAGCCCGGCACGTCCCGGACCGTCAACGTTCCATAGTCCGCTTCGATGGTTTGACGAGCGATGGAGAGCCCAAGCCCCAGACCGGCCCGGCTGTCGTTGTTGGGCCTGAAGGGGATGAACATCTTTGCGGCGCCGCCTGGCGGCAATCCTCCGCAATGGTCCTCGACATCGATGAGGACCTGGTCGCCCGAGGCGTAGGCGCTCAGGGTCACCATGGCGTTCTCCTGGGTGTACTTGAAGGCGTTCTGTAGCAGGTTGGCCAGCGCCGCATGAAGCAAATCCCGGTTGGCCATGATCGCCAGCGAGGGATCCACGGTCCGCACCTCGAAGACTGCGCCTTTGCGCGCCAGATCGAGCCGCGCCACCAGGTCGACATCCGCAATGAACGCGGCCACCGAGAAAGTCTGGCGTTGATCGGCCCCTTCGCCCCGCACTTCGGCCGTGGCCCTGCTGATTAACAGCCCCAGCGTGGAAAGGCTTCGCTTCAGGACCGCGCCCGTTGCGCCGCTGATCGCCATGTTGCCCAGTTCGAGCGCCCGCACGGCGAGGGTGGCGGTTCCGAGCGAGTTGCGCAGTTCGTGAACCAGGAATCCCAGCCGCTGCTTTTCGCCTGCGATCTGCTGCACCGAAATCTGCGCATCGCGTTGAGCGCTGAACTCGGTGACGGCGTCCGCAATGGCGTTGTCCAGACAGCGGTTCAGCGTACGGAACTCGGCCACGGCAAATGGTGCATCCCGTTCGAATGCGAGGTCTGTGATGGCCTGGCAGAGATCGCCGTAGTCATGAACGACCTGGTCCACGGTGTAGCCCAGATTGAGCAGTTCCTTGCCGTGGGCGGTGGCGCTCACGCCTATTTCGGACAGGGCAAGCGTATCGCCCCCAGAAGGCCCCGAAATGGCGATGCTCACGTCCATCTCGTCGTCTTCTTCTGCGGCGAGCGTTCTCGCGAGCTGGTCCAGGAACATGGGCACACCATGGGCCAGTTGCTTGTCGGTCGCCGCCCGCAAGGGGCGTTGTGCAACCTTCACTTTGCACCGAGCAATCAGTTCGTGGCGGTTGTTGGAAAGAAAACGGTGCATGAAGACCTTCTTGGCCAGTGCACGAAGCGATGGGGCAGGCCAGCAGCTCGTGCGTCGGAGGCTCAGTGGCCACTATAGGCGCTTCGGGCTGGGAACTCGAGGTGATCGAGGTAATGGATGAGCGGCAGTGTGCCGCATTCATGTTGTATTGGGGCACGCAGCCGTCGCGCGGAGCGGCAGCGCCCCGCCCAAGTGCACACCGGCCACGAGCGTGGCGAAATTCATCCGCCAGATGATGCATTGGCCACCCCAACGGGTTGGACTACAGCACGCCGCGCCATCCACCCACCTTGTGCCAACGGCGGGGAGCGAATGATGCTCCCAAACAAGGCTGACAACTCGCCCGACCTCAACCACCAAACCATCCAAGGAATGCCCGTGACCCAAGCCAAGACCCCTTCCGAGCGCTACGACCTGAACCTCGACCCCATCACCGGTGAGCCGGGCTCGCACCCCGTCGGCACGGGCGCGGGGGCCACGGGCGGTGCCCTCGCCGGCGCCGCTGTCGGTGCCGTCGGCGGACCGGCAGGTGCGGTCGCCGGCATGCTCGTGGGTGCCGTGGCCGGCGGCATGGGTGGCAAGGCCGTTGCAGAGCGCATCAATCCCACCGTCGAACACAGCCACTGGGAAGGCGTCTACACGCGCGAGCCTTACTACGAGCCGGGCCTGAGCTACGAGCACTATGCGCCCGCCTATGAACTCGGCTGGAACCGCCGTGCGGCGTTGGACGACTCCTTCGCGGCCGTCGAGCCGTCGCTAGCCCGCGAGTGGGAAGCACGCCGCGGCACCTCGTCGCTCACGTGGGAGCAGGCGCGGCCTGCCTCGCATGCGGCATGGGAGCGCGCCGACCGGCTCTACATGCGTGACGAGGACACCTCGCTTCCCGAGGGCGATCCGCTATCGAACGATGAGGTGGTCGACGTGCTGAACGATGTGATCGAGAACGTGCGCGACGGCGAGGCCGGATTTCGCACCTGCGCGGAAGAAGTGGAATCTCCCCGGCTGAAGCAACTGTTCGCGACGCGTGCCGCGCAGTGTCGCGAGTCCGCGGCGCAACTCTCCCAACTGGTGATTTCCTATGGCGGAGAGCCTGCGGACGGTGGCACCGCCTCGGGCGCGCTGCACCGGGGCTGGGTGCACCTCAAGGGCGCGGTGGGTGCGAACAGCGAGCTGTCGATCCTCGAGGAATGCGAGCGCGGCGAGGACGCCGCAGTCGCGCGCTTTCGCAAGGCTTTGCGCCAGCCGTTGCCCCAGGATGCACGCCAGGTGGTGCAGTCACAAGCGCAGGCCGCGCAGCGCAATCATGATCAGATCCGTGACCTGCGCAACGAGGCACGCGCAGCGCGCGCCTAACCCCCTGCGCCTGGGGTGCGCGACAGGCAGGGACGCTCCGAGAAAGTGCTGCCGTGTTGCCCATTGAGTACTCGCAAGAAATCGAGCATGCCAGCTTTCCTTTGGAGGAGGCCCGCTTCGCGCGGGCTTTTTCCCGTCTGCTCCGTCATGGTTGCGAGTCTCGCGCACGGGTGCCTTTGGAAGCTGGTCAACCGTGCACCTTGACCGTATTCCGCCCCCCTTCTTTGGCAAGATAGAGCGCCTCGTCCGCGGCTTTCAACAGTTCAAACGGCGTGCTGCCGGGCTGCGGAACCCAGGCCGCTACGCCAAGGCTGACGGAGACGATGCCTCGGCCCGTCGCTGCATGAGGAATTTGCAGATCGGCCACTGCCAGCCGTGCCCTTTGCGCGACCTCGAGCGCCCCGTCGGCGTCCGTCGCGGGCAACAGCAGAACCATTTCCTCGCCGCCATAGCGCGCTACAAGATCGCCTGAGCGCCACACCGCCGAGCGCAGCGCCTGGGCGGCCCGCCGCAAGCACTCGTCGCCCTCAAGGTGGCCGTACAGATCGTTGTACTTCTTGAACTCGTCGACATCGACCATGACGACCGCCAGCGCCATTTGGCTTTCCAGTGCCTGTTGGAAGTTGAGGACCAGGCGGGCGTCGAAGTAGCGGCGGTTAGCCAGACCCGTCAGCCCGTCTTCCTGAGCGAGATGTTCCAGGCGCTCATTGGCCTCCGTCAGTGCGTCCCGGGCGCTTCGCAAATGGAGTTCAGCCACCAGCCGTCTGCGCATCGATCGGATCAGATAACGTCCTGACACTCCAATGATCAAGCACAAAAGGACGACCCAGGTCGTTTGATAAATCGATGCGGATTTCCATTCCCGCAGCGCCTCGTCCTTGCCCGCGGCGACGGTCACGAAGAGCGGATAGTCCAGCAGGTGCTCGAAGCTGATGATCCGGGTCACGCCGTCAATCGCCGATCTTCCCTCGACGGTGCCCGAACGCGAGGCCTGGAAACGCTGCTGCAACGGAGAGTCCGTATTGCGCCTGCTCATGTCGGCTTCTCTGAAGGGCCTGCGAACCAGGAGCTGGTCGGTCCGGAACAACGCGATCGCTCCTTGCTCGCCGATCTGGAAACGGTCCAGCACGGCCAGTAGGTGCTTGACGCTGAGCGTGACCAGCACCACACCGGCGAAGTTTCCGTTCGGGTCGTTGATCCTTCGGGACACCGGGATCACCCACTCGCCGGAAGAGCGGCTCACGATGGGGCCACTGATCAGGGTCCGCGCACTCGGGTTGATTCGGTGATGAATGAAATACTCGCGGTCCGAATTGTTTCGTGACCCGGCCGCAGAGGCCTCGGAATGGACCAGCCAGCGGCCTTGCTCGTCGTAGATGAAGAGTCCTCTGATGGCTTGAACTTCGGAGGTATGGTTCACGAGGACCGGCTGCAGACGTTGCAGCGTGTCAGGCGTAATGTCCGAACGCTCGAGTTCGAAGACGAGGCCCGAGCTGATGTGCTCGGCCAGGGCGACGGTACTTTCGATTTGTTGGCTGACCGCGCGCGCCAGGTTGGTGTTCGCCCGCGCGATCTGCTCGTTTTCCGCCGTGCGAGCGCGAACGACCAGCCATGCATTCATAACCAGCAACGCCGCACACACGAAGACTACGAACAAAGTGGTACCGAAGATGACGCGGCTTTTTTGCACATCCGTTTTTCGGGCAAGAGAGCTCGCGTCGTCAGCGGACCATTGGCCAATGGACGTAGCCGGAGCCGTCTCCGTTGGCGTGGGCGAGGAAGCTGTTTTCATCGAAGGCTCGCATCAGCGCGTGCATCAAGCCTCGGCGGCGCTCGTTGACACGAGGCCGATAGCAGGAACGATTGGCTGATCTTCGTGGCCCTGTACCGCTACGTCGTGCCAGCGCGCCGTCGGCATGTCGCCCACGCAAACTGAAAAACTGTGCACACTACCGACGGGTGCGGCGACTGGGTGTCAGTGGGAGGCTTGCCTTCGCGTGAGGCGCCCCGCTCTGCAATGAGGCCCATCCGGAGCGGCCCTCAGATAGGGCGCCCCACACTCGAAGCACAGTCTGCGCAAGTCAGTGCAGGTTCCCAAGCTGGATTGGGATGGCCTGCCGCAAACGCCGTCGTGCAGAACGTGCAGAACCGAAACGAAGAGCGAACTCCAGCCATGCCACAGCCACTGCGCCTCATCGAGACTTCGCCCAACCCGCCGGCTCGTGCCGACGTCGTCGTGATCGGCGGCGGGATCATCGGTGTGTTTGCCGCGTACTACCTGGCCCGGCGCGGGCTTTCGGTCGTCGTGGTTGAGAAGGGCCGCATCGGCGCCGAGCAATCGAGCCGCAACTGGGGCTGGTGTCGCCAGCAGAATCGCGACGCACGCGAACTGCCGATGGCCACGAAGAGCCTGGAGCTGTGGGAGCAGTTTGCCGCGGATACCGGTGAAGACACGGGCTTCAACCGCCATGGGTTGCTTTATCTGAGCGACGACGACGACGAAATCGCCCGCTGGGCTCGCTGGCGCGATTTCGCCAAGTCGGCGGGCGTGACGACGCACATGCTGAGCAGCCGGCAGGCCTCGCAGCGGGGTCAGGCGACCGGTCGCGCGTGGAAAGGCGGCGTGTTCTCGCCCACCGACGGCACGGCCGATCCGGCCAAGGCGGCGCCCGCGGTGGCAGCCGCGCTGATGAAGCTGGGCGGTACCGTCCACCAGAACTGCGCAGCACGGGGCATTGAGCTGGAGGGCGGCCGAGTCAGCGGCGTGATCACCGAAGCGGGGACCATCAAGACCCGCACGGCTGTTCTCGCAGGTGGTGCGTGGGCATCCTCGTTCTGCCACCAGCTCGGCGTGCAATTTCCGCTCGCCACGGTGCGCCAATCCATCGTGCGCGTATCCCCGCTCGAACAGCGCTTGCCGGACGCCCTGGCGGGCCCGCGTGTCGCCGTTACGCGGCGCCCCGATAACAGCTACATCCTGGCCATCAGCGGCCGCGGGCGCGTGGACCCGACGCCGCAGCTGATGCGCTTCGCGCCGCAGTTCGTGCCTATGTTCGCCAAGCGCTGGCGCAATGTGTTTCCCGGCGGCCTGGAAGGCATCCGCTGGGGTCATGAAACTCGCGCGCTATGGAAGTTGGACGCGCCCACGCCCATGGAACGGGCACGCATCCTCGATCCCAAGCCCGACCCGGCGGGCGTGCGCGAGACGCACCGCCGCGCCGTCGAGTTGTTGCCCGCACTTGGCAAGGCTCCCATCGCCAGTACCTGGGCGGGCTACATCGACAGCACGCCCGATGGCGTTCCCGGTGTGGGAGAGGTGCCGGGGGTGCCCGGATTCATCCTTGCCGCGGGCTTTTCCGGGCACGGCTTCGGCATCGGTCCGGGGGCCGGCCACCTGATCGCCGACCTGGTCACCGGCGCAGCGCCGATCTTCGACGCCGCGCCTTTCCGGCCGGACCGGTTCAACAAGTCGGCGTGGGGCAAGGTGGCTGATTTCTAGAGGGCTGCAAGTTATGCCTCCAGCCAGACGTGTTCGGCGAAGCTGGAGCCCATCATCCCGCCGAGCGGAATCTGCGACAGGCCCTTGAGCTTGCTGGCGTGCCCATCGATGCTGGAGAGGAACATCGGAATCCCGATGCCGCCTTCGTTGTGGATCATCACCTGCATGTCCGCATACATCTGGGTGCGCTTGGCCGCGTCGGTTTCCCCGCGCGCGGCCACCAGCAGCTGGTCGAACTTCTCGTTCTTCCAGCCTGCTTCGTTCCAGGGCGCATCGGACTTGAAGAACAAGGTCAGTGCCAGGTCGGCGCTGGGGCGCGTGTTGACGTTGCCGAAGCCGATCGGGTGCTTCATCCAGTGCGTCGACCAGTATCCGTCGGCCGGCATGCGCTTGACCTCCAGATTCAGTCCGATCTGCTGGGCCGCCTGCTGCAGCAGCAGGGCCATCTCCACCGAGTTGACCGCGGCGGGCGAGACCACCACCGGCACGGGCGCGCTGCCCAGGTTGGCCTTTTGAAGGTGCCACTTGGCCTTCTCGGGATCGTGCGCGCGCTGCGGCAGGCCCTTGAAGTGAAAGCGGCTGGCCGGGCCGATGGGCTGGTCGTTAGCCACCACGCCATAGCCCTGCGCGATGGTCTTGAGCATCTGGTCGCGATTGAACAGGTGCTTCATGGCCAGCACGAAATCGGGGTTGGAGCCGGGGCTGCGATCGATGCGCATGATCAAGTCCGTGTACGAGACCGCCTTGGACTCGAAGACCGCGTGCTGGCCGGTGGCTTTCACCCGTTCGACCGAGCGCGGGTCGACCGCGCTGATCAAGTCCAGCTGGCCACCCAGCAGCGCGTTAACGCGCGCAGACTCATCGGTGATGGCCAGGAACTCGATCTCGTCCAGATACGGGCGGTTGGGCTTCCAGTAGTTCTCGTTGCGCACGGCGATGGAGCGCACGCCGGGCTTGAACTCCTTGAGCTTGTAGGGGCCGGTGCCGATGCCGGCACTGAAGTCGGTCGTGCCTTCCTTGACGATGTGGAAGTGGTAGGTGCCCAGGATCACGGGCAGGTCGGCATTGGGCGAGGCCAGGCGGAAAGTCACCTCGTTGGGGCCGGTGGCGGTCACTTGCTCGATCTGGTCCGCCAGGACCTTGGCCTTCGACGCGGTAGCGGGGTCCTTGTGCCGCATGATCGAGAACACCACGTCGGCCGGCGTCAGCGGCTTGCCGTCGTGGAAGCTCACGCCCTTGCGCAGCCTGAAGACCCATGTCTTGGCATCCTTGGTCGTGAACTCCTCGGCCAGCTGCGGCTGAGCGGCGAGGCTGCCGTCCAGGTAAGTCAGGCCGTTGTAGAACATGAAGCCCCGGGCGTAGTCGGTGCCGTTGGCCTGCTTGGCGGGATCGAGCGTGTCGTTCACGCCAGAGGAGGTACCCGCGACCCGGATGCGGCCGCCCTTGCGCGGCGTCTGCGCATGTGCCGCGGTGGCCAGCGATGCGACGCCGCCCGCCAGCGTGGCCTGCATGCCGCCGGCCATCAGCATCGCCAGCACGTCACGGCGGCTGGCGCCGCGCTGCAGCTGACCCATCAGGCGCGTGCTTTCCTCGGCGCCGATCAGGCCGTTGAGGTTCTTGTGCTCGTTCATGGTTGATTCCTCGATTGATGAGTAGCGAGATGGGCTTCAGGCGAACTTGTCCTTGAGCCGGTAATAGGCTCCTACCAGCGGCAGGAACCACGGGGGTCCGACATGGCCCGGAATCGCAGGCCAGTCGAAGTCTTTCCAGGGATTGAGTTCGGCGCGCCCGTCCATGACCTCGGCCATGATCGTCCCCATCAGGGTCGACATCTGGGTGCCGTGGCCGCTGTAGCCCATCGAGTAATAGATGCCATTGCGCTCGCCGGCGCGCGGCAGGCGGTCACGCGTCATGTCGACCATGCCGCCCCAGCAATAGTCGATGCGTGCGGCGCGCAGCTCGGGAAAGACCTCGTGCAGCGCGGCCTTGAGGATCGCGCCGCTCTTCTCGTCCGAGTTCGGGTTGGAGACGGCGAAGCGGGCGCGTCCACCGAAGAGCAGCCGGTTGTCGGGCGTCGTTCGGAAGTAGTTGACCAGGTTCTTCGTATCGACCGCCATCCGGCGCCGTGGCAGCAATCGGTCGAGCGTCTCTGTGGTCAGCGGCTCGGTGACGATCAGGAACGCGCCGACCGGCACGATGCGGCGCCGGATCCAGCCCAGCGGCCCGGTCTGCGAGGTGCCGCTGGCCAGCAGCACCTGCTTGGCGTGGAGCCGGCCCTTCGGGGTTTCGATCTGGTGCCCTCCGCCGGGGGCGGGTCGCAGGCCGGTCATCGGCGCATGCTCGTGGATCTCCACGCCGCGCCGCGCTGCAGCTTCGCCCAGGCCGCGCACGAAGCGCCCGACATGCATGCCGGCGCCTTTGCGGTAGATCAGCCCGCCATGGAAGCGGTCCGACCCGACCTCGCGGGCCATGTCGGCGCGGCTCACCATCTCAGTGTCGGGGTCGACGTTGGCGGCCAGCAGTTCCTGGCTGCGCGCCAGCTTGTCATAGTGCTCGGGCTTGGCCGCCAGCTTGATCTTGCCAACGCGCGCGAAGCTGCAGTCGATCTTCTCTTCCGCCACCAGGCGCTCGACCATATCGACGCCGGCGTCGAAGGCCCGATAGAGCCGGTCGGCAACTTCCTTGCCGAGTTTGGCCGACATCATCCCGTAGTCCTGCGCAAAGCCGTTGTTGCACATGCCGCCGTTGCGCCCGGAGGCGGCGTTCCCGATGGTCTCGGCCTCCAGGAGCACGACGCGTGCACCTTTCTTGGCAAGTGCCAGCGCAGCCGAACAGCCGGTCAGGCCACCGCCGATCACCGCCACGTCGCAGCTGCCCTGCACCGGTCCTGCAGCGGCACTGCGGAAGGGCTCCGAGGTGTCGAGCCAATACGAGGCAAGCTTCATAGCGGCATTTCCGAAGTTGTCGGCGTTTCCGGTGTCTTCGAGCGCGTCATCGTGATGTCTCCTAGTTGAACGACTGGTTGGCCAGCGCGAACATGCGTGCCGGCCCCGCTGGCGGGATGTGCGGCCCCTTGACCATGGTGATGGCGTCACCAACCTGCCGCAGGCCGATGCTTTCGAGCCAGTCTCCGAGCTGCGAGCTGGCCGCGGTGTCGACGCGCACGAAAACCTGGCCGAGACACGCGAGTGAGGCTTCGATCAAGGCGCGCCCATCAACCGCACTTTCGGCGACCACGGGACCAATGACATACCCGCGGCCGAACCGGCGTGAAATGGCATAGCCGCGCGGCTCGCCGTCACGCACGAGCACGTGGCCGTCACCGGCCTGGACGAGCCGGTCCAGCATCTGCCGCCTGGCCCAGCCCGTGCCCTGCTGGTCCAGCCGCGCGACCGCCTCGGCATCCGATGGCGCCATCGCCCTAACCAGGCTGGCCGGTGGCGCCTGGTGGCGCTCGTGGGGAACGCCCTGATGCTGCTGGACGACGCCGATGCGGACAAAGCTGCGCCTTTCATAAAGCGCCAGACCTTCAGCCGTCGAGTTCAGCGTGATGGTCCGCGGATGCGCCGCCGCCAGCAGCGCGTCCATCAGCCGGGCACCATGCCCGCGGCCTTGGGCCGCCTTGGCGACGATGATCATCCCGGCCGAAGCATGGGTTTCGCCGTAGGCCCACCAGGCCGCGGTCGCGATCACCGTACCGGCGCTGTTGCGCAGCACGAAGCCCTGGCCGAGTTCGAGCGCGATGGCCCAGTCCTCGAGCCGATAAGGCCAGGACATCTCCTGCGAAAGTTGGAGGGCGCCCTCCAGGTGTTCCATGGCAAACGAAAGCAGCACCACCTCGTTGTTGTCGTCGTCGTGGTGGACGGGCTGGGGCGCCATGGCGGTCATGGTTCGCGCACCGCGATGGCGTCGATCTCGACCAGGTACCCGTGGTGCAATTCCGGCACCGGAACCACGCTGCGTGCGGGGCGCGCATCCGGCAGCATGGACGCATAGACCGCGTTGAAGCCGGCCCAGTTGGCGATGCCGACGATGTACGCCGTCACCTTGACGATCTGTTGCGGCGAGCTGCCCGCGGCGCGAACGATCTCCAGCATGTTCTGGATCGCCTGTCTGGCCTGCGCCTCGAATCCCTCGTCGTCCAGCGGACGCCCATCCGGGCGGATCGGCAACTGGCCGGAGACGAACACGTGGGCGCCCGAGACCACGGCCTGCGTGTAGTGGCCTGCCGGCTTCGGCGCGCGGTCCGTCAGGATGCCGGTGATGCCCGTGCTCATCGCCAGCCCCCGAAACGCGGCCACTCGGCTTCGACCCGGTCGGATGCGCCGCGAACGACGTGATAGGCGCGATGCTGAGCGCCCGTGGCGCAGGCGTGGTTCGGCAGGATTCGCACGCGATCGCCGATCGCGAGATCGGGCAGCTTGCCCCCCGAGCCGGCGCGCACCGTGATGATCCCGTGCTCCTGGTTGGCGTCGGCAACGATCAGGTCGGGATAGGGGACGCCGGCGGCGTCGCACACCAGGCCATAACCTTGGTCGACTGCCTGCTTGCGAGTGCCGCGATCCTGCGACAGCGCCATCCAGCCGGCGTCCACCAGGATCCATCCCTTGTTGCGCTGGTGGCCGATCACCGTCGCCAGCACCGACAGCGCGATGTCGTCGACCTGGCAGACACCGATCCCGGCCATCACCAGATCGAAGAACACGAACACGCCCGCCCGCACTTCGGTGACGCCGGTGAGGTCGGCGGCGTTGTGCGCGGTCGGCGTGGAGCCGACGCTGACCACCGGGCAGGGCAGCCCCGCCTGGCGCAGGATGCCGGCGGCATCGACCACGCTGCGGCGCTCGACCTCGGCACATTGCCGCAAGGCCTCGGCCCCGCGGGCCAAATAACTGTCCCCGGCGTGCGTGATCACGCCCCGCAATTCCGCGCCGTCTTCCAGGGCGTGGCCGATGTCCAGCAGCAGCTGCCGGTCGGTCGGCAGCACCCCGGAGCGGTGGCCGTCGCAGTCGATCTCGATCAGCGCCGGAATACGCACGCCGGCCTGGCGCGAGGCTCGGGCAACGGCTTGCGCCTGCTCCACGGTGTCCAGCACCACGGCCACGTCGGCCCCCCCGGCACGCAGCGCCAGCACCTGCGGCAGTTTCGAGGGTGCAATGCCGACAGCGTAGACGATGTCCTGCACGCCGGCGGCTGCGAACTCCTCGGCTTCGAGCAGCGTCGAAACAGTCGCTGGACCCGACGGCGACGTCATGGCGCGCCGCGCGACCTCCACCGACTTGGACGTCTTGAGATGCGGGCGCAGCGTCACGCCCAGGCCGTCCAGCCTGCCTTTCAGGCGTGCGATGTTGCGCTCCATCCGCTCGGCGTCGAGAACGAGGCAAGGCGTCGCCAGTTCACCCAGCGTGGTTGCGATCTGTTCGGCTTGCGCCGGCTCTGTGGTCTGGGCCAATGTCGTGCTCCGAGTTGTGCTTGTCCAATGCGGCCTGCTGGATGCGCACTGGCACCAAGCAAGCGAGATGGCCGGATGTTGCGCCTGATCGATTGAACCTACAATTTATCGAACCTGCATGCCAAGTTAAGGTTCAACTAAATGATTAGCTCCGAGGATCTGCGCTTCTTCAATGTGCTGGCCCAGTCCGCGTCGCTTGCTGAAGCGGCCCGGAAGATGGACGTCACGCCGCCGGCGGTCACGCAGCGCCTGCAAGCGCTGGAAGCACGAATCGGCATCCGGCTGATCGACCGTTCCGGCCGCAGGATGGTCCTCACCGATGAAGGCGATCTGGTTGCATCGCACGGCACCATCGTGGCCGATGCGATGGAGGCGCTGACCGAAGCGCTGGCCAATCGCAAGAAGGCCGTCAGCGGGCATCTGCGCATCGCCGCCCCGCATGGCTTCGGGCGACTGCATGTCGCACCCGTGGTCGATGCGTTTGCAAAAGCGCACCCTGGCGTGACCGTCACCCTGGACCTTGCCGACCATCCCGGCGCGCACCTGCTCGAGAGCAGCGACGTCATCGTCCACATCGGACCGCCTGGTGCCCAGAACCAGATCGTCACCACCCTCGCACCCAACCGGCGCATCCTCTGCGCCAGCCCGGACTATCTCGCCAGTGTGCCGCCGATTCAGTCGCCTTCGGACTTGCTGCGGCATCGGTGCCTGGTGGTAAGGGAGAACGACGAGGACGTCACGCTGTGGCGCTTCGTGCACGCCTCGCGCGGATCTGAAACCGTCCGGATCCGTCCCACCATGTGCAGCAATGACGGCGCGGTAGTCTGCGAGTGGGCGGTGGCAGGGCAGGGCGTCGCAATGCGGTCGGAGTGGAACGTCACAGCCGACCTGGCGGCCGGCCGGCTCAAGCGGGTGCTTGCGAGCTGGGAGGTGCCAGCGGCCGACGTCGTCGCCATGCTGGGCACCCGCTTCGGGCGAAGTGCGCGGGCAACTGCCTTTCTGACGATGCTGCGCCAATCTCTAGCGCCGCCACCATGGAGGCGACGGGCCGTGCGATGAGGCCGGGTCCTTGTCCGCCGTCCATCACTTCACGCCTTCGCAAGGTGCTTTTGAATCCGGCGGCAGCTCCGTGAGCGCTCGCGCGAGACGGCGCGGTGTCACGCCGAAACGGTGCAGCACGTTGCCGAGAAGCTTGCCGAAGAGCGGGTCGCTGCCAACCACCCAGGCCGCGCCGACCGCGCCCGCATGGAATACGCGCCCGCCCTGCGGCCGCTCCCAATAGATCATTTCGGCCGAAAGCCCGTCGAGCGATTCGGTGGGTCTCGAGTAGTAGTCGAGGTATGTGTCCAGCTTGCCCGGAATGCGCCGGATGCCCTTGGCGATGACTTCGATGCCCTCCTGCGGGGCAGGAAGGGAAGTCCCCGGAGGACGATGCCTGGTCATCTTCGCAAGTGTCGAAAGGGTCAGATCCCACTCGTGCCCGATGGCGCGTGGCAGCCCGCCGCCGGGCGCGTGGCCGAAGGTTTCCCCTTTGCCAAGGCCCAGTGGCTGCGGCTCGGTGAAGAGCGCATGCTCCGGCTCCTCGACGTGGTAGACGCCGAAGTCATCCCCGTCGGCGAACGCCCAGCCCGCGGTTTCGAGGCCGATGACGTCGGCAGCCGGACGGCCCGATGCCTTGAGCCGTCCGCCGCGCGCCCAGTCCTGGCTGTGGTACTGCTCGCCGAACGCGCCGGCCGGCGGGCCGACGGGCGGCCTGGCGTCGTCGTGACCGGGCCCGTTGACCTTCCGCTGTTCCATGACGGTGAAGTCTTCGTCGTAGCTCACGCGCAGGTACATGGTGTTGCCCGACAGCACGATCGCGCTGCCGCCGCGCTTCAGGAAATCGTCCAGTCCCTCCACGCCGGGCAGCGACCAGTATTCGCTGTGCCCGTTGATGAAGACGGTCTTGTAGTTCGCGAGCAGCGACGGGTCGCGGTGCAGGTCGATGTCGCCGATCACGTCGTAGTCGTAGCCCTGCTTGTCGAGCCACACGTGCAGGTGGCGTTCGAGCCGCGCCCACTGGCTGAAGCCGCTCGTGGCCGGGTCGTAGAGCGCATTGGGGCTGGCATTGGGCCAGGGCATGCGCAGGCCGACCTGGTAGCAGGGCTGGCCGTGGCGGTGGTAGACGTAGCTGCTGTAGGCCGGCGCTTCGGGATGGCTGTTCTCCAGGCCTTCCGAACGGCGCGGCCACACCGGATCGTCGACCACGTTCTTCGCGAATGGCGTGGTGGCGTAGGCGAGCCAGCTGTTGACGGCACATAGCACCAGGATCGGCGCTGGCGCCACGTGCGCAGGCTTGCGCACGATGAAGGTGATGTCGTAGTCCGCCTTGCGGCCTTCGATGTCGAAGCGCGCGCGGCCGACGTACACGCCCGACCTCGCGTCGTCGGGAATGCGGAATTCGTGCACCGCGTCCCAGCGGCAATCGTAGAGATCATCGCTCGCGAACCGCAACCCATGCCCGCGCGTCGGATCATGGAGCGGGTCGTAGGGCGATTCGTCTTCTTCGTGCTCGCCGACCTTGCCGGGCTCGAAGGCCGGGCCCACGATCATCCAGGTTGCGTGGTTGACGATGCGGCCGGTGCGTTGATATCCGGTGGTATCGGCCACTTGCGAACCGCGTTCCTCGCGCAGCGGCCAGCAGGCGAGTACCGAACGGCCCGTTGCGATCTGCAAGCCGCGCTGTTCACGGCGCGCCGCGATCTCGTCGGGCGAAAGCGCGCGGTCGTACAACGACGGCATGACAAGGTCGGCTTCGAGGAACAGGTCGGCCTGGCCGTCGATGGCACACGCGCCGAGGCGCAGCGGCGCAGCAGCAGGCTTGACTGTCTGCAGCGCGGGCCACTCCGCGACGAACACCCCATCGATGTAGAGCGTCGCGAGCTTGCCGTCCCAAGTGGCGGCAATGTGCTGCCAATGACGCGCCCCAAGCCGGCCGTGCAATGGCGCGGCGTTGTCACCCAAGTGGAACGACAGCGCGCCGCCCGGCTCGATGAAGAGCGCAAAGCCGCGGCGCGCGGGGTCATCGTGCTGGCTGATGATGGTCTGCCGTACACCGACCGTCCACGGCTTGATCCAGCATTCGAAGCTCAGTCCGCGCAGCGGCAGGCCGGCCGGCAAGCCGCATTCGACATGCACGTAGGAGCCGGGATGGATCGGTTGAACGCGTGCCGGATGGGGCGCGAACGCTTCGAGCGCCACGTCGTCGCTGCGTCGCTCGACGTCGCTGCCCAGCCGGCAGACCGCGAATTCGTAGGGCACATCGCTGCTGACGTGGAAGCGGATGAGATCACCCGCTGCCACGGTCTTGGCATCGGCGTAGCCGTGGAGACCGGGCAGTTGCAGCGCTTTGTGTGGCGGCATCGGCTGCGGCGCGGTCGCTGTCATTCCGACGTGAAGCCCGAGGCCTTCACCACCGGCCCCCAACGCTTGATGTCGTCGACGATGAGGGCCGAGAGTTCTTCGGGCGTACTCGGGTTCGGATCGCTGCTGAGCTTCATCAGCCGTTCCTGCACGTCCTTGTTCGCAAGCGCCTTGCCGAGCGCCGCATGCAGCTGGTCGACGATGGGCCGCGGCGTGCCGGCAGGCACGAACAGGCCGGTCCATTCCAGGTTGTCGAAGTGCGGCTGGCCGAGTTCCCTGAGCGTCGGCACGTCGGGCAGCAATGCGGCACGTTTGGCGCCGTTCACCGCCAGCACCCTGAGCTTGCCCGACTGCTGATGCGCGACGAGATCGGCAATGGGCATGATGCCGGCCGAGATCTGGTTGCCGAGCAGGTCCTGCACCAGCGGCGCGGCGCCCCGGTAGGGCGCGGCCACGAGGCCCGCCTTGGCATCGCTGCCCAGCCGGTAGCCCATGAATTGCGCGACGCTGCCCGGAGCGGGCACGCCGTAGTTGGCCTTCTTCGGGTCCTTGGCGGCGATGTCGAGCCATTGCTTCACATCCTTGGCCGGCAGCTCCGCGGGCACCGCGATGCCTAAGTAGAAGCTAGCGATACGGCCGACGGGCTTGAAGTCCTTGACGGGGTCGTAGCGCACCGACTTCGTGGTGAGCGGCAGCATGACCATCATGTGCATGTTGGCGAGCAGCACGGTGAGCCCGTCCGCCGGCGCCGTGCGAACGTAGTCGGCCGCGATCGCGCCGCCCGCGCCGGTGCGGTTGTCCACGACGACGGTCGTGCCGAGTTCGGCCGCGAGCTTGTCGGCGAGCGTGCGCGCCTGAACGTCGGCTGAGCCGCCGGCCGGATAGCCGACGATGAGCTTCAGCGGGCCATGCGCTGTGTTGATCTGTGCACCAGCCGCGACGGCGAAGGCCAATGCCGTGCAGGCGAGCGTGGCCTTGAGAGTGAACGAGAGCTTCATCGAGGGCTTTCCTGGGTGGGGTTGCGAAATCGGTGCGTGCGCCGGGTTCAGCGCGCGAGGCCTTCGCGCGCGACCTCGTCCGCGAGATCGGCCAGTGACTTTTCGAGCAGGCCGGCCAGCTCGTCGATCTCCGCTTCGGTGATCGTGAGCGGTGGCGTGATCATCTGGAAATCCCCGAAAGCGCCGAGGTTGGCCCGGCGGTTGTAGAGCGCGATGCCATGCTTCAAGCCGTGCTCGGTCAGCCGAGCGGGCGCATTGAAGGCAACCGGCAACTGGCTGCGCTTGCCCTTGTCCGAGACGATCTCGATGGCCGTGAGCAGACCCTTGCCGCGCACGTCGCCGACGATCGGCGAGCGGGATGCGATGTCGCGCAGGCGTGCCATCAGCAGTTCGCCCATATCGCGTGCGCGTATCACGAGGTCTTGCCGCACGACCTCGTCGACCACCGCGCGCGCGACCGCGCATGACAGCGGATTCGTGAAATAGGTATGGCCATGCACGAAGCCACCCGCGCTCGCAATTGCGTCGACCATTCGGTTCGGTGCGAGCAGGCAACCCAGCGGCGTGTAGCCGGCGGCCAGGCCCTTGGCGAGCGTGACGAGGTCGGGTCGCGCCCCCTCCCAATGGTGCGTGGCGAGGAAGGCGCCGGTGCGGCCGGCACCGCTCATGATCTCGTCGAAGATCACCAGCACGCCGTGGCGGTCGCAGATCTCGCGCACGCGCTGAAAGTACGCCGCCGAGGAGACCACTGCGCCGGTCGAGAGGCCGCCGATGGGTTCGAGGATGAAAGCCAGCACCGTCTCCGGGCCTTCACGCAGGATGGCTTGTTCGAGCGCGTCGGCGCACGCCTTCTCGTGCGACTCGACCGTGTGGCCATCGGGCACGCGGTATGACAAGGGCGCCGGCACCTTGGGCATCGGCCGGACCATTGGACCGTACAGGTTGAGCGTGTTGGCATCGCCGGTGACCGCCAGCGCGCCGAGCGTGGAGCCGTGGTAGCTCGGATTGCGCGAGATTACCTTCGAGCGGCTTCCTTGGCCGGTCACGACCGCATACTGGCGCGCCAGCTTGATCGCAGCCTCGTTGGCCTCCGATCCGCCCGATACGAAGAATGCGCGGTCGAGGCCGTCGCCCGCGAGCTCGCAGACGCGGTCGGCCAGCGCGATGTTGTGCTCGCTCTCGAAAAAGCGCGGATACGCGAAGGTCACCTTCGAGGCCTGTTCTGCCATTGCGGCCAGTACGCGCGGGTTGCCATGGCCGATGTTCGCGACGACGGCGCCGGCGGTTGCGTCGAGATAGCGCTTGCCGTTCGCGTCCCACAGAAAGATGCCTTCACCGCGCGCGACGCGCGGCGGACGGGCCGACCCCTTGGGGGCGTAGAAGCCGAGGACGGAGCCGCCCTTGGGCTCGTCGCCAATCCGGGCGATGCCGGTCGCGGGGGAGTTCAACATGTTCATGACCCGACGATACGAATCGCGGTCGCTTTGCGGTAGACGCATGGAGTGATGAAGTGTTATACGTATAACGTATGAAGCACGTACATGACCGACTCGACCTTCTCGGCACTTTCCAGAAGATCGGCGAGAGCGGATCGCTCAGCAAGGCGGCGCGGCTGCTGGGGACCACGCAACCCACGGTCAGCCGGCGACTGCTCGAACTGGAGCGGCTGCTCGGCTGCAAGCTTGCGCTGCGCACGACCGCACATTTTTCGCTCACCGATGAAGGGCGCTCGCTGCTCGTCGAAGCCCGCGACCTCGGCGACCGCTGGTCAGGCCTGTCGCAACGCCTGAAGGGAGGGCAGAGTCGGCCTGAAGGCACGCTGCGCGTGATCGGGCCTTCGGGATACGGAACGGGCTTCCTGACCGATGCCGTGACCGACCTGCGCGCTGCACATCCCGCGTTGCGCGTCGAACTCACGCTGACCGATCGGGTGCTCGACCTGACTGCATGGGGCGCGGATTGCTGGGTTTGCGTGGGCGAGGTGCGCGATCCTGGATTGGTGAGCCGCAAGCTCGGCACGATGGAACGCGTGCTGATCGCCACGCCCGAATTGCTCGAGAAGCTGGGGCCCGTCAGCATCGCGCGCCTGCCGCAATTGCCCTGCGTCGGCCTCGTGCCCTACGTGACCGGAAACGTGCGCATGCTGGATCGATCGGGCCGCTCCCGCATGGTGACGCTCGACACGCCGATCCAGACCGACAGCCTGTTGTCGAGCTACCGCGCGATCCTCAACGGAGCGGGCATCGGCGCTGCGGCCCCCTGGATGTGCCAGGAAGATCTCAAGACCGGCCGGGTGCAGCGGGTGCTGGCGAACTGGTGGCTCGAACCCATCGCCATTCACGTCGCACTGCCTCCGGGCATCTACAGGCCCGCACGGGTGACCGCATTCATCGAGGCGCTCAGGGCCAGGATGCTTTCTCTTCCCGGATTTCGACCATCCGCCTGAAAAAGCAGGCCAGGAGGCGCTGACCTGCGACAGCTCGCCCATCAGCTTGAGGAATCCGAAATCGTAGGACGCGCCCAGGTTGATCGTGCGCAGCTGCTCGGAAAGCCGGGTGCCGGCCACGACCCCAGTCTCGCTGATCACCAAGGTGTCGGCTGCCGTGCTCTTGCCGTAGGCAACCGCCACATTCACCGGGCCGCTCGTATAGTCAAACCGCCCGCCGTAGTAGCGTCCACGTTGGGACGGGCTGTCGAACAGGTAGCTGTATTTCACGTTCTCAGGCAGGGCGTACATGACCTGGCCATAGAAACCGCCCTTGACGAAGACAAGCGTGCCGGTGCGGCCCTCCTTGATGGTCACGTCGTCGATGGTCGAGGTTCGCGCAACCCGGTCACCGACCCGTATGGGCGAGCGAAACTCGAATTGGCTGCCGGCCCACATGCGGCGAGGCAGCGGCACCGGAGGAAGGAAGCCGCCGCGCTTGGCGTGCCCATCGGCGCCGATTTCCGACTGTCGATGCATCGGCAGGAAATACAACCAGTGCCAAAGGTACGGCAGGGTGGTGCCGGCCTCTATGGGCGCCGCAGGGTGGTCCAGCGTGGCGGTCAGCGCGATGACTGGTGTCGGGTTGATGGCGTCCTGGATGGTTTCGCTGCGTCCGACCCAGGCGCGAAGTTCTTCAGCTTGCAGGCTCATTCACTTGTCTCCGTTTGCGGCTCCTGCTTCTGAGGACCCTTGCGAACGAGTCTCTCGCCTTGGCGGAACAAAGTGAATTGCAAGATTCGGAACGATTGATGCATCGTCCGCATGAAAATGCGCGCACGCTTCAGTGCCGGAGATCAGCAAATTCCAGGCTTCTTCAGCCGATGCTGCCCAAAAGCAACGCCTGCAATATGAACCGCCTGTTGTCCGTGGGCAGACTCCGGTCGTCGAGCTGGTTTGCCAGCGCCGCCGTGGGATGGGCCGCACAGGCGATGCCGTCATAGATCGGAATGGCAGCCTCCCGGCTGATCTGGCGCACGAGTTCCGGCGCCATGCCCTGGCATTCCACTGCGTCGTAGAAGCGGCTCAGGATCCTTGCCGTATGCCGGACTTCAGCAGGGCTGCCAAGGCTCGCGAGGGCGGGGCGAATGGTCGCGACGTGCGCGCCCAGTTCCTCCGCGGCGCGCTGAAACAATGCCCTGCTTTCGCTGCCTTCGTCGGCTACGTCGCAAAAAACCCCCAGATTCTTGCCCTTGAGCTGCAGCGGAAAGGCAGCGCGCAACGCAGCCGCCTGGAGGAGCCGTGCGCGCCCGATCAGGGCGGCCTCGTCCTCGGGCAACAGGATCTGAAAAGCCGACGAATTGTGGATTTCGAAGGGAAAGCGCATGAACTCCCTTGTGTGACCCGGGAAGGCTAGTCCCTCGACGTGCGCCGCTCTTGACGCAGATCAAAGCCGCGCCAGGCCGGGCGCTGTTACGCGCCGGACACAAACCATTCACCCAGCGTTACCCACCGACTCCGAGTGTTGTCACTGTGTTGCCGGGCGCTTCCTAGCATCCCTTCATCGACCCGCGACATGCGCACAACACACCCGAGGAGCTCCCACATGTTCAACCCCGCCCGCACCGAAACTGCCGCCCCGGCGATGACCGGCTTTCTCGCGACGCGCGCACTGGCGCCGGTCGGCAACGCCGTTCAAGAGCGGGCAGGTCATGAGCGGGCCAGCCAGAAGCTGGTGGAAACGCAAAAGCTCTTGCAGGAGCGCCTCGCGCCCCAGCGCCGCGTGGTGCACGCCGGCGACGTGATCTATCAGTCTGGCGAGCGCTTTGGCAACCTGTACATCCTGAACTCGGGTTTGTTCAAAATCGTGAACCTGTCCGCGGACGGGCGCGAGCAGGTGGTGGGCCTCAAGTTCCGCGGCGATTGGCTCGGCTTCGACGGCATTGCAGGTGGGCACTACTCGTGCGACGCCGTGGCCATGGACACGGGCGAAGTCTGGGTGGTTTCGTACGAATCGCTGCTCGCCGCCTGCCTGGCCGAGCCGGCGCTGCTGCAGGTGTTCCACACCGCGATGAGCCGCGAAATATCCCATGACCGCGATTCCCTGATGTCGGTGTGCACACTGCCGGCCGACGCGCGGGTGGCGGATTTCCTGCGCTACTGGGCCGAGTCGCTCGCCGAGCGTGGCATGCGCACCGACCAGATCACGCTGCGCATGACGCGTGCCGAGATCGGCAACTATTTGGGCATGACGCTGGAAAGCGTGAGCCGTGCGCTGTCGCGGCTGGCGCGCGACAAGGTCATCGAATTTGTCGAGAAGGGGCGCCGCGACGTGCAGATCCCCGACGTGAGTGCCTTGTCTGCCTTCGTGCAGCGCTGCCTCGCGCCGGCGCCTGCGCTGCTGCAGTGACCGCCGCTACGGCTTTTCCGCGCCTGCGGGGCGTGCGGCCCGCTTGACGGCCTGGGCTGACTGTTCCGCCGCATCGGCCGCCGCGCGCGCCGCATTGCGCATGGCTTCAGCGGCCTTGTCCAGCGCTTCGCGCGTGGCCTGGGCTGCTTTTTCCGCTTCTTCCTTGCTGGCCTGCATGGAACGTTTGACCGACTCTTCGGCCCGATCGAGCGCCTCCCTGGCGGCGGCCGAGGCCTTCCTGCTTTCTTCCTCGACGCCACGCGCAGTTTCGCGGGTGCTGCCTGTGGCCTTGGCGGACGAGGCGCCTGCCTTCTCCTGGAACCGGTTGGCAGCCTCGGCCGCTTTGCGCGCAGCGCGGCGAATACCTTCCGCCAGGGCTTGCGAGATCTTGCCGGCGTTTGCCTTGCCATTCTCTGCCGCTGCTTCGGCGGCATCGACCGCTTTCTTTCCGGCGCTGGCTGCGTCCTGCGAAGCTTTTCCGGCCGCGTTCATCGTTCCGCGCCCCGCTTGCGAGGGCGGGCTCAGCTGCCCAGGCACTGGGTTGGTATCTGCGGCAAACGCTGTAGCGCCGGCAAGTGCGAGTGGAAGGAGCAGGTTGCGAAGTGTTGTTGAGCGCATGACATTCTCCTGTTGAAGAGAGGACGGAATCAATTAACGCGGCACGGGTCCCCGGCGTCCATCCGCCTTCGAACGTTTCCTTCGCTGGGGGTGCTTCACTTCCTTGCGCCCCTCGAGCCATTCGAAGATGCCCCATGCCGGCCAGCATCGCGATCACGAACACCAGCGCCTTCGCTTGTCCCATGCCGACTGCCACCAAGGCCGGACCCGGACAGAAGCCCGCGATGCCCCAGCCGATGCCGAACACGACGCTGCCAACGATGAGGCGCCGATCGATCGACTGCAGGCTGGGCAGCCGCATGGCCGCGCCGAGCAGCGACCGCGTGCGCCTCCTAGCCACTGCAAACGCAACCGCTCCGACAGCGATCGCACCGGCCATCACGAAAGCAAGCGACGGGTCCCATCGCCCACCAAGGTCCAGGAAGCCCAGCACCTTGGCGGGATTGGCCATGCCGGAAACGATCAGGCCCAGGCCGAACACCAGGCCCGCGAGAAATGATGTGAAGAAGGCCATGGCAGTGTTCCTCACAGGCTCAGCAGATGGCGCATCAGGAACACGGTCAGGAAACCGGCCCCCATGAAGACCGCGGTTGCCGCGAAGGAGCGCGGCGACAGGCGCGACAGGCCGCAGACGCCGTGGCCGCTCGTGCATCCCGCTGCGTAGCGGGTGCCCACGCCGACCAGTAGACCGGCCAACACCAGCGTGCCATAGCCGGCTTCGATCTGCGGCCTCGGCCAGTCCGTATAAAGGGCGTAGACCATCGGCGCGACGACGAGGCCGGCAATGAACGCCACGCGCCACGCCACGTCACCGGTGACGACCCGAAGCAGTCCGCCGACGATGCCGCTGATGCCGGCGATGCGGCCATTGAGCAGCAGGAACATGGCGGTGGCTGCGCCGACGAGCACGCCGCCCGCGAGTGCGGCCCATGGGGTGAATGAAGGCCAATCGATGGTCATTGTTCTTCCTTCGGGCAGTAGATGCGGTAAAGCAGGGCGAGGATCTCGAGCAGTGCCGGATCGGCCACGGCATAGAAGATGTTCTTGCCTTGCCGGCGCGTGGTGACCACGCCTTCATTGCGCAGCACGCCGAGCTGCTGGGACAGCGTCGGCTGGCGGATGTCGAGCTGCGCTTCGAGTTCGCTCACGCACATCTCGCCTTGCGAAAGCTGGCACAGCAGCAGCATGCGGTCTTCATTGGCCAGCACCTTCATCACGCCGACCGCACGCGAGGCGGCGCCGCGCAGCACCTCGGCATCGAAGACGGGGTGCGGCGATTTCATGGCTTGCACGGCAGGCATCGGTCGGTCGTCCCATTCATCAGAGCGTTGACAACATTATATGAATATATAGAATATTTTCCCATCGATCAAATCGACCGATCGAACCGCGAGGTGCCCAATGAACACGACCGCCTCCGTCCAGGCCTTCTTCGACCCCAAGACCGGAACCGTGTCCTACCTCGCATGGGACCCGGCCACCTTGCAAGCCGCCGTGATCGATCCGGTGCTCGACTACGACTTCAAGTCGGGCCACACCGGCACCGCGTGCGCCGACCGGGTGCTGGCCTGCGTGGCGGAGCATGGGCTGCAGGTCGAATGGATCCTGGAAACCCATGCGCATGCCGATCACCTATCGGCGGCCGGCTACCTTCAATCGCGGGTCGGCGGGCGCATCGCCATTGGCGAGAACATCCGCATGGTGCAGGCCACCTTCAAGAAGCTCTACAACCTGGAGCGCAGCTTCCTGCCGGACGGCAGCCAGTTCGACCATCTGTTCAAAGACGGCGAGACCTTCCGCATCGGAGCGATCGAAGCCACGGCCATCCTCGTGCCGGGACACACGCCCGCCGACATGGCGTATCTGATCGGCGGCGCGGCGTTCGTCGGCGACACGCTCTTCATGCCGGACCTGGGCAGCGCACGGGCCGACTTTCCCGGGGGCGATGCTTATCAGCTGTATGCATCGATGCGAAGGCTGCTCGATCTGCCGCCCGAGACGCCGATGTATGTCTGCCACGACTACCCGCCCGCGTCGCGGCGCGCCAAGTGGCAGACCACGGTGGCGGAGCAGCGCGCGCGCAACATCCATGTGCACGACGGCATCACCGCGGACGAGTTCGTGGCCATGCGCCTCGCGCGCGACGCCACGCTCGATGTGCCAACGCTCATCCTGCCGTCGATTCAGGTGAACGTGCGCGCCGGCCGGCTGCCGCCTGCGGATGACAACGGCGTGTGCTACCTGCGCATTCCGCTGAATGCGCTGCCGGTTCGTCCCATTGCCGGCGGGTGAGCGCGGGTGCGACGGTACCGTTTTTTCTGAACCTGCTCATCGTTCCAATGATCCGTGGCACGTGGATGAGCAAGCCATGGCTGGCGGCAAAAAAATCTGGCCGATCGTGCGCGGCGCTGTAACCCCGGCAGCGCAGCTTGCGAACTAGCAAGTGACCGCGCATTAGGGCGTGGTTGCAATCTCAATCAATCTTCGGAGTTCATCCATGATCAATCGTTCTTTCGCGATCACCGCCCTTGCGCTGGGTGCCCTTGCCGCCGGCTCCGCCATGGCGCAAGACAAACCCATGGCCGACAAGATGGCCACGATGGAAAAGTGCTACGGCGTCTCGATGGCCGGCAAGAACGACTGCGCCGCCGGCCCCGGCACCACCTGTGCGGGCACCTCCAAGGTCGACTACCAAGGCAACGCCTGGAAGAACGTGCCGGCCGGCACCTGCACCACGATCAAGACGCCCAAGGGCATGGGCTCGCTGGCACCGATCAAGTCCTGATCGACGACGCACTGCGCAAGCCGCCATGTCTCGCACTCTTGCGGCCGGCGTCGGCCTCAAGCCGGAGCACTACGAGGCCGCGCTCGGCGCGCGCGCCGAGGGCCTCTGGTTCGAGGTGCACCCCGAAAACTACATGGTGGCGGGCGGGCCTCGCATCGGATGGCTCGAAGCGATCCGCTCGCGCCATCCGGTGTCGCTGCATGGCGTCTCGCTCTCGCTCGCGGGAGAAGCGGAACCCGACGCCGCGCATCTTGAGCGGCTGGCTGAACTTGTCCGGCGTATCCAGCCCGCCTTGATCTCGGAGCACTTGGCGTGGTCGACGTGGAACGGCCAGTACTTTCCCGATCTTCTGCCGTTTCAGCGCACCACCGCAGCGCTGCACCGCATCGCCTCCAACATTGCGCGCGCGCAGGACGCGCTGGGCACCGAGATCGCCATCGAGAACCCATCGCACTACCTGCACATCGACGGCCACGAATGGGACGAGATCGATTTTCTCGCCGAGCTGTCGCGGCGCACCGACTGCAAGCTGCTGCTCGACATCAACAACGTGTATGTGTCCGCACGCAACCTCGGTTTTTCCGCCGCGGACTGGATCGATCGTTTTCCGCAGGCGCTTGTCGGCGAGATCCATCTCGCGGGCCACACGGCCGACCCTACGCTGGGCGATGCCTTGCTGATCGATTCCCACGACGCGCCCATTGCGCCGGAGGTCTGGCAGCTGTACCGGCGTTTCATCGAACGTGCCGGTGCCCGCCCCTCGCTCATCGAGCGTGACGGCAACGTGCCGGCGTTCGAAGAACTCATGGCCGAACAGGAATGCGCCGCCGCAGAACTGCAGCGTGCATCGCAGGAGGCCACGGCATGAACACGCCGCACGGCGCCTTCCAGCAAGCGTTTGCAGTGGCCTTGTTCGATCCGTCTCAAGCCATACATCCGGCGGTGCGGGCACTCGCCGCGCAGCCGGCTTTCGCGGTATATCGCAATACCGTGATGAAGGCTTGCATCGATGCATTGCAGGCCAACTTTCCGACGGTGGCGCAGCTGGTGGGCGAGGAGTGGTTTCGCGCTGCCGCCGCACTCTACGTGGCCGCCGATGTACCGCGCGACGGGCGCCTGCTGCACTACGGCGGCGGCTTTCCCGATTTTTTACGCGGCTTCGAACCGGCCGCGGAACTCGTCTACCTGCCCGGCGTCGCGCAACTCGACATCCTCTGGCGCGAAGCCCATGCCGCATCGGATGCACCGGCTGCCGACGTCGCATGGATCGCACAGCACCCCCCCGACCAGATTGCCGGACTGGCACTCGCGCCGCATCCAGCTGCGCGCTGGGCCTGGTTCGATGCGCAGCCGGTCTACAGCATCTGGGAGCGCAATCGCCGGCAGGCTGACTTGGACGAAGAGCTGAACTGGCGGGGCGAGGGCGCATTGCTGACGCGGCCGCATGACAAAGTCAACTGGCACGAGATCACTCGGGCCGGCTGCGCCTTTCTCGACGCGTGTGCAGGCGGGTCGAGCCTTGCCGACGCGGCGGAACACGCGCTGGCGGCCGACCCCGAGGCGGACATCTCGGCCGTCTTTGCAAGCCTGCTGCGCGCCGGCGCCTTCACCGACACATCCGCCTCGTCCGCGATTAACGAAAGAGCACCATGACCACCCACCTTCAGACCCCCGCGCCCATCGAGAGCAGCAGCAGTGATGGCCTTCGCGCGCGCTGGAATGGCCTGGCCGAGCGGCTCACACGCATCGTGAGCCATGACGCGCTGGCACTGGCCACGCGCGTTGGCGTGGCGGCGATCTTCTTCTACTCGGGCCGCACCAAGGTCGAGGGCTTGCTGACACTCACCGACAGTGCCTACGAGTTGTTCCGCGCCGAATACAAGTTGCCCTTCGTGCCGCCCGAGATTGCGGCGCACCTGGCGGCTTACTCGGAACACCTGTTCCCGCTGCTGCTGGTGCTCGGGCTTTTCACGCGCCTGTCGGCGCTCGCGCTCCTGGGCATGACACTGGTGATCCAGGTCTTCGTCTACCCGGACGCGTGGCCGACGCACCTCTCATGGGCTGCGCTGCTGCTGTACCTGGTGGGCCGCGGCGGCGGCCGCCTGTCGCTCGACCAGGCGATGGGGGTTCGCTGAACCGTCCCGCGAGCTGCTGGCTCAAGCATTGAGCACAGGGTTTGGCGCGTACTTGTCACCCACCCGCTCGCGCAGCGGATGCGTGTCGTAGATGATGTGCATGCTGTTGATGCGGTCGCTGCCCAGACGGAAGCCGAACACGTCTACACAGGTGAAGTCGACCAGCCTCCCATCGCTGAGTGTCCAGTCGTAGCGGAAGTAGGCCGCCACGCGGACCGTGTCATCCGCGGGTTGCGCCGACGCGAACAGATCGATCAGCGTGATCACACTTCGGCTCGAGGCCTGTGCCAGTTTGGGAAAGAAGTCGCGTGCCTTCATGGTGCCGAGAAACGGGGAGTGCACGACGCCATCGTCCTCGAAAGTGGAAATCAGTCCCGCCGTATCGCTCGCATGCAAAAGGCGCAGGTAGGTGCGCACCGTTTCCAGTTGAAGTTGGCTCATTCATGACTCCTTGTCAGTCCAAGGAGCGAATAGTTCCAGACACTGAGTCCGCAGACAAGTCAGAATGGCAGCCAATCTATAAAGGCTGTTTATGAATCTGCGGTACCTGCAATACCTCAGGCTGGTGATCGAGCACGGCAGCTTCGCTGCGGCGGCGCGGGCAGGAGGTGTGTCGCAGCCAGCGATCAGCCACGGCATAAAGCAGCTCCAGCGACAGTTCGACGCGCCGCTGTTCGTGCCCTCCGGGCGCAGCGTGCTGCCCACCGAGGCGGCGTTGCAGGCGGCCCTGAAGAGCATGGATTTCGCCGAGCGGATCGACGCACTTTCGGCGACGAGTGCCAGCCCGCACCACCGCGACACGCTGCGCGTTGGGGTGACCCCATCTGCAGCCTTGGTCTGCGGCCCCTCCTTGTACGCTGCCTGGTGCCACGGCCATCCCCGTCGGCGCCTCGACATGTCCAGCGCTGACGAAGGGCGCCTGCTTGTCAGGTTGCAAGCTGGCGAACTCGACCTTGTAATTTCCCCGAAGCCCCGCGGCTACGTTAGCGCCGGCTTGGCCACCCAGCCGCTCTACCAGCTTGCGCCGCAGGCCTACGCCCATCGCGCTCATCCCTTGGTCAAGGCGCAGTCGCTGGCAGAACTGCAAGCAGCGTCCTGGGCCATCGTCGGACCCAGCGTGAGCGGGCCCGTGGACGTACTGCATGAAGCCTTCGCCGTCCGGCGGATGAGGCCGCCACGCGTAGCCGTCTCGTGCCCGGACTACGCCAGCCTTCTGCACCTGATGATCGACAGCGACTTGCTCGGCGTGCTTCCTCACCCAGCCCTGCTGGACAGTGCAGCGAAGGGCCAGATCGTGCCCCTGCGACTACGCGAGGCTCTTCCGCGCTACGAGATGCATCTCTTCACACCGATCCAATCGCGTCGCGTCCTGGGGCCCGTGTTCGCCCATTTGAAGCAACAGGCAGATCTGAGTTCCAAGGCGCCAGGACCTGCGCATTCAGGCGAACGCTAGATTCAGGGCGATTCGGTTGCCTCAGTCGCTACATTGGCTACAGTTGGCCACAAGCTGAAATTGGCGCAGGCGTCCCATTTCACGACGATCATGGTTCCGCTCAGCGCTTGCTCCGTTGCCGCATTAGAGAGGACAAACTTGGATGGCAAGATTCATCTTGGTGCCAGGTGGTTGGCACGGAGGCTGGGCATTCGATGCCGTCAGCCATGCGCTATCAAGTGAAGGCCATGAAGTTCAGCCGCTCACTCTGTCAGGGCTGGGTGATGAGCCTGCGCATGGAGCCAATCTCGAACGGCATATCGACGAGGTGGTTCTAGCGGTTCGCGGGCGCAATACGCAGGCCATTCTTGTCGGTCATTCGTATGGAGGCATGGTCATCACCGGCGCGGCGGACAAGGAGCCATCGCGCATCAAGGCGATCATTTACGCCGATGCCTACGTGCCGGACGACGGCGCATCGGTTTGGTCGCTTACGACCTCGAACTATCGGGAGCGGTTCATCGCGGGCGCGCTCGCGGATGGTTTGACTTGCGCGCCGCCGGGCCATCTCGACAGCCGATGCCGCCCCCATCCGATCGCCACTTTCTTGCAGGCGATCAAGTTGACCGGCAATTGGCGCAACGTTCGGACTAAGGCCCTCATCGCCGCATTCGGCTGGGAAGGAAGTCCGTTCACTGATCTGTACGAGCGTCTGCGCCTGGACCCTGAATGGGATACGCATCGCCTCGACTGCGCACACGATATTCCGCGCTTGGCGCCGGCAGCCTTTTCGAGGATTCTCTTGAAGTACGCGTAGGCACTTCGTCAGTCAGTCGGCGTATTCGCCGGCGTCCTTGATGACCTTCGACCAGCGGGCCTTCTCCGATTCCACGAACTTCTTGTGGCCGGCCGCGGACAAGCGGTCGTCATTCACCACCGTGAGGCCCAGCGCCTCTTCACGCTTGATGAGTTCCGGATCCTTCAAGGCGGTGCGAAGCGCCGCGTTCAGCTTCTCCAACACCGCAGGCGGCGTCCCCTTGGGGGCATACAAACCGTGCCAGACCTGCACGTCGAAGTCCTTGAGCCCGGACTCCGACAGCGTGGCGGTGTCCTTGAGCGATGGCAGCGGCAGGCGCTTCAGGCTTGTGATGCCGTAGACCTTGACCTTCTTGCCCTCGATCTGCGGAACGGCGTTGGTGGCCTGCTCGCACATGAGATCGACTTGCCCGCCAATGAGGTCCGTCATGGCTGGCGCGGTTCCCTTGTAGGGCACCGGGGTCATGCTGGTCTTCAAGGCGTTCTGGAACATCAAGCCGCACAGGTGCGACGCGGAGCCCAGCCCTGCATGGGCCAGGTTGACCTTTCCTCCGTTCGCAGCAATCCACTTGCGCAGGTCCGCGAAGCTGTTGGCTTCCAGGCTCGGCTTGCCGATCACCACCGAAGGGGCTTCGTTGATCAGGCCCAGCATTTCGAAGTCATCGGGCACCTTGTAAGCGAGCTTGCGATACAACGCCGGCGCGGTTGCCATGCCGATGTGATGCACCAGCAGCGTGTAGCCATCCGGCGTGGCGCGCGCCACTTTGGCCGAGCCGATCGTGCCGCCCGCACCGGCAGCGTTGTCGACGATCACGGTCTGGCCGAGTGGCTTGCGCAGTGCCTCGGCCAGGTCGCGGGCGATCTTGTCGCTCGGGCCGCCGGCCGCGAATGGGACAACCAGCGTGACGGGCTTGTCCGGGAAGTCTGCAGAGGCCACCGTGGCCGAAGCGAGCAGGCCGATGCCAGCGGCGTAGCGCCAAATGCTTTTCATGGTGTTGTCTCCTTGTTGGGCCATCTGTTTCAGGCTGAAAGCGCCTGCATTTCGCGGTACAGATCGGCCTTGCCCTCGAAGCCGATCCCCGGCAAGTCAGGCAGGGTCACGAAGCTGTTCTCGACCTTCACGCCATCCGGGAAGCCGCCGAACGGCTGGAACAGGTCGGGGTACGACTCGTTGCCGCCGAGGCCAAGGCCGGCCGCGATGTTCAGCGACATCTGGTGACCGCCGTGCGGGATGCAGCGGCTGGCCGACCAGCCATGTTCCTTCAACATCTCCAGCGTGCGCAGGTACTCGACCAGGCCGTAGCTGAGCGCGCAGTCGAACTGCAGCCAGTCGCGGTCCGGGCGCATGCCGCCGTAGCGGATCAGGTTGCGCGCATCCTGCATCGAGAAAAGGTCTTCCCCCGTGGCCATCGGGTTCTTGTAGAAATTGCGCAGGGCGGCTTGCAATTCGAAGTCCAGCGGATCGCCCGGCTCCTCGTACCAAAAGAGGTCGTACTGCGACAGCGCCTTGGCATAGGCAATCGCGGTTTCCAGGTCGAAGCGGCCATTGGCGTCAACACAGAGCTTCTGGCCGTCTTGCAGTACTTCCATGATCGAGTCGATGCGGCGCAGGTCTTCGTCAAGCGAGGCGCCGCCGATCTTCTTCTTCACGACGGTATAGCCGCGGTCGATGTAGCTGCGCATCTCGTCCTTGAGCTTCCCATGGTCCTGCCCCGGGTAGTAGTAGCCGCCCGCCGCGTAGACGAAGATCTTGCGGTTGGGCTTGCCGTCCCCATAGCGGTCGGCCAGCAATTGAAACAGCGGCTTGCCTTCGATCTTGGCCACCGCGTCCCACACCGCCATGTCGATGGTGCCAATGGCCACCGAGCGCTCGCCATGGCCGCCCGGCTTCTCGTTGGTGAACATCGTGTTCCAGATCTTGTGTGGATCGAGGTTGTTGCCGCTGTCGTCGACGAGGGACGACGGATTCGCTTCCATGATGCGCGGGATGAACCGCTCGCGCATCAGCTTGCCTTGGCCGTAGCGGCCGTTCGAGTTGAAGCCGTAGCCAATGACGGGCTTGCCGCCCTGGATCACGTCGGTGATCACCGCGACCAGGCTCAGCGTCATCTTGCTAAAGTCGATGTAGGCGTTGCGGATGGGCGAGCTGATGGGGATGGTCTTCTCGCGGATTTCGACGATCTTCACGGTTGTCTCCAGAGGGGTGAGTGGGAGACTGAATGGTCGGCCATGCCCTCTTTTTCGGCCAATGTTCAATTTCTCAACTTCTATGCGCTGGACGAACCGGACATGAACCTGATCTGGCTTGATGACTTCCTGGCGCTGGCGGCAACAGGGAACTTCTCGCGCGCGGCAGATGAGCGCCATAGCTCCCAGCCCGCATTCAGCCGTCGCATTCGGGCGTTGGAGGAGTGGATCGGCGCCGACTTGTTCGACCGCAGCACTCAGCCCGCCACACTCACCGAAGTTGGCGAATGGTTTGCTGGCGTGGCGCACGAATTGACCGCGAGGGTAGCCCGTGTGCCGGGCGACGCCAGGAAGATTGCGGAGGCCAGTTCGGTCACCCTGCGCATTGCGTGCACGCATGCGCTTTCCATGACTTTCCTGCCGCGATGGATTCGCAGCCTTGAGTCGAGCATTACGCTGGGGCCAGTGCAGCTCATGTCCGACGTCCTTCAGCGTTGCGAATCGCTGATGCTGCAAAGCAAGGTTCAGTTCGTACTGAGCCACGCGCATTCTGAAGCGCATGGCGCGCTCGATGCAGACCCGTACAGGTCAGTGCGGATCGGTGGGGATTTGCTGATTGCAGTGTCCGCGCCCGATGACTCTGGCAAGCCGCTGCATCAGCTGTCACGCAAGGGCGCATCGGCCGTACCGGTGCTTTCGTACACCGAGGAATCCGGGCTGGGACGCATCATGCGTGCCCTGGTCAGCCGGCGGTTGGAGTCGCTGTCTGTCCAGGTCGTTTTCACCGCCCATCTCGCCTCGGTCCTCAGGACGATGGCGCTGGACGGCAGGGGCATCGCATGGCTGCCGCAGACCCTCGTGGAGGAAGACATCGGCCAAGGGCGCCTTGTCGCCGCAGCGAGCAGCGAGTGGGCCGTTCCGCTGGAAATCAGGCTCTATCGAGACAGTGAGCTCTTGGGGAAGGCGGCGAATGCATTCTGGAGTGCCGCGATCAGGGAGTGAGCGGCCTCGCCGCGCGTGGCACACGGCTTGCATGCCGATCCCTCGGATAACATTCACGCTGACAGGCCGCCGCCTCCACGTGCCATCGTGGACGGCTTCCCTGGACAAGGTTTATTGATTTGGATACCGAGAACGCTTTCGCCGAATTGGGATTGGCACCTGACGCGACCGAGCGCGAGGTGAAGGCGGCATGGCGCCGGCTGGCCTCGCAATGGCATCCGGACCGCAATGACAGCGACGGTGCTGTTGCCAAGATGCAGCGCATCAACCAGGCATTCGAAGAGATCCGCCGCGCCGGATTCGGTGCCCAGGCGAACGCCGACGTCGACACGGCCGGCGCACCGGACAACAACACCCCCGACGGCTTCGGCGCCGACCAAGCTACGGCGGCGGCATCCCATGCGGCCGACACACAACGGCAGCGCCGAACCCTGCACCGCAAGGTCAGGATGACTCTGGAAGAAGCGGCCGTCGGTTGCATCAAGGTACTTCGGGGCAAGGTCACCGACATCTGCGCCACCTGCGCGGGCGCTGGGCACCAGGTGCTGGGCGGCAATTGCGCTCGGTGCGGCGGGTCGGGCGCGATCCCGAAGCGCTCCTTTTTCGGTTGGCCCGCCGGCGTGGCCGAGTGCGAGGCTTGCTTGGGCGGCGGTATCGCAAGGCAGCCATGCGCGGCGTGCGGCGGAGCCGGCAAGATGGCACCGCGCGGCTACAAGATCAACGTGCGCATTCCGCACGGAGTGCGCGATGGCGATCTGCTCCATGTGGACGGGCGGCGCGTGCGCGCCGAAGGCCCTCCCGCTGACGTCGAGATTCGCGTCGAAGTGTCGGAGCACGCGTTCTTCAAGCTCGACGACGACGGCACCATTCGATGCGAGATGCCGGTCGACGGGTTCGCATGGATCGCCAATCGGCAGGTCAAGGTGCCGACCGTCACCGGCTTCCATGGGCTGCAACTGAGCCGCGACCAGCTCTCTTACCGCTTGAAGGGCCAGGGCTTCCCGGTGCAGCGCCGCGGCACGCGTGGCGACCACCTGGTCACGCTGGTGCCGATATTTCCACAACAGCTCAGCACCGATCAGCAGATCCTGCTCGACCAGCTCTTGGCCACCAGTTCGGGCGCCGGGGGAGAAGCATTGGACGAGCGCCTTCACACATGGAATCAGGGGATGCGCGCCTGGGAACGAAGCCTGTAGACGGGGCGATAGCTAAGCCGGCAAAGGATCGCGATGACACTGCCACCGGCCACTAGGAGGCACTTCGGCTCCACACCAGATTGAATAGCTTCTACTTCAACTGAACTCAGCAATGCAGCTCGTCTGGCCGTCGAGGGAGTACCTTCCCAGCTATGTCTCGGCGCTCGAACGCGGATGGTCGCCCAACAATCTTCGGCCTGAAGCCGCGCAGGAAGAGCTTTCGGCAATTCGAGCCGACGCTGCCGGCTTTCTCGATGGCTTGGTGGACCGAGAAGCAAAAGGTGCTCCGGTCAAGCTTCCCGACGGCACTACCGTCCCCCGACTTCCGGGATACCTCCGCTGGATGTGGGACGGGGAGTTCTGCGGCAGCATCGGCCTTCGCTGGCAGCCGGGTACAAATTGCTTGCCTGACTATTGCTTGGGCCACATCGGGTACGGCGTCGTTCCATGGAAGAGCGGGCAAGGCTATGCGACACAGGCATTGGGCTCGCTACTTCTGGATGCCGCCAACGAGGGCCTGACCTATGTGGAAATCACGACCAGTCCGGACAACTTCGCGTCGCAAAAGGTTATTCGGGCGAACGGCGGCGTATTGGTCGAGGAATTCAAGAAGCGACTCGAACTGGGTGGTTCACCCGAGTTGAGATTCCGAGTCGACATTTGAGCGAAGCGACCGGCGCTTGCACGGCAGAATGAGGGCCACCCCCCACCCATTGCCCGGCCATCTTGAATGGACAACATCGCCATCGCCGACGCCACGCCCGAAGAACTCCGCTCCGGCGAGCTCGGCCGCAAGCTGCGCCACTACAACTACGGCTTCGTCGGCGAGTATCCCGAGCAGCAGTACATCCGGCTCAACGCCAAGGATGGGAATGGCCGGTTGCTTGGCGGGCTGCGAAGCTTCGTATTTCTCTACTGGCTCAACATCGAAGTACTGTTTGTCGAAGCCGACGTACGCGGCTCGGGCGTGGGCAGCCGCCTGCTGGCCAAGGCCGAGCGGCAGGCCATCGCGTTGGGCGCGACGAATGCGAAGCTTGACACCTTCGAGTGGCAGGCGCCCGCGTTCTACAAGAAGCACGGCTACGAGGAGTACGCGCGCATCGACGACTATGCGCCCGGCTTCTACCTGGCTTCCATGAAGAAATCTTTGGCGCGCTGAGGCGCGCCTCACAGATTTCCACAATGGTGCCCGTCAGGCCCGGGACATGGCAGAACGCCTCCTGACTGCTGCCGCTATTCGTTCGCACATCGGCCGTTGTAACCACCTTGCTCGGTAGAGGTCTCCATGACGGAAGGATCTCGAGCGAAGGCGCCGAACCTCAGTTAGTCGCTAGAGCCTTTGACCGAATCGCTCTAACCGGGGCATCCAATCGCGCTTTATGTCGGCGGAGACAAGGATGCGGAGCGCTCGGCCAATGAGCAGATGGCGCGGTACTAGACCGATGTAGCGCGAATCGGCGCTGTCGTCCCGGTTATCGCCCAGCATTAGGTATTCCCCCGCTGGTACAACGAGGGGCGCGAAGCTGCTGCGCGCAGCAATGCCGTGCAACCACTGCACGCGGCGCTCATTGCCCTGCACCCGTTCGGTCAGGCGCGTCGCGCCGATGGTGCGGCCCGGGGCCACGGTCTCTTGAAGCCCTTCTGGAGCGACGTAGCGAGCTGCCTCGCCGTTGATGAAGAGCACCTCGTCGCGCATCTCCACCACATCTCCCGGGACGGCCACCAGCCGCTTGATGAGGCGCGTGCCGTCTCGCGGCGATGAGAAGGTCACGACGTCGCCGCGTTGCGGCTCCCCAATGTGGGCCAGCACAACGTCGGTCAGCGGCACCTTAACGTTGTAGGCTAAACGATTGACGAACACTACGTCACCTTCGAGCAGGTTGGGCCGCATGGAGCCCGAGGGGATAGGGTTCCAATCGGCAACGGCGGTACGAAAGACGCCGAAACACAACAAGAACACTAAAAATCCTTTGTTCGCTCTGATCCATCGTCCCATGTGTTTTCTCCGTTAGGGGCAGCTCAATGGCGCTGCGCACGAATCAGAGCCTCCAGCATGTCAACAGTTCCCGATCTGCTCAGAATGGACAGACCGAAGTGCATTGAGGATGATCCGCCAGCTCTTGATCTAGGTTCCAAATTGACCCGCCGTGACCGGCCCAGGAGCGGTCCTCCGGCAGAGTCCGCCGCGTCACTGTTTAGTTGGAGTTGAGCGAGATTTTCGGCACACTGGCGCTCTGCCTTTGATCGAGAGGTACGTGTCATGGCAAAGCTGGCCGTCATCGGAACAATCGAAGTTCAACCAGGCGCTAGAGAAGAGGTCCTGCGTGGATGATGTGATTTGACGGCTGCCCGCCGCGATGCGCGGCTTGCGTCGGAGAGCCGTGATTTCAGAGGAGCGCACCATGCAAATTCGTAACTGGATAAGGCCAGCGGTTGTCGGGCTGTGTATTGGGGGCTGCGCGGGAATGGGGATGCAGGGGGGAGTGAACCAGGAGACGAGAGCCGCCGTGGCACCAACGGGCACGCTTCGGGTCGCATTTCTCCTGGGGCCGATTTATGCAACCAAGGATTCAGCGACCGGCGAACTCACAGGCGTCGCCGTCGATCTCGGAAAGGAGCTCGCGCGCCGCGTTGGCGTGCCGTTCCAAGCGGTCGCGTATTCCAACCCTCCCGCGCTGATCGGCGGTGCGAAGTCCGGCGAATGGGACGTCGCAATGTCCGGAATCAATGCCGAGCGGGCGGCGGCGATGGATTTCTCAGCGCCTTACATGGAAGTCGAACAGGGTTACCTCGTCCGCGCCGGAGTCCCGGTCGCCACGGCGGCGGACGTGGACAAGGCGGGAATCCGGATCGGAGTGCTCGAAAAATCCGGCGCAGAACTCCACCTGTCGAAGGCCTTGGAACACGCCGAGCTGGTCCGAGTCAATAGCCCTGCCGAAAACTTCGCTTTGCTGGATACCGGAAAGGTCGAAGTGATTGCCGCCACCAAGACGGCCCTCTTCGCCGGAGCGACGAGCCGGCCGGGCTCGCGAGTTCTCGACGGCCGGATCGTGGTCGAGCCGATCGGCATGGGCGTGCCCAAGGGGCGCAATGCTGCCGCGGCCATGTACGTCGCCAAATACGTCGAAGAGGCGAAGTCAGCGAACCTGGTGGCGGCCGCGATCAAGGGGGCTGGGCTGCGCGGAGTCGCCGTTGCTCCACCCAGGTAGATGCTCTCTAACGGATTCATCGACCCGGCCAGTTGCATGACGAAGAAAGCCGCCCAAAAAGTCAGCCCGCCGCCATCCCCGCGAGTTGTTTTGCAGACCCGCGCAGCCCATTCAGGATGCCGTCGCTGACGTGGCCCGGAAAGCCGCGGGGCAGGGCGGCCGCCACCTTGTCTATGACGGCGGGCGTCTGCTCCAGGATGCGCTCGATGATCGGTTCCGCCGAAGGCGTGAAGAAGCACTTGGCCGCCATGGCATTGAAGTGCCGACGCTGAATGTCCTTCATCAGGTAGTGCCGGTTCTTGCCCTTGATGGCCATGGCCAGCTTGGCGCGGTGCCAGTTGAACTGGTTGGGGCCGGCGCCGGTCGCGGGCCAGATGGACATCACGTCATACAGCGGCGTCATCCTGAACAGGCCGCCGGCGAGCAAGTGCAGGCTGAAGTTCTTGGCATGGCCATCGGGTGCGGCCAGCATCCAGAACAGGATCTGGGTGGTGAGCAGCGTGCGCAAGTCGGCCTCGGCATTTTCCGATTGCCGCAGGATGCGGGCGAGGTGCTCGACGCCGGGGCCTCCGTCGGCCTCGTACTTGGCGTGGGGCGGCACGCCCAGGGCCTGGCAGAAATCCTCTTGCGGAAGCCGCAGATACCAGTTGCCGTCGGGATGCAGCTGGCGGTCGAAGCGCGTGACACTCAACACCTTCTGCCGGCCGAAGGTGTGGATGTCGGTCTGCGCGACCGGCAGCCCGAACTCCCGAAGGATGTTGAGACACAGCCACTCGTTCTCCACCGAGGTGCCGAGATCGATCTTCCTGTTGCCCACCAGGCCCAGGGGAAGTTTGAGGATGTGCGTGGTGGGCGTCGCGCCATGGGGGCGCAGCCACTTTCCCTTGTGCCGCAGCAGCGCGGTTTTCTCTTGCGCACCGGCCAGCGAGATGCGGAAGTCGTCTTCGTCGACGTTCGCGCCGAAGGCCGAGGAAGAAACCGTCTGCTCGAGGAGCTGTTCGATGTCTTTGTCGCGGAGCGCTGTGGCGTCGATACCTTGCACGTTGCCCGGTGTTTCGTCCTCTTCGAGCAACTGGACGGCACCGACGCAGTCGCGTCCGATGGCTCTCAGCAAGTCGAAGGGATCGACCGAGCCTGTGCCGAACCGGCTCGCGATGCGCTTGCGGATGGCGTCGCTGTCGGGCAGCAGGTTGTCGAAATAGTTCTGCACGCGCTCGCCTCTGAGCGGCGCGTCGTCGACGCCGAAGGGCAGCGAGAGCGACAGCGGCCGGCCAGCCGGCGAATCTTTCCAGGACCGGTCATATTGGAGTTCGACCGCGCCGCGCGCCGGAATACGCCAGGTGCCGACCCGCAAGCCGTTGGCCCAGATCGAGAGCATCTGGGCGTGGGATTTCCTGCCCATGTCACCAGCTCCCCGGTGCACTGGCCGGGCGCTTGTCCTGCGCCGCCACGCGCAGTTCGTACAGGCTCATCAAGGCGAGCAGCTGTTCGAACGTCAGCGATGAGGGATCGGTTTCAAGCACCGACAGGCGGCTCTGGCTGATGCCCACGCGCGCCGCCGCTGCGGCTTGCGTCAGGCCCTTCGCCTTGCGGGCGGACATGAGAAGGTGAGCCAGCTGCACCGGATTCGACAAGGGGTATTGCATGCAAATTATTCTTGATGCGAATAATTGCACTTTATCTCGTTAACGAATAATAGTCAATTATCTCCCTGACGAATAAGCAGAGAATGCCGGACTGCCGCCGAACACACGGTGGCTTTCTGACATGCGGTGAAGTCTTGCTCGGGCGCAACACCTCGCGTGTTGAGAAACACCTCCAGGGACCTGCATGAGGCGGACGCCGACGTGCGGCGTCGCCCAAAGGCTTCGACGGCCGTGGCATCGTCCTGAGTGGCCCGCTGCTGTAGCTGCGTGTTGTCGAAGGCGAGATAGGTCCGGGGTGCCGCCCACAAATCGCAGCACATATTTTCTTGATCATGTGTATGATGAACATCATGCGACATGCGAAGCACGCCGTCAGGACAGCAGCCAAGGAAGCCTCCCACGAGCGCATCGTGTCCGCTGCAGCACGGGCAATCCGCCGCAGCGGCTACGAGGGAACGGGAGTGGCCGAAATCATGAAAGAGGCCGGCCTGACCCATGGCGCCTTCTACGCCCACTTCGCCTCGCGCGAGGCCATGCTGGCGGAAGCAGCGGCGCGCGCCTGTATCGACTCGGCCTCCATAGCGGCAAACGCGGTGGCCAGGGTGCCCCCGGAACAGGCTTTGACCTACATCCTCCACGCCTATCTCTCGCGAGAAAACCTGGCGCAGGTGGAGCTAGGGTGCCCCCTGGTCGCCCTGGGCTCGGAAACCGTGCGCCAAACACCCGAAGTCCGGCGCGTGACCACCCGGTACATCAAGGAAATGGTCGATCTTGTGGCCCGCCAATCGCCAGATTGGGGACAGGGCGGTGTTCACGAACGCGCCCTCGTGACCGTCGCCACCATGGTCGGCACCTTGCTGTTGGCCCGCGTCGTCGACGAGCCTGCGCTATCGGACAGCCTGCGCGAGGCTGCCTTGAAACACCTGCCCATTGCCTGAGGCCATTGACACCCATCGATTTTTGCTCGTTCAAAAATATGACGAACATCATGCGACATATCAACCACTGATTCTCAACAACACTCCACCTGAAAGAAGACGATGACATTCCAAGCACTGCTCGCCAACAAGACGGGTGACAAGATCACCACCAGCGTGGTCTCGCTGAGTGAACAAGACCTCATGCCCGGGGACGTCTTGGTCGACGTCGATTACTCCACTGTGAACTACAAGGACGCGATGGCCATCACCGGCCGTGCGGAGGTCGTTCGCCGATTCCCGTTGATTCCCGGCATCGACTTCGCCGGCACGGTCAAGACTTCTTCCTACCCTGGCATCGCCGCTGGAGACCGCGTCGTCGCCAATGGCTGGGACCTGAGCCAAACCCATCACGGTGGCTATGCGCAGCAGGCGCGCGTGAAAGGTGAGTGGTTGGTCAAGCTCCCGGCAGCCTTGTCCACCAAAGACGCAATGGCCATCGGAACGGCGGGGTACACGGCGATGCTGTCTGTGCTGGCGCTTGAGCACGGCGGGCTCACGCCTCAGCATGGCGACGTTCTCGTGACGGGCGCCAATGGCGGCGTCGGTTCCATCGCCATCGCGCTCCTGTCCGGTCTCGGTTACCGGGTCGTTGCCTCCACGGGGCGACTGGAGGAAAGCGAGTATCTGCGCAGCCTGGGGGCCGCCGAGATCATCGACCGCCGCACGCTTTCGGAACCGGGGGCGCCGATAGCCAAAGAAAGGTGGGCCGGCGCCGTCGACTCCGTCGGCAGCCACACACTGGGCAATGTGCTGGCACAGACGAACTATCGAGGCGTGGTCACCGCTTGCGGCCTGGCTCAGGGCATGGATCTTCCGGCCTCGGTGCTGCCTTTCATCTTGCGCAATGTGACGCTGGCCGGCATCGATTCGGTCAATGCACCCCAACAGGTGCGCATCGAGGCTTGGTCACGTTTGGCGCGGGACCTGGATCTGGACAAGCTCGCGCGAACGACACATGTGGTTGGCCTTGCCGAGGTGCCCGCAGTCGTTGAGCGAATGTTCGCAGGACAAGTTCAGGGCCGCACCGTTGTTGACGTCAACGCATGAGTAAGTCGACCCAGGAGGTGATTTGAGTACACACACAACCGCCAGCATTGGCAAGCGCGCGCTGGTGACCGGCGCGTCCAGCGGCATTGGCGCGGCCATCGCGCGTGAGCTCGCGGCGCTCGGCGTTGATCTCGTGTTGACGGCGCGGCGCCGCGACGCACTCGACGCGGTCGCTGCGACCTGCAAGGGCGTGAAGGTCGAGATCGTCACCGCAGATCTCGGCCAGCCCGATGCTGCGCGTGCGCTGTGGGACGCAGCGACCGCCGGCGGGCCCATCGACATCCTGATCAACAACGCCGGGTTCGGCTATTTCCGCCGCTTCGACGAGGTCGACTGGGCGCGCGACGCGGAACTCGTCCAGCTCAACATGACCTCGCTCGTCGCGCTCGCGCGGTGCTTCGTCGACGCGCGCAAGGCAAGCACAGCACCCGCACACATGGTGAACATCGCGTCGACCGGCGCGTACCAGTCAGTGCCGAACATGGCGCTGTACGCCGCGTCGAAGGCCTTCGTCCGCAACTTCAGCGAAGGTCTCCATGACGAGCACCGCGGCACCTCGCTTTCGGTGACCTGCATCTGTCCTGGCGGCACGGAAACTGCGTTTCACGCCGCATCCGGCGGGGGCGACTACTCGTGGATCGCGAACGCATCGACCAAAAGCGCGGAGTTTGTGGCGCACACGGCGATCCGCGCGATGCTGCGCGGCGAGCGCACGGTTGTGCCTGGCCTGTTCAACAAGCTGTCGTGCTTCGGTGTGCGCTTCTTGACGCGGCGGTTCGCGTCTCGGGTGGCGACTCAAGTGCTCGGCAAGCCGCGGCTGGCGCTACCGACGCGAACAGCCACTTGAGAGCACTTCGGGCCCCTTGACGGGGCCCCGAGTTTCGCAGGGCGCTGAAGCAGCGCCTTCCCACTGCTTTGTTTTGTCACAAAGAGACACAAATTGTCGTCGCGGGGTCGCGCCGGCCGCCCCTTCCATCGAAACCTCGACTGTTTCCGACAAATTGCGTCCACATCGACGACAAGAAATCGAAATGCATTGCCGGCATGCAGCGTGCGTATCGACGTGGTCTCCCGCTTAGACAGTCGTCATTCCATGCGGGGCATCAACACAGAAAATCCCATGAAGAAAATGAAGCAAAGAAGCCACCGGTCGCGCGCTGCGGGTGCTCTGTTGGCGCCGTTCGTACTGGTGGCCTGCGGCGGTGGCGGTGGTGGTGGCGGCGGGACGGGCTTGCCCCCGGTGGCCGCTGCATCCGCATTCACCGCGTCTCCTGCTGCAGCTCCTGCGCCTACTCTGGCTCCGGCTCCTGAAACTGCCAGTGCACCAGCACCAGCACCAGCACCAGCACCTGCACCTGCGACCGGGCCAGGACCTGCGCTCACCTCAGACAGCCTGAGCGGCGGGTTTGCCGGCGAGGTCACCGGAGGCGGCAAGGTCGCGGCTATCACGGTGTCTAGCGCGGCGCAGATGCAGGCTGCCATTGACGGCTACACCGGCAACGGTGGGCTCGTGATCCGCTACAACGGAACGTTCGATTTCGCCAGCATCACCGATGCCTGCACGCAGTGGAAGTTGCCGGCGGGCGCCATCGTCGATATCGAGGACAAAAGCAACATCACCATCGAGGGCACGAACAACTCGTCGGCCAACTTCGGGCTGGCCATCAAGGCCGATGCCACCAACATCATCATCCGCAACATGACGATCGGCCTGCTGCCGGGTTCGATCGATGCGATCGGCATCGAGGGACAGAGCGGCAAGTTTCCCGGCCACATCTGGATCGACCACAACACGCTGTTCAGCAGCTTGAAGGAGTGCTCGGGCGCAGGCGACCTGGAGTTCGACGGCCTGCTCGACAACAAGGCGGGCGCGCACCACATCACCTATTCCTACAACCACATCCACGATCACCACAAGGTCGGCCTCATCGGTTCGAGCGACAGTGATTCCAGCGACCGCTTCATCACCTTCCATCACAACGTCTACGAGAACGTCGGCTCACGCCTGCCGCTGCAGCGCGGCGGCTACACGCACCTCTACAACAACCTGTACAGCGGCGTGGCCACGTCGGGTGCCAACATTCGCATGGGTGGCTTCTCGCTGATCGAAGGCAACTACTTCGAGAACGCGCAGAACCCCGTGACCTCGCGCGACAGCTCGGCCATCGGCTTCTGGGAACTGCGCAACAACAACATCAAGACACCGGCCGACTTCAGCACCTTCGGGATCACCTGGGTGGCCAGCTCGTCCTCTCCGACGCGCGACGCGACCGACTGGATCACGACTGCCGTGTTCCCGGTGAGCATCCCCTACGCGTACACGGCGCAGGACCCGGCTTGCGTGAAGCAGACGCTGCCTGCGGTGGCTGGTGCGGGCAAGACGCTTGCCCGCCTCAGCTGCAGCTGAAGGCGGCGCTCTCGATGGCGAGTCGACAGCAGTTGCAGCCTTTCAAAAGCGATGCGCTGCCGCAGCTGACAGCCTCCGCCTGAGCCTCGACAGCCAGCGGCCCCCCGCATCGAAGCAGCGGCAAGCACCGAACGCGATCGCACCGGTCACGGCCAGCATGGCCGCGGTGTGAACGCCGACCGCCGCGAACGCCAGCAGCAGCGAGCCCGATGCGCCGACCTCGCGGGCTGAGGCGTCACCCATGCACAACGGGATCAGCGCCGGCACCAGCATGAGGCCGGCGCCGTGCGCGGTGGCCATCATGAAGGACCAGAGCGCCATCCCGACGTGACCGGCCGGCGCGCGCGCCGCACGCGGTGTGCGGCTCGACAAGTGAAGCGCCGCGAAGACGACGATCAGCACGCCGGCCGAAATCTGCAGCACGACGCGGTCCATCGACAGGCCGAAGGCCACCGCCGCGGCCACGAGCGCCACCGAGGCGGCGTGCCCGATGGCGATCGGCGCCAGGGCCCGCAAGGCTTGCGTGCGGTCGCGTGAGCGCACACCCCAGGCCGCGGCCCACATCCAGCCAGTGGCGGGGTTCAGGCCGTGAAGGGCCCCGATCCCTGCCACCACGAGCCATGGCCAAAGGTTTGCCATGAGACGCTTTCGAGGACAGGTTCAATCGGATCCGTGGCAGCACGAGCCCGCCGCGGCCGCCGGCTTCGCAGCCGGCGCCGAGGACTCGTAGCGGTCATGGTGCCGCACCCAGTCCATCGCATGGACCGGGTTGGGTTCGTCCCTTCCCTTGGGCGTGAGATCGAGCAGGTTGTAGGTGCCCATCATGGCCTCTACGCCGCGCTCATAGGTCGAGTAGGTGTGGAAGACTTCGCCCGCGTCGTCCTTGTAGAACACGCTAATGCCGGGCGCCTCTTGCGCCGGAAACGGCCGCACGCTGTAGTTGTAATAGACCTCGCCCTTGCCCTCCGCCCACTCCTGCGGCTTGAAGCTGACGTTGAAGTCGTAGTTGAAGTCGCTGCCATGCGAAGACACCCACTTGAACTGCCATCCCATGCGGCGGCGAAAGCGCTCGATCTGGTCCAGCGGCGCGCGCGAGACCACCAGCAGCGTCAGGTCGCGGTTCTCCAGGTGCACTTTCATCCCGTCCAGGTGATCGGACATGTAGGAGCAGCTCGGGCAGCCTTGCTCCCAATCGGGGCCGAGCATGAAGTGCTGCACCAGCAGCTGGCGGCGGCCTTCGAAAAGGTCTGCGAGTGCGCGCGGGCCCTCGGGTGTGTCGAAGACGTAGCTCTTCTCGACGCGGGTCCACGCCAGTGCGCGGCGCTCGCGGGCAATCTGGTCGCGCAGGTGAGTCAGCTCCTTTTCGCGGGCCAGTAGCGCCTTTCGCTGGGCGAACCATCGGTCCTTCGACACGACAGGATGGCTGGCGATGGGGGTCTCGGCAACGGCGGTGTTCATGCGTTTCTCCTTGGGCTCGATGAGCCGTACGCGGGTTTCGTTCATGCGCGGCTCCACCCGCCTGGTGGCCGGCGCGCTCGTCTTCGGCAAGCAAGCCGAAAGGGGGTTGTCAGCGCGCGGGTGCCGCCACCTTGCGCGCCGGGATGCTGGTGGGCCGCTCAGGCCTTGACGGCTCTCGGACGCCGCACGGCGCGGACCTTGCCGCTGCCGCCGCCACCGCAATAGAAGAGGTCGGCCCCGTCGGACTCAAGCCCGCTCACGTTGGCGCCGCGCGGCATCTCCAGGCGCTCGAGCACGGCGCCGTCGGCGGGGTCGACGCGGCGCAGTTCGCTTTCGTCGTTTTCCCAGGTGCCGTGCCACAGCTCACCGTCGACCCAGGTCACGCCGGTGACGAAGCGGTTCGATTCAATGGTGCGCAACACTGCGCCGCTCACCGGATCGATCTGATGGATCTTTCGATCGCGATGCTGCCCGACCCACAGGCTGCCCTCGGCCCAGGTCAGCCCCGAGTCGCCCCCGTGGCCGGGCGCGGGGATCGACGACAGCACCTTGCCGCTGGCCGGATCGATCTTGTCGATGCGCGCCTCGGCAATTTGGTAGAGATAGGTGCCGTCAAAGGCGGTGCCTGCATCGCAGACGCAATCGAGGGTGCGCGTGGACTCGCCGCTCGCCGGATCGAAGGCGACCAGCTTCGTCCCCGCGGCCGCCCAGACGCGCTGGCCGTCGTGGGTCACGCCGGCCACGCTGCCGTCACCGCCAAAGGGCCCGTATTCGCGCACGATCTCGGCCGCACGCGGCACGACCTGGGACTTGTCTTTCTTGCTGGCTGTGGTGCTGTTCATCAGTTGCTCCTTGTGTGGGCGGGTGCCGGGATCGGTGCCGCGGAGACAACTCTATTCAATCGGCAGCGCAGCGGGGAGTAACAAGATCGTCGTGAATCCCGCGAGCGGAGGCGCCAGCCAGCGTTGCGCCCGCGCGCGGCCGATGGAGCGCACCCGGCCTTCGGCTTCGAGCTCGACGAGGGCGCGCTGGACCGTTCGCTGGCTCGCATCCAGTGCCAGCGCGAGCGCCGAGGTCGACCAGGCCGCACCATCGGAGAGCAGCGCCACCAGCGAGGCCTGCTCGCCGTCGATGGGCGGTGCGAGCACGACCACGTCGCGTGCATCGCGCGGCTTGAGCGCAAAGCCGCGCGCGGTGGCCTCGATGCCGGCCTGCGGGGCGATCAGTGCACGCAGGCGGCCGATCTCAACCCGCAGGCGCGCGCGATGCGTCTCGTCCGGGCGGCGGGTGTTGAACGCGTAAGCGATCAAGGCTTCGCGATCGACATCGCCGGGCCACGCCTCGGCCAATGCACGCGCCAGTGCAAAGAGCACCGGCCGGCGCGCTAGCGGCCGCCACGCTTCACCGCAGCCCACGCCGCGGCGGCAGGCGTCGACCACCAGCGCATCGGAGGCCAGCACCGCTGCGACTTCGCCCAGGCGCAGCGGCTGCTCGCCACCGGGGAAGAGGCGCCGGGCGGCGGGGCGGTCGAGCGCGGCCTGCGTCTCCGCCACCTCGGCCAGCAGCGCCGGCACGCGCGCGCGGCCGGCCGCCTCGCGCGCACGGGCGAGCGCGGCGCGTGCCGGAGCGATGTGCAGCGAGCGCAGCGCCAGTTCCGCCGCAGTCAGCTCGGCCACGGCCGCCAGCATGGGAGGCAGGTCGCGCACGTCCAGTGGCGCCAGCGCGGCCGCGGCAGCTTCGAGCCGGCCGAGCAGCAGCAGCCGGCGCGCCGCGATGAGCCGCGCCTGCATCGCGTTGGCGCGGTCGGCGTGCGCATCGAGCGTCTCCGCCGCCGCCGCCAGCGCGCGCGGCGAGCCGCCGAAATCGCGCATGGCCATGGCCACCTCCGCCTCGGCCACGACGCAGCGTGCGCGCGCCAGTTCTTCATGGGCCCCGAAGCCGCGGCTGGCGCGCCGCAGCAGTTCGCGCGCGCGCGGATGCTCGCCCAGCTGGGCCATCGCGATGCCGCGCAGGGCCAGCGCGGGCGGGTCTTCGCGCAGGGCGACCCGCTTGAGGGCGCCGAGTGCGTCGCCGGCAGCGAGCGCACGCGCGGAAGCGGCAATCAGGGAATCCATGCCGCGAGGTTACCCGGCACGGCGCCTCGTGCAGCCCTTTGCGCTATTCGAGCAGCGCCCGGTGAACCCGGATCGCCTCGGCCGAGACCGGGTTCAGTTCCCCGGATCCATCGGCATCCAGGTGCGCGAGCAGTTCCCTGCGCATGCGCGGCTCCCAGAAGCGCTTGAGATGCTGCGCCAGGTCATGCAGGGCTTCGCTGCGGTCGGGCATGGCTTCGAAGAAGCTGCCCATCTGGTTCACCATGCGAATCAGCTGGTCGACGTGCATTGCAGAAAACCTCAGGCGTTGGCGGGCGAGCCGTTCAGCCGCCACGGGTGGGTGTAGATGACCAGGTCGTCGCCGCGCACGAAGCCCGCCAGCGTCAGGCCGGCGTCTAGCGCCACCGTCGTGGCCAGCGAGGTCGAGGCCGACACCGCCGCCAGCAGCGGCACGCCGGCTGCGACGGTCTTTTGCACCATCTCGAAACTTGCGCGGCTGGTCACGGCGATGAAGCCGGTGGACGCGTCCAGCGTGCTTTTCGCAAGCGCACCCACGAGCTTGTCGAGCGCGTTGTGCCGCCCGACGTCCTCGCGCACCAGCAGGGCTTCGCCATTTGCGGTGCACCAGGCCGCCGCGTGCACGGCGCCGGTGACCTTCTGCAGCACCTGCAGCGATGCAAGCTCCCGCATGCCGCGGGCAACCGCGTTTTTCGAAAGTGCCGGGCCGTGCGGCAGGGAAGGCAGCGCACGCGCGACATGGGCCAGGCTCTCGGTGCCGCACAACCCGCAGCCCGTGCGTCCGGCCATCGAGCGGCGGCGCTCTTTCAGCCGCGCGAAAGCCGCGCTCGCGACGTCGAGCTTGAGCGTGATGCCTTCGGGCGCGAACTCCTCCTCGATGCCGTAGAGCTCACCACGCCCGAGCAGGATGCCCTCGCTGAGCGCGAAGCCCAGCGCAAAGTCCGCCAAGTCGGTCGGCGTTGCAAGCATCACGGCGTGCGCGATGCCATTGAACTCCAGCGCGACCGGCACCTCCACGGCCACCCAGTCGCGGTTGTCGAATGCCTGGCGCGCGCGCACGCCGCGCACGGGCAATAGCTCCGCGCCTCCTGGCCGCAGCGGTATGTCGGCCAGGTTCATTTGGCTGCCGCCGTTTCTGCCGCCTGTTCGAGCCGCTTGTTCAGAAGTTCTTCTTGCAGAGCGTTGAATCGGCTGTACTCCTGCTGCCATTCGGAAGGCTGCATCACCGGCATCACCTGAACCGCGGTCACCTTGAACTCGGGGCAGTTGGTGGCCCAGTCGGAGTTGTCGGTGGTGATCACATTGGCGCCCGATTCGGGGAAGTGGAAGGTGGTGTACACCACGCCCGGTTGCACGCGTTCGGTGATGGTGGCCCGCAGCACGGTTTCGCCGGCCCGGCTCTTGATGCCGACCCAGTCGCCTTCGGCGATGCCGCGGTCCTCGGCGTCGTTCGGGTGGATCTCGAGCCGGTCTTCGCTGTGCCACTGGTTGTTCTCGGTGCGGCGGGTCTGCGCGCCCACGTTGTATTGCGACAGGATGCGCCCGGTGGTCAAAATCAGCGGGTACATGCGCGTGACCTTCTCGTCGGTGGGCACGTACTGCGTGATGATGAACTTGCCCTTGCCACGCACGAATTCGCCGATGTGCATGGTCGGCGTACCCTCCGGCGCGTCCTCGTTGCACGGCCACTGCACGCTGCCCAGCTTTGCCAGCTTCGCGTAGCTCACGCCGGTGAAGGTCGGTGTCAGCGCAGCGATCTCATTCATGATCTCTTCGGCGCTCGCGTAGTTCATGGGGTAGCCCAGCGCGTTGGAGAACAGCTGCGTCACCTCCCAATCCGCGTAGCCGGCCTTCGGCGGCATGACCTTGGTGACGCGCGAGATGCGGCGCTCGGCATTGGTGAAGGTACCGTCCTTTTCCAGAAACGACGCGCCCGGCAGGAACACGTGGGCGTACTTGGCGGTTTCGTTCAGGAACAGGTCCTGCACCACGATGCACTCCATCGCCATCATGGCCTCGGCCACGTGCTGCGTGTTCGGGTCCGACTGGACCACGTCCTCGCCTTCGCAATACAGGCCCTTGAAGCTGCCGGTGATGGCGGCATCGAACATGTTGGGAATGCGCAGGCCCGGTTCGGGCCGCAGCTCCACGCCCCATGCGGATTCGAAACTGCCGCGTGCGGTGCTGTCCGACACATGGCGGTAGCCCGGCAGCTCGTGCGGGAACGATCCCATGTCGCACGAACCCTGGACGTTGTTCTGGCCGCGCAGCGGGTTCACGCCCACGCCTTCGCGGCCCACGTTGCCGGTGGCCATGGCCAGGTTCGCGATGCCCATCACCATGGTCGAGCCCTGGCTGTGCTCCGTGACGCCCAGGCCGTAATAGATGGCGGCATTCCGCTTGCCGTCATGGCCCTGTGCGAAGAGCCGCGCGGCGGCGCGCAGGTCGGCGGCCGGCACGCCCGTCACCGCTTCCATCGCCTCGGGCGAGTTAGCCGGACGCGCGACGAATTCGCGCCACTCGTTGAACGACTTGGCCTCGCAGCGCTCGGCCACGAAGGCTTCGTCGACCAGCCCTTCGGTCACGATCACATGCGCCATCGCGCTGATCACCGCCACGTTCGTGCCTGGCTTGAGCTTGAGGTGATGGTCGGCCTTGACGTGCGGCGACTTCACAAGGTCGATGGTGCGCGGGTCGATCACGATCAGCCGGGCACCCGCGCGCAGGCGCCGCTTCATGCGCGACGCGAACACCGGATGGCCGTCGGACGGGTTGGCGCCGATCACCATGATCACGTCCGACTTTTCCACCGACTTGAAGGTCTGCGTGCCGGCCGATTCGCCCATGGTCTGCTTCAGCCCATAGCCCGTTGGCGAATGACACACGCGCGCGCAGGTGTCGACGTTGTTGTTGCCGAACGCCGCGCGCACCAGCTTCTGCACCAGGTAGCCCTCTTCGTTGGTGCAGCGCGAAGACACGAGCCCGCCGATGGAATCGGTGCCGTACTTGGCCTGGATGCGGCGGAACTCGCTGGCGGCGTAGTTGACGGCTTCGTCCCAGCTTACCTCCTGCCACGGGTCGGAGATCTTGCTGCGGATCATGGGCTTGAGTACCCGGTCCTTGTGGGTGGCATAGCCCCAGGCAAAGCGGCCCTTCACGCACGAATGGCCTTCGTTGGCCTTGCCGTCCTTCCAGGGGACCATGCGTACCACTTCATTGCCCTTCATCTCGGCTTTGAAGCCGCAGCCCACGCCGCAGTAGGCGCAGGTGGTGATGGCGCTGTGCTCGGGCTGGCCCAGCCAGATCACCGATTTTTCCTGCAGCGTGGCGGTGGGGCAGGCCTGCACGCAGGCGCCGCAGCTCACGCAATCGGATTCCATGAAGGGCTGGTCCTGTCCCGCCGACACGCGCGACTCGAAGCCGCGGCCGCTGATGGTGAGGGCGAAGGTGCCTTGCGTCTCTTCGCAGGCACGCACGCAGCGGTTGCAGACGATGCACTTGGACGGGTCGTAGGTGAAGTAGGGGTTGGATTCATCCTTGGCACTGTTCAGGTGGTTGGCGCCGCCGTCGCCATAGCGCACGTTGCGCAGCCCGGTCACGCCGGCCATGTCCTGCAGCTCGCAGTCGCCGTTGGCGGCGCAGGTGAGGCAGTCGAGCGGATGGTCGGAGATGTAGAGCTCCATCACGCCCTTGCGCAGTTCCTGCAGCTTCGGGCTTTGCGTGCGCACCTTCATGCCCGCTTCAGCCGGCGTGGTGCACGACGCCGGATAGCCCTTGCGCCCGTCGATCTCCACCAGGCAGAGCCGGCAGGAGCCGAAGGGCTCCAGGCTGTCGGTCGCGCACAGCTTGGGCACCTGCACGCCGGCATCGACGGCCGCGCGCATCAGCGAGGTGCCTTTGGCCACTGTCACCGGCGTGCCGTCGATCTCGAGTGTGACTTCCTCGGTGGACTCGCGCCTGGGCGTGCCGTAGTCGATCTCTTGCGATGGGTTCAGCATGGAGTGTCTCCTGTTCGTATCGCCGGTCAGGCCGCGGCGCGGTCGGGGGCTTCGATGCCGAAGTCCTCCGGGTAGTGATTGATGGCGGACAACACGGGGTAGGGCGTCATGCCGCCCATGGCGCAGAGCGAGCCGTGCAGCATGGTGTCGCAGAGGTCGCGCAGAAGAATGACCTGCTGCGGCCGGTTCTGGTTGCTGGTGATCCTGTCGATCACTTCCACGCCGCGCGTGGAGCCGATACGGCAGGGCGTGCACTTGCCGCAGGACTCGATCGCGCAGAACTCCATCGCGTAGCGGGCCAGCTGCGACATGTCGGCCGTGTCGTCGTGCACCACGATGCCGCCGTGCCCGACCACCGCGCCCACGGCCGCATAGGCCTCGTAGTCCAGCGGCAAGTCCCATTGCGATTCGGGCACGTAGGCGCCCAGCGGGCCACCCACCTGCACCGCCTTGATCGGCCGGCCGCTCGCGCTGCCGCCGCCGAAGTCGTAGAGCAGTTCGCGCAGCGTGAGGCCGAATGCCTTTTCAACCAGGCCGCCATGCCGGATGTTGCCCGCCAGCTGAAACGGCAGCGTGCCGCGAGAGCGGCCCATGCCGTAGTGCTTGTAGAAGTCCGCGCCCCGCGCCAGGATGAGAGGCACCGAGGCCAGCGTAATCACGTTGTTGATCACGGTCGGCTGGCCGAACAGCCCCTGCAGCGCGGGCAGCGGCGGCTTGGCGCGCACGATGCCGCGGCGGCCTTCCAGGCTTTCGAGCAGCGCGGTCTCCTCGCCGCACACGTAAGCGCCGGCCGCCTTGCGCACGATGAGGCGAAAGCGGTGGCCCGACCCCAAGATGTCGTCGCCGAGAAAGCCGGCCTGCTCCGCATTGCGGATGGCCTCGTTCAGCGTGGCGATGGAATGCGGGTATTCCGACCGCACGTAGATGTAGCCCTCGGTCGCGCCGGTCGCAATGCCTGCGATGACCATGCCTTCGACCAGCATCAGCGGATCGCCTTCCATCGTCATGCGGTCGGAGAAGGTGCCCGAGTCGCCTTCGTCCGCATTGCAGACGATGTATTTTTGCGGCGCCTCCGCGGCCAGCACGGTCTTCCACTTGATCCCGGCCGGGAATGCGGCGCCGCCGCGGCCGCGCAGCCCGGAGTCGAGCACCTGCTGCACGATTTGCGCGGGTGTGAGCGTGAGCGCGCGGCGCAGTCCCGCAAAGCCTTCATGCGCCTCGTAGTCGGCCACCGAGACCGGGTCTGTCACGCCCATGCGGACGAAGGTCAGGCGCTCCTGCTTCTTCAGGTAGGGAATCTCTTCGGTCAGGCCCAGGTTCAGCGCATGGGCGCCGCCGGAAAGAAAACCGGCATCGAACAGGCCGGCGACATCGGCCGGCGAGACCGGCCCGTAGGCCACGCGGCCCGCCGGCGTTGCCACTTCGACCAGCGTCTCCAGCCAGAACAGGCCGCGCGAGCCGTTGCGCACGATGCGCACGTCCGCATGGCGCGCACGGGCTTCCGCCGCGATCCGTTGGGCGACCCGCTCGGCGCCGACGGCCAGCGCCGCGGAGTCGCGCGGAACATAGAGCGTGACGGTCATGAACCGCTCCTTGCTTCTTCGACGATGGCGTCGAACAGCGCCGGCGTGATGCGCGCATGTACCTCGTCGTTCACCGCGATGGCCGGCGACGATGCGCACAGGCCGAGGCAGAACACCGGCTCCAGCGAACACTGCCCGTCCGCCGAAGTGCCGTGCACGTCGCAGCCCAGTCGATCCGCCGCATGTGCCAGCAGCGCATCCGCCCCCATGGATTTGCAAGCTTCGGCCCGGCAGACCTGCACCAGCACGCGGCCGGCCGGCGCGGAACGAAAGTGGTGGTAGTAGCTGACCACGCCATGCACCTCGGCCCGCGACAGGTTGAACTGCTCGGCAATGAGGGGCACGGCCTCTGGCGGGATGTGCCCCAGCGCATCCTGGATGCCGTGCAGCGCGGGCAGCAGCCCGCCCGGAACATCCTTGTGTGCGGCGGCGATGGCGGTCGCGGTGCCCAGGTCTTGCATATGCTTTCGATCTCCTAATTGGAGTTGCGATATTCGTGGTTGTGCGAGTGTATGGAGTGAAAGAAGGCGCCACAATATGAGGCGTTCAGCCCAATAAATATGCTTTCAAAAGCCGAAACTCATGCATGAAGTGCACATCAAGCCGCAATGGACCATTCGCCAGCCCGACGGCGCGGCGCTGGCGCCGCGGGTGATCGAACTGCTGGTGAAGGTGCTGGAGCACGGCAGCCTGTCGAGCGCCTGCACCGCCAGCGGCGTGTCCTACCGCCATGCCTGGGAGCTCATCCGGCAGGGCGAAACCATGTTCGGCCAGCCGCTGGTGGCCATGCAGCGCGGCAAGGGCTCCAGCCTCACCCCGCTGGGCGAGAAGCTGGTGTGGGCTGACCGCCGCATCACCGCGCGCCTGTCGCCGCTGCTCGATTCGCTCGCGTCCGAGCTGGGCGCCGAGATCGAGAAGCTGATTCCCACCGCGCCCACCTTGCTGCGCATCCACGCGAGCCATGGCTTCGCGATCGAGGCGCTGCACGGCTTCCTGGCCGCGGCGCAGGTGCCGGGTGACCTGCGCTACTGCGGCAGCGAAGAAGCCGTGGCCTCGCTGCACCACGGCAGTTGCGACGTGGCGGGCTTTCACGTGCCGCTCGGCGCGTTCGAGGCCGAAGCCATCGCCCACTACGGCGCCTGGCTCAACCCCGACACGCAGAAAGTCATCGGCATGGCCACGCGCCATCAGGGCTTGATGGTGGCGCCGGGCAACCCGAAGAAGATCTACACGCTGGCCGACCTGGCGCGTCCCGGTGTCCGCTTCATCAACCGGCAGGCGGGCTCGGGCACGCGCTACCTGTTCGACCTGCAGTTGCGCGAGCAGGGCATCGCGCCCGAGTCGATCAAGGGCTACGAGCAATGCGAGTTCACGCATGCGGCCGTGGCGGCCTTCGTGGCCAGCGGCATGGCCGATGCGGGCTATGGCGTGGAAACGCCGGCGCGCCAGTTCAAGCTGGACTTCATTTCCAACCAGGTGGAGCGCTACTTCCTGCTGTGCGACGAGCGCTCGCTCACCGCGCCCATCGTGCAGCGGATGCTGGCCATCTTGCGCAGCGATGCCTACCAGGAGGCGGTGAACCGGCTGCCGGGCTACCAGGCGGTGAACTGCGGCCGCGTGCTGTCGCTCGCCGAGGCCTTCGAATCGCTTCGGCCGGCGCCGGCCACGAAGCGCGGCGCGCGTTCAGTCGCTTGAGGCGGACGGCCGCATGCCGAGCTTGCGCAGTGTGCGATGGAAGTTGCTGCGGTCGATGCCGGCCTCGCGCGCGGCGTTGGCCACGTGTCCGTGGTGCCGCGCCAGCGCGTCAGCAAGCCACGCCCGCTGGAAGGCTTCCGTGGCTTCGCGCAGTGTGCCGCCCGCGGCAATAACGCCCGCGTGAAGGCCTGTTGAAACCGCCGCATGCGCAGGGGAGGGCAGAGGTGGCGCGGACGGTGCCTGGGAACTGCCTGAACTGCCGGCTGCCGTCGCATCCAGCGCCAGATGATGCGGCTCGATCGCGGTCCAGCGCGCGCCGCGGCGCTGCTCCGTGAAGGCCCGCAGCGATGCGCGGCTGATCACGTGCTCGAGTTCGCGCACGTTCCCGGGCCAGCTGTGCGCCAGGAGTGAGGCCTTCGAGGCCGGCGACAGCCGCAGGTTGCGCGCACCCAGGCGATGCTGGTTCTCTTCGAGGAAGCCGCCGGCCAGCGCCACCACGTCGCGGCCGCGTTCGCGCAGCGGCGGCACCACCAGCGGATAGACCGAGAGCCGGTGGTAGAGGTCGGCGCGGAAGCGCCCCTGCGCAATCGCAGCGGGCAAGTCGCGATTGGTGGCCGCGATCACGCGCACGTCGACCTTCAGCGTGCGGTCGCTACCGGGCCGCTGCACCTCGCCGCTTTGCAGCACGCGCAGCAGCTTGGCTTGCACCGTCAGCGGCAGTTCACCCACTTCGTCGAGAAAGAGCGTGCCGCCGTCGGCAATCTCGAACTTGCCGTCGCGGTCCTGCACCGCGCCGGTGAATGCGCCGCGCTTGTGGCCGAACAGCTCGCTGTCGGCCAGCGACTCGGGCAGCGCCGCGCAATTCACCTGTACCAGCGGCTGCTCGCGGCGCCGTGAATGCGCATGCAGCCGCTGCGCCACCAGGTCCTTGCCCACGCCGGTTTCGCCGAGCAGCAGCACCGTGAGGTCGGACACCGCCACTGTGTCGATCTCGCTGCACAACTGCTTCATCGCGGCGCTGCTCCCGAGCAGCTCGCGCGTGGTGCCGCGGCCCGAACGCAGGGCCTGTGCGAGGGCGTGCTCGCGCATGGCGCGCGCTTCCATTTCCTGGATCGTGTGGGCGGCCTCGATGCCGGTCTCCACCAGCGTGACCATGGCGTCAAGCTGCGCCGGCGTCACGGTCTCGAACGCGCCGGGCTCGAGCGCGTCCAGTGTCAGCAAGCCCCAGACCACGCCGCGCAGCCGCAGCGGTGCCCCCATGCAGTCGTGCACGGGCAGGATGCCCGGCTGTCCCGAAACCAGGCCGTCGTAGGGATCGGGCAGGCCGCAGTCGTGGGCGAAGCGCAGGCCCCGGCTGCTTTCGAGCAGGCGGGCGAAGCGCGGGTGAGACGCGATCGGAAACTGCCGCCCCAGCGTCTCGTCGCTCAGCCCATCCACCGCGACCGGCCTCAACACCTGGCCGTCGAGCTGCAGCAGCGCGGCGGCATCGCACCGGACGAGTTCGCGCGCCGCGGCAAGGAGAGGGCGATAGCGGCTGCCTTCGCTGGCCGTAGTCTGATTGACACTATCTGTGGTCATGAATGCAACATTGATTCTGTTGCGAATTTGACCACGTATCGAGAATCCCCAGTGTCCACGGGCACTTGCGAGGGGCCGGCCGGCTGGCACGGAACGTGAGAGGGAATAGCGAGCTTCATTTTTTCAACCCGAGACAGACCCACCATGAACCCGCAGACCATCGCCATCGTCAAAGCCACCGTGCCCGCGCTTCAGGCACATGGAGAGGCCATCACCAGCCACTTCTATCGGATCATGTTCGAGAGCCATCCGGAGGTGAAGGCGTTCTTCAACGAGGCGCACCAGGCCGCCGGCAGCCAGGCGCGGGCGCTCGCGGGCGCGGTGCTGGCCTATGCCACGTACATCGATCGCCTCGATGAAATTGCCGGCGCGCTGCCGCGCATCATTCAGAAGCACGCTGCCCTGGGCGTGCTGCCGGAGCACTACCCGGTCGTCGGCGCCTGCCTGCTGCGTGCCATCAAGGACGTGCTCGGCGACGCCGCAACCGACGAAATCATCGCGGCATGGGGCGAGGCCTACCAATCGCTGGCGGCACTCCTGATCGCAGCGGAAGAAGAGGTCTACCGCGCCAACGCCGCGCAGACCGGCGGCTGGCGCGGCGAGCGCGAGTTTCGCGTGGCGAGGCGCGAGGACGAGAGCGAAGTCATCACCTCGTTCTACCTGGAGCCGACCGACGGCGGTCCACTGCTCACGTTCTCGCCGGGCCAGTACCTCACGCTGGTGCTGAACATCGACGGCGAACCCCTGCGGCGCAACTACTCGCTGTCCGATGCACCGGGCAAGGCCTGGTACCGCATCAGCGTCAAGAAGGAGGAGGGCGGCAAGGCATCGAACTGGCTGCATCAGGCCGCCACCGTCGGCACGCTGCTGAAGGTGCAGGCGCCCTGCGGCGACTTCGTGCTGCAGCCCACAGCCACCACCGGCGAAAGCGCGCGCCCGCTGGTGCTGGTGACGGGCGGTGTCGGCATCACGCCGGCCATGAGCATGCTCGAGTCGATGGCGCACACCGGCCGGCCGGTGCATTTCATCCACGCGGCGCGGCATGGCGGCGCCCACGCGTTCCGCGCGCGCGTCGACGCGCTGGCGGCCAAGCATGCCAACGTGAAGCCTGTCTATGTTTACGACACGCCGCGCGATGCCGACCGGCCGCACGCCACCGGCTTCGTGACCCGCGAGTTGCTCGCGCAGCAGCTGCCTGAAGACCGCGACGTGGATCTCTACTTTCTCGGGCCGAAGCCTTTCATGAAGTCGGTGTATGCCAACGGCCTGGCGCTCGGCGTGCCGAAGCAGCAGCTGCGCTACGAGTTCTTTGGACCGCTGGAGGCGCTGGAGGCCTGAGGACGCCGGCAGGGTATTGCTTCGCGTGCCGGCCATCCGCATGATTGCCGGCAAAAGAAGGAGACCGCCATGCCCGCCTACCTGATTGCGCAGACCGAAATCCACGACCACGAGATCTATGACAAATACAAGGCGCAGGTCTTGCCCGTCATCCAAAAATTCGGCGGCCGTTTCATCGTGCGCGGCGGCACTCTCGAAGTGCTGGAGGGCGGCTGGCAGCCCAGTCGCCTGGTGGTGATCGAGTTTCCTTCGATGCAGCACATCCGCGACTGGTTCGCCTCGCCCGAGTACGCGCCGCTGCTCGCGCTGCGTCAGCCGGCAGCGGTCGACTCGCTGGTGGCGGTTGAAGGCTGCTGAAGCTACTGCGACCGGCGGCCGGCCGTCAGCAACAGTTCGTTCGGGCCTTCCCAACCTGACGGGGTGTTGAAGGCGGCGAGGCGCTCCTCCATCTCGGTCCACGCGGCGGCCGCGGCACTGTCGTCCAGACGGCCCAGGATCTGCCGGACCGGACTTGCCGACGCCCGGACGAAATCCAGATAGTGGCGGGCCGAGGGCAGCTTGAACGGCGCATCGATCGTCGTGGTGGCCACCTCGGTGAACCCAGCCTCCTTGAACAGCCCGTCGATCAGTCCGGGGCGCCCCAGGCTCAGCAGGGTGCCGGGCTGGAACGGGTCGCGCGGCGCGAGCCCCGCATGCTTCATGGCCGTCGACATCAGGGTTGTGACGCATGGATTGCGCTCGGGTCTTCCGAATACCAGCGTGCAGGCACCGCCGCCGGGTTTGAGCGCACGGTGCATCTCGCGCAGGCCTTCCAGCGGATTCGGAAAGAACATCAGACCGAGCCTGCACACCACCGCGTCGAAGCTGGCGCTATCGACCGGGAGCTTTTCGCCATCGGACACTTCCGTCTGCACATTGGCGTAGCCGGCACGCCTGGCGTTGTCCTGTGCCAGCGCCAGGATCACGGGCGACAGATCGGTGGCGAGCACGAAGCCATCCGGGCCGACGCGCCGCGCCACGTCGAGGGTCTGGTCGCCGGCGCCGGCGGCAACGTCGAGAACGCGCGCACCCTTTGTGACGCCGGCCATCTCGAGCATGGCCTCGGTGGCGCGGTCCAGCCACTGCCGTATCTGCGGCGCATGGCCGTTCCATCCCGGGGCCGCGCGGTCCCACTCGCTGCGGATGGCGGTCTTGAACGCTTGGGCGTCCACTTCGGGTGCGATCAACGGGTTGGTCATCATCGATCCTTTACTTCGCCGGGTCGGTCGGCATCTGGTGGCTGTCACTCCCCGTTTGAACCCAGCATAGGCGCCGAGATGCCCCGGCGTAAGCCGCAGGAATGCAGAATGGGGCCGCACAAACGCATAGCTCGCGCCATGTTCGACTGGAACGACCTCAAGTACTTTCTGGCCGTGGCCCACCACCACAGCACGCTGGCCGCCGGCCGTGCGCTGCAGGTGAACCAGTCCACTGTCCAGCGCCGGCTGGCCGAGTTGGAGCGGCGCCTCGGACGCCAGCTCGTGCAGCGCCATCCCACCGGCTATCGCCTGACGGAGTTCGGCGAAGCGCTGCTGCCTTATGCGGAAAGCGTCGCGAAGGCAGTGGCCGCGCTTGAACAGCAACTCGAATCGGCCCAGCTCGAAGCGGTGGGCGTCATCCGCGTGACCTGCCCCGAGCCGCTGGTCTACCGCATCACGCAAACCACGCTGCTCGACCGCTTCCATGCGCGGTACCCCGGGCTGCGCGTCGAGTTCGTGATGAGCGACAAGTACCTCGACCTGATGAAAGGCGAAGCCGACGTTGCCCTGCGCTCTGGAGATACCGTAGATAACGAACTGGTCGGACGCAAGATCGGCGATTCGCTCTGGGCGGTGTATGCGAGCCGCAAATACGTCGAACGCTGCGGCCAGCCCGATCGCGTCGAGGCGCTCGAGCAGCACGACCTCGTCGGCTTCGACGAGACGATGGCCAACCATCGTGCAGCCCAGTGGCTGCGAAACGTGGCTCCCCACGGCAGGGTGGTCGCGCGCAACAACAGCGTGCTCGGGCTGCTCTATTCCGTGAAAGCCGGCGTTGGCATTGCGCCGCTGCCTACCGCCATTGCCGATGTGGAACCCGAACTCGTGCGCGTGCTCGGTCCCGTATCCGAACTGGCGCGCATCTGGCGTCTTCTTACCCGCGCCGACCTGCGGCACACGCCGCGCGTTGCTGCGTTTTTCGACTTCATGATCGAAGAGATCGACACGTTGCGGCCGATCATCACGGGATAGATTTCAAGCTCGCGCAAACATCAAATTGTCTCTGTCGTTAATGATCAATTTTTCAAGTTGGTTTTCACGATGCAGGCCGTCCGAAATCCCCGAGCTTCTATGCCTTTCGTGCAATTGCCGACGCCCAAAGCCAGGCGTACGCTGCACTCCGGTTGCATTGAAAAAGCGGCTGCAGATGGCGGCCTTTTCTACGGTGATTCACGATCTTTTCGAAGGTTGATTTCGGGTTTTTCTACCGCGCGGTAGAAAACGGGATGGCATCGAGCGAGCCTTGCAGATCCGCTCGCGCGACGGCAGCGCCTCAAAGCGCCACGACGACAGCAACACAGCGCCGCATCATCGATTCCGATGACGCATTCGCCGCATCGAAAGCCTACCCTTGCACAGCACCTAAGCGGGCCTAGAAAGTTCATCCCATGTTCCATCGCACCGTTCGACGCTTGTCCGAAGGAGCGCAGGGCGCATTCAAGCTCCGGCGCTCGAAGCGAATCCAGCTCATCGGCGCCTTCGCAAGCGGGGCGCTTCTGTCTGGCGCCCTCATGGCGTCGGCAATGCACGCTCCCGCCGCAGCGGTTGCCGCGACCCGCAAAGCAGACCCGCGCGCCGGCCTGTCGGCCTCGTCCAGGCTCGACCTGCTGCGCAACGAAGCCGGGAGCGGAGACGAGTTCTCAAACCGTGAACTCTCCATAGCGCTGATGGAACGGTATGACTCGACGGGCGACTCCGACGACCTGTACGAGGCCATGGTCTGGTTCGACAGGCGATGGGCCATGTCCGGCAACACGGAACTGGTTGCGCGCGTGGTCGAGCGCTACTGCGGGCAGCGCGTGGTGCGATGGCACTGGCTCTGCATCGGGGGGGAATGACAAAGGCGCGCGCTTCAACGCGAACGGCCCGGCCGCCACGAACGGCATTCCAAATTCTCCAGCACCCCACCACCAAGGAGTCGATATGGACTTCACCAGAATATTGCATGCGGCAGCGCTCACGGGACTCGGCCTCGCTGCCGCTGCCTGCCAGCAGAGCGGCCCCCAGATTGAACTTGCGAGCGCCGTGGCCCCGGCCGACGAAGCCAAGGCCGCACCGAAAGATGCGCGCGCAGCGGCATCGAAGATCTCGGACGACAGCCTCCTCACGTACATCGGCGAGATGTTCGCGGAGCAGCAAAGGGCACTCGCCGGACGGCCGCCGGACAAGGATGCGCCGAGTTTCTGAAGGCGCGCTGGCGATGTGGCCGCCCGTAACGCCACGGCGTTCATGGCCCCGCGGAGGCGCAGACAGGGCAGGGGGACGCGCATCCTCCATAACCTGTCCGCGCCTGTTCATCACGTCCCGGCGGAAATGAGTCCAGCAAATCGCTGCTGAAGTGGCGACGAGCCCTGGGCGTCATGGCCCTGAGGCTTCACGGCGTGAGCCTGGCGAAAAGAAGTACCCCCGGCGCTGCCCGGATGAAGCTCTTTTGCCGAATCCATGCGAAACGTGCATAGCGTGCTGCGCGTTCCTGCCTTTCAAGATTGCGATCAGCGAATCCCTCTGCAATTGGCCCGAGGTGCCGCCAATAAATGGGGGAGGGAATTGCAATACATCGTCAGATCGCTGGCAAAGAGAACTTTATGTTTCTAAACTGACCGCCCATTTGCGAGCGATACACCGTTCGTTCGCTGAATCGAAGGTCACGCGATGCGCAGTACGCCACAACCCCAGCCCCCAGGGCATTCGCCCTCGTTCGCGCAATGACTCTCCATTGTTCCGAACGCAAGGGCCGGCCCGTCCGGCCGCGAGCTGGCTTGAAAGTGAACCAAGAGGCGCAGGGAACTCCAGAACCGTCCATCCCGCCGAAATCGTGGGTGCATCGTCGGCGCAACATTGCCGTGGTGAGCGCTTCCGGGTCGACGGGCGAAGATTCGCGCCGGGCGCTGCGCGCGCTGGGTCGGTCGCCCTGGATATTCATGAACATCGACGAGTTGCGGTCGCTCGGCAGCCGCCTCCAGCAATTCGAACTGCTGGTGTTCGTGTATCCCGCTTCCCTTGAGACGACCGAACATCAAGATTCGCCTGCAAGCGAGGTCCGCAAGGTCATGGGCGAGGGCGTTCCGGTTCTATTGGCATTCGAGGGCAGGGCGCCGGCGTCGTCAGTCCGGGTGCAAGACATCAATACTGGCGTTGCCAGCGGTCCTTTCACGTTCAGCCGCTTTTACATCCTGCTGCACGATTTTGCGGTGCGCCATCGCATCCGCATAAACCCGGCTGCGCCCGAGTGGGGACCTTATCGGTTTCATACACGGACTCACTCGGTGTCCATCGGTTCTGCTGAAGTGAGATTGACGCCCTGCGAGTTCGATCTGGCGATCGAGCTTTTCTACGGCATGGATCGGGTCGTTCCCACTCAGCGTCTGGACTTCATCGTCGCCGCGCACGGTTCTCCAGCGGAGAAGAAATCCGTTCACGCAAGGATCGCTGGATTGCGCAACGCACTGGATTTCGATCTCACCCGAGAGTGGCAAATCGAGAGCGTTGCAGGGATTGGATATCGATTGCTCGCTCCGGTCGTCGCAGTTCCCGAAAGCCACAACCTCGGAGGCCGCATTGGATTTGGCACGCGGTGAACAACAACAACAGCCATGCGCGTCCCTCAACCAAGTTCGGCATCATCATGACGAATGAACGCTCATTGTCCGTGGCTCTCTTGGTGACGGAAAAGGAACGCAGAACGGCATTGCAGGAAATGCTGGTTGAACTCGGGCATCAGCCCACCGCGTTTTCCGATGCAGCAGAGCTGCTGATCGCGTTCTGCATCGGACAGCGATTCGATCTGTTGCTTTTGACCCTGCACGATCCGTCACTGCATCAAAGCATGTCCGAAGTGTGCAAGCGACTGTGCATACCGATATTGCTTGTCGTCAACGACAAGGACTGGTCATCTTTGCTGCCACGCGCCAACGATGAGTCCGCATGGGATGACGTCATCGAGTTCAATGTCTTGCAGACGCGCGTTCAGGAGCTGAACTGGCGAGTGCAAACACTCCTTCACCGAAGGCGCGGTTCTTCGCGAGCACCGCGACTGGACAACGAAATGACCTGGGGTGACTACAAGTTCCTTCCGGATAGCACCACCGTCCTGCACCGGGGACGCGAGATCCGTCTTTCACCGCTCGAGCTTGCGTTTGCACTCGAACTGTTCCGCAATGTCGGCCGGGTGCTGACGCGAGACTGGCTGCTGGACGCGCTCTGGGCAAACAGACGACGACTCGAGAGTCAACGCACGGTGGACGTCTGCGCAACAAAAGTGCGCAAAAAGCTGGATTTGTGCGATGCGAACGGGTTTGTCCTGCGTGCCATCTACGGGCAAGGCTATCAACTCGTCGCTGTTTCGCTTGGTGCTGGTGGGTCGCCGGTGCTGCAGTGAGGGTTGGGACCGGGTAGCTGGACCGGGGGAGCAATGCGACATTTCTATTCGGGCCAAACGCGACATTACTAATCAGCCGCTACACGCAGTGTCAACGCCAAGTTCAAATGTCGCATTCCTGGCTAAATAGAAATGTCGCATTTCTTCTTTTTGGATGGAGCCCGGCGAACGCCGTGACTGCCTTGCCTTTGAGCCTGCACAGGTCTTTCAGCCGGAGGCCAACACGGTTGTTTTCTTGGGTGCCCGGCAGACCGCTCTGACCGCTTCGTCGAGGTCCTGTGACGTGAACTGCCTGGACCGTTTGGTCCCTGGCAAAGCCTTGGTGGAGTAGGGCGCCTGCCCCTGGTTCGTGCGCGAGGGCGTACTGGACTTCCTTCTGTCGTCACGCTGCGCCTGGATCACCAGCGCAGCCTGCAGCGCGTGGCTCAGGCGCTTGTTCTCGACGATGGCGGCCGTGTCGACCTGCGGCAATCGGTCATAGCGCTCATAGACCAGGTTGACTCCGTCGGCCCGCAGCTCGATGCGCCCATCCGGGTACTCGAAGACATCGATGTACCGATGGATCAGCTTGCGGTTGGCTGGCGAGTCCTTGAGCAGGTAGATCACCCGGTCGTGTTGTAGCGTGAGCGACAGCGACACCTTGCGCTGCAGCCGCCAGGTGAACAGCAGATCCAGATCCTCATCGGCGCGCACCGGTCGATGCGCATCGAACTCGCGCAGCGGCGCCTTGGCGAAGCGGGCATTGAAGTCGGCGATGAAGTAGGGCGCGAACGCATTGGCCGCCTCGCGCGTGTTGATCTCCCGCAGGCGCAGTTCCTTCACCAGGCGATCCTGCAGCGTCAGGTTGGCACGCTCGACCCGGCCCTTGGCCTGGCTGGTGTTGGCACACATGATGTCGATGTTCAGCTCGAAGAGAACGCGTCCGTACTGCGTCGTGCCGCGACCGAAGTCGGTCGAATCGCGCACCGAGCGGAAGATGCTGGCCTTGTCACTGTAGAACGCCACCGGCTTGCCATGCTGTTCCAGGTAGGAGCGCGTTGCCTCGAAATAGGCAAACGACGATTCAGTGGGCACGAAATGCAGCTGCATCAGCTGGCTGGTGGCGTCGTCGATGAACACCAGCAGTGTGCACGATGGCGCTCGGTCTTCGAACCACGCGTGGTCGCTGCCGTCGATCTGGATGAGTTCGCCGACGCACGCTCGACGGTTGCGCGGCTGGTGGATCTTGGCCGCCCGCTGTTTGCGGGGCGTCCACAAGCCTGTAGCGACCATCAGCGCACGAACCGTTTCCTTGCTGAGCGCAATCCCGTGGCATTCCTGCAGCTTCTCGGTGGCCAGCGT
>NZ_JAUSRN010000011.1 GCF_030811855.1 Variovorax paradoxus | reverse complement strand
GCCGGCTTGCCGCGGGGGGGGGGCCGGCGGGGCCCGGCCCCCCCACCCCCCAGCTTTCTCCGGTAGGTTTACTCCGCCCCCCCCCCGGGGGGGGGGGGGGGGGGGGGGCCCCCCGCGCCCAATGAGCGCTGCGCGAGGGTAAAGGCCGTCGTGCCCCCACCCCGGCCCTCCCCCGGAAGGGGAGGGAGAAATACGAGCGTCATCGCACCATCGGCAGGTTCAACCCCTGCTTCTTCGCGGTGGCCACGGCAATGTCGTAGCCCGCATCGGCATGGCGCATGACGCCGGTGGCCGGGTCGTTCCACAGCACGCGCTCGATGCGCTTGGCGGCGGCATCGGTGCCGTCGCAGACGATGACCACGCCCGAGTGCTGCGAGTAGCCCATGCCTACGCCGCCGCCGTGGTGCAGGCTGACCCAGGTGGCGCCACCCGCCGTATTGAGGAGCGCGTTGAGCAGCGGCCAGTCGCTTACTGCATCGGTGCCGTCCTTCATCGCTTCGGTTTCGCGGTTGGGGCTGGCAACCGAGCCGGTGTCGAGGTGGTCGCGGCCGATGACGATCGGGGCCTTGAGTTCGCCGTTCTTCACCATCTCGTTGAAGGCCAGGCCCGCGATGTGGCGCTCACCCAGACCGAGCCAGCAGATGCGCGCGGGCAGGCCCTGGAAGGCAATGCGCTCGCGCGCCATGTCGAGCCAGCGGTGCGTGTGGGTGTTCTCGGGGAACAGCTCCTTGATCTTGGCGTCGGTCTTGTAGATGTCTTCGGGATCGCCCGAGAGCGCCACCCAGCGGAACGGACCCTTGCCCTCGCAGAACAGCGGGCGGATGTAGGCCGGCACGAAGCCCGGAAAGTCGAACGCGTTCTTCACGCCTTCGTCGAAAGCGACCTGGCGGATGTTGTTGCCGTAGTCGACCGTGGGGATGCCCATGGCCTGGAAGTCGAGCATGGCCTGCACGTGCACGGCGCACGACTTGGCCGCGGCGGTCTTCAGCGCATCGTGCTGCGAAGCATCCTTCATCGCGGCTTGCCATTGCGGCACGGTCCAGCCCGAGGGCAGGTAGCCGTTGATCAGGTCGTGCGCGGAAGTCTGGTCGGTCACGAGGTCAGGCTTGATGCCGCCGGCCTTCGCGCGCTTCACCAGCTCCGGAAGGATGTCGGCCGCATTGCCGAGCAGCGCGATCGACACGGCTTCCTTCGCGTCGCAGTGCTGCTGGATGAGTTCCAGCGCGTGGTCGATGTCGCGTGCCTGCTTGTCGACATAGCGTGTGCGCAGGCGAAAGTCGATGCTGGTCTGCTGGCACTCGATGTTGAGCGACACCGCACCCGCCAGCGTGGCCGCGAGCGGCTGCGCGCCACCCATGCCGCCGAGGCCGGCCGTGAGGATCCATTTGCCCGCAAGGCTGTTGTTGTAGTGCTGGCGGCCTGCTTCGACAAAGGTTTCGAAGGTGCCCTGCACGATGCCCTGGCTGCCGATGTAGATCCAGCTTCCCGCCGTCATCTGGCCGTACATGAAGAGGCCCTGGCGGTCGAGCTCGTTGAAGTGCTCCCAGTTGGCCCACTTCGGCACGAGGTTCGAATTGGCGAGCAGCACGCGCGGTGCGTTCTCGTGCGTCTTGAACACGCCCACCGGCTTGCCCGACTGAATGAGCAGCGTCTCGTCGTCGTTGAGCTCCTTCAGCGACGCAAGGATCTGGTCGTAGCAGGCCCAGTTGCGCGCGGCACGGCCGATGCCGCCGTACACCACGAGGTCTTGCGGTCGCTCGGCCACCTCGGCGTCGAGGTTGTTCTGCAGCATGCGGAACGGCGCTTCGGTGAGCCAGCTCTTGCAGTTGAGCGTGCTGCCGCGCGGAGCACGGATCACGCGCGTGGGGTCGTGGCGCGGATCGGCGGCCTCGGGATTGTTCAGGGCGAATTTTTCCGGAGCGTTCATGGCGTGGTTCTCCTAATCGGGTCGGTATGTCGGTTCTTACGAGTGACTGGGCAGGATGTCCAGCAGCGCAGCCGGCAGCTCGGCCTTCAGCGCCCACTGGCGCATGGCTTCGATGTCGGGCGCGAGGTAGCGGTCGCGTTCAAGAAAGGCGACCTTCTGGCGGATGTTGGCGAATTCGGCTTCGACCAGCGGCGAGCTCTTGAGGCCTCGTTTGAGTTCGATGCCCTGCGCGGCGGCCATGGCTTCGATGCCCACCACCACCGCCGTGTTGTTGACCATGTCGCCCAGACGGCGCGCCGCGAAGGTCGCCATCGACACGTGGTCTTCCTGGTTTGCCGAAGTCGGCAGACTGTCGACGCTCGCCGGATGCGCGAGCGACTTGTTCTCCGACGCAAGGGCCGCGGCCGTGACCTGCGCGATCATGAAGCCCGAGTTGAGGCCGCCGTCGCGCACCAGGAACGGCGGCAGTCCCGAGAGGCCGGTGTCGAGCAGGAGCGCGATGCGGCGTTCGGCAATGGCGCCGACTTCGCTCACGGCCAGCGCGATGATGTCGGCCGCAAAGGCGACCGGCTCGGCGTGGAAGTTGCCGCCAGAAATCACTTCGCCGGTGTCGCAGAACACCAGCGGGTTGTCCGATGCGGCATTGGCTTCGATCACCAGCACGCGCGCGGCGTGCGCGAGGTTGTCGAGGCAGGCGCCCATCACCTGCGGGATGCAGCGCACCGAATACGGGTCTTGCACGCGGCCGCAGTCGGCATGCGACGGCACGATCTCGCTGCCTTCGAGCAGCGTGCGCACGGCGCCGGCCACCGCGATCTGTCCCGGCTGGCCGCGGGCGGCATGAATGCGCGCATCGAAAGGCTTGATCGAACCCTGGATGGCCTCGAGCGAGAGCGCACCCGACATCAGGGCCGAGGCGAACACGTCCTCGGCGCCGAACAGCCCTGCGAGCGCGAGAGCGGTCGACACCTGCGTGCCGTTGAGCAGCGCCAGGCCTTCCTTGGGGCCGAGCACGAAGGGCTCGAGGCCAACAAGGCGCATGGCCTCAGCGCCGCTGACCACCGTGCCGTCAGCCGTGGTGGCCTCGCCCTCGCCGATGAGCACGCAGGCCATGTGCGCGAGCGGCGCGAGGTCGCCCGAGGCGCCCACCGAGCCCTTGCACGGAATGCGCGGCATGACGCCCGCGTTGAACAAGGCCAGCAATGCATCGACCAGCGCGGGCCGCACGCCCGAGTGGCCGCGTGCCAGGCTCACGGCCTTGGTGGCCAGCACCATGCGCACGACGGGCGCGGCCAGTGGCTCGCCCGTGCCCACGCTGTGCGAGAGCACGAGGTTGCGCTGCAGATCGGCCAGGTGGTCGTTGCCGATGCGCGTGCTCGCGAGCTTGCCGAAGCCGGTGTTGATGCCGTACACCACCTGGTCGTTGTCGACGATGTGGCGCACCGCCGCTTCGGCGCGGGCCATGCCCTCTTGCACCGAGGGGTCGAGCGCCAACTGCACGCCGCCGGCCTGGATGCGGCGCAGCATCGCGAGGTCCACCTTGCCGGGCGTGAGGGTCAGGGAGGTGGCGGTGTGATTGCTTGTTAACATGTGAACCTGTCTATACAAGTGGTTGCGAGAGAAAACCGTCGGTTTCCGTAGCGAAAAAATCAGCCGAAGCTGGGGTTGCCGTCGGCTTTAAAGCGGCTGCCCAGGCTGTAGCGCGATGCGGGATGCAGGCAGCGCACCCAGGTGACCGGCGTGTTGCGCGTCCATGTGCGGCGCGTGAGCAGCAGGCAGGGATCGGTGGGCTCCATCGCGAGCCGGCTCGCCTGCTCCGCGGTGGGCAGCACCGCATCGACGACGTGTTCGATCTGGTCGAAGGGCACGTTGCGCACCAGGTACTCGCTGGGCGGTACGGCGGCAAAATCCTGCTCGAGAAAATCGGGCACGACCAGCGGATTGACGTAGCGCTCTTCCAGCTGCACCGGCGTGTCGTTCTCCAGGTGCAGGCAGACGCTGTGGAACACCGAGGTGCCCGCGCGCATGTCGAGCCAGGCCGCCACGTCGGGCGATGCGGCAACGCGCTCCACGGCGAGCATCTCGCAGCGGTAGTCGTGCCCGCGCTGGCGGATTTCGCTCGCGATGTTGGCAATCTGCAGCAGCGTGGACTGCGGCTTGTTCTCGGCCACGAAACTGCCAACGCCGGCCACGCGCACGATGCGGCCCTGCTCCATGAGCTCGCGCAGCGCGCGGTTCACCGTCATGCGCGAGATGCCGAACTGCGCGACCAGCTCGCTCTCGGACGGCAGGCGGTGGCCGGCCGGCCAGGTGCCGTCCTGGATCTTGCGGGAGATGTGATCCTTGACTTGCGCATAGAGCGCGAGGGACGGCAGGTCGCGTTTCATGTCAGTGTTCCACCGCAGCCATGGATTCGGCGCGGATCTCTTCGGTCAGCCGCGCCTTGATGTCCATGAACTCCGGCGAGGTCTTGATGGTGTAGCTGCGCGGATGCGGAAAGTCGACCGCGATCTCGGTCTTGATGCGGCCGGGCCGCGCGCTGAACACCGCCACGCGGTTGGCCATGAAGATCGCCTCGTCGATGTCGTGCGTGACGAACAGCACGGTCTTGCGTGCCGACTCCCAGATGCCGAGCAAGAGCTCCTGCATCAGCACGCGCGTCTGGTTGTCGAGCGCGCCGAAGGGCTCGTCGAGCAGCAGCATCTTGGGGTCGTTGGCGAGCGCGCGCGCAATCGCGGTGCGCTGCTGCATGCCGCCCGAGAGCTGCTTGGGAAAGTGGTTCTCGAAACCGCGCAGCCCCACCTTGGCAATGAAGAACTCGCTGCGCTCCTTCTGGTCGGCTTCGCTCATTCCGCGCTCGCGCAGGCCGAAGCGGATGTTCTGCGCCACGGTGAGCCACGGAAAGAGCGTGTAGCTCTGGAACACCACGCCGCGGTCGGCGCCCGGTCCATCGATGCGCTCGCCGTCGAGCAGCACCTGGCCGGTGGTCGGAAAATCGAGCCCCGCCACGATGCGTAGCAGCGTCGACTTGCCGCAGCCCGAGGGGCCGAGGATGGTGACGAAGTCGTTCTCCTTCACCTCGAAGTCGATGGGCAGCAGCGCCTGCGTGCTCTGTCCCTTGGTGCCGGTGAAGACGCGCGACACGCCCTGGATGGAGAGTTGGTTGTTCGTCATCACAGTGCCGCCCATGCAAAGAGGCGGCGGTTGAGCGCCTTGAAAGCGAAGTCGGACACCAGCCCGATGACGCCGATCACGATGATCCCAAAAATGATCTGCCCGGTGTTGAGCAGCGCCTGGCTGTCGGTGATCATGTGGCCGATGCCCGATGAGGAGCCGATGAGCTCCGCCACGATCACGTAGGTCCAGGCCCAGCCGAGCACGAGGCGCAGCGTTTCGGCAATGCCGGGCGCGGCACCCGGAATGAGCACGCGCGCGACGATGCCACGGCTCTTGGCGCCCAGCGTGTAGGCTGCCTCGACGAGGTCGCGCCGCGCACCGCCGACGGTCACGGCCACCATCAGCACGATCTGGAAGAACGAGCCGATGAAGATCACCAGCAGCTTCTGCATTTCGCCGAGGCCCGCCCACAGGATGAGCAGCGGAATGAACGCGGAGGCCGGCAGATAGCGGCAGAACGAGACGAAGGGCTCGAAGAAAGCCTCGACCGTTTTCCACGTGCCCATCGCGATGCCCAGCGGCACTGCGAACACGGCCGCCAGCAGGAAGCCGCCGAACACGCGCCACACGGTCATGCCGATGTCGCCGATGAAGCCGAACTCGGCAAAGAGCATCCAGCCTTCCTTGAGCATGGCCGGCGGGCTGGCGAGGAAGGTCGGCGGCACGAAGCCGCCGATCGTGGCGATGGACCACACGAGCACGAAGGCCACGAAGAAGCCCAGCCCGAGCAGCACGCGGGCGCGCCCGCTGATGGGCTCGAGCGGCGCGAGCGAACGGCGCCGAGCGGGCGCGGCGGCTTGGGGGGAGACGGCCGGTGCGGGCGCCGCCGAACGCGGCGGCACCTGCGGCAGGGCCTTACTTGACGAAGCTTGCATCGAACGTGGCCGTGAAATCTTCAGGCGCCTTGCGGATCACGCCGGCCTCCAGCAGGATGGGCGTGGCTTCCTTCATGAAGCTGGTGAGTTCGCCCGCAAAGAACTTCTGGTTGGCGGCCTTGTCCTGCCAGCGCAGGTAAGCCGACGACTTGGCGAACTGCTCGCCGCTCTGCTTCACGGCCGAGCCCATGAGCTCGTTGGCCTTGGCCGGGTCGGCCTTGATCATGTCGAGCGCCTCGAAGTACGACTGCGTGAGCGCCTGTGCGGCCTTGGCGTTGGCCTTGAGCCAGGTGGGCGCGCAGCCCACGGTGTCCATCACCATCGGGTAGTCGAGCGTGGTGGCCAGGATCTTGCCGGCGGTGGGGTTGGCGCGCACGGTCGACAGGTAGGGCTCGTAGGTCATGGCGGCGTCGTTCTGGCCGGCCACGAAGGCCTGGGCTGCGGGCTGCGGCTCGAGCGAGACCAGCTTCACGTCCTTCAGTGTCATGCCGTTCTTGTTGAGCATCCAGGCCAGGCCGAAGTAGGGAGCGGTGCCGGGCGCGCTCACGCCGATTGTCTTGCCCTTGAGATCGGCAAAGCCCTTCACGTCGTTGCGTACCGCAAGGCCGTCGGCGCCGTAGGACTTGTCCATCTGGAAGATCTGCACGATGGGCACGCCGTTGGCGTTCCAGGCCACGTGCGTTTCCACCGTGGTGGCCGCGCACTGGATGGCGCCCGAGGCCAGCGCCAGATGGCGGTCCTTCTGCGGAATCATCTTGAGCTCGACGTCCACCCCGTTCTTCTTGAAGATGCCGGCCTTGTCGGCCAGCGAGAGCGGCGCGAAGCCGGTCCAGCCGGACATGCCCAGCGCAATTTTTGTTTCCTGGGCGGCGGCCGTTCCAGCCATGCCCGCTGCACATGCGCCTGCGGCCAGCAGGGAGGCAAATTTCACAACTACCGTCTTGACCATGGGTACTCCTGGTTCTGTTCTCTGGAAAAAAGCTCGGCGGTGCACCCGGGCTCGGGCTGCACGAACCTCGCATTGTTGCCAAGCGCCCCAACTTGTATATACAGGATAACCCGGAAGGACCATTTCCGGTGCATCCTTCAGGAAAATGCACCAGATTGCTGTCTATACAGGAAGGGTGGCGGGACGGGCTTCACCTTTGCAAACCTCATGCCACAGTCATATCCGGGTGGGTGGGGGACAATCGACGTCTCCCCTCCTTTTTGCCCATCCCCGCCCTTCGCACCGCTGCCTGTGTCCTCGCTCGCTCCCCTCCCCCTCGACGCCCCCGGCAGCAGCAGCGCACCCGCCGACATCCTTCATGAAGTCTTCGGCTACTCGCAGTTCCGCGGGCCGCAGCAGGAGATCGTCGATCACGTGGTGGGCGGCGGCGATGCATTGGTGCTGATGCCTACGGGCGGCGGCAAGTCGCTGTGCTACCAGATCCCGGCCATAGCGCGGCAGCGCGCGGGGCGCGGCGTCTCGGTGGTTGTGTCGCCGCTGATCGCGCTGATGCACGACCAGGTCGGCGCTCTGCACGAGGCCGGCGTGAACGCGGCCTTTTTGAATTCGACGCTCGACTGGGAGCAGACGCAGGACGTGGAGCGCCGCATGCTGCGCGGCGAGATCACGCTGCTGTACGCGGCGCCCGAGCGCGTGAACACGCCGCGCTTTCTCTCGCAGCTCGATTCGCTGAAGGAGCGCGGCAAGCTCTCGCTGTTCGCGATCGACGAAGCGCATTGCGTGAGCCAATGGGGCCACGACTTCCGGCCCGAGTACCGCGCGCTCACGGTGCTGCACGAGCGCTATCCGGGCGTGCCGCGCATTGCGCTCACGGCCACCGCCGATGCACTCACGCGCGCCGACATCGTCGAGCGGCTGCAACTCGAAGAGGCGCGTCAGTTCGTCTCCAGTTTCGACCGGCCGAACATCCGCTACACCATCGTCGAGAAGAAGGACGCGACCACGCAGCTGCTGCGCTTCATCGAGCGCGAGCACGAGGGCGATGCGGGCGTGGTCTATTGCCAATCTCGAAAGCGCGTGGAAGAGGTCGCCGTGATGCTGCAGGGTGCAGGCATCAATGCGCTGCCCTACCACGCGGGCCTGGATGCGGCGGTGCGCCAGAGGCACCAGGACCGGTTCCTGCGCGAAGAAGGCATCGTGATGGTGGCGACCATCGCCTTCGGCATGGGCATCGACAAGCCCGACGTGCGCTTTGTCGGCCACCTCGACATGCCCAAGAACATCGAGGGCTACTACCAGGAAACCGGCCGCGCGGGCCGCGACGGCGCCCCGGCCGATGCGTGGATGACCTACGGCCTGCAGGACGTGGTGAACCAGCGCCGCATGATCGACGAGAGCCCGGCCGGCGAAGAGTTCAAGCAGGTGATGCGCGGCAAGCTCGATGCGCTGCTGTCGCTGGCCGAGGCGAGCGACTGCCGTCGTGTGCGGCTGCTCGGCTACTTCGGCGAGAAGAGCACCCCCTGCGGCAATTGCGACAACTGCTTGAACCCACCGCAGGTGTGGGATGGGACCGACGCCGCGCGCAAACTACTCTCCACCATCTACCGGGTGCAGCAGCTGAGCGGCATCAGCTTTGGCGCGGGCCACATCATGGACATCCTGCGCGGCAAGGAGACCGAGAAGGTCAAGCAGTTCGGGCACGAGCGCATCAGCACCTTCGGGCTGGGCGCGGAGTTCAGCGAGGTGCAGCTGCGCGGCGTGCTGCGCCAGCTCATCGCCACGGGCGCGCTGGCTGTCGATGCGGAAGCCTTCAACACGTTGAAGCTCACCGAAGGCTCGCGCGCGGTGCTCAAGGGCGAATCGAACGTGACGCTGCGCGAATCCATCTCGTCACCGGCGGAGCGCAAGCCCCGCCGCGAGAAGGTCGCCAAGGGCGCGCCTTCGCCGGCTGCCGCCAAGCTCGACGACACCGGCAAGAAGCGCTTCGAGGCCCTCAAGGCCTGGCGCGCCGAGGTGGCAAAGGAACACAACCTGCCGGCCTATGTGATCTTCCACGACGCCACGCTGGCGTCGATTGCCGAGCGCGCACCGGCGACGCTCGAAGACCTGCAGGGCATCAGCGGCATCGGCACCAAGAAGCTCGAGGCTTACGGCGCCGAGGTGCTGCGGGTCTGCAAGGCGTTCTGACACGGGCGCAGCCATGGACACCCGCCAGATGCGCTGCATTGTCGCGGTCGCCGAGGCGGGCAGTCTCACACGGGCGGCCGAACGGCTCGGCCTGGCACAGCCGGCGCTCACGCAAACGCTGAACCGACTGGAGCAGGAGATCGGCACGCGCCTGTTCACCCGCACGCGCCGCGGCGCCACGCTCACGGAGGCCGGCCTCGCGGTCATCGACGACCTGCGCGCCAGCCTCGCCTACAGCGACACGGCGGCCGAACGCGCGCGGGCGATGGGCGCCGGGCGTGCGGGCCGGCTGACCGTGGGTTTCGTGACGCATGCGGTCTACGAGGTGCTGCCGAACGCGTTGCGCCGGCTGCGCGCCGAACATCCGCAGCTCGACGTGGTGCTGCGCGAGATGAGCAATGCCGAGCAGGTGGCGGCGCTGGAGGGCGGCCGCATCGACATCGCGCTGCTGCATCCGCCGGTGTCGGTTACCGCCCGGGTGCACGAATTGCGGCTGGGCGAGGAGGCGATGGTCGCCGCGCTGCCGGCCGACTGGCCGCTGGCCGACGACGGATGCGTGTCGCTCGCCGATATCGCCCGGCACGGACTGGTGTGGTTTCCGGAAGAACAGATTCCCGCCCTGCGCGCCCAGCTGCTCGGCGCGCTGCGCCGCGCGGGCCACGAGACGCGGGTGGTGCAGGACGCCAACCGCACGCTGACGGTGCTGGCCTGCGTGGCGGCGGGCCTGGGTTGGTCGCTGCTGCCGCGCTCGGTACGCGCGCTTCGGCACGAGGGCGTGCGCTATGCCGAGGTACGCGACGGCGCAGGACTGCCGGCCTTCGAGTTGTCGGCGCTGTGGCTGGCGCGCTCGCGCCCGACGTTCGCCGACGCTTTCGCTGCCCTGCTTGGGAGCGGCTCGGCGCCGGCCTAGTTGACCCCCACGCTCCGGCACTTCGTGTCCTCGCTTCCCCCCGAGGGGGCCGCAGGCCTGCTTGGGAGCGGCCCGGCGCCGGCCTAGTCCACCTGGATCTTGTTGTCCTTCGCGAGCCGGGTCCACTTGACGATCTCGGCACGGCGAAAGCTGTCGAGTTCGGCCGGGCTGGAGCCGATCACCTCGGCGCCGAGCGCTTCGAGCCGGGTGCGCACCTCGGGGTCCTTGAGCGTGGCGGCGAACTCTTTCGACAGCCGCTCCACCACGGGCGCGGGGGTGCCGGCCGGCACGAACACCGCATTCCATTCGTAGACCTCGTAGCCGGGCAGGCCGGCCTCGGCCACGGTGGGCAGCTGCGGCAATGCGGGCGAATGCGTCTTGCCGGTCACGGCCAGCGCACGCAGCTTGCCGCCCTGGATGAAGGGCAGGCTGGACGCCAGGCTGGCGAAGAACACGGGGACATGTCCCGACATCACGTCGGTGAGCGCCGGACCGCCGCCCTTGTAGGCCACGTGCGTGATCTGGACGCCGGCCATCGAGGCGAACAACTCGCCGGCCAGATGCTGCGCCGAACCATTGCCCGACGAGGCGTAGTTGATGCCGCCCGGCTTCGCCTTGGCCTGGGCGATCAGGTCAGCGACGCTCTTCATCGGCGCCGAAGGATTCACCACCAGCACGTTGGGCACCTTCACCAGCAGCGACACCGGCGCCAGGTCGCGCAACGTGTCGAAGGGCATCTTGCGCAGCGCAGGGTTCTGGGCGTGGTTGGAAGCATCGAGCATCACGGTGTAGCCGTCGGGCGCGCTCTTGGCGACCAGGTCGCCACCGATGGCACCGCCGGCGCCGCCGCGGTTATCGATCACCACGGGCTGGCCAAGCTTCGCCGAGAGCTTGGGCGCGATGATGCGCGCCACCGCATCGACGGTGCCGCCCGGCGGATAGCTCACGACCAGCCTCACGGGTTTTTCCGGCCAGGTGCCGGCATACGCTGAAAGCCCGGCGAGCAGCAGGGCCGCGCCCGCAAGGGAACGGGGAATGGCGCGCAGCAGGCGTGCGCGCGAGAGCTCATTGGTTGTCATTGATGTCTCCGGTTTTGAACCTGAACAATTGCGCGGGCGTGTCGACCAGGATGCGCCGGCGTGCCGTTTCGTCGGGCACCCAGTCGGCCAGCGCCGCGTGCGTGGCGGCGTAGTTCGCGACCTCGCGGTGCTGGGTGTGAGGCCAGTCGCTGCCCCACACCAGGCGCCCGGGGCCGAAGGCTTTCAGCAGCGCGCGGGCGGCATCGCGGGCGGCGGTGCCGGTCGTTGCCGCGGGCCAGTTTCGGTAGGCGGCCGACAGCTTGACCCAGATGCGCCCGCTGGCTGCGGCGCCGAGCAGCCAGGCAAATCCTTCATCCGCGATGGCCGGCGCCGACGCGGGCCGGCCGAAATGGTCCACCACCAGCGCGCAGCCGGCATCGAGCACGGCCTGCGCTGCGAGTTCCAAGTCGCGGGATTCGCGGTGCAGCTCCACATGCCAGCCGAGCGCCCGCGCGCGGACGAAGAGCCGATGCCACTCGGGCCTGGAGAAATCGGGGAGCGGCAGGCCCACGAGGTTGAGGCGGATGCCGCAGATGCCGGCCTCGGCCATGGCATGCAGCATGGCGTCGTCCGCGGTCGGGTCGACCACCGCCACGCCCCGCAGCCGCCCGGGGCAGGCGCGCAACGCGCCGAGCAGGAAGCTGTTGTCCAGGCCCAAAAAGGAGGGCTGCACCAGCACGCCATGCGAGATGCCGTGCGCGTCGAGCAGCGCCAGGTATTCGGCCAGCGTGGCCTCGTAGTCGGGTGCATGCCGGCGCGTCGCCGCCAAAGGCAGGCCATGCGCGAACACATGGGCATGGCTGTCGATGGCTGTGATGGCGGCAGGGGGCACGGCGCTTGTCTCGGTCGGAATCGTTGTGCGTTCGGGAGCGAACGTGGGCGAGTATCCGCAAGGCAAAACCTGTTGGGAATGCGTCTCCTGGTTGCGTTTGGATAAGCGCGGCTTATGACACTCAGTTCGTCGCGGCAGGCAGCACGATCGGCACCGGCCGCGTGAGCAGGTCGACATAGAGCTCGAAGAAGCGCGCGTTGTCGAACTTCTTCACCACCGTCATCTTCTGCAGCGCCGCGCCCGCAGGCTGCGCGGCGTAGCCGACGGAGCGGCCGTTGTCGGCGGCGCCGGGCTTGGCGACCACGTCGACATAGCGCTCCACCGTTTGCGTGGCGTAGCTCGGATCGATGAGGTAGGCGAGCGTGAGCGTGTCCCAGATGTTCTGCGTGTAACTGGGGTTGTTCTCGAAGCCATTGGTGCCGCTGAAACCATAGCCGTTGAGTTGCCTGAACACCTCGGTCACGGCCGTCGGCTTGGCGGGATGCGCAATGCGGTCGTAGATGGGCTTGGTGAGAAACACCGTGTCGGTCACGTCCAGCGGCACCACCACCTGCGGAATCGGCAGCCGCACCACGAACTGCGCGGCGTCGGGGTCGAACCACCAGTTGAACTCGGCAAACTTGGTGGTGTTGCCCGCCACGTCGATCGCGCCGCCCATGTAGATGATCTTCTTGATCAGCGGCACGATCTCGGGGTTCTGCTTCACCGCAAGCGCAATGTTGGTGAGCGGGCCAATGGCCAGGATGGTGATCTCGTTCGGGTTGGCCTTGACGGTGTCGACGATGAAGTCGACGGCGCTCCTGCGCTGCAGCACCGTGTGCGTGGCAAAGCCGTCAGGCGAGGGCTTCAGGTCGGCATTGCTCTTGGGCTCGGGCGAGCTCCAGGCGCCCAGGTAGCCGTCGCCGCCGGAGCCGGCCGCCATCTCGGCCTCGATGGTCGCGTAGTCGTGGTTGAACGCGTAGTTCGCACCTGCGTAGATGCCGATGCGGTCGCCAACGCCCAGCCGCTCGACTGACATCAACGCATCGGCCACGCCCTGTTTGAGCCACTGGTTGCCCGACACCACGCTGATGCCCATGACCTTCACCTTGCCCGAAGCCTGCAGCTGCGCAGCCATCACGCCAAGCTGGCCGTCGTCGCTCATGGTGTTGTAGTCGCTGTCGATGATGATCTTCTGCGCCGGCGGCGGCGCCGCGCCGAAGCCCGGAGCCAGCCCTATGCCGCTGTTGCCGTCCCCGCCGCCACCGCCGCAGGCCGAGAGCACCGTGGCGAGCAAAGCCGCCGCCATCCATTTGCGTCGCTGAATCCGAATCTGCATTCCGGCTCCTTCTCGAATGGGTTTTGCTTGATGTAGAACTAAATGCCAAACGTTTGCGCAAACGTTTGCTAGAACTCTAAAGCGCGCGCCACCGGCGTGGAGAAGGGCAAGGTTTCAAGGGGTAACGGCGGCAGCGGCCGAAGCCGCTCAGCCCTGTGCGGGCGCGGATTCGAGCAGCCGAATTTCGCGCAGCGGCGTGCGATGAAGCAGGTAGGGCTGCTCCTTGGCCGTTCCGGATTTCTCGAGCCCCGGCAGGATCTTGGCCGAGCTCGAGGCGGGGCAGGCGCCGCCGCTGCGCATCGCCAGCGCGGTCGCCAGGCGTGCCTCGGCAGGGTCGCCAAGTGCGTGGTCGAAATCGTCGGCCACGCTGCAGTCGGGCACGAAGCCGTCGCCGTAGTCGCCGAAGCCCTTGGCGTTGATGCCCTGGAACTGGATCGCGAAGTAGCTGGTGCCGCAGTTGTCCTGCGGGAAGAAGCCGTAAGGCTTGCCGCAGGTGGCGCCTCCGACGAGATTGACCTTGACGTCGATGCCGCGCAGCCCGTTGACGACCGATTCGCTCGCTGAGCAGGTGTCGGGCCCGACCAGCACCGTGACCTGCGAAAGGCCGAGCCTGGGCAAGGGCGCACCGGTGCGGCTGGTGCCGTAGAACGGAATGACTGTCTCGGCCGGCGACAGGTGGAACGGGTTCTTGGCGTTGAAGACGAGGCGCTCGAAGGTCCTGCCCGACGTGGCGCCAGAAGATGGCACCATGGTCGCAAGCCGGCTCGCGATGCTGAGCTGGCCGCCGCCGTTGTAGCGCATGTCGAGCACCAGGTCCTGGACACCATCCAGCTTGAACTGATTGACCGCATCGATGAGCTGCGGCTCCGAGGTGCTGATGTGGTCGTTGAAGAGCAGGTAGCCCACGCGCCCGCTGGCGGTGTCGATGCTCTTCACGTTCTGCACCGGCGTCTGCGTGACGCTCGCGGCCGCCAGCGTCACGGTGCGCGTGGCGCTGCCTTCCTGCAGCTTGAAGGTGTGAGATTCGCCGACGGCGGTGGGCGAGATGCCGCGGTTGAGCGCCGTGGTGTCGGTTCCGTCGATCACGTCGACGCCGTCGACCTCGAGCACCTTGGCGCCGCGCGAGATGCCGGCCGCTGCCGCGGGCGAGCCGGGCTCGGTGAACGCAATGCGCAAGTCGCGCGGGCGCGAGTTGCGCACGAACGCGAACTCCATGCCGTAGCCCGGCGCCACGCCGTTCTGCGACAACTGCCGGTAGCGCTCGGTGTCGTACACGTAGTGAAAGCGGTCCTTCGCGCGGCCCGACGCGGTGATGGCTGGGCTCTTGAGTACGCTGAAATATGCGACGGGCGTGGCGTAGTCGGCCGCCTTGAGCGTGGTGGGCACTTCGCCGTACCAGAGATAGGTTTCGTCGATCCAGCCGCGCACGAAGCGCTTCTCATCGGTCAGGGTGCCGGGCTTGTCGGGGTAGGCCACGCCAGTCTCGGGATTGATGCCGCTGCGCGGCGCAGCGCACAGGCCCGCCACGCTGGACGAGGCAAGAATGGCATCGTCGTCACCGCCGATGTTGGCCGGCGGTGCAATGGCGGATGGCGCAACGATCGGGAACACGCTGCCTCCTCCTCCCCCGCCGCCCCCGCCCCCACAGCCGGCAATGGCGAACGCCCCGCAGGCCAGCACGAATGCGGCTGCGGCGGATACGGTGGAGCGCGGCATCTCCCGCGCGCTCGCGTTGCCAGAGTTCATCGAGCCCCTCCTCGTGTCCGCCGCGACGGACGGTTGCTTCTTGTTTGCCGCGTTCCGGCGGACCTGTTTGCGGCCGCTTTCAGCTTCTGCCTACTGCACGAAGCCGATGCCGCGCGATTCGCGCACCTCGGGCTTGACGCGGTGCTCGGCTTCGAGCTGATCGAGGAATTCGGCGGCCGAGAACTCGACCGCGAGGATGTCGGTCTGCCGCTTCACAGCGGCGAAATCGCCCGGGCACAGCTGGCGCAATTGCGCGAGGCGCGCCTTGGCTTCTGCGGTGAGCAGCGCGGCATCGCCGGCCAGTGCCTCGGTCACGAACATGCGCTCGCGCTGCGCTGCGGTGAGCGGCATGAACTTGATCTTGAAGGTGAAGCGCCGGAGCGCCGCCTGGTCGAGCCGGTCGAGCAGATTGGTCGTGCAAACGAAGATGCCGTTGAAGCGCTCCATGCCTTGCAGCATCTCGTTGACTTCGGTCACTTCGTAAGTGCGCTGGGCGCCACGCCGGTCCTGCAGGAAGCTGTCGGCCTCGTCGAGCAGCAGCACGGCTTTTTCGGCCTCCGCCTCCTTGAACATGGCGGCCATGTTCTGCTCGGTTTCGCCGACGTATTTGCTCATGAGGTCGCTGGCCTGCTTGATGATCAGCGGCCGGCCGATGGCCTTGGCGATGTGCTCCGCCAGCGCGGTCTTGCCGGTGCCAGGCGCGCCGTAGAAGCACAACGTGCCGTGGCCGCGCGCCTTGAGCGCCGCCACGACGCGCGGAATTTCGAAGCGGGTCTCGACATTGAGCATGTCGAGATCGTAAGTTGTCACGCTGCGGCGCATGCCCAGGCCGGTGTCCAGCGTGCCCAGCGCGAGGTCGGCGTTCTTGAGCTGCCGTTCGATGAGCGTTTCCATCGAGGCGCCGTCCTCCGTCTGCGCCAAGCCGGCAAAGCGCACTGCGGTGCGGATCTGCGCGGGCGTGAGGCCCTTGCGCTCGGCCAGCTTGGCGGTGAAGGCTTCGGACACCACGATGCCCTCGAGCGTTTTCTTCACCAGCTGCTCGCGCGCGCCGGGGGGCGGCGACTTGAGTTCGAGGTGATAGGCAAAGCGGCGCCTGAACGCCGGGTCGATCTGCTCGATGCGGTTGGTCACCCACAGCGTGGGCACCGGGTTGGCTTCGAGGATCTGGTTGACCCAGGCCTTGCCGCTCACGCTGCCACTGGTGGGCGCCGGAATCTGCTCGGCGCGCGCCATGAACTGCGCGGCCTCGGTGCTGATGGGCGGGAACACGTCCTCGACCTCGTCGAACAGCAGCGCGGCCTGCGCGCTGCCCTTGAGGAACACCTGCGCGATCTGCAGCGAGCGGTAGCGGTCGCGGCCGCTCAGCGAGTTGCCGTCGCGGTCGGCATATTCGACCTCGAACAGTTCGAGCCCCGCCGCCTGCGCCACCACCTTGGCGAGCTCGGTCTTGCCGGTGCCGGGCGGGCCGTACAGCAGCACGTTGACGCCGGGCTCCTTGCGCGCCACTGCCGCACGCAGCAGCGTGACGAGCATCTGCGCGTCTTCCTCGACAAAGGAAAAGTCGTGCGCAGTGAGCGCACTCTTGGCCGAGGGCCGCGTGAACACGGCCATCAGTTCGTTGTGGTCGCGGTATTCGCGCATCAGCACCGGCGGCAGCTTTTCGCTGACCTTCATGAGGTCGGCCAAATCGGTGATGTTGTGCTCGGAGATCAGGTTCTCGACCAGGCCGATGCGCTCGAGCCGCGAGCCCGCGCGCAGCGCCTCGCCCACCTCGCTCGCGTTGACGCCTGCGATGTCGGCAATGGCTGCATAGGCCTCGGGCGCATTGTTGACCTTGAACTCGACCAGCAGCGAACGCAGGTCGCGCTGGTAGCGCGCGAGCGTGCCGTAGAGCAGCAGCGCGCGCTCGGCCTTGTTGAGCTGCAAGAGGCCCGCGAGCGCATCGATGTTCTTTTCGACGAGGGTCGACTGCTTGCGCAGCGCATGCGTGAGCCAGTCGCGCGTGACGGCCAGCACCGAGAGCAGGTCCTTGGGTTGGTCCTTGGCGTATTCGTCGAGGTAGAAGAAGAGCGTGCCCTCCTCGTACGGTCCGCGCCAAACGCCGTGGCGCTCCAGCAGCGTGCGGCCGTCGAAGTTCTCCACGCCCTTCCAGACCTCGTTGCCCGCACAGCGGCGGCCGAGAAACTCGCGGAGGCGATGCAGCACCGCCGCCGGCCACACCAGGTGGCGCCCGGTCAGCGAGAGCAGGCCATTGATGTCGCGGCGCACGTTGAAGCGCGGCCCCTGCTTGGCGGCCAGCGTGAGCACGAAGTGCGAGCACATCAGCTCGAGCACCGGCGCTCCCTTGAGCCCGGGCGATGGCAAGGCCTGCCCGCGCACCGCAGCAGCCACGACATCGACACCCGCACGCTTGACCATCAGACGACCTCCAGATGAGGGAATTCCTGGGGCGACCATAACGCAGACTTTTGCCTTCGGGAAGACGCTGGAACGGTAAAAACCCTGATGATGCGATTCCAGCCACAATGCCCGCCATGGTCGGAATCGAAGAAATCCGGCGCGCCGCGGCGCGTCTGCAGGGTCAGGTGCTCAACACGCCCTGTGTCGAATCGCGCACGCTTTCGGAAATCGTGGGCGCGCAAGTGTTCCTGAAGTTCGAGAACCTGCAGTTCACCTCCTCGTTCAAGGAACGCGGGGCGTGCAACAAATTAGTCGATCTTTCGGAAAACGGGCCGAAAGGCGACGGCAAGGAAACCACGCGGGGCGTGGTGGCCATGTCGGCCGGCAATCATGCCCAGGGCGTGGCCTATCACGCGCAGCGGCTGGGCCTGCGCGCGCTCATCGTCATGCCGCGCTTCACGCCCGGCGTAAAGATCGAGCGAACGCGCGGCTTTGGCGCCGAGGTGGTGCTGCACGGCGACACGCTCGACGCGGCGCGCGCCCACGCTCTGGAACTGGCCGAACGCGAAGGCCTGACCTTCGTCCACCCCTATGACGACGAGGCCATCATCGCGGGCCAGGGCACGGTGGCGCTCGAAATGCTCGACGTGGTGCCCGATCTCGACACCCTGGTGGTGTCGGTCGGCGGCGGCGGGCTGATTGCCGGCATGGCCGTTGCCGCACGTGACCGCAAGCCCGGCATCGAGATCGTCGGCGTGCAGACCACGCGCTTTCCGGGCATGGTCAATGCCGTCAAGGGCACCCAGCACCTGCAGGGCAAGAGCACCATCGCCGAAGGCATCGCCGTCGGCACGCCGGGCGTGCTGACGCGGGAGATCATTGCCAAACACGTGGACGACCTGCTGCTGGTCGACGAAGGCGACATCGAGCAGGGCGTGCTGATGCTGCTCGAAATCGAAAAAACCCTGGTCGAAGGCGCGGGCGCGGCCGGCTTGGCGGCGCTGATCCGGCATCCGGAGCGCTTCAAGGGCAAGCGCGTCGGGCTGGTGCTTTCGGGTGGAAATATCGACCCACTGCTGCTGGCGGCCATCATCGAACGCGGCATGGTGCGGGCCGGCCGGCTCGCCCGCGTGAGGGTGAGCGCGCGCGATGTTCCGGGCTCATTGGCCCAGATCACGGCCACTGTGGCGGAAGCGGGCGCTAACGTCGATGAGGTGCACCATCAGCGGGCGTTTACCATGCTGGCAGCGCAGAACGTCGACATCGAGCTGGTGCTGCAGACCCGCGGACGGGCCCACCTGGCCAGCGTGCTGGGCGCCCTGCACGACGCCGGCTTCGAGGCCGAAGAGCAGCACTGAAGGGGGTTGGCAACCCCCTAGACCGGTCCGGCGGGTCCGACCCGTAAAATGCCCCCCAGTTTTTGAATCTGAGTATTCGAGGTAATCAATGTCCAACCCCACTCCCGTCGAGCCCCATCACGCCGCCGCCGTTGAAAAAGACGCCGTCGAATCGGTCGTGCACCTGATGCCGCTCGTGCTGCCGCTGGCCGGCGGCGTGCTGATGCTGCTGCTCGCGTCCATCGCTGTCTATTTGGCCTGACAGCCAATCGCGTCATCGTCCGCGGGTTTTGCGGCCCGCGTTGACGCAGTCTCCCTAAGAGAAACGTTTTCTCAAACGGACCTCCGCGCCACAGCAGGCGCGGCGCCCCGTTCGGAAAGACGATTTTTCAACTTAGGAGATTTCCGATGAACGCACCCGCGATGCAGGGCCTCGCCATTCAGGCACCCTCATACGTCAAGAACGCAAAACTGGTGGCCTGGGTGGCCGACATGGCCGCGCTCTGCAAACCCGAGACCATCTACTGGTGCGACGGAAGCCAGGAAGAGTACGACCGCCTGTGCCAGAAACTGGTCGACGCGGGCACCTTCAAGAAGCTGAATCCGGCCAAGCGCCCCAATTCCTTCCTCGCGGCATCTGACCCGAGCGACGTGGCGCGCGTCGAAGACCGCACCTTCATCTGCTCCCAGAAGAAAGAAGACGCCGGCCCCACCAACAACTGGATGGCCCCGGCCGAAATGCGTGCCACGCTGCAGCCGCTCTTCGACGGCTGCATGAAGGGCCGCACGATGTACGTGGTGCCCTTCAGCATGGGCCCGCTCGGCTCGCCCATCGCGCACATCGGCATCGAGCTTTCCGACAGCCCCTATGTCGCGGTCAACATGAAGATCATGACCCGCATGGGCAAGGACGTGTACGAGGTGCTCGGCACCGACGGCGAGTTCGTGCCCTGCGTGCACACCGTGGGCGCGCCGCTCGAGCCCGGCCAGAAGGACGTGTCCTGGCCCTGCAACAAGACCAAGTACATCGTCCACTATCCCGAAACGCGCGAGATCTGGAGCTATGGCTCGGGCTACGGCGGCAACGCGCTCCTGGGCAAGAAGTGCTTTGCGCTGCGCATCGCCTCCACCATGGGCCGCGACGAGGGCTGGCTCGCCGAGCACATGCTGATCCTGGGCGTGACCTCGCCCGAAGGCAAGAAGTACCACGTGGCCGCCGCATTCCCCTCGGCCTGCGGCAAGACCAATTTTTCGATGCTGGTGCCGCCCGCCGGCTTCGACGGCTGGGAAGTCACCACCATCGGCGACGACATTGCCTGGATCAAGCCCGGCAAGGATGGCCGCATGTACGCCATCAATCCCGAGGCGGGCTACTTCGGCGTGGCTCCCGGCACCAACCTCAAGACCAATCCCAACTGCTTGAAGAGCCTGGACCGGGACGTGATCTTCACCAACGTGGCGCTTACCGATGACGGCGACGTGTGGTGGGAAGGCCTGGAAGACGACGTGCCCGGCAAGAAGCTGCCTGAGCACCTGATCGACTGGCAGGGCAAGGACTGGACGCCGCAGATCGCCAAGGAAACCGGCGCCAAGGCCGCGCACCCCAACTCGCGCTTCACCGTGGCCGCCACCAACAACCCGGCGCTCGACCCGGCCTGGGACGACCCGGCCGGCGTGCCGATCGACGCTTTCATCTTCGGCGGCCGCCGCTCGACCACGGTGCCGCTGGTCACCGAAGGCCGCAACTGGACCGAAGGCGTCTACATGGCCGCCACCATGGGCTCGGAAACCACCGCCGCCATCGTCGGCCAGGTGGGCGTGGTGCGCCGCGATCCTTTCGCCATGCTGGCCTTCATGGGCTACAACATGAGCGACTACTTCCAGCACTGGCTCGACCTGGGCAAGAAGCTCGAAGCCTCGGGTGCCAAGCAGCCGAAGATCTACACCACCAACTGGTTCCGCAAGGGTCCGGACGGCAAGTTCGTCTGGCCTGGCTACGGCGAGAACATGCGCGTGCTCAAGTGGATCATCGACCGCATCGAAGGCAAGGCGGAGGGCGTGGACCACGTCTTCGGCGTGAGCCCGCGCTACGAAGACCTCAACTGGACCGGCCTGGATTTCAGCGCCGAGCAGTTCGCCACCGTCACCAGCATCGACAAGGCCGCCTGGGAAGCCGAGCTGAAGCTGCACACCGAGCTGTTCCAGCAGCTGGCGCACCACCTGCCGAAGGAACTGCCGGAAACCAAGGCCGCGATCGAGCAGCGCCTGGCGGCCTGACGCCAACCCTTTGTGCGGCCACCGGGCCGCAGCAACGAAAAAGCCGCCCTCGTGGGCGGCTTTTTCATGACTCGGCTGAAGAATCGAATCGGTCGATCAGTAGTAGCGCGAGCTGTTCATGCGGCGCATGGCTTCGTAGAGCGTCGGCATGCGGGCATCGTTGGCACGTGCGGCCTGGCGGGCCAGCGCGTCGACCTTGGCAACCGTGGCAATGGAAGCCGTGCCTTCCGACTGCTGGCGCCAAACGGCGGCTTGCAGTTCCTGCATCACGCGAGGGTCGCTGTGTGCGGTGGCCAGAAAGCGCTCGTCGGCGCGGTCGGCGGCGCGGCGCTGGGCTGCTGCACTCAACACGCCGCCAACCTTGGCCGCCGCATTGCGCAGCGAGCCGGCAAACAGCGCGGCGATGCCGAAAGCGGCGCCACAGAGCACGGCCCAGGCGGCGAGCAGAGCGCCTTCGTCCCAGTTGGAAACGAGCGTGTCAGCCACCACCAGCACCGCGGAAGCCACGGCGACGATCAGCAGGACAATCAGCGGACGCGAACCGTTCGCGCCGGCGCGGGCGGCCTGAATCTGGCCGAACAGCACTTCGGCGCGCTGGACGCCGGGGTGCACAGTGGGTTGGTCTACGTGGACGAAGCTGGTCATGATGAATCCCTCCAGGGATGAATGGCTGAGTGCCGATGTAGAGATATTAGGGTTTGCCCTAGTGTTTATCCACTTTATCTTTCTGATGTTTATCATTCACATCACTGATGGACGTAAATTTCCGCACCTTCGACCTGAACCTGCTCCGCGTCTTCGACGAGGTGATGGCGGAACGCAACCTCACGCGCGCCGCGCGGAACCTGTCGATCACCCAGCCCGCGGTGAGCAATGCGCTGCGCCGCCTGCGCGAAGTACTCGGCGACGAGCTGGTAAGCCGGTCGGGCGCGGGCGTCGAGCCCACGCCGCGCGCGCTGGCGCTCTGGCCCACCGTGCGCGATGCGCTGCGGCAGCTGCAGCACACGCTCGCGCCGGGCGAGTTCGATGCCTCGACGGCCGACACCACCTTTCTCCTGGCCATGGCCGATGCGACCGCTGCCGAGCTCATCCCAGGGCTGGTGAAAATCGTGGAGAAGGAAGCGCCCGCTATCTCGCTGCGCGTTCTGCCGCTTACTACCCGCGATCCGCGGCGGATGCTGGAGCAGGAAGAAGTCGACATGGCGATCGGCTACTTTCCGGCCGTGATCGCCAGCCTCGCGGCGCGTGGGCAGTCAGGCGTGGGGGTGGCATTCGAGACGCAGCGGCTCTATCTTGGCCAGTATGTCTGCGTGATGCGGCGCGGACACCCGCTCGCGGAGGCACCGCTCACGCTGGACGACTACTGCGCCGCGCGACACCTGCTCGTGAGTTTTTCGGGGCGGCCGTACGGCTTTATCGACCAGACGCTGGGCGCCTTGGGACGCGAACGGCGCATCGTGGTGACGGTGAATCAGTTCTTCACGGCAGGCCGAGTGGTCGCAAATTCAGACCTGCTCACGGTGCTGCCACGCCACTTCGTCACCGTGACCGGCATCGACGACCAGCTGGTGCTGCGCGACCTGCCCTTCGATCAGCCGATGGTGCACGTCGACGCCATCTGGCACCGGCGGGCCCAGCATGGGCATGCGCACGAATGGCTGCGCACCGCGCTGCTGCGCTCGGCCGCGGCAGCTTTCGCCGATTCGGTCCTCGGGCAAAAGGTGCCCGGCTGACCGGGGGTTTTAGCGAACGACCGACAGGTAGGCGGAGGCCGCAACGCGCAGTTCCTGCGCGTGGTGGGCGTCGAGGCCGGCACGGACGTCGGCGGTTTCCATCAGCGTCGCGGCATGGCTGGCCGGGTTGCTGTCATTGGAAGAACGGAAGAAGAAACGGGCCACTTGGGCAATGAGGCTGAACATGACAGTGCGCTGCTCTTGGCGGCGCTGGAGTGGTTGATGTCCCAAGAATAGGGGTTATCCCTAATATTTAAAGCCCCGCCTCATGCGCTTTATGCATGGGCTGATTCCTCTAGACTGACCTGCGATGAAGCTGCAACTGCTCTCCGACCTGCACCTGGAGTCCCACCCGCGGTTCCAGGCCGAGCCCGCGCCCGGCGCCGACATGCTGGTGCTGGCGGGCGACATCGGCTCCTACCAGCAGGGCTCCCGACTGACCGAACCGGATTTCGGGCTGGGCCGCTTCTCGCCCCGCAACGGCTGGCCCGTGCCGGTGATGTACGTACCGGGCAATCACGAATACGACAACACCGATTTCGACCAGACCCACGAGCGCCTGCGCGCGCTCTGCCAGGAACTCGACATTCTGTGGCTCGAGCGCGAAACGGCGGTCATCGAGGGCATCCGCTTCATCGGCACCACCCTCTGGGCCGACTTCGACGCGCTGGTGACCCCCACCGACGGCCTGGCGGACGCGCTCAAGAAACGCGGCAAGGCCATGCGTGCGGCCGACTTCTACCTGGAAAAAGCCGCCACGGTGCGCCATGGCCAGCCTTTCATGGCCGGCGCCATGCGGGAGCAGGGGTTGGCATGCCAGGCGTGGCTCGAAGCGGCGCTGGCCGAGCCGTTCGCCGGCACCACGGTGGCCATCACGCATTTCGCGCCCAGCCTCGCCAGTGCCGATCCGCGCTACGGCCTCACGCCGGGCACAGCCGGGTTCTGCAATTCGCTCGATGCGCTGCTGCCTCGCGCCCAGCTGTGGCTTCACGGCCACCTGCACTGCCCTTTCGACTACGTGAAGGACGGCTGCCGCGTGGTGGCCAACCCGCTCGGGTACCGGAGCAAGGGCGAGCAGGAAGGCTTCCGCCCGAACCTGCTGATCGAAGTGCCCTGACGCCGCGGCTAGAGCAGGTCTTCGCCCACGATGGGCAGCAGCAGCCAGTTCTTGAAGCGCAGCCAGAGAAACTCGCCGGGCTCGTCCTCGTGGACGATGTCGCCGCCCGCGTCGTCGTATTCCAGCCATTGCACGCGGCGGCCGTTGGGTGCGAGCCGCAGCCGGTAACCCAGGCTGACGCGCGCTCCGCTCAGAAGCTTTTCATAGTCGGCCACCAGTTCGGGGCTGTCGATCACAAGGCCCATCTCGGTGTTGACCGCGGCCGAACGGCGATCGAGATTCATCGAGCCGATGAAGAAACGCTCGTCGTCGATTACCGCGATCTTGGCGTGCAGGCGGCTGATCGACTGTCCGAAGTCGCCGAAGTGCCCCGAGCGCTTGGTGAGCATCGGCGCGATCTCGTAGATGGTGACGCCGATCTTCAGCATGTCGGCGCGATAGCGCTCGTAGCCTGCATAGGCCAGCGGCTCGTCGGTGGCGCCCAGCGAGTTGGTCACCACGGTAATGCGCCCGCCGCGCTCGATGGCCGCCTTCATCATGGCCATGCCGGGCGGGCCGGGAATGAAATACGGCGAGGCGATCTTGACTTCGCGCTTGCCCGAATTGATGACGGCCAGCGCTCCCTCGTTCACGCTGCCCGCATAGGCCGCACCGGGCGCGCGCGTGATCTTTGCAGGGTCGTCCACGAACAGCGTGAACGGCGCCCAGCGTAGATCGAGCTTGCCGGTGGTGAGCTGCTCGCCCACGGGCGACCTGTCCATCACGTCGCGCGGGCGGATCGGCACGTCGGGTTGCGCGGCGCTGGCAATAGCATCGAAGCGCTTCTGCGCCTCTTCCACCGTCATGCGCAGCGGCGCGATGCGCTCGATGGGCCACGCATGCTCGCTGTTCCAGTAGCGGTCGAACCCTTCGGACATCTTGCGCACCACCGGCCCGCTGGAGAGCACGTCCATGTCGATGAAGTTGGCCGCCGTACCGCGCATGAAGTATTCGTTGGCGATGTTGCGGCCGCCCGAGACGGCAAAGCTGTTGTCGGCCACCAGCAGCTTGTTGTGCATGCGGTGGTTGATGCGGCCGAAATCCGCAACCGAGAGCAAGAGACGCAGCGCGAGCGAGCCGGCCCGCGAAGGCAGCGGATTGAACAGCCGCACTTCGACGTTCGGAAACGCGGAGAACGTGGCGAACAACTCGTCCTCGCCGGCCGTGTAGAGGTCGTCCACCAGCAGGCGCACCCGCACGCCGCGTGCCGCCGCATCGCGCAGTTCGCGCAGCAGCAGCAGGCCGACGTCATCCTTCTCGATGAGGTAGTACTGCACGTCGAGCGACTTCTCGGCGTGCCGCGCAAGCGAAATGCGGGCGTCGAAGGCAAAGGCCGCTTCAGGGAGCAGCCGAAAGCCCGACATCGATGCGGCGCTATCGGACGCGCCAAGCCGCGCCAGCTGGCCAAGCGTGCTGCCGCCCACGTCGGTGATGGCCGCGGTGGGCTCGCGCGGCGATGGCGGTGGCAGCCCGGCGCAACCGGCCAGCCATGCCGAAGCCACGGCGACCCACACCAGGGCCGCGAGCCTGCGGATGAGGGAAGAGGCTGCCATGGCTCGACACTGTAGCCCGAAGCAGGCGCGGGCGTAGCCCTATGATCGCGCTCACAAAAAGGGAAAGAACACGCGTGCTCAACGGCTTGTGGCTGGGTTTCTTCGGAATGGCAATGCTGGCCGCGCTCGGCCGCTGGCTCGTGGGCGGCGATCCGGCCGTCTTTGCGGCCATCGTCGAAAGCCTCTTTGCCATGGCGCGGCTCGCGGTCGAGGTGATGGTGCTGCTGTTCGGCACGCTCACGCTCTGGCTCGGCTTCTTGCGCATTGCCGAGGCAGCCGGGCTGGTCGGCTGGATCGCGCGGCTGCTCGGCCCGCTCTTTCGGCGGCTGATGCCGGGCGTGCCGGCAGGGCATCCGGCGCTCGGGCTCATCACGATGAATTTCGCGGCCAATGCGCTCGGGCTGGACAACGCGGCCACGCCCATCGGCCTCAAGGCCATGCGCGAGCTGCAGCGCCTCAACCCCGACCCGGTTACGGCCACCAACGCGCAGATCTTGTTTCTGGTGCTCAACGCATCGTCGCTCACGCTGTTGCCCGTGACCATCTTCATGTACCGCGCGCAGCAAGGCGCGAGCGATCCGACGATGGTGTTCCTGCCGATCCTGCTGGCGACCAGCGCATCGACGCTGGTGGGCCTTCTCTCGGTGGCCGTGGCGCAGCGCCTGCGGCTGTGGGACCCGGTCGTGCTGGCTTACCTGGTGCCGGGCGCGCTGCTGCTGGGCGGCTTCATGGCCCTTCTGGGCACCTTGTCGGCGGCGGCGATTGCATCGCTCTCGTCGCTCATGGGCAATCTGGCGCTGTTCAGCGTGATCATCGTGTTCCTCCTGGCCGGGGCGATCCGGCGCATCAAGGTCTACGAATGCTTCATCGAGGGCGCGAAGGAAGGCTTCGACATCGCGAAGAACCTCCTGCCCTACCTGGTCGCCATGCTGTGCGCGGTGGGCGTGCTACGTGCCTCGGGCGCGCTCGACTTCGTGCTCGGCGGGCTGCGCTGGCTGGTCGACACGGGCGGGTGGGATTCGCGTTTTGTCGACGCGATGCCGACCGCACTGGTCAAGCCGTTCTCGGGCAGTGCGGCGCGTGCCATGCTGATCGAGACCATGAAGACCCAAGGCGTGGACAGCTTTCCCGCGCTGGTGGCCGCCACCATCCAGGGCAGCACCGAAACCACCTTCTACGTGCTGGCCGTGTACTTCGGCGCAGTCGGCATCCAGCGCGCGCGGCATGCTGTGGCCTGCGCGCTTGCGGCCGAACTGGCGGGCGTGGTGGCGGCGATCGCGGTCTGCTACTGGTTCTTCGGCTGAGCGGCGCGGACCGGCCCCGGTGACAGGGGTGATGCGGCCGGCCAAGCGGCCGCGCGTGCGCTGAGCCAGAATAGTCCTCTGCCTTTCAACGCTCCGCCTTCCTCGTGACCACCTCCCGCCGGGCCAAGCCCCCTTCCTTCTCGACCGAAGAATTCCGCAACGCGCTCGGTATGTTCGCCACCGGTGTGACCATCGTCACCGCGCGCTCGGCCGAGGGCGTGCTGGTCGGCCTCACGGCCAATTCATTCAACTCGGTGTCGCTCGAGCCGCCGCTGGTGCTGTGGAGCCTGGCGCGCGCGGCCGCCTCGATGGCGGCGCTCAGCACCGGCTCGCACTACGCCATCAACATCCTTGCGGCCAACCAGAAGCAGCTGGCCGAGCGCTTCGCCACCAAGAATATCGACCGCTGGGCCGACGTTGCCTTTACCGAAGGTTTGGGCGGCGCGCCGGTGCTGGCGGGCGCGGCAGCCAGCTTCGAGTGCTTCAACCGCAGCCGCTACGACGAAGGCGACCACGTGATCTTCGTCGGCGAAGTGGAGCGCTGCACGCACAACGCGGGCGCCTCGCCGCTGCTGTTCCACGGCGGGCGCTTCTACACGGAACATCCCCTGTGAACCGTCCTGCCGCACTCGCGTCCGCCGTGCTGCTGGCCGCGCAGGCCGCGGCGGCGCAGGAGGCGGCAGCACCGCTCAAGCAGAACTGGTTCGACGATCCGTTCTTCCGCATCTCCACCGGCTTGCCCGCCTGCACCCCGCCGGAAGGCCCGTTCTATACCGCCGAGGAACGGCGCGCCCAAACCCATTCGCGGCTGGAGCGCGGCACCAGCTGCTGGCTCGCGGGAAAGTGCGCCGACAGCAACGCCTACCGCTACGACAAGCCGCTCGCGCCCAAGGTGCGCGCCGCGCTGCTGGCCGTGCCGGGTGTGCGCAACGGCAGCGTGTGGGTGGTCATTCAGCGCCGCTGGGTCTACCTGCAAGGCTGCGTGCCCTCGGCTGCGCTGGCCCGCAAACTCGAGCGCGCCGCACGCGCTGTGCCCGACGTCGAAACCGTGGTGCCCGACCTGATGATTGGCACGCGCGGCAAGCCGCCCTACCGCGTGGCCGGCCAATGAACCAACAAACAGCAGCCGCAAGAACAGCGGCAACGACGACAAACACGCGACGAATGATCCAGCGCAAGACCCACCTCGACTCCCTCGCCATCGGCCTTCTGATCGCATGCTGCGCCTTCTGGGGTCTGCAGCAGATTCTCATCAAGACGACCGTGGCCGAAGTGCCGCCGCTCTGGCAAGCAACGATCCGCATGGTGGGCGCCGTGGCGCTGCTGTGGCTCTGGTGCGTGTCGCGCCGCGTGCCGCTCTTCGAGCGCGACGGAACGCTGCCGGGCGGCCTTTTGGTGGGGCTGCTGTTCGCGGGCGAGTTCGCGTGCATCTACCTGGGCCTGCAGCACACCTCGGCCTCGCGGCTCACGGTCTTCCTGTACACCGCGCCATTCTGGGTGTCGCTGCTACTGCCGCGTTGGGTGCCTTCCGAGCGACTGCGAGGCTTGCAGTGGCTGGGCCTCACCATCGCCTTTGCGGCCGTGCTGTTCGCGTTCAGCGAAGGCTTCGCGCAATCGAGCTCGAGCCAGTTGATCGGAGATGCAATGGGACTCGCGGGCGGCATGCTCTGGGGCGTGACCACACTGGCGCTGCGCACCACGCGCCTGGCCACCGCGAGCGCCGAGAAGTCCTTGTTCTATCAAGTCGGCGTGACCGCCGCGGTGTGCCCCGTGCTGTCACTGGCGCTCGGCGAAACATGGAGCTTCTCGTATTCGGCCTGGGCGTGGACCTCGATCGGCCTGCAGACCGTGGTCGGCGCGTTCGCGAGCTACCTCACATGGATGTGGCTGCTGCGGCACTATCCCGCCACGCAGATGTCGTCGTTCAGTTTCCTCACGCCGCTGTTCGCGCTGGTGTTCGGCGTGGTGCTGCTGGGCGAACCGCTCACGCTGCAGCTGATGCTCGCGCTGGCGGGCGTGGCGATCGGCATCGTAATGGTCAACCGGCGGAGGGCATAGGCATGAAAGACGCGGACTTCCAACCGGTGCTCGACGACATCGTCGGCACGCTGCGGCCGCTGCTGGGCCAGGCCGGCACCGTGGCCAGCTACATCCCCGCGCTGGCCTGCATCGACCCGCACCAACTCGGCATTGCGCTGCGCACCTGCAACGGCACCGAGGCTTTTGCTGGCGACGCCGAAACCCCGTTCTCCATCCAGAGCGTGTCGAAGCTCTTCACGCTCACGCTGGCCATGCAGCGCGTGGGCGAGGCACTGTGGGAGCGCATCGGCCGCGAGCCCTCGGGCAATCCCTTCAACTCGCTGGTGCAGCTGGAGAACGAACACGGCAAGCCGCGCAATCCGTTCATCAATGCGGGCGCCATCGCGGTGGCCGACCGCCTCGTGAGCCAGGCACTGCAGGCCGGGGGCAGCGCCAAGGCCGACATTCTTGCGCTGATGGGCAGCCTGTGCGGTGAGCCGATTTCGTTCGACGACGAGGTGGCACGCTCCGAAGCCGCGACCGGCTTCCGCAACATCGCGCTCGCCAACTTCATGAAGAGCTTCGGCAAGATCGACAACGACGTGGCCGTGGTGCTCGACACCTACTTTCACCAGTGCGCGCTGCGCATGAGCTGCCGCCAGCTCGCGCGCGCGGCGGCCTTCCTGTGCCGCGACGGTGCGCATCCGATCGACGGCCAGGCCGAGGTGACCGGCGAGCGGCAGACGCGCCGCATCAATGCGCTGATGCTCACCTGCGGAACCTACGATGCTGCGGGCGACGTGGCGTTTTCGATCGGCCTGCCCTGCAAGAGCGGCGTGGGCGGCGGCATCGTGGCCGTGGTGCCCGACCGTCTCACGCTCTGCGTCTGGTCGCCTGCGCTCGACGCAACGGGCAACTCGCTGCTCGGCATGAAGGCGCTGGAATTGTTCGTCGCGCGCACGGGGCTGTCGGTCTTCTGAGCAGCCTGCCTTGCAGGCGCAGGCGAAAATGGCCCGCGCACGAACACAAGCATCCGAATGACCGAAGCCACAGACTCCACCGACTCCGACACCCTTCCCCTGCAGGAACCCCGCCTCTGGCGCGACGGCCAATGGACCGCCCGCGTGATCAAGAACGAGGAAGACGACGGCTGGGCCGTCGAGATGACCCGCCACGGCGACCCCGAGCCGGCGCTGGTCGGCCCCTGGACCATGGGCCGCGACAAGAAGAACCCGAAGCCGCTCGATGGTCCCGCGTTTTCCACGCTGGTGAAGACCGCCGCCGAAGTGATTCGCCGCCACGAGCAGCAGCTGCACGCCACGCTCAACAAGAGCGTGACCGTTACCGCCCAGGGCGACCAGCGCGTGCGCGTGTCGCTCGCCATCGTGCCCGACGAGGACAGCCCCTCGGCCACGCTCACCGCGCATGACGATGCGGATGACACCGAGCTTGCCAGCGTCAACGTCTCACCCGCCTTCCGGCTCACCGCCGCCAGCGCCGCGGACTGGATCGAATCCGATTACGCACGGCCCCGCTGATCGCGCCCCGCAATCAGCGAAGTGACGTATGGGCCGCCCGCAACGGGCTGAGAACAATCGGTTCCGGCGACACGAATCCAACCCCGGCTGAATCAGAGCTGCCGGAAAGCCGTCAGCACCTGCAGCACGCTTTGCGTCGCGCCATCGAGCAGCGCCCGCTGGCGGTGCGCGATGCCCAGGCGGCGCGTGAGCCTGGGCGTGATCGGCAGGATCTGCATGCGCTCGTTCAGCGCCGCGTCGGTGGTCTCCTGCAGCGGCAGCAGAGCCGCGCCGTAGCCGGCCGCCACCAAGCTGCGGATGGCCGCGTCGTAGTTGAGTTCGATGCGCGCACGCGGTGCGAAGCCGGCCGCCGCGAACCACTCCATCGAGAGCCGATACATGTGCGTGGTGGCATCGTTGAAGATCAGCGGCTGCGACGCGAGCCATGCCGGCGTGACGCGCTTGGGCGCCTTCCAGCGCTGCGGTACGAACGCCATCATGGCCTGGTCGCACCACGGCGTGACGGCGATGTCGCGCTGCGGCGGCTGCGGGATGGCCACCAGGCCGATGTCGAGCGTGCCGGCGGCCAGCCGCGCCATTGCCTCGTACGAGCCGAGGATGCTCACCTCCACGTCGATGCCCGCGTGACGAGCCCCCAGGGCTTCGAGCACTTGCGGCAATAGGTCGACCACCACGCCGGTCGAAGTGCCGAGCCGCACGCGGCCGGTGCGGCCTTCGGCCTGGCGCTTGACCGCCTCGACGGCATCGTCGGTGTCGCGCAGCAGCTTGCGCCCACGCTCGACCAGCGCCGCGCCGGCCGCCGTGGGCGTGACGCGGCGGTTGCCGCGTACCACCAGCGGCGCGCCCAGGCGCGATTCGAGTTCGCTGATGTGCAGGCTCACGGTCGGCTGCGCCAGATGCAGCGCCTTGGCTGCGGCCGAGAAGGTGCCCAGATCGGCAATGGCGATGAGCGTGCGCAGCTGGTCGAGGTTGAGTTGTCGCATCAGAAAAGCTGATTGAATGTGTCAGGAATCTCAACTTCCACAATAGCACGCATCGCCGCAAGATGAGCGCTCCCCCACAAGGAGCCCATCGTGACAGCGCCGACGCACTCGCCCTTTCATCAACGCCTGATGCATGCCCTGCGCAGCTGGCGCCGCCGCGCCGCGGAGCGCCGCCGCGGCCGCGCGGACACGCAGCACCTGGCCGGCATGAGCGATCACGAGCTGCGCGACCTGGGCATCGGCCGCAGCCAAGTGCAGGGAGCGGTGGACCGCGACAGGTTCTGAAGAAAGCGCCCGCGCTTGGCTGCCCCGGAATTTGAGGTTCAATCCGGGGCGTGCCAAAGCCTGCTGCCCCTTCCCCCCTTTCGATCGAACTCACTTCGCCGCAATCGGTGAATGGCCAGCGCGCGGCGTTCCAGTCGCTCTGGCTGCTCGCACGCATGAAGCACGCGCACGATGCCGAGGGCGGCCTGGTGCGGCTGGCCGATCTCCGCGGCGAAGTGTCCGATGCGAGCACGCTGCGCATGGTCGTGAGCCGCGCGTTCCGCGACTTCAAGGCATGGAACATCGAGGTCGGCTGGGGTGAGGACACGCAGCGCGAACCGCGCTTTCTCAACGCCGAGCGGCGCAGCCAGGGCCCCTTCTGGCTGCCGGCGCTCGAGGCGAAGCGCGTGCGCATGCTGGTTAGTGGCCGCGCGGCCACGGCGGCCGAGGTCGCTTCTTTTCTCGGACTTCGCTCGCGCAAGATGCGTTCAGCAGAGCCCGGCTCGTCGACACCGCCCGATGCGGTGCACCTGCAGGACGCCGCCTTCTGGAAGCAGCTGGTCGCCTCGCAGCAGGCGGCGCGGCAAGGCAGGCTCATGGCGCCGGTGGCAGGTGGCAGCGCGGCCGGGTCACCGGCCAGCGCATTGGAGTCAATCCGCCTCGCCGGCACATTGGCCGCGACCGACTTTCAACGCGCGCTGGTCACGCTCAACGAGGCCATGCTGTGGCGCCGCCTCGGCGACAACGAACAGGCGCGCCGGCGGCTGCAGGCGTTGAAGAAGCAGCGCCTCGCCCACCACGTTGCGGGCAACGACTACCTGGGCGCGATGGAATGCATCGTCTCGGCCTGGTGCGCCTACACCGCGCGCGACCTGCCGCTCGCGCAGTCGCTCCTTGCCGGCATGGCCGACGATGCCGCGCGCGGACTGGTGCTGCGACACCACCCCGACGTGCGCTTCGAATGGTGCAACCTCTGGGCCCTGGTGTGTCGCTCGCGCGCATTGGCGCTCGCCGCCGACGACAGGCCCGCGGCCGCCGCGCTCGCCGAAGAATCGCTGCAGCGTTTCGGCGAAGCCTTGGCCGCGGCCTTCGAATCACACTCCTTCGACGCGGCGCAACACGTGGCCGCCAACATGGGCATGGCTGCGTGGCTGTTCGACCGCGTGGGCCTCTCGGACCTGCCGGCGCTCGCGCGCGACGGATACGCCGACACCATGCGCCGCGCCGTTCAATGGATCGCCTTCAGCGAATGGCTCTGCGGCCACACCGACGGCCAGGGCCGCTCGGCCTGGAATGCGATCTACCTGATGCGCATCGCGCGCGGGCATTGCAGGCCCGAGAAGCAACCTATGCTCGTGCAGTTCCGCGCGCAGAAACCGCTGGACCCGGCGGCAATCTCCAAGCTCGCCGGGCCGCTGGCCGATGCCTTCGATGCCGCGCATTGGCCCGTACGCTGGGTCGAAGTGGCGCAGGCGCGGCTGGCCGACCACCAGGCCGGTCGGCGGCGCTACCCCGGCCTGCAGCATTGCAGCCTTCTGTTCGAGCACGCCTGGTATGCGGCGCATGCGGGCGACCTGAAGGCGGCCGAACAGTCGCTGGGATCGCTGCGCGAGGCATTGCCGCAGCTGGTGCCGAGCGACCGCGCCTATTTCACCGAATCGTGGAACGACACCTTGCCGGCCGAGCTGGTGCTCGAAACGAAGCCGCCGCGGCGGCCGGCGGTGCGCAAGAAGGCCTCGCCTCGAAACAGCTGATCAGCGCGCTGCAGGCGCCCCGGTCGACTTGCGCACTACGAGTTCGGGGCGCAGCACCACGGTCGACGCCGACATCGCGTGACCGTCGATCTCCTCGAACAGCATCTCGGCCGCACGCCAACCCAGTTCGCGGTGCGGCAGGCGGATGGTGGTGAGCGGCGGATCGACCATGTCGACCAGCGGCATATCGTTGTGGCCGGTGATAGAGATGTCCTTCGGCACGCGCAGGCCGGCTTGGCGCAGCGCGTCGTAGGCGCCAAGCGCCACCAGGTCGTTGCAGCAAACCACCGCTTGCGGCGCGGCCCCGGCTTCGAGCATCTGCTGCATCGCCATCGCGCCGGCCTCGCGGCTGTAGCTTGCGCACTCGACCACGCGGAACGGCTTCATGCGGTGGTCGCGCAGCGCCTGCTCCACGCCCAAACGACGGCCCACGCCAGTGGGAATGTTCTGTGGGCCGGCGAGATGCGCGATGCGCTTGTGGCCCAGGCCCACGAGATGGTCGACCGCGAGCTTCATCGCAAGCCGGTCGTCGCTCACCACGGCGGGGAGCCGACCGGTTTCATCGGCGCGGTTGACCAGCACCGCGGTCATGCCGGCTTTGGTGACGAAGTCGACCAGCGGATCGTCGCGCGTGGCCGTGGCCAGGATCACGCCATCGACGCGCTGCGCCAGCATGCGCTCGAGCACGGGCCGCGCGAGCGCAGGGTCGACCACGTTGGTGACGAACACGAAGTAGCCGCGCGCCGCCGCACTGGCCTCGATGCCCTGCAGGATGGGCGGGAACACCGCGTTCGTGATGTCGGGCACCAGCACGCCGATGGTGTGGGTGCGTCCGGTGCGCAGGGCCGAGGCCGCGCGGTTGGGCCGATAGCCCAGGCGCTGCGCCGCCTCTTCGACCACGCGCAGCACCTCGTCGCTGATCAATGAGCGCTTGTCCGGGCTGAGCGCGCGCGAGACGGTCGACACATGCACGCCGGCGGCGCGCGCAACGTCGCGGATGGTGACGGGAGAAGAAGGCGGGCTGGTGCTCATGGGCTGATTGATGCAAACGATTGTCGGCAAGGTAGGACTGAGAACCGGCCGCTTGCCATTCCCAGCCTTCCGAACAGGGTCATTTTACTTTTCCGCATTTTGGACTAAGATCATGCAAACGATTGCAAAGACCACGCATGAACATCGCCACCTCTCCCGACTCGGTGCTGGGCTTCGCGCTCGAAGCCATGGCAGGCACACCCGACCCACGGCTGCGCACCGTGATGGACGCCCTCACCCGCCACCTGCATGCCTTCGTGCAGGAGGTGAAGCTGACCGAGGAAGAGTTCGAGCAGGCGCTCGAATTCATCGTCGCCATCGGCCAGGCCACGGGCGAAAAGAAGAACGAGGTGGTGCTGGCGGCCGACATCCTCGGCGTGTCCACGGTGGTGGCGCTGCAGAACAACCAGGACCCGCACGGCGAATCGCCGGCCGCGCTGCTCGGGCCTTTCTGGCGCGCGAACTCGCCCGCCTGCGCGCAGGGCGACAACATCGCGCGCTCAGGCACGCCGGGCATTCCGCTTGCCGTATCAGGCACGGTGCGCAATGCGCAAGGCGAACCGGTCGCGGGCGCCACGGTCGATGTGTGGCAGGCCTCGCCCATCGGCCTCTATGAAAACCAGGATCCGGCGCAGGAAGACATGAACCTGCGCGGCCGCTTCACGACCGATGCAGAGGGGCGCTTTCATTTCCGCAGCGTGCGGCCGGCTGGCTACCCGGTGCCGACCGATGGGCCGTGCGGCGTGCTGCTGCGCGCGCAGCAACGCCACCCGAACCGGCCCGCGCACCTGCACTTCATGGTGAGCAAGCCGGGGCACAAGGTGCTGGTCACCCAGGTGTTCGCCGACGACGACGAGAACCTGGAGAGCGATCCGACCTTCGGCGTGACGCGGCGGCTGATCGGCCGCTTCGCGCTGGCACCCGATGGCAAGACCGCCACGCTGCAGTACGACTTCCAGCTCGAGCCCGGCGAGATGAAGTTCCCTCGTCCGCCGATCCCCTGATTCCACAACTCCTCTTCATCCCATGAGCTTCGACCCTGTTTCCAGACTCGACGGCAAGGTTGCCGTGATCACCGGCGGCCTCGGCGCCATCGGTTATGCCACGGCCGTGCGGCTCGCCGCGCTCGGCGCCACCTGCGTGCTGCTGCACCGCAAGGGCGACGAAGCGGCTGCGCGTGCTGCCGCCCTGCCCTCCGCGCAAGGACAACGCCACTGTGCGATCCGCGCAGACATCGTCGATACACCGAGCCTGCAAGCCGCAGCCGCAGAGGTAGAAGCCACTCATGGCCGCTGCGACATCCTGGTCAACAGCGCGGGGCACACGCAGCCCGTGCCGGCCGGGGACCTCGACGCGCTGACCGACGAGCTCATCGACGACATCGTGCGCGCCAACTTCCGCGGCGTGTTCGCGACCATCCGCGCCTTCGCGCCGATGCTGAAGCAGAGCGGCGACGGACTCGTTGCCAACATCTCGTCGATCGCGGGCTTCACGGGTGTGGGCAGCAACCTGGCGTACGTCGCGGCCAAGGCGGGCCTCGACGTGGTGGGCGATGCGCTGGCCAAGGCGATGGCACCGGCCGTTCGCGTGGTGTCGGTATCGCCGGGTGCGGTCGAGTCGGGCTTCGTGCCGGGCCGCGGCGCCGAGTTTGCCGGCAAGATGGCGAGCACCACGCCACTCGGGCGGATCGGCAAGCCCGACGACGTGGCCGCCGCGGTAGAGGCGCTGGCAACGACGATGCGCTTCGTCACCGGCACGCGCATCGTGGTCGACGGAGGGCGCCATCTGTGAGCGCCGCCAAGACCCTCATCACCTGCGCCGTCACGGGCAACCTCGTGAAGCCCGAGCAGACGCCGCACCTGCCGATCACGCCGGTGCAGATCGCCGACGAATGCCTGGCCGCCGCGGAAGCCGGCGCGGCGCAAGTGCACATCCACGTGCGCCATCCCGAAACCGGAAAGCCGTCGATGGAGGTCGAGCTCTACCGCGAGGTGGTCGACCGCATCCGCCGCAAAAACCGCGAGCTGATCATCAACCTTACGACCGGACCCGGCGGGCGCTACATACCGAGCGAGGACGATCCGAAGATCGCCGCGCCCGGCACCACGCTGCTGCCGCCGGAGAAGCGCGTGGAGCACATCGCGCTCATCAGGCCCGACGTGTGCTCGCTCGATCTCAACACCATGAACTCGGGCCCGGACGTGGTGATGAACACGCCGAAGAATGTGCGCCGCATGGCCAAGGTAATCCGCGAGGCGGGCGTGAAGCCAGAGTTGGAGATCTTCGATTCGGGCGACATCAACCTCGCGCTCGACCTGATTGCGGACGGCACGCTCGACGGCCCCGCGATGTGGACCTTCGTGCTCGGCGTGAAATACGGCTTTGCGCCCACGCCCGAGACACTGCTATATGCCCGCAACATGCTGCCGCGCGGTGCCTTCTGGAGCGCCTTCGGCATCGGCCGCATGGAGTTTCCGATCGTCGCGCAGGCGTGGCTTCTGGGCGGCCACGTGCGCGTGGGCATGGAAGACAACATCTACCTCGAGAAAGGCGTGCTTGCCGAAAGCAACGCACAACTCGTGGCGAAGGCACGCGACATCCTGCTGAGCCTGGGCGGCGAGATTGCCAACCCGCGCGAGGCGCGCGCGATGCTGGCATTGCCTGGTGTGGGGAGCTAGGAGATGACGTCTTGTTCTGTTCTTGAGGTGAGCTGTTCAGGGCGCGCTCCCGCCGACGGGGTACCTTGCTCCGCGAATGTCCCCCGGCCTGCGGCCTCCTCCTTTATTTCGCTGCGCAAGGCACCCCGCCAGCGCGAGCGTTGCAAAGAGCGGTCGTTGATCGAGCGGAACAACCGCAGCGCTTGGTGTGCACAGGGCGCCGGGTGCTCCCCGCAGCGAAATAAAGGAGGAGCCGAAGGCGGGGGACATTCGCGGAGGGGAGTACCCGGTGGCCTTTGCACGCGCCCTGAACGAACGACACCGGAACACAAGCGAGCCGCAACACAACACGCGGTCGAACACTGAGATGAGCCTCGCCCCAATGCACACCCCAAACACCTCCCGCGCACTGCGCGTAAACGAAAAAGCCGTCAACCTCGACGCGCTGCAACTCGAAGCCGCATCGCAGCCAGAACCCACCGCCCCCCCCGGCCATGCCGTGGTGCAAGTCGCGGCCGCAGCCGTGAACCCGAGCGACGTGAAAGCCACCCTGGGCATCATGCCGCAGGCCGTGTGGCCGCGCACCCCGGGGCGCGACTTTGCGGGCACCGTGGTGGGTGGTCCCGTCGAATGGATCGGCCGCGAGGTCTACGGCTCGGGCGGCGACATCGGCATCACGCGCGACGGTTCGCATGCACGCTTCCTCGTGCTGCCCGAAGCAGCGCTGCGCGCCAAGCCCCAGGGCATCTCGATGGACGAGGCCGGGGCAGTGGGCGTGCCCTTCGTCACCGCGTATGAAGGCTTCCGGCGCAGCGGCATGCCGCAGGCCGGGCAGACCGTGCTGGTGCTCGGCGCCAACGGCAAGGTCGGCCAGGCGGCGGTGCAGCTGGCCTCGCAGGCCGGTGCGCGCGTCATCGCGGTACAGCGCCGCGCCGGACCCTTCGAAGGCTTTGCGAGCGGGCCTGTCGATGTGATCGATGCGCGCCAGCATGCCGACGTGGGCGCGCAGGTGCGTGAACTCACCGACGGGCGCGGCGCGAACATCGTCTACAACACCGTGGGCAGCGCCTACTTCGAGGCCGCCAACAAGGCGATGGCCAAGGGCGCGACGCAGATCTTCATTGCCACGCACGAACGTGCCGTGCCCTTCGACATCTTCGCGTTCTACCGCGGCATGCACACCTTCGTGGGCATCGACTCGCTCGCGATGGACTGCGTCGCCTCCACCGCACAGCTCGATGCGATGCGCGAAGGCTTCGAGCGCGGCACGCTCAAACCCTTTCCCGTGGCACGGCACTTCACTCTCGACGAAGCCATGGACGCCTACCAGCTGGTGCTTTCGGGCAGCACCGACCGCGTCGTGCTGCGGCCCTGAACGACTGAAAGGAACACCGCCATGCATGTGACTCGTTTCAGCGAAGCGCCGCACTACGAAGCGCCCAACCATTTCGACATGCGCTGCCTGCGCCTGCAGGGCAAGGAGGCCGGGCCCTCGACGCAGATGTGGATGGGCATGAGCCAGATCCTGCCCGGCGGCCACACGGGCCTGGATGGTTCGCCGATGGAAAAACTTTATCTCGTGCTCGAAGGCCAGCTCCACGTGATCGGCGAGCTCGACGGCGCGCACCAGGACGAAGTGCTCGGCCCCTACGACAGCTGCCGCTTCGCGCCTGGCGAAAAGCGCCAGTTGGAAAACCGCGGGAACCGGCCGGTGTTGGTGGCGCTGGTGATGCCGAACGCGCCGCCGGCCGCTTAGCGCCCTCCTCTTTCCCCGTCATTCATCGCTCACCCAAACAAATCAACGGAGACAAGACGCATGAAGAAGACATTCAACCCGAGCCGCCGGCAGGCGCTCGCGATGGCCGCGGCACTCGCGGCCTGCACACTCGGCGGCGCCCACGCGCAGGGCGCATGGCCGGGCACACAACCCATCAAGCTGGTCGTGCCCTTCACCGCAGGCAGCGGCACCGACATCGTCGCGCGGCTGGTGGCCGAGAAGCTCGGTCCCGCGCTGGGCACCAGCGTGGTGGTCGACAACAAGCCCGGTGCGGGCGGCACGCTCGGCGCGGCCATTGCAGCCAAGGCGCCGGCCGATGGCTACACGCTGCTGGTGCATTCGGCGGGGCACCTCGTCAACCCGTGGATCTACAAGGGTTTGTCGTACGACACCATCAAGGACTTCACGGGCATCACGCCGATGGCGAGCCTGCCCAACGTGCTGGTCACCGCGCCTTCGCACTTCGCGAACGTGCAAGACCTTGTCGCCAAGGCGAAGGCCAAGCCGGGCAGCTTCAACTACGGCTCCGCGGGCAACGGCTCGGCCACGCACATGAACGCCGAAGTGTTCCGCCTCGCGGCCGGGGTCGACGCGCAGCACGTGCCCTTCCGCGGCACGCCCGAAGCCATGACCGAGGTGATGGCCGGCCGCGTCGACTGGTTCTTCGCGCCGATGGTGTCGGCCCTGCCGCTCATCAAGAGCGGCAAGCTGCAGGCGCTGGCGGTTGGCACGGCCAAGCGCTCGCCGGCACTACCGGATGCGCCCACCACTGTGGAAGCCGGCGTGCCGGGCTCCGAGTATTTGTTCTGGGTCGGGCTCTTCGCCCCCGGGAAGACGCCGCAACCGGTGGTGGACCGCCTGCAGGCCGAGGTCGCGAAGATCATGGCCTCGCCCGAACTCAAGGAGCGACTCGACAAGCTCGGCGCGGAGCCCTTCACCATGCCCTCGGCGCAGTTCAACAAGTTCATCGCCGACGAAACAGCCAAGGCGCAGCAGGTGGTCAAGGCAGCCAGCATCAAGGTGGATTGAGCATGCTGCGCACCTTTTTGGCGATGGCTGCGGCCACCGCATTGCTGCTGCCGATCGGCACGCAGGCACAGCCGGCCGATCTCATCGTCAGCAACGCGAAGATCGCGACGCTCGACGCCGCCTCGACCACCGCGCAGGCACTGGCCGTGCGCGAAGGCCGCATCGTGGCCGTCGGCGGAGCCGGCGAGATGCGCGCGTTCTCGGGACCCAACACTCGCACCGTCGATGCCGGCGGCCGCACGGTGATCCCCGGCCTCATCGACTCGCACATGCATGCGGTGCGCGCGGCGCTGAGCTACTCGACCGAGGTCAACTGGATTGGCGCCGGCACCATCGCCGAAGCCATGGCGCGCATCCGCACCGCGGCCTCGCGTGCGCGGCCCGGCGGCTGGCTCATCGTCGCGGGCGGCTGGACCGAGCAGCAGTTTGCCGAGCGCCGCCGTCCCACCATGGCCGAACTGCAAGAGGCCGCGCCGGAGCACCCGGTGTATGTGCAGCTCTTCTATGAAGCGGTGGTGATGACGCCGAAGGCGCTCGAAGCGCTCGGGGTTCCCGCGGGCACGCTGCCGGCCGGCATGAAGCCCGCGGCCGACGGCGCACCGGGCTGGATGACGGGCGATATCGTCGGCATCTCGGCCCTGTTCGACAAACTGCCCAAGCCGACCTACGCCGACAACGCGGCCGGCACGCGCGCCTTCTTCAGCGAGCTGAACCGCCTCGGCATCACCGGCCTGGTGGACCCGGGCGGCTTCAGCATCGCGCCTTCGCAGTACGCGGCGCTGTTCGAGCTGTGGCGCGAAAAGGCGCTGACGCTGCGGGTGGCCTACAGCGTGTTCGCGCAGAAGCCCGGCGCCGAGCTGCAGGAGTTTCGCGAGCTGACGCAGATGCTGCCGATGGGTTTTGGCGACGACATGCTGAAATTCAACGGCCTTGGCGAACGCGTGACGCTCGCGATGTACAACAACAATTTTCCCGACGCGGCGGCGAAGGAAGAGTTTTACGAACTGGTCAAGTGGGCGGCGACGCGCAAGCTGGCCGTCACCATCCACTGGCAGGAGAACGGATCGATCGACCATCTGCTCGGGCTGTACGAAAAGCTCAATGCCGAGGTTCCGATCAAGGAGCTGCGCTGGTCGATCGCCCATCTCGACGACGCCTCGCCGGAAACCCTGGCGCGCATGAAAGCGCTGGGCATCGGCTGGACGATGCAGGACGCGATGTACTTCCAGGGCGATCGCGCGCTCACCGTGCGCGGCGAGGCGGCGCGCCGCATGCCGCCGATCGGCAGCGCATTGCGCGCGGGCGTGAACGTGGGCGCCGGCACCGATGCGCACCGTGTGGCGTCGTACAACCCCTTTGTCGCGCTGCAATGGATGCTCGATGGCAAGACCGTGAGCGGCAAGGCCATGCGCGGCGCCGACGAAACACCGACGCGCGAACAGGCGCTGCGGCTCTACACGGCGGGCAGCGCATGGTTCAGCTTCGACGAGGCGAAACGCGGCACGCTCGAAGTGGGCAAGCTCGCGGACTTCGCGATCCTCGACCAGGACTTCTTCACCGTGCCGGCGGAGCGCATCGGCAAGACGGTGTCGCTGATGACGGTGGTGGGTGGTCGCGTGGTCTATGCCGCGCGGCCCTTCGATGCAGCGGGCGCCTCGGTCGCCGTGGCGCCATAGGGTTGAGCGAGCGCCCGCCGCACGCGCTCGCGCAGCACCGGCAGCACATCGCTTTCGAACCACGGATGGTGCTTGAACCAGCCGGTGTTGCGCGGCGACGGATGCGGCAGCGGCACGAAGCGCGGCGCGTACTCTGCAAAGGCCTCGACGGTCTCGGTCACGTTGCTCTTGCGCGCAGTGCCCAGGAAATGGCGCTGCGCATATTGGCCGATCAAGAGCGTCAACTCGATGTTCTTCATCTGCGCTAGCAGGCGCCCGTGCCACAGCTCGGCGCATTCCCTGCGCGGCGGCAGGTCGCCGCTGCTGCCGCGGCCCGGATAGCAATAGCCCATCGGCATGATCGCGACCTGCGTGGCGTCGTAGAACACCTCGCGCTCGATGCCGAGCCAGCGGCGCAATTGCTCGCCGCTCTTGTCGTTCCATGGCAGGCCGGTGGCGTGCACGGTCATGCTGGGCGCCTGGCCGACGATGAGCAGACGCGCGCTGGCGCTGGCCTGCACCACCGGCCGCGGACCGAGCGGCAGGTGCGCGGCGCAGGCTCGGCAGTTGCGGATTTCCGCGAGGAGCGCGTCCATGGCACCAGCCAACGCGTTACTTGGACGACGCAGCGGACGCGGAGAACGGCCTGAAGAATCCGTCGAGGTCCGCACCCACCGCAGCACCCGCAAAACCGTCGAAACGTCCCTGCTCGGCGAGTGCGCGCGCGGCGCGGTCGAAGCCGCCCCAGGCCGCGCGTGCGAGCGCGCCTCCCACGCTGACCCGCCGCACGCCGAGTTCTGCAATGTCCTGCATGGTGAGCTCGCTGGCCCAGCCGATCAGCAGGTTGACGGGCTTGGGCGCCACCGCGGCGACCACTGCCGCGATCTGCTCGCGCGTGCGGATGCCCGGTGCGTAGAGGCAGTCGGCACCGGCCTCGGCATAGGCCTTGAGGCGCGCGATGGCGTCGTCGAGGTTGGACCGGCCGACGAAGAAATTTTCTGCTCGGCCCACCAGCAGCGTGTCGCCGCCGGCCGCATCGATGGCACCGCGCGCCGCGCACAAACGTTCGACCGCGACATCGATCTCGAAGAGCGGATCCGCCGGATTGCCGGTCGAGTCCTCGATCGACAGGCCGGCCACGCCGGTGTCGATGGCGAGCCGCACGCTCTCGGCCACTTCTTGCGGCCCAGCCCCGAAGCCATTTTCGAAGTCCGCGTTCACGGGCAGGTCGGTCGCGGCGACGATGTCGCGCAGGTGCGCCAGCACGACGTCGCGCGACTGGGCGCCGTCGGACAGGCCCTGCGACCACGCATGGCCCGAGCTCGTGGTGGCCAGCGCCTTGAAGCCCAGGCCCTGAAGGTAGCGTGCGCTGCCCGTGTCCCAGGGATTGGGGACGGCGAAACAGCCTTGCGCGTGAAGCGCGCGGAACTCGGCGCGCTTCTGCGCGGTGGTACGGGTCATGAAAGCCTCGTCTTTCTTGCGTGCAAAGCATCCGTTTTTAACGCAACGCCGCAGACATTGCGCGCCTGCACCTTTCGGTGTTCTGATCGGTCCCCATGCCTCACGTCATCCTTCTCTTCGTCCATCTTCTCGCCGCCGCCTTCTGGGTCGGCGGCATGGCCACCCTGCACTTCGCGGTGCGCCCCGCCGCCGTGTCCACGCTGGAGCCGCCGCTGCGCCTGCGAACCATGGCGGCGGCGCTGCGGCGCTTCTTCATCGGCGTGGATGCGGCCGTCACGCTGCTGTTCGTGACGGGCGTGGCGATGATCCTGCTCGCGGGCGGTTTTCGCACGGTGCACTGGCGCGTGGAGGCCATGATGAGCATCGCCATCGTGATGGCCGGAATTTATGTGTACATCCGCGCCTCGGTGTTCAAGGCCCTGCGGCGCGCGGTGGATGAAAGCGCGTGGCCCGTTGCAGCAGGGCGGCTCGACATGATCCGTAAGCTGGTGAGCCTGAACCTCGCGCTCGGCGTGGTGGTGTTCGGCGTGGCGATCCTGGGGCGCGCCGGCTAGACCAGCTAGACGCTGCTGCCGGTCGGGCCTTTCAGCTCCACGCCATTGCCGTCGGGATCGGCGATGTAGATCGAAGGCCCATTGCCCTCGGCGCCAAAATTATTCTGCACCTCGCCGTGCACCGGCACGCCATGCTGTGCCATCAAGGCGCGAATTGCTGCTTCATCGAAAGGCTGGATGCGCAGGCAGAAGTGATCGACGTTGCGCCCTTCCTTGCCGGCAAGCGCGCCGCCCTGGCGGCCGAGCGGGCCTTCGTGCGTGACGAGATCGATGAGACTCGAGCCGGCACGCAAATGGACAAGCCCCAGGTCGTCGCGGCGCTTTTCAATTTCGCAGCCCAGCACGTCGCGATAGAAGGCGATGGCGCGCTCCACGTCCTTCACGCGCAGCACGATGTGGTCGATGCGCAGCACCGAGAAGGGTGGGCTGTGCATCGGCTCCGTCATGGCCTGCGTTCCTTTCTCAGACCACGCCCGCCGAGCGCAGCGCATCGAAGCGCGCGGCATCGATGCCGAACTCGGCCAGCACCTCGCGCGTGTGCTGCCCGAGCGCCGGCGGCGCGTGGCGCAGCACGGGCGGCGTGGCCGTGAGGCGCAGCGGGCTCGCCACGCCGGTGATGCTTTCGATGCCGTCGCCCGCATCACGCGGCAGCGTGACCGCCAGGCCGCGCGACTTGACCTGCGCGTCGTCGAAGGCCTGCGCGATGTCGTTGATCGGCCCGCAGGGCACGGCCTTGTCCTCGAGCAGCGTGACCCAGTCGACGGTGGTGCGCGTGCGCGTGAGCTCTTCCATCATCGGAATGAGAACGCCGCGGTGCTTCACGCGCAGCGTGTTGCTGGCAAAGCGCGCGTCGGCCGCCCACTCCGCGTGGCCGGCCGCTTCGCAGAAGCGTGCGAACTGGCCGTTGTTGCCGATGGCCAGCAGCATCGAGCCGTCCAGCGTCGGAAAATCTTGATAAGGCGCCAGGCTCGGGTGCGTGTTGCCCTGGCGCTCGGGCGCCTTGCCGGTGTTGAGAAATGCGCTGGCCTGGTTCGCGAGGATGGCCATGCCCACGTCGAGCAGCGCCATGTCGATGTGCTGGCCTTCGCCGGTGCGGTCGCGCACCTGCAGCGCCGCGAGGATGGCGGTGCTCGCATAGACGCCGGTGAACAGGTCGGTGAGCGCCACGCCCACGCGCAGCGGGCCGCCGCCGGGCACGTCGTCGGGACGGCCGGTGATGCTCATCATGCCGGTCATGGCCTGGATCATCAGGTCGTAGCCCGCGCGCTCGGCGTAGGGGCCGTCGTGGCCGAAGCCGGTCACGCTGCAGTAGATGAGCCGCGGGTTGGCCGCGCGCAGGCTTTGCTGATCGAGGCCGTATTGCTTGAGGCCGCCGGTCTTGAAGTTCTCCACCACGATGTCGGCCTGCGCCGCCATCTGCTTGAGCAGCGCTTGCCCATCGGCCGTGGCCATGTCGACCGTGACCGAGCGCTTGTTGCGGTTGCACGCGGTGAAGTAGCTCGCCTGGTCGGTGTCGTTGCCGTTCGCGTCCTTGATGAACGGCGGGCCCCAGGTGCGCGTGTCGTCGCCCACGCCGGGGCGCTCGATCTTGATGACGTCGGCGCCCAGGTCCGCGAGGATCTGAGTGCACCACGGGCCCGCGAGCACGCGGGACAGATCGAGGACCTTGATGCCGTCGAGTGCTGCGGGCTTGGCTGTCATGCGCTCTCGGATCAGTTGGCGAAGGCGGCGATGCCGGTGATGGCGCGGCCGAGGATCAAAGCATGGATGTCGTGCGTGCCTTCGTACGTGTTGACCACTTCCAGGTTCACGAGGTGGCGGGCCACGCCGAACTCGTCGCTGATGCCGTTTCCGCCCATCATGTCGCGCGCCAGGCGGGCGATATCGAGGGCCTTGCCGCAGTTGTTGCGCTTCATGATCGAGGTGATCTCGACCGAGGCCGTGCCCTCGTCCTTCATGCGGCCCAGGCGCAGGCTGCCTTGCAGGCCCAGCGTGATTTCGGTCTGCATGTCGGCCAGCTTCTTCTGGATGAGCTGGTTGGCGGCGAGCGGGCGGCCGAACTGCTTGCGGTCCAGCGTGTACTGGCGGGCGCGGTGCCAGCAGTCTTCGGCGGCGCCGATTGCGCCCCACGAGATGCCGTAGCGCGCGCTGTTGAGGCAGGTGAACGGGCCCTTCAGGCCTTGCACTTCAGGGAACGCGTTTTCCTCGGGGCAGAACACGCCGTCCATCACGATCTCGCCGGTGATGCTGGCGCGCAGGCCGACCTTGCCGTGAATGGCGGGGGCCGAGAGACCCTTCATGCCCTTCTCGAGCACGAAGCCGCGGATCGGACCCACGGTGCCGCTTTCGCTGACTTCCTTGGCCCACACCACGAACACGTCGGCGATGGGCGAGTTGCTGATCCACATCTTGGCGCCGCTGAGCGAATAGCCGCCCGGCACCTTCTTGGCACGCGTGACCATGCTGCCGGGGTCGGAGCCGTGGTCGGGTTCGGTCAGGCCGAAACAGCCGATCCATTCGCCGGTGGCGAGCTTGGGCAGGTACTTCTGCTTTTGCGCCTCGGTGCCGAATTCGAAGATCGGCACCATCACGAGCGAGCTCTGCACGCTGGCCATCGAGCGGTAGCCCGAATCCACGCGCTCGACTTCGCGGGCGATCAGACCGTAGGCCACGTAATTGAGGCCGGGGCCGCCGTACTGTTCGGGAATGGTCGGGCCCAGCAGGCCGAGCGCGCCCATTTCGCGAAAGATGGCCGGGTCGGTTTCGCCCGTGCGGAAGGCTTCGATGACGCGGGGCGCGAGGCGCTCCTGGCAGTAGGCATTGGCCGCGTCGCGGATCATGCGTTCTTCGTCGGTCAGTTGCTGGTCGAGAAGAAGGGGGTCGTCCCAGTGGAATTGCGCTTTGGCGGCCATGTGGCTGTCTCCGGTATTGGGGAAAAACGAAAAAGAGGGGGAATGGGGTCGATCCTAGCCATGCAACGGGCCGGGCGCAAACGATGAATCCTCACCCAGATATGCACTGAACGCACATCTCGCATGGGCTCGTAAAGACGTTTCCATTGGTGGCAGCACCACTCCAGTCATACACTACCGGCATACATGCGCCGCAAGATCCCGCCCCTGCAGACCCTCGTGTGCTTCGACGCGGCCGCGCGGCATGAGAGCTACACCCGCGCCGCGCAAGAACTCGCGCTCACGCAAAGCGCCGTGTCGCGCCAGATCGGTACGCTCGAAGCCTTCCTGGGCGTGGCGCTGTTCCGTCGCACCCGCCATGGCGTGGCGCTCACGGCCAGCGGCGCTGCCTATGCGCGGCAGATCACCAAGCGGCTCGAAGCGATGGAGCGCGACACGCTCGATGCCATGGCGCACCAGGGCGAAGGCGGTTCGCTCTCGCTGGCGGCCGTGCCCACCTTTGCCACCCGCTGGCTGATGCCGCGCCTGAAGGGCTTTGCGGCGCTGCAGCCCGACGTGGTGGTGCACATCGAGACACGCACGCGCCCTTTTCTCTTTGCCGATGCGGAATTCGACGCCGCGCTGTACGCCGGCACGCCCGCGCAGGTCGAGAACTGGGCCGGCACGCGGGCGCTTCTGCTGATGCATGAAGACGTGGTGCCGGTGTGCAGTCCTTCGCTGCTGCCGTCATCCGGGCGCAAGGGCAACGCCGTGTCGCCCGCGGCCATCGCGCAGATGCCGCTCTTGCAGCAGAGCACGCGGCCCGACGGCTGGCGCCAGTGGTTCGATGCGCAGCAGATCGATGCGCCCAATGCGCGCGGCGGGCCGCGCTACGAGCTGTTTTCCATATTGGCCGCGGCCGCGTCGCACGGGCTCGGCGTGGCGCTGATGCCCACCATGCTGGTGGCCGACGAACTCGCGCGCGGCGAGCTGGTGGTGGCCTGCGCGCGGCCGCTGTCGGGCGAGCGCAACTACTACCTCGTGACGCCCGAGCGCGCCGACCAGCGTCCGCTGCTGAAGTTCTTCAGCGACTGGCTGCTGGGCGAGGCCCGGCGCGGCTCGCCGTAAGAGGCTGCCGATATGATGGTCCGCATCGCCCCGCGGACCGTCTTCCGCCCCTCACACACACCATGCTGAACAACCTCGCTCCCTTTCTCGTGCACTGGGCCATCACCGCGCTGTCGCTGTGGGTGGCCAGCCTGATCTTTCGCGGCATCAAGTTCGAGAGCACTTCCGCGCTTGTGATCTCGGCCCTGTTGCTGGGCCTTGCCAATGCCATCGTCAAGCCGCTACTGATCGTGCTCACGCTGCCGCTGACACTTCTGACGCTCGGCCTCTTCCTGCTGGTGATCAATGCGCTGATGATCATGCTGGTGGCCGCGATGGTGCGCGGGTTCAAGCTCTCGGGCTTCTGGACCGCGTTCTTCGCGAGCATCTTCATCTCGCTATTGAGTATCGGCATCGACTCGCTGGTGAACAGCGGCGACCCGGCAACGACCATCCAGATGCCGACGGGCAGCGGCAAGTGGCTGTAGGGCTCTAGGGCTCTAGGGCAGTAGGGCTGCACCCACGTCCGGAAACAGCGAGCGCCTGAACCGCGCCGGACGCACACTGCCGGCATGCCGACCCTCTCTCCCGAAAAATCCGTCGCCGCTCTCGACTGGCCCCGCATTGATACCGACCTTGCGACGCGCGGCTGTGCAACCACGGGTGTGATCTTCAGCCCGGAGGAATGCAGCGCGCTGGCTGCTCTCTATGACGAACCGGACCGTTTCCGCAGCCGCGTGGTGATGCAGCGGCACGGCTTCGGGCAAGGGGAGTACCAGTACTTCGCCAACCCGCTGCCGCCGGTCGTGGCCTCATGGCGCAGCGCGCTGTACGAGCGCCTGGCGCCGCTTGCCAATGCGTGGGCCGCCGCGATGGGCCAGCCGGCCGACTATCCGCCGGACCATGCCGCCTACCTCGCGCGCTGCCATGCGGCGGGGCAGCTGCGCCCCACGCCGCTGCTGCTGCGCTACGGCGAGGGCGACTACAACTGCCTGCATCAGGACCTGTATGGCGACCTGCAGTTTCCGCTGCAGCTCACGGTGCTGCTGAGCCGGCCGGGCGACGATTTCACCGGCGGCGAATTCGTGCTCACCGAGCAGCGGCCGCGCATGCAGTCGCGCGCCGAGGTGGTGGCGCTCGCGCAGGGCGAAGCGGTGATCTTCGCGGTCAACCAGCGGCCGGTGGCGGGCACGCGCGGCAGCTACCGCGTGACGATGCGCCATGGCGTGAGCCGCGTGCGCTCGGGGCGGCGGCATACGCTGGGCATCATCTTCCACGACGCGCGCTAGGGGCTTACGAGGCCCCGCGCCGCGCCGCAAAATCCACGTACCAGGCGAGCGAAGCAGGGTTGGCCATGGCTTCACGGTTGACCACCTTCTCGAGCGGCTGGCCCAGCAGCAGCTTCTTGATCGGCAGCTCCTGCTTCTTGCCGGTGAGCGTGCGCGGAATCTCGTCCACCTGGAAGATGTCGTTGGGCAGAAAGCGTGGCGAGAGCGATGTCTTGATGGCGCCATTGATCTTCGCGCGCATGGCATCGTCGAGCGCCACGCCGGGGCGCAGCACCACGAAGAGCGGCATGTAGCTTTCGCGGCCGAGGTATTCGAGATCGACCACCATCGAGTCGAGCACTTCGGGCAGGGCCTCCACGGCGCTGTAGATCTCGCTGGTGCCCATGCGCAGGCCCTGGCGGTTGATGGTCGCGTCGCTGCGGCCGTAGATGACGCAGCCGCCGTCTTCGCCGATCTTGATCCAGTCGCCGTGGCGCCAGATGCCGGGGTAGGTGTCGAAGTAGCTCGACAGGTAGCGCGCATTGCCTTCGTCGCCCCAGAAGTACAGCGGCATCGATGGAATGGGCCGCGTGCAGACCAGCTCGCCCACTTCGCCGATGACGGGCTGGCCGTTTTCGTTCCATGCCTCGACGGAGTGGCCGAGCTGACGGCATTGCATCTGGCCGGGCACCTCGGGCAGCTCGCGGTTGCCGCCGACGAAGGCACCGCAGAAGTCAGTGCCTCCCGAGATGTTGCACCACCACACGTCGCTGGCGCCGGCAGCCTGCAACTGCGCCGTGCCCCAGCGCTGCACGTCTTCGGACAGCGGCGAGCCGGTGCTGCCGAGCGCGCGCACGCGCGACAGGTCGCCGCATTCGGACGCCACCACGCCGGCTTTCATGCAGTTGGTGAAGTAGGCCGCGCCGGCGCCGAAGAAGGTGATGCGGTGCTTGGCGACGAAGCGCCACAGCACGGCCCAGTCGGGCTTCTCCTTGCTGCCGGCCGGATGGCCGTCGTAGATGACGATGGTGCTGCCGAAGGCCAGGCCCGAGAGCTGGCAGTTCCACATGACCCAGCCGGTCGAGCTGTACCAGTGAAAGCGTTCGCCGAAGTTGTTGGCGCCGTAGCTCGCGCCGACGTCGTTGTGCATGCCGCAGGCATACATCGTCATGATGATGCCGCCCTGCCCGTGCACGATGGGCTTGGGCAGGCCGGTGGTGCCGCTCGAATAGACGATCCAGATCGGATGGTCGAAGGGCAGCCATTCGGGTTCGAAGGCGGCCACCTCGGCGTCGTCCCGCGCAATGGCGTCATCCCAGTCGGCATCGGCGGCAAGCTGCTGCGCGGCATGCGGCGTGCGGAGCAGCAGCAGCTTCTGCACGCTGGGCAGCGCGCCGCGCAGCTCCTGCACCACGGCACTGCGGTCGACAGGCTTGGCACCGTAATACACACCGTCGGCGGCAATCAGCAGCGTGGGTTCGATCTGGCGGAAGCGGTCGACCACGGCGGCCGTGCCCATGTCGGGGGCGCACACGCTCCACACCGCGCCAATGCTCGTGCACGCGAGAAACGCCACCATGGTTTCGGGCACGTTGGGCATGTAGGCCGCCACGCGGTCGCCGCGCTGCACACCCAGGGAACGCAGCGTGAGCGCAACCGAGGCCACCTGGCGGCGCAGCTCGGGCCAGGACAGCTCGCGCACTTCGCCGAGCTCGTTGTCGCTCACGATGGCGGGCATGCCGGCCGCATGGGCCGCATCGGCGTGGCGCAGCACCTCGCGCGCGTAGTTGACCTGCGCACCGGGGAACCACTTGGCGCCGGGCATGCGCGCATCGGCCAGCACCGCCGTGTGCGGCGTGGGCGAGCGCATGCCGACGTAGTCCCAGATGCTCTGCCAGAAGGCGTCGAGGTCGGTCACGGACCAGCGCCACAGCGCGTCGTAGGTGTCGAACGACAGGCCGCGCTTCTCGCGCAGCCAGTCCTGGTAGATGCGAATCTGGGGGATGTTGGGGGCTGACATGCGTAAAGCGTAATGCCGCGCCACGCGCTGCTCAATCGGGGTTGACCTCAGGGTTTGTACGTGTGTTCAATAGTTTTGTACAGACGTTCAATACAGCCCCATGAATGCCCGCACTCCGACCGTCAAACGAAGCGCCCACCGTGCCGCGGCCGCCACCGCCGAAGCGGCCCGGCCCGACCGGCGCCACGCGATCCTGTTGGCAGCGGAGAAACTCTTTGCGCAGCACGGCTACCACGCGGTCACCATCCGGCAGATTGCCGAGGAAGCCGCCGTGCCGCTGGCGCTGGTGGGCTACTACTACGGCCCCAAGCATGAGCTCTTTCACGCGATCTTCGAGCACTGGAGCCACAGCATCGAGGAGCGGCTCGCGGGCCTCAAGGCGGTGAACAACGACCCCGACGATGCGCGCACGCTGCCGCGCATCATCGAGGCCTTCACCGGGCCGGTGCTGGCACTGCGTGCGAGCGCCGAGGGCGAGTACTACGCGCTCCTGGTGGCGCGCGAGCTCTACCACGCCACCGAGGAAGCCGACCGCGTGCTGCGCGGCTACTTCGACCCGCTGGCCGAGGCCTACATCGACGCGCTGCACGTCGCACTGCCGCATGCCACACGCGGGCAGGCCGCCTGGTGCTACCAGTTCTCGCTCGGGGCGCTGCTGCATCACCTGACCGACAGCCGCATCGAACGGCTCTCGCACGGCGAGAACCGGCGCAGCGATCCGGCCGCGGCGCCGATGCTCGTGAACTTCATCGTCGGCGGGCTGCGCGCTGCGCTGCCTCGGCCCAAGGCACCGCCAAAGAAAACCACCTCCAGGAGACAAAAGACATGATGAAAAGACGCACCCTGCTGTCGGCGCTGGCCGCCGCATCGGCCGCCGCGGCGCTGCCTTCGCGCGCGCAATCGAATCCGAAAATCGTGTTCGGCTACACGGCCGTGTCCGACTTCGCCTCGGTCTTCCTGGCGGCCGAAGAGGGCTACTTCAAGAAGCGCAACCTCGACGTGGAGCTGAAGTTCATTCCGCTCAACTCCACCATTCCCGCGGCGCTGCAGTCCGACTCGCTGCAGATCGGCGGGCCCACGCCTTCGGTGTTCCTGCAGGCGGTGGACGGCGGGCTCGACCTGGTGCTGGTGGCCGGCGGTGGGCTCACGTCGAAGACCATCACGGGCTTCGGCCTGGTGGCGCGCGCGGGCTCGGGCATCAAGAACCCGCAGGATTGCGTGGGCAAGAAGATCGGCGTGCCCGGGCTCGGCGCGTTCCTGCACGTGACCTTCCGAGCCTGGCTCAAGGACAGCGGCGTGGACTACCGCAAGGTCAACTTCGTCGAGGCCTCGTTCCCGCAGCATGCCGACCTGCTGCGCGGCGGCTCGGTCGATGCGGTCGTGTCGGCGGACCCGTTCATGAGCCGCATCACCGAGAGCGGCGCGGGCTACGTGGCCTCGTATTACTCCACCTTCCTGCCGGAGAACAACCAGACCATCGTGCATGCGGCCAAGCGCGAATGGGTGGTGAAGAACCCGGCCGCCGCGCGCGCGTTCCGTGAGTCGTTGGTCGAGGCCGCCGCCTTCATGCAGCAGCCGAAGAACGACGCCAAGGTGCGCTCGGCCATCGGCAAGTACATCAAGCTGCCGCCCGAGGTGCTTGCGAAGATCCAGATCTCGCCGCCCGGCGCGATGGTGAACGAGAAGCAGCTGGGCTACTGGGTGGGCCTCATGAAGGACCAGGACATGCTGAAGACCCCAATCGACGTTGCGAAGTTGATCGCCAAGTGAACGCTGCAGACGACTTCCTTCGCTTCGACGGTGTCGCGATCCGGCTCGGCGGGCGCGAGATCTTGTCGCCCACGTCATTCGATGTGGCGCGCGGCGAGTTCGTCTGCATCGTCGGCCCGAGCGGCTGCGGCAAGACCACGCTGCTGCGCGCCGCCAGCGGGCTCGTGACCGCGAGTGCAGGCGAGGTGCGGCGCAACGGCGTGAAGATGACGGAGCCCTCGCGCGAAGTGGCCTTCGTGTTCCAGGATTACGGCCGCGCGCTGCTGCCCTGGCGCACGGTCGAAGGCAACGTGAGCCTCGCGCTCGAAGCGGCCGGCGTGCCCGCTGCCGAGCGCGCGCCGCGCATTGCCGAAGTGCTGGGCAAGGTGGGTCTTTCGAAGCACGCGCAGAAGTTTCCGGTGCAGCTTTCGGGCGGCATGCAGCAGCGCGCGCAGATTGCCCGCTGCCTGGCGCAGAAGCCAGAGTTGATGATGATGGACGAACCCTTCGGCGCGCTCGATGCACTCACGCGCCAGAGCCTGCAGGACGAACTCGCGCGGCTGGTGCGCGACGACGGGCTGACGGTGCTGTTCGTCACGCACGACCTGGAAGAAGCCATCTACCTCGGCGACCGCGTGATCGCGCTGCAGGCCAATCCGGGGCCGGGCCGGCCGAGCCTCGCGCGGATGATTGACGTGAAGATTCCGCGCCCGCGCGACCAGCTCACGACGAAGGAGCATCCGGAGTATCTGCAGTTGCGGCGTGAGCTGTTCGCTTTCATCGAGCAGGGTCATGAATAGGCACACCCCCAGTCTTCGCGCACTTCGTGTCGCTTCGCCAACCCCCTCGCCGGGGGCAACACCAGCGGCCCGGCAAAGCCGGTTCCGCGGTGTTCCTGGCATGGTCCGTCCCTTTGCATTGCCGCTGGCTCTGCTGGCCCTGTTCGAGTGGTACGCGCGCCGCGCGTCCGCATTGGGCAGCGATGCGCTCGCACCGCCGAGTGCGGCCGCCAAGGCTTTTGTCGGTGCCGTGCTCGACGGCTCGCTCTGGCAGGCCACCGGCTTCACGCTGGGCACAGCCGCGCTCGGCCTGCTGCTGGGCGCGGTGCTCGGCATCGCACTCGGGCTGGTGCTCGGGCTCTCGCGCCGCGCGGCGCAGCTGGGCTCAATGTCGATCGAGGTGCTGCGGCCCGTGCCTTCCGTGGCGCTGATTCCGCTCGCGATGCTGACCTTCGGATTCGGCGTGCGCATGGAGTTGGCCATCGTCGCCTTCGCCACCTTCTGGCCGCTGCTGGTGCTGGTGCAGTCTGCGGTGCAGCAGATCGAGCCTCGGCTTCTCGAGGTGAGCCGCGTACTGGGCCTCTCGGCGCGAGAGCGGGCTTTCAAGATCGTGCTGCCGGCCATCGTGCCGCGCCTGTTCGTTGCGCTGCGGCTCGGCGTGGCGGTGGCGCTGGTGGTGGCAGTCACGGTGGAAATCGCGGCCAACCCCAACGGCATGGGCTACGCGATGATGATCGCGCAGCAGAGCTTCGACCCCGCGCTGATGCTCGCATGGCTGGGCTGGATCGGCGTGGTTGGCTTTGCGGTCAACGCGGGCATGCTGCTGCTGCAGCGCGTGGTCGCGCGGCGCATGGGGGTGCAGCCATGAACGCCCGCAGCCGCGTTGGTGTGATGAACTGGCTCGGTTCGTTCGCCGTGCTGTGCGCATTCATTGCGCTGTGGTGGACGGCAAGCAATGCAGGCTGGGTAAGCCGCGTGTTCCTGCCGACGCCGCAAGCCACTTTCGCAAGCCTGCTCGAAGGGCTCAATCTCTCAGGCGGTTCGGGCAACGGCGAGCTGCTCGCCTTCACGCAGGCCACGGTCGGCCGCATGGTGCAGGGCTGGCTTTTGGCCTCGCTCTTCGGCGTGCTGCTGGGCGCGGCCATCAGCGTGTCGCCCGCGGTGCGCGCGTGGGTGCAGCCGACGCTCGAATTCATCCGCCCCCTGCCCGCTTCGGCGCTGCTGCCGCTGGCCATTTCGATCTTCGGGCTGAACCCCGGCATGGTGCTGTTCGTGGTGGCGTTCGGCGCAATGTGGCCGGTGCTGCTGGCCACGGTGCACGGCTTTGCGGCGGTGGAGCCGCGGCTGTCGGAGGTGGCGCGATGCCTGCAGATGTCGCGTGCGGCTTTCGTCTGGAAGATGGGCCTGCCCAACGCGATGCCCGACATCCTGGCCGGCATGCGGCTCGCGCTGACCATTGCGCTGATCGTTGCAGTGGTGGGCGAAATGATTGCCTCGCAAAGCGGACTGGGTCAGGCCATTCTTCTTGCGGCGCGCGCGTTTCGCGCCAGCGACCTGTTCGCCGGGATCGTGCTGCTCGGGCTCATCGGCTTCGTGAGCAACGCGCTGCTGGCCTTTGCCGAGAAGCGCCTGCTGCGCTGGCAGCAGCCCTGAACTCTTCACGCCCAATCAATACCAACATTGCACAAGGAGCCCCCATGCCACGCAAATTTGTCGACCTCTCGATCTTTCTCGAAAACGATGTGCTGTCCGACCCACCGGCCTTCGCGCCGAAGATCCAGTACTTCACGCACGAGCAGACCTACGAGCAGATCGAGCCGTTCTTCCCGGGCTTGAAGAAAGAAGACCTGCCCGATGGCGAAGGCTGGGCCGTGGAGCTGGTGCAGCTTTCCACGCACAACGGCACGCACCTCGATGCGCCCTATCACTTCCACTCGACCATGGACAAGGCGCTGGGCGAGAAGAAGCCCGCCATCGCCATTCACGAGGTGCCGCTCGAATGGTGCTTCCAGCCCGGCGTGAAGCTCGACTTCCGGCATTTCGCCGATGGCTACGTGGTGACCGCCGATGACGTGGAGGCAGAACTCAAGCGCATCGGCCACACGCTGAGCCCGTTGGAAATCGTGGTGGTGAACACGCGCGCGGGCTCGCGCTACGGCCACCCCGACTACGTATCGGCCGGCGCGGGCATGGGCTATGAAGCGACCATGTACCTGCTGGAGCGCGGCGTGCGCCTCACGGGCACCGATGCATGGAGCTGGGATGCGCCCTTCGTGCATACCGCCAAGAAGTATGGCGAGACGCAGGACGCTTCGCTGATCTGGGAAGGCCACAAGGCCGGTCGCGACATCGGCTACTGCCACATCGAGAAGCTGCACAACCTCGAAGTGCTGCCGCCGACAGGATTCTTCATCAGCTGCTTTCCGCACAAGATCCGCGGTGCGTCGGCAGGGTGGACGCGCGCGGTGGCGATCTTCGACGACGCGCTGATGGCGTCGGTCTGAAAGAGGGAGGCATGGACAGATGATTGCGCTCAACCACACGCACGATGCCGGCGCAAAGAGCTGGGTCGACACAGCGAATATCGAAGGAACCGATTTCCCGATCCAGAACCTGCCGTATGCGGTGTTTCGCCGTACAGGCAGCCCCGAGCCGTTTCGCGGCGGCATCGCCATTGGCGACCAGGTGCTCGACATGGCGGCGCTCTCCGCACGCCAATTGCTCGATGGTCTCGCGCTCGATGCGGCCCGCGCCGCCGCGCTGCCGGCGCTGAACGATTTCTTCGCGCTTGGCGGTACCGCATGGCGTGCGTTGCGGCACGCGGTGTTCGCATTGCTGCGAAGTGATGCACCTGCCGCCACGGTGCATGCCGTGCGCGAGTGCCTGGTGCCGCAGGCCGAGGTCGAATACACGGTGCCCGCGCGCATCGGCGACTACACCGACTTCTACACCTCGATCGACCATGCGCTGAACATCAGCCGGCTGATGAATCCCGATGGCGATGTGACGCCCAACTTCCGCTGGATTCCCACGGCCTACCACGGGCGCGTATCGACCATCGGCGTCAGCGGCCAGCGCTTTCATCGGCCCATGGGCCAGACGATGGCGCCGGGCGCAAAGGCGCCCACGTACCGCGCCTGTGCGCGGCTCGACTACGAACTGGAGCTGGGCGTGTGGATCGGCGAAGGCAACGCGGCGGGCGAGCCCATTCCGCTCGAACGCGCGGAAGAACACATCTTCGGCATCTGCCTGCTCAACGACTGGTCGGCGCGCGACATCCAATTCTGGGAGATGGCACCGCTCGGGCCCTTTCTTGCGAAGAACTTCGCGACCACCATCTCGCCGTGGATCGTGACGATGGAGGCGCTTGCGCCGTATCGCCAAGCCTGGACTCGGCCGGCTAACGAGCCGCAGCCGCTCGACTATCTCGAAGGCCCGTCGAACCGCGAAAGCGGCGCCATCGACATCCGCCTCGAGGTATGGCTCGAAAGCGAGAAGGCGCGCAATGACAGCAGCGGGCCTTCGCGCCTTTCACGCACGAGCTTCAAGCACCAGTACTGGAGCGTGGCGCAGATGGTGGCGCACCACACGGTGGGCGGCTGCAACCTGAATCCGGGCGACCTGTTCGGCAGCGGGACCATCTCGGGGCCAGGTCCGGGAGAGGCCGGCGCCATCATCGAACTGACGCGTGCCGCGCAAAGCCCGGTCACTCTTGCCAACGGTGAAGAGCGCGGGTTCCTGGAAGACGGAGATGCGGTGCTGCTGCGCGGCTGGTGCGAGAAGCCGGGCCATGCGCGCATCGGGTTCGGCGAAAGCCGTGGGACGGTGCTGCTCGCAAGAGGTTGAAATTCGCAGCGCCCAAAAGAAAAGGCCACCGGTGAGGTGGCCTTTTGCATGAGATGTGGAGCGGGAAAAGAGTCTCGAACTCTCGACCTCAACCTTGGCAAGGTTGCGCTCTACCAACTGAGCTATTCCCGCATTTCAGGAGTCGAATTATAGAGGGATTTTTGGGGCTGTTTTGACCGGGTCGGGTTTCGAACGTCATCGAGAGCCGCGGCCCTAACGCACGAACCCCGATTTCCGACGACGGAGAGGTCCCACACGAGCGAGCGGCCATCTCGCACATGGCGACATAGGAGCGGCCCGCGACGGTAGCGACCGAACTGGCCCCAAGCCGGTTCGGGCCGATCACCCGGCCATCTTCAAACGAAAGGAAAAGTCACCTATGAAGCAGCAACAACAACACAAGTCCATCGTCGTCGGCGCCTTGCTCGCAGGCCTTCTCGCCATGAGCGGCTTCGCACAGGCACAAGGTGTGGGCGTCGGCGTGGGCGTGAATGCCGACGTCAACACCTCAGGTGCTGTCAAGACCGCACCGGCCCAGGGCAGTGCAGGCGCAGGGGCGGGAACCGCCGCAACGGCCGGCACCTCCACCTCCACTGGCGGAAATGCCGGCGGTGCAGCGGGCGGCCTGGGCAACACGCTTGGCGGCGTGGTGGGCGGTGCAACGGGTGCCGTGGGCAAAGCGACCGATACGGTCGGCGGTGCCACCGGGGCTGTGAGCGGTGCGACGGGCGCCGTCGGCGGCGCCACCAATGCGGCAGGCGGCGTCACGAACACCGTGGGCGGCACGCTGAACGGCGCGACCGGCGCCGTGGGCTCGGCGGGTGGGGCGGTGAAACCTTCAGGTGCCGGCGTGAAGGCCAGCGGCAAGGCGAAGGGCTCGGGCGCCGTCGACGTCACGAAGTAACACGCTTGGGCCGTAAAGCCCCATGAAGCCCGCAGCGCCCGCGCGTTGCGGGCTTCTTTTTGTTTGGCGGATCAGCCAGGCGGCTCGAGCCTGAACAGGCTCGTGACTTCCACATCGAGCACCATGAGTTCGCGCTGATTGAAGAGCCGCCAGCGCCAGCGCAGGATGCCGAGCGTGGGACGCTTCTCGGAACGCCGCGCCTCGATCACGTCGGCCACCAGCCGCAAGGCATCGCCTGGCCGCACCGGATGGGGCCAGCGCACATGCTCGAGCCCCGGCGACGCGAACGATTCGGAGCCTTCGAGCGCGGCCTCGACCACGAGGCGCATCGCGATCGAACAGGTGTGCCAGCCACTCGCGATGAGTCCGCCAAAGGCGCTGTCCGCAGCGGCCACAGGATCGGTATGGAACCACTGCGGGTCGTAGGCTTGCGCGAAGCCGATCAGTTCCGTTTCGGAAACGACATAGGGCCCGGCCTCGATGACCTGGCCCTCATGGAAGTCGGCGAACTTCATTCGCCGCAGCTTAGTACGTTTCGAGGTGCAGGCGGCCTTCGCGCTTCAATGCGGCACCAACTGTGTCCCAGTCGAGCCCGGCTTCCTTGGCAACGTCGCGCAAAGCGAGCACCACGCCTTCTTCCATGCTCTTGAGGCCGCACACGTAGAAGTGGCTTGCGCCGTCTTTCAGCAGCGCGGCCAGGTCGGCGGCACGTTCGCGCATGAGGTCCTGCACGTAGCGCTTGGGCTGTCCCGGCGTTCGCGAGAACGCGAGGTTGATGTCGATGAAGTCTTTGGGCAGCGACTGCAGCGGGCCGAAGTACGGCAGCTCTTGCTGGGTGCGCGCGCCGAAGAACAGCATGAGCTTGCCGCCTTCGAACTTGCCGCTCTTGCGCAGGCGCCGGCGCCATTCGGTCATGGCGCGCATCGGTGCGCTGCCGGTGCCCGTGCAGATCATCACGATGTGCGACTTGGGATGATTCGGCATCAGGAACGACGAACCGAAAGGCCCGACCACCTGCACGGTGTCGCCCACCTTCAGGTCGCAGACGTAGTTGGAGCACAGGCCGCGCACCGCCTGGCCTTGATGGTCTTCGGTGACGCGCTTCACGGTGAGCGAGACGTTGTTGTAGCCCGGCCGCTCGCCATTGCGAGGGCTGGCGACCGAATACTGGCGCGCATGGTGGCGCTTGCCGATGGCATCGACACCCGGCGGAACGATGCCGATCGATTGGCCTTCAAGCACCGGGAACGGCACCACGCCAAAGTCCAGCACGATGTGGTGCGTCTCGCTGTCGAAGCCCGCCTCGGTGCAGTTGAAGTTGCCGACCACGGTGGCGGTCGTCGGCGACTTGGGCGGAAAGAGGTTGGTGTAGGCGTGCGCGGCCGACCAGGGCGGCACGGTGGCGCCGTATTGCGCGGAGTTGAAAACCGGCTCTACCGTTTCGACCGCGGCCTGGGCTTGCGCCTGGGTCTGCTCAGGCACGGCGGCCGCCGCATCGCCGGCCGCTTCGGCGGACACGCCAGCGGCTTCGAGCTCTTCGGGCGAGAGCTCTGCGGGCAGCGACTCCCAGGTGAGCTGCTCTTCGATCGAGTAGGCGCGCACCAGGGGCATCGTGCGCCAGTTGTCGATCGAGCCCGTGGGGCACGGCGAGATGCAGGCCATGCAGCCATTGCAGACGTCGGCCCGCACGACGTAGTTGTTGTCGTCGTGCGTGATCGCGTTGACGGGGCAGGTGGCCTCGCAGGTATTGCAGCGAATGCAGATCTCGGGGTCGATCAGGTGCTGCTTGATCACTCCGGCTTCAACGGCCATGTCCATGATGTTCTCCTAGAGCCCTCCCCCTCTGGGGGAGGGTTGGGTGGGGGCACGCGGCGCTTGTCGTGGTCACGCCGCTGTGCCCCCATCCCAGCCTTCCCCCAGTGGGGGAAGGAGCAATACCAATTCAACCGAAACGCACGTACTCGAAATCGACCGGCTGGCGGTTGATGCCCATCACCGGCGGCGAGATCCAGCCTGCGAACTTGCCCGGCTCCACCACGCGGCCCATCAACGATGCCACGAAAGCGAAGTCTTCGGCGCTCGGCAGCCATTCATCCCTCTTGGCGGCCCATTCAACCTCGTTCACCACGCGGCCTTCAGGCGACATCTTGATGCCGGCGAGCGCGCCGATCTGGCGGTTGAAGGCCTTGTGCGGCACCGTCAGGCGGGTCGGGATGCCGGCCTTCTCGAGCACCTTGTTCCAGCGGCCCACGCCGGCCACGGAGTCCTTGATGAAGTCGTCGCGCAGCACTTCGTTGAGCGCGTTGAGCATCGGCACTTCCTTCTCCAGGAGCTGGCCGTCCTTCACCTCGAGCACCTTGTAGGTCTGGCCCTTGAGCACGTGGTCGTCGCCGCGCTTGCCTTCTTCGTATCGGCCCTTCAGGCCCGAGCTGTAGAAGATGGCGGCGTTGCTCGACTGGTCGGCGCCGAACAGGTCGATGGTCACGCTGTAGTGGAAGTTCAGGTAGCGCTGGATCGTGCCCAGGTCGATGGCGCCGGCCGCGCGCACCTTCTGCGCATCGTCGGTCTTGAGCTCGTTCATGACCTGTGCGGTGCGTGCGAGCACACGCGAAACGCCGCTCTCGCCCACGAACATGTGGTGCGCTTCTTCGGTCAGCATGAACTTCGTGGTGCGCGCGAGCGGATCGAACGCGCTCTCGGCCAGCGCGGCCAGCTGGAACTTGCCGTCGCGGTCCGTGAAGTAGGTGAACATGAAGAACGCAAGCCAGTCGGGTGTCTTCTCGTTGAAGGCGCCCAGGATGCGCGGGTTGTCCACGTCGCCCGAGGTGCGCTGCAACAGCGCCTCGGCTTCCTCACGGCCATCGCGGCCGAAGTGCTTGTGCAGCAGGTAGACCATGGCCCACAGGTGGCGGCCTTCTTCCACGTTGATCTGGAACAGGTTGCGCAGGTCGTACATGCTCGGCGCAGTCAGGCCCAGGTGGCGCTGCTGCTCGACCGAAGCGGGTTCGGTGTCGCCCTGCGTCACGATGATGCGACGCAGATTGGCGCGGTGTTCGCCGGGCACGTCCTGCCAGGCCTTCTCGCCCTTGTGGTCGCCGAAGTGAATTTCGCGGTTGGCATCGCCCGGGTTCAGGAAAATGCCCCAGCGGTAGTCGCGCATCTTCACGTGGCCGAACTGCGCCCAGCCCTGCGGATCGACGCTCACCGCCGTGCGCAGGTACACCTCGTGGTTGGTCGAGCCCTCGGGGCCCACGTCGTCCCACCAATTGATGAAGTTGGGCTGCCAGCCTTCGAGCGCGCGCTGCAGCGTGCGGTCCTCGCCGAGGTTGACGTTGTTGGGGATCTTCTCGCTGTAGTTGATCGTGCTCATCGTTGTTCCTTGGGTTGTGCGGGACTGCGGTTTCGTCAGACGCGGTTCAAATCGAAGCCGGCTTTCTCGCCGGTGCCGTAGACCTTCAGCGCACCCTTTTCGCCGACGGCGTTGGGGCGGTTGAAGATCCAGTTCTGCCAGGCGGTGAGCCGGCCGAAGATGCGGGTGGCCATGTTCTCCTTGCTGGCGAAGCGCAGGTTGGCTTCGAGGCCGGTGAGCGCATCGGGCGACATGGCGGCGCGCTCTTCGATGGCGATGCGGATCTCGTCTTCCCAGTCGATGTCGTCTGGCGCGGCGGTGACGAGGCCGAGCTTCAGCGCCTCGTCGGCGTCGAGCGGCTTGCCGGCCGCGGCGCGTGCGGCGTCGAGCGGCGCGGCTTCTTCATAGAAGCGGCGCTGCAGGCGGCTCTGGTCGTTCACCATCGGGTAGAAGCCGAAGTTGAATTCATTCAGCACGAGCTTCGGTGCGCGCGCGGCATCGTCGGGCAGTGCCAGCATGTAGGTTCGGTCGGCCGCAAATGCGACCTCGGCCAGCGTGCCGGCAAAGCACGAACCAGCTTCGACCAGCGCGAACAGGCTGCGCGACGACACGTCCAGGCGCGCCAGCGTGCGGCGCAGCGCGCCGATGGTTTCGCGCACCAGCCAGTGGTCCTTGTTGGCGAGCATCACGGCATCCGATGCGAGCACGGCCTCTGCGTCGCCTTCGGTCTTGAGCAGCCAGGTGCCGATGTCGAGCTCGTTGGTGCGCAGGTTCAGGATGGCGTCGTCGAGCTGGCGGCACATCGCGAGCGGCCACCAGGCGGCGCCCGCAGCTTCGATGGCGGCGATGTCCGCGGGCTGTGCGCCGGTGGGCGCCTTGATGGTGATGGTCGCGGTGCGCTTGCTGCGGTCGATCTGGATGTCGACGTGCGAATAGCTGAGGCTGTCAGCGGTCTCGTTGCGCTCGAGGCGGATCAGCGCCACGCCCTTGCCATTCGCGGGGCGGTCGCTGCCGGCGGCGAGCTGCGCGGCGCGCTCCTGCACGGCGGCGGCAAATTGCGCCGGCTTGGCCACCGCATCGACCAGTCGCCACTCGACCGCGCGCTGGCCGCGCACGCCTTCGACGCTGGTGCAGAAGATGTCGGCGAGGTCATGGCGCACATGGCGCTTGTCGGTCACGCGGGTGAGGCCGCCGGTGCCGGGCAGCACGCCGAGCAGTGGCACTTCGGGGAGCGACACGGCCGAGGAGCGGTCGTCCACCAGCAGGATTTCGTCGCAGGCCAGCGCCAGCTCGTAGCCACCGCCGGCGCAGGCGCCGTTCACAGCCGCAATGAACTTCAGGCCCGAGTGCTTCGACGTGTCTTCGATGCCGTTGCGCGTCTCATTGGTGAACTTGCAGAAGTTCACCTTCCAGGCATGGCTCGACACGCCCAGCATGAAGATGTTGGCGCCCGAACAGAAGATGCGGTCCTTGCCGCTGGTGACGATCACGCTGCGCACTTCGGGGTGCTCGAAGCGCACGCGGTTGAGCGCGTCGTTCAGCTCGATATCCACGCCCAGGTCGTAGCTGTTGAGCTTGAGCTTGTAGCCGGGGCGGATGCCGCCGTCTTCCGCAATGTCGAGCACGAGGCGCGCCACCGAGCCTTCGAAGCTGAGCTTCCAGTGCTTGTATTGCGTGGGTTCGATGCGGTAGTCGACGCGCGGAGGCGCCTGAAGGGTCGTGTTCTCGGTCATACGGAAGTCTCCTGTGGGCCAGATGCAAACCGGAAGAATAATGCATCTTCTGGTTCCGATGACATGCATCATGCTGCATGCGAACAGGCAAGTCAATGCCTGAATCGCTTTTTTTCAAATCAGCAGATCAGGCGCCCGGGCGCATGGACTGATGGGCGACGGCGCGCAGCGCCTGGAAGCTTTGCGCCAGCGTCTTGCCACTGGTATCGACCGACAGGTCGGCCTTCGAATAGAAGGCCGCGCGGCCGTTCAGGATGCGGCGCAGGTCTTCCATGGCCTCCTTGCTGGCGGCCATTGGGCGGGTGTCGCCCTGAGCGGCGACGCGGCCCATGTGCTCCTCGGGTGCGGCCTGCAGCCACACGGTGGTGCAATGCGCGAGCAGCTCGTTGAAAGTGGCGGGGTCGGACACGATGCCGCCCGGCGTGGCAATGACCACCTCGCTGTAGATCTGGACGGCCTCTTCGAGCGCGCGGCGCTCATAGCGACGGTAGGCGTTGGTGCCGTAGAGGTCGTGGATCTCGCGCACGCTGCAGCCCGCCAACGTCTCGATTTCTCGGCTCAGTTCGATGAAGGGCACGTCGAGGTCTTCGGCCAGCATCTGCCCGAGAGTCGATTTGCCCGCGCCGCGCAGGCCCACGAGCGCGATGCGCCGATGCCGCGCCGGATCGACCGAGGCGGTGCCCAGCAGCTCGCCCAGCGCCACGCGCACGCGGCGCAGGTCGGCCTCGCTGCGATGCTCGAGCAGCTCGCGGATCAGCAGCCATTCGGGTGAGCTGGTGGTCACGTCGCCGACCAATTCGGCCAGCGAGCAGTGCAGCGCGCCGGCCACCTGCTGCAGCACCAGGATCGACGCATTGCCGATGCCGTATTCGAGGTTGGCAAGGTGCCGCTCCGAGACGCCGGCCGCCACCGCCACCGCCTTGCGCGTGAGGCCGCGCTGCGCGCGCAGGTTGCGCACGCGGTCGCCCAAAGCGGCCAGCAATGGATTCCTGGCTTCTCCCGGCGGTGTGGCGTTGTTGGCGTGGTTGCCGTCGCGCGCGGCGGGCAGCACCGCGTCTACATGCTCGTTCATGCAAGTCCTCGTTCTTGGCCGGGATTGTGCGCGCTCAGGGTAAACACCATATATGCACTATATTGCTTGACACCCAATGTCTCGGTGCTTATTGTTCGATCACAAGCAAGATACTGCACGCGCACGAATCCTGCAAGGTAGATCGTAAGTTCGCTGTGGCGCCGCCACAGCCAGCCAGCCTCCCAAAGGAAGCCCGCCAATGTCCAGCCAGGAAGCATTTCATCAGTTGATCGCCGGCCTGACCGCCGAGATCGCCGGCAGGCCGCTAGACGGACAGCTCGACCAGTGGCTCAACGCCAACCATGGCGCGGGCAGCCCGCGTTTCGAGCAGCTGCGCCAAGCCTGCATCGGCGGCGTGGCCGAAGGCTGGCTGTGCGAGCGCGAAGGCGGCGGCATCAAGTTTGGCCGCGTGTTCAAGGCCGAAGATGCGCTGCACCGGTTCTCGGTCGACGTGGTCGACATGCAGGACATCGCGGGGCCGCATCACACCCATCCCAACGGCGAGATCGACTTGATCATGCCGCTCGAGGGCAGCGCCGACGCTACCTTCGACGGACGGCCCGCGGGCTGGTGCGTCTACGGGCCAGGTACCGCACACCGTCCGACCGTGGCGCAAGGCCGCGCGCTGGTTCTCTATCTCTTGCCCGAAGGGCAGATCAAATTCACCCAATGACCGAGCTCCTACCCAACTACGTCGCCGGCCGCTGGCAAAGCGGATCGGGCGCCGGCACGCCCTTGTTCGACCCGGTGCTGGGCACCGAGCTCGTGCGCGTCGACGCCACAGGCCTGGACCTGCCCGCGGCCTTTGCCTTTGCGCGCGAACAGGGCGGCAGCGCGTTGCGCGCGCTCACGTACCGCCAGCGCGCGGCACTGCTCGGCGCCATCGTGAAGGTGCTCCAAGCCAACCGCGATGACTATTACGAAATTGCCACGGCCAACTCGGGCACGGTGAAGAACGACTCGGCCGTCGACATCGATGGCGCGATCTTCACGCTCGGCCAGTACGCCAAGTGGGGCGACAGCCTTGGCGACGTGCGTGCGCTGCGCGACGGCGATGCGGCCAGGCTCGGCAAGGAGCCTGTGTTTCAGTCGCAGCACCTGCAAGTGCCGACGCAGGGCGTGGCGCTGTTCATCAACGCTTTCAACTTCCCGTCGTGGGGACTGTGGGAAAAGGCCGCGCCCGCGCTGCTTTCGGGCGTGCCCGTGATCGTGAAGCCCGCCACGGCCACCGCCTGGCTCACGCAGCGCATGGTGAAAGACGTGGTCGATGCGGGCGTGCTGCCCGCTGGCGCGCTGTCGGTGGTCTGCGGCAGTTCCGCCGGTTTAATGGATGCGCTGCAGCCCTTCGACGTGGTCTCTTTCACCGGCTCGGCCGAAACGGCGGCGCTGATCCGCTCGCACCCGGCCGTGGCCGAGCGCTCGGTGCGCGTGAACATCGAGGCCGACAGCCTCAATAGCGCCTTTCTGATGCCCGGCGCTGCGCCCGGCAGCGACGCCTTCAACCTGCTGGTGCGCGAAGTGGTGCGTGAGATGACGGTGAAGTCGGGCCAGAAATGCACCGCCATCCGCCGCATCCTGGTGCCGGCCGAGGTGTACGACGCCGCGGCCGAAGCCATTGGCGCCAAGCTCAAAGGCGTGACGGTCGGCAATCCGCGCAACGAGAGCGTGCGCATGGGCGCGCTCGTCAGCCGCGCCCAGCTCCACGCCGTGAACGAAGGCCTGGAAGCTCTGTCCGCGCAAACCACCGTGCTGTACGACGGCCGCAATACGCCGCTGATCGACGCCGACCCGGCCGTGGCAGCCTGCATCGGCCCGGTGCTGCTGGGTGCGCGCGATGCCGATGCGGCAGGGCACGTGCACGACGTGGAAGTGTTCGGCCCGGTCGCCACGCTGCTGCCCTACCGCGACCTTGCGCACGGCATCGCGCTCGCGCACCGCGGGCAGGGTTCGCTGGTGACTTCGCTCTACGGCAGCGATGACGCAGCGCTTGCACAGGCCGCGCTGGCCCTCGCTCCGAGCCACGGCCGCGTGCACGTGGTCACGCCCGAAGTGGCACAGGCCCACACCGGCCACGGCAACGTGATGCCGATGTCGCTGCACGGTGGCCCGGGCCGTGCAGGCGGCGGCGCCGAACTCGGCGGACTGCGCGCGCTGGACTTCTACCATCGCCGCAGCGCCGTGCAAGCGAGCCCCGGCGTGCTCGCGCAGCTCGGTCTCTAGAAAAAAGAACACGGCCCAAGGAGATCCCATGACGAGCCCGCCCGCACGATTCAATTTTGCCGAACACCTGTTCGCCCTCAACCGCGGCCGCGCCGATCGCATTGCCTACATCGATGACCGCGGCACGCTGAGTTACGGCCAGCTGGAGGAGCGCGCGCGCCGCTTGGCCGCCGCGCTGAAGGCCGCCGGCCTGCGCCGCGAAGAACGCGTGCTGCTGCTGATGCTCGACACCAACGACTGGCCCGTGAGCTTCCTGGGCTGCCTGTATGCGGGTGTGGTTCCCGTCGCCGTCAACACGCTGCTCACGCCCGACGACTACGCCTACATGCTCGACCACAGCCGCGCGCAGGCCGTGCTGGTGTCGGGCGCGCTGCTGCCCACGCTGCAGGAGGCAATGGGCCGCGGCGCGCATGAGGTGCACACGCTGATGGTTTCGCAGCCGACGGGTGCGCTGCCCGAGGGCGCGCAGGAATTCGAAGCTGCGCTCGCCGCTGCCGAGCCGATGGCATCTGCCGTGGCCACGGCCTCCGACGACCCCGGCTTCTGGCTCTATTCCTCCGGCTCCACCGGCAAGCCCAAGGGTACGGTCCACACGCACGCCAACCTGTGGTGGACGGCCGAGCTCTACGGCAAGCCGGTGCTCGGCCTCACCGAGAACGACGTGTGCTTCTCGGCCGCCAAGATGTACTTTGCGTATGGGCTCGGCAATGCGCTGACCTTTCCGCTGTCGGTCGGTGCGACCGTCGTACTAATGGCCGAACGCCCGACACCCGACGCCACCTTCCGTCGCTGGGTGGAGCACAAACCCACGGTGTTCTTCGGCGCGCCCACGGGCTTTGCCGGCATGCTGGCCTCGCCGAAACTGCCGGCGCGCGAGCAGGTGGCGCTGCGCATGTGCTCTTCCGCCGGTGAGGCCCTGCCCGGCGAGATCGCACAGCGCTTCAAGGCGCACTTCGGCTGCGAAATCATCGATGGCATCGGCTCCACCGAGATGCTGCACATCTTTCTTTCCAACCGCCCGGGCGACGTGCGCTACGGCACTACCGGCAAGCCGGTGGAAGGCTACGAGGTCGAACTGCGCGGCGAAGACGGCCGCCCGGTGCCCGACGGCGAAGTGGGTGACCTCTACATCCGCGGCCCCAGCGCGGCGCTCATGTACTGGTGCAACCGCGAGAAGTCGCGCGAGACTTTCCAGGGCGGCTGGACCAAGAGCGGCGACAAGTACACGCGCGATACCGACGGCTACTACACCTATGCCGGCCGCAGCGACGACATGCTGAAGGTCAGCGGCATCTACGTGTCGCCCTTCGAGGTCGAGGCCACGTTGATGCAGCATCCCTCCGTGCTCGAGGCTGCGGTGATCGGCAAGGAAGATTCGGACGGCCTCACCAAGACCAAGGCTTTCGTCGTGCTGAAGGACGGCCACTCGATCACGGACGACGAACTGAAGGCTTTCGTGAAGGAGCGGCTTGCGCCGTACAAGTACCCGCGGTTCCTGGAGTTCGTGCAGGAGCTGCCGAAGACGGCGACGGGGAAGATCCAGCGGTTCAGGTTGCGGGAGAGGGAGAAGCAGGCATGAGCGGTTCCCTGTCTTGCTCCCTCCCCTCCCGGGGGAGGGTTGGGGTGGGGGCATCGGCGTTTGCATGCGCACAGCTCTTGCCAGTGCCGCGAGCCCCCATCCCAGCCTTCCCCCGGAGAGGGAAGGGGCAACAGCCAGGAGCTGGACTGTGACCTCCCCCGACTTCGCCACCATTGACTGGCGCGGCCGCCCCGTGCGCATCGAGTGCCAGTGGATCGCACCCGAGCGGAAGAACGCCCCGCTCATCGTCTTCCTCCACGAAGGCCTCGGTTCCGTTGCCATGTGGAAGGACTTTCCCGCGCAGCTCTGCGAAGCCGCTGGCGCGCGCGGCCTCGTGTTCTCTCGCCCCGGCTATGGCCGCTCCACGCCGCGTGAAGAAAACGAGATATGGGACGTCGACTTCATGCACCGCCAGGCGCACGAGGTAGTGCCCGCGCTGTTTGAAGCATTGAACATCGGCGACGATGACAAACCTTGGCTCTTCGGCCACAGCGACGGCGGCTCGATCTCGCTGCTCTATGCCTCGCGTTTTTCGGACCGCGTGCAAGGCCTCGTGGTCCTCGCACCGCACATCTTCGTGGAAGACGTGACGGTCGAGAACATCGAACAGGCGCGCAGCGCCTATCTCGGCACGGACCTGCCGAAAAAGCTCGGCCGCTACCACGACAATGCCGACTCGGCCTTCTGGGGCTGGAACCGTATCTGGCTCCATCCGCCCTTCCGTGAATGGAACATCGAGGCCGAGCTCGACACCATCCGCTGCCCGGTGCTCGCCATCCAGGGCACGGGCGACGAGTACGGCACGATGGCGCAAATCCGCGGCATCGCGGCGCGCGTGCCCGGCTGCGAACTGGTGGAAATCCCGGAATGCGGGCATTCCCCGCATCGCGATCAGCCGGATCGTGTCATCGTCGCGACCACTTCTTTCATTGGCAAAAACAGGAGATAGCCATCATGACCATCCGCACCGCCCGCCTCGCGCTCACGGCGATCGCATTCGCCGCACTGGCATCCGCCGCCGGCGCCCAGGGCACCGGCAAGCTCAAGGTCGGCCTGATGCTGCCGTACAGCGGCACCTACACCGCACTGGGCGTGGCCATCGAGAACGGCTTCAAGCTCTATGTCGACGAACACGGCGGCAAGCTCGCCGGCCGCGAGATCGAATACTTCAAGGTCGACGACGAGTCCGATCCCGCCAAGGCGACCGACAACGTCAACAAACTCATCAAGCGTGACAACGTCGACGTGATCGTCGGCACCGTGCACTCCGGCGTCGCCATGGCCATGGCCAAGGCGGCGAAGGAAAGCGGCACCGTGCTGATCGTGCCGAACGCGGGCGCCGACGCGGTCACGGGCCCGATGTGCGCGCCCAACATCTTCCGCAGCTCGTTCAGCAATTGGCAGCCCGCCTTCGCCATGGGCGAGGTCGCGGCCAAGCAGCAGGGCAAGAAGAAGGCGATGACCATCACCTGGAAGTACGCAGCCGGCGACGAGTCGGTCAATGGCTTCAAGGAAGGCTTCGAGAAGAACGGCGGCAAGGTCGAGAAGCAGCTCACGCTGCCGTTTCCCAACGTCGAATTCCAGGCGCTCCTGACCGAGATCGCTGCGGCCAAGCCCGATGCCGTGTACGCCTTCTTCGCAGGCGGCGGCGCGGTGAAGTTCGTCAAGGACTACCAGGCGGCGGGTCTCAACAAGACCATTCCGCTGTATGGCCCGGGCTTCCTGACCGACGGCACGCTCGATGCGCAGGGCGATGCCGCCCAAGGCATGCTGACCACGCTGCATTACGCCGACGGCCTCAACACCGCGCGCGACAACGCCTTCCGCGTCGGTTATGCCAAGGCCTTCAAACTGCAGCCCGACGTGTACGCCGTGCAGGGCTACGACGCAGCGCAGATGCTGGGCGTGGGCCTGGCCGCCACCAAGGGCGACATCGGCAAGAAGGCCGAGTTCACGGCCGCCATCGAGAAAGCCAAGATCGACAGCCCGCGCGGCACGTTCACCATCAGCAAGGCGCACAACCCGGTGCAGGACATCTACCTGCGCAAGGTGGACGGCAAGGAGAACAAGCTGGTAAGCACGGCGATCAAGGGGCTGGCCGATCCGGCCCGCGGCTGCAGGATGTGATCGACCCACCCCCGTCCCTCGCTCACTTCGTGTAGCTCGACTCCCCCCTCAAGGGGGCGACACCAGCGGACCGGCAGAGCCGGATCCGCGGTGTCTCACGAACAATCGCGGGCGCTTTGCGCCACGCTCTCCAAGCCCCTACCGGTATGACCTAACGTGGACTTCGGCACCTTTCTCGTCCAGTGCCTGAACTCGGTTCAGTACGGACTCCTTCTCTTCCTCGTGGCCTCGGGGCTCACGCTGATCTTCGGGATCATGGGCGTGATCAACCTGGCGCACGGCAGTTTCTACATGATCGGCGCGTACATGGCGTTCGCGCTCGCACCGCTGTTCGGCGACCAGTTCCTGTTGATGCTGGTGGCCGGCGTGGTGCTGGCGGCCGTGTTCGGCTATCTGCTCGAATGGGCCTTCTTCAGCTACCTATACCAGCGGGACCATCTGCAGCAGGTACTCATGACCTACGGGCTCATCCTGGTGTTCGAGGAGTTGCGCTCCATCCTCGTTGGCAACGACGTGCACGGCGTCAAGGTGCCGGCATGGCTGGACGGCAGCTTTGCGCTCGGCAAAGTCATGAGCTATCCGTGGTACCGGCTCTTTGCCTCCGCCGCGTGCATCGTGCTTGCGGTGGGGCTGTACTGGGTGGTCAACCGCACACGGCTGGGCATGATGATCCGCGCGGGTGCGAGCAACCGTGACATGGTGCGTGGCCTGGGCATCGACGTGAAGCGGCTCTACCGCATCGTGTTTGCAGCCGGCGTGGCGCTCGCGGCATTGGCCGGAATGATCGCGGCGCCGATGTCCTCGGTGTATCCGAACATGGGCGCGAGCGTGCTCATCATCTGCTTCGTGCTGGTGGTGATCGGCGGCATCGGCTCGATCACCGGCGCGCTGCTGGCGTCGCTGCTGGTGGGCTTCGTCGACACCTTCGGCAAGGTGTTCTTCGCGGACCTGAGCGGCATCGGCATCTACCTGTTGATGGCCATCGTGCTGATATGGAAGCCCGAAGGGCTGATGGGGAGGCGGCCATGACCGAAGCCACCACCTCCATGCGCACCACCTCCATGCGGCTTGGCGCGTTCGCCGTGCCAGTGGCCTGCGCCATTGCCATCGGCGTGCTCGGCCCGCTCATGGGCAACTACGTTTCGGACTTCGTCGTCAAGGTGATGATCCTGTCGATCTTCGCGCTGAGCCTCGAACTGCTGGTCGGCATGACCGGGCTCGTGAGCCTGGGCCATGCGGCGTTCTACGGCATCGGTGCCTACGTCACGGTGCTCGCCTCGGGCAACGAGGGCGGCAACCTCGCGCTGCTGCTGCCGGCGGCCATGGGTGCGGCCGCGCTCTATGCGTTGTTCGTCGGCGCGCTGAGCCTGCGCACGCGCGGCGTGTACTTCATCATGGTGACGCTGGCCTTCGCGCAGATGGCCTTCTTCGTGTTCCACGACACCAAGGTGGGCGGCGGCAGCGACGGCATCTACATGTACGTGCGGCCGGCCATCGGCAAGCTCGACCTGGAGAACCGCATGGTGCTGTTCTACGTGGTGCTCGCGTCGCTGGTGTTCACCTACGGGCTGTTGGCGCTGGTGCGTCGCTCGCGCTTCGGCGCGGCGCTGGCAGGCATCCGCGTGAACGAGCAGCGCATGCGTGCGGCGGGTTTCCCGGTTTACGGCTACAAGCTCGCGGCCTTCGTGCTGGCGGGCGCGCTGGCCGGGCTCGCGGGCTTTCTGCTGGCCTCGCGCGACGGCGTGGTCAACCCCGAGCTCATGGCATGGCACAACTCGGGCGAGGTGCTGCTGATGGTGATCCTCGGCGGCCTCGGCCACTTGCGCGGGGCCGTCATCGGCGCGATTGCGTTCACGCTGCTGAAGGAAATCTTCTCGACGCATGCGGTGATGGGGCCGCTTGCGGACCACTGGCAGCTGACGCTGGGCATTGCGATCATCGTTTTCGTGGCGCTGTTGCCGAAGGGTCTGATTGGCCTGGTGAAGCGCTTGTCGCCGAAGGAGGCCGCATGACCGGCTACCCGTATTTCTTCCTCCCCTTCCGGGGGAGGGCAGGGGTGGGGGCACACGGCGCCACCATCGAGCGCCCTGCCTGCCCCCATCCCAACCTTCCCCCGGAAGGGGAAGGAGCAAAACCATGAACGCACTGCTTTCTGTCGAACGACTCACGCGCCGCTTCGGCGGCCTCACTGCGGTGAACGCCGTCACGCTCGACCTGCACGTCGGCGAAGTGCATGCGGTGATCGGCACCAACGGCGCGGGCAAGTCGACGCTCATCAACATGCTCTCGGGCGAAATCGACGCCTCCGAAGGCCGCATTGCGCTCGACGGCATCGACGTGACACAGCGCGCGCAATGGCGACGCGCGCGTGCGGGCGTGGGCCGCAGCTACCAGCGCACGACCATCTTCCCGGAGTTCAGCGTGCACGAGAACTGTCGGCTCGCGGCGCAGGCCGCCACCGCGCGGCCCTGGACCGTGTGGGAGTCGTCGCAGCGCTGCGCGGCCAGCAATGCGGCGGCCGATGCAGCGCTCGAAGCTGCAGGCCTTTCGAATGATGCCCGCCGCGTGGCCGGCACGCTGAGCCATGGTGCGCAGCGCCAACTCGAAGTGGCGATGTGCCTGGCCACCAAGCCGCGCGTGCTGCTGCTCGACGAGCCGCTCGCGGGCATGGGCGCCGAGGAAACCGACCGCATGCTCACGCTGCTCGCACGGCTGAAATCGACCCATGCGATCCTGCTGGTCGAGCACGACATGGATGCGGTGTTCCGCATTGCCGACCGCATCACGGTGATGGTGAACGGCACGGTCATCGCCACCGGCGACCCGGCCTCGATCCGCGAAAACCCCGAAGTGCGAACCGCCTACCTCGGAGAAGACCACTGACATGCTCGTCGTCCGCGATCTCAACACCTACTACGGCAACAGCCACATCCTGCGCGGTGTGCATGCCGGCATCCCGGCCGCCACGTCGGTGGGCCTGCTCGGGCGCAACGGCATGGGCAAGACCACGCTGATCCGCAGCATGATGGGCTACGTGCGCCCCGCCTCGGGCGAAGTGCAGGTCGATGGCCGCACGGTCACCGGCTGGCCACCAGAGAAAATGGCGCGCCTGGGCATCGGCTACGTGCCCGAAGGCCGCGGCATTTTTCCGAACCTCTCGGTGCGCGAGAACCTCGTGATGAGCGAGCGCGCGGGCATCGACGGACACCGCGCCTGGACCTTCGACCGCGTGATGGCCACCTTTCCGCGCCTCGCCGAGCGGCTGTCGCATGGCGGCCAGCAACTTTCGGGGGGCGAGCAGCAAATGCTCTCCATCGGCCGCGCGCTGATGACCAACCCGCGCCTGCTGATCCTCGACGAAGCCACCGAAGGCTTGGCGCCGCTGATCGTGGCCGAGATCTGGCGTGTGATCGGCGAGATCCGCGCGACCGGCATCGCCACGCTGATCGTCGATCGCGACTACCGCAAGGTGCTTGCGCACACCGACCTGGCGATGGTGATGGAGAAGGGGCAGATCGTGCGGCACGGCGCGTCGGCCGACTTGCTGGCAGAGCCGCAGGCGCTGGAAGAATTGCTCGGCGTGTGAGCCCGGCTCACGCGGCCCGCTGCGCCATCAGGAAGTCGATGAACACCCGCATGCGCAGCGGCACGTGCCGCCCGTCGGGGTACAGCAGCGTGTAAGGCCGCGAGCGGCCGGCGAACGGCTTCAGCACTTCGACGAGCGAGCCGTCGGCCAGCTCTTTTTCCACCACGAAGCGATAGGCCTGGAAGAGCCCGGCGTCGCTCTTGGCCAGCGTGACGCCGCCCAGCACGTCGTCGGAGCAGCTGTAGGCGCTGTCCGCGAAGACTTCGCGGTCCCTGCCGTTCTCCCTGAAAAGCCATGAGATGCGGCGGCCGCTGCTGGGCAGCTCGAACTGGATGCACTCGTGCGCGGACAGATCGTCCAGCGTGCGGGGCGTGCCGGCCTTCTTGAGGTATTTGCGGCTGGCCACCACCACCAGCTGCGCATCTTCCAAATGCCGCGCGATCAGCGTGGAGTCGGGCTGGGCGCGCACACGCACGGCCATGTCGTAGCCCTCTTCCACGAAATCGATGTTGCGGTTGCTCAGGTGCACGTGCAGCCGGATGTCGGGAAAGCGTTCGCGAAACACCGGCAGCAGCGGCAGCAGGCGGTGGTGGCCGTAGGTGGTGGGCACGCTGATGCGCAGCGTGCCGGAAGGCTGCGCCTGCTGTCCCATGACCTCGCGCTCGGCTTCGGCCAACTGCGTGAGCGCCTGCCGGCATTGCGCGAAGTAGGAGCGGCCCGCGTCGGTCAGCCGCACGCTGCGCGTGGTGCGCACGAAGAGGCGCAAACCCAGCCGTTTTTCGAGCCGCGAGATCGAGCGGCTGACGGCCGCCGGCGTGACGCCCGCGGCCAGCGCGGCCGAGGTGAAGCCGCCGGTTTCCGCCGCCAGGCAGAAGAGTTCGATGCTGCCGAGAAGGATGTCGCCGAACTGCCGCTGCATGGATTGATTACCTCGCGTATCAAGTGAAGTGCAAGTCTAGTGATTTATTCCTTACGGCGTCATCAATACAGTTCGTCCATCCCCTCAACTCTTTGGAGTACCGACATGGAAGACACCCTCAATACCCGGTCCACGGTCGTCATCACCGGTGCCTCGAGCGGCATCGGCCTGGGCCTCGCGCAGGCTTATCTGGAACGTGGCTTCAACGTGGTCGCGAATGCGCGCACCGAAGAGCGGCTCGCGGCCGCGGCCAAGCAGCTCGGCAACCCCGCGCGCTTTTTCGGCGTGGCCGGCGACATCGGTCGCCGCGACACCGCGCAGCAACTCGTCAACCGCGCCGTGGAGCGCTTCGGCAAGGTCGACGTGCTCGTCAACAACGCGGGCATCTTCAACGCCAAGCCGTTTGTCGACTACACCGAGGAAGAACTCGACCAGCTGGTGGCCACGAACCTCAAGGGTTTTGTCTACGCCTCGCAGGCCGCGGCAAAGCACATGGTGGCGCGCCGCCAGGGCCACATCGTGAACATCACCGCGAGCATTGCGCTGCAGCCGAACCAGCAGGTGCCGGCCGCCTTGCCAGTGCTCATCAAGGGCGGCATCAACGCCGCGACGCGGGCGCTGGCACTCGAACTCGCACCGCACAACGTCAAGGTGAATGCGGTAGCGCCCGGCATCGTCGACACGCCGCTGTACACGCCCGAGCAGCACGGCTTCCTGAACGGCCTCTCGCCCGCCGGCCGCATCGCAACCGTGCGCGAGATCGCCGACGCCGTGCTCTACCTCACGAGCGCCGATTTCACGACGGGCGTGGTGCTGCCGGTGGACGGCGGCATGAGCACGGGCAAGTGGTAATCGTCTCGTTCATTCATCCATCCACTCCAAGGAGCGCACTATGCCTTTCATCAATCTGAAGATCACCCGCGACGGCGCCACCCGCGAGCAGAAAACCCAGGTCATCGCCGAGTTCACGGAAACCCTGGAACGCGTGCTGAACAAGCCGCCGGAATGGACACACATCGTGATCGAGGAAATCGACACCGACGACTGGGGCTTCGCGGGCCTGACGACGACGGAGTACCGCAAGCGGCTGGCGGACAAGGCGAAATCGGCGCAGTGAGGTGATGGGCGCGGGCCGCCTATTCGATGAAGCGCCGCAGCCCTTCCAGATCAATAACGGTGATGCCCCCGTACTCGATCCGCAGAAACCCCGCGTCCTTCAGCCGGTTCAGCGCCGCATTGCAGCGCTGGCGCGAAACACCCGACAGGTTGGCGATCTCCTCCTGCGAGGTCTGCAGATGCGGCTCGCTGCCCGGATACAGCCACGGATGGAACAGCCCCGCCAGCGCACGGGCCACCTGGCTGTCGGCGTCGAGCAGCCGGTGCGCTGCGTAGTTGCCCATGAACCAGTGCAGCCGCTCGTTGAGCTGCTGCAGCAAAAAGTGATCGAAGCCGCGCTGCGTGCGGTGAAGCCACTCGAAAGTCTCCACCGGCAGCTGGGCCACGCGGCTCGGCCGCAGCGCAATGACGTCGGCCGAGCGCGGAGCGCCGCGCAGCAGCGTGCCTTCGCCGAACCAGCTGCCGACGGAGAGCCCGCCGAAGGTGACGGAGCGGCCATCGCTCGAGGTGGTCGACCACTTCAGAAGCCCCTCGAGCGTGCCGTACCAGTGCAGCGGCGTATCACCGCGCCGGCACAGGGCGGCGCCGGCCGCTACCTCGACCTCGCGGATCTCGTCGCGCACGCGTTCGCGCGCGGCTTCGTCGAGCAGCGGAAACCAAGCCGAGCGCTCAAGCAGTTGCGCAACGGTCAGCGATGCCGCCTTGATGGCCGGCTTCGTCGTAGGCATGAAAAGAATGCTCCTGATGGCATGGGCGCGGCCCGCGCCGCGTAAACCCTGAGCCTAAATGTCGTCGCGATGACTGAGTGTGCCTGCGCCTCCAAAAATAATAGCGCGCCCCTCATGAAAGAAGACACCAGGAGACTCCGGAGCATGTCGTCGAAGCGCAAAGTGATCGTGACCATCGCCCCCACCGGCGGCATGGCGCACAAGTCGCAGAACCCCCACCTTCCCACCCAGCCGGCCGAAATTGCGGCCGACGTGCTGCGCTGCTGGAACGCCGGCGCCAGCGTGGTGGCGATCCACGCGCGCAGGCCGGACGACGGCGCCACCTGCAACGCAGACGTGTACCGCGACATCAACAGCCGGATCCGCGCGGGAGGCTGCGACATCGTCATCAACAACTCCACCGGCGGCGGCGTGCACGGCGACATGGTGAAGCCGCTGGCGGGCGATCGCTGGGAAATTGCGTGGGAAGAGCGCATCAAGGGCATGGACGCGGGCGCCGAGATGTGCACGCTGGACGCAACCACGCTGAACCTGAGCTTCGAGGGCAAGCAGATCCTGATGGACACGCCGATCACCAAGGGCCGCGAGCTGGCCGCCGGCATGAAGGCGCGCGGCATCAAGCCCGAATGGGAGGTGTTCAGCCCCACGCACATCCTGCAGGACACGACCACGCTGATCGAAGAGGGCCATGACGACGAGCCCTACTTCGTCAACCTGGTGATGAACGTGCACCGCAACTTCCAGAACGCGATGCCGTATTCGCCGCGCTTCCTGCAGATGATGGTCGACACCCTGCCCAAAGGCAGCATCTTCTGCGTGAGCGGCATCGGCCCTTCGCAGCTCGAGGCCAACGTGGCGGCGCTGCTGCTGGGCGGGCATGCCCGCGTGGGGCTGGAAGACAACCTGTATTTCCGCCAGGGCGAGCTCGCCACCAACGTGCAGCTCACCGAGCGGATCGTGCGCGTTATCCATGAGCTCGACATGGAAGTGGCCACGCCGGCCGAAGCAAGGCAGATGATGGGACTGCCGCGCAGAGGCGGGCCGCGCCCCGAATTCGCGCCGCATTGAAGCGGCCGTTGATCCCGCCAGAAACCGCTTTGAAGATATTAGTAGGAGACATTTCATGAACACCCGACGCCACTTCCTCCACACCCTGGGCGCAGCCACTGCGCTGGGTACCCTCTCGCCGCTGGCCGCATTCGCCCAGGCGCTCGAGCAGGTCAAGATCTATTACGGCTTTCCGGCCGGCAGCGCCGGCGACAGCGTGGCGCGCCGCGTGGGTGAAAAGCTCGCCGGCTCGGCCTACACGCGCAATGCGGCCGTCGTTGAAAACAAGCCGGGCGCGGGCGGCCGCATCGCGCTGGAAAGCCTCAAGAACGCACCGGCCGACGGCAGCGTGCTGGCGCTGTCGCCTTTCTCGTGCACGTCGATCTACCCGCACATCTACAGCAAGCTCAGCTACGACCCAAGCAAGGATTTCGTGCCGGTGTCGATTGCCGCGGTCATGCACCACGGCCTGGCGGTCGGCCCCCTGGTGCCGCCCGAGGTGCGTACGGTGAAAGACTTTCTCGCCTGGGCCAAGGCCAACCCGAACCAGGCCAGCTATGGCTCGCCGGCGGCCGGCTCCACGCCGCACTTCATCGGCGCGCTGCTGGGCCTGAACAACGGGGTCGATCTGAAGCACGTGCCCTACCGCGGCTCGATTCCCGGTGTGACCGACGTGGTGGGCGGACAGATCGCGGCCATGGTCACCCCCAGCGGAGACTTCATCCCCAACCACAAGGCCGGCAAGCTGCGGCTGCTCGCCACCTCGGGCAAGGCGCGCTCGCCGTTCTCGCCGGAGGTACCGACCTTTGCCGAACAGGGCTTTGCGGAACTGACCACCGAGGAGTGGTTCGGCTTCTACGCCCCGGCCAGGACGCCGGCCAGCGTGGTGGCTACGGCCAATGCCGCGATCAACGCGGCCATCAAGGAAAAGGTGGTGACGGACAGCCTGGCCGTGGTCGGCTTGATCGCCCAGGGCTCCACGGCCGAGGAGATGGCGCGCTCGCAAAAGGCCGAGGCCGATCGCTGGGGGCCGCTGGTCAAGAAGATCGGCTTCACGGCGGAATCCTGAAGCGATGCGGATGGAACCGAACCCGAAACGCGTGGCGGTGGTCGCCACCGGCGTCATCGGCGCCAGCTGGGCCGCCTTCTTCCTGGCGCGGGGCCTCGACGTGGACGCCACCGACCCCTCGCCCGACGCCGAAGCGCGGCTGCGCGCGGCGGTGGCCGCGCACTGGCCGACGCTGGAACGCTTCGGGTTGGCTGTAGGCGCCTCGGCTGCGCGGCTGCGCTTTCACGCGCGGCTCGAAGACGCGGTAGCCGAGGCCGACTTCGTCCAGGAGAGCGGCCCCGAGCGGCTGGATTTCAAGATTGACCTGTTCCGCCGCATGGACGAGGCCGCGCCGGCCCGCGCGATCCTGGCATCGAGCTCTTCGGGGCTGGCCATCAGCGCGGTGCAGGCCGAATGCCGGCATCCGGAACGCGTGGTGCTGGGCCACCCGTTCAACCCGCCGCACCTGATTCCGCTGGTGGAAGTGGTGGGTGGCGAGCGCACTTCGGCCGAGACCATCGAACGCACCATGGCGTTCTACGCCGCCATCGGCAAGCGGCCGATCCACGTGAAGCGCGAGGTCAAGGGGCACATCGCAAACCGGCTGCAGGCCGCCCTGTGGCGCGAAGCCTTTCACCTGGTCGACGAAGGCGTGGCCAGCGTGGCCGACATCGACACCGCCATTGCGCATGGCCCGGGCCTGCGCTGGGCAGTGATGGGGCCCTTCATGAACCTGCATCTCTCGGGAGGCGCAGGCGGCATCGCGCATGTGCTCGCACACCTGGGCGGGCCGATCGAAGACTGGTGGAAGGATCTCGGAGCGCCTTCGATGACGGAAGAACTCAAAGCGAAGGTGACCGAGGGCGTGGCTGAAGAACTGGGCGCGCGGCGCGTGGCCGAACTCGAGTCCGCCCGCGACATCCTGCTGTTAAACCTGATTCGCGCCAAAGCCGACACCGGCAGACTCGATTGAAATGATAGAAGACGACTTCCTCCTGGACGAGAGCCAGATCGCCCCCCCGCGCACGGTGCGCATCGACTTCGACGACGGCTCCTTCGCGCTGCGTTCGCCGGTGGCGCTCAAGCCCTATGCGCGCTGCATCGGCGAATGGATCGAACGCTGGGCGCGCGAAACGCCCGATGCGCTGGCTTTCGCGGAGCGCGATGAGAGCGGCGAAGGCTGGCGCAAGCTCGACTACCGCGCGCTGCGCCAAGCCGTGGGCGCGGTGGCGCAAGCGCTGCTAGACATGAAGCTGCCTGAGGGCAAGCCCATCGCGATCCTCTCGGACAACGCGATCGACCATGCCGTGCTGATGCTCGCCGCAATGCACGTCGGCCGCACGGCCTGCTCGCTCTCGAGCGCGTATTCGCGCATGGCAAAGGATCCGTCGCGGCTGCACGGCATGCTGCAGGCGCTGCAGCCGGCGTTGATCTACGCGTCGGACGCCAAGGTGTATGGCGTTGCGCTCGCGGGCTCCGGCGTGGAGGCGGTGGCGGTGTTCAGCCGCAATGCCGATGCGCACGCCGGCGCCCTGCCCTTCGCGCAGCTGCTGCAGGCCAGCGAAACGCCGGCCGTGATGCGGGCCTACGAAGCCGTGCTGCCCGACACCCACGCCAAGTACCTGCTGACTTCGGGTTCCACCGGCAAGCCCAAGGTGGTGATCAACACGCACCGCATGCTGTGCGCCAACCAGCAGATGATGGCGCAGACCTGGCGCTTCCTCGGAGATGACGGCCCCCTGGCGGCTTGGGGCGGCCCGGCGCCGACGCACGAGAAACCCGTGCTGGTCGACTGGCTGCCCTGGAGCCATACCTTCGGCGCCAACCACAACCTGAACATGGTGCTGTGCCACGGCGGTGCGCTCTACATCGACGAGGGCCGGCCTGCGCCGGGTCTGATCGAAAAGACCGTGCGTAACCTGCGCGAGGTGAAGCCCACGTTGCTGTTCAACGTGCCGCGCGGCTTCGACATGCTGCTGCCGTTTCTCGAAGTCGACGACGCGCTGGCTGCCGAGGTGTTCTCGCGCCTGCGGCTCGCCTTTTACGCGGCCGCGGCGCTCGCGCCCTCGACCTGGCAGCGGCTCGAAGCGGTCGCCAAGCGCGTGCGGCCCGAGCGGCCGCTGTGGCTCACCACCTCGTGGGGCGCGACGGAGACTTCACCGGCCATCACCTCGGCGCACTGGAAGCTCGACGGCGCGGGCTGCATCGGCGCACCGCTGCCAGGGCTCGAACTCAAGTTCGTGCCCAACGGCCAGAAGCTCGAGATGCGTGTCAAGGGCGTCTCGGTGTTTCCGGGCTACCGCCATGCACCGCGCGAAACCTCCGAAGCCTTCGACGAAGAGGGCTACTACCGCATCGGCGATGCGGGCTACCTGGCCGACCCCGAGCGTGCCGAACGCGGCGTGATTTTCAACGGCCGCGTGGCCGAAGACTTCAAGCTCTCCAGCGGCACCTGGGTGTCGGTGGGCACCTTGCGCGTCAAGCTGGTGTCGATGTTGGCGCCCCATGTGCAAGACGTGGTGCTCACAGGCCATGACAGCGACGAGATCGGCATGCTGGTGTTCCCCGCGCCACAGGCCGAACCGCAGGCACTGGCCGCGCGCATCGCCGAGGTGCTGCGAACGCTGCGCGAGGAAGGCGCGGGTTCTTCCCAGTGCCCCACGCGCGCGCTGGTGCTGACGGAGCCGCCGAGCCTGGACGCAGGAGAGATCACCGACAAGGGCTACATCAACCAGCGCGCGGTGCTCACGCGGCGCGCGGCCGAAGTCGCGCGGCTGCACGCCGGCGCGCACCACGACCTGCAGATCATCCAGTTGCGCAGTTGAACCGCTGAAAGAAGAAGGCGGTCAGCGGGAAACGCCCGGCGATCTTTGCGGCTGAGCCGGCACCGCCTTCTTCTTCGCAGGCTCCTCCTCGCCGAACAGCTTTTCCACCTGCTGCCCGATGCGCGCCCCGAGGGCCGTGCCCACGCCCGGCAGCACCGCGGTACCGACCGCCGCACCGGCCAGCGCACCGCCCGTCAGCGACACCTCGGGATCGCTCATGCTTCCACCCACCTTGAGCGGCACGCCGACCACGCCATCGACAAGGTCGACCGCCACTTCGCCGTCCAGCTTGCGGTTGAAGAGCTTCAGGTTGCCGCTGGCCGTGAGCAGGCCCGAGCGCGCCTTGAGCCCCGTGTACCGCATCACGATGCCGTCTTCGCCGCCTTGCGTGTCGAGGGTGCCCGTGAGTTCGTCGAGCGGCGTGGTGCCGCCGCGGCTGATGCCCGCGGTTGTCACGGCCTTGGCCAGGTCGAGCCGGGTGAGCGTCGCGGGCTTCACCGAGAAGGTGGTGCGCGTGTGCAGGCTGCGGATCAGCGCACCGAGCTCGCCCGCTTGGGCCACCAGCGTGGTCTGGCCCGAAAACTTGCCCGCCACGGCGGTGCGCCGGCCGAAGGCCTGCACCAGCCCTTCGATGTCGACCTGCCGGGGCTCGAGTTCGGCCGACACGCGCATCGTGTCGTTCGGCAGCAGCTCGAAGAGGGAGACGCCGTTCCACGTGCCGCCGCCCACTTCGATGCGGGTGCGCCACCGGTCCTGGCCTGCTTCGCGGTCCAGGCGCAGCCGCGCGGGAGGCGAGGCGCCGGCGCGTTCAAGGCGCGCCTGGCGCGGTCGCCAGCCGGTGTCGAAAACAACGTCGCCGTCATAGGCGAGCGCAATGCCGCGCCGGTCGATCCAGACCACGTCGCGCCATCGCGCCTTCTCGAGCGGAATGGGCGCCAGCGCCCATGGCGCCGGCAGCGAGAACAGGTGGCCCGGCTCCTTCGGCTTGGGCCCCTTGCCGCGGAAGGCGCGCACCGATTCGCGCGGCAGCACCAGGCTTTCGATCTCGGCCTCGTCGATGGCGACGACCCTTTGCAGCAGCTTCCGGAGCTTGAGCTGGAGCGTGATGCGGCGCAGGGTGATGGGGCGCGCCTGATCGGTGGCCACCTGGGACAGCACCAGCACCGGGCTGGGCCACAGCGCCCAATGCGCGCCGCCGATCTTCAGACCGACGCCGAAGCGCTTTTCAAATGCTTCGGAAATCCGCGCGGCCACTTCCTCGTCGCTGGGCAAGCGGGTGCTGGCCACCCACACCAGCACGCCGGTGCCGAGCAGCAACACCACGGCAATGCCGATGAGCCAGCGTCGGACGGGGTGCTTCATCGACCCAACTTAGCACGCGAAGGCGACTGCGGTTGTCAGCCGCCATCGCTATAGTTTCCGAAACTTTTAGTGGAGACAATCTCATGCGCATCTGGAAGAAAGACATCTCGGTCGAAGAGCTGACCCGCAACCACGTCGGCACCGCCGTTTCCACGCTGGGCATGGAGTTCCTGGAGGTGGGCGACGACTTCATCCGCGCCCGCGTGCCGGTGGACGAGCGCACCCGCCAGCCCTACGGCATCCTGCACGGCGGCGTGTCGGTGGTGCTGGCCGAAACGCTGGGCTCCTGCGGCGCGCACTACTCGGCCCCCGAGGGAGACCGGGCCGTGGGCCTGGACATCAATGCCAACCACATCCGCTCGGCCACCAGCGGCTGGGTCACGGGCACTGCGCGGCCGGTGCACCGCGGGCGCACCACGCAGGTGTGGCAGATCGACATGACCAACGACGCCGGCGATTTGACCTGCGTCTCGCGCATCACAATGGCGGTGCTGCCGCCGCGCTAGGCAAGCAAGAAGACCCGCCCGATACACACACACGGGCGGCAGCGGGCCGGACGAAGCCCCTCAAAAACACAAGACGAGGAGAAAGCAAACTCATGAGCAACCTATTCAGCTGGCGCGAAGTCGCCGCCACCGAAGGCCGCGTGGTCGCGCCCGACGAACGCCTGCCCTGGCTGCAGACCGGCGCCATGGGCGTGCAGCACGTGATCGCGATGTTCGGCGCCACGGTGCTGGCGCCCATCCTGATGGGCTTCAACCCCAACATCGCCATTTTGATGAGCGGCATCGGCACGCTGATCTTCTTTTTGGTGACGGGCGGCAAAGTGCCCAGCTACCTGGGCTCGAGCTTCGCGTTCATCGGCGTGGTGATCGCGGCCACCGGCTATGCGGGCAAGGGGCCCAATGCCAACATCGCTGTGGCGCTGGGCGGCATCGTGGCCTGCGGGGCGATCTACATCCTGATCGGCGCGCTGGTGCAGGCCATTGGTACCGGGTGGATCGAACGCTTCATGCCACCGGTGGTCACGGGCGCGGTGGTGGCGGTGATCGGGCTCAACCTGGCGAGCGTGCCGATCAAGAACATGGCGGCCAGCAATTTCGACTCGTGGATGCAAGCCGTCACCTTTCTCTGCGTGGGGCTGGTGGCGGTGTTCACGCGCGGCATGATGCAGCGCCTGCTGATCCTGATCGGGCTCATCCTGGCTACTGCGGTCTATGCGCTGCTGACCAATCTCTTCGGCATGGGCAAGCCGGTCGACCTGTCCGGCATTGCCAATGCGGCCTGGATTGGCATGCCGACTTTCACCGCACCCGTGTTCACAACCAACGCCATGCTGCTGATCGCCCCCGTGGCCATCATCCTGGTGGCGGAAAACCTCGGCCACCTGAAGGCGGTCACGGCCATGACGGGCCGCAACCTCGACCCCTACATCGGCCGCGCCTTCATCGGCGACGGCATTGCCACCGTGGTGAGCGGCGCCGCCGGCGGCACGGGTGTGACCACTTATGCCGAAAACATCGGCGTGATGGCGGCCACGCGCATCTATTCGACGGCGGTGTTCGTGGTGGCGGCGCTCATTGCGCTGGTGCTGGGCTTCAGCCCGAAGTTCGGCGCGCTGATCCAGGCGATTCCGCTGCCGGTGATGGGCGGCGTGAGCATCGTGGTGTTCGGCCTCATCGCGATTGCGGGCGCCAAGATCTGGGTCGACAACAAGGTCGATTTCTCGCAGAACAAGAACCTCATCGTGGCCGCGATCACACTGATCATCGGCACCGGCGACTTCACCTTGAAGTTCGGCCAATTCGCGCTGGGCGGCATTGGGACCGCGACTTTCGGCGCGATCATTCTTTACGCACTTCTGGGGCGAACGCGCAACGCCTCCGCCCTGCCAAAGTGAAACGCCTTGCAAAAAATGTCCTGCCAAGTGGTTGAAGCGCGACCCGGTCGCTGGCCGGAAGCCCGCGCCCGTTAGACTTCAACGCTTTTCGCACCGACGTTTTCCAATGGCCGATGTCTCCGCCGCGCGCACCAAGGCGGTTTTCGAATTCAAGAGCGCCACGCTGCCGCTGATCGCAGTGATCCTCAAGACGGCCGACCTGGCCGTGCTGGCCGACGCGCTCGACGCCCAGTTGGCTGACTCGCCCGATTTCTTCGAGCAGGAGCCGGTGGTCATCGACCTCTCGCAGCTGCAGCCGGAGGACGAAGGCGGCGAGGAACCCGCAGCGCTCGACTTCGCGGCGCTGCGCGGCCTGCTGGCGCGCCACCAGACGCAGCCCATTGCGGTGCGCGGGGGTAACGACGCCCAGAATGCAGCAGCCCGCGCGGCCGGCCTTTCGGTCACGGCCATGCCGGTGGCTCCGGCTCCGCGTTCGCCCGCGCCGCCCGCCGCATCGCCCGCACCCGCCAGCGAAGCGCCGCAGATCGTGCGCGAAGTGCCGGTGCCGGCCAATGGCACGCTCTTGATCGACAAGCCCCTGCGTTCGGGCCAGCAGGTGTACGCGCGTGGTGGCGACGTGGTGGTGACGGCGGTGGTGAGCTTTGGTGCCGAAGTGATCGCCGACGGCAACGTGCACGTGTATGCGCCTCTGCGAGGCAAGGCGATTGCCGGCGCGCGCGGCAATATCGAGGCGCGGATCTTCTCGACCTGCATGGAAGCGCAGCTGGTGGCCATTGCGGGCATCTATCGCACCAACGAAGTGCCGCTGCCCGATCCGGTGCTCGGCAAGCCGGCGCAGATACGCCTGGACGGCAAGAAATTAGTGATCGATCCGATCTGATGCGCCGCGGCGCATCCGAAAAACCAACAACCGAATCGAAACAAGAAGGAATGGCAATGGCCAAAATTGTGGTGGTGACCTCAGGCAAGGGCGGCGTCGGAAAGACCACGACGAGCGCCAGCTTCGCGTCGGGCCTTGCGCTCGCCGGCAAGAAGACGGCGGTGATCGACTTCGACGTGGGCCTGCGCAACCTCGACCTCATCATGGGCTGCGAACGCCGCGTGGTGTATGACCTGATCAACGTGATCCAGGGCGAAGCCAACCTGAGCCAGGCGCTCATCAAGGACAAGCAGTGCGACAACCTCTTCGTGCTGGCGGCCTCGCAGACGCGCGACAAGGAAGCGCTGACGCAAGAGGGCGTCGAAAAGGTGCTGACCGACCTGGCTGCCATGGACTTCGACTACATCGTGTGCGATTCGCCCGCGGGCATCGAGACCGGCGCGATGATGGCCATGCACTTTGCCGATGAGGCACTCGTGGTGACCAACCCCGAGGTATCCTCGGTGCGCGACTCCGATCGCATCCTGGGCATGCTGAGCAGCAAGACCAAGCGGGCGAAGGAAGGCGGCGACCCCATCAAGGAGCACCTGCTGATCACCCGCTACAACCCCAACCGCGTGGCCGGCGGCCAGATGCTCTCGCTGGAAGACATCCAGGACATCCTGCGCATCAAGCTGATCGGCGTCATTCCGGAATCCGAAAGCGTGCTGCAGGCGTCCAACCAGGGCGTGCCCGCCATCCACGACAAGGAAACCGACGTGGCCAAGGCCTACAGCGACGTGGTGGCGCGCTTCCTGGGCGAAGACAAGCCGATGCGCTTCGTCGATGCGGAAAAGCCGGGCTTCTTCAAGCGAATTTTCGGAGGCAAATAGGCCATGTCCTTTTTCTCGTTCCTGCTCGGCGAAAAGAAGAAGACGGCCAGCGTCGCCAAAGAGCGGCTGCAGATCATCCTCGCGCACGAGCGGTCCAGCCTCAGCGGCAAGAAGCGCCCCGACTACCTGCCCGACCTCCAGCGCGAGCTGATGGCGGTGATCTCGAAGTACGTGAAGATCAATGCCGAGGACATCAAGGTTCACCTGGAAAAGCAGGACGACCTCGAAGTGCTCGACATCAAGATCGAGCTGCCCGACGCGACGCCCTCGCCGGCACGCTGATCGACCACGCGGGGGGCGGCGCAGCCCTCCCGTTTCAGTTCAGGGCTCAGCTCAAGGCTGCGCCACGAAGCGCGCCACCTGCCGCAGCACGTCCTCTTCCTTGAGGATGCGGCGGTGTCCCAGCCCCTCCGTGGCCACGAGCCGCGCCCCCTTGATGGCATCGCGGTAGGCCTCCGCGTCTGCAAAGCGGTTCACGCGATCGTCTCGGTCATGCACGATCAGCGTCGGCTGCACGATGCGCGGGCCGACAGCCGGCGGCTCCAGCTGCGCCATCAAGAGGCCTTCCCGCGCTTCGAACAGCCGCTGCATTGCGAGCCGCGTCGCTTCGCTCAGCCCGAACGTGTGCGCGAAGTAGCGCGTGAATTCGCGCGCCGAAGCCGGTGGTGCGAGCAACACCAGCCGCTCGGCGCGCAGGCCCTGCGCGGCGGCCAACCCCAGCGCGTTGGCGCCCATCGAATGCGCGACCGCTGCGCGGAGGGTATGGCCGTCTGCGACGAGCCTTGCAACCACGTACGAGATGGCACGGGCGAACTGCGGCGAGTTGCTCATGATGCCCGCGCTGCGGCCGTGGGCCGGCAGCTCGAGCAGCACGGGCCGAAGGCCTTCATCGGCCAACACCTTGGCCAACGCCAGCATCTGACCGGCATGCCCGCCCCAGCCGTGCACCAGCAGCACGATGGGCGCCGATTCCGCACCTGAATCCTGCGTGGCAAGGTGATAGAGGCCGAGCTCGCGTTTTCGAAAGCCCAAGCTTCGCGACGCCACTCGGTGCCGGGCGCCTGCCCGCGGTAGAGCCACTTGGGCGGCAGCGGCGTGCCGAAGAGCCGGTAGGCGGCTTGCACTCCCAGTGCAGGCCACACGCGCTGCGCGGTGGTCAGGCCGAAACGCAGTGTGCGCATGACACGGCTGGGGCGGTAGTAGTTCGATTGCGCGGTGTGCGTGGCCGCGGAAGTGGTGGTGGTGCTGCTCGTCATGCAATGGCTCCTTCGATTCAGTACCAGACCCAGTCTTCGTTGCTGCGCGGCAGGCTGCGCAGTGCCTCCCGAGCGGTTTCCGCGCCGATGGCGGCCAGGTAGACGGCAAGGCAGAGGACGATGATCAGCATGGTGCTTCTCCTTTATCGCACGACTGTGCGAAATTAGAATACAGAAAGACGAATGAAACTGCGTGGCGCCGTTGGTTCAGGCGCGATAGCTGGAAAGAATCCGCTGCCAGGTCTGCTTGGCGCGGTCGGCGGCTTGGGGGTCGCGCAGGAAGCGCGCGTCGTGCAGCAGGCCCATGATGAGGCCGTTGATTTCGCTGACGACTTGCGCGGCGTCGGTGTCGGCGCGCAATTCGCCGGTCTCCACCGCCTGCAGCACGGTGCGGCGCAGGGCGGCGCGCCAGCGCGTGATCTCGGCGAGCAGCAGGTCGCGCAGCTCGCCTTCGCGGTCGTCGTATTCGAAGGCGCCGGCCATGTAGATGCAGCCGGTTTCGGCTTCGATGTCGCGGGTGCGCGCGATCCAGCGATCGACGATGTCCTCGAGCCGCGCCAAGCCCTTGGGCTTTTGCATGGCCGGCACGAAAACGTCGGCGAGGAAGCGGCGGCCGTACTCTTCGATCACGGCCTTCTGCAGTGCCTCGCGCGAACCGACGCGCGAGAACACACCACTCTTGGAAAGCGCCAAGCGGCTGGCCACGGCCTGGAGCGTGATCGCTTCCAGGCCATCGGTCAGCGCGAGGTCCATCGCCGCACCGATGATCGCGGTGCGGGTGAATTCGCTTTTCTGGGTCTTGGCGTCCATGATCCAGACTTTAGCACAGTCGTGCGAAATTGCAAATGCGCCAATAGAGGCACTCTGGTCGGTGCCGCACAGATGATTTGCTCATGTGAAACCAACAAACGCATCGTTCCCTGCATAAGCACTTCTGCGGAGAATCGCCGCTCGGCCAGTCCGGGCCTTCCTTCCGATCCTTCGCGCCAGATGAACTTCCAACAACTGCGCTCGGTACGCGAGGCCGTTCGTTGCGGCTTCAACCTGACCGAGGTCGCCCACACCCTGCACACGTCCCAACCGGGCGTGAGCCGGCAGATCCGCGAGCTGGAGGAGGAACTCGGCATCGAGCTTTTTGTGCGCGCCGGCAAGCGGCTCACCGGGCTCACCGAGCCAGGCGGCCACGTGCTGCCGATCATCGAACGCATGCTGATGGAAAGCAGCAACCTGAGGCAGGCGGGACAAGAGTTCGTGGCGCAGCAAAGCGGGCTGCTCTCGGTGGCGGCCACGCATTCGCAGGCGCGCTACGCCATGCCGGTGGCGGTTCAGGAATTTCGCGCGCAGTTTCCCAACGTGAAGCTGCACCTGCACCAGGGTTCGCCCAAGCAAATCGCGCAGATGCTGATCGACGGTGAAGCCGACGTGGGCATTGCAACCGAGGCGCTGGGCGACTATCCGCAGCTGGTGGCCCTGCCCTGCTATCGCTGGACGCACTCTGTGGTGGTGCCGCCGGGCCATGCGCTACTCGATGCGCCGCTGACGCTCGAGGCGCTGACGCGCCATCCGCTCATCACCTACGACACCGGCTTTACCGGCCGCTCTCGCATCGACGAGGCTTTTGCCCAACGCGGGCTCACACCGCACATCGTGCTCGCGGCCATGGACGCCGACGTGATCAAGACCTACGTGCAGCTGGGCATGGGCGTGGGCATCGTCGCCGGCGTGGCCTACGAGGCCGAGCGCGACACGCAGTTGCGCGCGCTCGATGCGGGCCGGCTGTTCGGAATCAACCTCACCAAGCTGGCGGTGCGGCGCGGCAACTACCTGCGCAAGTACGTCTACTCGTTCATCGAGTCTTTTGCACCGACCTTGACGCGCAGCGTGGTCGAAAAGGCTCTGGGCGATGAAGCGAAGGGCTCGCACTACGAAATCTAGCGCCGGCGCAACGGATTCAACGCTTGCCGACACAGGATTAAAAAAGAAGCTGGCTGCTTCACACAGGCAGCGTACATTCGGGTTAATTCCTTGGCTTCCCGGAACGGATCAGCAATGGCATCGACCCCGCAGCAGCGACAGCAGCAAACCAAGGCAGCCCAAAAGGCCGCCGACGCCGCCGAACGGCGCGAGCGGCTCAGACGGGCACTGCCCGCCACCGTCGAACTGCTGCAAAGCCGCCAGGCGGATCGCATCGACGATGCCGACATCGATGCGTATGTGAGCCTTAACTGGCTCGAGTGGCATGGTGGCGGCTTGAGGCTCACGATCACGGGGCGCAATGTGTGCGCCCAGTCGCTGCCTACCGTAGCGGCCTGAGCGCTTCGCGCGCTAGAGCAAAAAAACGCCGCAGGATTGCTGCGGCGTTCTCCAAGCTTGGCGCATGACGCGCCCTGCCTTTGGTCTTTACTGGCTGCCGACGATGATCTGCGCGATCACACCCGTGGCAATGGCCGCGAGCACGTAGTCGCCGCCGACACCCACCCACTGGTAGCCGCGGGGCGGCGCCTGCAGGCGATAGGCCCGGTAGTCGTTCACCACGTAGTTGCGACCGCGGTATTCGTGCGGTACACGGCCGCCACGGCGCCACTCTGCGTGAGGCTGCGGGTAGCCGCCGCGATCGAACTGGCGGCCGGGACGGTAGTCCTCGCGGCCATAGTGGTTGCCGCCGCGGTTGTCGTGCCGGTCGAATCGGCGCTCCTGTTGTTCATAGCGGCCGTTGCCCTGGTCGGAGCGGCCATTCCCTTGTTCGTAGCGTCCGTTGCCTTGATCGTTGCCGCGTTCATGGCTGGGGTTGTGGCCACGGTCCTGCGCGAAGGCACTTCCAGCCGCCATGCACATTACGAGTGCTGCAGCAGCGACGGCCATGCTCTTTGAATTGATGATCATCTGGAACTCCTTCGTGTTGATGACGAGTCCATTGTCAGAGGCGCTTGTGTCTGCCCTGGGCACATCAGGTCGCGGTCAGGTGAATTCAGGTAAAGGCTGGTATCGGGGCGGCGCCTTGTCCTGCAGTGCGGGAGCGTATCGGTTGACCACCAGGCCGCATTCGTAGGCTTTGGAGCCAAGCAGGCGAAGCTCGTGACCGTTGCGCTGGTCGTGAAACACTGATCGACCGCTGCCCACGGCCACAGGGTTGATAAAGAACTGGAACTCGTCGACCAGTCCCTCGGCCACCAGAGACGACGCAAACCCGACGCCGCCAATGCAGAGAATGTTGGCGCCCGACTGCCGCTTGAGCGCATTCACCTCGTCGGCCATGCGCCCTGCTGCAATTTCGGTGCGCGGCCACCGCGATACCTTGAGCTTGTTCGTGAGCACGACCTTGCGCGCATCGACCACCTTTTGTGCGAAGGCGTAGTGCGGATCGGCCGCATGGTTGCGTGCAGCACCGCCCCAGTGGTCGAGATAGCCTTCCTCGATGATCTTGCGGCTCAGAAGAATCGCGTCGACCGACTCGAAGACTTCGTTGAAGTACTGCTTGAGCGCGTCGTCCCAATTCCAGCGGTCGCCCCAGCCCCACAGTTGCCAATCGAGCCCGGAATTGGACGCTGCGACGCATCCATCGACAGACATCTGCATTTGCAGAATGAGCTTTCTCATGAGGTTCTCCTACGGTGACGTTTGCCAGGAAACTGCTCTTGATTTGCAATCAGTTGAAGTATTGGAGCACTGGTACGAAAATGCAAGCAGTTTCAAAACGAGAGCGGTATTGCGATGGCGAACCAGCAGAGATCCCAGTGCCCCGTCAACCTGTCGCTCGAAGTCTTCGGCGATCGCTGGAGCCTGCTTATCGTTCGCGACATGATGTTTGCGGGCAAGCGGCACTTCAGGGAGTTCTTGCAGTCCGACGAAGGCATTTCCTCCAACATCCTGACCGAGCGGCTGGGCAAGCTCGTGGAACAAGGCGTGCTCCGCAAGAGCGACGATCCCACGCACAAGCAGAAAGCGATTTACAGCCTCACGCCGATGGGCATCGACCTGCTGCCGGTGGTGGCGCAGATCGGCATCTGGGGGCGCAAGCACCTGCCGGTCACACGCGAAAGTGCGTCAGCCGCGGCGGCCATGGAAAGAGGCGGGCCGGAGCTCTGGAAGCAGATGCAGGCAGAGTTGCGCAAGGAGCATGCGGCTGCGCGCAAAGGCTGAGCCCGGCCGAATATCCCGCTATGCCAGAGTCGCGCGGATGCTCGCATGCCAGCTCAAGGCCACGAGATCGCACTGACTAGACTCAAACAGCAGCAACGGCGCGCAGCAGATCGACGTAGGCGCCCTGCACCAGCTGCTCGGGCGCGATGCCCAGTTGCGCCATGAGCGCATGGGCTTCGGCCACACCGTCTTCGGCGGGCTCACCTTCTTGCAGCACCACCTCGAGTTCGAGGAACTCGCCCAGGCCCTCCACCCGGTCAAGGTGCACACGCGTGCGGCCCACGATGAAGAGCCGACGCTGCTTGCGCACACGGCCGGCCTGGCCCCAGGCCTGCGTGAGCGACTCGCGCAAGGTGTCGGGCGTTGTGGTGGGCGAGATCAGATAGAACGACTCTTTCGGGCCGCTGCTGTTCGCGCGGCGGTAGAAGATCAGTTCCGCATGGTCGGGCGCGAAGGTGCGCAGCTTGAGGCGATCGGCACTGTTCTCGCAGCGAAAGAACGTGTCGTCCTGCGCGATTTCGATCGGATCCGAATCGGCCAGCTTCGCGGCGATGTGCGCCACGCGTTCCACGCTGTCGATGCGGGCCTTGATCTCTATGTTTCTTGCCATCTCGGGTCGTGCTTTGAGTTGTGGCTTGCTTGTGTTCGGGGCGCGTGCACAGGACACCGGGTACTCCCCTCCGCGAATGTCCCCCGGCGGCGGCTCGCCCCCTGGTCTGACCCTTACAAAGTTCGTTCAGGGCGCGCTGCCCTGCGGCCCGACCGGCGGTGGCGCAGCACGCCCGTTGGAGCCCGGCGCTAGCTTGCGGCCAAACGACTCGCCCACCCGACGAACAGGCCGGCTGGCTTTTTCCGACACGTTGTTCACACCGCGCCGCGTCGCGTCTTCGGCGCGGTCGATGCCGCGGCCCGCGGCGTTGGTGCCGCGCTGCACGCTGTTCACGACCTTGCTATCGCGTGGAGGCGGCGGAAGCGTGTGCGCGGGCTGCACCTTGGGTGGGTTGTCGGCGCTCTGGGCGTGAACGGCAGTGGCGGACAGCAGCAGGAGCGCGGCGCTCGCAGCGGCCAGTGCAAATGAATGAGCAGGCATCTTCTTGGTCATGAGGGACTTCCTTCCTTGTCGTCAGGGTGGTCGGCATCTGCTGCTTCTGCGGCGGCGCGCGCCATGCGCTCGCTCTTCCAGTACACGTCGTCGCCGCCGTTCATCCGGTTGAGCACACGTGCAAGCACAAAGAGCAGGTCGCTGAGCCGGTTGAGATATTGACGCAGCGCATCGTTGAGTTCAACCGTCGCGCCGAGAGCCACCACGGCGCGCTCGGCCCGCCGCGCGACCGTGCGGCACACGTGCGCGAGCGAGGCCGCCCGCGTGCCCGCGGGCAGGATGAATTCGGCCAGGCGCGGCAAGGCGGCATTGTGCTCGGCCAGCGCGTTGTCCAACTGCAGCAGCGCGTCGGCTTTCAGCAGCGTGTAGCCTGGCATCGAAAGCTCGCCGCCAAGGTTGAAGAGCTGGTGCTGCACATCGACGAGCAGCTCGCGCACGGGCTCCGGCATGGGCTCGCAGAGCAGCACGCCGATCTGCGAGTTGAGCTCGTCCACGTCGCCCATGGCGTGCACGCGCAAGTGATCCTTTGGCACGCGCGTGTTGTCGCCAAGGCCGGTGGTGCCGTCGTCACCGGTGCGGGTGGCGATCTGGGAAAGTCGGTTGCCCATGGGCGCTCCTGTTGTGCCTGTTTTATCGCAGGATGGTCGACGCGTCGATCTTGCCGGCCAGCCATTGCAGGCCCGCCAGATGCTGCTGGTCGTGGCTGCAGAGGTAATGGATGAGGCTGCGCATCGTGAGCGGTCCGTAGCCCTCGAACACGGCGGTGCGCGCCAGTTGCGCATCGTTCAGGCTCGAGATGATTTCCATGGTTTGCGCACGCGCGGTCTTGAACTCGGCCAGCACCTTGGCCGCGTCGGCCATGCCGTAAGCGCGTGCAATGGCGAGCGGCTCGCTGTCGATCGAAGCCAGCATCGGTTTGTGCTCTTCCAGCGTGCGGCGAAAGCGGACGTGGTAGCCCTCGATCTCGATGTCGCGCACATGGCAGAGTTGTTCGATGGCGGTGAAGGCCTCGCTCGGAACGCCCTCCCACGAGGTCGGCGCCCAATGCCGGAACGCATCGGGAATGGCCGCGTAGTGGGCGGCGAGTTGCGACGGAAAGGCCGCGAGTGCACTGAGGGTCGTAGGGTTCATGGTTCTTTCGAAGCGCATTATGGTGCTCGCTCCGTAAAATGGCCGGACAGAGCCCCGCCCTCACCCTCTCCAGGAGACGCCCGATGAACGCACCGACCCAAACCTCGCACCTGATGCCGGAGCTTCATCTGCGCGACGTGCCCGACAGCCTGATCGAAGGGCTGAAAGCACGCTTTGGCGCCAACTGCTCCACGGCCATGGCGGTGCGCACGCAGCATGGGCGCGACGAGTCCTCGTTCGACGCCCCGCCGCCATCGGCCGTGATCTTTGCCGAGAGTACACAGGACGTGGCCGACGCCGTGAAGCTCGCGAGCGAGCACAGCGTGCCGGTCATTCCCTTCGGCGTGGGCTCATCGCTCGAAGGCCATCTGCTCGCGGTGCAGGGCGGCATCAGCATCGACGTGTCGCGCATGAACAAGGTGCTCTCGGTCAATGCGGACGACCTCACGGTCACGGTGCAACCTGGCGTCACGCGCAAGCAACTCAACGACGAGATCAAGAGCACGGGCCTGTTCTTCCCCATCGATCCCGGCGCTGACGCCTCCATCGGCGGCATGACCGCCACGCGCGCGAGCGGCACGAACGCCGTGCGCTACGGCACCATGCGCGAGAACGTGCTGGCGCTCGAAGTCGTGACCGCCGCCGGCGAAGTCATTCGCACCGGCACGCGCGCCAAGAAGTCGTCCGCAGGCTACGACCTCACGCGCCTCATGGTGGGCAGCGAAGGCACGCTGGGCGTGGTCACCGAGGTCACGCTGCGCATCTACCCGCTGCCCGAGGCAGTGTCGGCCGCGATCTGCTCGTTCCCGAGCATCGAGGCCGCGGTGCGCACCACCATCGAGACCATCCAGCTCGGCGTGCCGATCGCGCGGGTCGAGCTGATCGACGTGAATACGGTGCGCATGGTGAACGCCTATGCCAAGCTGGGCCTGCGCGAAGAGCCGATGCTGCTGATGGAATTCCACGGCTCGCCCGCCGGCGTGAAGGAGCAGGCCGAGACCGTGCAGGAACTCGCAAGCGGCCACGGCGGCAACGCCTTCGAATGGGCCAGCACGCCGGAAGAACGCACGCGCCTGTGGACCGCACGGCACAACAGCTACTTCGCGGCCGTGCAGTCGCGCCCGGGCTGCCGGGTGATCTCGACCGACACCTGCGTGCCCATTTCACGCTTGGCCGACTGCCTGCTCGACTCCGTGGCCGAGGCCGATGCCAGCGGCATCCCCTACTTCCTGGTCGGCCATGTGGGCGACGGCAATTTCCACTTCGGCTATCTGCTGGACCCGAACATTCCCGAAGAACGCGTGAAGGCCGAGGAACTGAACCACGCGCTCGTAAGCCGCGCGCTGGCGCTGGAGGGCACCTGCACTGGCGAGCACGGTGTGGGGCTGCACAAGATGGATTTCCTTGTGACCGAAGCGGGCGTGGGCGCGATCGACATGATGCGCACGATCAAGCGCGCGCTCGATCCGAAGAACATCATGAATCCCGGCAAGATCTTCGCGCTCTGATCTGACCGTTCCAAGCTCCCATGAAAATGCCCGGCGGCTCGCCAGAGCCCCGGGCTTTTTTTGCGGTTGGCCGCGCGTCTTGCTTACTTGCGGCGGCGGGCGGGTGCCTGTTCCGGCGGCACGTAGGTTTGCGACGGGGCCGCGCCACCGTCCACGCCCAGCCGCCCACCGCCGCCAAGGCCCTGGCCGCGCACGGTCTGCGCCTTGTAGTTGCGCAGCGAGCGAACCATCTGGTTGAAGGCGTCCATGAACGCCGCGGCAATCACTTTGCCTTGCGCCGTATTGGTATAGCCGCCGAGATTGCCGCCGGCGCGGGCGCCGAACACCGAGCCGAAGGCGCCGAAGTCGGTCTTGGAGGCGCTGCCTTCCGAAGCCGCGACCTGCACGCCCGAACGGTTGTCGATGAGCGTGAGCAGCGCGCTGGCTTCCTTGGTCTGCATGCTGCCGCCGACCGCAGCCAAGGCGCGCCCACGGTTGCCGCCGACCAAGCCGCCCAAGGCGCCGCCGATGCCGCCGGCATCGCTGTTGCTGAACACGATCTCGGGTGAGAGGCCGTAGTCGGACGCCACCATCTGGCCGCGGCCGAAATTGCTGCCGCCGCGCATTTCACCCGACTGCTGCAGTGCGCGCTCGCGCGTCATGGCGTTCATGCCGGCCGCACCGCGCTCGACCACCACGAAACAGTTCGACTGCTGCACCAGGAGGCGCAGCAGATTGGCGGTGGGCGGAAGGCGATATTCGCCGGTGAGGATGGTGTACCAGCCGGAATTCACGTTCTCGATGAGCGAGACGGTACCCAGCGGCGATTCGCAGCGCTCCAGCTGGCCACTCTCGCCGGCTGTGGCGGACCCGGCCGCGCTGCCCGTTGCCATGGTCTTGGCCGACTGGCTGCCCATTTGCATGTCCGTGGTGGCGCAGCCGGTCAAAAGCAGCGCACCCACAGCCACGGCCGCGAATGGAAATTTTGTAGTGAACCTCATGATGACTCCCTCTCCTTGATATTTGGGTCGATGTGCCCGGCGAGGATACCCGTAAAAGATTGCAAGATCGATTAGACGGATGTCAGAGGGAGCCCGCCCGCGCCTAAGCCGTTCGGCGGATGCGTTCGATCAATCCGTTAAGGGCTTCGATGGAGCCAAAGTGGATGGCGAGTTCCCCACTTTCCTCGACCTTGCCGCCGCGCTTGCTGCGCTTCTTGATGCGCACCTCGACCTCGGCGGTGAGCAGGTCGGCCAGTTCTTCTTCCACCCGCTGCAGGTCGCGCGACTTCTCACCGTCGTTGCTGCGGCGCGAGGGCGTGAGCGTGAACTCCGCCGCGAGCCGCTTCACCAGCGCCTCCGCTTCGCGCACCGACATCTTCTTGGCAGCGATCTGGTTGGCGGCGGTGATCTGCGTGCCGCGGTCCAGCGACAGCAGCGCGCGGGCGTGGCCCATGTCGATGTCGCCGGCCATCAGCATCTGCTGCGCCGGTTCGGCCAGGTTCAGCAGCCGCAGCAGGTTGCTGGCGGCGCTGCGTGAGCGGCCCACGGCCTGGGCAGCCGCCTCGTGAGTGAGCCCAAACTCCGAGACCAGGCGTTGCAAACCCTGAGCTTCTTCGAGTGGGTTCAGATCTTCGCGCTGGATGTTCTCGATCAGCGACATGGCCGCCGCAGCCTCGTTGGGCACGTCGCGCACCAGCACCGGCACGCGGTCGAGACCCGCAAGTCGGGCGGCACGGAAGCGACGCTCGCCAGCGATGATTTCAAACTCGGCGTTCTTGGCCTCGGCCGATTCGCCATCGAGACGGCGCACCAAGATCGGCTGCATGATGCCCTGCGCCTTGATGCTCTCGGCAAGCTCGTACAGCGCGCCTTCGTCCATGCGGGTGCGCGGCTGGTAGACGCCCGCCACCATCTGATCGAGCATCAGCGTGGTCGGGTTCTGCGCGGCGGCGCCCTCTTCCGTTCCTGCGTTGTCGACGAAATGCCCTGCCGTCGGGCCGAGCAATGCTTCGAGGCCGCGCCCGAGGCCCTTGGGTTTCTTGGTCGCCATCAGTGCTTGTCTTTCGAGATTTCGTTCAATAGTTTCCGGCCCTCGGGCCAATCGCCCAGGCCGGATTCGGCATTCAGGTGGCCGCCCGGTCCGGCGTCAACGAAGCGCGCGCGCCAGTCGGCCGCCAGCTGGCGCGAGCGCGCGGCGTCGCAATAGGGATCGTCGTTGGCGGCGACCAGCACCGCCGGAAATGGCAAGGGCTGGCGCACGATGGGACCCCAGCCAGGAATTAGCTGGCGCAGGTCGTTGCGCTCCAGGTCACCGGGCGCAACCAGCAGCGCGCCTCGCACCTTGTGCGTGTTGCGCGAATGTGCGGCCCAGGCGGCGACGAGGATGCAGCCCAGGCTGTGCGCGGCAAACACGACCGGACCGGGTGCGGCAAGCACTTCTTCCTCGAGCCGTGCAGACCAGTCGCCACGAAGTGGGCGCATCCACTCATGCTGCTCGACGCGGCGGTCGCCGTACGCGGATTCCCAACGCGTCTGCCAATGGCCGGGGCCGCTGTTCTGCCAGCCCGGCAGCAAGAGGATGCGGGGAGTCGTCGTCGTCATCTGCTGGAAACTTGTTGGCGCAGGTCCATGATGGACCGCGTCAGAGGCTTTTTTCGCTGGTGGAATCGGGTGCGGCCGCCGGGGCCAGCACGTCTTCGGGAATGGCCAGGTTGGGCGCGCCGGCTGCGACCGGCGCAATCGGCGGCGCCACCGCATTCGATGCAAAGGCGCTGGCGGGCGGCAGCTTCTCGACCAGCTCCTTGGCAAAGGCGACAAAAGCCTGGCTTCCGCGGGCGTTCGGATCGAACACCACGCCAGGCAGGCCGTAGCTCGGCGCCTCGGCGAGCCGCACGTTGCGCGGAATGACGGTGTCGAACACCTTGTCGCCGAAGTGGGCCTTGAGCTGCTCGCTCACCTGCTGCTGCAGCGTGATGCGCGGATCGAACATCACGCGCAGCAGGCCGATGATCTGCAGATTCTTGTTGAGGTTGGCGTGCACCTGCTTGATGGTGTTGACCAGGTCCGTCAGCCCCTCGAGCGCGAAGTATTCGCATTGCATGGGCACGATCACGCCATGCGCGACGCACAGCCCGTTGAGCGTCAGCAGGCTCAGGCTCGGCGGGCAGTCGATCAGCACGAAGTCGTACTCGGCGCCCACCGCGGCCAGCGCGGTGCGCAGGCGCTTTTCGCGGCGGTCGAGCGCCACCATTTCGACCTCGGCACCAGCCAGCTCCCGGTTGGCGCCGAGCACGTCATAGCCGCAGCCGCCCTCCACGAGCTTGTCGGCCTTCACGCGCGCCTCGGCCACCGAAGCCGACTCGAGCAGCACGTCGTACACCGTGAGCTCCAGCTGGCGCTTGTCGATGCCCGAACCCATGGTCGCATTGCCTTGGGGATCAAGGTCGATCATCAGCACCCGCTGGCCGACCTTGGCCAAGCCGGCGGCCAGGTTGACGGTGGTGGTGGTCTTGCCGACGCCGCCCTTTTGGTTGGCAATACAGAAAATCTTGGCCATAGGGAAATCAGCGGGAAATGGCGAGCTTGACGCCGAAGGCGATCAGGAAAACGCCCGCCAGCTTTTCGAGCGCACCCGAAATTCGTGGATTGGCGCGAATGCGTTCCGCAAGAAAGTGCGTCAGCAGCGTCGAGGTCAGGCCATACAGGAAGGTCAGTACCGCAATCGTCACCGCCATGGCGCCAAAGGTGGCCATGCCTTGGTGGCGCGCGGGGTCGACGAACAGGGGGAAAAAAGCCATGTAGAACACGATCGCCTTGGGATTCAGCAAGGTGATTGCCAGCGCCTGGCGCAGGAAATGGCTGGGGCGAATGTTGAGAATCGGGGCCGCGCCGGGCTTGGCCAGCAGCATCTTGGCGCCCAACCAGGCAAGGTAAGCCGCGCCCAGCCATTGCACGGCCTTGAACGCTGCCGGGTAGCCAGTCAGGACGGCAGCCACGCCGGCCACCGCAGCCCACATGAGGAACTGGTCACCAATGATCACGCCCAGCGTTGCCGCCAATCCACCGCGAATCCCACCTTTGCTGGTCGAGGTGATCAACGCCAGGTTGCCGGGACCAGGGATCAGTAGAAAGAGGACGATGGCGGCGACGAATGCGCCGTAATCAGCAATGCCGAACATGGATTTGCCTCGGGAAAGAGAGCCAGGGGGAGGCGTCGAGTCTAAGCGAGGCGGCCCCTGCGATCACCCTCCGCCGGCGGCTTTCACCTGCGCGGGAGCTTCTTTTTTGCCCGGTCAGGCGGCTTCCCTGCGTGCCCAGACAATGCAACGCTCTGCGTCCAAGCCAGGAACAGTCAATTGTTCCACGTGAAACACTGCGATACCGGCAGGTAACACGGCCAGTTCGTCGGCCGGCAGCTTGCCTTTCATGGCCAGCCAGACGCCACCGGGTGCCAGCAGATGTGCCGAACCATCGAAGAAATCTGGCAGGGAAGCAAAGGCGCGGGAGCTGATGACTTCATAGCTGCCGGCAAGCGATTCGACGCGTGCGTGCAATCCGCGCAAGTTGGGCAACTCGAGCTCAGCGGCCACTTGCTGCACGAAAGCTGCCTTCTTGGCGACCGCATCGAGGCAGCTGACCTGGAGATCCGGCCGCATGATGGCAATCACCACTCCCGGCAGGCCGCCACCCGAGCCCACGTCAAGCAGCTTGCCCTCCCCTGCCCACTCGCGTTGCAACGCCGGCACGGCCGCCAGGCTGTCGAGCAGATGGTGCGTGAGCACGCTCGCCGCGTCGCGCAGCGCCGTGAGGTTGTAGACCTTGTTCCACTTGAGCATCAACGTGCCGTAAGACAGCAACTGCTCCGCTTGGATATCGGACAAAGCGAGGCCCAGGGCTGCTGCGCCTTGGCGCAGCGTATCGATGGGCGCGTTCATTGGGCGGACTGCGGTTCGGCTGGGGCTTCGGCGGCAGCGTCGCGGTCGAAAGCTTTGTGGCCGCCTTTTCGCAAATGAATCATCAGCAAGGAAATAGCAGCAGGTGTCACGCCCGAGATACGTGAAGCAAGGCCCAGCGTCTCAGGCCGGTGCTTGGCTAGCTTCTGCCGAACCTCAAAGCTCAGTGCCTTGACCTGGCTGTAGTCGAAGTCGGGCGGCATGCGCAGGTTTTCGAAGTGCGCTGCACGCTCGACTTCGTCGTGCTGACGCTCGATATAGCCTGAATACTTGGCCGAGATCTCGATCTGTTCAATCTCAGTCTCGTTCAGCGCAGTGGACGCGCTGTACTTTCCGCCGTCGAGGGACATTAGCGTTTGATAGTTGACGTCCGGCCTGCGCAACAAGTCGGCCAGGTTGTATTCGTGCTCGATGGCCTTGCCGAGAACCCGCTCAGACTCAGCCGCCGGCAGATTGCGCGGGTTCACCCAGATCGATTTGAGTCGTTCCGTTTCACGTGAAACAACATCCCTCTTGCGGCTGAAAGCATCCCATCGGGCGTCGTCCACCAAGCCGAGCTTGCGCCCTGCCTCGGTCAGGCGCATGTCGGCATTGTCTTCACGCAGTTGCAGCCGGAACTCGGCGCGGCTGGTGAACATGCGGTAGGGCTCGGTCACGCCCTTGGTGATGAGGTCGTCGACGAGCACGCCCAAGTACGCTTCGTCGCGGCGCGGCAGCCACGCCTCTTCGCCACGGCATTGCAGCGCGGCATTGATACCGGCAAACAAGCCCTGGGCCGCGGCTTCTTCGTATCCGGTGGTGCCGTTGATCTGCCCGGCAAAGAACAGCCCCTTGACCGAACGGGTCTCGAAGCTGCTCTTGAGCTCGCGCGGATCGAAATAGTCGTACTCGATGGCATAGCCCGGCCGCAGGATGTGGGCGTTCTCCAGCCCCGGCATCGACCGCACCAGTTGGTACTGGATGTCGAATGGCAGGCTGGTCGAAATCCCGTTCGGGTAGTACTCGTTGGTCGTCAGACCTTCGGGTTCGAGAAAGATCTGATGGCTTTCCTTGTCGGCAAAGCGGTTGATCTTGTCCTCGACGCTCGGGCAGTAGCGCGGACCGACGCCGTCGATCTTGCCGGTGAACATCGGGCTGCGGTCGAAGCCGGAGCGGATGATGTCGTGGGTACGCGCATTGGTGTGGGTGATCCAGCAGGCCATCTGCTGCGGATGCATGTCGGCCCGGCCCACGAAGCTGAATACCGGCATCGGCCCTGCCCCGCCCGGCATGCCGTCGCCCGGCTGCTCGGTGCACTTCGAGAAATCGATGGTCCGGCCGTCGAGGCGCGGCGGCGTGCCGGTCTTCAGGCGGCCTTGGGGCAGTTTGAGTTCCTTGAGCCGCGCCGACAGGCTGATCGCCGGCGGATCGCCCGCGCGCCCGGCCTGGTAGTTGTCGAGGCCCACATGGATGCGGCCGTCGAGAAAAGTGCCCGCCGTGAGCACCACGGTACGTGCCCGGAACGCGATGCCGACTTGCGTGATGGCGCCCACCACGCGGTCGCCCTCCACCATCAGGTCGTCGACCGCTTGCTGGAACAGGCTGAGGTTCGGCTGGTTTTCGAGCCGGCGGCGAATCGCCGCCTTGTACAGCACCCGGTCGGCCTGCGCACGGGTCGCGCGCACGGCAGGGCCCTTGCTCGAATTGAGAATGCGAAACTGGATGCCGGCCTCGTCGGTGGCAATGGCCATGGCACCGCCCAGCGCATCGACCTCCTTCACGAGATGGCCCTTGCCGATGCCGCCGATCGACGGGTTGCAGCTCATCTGCCCCAGCGTCTCGATGTTGTGGGACAGCAGCAGCGTCTTGGCGCCCATGCGGGCAGCCGCCAACGCGGCCTCGGTGCCGGCATGGCCACCGCCAACGACGATGACATCAAATTCTTCGGGATACAGCATGAGAGAGGGGCGCACTGACGCGTGCGCTGCGCAAAGGGGCACCAATTTTAATCGGGGGTGCCCTTTTGCGGCGGGAATAAGGGCAACCGGTGCCGAGGCATTCCCAACCCTTGGCCGTCCCCATTCAAACTCAAAAGTTTGCTACATTATTTATAGCAAACTATTCAATGCAGATGGGCTTCTCAGTCGGCTGCGCTAGCCAACTCTATGACCGGCACAGGCTTCTCGATACCCACGATCGCGCCGGTCGGCTGCGGCGCCGCTGCGGGAGGCACGCTTTCGTCCTGCACTTCGCGCACCCTGATGTCCTTGCCTGTCATCGTCACCGCGCCAAAGATGGTGCAGAAGGCCACGTCCTTGGCGTCGCGCCCGGTTCCCACGCGAACCAACCGATCGACCGGCGCCATGCGCGTCGGATCGAACAGCACCCATTGCCCGCCGAGCCAAGCTTCGAACACGGCATGAAAATCCTGCGGCGGCTCGTCGAACCAAACGTAGCCCACCACCAGCCGGGCCGGAATATTGAGCGCACGGCAGAAGGTGATGCCCAGGTGCGCGAAGTCGCGGCACACGCCCGCGCGTTCCACGAACACCTCTCGCGCGGTGGTCGTCGAATTGCTGCTGCCAGGTTCGTAGGCAATGCTCTCGTGGATCCAGTCAATGATCGCCTGCACCCGGCCAATGCCGGGTGGCAGACCCCCAAAAAGCTGCTGCGCGCAACGCGACATGAGGTCCGACTCGCAGTAGCGCGACGGCATCATGTAGTGGAGGATTTCATCGGGTACCTGGTTGACAGGCACCTCGGGCAGGTCGAGCGGCACGTCGACATGCCTGCGCTGCACGGTCGCTCTGTAACTGATCTGCAGCGGTCCCGGCTGCGCGTCGAAACGCGCGAAGCGGTTACCGCTCGATCCGTCGCAGTAGAACCGCACTTCGGCTGGCGGTTCGATGGTCAACATTTCACTGATGACGGCTTGCGCGCCGGCCTGCGCAGCCTCGATGTTCAGCAGCAGATGCGCGGGCGCCTGAACCTCATAGCGGAGCTCTGCCTCGACGTGGGAGATGTGCATGCGCGCGCCTCAGACGCGCCGGCGCCGCGAGCGGTGCTCGGGAAGCTGCCAGTGCGATTGCGTGACCAGCAGCACCCTCACGACGCGGTGGGCCGGGCTCTGAAGCAAGAACCCTAGCGGACGCGCACGCGGCCATTGCGGTAGCAGGCGCTGCATCAATCGATCGCCTTTTTCACCGCGCCAACACCCAACGCCGCCAACACCACGAACACCACGGCCAGAATCAGGAACAGGCCGAACAGCAGCTTGGCAATACCCGCTGCACCCGCGGCAATGCCGCCAAAGCCCAGCAGCCCGGCGATCAATGAAATCACCGCAAACACAATGGCGTACTTCAACATCTGAACACTCCTTTCGGCGGGCCTCGCCCACCGTGCGCGCAGCTTAGAAACGCGCCGAAGCGACCCCGATAGTCGGTGCGCGCGAGCGGCCGTAGGACAAAAACGCGCTGCGCGCAAACCCGCTAGCATGCCCTTCGGTCCATGGATCGATTTCCGCTATCCATATTCAACCTTGGAGATTTCCCGCATGAAGCTGTATTACTCGCCCGGTGCCTGCTCGCTGTCGCCCCACATCGCACTGCATGAGGCAGGCATTGCCTTCGAACCCGTGATGGCCAGCACCAAGAGCCACAAGCTGCAGGACGGCACAGACTACTACGGCATCAACCCGCTCGGGTATGTGCCCATGCTCGAGTTGGACGACGGCACCCGCCTGCGCGAAGGCCCGGCCATCGTCCAGTACATCGCCGATCTCGCACCCACCAAGAACCTGGCCCCGGCGGCAGGCACCCTGCAGCGCTATCGCCTGCAAGAGTGGCTCACCTTCATCGGCACCGAGTTGCACAAGGGCTACAGCCCGCTGTTCAACCCCGCCATGCCCGAAGAAGCCAAGACCATCTTCAAGGACAAGCTCAAGTCGCGCTACCAATGGCTCGACGGCCAGCTGGCCGACAAGCAGTACCTGATGGGCGAGCATTTCAGCGTGGCCGACGGCTACATGTTTACCGTGACCAACTGGGCCAAGCCGACGGGCGTCGACATTTCTGACTTCCCCCATCTCCAGGCCTGGCATGCGCGCGTCGGAGCCCGTCCTGCGGTTCAGAACGCAATGAAGGCCGAAGGCCTGCTGAAGTAAGAAGAAGCGCGAACAAGCTCGCAACGACCGCGAGGCGGCCTGGCCCTTCATGGGGAAAACCCGGGCCGCTTTCAGCTACAAGCCGCATGCCGCGGCTTTTTTTTCGGGTCACGCTACGGGTCGAACTTCAGACCCTGGAAAGCGAAGGACCCGCCGATGGCCGAAGCCCCTGCCCTCCAAGAACTGCGCGAGGAGATGCGCGGGCCCGTGATGTGGCTCACCATCGACCGCCAAGAACGCCGCAACGCCATCAATGCCGGCGTGCTTGCGGCGTTGTCCAGCGCGCTGGCCCGTGCCGAAACCGACCGCGCCGTGCGTGCCGTCGTCATCACCGGCGCCGGCACGCGCGCTTTCTGCGCCGGTGCCGACCTGCAAACCGGCAGCGCCTTCAAATTCGACTACGCCGAGCCCTACCAAGGCTTTGCCAACCTGTTCCGCCAAGCCCGGCAATCAACCGTCCCGCTGATCGCGCGCGTCAACGGCGCGTGCGTGGCAGGCGGCATGGGAATCATGGGCATGTGCGACATGGCGGTGGCGAGCAGCCAGGCCGTGTTCGGCCTGCCCGAGGTCAAGGTCGGCCTTTTCCCCGCGCAGGTGCTCAGCGTGCTCGGCAACCTGCTGCCGCGCCGCGTGCTGGCCGAGATGTGCATCACCGGCGAACCCATCACCGCTGCAGAGGCGCTCGAACACGGGCTCGTGAATCGCGTGAGCGACGATGTCGACGAGAGCGTCGACTGGCTGCTTGGCCGCGTGCTCGACAAGTCGCCTGCCGCCATACGCCGCGGCCTGTACACGATGAAGAAGATCGAGGCCATGGCCTTCGAAGAATCGATGGCCTTCACCGAAAGTCAGATCGGGCTCTTCGCGCTCACGGAGGACGCGGCCGAAGGCCAGCTTGCCTTCCGCGAAAAGCGCAAGCCGCAGTGGAGCGGCCGATGAGCGCCAGTCGCAGCGAACGAGCACGCGAACGCATCGTGCGCATCGGCGGCGCCTCGGGCTTCTGGGGCGACAGCAGCGTGGGCGCGCCGCAGCTCGTGGCCAGCGGACAGATCGACTATCTCGTGTTCGACTATCTGGCCGAGCTCACTATGTCGATCCTCGCGGGCGCGCGGCTCAAGAAACCCGAGCTCGGCTACGCCACCGACTTCGTCTCGGTTGCGATGAAGGCTGTGCTGAAGGACGTGGTGCGCCAAGGCATCCGCGTGGTGAGCAACGCGGGCGGCGTCAATCCCGAGGGCTGCGCCAACGCACTCGCGGCGCTGGCCGCCGAGCAAGGCATTGCGCTGAAGGTCGCAGTGGTGAGCGGCGACGACGTATCGCCCCTGCTGCCGCAGCTCAGGCAGCAGCAGCCCCCGGTGCGCGAACTGCAAAGCGGCGCGCCATTGCCCGATCGCGTGCTCACGGCCAATGCCTATCTGGGCGCAAGGCCCATCCAGGCCGCGCTCGACGCGGGCGCGCAGGTGGTCATCACCGGCCGCTGCGTCGACTCTGCCGTGACGCTCGGCGTGCTGATGCATGCGTTCGGGTGGCAGCCTGGCGACCACGACCTGCTGGCGGCCGGCAGCCTCGCGGGACACATCATCGAATGCGGCTGCCAGGCCACCGGCGGGCTGCACACCGACTGGGACACGGTGCCCGACTGGCCCAACATCGGCTACCCCATCGTCGAATGCCATGCGGACGGCAGCTTCGTCGTGACCAAGCCCGCGGACACCGGCGGCAAGGTCACGCCCGCCGTGGTGGGCGAGCAGATGCTGTACGAGATCGGCGACCCATCGGCCTACCTGCTGCCGGACGTAGTGGCCGACTTCACGCAGGTGCGCATCGAACAGGCCGGCGAGCACCGCGTGCGCGTGCACGGCGCTAAGGGCGGCGCACCCACCAAGAGCTACAAGGTCTGCGCCACCTACGTGGAGGGCTTCAAGTGCGCGGCGCAACTCACCATCGTCGGCTTCGATGCGGTCGCGAAGGCACGCCGCACCGGAGAAGCCATCCTTGCACGCACCAGCACGCTGTTCACGCAGCATGGCTTCGGCCCCTACAGCGACACGCAGCTCGAGGTGCTCGGCGCCGAGTCCTGCTACGGCCCGCACGCACAGGCCACGCAGACGCGCGAAGCCGTGCTCCGGCTCGCGGTGACGCATGCGAGCAAGGAAGCGCTCGAACTCTTCGCGCGCGAGGTGGCACCGGCCGGCACCTCGTGGGCACCCGGCACCACGGGCGCGGGTGGCGGGCGCTCATCCGTGGCGCCGTCGATCCGGCAATACGCGTTCCTGCTGGACAAATCCAACGTCGAAGCCCGCGTGAAGGTCGACGGGCAGCCCATCGAGTGGCCGCGCGATGCATCGTCCGTTGCCGCCGATGGGCCTCTTTCACCAGGGCGTGAAGTGGCAGCAACGCCAAGCGCTTCCGAATCCATTGCCATCGCCTTTGCCGATGCCATCGAAGTGCCGCTCATCCGCCTCGCGTGGGCCCGTAGCGGCGACAAGGGCGACACCTCCAACATCGGCGTCATCGCGCGCCATCCGGCCTTGCTGCCGCTGCTGCGCGAACGGCTCACCGAAGTTCGCGTCGCCGAATGGCTGGCGCATCTCGTGAAGGGCAAAGTCACGCGCTACGAAGTGCCCGGCATCGGCGCCTTCAACTTCGTCTGCGAGCAAGCGCTCGGCGGTGGCGGTATGGCCTCGCTGCGCAACGATCCGCTCGGCAAGGGCATGGGGCAGATCCTGCTCGCGATGCCTATGTGCGTGAGTCCGAGCTTGCTCGAACTCGCGGCACTCGGCACCGAGAACGCCTAGCAGCAACCAGACAACCGTGCGACAGCAGGGTTGGCCGCGCAGGTTTAGCCTCGCGGCCTCTGTCCCACTTTTCAAAATCCGCGCAATGTCCTCCCTCTTCGACCCCGTACAGGCCGGCGACCTGAAGCTCGCCAACCGCGTCGTGATGGCGCCGCTCACGCGCAACCGCTCGCCCAACGCCATCCCGCAGGAAATCGCAGCCACCTACTACGCGCAGCGCGCCACGGCCGGCCTGCTCATCACCGAAGCCACCGCCATCAGCCACCAGGGCCAGGGCTATGCAGACGTGCCCGGGCTCTACGGCACCGAACAGCTCGATGCCTGGAAGCGCGTGACGGACGCAGTGCATGCCAAAGGCGGCAAGATCGTGGTGCAGCTCTGGCACGTCGGCCGCGTGTCGCACACCGAACTCCAGCCCGAGGGCGGCAAGCCCGTCGCGCCCTCGGCCATCACCGCCAAGACCAAGACCGTGCTCATCAAGGACGGCGTGCCGACCTTCGTCGCAACCTCCGAACCACGCGCGCTCGATGCCGAAGAGTTGCCCGGCATCGTTCACGCCTATGCGGCGGCCGCGCGCAACGCGGTGGAAACCGCCGGCTTCGACGGCGTGGAACTCCACGGCGCCAATGGCTACCTGCTCGATCAGTTTTTGAAGGACGGCAGCAACAAGCGCACCGACGACTACGGCGGCAGCATCGAGAACCGCGCCCGCCTGCTGCTGGAGGCCACGCGCGCGGTGGTCGATGCGGTCGGCGGCGGCAAGACCGGCATCCGCCTGTCGCCCGTCACGCCAGCCAACGACGCGCACGATTCCGATCCGCAGCCGCTCTTCACCTACGTGGTGAAGCAGCTCGCCCCGCTCGGCCTGGCCTACGTCCACGTCATCGAAGGCGCCACCGGCGGGCCGCGCGAGATCGAGGACCGTCCCTTCGACTACGAGGCGCTCAAGGCCGCCTACCGCCAAGCAGGCGGCAAGGGCGCATGGATGGTCAACAACGGCTACGACAAGCCGCTCGCGGACGAAGCGGTCAAGGAAGGCGACGACCTCGTGGCTTTCGGCAAACCCTTCATCGCCAACCCCGACCTGGTGCGCCGCTTGCGCGAGAACGCACCACTGAACGAGGTCGACAAGGCCACCATGTATGGCGGCGGCACCAAGGGCTACACCGACTATCCGGCACTGGATTGAGCCCGGGGCCGATGGCAAGATTGCGGTGGACACTTCATGTCCGCCCCAAGAGAGCAATGCCATGGCCCGCACCGAGCAATCACCCGTCGCCCCGCGTCTTGCTGCGCATGCATCGAGATGACGATGCAGCTGGCCCGCATTCATCACGTCGCCATCATCTGCGCCGACTACGCGCGGTCGAAGCGCTTCTACACCGAGGTGCTTGGCTTGTGCGTCATCGCCGAGAACTACCGCGCCGCGCGCGATTCGTACAAGCTCGACCTCGCACTGCCCGACGGTTCGCAGATCGAGCTGTTCTCGTTTCCTGAAGCACCTGCGCGCCGCACGCGGCCCGAGGCACAAGGCCTGCGGCACTTGTCCTTCGAAGTGCACGACGTGCGGGCCGCGGCCGACGAGCTCGCGGCGCAAGGCATCGCGGTGGAGCCGCTGCGCATCGACGAGTACACGGGCCGGCGCTTCACTTTCTTCGTCGACCCCGATGGTCTTCCGCTTGAACTCTACGAAGCAGCATCGGCCGAAGACCTCCACGCACTGCTGCTGAAGCTCGAAGGCGCACTGCACCAGCGTGAGGTGCGAGCAAGTGCCGCGCAACTCGAAGAACTGCTTGACGACGACTTCCGTGAACTCGGCGTTTCGGGCACCGAGTGGACCCGACCCGCGATCATCGAAGCGCTGCGCGAGGAGACCTTCTCGGAACGAACGATCTCAGGCTTTCGCGTGCAACGCATGGCGCCTGACATCGCGCTGGCCACCTACCGCGCACACCGTGCCGCGATACCTGGGCGCCCGGAGGCCGATTCGCTTCGCAGCTCACTGTGGCGCCTGCGGCGCGGCAGGTGGCGGATGATTTTCCACCAGGGCACGCCGCTGCAGATGCCGACCTAGGCCGCTTGGCCGAACACCACGCTCACCCGCAATCCCGAGGGCTCTGCTCCATCGAGCCGCAGTTCGGCGCCCAGCAGTTCCGCATAGCGCGCCACGATCGAAAGCCCCAGTCCCGAGCCCTGCCCCAGCTTCTGCCCCGCGGGGCCTTGCGCCCAGCGCTGCATCAGGTCACGCTGTGCCTCCAGCGGAATGCCCGGACCGTCGTCGATCACGCTCAAGGTGCGCTCCGCCAGTTCGACGGTGATGGTGCGCCCGCCGTAGCGCAGCGCGTTGTCGATCAGGTTGTCGAGAATGCCTTCGACCAGCGCTTCGTTGGCGAGCACCGTGGTGCGCTCGTCCAGGCCGCGCGCGCCCAGGTCGACGCCGCGGGCATCGGCGCGGGCCAGGTGGCGCAGCACCGTCTGCTCGGCAAGAAGGTCGAGCCGCACGGGTTCGCGCGCAAGGCCGGTGCGCGCTTCATCGGCGAGTGCGAGCGCCAGCAGCTGGTCGATGAGATGGCTCGCGCGCGCCTGCCGCTCGGCGACCCGCACGAGCTGCTCGCGCCAAACCGCGGAGTCGTGCTGCGCAAGCCCGTATTCGGCGAGTGCGCGGATGCCCGCGAGCGGCGTGCGCAACTCGTGCGCCACGTTGCCCACGAATTCGCGCTGCGCGCGCACGCTGTGGTTCAGACGGTCGAACAGCGCATTGACTGCATTGCCCAGGCGCTGCACCTCGCGAGAGGTGCGGACCACTGCGACGGGGGACAGGTCGTGCACATCGCGCCGGTCCAGTGCCTGCTGCAGCTCGCCGAGCGGTCGCAGGTCGCTGCGAATGCCATACCAGAGCCACACCGCGAGCAGCATCAGCAGCAGCACTTGCGGCGCGAGCGCAAAGCCGAGTAGCTGCCGCACCAGGGCCGTTCGGCTCAGCGTGGTCTGCGCAATCACCACCCGGTAGGGCACCGGCAGGCCAGGCTCCGCCACAGGTTGGAGCACCACCGCCCGCAGCACCTTGCCGTCGAATTCGACGTCGGAGAAACGGTAGCGCGAACCTTCCGGCGGCAATGGTGGATTCAGGCCCGCCTGCCCCGAGATCAGCGTTCCGTCGAGCCGCTGCACCGCAAAGTAGACCTTGTCGACCTGATCGAACAGCACCGTGGCCACCTCGCGCGGCGTGAGGAGCAGCTCCACGCCGCGTTCGCCCGCCTGCACGTTGGCCGCGAGCGCATAGGCGTCGTCGAGCATGCCGCGGTCGAAGGCCTGTTCGGAAAAATAGTTGGCAATGACGAGGGCGATCACCGCGCCGACCATCCACGTGAGCGCCAGCGGTACCAGCACGTTGCGCAGCACGCGCCGCGTGAGCGAAGGTGCGGCCTCGGCCGGCCGAGGTGCGTCCGGCATGGGGCGGCTCACACTTCGGCTTCGAGCAGGTAGCCGATGCCGCGCAGCGTGCGGATGCTCGCGCCCGAACCGGCCAGCTTCTTGCGAAGCCGCGAGATGAAGGCCTCCAGTGCGTTGTCGCCCAGCGATTCATCGAAGCTCGAGAGCTTGTCCGACAGCGCTCGCTTGCTGACCGTGCGGCCGGGCGGGCTCATCAGCTCCCACAGCACCTCGAACTCGCGCGCGGGCAGGTCGAGCGGCCCGCTCGCGGTGGAAAAGCGGCGCGCCTTGCGGTCGAGCTTGAGCTGGCCGAGCAGCACGATGTCTTCCGTACCCTTCGCGCGCCGCACCAGCGCACGCAGGCGGGCCTCGACCTCGGCCAGGTCGAAAGGCTTGCCCAGGTAGTCGTCGGCACCGGCATCCAGGCCGGCGATGCGTTCCTCGGTGCGGCCGCGCGCCGTCAGCACCAGCACCGGCGTGCGGTCGCCGCGCGCCCGCGCCTGCCGCAGGGCAGTGAGGCCGCTTGCCAGGCCGCTGGTCGGGCTTGCGGTGGCCGGCAGGTTCAGATCGAGCAGCACCGCATCGAAGGGCTGCACCCGCCAGAGGTGGTCGGCGTCTTCGACATTGGCCGACACGTCGACCCGGTGGCCGGCATCCGCAAGGCTGCGCAGCATCACGTCGCGCAGCACGGCGTCGTCTTCGACAAGCAGGATTCGCATGGTGTGTGTTGTGGTTTGGAGTGCCTATTCTTGCGCGAAGGAGGGTCAGCAGCCGGTCAGCACACCCCGGCGATAAACACGCCATGAGCATACGACAGCAACCTGCGGCCGGGGCCCCTTTCCAGCCCCCTGCAATTCAATGAGCGCCCGCGATCCGGCCGATCTGCTGAGCATGGTGCACCCCGCGGTGCGCCGCACGGCCATCGTGCTCCTGCATGGTTTATGCAGCACGCCTGACGAGCTCCTGACCGTGCAGTCGGCCTTGCGCAGCAGCGGCTATCCGGTGCACCCGATGGCGATCGGCGGTTACTCCTTCGACGCCAGCGCGCCGCTGCAGCACGCGCTGCCGTACGAACGCTGGATCGACGCCATCGAGGCGCGCGTCAATACGCTGCGCACGCACCATGACCGCGTGCTGCTGGTGGGCATCTCGGCCGGTTCGTCGCTTGCACTCGGCGCGGCCATTCGCTGCGGCAGCGATGTCGATGCGCTGGTGCTGATGTCGACCACGCTGCGCTTCGATGGCTGGGCCATTCCACGCACGCGCATGCTGCTGCCGCTCGCGTTCTACACGCCGCTCGGGCGCTTTTGGCAGTACCGCGAATGCGCGCCCTACGGCGTGAAGAACGAACGCGTGCGCGCCTGGATCGAGCGCGAACTGCGCCATCGCAAGGTGTCGCGCGCGGGCAGCTCGGTGCTCGGCGTCGGCCACCTGCGCGAGCACGACCGGCTGATCCGCCACGTGAAGCGCAACCTTCACCGCGTGCAATGCGGCAGCGTGCTTGCGCTGCATGCCCGGGAGGACGAGGTGGCCAGCCTCGGCAACCTCGACATCCTCGCGCGAGGTCTCCGCTGCCGCGAATTCCGCAGCGTGGTGCTTCACGACAGCTATCACATGATCTCGATCGACAACGACCGCCAGCAAGTGGCGCGCGAAACGCTCGCCTTCGCCGATGCCCTGGCCCATGGCATCGCCACGACCGACATCCAGCGCGCATCGTCTCCGCATCACGCTCCTGCTTGAAAGAAAAACCGTCATGTCTTCCGCTTCTTTTTCCACGCCGGTTTTCAACAGCATCGCCGCCATCCTGGTGAACAGCTTTGACGTTGCGCCCACTGCCATCGCACCCGGCGTTCCGCTGTCCGAACTCGGGCTCGACTCGCTCGCGCTGATGGAATTCGTCTTTGCGGTAGAGGATGCTTTCCACCTCCGCCTGCCCGAGGACAAGCTCGACCCGCGCGAAGCCGGCATCACGCTCCAGCGACTGTGCGACGCGATCGAGGCGCAGATCCGTTGCGACGTCGAGCCTTCGATGGCCGCGCCCGCGTGAGCAGCGGCGCCGCCCATTCGGTACTCGCAGCCTCCTCCCGGCACGCCGCCGCCGCGCCGGTGCGGGTGACGGGGCTCGGCTTCGTCACTCCCATCGGCCATACGGCCGCGACCTTCGACGACGCGCTCTTCAACGGAAGGTCGGCGGTACGCGCGCAATCACTCGTCATCGCGGGCTTCGATCCGATCGAACTCGCCGTGGCGCCTTGCGATTTCGATTCGGCCAGCGTGCGCAGCAGCTCGCGCCTGCCGCTCGACCGGGGCACCGCCATGGCGCTTTCGGCCGCGCGCGATGCCGCCGCGGAGGCCGGGCTCCACGCGGGCAGCTTCGATCCGGAGCGCCTTGGCATCTTCTGGGGCAGCGGCCTGGCCGGCGCGGGTGCCTTCGACGACACCACGCGCGCACTCTATGGCGAACAGCGACGCATGCGGCCCACCACGGTGCTCACCGTCATGCCCAACGCGGCGGTGGCGGAACTCGCATTGCAGTTCGGTGCGCAAGGCGCAGCCATTGCCTACGCCTGCGCCTGCGCCTCGTCGGCGGTGGCCATCGGCGAGGCCATGCGGGCTATTCGCGGCGGCTGGATCGACGTGGCCGTGGTCGGCGGACATGAGGCCATGCTCACACCGGGCGTGATGGCCAGCTGGCATGCGATGCGCGTCACCGCGCCGCCGCCAGACGGCGCGCCGGACAGCGCCTGCCGGCCGTTCTCGGGCGACCGCGCGGGCTTTGCGCTCGGCGAAGGCGCGGCCGCTCTGGTGCTCGAATCGGAAGCACACGCCAAGGCACGTACGCGCAGCGCAAGCGAAGCGATGCAGCTCTTTCTTGCAGGCTATGCCACCAACTGCGACGCCACGCACATCACCAACCCCGATCCCGCCGGCCAGGTCCGCGCCATGCGTGCCGCCCTGCGCGACGCCGGCATCGACGCCACACAGATCGGCCACATCAATGCGCACGGCACCGCCACCACGGCAGGCGACGCGGCCGAGGCCGCTTCTATTCGCGAAGTATTCGGCAATGCCGTGCCCGTGAGCGCAACCAAGGCCATCCACGGCCATGTGCTCGGCGGGGGCGGCGCCATTGAAATGGTGGCGGCGCTGCGCACGCTGGCGCGCGGGATGCTTCCGCCCACCGCCAACCTGCGGATGCCCGATCCGGCCTTCGATCTCGACTTCGTGCGCGGCGATGCGCGCGAAGCCGCGAACCTGCGCTACGTGATCTCCAATTCGTTCGCCTTCGGCGGGACCAATGCAGTGCTGATCGCAGGCCGCGGCACCGGCCGCTGAGGAATGCGGCGGCAGCTGTGCCCCGTGGCCTGCCTGGGCATGACCCAACCTGACGAAGCTCAGGGCTTCCAGCGTCGCAGCAACAGCGCGTTGGCCATCACGCTGACGCTCGACAGCGCCATGGCCGCGCCCGCCACCACCGGACTCAGCAATCCGAAGGCCGCGAGCGGAATGCCGGCCACGTTGTAGGCAAAGGCCCAGAACAGGTTCTGCCGGATCTTGGCAACTGTGCGCGCCGAAAGATCGAGCGCCTCGGCCACCAGCGACAGGTCGCCGCGCATCAGCGTGATACCCGCGGCTTCCATCGCCACGTCGGTGCCGCCGCCCGAAGGTGCCATGGCCATGCCCACGTCGGCCGCGGCAAGCGCCGGTGCATCGTTGGCGCCATCGCCCACCATCGCGACCACATGGCCATCGTTCTTCAGCGCGCTGACCTGCGCCGCCTTGTCGGCCGGCAGCACATCGGCACGCACGTCTTCGGCGGGAATGCCGAGCCGCGCCGCCATCGCCTCCGCGGCGCGCCGGTTGTCGCCGGAGATCATCACCACGCGCAGGCCGCGCGCCCGCAATGCGCGAACGGCTTCGGCGGCCTCGGGCTTGGGCTCGTCGGCAAAGGCCAGCAGCGCCTGCACCTCTGCGCCGTCAGCCTCATCGAAGCGTAGCAGCGCGGACACGGTGGCGCCCTGCGCGTGCAGGCGCTCGACCTGCGCCGCATCGGGCACCACGCCGAGTTCCGCGCACCAGCGCAGGCTCGCGACGGCCCAACGTTCGCCGTTCACTTCGCCGCGCACGCCTCGGCCGGGCATCGCCTGCATGGCACCCAGCGGCAGTGCCTGCACGCCGCGCTGTGACGCGGCCACCATCACCGCACGAGCCAACGGATGTTCGCTTCCGCTTTGCAGGCTTGAGGCGGTGGCAAGCAATCGGTTTTCATCTTCGTTGGCTGCAATCGGCACGAGAGCCGTGAGTACCGGCCGGCCGAGTGTCAACGTGCCGGTCTTGTCGAACGCCACGGTGTCGACGCGGTGTGCAAGCTCCAGCGCGCGTGCGTCCTTGATCAGGATGCCGCGTCGCGCGGCGACACCGGTGCCGGCCATCACCGCCACCGGCGTTGCAAGGCCCAGCGCACATGGGCAGGCAATGACCAGCACGGCCACCGCATGGATCATGGCGATCTCGATACCGGCACCTGCAAGCAGCCACCCGGCCAGCGTGGCCAGCGCAATCACCAGGACCACTGGCACGAACACGGCCGCGACCTGGTCCACCAGACGCTGGATCGGCGCCTTGGCTGCCTGTGCGTCTTCGACCAGGCGGATGATCCGCGCCAGCACGCTTTCTGCACCGACTGCTTTCACTTCAATCACCATGCGGCCGTCGCCGTTGACCGCACCGCCCGTCAACGCGTCGCCCGGCTTCTTGGGCACCGGCAGCGGCTCGCCGGTGAGCATCGATTCGTCGACTTCAGACTCTCCCTCGACCACGCGCGCATCGGCCGGCACGCGCTCACCCGGGCGAACCGCGAGCAGGTCGCCGACCATCACTTCGCCGATTGGCACATCGCTTTCGCTGCGCTTGCCCACCAGGTGCGCGATTTCGGGCCGCAGCTGCTGCAGCGCGCGAATCGCCGATGTGGCTTGCCGCTTTGCGCGCGCTTCCAGCCACTTTCCGAGCAGCACCAGCGTGATGACCACTGCCGATGCTTCGAAGTAAAGGTGAGGCACGGCGCCGTGCCCCGCGTGCTCGCCCGTCGCCGAGCGCCACCAAAGCCACAGCGACAACCCGAAGGCCGCGCTGGTGCCGAGCGCCACCAGCAGGTCCATGTTGCCGGTACCCGCCTTCGCGGCATGCCAGCCCGCGCGGTAGAAGCGCGCACCGAGCCAGAACTGCACCGGTGCCGCCAGCAGCAGTTGGATCCAGGGCGACAGCATCCAGTTTTGACCAAAGGGTTGTCCCAGCATCGGTGTCAGCAAAGGAATCGACAGCAAGAGGCCGATTCCGACCGGCCCGAAGCCGTGCCAGGGCGACAGAGCAGCAGCAGCGTCGTCCGTATCGCTTGCGCGCGGTTCATAGCCTGCGGCACGCACTGCGCGGCGCAAGCGCGCGTCGATGTCCTCGCCGTCAGCCGCCACCACGCGCGCCGATTCGGTGGCGAGGTTCACGCTGACGTCCGTCACGCCCGGGACGCTCTTGAGCGCGCGCTCCACGCGCATCACGCACGAGGCGCAGGTCATGCCGCCGACAGAAAGATCCAGGGTGCTCATGGGGTGATGTGGAGAGTGCAGCAGATTTTCCATGCCCCGAGGCTAAAGTCTCACATCATGGCAAGGTCAAGGCAGATATCGAGTGTCCCTCCGCTGGACATTGACATCGTGAGAGGGTTCAGACTCATGTTTCCGATCACTCATTTCACTCAACAGGAGCAACAACGATGAGTCAGAAATTTCAGGTCTCGGGAATGAGCTGCGGCCACTGCGTGAGCGCGGTTCAAAACGCGGTGCAGACGGTCGATCCTGAAGCGCAGGTGACAGTGGATCTCGAAACCGGCCATGTCGACGTATTGAGCGCGCAACCTCGGCAAGACATCGTCGCCGCCATCGAAAACGCCGGCTACAGGGTCCAATGAGCAGCTTCGGCACCGTCTCCATCGGCGAAGCGGCCAGGCTTTCGGGCGTCTCGGCGCGCATGGTGCGGCACTACGAGGGCCTTGGCCTGTTGCCTGTTGTAGCGCGCACCGAAAGCGGCTATCGCCAGTATGGCGATGCGGACATCCACACGCTGCGCTTCATCAAGCGCTCGCGCGATCTCGGTTTCTCCATGGAAGAAATTGCCGAGCTTGTGGGACTCTGGCACAACCGCCGGCGCGCGAGCGCCAGCGTGAAGCGGATCGCGAAAAAGCACCTGGACGAACTGGAGCAGCGCATTGCGGACATGCAGTCGATGCGCAACACGCTGGCGCACCTGGTGCACTGCTGCCACGGGGACGCACGCCCCGACTGCCCCATTCTCGACGACCTGGCCGCGGCCTGATCGCCCGAACGGCTTCAGGCGCCCCTGACCAGCGCCAGCACCTTGCCGGCGTCGAGGGTGCGGGCCTTTTCCTGGATGGCTGGCAGGTACTGGGTCTGCAGACCCTTTCCTTCCTGCACCACGTTCGAGAAGCTGTCTTTAAGCATCTGCGTCGAGAGCGTGCGGCCGCCCGCGTAGTAGCGCTTGGCGACATGGCCCAGCGCATAGGTCGAGGCAAAGCTCATGCCCGAACTCACGGCCTGATTGCCCAGGCCGCGCAGCAAGCCGCCGCCCATCTTTCCGAGCAGGCCGCCGAGCAGCTTGCGACCGGCCTGTTCCAGGTATTGCGAGGTCAGGCCCACGCCGACCGTGGCCAGAAAATCTTTCACGTGGCCGCTGTCGAGCTCGTAGCCATGCGCCTTGCCGATGCGATAGACCAGTTTCATCTGCAGCGGAATGATCGCCATGGTCGAGAGCGTTTCCGGCAGTAGTTCGAGCGCGCCATTGAGGATGGCTGCGTTGAGGATGGACTTGTCGAGCTCCGCGCTGTCGGGCGCCGCCACCGCGGAAGGGGTCGATACCGCGGCCGCACCGGTAGCCGCCACCGGGACCGCCGCCGCAATGTCTTCCGCCTGACGCGAAAACTGCGCCGCCGAGGCATCGAGACCGAGCGAAGTACGCAGGTCCGTGAGGAACATGCGCTCCGCGTCCGACTGCGTGCCGTCGGCATCGCACACGCACACTGCCATTTCGTAGGCCAGCTGCTTCGATTCGGGGCTTTGCAGATCGCCCGTCACGGATGCCATCGAAACGCGCTTCATCAGCACGTCCTGGTAGAGCGTGGGAAGGTTCACGCCGTCGGCCTGCGAGAGGCCCTCGGCAATGCGCTTGATCTCTGCGCGTTCGCGCTCGTGTTTTTCGCCGTCGACGAAAGCGGCCAGCAAGCTCAGCGTCACGATGGCCTTGGTTTCGGAAGGTGTCACGTTCGAATTTCCAAAGGTTGAAGGACAAAGTTCGTTCGACATCGCGCGCGAAGGTTCCGTCGCGGGTTCTCCCCACAAAACTTGAGCAACTCTGTGGATAACACTCGCACTTCCTTGTAAGGGTGCGGCAAGTCGTTGATTCGTAATGGAAATCTACAGTCTGCCCAAATTACAGGCAATGGATTTCTCGCGCCGAAAACCGTCTTTCGCAGATTTCCGGGACCCTGTCAAAGGACAACTCTGGGGAGAGTTCTGGCACAAGCAGGGCGTTATCCACAGGGCGGAGCCGCCGGCCAATGTTGTCCCTTTTGGCGCGACAGCTCGGAAGCGCAGCTGCGCACAGTGACAGAGGTATGACAAGTGACTGTCACACAAGGGAAAAATTGCCATGTCCACAGACAGGTGCGACCCTTATCTACTACTACTAATTTGAATAAGAAGAATAAGAAGAAGATAGGAAACCAGCGCCGCGCCCGAAAAAAAGACCGCGAACGGCCGCGCCGTGTTCGCGGCGCCACGCACGAAAACAGCCTCGCCGAACAGCGTCCCCTCGCTAACATCCGGGGATGAGTTTCAAACCGCGGATCCTGATCGCCGAAGACGAATCGGGCATTGCCGACACCCTCCAGTACGTTTTGAAGAGCGATGGCTTCACGCCGGTCTGGTGCGCCACCGCCGAAGAAGCCATCGCGCAGTTCGCGCAGGAGCCGCCGGCACTGGCCATCCTGGACGTGGGCCTGCCCGACCTCAACGGTTTCGAGTTGTTCAAGCGCCTGCGCACGCTGAACCAGTCGCAGGGCGGTGCCGAGGTGCCGATGCTGTTTCTCACGGCGAGAAGCGACGAGATCGACCGCGTCGTGGGGCTGGAACTTGGCGCCGACGACTACATCGCCAAGCCCTTTTCGCCGCGCGAACTGGTGGCGCGGGTGCGCACCATTCTTCGGCGCAGCGCGCGAGCGGCCCCTGGAGGGCCCGTAGGTACGAACAGCGGGGTACCCCCTCAAATTTTGGGCGCGGCGGCCCCAGCGAGCTCTCAACCCCCCGCAATGCCGTTTGCGCTGGACAACGAGCGCATGCAAATTCGCTACTACGGACGCCTGCTCGAGCTCTCGCGCTATGAATACGGGCTGCTAAGGTTGCTGGTGCAGCGTCCCGGACGGGTCTTCACTCGCGAAGAACTGCTTCAGCTGGTTTGGGACGACGCGAGCGAGAGCTTCGACCGCACGGTCGACGCGCACGTGAAAACCCTGCGCGCCAAGCTCAAGGCGGTGGCGCCCGACGTGGAGCCGATCCGCACGCTGCGCGGTACCGGCTACGCATTGAACGAAGAACTGCCCCACAGCGTGCCGTGAGCCGGCGCACGCGGATATTCATCGGCATCTTGCTGATCTACACGGCGGGCATCGCGTTCCTGCTGTACCGCGTGGTGTCCGACATCGACCCGCGCTACCGCGAATCGGCGGAAGAATCGCTGGTCGAGACATCGCAGCTCATTGCCAGCCTGGTCGAGCAAGACGTGATCGCGGGCGCCATCACCACCGCGCGCCTCGAGCCGTTGTTCCGCACGGTCTATGCGCGCGAGTTCTCGGCCCAGATCTACAACCTGCACAAGAACCGCGTCGAGCTGCGCGTGTATGTGACCGACCGCAGCGGCCGCGTAGTGTTCGATTCGCTCGGGAGGCAGCTGGGCGCCGACTACTCCCAGTGGAGCGACGTGAACCGGACGCTCGCTGGCCTGTACGGCGCGCGCACCTCGCGCGATGTCGATGGCGACCCGCGCACCTCGGTGATGTACGTGGGCGCGCCGATCCGCTGGAACGACGAGATCATCGGCATGGTGAGCGTCGGCAAGCCGGTGCAGAGCTTCGGCCAGTTTGTGGAAGACGCGCGTGCCCGCACGCTATGGGTGGGCGTGGGGTCTGGCTTGGCACTGCTACTGCTCGCGATGATCGTCTCGGTGTGGCTGGTGCGTCCTTTCGGACTGATTTCCGACTACTGGACCTGGGTGCGCGCGCAGCGCACCCTCAGCGTTTCGCGCATGGCGCGGCGCGCGGTCGATGCGCTGCGCACCGGCTTCAGCGAAATGCGCGATGCGCTCACCGGCCGCAACTACGTGGCCGATTACGTGCAGACCTTCACGCACGAAGTGAAGAGCCCGCTCTCCGCCATTCGCGGCGCGGCCGAGCTGCTGCAGGAACCGTCCATGCCGCACGCAGAGCGCGAACGGTTCCTGAAGAACATCGAGCGCGAGACGCAGCGCATCCAGGAAATCGTCGACCGCATGATGGAGCTCACCGCGCTCGAAACCAGGCGCGGACTCGACCGCACGGAGCCGGTAGCGCTGGCTTCGTTGATCGAGGACGTCGCCGTCAGCGCACAGCCCGCGGCGGCCAAGCGCAACATCAGCTTGAAAGTGAACATCCGCACGGAGGCCAGCACCGAGGGCGACCCGTTCCTGCTGCGCCGCGCCATCAGCAACCTGCTGGACAACGCCATCGATTTTTCACCGCCGGACAGCGAAGTGCTGCTGACGCTGGAAACAACCTCCAAGCTCGCGCGCGTAACAGTGCGCGACCGCGGCCCCGGCATTCCGGACTACGCACAGGAAAAAGTCTTTCAGAAGTTCTATTCGCTGGCGCGGCCGCACAGCCAGAAAAAGAGCACCGGACTCGGGCTGGCCTTCGTGAAAGAGATTGCGGCGCTGCACCGCGGCCGCATCGAGCTCGGCAATGCGGCGCGCGGCGGCGCAGTGGCCACGCTCACGCTGCCGCTGTTGCCTGCGTCACATCACTGAAGAAAGAAATTACTGGCCCGTCAGTGCGCTGTAGGCCTTGCGCGTTCCTGGGCTCACCGCATCGAGCAATTGCTCGTACGAAGTCTTGTGCCGCGCCAGCATGCGCGCTGACGCCACCGTCTTCGACTTGCAGAACCAGTGGCAGCTGTGCTGCATCAGGAACAGCTCGGCCGACATCGTGAAAGCCTTGGCCTTGGGTGTGCGGTGCGATTCGTTCCGCATCACTTCGGCAATGCCGCGTGCGTGGATGGCCAGGGCTTGGCGAAAGTCGAAGGTGGCGGCCGGAAACAGCTTGTGCGCGAATGGAATTGCCAATGGCAGCTTGCTCACGCGCGCCTGTGCCTCATCGACACGCGCGAACTCCGCTGCAAAGCTGTCGAACTGGGCCGAGAGCTTTTGCTCAGTGGAGTCGAGCAGGCTCCAGATCTGCTGGCGCCGTGCGGCATCGTCCTCGCCAAGGCAGCGCAGGTAGCCCTCGGTGAGGGTCTCCATGAGGTTTTCGATCTGGTACTTGCCGAGGTGGCTTCCGAGCAGTGCGATGCGCTGGCGCTGGTCCCGCGACTTGAGGATGTAGGCGCCGATGACGATCAGCGTCACCAGGGTAAGGATTTCCATGAGACGTGCGAAAGGAAAAAGGTGAAAGCGGCGGCACCACCGAGTGTAGGGACACCCGGAACCTGTCGCCCGCCTTCGCCCTCTCCTAGCGGAAGAACTCAAGGATGCGGTTGCGCTCTTCCGGCGGGGGCGGCGGCCCCAGCGGCACGCCCGAGAGTTCTTCCGCCGGCGGTGGCGGCGACTCGGCGTTCTCCACGCCCAGGCTCGCCACGCCGCGGCCCGGCGTGAAGTCATCGAAGTACCACTCGCCGTCGATGTTGGCAACGCCCGGCGGCTCCGGGATCTTGCTCACCGGCACGCCCTTGAGGGCCGTCTGCATGTAGCCGATCCAGATCGGCAGGCTCAGGCTGCCGCCGGTTTCGCCGCGCACGCCCAGCTGGCGCGGCGTGTCGTAGCCGATCCATGCAATGCCGACGTTGGTGGGTTGGAAGCCTGCAAACCAGGTGTCGAAAGAATCGTTGGTGGTGCCGGTCTTGCCGAAGAGGTCATCGCGCTTGAGCGCTTGGTAGGCGCGCGCAGCGGTGCCGCCCTTCACCACGCTTTGCAGCAGCGAATCCATGATGAAGGCATTGCGTTCAGGAATGGCGCGGCGGGTTTCGTCGAGCGCCGGCGGCTCGGTCTCGAGCAGCACCTTGTCCCGCAGGTCGGTCACGCGCGTGACGAGGTACGGGTTGACCTTGTAGCCGCCGTTGGCGAACACCGAATAGGCCGTAGCCATCTGCATGGGTGTGACCGAGCCCGCGCCCAACGCCATCGGCAGGTAGGCGGGGTGCTTGTCCTTGTCGAAGCCGAAGCGGGTGATCCAGTCTTGCGCATACGGCGCGCCGATGGATTGCAGCAGGCGAACGGTGACCAGGTTCTTCGACTTCATCAAGGCGGTGCGCAGCGGCATCGGCCCTTCGAAGCCGCCATCGAAGTTCTTCGGTTCCCAAGGCTGGCCGCCAGGGGTGCTCGCTTCGAAATGCAGTGGCGCATCGTTCACGATGGTGGCCGGCGTGAAGCCTTTTTCGAGCGCGGCCGAATAGATGAAGGGCTTGAAGCTCGACCCCGGCTGGCGCCAGGCCTGCGTGACGTGGTTGAACTTGTTCTTGCCGAAATCGAAGCCGCCCACCAGGGCCTTGATGGCGCCGGTGCGCGGATCCATGCTGATGAACGCGCCCTCGACCTCGGGCAGCTGCGTGATCTCCCAAGTGTTCTTGGGTGTCTTTGCCACGCGGATCACCGCGCCGCGGCGGATCTTGATGTTGGGCGGCGCCTTGGCCGCAAGGCCCGATTGCGCGGGTCTAAGGCCTTCGCCGTTGATCTGAACGGTTTCGCCGTTCGCGCGCACCGCGTTGATTTCCTTGCTGTTCGCTTCCAGCACCACGGCCGCCATCACGTCGCCGTTGTCGGGGTGTTCGGCCAATGCATCGTCCACCGCTTCGTCGGCTTCCTTGGGGTCGTCCGGCAGGTCGATGAAGCGCTCCGGTCCGCGATAGGGCTGGCGCCGCTCGTAGTCCATGATGCCCTTGCGAAGCGACCTGTAGGCTGCCGCCTGGTCTGCCGCGACCAGCGAGGTGTAGACCTTCATGCCGCTGGTGTAGATGCTGTCTCCGTACTGCGTGTACATCATCTGTCGCACCGTCTCGGCCACGTATTCGGCATGCAGCCGGTTCGGGTCGGCGGCATCGCGCAGGTGGAGTTCTTCCTTCTTGGCTTCGGCAGCCTGCTCGGCAGTGATGAAGCCTGTCTCCTGCATGCGGTCGATCACGTAGAGCTGGCGTGCGCGAGCTCGGCGCGGGTTGGCCACCGGGTTGTTTGCGCCGGGAGCTTTGGGCAGTCCGGCCAGCATGGCCGCTTCGGCCGTGGTGATGTTTTGCAGCGGCTTGCCGAAGTAGGCTTCCGAAGCCGCGGCAAAGCCATACGCGCGGTTGCCCAGGTAGATCTGGTTCAGGTAGATCTCGAGGATCTGATCCTTGCTGAGCTGCTGCTCGAGCCGCAGCGCCAGCAAGATTTCATAGGTCTTGCGGCTCAGCGTGCGCTCCGAGCTGAGGTACACATTACGCGCCACCTGCATCGTGATGGTCGAGGCGCCCTGTTTGCGGCCACCCTTCAGGCTGGCCACCGCCGCGCGCACGAAGCCCTTGTAGTCGACGCCGCCATGGTCGTAGAAGCGCGCGTCTTCCACGGCCAGCACGGCGTCCTTCATGACCTTGGGAATGCTGGCAAAAGGCGTGAGGGTGCGGCGCTCTTCGCCGAACTCGCCAATGAGCGTGCCTTCGACCGAATACACGCGCAGCGGCAGCTTGGGCCGGTAGTCGGCAAGCTCGGAGATGTCAGGCAGGCGCGGATAAATGGCAGCCACCGCCACGACGGCGGCCACCACCAGCACCACCGCGCCGGAGCCGAGCACGATCGCGCTCCAACGTGCAATGCGGCGCAGCCGTATCGATCGCTCGGAGCGCGCCGGGTCGGTGGAAGGAGAGGAATCGTCCATGGAAATCAGTAAGTAAAAAAACAGTCGGTAGCTTTGGTTACACGGACGGAGCCACTTCAGGTGAGACAGGCTCGGGCATTCGGGGGTTCCCGGCCGACAGCGCATACCAGTCGACCTTGCGCGTGGCCAGCATCAGCACCGTCAGCATGCCGAATGTCAGCAGGGCGCCGAGTAGGAGGGCGTTGCTTTCGGATGCCAGGAGGCCGTATAGCGCGCCATAGAGTACCGCGACAAAGGCCCCAAATCCGGCGCCGCGTTTCCAGCTTTGCAGGACAGCGCTGAAGTAGATGCCGAGCAGCAGCACGCTCGCTGAGGCCGCGCTCGCATATGCCAGCCAGAAAGCCAGCTTCTCGGACAAGGCCAGCAGCAGCAAAAAGAACAGTGCAATCGACAGGCCCACCAGCCCGTATTGCACGGGATGCATGCGCTGCCTGCGGAACAGCTCGAACATGAAGGCCGCCATGATCACCAGGCCGATGAAAAGCGCGCCGTACTTGCCGGCGCGCGTGCTCATCGAATACACGTTGATCGGCTGGGCGAGCGACACGTCGAAGGTCTGCAGCGCCCCGAGGTTGCGTGGGCCCGTCGCAACGGCTGCTGCTGCCGTTGCGGCAGCACTGGTATCGACCCGCTCCGACAGTCCGGCGCGCACCTGTTCGCGTGCAGACGTCACGAGCGACGACACGCGCCAGTGCGCATCGAAGCCCTGCGGCGTTACCTCGCGCTGCGTGGCGAGAAAGCGGCCGCCAAAGCTCGGATGCGCCCAGGGCGAGCTCAGATGGGCGGTGGTCTCTTCGGCAATCGGCACCATCGAGAGCGTGTCTTGTCCGACAAGGCCGAGCTTCATCTCGAAGGGCAGCGGTGTCTTCGACTCCCATGCGGCGAGTGCGGCGCCGGTCAGCGGCGCGTGGATGGCCTCGGCAAGCCAGCTGGTGTCTGCCAAGCCGGGCACGCGCTGCTTGAAACGCAAAGCCTCACCGTTGATTGCAATGGTGGGCGAACCGTCGAGCCCGCGCAAATCGCTCACGTAGAACACGACGAAAGGCGCCTTGAACTCGATGCGGGAATCGGCTTCGCTGTGCGCCACGGACTTGGGGTCGAAGGCGGCAAATCCGCCACCGAGCGTGGCGTTGAGCGTGTAGAAGGGAATCTTGAAGATGCCTCGATAGCGCTCGTGCGGCGCCATCGAACCTTCGGTGTGCAGCTTGTCGGGAAACACCGCGTGGGCCATTTCCTTGCTGCGCGCCTCCTGGCCGATCACCTTGCCTTGCGCATTGCGCAGCGGCTCCATCCAGCGTTCCACATACGGCACCAGCAGCAGCGGGCCCACCATGGTCTGCCCGCTTGCGTAGGTGGCGGCAAGCTCCTCGGCCGCCTCGCGCTGGCTGCGGCCGCGCTCGCGGTTGATGGAGTTGATCTCGGCCAACGGAATGCACAGCAAGAGCGTGAGCATGAGCAGGCCGGCAACCTTGACCAGCATCGAACTCTGCAAGGCCTTGAACAACTGAAACATGTTTTCTTCTCCACTTCGATAACGATGCGGCGATGCTCGCCGAGCGATCCGAAGGGCGTGTGAAGCGTGGCCGACGGCGGACTTCACACAGGCTTCACACAAGGCTGCGTCCGGCGGGCGGACTTCAAGCAGCCTTCCAATTTCCTTCTCGCGCGGTGTCGACAGTTGCGGCTGTGCAAGTTCGCACGGAAACCGACACCACACCGCCATGGATGCCCACACCACCTCTCGTCCCGGCCGCTGGCTCTGGCTCGCCACCGTGAGCCTGGCCACCGCGGGCTTCGTCGCGCTCAGCCTCAACCCCGTGCATGCACAGGAAGCACCCGGCCCGCGGTTGAAGACCGAGAGCCCCTACTTCTTCGTGAAGAGCGACGACCCTTCGGTCGACCGACTGCCTCTCAAGGGAACCGAGGTGGCGGTAAAGATATCGGGCGTCATTGCCGACGTGACCGTCACGCAGACCTACCGCAACGAAGGCCAGCGCCCGATCGAAGCCAAGTATGTTTTTCCGGGCTCGACCAAGGCCGCGGTCAGCGGCCTCAACGTGCGCCTGGCGGACCGTTTGATCACCGCGCAGATCCGCGAGAAGCAGCAGGCGCAGATCGAATACGACACCGCCAAGAAAGAGGGCAAGACCGCCGCTCTGCTTGAGCAGCACCTGCCCAACGTGTTCCAGATGAACGTCGCCAATATTCTCCCCGGCGACGACGTGAAGGTGGAACTGCGCTACACCGAGCTCCTGGTGCCGCAGTCGGGCAACTATGCGTTCGTGTTTCCCACGGTGGTGGGCCCGCGCTACAACAGCCCGCAGTCGGAGAACGCCCAGGCCAAGTGGGTGGCGCAGCCCACGCTGCGCGAAGGCGTGGCTCCCGGCACGAGCTTCAGGCTCAAGGCCAGCATCGACACGCCCATGGGTTTGAAGGAGGTGCGCTCGAGCACCCACGCCATCGACGTGAAGAAGAGCGATGAAGACCGCCATGCCGACGTGGTGCTGACTGCCGACGGCCGCCCCGCGGACAACCGCGACTTCGTGCTCGACTACCGCCTGGCGGGCGAGAAGATCGAGTCGGGCTTGATGCTCTACAAGGGTCAGGGCCAGAACACCGATGGAAGCGCCGAGAACTTCTTTCTAGCGATGATCGAGCCGCCCAAGGCCGTTGCGGCCAGCGCCATCTCGCCGCGCGACTACATCTTCGTGGTCGATATCTCGGGTTCGATGCACGGCTTTCCGCTCGACACCGCCAAGACGGTGCTCGAACGCCTGATCGGTGGGCTGCGTCCGAGCGACACCTTCAATGTGCTGCTCTTCTCGGGCAGCAACAAGATGCTCTCGCCCCAATCGGTGCCGGCCACGCGCGCCAACATCGAGCAGGCGCTGGCTACCATCCAGAACTACGGCGGCAGCGGCAGCACCGAGCTGATTCCCGCGCTCAAGCGCGTCTATGCGGAACCGAAGGAAGAGAACGTCTCGCGCACCGTGGTGCTGGTTACGGACGGCTACGTGAGCGTGGAACGCGAGGCTTTCGAGCTGGTGCGCAAGAACCTCTCCAAGGCCAATGTGTTCGCCTTCGGCATCGGCTCGTCGGTGAACCGCAGCCTGATGGAAGGCATTGCGCGCGCCGGCATGGGCGAGCCCTTCATCATCACCGACCCGATCCAGGCGCCCGAGCAGGCCGCGCGTTTCCGCCGCATGGTGGAGTCGCCGGTGCTCACCAACGTGAAAGTCACTTTCGGCGGCCTCGATGTATACGACGTGGAGCCGCAAGCCCTGCCCGACGTGCTGGGCGAGCGCCCGGTGATCGTGTTCGGCAAGTGGCGCGCGGACGCCGACGGCAAGGCCCGTGGCCGCGTGATCGTCGAAGGCCGCGGTGCCAGCGGCCCGTATCGCCAGGAGCTGCGCATCGACCCACAGATGCGCCAGGACACCGCCGCGCTGCGCACGCTGTGGGCACGCCACCGCATCCAGAGCTTGAGCGACCAGGAGACGCTGGAAGGCGGCAGCGCCTTCAAGGAGCGCATCACGGAGCTCGGCCTGAAGTACAGCCTGCTGACGCAATACACCAGCTTCATCGCCGTGGACAAGGTGGTGCGCAACCTGGCCCCGCAGAACAGCGTGGATGTGAACCAGCCGCTGCCCTTGCCGCAGGGCGTGAGCGAACTCGCGCTCGGTGCCGAGGTGCCGAGCACGCCGGAACCCGAAACGCTCGGCGCGATTGCGGTGGTGCTGTCGATGCTCGCCATGCTGCGCCGCCGCGCACGCCGCAACGACCCGCGCCGCTTCACGGCCTGAACGCGAAAGAACAGGAAACGAAAAATGTCATTGGCCGCACTTGCCCACAGCCATCCGCGCATCGTGGATTGGGGCATCCGAATCGACCGCGCACCTGCCGCCGGCTGGCTCGGGCTGCAGTTTGCCGCGCTGGCGCCGACCTGGGCCTGGATGGTCCAGCGCATGCGCGACGGCTCCGACGACCCGCTGGGCCTGTTGGCGCTTGCCGCCTTGGCCGCGCTGGCATGGCAATGCCGGCGCGAACTGCGCGCCGCGCCGCGGCTCGGTTGGCTGGCATTGGCTGGCGCAGGCACCGTGCTGGCGACGCTGCTGCGCACGGGGCTTGGGGCGCTGCCCGCCCTGCCCCCGCTCGCGGCGGGCCTTGTGGCTGTGCTGGCGCTGGCGTGCGGCTTGCTCGCTTTCCTGCCGCGGCGCGTGGCCGCGCTGCCGGTGGCGGGGCTCGCCGTGCTGGCCTTGCCGCTGTTGTCGTCGCTCCAGTTCTATGCGGGTTATCCGCTGCGCGTGGTCACGGCCGAGGCGAGCCGGTGGTTGCTGGCGCCAGGCTTCAGCGTGGCGCGCGAGGGCAGCAGCCTATTGGTCGACGGCCGGCTGGTGATCGTCGATGCGCCCTGCTCGGGCATGCAGATGGTGTGGCTCGGCTATTTTACCGCTTGCGCCGTCGCGCTCTGGGCGCGTCAGGACGACCGGGGCTTTCTGCGCCGGCTGCCGATGGTCGGCCTGCTGGTGCTGGCAGGCAACATCCTGCGCAACAGTGTGCTCATTGCCTTCGAAGCCGCGGGCCATTCGCTCGCGCCCTGGGCGCACAACCTGCTCGGCCTTGTGGTGCTGGCCGCAGTGTGCGGCGGCATCGCGCGCCTGATGGTGCCGGCACGCGCCGAGCCCGAATTTGCCGACCGGCCCATCCCGGGCCTGATCACCGCGCACGGAGGCCGCCATGTCGACACGGTTCTTTGAGAACTTTTTTGCTAACCACTTCATCCATCGCATCGGCCACAAGGCGGCGTTCGCGCTCGCGATGCTGCTGTGCCTGCTGTGGTCGACCGCCGCGGCCCTGCGTTTGCCGCCGGAGCCGGTGGTGGCCGCGGCGTCATACGAATGGCCGCGCGAATGGGATGGGGCACCGCTGCGCCCGATGGCGCTGAGCGAGGTCGAGCAGCGCTTTGCCGACCGTTTTCCGGGCGCGATCGGCCGCATGACCGACGGTACTCAAATGATCGTGATGCGCGCGGTGAACGCACCCACGCGCATGCTGCATCCGGCGGCCGACTGCTACCGAGCGCTGGGTTTTCGCATCGAGCAGGCGCGCCTGGAACGCGACGCGCAGGAACGGCTGTGGCGCTGTTTTGTTGCGCAACGGCACGGTGTGCAAAAGTTCCGCGTCTGCGAGCGCATCGTCGATGCCGAAGGCGCCGCTTTCACCGACACTTCAGCCTGGTACTGGGCGGCGGCCAGCGGGCAGTCGCGCGGTCCGTGGCAAGCCGTCACGGTGGCGAGACCCTTGTGAGAGTTGTGTGAACAAGATCCTGAGATTCGTGATTTACGCGCTGTCGGCCCTCGTGGTGACAGCCTGCCTGGCCGTCTTCCTGATCGTCAAGTTCGCGCTTGCACCTGCGCCCGGGGAGTGGAATACCAGCGTCAAGGCCGGCCCGCTGAGCTTTCAGGTCGGCGTGCCCGCGGCGGTGCGGCTGGCCACGTCTTCGTGGCTTGCGCCGCGCCTGGACGGCCACGCTGTCGACACGCGCTTCGGCACGATTCGTTTTGCCTGGAAGGACGCGGACAGCCTGCTCGAACTGCGCTGCGCACCCTGCAGCCTGGAGGTCGCTGCCCTCGGCACGCAGCCGATCCAGGTCGAAGGCCTGGTCGCCACCGTCAGGCGCGACGGCAACACGCTGGCCGGCACCATCGCGGCCACGCCTCGCAATGCCGATGCCGCGGCCGTGATCCAGGGCCCATGGGAAGGGCGCCTCGCGCCCAAGGGCCTGCATCTCAGCGCCGACATCAAGGATGCGCCCATTGCCCGCTGGTATGCCGTGCTAGCGCCCCACCTGCCCGAACTGCAGCGCGCCCGCATCGGCGGTACGTTGGCCGTTCGCGCGCAGGTCTCTCTGCCCGAAGGCACTTTCGTCGTGCTTCCCACCGTCAGCCAGTTCACCGTCGAAGGGCTGGGCACCGAAGCCATGCTCGGCGCGCGAACCAGCTGTGGCGCGCCTTCGAAGCTCGCCAATGACAGCTGGCTGACGCGCGCCGTCATCGCGGCCGAGGACCAGCGCTTCTTCACCCACGCCGGCTATGACCTGACCGAAATCGTTGCGTCGATCGACAACAACCAGAAGGACGGCCAGCAAAAGCGCGGTGCCAGCACGCTGACGCAGCAGCTCGCCAAGATGCTGGTGACCGGCAGCGACCGCACCGCCGAACGCAAGCTGCGCGAGTTGCTCTACGCGGTCGAGATGGAACAGACGCTCGGCAAGGCGCGCATCCTGCAGCTTTACCTGGACAACGCACCGTGGGGCGGCAACTTGTGCGGCGCCGAAGCCGCCGCGCGGCGCTACTTCAAGCGGCCAGCACGCAACCTGGAACCCGCGCAGGCCGTGTGGCTCGCGGCCATGCTGCACAAGCCTCAGGCGGTGCTCGAGCAATGGCGGCGCGACGGCCGCATCGACCCGGACCGCACCAAGTGGGTGGCCGAGAGCGTGCGCGGCATCAGCCGCAATCAGCGCGAGGCCCTGCTCAAGAGCGTGGCGGCAGCTCATTACATCGCGCCGGAGGCGGCACCATGAACGATGTCGAAGCCATCGAGCGCGCCACCGTTGCCGCCGTGTCTCCCCTTGCCGTGGAGGAACTCGACGGCTGGCTGCTGCCCTTCGACGACGGCACCGTCAAGCGCGCCCGGTCGGCGGTTCCGCTGCACCGCGGCGAAGTCAGCTGGCACACGATTGATCGCATCGAAGACCGCTACGACAGCAGGCAGTTCGTGCCCGCCTTCCGCCTGGCCGACGTTCCCTGCTTTGCCGCGCTGCAAGCCGAGCTGGAGCAGCGCCATTACGTCGGCGATTCCCCCACCTGCGTACAGGTCGGCTCCGCGCGACGCATGCGCGACGTGGGGGCCGCCGGTGCCGCGCTGGCCGATGTCGACCTTGCGCCCGACGAGGCCTGGGCGACGCTGTTTCTCGGCGAGGGCTTCGATCCGGTGGATGGCGCGCATCGCGTGCGAGCACTGTCGCGTGCCAAGGGATCGCTCTATGCCAGCGTGCGCGACGGCCGGCACACGGTGGCCGCGGGCGCCATGGCCTTCGGCCACGGATGGGCCAGCGTCCACGGCATGCGAACCGAGCAGTCGCAGCGCGGCCGGGGCCTGGCGAGGCGCGTGCTGGCCGGCTTGGCGCAGGCAGCGCTGGAACGCGGCTTCGAACGCGTGTTCCTGCAGGTCGACGCGCACAACGCCGCTGCCCATGCGCTCTACCGCCGCGCCGGTTTCTCCACCCAGTGGCAGTACCGCTATTGGCAGAGGCAACAGTGGCCCCGATGACGGCGCCCGCCTGACCGCCGGACCACCCCCACCGGTGGCGCGGTCACGGGGTTAGTGCCACCATGGCCGCATGACGAACGCAAATCATCATGCCAACCACCCCACCGATCCCGTCGCCACGCCGCGCGGCATCGACCACATCGTGGCCGGTGTTTCCACCAGCGATGGCGACGGCGTCAAACTCACCCGCGTGTTGCAACAGCCGCTGCAGAAAAGGCTCGATCCCTTCCTGATGCTGGATGCCTTCGGCAGCGACAACCCGGGCGACTACATCGGCGGCTTTCCCAACCATCCGCACCGCGGCTTCGAAACCGTCACCTACATGATCGCGGGCCGCATGCGCCACCGCGACAGCGCCGGCCATGAGGGGCTGCTGCAAAACGGCGGCGTTCAATGGATGACGGCCGGCCGCGGGCTCATCCACAGCGAGCTGCCCGAGCAGGAAGAGGGGCTCGTGGAAGGATTCCAACTCTGGCTCAACCTGCCCGCGAAGGACAAGATGCGCGAGCCCTGGTATCGCGACATCCAGAGCGAGGAAATACCGGAATACACCACCACCGCGGGCGTTCACGTGCGCGTGATTGCCGGTGCAAGCCACGGCATCGAAGGCGCCGTGCGGCGCGAGGACACCGAGCCCCTGTACCTCGACATCACGGTGCCGCCGGGCGCCGAGTTTGCGCAGCCCCTGCCGGACGACCACAACGCCCTGGTTTACGTGTACCGCGAATCGCTGTGGATCGCGGGCAGCGAGGTGCCCACGCGCCGCATGGCCATTCTGGCGAACGACCCCGGAAGCGACGGCGTGGTCCTGCGCGCGGGCGCCACCAACCACAGCCCCGCCCGGGCGCTCCTGATTGCCGGCAAGCCGCTGCGCGAACCCATTGCCCAATATGGCCCCTTCGTGATGAACACGCAGGAAGAAGTGAAGCAGGCGGTGCACGACTTCCAGAACGGAAAGTTCGGCGGCTGAACGGCGGTGCCGTGCCTGCGTGTAGTCGCAGGCCTACCGAAAATCGGCGCCGCGCACAGGTCACAGGCGGGCCATGCGGCGCATAGATTGACGCCATGCCTTTTCGCACCTCCAAAGCGCCCCGTGTCCGCAAGGGACAGGCGCCCGACACGTTGGAGCGCGACCAGTTTCATGAGCGCTTCATGGAGTCCTTCCGGGATCCGGCCTTCCAGACCGAGAAGGCGTCGTTGCAGCGCATCGAACTCATTGCATGGGAGGCCTACCAGGAAGGCCGCAAGGCACCGGTCACGCGCAAGGCCGGCCCCGGCTATGCCGACCCGGAGTACGAACTTTCGGTGGACTGGCTCGAAGCCAAGGCGCGCATCGAAGCTGCGCAGGCGGCTTGGGGCAACCCCCAGACACGCTCGCGCGTGCTGCTGGTCAACGGTTCGCCGCGCAACGACGGCACCTGCCCGGGCGAAATCTCCAAGAGCTGGCGCCTGGTGCAGCTGGCGCGCGAGGTGCTCGACAGCTGTGGCATCGACGTCGACGTGCTCGACCTGAGCCTGCTCACCTCCGAATACGGCCGACAAATCCATCCCTGCAAGGGCTGCGTCTCCACCGCGATGCCGCTGTGCCACTGGCCCTGCAGCTGTTATCCCAATCATTCGTTGCGCCAGACCGGCGACTGGATGAACGAGATCTACGAGCGCTGGGTGGCCGCGCATGGCGTGATGCTGTTCACGCCCACTCACTGGTACCAGTCGGCCAGTCCGCTCAAGCTCATGGCCGACCGGCTGGTGTGCGCCGACGGCGGCAACCCCGACCCGACCAGCACCCACGGCAAGAAGCCCGACGAAGCCAAGGCGCTCGAACTCGATGGCTGGGGCTATCCCAAGCACCTGAGCGGCCGGGTCTACGGCTTGGTGGTGCATGGCGACGTGGCCGGCGTCGAGAGCGTGCGCCGCAACCTGTCGGATTGGCTCGACTGGATGGGCCTGATCGATGCCGGCGCGCAGGCTCGGCTCGACCGCTACATCGGCTATTACGAGCCGTATGCGAACAGCCACGACAGCCTCGACGCCAATGAAGACGTGCAGGAAGAGGTGCGCAACGCAGCCCGCGCGGTGGCGCTGGCGGTCGGCGAGCTGCGCTCGGGCAAGCTGCAGGCGCCCGATCGCGGACTGAAGCCTCCACGGCCCAAATAGCCGCGGCGCAGGCGGGCCGTGCAGCCCTGGCCGTTCATGATTCTTTACGCACGCTCACTCCAGCCTCACTTGGGCGATACAGAGGTCTTCCACACTTCGCTTCACCTGCTGCCCCTTGGCGGCGGGCTTCTTCGAAAGGAAGCACTTTTCATGATCTCTCTTCGCCAACGCATCGTCTGGGCCAGCCTTCTCGGTTCGGCCGCCCTCGCCTCTTCGGGCGCCTTCGCACAAGCCCCGGCCGCGCCCGCCACCGCTGCGGCCCCGCCTGCGGCCGTTGCCCAGGCCGACGGTGCCACCGCCAACAAGGCGCAGCACAAGCGCATGGACCCGGCCGATCGTATGCAGCGCATGCAAGAACATCGCGCCAAGCGCCTGGCCGCCCTGAAGGAAAAGCTCAAGCTGACCTCCGCGCAAGAAAGCGCGTGGACCACCTTCGCATCGGCCAGCCAGCCGCCCGCCGGCGCCCGTCCGGCGCGCATGGATCGCGCCGAATTTGCCAAGCTCACCACGCCCGAGCGCCTGGAGCGCATGCAGGCTCGCCACGCCGAGCGCAGCGCGAGGTTCGCCAAGCGCGCTGAAGCCACCAAGACCTTCTATGCGGCGCTGACGCCTGAGCAGCAGAAGACCTTCGATGCGGAAACGGTGCATGCCGGCATGCACGGGCATCGCGGCCATCATGGCCACGGCGGCCCTGACGGGCACAACCATTCGGCGGGGCCAGCCAAGAGCTGAGCGAACGACGCGCTGAACTGCGCAAAACGCTAAAAAGCCCGCGATGCCTTTGTGCATCGCGGGCTTTTTTTCGCACAAGCACTTATTGGGGCGTGCCGGTCCGTTCCGTCGGGTTCGTCGGCACGTCGGGCCGTTCACCCGGGTTGCCGAACCGGGGCTTGGTCTTGCGGCCCTGCTGGCTCACTTCGGCGCGGGACATCTCGCCCGTGGGCTGCGGCATCGCGTTAGGCTGAGCGTTCACGGTGGTGGTGGCCTCGCCCTTGGGCACCGGGTTGTTGGCATTGTTGCGGTTGTGGGCGCGTGCCTCGGCCTTCACTGCTTCGCGTGAAACCGGCATGGTGTTGTCAGGGCGCTGCGGCGGGTTGGGCACGCCGGATGGGGTTTGCGTGCTGGCTTGGCCGCCCACGGACGGGTCGGGCTGGGCGGGGATCGAGGTGGCTTGCGCCATGGCGGCGCCGGCGGTGGCCATCAGGCCGGCCAGCAGCGTCGCGTGAAAGATTCGTTGCTTCATGGTGGTTCCTTTGCTTGTCTCGAGGGATCGAGAACGGATGGCAGAGCGGCCGATTCCTGCGGCCTGAAATCACCGTAGAAGGCGCCCGATGCCCGCGATGTGGGGGTGCGGACGGCCTGCCTGTAGGAGTTGGCCGCCCGCTTGCGAAAGGCAGCGAAGAAGGTGGCGCGTTCCTACAGGCGCCGGCGGCGCGGCAACGTACAACCTGAGGACTGATGTCTTCTTCCCCGATTCCACTCCCCGCAGCGGCGCCGACCTCGCTCAAGGTCATGACGGTGAACACCCACAAGGGGTTCACTGCGCTCAACCGCAAGTTCATTCTTCCGGAGCTTCGGGACGCGGTGCGCACCGTGGGGGCCGACGTGGTGTTTCTGCAGGAGGTGCTTGGCACCCACTCGCGCCACTCGCGCAAGGTCAACAACTGGCCCGAGGCGCCGCATTACGAATTTCTGGCTGACACCATGTGGCCGCAGTTCGCCTACGGCCGCAACGCGGTGTATCCGAGAGGCCATCACGGCAACGCGGTGTTGTCGAAGTTTCCGATCGTGCACTACCGCAATCACGACGTGTCGGTGGCCGGTCCCGAAAAGCGCGGCTTGCTTCACTGCGTGCTGCGTCTACCGGGCCGCACGGTGGACGTCCACGCGATCTGCGCCCACCTGGGCTTGGCCGAGGCGCATCGGCAGCAGCAGCTGGAGTTGCTCTGCCACATCGTGCGCGACGAAGTGCCGCCCGACGCCCCGCTGGTCGTGGCGGGTGATTTCAACGACTGGCGCGGCCGCGCGCACCGGGTGCTCGAAGAAGGCGCCGCGCTGCGCGAGGTGTTCCTGCACGCGAACGGTGCGGCTGCCAAGACGTTTCCGTCACGCTTTCCGCTGCTGTCGCTGGATCGCATCTATGTGCGCAACGCGGGCGTGCACGAGCCTGTGGTGCTGCCGCGCAAGCCCTGGTCGCACCTGTCGGACCATGCGCCGCTGGTGGCGAACATCGACCTTTGAGATGGACTACGCCCATGTTCCGCGCAGTTCATTTTTTCGCGCCGCGACGCCCATCGCCTGCTCCGCCGGGCACTGAAGGTGGCCGCCATGGATAGCGCAGACCGCTGGATCGGCGGCAATTGCATTGCGCTGCTCGAGAACGGCGAGGAATTCTTTCCGCGCGTGTTCGATGCCATTCGCCAGGCCAAGCGCGAAGTCATCATCGAAACCTTCATCCTGTTCGAAGACAAGGTGGGGCTGGAACTGCATGCCGCCATGCGCGCGGCAGCCCAGCGTGGCGTGAAGATCGACGTGCTGGTCGACGGCTTCGGCTCGCCGGATCTTTCGCGCGAATTCATCGAAGGGCTGAGTTCGGTGGGCGTGAGAACGCGGGTGTTCGATCACGGCAAGCGCATCTTCGGCCAGCGGCTGAACGTGTTCCGGCGCATGCACCGCAAGATTGTGGTGGTCGACGGAGAGCTCGCATTCGTCGGGGGCATCAACTATTCGGCCGACCATCTGCTCGACTTCGGCCCCAAGGCCAAGCAGGACTACGCGGTGGAACTCCGCGGGCCCATCGTGGCGCAGATCCATCAGTACGTGCTGCGTGCAATTGCACTGGGCGACAAGGGGCCGCGCTGGTTCCGCCACCGCCTCAAGCAAGCCCCGCCGGCCGACCGGGAAGCCGTGGGCGAGGTGGAGGCGATGTTCGTCACGCGCGACAACCGGCGCCACACCGGCGACATCGAGCGCCAGTACCTGATCGCGATCCGCGCCGCGCGCCAGCGCATCGTGATTGCCAATGCATATTTCTTTCCGGGCTACCGGCTCATCAAGGAACTGCGTCGTGCGGCGCGGCGCGGCGTGGACGTGCGGCTCATCCTGCAGGGCGAGCCCGACATGCCGATCGTCAAGACGGCCGCGAGCATGCTCTACCACCACCTGATGCATTCGGGCGTGCGCATCTATGAGTACTGCGAACGCCCGCTGCACGCGAAGATCGCGCTGATGGACGACCGTTGGACCACGGTCGGCTCGAGCAACCTCGATCCGCTGAGCCTGTCGCTCAACCTCGAAGCTAACGTGATCGCACGCGACAAAGCTTTCAACCAGCTGCTGTGGGAGCGCATGGACACGCTCATGCGCAAGAGCTGCAAGCAGATCGGCCCCGCCGACCTCGAGAACGAATGGAGCGGCTGGCGGCTGGTTCGCAGCTTCTTCATCTTTCACTTCTTGCGCTGGTATCCCTCGTGGCTCGGTTGGTTGCCGCGCCACGTGCCGCGCCTGACGCCCGCCGAGGCCATCGCCCTGGCCGAAAGGCATGAACAGCGCGAGACGAGCAAGAAAAGCGGCGACGACGTCGTGACGCCGACGGAAGTGGCATGAGCTCCCACACCGCACGGCTTGCGCACCGGCCCTGGTGGCCCTGGGTGCGCCGTCTCGCAGCCTGGGCTTTTTTCGGCCTGATTGCCTGGCTGCTCGTGAACCAGGCGCGTGCCATCGACTGGCAAGAGGTGTTCGACGCCATGCGCGCGCTTCCCGCGGCCACGTTGCTGCTGGCGGGCGCGCTGGCCGCCAGCAGCTTTGCGATCTACAGCACCTATGACCTCCTGGGCCGGCATCTCACGCGGCACCCGCTGAGCGCCGGCACCGTGATGGGGGTGACCTTCATCAGCTATGCCTTCAATCTCAACCTGGGTTCGCTGGTTGGCGGCGTGGCGTTTCGCTACCGGCTCTATTCGCGGCTGGAGCTCTCCAACGGCACCATCACCCGCGTGCTGGGTTTCAGCATGCTGACCAACTGGCTCGGTTACCTGGTGGTGGCTGGCGCGGTCTTCTGCTTCTGGCCACTGGTGTTGCCGGCCGATTGGAAGATCGACAACGCAGGGCTGCGCATCCTCGGCGCCGTGCTGCTGCTGGTGGCCGCGGTGTACCTGGTGCTGTGCGCCTTCGCCAGTGGCCACGTCTTTCGCATTCACCGCCATTCGTTCAAGGTTCCATCGCTTCGTATGGCACTGCTCCAGCTGGCCCTGTCCTGCCTGAATTGGTCGCTGATTGGCGGTGTCATCTGGGTGCTGCTGCAGGGGCAGCTGCCTTACCACTCGGTGCTTGCAGTGTTGCTCGTGGCCGCGGTGGCGGGCGTCATCACCCACGTGCCGGCAGGCCTTGGCGTTCTCGAGGCGGTGTTCATTGCGCTGTTGTCGGACCAGGTGCCTCAAGGCAGGCTCCTGGGCGTGCTGCTGGTCTACCGCGGGCTCTACTACCTCTTGCCGCTCGGGATCGCCACGCTGGCCTACTTTGTAACGGAACTGCGCGCGAAGCGCTGGCGCATGCGGGCGGCGGGGCCCGCGAGACGCTAGAAATGATAGGTGTAGCGCACGCGGACGAAGTTTTCGCCCGGGTTGGGCTTCTTGTAGCCCCCGTTCGAGAAATGCTGCAGGCGCAGCGCCAGCTCGTGCTTGCCGTTCTCGCCAAAGCTGCGCCCCAAGCCCAGCACCTCGGTGAACTGGAACGCCGTGCTGAAGGTGCGATCGGGCGTCTTGTAGAGATGGTCCATCAAGGTGCCGCCCACGCCCCCTTCGGCAAACCACGCCGAGCTTCCGCCGTCGAAGCGATAGCGCCAGGTGTAGATCGCACCGATCTGCGTGTAGCTGTGCGCACCATCGTCGATTGCGGGCCCGCGCCAATGGCTGGCGAAAAGGTCCCAGTAGGAGGTCAGCGCGCCTTCATGAACCGGCTGGCGCAACGACCAGGGCAGCGTAACGCCGACCGTGGCCGAATTGCTGGCGCCCTTGTCGCCATGCGGTGCGCGACCGCCCTCGAAGTAGATGCCGCGTGCGCTGTCTTCAAATGCGTGAGCCTTGGTGCCCGGCAGGCACGAAAGGCCCGCAAGCACCGCGATCCCAAGGAAGGCGGAGCTTTGTTTCTTCATGATTCTTCTGAGCTGCGGCTGAGCGAAGGAAATTACTTTGAAGTTCGTTGGCGGGTTTTCTCGGAGGCTATTTCCGTGTCAAAAGGTAGGACTTGTTCAACAAAATGGCTGCAATTTTGCTGCAGTGCAGCAAATCGTCCCGGCAGGCGCCTATAGTGGCGTTCATCCATCCCATAGATTGCTCGCTCTCATGTCGTCCCTCACCTCTGTCGTTCGCCTGGCCAGCCCCTTGATGCTGTGGGTGGACCTGGCTCTCAAGACCCACGAGATGCTGTTGTCTTCCGGCTCCGTCATACAGATGCGCACCGAACGCATCGCCAAGGCAGGGCTCGCACCAAGCGCGGTCGACCTGGCTGAGTTCCAGCTCATGGGCGATGAAAAACTCGTTGCGGCGGGCGAATCGGGCGTTGCCATGGCCAAGCAGTGGCACAGCAGCCAGGCCGCACTGGCAAACCGCGCACTACAGCAGTGGTTTCAAAGTGCGGGCGCCTTTTTCTCGATGGTCGGCAGCATCACGCCCGCGCAGGCCGTCGTGCGCAGCGACGATTTCATGCGGGCCACCACGCGCGCAGCCGGCACGGCCAGCCTGCTGTCGGGTGCGGCGGTGCGCATTGCCCGCCGCGGGCTGAAGCCGATCCATGCGGCCGCGACTTCGAACGCCCGTCGCCTTGCCGAACTGCGCGACTGAACGCGCAGCTCTTCTTTTTCTTCAGTTGAGTGCCGTCACCAGTGTCAGCAGCGTGATCTCGGAAGGCGCGCCAAAGCGCTTTGGCGGGCCCCAGTAGCCGGTGCCGCGGCTCACGTAGACCCACATGTCGTGCAGCCGGTGCAGGCCCGAGGTAAAGGGCTGCTGCATCGGCACGAACAGGTTCCACGGAAAAAACTGGCCACCATGCGTGTGGCCCGACAGCTGCAGCTGGTAGCCCGCCTGTGCGGCCAGCGGCGCGCTGCGCGGCTGGTGCGCAAGCAGCACCCGTGTGTGCACCAGCGGCGGCGCATCGAACAACGCCAGGTGAGGGTCGCTTTGGTGTGAGGCATCGAAGTGCCCCGCGGTGTAGTCGGTCACGCCGGCCAGCACCAGCTGGCTTTCAAACAGTTCTTCGTCGTTCTGCGCGCCGCGCACGTTGCGCGTCTGCAGCACCACGTGCTCGTTGAGCAGCACCTTCAAACCCAGCCGGCGCAGCTCGTCGATCCACGCATGCGCACCGGCGTAATACTCGTGATTGCCCGTGACGACGAAAGTACCGTGCCGTGCACGCAGGCCGGCCAGCGGCGCGATGTGCTCGCGCAGCTCGGCCACGCTGCCGTCCACCAGATCGCCGGTGATCACAATCGCGTCGGCGCCAAGACGGTTCACCGCATCGACGATGCGCTGGATGTAGGCGCTCTTGATGGTCGGACCGACGTGGATGTCGCTGAGCTGCGCGATGGTGAACCCCTCGAGCGCCGTCGGCAGGCCGCGAATCGGAATGTCGACGCGCTTCACGCTCGCGGTGCGGCGGGCGTTGATGAAGCCGATCAGCGTAGTGCCCGTGGCCAAGGCCACCACCGCGAGTGCGCTCCACGGCAACCCTGTGTCCCAGCGCACCTGCAGCCCGCCCAAGGCGCTTGCCAACCAGGCGATCAGCAGGCCTGCGTCTCGCGCCACCGTCAGCACGAACATCGACGAGAACCAGCCCATGCTGATCAGGCCGACCCACTTGAGCGTGTTGCCCAGTGTGGCGTTCGCCGCAATGCGGCGGGAGGCAAAGGGCAGCGGAATGGTGATGGCCGAGATGATGAGCGCGGCGAGCGCGAGCGGCCACGCCGGCGTGAGCATGGCCAACGCAGGCAGCAGGCGCATTGCCATGTAGGCATGCAAGAGCGCGGTGAGAACGCTCAGGAAACGTATCGGCATGGAGGCAATGGGAACGGGCAAGCCCGGGATAGAGCATCTGCAAGGCGCATGCCGCGCATTCAAGAAGGCGCCCGTTCCGAGTAATGCTATTTTATCTATAGCGCACCACAGGCAGATAGCGGGGGTTGCAGGCAACCCGGCCCACAAAATCCGAGAACGAGCGCTCGGCCTCTGGATTCAGGCTAGCGAATTACTGCACCGTGCCTGTGCCAACGGAGGCCATGTCGGTGCCTGCCGGCCACAAAAATGCCATCCGGGCGGGCGTTCCTGGAGTTACCTGCAGCGTTTGCTTGAGCGTGTTTCCGCGCAAGCGAGCCTCCACTTCGTAAGTGCCGGGGTCAAGGCGGGCAACCATGAACGGCCCCTCAGAGGCGACGTGGTCGAGCAGCACCCTGCCCTTCGCGTCGCGCACCGTCACGCGAACGTCCGATGCGAAATCGGCCCCTTTGTGGTCCTTGATCGCGAATTCGAACGTGGCCGGCCAGCGCGGCGCCACCGTTTCCATCAACTGGGCCTCGTCGCTGCCGATGCCGCCGCTCATGTATTCGATGCCATGGGTCATGCGGATCGGTGGATTCTCCGTGGCATGCGCCGAAGAAAATGCCGCGAAAAAAAGGAGAGCGGTGCCGAACAGCGTGATGGCGACCGCTCTGGGCCGGCTTTGCGATGAAATGCGGGAGATCGTCATGATCTGGATCCTTTCCTTTCCTTAGCTGCGTGGCGAAACACCACGGCGCCACTGTGCGGCGCACGGCTTAGACAAGGCTTAACAAGGATCCGACCTCGGCGCCAAGCCGAGGGAACAAAACGCTCACCGGACGCCGGAGGTGTGCGCGAGTGCCTGCGTTTGCGGCGCGGGCGGCAGCACCGAGGCCATGTCGAAATTCGACGGCCACATGAACACGGCACGCGCGGGCGCGCCCGCAATGACTGTCAGCGGCTGTGTGAGCGTGAGGCCGCCGAGCGTGACGTTCACGTCATACGCCCCTGGGTCGAGCCGCGCGAGCATGTAAGGCCCTTGAGACTGCGCCTCCATCACCGGACGGCCCGTGTACCTTTCGCGCACCTGCACCGCCGCCCGAGCCGGGAAACTGCTCTTTTGCGTGCTGTCGTTGACACCGAATTCGAGGGTGGCCGCCCAGCGCGGCGAGACCATCTGCATGAAAGCGGCTTCGTCTTTGCTCGTGCCGCCGCACATGTATTCGACGCCCTGCGCCATTTGGATGGGCGGGTTGGAGAACGCATGGGCCGATGTGGTCATCGCGCCGAAGAATGCTGCTGTGCCGCCCAGTACCAATGCAGCCATCGGCTGCCGGAGACGCATAAGGTTCATTGCTTCGATGTCCTCGATCATGGGTGACGTGAAATCCGTCGAGGATTTTGCTTAGCAAGAGTCGGGCTAGATATAGCGTTTACGAGGAACGATCCTCGGCAACCCGTTGAACGCTATTGTTTTAATAGCTCGTGACGATTGTGTGACGGGTATCTGCGCCGTTTTGCGGCCTCTCACCTATGAAAACCCTGATACGCCTTGGTTGTGCGCCCGATCCGACGTGGCGCATGGGACGCGTGCCTACAGCGGTGCAAAGCCGCGTTGGTTATGAAGAAGTTCGTACAGAAAAGGAGCTTTCAATGACCATCGGATCGAAGATCGAGACCCTCAAGAAGATGGACGCCCAGCGCCGCGGTATTCCGGGCGAGCATCTGGCCGTGCTCGGCGCAGGCCTTCTGCTGCTGCTGAAGGCGGGAAGCAGCCGCTCGCTGATGCGCCGCGTGCTGGCGGGCGGGGCGGGTGGTGCACTGGTCGGCCGCGCGGCCAGCGGGACCGGCGGGCTGGCACGCGTCGCGCGAATGATGCAAGGCGGCAGAAACGGCGTTCGCGTGCACCGGTCGATCTGATCCTGGAGCCGATCGCCAGCTCAACGTTTCAAGTCGGCCGTGAATGTCAAAAGGAGCCCGGCGGCGGCTTGTAATTGAAGGGTCGCCCTGAGGTCATGCTGATGAACCGGGCGCGCGCGGCGCCAAGTCGGGCGCGCCCGGCGCCGACGAAGCCGCCGATGGCCGATTTGACTGGGTCCGCAGCGGGCGATTCCCCTGGGTACGAGGGTGACATGCCGCACTTGCGCATCAGCCGGTTCACCTGGTGAATGCGTGCCACCTCGCGCGTAGCAGCGGTGTAGAAGGTCACGCCGATCGAGATCGACAAGCGATCGCCAGGGCCGGTCCGGTCAGCCTTGGACCGTGTCATGTGGGGCGCGGTGCTCGGGAAGTAGATGGCATCCCCCGGCTGTGCATCGAACTCCAGCCCGCGCGGCAAGAACGCTTCGTTGAAGCGTACTTTCCCGAGCGATTGCGTGACGATGAAATCCTCCACGGCATCGGCCGCCACGATGGTGCGATCGCGGTGATCCCAGACGTTGAGAGTCTTGTGACCATGCAACTGCAACCAGAAGTTGTTCTCGCGATCGATGTGAAAGGGCGTGACGGAAGGCGGAGCAGAGAAGAAGACGAATCCGTTCACCCTGAAGATCTTCGATTGCTCGCGCTCGACGAATGAGCGCATCGAGTTCACCGCCGACGTCAGCAGGGCCTGATAACGAGGGATGGCTTCGATGTGATAGAAGGCAACTGACGAACCCGGCTCCTCCATGCGCTCGAAGAATTCCTCGATGCTGCGTCCATCAGGATGCTTGCTGTCATTCGCGAGCGTGGATGCGACCGTCCTGTTCGGGTTCATGAACCTGCATAGGTCCAGCTTCGAGAGTTCCATCCCAAGCTTCACGAGTTCAGGCACCTGAAACAGAGGGTGCTCGTGAAAGTTGTGGCGCATCCGCGTGATTCTCTGGGTAGAGAAGGCGTCAGGATCCTCCGTCCACATCCGATATGTCGCTTCCGGAGCCCCGACAGATTTCATGGTGTTCACGCACATCGCACCCTCCAGATCGCTTTTTGGGCTCTTGCCCTGAAATGAGGTCCGGGGCGGAGTCTTTGAGCAAAAGTAATACTTTGGAATTCAATGCTGGATAGGATTCCTGACGGCTAACTGACAATGGAAGGCGCATCGGTGAAACTCCCTATCCCCAACGAAAGGTAGTTGGAGGGCGCGGCGCTGGCTGGGCGGCATGTGCCCGCCGCCTCCGGACCGCAGCCCCCGCAACGCGAGCGGCAGACTGTCGGTGCCTTACGGCCCCTGAGCAAGTAAAAAAAGAGCGCCTTGCAATGCAGGGCGCTCTTCATTTCACCAACTCCGCCAGAAATTTTTTACCTATCTGGCACAGCTTTCACTTTCCGTCCGAACGACACGATCGATCAAACGTCGATATTCGCAGCCCGCAGCGCGTTCTGCTCGATGAACTCGCGCCGCGGTTCCACCTCGTCGCCCATCAGCATCGTGAACACGCGGTCCGCTTCGATCGCGTCGTCGATCTGCACGCGCAGCAGGCGGCGCACGGTCGGGTCCATGGTGGTTTCCCACAACTGGGCGGGGTTCATTTCGCCCAGGCCCTTGTAGCGCTGGCGTGAGGTGGCGTTTTCGGCCTGGCCGATGAGCCACTTCATGGCGATGCGGAAGTCGGCCACCTTTTCCTCCTTGGCGCGTTCGCCTTCGCCGCGGCGGACGGTAGCGCCCTCGCTGCTCAGCAGGTTGCGGAAGGTGTTGGCGGCTTCGGCGAGCGCGGCGTAGTCGGCGCCGTGCACGAAGTCCTGCGTGAGCACGCTGCTCTTGATGTTGCCGTGGTGGCGGCGGCTGATGCGCAGCAGCGGCTTGTCGGTGCGAACGTCGAACTCGCTGCTGACTTCGGCGGGTATGCCGGTGGTATTGAGCTCGCGCAGCTTGGCCTGCAGCGCCACGGCCGAGGCTTCGGCCGCGGGCGTGGTGTCGAGGTCGAGCGCCACGCCATCGGCAATGGCACGCAGGGCTTCGGCATCCATGAAGTTGCGCAGACGCGCGATCACGGCCTCGGCCAACTGGTGCTTGCGCGCCAGTTCGGCCAGGGTGTCGCCGCTCAGGGTGGTCGAGTTGGGGCCGCCGGTTTCGATGCTCGCGTCCTTCAGCGCCACCTTGAGCAGGAAGGCGTCGAGCGCAGGGCCGTCCTTCAGGTATTGCTCTTCCTTGCCGACCTTCACCTTGTAGAGCGGCGGCTGCGCGATATAGATGTGGCCGCGCTCGACCAGCTCCGGCATCTGCCGGTAGAAGAACGTGAGCAGCAGCGTGCGGATGTGGGCGCCGTCGACGTCGGCGTCAGTCATGATGATGATGCGGTGGTAGCGCAGCTTGGCGACGTTGAAGTCGTCCGCCCCGCCGCCCGCTGTTGTGGCGCCCGCACGGCCGATGCCGGTACCCAGCGCGGTGATCATGGTGAGAATTTCGTTGCTGGTGAGCAGCTTCTCGTAGCGTGCCTTCTCGACGTTCAGGATCTTGCCGCGCAGCGGCAGGATGGCCTGGAACTTCCGATCGCGGCCCTGCTTGGCGGAACCGCCGGCGGAGTCGCCCTCCACCAGGTAGACCTCGCACAGGGCGGGATCCTTTTCCTGGCAATCGGCCAGCTTGCCGGGCAGGCCCATGCCGTCGAGCACGCCCTTGCGGCGGGTCATTTCGCGGGCCTTGCGCGCGGCTTCGCGGGCACGGGCGGCCTCGACGATCTTGCCGCAGATGATCTTGGCGTCGCTCGGGCGCTCTTGCAGGTAGTCGGTGAGCAGGCGGCCGACGATGTCTTCGACCGGCGCGCGCACTTCGCTGGACACCAGCTTGTCCTTGGTCTGGCTCGAGAACTTGGGCTCGGGCACTTTCACGCTCAGCACGCAGCACAGGCCTTCGCGCATGTCGTCGCCGGTGACTTCGACCTTGGCCTTCTTGGCGAACTCGTTCTCTTCGATGTACTTGTTGATGACGCGGGTCATCGCCGCGCGCAGGCCCGTGAGGTGGGTGCCGCCGTCACGCTGGGGAATGTTGTTGGTGAAGCACAGCACCTGCTCGTTGTAGCCGCTGTTCCACTGCATTGCCACTTCGACGCCGATGTGCGTGCCCGGAATGCCGCCGTAGGTGTCGGCCGGCTTTTCGCCAGCGGCATAGAACGAGTTCGGATGCAGGACGGTCTTGCCCTTGTTGATGAACTCCACGAAGCCGCGCACGCCGCCGGTGCCCGAGAAGTCGTCTTCCTTGCCGCTACGCTCGTCCTTCAGGCGAATGCGCACGCCGTTGTTCAGGAAGCTCAGCTCGCGCAGTCGCTTGGAGAGGATCTCGTAGTGGAAATCGGCGTTCTCCTTGAAGATCTCGGCGTCCGGCAGAAAGTGGACTTCGGTGCCGCGCTTGTCCGTTTCGCCGATGATGCGCATCGGCGAAACCTCGACGCCGTTCACGGTCTCGATCAGGCGGTTCTGCACGAAGCCGCGGCTGAATTCGAGCTCGTGGATCTTGCCCTCGCGGCGCACCACCAGGCGCAGCATCACGCTCAGCGCATTCACGCAGCTCACGCCCACGCCGTGCAGGCCGCCCGATACCTTGTAGCTGTTCTGGTTGAACTTGCCACCGGCATGCAACTCGGTGAGCGCGATTTCGGAAGCCGAGCGCTTGGGCTCGTGCTTGTCGTCCATCTTCACGCCGGTCGGAATGCCGCGGCCGTTGTCGGTGACGGAGATCGAGTTGTCGGAGTGGATGGTGACGACGATGTCGTCGCAATGGCCCGCAAGCGCTTCGTCGATGGAGTTGTCGACCACTTCGAACACCAGGTGGTGCAGGCCCGTGCCGTCGGAGGTGTCGCCGATGTACATGCCGGGGCGCTTGCGCACCGCCTCGAGCCCTTCGAGGATCGTGATCGAGCCTTCGCCGTAGCTGGTGTCGGCGGGCGTGATCTCGATCGGCACCGCATTCTCGATCTCGGGCGTGTAGACCGGTTCGGTATGGGGCACTTCGGGCTTGTTCTCTTCTGCACTCATTCGGATATTCCTCTATCTCTCACGGCGTTCACGGGGATTTGCGGGCTCTGGGAGCCTGTTTTTCCGGCCTCTTGAAAGCGCAAACCCGCGGAGGGCCGCGGGCTGTCTGCGCAAGGCGCTGTGTTTTCTGTCTTCTAGATTCGCATCGGCATCACGACGTATTTGAAGGATGCGTTCTCGGGGATGGTCAAAAGGGCGGAGCTGTTGGAGTCGGCCAGGTCCAGCTTGACCATGTCCTGGTCCATGTTGGACAGGGCGTCGATCAGGTAGGTCACGTTGAAGCCGATTTCGATGGCGTCGCCGCCGTAGTCGATGTCGAGTTCGTCCTGCGCTTCTTCCTGCTCGGCGTTGTTCGATGCGATGCGCAGGGTGCCGGGCTCGATGTTCAGGCGCACGCCCTTGAACTTTTCGCTCGTCAGGATGGCGGTGCGCTGCAGGCTGGCCAGGAGCGGGGCGCGGCCGAGCGTCACACTGTTCTTGTGGTTCTTGGGAATCACGCGGTTGTAGTCGGGGAACTTGCCCTCGACCAGCTTGGTGACGAACTCCATGCCGCCAAAGCTGAACTTGGCCTGGTTGTTGGCAAACTGCATCTCGATGGCGCCTTCGGCGTCCGACAGCAGGCGCTGCATCTCGAGCACGGTCTTGCGCGGAAGAATGACTTCCTGGCGCGGCACTTCGACGTCGAGCGTGGCCGACGAAAACGCCAGGCGGTGGCCGTCGGTGGCTACCAGGCTCAGCTGCTTGCCTTCGGCCACGAACAGGATGCCGTTCAGGTAGTAGCGGATGTCGTGCACGGCCATGGCAAACGAGACCTGCGAGAGCAGGTCTTTCAGCGTCTTTTGCGGCACGCTGAACACGGGACCGAAATTGGCGGCCTCTTGCACCAGTGGAAAGTCTTCGGCCGGCAGCGACTGCAGCGTGAAGCGGCTCTTGCCGCCCTTCAGCACCAGCTTGCTCGCGTTCGATTCGAGGCTCACGGTCTGGTCGGCCGGCATGGTGCGCAAGATGTCGATGAGCTTGCGCGCGCCGATGGTGGTGGTGAAGTTGCCTTCATCGCCGCCGAGTTCGGCCGTGGTGCGGATCTGGATCTCGAGATCGCTGGTGGTCAGCTGCAGCTGCCCGCCGGTCTTGCGGATCAGCACATTGGCGAGGATCGGCAGCGTATGGCGCCGTTCCACGATGCCCGCCACCGATTGCAGCGCGGCGAGGACTTTGTCTTGGGTTGCCTTCAAAACGATCATGTCTTCTTCCTCTTCTCTTATCTCTTTGAATCCGCTTGTAAGACGCCATTCTCCGCTGTTGCGAGGCGCATTCCTGATGACATTCGAGGTCAGCCCTTGAGCGTTTGCTCGAGCACGTGGAGCTGCTGGTTGAGTTCGGTGAGCTGCTGGCGCTCGCCCGAAATCTTGCGCACCGCATGCAGCACCGTGGTGTGGTCGCGCCCGCCGAACAGCTCGCCGATTTCGGGCAGGCTCTTCTGCGTGAGCTCCTTGGCCAGGTACATGGCAATTTGCCGCGGCCGCGCGATGCTGGCCGGGCGCTTCTTGCTGTACATGTCGGCGACTTTGATCTTGTAGTAGTCGGCCACCGTCTTCTGGATGTTTTCGACCGAAATCTGCCGATTCTGGATCGACAGCAAATCGCGCAGAGCCTCGCGCGCCAGGGCAATCGAGATTTCTTTTTGATTGAAGCGGGAGTACGCCAGGATCTTGCGCAGCGCGCCTTCAAGCTCGCGCACGTTGGAGCGCACGTTCTTGGCGACGAAGAAGGCCACTTCTTCCGGCATTTCGGCCGATTCGGCGCGCGCCTTGTTGATCAGGATGGCCACGCGCATTTCGAGCTCGGGCGGCTCGATGGCGACGGTGAGGCCCGAATCGAAGCGCGAGACCAGCCGCTCGTGGATGTCGGCCAGGCCCTTGGGATAGGTGTCGCTGGTCATCACGATGTGCGACTTCTTGGCCAGCAGGGCTTCGAATGCATTGAAGAATTCTTCCTGCGTGCGATCTTTGTTGGCGAAGAACTGCACATCGTCGATCAGGAGCAGATCGAGCGAGTGGTAGCGTTCTTTGAACTCGTCGAAAGTCTTGCGCTGGTAGGCCTTGACCACATCCGAGACGAACTGCTCGGCGTGGATGTAGAGAACTTTGGAATCGGGACGGTCTGCGAGCAGCCGGTTACCCACAGCGTGCATCAGGTGGGTCTTGCCCAGGCCGACGCCGCCATAGATGAACAGCGGGTTGTACAGGTGGCCCGGCATGCCGGCCACGTGCATGGCCGCGGCGCGCGCCATGCGGTTGGCCGTACCCTCCACAAGGGTGTCGAAGGTGAGGCCTGAATTGAGGCGGTTCTTGAAGCCTGCCGCAGCCGGTTCTTCGCCGGGGCCGGCCACGTCGCGCGGCACATCGGTTTCGGCCAGAACAGCCACGGGTGACGAGCGCACGGGCGCCTCACGCGGAGCGAGCGCTAACTCAACCGCCACGGGCTGGCCGTACATCTTCTCGGCCATGGCGGCAATCTTGCCTGCGTACTGGGCCCGGATCCAGTCGAGCTTGAAGCGGTTGGCTACGAACACCGTCATGCGCGAAAGGTCGTCAGCGACTTGCGCCGTCAGGGGCTTGATCCAGGTGTTGAATTGCTGCTCGGACAGCTCCTGCGCGAGCTGGTCGACACAGGCCTGCCAGAGGCTCTCACCGATGCCGTCAGTCGACATGGGTGCTTGAAAAAGTGGTGCGTCCCTCGTCCATTTTTTGGTATATGTATTGTGGATATTCTCTGCTGCAAGGCGGCCCGCATTCTAACTTGTCAAAACCTTATCCACATGCCCGCATGCGCCCGGCAAAGGCCCGCAAAGTTGGTCGGCGTTTGGTAAAGGGCCGAATGTTTGCGATAATTGCGGGTTTCCCTGAAAACCTCATTGCGTCTTTCGGGGGTCATCCGAAAAACGCTCCCAGCGCCCGCATGTCCGATATGGCCTTCTTGGCTTCATAGAAGGACGGCGTGCATATCGGGGGAATCAGCAGGAAATCTCATCATGAAACGCACTTACCAAGCTTCCAAAGTCCGCCGCGCCCGTACCCACGGCTTTCTGGTCCGTATGAAGACCCGTGGCGGCCGCGCTGTCATCAACGCACGCCGCGCCAAGGGCCGCAAGCGCCTGGCTGTCTGACGGCAGTTCTGCCGTTGCCAGCCGCCGAGCCGCCAGCGCCAGCTTTCGCCGCCAGTCCTTCTGGCCCGATCAGCAACGACGCAAGCAGCCCGGCTCCCATGCAGCGGCTCAAGACCCGCGCGCAATTCCAGGCCGTCCTTGCAGGTGCCACCGTGGCGCGCACTGCTCATTTCGCATTGCATCGCTGCGCGCTCGATTCGTCGAGCGCGCAGCCTTTGTTCGCGTCCGACGACGTCTGGCTGGGTGCCATGGTGCCCAAACGCTGGGCGCGCCGCGCGGTCACGCGCAACGCCATCAAGCGGCAGATCTATACCGTGAGCGCCGCACCCGATGCCGGCCTGCCCCGTGCAGCGCACGTGGTGCGGCTGCGCGCGGGTTTTGACCGCAAGGAATTCGTGAGCGCCTCCTCGGACAAGCTCAAGGCCGCCGTGCGCGCCGAGCTCCAGCAACTGCTGGCGCGGGCCGCGCGCTCTTCCGCACCCTCGTCATCATGAAGCGCCTGCTGATCGGCCTTGTGAAGGGCTATCGCCTATTGCTGAGCCCCTGGCTCGGGCAGTCGTGCCGTTTCGAGCCGACCTGCTCCGTCTATTCGATCGAGGCGCTCGAAGTGCACGGCGCCCTCAAGGGCAGCTATCTCACCTTGCACCGCATCGTGCGCTGCCAACCCTGGTGCCAGGGCGGGCACGATCCGGTTCCACTGAAATCACCGCGTCGCACTGGCAAGCCAGGCTCGCTGTTTTCGTCTCTTCTCTCCTCCGACAAGAAGTCTTCGTCATGAACGATATACGCCGCACGATCCTGTGGGTGATTTTTGGTTTCTCGCTGGTGCTGCTGTGGGACCAATGGCAGGTCTTCAACGGCAACAAGCCGACCTTCCTTCCGTCGAGCAAGCCGGCTGCCGTGGCCTCCGCGCCTGCAGGCAGCACGCCGGCCGCCAGCAACGGCGTGCCAGCCGCCGCGTCCGCCAACGGCGCCAGCGCGGGCACGGTGCCCACGCAAGCCGCCCCGGCTGCGCCGCGTGAGCGGGTCAGCGTGACCACCGACCTGTTCAAGGCAGTGATCGACAGCGAAGGCGCTACGGTCAACTACCTCGAGCTGCTGAAGTACGAGGAAGCCGACCGCACCAAGCACGTCGTCCTGTTCGAGAACGACTCGCCGGCCACACGCTACGTGGCGCAGACCGGCCTGCTCAGCCAAACTGGTGAACCGTTCCCCAACCACCTGACGCCGATGGCGCCGAAGGCGGGTCCGCGCGAAATGGCCGAAGGCCAGAACACGCTCGAAGTGAGCTTCGAAAGCGCGCCCTCGGGCGGCTTGAAGTACGTCAAGACCTATGTCTTCAAGCGCGGCGACTACACCATCGGCGTGCGCCATGAAGTCGTCAACGTGAGTGACCAGCCGCGCGACGCGCAGCTCTACATGCAGCTGCTGCGCCACGGCACCGTGGCCGCGGGCACCATGTTCGGCACCAACACCTTTACCGGCCCGGCCGCGTACACCAACGAGAAGAAGTTCCATAAGCTCGACTTCAAGGACATCTCCAAGGGCAAGATCGAACCGCCGCCGCCCGCCAACGACGGCTGGATTGCCATGGTGCAGCACTACTTCGTATCGGCCTGGCTGCTCAAGGGCGACCCCGCCAGCGAACAGCTCAAGCGCGAGTTCCGCGTGAAGGACCTGGGCGAGAACCTGTACACGGTCGCCATGGTGGCCACGCTGCCGAAGATCGCCCCGGGCCAGACCCAGGTGGTCAACAGCGCGCTGTTCGCCGGCCCCGAAGAAGAAAAGAAGCTCGAAGCCATTGCACCCGGCCTGGACCTGGTCAAGGACTACGGCATCTTCGCCATCATCTCCAAGCCGCTGTACTGGCTGCTGAACCAGCTGCACGGCATTTTGGGCAACTGGGGCTGGGCCATCGTGGCGCTGGTGGTGCTGCTGAAGGCGGCCTTCTACTGGCTCAACGCCAAGGCCTACGCCAGCATGGCCAAGATGAAGGCCATCAACCCCAAGATCATGGAAATGCGCGAGCGGCTGAAGGACAAGCCGCAAGAAATGCAGCAGGAGATGATGCGCATCTACAAGACCGAGAAGGTCAACCCGATGGGCGGCTGCTTCCCCATCGTGATCCAGATCCCGGTGTTCATCGCGCTCTACTGGGTGCTGCTGTCGTCGGTCGAGATGCGCCACGCACCGTGGGTCGGCTGGATCACCGACCTGTCGGCACCCGATCCCTGGTACATCCTGCCGATCGTGATGACGCTCACCTCGCTGTTCCAGACCTGGCTCAACCCCACGCCTCCGGATCCAATGCAGGCCAAGCTGATGTGGATCATGCCGCTCGCGTTCAGCGTGATGTTCATCTTCTTCCCGGCCGGCCTGGTGCTGTACTGGATCACGAACAACGTGTTGTCGATTGCGCAGCAGTGGTTCATCAACAAGCGGTTGGGCGTGCTGGGCAAGTAAGCCGAGCAGTCTCCGCTACCCATGCAAAGGGCCGCATCCGCGGCCCTTTGCCTTTTTGCTGAAAGAATCGTGCTTCCATGACCTTCGCCCGCACCACCGATCCCATCGTCGCCGTTGCCACCGCCTCGGGGCGCGGCGCCGTGGGCATCGTGCGGGTGTCCGGCGCGCGGCTCGCGCCGCTGATCGAGGCCCTCTGCGGCCGGACGCTGAAGCCGCGCGAGGCCACCTACCTGGCCTTCCGCGACGCGGCGGGCGAACCGGTCGACCACGGGCTGGCGATTCACTTTCCCTCACCCCATTCCTTCACCGGTGAAGATGTGCTCGAGCTGCAAGCCCACGGCGGAACGGTGGTGCTGCAGCTTTTGCTGGCGCGCTGCCTCGAAGCCGCCGCCGAGGCCGATCCGGTCACCGGCCGCCCGCGGCTGGCCGGCCTGCGCGTGGCCGAGCCGGGCGAGTTCAGCCAGCGCGCCTTTCTCAACGGCAAGATCGACCTGGCCCAGGCCGAGGCCATTGCCGACCTGATCGACGCCAGCACCGAGGCGGCCGCACGCAGCGCCGGACGCTCGCTGTCTGGGGCCTTCTCGCGCGAGATCCACACGCTTCGCGACGCGCTCATTCATCTGCGCATGCTGGTCGAGGCCACGCTCGATTTTCCGGAAGAGGAGATCGACTTTCTCCAGAAAGCCGACGCGGCCGGGCAGCTCGTGAAGTTGCAGACGCAATTGGCGGCGGTGCAACAGCGCGCGAAACAGGGGGCGCTGCTGCGCGAGGGCATCAAGGTGGTGATCGCAGGCCAGCCCAACGCAGGCAAGAGCTCGCTTCTCAATGCGCTGGCCGGCGCTGAGCTGGCCATCGTGAGCGCGGTACCGGGCACCACGCGCGACGTGGTGTCGCAGACCATCCAGATCCACGGCGTGCCGCTGCATGTGGCCGACACGGCGGGCCTGCGCGAAAGCAGCGACGAGGTCGAGCAGATCGGCGTTGCGCGCGCCTGGGGCCAGATCGAGAGCGCCGACGCGGTGCTCTTCCTGCACGACCTGACACGAGCCGGCCTGCCCGACTACGCCGCCGCCGATGCCGAGATCTTGCGCGGCCTGCGGCAGAAGCTGCCCGCGAGCGTGCCGGTGCTCGATGTCTGGAACAAACAGGACGCCGCGCCAGCGGCAAACGCGGCACAGGGCATCGTCCTGTCTGCCAAGACCGGCCTGGGCATCGAGGCGCTGCGCGAGCAACTGCTGGCCATGGCCGGTTGGCAGGCCGTGCCCGAAGGTGTCTACCTGGCGCGCGCGCGCCACGTGCAGGCGCTGGGCCGCGTCGAGACCCACTTGGCATTGGCTGCGAGCCATCTGGCAGCACAGGCGCAACTGCTCGATCTGCTGGCCGAGGAGCTGCGCCTGGCGCAGAACGCGTTGAACGAAATCACCGGAGAGTTCGGCGCCGACGACCTGCTGGGCGTCATCTTTTCGCGCTTCTGTATCGGCAAATAGAGACAACCAACCCGAAAAACGTAAAGAGTTGTAGCCGAAAACCGCGCCCTTCGCGGATACTTCGGCACAGATGCGGGGGTTGAGAAAAGCATGTCCATCCAGAACCTGAGCCGCGCCATCGCGGAAAACAACAGCAACGACGCCTTTGCGTTGACGCTCAACGTACAACAGTGGGAAACACTGGCGGGCTACCTGCAGCCCATCGCGACCGGCGTCGGCGACGTTCTCATCGAGCAGGGCACGCATGACCGCTCGGTGTACTTTCTCGAGAGCGGCGCCATCAGCGTGCACCGCGTGAGCAGCAAGGAACAGATGAAGCTGGCCGTGCTCATGCCCGGATCGGTGGTGGGCGAAGGCTCCTTCTTCTCGCGCGAGCCGCATTCGGCCAACGTGGTGGTCACCGGCGCGGGCCGGGTATGGCGCCTCACGGCTGTCCGCTTTTTGGAAATGTCGAATCGGCAACCCAACCTCGCCCTTGAGATCTCCATGGGTCTTGGCGCGGTGATCGCCAAGCGCATGGCGCACCGGTCCAAGCGCGTCGCGGTCACCTGAGCATTCCGCCTCTGATGCAACCGTGGCGGCACGCCGCGGTCCGTTTCCGAAAATCGTTCTCCCGTTCCCTAGAAGTCAGTCGCAATGGCCTTGATCTGTCCGGTCTGCAGCACAGAAAACCGCGAGGGCGCGAATTTCTGCAAGAGCTGCGGCGGCAAGCTGGCGCCTGCCGCACCCACGCCGATTCCTCCGCCTCCCGCTCCGCGCAGCCGGTCTGAGCGCGAGTGGGCGGCCACGGCGCCGGCGCAACTGCGCGCACCCACGATTCCTGGCGGGCTCTTCGGCGCTGGCATGCCGGTTGCAGCCACGGGGCCGATTGGCGACGCAGCTCCCGCGGACGACCAGACCCTGCTTGCTGCGCTCGGACGCTTGAGGCGCCGGCCTTCGCCGCAGCGGGAACCTCGGGCAAGGAAGTCTTCCAGGCCCAGGACGCCGCGGCCCCCCCGTGCCGAGCCGCGGAAGCCGTGGCGCACGCGCGTTTTCTGGCTCTGGCTGTTGTTGCTGGCGGCGGGCCTGCTCATGATCATTGCGGGCTGGCACGGCTATGGGACGGACGCGCCGGACGAAGAAGTCGAAATTGCCAAATCCGCCGCGCCAGCGGCGGCGCCCGCACCGTCACTGCCGCCGCCCGAGCCAGCAGCGGCAGTGCCTGAAACCCCGCCCGCGGTGGTGTCGCCAGCCGCGGAAAGCACGCCGCACGATGCCGCAGCCGCCGTGCCTTCACCCGCGAACCTCAAGCCGGCACCAGCCGCCGCGGGCAAGTCGCGCAAGACGCCGTCCGCGGCACCATCGCAGTCTGGCGCCCCCGAGTCCATGCCGGCCGCCACCGCCGCAGCTGCAACGCCGCCACAAGCACCCCCGGCTTCCGCCGATCCGCAAGCCCTCTGCGGCGACCGCAACTTCATCGCGAAGGCCCAGTGCATGGCCGCGCAGTGCCTCAAGCCCGAATTCAAGCCGCACGCGCAATGCGAAGCCGTGCGCCGGCAGCAGCGCCTCGAAGAAGAAAAGCGCAATCCGACGCTGATTAACTAGTTCGGCGGCAGGCGGCGGCGCTTTCGCTTCGCATTCGCCCCGGCTGCAATGCCTAGCCCTTTTGCAGCCGCTCGATGGCAATCGCCAGCGCCGCAGGCTTGCCGGACAGCACGAGGGTGTCGCCGTCGCTCAGCACTGTGTCGTCGCTGAGGACCTGGGCCTGGCCGTTCTGGCGGCGCAGACTGGCGACCCGCACGCCCAGGGATTCCAGTGCGATTCTTGCCAGCGTCTGGCCGACCGCACGAGCGCCAGGGGTCAGGGTGAAAGTGTCGAGCCGCTCGTGGTCGATCTCGTCGGCGTTGTCGTCGTCGGCGCCGTGGAAGTAGCCGCGCAGCAGGTTGTAGCGCGCATCGCGCTGGTCCTGCACCACGCGGATCACGCGCCGCATCGGCACGCCCACCAGCGCGAGCGCATGGCTCGCGAGCATCAGCGAACCCTCGATGGCCTCGGGCACCACTTCGGTCGCGCCCGCGGCCTGCAGCTTTTCAAGGTCGTGGTCGTCCTGCGTGCGCACGATCACCGGCACCTGCGGTGCATGGGCACGGGTGTTGGCCAGCACCTTCATGGCGCCCGGCACGTCGAGGTAGGTCACGACCACGGCGCTGGCGCGGGCCAGGCCGGCTGCCATCAGCGCCTGCAGCCGCGCGGCGTCGCCGAACACCACCGAATCGCCGGCCGCGGCAGCCTGGCGCACGCGGTCGGGGTCGAGGTCCAGCGCCATGTACGGAATGCCTTCGTGCTCCAGGATGCGCGCCAGGTTCTGGCCGCAGCGCCCGTAGCCGCAGATGATCACGTGCTTCGCGGTGTTGATGGTCTTGCGCGCGATGCTGGTCATCTGCAGCGACTGCTGGAGCCAGTCGCTCGCCACCAGCTTGCGCACAATGGCGTTGGTGTACATGACGATGAACGGCGTGGCCAGCATCGACAGCACCATCGAGGCAAGCACCGGGTTGGCCAGCCATGGCGGCAGCAGGCTGCGCTCCTGCGCCAGCGTCAGCAGAACGAAGCCGAATTCGCCGGCCTGCGCCAGGTACAGGCCGGTGCGCAGCGACACGCCCGAGGTGGCGCCCAGCACCCGCGCCAGCACGGTCACCAGCACGAGCTTGAAAGCCAGCGGCAGCAGCAGCAACACGGCGACCAGGGCCCAACGGTCCACCACGATGTGCCAGTCGAGCGACATGCCCACCGTGATGAAAAAGAGGCCCAGCAGCACATCGTGGAACGGGCGGATGTCGGTCTCCACCTGGTGCTTGTATTCGGTTTCCGACACCAGCATGCCGGCGATGAAGGCACCCAGCGCCAGGCTCAGGCCGGCCAGTTCAGTGAGCCAGGCCAGGCCGAGAGTGACCAGCAGCACGTTCAGGATGAAGAGTTCCTCGCTGCGCCGGCGAGCCACCAAAGTGAGCCACCAGCGCATGATGCGCGGTCCACCGAAAAGCAGCACGCCGATCAGCAAGGTCGCCTTCACCAACGCGAAGCCGATGGCCTTCGCCAGCGCTTCGGGCGGCGCGCCAAGCGCGGGAATCAGCACCAGGAGCGGCACCACGGCCAAGTCCTGGAACAGCAGCACGCCCATCACGCGCCGGCCGTGTTCGCTCTCGAGTTCGAGCCGCTCGGCCATCAACTTGACCACGATTGCGGTGCTGCTCATGGTGAGCGCGCCCGACAGCGCCAGCGCCGTCTGCCAGCCGAGCCGCCATGCTGGGGGAAGCTGCGAGGCGATCAGAAGCGCACCGGCGGTGGCGATGGTCATCGTCAGCAGCACCTGCAACAGGCCCAGCCCGAACACGTGCTTGCGCATGGCGCGCAGCTTGGGCAGGCTGAACTCCAGCCCGATCACGAACATCAGGAACACCACGCCGAACTCGCCCAGGTGCAGGATGGCTTCGGAGTTGTGCGCCAATCCCAGCGCATGGGGCCCGATCAACACGCCGGCCGTCAAATAGCCGAGCATCGGCGGCAGTTTCAGCGAGCGGCAGACCACCACGCCGATGACCGCGGCCAGCAAATACATCAGCGTGAGATCGAACGAAGACATGGTCGGATGCTAGAGCAATGTCCATGCCCCGCGCGTGCCGCTTTTCCTCGGCGACCGGCCAGGACGGCCGGCCCGTAAAATCCCGCGATGAGTTCAGCTCCCCTGCCCCCCGTGGTCGACGCCGATGCGATTCTTGCGCGCGCCCGTGCCACCTTCGACATCGAGTCCGACGCCGTCCTCGGCCTCAAGACGCGCGTCGGCCCGAGCTTCGTCGACGCCGTGCGCAAGATCCTCGAAGTGCGCGGCCGCGTGGTCGTCATGGGCATGGGCAAAAGCGGCCATGTGGGCCGCAAGATCGCCGCGACCCTGGCCTCCACCGGCACGCCGGCCATGTTCGTCCATCCGGCCGAGGCCAGCCACGGCGACCTGGGCATGATCAAGGCGGTCGACTTGGTGCTGGCCATTTCCAACAGCGGCGAGGTCGACGAGCTCACCGTGATCCTGCCGGTGGTCAAGCGCCAGGGCGTGCCCCTGATCGCCATGACCGGCCGCGTCGATTCCACGCTGGCGCGCCACGCCGACATCGTGATCGACGCCGGCGTGGCCAAGGAGGCCTGCCCGCTCAACCTCGCCCCCACCGCGAGCACCACCGCCCAGATGGCGATGGGCGACGCGCTGGCGGTGGCGCTGCTTGACGCGCGCGGCTTCGGCTCCGAGGACTTCGCGCGCTCGCACCCCGGCGGCGCGCTGGGCCGCAAGCTGCTCACCCACGTGGCCGACGTAATGCGCTCGGGCGACGAAGTGCCGCGCGTTGCGCCCACCGCCACGCTCAGCGAACTGATGCGAGAGATGAGCTCCAAAGGCCTGGGTGCCACCGCGGTGGTCGACGCCGAAGGCCGGGCCATCGGCATCTTCACCGACGGCGACCTGCGCCGGCAAGTCGAAACCGGCGGCGACCTGCGCGGCCTGACGGCTGCCGACGTGATGCACTCCAGTCCACGCACGCTGCGCGCCGATGCGCTGGCCGTCGAGGCGGCCGAGCTGATGGAAGAACACCGCATCACCAGCGTGCTCATCGTCGACCCCTCGGGGCATTTGATCGGCGCGCTCACCATCAACGACTTGATGCGTGCGAAGGTCATCTGATGCCGCTCGACTTCCAGGCCGAGACCTTGGTGGCCGCACAGGACGTGCGCATCGCGTTCTTCGACATCGACGGCGTGCTGACCGACGGCGGCGTGTACTTCACCGAGCACGGCGAAACCCTCAAGCGCTTTAGCATCCTCGACGGCTACGGCCTCAAGCTGCTGCGCCTGGCCGGCATCACACCCGCGGTGATCACGGGCCGCGATTCGAAGCCGCTGCGCGTGCGGCTTGAGGCGCTCGGCATCGAGCACGTGCGCTACGGCACCGAAGACAAGCTGCCGGCGGCCGAAGCCATGCTCCAACAGCTCGGCTTCGGCTGGCACCAGGCAGCCGCCATCGGCGACGACTGGCCCGATCTGCCGGTGCTGGCGCGCGCCGGCTTTGCAGCGGCCCCCGCCAACGCGCACGTGGAGGTGCGTGACGCGGTCAACTACGTCACCCGCGCACGTGGCGGCGAAGGCGCGGCGCGCGAATTCTGCGACCTGCTGCTGACGGCCTGCGGCCAATATCGGCGCTTGCTCGACGCCGCCCGGGGCCCCCAGCAATGAAGAGTGCCTGGAACCTGCTGCGCGACGTGCTCGATCGCGCCACCATCTACCTGCCCATCATCCTGACGGCAGCCGTTGCGCTGGGTACCTACTGGCTGGTGCGCAACGCGCCCAAGCTGCTCGAGCCCACCGCCAAGGCCGCGCCCACGCACGAGCCCGACTATTTCATGCGCGGCTTCGTGATCAAGAACTATTTGCCCAACGGCGACCTGCGCAGCGAGCTCCATGGCAAGGAAGGCCGCCACTACCCGGACACCGACACGGTCGAGGTCGACGACGTGCGCATGCGCTCCGTCTCGCCGCAGGGCTACACCACGCACGCCACCGCGAACCGCGGCGTGTCGAATTCCGATGGCAGCGAGATCCAGCTCTTCGGCAACGCCGTCGTGATTCGCGACCCCGTCGTGGGACCCAGCGGCAAGGGCACGCCGCGGCTCGAGTTCCGGGGCGACTTTCTGCACGCCTTTCTCGACTCCGAGCGCGTGACGTCGAACAAGCCCGTCACGCTCATCCGCGGCACCGACCAGTTCACCGCCGACAACCTCGACTACGACAACCTGAGCGGCGTTGCCAACCTGACCGGCCGTGTGCGCGGCGTGCTGATTCCATCTGCCGCAGCCGGCAAACCGCGCTGAAGAAAAAAGCCACCACCCCGGAAGACAACTCGCGAATGAGCCCATCTCCCCTTGTCTTCATCACTGGCGCGTCGAGTGGCATTGGCCAGGCCCTTGCAGCCAGTTTTTACCAGGCAGGCTACCGGCTGGCGCTGGCCGCCCGGCGCACCGGGGAGATCGAAACCTGGGCTGCCGCCGCCCAGCTGGATTCGTCGCGCTACCAGGTCTATAGCGCCGACGTGGCCCAGACCGACAGCATCATTGCTGCGGGCGCCGCCTGCATCGAACGCCAGGGCCTGCCCGACGTGGTGATTGCCAATGCCGGCATCAGCGTGGGTATCGACACGGCCGAGCGGGAGGACATCGAGGTGATGGCCCGGACCTTCGCCACCAACAACGTCGGGCTGATGGCCACCTTCCACCCCTTCGTGGCGGCAATGCGAAAGCGCGGCAGCGGCCGGCTGGTCGGCATCGCGAGCGTTGCGGCCATTCGTGGCCTCCCGGGGCACGGGGCCTACTGCGCCAGCAAGGCCGGGGTGGTCGCGTACTGCGAGAGCTTGCGCGGCGAGCTGCACAACAGCGGCGTCAAGGTCGTCACGCTCTGCCCAGGCTACATCGATACGCCTCTGACCCAGGGCAACCGCTACGGTATGCCCTTTCTGATGAAGGCCGAGGACTTTGCGGACCAGGCACTGCGCGCCATCGAGGCCGGCACCAGCTACCGGGTGATCCCCTGGCAGATGGGCGTGGTCGCCAAGCTGATGCGCATGCTGCCGAACGCGCTGCTCGACCGCGCGGTGCAGGGCCGTGCCCGCAAGAAGCGCAGCGGCGAAGGCTGAGCCTTTCGTGGCCGTCGCCACGGTGCGGCCATCTCAATGAAAAAGGCTCCCGAAGGAGCCTTTTGCTTGTTTGTGCCTGTGGGCTCAGTAGCTGCTGTTCCCGCCGCCGCCGTAGCCACCGCCACCACCTGAGCGGCCACCGCCGCCGCCGCCACGGGGACCGGCGCCGTAGGGGCTGCGGAAACCGCCATCGCCACCACCACCGCCGCCGCCACTGCGGCCGCCACCACCACCGCCGTAACCGCCGCCACCGCCGGAGCGGCCACCGCCGCCGCCGCTGCGATCGCCGCCGCCACCACCGTAGCCGCCACCACCGCCGCCGTAGCCACCGCCACCACCGCCGCCATAACCACCACCGCCGCCGCCGTAGCCGCCACCACCGCTGCGCGGGGGACGTGCTTCCATCGGGCGTGCTTCATTGACGACGACGCTGCGGCCGCCCAGGGGCTGTCCGTTCATGCCGTTGATGGCGGCTTGCGCTTCCGCGTCGCTGCCCATTTCGACGAAGCCGAAGCCCTTCGAGCGGCCGGTGTCGCGTTCCATCATGACCTTGGCACTGGTCACCGAACCGAATTGTCCAAAAGCCTGTTCGAGATCACCGTCGCGCACCGAGTAAGGCAGGTTGCCGACGTACAGTTTGTTGCCCATCAAGGGACTCCTATAAACACATAGCAAGAAAAGCGATGGAGTCCCGAAAGCATCACTCAACCAAGAGCTGTCGAGTCGCGCGAAACTGACCGATCACCGAACTTCCTCCCGGCAAAATCAAGAGGGAGGCTCGTGCATTATGGGTGAAATATGTGAAATGCAAGCAGGAATTTGCCGCTTCCTGCAGGGCCTCCAAAAATTACGAAAAGCTAGCGCCCGCTTACCTGCAGACGGAGGGCCCTCGACGGGTTAGGTAGAATCCCGAGCGTCATTGGGGAGTAGCCGCCTTCCACCGCGAGAAGGGCCCGCGTCAACAGACTTGTCCTGCCCCACACAGGACATGGCGCGTGCAGTGAATCACCTGGCGAGACCTTTGACCGTGCAACTTCGGGAATATGGCCGAAGGTGTTGCACGGTCAATTGCGTCCTTCGGCCCAAGGAACCCCTGTACTCATGGAAGCTTTTCTCGTTGCAACGGGCGTGGTTGCGCTCGCCGAAATGGGCGACAAGACCCAGTTGCTGGCCCTCTTGCTGGCCGCTCGTTTCAGAAAACCCTGGCCGATCGTGCTGGGCATCTTCGCCGCCACCATCGTCAACCATGCCTTGGCTGGTGCGGTCGGCAACTACATCACGCATTGGCTCGGCCCCGAGGTGCTGCGCTGGATCCTGGGCGGCTCCTTCATTGCCATGGCCGCGTGGATGCTGATTCCCGACAAGCTCGACGAAGACGACGCACCTGCCGCGTCGCACTACGGTGTCTTCGGCACCACGCTGGTCGCGTTCTTCCTGGCCGAGATGGGCGACAAGACCCAGATCGCGACCGTGATGCTGGCGGCGCGATTCACAGAGGCCTATGTATGGGTGGTCGCGGGCACCACGCTCGGCATGATGCTGGCCAACGCCCCCGTGGTCTGGCTTGGCGACAAGATCGTGAAGCGCGTGCCGATCAACCTCGTGCATGGCATCTCGGCCGTGATCTTCCTCGTGCTTGGCATCGTGATGATCGTCGGCTGGTAATCCGGCAGGGCGATATACTGCTTCTTGCGCCGATTTGCTTCAGCTTGCGGGCGCTTTATAAATTCAGCTAAAGACAGTCAGTTGGCGAACAACCCGGCTCGTTTTTGGCGAGGCCGGGTTTTTTATTGATGTCGTCACCTTCTTTGGTCGCCTCTTCGCAGTCGATGCAGTTCGCAGGCCCGCTGGCGCTGCGCAGCGGCGCATCGCTCGGCAGCTACACGCTCGCGTATGAAACCTACGGCACCCTGAACGCCGAGCGCAGCAATGCGGTGCTGGTGTGCCATGCGCTCAATGCCTCGCACCATGTCGCGGGCACCTACGAAGGGCAGCCCAAGTCCGAAGGCTGGTGGGACAACATGGTGGGCCGGGGCAAGCCGGTGGATACCGACCGCTTCTTCGTGATCGGCGTGAACAACCTGGGCTCCTGCTTCGGCTCGACCGGCCCCATGCACGTGAACCCCGCCACCGGGCGCGTCTATGGCGCCGACTTTCCGGTGGTTACGGTCGAGGACTGGGTCGACGCCCAGGCCGTGCTGCTCGATGCGCTCGGCATCCGCACGCTGGCGGCCGTGATGGGCGGCAGCCTTGGCGGCATGCAGGCGCTGTCGTGGACGCTGCAGTACCCCGACCGCGTGCGCCACGCCGTGGTGGTGGCCAGCGCGCCCAACCTCACGGCGGAAAACATCGCCTTCAACGAAGTGGCGCGCCGAGCCATCGTGACCGATCCCGATTTTCATGGTGGCCACTTCTACGATCATGGCGTGATTCCCAAGCGGGGCCTGCGCATCGCACGCATGATCGGCCACATCACCTACCTGAGCGACGACGTCATGAACGAGAAGTTCGGACGCATCCTGCGCAGCGCGGTCGAGGGCGAGGCGGCGGGGCTGGACTACCGCTATTCGACGCAAGAGATCGAGTTCCAGATCGAGAGTTACCTGCGCTACCAGGGCGACAAGTTCAGCGAATACTTCGACGCCAACACCTACCTCCTGATCACGCGCGCGCTCGACTACTTCGACCCCGCGCGCGCCCACGGCGGCAACCTCAGCGTGGCCCTTGCACAGGCCACCGCCAAGTTCCTGCTCGTGAGCTTCAAGACCGACTGGCGCTTCTCGCCCGCGCGCAGCCGCGAGCTCGTGAAGGCGCTGCTCGACAACCGCCGCAACGTGAGCTACGCCGAAATCGACGCACCGCACGGGCACGATGCCTTCCTGCTCGACGACGTGCGCTACATGGGCGTGGTGCGATCCTATTTCGAGCGCGTGGCGCATGAGATCCAGGCCGAAGGGACAGCGCAATGAGCGATATCGAAACCCAGCGCCTCATCGCCAACCTGGTGCCCGAAGGCTCGCGCGTGCTCGACCTCGGCTGCGGCGACGGCGCCATGCTCGACCTTCTGCAGCGCGAGCGCGGCTGCAGCGGCTACGGCGTCGAAATTGCCGATGGCAACGTACTGCAGTGCATCCGCCGCGGCGTCGACGTGATCCAGCTGAACCTCGACGAAGGCCTTGCGGTGTTCGACGACGCCACCTTCGACGTGGTGCTGCAGATCGATACGCTGCAGCACCTTCGCAATGCCGAGGTCATGCTGCGCGAAACCGCGCGTGTGGGCCGCATCGGCATCGTCGCCTTTCCCAACTTTGCGCATTGGCCCAACCGTATCAGCATTGCGCGCGGCCGCATGCCGGTGACGCGCCGCCTGCCCTACCAGTGGTACGACACGCCCAACATCCGCGTCGGCACCTTTAAGGACTTCGAGGTGCTGGCGCAAAAGAACAGCCTGCGCGTGCTCGACGCCTTCGGTGTGCAGGAAGGCCGCAGCGTGCGCTGGCTGCCCAATGCGCGCGCGGGTACGGCGGTGTTCAAGTTCGAGCGGGACCGCTGAGCGCCCTGGAGAACGGCGGGCTCATGAGCTTCACGCTCTCGCATCCGGCGCACAGCGAACTGCTGGTCAAGAAAAGCCGCTTCATCGGCTGCGTGCAGCCCGTGGCCGACCGGGCCGCGGCACTGGCCATCGTCGCGTCGCTTCGCAACGAACACCCCGCCGCCGCGCATGTCTGCTGGGCATTGATGGCAGGCGGCCAATCGGCGGCCAACGACGACGGCGAGCCGGGCGGCACCGCCGGCAGGCCGATGCTCGAGGTGCTGCGGCACCAGCAACTCGAAGGCGTGCTCGCCACCGTGGTGCGGTACTTCGGCGGCATCAAGCTGGGCGCGGGCGGGCTCGTGCGGGCGTACACCGACGCGGTTGCGCAGGCCTGCCTCGGCGCGACGCTGGTTCCGCTGGTGCGCCAGCGGCTGCTGCAATGCACCGTGCCCTATGCGCTGGAGGGGCTGGTGCGGCGCGAAATCGCGGCCGTTGCAGGCGCCTCGCTCGTCGACGTACGCCACGGCGATGCGGTGGACTTCACGTTCACGCTGCCCGAGCCTAACGCGAACACCTTCATCGCCCGCCTCGACGATGCTGCGCAAGGGCGCGCCGTCTGGCTGCAGGCGTAAGCCGTCGCGCGGGCACCGCCGGTGCAGAAGGCGCCGTCATCGCCAGCACGCCGCGCCCCACTATTGGCACGGGCTCGGCATCCTCGTCGGGTCCGCGCCGTGCCATCTCGGCGGTGACGATGCCCGTTGGCACGGCCAGCACGCCCCAGCCCAGCAGCATCATCACGGAGGCAATGGCGCGGCCGAGATCGGTCTTGGGCACGAGGTCGCCGAAGCCCACAGTGGCCATGGTCGAGATCGCCCAGTAGATTGCGACGGGAATGCTGGTGAAGCCGTGCACCGGGCCCTCCACCACGTACATCAGCGTGCCCATCACCAGCACCACCAGCATCACGAAGCCCACGAACACCGTGATCTTGCGGCGGCTCGCGGCCACGGCAGAAACCAGCGCGCGGTATTCCAGCGAGTAGCGCGACAGCTTGAAGATGCGAAAGACGCGCAGCAGCCGCAACACGCGCACGTCGATGAGATAGGCGAGCTCGGGTGCGAACGCCACCAGATAGGTCGGCAGCAGCGCCAGCAGATCGATCACGCCATAGAAGCTCAGCGCATAGCGCATCGGCTTGTTCACGCAGGCGAGCCGCGCAATGTATTCGAGCGTGAACAGAACGGTGAATGTCCATTCGAACGCGTTGAACAGCGGCCGCCACTGATCGCGGATCGATTGCACGCTGTCCAGAATGACCACCAGCACGCTGGTCACGATGACGGCGATCAGCGCCAGGTCGAAAAGCAGGCCGGCGCGCGTGTCTGCCTCGAAGATCACCGTGAACAGCCGCCGTCGCCAGCCACTTGCCGGCTTGTCGAAGCGCGCATCGATGGTCGATGAGATGGCGAAGGTCCGGGCGGCAGAGTCGGTGTTCGTTCGGGTCATCTTATGCAAGGCCGGGGCCACTGGAGAGTGCCATTGTCGGGCTGCCGCTGGATTTATTCAGTTACGATTCTTGCGCAATGAAGTGCCGCAGGCCGCGAGCGGGTTCTTACGATAGCCCCTTTGTTGAGGAGCTCCCCTTTGGCTACACAGTCCCCCTTTTTCGGCAAGCGTGATCGTGACACCGACTCGTTGACCTCTCGCCCCGCGCCGCTGGTGGGCTCGGGGACCAATCTCTCGGGTACGCCCGTCAATCCTTCTTCGCTGACCGCGCAGCAAGGCGGCCTCTCCGCAGCAGCCACACCGGCCGCCAAGGAAGGCGGCAGCAAGCTCACCGTCGGCCCGAACATCAAGCTCAAGGGCGTCGAGATCACCGACTGCGACACGCTCGTGGTCGAAGGTCTGGTCGAGGCCACGATGGACTCGCGCCTGATGCAGATCGCCGAACAGGGCGAGTTCAAGGGCTCGGCCGAAATCGACATCGCCGAAATCCGCGGCGTGTTCGACGGCAGCCTCACGGTGCGCGAAAAGCTCGTCATCCATTCGACCGGCAAGGTCACCGGCAAGATCCGCTACGGCAAGATCGTGATCGAAGAAGGCGGCCAGCTGTCGGGCGAAATCAGCTTTGGCGCCAAGCCGTCGCTGCAAGCCGCGGCCTGATCAGACCGCTTCTTCAGGCGGCTTCCAACTCAGGCGCTCCAGCAAGGCACCGGCCGCGGCCGGTGCTTTTTCTTTGGCGCCGTTGATGAAGTAGACGAACACCTCGCGCTTCTTGGGCGAATCGGCCCATTGCTGCGCGCGCTCGGCCCAGCTGTCGAGCGCTTTCGGTGCATAGCCCGTCTTGAGCTTGGCGTCGGCCATCATGAGCCGCGCATAGGCGAAGTCACCCTCCGGCTCTTCGAACGACGGGAACTTGTCTGCGTCGGTGAACACGGTCGACACCTTGTATTTTTTCGCGAGCGCCTGGTAGGCGGCCGTGACGAAGCTCTCGTGCCGCACGTCCATCACGTGGCGCAGCGCACGGCTGCCCTCTTTCTTCGGCAGCAGCTGCAGAAAAGCCTCGAAGTCCTCGGCATCGAACTGCTTGGTTGGCATGAACTGCCACACGATCGGACCGAGCTTGTCGCCCAGCTCGACCACGCCGCTTTCGATGAAGCGCTTGATCGAGTCTCCCGCGGTCGCAAGCACCTTGCGATTGGTGGTGAAGCGCGACGCCTTCATCGAGAACATGAAGTCGTCGGGCACTTCGTCATGCCACTTGCGGAAAGTCTCGGGCTTGAAGGTGCTGTAGTAGGTGCCGTTGATCTCGATGGCGCTCACGTGGCGGCTCGCATAGCGCAGCTCCTTGGCCTGGGCGAGCCCCTTGGGATAGAAGTTGTCGCGCCAGGGTTCGTAGGTCCAGCCGCCGATGCCCACTCTGATATCCGCCGGGGTCCGAGTCGATGTTGCCTTGCTCACATTGCGCTCCGGGTTGAGATCGCCCGCACTCTACGCGGGCTCGCGCACGGGCGCAAAATGCGTTTTTTCGTCACCCGCGGAGAACTCCCCGATGAATGCCCCCCTGCACCGCGAAATGCCCGCCGCAACGCTCGATGCCGAGCGCGCCCTGTCCGATGTCAGCGCCCAATGGGACGGCGACATCGTCAAGCAACTGACCGATTACATCGCCATTCCCGCCAAGTCGCCCGGCTTCGACGCCGACTGGGCCGCCCACGGCTACCTTGAAACGGTACTGCGCAACGCGGCCGCCTGGGTCGAGGCGCAGAAGGTCGAGGGCCTGAAGCTGGAGATCGTGCGCCTTGAAGGCCGCACGCCGGTGCTGTTCTTCGAAGTGCCGGCTACCGGCACCGACATGGGCGAAACGGTGCTGATGTACGGCCACCTCGACAAGCAGCCCGAATTCACCGGCTGGCGCAACGACCTCGGCCCCTGGACGCCCAAGTACGAGAACGGCCTGCTCTACGGCCGCGGCGGCGCCGACGACGGCTATGCGGTCTACGCGAGCGTCGCCGCGCTGCAGGCGCTCAAGAGCCAGGGCGCGGCGCATCCGCGCATCGTGGGGATCATCGAGACCTGCGAGGAAAGTGGCTCCTACGACCTGCTGCCGTACGTCGACGCACTGCGCCCGCGGCTGGGCAATGTCGAACTCGTGATCTGCCTCGATTCGGGCGCGGGCAACTACGACCAGCTGTGGCTCACCACCTCGCTGCGCGGCATGGCCAGCGGCACGCTCAAGGTCGAAGTGCTGACCGAAGGCATCCACTCCGGCGACGCGTCGGGCCTGGTGCCGTCGAGCTTCCGCATCATGCGGCAGGTGCTCGACCGCCTCGAAGACAGTGCCACCGGCCGCCTGCTGCCCGCAAGCTTCCATTGCGAAGTGCCGGCCGACCGGCTGGCGCAGGCCAGGGCCACCGCCGCAATCCTCGGCGACGAGGTCTACAAGCGCTTTCCGTGGGCGCATTACGACTGCGGCGGCTCGACCATGTTCGCGCTACCGACCACCACCGATCCGGTGGAGGCGCTGCTCAACCGCACCTGGAAGCCCACGCTGTCGGTCACGGGCGCGGAAGGCTTTCCGGCGCTGAAGGACGCGGGCAACGTGCTGCGCCCCTACACCGCGTTCAAGCTCTCGCTGCGCCTGCCTCCGCTCGTCGATGCCGCCGAGGCGGTGCAGAACCTGAAAAAGCTGCTCGAAGACAACGCGCCCTACCAGGCGCGCGTGACCTTCGAAAGCGGCGGCGGCGCCACCGGCTGGAACGCACCGACGATCACGCCCTGGTTCGAAGACGCGCTCAACAAGGCCTCGCAGGCGCACTTCGGCGCCTCCTGCGGCTACATCGGCCAGGGCGGCACCATCCCGCTGATGAACATGCTGAGCGCCGGCTTCCCGAAGGCCCAGATGATGGTCTGCGGCGTGCTGGGCCCGAAGAGCAACGCGCACGGACCCAACGAATTCCTGCATGTGCCCTACGCCAAGAAGCTCACCGCCGCCGTGGCCGAGGTGATTGCGGCCCTGCCCATTGCGCATCGCGCCGCGGCCGCGGAGCCGGTCGCCGCTTGACCGGACCAGCGCCGACTTTGCCGCTTTTGCCGCAGCAGCGCGTTTCGCTGTCCGCGCCGGATGGCGAGACGCTATTGCTGCGTCGCCTCCCGTCGGCCGCCGCATCGCGCGCCGTGGTGGTGCTGGTGCATGGGCTGGGCGAGCATGCCGGCCGCTATCAGGCGTTAGCCGAGCGCCTGCATGGGTGGGGCTTCGCCGTTTGGGCGCATGACCATCACGGGCACGGCGAGTCGTCCGGTGCGCGCGGCGGCCTGCCGAGCGAGTTGCGGCTGGTCGACGACCTTGCGCTGATCATCGACGACGCGCGGCGCGAGAACCCCGGCCGGCCGCTGGTGCTGCTGGGCCATAGCCTGGGCGGGCTGGTCGCCGCCAGCCTGGTGGCGCGCGGCGTACGGCCGGTCGACGGGCTGGTGCTGTCTTCGCCGGGGCTCGACCCCGGCCTGAATGGATTCCAGAAGGCGCTGCTCGCGGTGTTGCCGCGCATTGCGCCCCGGCTGCGCGTCGGCAACGGGCTGGACGACAACTTTCTTTCGCACGACCGCGCCGTGGTGCAGGCTTACCGTGACGATCCGCTCACGCACGACCGCATCGGAGGCCGGCTTGCGCGCTTTCTGGCGCACGAGGGGCGCAAGGTGCAGCAGTCCGCGGCGCATTGGCCGGTTCCCACCTTGCTGATCTACGCGGGCGACGACCACCTCGTGGTGCCCGCCGCCAGCCGTGCCTTCGCCGAGGCGGCCGCTCCCAGCGGCATGGTCGAAACGCGGTGCTTCGAATCCCTGTACCACGAGATATTCAACGAGTTGGACGCCGGGCCGGTGTTCGCCGCGCTGCAGCGCTGGCTCGACAAGCGCTTTCCGCCGGTCTGATCGGGCGCCTCAGGCGCTGGCGGCAGCTGCAGCAGCACGCCGGCGCGTCTGCGCGAGCCACAGCAGTGCCGCGCCCGTGAGCACCACCGGTACCAGCGAACCGTAGTTGAGCAACTGCCAGCCCTGCGTCGTGACCAGCACGCCCGAGGCGAACGAGGTCAGCGCGAGCGTCGCGAACACGCAGAAGTTGAGCGCGCCCTGCGCCCGGTCGCGTTCTTCGGCCGTGTAGGCCGTCAGCGACAGCGTCGTGCTGCCGGTGAACAGGAAATTCCAGCCCACACCCAAGAGGCAGAGCGCCACCAGGAAGTGCTGCAGTTCCACGCCCGACAGCGCGACGGCGATGCAGGCGAAGTTGAGCGCGAGCCCCACGCCCATCACGGGCAGTGCGCCAAAGCGGCGGATGAGGTGTCCGGTGAAGAAGCCCGGCGCGAACATGCCGATCACATGCCATTCGAGCACCAGGGCGGCATCGGAAAACGGCAGGCTGCAGATCTGCATGGCGATGGGCGTGGCGGCCATCAGCAGGTTCATCACCCCGTAGCCCAGTGCCCCCGCCGCGGCTGCCACGATGAACACCGGCTGCCGCATGATCTCCGAGAGTGGCCGCCCGCCCAACGCCTGCTGTCGAGTCAGCGTGGCGGGAAAGTCGATGAACCGCATGACGCCCATCGAGAGCAGTGCCACCGCCGCCAGAGCGATGTAGGCACCTGCGAACGGCACCGCAAACACTTCGCGCGTGGCGGCCGCCAGGTTGGGCCCCCCCACCGCGCCGATCAGCCCGCCGGCCATCACCAGCGACACGGCCTTCTCGCGCCAGGCCGGCGCCGCGAGTTCGGCGGCGGCAAAGCGATACAGGCCCGCATTGGCGTTGTAGTAGCCGGCCACCACCGTCGCAAGGCACAAGAGCCAGAAATTCTTCGACACGGCCGCGAACGCGCACAGCAGGGCTGAACCCAGAGCCACCGCCAGCCCGATCTGGAACGAGCCGCGACGGCCGAATCGCTGCTGGGTGCGCGCCACCAGCCCGGTGGTGAGCGCGCCGCCCACCACGTAGCCCATGACCGGCAGCGTGGCCATCCAGCCGCGCGGCGCGATGCTCAGCCCCACCAGCCCGTTGATGGCAATGAAGGTGACGTTGTTGGTCAGGAAGAGGCCCTGGCAGATGGCAAGCAGCCAAAGGTTGCGGTTCATGGAAAAGTGGCGAAGGCGCGGTGACTGGAGGCCGCGGTTCTACGCGATTCGCTCCGGGTGCGCCAGCCGAAAAGCTCGAGGCAAAAAAAAGCGCCCTCGCGGGCGCTGGAATTCTCGATGAGCAAATTGCTCAGGGCTGCCTGTTCTGCAGCAGGCCGCCGAGCGAACTCAGCAGGTCGCTCTGGTCGCCAAGGCCCTGCTCCGGCACCTTACCGTGAGGCGTGAGCTGGTCGATGAGAACCGGCAGCAAGGTGGCCAGCATGGGCAGCAGCGTTTGCGCATTGATGCCGAGCCTGGAAGCGATGCTGGCAATGGTGTCGCTGCCCAGCGCGTCCTGCAGCTGTCCGCCGGACACCGGCTGGTTTTCTCCCTTGCCGATCCAGGAGCCGATCACGTCGCCCATGCCGGCTTGCTCGAACTTGGAGACCAGCCCTCCCAGGCCCCCAGCGCTGCCGTTGTTGGCAAGCAGCCCGCCCAGCGCGCCGGCCAGCCCGCCGAGATCGCCCATCCCGCCGCCCTGCGGTTGCTGCTGCTGTTGGGCCGCGCCTCCGAGCACCTGACCGAGTACCGAATCGAGCAATCCCATGGCCATTTCCTTGGTGTGTGACAGAACCGCCCGCATTTTCCAACGCAAACGGACCGCGAGCCGACGGTGGAGGCGCTCACTTTCGCCGCGCCGTGTGACAAATTACCGGGTACGCGCCGGGCGTTTGGGCAGCAATGCGGGACTGACCCCTTGCACACCCACCAAGCCGAGCACCGTGACGAGCGAATTTTGCGCGCCCTTCCATGCGTCTGTCACGTCGATCGACTCGCTCAGGGCGTGAAAGCCGGTGGACTTGCCGCCGCTACCGATGATGATCGCCGGGATGCCGTAGGACATCGGCACGTTGGCATCGGTGCTGCCGCCGCGCAGCAGCGTCTTGTGGCCGAAAGTCGTGTTCGAGCGGATGGCCGCTTCCACCATGACCGAGTCGGAGGGCGTCCGGCCGCCTGGCCGGTCACCGATCAGCTTGTTGCTTGCGCTGAGCGTGCCGACGTTCCAGCGCTTGTTCTCTTCGACCACCGCTTCGTCGATGGCCGCGAGGATCTTCTTCTCGGTCTCGAGCAGAGAAGCCATGTCGTCCGAGCGGATGTCGATGGCCATGCGCGCATCCGGCGCGATGGTGTTGACCGAGGTGCCGCCGCCCACGGTGCCGACCGTGAAGGTGGTTTTCGGGAAGCTCGGCGTGCGCACCTCGGCGATCTTGGCAATGGCGCGGCCCATGCCGTGGATTGCACTGGGTACCTGGCCGAAGGCGCCGAAGCTGTGGCCGCCCGGGCCCTTAAACGTGACCTCGTAGCGGTGGCTCGCGGTGCCGAGGATCAGCACGTTGCCGTCGGGCGAAGGCTCCAGCCCCACCATGCCGTCGATGTCGAGGTGGTCGCGGAAGATGGCCTTCATGCCGCGCAGGTTGCCGAGTTCTTCCTCGCCGACATTCGCGACGAACAGCAGGTCGCCCACCGTCTGCACCTTGTTGTCGTTGAGCACCTTGAGCCACGACAGCAGCACCGAGAGGCCGCGCGTGTCGTCCGCAATGCCGGGCGCATGCAGCTTGCCGTCGTGCTCCTTCACCTTCACGTCGGTGCCGGCGGGAAACACGGTGTCAAGGTGGGCCGAGATCAGCAGCTTGGGTCCGTTGCCCGTGCCCTTGCGCAGGCCGACAACGTTGCCTTCGGCATCGATCTTGGCGTCGGCGAGGCCCAGTGCCTTCATGCGCGCGAGGAAGGCTTCGGCGCGCTTCTGCTCCTTAAACGGTGGTGCCTCGATCTCGGTGAGCATCTTGAGGTCTTCGACCGCGCGGTCATGGTCGGCCTTGACCGCTTCCAGCAGCTTTTGAATGGCCGGCGCCGCCATGAGCTGGGTGTAGGCCTTGTCCACCTCGGGGGCGACCTGCGCCGGCGTGGGTGCGACGGCGTTGTTCTGGGCCTGCGCGCCTGGGACCGCGCACAGCAGGGCCAGTACCAGAGGCGCGAGGGGTGCAAGCCGGAGGGCGCGAGGTGGACGAGGCATGGCGTGAAGATCCTTTCTTGTCGGTCGTGACGAACAGTCGAGGCACGCATGCCTCATGGAAACAAGCTACGGCGCGGCGAGGGACACCAGAGCGGCGAGCGCCGCCGTTTCGGCACGCAGCACGCGCGAACCAAGAGTGACAGGCGCAAAGCCGCATGCCAGAGCCTCCTTCTCCTCGGCGCCACTCAGGCCCCCTTCAGGGCCGCTCAGCACCAGCACGCTGCGGTCCGCCGGTGACGATGCCGTGGCATCGGCGAGGCGCTGCGTGCCTTCGGCGAGGCTCAGGACAAGGCGCAGCGCAGTGCCACCGGTGTTCGCATCGATCCAGGCCGAGGGGCTCGAGAACGGCCGCACCGGATGGATCACCGGCACGCGGTTGCGGCCGCATTGCTCGCAGGCCGCGATGGCAATCGCCTCCCAATGCGCCCTTTTCTTTTCGGCGCGCTCGCCTGAGAGGCGCAGCACGCCGTGGGCTGTTGCCAGCGGCTGGATGCTCGCGACGCCCAGCTCGGTGGCTTTCTCGATCAGCCAGTCCATGCGCTCATTGGCGGGCATGCCGACGGCAAGATGCACCGCACGCGAAGCCTCTCGCTCCACGGGAACATGGGCGCCGAGGGTCACCGAAACGTCGCTGCGCCCCATGCGCTCCACGGTAGCGGCATATTCGCCGCCCGAGCCGTCGAACAGCGTGAGCGCGTCGCCGGGTTGCATCCGCAGCACCTGCACGTGGCGCGCCGCGCCGGGAGGCAGTTCGAAAGTGGCGCCCGCAACCAGCGGCACCGGGCAATGGAAACGGGGCATCTAGGGCCGACCGTAGACGAAGCCGGTGAGCGCCGAGCTCCCTTCGATTTCATCGATCACGCGCAGCAACGGCGTCAGCTCCATGTAGCGGCTCGTTGTCGAGCGGATGTAAGCGATGAATCTGGGCGTGTCGGCCAAGTATCGGGGCTTGCCGTCACGCAGCGTCAGGCGGGCGAAGATGCCCGCGACCTTGAGGTGGCGCTGCAGACCCATCCATTCGACCGAGCGATAGAAGGCGCCAAAATCCGAGTCGACCGGCAGCTTGGCCCTGCGCGCGGCTTCCCAATAGCGGATCGTGACGTCGAGCACGAACTCCTCGTCCCAGCTCAGGAACGCGTCGCGCATCAGGCTTGCGATGTCGTAGGTGATCGGGCCGTAGACCGCATCCTGGAAGTCGAGCACGCCCAGATCGGCAGCGTCATCGCGGACCATGAGATTGCGCGGCATGAAGTCGCGGTGCACGTAGACGCTCGGCGAGGCCAGGTTGCTCTGGACGATGAGCTTGAAGCTGCGTTCCAGCCGTTCCTTGAGCTTGCCCTCGACGGCAACGCCGCGGTGGCGCCCGATGTACCACTCGGGAAAGAGCGCCAGTTCGCGCTCCAGCAGCGCGCGGTCGTAGGGCGGCAGCACGCCCGGCTTGGACGCCAGCTGCCAGCGGATCAGCGCATCGATGGCCCGGTCGTAGAGCGGGCGGCTCGCGTCGGGCTGGGCCGGATCGATCACGTCGAGCATGGTCTGGCGGCCGAGGTCGTCCAGCAGCAGGAAGCCGTGGGACTTGTCCCATTCGAGTACGCGCGGCGCGGTCACGCCTGCCTCGGCCATCAAACGGGCGACCTGCACGAAAGGCTCGCTGTTTTCCTTGTCCGGCGGCGCGTCCATCACGATGCGAGCGCCGCAAGCCTCCGCGCTGTCGACCCGGAAGTAGCGCCGAAAGCTCGCATCGGCCGATGCGAGGCGCACGGTATCGGGCAACAGGTGGTGCGTGGCGGAGATACCGGCCAACCAGTGCTGGAAGGCTGCGGCCCGCTGTGGATCGGCCCAGAGAATGGCCTCGGCGGAGGGGGTGGGCTCGGAAGCAGGGGGCGGGGGTGCTGTCATGGATAATCGATTCTACAAATCCGCCTGGCGCGGCAACTCCTGCGGTCCTCCCCGGTCGAACAGGGTTGCCGCCGGCTCCTGCAACCTGCCGGCCTGCCGCGCCGTCCTCCCGACGATCCTTCGTTCCTGACCGATGCCTACGATCCAACGCCCCCACGCTTGGCACCTTGTGCACTCGCAGCCCTCCCTGGGGAGACTGCGGGCCTTCTCTGGAACGACCGGGCGGGTGGCTTGATGAGCCGTCGCGTCGCCGCGCGGCGTTCCGGCCCGCCCCTGCCATTGGCCGTGTTGTCGCTCGCATTGCTGCATGCGCATGGCGCGTCCGCGCAGCCGGCGGGCGGCCTCGACGGCCCACTCGTGCTCAAGCGCACGCCGCAACTGACCGAAACGCTGCCGGCCAATGAGCGCAGCCAGCTGCCAAGCCTCATTACCGGGGATCGGCTGTCGGGCCGCCAAGACCTTGAAACCGTGGTCGAGGGCAACGCCACGCTGCGCCGCGGCGAGGTGGCCATCACCGCCGACCGCCTCGAGTATTACCAGCCAGACGACCGCGCCAAGGCGCGCGGCAACGTACGGGTCAACCAGGCCGGCAACGTGTACGAGGGCCCCGAGCTTGAACTCAAGCTCGAAACCTTCGAGGGCTTTTTCAACAATGTGCGCTATTCCTTCCTCGCCAACGGCGGGCACGGCGAGGCGCAGCGCATCGATTTCGTCGACAGCAACGTCTCGGTGGCCCGCAACGCCACCTACACCACCTGCCGCCGTGAAGATTTTCCGGGCTGGATGCCGGCCTGGCTGCTGACCGCGGCCACGATGACCACCGACACCGAGGAAAACGTTGGCGTGGCCACCGATGCGCGGCTGAGCTTCATGGGCATCAGCACGCCGCCGTTTCCGAGCGTGAGCTTTCCGCTGTCGAACGAGCGCAAGAGCGGCCTGCTGCCGCCGACGATCGGCGTCGACAACACCAACGGCATCGAGATCTCGCAGCCCTACTACTGGAACATCGCGCCCAACCGCGACGCCACGTTCACGCCCACGCTGATGAGCAAGCGCGGCCTCAACCTGGGCTCGGAATTCCGCTACCTCGAGAAAGACTACAGCGGCAGCATCCGCATGGACCTGATGGGCAGCGACCGCCTGGTGGGGCAGCGCTACAACGAGCTGCGCGCCACCCAGCTTCAGCAGCTGGCCAACGGAGAAATCCAGGCCAAGGACCTGACCGCTGCGCCTGGCAGCACCAAACGCTGGGGCATTTGGGCCAATCACCACCAGGAATTCAATGCCAAGGCGCTGGGCCTGGATTCGCTGTCGGCCACCATCAACATCAACCGCGTCAGCGACGACGACTACTGGCGCGACTTCCAGCGTACGCCCACTCTGGCACAGCGTCAGCTGTCGAACGACGCGTCACTCAACTGGGGCAAGGGCGACTGGACCGGCGGGATTCGTGCGCTGCGCTACCAGACGCTGCAGTACAGCTTGTCGCCGATCGTGCCGTCTTATGACCGGATGCCGCAGATCACGGCCAACTACAACAAGTACGACTGGCACGGCTTCGACGTTTCGCTGAACCTCGACTACACGCGCTTCCGCGTCAACAGCATCCTTTCGGGCCAGCCCGGCTTCGACATCAACCAGCAGTCGCAGCCCGACGGCGATCGCGCCCTGGCAATTGGCACGATCAGCCGGCCATTCATCACGCCGAGTTCCTTCGTCATTCCCAAGCTGCAGCTGAACACGGCTTCGTACAACTACTACCTGCCGCAGTCGGACGTTCCCAGGCTCACGGTGAACGGGATCCAGTACGTCAACGGCGTGCCCTACAACCCGAATTCGCTGTACTTCTTCCCGACCTCGAGCAATCGGACGGTGCCGACCTTCAGCCTGGACAGCGGGCTGATCTTCGAACGCGACGCGAGCTATTTTGGCCGCGCCTTCCGCCAGACGCTGGAGCCGCGGGCCTATTACGTCTACACGCCGTACCGCAACCAGAGCATGCTGCCGAACTACGATTCGGCGGCCAACGATTTCAGCTTTGCGACCATCTACACCGAGAACGCCTTCTCGGGCAACGACCGCATCTCCGACACCAACACGCTCACGCTCGGCGTGACCTCCCGCCTGATCGACCCCGAAACCGGCGTCGAGGCGGCGCGCTTCGGCATTGCACAGCGGCTGCGCTTCAGCGACCAGAAGGTCACGCTGCCGGGCGGCACGCCGGTGACCGACCGGGCGAGCGACCTGCTGCTGGGGGCGCAAATCAACTGGACGCCCAAGTGGAGCCTGGACACGGTCGTTCAGTACAACCCCGACACACGCAAGTCGGAGCGCTCGGCCATCAGCGCGCGCTACAACCCCGAGCCGTACCACAACCTGAGCGCCGCCTTCCGCTACCAGGCGCCCAGCACGCCCACCGCGACTGACGGCAACAAGTCGTTCGACGTGGGCTGGCAGTGGCCGCTCAACGACCTGTGGGGCGACAAGGGCAAGGACCTCGGCCCGGGCAAGGGCCAGGGCGGCGGGCGGTGGTACGCGGTCGGCCGGCTCAACTACAGCCTGCAAGACAAGAAACTCACGGACGGCGTGCTCGGCTTCGAATACGACGGCTGCTGCTGGATCGGACGCGTGGTCCTCCAGCGCGTCACCACCGGCCAGGTGACCGCCAACACCCGCATCATGTTCCAGCTCGAATTCGTCGGATTTTCCAGCATCGGATCGAGTCCTATGCAGGCCCTTCGGCAAAACATCCAGCGCTACCAGCCCCTTCGCCAGCCCACCGAAGGGCCGAGCCGCTTCACCAATTACGACTGAGACGATTGAGCAACGCCATGAAACACATCGGTTCCATCCTTACCCTGAGCTGCCTCGCGGCGCTGGCTGCGTCGTCCGGCGCGCAGGGCCTGCGTCCCGGTGGCGGCAGCGGCATCACGGACATCATGCGCGCCGGCCCCCGCCTTGCGGCCCCGGTTGCACGTCCCGCTCCGTCCAATGCCGCGCCGGTGCAGCGCTCGGCCGAGTACATCGTCGCGCTGGTCAACTCCGAACCCATCACCAACACCGAGGTGCAGTCGCGCGTCACGCGACTGATGCGCGAAAACGCCGAGGCGGAACGCGTTCCCCGCGCCGAGCTCACCCGCATGGTGCTCGAGCGCCTGATCTCCGAGCGAGCCCAGCTCCAGTTGGCCAAGGAAAACGGCATCAAGGTCGACGACGTAGCCATCGACCAGGCCGAGCAGACCGTGGCGCGGCAGAACCAGGTCACGGTCGAAGAACTGCGCCGCCGCGTGGTGGCCGAAGGCATCTCGCCGCGCGAATTCCGCAACGACTTGCGTGACCAGTTGCTGCTCACGCGCCTGCGCGACCGCGAGGTCGAATCGAAGGTCAAGATCAGCGACTCCGAAGCCGACGAATACCTGCGCGACCAGCGAAACTCCCCCACCAAGGACGCGGCGCTGCAGAACATCAACCTCGCGCACCTCTTGGTCGCGGTGCCGGAGAACGCGACCCCCGCGCAGGTGGCCACCTTGCAGCAGCGGGCTCAAAGCCTGGCGCAGCGCGCCCGATCCGGCGAAGACTTTGCCAAGCTGGTGCAGGAAAACTCCGACTCGCCTGACCGCGCCAATGGCGGCGCCGTCGGCATGCGCACCGCGGACCGCTATCCCTCGCTGTTCGTCGAAGCCACGCAGTCGACGGCAGTCAACGGTATTGCAGGGCCCATTCGCTCGGGCGCCGGCTTCCACGTGCTGAAGGTGCTGGCCAAGTCGCAGCTTGGCGCCACCGATGCCACCGTCACCCAGACGCAGGTTCGCCACATCCTCCTGCTCAACGATCCCAAGCGCACCACCGCCCAAGCCGTGGCGCAGCTGGCCGAATTCAAGCGCCGCGTGCAAGCCGGCACGGCCGATTTCGCCGGGCTGGCGCGCGACAACTCGCAAGACGCGAGCGCCAAGGAAGGCGGCGACCTGGGCTGGTCGCGCCCCGGCCAGTTCGTGCCTGAGTTCGAGGAAGCCATGGACCGGCTCGCGCCGGGCCAGATCAGCGATCCCGTGGTGTCGCGATTCGGTGTCCACCTGATTCAGGTGGTCGGCCGGCGCGAATCCAAGCTCACCCAGGCCGAGCAGCGCGAAGCCGCACGCGCCGTGCTGCGCGAGCAGAGGGTTGAAGAGGCCTTCACAACCTGGGTGCAGGAAGTGCGCGCGCGCGCCTACGTCGAATACCGCGAGCCTCCCCAGTCCTGATGGCCCATATCGCCAGGAAACGGTTCGGTCAGCACTTTCTGTCCGACGGGGGCATCATCGATGCGATCGTGCACGAGATCGCGCCGCAGCCTGGCGACGCCATGGTCGAGATCGGTCCCGGGCTGGCGGCGCTCACGCAGCCGCTGGTGGAGCGGCTCGGACGCCTGACGGTCATCGAGCTCGACCGCGACCTGGCCAAGCGGCTGCGCGACCATCCGCAGCTCGATGTCATCGAGTCGGACGTGCTCAAGGTCGATTTCGCCGAGCTCGCCGCCAGGTTTTCGGCCCCGCTGCGAGTGGTGGGCAACCTGCCCTACAACATCTCCACGCCCATCCTTTTCCATCTGCTCGGCTTTGCCCACCTGATTGCCGACCAGCACTTCATGTTGCAGAAGGAAGTGATCGACCGCATGGTCGCCAGGCCCGCCACGTCCGACTACAGCCGCCTGAGCGTGATGCTGCAGTGGCGCTACGAGATGGAAAACGTGCTGTTCGTGCCGCCCGAGAGCTTCGACCCCCCGCCGCGCGTCGACAGCGCCGTGGTGCGGATGGTGCCGCTGGCCCAGCCGCCTGCCGTCGATGCCGCCCGCCTCGGCGAGATCGTGCAGGTCGCGTTCAGCCAGCGCCGCAAGATCATGCGGCACACCCTGGGCAAGTGGCTCGACGAGCATGGCTTCGAGGGCGAGTTCGACGCCCAACGCCGGGCCGAAGAAGTGCCAGTGGCCGAGTACGTCGCCCTGGCCCAGGCCGTTCCCCCGCGCCAATGAAAAAAAGCCCGCCTTGGCAAAGGCGGGCTTTCGTTCGTGAACACCGCGGAACCGGCTTTGCCGGGCCGCAGGTGTTGCCCCCTTGAGGGGGAAGCGGCTACACGAAGTGAGCCGCTTCGGGGGTGGGCCTATTTAGGCCGCAGCGAGCCAGTAGCCCGCGTTGAAGGGGCTGCTCATGCGCAATGCGAGCGGCGAAACGTCGACCAGTTTGTCGGTCGGCATTTTTTCGCCTTCCGGCTCAGTGCCGGTTGCCGCGGCAGCTGTGCCGCTATTGATTTCGATGCCATCGAGTGCTGCGCCGTTCGGCTGAGCCTCGTTCGCCCGTTCTGCTTGGCTGGTGTGTGCAGAACGGGCTACAGAAAAGAATAGAAGCACCGGAAGGGGACTTTTCGGTCTCCCCAGTAATCGGAGGCGTCCCGGAAGATGTCGAGCAGCTGCTCGCGCGCTTCCTTGTCGAACTTGGCGTTGGCCGGGATCTGCTCGAGCACGATCACAAAGCCGGGCTGCGGGCCCGATTTATGCAACGGGTCGGTCATGCAGTCGTACAGCGCGTCAAAATTCTTGCCGAAGTGCGCCGGAAAGGTGAACTGCTGGGCAATCAGGTCGAGAACGTCCTGCTTGGTCTGGGCGTTGCCCAGGTTCGCGTACAGGAAATGCTGGCCCGCTGCGTTCGCGGCTTCCTGCAGGTCGTTCACGCGGAACGCACGAATCGACTGCACGATGTTCGGGCGTACGGCACGAAGGGATAGTGTCATCTCCGCTGGTCTTTCCATAGTCATCATCATTTCTTCGGGGCGCTTCGGGGCGCCGCTCAAGTCGTTGTCATCGCTCATGGTGCAATCCGTCTGAAACTCGCGTAGTGGTCTGCCGTGTACCAGCAGGCCTCGGGTGTTGTGCGCTGTTCACCGCCGCAGACAATGCGCCGCGCCCCTCGGTCGCGCGAGCCGGGCGTTGCCACCGTGTACTCGCGGTAGTGACCGCGCCGCGCTGGCGGCAAGAGACGCTCGCGATTGCCAAATACCGTGCCGTCCTTTTCATGGTGGAAGGGGCCGCCACTCAGAATGGCTTCGTAGGTTCGCTGGCCCTGAACCGGAAGTTCGGACAGTGCAATCGAATCCTGGGCGGGCTTTCCGGTGCCAAACCAATCGCGGCGGGCCTCGGCCCCCGTCGCTAACGCCGCCAGCAAAAAGCCGGTGAGCGCAAACTTAGTGACTGAGGACGTGATCGAGGCGTAAGCCGCCATGGGGCACCACAAGAAAAGAGCGGGTTCCGAATTGGCGATCAACCCTGGGGTTAACCCGCAAATTCAAGCCCGCGAGTGTGCACCACGCTGGCGAAAATAGCAAGCGACTGCCCAAAGTTTGAGCAGTGCAAGGAGATGGGGAGCGACGCCTAAAGTGGGCGACCACTCTCGAAAAATGGCTTATCGCTCTGCGTTTGCGTCGGCCACTGTCAAGGCCGTCATGTTCACGATGCGGCGAACAGTTGCGCTTGCCGTGAGAATATGCACAGGTTTGGCGGCGCCGAGCAGCACCGGGCCAATGGCGATATTTCCGCCTGCCGCAGTTTTCAGCAGGTTGTAGGAAATATTGGCCGCGTCGATGTTCGGGAAAACCAGTAGATTGGCGTTGCCTGCCAACGCGCTGTGCGGCATGACGATCGCGCGCTGCTTGCTGTCGAGCGCCACGTCGCCGTGCATTTCGCCGTCCACCTCGAGCCAGGGCGCCTGCACACGCAGCAGGTCGAGCGTCTTGCGCATCTTGATGGCGCTGGGCTCGTTGCTGGTGCCGAAGTTCGAATGCGACAGCAGCGCGGCCTTGGGCTTGAGGCCGAAGCGCATCATTTCCTCGGCCGCCATGGTCGTGATTTCGGCCAGTTCCTCGGGCGAGGGGTCGTAATTGACGTGCGTGTCGACCAGGAACACCTGGCGATCGGGCAGCAAAAGGCCGTTCATGCAGGCGTAAACCGGCACGTCCTGCGGGGTGCTTTCGCAGCCGCCGGGGCGCTTGCCGATCACTTGATCGATGTAGTGCAGGTGGATCAGCGTGGTGCCCCAGGTGCCGCAGATCATGCCGTCGACCTCGTCCTTGTGCAGCAGCATGGCGCCGATCAGCGTCAGGCGGCGGCGCATCTCGATCTTGGCGGTTTGCACCGTCTGGCCCTTGCGCTCGGTCATGCGGTGGTAGGTCTGCCAGAAGTCGCGGTAGCGGTGGTCCTGCTCGACGTTGACGATGTCGTAGTCGAGCTCTTCCTTCAGCCGCAAGCCGAACTTCTCGATGCGCTGCGCAATGATCGCCGGACGGCCGATCAGCGTGGGGCGGGCAATGCCTTCGTCCACCACGATCTGGGCCGCGCGCAGGACGCGTTCTTCCTCGCCCTCGCAATACGCCACGCGCTTCTTCTGCGCGCGCTTGGCGGCGTCGAAGATCGGCTTCATCGTGGTGCCCGAGGCGTAGACGAAGCTTTGCAGGCGGTCGCGGTAGGCGTCCATGTCCTTGATCGGGCGCGAAGCGACGCCGCTTTCCTCGGCGGCCTTGGCCACCGCGGGAGCGATCTTCATCATCAGGCGCGGATCGAAGGGCTTCGGAATCAGATATTCGGGGCCGAAAGACAGCTTTTCGCCGACGTAAGCGGCAGCAACGCGCTCGCTCTGCTCAGCCTGGGCGAGATCGGCAATCGCGCGCACCGCGGCAATTTCCATCTCGTCGGTGATCGTGGTGGCGCCCGAATCGAGCGCACCGCGGAAGATGTACGGGAAGCACAGGACGTTGTTGACCTGGTTCGGATAATCCGTGCGGCCCGTGGCCATGATCACGTCGGGGCGCACTGCGTGGGCGTCTTCGGGCGCGATTTCCGGGTTGGGGTTGGCCAGCGCGAAGATCACGGGCTTGGGTGCCATCTTGGCCACCATGGCGGGCTTGAGCACACCACCCGCCGAGAGGCCCAGGAACACGTCGGCGCCGTCGATCACCTCGGCCAGCGAACGGGCCGTGGTTTTCTGCATGTACTGGCGCTTGTCGTCGTCCATGAGCTCTTCGCGGCCTTCGTACACCACGCCGGCCAGGTCGGTCACGAACACGTTTTCGCGCTTCAGGCCCACCTTGAGCAGCAGGTTCAGGCAGGCCAGCGCCGCGGCGCCCGCGCCCGAGGTGACCAGCTTGACCTCGCCAATGTCCTTGCCCGCGACCTTGAGGCCGTTGAGCATGGCCGCCGCCACGGTGATGGCCGTGCCGTGCTGGTCGTCGTGGAACACCGGGATCTTCATGCGCTTGCGCAGCTCGCGCTCCACGTAGAAGCAGTCGGGCGCCTTGATGTCCTCCAGGTTGATGGCGCCGAAGGTCGGCTCCAGCGCGGCGATCACCTCGACCAGCTTGGCCGGGTCTTTCTCGTCGATCTCGATGTCGAACACGTCGACGCCGGCGAACTTCTTGAACAGCACGCCCTTGCCTTCCATCACCGGCTTGGCCGCCAGCGGGCCGATGTCGCCCAGGCCCAGCACCGCGGTGCCGTTGGTGATCACCGCCACCAGGTTGCCGCGCGCCGTGTACTTGAAGGCGTTGGCAGGGTCCTTGACGATCTCCTCGCAGGGCGCGGCCACGCCGGGCGAATAGGCCAGCGACAGGTCGCGCTGGTTGACCATCTGCTTGGTCGCGGCGATGGCAATCTTGCCCGGCACCGGAAGCTCGTGGTACTCGAGGGCGGCGCGCCGCAGTTCGGCGCGCTTGTCTTCGGGCGTGGGGGTCGATGAGGTCGTCGAATCAGACATGTACCGTTGCTCCTGGTGGCGCTTCTTCTGGGGGCGCCGATTGTAGACCTCGGCCTGCGGGGCCATAGGCCGCATGGCGGAGATGCGCCCTGCCAAATGCACGGCAGCCCGTCAAGACGATGTGGCAATATGTACGTTCCGGAAAAAAATAGACGAGGAGCGGCCATGGCCCTGATGGATTTCATCAAGAAACAGTTCATCGACATCATCCAGTGGACCGAGACTGGCGATGGCACGCTGGCTTGGCGCTTCCCGATGGCCGAGATGGAAATCCAGAACGGCGCCTCGCTCACCGTGCGCGAGTCGCAGGTGGCGGTGTTCGTCAACGAAGGCCAGGTGGCCGACGTCTTCGGCCCGGGCATGTACAAGCTCACGACGCAGACGCTGCCCGTGCTCACGTACCTGAAGAACTGGGACAAGCTGTTCGAGTCCCCTTTCAAGAGCGACGTCTACTTCTTCAGCACGCGCCAGCAGGTCGACCAGAAGTGGGGCACGCCGCAGGCCATCACCATCCGCGACAAGGACTTTGGCGCGGTGCGCCTGCGCGCCTTCGGCAACTACAGCTTCCGCATCGGCGACGCCAAGCGTTTCCACACCGAAATCTCGGGCACGCGCGACATCTACAGCGTGACCGACCTCGACGGACAGCTGCGCGGCATGGTGCTGCAAAACATCAGCAACGCCATTGCTTCCAGCGGCGTGCCCTTCCTGGACCTTGCGGCCAACCAGATCCAGTTTGCGCAGGCGCTCGCGGCGCAGCTGGTGCCCGAGTTCGAGAAGATCGGCATCAAGCTCGAGAACATCACGGTCCAGAACGTTTCGCTGCCCGAAGAGCTGCAGAAGATCCTCGACCAGAAGATCGGCATGGGCATGGTCGGCAACGACATGGGCAAGTTCATGCAGTACCAGACGGCGCAGGCCATCCCCAAGTTTGCCGAAGGTGCGGGTGGCGGCAGCGGCATCGCGGGCGATGCCATGGGCCTGGGCGCCGGCGTGGCGCTGGGCCAGGTGCTGGCGCAGAACCTCGCGCAGGGGCTGAGCCCGAACGCAGCCGCTCAGGCCGCAGCGACCCAGCAGCAGCCCGCCGTGGCGGTGGTGAGCCCGGCCGACGTGATGACCACGCTCGAGAAGCTCGGCGAGCTCAAGGACAAGGGCATCCTCACGCAGGAAGAGTTCGACGCCAAGAAGGCGGAGCTGCTCAAGAAGCTGGTCTAAGCACCGGCAATGGCTGAGCAACCGGGCGCCGAGCGCGCCTACCGTGCGCCCTGCCCCGGCTGCGGCGCACCGGTCGAATTCAGGTCCGCGCAATCGGCCTTCGCCGTTTGCCCGTACTGCCAGAGCACCGTCGTCCGCCAGGGCGAGACGCTCGCGCGCATCGGCAAGATGGCCGAGCTGTTCGACGACTTCAGTCCGCTGCAGCTGTTTGCAGCCGGGCGGATCCAGAACCAGCCGTTCACCATCGTTGGCCGGCTGCAGTACAGCAACCCCGGCGGACGCTGGACCGAATGGATCGCCGCGCTCGACGGCGACCGCACCGGCATCCTCAGCGAGGACAACGGCGCCTATGTCTTCGCGCTGCCATTCGAACTGCAGCGCGCCGCGCCACCGCCGACCGAGCTGCGCGTGGGCGCTACCACCGCGTTCAACGGCCAGAGCTACACCGTTTCGTCGAACGAACAGGTGGCGCTGCTTTCCGCCCAGGGCGAACTGCCGCACCTGCCCGAACTGGGCCGCGCTTTTCCCATAGTCGAGCTGCGGAACGACAAGGGACTGGTGCTCAGCATCGACTACGGCACGGAGCCGCCCACCGCCTACTTGGGCCGCTCGGTGCAGCTGGAGGACCTTCAGCTCACCGGGCTGCGAGACGAATCCGCCAAGGACGAAAAAGGCCGCGCCTTCAATTGCCCCAACTGCGGCGCGCCGGTCACGGTCAACCTGGCGGACAGCAAGAGCATCACCTGCGGCTCGTGCAACAGCATCATCGACCTGTCGCAGGGCATTGGCGGCGAGCTGAAGCACGCGGAGCAGAACGAGCCCGTTCGCCCGCTCATCGCCATCGGCAGCATGGGCCAGCTGCAGGGCGCGCAATGGCAGGTGGTGGGCTTTCAGCACCGCATGGGCGTGGAGCCCGGCGACGACGAGCACTTCGGCTGGAACGAGTACCTGCTGTATAACAAGAAGCGCGGCTTCAGTTTCCTGGTCGATGCCGAAGACGGCTGGAGCATGGTCAAGCCGACCACCGGCGCGCCGGTGATGGCCGAGAACGGCAGCACCGCCACTTATCTAGGCAAGCGCTACGTCCAGCAGTACGCCTACAACGCCGAGACCACCTATGTGGCGGGCGAGTTCTACTGGCAGGTGGAGCGCGGGCAGAAAACTTTCAACCGCGACTTCGCCAACGGCAATGCGCTGCTCTCGATGGAGCGCTCGGCCAACGAGCTGACCTGGTCCTCCGGGAGCAAGCTCGACAGCGGCGTGGTTTCCGCCGCGTTCAAGCTCGACGACAAGAAGGACATGTTCGTGCGCGGCGATGCGTCGCCGGTCAGTGCCGCTTCGGGCCTGGGTTGCGGCACCATCATCTTCATCGTGATTGTCATCATCGTGCTGCTGGTCATCCTGAGCACCTGCAGCAGCTCGTCCAGCGGATCGCGCAGTTCGGGCGGATCGTACGGCGGCTACTCGAGCGGCGGCGGCCACAAATGAAAGACAGGCAGGCTCGCATTGATGTCATCTAATACTGCTACTACGACTGGAGGTCCCCATGGGATTTGAATGGCTGAAACCGGGCGTGGTCCTCGGATCGCTCGTGTATGCGCTGCTTGGCGTACTGATCTTCTGGCTCTGCTTTCTCATCATCGACAAGCTCACGCCTTATGACCTCTGGGGCGAAATCGTCGAGAAGCAGAACGTGGCGCTGGGGCTGGTCGTGGCCGCCATGAGCCTGGGCATCTGCGTCATCGTCGCAGCCGCGATCCATTGAGCGGGGAGGCGGCGGTGTCCGCGCGTTCTGCCGATGCGCGCGGGCCGCAGCCCGTCGAGATTGCGCTGCTAGCCAGCGTGTTCGTGGTGGCCGCCTGCGGCCTGGTCTACGAGCTGACCGCGGCCGCGCTGAGCTCCTACCTGCTCGGCGATTCGGTGCTGCAGTTCAGCACCATCATCGGCACCTACCTGTTCGCGATGGGCGTGGGCTCTTGGCTCTCGCGCTACTTCGAGCGCCAGCTGCCGGCGCACTTCCTGCGCATCGAGCTGCTCGTGGCGCTCGTCGGCGGTGCCCTGCCGGCCATTCTTTTCCTGGCGAATGCCTACGTGCCCGGCGCGTTCCGGCTGCTGCTGTATGGGCTCGTGCTGGTGGTCGGCACGCTGGTGGGGCTGGAGATTCCGCTGGTGATGCGCATTCTCAAGCGCAACATCGTGCTCAAGAACCTCGTGTCGCAGGTTCTCACCTTCGACTATCTTGGCGCGCTCGCCGTGTCGGTGGCCTTTCCGCTCATTCTCGTGCCGCAGCTCGGAATGATCCGCACCGGGCTCTTGTTCGGCTTCATGAACGCGGCCGTGGCGGTGTGGGCGCTGTGGCTGTTCCGTCATGAACTGCGGCGCATCGGCGCCCATGCGCTCGCGTGCTTTCTTGCGCTTGCGGCGCTCGTCGGCGCCTTTGTCCGGGCCGACCAGATCACCACGCTGGCCGAAGACAAGTTCTACCAGGACCGCATCGTCTTCAGCGCCACCTCGCCCTACCAACGCATCGTGGTCACGCGCGGGCAGCTCGGGCATCGTCTCTTTCTGAATGGCAACCTGCAGTTCGCCGAGCGCGACGAATACCGTTACCACGAGGCGCTGGTTCATCCGGTCATGGCCGCGCAGGGCGCGCCAAAAAAAGTGGCGGTGCTCGGCGGCGGCGACGGCATGGCCGTGCGCGAGATTCTCAAATACCCGTCGGTCGAGTCGATCACGCTGGTCGAGCTCGATCCGAACATGACGAAGCTCTTCACCGAGCACGAAACGCTGGCCGCGCTCAACGGGCATTCGCTGTCTTCGCCAAAGGTGAAAGTTGTCAATACAGATGCCTTCCAATGGCTGCAGCAACCAGGAGATATGTTCGATGTCATCGTGGTGGACTTCCCCGATCCCACCAATTTCGCGATCGGCAAGCTCTACACCAACAGCTTCTATTCGCTGCTCGAAAAGCGCCTTTCTGCAAGCGGCTACGCGGTGATCCAGACCACCTCGCCGCTGGTGGCGCGCAAGAGCTACTGGACCGTGGCGACCACCATCGAATCGGTCGGCCTGCGTGCCACGCCCTACCACGCGCACGTGCCGAGCTTCGGCGAATGGGGCTACATCATTGCGAGCCGCCGCCCCTACCGCATGCCCGACGCACTGCCTTCGGGCCTGCGCTTCCTGGCGCCGCCCACACTGCCCCTGATGTTCGATTTTCCGCTCGACATGGCGCGCGTGCCGGCGGAAGTGAACCGCCTCTCGAATCAAACCCTCGTCACCACCTATGAGCAGGAGTGGGGCAAGGTCATTGCCCACTAGCCGCGGCATGCAACGGCGTGATTTTCTCGGCGTGGCGGGTGCGGCGAGCGCGCTTGCGCTAGCGGGTTGCGAGGCACCGCTGACGCCCATCGACGGTGGCTTCACCGGCATCGACGTGGCACGCGGCCATGCCATGCGCGACGGCGCGCTCAAGAGCCAGGCGCCCATAACCATGAAGCGCACGCGTGTGGTCATTGCCGGAGGCGGAGTCGCAGGCCTTGCCGCCGCACGCGCATTGCGCCTTTCTGGCATCGAAGACTTCGCCCTGCTCGAACTCGAAGACACCCCCGGGGGCAACGCGCGCAGCGGCATCGTCAACGGCATTGCCTGCCCGCTTGGTGCGCACTACCTCCCTGTGCCAAACGACGACGCGCGCGAAGTGCAGGACCTGCTCGAAGAACTCGGCCTCCGCCGCCGCGTGTCGGGCCGCTGGGAATACGACGAGCGCCATCTTTGCCACAGCCCGCAGGAGCGCCTGTTCTTCCGTGGCGAGTGGCAAGACGGCCTCTTGCCCATGCATGACGTCGGCGAGAGCACGCATGCCCAGTACCGCAAGTTCGCGCAGCGAGTCGATGCGCTGCAGCATGCGGAGCATTTCGCCATTCCCACACTCAAGGTGGCGCTAACTCCCGAATTGCTCGCGCTCGACGCCCTTCCGTTCGAGCGCTGGCTCGACAGCGAAGGCTTCAGCGATGCGCAGCTGCGCTGGTACCTCGACTACTGCTGCCGCGACGACTACGGCGCAGGCATGGAGCAGGTCTCCGCATGGGCCGGCATTCACTACTTTGCAAGCCGGCACGGATTTCACGCGCCGGGTTCATCGGGCAGCGGTGCCGATTCGACTCCCGAACGCGACGGCGTGCTCACCTGGCCCGAAGGCAACGGCTGGCTCACCCAGCGCCTGGCCGCGCCGCTCGGCGACCGATTGCGCACTGGCCAGGTCGTCACGCGCATCGCCGAGCTGCGCGGCGGCGTCGAGGTCGATGCGTGGGATGCTGCGTCGAAATCGATGGTGCGCTGGCAGGCCGAGCGCTGCATCGTCGCGCTGCCGGTGTTCATTGCGGCGCGCGTGGTCGAGAACGCGCCCGCAGTGCTCGCGAACGCCGCCCGACATCTGCGCTACGCGCCGTGGCTGGTGGCCAACGTGCACCTGCGCGGGCCGCTTGCCGACCGTTCCGGCGCCGCGCCGAGCTGGGACAACGTGGTGTTCGGCACCCGCGGCCTGGGATATGTCGATGCGCGCCACCAGGACCTCGATCCCACGCCTCGCGGCACGGTCATCAGCTGGTACCGGCCGCTCGGCCCAAGCCGCTACGACGCCGCCGACGGCCGCCGTGTGCTGCTCGAGCGCCCGTGGACCGCGTGGCGCGACGAACTGCTCGCGGAACTGTCGGTGCCGCACCCCGACTTGCCTGCGCTGGCCACGCGCATCGAGATCACACGCTACGGCCACGCCATGGCCATTCCCACGCCGGGACTGCTGGCGCAGATGGGTGCGGCCAACGGTGGCCGCGTTGCCGCCGGCCGGCTCTCGTTCGCGCATGCGGACTGGTCGGGCTACTCGATCTTCGAGGAGGCCTTCACGCGAGGGCATGTCGCAGGCATGGGCGTCGCATGAAAATCCTGGTGCTCGGTGGCTACGGCAACTTCGGCGCGCGCATCTGCCGCGCACTGGCAACCGATGAAGATATCGAACTGATGATCGGCGGCCGAGACCTCCGGCGCGCCAGCAGTCTGGCGCAGTCTCTCGGCGGTTCGTCGCGTGGCGTGCGCATCGATGTCCAGGCCGGCGACCTTGTCGAATGCCTGCGCAGCCTGGGCGCCGGTCTCGTCATCCACACCGCGGGCCCGTTCCAGAATCAAGACTACCGCGTCCCGCACGCCGTGGCAGCATCCGGCGCGCACTACATCGACCTGGCCGATGGGCGGCGCTTCGTTTGCGACTTTCCCGCCGCACTTGACGCAGCCTTTCGCAGCGCAGGCCGCACTGCCATTGCTGGGGCCAGTACCGTGCCAGCGCTCTCTTCAGCCGTGGTGGACGATCTCACCGAAGGATGGCGCAGCATCTGGAGCATCGACACCTGCATTGCGCCGGCCCAAGGCGCGCCGCGCGGCGAGGCCACGCTCGCCGGCGTGCTCGCCTACTGCGGAGAGCCGGTCCAGGTCTGGCACCGCGGCGAATGGACCGGCCGGCCCGGCTGGGCCCACCCGACGACCGTGCGGTTCGCGCGCATGAAGCCGCGCCGCGGCGCCTTGTGCGACATCCCCGATCTCGAACTTTTTCCGGCGCGCTATGCCGGCGTCCAGTCGGTCATGTTCCGCGCGGCGCTCGAAGTGAGTCTTGCGCAGCATGCCTTCGCCTTCATGGCGTTCATGCGCCGCGTGGGCTTGCTGCGTGCGCCGCAAAAACTTGCGCCGCTGCTGCATTCCGCAGGCGGTGTGCTCGATGCGCTCGGCACGGCGCTGGGCGGCATGGTGGTGCGCGTCGAAGGCATGGATGCGCGTGGCGCCGCTGCGCGCCGCGCCTGGCACATCGCTGCCGACGGCAACCATGGCCCCGAGATTCCCTGCATGGCCGCCATCCTGCTGGCCCGGCGGCTCGCACGAGGCGATGCGTTGCCCATCGGCGCGCACGCCTGCGCCGGCCTGCTCACGCTCCCGGAGTTCGAGCCCGAGTTCGCGCGCTGGGGCATGGTGACCGATGTGATCGACGAAGGCGCGAGGGGCCATGGCACACCAGCGCCTTGAATTCGACATGCCGGCGCCGGCTGACGTGGTCTTCGACGCCTTCCACTATCACGTCTGGCGTGCGCGCTGGGATTCGCTGGTCGGCAACGCCCGCGTCGTGGGCGGCGCACCCTGTCCTTTCGTCGGCGCGGAAACCGAGAACACCGGCGGCGGATGGCTGCGCGGCCTGTCGATGCGCACGCGATTCGTCACTTTCGACCGGCCGCGTGTGGCGGCGGCTTCGATGATCGGCCGCTCCTTCCCCTTCAGCCGTTGGGCCGCGTCGATGCGTCACCGCGACACTCAACCGGGCCGGTCGGTGCTGATCTACGTCTACACCATAGAGGCGGGGCCGAAGGCGTTGCGCTGGCTGCTGGAGCCGGTGGTGGCGTGGGTCTTCGCGCGACAGACGCAGCGGCGTTTCGGCCGCATGCGCGACTTTCTGGCAGCGCATGCGACCGAGGTCGTCGAGTGGCAACGACTGCAGCACGGGAGGGACGCGGCATGACGACTGCATGTGAAGATGATCGCCTGCTGCGCTTCAGCCTCATCGCGGTGTGGCTGTTCACGGCCGCCGCCAGCATCGTGGAACTGAACGGACAGAGCCGACAGGTGCTGGCCGAGGCCGGCATCGCATCGCCGCCCTGGCTGGTTCAACTGCTGATCGTCGGCGGCGCAGCGGTGGATCTTGCCGTCGGCCTTGTGCTGTGGTTGCGGCCCGGGCGCGCCAGTTACCTTGCGGCCTTCGGCCTGCTGCTGGTCATGACCGCGGTGGCGACCTTCCTCCAGCCCGCCCTGTGGCTGCATCCGCTGGGCCCGCTGCTGAAGAACCTGCCGATTGCCGCCCTCCTCTGGCACTTGTGGCGGCGCACGACACCATGAACACCTACCTCGTCCTCAAGTGGCTACACATCATCTCCAGCGTCTTGATGGTCGGCACGGGGCTGGGATCGGCGTTCTACATGTTCTTTGCCAACCGCAGCGCCAGCGTGCCGGCGCAAGCAGTGGTGAGCCGCCTGGTGGTGCGGGCCGATTGGTGGTTCACCACGCCCACGGTCATCCTGCAGCCTGCCACCGGCCTCGCGCTGGCTCACATGGCGGGCTGGCCGCTGTCTACGCCGTGGCTTGCCGTGTCACTGCTCTTGTTTGCGTTTGCGGGTGTCTGCTGGCTGCCGGTGGTGTGGCTGCAGATCCGCATGGCGGCGATGGCCGGGCAGGCGCACCGCGATGCCGTGCCGCTGCCGCCGCGGTATGCCCGCTATCAACGCTATTGGGAACTGCTGGGATACCCGGCTTTCGTCGCCATGGTCGTCGTGTTCTGGCTGATGGTGAACAAGCCGCAACTTTCATTCTGAGATGAGAACTTTGTTTGAAGCAGGTTGTTCGGCGCGGTGGTTGATCGAGCGGAACAACGACAGCGCCCAGCGTGCGCAGGGCGCCGGGTGCTCCCCGCAGCGAAATAAAGGAGGAGGCGAAGCCGGGGGACATTCGCGGAGGGGAGTACCCGGTGGCCTGTGCACACGCCCTGAACAAGAGCAACCCAACGCACAACGCACCATCCATCACTGAAGTGGCCCCGGCGCGGGCCTGTGCAGTTTTCACGCAGACTTCACACACAGCGCCGTCTCTTCACAGATCGCCGGCAGACTGCCAGGCACCAACAAAAACATCGGGGGAGCTTCCATGCTTCAGGTTGCGAATCGAAAACTCGCGTCGCTCAGCGACGTGCTCTGCACCGGGCTGGGCCGTGCGCTCGGCTTTTTGCGTCCGCTCGCGCGCGGGCTCATCGGTTCCTGGCGACCCCCGGGCTGGCTGCGCATCGTGGGTGCGTTTCTTCTCTTCGGACTGCAGTGGCTGCAGCAACGGCTGGCCTGGCTGGTGGTGCTTGCATTGCTCGTGCTGGCCGGCTGGATGGCGAGCCCGCACATTCTTAAGTGGTGGCACGGCCTCACGCCCGACCGCGTCGAACCCGTGGTCGCCACCGCGCAGATCGTGCCGCCACCGCGCACGCAGATCGAGAACGACAAGGGACCGAACCCGCTCGTCATCAACTTCTCGGCCTCGGTCGCGCCGATTGCGCGCATCGGCCAAGAGGCCACCGGCATCACCATCGAACCCGCCATTGCCGGGCGCTGGACGTGGAGCAGCCAGAAGAAGCTGGAGTTCCTGCCCGCGCAGGACTGGCCGGTGGGCCAACCGTACAAGGTGCAGCTTGCGAACAGCGCGCTGGCGCCGCACATCGAGATGGCGCTGCGCAAGTATGAGTTCGCCTCGCCCGAGTTCAGCGCGCGCATCGCGGGTGCCGAGTTCTATCAGGACCCGGTGCAGGCCAACGTGCGCCGCGCCCTCTTCCGCGTGAGTTTCTCGCATCCCGTGAACACGGCCGAGTTCGAGAAGCGACTGGTGCTCACCTATGACCAGGCCTGCGGCACCTCGTTCTTCGGCGTGGGCAAATGCACGGGCGAGAAGTTCACGGTCAGCTACGACAAGCTGCGCCTCGCTGCCACCCTGCAGTCCGAGCCGCTGCCCATCCCCGAGAAGACGCGTCCCGTGGTGCTCAACCTTGCGGCCGGCGCGGTCGCACAGAAGGGCGGCCCCGGCCAGCGCAACGACGTCTCGCGCGCCGTCGACATCCCCGGACTCTTCAGCCTCGACATTGCAAGCGTCGAGCCCACCATCGTCACCGGCGAGAGCGGCGAGCCCGAGCATGTGATGCACATCACCGCCTCGATGCCGGTGCACGAGCGCGAGATGGCGCGCGTGGTGCAGGCCTGGCTGCTGCCCGCCACGGAAGAAGCCAAGGGCGATCCAGACGAGAAGTTCGACTGGTCCGCCGAGCCCTCGAAGATCACCGACGCCGTGCTGCGCCGCGCGAAGAAGCTCACGCTGCAGCCCATCGCGAGCGAGCGAGAAGTGACCGAGATGGTCAGCTTCCGCATGCCACAGGCCGAAGGCGGCCGCTACCTGCTGGTGCGCGTAGCCAAGGGCCTCAAGACGCCGGGCGGCTACCAGCTCGGCGCCGCGCGGCAAGAGGTGCAACTGCTCAAGACCTTCGCGCCCGAGCTCACCATCATGAGTCAGGGCTCGCTGCTCGCGTTGTCGGGCGAGCGCAAGCTGCCGATCCTGGTGCGCGACCTGCCGGGCATCCGCCTGGAAATCGGCCGCCTGCTGCCGCAGCAGCTGCAGCACCTGGTCACCCAGACCAATGGCGACTTCGCGCATCCGCAGTTCTACGGCGGCCTGCAGTCGGACAACCTCGTCGACCGCTTCCAGAAGGAGATTCCGCTCAGCATTCCCGCCGGCAAGGCGCACTACGAAACCGTCGACTTCGCCGAGTACCTGCGCAGCGACGTGGCGGACCGCCGCGGCGTGTTCCTGCTCAAGGTGCAGGGCTACGACCCCAAGGCCAAGAAGAAGGCCGAAGGCGATGCGGCGCAGGCCCAGCCGGAAGATGAACAACAGGAGCAATCGTCCGAAGGCGAGGGCGACCCCGAAAGCGGCAACCCCGAAGACAAGATTGACCAGCGCCTGGTGCTCGTCACCGACCTGGGCATCGTCGTCAAGAAGTCGCTCGACGGCACGCGCGACATTTTCGTGCAGAGCATCGCCAACGGCCAGCCCGTGGGCAGTGCGCTGGTCGAGGTGTGGGGCCGCAACGGCATGATCATCGCGTCGCAGGCGACCGGCGCCACCGGCGCCGCCAAGCTGCCCAACCTGGCCGGCTACCAGCGCGAGAAGGCACCCGTGGTGCTGGTGGTGCGCAAGGACGGCGACCTGAGCTTCCTGCCCTTCAACCGCAGCGACCGCACGCTCGACATCTCGCGCTTCGACGTGGGCGGCCTGCGTGCCGCCGGCGTGCCCAACCAGATGACGGCCTATGTGTTCAGCGACCGCGGCATCTACCGCCCGGGCGACACCATGCACATCGCCATGATGGTCAAGGCCGGCAACTGGGGCACGTCGCTGCGCGACCTGCCGCTCGAAGCCGAGATCATCGACGCGCGCGGCCTCAGCGTGCGCCGCGAAAAGCTCAAGCTCGGTCCCGGCGGCGCGGCGGAAATCGCCCACGCCACGCAGGACACCTCGCCTACCGGCAACTACACAGTCAACCTCTACCTGCCGCGCGAATCATCGCCCGGCAACCCCGAAGTGGAGGGCCTGCTCATCGGCAGCACCACGGTGAAGGTGCAGGAGTTCCTGCCCGACCGCACCAAGGTCGTCGCCAAGCTCAGCAGCGAACTCGCCGAGGGCTGGGTCAAGCCCAAGGACCTGAAGGCGCTGATCGATGTGCAGAACCTCTTCGGCACGCCCGCGCCCGATCGCAAGGTGGAGGGCACGCTCACGCTGAGCCCAGCCTTCCCGGTGTTCCGCGCGTTCGCCGACTACGCCTTCTTCGATCCGCAGCGCGCCACCGAGAAGCAGGTCGACGACCTGGGCAGCGTGCAGACCAGCACCGAGGGCAAGGCCGAGTTCGACCTGCGCCTCTCGCGCTTCGATGCCGCCACCTACCAGGTGCACGTGCTCGCCAAGGCTTTCGAGCCCGAGGGCGGGCGCAGCGTTTCGGCCGAGGCTCAGACGCTGGTGAGCGACATGCCCTACCTCGTGGGCGTGAAGGTCGACGGCGACACCAGCTACGTGAGCAAGGGCGCCGCGCGCAATGCCACCGTGATCGCGATCGATCCGCAGGCGAAGAAGACCGCCGTGGCCGACCTGAAGATCGAGCGTGTCGAGCGCAAGGTGCTGTCGGTGCTCGTCAAGCAGGACAGCGGCCTCTACCGCTACGAGTCGCGCAGGAAGGAAATCGTGCTCGACGAGAAGCCGCTGGCCATCGCCCCGGCCGGCAACACCGTTGTGCTGAACACTTCCACGCCCGGCAATTTCGCCTACGTGGTGCGCAACGCCGGCGGCCTGGAACTCAACCGCGTGGAGTACAGCGTGGCGGGCAACGCCAACGTCTCACGCTCGCTCGACCGCAATGCAGAACTGCAACTCACGCTCGACCGCAAGGACTACGAGCCGGGCCAGGAGATCGAGATCAGCATCCGCGCGCCCTACGTGGGCGCGGGCCTCATCACCATCGAGCGCGACAAGGTCTACGCCCACGCGTGGTTCAAGACCGACAAGACCGCTTCGGTGCAGAAGATCACGCTGCCCAAGGAGTTCGAAGGCACCGGCTACATCAACGTGCATTTCGTGCGCGATCCGGCCTCCGACGAGGTCTACATGAGCCCGCTGTCGTACGGCGTCGTGCCCTTTGCCACCAGCTTGGCCAAGCGCACCGCCAACCTGCAGCTCACCAGCAGCGAACTCGTCAAGCCCGGCCAGACCGTGAAGATGAAACTCACCAGCGACAAGCCCACGCGTGCCGTGCTGTTCGCGGTGGACGAAGGCATTCTGCAGGTGGCGCGCTACAAGACGCCCGATCCGCTCAAGCACTTCTTCCAGAAGCGCGCGCTCGAGGTCGGCACGCTGCAGACGCTTGACCTGATCCTGCCCGAGTTCAAGAAGCTCATGCAGGGCGCAGCACCCGGCGGTGACGGCGAAGGCGAACTCGGCAAGCACCTGAACCCGTTCAAGCGCAAGCGCGACAAGCCGGTGGCGTATTGGTCGGGGCTGGTCGACGTGAACGGCAGCCGCGAATTCAGCTACACCGTGCCCGAAAGCTTCAACGGCAGCCTGCGCGTGATGGCCGTGGCGGTGAACGACGAGACCACTGCCGCCAAGAGCACACGCACCGTGGTGCGCGGCGACATGGTGATCCTGCCTAACGCACCGCTCGCCATGGCGCCCGGCGACACGGTCGAAGTGGGCGTGGGCCTCGCCAACAACATCGTCGGTTCGGGCAAGGAGGCGCCCATCGCGCTCACGCTCACCACATCGGGCGGGCTCGAGGTGGTGGGCGACGCCACGCAGACGCTCAAGGTCAACGAGCGCGGTGAGGCCAGCACCAAGTTCAACGTGCGCGCCAAGCCGGGCGAGCAGGCGGTGCTGGGGTCTTCCGCGCTGGTGTTCACATCGACGCACAAGACCTTCAGCGCGCGCCTGTCGACCGAGGTGAGTGTGCGGCCCGCATCGCCGTTCGTCACGCTGGTGCAGGCCGGCAGCTTCCAGCGCGCGGGCGAGTTGAGCAGCAAGGCCGACCTTTACCCGAACTTCCGCAAGAGCGACGTAGCCGTGTCGGCCGCGCCTTGGGCCTTTGCGACCGGCCTCATGCAGTACCTGGAAGCCTATCCGCACGGCTGCACCGAGCAGATCACGAGCCAGACCTTCCCGGCCGTGCTGCTGTCCGGCCGGCCCGAACTGGTGAAGGAGATGGCACGCGGCCGCACCGCCGAGCAGGGCCCGATGCCCGAGGCCCGCAAGACCTTCGAACGCTACCTCGTGCAGCTGCGTGCACGGCAGACGGCCGATGGCGGCTTCTCGCTGTGGCCCGGCGCAGGCACCGATGCCTTCGCCACGCTCTACGCGGTGCATCTGCTGGTCGAAGCCAAGGACCACAAGCTGCCCGTGCCGCAAGACCTGCTGCAGAAGGCCAACACCTACCTGCAGGGCTGGCTCGGAAGCGGTGATGCCTCGCTCGACGGATGGCGCCAGCGCACGCAGGCGGCCTACCTGCTGACGCGACAGGGCATCATCGCTCCAGCCGCACTGGCCAACCTGCGCGAAGCCTGGCGCACCCAGCAGACGCGGCAGGCCCAAGGCTGGAGCGATGACCTCGGCGCCGTATACCTCGCCGCGAGCTACCAGCTCGTGAAGCAGGAGCAAGTCGCCAACGAACTGCTCAACCCCGTGTGGTCCGACCTGCTCGCGCGCACCGAGAAGAACACGCGCCGCAATGTCTGGGGCGCCTACTACGATCCGCTGGTGCACGACAGCATGACGCTGCACCTGGTGGCGCGGCACTTCCCGAGCCGCCTCAAGACGCTCAAGCCTGCGGTGTGGGAGGGCATGGGCGCGATGGTGCGCGACGGCTGGTACAACAGCCTGTCGTCGGCCTCGATGCTGCTTGCCGTCGATGCCTATTTCGAAGCGGTGGCGCAGAACGCCGAGGGCAAGCTCACGGCGCAGACCGTCAACGCGCAAGGCCAGGCCGCGGCGCTCGCGCTGGGCGCGGTGAACCCGATCACCCGCGCGGCGGTGCCCATGGGTACCGCGAAGCTCAAACTGTCGAACGACAGCGACTTCAACCTCTACTACAGCTGGGCCGAACAGGGTTTTGAACGCAACGTGCCGGCCACGCCGGTGAACCAGGGCCTCGAGATCTTCCATGAAGTGCTCGATGCCAAGGGCAACCCGGTCACCAAGGCCAAGCTCGGCGAAGACGTCACGGTGCGGGTGCGCGTGCGCAGCCTGGAGCGCGCGCAGCTGAACGACGTGGCGCTGGTCGACGTGCTGCCCGGCGGGCTGGAGCCGGTGCTGCAGGCCGTGGGCGACGACGAGGAAGCCAACGCCGACGCGCCGATCTGGAAGAAGCGCCTGGGCGGCAGCGGCTCGTGGAAGGTGCAGTACGCCGACATTCGCGAAGACCGGGTGGTGTTCTACGGCGGCGTCGGCAAGGACTTGCTCGAAGTGACCTACAAGGCGCGTGCCACCAACGTGGGCGACTTTGTGGTGCCGGCCGCGTATGGCGAAGCGATGTACGACCGGCGCGTGTACTCGCGCTCGGCCGGGGCGCGCTTCCAGGTGGTGGCCAATTGACCATGGCATTCCCCGCCCTGCTCCCTCTTCTCTTGTCCCCTCTCCCTCTGGGAGAGGGCTAGGGTGAGGGCTCGGCGCCACCATGACCACTGCGTTTGATTCATCGCCGCTGCCCTCACCCCAACCCTCTCCCGGAGGGAGAGGGAGTAACACGGGGAGAGGGAGGAAGACATTGGTCGCCTTCGTGGCTGTTGCCTTGCTGCTCGCGCTGCTGCGCTTCTGGCCCCACGCACCGCTGAGCGAAACCGTCGGCAGTTCGCGCGCCGTGTACGCACAAGGCGGCGAGCTGTTGCGCCTCACGCTCGCGCGCGACGAGCAATACCGCCTTTGGGTGCCGCTCGACCGCATCTCTCCAACGTTGATCGACGCAGTGCTGCTCTATGAAGACCGGCGCTTCTACGCGCACCCCGGCGTCAACCCCGCCGCGCTGGTGCGCAGCGCTTGGCGCATTGCGAGCGGCGAGCGGCGGCAGGGCGGCTCGACGCTCACGATGCAGCTCGCGCGGCGCGTGTACGGCATCGACAGCCGCACGGCCATGGGCAAGGGCGCGCAGATCGGCGCGGCGCTGTGGCTGGAGGCGCGCTTCAGCAAGCGCGAGATCCTCGAGGCGTACCTCAACACCGCCCCCTACGGCGGCAACATCGAAGGCGTGCAGGCCGCGAGCCTCATCTACTTTCGCAAGGACGCCGCCAAGCTCAGCCTGCCCGAAGCGCTGACGCTCGCGGTGATTCCGCAGAACCCCGTCAAGCGAATTGCCGAGCGCGGCCGCAATGCCGAACTGCAGTCGGCACGCGAGCGGCTCTGGGCGCTGTGGGCCGAGCGCGACCCGACCGCGAAGCAGCACGCGCCCGACGCGCAGCTCGCGCTGTCGGCGCAGTCGCGCGGCAGCTTGCCCTTTCTTGCACCGCACGCCACCGACATGCTGCTCGCGCAGGAGCGCGGCGTGCAGGAAATCCGGACCACCATCGACCTGCGCATGCAGGCCACGCTCGAACGCGTGATGGGCCAGTACCTGCGCACGCATGCCGACGTGGGCATGACCAACGCGAGCGCGCTGCTGCTCGACGCCTCGACGATGCAGGTGCGCGCCTTGATCGGCTCGGCCGATTGGCACAACGACGCCATCGCGGGCCAGGTCAATGGCACGCAGGCCAAGCGCTCGCCGGGCTCCACGCTCAAGCCCTTCATCTATGCGCTGGCGCTCGACCAGGGCCTCCTGCATCCGAAGACGATGCTGAAGGATGCGCCGACGTCCTTCGGGCCCTACACACCCGAGAATTTCGACCATCGATTCGCCGGCCCACTGCCCGCGCAGGAGGCGCTGATCCGCAGCCGCAACATCCCGGCGGTGGCCGTGGCCGCGAAGCTCTCGAAGCCGGGGCTCTACGACTTCATGCGGCTGGCGGGCGTTTCGAAGCTGCAGAGCGAATCGCACTACGGCCTGGCGCTGGTGCTGGGTGGTGGCGAGGTCACGCCGGAGGAACTCGCTGGCCTCTATGCGACGCTGGCCAACGGCGGCATCTCGCAGCCGCTGCGCTACACGCAGCCCGCGCCCGACGAGCGGCCGGCCCAGCCGCTGCGCCTGTTGAGCGAAGAGGCTTCGTTCATCACGCTCGACATGCTGCGCCACACGCCGCGGCCTGACACCACCCTGCCCGCGCGGCCGGCCATCGCATGGAAGACGGGCACCTCGTGGGGCTTCCGCGATGCATGGACCGCGGGCGTGTTCGGCCGGCATGTGCTCGTGGTGTGGGTCGGCAATTTCGACGGCACCAGCAACCCGGCGCTCGTCGGCGTGGATGCGGCTGCGCCGCTGTTCCTGCGCATGGTCGATGCGCTGCGCGCCGAGCGGCTCGATCCCGGCGAGGTCGCAACGCGGCAGCCTGCGGACTTGCGCCAAGTCGAGGTCTGCACCGCCACTGGCGGCCTGCCCGATGCGCTGTGCCCGGTACGCACCACCACATGGTTCATTGCTGGCAAATCGCCGATTCAGGTCAGCAACCTGCATCGCGCGGTGTGGGTCGACGAGACGACCGGCAAGGTGGTGTGCGGCCCGCAGCCTCACGCACGCCAGCAAGTGGTCGAGCAATGGGGCAGCGACATGCGCCGCCTGTTCCGGCAAGCCGGGCTGCCACGCGCGAGCCTGCCGGCCGACGGCTGCGAGAAAGGCAAGGCTTCTTCAGAGACGGCGCCGCTCATCACCTCGCCATTGCGCGGCGTCCGGCACACACTGCGGGTGAAGAAGCCCGAGCCGCTGGTGCTGCGCGCCGAAGCGGCTGCGGGCACGCAGACGATCTACTGGTTCGCGGACGATGCGCTGATCGGCCGCGCGGCGCCCGGCGAGGGCATCACCTGGATGCCCGACCTCGCGGAGACGGGCCGGCGCTACGTGCTGCGCGCGGTCGATGACCAGGGGCGCGCCGAATCGCGCGAGGTCACCGTCGACATCGCACCCTGACCCGGCTGCATGTCATGGCCGCGTCACGCGCAATCGGCATGGTCTCGCGTTTCGACTGAAACCTTTCTTCTTGCTCATGACGCGCTTCGCTTCTCTCTCCTTCATCGCCCTTGCCGCCGCGCTCGCCTGCGGCAACGCCGCCGCACAGACCGCCTTCCCCGCGACGCTCGCCGGCCACGCCGTGTTGCCCGCGCAGAGCTTCGTGGCCGCGCCGAAGGATGCGCCGGCCGACTTGCAGGCCAGCGGCAAGTTCACCTCGGGCAAGCGCGTGGAGGCGCTGGGTACGGTCGAAGGCCTTTCGGCCGGCCGCAGCACGGGTGTTTCGCTGCCCTTCAAGGGCCAGCCGCTGCAAGGCCACTCGGGCATCAAGAAGATGGACGACGGGTCGTTCTGGATCCTCACCGACAACGGCGCCGGCGCCAAGGCCAACTCGCCCGACTTCATGCTCTACCTGAACCACTACAAGGTGGACTTCAAGAGCGGCAAGTTCAACCATCTCGACACGGTCTTCCTGCACGATCCCGACAAGAAGGTGCCTTTTCGCATCGTTCACGAAGGCACGAAACAGCGCTATCTGACCGGCTCGGACTTCGACCCCGAGAGCTTCCAGTTCGCCGGCGGCGCGCTGTGGATCGGCGAGGAGTTCGGCCCCTTCCTGATCAAGGCTGACTTGAAGGGCAAGGTGCTCGCGGTGTTCGACACGCTGGTCGACGGCAAGGCCGTGCGCTCGCCCGACCATCCCGCAGTCACCACGCCGGGCGCGCCGGGCGGTGCGGTCGACTTCCAGGTCAAGCGCTCCAAGGGCTTCGAAGGAATGGCCTCGTCGAAGGACGGCAGCAAGCTCTACGCGCTGCTCGAAGGCCCGGTGTGGATCCCCGAGGCAAAAGACTACGAAAGGCTTGACGGCAAGGAAGCGCTGCGCGTGCTGGAGTTCGACGTGGCGTCTGAAAAATGGACTGGCCGCCATTGGAAATATCCGCTCGAAGCCAACGGCAACGCCATCGGCGACTTCAACATGATCGACGGCACCACCGGCCTCATCATCGAGCGCGACAACGGTGAAGGCACGAGCGACAAGGCCTGCCCCGAAGGCCAGAAGCGCGCCGACTGCTTCCACGACATCGCCAAATTCAAGCGCGTCTACAAGGTCGAGCTGAACGACGCCAACGTGGGCGGTGCGGTGCGCAAGATCGGCTACATCGATCTGCTCAACATTGCCGACCCGGCCAAGCTCGCGCGCAAGCCGCTCAATGACGGCGTGCTGAAGTTCCCGTTCTTCACCATCGAGAACGTTGACGTGGTGGATGCCACGCACATCGTGGTGGGCAACGACAACAACCTGCCGTTCTCCAGCAGCCGCGAGCCGAACAAGGCCGACGACAACGAACTGGTGCTGCTCGAAGTGGGCGCGCTGCTGCAGGCGAAGTAATAAAGCCGCTTCGATGCCATCGGCGTCGCAGCGGGGGCGATCACGCCCGCATCAGCGCCTCGATCTCGTCCGCCTTCACCGGCACGCCACGCGAAATGAGTTCGCAACCGGTGGCCGTGACGATCGCGTCGTCCTCGATGCGGATGCCGATGTTGTGGAACTGCTCGGGCACGCCCTCGCCTGGCCGCACGTAGATGCCGGGCTCAAGGGTCATCACCATGCCGGGATGCAGGATGCGGCTCGGCCGGTTCTTGATGACTTCGTTCGACAACGGATCCTTGCGCTCGCTCACCTCGCCCACCTGCGTGGGCTCGACGTAGCTGCCGCAGTCGTGCACGTCCATGCCGAGCCAATGGCCGGTGCGGTGCATGTAGAACTGGAAGTAGGCGCGGCTGTCGATCACGTCGTCCACGCCGCCCACTTTTTTCGCATCGAGCAGGCCCAGGTCGAGCATGCCCTGCGCAAGCACCTTCACGGCCGCATCGTGCGGATCGGTGAAGCGGTTGCCGGCCTTGGTGGCCGCGGCCGACGCGTCCTGGCTGGCCAGCACCAGGTCGTACAGCGCGCGCTGCGGTCCGCTGAACTTGCCGTTGCCTGGAAAGGTGCGGGTGATGTCGCTCGCGTAGCTGTCGAGCTCGCAGCCCGCGTCGATCAGCACCAGCTCGCCGCTTCGCACCGGCGCCGCGTCGGCGCGGTAGTGCAGCACGCAGGCATTGGCACCGGCCGCCACGATGGAGCCGTACGCCGGGTACTGCGAGCCGCCCAGGCGGAATTCATGCAACAGCTCGGCGTCCAGGTGGTATTCGCGCACGTCCTTGCCTTCGCGCAGCATGCGGGCCGAAAGCTGCATCGCGCGGATGTGGGCACGCGCGCTGATTTGCGCGGCGCGCCGCATGATGTCCTGTTCGTGCGCGTCCTTGAAGAGACGCATTTCATCGAGCGGCCCGCACAGGTCGCGCTGCTCCTCGGGGCACAGCGCGCCGTAGCGCACGCGCGCGCGCACCGATTGCAGCCAACCGTCGATGCGGGTCTCCAGGCCCTTGTGAATCGCGAACGGGAACCACACGGTCGACTTGTTCTCCAGCAGCTTCGGCAGTTTTGCGTCGAGCTCGTTGATCGAGAAAGCATCGTCCACGCCCAGCGCCGCTGGGGCCGCATCGGGGCCCACGCGGTATCCGTCCCAGATCTCGCGCTCCAGGTCCTTGGGCGCACAGAACAGCGTGGCGCGGCCATCGCCCGCGAGCACCAGCCAGGCATTCGGCTCAGTGAAGCCGGTCAGGTAATAGAAGTAGCTGTCGTGGCGGAACAAGAAATCGCTGTCGCGGTTGCGCTGCCGCTCGGGCGCGGTCGGCACGATGGCGATGCCGTCCTTGCCCAATTGCGAGGCGAGGCGCGCGCGGCGCTCGGCGTAGATCTTGTTGTGTTCTGAGGTCATCTTGGCGTGTTCAGTTGAAGAAGCCGTTCGGGCGTTCCCACATCGGTCCAGGGCCCGGTGTAGAGCTCGGCGCTCACGAGTTCATTGTCCATCGCGGCGCGCAGGATGGGTGCAAGCGGGGCTTTGGCGCCCGCCGGGTTGCCGGGGGGAATGTTGCAGTACGGCGGCGCAAAGATCGCTGCGCGGTACAGGCCGATCGTCGAGAAGGTGTACTTCTCCGCCGCCGAATTGAGTGCGAGGCCATCGGCGGACAGTCCGAAATCGCCCTTCAGGTTGTGCGCCGGGTTCGGCACCAGCCACAGGTGCGCGAGCTTGCCGCTGGCTGCGAAGCGGTCGACCGCAGCCTGCGTGAAGGCGAAATCCGGCGCGAACACATCACCGGCTGCGACCCAGAAAACCTCGCCCAGCTGGGGCAATGCGCGCACGATGCCACCGGCCGTTTCCAGCGCTCCGCCAAAGTCGCGGCCTTCGTCGGAATATGAAATTGATAGCGCGCTGCGCCCATTCAGCAATGGCTTCGCGCCGAACCGGCCGGAAATCTTCTCGCCGAGCCAGTCGGTGTTGACCACCAGTTCGGTGAAGCCGCCAGCGGCCAGCGCCTCCATCGGCCATTGCATCAGCGGCTTGCCGCGCACTTCGAGCAGCGGCTTGGGCGTGGTGTCGGTCAGCGGCCGCATGCGCTCGCCGCGGCCTGCGGCAAGGATCATCGCTCGTACGGAAGCCCGGGTGCTCAAGCCGCCACCTTGCCGCGCAGCAACTCGTTGCGTTCGCTGTGACCGGGCTTGAACAATGAGACCAGGCATTCCATCAGCGCATGCGCCTTGGCCGAATGGTCGCCGCCGAAGTTGCACACATACACGTCGAGCGTGGCGCCACGCTGTTCGGGCCAGGTGTGGATGCACAGGTGCGATTCGGCCAGCAGCACCGTGGCCGTCACGCCGCCCGGCCCTTCTGGCGTGGCCGGGAATCCATGGACCAGCTTGCCCACCGGCTGCAGCCCGGCGGCGGTGACCGCCTTGAGGCAGACGGCGCCGAGCGCCTCCTTGTCGGTGAGCCATTGCATCCCGCATTGGCAGTCGTGGAGATCGGCGGTGAGGTGCAACCCATGCATGGGTGGCAACTCTAGCAGTCCGGGCACTGCCAAAGAACATCGGCCGGGTGCACAGGGCGTATTGGAGGGGGTCGGAGCGAGCCCGGTAAAATCGCGGGTTCCCCCCAATCCACATTCCCCGAAAGTCCTCCGCCCATGGCAAACCAAGCCCTGATGGCCAACGCGATTCGCGCGCTGGCCATGGATGCCGTCCAACAAGCAAACTCCGGACATCCGGGCGCACCGATGGGCATGGCCGACATGGCCGTCGCACTCTGGGGCGAGCACCTGCGCTACAACCCCGCGAACCCGCACTGGTTCGATCGCGACCGCTTCGTGCTGTCGAACGGCCACGCCTCGATGCTGCTGTACGCGGTGCTGCACCTCACCGGCTACGACCTGCCCATTGCCGAGCTCAAGAACTTCCGCCAGCTGCACAGCAAGACAGCGGGCCATCCCGAAGTCGACGTGACCCCCGGCGTAGAAACCACCACCGGCCCGCTGGGCCAGGGCATCACCAATGCCGTGGGCTTTGCGCTGGCCGAGAAGCTGCTCGCGGCCGAGTTCAACCGCAAGGACCACGCGATCGTCGACCATCACACCTACGCCTTCCTGGGCGACGGTTGCATGATGGAAGGCGTCAGCCACGAAGCCTGCGCACTGGCCGGCGCCTGGCACTTGAACAAGCTGATTGCGCTGTACGACGACAACGGCATCAGCATCGACGGCCAGGTGAAGCCCTGGTTCATCGACAACACCGAAGAACGCTTCAAGGCCTACGGCTGGAACGTCATCGGCCCGATCGACGGCAACGACGCCAAGGACGTGTCCAAGGCCATCGCCAAGGCGAAGAAGCAGGACAGCAAGCCGACCCTCATCATCTGCAAGACGCAGATCGGCAAGGGCAGCCCGAACCGCGCCAATACCGCCAAGGCCCACGGTGAACCGCTGGGCGCCGAGGAAATCACCCTCACCCGCGCCGCGCTGAACTGGACGCACCCGGCCTTCGAAGTGCCGCAGGAAGCCTACGCCGACTGGGACCACAAGGCCGAAGGCGCCGTGGCCGAATCGGCCTGGAACGACAAGTTCGACGCCTACGCCAAGTCCTTCCCTGAACTTGCCGCCGAGTTCACCCGCCGCATGAAGGGCGAGCTGCCGAAGAACTTCCACCAGGTGGCTTTCGACACCGTGGTGGCCGCCCACACCAAGGGCGAAGCCGTGGCCAGCCGCAAGGCCAGTCAGCTTGCTCTGGAGGCCTTCACCGCCGCGCTGCCCGAGATGCTCGGCGGCAGCGCCGACCTCACGGGCTCCAACCTCACCAACACCAAGAGCACCGCGGCCATGCGCTTCGATGTGAAGACCGGCGCCGTGGTCATGGACGTGCCGGTCCAGCAGCCCAACCAGGGCGCCGAAGACGAAGCCGCACCCGAGAGCACCGCCGACAACGCCGAGCCGCCCCACGGCGTGATCGGCCGCCACATCAACTACGGCGTGCGCGAGTTCGGCATGGCCGGCATCATGAACGGTGTCTCGCTGCATGGCGGCTTCATTCCCTATGGCGGCACCTTCCTGACCTTCAGCGACTACAGCCGCAACGCCATCCGCATGGCCGCGCTCATGAAGCGCCGCGTGGTGCACGTGTTCACGCACGACTCCATCGGCCTTGGCGAAGACGGCCCCACGCACCAGTCGATCGAGCACGCCGCGTCGCTGCGCCTGATTCCGAACCTCGACGTCTGGCGTCCGGGCGACACGGCCGAAACCGCCGTGGCCTGGGCCGTGGCGCTGCAGAACCAGGCGCGGCCCACCGCACTGCTGCTGAGCCGCCAGAACATCGCCTATGCGCCGAAGGGCGACCTCGGCGACATCAGCCGCGGCGCCTATGTGCTGTCGGAACCCGAGGTCGTCGGCCTCAAGAGCAAGAAGACCGCCGCGGTCCTCATTGCCACCGGTTCCGAGGTGCAATTGGCCCTGGCCGCGCAGAAATTGCTGGCCGAGAAGAAAATTGCGGTGCGCGTGGTGTCGATGCCCTCGACCACCACCTTCGACCGCCAGGACGTGGCCTACAAGAAGAGCGTGCTGCCCAAGAAGCTGCCGCGCATCGCCGTCGAAATGGGCTGCACCGCCGGTTGGTGGAAGTACGGCTGCGCAGCCGTGGTGGGCATCGACAGCTACGGCGAGTCAGCACCGGCATCGGCGCTGTTCAAGCATTTCGGGTTCACGGCGGAAAACGTTGCCGCCACGGTCGAAGCCGCCCTGCGCGACTGAGCCCGGCCAGGCGTTTTCTTTCTGTTCGATCAAAAAGTTTTTCAACCTTAGGAGCAAATCAGATGGCTATCAAACTCGGTATCAATGGCTTCGGTCGTATCGGTCGCAACGTGCTGCGCGCAGCGGTGCAGAACTTCAAGAACGACATCGAAATCGTTGCCATCAACGACTTGCTCGAGCCCGACTACCTGGCCTACATGCTCCAGTACGACTCGGTGCACGGCCGCTTCAAGGGCGAAGTCACGGTTGAAGGCAACACGCTGATCGTCAACGGCAAGAAGATCCGCCTCACGCAAGAGCGCGACCCGTCGCAACTGAAGTGGAACGAAGTCGGCGCCGACATCGTGCTCGAGTCGACCGGCCTCTTCCTCACCAAGGAAACCTGCCAGAAGCACCTGGAAGCAGGCGCCAAGAAGGTGATCATGTCGGCCCCGTCGAAGGACGACACGCCCATGTTCGTCTACGGCGTGAACGACAAGAAGTACGCCGGCGAAGCCATTGTCAGCAACGCCAGCTGCACCACCAACTGCCTGGCGCCGCTCGCCAAGGTGCTGAACGACAAGTGGGGCATCAAGCGCGGCCTGATGACCACCGTGCACGCCGCCACCGCCACGCAGAAGACCGTCGACGGCCCGAGCAACAAGGACTGGCGCGGCGGCCGCGGCATCCTGGAAAACATCATTCCCTCGAGCACCGGCGCGGCCAAGGCCGTGGGCGTGGTGATCCCCGAGCTCAACAAGAAGCTCACCGGCATGAGCTTCCGCGTGCCGACCTCCGACGTGTCGGTGGTCGACCTGACGGTCGAGCTGGAGAAGGAAGCCACCTACAAGGAAATCTGCGCTGAAATGAAGTCGCAGAGCGAAGGCGCACTCAAGGGCGTGCTCGGCTACACCGAAGACAAGGTGGTGGCCACCGACTTCCGCGGCGACCCGCGCACCTCGATTTTCGACGCTGAAGCCGGCATTGCCCTGGACGGTACCTTCGTGAAGCTCGTGAGCTGGTACGACAACGAATGGGGCTACTCGAACAAGTGCCTCGAAATGGTGAAGGTCGTTTCGAAGTAAGGCTTCGAAGCTCCAACGAAAAACGCGCCCTCGGGCGCGTTTTTTCATGGGCTCACGGAAGAAAAAAACCGAATCGTCACACCGGCTCGAGCACGTGGATCAGCTTGCTCTCGACCAGCTCCTTCGTCCGCGCGCCGTGAGCCGCCATGTGCGGTGCCACCGCATGGGCCTGCAGGTGGGCCAGCGTTTCCCACTTCTCGATGACAACGAAGGTGTCCGGGCCGAAGCTGGCCTTCGATGTCGGGACGCCTTGTGCGTCGATGGTGGCCGCGTATTCGATGCAGCCCTCTTCGGCCAGCACGGCCGCGCGGTTGGCCGCAAAGGCTTCGAGCAGTTTGGCGCGCTGGCCTGGCTTGGCATTGACGACGGCGACGACGTGAATCATGAAAAGGGCTCCAGTGTGGTTGTGGATGGGAGTCGTCGAATCTAAAAGATCCGCCGCCCGAGCGCGGGTCCCGCGCGCGACCCTATCATCGCGCGCATGTTCTTTCCCCTGCCCCGCACGGCCACGGCGCCGTTCTGCCCTTCCGAAGTCAAGGGCAGCGTGGCGGTTCCGCAGGATCTGCCCTTCGGCAAGAAGCTGCTGCGCTATGCCGGCCCCGGCTTGCTGGTGTCGGTGGGTTACATGGACCCCGGCAACTGGGCCACCGACATCGAGGCGGGCTCGCGCTTCGGCTACGGCCTCCTCTTCGTGGTGCTGCTCGCGAGCCTCGCGGCCATGCTGCTGCAAACGCTGTGCGTGCGGCTCGGCATCGTGGCGCAGAAGGACCTGGCGCGCGCCTGCCGCGAGCGCTATTCACCGCGCGCCAGCCGCTTTCTGTGGCTGGGTGCCGAGCTCGCCATCGTGGCTTGCGACCTGGCCGAGGTGCTGGGCAGCGCGCTCGCATTGCATTTGCTGTTCGGCGTTTCGATTCCGGTCGGCATTGCGATCACGGCATTCGACACGCTCCTCGTGTTGGGGCTTCAGGGCGCGGGCTTTCGGCGCGTCGAAGCCATCGTGCTCGGGCTGGTGGGCACCATCGCGGGTTGCTTCGTGGTGGAGCTTGCGATGTCGCAGCCCAACTGGTTCGGCGTGGCGATCGGCTTCGCGCCCAGCTTCGAGCGGCTGCAGCAGCCGGGCGCGCTGTACCTCGCGATCGGCGTGGTCGGCGCCACGGTGATGCCGCACAACCTGTACCTGCATTCGTCCATCGTGCAGACCCGGCTGGTGGCCGCCACGGATGCGGCGCGCCGCGAGGCGGTGCGCTTCTGCACCTTCGACGCGGTGTTTTCGCTGTCGCTCGCGCTCTTGGTCAACGCGGCCATCATGGTGCTGGCGGCCAGCGCCTTCCACAGCACCGGCCACGTGGAAGTGACCGAGATCGACCATGCCTACCGGCTCATCGAGCCCATCGTGGGCAGCGCGTTCGCGGCCACGCTGTTCGGCATTGCGCTCCTGGCCTCGGGCCAGAGCTCAACCTTCACCGGCACCATCGCGGGCCAGATCATCATGGAAGGTTTTCTCGACCTGAAGATCCCGTGCTGGCAGCGCCGCCTGATCACGCGCGCGCTGGCGCTGGGCCCGGCCTTTCTCGGCGTCTGGTGGTTCGGTGATGGCGGCGTGGGCAAGATGCTGGTGCTGAGCCAGGTGGTGCTGAGCTTCCAGCTCCCGTTTGCCATGTGGCCGCTGATCCGCTTCACCAGCAGCCGCTCGCTGATGGGCGGCTTTGCCAATGGCACGCTGGTCAAGCTGCTGGCCTGGGGGCTGTTCGGCGTGATCAGCTCGGCCAACGTGTGGCTGGTGGCTTCGACGGTTCTGGGCGGGCTTTGATTTGAAAGCCGCGCCCGCCGCGGGCTCAGCGGTCGGCGGCGTCTTTCCAGAGGTGCACCAGCGCTTCGGGCGCCTCGGACTCGGGCACTTCGAAGCTGATCGAACCTGAATGCGCGGTAGCGCTTTCCACCACCACTTCGACGCGGTAGAAGCGCTGGTCGCCGCCCTGCGAGCCGGGCCCGCCGCCCTGCTCCGCATGCGGGGCGGCGCTTTGCAATGCCTCGCCGATCTGCTGGCGCAATTCTTCGCTGCAATTGCCCAGCTGGTAGCTGCGCGGGCGCGAAAGCCCCGGCAAATAAGCAACGCCGCCCTCGCGCGTCACGCGCACGATGGAAGCCTGGTCCAGGGGTGGAAGCTGAATCATGAGGGTGAGACTCCCACGGTGTTCCAAGCGGCGCCGACGGCCTTGTGCACCGCGCTGTCTGCGCCGAAGCGCTTGGCCGCGTTCTCCACGCTCAGTTGCGCGAAGGCCTCGAAATCGGCGTCCTGGCGCAGCCGCCGATCGCACACCGTGTCGTACCAGACACGGCCCGCGGTCTCCCACGCCACGCCGGGGAGGGCCGTGGCAGCGAGGCAGAAAGCGCGGTTCGGAATGCCGGAATTGATGTGCACGCCGCCATTGTCCTGCCGCGTGACGACAAAGTCTTTCATATGGGCGGGCTGAGGGTCTTTGCCCAGCACCGGGTCGTCGTAGGCCGTGCCGGGCTCGGCCATCGAACGCAGCGCGCGCGCCTTCACCTTGGCGGTGAAAAGCCCCGCGCCCACGAGCCAGTCGGCCTGCTGCGCCGTCTGCTTCAGGAGGTGCTGCTTGACCAGAGCGCCGAACACGTCGCAGATCGACTCGTTGAGCGCGCCTGGCTGCCCCTGGTAGACGAGGCCCGACTCATGGTCGATGACGCCGTGCGTGAGCTCGTGGCCGATGATGTCCACTGCGATGGTGAACCGGTTCATGACCTCGCCGTCGCCGTCGCCGAACACCATCTGCTTGCCGTTCCAGAAGGCGTTGTCGTAGTCGTTGCCGTAGTGCACGCTGCCGGTCAGCGGCATGCCGGCGCCGTCGATGGAATCGCGCTCGAAGACGTCGTGGTAGAGGCGGTAGGTAGCGCCAAGGTAGTCGTAGGCCTCGTCGGCTGCGATGTCGCCGATGGCGGCTTGGCCTTCGGCACGCACCAGCCGGCCGGGCAGGCTCATGGTGTGCTCCGCGTCATGAATGGCGCGCGCCGGCGAGTCGCGTCGAAGGTAGCGCGGCGCCGGGCCCGACGACACGCCTTTCGAAGCCACCGCTTCTCGAAGCCCGCGGTGTTCGCGGTCGATCATCAGCGTCTGGGCCGCCCGTGCGCTGGCATGCGCGCTGGCGCGTTCCGCCAGCCGGTCCAGCAGGTACGGCGGTACGAAGCTGGGTGGCAAAAGGGGCGGCGGCCGGAGCGGCATGGGCAACTCTCCTCGAGCGGTGGAACGGTAGAAAAGACGGTAGCAGAAACCCGTAAAAACTGGATCACTCCGTTACTTCTGGTGTCACGAAATGGAAAGGCAAGGCCATACGATCGGAGCTCGACCCACTTGTTGCCTTTGCCATGTTCATCGTCACCCTGACCTACATTCGTCCCCTGGAAGAGCTCGATGTATTGATGGACGCGCACATGACCTGGCTTCGAAAACACTACGAGAGCGGACTCTTCCTGGCCTCGGGCCGGCAGGTGCCGCGCAAGGGCGGCGTGATCTTCGCGCGCTCGGGCGAACGGGCCGCGCTCGAGGCGGTGCTGGCACGCGACCCCTTCGTGCAGAACGGCGTGGCGACCACCGAAGTGATCGAGTTCGTGCCGAGCATGACCGCACCCGCTACTGAGATCCTCAAGACCGTTTGACGCGGCCCCGAAGTTGCGTGCTTAGGCCTCCGGCGATTCCTCGCGTCCGCCAGGGTGCCGCGCAAAGCGCGCAGCGCCGCGGTCATGCACCGGCGCCGGATCGTCCCAGGGCCAGCCGCCGAACTGCGTGCGGCGGTAGTCGTCCAGGGTCTGGCCGATCTCGGCCTGCGTGTTCATCACGAACGGGCCGTACTGCACCACCGGCTCGGCGATCGGGCGGCCCTGCAGCAGCAGAAACTCGCTGGCTTCGCCGTCGCCATTGCGCAGTTCTACAGCCGCATCGGCACGCAGCTCGATGGCGGCCGGGCCTTCGACGCGTCGGCCTGCGATGTGCGCCACGGCGCCCTTGAAGAAATACAGCACGCGCCGCGTGCCTTCGCCCGCGGCGGCCGGCAGCGTCCACTGGGCGCCCGGCGTCATCTTGAGCGTCCAGATCGCCACGCCGGCATCGGCCTTTGCGGCCCATGAATCAGGCGGCGGCGCAAGAGGCGCAATGGGTCCTTGTCCGTTGTCCGACGCGCCACTGAACTGGCCCGCGATGACCGCGACCTCGGTGCGGCCGCCCTTCGCGTCGTCCGATGCAAAGCGCGGAATCGCCTCCGACCAGAACATCGTGAAGTGCGGCTCGGCCATCTTGCTTCCGGCCGGGAGGTTGAGCCAAATCTGGAACAGCTCCAGCGGGTTGGGCGCGTTCGCATCGAGCAGCGGGAACATCTCCGAATGCACGATGCCCTTGCCGGCCGTGAGCCACTGCACGTCGCCGCCGCCGAAGCGCGCGGTGGCGCCCAGCGAATCGGAATGGTCGACCAGCCCCTTGCGAACGATGGTCACCGTCTCGAAACCCCGGTGCGGGTGCGAGGGAAAGCCCGGCACCGTCTCGCCGTGATACATGCTCCAGCCGTCCTTGCGGCTGAAGTCCTGGCCGATCTGGCGGCCCGCCAGCGGGGCATCGGGACCCATCCGGGCGTTGGCCTTGGGATAGGCATCGTCGTGATAGACGCAGAACAGGAACGGGTCGATCGTCTGCCACGGGAAGCCGAGCGGGCTTACCTGCAGGACGGGGCTGCGGGCTTCTTCATCAATGTTGTGGGCGGACACCTCGATATTCCTTTCTGTTGGTTGCGCCGCCGAACGTACGGCCGCGCTGATCTTCGGAATATCGGGGCTCGCGCGCTTTAAGGAAGGGCCCTTTCGCGCAACAGTGAGAAGCGCATATGGAACGATGGGCATCACGCTCGTGCGTTTCAGCGCCGGGGCATCAGGGGTTCTGGTGGGGCACTTCGGCGTTCGGGTCCATGTACACCAGCTCCCACAGGTGGCCGTCGAGGTCCTGGAAGCCGTGGCTGTACATGAAGCCGTAGTCCTGCGGCTTGCGTGGCACCGTGCCGCCCGTGGCCACGGCCTTGGCCACCATCTCGTCGACTTCGGCCCGGTTTTCGCACGAGAGGCACAGCAGCACCTCGGTGCTCTTGCTGGTGTCGGTGAGGCTCTTGTCGGTAAAGGTTTTGAAGAAGTCTTCGACCAGCAGCATGGCGTGAATGCTGCCCTCCTGGATCACCATGCAGGCGGCATTCGCGTCGGTGAATTTCTCGTTGAAGGTATAGCCCAGCGCAGCAAAGAAAGCCTTGGACTTCTCCAGGTTCTTGACGGCGAGGTTCACGAAGATCTGCTTGTTGGCCATGGGTTGTCTTCCTGTTTCGATGAAGAGTGGATCGGATGTTTGCCGACGTGTTGTGTACGCCGTCCACAAAAGATACCAAAGAAAATGGACGGCGTCCACATTATTTTTCAAGCACGGTTCTTGTCAGCAATCGGGCCAGGGCGATGGTGCTGCGGTCCTCGAAGTACGGACCGACGATCTGCACGCCCAGTGGCAATCCGCCCTTCGTGAAGCCCGCGGGAGCGACCGTGGCCGGCAGTCCGCCAAGGCTTGCCAAAGCTGCCCAGGCGCCCAGTGCGTAATATGGGGTCTTGGTTCCATCGACAGTGAGTGTTCGCTTGCTGAAGTCCGGTTCGCTCACGTGTTCGAAGGCGCCGCAGCCGACGGCCGGACACAGCACCGCGTCGAATTGCGTGAACAGCGCCCGCAGTTGCGCCCGGATGCGCGTGCGCGTCGCGAGCAGGTCGAACCAGGCGTGCAGCGACATGGGCGACCGGCCGCCCGGTTCGACGTGCGCGAGCATGGTCTGCACGATCTGGTCGTAGGTGTCGCCGATCTCGGCCAGATCGGGCAATAGATCGGACGCCTCGGCCACCACGGCGCCCGCCTTCGCCAGTCGCTGGCCCGCGCCTTCGACGGCGGCGCGCACCTCCGCCGCCACGGCGGCCTGCGGATGCTTCGTGACCACGAGCACGCGCCAATCCTTAGCGGCCGCGCGGCGCGGCGCGGGAAGTGCGAAGCAAGCTTTTGCCACATGGGCTGCGTCGGGCCCAGACAGCACTTGGAGCGCCAGCAACAGGTCGTCGGCGCAATGGCCGATCGGCCCGATCACCGAAGGCAGCCCGGAGGGCGCCTCCTCGGTGCCCGGAAACGCAAAGCCGCGCGTTGGCAGCAGGCCCTCGCTCGGCTTGTGCGTGTACACGCCGCAAAAGCTTGCGGGAACACGCAGCGAACCCGTCAGATCGCTGCCCAGCTCCAGCGCCACCATGCCCGTGGCCACCGCCACGGCGCCGCCGCCCGACGAGCCGCCCGGCGTGCGCTGGGGGTCGAGCGGGTGCACCGTGCGGCCATACACCGGGTTGTCGCATTGCCAGTCGGCCAAGCCGGGCGGCACGTTCGTCTTGCCCAGAATCACCGCTCCCGCTGCCTTGAGACGCTGCACCGCGACGGCGTCGTGTGGCGGAACGAAATCGCGGAACGGCGGCAGGCCCCAGCAGGTCGGCAGTCCCGCGACGTTGAAGGCTTCCTTCACCGTCATCGGCACGCCGAGCAGCGGCCGGCGCTCGCCGCGAGCGAGCGCCGCGTCGGCTTCGGCAGCCTGGCGCCGCGCGCGGGCGAAATCGCGCACCACCACGGCGTTGAGCGCGCCATCGAGCGCTTCGATGCGGGCGATGGACGCTTCGCAGAGGTCAGCGGCGCTCACTTGCCCGGCGGCCAGTGCCCTGGCCGACAGTACGGCGCCTGCGGCGAGTAATGCAGTGGGGTCGTGTGTAGTGCGCATGGTGAAGACGGGCATCATGGCCGCCATGGAAATCGAGTTCAAGTTTCATATTCCCGCCGAGCGCCTGCAAGCGGTGGAGGCCGCCATGCGGCGCGGCACGGTCGTACGCACCCGCCTGCAGGCGCGCTACTTCGACACTGCCGATCAGGCACTGGCCGCCCAAGGCATCGTGCTGCGGCTACGCAAGGAAGGGCGGCGTTGGGTTCAGACCGTCAAGGCCACCGGAGACAACGCGCTGCACCGGCTCGAGCACAACGTCGATCTGGGCGCCGCGGCGGCCGCCAGCGCAGCGCCGGTGATCGACCCCCAACGCCACCAGGGCACGCCCGTGGGCGACCGGCTCGCCAAGGTGCTGGCCGCGAGCGGCGCGGCGCTGGTCGAGCGCCAGTCCACCGACATCGTGCGGCTCACCCGCGACGTGCGCACCACCGGGGCGGGCGGCGCCGTGGTCGAACTGGCGCTCGACGTCGGCAAGGTCATCGCCTACGCGGGCACCCCCGACGAGCGCGAATCGCCCGTGTGCGAGCTGGAGCTCGAACTCAAACGCGGCGACGTGCGGGGACTGGTCGCGCTCGCACACCGCTGGTCGCAGCAGCACGGCCTGTGGTTCAGCACCGTATCGAAGGCCGAGCGCGGAGCGCGCCTCTTGGCCAAGCTCGACGTGGTGCCGGCCGTCAAAGCCGAGACGCCGCGTCTTGCCAAGGAGCCCGACGGTCGTGCCATCCAGCAAGCCGTGGTCGCGTCCTGCCTGGCGCAAATGCTGCCCAACGCCAGCGAAATCGCGGCCGGCAGCATTGATGAGGAACAGATCCACCAACTGCGCATCGGCATCCGGCGCCTGCGCACGGCGCTGCGCGAACTGGCGGGGCTCGACGAGCGTACGGAGCTTTTCAATAGTGCCGAATGGGAGCCGCCGCTGGTCGAGGCCTTTCGCGCGCTTGGCGTGCTGCGCGATCGCGACCAAGTGGTCAAGCTGGCGCAGCCGCAACTGCAAGATGCGGGGGCGCCGGCGTTCGATCCGCTGGCCGGCGACGATGTGCAGGCGGCCCACGCGCCTTCGCCTGGCGACGTCGTGCGCGCGCCGGCTTTTCAATCGGTGCTGGTTTCGCTCATCGGGTTCACCGCGGCTGCAACGGCTGCAGTGGAAGCCGCACCGAAAAGCGATGCCGAAGCACCCAAACAAGCCCCCTCGCCATCGGAGCCGTTGGATGCCAGCGATGCGCGCCGTTATCTGCGCAAGCGCTTGCAGCATCTGCATGAACAGATCGTGCGCGATGGCCAGCGCTTCGAATCGCTGAGCTCCGAAGACCAGCATCGCACGCGCAAAAGGCTCAAGCGCCTGCGCTACCTCGCCGAATTCGTGATGCCGTTGTTCGCGGATGCGGAGGACACAAAAACCTCAGCCGCCGGGCGTTACCTGAAGCGGCTTCGCCCGGCGCAAGACGCGCTGGGCCGATTCAACGACGAAGCTGTCGCACAGGCGCTCTACCGCAAGGCCAGCGCGCGCGACGCCCGCGCCTGGTTTGCCGTCGGCTGGTTCAGCGCGCGCCACGCGGCGGGCGCGAGGGCGTGTCGCAAGGCGCTCTGCAAGATCGAGAAGGCGCCGCGGTTCTGGAAGAAGCGCAGCTAGCTACGCAGATCCAGGCTCAACTGAGAACCTGGAAGCGATGGATCAATGCCGCGCTTTGCCAATTTGTGAGCAGCGGCTCCAGCTGCCCATGAAAACAGGCCCATCCACGAGAGCCACAGGGCGAGCGCAATGAGCATGATCAGAGACCATCGCTGCTCGCTCAACGTCTTCTTCATGAATGCGGCCGTGCCGTCCGACTTCAGGATGTCGCAAAGGATTCCGACTTCCTGTTCACTGAACGATGTGCGCATTGCATTCGTACTCGCAGCTTGCGAACAGTCGTCGACTTTCAAGGCCGCGACGTTGAGCGGCCAAACAGCTTTCATTTGAGTCGGACTCGCCCAGAAAGACCGCTGCGTGCTCTTCAGCGTGAGAAGTGATTGAGACGAGAAGAGGCTCATCACGCAGACGCAGCCGATCGCCGCAACGGAAAAAAGCCGGGCCAGTCTCAGAGCTTGAGAAAAACGCGACGGCAGCTTGTGAACCCGGACTTGACGAAGTTCCGCATCAAAGAGCTCTCCGCATATGCTTAACGTGCGCATTTGCACTCCGTTCAGCTTCGTCCATTCAATGAGTTGATGCGCCTCTTTCAAACTGGCGACGGGCACGCCAGCAAACATGCGAAATGAAATCAGACTGGTCTGCTCATCAACGAATGCGCGCACCTGCGGGTCGGCAATTTCCTGGTTCCCATGGACCAACCGCCACAAGCGGCTAAAGAGCACATGGCGCGACTCAGTCCGCCACACAACCCAGAGAAAAGCCGCCCCGATCAACAACGGCGCCACGACGCCGAAAACACTGGAGATGTTGGAGGCGTTCGGGAAATCCATGATCCGACTACGGATCAGTGATGGTGACCGTGCGCCCCATGCACATGCCGATGCTCGATCTCCACCGGAAGCGCCGCGCGCACGTCCGTTACCTGGAGGCTGAAGCGCAACGCCTTGCCGGCCCAGGGATGATTGCCGTCGAGCAAAACGACAGGGCCCTTGATCTTCATCACGGTAAAGAGATGCTCGCGCCCATCGTCGAGCCGCCCTTCCAACTGCCCGCCGACCTTCACGCCCGGCGGAAAGTCGGCCTTGGGAATGCTGCGCACCAGCGACTCGTCGCGCAGGCCGAAGGCGTCTTCAGGTGCCAGATGCAGCGTGGTCTGGTAACCCGTTTCCTTGCCATCGAGCGCTTCCTCGATCTTGGGCAGCGTGTTCTCGTACCCGCCATGCAGATAGGCCATCGGCTCTGGGCTGGCTTCGATCAGCTTGCCCTGGGCGTCGGCGACCTTGTACTTGAGGGTGACGACAGTGTCTTTTTCGATTTTCATGAGGGGCATTTTCTGTGCAAATCGCCCGGCCGGCGGGGCTAGGCCTTCGTCACCCGCAACATCTCCGGCAGCCCCTCCACCCCACTCAGCTTCTCCATCACCATCCCGATGAACGCCGACACCGCCAGCGGCAGGTGCTTGCGGCTCGGGTACAGCACGCTCAGCCCCTGCCCCGTGCGTTGGTACTGTGGCAGCACGCGCACGAGCCGGCCGGCTTCGAGGTCGAGCCGGGCCATGGTGGGCGGCAGCAGCGCGACGCCCAGGCCGGCGAGTGCGGCCTTGCGCAGCGCCTGCGCAGTGTTGCCGGTGAAGCGGCCCGTCACCTGTACTTCTTCTTCCTCGCCGCCGGGCCCGGCGAGGCGCCAGACGGTGCGGCCGCTGGGATGGGGCGAGGTGATGCAGTCGTGGTTCGCCAGGTCTTGCAAGGTGGCGGGCGTACCGCGCGCGGCAATGTACGCGGGGCTCGCCACCATGCCGTCGGTCCGCGCGCTCATGAGCTTGCGGCCGACATAGCCTGAGTCGGGCAGTGCGCCGCCGCGGAAGGCGATGTCGATTTGCTCGGCGATCAGGTCGGCCTTGGCGTCGCTGAGCACGAAATCCACACGCACCAGCGGATGCGCGGCCAGGAAGTCGGCGACCCATTCCATCGGGAAGAAATCGAAGAAGTCGGCGGTGGCTGCGACGCGCACCAGGCCGCTGGGTTCGCGGCTGCCGGTGATCAGTTCCTGCCCGGCCTCGATCAGCCCGTCGACCGCGCCCGCGCAGCGCTCATGAAAAGCCTCGCCCGCGCTGGTGAGCGTGAGCTTGCGGGTGGAGCGCTGCATCAGCCGCGTGCCCAGTTGCGCTTCCAACTGTTGGACGCGCCGGCTCACGGTGTTGGGCGGCAGGCCGAGCCGCCGCGCCGCCTCGGCAAAGCTGCCGTGGCGCACCACCTGCACAAACACGGCGATGTCGTTGAGGTCCAGCATGGCGGCAATTCCTTCTTTCTATGGACGAGTGCAATCCGATTCTGCCGTCTAGTCGATCAATGGGTGCGGTCCTAACCTTGGACCCATGACTTCTTCAACTTTTTCATCTCCCACCCAGCGCCGCATCGTCTGGGGCCTTCGGATTCTTCTGGCGCTGGCTTTCGGTGCGGCGGGCATCGCCAAGCTGTCCGGCGTGCCGCAGATGGTCCAGGTGTTCGAGGCCATCGGCTTTGGCCAGTGGTTCCGCTATGTGACGGGCGTGGTCGAGGTCGGCGGTGCGGTGCTGCTGTTGGTGCCGACGACCGGTTTCCTCGGCGGCCTGTTGCTGACCGTGACCATGGGCTTTGCCGTGGCCACGCACGTGGTGCTGATCGGCGGCAGCCCCGCTCCGGCCATCGTGCTCGCGCTGCTTTCGGCCTTCGTGACCTGGCGCCTGCGACCCGTGACGCGGCTGGCGGCCAGAGCGGCCTGATCTCTTCTTCCTCTTGTTCTTCTTCCATCGATTCAGGAGCATCCCATGACCACCGCCGTTGCCACGACCCCCATCACCGAAGCCCGCCCCATCGTCTACCGCACGCGCGGCTCGCAGCACGGGCCGATCATCCGGCTCATGAGCCCGGGCGACCTGGGCGAATTTCTGAAGCCCTTCGTGTTCCTCGACCTGTTCGGCTTCGACACCACCGGCAGCCGCAATGGGTTCGGCATTCACCCGCACTCGGGCATCGCCACGCTGACATGGCTGATCGAAGGCGACACGGTGTATGAAGACACGACCGGCGAACAAGGCGTGCTGCCGGCCGGCGGCGTCGAGTGGATGCGCGCCGGCAACGGCGTGTGGCACGACGGTGCGCCCGCGCCGGACACGAAGCGCGTGCAGGGCTTCCAGCTCTGGGTGGCCCTGCCGGCCGCGGAAGAAAACGCGCCGGCCCAAAGCATCTACCTGGCCCCCTCGCAGGTGCCGAGCGAAGGCCCGGCGCGCGTGCTGCTCGGCCGCTACGGCGCGGCGCAAAGCCCCATTCCGGCGCCCGCGCCCATGAACTACCTGGCCGTGCAACTGAGGGACGGCGAGCACTGGCGCTACACGCCGCCCGCCGGCCACACGGTGGGATGGGTCGCCGTCAACGCCGGCCGGCTCGATGCGGGCGACAGCGGCGGCGAGCCGATCGCCGCCGGCGAACTGGCGGTGTTCGAAGAATCGGGCACGGCCATCGACTTCGTGGCGCGCGGCGACACGGCCTTCGTGCTGGGCTCCGCCGTGAAGCACCCGCACGAGCTGGTGATGGGCCGCTACTCGGTGCACACCAGCCAGGCGGCGCTCGAACAGGGCGAGGCCGAGATCCGGCGCATCGGGGCGCGGCTGCGTGAGGAGGGGCGGCTCGGCTGAGGCTGGTTTCGCTTTTGCGCCCACCCGGCGCAAACCAGCGTGCACGCGGTGGGCGGCTGCGCCAGAATCGTTCGCTTCGAACGACTCCGCTGCAGTTCCCACTCTCATGAACATCGTCGACTCTTTCGCCAACAACGCCTCCCGCTTCGTCGATATCCGGCGCGACATCCACGCCCATCCGGAACTCGGTTTCGAAGAGCACCGCACTTCCGAAAAGGTGGCGGGCCTGCTCGCCGAATGGGGCATCGAGGTGCACCGCGGCATTGCCGGCACCGGCCTCGTCGGCGTGCTGCGCAAGGGCACCGGCACGCGCACCATCGGACTGCGCGCCGACATGGACGCGCTGCCGCTGCACGAGGCCAACGAGTTTGCCCACAAGTCCACGCACGCGGGCCGCATGCATGCCTGCGGCCACGACGGCCACACCACCATGCTGCTGGCCGCCGCATGGCATCTGTCTCAGCAGGGGCCGGATGATTTCGACGGCACCGTGCATTTCATCTTCCAACCCGCCGAGGAGATGGGCAAGGCCGGCGCAAAGAAGATGATCCAGGACGGGCTGTTCGATCGCTTTCCTTGCGACGCGGTCTTTGCGCTGCACAACTTCCCGGTCGGCGACGTGGGCCGCTTCGCGCTCAACGAAGGCGCTTTGATGGCGTCGAGCAACACCTACAAGATCACCGTGCACGGACGCGGCACACATGCCTCGATGCCGCACACCGGCATCGACCCGGTGGCTGCCGTGGTCACGCTCGCGCAGCAGTTGCAGACTATCGTGCCGCGCACCATCCCGAGCACGGAGCGCGCGCTGCTCGCGGTCACGCAGCTGCAGGGCTCCGATGCGCCCAACGTGATTCCCGACGTGGCCACGGTCGGCGGAACCATCCGCACCTTCTCCATCGAAGCCATCGACAAGATCGAGGCCCGGCTGCGCGAAGTGGCCGCCGGCGTGGCCGCGGCGCACGGCTGCACGGCCGACGTGTTCTTCAATCGCTCCTCGCCGCCGGTGGTCAACCACGTGGCCGAGGCGCGCTTTGCCGCGGGCGTGATGCGCGAGGTGGTGGGCGACGACATGGTCACCGACAACTTCCCTGCCGTGATGGGCGCCGAAGACTTCGCCCACATGCTGCTGGCGCGGCCCGGCTGCTATGCCTTCCTCGGCAATGGCGACGGCGACCATCGGCTGGGTGGCCACGGGCCCGGCCCTTGCATCATCCACAACACCTCGTTCGACTTCAACGACGAGATCATTCCGATCGGTGCCAGCTACTTCGTGAAGCTGGTGCAGCGCTGGCTGCCTTCGGGCGGCTGAGTTTTTTTTCTGTTGATGACGATGAAAGTGGCCACCCCGATGACTCCCACCCTGTTCACCCGACGTTCGCTGGCCGTCCTTGCCGCCGCCACGGCACTTGGTGCCATCGCGCCCGTGCACGCGCAGCAGCAGCGTGTGATCCACATCGTCGTGCCCTTTGGCACGGGTGCGGTGCAAGACACGGTGGCGCGCGCCTTCAACGCCGAACTGGGCGCGGCCTTGAACGCCAGCGCCATCGTCGAGAACCGCGCGGGCGCGGGCGGCACGGTGGGCGCGGCCGTGGTCGCCAAGGCGCCGCCGGACGGCAACACGCTGGTGCTCGCGGCCGCGAGCCACCACATCGCGGGCTTTCTGTACAGCAAGCTGTCGTACGACCCACTGAAGGATTTCGTGGGCGTGGCCAACATCGGCAACGCGGGCTATGTGCTGGCTGTGTCGAGCGGGCTCAACGTGTCGAATACGGCCGACTTCATCAAGGAGGTGAAGGCCAACCCGGGCAAGTACAACTACGCCTCGGCCGGGAACGGCAGCGCCACGCACCTGGCGATGGCGTCGTTCCTCGCGAAAGCCGGGCTGCAGATGACGCACATCCCGACCAAGTCGACCGGCGAGGCGGTCAATGAAGTGCTCGCGGGCCGAGTGCAGGCGGTCATTTCCTCGAGCATCGGCGTGATGGGTTTCCAGGCTGATCCGCGCTTGAAGCTGCTCGCGTCCACCGGCCAGGCGCGCAGCCCCTTCCTGCCGACTTTGCCGACCGTGGCCGAAAGCGGCCTGCCGGGCTACGCCTTCGATTCATGGATTGGCCTGCTCGCACCCGCCGGCACGCCCAAGGCCGAGGTCGAGCGACTCAACGCGGCCACCAACAAGGTGCTGGCCGATCCGGCGATCCAGGAACGGTTCAAGCGCCTGGGTGTGGAGCCACGCACGCAGAGCGCCGAAGAGTTCCAGAAGCTGCTGCGCACGGACTGGGATGCGATGGGGGCGGTGGTGAAGGCTTCTGGGGCGAAGATCGACTGATCGCTGCTGTTCAGGGCGCGTGCAAAGGCCACCGGGTACTCCCCTCCGCGAATGTCCCCCGCCTTCGGCTCCTCCTTTATTTCGCTGCGGGGAGCACCCGGCGCCCTGTGCACACCGGGCGCGGCTGTCGTGCTGGCCGATCAACCAGTGCTCTGAACAACGATCCCGTCGATGGGGTGCCTTGCGCAGCGAAATAAAGGGGGAGGCCGCAGGCCGGAGGACATTCGCGGAGAAAGGTACCCCGTCGGCGGGAGCGCACCCTGAACGCATGAGCGTGAACAAAGCAGAGCGCCCAGCGGGCGCGCACAAGTAGCAGCGCCGCACCGAGCGGATTCCCGCCCTTTCCCAGATATCACAGAAGAACCCGACTCGAAAGAGCGCTTGCCCCACGCATATCCTGAAGATATATTATTAATATATTTAAACCGCGGCCGCTTTCCGTCGCGCAACCCAGGAGCCCATCACGTGACCAACCCCCGCTGGCAAGGCATCTTCCCCGCCATCACCACCAAGTTCCACGCCGATGAAAGCATCGATGCCGAAGGCACCGCGCGCCACATCGACTTCCAGATCCGCAACGGCATCCACGGCCTGGTGACCTGCGGCTCGCTGGGCGAGGCCAGCACGCTTTCGCTCGAAGAGAAGCTCCAAGTGGCCCGGATCGCGCTGGAAGCGGCCGACGGCCGCATCCCGGTGCTGGCCAATGTGTCGGAAACCAGCACCCGCGAGGCGCTGCGCTATGTGGATGGCGCCAACAAGCTGGGAGTGGCCGGGTTCATGGTGATGCCCTCGGTGATCTACGTGGCCGATGCGCGCGAGGCGATGCTG
>NZ_JAUSRN010000010.1:35000-245211 GCF_030811855.1 Variovorax paradoxus | reverse complement strand
TCGCAGACAGTGGGGTCGCCTTTCTTTTGCCTACGTTTCTTTGGCGAAGCAAAGAAAAGTAGGTCGCCCGCCGGGGCGAGTCCCGGCCTCGGAACTCAAAACAACCTCACCCCCGAAACCTCTTCCGAGTCAATGCCAAAGCAATCCAAAAAGCCACAACCGCATAAACCGCCAACACCACCGCATGCCGCCACCACCCCACAGGCCACTGATCCATGAACAACGGCCTCACCAGCGCCACCGCAGTAGTCAAGGGCAACCAAGCCGCCACAGCCCGAACAGCAGAAGGCAACTGCTCCAGCGGAAAGAACACGCCGCTCAAGAACATCATCGGCGTCATGAACAGCGTGAAGTAGTACGTGAAGAAGTCATACCCCTTCGCCAGCGCATTGAAGATCAGCGCAATGGACGAGAAGGTGATGCCGGCGCCGATCAACACCATCCATGCCACCACCAGCTTCGGGCTGTGGCTGATCCCCAGTCCGAGCATCACGAACAGGATCGCGGTGACGGTGAAGATCGACTTGAATGCCGCCCACAGCATCTCCGCCAGCACGATGTCGTCGAGCCCGACAGGCGCGTTCATGATGCCGTCCCAGGTCTTCTGCACGTGCATGCGCGAGAAGGCCGAGTACAGCGCCTCGAAGCTCGCGGCGTTCATCGCGCTCATGCAGATCGAGCCGCTGGCCAGAAACAGGATGTAGGGCACCCGGGTCCCGTCGACCGACACTTCGCCAACAAGCGCGCCCATGCCGTAGCCGAAGGCCACGAGCCAGATCAGCGGCTCTGCAATGTTGCCGATGAGGCTCGGGATCGCGAGCTTTTTCCACACCAGCAGGTTGCGCAGGAAAACCGGCCACCAGCGCAGCGAGAGTTCGGGCGCGCGCCATACCGATGGCGATGGCGGCGTGGCGCCGGGGGCGGTAGTTGGGGTTGTCGTCGTTGTCATGTTCATCGATCAGCCCTCCTGGCGAATCTGCCGGCCCGTGAGCTTGAGAAAAAGATCTTCGAGGTTCGCCGGCCGATGGAAGGTGCGCAGCCGGCCGTGCCGCGCCAGCGCATCGAGCAGGCGGCGCGCGTCCTGCGTGTAGAAGAACACCGTCTCGCCGCTCACTTCCACGCGCGCCGCCATGGCCTTGAGCTCGGGCGACTCGGCCAGCGAGAGCGCTCCGTTGCCATACACCTCGACCACGTCGGGCTCGAGGTGTTCGGCGATCAGGTCGCGAGGCCGTCCCTCGGCAATCTTCCGGCCGTGGTCGAGCACCAGCAGGCGCGAGCACAGGCGCTCGGCCTCGTCCATGAAGTGCGTGGTCAGGAGGATCGATTTGCCCTGCTGCAGCAGCACCTGCAGCCGTTCCCACATCAGGTGGCGCGCCTGCGGATCGAGCCCGGTGGTCGGCTCGTCGAGCAGCAGCAGCTTGGGGTCGTTCACCAGCGCCCGCGCCAGTGACAGGCGCCGCCGCATGCCGCCCGACAGCTCGCCCGGCTTCGCGTCCGCCTTGTGCGAGAGCGCGGCAAACTCGAGCAGTTGCGGCACGCGCAATTGCACCTGCGCCTTGCTGAAACCGAAGTAGCGGCCGTACACCACGAGGTTCTCGGCGCAGCTGAAGTCGGGGTCCAGCGTGTCGAACTGTGAGACCACACCAAGCTGCGCCTTGATGGCGAGCGCGTCGCGGGGCATCTGTAGGCCCAGCGCCGAGATCTCGCCGCCGTCCGGCGTCGTGAGGCCCAGGCACATGCGGATCGTGGTGGTCTTGCCCGCACCGTTCGGTCCGATCACGCCAAGGCATTCTCCGGGCGCGATCTCGAACGACAGGTCGTCCACGACGGTGGTGCCGCCGTAGCGCTTCAGAAGATGGCTGGCGTGGAAGAGTGAGGTGGAAGAGGAAGAAGGGGACAGCACGCGGCCATTCTGGCTCAGGCGCGCGAAGCCTGCCGCCATCGCTTCAACCGATGGACAGCCCGCGTAGATTCGCAGCAAACATCGGCGATGTCCTACATCCGCATGCCGCTGAATTCGCTCTTCATCCAGTCGATGAAAGCCCGCGTGCGCGCCGGTAGCAGCCGCGCGTTCGGGTAGATCACGCTCACGGGCCGGGGCGGCGGTTCGTAGTCTTCGAGCACCAGCTTCAAGCGGCCTTGCGCCACGTACGGCAGCACCTGGTATGAGAAAAAGGTGCCGAAACCCATGCCCGCGGCACACGCCTCCACGGCGGGTGCGAGGTGGTTGAACTCGAGCCGGTTGCTCGGCGTCACGCTCACGGTCTTTCCGCCCTCGTGAAACTGCCACTGCGGCGGCGCGTCGATGCGGCCGCGCACGCAAGGAGCGCCGGCCAGGTCGCGCGGATGCCGCGGCGTGCCGTGGTGCGCAAGAAAGTCGGGGCTCGCCGCCACCACGCGCCGGATGGTGCCGAGCGTCTGGGCCACGAGCGATGAATCCTGCAGCGGGCTGATGCGGATGCCGATGTCGATGTTTTCCTCGAGCAGGTTCACCGTGCGGTCGTACAGCAGCACGCTGCAGCGCACCTTGTCGTAGCGCTTCATGAAGCGCGTGATGGCCGGCGCCACGTACATGTGGCCGAACAGCACCGGCGCGGTGATGGTGAGCTGGCCCGCGGGCTCGCGCGCGTCGGCTTTGAGCGCAAGGTCGGCGGCATCGGCCGCGAGCAGCACTTCGCGCGCGCTGGGCAGATAGTGGCGGCCTTCCTCGGTCAGCGAGAGGCGGCGCGTGGTGCGATGAAAGAGTCGCACGCCCAGGTGCGCCTCGAGTGCGGCAAGAGAGCGCACCACCGCGGGAAGCGAACTGCCCATCGATTCGGCGGCGCGGGTCAGGCTGCCCTGCTCGGCAATTTGCACGAAGGTCTGCATGGCTTTGAAGCGGTCCATGGCCCGATTAAACCGGAAAAAGCAGCAGTCAAATTCAAGAATGGCTATTCATTCATTTGATGCAAGAGAGAAGAATCGGGACACGCCATCAAACCATTGCAAAAAAGGACTTCTCCATGAACGCCGTCGCCAGCCTTCCCGCCCAACCGATCAAGCTCTACGGCAGCGCCATCTCGGGCCACGTGCACCGGGTGCGCTTGTTTCTCTCGATGCTGGGCCTGTCCTTCGAGAGCATCGAGCTCGACCTCAAGCAGCGCGCGAACCGTACGCCCGAGTTCCTGGCGCGCAACCCCTTTGGCCAGGTGCCGGTGATCGAGGACGGTGAGGTCACGCTGGCAGACTCCAACGCGATCCTGGTCTACCTCAACGAGCGCTATGCAGCCGACCCGGCCCGCTGGATGCCGCGCGACCCGGTGGGCGCGGCACGCGTGCAGCGCTGGTTCTCGGTGGCGGCCGGGCCGCTCGCTTATGGTCCCGCGGCGGCGCGTGTCATAGCGCTGTTCGGACGCACCGACTCCGGCGAAGCTGCGACGCGCTCGCATGCGCTGCTCGCGGTCATGGAAATCCACCTGGCGCAGCAGCCCTTCCTGGCCGGCGCGTCCGCCACGCTGGCCGACATTGCGAACTACGCCTACGTTGCGCATGCGCCCGAAGGCAGCGTGTCGCTCGAGCCCTATCCGCATCTGCGCGCCTGGCTCGCGCGGGTGGAAGCCTTGCCCGGTTTCGTGCCGATGGTGCGCACGCCGGTCGGCCTCGCAGCGGCGGCATCATGATCGCCGCACCCTTCCACTCCGGCGAGCGCGCGCTGCAAGCCCAGACCGGTTGGCGCGAGCGCATGGAAGCCATGGGGCCGCGCGTAATCCGCGACTACATGCCCAATCAGCACCGCGAGTTCTTCGCCCAACTGCCGTTTGTCGTGGTCGGCAGCCTCGATGCCAGCCTGCAGCCCTGGGCCAGCGTGCTCGCGGCACCTGCGGGGTTCGTACATTCGCCCGACGCCACGCACCTGCGCATCGATGCGCTACCGGCGGCCGGCGATCCGCTGACCGGCCAGCTTGCGCAGGGCGCTTCGCTGGGCCTCCTGGGCATCGAGCCGCATACTAGGCGGCGCAACCGCATGAACGGCACGGTCGAGTCGCTGGATGGCGCGGGCTTCATGGTCGAGGTGCAGCAGAGCTTCGGCAACTGCCCGCGCTACATCCAGGCGCGCGAGCCCGTGTTCGCGGCTGCGCGCAACAACAATGGCGCGCCGGTGCAGCGCCTCGACAGGCTCGACCTGGCTGCCGAGCGGCTCATCGGCAGCGCGGACACGCTGTTCATTGCCACGGCGTACCCGGAAGAAGCGGCCGCCGGCGACGATGCAGATGCAAGGTCGCACGGCGTCGACGTGTCGCATCGCGGCGGCCTGCCGGGCTTCGTTCGCGTCGATGAAAACGGCGTGCTGACCGTGCCCGATTTCAATGGCAACTGTTTCTTCAACACACTGGGCAACTTGGTGGCCCATCCGCGCGCAGGCCTGCTGTTCATCGACTTCGACAGCGGCGAACTCCTGCACGTGGCAGCCACGGCCGAAATCGTGCTGGACGGGCCCGAGCTCGCCCAGTTCGAAGGGGCAGAGCGGCTGCTGCGGCTGCATGTCGACCATGCATTGCGCCGGCCTGCCGCGCTGCCGCTGCGCTGGGGCGATGCCGAGCTGTCGCCGCACCTGGCTGGCACGGGGCGCTGGGCGCGTCAGTGAAAGACGGGAATGCGCGCGTTGGCTGAAGGGCGGTAGCTCCAGCCGCGTTCGCGCATCGCATCGAAATCGGGCGCGCGACTCAGCAAAGCCTCGAGTCCCGCGGCTGCGAGCGTGCAGGCCAGCGCTTGCCCCGGACAGGCGTGCACGCCGTGGCCGAAGCCCAGCATGCGGCGCCGTGCACGCACGAGCGTGAAGCGGTCGGGGTCGGGGTTGAAGGCCGGATCACGGTTCGCAGCCGCCAGCACGAGCAGCACCGCATCCCCCGCCGCCAATGTCGTGCCTGCGATGCTGATGGGTTCAACGCAGAAGCGGCGCGTGTTCTGCACCGATGGGTCATGGCGCGCGGTCTCCTCGACGACGGCCTGTAGTCCGACGCGCGTTCGCGCGGCCTCACGCAGCGAAGGCTCGCGCATCACAGCGATGAGGCTGTTGCCCAGCAAGCCTGCCGTCGCATCGCAGGTTTGCGAGAGCAGGCCGACGAGATTGGCGAGCAGCGAACGCGTGAGAGGTGCACTGGCATCGCTTTCGGCCAGCACCGCTGCGAGCAAGCTTCCGTGTCGTGGCTGCGTGCCCGCGGCCAAGGTATCGAAGCGCGCCATGAGTTCGTTTGCTGCGACGCTGGCGGCTTGCAACTGGTCTGCGCTGGAAAGCGGCGACAGGCAAGCGACGAAATCGCGCATCCAGCGGTCGATCTGCGGCAGCGCTTCGTCGGCGAAGCCGAGCAGATGAGCGACCGCCCGAATCGGCATGGAGAACAGCGCATCGGACATGGATGGCGCGGTCACGCAGCGCGCAACCTGCAAGGCCGCCGAATGAACGGTATCGAGATCCAGCCCGGCCAATGCGCGTTGCAGGGCGGGCCGGTGCGCCTGGTGCGCCGTGCCATCGTTCATGCGCACCAGATGGCCGAACACCTCACCGGCCGGGCTGCCCAGGATGGCGCGCGGCACCGGTTCGGCGGCCGGCCGCACGCGCAGCGCGACGTGCGCGAGCAGCAGCGATTCGATGACGTCGGCGCGGCTCGCGACCCACACGCGAAGCGTCTCGTTCCACACGAGCGGCGGGTCCGCGCGCAGTTCTGCATAGTAGGGATAAGGATCAGCATGGGTGGCAGCCGCGACCGGGTCGGCGGGCGAATCGGCAGAGAAAGATTGGCTTGGATTCATGGCCCGCAGTGTGCAATCGAAGCCGCCGCCACACTTCGCCCGTGGACGAAGTGTGGATTGCGCCGGCGACTTACGATCGGCGCATGGACACGTCCTCCCCATCCTCTCCATCGAACGCCGATTTCCACTTGGCCCGCCTGGCCGGCGCCATTGCCGAGCCCGCGCGCGCCCGCATGCTGAGCTGCCTGATGGATGGCCACGCGCGCACAGCCACCGAGCTTGCCGCCGTCGCCGAGGTGGCCCCGTCCACCGCCAGCGCGCACCTTGCGCGCCTGAAGGAAGAGCGGCTGGTCGAACTGCTGGTGCAAGGCAAGCACCGCTATTTCCGCCTGGCCGGCGACAACGTCGCCGCCGCGCTCGAGAGCCTCATGGTGGTGGCCGGCGCACCGCGCGCTGCCGAGTTCAAGCCGAGCACCCCAAGCCGCCTGCGCACCGCGCGCACTTGCTACGACCACATGGCCGGAACTGCCGGCGTCGCGCTGCATGACCGCCTGCATGCGCAGGGGTGGCTCAGCGGCCTGGAGAGCGGTTCGTACGAGCTCACGCCCGAAGGCGCGATCGCGCTCGAGAGTCTGGGTGTGGAAGTGGACGCAGTGCGGCGTTCGCGCAGGCGCTTTGCCTGCGCCTGCCTCGACTGGAGCGAGCGCCGTCCGCATCTGGGCGGCGCACTCGGTGCGGCCTGGCTCCAGCTGTCGCTGCGCCGCGGCTGGGTGCGGCAGGCGCTCGATGGGCGCGAACTGACGCTCACGCCCAAGGCGCAGCGCGAAATGCCGGAGCTCTTCGCCTGAAAGGCGTTGTCAAGCCTTTAGCTTGAGCAGATAGATCATCGGTCCGGCCATGGCCAAGTCCAGCTCGAGGAAGCTCTCGAAATCCTTGCCAGCCATCCAGTAAGCATCCCAGTTGTTGCGCTTGATGGTCTTTTGCCAAACGTCGGCGGTGGTGGCGCGGTGCACGGCTTCGAGCAGCACGGCCTTGCGTTCCGCCGGCACCTTCTTGCCGGTGAGCACGCCGCGCCAATTGGCGAGGTCGGCGTCCACGCCTTGCTCCCGCACCGACGGGATGCCAAGGAACGGCCGCTTCGATGACACGCCGATGGCGCGCAGCTTGCCGCTGGCGAGGCTCTCGCTGAATTCGCTGAATCCCGAGATGCCCGCCACCGCCTTGCCGGTGGTGAGCGCCTCCACCACCTGGGCGCCGCCAGGGTAGGGCTGGTAGACCAGGTTCGCGGCGTTGCCGGCCACGCGGGCCAGCATGCCGGCATACATGTGGTCCACGCCGCCCGCCGAGCCGCCGGCGATGACGGTCTTGGCCGCATCGGCGCGCAACTGGGCGATCAGGTCCTTCGGCGTCTTGATGGGGGAGTCGGCTTTCACCGCCACCACCTCGTAGTCGCTGGTGAGGCGTGCGACGGGTGCGACCTGGGCCATGGTGACGGCCGGCTTCTGCAGCGCCACTGCGCCGACCATGACCATGCCGCTCATCAGCAGCGTATCGGGGTCGGCATCGTATTTTTCGACGTACTTGGCCAGGCCGATGGTGCCGCCCTTGCCGCCGATGTTTTCATAAATCACCTCGCCCGCCGCGCCCGAAGCCAGCAGCGCCGCGCCGAGTGCGCGGCCGGTCTGGTCCCAGCCGCCGCCTTCGTTGGCGGGGATGACGATGCGCAGCTTGGAGACCAGCTGCGGCTCGGCCGCGCCGGCCGAGCGGGGCCACAGGGCCGCATGCCCCGCGCCAGCAACGGCGGCAGCGCCCGCCATCCATGCGTTGAAGTTGCGGCGGGAAAGGCTCGTGGCCGACGGACGAGGCATTTTGTTTCCAGTTGTAGAGAACAGTAACTGAATGATCTCCGCTAAATGCGTCGTCCGTGCATGCGACGGAGTAGGTGTAAACCCTAGGAAGTGCCAACTATTACTGAAAAGCGACCTCCGCGAAGCTGCGCAGCTTGCGGCTATGGAGCCGGGTCGAGCCCTGTTCGCGAAGGATGTCGATCGCCCGCATGCCGATGCGCAGGTGCTGCTCCACGCGTTCGCGGTAGAAATGGTTGGCCATGCCCGGCAGCTTGATCTCGCCGTGCAGCGGCTTGTCGCTCACGCACAGGAGCGTGCCGTAGGGCACCCGGAAGCGGAAGCCGTTGGCCGCGATGGTGGCGCTTTCCATGTCCAGCGCCACCGCGCGGCTTTGGCTGAAGCGGCGCTGCGGCTGGTTGCCGGGCAAAAGCTCCCAGTTGCGGTTGTCGGTGCTCGCCACCGTGCCCGTGCGCATGATCTTCTTCAGGTCGGGGCCCGTGTAGCGCGTGACGTCGGCCACCGCTTTTTCCAGCGCCAACTGGATCTCCGAAAGCGCCGGAATCGGCACCCACAGCGGCAGCTCCTCGTCCAGCACGTGGTCTTCGCGCACATAGGCGTGGGCCAGCACATAGTCGCCCAGCTGCTGCGCGTTGCGCAGGCCCGCGCAGTGGCCCAGCATCATCCAGGCGTGCGGTCGCAGCACGGCGATGTGGTCGGTGATGGTCTTGGCATTGGCCGGGCCGACGCCGATGTTCACCATGCTGATGCCGCTGCAGTCCTCGCGCACCAGGTGGTAGGCCGGCATCTGCGGCAGGCGCGGCGGCGCCGTGCCCTGACTGCCGTCGAGCAGCGATCCGTAGTTGGTGCTTGCGCCCGCGGGCAACCCGCGCCGGCGAGTAATCACGTTGCCGGGCTCGATGAAGGCGACGTATTCGCTGTTCTCGTCGGCCATGGCCTCGTGGCCCAGGCGCACGAACTCGTCGATGTAGAACTGGTAGTTGGTGAACAGAACGAAGTTCTGGAACCACTCGGGCGCCGTGCCGGTGTAGTGGCGCAGGCGGTGCAGGGAATAGTCCACGCGCGCGGCCGTGAAGAGCGACAGCGGCTGCGCCTCGCCCGCCTGCGCCTCGTAGGTGCCGTTGGCAATGCCGTCGTCCATCACCCCCAAATCGGGCAGGTCGAACACGTCGCGCATCAGCGCGCGCCGCTCCTCGCTCATCGTGCCTTCGATGTGGTCGTTCTCGGCAAAGGAGAAGTGAATGGGAATCGGCTGGGTGCTGGTGCCGACCTCGATGTCGACCTGGTGGTTTTCGAGCAGAAGGCGGAACTGGTCGAGGTAGTAGTGCGAGAAAAGATCGGGGCGCGTGAGCGTGGTTTCGTAGCGGCCCGGGCCCGCCACAAAGCCGTAGCTCAGGCCCGCGTTGGCCGGCGGCGTGTGGCGCGACACGGTGTGTGTGTGCACCCGCACGAAGGGGTAGCAGGCCCGCACCCGACCCGGCAGCGCCTCGCCGGCGACAAAACGCAGCATCGACTCGCGCAGGTGCGCCAGGCCGGCTTGGTAGATGGACCTGACCTGTTCGAGAGCGGCGGCGGCGTCCGTGAAGCGGGCGGGAGCGACGAAGGTGGGCATGTAAGGCATGTCGGCATTGTGCAATGCCGACGCGGCCTTATCAGTTCGTATCGCCGCGCCAATAGGCGCGCAGCAAGGACCCCGCGATGGCCGGCTCGCGCTGCAGGATGAGCTGCGTCTTGCGCAGCACCATGTCGCAATAGAGGGCCGGATGCGCTTCGCGCCACGCCGGGTCCTTGGTGCGGACGGCGTCCTCGCCGAACTCGCCCTGCATCTGATCCATCACCCGCCGGTATTCCATCTGCAGCGCCTGCAGTTCGACGTGCGGGTCCTTGCGGACGGTGTCGTGGCGCATGCCTTCCGAGGCCGAAGCGTAGACATCCGCGACCGCCTTCAGGAAGGCGGCACTGCTCTCTTCGCTCAGCACCGGCCCAGAAAGCGGATGCAGCGTTCCCGGCACGGGATGCAGCGTGCGGACGCAGTTCTGTGGATCGGACGCCTTCATCTGCTGCAGCACGTCGCGCATAACGTGGGTCCACATCACGGCCGTGGCCTGGTCGGCAAAACCCAGGCGCTCGCGGGTCAGCGCTGCGAACACCGGCCGGATGCGCACGAAGGCGTCGGCGACGCTTGCCCCGCCGGCGGCCTCCTTGCCGAGCGCCGCCTGCACCGTGACCAAGTCGCTCGGCGAATATTTTTCAATGGCCCGGTACGCGATGTTCTCGTGCAGCTGCTCCTGTAGCTTGACCTCGGGATTGATGCGCGACTGGACCGAGGGCAGCCGGCTGATGCCCCAGGTCGCGGCCGCAAAGATGGTCAGGAACAAAAGGAACTGCCGCACCAGGCTGCCGTCTTCGGGCGACTGGCCGCGGTTCGAGACGCCCACGACCACGCCGGCAATCACCGCGCACACCGGCAACAGCATCAGCACGACGGCGTAGCTCAGCCACAGGCTGGCCTGCTGGCCGACGGGGATGGCGAACATGCTGTGGCCGCTCATCGGCGGGCTCCAGTTTTCTTGATTTTCTTCACGATGCCTTGGCCCCCAGCAGGCCCACGCGCCAGCCGGCGCCGCGCAGAAGGCGGGTGGTCTTGCTGCTCAGGTAGAGCAGCGCAATCAGGTTCACCAGCGGCACGAAGGCCAGCACCATGAACAGGACCTTGACCGTGGTGCCATGGCCCAGCCCGGAGCAGATGCGCACGATGCCGAACAAGCTCACCGCGGCCGTGGCGATGTACAGCGCCGAGGCAACCAGCGGCGGAATCGACCCTCCCCGCGCGGCAGCCGACAGCACGAAGTTCGCGATGAGGCAGTAGATGACCAACTTCTGCCCGCCGGCGACGAGCGAGAGCGGCAGCTCCTCGTCGTCGTGCGCTTGGGCGGCTTCGGGGTCCCGCGGGCGGACACCTGGCCTGGCCCGGCTTTCTGCCGCGGACGCCGTCGCAGGCGCTGCGGCGGGCAGGGCGCCAAGAACTTCCCAGCCGCGCGCGCTGAAGAGGTACAGCAGGCCCGACACCCGGTGCTCGCCCGCCGCATCGTGCAGGCGTGAAGCCATGCGCGTGAGTTCTTCCGTTGAGGCGCTGTCGCCGGCATCTGCGAAGAAGAGGCTGCCGCGCCGCGGAATCGCCGCCACCACGCCCCTCGGAAAAGCCTGCAGCTGGGTGCGCCAGAAGCCGCGGTCCAGCAGGTAGCTGGCGTCGGTGTCCGCGTCGCCACGGCCCGTGAACTGGTAGACGCCCTGGCCGAACAGCGCATGCTTGGGCGCGCCGCGCGCGCGTCGCGTGTTCACCGCGACCTGCGTCATCGCGAGTTCGGGCGTGAGGTTGAGGCGTTGCAGGTCGGCGTCCTTGGCAACCGCCTGCGTGCCGTCGGGCGCCGTGAACATGAAGCGCAGCTGCATGTCGCCCAGGTAGTCGTAGACCGCCGGCGGATCGGCGCCTTCGATGGCCGGCGCGCCCAGTGGACCGGTGCGCTGCCCGCCCTTCTTGCCGCGCTGGAACGCGGCAGACAAGTTTTCGCGCAGGCGAAGGGCGGAAACGCTCATGACAGAAAACCTTGGGGCAAGGGGTTGGACAACGTTGAGGCCGCGCGATTGTGCCCGGCTTCAGAACGTTTAATCTCGGCAGCCTTTCCATCAACAACCGCGAAAGGTGAAGCAGATGAAGGTCGCAGTCATGGGCGCCGGCGCTGTCGGCTGCTACTACGGTGCCATGCTGGCGCGCGCGGGCCATGAAGTGATGCTGATTGGTCGGCCGTCGCACGTGGAGGCCGTCCGCGCGAATGGGTTGCGGCTCGAGACGAAAACTTTCGACGAACAGGTGAAGCTTGGCGCGAGCACGCAGGCGGATGCGGTGCGGGGCGCCGACCTCGTGCTGTTCTGCGTGAAGTCCACCGACACCGAATCGGCCGCGGCAGAGATCGGGCCGCATCTCTCGCCCGGTACGCTGGTGCTCACGCTGCAGAACGGCGTCGACAACGACGAGCGCGTGCGATCGATGCTGCCGTCCAGCGAAGTGGCCGCCGCGGTGGTCTACGTCGCCACCGAGATGGCAGGGCCGGGCCACGTGAAGCACCACGGCCGCGGGGAGCTGGTGATCGCCCCTTCGCGCAGCAGCGAGCAGGTGGCGCAGCAGTTGGCCGCCGCCGGCGTGCCCACGCAGATCTCCGGCAACGTGCGCGGCTCGCTCTGGGCCAAGCTGGTTCTGAACTGCGCCTACAACGCGCTATCGGCCATCACCCAGCTGCCCTATGGCGAAGTGGTGAAGGGCCACGGCGTTGCCGACGTCATCGGCGACGTGGTGGCCGAATGCCTCGCCGTTGCCAAGGCTGAAGGCGTAGAGATACCCGGCGATACCGACGCCGCCGTGCGCGGCATTGCAGAGACGATGCCCACCCAATACTCATCGACCGCGCAAGATCTCTCGCGCGGCAAGCCGAGCGAAATCGAACACCTCAATGGCTACGTCGTGCGCCGCGGCGAGGCGCTGGGCGTGCCCACGCCCGCGAATCGCGTGCTGTTGGTGCTGGTGAAGCTGCTTGAAGGCACGCCGCAGAAGGCCGGTACCTAGCCTGGCATCGGTTCGCGCATGGTCACGAATTCTTCAGCCGCCGTTGGGTGTATGCCCACGGTGCTGTCGAACAGCGCCTTGGTCGCGCCCGCGCGCATGGCCACGGCAAAGCCCTGCACGATCTCGCCCGCATCGGCACCCACCATGTGCAGGCCGACCACGCGGTCGGTGGCCTTGTGCACCACCAGCTTCATGAAGGTGCGTTCGCCGCGTCCCGAGAGCGTGTGGCGCAGCGACTTGAATTCGGTCGAGAACACAGCGACCTCGCCGAACCGGGCGCGCGCGTCCAGCTCGGTGTAGCCGCAGGTGCCGATGTTCGGGTGCGTGAACACCGCAGTGGGAATGTATTCATAGTCGAGAGCGCGCTTGCCTTTGCCGAACAAGGCATCGACCACCACCATTGCCTCGGCCAGCGCGACGGGCGTGAGCTGCACGCGGGTGGAAACGTCGCCCACCGCGTAGATCGACGGCACCGAGCTGCGGTAGTGCGCATCGACCGCGATCGCGCCGCGCTCGTCGAGCGCCACGCCCGCGGCCTCCAGGCCGAGGCCCTGCGTGTTGGGCACCCGGCCGGTGGCAAACAGCACCGTGTCGGCTTCGACCTGCTGCCCGCGCGCCAGCGTGACGACGAGCCCGTGCGACCCGCGCGCGATGGATGCCACCTCGACGTTGAGCCGCACCTCGATGCCGGCCTTGCCCATCTCGTTGGCGACGAACTGCCGCACGTCGTCATCGAAGCCCGTGAGCAGATGCGCGCGGCGATGCAGCTGCGTCACCTTGGCGCCCAGGCCATTGAAGATCGACGCGAATTCGCAGGCGATGTAGCCGCCGCCCACCACCAGCAGGCGCTTTGGAAAGGGCGCGAGATCGAACATCGCGTCGGAGGTGACGATGTGCTCGCGTCCCGGCATCTCCGGTACGTAGGGCGTGCCGCCGGTGGCCACCAGCAGGTGGCGGGCCGTGTGGCGCTTGCCGTCGACCTCGATCGTGTGGCCGTCGACCAGCTGCGCCCAACCGGTGACCAGCGTGACGCCTGAATTCATCAGCAGCGAGGCATACACGCCGTTGAGCCGCGAGATTTCCTTTGCGCGCTGGGTCTTGAGATAGGCCCAGTCGAACTGCGGCGCTTCGGGCAGCTTCCAGCCGTAGCCGGCAGATTCCTCGAAGGATTCGGCGTACCCGGCTGCGTAGCTGTAGAGCTTCTTCGGAATGCAGCCCACGTTGACGCAGGTGCCGCCGAGTTCGGCCGCCTCGGCCAATCCGACGCGCGCGCCGTGCTGCGCCGCCATGCGCGCGGCGCGAACGCCGCCGCTGCCGCCGCCGATGACGAAAAGATCGAAGTCGAAAGTGGGCATGGAAAAGACGCTCCTTGGCGGAGACTGTAGCCGCCAAGGAGGCGCCGGTGCTGGAGGGGCTCACGCGCGGGGCCATGCACCGCCGCGCGCGCGGCGTTCAGCGCTGGTCGGGAGAGGTCACGAGTCGGCGGCGCTCGTCGGCGCCGGGGCGTTGGCCCGGCTGGGCCGGAGCTTGAGGCTGTGCCTGAGGCTGTGGGGCTTGCGGTTGCGTGAAGCCGCGTTGCTGCTGCATCGCGCGCACCTGAGCTTCCTGTGCCTGGCGCTGAGCTTCCTGCTGTGCCTGGAGCTGCTGCTGCGCCTGCGCGGCGCGCTGCTGCATCTCCTGCTGCTGGCGCAGCATCTCCTGCTGCTGGCGCAGCATCTGTTGCTGGGCCAGGGCTTGCTGCTGCGCCGCGCGCTGTTGCTGCTGCAACTGCTGCTGAGCTTGGGCCTGTGCCTGTGCCTGTGCTGCCGCACGCTGCTGCATCTCCTGCTGTTGCCGCTGCGCCTGTTGTTGCTGCTGCTGTTGCTGTAGCTGCATCTGCTGGTTCGGTTGTTGCTGCTGCCGGTGTTGCCACTGCCGGTCCTGGTCGCCGCGCTGAGGCCACTCCTGTTGCTGCTGTTGCTGGCGCAACTCCTGCTGGCGTTGCCATTCCATTTGCTGTCGTTGCTGCAGCTGCTGGGAGGGTTGGCCCTGCAACGCGCGCTGCTGCGCCTGCTGCATCTGGCGGGCCTGCCGCGCCTGCTCGTACTGCAGTTCCTGCTGCTGGCGCAGCATCGGCGGGGTCGGCGGCGGCAGCACCGCCGCGGGCCGGCCGAAGCCGCTGCCGAAGCCTTGCACTGGCACTCCCGGCGCCGGCACTACCGGCACGCGCGCAAACCGGTCGTCGGGCACGCGCACCAGGTCGCGGCGGCCGAAGGGGCCGCGGCCGAAGCGGTCGGCCGGCAGCACGGTCACGGCGCCGGGCATCCGCTGGTTGGCGTAGAACTCGTTGCGCAGCTCGGCCTGCCGGTTCCGGTAAGCGGCCATGCGGTTCACCTGGTCGATGTAGCGCGGGCTCGCGCGATAGGCGGGCCGCCACGCCTCGCCGGGCGCCAGCGGGAACCAGCCCACGCCGCTGCGGCCGTCGCCGATCTGCAGCGTCGCGTTCGCGCCGCCGCCCACAAAGCCCACCAGTGCGGGCGAATACACGGGCCGCGTGGTCGTCCGCCCCGGTACCCAGGCCCAGCGCGGACCCACGCGAGCCCAGCGCCCGTAGTGGAAAGGCGCAAAGCCCCATGGCGCCGCATCGACCCAGGTCAGGCCCCAAGGCGCGATGTTCACCCATTGGCCGTCGCGGTATGGCGCCCATTCGGCATCGACGTTGCGCGGAAACCAGACGTCGCCATAGGTGGGGTCGCTTTGCCAGTCGCCGTAGATGTCGAGTTGCTGATAGCCGACGACGTCGCGCGACACGTAGCGCGCAGAAATCGACTGGTCCTCGATGCGGTTGCGCTCCGCCACCCAGGCATCGAAGCTGCCGTTCTGCGCCGGTGCGCCGCCCACCGCGGCCAGGTTGCGGCCGCCCACGGTGAGCTGCTGCCGCGCGCCCAGCGATTGCGATTCGCCGTTCTCGCCGTGCAGCGTCACACGGCCCGAGGCCACGGCAATCCACGTGGTGTCGGCGGCCGGGTCGGCTGCGATGCGGTATTCGCCGGGCGCGTCGATCACCACGGCCAGGTTGCCGGTGTCCAACTCGACGCGCTGGCCGGAGAGGTCGTCTCGCACGCGCAATTGCAGGTTGCCCTGGTTTGCGGTGACGCGGATGGTGTCGTCGTCGAGTTCGGAGAACTCGACGTGGGTCTGGCCGTCCATTCGCAGCGTGGCCGAACCAATGTGCACTTCGGCCCGCGCGTTGCGGTCGGTCCAGAGCCGGTCGCCGGTGGTGATGGGGCGGTTGGGCTGCGCGTCGTACCAGCTGTCTTCGCCGGCCGGTGCAAAGCTCACCGCGCCTTCGTGCAAGTTCAAACGAGCCACGCGGCCGGGTGGGTCTTGCTGTGCGCTGGCTGCTGCGGCGATGCACAGCAGTGCCAAGCCGATCAGCCATCGATACAGCGGCCGGGCAGGAACGATGGAAATGGTGGGGCGTTTCATGGTTTGTCTCTGGTTCGCGGGACCGGATGAAAGCAATGGATATGTAACGCGCGAGAATCCGCTGCCGCTGTCAGCGCAGGTCCCCTGCTTGGTGAAGCGCACGCACATTCGGCAACCGCATGTAATGAGGGACCCTGCATGAAAAACGACAAATATCAAGGCACATCGGACAAACCACGCTACCGAAACAAGAGCAAACCGCGCTGGCTCGCGACGCTGGCGCTGGGCGCGATGGCCATCGCCATCCTGCCGGCGGAAGCCCAGCTGGCGCGCAAGCCTTCCTACTATCAGCAGCAGAACAACACGGCCGCTTCCGAGGGCGCGGCCGGGCAGCCCGCAAAGCGCGTGGCGGCACTGGCGTCGTTGCCCGCGCTGCGCAGCCGGGGCGACTTCGACAGCCTGGCCCGCGTCTACGACCCCGGCACGCCGATGCAGTTGGCCCACGTGCTGTTCGCGGTCGACCGCCGGACCAGGCCGGTGCGCACCTATTACATCGACACGCCGCGCTACCAGCTGCACGTGCGCTTCGTGCGCGACACCGGCCTTGCGCCGCACGCCGGCAAGCGCGAGATCGACCGCAACTACCTCGCGGCGGACCGCCGTTTTCTTTTCGGCACGCTGAGCTGGCAGCAGAACATCGGCAGCTTCACCTATGAATTCTGGGAAGGCGACCAGCTCACGCCCGCGCTGCTGCGCCAGGCGGACGCAGAGGTGAAGGCCAGCTTCTTCGCGCCCGTGAAGTTCAAGACCAACTCGACGCTGCACGATCGGGTCGCCAAGGAGGCCGGCATCGATTTCGTCAGCCAGGAAGCGCTGATCCGCGAGCAGCCCTACATGCCGATGAACCTCGGTACGGCCACGGGGCGCGTGCGCATCGTGGACGAGGCCTCGGGCCCGAACGCATTGAACGCGCTGTTGCCCGACGACATCGCCGTGCTGCGCCAGGTGCCCATCAACCTGCCGCCCGTGGCGGGCGTGCTGACCGAGCGGCCGTCGACCGCGCTGTCGCACGTCAACCTGCTGGCCAAGGGCTGGGGCATTCCCAACGCCTATGTGCGCGATGCCGCATCCGTGCTGCGCGAACATGCCGGCCAGTGGGTGGCGCTCAAGGTCGCGGCCTCGGGCTATCAGCTGCGCCGCCTCACGCCCGACGAGGTGGCCGCGCTGACGCCGCGCAACGTGCGCAGCGCGGCCATTGGTGCGGTGCCCGGCAGTGCGAAGTCCGCCAAGCCTGACCTGCGCGAAACCCGCCTGCTGCCGCTGGCGTCTCTGCGCGCACGCAACAGCGCCCAGTGCGGCTCGAAGGCCGCGAACCTGGGCGCCATGCTGGCGGCGCGCATTCCGTCCACCACGGTGCCCGACGGCTTCTGCATTCCCTTTGCGCATTACGACCGCTTCATGCGCGTGAATGGCTTGGCAGATCGCATCGCGCGCATGCAGCAACAGCCCGGGTTTGCGAGCGATCCGCAAGCCCGGCAGAAGGCGCTGGCGCAGTTGCGCGATGCAATCGTCAAATGGCCGGTCGAGCCCGCCACTGCGGCGTCCTGGCGGGCGGCATGGCAATCGCAGCTGGGCGGCGGCGGCGTGTTCGTGCGCAGCTCGTCCAACTCGGAAGACCTCCCCGGCTTCAGCGGCGCGGGCCTCTACAGCACGGTGCCCAACGTCAAGACCGGCGACGCGCTCGAGCTCGCGGTGAAGAAGGTCTGGGCCTCAGTCTTCAACCCCGAAGCGTGGGAGGCGCGCAGTGCCGCGGGCTTCGGCGCCGAGTCGGTGCTGATGGGCGTGTTCGTGCAGACCGCGATCGATTCGACCAACGCCGGCGTGATGATCACGCGCGACCCCTTCGACGCGGGCCACCCCTACGTCACCTACATCTCTGCCAAGCGCGGCATCGGCATCCGCGTGGTCGAGGGCCAGCGTGTGGCCGAGCAGGTGATGTATTCGAGCTGGTCGAAGGCGATCCAGGTGCTGAGCCGCTCGGCCGAAGAGACGGCTCTTCAGCTCGACAAGGACGGCGGCGTGAAAGAGGTGCCGGTGGAAGCCGGCCGCACCGTGCTGACGGACGAACTGGTGCTGCGCCTTGCAGGCGTGGGCGCGGCCGTGAAGCGGGCGTTCGGCGGCGTTGACCAGGACATCGAGTGGGCCACCGTGGGCGACCGCATCGTGCTGCTGCAGGCGCGCCCCTATGTGGAGCGGCGCCGCTGATCGGCAAGCAACCGCCGCGGGCCGATGTTACCCATACAGATACTGCGGCAGCCACAGCGTCAACCCTGGCCAGATGTACATGAACACCATGCACAGGATCACGATCAGCATGTACGGCATCATCCCCGCGAAGATCTGGTTGATCGTCACGTGCGGCGGCGACACCCCCTTCAGGTAGAAGGCAGACATTGCCACTGGCGGCGACAGGAACGCCGCCTGCAGGTTCACGAACACCAGCACGCCGAAAAGCAGCGGGTCGATCTCGAAGTGCGCGAGCAGCGGCAGGAAGATGGGCACGAAGATCACGATGATCTCGGTCCATTCGAGCGGCCAGCCGAGAATGAAGATGATCGCCTGCGACAGCAGCAGGAACTGCAGCGGGCTGAGATTCATGCCCAGCACCCATTCCTCGATGATGCGCTGGCCGCCCAGTAGCGCGAACACCGCCGAGAACAGCGCAGAGCCCACGAAGAGCCAGCAGACCATCGAGGTGGTCTTGAGCGTGAGGAACACGGCCTCCTTGATCTTCTTAAAGTTCAGGGTGCCGGCTTGCCACGCCATCAGGAAGGCACCGGCGGCACCCACCGCAGCCGACTCGGTTGCGGTCGTGATGCCGAACAGGATCACGCCCAACACAACCAGCGTGAGCGTGGCAAGCGGCATAACCGACGACACCAGCATGCGCAGGATCTCGAACTGCTCCGCATCCAGGCGCCAGTAGTACCAGGCCAGCAGCACGAGCGTTAATAGGCTGGCGACCAAGAATCCTGTGTAGAAGGCTTCGGGCACTGCGGCGGTCTTCGGTGCATCGACCGCTTCGCCGAGCTGTTGCAAACCGCCCTCGGAAGCGGCCTGCGGCGGCGAAGCGGCCTCGCTGCCGGGTGGCTCCTCCACTCCGCCGGGCGGCTCCTGCAGGCCGCCGTCCGATGCGGGCTCCTTCGGCTCTTCCGAAGCCGGCGGTTCGGCCAGCCCGGTGCTGGAAGATGATGGGGCTTCGGGCAGCGCGGCAACTGTTCCCGCAGCCTTCTGCGTCGACTGCTGCTCCGCCACCGGCGCGTTGTTGTCCTTCTGCGAGTAGATCGCCACATACCACCAGACCGAGCCCAGCGTCACGGCCGCGAGCGCCAGCGGCACCAGCGCGCCGAGGAGGCCGCGCAGCAGCGTCCACCATGTGATGCGCACGCCCTCGGCCATGCCGCGCAGCGCGCGTGCCGGCGACACCACGGCAGCGACCAATGCGGGCAGCATGCGCGGCGAATAGCTGGCGGCGATGTGCGCGACCCAGGGCGAGACGTGGGCGCGCTGCTCGTCGGGTGGCAGTTTGGGCGCGACCTTCGGCTGCAGCATGGCCCATCCGATCACGTAGACCAGGTAGAGAAGGGCGAGGAAGAAGCCAGGGAACATCGCGGCCGCATAAAGCTTGACGACGGACTGTCCGGCTACTGCCGCGTACACGATGATCATCACCGAGGGCGGAATCAGGATGCCGAGCGTGCCGCCCGCAGTGATCACGCCGGCTGCAAGGCGCGTGTCGTAGCCGGCGTTGAGCATCGGGCGCATCGCAATCACGCCCATCAGCACCACCACGGCGCCGACGAGGCCGCTCGCAATGCCCCAGAAGGTGCAGACAATCAGCGTCGTCACCGCGAGCGACCCCGGCACGCGGCGAAAGGCGAGTTGCACGCTATGGAACATCTTGTCGACGAGGGCGCCGCGCTCCATCACATAGCCCATCAGCACGAACAGCGGAATCGAAAGCAGCGTCTCGTTGGTCATGGCACCGAAGGCGCGCTGCACCATCAGGTCGAAGATGCGGTTGTCGAGCCATGGCGTGGCGGGGTCATGGAAGGCGATGAAGCCGAAGAACATGCCCAGCCCCATCAACGTGAACGCCGTGGGGAAGCCGAGCATGATCACGACCACGATCAACGCGAGCATCGAGAGGCCGAGTGCGGGTTCGCTCATTGAAGAAGCTCCGTGCTTCGCCCCGTGGCGCGAGCTTGCCTGGGGCGGCCCGGCGCTGCGCTCATACGGAACCTCCCGTACTGTCGCTCTTGCGCTGCTGCGCGGCCTTTTCGATGGCCTTGGCCCGCTCGATCACCTCGCGCTTGTCGGCTTCGTCGACATAGCTGCTGCCCGCGAGCTGATCCCCGACCACGTCCATTTCTTCCGCGTCCTTGAGGCGCGGCATCCATGCGCCGGTCTTCAGGCACAGCACGCAGCGCACCATCTCCGCGATGCCTTGCAGCAGGAGCACCGCGCCGGCGATCGGAATGACGAACTTGAACGGATAGACCGGTATCGGGTCGGCGTTGAAGGTCTGCTCGTGCATGGCGAGCGATTCGCCGAAGTAGGTCCAGCCCGACCAGGTCAACGCCAGCACGCCGGGGAGGAAAAAGACGATGAAAAGCACGAAGTCGAGCGCGGCCTGCGTGCGCGGCTTCATGCTGCCGTAGAGGAAGTCGCCGCGCACGTGGCCTGCCTGCGACAGCGTGTACGCCCCGCCCATCATGAAGAGCGTGCCGTAGAGCATGTTGTTGGCGTCGAAGATCCAGGCGGTGGGCGCGTTGAGCGCGTAGCGCTTGAAGACCTCGCCGCAGACCAGCAGCATCAGTGCCACGATGAGCCAGGAGAAGGTCTTGCCGACGATCATGCTGAACCGGTCGACGGTGTGGATAAAGCTTTGGATGGTCATGGCGAGATGGACAAGGCCCGTTCCTGGAACACCGTGGAACCGGCTCTGCCGGGCCAATGGTGTTGCGCGCAGATGGAGGTCAGCCCTTCTTCTTGCCGAAGTAGTGGACGTAGGCCATCTTGAAGTCGACCTGGTAGTCGTTCTGCCACTGCAGCGCGCGCTCGGCGAACGTGCGCTGCGACTCCAGCACCTTCTTGAAGAGCGGGTTTTCATCGGACTTCTTTGACACGGTCTTGTCCCAGGCGGCAAGCTGTGCGCGCAACACCGCGTCGGGCGTCTTGTAGAACTTGATGCCGGCCTTCTTCATGTCGGCATAGTCCTGCGAGTTGCGCTGCACCGCCTTCCAGCTCATGTCGGCGCTCGCGGCCTGCACGGCGTAGTCGATGATCGAGCGCAGCTCCTGCGACAGGGCGCTGTACTTGCCCTTGTTGAACAGCACCTCGAACTGCTCGCCCGACTGGTGGAAGCTTTGCAGCATGCAGTTCTTCACCACGTCCGGAAAACCGAGCACGCGGTCGCTCGACGCGTTGTTGAACTCGGCCGCGTCGATCAGCCCGCGGTCCAGCGCGGGCACGATCTCGCTGCCAGGCAGCGGGTTCACCGCCGTGCCCATCTCGGTGAACATGTCGACCGCCAGCCCCACGGTGCGAAACTTGAGCCCCTTCATGTCCTCGACCCTGGCCACAGGCTTCTTGAACCAGCCAAGCGGCTGCGTGGGCATCGGGCCGTAGAGGTACGACACCACCTCCATGTTCAGGCTCTTGTAGATCTCCTCGAGCAGCGCCTTGCCGCCGCCATAGTTGTGCCAAGCCAGCACCGTGTTGGCATCCATGCCGAAGCCAGGGCCCGACCCCCACAGGGCGAGGGCCGAGTTCTTGCCGTAGTGGTAGGCCACCACGCCGTGGCCGCCGTCGAGCGTGCCCTTGTTCACCGCTTCAAGCAGTTGAAAAGCCGGCACCACCGCGCCCGAGGGCAGCACCTCGATCTTGAGGCGCCCGCCCGCCATGTCGTTGACCTTCTTCGCAAAGTCTTGCGCGTACTCGTGGAAGATGTCCTTGGCGGGCCAAGTGCTCTGAAAACGCAGCGAGGTGGTCTGGGCCATGCTGACCATCGGCGCCGACATGGCGCCGGCGGCAACGGCCGCGCCCTTGAGCAGGTTGCGGCGGCGGGGTGATTTGCTGTCTGTCATGTTGTCTCTCCATACAAGTTCTGACCGAAGAAACCCTGCCCGCCACCTTGGCGTTATGTTTGGCAGGCCCATTTCGCATCTTTGGCGCGCCTGAATACGTAACAAACAGGGTTTTCACGAACTGGTGAAAAATTCGACATCCGGATGAGTCCCTAGGGTCGGCCGAAAATGGCCATTGCCCATGGGGTACACCATCAAATTGAAGGACAGAGAGAAATGACCGAACCCGTTGGGGAAAAAGGCTACGCCGGCGACGTGATGCCCGAGCAAGCGGCACAGTGGATGGCGAGCGGCGAGGCCGTGCTGGTCGATGTGCGCAGCGACGCCGAGCGCGAATGGGTCGGCTACGTGCCCGGCGCCGTGCCGCTGGCCTGGAAGCAGTGGCCGGGCATGGTGCCCAACCCGGCCTTCGACGACGGCATCCGTGCCGTGGGCGAGGGCGGCCAGAAGAAGCTGGTGCTGCTGTGCCGCAGCGGCGTGCGTTCCATCGCCGCGGCCAAGCGCGCCACCGAACTCGGCTTCGAGGCCTACAACATCCTCGAAGGCTTCGAGGGCAACCCCGATGACCAGGGACATCGCGGCCTGCTCGGCGGTTGGCGCAAGCGCGGCCTGCCCTGGAAGCAGAACTGAAATGAAAAAGGCCCGACGGGAACGTCGGGCCTTTTCAAGAGGGAAGGGTCAAAGCACCGGGATGCGCAGCTTCTGGCCCGGATAGATCTTGTCCGGGTGGCTCAGCATCGGCTTGTTCGCCTCGAAGATCGCGTTGTACTTGTTGGGGTCGCCGTAGTACTTCTTCGAAATGGCCGAGAGCGTGTCGCCCTTGACGACGTCGTGATACTGGGCCGGGGGCGCAGCCGGGGCGACGAGCTTGTTGTCCACGCTCGTCACATTGGCCACGTTGCCCGCCGCGAGGGCGGCTTTTTCGCTGGCCTCCTGCGAAGGGGCCTGGCCGGCCAGGGTCACCTGCCCGCTGCTGGCGGTGTAGGTCACTTGCAGGCCGGTGAGGCCGAGATTCTGCGTCTCGATGTAAGTCTTGATGGCCGCCGCGGCCTTGGTGTTGGCGTCCGGCTCGGCGGCCTGGGCCGACGATCCGCCGAACAGTTTTTCACCGGCTTCCTTGATGAAACTGAGCAATCCCATGGTGATCTCCTTGTGCCGTGGTGGATGGAACTGGCGAATGTAGCGGCGGAACGGTATGCGCCGGCGTAGGCCCGCGCCGCGTGTGTCAACGACGTGCCAGCATGAATGCCGACAAAGTCGCAATAATCCCGCGCATGGCATCCCCCTTCCTTGCGATCGACATCGGCAACACCCGCCTCAAATGGGCTCTCTACGATGCCGCGCATCCGGGGGCTGTGCTGCAGGCGCATGGGGCCGAGTTCCTGGACCACATCGAGCGGTTGGCCGAAGGCCCCTGGGCCGACCTGCCCGCCCCCGGTTCCATGCTGGGCTGCGTGGTGGCGGGCGATGCGGTGCGCCGCCGCGCCGAGGAGCAGATCGAGGAGCGCTTCGACTGCGCGCCGCGCTGGGTGGTGTCGAGCGCGGCCGAGGCCGGCATCGTCAACGGCTACGACCATCCCACGCGGCTGGGCGCCGACCGCTGGGTGGCGATGATCGGTGCGCGACAGCGGATGCTGGACGCCGGGCCGGCGCGGCCGATGGTGGTGGTGATGATTGGCACAGCCGTCACGGTCGAGGCCATCGACGCCAGCGGCAAGTTCCTGGGCGGCTTGATCCTGCCGGGCCACGGCATCATGCTGCGCGCGCTCGAATCGGGCACGGCCGGGCTGCACGTGCCCACCGGCGAGGTGCGCGAATTTCCGACCAACACCAGCGACGCGCTCACCAGCGGCGGCACCTACGCCATTGCCGGCGCCGTCGAGCGCATGGTGCAGCACGTGCGCTCGCACTGCGGCGCCGAGCCCGCCTGCTACATGACCGGCGGCGCGGGCTGGAAGATGGCGCCCGTCATGAATGGCGACTTCGAACTTGTCGAGAGCCTGATCATGGACGGACTCCTCGTTATCGCCCGCGAGCGCGCCGCGGGCTGAGCCTTTCAAGAAGGCTCAGGGGCGCATCAGCGCCTCGGCCACGGCCTGGAAGGCCGGCAGCGTGAGCGGGTCGTTGCCTGCATTGGCCGCGACCGGATGCGCGGCGTAGCGCACGATCACCATCTCGGCTTTCGGATCGATATAGATGCTCTGCCCGTGGATGCCGCGCGCCATGTAGGCGCCGTGCGGATTGTTCGTGACCCACCACATGTTTCGGTACGACCAGCCCGGCAGCAGCGCATAGCCGGCCTTGGCAAACTTGGCCGGATCGCCGCCGCGCTGGATGTCTTCGACCACCGCCTTGGGAATGGCCTGCTGCCCGTTGGGCGCGCGGCCGCCGTTGCGCATGGTTTCGCCGAAGCGCGCAATGTCGCGCAGCACGGTGTTGAGCCCGCCGCCGCCCGACTCGGTGCCGATGCGGTCGACCATGAAGTAGGCGTCCTGCTCGGCGCCGATGCGGCGCCAGATCTTCTCGCTCAGCAGGTCGGCGAGCGACTGGTTGCTGGTGCGGCGCAGGATCCAGGCCAGCACCTCGGCATTCACCGTCTTGTAGGCAAAGGCGGCGTCGTGCGCGCCTTCCTTCTTCAGCGTGGTGAGAAATTCGTAGAACGACTTCGGGCCGGCGTAGTTCGGTCCCTGCGTCAGCATGCCGCCGGCACGCGCGTAGTCCCAGATTTCGGCCTTCGGATCGGCGTAGTTCTCCGAGTAGTGCACGCCGATGGTCATGTCCATCACCTGGCGCACCGTGGCATCGCCGTAGGCCGTGTCCTTGAGTTCGGGCAGGTACTTGGTGACCGGCGCCGACGGATCGAGCTTGCCTTCGTCGGCGAGGATGGCCGCCAGCGTGCCCACGAAGGACTTGGTGACCGACATTGCGAGATGCGGCCGCTCGGGCGTGAGCGCGCCGAAATACTTCTCGTAGACCACGCGGCCGCGGTGCAGCACCAGAATGCCGTCGGTATAGGTGCGCGGGATCATCTGGGCGAAGGTCACCGTTTCTTCGCTGCCCAGCGGTTTGAAGGTCACGGCTTCGATGTCGCTGCGCGGCGCCGCCGGCAGGGGGCTGGCCGCGCCGCTGCCGCGCCACACGTTGGCGGTGGGCACGGTTTCGCGCACATGCGAGAAGCTCCAGCGCGTGCGCGGAAACACGCCGCCGGCCGGGTTGTCGAAGGTGATCAGCTTGTCGGGCGGGGGTGGAAAGCCCCTCATCCAGCCCATGGCCTCGACCGACGTGGCCGCGGGATCGGGGGGCGCGGCGGGCGGGGAAGTCTGGGCGTTGGAAGTGTTCACGGCAAGGAGTGTGAAGGCGGCGGCAAGCGCCGTGCGTTTGAAAAAGGACATGGGCAGCGGCGCTCCGGTGGACTGCACCATCATCAGCGGCCGCTGAAGCGCGCGGGCCGACGTTCGACGAAGGAACGCACGCCTTCGGCTGCGTCTTCGCTGTTCGACAGGCGCTTTTGCGTCTCGATGAACTCCGACACCGCTGCGAGCGGGCCCTGTTCCACGGCCTTGATCACGTTGAGCCGGGTGGCCACCACCGCCAGCGGCGCCTGCGCCGCGATGCGCTGCGCAATGGCCAGTGCCGCGTCGAGCTCCTGCCCGGCCGGCACCACCTTCTGCACGAAGTTGAGGCGATAGGCCTCGGCGCTGTCGAACTCGTCGGCCGTGAGCAGGTGCAGCATCGCGTTGCCCACGCCCGCGCGCTCGGCCATGCGCAGCGTGGCGCCGCCCGTGGCCATGATGCCGCGCTGCACTTCCATCTGCGAGAAGCGGCAGTTGTCGGCCGCCACCACGATGTCGGCGCCCAGCATCAGCTCGATGCCGACCGTGAAGCAGATGCCCTTCACCGCAACCACCATCGGCTTGGTGCGGCGGCGGTAGCCGGGCAGGCCGAAGTCGTGCGGCTCCACGAGACCCGGGGGAATCGCCTTCTCGCCGCGCTTCATGTATTCGGTGACCGCCGGCAGGTCGAGCCCGGCCGTGAAGTGGTCGCCAAAGGCATGCAGCACGCCCACGCGCAGGTCGGGGTCATCGTCGAGCCGGGTGTAGGCCTCGGCCAGCTGCTTGAACATCGGCGGCGTCCAGCCGTTTCGCTTGGCTGGGCGGTTGATGCCGATCAGCAGCACGTGGTCGATCACCTGGGTGTCGATGCAACCCTCGGCGGGCGGGGTGGTGGGCGTGGCGGTCATGGCGGTTGTCTCCTTTATTGTTCTTGCCGGGCGCTCAGTACGTGTAGACGCCGCGTCCGGTCTTGCGGCCCAACTGGCCGGCCGCGACCATTTCCTTCAGCAAGGGGCAGGGACGGTACTTGGAGTCGCCGAACTGCTCGAGGTAGACCTCCATCACGGCCAGGCACACATCGAGGCCGATCATGTCAGCCAGCGCCAACGGACCGATGGGCTGGTTGCAGCCCAGCTTCATGCCGGCGTCGATGTCTTCGGCCGTCGCGATGCCTTCGGCCAGCACGAAGAATGCCTCGTTGATCATCGGCACCAGGATGCGGTTGACCACGAAACCCGGCGCGTTCTTCACCGTGATCGGCGACTTGCCGAGTTTCTCGGCCAGTGCCTTGACCGCATCGTGCGTGGCGTCGCTCGTGAGGTAGCCGCGGATCAGCTCCACCAGCGCCATCATCGGCACCGGGTTGAAAAAGTGCATGCCGATGAAGCGGTCCGGCCGCGAGGTGGCGGCCGCGAGCTGGGTGATCGAGATCGACGACGTGTTCGAGGCAATGATCACCTCTGGCGCCAGCAGCTCGTCGATCTGCTTCAGGATCTTGAGCTTGAGCGCATGGTTCTCGGTGGCGGCCTCGATCACCAGTTGCGCGCTCTTCAGGTCATCGTAGTTCGTCGAGCCCTTGATCAGCGCGAGCGCCGCGGTCTTCTGCTCGGCCGTGAGCTTCTCTTTCTTGATCAGCCGGTCGAGGCTGCCCGAGACGGTGGCCAGGCCCTTGTCGACCGCCGCCTGGGCGATGTCGACCATCACCACGTTGACGCCGGCCACTGCGCAGGCCTGCGCAATGCCATTGCCCATTGTTCCGGCGCCGATGATGCCGACAGTCTGGATCGTCATGAGAAAACTCCTTGAAGAAAAAACAGGGGAAAGGGGGAGCGGGTGGGGAGCTGGCCGCCACCGCGGCAGGAGATCGATTGTGAAGCAGCCCCGCCGCCCCGGCGTTGCCGCGAGTGACACGGGCCGCCCGCGGGTGGCTTACAGTGCTGCGGTTGCTTTTTCTTCTCTCTTTCCGATCCCGACCATGACCACCCTCGGCACCCCTCTTTCCCCCTCCGCCACCCGCGTGATGCTGCTCGGCTCCGGCGAGCTCGGCAAGGAGGTGCTCATCGCCCTGCAGCGCCTGGGCGTCGAGACCATTGCGGTCGACCGCTACGAGAACGCACCCGGCCAGCAGGTGGCCCACCATGCGCGCACCATCACCATGAGCGACCCCGAGCAGCTCAAGGCGCTGATCGAGGCCGAGAAGCCCCTGCTCGTGGTGCCCGAGATCGAAGCCATCGCCACGCCGATGCTGCAGCAGCTCGAAGACGCCGGCGTGGTGCGCGTGATTCCCACCGCCCGCGCCGCCCGCCTCACGATGGACCGCGAAGGCATTCGCCGCCTGGCGGCCGAAACGCTGGGCGTGCCCACCAGCCCTTACAAGTTCTGCGACTCGCTGGCCGAGCTGCAGGCCGCCATCGACGGCGCGGACGGGAAAGGTATTGGGTACCCCTGCATCGTCAAGCCAGTGATGAGCAGCTCCGGCAAGGGCCAGAGCAAGATCGACGGCCCGGCCGACGTGCAGAAGGCCTGGGACTACGCCATGGCCGGCGGCCGCGTGAGCCACGGCCGCGTGATCGTCGAGGGCTTCATCGACTTCGACTACGAGATCACGCTCCTGACCGTGCGTGCCAAGGACGCGGCCGGCGCGGTGCAAACGCAGTTCTGCGAACCCATCGGCCACGTGCAGGTAAGCGGCGACTATGTCGAGAGCTGGCAGCCTCATGCCATGGCACCGGCCGCGCAGCAGAAGGCGCAGCAGATCGCAGAAGCCGTCACGGCCGACCTGGGCGGCCAAGGCCTCTTCGGTGTCGAGCTCTTCGTGAAGGGCGACGAGGTGTGGTTCAGCGAAGTGAGCCCGCGTCCGCACGATACCGGCATGGTAACCATGGCCACGCAATGGCAGAACGAGTTCGAGCTGCATGCGCGCGCCATCCTCGGCTTGCCGGTGGACACTTCGCTCAAGAGCCCAGGCGCCAGCGCGGTGATCTACGGCGGCGTCGATGCCACCGGGATTGCGTTCGACGGCGTGGCCGAGGCGCTGCAGGTGCCCGGCAGCGACATCCGCCTGTTCGGCAAGCCCGAGAGCTTTGCCAAGCGCCGCATGGGCGTGGCGCTGGTGCATGCGGCCGACACGGGCACCGCCCGCAGGCTCGCCAAGGAATCCGCGTCGCGCGTGAAGCCGCGCAAGGCCTGAAGCGCCATCGCCCGGAACAGCTATCGGGGGACAGCCAGTTTTCGCAAGCAGAGACTGGCGCCTGCGGGCATCGTGCGGATGAGATCGGGAGAACCTCTGCCCGACCCACCGGAGACACCATGCTGCACCCCCAGGCGCGCGCCCTGCTCGACTTCATCGAGGCGCGCGGCATCCCGCCGACCCATACGCTTTCGCCGGTCGAGGCGCGTGCGTTCTATCGCGACCGGCGCGCCACCACGCAACCCGAAGCCCCGCAGGTTGCCCAAGTCCGCGAACTGAAAGCCGGAGGGCCGCACGGCACCATCCCGGTGCGCCTGTATCGCCCGCTGGGTTCCACGGCCGATGCGGCGCTGCCGGTGCTGGTGTACTTTCATGGCGGTGGCTGGGTCATCGGCGATCTCGACACGCATGACGTGCTGTGCCGCTCGCTCGCCAACGGCGCGGGCTGCGCGGTCGCCTCGATCGACTACCGCATGGGGCCCGAGCATCGCTTTCCGGCCGCCGTGGACGACGTGCTGGCGGCCACGCGCTGGGTGCAGCGCGTGGCCGCTTCGCTTGGCCTGGATGCCGGCCGGCTCGCGGTGGGCGGCGACAGCGCCGGCGGCAATCTCGCGGCAGTGGCGGCCATCGCCGCGCGCGATGCGGGCGACCTGCCCATCGCCTTCCAGCTGCTGATCTATCCCGCCACGGACCAGCGCCGCGGCCACGCCTCGCACCAGGCCAACGGACAAGGCTACCTGCTGACCCGCGACACGATGGCGTACTTTCACGACCACTACATCGACGACCTTCGGCACGACCTCGACTGGCGCGCGTCTCCGCTGCTGCACGGCGACTTGTCGGGCCTGCCGCCCGCGCTGGTGCTCACCGCCGGCTACGACCCGCTGCGCGACGAAGGCATAGCCTACGCCGAGGCGCTGACCGCCGCCGGCAATCGCGCCGCGTACGTCTGCTTCGAGCGCCAGATCCATGGCTTCATCACCATGGGCAAGGTGCTCGACGAGGCTGACACGGCCATCGCGCTGTGCTGCGCTGAACTCCGCCGCGCACTCGCGCCGGCCTAGGGAAAGTCCCCGCGCAAATGGACGCCGTGCAGCAGGCCCCCGCCGCTACGATCCAGCCAACGCAACGCCGGCCCCTGGCCGGCGGCGGCCGGATGCAGGAGACGGACACCATGCAGCGAACGAAGACGGCGCCGCCCGAAAGCGGCTTCGCAGAGCGCGGGGAGCGCCTGATGTGGCTCACGCATCAGCGGGTGTTCTACGCAGGGCTGCTCGGCGCTGCGGCCGAACGCACGGTGGGCGGGCACGGCGTGTACGTGTCGCCGGCCGGTGCGCCGCCCAACCGCCTCTGCATTGGCGGAGGCGCGTGGCAGACGGGCGAGCTGCTGGTGGTGCCGCCGCACGTGCCACATCGGGTGGAAAGCGCGCATCCGCTCATCTTCAATTTGCTGATCGAATCCGAGTCCGTCGATCCCGCGCGCTTGCCCGGCTTTCTGCAGCACTGCGGGCCGGTCGATGCGCCGGCGTTCGTGCAGCACATGCGCGATGCGCACGCGCAGCTGCTTGCACTCTCGGGCCGCCAGGGCTTCGAAGGCCTGGAGTTCGACCGCATCTTCTTCGGCGAGGCGCTGGCGCCGCGCGCGCTCGATGCACGCATCCGCAAGGTCATCGACGCCATCAACGCCGACCCGGCCGCGCCCGCCTCAGCCGAGGAATGCGCGGCCTCGGTACACCTCTCGTTCTCGCGCTTTCTGCATCTGTTCAAGCAGGAGACCGGCATGGCGTTTCGCGCCTTCCGGGCCTGGAAGCGCGCGCGCAGTCTGTTGCGCTACGTGCGCCAGACCAGCACGCTGACCGATATCGCGCTGGACGCCGGCTACCCCGATTCGACGCACTTCAGCCATTCGATCCGCCAGGTGTATGGGCTCAAGCCGAGCGACATCCTGGCCGGCTCGCGCCGCCTGGCGCTGCACGACGCAGCCGGCGGCCTCAGGCACTAGGCGCAGGGAGACAGAAGCCGCATGCAGACTCTCCAGCTCCTTCTCTCGGGCATTGCGCAGGGCTGCATCTATGGATTGATCGCGCTGGGCTTCGTGCTGATCTACAAGGCCACGGAAACCGTGAGCTTTGCGCAGGGCGATCTGATGATGCTCGGCGCCTTTGGCGCATTTGCAGGCATGTCGCTGTTCGGCCTGCCGTTCTGGCTCGCGGCCATTCTCGCGGTGGTGGCCATGGCGGCTTTCGGGGTCCTGCTGGAGCTGGTGGTGATCCGCCCGATTCTCGGACAGCCGCAGTTCTCGATCGTGATGCTAACCATCGGCATTGCCTACGTGGCGCGCGGCCTCATCACCATGGTGCCGGGCATCGGCACCGACACCCACACGCTGGCCGTTCCCTACAAGGACCAGATGTGGAAGCTCGGCGGACTGGTGGTCAACCTCGAGCAGTTGTCCATCATCATCGCCACGGCCATCCTGTGCGGGCTGCTGTTCGCGATGTTCCGCTACAGCAAGCTCGGCATCGCCATGCAGGCCTCGTCGCAGAACCAGCTTGCGGCGTACTACATGGGCATTCCGGTGAAGCGGCTCAACGGGCTGGTGTGGGGCCTGGCGGCGGCGGTCGCGGCCATTGCCGGCATGCTGCTCGCGCCCATCACCTTCGTGCACGCGAACATGGGCTTCATCGGGCTCAAAGCCTTTCCGGCCGCGGTGGTGGGCGGCTTCGGCAGCCTGCCGGGCGCCATCGTCGGCGGGCTGGTGATCGGCATCGTCGAATCGTTCGCGGGGTTTTATCTGCCCGACGGCTTCAAGGACACGGCGCCCTACATCGTGGTGCTCTTGATGCTGATGATCAAACCCAATGGCCTGTTCGGCGAAAAGCTGCGCAAGAAAGTCTGACCCATGTGCTCCCACGCTCTACGGCGGATCTGATTCATGCGCTTCATCTTCAAGACCAGCTACGACCAGGACATCCGCCTTGCGCGGCACGGCGGCCATGTGTTCTGGTATGGGCTCCTGGTCGCGTTCCTCATCGTCGCGCCATGGGTGATCGACGAATACTGGCTCGCGCAGCTGACCTTCGTGCTGATCTACGGCATCGTCGGCCTGGGGTTGATGCTGCTGGCGGGTTTCACGGGGCAGTTCTCCATCGGCCATGCGGCGTTCCTTGGCGCGGGCGCCTATACGCAGGGCGTCCTCACCAACCTGGGCGTGCCGTTTCCGATCGCGCTGCTCGCGGCCGCGGCGCTCTCGGCGGCGGTGGGCGTGGTGGTGGCCTTGCCGGCCTTGCGCGTGAAGGGCATCTACCTTGGCATCGCGACGCTGTCGTTCGGCTTCATCGTCGAGGAGGTGTTCGCGCGCTGGGATAGCGTCACGGGCGGCAATTCGGGGCTTCACGTGAAGTCGCCCCAGCTCTTCGGCTGGTCGCTGGGGTCGGGCAACGGCTTCTACTTCTTGTGCCTGGTGGTGGCGGTGCTCAGCACGCTGGGCATCCTGAACCTGCTGCGCTCGCCGACGGGCCGCGCCTTCGTGGCGATCCGCGATTCGGAAATCTCGGCGCAGAGCATGGGCATTCACCTTGCGCGCTACAAGACGATGTCGTTCGCGATCTCGGCCGCGCTCGCGGGGCTGGGCGGTGCGTTGTACGCGCACAAGCTCAGTTTCATCTCGCCGGACCAGTTCAACATCCTGCAGTCGATCGACCTGCTGCTGATGGTGGTGATCGGCGGACTCGGTTCGGTGCACGGCGCATTTCTGGGTGCGATCTTCCTGATCGCGATGCCGCAGTTGATCTCGATGGGCAAGGACTGGCTGCCGCCCGTGATCGGCCAGGCGCCGGGCCTGCAGGGGCTGGTGTACGGCCTGGTGCTGATCGCCTTCGTGCTGTTCGAGCCGCTGGGGCTTTACGGGCGCTGGCTCAAGATCCGAACCTGGCTGCAGCTCTTTCCGTTCTACCGCAAGGGGCTGTTCAAGCGGCAGAAGTCGTTCACCAAGTCGGATCGGCTGAGATGAGCAGCGGCGACGTTCTTCTTTCGGCGAAGGACCTGAGCGTTCGCTTCGGCGGCGTGCTCGCGGTCAACAAGGTGAGCTTCGACGTGCGACGCGGCGAGGTGTTCACGCTGATCGGCCCCAACGGCGCGGGCAAGACGACGGTGTTCAACCTCATCAGCCGCATCTACACGCCGACGATGGGCGAGATCACCTGGCACGGAGAAGCGGCCGGTCCACTGGCCCTGACGCACCAGGCACCCCATGCGATTGCCGCGCTCGGCATTGCGCGCACCTTCCAGAACATCGAACTCTTCGAGCACGCCACGGTGCTGCACAACCTGCTGATCGGCCGCCACACGCACCGGCAGACGGGGTTCTGGAGCGAGGTGTTCTTCACGCCCGCCACCCGTCGCGCCGAGATCGTTGCACGCGAGAAGGCGGAGCAGGTGATCGAACTGCTGGATCTGCAGCATCACCGTGATTCGATGGTGGCGGGATTGCCGTATGGCGTTCGAAAGGTGGTGGAGCTCGCGCGCGCGCTGTGCACCGAACCCAAGCTGCTGCTGCTCGACGAACCGTCGTCGGGGCTCAATGTCGAGGAAACGGCCGACATGGCGTTCTGGATTCAGGACATCCAGCAAGAGCTGGGGGTGTCGGTGCTGATGGTCGAGCACGACATGTCGCTGGTGTCGAAGGTGTCCGACCGCGTGCTGGCGATGAACATGGGCGAGGTGCTGGCCACGGGTACGCCGCGCGAAGTGCAGGCGGATGCCCGGGTGATCGAAGCCTATCTGGGGACAGTGGACGACGTGAGCAGTTTGAGGAGGGTGGCGGCATGAATGCCTTGTTCGCTGCTTCGTTGGAGACGCCCGGTATGCGGCACGGCGCGGGCGCCCCCACTATGCCGGCCGCTTCGCGGCTCCCCTGCGGTGCTCACGTTTCGCGGGGGCTCGCAGAACTCGCTTCACTCAAACAGCTGCGAGCCCTGATCCGCGAAACGCTGCGCTCCTCGGCGGCACAGAGGGGGCGCCCACCCCGCACCGCACACCGGGCTTGGGGGTGGAGGAAACACCCTGAGCGTGCCCACGGCGTTGGGCCCCGTGCCCCCGGCGGGCCGTTGAGGCACCGCCGAGCAGCGGAGCGACAGGCGGATCAGGGCTCGCAGCTGTTTGAGCGCAACGCAGTGGAGCGAGTTCTGCGAGACCCCGCCTGTCGTGAGCAGCGCAGGGGAGCCGCGAAGCGGCCGGTGACGTCGGCCCGCCGGGGGCATGGGGCTCAACGCCGCCCCTGCAAAGGAATCCGAGCATGACCGACGTCGTCCTCCAGCTGCTCAACGTCGAAAGCGCCTACGGCCCCATCAAGGCCATCCGCGGCGTGAGCCTGAAAGTCAGGCAGGGCGAGATCGTGACGGTCCTGGGCTCCAACGGCGCGGGCAAGACAACGATCCTCAAGACCATCTCAGGGATCATCGACCCGAGAAAAGGCAGCATCGAATTCCAAGGCAATGACATTACTGCCAAGGACCCGGCCTACATCGTGCAGCAGGGGCTGAGCCACGTACCCGAAGGGCGCGAAGTGTTTCCGTTGCTCTCGGTGAGGGAAAACCTGCTCATGGGCGCCTACACCCGCAAGGACCGCGACGGCGTGGCGCGGGACATGGAGAGCGTCTACACCTACTTTCCCATTTTGCGCGAGCGCGCCACGCAGGACGCCGGCCTGCTCTCGGGCGGTCAGCAGCAGATGCTTGCGATTTCGCGCGCCATCATGGCTGCGCCGCACCTCATCCTGCTCGACGAGCCCAGCCTCGGCCTCAGCCCCAAGCTGACAAAAGAGATTTTCGAGATCGTCGTGCGCATCAACCGCGAACGCGGCACCACTATTTTGCTGGTCGAGCAGAACGCCAACATGGCCCTCAACGCTTCTGACCACGGCTACGTGCTCGAGAACGGCCGCATCGTCATGGAAGACACCTGCGAACGCCTGCGCGAGAAAGAGGACATCAAGGAGTTCTACCTTGGCGTCAAGGACGACGGCGTGCGCGGCGAGCGGCGTTGGAAAAAGAAAAAGACGTGGAGATGACCGCATGACCACCCCCGTCGCCTTGCGCCCTCCCGCCGGCCTGTGGGACCTGGCGCACCTCGAGGCCAAGCCCGGCATCGTCGTGCCCGGCGACACCATCCCGGCCGTGTTCTGGAAGGCCGTGGAACTGCGCGCCGACAAGGTCTGGATGCGGCAGAAGGAGTTCGGCATCTGGCGCAGCTGGACCTGGCGGCAAACCGCCGAGGCCGTGCGCGAAATTGCGGGCGGTCTGCTGGCGCTCGGTTTCGGGCCGGGCGAAACCGCGTCCATTCTTGCCAATACCGTCATCGAGTGGGTGCTGTGCGACATTGCCGTGCTCAGCTGCGGCGGCGTGTCGAACGGTATCTACCCGACCGACGCGGCCTCGCAGGTGCACTACCTTTGCGAAGACTCGCGCACCACCGTGCTCTTCGTGGAGGACGACGAGCAGCTCGACAAGGCGCTCGAAGTGCGCGCCCGACTGCCGCTGCTACGCAAGGTCGTCGTGTTCGACATGGAGGGCCTGCGCGAGCTCGATGATCCCGGCGTCATCAGCCTGGACGCACTGCGCGCGCTCGGCCGAGCGCATCTGCAGGACCATCCGCAGGCGCTGGAGCAACGCATTGCCGCCTGCCGGCCCGAAGACCTTGCCATCCTCGTCTACACCTCGGGCACCACGGGCAAGCCCAAGGGCGCGATGCACAGCCACCGCGGGCTGGTGTACACCATGCGCGGCTACAACTCGCTGCTGGCACAGGGCGAGGGCGACGAGCGCATGTGCTTCCTGCCGCTGTGCCACATCGCCGAGCGCATGGGCGGCGAATACTTCGCGATGTACACCGGCTCGATCCTCAACTTCGTCGAGAACCCCGAGACGGTGCCCGAGAACGTGCGCGAGATTTCGCCCACGGTGTTCACCGCCGTGCCGCGCGTGTGGGAGAAGTTCTATTCCGGCGTGATGATCGCGCTGAAAGAGGCGAGCCGGCTGCAGCAGGCCGCCTACGGCTGGAGCATCGGCGTGGGCCGGCAGATTGCCGAACGCGTGCTCCAGGGCCAGCCGGTGGGTGCGGGGCTGCGGTTCAAGTTTCGCCTGGCGCGCTGGCTGGCGCTGGACAACGTGCGCAAGCTCATCGGAATCCATCGTGCGCGATTTCTCGTGACCGGGGCGGCGCCCATTTCGCCCGAGCTCGTGCGCTGGTACCTTGCGCTGGGCGTGCCCATGCTCGAGGTGTGGGGCATGACCGAATCGTGTGGCGCTTCCACGGGCGTTCCGCCGTCGCGCATCATGCCGGGTTCCATAGGCCCGGCCACCAGCTACAACGAGGTTCGGCTCGACCCGCAGACCGGCGAAATCCTGGTGCGCGGCCCCAATGTCTTCATGGGGTACCTCAACCTGCCCGAGAAAACCGCCGAGACCATCGACGCCGATGGCTGGCTGCACACCGGCGACGTGGGGACGGTCGACGCGGGAGGGTATTTCCGCATCACCGACCGCATGAAGGACATCATCATCACGGCAGGTGGAAAGAACATCACGCCGAGCGAGCTGGAGAACGAGCTCAAGTTCAGCCCCTACATCACCGATGCGGTGGTGATCGGCGACAAGAGGCCCTACCTGACGGTGATCATCATGATCGACCAGGAGAACGTCGAGAAGTTTGCGCAGGACCACGATGTGCCTTTCAGCAACTACGAGAGCCTGACGCGCGCGAAAGAGGTGCTGGACCTGATCCAGGGCGAGATCGACCGCGTCAATGCCAAGTTTGCGCGGGTCGAGCAGATCAAGAAGTTCTTCCTGCTCGAAACGCAGTTGAGTGCAGAGGACGAAGAGCTCACGCCGACGATGAAGCTCAAGCGGAAATTGGTGCAGACCAAGTATGCCGAGCGCATCGAGGCGATGTACCGCTGACCGGCATCGCCGAACCGTTTTTTGTCAACCCGAGGAGACAACGCCATGATGAAGCTCAAGACAGTAACGACCCTGGCCGTGCTGGGGCTGGTTGCAACGTTCGCGTCCGCGCAGCAGCAACAAGGCGTGAGCAAGGACGAGATCCGCATCGGCACCATCCAGGACCTTTCGGGCCCGCTTGCGGGCTTCGGCAAGCAGGCGCGCAACGGCATGCAGCTGCGGGTGGATGAACTCAACGAGCAGGGCAACATCCACGGCCGCAAGCTCAAGCTCTTCGTCGAAGACTCGGGCTACGACCCGAAGAAGGCTGTGCTCGCGGCGCAGAAGCTGGTCAACCAGGAAAAGATCTTCATCATGGCCGGCCACATCGGCACCGCGCAGAACATGGCGGCCATGCCGGTGCAGTTCGAGAAGAACATCGTCAACTTCATGCCGATTACCGCGGCGCGTGAAATGTATGAACCGCTGAACCGGCTCAAGTATTCGTTCGCGGCTACCTACTACGATCAGATCCGCCTGGCTCTTCCCAAGATGATCAAGGAGAAGGGGGCCAAGAGGGTCTGCACCATCTATCAGGACGACGAATTCGGGCTCGAAGTGCAGCGCGGCGCCGAGGCGGGGCTGAAGACGGCCGGACTTGAACTGGTCGAAAAGACATCGTTCAAGCGCGGCGCCACAGACTTCAGCTCGCAGGTCGCAAAGATGAAGGCCGCCAACTGCGACCTCGTGGTGCTCGGCACCATCATCCGCGAGACCATCGGCACCGTGGGCGAGGCGCGCAAGACCGGCTTCAACCCGACCTTCCTGGGCTCGAGCGCCTCCTATACCGACCTGATCCACAAGCTCGGCGGCAAGGCGATGGACGGCATCTACGCCACCATGACAGTGCAGAACCCCTACACCGACGAGCAGTCGCAGCCGCTGCGCTTCTGGGCCAACAAGTACAAGACCAAGTTCAACGAAGACCCGACGGTGTTTTCGGTGTACGGCTACGTCATCATCGATTCGTTCATCAAGGCGGCGCAGAAGGCCGGCCCCAACTTGACGACCGACAGCTTTATCAAGGCGATGGACACCATGACCTTCGAGCCCGACATGTTCGGCAGCGCAAAGAGCACCTACACGGCCACCAAACGCCTAGGCAACGACCAGTCGCGTTTATCCCAGATCAAGGATGGGAAATGGGTCGTCGTCTCTGACTATGTGACACCATAACGGGCACCATGCCCAATTACTGGTTGATGAAATCCGAGCCCAGCGAGGTCTCGATCGACGACGCGCTTGCCGCACCCGGCGCCACGGTGGCGTGGACCGGCGTGCGCAACTACCAGGCACGCAACTTCATGCGCGACGGCATGAAGGTCGGCGACGGCGTGCTCTTCTATCACTCGAGCTGCCCCGAGCCGGGCATCGCGGGCATTGCGCGCGTGGCTTCGGCCATCAAGCCCGACCCGACGCAGTTCGACCCCAAGTCACCGTACTACGACCCGGCCTCGAAGAAGGACGATCCGCGCTGGCTGCTGGTCGACGTGCAGGCCGTTCGCAAGACCCGGCTGCTGGCCTTGCCCGAACTCCGCGCCAAGCCCGAGCTGGCCGACCTCGTCGTGCTGCGCAAGGGCAACCGGCTGTCGATCACGCCGGTCGAGCCCGCGCACTGGCGGATCATCGAGAAGATGCTGGCCTGAACAGGCGCTAGCCCACGCGCTGCAGGATCGGGAACAGCTTGCCGAGTCCGTCGGCCATGACCTCCACCGCGAGCGCTGCGAGGATCAGACCCATGAGCCGCGTCATGATGTTGATGCCGGTCTTGCCGAGCACGCGCGCAATCGGCTGCGCGAGCGAAAAGGCCAGTGCAGTGGCCAGCGCCACCACCACGCCGTAGCCCACCAGCAGCCCAAGTTCCCACAGGTGCTGCGTCTTGTCGGCGTAGATCACCACGGTCGATATGGTGGCCGGCCCTGTAAGCAGCGGGATGGTGAGCGGCACCACCGCGATGGACGCGCCCATGGAGGCCTTGACCTCGGTGGCGCGCAGCTCCTCCACGTTGGTCTTGCTCTCGGCCGGCTTGGCATTGAGCATGGACAGCGAGCTCATGAGCAGCAGCAAGCCGCCGCCCACCTGGAAGCTGGCAATCGAGATGCCGAAGAACGCCAGCAGCTGCAGCCCGATCAACGCGCTGACCGCAATCACCACGAAGGCGCTGAAGGCCGACATGCGCACTGTGTGCCGGCGCTGCGCATCGGAATAGCCCTGCGTGTAGTGGATGAAGAAAGGCACGATGGCCAGCGGGTTGACGATGGCCACCAGCGTGACCAGTGGCTTGATCAGGTCCATCGAGGTACTCACTTACCTCCCTCCGGTCACGTCGAGAAGGGCCATGGTGGTGTAGCTGGCCTCTTCGGACAGCAGCCACAGGATGGCGCCCGCAATTTCTTCCGCGCTGCCGGTGCGCTGCATCGGCACGGTGGGCGCCAGCTCGAAGGCGCGGTCGGGCATGCCGCCGGAGGCGTGGATCTCGGTGTCGATCAGGCCAGGGCGCACCGCGTTGACGCGGATGCCTTCGGCGCCGACCTCCTTGGCCAGGCCGATGGTAAAGGTGTCGATGGCGCCCTTGCTGGCCGCATAGTCGACGTACTGGCCAGGCGAGCCCAGCCGCGCGGCGGCGCTGGAGACATTGACGATGGCCCCGCCCGCGCCGCCGTATCGGGTGCTCATGCGCCGCACCGCTTCGCGCGCGCAGATGAAGCTGCCGATCACGTTGGTGCGGAACATGCGCTCCAGACGCAGGGCGGTCATTTCATCGACGCGGGCCTGCACGTCGACGACCCCAGCGCTGTTGACAAGCGCCGTGAGCCGGCCGAGCCTGGCATCGACCTTCTGGAACATGGCCGTCACCTGCGCCTCGTCGCCCACGTCGGCCTGCACGGCCACCGCCGTGCCGCCGCCGGCGCGGATGGTGCGCACCACCTCGTCCGCGGCAAGCGAGTTGCTTGCGTAGTTGACGGCCACCGCGTAGCCGCGCTTTGCCGCCAGCAAGGCGGTTGCGGCGCCGATGCCTCGGCCGCCGCCCGTGATCAAGAGTACCTGGTCCAAATCCGACCTCCTGCACAAAAACTGCGTGTCAGTTAAAACCGTCGGCTTGGATTACATCATCGAGGGCAAGCGCATGAGCCATACGATCGACTATTACTTTGCGCCACAGAGCCCATGGACCTATCTGGGGCATGCCCGGTTCGCCGCCATCGCGGCCGCGTCAGGCGCCACGGTGCGCGTGCGGCCCGTGGACCTGGGCAGCGTCTATCCGATTTCGGGCGGGCTGCCGCTCGGCAAGCGGGCACCGCAGCGCCAAGCCTACCGGCTGGTCGAACTGGAGCGCTTTTCGCGCCACCTCGATCTGCCGCTGAACCTCAAGCCCAAATTTTTTCCGGTGTCGGGCGACGATGCGGCGCGGCTGATCATCGCGGTCGACCTGCATGACGGCACCGACGTCGCCATGCGCGTGTGCAGCGCGGTATTTGCCGCCGTGTGGGTGCAGGAGCGCAACATCGGCGACCCCAAGGTGCTCGAATCGCTGGTCGCGGAATGCGGCCTGCCGCCCAAGCGCACGGAGCAGTCGCTTAGCCAGGCCGTGCAGGAGCGTTACGAGGCTTACACCCAGGAAGCGATCGACATCCAGGTGTTCGGTGCGCCAAGCTATGTCATCGACGGCGAGATATTCTGGGGCCAGGACCGCCTCGATTTTGTCGAGCGCAAGCTGCAGCAGAAGCACTAGCCCGATTCATACGTTCATTCAGTTCACCTCATTCGCTATCAAGGAGCATGACAACCATGGGTCAATTCATCGATCTCACCGCCAAGGACGGCTTCGTCTTCCCGGCCTACGTGGCCGAGCCCGCCGGCAAGCCGCGGGGCGCCGTGGTGGTGGTGCCGGAAATCTTCGGCGTCAACTCGCACATTCGCTCGGTGGCTGACGGCTATGCGGCGGACGGTTACCTGGCCGTCTCTCCCTCGACCTTTCATCGCGTGAAGCCCGGCGTCGAGCTCGGCTACAGCGACGACGACATGAAAGCCGGCTTCGCGCTGAAGACCGCGGTCGAGGCGCTGCCCGCCCCCGGCGTGCTGCAGGACATCGAGGCCGCGGTGGCCTATGCGGCCAAGGCCGGCAAGGTGGGCATCGTGGGCTACTGCTGGGGCGGTCTGTTGGTCTGGCGCGCCGCGAGCCTGGTTCCAGGCATTGCTGCCGCTGCGCCCTACTACGGCGGCGGCATGACGACGCCGGAAGAAACCGCGCGCCAACCCAAGGTGCCGGTGCTGGCGCATTTCGGCAACCAGGACCACTGGATTCCGCTGGACACCATCGAGGCCTTCAAGAAGGCGCATCCCGAGGTGCAGGTGCACGTCTATGAATCGGGCCACGGCTTCAACTGCGACCAACGCGGCTCCTACAACGCCGAGGCCGCCAAGCTCGCGCGCACCCGCACGCTGGAGTTCTTTGCCAAGCACGTCGGCTGAACGAGCCTGCGCCCAGCGAAGCCCGGCCCGTGCCGGGCTTTTTTATTTCTTCTGGGAGCCGGGCCCTTTGCCGACGCGGGTCTGGAGAAAGTCGAGCAGTGCACGCAGCGCGGCGCTGTTGTGGCGCCGCTGCAAGTAGGCGGCCGAGAGCCACATGTCCTTGCGCGCATAGTCCTGCAGCACCGGCACCAGTTCGCCGTCGTCGATGTGCGACTGCACGAGGATCGAGGGCAGGTAGATCACGCCAAAGCCGCGCATCGCGACCCGGATCAGCGGCGCGCCCTCGGTGCAGTCCATGCGGCTCTTGACCGAGACGTCGAGGGGCTCGCCGCCATCGTCGAAGCGCCAGACCGGCTGGGCGCCCAGCAGCGAATGCGTGAGCGCCTCGTGGGCGGCAAGGTCGCGAGGGTGCTCGGGCTTGCCGTGCTTTTTCCAGTAGACCGGCGATGCGCAGACCACCATCTCCATGAGCATCAGCTTGCGCACGATCAGGTTGGCGTCGGCGACCGGGCCGCTGCGGATGTCGACGTCGATGCCTTCTTCCGCAAGGTCGACCGCGCGATTGGTCAGCTGCAGGCTGATGCTCACATCGGGGTAGTAGCGCATGAAGTCGGCCAAAAGGCCCGGAAATTCACCGTTCCCCATGCCGTGCGGAGCCGAAATGCGCAGGCGGCCGCCGGGCTGTCTGGCGCGCTCCTGCAGCTCGGCCTGCGTGAGCTCCACCATTTCGAGTACCGGCGTGCTGCGTTCGAGCAGCAGTTGCCCCGCGTCGGTCAGGCTCACCGAACGCGTGGAGCGGTTGAGCAGACGCACGCCGAAGCGCGTTTCGAGCTCCGCCACGTATTTGCTGACGGTGGCTTTCGACATGTCCAGCTTCTTGGCCGCATGCGAAAAGCTGCCCTGCGAAGCAACCTCCCGGAAGGTTCTGATCAGATCGAGACTGTCCATGTCAAAGTGCCCATTGTTTCCTTTCCGGGACCGGCATGCCCTGATTTTCCCGGAAGCCCCGCTTTTGCAGTCGCCCCATCGTCTTCGAAAACGGGTGCTTGCCTTTGGGCTGTCATTGTTTCAATAGAGGAAACACGGTGTCTCTGTTCCACGTGTTTTGTAGCGCTGTTTCAGTCGGACACTCGCCTCACAGGTGAGCGAACGAGCGAGCCTGGTGGACGAACCATCCAACGAACACAAGGAACTGAAATGAAGACCTCGCACATCCTCGCTGCCGCCGCCCTGACCCTGTTGGCCGCCACTGGCGCCCAAGCTGAAAGCTACGACGGCGTGAACACCGCCATCTCGACCAAGAGCCGTGACGAAGTGAACGCCGAAGCCGTGCGCACCGCAGCGGCTCCGAACCAGAACGTGACCCGCGGTTCGCGCGGCCCGGAAACGGTCGCCGTGTCGAAGGATCGTTCGCTCGTCGAAGCCGAAGCCGTCCGTACCGCCTACGCTCCCGACCAGAACGTGAGCTCGGGCTCGCGCGTCAACAGCAAGGTCATCTCGACGATGGCTCACCCGATGGACGCACGCGTTCAAGCCCAGCAAGGCTCGGGCGCCGTCGCCAAGTAAGCGCAAAAAAAGCTGCCCTCCGGGGCGCTTTGAAAAGAGAAAGCCACGCGAAAGCGTGGCTTTTTTTGTTGGAGCGGGGCGATCAGCGTGTTCGCGCGAGATAGCGCTTGCGCCAGAAAATGACCACCAGCAACAGCGCGATCGCCAGCATTGCGCTCATCGCAATCCAGAAGCCGTCTGCCTTGTGCACCAGCGGAATGAACTCGAAGTTCATGCCAAAAATGCCCGCGATGAGGTTGAGCGGCAGGAAGATGGCGGTCAGCACCGTGAGCACGCGCATGATGTCGTTGGCGCGGTGGCCCTGGACGCTGAAATGCATCTGCACGGCGGTTTCGGCGTTCTGCTCGAGCCGGCGCACGTGGTGCACCACGCGCTCGATGTGCTCGAGCACGTCGCGGCTGCGCACCATGATCAGTTCCCGCTCGCGCTGCTCTGCCTCGCCTTTCGGCGACGGCAAGGTTTCGAGCAAATCGATCCAGTCCTGTATGGCGGCGCGCTGGTCCTCGCAGATTTCATCCAGGTGGTGCAGCGACTGACGGGTTTCCATCAGCGCGCTCCAGTTGGTGAAGCGGCTGCGTGGGTCGATCAGCTCGGTCTGCCAATGGTCGAGCTGGCGCGTGAGTTCGCGGCGCAAGTCCAGGTAACCGTCGACGATCTGGTTGATCACGCGAAGCATCAGGTCGGCGGTGCCGGTCGGCACGCGGGCCGAGGTGGCGCGCGCGTCGAGCGCCGGGGCGCCCTGGCCGTCTGCCGACCCGGCCGCGAGCAGGCGCACGGCAAAGGCGTCGCGCACCGCACCGTCTTCGGGGTGGACCGACAGCAGCACGCGGTCGAAGACCGCGAAACCGACGGGACGCGTGTCGACCCGGCGCAGCACCGGCGGGCCGCGCCGTGCGACGAGAGGCGGCTCCCCGGTGCTCGTTCCCTTGCCGTTGCCCGGCGCCGGCTGGCCCGGCCCGTTTGCAAGGCGCCGGAACACCAGCACGTCGTATATGGAGGTGTAGTCGAAATGAGAGGGCAACTGGTCGTTGAGCAGATCCGCCACGTGCAGATCGACCAGTTGAGTGAGGCAGAGCGACTGCAGGATCTGTTGGACTTCCGCGAGCGAAGCGCGAAATTCCTCCCGCGTGAGCGAAATCCATAGATAGCCTTGCGCGCCGCAGGCGCCGGGCACCGCGAGCGGCGCCAGCGCCTGATGCTCGCTTACCTGCGAGCGATTGATTTCAATGATGCGCATGGGCCGCCTTGTTGCTCTCTCTATATGTCGCTCGGGCCCGCACTGCGGCTCCCATCGATCGCGAACTATTGTTTTTGTAGCAAACGCGCGGCGTCAAGCGCAAAGTACGTAAGCACGCCGTCTGCACCGGCGCGCTTGAACGCGAGCAGGCTTTCGAGCATCACCGCATCATGGTCGAGCCAGCCGTTCTGCGCCGCGGCCTTGAGCATCGCGTACTCGCCGCTCACCTGGTAGGCAAAGGTGGGCACGTGGAATTCGTCTTTCACACGGCGCACGATGTCCAGGTAAGGCATGCCGGGCTTCACCATCACCATGTCGGCGCCCTCGGCAATGTCGAGGCCCACTTCGCGCAGTGCCTCGTCGCTGTTGCCGGGGTCCATCTGGTAGACCTTCTTGTTGCTCTTGCCGAGCATCGCGGCCGAGCCCACGGCATCGCGGAACGGGCCGTAGAAGGCGCTGGCGTACTTGGCGCTGTACGCCATGATGCGGGTGTGAACGTCACCGCGGGCCTCCAGCGCATTGCGGATGGCGCCGATGCGGCCGTCCATCATGTCGCTGGGCGCCACGATGTCCACGCCGGCTTGCGATTGCGCGAGCGCCTGCTTCACCAGCACCTCGACGGTGACGTCATTGAGGATGTAGCCGGTGTCGTCGAGCAGGCCGTCCTGCCCGTGGCTGGTATAGGGGTCGAGCGCCACGTCGGTCATTACGCCGAGTTCCGGAAAGCGCGACTTGAGCGCGGCGACTACGCGAGGAATCAGCCCATCGGGGTTGAAGGCTTCGTCGCCCGACGGTGTCTTGAGGCTTGCATCGATCACCGGAAAAAGCGCCATCACCGGAATGCCCGCTTCCACGCACTGCTCGGCCAGCGGCAGCAGCATGTCCAGGCTCAGGCGGTCCACGCCGGGCATCGAAGCCACGGCCTCGCGTTTTTTTTGGCCTTCCTGCACGAACACGGGATAGATCAGATCGTGCGCCGTGAGCGCGTGCTCCCGGACCAGGTTGCGGGTGAAGGCATCGCGGCGCAAGCGGCGCGGCCGACCGGCGGGATACATGGCGAAGGAGGAGAAGGAAGATGGCGTCATAAGCGGAAAATTGTGCCTGAAGCGCCGCTTGGCAGGGGCGGAGCGGCCTCTGGATGGTCGCTGGATTGCTGCTCGAATCGGTAGCCCGAAGGTTCTCTTTTTTTTAGGCGGAAATGTCAAAGAAAGTGGTCGTTTCGCTTGAAACCTTGTTTCGTCTTTGTTAAATTCTGAAGCGGGCGGCTTGCCGCTCCCCGCTTTTCCTCCCTGAGCGGGTGCCTTGATGTGTGACAGCAAAAGGGCTTCCCAGCCCGACGTGCAGACGTCGGGCTTTTTTTTGCCTGCCGCGCCAGTGAGGGCGGGCCAAGGCCGGAAGGGCGCAACCGGCCACTAAACTGCGGCCATGCTCTGGGTCAAATCTTTTCACATTGTCTTTATTGCGAGTTGGTTCGCGGGTCTGTTCTATCTGCCGCGAATCTTCGTCAATCTGGCGATGGTGCCGCCGGAGTCCGTGGCCGAACGTGAGCGCTTGCTGCTGATGGCACGCAAGCTGCTTCGGTTTACGACGTTCCTGGCCATCCCGGCTTTGGGTTTCGGCCTTTGGCTCTGGCTGGGCTATGGCATCGGGCGCGGCCCAGGCAACGGCTGGATGCATGCCAAGCTGGCGCTGGTGCTGGCGGCGATTGGTTATCACCATGGCTGCGGCGTGCTGCTGCGCCGCTTCGTGGCCGGCGGCCAGCAGCGCAGCCACCGCTGGTACCGCTGGTTCAATGAACTGCCGGTCTTGCTGCTGCTCGGCATCGTGGTGCTCGTGGTCGTCAAGCCGTTCTGAGCCGGAACCCAAGGTGGAGACGCAGCACAAGACCGCGGCGCTGCCCCTTGCGCTCGCCTATGCGGCACTGATCGTCTATGCCAGCCTTTATCCATTTACCGACTGGCGCGATCAGGGCATTGCACCCTGGGCCTATCTGTCGGCGTCGTGGCCCAAGTACTGGACGGGCTTCGACTTTGCCATCAACGTCGGCGGCTACGTGCCCTTCGGGTTCTTGTGCGCGTTGGCCGTGCTGCGCACGCGGCGCGATGCGAGCGTCTGGCGCGCCATGCTGCGCGCGACGTTGGCCGGCGCGGCCGTGGCGTTCGCGATGGAGACGCTGCAGAGTTACCTTCCCGCGCGCATTCCTTCCAATGTCGACCTGGGCCTGAACACTTCCGGCGCTCTGCTGGGGGCCATGCTGGCGGCGGGCCTGGAGCGCCTTGGCGCAGTGGCGCACTGGAGCCGCACGCGCTCGCAATGGTTCGTGGAAGAGTCTCGCGGCGCGCTGGTGCTGCTGGCGCTGTGGCCCATCGCGCTCCTGTTCCCGGCGGCCGTGACCTTCGGGCTCGGCCAGGTGTTCGAGCGGCTCGAAGTTGCGATCTCGGAATGGCTGCTGGACACGCCCTTCATCGACTGGATGCCGCTTCGACAGTTCGAGCTCGAACCGCTGGTGCCCGCCGTCGAACTGCTGTGCGTGATGCTCGGGGCCTTGGTGCCTTGCCTGCTGGCCTTCCTGGTGACGCGCACGGTGGCCCGGCGTGCCGTGTTGCTGCCGCTCACGCTGCTGGCGGGCATCGGTGCCTCGGCGCTGTCGGCCGCCTTGAGCTATGGGCCCGAGCATGCATGGGCCTGGCTCGGCCTGCCGGTGCAGGTCGGCATTGCAAGCGCCTTGGTCGCGGGCATGCTGCTGCTGGGAGCGCCGCGCCGGCTGTGCGCAGCCCTGCTCTTGGTGGGCTTGGTAATTCAACTAAGCCTGCTGAACCAGGCGCCCGAGAGCGCCTATTTCGCGCAGACGCTGGCCACCTGGGAGCAGGGGCGATTCATCCGCTTCCACGGCCTGGCGCAGTGGCTGGGCTGGGTGTGGCCATTCGCGGTGCTGGCCTATGTGGTGGCTGCGCTTTCGCGCCGGGGGCGCCCGGCCCACTGAACGTGGCAACCTCGGCGCATGGTTGGCGTCACTAAAATCGCTTGATGCCCAGTTCCACTCCCGCCGCGCCGCACGGCTACTACGGTCGCCACATCTTCTTTTGTCTCAACGAGCGCAAGAACGGTGAAGACTGCTGCGCTCTGCACAACGCCCAGCAAGGCTTCGACCGCTGCAAGGCCAAGGTCAAGGAAGCCGGGTTGGCGGGTCCGGGCAAAGTCAGGGTCAACAAGGCCGGCTGCCTCGACCGTTGTGCCGGCGGGCCGGTGGCGGTGGTCTATCCTGAGGCCGTCTGGTACACCTTCGTTGATGCCGAAGACATTGACGAAATCGTCGATTCGCATCTGAAGAACGGCAAGATCGTCGAGCGTCTGGTGTTGCCGCCCGATGTCGGCCGCTGAACTTTTGCGGAAGCTCCGCGCTCGTACCGTGCACCCGGCCGGCCGCAGCCACGCCGCTCCATCCAAAGCACCATGAATTCCCAGACCGAAAAAATCCGCCTCCAGGGCGCCGCCGGCGTGATCGAGGTGCAGCGCGACCAGCCCTCCCAGGCCGACGGTACGCGTGGCATTGCGGTCATCGCCCATCCGCACCCGCTGTTCGGCGGCACCATGGACAACAAGGTGGTGCAGACCATGGCGCGTGCGTTCGTCGCCTGCGGCTGGACTGCCGTGCGCTTCAACTTTCGCGGCGTGGGTGCGAGCGAAGGCGTACACGACGAAGGCCGCGGCGAACGTGAAGACATGCTGAACGTCGTCCAACAGCTCGCTCCCGAGGGCCCGCTGGCCATTGCCGGCTTTTCGTTCGGCGCCTTCGTTGCAAGCTGCACGGCCGAGGACCTCTGGGCGTCGCGCGACATTCGCCAGCTCGTGCTCGTCGGAACGGCCGCCTCTCGTTTTGCCGTTGCCACGCTGCCGGCCGATGCGCACGAGCGCACGCTGGTGGTCCACGGCGAGGCGGACGACACGGTGCCGCTGTCCGCCGTCATGGATTGGGCGCGGCCGCAGTCACTTCCTGTCACGGTTGTCCCAGGGGGCGGCCATTTCTTTCACGGACAATTGCCGCTGCTCAAAAGTCTGGTCGTCCGCCATCTGCGCGCGGGCATTGCATGAAAGCCCTGCGGGCTTGTTTTCGTCTTCTCCCAATCTCTCCCATGAATCGTTTTCTTGACGCGTTTCGCGCCCTGGTGCTGACCGCCGCCGCCTCGCTCTGCATGATTGCCGCTGCCCAGGTGCCGGCGCCGCCGGAAATTGCCGCGCGCAGCTATCTGCTGCTCGACGTCACGGCCAACCAGATCCTCGCCCAGAAGGACATCGACAGCCCGATCGAGCCGGCCTCGCTCACCAAGCTGATGTCGGCCTACATCGTGTTCGACGCGCTGCGCGCCAAGAAGATCACGCTGGCCCAGACGATGCCGGTGAGTCAGCGCGCCTGGAAGATGCCCGGATCGCGCATGTTCATCGACCCCAAGATGCAGGTGCCGGTCGAAGACCTGATCAAGGGGCTCATCGTGCAGTCGGGCAACGACGCTACCGTGGCGCTGGCCGAAGGCGTGGGCGGCACGGTCGAACATTTCGTCGAGCTGATGAATGCGCAGGCCAAGGCCCTGGGCATGAAGAACACCAGCTACAAGAACCCCGAGGGCCTCACCGCACCGGGCCACACCACCACCGCGCGCGACCTGAGCATTCTTGCAACGCGCCTGGTGCGCGACTTCCCGGAGGAAGCCAAGTACTACGCCATCAAGAAGTACCGCTACCCGGGCACGCCCTCGACCAACGACACCAACCGCAACCTGCTGCTGTTCCGCGATCCGACTGTCGACGGCCTCAAGACGGGCCATACCGAGGCGGCCGGCTACTGCATGATCGCCACCGCCAAGCGCGACTTCCCCAATCTCACCGGCGGCCGCCGCCTGCTGTCGATCGTGCTGGGCACCTCGGGCGAAACCGTGCGCGCCAACGAATCGCAGAAGCTGCTGAATTGGGGCTACACCGCCTACGACGCCGTCCGTTTGTTCGACGCCGGCCAGCCAGCCGCCACGCCGGCCGTGTGGAAAGGCAAGGCCAACACGCTCAAGCTGGGCCGTCCGGAAGCGATCGTGGTCGCGGTACCAGCCGGTACCGCCAACAAGATCAAGACCCAGGTGGCCCGGCCCGATCCGCTGGTGGCGCCGTTCACCAAGTACCAGGCCGTCGGCTCGCTCAAGGTGACCCTGGACGACCAGCCGCTGGCGGATGTGCCGCTGGTGGCGCTGGAGGGCGTCGAGCAGGCGGGCATTCTTGGCCGCGCCTGGGACGCCATCCGGCTCTGGATCAAGTAACGCCCGCACACGGCAATTGCTGACGGCAGGGTCGACTGCTATACTCGTGGGCTTTTCGGAATTTTCCGAAGGGTTTCACGTTTTCGTTATTCCCGGCCTCCTTGAGTCACGACAAGGGCGGTTCAGAGCCAAAGCCGGGTTGTTTTGGGACTAATTCATTCATGCCAACCATCAATCAACTGGTGCGTCAGGGTCGAACGGTCGAAAAGATCAATTCGAAGAGCCCTGCCATGCAGAACTCGCCGCAACGCCGCGGTGTCTGCACCCGCGTCTACACCACGACGCCAAAGAAGCCCAACTCGGCGCTTCGTAAAGTTGCCAAGGTCCGTCTGACCAACGGCTTCGAAGTCATTTCCTACATCGGCGGCGAAGGCCACAACCTGCAAGAACACAGCGTCGTGCTGGTTCGCGGCGGTCGTGTCAAGGACTTGCCCGGTGTTCGCTACCACATCGTGCGCGGTTCGCTCGACCTGCAAGGCGTGAAAGACCGCAAGCAGTCGCGTTCCAAGTACGGCGCGAAGCGTCCCAAGAAGGCTTAAGCCTTCCTGTCGTCAAAAAACAAACGGTGTTCGGTTGCCTTGGCGGGCATATCGAACGAAGTGACCCAATGTCGGGTCGAGTAAGTGAGAGTCCGGAATGGCTCTCGCGGTGCCGGAAACGGTGCCAACTGAAGCAAAGAGGTTAGTAACATGCCACGTCGTCGCGAAGTCCCCAAACGTGAAATCCTGCCGGATCCCAAGTACGGCAATGTCGAGCTGTCGAAGTTCATGAACGTGATCATGGAAGGCGGCAAGAAGGCGATCGCCGAGCGCATCATTTATGGCGCGCTCGACTTCATCGAAAAGAAGAACCCTGACAAGGACCCGCTCGAAGCTTTCACCGTTGCCATCAACAACGTGAAGCCGATGGTCGAAGTCAAGTCGCGCCGTGTCGGCGGTGCCAACTACCAGGTGCCGGTCGAAGTCCGTCCCGTCCGTCGCCTCGCCCTGTCGATGCGTTGGATCAAGGAAGCCGCCCGCAAGCGTGGCGAAAAGTCGATGGCCCTGCGTTTGGCCAACGAGCTGATGGAAGCCACGGAAGGCCGTGGCGGCGCCATGAAGAAGCGCGATGAAGTGCACCGCATGGCAGAAGCCAACCGCGCTTTCAGCCACTTCCGCTTCTAAGAATCAAACTTCGCTTGGGCGTTGGGCGTTGAGTGTCGGGCGATGTCGCCCGTGCTCAAGGCCCAGCGCTCAACGCATTTAACCCGAAAGTAAATCATGTCCCGCAAGACCCCCATCGAGCGCTACCGCAACATCGGCATCTCCGCGCACATCGACGCCGGCAAGACCACGACGACCGAGCGCATCCTGTTCTACACCGGTGTGAACCACAAGATCGGTGAAGTGCACGATGGCGCCGCCACGATGGACTGGATGGAGCAAGAGCAAGAGCGTGGCATCACGATCACCTCGGCTGCCACCACCTGCTTCTGGAAGGGCATGGCCGGCAAGTTCGAAGAACACCGCATCAACATCATCGACACCCCCGGCCACGTGGACTTCACGATTGAAGTCGAGCGCTCGATGCGCGTGCTGGACGGCGCTGTCATGGTGTACGACGCCGTTGGCGGCGTGCAGCCCCAGTCGGAAACCGTCTGGCGCCAAGCCAACAAGTACAAGGTTCCGCGCCTCGCGTTCGTCAACAAGATGGACCGCACCGGCGCCGACTTCCTGCGCGTGCGCCAGATGATGGTGGATCGCCTGAAGGCCAATCCCGTCGTGATCCAGATCCCGATTGGTGCCGAAGAGCACTTCCAGGGCATCGTCGACCTCGTGAAGATGAAGGCCATCATCTGGGACGAAGACAAGGGCGTGACCTTCACCTACGGTGAAATTCCCGCGAACCTGACCGACGTCTGCAACGAATACCGCGAAAAGCTCGTCGAAGCCGCTGCCGAAGCGAGCGAAGAGCTGATGAACAAGTACCTCGAAGGCAATGAGCTGACCGAGGAAGAAATCAAGAAGGCCATTCGCCAGCGCACCATCGCCGGTGAAATCCAGCCGATGCTGTGCGGCTCGGCCTTCAAGAACAAGGGCGTGCAGGCCATGCTCGACGCCGTCGTCGAATACATGCCGGCTCCGACTGACATCCCGCCGGTCAACGGCCTGGACGAAGACGAAGCGCCTGTCACCCGCAAGGCTGACGACGGCGAGAAGTTCTCGGCCCTCGCGTTCAAGCTCATGACCGACCCGTTCGTGGGCCAGCTGACCTTCGTGCGCGTCTACTCGGGCGTGCTGACCAAGGGCGACAGCGTCTACAACCCGGTGCGCGGCAAGAAGGAACGCATCGGCCGTATCGTGCAGATGCACGCGAACAACCGCGAAGAAGTGAACGAAATCCGCGCCGGCGACATCGCCGCCTGCGTGGGCCTGAAGGAAGTGACCACGGGCGAAACCCTGTGCGATCCCGCGGCCATCGTGACGCTCGAGCGCATGGTGTTCCCTGAGTCGGTGATCTCGCAGGCTGTCGAGCCCAAGACCAAGGCCGACCAGGAAAAGATGGGCATCGCCCTGCAGCGCCTCGCTCAGGAAGATCCTTCGTTCCGCGTCAAGACCGACGAGGAATCGGGCCAGACCATCATCGCCGGCATGGGCGAGCTCCACCTTGAAATCATCGTGGACCGCATGAAGCGCGAATTCGGCGTGGAAGCCAACGTGGGCAAGCCGCAAGTGGCTTACCGCGAAACGATCCGCAAGACCGTCGAAGATGCCGAAGGCAAGTTCGTTCGCCAGTCGGGCGGCAAGGGCCAATACGGCCACGTCATCCTGAAGCTCGAGCCGCAGGAAGCGGGCAAGGGCTTTGAGTTCGTCGACGCCATCAAGGGCGGTGTGGTTCCTCGCGAATACATCCCCGCGGTGGAAAAGGGCGTTGTCGAAGCGCTGACGCAAGGCGTGCTGGCGGGCTACCCCGTCGTCGACGTCAAGGTCACGCTGCACTTCGGTTCGTACCACGATGTGGACTCGAACGAAATGGCGTTCAAGATGGCCGCCATCTTCGGTTTCAAGGAAGGCGCCCGCAAGGCCAGCCCCGTGATCCTCGAGCCGATGATGGCCGTGGAAGTCGAAACGCCTGAAGACTACGCCGGCAACGTGATGGGCGACCTGTCCTCACGCCGCGGCATGGTGCAGGGCATGGACGACATGATCGGTGGCGGCAAGTCCATCAAGGCCGAAGTGCCGCTGTCGGAAATGTTCGGCTACTCGACCACGCTGCGTTCGATGTCGCAAGGCCGCGCCACGTACACGATGGAGTTCAAGCACTACGCTGAAGCTCCGCGCAACGTTGCCGAAGCCATCGTGGCTGCTCGCGCTAAGTAAGGTCTTTAAAAAGAATGTGGGGCTGCGCGAAGCGCAGCCCAACTTGTCTGCGATCCGGTGCCGCCGCGTTCCCGTGCGAGGCGAATCAGCAATCGGGTGCAGACATAAAACCAATACACGGGAATGCTCTTTCAAGGATTGAAAAATGGCAAAAGGTAAATTCACCCGCACCAAGCCGCACGTGAACGTGGGCACGATCGGTCACGTCGACCACGGCAAGACCACGCTGACGGCGGCCATCGCCACGGTGCTGTCGGCCAAGTTCGGCGGCGAAGCCAAGGCCTACGACCAGATCGACGCAGCGCCCGAAGAAAAGGCCCGCGGCATCACCATCAACACGGCTCACGTCGAGTACGAAACGGCCAACCGCCACTACGCTCACGTCGACTGCCCCGGCCACGCCGACTACGTCAAGAACATGATCACCGGCGCCGCTCAAATGGACGGCGCCATCCTGGTGTGCTCGGCCGCCGACGGCCCGATGCCCCAGACCCGCGAGCACATCCTGCTGGCCCGCCAGGTCGGTGTGGGCTACATCATCGTGTTCCTGAACAAGTGCGACATGGTCGACGACGCCGAACTGCTCGAGCTGGTCGAAATGGAAGTGCGCGAGCTGCTGGACAAGTACGAATTCCCGGGCGACGACACCCCCATCATCCACGGCTCGGCCAAGCTCGCCCTGGAAGGCGACAAGGGCAAGCTCGGCGAAGAAGCCATCATGAAGCTGGCTGAAGCGCTCGACACCTACATCCCGACGCCCGAGCGCGCCGTGGACGGCACCTTCCTGATGCCTGTGGAAGACGTGTTCTCGATCTCCGGCCGCGGCACCGTCGTGACCGGCGCCGTCGAGCGCGGCGTGATCAAGGTCGGCGAGGAAATCGAGATCGTCGGCATCCGCCCGACCGTCAAGACCACCTGCACCGGCGTGGAAATGTTCCGCAAGCTCCTGGACCAAGGCCAGGCGGGCGACAACGTCGGCGTGCTGCTGCGCGGCACCAAGCGCGAAGAAGTCGAGCGCGGCCAAGTGCTGTGCAAGCCCGGCTCGATCAAGCCGCACACCCACTTCACCGCCGAGGTGTATGTGCTGTCCAAGGACGAAGGTGGCCGTCACACGCCGTTCTTCAACAACTACCGTCCGCAGTTCTACTTCCGCACCACGGACGTGACCGGCGCGATCGAGCTGCCCAAGGACAAGGAAATGGTCATGCCTGGCGACAACGTCAGCATCACCGTGAAGCTGATCAACCCGATCGCGATGGAAGAGGGTCTCCGCTTCGCCATCCGCGAAGGCGGCCGTACCGTGGGTTCGGGCGTCGTGGCCAAGATCCTCGACATCTAAGCCGGACGCAAAGGAATCATCATGGCTACCAAGCAAAAAATCCGCATCCGCCTGAAGGCGTTCGACTACAAGCTGATCGACCAGTCGGCAGCCGAAATCGTCGATACCGCCAAGCGCACCGGCGCGATCGTCAAGGGTCCCGTGCCCCTGCCGACCCGCATGAAGCGTTTCGACATCCTGCGTTCGCCGCACGTCAACAAGACGTCGCGCGACCAGCTCGAGATCCGCACGCATCAGCGCCTGATGGACATCGTCGACCCCACCGACAAGACCGTGGACGCGCTGATGAAGCTCGACCTGCCGGCCGGCGTGGACGTCGAAATCAAGCTGCAATAAGTACTGCGGCCTCGCGCCGCATCTTGTGACAAGCCCGACTGCAGAAATGCAGGCGGGCTTTGTTTTTTGGCGCGCGGATGTGGCATCCTCGCCGGCGGCGGCCTCTCCCCCATCGAGAGGCATCGGTCAGCGGACAACACGGGCAGCACAGCATGAGACAAAGCTTCTCTTTCGCGTCGGGTTTGACGGCGTGCATCGCGGCAGCGGCGCTTCTGGCCGGTTGCGGCGGAGGGGGCGGGGGAGGCGGCGGCGGTGGTGGCCTTCCTTTCTTGCCGATGACGCCGGTGACGCCAGGGGCAGCGAGCCAGGTGACGCTGAGCGGCACGGCCACCTATGAATCCATCCCAAATCCGAATGGCACGCTGGTTTATGCCAGCGCCGAGTCCAAGCCGGTGCGCGGTGCACCAGTGGAAGTGCTCGATGCTGCAACTTCCACGCAATTAGCTGCGGCGACCACTGACGACAACGGCGCCTACTCGGTGTCCGTGCCCGCAAACACCGCCATCGCTGTGCGCGTCAAGGCCCAACTGGCCCGCAGCGGTCCGGGGGCGAGCTGGGATGTCACGGTTCGCGACAACACCCGCTCTGGCGCGCTGTACAGCATGCAGACTCCCGCTTTCTCCTCGGGTGCGGTGGCCATGGTTCGCGACATCAACGCGCCGTCGGGCTGGGGTGGATCCAGCTACACGGGCGATCGGGCGGCGGCGCCGTTTGCCGTACTCGATACGGTCTATACCGCCATGCAGAAGGTGACGTCGGTCGCGCCCGCCACTGCGTTTCCGGCGCTGCGCGTGTACTGGAGCGTCAACAATGCGCCGTCCACTGGCAACGTTGCGGCGGGGCAGATCGGCACCACTTTCTTCGTCAACAGAAGCAGTGGCCGCGAAATCTATGTGCTCGGGAAGGAAGATTCGGACACCGACGAATATGACAGTTCGGTGGTCGCGCATGAGTGGGGGCATTACTACCAATCCGCCCTGAGCCGCGACGACTCGATGGGCGGTGAGCATGGGCAGAACGACCGGCTTGATCGCCGGCTTGCCTTCTCCGAAGGTTGGGGCAATGCATGGTCGGGCATTGCACTCGGACGCAGGAACTATGTCGATTCAATTGGCCCGCAGCAATCATTGCCCGGCGCCAACATCGACCTTGCTGCCGGTGCGGCAACCACGCCGGGCTGGTACCGTGAACCTTCGATTCAGTCGATTTTCTGGAATCTCAACCAGCAGGTCGGCTTTAGGCCGATTCACGACACGTTGACCGGAAGTCAGTTCAGGAGCGGCACGGCCGTCACTTCGATCCATCCTTTCGCAGCGGCCTTCAACGCGACGGCACCGGGGAGCGCCGCGCAGCTGGCGGCCCTGCTCGCCGCCCAAAACATCAACGCTACCAACGATCCCTACGGCGGCGCGGAGACGAACGACGGGGGAATGCCGATCACGCTGCCGATGTACAGACTCGCGACAGTCGGCGGCGCCCCGACCCAGGCCTGCGTTTCCAATTCGGCCGGTACCGACAACAAGCTGGGCAGCTTCTCCTACCTTCGCTTCACCGCGCCAGCCAGCCGCAGCTACCAGATCGTCGTCAATGGCGGGCCCGCAGGGTCCAACCCCGATTTCGACGTCTTCAGGGGCGGGTTCATCGCGCGAGAAAGCAACGCGGTCAGCCTGCCGGCCGGCGAGTACGTTCTTGCGGTGTCGGACCTCAACAATTTCGGAGCGCAGACATGCTTCAACGTCTCGATCCAGTAACAGGAAGGGCTGCCATGAACATCCGCCGCTCGAATTCGATGTTGGCCGTCGCGTGCCTCGCGCTGGCCACGCTGTCGGTACCGGCTGCGGCAGACGGCGAGGCTGAGGCGCGCAACGCCAAGCCCAGGCAGCCCGCAGTCCAGCACCGGAACGCTCCCATGACCACGGCAGCGCAAAAGCCCGGAAGCTCCGGCGTCAAGCTGCAATACCGACTCGACGCCGTGCCGCAGGTGGGCCGCGCGACGCCCATCGTGCTGCAGTTCGACCACGTAACCGAGGCCGAGGGCGCCACGGTGCGCCTGAGTGCCGAGCGTGGACTGACGCTCGAAGGCAACAGCACGCTGACGCTGCCAAAAGGCAAGCGAACCACGGCCACCGTGGTCGTGGTGAGCGAGGGCGAAGGCCTGGCCTACCTCAATGTGTTCATCACCCAGGGCGGCGCCTCGAGCGCAATTTCCATCCCCGTCCAGACGGGCACGGCGGCACCAGCGCTGAAATCCACCGGTGAAATGAAGCCCATGCCGGGCGGCGACAGCATCATCACGATGCCGGTCAAGTAGGTAAAAACGCCACTTTTCGGGGCTGAACACGCCTCAGGAGTCGCTTTGCAACGCTGCTTGCACCGCGGCCGCATGGCGGGCTATAATCGCTGGCTCTGCCCTTGTTGCGTCCGCATGCTTGCATGTGTTTGCCGCGGGAGCGGAGATTTATCAACCTTCTTTCGCAGGCCGGGTGCCCCCAGGGAATCGGCCAAACGCTGTCGCCAATTGAAGTGGCAGCGGCGAAGGGAGCTTCCATTTTTGGAGAAAACAAATGAGTCTGAGCAACTCCCTCGGGTTGCTGGGCCGCAAGGTGGGGATGATGCGTCTCTTCACCGATGACGGGGACGCAGTTCCTGTCACGGTGGTGGATGTGTCCAACAACCGTGTGACCCAGATCAAGTCGCAAGAGACCGACGGCTACGTCGCACTGCAAGTGACGTTCGGTTCGCGCAAAGCATCGCGCGTGACCAAGCCGCAAGCCGGCCACCTCGCCAAGGCGGGTGTCGAAGCTGGTGAAATCATCCGCGAATTCCGCGTGACCGCCGACACCGCTGACCAGCACAAGGCTGGCGGCGTCATCGCCGCGAGCAGCGTGTTCTCGGTGGGCCAGAAGGTCGACGTGCAAGGCACCTCGATCGGCAAGGGCTTCGCCGGCACCATCAAGCGCCACAACATGAGCTCGCAACGCGCGTCGCACGGTAACAGCCGTTCGCACAACGTTCCCGGCTCGATCGGCATGGCACAAGACCCCGGTCGCGTGTTCCCCGGCAAGCGCATGACGGGCCACCTCGGCGACGTCACCAAGACGACGCAGAACCTCGATGTGTTCCGCATCGACGAAGCGCGTCAACTGTTGCTCATCAAGGGCGCGATCCCGGGCGCAAAGGGTGGCTTCGTCACCGTGCGTCCCGCCATCAAGGCCAAGCCGCAAGCGGCTGAAGGAGCGAAGTAATGCAACTCGAACTCCTGAACGAACAAGGCCAGGCCGCGTCGAAGTACGACGCCCCCGAGACCGTGTTCGGCCGTGACTACAACGAAGACCTGGTTCACCAGATCGTCGTTGCGTTCCAGGCCAATGCCCGCCAAGGCACGCGCGCCCAGAAGGACCGCGAGCAGGTCAAGCACTCGACCAAGAAGCCTTTCAAGCAAAAGGGAACGGGCCGCGCCCGTGCCGGTATGACGTCCTCGCCGCTGTGGCGCGGGGGTGGCCGGATTTTCCCGAACATGCCTGACGAAAACTTCTCGCAGAAGATCAACAAGAAGATGTACCGCGCCGGCATGGCCGCCATCTTCTCGCAGCTCGCTCGCGAAGGCCGTCTGGCCGTGGTGGATTCGCTGACCGTGGATTCGCCCAAGACGAAGCCGCTGGCAGCCCGTTTCAAGGCAATGAATCTCGAGTCCGTGCTCGTGATCGCCGAAGAAGTCGACGAAAACCTGTACCTTGCCTCGCGCAATCTGGTCAACATCCTCGTGGTCGAACCCCGCTACGCCGATCCGGTGTCGCTGGTCCACTACAAGAAGGTGCTGGTCACCAAGGGTGCCGTCGACAAGCTCAAGGAGATGTTCGCATGAGCCGCGTGAACCCTACCGCCGCTGAACGTACGTTCGAAGAAGGCCGCCTGATGGCGGTGCTGGTCGCCCCGATCGTGTCCGAAAAGGCAACGATGGTCGGCGAGAAGTCGAACGCTGTCACTTTCAAGGTGCTGCAAGACGCCACCAAGCCCGAGATCAAGGCCGCTGTCGAACTGATGTTCAAGGTCGAAGTCCAGGGCGTGTCGGTGCTCAACACCAAGGGCAAGACCAAGCGCTTTGGCAAGTCCATCGGCCGCCGCGACAACGTTCGCAAGGCCTATGTGACCCTGAAGCCCGGTCAAGAGCTCAACCTCGTCGGGGAAGGCGCTTAATCATGGCCGTCATCAAGATGAAACCCACTTCGCCGGGCCAACGTGGCGCGGTGAAGATTTCGCGGGACCACCTGTACAAGGGTGCCCCTCACGCGCCGTTGCTCGAGCCGCAGTTCCAGGCTGCCGGTCGCAACAACAACGGTCACATCACGATTCGCCATCGCGGCGGTGGTCACAAGCATCACTATCGCGTTGTCGACTTCGTGCGCAACAAGGACGGCATTCCGGCCAAGGTCGAACGCATCGAATACGACCCGAACCGTACCGCCCACATTGCCCTGGTCTGCTACGCCGACGGCGAGCGCCGCTACATCATCGCCCCGCGCGGTCTTGAAGCCGGTGCAACGCTGCTGAGCGGTTCGGAAGCCCCGATCCGCGCCGGCAACACGCTGCCGATCCGCAACATTCCGGTCGGCTCGACGATCCACTGCATCGAACTGCAACCCGGCAAGGGCGCACAGATCGCGCGTTCGGCCGGCACGTCGGCTACGCTGCTGGCTCGCGAAGGCGTCTACGCCCAGGTCCGCATGCGTTCGGGTGAGGTGCGCCGCATCCACATCGAATGCCGCGCCACCATCGGTGAAGTCGCAAACGAAGAGCACAGCCTGCGCCAACTCGGCAAGGCCGGTGTGAAGCGTCACATGGGTATTCGCCCAACCGTTCGCGGTGTGGTGATGAACCCGGTCGACCACCCGCACGGTGGTGGCGAAGGCAAGACCGGCGAAGGCCGCCATCCTGTCGACCCATGGGGCAACCTGACCAAGGGCTACCGTACCCGTAACAACAAGCGCACGCAGGTCTTCATCGTGTCGCGCCGCAAGAAGTAAGGGATAGCAAATGACTCGCTCTCTCAAAAAGGGTCCGTTTGTTGACCATCACCTCGTGGCCAAGGCCGACAAGGCTGTGACGACGAAGGACAAGAAGCCGATCAAGACCTGGTCGCGCCGCTCGATGGTTCTGCCCGAGTTCATCGGCCTGACCATTGCCGTGCACAACGGCAAGCAGCACGTGCCTGTCTACATTACCGATCAAATGGTCGGCCACAAGCTCGGCGAATTTGCGCTCACGCGCACGTTCAAGGGGCACCCCGCGGACAAGAAAGTCCAGAAGAAGTAAGGAACGACCATGTCTGAAACACGTGCAGTCCTCCGCGGTGTCCGCCTCTCGGTCGACAAGGGCCGTCTGGTCGCTGACCTGATCCGCGGCAAGAAGGTTGATCAAGCGCTCAACGTTCTGCAATTCACGCAGAAAAAGGCCGCTGTGATCATCAAGAAGGTGCTCGAGTCGGCAATTGCCAACGCCGAGCACAACGATGGCGCCGATATCGACGAACTGAAGGTCAAGACCATCTACGTCGAACAGGGCGCAACGCTCAAGCGCTTCACCGCGCGAGCCAAGGGTCGCGGTAACCGCATCAGCAAGCCCACGTGCCATGTGTACGTGACGGTTGGCAACTAAGAACGCCTGGAAGAAATATGGGACAGAAAATCCATCCGACCGGCTTCCGCCTTGCGGTTACCCGTAATTGGTCCAGCCGCTGGTACGCAAGCGACCGCGATTTCGCGGGCATGCTGGCCGAAGACATCAAGGTTCGCGAATACCTGAAGAAGAAGCTGAAGAACGCTTCGGTGTCGCGCGTCATGATCGAGCGTCCCGCCAAGAACGCACGCATCACGATCTACTCGGCTCGTCCGGGCGTCGTGATCGGCAAGAAGGGCGAAGACATCGAGAACCTCAAGCGTGAACTGGGCAAGCAGCTCGGCGTGCCGGTGGCAGTGAACATCGAAGAAGTGCGCAAGCCCGAAATCGATGCCCAGCTGATTGCCGACAGCATCACGCAGCAGCTCGAAAAGCGGATCATGTTCCGCCGCGCCATGAAGCGCGCCATGCAAAACGCCATGCGTCTGGGTGCCCAAGGCATCAAGATCATGTCGGCTGGCCGCCTGAACGGTATCGAAATCGCTCGTACCGAGTGGTATCGCGAAGGTCGCGTGCCTCTCCACACGCTGCGCGCCGATATCGACTACGGCACCTCGGAAGCCAAGACCACCTACGGCGTCATCGGCGTCAAGGTCTGGGTCTACAAGGGCGACACGCTGGGTCGTAACGACCTGCCGGCCGTCGAAACGCCGCGTCCCGACGAAGAGCGTCGTCCGCGTGGTCCGCGCCGCGATGGCCGCCCGGGTGGCGACCGTCCGGGTTCGGACCGTCGTGGTCCCGGCCCGCGTGCCGGTGCCCGTGGCCCGATCGGTGGCAACACCGCCCCGGCCGACGGCAGCGACAAGCCCGCAGAAGCCACTGGCGCAGCTCCCGCTGCTCCGGGTGCAGACTCGAAACCCGCCGTTAAGCGCGTCCGCAAAGCCGCGCCAGCTGCAGCAGCTGACGGTGCCAAGACCGAGTGATCGGTCTTAGAACTACGGAGTATTAAAAATGCTGCAACCTGCACGCAGAAAGTTCCGCAAGGAACAAAAGGGCCGCAACACCGGCGTCGCAACCCGGGGCAACTCGGTTGCCTTCGGTGACTTCGGTCTCAAATGCACCGACCGCGGCCGCCTCACGGCGCGCCAGATCGAAGCCGCTCGCCGCGCGATTTCGCGTCACGTGAAGCGCGGTGGCCGTATCTGGATCCGCGTGTTCCCGGACAAGCCGATCTCTACCAAGCCCGCCGAAGTGCGGATGGGTAACGGTAAGGGCAACCCCGAGTACTACGTCGCTGAAATCCAGCCTGGCAAGATCGTGTTCGAGATCGTCGGCGTGCCCGAAGAACTCGCCCGCGAAGCGTTCCGCCTGGCCGCCGCCAAGCTTCCGCTGCGCACGACGTTCGTCGCTCGCCAGCTCGGCGCCTGAGAGGAGAACATCCATGGCAACACGTAAGAAAAAAGAAACCGCGGCTCCGGCCAAGGTGACCAAGGCTGCAACCCTGCGCACGAAGGACGTCGCAGCGCTGCAAACCGAAGTCAAGGAACTGCAAAAGGCCCATTTCGGCCTGCGCATGCAAAAAGCCACGCAACAGCTGTCGAACACCTCGACGCTGCGCGTGACGCGTCGCGACATCGCGCGCGCCAAGACCATTCTTGCTCAGAAGCAGCAAGAAACCCAAGCCGCCAAGTAAGGAGTGAACATGACGGAAGCTAAAAAATCCCTCAAGCGCACCTTGATTGGCAAGGTGGTCAGCGACAAGCGTGCCAAGACCGTGACCGTGCTGGTCGAGCGCCGTGTGAAGCACGAGCTCTACGGCAAGATCGTGGCCAAGACGAGCAAGTACCACGCCCATGACGAAAAGGGCGAGTACAAGCTGGGCGACACCATCGAAATCACGGAAAGCCGTCCGATCTCGAAGACCAAGAACTGGGTCGTGACCCGTCTGGTCGAGAAGGCCGTGCTGGTCTGATCACTGGTTGATCGACCTCGGGAAGCCTCTCGAAGGCATCCCATCCGGAAACGGCCCACAATGTGGGCCGTTTTTCTTTTTCAGGAGCATCTAGATGATCAAAGTCGGCGACACCCTTCCTTCGGCAACCCTGCAGGAATATTCCGAGGTCGAGGGCGAAGGCTGCAGCATCGGCCCGAACGCCGTGGACGTGAGCAAGGCCACGGCCGGCAAGACCATTGCGCTGTTCGCGCTGCCCGGCGCCTTCACGCCGACCTGCTCGGCCAAGCATGTGCCCGGCTACGTGCAGCACTACGACGACTTCAAGGCCGCGGGCGTCGACGAAATCTGGTGCGTGAGCGTGAACGACGCTTTCGTGATGGGCGCCTGGGCGCGCGACCAGAAGACCGGCACCAAGGTGCGCATGCTGGCCGACGGCAGCGCCGATTTCGCCAAGGCGACCGGCCTCACGCTCGACCTGACCGGCCGCGGCATGGGCCTGCGCAGCAACCGCTATTCGATGCTCGTGAAGGACGGCAAGGTCGCCTCGCTCAACGTCGAGGCACCGGGCAAGTTCGAAGTCAGCAACGCCGAGACGCTGCTGGCGCAAGCTCGCGGCTGATCAAAGGTCCACTTTGAGGTAGTGCGCGCCCGCAATCGGGTTGTGATAGTAGGGCGGCACTTCCTCGAAGCCCAGGTCTTCATACAGCGCCCGGGCCGATTCCATGTCGTCCAGCGTGTCGAGCAGCACGCAGGCATAGCCCGCGCCGCGTGCCGCGTCCAGAATGGCTTCGGCGAGCTGCCGGCCGACGCCCAGCCCGCGAAAGCCGGGCCGCACGTACAGGCGCTTCATCTCCGCTGCATTGGCGTAGTCGGCATTGTCCAGCGGGCGCAGCGCGCAGCAGCCGGCCACGTGTGCCAGCGTTCCGTTGGAGCGCAAGAGGGTCGGCGCCCGTTGCCCAGCCGCTTCCTTGATATGCGCCGGGTCAACCAGCGCGAGCAGCAGGGCGCCGCGCGGCTCGGCGTAGTCGCCCGGCAGGCCGGCCACTTCCTCGTCGAAATTCTGGAAGCAAAGGTCGATACCCAGCGAGGCCTCGTAATCGCGAAAGATCGCGCGCGTTGCATCGATCTCGTGGGGTTCGTCGGGCGTCAGCAGCACGACGGCGGGCGTGTCGGCCAGCGGCAGGGGGCGCGAAACCGAGAAGCTCATACGCGCAGCGACGCTATCCAGTAGGCCACGCCTGCGCACACGGCGAACAGCACAAGCGCCAGCCCGCGCGAGGCGGCGTCGTCGCGGCTTGGCGCCACGACGCGGCTGGAAGCGCCCGCCGGGGTGATCAGCTTGTCGCCCGAAACCATCGGCCGCACCAGGCGGTGCCGCTTGACCAGCACATAGAAAAGCACCGCCAGCACGTGCAGGCTCACCAGCGCAATCACAAGCGTTTTGCCTTGGGATGCGTGCCAGCCGGTCGCAAGGCTCACCACCTGGCTCGAGACGAAGCGCGTCAGCGGCCCCGCGGCCGAAACCTCGTCGTCAGCCACCAGCCCCGTGCCCACCTGCACCGCAAGCACCGCGAGCAAAGCGAATACCGACAGGCCGCCCAGCGGCGTGTGGCCGATCACATGATCGGGATGGGCCCGCCCGCGCAAGTAGGCGAGTATGGATCCGGGGCTGTAGAAGAACGAGGCAAAACGTGACCAGCGCCCGCCCACGAAGCCCCATAGCAGGCGAAACAGCAGCAAGGCCAGCACCGAGTAGCCCAACCGGAAGTGCCACTCCATGACACCGCCGAGGCCGGTGGCGATCAGCCCGATGACTGCGGCGCTGAGCGCCCAGTGGAAAACCCGCGTGGGAAGGTCCCAGATGCGTGCTCGGACGGGGGAGTCGGACGCTGCGGCCGTCAGGGAGGCCACGGAGGAGTCGGTCATCAAGAAGGGAGGGTGCGCAAAAAACTGCGGAAGGCGCAGATTAGCAAAGTCCGGGCGGCTTCATGCTTCGGGTTGTCGCTATGCACGCTGTAACGCCGGCCTCTACACTCGGCCCGGCGCCGCTTTGGGCGGTGCCGCACCAACTATAAGGACCCTCCGATGATTCGACTTGCTTCGTTCGCCCTGGCCGCCGTCTGCGCCGCCATTTCGCTGCCAGCGGCGGCCCAGTTCGCCAAACCCGAGGACGCCGTCAAGTACCGGCAGAGCGCGCTGTTCGTGATGGGCCAGCATTTCGGCCGTATCGGTGCCATGGCGAACGGCCGCATTCCCTACGACGCGGCCGCCGCCATCGCCAACGCCGACATCGTGGCCGAAATGGCCAAGTTGCCCTGGGCTGGTTTCGTTTCCGGCGCGGAGGGCGGCAAGAGCAAGCCCGAAGTCTGGAAGGAAGGCGCCAAGTTCAAGGAGCACCAGGACAAGATGATTGCCGAGACCGGCAAGCTGGTCGTCGCGGCCAAGGCCGGCAACATCGATGCGCTCAAGGCCCAGTTCGGTTCGACGGCCGGCAGCTGCAAGGCCTGCCACGACAGTTTCCGCAACCAGTAAGCGGGGCTGCAAAAAGGCAAAAGGCGCTCCATGAAGCGCCTTTGTTAATTCAGCGATATCGCGGAACCGCGCGAAGCCTGGGGGCGAGCCAAACCTAAGCTTCGGCGAGCAGCTTCTCGATCAGCTTGTGGAGTTCCGCGAAATCAGGCTCGCCCACGTAGCGCTTCACGATCTCGCCCTTCTTGTTGACCAGGTAGGTTGTCGGCGTGAGCTTCACGTCGCCCCAGGCCTGCGCCACACTGCCGGTGTTGTCGATGGCCACATTGAACGGCAGCTTGCGGGTTTCGGCAAAGTTGACGACGTAGCTCGGCGGGTCGTAGCTCATGGCCACCGCCAGCGTGTCGTAGCCCTTGGACTTGTACTTGTCGTAGGTCGCGATGACTTTCGGCATCTCGGCCACGCAGGTCACGCAACTCGTGGCCCAGAAGTTGACCAGGGTGACCTTGCCCTTCAGGTCGTCGGTGCTCTTTTTGCTGCCGTCGAGCAGCACGAAGGTCGACGACGGTGCGGCAGTGGCGCCCGAACCCAGGTACACGCCCACGCCGGCGGCCAATGCAAGCGCAACTGCGGCGACGGCGAAGTATTTTTTCATGGCATCTTGAAAGAGAGCGGCGTCGCGATTTTAGTTCCGCGCGCCCGATCGTGCCGAGGAGGCCAAGGGCGGCTCGATAATCGCTCCCAATGCCTTCGCCCGTTTCCCGTTTCAGGCCTGTGCTGGCCGTAGCCGTGGCGCTCGTGCTGGCCGCCTGCAGCCCCACCTTCAACTGGCGCGAGGTGCCAATAGCAGATGCCGGCTTGGTGGCCCTGTTGCCCTGCAAGCCCGACCGCGCCAATCGCGCCTTGCCGCTCGGTGCCGAATCGGTGCAGGTCGACATGGCCGGGTGCGAGACCGGGGGCGCCACCTTTGCCGTTGCCCACGCATCCGCCGGCAGCCCCGCGCAGGCCGAGGCCTGGCTCACCGCATGGCGCGCGGCCACGCGCAACCAGCTGGGCGCCGCGCAGCTGACCGAAGGCGCCGCCGCATTGCAGCGCGCGACCGCGGTTCCGGCGCCGGTGCGGCTCGATGCGCAGTCGGCCCAGCCAGGCGCCGCCCGCGTCCAGGTGCTCTGGTTCGCCCAATCGCAAAAAGACGGCAGCGTCGCGCTCTACCAAGCCACGGTGCTCGGGCGCCCTTCTTCCCCCGAGGCGGCCAAGACTTTTTTCGAAGGCCTACGTCTTCCGTGAGTGCGGCCGATCCCATCGGCGGCGACAAATCGCCACTGTTTGCCTCGCGTTGGCCGACGCATGGCGCTGAGTTTTGCTCTCATTTTGGTAGCTGCGATGCCGCGGACACCAGCTTTTTTCCGAGCACCGCCGCCGTGGTCTCGCTGGCGGGGTGCGCATTGGTCTGGCTCTGCGCGCGGGTGTTGTCCGCTTTGCCAGCCTGCTGCGTTATGTCATGTATCTACTTCTCTGGGCGCCCCCGCATAATCGGCGCGTAGTCCTCCGACCCGCATGAACAGCATCCTCATCATCGCCCACTCACCGTTCGCGCAGGCGCTGCGGCGGTGCGCGCTGCATGTGTTCCCCGACTGCGAGCAGGCCGTCGTCGCACTCGACGTGCTGCCCAACGTCTCACCCGAAGAAACCCTGGCCGCAGCCCGCATCACCCTGGAGCAGCAGCTCAATGCACCGCGCTCGCAGGTGCTGGTGCTGGCCGACGTGTTCGGCGCAACGCCCTGCAACGTGGCGCAGAAGCTGGTGGACGGTGTCCGCTCGCGTCTGGTGGCGGGCGTCAACCTGCCAATGCTGCTGCGCGCGGTCACCTATCGCCACGAGCCTCTCGAAACGCTGGTGCAGCGCGCCATCGCGGGCGGCACGGCCGGCGTCATGCAGGTGGCGGTGGCGGCACCCCAGAATCAGGCGAAGAGAAAGCACAGTGATCAAGAAATCCGTGACCATCAGCAATAAGCTGGGCTTGCATGCACGCGCATCGGCCAAGCTCACCAAAATCGCAGGCAGCTTCCCTTGCGAAGTCTGGCTCTCGCGCGGTGACCGCCGCATCAACGCCAAGAGCATCATGGGCGTCATGATGCTGGCTGCAGGCCTCGGCTCGACGGTCGAGCTGGAGACCAACGGCGAGCAGGAGGAAGAGGCCCTGGACGCCATCGTCCGGCTCATGAACGACAAATTCGGCGAAGGCGAATGACCTTCGCAGTCCACGGCCTCCCTGTTGCCCGTGGCATTGCCATTGGCCGCGCGGTGCTGGTGGTGTCCAGCCGCATCGACGTGGCTCACTACTTCATCAAGCCCGAGGAGGTCGACACCGAGATCGACCGGGTGCGCACGGCACGCAACGCGGTGGCCGACGAGCTTGCCAAGCTGCAGACCAACGTGGCGCTGATGGGGCCCAACGATGCGCCGCACGAGCTTGCAGCCCTGCTTGAAGTGCACCAGATGCTGCTGCAGGACGAGGCGCTCACCGGCGGCGTCAAGCATTGGATCACCGAGCGCCTCTACAACGCCGAGTGGGCGCTGACCACGCAGCTCGAAATCATCGCGCGCCAGTTCGACGAGATGGAGGACGAGTACCTGCGCGAGCGCAAGGCCGACCTCGAGCAGGTTGTCGAGCGGTTGCTGCACCGAATGAAGGGCACGGCTGCGGTGCTCGCGCCTAGCCCGCCGCGCCGCAAGCGCCCGGCGGCCGAGGACGACGACGATCCCACCGCCGGCGATGGCATCGACGCGCCGCTGGTGCTGATTGCGCACGATCTTTCCCCGGCCGACATGCTCCAGTTCAAGAAGAGCGTGTTCGCCGGCTTCGTGACCGACGTGGGCGGACGCACCTCGCACACCGCCATCGTCGCGCGCAGCATGGACATTCCCGCCGTGGTGGGCGCGCGCACCGCGAGCCAGCTGGTGCGCCAGGACGACTGGGTCATCATCGACGGCGATGCCGGCGTGGTGATCGTCGATCCCTCGCCCATCATCCTGGCCGAATACGGATTCAAGCAGCGCCAGGGCGATCTCGAGCGCGGGCGGCTTGCGCGCCTGCGCCACAAGCCCGCGGTGACGCTGGACGGCCAGCGCGTCGAGCTGCTCGCCAACATCGAGATGCCCGAAGACACCGTCGGCGCCGTCAAGGCCGGTGCCGTGGGCGTCGGGCTGTTCCGCAGCGAGTTTCTTTTTATGGGCCGCGAGTCGCAGCGCCAGACCCGGCTGCCCGACGAGGAAGAGCAGTACCAGGCCTACAAGCGCGCGGTCGAAGGCATGCAGGGCATGCCGGTCACCATCCGCACCATCGACGTGGGCGCCGACAAGCCGATCGACGGCAAGGCGGCCAGCAAGCAAGAGCACCTGAACCCCGCGCTGGGCCTGCGCGCCATTCGCTGGAGCCTGGCCGATCCGGCCATGTTCCTCACCCAATTGCGCGCCATCCTGCGTGCGGCGGCGCATGGCGAGATCCACCTGCTGATTCCGATGCTCGCGCACGCCAGCGAGATCCGCCAGACGCTCTCGCTGATCGACTTCGCGCGCACCGAACTCGACAGCCGCGGCGCCGTCTACGGCCACGTGAAGCTCGGCGCGATGATCGAGATTCCCGCCGCGGCGCTCACGCTCAAGACCTTCCTCAAGTACTTCGACTTCCTGTCGATCGGCACCAACGACCTGATCCAGTACACGCTGGCCATAGATCGTGCCGACGAGGCGGTTGCGCATCTCTACGACCCCGCCCATCCTGCGGTGCTGAAGCTGGTGGCCGACACCATTGCCGAATGCCGCCGCCAAGGCAAGGGCGTGGCCGTGTGCGGCGAAATGGCGGGCGACGTGGCCTTCACGCGCCTCTTGCTCGGCCTGGGGCTGCGCAGCTTCTCGATGCATCCTTCGCGCATCCTCGCCGTCAAGCAGGAAGTGCTGCGCGCCGACACCGGCAAGCTCGAAGCCTGGGCCAAGAGCGTGCTCGAATCGGACGATCCCGCCGCCGCCTTGGCCGGATAGTTAGGTCTTCCGCACTCAATTCGCTCAAGGGCAGGGCGAATCGACATAAAACGAAACACGCCGAAACTGTGGCGAAAGGACTTGCGGACGGACCGCAAGCACCATCAGGTCTCCTCTTCCACTACAGAAAGGCCTGAAACATGAAGTCCCTCTCCCTCACCCAGATCGTCGCGGTTGGCTCCTTCGCCCTGCTGGCCGCAGCCGGTGCCAATGCTGAATCCTACGAAGGCGTACAGCCGCTCGCATCGGCCATGAGCCGCGCCGAAGTCAACGCCGAGGCCGTTCGCGCGGCTTCCGCGCCGGACCAGAACGTGGTGCGCGGCTCGCGCGGCGCCGAGACCATGGCCGTCTCGAGAGACCGCGCCGGCGTCGTCTACGAAGCCATGCGCGCCGCCGCCGCGCCCGACCAGAACGTGACCTCGGGCTCGCGTGTAAACAGCAAGGTCATTTCGACGCTGCAGAACCCGCTCGACGCACGTGCCGCAGCCGCCGGCAACAGCAACAAGCTTTAAGTCTCACGCCCGCGGGAGGTCCCTCGGGCTGCAAGGAACATCATGAAACACTGGATCAAACGCACTCTCTTCGGTTTCGCAGGCCTCGCGGTGGTGGCGGGCAGCATTGCCGGCTGCGCCGGCCATCGGCATGGCTGGGGCAGCGGCGACCCCGCCGAATTCCGCACCAAGATGGTCGAGCGCGTCGGCAGCAAGCTGGAACTCGACGCGGCGCAAAAACAGAAGCTCACCGTGCTGGCCGAGAAGCTGCAGGCCCAGCGTGAAGCGATGCGCGGCGCGGGTGGCGCGGGCGATCCGCGGTCGCAGTTCAAGTCGCTGTTCGCGGGCAACAAGCTCGACCAGGCGGGCGCCGCCCGGCTCGTCGACGAGAAGACCACGGCCGTGCGCAACGGCAGCCCTGAAATCATCGCGGCCGCCGCCGATTTCTTCGATAGCCTGAACGCCGCGCAGCAGCAGAAGGTGCGTGACTTCATGGACCGCGGCGGACGTCGCTGGGGCCATCGTGGCTAGGCTTGGCTCACCCCCAGGCTTCGCGCGCTTCGTGTCGCTTCGCCAGCCCAGCGCCAGGGGGCGCCACCTGTGGGCCGGCGAAGCCGGTTCCACAGTGTCTCGCGAACAGGCCGTCGTTGGCGGCGTGCGCACGCTGCTGCGGCTCGAAGGCGTCGTCGTGCTGGCCGCGGCGCTCGCGGCCTATGCGCAGTTCGGCGCCGGCTGGGGCGTGTTCGCGCTGTGGCTGCTCGTGCCCGACCTCTCGATGCTCGGCTACCTCGCGGGCCCGCGCGTGGGCGCGGCGCTCTACAACGCGGCGCATTCGTACGCCGGCGCCGTTGCACTGCTGGTGCTCGGCGTGCTCGCCGCAATGCCATGGGCGGTAGCTGGCGGGTTGATCTGGTGCGCGCACATCGGCCTTGACCGGGCGCTGGGCTACGGCCTCAAGTACGCAGCCGGCTTCGGCGCCACGCACCTCGGCCGCATCGGGCGGCCCGATCCGTGGTGAAGGCCGCACGATGCTGCGCGCTCCGGTGGCCGGCTATCGAAATGACAATGGCGGTGCAATGCCGGCGGGCCTGATCGTCAGCCAATTGTTCGCCAGGAGGCACAATCCCGCCATGCCGCGCATCCTGCTGATCGACGACGACGAACATCTCGCCGCGCCGCTGACCACCTACTTCGCACGCTTCGGCTGCACGCTCGAGAGCGCCGTGCGTCCGAGCGAAGGGCTCGCCAAGCTGCGTGCTGGCCAGTATGACGCCGCGATCCTCGACGTGATGCTGCCCGAGATGGACGGCTTTGCGCTCTGCCGCGAGATCCGCAAGGAAAGCGACATCCCGATCGTGATGCTCACCGCGCGCGGCGAGGTGATGGACCGCGTGGTCGGCCTGGAGCTCGGCGCCGACGACTACGTGCCCAAGCCTTTCGAGCCGCGTGAACTGGTAGCACGCGTACAGACGATTCTGCGCCGCCAGCGCAGTGCGCCCGCCGCGGCCACCAACGGCAGCAGTGCGCAGCACCGCGTGTTCGACGGCTTGTCGATCGACCTCGATCGACGCCAGGTGCTGCGCCATGGGGAGCGCGTGGAACTCACCGGCACCGAGTTCGAACTGCTCGCCCTGCTGGCGGCCGAGCCCGGCAAGGTGTTCAGCCGCGACGACATCCTGAACCGCCTCCGCGGCCATGAAGCCGAGCTTTACACCCGCGCGGTCGACATCGTGGTGAGCCGCCTGCGCAAGAAGCTCGAGCCGCTGGATTGCATCAAGACGCTGCGCAATGCCGGCTACGCGCTGGCCGTCGCGCGCAGCGAGCCCGCATGAGATCTTCGAGGAGAGGCTGGCGCAAGGCGTGGGGCGAAATGGCCTGCCGCCGTGCCGAGCTGCACCGGCAATGGCACGAGCAATGGCACGAGAAGGTGCAGGGCAAGCGCCGCTGGCGTCGTTCGCTGCGCATCCGGCTCGTCATGATGTTCCTGCTCCTGGCCGTGGTGATGGCAGTGGTGTTCATGGGCGGCATGAAGAAGTCCTTCTCCACCGGCTGGGCCGAGGCCGCCAAGCCGATGCTGGTGGACTATGCCGACCGACTCGTCGCCGAGATCGGCACGCCGCCCGACATTGGGCGCGCGCAAGCGCTGGTGAGCCGGCTGCCGATCACGATCCGCATCGTGGGCCCCAAGGTCAATTGGGATTCAAACCCCGCGGGCGCCAATGGCCGCGGCGGATGGATGCAGCACCTCGACGAGGAGCCGCTGAACGACAAGTGGTTCATCCGTCCGACGGCCGACGGCCACCGCGTCATCTTCGGCTGGGCGCCCAAGCTCTGGCAGCTTGCGCCGCGCGCGGCGGGCTGGGCTACGCTCTGCGCGCTGCTGCTGCTCATGGTGCTGGGCTACGTCTACGTGAGTCGCCTGCTGCGGCCGCTGATCGACATTCGCGAAGGCGCGCAGCGCTTTGGCCGCGGCGAGTTCACGCAGCCCATTCCAATCCGCCAGAACGACGACCTCGGCGATCTTGCGGAACACATCAACACCATGGCCGACGACATCCAGGCCATGCTCGATGCCAAGCGTGGCCTGTTGCTCGCGCTGAGCCACGAACTGCGGTCGCCGCTCACGCGGGCTCGCCTCAACGCCGAACTGCTGCCCGCCACACCGGAGGGCGCCGCCGAGCGTGAAGCATTGCTGCGCGACCTGAACGAAATGCGCGACCTGATCAGCGACCTGCTCGAAAGCGAGCGCCTGGCAAGCCCGCATGCGGCGCTGCAGCGCGAGCCGGTGGACTTGGCCGTGCTGGTGCGCGAGACCGTCGCCGAGATGCCGGGCGCGCAGTACGTGCATCTCGACCTGGCGGAAGGCCTGCCCGCGCATTCGATCGACCGAATGCGTGTTCGCCTCCTGGTGCGCAACCTGCTGGACAACGCCTTGCGCTACAGCACCGATGCGCCGCGGCCGCCCTGCGTGTCGCTGCGTGCGGTGGTGGATGGCAAGGTGCAGGGCATCGAGCTCGAGGTGCGGGACTACGGCCCCGGCGTCGACGAAGCGCAGCTGGAGCGGCTCACCGAGCCTTTCTACCGCACCGACGGCGCGCGGGCGCGTGCCACCGGCGGCGTCGGCCTTGGCATGTACCTTTGCCGGCTGATCGCAGAGGCGCATGGCGGGACTTTCGTGGTCCGCAATGCGCATCCCGGCCTGCAGATCGTCGTCCGAATGTAGGCTTCGGTCACGGTGTCTTGGCGCTGTCGCCTGCGCTACCAGCCGACGGGCAATGCGGGGCTACGATGCGCCTCCGTGCCAGCGCCCGTCAATCAAGGAGACACCACCATGAGCAGCTCACTCGTCAACCACCAGGTCCGCCTCGCCAAGCGCCCAGAGGGCACGGCCACCCGCGAGAACTGGCGCTTCACCACCGAGCCCGTGGGCGAACCGGCCGAGGGCGGGGTGCTGGTCAAGACGCTGTCGCTCTCGCTCGATCCGGCCATGCGCGGCTGGCTCAACGATGCCAAGAGCTATATCGCGCCCGTGGCCATCGACGACGTGATGCGCGCCGGCGGCGTCGGCCGCGTCATCGCATCGAAGAATCCCGAGTTTGCGGTCGGCGATACCGTCTACGGCACCCTCGGCGTGCAGGAATACATCCTGATTCCGCAAGACCAGATCAAGCGCAACGGCCTGGTGAAAATCGACCTCAGGGTCGGCACCATCAACCAGTGGCTCAACGTGCTCGGCATGCCCGGCATGACCGGCTACTTCGGCCTGATGGACGTGGGCCAGCCCAAGCCGGGCGAAACGGTCGTCATCTCCGGCGCGGCAGGCGCGGTGGGGCAAACCGTGGGCCAGCTTGCAAAGATCAAGGGCTGCCGCGTGGTCGGCATCGCGGGCGGCGCTGCCAAGTGCGACTGGGTGGTGAAGGAGCTGGGCTTCGATGCCTGCATCGACTACAAGGCCGGCGCGTCGGCGGTGCGCGACGGCCTCAAGACCCATTGCCCGAAGGGCGTGGACATCTACTTCGACAACGTCGGCGGAGAGATCCTCGACGCGGTGCTGGCGCGGCTCGCACGCAAGGCCCGCGTGATCATCTGCGGCGCCATCAGCCAGTACAACAACGCCAACAGCATGCCTGGCGCCGGGCCGAAGAACTACCTGAGCCTGCTGGTGAACCGCGCGCGCATGGAAGGCATCGTGGTGTTCGACTACGCCGACCGGTTCCACATTGCCATTGCCGAGATGGCCGGCTACCTGAAGGACGGGCGCATGAAGAGCAAGGAGGACGTCGTGAAGGGTCTGGAGACCTTCCCCGAGTCGCTCAACAAGCTGTTCGCGGGGGAGAACTTCGGCAAGCTGATCTTGCAGGTCGCCGAAGATTGAAGCCGGCTCAAGGCTCGCTGGGGCGCATGGGAATGTCGCCCATGGCGTCGTCCTCGCGCAGGCCGCGGGCGGCCTTCAGCGTTTCGATGGAGAGGCCGTCGCCGTGGCCGGCGAAGCCCTTGGCGACGCCTTCCAGCACCGTCGACAGGCCGATGTCGCCGTCGGCGCGGGCATCCATGCTGATGTTGAGCACACGGGCCGCCATCTGCCGATAGCTGATGGCGCCCGCGCCTTCGAGCGCTGCCACCAGGTCGAGGTACAGCGCCAGATTCAGGTCGAACACCAGCTTGGGCGTGATCTCGAATTCATCGTTCTTGTTCTTGTTATCCATAGGGTGAGCCTCCTAATTTCCGAAGCCTCCACTCTAGCCACAAACGAGGCGCCGGTCTCGTCGGACGCGGACCTATTCATCAGCGCGCGCGCGTGCCCATCACGGCGGCCGAGATGATCAGCCCCGCTGCAAGGCCGATGCTCCAGGTGAGCGGGCGCCCGGTCACGGCCAGTAACAGGGCGGTGGACCCGAGCGGCGTGAGATAGCTCAGGATGCCGATCTGCCGCGCGTCCCCGCGCTTGAGCGCCATGTCCCATACGAAGAAAGCCGCGCCCAGCGGACCGAGGCCGCACAGCGCGACCAGCAGCCAGTCTTGGACGGAGAGCACAACCGAAGTCTCCAGCAGCGCGTGGCAGGCGAGCGACAACACGCCGGACACGACGCCGAACAGGCCGATTGCCGAGGTAGGAAACGCCGGCACGCGCTTCGTCCAGAGCGAATAGCTGGCCCAGATGAAGGCCGAGCCCAGCGCTGGCAGGAAACCCCAGGCCGAGGCGCCGGGCACGGAAGCGGCACCCTCGCGCGCGCCGAGGATTGCGATGGCCGCGCCGGTAAAACCCAGCAGGGCGGCCACCAGATGCAGCGGCCGCAGCGACAGCCCAGGCAGCAGCGCCGGCGCCAGCACCACCATGAAGAGCGGCCACAGGTAGTTGACCAGGTTGGCTTCCACGGGCGGGGCATGCCGCAGCGCGATGAACAGCAGAAAGTGAAAACCGAACAGGCCATAGATGCCCAGGGCCAGAGTGCGCGGCGGCACGTTCCAGGCGCTGCGGTCGCGCAGCACCAGTGGCCAGCTGGGAATGCTGCCGATGATCAGCGCGAGGCCGGTCAGCAGAAACGGCGGCAGGTGCGAGAGCGCGGTGCCGAGCGAGGCGAGGGTGGCCCACAGCGCAATGGCGGCAAGGGCAAGAAGCGTGGCGGACATCGCACCGAGCTTAAGCGGCGCCGTCGTCGCGCAGCGCCGGTGAATCGTCGCGCGGCGACGATGTCGCCGTTCAGCTGCCGAGCCTGCGCAATGCCGCCGTGAGCGCCGAGGGCGAACGGTAGCCCGTGCGACGCGCCGTCTCTGCGACGCCCATGCCGGCCAGGCGCAGTTCGCGGGCATGCGCGAGCCGCAGCATGCGCAGCCAGTGCATCGCGCTAACGCTCTGCTCGTCGCGGCAACGCTGCGCGAACTGGCTGGGGCTCAGGCACGCCACGCCTGCGAGATCGGCAACAGCAAGCGGCTCGTGCCAGCGCGTCCGGGCCCATGCGGCGAGCGCGGTCCAGTCGATGGGGCGGCTTCGCGAAGGGACAGAGGCGGCCGCGCCCCAGGCTTCGAGCAACAGTGCGGGGCCATGCTGCAGCGTCAACATGGAAGCTTCCGGATGCTGCGCACACAGCGCGAGGTACTGCGCCAGCGCCTGCAGCCGCGAAGCATCGGCGGGCAGGCGCTCGGCGCAGCGCGACCACATCGAATGGCGGGTGTCGAGCACGAGGCACTGGCTGCCGCTGCGCGATTCGAAGTCGTGCCGGTCGCCGGGCATCACCACTCGCGCATCCCCCGCGCCAACCCGCGAGCCGCGGCCCTCCACTTCCAGTTCGAGCACGCCGGCCAAGCCGATCAGTATCTGGAAGTGGTCATGTGCGTGGCTGCCGCGCGAGGTGCCGTAATCGCGCAGCGAAAGGCCGCGCGGCTCGGAGTGGAAGCGTTGGGATAAGGCTTGCATCGGCAGGATCGGATTGTCGTTCCGTGCTCCGCCGCTGTCATCCCAGCCGCAGCAGCAATGCGGAAGCCGCGCACACCAGCAGAAACGGAATGCTGATGCGGTGAAACTCGCGCAGCCCGTGCGGCAACTTGGCAAGCCGCAATGCGATCAGGTTGGCCAGCGAGCCCAGCACGCATCCGAAGCCGCCCACGCTCACTCCCGCGGCCAGTGCCGGCAGATCGCGCACGTGGCCATCGAGCAGGATCGCGGCTGGCACGTTGCTGATGAACTGCGAGGCGACGATGGCGGCCAGGTAGGCGCGCCATCCTTCGGTGATCGGCCAATGGTTCAGCAGCGCCACGACCGCGGGCAGCTCGGCCAGCTGCCGCAGGTCCACGAACATCAGCGCAATGATCGCGAGCAGGGCCCAGTCGATGCCGCGCAGCACGCGCGGGTACGAAACCAGGAACACCGCGAACACGACGCCCAGGCCTGCCAGCAGCCAATGGCGGTCCAGCGCGACCACGAAGCCGATAAACAGAACCCCCGCCAGTGCCAGCAGGCGCGGCTGCACCGGCGCGGCCTCGGCCTCGGGCTTGAGCGCGATGGGCGTGCGCGGCACCAGCAGCCAGGCTGCCGCGAAGAGCCAGAACAGCATCACGGCCACGGTCGGCAGCATCATTCCCATGAAGGCAACGAAGCTCTCGCCCGAGCGATGCCACAGGTAGAGGTTCTGCGGGTTGCCGATGGGCGTGAGCGCCGAACCCGCATTGACGGCCAGCGCCTCGAGCACCACGAGCCGCGCGAGCGGCAGGTGCGCCTGATTGGCGAGTACGCGCGTCAGCGGCACCAGCAGGAACAAGCTCACGTCGTTGGTCACCAGCGCGGAGAGCAATGCGGCACTGGCGGTCAGCAGCAGCGCCAGGCTACGCTGGCTGTGCGTGCGCGCGAGCAGGCGCTGGGCGGCGGCCTGCAGCATGCCGCTCTTTTCCACGCCTTGGGTGATGGCGAGCAGGCCCGCAAGTGCGCCCACGGTCTGCCAGTCGACCAGCTTCAGCCAGTCCATGGGCGCACGCGGGCGCAAGAAGGCGAACACGACCGCGACGGCGGCCAGCAGCCACAGCAAACCGTTGCCGCCGCCCTGTTCGGACGGCGCCGTGACCAGTGATTCAGCGGCCGACGAGTTCACGCAGTTCGCGCTTGAGCACCTTGCCGATGGCGCTGCGCGGCAATTCGTCGATGAAGTGAAGGCGTGCCAGGCGCTGCGTCTTGCCGAGCTGGGCGTTGGCCCATTGCAGCAGCGCGTCGTCGGTGGTGGCGTCGCCCTCGCGGCGTACCACGAAGGCCACCGGCGTTTCGCCCCATTGCTCCGAGGGCACGCCGACCACTGCGACGTCGGCCACGGCGGCATGGCCTCGCAACACGGTCTCCAGGTCGCTCGGATAGATGTTGAAGCCGCCGCTGATGATCATGTCCTTCTTGCGATCGAACAGCGTCAGGAAGCCGTCGGCGTCGAAGCGTCCGACGTCCCCGGTGCGGATGAAGCGCTTTCCGCTCGCGTCGAACCATTCGGCCTCGCGCGTCTTGGCGGGCTGGCGGTGGTAGCCGGTCATCATGCCGGCCGAATGGCCCACCACTTCGCCGGCCCGTTCGGTGTTGCCGCGCGGAATCTCGTTGCCGTCTTCGTCGATCAGCCGGATGTCACTGCCTTCGGCCGGGCTCCCCACCGTGTGCAGCTTGTCGGGATGCAGGTGCGCTTCGAGAATGCAGGTGCCGCCGCCTTCGGTCATGCCGTAGAACTCGATCAGCCCACCGGGCCAGCGCTTGAGCACGTCGGCCTTGAGCGCGGCATTGAAGGGCGCGCTGGTGCTGAACTTGAAGCGGAACGACGAGAGGTCGTGCGCGTCGAAGCGCGGATGCGCCATCAGGCGCTGGTACTGCACCGGCACCAGCATCGTGTGCGTCACGCGGTGTTTTTCAGCCAGTTGAAGATAGCCGAGCGCGTCGAACTTCGGCATCAGCACCACGCAGCCGCCGAATGCGATGGTGGGGAAGAAAACCACCAGCGTTGTGTTGGAGTAAAGCGGCGTCGACAGCAGCGTGACCGTGTCGGGTCCATAGCCGTACTTGGCGCCGCGCTGTACATGAGCCCAGCGCATGCCGTGCCCTTGCACGATGCCCTTGGGCTCGCCCGTGGTGCCCGAGGAATAGATGATGTTGAAGGGCCAGGAGGGCTGCGTCTCGACGGCGCTCGGCTGTGCGCCCACGGGGGCCAGCCAACTCTCGAGCCTCTGCCCCGCGGTGGAACCGTCGAGCGCCACGCGCGGAATGCCGCCTTCCTTCGGCGCGCCGACAACCTCGGCCGCCGAAGCGTCGGTGAAGAGGATGCGCGCATCGGCATCCTCGATCATGCGGGCCAGGCTGGCGGGCGTCGACCCGGGCGCGAGCGGCGCGACTGCGACACCGACGCGCAGAGCACTCAGGAACACTGCCGCGTAGTTCACCGAGGAAGCTGCGCATACCGCGATGGCATCGCCGGGCTTGAGCCCTTCGCGCTGCAGGCCGGCCGCGATGCGGTCCATCAGCGCGTCGAGGGCGCCGTAGGTCAGGCTTCGCTCATTGTCGACCAGCGCAGTACGCCGGGGCGCTTGCGTTGCATGCTCGTGAACCAGTTGGGCGATGGTGCCGAACTCTTGCATCGTGTTCATGTCTGACTGTGCCTGGTTACGTCGCCGACGGCCTCTCGTACGGCGTGAATGATGTATTCGATTTCCTCGTCGCTGAGCATCGGGTAAAGCGGCAGGGCCAGCGAAGAGCGGGCCAGCCGCTCGCTGTGCGGCAGCGTGCTGGCGCCTCGCCAGCGCCCCAGCGCCTCGTGCAGGTGCAGCGGCTGTTCATAGTAGACGCGGGTGGCAATTCCCCTTGTCGCCAGTTGGACCGCCAGCGCGTTCCGCTCGTGCGCGCCGCGTAAGACAACGACGAAATAGTTCCAGGCATGGCCTGCCGCTTCGCTCGGCAATTGCATCGGGCACCCGGCCCACGCCGCCAGATAGCGCGCGGCGATGGCGCGGCGCCGCGCAATGGCGGCAGGGAAATCATCCAGCGCCACATGAAGGAGCGACGCTTGCAACTCGTCCATGCGGCTGTTCTGGCCCAGGCACGTGTGCAATCCGTTCTGGTATCCGTGGTTGCGGAGCAGGCGCGCCTTCTCGGCATGGCGCGGGTTCTTGAAGGCCAGGGCTCCCGCGTCGCCGGCCGCGCCCAGGGTCTTGGTGGGATAGAAGCTCATCGCCGCTGCGTCGCCCCAGCTGCCGGCAAGTTGCGCGCGTCCGTCCGCGCCGCAAGCACTGGCACCCAGGCACTGGGCCACGTCCTCGATCAGATGCAGCTGCTCGTCCCGGCAATAGGCGGCCAACTCGGGCAGCCCGGTGGGATCGCCGAAAAGTCCGACCGCGAGAACGGCGCGGGTGCTGGGCGTTCTCGCGTTCCGGAATTGCGCAAGTGGCACCAGAAAATCATCGGCGGCACTGTCGACGAACACCGGACGCGCACCGGCAGCGATCACCGCTTCGGCACAGGCCGCAAAGGTGTAGGAGGGGAGCAGGACTTCGTCGTCCGGATGCCCTCCGGCCGCGCTGCCGACGCCCAGACTCTTGAGGGCAAGCAGCAGTGCGTCCGAACCGGAACCCACGGCCACCACCTCGCGCCCTTGTAGCAAGTCCGACAGTCGCGCCTCGAATGCGCTGACCTGTGGGCCGAGGACATAGGTGCCGCTGCGCAGCACCGTGGCACATGCCTGGACAAGGCGTTCGGCCATGGGTTCGGCGCATGCCGCGGAACGGAACAACGGAATATTCATGCGTGCAGCACCTGGGACGCGCGGATGACCGCGGCAAGGCCGTCGGCGCCGGAGGCAATGCGCCTGCCATTGCCCTGCACGGCATGGCGAAAATCCCGGTACTGGCGCGCCAGCGCATCGTCGCCTCCCGCCATCGCACGGTGGGGCTTGCGCAAGTCCAGCACGTGTTGCCGTCCACTGTTGCACACCTGCAGCCGCGCGGCGGGAGGCATGCTGCCGTAACCGCTCTCCAGTTCCGCGATCATGCCGCCCAGGCGCACCCGGGCGCGGACACTGCGCATGTCGATCCGCCGGCTGATTACTTGCAGCTGCGCCTCCGCCGGAATGGCGCAGAGCCACGCGAGCAGGTCGAGATCGTGCACCATCAAATCCAGCACGCTGTCCGCGGCCTTTGCCTCACGGCAGGAAAAGCGACGGAATCGCAAAAATGGATGAGCGCTGTCCTGATGGCGCAGGGCGGCGCGGCGTATCCACGACAACGCGGCCGCATCGAACGCCGGATTGAAGCGTTCGACGTGTCCTGTGCTCAGGACGACGCCGCATTGCTGCGCCATCCGAAGCATCTGTAGGCCGTCCCGCCGGTCGATGCAGAGTGGCTTTTCGACCAATACGTGGCAACCGCGCCGCATGAGCGCCATCGCCACTTCGGCGTGTGTTCCGTCGCTGGTGGCGACCGTGGCCGACTCGATGCCCGGCGGCAGCTCGTCTATGCCTGACAGCAGCGGCAATGCCGCAAGGTCGGCGACGGGCCTGGCCGCGGGAGAGCTGTCCACCACGGCGCTCAGACGGAAGCCGGGCAGGCTTGCGAGCTTGCGCGCATGGGTGCTGCCGAAACGACCCAGGCCCACGAGGGCGTGAGTCAAGTCGGGGGTAGCGAGGGCGATCTCTGATTCGGCATCGCCGCAGGAGGCCGCCGAGTCTTGATCGAGTGAGGACATCGTGAAGGTCATGGACGACGCGGCTGGTTCCTCAAGCGCGCAGATGCCTGTCGCCGAATCAACTGTTGCCCTGCAATTCATAGCCGAGCTGGATGAGGAGCTTGCCCGCGACGCGTTCGAAGCGCTGCACTTCTTTGTCGCTCATCGTCTCGCGCCAGGAACCGATGCGCCCGGTGCCCGGTCGCTCCATCGTTCTGCGCTGCTGGTGCAGACGCTGCGCATGGCTCACAGTGAAGCTGCCATCGAGCGAGACGCGCGCCCGATGCTCTTCCAGCCGCTTGGGCGCGCGCTCCTGATGGTTGAGCAGTTGATTCGACCACGGCAACTCCAGGAACTCGCACAGGCGGCGCAGCACCGGCTCAGGCCGTGCCACCAGGTCTTCGTAGAAGACCTCGGTGTAGTGGGCGCAACCGGAGCCGGCGCTGCGGGCCGCTTCGACGCGGTCGGCCCAGGCGCGCGCTAGTACTTCGGGTTCGTGGCCCGGGGAGAACCACTGTTGGCGCCACGAGGCTGCGACGTCGCGGCCGTCGCGAATGAGGTGGACAAACCGGGCTTCGGGCAAAAGCGCGGCGATCGTTCCGACGTGGAGCGAATAGTCCGGGGTCTTTTCGCCCCAGCGCGACTTGTCGAAACGCTGCGCGTAGAGTCGATAAAAGGCCCGCAGACCATCGGCCACGGTGAAGGGTTCGAGCGTCTGCACGGCTTCGGCGAGTGCCTCGCGTGCAAGACCGAAGTCCTGCCAGTTGGGGGCGCCCGGCGGATAAGCGGTGATTGTTTCAAGAAAGCGGGTGCGAAGATCGCCGTCCGATTCGTTCAGCGCCGCAACTGCGGCGAGGAAGCTGGTTTCGGGCGGGATCGCGAGGTCCGGATGGGCATCGAGCATCAACCTTAGCAGGGTCGTGCCCGAACGCGGCGCGCCCACCACGACCGGCATGGGAGGATGTTTGCTCATGTGGTCAAGTCTCCGATCAGGCCGAACAGTTTGCTCACGGCGGGCTGCAGCCCCATTCGCATGGGGTCTACTGCGAGCCTCGGCGCTTCCGGAGCCTCATAGGGCGCGCTGACACCGGTAAATTGGACAAGCTCGCCTCGTCGGGCCTTGCGATAGAGGCCCTTGGCATCAGCGGCCTCGCACACGGCCAGCGGGGTGCTGACATGGATCTCCAGGAAGCGCTGAGCTCCGACGATGAAGCTCGCCTGTGCTCGGTCGACCCGAAGAGGGGAGATCAGCGCCGCAACGACGATCAGGCCGGCATCGTTCATCAGCCGGGCGACCTCGGCGGTCCGGCGGATGTTCTCGCTGCGAGAGTCCGGATCAAAACCCAGGTCGCGGTTCAGTCCGCCGCGCAACGCGTCGCCGTCCAGCACGGTGCAGTGGCGGCCGCTGTCGTTCAGCGCCTGCGCCAACGTCCGGGCCAGGGTCGTCTTGCCTGCTCCACTCAGACCGGTGAGCCACAGGGTAGGAGTCAGATCGGTACGCATCGATGCTTCAGCGAACGAGGCCGCGCAGCCGATCGGCCACAACCTGCAGGTGGGCACCACGAATGACATGTTTGTAGACGCCGGCAGCGACGCGCTCTTCGCCGGCGATCTCGAAAAAGGGCTTGGCGGTGGGGGCTTCGGCCTGCTCGTAGCGCGTGGGGCTGGCGGCAAACAGGCACTCCCTGCCATAGGCTTGCGCTCCGAATTCCGCAATGAAGCCATCGAGTTCCCGCTGCAACTGCCCGCCGAAGCGCTGGGCATAACTGTGCATGTCGGCCAGCTTGGCCTGCAGTTCCTGTCTATCGAGTTCGACCGCGAGATGGTTCTCGATCGCGAGTCGTGCCGGTGGACTGGGATGGCCGACCGTCGGGTAGCCGAAGGACAGAACGGCATGGCCGCGCGCCGTTGCATGGGCGGCGACCTGATTGGCCAACAGGCGGCACAGGTCGTGGGAAGGGTTGTAGTCCTCGGCTTCGTCCGCGACGATGCACTCGATACCATCCGAAATCACGTACGACGTCAGGCGGTCCAGCCACTGCGCGAACATGTTCGCGTCGCCGTCCAGCAGGGCCTGATAGATCTCGGCGTCGGCCACGGGCGATACCACCTGGGGAATCCAGTTTGCGCCTGCTTGCACCAGGTTGTCGGTCGTGGGGGCCAGCCGCGGCGCGTCATTCGATCCGGCACCATTGGTGAGCACCACGACATCCGGCCGTTCGCTCCGGAGCCATTTCCAGAGCAGAAGCTCGTGTCCCGGATGAGCGGCGATCAGCAGGTGCTTCATGAGCGCTGAACTCTGGCCTGTATGAAAGTGGAGATTTGCCGCAGCGGAGCGGTAAGGCGCCAGGACCGGCTGGCGTAGACCTCGCGCAGCCGTGCGTCCATGCCTGCGGCGTTGTCGAACGCCTGCCGCTCGGCGTTGGCCAGGCGCGAACCGGCTTCATCCAGCCGCGCACTCAGCGCAGCGTGCGCCGTGGACGCCGCGGTCTGTGCGGACTCGGCATCCCGCTGCTGTGCGGCCAGCGCGGCTTCGGCCTCCTGCAACCGCGCGGCCAGCGCAGCCTCGGCCTCCTGCAACCGCGCGGCCAGCGCAGCGGCATGCTCCGACTGCCGCTGCGCCTCGGCGCGCCAGACCTCGATCTGGGCTTGATGTGCGCGCTGCTGATCGTTCAATGCCTGCTGCTGCCCCGCGACGTGCTGATGCAGCGACGCAAGGCCGAGGTGCGCGGTCGTGGCGCTTCCGCGCCGGATCCAGTCGTCCATGTAGCGGGCCATTTCGCGCGCACGCTGCTCGGCGGGCACTGCAATGATCTCTCGGCCGTCGGTCATTCGCCGCACGCAGGCTTCGAGTGCGGACAGCGTGGCATCCAGCCCTCCGTGCGAACGCATCCAGGCCGCAGCCTCCCCTGCATCCTGCGCGTCGAACTTGTCGAGTTCGGCCATCACGTTCTGCCGCGTGATCGGCCGAGTCATCAATGCTCGGCCGAAGTTCCAGCGCCGTGCGTGCGCCACCGTGGCCGCCGTCACCATCTCACCCATGCCCGAGCTCGGGTCGAGCACCACCACGGCGTTGCCGGTGACCAGTGCCTCGGTGGCGCAGCGTCCTTTGCCGAACACGACGTCGTAGCGGCCCAGCGCGGCGGCCGGGTCGGGCAGGTGGTTGCCGGTGCCGCTGCCGATCACGTCCAGCGTAAGGCCGCGTTCCGCGCAGGCGGCGCGAATCTCTTCGAGCTGGGCATCGTGCGATGCATAGTTGCTGAAGACCAGGGCCGCGCGAGGTGCGGCCGGCAATGGCGTGCGCGGCAGGAAGCGTGAAAGATCGACCCCGTTCTGGATCAGTTCGATGTGCTCGCGCTCGATGCCGAACTCATGCACCAGCCGCTCGGCGCAGTTCTCGTCGACCGCGATATGGCGCACCACCTGTGAAAACTGCGGTGGGCGGCCGTGTTCTGCGCTGCGGTCGTGGCAGATCGTGAGAACAGGCACGTCGTGAAAGTGAAGCAGGGCGCGCACCGTCTCGTGGTGGGTGTTGCCGATGATCACGTCGGGTCGGGCGGCCATGTCGGCCACATCGGTGATGCACGCGATCGACGCATGGCGCAATTCGTCGGCCATGTCGCCGAAAGCCGTTGCAAGAATGGTGACGGCGTGGCCGCGCCGCCGCAGCCACAGTGCAAGATCTCGGGTGAACATCTCCGCGCCCGTGCGGTGCACGAGGTAGCACATCGCGAGCAGGATGCGCAACGGGCGCCCGGTCATGGGGGCGGCTGCCTCCACTGCGAACGCGGACGTATTCAATCGTTGGCTGGCGTACCCGCCAGAACATGCCCAGCTTGCTGATCCGCGTGATAGCTCGACCGCACCATCGCGCCCACGGCGGCGTGGCTGAAGCCCATTTTGTAGGCCTCTTCCTCGAACATCTTGAAGGTGTCGGGGTGCACGTAGCGGCGCACCGGCAGGTGCGAGCCCGACGGCGACAGGTACTGCCCGATGGTCAGCATCTCGATGTCGTGCGCGCGCATGTCGCGCATCACCTGCAAGATTTCTTCGTCGGTTTCGCCCAGGCCCACCATGATGCCGCTCTTGGTCGGCACGTTGGGGTGGAGCGCCTTGAACTTCTTCAGCAGGTTGAGGCTGAACTGGTAGTCGCTGCCGGGGCGTGCTTCTTTATAAAGGCGCGGCGCGGTCTCGAGGTTGTGGTTCATCACGTCCGGCGGCGCCGCCTTCAGGATGTCGAGCGCGCGGTCGTCGCGGCCGCGGAAGTCGGGCACCAGGATCTCGATCTGCGTCATCGGCGAGAGCTCGCGGATGTTCTGGATGCAATCGACGAAATGCTGGCTGCCGCCGTCACGCAGGTCGTCCCGGTCGACGCTGGTGATCACCACGTACTTCAGGCGCAGCTTGGCGATGGTCTTGGCCAGGTTCAGCGGCTCGTCCTTGTCGAGCGGGTCGGGGCGGCCGTGGCCCACGTCGCAGAACGGGCAGCGGCGCGTGCACTTGTCGCCCATGATCATGAAGGTAGCCGTGCCGTTGCCGAAGCATTCGCCGATGTTCGGGCACGAGGCTTCTTCGCAAACCGTGTGCAGGTTGCTCTCGCGCAGGATCTGCTTGATCTCGTAGAAGCGGGTGGTGGGGCTGCCGGCCTTCACGCGGATCCACTCGGGCTTCTTGAGCACTTCGCCCTGAACCACCTTGACGGGGATGCGCGAAAGCTTGGCCGCGGCCTTCTGCTTGGCCAGCGGGTTGTAGTTTTCGGCGCTCTGGGCGTCGCGGACGACTTCGGTGGTGCTCATTGGATTGTTAGGGCGCCAGGTAGGTAGTGAGCTTCTGGCTCAGGACGCGGGCAGCCTCTTCCCATGTGGTTTGAATGCCGATTGTAGAAAGATCGACCGTTTGCAGGCCCGCATAACCACACGGATTGATCCGCGAGAAGGGTTCGAGGTCCATGTCGACATTGAGTGCGACCCCATGATAGGTGGCGTGGCGGCTCACCTTGATGCCGAGCGCGGCGATCTTGCCGAGGCCCCGGAACGGGTCGCTGGCGGGCAGCGGGCCGGTCAGCGCCGCATGCGAGAACGGGTCGTCCAGCCGCACGTAGATGCCCGGCGCGCCCGGCACGCGATGCCCCGTTACGCCGAAGTGGGCCAGCGTGCGCAGCACCGATTCCTCGATGCGGTAAACGTATTCCTTCACGTAGTAGCCCGCCCGCCGAAGGTCGATCAACGGGTAGCCGACCACCTGGCCAGGGCCGTGGAAGGTGACCTGGCCGCCGCGGTCGGTCTGCACGACGGGAATGTCGCCGGGGTTCAGGATGTGGTCCTGCTTGCCCGCGAGGCCTTGCGTGAACACGGGGGAGTGCTCGCACATCCATAGCGCGTCGGGGGTTTCTGGCTGGCGATCGAGCGTGAACTGCTTCATCGCCGCAAAGGTCTCGGCATAGCCGACGCGGCCCAGCCAGCGCGGTGCGATGGCGGTGCCCGTCGGTTGCTCTGCCAGCGGCATCAGGTCCTGCCTAGAGAACGACCTTGACCGACGGATGGGCCGACAGCGCGCGGTAGAGATCGTCGAGCTGCTCGCGGCTGGTGGCGGTCACGGTGATGGTCACGCCCAGGTAGTTGCCCGCCTTGCTGTCGCGCAGCTCGACCGTGGTGGCGTCGAAGGCCGGATCGAAGCGCTCGGCAATCTGGGTGATCGCATGCACGAAGCCATCGACCTTGACGCCCATGACCTTGATCGGAAATTGCGAGGGATATTCGATCAGCGATTCCTTGCGCGGATCGGGAATGGGTGTGGTGACTGCGTCGGTCGTGTTCTCGGTCATGCCGGGGCTCCTTGCTTCTCAGCGTTGCGTTGCTTGGCCTGCTGGTAGGCCGCATACAAGCTCTTGTAGATGGGGCCGGGATGGCCATTGCCAATGGTCTTGCCGTCGAGCGCGACGACGGGCAGCACTTCCTTGCTGGCCGAGGACAGAATCAGTTCGTCGGCACTGAAGACTTCATCGCGCGAAACGCGCCGCAGCGCAAAGGGAATGCCGCCTTCCTTGCACAGGCGTTCGAGCAGGCCGTAACGGATGCCGGTGAGCACGAGGTTGTCCTTGGGCGGGCCGATGAGCACGCCGTCTTTCACCATCCATACGTTGCTCGACGAAGCCTCGCTGAGCCAGTCGCCACGGAACATGACGGTCTCTGCCGCGCCGGCCTCGACACTGATCTGCCGGGAGAGCACGGCGCCCAGCAGGCTGGTGCTCTTGATGTGGGCCTTCTGCCAGCGGAAGTCGTCTGCGGTCACGCAGGTCACGCCCTTGGCGCGCACCGCATCGGACACCGGTGGCAGCGGGTTCACCATCACGAAGACGGTAGGCTGGAGGCCCTTGACCATCGCATGGTCGCGCGGCGCAACGCCGCGGGTGACCTGGAAGTAGACGGCTTGCGGTGCATCGCCACCCGGGGCAATCAAGCGCATCACGATGCCGCGCCACTCGGCGAGCGTGAGTGGATTGGCAATTTGCAACTCGGTCAGCGAACGATCGAGCCGCGCCATATGTTCTTCGAAGCAGAAGGGCTGGCCACCATAGGCGGGGACGACCTCATAGACGCCGTCGCCGAAAATGAAGCCACGGTCGAGCACGCTGACCTTGGCATCCTTGACGGCGGTGTATTCGCCGTCGAGGTAGCAGAGCGTGTTGGGAAGTGCGGCAGTGAGAGGATGCATGCAGGAATTATGGTTGCGTGCGCCAAGTCGGGTTCTCGTCAGCCTGCGAAGCCTCGATTTGCAACGGCGACACTTCAAGTGGCCGGACGGGCTGGGTTTTTACTTATAATCAATGGCTTTGTAGAAATTCTGGGTCGTCATCCGGGCTTCATTCGAAATGAAAACAATCGCCCGAAAAGATGAAGGGGTCGCTGAAGACCTCGACACGGAATACAAGCCGTTGACCGCCGATGAGGCGCGTGAACTGCGAGCAAGGCATCCCTCGATTTCCCTTTGGTGGGTCATCGCGGGGCAGTTGGTTGTCGGTCTGCTGGTGGCGTTGGCCGCCTGGGGACTGACGGGGAGGCAAAATCTGGGTTGGTCCGCCGCTTACGGTGCGATCGCGGTGGTCATTCCTGCTGCGGTGTTCGCACGGGGGTTGACCGGCCGGTTTTCTTCCCTGAATCCGGGCACTGCGGTGGTTGGGTTCTTCCTGTGGGAAATGGTCAAGATGGCCTTGTCGCTTGCGATGTTGTTCGCGGCGCCAAGGCTGATTACGGCGCTGAGCTGGCCTGCAATGCTGGTCGGCTTGGTGGTGACAATGAAGGCGGCCTGGTTGGCGGTGATGTTCTCGCCCCGGCGCCGGCAACATAGAGACGAGTAACTGAATGGCTGCTGAAAACGCTGCGGAACATGGTCAGACCGCGGGTGAATACATCATTCACCACTTGACGCACCTGCAAAGCTCCAAGCCCGGAGGTGTTGCGGATTTCTCGGTATTCAATTTCGACTCGCTCTTTTTCTCGATCGCGTTGGGCATGCTGGGTTGCTGGCTGCTCTGGCTCGCGGCCCGCAAGGCTACTTCGGGTGTTCCCGGGCGTTTTCAAGCGGCCGTCGAGCTCCTGGTCGAAATGGTCGACCAGCAGGCCAAGGGCATCGTGCACAACGCCACCAGCCGCAAGTTCGTCGCTCCGCTGGCGCTCACCATCTTCGTGTGGATCTTCCTGCTGAACGCAATGGACCTGTTCCCGGTCGATTTGTTCCCGGCAATCTGGGCCAAGATCTTCGGCATCGCCGGTGAAGACCCGCACCACGCCTACCTGCGTGTCGTGCCCACGGCCGACCTCTCGGTGACGATGGGCATGTCGGTTGCCGTGCTGCTGGTCTGCCTGTTCTACAACATCAAGATCAAGGGCCTGGGCGGCTGGGTGCACGAGCTCTTCACTGCGCCGTTCGGCAACCACTGGGCGCTGTATCCGTTCAACTTCGCCATGCAGATGATCGAGTTCGTCGCCAAGACGGTCTCGCACGGCATGCGTCTGTTCGGCAACATGTACGCCGGCGAACTGATCTTTCTGCTGATCGCGTTGATGGGCGGTGCCTTCACGCTGTCGGCCACCGGCATCGGCCTGGCCATCGGCCACATCATCGCGGGCACGGCCTGGGCCATCTTCCACATCCTGATCATCACGCTGCAAGCCTTCGTGTTCATGATGCTGGCGCTGGTCTACATCGGCCAGGCTCACGATCACCACTGATCGTTCGGTTTCGTTTTAGTTTTTTGTTTTCTCTTCAACCAAAGTCCTCTAGGAGTCATCATGGAAGTTATTAGCTTTGTTGCACTGGCCGCCGGCCTGATCATCGGTCTGGGCGCTGTGGGCGCATGTATCGGCATCGGCATCATGGGCAGCAAGTACCTCGAGTCGGCCGCACGTCAGCCTGAACTCATGGGTGAACTTCAAACCAAGATGTTCCTGCTGGCTGGTCTGATCGACGCCGCTTTCATTATCGGCACCGGTATCGCGCTGTGGTTCGCAACGGCCAACCCGTTCCTGGCTCAGATCGCCAACCTGCCGAAGTAAGTCTTTCTCGTCGGACCCGTGACGTCGTTCCCTTCCGTGGAATGGCTTCGCATTCAATCCCAAAGAGAGGGTGAAAAGTGAGCATTACCGGTACCCTGATCGTTCAGATGATCGTGTTCCTGATCCTGGTCGGGTTCACGATGAAGTTCGTGTGGCCGCCGATCGCCAAGGCGCTGGACGACCGCGCTGCGAAGATCGCCGAAGGCCTCGCTGCAGCCGACAAGGCCAAATCCGAGTTGTCCGCCGCCAACAAGCGCGTGGAAGCCGAACTGGGCCAGGCACGCAATGAGTCCGCGCAACGTCTTGCCGACGCCGAACGTCGCGCCCAGGCCATCGTTGAAGAGGCCAAGGCCCGCGCGACCGAAGAAGGCAACAAGATCGTTGCTGCTGCACGTGTCGAAGCCGACCAGCAGGCACTGAAGGCGCGCGAAGCACTGCGCGAGCAGGTTGCCGCACTGGCCGTCAAGGGCGCAGAGCAGATTCTGCGCAAGGAAGTGAATGCGGGCGTTCACGCCGATTTGCTTGCCCGCCTGCAGACCGAACTCTGATAGAAGCCATGGCAGAACTCGCCACCATCGCACGTCCCTACGCCGAAGCGCTTTTCAAGGCGTCGTCGTCCGACGTCGCCGGAACCAGCGCATGGCTCGACAAGGTGGCCGCCATCGCGGCCAACTCGGAACTCAAGCAGTTCGCCGACAACCCCAAGGCCACGGCCGAACAGGTTCTCGGTGTGGTCGCCGGCGCCTTCGGTGCACCGCTGACTGCCAATGCCCAGAACTTCCTGGGTGCGCTCCTGGACAACGGGCGTTTCTCGGTGCTGCCGGAAATTGCGAAGCAGTTCCGGGCACTGGCCAATGCGAAGAGCGGTTCGTCCGACGCCGTGGTCTACAGCGCCTTTCCAATCGACGCCGCGGCTCTGGCCAATGTGGCGGCCGCGCTCGAAAAGCGTTTCGCCCGCAAGCTGCAGGTCACGGTCCAGCAAGAGCCGGAACTGATCGGCGGCATCCGTGTGGTGGTCGGCGACGAGGTGCTCGACACCTCCGTCAAAGCGCGCCTTGAACAAATGAAAGTTGCGCTGGCGGCCTGACGGTCTTCAGCCCTCTACTTGTAGCCTCAAAGAAAGAAGGAAAGAGTCATGCAACTCAATCCCGCAGAAATTTCCGAACTGATCAAGAGCCGCATCGAGGGCCTTGGGGTCAGCGCCAACATCCGCAACGAGGGCACCGTGGTCTCGGTGACCGACGGCATCGTGCGCGTGCACGGCCTGTCCGATGCAATGCAGGGCGAAATGCTCGAGTTCCCACCCACGGCAGACGGCACGCCGTCGTTCGGCCTCGCGCTGAACCTCGAGCGCGACTCGGTCGGCGCCGTGATTCTGGGCGAATACGAGCACATCTCCGAAGGCGACACCGTCAAGTGCACGGGCCGCATCCTGGAAGTGCCCGTGGGCCCCGAACTCATTGGCCGCGTGGTGAACGCCCTCGGCCAGCCGATCGACGGCAAGGGTCCGATCAACGCCAAGATGACCGACGTGATCGAAAAGGTCGCTCCGGGCGTGATCGCACGGAAGTCCGTCGACCAGCCGATGCAGACCGGCCTCAAGTCGATCGACTCGATGGTGCCGATCGGCCGTGGCCAGCGCGAGCTGATCATCGGCGACCGCCAGACCGGCAAGACCGCCGTGGCAATCGACGCGATCATCAACCAGAAGGGTCAGAACATGACCTGCGTCTACGTCGCGATCGGCCAGAAGGCTTCGTCGATCAAGAACGTGGTGCGTGCACTGGAACAAGCCGGCGCGATGGACTACACCATCGTGGTGGCCGCATCGGCTTCCGAATCGGCAGCCATGCAATACGTGTCGGCTTACTCGGGCTGCACGATGGGCGAATACTTCCGTGACCGCGGCGAAGACGCGCTCATCGTCTATGACGACCTTTCCAAGCAAGCCGTGGCCTATCGCCAGGTCTCGCTGCTGCTGCGTCGCCCGCCAGGCCGCGAAGCCTACCCCGGCGACGTGTTCTATCTCCACAGCCGCCTGCTCGAACGCGCAGCCCGCGTGAACGCCGACTACGTCGAAGCGTTCACCAAGGGCGCGGTCAAGGGCAAGACCGGTTCGCTCACCGCGCTGCCGATCATCGAAACGCAAGCCGGCGACGTGTCCGCCTTCGTTCCGACCAACGTGATCTCGATCACCGACGGCCAGATCTTCCTGGAAACCAACCTGTTCAACGCCGGCATCCGCCCCGCCATCAACGCCGGTATCTCGGTGTCGCGCGTGGGTTCGTCGGCGCAGACCAAGGTCATCAAGGGCCTGTCGGGCGGTATCCGTACCGACCTCGCCCAGTACCGTGAACTGGCTGCGTTCGCGCAGTTCGCTTCCGACCTGGACGAAGCCACCCGCAAGCAGCTGGACCGCGGCGCCCGCGTGACCGAACTGCTGAAGCAAGCCCAGTACAGCCCGCTGCCCATCTCGCTGATGGGCGCCACGCTGTTCGCGGTGAACAAGGGTTTCATGGACGACCTGGAGATCAAGAAGGTGCTGCCGTTCGAACACGGCCTGCACCAGTTCCTGAAGTCCAGCCATGCTGCGCTGCTCGACAAGATCGAAAAGGCCAAGGCGCTCGACAAGGATGCCGAAGCCGAGCTGACCGCCGCCATCACGTCGTTCAAGAAGTCGTTCGCCTGATCGGCCGGACAAGGAGCACTCATGGCAGCTGGTAAGGAAATCCGCGGCAAGATCAAATCGGTGGAAAACACCAAGAAGATCACCAAGGCCATGGAAATGGTCTCGGTTTCCAAGATGCGCAAGGCGCAAGAGCGCATGCGTGCCGCCCGCCCCTACAGCGAGAAAATTCGCAACATTGCGGCCAACCTGGGCAAGGCGAATCCCGAGTACACCCACGCGTTCATGAAGAAGAACGATGCCAAGGCCATCGGCTTCATCATCGTCACGAGCGACAAGGGCCTGTGCGGTGGCTTGAACACCAACCTGCTGCGCGCCGTCACCGGCAAGCTGCGGGAGGCGCAGAGCGCGGGCATCGCCATCGACTCGGTGGCCATCGGCAGCAAGGGCCTGGGCTTCCTGAACCGCATCGGTGCGCGCGTGGTGGCCCATGTCACCCACCTGGGCGACACGCCTCATCTGGACAAGCTCATCGGGCCGGTCAAGACGCTGCTCGACGCCTATGCCGAAGGCAAGCTGTCGGCCGTGTACCTGTGCTACACCAAGTTCATCAATACGATCAAGCAGGAGCCGCTCGTCGAGCAGCTGCTGCCGCTGGCCGCAGACTCGCTGCAAGTCGAGGCGGGCCAGCATTCGTGGGACTACATCTACGAGCCCGATGCGCAAAGCGTGATCGACGAGCTGCTGGTGCGCTACGTGGAATCGCTGGTCTACCAGGCCGTGGCCGAGAACATGGCTTCCGAGCACTCTGCCCGCATGGTGGCCATGAAGGCGGCAACGGACAACGCAGGCAACGTGATCAACGAGCTCAAGCTGGTCTACAACAAGACCCGCCAGGCAGGCATCACCAAGGAACTTTCGGAAATCGTGTCCGGCGCCGCTGCGGCCGCCGGTGTTTGATGCGGCAATGTACCGGGCCACATTGCCATTCGAGGTCCGCTCTGCGGGCTCGATAACCGAAGGCCTTTTTTAGGGGACTCTGCATAATGAAAAAACTTCTCGTTCTGGTGGCCATGGCCGCCGCGCTGACTGCCTGCTCCAAGAAGGAAGAGGCACCCGCGGCACCGCCTGCACCCGCCGCCACGCCAGCACCGGCTCCCGCTCCGGCGGCGCCTGCGCCAGCTGCACCGCCGGCTGCAACCGCGCCGACGGCATCGGCCGCGGACCTGCCGCAGGAGTGCAACGACTACCTGTCCAAGGCGCAGGCCTGCGCGTCCGCGCAAAGCGGTGCAGCCGCCGATGCAATGAAGGCCAGCGTGGAGCAGACCAAGGCCGCCTGGGCTTCGTTGGGCACCGACAAGGCCGCACTGGGCCAGGCCTGCAAGGCTGCCAGCGATGCTTTCGCCGCACAGGCGGCGGCAATGAAGTGCTGATCGGAAGAAGTATCTGAAATCAAGGGTGCCGGCCCGTCCGGCATTCTTGCAAAAGCGGCCCGCGATGGCACAAGGACGCTTCTGCAAGAACCTGTCGCAACATTATTGAGATCCAGAAGGAAACGCCATGGCTGAAGGAAAAATTGTCCAATGTATCGGCGCCGTGGTCGACGTGGAGTTCCCGCGTGACCAGATGCCCAAGGTGTATGACGCCTTGAAATTCGAAGGCGGCGGGCTGACCCTCGAAGTCCAGCAGCAGCTCGGCGACGGCGTGGTGCGTACCATTGCGCTCGGCTCGTCCGACGGCCTGCGCCGCGGCCTGATCGTCACCAACACCGGCGCACCCATCACGGTGCCCGTCGGCAAGGCCACGCTGGGCCGCATCATGGACGTGCTCGGCCGCCCGATCGACGAGCGCGGCGAAGTGAGCCAAGACCTCACCGCTTCGATCCACCGCAAGGCTCCCGCGTACGACGAACTGTCGCCCTCGCAAGACCTGCTGGAAACCGGCATCAAGGTGATCGACTTGGTGTGCCCGTTCGCCAAGGGCGGCAAGGTGGGCCTGTTCGGCGGCGCCGGCGTGGGCAAGACCGTGAACATGATGGAACTCATCAACAACATCGCCAAGGCTCACTCGGGTCTGTCGGTGTTCGCTGGTGTGGGTGAACGTACCCGCGAAGGCAACGACTTCTATCACGAGATGGCCGACTCCGGCGTCGTGAACCTCGAGAAGCTCGAGGACTCGAAGGTGGCCATGGTCTACGGCCAGATGAACGAACCCCCGGGCAACCGTCTGCGCGTGGCGCTGACCGGCCTGACCATCGCCGAGTCGTTCCGCGACGAAGGCCGTGATGTGCTGTTCTTCGTGGACAACATCTACCGCTACACGCTGGCCGGTACCGAAGTGTCGGCTCTCCTGGGCCGCATGCCTTCCGCCGTGGGCTATCAGCCGACGCTGGCTGAAGAAATGGGCCGCCTGCAAGAGCGGATCACGTCGACCAAGGTCGGCTCGATCACCTCGATCCAGGCCGTGTACGTGCCAGCCGACGACTTGACCGACCCGTCGCCCGCCACCACCTTCGCCCACTTGGACTCGACCGTGGTGCTGTCGCGCGACATCGCTTCGCTCGGTATCTACCCCGCCGTGGATCCGCTGGACTCGACCTCGCGCCAGCTCGACCCGAACGTGGTCGGCGAAGAGCACTACAACGTGGCCCGCGCCGTGCAAGGCACGCTGCAGCGCTACAAGGAACTGCGCGACATCATCGCGATTCTGGGCATGGACGAACTGGCACCGGAAGACAAGCTGGCCGTGGCCCGCGCCCGCAAGATCCAGCGTTTCCTGTCGCAGCCGTTCCACGTGGCCGAAGTGTTCACGGGTTCGCCCGGCAAGTACGTGCCGCTGGCCGAAACCATCCGCGGTTTCAAGATGATCGTGAACGGCGAAGCCGACCACCTGCCGGAACAAGCGTTCTACATGGTGGGTGGTATCGACGAAGCGTTCGAAAAGGCCAAGAAGGTCGCGTAAAGCGGCGCGGTCGACCCCCTGGCTTCGTTGCCGTGCTCGCCGTACTTCTGTACGGCTGCGCGGCGCCTCACCAGACGGCCGACTGCTTGCTTTCCGATGTTCTCCATAGAACGGCAAAGGAAAAAAGATGGCAAACACCATTCATGTGGACGTGGTCAGCGCGGAAGAGTCGATCTTCTCGGGCGAAGCCAAGTTCGTCGCGCTGCCCGGTGAAGCCGGTGAGCTCGGCATCTATCCGCGCCACACCCCGCTGATCACGCGTATCCGTCCCGGTGCGGTGCGCATCGAAACGGCCGATGGCGGCGAAGAGTTCGTCTTCGTGGCCGGCGGCATTCTCGAAGTGCAGCCCAACGCCGTCACCGTGCTGTCCGACACCGCCATCCGCGGCAAGGACCTCGACGACGAGAAGGCCAACAAGGCCAAGGCGGCCGCCGAGGAAGCGCTCAAGAACGCCAGGACCGACATCGACATCGCAATGGCGCAGTCGGAACTCGCCGTGATGGCTGCGCAGCTCGCAGCGCTGCGCAAGTACCGCCAGAAAAAGTAAGCGCGAAGAAGGCTCTTCGTCGTTGCTTCACAAAAAGCCGCCTCCGGGCGGCTTTTTCGCGTCTGGCGCTTCGGGTTGTGCCGTTTTGATCCAAATTTGGTCAAAGTTCGATCTTGTTCGGCTGAAGCCGCGCACCTAGTATTCGCATTCCGCCCGAACAGCATCCGCTGCGGGATGGCAAAAGAATATCGGAGACATGGCGCGTGGCACCCTGGAGTGGCATCACTGCGGACGAAATGCGATTGCTGGAGACCACCTTCTGGTCTGCCGGCGGATCGCGCCATGCCATGGCCGAGCAGCTCGGCTTCTCCAAGAGCAAGGCCAATGCGCTGATTGCGGGCCTGGTCGACCAAGGCCTCTTGGCCGAAGCCGGACTGCAGCGCTCGTCGGGCGGACGGCGTGCCGAAAACCTCCAGCTCCACGCCGGCCTGGGCGTGCTCGTGGGCATCGACATCGGCGCCACCAGCCTCGACGTCGCGGTGCTGCGCCCCGACCTCACCGTTCTCGCGCAGCACGACGAACCGGCCGACGTGCGCGAAGGCCCCGCCGTGGTGCTGGCGCGGGTGCGCGTGCTCATGCGTGAACTGCTCGCGCGCTGCAACAGCAGCGCCAGGAACGTGCTGGGCATTGGCATCGGCGTGCCCGGTCCGGTCAACTTCGAGATCGGGCAGCTGGTGAACCCGCCGCTCATGCCGGCCTGGGACAGCTTCTCGATCCGCGACTACCTGCGGGAGGACTACGCCGCGCCGGTTTTCGTCGACAACGACGTGAACCTGATGGCGCTCGGCGAGCTCTGGCGGCTGAAGCGCTCGCTAAACAACTTTCTCGTGATCAAGATCGGCACCGGCATCGGCTGCGGCATCGTCTGCCACGGCGAGGTCTATCGCGGCGCGGCCGGTTCGGCCGGCGACGTGGGCCACATCTGCGTCGACCAAGAGGGCCCGCGCTGCCACTGCGGCAACGTCGGCTGCGTCGAGGCCATGGCCGCGGGGCCGGCCATCACGCGCATGGCCGTGCAGGCGGCCGAAGCCGGCGAGAGCGCCTTGCTCGCCGAATGCTTGCGCGTGCACGGGCGCATCGACGCCGTCGACGTAGGCCAGGCGAGCCGCGCCGGCGATACGGCCGCCAACGGCATCATCCAGCGGGCCGGCAATCTCATCGGCCAGATGCTGGCGTCGGTGGTGAACTTCTTCAATCCGTCGCATGTGTTCATCGGCGGCGGCATCACGCGCATCGGGCCGTTGTTTCTCGCGGCCGTGCGGCAGAGCGTCTACCAGCGCTCGCTCGCGCTCTCCACGCGCCACCTGGAAATCCAGTACACGCCACTGGGCGTGCAGGGCGGGCTGATCGGCGCAGGCGTGCTCGCAATGCACGAAACACTGAAAGTCCGCGGGGTGGCGCCATGACGGCACAGGCAGCAACCAAGGGAAGCGTCGCGGTCGAATTCGACGGCGTGGTGAAGGCCTTCGGCCCGGTGCAGGTGCTGCACGGCGTGAGCTTTTCGCTCGCGCCCGGACGCGTCTACGGATTGCTCGGCGAGAACGGCGCCGGCAAGTCGACGCTGATGAAGATTCTTGCGGGGTACGAGTCGCTCACCGGCGGCGCGCTGCGCGTCAACGGACAGCCGCAGCAGTTCGCGAGTTCGCGCGATGCCGAGGCGCTGGGCATCGTGCTGATCCACCAGGAGTTCAATCTCGCCGAAGACCTGAGCGTGGCGCAGAACATCTTCCTCGGCCACGAGAAGAAGAAAGGCTGGCTGCTCGACGATGCGTCGATGGAACGCGATGCTGCGGCAGCGCTCGCCGCCGTCGGCCTGCAAGTCGATCCGCGCACCAAGGTGCGGCGGCTCATCGTGGCCGAGAAGCAGCTGGTAGAGATTGCCAAGGCCATCGCACGACGCGCGCGCCTGCTCATCATGGACGAGCCGACCGCCACGCTCACGCCCGGCGAGACCGAGCGCCTCTTCAAGCTCATTGCGCAGCTGCGCGCCGACGGCGTGACCATCGTCTACATCTCGCACAAGCTGGACGAGGTCGAGCAGGTGACCGACGAGGTGATCGTGATGCGTGACGGCCGCTTCGTGGCGCGCGCACCCACGCCCCAGGTCACGCGCCACCAGATGGCCAATCTCATGGTGGGCCGTGAACTCGCCGACCTGTACCCGCCGCGCGACGTGGTGGTGGCGGCCGATGCGCCCGCCATGCGGGTGCGCAACTTCAGCGTGCCCGGCTGGGCGCACGACGTCGACTTCGAGGTGCGCCCCGGCGAGATCCTCGGCTTTGCGGGCCTTGTGGGCGCCGGCCGCACCGAGCTGTTCGAAGGCCTGTTGGGCCTTCGGCCCGCCAGCGGCGATGTCGAAATGCTCGGCAAGCCAGTGCCGCACCAGACGGGCTGGCGCAATCCGCGCGACGCGGCGCGGCACGGCCTCACCTACCTGAGCGAAGACCGCAAGGGCAAGGGCTTGCACGTGAACTTCGGCCTGCGCCAGAACCTCACGCTGATGGCGCTCGAGCGCTATGCGCAGCCCTGGCTCCAGCCCGAGGCCGAACGCGGCGCGCTGGCCGAGGCCGTGAAGGACTACGGCATTCGCACCGGCTCGCTCGACGTCAAGGCATCTTCGCTCTCGGGCGGCAACCAGCAGAAGCTCGCGCTCGCCAAAGTGCTGCAGCCCAAGCCCAAGGTGGTGGTGCTCGACGAGCCCACGCGCGGCGTCGACATCGGCGCCAAGCGCGACATCTATTTCCTGATCCAGCGACTCGCCCGCGAAGGGCTCGCGGTGATCGTCGTTTCGTCGGAGCTGATGGAACTCATCGGTCTGTGCCACCGCGTCGCGGTGATGCGAGCGGGCCGCCTCGTCGCCACGCTCGACGCCGACCATTTGACAGAAGAGGAGCTCATCGCTCATGCCACCGGAACAGCAGACATCCACGCCGCGGCCTGAAGCCGCGCAACATCGCGGCGAAAGCAAGCCGCGCTGGACCGAGCGCCTGCACGGCCTCGGTCCGGTCATCGGCCTCGTGCTGCTGTGCATTGGCGGCACGCTGCTGAACAGCGACTTCGCCACGCTCGACAACGCCATGAACGTGCTCACGCGCACCGCCTTCATCGGCATCATCGCCGTGGGCATGTGCTTCGTGATCATCTCGGGCGGCATCGACCTGTCGGTGGGCTCGATGGCGGCTCTCATCGCGGGCAGCGTGATCATGTTCATCAACTGGGCCGGTCCCGCCTCGGGCTCGCCGCTCATGGCGGTGGTGATGGGGGCGGTGCTCGCGGTGGTGCTGGGCGCGCTGTTCGGCCTTGCGCACGGGCTCCTGATCACCAAGGGACGCATCGAGCCCTTCATCGTGACGCTGGGCACGCTCGGCATCTTTCGCGCGTACCTCACGTACTTTGCCGACGGCGGCGCGCTCACGCTCGACAACGATTTGTCGGACCTCTATGCGCCGGTGTACTACGCGAGCTTGGCGGGCATTCCGGTGCCGGTGTGGGTGTTCGTGGTGGTCGCCATCATCGGCGGCGTCATCTTGAACCGCACGGCCTACGGGCGCTACGTGCAGGCCATCGGATCGAACGAGCAGGTGGCGCGCTACGCGGCGGTGGACGTGGATCGCGTGAAAATCCTCACCTACGTGCTGCTCGGCGTGTGCGTGGGCATTGCCACGCTGCTGTACGTGCCGCGCCTGGGCTCCGCATCGCCGACCACCGGCCTCTTGTGGGAGCTCGAGGCGATTGCCGCGGTGATCGTTGGCGGCACCGCGCTGAAGGGCGGCGCGGGCAGCATCACCGGCACCGTGGTGGGCGCCATCCTGCTCTCGGTCATCAGCAACATCCTGAACCTCACCAGCATCATCAGCGTGTACCTCAACGCCGCGGTGCAGGGCTTCGTGATCATCATCGTCGCGTTCCTCCAGAGAGGACGCCGCTAGGCCGTTCCCGTTCCAATCCATCAACCACAAGGAGACATCCAGCATGACAAGCTTCACACGTCGCATCGCACTCACGGCCGTGGCGGCCGCGGCGGCCGCGAGCCTGCCGGCATTCGCCGCCGAGAAAGTGAACCTCGGCGTTTCGATTCCCGCGGCCACGCACAGCTTCATGGGCGGCATCAACTACTGGGCCAACCAGGCGAAGAAGGACCTGGAGAAGGAACACAAGGACCTGAAGATCACGATCAAGACCGCGGCCAACGCGCCCGAGCAGGCAAACCAGCTGCAAGACCTCTCGACCGTCACCAAGATCAACGCGCTGGTCGTGTTCCCGTTCGAATCGGCCGCGCTGACCAAGCCGGTGGCGCAGGTGAAAGCCAAGGGTGCCTACGTGACCGTGGTGGACCGGGGCCTCACCGACACCAGTGCGCAAGACGCCTACGTGGCCGGAGACAACACTGCCTTCGGCCGCATCCCGGCCGAGTACATCGCCAAGCAGCTCGGCGGGAAGGGCAACGTGGTTGCGCTGCGCGGCATTGCCACCACGCTGGACAACGAGCGCATGGACGCCTTCAACGCGGTGCTGAAGAACCATCCCGACATCAAGCTGCTTGACGCCAAGTACGCCAACTGGAACCGCGACGACGCCTTCAAGGTCACCCAGGACTACCTCACGCGCTTCAAGAACATCGACGCCATCTGGGCCGCCGACGACGACATGGCCGTGGGCGTGCTCAAGGCCATCGAGCAGGCCAAGCGCGACGACATCAAGATCATCTTTGGCGGCGCGGGCGCCAAGGGCATGGTCAAGACCATCATGGACGGCAAGGACAAGCGCATTGGCGCCGACGTGAGCTACTCGCCCAAGTTCATTTATGACGCGATCAAGCTCACGGCCGAAGCGCGGCTGAAGGGGGAGAAGCTGCCCGCGACCACGATCATTCCTTCGGTGCTGATCACGAAGGAAAACGCAAAAGATTTCTACCACCCGAACTCGCCGTTCTGAGCTGCCTCCCTCTCCCCTTGGGGAGAGGGTTGGGGTGAGGGCGGCGGCCATGGCATAGGCAGCGTGCTCGCAAACGCCGATGCCCTCACCCTGGCCCTCTCCCAGAGGGAGAGGGGACAGTTACCCAGGAATCTCGAGAAGATTGATGACCGATACACCTCTTCGCAAGCTGCGCTGCGCCATGGTCGGTGGCGGCCGCGACGCTTTCATTGGCGCCGTGCACCGCAAGGCCATGGCGCTCGACGGGCAGATCGAACTCGTGGCCGGCGCGCTGTCGTCGAGCCCCGAGAAGGCGCGCGCCTCGGGCCGCGACCTCGGGCTGGCGGACGACCGCAACCACGGCGACTGGCAGTCGCTCCTGGCCGACGAGCTGAACCGCCCGCCGGAAGAACGCATTGATTTCGTCTCGATCGTCACGCCCAACCACGTGCACTTTCCGGTGGCGCAGGCCTTTGCCGAGGCGGGCTTCCACGTCGTGTGCGACAAGCCGCTGGTGCACACGCGCGCGCAGGCCGATGCACTGGTGGCCACTGTGAAAAAGCAGGGCACGGTCTTCGGTGTCACCTACAACTACACCGGCTACCCCATGGTGCGGCAGGCGCGCGAGATGGTCCGTTCGAGCCAGCTCGGCGAGCTGCGCAAGGTGGTGGTCGAATACAACCAGGGCTGGCTTGCGAGCCACGTCGAAGGCAGCGGCAGCAACAAGCAGGCCGACTGGCGCACCGACCCCGCGCGCAGCGGCGCGGCCGGCGCCATCGGCGACATCGGCTCGCATGCCGAGAACCTCATCGCCAGCGTGACGGGCCTGGAGATCGAAAGCCTCTGCGCCGACCTGAGCGCGCTGGTGCCGGGCCGCATGCTCGACGACGACGGCAGCCTGCTCCTGCGCTTCAAGGGCGGCGCGCGCGGCGTGCTGATCGCCTCGCAGATCAACACCGGCCTGGAGAACGATCTGCGCCTGCGCGTCTCCGGCGCGCTGGGCACGCTCGAATGGCGCCAGGAGCGGCCGAGCGAATTGCTGCACCTGCCGCACGACGGACCCAAGCGCATCCTCACGCGCGGCTCGCCGTGGCTGTGCGAATCGGCCCGGCGCGCCAGCCGTCTCCCCGCGGGGCACCCCGAGGGCTTCATCGAGGCCTTTGCCAACATCTACGGCGGCGTGGTGGCCGACATCCGCGCGCGGCTCGCGGGCATTGCAGCCGATCCGCTCGCGGCCGATTACCCGCGCGTGGAAGACGGCGCACGCGGCGTGCGGTTCATCGAACGCACGGTGGCCTCCGCGGCCAGCGAGGCCAAGTGGACGGCTTGGTGAGCTGGTGAGCTTGCGCGCTGGTCCGCGGCGTGCATCGGGCATGCTGTAGGTGGACTCCCACAGCTGAATCTCCCTTCGGCGACTGGCTTGGCGCGGCCGCCGGACCAGCATCCCTTTACACCCACTCGCGATGCCCCGCCGACCGCGGCGGACCACGGGTGCGTTCGATCGAAGGGAAACGCGTATGGATGCCGTCAACACGCAGACATGGTTGGTTCTGGCGATCGTCGTGATCCTCGTACTGGTCGCGCTGGCCGTGATCCTCTATCAGCGAAAGCGACAGTCCCAGCAACTCGAGGAGCGCTTCGGCTCGGAGTACGGGCGCCTCGTCAGGGAACTGGGCAACCGCTCGAAGGCCGAGGCCGAGCTCAAGAGACGCCAGCAGCGCGTCGAGGGGCTGCGCATCGTTCCGCTTGCGCCGGGCGAAGGCGCCAGGTTCAGCAAGGCCTGGAACAGCCTGCAGGCCGAGTTCGTCGACAACCCCCAGGGGGCAGTGGCTCAGGCGGACGAACTGGTGCGCGAGCTGATGCTCAAGCGCGGCTATCCCATGGGCGACTTCGAGCGCCGAGCGGCCGACATCTCCGTCGACCATCCTGCCGTGGTGAGCAACTACCGCGCTGCACAGGACATTCGGGCGCGCAACCTGCGCGGCGAAGCCGACACAGAGGAATTGCGCAAGGCGCTGGTGCACTACCGGGCGTTGTTCGATGACCTGCTCGAGGTGAGAGAAGTCGAACGGGAAAGAATGCCGGCACGGCCGGTGGAGGTCCGATCATGAACCGTGAATCGACCCAGGCAGACCGCGCCATCGCGCCGGACGACTTGGACCAACGCCCCATGCCCGAGACGAGGGCGGCCGAGACGAGGGCGGCCGAGACGAGAGCACCCGCCAGGAGTGAAGACGACTCGCTGGAGCCGCTTTTCTCTCCCGATGCGGCGCGAGACTTTCGCGCCAGCTGGGATGCCGTGCAGATCGGCTTCGTCGACGATCCGAAGCAGGCGGTGCGCCAGGCCGATCAGCTGGTCCGCCAGGTCCTGGATGACCTGGGTCAGACCTTCTCCAGCGAACGCAACGCGGTCGATGGTGGAACGGACACGGCAAATCAGGCCTCGACAGAGAACCTGCGCCTGGCCCTGAGGCGCTATCGCTCCTTCTTCCAGCGCCTGCTGTCGCTGTAGTGGCATGCGTGCCGGGCCGCGGCCATGGCCGTCGGCCTGAGCGCTGCAGCAGCGCGCGGTCGTGACCGCTTGCGCCGGCTGCTCCACAATCCGGTTCATGACCGAGCACGAGTTCTCCAATCCCTACACCCACGGCTTTGCGCGCCTCGCCGTGGCGGTGCCACGCAACCGCGTGGCCGATCCGGTATTCAACGTCGCCGAGACCATCCGCATGTATCGCGAGGCCGCCGCCGACGGCGCGGTGCTGGTCGCCTTTCCCGAGCTGGGCCTCTCGGCCTATACCTGCGACGATTTGTTCCACCAGGCGGCGCTGCTCGATGCCTGCGAGCGCGCGCTGCTGGAGGTCGCCGCGGCCTCGCGGGACACCGGCGCAGTGGCCGTCGTGGGCCTGCCGCTGCGAGTGGACCACCGACTCTTCAACTGCGCCGCGGTGGTCGCGGGCGGCCGCGTGCTGGGCGTGTTGCCCAAGACCTACCTGCCCAACTACGGCGAGTTCTATGAAGGCCGGCAGTTCAATGGCGCCGACACCGCGCTGTCGACCGAGGTCGAACTCGGCGGCGAGCGCGTGCCCTTTGGCGCCGAGCTCCTGTTCCAGTCGCGGCAGATGCCTCTCTTCAAGCTGCACGTCGAGATCTGCGAAGACGTGTGGGTGCCGATTCCGCCCTCGAGCTACGCCGCGCTGGCCGGCGCGACGGTGCTGGTCAATCTCTCGGCCTCCAACATCACGATCGGCAAGGCAGACTACCGGCATCGGCTGGTCAGCCTGCAATCGGCGCGCTGCCTCGCGGCCTATCTTTACTCGTCGGCCGGCATCGGCGAATCGACCACCGACCTGGCTTGGGACGGGCAGGCGCTGATCTGCGAGGGCGGCGACATGCTGGCCGAGAGCGAACGCTTCAGCAACCGCTCGCACATGATCGCGGCCGATGTCGACCTGGAGCGCCTGTCGCGCGAACGCATGCGGCAGAACAGCTTCGGCACCTCGGTGCAGAAGCACAAGAGCATGCTGGCGGGCTGGCGCACCGTCGAGTTCGATCTGGCGCCGCCGCGCCAGGTGCCGCGCGGCCTGCTGCGTACGGTGGAGCGCTTTCCCTACGTGCCATCGGATCCGGCGCGGCGCGACGAACGCTGCGGCGAGGTGTTCAACATCCAGGTGCAGTCGCTGGTGCAGCGGCTCGAAGCCAGCCACATCGACAAGCTCGTGATCGGCGTCTCGGGCGGGCTCGATTCGACGCACGCGCTCCTGGTCTGCGCGCAGGCCATGGACCGGCTCGGCCTGCCGCGCGCCAACATCCTCGGCTTCACCATGCCGGGGTTCGCCACCAGCGGCCGCACCCTGGCGCAGGCGCACCGGCTCATGACCAGCATCGGCTGCACGGCGCGCGAGATCGACATCCGCCCGAGCTGCCGCCAGATGCTGGAAGACCTCGGCCATCCTTTCGGACAGGGCGTGCCGCAGTACGACATCACCTTCGAGAACGTGCAGGCCGGCGAGCGCACCAGCCACCTGTTCCGGCTCGCCAACCATCACAACGGCATCGTGGTCGGCACCGGCGACCTGAGCGAACTGGCGCTGGGCTGGTGTACCTACGGCGTGGGCGACCACATGTCGCACTACAACGTGAACGCGAGCGTGCCCAAGACGCTGATCAAGCACCTGGTGCATTGGGTCGCGGCCACCGAGGTGCTGGGCGCCGACGGCAGCGCCGTGCTGCGCGACATCCTGCTGACCGAGGTCAGTCCCGAGCTCATTCCCGATGACGCGAAGAAGGATGCGGCCGGCGAATCGTCCAAGCAGCCCGGCCAGCGGACCGAGGACGTGATCGGCCCCTACGAGCTGCAGGACTTCCATCTCTACTACATCCTGCGCTATGGCTTCAGGCCGACCAAGGTCGCATTCCTCGCTCACGCGGCCTGGGGCGACCGCACGCGCGGACGCTGGCCCGAGAACGACCTGCAGCCGGCGCGCAACGAGTACGCGGTGGCCGACATCAAGCGCCATCTCGGCACTTTTCTCTACCGCTTCTTCAAGATCAGCCAGTTCAAGCGCTCCTGCGTGCCGAACGCGCCCAAGGTCGGCTCGGGCGGTTCGCTGTCTCCGCGCGGCGACTGGCGCGCGCCGAGCGACTCGGAAGCGGAGGTCTGGCTCGAGGACCTGAAGCGCGTGCCGGAGCGCTGAGCGCAGAGCGGCGAGTAGGCTCGCGCCGACACAGCTTCGCGTCGGCCCGTCTGCGCGAAGAGCGGGGTGCGGGCCTACGATGTGCGCCATGCCCGACGACCTGGTCATCGCCCGCCCCGAAGGCCTCTATTGCCCGCCGGGCGATTTCTACATCGACCCCTGGCGGCCGGTGGCGCGCGCCGTCATCACGCACGCGCACTCGGACCACGCGCGCATCGGCCATGCGCACTACCTGGCGCACACCGACAGCGCGGGCACCTTGCGCGTGCGCCTGGGCAGCGACATCGCATTGCAGACGCTCGGCTATGGCGAAGCCATCGAGCACCACGGCGTGCGCGTCTCGCTGCATCCGGCCGGCCACGTGCTGGGCTCGGCGCAGGTCCGGCTGGAACACGGCGGGCGCGTGTGGGTCGCCTCGGGCGACTACAAGACAGAGCCCGACGGCACCTGCGCGCCCTTCGAGCCCGTTGCTTGCGACACCTTCATCACCGAATCGACCTTCGGCCTGCCGATCTACCGCTGGCCTACGCAGGCCGCGCTGTTCGCTGAGATCGACGCCTGGTGGCGCGGCAACGCGGAGGCCGGCCGCGCGTCGGTGCTGTTCTGCTATGCCTTCGGCAAGGCGCAGCGCATCCTGCATGGCGTGGACACCACCATCGGGCCGATCGTGGTGCATGGTGCCGTCGAGCCGCTCAACGCGGTGTACCGCGCCGCGGGCGTGGCCTTGCCCCAGACATTGCGCGTGACCGACCCGGGTGTCGATGCCGCGCTGCTCAAGCGCGCACTGGTGCTGGCGCCGCCCTCGGCGCAGGGCACACCGTGGATGCGCCGCTTCGGCAACTACGCCGACGCTTTCGCGAGCGGCTGGATGCAGCTGCGCGGCACGCGCCGCCGGCGCGGCGTGGACCGCGGCTTCGTGATGTCCGACCACGCCGATTGGCCCGGCCTGCAGCAGGCCATTGCCGGCACGGGTGCCAGCCGGGTGTTCGTGACCCACGGCAGCGTGGCGGTGATGGTGCGCTGGCTCACCGAGAACGGATTGGAAGCGCAGGGCTTCAAGACCGAATACGGCGATGAGGACGACGAGGAAACTCCCTCCCCTTCCGGGGGAGGGTTGGGGAGGGGGCAAGTGGCGCTCGACGCGGACGCTGGCGGCCCCCATCCCAGCCTTCCCCCGGGAGGGGAAGGAGCAAAGGCATGAAGGACTTTGCGGCGCTCTACCGCGAGCTCGATGCCAGCACTTCGAGTCTTGCCAAGCAAGCCGCGCTGCAGCGCTACCTGCGCGAAGCCGACCCTGCCGATGCGGCATGGGCCGTGTACTTCCTGGCCGGCGGCAAGCCGCGCCAGCTCGTGCCCAACAAGCTGCTGCGTCTGCTCGCGCAGGAAGCGGCGGGCCTTCCCGAATGGCTCTTCGACGAGAGCTACGAAGCGGTCGGCGACCTGGCGGAAACCATCTCGCTGCTCTTGCCGTCGCCCACCGAGGCGCACGATCTCGGCCTTGCGAGCTGGGTCGAGGAGCACCTGCTACCGCTGCGGGATGCAGGCAAGTCGGCGCCCGACGAACTGCCCACGCGGCTGCGCGCGCAGTGGCGGCAGCTCGCGGCCGAAGAGCGGCTGGTGTACTTCAAGCTCATCACCGGCGCATTCCGTGTGGGCGTGTCGAAGCTGCAGGTCACGCAGGCGCTCGCGGCGGTGGGCGGCATCGATCCCAAACGCGTGGCGCAGCGGCTCATGGGCTACACCCACATCGGCGGCCGGCCGCGGGCGGAAGACTATCGCGCGCTGATCGCGCCTGAGTCGGGTGCGGAGCAGGTGCAGAAGACCAGCGGGCAGCCATATCCGTTCTTCCTCGCGCACGCGTTCAACCTGCCGCTCGAACAGTTCGATGCCGTGCTGGGGCCGCCGGCCGACTGGATCGTCGAATGGAAATGGGACGGCATCCGCGCGCAACTGGTAAAGCGCGCAGGCGCAGTGTGGCTGTGGTCGCGCGGCGAAGAACTGGTGACCGAGCGCTTTCCCGAACTTGCCGTGCTGGGCGACGCGCTGCCGGACGGCACAGTTCTAGACGGCGAAATTGCCGTCTGGCGCGAGGACAGGGTGCAGCCCTTTGCGGAGCTGCAGAAGCGCATCGGACGCAAGACCCTGGGCGCGAAGCTGCTGCGCGAAATTCCGGTGGTGCTGCTGGCCTACGACATCCTCGAATGGGAAGGGCGCGACCTGCGTGTGCTGCCGCAGTCGGAGCGCCGGCTGCTGCTCGACGAACTCGTCACGCGCGTGCAGCATCCGTCGCTGCTGCCCAGTCCGATGCTCACGGGCATCGAGTGGAGCGATCTGGCACGCCAGCGCGAAGCGGCTCGCAGCATGGGCGTGGAGGGCATGATGCTCAAGCGCCGCGACGCACAGTACGGCGTGGGCCGCACCAAGGACGTGGGCGTGTGGTGGAAGTGGAAGATCGATCCGCTCAGCATCGACGCGGTGCTGATCTATGCGCAGCGCGGCCATGGGCGGCGCGCGAGCCTCTACAGCGACTACACCTTCGCCGTGTGGGACGGCCCGCCCGAACAGGATGACCGCAAGCTCGTGCCCTTTGCCAAGGCCTATTCGGGCCTGACGGATGCCGAAATGGCGCGCGTGGACGCGATCATCCGCAAGACCACGGTCGAGAGCTTCGGTCCGGTGCGCAGCGTGGAGCCCACGCTGGTGTTCGAGCTCGGCTTCGAGGGCATCGCACGCAGCACGCGCCACAAGAGCGGCATCGCCGTGCGCTTTCCGCGGATGCTGCGTTGGCGCGAGGACAAGCGGGTGGCGGAGGCTGATACTTTGCAGACGCTCGCCGCGTTGTTGCCGTCATGACAGCTGATCCGGACCCCGCATTTCTCCCTCCCCCTCTGGGGGAGGGCAGGGGAGGGGGCAAGCGGCGCATCAACGATCAGCCGCTTGTCGAAGGCCGCGTGCCCCCATCCCAGCCTTCCCCCGGAAGGGGAAGGAGCAAGACAGAAGACCACCCAACCGAGCCGTCGGTCCCCGCATTTCTCCCTCCCCTCCCGGGGGAGGGCAGGGGTGGGGGCAAGCGGCGTATCAACGATCAGCCGCCCCTCGAAGGCCGCGTGCCCCCATCCCAGCCTTCCCCCGGAAGGGGAAGGAGCAAGAGAGAAGACAACCCAACCGAGCCGTCGGGCCCCGCATTTCTCCCTCCCCTCCCGGGGGAGGGCAGGGGTGGGGGCAAGCGGCGTATCAACGATCAGCCGCTTGTCGAAGGCCGCGTGCCCCCATCCCAGCCTTCCCCCGGGAGGGGAAGGAGCAAGACCACCGTCAAGGCGGCGCTCGATGCATGGTTTGCCGCGCGCGGCTGGAGGCCCTTCAAGTTCCAGCGCGAGGTGTGGAAAGCCATCGCCGAAGGCAGGTCCGGCATGCTGCACGCCACCACCGGCGCTGGCAAGACCTATGCGGTTTGGCTCGGCGCGCTGCAGGTGTTCTCGCAAGCCCGGAAGGAAACCGCGCGGCCCGCGTCCCCGCCGCTCACCGTGCTGTGGCTCACCCCCATGCGCGCGCTCGCGGCTGACACGCTGCGCGCGATCAAGCAGCCGCTCGAAGCTCTGGGCGCCGAGGTGCACCCCTGGAGCGTCGGCGCGCGCAGCGGCGACACCTCGTCGGCCGAGCGCGCCGCGCAGAACGAGCGCCTGCCGACCGTGCTCGTCACCACGCCCGAGAGCCTGTCGCTGCTGCTCGCGCGCGCCGATGCAAGCGAGGTCTTGGGCCGCGTGAAGATGGTGGTGGTCGACGAATGGCATGAGCTGCTCGGCAACAAGCGCGGCGTGCAGGTGCAGCTGGCGCTTGCGCGGCTCAGGCGTTGGAACCCGGGGCTCGCGGTCTGGGGCATGTCGGCCACGCTGGGTAACCTGCAAGAGGCCATGCACGCATTGCTCGGCGATGAAGAGGGTGTGCTGGTACAGGGCCAGGTGCCCAAGAAACTGGTCGTCGATTCGCTGCTGCCCGGCCGCGCCGAACGCTTTCCGTGGGGCGGCCATCTGGGCCTCACCATGCTGCCGCAGGTGCTCGACGAGATTGCCGCCAGCAGCACCACGCTGGTGTTCACCAACACGCGCTCGCAGTCGGAGATCTGGTACCAGGCGATGCTCGAGGCGCGTCCCGAATGGGCCGGAATCATTGCGCTGCACCACGGCTCGCTGGACCGCGCGGTGCGCGAGTGGGTCGAGCTCGGCCTCAAGAACGGCGAGCTCAAGGCGGTGGTCTGTACGTCGAGCCTGGACCTGGGCGTGGACTTCCTGCCGGTCGAACGCGTGCTGCAGATCGGCTCGCCGAAGGGCGTGGCACGGCTGCTGCAGCGCGCGGGACGCTCGGGGCATGCGCCGGGCCGGCCGTCGCGGGTCACGCTCGTGCCTACGCACAGCATCGAGATGGTCGAAGGCGCCGCGGCGCGCGCGGCCATCGCGGCCGGCCACATCGAAGCGCGCCACACGCCGGCGCAGCCGCTCGATGTGCTGGTGCAGCATTTGGTGACGGTGGCGCTGGGTGGCGGCTTCATACCCGACGACCTGTATGCGGAAGTGCGCGGCACCGCTGCCTATGCCAACCTGTCGCAGGAGAGTTGGGAATGGTGCCTGTCCTTCGTGTCGCAGGGCGGGCCTTCGCTGGCCGCCTATCCCGACTACCGCCGTGCCGTGCCCGATGCCGAAGGCGTTTGGCGCGTGCCGGATGCGCGGCTCGCGCGGCGCCACCGCATGAACATCGGCACCATCGTGAGCGACGCCAGCATGGCGGTGCAGTACATGGGCGGCGCAAAGATCGGCAGCGTCGAAGAAGGCTTTGTCGCGCGCATGAAGCCCGGCGACTGCTTCCTGTTCGGCGGCCGGCTGCTCGAACTCGTACGCATCCACGACATGACGGCCTGGGTGCGGCGCGCCACCGGCAAGCGCGCCGCGGTACCGCGCTGGAATGGCGGGCGCATGCCGCTGTCGACGACGCTGGCCGATGCGGTGGTGCAGCAGCTCGCACTCGCCGGCGAAGGGCGCTATGAATCGCCCGAGCTGCAGTGCGTGCGGCCGTTGCTGGAAATTCAGCAGCAATGGTCGGCCTTGCCCACGCCGCAGACCCTGCTGGCCGAAACGCTCGTCACGCGCGAAGGCTCGCACCTGTTCCTCTATCCCTTTGCCGGGCGGCACGTTCACATGGGGCTCGCGAGCCTCCTGGCCTGGCGCGTGGCGCAACACGATGCGCGAACCTTCTCCATCGCGGTGAACGACTACGGTTTCGAACTGCTGAGCGCCACGCCGGTCGACTGGCCTGTGCTGCTGCCGCAGGTGCTGCGGCTGCCGCAAGGCGACGATGCGCATGCGCAGTTGCTGCACGAGGTGCTCGCGTCGCTCAACGCGGGCGAGCTGGCGCAGCGCCGCTTTCGCGAGATTGCGCGCGTCTCCGGCCTGATCTTCCAGGGCTACCCTGGCGAGAAGCGCAGCAGCAGGCAGCTGCAAGCCTCGTCGTCGCTGTTCTGGGAGGTGTTCCGCAAGTACGACCCATCGAACAAGCTGCTGCTGCAGGCCGAGCAGGAGCTGCTCGCGCAAGAGCTCGAGATCAGCCGCCTGCGCGCGAGCCTCGAGCGCATGGCGAATCAGCAGCTGGTATTGAAGACGCTCGAGCGGCCCACGCCGTTCTCGTTTCCGCTCATGGTCGAGCTGTTCCGCGAAAAGCTGTCGAACGAGAACGTGGCCGACCGCATTGCGCGCATGGTCGAGCAGTTGGAAAAAGCCGCAGGCGGCGTGGTCACGGCCGGCGGGATCGAACGCGTGAAGAGCACGCTCGCGTTCGGCCAGGAAGGGCCGGGCAAGCCGCCCGCGCCGCAGCGCCAGCGCAGGCCGCCCTCACGTCGCTCGCGGCCTTTGCCGCCGCTGTGAAGCCAGCCGCCCGGCTCAGCCCGCGCCGTGCGACTTGACCCAGCGCACGATGTCCGCCGCGCCCATGGCACCGGCCTGCCGCGCCACTTCGCGGCCGCCGCGAAACAGCGCCAGCGTCGGAATGCTGCGGATGTTGAAGCGCGCGCCCAGGTTGGGCACGGCTTCGGTGTCGACCTTGGCCAGCCGCACCCGCGGTTCCAGCTGTGCCGCAGCCTGTTCGTAGGCCGGTGCCATCTGGCGGCACGGGCCGCACCAAGGCGCCCAGAAATCGACCAGCACCGGAATCTCGTTGCGTGCGATGTGGCGGTCGAAGGTCTTTTCGTCCGGCAGCGCGGTCGAGTGGCCGGTGAACAGCGGCCGGTGGCAGCTGCCGCAGTCGGGCGCGCTGCCCAACTGCGCCGCGCGCACGCGGTTGGTGGTGTGGCAATGCGGGCAGACGATGTGCAGCGGAGGCGTTTCGGTCATACCGAAAAACTGGGGCTTGCGGGGTGAATTGCAAGTCGGCTGCCGTTCCCTCCATCTTTTGCGACACTCGTTGCCCCGTGACCGCCCCTGACCTTCGTCTTTCCACATCGGCGCTCCAGGTCCATTGGGCCGGCGAGCTGCTGCATCTGCTGCCGGAGCGCGCCATCTGGTGGCCCGCCGGACATGTGCTGTTCATTGCCGACCTGCACATCGGCAAGGCAGCGACCTACCGCACGTTCGGCCAGCCGGTGCCGGGCGGCACCACGCAGCAGAACTTGGCCCGGCTCGATGCGCTGATCGCGGAGCACGCGCCAGAGCGCCTCGTGTTTCTCGGCGACTTCCTGCATGCGGCGCAGGCGCGCACGCCCCAGGTGCTTGCGGCGCTGGCCGCCTGGCGCGCCGCGCATGCGGCCATCGGAATGACTCTGGTGCGCGGCAACCACGACAGCCGCGCAGGCGACCCGCCCGCCGCGCTCGGCATCGAGGTGGTTGACGAGCCGTATCTGCTCGGCCCCTTTGCCTGCTGCCACCATCCGCAAACGCACGCCACGCATTTCGTGCTGGCCGGGCACCTGCATCCGGTTTGCCGGCTGCACGGGCCGGGGCGCGACAGCGTGCGGCTGCCCTGTTTCGCGAGCGATGCGCAGCAGGCCGTGCTGCCGGCTTTTGGCGAGTTCACAGGAGGATGGTTGATGGAGCGGGCGCCGGGGACGCGCTTCTACGCGGTGGGCGGCAAGACAGTGTGGGCCTTGCCTGCATCGGATTGAGGGATTTGCTCCTTCCCCCTCTGGGGGAAGGCTGGGATGGGGGCGGGCAGAGCGTGCCCTGTGGCAACGCCGCTTGCCCTCACCCCAACCCTCCCCCGGAAGGGGAGGGAGAAAAGAATGCCGCCATCGGCCTGAGGGATTTGCTCCTTCCCCCTCTGGGGGAAGGCTGGGATGGGGGCGGGCAGAGCGTGCCCTGTGGTAACGCCGCTTGCCCCCACCCCAACCCTCCCCGGGAGGGGAGGGAGGAAGTCAAAGTCAAAGAACGACGGGCGCGTCCGGCAGTTCGTTGGTGTCGGGCTGGTTCTCCGCCAGCGGAAAGTGCGTCACCAGCAAGGCCGACATTTCTTCCAGCGCCTGCGTGAGCCCATCTTCGAAGCGGCCTTCGCGGAATGCCGTGCCCATGCGCTGCGCCATGGCGGTCCATTCGGCGTCGTCCACGTGCGCGTCGATTCCGCGGTCGGCCACGATCTCGATCGCATGCTCGGCCAGCAGCAGGTAGATGAGCACGCCGTTGTTGTGCTCGGTGTCCCACACGCGCAGCTTGCCGAAAAGCGTCACGGCACGCTCGCGCGCCGACGCGTTCCGCCGCAGGTAGGACAAGGGCAGGCCCGCCTCCACGCAGATGCGGATCTCGCCGCTGTGGCGCCGCTCGCTCGCGGCCACGCGCGCCGCCAGGCGTTCCATGGCGGCATCGGGCAGCACGCGCCGCACATCGGCCTCGTCCATCCACTGGTGGCGCCAGATGCGGCCGAGCTTCGAAAAGAGCGTTGCTGCAGCCATGCCTACCAGTCCCCCGAGGCGCCGCCGCCCCCGAAATCGCCGCCGCCGCCGGAGCTGAAGCCACCGCCGCCGCCGCTGCTGCTCCCGCCGCTGCTCCAGCCACCTCCACCTCCACCGCCGCCCCAGCCACCAAAGCCGCCGCCCCCACCGCCGCGGCGCCCCGCGCCTGCCGTGGCCGCGGCCGAGAACAGCGACACCATGAGGGCGACAAAGCCCGCCAGCACCGCGATGACCACGCTGGTCGTGAGAAAGAAGGCCACCGCGCCGATGCCGCCGCCCATGACCACCGATCCCAGCTTCTTGCCGACGATCGAGCGCACGATGGGCGCCGCGATGAAGACACCAACGAACAGGAAGATCGCAAGGTTCTCCCAGTCGATTCCGTCACTGCCGTCTTGGTCCTTGCCGCTGGCAGGCGCCGGTAGCGCCTCTCCATCGACCAGCCCGATGAGCCGGGCCACCGCTGCATTGAGCCCGCCCGCAAAGTCGTTATTGCGAAAGCGCGGCTTCATCTCCTCGTCGATGATGCGGATGGCCGCGAGGTCGGGCACCGCGCCTTCGAGCGTCTTGGCCACCTCGATACGCATCTTGCGGTCGTTCTTGGCCACGATCACCAGGATGCCGTCGCCGACCTCCTTGCGCCCGATCTTCCAGGCGTTGCCCACCCGGTTGGCATAGCTCGCAATGTCTTCGGGCTGCGTGGTGGCCACCATCAGCACCACGATCTGCGAACCCTTGCGCTGCTCGAAAGCGGCCAGCTTGGCTTCGAGATCGGTGCGCTCGGATTCGCCCAGAGTTTGCGTCTGGTCGATCACCCGCGACGTGAGCGTGGGCACCGGCAGCAGGTCCTGCGCCCAGGCGGTGGGCGCAAGGCCCGCCCAAGCCATCGCCGCCAGCAGCACGGCGGCCAGCGCACGGCGGATCAGGGCAAGTGCCATCGGACCCGCGGCTTATTTCTTGGGGGCGCTGAAGTCGACTGTGGGAGGCGTCGAGATCTGCGCTTCGTTCTGCACCGAGAAGTTGGGCTTGGGGTCGTAGCTGAAGATCTTGGCGGTGATGTTGGTCGGGAAGCTGCGTGCCAGCACGTTGTACTTCTGCACGGTCTCGATGTAACGGTTGCGCGCCACGGTGATGCGGTTCTCGGTGCCTTCGAGCGTCACGCGCAGGTCGCGGAAGGCCTGGTTGGCCTTCAGCTCCGGGTAGCGCTCCGCCACCACCATCAAACGCGACAGCGCCGAGGAGAGCTCGCCCTGCGCCTGCTGGAACTTGTTGAAGGTTTCCGGGTTGTTGAGCGTCTCGGGCGTGACCTGGATCGAGGTGGCCTTGGCGCGCGCCTCGATCACCTTGGTGAGGGTGTCCTGCTCGAAGCTGGCTTCGCCCTTCACGGTGGCCACGATGTTCGGCACCAGGTCGGCGCGCCGCTGGTACTGGTTGAGCACCTCGCTCCAGGCCGACTTGCTGGCCTCGTCGAGCGACTGGAATTCGTTGTAGCCGCATCCGCTCAGGGACAGGGCCGCAGCAAGAATCAGGAACCAGCGTTTCACGATCGACATTTGCATTACCTCCGCAGAATTGCCGGAAGGTAGCATAGATGTCTCCATGGCCATCGATCCACTTCAAGCGCTGCAGGCGGCCAACCGCCCGGGCGTTTCCGTGGCCGCCGCCAACTCCGCCAATGCCGGCACGCTGCTGATTGCCGGCGCGACCGGCGCCTTGGGGCAGGAGCTGCTGCGCCGGCTCGCGGGCAGCCATCGTTTCGCCCATGCGCGCGTGTTGTCGCGCGAGCCCATTCGAGACGGCATGCGGGGCGTCGAAAGCTGCCTGAGCCCCGACCTCCCGATCGCGCAATGGCCGCTCACCTCGGCCGACACCGCGGTGATCGCCTTCGACCCGCCGCGGATGTACCACGACCGCGAGCGTGCGCTCTGGGTGCCACAGCCTTCGGACCTGCCTGAACTCTCGCGCTGGCTGCGCGCCTGCGGCGTGCGAACACTGGCCATCGTGCAGCCGCACGACCAGGGCAAGCTGCCCGAGGCGCTCAAGCGCGGCCTGGCGAGCCTCGACGAGCAGGCGGTCGTCGCCAACGGCTTCGACCGCGTGATCCTCGTGCGTTCGGCGCGCAAGCCGCTGAACGCGAAGTTCGCCAACCCTGCGGAAAGGCTCGCGGCCTGGATGCTGTCCATCGTGCGCTTCATGGTGCCCAGCAGCGAGCAGCCGGTGCGCGCCTCCAAGGTGGCCGAGCTGGTCGATGTCGCGCTGCGCATCGCGCCGCCGGGCGTGCACGTGGCGGCGCCCGAGGTCGTTTGGGAGTCCGCGCAGGGCGACATGCACGCCGTGGCCCGGCGCTGGCTGGGCCTGGCAGGCTGAGCAGTCAGCCGCGCCAGCGACGCAGCAGTTCGGCCGAATCCATCACGAGGCCGAGGTGCAGCGACATCATCGCGAGCGCCGCGCTCTCCAGGAGCGCATCGGTGCCGCGCACCAGATCGCGCAAGACGATCACGCGGTAGTTGTGGTTGTTGGCGTCGAAGGCCGTGTTGAGCACGCAGCAGTCGGTAAAACCGCCGTTCAGCACCACCGTCTCGATGCGCTGGTTGCGCAGCAGAAAGTCCAGATCGGTCGGATAGAAGGCCGACAGCCGCCGCTTGCTCTCCACGCGCATGTCGCCGGGCTCGACGCGCGTCATCCACTCGGTCCAGCGCGAGCCTTCGATGGCATGCGCATCGGCATTCGGAATCGCGCCCACGTGCAGTGGAAAGGTGCGGCGCCATGCCGACGGAATGCCGTGGATGTCGTCGACCCCATCGGGCCGCAGCACCGACTTGACGTGCACGATGCGAACGCCCAGCGCGCGCGCCGAATCATGAAAGCTGTCGATGGGCGCCACCACGTCGCGCGCCCGCGGCGCGGGGCACGGGCAGTCGGGGCTGTCGTCCAGATGGCCGCGGTGCATGTCGATGGAGACGACCGCGGTGGTGGCCGGGTTCAGGTAGTCGGCGAAATGCGCCGCCTCGAGCTCGCGCTCTTCGTTGTAGACCCAGGCCTTCATCGCCGTTCCTCCCGCACATAGGGCTGGCCGAGCGCGCCGGGTTCGTCGTCGCCGCCGCGCCGGGCCAGTGCCACCCAGACCATCACGCCGAGCGTCACGGCATACGGCGTCATCATCACGAAGTACTGCGGCAGCTGCACGCCGGCCGCCGCAAGCTGCGGGATCAGCGCCTCGATGCAGCCGAACAGCAACGCGCCCACCAGCGCCTTCCATGGCGACCAGCGCGCGAAGATCACCAGCCCCACGGCGATCCAGCCGCGTCCACCGGTCATGCCTGCGATCCAGAGCTTGGTGCTGACCACCGAGATGTACGCGCCGGCCAGGCCCACCAGCGCCGAGCCCGCGAGCACCGCGGCAAGCCGCCATAGGGCGACTCGGATGCCTGCCGCATCGGCAGCTTGCGGGTTCTCGCCCACCGCGCGCAGCCGCAGCCCGGCCGAGGTGCGCGAGAAGAACCAAGCCACCGCAACGAAGATCGGCAGCGTGAGCCACACCATGGCGTTCTGCTCGAACAGCCGGCCCACGCCGGGCAGCAGCGACAGCGGCCACAGCGCCATGCCGCCGATGCCTTCGGTGGCATGGTTGGTCCATTCGGCCAGCGAGCCGACGAGCGCCGTGAGGCCCTGGCAGAAGAACACCAGCGCGAGCCCCGCGATCACCTGGTTCACGCGCAGCCAGATCACCATCACCGCAAACAGCAGCGAAACCGCGCTGGCCGCGAGCATCGCAAGCACCAGCGACACGGCCGGCTGCCCGAACGCCAGCTGCGCGCCGATGCCGGCCAGCGCACCGACGAGCATCAGCCCTTCGGCACCGAGCGAGAGCACGCCCGCGCGCTCGCTGATGATCAGGCCCAGCGCAGCGAGCGCGTAGGGCACCGCGAAGTCCGGCGTGCTCGCAAGCCAGTTGAGAGCGATGCTTCCGCTCACGCAGCCGCCTCCCCACCCACACGGCGCATCCGGTGGCGAATGAAGAAATCGCTCGACGCCACGCACACCACGATGATGGCCTGGATCAGCTGCACCATCGAGAACGGCACCTGGTAGAACACCTGCAGGCTGCGGCCGGTGACAAACAAGGCCGCCACCAGCAGCGCCACCACGGTGGCCGCGAGCGGGTTGTTGCGCGCGAGAAAAGCAATCAGGATGCCCGAGAAACCATAGCCCTGGTAGAAGGCCTGCGTGAGCCGCCCTTCCTGGCCCGACGCCACCACAAAGCCCGCGAGCCCGGCCATCGCACCCGACAGCAGCACGGCGCCATAGATCGTGCGGCGCACCGGCACGCCGTTGGCATGCGCCACGCGCGGATTGGCATCGACGAAGCGCAGGTACAGCCCGGCGCGGCTCACGCTCACGAGCCACCACGCGAAGAGCGCCACCACGGTTGCCAGCACGATCGCGCTGCTCACGCCGGCGCCCAGGTCGGGCAGCCGCTCGAAGGCGCGGAACTGCGGCGAATAAGGGAAGTTGTCCTTCGGGTCCTTCCAGCTGCCGTAGACCAGGTGCAGCAGGAAGTTGCCCGCCATGTAGTTGAGCATCAGCGTAGAGATGATCTCGTTCACGCCGAGCCTGATCTTCAGCCACGCCGGACCCAGCACCCAGAGCAGCCCGCAGCCGATGGCGGCCGCGAACATCAGCGGCAGGCGCAGCGGTTCGGGCCCGATCTGCCACATCGAAACGGCCGTGGCGCCGATGGCGCCCCAGATCATCTGGCCCTCGAGCCCCAGGTTCCAGAAGCGCGCGCGAAACGCCAGCGAGCCAGCCAGTCCCACGAGGATCATCGGGGCGGCCTGGAACAGCACGGCGCGAAAGTTCTGGCCGTCCAAAAAGGTCTGCGTCACGAACTCGTTGGCGAGCTCGTCCGCGGGAACGCCGGCGGCCACAAGAATGGCGGCGGAAATCGCCAGCCCGACGAGGAGTGCCGCCGCGAGGATGAGCGCCTGCCGCCGCCATCCCATGTGCTGGCGAATCTCGAGCGCATAGCGCCGGCGCGCCAGCGGTTGGCGCCGCGCGCGCTGCGCCGCGTCCGAATCGGTTTGCCCTGGCTGCGCAATGGCTGCGAGCGATGCGTCAGCCATGGTCCACCATCGCCTGTCCAATGGCCTGCCGGTCGGCCGGCTGCGCAAACTCGCCGGCAATGCGGCCGCGCGTCATCACGCCCACGCGGTCGGCGAGTTGCAGCACCTCGTCGAGGTCTTCGCTGATCAGCAGCACCGCGGCACCGCTGTCGCGCGCGGCGCGCAGGCGCGCATGCACCTCGGCGCTCGCACGCACGTCGAGCCCGCGGCTCGGGCTGTGCGCCAGCACCAGGGAGGGCGACTTGCCGAACTCGCGCGCGAGCACCAGTTTTTGCGCGTTGCCGCCGGAGAGCAGCGCGGCCTTCTGCGCCACCGAGCGCACCCCCAGCACGTCGAAGGCGCGCACCGCTTCCTGCGTGTCTTCCTGAATGCGGCCGCGCCGCAGATGCCATGCTGGGCCGTAGCGCCCCGTGTGCACGCGGCCAATGGCGTAGTTCTCGGCCACCGACAGGCCGCCCGCGAGCGCCAGCCCGTAGCGGTCGGCCGGAATTGCGGCAATGCCCACGTTGCGGCGCTCCGGCGCGCCCATGGCCTTGAGATCGCCATGGCCCTCCAGATGAATCTCGCCTTCGAGCGAACTGCCGGCATCGGGCAGGCCCATGATGGCGTCGGCCAGTTCGCCCTGACCGTTGCCGCCGACACCGGCCAGCCCGTAGATTTCGCCCGAATGCAATTGGAGGTCGACACCGTCGAGCACGCGGCGGCCCTGCGCCGACGCCGCCGAGCGCAGGCCGCGCACGGTGAGCCGCACCGGGCCGCGCGCCGACCTCGCCGCTTGAAAGCCCTGCGTCGCGATGGATTCGCCGACCGTGAGCTTCACGAGCTCGGCCACCGGCGTGGCGCCCGGCTCCAGCGTCGCCACCGTGCGGCCGCCGCGCATCACCGTCACGCGATCGGCATAGGTCTTCACGTCGGCCATCTTGTGCGTGACCAGCACCACGGCGGAACCGGCACGCGCGAGGCCCCGCACCGTCTGCAGCAGGCGCGCGGCCTCCTGGTCGGTGAGCACCGCGGTGGGCTCGTCGAGAATCAGGATGCGCGCACCCGCAAGCAGCACCTTGAGAATCTCGACGCGCTGCTGCTCGGCAATCGAGAGCGCATCGACGCGTTTGGCAGGATCGATCTCGAAGCCCAGCTCCGAGGCCTTGTTGCGAATGTCGCGCGAGATCTCGCGCAAGCGTTCGCCGTGGCTTTGAAACTCCGCAGGCGCCGGCGCAGTGAGCAAGATGTTCTCTGCCACCGTGAAAGGCCGCACCAGCTTGAAATGCTGGTGGACCATGCCGATGCGGTGCCTCGCTGCATCCGCCGGTCCGGCAAAGCGCACCACGTTGTCGTCGACCAGCATCTGGCCGGCCTCGGGTGCGTAGAGCCCCGCCGCGATGTTCATCAGCGAGGACTTGCCCGCACCGTTCTCGCCGAGCAGCGCATGCACTTCGCCCCAGTGCGCTTCGAAGTGCGCATCGGTCAGCGCCGCAAAGCCGTCGAAAGACTTGCGGATGCCAGTGAGCTCGAGCGCGTTGGGCATTGGCGTCGCCTTCTTACTTCTGCGTGACCACGCCCTTGACGAACCAGTCCATCTTCCAGAGGTCGGCATCCGACAGCACCGCGCCCTTGGCCACGCGCTCCTTGCCGTCGCGGTCGGCGAGCGGGCCGGCGTAGACCTGCTTGCCCTTCATGATGGCGTCGCGCTCGGCGGTGATCTGCGCGGCCTTGTCCTTGGGCACCGCCGGGCCGAAGCCCGCGATGTCGGTGCCGCCGTCCTTCATCTCGATGAAGGCGCCGTAGGGCGCCGGCTTCCAGTTGCCGGCCATGATCTTCTTGAGCTCGGGCGTGAGGAAGCGGTCCCACACCCATACCGACGAGCACAGGGTGGCCTTGGGCGCGAACTGGCGCAGGTCGCGGTGGTGGCCGGTGCCGTACACGCCGCGCTCCTGCGCCACGATCTGCGGCGTGGGCGAATCGACGTGCTGGCCGATCACGTCGGCGCCCTGGTCGATCAGCGCGGCAGCAGCGGCGCGTTCCTTGACTGGGTCGTTCCATGCGCCGGTGTAGATCACGTTGACCGTGGCGTTGGGGTTCATCTTCTGCGCGCCCAGCGCAAAGGCGTTGATGGTCCAGTTCACGACGCCGAAAGGGTTGGCCGCGACGAAGCCGAGCTTGCCGGTCTTCGACGCCGCGCCCGCGGCCATGCCGCAGAGATACTGGCTCTCGTAGGTGCGGCCGTAGAACGATTCGAGGTTGCTGCCGTTGGTGGTGCCCGAGCCGTTGAGAAAAGCCACACCGGGGTACTTGGCGGCCAGGTCCTTGAAGCTGTCGGAATAGCCGAAGGCCGTGCCGATCACGATGTTGGCGCCGCGCTGGATGAACTTCTCGGCTGCGGGTTTGATGGCCGAGGCGTCTTCGGGCACGTTCTCGACGAACTGGATCTTCTGGCCGATTTCCTTCTCGACCTTGGCCCGTGCCTCGTCAAAGGCCTGCGTCCACCCGCCGTCGTTCTTCGGTCCGAAATAGAGCATCGCGATCTTCGGCTTGTCCTTCAGCGTGAAGCCGTCGGCCGCCATGGCGGGCAACGCGAACGTCGCGCCGCCAGCTGCGAGCGCCATGGCAAGGCCGGAGGTGAAGCCGTGAGTGGGAATGCGCAGCATGGAGCGACCTTTCGTGAGGAGCGTGTCAGGGAAGAAAGAGGGAGGGAAGGGCGTGCCGCGTGCCGTCACATCATGAAGTTGATGCGGAACACGTTGCCCTCGGGATCGAGCAGCACCGACTGGTACCAGTTGTAGTAGGTGACGTAGGGCGGCTTCACCAGCGTGGCGCCGGCCTCGAGCGCGACCGGCACCATGCGGTCGACGTCGTCCTTGCTGTCGACATCGATGTTCAGCAGGAACTTCACGCCGCGCGTGTCGGAGAACTCGGCCAGGTGCAGCAGCTCGTAGGCATCGAGCGCGTTGAAGCCCAGGCTCGATTTGCCGGTGTCCAGTCCGCGGAAGATCGGCGATCGGATCGCCTCGATTTCCGGAAAGCCGAACACGCGCTGATAGAAGCCGCTGAGCGCAACCACGTCTTTCGCAAAGACGTTGACGTAAGACAGATGCGCCATGCTCAGGCCACGGCCTTGGTGCCGCCGAAGGTGGTCTGCTTGACGAACTTCGACGTGAGGTGGTCGCCCGACGAAATGGGCGCGTACTTCGGCTCTTCGCCTGGAGCGAGGCAGCTCGGCAGGCACTCGACCATCGCGTCGTAGTTGGGCTGGTGAAAGAACACCAGCGACTGGCGGCGGTTGGTGCTTGCCACCTCGAAAGGCGGGTTGACCACGCGGTGCAGCGTGGACACCCACTGGTCGTTGGTCCACTGCATCATCAGGTCGGCAATGTTGACGACCAGCCCGCCTTCCACCTGCGGCACGTCGACCCACTGTCCCGCCTTGTTGAACACCTGCAGGCCCTTGTCGTCGGGCAGCACGATGGTGAGGCTGCCGTAGTCGCTGTGCGCGCCGGCGCGCAGCTGGCCTGGCAGCGGCGCTTCGCGCTGCGGCGGATAGCTCAGCACGCGGAACATGCTGATGTGCTTGTCGATCTTGTCGTCGAAGAACGGCTCGTCGAGCGAAAGACCGAGCGCGAAGATGCGCATCAGCGAGCGCGAGAGATCGCTCATGGCCTCGAAGTAGCTCTCGTACGCTTCGCGGAATCCTTCGATGGGCGGCCAGCTGTTGGGCTCGAAGTGCGGGCCGGCGGCGGGGCCGCGGTGGTAGTCGTCGTCGGGCACATTCGAAGGGCCGATCGAGAAGGACTCCTTCAAGTCGCCGGGCGCGGCTTCTTCCAGGCTGTAGGAAAGGCCTTCCTCGCCAACCGCGCTGTAGCCGCGCACCGCATCCTGGCGTGGACGATCGACCTTGCGCTTCTCGGCCAACGGCATGTCGAAGAACTGGCGCGAGAGCTGCGACACACGCGCGATCAGTTCGGCCGGAATGCCGTGGTTCGTGATGACGAGAAAGCCGATGCTGCGGCAGGCCTCGTCGACCTGCTTTGCGATCTTGGCCTTGCCTTCGGCTGTGCCGCCGAAGTAGGGCGCGAGATCGATGATGGGTACGGACAGGAGTGTCATGTGTCGGTCGTCCTCGTGCTTGGCATGCCTTTCGCCATGCAACGTCTGTGCCAGTTGGACCAAATGGACAAAACGCATTTGCCGCGTCAGCATGGTGCGCGCCGCGCGTGCCGGAAGGTCCGTGTCGCGCGACGCGATGCACCGCGGCCTTACAGTGGTGCGCGTTGAAAGACGAGTCCGTAATCGAGAAGCGAGGGAAGATGCCGAAGACCAAGGCGCTGGCCGCAGCCAGCAGCACAAAAAAGCCCAGCCCGGCGCGCAAGCGCACGAAACCGGCGGTGCGCAGCGCATCCGCGGTGAGCCGCAGGCTGCGCCAGATCGAGGACAAGCGCAGCGCCATCCTCGGCGCCGCGCTGGGTCTGTTCTCGCGCTTCGGGTTGCACGGCACGTCGATCGACCAGGTGGCGGCGCGCGCCGACGTGTCCAAGAGCAACCTGCTCTACTACTTCGCGAACAAGGAGGAGCTGTACGTCAGCGTGCTGCGCGACCTGCTCGAACTGTGGCTCGAGCCGTTGCGCGGATTCAGCGCCGAGCAAGACCCGCGCGAAGCCATCGGCAGCTACATCCGCCGCAAGCTCGTGATCTCGCGCGACCGGCCGGATGCATCGCGATTGTTCTGCCTCGAAATGATCCAGGGCGCGCCGCTCCTTCGCGACGAGCTCGACCGCGAATTGCGCACGCTGGTGGAGCGCAAGTCGGAGGTCATTCGTTCATGGATCGATGCCGGCAAGCTCGCGCCGGTCGATCCGCACCATTTGATCTTTGCGCTGTGGGCCATCACGCAGCACTATGCGGATTTCGGCGTGCAGGTGCAGGCGCTGACGGGGCACACGCTGGAAGATGCGGCGTTCTTCGAGCAGACGGTGGAGAACGTGCAGCGGATCGTGCTGCAAGGGATTGCGCCGCGTTAGGGCGGACTTGCTCCCTCCGGGACAAGAAGGCTCAGTGCGGCGGCGCCGGGGTTGCGGACTTGCTCCCTCTCCCTCTGGGAGAGGGCTGGGGTGAGGGCCAGCGGCGTTGGAAGATGCGGCGCGCTTGCTGAGGCCGCTGCCCTCACCCTGACCCTCTCCCAGAGGGAGAGGGGACAAGAGAGGTCAGTGCGGCGGCGCTGCGATCTCGTGATAGCGGCGATCGAAGTAGATGAGGCTCTGCGCCGCTCCGCCGATCGCAATTGCCAGCGCTTCGCAGAACAGCACATCGTGCGTGCCCGCGCTGGTGGCGCGCACCACGCGGCAGTCGAACGAGGCGGCAGCGTCATCTAACACTGGCGAGCCGGTGGCCTTGCGACTCCACCGTGCGGCGGCAAAGCGCTCGTCCATCGGCGTCTTGCCGCCGAACAGGCCAGAGAGCGCCTGATGCCCCGCCGCCAGTACGTTCACGCAGAGCACGCCGTTGGCCGTGAACGCGGGGTACACCGAGGCCGAACGGTTCAGGCACACCAGCAGCATTGGCGGCTCGTCGGTCACGCTGCACACGGCCGAGGCCGTGAAGCCGGCGCGGCCGGCCGGACCGTCGGTGGTGATGATGTTGACGGCGGCACCCAGCCGCGCCATCGCATTGCGGTAGTCGGCCTTGGGCAGCGCATGCGGCGCGCCGGCCGGCGCGACGTTGTTGGAAGCCATTGCGTTCAGCAGCATGAGAAGAAACTCCCGTGGGCGTCAGGCGAGCAGGCAGGCTTCGTCGAAGGCCAGGCGCGGCAGGCGGCCGAACACCTTGGCCGCATCGCCGTGCCCGAGGTTGATCAGGAAGTTGGTGGTCCAGTCGGTGCCCTCGAAGAACGCGGCGTCGACCTTGGCCTTGTCGAAGCCCGACATCGGCCCCGCATCGAGCCCCACGGCGCGCGCGGCGAGCAGCAGGTAGCCTGCCTGCAGGCTGGCATTGCGAAAGGCGGTTTCGTGCGCGGCCTCGGGGCTGCCGGTGAACCAGCTGCGCGCATCGGCATGCGGGAACAGCGTGGGCAGCTTGTCGTAGAACTTGCGGTCCCACGCGGCAATCACGGTGACGGGCGCCGTCATGGTCTTGTCGAGGTTGCCCTTGGAAAGCGCGGGCGCGAGAAGCTGCTTGCCTTCGGGCGTGCGAACGAACACGAAGCGAGCGGGCGAGCAGTTGGCCGACGTCGGCCCCATGCATGCGAGCGCATAGATCTGGCGGATGTGCGCGTCGGTGACGGGCTCGGTGGTCCAGCCGTTGTGGCTGCGTGCCTCGGTAAAGAGAAGCGCCAGTGCGGCGTCGTCGAGAGCGATTGCGTTGGTCATGCGAGTACGCCGGGTGCGCTGACCCGGGAAAGAAAGTCGAGCAGGCTGCGGTTGAAGGCGTCGGCCTCGGTCACGCTGTGCGCATGGCCACCGTGCGGCATGAAGTGGAGCGTCACGTCGTGCAGGCCATCGGCCAGGTGCTGGGAGCAGGTCCATGGCACCAGTGCGTCGTCCATGGCGGCGGCCACCAGCGTAGGTGCGGTGATGTCGCCAAGCTGCGCATCGATGTCGAACGCGCGCAGCGCGGCAATGCGCGCACGCATGTTGGCAACGCCCGGAAAATGCGCGAAGGCATGGTCGACCTCGTCGGCCACGCGCTCTGCATGTTCCGCGCACCAGGCCGCGGGGTACAAGAAGATCGGTTGCGCTTCGACATAGGCACGCGGGCCGCAGGCATCGAGCAGCGCAAGCCGCGCATCGAAGCAGCGCGCCGAATGCGGGTTGGGCTTGGACCATGCATTGACCAGGACCAGGCTGGCCACGCGCGAGGGCTCGTCGAGCGCAAGCTGCAGGCCCACGAGCCCGCCCAGCGCATGGCCCACCAGGTGGCAGCGCGGCGTCGACGTGGCGTCGAGGATCCGCACTACGTCTCGTGCCATGTCGGCAATGGCGTAGCCCGCGTCCAGCGCGGCTGGGCTGCGGCCCGTTCCGCGCTGGTCGTACGCAATCACGCGATGGCCCGCTTCGACCAGCGCGCCAATCTGCGGTTGCCAGAAGGCGGCCGATCCGCCGAGCCCCGACGACAGCAGCACCGCCTCGCCATCGGCCGGACCGTGCACTTCGTAGTGCAGCGGCATGCTCAGGCCTTGTTGCCGACGTGGGCGATCGAGGCGATCTCGACCAGCGCATCTGGCTTGACCAGGCCGCACTGGATGCAGTAGCGCGCGGGCTTGGTGCCCGGAAAGAACTCCGCGTACACCGTGTTGATCTTCGCGTAGTCGGCCCAGTCCTTGATCATGATCATGTTGAACGTGACGTCGTCCATGGTGCCGCCGGCCGTCCTGATCACGTTCTGGATCGTCTCGAGCACGTGGCGCGTCTGCGCGGAGGCGTCGCCCACGTGGACCACGTTGTTGTCCTTGTCGAAGGGCAGCGTGCCGGACACGTAGACGATGCCGTCGGCCATGGTGCCGGGCACGAACGGGGCGATCGGCGTGGTGGTTCCGGCCGGGATGATGGCTTGCTTGGGCATGGGATGGGCTCCTTTGAAAAAAATCAGGCAATGGCCGCTTCGGCGGTAACGGGCTGGGCGATGGGCTCGGGCGCGAAGGTGGCGCAGAACTGGTCCACCGTGGAGACCCAACCGAAGAAGGTCTCGACGTTGTAGACCGATGCCTTCTGTATGGCCGCACCGCCGAGCTCGTGCGTCGCGTCTTCGAGCATCACGGCGAAGTATTCGAGATGGAACGCATCGCGCAGCGTCGACTCGACGCACACGTTGGTCGCAATGCCGGTGAACACCAGGTGCCGGATGCCGCGCGAGCGCAGGGTGCTGTCGAGTGTGCTGTTGAAGAAGCCGCTGTAGCGCGTCTTGGGCACCACGATGTCGCCGGGTTGCGGCTTCATCTGCTCAATGAGTTCGTAGTCCCAGCCGCCCTTGGCGAGGAACTTGCCCGCAAGTTCGGGCTTGGCCCGCATGGTCTTGAGCGCGTTCGACTTGTGCCAGTTGGGTGACCCCGGGCCGCCGGCTTCGACGTAGGCCGCGTCCCAGCCATTCTGCAGAAACACGACCAGCATGCCGGCCGTACGCGCCGCCGCAATGGTGCGCGCGATGTTGGCGATGGTGCCTTGCGCGCCTGAAATGTCGAAGCCGGCCGAGTCGACATAGCCGCCGATCGATGCATAGGCGTTCTGCATGTCGACCACGATGAGGGCCGAGTCGGTGGCATGCAGCGCCAGCGGTTCGGGCCGGGCGGGCAGCACCATCGGCGCGGGTGCGCCGGGCAGGCGCGGGGCACCGACGGGCGTGGTCGAGGTGAGCGTGGTGTTGCGTGCGGGCGTGGCCATGCGCTTCTCCTTCAGGCCGCAAGGCGCTCGGGTTCGGCCTGCGATGGCACTGGGCTCTGCACATGCGCGCGGCTCTTCATCAGCGGCTGTATGCGCTCGCCAAAGGCTTGCACTCCCTGCACGAAGTCGTCGAAAGTGAGCAGCACGCCTTCGGTGCCCGGCACCTCGGCCATCTCGTCGAGCAGGCCCGCCACGGTGGCATAGGAGCCCACCAGCGTGCCCATGTTGATGTTGACGGCCGAGGTCGGGTCGGCCATCTGGCGCACGTTGGTGTCGGCGCCCGACTTGGTGTCAGCGGCGCCCTGCTGGCCCAGCCACGCAATGGCCTCGTGGTCGGCGCCGGCCTTGTAGTGCTCCCACTTGGCGCGTGCGGCGTCGTCGGTTTCGTCGGCAATCACCATCACCAACACATAGGTTGTGACGTGGCGGCCGGTCTTGCGGGTGGCCTCGATGAGCTTCTCGGCCGCGGGCGCAAAGGCCTTGGGCGTGTTCACGCCTTTGCCGAAGCAGAAGTTGTAGTCGGCGTACTTCGCGGAAAAGTCCATGCCGGCGTCGCTCTGGCCCGCGCAGATCACCTTCATGTCGGCCTTCGGTTGCGGGCTCAGGCGGCAGTCGTCCATCTGGAAGTGCGCGCCCTTGAAGTCCGACCGGCCGGTGCCCCACAGGTCGCGCAGCACCTGGATGTATTCCGAAAGGTATTGGTAGCGCGTGCCGAAGAACTGGTCGCCGGGCCACATGCCCATCTGCGAATACTCGGGCCGCTGCCAGCCGGTGACTAGGTTGAGGCCAAAGCGGCCGTTGGAGATCGAATCGATGGTCGACGCCATGCGCGCGACAATGGCCGGCGGCATCACCAGCGAGGCGGCGGTGGCAAAGAGCTTGATCTTCGTGGTCACGGCCGCGAGCCCGGCCATGAGCGTGAACGACTCGAGGTTGTGGTCCCAGAACTCGGTCTTGCCGCCAAAGCCGCGCAGCTTGATCATCGACAGTACGAAGTCCACACCGTAGCGCTCGGCCGTCAGCGTGATCTCCTTGTTGAGTTCGAAACTCGGCTTGTACTGCGGCGCGTTTTCGGAGAGCAGCCAGCCGTTGTTGCCGATGGGAATGAAGATGCCGACGTTCATGCAAAAGCTCCTGTTGCGAGTTCCCGGAGCCCTATGCATAGCCCGTGCCAAAGAAAAAAGTCGTTTTGAATCAATGACTTGAATGTTTAGAGATGTTTTTGTTTGACCATTTGGTCCAAAGTGGAGCAAGTGAATTGCGCCGCGCGCGGCAGCGCGGTGCGCAGCGGACCAAAGCGGTGCGGCTTCTCATCGGTGGAACGCGCGGCAAAATCACGATATGCCCAAGACCCCACTCCGCGCCGCCGCGGCCATCGGCGGCACTGCCGACGACATCGAAACGGCCTTTTACGAAGCGCTGCAGCGCGGCGACATCGATGCACTGATGGCCTGCTGGGCCGACGAGGACGAGGTGTTCTGCGTCCATCCGGGCGGCCCGCGGCTGGTGGGAACCACGGCCATCCGAGCGGCTTTCGAGCAGATGTTCGGCAACGGCGCCATCCATGCGACGCCGGCGCGCGTGCGCAAGATCGAGTCGCTCGCGAGCGCCGTGCACAACGTGCTCGAACGCATCGAGGTGCTCACCGCCGAAGGGCCCAAACATGCCTTCGTGCTGGCCACCAACGTCTATCACAAGACCGTGGAAGGCTGGCGCCTGGTGGCCCACCATGCGAGCCCGGGCAGCGCACGCGAGCCCAGCGAATCGAACGATCCACCCCAGACCCTGCACTGATCGCGATGCCAGCCGACCCGCCTCCTTCACCCTCCATGAACTCGTCCATGGGCTACATGGCGCCCCGATGGCTGCCGGGCGGCAACCTGCAGACCATCTGGCCGGCGCTGTATGCCCGCCGTTTCGACGGGCCGGCGCCCCTGTACCGGCGCGAGCGCTGGACCGCGCCCGACGGCGACTTCATCGACGTCGATTTCGTCGACGCGCCTTTGCCTGGCCCGCAGCCGCTGCTGGTGCTGTTCCACGGGCTGGAGGGCTCCTCCCGCAGCCACTATGCGGAGGCATTCGCGGCCTTTGCGGCCGAGCGCGGCATGGCCTTTGCGGTGCCGCATTTCAGGGGCTGCAGCGGCGAGATGAACCTGGCGCCGCGGGCCTACCACTCGGGCGACTATGAAGAGATTGGCTGGATCCTGCGGCGCATGCACGGCCAGCATGCGCTGCGCGGCGGCGGCCCGGTGCTGGCGGCGGGCGTCTCGCTCGGCGGCAACGCGCTGCTGCGCTGGGCCTGCGAGGCCGGCGAGACGGCCCGGGCCTTGGTCGATGCGGTGGCTTCGATATCTGCGCCGGTCGACCTGACCGCCGGCGGCCAGGCCATCGGCCGCGGCTTCAACCGGCTGGTCTACACGCGAATGTTCCTCTCGACCATGAAGCCCAAGGCGCTTGCCAAGCTGGCGCAGTTTCCCGGGCTGTTCGACCGCGAGCGGCTGCTTGCGGCAAGGGATCTCTACGCCTTCGACGACGTGTTCACCGCGCCCCTGCACGGCTTTCGCAACACCGACGACTACTGGGAGCGGGGCTCATCCAAGCCCCACCTCCGCGCGATCCGCGTGCCCACGCTGGTGGTGAATGCGCTCAACGATCCATTCATTCCGGCCAGCAGCCTGCCCGGCCCCGGCGAGGTCGGCCCATACGTCACGCTGTGGCAACCCGCGCACGGCGGCCACGTGGGTTTTCCGCTCGGGGTGCCGCCCGGGCACGTGCGCGGCATGCCGGAGCGAGTGGGCGGCTGGCTCAGCCAGTTTGCAGCCCCCATTTCGCCGCGCGGACGCGCAAAATAGCTGCATGGACGACATCGTCAAACAGGCACTTGCCAAGTGGCCCAACGTGCCGCACTGCTACGGCTGGCTGGGCCTCGATGCGCGCGGCAACTGGTACATGCGCGACGACCGCACGCAGTCGCAAGGGCCCTTCACCACCGCCAAGGGTTCGATGCTGCGGCACGAAAAGCTGATCGACTTCATCCAGCGCAACTACGACCGCGACGCAGAAGGCCAGTGGTTCTTCCAGAACGGCCCGCAGCGCGTCTACGTTGAACTGGAGGCCGCGCCTTTCGTCTGGCGCATTGCCGACGACAAGGACTTTCCCGTCACGGCCCACACCGGGCAGCCTGTCGATGCCATCTCGGCCTGCCTGCTTGATGAGCTGGGCCGGCTCTACCTTGCCACGCCGCTCGGTCTTGGGCTGGTCCATACGCAGGACGTGGCACTGGCCGCCGAGGCCGTGGAGCAGGGCTTGTGGACGCCCGATGCGGTGCGCGCGGGCGACTTGCCGCAGCGCTTCGGCCACGTGTTGAGCCCGGCGGCGCGCAGGCTCGCAGCAATGGCGAAGTAGCCGCCGCGACTTTGCGTCGCCCATGAAAAAAGCCGGCTCGAAGCCGGCTTTTTTTTATTGGTAGCGAAGTGCTTACTTGCTTGCGCTGGCAGCCGGTGCGGCTGCCGAGGCAGCGCCTTCGGCCGGGGCTGCTGCTGCCCCCGCTGCTGCTGCTGCTGGACGATCGGGCACTGGGAACTTGGCGCCGCCGGCGTTGGCCATGTAGACCACGGCACGGCCGATTTCGAGGTCTTCGAAGTCGCCGCCGCCCTGTGCCGGCATGGCGCCCTTGCCATGCAGCGCATGGTCGAGCAGCGTTTCGTAGCCCTGGCCGATGCGCGGGCCCCAGGCTGCGGCGTCGTTCAGGTGGGGTGCGCCGGGAATGCCGGGCGAGCCGTGGCAGGCCACGCATTGCGCCTTGAAAACGGCCTCGCCGGCTGCGAGCGGACGGTTGGCATCGCGGATCTCGATGGCACCGACCTTCTTGAGCCGCTCGGCCACTTCGCGGTCGCGCGCATCCTTGGAAACGCCGTAGAGCGCCATGTTGTCGCCCTCGGCGGTGCCTGCGGGCTTATTGCCGGAAACCACATAGGCCACAAGGCCCACGATGATCAGAATGGGAACAACGAAAGAGAAAAATACCGCGAGCAGCAGTTGCCTCGGGTTCTTGATCGGGCCGGAGTGGGCTTCTTCTTTGGCCTGGTAATGCGGGTCTGCGCTCATTGGCGTCCTCAATAACGGGGGCTCGTCGGGGGGCTTTTTCGAATCAACCGGCGATTATAGAGAGGCCCTCCGTCCAAAGGACGGAAGGCCTACCCGGGGCCGTCGCGCGAAAGCCTCAGCCCTTGCCGTCTTTAGTAGCCCAGCCGCCGCCCAGCGTCTTGTAGAGCGTGACCTGGTTTTGGAGCTGCAAGAGCCGCGTGGTCACCGCCGATTGCTGCGCCGTATAGAGCGAACGCTGCGCATCGAGCAGGTCGAGCGCGCTCGCAATGCCGTTGCGGTAGCGCATGTCGGAAAGCCGGAAGCGCACCGACTCCGCCTCGGCCTGCGCGCGCTGCGCACGCACCTGCTCGCCCAGCGTGGCGCGGCCGGCCAGGGCGTCGGCCACTTCGCGGAACGCGGTTTGGATCGACTTCTCGTACTGCGCCACGGCAATCTCGCGCCCGGCCTTGGCCGAGTCGAGCGTGGCCCGGTTGCGGCCCGCGTCGAAGATCGGCAGCGTGACCGACGGCGCGAACGACCAGGCCTTGGACCCGCTGTCGAACAGGCCCGAGAACTCGCTGCTCGCGGTGCCCAGGGTGGTGGTCAGCGACACGCGCGGAAAGAAGTTGGCGCGCGCCGCGCCGATGTTGGCGTTGGCCGCAATGAGCTGCTGCTCGGCGGCGCGGATGTCGGGCCGCTCGGCCAGCAGGTCGGACGGCAGGCCGGCCGGCACGTCGGGCATCGGCTGCACGCTGTCCAGGCCCTTGACCCCGCCCGCCGTGGCGCTGGCCGGAACCGGCGCGCCCAGCAGCAGGGCCAGCGCGTTCTCGTCCTGCATGCGCGTGCGCTGCTGCTGCGCATAAGAGGCGCGCGCGGTTTCGGCGAGCGAATTGGCGGCCTGGAAGTCGAGCTCGGACGAAACGCCGTTGTCGAAGCGCATCTTGGTCAGGCGCACCGATTCTTCGCGCGTGCCCAGCGTCTGGCGCGTGAGCTCGAGCAGCTCGTCGTCGGCAATCAGCGTGAGCCAGCCGGTGGCGACCGCCGCAATCAGGCTCACCTGCGCGGCCTTGCGCGATTCCTCGGTGGCCAGGTATTGCCCCAGCGCCTGGTCCTTCAGCGCGCGGACGCGGCCGAAGAAGTCGATCTCCCAGGCCGTGATGCCCAGGTTGACGCTGTACTGCGACGACACGCTGCCCGCGCTGCTGTCGAAGGCCTGGTAGGGGTTGGGGCTCGAGCGCGATCCGCTGCCCGTGAGGCCGACCGCCGGGAACAGCGACGAGCGCTGGACCTGGAACTGCGCGCGCGCCTGTTCGATGTTGAGCACCGACACGCGCAGGTCGCGGTTGTTCTCCAGCGCGGTGCGGATCAGCCCGTTGAGCCGCGCGTCGGTAAAGAAGTCTTCCCACGGCACGGCCGCCGCGGCCGGGCCGGCCGGCTGGGCCGGATCGCCCGGAAAGGTGGTCGGCACCGGCGCCGCGGGGCGCTCGTAGGTCGGAATCAGCGAGCAGCCGGCCAGCAGCATGGCCGCGGCCAGGGCTGTGGGGATCAGTTTCTTGGTCATGTTGCTTTTTCTTCCGTGATGCCGGCTGCCTCTGCATGCCGCTTGTCGGCTTCATGCTGGCGCGCACTGCCCTTGAACAGGCTGCGCACCACCACGAAGAACACCGGCACGAAGATCACCGCCAGCGCTGTGCCCGTCACCATGCCGCCCAGCACACCCGTGCCAATGGCGCGCTGGCTGGCCGAGCCGGCGCCCGAGGCGAGCACCAGCGGCACCACGCCCAGGCCGAAGGCCAGCGAGGTCATGACGATGGGCCGGAACCGCAGGTGGGCCGCGGCCAGGGCTGATTCGATGATGCCCTTGCCTTGCGCCTGCAGGTCCTTCGCAAACTCGATGATCAGGATCGCGTTCTTCGCGGAGAGGCCGATGATCGTGATCAGCCCCACCTGGAAGTACACGTCGTTGGAGTAGGCGCGCAGCATCGTCGCCAGCAGCACGCCCAGCACGCCGAGCGGCACCACCAGAATCACCGACAGCGGGATCGACCAGCTCTCGTACAGCGCGGCCAGGCACAAGAACACCGCCAGGATCGCGAAGCCGTACAGCACGATGGCTTGCGAACCCGCTAGCTTTTCTTCGCGCGACTGGCCCGTCCACTCAAAGCCGAAGCCTTGCGGCAGCTGGGCGGCGAGCTTTTCCATCTCGGCCATGGCGGCGCCCGTACTGAAGCCCGCGGCGGCGTCGCCGCTGATGCGAATGGCCGGATAGCCGTTGTAGCGCACCGTCTGCGTCGCGCCCTTCACCCACTTGGTGGTGGCAAAGGCCGAGAGCGGCACCGGCTGGCCCTGCGTGTTGCTGGCGTTCAGGCGCAGCAGGTCGTCGGGCTGCATGCGGGCCGGCGCATCGGCCTGCACCACCACGCGCTGCAGGCGGCCGCGGTTCGGAAAGTCGTTGATGTAGCTCGAACCCAGCCCGGTCGACAGCGTCGCGTTGATCGCGTCGAAGGTCACGCCCAGAGCGTTCGCCTTGTCGCGGTCGATGTCGATCTGCAGCTGCGGCGCGTCTTCCAGGCCGTCGGGGCGTACCTGCGACAGGATCTTGCTTTGTCCGGCCATGCCCAGCAGCTGGTTGCGTGCGTTGATGAGCGCCTCGTGGCCCGCGCCCGAGCGATCCTGCAGCCGGAAGCTGAAGCCGCTGGCATTGCCCAGTTCAGGAATGGGCGGCGGGCTCAGCGGGTAGATGAAGGCGTCGCGGATGCCCGAGAGCGCACCGAAGGCGCGGCCCGCCAGCGCCTGGGCCGAGTGGGCCGGGTCCTTGCGTTCTTCCCAGTCCTTCAGCGTCACGAAGGCGAGGCCCGCGTTCTGGCCCTGGCCCGAGAAGCTGAAGCCCATCACGCCGACCATGCTCTGCACTTCAGGCTGCTTCAGGATGAAGTTTTCAACCTGCTGCATGACCGCCAGCGATCGCTCTTGCGTGGCGCCCGGGGGCAGCTGCACGTTCACGATGATGTTGCCCTGGTCTTCCGCGGGCAGGAACGAGCTTGGCAGGCGCATGTAGGTGAACACCACCGCGCCGATGATTGCCACGTAGATGATCAGGTAGCGCGCGGCGCGCCGCAGAATGCGCGCGACGACGCTCTCGTAGCCCTTGGCCGTGCGCGTGAAACCCCGGTTGAACCAGCCGAAGAAGCCTGTCTTCTCGTGGTGGTGGCCGGCTTCCACCGGCTTGAGCAGCGTGGCACACAGGGCTGGCGTGAGCGACAGCGCCATGAAGGCCGAGAAGGCGATCGAGGTCACCATTACCGCCGAGAACTGGCGGTAGATGTTGCCGGTGGAGCCCGCAAAGAACGCCAGCGGCACAAACACCGAGATCAGCACCACGGTCACGCCGATGATGGCGCCCGAGATCTGTTTCATGGCCTTGCGCGTGGCTTCGAGCGGCGAGAGCCCCTCTTCGCTCATGATGCGCTCGACGTTCTCGACCACCACAATGGCGTCGTCCACCACGATACCGATCACCAGCACCATGCCGAACATGGTCAGCACGTTGATCGAGAAGCCCAGCGCGAGCAGCGAGGCGAACGTGCCCAAGAGAGCAATGGGCACCACGATGGTCGGAATGATCGTGTAGCGCCAGTTCTGCAAGAACAGGAACATCACCACGAACACCAGCGCCACCGCTTCGAGCAGCGTCTTGACCACTTCGGTGATGGAGATCTGCACGAAGCGCGAGCTGTCGTACGGAATGGTCCACTTCACGCCCGGCGGGAAGAAGCGCTCGAGCTCGGTCATCTTGGCGCGGATGGCCTTGGCCGATTGAAGCGCGTTGCCGTTGGGCGTGGGCTGCACGCCGATGCCGACCGCGGGCACGCCGTTCAGGCGCGCCGAGGTGGCATACGACTGCCCGCCAAGCTCGACCCGCGCCACGTCTTTCAGCCGCACGGCCGAGCCGTCGGTGTTGGCCCGCAGAATGATGTTCTTGAACTGCTCCACGTTGGCGAGCTGGCCGTTCACCACCACCGTGGCCGCAATGGCCTGGCCGGGGATGTTGGGCAGGTCGCCGATGGAGCCCGAGGACACCTGGGCGTTCTGCGCGCGAATGGCGTTGTTCACATCGGTGGCCGACAGATTGAAGCCCTGCAGCTTGGCCGGATCGACCCAGATGCGCATGGCGTTCTCGGTGCCGAACAGCTGGGCTTGGCCCACGCCCACCACACGCTGCAGCTCGGGCACGATGTTGCGCGCGGCGTAGTCGCCGAGCGCCACTGGGGGGAAGTCCGGGTTGTCCGAAGACAGCATCGCGAACAGCAGGAAGTTGTTGCGCGCCTTGTCCACGCGCACGCCCTGCTGCGTCACGGCGGCCGGCAGGCGCGGCGTGGCACGGGAGAGCCGGTTCTGCACGTCCACCTGCGCCAGGTCGGGGTTGGTGCCGGCCTGGAAGCTGATGGTGATGGTGCCCGTGCCGTCGGCCTGGGCCACCGATTCCATATAGATGAGGCCCGGCGAGCCGTTCATCTCGCGCTCGACGACGGACAGCACGCTGTCCTCCAGCGTCTGGGCCGAGGCGCCGGGGTAGGCAACGTTGATCACGATGGCCGGCGGTGCCACCGGCGGGTACTGCGAGATCGGCAGCTGGGTGATGGCGACGCCGCCCATCACCAGGATGAACAGCGCGATCACCCAGGCGAAGATCGGTCGGTCGATAAAGAATTTGGCCATGCGGGCGCGCTCCTGATTACTTCTTCTCGGCCGTGGCAGACGCCGGACCGCTGGCTGCCGCCGCCGGGGCCGAGGCCGCCTGCGCTGCTGGTTGTGCTGCCGCCTGTCCTGCCGGTTGTGCCGCGCCATTCGGCATCGGCTTCTTCCACGGCACCGCCTTCACGGGCGTGCCGGGCGGCATCATCTGCAGCTTCTGGAAGCCGTCGACCATCACCTGCTCGCCCGCCTTCAGGCCATCGAGCACCACCCACTGGTTGTCCTTGGCGGCGCTGATCTTTACGGTGCGCTGGCTGATCTTGCCGTCGGCACCCACCACCGACACCGTGTCGCCCTGCTGGGTGCGCGTTACGGCCTGCTGGGGAACGGTGATCGCGTTGCTGGCCTGCGCCTGCTCCAGCCGCACGCGCACGTACAGGCCAGGCAGCAGCTCGCCCTTGGGGTTGGGCACCTCGGCGCGCAGCGTGACCTGTCCGGTGGTCGAATCCACCGTCAGGTCGGAGAACAACAGCTTGCCGGGCAGCGCGTATTCGGTGCCGTCTTCCAGCACCACCGTGACGCTGGCGGCCTCTTCGCCGTTGGCCCGCTTGTACTGGCCCGCGGCCAGCGCGCGGCGCAGCTTCAGCACGTCGGACGCCGACTGCGTGAAGTTCACGTACATGGGGCTGATCTGCTGCACCACGGCCAGCTCGGTTGCGTCGCCTTGGCCCACCAGCGCGCCTTCGGTCACCAGCGCACGGCCGATGCGGCCCGAAATGGGCGAAGTCACGTTGGCGTAGCCAAGATTGATCTTGGCGGTTTGCACCGCGGCGCGGCCCGCGGCCACGTCGGCCTCCGCCGTCTTTTGCGAGGCTACGGCCGTTGCGTATTCCTGCTTGCTCACGGCGTTGGCCTCGACCAGCGGCTTGTAGCGGTCGGCCAGTGCCTTGGCCTGAACGGCGTTGGCTTCGGCGCGGGCCAGCGTGGCCTGCGCGTTCTGCGCGGCCGCCACCAGCGGCGCCGGATCGATGCGGAACAGCAGCTGGCCGGCCTTCACGTCGCTGCCTTCGCGGAACTCGCGTTTGAGCAGGATGCCCGAGGCGCGGGCGCGAACCTGGGCCACGCGGGAGGCTTCGAGGCGGCCCGGCAGCTCGGTTACCAGGCCCACGTCGGTTGGCGTGGCAACCACCACGCCCACTTCAGGAGCGGGCCGGGCGCCGCCGCCGCCACCTGCGCCGCCCGGTCCGGCGGGCGCGTCGCCCTTGGAACAAGCCGCAAGCGCCAACACCACGGAGGCGGCCACGATCGCGAGGCGCGGCGAAAACGACGATTGACGCGAAACATGCAGGAGAGGCATGCGAATCCTTTGAAGCAAAGACGGGAGATGGCGTGTTCGCGAAGCGAACAGAAAACCAGCAAAAGCAGCCGGGCCATCGGGGAAGCCCGCTAGTTTACATACATTCATGGATGTATAGTGACAACCCCAATGGCCCCACGATACCGAAAGGGCTTGGCTTTACAAAACGGGAGACTTGGTGGCACGTCGTACGAAGGAAGAGGCACTGGCCACGCGGCATCGCTTGCTCGATGCCGCGGAGCTGCTGTTTCAGGCGCAAGGCGTCTCGCAGACCTCGCTGCAGCAGATTGCGCAGCAGGCCGGGGCCACGCGCGGGGCCATCTATTGGCACTTCAAGGACAAGGCCGACCTCTTCAACGCCATGATGGAGCGCGTCATCCTGCCGCTGGAAGCCGGCCCCAGGGCCGCCGCCGCGGCCGGCCTCAACGACGACCCGCTGGGCCAGATCGAAGAGGGCATGGTGCACGCCCTGACCCTCATGGCCACCGACCCCCAAGTGCGCCGCGTGTTCGACGTGGCCACCCACAAGGTCGAATACACCCACGACATGGCCTCGGTGCAGCAGCGCCACCTGGACGCGCGCAACGCTTGCGTGGCCGATTTCGAAAAAGCCCTGCGCACGGCAGCGCGCCGCGACCACATCAAGCTGCCCGTGCCCGGCCACGTGGCGGCGCAGGGCCTGCACGCGCTGATCAGCGGGCTGATCCAGAACTGGCTGCTCGACCCGGAAGCCTTCGACCTGGTCCCCACCGGCCGGCGCACCTTCCGCGTCTACCTGGCCGGGCTGGGCTTTGTGCGGAACTCGAAAGCCGGCATCGGGAACGAAGCTGATGAAGAAGTCGCCGTCTGATGGGCGATAATGCGTGGCTCCGGTTCTGCCGGAACCCAGATTCCTCGCTGTATTTCAACGGATAGAATTCGGCCCTCCGAAGGCTGAGATCCAGGTTCGATTCCTGGCGGCGGGACCAAATACCGAGACCGCAGCGTCTCGTCAAACTCAGAAACCCGCACGCTTGCTGGCGTGGCGGGTTTTCTTTTGCCTGGGGGCATCTTCCCGAGCCGCAGCATCCCATGTGGGCACCTCGTCAGTACTGCTGTCAGAACTGATCGAGGAGCCCCATTTTGAACTGCAGTCGGGGCTGTTCATAACAGTCGTTTTCGGTCGCAGCCGGCATAGTCCTCCGATGATTTGTCACTTGACGAAACCAGTCGAAGTCCATACCCTCGCCCTCGTGTATGCCGCGCCAATTTCACTTGACCTCCTCGAAGAGCGCTTTCCGAATGAGGAGGCAGCTCGCGCATTTCTAGAAAGGGAACGGTGGCCTACCGGCCCTGTGTGTCCTCACTGCGAAAACAGAGACACGGTTTACTCCGTCAAGGCCAACCCCCAGGCGCGAATCCGATCTGGGCTTTTCAAATGCGGCTCATGCAAATCAACGTTTACTGTGACCGTCGGAACGGTCATGGAGGACTCCCACATCCCACTGCGAAAGTGGCTTGCGGCGTTCTATCTTTATTCTGAAAGTAGGGGTGCCATCAAAGTGGCCCAATTGAAAGAAAAGCTTCGGCTCGGCTCTTACAGGTCGGCAAAGCATCTGAGTGACCGTATTCGCCTCGCGTGTTACGGTGAAGTGGACGACGATGGTGCAAGCGCGCCTACTGCGCATGCGCTTGTTTGCCCAGTGCAGTCAAAGAGCGCCAGGAGGGCCGGTGGTTAATCCTCAACGCGTCGCAGAAGTGCGAGCAGAACACTTACTCACCGAGTTGCTCACCGCTCAAGGCTGGGACACTCGGCGTCCGCCGGCAGGCGAACTGCTTCGACAGCACGAATACAAAGATTACCCGCACCTTCGCGAGATCTTTAAGGGTCGAAGCAAAGGAAAAAACGTCGGGGATGGTCTGCCAGAGGCAGTCCTCGTTGACAAGCACACCCTGCAACCGCTGGCGGTGATCGAAGCAAAGGCGTCGATCAGAGACATCAAAAAAGCCGTCGCTGAATCGACTGGACAGTACGGAGCGGCCTGCGTCGAAGCTGGATACTCGCCTCTCGCAATCGCCGTTGCGGGAACGTCTGAGGACGAATTTCAGGTGCGCGTGTCCCGATGGGACGGCTCGCACTGGACTTTCGCAACCTACGAAGGCCATCCAATAGGTTGGATTCCAAATCGGGTTGATGCGGAGCAGCTTCGTAGTCCTGCTGGCAGTGGCGAGCTTAGGCCGTCAGTGCCCCATCCGGATGTTCTCGCGGAACGCGCGGACGAGATCAACCGCTTGTTGCGTGAGTCGAGCGTGAATGACCGATCTCGCCCGGCAGTTGTTGGCGCATGCATGCTTGCCCTGTGGAAGTCGAAGGGAAATCTCCGCAAAGACCCAAGCAACATTCTCCGCGACATCAATCAGGCATGTGAAGAGTCCTTCTGGAACGCGGGAAAACCCACGCTCGCTAAAAGCTTGCACATCGAAGAGGCCAACGAGAAGCTCGCCATCAAGGCGAGGCGGATCCTTGCCATCTTGGAACGCCTAAATGTGGCGGTGCTGACGGCTGAGCACGACTACCTCGGGCAGCTCTACGAGACGTTTTTCCAGTACGCCGGTGGCAACACGATTGGCCAGTACTTCACGCCGCGGCATGTTGCCTCGTTCTGCGCTGACTTGCTAGCCGTCACGAAGAACGACGTCGTGCTAGATCCGGCCTGCGGTACAGGGGGCTTTCTAATCGCGGCGATGAACCGCATGGCGCGAGAACACAACCTTTCTCGTGCTCAGATTGTTAAGCTCGTGCAGGAGCGACTCGTCGGGTTTGATGATGAGCCCATCACGGCTGCGCTATGTGTCGCCAACATGATCCTGCGAGGTGACGGATCATCGAGCGTTCATCGAGGCGATTGCTTTACTGCGAAAGAGTTTCCTATCGGCACAGCCTCGGTTGCGCTGATGAACCCTCCATTTCCTCACAAGAAAACGGACGCGCCTGCAGAAAGATTCATCGAGCGAGCCCTCCAAGGCCTGTCCCAAAACGGGCGTATGGCAGTGATCATTCCACTCTCGCTCTTGGTGAAGAGAAGCAAGCGCGAGTGGAGAGAAGGGCTGCTGAAGAGAAACACGCTGGAGGCGGCAATCAAGCTTCCGGATGAACTTTTTCAGCCGTATGCGGCAGCGAACACTGTCATTCTTTACATCACTAAAGGAGTGCCGCACCCGAAGAATAAATCTGTGTTCTTTGCGCGTGTCGAGAATGACGGATATAGGCTCAAAAAGGGTGTACGAGTGCCATGTCCTGGTACGGAACTGCCGGCAGCCCTTGAAGCCTTTAATGGAAGACGATCGGTCCCTGGGTTTTGCGGATGGGTGCCCCTGGATGATGATTTGAGCTTCGCTCCTGGCGCTTACATTCCGGCAAAAGAGATTGATCCCGCGAACGTAGACGCGAAGGTTCTTGAGGTTATCCGGGGCCGCACAGCGTTTGTGGCGTTGCATGCCGATGACCTCGTTCGCATTGGTCATCACAAGCCGCGTACGCCGGGTAAATTTGGCACGAAGGTGATCAAAGAAAGTGTTGCCGGAACCCTTGGGGCCTACTTCAACATCAGCTACGGTCAGAAGCAGTTGCATAGCAAAGAAGGTCTACGCCCGGGGAATTCTTTGGTGATCTCATCGAGTGGCTTGGACAACGGGTGCTATGGCTTCTTCGACTTTGAAAATGTTCTTGCTGCACCATTTGTGACCGTGCCAAGTACTGGCTCGATCGGCGTAGCGCACGTGCAAGAATGGCCTTGCGGCGTCACGGATGATTGTCTACTCCTGGTGCCTAAAGAGAACACTCCACACGCTTTGCTGTACGTAGCGGCAGCCGTGGTCCGGCATGAGGCTTGGCGCTTTAGCTATGGCCGAAAGGCCACCCCTGAGCGGATCAGCAATTTCCCACTCCCTGCAGATGCGGAAATCGTCGCGCGGATAACAGACTACGTGGCGAGAGCGAATATGGTGGAAAAGCAAATTTTGGAGAACGCGGAAGATGCCTTCGATTCCACGGTAGCGCGTTTGCAGCTGGACCGCATCAAGGAAGGACAAGGCAAAGTCATTCGGGGTCGCGAGTTAAAAGAGAGACTTGCCTTGCTGTTGAGCGCCGAGTGAACATGCCTTTAAACCTAGCTTTCACCGAAGATGCTCTGTCGGCTGTCGAAGCCCTTCCTCGCAAGATTCGACTTCAAGTTGTCAGCAAGATTCAATCATTGGAACAGGACCCACATCCGCCCGGCTCGAAGAAGTTAGTGGGCGTGGAGGATGGTTTGGGGCGGCCGGTCTACCGAGAGCGCTCAGGAGACTATCGCATCTTGTATGTGGTCCAAGATCTTGAATTGCTCATCCTCGATGTTGATCATCGTAAAGACGTGTACCGCGGACGGCCGCCGGATGGCGCATCGGCACAGATGAACTCGGCATCGATGAAAACGTTAGCCGATGGGACCAACAAAAAGAAGAAGAAGCAGCCACACGAGGCGGACATATTGCCGTTCCCCAGTTCGGGGCGGGGCGCCCGCTCAGGCTAGAAAGGGCCACTGGGGTTCGTCGGTTTTTGGAGTGGGCTCTCGATAGCTGCCGGCAAATTTGAGTTTTCTATGAGGGCATACGCTAGCTCTTCGCAGTCGACACCAACCTAGCATTCGGGCATGAAGAATCCAAAAATTATTCCCTCGGATGCTGGAGTGCCGTTGGCCCAGCCGGTGCATCTTTTTGTTGACAATTCAAACATTTTTGTCTCAGCGAAAGATGTTGCTGAATTAAGAGAAGGGAAGGCTGCCCGGTCTAGTGTCAGGCTCCAGTTTGACCATCTCTTCGCCCTGGCAATTGCGGGGCGTCCAATCGGACGGCTGTGTGTCGTTGGCTCAGTCCCTCCTGAGCAGGATGCCGTCTGGCGCCGCTTGGAAGATGCAACCGGCGTCAAGCCCGAGCTGTATGAACGGGGAAAGCAGTCCGGGGGCGAGCAGGGGCTGGACCAATGTCTTCAAGTCCATATGCTAAGAGCGATAAGCGACTTCGCCGAGCCGCAGACCGTCGTGCTTATGACCGGTGATGGGGCAGGATACGACACCGGTGCAGGCTTTCATGCTGACATGGAACGCATGCATGCAGCGGGCTGGGGAATCGAGGTCGTGAGCTGGAAAAATCATTGTCGACGTGCGCTCCGTGATTGGGCGGCAGCCAATGGGGTGTTCGTTTCGCTCGATGATCATTATGAATATGTGACTTTTCTTGAAGGCGGGCGCCCATCTCAACCGGCCGCGACTTCAAATCGCCCGCTGTCTCTGCCTCGGCATAGCTTGGTGAAGCGAGCTGAAATGAGGGTGCAAGAAGAGACGCGCAGCAAGATTGCGCAGCTCGAACGCCAGGTAGCCGAGTTGACGGCGGCCGCGGCTGTTAAGAAGGCCGATCGGAGTCGATATGAAAAACGATACGCGCGAGGCTCAAAGTGAGACGTGAGCGGGGTACCTTGCGCTTGCTCACATGAATCGGACCGCGTAAAAGTTGAGAGCCTGATTACCGGTTTGCGGTGAAAACGCCCGGTAGTGAGAGCGTCCCTTCGTCTCCTTTAGTGATCCGCAACTGCGGGTCCGAATAGCAGGGTAGGTTTACTGCAGGCACTGGCGCCGCAAGTCGATCGGCGTTCGGAAATTGCGCGAGTTCTTCGGTGTGACCAACGCGATCTGCAGTACGGCACCTTTGCCACAAATTCGACGTTACTGACGACGCGTTGGTGTTCGCCAAGGCCAATGGCGTCAATGCGCAAGATCGATCCGGTCTGCTGCCCCTCATTGGCACTCGCACGGTCGAGCAGCAACAGAGACTGCTCGCGGTCGCCTACGATGACAGTACTGAAAACCGACCTGCGTGAACTGCGGTGTAAAGATGGCAGGCCAGGCCAAAGAGGGCAGCACCTCTTTCTGGTGAACTACGTAAAGACGCGTTGTTGCTTCATACGCTAGGCGGGCTGATCGGTAGATGGGTAGGTTGACCGCGACTCGTTTAATCAGTCGGTAGGTTCGATGGCTCTATAGAAGAGATCAAAAAAGACATGAACAAAGGCCGAACACTCAAGCTGTTTCTCGTAGATGGCATTCCGCAGGGCTTGCTCACTGCAGAGATCATGAATTGGACCGGTCATGTGATTACCGGCTCGCGCGGAAAGCTCGCGGAGCTCGTCCAACGCTCAGAAGCCAGGCGAGCGGGCGTCTACTTGTTGGCAGGCCCGGACACGGGTACTGGGGTTGGCACACAGATCTACCTAGGTGAGACTGACGATGTCGCTACGAGGCTCAAGTTGCATAACAGACCCGAGGACAAGGGCGGCAAAGACTTTTGGGAACGTGTGTGCATCATCACCAGCAAAGATGCCAATCTCACGAAGGGGCACGTTAAGTATCTTGAGAGCCGACTTATTACAGTCGCACAAGCTGCAGGTAGATGCGTGCTTGTGAATGGCACAGATCCACAGTACGAGAATCTTCCCGAGGCAGACCGTTCTGATATGGAGTTCTTCCTGGAGCAAATCCAGACACTGCTGCCTGTGCTGGGCTTTGACTACCTCCGCGCGGCACCTCAAGCGCCTGCCTCGAAGGTTTCCAGCGACACAGCTGTGCCCCCATCAGTGTCGCCATCTCCCATTTTTATCGGCGACGTCAGGCGGCATGGAATTACTGCTCGCGCGCAAGAGCTTGAGGGTGAATTTGTGGTGATGAAGGGCTCCAAGGCGCGTCTTGCTTGGGAAGGCGTGGAGGGTAGCTATACGCTCCTGTTCGAGGAACTCGTAAAGGCCGGTGTTCTGATTCCAACACCTGACGGCATCCACAACGAGTTCACGAAGAACTATGCTTTTTCCAGTCCGAGCGCGGCAGCAGCCGTGGTGGCTGGGCGAACCGCTAACGGTCGCACCCACTGGGTGGTCGAAGGCTCCGGCAAAACTTATGCGGAATGGCAAGAGGAGCAGGTTGGCCAAGCTGCGCTGGCGCTTAGTCAAACGGAGCAACCATCCGGGAACGATTTCTAAATTTCGTCGTACGAGCGGGTTTGCTCTGCTGGCGGGATACCGGTCGCGAGCCACCGGGATCGTCGCTCGCACGCAATCAAGTACGGCTCGCCTGGAAGCCAGTCCGTCCGACGAGCCAGCCTTAAAGAATCGACTGCGCCAGTAAAGCGCGTTGGTCAGCGAACAGAAGCCAAATGTGGCGCTGTCCTGCGTCTAGCAATCGCCGCCGATTCAGGGTGCCCCTCCTGCATTTGCTAAGCCTCCAGCGCTCTCGCATGCGAGCCGCGCCACCGAAAACAGGCCTCCCGAACCTCGTCAACCAATGCCGCCAATGGCTGTGGCGCCGCGCTCCCTTCGCCGCGGTGAATCACAAACCGCGCCGGCGGCAACGCCGGCAAAAAACTCCCCGGCGAAATGGAGCGCAGGCCAGGCGGCATGCCCGAAGGCGTCAGCACGGTGATCGCCAAGCCGGCGGCGGCGGCCGACACCAATGCGCCAGAACTCTGCGCGGTCAGCACGATCTGCCAGTTCGCCGCGCCATGGCCGGCCAGTGACGCGAGCGCGGCTTCGCGGAACGGGCAAGGCTCCGATAGAAAGGCCAGCGGCGCGGGCGCGTCGGGGTCGAGCAGCGCGCGCTCGGAAAAGGCCCATACCAGCGGTTCCATCCAGAGCGTTTCGGTGTCGCTTCCGGCATCGCAGACCGTGCCGACCATCAGGTCGAGCGAGCGCTGCCGCACCTGTTTGGCCAGCACGGTGCTGATGCCGCCGGTGATCTCCACGTGCACGTCGGGTCGGCGCTGGCGAAAGCCTGCGAGCGCGGCAAAGAGCCATTCGCTGGGAAATCCCTCCGAGCATCCGAGGCGCAGGGTCGTCGGTGCATGGCGGGGCGCCGCGAGCCGGGAGACCGCCTGCTGTTGCAGGTTGAGGATGCTCCTCGCATAGCTCAGCAGCACGCTGCCCTGGGCGGTGAGCTGCAGCGAGCGGGTGGTGCGCTCGAAGACCCGGCAGCCCAGTTGTTCTTCGAGCCGTTTGATCTGTGCGCTGACGGCCGATTGCGTCAGGTGCATGGCTTCGGCCGCGCGGGTCACGCTGCCGTGGTCGGCGACGGAGACAAAGGCGCGCAGTTGCTGGGAATCGAGCATGGTTTCGTTCAGTGCGGTTTGTTCTGAATTGCCGCAAATTATGTTGCTTGTGCGCGTGCTGGTTGATGCCTAGCCTCGGCTGACCTGAACCACTCATCCCCTGCAAGCCATGAAAGAACTCCTGTACATCGAGACCTCTCCCAGGCAAACGCGTTCCGCCAGCATCGAAGTGGCCGGCGCATTCATCGACGAGGTGAAGCGCGTGCACCCGGCGTGCCGTGTCACCACGCTCAACCCCTGGACGATGGCGCTTCCGGAGCTGTCGCAGGACATGTTCGACGCCAAGTACGCCGGCATCAACGGCGTGCCGCTCACCGACGCCCAGCAAACGGCCTGGGACGAGGTCCGGCGCATCGCCGCGCCTTTTCATGCGGCAGACCACATCGTGCTCGCGATGCCGCTTTGGAACTTTGGTATTCCCTACAAGCTGAAGCACCTCATCGACGTGGTGTCGCACAAGGACGTGCTGTTCCGCTTCGACGCTTCGGGCCTGTCGGGCATGCTCCAGACCCGCAAGGCGACGGTGGTGTGCGCGAGAGGGTTGGACTATCCGCTGGGAAAGGACGGCTCGGCGCACGCGTTCGACTTTCAGCTGCCCTACATCGAGACGTGGCTGCGGTTCATCGGCGTGTGCGAGGTGCGCTCGGTCGTGGTCGAAAAAACGTTGATGGGACCGGAGGTCGATGCTGGCGCGCGGGCCGACGCGAAACGTCGCGCAGTGGAGCTAGCCGAGGGGCTATGAGGGGCTAAAAGCGGTCGGTTGCAGGGGCGTGCGGAGCCTGACACCATGGCCGCATGACCACTACTTATCAACTCCACTACTGGCCCACGATCCAGGGCCGCGGGGAATTCGTGCGGCTCGCGCTCGAGGCGGCCGGTGCGGACTATGTCGACGTGGCGCGGCTGCCCGAATCGAAGGGCGGCGGCGAGTCCGCATTGGGCGACCGGCTCGACGACCCCGAGATCGTGCGGCCGTCCTTCGCGCCGCCGTTCCTGATCGATGGCGACATCGTCGTCGGGCAGACCGCGGCCATCCTGCTGTACCTCGGGCCTCGCCTCGGCCTTGCGGGCGTCGGCGAATCAGACGGCCTCTGGACGCACCAGCTGCAACTCACCATTGCCGACGTGGTGGCGGAGGCGCACGACACGCACCACCCCATCTCCACCGGCGCCTACTACGAAGACCAGCGCGACGCGGCCGTGCAGCGCGCGCGGGCCTTTCGCGAAGAGCGGATTCCCAAGTTCCTGAACTGGTTCGAGCGGGTGCTGCAGCGCAATCCAGCGGGGTCGTCGCACCTCGTGGGCGATGTGCTCACCTATGCCGACCTGTCGCTGTTCCAGTTGGTGGATGGCCTGCGTTATGCATTCCCGAAGGCCGCGGCCAGGGCGCTGGCCGACACGCCTTTGGTCGAGAAACTGCACGACAACGTCAGGCGCCGCGAGCGCGTGCACAACTACCTGAAAAGCCCGCGTCGCATCGCGTTCAATGAAGACGGGATCTTCAGGCGCTATGCGGAGCTGGACGGCTGAGCTTATTGCTCGTCGTCAGCCGAGCCGGCATCGTTGCGAATGCGCAGCGCCGTTTCGTACAGCGCATTGCGGGGCGCGCCGCTGATCTCGGCCGCGAGCCGCACGGCCGTCTTCACGGGCAGCTCGGCCAACAGCAGGCGCAGCACGCGTTCGCCTTCGGCGCCGTCGTCGGTGGAGGCGGCCACCGGGTGCAGCACCAGCGCGAATTCGCCGCGCGTGCGGTCTCGGCCGGCGGCAAACCAAGCTGGCAACTCTGCAGTGGAAACGGTCGCAATCTCCTCGAACTGCTTGGTGAGCTCGCGGCCGACGGTGATGCGGCGCTCGCCCAGCACGGCCAGCGCGCGCGCCACGGCTTCGATGCGGTGCGGCGCCTCCAGCAGCACGACCGCGCGCCGCTCCTGCGCGAGCGCCTGCACAGCTGCGTCGCGCTCGCCGGCCTTGGTCGGCAGGAATCCCGCGAAGACGAAGGCGCTGCTCTCGTCGCCGGCCGCCACGAGCCCCGCCGCGCCGATCAGCGTGGTGACGCTGCTCGCGCCAGGCAGCGGCAGTACGCGTTGGCCGGCCGCACGCACGGCCGCCACCAGTCGCGCGCCGGGGTCGCTCACGCCCGGCGTGCCGGCGTCGCTCACGTAGGCAATGCGCTCACCTTGGGCGAGCCGCGCAACCACGGTTTGCGCCGCCTCGGCCTCGTTGTGCTGGTGCACGGCCAGCAGCTGGCCGCCGGGCCGGTCGATGCCGTAGGCGCGCAGCAGGCTTTGCGTGTGGCGCGTGTCCTCGCAGGCAATGGCGTCCACGATCTGCAGCACGTGCAGCGCGCGCAGCGTGATGTCGGCCAGGTTGCCGATGGGCGTGGCCACCACGTACAGCGTGCCCTGCGGATAATGCTGTGCACCCGAGGCGTCGCGCGCGGCCGCAAGGACGGCGCCGAAAGAAGCGGGTGCTAGTGAAGCCAATGGGTTTCTCCGAAGAAACAAAAAAAGAAAGCCGGCAGGGAGCAAGCATGAAGACCATCACAACGACGACCAAGCGTCGCGGCGATGCGGCGGAAGACGCCGCGCTCGACCACCTGCACGATGCCGGCCTGGTGCTGGTTGCGCGCAATTATCGAACGCCCGGCCGCGGCGGCGGCGAGATCGACCTGATCATGCGCGATCCGCAGGACGCCACGCTGGTGTTCGTCGAGGTGCGGCAGCGCAGCAGCGGCGCGCATGGCGGGGCCGGCGGCAGCATCACGGGCGTCAAGCAGCGGCGCATCGTCTTTGCGGCGCGCCACTACCTGAACAACCTGCGCACGCTGCCTCCGTGCCGCTTCGACGTGGTGCTGGTCGAGGAGCGCATCACCTGGCTGAAGGCAGCATTCGACGCGGGCGGGAACTGAACGGCCGGCAGAGGCTCCACCCCGCACACGTCTTGTTTCATCACCCCCCGGTATCATCCCGCCCCATGCTCGAGCAACGGATTCAGCAACACTTCATCGATAGCGCCGACCTCAAGTACCAGGCCGGCCCAGTCCTCAGCAAACCCATTTCGCAAGCCATGCAGGCCCTTTTGGCTTGCGTGACCAGCGGCGGCAAGGTGCTGGCCTGCGGTGCGGGCGTGTCGGGCCTGCTTGCGGCCCAGTTCGCGGCGCACTTCGTCGGCCGCTTCGAGCGTGAGCGCCCTGAGCTGGCCGCCATTGCGCTGCCCGGCGACAGCACCGATCCCACGGCCGACAGCGCCAACGCCATCGACGCCGATCGTTTTGCCCGCCAGGTGCGCGCGCTCGGCCAGGCCGGCGACGTGCTGCTGGTGCTTAGCGCCAGCGGGCAGTCGGCCGCGGTGCTGGCCGCGGTATTGGCCGCGCACGAGCGCGACATGACCGTGGTCGCGCTGCTCGGCAACGCCAGCGCCGGCCAGGCGGCATCGCCCGGCGTGGGCAGCACCGGAACCGGTGGCGCCATCGGCCGCGCGCTGCGCGAAACGGATGTACAGATCGGCGTGTCGCACGAACGTGCGGCGCGTATCCACGAAGTCCACCTGCTCGCACTGCATTGCCTGTGCGACGGCGTGGATGCCCAGTTACTCGGAGAACAGGAAGCTTCCACATGACGACGACACCGTTCAAACGCCTCGCCATTGCAATTGCCTCGGGGGCCGTGCTGGTTGCCGGGCTCTCGGCCTGCGTGCCGCTGGTGGTCGGAGGGGCCGCCGCGGTGGGCATGGGCATGGTGGCGACCGATCGCCGCAGCTCGGGCGCCCAACTCGACGACCAGGGCATCGAACTGCGTGCGGCCGCGCGGGTGCGCGAGATCGCCAACGACTACATGTACGTGAGCGTCACCAGCTACAACCGCCAGGTGTTGCTGACGGGCGCCGTGGGCAGCGAGGCCGACCGCCGCCGCGTCGAAGACCTGATCCAGCGCGTGGACAACGTGCGCTCGGTGGTCAACGAGCTCACCGTCGGCCCGTCCAGTACTTTCCAGGAACGCTCGAACGACCTGTTCGTCAGCGGCAAGGTGAAGGCTTCGCTGCTCGATGCCAAGGACATCTTCGCCAATTCGTTCAAGGTGGTGACCGAGCGCGGCGTGGTCTACCTGATGGGCATTGCAACGCGGCGCGAAACCGACCGCGCGACCGACATCGCACGCGGCGTATCGGGCGTGCAGAAGGTGGTGCGCGTGGTCGAGGTCGTGAGTGAATCCGAACTGGCCAATCAGGCGCAGCGCGGCGGCACCGGGGCGCCCCCACCGGCGCCTGGGCCTGGGCCTGGGCCTGGGCCTGGGCCTGGGCCTGGGCCCGCACCGTCCTCGTCTTCATCGCGCGTGCCGCTGCCGCCGATGGAACCGCTGCCGCCGGCCCAGCCGGGCGGTGCAATGACCACGCCGGTGCGCTGACCGCCAAACAAAGAAAAAGCCCGCTTGCGCGGGCTTTTTTTTATTTACTTGAGCCGGGTGATCAGGCTCGACGTGTCCCAGCGCTTGCCGCCGGCCTGCTGCACGTCGGCATAGAACTGGTCGACCAGCGCCGTCACGGGCAGTCGCGCGCCGTTGCGCTTGGCCTCGTCGAGCACCAGGCCCAGGTCCTTGCGCATCCAGTCGACGGCAAAGCCGTAGTCGAACTTGCCTTCGATCATGGTCTTGCCGCGGTTGTCCATCTGCCAGCTCTGCGCGGCACCCTTGCCGATGACCTCGAGCACCATCTTCATGTCGAGGCCCGCTCGTTGGCCGAACGCAATGGCTTCAGAGAGGCCCTGCACCAGCCCGGCAATCGCGATCTGGTTCACCATTTTTGCGAGCTGGCCGGCGCCGCTCGCGCCAAGCAGCGTGACGGCGCGCGCAAAGGCGGCCATCACCGGCTTGACCCGGTCAAAGCTCACCTTGTCGCCGCCGCACATGACGGTGAGCGCGCCGTTCTGCGCGCCGGCCTGGCCGCCGGACACCGGCGCATCGATGAACTGGAAGCCGGCCGACTGCGCCGCATTCGACAGCTCACGCGCCACGTCGGCCGAGGCGGTGGTGTGGTCGACAAAGACGCTGCCTTGCTTCATGCCCGCGAAGGCCCCGTTCGGGCCCAGCACCACGGCGCGCAGGTCGTCGTCGTTGCCGACGCAGCTGAACACGATGTCGGCGCCGGCTGCCGCTTCACGCGGGGTTGCGGCGTGGCGGCCGGGCGCGCCGAATTCGGCGACCCAGGCCTCGGCCTTGGCCGGCGTGCGGTTGTAGACCGTGACCGTGTGGCCGGCCTTGGCCAGGTGCCCGGCCATTGGTCCGCCCATGACGCCAAGGCCCAGGAAGGCCACCGTCTGGGCAGGTGTGGATTCGTAGTTTCGGGAGTTGATGCTGCTCATGGGCGAGAGCTTAAGCCCAACGCGGCGCCCGCGTCACGCGCCTAGACAATCGCGAAATGTTCCGTCCCTGCCGAGAGGTCGGTGCTGCGCGCGCGCTGGCTGTTGAGCTTGATCTGCAGGCGCAAATCGTTGGCCGAATCGGCGTTGCGGATGGCGTCGTCGAAGGTGATCGAATGGCTCTCGAACAGGTCGAACAGCGCCTGGTCGAAGGTCTGCATGCCCAGGTTGCGGCTCTTGCGCATGATCTCCTTGATCTCGCCCACTTCGCCCTTGAAGATCAGGTCGGAAATGAGCGGCGTGTTCAGCAGCACTTCCACCGCGGCCACGCGGCCGAGGCCGTCTTCGGTGGGCACCAGGCGCTGCGAAACCAGCGAGCGCAGGTTCAGCGACAGGTCCATCAGCAGCTGGGCGCGGCGTTCTTCCGGAAAGAAGTTGATGATCCGGTCCAGCGCCTGGTTGGCGCTGTTGGCGTGCAGCGTGGCCATGCAGAGGTGGCCGGTTTCGGCAAAAGCCACCGCGTGTTCCATGGTTTCGCGGTCGCGGATTTCGCCCATCAAGATCACGTCGGGCGCCTGGCGCAGCGTGTTCTTGAGCGCGGCTTCCCAGCTGTCGGTGTCAATGCCCACTTCGCGCTGCGTCACCACGCAGTTCTTGTGCGGATGCACAAATTCGACCGGGTCTTCCACCGTCACGATGTGGCCGTAGGAGTTTTCGTTGCGCCAGTCGATCATTGCTGCCAGCGTGGTCGACTTGCCCGAGCCCGTGGCGCCCACCATGATGGTGAGGCCGCGCTTGGTCATCGACACGTCCTTCAGCACCTGCGGCATGCCCAGGCCGTCAATGGTCGGCAGCTTGGCCGGAATGGTCCGCAGCACCATGCCGACCTTGCCCTGCTGCACGAAGGCGTTCACGCGGAAGCGGCCAATGCCGGTCGGCGAGATCGCGAAGTTGCATTCCTTGGTGCGCTCGAACTCCGCCGTCTGGCGGTCGTTCATGACCGAGCGCGTGAGCGCCAGCGTGTGCTGCGCGCCCAGCGCCTGCTGCGAAACCTTGGTGACCTTGCCGTCGACCTTGATGGCGGGCGGAAAGTCCGCGGTAATGAACAAGTCGCTGCCGTTGCGGCTCACCATGAGCTTGAGCAGGTCGTTGATGAACTGGCTGGCTTGATCGCGTTCCATGATGTCGGTACTCCGAAGGGCTGTGGATCAGCCGGGGAAATTCTCTGGGATCTTCGCCTTGCCGCGCGCCTCTGCTGCCGAAATGGCATTGCGCCGCACGAGGTCGGTCAGGTTCTGGTCCAGCGTCTGCATGCCCGCACCCTGGCCGGTCTGGATGGCCGAATACATCTGCGCCACCTTGGCTTCGCGGATCAGGTTGCGGATGGCCGGCGTGCCCAGCATGATCTCGTGCGCCGCCACGCGGCCCTGGCCGTCCTTGGTCTTGCACAGCGTCTGCGAGATCACGGCCTGCAGCGATTCCGACAGCATGGCGCGGATCATTTCCTTTTCCTCGCCCGGGAACACGTCGATGATCCGGTCGATCGTCTTGGCGGCCGACGAGGTGTGCAGCGTGCCGAACACCAGGTGGCCCGTTTCAGCCGCGGTCATCGCAAGGCGAATGGTTTCCAGGTCGCGCAACTCGCCCACCAAAATGGCGTCCGGGTCTTCGCGCAGCGCCGAGCGCAGGGCGTTGGAGAACGAGAGCGTCATCGGCCCGACCTCGCGCTGGTTGATCAGGCACTTCTTCGATTCGTGCACAAACTCGATCGGGTCTTCCACCGTGAGGATGTGGCCGTACTCGTTTTCGTTCAGGTAGTTGACCATCGCGGCCAGCGTGGTCGACTTGCCCGAGCCGGTGGGCCCGGTCACCAGCACCAGCCCGCGCGGCTTCATCGCCAGTTCCGCGAAAATCTTGGGCGCGTTCAGCTGCTCCAGCGTCAGGATCTTCGAGGGAATGGTCCGGAACACCGCGGCCGCGCCACGCGCCTGGTTGAAGGCGTTCACGCGAAAGCGCGCCAGGCCGTCGATCTCGAACGAGAAGTCGACCTCCAAAAACTCTTCATAGTGCTTGCGGTGCGTGTCGCTCATGATGTCGTACACCATGGCGTGCACTGCCTTGTGGTCGAGCGCATCGACGTTGATGCGCCGCACGTCGCCGTGGACGCGGATCATCGGGGGCAGCCCGGCCGACAAGTGCAGGTCGGAGGCTTTGTTCTTGACGCTGAATGCCAGCAGTTGGGTGATGTCCACGGGGCTCCTCGATCGAGTTCGGTGACGTTTTGATACGAATTTGGGACGATTATGACGATGATTGGCGACGACCTCCAGCAAGTAAAGAGCCGTATCGCAAAGGCTTGCGCCCAAGAGGGGCGCAACCCGGCTGAAGTCCGGCTGCTGGCGGTGTCCAAGACCTTCGGTCCGGAGGCCGTTCGCGAGGCCTTCGAGGCAGGGCAACGGGCCTTCGGCGAAAACTATGTGCAAGAGGGGCTGGACAAGATCGCGGCGCTTTCGGATCTGCGCGCGGAACTCGAATGGCACTGCATCGGCCCTCTGCAAAGCAACAAGACACGGCCCGTGGCCGAGCATTTCGACTGGGTACACGGCATCGATCGGCTCAAGATTGCCGAGCGTCTTTCGGCGCAGCGGCCGGCGCATTTGCCGCCGCTTCAGGTGTGCCTGCAAGTGAACGTGGATGGCGGCGCGAACAAGTCCGGCGTGACTCCCGAAGAGGCGCTGCCGCTTGCGCGCGCTGTGGCGGCTTTGCCACATTTGAAGCTGCGGGGGCTCATGGCCATTCCCGAGCCGGCGCCGGATTTCACCGCGCAGCGTGAACTCTGCCTGCGTGCCCGCGCTGTTTATGACGCGATTCGCGCCGCCGGCATCGAGCTCGACACGCTCTCGCTCGGCATGAGCGCCGATCTCGAAGCGGCCGTGAGCGCAGGGAGCACGATGGTGCGCATCGGCACCGCCATCTTCGGCGGCCGGCCGCGAAAACCTGCCTGACAACCCGGCCGGCGTTAGCGCCTGCGCGCCGAAATCATGTTCCTCGAGTAGCGCAGATATTGCGACCGCGTGCAGGTCCGCCAGTGCATTCAGCCCGTACCAGGCATAGAAATTGGTGGCGTTCCCTGGCTAACCTGGAGTTGTCCGACACCGTGTGAGAGTTTGTTTGACTGCGCTGCATGAGCGGAAGGTGGCGGCACAGTTCATTGCTCGCTCCCGATGTGCCTCTTGGCGTAGATTGAAGCATGTTCTTGGCGCTTTGGTCACCGGTTTCAGAGCATCGCCACCCCTCATGGGCCGCCCAGCACCGACCCCTGTTGCTGGTTGGCTTGCGTTGCGGCCTGTGTCCGAATCTCGCTCATTATTTGCTCCCGCTGCTGGTCGGTTCGCAGGATGTGCTGATCGCTCTGCTGAATGCTGGGTGCGGGCTGGCTGATGTCCATCTGTGCAGGCACGGCAAAGAGCGAGCGGGAGGCGAAGACCACCGACTTGTCGCCAATATAAATACCCGACAGGTCTTTCTCCGTAATTCTCGACCGGTGGCAGGCGGCCGTGCCTTGGGCCAGGCGTTCTTCGGAGATTCCCTTCGGGAGGAGGTCTTTGAGGGTGCTGTACAGCGCATTTTGCGGATGACTCGGGTCGCTGAAATCGCGCAGCAACGGGCGGCTCGCATCAGCCACGGCAGTGGCGGATATCTGCTCGCCGTGCGCGGCAGCCCCCAGGTGTTGCCGGGTGTCGCGGCTGTGCTTGAGCTGCGTCGTCTCCCTCTGATCCCTCTCATCACGCCGCGCCAGGCCGTCGTGTCCGCGCTCTGCGGCCATCCGCGCCATCTGCTGGCGTATCTGGGCCGCTTCGGCCCGCGCCGCGGCCGCCTCGGCTTGCGCCGCCGCGATGGCTGCTGTAACGGCTGCCGCAGCGGGTTGGGCCATCGGCTGAGAAGGCGCGAGCGCAGCGTCTTGAGGGGGCGAGTGCACCGGGGCAACAGGCGGCGCAGGGTTGGCATGGACCGGTGAGCGCGTGTGGGCCAGAGGCGCCGCCACATGCTCTCCTCTTGTCGGCGCCTGCACTGCGGGAGTAGCCAGAGCAGGTGGTTGAGCCTCGGCCTGCTTCTGCGCGGGCGCCTCCTCCAGCACGCGCCTGGACGCCTGCTCCTGCGTGCGCTCCCCCGAAGGCTGCAGCGTCCTTTGGGGGCTCGGCTCGTTCTTGAACCGCTCCCTGTCCTGCGCCTGCGCAATTCCCAGGCCTCGCATCAGGTCCTGCTCCTGCGCCTGGTGCACCCGGTACAGCGGGCTGCTTTTGGCCCGGTGGATTTCATCGAGCTTGCCCACCGGCTGCAACGAGCCCGCAGAAATCTGCTCGGGTTCGTCGCGGCGCCTGTGCGCCTCGGCAAAGCTCATGCCGCCCGGCGTGGGCACGATGCGCGATTCATGCGTGGTGATCTGGGGGATGGGTTCCTGCTGCGCCGGAGCAGCCTGCGGCGCCTGCACCTCGCCCCGCTCGTTGACGGGCGCGCCCATGGCGTCGAAGTAGCGCTCTTGCCCGACGCGCACGCCGTTTCGATCAAGATCATAGATGACGGTGCGCGGCTCGCCAGCCACCTCTTGCCCGCTGTTGATGGTCACGGTCCGGTCGCCGGTTTCCGCGTCGTGCATCACCCAGGCGCGGCTGCCGTCCTCGCCGACGAAGTCGAAGCTTGCAGTGCCATTGGCGTGGGTCTGGATGCTGACGGTTGTGTAGGTGCCGAGGCCGCTTCCTGCTTCCACCACCACGGGTGCAAGAGCCGGGTCTTCCGAAGCGGACGCGTCGGTGCCCCTCGAAGCAACGGGGCGCATCTGATAGTCGGCCACGCTTTGTGCCGCGCTCCCCGTCAGAATCATGCGCCCTGCGGTGTCCATGCCCGAGGCGAAGACACTCGACCTGTCGCCCTCGAACTGACCATCCACGCGTTGGCCGGAGATGCGCGCCTCCATGATGGCGCCGGTCGTCTCGTCGCGCCAGGTGGTGACCTGCACGGCGGGTTGCCGGGTTTCCGCCGTGCTGCCCGCGCCCGCGACCGTCGCGGCTCCGGTGTTCTCGTAGTACGTGCCGTCGACGGCATAGCCTGCGGGGCTCAGGCCATGCATGACGTTCCACTGACCTTGTCCGATGCCTTGCTGCACAACCTGGGTGGTTTCGGCGGGTGTGAGGTTGGCTTGCCAGCCCAATGCCTTGACGGCCCGGGCGGGGCTGTCGATGTAGTTGGCGGCAGCGCCGGCGGCGGCGTCGGCTGCCGGTTCCGTGAAGGCTTCGGCGCCCTTGCCGATGAGCTTGTCCGCGACCCAGGCGGCGCTTTCGCCGAGGACCCGGCCGCCCAATTTGCTGGTCAGCAATTCGGCCATGGCCATCGCGCCCTGGGTGCCGATATCGGCCATTGCGCCCGCCCGTTGGGCATTGCCGGTGTTCACCGCAGCCACGACACCGCCAGGCCTCCAGGGTTCGACGCCCACGTGCAGGCTGCCGATGCCGGGGTCGCCATTGGCGGGGTTGGGCGTGCGCACATCGAGCACGCCCGTGTCGACGCTGCCGTCGGGTGTCCAGTGGCCTGTCCAGGCGTTCAGGGTGACGGTGCTGCCGACACGGGCTGAGGCAGTGGGATCGTTGCGTAACTCATATGAAGCCGCGGAGAAGGCAAGGCCAACCGCGCCTTCGCCGGCGAAGCTGACGGTGGCGTTGGGGTAGGGACTCTCGTCATTGGCAGTCAGACTCTCAACCAGCGTGAGGGTCTGAGTCACAGGATCAGACGGCCCATCAAATCCACCCGCCCGCGGGCCACGGGTAATGCGCACGCTGTCCGAGAAGATGTTGGTGTCTTCAACCTTCGTTTGCGTCACCAGATCCAGGCGCGGCACTGCCCTGGGCGTGCCGGTGATGACCAGTTCGTTGGTTGCCGGATTGAAGAAGGCTTGGTAGTTGATACGGGTGCTCTGTACGTCCAGCGGCAACGTCAATCGATCTGCAGACACCGCACCGAATCCGGCAGGCGGTGCGGTGTCTTTGCCTGGACGCGTGAGGCCCAGCAACTGGGCCGTGGTCAAAGTGCTCATGCGTATTACTCTCCCTTAGTGGCGTGCTGCAAGGCCGCAGCATCGATTCGATAGAAATGAACTCGATTGATTGCAGCCGCCGCCAGAGTGGCGCTCGGCTTGTGCACGGCAAGGCGCGATACGTCGCGGGGCGAGCGAACGGTCGCCACGACGCGTCGTTGTGCGGTGTCCCAAAAATGAAAGTCCGATGCCAGGCCAAGCATCACGTCCGAGTCGGGAACGGCGATCAAGTCGCCCGAGTTGCCTCGGGGCGCATCAGCCGGAGGGTGAAGAACGTCGACCGGGGTGCGCTGGGTTCGAACCCAATCCAATTGAGGCGGGTTCTCGATCTCGCCCAGCGCCGCGAAGTCCTTGTTCGCATCCCACACCCGAATGGGCGACATGCCGAAGGACACGAGCTTGCCACCGTCGGCGCTGTAGGCGACGCCGTTCAGGGGCGTGGGGCTGAACAGGACTTTCTTGATGGCTCTGCGCTCCAGATCGGCAATGACGATGGCCGTTGCGCCCGTCCAGTTCGTCAAGCCAAACTGCTCGGCATCCAGAAAAAACTGCAGCGCGCCCAACGAGATCTCGTCACGCGCCGGGTTGCAACTCATCGTCTCGTAGGAGCGTCCAACTTGCGGCTGATCATGAAAGGGATGTGCAAGGTCAAGTTCGCTTTCGAGCGTTCCGGATGGCAAGCCATACATTGCAACACTTGTCTTGCGCAGGACGACCAATGCGCGGCCGTTTGCCAGTACGCACATCGCCCTCGGCGTAACACCGATGCGTCTTGTTCCCGGACCCCTAATCTGGGCAACTTCCTGCCGCTGGGCAACGTCCCATATGCGTGCAAGCACATAGCGATCCTTGTCGTTTCGCGCCGCGATCTCCGCGGCCTCATCGATGCTTTCTGGAACTTTGAGTTCTCCATGCTTGATGTCCTGGTAGTCCTGGACGATCAGACGCTTCCCATCCGGACTGAACAGCACGTCCTGCCCCGAGCGATTCCCCGCCCAGCGCTTGCTTGGCACCGAGAACACCGGCTTCTTCGTATGCACATCCCACACTTCGACCACATCGCGCATGAAGTAGCCGACGGCGAGCAGCCGGCCTTCGGGATGCCAGGCCAACGACTGAACCGTGTAGGGAAGTTCGAGCACGCCCACTTCTTCCATCACTGGTTTGGCGCGCACGTTGCAGCCGTTCAGGAGCAAGAGCGCCAACGCCGCCATGCCGGCGAACAAGGTTTTGATGGTCATGTGACCGCTCCTGCTGCTTCATCGCGTGCGACGTGCAGCGGCAAGGGCCATCGATCTGCCGGAACGGCTACAAGCCCCGGCGGTGGCGATGGCGAGCGGGTGAACCCCAGCAGTTGGGTAGTTGTGAGATTGGATGACATGATTTTGCTACTCGCTGGTGTGTCATTTGCGGAGGGGGGCGCTCAGCGCCCGCGATCCAAATCTGTGACATGAAATCCCCGTCGCGATCACGCCGCAATGCAAGTGCACAGTCTTATTTCATCCACCCTGTTCGAGAGCATGCCGTCCTTGCTCCGTTGCGTGGACAGGGACCTTGAATCGATGCTCGCGCACCGAAGCCGCCCCCTTGATCGGCGCCGGCGCAATACTCGCCCGCTCCTTGAAAATCTTGTCCTTGAAGAACCAGTTCTTGTGGGCCCGGATGGGCTTGCAGCCTTCATAGAAGATCAACTCCTCGTCGGCGGGCAGCTCCTTGATCTCCTGCGGCAGAAACAGGGCCCGGCGCTCTTCGGTGTAGTTGGTCGAGACCTGGTTGGAGCCGCCGCCTCGGCTGGTGCTGCGGTGCTCCTTGCGGATGGTCTTGTAGCCCAGCATTTCGCTGTATTCAGCCGCATCGCTTTGCTCGCGTGGCGCAAACACGATCTGCGCGCCGTGGTTGGTGATGAAGTTCTGTGCGTCGTTGTCGCCGTAGGCCGAGCGCAGCTGAGCGCGGCTTTGCACGATGCACAGGTCGCGCACACCGTAGCTGGCCGAGATCGAGATGCGCTTGGCCCACACATCCACTCGCCCCATGGCGGTGAATTCGTCCATCAGCATGAGCATCTGGTATTTCAAATCCGGCTCGTCACCCAGTTGCTTGGTGAGGTTGTTGCCGATCACGCTGCTGAAGAAGATGTTCAGCAGCTTGCCGCTTTCGTCGAGCTTGTTGGTCGGGATGTCGACGTACAGCGTGGTTGGATGTTTGCGGATGGCGGTAATGTCGAAGTCGGTCGCGTTGGTGGCAGCGGCCAGCACCGGACTGAGGAACTGCTGCAGTGGCGCCTGCATGGTGGCGATCACCGAGGAGAAGGTTTGCTCGGCCAGGCCAGCGAGGTTGCCAAAGACGGTGCGCGTTTGCGTGCTGATGAAGCCCGACTGTTGCGGGTCGTTCAATATCTCCTTGAGCATTGCCAAGGTGCCCTGGCCGTCGGCGCCGCTGGACAGGTGCAGGATGCGTTCAAGACTGGGGAAGTTCTCGTCGGTGTTGGGGTCCTGGGCGCGCACGAGAATCCGACCCCAGTGGTCCCATACCTCGAACATGTATGAGGCGAAGGCGGTGAAGGCGGCGCGGCTTTGGCTCGTCCAAAAAGGGTCTTTGCCAGGCTCGTCCGGGTAAAGAATGGCGGCGATGGTCTGGATTTCACCGATGCGCTTGCCCGCATCCATGCCCACCAGCAGGGTGAAGGCGTTGAAGCGATGGGTCTTTCCCTGGTCGTCGTAGGGCGCCCACACATAGATGGTGTGACCCTGTGTCTCGCGCCAGCCGCTGGTGGCTTTGCGCAGTTCACCTTTGAGGTCGAGCACGACCATCGAGTGCAAATACGACAACAGCACCGGGATGGCGATGCTGGTGGTCTTGCCTGAACGTGTCGGACTGACGGTGATCACGTGCTGCGCGCCGCCCAGCCACAGGTACTGGCCTTTGTATTTGCCGATGAGGATGCTTTGCGGGGTCTGCTCGAGCAGGCCGGCTTTCTTGAGATCGGAAAGTTCGGCGAAGCTGGCGTCGCCGTGCAGGGATTCGGCCTTGGCTCGAAAGAGTGGGATGAGCAATGCGGCCCAGCCCAACAGGGGTACGCCGAAGCCTATGGCGCCGCTGAGCTTGATCTTGGTAGCGTAGGGGGCGTACTGCGGCAGGTCTGTCGCCTGAATATATTGCCACCACGTGTTCCAGGTCAGTGATGCATTTCGCAGATCGAGGATGAGCAGAACAAGGTAATTGGAGAGGAACCAGCCACCCGCCAAGACCCCCAGAAGTATCACCAACGCGAAAAGTACCGTGCTTTTGCTCATATCCTGCGCCATCTCCCTTTTAATAAGGAAATGCTTATACAAGGCGAGGCAGCCTCAGCAGGTTGTGCGATAGGCCGCCGAACATAAGACTGCGACCCTGTTGCCAAATTCTTCACGCATTGGAGCTGCCTGCGATCTGGTGGGCACCCATAAAGGCCGCAGCAATGAGGTTGAAGCTGACATGGCTGCAGCTGGGCACGCTCACCAAGCGCATGGAAAACACGACGGGCTGAGTGGCCGCCGCTACTCTTTGCTCGCGTCGTCGCGCGCTAGATGCCCAGCGGCAGCCGCGCGCTGCTTTTCACTTCTTCCATGACCGCGTAGGTGCGCGTTTCGCGCACGCCGGGCAGTTGCCACAGCACGGTGCCCGCGAACTCGCGGTAGGCCGCCATGTCGGCCATGCGGGTCTTGAGCAGGTAGTCGAAACCGCCCGCGACCATGTGGCATTCCATGATTTCGTCGCGCACCTGCACGGCGGCCTTGAACTGGTCGAACACATTGGCCGTGGTGCGGTCCAACAGTATTTCGACGAACACCGTGAGGCCGCGCCCGAGCTTGTGCGGGTCGAGCCGCGCCTCGTAGCCCAGGATGAAACCATCGCGCGTGAGCCGCTGCACCCGGGCCAGCACTGCGGTGGGCGAGAGCGCCACCGCCTCGGCCAACTTGAGGTTGGTGATACGGCCATCCTGCTGAAGAATCTTCAGCAGCCGGAGATCGATGCGGTCCAGGTCCAGGTCGTGCATTGGTGAATTATCCGGCTGAGGCTGTAATTTTTGGCAAAAGATTCGGTCTATATCCAAAGACCATAGGGGATAGAACCAAGGAACTGCCATGCGCCTACCCATCCCTTACCGGCCCGAAGCCGACGTCGTCTCACACCGCCTCGCCTCCCTCGAAGGGGCCCTCGACTGGAGCGCCGCGGCAGCGGCCGCCCGCCCCTGGGTGGAGGCGGTGCGCAAGCATCCGCCCCCGTTCTGGGCCATGGAAAGCCTGCTGCGCGAATACCCGATCTCGAGCGCTGAAGGCTTGGCATTGATGCGGCTGGCCGAAGCGCTGCTTCGCGTGCCCGACGCCGCCACGGCCATCGCGCTCACGGCCGACCAGCTGGGCCGGGCCGATTTCGAGGGCGCAGCCGATTCCACGCTGTCGCGGCTTTCTTCCGCGGCCATTGCGATGTCGAAGAGGTTCCTGCCCGAGGGCGACAATCCGCCCGGGCTCATGGCCAAGCTCGGCGCGCGAACCGTGGTGGCCGCCACGCTGCGCGCGGTGCAACTGCTGGGACGCCAGTTCGTGCTGGGCCAGACGATCGCCGAAGCCATGGACGAGGCTCGCTCGGCGCACCGCAAACAGGGCGCCCTCCGCTTCAGCTACGACATGCTCGGCGAAGGCGCGCGCACCGACGCCGATGCGCTGCGCTATCTCGACAGCTACACGCATGCCATCCGCGCCATCGCAACCGGCGCCGATGCGGCACGCACGCCCGAGCACAACGACGGCATCTCCATCAAGCTCAGCGCGCTGCATCCGCGCTACGAAGACGCGCAGCGCGAGCGCGTGATGCGCGAACTGGTGCCGCGCGTGTGGCAGCTGTGCGAGTTGGCGGCCGCGGCCAACCTCAACCTCACCATCGATGCCGAAGAAGTCGACAGGCTCGAACTTTCGCTCGACGTGTTCGAGGCGCTGGCCGCGCGCGTGGCGGCCGAGCAGCCGCAGTGGCGCGGCTTCGGTCTCGCGCTGCAGGCCTATCAGACCCGTTCGCTCGAACTGATCGAACATGTCACGGCCGTGGCGCGCAAGCACGGGCTGCGCCTGATGTGCCGGCTCGTGAAAGGCGCCTACTGGGACGCCGAGATCAAGCGCGCGCAGGAGCTCGGGCTGTCGCACTACCCGGTCTTCACGCACAAGCATCACAGCGACATCAGCTACCTGGCTTGCGCGCGTGCGCTGCTTTCGGCGCCCGACGCGATCTATCCGCAATTCGCCACGCACAACGCGGGCACCATCGCGGCCATCCTGCAGATGGCCGAAGCGGCGCGGGCGCCTTTCGAGCTGCAGCGCCTGCATGGCATGGGCGAGGGCGTGTACCGCGAAGTCATGAAGAGCACGGCCGCGCCGGTGCGCGTGTATGCGCCGGTGGGCCAGCACAAGGACCTGCTCGCCTACCTCGTACGGCGCCTGCTGGAGAACGGCGCCAATTCATCCTTCGTGAACCAGCTGGGCGACGAAACGGTGGACATCGACGAACTGCTCATGTCGCCGCTCTGGCTCGAGGCTACGAACCCGGCCTTGCCGCTGCCGCCGGCGCTCTATGGGCTGCTTCCTGCGCGGCGCAATAGCGAAGGCCTGGACCTTGCCGTCGAGTCGATGCGCGCGCCGCTGCTTGCGGCCCTGTCGACCACCACGGTGCCGCGGGTTGAAGAGTTCGATGCCGGCAACGCACCACGAGCCGTCGCCGCCAGCGTCGCGAGTTTCCGCACCTGGCGCAAGACGCCGGTGGAAAAGCGCGCCGCCCTGCTGCGCCAAGCCGCCGATGCGCTCCAGCGCGAGCTGCCGCGCTTCTGCGCGCTGCTGGTGAAAGAGGCCTTCAAGACCTGGGGCGATGCGGTCGCCGAAGTGCGCGAGGCCGTCGACTTTTTGCGCTACTACGCCGACGAGGCCGAGCGAATCATGCAGCCCGTGACGCTGCCCGGCCCGACGGGAGAGAGCAATGAACTGCGGCTCACCGCGCGCGGGCCGTGGGTCTGCATCAGCCCCTGGAATTTTCCGCTCGCGATCTTCATGGGCCAGGTGGCGGCCGCGCTGGCCACGGGCAACACCGTGCTGGCCAAGCCGGCCGAGCAGACGCCCGCCGTCGCGCTCGAAGCCGTGAAGCTGCTGCACGCCGCTGGCGTGCCGGCCGACGCGGTGCAATTGCTGCACGGGCCGGGCGAAACAGTCGGTGCCGCGCTGGTGTCGGCGCCCGGCGTGGCGGGCGTGGTGTTCACCGGCTCGACGCAGGTGGCGCGGATCATCTACCGCGCTCTGGCGGCCAAGGACGGCCCCATAGTGCCGCTGATCGCGGAGACCGGCGGCATCAATGCGATGCTGGTCGATTCGAGCGCGCTGCCCGAACAGGTGGTCGATGCGGTGGTGCAAAGCGCGTTCCGCTCGGCCGGCCAGCGCTGCTCGGCGCTGCGCCTTCTGGTGCTGCACGACAGCATTGCCGATGCGGTCATCGAGATGATCCGCGGCGCGGCCGGGGAACTGGCAGCGGGTGATCCTTCGCTGCTCTCGACCGACGTAGGGCCGGTGATCGACCGCGAAGCCGCCGACAACATCCGGCGCGACCTGAAGCGGCTGGACTCGGAAGCGAAGCGCCTGCTCGCGCCGGTGTCTTCTTCGGCCGAGGGCAACCTGATTCCGCCGCAGGCCTACGAGGTGCGCTCCATCGACCGCGTGACCAGCGAGATATTCGGCCCGGTGCTGCAAATCGCGCGCTGGGGTCATGGCGAGCTGAGCGACCCTGCGGACGTGATCGAACGCATCAACGCGATCGGCTACGGCCTCACGCTGGGCATCCAGACCCGCATCGATTCGCGCGCCCAGACGCTCGCCACCCGCGCGCACGTGGGCAACATCTACATCAACCGCAACATCATCGGCGCGGTGGTCGGCGTGCAGCCTTTCGGTGGCGAGGGCCTGAGCGGCACCGGGCCCAAGGCCGGCGGGCCGCACTATCTGTATCGCTTCTGCGGCGAGCAGACGGTCACGGTCAACACCACGGCAGCCGGCGGCAATGCGGCGCTGCTGAGCGCTGTGGCGTAGGCCTCTTGGCCGGATTGGGCGGGCTGGCCGGCCAAGCCTCTCTTGCATAACCCGCCAGCGCGGCGCGCATAAGCCATGGCGCTACGGGCGGGAGAGGTCTATCGTTGCGGCCATCCATTCAAACCAAGGGACCTCCCATGAGTGAAAAGCTCTCCTTCGTCAATCCGACCGCCAACAGCCCCTGGGGCACGTACCTCTCGCAGGTCGACCGCGTGGTGCCCTACCTCGGCCCCCTGGCCCGCTGGGTCGAAACGCTCAAGCGCCCCAAGCGCGCGCTGATCGTCGACGTGCCGATCGAAATGGACGACGGCACCATCGCCCACTTCGAGGGCTACCGCGTGCAGCACAACATGAGCCGCGGCCCGGGCAAGGGCGGCGTGCGCTTCCACCCCGACGTCACGCTCGAAGAAGTGATGGCGCTGTCGGCCTGGATGACAATCAAGACGGCCGCCGTCAACCTGCCCTACGGCGGTGCCAAGGGCGGCATCCGCGTCGATCCCAAGAAGCTGTCGCTGCAAGAACTGGAGAAGGTCACGCGCCGCTACACCAGCGAGATCGGCATCATCATCGGCCCGCACACCGACATTCCGGCACCCGACGTGAACACCAACGCGCAGATCATGGCGTGGATGATGGACACCTACTCGATGAACGTCGGCGGCACCGCCACCGGCGTGGTCACCGGCAAGCCGCTGCACCTGGGCGGCTCGCTCGGCCGCGTCAAGGCCACCGGCCGCGGCGTGTTCGTCACGGGTCGCGAAGCGGCGCGACGCCTCGGCATGGACCTGCGCGGCGCGCGCATCGCGGTGCAGGGCTTCGGCAACGTGGGCTCGGTCGCGGCCGAACTCTTTGCCGAAGCGGGCGCCAAGATCGTCGCTGTGCAGGACCACACCGGCACCATCGTTAATGCGAACGGCCTCGACCTGACGAAGCTGGTACCCATCTCGCGCACCGAAGGCGTGGTCGGCTTCAAGGCCGGCGGGGACGTCGTGCCGAACGAAGACTTCTGGGAAGTGGCCTGCGACATCCTGATTCCGGCCGCACTCGAAGGCCAGATCACGGCCGAGCGCGCGCAGAAGACGACCGCCAAGCTGGTGCTCGAAGGCGCCAACGGCCCCACGGTGCCGGTGGCCGACGACATCCTGGCCGAGCGCGGCGTGCTGGTGGTGCCAGACGTGATCTGCAACGCTGGCGGCGTGACGGTGAGCTACTTCGAATGGGTGCAGGACTTCTCGTCCTTCTTCTGGGACGAGGACGAGATCAACGTGCGCCTGGACCGCATCATGATGAACGCGCTCAACCAGATCTGGGACACGGCCGACAAGCACAAGATTTCGCTGCGCACCGCAACCTATGCCGTGGCTTGCGAGCGCATCCTGATGGCTCGCCAGGAACGCGGCCTGTACCCCTGATTCTCGAAGCGAAGGAGGGTTGTACGCTCGGGGGATGAGCACCATCCCCGCGCAAGAACTTCCCTCCATTCCCGCCGACAGCCTGTCCCGCCTGCAGGCCCTGATGGCCGGCGGGCAGCGCAAGCTGCTGGGGCTGGTCGGAGCGCCGGGCGCGGGCAAGTCCACGCTCGCGCTGGCGCTGCTCCAGGCGGCGGGCGCGGACCGCGCACAGGTCGTGCCGATGGACGGTTTTCACCTGGCCAACGTCGAGCTGCAACGGCTCGGCCGCGCCGGCCGCAAGGGCGCCCCCGATACCTTCGACAGTGCCGGCTACGTGGCGCTGTTGCAGCGGCTGCGCGAGCAGGGGACTGACGACCCGATCGTCTACGCCCCCGAGTTCCGCCGCGAGATCGAGGAGCCGATCGCCGGCGCCATCGCAGTGCTGCCAGAGACGCAGCTGGTCATCACCGAGGGCAACTATCTGCTGCACGACGACGGCCCCTGGGCCGGCGCGGCGGCCATGCTCGACGAGGTCTGGTACGTCGACATCGACGATGCGGTGCGCGAAGAGCGATTGCTCAGGCGCCACCAGCAGTTCGGCCGCAGCGCCGAGGCGGCGCGCGACTGGGTGGCTCGCACCGACGCGCCCAATGCCCGCTTGATTGCCGCGACGCGAGTGCGTGCGCACCACGTGCTGCACTGGTCCTGAAAATTCTTGCGCCGCGTTGGGGAACGCCCGCGCCCGGCGATGCTCGAAACCTCGCCGGCGGAGACGCCGGTTAGGATTCGCCGCGCCATGATCATGCCCCTTCGCTTCTCTTCTGCCTTTTCCGTTCTTCGCACGCCGGTTCTGGTCCTCGGCCTGTTGTCGGCCCTCATGCTCTCCGCTTGCGGCAGCAGCCCGCGCCGGGTGTCGTACGAAACCGAGGAGTTCGACTCCACCACCACCCACACGCGCACCTACGCTGCCACCGAGGCCCAAACCTGCGAAGCGGCGCGCCGCGCCCTGCTGAGCCAAGGCTACATGATCAACGCGGCCAATCCCGACCTGGTGACGGGTCGCAAGAGTTTCCAGCCGGCCTTCGAGGTGCACGTGGAGGTCGAGTTCCGCGTGGTGTGCGCGCGCGAAGGCGGCAAGGCCGGCAAGCGAAGCACCGTGGCCTTTGCGACCGCGCTGCAAGACCGCTATGGCATCAAGAAGGTCAACAACTCGGCCAGCGTCGGCGTCGGCGCCTTCGGCTCGCTCTCGCTGCCTTTTGCCGGCAGCGACGACGCCATGGTCAAGGTGGCCAGCGAGACGCTCACCGACGAACTCTTCTACGACCGCTTCTTTGCGCTGCTCGACCGCTTCCTGGAAGGCCAGGGCGGCGAAGAGCCGGCAACCCCCAGCGTCGCGCCCGAAGCTCCGCGGCCATTGGCGCCGCTGGCACCCCCGGCGCCGGCCACGCCTTTTCCGGTGAAGCCGGTACCGAACCCGGGTTGAGACCGGCCTGACGCGTTCAGCGCACCAGCGTTGACTTTCCGAACAGGCTCTCGATCAGCTCCACCGCCACCTCGGCGGTCTGGTTGCGCACGTCGAGCGCAGGGTTGAGCTCCACCACGTCGACCGAGCCGAGCCGGCCGGTGTCGGCGATCATTTCCATGCACAGCTGCATCTCGCGGTAGGTCGGGCCGCCGCGCACGCCGGTGCCCACGCCCGGCGCGATGTTCGGGTCGAGGCAGTCCAGGTCGAAGCTCACGTGCAGGTGGGTGTCTTCGCCCACGTCCTGCAGCGCCTCGGTCATGGTGGTGCGCATGCCGTGCTCGTCGATGTGGCGCATGTCGAACACGTGCAGGCCAAGGGTGCGAATGGCTTCTTTTTCTTCCGCATCGACGCTGCGGATGCCGATGAAGCGGATGGCGTCGTGCTCGAGCGCCGCGCGCTCGCCGCTCCAGCCAGTGAGCACCGCGGGCCCATGGCCCAGCAGGCAAGACACGGGCATGCCGTGCAGGTTGCCGCTGGGGCTGGTGGTCTCGGTGTTGACGTCGGAGTGCGCATCGAGCCACACCACGCGCAGCTTCTTGCGGCGCTTGCGCGCATGCCAGGCCACGGCGCTGATCGAACCGATGGCAAGGCAATGGTCGCCGCCCAACATGAGCGGCACGTGGCCGGTGCCCAGGGCGGTGTCCACCGCCGCATAGACGGAGCGGTTCCACGCGATCACCTCGTCGAGATGGCGCAGGCCATTGGTGGGCGCCGTCCACGGGGTGGCCGGCCCGGCGAGATTGCCGCGGTCGAGTACCGTGAAGCCCTGCCGTGCGAGCGCCTCCGGAAGCCCCGCCACGCGCAACGCATCGGGGCCCATGCCGGCACCGCGCACGCTGGCGCCGATGTCGGTGGGCGCGCCGATCAGTTCGAGGGTGGTGCCGTTGCCGTTGGTCATGTCGATGTGCGTCCGATGTGCTTCCACAAATAGGCGTAGCCCAGGGCGTCCATGAAGGCCGATTCCTTGTTGTCCGACGCCGCGCTGTGGCCGCCTTCCATGTTCTCGTAGAAGCTGGCGTCGTAGCCCATGGCGGCCAGTTTCGCGTACATCTTGCGCGCATGCACCGGGCCCACGCGGTCGTCGCGCGTCGACGTGGTGAACAGCGCCGGCGGGTAGGGCTGCTCCGGCCTGGCGTTCTCGTACGGCGAGAACGCCTGGATCCACGCCCATTCCTCCGGATCTTCCGGGTCGCCGTATTCGGCGATCCACGAGGCGCCGGCCGAAAGCTGGGTGTAGCGCTTCATGTCGAGCAGCGCCACCTCGCTCACGATGGCCCCATAGAGCTTGGGATAGAGCGTGAGCATATTGCCCATCAGCAGGCCGCCGTTGCTGCCGCCCATGGCGCCCAGGTGCTCCGGCGAGGTGATGTTGCGCGCGATCAGGTGCTCGGAAACAGCGGCAAAGTCTTCGCAGGTGCGCAGCCGGTTCTCTTGCAGCGCGGCCTGGTGCCAGCGTGGCCCGTACTCGCCGCCGCCGCGAATATTGGCCACCACGTAGACGCCGCCCTGGTCGAGCCATGCACGGCCGATGCTGCCGCTGTAGCTCGGCTGCAGCGAGATCTCGAAGCCGCCGTAGGCGTACTGCAGCGTCGGGTTGCGGCCGTCGGCCTGCAGGTTCTTCGGGGCGATCTCGAAATAGGGCACGCGCGTGCCGTCCTTCGAGGTGGCGAAATGCTGGCTCACGCGATGGTGCGAGGCATCGAAGAAAGCGGGGCTGTCTTTAAGCGGCTCGGGCTCGCCCTTGCCGATGGTGCCGATGTAGAGCGTGGTCGGCTGAAGGAAGCCGCTCACGGTCAGAAAATAGTCGTCGTTTTCATCTTCATCGATGCCGCCGGCCGCAATAGTCGAGAGCTCGGGCGCGCCGCCCAAGCTTTCGCGCTTCCATTCACCGGCTTGCGGGGTGAGCACTTCGAGCTTGTTCACCACGTCGTGCATCACGTTGAGAATCAGGTGGTTGCGGGTCCACGAATGGTCGTCCAGCGCGGTGGTGTCGTCGGGCTCGAACAGCACCGTGATCTCGCGTTTGCCGGCCATATAGTCGTCGAACCTGGTGGCCAGCAGCGAGCCTGGCTTGTAGGTGGTGCCGCCCACAGTCCAGGGGCTGCGCGGCTCGACCAGCATCCACTCGCGCGTGATGTCGGCGTTGGCATCGTCGGGCACGTCGATCTTCGCGAGCCGGCCGTCGCTGCCGCGCAGCCAGGTCTCGCTGTCGTAGAAGTCCATCTGGCGCGAGACGAAGTCGCGCTCGAAGCCCGGCGTGTTGTCGCGCCACGCACTGACCGTCATGTCGTCCATGCCGCCTTCGTACACCGTTGCCGCGCTCTCCAGCGGCGTGCCGCGCTTCCATTCCTTCACGATGCGCGGATAGCTGGAGCTGGTCATCGAGCCGGGGCCGAAGTCGGTGGCCACGTAGAGGTGATCGATGTCTTTCCAGGCCACGCTGTTCTTGGCCTCGGGCAGCGTGAAGCCGCCGGAGACGAACTGCTTGAGCTCGAGGTCGAACTCGCGCACCACGTCGGCATCGGCCCCGCCGCGCGAGAGCGAAACCAGGCAGCGCTTGTACTCGGGCTGCAGGCCCTCTGCGCCGTGCCAAACCCAGTTTTCCTTGTCGGCCTCGGCCAGCGCATCGAGATCGATCACCGTTTCCCAGTCGGGCTGCGGCTTGCGGTATTCGGCCAGTGTGGTGCGGCGCCACAGGCCCTTGGGGTTCTTCTTGTCGCGCCAGAAGTTGTAGAAGAGCGGGCCGATCTTGCGCACCATCGGAATGCGCGCATCGGAGTCGAGCACTTCGAGAATGCCTTGCTCCATGCGCTTGAAGGCGGGCGATTGCGCATAGCGCTGCACGGTCTTCGCGTTGTTCTGACGGGCCCAGTCGAGCTGTTCGGCGCCGTCGATGTCTTCGAGCCACAGGAACTCGTCGGTCTGCGTGGAAGCGATGGATGTCATGGGCCCAGTGTACGAATCCGGCGTGAAGGAGGGCGTGCCGCGGCGAGCTATTGAATTAATAGCGCCCCGCGCGCGGCTCTCGGGACAAACCCGTGTTCGCTGCTTTAGCCCCGATTCGCAGGGCTGTGCACGGGTATCCTGCCGGACGGCGCCTGCGCACACAAGGAGACATGACACATGAAACACCTGAGCGGTCTTGATGCCACCTTCCTGCACCTGGAGACCCCCGAGATGCCGATGCACGTGGGCTCGCTCAACGTGCTCGACCTGCCAAAGGGCTACAAGGGCGACTTCTACGAGGACGCCAAGCAGTTCATGGCCAGCCGCATCCACCTGGCCGACGTGTTCACGCGCAAGCTCGCGCTGATGCCCTTCGATTTGACCAACCCGGTGTGGGTGGAAGACGACGACATCGACCTGGACTACCACGTGCGCCACATCACGCTGCCCAAGCCCGGCACCAACCGGCAGCTGCAGCAGTACGTGGCGCGGCTGCATTCCACGCTGATCGACCGCAGCCGCCCGATGTGGGAGTTCTTCATCATCGACGGCCTCAAGAGCGGGCAGGTGGCGCTCTACACCAAGGTGCACCATGCGGGCATCGACGGGCAGGCCGGCGTGGCGCTCGGCAAGGCCATCTTCGACCTCGAGGCCACGGGCCGCGTGGTGAAGCCGCCGCGCGCACGCCCGCGCAGCAGCGGCTACCAGCTGGGCATGGCCGAGCTCGCGACCGCGGCGCTGCGCAACACCGCGCAGCAGTACGTCAAGCTCTTCAAGATGGCGCCGGCCATCGCACGTGCGCTGGGCGGACTCGCCAAGCCCGACGAGAAGGCGGCCGAAAAGAACGCAGCCACAGCGCCCAAGAAGTTCAACCTCTTTGCGCCGCGCACCTCGCTCAACGTGTCGATCACCAACCAGCGCACCTTTGCGGGTCGCACCATTTCGCTGGCCGAGACCAAGCACATTGCCAAGCACTTCGGCGTGTCGCTCAACGACGTGGTCATGGCCACGGTGGCCGGCGCGCTGCGCCACTACCTGGCGGACAACAACGAGCTGCCCGCCAAGCCCCTGGTGGCCGGCGTGCCCGTGAGCCTGCGCGAAGCGGGCGACGAGACGGCCAACAACCAGGCCAGCATGATCCTCGTGAGCCTGGCCACCGACATCACTGACCCGGTGCAGCGGCTCAAGGCCATCAACGCCTCGTCGACCAGCTCGAAGTCGACCATGAACCGCTTCAAGGCGGTGATCCTGGACGACTTTCCCACCTTTGCCGCGCCCTGGCTGGTGTCGGGCATCGCCTCGATGGTCGGGCGATCGGGGCTCGTGAACCTGCTGCCGCCGGGGGCCAACGTGGCCATTTCCAATGTAGCCGGCGCGCCCTTCCCGATGTACTTTGCGGGTGCGCTCGTCACCAGCTACTACCCGGTGTCTATCGCAGGCCACGGCATGGCGCTCAACGTCACGGTGCAGAGCTACAACGGACGCATGGACTACGGCCTCATCGCCTGCCGCCGCGCCGTGCCCGACATCACCGAGATCGGCGACTACCTGCTGGCTGAGCACCAGCTGTTGATGAGCCTCACGCAGACGCATCCCGCCGAGGCCCCGAAGGCGGCGGCTCCCGAGCCGGCTCCCGTCGCGAAGGCGGCGGCCAAGCCGGCCGCCAAGCCCACGGCGGAGCCTGCCGTGAAAAAGGCCGCAGCCAAGAAGGCGCCCGCAGCAAAAGCCCCCGCGGCCAAGGCGCCGGTCGCCAAGACAGCCGCCAGAAAAGCGCCTGTCAAGGCGGCGGCCGGCAAGGCGCCGCCGCGCAAGCCCGCCGCGCCGGCCAAGCGCGCCAGGGCGGCTGCTGCGGCATGATCGGCAGGCCGCAGCCAGAAAATTGGGGCAGTTGGACTAGTTTTCCGACGGTTCTAGCTTTTCAGGCCTAGGCACTCTGGAAGAAGATCACTTCATCGCGAATCCCGCGACCGATCAATCAACTTCCAGGAAATCCACATGACCACGCAAGCTTCTTTCTCTTCCGCAGCCGTCCACGTCATCGGCCAGTACAACGACGCCGGCAAGACCCTGGTGGGTGCCTACCGCGCCGGCGTGCATCGCCTGCTCGGCGGCGCTTCTTCGCGCTACAGCGAATTCCTCGGCAGCCGCCAGATTCCGCTGGTGAGCGAACAGATCAAGGCCAACCTGATCGGCGCGCAAGAAAAGATCAACGGCTTCCTGGCCAACCGCCTGGACATCGACACCGGCCGCATCGTTTCGGTGATGGACCGCGTGGCCGCGGGCACGACCAGCGGCATCGAAGCCGTGGCCGGCCGCGTGGCGGGTGTCGAATCGCCCATCGTCACCTCGGTGGTCAAGACCCTGAACGCGCTGAACCAGCCGATCGCCAACGTGTCGGTGCAGATCGCCGACAAGGTTGCCGCCGGCGCCAAGCAGATCGAAGTGCGCGTGAGCGGCACCGAAGAAGCCAAGACCGTGCGTACCGTGAAGGCCAAGGCCGCCGCGGCCAAGAAGCCGGTTCGCCGCACCACCGCCCGCAAGGCAGCCTGATCCTGGAGCAAGAACGCATGGCGACCCGCCCCGACGCTACCGCAAGCCTGAAAAAGAAGAAGGCGGCGGCGCCTGCGAAGAAAGCTCCCACGGCCAGGAAGGCCCCCGCAGCCAAAAAGACGGTTGCGGCGGCAAAGAAAAAAACTGCTGCTGTCACACCCAATGCACCGCCGAGCCCCAAGGCCGTCGGTGAAGGCCTGCTGCGCGCAGGCCTCAAGGTACTCGGCAACGTGCGCGACGACGTTGCCAAACGCCAGGCCAACGTGATCGAGGGGCTGCTGGGCATCGGCCAGGGCAAGCCCGACGCGGCCGCTGCGGCCAAGGCGGCCAAGGCGGCCGTTCCGCGCGGCTTTCCGAGCCTCGACAGTTTTGGTCTGCGCAAATTCGAAGACGTCTTCGACCAGCGCGTTGCCACCGCCCTTCAGCGGCTGGGCATGCCCAGCGCCGAAGAGGTGCAAGCCCTGCGCGAAGAAGTGGCCCGGCTGCACGAACGCCTTGCCCAACTCGAGCCCAAGAACGCCGGCCCGCGCGGCAGCGGCAAGCGCTGAGCCTCGGCCCAGCGAAGCACCGACGCACGCAGCAGCCGGTTGTGGCCAGTTCCAACACCACGCGCGATCGCATCCTGCAGGCGAGCCTTGCGCTGTTCAACGCGGAAGGCCTCGCGGCGGTGTCCACGCACAAGATCGCGGCCGAGCTCGGCATGAGTCCGGGCAACCTGCACTATCACTTCAAGGCCAAGCAGCTGATCGTCGAGTGGCTGTTCCGGCGTTTCGAGCAGCGGCTCGAGGTGCTCGACGGTTCTTCCGGCGCGATCACCGCCATCGACGACCTCTGGCTGGCGCTGCACCTGCGCTTCGAAGCCATCGACCAGTACCGGTTCATCTATCGCGACATGGCCTTCCTGGCCGGCGAATACCCCGCGCTCGGCCAGCGCGCGCAGGCACTCACCGCGCAGAACCTGCTGGCGGCGCAGGCACTCTGCGAAGGGCTGGTGGCCTCGGGTGTCATCGAGACCAGCGCCGAGCAGGCGCGCATCCTTGCGCTGCAGATGGTCTTCACCACCACCTGCTGGCTGTCGTTCGAACGCCTGGTGCCGGGGCGCGACGCGCTGGCGCAGGCCGACCCCGGATTGGCGGCTTTTTACACGCTCACCTTGATTTCCCCGTATGTTTCGAGCGAATCGAGGGCTTACCTTGATTACCTGCGGGGCAAATACCTCGGATAAACATCGCAGTTGTCCGACGAGCCAGTGAAACTTTGGTTCGCCATGCTCGCTCCATAGAACAAAGACCGCAAAGGAAAGCTGCCCTCATGACCACCGCAACCCGAGAACCCATCGCGCCGCCATCGGGCCTCTTGCTGCTGGCCGAAGCGCGCGCCCTCTGGGAAACGGGCGCCGGCATCGCCATGTGGCCGCTGCTGCAGCTCACGCCGCGCGGCGACGGGCACCCGGTGCTCGTGCTGCCCGGCCTCGTGGCGGGCGACGGCTCCACGCTGGTGCTGCGCCGCTACCTGTGCAGCCGCGGCTACGACGCGCGCGGCTGGGGCCTGGGCCGCAACTTCGGCCCGCGCCAGGGCGTGGAAGACGGCATGGTCGCGCTGCTCAAGTCTCTGCACGAGGAAAGCGGACAAAAAGTCAGCGTCATCGGCTGGAGCCTGGGCGGCGTCTATGCGCGCCTCCTGGCGTCGGCACAACCGGACCTGGTGCGCAACGTCATCACCCTCGGCAGCCCGTTCTCCGGCAGCCCGCGCGCCACCAATGCATGGCGCGTGTACGAGGGCGTGAGCGGGCAGAGCTCGCACGACCCGCGCCGCATGAAGTTCGTGCAGCCGACGCCCCCGGTGCCCACGACCTCGATCTTCAGCCGCACCGACGGCGTCGTCGCGTGGCGCTGCAGCATCGAGAAGCCGGGCCCGCAGGCAGAAAACATCGAGGTGGTGGCGAGCCACATGGGGCTGGGTGCGCATCCCGCGGTGCTCTATGCATTGGCCGATCGCCTTGCGCAGCCGGAGGGCGAGTGGAAGCCGTTCAACCGCGGCCTGCTCGGGCCGCTGGTCTATCCCGATCCGGAACGCAAGGCCTGAGTTCGTTGTAGCGGGGCTATGCCCCCGCCCAGACGTCGAGCACGTAGCGCTGGTCGGCAATCATCTTGTCCATCCAGGCATTGCTGTCGTGGCCGTGCTCCCGCGCAAGGTCTGCGAGCGTGCGCCGCACATCGGGCTCCATGCGCGAACCGTCGCCGCACACGTAGATCACCGCGCCGGCCTCCAGCAGCTTCCATACGGCTGCGCCCTGTTCGCGAATCAAGTCCTGCACGTAGACCTTGCGTTCGCCAGCGCGCGAGAACGCGGTGTGCAGCGTCATGAGCCCGCGGTGCGACCAGGCCTTGAGTTCCTCGGCATAGATGAAATCCTGCTCGGGGTGCCGGCAGCCGAAGAAGAGCATTGCGTCGCCCAGCGCTTCGCCGCGCTCGACCTGCGCCGCGCGCTCCTGGATGAAGCCGCGGAACGGCGCCAGCCCGGTACCGGGCCCGACCATGACGAGCGGGCGCTGCGGGTCTTCAGGCAGGCGGAACCCCTCAGCCGTGGTTTCGCGAATCACGCCGTGCACCGTGTCGCCCGCTTCGGCGCGCGCGAGGTAGTTGGAGCACACGCCTTCGAAGGTGCCGTTGCCCGAAAGCGCGGGTGCGCTCACCACGCCCACCGTGACGCTGCAGCGCCCCGGCGTCATCGTCGGTGAGGACGCGATCGAGTAGTAGCGCGGGGAGAGCGGCGACAGCATTTCGAGGAACACCGCGAAAGGCACCTGGCAGGCGCGGTGCTCCTCGAGCAGGTCGAGCAGCGACTTGCGTTTGTGCAGCACCTCGGATTTGTAGGTGGCCTGAGAGGCGTCGTCGCTGCCCGATAGTGCAGCGAGCTTGGGCTTGGTGAACGGGCACTCGGTGTGCGCCGCCAGCGTGGCGATTTGCTTGCGCGTGGCTACGTCCTGCAACTCGACGTAGTCGCCGAGCAGGCGATCGACCGCAATCACCTGGTCGACCGGCAGCGCGGTCTTGCGTCCTGGAGCGGCCTGCAGCCGCACATGCGCGGAACGGTCGAATCCGAAGCGCGCCATCGCGCGCTCCACCTGGGCCGGGCTGTTGCGCGGCACCACGCTCAGGTGATCGCCGGGCACGTAGTTCACGCCCTCGGGCAGCATCAGCTCGACGTGTCGCGTGGAGCGGCCGCTCTCGGTGTCGCTGCCGGGATTCTGCAACTCGCGGTTCTCGATCACGCGCAGTGCCACGGCGCCCAGCGCATCGACGAGGGCGTTCTTCTGCGGCGGGGGCAGTTCCTCGAGTGTGTAGAGCGGCTCGGCCTCGGCGGGCGTGTCGGCGCCGGATTGAATGCCGAAGGCTTTCACCAGCTGCGGCCAGAGCGCATCGCTCCAGTCCTGGAAGGCGCCATCCATGTCTTCGCGCGCGTCGCCTTCGCCGCGCGGATGCACGCGCGTGGCGCCGAGCGCTTCGAGCCGCTCGTCGATGCGGCGCGGCACCGCCTGGTAGGTGGCGGCCCAGTCGGTATTGCCGCAGCCGAAGACGCTGAAGCGCACGCCGTTGAGCGAATCATCGGCCTTGTCGAGCCAGCGATGGAACTCGGCGGCGTTGTCGGGCGCCACGCCGTTGTACGAGGCACAGACGATGGCCACCGCGCCGCTGGCGGGCATCCGCTCGGCGTAGTCGTCGAGCGAGGCCACCTGGGTCGAGAAGCCGCGCAATTCGCCGGCCTCGGCCAGCTGGCGCGCCAGGTCTTCGGCCGTTCCGAGGTTGGAACCCTGCAGCACCAGCAGCGACGTGCCGTGCCGTTGAGCCTGCGGCTTGCGTGCGGCGGGCTGTGCCGGCGTTGCAATCGCGGCGGCCGCTTCGCCGTTGCCGCGTGGCCGCGTGGCCGGATCGCGCAGCAGCGCCTTGATCTTGAAGTTCTCCGGCTTGATCGTCAGCGCTTCCTTGATCTTGAGCTTGTAGTCCGTGTGATCGATCAACGTGAAGCGCTGCAGGATCATGCCCAGCGTGAGTACCGCTTCCTGCAAGGCAAACTGGCGCCCGATGCAGGCACGCTGCCCATTGCCGAAGGGCTTGAAGGCATTGGCCGGACGCTCGCGCTCGGCTTCGCGGCTGAAGTGGTCGGGGTCGAACTGGTCGGCGTTCTCACCCCAGATGCCTTTGTCACGATGCAGCGCCAGCGCATGCATGATGATCATGTTGTTCTTCTTGATCGTGTACTGTCCGCCGATGGTCGTGTCTTCCTTCGCGCGCATCGAGATCGCAGGCGCGGTCGGGTAGAGGCGCAGTGCCTCCTTCAGTACCTGCATCACGTACTGCAGGCGGTTGACCTGCGCATACGTCGGTTTTTGCGAGGTGTCGGGCCCGAACACGCTGTCGACCTCAGCCTGCGCCTTGGCCAACGCTTCGGGGTTCTTCAGCAAAAAGTAGATCGCGAACGAGAGCAGGCCGCTCGTGGTCTCGTGCCCCGCGATGAGGAATTCGATGCACTCGTCGCGGATCATCTTGTCGGTGAGCTTCTCGCCGCTCTTCTTGTCGACGCCCGCGATCATGTAGCTCAGCAGGTCGGGCTTGGTCGCGATGTCGGCACCGCTCGCGCGGCGCTCTTCGATGATGTCTTCCACCATCTTGTGCATGAAGCGGATGTCTTTTCGCTGCTGGGCGAGCTCCTTCTTGAGCATCAGCTCCTCCAGCGGCAGGCCGCGGCGGTTCTGCACCGTTTCGAGCGTGCGCACCATCGCATCGACGAAGGGATGAAAGCCCTCGCGGTAGAACGAATTGAAGCGGTAGCCGAAGCCGCACAACCCGATGGTGTCGAGCGTGAGCGCCGTCATGTCGCGCACCACGTCCACTTCTTCATCGAAGTTCAGGCGCTCCCACTTGGTGACCAGCTGGTCCGCGATGTCCAGCATCATAGGGTGGTAAGCCTGCATGGCGCGCTGGCTGAAGTTGGCCAGGAGGATGTTGTGCGGCTTGGACCAGGTTTCCTCGTGCGTATCGGAGGTGAAGAGCCCGTGCGATGCGGCCCGCAACCGGCGCAGCGCGCCGCGCGTGCTCTTGTCGAAGCGCGCCTCTTCGCAGAGCTCGTCGATCAGCGCGGGCGATGAGACCACGATCACCGGCATGCCCGGCATGTCGAGCCAGTAGATGCCGCCGAGTTCCTGCGCGATCCTCCACATGTCCAGCACGGGGGAGTCCGATCCGATCGACAGCAGGTTGCCGACGAACGGCTTCTTTGCAGGATGCGGTATCGGATGGAGCGAGTTCTTGCCTGCCATGGGTTCTTGCGCCTTTGGTATGGACCCGCTTCGGAGATCCGGGGTGTGACATCCGGAGTATCTCGACCGCACGGGTGCGCGGCAGGACGGGGTTTCCCTTAGGAGGCCCCATGCATCGGGCTTCAGCCGCCGGGGCGGACCATCTTGCAGTCGGTGCCCTGGGCCAGCTCGTTCCCGGTATAGACCGCGTCGGTGCGGAAGCCATAGTTGGTGCCTTCCCAACCCGACTTGACACTCTTGCCATCGACCGGCGCGATCGTGTTGACCACCTGCGGCAACAGCAGCTGGTGGTCCTCGGCGCGCATGCGGATGGGGCCCACCACCGAATCGAAGGTCATGTCTTCAAGTGCGGTGGCCACCTTCACCGTGTCGGTGCTGCCGGCCTTGTTGATGGCGGCGGCCAGCAGACGCGGCGTGAAGTCGATGCGCGGCGACAGGAAATCCTTGCCAGTCTTGGCCTTGTAGGCCTTGGCGAGCGCATCGACCCGCGGCGTGTTGGCCTGGCCTGGATGCCATTCGGCAACCCAGGTCAGCTGCCCCAGCTTGGCCTGCGACACCGCCAGCACCGTGCCGGGCACCGAGCCCGCGCTGTGATTGAAGTAGCGCAGGTTGTAGCCTGCATCGCCCGCGGCCTTGAGCAGCAGGGTCATGTCCTGTCCCCAGTTGCCGGTAATGACCGAGTCGGCCCCGCTTTGCTTGATGTTCGCGATGTAAGGCGAGAAGTCTTTCACGCGGCCGATGAGGTGCAGCGTTTCGCCGACGAACTGCACGTCGGGCCGCGCGAGGCCCACGAGCTGGCGTCCGTAGCTCGCCCATTGCTTGCCGTGGGCATAGTCCTGGTTCAGCAGGTAGACCTTCTTCACGTCGGGCGTCTTCTTGATGTAGTTGGCCAGCGCCTTCATCTTCATCGCTGTGTTGGCCTCGGTCTGGAAGTGCCAGAAGCTGCAGGTCTTGCCCGTCATCTCGGGGTCGATCGACGAATGGTTCAGCACGATCAGTTCCTTGCCCGGATTGCGCTGGTTCCAGCGTGCCACCGACTGCACGAGCGCGGTGACCACCGAGGAACCCGACCCACCCGTGACGATGGCCTTGGCGCCCTGGTCGATGGCCGCCTGCAGCGCGCTCTGGCTTTCCTGCGCCGAGAGCTTGCTGTCGAACTGCAGCAGCTGCAGCTTGGTGCCGCCGAGCACGCCGCCCTTGGCGTTGATCTCCTCGATGGCGTATTGCACGTGCATGAGCATCAGTTCGCCCACGTTCGCGAACGGGCCTGACAACGGGTCGATATAGGCGATCTTGTAGGTTGGCTGCTGGGCCTGTGCTGCACCCGAAAGGGCCAGCAGTGAGGCGAGGGCGATGGGCGCCAATGGCGCGCGAGTGAACTTGGGCATGTCCGTCTGTCTCCGGTGTCGTTGGAAAAACTTCCGCGGAGGGCGCGCGACGCGCCTTTCGCTTCAACGCGGTTCTTTGGCGCTGCGCAAGCCGATCACGCGGCTCGCCAGCTTGGTGAGTTCGATCACCACTTCCTCGGGCGAGAGGCGGCCGTCGGGCCGGTACCAGCTGTACAGAAAACCCGGCAGGCTGCAGGCGGCCAGCGCGGTGATCTTTGTCTCGGTGAAATCCAGGTCGCCATCGCGGCGCGCTTCTTCGAGCAGCGGGCAGAGCAGGTCGTAGAAGTGGTGCGCGAGCTTCTTCTGCGCGGTGACGTATTCGGGCCGGTAAACCTGCGGTTCGCGGTACGCAAAGAAGGCGCAGGGGTGGTGCGCGATGGTGGCGCGTATCAGCCGCTCGATGCCTTCGAGCACCTTCTCGCTCGCGCGGCGCGGATCGCCCGCCGCGAAGTCGAGCGCGGTGAAGCAATCGACCGTTGGGCGCCAGGAAAGCGTTTCGAAGATCTCCTGCTTGTCCCGAAAGTAGTAGTACACGAAGGGCTTGGTCACGCCCAGCGCGCGAACGATCTGCGCCATGGTCGTGTTGGCGTAGCCCTGCGCGGCAAAGAGCTGAGCGGCGGCCTGCAGGATGCGCTCGCGCTGCAGGTCGGTGCCCTGCGTGGCCGCGCGCTGGCGGCCCGTGCCCTGGGGCTGGTGCGCCTGCGCGGTGCCCTTGCCAGAGGGTTTTTGCCGTGTCGCCGAAGTTATACCCATGGGTAGGATTGTTGGTGCACCATGCGCTCGTTGGCAAGCGTCCGCCCCGCACGGGCGGCTATCGATAACCCTGAGAAAGTGACGCCATGGAGACATTGCCCGACCGCCCGCAACAGCCCCTGCACGAGTACCTGCGCGCCCATGCGCGAGAGCGCGCCGACACCGCCGCCTGCATCTGGTACGGCCATGCCATGACGTGGTCGCAGCTCGACCGCGCGAGCGACGCCTTCGCGGCCAGGCTGCAGGCCATTGGCGTGAAGAAGGGCGAGCCGGTGGTGCTGTTTCTCAACAACTGCCCGCAGTACCTGGTCGCGCATTACGGCATCCAGAAGATCGGCGCGATCGTCTGCCCGTGCAGTCCGCTCAACAAGGAGCACGAACTGGCCTACCAGGTGAACGACCTCGGTGCGCGAGCGATCGTTGCCGCCGCGCCGCTATTGCCGGTGGTGCGAAAGGTGCAGCCGGAGAGCGCACTCGCGCACGTGTTCGTGGTGCACTACGCCGACCTGCTGCCCGAGCAGCCCACGCTCGACCTGCCCGCTGAACTGGCGGCCGAGCGCGACGCCACGCGCAGCGTGCCTGCGGACTGCGAAGACTTCCTGGCCGTGATGCAAAGCGGCGCCGTGCCGCAACCCGTGGCCATCGATCTCGACGACGTGGCGCTCATGACCTACACCTCGGGCACCACGGGGCTTCCGAAGGGCGCCATGCTGAGCTATGGCAACGCACTCTTCAAGACACGCGCGGCGTCCGACTGCAACAGCGTGGCAAGCAGCGACGTGCTGCTGTCGATTCCACCGCTCTATCACATCGCCGGCATGCTGATGGGTGTGAACGTGCCCGTGCTCAGCGGCGCAACGTCGGTGCTGCTGCATCGCTTCGATGCGCGCGCCGTGCTGCAGGCCATTGCCCAGTACAAGGTGAACTGGTGGTACAGCATCGCGCCGATGAACGTGGCCTGCATGCAGGTGCCAGACATCGCGAGCTTCGATCTCTCGAGCCTTCGGCGCAATCCGGTCACGAGCTTCGGCATCACCTTCACCGAAGCGCTGGCCGCGCAGTGGCGCTCGCATGCGCCCAACTGCACGTCGTTCGAAGCCGCGTACGGGCTCAGCGAAACCCACACCTGCGACACCTACACGCCGCATCATTCGCCGCGCTGGGGCACGCAGGGCATTGCGGTGCCGGGCGTGACCATCCGCATCGTCGACACCGAGACGCAAGCCGACCTGCCCACCGGCGAGGTTGGCGAGATCGTGCTGACCAGCCCCGGCTGCTTCAAAGGCTACTGGAACAAGCCCGAGGCCACGGCCGCCACGCTGCGCAATGGCTGGGTGCACACCGGCGACATTGGCAAGCTCGACGCGGACGGCTACCTCACCTTCATGGGCCGCATCAAGGAGATGATCAAGGTCTCGGGCTACAGCGTGTTTCCGGAACAGGTCGAGACCATTCTCATCAAGCATCCCGCCGTGGCGCAGGCGGCCGTCATCGCGCAGCCCGACCCCGAGAAGGGCGAGGTGGTCAAGGCCTTCATCGTGCGCAAGCCCGGCGCCACGCTCGACGCCGAGGCGCTCATCGCCTGGTCGCGCGACAACATGGCGAGCTACAAAGCGCCGCGAGCCGTGAGCTTCATCGATGCGTTGCCGACCACCGGTGCCGGCAAGGTGCTGCGCCGGCTGCTGAAAGACAAGACCTGAAAGGCCTCTCTTGTTCTCCAAGATCCTGATTGCCAACCGCGGCGAGATTGCCGTGCGGCTGGTGCGCGCGCTGCGCGACCTGGGCATTGCGAGCGTGGCGGTGCATGCGCGCGATGATGCATCTGCGCTACATGTGCAGCTGGCCGATACGGCGGTGGCACTCGATGCGACTGGGCCGTCTGCCTATCTCCACATTGCGGCCTTGATCGGCATTGCGAGCGCGCAAGGCTGCGACGCGGTACATCCCGGCTACGGCTTCCTGAGCGAGCGCGCCGACTTCGCACAGGCTTGCGTCGAAGCCGGCCTGGTCTTCATCGGCCCGACCGCTGAGCAGTTGGCGTTGTTCGGCGACAAGGCGCGCGCACGTGCGCTCGCCACGCGGTGCGACGTGCCGGTGATGCCCGGCAGCGCGGGCGCGGTGACGCTCGCAGAGGCACAGGCGTTTTTTGCCGAGCAGCATGCGCAGGGTGCGGGCGTGATGATCAAGGCGATCGGCGGCGGCGGCGGGCGCGGCATGCGCGCGGTGCTCCATGCGGGCGAGTTGCCCGAAGCTCACGCGCGCTGCATGTCCGAAGCCAAGGCTGCCTTCGGCGTCGAGAGCGTGTATGTCGAGCGCCTGATGCGCAACGCGCGCCATATCGAGGTGCAGGTGCTGGGCGATGGGCAGGCCGTGGCCAGCCTCGGCGAGCGCGAGTGCACCTTGCAGCGGCGCTTCCAGAAGCTGGTGGAAATTGCGCCCAGTCCTTCGCTGCCCGATGCATTGCGTGCGCAGGTTACGCAGGCGGCGCTCCGCATGGCCAAGGCCGTGGGCTATCGCGGCCTGGGTACTTTCGAGTTCCTGGTCGATGCCGAGTCGCCCACGCTTCCCTTCGTCTTCATCGAGGCCAACCCGCGGCTACAGGTCGAGCACACGGTGACCGAAGCCGTGACCGGGCTCGACCTGGTGCAGTTGCAGATCGCGGTGGCCGCCGGCAAGACGCTTGGCGCGCTCGGCGTCGACGTGGACCGCACCGCACCGCAGCGCGGCTTCGCTGTGCAATGGCGAATCAATGCCGAGACGCTCGATGCAGATGGCGATGCGCGGCCTTCCGGTGGTGCGCTCGCGCGCTTCGATCTGCCGACGGGGCCGGGCGTACGCATCGATACGCACGGCTACGCGGGGCTCGCCCCATCGCCGCACTACGACACCTTGCTGGCCAAGCTGATCGTGCATTCGCCCTCGACCAACTTCGCCGATGCGCTGCGCCGCTCGCTGCGCGCGCTGGACGAATGCCACATCGACGGCATCGCCACCAATCTTGCGCTGCTGCGTGCCATTGCGGCGCGGCCCGAGTTCGCGAGCCAGGCGGTGCACACGCGCTTCGTGGAGGCGCATCTGGGCGATCTGCTGGCCTCGGCGGCCGCGTTGGAAATCAAGCGACCAAAAAAGATCGCACCCGTTTTCGATGCAAGCGCACAGGCGCTGAGCGCTCTGGAAGAAACCGACGGCCTGACGGTCAAGGCGCCGATGCCTGCAAGGCTGGTGCAGTTCGAAGTGTCCGTGGGCGACGTGCTGCCGGCCGGTGCGCAGCTTGGCGTGCTCGAGGCCATGAAGATGGAGCACCTGCTGCAGGCGCCCACCGCAGGAAGGGTGGTGGCGCTGCTGGCCGAACCGGGCGACTACCTCGTCGAGGGCCAATCGCTGGTGCGGCTGGAGCCGGTCGACGCGCAAGCGGTCGAAGCCGAGGCGCGCGCCGAGCACAACCTCGACACTGTCCGCCCCGACCTGCAGAAGGTGATCGACCGCCACGCCTTCACGCTCGATGCCAATCGCGGCGCAGCCGTCGCCAAGCGGCACGCGCAGGGCGGTCGCACCGCGCGAGAAAACATCGCCGACCTGTGCGACACCGCATCGGACTCAGGTAATTTCATCGAGTACGGCGCACTGGCAGTTGCCGCTCAAACGAGGCGCCGCACGCTCGAAGACCTGATCGCAAACACGCCAGCCGACGGCATGGTCACCGGCCTGGGCAGCATCAACGCGAAGCAGTTCGGCCCCGAGGTGTCGCGCTGCGCCGTGCTGGCCTACGACTACACGGTGCTGGCTGGCACGCAGGGCATGCGCAACCACCACAAGACCGACCGGCTGCTGGCGGTGGCGCACCAGCTCAAGCTGCCGGTGGTGCTGTTTGCCGAAGGCGGCGGCGGTCGGCCGGGCGACACCGACATGCCCATCGTCGCGGGTCTCAACAACCATACCTTCAGCCAGTTTGCCGCGCTGTCGGGCAAGGTCCCGGTCGTGGGCATCGTGCATGGCCGCTGCTTCGCGGGCAATGCGGCGCTGCTGGGCTGCGCCGACGTGATCATCGCCACCAAGGGCAGCAACATCGGCATGAGCGGGCCCGCGATGATCGAGGGCGGCGGGCTCGGCACCTTTGCGCCGGAGCAGATCGGGCCGAGCAGCGTGCAGTCGCGCAATGGCGTGATCGACATCCTGGTCGAAGACGAAGCTGCGGCGGTGGCTGCGGCGAAGCAATACCTCTCGTACTTCCAAGGCCCCGTTGCCGACTGGCATTGCGCCGATCCGCGCATGCTGCGCCACGTGGTGCCCGAGAACCGGCTTCGCGTGTACGACGTGCGCGCCGCGATGCGCGGCGTGGCCGACACGGGCTCTCTGCTCGAACTGCGCGCCGGCTTCGGCGCGGGTATCGTCACGGCGCTTGCGCGCATCGAGGGCAAGCCGGTGGGGCTGATGGCCAACAACCCGCATCACCTCGGCGGCGCCATCGACGTGGATGCCGCGGACAAGTCCGCGCGCTTCATGCAGCTGTGCAACGCACACGGGTTGCCGATCGTCTCGCTGTGCGACACGCCCGGATTCATGGTGGGGCCGGAGATCGAGGCACAGGCCCAGGTTCGCCACGTGTGCCGCATGTTCATGGTGGCTTCCCATCTGCGCGTGCCCTTCTTTGCGGTGGTGCTGCGCAAGGGCTATGGCCTGGGGGCGCAGGCCATGACGGCCGGTGGCTTCGATGCGCCGGTGTTCACGGTGGCCTGGCCCACGGGTGAATTCGGCGCCATGGGGCTCGAAGGTGCGGTGCGGCTGGGCTACCGCAAGGAGCTGGCCGGAGTGCCCGAAGGTGCCGAGCGCGATGCGTTGTTCAAGAAGCTCGTGGCGCAGCAGTACGCCAACGGCGAGGCGATCCACATGGCGCAGACGCTGGAGATCGATGCGGTGATCGATCCCGCGGATACGCGCACTTGGCTGGTGCGCGGGCTTGCTTCCGCAACGCGCCCCATGGAGGCGCCCTTGCCTTACGTAGACACTTGGTAACGATCCACTAGACCTCGTCACATGCGAGTGCAAAGGGGCTCCGTACACTGAGTCGCTTTGCGCATGAAACTGGGTTCGCATTGGCTTTCTGTTCTTCGCCAAGGTGTGCTGCGGCATGGAGTGGCCGCAGTCGGCTTCGTGCTGCTGGCCGCTGCGGTGGCCGTGCAGGCCGTTCAGCCCACCGCGCGTCCGCGCCAACCCGCCGAGGCGCAATGGGTGGCCGCGTGGACTGCTGCTCCGGTGGACTTTCGCGAGCTGAGCGCGAACCCCCTGCTCACGGCTGCGGCACCCCGGCCCGGCGGTGACGCCTTTCGCGGACAAACGGTCCGTCAGCAGTTCGAGCCCGCGCTCGGTGGCGACCGTGTTCGCATCCGTTTCTCCAACCGGTTCGGCAAGACGCCCCTGCGCGTTGCCGCTGCGAGCGTGGCGCGCAGCACCGGCAGCGGCGCGATCTCGCCGTCGACGGTGCGGGTGCTGCGCTTCGGCGGGCGCAACAGCGTGGTGGTCGCACCCGGCGCGGAAATCTGGAGCGACGGCGTCGATCTGAAAGTCGAGCCCGGGCAGGCGGTGGCGGCGAGTGCCTTCTTCGACCGCGCAGCGCCTTTCGCGACCGTTCACCTGCAGGCGGCTGATGCGAGCTGGGTGGGCGGGGGCAACGCCATTTCTGCTGCCACGCTCCCAAATGCCGAGCCGTTGCCGCTCAATCACGTGGTGACCGGGCTCGACGTGATGACCTCGCAGCCGACGCGGGCGGTGGTCGCGTTCGGCGACTCGATCACCGCGGGCGGCGGCGAGGCGGGCGATGGTTCGTACCCCGACCTGCTTGCAACGCGCCTGCGCAACGGTGCTGCGGCAGCGCAGCCGGTGTCGGTGCTCAATGCGGGCATCGGCGGTAACCGGCTGCTGGTCGACGGCATCGGCCCCAATGGGCTTTCGCGCTTTGCACGCGATGCCCTGGGACAGTCGGGCGTGACGCACGTGATCGTGCTGCTCGGCACCAACGACATCGGCCGCAGCGTGTTCGTATTGCCGGCGCGGCCGACGCCCGAGCACGAGGTGGCGACCGCTGCGCGCATCACGGAAGGCCTGCAGCAGTTGACCAAGCAAGCCCGGGCCAAGGGTGTGAAAGTGCTGATCGGCACCGTTCCGCCGTTCAAGAACACGCCCTATTGGGCGGAAAGTTCCGAGGCCATGCGCGGCGAGGTCAACCGCTGGATCCGCAGCCGCCAGGACGTGGACGGCGTGATCGATTTCGATGCCATCCTGCGCAATCCAGCCGATCCCCAGTCCCTGAACCCGCTGTACGACAACGGCGACCACCTGCATCCCAACAAGGCGGGCCACGCCGCCATGGCCGCCGCCATCGATGTTCGCGAATTGCAAGAGTGAGTGCCAACAAAGGCGTCATTCCTGCGAAACACCTCTACACAAAGTCCCGTCGAGTGCTTACAGGCGCTTCACATGACCGCGGCAGCATGAAGGCTCCAACCACTCATGAGGGGACACCCATGAAAAAAGTCGCAATCACCTTGGCCATCGGCGCAGCTTCGCTGCTTTCCGTCGGGGGCGCACTCACGCTGCCGACCACCGCGCATGCGCAGCGCGCAGTGATCGTCGAGACGCCGCCGCCGCCGCCGCGATCGGAGCGCATGCCCCCTCCGCGCCGTGGCTACGTGTGGGCTCCGGGGCACTACGAATGGCGCAACGGACAACACGTGTGGGTCCGGGGCTCGTGGGTGCGTGCCCGTCGGGGCTATGCCTACCGTCCGCCGGAATGGCGCGAACGCGACGGCCGCTGGGAATACCGCCGTGGCGAATGGGACCGTGACGGCGACGGCGTGCCGAACCGCCGCGACAGCCGTCCGGACAATCCGAACCGGAACTGATGCGGTCTCCGCGGCGGCAGGCGGCCACGACCTCGGCAATGCTGGGCGTCCGCCTGCCGCCGCGAGGCGGGCCTAACGCAGGCTGACCAGCTCCAGGACTTCGCTGACTTGGAATGCTCCGCCGCTTGCGCCGCCGCGCGTTTTGACTTCGAAGCGAATGACACGCCCGAGCTCGGGTGAAAACCACACTTGGGCCCGGTAGGGACCGTACTGGTTGCCGGTAACCGCGCCCGCATCCGCGAAGCGTTGCGTGAATCCGCGGTATTCGATGCGAACGGCCTTGATCTCCTGCCCGCCTACCGTCAGCACAGTGTCTTCCATCACCGTCGCAGACAGATCCATGTTGATGCGAGTCCCGCCCAACGTGGAGTTGTAGCGCGTCTTCCAGGCGGCTTCCTGCTTGAAGTTTGTCTTGGCCCAGCCGCCTGGCGGCATCGCTGCGTCGAACTCGCCCGCAATGGCGCTGGTTAGGCTGACTACTTCGCCTCCGGGCTTCTCGACCCACCCACCGCTGTTGAAGCTGATTCGATCCTCCGTGGCGGGGTCCGCGCGGTAGATCACCTTGCGATAGATGTTTGTGAGACGGTCGTGCAGTTGGTACTCCACGACGCTCGGCCGGGCGGCGCTCTGGCCCGGTGCTGGCACGCCGGTTGCGAAGGCCGCTGCGGGTTGCGTGGCCAATCGCTCGATAGCAAGCTGGCCACGCACCGGCACGTCGGCAATCCACGCCGCCGGCATGGCGAGAATTGCCGCGCCCGAACCGGCGGCCGCGCCGCTCATCAAGCCGACCAGCCGACCCTGCGCGTCGAACAGTCCTGCGCCACCGAGGCCCGCCTCCGGCTGTGCCGCAAGCTGCAAGGCTTCGAGTTCGCCGGCATCGTTGCGCCGCAAGCCGGCGAGCATGCCGGTACCAAGCGTCAGTTCTTTGCCGCGCGGCGATCCGACGATAAAGAGCGGCATGCCGACCTGCAGCGCATTCGCGGGCGCGATGCCGATTGGCGACGCGGAAAAATTTGCGATCCGCAGTTGGCAGAGATCGCGTGCCACGTCCGGGTAGACCAACGTGGCTCCGTAGCTCACATTGTCGCGCTTCAGCGCCACGCTGGCAGCCTTTGCGAGCAGCTGGCAGCTCGTGACGGCGGTGCCGGCGCCGGTGGCGACAGCGCTGCCCGTGGCCAGCACTTTGCCTTGCGCGTCATGGGCTTGAACCACCCAGACGTTGGACGAAACACGAGCGAAGAGTGCGTCGGGCGCGAGCGCCGCGCCGCTTCGCGCTTCCTGCGCCGACGCTGCGGGAACGGCCAGCGCTGCTGCAAGGGCCAGTGTGAAAGGCAGAGGCAGGTATCTCATCGGTTGGCTTGCAGAAGCAGTCGCAGATCGTTGATCGAAGTCTTGGCAAATGGCGTCGCTTCGGGCGCCGCGGTCGCGGTGCTGCGGGCCGGCGGCAATGCAGGTGGAGGTGCCGGTGGTGTGGCGGGCGGCGCTGCTGTTGAAATGGATGTGCGCTGCACGACTGGTGCGGCCATTGGCGCGCCGGAAGACGGTGTTGCCGTAGAGGCAGTTGCTACGGCAGCGGTGGTAGCCGGTGCAATCGGAGCGGCTTGTGCCGGCGCCGATGCATTCGCCGCCTTGGCCATCACCGGCATCGTTCCGCCGTAGGCCAGCGATGGCAGCGCCTTCCGGCCCTCCGATTCCGCCACCCGCTCGAACGCCGGACGGCCGACAACGAAGCCCAGGCCGATGCTCATTTCGACATAGGCGGTCTGCCTGGCGAGCAGCACGATGTCGATGCTGTTCTCGGCTTCGGTGCGGGCACTGGCCCGGTAGGTGCCGGCCGGCCGATCGATGAAGAAGAAGCTGTTGGGTTGCGACTTGCCGACGACCTGTCCATTGATGGTGACCTCGGGTTGAACCGCCATGCCAGCTAGCGTGTTGCGATAGAAATAGATCCGTCCCGCGTTCTCGCCGAGCGAAGGGAGGCTTTCAGCCATCTCTGAATACCGCGGTCCCGTGGCGGAACACCCGAACAGGCAGGCCGCCATTGCGGCCAACAGAAAACCACCGATCCAACGTCGCATTGCGCCTTCTCCTCTTTTGGCGCTGGATGCTACACCCGCTTACACACGGGTAGCGGTGTACCGGCGAGCGCTTTAGCGGAACACGACCGTGCGGTGCCCGTTCAGCAGCACGCGGTGCTCGCTGTGCCACTTCACGGCGCGTGCGAGCACCTGGCTCTCGGTGTCGCGGCCGCGGGCTGTGAGGTCTTCGACCGTGTCGGTGTGGTCGGCGCGCGCCACGTCCTGTTCGATGATCGGGCCTTCGTCGAGGTCGGCCGTCACGTAGTGGGCGGTGGCGCCGATCAGCTTCACGCCGCGGTCATGAGCCTGGTAGTAGGGCTTGGCGCCCTTGAAGCTGGGCAGGAACGAGTGGTGGATGTTGATCGCCCGTCCCGCTAGGCTCTTGCACAGGTCGTTGCTCAGGATCTGCATGTAGCGCGCGAGCACCACGAGCTCGGCGCCCTCAGCCTCGATGATTTCCAGCTGCCTGGCTTCGGCCTGCGCCTTGGTGGCCGCCGTCACGGGAATGTGGTGGAACGGCACGTTGTAGCTGGCCGCCAGCTGGTAGAAGTCACGGTGGTTCGAGATGATGGCGCGCACGTCGATGGCGAGCAGGCCGCTCTTCCAGCGGAACAGCAGGTCGTTCAGGCAGTGGCCTTCCTTGCTGACGAGGATCACGGTCTTCATCGGTTGGGCCGCCGCGTGCAGCTGCAGGCTCATGCCGAAGCCGGCGCCAAAGGTGGCGAGCTGCTCGCGCAGCGCCGCCTCGGTGTGGTCGCTGCAGGCAAAGCGCACGCGCATGAAGAACAGGCCGGTGTCGTGGTCGTTGTACTGGGCGGCTTCCTCGATGTTGCCGCCGCGTTCGAGCAGGAAGCCCGAAACGGCATGCACGATGCCCACGCGGTCCGGGCAGGAAAGGGTCAGGATGTATGCACTCATGAGGCCCCGATTGTCGCAGCGCGGGCGAGGGGACGCGCCGGGAAGGGCGTCCGGCGGGCAAAAGTGCAAGAATGCCAGCGACCGCGCTCGACGGCGGCATTCCAAGAGACAAGAGAAGGACGCACGCATGGCCTACCAGGACTTCAACATGGGCAACCAGTGGTTGCCCTTCACTCCAAACCGCCACTTCCAGAAAGACCCGCGCATCTTCGTGGCGGCCGACGGCATGGAGTTCACCACGCACGACGGCAAGAAGGTGATCGACGGCATCTCGTCGCTGTGGTGCGTGGGCGCGGGCCACAACAGGAAGCCCATCAACGAAGCCATCAAGAAGCAGCTCGACACGCTCGATTACGCCACGGCCTTCCAGGTCAGCAACGACAAGGCGTTCAAGGCGGCGGAGATGATCGCGTCGATGGCGCCGGGCGACCTCAACAAGGTGCTGTTCTGCAACTCCGGCAGCGAGGCGGCCGACACCTCGATGAAGGTGGCGCTGGCCTACCACCGCGCGCGCGGGGAGGGCCACCGCAACGTGTTCATCGGGCGCGAGAAGGGCTATCACGGCGTGGGCTTCGGCGGCATGTCGGTCGGCGGCATTCCGGGCAACCGCAAGGTGTTCGGCTCGGCCTTCTTGCCGCGCGTGGACCACATGCGCTTCATCCATGATCCGGTGAACCATGCGTACATCCACAACGAGGAGCCGGTGTGGGCCGAAGACCCGCTGGTCGAGCTGGAGACCCGCATCCTGCCGCTTCACGACCCGAGCAACATCGCAGCGATCATCGTCGAGCCGGTGGCGGGTTCGGCCGGCTGGTATCTGCCGCCCAAGGGCTACCTGCAGAAGCTGCGCGCCATCTGCGACAAGCACGGCATCCTACTGATCTTCGATGAGGTCATTACCGGCTTCGGACGCATGGGCACCAACTTCGCGTCGGACTACTACGGCGTGGTGCCCGACATGCTGAACTTTGCCAAGTGCGTGACCAACGGCGTGATACCCATGGGCGGCGTGATCTGCCGCGACAAGCTGTACGACGCGATGATGAAGACCGACGCGCCCGAGCACGTGGTCGAGTTCTTTCACGGCTACACCTACTCGGGCCACCCGGTGGCCTGCGCAGCGGCCATTGCCACGCTCGACTTGTTCAAGCAGGAGAACCTCTTTGCTCGCGCGGGCGAAATGGGCAAGGTGCTGGGCGACGCGTTTCACAGCACCTTCAAGGGCCTGCCGAACGTGGTCGGCATCCGCAGCCTCGGCCTTGCCGCGGCGGTGGAGCTCGCACCCATTGCCGGCACGCCCGGCAAGCGCGCCTACGACATCTTCCTGGATTGCTTCCACAAGGGCGCGCTGGTGCGGCCCGCGGGCGACGTGCTGGTGATTGCGCCGCCCTACATTGTGGAGAAGCAGCACATCGACACGCTGGTCAACACACTGGCGGATTCGATCAAAAAATTTGCCTGACCCACGGGGCGCGGGCTAGCCGGTGCGCATTCCCGCGCAGTAGTCCTTGGGCGGCAGAGGGGGCGTGCGCCAGACGGCGTCGTAAGCCCCTTTGTTGTTTTCGTTTTCTTCAGGTGATTCGCCGGCCTGCAGCCGCACGGCCTTGACCGATACATCGGTGGGCAGGTGCTGCGGCACGCCCAGCACCTTGGTGGCGTGGCCCGCGCCGCTGATCAGCAACACCGTCTTGCCCGGCTGGCGAGCCTTGACGATGGCCTGTGCCATGGCGCGGTCGCGCCCCACCTGGATCCTTGTCATCGGCACGATCTGGGGCTCGGGCAACAGCTTGCAGTGGCCTTCCCGCACGGCGTCCTGCTGCGCGGTGTAGGCCTCGCCATTGAGCTGCACGTCGAGCGAGACGTCGGTCATGGCGTTCTTCATTCGCGCCCGCGGCAGGTTCGCGCCGATGACCGGCACGCCGGCGCGCACCGCCGCCATCACCACCGGACCGTAGCTGTCCCAGGGCCAGGCCTTGTCGTTCCAACCGAGCGCGGCCTGTGCCTGCGCGTCGGTGGCCGCGGTGTCGAGTCGGGCGGTGCTGTGGCCTTCCTCGGCCATTTCGAGCAGCAGCGCGGCCAGCTTGCCCTTGCTCGCCAGCGCTTCGACGGTTTCCCGCTCGATCGCATGGTGCTCCGGGGCGTCGTGCTGTTCGCCGATGATCAGAGCGTCTGTGGGCAGCAGCGCCGCGGCACGGCGTGCCACGGGTGCATTGGGACCGTTGAAGAAGGCTGTGCAACCCGCCAGCGCAATGGCTGCGGCCACGACCGCGAACACGGGCAACGGCAAACGGGTGGCCCGCGCGGGGGAGGGTGGGCAATGCATCGAGACATACTATGCGTTGGCGCCCGCACGCCGTGCCGTCCAATTCCGCTTTTTCCTGTGGTGTCTTTCCGCTTTCCGGTTCGCGTGCTGGCCACGCTGTTGCTTGCCCTCGCCGCGGCGGTGCTCTGCCTCGCCTTGCGCACGCCGCTGCCGTGGATGATCGGGCCGCTGCTCGCGGTGTCGCTGGCATCGATTGCGGGTGCGCCCACCGCCAGCTACACGCCGCTGCGCAATGCCGGCCAATGGACCATCGGCACTGCTCTGGGGCTCTACTTCACGCCGCAGGTGGTTGCGCTGGTGGCCGGCGTCTGGTGGGCCATTGCCCTCGCCATTGTCTGGGCCTTGCTGCTCGGCTGGGGCTTTGGGCGCTGGCTGCACGGGCTGCACGCCAGGCGCATGCCGCATGTGCCGGCGAGATCCATGAGAGCGACGACTTACTTTGCAGGCGCCATCGGCGGAGCCTCGGAGATGACGCTGCTGTCCGAATCGGCCGGTGCACGCACCGACCTGGTGGCCGCGGCGCACAGCCTGCGGCTGGTGGTGGTGACCATCGCAATTCCGTTTGCCATGCAGTGGAGCGGCCTTCACGGGCTCGAAATCAACCCGCCCATGTTGCGCAACGTGAACGCGGGCGGGCTCTTGCTGCTGGCGCTGGCCACGGGCGTCGGCGGCCTTGCGATGCGTGCGCTGGGCCGAACCAACCCATGGTTCATGGGTCCGCTGGTGGTGGCGATGGCATTCACCATTGCGGGCCAGTCGCTTTCGGCGGTGCCCACCTGGGTGTCGAACGCCGCGCAGTTGGTGATTGCCGTGAGCCTGGGTGTGCGCTTCAGCCGCGAGTTCCTGCACACGGCGCCGCGCTGGTTGGGGTCGGTGGCGTTGGGCACCGCCTCCATGCTCGTGCTGTGCGCGGGCGCCGCCTGGCTGCTGGCCTGGGCCACGGGCTTGCATCCCGCCACGATGATTTTGGCTGCCTCGCCGGGAGGCATTGCGGAAATGTCGATCACGGCCAAGGTTCTGCAGCTCGGGGTGCCCGTGGTGACGGCGTTCCAGGTGTGCCGGCTGGTGGCGGTGCTGCTCTTGGTCGGGCCGATGTACCGGTGGATCTACGGACAGAAATGACCGGTTCGGCCTGAAAAGAAACAAAAAAAGCGCCCATCGGGCGCTTTTTCTGGGTCCGCGAGGCGGACTTCAGTGCACCAGCACGGGCGTGTGGGCCAGCTCGGCATAGCCCTCGAGCGTGTCCTCGACCTCTTCCTGGGTCGGCGTGTTGAGCTGCCAGGCGGCAATTTGCTGCTGGAACAGTTCGGCCCACGAACCATCGAGGTAGACCTCCTTGCCGGAACGCTTGTCGACGATCTCGAAGCCGTGGCGTTCCAGAACCGGCACATTGGGTTGCGCCGGTGTATCACTTTCGTTCGGCTGCACGTGCACGACGACGAAGGACTCCGAGTCATAGAGCATGTTCATTGCGGGGCCTGTGAGGATGTCGATAGCGTTCATGAGGCTTAGATAGCAATCAACGCGCCAGTTTCAAGAAGGGTTGTCGCATCGCTGTCACAACGGTGTTTCTTTACTTTATTTGTACTCTCAGCTGGCCGGCCCGGCGGGAAGGGTTTCACGCAACTGCATGTCGGCGAAATCGCCGTTGGGCTGTGTCAGTTTCATCCGTACCGGGAGGTACCCCATGGCCGGCGCAAGCCAGATTTCGACCTTGTCGTCGAACTCGCGCCGAGGGCTGCGCGTGAGCTTGCGCACCGCGTATTCCCCGGCCGGCACGGTCATCTGCTCTGCGCCCTCGATGTTGAAAACCCAGACACCCGCGTCGCGCGGCCCGACCGTCTGGACGGAAATGCGGCTTCCGGCCGGGTAGCGAGCCGGGTCCCCGGCCAGCATGCCGCCCAGCTGCATCACCACGCTGAGCCGGTCTTGCGCCCCCGGAAGCAGGGGCACGCTCGGGGCGTTGTTACTGAACATCACCTGTCCCTGGTCGCGCAGGAAATGCGAGGCCACCTCGCCCTTGCGGCTTTCGGAGAAGCGCGCCGGTTCGATGCCGGTAGCGCCGATCCGGCCGGTGCTGTGTTGGCTGCGGATGGTCTTGAACAGGAATTTGAGCGACAGCCGGGCGTCGTAGCTGCTGCCGTCCTGCAGCCAGACCAGGTCGCCGAAAACGCCCTGCATCGGCGAGGCGCCCTGCTGGCCCGTGACCGCGAAGGCCAGCCTCACCGAGCCGGGAATGCGCAAGGCTTCAGGTCCGACCACGTTGCCTGCCGCGGCGGAGGCCGCGCCCGCAGGATCGCCGGACGCGCCGTTCTCCATGCCGGTGTTGGCCGTGCTGCCGGCGCCGCCCAACGCGGCGCCTGCCGGGGCGCTGGCTGCAGGCTCTGGCGTGGCTGCTCCTGAATCAGTAGCATTCTGCGCTGTGAGATCCGGCGCTGGAGACGCAGGCTGTTCGGAAACCTGGGGAGCAGGCGCCGGAGGTTCTGTCGGCCGGGGCCTGGATGGCTCCCGTGGCCGCCGCGGCTTTGGTGGCGGCGACGGCTTGGCTGCGGCGGGCGGCGGCGCGGCCGCGGGTGCAGCCGTTGGCTCGGCAACCGGCGGTGCGATCACGATGGTGCGCGTGATGAACTTGTTCGCAAGCGGCGAAGGATCCGGACCCATGGCGGCCGGCGCCAACCCCAGGAGCAGCACGTGCACCAGGCCCACTGCCAGCGTCAGCCCCGCCAGCACCCGCCACGAGGGGCGGCTCGGAGGGAAGATGGATGGCGTCAGGGGGGCGACGAGCGTCGGCATGGGATGGTGGAGTGGGCGCCAGCGCCGAGGTTCACCAAGAGCACCTCGGTACACTGCCGCCCGTTCAACCAGTTTAGTGGGCGCGGCGCCGGCTCTCGTGTTCGCGCCGTGTCCTTCATCACGCTTTTGCCATCATGAAACTTGCCACCCTGAAGGACGGCTCGCGCGACGGCCAGCTCGTCGTCGTCTCGCGCGACCTCACGCTCGCGCACTACGCCACCGGCATTGCGAGCCGGCTGCAGCAGGTGCTGGACGACTGGGGCTTCATGAGCCCGCAGCTCCAGGACCTCTATGACGCCGTTAACACGGGCCGCGCGCGCCATTCTTTTCCCTTCGATCCCTCGATGTGCATGGCGCCTTTGCCGCGCGCCTACCAGTGGGCCGACGGCTCGGCGTACCTGAACCACGTCGAGCTAGTGCGCAAGGCGCGCAACGCCGAAGTGCCCGAGAGCTTCTACACCGACCCGCTGATGTACCAGGGCGGCAGCGACGACTTCGTCGGCCCGACCGACGACGTGGTCGTGCCCAGTGAAGCCATGGGCATCGACTTCGAGGCTGAGATCGCCGTGATCACCGGCGACGTGAAGATGGGCGCCACACCGGACCAGGCGCTCGACGGCATCCGCCTCGTGATGCTGGCCAACGACGTGAGCCTGCGCAACCTGATTCCGGCCGAACTGGCCAAGGGCTTCGGCTTCTTCCAGAGCAAGCCCGCCACGGCGTTCAGCCCCGTGGCCGTGACGCTCGACGAACTCGGCGAAGCCTGGCAAGACGGCCGCGTGCACCTCACGCTGCAAAGCAGCTGGAACGGCCGCAAGGTCGGCATGTGCGAGGCCGGGCCCGAGATGACCTTTCACTTCGGCCAGCTCATTGCCCACATCGCCAAGACGCGCAACGTGCGCGCCGGCAGCATCGTCGGCAGCGGCACCGTGAGCAACAAGGGCGTGGAAAGAAATGGCCAGATGGAATGGCCCAAGGGCTATTCGTGTATTGCCGAGAAGCGCTGCATCGAGACCATCCAGGGCGGCGAGCCCGTCACTGAATTCATGAAGTTCGGCGACACGATCCGCATCGAGATGAAGGGCCTGGACGGCCGTTCGCTGTTCGGTGCGATCGACCAGGAGATCGTGTCGACGAGCGGGCGGCCGAAGGTGGCGCCGGTGTCGCTGGTGAATCCGCCGGCCGAGGACGCCGGCGAGGACTGAAGCCTCCGCGCTTCGCGGGCATCGCGCCCGCCATGGCTATGATCCTCCCGCTGCCGCGACTCGGAATCATTCGCGAGCGGCAGTGCGTTCGGCGGCTGCTTCCGCGGTCGCCATTCAAATCAAGAAAAACGGGAGTTTTCGATGCGTTATTTGCCTATTGCGGCCGCCGCCGTTGCGGCCTTCGCCCTCGTCGGCTGCGAAACCATGAAGAACGCCGATACCGGCGCACTCACCCAGGCGAGCGGCTCGGCCTTCAAGGCCATGTCGCTGAGCGACGGCGAGATCGCCACGATGTCCGACCAGTCGTGCGCCGCCATGGACCAGAAGAACCAGATCGCGCCGGCCAGCAGCCGCTACGCCACGCGCCTGAACCAGGTCATCAAGCAGATGCCCACCACCGTGAACGGCAAGACAGCCAATTACAAGGTCTACATGACCAAGGACGTGAATGCCTGGGCCATGGCCAACGGCTGCATCCGCGTGTACAGCGGCCTCATGGACCTGATGAACGACGACGAATTGCGCGGCGTCATCGGCCACGAGATCGGCCACGTGGCGCTGGGCCATTCGAAGTCGCGCATGCAGACGGCCTACGCCGCCTCGGCCGTTCGCGGTCTGGCCGGCGCCGCCGGCGGCGTGGTGGCCCAGCTGTCGCAGTCGCAAGCCGGCGACCTGGGCGAGAAGTTCGTCAACGCGCAGTTCTCGCAAGCGAACGAAAGCGCGGCCGACAACTATTCCTTCGACCTGCTCACCGAACGCAAGCTCGAGCGCAAGGGACTGGTCAGCGCGTTCGACAAGCTGGCGAAGCTCGACGGTGGAGGCTCCGGCAGCTCGCTCATGAGCTCGCATCCGCCATCGGCCGAGCGTTCGGCGCGCATGCAAAAGCGCCTGGACGCCGGCAAGTAAGGCGAAGCGCTACGGCGCTTCCTGTGTCACGCGCAGCAGCAGTTCCTTCTGCGTGCGTATCCCGAGCCGGCGGAACGCCCGGTACTGGTGGGTGCGCACCGTGGTCAGTTCGATGCCCACGTCGCGCGCCACCTGCTTGGCGGTCTTGCCGGCCAGCAGGTGGCCGATGACCTCGCGTTCGCGCAAGCTCAGAGTCATCAGGCCCGAGGCGAGGGCGGGCGCCGCCGCTTCGCGTGTGCCCACCGCGCTGCGGCCATGGGCCAGGGTGGCATCGGCCAGCAGCGTGGCATGCCTTTCGATCGCCTGGAAGTCGGCGGCATCGAATTCGGGCTGCGCAAGGCTGCGGTAGAAGCTTACGGCCACGCGCTGGCCGGCCGGTGTCAACAGCAGCACCGACGCACGTTCCCTGATGCCTACGTCCCCATAGCAGGCTGCCCGGTAGGCGGGGTCGGCCACTTCGTCGGCACGCTGATGGCCTAGCCAGAGTTGCGGGCGCTTGGGCAGCTTGCGCGCCGCAAGCCAAGTCATGTTGGGATCGAGAAGGTCGAAGCGCTGCGCCACGTAGCGTTCGGCCGTTCGTTCGGCCGTGGTGCCGTAGCTGCTGGCGGCCGACACCGCCTCGATGCGGCCGGTGGCATCGACCGCGAACACGGTGCAGAAGGTCACGGGCATCACGCGGTGCATGGCCGCGAGGCAGCTGGCCGCCAGATGCGGCGTGGCGACACCTGCCAGCACGTCGCCGACGATGGCCGTAGACAGCGTGCTGTCCGCTGCGGGTTGAATGCGCCAGCGCCTCATGTGAGCAGGTAGCCCTAGGGTAATTACTTCGTACGAAGTTATGACAATGGCCGGCGCCGCACATCGGGACAATCCCGCTGCATGACGAACCCCACCATTGCCGCACAGGCGCCCGGCACGCGCGCCGCCGATGCCGCGACAGGCCCCGTGCCGCCAATGGCCAGCGCCTCCGCGTTGCCGCCCTCCGTCGGCGCCTTTCGCTACACGCGCTACAAGCCGTGGACGCCACCGCTCGAACAGGGCGGCATGGAGCCCGGCCGCCACCCCGTGGTGATTGCGGGCGGCGGACCCGTCGGGATGGCGCTCGCGCTGGGGCTTGCGAACCAGGGCGTGCGCTGTGTGATTCTCGAAGCCGACGACACGGTGTGCGTGGGCAGCCGCGCGGCCTGCATCTCGCGCCGCAGTCTAGAGATCATGGAACGGCTCGGCGTGCTGCCGGCCTTCATGGCCAAGGGGCTGCCGTGGACCGGCGGGCGCAGCTTCTACAAGACGTCGGAGGTTTTCCGCTTCGAGATGCCGCACGACGAGTGCCAGAAGCTGCCGCCGATGATCAACCTGGAGCAGTACTACATCGAGCAGTACCTGCTGGAAGAGATCTTCCGCCGCAACGAAAAGGCGCCGGGGCTCATCGACATCCGCTGGGGCACCGAGCTCACCGGCATCGTGCAGGATGAAGACGGCGTGACGCTCGACGTGCGCAATGCCGATGGCGCGCATCGGGTACAAGGCCAGTGGCTCGCGGCCTGTGATGGCGGCCAGAGCTTCGTGCGCAAGGCGATGGGGCTCGCACTCGAGGGCACGGGCTACGAAGGCCGCTACGTGATCATCGACATCGAGCTGCACAGCAAGCACCCGACCGAGCGCCGCGCGTGGTTCGATCCGCCGTGGAACCCCGGCTCGACCGTGCTGATGCACCGCCAGCCCGATGACATCTGGCGCATCGACTACCAGCTGCGCGCGGGCCAGAGTACCGAAGAAGCGCTGCAGCCGGCGGCGGTGGCCGCATTCGTGCAGCGCCATCTCGACGCGATCGGCGAAGGCCATCTGCCATGGAAGACGGTGTGGACCTCGGTCTACCGCGCGGGCGCAATGACGCTCGCAAGCTATCGGCATGGCCGTGTGCTCTTTGCTGGCAACGCGGCGCACGCCATGCCGATCTTCGGCGTGCGCGGCCTCAATTCCGGCTTCGATGACGCGGACAACCTGGCCTGGAAGCTGGCCTTCGTGGCGCGCGGCCTGTCGGACGCGGCGCTTCTCGATTCGTACTCGCAAGAGCGCATTGCAGCCTTTCACGTGAATGCCGAGAACGCGATGCGCAGCACCGAGTTCATGTCGCCGCCTTCGCGCGGCTTCGATCTGCTGCGCGAGGCCGCGCTTTCGTTGTCGGAATCGCATCGCGGCATTGCGCAACTGATCAATCCCCGCCAGACGCAGGCCGTGCGCTACGAAGATTCGGCGCTGTCCAGCGAAGGCGATGCGCTGCCGGCGGGGCCGCTGCCTGGCGAGGTCGTGGCCGAGCAGCAGCTCGAGCGTGGCCACCTGAGTGACTGGATCGGCCCTGTCTTCACGCTGCTGGTACTGCAGCCGGGAGCCGATGCCGTCCCGCTGCCGGAGGACGAGGTGGCGCAAGCCCGCGGCGGCGCCCTGCCGTTCGCGGTTTGCACCATTGCAAGCCCGGGCGTCGCGGGCGCGAATGCGCACGCCAGCCAGGCCGTGTTCGAAGCGCTTGGCGCAAGCGATGGAGCCGCCTACCTGCTGCGCCCCGACGGCCACGTGGCCGCGCGTTGGCGGCGCATGCCACCCGGCGAACTGACGAACGCGCTCGCGCGCGCCGCCGTTGCGACCAAGGAGATTGCCGCATGACGACATCGCTTCACCCCGACGCGCGAGACCATCTCTATGCCGAGTGCGCGCGCGCCATCAGCGAAGCCGGCGCCGAGCGCGAATCGCTGTTCCTTGCGCGGCTCGCGCTGCTGCTGTTCGAGCAGGTCGGCGACGAGGCACGCTGCCGCCGAGCTTTGGCCGACGCGCTGCATGCGCTGCCCGTACCATCGCTGTCCGCAGCAGAAATACTACAAACCGGAGACTGATCGACATGGACCGACGCACACTTCTTGCCACGCTCGCTTCGAGCGCCGCCGTGGCCGCCACGCCCTTCGCACGCGCGCAGGACTATCCCTCGCAGATCATCAAGTGGGTGGTGCCCTATCCCGCGGGCGGCGGCACCGACGTGATCGCGCGCACGCTGGCCGAGGCTATGCGCCAGACGCTGGGCCAGCAGATCGTGGTGGACAACCGGCCCGGCGCCTCCACCAACATTGGCGCCGACCTGGTTGCCAAGAGCAAGCCCGACGGCTACACCGTGCTGTCGGCCGACAATGCCGTGCTGGCCTTCAACGAGCACCTGTTCAGCAAGCTGCCGTTCAATCCGGAAAAAGACTTCACCTACATCGGCGCCATCGGCAAGTTTCCGCTCGCGCTGGTGGTCCACCCGGATTTCCCGGCCAAGAACTTCAAGGAGTTCCTGGCCTATGTGAAGGCCAATCCCGGCAAGGTCAACTATGCGTCGCCAGGCAACGGCTCGCCGCACCACCTGGCCATGGAAATGTTCAAGGTGCGCACCGGCACCTTCATCACTCATATTCCCTACCGAGGCGCGGCGCCTGCGATGGCCGACGTCATGGGCGGCCAGGTGCCGTGCATGTTCCTCGACCTGGCCTCGGGCCTTTCGATCATGCAGGCCAACAAGGTCCGCGTGCTCGCCATCGGCTCGGGCGCGCGCAGCAAGCTGCTGCCCAACGTGCCGACGCTGGCGGAAGTGGGAGTGCCCAACAGCGAGGTGTTCGCGTTCCAGGGCGTGCTCGGTCCGGCCGGCCTGCCGCCCGCCGTGGTGGCCAAGCTCAACGGCGACCTGAACCGCGCGTTCAGCGCGCCGGCGGTGCAAAAGCGCTTCGACGATTTCGGCATGGAAGCGATGCCCGGCACGCCGGCACAGTTCGCGGCGCTGTCGCGCGCCGAATCTCAGCGCTGGGGTCCGATCATCAAGCAGGCCGGCGTCAAGCTGGACTGAGCGAGCAAGGCTGGGGCGGGCTACTTCTTTTCGTCGAAGACCTGGTCGTCCCGCTCCAGCACTCCGTTCTCGTCCCAGCTGCGCTCGCGGGTCACGCGGCCCTTGGCATCGAAGATCGACTCGGCCAGCAGCGTTCCCTTTTCGCTGAAACGCTGGTGCTTGCCAATGGGCACCTGCCGGCCGCGGCCCACAACCAGGAAGCGGCCGAAGGCGGCGCGCTGGCCGCTGTCGTAGAACTCGGTGATCTCGACCGTGCGCGAATCGCCGGAAGCGCGATAGACGGCCTTGCTGCGAAGCTGGCCATTCAGGTAGTAGCTGTCGTCGCTGACGGGCTCGCCCGCAGGGTTCCAGCGCTGCTCGCGGACAAGCGCGCCTTTTTCGGAAAACTCCTGCTCGCGCTGCCGCACCGCGCCGCGATCGAGCACCCGCCAAACGGTTTCTCGGCGCTTCACACCCTCGGATGAAAACTGGCGTTCGGTGCGCTGGTTGCCGATGATCTCGTCCTGCACCGAGGGCTTGCCGTTGTCATAGAAGTTCTGCGACCGCACCCGCTTGCCCGCCAGGTACGAGAGGCGCGAGCGCAGGATGCCTCGCTCGTCGAACAGCTCTACTTGCGAAGGCCCGCCGGTGAACCCGCACAGCGCTGCGTCGTCTGCCGCCGGCGCGAGCATCGGCTTTTCACCGCAGCGCAGCGCCGCCATCTTGCCGCGCTCGGTGAACTCGACGAAGGCACGGTCGGTCCCAACGTCGGGATAAAAGGTCACGCGGCGCAACTGGCCGCTGGGATAGAAGGTGCGCACCAGCCCGCGCTCCCGGCCGTCGTCGTAAACCGCCTCGCGCAATACCTGCCCATTGGGCGCGAACTCACGCGCGAGGCCGTGGATATTGCCCTTGGCATTGAGGGTCTGTTCCTTGGCCAGCTTGCCTTTTTCGTAGAAGCGCGCAAGACCCGTGAAAACCCCGTTCTGCACTTGCTGCTCGCGCTGGAGTTCGCCGGTTTCGCGTTCCTTGCAGCGCAGGAGCCCTGTCTTGCCCGCAATGCTGCTGGCGTCCGAAAGATTGATGCTGCGGCCATTGAACTCGCAGTCGAGCGCGGCGTGAGCGGCACCGGCCGCAAAGAAACAGAGCGCGGCGGTCGCAATGCGAGGCGCGACCCCGCGAGCTCGCGCAGAAGCTGCGAGCCGGCTGGGAGCGGCCCGGCGCAGGGGGTTCATTTGTCGTAGAGAGCCGCCAGAGAGCGAAAGCCCTTGACCTCGATGGGGTTGCCGAACGGGTCGCAGAAGAACATGGTCCATTGTTCTCCCGGCTGGCCTTCGAAGCGCACTTGGGGTTCGAGCACGAAGTCGGTATTGGCGGCCTTCAGCCGCTCTGCGAGGGCTTGCCAGTCGGGGAGCGCGAGCACGATGCCGAAATGCGGCATTGGCACCATCGCATCGCCGACCCGGCCGGTGCGCGTGGTCGCGAAGGGTTCGCCCAGATGCAGCGAGATCTGGTGGCCGAAGAAGTCGAAGTCGACCCATGTGTCGGTACTGCGGCCTTCGGCGCAGCCCAGGACGGCGCCATAGAAACGGCGAGCCGCATCGAGATCCCGGACGTGAAAGGCAAGATGGAAGATGCTCTGCATGGTTTCGGATTATGGGCAGCGGTGCTGTGAGAATGCCGGACTTTCTTTCATCGTGGAGCAAGCCTTGCGGATACTCCGGGCCCTGATTGCGCCATGGCGCAAAACCGATCTGAAGGCGCCGTTGCGCCCCTCTTTTCTTCAACGCCTGCCGCGCCTCGCGCTGGCTGGCGCCTGTTCTTTTCTTGCCGCGGCAGCGCATGCCGCTTGCCCCCCGACGGCCATTGCCAGCCTTGGAAAACCAGGCGCGGCGGTCGGGCAATGGAACGCCGCCGACCGCGGGCTGCTGTGGCGCGCCGACAGAGACGGCCGAACCGTCTGGCTCTATGGAACCATCCATCTTGGGCGCGCCGAATGGGTTCGGCCTGGACCCACCGTGCAGAAGGCGCTGGAGCAGAGCGATGCGCTGGCACTGGAACTCGACACGCGTGACCAGGCCGCGATGCGCGCCCTGACCCAGCCGGCGGACCCTGGCTTGGTGGCGCGGCTGCTCAGCGGCGAGCGCGCGCAGCGGCTGGCACGCCAGAGAGAGGTGGCTTGTGTATCGCCCGAGACCACGGCCGGGCTGCAGCCGATCCTGCAGGTGATGGCGCTGACCGGCCTTGTGGCACGTTTCGACGGCCTTTACCCGGAGTTCGGTGCGGACGAGGCACTCGCCGTCTCCGCGCGCAACAACGGCAAGCCGGTGTTCGCCCTGGAAAGCGCCGCTGCGCAACTGAAGATGCTGACCGGCGATTCCGAAACGGAGGAGGCGGAGCAGATCGACGCCGCCCTGGACGAACTCGAATCGGGCCAGCTGCGCACGCAGATGAAAGAGCTGGCCGACATCTGGGCCAACGGCGACGCCGACAAGCTGGGCCGCTATCCGGAGTGGTGCAACTGCCTCAACACGCCGGCCGAGCGGCGGCTGATGAAGCGCCTGCTCGACGACCGCAATCCCACCCTGGCGGACGGCATCGAACGCATGCATGTGAGCGGCAAGCGCGTCTTCGCCGCCGTGGGTGCATTGCACATGGTGGGGCCGCAGGGCTTGCCTGCGTTGCTGGCGGCGCGTGGATTCACCGTCTCAGCGGTGCCGCTGTCCGCGCAGCCGCCGGTGTCGGTGCCGACGGCGCCAGCGCCCAAGGCCGCGGCGCGGGGCGGGCGGAACGCCAAGGGGGCCGCCAAGGGTTCCACCGCGAAGAGCGGCGCCAGGAGCGCCGGCAATGCCAAGCCGGCACAGCGCAGCACTTCGGCACCCAAGGGCAAACAGCGCCGATAATCTCCTTCGCCATGCAGCTGCTGCGAAACCACCCCCGCTTCCTCGGCCTCGTCGGCCGATGGGCGCTGCTGTGGTTTATGCTCTCGCTCGGCGTGGCGGTGGCATCGCCCATCGTGCATCCGCAAGCGGTGGAGCTGGTGTGCTCGAGCGCCGGTTCGATCAAGGCGGTGGTGCAGACCGATGACGGCGTTCAGGAAATGGGCGCCTCGCACATGGACTGCCCGCTGTGCCTGTTGACTGGCGCACCACCTCCGTCGCCGGCCGCCGTGGCCTTCGATCTTCCCTTGCCGCTGGGCCGCGTGCTCCAGTCGATTCCCGCCGCGCGACTTGCCGCGGCCACCGCCGCGCCGCTGCCGGCGCGCGGACCCCCGACCTTCTCCTGAAACTCCCAAAACCGTAGCCGCGCGCGCCCCAATTCGAGGGGCGCATGCGGCCTTTCCGGCTTGAAGTTCGTGGAGCAGGTTCCCAGTGAAAAAGCATTCCCGCGCCTTGGCGATCGCCATGGTATTTCCCCTTGGCGCGCCCGTGTGGGCGCAAGACGCGCCTGACCCGCCCAAAGACGGCGGCGGTCCGCGTACGCTGAGCACCGTCACCGTCAGTGACGGCCGCCCGACCTCGCTGCCGACGCAGATTCCAACCACCATCGAGGGCGTGACGCACGAGCAGATCGTCGAAACGGTCAACGCGACCGACAGCGAGGACGCGCTCAAGTACCTGCCGAGCCTGGTGGTGCGCAAGCGCTACATCGGCGATTTCAACCACGCGGTGCTTGCCACACGCGCCTCGGGCACGGGCAACAGTGCACGCTCGATGGTGTACGCGGACGGCATCATGCTGTCGAATCCGCTGGGCAACGGCGCCACCTATGCGCCGCGCTGGGGCATGGTGTCGCCCGAAGAGATCGAACGGGTCGACGTGCTCTACGGCCCGTTTTCGGCCGCCTACCCGGGCAACTCGGTCGGCGCCGTGGTCGACTATGTGACGCGCATGCCCACCAAGCTCGAAGCGCACGTCAAGCTCAGCGGCTTTGCCTCGAACTTCGACCTGTACAACAGCCACTCGTCGCCCGCGGGCCAGCAGCTCGACCTGTCGCTGGGCAGCCGCAGCGGCGACTGGTCGTGGTGGATCAGTGCCTCGCGCACCCACAGCAAGGGGCAGGCGCTGGTGTTCGGCAACCGGCTGGTGAGCGCCGGCATGGTGGGCAATGCCGGCACGCCGGTCACCGGCGCGGTGCTGGGGCTGAACCCGTCGAACCAACCCTGGTGGCTGGTGGGCGGCTCCACCATCTACGACACCACGCAGGAGCAGGCCAAGCTGAAAGTGGCCTACGACTTTTCGCCCACCGTTCGCGCCACCTATACGCTGGGCGCCTGGAACAACACCACGCATGGCAGCGTCGACACCTACCTGCGCGATGGCCTCGGCCGGCCGGTGTATTCGGGCCGGGTGAATATCGCCGGGCGTACCTACAACCTGGATTCGCCGAGCGCCGCGCTGGCGCCGACGGAGACAGCGCTCACGCACTACATGCATGGCCTTTCGGCCAAGAGCCACACCGGCGGCGTGTTCGACTGGGAGGTGGCCGCGAGCCTGTTCGATTATTCGAGAGACACCTCGCGCACGCCGACCACGCCCTTGCCCGGCGCCTTCAACGGCGGCCCCGGGCGCACCACCGACATGGGCGGCTCTGGCTGGCACACCTTCAAGGCGGCAGGCACGTGGCGGCCCACCGGCTCGGCCGACGGCGTGGGCGCGCATGTGGTCGACTTCGGTTTCCAGCAGGACACGGCGCGCCTGCGCACCAGCGTCGGCAACACGCTCGACTGGACCGAGGGGCCCGCCGTGACGCCGTTTTCCGCCTTCAACGGCAACACGCGGCTCCAGTCGCTCTACGTGCAGGACACCTGGCGCTTTGCCAGGAACTGGAAGACGACGCTGGGCCTGCGCCACGAGCGATGGGAAGCCTATGGCGGGCAGCTCGGCAATGCGACCAGGCTGCTGGACTTTGCGCCGCGCAAGAACAGCTACGACTCGCCCAAGGCCGCCATCGCCTGGCAGGCTACGCCCGATTGGTTGTTCAAGGCCTCGACTGGCCGCGCGGTGCGCATGCCGACCGTGAGCGAGCTCTACCAGGGCTCGATCGACGGCAGCCGCATCGTCAATACCAACCCGAATTTGCGGCCGGAGCGTTCGTGGACCACGGAGCTCAGCGCCGAGCGCGACCTGAAAACATGGGGGCTCGACGGCGTTCTCCGCTCCACGCTCTTCTTAGAGAACACCAAGGACGCGCTCTACAGCCAGGCACTCACCAACCTGGTGAGCACGGTGCAGAACGTCGATGCCATCCGCACGCGGGGGCTCGAGGTGGCGCTGAACGCGGTCGATGTGGGCGCGAAGGGGTTGGACTTGAGCGGCAGCCTCACGCTGACGCGATCGAAGATCGCCGCCAACAGCGGCTTTCCCGCCAGCGTGGGCCATGAACAGCCGCGCGTGCCCAAGGTGCGGGCCACGCTGCTCGCCACCTATCGGCCCGACGCCAGATGGAGCTACACGGTCGGCGCGCGCTACAGCGGCAAGCAATACGGCACGCTGGACAACAGCGACACGAACGGCGCTGCGTACACGGGCTTTTCGAAGTTCTTTGTGGTCGATGCGCGCATTCGCTATCGCATCGACCGGCAATGGAGCGCCGCTGTGGGCATCGACAACCTGAACAACAACAAGTACTGGGCCTTCCATCCCTATACCCAACGCACCTACGTGGCCGAACTCAAGTTCGACCTTTGACCTTTTTCTCTTTTCACCGCTTTCTTCAAGGAGTTCCAGATGAACCACCCGCGAATCACCCTCAAGACCGTCGCCGCATGCGCCATGCTGGCGGGCACCGCAACCGCGTTCGCCCACGTCACCCTGCCGCGCGGCGGCGTCACCGTCGGCAGCGACTACGACGCGGCCTTCCGCGTGGGCCATGCCTGCGAAGGCGCCAAGGCCACCACCGGCCTGGCCGTCCGCCTGCCCAAGGGCTTCATCCTCAGCGATGCGCAGGCGCGCAAGGGCTGGAAGCTCGACGTGCAAAAGAACGCCGGCGACGGCGAAGTGCGCTGGACTGCGGACAGCCCGCAAACGGCGCTGCCTGCTAACGAACGCGCCGAATTCGTGTTGCGCGGCAAGGTGCCCGGCACGCCGGGGCCGCTGTGGTTCAAGGTGCTGCAGACCTGCGACGTGGGCCGGATCGACTGGGCCGAGGTGCCGGCGTCGGGCAGCTCGACCGCGGGACTCAAGACGCCTGCCGCCAGGCTCGACGTGGTGGCGCAAGGCGTGGCTACGGTCGACGTGCGTGATGCGTGGGTGCGCCAGACGGTACCGGGCCAGAGCGGCACCGGCGCCTTCATGAAGCTCACCGCGCCCACTGGCACCAGGCTGGTCGGCGTCTCGACACCAGCCGCCGGCGTGGCCGAAGTGCACGAGATGAAGATGGAAGGCGACACCATGAAGATGCGCGAGCTGGCGGGCGGGCTCGAACTCCCCGCCGGCCAGACCGTCGAGCTCAAGCCGGGCGGCAACCACGTGATGATGATGGACCTGAAGCAGGCGCTGGCCAAGGGTTCGACCGTGCCGATGACGCTCAGGTTCGAGGATGCGAAGGGCCAGAAGACCTCGCTCGACCTGAAGCTGCCGGTGGGCGCGCCGGAAGGCGCCGACGCGGCCGCCCCGGCTGCTCACAAGCACTGACCTGCCGTCCCGAGCGGCGGGGCTCGGCCTCTCGGGCTACAGCAGCTGGTCCGGCGCCAGCGGGCCGAACAGCTTGAGCATCAGGCGCAGGGTCAGGCTGGCGTCGGGCTCGGTGGTGGTGTCCTTCAAGCCGCTGCCTTCGGGCGCCCGCCAGACCAGCGAGCCGTCGTTCAGCTCGATCCGCCACGAGCCTTCGCGCATGCCGCGCTCGATCTGCTCGGACGCCGTGCGGGAGAGTTCGGCGCTTCGCACGAGCAGGGCGAGTTCGGTGTTCTGCAGTTGCGAGCGCAGGTCGAGGTTCATCGAGCCGACCACCAGCAGCCGGCCGTCCATCACCAGCACCTTCGAGTGCAGCATGGAGCGCGATGCGCCGACGCTGCCGTCGCCCGATGAGCCGAAGGCGTTGCTGACACTGGCTTGCTCGCTGCGCAGTTCGTAAAGCTCGACGCCGATCTTGAGCAGATCCTGGCGATGGCGCGAATAGCCGACATGCGCCACCGGCGCGTCGTTCGACGCCAGCGAGTTGGTCAGCACGCGGATGCGAACCCCGCGGCCCCGGGCCGTCGCAAAGGCTTGCTTCATGTCCGGGCCGGGCACGAAATAGGGCGAGATGATGAGCAGGTCGCTGTTCGCCTGTCCGATCAGTTGCAACAGGCCTTCCACCACCGTGTCGCTGCCGGCGGCAATGTCGGAACTGGCCTCGAGCGATGCGGCCCGGCGCGACGGGTTGGCCCTGTCGTTGGGCTGGCTCACCACCAGGCCCGGTGCTTTCGTCTGGTTCGGCCCCTTGTCGGCGGGAATCTTGCCGGGCTGGTCGGCGAGCATCACCGCGGGCGCCCAGACGAAGCGGGCGGTGCGCAGATCCAGGGGTTTTTCGTCCCAGGCGCGGGCCAGCTGTGCCGCCGTTGGGGGAGCGCCGGGCTTCGGTTCGCCTTCCGCGGGCGCCGGCGTCTGGGATGTCGGCGGCGCGTTCAAGGCCCGGGCCGATTCATCGGCCAGTTCCCGGTCGGCCTGTTCCGCACGTTCGCGGATGGCCTTCAGCTCTTCGCGCTTGACCAGCGACTGCACAGGGTAGGCGCGCTCGTTGTTCCAGTAGCTGTCGAAGCTGCGCGACAGGTCCTGCACGATCGGGCCGGCCGCCAGGATGTCCAGATCGATGAAGTTGCCCTTCAGTGCATTGCCGAAGTAGGCATCGCCCAGGTTCCGACCGCCGGTCACGCCGAGCACGTTGTCGGCGAGAAAGAGCTTGTTGTGCATCCGCTGCTGGATCCGCGAGGCGTCTCCGATCGAGTTGAAGATGCGTGCCAACGAAGACCCGCGCGCGCCGGCAAGCGGGTTGAACAGGCGCATCTCGATGTTGGGTACGAAGGCCAGGCCCAGCACCAACGCATCGCGGCCGGTGCTGTGAAGATCGTCGAGCAGGATCCGGACGCGCACGCCGCGCCCGGCCGCCGCCCGGATTCCCCGCAACAGCCGGCCGGTGCTGGCGTCGGCGTGGATCGCGTAGTACTGCAGGTCCAGCGTCTTCTGGGCGCCTTCAATCAATGCGAGCCGGCTGCCATAGGCGGCAGGAGGCCCGCCGAGTAGCAAAAAGCCGGATTCGAACCGCGCCGCGTCGGCTCTGCGCCGCTGCTGGACCAAGGCCTCCAGGGCGGTGCCGCTGGGCGAGGGAAGTGCCACCGATACCGGGCGGTCGACGTGCTCGGGCAGCTGTGCGCAAGCGCCCTGCAGGACAATGGCCAGGAGTGCAACGGACCGGCCGAAGAGCGCGTAGATGGAAGACATGCGGCGTTCTGGGAGCTTTGAAGCCGCATATATAGCCCAGTTGGCGGCGTCTGCGCGTGGGACGGCGTGACAGCCCGATGCAAAACTAAGGCACTAACGTCCGGCGGACAATTCCTCCTGGCGCTCCAGGGCGGCCAGCAATTCGTCGTCGATCTGGGCGTGGCGCTGGCTCAGTTCGGCCGCGCGCGAAGCGTCGGTGGCATAGATCGCCCCGCCATCGAGTTCGAGCATCTCGGTAATGCGCTTTTGCTCGGCTTCCAGCGCTTTGATCTGCGCCGGAAGCCCCTCGAGTTCGCGCTGTTCCTTGTAGCTGAGCTTTTTGCGCGCTGCCGCCGGGCGGGTGGCAGCGGATTCGGCCGCGGCAGGTGTCGGAGCCGGCGCGGGTGAAGACGGGGGGCTGGCGGCTTGCCGTTGCTCCGCGATCTCGCGCGCGCGCTTCGACTGGATCAGCCAGTCCTGCACGCTGCCTTCGTATTCGCGCCAATGGCCGTCGCCTTCGAACGCGATCGTGCTGGTCACCACGTTGTCCAGGAAGGTCCGGTCGTGGCTGACCAGGAAAACGGTGCCGTCGTAGTCCTGCAGCAGGCCTTCCAGCAGTTCGAGGGTGTCGATGTCCAGGTCGTTGGTCGGTTCGTCCAGCACCAGCACGTTGGCCGGACGCGCGAACAGGCGGGCCAGCAGCAGCCGGTTGCGTTCGCCGCCACTGAGCGAGCGCACCGGAGAATTGGCGCGCGCGGGGGAAAAGAGAAAGTCGGAAAGGTAGCTCTTCACGTGCTTGCGCTGGCTGCCGATCTCGATCCATTCGCTGCCCGGGCTGATGAAGTCTTCCAGCGTGGCGTCCAGGTCGAGCTTATCGCGCATCTGGTCGAAATAAGCCACCTGCAGGTTGGTGCCGCGGCGGATCTTGCCGCTGTCGGGTTCGAGCTCGCCCAGGATGAGCTTGAGCAGCGTGGTCTTGCCGGCGCCGTTGGGGCCCAGCAGGCCGACTTTGTCGCCGCGCAGGATGGTGCCCGTGAAGTTGCGGATGACGGTCTTTTCGCCAAAGGACTTGGTGGCGCCCGCCAGTTCGGCCACGATCTTGCCGCTCGACTGGCCCGAGGCCACGTCCATATTGACGCTGCCTTGCACCTCGCGGCGCGCCGTGCGGCTTGCCCGCAGGGCTTCGAGCCGGCTGATGCGGCTCTGGCTGCGCGTACGGCGCGCCTCCACGCCCTTGCGAATCCAGATCTCTTCCTGGGCAAGGAGCTTGTCGGCCTTGGCGCTGATAACCGCTTCCTGGGCGAGCTGTTCTTCCTTTTGCAAGAGGTACTGCTCGAAATTGCCTGGATAGGAACCCAGCTTGCCCCGGTCCAGCTCCACGATGCGGGTGGCGACACGGTTCAGGAAGCTGCGGTCATGGGTGATGGTGACCACGCTTCCCTTGAAGTCGATCAGCAGCTGCTCCAGCCATTCGATGGAATCCAGGTCCAGGTGATTGGTGGGCTCGTCTAATAGAAGGACGTCGGGGGCGGCCACCAGGGCTTGGGCCAGCGCCACACGCTTACGGGTGCCGCCGGAAAGAGAGCCAACGCGGGCATTGCGGTCGAGGTGGAGGCGATGCAGCGTCTCTTCGACGCGCTGCTCCCAGTTCCAGGCATCGAAAGCTTCGATCTGCGACTGGAGAGCGTCCAGATCCAGCCCCTCCGCACCAGAGAGATAAAGATCTCGCACGGCGATCACGCTTCCTAGGCCCTCGCTGGCTGCGGTGAATACATCCGCATCCATATCGAGCACAGGCTCTTGCGCAACGTAGGCCACCCGCAAGTTCTGCTGCATCTGCAGGGTGCCGTCATCGGTCTTCTCCAGACCTCCCAATATCTTGAGCAGCGAAGACTTGCCAGCACCATTGCGGCCGATCAGGCCAATGCGTTCCGATTCAAGAAGAGAGAAGTCCGCATGATCGAGCAGCGGGACGTGACCGAACGCGAGTTGGGCGTCGAGGAGTGTGATGAGTGCCATGTGGCTCCGATTATCGGAGGAGCCTCCTTTGCACCCGGGGGCGGCGCGAAGCGCTGCCCCCGGGTTCAAAGGCTCAGCCGCCAAATTTGTTCACCGCAGTCTTGCAGTGCCCTGAAATTGGCATATACTCGTGGGCTCGGCTAACAACGCTGCAAAGCGCTTCAAGCAGTAGCTCCAAAGGGGTTGCAGCAAGAAGATGAAAGTCGAAAAAACTTCCTTCGAAGTTGACGCGGTTTGAAAAAACAGTGCATAATCGAAGGCTCCGCTGAAACAGCTTCAGCGTCTCGCAGCGAAGGTTGCGGGGTGCGACAAGAAGATGTTGAAAGCGAAAAAAGTTTGACGGTACTTAAAAAACCGTGATAGACTACAAGGCTTCGCTGATCGCAGCAAAGCAAGACGAAGTAGACGAAAGTTGCTTCGGGGTTCGTTAAAAATTTACAGCCGATAAGCGTGGGCGTTTGAAGGTAATTGCGTAAGTTCTTCGGAACAAGTCGCAAGACTTAAAAAACGCTCATGAGATAGAAGTGAAGTTCACTTTAATTCTTTTTTTATGAGTTTTGCTTGACCGCGAGGTCAGGCGCAAAAATCAAGATCGAACTATAGAGTTTGATCCTGGCTCAGATTGAACGCTGGCGGCATGCCTTACACATGCAAGTCGAACGGCAGCGCGGGAGCAATCCTGGCGGCGAGTGGCGAACGGGTGAGTAATACATCGGAACGTGCCCAATCGTGGGGGATAACGCAGCGAAAGCTGTGCTA
>NZ_JAUSRN010000010.1:0-32500 GCF_030811855.1 Variovorax paradoxus | reverse complement strand
ACTGCGTACCTTTTGTATAATGGGTCAGCGACTTACATTCAGTGGCAAGGTTAACCGAATAGGGAAGCCGTAGAGAAATCGAGTCCGAATAGGGCGATCAGTCGCTGGGTGTAGACCCGAAACCAAGTGATCTATCCATGGCCAGGATGAAGGTGCCGTAACAGGTACTGGAGGTCCGAACCGACTAGTGTTGCAAAACTAGCGGATGAGCTGTGGATAGGGGTGAAAGGCTAAACAAACTTGGAAATAGCTGGTTCTCTCCGAAAACTATTTAGGTAGTGCCTCAAGTATTACCATCGGGGGTAGAGCACTGTTTTGGCTAGGGGGTCATGGCGACTTACCAAACCAAGGCAAACTCCGAATACCGATGAGTACAGCTTGGGAGACAGAGCACCGGGTGCTAACGTCCGGACTCAAGAGGGAAACAACCCAGACCGCCAGCTAAGGTCCCTAAAATTGGCTAAGTGGGAAACGAAGTGGGAAGGCTAAAACAGTCAGGATGTTGGCTTAGAAGCAGCCATCATTTAAAGAAAGCGTAATAGCTCACTGATCGAGTCGTCCTGCGCGGAAGATGTAACGGGGCTAAGCCAGTTACCGAAGCTGCGGATTTGCAATTTATTGCAAGTGGTAGGAGAGCGTTCTGTAAGCCTGTGAAGGTGCGTTGTAAAGCGTGCTGGAGGTATCAGAAGTGCGAATGCTGACATGAGTAGCGTTAAAGGGGGTGAAAAGCCCCCTCGCCGTAAGCGCAAGGTTTTCTACGCAACGTTCATCGGCGTAGAGTGAGTCGGCCCCTAAGGCGAGGCAGAGATGCGTAGCTGATGGGAAACAGGTCAATATTCCTGTACCGATATATAGTGCGATGTGGGGACGGATCTTAATAGGTCATCCAGTTATTGGATTATTCTGGTTTAGTTGGATGTAGGCGTGCATTAGGCAAATCCGGTGCACATATACCGAGGCCAACGATCGAGCGGACTTGTCCGTGAAGTGACTGAACGAGGTTCCAGGAAAAGCCACTAAGCTTCAGCTATATACGACCGTACCGCAAACCGACACTGGTGCGCGAGATGAGTATTCTAAGGCGCTTGAGAGAACTCAGGAGAAGGAACTCGGCAAATTGACACCGTAACTTCGGAAGAAGGTGTGCCCTATTAGTGTGTAGTGAACAACGAAGCATGAATGGGTTGCAAAAAATCGGTGGCTGCGACTGTTTATTAAAAACACAGCACTCTGCAAACACGAAAGTGGACGTATAGGGTGTGACGCCTGCCCGGTGCTGGAAGATTAAATGATGGGGTGCAAGCTCTTGATTGAAGTCCCAGTAAACGGCGGCCGTAACTATAACGGTCCTAAGGTAGCGAAATTCCTTGTCGGGTAAGTTCCGACCTGCACGAATGGCGTAACGATGGCCACACTGTCTCCTCCTGAGACTCAGCGAAGTTGAAATGTTTGTGATGATGCAATCTCCCCGCGGAAAGACGGAAAGACCCCATGAACCTTTACTGTAGCTTTGTATTGGACTTTGAACAGATCTGTGTAGGATAGGTGGGAGGCTTTGAAGCAGGGTCGCTAGATCTTGTGGAGCCAACGTTGAAATACCACCCTGGTGTGTTTGAGGTTCTAACCTAGGTCCATTATCTGGATCGGGGACAGTGCATGGTAGGCAGTTTGACTGGGGCGGTCTCCTCCCAAAGCGTAACGGAGGAGTTCGAAGGTACGCTAGTTACGGTCGGACATCGTGACGATAGTGCAATGGCATAAGCGTGCTTAACTGCGAGACTGACAAGTCGAGCAGATGCGAAAGCAGGACATAGTGATCCGGTGGTTCTGTATGGAAGGGCCATCGCTCAACGGATAAAAGGTACTCTGGGGATAACAGGCTGATACCGCCCAAGAGTTCATATCGACGGCGGTGTTTGGCACCTCGATGTCGGCTCATCTCATCCTGGGGCTGTAGCCGGTCCCAAGGGTATGGCTGTTCGCCATTTAAAGAGGTACGTGAGCTGGGTTTAAAACGTCGTGAGACAGTTTGGTCCCTATCTTCCGTGGGCGCTGCAGATTTGAGGAAGCCTGCTCCTAGTACGAGAGGACCGGAGTGGACACACCTCTGGTGTATCGGTTGTCACGCCAGTGGCATTGCCGAGTAGCTAAGTGTGGAAGAGATAACCGCTGAAAGCATCTAAGCGGGAAACTCGTTTCAAGATGAGATCTGCCGGGGCCTTGAGCCCCCTAAAGAGTCGTTCAAGACCAGGACGTTGATAGGTCAGGTGTGGAAGCGCAGTAATGCGTTAAGCTAACTGATACTAATTGCTCGTGCGGCTTGACCCTATAACTTTGATCAGTCTGATCAAGGTGTTATGCCAAGTTGACGCATTCAAAATACATTCAAGCAAGCGCAAGACAATTGCGCGCTGATTCCAAACTCTATGAATTCGTTGTGTTGATCATGTGATCAGCACAGCAACAAGTTATGCCTGATGACCATAGCGACGTGGTACCACTCCTTCCCATCCCGAACAGGACAGTGAAACGCGTCAGCGCCGATGATAGTGCGGGTTCCCGTGTGAAAGTAGGTCATCGTCAGGCTCTTACAGCCCGGAAAAGCCCAACACAGCGTGTTGGGCTTTTTCTTTTGGTGCTTTAAAAAGCGCGTCATCATTTGGTGACGCGCTTTTTTTATTGCCGCAGAGCAAGGCTAGATATTGCAAATGCCCGACGCATCGACAGCAGCTGCACCAGCCTCAACCAACTCAGCCAAGATGTCGTCGGCCAATTGATGCAACTCCAGATCTGGAAAGAAGCGCGAGCGAATCACGCCCAGGTACGATGCGCCGCCAAGCCAGGCTTCCCAATCGTCCATCGCGATGGATTGCACTTCCAACAGCTTGAACTTCATCAAGACCTTGATCGCATGCCGCGCATGCTTCACAGGATCGCGCTGAAGGCCTTCGAGCCGACGTCGCGCTGTGGCCAAGACGCTGCCGACGTCATTGAAGACCCGGCCATGCCCCGGAATCACCTGCAGCGGTGCCAGCGCCTCGATCCGGTCCAGCGTGGCCGCCACGTCCTCGAACGATGGTTCGCCCGCCAGCTCGGGAAAGGCAATGCCGAATCCGTTCTCCCACAAGGCGTCTGCCGAGATCAGCGTCCGCGAAACGGGCTCGAACAGGATGATCGAATGAGGATCGTGGCCTGGCGCGCTGTGCACCTGCCACGACTTGTCGCCAAGCACGCATTCCGTCCCCGGCTGCAGCAAACCGGTGAACTGAAACCGGGGGCAAATTTGCCCCGTCGCTAGAAAGCTCAAGCCGCGTTCATCCCAACGTTCGACCAGCGCCGCCTCGCCCGGCGGAATGTCCGTTCGGAGCGCCGGGTAGCGCTGTTGCAAGGCTGCGTTGCCGCCGCAGTGGTCGCTGTGCAGATGCGTGTTCAGAATCCGATCGAGCGGCCGTGTGCCCAGGGCCGATTCCACCAGCGCCAGAGTCTGCTCGGCATGCGTGGCATACCCCGTGTCGACGAGTGCGGTCTCGTCGGCGCCGACAAAGAGGATGTTGTTAGAGGAGAGCCAGCCGCGTTCGAAGACGATGAGATTCGCCGGCAGCTCGGCCGCGGCTTGGTGGCTCATTCAGGCGCTCGTGCTGGTGCGCAATTCGCGCCGAAGGATTTTCCCGACATTTGTCTTTGGCAACGAATCTCGAAACTCGATGTGCTTCGGCCGCTTGTAGCCTGTGAGTTGCCCATTGCAGTACTGCAGCACGGCGTCTTCAGTGAGTGCCGCGTCCCTGCGGACGACAAAAACCTTGATCGCCTCGCCCTGCTTTTCGTCCGGCACTCCGACCGCGGCGCACTCGACAACCCCTGGACACAGCGAGATCACATTCTCCAACTCGTTCGGAAACACGTTGAAGCCGCTGACCAGAATCATGTCCTTCTTGCGGTCGACGATGCGGCTGTAGCCGTCCTCCTGCATCACTGCGATGTCGCCGGTGCGCATGAATCCGTCGGTCGTGAAAGCAGCGGCCGTCTCGGCCGGCTGGTTGTAGTAGCCCCTCATCACGTTCGGGCCTTTGATGCACAGTTCGCCCGGCGTTCCAACTGGCAATGAATTGCCTTCATCGTCCTTGATGGCAATCTCGATGCTCGGCAGCGGCAAGCCGATGGTGCCCGTGAACTCTGTGTTCGATACGGGGTTGTTGGTGCCGATCGCGCAGGTTTCGCTCATGCCCCAGCCTTCGATCATCGGACAGCCCGTGGCTTCGAACCATCGGCGTGCCGTACCCTCCGACGCCGCCATGCCGCCCGCCTGCGATACGAACAGCGTCGAGAAGTCGATCGACTTGAATTCGGGATGCATCAGCAGCGCGTTGAACAGGGTGTTCACCGCAGGCAGCATGTGGAATGGCCGCTTCTTGAGCACCGCGATGAACTTGTCGAAGTCGCGCGGATTGGGTATCAGCGTCATGTGCGACCCCTGCCGGATCACGAGCAGGCAGAGCGTGAGCGCGAAGATGTGATACAGCGGCAGCGCCGCGATGCTGTTGACCTTCGACAGGTCGCCCGCCTTCGAGAGCGCGGGCGTGAACCACGCCTCCGCCTGCAAGGTCGCCGCGACGATGTTGCGATGCGTCAGCACCGCGCCCTTTGACAGGCCCGTGGTGCCGCCCGTGTATTGCAGGAACGCGATCGAATCGAGCGTGCTTTGATCCGGCGCCAGCGTGCGGCCGCGCCCCTCATCGATAACCTTGGAAAAAGGCGTCACGGTGCGGCCGTTGCCCATGGGCAGCTTGAAGGGCGGAACCATTTTCGCAAGGTGGCGAACCGCGACGGTGATCCAGGCGCCGTAGAGGCCGCCCAGCAGATCGCCCATCGACGTGACGACCACGTGCTTGATCGGCGTGCGCTCGATCACCTGTTCCAGCGTTGCCGCGAAGTTTTCCAGGATGACGATGGCCGTCGCGCCAGAGTCCTTGAGTTGGTGCTCGAGTTCGCGCGCCGTGTAGAGCGGATTGACGTTGACGCAGGTATATCCCCCCCGCAGCACGCCGCACATGGTGACCGCGAACTGCGGCACGTTGGGCAGCATGATCGCCACCCGCGCGCCCGGCTCGAGGCCCAGCGACTGCAGCCATGCACCCAGCGCCTTGGAGAGCGTGTCGAGCTCGCCGTACGACATCCAGCGCTCCATGCAGACCGAGAACGGCCGATCGGCATAGCGTCCGAAAGCCTCCTCGAACATGTGCGGCAGGGACCGGTACTGCTCCGGATGAATCTCATGCGGCACGTTGGCCGGGTAGTTCTTTTGCGCGGATGTCTGCATGCAAGCTCCTTTTGCGCGGATTGTGGGAGCCAGATGCATCCCGCCGTTAGCGGGCTTGTCCTAGGAGCGGGGTGCGCGCTGTCGCGCGCGCGATAGCGGCGCGGCACGCGAGAACGCATTGCCGCTCAGATCGAGGGGCGCGTTCTCAGGCTTTGCCGGTCTCGCCCGGCAGCAGCACCCCGGCGGGGATGTCCGACTCGACCTCGAGCGCGCGGTAGAGCGGCGTGAAGTCGGGCGCCGTGAGATCGAACAGCTGCGCGAAGCTCTCGATCACGAAATAGTTGGCCTGGTACGTATCGATCTTGTAGAGCGTGCGCATGGTGCGCAGCAGATCGAGCGGCAGCCGGTGCGGCTCATTGCTGCACACCGCGTGCTGCAGCTCGCCCACAGAGCTCAAGATGCCGGCGCCATAGGCGCGCAGTCCGTCTGGCTGGCGGATCAGCCCGAACTCCACCGTGTACCAATACAGCCGCGCCAGCTTCTCGCCCGCGCCCAATTCGTGCGCCTTGATGCCGCCCTGGCCATAGCGCTGCACGTAGTCGGCAAAGGCTGGATCGAACAGCATCGGCACATGGCCGAACAGGTCGTGGAAGACATCAGGCTCGACGATGTAGTTGAACTCTTCCGGCTTGCGGATCCAGTCGGTCACCGGAAACTTGCGGTTCGCCAGCAAGGTGAAGAAGGGCAATTCGGGAATCAACCCCGGCACCGCAACGATCTCCCAACCGGTGGCGCGATGCAGTCGCTCGTTGATTTCTTCGAAACGAGGAATGCGGTCCTTCACGCCCAGCAAAGGCAGCGCATTGATGAACGCATCGCACGCCAGGCCCGGCAGCTGCGCGGCCTGCCGCTCGTAGAGCCGCTTGTAGGTGTCGTGGTCGGCCGCCGTGTAGCTGGCCCAGTCTTGTGGACAGGTGTAGTCGGCCTGCACCACGCCGCCGCGCGAATAGTCGCCGCGCGGCGGGCGATCGGAAGCGCCATAAACGACGGGCGTGACGGCGGCAGGGGCAGCGGCGGCGGGAGTGTCCATGAGAAAGCGTTGTTTGGTTGTTACTTGAGCCAGCGATCCATCACGCGCTGGAAGTCGCCGCCGGCTTGCTGCAGGTGCAGCCATTGGTCGACATAGGCCTTGAAAGCCACATCGTCGCGCGGCAGCATCCAGGCCATCTCGCCGTATTGCAGAGGCTTGTCGGGGTTGATGGCACAGAGACCGGGCTTGAGCTTCTGCTGCGTGATGGCTTCGGCGGACTCGGTCACGAACACGTCGGCGCGGTTCGCAAGAATTTCGTCGAAGATCGTCACGTTCTCGCCATGCATCGTGAGCTTGGCCTGCTTGAAGTTGGCGCGCGCAAAACGCTCGTTGCTGCCGCCCGGGTTGAAGATGACTCGCGTCGAAGGCTTGTCGATGTCGGCCACGGTCCGGTACTTGGCAACGTCGGCGCAGCGCGCGATCGGGGCCTTGCCGTTCACCATGTAGGGCGCGCTGAAGAAGGCGCGCTTCTGCCGGTCGGTGGTCACGGAGACACCGCCCACGGCCATGTCGCACTTGCCGGCAGCCAGATCAGGCAGCAGGTTGGCCCAGGTGGTCTTCACCCACTCCGGCTTGGCGCCGAGGCTGGCGCTGAAGCCCGTCATGAGGTCCACGTCGATGCCTTCGAACGAGCCGTCGGCCTTCTGGAAGCTGAACGGCTTGTAGTCCCCCGGCGTGCAGATGCGCAGCGCCGCTGCCTTCTGCACCGTGTCCAGGTGCGAGGAACCGGCTGCCGGCGCGGCCGGCGTGGCCGGGGCCATGGCGCAACCGGAGAGAACGGCCGCGGCCGCGATAAGGGTCAAGCCGACAGAAAACGTGCTGCGCATGGAGGCTCCTGGCCAGTGAAAGAAGCGGTTATTTTGCGGCCGACAACACGCCGCGGCGCATCTGGTCGAGCTCGATGCTTTCGAACAGCGCCTTGAAGTTGCCGTTGCCGAAGCCGTCGTCGCCCTTGCGCTGGATGAACTCGAAGAAGATCGGCCCGAGCTGGTTTTCGCTGAAGATCTGCAGCAGCAGTGCGTCCTTCTTGCCGTCGATCAGGATCTTGCGCTTCTTCAGTTCGGCCACGTCTTCGCCATGTCCGGGAATGCGCTTGTCCACCAGTTCGTAATACGTGTCGATGGTGTCGAGCAGGGTGACGCCGTTGGCGCGCAGCGCGTCGACGGTTTCATACAGGTTGTCCGAGCCCATTGCGATGTGCTGGATGCCTTCGCCACGGTACATGTCCAGGTACTCCTGGATCTGGCCGGCCTGTTCCTTGCCTTCCTCGTTGATCGGGATGCGGATCTTGCCGCAGGGGCTGGTCATGGCCTTGCTCTTCACGCCTGTGACCTGGCCCTCGATGTCGAAGTACTTGATCTCGCGGAAGTTGAAGAGCTTCTCGTAGAAGGCCGCCCACACGTTCATGCGGCCGCGGTAAACGTTGTGCGTCAGGTGATCGATGTAAGTCAGGCCGTTGCCCTTGGGCGCGAGCGCATCTTGCGAGGCCACGCCCGGCAGCGGCTCGAAGTCCACGTCGTAGAAGCCGATGTTGCCGATGTCGCCCGGCTTGGCTCCGTTCTTGCCGGGCCAGCGGTCGACCAGATAGATCAGGCTGTCGCCGATGCCCTTGATGGCTGGGATGTTCAGCTCGCCAGGCCCCGCCTTGTCGGCAAAACCCCAGGCGCCCAGCGAGATGGCGCGTTCGTAGGCCTGCTTGGCATCCTGCACGCGGAACGCGATGGCGCAGACGCTCGGGCCGTGCTCGCGCGCAAAGCGCTGCGCGAACGAGTCGGGTTCGGCATTCACGATGAAATTGATCGTGCCCTGACGGTACAGCAGCACGTTCTTGTGGCGATGCTTGGCCACCGCGGTGAAGCCCATGCGCTCGAACACCTTGCCCATGGCCACCGGGTCCGGCGCTGCGTACTCGATGAATTCGAACCCGTCGGTTCCCATCGGGTTCTCCCAGGGCGTGAAGGGGGGCGCGTCGGCGTGGCTCATGTGGGGTCTCCAGAAGTGCGGGTTCGAATGAATGAAATAGCTGGCGAAGGGGCCGTGAACGACCAGTGGTGCACTGTAGGGCGGATGCCGCTCACGTTTTCAGCGTTGTTGGGCGCCAAAAATGGCCATGACGCAACAAACCTGCGAAAATGCCGGAATGGAAGCACTCGACAAGATTGATAGATTGATTTTGCGCACGCTACAAGCAGACGGCCGTGCCACTTACGACCAGATCGCGGAACAGGTGAGCCTCTCGCCCAGCGCCGTGCTCCGCCGGGTCAAGCGGCTCGAAGAGAGCGGCGTCATCGACCGCTATGTGGCGATCGTCCGGCCAGAGGTCATCGGCCTCGGCCTCACCGCCTATCTCAACGTCCGGCTCGAAAAGCACACCGAAAGCCACAAGCGCAACCCCATGGACTTGTTCCGGGCGAGCGTGCAGACTTGGCCCGAAGTCGTCGAATGCGCGGCGCTCACCGGCGACATGGACTACCTTTTGCGCGTGGTGGTCGCCGACATGGGGCACTACAGCCGCTTCATCATGGACACCCTGCTCAAGCATCCCAGCGTCGAAGACTGCAAGACGAGCTTCGTGCTCGATCGGGTCAAGGCCACCACAGCCTTGCCGGTCTAGCCGCGAACTGGTTGCGAGAACGACACGCGCCCCGTCAACCGTCCCCCTATGAAGACCGAAAGTACCCACACGGGCTTGCTGATTAAGGGAAAACCCTTATATTTGAGCCATGCTTACCGCCAAGACCCTTCTGAAGGCGTCTCTCGGCCTCGGCTCTTTCCTGAGAGCGCCCATGGTTGAGGCGCAACCGCGCGCGAGCTCCGCGCACCCGCCCGTCATGGTGCCGATCCGTTCGATCGGCCCGCGCGAACGCGGCCGTATCGCTCAGCACCTACTGGCACTGAGCCCGCACGACCGCTACCTGCGCTTTGGCTACGCGGCCGCCGACGAGCAGGTGCAGCGCTACGTCGACGGGCTGGACTTCGATCGCGACGAGCTTTTCGGCATCTACAACCGCCGGCTCGACCTCATTGCCATGGCTCACCTGGCCTTTGCGCCTGAGGACCAGCACAGCGACTGCGCCGAATTCGGCGTCTCGGTGTCTGCGCACGCGCGCGGCCGCGGCTACGGAGCCCGGCTGTTCGAACGTGCCGTGGTCGTGGCGCGCAATGAAGGCGTGGGTATGCTCTTCATCCATGCGCTGAGCGAAAACGCCGCCATGCTGAAGATCGCCCGCAATGCCGGCGCCACCGTGGTGCGCAGCGGTTCCGAGTCTGAGGCGCACCTGCAACTGCCGAGCGCCACCTTCGACAGCCACATGAGCGAAATCGCGCTCGAGCACTACGCGGCGGTCGATTACCAGCTCAAGACCCGTGCCAAGCAGTTCTGGGCCTTTCTCGCCAGCCTGCAGGAAGTGCGCAGCGGCATGAGAGACGCGCGAAGCAAATCCGCTCCTTAAGTGCCCCGTAGCAAGGGCCATGGGACGGGGCGGTGGAGCCTGTCACGCGCATCCGGTATCCTTGCAGCTCTTCAACTACGCCTCCCGCAGTGGCCGAACCTCACTCTGAACGCGCTCCCGTCGAACGGGAAGACAAGCGCGGCTTTCTCCAGAAGCTGGCCGAATTCATTCACCCCGGTCCCGACTCGCGCGACGAGCTGATCGAAACCCTCGCCGACGCCGAGGACAACGAGGTGATCGGCGCAGAGTCGCGCGTGATGCTCGAGGGCGTGCTGCGCATGGCCGACATGACCGCCGGCGACGTCATGGTTGCCGCGCCGCGCATGGACCTGGTGAACATCGACGCCCCCTATGACGCGCTGCTGCACGTGGTCATCGACACGGCGCACTCGCGCTTTCCGGTGTACGAGGGCGAAAAAGAAAACATCATCGGCATCCTGCTCGCGAAGGACCTGCTCAAGCTGCAGCGGGCGCCGGGGCTCAACATCCGCGCGCTGCTGCGCCCTGCCACCTTCGTTCCCGAGAGCAAGGGCCTGAACGACCTGCTGCGCGAATTCCGCGGCAACCGCAACCACCTGGCCATCGTCATCGACGAATTCGGCCGCGTGGCCGGCCTCATCACCATCGAGGACGTGCTCGAGCAGATCGTCGGCGAGATCGAAGACGAGTTCGACATTGCCGAAGACGAAGGCGACATCTTCGGTTTGGCCGACCACACCTACCGCGTCTCGGGCGACACGCCCATCGACCGCGTGGCCGAAGCCTTCGGCATCACCTTCGACGAAGAACAGCTGAGCGAAGACTTCGACACCATCGGCGGCCTCATCGCGCACGAGATGGGCCACGTGCCCAAGCGCGGCGAGCATCACGCCATCGGGGGCTTCGACTTCGTGGTGCTGCACACCAAGGGCGGGGCCGTGCGCTGGTTCAAGGTGTCCCCGGCCCGCGGCAGCGACGCGGCCGACTGATGCCGCTGCCCGCAGCGGCAACGCTCCGCACTCAGCCGACCTTTTCCGCCGTGGGCCTGCTGCGTCTTCTCGGCTTCGCGCTGGCAGGGCTTGCGCAGGCCGCCGCCATCGCCTGGCCCGCGAACGGCCGCCCGCTGTGGTGGCTGCAGCTCGTTTCTCTGGCGGCACTCGTCGGCCTGCTCGACTGGCTGCGCACCGAAGGCGCGGGTTGGCGTCGCGCTGGCCTGCATGGCTGGCTTTTCTCGACCACCTGGCTCACCGGCAGCTTCTGGTGGCTTTTCATCTCGATGCACACCTACGGCGGCCTTCCGGCGCCGCTCGCGGCCATCGCGGTGCTCTCGCTCGCGGCGGCGCTCGGGCTCTATTACGCCGCCGCCTGCGCCTGGTTCGTCGCTCGCGGCCCGCAGGGGCCGGTGAGCGGCGCACTGGTCTTCGCCGCTCTGTGGACGCTTGCCGAGCTCGTGCGCGGCAGCTGGTTCACCGGCTTTCCCTGGGGGGCCGGCGGCTATGCGCACGTCGAGGGGCCTCTGGCCGCCTGGGCACCCTGGATCGGCGTGTACGGAATCGGTGCGGTCGCCGCGCTCGCGGCGGCACTCGCTGCATTGACGCGCCCCGCCCGCACCCTGGGGCTGGCGCAGGCGGTGGTCCTCGTCATTGCTGCGTTCACGGCGCCGCACCTGGTCAACCCGTTGCCCGCCGGCGCGCAGGGTGACAAAGGCTCGAGCGGCCACCTGCAGATGGCGCTGCTGCAAGGCAATATCCCGCAGGACGAAAAATTCATTCCTGGCGGCGGCATCGACCTTGCGCTGCGCTGGTATGGCGAACAGCTGCGCGATGCCAAGGCCTCGCTGGTCGTCACGCCGGAGACCGCGCTGCCGCTGCTGCCGCAGCAACTGCCCGCCGGCTATCTGGAAGCCATCCAGGCGCGCTACAGCCAGGGCACGCAGGCCGCCATCGTCGGCCTGCCGCTGGGCGGGCAGGGGACCTACAGCAACGCGGTGCTCGGCTTCCAGCCCGGCGCCGCACAGCCCTACAGCTACAGCAAGCACCACCTCGTTCCGTTCGGCGAGTTCATCCCTCCGGGCTTTCGCTGGTTCATCCGGATGATGAACATTCCGCTCGGCGACTTCGCCCGCGGCGGCCTGGCGCAGGCGCCTTTCGCCTGGCAGGGCCAGCGCATCGCGCCCAACATCTGCTACGAAGATCTGTTCGGCGACGAGATCGGCGCCAACTTCAAGAACGAGGCCACGGCCCCGACCATCCTGCTCAACGTGAGCAACATCGCCTGGTTCGGCAACTCCGTGGCCATCGACCAGCACCTTGCCATTTCGCGCATGCGCTCGCTCGAATTCGCGCGGCCGATGGTGCGAGCCACCAACACCGGTGCAACCGTGGTCATCGATGCCGCAGGCCGTGTCACGCACGAGCTGCCGCGGCTCACGCGCGGCGTGCTGGAGGCATCGGTCGAAGGCCGCACGGGGCTCACGCCCTTTGCGCGCTGGGTCGCGCCGTTCGGCCTGTGGCCGCTCTGGACCGCAGCGTTCGCGATCGTGGCCATCGCTTTCCTGCTGCGCCGCCGCCAGCGCTGACCAGGGCGATCGTCGTCAGGCCGTTGCAGACGCGCCCTTCACCGGCCAGTCGCGCAGCTTGCCCGGATTCAACAGGCCCATCGGATCGAAGCGCTTCTTCATCTCGATGACCTCCGGCGGCAGCGGGCCGCCGGCCTTGCCGTCTTCCACGATGTTCACGTGCGGGTTGTTGATGTGCACGCCGTGCACACGGTGAATGTCGATGATCTCCGCGAGCCGCTCCTCGGTGCTGAAGCGCACCAGTTGCAGTCCGCTGCAGGTCATGAGGCCCGCCACGTTGCGCAGGAACTCGATGTGCATCAGCACTTCGCCACCGAGCAGTTGTTCCATCTCAATGATTTGTTCGACATGCCGGCCCGGTACGAAGCCGCTCTGCAAGTACGTGAGCGTCGGGTCGACCTTGAGTGCGTGCAGCGTGGTGTGGTTCCAGGTGAACTCCATCAGCGTGCGGTTGCTCTTCTGCACCTCGGCCGCCGTCTTGCGGTAGCTCACCGTGCCGCCATGCGCTTCGGCGAGCTGCAGCATTGCGGGCTCGCACGATTCGGCCACCAGCGACAACACCGTGTGGCAGCCCTTGGGCAGATGAGCGGCAAGCTGTGCGAGGTGGTCCGAAATCGGCGCGCCGAAGAACGCGATTTCACGCTTCACGATGCCCGGTGCATTCGCCAGCTTATCGGCGAATTGCAGTGCACGTTCAAACTGGTCGAAGGTCACCAGCGTTTCGAGCCAGGGGTGCGTGGGCGCCAGCGCGACCTCCAGCTCAAGCACCAGTCCGTTGGTACCCCAGAGATGGTGCATGCGCATCGCCTCCGGGCCGCGCAGCTCGATCATCTGCGGGTCCGCTTCGATGGTCATTGCGCGGATGCCGAGCACATTGCCTGGCGCACCGAGCGGCCCGTAGTTGATGGAGCCCACGCCGCCGAAGCCGCCGCCGAACAGTCCTCCCAGCGTGGCGCTTCGGTAGGTGGAAGGCAGGCAGCGCATCTCTTGGCCGGAGGGTTTGGTCTGCTTCTCGAGCTCCCCCAGGCGAATGCCGGCCTGCGCGCGCGCCACCCCTGGCTTCACCCACAAGAAGGCGTTGTAGCCAGTCATGTCGAGCACCACGCCGCCCGCCAGCGGCGTGGTCTGGCCGTAGTTGCCAGTGCCGCTGCCGCGGAGGGTGATGGGCACGTTGCGTCGCGCGCAGGCGCCGACCACGGCGCGGATCTCGGCCTCGGTGCGCGGACGCACGACCACGTCGGCGCGCTTGTCTTTCAATTGGCGGTTCAGCACCGGGCTGAACCACGAAAAGTCTTGCGACAGTCGGGCCACGCGGCTTTCGTCGGTGATCCAGTCGAGGTCGGGCAGCTCGAACAGCAGCTGTTCGATGGCGGAAATGGAAGCGTTCATGGTCAAGGTTTTCAATCCTGGGAAAGTTCGCTCGCGTGCCACGAGCCCAGCGCAAGCTTCGTGAGCCAGGCCATCAGCACGAACAGCGCGACGCCGGTCAGCGAAATGAGCAGCAGGGCGGCGAACATGCGCGGAATGTTCAGTTGAAAGCCGGCCTGGAGAATCTGGTAGGCCAGTCCGGCCCCAGAGCCACCCGTGCCGGCGACGAACTCGGCCACCACCGCACCGATCAGCGCCAGGCCGCTCGAGATGCGCAGCCCGCCGAAGAAGTAGGGCAGCGCGCTCGGGATGCGCAGCCGCACCAGCTGCTGCCAGCGCGTGGCGCGGTTGAGCTTGAAGTAGCTCTGCAGGTCGGGGTCGATGCTGCGCAGGCCGAGGGTTGTGTTGCTGATGATCGGAAACAGCGCGACCAGCGCGGCGCACACCGTCATCGCGGCCACCGGGTTCTTCACCCAGATGATGATGAGCGGCGCCACGGCCACGATCGGCGTGACCTGCAGCAGCACCGCATACGGAAAGAGCGCCGTCTCGATGCGCTTGCTCTGAACGAACAGGAACGAGATCAACACCCCCGCCACCGTGGCCAGCGCGAACGACAGCAGCGTGATCTTGAGGGTGACCAGCAGCGCGTTGCCGAGCGGCACCCAGTCGGTGACCAGCGTCTGCACCATGAGGAAGGGCGACGGCACCAGATACGGCGGCAGCTCCATCGCGACCACCATCCACTGCCACAACGCCACCAGCACCACGCCGATGAGCACGGGGTAGAGCACGCGCTGCACACGCGGTTGGCTCAGAAGGGGCAAGCTCTTTTTCATCGCGCGTGCTCCTCGTCGCCCTGGCTCGCGCGCAGCAGGCTGTCTTGCAGCCGCTTGGCATGGCGCGCGAACTCCGGCGTCACCATGAAATCGGGTGTGCGCGGATACGGCTCGTCGATGTGGAACTGTTCCACCACGCGGCCCGGCCGCGCGGCCATCATCACAACGCGGGTCGAGAGGAACACCGCCTCATGGATCGAATGCGTCACGAAGATCACCGTGAGCTTCTTCTTGCGCCACAGGTCGAGCAGGTCGGCATCGAGCTTGTGGCGCGTGATCTCGTCGAGCGCGCCGAATGGCTCGTCCATCAGCAGCAGATCTGGCTGGGTCACCAGTCCGCGCGCAATCGACACGCGCATCTGCATGCCGCCCGAAAGCGCGCGCGGCAGGGCGTCGGCAAACTTCTCCAGGCCCACCAGCGCTAGCGACTCCATCACCCGCGCATCGGCTTCCTTGCGCGGCACGCCGGCCAGGTCGAGCGGCAGCCGCACGTTGGTGCGCACGCTGGCCCACGGCATCAATGTGGCCGACTGGAACACGAACGACAGCTTGTGCGGACAGCTGTGGATCTCCGCCACCGGCTTGCGCCAGACGAGCAGTCGCCCGTCGCTCGGCTCGAGCATGCCCGCCACCATCTTGAGCAGCGTGCTCTTGCCGCAGCCCGACGGCCCGAGCAGCGTGACGAATTCGCCTTCGGCAATCGAAAGATCCACCGGCAACAGCGCTTGCGTGCCGTTGGGATAAGTCTTCTCGGCCGATAGAACTTCCACCGCTGGCACGGCAGGGGCCATGGGCGGGGCGAGGGTGTGGGGCTCGACGCGGTTCATGGCGCGAGACTCAGGGCAGCACCTTGGCGTCCTTGACGAACTCCGTGGTGTAGGTCTTCGCAAGTTCCACCTTCGCCGGGTCTAGCAGCTTGGCGCTCACCAGGAAGTCGTAGCTTGCTTTGGAGCGTGCATCGGTAATCACGCCGATGCCGAGCTTGGCCGCATCGCCGCCGGTGACCATGCCCATTTCCTTCAGCTTGGCCACGCTATAGGCCAGCTGGTCATCGGTCATGTTGGGGTTGTCCTTCTTGATCAGCGCGTTGGCGGGCGCCGGGTCGGCGAGGTAGCTCTTCCAGCCCTCGGCCGAAGCTTTCACGAAGGCTTCCACCTGCTTGCTGCGATCCTTCACCGTCTTTTCCATGCACGACACCGTGGTGGCATAGGCCGGAAAGCCGTGGTCGCTGAACATGAGCACCGTGCTCTTCACGCCGGCCTTCTGGATCGCGTACGGCTCTGAGGTCAGGTAGCCCTGCTGTGCGGCGTTCTTGTCGGCCACGAAGGGCTGGATGTTGAAGGTGTAGGGGCGCGTCTGCTCGTCGGTGAATCCGAACTTGGCCTTGAGCCACGGCCAGTAGCCGCGATTGGCCTGCGCGCCGATCAGCAGCGTCTTGCCCTTCAGGTCTTCGAATTTCTTGACGTCGTCGTGCGCGATCAGCACCTGCGGGTCTTTCTGGAAGAAGGCCGCCACGTTGACCACCGGCACGCCGCCTTCGCGCACCTGCATCATCTGGATGTCGCTCGAACCCATGATGCAGTCGGCCTGGCCCGCGGCCATCATCTGAGTGATGTTGACTTGCGGGCCGCCCATCTTGATGGTCACGTCGAGCCCGTACTTCTTGTAGATGCCCTGCGCCACCGCCTGGTAGAAGCCGCCGTGCTCGGCCTGCGCATACCAGTTGGTCATGTAGGTGAACTTGTCTTGAGCCTGCGCCGGAGCAGCGGCGGAGAGCAGTGCGAGCGCGGCGGCGCCGGCCATGGAAAGAGCGAAAGAACGCATGGTGGGAACCTCTCGAGGCTGGTGGAAGAACAGTTGAAAAAAGCGGATGGACCGATGCAAGTAGCGCGCCTCAGGCGGGCTCGAACGACTGCTGGATGAAGCCTTGCTGGTGGCCCCGTTCCCAGGTGGCTTCCTCGCGCACCACCCAGCGCAGCGCGTGCAGTTCGGTCAGCGCCTGCACCCAGCTGTCGGAAAGCGTGTCCAGGATCTCTTCGCCCTGCTCGCGCGTGGCGCTGGTCGGGTCGCCGATCACGCCGCTCGGGCCGAAGTCGCGCGCGGTCCATGCGCAGGCTGGGCGGCCGTCGGCCGACAGCAGCTTGATCGGGAACGGCGGCGGAAAGTTGGCGGCCGCACGCTCCATGTGCACGGTGTCGGGCGCCAGCGCGAGCATGAGCGCGGTCTCGGAATGGCCGGCGTGCATCGACAGGCGCTTTTCCTGCTCGCTGATCTGCTTGCTCGATGCATTCGGCAGGCGCGACACGCCGTGCGGCACGACCACGAAGTCGCCGTGCCGGAGGCGCAGTTCGCGCGCCGCCATCTCCAGCACCTGCGGCTGCCCGCCATGGCCGTTGGCAAAAAGCAGCTTGCGAAAGCCGGCGCGGTAGACTGATTCGCCGATCTCCGTCACGGTCGACAAGAGGGTGGTGCCGGTCAGCGTCATGGTGCCCGGAAAGTGCAGGTGCTCTTCCGACTTGCCATAGGTGATGGTCGGCAGTGCGAAGGCGCGCACGTCGGCCGGCAGCTTTTCGAGTGCCTTGCCCATCACGCCCGAGGCGATCACGCTGTCGACCGAGCAGGGCAGGTGCGGGCCGTGCTGCTCGATGGCGCCGCAGGGCAGCACGATGACGGTGTTCTCGCGGTCGGGCAGCGCGGCGATTTCGGTCCAGCTCAGGTAGGGCAGGAAACGGTGGGGCGGAATGTAGCCGTGGAGCATGGGGTGTCCTTGTGCGTTAGCGGGGAAGAAAGGGCGTCGCATCGCCGTGCGTCACGCGGCCTTCGCGCAGCACCACGCGAGTGGCGGAGCGCGAAGGCCAGCCATGGCGGTCGGCCTGCGTGAACAGAACCAGGTCGGCCTTGGCACCGACCAGCGTGGGCGGCGTCGTGGCGGGAGCGCGCTGCAGCCAGTCGCCGCGACACAGTGCCTGCGACCAGTTGTCGAAAGGCTCGTCGAGCTGCGCCACCAGAGCGGCCGTGCCCAGTGCCTCGACGGGGTCGAAGCTGCCGAGCCGGCAGAACGGGTCTTGCACGTTGTCGCTCGCAAACAGCAGCGGAATGCCGCGATCGCGCGCTTCCTTCACCAGCGTGATGCCGCGCAGCCGCGGGGTGCGGCCCGTCACGGCGTCCTGCAGCAGCAGGTTGGTGGCGGGCAGCGACACCACGGTGATCGGTGCGCGCGCCACCGCATCGAGCGTGGCAAAGGCCTGGGCCTCGGGCTGCGCGGCCAGCGCGCAGATGTGGCCGCAGACCACGCGGCCTTCGAAGCCGATCTCGCGCAGGATGCGGGCGGTGGCCTGCAAGCCGACCACAGAGGGATTCAGTTCTTCGTCGACATGCAGGTCGATATCCAGATCGTAGGCCTGCGCCGACACCAGCAGGTTGCGTAGCGCGTTCTCGCTCCAGTTGGTGGAGTGCACGAAGCCGCCGAGCAGCGCATGTGGCCCCGTCGCCTTCACCTGCTTTGCGAGCCGCATTGCTTGCGCCGCGTCTTCGAACAGCGGCAGCTTGATCAGGCTGACCTGCTCCAGCCGCACCCGACCTGTCCATTCCTCTGCCAGTTCGGCCATCACCGGCCAGGCCAGCGGCACCGTATCGGGCTCCCACCAGTCGACATGGGTGCGCACATGCGTGGTGCCGCATTCCCAGGCCCACTGCAGGCCGCGCGAGGCGCGCTCGTGCACATCGCCGGCGCTCCAGTGCACGCGGTCGTTCAGCATCGCGTCGATGGCGCCCAGCAGGCCCGGCTGCACCTCTTTCATGCGCGGCAGCGTGAAGGCCTTGTCGAGGTGCGTGTGGGCGTCGACGAAACCCGGCAGGACGAGCGTGCCGGCCAAGTCCCAGCCGTTGGCCGGAAGCGCAGCGTCAGTGGACGCTGGGCGCACCGATTGCACGCGGCTGATTTCGAGCGCGATGTGCGCGAGTACCGGCGCCCCATCGCGCTCCGGCCAGTCGGCGGGCAGCAGCCAGCGCGGCAGTCGCGCGTTGCGAAGCAGCGAAGGCGCGTTCATGCAAAGCGCCCCATCGCGGTGCCCACCCGCGCCATGAAGCGTTTAAGTTGGGGCTCGGTCGCCACGTTCATGTGGTAGTGGGCGTGGTAGTCCACCTTGGCGCGCCGGCCGGTGAGCCGCAACATGTAGCGCGTGACGATCTTGCGCGGCGGGTCCCCCATGTACCAGGCCATCCAGCGCGGCCGGCCGTAGGTGACCACGGCGCTGATGCGCTTGATGTGCGTGAGCATCGGCTTCACGTTGGCGGGGTCGCTGATGTCGAAGGCCACGCCGGGCATGAAGAGCCGGTCGAAGTAGCCCTTCAGCATCGCGGGCAGGCCAAAGCACCAGGTTGGAAAACAGAACACGATGCCCTCGGCCCACTGCAGCCGCTCCACATACGGCTTGAGCGGCAGCTGGTTGCCGGGCACGTCGTGATAGCCCAGCCGCTCCTCGCGGGAGAGCACCGGGTTGAAGCCCTCGGCGTACAGGTCGCAATCGTCCACCTCATGGCCAGCCGCGCGCAGGTTTTTCAGCACCTCCTGGTGCAGAGCCGCATGGAAGCTGGTTTCGACCGGATGGCAGTAGACGACGAGCACGCGCATGAATTTGACCGCTTAATCAGAGCAAGTGGTCAGGTTATGCAAGCGACGTGCCAATCCGGATGCACCGAAGTGGTGAAAAGGAGCGCCTTGAATTTGTAAAGACGCGGGCCGAAGAATCGGGTAGGTCTGGGGCTTAGCCGCTGCTCGCAGCCGGCCGCGGACATCTTCCAGGCGCAGTCACAGCTTGCTCATCATCGCTTCCGATGGCGCGACGGCACCCGTGATCGCCTATGTTCGCGCTCGAAGTTCGGCAATAACGATGTTGCCGGCAACCGCAGCGATGCGCAGGAGAGCCACGTGAAACCGCTTCATGCACCGGGCATTTCTTCCGTCTATGAGAAGGTGATCGCGCTGGCCCTCATCGCCAATGCGGCGCTTTTCGCTGCCTACGTCTTGCTGCCTCGTGCCCACGGCAAAGCGCCGCTCGACGAGGCGCGGGCCGAAGCAATCGAGCGCATCGAGCCGGTAGCAGCTGGCAGCCGCGACGAAGACCTGCAGGCGGAATCCCGAACCAGGGTCATCGAAACCGCCTTCGGCCCCACCGTCGAATTCAAACCCTGTTGCACAGCGGGTTCGAGGTGAGCTGCTGGGGTTGGTTTGGCTTGCGTGGCCAGAGCCGCACCGCCAGTGCGGCGGCGGCCGTACCGGTCGCCAAGCCGGTCACGCCAGCCCAGCCCCATTGGGCAAGTGCCAGCGCACCGAGCGCCGAGCCGGCCGCCATGCCGATGAACATGGACGTGAACAGCACCGCATTGAGCCGGCTGCGCGCACCGGGCTCGATGCCGTAGACGATCGTCTGGTGCGCGATCAGCGTCGCCTGCATGCCAAGGTCAAAGCCCACGGCGGCGAGCGCCAGCAGCCACAGCTGCGCATGCGGCAGCATCAACGGCGCCAAGCCCATGGCCGCGAACGACACCACCACCAGCCCGGCGCCGAGGCGCGTCACCAGTTCCGGGCCGCGCCGGTCTGCCAGCCGTCCGGCCAGCGGCGCTGCGAGCGCGCCCGCCGCGCCTGCCAAGCCAAAGGCGCCCGCCGCCGCGCTGCCCAGGTGGAAGGGTTCGCCGTGCAGCATCACCGCCAGCGTCGACCAGAACGCGCTGAAGCCCACCGCCAGCAGCGCCTGGGCCAGCGCCGCGCGGCGCAGCATGCCGTGGCGCGACCACAGCGTGGCCAGCGACCCTAGCAGCGCGCCATAGGCCAGGTGCGTGGTGGGGCGGAAGCGCGGCAACCCCCGCCACGTGGCCGCGCCGATCAGCGCAATGCTGGCGGCGGCCGCAATGAACATCGAGCGCCAGCCGAAGTGCTCGGCCACGAAGCCGCTCACCACGCGCGACAGCAAAATGCCGAGCAGCAGCCCCGTCATCACCGTGCCGACCGTCTTGCCGCGCGTGGCTTCGGGCGCCAGTGTGGCGGCAGCGGGCACGATGTCCTGCGCCATCGTCGCCGCAAGTCCGATCGCGAGGCTGGCCGCGAGCAGCACACCGATCGACGGCGCGGCGCCGGCCACCAGCAGCGCGGCGCACAGGACGGCTGCCTTGGCCAGCACGATGCGGCGCCGGTCGAAGCGGTCGCCAAGCGGCGCCAGCAGCAGGATGCCGAGCGCGTAGCCCAGCTGCGTGAGCGTGGGAATGAAGCCCACCGACCTGGCAGAGGCTCCGATGTCGGCCCCCAGCACGCCGAGCATCGGCTGGGCATAGTAAAGCGAAGCCACGGACAAGCCGGCGCCGGTGGCCAGCAGCAGGACCAGGGAGGTCGGCAGATCGCACGCCGCTGGCGCTGCGCCTGCACCGGTCACATGCGTTGAATGAATGGAAGACATGGTGTTAACCCTTAACTATCTGGCAAGGGTTGAAATGTGCTCCCGTGAGAGAAGACTTGGTAGCCCTCCGAATTGCACAATGAATATGCGCAAGGCGTATAAAGCACGCCATCATGCCGACTCCTTCACCCGCCGCCGTCGACCGCATCGAGCTGATGCAGACCTTCGTTCACATCGTCGAGGCCGGCAGCCTCTCGGCCGCCGCCCAGCAGATGGGCGCGACCCAGCCCACCGTGAGCCGCCGCTTGCAGGCGCTGGAACGCTCGCTTGGCGTGCGGCTCTTGCGCCGCTCCACGCACGCCATGAAGCTCACCGAGGATGGCGAGCGCTGCTACGAGCGGGCCCGGGAACTGATTGCCGATTGGCAAGCCTTCGAGGCCGACCTGCGCGGCGTCGGCGACGAACCGGAGGGCACGCTGCGCGTGGTGGTACCGCATGCGCTGGGGCAATCTCTGCTGGTCGGCCCCCTGGCCGGATACCTGCGCGACCATCCCAGGGTGTCCGTCGAATGGCTGCTGAGCGACCGGCGGCCCGACTACATCGCCGAAGGCATCGACTGCGCGATCCAGGTCGGCGAGATCACCGACAGCATGGCCGTGGCCATCAAGCTTTCAGAGGTGCCGCGCATGCTGGTTGCGGCGCCGTCGGTGCTGGCCGGTCGGGTGCCGCCCGCGCATGCGTCCGAGCTGGCCGAGCTGCCGTGGCTTGCGCTGCGCACCTTCTATCGCAACGAGCTGCTGCTCACGCACCCGCCAACCGGCGAAACCGCGCGGGTGCAGATCCGCCCGCGCATGAGCACCGACAGCCTCTATGCGCTGCAAAGCGCCGCCCTCATGGGCGTGGGCGCCTGCATGGGATCGGCCTGGCTCATGAAGGACGACGTGGCGGCCGGCCGGTTGGTGCAGCTCGTGCCGCAGTGGCAGGTGGCGGCACTCCCCGTTTACCTGGTCTATCCGCATGCGCGCTTTCAGCCCGCGCGCCTGCGCCGCTTCATCGAGACGATGCGGCTTGCGCTGGCCGATCCGAGCGGCCGCGCCTGGGAGGCTAGGCCCTGATGCCGCAGCCGCCCAGCACGAACGCCACCAGCTCGCGCGCAATCGGCTCGCGGTCGATGGGTGCGTCGGGCGGCAGGCCGAGCATCACGCGCGTCTGTATCGCGTAGTCGGCATAGCTTTGAGTCATGGCCCAGACGTGCATCAGGAGCAGGCGCGCATCCAGCGGGCGCATCTGCCCGCGCGCAATCCAGCCGTTGATGACGTCGACCTTCTTCTGCGTCCAAGCCCTGGCGTTGGGCCAGTAGCGGTCGAGGTTGCGGCCGCCGTCGAGCACCTCACGCGTGAAGATGCGAGAGATCTCGGGGTTGTCGAAGGCATGGTCGAGCTTCTTGCGGATGTAGTCGCCCAGCACCGTGGCCGGATCGCTCGCGTCCTCGAACGAGAACACCACCTTCCAGGCATGCAGCACCTGCATCAGCAGCTCTTCGTAGAGCTCTTCCTTGCCGGCGATGTAGTAGTGCAGCTGGGGCTTGGTCAGGCCGGCGCGCGCGGCAATCGCCTGGGTCGAGGTGCCCTTCAGCCCATGCAGGCTGAACTCGGTCACGGCCGCCGAGCGGATGGCCGCCATGATGCGCTCGCGGCCGGGGCGGGCGCGCGAGAGCGGGCCGTCGGGGGCGGGCATCTCCTGGGCGGTCGTCGAGGGAAGGGCGGCGGGATCGGCGTTCATTGGCATGGAATTGCGGCGGTGCGCCCGGCGATGGTAATCCGCATCGCCGCATGCCATGCCTGCATGGCGTGCGCAGGCATGCGGGCATGGTTCATGTATCTTCTCGCCGCTTCCAGAAATTCGTTCAAGACAAAGGAGTTCCTTCATGTACCTTTCTCCCCGTTTCAGGGCCTTTGCGGCCGGTGCCGCACTGCTTGCGGCCAGCGCCCTCGCGCAAGCCCAGCAGGCATTGCCCAATGTGGTGATCCTGGCCACCGGCGGCACCATTGCGGGGGCCGGCGCCTCGGCCGTGAACAGCGCCACGTATGCGGCCGCCAAAGTCGGCGTCGACAAGCTGATTGCCGGCCTGCCCGAACTTTCGAAGATCGCCAACGTGCGCGGCGAGCAGGTGTTCCAGGTGGCTTCCGAAAGCTTGACCAACGACAACCTGCTGACCTTGGCCAAGCGCGTTTCCGCTCTGTCGAAGCAAGCCGACGTGGACGGCATCGTCATCACGCACGGCACCGACACGCTGGAAGAAACCGCCTACTTCCTCACGCTCACCGTTCACACCAGCAAGCCGATCGTCGTGGTCGGTTCGATGCGCCCGGGCACGGCTCTTTCGGCCGACGGTGCGCTCAACCTGTATGACGCGGTCAGTGTGGCGGGCAGCAAGGACGCCGTTGGCAAGGGCGTGCTCGTGACGATGAACGACAACATCGACAGCGGCCGCGACGTGAGCAAGAACGTCAACGTCAAGACCAGCGCCTTTTCGAGCCAGTGGGGCCCGCTCGGCATGGTGGTCGAGGGCAAGAACTACTGGTTCCGCGCGCCTGTCAAGCGCCACACCATGGCTTCGGAATTCGACATCGACGCCATCAATGCGCTGCCGGCAGTCGAAATCGCCATGGGTTACGAAGGTGTTTCGTCCACGGCCATCGACGCGTTTTCCAAGAGCGGCGTGAAGGCGATCATCCACGGCGGAACGGGCAATGGCTCGGTGGCCAACCGCATCGTGCCGAACCTGCAGAAGGCGCGCACCGATGGCGCCGTCATCATCCGCAGCTCGCGCGTGGCCGACGGCTTCGTGATCCGCAATGCCGAGCAGCCCGACGACAAGTACGACTGGGTGGTGGCGCACGACCTGCGTCCGCAGAAGGCGCGCATCCTGGCGATGGTGGCCCTGACGAAGACCAGCGACACGAAAGAACTCCAGCGCATCTTCTGGGAGTATTGACCCACCCCCGAAGCGGCTCACTTCGTGTAGCCGCCTCCCCCTCAAGGGGGCAACACCAGCGGCCCGGCAAAGCCGGTTCCGCGGTGTTTCTGGCGAAGACCTCCCCGATCGATACCGCTCAGGGACGGCTGCGCCGCCGCTTGCGGTGCCGCGCGTATTCGAGGCTGCTCACGCACACGAGCAGCCAGGCGAGTCCGGTCAGCAGGCCGGCCGCCACGTCGCTTGCGAAATGCACCTGCAAAAAGACGCGGCTGCACGCGATGGTGACGATAGCGGCCGCGGCCGCCATGGCCGCCGGCACATGCCAGCGCGCCGGCAACAGGCGCAGCGCCAAATACATCAGCATGCCGTAGCTCACGATCGCGCCCGCGCTGTGGCCGCTCGGAAAGCTGAAACTCGTTTCGAGCGCCAGCCCATGGTCGTGCAGCGGCCGCGCCCGCGCGAAGATGCGTTTGAGCGCAGGGTTCAGCAGCACAATGCCCCCGAGCGCCATCACCCAGCCCAGAGCCAGGCCATGATGTGCCTTGCGCCATAGCAGCAAGGCCACGGCCAGGCACACCGGCGCGAGAAGCTCGGCGTCTCCCAGGTGCGTGAGCCAGCTGAAAACCACCAGGGCCGCCCAGGGGAGGTGGTCTCCGATGGCGTCGGCCAGCGCCTGGTCGGCCAGGCCGAGCAAGCGTCCGTCGCCGAGCTTCGATGCGATGTACGCCACGAGGCTCGCCGCCCCGAGGATCGCCAAAAAACCCATGGCCAGCGCAGCCGCGAGACGCGGTTCTTCGGGTTCGCCGGTCGGCAAGGTCCGGGCGCGGCGTTGCTGCCATGCGCGGCAGACCAAGCCGGCGCCAAGCACCGAGAGTCCAAGAAGGCCCGCAAACCAGGCCAGGGAGTGCTCGCCGAGCTGGCGCGCAAGAAGAATGAGGGCAGGGGCTTCCGTCAACATGCGGCGCACCCTAAGCGGGTGCCGCGGCGCTGGCAAGCGGGAGCTGCAATACTTTGGCGCACACGAAGGCCTTGTCCACGGCCGAATGGTCCCAGCGCTCCGCCTGGCAGGTGCGGCCGTCGTCGGTTTCACCCACCCGCAGCACGTTGACCGAGTTGGGGTGCCCCGCGCGCAGGCGCGACGACACCGCCGTGCCGGCCTGCACCGCCCACGTCGTGCGCGGACAGCCGGCGTAGGCGTCGTGCAATGAGCGCACGAACGGCAGGTGGATGTGCCCGCCGAGGATCAGGTCGGCCCCGGCCGCGCACCAGCTCGCGACGGCGGCTTCGCGCCCGTGCAGCCGGTTCTGCATGTCTTCCTGCCGCGTCACCATCACCGGCTGGTGCGTGACCACCACGCGCAGCTGATTGGGCGAAGCGGCCGCCAGCCTGTGCGCCACCCGCTCGATCTGCGCAGCCGAAACCTCGCCGTCCGCATGCCGGTACCAGCGCGTGGTGTTGACCGCAACCACCAGCCATTCGGCCGATTCGAACACCGGCTCCAGGTTGGAGCCGAAAGCGCCGGCGTATCTTTCATACGGCGCGAACAGCCGCGCCCCCAGCTGAAAAAGCGGGATGTCGTGGTTGCCCGGTATGGCAATCACCGCCGGTGCGCCCAGCCGATCGACGAAGGCGCGCGCCGCCGCGAACTGCGCGCGCGTGCCGCGCTGGGTGATGTCGCCGGAGAGCACCACCACCTGAGGCGACAAGGAGCGCGCAAGCCGCTCGAGCGCGTCCATCACCTCGGGCTGTTCAGTGCCGAAATGCGTGTCGGAGATCTGAAGCAGGCAGCTCATTCCTTGGCGGCCTCCAGTTCGGGCGCGGTGTCGGGCCGCACCAGCCATAGCGGCTCGGGCGAGACGCGGAACAGCAGCGGCATCTCGGCCCATGCGATCTCGCCGTCGGTGGCCACCTTGACGCGGCGCGGGCCGTGCGAGCGGCTGGCTTTCACTGTCATCGATTCGAACGGAAAGCTCAATACCTCGTCGGCACTCCCGAGCCGGCCCAAGGCGCCGCGTACCAGCAGGCCAGGCATTGCAAGCACGTTGACGGGCTTGAGCGCGACCGCAGCCAGCTGGCCGTTTTCTGGCGCGTCGGCATGTTCGATACCCACCTGCAGCAACTGCAACGGGTTGTTGCCGACGAACAGCGTCGGCGTGCGCAGGTCGCGCTCCTGGCCGCGCCAGGCCATGCGCAGGTTCCAGTGCCGATGGCCGCGCATCACGGTGAGAAGGCCGGCGGAGAACGCGATCCAGCGGCTGCGCCCATAGCGCGCCTTGTAGCTTTCGCGGTCTTCCAGCAGCTCGGCATACAGGCCCATGCTGGCGTTCACCAGGAAAATCCGGTCGTTGACCAGCCCCACCTGCGCTGGGCGGGGTTGCTCGGTCAGCAGCACCTGGAGCGCTGCGGCGGTGTCGAGCGGGATGCCGTGGGTGCGGCTGAAGTAGTTGAAGGTGCCCTGCGGCAGCACGCCAAAGGCAAGCCCGCTGCCCAGAGTGGCCTGTGCCACCGCGTTGACGGTGCCGTCGCCCCCCGCGGCCACCACCACCCCGCCCACGCCGCGGGCGCGCTCGACCGCCTCGCGCGCGAGCGCCTGCACGGTCGCGCGTTCGTCGACCACGAAGATGCGGTGCCGCCTGCCGGCCGCCGCGCAGCCCTCCTCGACGATCTGCCGGGTTGCGGCGGCGTCCGCGCTGCCGGCGCCGGCATTGAGAACGATGAATATCGGGGAACTCGGGCCGATGAGGGGGGCTGGCATGTGCAAGTGAAACGGAAAAGAGGCGGTCCCGCGGCTCGTGCACGCCGAGGGGTGGGGAGGGGAATGGAGCTCGGGGAAAGGCAGCTGCGAGGCGATCGCGCGCAACCGGGGCTCGTTATCTCACGCCCCTTGCCGCCGCGCCGGCGGCCGGCATCCCGGCCGGCTGTGGGAGAGTTGCCCTCCGACCGTAAAATCGTCTGCTTTCGCGGTGCTTCGCCGCGCTACCGTCCAACGCCCGGTCACGCCGGCCAGCTTCATGTTGACCTTCCAGCAAATCATTCTCAAACTGCAGTCGTACTGGGCCGACAAGGGCTGTGCGCTGCTGCAACCGTACGACATGGAAGTGGGCGCAGGCACCTCGCACACCGCCACCTTCCTGCGCGCGCTCGGCCCCGAGCCCTGGAAGGCCGCCTACGTGCAGCCCAGCCGCCGCCCCAAGGACGGCCGCTACGGCGAGAACCCGAACCGCCTGCAGCACTACTACCAATACCAGGTGGTGCTCAAGCCCGCGCCCAGCAACATCCTGGAGCTTTACCTCGGCAGCCTCGAAGCGCTGGGCTTCGACCTGAAGAAGAACGACATCCGCTTCGTCGAGGACGACTGGGAAAATCCGACGCTCGGCGCCTGGGGCCTGGGCTGGGAGGTCTGGCTCAACGGCATGGAGGTGACGCAGTTCACCTATTTCCAGCAGGTGGGCGGCATCGATTGCAAGCCCATCACCGGGGAGATCACTTACGGTCTGGAGCGTCTGGCCATGTACCTGCAGGGCGTGGACAACATCTACAACCTCACGTGGACCGATGGCCTCAGCTACGGCGACGTCTACAAGCAGAACGAAGTCGAGCAGTCGACCTACAACTTCGAGCACAGCGACGCCGAGTTCCTTTTCACCGCCTTCAATGCGCACGAAAAGCAGGCCAAGCACCTCATGACGGAACAGCTGGCGCTGCCGGCCTACGAACAGGTGCTCAAGGCCGCGCACAGTTTCAACCTGCTCGACGCGCGCGGCGCCATCAGCGTGACCGAGCGCGCGGCCTACATCGGCCGCATCCGCAACCTCGCGCGCAGCGTGGCGCAGAGCTACTACGAGAGCCGCGAGCGGCTCGGTTTTCCGATGGCGCCGCGCGAGTGGGTCGCACAAATCACGAAGAAGGCAGCCTGAGCGATGACGAGCGTGCAAAAGAACCTGTTGGTCGAACTCTTCGTCGAAGAGCTGCCGCCCAAGGCCCTGAAGAAACTCGGCGAAGCCTTTGCCAACGGCCTGCGCGACCAGCTCGTGGCGCAGGGCCTGGCCGCGCCCGACTCCGTGCTGACTGCCTATGCCTCGCCGCGGCGCCTGGCCGCGCACCTCACGCACGTGGCCGAGCGCGCCGCCGACAAGGCCGTGTCGCAAAAGCTCATGCCCGTCACCGTGGGGCTCGACGCCTCCGGCCAGCCCACGCCCGCGCTGCTCAAGCGGCTGGCCGCGCTGGGTGCCGACGCGTCGGCTGTGCCTGGCCTGAAGCGCGCGCTGGACGGCAAGGCCGAAGCCTTGTTCTACGAAAGCACCGCCAAGGGTTCCACCTTGGCCGAAGGGCTTCAGAAGGCGCTGGCCGAATCCATCGCCAAGCTGCCGATTCCCAAGGTGATGAGCTATCAGCTCGAAACCGGCTGTGAACTGCCGGGCTGGAGCAGCGTGAGCTTCGTGCGCCCCGCGCACGGGCTGGTGGCGCTGCATGGCAGCGACGTGGTGGCGGTCGAGGCGCTGGGCCTTCATGCGGGCCGCGAGACCCACGGCCACCGTTTCGAAGCCGCCATCGACCCCGTGGTGCTGCGCGACGCCAACAGCTATGCGCTGCAGATGCAGGACGAGGGCGCCGTCCTCGCGAGCTTCGAGGCCCGCCGCACCGAGATCGCGCGCCAGCTTGCGGCCGCGGCCGTGCGGGTCGGCGGCGGCACCGTGCCCATCCACGACGACGCGCTGCTCGACGAAGTGACGGCGCTGGTCGAGCGGCCCAACGTGCTGGTCTGCAGCTTCGAGCGCGAGTTTCTCGAAGTGCCGCAGGAGTGCCTCATCCTCACGATGAAGGCCAACCAGAAGTACTTTCCGCTGCTCGATTCATCGAACAAGCTCACCAACAAGTTCCTGGTCGTCAGCAACATCAGCCCCGAGGATGCTAGCGCGGTGATTGGCGGCAACGAGCGCGTGGTGCGCCCGCGACTGGCCGACGCCAAGTTCTTCTTCGACCAGGACCGCAAGAAATCGCTGGCCTCGCGCGTCGAATCGCTGGGCAAGGTGGTCTATCACAACAAGCTCGGCACCCAGGGCGAGCGCGTCGAACGCGTGATGCGCATTGCACGCGCCGTTGCGGCGCCGCTGGGCAACGCTACGCTCATCGCCCATGCCGTGCAGGCGGCGCAGCTGGCAAAGGCCGACCTCGTGACCGACATGGTCGGCGAGTTCCCGGAGCTGCAGGGCACCATGGGTCGCTACTACGCGCTGCACGACGGCCTGGCCGCCGACGTGGCCGACGCCATCGAGGACCACTACAAGCCGCGCTTTGCCGGGGACGACCTGCCGCGCCACTTTGTCGGCATCGTCGTCGCGCTGGCCGACAAGCTCGAAACGCTGGTCGGCATGTTCGGCATCGGCAACCTGCCCACCGGCGACCGCGACCCGTTTGCGCTGCGCCGCCATGCGCTCGGCGTGATCCGCATGCTGATCGAGAAAGACCTGCCGCTGAAGCTGGACGCGCTGCTGCAGGACGCCGCCGCACAGTTCAAGGACATCGACGGCTTCGACACCGGAAAGGCCACCGCCGAGCTGCAGGACTTCATTCTCGACCGCCTCGCCGGCAGCCTGCGCGAGCAGGGCGCCAGCGCGCAAGAGGTTGATGCCGTGCTGGCGCCGCGACCGCAGCGCCTGGGCGAAGTGCCCAAGCTGCTGGCGGCCGTGCGCGCCTTTGCTGCACTGCCCGCCGCGGCGGCGCTGGCCGCTGCCAACAAGCGCATCGGCAACATCCTGAAGAAGGCGCCCGAAGCCGATGCTCACGTCAGCGAGCTGCTGCTGCACGAGCCGGCCGAGAAGGCACTGCACGCCGCCATGGCCGAGGTCGTGCCCGCCGCCAATGCGCAGTTCGATGCCGGCGACTACACCGCTTCGCTGCAGACATTGGCCGCGCTGCGCGAACCTGTCGATGCGTTCTTCGACGGCGTGATGGTCAATGCCGAACAGGCCGACCTGCGCCTCAACCGGCTGGGCCTGTTGATGTCGCTGCACGTGGCGATGAACCGCGTGGCGCAGCTCGAACGGCTGGCGGCCTGACCTTGAAACGGGGCTTTTTTGCCGACGCCATGAAACTCGTCATCCTCGACCGCAACGGCACGATCAACGTGCACCGCGAAGATTTCGTCAAGAGCGACATCGAGTGGACGCCGCTGCCCGGCGCGCTCGAAGCCGTGGCCAAGCTCAACCATGCCGGCTGGCACGTGGTGGTCGCGTCCAACCAGTCGGGCCTGGGCCGCGGGCTGTTCGACATGGCGTCGCTCAACGCCATGCACGCCAAGATGCACAAGATGCTCGCGGCCGTGGGCGGGCGGGTCGATGCGGTCTTCTATTGCCCGCACAGTCCCGACGAAGGCTGCGATTGCCGCAAGCCCGCGCCGGGCCTGTTCCGGCAGATCGGCGACCGCTACGGCATCGATTTGAAAGACGTGCCCACCGCGGGCGACAGCCTGCGCGACCTGCAGGCCGGCGCGGCCGCCGGCTGCGAGCCGCACCTGCTGCTCACCGGCATGGGCGCGGCCTGCCGCGGCATCGATCCGCTGCCGCCCGAATATCCGGCGAACACCATGGTTCACGAGAGCCTGGCCGCCTTTGTTGAATTCCTGCTTGCGCGCGAAGCGCAGGCCGCACTGCAGGTGGCTGTCTGATGGCGTTTATCCGTTCCGTGCTCCATGCCCTGTGGATGCTCGTCACCGTCGTGCCCTGGGGCATCATCATGTGCGTCAGTTCGCTCTGGAAGCGCGGCATTCCGCTCTACTGGATGGCGGTGCAATGGCTCAGCTGGGCCATCGGCGGCGCGCGGGTGCTGCTGGGCATCCGCACCCGCGTGACAGGCATGGAAAACCTGCCCGCCGACAAGCTCGCGGGCGCGGTCCTGCTGGTCAAGCACCAGTCGACCCTCGAGACTTTTCTGATGCCCACGCTGATGCCGCATCCGCTGGCCTTCGTGTTCAAGAAAGAGCTGATCTACGTGCCCTTCTTCGGCTGGGCGATGGCCCGGCTCGACATGATCCACATCGACCGCAGCCAGCGCGCGCAGGCCTTCAACAAGGTCGTGAACCAGGGCCGCAAGCTGCTGGCGCAAGGCATCTGGATCATCATGTTTCCTGAAGGCACCCGCATTCCGCGCGGACAAAAGGGCACCTACAAGAGCGGCGGCACGCGGCTCGCATGCGAAACCGGCGTGCCGGTGATCCCGGTCGCCGTCACCTCGGCCAAGGTCTGGCCGCGCAAGGCTTTCATCAAGCGCCCCGGCGTGGTCGACGTGTCGATCGGCCCGGCCATTCCCAGCATCGGCCGCAAGCCCGATGAACTGATGCGCGAAGTCGAAGCCTGGATCGAATCGGAGATGCGCCGGCTCGACCCCGAGGCCTACCGCGACGCCCCGCCGCTGCAGCTGCCGCAAGAAGCGCGCTAAAGAACAACGAAAGACCCGACATGCGGGGACTGCTTCAGTTCACGATGGACCTGTTCGAAGGTCTGGGCAACGAGTTTGCGCCGGCCAAGGCGCCTTCGCCGCGGTCCAAAAAGGTCAAGAAGAAGGCCGCACCACCCCTGCCTTCGCCCTCGGCGGCCAAGGAGTCGCAACAGCATGGGGCGCATGAAGATGCCGGTCCCGCGCTTCCCGCCATTCCGCTGCGCGACACGCTGTCGCTTGCGAGCTTCGTGCACCCGCAGGCCACGCGCGAAACCGTGCTGGGCTCGGCGCGCGTGGCCTACGAGTTCAAGCGCGGCAAGCGCAAGACCATCGGATTCGTGGTCGGCGTCGAAGGCCTGTCGGTGCGCGCGCCCCGCTGGGTCACGCTGCCCGACGTCGATGCCGCCATCAAGGAAAAGTCCGACTGGATCCTGCGCAAGCTGCTCGAGACGAGGCAGCGTCACGCGCGCGTCGAGGCCACACGCATCGATTGGAAAGACGGCGCGCAATTTCCGTTCATGGGCGAACCGGTCGTGATCCGCCTCGATCCGAAGCACGGCTTTGCCAGCGTCGGCGGCACGCTCGATGCAAGCGACGCCGTTGGCGGGCCGCGCGTCTTGCGCTTGGCCGTGGCGCAGAACGCAGAAGCTTCGCAGATCCGCGACGCAGCCCAGGCCTGGCTCATGCGGCACGCGCGGCGGCTCTTTATAGAACGGCTCGACGACTTCGCGCCGCGGCTGGGCGTGCGCTGGCAGAAGCTGTCGCTGTCGAACGCCGCCACGCGATGGGGCAGCGCGAGCGTCGATGGATCGATCCGGCTGAACTGGCGCCTGATTCACTTTCGCCTGCCGGTGATCGACTACGTGGTCGCGCACGAGCTGGCGCATCTGCGGGTAATGGACCACTCGCAGCGGTTCTGGGAGACTGTGGAGAGCGTGGTGCCGGACTACGACCTGCTCCGGCAGCAGCTCAAGGATGAGGCTGTGCCTCGGTGGTCTTGAGGGTATTGCTTTCTGCTGTTTTTTTGAGGTCTGAGGCCGGGACTCGCCCCGGCGGGCGACCTACTTTTCTTTGCTTCGCCAAAGAAACGTAGGCAAAAGAAAGGCGACCCCACTGTCTGCGACCCTT
>NZ_JAUSRN010000009.1 GCF_030811855.1 Variovorax paradoxus | reverse complement strand
TAGAACACCGGCGTCATGGCGAAGGTGGCGGCGATCCGCAAGGCCAGAAGGCCGGTGAAAGCCAACCATGCCGTAAAGCCGAACTCGGGCACCGCAGCAAGCAGGGCAGACACCGAATGTGATGGCAAGAAGTCCATATAAGGAGGCGCTCGATCTAGAACATCGAGGGAATTCCGCTCCACAACTGAACGGTGAACTGCGTCAATTTGCGCAGCATCCAAGGCCCCGCCAAAATCATCACTGCGCCAGCCGTAAGAAGCTTGGGGACGAATGTCAGCGACATTTCCTGCACCTGCGTCACAACCTGAAGCACGCTGATGGCAATGCCCACGAGCATGGTGAGCCCCAGCAGAGGAAAGCAAACCCAAAGCCCGGTCCAGAACAGATCCGACATCATCTTCAGAGCAAGATCCGCGTGCATGAAATTCTTTTGTCTGATCAAAGCTGGGCAGAACTTGTCTATGGCGTTTCAACCATCATTGCGATTTCGTTCATGCAAATAGCCAGAGGAACGATTCGTTGAGTATTCAAACTCGACGTTAGCCGTCGAACATTCAGATCTATGGCTGCGGATTGTGATGTTGCTCGGCAGCAATGAAAGTCAACAATAGTCAAACGCTTGGAATTACCTGCAGAAACCGCAACTTAGTTCTCAGCGCGGAGGTTGCGCTGTCTTCAGACTACCTCTTAAGAACTGGAAATTGAGCCGATCAGGCTCCACCACTCCGAATGGCGAGAGCAAAATCTCGGGGCCCAACGGTGCTGTGCTCAATGCTGTGAAGCTGTCATTTGCATTAGTCGCCGCGTATCTCATGCCATAGCATTCGAATTCCGCCTACAGACATCCCGCCCCCGCTTGGGCAAGTTGAGCGCATGACACACCCCATCGAACTCATCATCGAGGAGCCAGCCCTCGGTTCATATGTCTGGCGCCTGCTCGAAACGGACACGGAGGGAGCGAATCCCAAAGTGCTTCGCGACGCTTTCGACGCGGCTGACTCGTATGAAGCCGCGCTGGCAGCGGGACAGCGCGCGCTGCAGACTGAAATTCGACGACGCACTTCTTCCACCCAGACCCAGAACGCGTGACCCGGGCTGCAATGTCTCCGGTGTCCTCCTGTACGTAAGATCGGCCCTGCCCTTGCCTGTGAACACAGGCGAGCCGTACCTTTCCATACGACACAGGAGATCTACCGATGCAGAAGGGAAGCCATCATCGCCGCCAGTTCCTGAAGACCGCCGCGGGCTCCGGATTAGTGGCCCTCACGGGACTGACCGATGCGCAATCTTTTGACTTCAAGCCCAACCAGCGCTATCCGGATCCGTCGGTGCTGATCCTGGATCCGAGCTTTGCCAGGTACCGCATCTACAGCAGCACCATCGAGCAGGTGGGCACCGGCATGCGTTGGGCGGAGGGGCCGGTGTATTTTCCCGAGGGTGGCTACCTGCTGTGCAGCGACATCCCCAACAACCGGATCATGAAGTACGACGAGCGAACCGGCAGGTTCACGGTGCACAAGCAGAACGCCAACTTTGCCAACGGCAACACGCGTGATCGCCAGGGCCGCCTCGTCACCTGCGAGCACTCCGTCACGCGCCGCGTGGTGCGCACCGAGAAAGACGGCCGCATGACCGTGCTGGCCGACAGCTTCGAAGGCAAGAAGCTCAACGCACCCAACGACGTGGTCGTGAAGTCCGACGACACCGTGTGGTTCACCGACCCGACCTTCGGCATCAACGGCGAGTGGGAAGGCTCCAGGGCTACGCCGGAGCAAGCGACGACCAACGTCTATCGCATTGCAGCCGACGGCAAGCTCACCCCGGTCATCACCGATCTGGTGAACCCGAACGGCCTCGCGTTTTCTCCGGACGAGAAAAAACTCTACGTGGTCGAGTGGAAAGGCACGCCTCACCGCAGCATCTGGAGCTACGACGTGTCAGCCGACGGTACTAGCGTATCGAACAAGACCAAGCTGATCGATGCGGACGGGCCGGGTGCGCTCGACGGTTTTCGTGTCGACCGCGACGGCAACCTCTGGTGCGGCTGGGGCTTCAGTGGCGCGTTCGCGCCCGAGCCGACCGACATCGGCGGCGGCATGAAGGCCCACCTGCCGCTCGGAAGGTCGGAGGATTTCGACGGCGTGAAGGTCTTCAACCCGCAAGGCAAGCCGATCGGCTTCATCCGGCTTCCGGAGCGCTGCGCCAATCTCGAGTTCGGCGGGCCGAAGCGCAACCGACTCTACATGGCGAGCAGCCATTCGCTCTATGCGCTCTACGTAGAGGCGCACGGAGCGGTTTAGCAATAGCGCGCCGATGCGTTTCGCTACGCCGCCAGCGAGGCGATCTCTGACGCCATCAGCGCACCGTGGTAGATGCGGAAGTCATCGAGCCGGCCGCGCAGGAATGGATCGTTCGAATACTGCGAACGACCGAGAAAGTTCTGCGTGGTCTCGCCAAGATCGAACGGCGACAACGTCATCTGCGCATTGGTGCCGACCACCGCGCCATCGACGTACAGCGTGCCAAGCGAGCCGGACAAGGTCACGGCCACATGCACCCAGCGGCCGGTGGGCAGCGGCGACGAGCCCTCGATCACCTGGTTGTTGTAGCCGTGCACGGTGGTGATCGCATAGCGCACCACGCCGGCGCCGCTGCGTGGCGTCAGCATCATGTAGCGGCGCTGGCCGGAGCCGAAATCGAACACGCGCGACCATGTGGAAACGGCGTCCAGGTACACCCAGCATGCGATCGTGAAGTCGGCCAGGTTCTTCACCGGCGCCGCCGGAAGGCTGACGTAGTCCGCAGCGCTTGCCAGGCCGACGGCGCCGCCCTCGTGCCCCGCCACCCACGCCGAATTGCCCGCGAGTGTGCTGGCAGCAAAGCGGCCCGTTGCATCGACGGCCGAAGTGCCTTGCGCTTCGTCGAACTTGAGCTGCATCAGCAGCTCGGCCTTGATGGCGGCCCTTGCCTCCGTGGAAGGAGCGCTCTCGCCGCCCGCATTCACCGCCACCACAACGTAGTGCCACACCTCACCGGCGCTGACGGTACTGTCGGTGAAGGTGAGCGTGTCGGTGATGCCTGAGGTCACGGTTGTGTAGGGTCCGCCCGCAACGGCCGCGCGCTTGACGGTGTAGTTCAGCGCGCCGGTGCTGCCCCACCAGGACAAATCGACCTGCGCTGCGCGCACCCGCGCCGTGAGCCCGCTCGGCGCCACCAGCGTAGCGATCGGGTCGCGCGTGTAGGTGAGCGTTCCGAAGCCCAACTGGTCGCCGTTGCTGCCATCGTCTTCGGGGCGCATCTGGATGGCCTGCAGCAACGTGTAGGGCGTGGCAATGCCCAGCCGGTTCGCATAGTGGTTGTAGACACTTTCCCAGATGCCGCGCCGGTGCCCCTGGGCGCCGATCGACAGCACGCTCTGCGTTCCTTGCTTGTTGATGTTGGTGAAGAACGGCACGGTGTAGAAGTCGCCCGAGACGTCGCGAAGATTGGACTTGGCCACGTACTCGGCGCCGGCCAGAAAGCGGTTGTTCTCGTAGCTGTAGACGTCGTCGCCCTGGTTCCAGGCCATCTCGCAGAACACGCCCGCCAGGCCGATGCCCAGCGTGCAGTGCCCCTGGTCGCGGCCACTCTCCTGCCACTGCCCAAGGTAGCCCGGATGCACGTGATAGACCGCCTGCAGTCCGGCGCCGTTGCCCTGCCCGGTCTTGTAGTAGCCGAGCGCCTCGTCATAGAGGTCGGGCCGGTCGCACAGCACGCCGATGGCCAGGATCGAGGCCAGCGTGCATTGATCCCAGTTGGCCCAGTAATTGGTAATTTCAGCGCCGTTGTGGTTGACGAGGAAGTTGTGGTTGAGCGGATAGAACACCGTCAGCATCATGTTCTGGAAGCGCGCAAAGTCGCTTGCCGCCCAGCCCGGATAGGTGCGCATGATCTCGGCCGCGTTCGCGAACTGGTGGCCGTAGATGCCTGCCGCCAGGAAGCGGTCCGCATTGCCCTCGATCGACGTCAGCGTGGACGACCAGGCATTGAGGAAGACGACCGCCAGGTCGGCATAGCGCGTGTCCTGCGACACCTTCCAGCGCAGCGCCAGTTGGTAGGCCCGCGCGATGTCGATGTACATCTGCGCAAAGTTCTGGTTGTCTCCGCCGCGAATCACCGTTGCGAGCGGCCGCGGCGTGGCGCCGAGTTGCGAACGGCCATTGGCTTTCAACCTGTTCCAACCGTCGAGCCAGGGCTGCGCATTGACCGCGACCTTTGCGCGCATGCGTTCGAAGTCGGCCTCGGTGTGCAAGAGGCCAGGGTGCACGAACTTTCGCGACGTGGAGGGCGACGGTGCGGGAGCGGGCGTGTTTTCACCCGCGGAATCTGTAGCCGATGCGGGCGCAACAGCCGACGATGCCGATGGCGGCGCCGCGGCTACGGTGCCGAAGCCGCCTGCCGCTATCCCCCCGCCCCCTCCTCCTCCTCCGCCGCCACATGCGGTGGTGCCGAGCGCGGCCAGGCTCACCGCGCTGATGCAGAAGGCTCGTCGGTCCAGAGGAATGTTGCTTTCGCTGTCTTGTGGATGCATGTCGGGAATTGAAGTGGTTAGAAATTGTTACCGCAACATGCATGCCAATTGGCGGATGAAACCTTTTCCATTCATCGATCGAGCTTGCTGAGCGTGACGGCGCGCCGCGGGTGCGTCAGAAATGACAATCGGCGTCACATCGGCCCGCCGATTGGCGCAGGAATGTCACTTGGCGAAGCCAGGGGTAGAGTGAGCCTGCAGCTTCTGTCTCGAGCTTGAAATCGATTGCCACAATATCTCGACACGCTTCTTCTCGACGCCCTGCGCACTGCACCGCGCCGGTACCGCATGCCACCTTTGCCGGGCGATGCTGAAGCAGCCGCGGCAAGCGGCGCCGACGTCGCGCTCGCCTTTGCGATAGCAGCCGCTCGCCTTTCCAAAGAACGACGCCTGCCGCCATCCGCGCAGTCGCAAGAGATGTTCACCTGGGCGCTGGCGCAGTTGATCCGGCAGGCGCTCGCGATGGACGGCGGCGACCCGGCCTATCAGGCGATCGTGCTGCAGGCGCAAGAGGCGGCGGTTCACGAACACGTGAAGCTACGCAGAAAGCGTGCGGCCGATCAGCGCGCCGTGAGAACCGCGGCCAATTCGATCGCACATCCGGGAAAGCTGCGCCGCATGCCCACTGGCGCCGCGCGCGAGGCGCTCGCGCGGCTGCATGAGCTGGCGGCGGCGGGCTCCTGGGCAGCGCTGGCGGAGGCTCTCGATCGCGCGCTCGCGCAGGGCCTTACCGAACAGCCGGATTTGCGGGCGCCACTCGAAACCATGCTCTCCAGCCCGGCGCTGGCACGACTTCAACGCGGCGACGAGCTGCTTCGCTTCGATGCCGTGCAGCGCTACCAGGCCCTGTGCGAACGGCGTGGGCCATTGGCGGGCAGCCATGCGGCCGTCGCCGAAGGTCGCATGTCGGCTCGCGAAGGCGAGATGGCCGAGCAGGCGGGCGCCGAGGCATTCGGCAAGATGGCCGAGTTGCTGAATCGCCAGCGCGAAGGAGCAGCCGCCTATCGCGTGGTGCGCAGTCTTCGCACGCCGCGCGGGTTTCCGGGACCAGCGAACAAGGCCAAGGAAGAGTGGGACGCCGCCCTCTTGCGGAGTGACTCGGGCGCTGCCGCCGAGCTGGTTCTTCTGGCCGAGATCAAGGCGTCGCCCACTGCGGCAACATCCGATTTTCCTCGCCTGCTGCGCGGCCTGAGACGGCTCGCGCACGCAAGCGCCGATGCGGTCTACGCCTTTGCATCGGCCGATGGCGAGGCACGCATTCTCGGAGCCTCGCTTCGCGAACTCGAACCTGCCGGCCATTCACTGCCGCAGCACGTGATCTATTGCTGCTCGGCTGCGGCCGAACCACCTCCGCAGGTGCTGAGTGCGGCGAGCAAGGCCGTGCTGCTCGCCGAGCCCGCGAGCCTTGCCTTCGCGCAGCAGGTGGCGCGCGGCGAATCGCCGCCACATACCACTCTCGCTTCCGTATGGAATGAACTCCAGACCGCGCCGCGGCTGCGCTCTGCGCTGCATCAATACGAGACCGCGGCAAAAGCTCGGGCCGCGATGCTGCATCCCGACGATCTGCTGGCGGCCGTGGAGCGAAGCCTTGGTCAATCCTGAGTGGCCAGTTCCTTCGCCACGGCGCGGCGGCCCTCGCTGGGCGCAACGTACAAGGCCTGAGTCGGAATGGCGAGCTCCACGCCCAATGCATTGAACTCGCGCATCATCTGCAGGTTGAGGCGCTGCTGCTCGTCCATGTAGAGGCCGTAGTCCGGGCTCGTCACGAAGTAGACGACCTCGAAGTCGAGCGAGCTTTGGCCGAAGGCCTGGAAGTGCACGCGGTCCAGGCGCAGCGCAGGCCGCGATTCGATCAGCCGCTTCACGATGCCCGGGATGGCCTCCAGCTTCTCCGGAGCACTGCGATAGCTCATCCCAAACTTGAATGCAATGCGCCGTTCGTTCATGCGGCGATAGTTCTTCACCACCTGCTTGAGCAGGTCGGTGTTGCTGATTACGATCTGCTCCCCGGTCAGGCTGCGCAGGCGCGTGGTCTTAAGGCCGATGTGCTCCACCGTTCCGGACATGTCGCCGATGCCGATGGCATCGCCCACCTCGAAGGGCTTGTCGACTGCGATCGACAGCGACGCGAACAGGTCGCCCAGAATGTTCTGCACCGCCAGTGCGATGGCAACGCCGCCCACGCCAAGGCTGGCCACGAACGCGGTGATGTTCACGCCCAGATTCGACAGCACCGCCAGCAGCACCACCGCCCACAGCAGCGTGCGCAGCGACCACGACAAGAGCACCGCGGATGCGCTGACCTGCGTCATGCCCGCTGAACTGTGGCGCGACTCATAGCGGCGCAACCCCAGGCTGACGGCTTTGGTGAACCACAGGCCCGTCTGCAATGCGAGTGCAATGAACCACAGCTGCCCCACGCGCTGGTTCCAGCGCTCCGACAGATCGAGCATGCCAACGCCGACAAGCAGCGCCGCAAGCAGCAGGAACACGCGGTTGGTACTGCCGAGCACGTCGACCACCATGTCGTCGACACGGTTGCTGGTGTGCTGCGCAATTTTTCGCATGCGTTCGATCACGTAGCGCAGCACCAGCCGCATGGCAAGGTAGGCCGCGAGCGCCGCTGCGACGGCCAGCGCCAGATCGGCGGCAGGCAGCCCCAGGAGCGTTGCGTCGGAGAGGGCGGCGATCGTCTCTCTCATCCGCCGGTGGCCTTCTTCGCATCGATTGCGATGTGGGAGTCAGTCATGTCGGGGTCCTTGAAAGCATGTGTTTTGCAGAACGCTTTTTTTAGCAACCGCATGCCCGTCTTGCGTAAGCAAAGGCGCCGCCGTGGCGTGCGCACGTGCCGGGCATATGCCTTATGCCTCTGTCGGCGCTGTCTCTCCATGCGACCTCCGCTGCGCGCACACACGGCGTGTGCAGCGCGAGCTAGCTTGGTTTCAGGATGACAAGACACCCTCCCTGTCCGAAGGAGCCGCATTCCATGACCAGCAAACAGTTTCAAACACCGCACACGAAGCATCCCGCCGCGGAGGGCGAGACGCCGAAGGACCTGGCTTTCGAGCGCTTCACATCGCGCTATGTGGCGTGGAAAGAAGCGACCGTGGACTTCGAAGCCGCGGTCCGGCGGATGCGCAACGGTGACGCAGCCGCGCGCACCGAGGCGCAGGACATCGCGCGCGAACTGGCGCGGCTTCATCACGAGTTCATGGAATCGTCCCAGCCCTACTTCCAGGCAGCGAAGGAGAACTAGCCATCGGCTGGTCCCACCGCCAGGAATCGAACCTGGGTCTCGGCCTTCGGAGGGCCGCATTCTGTCCGTTGAACTACAGCGGAAAACGATGTCCCGGTGGCTCATCCCTTCGGGCGAATGTGGATCTCCGGAAACCTGTCGTCATAAAAGGCGATGCGGTCCTTCAGGGCCTTGTGTTCGTCGTAAGGGTGTTCATAGGTCCAGCCCGCATCATCGATCTGCCGTTCCCCCAGGCTCAGGCTGTAGTAGGTCGCATGGCCCTTGAACGGACATTCCGAAATGGTCTGCGAGCGCTTCAGCCTGTCCATGCGAACGTCGGTGCGCGGAAAGTAGTAGCGATCCGGAGACTTGTCTTCAACCACCTTGATGACGTCTCGCGAATTGGCGACGACGACGCCTTCGACCTCGACTTCCATGGGCTCTTGAAGCTGCTCCTCCCGCACCTGGTGATCGGGCCATTTGCGGTGTCCTGGCGATTTGCTCATTTCGCACTCCTGGGTTGTTCGAGATACTTCTTGAACCAGTCGCGTGCCAACACGGAAACGGCGCCGAGAGCGTCGGGCTCCTCGAACAGGTGGGTTGCGCCGGGCACGAGCGACAGCCGCTTCTCGCAGTTCAGCGCCGCGAGCGCTTGCCAGTTCATGTCGATCACCGGCCCATCACTGCCGCCGACGATCAACAGCGTGGGGGCCCGCACGCGCGCCAGCGCCGCCCCGGCGAGATCCGGCCGTCCGCCACGCGACACCACCGCATCGACCGTGTCGGGCCGCTCGGCGGCGGCCACCAGCGCGGCACCGGCACCGGTGCTGGCGCCGAAATAACCGATCCGCAGCGCCGCGGTTCTTTCATGCACGCGCAGCCAGTCGGTCAGCCCGACGAGCCGATCGGCCAAGAGGCCGATGTCGAAGCGCAGTTCGCGCGTGCGTTCATCCACGGCTTCTTCGTCGGAGGTCAGAAGATCGACCAGCATCGTCGCGAGCTTGGCGTCATTGAGCCGCTCGGCGACCTCCCGGTTGCGCGGACTGAAACGGCTGCTGCCGCTGCCGTGCGCGAACAGCACGATGCCGCGGGCCTCACCCGGCAAGCTCAGATCGGCTTCGAGCGAGACGGTGTTGACGCGGACTCGAAGCGTCTGCCGTTCGATGGGGCTGGCTTGGGGAGACATTGCGATCTTCTCGTGCGCGAAACAACTCTGCCTCGCACATGAGCCACTCTATTTTTCAGGCGCGCGCTTTCTGTAGGGTGATGCTCACATCGGCGTAGGTGAAGCGAACCGTTTCATCTTGAAAGAAGGCCAAGGCCGAACGGCAACAGCAAGCGCCAATGCAAAAAGCCCTTGATCCTGGGGGATCAAGGGCTTTGAATTTGGTGGCCTGGGGCGGAATCGAACCACCGACACGCGGATTTTCAATCCGCTGCTCTACCAACTGAGCTACCGGGCCTTGGTGTGCAGCCTTAAATTATACAGCGCTTCTGCGGCCTCTCGAAAGATCGACCCCAAGTTGTTTGAGCTTGCGATAAAGATGGGTCCGCTCGAGGCCTGTCTTCTCGGCGACGCGGGTCATCGAACCGTTCTCCATTGCCAGATGGAATTCGAAGTAGGCTTTTTCGAAACCGTCGCGCGCATCGCGCAGCGGACGGTCGAGGTCGAAGCTCTGGGTCGATTGCGGCCCGGCGTCTGGCACCGGCACTGCCGCCAGCGAGGCGAGCAGCAGGCTGTCGCCCGTGGTGGTGATGGCGGTCGAGGGGTTGACGCCCGCGGCCGGAGGCACGACCCCCGCGGCCGCACGCCTTGCGCTTTCGCGCGCAAGCCCCTGCTCCACGGCCTTGAGCAGCTTTTGCAGGGTGATGGGTTTTTCGAGGAATGCGAAGGCGCCGATGCGCGTGGCGTCGACCGCCGTGTCGATGGTGGCGTGGCCGCTCATCATGATGACGGGCATGCTCAAAAGGCCGGCGGTCGACCATTCCTTGAGCAGTGTGACGCCGTCGGTATCGGGCATCCAGATGTCGAGCAGCACGAGGTCGGGCCGTGCGCGCTGCCGCGCGGCGCGTGCCTCGGCGGCGTTTTCCGCGAGCTCCACGTTGTGGCCTTCGTCATTGAGAATTTCGAAGAGCAGGTCCCTAATACCCAGCTCGTCATCGACCACGAGAATGTTTGCCATGAGTGCTGCTTGTCTTGTGCGCTGGTATTTGAATGATGTGTATGGGTCCGCCAGCCTCTCCATCGCCTGGACGCGATGGATTCTTTCGCGCTCAGGCGGCGGAAGACTTCGAATCTTCGGTGTGAGCGGCCGCTGCCTGCGACGCGCCTGCCAGCGCGAATGATAGCGAGACTTGCGCCCCTGCTACAGCCCCATCGACAACACGGTTGGAAAGCTCGATGCGCGCGCCGTGTTCGTCGGCGATCTTCTTGACCACGGCCAGCCCCAGGCCGGTGCCTTTGGTCTTCGTGGTGACGTAGGGCTCGAAGGCGCGCTTGAGGATGTTTTCGGCAAAGCCTGGGCCGCTGTCTTGAACCGTGAGGCGCACGCGCTGGCCAGAATCGCCCAGGCGGGTGCGAACGACGACTTCGCCGGCCCGGCCGGTGCTGCTGGCGGCGGCCTCGGCGGCGTCCTGCGCGTTTTGCAACAGGTTGTGGATGACCTGGCGGATCTGCTGCGCGTCGCCGCGGATGGGCGGGCAGCGCTCGTCAAGCTCGGAGCGCAGCGCAATGGGGGCGTTGTCGGCGCCATAGAGCTGGAGCACGTCGACCAGCAGCGCATTGAGGTCGACGGGCTTGAGATCCGCCGCTGGCAGGCGGGCGTAGTCGCGGAACTCGTTGACCAGGCGCTTCATTGCGTCGACCTGGTCGACGATGGTCTTGACCGACTTCACCAGCACGGCCTGCTCGGGCGGAGCGACCTTGCCGGAAAGCTTCATCTCGAGCCGCTCGGCCGAAAGCTGGATGGGTGTCAGCGGGTTCTTGATTTCGTGCGCCAGCCGGCGTGCGACTTCGCCCCAGGCCTGTGCGCGCTGGGCCGAAACGATCTCGGAGATGTCGTCGAACACCAGCAGCCGCGCCGCACCGGGCAGCTCCGCACCGCGCGCGACGATATTGATGGCGCTGTCCTGTTGCGGCAGATCGATGCCGGTGGCGTGCAGCTCGAAAGCGTGCTGCCAGTGGTCGAGGCCGTGCTGCAGGCGCTCGACCTGGAATTCATCGAACTGCTGCTGCACGCTGTTGCCGAAGTCGGCCAGCCCGGGCACCTGGGCAAGCGGCATTCCTTCGTAGGCTGCCAGCGGCGCGCGCAGCACGCGGGTGGCGCCGGGATTGGTGGAGAGTATGGTGCCCTTGGCGTCGAGCACTATCACGCCCGAGGTCAGGTTGTCCAGAATGGTCTGCAGGTTGGCGCGAGCGGCGTCGAGCTGACCCATGGTTTTTTCGACCGCGCCGCGGGCGTCGGCCAGCTGCTGTGTCATGACGGCAAAGGAACGCGTGAGTCCGCCCAGCTCGTCTTTCCCCTGCAGCACGGTGGTCGGCCGCAAATCTCCGGCGGCCACCTGGCGAACGCCGTCGGCCAGCACGAGCAGCGGCCGCGCCAGCTGATTGCCGAACAGCACAGCCAGCAGAACGGCGCCGAACACGGCCAGGAACAGGCTCAGCGTGAGGGTGCCGATGTACATCCGCCGCAGGCCTTCGCGCGCCAGCGCCCGCTCCTGGTATTCGCGGTTGGCTTCCTGCACGGCGAGTGCATTGGCCACCACGGCGGGGGGCAGCGGCTGCGTGACTTGCAGGAAGCGCGGTGCGGTGTCGAAGTCGAAGCCCGGCCGCTGCACCATGGCCAGCGCGCGCACGCTGGCCGGAGGCAGAGTGGTGCCTGGGGGGGCCGTCTCGTCCAGGCCTTCGATGTGGGCGATGGCACGGTCGGCCCGTACCTGCCGCAGCTGCTGGCTGGTCGGGCGCTCAGGGTTGAGTTGGAAGCGCGAAGTGCCGGCGCTGGCCACGAGTTGGCCGGTGCCGGTCCAGAGCACCACGTCGGAAGCCTGGAGCTGGTCGCGGATGCGCTCCAGAACCAGGCCGGCGCTCGTGTCGGGCACCTGCACCAGCTGCGCGCTGGCCGCGCGCGTCTTGGCGGCCAGGTCGTCGGAGAGCGAATCGAGCGTGGCGCGGCCCAGGTTCAGGCCGGCGTCGAGCGCGCCTTCGACCTTGACGTCGAACCAGCTTTCGATCGACCGCGCGACGAACTGGTAGGACACCACGTAGACCAGCGCACCCGGCACCACGCCCACCAGCGCGAAGATGGCGGCCAGCTTGATGAGCAGCCGGCTGCCGAACTTGCCCTGGCGCAAACGCCGCAACAGGCGGAACGCGACCCAGCCGATCACCAGCACCAGCAGCACCGCCACCACCACGTTGATGCCGAAAAGACGCACGTAATAGCGCTCGTACAGGGCGCGGTTGTTGGTGGCTTGCGCCAGCAGGAACATCAACACGAGGCCAATGGCCGTGACCAGCGCGGCGCCAACGCCAACGGCCCAGCGCATGGCGCGTGCGCGGCGGGCGGCGGGAGTGGCCGCTGCGCCGCTGCGCGGCTTGGTGCTCACCGCTGTTTCTCCAGGGGCAGCTTGGCGCTGCGTTCGACGACGATGTTCCAGTCGGCCTGTCCGACCACGCCGATCTGGAACGGGCGCGGCAGCTGCGAAGTGTCGAGCCGGAAGCGGAACACCACCTGTTGCGCGGGCTCGTCGCCGATCTCGGCCGCATCGCCCAGCCGCAGCCGGCCGATGCGCTTGACGGCGTCCATGGCGTCGGCAAGGCTGTCGAAGTTCTGGTTCAGCGAGACGCCGAAGCCCGCGGCGCCGGTGATTGGCACGGGCGACACGTTGAGCCGCCAGCGGCGCGTGAGCGGCTGGTAGGCCAGCCGCATGTGGCGCGTGACCTGCGCCACCTTGCGGTCGGTCCAGTACCAGCGCTCGTGAAAAACCTCGGCCTCGGCCACGAAGTAGATGGCAATGCCCTTGTCGAGCACCTCCTCGACCAGCGATGGCAACTCGAACTGCACGGCCGCGGTGAGATAGATGCCGTCATCGGCCTGCTCCAGACGCATCTGGGTGACCGAGGCGGCGGCGCGCCCCTGCGCGGCCGCGGGAAGGGGCAGCCAGCTCAGCAGCAGCACGCAGGCCAGCAGCAGCGCCGCCAACACCGTGGCGCCGCGCGGCCCGCTGCGCTCAGCGCGGGCGTTTTTCAAGCAGGGCGTAGAAGAAGCCGTCGTGGTCACCTGAAGGATTGTCCGGGACGGCGCGGGCATTCGCCCCGCTTTGGGGAAGCAAATGGCCTGGCGACGCCTTCAATCGGGCGTCGGTGTTGTGCGCAAGAAACGCATCGATTTGTTGCGAGCCCTCCTCGCGGAACACCGAACAGGTGCAATAAAGCAGCCGGCCGCCGGGCCTGACCAGCGGCCAGAGCGCCGCCAGCAAGGCCGCCTGCTGGACCGCGAGCTGCGACGTGTCGCTCTCGCGCCGCAGCCAGCGCACGTCGGGGTGCCGCCGGACGATGCCCGACGCCGTGCAGGGCGCGTCGAGCAGGATGGCGTCGAAAGGCGTGCCGTCCCACCATGCGGACGGCCGGGCGGCGTCAGCCACCACCACCTTGGCGGCCAGACTGAGGCGGCCCAGGGTCTCGTCGATGCGCCGGCTGCGTACCGGGTCGACTTCGAGGGCCGTGACCTCGACGGCCTCCGGACCGGCAAACTCCAGCAGGTGCGCCGTCTTGCCGCCCGGGGCGGCGCAGGCATCGAGCACGCGCAGCGGCGCGGCGCCTGCCGCGGGAAGCATCCCTTCGAGCAGCAGCGGCGCCGCCATCTGCGCGGCTGCGTCCTGAACCGAGCATTCGCCGTCCGCGAAGCCCGGCAGCTGCTGAACCGGCCGGGCGCGCGCCAGCTGCAGGCCGGCGGATCCCACGCGTACCGCTGCCAAACCCACGGCTTCCAGCGCCAATTGGTAGGAAGCAACCGTGGTCTTCCGCAAATTGACACGCAGGGTCATCGGGGCGTGGGCGTTGTCGGCCGTGAGCACACGCTGCCAATCGCGCGGATGGTCGCGTTTGAGCCGCTCGATCCACCAGCGCGGATGGTTCCACTGCGCCACCGGCTCATGGTCGGTGGCGGCCACGAGCTCATCGCGCTCGCGCAGGAAGCGGCGCAAACAGGCATTGATGAAACTGGCTTGCGCCCGCGTGGCCGGATTGCGCTTTGCAGCCTCGACCGTCTGGTCGACCAGCGTGAAAGGCTCGTACGGGGCGTGCTGCGCATCCCAGGCCAGCGCCAATGCGGTGCACAGCAAGGCATCGGGCAGCGGCGGCGGCGTGCGCTTGGCAAGATGGCGGCGCAAAGCCTCGGCCCGGCCGAGCCAGCGCAGCACCTGGAAGCCGAGCGCTTGCACGCCCGGGCGCATGGCCGGCTCCACCGCTTCGAACGCGGCGGTGCCCGAGCTGCCGGCGCGAATCGACGCCAGCGCCGCGGCAGTCAGCTGCAGTTGGCGCCAGAGCGGGGGTTGCAGCAGCGGTGCGTTGCTGCCGCCTGGATGATCGGAAGATAGTTCTGGCAAGTTGAGGCGATGGTAACGGGCCGGCAATACGCACAAAGCCGCGGAGATCAAGAAAGAAGAAGGCGTTTGCCGGCGATTCGAAAAAAACTTCAGAGCAAGGGCGCGGCCGGACGCAAACGCACCATCCATGCCACCAGCAATGCCGGAAACTGGACGATGGCGGCGTTGTACTGCTCCACCGCCAGGTTGAATTGGCTGCGGGCAATTTCCGCTGCGGCCGAAGGTTCGGGCCAGGCCATGGGCTCAGCCGCGCTGGACCATCCGGATCCGGCTTCGGGCCCGGCGCCGCTCGATAGCAGCGGCGCCGGGCGCGAGAGCGTGCCGTCAGCGTCGAAGACCGTCACAGCATCCGGGTGCTGGCGCTGCCATGCCGAAATCAGCACCTGCAGCGCCGTGGCCAGCGCAGCCATGCCGCCCGGGTCGAGCGGATGCAACCGGGTCGCGCCCAGCAGCGTGGCCAGTTGGGTGGCGGCAGCCTGCAGCGGCGCCACCGCCGAAGAATGGCCGGGCGACGGCGCATCTTTTTCGGGCTCGGCGGCCGCGATGCTGGCCAGGACGAAGTCCAGCTGCTTTCGGAGCGCGGCATCGAGCGTGGCGTAGGCCTGGAGTACGGCGGCGCGCAGGCGCACCAGCCTGTTGTAGGCCCCCACGAACCAGAACAACAGCACCGCGACAACGATCCAGCTGGCAAGCGAATCGGGCAATGCGCTCATCGGCAAAAACACTTCATGGAAAAAACGACTCAAAGAAAAACGCCCCCCAACCGGATTCGGTCGGGGGGCGTCGGATGCCGGTCATGGCCGGTGATGCTAACCAGTTATTCGGACGCGGCGCCTTCGCTGGCGTCGGCCGTGCTGGAAACATCGCTGGTCGAACCGGCCAGTTCGGCGGCTTCGGATTCGGCGATGGCGCGGCGCTCGGCCTCGTCCATCTGATCCTTGACCTTGCGTGCCTGGTGGTACGCCATGCCGGTGCCCGCCGGAATCAGGCGGCCGACGATGACGTTTTCCTTCAGGCCGCGCAATTCGTCGCGCTTGCCCATGATCGCGGCTTCGGTCAGCACGCGCGTCGTTTCCTGGAACGAAGCGGCCGAGATGAACGAGTCGGTCGAGAGCGATGCCTTCGTGATACCCAGCAGCAGGTTGGTGAACGTGGCGGGCAGCTTGCCTTCGGCGCGCAGGGCGTCGTTGGTGTTGAGCATTTCGCTGCGTTCGACCTGTTCGCCGGAGATGTAGCTCGTATCGCCGATGTTGTCGACAACGACGCGGCGCAGCATCTGGCGAACGATCACCTCGATGTGCTTGTCGTTGATCTTCACACCTTGCAAACGGTACACGTCCTGCACTTCGTCCACGATGTAGCGCGCGAGTTCTTCCGAACCCAGCAGGCGCAGGATGTCCTGCGGGTCCGCCGGACCGTCGACCACGCTTTCGCCCTTGTTCACCACCTGGCCTTCGTGCACCAGGATGTTCTTTTCCTTCGGCACGAGGTCTTCGTAGACGCCGCCTTCCGGATCGGTGATCTGCAGGCGAATCTTGCCCTTCGTCTCTTTACCGAACGACACGGTACCGGTCATTTCGGCCAGCATGCCCTTGTCCTTCGGCGAACGGGCTTCGAACAGCTCGGCAACGCGCGGCAGACCGCCGGTAATGTCGCGGGTCTTCTGGCCTTCGACCGGAATACGCGCCAGCACCTCGCCGGGGCCCACGTCCTGGCCGTCGCGGATCTGCACCAGAGCGCCGATCGGGAAGCCGATCGTCACCGAGTGGTCGGTACCCGGGATCTTCACTTCGGCGCCGGAGGCGTCGATGAGCTTCACCTGCGGGCGCACGACCTTGGCAGCGCCGCGGCGCTTCGGGTCGATCACGACCAGGGTCGACAGACCGGTCACTTCGTCCACCTGCTTGGCGACCGTGAGGCCTTCCTCGACGTTCTCGAACTGCGTCTTGCCGGCGAACTCGGTGATGATGGGGCGCGTCAGCGGATCCCAGTTGGCAAGCACGTGGCCGGCCTTGATCTGCTGGTCGGCCTTGACCGCCAGGATCGCGCCGTACGGCACCTTGTGGCGCTCGCGCTCGCGGCCGTGTTCGTCATGAATGACGATCTCGCCCGAACGTGCAATCACCACCAGCTCGTTCTTGCTGTTGGTCACGTAGCGCATCGTGGCGTTGAAGCCGATCGTGCCGTTGGACTTGGCTTCGACGCTCGATGCCACTGCCGCACGCGATGCCGCACCACCGATGTGGAACGTACGCATCGTGAGCTGCGTGCCGGGTTCGCCGATCGACTGCGCCGCGATCACACCGACGGCTTCGCCGATGTTGATCAGGCCGCCGCGGCCCAGGTCGCGGCCGTAGCAGGTCGCGCAAATGCCGAAGCGGGTTTCGCAGGTCAGCGCGGTACGCACCTTGACCTCGTCGACGCCTTGCGCCTCGAGCTCTTCGATGTTGTCCTCGTCGAACATCTCGCCGGCCTTCAGCAGCACCGAACGGTTTTCCGGATGCAGCACGTCGTCCGCAGCCGAACGGCCGAGGATACGGTCGCGCAGCGATTCGATCACTTCACCGCCTTCGACGATGGCGCGCATCAGGTAGCCGCCGTGCGTACCGCAGTCCTGCTCGGTAACCACCAGGTCTTGCGTCACGTCGACCAGACGACGGGTCAGGTAACCCGAGTTCGCGGTCTTCAGTGCCGTGTCGGCCAGACCCTTACGGGCACCGTGGGTGGAGATGAAGTACTCCAGCACGTTCAGGCCTTCGCGGAAGTTCGCGGTAATGGGCGTCTCGATGATCGAGCCGTCAGGCTTGGCCATCAGACCCCGCATACCGGCCACCTGGCGAATCTGCGCCGCGGAACCGCGGGCGCCGGAGTCGGCCATCATGTAGATGGAGTTGAAAGACTCCTGCTCCACTTCCTTGCCGTGGCGGTCGATGACCTTCTGCTTGGACAGCTTGGCCATCATGACCTTCGACACTTCGTCGCCGGCCTTGCCCCAGATGTCCACCACCTTGTTGTAGCGTTCGCCGGAGGTCACGAGACCCGAGACGTACTGCTGCTCGATCTCCTTCACTTCCTTGGCGGAGCGCTCGATGATGCCGTGCTTTTCAGCAGGCACCAGCATGTCGTCGATGGCGATCGAGATACCGGCCTTCGTCGCGAGACGGAAACCGTTCTGCAGCAGCTTGTCGGCGAACACCACGGTCTCTTTCAGGCCGCACTTGCGGAACGAGACGTTGATGAGCTTGGAGATTTCCTTCTTCTTCAGCGCCTTGTTGATGTTCGAGAACGGCAGGCCCTTCGGCAGGATCTCGGACAGCAGCGCGCGGCCCACGGTGGTGTCCACCAGCGACGTGGACGGCGTGAACTCACCCGTTTCCTTGTCCTTGGTGTACTCCGTGATGCGCACGGCAACCTTGGCGGTCAGTTCGACTTCGTTGGCGTCGAGCGCGCGCTGCACTTCACCGATGTCGGAGAAGATCAGGCCCTCGCCCTTGCCGTTGATGCGGTCGCGGGTCGTGTAGTACAGACCCAGCACCACGTCCTGCGAAGGAACGATCGACGGTTCGCCCGAAGCGGGGAACAGCACGTTGTTGGAGGCCAGCATCAGCGTGCGGGCTTCCATCTGCGCTTCCACCGACAGCGGCACGTGAACGGCCATCTGGTCGCCGTCGAAGTCGGCGTTGAATGCCGCGCAAACCAGCGGGTGCAGCTGGATGGCCTTGCCTTCGATCAGGATCGGCTCGAACGCCTGGATGCCCAAACGGTGCAGCGTAGGCGCACGGTTCAGCATGACCGGGTGTTCCTTGATCACTTCTTCCAAGATGTCCCAGACCACCGGCGTGCCGGATTCGACTTCCTTCTTGGCAGCCTTGATCGTGGTCGCGATGCCCATGGCTTCGAGGCGCGAGAAGATGAAAGGCTTGAACAGCTCGAGCGCCATCAGCTTGGGCAGGCCGCACTGGTGCAGCTTGAGCGTCGGGCCCACCACGATGACCGAACGGCCCGAGTAGTCGACGCGCTTGCCCAGCAGATTCTGGCGGAAGCGGCCGCTCTTGCCCTTGATCATGTCGGCCAGCGACTTGAGTGCGCGCTTGTTGGCGCCCGTCATGGCCTTGCCGCGGCGGCCGTTGTCCAGCAGCGAGTCGACAGCCTCTTGCAGCATCCGCTTTTCGTTGCGCGCGATGATTTCCGGAGCCTTGAGCTCCAAGAGGCGGCGCAGGCGCGAATTGCGGTTGATGACGCGGCGGTACAGGTCGTTCAGGTCGGAGGTCGCAAAGCGGCCGCCGTCCAGCGGCACCAGCGGACGCAGGTCCGGCGGCAGCACGGGCAGCACTTCGAGCACCATCCACTGGGGCTTGATGCCCGACTTGCGGAAGGCTTCCAGCACCTTGAGGCGCTTGGAGTTCTTCTTGACCTTGACTTCGGAGCCGGTCAGGTCGCCGCGCAGACGTTCGATCTCGCTGTCGAGTTCGATGCCTTCGAGCAGGTCCTTGATGCCTTCGGCGCCCATCTTGGCAACGAATTCATCGCCGAATTCCTTGCGCTTCGCGTCGTAGTCGTCCTCGGACATGATGCCGAACTTCTTCAGCGGGGTCATGCCAGGGTCGGTGATCACGTAGGCTTCGAAGTACAGCACGCGTTCGATGTCGCGCAGCGTCATGTCGAGCACCAGGCCCAGACGCGACGGCAGTGACTTCAGGAACCAGATGTGCGCGCAGGGCGCGGCCAGGTCGATGTGGCCCATGCGCTCGCGGCGCACCTTGGTCTGCGTGACTTCAACGCCGCACTTCTCGCAGATCACGCCGCGGTGCTTCAGGCGCTTGTACTTGCCGCACAGGCACTCGTAGTCCTTGATGGGGCCGAAGATCTTGGCGCAGAAGAGACCGTCGCGCTCGGGCTTGAACGTGCGGTAGTTGATCGTCTCAGGCTTCTTCACCTCGCCGAAAGACCACGAACGGATCTTCTCGGGCGAAGCCATGCCGATCTTGATGGCATCGAAATGCTCATCGGGTGTGAACTGCTTGAACAGGTCGAGTAGCGATTTCATGTGACTCTTTCCTCTTCTGATTACGAACGCTCGAGCTCGATGTCGAGACCCAGCGAACGGATTTCCTTGACCAGCACGTTGAACGATTCCGGCATGCCGGCTTCGATCGTGTGTTCGCCCTTGACGATGCTTTCGTACACCTTGGTACGGCCTTGCACGTCGTCGGACTTCACGGTCAGCATTTCCTGCAGGACGTAGGCGGCGCCGTAAGCTTCTAGCGCCCACACTTCCATCTCACCGAAACGCTGGCCGCCGAACTGCGCCTTGCCGCCCAGCGGCTGCTGCGTGACCAGCGAGTACGGGCCGGTCGAGCGGGCGTGCATCTTGTCGTCCACCAAGTGGTGCAGCTTCAAGAAGTGCATGTAGCCCACGGTGACGGGACGCTCGAACTGGTCGCCGGTGCGGCCGTCGTACAGGTAGGCTTGCGTGCGGGTGTCGGTCAGGCCCTTGAGCTTGGCGATGTCGTCCGGATAGGCGAGCTTCAGCATGCCGCGGATTTCTTCTTCCGAGGCACCGTCGAACACCGGCGTCGCAAAGGTTGCGCCGCTGGAGAGGTTCTCCGCCATTTCGAGCACGTCGGTGTCGCTCAGCTTGCTGAGGTCTTCCTTGCGGCCCGAACCGTTGTACAGCAGCTCCATGAACTTACGCAGCTCGGCCACCTTGGCCTCTTGCTGCAGCAGGTCGCCGATGCGCTGGCCAATGCCCTTGCCGGCCCAGCCCAGATGCACTTCGAGCACCTGGCCCACGTTCATCCGCGAAGGCACGCCCAGCGGATTCAGGCAGATGTCGCACGGCGTGCCGTCGGCCATGTGGGGCATGTCTTCGACCGGAACGATCTTGGACACCACACCCTTGTTGCCGTGGCGGCCGGCCATCTTGTCGCCGGGTTGCAGGCGGCGCTTGACGGCCAGGTAGACCTTGACCATCTTGAGCACGCCCGCGGGCAGCTCGTCGCCCTGCGTGAGCTTCTTGCGCTTTTCTTCGAACGCGAGGTCGAAGCTGTGGCGCGTCTGCTCGAGCGAGTTCTTGATCGACTCGAGTTGGGTTGCCACTTCGTCGTCCGCCGGGCGGATGTCGAACCAGTGGAACTTCTCGACCGACGACAGGTAGGCCTTGTCGAGCTTGGTGCCCTTGGCCAGCTTGTTCGGGCCGCCATTGGCGACCTTGCCGGTCAAGAGCTTCTCGATACGGTCGAACGCGTCGGCTTCGACGATGCGAAGCTGGTCGTTCAGGTCGAGGCGGAAGCGTTTCAGCTCGTCGTCGATGATCTGCTGGGCGCGCTTGTCGCGCGTGATGCCTTCGCGGGTGAACACCTGCACGTCGATCACGGTGCCTTGCGAGCCCTGGTCCACACGCAGCGAGGTGTCCTTCACGTCGGAAGCCTTCTCGCCGAAGATGGCGCGAAGCAGCTTCTCTTCAGGCGTCAGCGTGGTCTCGCCCTTCGGCGTGACCTTGCCCACCAGCGTGTCGCCCGGCTGCACTTCGGCGCCGACATAGATGATGCCGGATTCGTCGAGGCGGTTGAGCTGCTGCTCGGCCAGGTTCGGAATGTCGCGCGTGATTTCTTCGGCACCCAGCTTGGTGTCGCGAGCCATCACCACCAGTTCCTCGATGTGGATCGAGGTGTAGCGGTCTTCCGCGACGACGCGTTCCGAGATCAGGATCGAGTCTTCGAAGTTGTAGCCGTTCCATGGCATGAACGCGATCAGCATGTTCTGGCCGAGGGCCAGTTCGCCGAGGTCGGTCGATGCACCGTCGGCCACCACGTCGCCCTTGGCGATCTTGTCGCCGCGCTTGACGATCGGACGCTGGTGGATGTTGGTGTTCTGGTTCGAACGCTGATACTTGATCAGGTTGTAGATGTCCACACCGACTTCACCGGCTGCCGCTTCGGCGTCGTTCACGCGCACCACGATGCGGGTCGCGTCGACGTAATCCACGATACCGCCGCGGGTGGCCGTGACCACGGTGCCGGAGTCGACCGCGGAAACGCGCTCGATACCGGTGCCGACCATCGGCTTCTCGGGGCGCAGCACAGGCACGGCCTGGCGCTGCATGTTGGCGCCCATCAGCGCGCGGTTCGCGTCGTCGTGCTCCAGGAACGGCACGAGCGAGGCGGCCACCGACACGATCTGCGCGGGCGACACGTCCATGTACTGGATGCGCTCGGCACCGACCAGGATCGATTCGCCGGCTTCACGCGCCGAGACCAGGTCGCCGGTCAGCTTGCCGTCCTTGTCCAGGACCGCATTGGCCTGGGCGATGACGTACTTGCCTTCTTCGATGGCCGACAGGTAGTCGATCTCGTTGGTGACCTTGCTGTCGGCCACACGGCGGTACGGCGTCTCGATGAAGCCGTATTCGTTCAGGCGGGCGTACAGGGCCAGCGAGTTGATCAGGCCGATGTTCGGGCCTTCAGGCGTCTCGATCGGGCACACGCGGCCGTAGTGGGTCACGTGCACGTCGCGCACTTCGAAGCCCGCACGTTCACGCGTCAAACCGCCCGGGCCAAGGGCCGACACGCGGCGCTTGTGGGTGATTTCGGACAGCGGGTTCGTCTGGTCCATGAACTGCGACAGCTGCGAGGCGCCGAAGAATTCCTTCAGTGCGGCCGAGATCGGCTTGCTGTTGATCAGGTCGTGCGGCATCAGCGGCTCTTGCTCCGCCTGGCCCAGACGTTCCTTCACAGCCTTCTCGATGCGGGCGAGGCCGGTGCGGTACTGGTTCTCGGCCAGTTCGCCGACGCAACGCACGCGGCGGTTGCCCAGGTGGTCGATGTCGTCGACTTCGCCGTTGCCGTTGCGCAGGTCAACGAGGATCTTGACCACGGCCAGGATGTCTTCGTTGGTCAGCACCATCGGGCCGGTCGATTCGTCGCGGCCGACCTTGGCGTTGAACTTCATGCGGCCGACGCGCGACAGGTCGTACGTGTCCGGGTTGTAGAACAGGCGCTGGAACAGCGCTTGCACGGCGTCTTCCGTCGGCGGCTCGCCGGGGCGCATCATGCGGTAGATGGCCACGCGGGCTGCGAACTCGTCCACCGTCTCGTCGATGCGCAGGGTCTGCGAGATGTACGCGCCCTGGTCGAGTTCGTTGGTGTAGATCACCTGGATGTCTTGCACGCCGGCCGTGCGCAGCTTCTTCAGCAGCGCTTCGGTCAGTTCGTCGTTGGCCTTGGCCAGGATTTCGCCGGAGTCGGCGTCGACGATGTTGCGGGCGATGACGCGGCCGACCAGGAAGTCTTCCGGCACGCTGATGTGCGTGGTGCCCGACTGCTCGAGTTCACGCGTGTGGCGCGCGGTGACGCGCTTGTCCTTGGCGACCACGACCTTGCCCGACTTGTCGGTGATGTCGAAGCGCGCGACTTCGCCGCGCAGGCGCTCGGAGACAAACTCCATCTGCGCGCCGCTGTCCATCAGGCGGAAGTTGTCGTTCACGAAGAAGTTCGCGAGGATCGATTCCGGGTTCAGGCCGATGGCCTTGAGCAGGATCGTGACCGGCATCTTGCGGCGACGGTCGACGCGGAAGTACAGCATGTCCTTCGGGTCGAACTCGAAGTCGAGCCACGAACCGCGGTAGGGAATCACGCGGGCCGAGAACAGGAGCTTGCCCGAGCTGTGCGTCTTGCCCTTGTCGTGTTCGAAGAACACGCCGGGCGAACGGTGCAGCTGGGACACGATCACGCGCTCGGTGCCGTTGATGATGAAGGAACCCTTTTCGGTCATGAGCGGCACTTCGCCCATGTAGACCTCTTGTTCCTTCACTTCCTTGACCACCTTCGACTGCGACGTCGACGACTCGCGGTCATAGATGATGAGCTGAACCTTGGCGCGCACGGCCGAGGCGAAGGTCAGGCCACGGGTCTGGCACTCGCGCACGTCGAAGGCGGGCTTCGCGAGGTTGTACTCGAGGAACTTCATCTCGACAAAACCATTGTGCGAGACGATCGGGAACGCGGCGTCGAAAGCGGCCTGCAGGCCTTCGACGGTGCGTTGCTTGGGGGGAATGCCAGCTTGCAGGAACGCGGTGTACGCGTCTTTCTGCATCTGCAGCAGGTAGGGGATTTCTACGACGCTGTCGCGGTTACCGAAACTTTTTCGGATGCGCTTGCGTTCGGTGTAACTGTACGCGGACGATTGGGCCATGAGAGCTCCGGAGCTTGAGATCTTCAGCGACTTGTCAGCAGTGCCGAGGCACCACTGCTTGGCGGCTGGCCACTACCAGCCGTTGGCGGACAGCGATGCGTTGCACATCGCCCGAACCAAGGGGTCTTCTGCAGTCGGGGTCAGAAGACACTCAAAAACGTCTTGGCTTTTGCTTTTCCGTCGACCTGAAGGTCTCCGGGAAAGCCGGCGCCAAGCCGGCTTTTGGGTGCGCTCTGAAAGCGGCAAAGGCTGGAGGGCCTTTACAGGCACCTCCAGCCCTCTAGGGGGTCTGAATTACTTCAGTTCCACCTTGGCGCCAGCGTCTTCCAGCTTCTTCTTGGCGGCTTCAGCGTCAGCCTTCGACAGGCCTTCCTTGACTGCCTTGGGAGCGGCTTCCACCAGGTCCTTGGCTTCCTTGAGGCCCAGGCCGGTGATTTCGCGCACGGCCTTGATCGCCGAAACCTTGTTCGCGCCTGCATCCATCAGCATGACGTTGAACTCGGTCTGCTCTTCGACCACGGCAGCAGCAGCGCCGCCGCCAGCAGCCGGAGCCGACATTGCTGCGGCGCTCACGCCGAACTTCTCTTCGATGGCTTTCACCAGGTCGTTGAGTTCCAGGACCGTCATGCTGTCGAGCGCGGTCAGAAATGCGTCTTTATCGAATGCCATTTTTGTTTCCTAACAATTGGGTTGAATATTTCAAACGCAAGGCTTAAGCAGCCTGCGCTTCTGCCGGTGCATCGGCGGGTGCAGCTTCGCCACCACCGCGCTTCTCGGCCAGCGCCGCGAGCACGCGGGCGGTACGAGAGATCGGGGATTGCATCAAGCCCAGCAATTGCGCCAGCAGCACTTCCTTGGAAGGGATGTTGGCCAGTTGCTTCACGCCGTTCACGTCCAGGGCCTTGCCGCCGAATGCGCCACCGCGAATCACCAACTTGTCGTTGGTCTTCGCGAAATCGGCCACCACCTTGGCGGCGGCCACTGCGTCTTCGGAAAAGCCATAGATCAGCGGACCGGTCATCTGGTCGCCAACAATCTCAAATGCGCTACCAGCAACAGCACGGCGTGCCAGCGTGTTCTTCAACACGCTGAGGGTCACACCCTTGCTGCGAGCTTCGCTGCGCAGTTTGGTCATGTCGGCCACCGTGATGCCACGGTATTCCGCCATCACGAGCGTTTGAGCTTTAGCGGCGAGGCTGGTCACATCACTGATGACCGCTTCTTTCTCACTGCGATTCAGACTCAAGGTCTACTCCTTTTAATGCGACCTTCGGCCGGGGCCTCGGATCGCGCTTCATGCAGCGACCAACTGTTAGGAACAAAAATCAAATTCCTTGCAGTGGGGTCGCCATCTGCGCTGGATACCGGAAGGATCGATCCGGCGATTAAGTGCAGCGCCCTGCACACCAGCGGTCTTGGATGGCTCGCGGCAACCGAAGCTGCCGCGACCCACCACATCCGTCCCGCCCTTTCGGGCAGGACAAATCTCTTTAGCTCGCCGAGATGGTTTGCGTGTCCACGCGGACACCCAGACCCATGGTCGACGACACAGCCACCTTGCGCAGGTACACGCCCTTGCTGGTCGCCGGCTTGGCCTTGACCAGAGCGTCGATCAGCGCAGCGAGGTTGCCCTGCAGCTTGTCGGTGTCGAACGAACGGCGGCCGATCGTGCCGTGCACGATGCCGGCCTTGTCGACGCGGAACTGGACCTGGCCAGCCTTGGCGTTCTTCACGGCCGTGGCGACGTCCGGGGTCACCGTGCCAACCTTGGGGTTGGGCATCAGGCCGCGCGGGCCGAGAATCTGGCCGAGCGTACCGACCACGCGCATGGCGTCGGGGGCAGCAATCACGACGTCGAAAGGCATGTCGCCAGCCTTGACCATGGCAGCCAGGTCGTCCATGCCGACGATGTCGGCGCCGGCGGCCTTGGCTTCTTCAGCCTTGGCGCCCTGGGCGAACACAGCCACGCGCTTGGTCTTGCCGGTGCCGTTGGGCAGCACGACGGCGCCACGCACGACCTGGTCCGACTTCTTCGCGTCGATGCCGAGTTGCACGGCCACGTCGATCGATTCGTCGAACTTGGCGGTGGCGGCGTCCTTCACGATGCCGATGGCGTCAACGAGGGGGTACAGCTTGTTGCTGTCGACCTTGCCTGCGAGCGCTTTTTGCTTCTTGGTGATCTTGGCCATTTACACGCCCTCCACATTCACGCCCATCGAACGGGCAGAGCCGGCGATGGTGCGAACTGCTGCGTCCAGATCGGCTGCAGTCAGGTCCTTCATCTTGGCCTTGGCAATTTCCTCGAGCTGTGCGCGCGTGATCTTGCCGACCTTGTCGGTGTGCGGACGGGCCGAGCCCTTGTCCAGCTTGATGGCCTTCTTGATCAAGGTGATCGCCGGCGGCGTCTTGATGATGAAGGTGAAGCTCTTGTCAGCGAACGCGGTGATGACCACCGGCAGCGGCAGACCAGGCTCGACGCTCTGGGTCTGCGCGTTGAACGCCTTGCAGAACTCCATGATGTTCAAACCACGCTGGCCCAGTGCGGGACCGATGGGTGGTGACGGGTTGGCCTTACCAGCTGGCACTTGCAGCTTGATGAAGCCGACGATTTTTTTCGCCATGCTTTGCTCCTTGCGGGTGATATCGCCTTGGCTCTCGCCGCAGCTCCCCGGGGTTTAACGACTCTTCGATCAAGGCCGCGCGCCGAGTCGGACAACGCGCAGCCGGAAATATGGCTCCGGCCCGAAGACCGGAAGGAACTCAGGTCTTTTCGACCTGGCTGAATTCGAGCTCCACAGGCGTCGCGCGGCCGAAAATCATGACCGACACGCTGACCTTGCTCTTCTCGTAGTTGACTTCTTCGACCGTGCCGTTGAAGTCGGTGAACGGGCCTTCCTTGACACGCACGAATTCGCCGACGGTGAACTCGACCTTGTGGCGCGGCTTCTCGGTGCCCTGCTGCATCTGGTTGACGATGTCCTCGACCTCTTTTTGCGAGATCGGGGCCGGACGGTTCTTGGCGCCACCCACGAAACCCGTCACCTTGTTGGTGTGCTTCACCAGGTGCCAGCTCTCGTCGTCCATGATCATTTCGACCAGCACGTAGCCCGGGAAGAAGCGGCGCTCGGTGGTGCGCTTCTGGCCGTTCTTGATTTCGACCACTTCTTCGGTCGGAACCAGGATGCGGCCGAACTTGTCCTGCATGCCGGCGCGGTTGATGCGCTCGGTGATGTTCCGCTCGACGGCCTTCTCCATGCCCGAATAGGCATGCACCACGTACCAACGCAGATCAGGATTGGCGGCGGGAGCCAGCACGGAAGTGTTTTCTTCTTCCGGGCCTGCAGGCGTGGTTTCAACAGCGTCGTCGGTCATTTATTTTCTCCAGCCCAAAATGAGGTCGAAAAACACCCATTCGAGCGTCTTGTCGGTGAGCCAGAGGAAGACGGACATGATGGCCACGAAGGCAAACACGTAGGCCGTCATCTGCATCGCTTCCTTGCGGGTCGGCCAAACGACCTTCTTGACCTCGCGCCATGAGTCGCGGCCAAAGGCCCACAACTGACGGCCATTCTCCGAACTGCCGAAGGCGCCCACGGCCGCGGCCAGGCCGACCAGCAGCGCAGCCCATTGCACCAGTGAACCTTGGCGCGACAGCAGATAGAACGCCACGATGGCGCCCACTGCCAGCACCACCGCCGCGGCCAATTTGGCTTTGTCGGCACCCGTGCTCACGGTTTCGATTTGAGAAGTGGCCATGTTCGGCTGATTTCCTGTGGCCTTCCGGCCTTCAATTCAATGCGTCTTCTGAGACGCCGAAGCCCACCGGGTTGCGATGGGCTTTTTTTGCCTTCCGCCGGGTCACCGGCGGGGCTTTTTCGGAGGTGCCACCTAGGTGGCAGGGGCAGTAGGAATCGAACCTACAACCTTCGGTTTTGGAGACCGACGCTCTGCCAATTGAGCTATACCCCTCCGGTACTCTTTACGCTCGGCTTAGATGTCGAGGATCTTGGCCACGACGCCCGAACCCACGGTACGGCCGCCTTCACGGATGGCGAAGCGCAGGCCTTCTTCCATCGCGATCGGGTTGATCAGCTTCACGGTGATGCTGACGTTGTCGCCAGGCATGACCATTTCCTTGTCCTTGGGCAGCTCGATCGCGCCGGTCACGTCCGTCGTGCGGAAGTAGAACTGCGGACGGTAGTTGTTGAAGAACGGCGTGTGACGGCCACCTTCGTCCTTGGACAGCACATACACCTCGGCGGTGAAGTGGGTGTGCGGCTTGATCGAGCCGGGCTTGCACAGCACTTGGCCGCGCTCGACTTCTTCGCGCTTGGTGCCGCGCAGCAGCACGCCGACGTTGTCGCCCGCCTGGCCTTGGTCCAGGAGCTTGCGGAACATTTCCACGCCGGTGCAGGTGGTCTTGACGGTCGGGCGGATGCCGACGATCTCGATTTCCTCGCCGACCTTGATCACGCCGCGCTCGACGGCGCCGGTCACGACGGTGCCGCGGCCGGAGATCGAGAACACGTCTTCGACGGGCATCAGGAAGGTGCCGTCCACGGCGCGCTCGGGCGTCGGGATGTAGGTGTCGAGCGCTTCAGCCAGCTTCATGATGGCTTCTTCGCCGAGCTTGCCCTTGTCGCCTTCCAGGGCGAGCTTGGCCGAGCCGTGGATGATGGGGGTGTCATCGCCCGGGAATTCGTACTTGTCCAGCAGCTCGCGCACTTCCATTTCGACCAGCTCGAGCAGTTCGGCGTCGTCAACCATGTCGCACTTGTTCAGGAACACGATGATGTAGCCCACACCGACCTGGCGGGCCAGCAGGATGTGCTCGCGGGTCTGGGGCATCGGGCCGTCAGCGGCCGAGCACACCAGGATGGCGCCGTCCATTTGAGCGGCGCCGGTGATCATGTTCTTCACATAGTCAGCGTGGCCGGGGCAGTCGACGTGAGCGTAGTGGCGGTTGGCCGTTTCGTACTCGACGTGAGCCGTGTTGATGGTGATGCCGCGGGCCTTTTCTTCGGGCGCTGCGTCGATCTGGTCGTAGGCCTTGGCTTCGCCGCCGAACTTGGCCGACAGCACCGTGGCGATGGCCGCCGTCAGCGTGGTCTTGCCGTGGTCGACGTGACCGATCGTGCCCACGTTCACGTGCGGCTTGGTGCGGGTGAATTTACCTTTTGCCATTTTTCGACTCCGAAAAAAACGATTTCAACGTATGCAGATGGGTTGCAAACCGGCTGTTGCAACCCCCAGAAACTGGTGCCCTTTGCGGGAATCGGACCCGCGACCTCTCCCTTACCAAGGGAGTGCTCTACCACTGAGCCAAAAGGGCTTTTGTCTAACCAATCGCTTCCGGCGTCGAACCGGGTCTCTGGAGCGGGAGACGGGAATCGAACCCGCGTCATCAGCTTGGAAGGCTGGGGTTCTACCATTGAACTACTCCCGCATCGGGGGCACTCAAAGGCACCCAAAGCGCTAGATCCAATCGCTCTTAGAAACCAAATTCATCGCTGGTGGAGAGGGCTGGATTCGAACCAGCGTACTCGTAAGAGGGCAGATTTACAGTCTGCTGCCATTAACCACTCGGCCACCTCTCCGGCGAACCTCGAAATATAGCACGGTTTTGTGACTACGCAGAAACCCCAGCACCAAGAAAGAGCGTGAGAACTGCACGAGGCGGAACAGCGGGGATTATCCGCGAATTCAGTCGCCCGTCTGGCGCGCATCACGCCACGCACGAGCCTCGCCGAAATGACCGCAGCCGATGAAGGGCACAGGCGGACGCAACGCAGAAAGCGGCGAGGGATGATTCGACATCAGCACCTTATGGCGCTCAATGTCGATCAACGCGCGCTTACTTTGCGCGTGTGCGCCCCAGAGCATAAAAACAACAGGTTTCTCGCTGCCTGATACGTGACGGATGACCGCGTCGGTCAGCACCTCCCAGCCACGGCCCGAATGGCTGGCTGGCTGCCCCTCCTCGACCGTGAGACAGGTGTTGAGCAGCAGCACGCCGCGGGCCGCCCATTTCACCAGGCTGCCGCCCGGATTCGGGAACGGCGGCGGCGGCGTGCCGAGGTCGCGCTGAAGCTCCTTGAAGATGTTGCGCAACGACGGCGGCAGCGCCACACCGGGGGCCACCGAGAACGCGAGCCCCTCCGCCTGGCCGCGCCCGTGGTACGGGTCTTGGCCCAAGATGACGACGCGCACGTCCTCGGGCGGCGTCAACTCCAGCGCTCGCAGAGGTTGCGGCGGAAAGATCACGGCACCGGCGTCGAGCCGCTCGCGCAGGAAGCTCAACAGCTTCCTGCCCACGATGCTGCCAAAAAACTCATCCACCAGCGGCCGCCAGCCCGGCGCCACGGGCCAGTCGGCGGGATCGCTGCTGGACAGCTGGTCCTGCCTGTTCATTTGAACAATGCCGCGAGCGCCTCGCCGGGTTCTTTGGCGCGCATGAAGGCCTCGCCAACCAGGAAGGCGTGGACCCCGGCGGCGCGCAGCGTGGTCACGTCCTCGCGCGTGGCAATGCCCGATTCCGTTACCGCCAGCCGGTCGGCTGGCAGCTTGGGCAGGAGATCAATGGTGGCCTGGATCGACACCTCGAAATTGCGCAAGTTGCGGTTGTTCACGCCGATGAGCGGCGTCGTGAGTTTGAGTGCGCGCTCGAGTTCGGCCGCGTCGTGCACTTCGACCAGCACCGCCATGCCGAGCCCGCGTGCGATGGCTTCGTAGTCCTTCATCTGCGCGTCGTCGAGGCAAGCGGCGATCAACAGGATCGCATCGGCGCCCATCGCACGCGATTCGTACACCTGATAGGCGTCGACGATGAAGTCCTTGCGCAGCACCGGAAGATCGCAGGAGGCGCGGGCCTGTTTCAGATAGTCGACGCTGCCCTGGAAAAACTGCTTGTCGGTGAGCACCGAAAGACAGGCGGCGCTGATCTCGCCGTCGCCTTCGGCATAGCTCTGGGCGATGTCGGCCGGAATGAAGTCTTCGCGCAGCACGCCCTTGCTCGGGCTGGCTTTCTTTACCTCGGCAATCACCGCGGCGTGGCCGGCAGCGATCTTGGCGCGCAGCGCGCCTTCGAAATCGCGCGTCAGCACGCGGCTCTCGGCGTCGAAGCGCACCGCTTCGAACGGGCTTCTTTTTTGCGCCGCAGCAATTTCCTGCCGCTTGACGGCAATGATCTTGTCAAGGATGTCGGACATGTTCTGTGTTCCCAGCAATCTGTTGCGGCTCAAACGGCCGCGGAGGCCTTGACGAGTTCAACCAGCTTGGCCCGCGCGGCGCCCGATGCAATCGCTTCGCGCGCACGCTCGATGCCCTTGGCGATCGAATCGGCCACGTTGGCGGCATATAGCGCCGCCCCGGCATTGAGCAGCACGATGTCCAGCGCCGGGCCGGCCTGGTTGTCGAGCACCCCCAGCAGCATGGCCTTCGACTGCTCGGGCGTTTCCACGCGCAACGCGCGGTTGCTCGACATGGCAAAGCCGAAGTCTTCGGGGTGCAGTTCGTATTCGCGGATCTCGCCGTCCTTGAGTTCACCCACCATGGTGGCGGCGCCGAGCGAGATTTCGTCCATGCCGTCGCGGCCGTACACCACCATGGCGTGCTCGGTGCCCAGGCGCTGCAGCGCGCGCACCTGGATGCCCACCAGGTCGGGGTGGAACACTCCCATCAGGATGTTCGGCGCGCCCGCCGGATTGGTCAGCGGCCCGAGGATGTTGAAGATCGTCTTGATGCCCAGTTCCTTCCGCACCGGCGCCACGTTCTTCATGGCCGGATGGTGGTTGGGCGCGAACATGAAGCCAATGCCCACCTCTTCGATGGAGCGTGCGATCTGCTCCGGCTGGAGGTTGATGTTGACCCCGAGCGACTCCAGCACGTCGGCGCTGCCCGACTTGCTCGACACGCTGCGACCGCCATGCTTGCTCACCTTGGCTCCCGCCGCGGCCGCGACGAACATCGAACAGGTCGAGATGTTGAAGGTGTGCGAACCATCGCCACCGGTACCGACGATGTCGACCAGGTGCGTGGTGTCCTTCACCGGCACCTTGGTCGACACCTCGCGCATCACCTGCGCGGCGGCGGTGATTTCGCCGATGGTTTCCTTCTTGACGCGCAGGCCGGTGATCAGCGCGGCCATCATCACGGGCGAGCACTCGCCGCTCATGATGAGCCGCACGATGTGCAGCATCTCGTCGTGGAAGACCTCGCGGTGCTCGATGGTGCGCTGCAGCGCTTCCTGGGGAGTGATCATGGGAAGTCTCCTGGGAGTTTGTCAGTGTCCGACGCGAACCGCCGGTGCGTCCGTGAACGCAAGCTTGAGGCCGAAGCCGATGAAGAGCACGCCCGCCGCGCGGTCGAGCCAGTGCATGCCTTTTTGCACGGCGCTCCTGCGCGCCATCCAGCCCGCGAATGCGGCCCATCCCACAATGACCGGAATGGAATTCAGGTTGAACAACACGCCCAGCAGCACGAAATACAACCCCTTGTTGTCGGCGCCCGGCGCAATGAACTGCGGCACGAAGGCCAGGAAGAACAAGGCGACCTTGGGGTTCAGCACGTTGGTCCAGAAGCCGCCGAGAAAGATTTTCTTGAGCCCGCGCTGGCCCGAGGCTGCAGCCGCCTCTTGAAGATCGGCCGGCGGACTGGCGCGTGACAGCGCCATGCGCACGCCCAGGTACAGCAGGTAGGCCGCGCCCACATACTTGAGCACCGTGAAGGCCGCCGCCGAAGTGGCCATGAGCGTGCCGACGCCAATGGCGGCCGCAAAGATATGAACGAAGCAGCCGGTGAGAACGCCGAATCCGCCCACGACGCCGGCGCGAACGCCCGAGCGCAGCGAGTTGGTCACGATATAGAGCACGTCGGGCCCCGGCGTCAGGTTCAGCAGCCAGCCCGCGGCAATGAACGCGAGCAGATGTGGAAGATCGGGCATCGCGGGCTCCCTTGCGTCAGGCGTTGAAGAAGCCGCGGATGGCAGCAACGGCGCGGTCCACGCCGGAGGCATTGACATCGAGGTGCGTCACGAAGCGCAGCCGATAGAGCCCGGTCGCAAGAATGCCCTGCTGGTTCAGGTGCGCCAGCAGCTCCGCCGAACGCGCCTGCGCCGCACCGGTTAGATCGACGAACACGATGTTCGTGTGCGGCGCCTCGACCTTCAGGCCCTCGATGCCTTCGAGCCCCTCTGCCAGACGCCGGGCCAGTGCATGGTCTTCAGCCAGCCGATCGACGTGGTGGTCGAGCGCATGCGAAGCCGCCGCTGCAAGCAGCCCAGCTTGCCGCATGCCGCCGCCCGCCATCTTGCGGATGCGGTGTGCACGCGCGATGAACTCGCGCGAACCGACCAGCGCCGAGCCGATGGGCGCACCCAGGCCCTTGCTGAAGCAGACCGAGACGCTGTCGAAGCATTGCGCGATGCGGCGCGCTTCGGCGCGGATGTCGCTGCCGTTGCAGAGCGCCGCCTGCGCGGTGGCAGCGTTGAAAAGCCGCGCGCCGTCCAGATGCCGCTGCAGCCCCTTCCGCTTGGCCAGCTCTGTCGCAGCCTGCACGTATTCAAAAGGCAGCAGCTTGCCGCCGAGTGTGTTCTCCAGCGCCAGCAGCCGCGTGCGCGCAAAGTGCGCGTCATCGGGCTTGATGGCCGCTTCGATCTGCGCGAGCGGCAGCGTGCCGTCGGGCGCATGGTCGAGCGGCTGCGGCTGCACGCTGCCGAACACCGCCGCGCCGCCGCCTTCCCAGCGGTAGCAATGGGCCTGCTGGCCGACGATGTATTCGTCGCCGCGGCCGCAGTGCGACAGGATGGCGCACAGGTTGCTCTGCGTGCCGGTGGGCACGAAGAGCGCCGCCTCGAAGCCCAGCATCGCGGCGATCTTTTCCTGCAGCGCGTTGACGCTCGGGTCGGTGCCGAAAACGTCGTCGCCGAGCGGCGCCGCCACCATGGCCTCGCGCATCACCGGGGTAGGCTGCGTGACAGTGTCGCTGCGCAGGTCGACGATGGAAGAGCGGTCTGCCATGGTCTCAGTCCAGGAAGTTCTTGAGCATCGCGTGGCCGTGCTCGGTGAGGATCGATTCCGGGTGGAACTGCACGCCCTCGATGCGCACGTCATGCGCAAAATCGGTGTGCCGCACGCCCATGATCTCGCCGTCGTCGGTCCAGGCGGTGATCGCCAATTCCTTCGGGCAGCTTTCGCGCTCGATGGACAGCGAGTGATAGCGGTTGACGGTGAACTTCTCGGGCAGCCCCGCGAACACGCCTTCCTGCGTGGTCGTGATCTCGCTGGTCTTGCCGTGCATCAGTTGCCGCGCGCGAATGATCTTGCCGCCGAAGGCCGCGCCAATGGCCTGATGGCCGAGGCACACACCAAGAATAGGCAGCTTGCCCGCGAACTCCTTGATGGCAGCCACTGAAACGCCCGCCTCCGCCGGCGAACAAGGGCCCGGCGACACCACGAGCCGCGTGACGCCCGAAGCGATCAGCTCGCCGATCTGCGCCACCGTGATCTCGTCGTTGCGGTGCACCTGGACATCCGCACCCAGCTCGCCCAGGTACTGGACGATGTTGTAGGTGAACGAATCGTAGTTGTCGATCATCAGCAGTTTCATGGCTTGCTCACAATCCGGTGCACGCCCTTGACGACGGGGAACACGTTGAAGTTGATCAAAAGGCCCAGCTTGAGCCCTGAGAGACGCAGCGCGGCAAGCACCTGCGCGCGGTGCAGGTCGGTCAGCACGTCGACCGCCTTGAGCTCGACGATGACCGATTGCTCGACCACGAAGCCGGCGCGGTACACCTCGCCGAGCGAACGGCCCTTGTAGCTGGCCGACAGCGCCACGCCCTGCGCAAAACCGATCTCGCGCTCCGCAAGCTCGATGGCCAGTGCCGCGGCGTAGGCGTCTTCACTCAGGCCCGTGCCGAGCACGCGCTGAACCTCGACGGCGGCGCCGATGATTTCGTGCGAGAAATCGTTCTGAATGTCCGGTACGTTGCTCATTCCAGCCCCTCCTCGACCAATTCGGCCGCGCGCAGCAGTGCGCGCGCCTTGGCTTCCGTTTCTTTCCACTCCAGCTCGGGCACCGAATCGGCGACGACGCCGGCCGCGGCCTGCACGTGCAGCATCTGGTCCTTCACGATCCCGGTGCGGATGGCAATGGCCACGTCCATGTCGCCCGCATAGCTGATGTAACCGCAGGCGCCGCCGTAGAGGCCGCGCTTGGTGGGCTCCAGCTGGTCGATGAGTTCCATCGCATGCACCTTGGGCGCACCGGTCAGCGTCCCGGCCGGAAACGTGGCCTTGAGCACGTCGATGGCGGTCATGCCGTCTTTCAGCGTGCCTTCGACGTTGCTCACGATGTGCATCACGTGGCTGTAGCGCTCCACTGCAAAGGCCTCGGTCACCTTCACGGTGCCGGTCTTGGCGATGCGGCCGATGTCGTTGCGCGCGAGGTCGATCAGCATCACGTGCTCGGCGCGCTCCTTCGGGTCGTTGATGAGTTCTTCCTCGGCCGCCTTGTCCAGCTCCAGCGAGGCGCCGCGCGGGCGCGTGCCGGCCAGCGGGCGGATGGTGATCTTCTGCTCGCCGTCGCCCGTGTTCTCCTGCCGCACCAGGATTTCTGGCGAGGCCCCCACCACGTGGAAGTCGCCCAGGTGGTAGTAGTACATGTAGGGCGACGGATTCAGCGAACGCAGCGCGCGGTACAGCGACAGCGGCGACTCGGTGTAGCGCTTGCTGATGCGCTGGCCCACCTGCACCTGCATGAAGTCGCCGGCGGCGATCATCTCCTTGGCGCGCTCCACGGCCGCAAGGTAGTCGGCCTTGGCAAAGCTGCGCTCGGGCGGATGGGGCTGCGTGGGCTTCACGACAGGTGCGCTCACCGAATACTTGAGCTTTTCCTTCAGCTCGCGCAGGCGGCGCTTGCCCGCCGCATAGGCCTCGGGCTGCTTCGGGTCGGCATAGACGATCAGGTAGAGCTTGCCCGAGAGGTTGTCGATGACGGCAAGCTCTTCGCACTGCAGCAGCAGGATGTCGGGGCAGCCCAGCGCGTCGGGTGGGCAGCTTTTTTCGAGCTTGCGCTCGATGTGGCGCACCGTGTCGTACCCGAAGTAGCCGGCAAGGCCGCCGCAAAACCGCGGCAGACCCGGCCGCAGCGCCACCTTGAAGCGCTTCTGGTATTCGGCAACGAAATCCAGCGGATTGCCCGCGGCGGTCTCGACCACGTGGCCGTCGGTCACCACCTCGGTCACGGCCTCGGCGCCGAAGCCCGACGCGCGCAGCAAGGTCCGCGCCGGCAGGCCGATGAAGCTGTAGCGCCCGAAGCGCTCGCCGCCCACCACCGATTCGAGCAGGAAGCTGTGCTTGCCGCCGCCCTGCGAGTGGGCCAGCTTGAGATAGAGGGAAAGAGGCGTTTCGAGGTCGGCAAAGGCCTCGGCCATCAGCGGAATGCGGTTGTAGCCCTGGGCGCTGAGGCTCTTGAATTCAAGTTCGGTGATCACGGATTCGTTCTCCAATTGCCTCCGGCGCTCGAGTTTGGCCGATGGCAAGGTCATTCACTGGTGGTCCGGAGTCGATGTGCGATCCGGTACCGCGGGCGCACGGCGTGCGCCGTGCAATCAAACAGTCAGCGATGTATGGCGACGCCAGGGCCAGGCTCCCCGGCTGCCTTCACCTGTTTGAATGATGTGATGAACGAACATGGAGCGTGGAGTTTAGCCCACGAAAACGCCGCTGCGTGCAACCGTCAGCTTCAGGGTTCGCCCGAGGGGGACGGGGTAGAACGAAAAGATACATTCGCACGACCGTTCGCAAATTCAAGGAGGCCCCCTTGCCAGTTCTATCGCTCCCCACCCTGTCGTTGTCTCGCTTGGCCGCACTGGCCTTTGTTTCGGCCGTGCTCGGCTCCTCGGCAGCGCAGGTCGACGTGGCGGGCGTCAAGCTGAACGACACCCTCGACCTGCGCGGCAGCACCCTGCAGCTCAACGGCGCGGGCGTGCGCTACAAGGCCGTCTTCAAGGTCTACACGGCCGGGTTCTACGTCGGAAAGAAAGTCTCCACGCCCGAAGAGGCGCTGGCCGCGCCAGGCCCCAAGCGCGTGGCCATCACCATGCTGCGCGACATCGACGCCAACGAACTTGGCAAGCTCTTTACCAAGGGCGTAGAGGAAAACTCGCCCAAGAGCGAAATGGTCAATCTCATTCCGGGCCTGCTGCGCATGGGACAGATGTTCGCCGACCAGAAGCAGCTCAAGGCCGGCGATACCTTCACCGTCGACTGGCTGCCCGGCACGGGCACCGTGATCTCCGTGCGCGGCGTGGCGCAGCCCGATCCGATCAAGGAACAGGCCTTCTTCAACGCGCTGCTGCGCATTTGGCTCGGCCCCGTGCCGGCGGATTGGAAGCTGAAGGACGCGCTGCTCGGCAAGCAGCCGTAGCGGCCGCTCGGCCTCCTTGCTCAGGCCGCAGCAGCGCGATCGAGCTCGGCGAGCGAATCCACGAAGCCGTCGGCATCCACACCGCGCACCGGCTCGCCATGGTTGTAGCCGTAGGTCACCAGCAGCACCGGACAGCCGGCCGCACGGGCGGCCTTGGCGTCGTTGCTCGAGTCGCCAATCATCAGCGTGCGCGCGGGCGCGGTGCCCAGCGCTTCGCAGGTTTTCAGCAACGGCAGCGGGTCGGGCTTCTTGCGTGCAAAGGCATCGCCGCCGAAGGCGAATTCGAAGAATCCATCGAGCCCCTTGGCGGCCAAAAGCGGCTTGGCGAACGACGTCGGCTTGTTGGTGAGGCACGCCAGGCGCAGGCCGCGTGAGCGCAGCGCCTTGAGGCCCTCCACCACGCCCGGATACACAGCCGAGTGCTGTCCGTTGATGGCCAGGTAGTGGTGCTGATAGCGGTCCCAGGCCCGGTCGAACAACGCCTGGGCCCGTGTGTGCTGCGCCTCCGCGCCTGCACCCGTGGCGGAGCCTCCGCCGGAAGACATCACATGCGCAAGCGCCGAAAGAATCAGGTGCTCCGAGCCTTTGCCCACCATTCTTTCGATGGCCGCCGGAGCAACCGGCGGAAGCGAAAGATCGGCGAGCATGTGGTTCAGCGACACCGCGAAATCGCCGAGCGTGTCGACCATGGTGCCGTCGAGATCGACGATGACGGCGTCGAAGCGGGTGAGGTCAATAGGAGTCAAGGACGAACTGCCGGAGTTTCAAGACGCGTCCATTTTGCCCCCGGCCGCCCCACCCGCCGCAGCGGCCTTGCTTACTTGGTACGCATCTGATCGCGCAGCTGCTTGATCTGATCGTGGTTGCGCTTGGCGCCTTCGGACTGCTGCTGGATCACGGCGCGCACGTCCGCAGGCAGGTCGGCCTTCAGCGCCTTGCGATAGCGCGCGACCGCGGCGTCTTCACCGCGTTCGCACTCCTCCAGCATCGAGAGCGCACTGTCTGCGCCCACCGATCCCTTCACGTGCACCCAGCCGCGGTGCATGGCACCAGTCACCGTGCCGCCATCGTCGGGCGACCCGCCGAAGCGGCGGATGAGCTGGACCAGTTCTCCGGCCGCCTTGGCGCAATCGGCGGAACGGTTTTGGAAGACCTCCTTGAGCTGCGGCGTGTCGACCTCCTCTGCACAGGCGCGGAAGCCGTATTCCCCGTCGCGCGATGTTTCGAGCAGGTCGTTCAGCACCTCGACCACGTCCTTGCTGTTCGCGGTATCGGCAGTGCTTGTGTAATTGGCCATGGAATGACTCCTTCATATGCCTCGTCTGAATCGAGGCGGGTTGAAAAACACCAGCAAAGGGCGGCATCACAAGGCAGCCGCGATGCGCTGGTTCCATATCGGATGGTGTTCGGGCGAGCAGGGGCTGGTGTCGGCTTCGCCCGACGTCCGCTGTAAGCGTTCTTCGGCCGCGGCCAGGGGCCCGGCTTATTCCTCGGGAAACGGTTTTTCGGGACGCCCGGGATGGCTGTACGGCGAGCTGCGTTGGTTGCCGGAAAGCGGCGCATCTTCGGCGCCAGCAATACGCTTGCAGGCATGCCACCGGCGCGGGAATGCTGTGACTGCCTACAAGGACGCGCCGGCAGTGCGCGAGAGAAAGGAGGTCCGGCAGCATTCTTATTTCGAGGAATCCTCCATGGCCCCGCATTCATCGCGCTTTGTCTTCCGTCATTTGAAATACGGCCTCGCGACAGGCGCCCTGCTCGCTCTGGCGGCCGTGGGACAGCCCACCGGCACCCCGAAGGGAACCCGAGCACCACCCCAAAGCGATTCGGAAAAGCCCCCGGCGACGCGGCCGGCCGAGCAGCCTAGCGGCGCGATGGATCAGCGCAAGCTGGGTCCTGAAAAAGGCCCCGCCAGTGCGCGAACCCAGACCTCCCGTCCGCCTTCGGCTGGCAGCCCTGGCGGCCTCGCGCCGACGCGGGACGGCGACCCTTCCAAGGAACAGCGCAAGGACGGCAGCAACCGCCATGCGCGCCCCGCACCGCAATAGAAGAAAAGGTATGCCTATGACTTCCACCACGCAGATCGACGGCCGCATCGTCGGCGATGTCGCGTTTCGTGCGGGCGATGGCCCGCAGCTGAAGATTCCACAGGGCAATGTCCAGATCCTCATGGCGGACGACAGCGTCGTCCTCACCTGGACGGAGAACGGCCAATCGCTCACCGCTGCCATCCCCAAGATTGAATTCGACCGCTACATCCAGGAGGGCGCCGTCGTGCTGGGCCGGGGCTGACTACTCGCTCGGAACCCGCGCCCGATCGACACCGGCTGGTTCACCATTCTTCGCGAATACTGCTGGCCCGCGCGTCGAGTGCCTGCGCATAGGAGGCGGCTTCCTCGCGCGACATGGAGGCTTCGAGTTCGGCCAGTTCCAGGCGCTCGAAGTCGTAGGAAATCCATTCGAACAAGTGGGACTTCGGCATCTCGCCCATGCTTTCGCTGTCGCTCCACGCCTGCAGGCGCGTGGGTGCGCTTTCCAGCAGCATGCGCAGATAGAGCGCTCGAGCAATCTTGATCCTGGCGATCTGGCGTGGATCGTCGAACAAGAGCCGCAACTCAGCCAGCACCCGCTCCCAATGAAGCACGCGGCGATGCGCATCGTCCATCACCGCGTCGGACGATAAAAGCAATTCCGCCCTCTCCTGTCTGGCGCGGAGGAACTCGCGTGCGATACGGGCATAGGCCAGCTGCTGGAGACTCTGCAGCGCGCATTCAAGGGGAGGGCCGTGCATGCGTTTCACGCCGGGCTTCGCCTCAATCGGGCTCGTCGCCAGCGTCCTCGGTTTCGTCTTCTTCGATCTCGGCATCGGCAAGCTGGTCCGGCCTGCCCGCGTACGGGTCGTCGGGGGACGCGGGCACGATGCCGATGCGGTCCGGCAGGATGTCCGCGTCGGGCTCGGGCGGCGGAGCGTCCGCCGAGGCACGCTCGCCGGTGCCCTCCGCATCGGTGCTGCTGTCATGCGCAATCGGGATGGCACCTTCCGCCGCGTCTTCGGGAATGGCGGTGCGTTCGCGCGAAGTGCGCACGTCGCTTCCGCTGTCGCTCGTGTCGCTGGGCCCCAGGCTGTCGACGTCCGTTCCCTTGGGTTCCATGGGCGGGTAGTCGCCGCCCAGGATGCTGCTCGTGGCCATGGCTTCCTTCAGTGATGAAAAGATGGGATGGATGGGTTTCCTCGAATGCCACACTGATCATTCGCAGTGCGGTGCGGCGTAGGAAATGGGCGCATCCGGGCAGCAGCCATTCGCGGAGATTCAACTCGCGCGCCGCGTTCGTGAAAAAGCGCTGTGTTGATGCGGGGCGACGGTAGCTTGGGCTCTCTTCCTACGCGGCGGGCGAGCATGGCCGATAGCCTGAATGGGTGAGCCGCAGCGCTCCACCGTCCTCAACCCGCACAAGCAAAAGACCAATGAAGAATTTCCGCTACCTTCTGATCGCCGGCGCGGTCGCGCTCGGCGCCTGCGCCAACACATCGACCCCGACCACCTCCACCGCGACGGCGGACAACCGACCCGATCCCACGATCCTGCTGGTGCCCATTCGCGTGGAAGATCCGGCGCTGGCTTCCGGCTGCTGGGCCCAGTTCTATACCGGGCGCGACTTCAAGGGCGACATGCTCACGCTGGTGGGCCCGGCCGAAGTCCAGAGCATGGACAAGGGCACCGCGAGACAGCTCAAGCGCGACATCGACAGCGTCAGCGTCGGTCCGCGCGCCACGCTACAGGTGTACGAGCACGCGATGTTCAGGGACCGCACGGTCAACTTCCCGGCCAACAGCCGCGAAGGCGGCCTGACGCGCAAGCTGGGCTTCGGTGGCCGCATCGAGGCCATGAAGCTCAACTGCTCCTGAAGCGACGATCAATAAGGAAGAGCACTCAGCCGCCGCGCACCTGCGCGCGGCTTAGGCTTGCTGCGCTTCGGTCAGCGCCTGCGCGGCCACCACCGCTTCGGTGCGATTGCGCACGTTGAGCGCGCGGAAAATTGCCGCCAGGTGAATCTTCACGGTGCCTTCGCTGATGCCCAGGCTGCGGCCGATGAGCTTGTTGGGCTTGCCCTGCGACAGCAGCTGCAGCACCTCGACCTGGCGCTCGGTGAGCACGCTGCGCAGGTGCTCCAGCGTTGCCGACGATGCGCCCGCGGAGCGCGCGTCGCCGTTCTGCATTGACGGCACGCCGGCCACGATGCCCGGCGGCAGCGCCGTCAGCATCATGGGCGGCACGTAGACGCCGCCGGCCAGCACCAGCCGCACGGCCGACAGCATGACCTCGGGCGAATACGCCTTGGGAATGAAACCCAGCACGCCGCGTTCAAGCGCGCTGCGCATGATGGCCGGGTCTTCGTAGCCGGAAAGCACGATGACCGGTACGGCCGGATGGCGGCGGCGGATTTCGTCGATGTGAGCCTGGCCGTCGGCGCCGGGCATGTTGAGATCGATCAAGGCCAGGTCGAGCTCGTCGGTGGCGTGGGCGAGCAGTTCGTCGACGCTCATCGCCAGGACGAACTCGATGCCGGGCTCGAGCTCCGACAACTTGGCCTTGACCGCCTCGATGACGAGCCGGTGGTCGTCGGCGATCAGAATTTTCATGGCATGTCCAGTCCCAGCGTGCGTTGATCTCAGCGGAAGCCGAAGATACCGGCGATTGCCCCGCGCAGCAAGGCCGGTGTGCCCGACGAACGGCATAGACCCCAAGCGGTATGGCGCGTGCTGCGCCGCGTTTGGAAAAATGAATGCCTATTCGAAGGAACCGGGGACATGGGCATGTGCCATCGCTGCAGACGCCGGTGCAAGGCATCCTTCGCCATGCAAGCGCAGTGAACGGGCGCGGTTCATGGCCCGGCTGCTCGACTGTTTTTCGGTACTCGCTTCATTCGGCCTTGCCCTCGACGCATCGATTGCGGCGGGCCGCACCACGCTCTCGCATGACGCCGCGCAGCAACAGGCACGCCGATTGCTGGACGCGGCGCGCGCCTGTGCCACTACCTCCCGCACGCCCCCGGCGCAGGTCGAATCCGCGGCCTTTGCCATGGTGGCCTGGATCGACGAGGTCCTGGCGCGGCATCCGGGCGCGGCAGGCAGTGCCGCGCCATTGCAGGTGCAACTCTTCAATTCGAACAACGCGCACAGCGAGTTCTTTCATCACCTGTCGGCACTGACCGCAGCGGACGACGAGGTGCGCGAGGTCTACTGGCATGCGCTGGCTTACGGCTTCAAAGGCCAGTACTACTTCGAGAACGGCGACCAGGGCGAGCTCGGCAAGCTGAAAGAGCTGCACGCCCAGCATCTGGGGATCCGGCCGCTGTCGCTCGGCAGCCTGGTGCAGGAGCACATCACGCCGCAACCGTATCGCACACCGGACCCGCCCGGTCCGCACGGCACGCAGAGCCGCGAGCGCGCATTGCTGCGCGCCAGCGGTGCGTTCGCACTGCTGGTGCCGCTGCTGTACCTGCTGTGGTGGCTGTGGCCTTCCGGGCCGACGGCGGCGGAACCCAGCCTGGGCCAGCGCATCGAGCAGCAGCTGCAGACCTATGCCTGCGCCGACCTTGCGGCCACGCCCGGCAAGGACGGCAAGCTGCGCGTGAGCGGCTTCGTCTCGCTGCCCGCGGACCTGAAGAGAGTCGAGCACGACGTGGCCGCGATGCCCGGAGTCAAGTCACCCGAGTTCGACCTCGAACTGCGCCTCTGGCCGCACTGCGAGGTGTTCGCCATCCTGAAGCCCTACCAGCTGCGCAACCGAGACAAGGACTTCGGGCTCGACGTGGAAGCCCCCGCGGCCAAGGACGGCCAGCTGCGCGAAGGCGACACCGTGAGCGTGCAGGTGGCGGCGCCGAACCACGACAGCTACCTGTGGGTCGACTACTACACGGTCGACGGTTCGGTCATGCACCTGAACGCCGGCCAGGTGGCCACGCGGCTGCGCGCCGGCGAAAAGCTCGACCTGGGCCGCGACGTGCCCTCCAGTTGGCTCGTGGGGCCGCCCTTCGGCCGGGTGCTCATCACCGTGCTCTCGTCCCCCACGCCGTTCAACGAGACCGCCGACCGGCCGCCGTTCGAACTGGCCTCGGCCTATCTACTGCGCCTGCGCGAAGCGCTCGCGGCCAACAAGGGTGGCGACCGGCTGATCGCGGACTTCGTGTCGCTCGACACCGCGGCGCGCTGAGAAAAACCGCCACGCCATTGCCATGACCGCCGCGTTGTCGCCCGCCCACCTCTTCTGGCTGCTGCTGTTGCTGTATGTCGCCGGCTTCACGCTGCTGTGCGGCACGGTGCGCGATGCAGGTCGCGGTGCGCGCCGACGTGCGCTGCGGCGGCGCATCGATGCCCTGGGCCCACCGGCAGCCGAGACCGACGAGGCCGCCACCGAAGCCCTGCGCGACGCCATGTCCGAGGCACGCCAGGCGTTGCGCCAACCGCAACGGCAACGCGGCGCCCAAGTGCCATGGTTTCTCTTCCTGGGCGACGCGGCGGCCAACCTGCCGGGCCTGCTGGCAGCAGCGCATGCCGAGCGGCTTGCGCCTTCAGGCAGCGAGAAGGCTTTGGGCGAACCGTACTGGCGCTGGTGGCTCACCGGTTCTATGGCGGCCATCGAACTTCACCCCACCGCCGTCAGCGAATCGGCCGCGGCGCCGCACATGCGCGGCCTCTGGCTGCAGGCATTGCTGGCACTGGCCGAGCGGCGCGAACGACTGCCGCTCAACGGGCTGGTGGTGTGCATCGCTGCGAGCGAGTTGCTGCGCACAGGCACCGAGACGATGAAACCGCTCGCGGACAGGATGCATCGATTGCTCGACGAGGCCGGCGACACCCTGCGCCTGCAGTTGCCGGTCTACCTCGTCGTGACCGGCCTCGAACAGCTGGCGGGCTATGCCGCGCTGCGCGGTGCATTGCCGCCCGAAGTGCTGGCGCAGGCCATCGGCCATCGCCTGACCTGGTCGCCGCCCGCCCACGACACGGCGGCCGCGCGGCTCGACGCGTCGTTCGACCCGATGGCGCGGCAGCTGCATGCGCTGCGCATGGCGCTGCTCCGCGAACAGCCGAGCGCTTCGGGCCGGCTTGCGATTCATGAATTCGTCGAGGCGATACGCGCGCTGCAGCCCGCGCTGCGCCAAGTGGCGGATGCCTTGTTCGAAAGCCGTGGCCGGGGTTCGCGCGGGCTACGGTGGCGCGGCCTCTACTTCACGGCAGCCGCGTCTGGTGCCGCCGGCGGCGCATTCGTGAACGATTTGTTCGCGCACTTCCTACCGGCCGACCAGCCACTCGTGCGGCCCGGCCGACCTTTGAATGGAAGCGCGGCGCCATCATGAAGCGCCAAACGGACCTATTTGCCTTCGACGCGAATCTGGCGGGCGCCGAAGGTCACCGTCATGGCCTCGGCCTTGCCGGTTTGCACGGGGCGCACTTCGCGCCAGCGCGCACGGTCCAGATCACGGAACGCCGCCATCACGCCGATGGCCTTGGCATCGGGCGGCAGTGTGAGATCGAGCTTGCGGGTCTCGCCGGGTCGCAACAGCATTTCTTCGCGCTGCACGAGCTCTGCACCCAGCGTGGCCTGGTCTTTTTCGAACAGCGAGAAGAAGTCCGCGCCTTCGAATGGGCCGGGCGACTTCAATGCATACACGCGCACCGTGAGCGGCGAAGCGCGGCCGCGCGCATCGGGGTTGGCATCGGCACCTGCAATCAGCGTGATCGACACCGTCGTGACCACAGGCTTGGGTGCGCAGCCCGCGAGCAGGACGCCAGCCAGCGCCAGGCCGCAACCCAGTGCCAGGCGCCGCGAAACCGCGGCAGGAGTGCGTCCATAGGACGAATGGTGTGTACCCAGCGTGCGCATGCTATTCCCTTCGTTGCATTGACCGGTTCCGACGCATCTTTGATTATCACCAGCCAACTCGAACAGGCAACATGCTGACCAACGAACTAGTCGAAGCCCTGCTCACGCCCATCGGCGAGGCATCGCCGTGCGGCGACGACCTGGAGTACGACGCCGCCTTTACCGCGCTCGCAGCGTCCTCACAGGGCAAGCCCGAGCAGCAGTTCGGCGACACCGTCATACCCGCAGTGGAGCCGGAGTGGCGCGACGTGGCAGAGCAGTCCGACGCCATCCTGCGCCGGAGCAAGGACGTGCGCGCCGCCGTGCTGCTCTTGCGAGCCTCGACGCGGCTGCAGGGCGTGGTTGGTTTCATCGCAGGCCTTCAATTGCTGACCGGCCTGTTCGACCGGTTCTGGGACGGCATACATCCAACGCTCGATGCCGACGACGACAACGATCCCACGATGCGCCTCAATGCACTGGCACCGCTATGGGACGAGAACATGGTGCTGCGCGACCTGTACGACGCGCAAGTGGGCGTGGCGCCCGGCGTGGGACAGATCCGGGTGCGCGACATCGCCATTGCGCACGGCGCGCTGAATGCCGTCGGCGGCGAAGCGACCTATTCGATGTCGCAGATTCAGGGCGGCCTCGAGGCGATCCAGGCTCACCAACCCGAACGCCTGCAGGCCGCGATGGAAGTGCCTGCGCTCGTCGAGAAACTGCAAGCGCTGCTGGTCGATCGCACCGGCCGCTCCGACGCCATCAACTTTGGCGCATTGCGCACCATCGGCCGCGTGCTCGCCAAGGCCTGCGGCGCTGCCTCCGGCGTGGCCGAGGGGGGCGAAGCGTCTGCGGCGGACGAAGGCACGGCGTCGCAGGGCGCAGGCGACGGTGCGGCCCGGCCCGCGGCCATGCGCGGCGAGATCCAGAACCGCCAGGATGCGCTTCAGATGCTCGACCGCGTGATCCGCTACCTGGAACAGGCCGAGCCCGGCAACCCGGCGCCGCTCCTGATCGAACGCGCGAAGAAGCTCATTGGCGTGAGCTTCCTCGAGATCATGGCCAACCTCGCGCCCAACGCGATGGACACCATCGAGAACGTGACCGGCAAGCGCCCGTCCGAATAGGCCGACCCTCTCTTTTCAGTTCACCGACCCATCCCAATTCATTCCCGCAAGGAGCATCGCCATGGCCAAGAGCAGTCAGAAATTCATCGCCCGCAACCGGGCGCCACGCGTGCAGATCGAATACGACGTGGAACTCTACGGTGCCGAGAAGAAGATCCAGCTGCCGTTCGTCATGGGCGTGCTGGCCGATCTGTCCGGCAAGCCGGCAGATCCGCTCGCCTCCGTGGCGGATCGCAAGTTCCTGGAATTCGACGTCGACAACTTCGATTCGCGCATGAAGGCAATGAAGCCGCGCGCCGCCTTTGCGGTGGAGAACTCGCTGACCGGCGAAGGCGACCTGAAAGTCGAGCTCACCTTCGAGAACATGGAGGATTTCTCCCCCGCCGCCGTCGCCCGGAAAGTCGGCGCACTCAACAAGTTGCTCGAAGCGCGCACGCAGCTGTCGAACCTCGTGACGTACATGGACGGCAAGGGCGGCGCGGAAGACCTGCTCGCCAAGGTGCTCGAGGACCCGGCGCTGCTGCAGACGCTGGCCGCCAGCAAGAAGCCCGACGACAGCGCGCCTGCCGCCTGACCCATTTCGCCAGACACACCGGACCACGAGGAGAAACAACATGGCCGACGCACTCGAACAACAGAGCGCACTGAAAGACGTTGCCTATGCGGGGAGCGACTTTTCGTCGCTGCTGCAAAAGGAATTCAAGCCCCGCAGCGACGAAGCCAAGAGCGCCGTCGAAGCCGCGGTGCTCACGCTCGCCCAGCAGGCGCTGAGCAACAGCACCGTGATCGGCAAGGACGTGACCAAATCGATCCAGGCCATGATCGCCGCGATCGACGCCAAGCTCACCGACCAGGTCAACAAGGTCATTCACCACCCCGAGTACCAGAAGCTCGAGAGTGCATGGCGCGGGCTGCACTACATGGTGAACAACACCGAGACCGACGAGAACCTCAAGATCCGCGTGATGGACATCTCCAAGCAGGAGCTGGCCAAGAACCTGAAGAAGTTCAAGGGCGCGGCGTGGGATCAGAGCCCGATGTTCAAGAAGATCTACGAACAGGAATACGGCCAGTTCGGCGGCGAGCCCTTTGGCGCCATCGTCGGCGACTACCACTTCGACCAGAGCCCACCGGACGTGGAACTGCTCGGCGAGATGGCCAAGATCGCCGCCTCCGCGCATGCGCCCTTCATCACCGGCGCGAGCCCCAACCTGATGCAGATGGAATCTTGGCAGGAGCTCGCCAATCCGCGCGACCTGACCAAAATCTTTCTCACGCCCGAATACGCCGGCTGGCGCAGCCTGCGCGAGTCGGACGACTCCAAGTACCTGGGCCTGTGCATGCCGCGCTTCCTCGCGCGCACGCCTTATGGCGCCAACACCAATCCGGTGGAGGAGTTCGACTTCGAGGAAGACACCGCCGGTGCCGACCACAGCAAGTACGCCTGGGCCAACGCGGCCTATGCAATGGCGACCAACATCAACCGCTCGTACAAGCTCTACGGCTGGGGCTCGCGCATCCGTGGCATCGAGTCGGGCGGCGCGGTGGAAAACCTGCCGCTGCACACCTTCCCGAGCGACGACGGCGGCGTGGACCAGAAGTGCCCGACCGAGATCGCGATCAGCGACCGGCGCGAGGCCGAGCTCTCCAAGGCCGGGCTGCTGTCGATGATCCACCGCAAGAACTCCGACTTCGCGGCTTTCATCGGCGCGCAGTCGCTGAACAAGCCCGCGGAATACGACGATCCGGACGCCACGGCCAATGCCAACCTGGCCGCTCGCCTGCCCTATCTCTTTGCCTGCAACCGCTTTGCGCACTACCTCAAGTGCATCGTGCGCGACAAGGTTGGCAGCTTCAAGGAGCGCGAGGACATGCAGCGCTGGCTCAACAAATGGATCATGAACTACGTCGACGGCGATCCGGCCAATTCGTCGGAGATCACCAAGTCGCAAAAGCCGCTGGCAGCCGCCGAAGTAGTGGTGGAAGAGGTCGAAGGCAACCCGGGCTACTACACGTCCAAGTTCTTCCTGCGTCCGCACTACCAACTCGAAGGCCTCACGGTCTCGCTGCGGCTGGTCTCCAAGCTGCCTACGGCCAAGGGCGCCGGCTGAAAAGTCCTCCGAATTTTCTTGAAATTCCCGATTCCGTTTCGTTCTCTCAGTAGCTGCCGCGCATCGGTCCTGTTTACAAGTTGCCGACAGCCTTTGTCTTCATCTCGATCATCAACCGCCCGAACGCAATCGGGCCTCAAGGAGTAGGAACATGTCATCTGACTTTCATATCAAGCTCGACGGCGTCAAGGGCGAGGCTTCCCACAAGGACCACAAGGACGAGATCGAGATTTCGTCTTGGTCGTGGAACGTGAGCAACGCATCCGGCGCAGGCTCCGGCGGCGGCTCCGGCAAGGGCAAGGCCACGCCGGGCGAGTTTCACTTCACGCACAACTACGACAAGGCCTCCCCGGTGCTGGCCAAGAACTGCGTAAGCGGCAAGCACTTCAAGGACATGGTCATGACCTGCCGCAAGTCGGGTGAAGGCCAGCAGGAATATCTTAAGGTCACGCTGAAGGAGGTATTCATCTCCGGCGTGAGCCCCGGCGGCGCGCAAGGCGGCGATGTGCAGGAACAGGTGCTTTGCTCGTTCAAGGACATCGAGTTCGCCTACAAGGCGCAAGACGACAAGGGCGCGGGCGGCGGTGAAGTGAAGTTCGGCTGGAACGTGCCGACCACCGAAACCCGCTGACGGCAACGGATTCGGCAAGTCCGGACTCGGGCCCACAGCGTGCCCAGGTCCGGTCCCACGTTTCCACACCGGAGCAATGCAATGGCATTCAGCACCCCTCTCATCGGCCGCAGCGGCGCGCTGCTGACCGCCTACAACATCGACTGGTCGGCCGGCCGGATCGGTTCCAACACACGTGAAGACGTGATGCTGGTGCAGGCGCTGTTCAAGATCTTCTACTACGAGCTGCTCGGTTTCAACCACGATCTGGACCCACCTCCCGGCCAGACCGAGGTGATCGCCGTGGACGGCTACTACGGGCCGGTCACGCAGAAGCACATCACGCACTTCCAGACGCAGTCGATCGCGCTCGGATACAAGGTCCTGCCGGACGGCATCTTCGATCCGTTCCGCGAGCCCGGCTCGTCCAGCACGATCAGCAAGAGCCGCTATGCGCTCGACCTGCTCAACAACGGCTGCGCCAACTTCTGCAAGGAGCAGGGCATCGACAACTACACCAACCTGCCCAACCGCGAGGACATGCCGACGCTGCTGCGCAGCGCGTTGAAGCGGGTGAAGAAGACGGCGAGCAAGTACGGCTACTAGGCCGCGCTCCAGACAGTGCCGGCCACAGGCGGAGCCTGAACAGCCGGCTGCAGCCGAAGCGAAAGGGGCCCAAAGCGATCGTCCGAATGGACGAAAGCTTGGGCCCTTTTCCTTTTCTTGCTGGGTACGGAAGGAAAGGATCAGGAATCGGAAGCCGCGACGCTCTCCGGCAGCAGCCGCGTCACGTCGTCGTCCTCATCCTCGATCACCCACAGCGTGAGCGCCGTGTAGTTGTCGTGGCCCGGCTTGGCGTGCTCCTTGATCTTCGCGTCGAGCAGTTCGGTCCACTGGCTGGGCGTGCGCGAGGCATGCAGCGTGTCGATCAGGCACTCGTCGCCCAGCGGCTCCCACACGCCGTCACTGCACAAGAGAAGCACGTCGCCGGGCAACAGCCGCATTCGGTCGGACACCGTGATGTCGGGCGCCTCCTCGATCGAGCCCAGCGCGGACAGCAGCATGTTGCGCTGCGGATGCAGGCGTGCGCCTTCTTCGTCGAGCATGCCGCCGGCCACCATCTGCTGCACGAGGCTATGGTCGGTGGTTCGCGCCACGATGGCGCCGCCGCGAAACAGGTAGGCCCGGCTGTCGCCGCTGTGCACCCAGGCCAGCGCCTCGCTCTCCAGGTCGATGGCCGCGAAGACAACGGTCGAGCGCATGCCCGCGAGCTTGCCGCCCTCCGCCTGGCGCGCCACCACGTCGCGGTTGACCTGCTCGACCAGCGCACGCAGGCTCGCTTCGTCCAGGCTTGGCGCGGCCGAGAAGCCGCCCAGCGCGCTGCTGCGCACGGTGGCCGCCGCCACGTCGCCGCCGCCGTGCCCGCCGGCGCCGTCGGCCACCAGGCAGGCGACATAGCGCTCGTCGTGCCAGTGACCGTAGACGTCCTCGTTGTAGCTGCGGCCGCCCTGTCTGGACAGCGTGACGATTTCGATTTCCAAGCGGATGCCTCGCGTTTGCTGATGCTGTCTTAGTTGTGCTTGAGGACGACGTTCAGGCGTCGGACTTCAGGCGCGCCATCTGTTCTTCGTAGGCCGCCAGGAAGGCCTTGCCGAAGAGGTTGTGGAAATCGTCCTCGGCCTCGCTCGCGATGCCGCCATAGAGCGCCACGAACTGGTCCCAGAGCTTGGCCTTGCGATTGGCGCTGAACAATGCGTCGAGCGCCGACCTGGACGTGATCTTCTTATCGAGCTCTTCGGGCTCGAAGCGCGCGATGACGTGCGCGAGCGCCGCGCGCATGCCCACCATCACACCGAACTGGTGGGCCCGCAGGTCGTTGTATGCATCGCGCATCGCCGCCTCGGGCTGCATGAAACCACGCACGCCCGGCCCCAGCAGGTGCGCGAGCGCCACTTCCACCGTGGGCGAGAACTTGAGCGGGTTGTTGGCTTGCGAGGCGATCATCGTGACCTCGGCGCGCACTTCGCGCTTGAACTCCTGGCGCGTGAGCAGCAGTTGCAGCGTGCCCTCGGTGGCGCTGCGAAGAATCGTGCCGATGCGCTCCATGAGGCCGGGCGTGAGCATCTCGGGCGTCTGGTGCGTGCTGCCGAGGCCGCGCAGGAAAGCGGCCAGCAGCTCGTCGTCTGAGGCGGTGCGCTGCACTGCGGGTGCCGCCTTTGCGACCGGCGTCGGCGCGGTCTGTGGCTGTGGTCGCGCCAATGGCGGCGGAGGCGCCGGAAATGGTGGTAGCGGTTTCAGCGGCCCCGGCGGTTCGATCGATCCGCCGGGAGAGACCTCCGGCCCGCTGATGCGGATCGGCTGGCCCGTGATGTCGTCGAACTGCGGCAGCTGCGGCCGTGGCGCGTCGATCGCCCTCGGCGGGGTGAAGCCGAACTGATCGATGGGCAAATGGTCGGCGCGCGGTACCGGCGTGGCCGGCGCGGCGCGCTGCAGCGCCGCCAGCGGATCGGTATCGGACGCCGTGTTGGGCTGCAGCAGCGGGTCCGCCAACGGAGAAAGCGCGAGCGGGTCGCCGCCGATGCCACCCCCACCGCCCATGCCGCCGAACAGCTCGTCGATGCCCGCGGCCTTGCCGCTCGCGGGCGGCGCGCCCAGGTCGGAAAAGTCGTCGAGCGCACCAAGGCCGGTTGCGGGCGCTGACGAAGGCGCAGCGCCCAGCAGGTCGGCGAAGGGATCGATCTGCGCCGCTTGCGCATTGCGCGATCCGCTTTGCATCGGATCAGGGAACATCAGGGAGTCGGCGGGGGGCGCGGAGGCCGATGGCAACGGCTTGGCCGCGGGCCCGGTGAGCGGCGCTTGCGGCGGCGGTGCAAGGCCCGCCAGCAGATCCGCAAAGGGATCGTCTTCCGCACTTGCGGGGATCGGCGCGCCCGAGGCTGGAGCGAAGGACGGCGCAGGCGATGCATCGACGGCCGCCTGCACCTCGACTTTCAGTTCGAAGCCACCGATGACCAGCCGGTCGCCGTCGGACAGAAGAGCTTCGTTGCCGGAGCCCAGCGCTTGTCCGTTGCGCACGATCGGGTTGCTGCCGCGGTCGATCACGAAATACTGGCCGCCACGGCAGAGCACCTGCGCATGCACGCGCGACACGGTGCGGTCGGGGTCCGACAACACCAGCGTATTGGTGTCGGAGCGGCCGATGGTTCCGCCGGCGGGGCCGAACTGAACGATCTGGGACTTCTCCCCCGGCGCGCCCTGCCTAGTGATCACAGCGATTTGAATCATGAACCGGCTCCCAACACGCTTCGCCACACAACGGGCGCGAGCGACAGTACTCCTGGGGAGTATTCATTTAGGAGGGCCGGTTGGCAATCTCGCCTTAAGAGGTATGCCGCATGAGGGTCGGCGCGCTTGGAACCGGAGGCCGAATCAGGCGTGTAATGCGCTTCATGTTCTGGCGAACGGCCCAAACAATGCTTGTTCTTGCTTCGCTCACCAATCTGATCACGGCCTGCACCGAAGGCACGCGAGAGATGCCGGGCAGCCAGGCCAATGCCGTGCTGGCGCAGTTGCTCCAAGGCGAGATCGATGCCGAGGTCGGCCGGATGAACCCGACGTGGTCGCCCGGCTTGATTCCGCAGGCTCCGGACAACGCACGCGCATGGCTTGGCGAGATTGACGACGTGGTCGCGAGGTGCCGCTACGGGCCGCGCAACCGCTCCAAGCACAACCTCATGGAGTACGACGTCACGCTTCGCGGCGGCGAGCGCATCAACGGCGTCTTCAGCGGGCAGCGCTGCCTCTACGGCGTTGCGCAGCCTCTGGTGATGCGCGTGCGCTTCGCGCAAGGCCGGGTCGGCGAGGTGCTTACCGACGGGCGCGAGCGGCGGGCCCCGGTGGAAGCAGCCGTGCCTGAACTTCAAAAACTTGCCGAAAGCGTGGTGCGCGTCGACTGGATGCGGCGTCCTGCGCTCTACTTTCCGCCCGAGAAATCCGCCGCGGACATCGCGCGCGAATGGGAGCAGGGGCGACGTTGATCCGCTCACGGTGCAAGCAGCAGCATGAGCGTCTGGCTTGGCACGGTGCGCACTCCGGGGCAGTTGGTGCTGTTCTGGATTGAGACGCTCGTGAGCCGCGTGGCGGGCATGCCCTGAAGCAGCACGGTGAACGCGGCGGTGATATGCCGGCTCGGACCCATCACCGTACCCGAGGCGACGCCCAGCAGGACGCCCGCATTGTCGCCATTGGTCATCGGAATCGTCGTGCCCATGTTGTGCGCCGGCATGCCCATGATCAGTATGGTCGGACAGTTGGGAATCGCCATCGGGCCCATCGCAATGTTGGGATAAGGCACCGGGATCGGCGAAGGCGCCGCGGGCGTGATGCATACATCCGGGAAGCCCATATCGGTTCCCATCAATTGGCAGTTGGCAAACATGGTGCGTTCCTAGCCGAAGTGGATTTGCCCGCCGCGCGCCTTGATGAGCTTTTCGCCGTTCACGAGCGCATGCTCGCCGGACAGCCGCAACAACTGCTTCGCCTCGCATTCCACATGCGTGGCTGCCACACGGTCCATTCCGTCGGTGGTTCTCGTATGGCTCTTGCTGTAGTGATGAACGCGTTCCATCACGGTGGACAGCACCGAGCCCACGACCTTGAGCACACTGCCGACCACACGCAGACGCGTGCCCACCAGCTCGGCGGATTCGACAGCCATCCGGGCGTCGCGCGCCCGGAGTTCGAGCTCGTCGCCATGCAGCGCCAGACGCGGCGACGACAGGGACAGCGCCCCGCCCTCCACCTGAATCCGCGTGTCGCCCGACAAGCTCAACAAATGCTCGCCCCCCTCTTCGCGCTGCAGCACCGCCAGGATCCACAGCTCCCTGGGCGCCACCTGCATGCAGGCCACGCTGTCGCCTTCGCGCGGCTCCAGGAGACAGCTGACCGCGCGGCGTCCGGTGGCGCGCAATCCGCCACTCAAGACCGCGAACCCGTCGCACTCGCAAGCGCTGACGGTGCCTACGCACCACGTCGCCTGGATGGCCGCCTGCGGCGGGGCCACCCGGGCGCGAGAGCGGGAGCGCACATGCGGCGCGGGCTGGGGAAGGGATGAGGTCATGAGGATTGCTCCATAGGTTGCCAACGTTCGGCCGCAGCCAGGTCCGGGTCTTCGTCGATGGCCCGCGCGCGATCGGTCATCTGTGCGTTCTGCGTGCCGGCGCCATGCAGAACAGCGCGGAACAGGATGGCCTGGCGCAGGTCCGCACCGGTGAGATCCGCATGCCGGAAGTCGGCGTACGTGAGGTCGGACGACATGAAGCGCGCCTGGGGCAGCTGCGCGCCGGCAAAGTGCACCTGGTACAAGTCGCAGCGGGTGAAATCGGCACCCGGCAGCTGGGCGCCAGTGAAAAGCGCCTGTCGCAGCCCGGCACCGGCGAAATCGGTCTTGGCGCCCTGCACATTGCAAAAAAGTGCGAGCGGCCCTTGTGCTTTGGTGAAGCATGCGCCGTCCAGCGTAGCCCTCTGGAAGTTGCATTGGCGCATGCGGGCCGCTGAAAAATCGGCCGTGCTGAGATCGGAACCCGTGAACTGGCAGCCTTCGATGCTCAGGTTTGCGAACGACTTGCCCTGCAGGTCGGTGTTGACGAAGGCAACCCGCAGCAAGGTTGCGCCCGCCCACGTCAGCAACTGGAGCTTGCACTCGGATACGACGGTCTGGCGCCAAGAAGCGCCATCGGCGCAGGCGTCGAAAAGTCCAAGCTCGCTCAAGACTGCCGAATCAAGATTTGCGCCGCGCAGAACGGCGTGGTCCAGATTCGACTTCGACAGCGTCGCCATGCTGAGCTGCGTGTCGGCCAGCTGCACATGCGGCGCCCGGCATTCGGTCCAGACCGAACCATGGAGATTGGCTCCGCGCAGATCGGCGTGGTCAAGCGTGCAGTGATCGAACACCGCCCGGCGCAAGTTGGCGCCTGACAGCAGTGCGCCGGTCAGGTCGCAATGCTCGAACACCGTTTCGCGCAGGTCCGCACCGCGCAGGTCGGCTTCGCTCAAGCGGGTGCGCGAGAACACGCCGCCTCCCAGCGACGCGCGTCCGAACGCCCCCTTCGCCAGATCCATGCCGATGACGGGTTCTCCGACCGCCACGGCCATCGAAAGCAACTCGGGACTCATCATGGCGCCGCCTGCTGCTCTGGCGTGAGGCGGGGCCAGGTGCGGGCCCGCTTGAGCAGCGCGTGTTCGAAATTCACGTCGCCATCGAGTCGAACGCGCGAGAGATCGGCGCCGAACAGGCTGCTTCGGCGCAGGTCGGCACCGCGCAGGTCGGCGTGTTGCATGACCGCGCCCGACAGATCCGCGCCGGCCATGGCGGCGTGGCGCAATACGGCCTTGCGCAGAATGGCGCTCTTGGCGCTGGCCAGCCTCAGGTCGGCCCCTGCCAGGCTTGCGAAGCCGAGATTGGCGCCATCGAGCCGTGCACGCATCAGCTTGGCACCGTCGAGGTTCGTTTCGCCAAGATTGCTGCGCTCGAGCCGCGCGTCGCGAAGATCGGCCCCCGCCAGGCTGCAGCCCTGGGCGAATACCGCTCCCTCGGCCTGGACGCCGGCAAGCCGGGCATTGTCGAGCTTGCAGTTCACGAAGCTCGCTCCCTGCAAGTTGGCAACACGCAGATCACAGCCTCCAAGGTCGCATTCGACGAAGCTGCAGCCTCTCAGGTCGGCTTCGGCAAGGATCAACCCCTTGAGGTCCAGCTTGTAGAACAGCTGGCGCACCGCGTGCACGCCGCTCCAGTCTGCAATGCCCCATCGGGTGTCGAGCAGCTGCGCGCCCGAGAGTTGCGCGCGGCGCATCTGGGTTTCGGCCAGTTGGCAACCACTGAGTACCGCGCCGCGGAGATCCGCATCATCGAAAACGGTGCCGGACAAACCGGCCTTGCCCAGGTTCGCCTCGGCGAAACGCCCGCCGACCGCAATCGCCTGCTTCAGGTCGGCATGCGCGAGCACGGCGCGCGAAAAGTCGGCGCCAGAGAGGTTCGACCTCGCGAGATTCGCGCTTTCCAGCCATGCGCCGGAAAAGTTCGCCCCACGCAAATCCAGGTCCGACAGATCGGCCCCGGTGAAGTCCATTTCCGCAAAGTACCTGAGTCCTTTCGCAATGCCGCGCTCGACTTCGGCACGCAGCGCAGAGGCCTCGTCCTGCGCCATCGGCAGGGCCGGCGCCTGTTCATGCGCCGACTGCCGATAGGCCGTGCGCTCGACGGCCTCGAGCTGAATGAGCTTGCCGTAGAGCCCCGCCGTGATCTGGCCGAATTGCTGCTGCGGTGCGGCGGCAAAGCTCGCGCGCAGGACATCGAGGCGAGCCTCCGCGCCGGCGCGCGGTGGTCCGCGATGCTGCAGCGACGCGAGAGGAAGCTTTTGCGCGGCGGCAAAATCCAGCGCCTTTTCCGCCTGCGTCACTACGTCCTCAAGCATTGCCCATTGCTGGCGCTCCGCCTCCTTGATCTTCTGCTCGACATACGGCGCCAAGGCGGCGCCGGTGGGAACCTTCTCACGCGCCGGCATGCGAATGCCCATGGCATCGGGATCCTTGCCTTGCGCACGCACCTCCTCGCGCGCCAGCGTGACCTCCGTCTGCGCACGCAGGAACTGTGCGTCGCCTTGCAGGCCATCCATGGCGAAATTCGCGCGGGCGGCATCGAGTGCAGGGTCGCTGGTGTCCACGCCGTCCGGCAGAAGGTCTGCGTCGTTCAGCATATGGACACTGCCCATTCGGGGATCGGCGCGCCGCGCGATCGCATCCACATAGTGCGCATCCGGGCGCGACTCTCCCAGGCGCTCCACCGCGCCCATCAGGGACACGACGTCCGAGCCGTCGTCCGTATCCACCTCGGCCATTCCCTGGAACAGCACCACGGCACGCTCCGCATGAGGGAAGAACCAGACGGTCGTCAGGCGCAGAGGTACTTCGCGCAGCCGGGGCTCGCCTTCATCGGGCATGCGATAGCCCGCGAACACCCTCGCACGGAAGCCCGGCAGCCGACCTTGCAGGTGCGCATGCACCGGGTGCATGTGGTCGAAGGAAAATGCCTCGTCGCCTTGCAAGGAACTGTCGAACCACTGATCCGGAGGCGCCAGGTTGAAATGGCGCCAGTCCAGATCGGGCGGAAAACCGGGTGCATGCTCTTGGAGGTAGGTGGCGTCGAAGGTTCCGCGGTACTGCGCGCGGTGTGGATGAGTCGCCTCCAGAGCACCGAACCCCGCGGGTGAAACCGCGTGGTCGGGCCGCAGCAGGCGCTCATGGGGCGACTCGATGTTGGGCAGGGCGCGCGCACCCTCGACGGCAGTGCGTCCCTTGCCTGCCGGATTGGCGGCAAAGTCCGCCCCGCCGTAGGCATGCGCCCAGTCGATGGGCATCCGGTCGAATGGCTGCGGCCGGCTGGGTTGCACGGCGCCCCCTGCCCAGTTGCGTTCACCGAAAACCAGCAGCGTCTTCTCGCGCGCACCGAAGCGCGCGCGCACGGCACAGGCCGAAGGTGTATCGGGCGGCGGGTAGGCACTGCCATGCACCAGGAACTCAGCCGTCAGCTTGGCCACGCCTTCGTCGATCAGCGGTACGGCCATCTCCTGCGCGAGGAAATCCCACATGGACTGTTCGCCCCACAAGGTGCCGCGCTCTCCCTGCGCAAAGGGAACATGCAGCGCCGCCGTGACACACAGGCCAAAGCGCTTGCGGTATTCAATGGGCCTTGTGGACAGTCCGAGTGCTTGGGGCTTGATGACTTGCATGGCCGGGCTCAGCCGCCGGGCGGCACATAGCGGGGCGGAGCCGCTGGAATGGGCGGCACCGCCGGTATCACCGGAGCGGCGGGAAGCGCCGGGGCGGCTCCGGCGGCGGCGTGCGGCGCTTTGCCCAGGGCGTCGCCGCTCGCTTCAGCCGCGGTGCCTCCCAGCAGTTCGGCGCCAGCCACAGCAACGCCGCCTACCAGCGGGATCGCCGCCAGGGCGCCCTCCGTGCGGCGGCGGCTGGCGATGTCGGCAAGCCGGCCGAGCCTGCTGCCGAGCGCCGTCAACCCCTGCGCATTCGCCTCGGCGGCGGCTGCCTTGAGGTCCGCCTCCGCCTTCTCGTACTGCTCGAAAGTTGCGGCGACGTCGAACAGCCCGGCGACTACCGACGCGGCCCCGATTGCGAATCCTGCAACCATTCCCGCCGTGCTGCTGGCTGCCGCGGCACCCGCGCCTGCTCCGCCGCCGATCACCTCCAGCGTGGTCAGGTTGACGTCGATCGTTTTCTGGCTGATGCAAGCGGCGGCCACGTTGGTCAGGCGAACGGCCGCCGTGTTCTCGATCTGGGCACCCAGGAAATTCGAGATGTCCACCGCCAGGGCATTGCTCATGTTCAGTCCGATGAAGGTCGAACGATTCATGCCCAGATTGGCTTCGCTGTTGGAGCCGATATAGCCGCTGGAATTGGTTCCCAGCACGGTGGTGTTCGAGCCCACGGAGGTGGCATTGATGTTGGCGACCGCGATCAGCTCGATATTGGTGTTGCTCACCAATTTGATCTCGTTGGCCATGATGGCGTGCTTGCCGCCGGTCACGTCATTGCGCACGCCCCCGCTCTGGATCTTTGTGTTGCCGGTCACCAGCAACGCACTGTCGGCACCGACGGAGGTCGTCTGGAAGCCGACCACTCCCACGTCCATGTTGGCACCAACTACCGTCTTCTGAAAGCCGCCGATGGCGTTGTCCTGGTTGGCGGTCACGGTCAGGTTCTGCATGCCGACGACAGAGGTCTTCTGGCCGGCATAGAAGATGTTTTCCTGGAACCCCGCGACTTGCGTCTTCTGGCCGCCCGAACCGATGGTGTTGCTCTGGGAAATGCCCACCACGTTGGTCTGCACCTCGGCCACCGTGTTCTTCTCGTTGCGCTTCACCAGTGCCGTGCGGTCGCGGTCCACGGTGCTGCTTTGGTCGCGCCCGATGGAAATCGAATCGTCCACCTCGACCGAGCGCGACATGTTGCGCTCGGCATGAATGTTGATGTTCTCGGCGCCCTTCTTGTCCTCGAACATGATCTCGTTGTAGTTTCCTGCGCCTCCCTTGGGCGTCGATCGGGTCTTGAAGCCGCTTTGCGTGGGCGACTCGTAGGGGATCGGCTGGTCGTCGTTGTAGACCCGGCCCACGATCACCGGGCGGTTCGGATTGCCCTCCAGGAAATCGACCAGCACCTCTTGCCCGATGCGCGGCATGAAATAGCCGCCCCAGCTCTTGCCTGCCCAGGGCTGGGACACGCGCACCCAGCAAGTGGACTTCTCGTCGCGCTCGTCGTAGCGGTCCCAATGGAAGTGGACCTTGACCCGGCCGAACTCATCGACATAGGGCTCGTTCTCCTGGCCTTTGGGCCCTACGACGATGGCCGACTGCAAGCCGGGCATCTTGACGAACGGCGTCAGGCGAGGCGGCCGGTAGGGCATGGCCTGCGGCATGACCGTCGTCACGAAGACGCTGGCATCGCGCCCGTCGCCGCGCAGTTGCGGCGCGCTTTCGAACAAGTCCTGGATGATGCCCAGGTTCTCCAGGTTGGGCGGATCGTCAGCCAGCACCGCGCGCAGCATGTCTGCCACCGGCTGCGGCTGCGGCGCTTGGTCCAGGCCCTCATAGCCAGGATGGCTCACGAAGAACGTGCAGGCTGCGATGGTGTATTCGCCGTCACGCGTGCCGTCGGGGTCGCCCTCGAACTTGAAGCTGCGGCCCGCGGCCACGTCGGGCCAGGCAGTCAGGGCCCAGTGCCGCTCGCGGCGGCCGACCAATTCATCCCGGCGAACCGCGCCGACGACATCGGACGTTTCCTTGTGGAAATAACCCCCGGGAAATTCGAAGCTTTCGAAATCAGCCAACTCGCAATCGCCGGAGCCGTCGGCCGTCACGCTGAGAAGCGTGTTGATCGTCTTGAAGTTGCTGTCGGTCGAAGCGTACTTGCCCGTATCCAGACGAGTGGCCGAAACCCAGCGGCTGATCTCGTTGAAGCGTGCTTCGCTGCGTTGCTCGGTCACATGCGCGAGCGTGTCGGCGACGGGAAGTGCCGCGTGTGCAATGTCGCTGGCATCGGCCAGGTACATCGTGCCGGGGGCGTCGTGCGCATCGAACCAGTAGTGAATGCCCTCCTGCTCCATCAGCCGGGACAGAAAGTTGTAGTCGGTCTCTTCGAACTGCACGCAGTAGCGCAGTGCGTCGTGCTTGCCGATGACCTGGTCGACATTGGTCTTCTTGACACGCTTGATGGGACTGTCATCCAGCGTCGCATCGAACACTTCCAAGGTGGGCTTCACCTGAAAGATGCGCGAGTTCTTCCGCTTGGTCAGCAGCCAGAACCAGGAGCGCAGGGTGATTCGATACTCGAAATGGCGTCCGAGTTCATGGACGCGCACAAAGCGCACCGCGTGGCCATGGCAGTGCCGCTGGTGCGTGCCGCCGTCCGCATCGGCAAAATCGATCACGACGTCGAAAGCGCGGCCCAGGATGTCGGTCGCGCTGATTGCCCGGTTCTTGGAGACCACCGTGAGCTCGTAGAACGAAGCACGCGACAGCGACTCGTGCCCCGCAAGGCTCCAGAACATCAGATCGTCGACGGCGGGCGATTCGCTCTTGATGTGGAACTTTTCTTCAGCCATGTCGGAATGCTTGTGTTGTTTCAATCAAAGGCGTAGGTGAAGTCGGCGTCCTTCACGTCGAGCGCCACACGGCGGATCTCGCCGCCGGACGCCAGCCGCTGCAGGTACTCGACCGAGATGGTCGGCAGTACCGTGTTGGTCAGGATCGCGTCGATCACGCGGCCGCCGGACTCCGGGTCCTGGCAGCGCGCAACCACCTGCTCGACCACCGCCTCGCTGTACTCGAAGGGCACGCCGTGGTTGGTCTCGACGCGCTTCTTGATGCGACCCAGCTGCAGCCGCACGATCTTCTTCATCATCTCGGGCGACAGCGGGTAATAGGGAATGGTGACGATGCGGCCCAGCAATGCGGGCGGGAACACCTTCATCAGCGGCGCCTTCAGCGCATCGGCCAGTGCGTTGGAATCGGGCAGCAGCTCGGGGTCGCGGCACATGCTCATCACCAGCTCGCTGCCGGCATTGGTGGTGAGCAGGATGATCGTGTTCTTGAAGTCGATCATGCGGCCCTCGCCGTCTTCCATCCAGCCCTTGTCGAACACCTGGAAGAAGATCTCGTGCACGTCGGGGTGGGCCTTTTCCACCTCGTCGAGCAGCACCACGCTGTAGGGCCGGCGGCGCACGGCCTCGGTCAGGATGCCGCCCTCGCCGTAGCCCACGTAGCCGGGCGGCGCGCCCTTGAGTGTGGAGACGGTGTGCGCCTCCTGGAACTCGCTCATGTTGATGGTGATGATGTTCTGCTCGCCGCCGTAGAGCGCCTCGGCCAGCGCCAGCGCGGTCTCGGTCTTGCCGACGCCCGAGGTGCCGCAGAGCATGAACACGCCGATGGGCTTTTGCGGGTTGTCGAGCCGCGCGCGAGACGTTTGAATTCGGCGCGCGATCATCTCCAGGCCGTGCTTCTGGCCGATGACGCGCTGGTTGAGCGTGTCGGCGAGCTTGAGCACCGCCTCCACTTCGTTCTTCACCATGCGGCCGACGGGAATGCCGGTCCAGTCCGCCACCACCGAGGCCACTGCCTGCTCATCGACCGAAGGCAAGATGAGCGGCGACTCGCCCTGCACCGCATGGATCTTGGCCTGCAGCGCATGCAGTTCTTCAAGCAGCGCGGCGCGGTCTTCGCTCCCTCCCCCGCTGGGGGAGGGCTGGGGTGGGGGCACGTCGGCCTTCGCATTGCCCTCGGCAGAAGCGGTGTCCACCGGCTTGCTGCCCGCACGCAATTTACTGCGCAACTCGAGCAGCCTGTCGACCAGCCCCTTCTCCTCCTGCCAGCGCGCATTGAGCGCATCGAGCTGCACCTTCGATTCGGCCAGCAGCGCCGACACCTGCGCGGCGCGTTTGGTCACGTCGATGCCAATGGCTTCTTCGCGACCGATGATCTCCTGCTCGACCGTGAGGCCTTCGATACGCCGCATGCAGTCTTCCACCTCGGGCGGCGTTGCGTGCTGCGACACGGCCACGCGAGCGCATGCGGTGTCGAGCAGGCTCACGGCCTTGTCGGGCAGCTGGCGCGCGGGAATGTAGCGGTGCGAAAGCTTCACGGCCGCCTCGATGGCCTCGTCGAGCAGCTGCACGCGGTGGTGCTTCTCGAGCACGCTGGCCACGCCGCGCAGCATGAGAATGGCCTTCACCTCGTCGGGCTCGGGCACCTGCACCACCTGGAAGCGCCGCGTGAGCGCCGGGTCCTTCTCGATGTATTTCTTGTATTCGGCCCAGGTGGTGGCGCCGATGGTGCGCAAGTTGCCGCGCGCCAGCGCCGGCTTCAAGAGGTTGGCCGCGTCGCCGGTGCCCGCCGCTCCGCCCGCGCCCACCAGCGTGTGGATCTCGTCGATGAAAAGAATGATGGGCGTCGGCGAGCTCTGCACCTCGTCGATCACCTGGCGCAGCCGCTGCTCGAACTCGCCCTTCATGCTCGCGCCCGCCTGCAACAGGCCGATGTCGAGCGTGAGCAGCTTCACGTCTTTCAGCTGCGGCGGCACGTCACCGCGCGCCAGGCGCTGCGCGAAGCCTTCCACCACCGCGGTCTTGCCAACGCCGGCTTCACCCGTCAAGAGCGGGTTGTTCTGGCGGCGCCGCATCAGGATGTCGACGATCTGGCGGATTTCCTCGTCCCGCCCGGTCACCGGATCCATCTCTCCCTTTTTCGCCTTCTCGGTCAGGTCGACAGCAAATTTCTTGAGGGCATCGCCCTTGCCCATGGCGGCAGGCGCCATGGCGCCGGAGTCTTCGCCCGGTGCACCGCTGCCCATGCCGGTGCCGTCCTGCGCGCGCATCTGCGATTCGGGCGAAGGGTCGCAGATCTTCACGAAGTTGTCGGCCAGGTCCTCGACCTTCACCTTCTCGAACTGCTTGGACAGACCGAAGAGCGGGTTGCGCAGGCTCTGCGTCTTCAGCATGCCGACCAAGATGTAGCCGGTGCGCACCTGCGCCTCGCCGAACTGGAGCGTGGCGTAGGTCCATGCGCGCTCGATGGCGTTCTCGATGTGCGGAGAAAAATCGCTGATGGCGGTGGCGCCGCGCGGCAGGCGGTCGAGCGCGGCCGTGATGTCCTTGGCGATGACCGACACGTCCAGGCCGTAGTGCTGGATCACGCGATGCAGGTCGGAGTCCTGCGCCTGCAGCAGCTGCGCGAACCAGTGCTCCAGCTCCACGTACGGATTACCGCGCATCTTGCAGAACACGGTAGCGCCTTCAATGGCCTTGTAGGCCAGCGAGTTGAGCTTGCCAAAAAGGGCGGTGCGGCTGATTTCACTCATGGAGGACTCCGTATCTCTTCAAGACGAATGGAAACTGGGTTTATTGAAATGCGGCCGGCCGCCGATCCTTCGGCACAACGGGCTGGCTGCCGATGCGGACATCCGCCGCGTCGCGCGAGCGCGGGCGCTGTCCGAGCCACGCGATCCATCCGAGGCGCGGCGCGTTGCCCTTGGCTTGCCCAAGGCGCGTGGGCGGCACCTGCGCGCCTTGCAGCGCTAGCTGCGCGTCCCACTCGAGTTCGTCGCCGAGCAGTTGCTGCATCCAGCGCTGCAGCACGGGCTGCGCGTCGCCGATCGGAAGGAACATGCGGTACTGGTCGAGCGTGAGCGGGCCCACGTGCAGGCGCACGCGATGCTGCCGGTCCCAGGCGCGCGTGCCGAGCATCGCGCCCATGCCCATCGAGCGCGAGGTCTCGCCTTGGCCGAGTCGGGTGAGCTCGCCGGCGGGCAGGCTCATCCAGTGGCCGACCCAGCGCTCCAGCTTCACCGGCACGCCGAAGTAGCTGCACAGCACTGACTCCACACCTTCGACGTTGTGCACCCGCCGCGCAAGCCAGCCCGAGAAGTGCAGTCGCGCGTCGTCGTGCACCTCATCTCGCCCGGTGCGCCCCGGCGTGCCGATGCCGACCAGCGCGCCGATCTGGAGCCGGAACCGGTCTTCGCCGGGACGGTCGAGCGCCACCGCGGGGCGCGCCTGTGCCCAGGCCCGGTAGAAGTGCAGAGAGAAGCGGTGCGAAAAACTATCGAGAAAGGCGAGCCACGTCGGGTCGCCCTGGTTGATGCTGCGCTCGCGAATGAAATCGCTCAGGTGCACCGGCAGCGGACCGTTGGGTCCGATGTAGGAGAAGAAGTGCTGCCGCAGGCGCGGCGGCGAATAGGCGGTGGCCGCCTCGAAGCGGCTGAAGCTGGCGGGCGCGAAAGAAAGCGAAGGCTCCTGTCCCACGCGCAACGGCTCCGCGTTCGGCAACAGCGCGCGGCCCCAGCGCGGCGTGGTTCCGGCAATCGATTCCAGCCGGCGCAGCACCGCAAAGTAGTCGAAAGCCCATGGCTCGGCCGACCACTCGCGCAGCGCGTTGTCCACGCGCGTGTTGACTGGCCCGCCCCGATCGGCACTCACAGAATCTGGCGTGTCCCGCACAGCGGCCTCCAGCGCATGATTTCGCCCTTGCCCGCAATCCGCAGCACGGCCTCAACGAAGTGATTGACCTCCACGTGGCGCGCCAGGTAGTGCGCCATCACGGCACCAAAAAGAAAAACGCTGTGGCCATGGAACGCATCCTTGTCGACTTCGAGCGTCACTTCGAGTCCGCGGCCGAACGCGATCGGCCCGGGCAGCGGCAACCTGCGCGCCACGGGCTTGCTCTTGACCGACAGCAGGCCGCGTACCTGGCCCTGGCGCATTTCATCCGCGTGCGCGGCGTAGAGCATCAAGGTCTCGCGCAATGCGGCAGCGCCCTGCTCGGGCGTGCTGTCCGAGAGCGACAGGTAGTTGAGTGCCAGGTGGTCCACCACGCGCCAGCCGAGCCCCTGGCTGACCACCGGCGACACCGGCCGCGAAGGCCCGCGCACCATGCGCACGCGCTGCGCCGGAAAAGAGTCGATGCAGTCGAAGTCGTTGTCGCGGCCGAGCGGCATCAGGAGCGGCAAGTCGCGGTTGGTGCACAGCGCCGTCACCGCCAACTGGCGCAGCGCAGTCGAATACGGCGCCTGCTGCGGATCGACGATCTGCATGTACACCTCGGACCCGATATGGCTGCTGCGGTGCCCTTCGGTGCGCTGGCGTACCGAAAGCATGCGCGGCTCGCGCGTGGTCGTGTAGTAGGCCGGGTGCGCGTGGCGACTGCCATGAAAAGCCGAATAGAACGGACGAAAGGACTGCTCGGCCGCCACTTCCGCCGTGCCCGGTGTGCCGTGGCCAGTGACCTCGGTCACCGTGTGCACTTCGAAGTCCTGTGGGCGCGTGCGGTCGGGCACCAGGTGGAACTGGCTCACGCCCTCCGACACCGGTACGCGGTCGAGCCGCTTGCTGAAGAGGTTGGCCACCGGCACGCAGTGCAGTTGCACGTTGTCGGCACTCACCAGCTTTTCGAGCGCCGCATCGCCGCGCGAGAACAGCAGCACGATCTCGACCTCCGTCACGGCCATGTCCGCCAGCACCGGCCGCAGGCCGACGATGCGTGCGAACTGGAATCGCTGCGGAAACGCGAAGTACTCCTGCAGCAGCCTGAAGCCCGAAAAACCTGTGGCTGTCACTGGCAGCAGCGCCTCGTCTTCCTCGAAGCCCACCGGCTGGATGGCGCTGCCGGGCAGCGTCTTCATCGCGCCTTGCATCGCCCCGCCGGGCGCCATTGGCCGCACCAGCACGCCCACGGGCTGGCCGAGCGCGCATTCGTGCAGCTGCCACGCCACGTCTTCGGCACCGCCAAAATGCAGCACGAGCTCGTCCATGGCGATCTGGCTGAAGTTCAGCCCCGCCGTCGCACGCAGCGCAATGCGCAGCCCGCCGCGAATCGAACGCGACTGCGGGTGAGCATTCAGTGGCAGGTCCGGCGCGTAGGTGAAGTACTGGGCGCGCAGAATCTCGATGGGCCAGACGCGCAGCGCACTGGCCGTACGGAATTCGCAGTGCGTGTTCTGCCCCACCGCCTGCCGTGCGCGCAGCCCGCTGCCACGTGGCAGCGTTGGGCCCGTTGCAAGCTTGGCGTCGTCGGCATCCGGCATCACCGACACGATGGCCATGGCCGGCGTGGGCGCCAGGAAATGCGGATAGACAATGTCGAGCAGATGCCCCGTGAAGCGCGGGTACTCGGCATCGAGTTTCAGCGCCACGCGTGCCGAAAGGAACGCGGTGGCCTCGATCAATCGCTCGACGTACGGGTCGGCGACCTCCTGGCCTTCGATGCCCAGGCGGTGCGCAATCTTCGGAAAGGCGCGCGCGAACTCCGAAGAGCTTTCACGGAAATAGCGCAGTTCCTGTTCATACAGGCTCAGCAACCGAGGGTCCATGACGGCGGACTTATCTTTGGGCTTGCGCCATGTCCACGATCTCTATGCGGCCTTCTTCCAGGTCGACGCGGCTGCGCATCAGGAACTCGAGCGGCACGGGCTGAGCCCACAGCATGCCGCGGATCTGCAAGCCAATGCTGTTGTGGGAGTCCAATGCCGAGCCTTCCATGACGAGTTCAACTTCGAGAGTGCGGGACAGGATGCGTGGCTCGAACTGCAGGATTGCGTTCTTCAAAGCCTGCTCCATGCTGACACGCTGCACCGACGAGGTGTACTGGCCAGACAGCATAGGCAATCCGTAATTGATGACTGAGCGCGCCGCATTGGGAAAGCGCTTGTCGTCCATGGCAAGGCCGTAGCTGGTGGCATTGAAAAGCCAGCCGAGGTCGCGCAGCACGGCTTGGCGCAACGCCTGCTTGGTCAGCGTGCGCTTGTCGTCGCTCTCGCGCTTCTCGTCCGGCGCATGGTCGACGAGGCGGTCGAGCAGCGAAGGCTGCAGCCGCTCCTGCGCGGTGAGTTCAGGCATCGGTGCCGTCCTCCGACGGCGTGCCGGCTTCTGCAGCGGAGGTGGCGCTCTCGGCCGGCGTGAACAGGATCTCGCGCACATCCATGAGCGCGTACTCGCCGGCGTCGCTGCCCAGCACGCGCTGGCCACTGCCGATCCACACCTCGGGCCTCAGTTCGCGCCACTCGGTCTTGCGTGCGAGCTGCAGTTCGCCGTCCGCGCTGTTTTCGCTGCCCTCGTAGCGCGTGGGAATCAGCGCGAGTGTTTCGCCGCCGTTCTCGAACTGCAGGTGGGCGGGCATCCAGACGCAATCGCGCAAGTCTTCGGGCGGCTCGATCTTGATGTGTGCGAGCCGCGCATAGGGAATCCAGTAGTACTTGCCGTTGACGAAAGCTTCGAGCACCGGCCCCAGGCGCATGTCGGCATCGGCCAGCCATTCGAAGGGTGCGCCGTCGATGGTGCCGCCGATGGCCGGTGCGGCCTCGAAGGCGCGCTGGCGCAGGTCTTCGGCCATGCCGTCTTCACCGCGGCCCTGGCGCAGCAGTGATTCGATCAGCAGCGCCAGCCATTCATCCGGCTGCCCGAACACCATGGGTGTGCGCTTGCCCGCGAACACTTCGGCGCGCAGGCCCTCGCAGCGCACGGCTTCGCCATACACCTGCTTCATCGGCACGGCCAGTGCGTCGAGCTCGGCCGCCACGGTGAGCTGGTTGAGCGCGCGCTCCCACTGGCCGAGCACGCACAGCAGTTGCGCCATGAAGACGCGGTGCTTGCTGTCGGCCGGCTTTGCGCGCACTTCGTCGCTCAGTGCCTTGAGTGCGGCCACCGGATCGGCGGCCTTCAGCAGTTCGGATGCGGTCATGGTGGGGTGCCCAGGTTGGTTTCGATCATTCGGCGGACTCGAAGACGCACTCGCGCACCGCGCCGCGCGCGCCCGCTTCCTTTTGCGGTGCCGAGCGAATGCCGAAGCGCCTGAAGGCGAAGCTGATGATTTCCGTCGGTGCGCTCAGCACGCTGTTGGTGAGCAGCATGTGGCTGGTCACCCGCACCTTCTCCATGGTGAACTCCAGCATGGCCTGGGCCTCGGTCGACTTGACGTCGCCGCCCGACTTGTAGACGCTCACAACCACCTTGCCGGCTTCTGCATTGACTCGCAGCAGGCTCGCGATGGAGGCCGTGGCGGCATCGGTCCGGCGCACGACGATGAAATTCGACAAAGCGCGCGCAGCCGCGGCGCGGCCGGATTGCGAGTTCTGATGCCCACCCCAGAAATAGCCGGCAATTTCCATGCGCGGCTTGCCGTCCTCGAACCGGCGGTCCAGTTCGCCCTCGATGGGGGTGCCCGAGTGTTCGATCATCATCACGAGGTCGCAGCCGCTCGCCGCTCCCAGCGCAAGATCGAGCATGCGCAGCGCGTCGTCGGGATCGGGGACTCCGTTGGAAGTCATGGACATGTGCTTCTCCTTCTCGGTGATGTGTGATTCGGTGGATGCGTGCGAATGGATGAGGTCAGGGCGCGGCCGGGTTCGTCCAGCGCAGCATGGCGCCGTACACCTGGCGCTCGCGCTCGGGCGTGAGCTGGCCGCGCACCCGCAGCTCCGCGGTGTTGGTGGTGGCTTCGGCGGTGCCGGCGCCGAACAGGCGCGGTGCGCTGCGGGCTTGAGCCGGCGTGGCCAGCACCAGCAGCCTGGCCGGCCGTCCGGGCTTGAGCCACGGCAGCGCAAAGCGCTTGGAGGCCGGCGACTCGCGCGTGCCGCGTTCGAAGCGATTGGCTTCGCCCAGGTCTTGGGGATAGACGGACCGCAGGATGCCTTGCTCATCGGCACCGACCACCACGAGATCGATCGACTGGCCGCTGCCATTGCGAACCATGAGCTCGGCGCGTTCCCCTGGCCGCAGCTGCAAGGTGCCGCCGGCCGCGTCGCGGACGTTCGCGCTGCGCAGCACGCGGCTTTCGTCGCGCACTTCGAGCACGGCGTCGAAACCGTCGAGCCTCCCGTCCTTCGCCAGCTCGGCGAGGCGCGACATCCACTTGAGTTGCGCCAGTCCCTGAAGCCGAACACGGGCTTCGGCCATGTCCCGCACCACGATGCCGGATTGCGCAGAGCCCCCTTCCGCAGTCGCAGCGAGTGCGGGGGACAACAGCTCCAGCCGGCCGCCTGCCGCACCAAGGTCGACCCAGCGCACATCGGCTTGCGCCTCGCCCGCCGTGCGGATGGACGCCGGGTAGTCGAGGCTGAGCCCACCGGGCAGCGCGGAATCGCTTCGGACCCGAAGCGCCGCCAAGGCCGGCTCGGCCACCGGCGTCGCGCTCCATGACGTGGCCTGCGCGAGTTCGGCCAGCGCCGGGGGAACCGCCAGCCGCGCGCTACCGAGGTCGGCTTGAACCAGCCTGCCCTGTGCCGTGCGCTGGATGCCGTCGGCCAGTGTGGCGACGATGCGGAGGTCCTGCCCGGGCTCGAGGCCGTCGAGCAGGCCGGCCTTGAGCGTGAGGCTGCCTCCGGCGCGTTCGGCGCGCCACACGGGGCGCGTCGAAAGAGGAGCCGAGGCATTGGCGAAGATCGGCAGGTCGAGATTGCCCTCCGCCACCGGGGACGGCAACTCGCGCGCGGGAAAACGCGATTCGAGCTCTTCGATTACGGACGGGTACAGGTCCAGCACGCCGTTGAAAAGGTCGCGCCAGGTTGCGGGCTTGTTTTGCAGGGCCTCGGCCACGGCCCAGGTCAGCAAGCCCTGGGGACGCGCATTGCGCCCCTTGCGCGGTAGGCGCAGCTCGGGGGTGACCTGGTGGCTCTCCGAGGCGAAGAAGGCCACATAGCGCGCGCGGGGCACGCCTGCTGCGATCTCGGGCAGCGCCTGTGCGTGTGACGGTGCGGCAGCGGACCCGCCCGTCGCAAGCTGGCCGGCACGCACGCCGCGAAAGCGTACTTCGTCGTCTGCCGGGCCGGGGTCTTCCGGCGGCTGTGCCGCGCTGCGCGTCATCGAGGCCGCGGAGCAGGTGTCGAACACCGACCACACGAACACGTTCCTCGCAAGAAAGGCACTGATCCAGCGGTCGAAGTCGACATCGCGCAGGCCGCCCGGCAAGCTACCTCCGGACGCATCCGTGCCGCGGGCGTCGCGCGCCAGAAAGTTTTCCGCCAGGCCATCCGGCTCCTGGTAACGCTTGGTGCTGTCGCGCACCCGCGTGCCGTGGCCGGAAAAATAGAGCACCACGAAGTCGCCCGAACGGGACTGCTCGAGCAGCCGCGCCAGCGCCTCGTTGATGCGCTCGGCCTCGGGCAGCGAGGCGCCCGCAACCCCGTCGGCCAGCACCGTGACATCGGCCGGCGCGAAGCCTTGCTTCATCAGGGTCTGCCGCATCAGCATCACGTCGTTGCGGGGCGCCTGGAGCCACAGCGCCTGAGGCTGGTTCACCAGTTCCGAAACCCCCACCAGCAGCGCGCGCTGCGCAGCCGCCGAACCGCCCGCCGGGGCGAGCAGCATCAGCAGGCACAGCAGGCGCGCCGCAATCGTCATGGCCGCTCCGGTGCCGGGCCGGCCGATGCAACCAGCGGCGACGCTGCCAACGCGGCCAGCCCCTGCGCGGGGTCGGCCACGCGCAGGCGCCAGCTGCCGTCGGCGCCTGGGCCGCCCACCACTTCGGCCGACATCGATTGCAGCAGCCGGGCCGTGTCCCCGGCGCGCGCTTCGGGCTTCCACCGCACGACGAGTTCGGCTTGCGCGCCGGCGGCGGGCGGTGCGGAGCGAAACCGCACTTCGTCGTCTTCCGTGCGCTGGCCGAAGAGGCCCACGTTTTGCACCACGACCACGAGGGCGAGGGCCGCGAAGGCAGGGCGTAGCCAGCCTTCGGCACCGAACCAGCGGCGGATGCTGCCCCACCAGGCGCCCCCGGGCTTTGACTGTGGCCCGGCGCGCGAAATGCCCGGCGCTGCCGCCGATGCGCTGCTGCCGTGCGAAGCCGGCTGCAAGGCAGTGCTGAGCTGCGATGAGGCCTCGCGATAGATCGCCTGGTAGTCGGCGCGCGGATCTTCTTCGCCAAGCGGCGTGCCGCAGAGCACCGAGAACACGCCGCCCACGGTGCGCAATGCGATGCGCCCGGGTTCGGGCGCAATGGCCAGTGGCACCTGCGCGGCCCATTCGTCGTGCACCGCGCGGATCGCAGCCAGCCGCGTGGCCGAGACCTCGCCGAGCACGCGTGCGCAGAGTTGCGGGCTGGGTTCGAGCGTGAGCACGTTCCAGGCTTGGATCAATCCGAAGGCGGGTTCGAAGGGCTCATCGTCGGGTTCGAGCAGCACGTCGTACGCACCGGCCCAGTCGGCCTCGCCCGCGGCCATCCAGCCCTGCCAGAGCTGGCCGTGGATGCAGCGGTCGAGCAGCACGCCGAGCAGGCGGCCTTCGACCACCACGCTGATGAGGCGGCCCGGCGCCCAGCGCGCGTTGAAGGCGCGCTGGGCGACAGCCTCGCGGCGCCGGGCCAATTCGGATAAGGGGAGCACAAGATCGAGCACCGAGCGCGGCGGCTCGGCGGCGGTGCCCGGCATGGCCACGACGGCTTCGCGGCCGGAGGCGCCGGGTGCCGTGGGTACGGTGCCTTCGAACGCGCTTCGGATCACGCTGAGAGGGGGCCAGAGGTCGGTGTGCATGGCGGTCTGTTCCTGAATGGCTATGTCTTCAGGCATAAGACGCTTCAGCACCGAGGATTTTGAAAACCTGCAGGATCGCCGCCATGTTCCCGGGCTCGATGGCAATGCCCAGCGTCTGCTGGATCCAGCCGCCGAGCCGGGTTTTGGCATAGTCCGCCGTGAGCCCCTCGCGCTTGTGCACCAGGCCCAACCGCCCCGCGCGGTAGTGGTACGAAGCAATGGCATGGCGCGAGGCGATGCCCGAGAGGCCGCCATCGGCCTCCTTGCCGAAACCCTCGCACAGCAGGAGGCGCTCGGGCTCTGGCAGCTCGGCGATGAAGGCGCGCGCGGCCAGCTGCACCGCGCCCGCGCTCAGGCCGTGTTCCGCCAGGCAGCCGTCGAGGTCTTCGTCCGCGCCTAACGCGTCTTCGAGCTGCGCCTCGGTGACCTGGTCGCCGATCGAGAGCTTGCGGCGGAACGAGCTCGCGCGCGTGCAGTCGATCAGGTAGCGACGGAAGTAGGCGCACAAGGCGAACGCGCTCGAAGGCGCGCTGTGGCTCGCGCGTTCGTCGGCCTCGTCGGGATCGGCATCGAGCCGCAGCACCTTCACATAGATGAATTGCGCCACCAGCTCCTGCCGGCCCTCGCCCAGCACCTGGAGCTCGGGCGGATTGCAGGCCACGAGCGCATCGCCGACGATGCGGTACATGGTGCCCATGTCGTCCGGGGACAGCGTCTGCCGACGCCGCCAGAGTCGGACGAGCGCAGTGCTTTCCGCGGACGAAAGGGTTTCTTGCATGGCGAAGCGAAAAGGCGATCGGGAGCGATCGGACTAGTCGTCCACGCACACGCCCTCGGTGGGTACCAGGCATTGCGGCAGGCCGGCGCCCACCGGGCCGCCGCGCGTGCGGATGGCCGAGGACACCGCCGCCGACGCCACGGCCAATCCGCGCGGCAACAAAATCCAGAGCTGCCCGCGCTCCTTCATGCGGCGTGCATTGGTGGCGGCCTGCTGGCCGTTGCCGAAGAAATAGTCGGCCCGCACCGCGCCGCGAATTGCGCCGCCGGTGTCCTGCGCAATGGTCAGCCGCTGCATGGGCGCGCCGGTGCCGGGCGCACGCGTGGAGACGAATACCGGGTAGCCGAGCGGCGTACTGCGCGGGTCCACCGCGATCGAACGGCCCGCCGACAGCGGCACGCCGAAGGCGCCCACCGGCCCGCCCGAAGGAGACGGCGACTCCTTGAAGAACACATAGCTCGGGTCCTGGATGCCCGAGCCGATGACCGGTCCGGCCGCGCGCCGCCCCGGCACCACGACCGCGCCGCTGGCGACGGGCCGCGCGAGCGTGAAGCCGCGCGTGCGGATGGTGCTGGTCGAGGTGCCGCCCACGTCGTCGTCCTCGTCGCCGTCGTCGAGCTGCAGTTCGATGGACGAGCCACGCACCTTCACCGGTGTCCGCGGCTTGCCATTCGCGGCCTGCGCCAGCGTTGGGCGAAACGGCTGGCCGTTCTGCTCGGCATAGGCCACGCGAATGATGTCGCCGTTGGCCAGCTTGATGCGGCCCGAGCCCTGGATCTGCATTTCGTAGAGCGCGGTGGCGCTGCTCACGAAGGCCAGCACCTTGGCATTGGGCGCGCCCTTGGTCTCGATCTCTTCGCGCGTGTAGTAGGGCAGCAGCTGCTTGCCCTCGATGCGCAGGCGGACCTTGCGGTCGAGCGTGTCGCGCGTGAGGGCCGAAAGGTCGAGCGCATAGAGGCCCGGCGCGCCCATGTCGCGCGTGCTGAGCCCGGTCTGCACCACCACGTTGCGGCCTTCCACGCGCGCCGCCACGGTGCCACTGCCGGCCGGCAGCTTGCGCACGTCGGCAAACAGCATGTCTTCGGGCTGGCCGTAGACGGGGTAAATGAATGGCGCCGCGTACTGCCGGCTGCCCGCGATCTCGGGCTCGAAGTAGCCGGTGACCACGCCATCCGGCTTGCGGTCGTCGTCGCGAATCTGGTAGGCCGAGAACTCCTGCTCGAAGAAGGCGCGAATGGCGGTGCTGTTCTTGCTGTCGACCCTGAGGGCGCGCGCACATACGTCTTTCCACTCGGCGCCGCGGCCGGTGAGCACCTTGCAGCTGCCGAGGAAAGCGGGCCAGCTTTCGGAGAAATCGTCGCGCGCCCAGCCGGGCACGGCATCGAAGCTGACCGAGGTGTAGGTGGCCAGCTGGGTCGAGAAGGTGCGCGCCTGGCCGGCCACGCTGCCGCCGGTAGAGCCCGGCCGCGGCGTGCCGGCCGATGCTGCCGTGGTGTCGGGGACTGCGGTGCCTGCGTTGGCATTGGCGCTGGCGTTGGCCGCCGGTGGCGTGTTCGCGCAGCCCGCCGCAAGCGCAGCCGCGGCGGTGGCAACCCAGCGAAGGGCGGAAATGAAAATCGGCGACTGCGTGTACATGAAAGCCTCCTTGTCCGAAAAGACGGCCCAGCGGGCCAACGCTCTACAGACGATTACTTCTCGACGATTTTGAAATTCGCGACGCCGTAGACGTCGTTGCATGGGGTGTTGGGCGCGCAAGCGGGTTTGCCCAGCAACGGCGACGGCCCCGTGCCGCGGCTGGCTTCGAGCGCCGCCAGCACGGGCAGCGGAAACTGCGGAAACACGCCGTCGTTCTGCATGCCCGAGGCGCTGAAGTCGCGCTCGTGCTGGCTGACGAGCACCGCGAACTGGTTGGTGCCGGCCGGTCCGCCGGCATCCATCGGCCATGAGGCGCGCGGCAGCGACAGCGGGCTGTTCGCGGTGATCTTGTTGTACTTGTCGAGCAGGTTCGGGAACAGCAGGAACATCTCGCCGCCGCTCGACAGCAGGAACACGTAGACGAAACCTTCGCGCTTGCTGCGAACCTCGAACGCGAGCTTGTCCTTGCCGATTACCACCTCGGACTTCTTCGGCGTGGCCGTGACGTCGAAGCCCGGAGCAGCGCCGGCCGCGAGCGACTGCAGCGATTCGAGCGGCGTGCGGGGCATGGGCGGAGGCGGTGGAGGCGGTGGTGGCGCCTGGGTCACACGGGGCTCGGGCGGCGGCGGCGGTGTTGCAACCGCCACCTGCTTGCCGCCATCGCCCTCCGCGCCGGCGGTGCGGCCCTGGTACCACCACCAGCCGCCACCGGCCACCGCGGCAAGCACGGCCACCGAGGCGATCGCGGCCATAGCCTTGCTGTTGTTCTTTCCGTTCGTGCCTGCACTCGCGCCTGGAGCGGGTGCAGGCGCAGGCGTCTTGCCGCGGCCGACGATCGTCGGCAGATCGGCGTTGCTGTTGGTGCGAGCGCCCGATCCCGGCGGCGTGGTGCGCGGCGTCGGTGCGATGCTGTGGCCCACCTCCAGGTCGAGCGCCGCGCGGAACTCGGCCATCGACTGCGGCCGCGACTCGGGCCGCACGCCCAAGCCCGCATCGATCGCCTGCAGAAGCCGCAGGCTGTAGCGCTGACGCAGGATCTCGTTGCCCGCGAGCGGCACATAGCTATCGGACAACAGCCGCGCCACCGAAGGCGGCGGCGCACGCCCGCACACGGCCACGTGCATCACCGCCGCGAGTGCGTACACGTCGGTCCACGCGCCCTGCGACATGTCGGGCATTTCAGCGTACTGCTCGATGGGCGCGTAGCCGGGCTTCAGGATGACGGTGATCGCCTGCGTCTTGTCGGTGATCACGCGGCGCGCGGCACCGAAGTCGAGCACCACCGGCCGGCCGGAACCTTCGAGCAGGATGATGTTGTCGGGCGCGATATCGCGGTGGTAGCAATTGGCGCTGTGCATCACCGCCAGCGCCTGCGTCACGCCGTCCATGATCCGGATCAGCCACGCCTCGTCCACGCCCGCGGGGATGGACACCAGCGCCTGGCGCAGCGTGTCGCCGCGGTAGAACGGCATCACCATGTACGTGGTGCCGCGCTCCTGCCAGAAACGGTAGACCTTGAGCAGCGAGGCATGATCGAACTGCGCGAGCAGGCGGGCTTCGTTGATGAAGCTGCGCATGCCGAGGTCGAAGGTTTCGCGGTGGCGCTCCGAGAGGGGTACCACTGTTCCGTCCTGCTGTCTCGTCGACAGCGAAGTCGGCAGGTATTCCTTGATGGCGACGACGCGCTCGAGGGTGTGGTCCCAGGCTTCGTAGACGACGCCGAAGCCGCCTTGGCCTACGACTCTGGTTATTTCGAATTCTGCTAGGCGGCTGCCTACGGGGAGGAGGCCGGCTTCGTTGGCTTCTGATGCTGGGCTAGTTACTGGTGCGTTGGAGAGGCTTGTCGGGTTTGCCGTGATGACGGTGGCTGAGGTGTCTTCGTCGCGGGCAGGTTGTTGGGCAGGTCTTGACATGACCTGGGTGCGGTCGTCTTCTTGAGGCGTGTTTGCTTCGGTCATTGAGGGGCTCCCGTTTCAACGTCTGACGGGTGCTTGCTGCCCGAGGCCGGGTCTCGCCCCGGCGGGCGACCTACTTTTCTTTGCTTCGCCAAAGAAACGTAGGCAAAAGAAAGGCGACCCCACTGTCTGCGTCCCTCCGCTTCGCTGCGGGCAACCTGCGGTGCTCGGGTTTCGCGGGGTCTCGCAGAACTCGCTTCGCTCAAACAGCTGCGAGCCCTGATCCGCGAAATCCTGCGCTCCTCGGCGCATACAGAGGGGGTTGGAAACCGAACGGGCCTTTGCTTCGCTCGGCCACCAGGCCCCCGCAGGCGCGCAGCGCCTGCTGCGGTTGGTATTGGCTGCTTGTGTTGGTCTCGGGGCCGAGCGAGAGCGAAGGCTGCCCGCTCCCACCCCTTCTGTATGCGCCGAGGAGCGCAGATGCAGGCGGGATCAGGGCCGCAGCTGTTTGAGCGAAGCGAGTTCTGCGGACCCCCGCCGGAGTCGAGCACCGCAGGTTGCCCGTAGCGCAGCGAAGGGACGCAGACAGTAGGGTCGCCTTTTCTTTGCTTACTTTCTTTTGGCGAAGCAAAAGAAAGTGAGTCCGCCGCCGGGCGGATATCCCGGCCTCGGAAAACAAACACTCAAAAGCAAGCCAAAAATATTGCATTGCACACAATTGAATTGTGCACTACAATTCAGCCCATGCGTTCCCCACATGCCTCAGACGAAATGCTCAAGCTGGACAACCAGCTCTGTTTCGCCGTCTACTCCGCCTCGTTGGCCATGACCCGCCTCTACAAGCCGGTCCTGGAAAAGCTGCAGCTCACCTACCCCCAATACCTCGTGATGCTCGCCCTCTGGGAGCAAGACGGCACCACCGTCTCCGCACTCGGCGAACGCCTCTCGCTCGACTCCGGCACGCTCACGCCGCTGCTCAAGCGTCTCGAAGCCAACGGCTACGTGGCCAGGGTGCGCGACGCGGCCGACGAGCGCCGCGTGCACATCACGCTCACTGCCGCAGGCCGCAAGCTCAAGACCCGCGCCGCCAACGTGCCTGAATGCCTGATGGCCGCCGCGCAGTGCTCGGTGCCCGAGCTGATCTCGCTGACCCAGCAGATCCAGTCGCTGCGCGACCGCATCAAGAAGGCGGCCTGACGACAGGACTCCCCGGTTTTCTCCCCGCTTCAATCGAAAAAAGAGAGAAGCAGCTTTCTCACCCACCCTCCATCATCATCAAAGGAATCACCATGACCACCAAGCTCGACAAGGTTCTCTACACCGCTGAAGCCCACACCGTCGGCGGCCGTGACGGCGCAGGCAAGTCCAGCGACGGCGCCATCGACGTCAAGCTGAGCTCGCCTGGTTCGGGCAAGCCCGGCACCAACCCCGAGCAGCTGTTTGCGGTCGGCTACGCCGCCTGCTTCATCGGTGCAATGAAGGCCGTCGGCCCGAAGATCGGCGTCAAGGTGCCTGAAGACGTGGCTATCGACTCGAAGGTTTCCCTCGGCCCGACGAACGGCGGCGCTGCCTACGGCATTTCCGTTCAGCTGGCGATCACGCTGCCCGGCCTGGACGCAGACCAGAAGCAGAAGCTGGTCGACACCGCCCACCAGGTGTGCCCGTATTCGAACGCCACGCGCGGCAACATCGACGTCGAACTGACGATCGCCTGATCCAACGTCTCGCGCTTAGCGCGAGAACAGAAAAAAGCGCCCCGGCCACAAGCCGGGGCGCTTTTTTCATTCGCGCCGTCGTGTCTCACGGGTGACGCCGAATCGCCTCGCGCGATGGCGCCTTTCATCAAGCTTGGCTAATGTGGCTGCACGCCGCATCATCGCAACCCGCCCCACCCACCGTGGAGATCGAGACAACACCATGAGCACCACCAGCCTCCTGATCCGCAAGGACCAGCTCCCCACCACGCGCCTGCACACCGCCGCCGACGAGCCGCTAGCCGACGGCCAGGTACGCGTTCGCATCGACAGCTTTGCGCTCACCTCCAACAACATCACCTACGCGGCCTTTGGCGATGCCATGAGCTATTGGCAGTTCTTCCCCACCGGTGAAGAAGGCTGGGGCAACATCCCGGCGTGGGGCTTCGGCAGCGTGGTGCAGTCGCTGCACCCGGGGGTGGCGGTGGGCGAGCGGCTCTATGGCTACTGGCCGATGTCGTCGACCGCGGTGCTGAGCCCGGACCGTCTCTCGTCCGCGCGCCTCACCGATGCTGCCGCGCACCGCGCGGCGCTGCCCGCGGTCTACAACCAGTATTTCCGCTGCAACGCCGATCCGCTGTACACACCGGACACCGAAGACCTGCAGGCGCTGTTGCGGCCGCTGTTCATCACCTCGTGGCTGATCGACGACTTCATGGCCGACAACGACTTCTTCGGCGCCAGCACCATGCTGCTGTCGAGCGCGTCGAGCAAGACGGCCTACGGTACGGCCTTCCAGCTGCATCAGCGCAAAGGCATCGAGGTGATCGGCCTGACCTCGCCCGCCAACGTGGCCTTCTGCGAAAGCCTGGGCTGCTACGGCCGGGTGGTGACCTACGACGCGCTCGACACCATCGCGGCCGACACGCCCGCCGTGTACGTGGATTTCGCCGGCAACGGCGAGCTCCGCAATGCCATTCACACGCGCTTCGCGAACCTGAAGTACAGCTGCTCGATCGGCGGCACGCACGTCGAGCAGCTCGCGTCCAAGGGCGCGGGCAAGGAGCTGAATGGCCCGCGCGCAACGCTGTTCTTTGCGCCGGCGCAGATCAAGAAGCGCACCGCCGAATGGGGCGCCGACGAATTCGGCCGCCGCATGGTGGCCGCCTGGCACGACTTCCTTGCCGCGGTGACCCACGCGAAGAACCCCTGGCTGCGCCCCGAACACCACCATGGCGGCGAGGCGGTGCAGACAGCGTATGCGCAGGTGCTGGCCGGCAAAGGCGACCCGCGCACCGGACATATTCTTTCGCTTTACAAACAACCCGGCGGGCTGTGACGCCGGGAGGGCCCATGTAGCGACAATGGCTGCATGACCCCTTCCCCCGCGGCGCCTGCCAACACACATCCTTACGAGAGCCTCACGCCCGACGTGGTGCTCGACGCGCTCGCGACGCTCGGCCTGCACGGCGATGGCCGGCTCACGGGCCTCAACTCCTATGAGAACCGGGTCTACCAGGTGTTCCTGGAGGACCCGGATCCGCATCCGGCCGTGGTGATCAAGTTCTACCGGCCCGAGCGCTGGAGCGAGGCCGAGATCCTCGAAGAGCACGGCTTCTCGCTCGAACTCGCAGCAGCCGAAGTGCCTGCCGTGGCGCCACTGGCCTTCGACGGCACCACCCTGCACCACCACGGCGGCTTCGCCTTCAGCGTGAGCCCGTATCGCGGCGGCCGCGCGCCGGAGCTCGACGATTTCGAAGTGCTCGAATGGGTCGGCCGCTTTCTCGCGCGCATCCACACGGTGGGCGGCGCCAAGCCTTTCGAGGCCCGGCCCGCGTTGGACCTGCAGACCTTCGGCATCGCCTCGCGCGATTGGCTGCTGGGCCACGACAAGGTGCCGCTCGACGTGCAGCGCGATTGGGAAAAGGCCTGCAACGAGGCGCTGGACATGATTGCCGCCACCGCGCTGGCGGTGGACTCCCCTGCGTCCTCCGGCTTCCAGCCGCGCAAGCTGCGGCTGCACGGCGACGTGCACCCCGGCAACATCCTGTGGACGCCCACCGACCGTCCGGGCGGCGGCCCTCACTTCGTCGACCTCGACGACGCTCGCACCGGCTTTGCGGTGCAAGACCTGTGGATGTTGCTCTCGGGCGAACGCGCGCAGCGCACCGCGCAACTCTCGGGGCTGCTCGACGGCTACGAGCAGTTCCGCGAATTCGACCGCCGCGAACTCGCGCTGATCGAGCCGCTGCGCACACTGCGCCTCATTCACTACAGCGCCTGGCTGGCCCGGCGCTGGGAAGACCCGATCTTTCCGATCAACTTTCCATGGTTCGGCTCCAGCGACTACTGGAAGGGCCAGATCCTCGTGCTGCAGGAGCAGTGCGAGCAGATGGCCGAGGAGCCGCTCTACGCCTGAGCGAGAGGCGCGGTGGTGGAAGGCGCGGCCATCAAGGCGCGACAGGATTGGCCGGCGTGCCGAGGCTGCCGGGCGGAATCGTCGCGACGGGGGCCATACCGGTAATGCCTGACGTTCCGGATACCGGGACCGTAACCCCGATCGCCGCCGTGGTGACTGGCGCGGCGCCGCCCGGGGGCGCGTACCCGGCTTTCCCTGCATTGGGGTCGTGCAGCACCACGCTCTTGCCCACGCCGACGCCGGTGCCGATGGGTCCAACACCGACGCCCACACCCACGCCGACCGAGCCCGCCACCACGCCGCCGTTATTGACCGCCACGCCCGCGCCGAGCGGGCCCCAGCCCGTGTTGAGCCCGACGGAAAAATTGCCGTCCTTGGTCGCGCCCAGTCCGAGCGAGAGCCCGGGCACCAGCGGAATGCCAATGTGATAGTGCGAACAGCCGCCCACCAGGAACAACAGCGGCACCGCCACGGCGGCGGCCGTCGCCCGACTGGTGCGCGGCCGGGGATTCACACCAGCAGCGCGTTCACGCGCCTCACGTAGGCCGCGGGGTCGGCCGGCAGGCCGCCTTCGGCCAACAGCGCCTGATCGAACAGGATGTTGGCAAGGTCGTCGAAATGCGCCGAGCCTTCGAGCTTCTTCACCAGCGCGTGCTCGGCGTTCACTTCGAGCACCGGCTTGAGGTCGGGCGCGGGCTGGCCGGCCTGCTTGAGCATGCGCGCGAGCTGCGTGCTCATGCCGCCGTCCTGCACCACCAGGCAGGCGGGCGAATCGACCAGGCGCGTGGTCACGCGCACGTCCTCGGCCTTGTCCTTGAGGGCTTCCTTGAGTTTTTCGAGCAGCGGCTTGAACGATTCGGCGGCCTCTTCGGCGGCCTTCTTCTCGGCCTCGTCCTGAAGCTTGCCGAGATCGACCGCACCCTTGGCCACGCTTTGCAGCGGGGTGCCGTCGAACTCGGTGAGGTAGTTGAGCGCCCACTCGTCGACCCGGTCGGTCATGAGCAGCACCTCGATGCCCTTCTTCTTGAAGACCTCGAGCTGCGGACTGTTCTTGGCCGCGGCGAGCGTGTCGGCCGTGATGTAGTAGATCGCGTCCTGGCCTTCCTTCATGCGCGCCTTGTAGTCGGCAAAGCTCACGCTCACCGTATCGCTCGTGGTGGAGGCAAAGCGCAGCAGCTTGGCGATGCGGTCGCGATTGGTGAAGTCTTCGCCCAAGCCTTCCTTCAGCACGGCGCCAAACTCGGCGTAGAACTTGGCGTACTTGCCCGATTCGTCGGCGTACTCGGCCGCCGCTTCGGCAGCCGGCATGGCTTTCTTGTCGACCACGTCGGTGACGTCGGCCGCAATCTCGGTCGGATCGGGCGCGGGCACCGATTCCCCGGAGCCGACGTCGATCTTGCCTTCGGCGCTTTCGGGCGCGGTCTTCTGCTTCTTCGCCAGATCTTCGAGCATGGAGAGCACGCGCTTGGTGCTGCCCTCGCGGATGGCCTTGACGTCGCGGCTTTCTTGCAGCAGCTCGCGGCTCACGTTGAGCGGCAGGTCGGAGGAGTCGATCACGCCCTTCACGAAGCGCAGGTAGCTCGGCAGCAGGGCTTCGGCGTCGTCCATGATGAAGACGCGCTTGACGTAGAGCTTGACGCCCGCGCTCTTCTCACGGTTCCACAGGTCGAACGGGGCCTTCGAGGGGATGTAGAGCAGCTGCGTGTACTCGGTGCTGCCTTCCACGCGGTTGTGGCTCCAGGCGAGCGGCGCCTCGTAGTCGTGGCTGATGGTCTTGTAGAACTCTTCGTACTGCTCGGGCGTGATGTCTTTCTTGTTGCGGCTCCACAGGGCGTTGGCCTTGTTGACCGTTTCCCATTCGCCGGTCTTGACCATGTCGCCGGGCTGGTCGTTCTCGCCTTCCTTCCACTCCTCTTTTTCCATGAGGATGGGCAGCGAAATGTGGTCGGAATACTTGCCGACGATCTGCTTGAGCTTCCAGGCGTTGAGGTATTCGTCGGCGTCGTCGCGCAGGTGCAGCGTGATGCTGGTGCCGCGCTCGGCGCGCGTGATGTCGGCCACTTCGAAGTCGCCGGCACCGCCGCTCACCCATCGCACGCCCTGCTCCGGCGATAGGCCCGCGCGGCGCGATTCGACCGTGATCTTGTCGGCCACGATGAAGCCGGAGTAGAAGCCCACGCCAAACTGGCCGATGAGCTGCGCGTCGGCTTTCTGGTCGCCGCTGAGCTTGCTCATGAAGTCCTTGGTACCACTTTTTGCGATGGTGCCGAGGTGGTCGATGGCTTCCTGGCGCGACAGGCCGATGCCCTTGTCGGTGATGGTGATGGTGCGCGCAGCCTTGTCGAAGGAAAGGCGCACGTCCAGGTTGGGTTGGTCTTCGTACAGCGCGGGGTGGTCGATGGCCTCGAAGCGCAGCTTGTCGCAGGCGTCCGAAGCGTTCGAGATCAGCTCGCGCAGGAAGATTTCCTTGTTGGAATACAGCGCATGCGTGACGAGGTGCAGCAGTTGCGCGACTTCAGCCTGGAAAGGGAGTTTCGTGTTGGAGGAATCAGCCATGGGAAAGAAGAAATATCGAACGGAAAAATTCTAAGCCGGGCGGCCGCCTGAGGCTCGTCTGGCTTATCAACTCTGCGAGTTGGGGCTTGCGGCGCAAAAAACAATAGCCGCCGAAAGTGCGCTATCTCGGTTGCGATTCGACTTCGCGGGTCCAGCGGTCGATCAGCCGCTTGCGCTCGGCGGCCTTGCCGTATTTCTCGAAGTCGTACTTGATGAGCTTCACGTCGTTCATCGACGGAATGCGCGGGTCGGGCTTGAAGGTCTTGTTGGCCGGCGACTGCAGGCTGCCCGCCTGCCCGCCGATGGCCTGGCCGGCCGGGCTCATGAGCCAGTCGTAGTAGCGTTTGGCATTCTCCTTGTTGCGCGCACCCTTGACCAGCGCGATGCCGCCCACCTCGTAACCGGTGCCTTCGCACGGCGCGGCCGTCTTCACCGGAAATTTGTCGTACCGCCAGCGCTCGAAGCCGAAGATGAAGCTCACGCCGATCGCCACCTCGCCCTTGGCCACGTTGGGCGCCTGCGCCTGGCCGCTGCGGGTGTAGCTGGTCACGTTGCGGTGCAGCTTCTTCAAATAGTCGAAGGCCGCCTCCTCGCCCATCTGCTGCACCAGCCCGGCAATGATGGTGTAGGCGGTGCCGCTGGTGGCGGGGTGCGAGATCTCGATCTCGCCCCGGTACTCGGGCTTGACCAGGTCGGCCCAGCACTTGGGCTCGGGCAGCTTCTTTTTCTTGAGCACGTCGGTGTTGAAGCCGAAGCCGATGGCACTGGTGTAGAAGCCGCCCACCATGTTCTGCGACATGGCGTACTGGCGCACCGCCCAGTCGTGCAGGTCGTTGATGTAGGCCGGGCGGTAGGGCTCCAGCAGGCCCTGCTCGGCGGCCTGAAGGAACGGGTCTCCGGTGCCGCCCCACCAGATGTCGGTCTTGGGATTGGCGGCCTCGGCGCGCAGTTGGGCACCGATCTCCCCTGTGCCCTTGTGCGCCTGCTGCACCTTGATGCCTGTTTCCCGCGTGAAGGCCGCCGCGGCCGCCTCGCACCAGCCGGCGTCGGTGCTGCAGAGCGCATTCACGGTGCCCTGTGCCGCCGCGCCCGCGGAAAAGAAAAACGCCATGGCGCCCGCGCATGCGGCAAAAAAGGCCGCGGCATTCCTGGTGGCAATGAAGGGGCGCATGCGTTCTTCTCCTGCAGATGGTTTTATTGGAAAGGCCGAGCCCGCAGGATAGCGGGCAAAACTCTGTTCAGCGCGCCGCCAGCAGCGGCGGCAGGTGCTCGGCCAGCCAGTCGACCACCACCCGCGTCTTGTGGGGCAGGTAGCGGCTCCGGGAGCGGATGACGTTGAGTTCGAAGCCGAAGGGGCGCGGCTCGTCGAACACGCGCACCAGCGTGCCGGTGGCCATCGCATCGGCCGCGAGCCAGGCGGGCAGGCGCGCCAGGCCCATGCCGCCGACAGCGGCTTCGAGCAGCACCTCGGCACTGTCGCAGCGCAGACGCGAAGGCGGCACCACCTCGACAAGTCGTCCCTCGGCGTCGTGGAAGCGCCAGGATGAGACCTGCCCGTCGCGGGCATAGAGCACCGCCTCGTGCGCCGAAGCGGCGAGCTCGGCGACGTCGGCGGGGCGCCCGTGCTTCGCCAGGTACGCAGGGGCGGCGCACAGCACCATCCATTGCGTGCCGACCGGCCGCGCCACCAAGTCGGCGGTGTCGGGCAGCTCGCCGCTTCGAATGGCGAGGTCGAGGCCCTCTTCGGCCAGGTCCACGCGCCGGTCGTTGAAAGAAAGCTCCAGCGAAAGCCCGGGGTGCCGGCGCGCCAGCGCGAGCAGCAGCGGCCCTACCTTCAGCCGCCCGAGCATCGCCGGCATGCTGAGGCGCACCAGCCCGGCGGCGGTGCTGCGTGCGGCGTCGGTCATGGCTTCGGCCGCATCGAGCTCGGCCAGCGCGCGCCGGCAGCGCTCGTAGTAGCCGTGGCCTTCCTCCGTGAGGCTCTGGCTGCGGGTAGTGCGCAAGAAAAGCCGCGTGCCCAGCCGCGCCTCGAGCCGCGCAATGCTCTTGGCCACCGCCGATCGCGTGACGTGCAGCCGCTGCGCGGCAAGCGCAAAGCTGCCGGCTTCGGCGGCCGCGACGAACTCTTCGATGCCTTGTAGACGTTGGCTCATTGGATATTTTCAGGCGCCATCAAGTTGAAAATTATCCACCACTGGATAGAACTCGTCACCAATAGCATGAAGGCTCCCTTGTTTTCCTCGAAGGAGTCTTTTTCATGCAGGAACCTCGAACGCTTCGCCGCTGGCAACTTTTTTCCTTCGGCCGCGAGCACCTCGAACAGGTCGAACAGCCGCTCCCCGCGCCCGGTCCGGGACAGATCCTCGTGCGGGTGGGCGCGGTGTCGCTCAACTACCGCGACTTGCTGATGGTCCGCGACGGCATGGGCATGGCGTTCGACTTGCCCTTCACGCCGGGCTCCGACATGGCCGGCACCGTGGCGGCGGTGGGTCCCGGCGTGCAGCGCTTCGCCACTGGCGACCGTGTAGTCAACACTTTCTGGGGCGGCTGGATCGACGGACAGTGGCCAACCGGGGCCGTGCTGGCGGGCGGGCCCGGCCCGGGCATGCTGGCCTCGCACGTGCTGCTCGATGCGGCCTGGGCCGTGGCGGCACCGGCTACGCTGGACTTCGCCGAAGCGAGCACGCTTCCGTGCGCCGGCCTCACCGCGTGGTTTGCGCTGGCCGAAACCGGCGCGCTGCGGCCTGGACAGACCGTGCTGATCCACGGCACCGGCGGCGTGGCGCTGTTCGGCCTGCAACTGGCGCGGTTGCATGGCGCGCGCGCCATCGTCATTTCTGGCAGCGAAGACAAGCGCGCGCAAACCCTTGCGCTTGGCGCCAGCCACGTGCTGATGCGAAATGGCGACTGGCCGGCTGAAGTGCGCCGGCTCACCGGAGGCCGCGGCGCCGACCACGTGCTCGAACTCGCGAGCGGGCCGAATCTGGATCGTTCGCTACAGGCCACGGCGCAAGGCGGCCGCGTGTCGATCATCGGCATGCTCGGCGGCGAGACGCTGAGTGCGTCCTTCTATGCGATGGTGCTCGGCCGCGTCACGGTGCAGGGCATCGGCGTGGGCCATCGGCGTGCGCTCGAAGACCTGGTGCGCGCCATCGACGCCAATGCGCTCAAGCCCGTGATCGCGGCGCGCTACGCATTCGAAGCGCTGCCTGAAGCGCTCGACCACCTTGCGCGCGGTGCGTTCGGCAAGATCGTCGTCACCCTCTGACGAGGCCTCTTGGCTCCTCGCATTGCCGGCTTGGAAAGCAAAAGCCCGCCGATATGTGAACAGGTTCCGTTCGCCGCCACAACCTGCGTGGCGCATGCGTGTTCCGTTCCTAGAATCCGCCCGCGCTATGGCCGGGGAGGCCTTGGCGCTTTTCTCAATTCAAGGGTGGAACAGCATGGAACACAGCATTTACAAGAAGTGGGCGGCCGAGTTCATAGGCACTTTCTGGCTCACGCTGGGCGGCTGCGGAAGCGCCGTGCTCGCGGCGGTCTTTCCAGGGAGCCTGGGAATCGGCTTCCTGGGGGTATCCCTGGCATTCGGCCTCACGGTGGTGACGGGAGCCTATGCGCTCGGGCCCATCTCGGGCGGCCACTTCAATCCGGCCGTATCGATCGGCCTTGCGGCCGCGGGGCGCTTCAAGGCCTCGCAGCTCGCGGGTTACATCGTTGCGCAGGTGCTGGGCGCCATTGCCGCGGCCGGCGTGCTCTTCCTGATCGCCACCGGCAAGCCCGGCGCCGACATCGGCGGCTTTGCCACCAACGGCTATGGCGAACACTCGCCCGGCAAGTACGGCATGACCGCCGCGCTGGTGTGCGAGGCGGTGATGACCGCGGTGTTCCTGATCGTGATCCTCGGCTCGACCGCCCGGCGCGCGGCCGGCGGCTTCGCGGGCCTCGCGATCGGCCTGTGCCTCACGTTGATCCACCTGGTCTCGATTCCGGTGACCAACACTTCGGTCAACCCGGCGCGCAGCACCGGGCCGGCGCTGTTCGGCCCGTCTTATGCCATGTCGGAACTTTGGCTCTTCTGGGCCGCGCCCATCGCCGGCGCGATCATCGGCGCGGTGATCTACCGCTTGCTGCTCAGCAACAGCAACGACGACTGAACTCGCCGAACTCCGATCAGCTGCCGCTGGCCGACTGCACGAGAGGCAGCGAGGTCGATTGCCCGATCGATTCGGTCCCCGTGGCGTGCGATGCCGCATAGGCGCCGGCCTGCACATCGGACACCGGAATGGTCGAGTTCATGGCCGGCGCGCTGGTCGACTGGCCGATGGACTCGGTGCCGCTGGGCCGTGCGGCGGCCATCGCGCCCGCTTGCACCTCGGGGTTTTCGGGCGAATTCATCTGCAACGGGTGGTAGTCCGAACCGTCCATCGTTTCGGCCGACGCATGGACGGCGCCGAGCGCCGCGAATGCGGCAAAGGAACCAAGGGCAAGAAGCTTGAAGGAAGTGCGCATGGTGTGTGCTCCTGAATGTCGGTGGTCGTTCGGCCTCGTGCCGTCGCGCGAACTGCGCGTGGCAGGGCCTGAACGCACTCTAGGCAGCCGGACTGAGCGCTCCATGAGCAATAAATTAGAGCGGCATGAGCGGCGCGCCGGGCGAAGGCAGGTGCACCCGCGCCATCAGCCCCGGCCCGCCTCCATCCTCTTCACTCCGGTTGCGCAGCTCGATGCGCAAGCCATGCCGTTCGGCAGCCGTGCGCGCAATGGCAAGCCCCAGCCCGCTGCCGCCCACCGGAGCGCCGGGCACGCGAAAAAAGCGGTCGAACACGCGGCTTATCGATGAGGCCGGAATTCCGGGTCCGTTGTCGAGCACGTCGACCATCGCATGGCCCTCGACCTCGTGCAGCCGCACGTCGACCACGCCGCCTTCGGGCGCATAGCGCAGCGCGTTGTCGATGAGGTTGTCGAACACGCTGCGCAGCTCGGCTGGCGGCGCCAGCACCACCGGCGCAATGCGGCCTTCGAAGCCGATGTCGACGTGGCGCGCGTCGGCCAGCACCATCAGCTGGCTCACGCTCTCGCGCAACAGCGTTTCGATGTCGACCGGCTCGCGCGGCGTGGCGCGGCTCGGTGCATCCTGGCGCGAGAGGCTCAGCAGTTGCTCGATCAGGTGCTGCGCCCGCGTGACGCCGGCCTCGAGCTGGTTGAAGCGCTCGGTGGCTTCGCCCGCGGGCACGTGCGCGCGCAGGTTCTCGATCTGCAGGCCGATGGCAGCCATGGGCGTGCGCAGCTCGTGCGCCGCGTCCTGCACGAAGCGGCGCTGGGTGGCGAAAGCATTGCGCACGCGCGAGAGCAGGTGGTTGAACGCGTGGACCAGCGGCGCGATCTCGTCGGGCACCCGCGCCAATGAAAGATCGGTGGGGCTGCGCTCGTCCTGCGAGGCCACGTCGCGCGCGACGACCCGGAGCGAGCGCGATGCCGCCGACACGATGAGCCACAGAATCAACAACGCCAGAGGCAGCAGCAGCGCGATGGGCAGGCCTTCGAGCAGTGCGCGGCGCAATGTGCGGCGCCGGCGGTAGTCCTCGTTCTGCAAGACCTGCACGCGCGGCTGGTCGGCGCGCGGGCCAGGTTCCGCAGTGAACACGCGCCAGCGCGAATGCGGGTGCACGCCGGTGCTCGCATCGCTGAAACCCGGCTCCGGATGCAGCGGCACGGCGGCCAGCGGCGGCCAGGAACTCGCGCGCAGCGTGCGGCCGTCGGCGCTCCATAGCTGGACCACGAAGGCGCCGCGCAGCAAGGCGGCATCGGCGTCGAGCGGGCGCGGCGTGCGGGGCGGATCGCCGCCGGCATAGGAATCGGCCACTAGACGCATCTGCTCGTCGAGGGCGTTGTGGACCAGATCGCCATAGGCCACGAAAGTGAACCATGCCGTGATCGCCGCTGCGACCAGGTGCAGCGTGACCAGCCAGAACAGCAGCTGCGTGCGCAGCGAGCGCGGGCGCCACCAGCGGCCGCCGCCCGAAGCCGTCATGCTGCCACGCGCCATCCCAGTCCGCGCACGTTTCGAATCGATTCCGCGCCGAGCTTGCGGCGCATGCCGTGGATCAGCACGTCGATGGCGTTGCTGGTCACTTCCTCGCCCCAGCCATAGATGCGGTTCTCGAGTTGCTCGCGCGAGAGGATGGCGCCGGGCCGCTCGAGCAGGGCGTGCAGCAATGCAAACTCGCGCGCCGTGAGCGCCTCGCGCGCGCCGCCGGTCACTACCTCGCGCGTGGTCAGGTCCAGCTGCAGCGTGCTGCCGCCAATCAGCGAATGCGCGGCACCGTCGCGCCGGCGCACCACGGCCCGCATTCGCGCAAGCAGCTCGCGAAATTCGAAGGGCTTGCGCAGGTAGTCGTCGGCGCCCAAGTCGAGGCTGTGGATGCGATCGTCGAGTCCGTCGCGCGCGGTGAGCACCAGCACCGGCGTGGCATCGCCGCGTTCGCGCGCGCGGCGCAGCACCTCGGTGCCGTCTTGCCGCGGCAAGCCCAGGTCGAGCAGCATGCAGGTGTAGTCGCCATCGGCGAGCGCGCTTTGCGCCAGCTCGCCGTCGCGCACCCAGTCGGCCGACCAGCCCGCGCCTTCGAGCGCCTGCTTGAGGCTGCGCCCGATCATCTCGTCATCTTCCACCAGCAGCACACGCATCGCGTCGACTCCTTGGGCCGCAAGGTAGCACGCAATCGGGATGATCGGTAGTGGCCCTGCGCCGTGGCGCAGCGTAGACACGAAGTCTTAGGCGGGGCTTAGGCGCCGTGCAGGCAAAAGGGTCAGGATATGCGGACGTCGTGCCGTTCGCCCTCGCCATCCGCGGCGAAGGCCAGCAGGCGCATGGCCTCTTGCTGCACGCCGAGCCGGTCGGCTTGGGACCACCGCGCGAAGGGCTCCAGCACCACCGTGGCCGCGTTCTTCGCCCGCTCGATCTTCCAGGTGCCGGCGACGAAACCGTCGAGCAGCACCGTGCCGCGCACGATGCCGTTGACGGTGAACACACGGCCACGATGCGCCTCGCTCATCACGCGGCTGCGGTCGGCATGCGAGAGCAGCAGGTTGTCCCATTCGGCGACGAGACGCGGCGGCGCGGGCGCGTCGGGACCGGGGCGCGGCGCGCGCGGCAGGTCGAACAGCTCCTGGCCCTGCTCGCCGGCAAACACGCGCAGCCGCGGCCGGAGGCGCTCGGCAACGCCCTTCCAGCCCGTGAGGCCCGACCACGCACCGACATCGGCGAGCGTCGCGGGGCCGAAGGCCCCCAGGTAGCGCAGCAGCAGGTCGTCCTGCGTGGCCGCCGCAACTTCGGCAGCGGATTCGCCGAGCCACTGTCCGATGGGCTGCAGCCGTGCGCTCTGGTGCGAGTTCCAGCTGCCCGCAGGCGGCAGGTGCACCAGCGGCACGTTATTGCGGATGAGTGCGGCGAGCGAGGCGGGCTGGCGGTCTTTCCAGAGCGCCGCGAGTGCCTGCCCGAGCTCGGAACCGGTGAGCGGGCTTTCGCGCAGCAACGCCCGCCCCGCCTTCACCACAGCCGCACGGTCGATGCCTTCGAGAGCCCGCGCGTGCTCACCCGCGAGGCCGCGCTGATGCACGGGTTCGAGCAGCGGCCGCCAGGCCAGGGCATCCGATGCAGCCATCAGGTGCAGGGTCGCACGCATCGTCGACATGCGCACGATGCGGCGCTTCTTCAGGGCCTCGGTCAATTGCTCGCGGCGAAAGCCTTCGAGCCGGCTCCAGAGGGCGAAATATGGCGGGTTCGGCGCCTGTGCCTGCAGCCCCGCCAGCTTCTCGATGGCCTGCGTGACCGTCGCCTTGCGCCGCTCCAGCAGCATCTGCCGCGCCAGCGTGGCCCGGTTCAGCGCGCGCTGGCTCAGCACCACGTGCATCGGCAAGAACTCAGAACTTCTCGTGCGGACCGAGGTAGCGCCACTGCCCGAGCGGCAGGTTGCCGAGCATCACCTTGCCGATGCGCACGCGCTTCAGGCCCACCACTTTCAGCCCGACCAGCTCGCACATGCGGCGGATCTGGCGCTTCTTGCCCTCGGTGAGCACGAAGCGCAGCTGCTCGGGGTTCTGCCATTCGACCCGCGCCGGCTTGAGCGGCTGGCCATCCAGGCTGAGGCCGTGTCGCAGCCTGGCGAGCATCGCGGGCGGGAAGACCGCTTGCACATTGGTGGTGACGGGATCGTCGTCGTCCATCCGCACCAGCTGCCCTGTAGGCGCTGGCTGGCCCAGGCCGTGATACGCAACGCGCACCAGATACTCTTTCTCCATCACCGAGTCTTCACCGATCAGCTGGCGCGCGATGCGGCCGTCCTGCGTCATCACGAGAAGGCCGATGGAATCGATGTCGAGCCGGCCGCATGGCGCGAGGCCGCGCAGTTGCTGGGGGTTGAAGAAGAAGCGTGTGTTGTCGTCCGCCCAGCGGTTCTGCGGCGTGAACAGCGAGACTGCCGGCTCATGGCCGTCTTCGGCTTGCGCGCTCACGTAGCCCATGGGCTTGTTGATCAGGATGGTGACCTGGTTCGCCTGCTGGCCCTTGGCGGCCTTGTCGACCTCGATACGGTCGGACGGCGTGACCTTCACGCCCATTTCGGCCGGCTTGCCGTTCACCTTCACCCAGCCGTTGGCAATCCAGTCGTCGGCCTCGCGGCGCGAGCAGATGCCGAGCTCGGCCATGCGTTTGTTGAGGCGGATCGGTGCGGTGGCGTCGTCGGTCATGCGGGTGCGCGGTCGGTTGGGGGCAGGTCACGCCCGGTGGAGCGGTGCGCAGCGGCATTTTCGTCCATTGCAGCTGTCTCCGGAATGTGTCGCATTGCATGGGGATAATGCGCGCCAATGGCCCGCCGACGGCCCGGACCCGAATGACCAAAATCCTGATCCTCAGTGTGAGCGCCGGCAACGGCCACGTGCGCGCAGCGCAAGCCCTCGAAGCCGCCGTGCAATCGGCCCCGCCGCACACGGCCGTCCACATGGACGCCATGGCGCACGTGGCCGGCGGTTTCCGCAAGGTCTACACCGACTGGTACATCCAGCTCGTGAACCGCGCGCCGGAGCTGTGGTCGTACCTGCACCAGCGCGCCGACGCCACGCCGCACCATGCGCCTTCGCAGCGCCTGCGCCGCGGCATCGAGCGGCTGAGCACCGGCGCCCTGTTGCGCGAAATTCGCCGCGAGAAGCCCGACGCGGTGGTCTGCACGCACTTTCTGCCGGCCGAGCTGCTGATGCGCGAGCGCAATGGCGGCCGCATCGACTATCCGGTGTGGCTGCAGATCACCGATTACGACCTGCACAACATGTGGGTCGTGCCAGGCATGGCAGGCTACCTGGCCGCGACGGACGAAGTGGCCTTCCGTCTGCGCGCGCGCGGCGTTCCCCCGGAACGCATCCACGTGACGGGCATCCCGGTGATGCCGGCTTTCTCGGACCCCGATGTGCCTGCGCTATCCCACGATGCCTGCGCCACGGAGCTCGGCCTCGATCCTTCGCGCCCCGTGCTGCTGATGGCATCTGGAGGCGCGGGCGTCGGCGACCTCGCGAGCATGGTCGAGCGCGTGCTCCTGCTCGGCGGCGACAGCGGCCTGCAGGTGATTGCCGTGGCCGGCCGCAATGCGGAGACGCACCAGAAGCTCCAGGCCCTCGCCGCGCGCCACCCGGGCCGCGTGGTGGCCATCGGCTTCACCAACGAGATGCACAAGCTGATGGCCGCGGCCGACCTGGTGGTCACCAAGCCCGGCGGACTCACGGTGTCGGAATGCGTGGCGCTCGGCAAGCCGATGCTGCTGATCTCGCCGATTCCGGGCCAGGAAGAGCACAACGCCGGCTTCCTGATGGAAGAAGGCGCGGCCTGGCTCGCCTACGACACCATCGGCCTCGACTACAAGGTGGCGCGCCTGATGGCCGACCCCGCCAAGCTGGCCGACATGGCCCGGCGCAGCCGCGCACTGGGCAAGCCGCGCGCCGCGGCCGCGGTGCTGCGCCACGTGCTGGGCGACAAGGAATGAACGGCACCGCCGAGAAGACCAGCGTGGCCCGCACGCTCGGCTACCTGGCCTGGGTGGTGGTGATGGCCTTCTTCTTTGCCAACGCCGAGATCCAGATCGAAGGCGGCGCCGGCTGGGCCACGTCACTGCCCACCTGGCGCATCGAAAACAGCATCTGGCTCGACCTCTTCTGGGGCGGGCGCGCCATGACCGGCTACCACGCCTGGGTGTTCACCTTCATGGTGCTGGTGTTCCTTGCGCCGCTGGCCTTCAACGGCCGATGGACGCTGCGCGACCTGGGTTTGGCGGTGGCAGGCCTGATCGTGTTCTGGGTCTGCGAAGACTTTTTGTGGTTCATCATCAACCCGGCCTTCGGCTGGCCACGGTTCAATGCGGTGGATGCCTTCTGGCACAAACACTGGATCTGGGGCGCACCGGTCGACTACTGGGGCGGCCTTGCCGTCGCCCTGCTCATACTGTTGCGGCGGCACTGGCCCCGCTCGACCTCATGACAACCACTCCACGCCCCTCGCACTGGGCAGACCCGCTGGACGAACTGCAGGTCGAGAATCTGCACCGCATCACGCCCACGCTGTACCGCAGCGCGCAGCCGCGCATCGCGAACGTGCCGGCGCTCAAGTCGCTCGGCATCCGCACCATCGTGAGCCTGCGTTCCTTCAACGACGACAAGAAGGTGTTCGCGGGCCACGACATTCGCCTGGTGCGCGTGCCGATCAACACCTGGTCGATCGATGACGCCAAGGTGCTGCGCGCGCTGATGGCGATACGCGAAGCCGAGAAGCAGGGCCCGGTGCTGATCCACTGCATGCACGGCGCCGACCGCACCGGCGTGATCGCGGCGGTCTACCGCATGGCGGTGCAGGGGTGGGACAAGGACAGCGCACGGCAGGAGATGTTCCGCGGCGGCTACGGCTATCACACGCTGTGGCGCAATATTCCGCGCTACATCGACCGGCTCGATCCGGAGAAGATGCGCCGTGCGCTGGCCCATGCGCCGGTGATTCCCATGGTGTCCTGAAGGCGCCTGCAGCTTTCGCACGCCGCTCCTATACTGGCCGCCCCGTGGCCCTGGGCCACCTTCGAACGGACCTTTTTCAAGGTCGCAAGGGGCTCATCCATGGCACTCCAACTCCGCTCCCTCATCCGCGCGAACGGCGAACTCGAACTCTCGCTGCACGACGAACCGGTGCCCGAACCGCAGGCGCATGAAGTGGTGATCCGCGTCGAGGCATCGCCGATGAATCCGTCGGACCTGGGGCTGCTGTTCGGCGCGGCTGACATGAGCACCGCCAAGGTTTCCGGCACATCCGATCGGCCGGTTGTGACGGCCACGGTGCCCGAGCGCGGCATGCCCGCGATGGCCGGACGGCTGGATCAGTCGCTGCCGGTTGGCAATGAAGGTGCGGGAGTGGTGGTGAAGGCGGGCTCGTCGCCAGCCGCGCAGGCGCTGCTCGGAAAAACGGTGGCCGCGATCGGCGGCGCGATGTACTCGCAGTACCGCGCGGTGGCAGCGGCCCAGTGCCTGGAGCTGCCCGCGGGCACGGCGCCGGCCGAAGGCGCATCCTGCTTCGTCAACCCGCTCACGTCGCTGGGCATGGTCGAGACCATGCGGCGTGAAGGCCACAAGGCGCTGGTGCACACGGCCGCCGCCTCCAACCTGGGCCAGATGCTCAACAAGATCTGCCAGAAGGACGGCATCGACCTGGTCAACATCGTGCGCAAGCCGGAGCAGGAGGCGCTGCTGCGCGGCATCGGCGCGAAGCATGTGTGCAGCACCAGCTCTCCCACGTTTCTCGAAGACCTGACGCAGGCCCTGGTCGAGACGGGCGCCACGCTGGCCTTCGACGCCACGGGCGGCGGCAAGCTCGCGGGCCAGATTCTCGGCTGCATGGAAGCCGCGCTGAACCGCACCGCCAAGGAATACAGCCGCTACGGCTCGACCACGCACAAGCAGGTGTACATCTACGGCGGTCTCGACCGCTCGCCGACGGAGTTCGTGCGCAACTTCGGCATGGCGTGGGGCATGGGCGGGTGGCTGCTGTTTCCGTTCCTGCAGAAGCTCGGGGACGAAGGTGCACAGCGTTTGCGGGCGCGGGTCGTGGCTGAATTGAAGACCACGTTTGCGAGCCACTACACGCGAGAGGTTTCGTTGTTCGAGGCGCTGCAGCTGGATGCGATTGGGGTGTATGGGAAGCAGGCGACGGGGGAGAAGTTCTTGTTGAATCCGAACAAAGGTGTGGGGGGCTGATTGCTTTCGGGTGGGTGGCGGCGTAGATGCCGCTGCCCTCACCCTAACCCTCTCCCAGAGTGAGAGGGAACAAGACGGAGCGGTGAGGCATCGGGTATTGCTCCCTCTCACTCTGGGAGAGGGCTGGGGTGAGGGCTCTGTGCCCACGATGAGGCGCGCCCTCAAAAACCTAAACCACCAACCGATACCCCACCGCAGTCTCCGTCAGCAAATACCGCGGCTGCGCCGGATCCGCTTCCAGCTTCTGCCTCAAATGCCCCATGTAGATGCGCAAATAGTGGCTCTGGTCCGTGTGCGACGGACCCCACACCTCGCGCAGCAGCTGTCGCTGCGTGAGCACGCGGCCGGCGTTGGCAACCAACACTGACAGCAGCCGGTACTCGGTCGGCGTCAGGTGCACCTCGGCGCCGGCGCGGCGAACGATGCGCGCGGCGCGGTCGAGTTCGACTTCGCCGAAACGGAACAGCGGATCCGCAGGTTCGTCGCCGCCGCCGGCCGCGCGCGGGCGGCGCAGGTTGGCGCGCACGCGCGCCAGCAGCTCGCCGGTGCCAAAGGGCTTGGTCAGGTAGTCGTCGGCGCCCGCATCGAGCGCGGCGATCTTGTCGGCTTCGTCGCTGCGCGCCGAAAGCACGATGATGGGCACGGCCGACCACCCCCGCACATCGCGGATCAGCGACACACCGTCGCCGTCGGGCAGGCCGAGGTCGAGCACCAGCAGGTCGGGCTGCCGCGTGCCGGCCGCAGCCAACCCATCGCGCAGCGTACCGGCCTCATGCACCAGCCAGCCCTCGGCTTCGAGTGCGCCACGCACAAAACGGCGAATCTGCGGCTCGTCCTCGATCACGATGGCGGTGGGGGATGGCATGGTTTCAGAGTTGTGCTTCGGCCGGTTCCGGCGGCTCGCGGCGCGGCAATGTGACAGTGAATTCTGCACCGCCGCCCTCTGCATTGGCTGCCGCAATCTCGCCGCCATGTGCGCTCACCACGGCGCGGCAGATGGCAAGGCCGAGCCCCACGCCCGGTGTGGCCGATTCGGTCTCGCCGCGGGTGAACTTGTCGAACAGCTTCTGCTCGCGGCCGAGCAGCGCAGCGGGCAGGCCGGGGCCATGGTCGCGCACCGTGAGCACCAGCGTGCCGCGCTCGGCCCGTGCGCCGACGACGATCGGCGGCGCGCCGTACTTGGCGGCGTTCTCCAGCAGGTTGACCAGCACGCGCTCGATCAGCACCGCATCGAATTCGACCAGCGGAAGATCCGCGTCGAGCGCGGTTTGCACGATGGTGTTGCCCAGCGAGGTGCGCGCCGCGCGTATGGCCGAGCCCACCACTTCCTCGACCGATTGCCAGTCGCGCCGCAGATTCACCGCGCCGCCCGCAATGCCGCTTTCGAGCCGGGCCATGTCGAGCAGGTTGTTGACCAGTGCGTGCAGTTCATGCGCTTGCGCGACGATGGCGCGCGCCGCTTCGGCATGCGCCTCGGACGGCAGGGTCTGCAGCGATTCGGCCAGGGCGATCAACGCGGTGAGCGGCGTGCGCACGTCGTGCGAGATGGCGCCGAGCAGCGCGTTGCGCAATCGCTCCGATTCCATCTCGACCACGGCCCGTTGTGCCACCTCGACATAGTGCACGCGCTCGAGCGCAATCGCGATCTGCCGGGCCAGCGTGTCGAGTTGCTGCGCCTGCTCGGGAATCAGCAGCCAGCGCGGCTGCGACGGTGAGAGCGCGAGCACGCCGCGCACGCGCATGGGCGCCTGCAGCGGCACGTAATGCCAGGGCTGGGCTGCGAGCGTGGCGGTGGCAAGGCCGGCGGGCTGGCCATGGCGGAAGGCCCAGTCAGCCACCTGCGCATCGAAACCCTCTGGCGGGCTCCCGGGCAGCACGAGCTGGTCGGCCGCGTCGGTGACCAGCACCAGCGCATGGCCGCCAAAGTGGCCCTGCACCGCGGCTGCGCCCAGCGCGACGACCTGCGTGCTCTCCAGCGCCGCCGAGAGTTCGCGCGTAAGTTCGAACAGCGAGCGTGCCCGCCGCTCGCGGCTGGTAGACACGCCGGCCGCAAAGCGCAGGCCCGCCATGAGCTGGCCCACCAGCAGGCCCACGCCCAGCATGATCGCAAAGGTCAGCACGTACTGCACGTCGCTCACCGCGAACGACAGGCGCGGCGGCACGAAGAAATAGTCGAACGCCGCCACGTTGAGCAAAGCGGCGAGCGCCGAAGGTCCGCGGCCGAAGCGCATGGCCACGCCGACCACGCCCAACATGAAAAGCATCACGATGTTGGACAGCTCCAGCACATGGGCCAGGGGCGCGCACACCAGCGTGAGCGCAACGCTGATGGCCGTCGCCCACGCGTAGCCCGGCCAATGAACGGGCGCCTTCTCGTGATCGCCCTCGTCGGCACGCATGCCATTAATGGCTGCGCGCGCGAGGCGCCGCGAACTGTCGGCATGGCCCACTTCCAGGATGTCGAGCGCGGGCGCGCGTTGCGCCAGCGCCCGCGACAGCGGCGTCGGCGTGGCGGGCCACCAGCGGCGCCATTCCTCCCAGGGCACCGAGCGTCCCAGCACCAGCGTCGCGCAGTTGAGCCGCCGCGCCTCTTCGGCCAACTGCTCGGCCACGTCGGAACCCGTGAGCACCGCGGTGGCGGCGCCCAGTTCCTCCGCGAGCTTGAGCACCGCGAGGATGCGGTCGCGCTCCTGCGCGGCAAGCCGTTGCAGCCGCGGTGTCTCGACATAGGCTGCATGCCAGCGAACGTTGAGCTGGCCCGCCAGCCGCGCCGCGGTGCGCACCGTTTGGGCGGCGCCCTCGTGCGGGCCGACGCACGCGAGGATCGCGCCCGAGGTGTTCCAGGCCTGCAGCGCGCCGCCCTCGCCGTTGCCGGCCGCGCCCGATTGCTCGACACGCCAACCGCGCACGTCGTCTTCCACATGCTCGGCGGTGCGGCGCAATGCAATTTCGCGCAGCGCGATCAGGTTGCCCTTGCGGAAGAAGTTCTGCGCGGCACGCTCGGCCTGCTGGGGCAGATACACCTTGCCAGCCGCAAGCCGGGCCGTGAGCTCGTCGGGCGTGACGTCGACCAGCACCACCTCGTCGGCTTCGTCGAGCACGGTGTCGGGCACGGTCTCGTGCACCCGCACGCCGGTGATGGCCCCTACCGTGCCGTTGAGGCTTTCGAGGTGCTGCACATTGAGCGCGGACCAGACCTCGATGCCCGCGGACAGCAGCTCCTGCACATCCTGCCAGCGCTTGGCATGGCGCGATCCGGGCGCGTTGGTGTGGGCCAACTCGTCGACCAGCAGCACGGCGGGCTTGCGGGCCAGGGCGGCGTCGAGATCGAACTCGGCCAGCCTCCGGCCACGGTAGTCCACCTCGCGCATCGGCAACGCGTTGAGCCCCGCAAGCAGCGCTGCGGTTTCGCTGCGGCCGTGCGTTTCGGCCACGCCGACCAGCACGTCGCGCCCAGCCGCGTGCTCGCGCTGCGCAGCGCTGAGCATGGCCCAGGTCTTTCCCACGCCCGCGCTGGCACCGAAATAAATGCGCAGCTTGCCGCGCAATGAGCGTGCCGCATCGCTGCGCAGTTGCGCAAGAAGGGCGTCGGGATCGGGGCGGGCGTCGAGCATGGCGGTGGCTGCGCAGGTTAGCGCATCGGCCCGCTCCCATCGAGCGCGAGATTCAGCGCCAGCACATTGACGCGCGGCTCGCCCAGCAAGCCCCAGAGCGGCGCCTGCGAGTGGCTGGCGACCAGCGCATTCACCTGTCCGACCGGCACGCCGCGCACGCGCGCCACACGCGCCGCCTGGTAGCGCGCGGCGGCGGGGCTGATGTCGGGATCGAGTCCGCTGGCTGAGGCCGTGACCAGATCGACCGGCACCGGCGCAGTGTTGCCCGGGTCGGCGGCGCGCAGTGCTTCGACCCGCGCCTTGACAGCATCCACGAGCGCCGGATTGAGCGGGCCGAGGTTCGAGCCGCCCGAAGCGCTCGCGTTGTAGGGCTGCGGCGCGGTGGCCGATGGCCGGCCCCAGAAGTGCTTCGGATCGCTGAAGTTCTGGCCGATGAGCTTCGAGCCGACGGTGTTGCCGCCTTGCACGATCAAGCTGCCGGCCGCCTGCGACGGAAACAACGCCTTGGCGGCGCCGGTGACGGCCATCGGATAGATCAAACCGGTGAGCGCGCTCAGCAGCGCAAAGAGCACGAGCGCGGGACGAAAGTTGTTGTTCATGATGAAGCGCTTTTCAAGCAAGGTGTACGGCAACGAGCAGCCAGTCGATCAGCTTGATGCCGATGAAGGGAACGAGGAGGCCGCCCAGACCGTAGATGGCGAGGTTGCGGCGCAGCAGCGCAGCAGCGCCCACCGGCCTGTAGCGCACGCCCTTGAGCGCGAGCGGAATCAGAAAGACGATAACCAGCGCATTGAAGATCACGGCCGACAGGATCGCCGACGACGGACTTGCAAGCCGCATCACGTTGAGCGCACCGAGCTGCGGATAGGTCGAGACGAAGATCGCCGGGATGATGGCGAAATACTTCGCCACGTCGTTCGCGATCGAGAAGGTGGTGAGCGAGCCGCGCGTCATGAGCAAGGCCTTGCCGGTCTCCACCACTTCGAGCAGCTTGGTCGGATTCGAGTCCAGGTCGACCATGTTGCCGGCCTCCTTGGCGGCCTGCGTACCGCTGCCCATGGCTACGGCCACGTCGGCCTGCGCGAGGGCAGGCGCGTCGTTGGTGCCGTCGCCGGTCATCGCGACCAGGCGGCCTTCGGACTGGTACTTGCGGATCAGCGCCAGCTTGTCCTCGGGCGTGGCTTCGGCCAGGAAGTCGTCGACGCCCGCCTCGGCCGCGATGGCCGCGGCGGTGAGCTTGTTGTCGCCGGTGATCATCACTGTCTTGATGCCCATGCGGCGCAGCTCGGCAAAGCGATCCTTGATGCCGGTCTTGACGATGTCCTTGAGCTCCACCACGCCGAGCACGCGGGCACCCTCGGCCACGGCCAGCGGCGTGCTGCCGCGGCGCGCCGTTTCTTCGGCCGCGCGCAGCATCTCGGCTGGCATCGCGCCACCGAGCGACTCCACATGGCGGCGTACCGCGTCGACCGCGCCCTTGCGCAGCAGGATGGCGGCGGTATCGAGGCTTTGGGATGCGGCCGGTAGGTCGACGCCGCTCATGCGCGTCTGAGCGGTAAAGGGCACGAACCGGGCACCCTCGACAGATGCAGCTTCCAGTCCATCGCGGCGCGCAAGTTCAACGATGCTGCGCCCTTCAGGCGTTTCGTCGGCCAGCGATGCCAGCATCGCGGCGCGGGCGAGGCGGCCCTTGGTCACGCCGGGCGCGGGCAGGAAGGCACTGGCCTGGCGGTTGCCGTGCGTGATGGTGCCGGTCTTGTCCAGCAGCAGCACATCGACGTCGCCGGCGGCTTCCACGGCGCGACCCGAAGTGGCGATCACGTTGGCCTGCATCATGCGGCTCATGCCGGCCACGCCCACGGCCGAGAGCAGGCCGCCGATGGTGGTCGGGATCAAGCAAACCAAGAGCGCCACCAGCGCGGTGAGCGACACCACGGTGCCGGTGCCCGCAGCCTCCACGCTGAAAAGCGAGAACGGCAGCAGCGTGACCGTGACCATCAGGAACACCAGCGTCAGCGCCACCAAGAGGATGGTGAGCGCGATCTCATTGGGCGTCTTGTGGCGCTTGGCGGCTTCGACCATGCCGATCATGCGGTCGAGGAAAGACTCGCCGGGGTTCACCGAAATGCGCACCACCAGCCAGTCGGACAGCACGCGGGTGCCTCCTGTCACGGCCGAGAAGTCGCCGCCCGATTCGCGCACCACCGGAGCCGATTCGCCGGTGATGGCGCTCTCGTCGACCGAGGCCACGCCTTCGATCACCTCGCCATCGAGCGGTATCACATCGCCGGTCTCGACCAGCACGACGTCGCCCTTTCGCAGATTCGGCGCCTGCTCCGGAAGCCACTGGCCACCATGATGCGGCTCCTTCATCTTCTTGGCCCAGGTGTCCTTGCGCAGCCCCCGCAGCGACGCGGCCTGCGCCTTGCTGCGCCCTTCAGCCAGGGCTTCCGCAAAGTTCGCGAACAGCACGGTGAACCACAGCCAGACAGACACGGCCAGCACGAAGGCGGGCTTCATGCCCGTGTCGCCGGGGAAGTTCAGCGAATGCACCCAGAGCAGCGTCGTGAGGATGCTGCCGATGTAGACGATGAACATCACCGGGTTGCGCCACTGGGTGCGCGGACTGAGCTTGGCGAAGGCACTCCACAGCGCGGGCTTGACCAGCGCGGCGTCCAGTAGCGAGAGAGAGTTTTTTGTATTGGCGGTCATGGTGCGCGCCCTCACTTCCAGAGCACGAGGTGCTCGACGACCGGGCCCAGGGCTAGCGCCGGCACGTAGTTGAGCAGGCCGACCAGCAGCACGGTGCCGATCAGCAAGGAGACGAACAGCGGGCCGTGCGTTGGCAGCGTGCCGCCGGTGACCGGTAGTCGTTGCTTGGCCGCGAGCGAGCCGGCAATGGCCAGCACCGGCACGATCACCGCGAAGCGCCCGAACCACATGGCAAGCCCGAGCAGGCCGTTGTAGAACGGCGTGTTGGCCGACAGCCCCGCGAAGGCGCTGCCGTTGTTGTTGGCGGCCGAGCTCAGCGCATACAGGATCTCCGAGAAGCCGTGCGCGCCGGGGTTTGCGATGCCGGCCTTGCCGGCGCCGGCCATCACCGCCACCGCGGTGCCGGCCAGCACCAGGATCGGCGTGACCAGGATGGCGATGGAGATCAGCTTCATCTCGCGCACCTCGATCTTCTTGCCCAGGTACTCGGGCGTGCGGCCGATCATCAGCCCCGCAATGAACACCGCGAGCATCGCGAAGATCAGCATGCCGTAAAGGCCGCTGCCCACGCCGCCGAAGACCACCTCGCCAAGCTGCATCAGCACCATCGGCACCATGCCACCGATGGGCGTGAAGGAGTCGTGCATGGCATTCACCGCGCCGCAGGATGCCGCGGTGGTAATGGCGGCAAAGAGTGCCGAGGCGTCGATGCCGAAACGCACTTCCTTGCCTTCCATGTTGCCGCCGCTTTGCAGCGCGCTCGAGACCTGGTCGACGCCCAGTGCGCCGAAGAGCGGATTGCCGGCCTGCTCGGCTGGAATGATGACCGCCACTGCGACGACGAACATCGCCGCCATGGCCGCGAGCACCGCCCAGCCCTGGCGCCGATCGCCGACCACGCGTCCAAAGGCGAAGCACAAGGCCGCCGGAATCAAAAAGATCGCGAGCATCTGCAGCAGGTTGCTGAGCGCGGTCGGGTTCTCGTACGGGTGCGCCGAGTTGGCGTTGAAGAAACCGCCGCCGTTGGTGCCGATCATCTTGATGGCTTCCTGCGAGGCGACCGGGCCCATGGCGATCGTCTGCGCGCTCGCGGTGGCCTCGACCGTGTGCACGGTCTTGTAGGCGTCGAAGTTCTGGATCACACCCTGGCCCACGAAGAACAGCGCGAGCACGAACGACAGCGGCACCAGGAGCCACAGCGTGATGCGCGTGAGGTCGGCCCAGAAGTTGCCGACCAGGCCCTTGCTCTTGCCGTCGCCGCGCCGCGCGAAACCGCGGATCAACACGAAGGCCACTGCAATGCCCGTGGCGGCCGAGAAGAAATTCTGTACCGTGAACCCGAGCATCTGCGTGAGATAGCTCATGATCGATTCGCCTCCGTAGCCCTGCCAGTCGGTGTTGGAGACGAAGCTCACCGCGCTGTTGAAGGCCGAGTCGGGCGACACGGCGCCCATTGCGGCGGGGTTCAGAGGCAACGAGCCCTGCAGACGCTGCAGCGCATAAAGAAAGATCGCACCCACGGCATTGAAAGCAAGCAGCGCGAGTGCATAGGCCAGCCAATGCATCGACTCCGCTGGCTGGATTCCGGCGAGCTTGTAGAGCGGCGCCTCGATGCGCTGCATCCAGCGCGGCAGGCGCTCGTTGCACAGTGCAGCCAGGAACTTGCCGACGGGCCAGGCCAGCAGCACGAGCGCAACGAGGAACAAGGCCAACAAGGACCAGGCGGAAGAGGTCATGTCAAAACTCCTCGGCGCAGATCAAGGCGAACACCAGGTACGCGAACAGCACCACGGCAATCAATGCGCCGAATCCATAGAGAGCTTCGAGACTGATCACGGCCGTTCTCCCCCGACGTTTTTCGGCGCGTTAAGCCGGTCGAGCCCGGCGGCCATGGCCGCCACCACCGCCCACAGCGCCAGCAGGGCGCCCATCCAGACCAAATCCATTCATCACTCCTGCAGCAAGACAAGGCCTCGAGTCTCGGCAGGCACACGTAAAAACGGGAAACAGAGTCGGCCGGGGCGCATAAAGAAACCGTAAATGCGTCCCCACTTTTCGAAGTGCTCGACAACGGCTTGCGAGTCCCTTGATAATCAAAGAAATAGCTTTGACAAATAAAAAGGAATGACCGCGCCCCCGCTCGATGCCAAGCCCGCCTGGATGCCGAACCACCAGCGGGCGGACCGCATCCTGTCCACGCTCAAGACGCGTGGCGCGCTGGGCATCCCCGACATGGCCAAGGTGCTCGACGTCACCGTAGAGGCCGTGCGCCAGCAGATGGCCAAGCTTCAGGCCGAAGGCCTGGTCGATGCCGAAAGCCGTCCGGCCGGCCGGGGGCGGCCGACCCAGATCTGGCGGCTGACCAACGCCGGGCACGCGCGCTTTCCCGACACGCACGCCGAGATGACGGTGCAGATGATCAGCGCCGTGATTCGCGTGTTCGGCGACAAGGGCATGGACCAGCTCATCGACGCGCGTGAGGAAACCATGCGCACCAACTACCTTGAGGCACTGCGCGGCGCGCGCAGCCTCAAGGCCAGGCTCGAGCGGCTGGCCGAAATTCGCAGCCGCGAGGGCTACATGGCCGAGTTCCGTACCGAGGGTGACGGTTTTCTCTTCATCGAGAACCATTGCCCCATCTGCACCGCGGCGCGGGCCTGCACCGGCTTTTGCCGCAGCGAACTGCAGCTCTTGGGCGATCTGCTGGGCCCCGGCGTGAGCGTGAGCCGCATCGAGCATGTGCTGGCGGGCGCGCGGCGCTGCGCCTACCAGGTGAGCCCCAAGAGCGCGCCTTGATCCGTTTTCTCAACCCCGAAAGGAAAAACCCCACCATGGAACACACACTCCCACCCCTGCCGTACGCCCTGGACGCGCTGGCACCCGAGTACTCGAAGGAAACCCTCGAGTACCACTACGGCAAGCACCACAATGCCTACGTGGTGAACCTCAATAACCTGCAAAAGGGCACCGAGTTCGAGTCGATGCCCCTGGAGGACATCGTCAAGAAGTCCAGCGGCGGCATCTACAACAACGCCGCCCAGATCTGGAACCACACCTTCTTCTGGAACTGCATGAAGCCTCAAGGCGGCGGCGCTCCCAGCGGCGCGCTGGCCAAGGCCATCGATGCCAAGTGGGGCAGCTACGACGCCTTCAAGGAAGCCTTCGTGAAGTCGGCCGTGGGCAACTTCGGCTCGGGCTGGACCTGGCTGGTGAAGAAGGCCGACGGCTCGGTGGACATCGTGAACATGGGCGCCGCGGGCACGCCGCTCACCACCGGCGACACGCCGGTGCTGACGGTGGACGTCTGGGAGCACGCCTACTACATCGACTACCGCAACCTGCGCCCCAAGTTCGTGGAGACCTTCCTGGCCAAGCTGGTCAACTGGGACTTCGCGGCCAAGAACTTCGGCTGATCGCCGCGCGGGCGGCAGCGCCTCAATCGTCGGTCAGATTGAGAATGTTGCCGTCCGGGTCCTTGAACCAGGCGACCTTCATCTTGTCCATGACGTGGACGTCGCCTTCGAGCTTGGTGCCGGGCATGTCGTAGTGCTCGAAGCGCACGCCCTTCTCCTTGAGCGCCGACACAATGCGTTCGATGTCGCCCCCCAGCGCCCAGGTCACGGCCGTGGCCTGGTTGGTGCCGGCATACGAAGACTGGTAGACATTGATACGCGTGTTACCGCTGCGGTAGGCGATCAGGTCCTCGCAATCCGTGTCCGCGGGCGACAGGCCCAGCGTGTCCTCGTAGAAGCGGCGGGCGATGCCAAGGTTTTTCACCGCGATGTTGGCCACGGCATTGAAGTTTCCGAGCATGGCTGTCTCCTGTGTGAATAGACACTCATCTTCTGCGCCGCAGTGGGCAAGTCAAGCCGCCGCTACCCGATACGCCCCCCATCTCGAACGAAGAAAACCCCAGGGCTGCGGCTGCGGCACACTGCACCCCTGGTGCAGTGCCTGGCAAGACCCAAGGCCCGCCCCCGCTCCCCCCGATAGAGAGACAAATTCCATGATCCGCAAATTCACCCGCTCGCTGGCCCTTGGGCTGGCGCTCCCCCTCGCGCTTTCCGTCACGTTCAACACGGCGGCCCACGCACAGGCCTATCCCGCCAAGCCCGTGCGCATGATCGTGCCCTTCCCGCCCGGCGGCGGCACCGACATCCTGGCGCGGCTGGTGGCGCAGAAGCTCACCGAGGCCAACCACTGGACCGTGGTGCCGGACAACCGCGGCGGCGCCGGCGGCACCATCGGCATTGCCGAAGCCGCGCGCGCCGCGCCTACGGGCTACGACATCGTGATGGGCCAGAAGGACAACATGGTCGTCGCGCCCTGGCTGTACAAGAACCTGAGCTACAACCCGGTGAAGGACCTTACGGCCGTGGCCCACGTTGCCTACACGCCGGTGGTGATCGTCACGCAGGCCAATTCGAAGTTCAAGACGCTGAACGACGTGGTGACCGCCGCGCGCGCCGCACCCGACACCGTGACTTACGGCTCGCCCGGCAACGGCACCACCATCCACCTGGCCGGCGAGATCTTCAATGGCGCCGCCCAGATCAAGATGCGCCACGTGCCCTACAAGGGCTCCAACGCCGCCATGATGGACGTGCTCGCGGGCAACGTCGATCTGATGGTCTCGTCGGTGCCCTCGGCGCTGGCACAGATCAAGGCCGGCAAGCTGCGCCCGCTGGCCGTGACCTCCGCCAAGCGCAGCACCTCGCTGCCCGACACGCCCACCGTGGCCGAGCTCGGCTACAAGGGCTTCGACGTGTCGACCTGGTATGGCCTCTTCGTGCCCGCCAAGACGCCGAAGGACGTGATCGCCACGCTGAATACGGAAGTGAACAAGCTGCTGGCCACGCCCGAAATGAAGGCCGCCATCATTGCCCAGGGCGCCGAGCCGCAGAGCATGACGCCCGAGCAATTCGAGGCCCTCTTGAAGACCGACTACGAGAAGTGGAAGGGCATCGTGCAAGCCTCGGGCGCGACCATCGAATAAGCGCACGCCGTCGCAGAATGGCGTCTCCACAACAGGCCGCATCGACGGCATGGAGACAGCGATGGCACCGCGCAAGAATCATCCGAAGAAGAGCAAGAACGCCCTGTTGCTGAAGACAACCACCCTGGCGGTGGTTGCCGCACTGGTGCAGGGCTGCGTGCAGGCGCCCAGACAGCAGGAAGCGCCATCGGAAGCCACCGTGGCCGCGCACGTTGCGACCGCCACGCGCGCCGCCGGCACCGACCTCACGCCGCTGCTGACGCTCTGCAAACCCGCTGCCGCCACGCGGCCGGCGCAGGCCGAAGTGGACAAGGGTGTGGCCGCGTTGATCGCCAAGCCCGCCCCGCCACCGGGCCAGGCCTTCGACAACCTGTACTTCGTCGGCGCCGACTGGGTCAGCGCCTGGGCCATCAAGACCTCGGACGGCATCATCCTGATCGATGCGCTCAACACCCAGGCCGAAGCTGCCGCGCTCATCGAGGGCGGCATGCGCAAGCTGGGCCTCGACCCGGCCCAGATCAAGTACGTGGTCGTGACGCACGGCCACGGCGACCATTACGGCGGCGCGCCCTACCTCGCAGCGAAGTACCGTGCCCGCGTGGTCATGAGCGACATCGACTGGACCATGACCGAGACGCGGCTCGAATTCGCAACGCCCATCTGGGGCGCGCCACCCAAGCGCGATGTTTCGGTGAAAGACGGCTACCGCCTCACGCTCGGCGATACCACCCTCACGCTGTACGTCACGCCGGGCCACACCATGGGCACCATCTCGCCGGTGTTCGACGTGGTGGCAGGCGGCCAGAAACACCGAGCCATGCTGTGGGGCGGCACCAGCTTCAACTTCGGCAAGGACCTGCCGCGGCTCGACAGCTACATCGGTTCGACGCAGCGCATGGGCAAGGTGGCGCAGGCTGAGCGCATCGACGTCCTTTTGTCGAACCATTCGGGCGTCGACAGTTCGCAGGCCCGGCTGGCCGCACTGCGCCAGCAGCCGCCCGGTGCGGCCGCCAATCCGTTCGTGATCGGCACGCCAGCCGTCGAGCGTGCGATGAACGTGATGGGTGAATGCGCGCAGGCCCAGCGCGACCGGTTTGCGATGCAGTGAGGTTGCCTTGCTCCTTCCCCCGCTGGGGGAAGGCTGGGATGGGGGCGGCTTCCGCGTTCAGCGCTGTGCGAGGTTGAGGCCGTCGTGCCCCCACCCCTGCCCTCCCCCAGAGGGGGAGGGAGAAATACAGGGTCAGTCGGGCGTGAACTTCTTGTTGAAGATGTCGACGTCCGATGCCAGCTCGAAGGTCGCCACCTGCCCCATCTTCCCGTCGCTGAGGCGGCAGGCGGCGAACAGGCTGTAGCGGCCCTTGAAGTAGAACTCTTCCATCACGATCAGGGCGTAGGGGTACGGCACGAAGACCTGGTGTTCGAAGATGACGCGGTGCACGTTCCTCGGTGAAGGAAAGAGCTTGTAGTCGCTGGTGTCGATCGACTTTGCGGTGGCCATGTTTTTCTTTGTGCTCTTTTTTTCGTGGGCGTTCAGGCGGGGTCACGCACATCGGCCACGGGGTTGCTGCCGAAGTCCGCGCGCGCCAGGTACTTGAGCACCTTGGCCGCGGCGGTTTCGGGGCTGTCCAGAAGACCGTCGTTCTTCAGGCGCTCGAAGCGCGCGCGGTCCGGAAACTTGTCGGCCGATACGCCGCGCAGCTGCACCTGCATGTCGGTGTCGATCACGCCGGGCGCGAGCGAGACGATGCGCGCACCGTTGGGTGCGGCGGCTTCCTCCAGCGCCACGGCACGAGAGAAGTGGTCCATGCCGGCCTTGGCTGCGCAGTAGGGTGCCTGGCTCGCCATGGCGTTGCGGCCGAGGCCCGACGAAATGTTCAGCACCTTGCGCGCGCCGCGCCATTCGCGCGTGGAGCCCAGGAACGCGGCGGTCAGCAGCATCGGCGCCTCCAGGCCGATGCGCAGCGCCAGCGACAGGTCGGCCGCAATCGAACTTGCGAGCGGCGCGGGGTTGCCAACGGTGCCAGCATTGTTGATCAAGGTCACGCTGTCGAAGCGCTGGCCGTCGAGCGTCTTGAGCCACGCCGAGACGCGGTCCGATGCGGCGGTGGGATCGGACAGGTCCTGCTCCCACTGGATGAGTTCGGCGCCGGCCTTGTGCGCCAGCTCGGCAAGCTGCGGGTTTTGCTGGCGGGAGATGCCGAGCACCATGTGGCCCGCCTGCAGCAGCTGTTCGGCCATGGCATGCCCCAGGCCGCGCGAGGCGCCGGTGATCAGGGTGAGGTGGGAAGCGGTCATCGGGGAAAGTCTTTCTGGAACGAAGGCTGGGAGAGTAAGGGGAGTCGACTCACTGCGACGGTCAAGCGGGGCGGAACTGCCTGCGCAGGAAGGCGCGATGCCGCGCGATGTGTTGCAGCTGCGCCGGCGCAATGGTGCCGCCCAGGTCGACCTCGTCCGTGCCGTTGAGCACCGCGTTGGCATGGGTCATCGCACGCGCCACCACCTCTTCTTCGCTCACGCCGAGCTGCGCCGCAAGGTCGAGCGCCACGCGGCGCATGGCCCGCTGCGAGAGCATCCACATCGCACCGAAGCGGTCCCACGCGAGCGCGGCCTCGTCGGCCTTCTCACGCTCGGCAAGGATCTCGGCGAGCGGCTTGGCCAGCACGGCGTCGAGTGCGTCGATTTTTTCTGTGAGCGCTTCGTTGCGCGCCATGACCTCGTCGAGCGTCGGGCCGGTCTCAGGGGCCTTGGCCTTCGGCGCCTCGGGCGGTGGAACGAAAGCCGCTTCCGCATCTGCGGAAACGATCTGGAGCTGGTCTTTGAGGGTCATGAGTTTCCGTTTCCGATCAGGCGTTCTTCTTGTTCGATATGGCGGTCGCGCGCAGGCCCGGCAGGTCGAGCACGCGCAGTCCACCGTACTCCACGCGGATCAACCCTTGCGCCGACAGGCCGTTGAGCGCCTCGTTCACGCGCTGGCGCGAGAGGCCGACGAGGTAAGCGAGCTCCTGCTGCGTGATGCGCAGCACCTCGCCCACGCCGGGGTACAGCACGGGGTTGAACAGCGACACCAGGTTGCGCGCCACGCGCGCATCGGGGTTGTTGAGCCGGTCGATCTCCAGCGCCGCAATGAACTGGCCGAGCCGCTCGTTGAGCTGGTTCATCACGAAGCGGTTGAAGCCGATGGAATGGTCCAGCAGCCAATGAAAGCTATCTATCGGCAGGCCCGCCACCACGCTGCGCCGTAGCGCCTGGATGTTGTAGCGGTAGGGCTCGCGCTTCATGACCGTGCCTTCGCCGAACCAGCCGCCAGGCGGTATGCCGGCATAGGTGACGGAGCCGCCGTCGGCGTTGTCGTTGCTCATCTTGAGCAAGCCCTCGACCACGCCGAACCAGTAGGTCGGCGAGCGGCCGACGCGGCAAACCAGGTCGCCGACCTCGGCCTCGCCCACCACCAGCGCGGCCTCGGCGCGGCGGCGCTCGGCCGGCGTGAGGGCGGGCAGCCACGGGATGCCGTCGAGCTCGGCGGCATTGGGAGAACGCGCACGGTCCTTGATCGAACCGCCGTGCACGCTGTGGTGCGAATCACCGTGAAGCATCGGGAAACTCCGGGGAGTAGTGTCCCTAGGATTGTCGTTGGAACGACAACCTAACGTCAAAGTGAGGCCTACGATCCGGCCACTGTGCAAACCACCGCCCCCACCTTCCCCCGTCTGCTGCTCGCCCATGCCCAGGCCCAGCCTGAGGCGCCCGCCATCCGCGAAAAAGACCTCGGCATCTGGCAAACCTGGAACTGGAGCGCCGTGGCGCAGGAGGTGCGCGAAATCGCGTGCGGCCTTGCGAGCATGGGCTTCAAGGCTTTCGACAACCTGGCCATCGTGGGCGCCAATCGCCCGCACCTGTACATGGCGGTGATCGCCGCGCAGAGCCTGCGCGGTGTGCCCGTACCGCTCTACCAGGACGCCGTGGCCGGCGAGATGGTCTTCATGCTGCAGGACGCGAGCATCGAGTTCGTGATCGTCGAGGACCAGGAGCAGGTCGACAAGCTGCTCGAGTGCCGCGAGCTCCAGGCGGGCAAGACGCCGAGCATCCGCCACATCATCTACGACGACCCCAAGGGCCTGCGCCACTACGACCAGCCCGGGCTCATGAGCTACGAGCAGCTGCGCGAGCTGGGCCGCGAATTCGACAAGACCCACGTGGGCTACTACGACCGCGCAGTGGCAAGCGGCGAAACCACCGACGTCGGCGTCATCCTCTACACCTCGGGCACCACAGGCCGCCCCAAGGGCGTCTGCCAGACGCATGCGAGCTTCATCGCGGCGGGCCGCGGCGGCGTGGAGACCGACAAGCTCGGCCCCGGCGACAACATCATGAGCTACCTGCCGATGGCGTGGGTGGGCGACCATCTGTTCTCGGTGGCGCAATGGCTGGTGGGCGGCTTCACGCTCAACTGCCCCGAATCGTCTGAGACGGTGATGAACGACATGCGCGAGATCGGCCCGAGCTATTACTTCGGCCCGCCGCGCACCTTCGAAGGACTGCTCACTGCGGTGTCGATCCGCATGGAAGACGCGGCAGCGCCCAAGCGCTGGCTGTATGCCAAGTTCATGGCGCTGGCACAGCGCGTGGGCGCCGACATTCTCAACGGCGCCCCGGTGAGCACGGGCGACCGGCTGATGTATGGCCTGGGCAACCTGCTGATCTACGGGCCGCTGCGCAACGTGCTGGGCATGAGCCGCATCCGCGTGGCCTACACGGCCGGCGCGGCCATTGGGCCCGACCTGTTCCGCTTCTACCGCTCCATCGGCGTGAACCTGAAGCAGTTCTATGGCCAGACCGAGACCTGCGCCTACGTCTGCCTCCAGCAGGACGGCAAGGTCAAGCTGCAGACGGTGGGCACCGCGGCGCCGGGCATCGAACTCAAGATCGCTGACGACGGCGAGGTGCTGGTGCGCGGCGTGTCGGTGCTCAAGGAGTACTACAAGCGCCCCGACGCCACCGCCGAGGTGCTCGATGCCGATGGCTACTTTCACACCGGCGATGCGGGCGTTCTCGACAGCGAAGGCCACCTGCGCATCATCGACCGCGCCAAGGACGTGGGCCGGCTCGCGAGCGGCGCGATCTTTGCGCCCAACTACATCGAGAACAAGCTCAAGTTCTTTCCGCAGATCAAGGAAGCCGTGTGCTTCGGCAACGAGCGCGATGAGGTCTGCGCGGCCATCAACATCGACTTCGAAGCGGTGGGCAACTGGGCCGAGCGCCGCGGCCTGGCCTATGGCGGCTACGTCGACCTGGCCGGCAAGCCCGAGGTGCTGGCGCTGGTGGGCGAATGCATTGCCAAGGTGAACGCGGACCTCGCCACCGAAGACGGCATGGGCGAGACGCAGATCGCGCGCTTCCTGGTGCTGCACAAGGAACTCGACCCCGACGACGACGAACTCACCCGCACCCGCAAGGTCCGGCGCGGCTTCATCGCCGAGAAATACGCGGTGCTGGTCAGCGCGCTCTACGGCGGCAAGACGGAGCAGTACATCGAGACCCAGGTCAAGTTCGAGGACGGGCGCACCGGCATGGTGAGTGCCACGCTGAAGATCGTCGAGGCCAGGACCTTCCCCATCGTGAAGGCCGCGGCATGAGCCGCCGGGCCGCCCCCCAGGCGAATACCGCGCGCAGCGCGGAGGTCACTGAATGAGCAGCAGAAAAATCGGCGACGTCATTCTCGACGTACAGAACATCTCCCTGAGCTTCGGCGGCGTGAAGGCGCTCACGGACATCAGCTTCAACGTGCGCGAGCACGAGGTGCGGGCCATCATCGGGCCCAACGGCGCGGGCAAGAGCTCGATGCTCAACTGCATCAACGGCGTGTACTTGCCGCAGCAGGGCTCCATCAGCTTCCGCGGCAAGACCTTCAAGCACATGAACTCGCGCCAGGTGGCCGAGATGGGCGTGGCGCGAACCTTCCAGAACCTGGCCTTGTTCAAGGGCATGAGCGTGCTCGACAACATCATGACCGGGCGCAACCTCAAGATGAAGAGCGGCCTGTTCGCACAGGCGCTGCGCTGGGGCCCGGCCGAACGCGAAGAGCTGCAGCACCGCGAATTCGTCGAGCACATCATCGACTTTCTCGAGATCCAGGCGCACCGCAAGACCCCGGTGGGCCGACTGCCCTACGGCCTGCAAAAGCGTGTCGACCTGGGCCGCGCGCTCGCAATGGAGCCGCAGGTGCTGCTGCTTGACGAACCCATGGCCGGCATGAACGTGGAAGAAAAGCAGGACATGAGCCGCTTCATCCTGGACGTGAACGACGAGTTCGGCGCCACCATCGTCCTCATCGAGCACGACATGGGCGTGGTGATGGACATCTCCGACCGCGTGGTGGTGCTCGACTACGGCAAGAAGATCGGCGACGGCACGCCCGACGAAGTGCGCAGCAACGAGAACGTGATCCGTGCCTACCTTGGGGTCGAACACTGATGGCCTTCTTTCTCGAAACCCTCTTTGGCGGCCTCATGGTGGGCATGCTGTATTCGCTGGTGGCGCTCGGCTTCGTGCTGATCTTCAAGGCCTCGGGCGTGTTCAATTTTGCGCAGGGCGCCATGGTGCTGTTCGCAGCGCTCGCCATGGCGCGCTTTGCCGAATGGATCCCGATGTGGACCGGCATCGAAAGCCGCTGGTTTGCCAACGGCGCGGCTTTTGTCGTGGCGGGGCTTGTCATGTTCGCGGTGGCGTGGCTCATCGAGCGACTGGTACTGCGGCACCTGGTCAACCAGGAAGGTGCGACGCTGCTGATGGCGACGCTCGGCATCGCGTACTTTCTGGACGGCGCGGGTCAGACCCTGTTCGGCAGCAACATCTACAAGATCGACATCGGCATGCCGAAGGACCCGATCTTCCTTCTGGGCTCGCTGTTCGAAGGCGGCATCCTGATCAACAAGGAAGACCTGTATGCCGCCGCAATCGCGGCCGCGCTGGTGGCACTGCTCTCGCTGTTCTTCCAGAAGACCGGCACTGGCCGCGCGCTGCGTGCGGTGGCCGACGACCACCAGGCCGCGCAGTCGATCGGCATTCCGCTCACGCGCATCTGGGTCATTGTGTGGTGCGTGGCCGGCGTGGTGGCTCTCGTGGCCGGAATGATCTGGGGCAGCAAGCTGGGCGTGCAGTTCTCGCTCACCACGGTGGCACTGCGCGCGCTGCCGGTGGTGATCCTCGGGGGCCTAACCTCGGTGCCGGGCGCCATCATCGGCGGGCTGATCATCGGCGTCGGCGAGAAGTTGTCGGAGGTGTACCTGGGCCCGTACGTGGGCGGCGGCATCGAGATCTGGTTTGCCTACGTGCTGGCGCTGGTGTTCCTGCTGTTCCGGCCGCAGGGGCTCTTCGGTGAAAAAATAATTGATCGGGTCTGAACATGTTCTATAGAGAAACGGGTCAGTTCAAGACCAGCTACCGAGCCGACCAGCAGGTCTTCCCCATCTTGCAGGACCGCGTGGCCATCGGCCTGGTGCTGATCTTCGCGTTCGCGGTCGTGCCCTTTCTGGCCAGCGACTACCTGATGCGGGCCATCCTGATTCCGTTCGTGATCATCTCGCTGGCGGCGCTCGGCGTGAACGTGCTGGTGGGGTACTGCGGGCAGATCTCGCTGGGTTCTGGCGCCTTCATGGCGGTAGGTGCCTACGGGGCCTACAACTTCTTCGTGCGCTTCCCGGGGCTGCCGCTTGTGCCCGCACTGATCCTGGGCGGACTGTGCGCGACGCTGTTCGGCATCTTGTTCGGCTTGCCCAGCCTGCGAGTCAAGGGCCTCTACCTCGCGGTCGCCACGCTGGCGGCGCAGTTCTTCAGCGACTGGATGTTCCTGCGCATCAAGTGGTTCACCCTCGACACACCCTCGGGCTCGGTGTCGGTATCGAACCTGCAGGTCTTTGGCTGGCCGATCGAAAGCGCTGCGAGCAAGTACCTGTTTTGCCTGGCCGTGCTGGTGGTGATTGCCGTGCTGACCAAGAACCTGGTGCGCGGCGCCATTGGCCGCGAATGGATGGCCATCCGCGACATGGACGTAGCGGCCGCGGTGATCGGCATCCGTCCGATGTACGCCAAGCTGAGCGCCTTCGCGGTCAGCTCGTTCATCATCGGCGTGGCCGGCGCGCTGTGGGCCTTCGTCTATCTCGGCGCCTGGGAGCCGGCGGCGTTCTCCGTCGACCAGTCGTTCCGGCTGCTCTTCATGGTGATCATCGGCGGGCTCGGCTCGATCACGGGGGCCTTCTTCGGCGCGGCGTTCATCACCGTGCTGCCGATCGTCCTGAACCAGGCGCTGCCGGTCATCGCCGGCTGGTTCGGCGCGCAGATCTCCACAGTCGGCATTGCGCATGCGGAGCTGATGATCTTCGGCGGCCTGATCGTGTGGTTCCTCATCGTCGAGCCGCACGGCCTGGCCAAGCTTTGGTCGACCGGCAAGCAGAAGCTGCGGCTCTGGCCCTTCCCCCATTGACCGCCACCGCGCACCGACATGTTTTTCGAAGCGCCATTTTTCCAGCGTGACTTCCCATTCAACCAGGAGACAACCATGAAACTGAAATCACTCGCACTTGCCGTGGCTATCGTGTCCGCGCTCGCGGGCGCAGCCCCTGCGTTCGCGCAAGCCAAGGAGCAGTTCATCCCCGTGCTGTCGTACCGCACCGGCGCCTACGCGCCCAACGGAACGCCCTGGGCCAATGGCTATGTCGACTACCTCAAGCTGGTCAATGCGCGCGGCGGCATCAACGGCGTGAAGCTCTCCTTCGAGGAATGCGAAACGGGCTACGACACGGCGCGCAGTGTGGAGTGCTACGAGCGCCTGAAGGGCAAGAACGGCGGCGCCTCGCTGGTGCAGCCGCTCTCGACCGGCGCGACCTTTGCCATCACCGAGAAGGCGCCCGTCGACAAGATTCCCGTGGTGACCGTCGGCTATGGCCGCAGCGAAAGCGCCGATGGCACGGTGTTCAAGTGGAACTTCCCGATCGCCGGCACCTACTGGGTGGCCGCGGACGCGATCATCCAGGCCATCGCCCAAAAGGAAGGCGGGCTCGACAAGCTCAAGGGCAAGAAGATCGCTCTGATCTATCACGACAGCCCGTACGGCAAGGAGCCGATCCCGCTGCTGCAGGAGCGCGCAAAGATGCACGGCTTCGATCTGCAGCTGTTGCCGGTGACGGCGCCCGGGGTTGAGCAAAAGGCCACCTGGCTGCAGGTGCGCCAGGCCCGGCCCGACTACGTGCTGCTGTGGGGCTGGGGCGTGATGAATTCGACCGCACTCAAGGAAGCACAGGCCACCGGCTTCGCCCGCGAAAAGATGTACGGCGTGTGGTGGGCCGGCGCAGAACCCGACGTGAAGGACGTGGGCGACGGCGCCAAGGGCTACAACGCCGTGACCATGCAGCATGGTGCCGAGCCGCAATCGAAGCTCGCGAAGGACGTGGTCTCGATGCTGCACGACAAGAACCAGGGCACGGGCCCCAAGGAAGAAGTGGGACAGGTGCTCTACATGCGCGGCGCCATGAGCGCGATGCTTGGCGTGGAAGGCATCCGCTCTGCACAGGAACGCTTCGGCAAGGGCAAGGTCATGACGGGCGAGCAGGTGCGCTGGGGCCTTGAGAACCTCAACCTTACGCAGGCCAAGCTCGACGCCCTGGGATTTGCCGGCGTGATGCGGCCCATCAGCACCTCGTGCACCGACCACATGGGTGCGGCCTGGGCGCGCATCCACACGTGGGACGGCAAGGCATGGAAGTTCACGTCCGACTGGCTGCAGGCTGACGAGCAAATCATCAAGCCGCTCGTGAAGTCGACCGCCGCCAAGTACGCGGTCGAGAAGAAGCTGACGCCTCGCACCCCCGCCGAATGCCAAAGTTAGGCCCACCCCCAGTCTTCGCGCACTTCGTGTCGCTCCGCCAACCCCCTTCGTGGGGGCAACACCAGCGGCCCGGCAAAGCCGGTTCCGCGGTGTTTCCCGAAAAGAGAGTGAAAGCCGCACCTCTATGATTCCGACCAAAACAGTCCTCAACGTCAACGGCATCGAGGTCATCTACAACCACGTGATCCTCGTGCTCAAGGGCGTCTCGCTCGTGGTGCCCGAGGGCGGCATCGTGGCGCTGCTGGGTGGCAACGGTGCCGGCAAGACCACCACGCTGCGCGCGGTGAGCAACCTGCTCGCGGGCGAGCGCGGTGCCGTGACCAAGGGCACCATCGAGCTGCGAGGCGACCGCATCGAAGCGCTGTCGCCGGCCGAACTGGTGAGGCGTGGCCTGATCCAGGTGATGGAGGGCCGGCATTGCTTCGCGCACCTGACCATCGAGGAGAACCTGATGACCGGCGCCTACACCCGCACCGACGGCAAGGCCGCGGTGCAGGAGACGCTGGAGAAGGTGTACGCGTACTTTCCGCGGCTCAAGACGCGGCGCACTTCGCAGGCCGCCTACACCTCGGGCGGCGAGCAGCAGATGTGCGCCATCGGCCGTGCGCTGATGGCCAACCCGACGATGGTGCTGCTCGACGAACCCTCGATGGGCCTGGCGCCGCAGATCGTCGAGGAGGTGTTCGAGATCGTGAAGGACCTCAACACCAAGGAACGCGTGACCTTCCTTTTGGCCGAGCAGAACACCAACATGGCGCTGCGCTATGCCGACTATGGCTACATCCTGGAGAACGGCCGCATCGTGATGGACGGCGAGGCCAAGAGCCTGCGCGAGAACGAGGACGTGAAGGAGTTCTACCTTGGGGTGGGCGGCGCGGACCGCAAGAGTTTCCGTGACGTGAAGAGCTACAAGCGGCGCAAGAGGTGGTTGGCTTAATGGTCCACCCCCGTTCCTCGCTCACTTCGTGTAGCTCGATTCCCCCCTTGAGGGGGCGCACCCGGCGGCCCGGCAAAGCCGGTTCCGCGGGTGCTCGCGAACGGGCTTCGCTGCGCTCGCCATCCGATGAAGAAGGGCATTAAATCATGACCGACCATTACGACGCCCTTGAAATCCGTGACCCCGCGGAGCGCGAGCGCGACCTGCTGGCTGCGCTGCCGAAGCAGATCGCGCAGGCCCAGACCGCCGCACCCGCGTTCGCCAAGATCCTCGATGGCGTGAAGCCGGCGGACATCAACACGCGCGAAGCACTCGCCAAGCTGCCCGTCACACGCAAGACCGAACTGCTCGAACTGCAGAAGCAGCGGCGCGCCGACGATCCCTTCGGCGGCTTTTCAGCCATCGGCCGCGGCAGCCGCATGCCGCGCGTGTTCGCAAGCCCCGGCACCATCTACGAACCCGAAGGCGAAGCGCGCGACTACTGGCGCACGGCACGTGCGCTGCATGCGGCCGGCTTTCGCACCGGCGAGCTGATTCACAACAGCTTCAGCTATCACATGACACCGGCCGGCTCCATCATGGAAAGCGGCGCGCGCGCCATCGGCTGCACCGTGTTCGCGGGCGGCACCGGCCAGACCGAGCAGCAGCTCGAGGCCATGGCCGACCTCCAGCCCGAAGGCTACGCGGGCACGCCGAGTTTCCTGAAAATCCTGCTTGAGAAGGCTGAAGAAAAAGGCCTGAAGCTGCCTTCGCTCACCAAGGCCCTCGTGTCCGGCGAGGCCTTTCCGCCCAGCCTGCACGACTGGATTGCCGCGCACGGCGTGAAGGGCACGCAGTGCTATGCCACCGCCGACCTCGGCCTCATCGCCTACGAAACCAGCGCGCGCGAAGGGCTGGTGATCGATGAAGGCGTGCTGGTCGAGATCGTTCGCCCCGGCACCGGCGACCCGGTGCCCGACGGCGAAGTGGGCGAGATCGTGGTGACCACCTTCAACCCCGACTATCCGCTGGTGCGCTTCGGCACCGGCGACCTATCTGCGGTGCTCGCGGGCACCTGCCCAACCGGCCGCACCAACAAGCGCATCAAGGGATGGCTCGGCCGCGCCGATCAGACCACCAAGGTGCGCGGCATGTTCGTGCATCCCTCGCAGGTGGCGGAGATCGCGCGGCGCTTTCCGGAGATCCAGCGTGCGCGTCTCGTGGTCTCGGGCGAGATGGGCGACGACCAGATGACCTTCAGGCTCGAATGCGCCGGCGCACCGGCCGGGCTCGACGCGCGCATTGCCGATGCGGTGCGCGAAGTGACCAAGCTGCGCGGCACCATCGAACTGGTGACGCCGGGCACCTTGCCGAACGACGGCAAGGTGATCGAGGACGCGCGCAGCTACAAGTAGCGGCGGTAAAAGCGGCGCGTGATGGCGCACACCAGCACCACCAGCAGCACGACGTAGACCGCCGCCATGGCGATGGCGAGCATCACGAGGCTGCCGCTGCTGCTGCGGCCCGAAACGCTCACGCTCGCAATCCACAACAGCCCGCCGACCGCGAAGGCGATGCAGACTGCCTGCAGCAGGGCAAAAGCCGAGACCGCCGCCGCCACGGCCCTGAAGGGATGCGTTTGCACGGGCGCGGGCGCGGCGCCGAGCCACGCGCCCCAGAACGCCAGTGCACAGACCAGCAGTGGCACCGCGAACCAGCCCAGAAGCAGCAGCACCATGTCCAAGTCCCTCAAGTCGACCCAGCCGCTTGCGATGTTGCTGATGCACATCTGCAGTGAAACGAAGATTGCGGCGACGACGAGTGCCGCCGCGCCGCGGTTCGATACCGCAACCGGGTCGGGCATCGCGGACGATGCATCCACCGGCGCAATGCCGCGCTCGCGCAGTGCGAAACGTGCGGCAAGCCACACGCTCCCAACGATAACGAGCATCTGGATGACCGACTGGACCAGCACCGAGGCGGCCATGATCGAGCGCAAACCGTACATGCCGACGTGTTCATGCAGCGGACCGCCCGGCATGAAGAGCACCTGCGCCCGGTAGAACAGCGGCGTCAACGCAAGCGCGTTGACGACCATCGCAGTGAGATAGACGGCGGCAAAGCGGCTGCCCGCGCCGCGGAGCTGCGCGATGCGGACTGCGCCGCGCTCGTCGAGCGCCTTGCGCGCATGGCACCACGCCAGTGTGGCAGCCAGCAGCCACACCGTGAGCACGCGGGGCAGCAGCGGAACCCACACGGCCGGTTGCGCGTAGAGGCTGCGCATCTGCTCGCTGTGCGGTAAGGAGGGCAGCAGCAGCACCGTCATGTTCACGATGAACAGGGCCGCGCCAATCGCCACCGTGATCCACGCGAAAGTTTTGGGCAGGCGCTGCGCGCGCTCGAATGATGGGGATGCCGCCATGGGAAGGAATACGCGTGGTGCGAAGAAATGCGAAAGCGGTGAGCGTACCGGATCGCGGCGGCGGCCCGAAGACTGGCCCTGACGCTTGCTCAGTGCGCCAGCGCCGCTTCAGCCTCCTCGGGCGCAGGCCCGACGTACACCGATTGCGGACGAATCAGCCGCCCCTTCTTCACCTGCTCGCGCGCATGCGCCACCCAGCCGCTCACGCGGCCGGCTGCGAACACGCAAGTGAAACTCTCGCGGCAAAAGCCAAGTGCCTCGAGCAGCAGCGCGGTGTAGAACTCCACGTTGGTCTCGAGCGGGCGACCCGGCTTTTTCTCGCGCAGGATCGCGAGGGCAGCCTGCTCGGCGGATTCGGCCAATTCGATGCGCGACGCATTGACGCCGCCCTCCGCACCCAGCCGCCGCAGCGCGCCCTTGAGCGCATCGGCGCGCGGATCGCGCACCCGATAGATGCGGTGCCCGAAGCCCATGAGCCGCTCGCCGCTGGCGACCGACGCCTCCAGCCACGTGCGCGCATTGGCCGCCGTTCCGATAGCATCGAGCGCATCGAGCACCGGCCCCGGTGCGCCGCCATGCAACGGACCCTTGAGCGCACTGATGCCGGCCAGTACGGCCGATGCCAGCCCGGCGCCGGTGGAAGCGACCACGCGCGCGGCAAAGGTGGATGCGTTCAGGCCATGGTCGCACACGGTGACGAGGTAGGTGTCCAGCGCGGCAACCTGTGCTGCGGTCGGTGAGCGGCCATGCAGCATGCACAGCATGTCGGCGGCCTGGGGCAATGTTTCGTCGGGCGCAAGGGCCTGCGCACCCAGGCGCCAGCGCACGACGGCGGCGGTATAGACCGCCGGTGCGGCCACCAGCCGCAGCGCGGCGGCCAGGTCGTCGCCATCAGGCAGGCGTGCAAGCAGGGCGCGCACCGCTTCAATGGGCGGCAGCTTGCGCAGCATTGCGTCGTCGTTCGGCTCCAGCAGTTCGAAGGCTTCGCACCGTGCGCGGCCCAGCGCGACGCGCAGACCCGCCGCATCGGGCAGCGAGTCGAAGAAGCCCTGGAACAGCAGCGCCACCGCGCTTTCATAGCGCCAGTGCCGCGCCATGTCGTCAAGCGAATGGCCACGGATCACCAGCCGGCCGGCGGCCCCGTCCACCTCCGACAGCACCGTGCGCGCGGCCACCACGCCTTCGAGGCCGTCGTCATCGTCGTTCATTGCCTGGTACTCCTGTGTTTGCATGACGATTCCATTCTGGCGGAGCTAATATTGACGTCAATCTTGATTTATTCCATCAACATGGCAACGAAGACACCGCTCTGGCTGCCCGCTGCGGAAGCCCTCGAACTGATGCAGGTCCGTCCGCAGACGCTCTATGCAAGCGTGAGCCGCGGACGCGTTCGCGCCAAGCCGGATGCGTCGGATCCTCGGCGCAGCCTCTATCACCGCGACGACGTGCAACGCATCGCGGCGCGCAAGAGCGGACGGCGCAGCATCGAGGCGGTGGCGAGCGAGGCGATTCGATGGGGCGAGCCGGTGCTCCCGTCGGCCGTGTCCACGGTGTTCGAAGGACGACTCTGCTACCGCGGGCAGGACGCTTGCCTGCTTGCGGAACATGCCACGCTCGAAGACGTGGCGGGGCTGCTGTGGGAAAGCGCACCGCCGCGCTTCGCCGCGGCCCGCGCTCCCGAACCGTTGCATGGCGAAGGGGCGACGCCGCTGCAGGCCGGACTGCTCGCACTCGCAGCGCGCGCCGGCACCGATCCACCCTCGCGCGGCCGGGCCGCTGCGGTGCTGAAGTCCGAGGCGGCGGAAGTGATCGGCACGCTGGCCGACGCATTGCTCGGTCCGCCTGCTTCGCCCGCCGCCCCGCTGCACATGCGCATTGCCGGGGCATGGCGTCGCCCGCGTGCGGCCGACGTGTTGCGCCGCGTGCTGGTGCTGCTGGCCGACCATGAACTGAACGCTTCGACCTTTGCTGCACGAGTGACGGCATCGACGGGCGCTTCGCTCGCGGCATGCTTGCTCACCGGCTTGTCCACGCTCACAGGTCCGCTGCATGGAGGTGCCGCCGCAGCGGTGCAAGCGCTGGTGCGCAGTGCCGCCACCATGGGCAGCGAGGCCGCCGTGCGCGAGTGGCTCGCCCACGATCGGCCGCTTGCCGCTTTCGGCCACCCGCTCTATCCGCAAGGCGATGCACGCTGCGCCGCCCTGCTCTCATGCATCGAACTGCCGCCCGAGCTCGCGTCACTGCGCGCCACCGGCGAAACGCTGGTGGGCGAAGCGCCCAATGTCGACTTCGCGCTGGCTGCGCTGGCGGCCGTGCACAAGCTGCCGCCCAATGCGCCGTTGATACTGTTCGCGCTGGCGCGCGCGGTCGGCTGGACGGCCCACGTGCTCGAGCAACAGGCCTCGGGACAGCTGATACGGCCGCGTGCGCGCTACACCGGGCCCGGCATCGCTGCTTGAATGCCGAAGCCGATCGGCAGCATCGGCATTCAGTGAAGCGCGGCTTCGTGCGCGAGTTCGAAGAGCTTCGTCATCTCGCGGTTGAATGCGGGCAGGTCGTCGGGCCTGCGGCTCGTCACCAGGCCACTGTCGACCACCACTTCCTTGTCGATCCATGTCGCACCGGCATTCATCAGGTCGGCGCGCAGCGAAGGCCATGAAGTCATCTTTCGGCCCCTGACGCCATCGGCATTGATGAGCGTCCATGGACCGTGGCAAATGGCGGCAATGGGCTTGCCCGATTCGACAAAAGCGCGCACGAAGGCCACGGCCTTCTGATTGATGCGCAGCGCGTCGGGGCTGATGACGCCGCCGGGAAGTAGCAGCGCATCGAAGTCATCGGCGTTCGCGGTTTGCAGCGGCACGTCGACCTCGACGGGATCGGCCGGCTCCAGGTGCTTCCAACCGCGCACGCTGCCGTCGAGCGGCGAAACGATCTGCGTCTCTGCACCCGCACTTTCGAGCGCCTTGCGCGGCTCGGTCATCTCGGCCTGCTCGAAGCCGTCCGACACGAGGATGGCAACCTTCATTCCGTCCAGCGAGGATGAGGTGATGATGGGCATGGGTGAAATTCTCCTTGTTGGATGCCTGGTGACGGCAACAAAGACTCCACCCTAGAGATCACCCCCGCGGCGTGCATCGGCACCCGCCGGGTCTGGCTGTCGGACAGTTCGACGCGCGGCAAACTTCCCTTACGACTGTATATGTGTCGTTCGGTGCACCGCTATTTGCGGCAGGCGATCGGCAGCGCCTTGTCGGCCAGGTCGTCACCCGCCACGCAGTTCCAGGCGATGCCGTTCTCGGTGGCCGTAGGCTCCATGCGCAACGTGCCAGCCGACTTCGGAAGCGCGACGTCGACCACCATGGTGTCCGGATCGAGCGTCAACTCCGAGCCGCCGGGCAGGATCTCGGGTGCGCCGGCAATGGAGAGCGAGTCTGGAATCTCTTCCTTCTGCTTGTAGTAGTTGCCGAGTGCCTCGCGCACAGGCGCGGCCTCCGACCAGGCCTGTGAAACCAACGCGCGCGACTGGTAGTCCTTGTAGGCCGGAATGGCCACCGCGGCCAGCACGCCGATGATGGCGACCACCATCACCAGCGCCAGCGCACCACCGCCGGCGCGGCCGGTGTACGGCACGAAGAGCGCGAGCACGTAGGCCACCGGATTGCGGCTCGGCAGCTTCGCCTCCGCGTCGATGGTGCGCGCCACGCGCTTGGTGAGCCATGGATAACCGGCGATCACCTCGTGGAACGAGCCCCAGAAACCGCTGTTGCCCACCGACTGCTCGGCGTAGCGCTGCAGGTCGACGTTGCGCCACTGCTGAGCGCCGGCGGCCAGCGCCACGAGCGCGCGCGGCGCGGAATCGGCCTGCTCGCAGCAGGCGGCGCCATGCATGTCGCAGGTGTATTCCTTCGCGCGGGAGTAGGCGGCGCCGAGCAGCGGCAGCCAGAGCACCGGAGCACGCCAGATGTGGCCCGTGAGGTGGCCGCGGCGGATGTGGCCGAGCTCGTGGCCGATATAGAAGTTGATGCCGTCGGGCTGGGCTTCCATCGCATCGACCACGTCGGACAGCAGAACGACGAAGTTGCGGCCGAAAAAGCGCGTGGCAAAGGCATTGAACATGCCGTCGCCATGCAGCAGGTAGGCCTCGGGCGGGTTCTGGATGCCGAGATACCCGCAGCAGGCCTCGAAGCGCGCATGCAATTCAGGCAACTGGGTGGGCGAAAGCTTCACGGCCGTGCCCTTGATCCAGGCAATGACGGCCGATTGCGCGAATACGTAGGCGATGAAGCCGAACAGCACGTAGACCAGCGCAATGCCTAGCGTGCCGAGCACCAGCAGCACCCAGACCAGAAGGCCGAGCACGAGCGTGATGTTGCCGAGCGAGCGCTCGCGCGGGTAGACCCATGGATCCATTGGAAATTCCTCCTCGAGGCGGCCCTCGGGCCTGCCGTGTTTATGGTTTTTGTTCGCGCCTCCCCAGGCGCGATTTGCGAGCGCGCATCATGCCCCATGAAAGGGCGGCTTTTGCCACATTCCTAGGGCTATTCGCTATGGGTCAGGTGGTGGTCAGCCTTTATGATCGCGGCCGTTTTCATTTCAATCGTCGGGAGACATCATGAAGAAATTGCTTGCTTTTACGGCGATTGCCGCTGCCGCCGCGGGCGCCTATGCCCAGGATTTCCCCGCAGGCAAGACCGTCACGCTGGTAGTGCCTTTCGCAGCCGGCGGCCCGACCGACCGCGTGGCGCGCGACCTGGCCGAAGCCATGCAGAAGACCCTCGGCACGACCATCGTCGTGGACAACACCGCTGGCGCCGGCAGTTCGATCGGCACCGCCAAGGTGGCCCGCGCCGCACCCGACGGCTACACCATCCTGGTGAACCACATCGGCATGTCCACGATGCCGGCGCTTTACCGCAAGCTGCCGTTCAACGTGGAGAACGACTTCGAATACCTCGGCATGGTCAACGAAGTGCCGATGACGCTCATCGGCAAGCCCACACTGCCGGCCAACAACTACAAGGAACTGACCGCCTGGATCGCCGCCAACAAGGGCAAGATCAATCTCGGCAATGCCGGCCTGGGCGCCGCGTCGCACCTGTGCGGCCTCTTGTTCCAGAGCGCGCTCAAGGTCGAGATGACGCCGGTTCCCTACAAGGGCACCGCGCCGGCCATCGCCGACCTGCTGGGTGGCCAGATCGACCTGCTGTGCGACCAGACCACCAACACCACCTCGCAGATCGAGGCCAAGAAGGTCAAGGCCTATGCCGTGACCACGAGCAAGCGCCTGACCACGCCGGCCCTGAAAGACCTGCCGACGCTGGCCGAATCGGGCCTGAAGGACTTCGAAGTCTCGATCTGGCACGGCGTGTATGCGCCCAAGGGCACGCCGGCACCGGTGCTGAAGAAGCTCAACGAAGCCGTCAAGGCCGCGCTGAAGGACCCGGGCTTCATCAAGCGCGAAGAAGCGCTGGGCGCCGTGATCGTCAACGACAAGCGCACCGAACCGGCCGAGCACAAGAAGTTCGTCTCGGCTGAAATCGCCAAGTGGGGCCCGATCATCAAGGCTGCCGGCGTGTACGCCGACTGATCTTCTCGGTCACAAGAAAAAGCCGCCGGGCTCAGGTCCGGCGGCTTTTTTCATGGCGGTGACAGCAGGAAACTCACGGAAGCGTGACGGTCCAGACTTCGAAGTTCTTGCGCACGTCGACTTGACGCGCGGTGCGTGCCGTGAAGCTGAAGGTGCTGAGCGACGCGCCCTGGGCGTATTGCCAGCTGTTGTTGTTGGCCGGCACGCAGTGCGCGTCGCTGCCGCTCACGGGCTGGCAATAGACCATCGCCTTGCGGGCCGTGCTGCGCACGGTCACGGTTTCGCTGAAACGGGCGCCGCTGGGGCCGGGTGCGCGGCCGAAGACGCCGAACGAGGTAGGCGCGAGCGCGCCATTCGGAACCACCCAGCCGTCGAGGTCGCCATCGGCGCTGAAGTCGACGTTGTTGGGCTCCGACGGGGTCGGCGCCCCGAAGACGATGCCGCGCGCGGTGTTCTGGCTCTCCGCGAGCAGTTCGGCGCGCAAGGCAGGTGCGAGTTCCACCAGGGGGGTCTGCACGGCTTCCGCAATGGTGGGCACACGGGAGAAGGTGCGCACGTATTGCACGACATTCGGCGTTGTGCCGTCCGCGCGGAAGAACTCCAGTTTCCACACGGTCTGGTCGGCAATTTTGCCGAGCTGCTCGTCGGTGTATGGCGGCGTGGCAAAGAGGTTGGCATTCTCGAAATCGCTCGGGCTGCCGGTCTGGGCTGGATCCAGGTAACGCGCGGACATGCGCCACAGGGCCGAGTTCAACGCCGAGCCCGCAGTACCGTCCGGCGTGAGCACCAGCGTGTTCAGGCCAGTCTTGGGCACCAGGACCAATTCCTTGCCCGGCAGCGATGCCGTGGTCGCCACCACCTTGGAAAGGATCGGGTCGCCATTGCCGTCGCGCACGTTGTCGATCGAAATGGCGTAGCCGACCGAATGGAAGACCAGGTTCTGGTGCTTCAGGTAGTCCTTCTTCTCGAGCTGCGGACGTACGGCTGCGCGGTAGGTGTTGCTGTTTCCGGTGAGCTTCAGCGCGCCGTCCACGATCTTCGCGTTGATGAAGTCGTTGTCGGTGTTGCCGATGATGTCGGTCCAACGAAACGTCAGCGCGATGTCCCCGTTGGCATGGAAGTATTCGAAGTTGCCGCGGTCATGCTTCAGGTTGGTGGGGCCGAAACGGAACAGGCTTTCGAACGAGCGGCGCGCACCGCTGCTCACGCGGCCGACGGGCGCGCCGGCCGACACGAAGTTGGCCGGGTCGTCGCCCACGAACAGCGTGCGGCACGCCGGCGCCACCACGTTGGCGGCGCTGCCGTAGGCATTGCCGTCCGACTCGATGGGGCTGTCGACGCGCTGTGCAAGCGGCAGCGCATAGCAGGCGTTGATGCGGTCGAGCAGGGCCTGCACCATGGCCGGCGTGGGTGGCGACACGAGAGATGCCGTATCGACAGGGGGCAGCGTTGCAATGACGGCATCGCCGCTGCGAAAGACGATCGAAACCGGCGGGCTGTCGTCTCCGGCGGGCAGCGCCTTCACGGTGATTTCGATGTTGGCGGCCGTGCCGTCGGGGCGGACCGACACGTTGATGGCGTCCAGCACCCGGTCCTGCCCCGTGCCGTTGGCCGTGAACTCGCCGCTCATCGGGTCGATGCTCAGGTTGAGCGCGGTGAGGAGCGGCTGCAGCGCGGCAACCAGCTTCGCCACCTGGTCGCCGATCGATCCGGCGGTGACGGCGCCGGCATCGGCCTGGATCGCAGCGGCCAGCTGCGAGGGATCGCCGTTGGGCGAAAGCTGCGCCACGATGATGGTGGTGAGCGGCGTCACGTTGGTGGTGCCGGTGGCAGTGCTCGCGGTGGTGCTGTACAGGGTCAGGTCGTCCCGCACGGCCTGGATGACCAGCGGCGCCTTGGTGCCGGCCGGCAGCGAGCAGCTGTAGGTGCCTTCGGCCGTGGTGGTCACTTCGCAGACCTTGTCACCGGTCTGGTCGAACACGGTGAGCGCCGCGCCCGCAAAGGCTGCGCCGGTGGCGACCGTGCCGCTCAGCGTGGTGGAGGCCGGCTGGTCGCCGCCACCGCTCGATGTAGAAGTCGACGCCGTCGGCATGAAGCCAAAACCTCCGCCGCCGCCGCCCCCACCACCACCGCCGCACGCGCCAAGAAGCGCCAGGGTGACAACGGACAACGCATGGGGAATTTTTTGGGTGATAGAGGGCATCGGTAGGCTCTTCGCAAAGGTTGTGGTTCCCGGACCTCCCGGGGCGCCGCAAACAATAGCTTTCACTTTTCCAAAAAAAATGATGCAAATGCACCATTCTTCAAAGGGTCCGACGAGCGGCAGAAGGATCACGGAAATATGGGATGCGCGCGTCGCGGTCTCGATGGAAGACTTCCGCGATGACCCGACCGGCTGCACTGCACGACTTCAGCGAACTATTGCTACGTCTTTACCGGCTCTCGCACGAGCTGCCGATCAGTGCCTTCCAGGACGCCGCGCTCGATCTCATCAAGCCGGTGCTGGCTTTCGACTCGTCGATGTGGGGCAGCGCCACGCGCACCGACAAGGGCATCGACATCCACACCATCCACCTGCATAACCAGCCGGCGGAAATGATTGCGGCCTACGAGGAGGTGAAGCACCTGGACACCGCCGCGGCAGAGGTGGGCAAGCGGCCGAAGTCGACGCTCGTGTTCAATGCCGACGCATGGTTCCACCGCAATGACCAGGCACAGCTGCGCCAGCACGGCCGACGGTTCGGGCAGGCCAATTTCTTCATCAGCTCGGACGCGAATCCGCTGACTCATTTCGTTCATTGGCTCACGCTGTTCCGCTCCGACCCCGACGCGCATGGATCGGAAGACGAACGGCAGCTGCTTGCGCAACTGACGCCGCACCTGATGCAGGCGCTGGCACTGAACCGCATCGTGCACCTCGACCGGCTGGAGGCCGGCGTCCAGGCGCCGCACGGTGGCTCCGCAATCGGCGACCTTCGCGGCATGCTGTATCACGCCGACGGGCTCTTCGAGACGGCGCTGAAGACGGAATGGCCGTCCTGGCACGGGCGGACGTTGCCCGAACCACTGCCGAAGCACTTTCTCAGCGGCAACAAGCGATACAGCGGGCGCGCGGTGGTGGTCACCCACCATGTGGAGCAGCGCCTGCTGTTCCTCAAGAGCCGCAGGCGCTGCCTGGCGGACAGTCTCACGGCGCGCGAACACACCATTGCCGAGCTGCTTTCCAGGGGCGACACCCACAAGGACATCGCCACCATCTTGAGCCGCTCGCCAGCCACGGTGCGCAACCACATCCAGTCGATTTACGACAAGCTGCAGGTGAGCAACGTGGCGGGCCTCATCCACGAACTGCGGCTCGCGGGCTGACCCGCCCGCTCAGCGCCGCCTTCCTTACTTCGGCCGGATCGCGTCCGCCGTGCCCTGGATGAAGGCCTTGATGCTCTCGATTTCTTCGGCCGAGAGCTTGCCCGTGAAGTCGGGCATGCCGCGCGCCATGGCCGGGCCGTTGAGCACGAACTTGTCCAGGTTCTCGATGTAGGCCGCGTCCATGTAGCCGAGGTTCGGAATGTTGCCGCCGCGGTCCACGCCCGGCACGCCGTGGCAGAACACGCAGTTGCTCACATAAAGCATGGTGCCGGCCTGCACCTTGGCGGGGTCGTACTTCACGCCCTCGACCAGCTTGCTCATGCGGTACTGCACGAACTCAGGCATCTTGGCCGTGCCGCCGACCGCGAAGGTGTAGACGGTGCCCGGGCCTTGCCGTTCGGTGGCGCGCTGCGCGAGGCCGTACACGCCGCCCCAGCCCACCGCGACGGACACGTATTGCTTGCCGTCGACCACGTAGGTGGACGGGGCTGCGACCACACCGGTGCCGGTGGGGGTTTCCCAGAGCTTCTCGCCGGTCTTGGCGTTGTAGGCCAGCAGGCGACCGTCGGCCGTGCCCTGGAACACGAGGTTGCCTGCCGTGGTGAGCGTTCCGCCGTTCCACGGCGAGGCGTAGTCCACGCCCCAGGCTTCCTTTTGCGCCACCGGGTCCCAGGCGATCAGACGGCCGAAGGGCTTGCTCTTGGGCGGCTCGGCATTGGCGAACATGGCGGTGTTCCAGCCCATTCCTCCGTGCGGGCGGCCGGGCACGTTCTGGTCGAACTTCCAGTCCTTGTCGTCCATCAGGTTGATCGGCACGTTCTGCGCGGGCAGGTAGGCGAGGCCCGTCTGCGGGTTGAACGACATCGGGTGCCAGTTGTGCGCGCCGAAGGGGCCCGGGATGCTGTCGCCGGGCTTTTCATTCTGGCGCGCGGCGGCGATCTCGATCGGCCGGCCGTTGGTGTCGTAGCCCGTGGCCCAGTTCACTTCGACGAAATTCTTGGCCGAGATGAACTTGCCGTTGGTGCGGTCGATGACGAAGAAGAATCCGTTCTTCGGTGCGTGCAGCAGCACCTTGCGCGACTTGCCGCCGAGCTTGACGTTGGCAAGGATCATCGACTGGGTGGAGGTGTAGTCCCAGTTGTCCCCGGGGGTCTCCTGGTAGTGCCACACGTACTTTCCGGTGTCGGGGTTCAGGGCCACCACCGAGCCCAGGTAGAGGTTGTCGCCGCCGCTCGGGCTTCGCTTGCTGCGTGCCCAGGGCGAGCCGTTGCCGGTGCCCACGTACATCAGGTTGAGCTCGGGGTCGAAGGCGAAACTGTCCCAGGCGGTACCGCCGCCGCCTGCCTCCCAGTACTTGCCGCTCGGGTCCCAGGTCTTGGCGGCGCGCGCCATGGACTCGTCCTCGAAAGGCTTGCTCGGATCGCCCGGCACCACGAACCAGCGCCATTTCTGGTCGCCGGTCTTCGCGTCGTAGGCCGTGACGTAGCCACGCACGCCATATTCGGCGCCGCCGTTGCCGATGATGACCTTGCCCTTGAAGACGCGCGGCGCGCCGGTGATGGTGTAGGAGCCCTTCTGCCCCTCGATGGTGTTCTTTTCCCAGACCTTCTGGCCCGTGGCCGCGTCGAGCGCAATGAGGCGGCCGTCGTAGGCCGCCACGTAGACCCGGCCTTCGTACAACGCCACGCCACGGTTCACCACGTCGCAGCAGCCCCGGAAGCCCTTGGCCTTGTCGACCTGCGGATCGAAGGTCCAGAGCTTCTGCCCGGTGCGCGTGTCGATCGCGTGCACCACGCTCCATGATGCGGTGACGTACATCACACCATCGACCACCAGCGGCGTGGCTTCCACACCGCGCGTTGACTCGAGGTTGTAGGACCAGACCAGGCCCAGCTGCTTCACGTTGCCGGCATTCACCTGGTCGAGCTTGCTGAAACGCGACTCGGCGTAGTCGAGGCCGTAGCTCGGCCAGTCGGGCGTCTTCTTCTGTGCCGCGTTGTCTCGAATGAAGTTGCTGTTCACCCGCTGGACGGCCGCGGCGGCGCGGTCCTGCGGAGTTCCGGCCGCCTGGGCCGAAGCCGTCGATGCGCCCAGGCACAGCCATGCAACGGCGAGCGGAAGCAGCCCGGCGTGGATCTTTGTCATCGTGAGTCTCCTTTGTGCCGCAAGGATCGTTTGTGTGGCCCTTGCCAGCACCCCCGGGATTTCCCCAGGCCGGCGCTGTTCCATTGCAGAACACATTCGCAGGGTCACCGATTTCTCCATTTCCTGGACCCCCCGACTTCGAGGAGCAGCGAACAGCATGGCTTTCGAAAGGCTGGGCACGGCCACCGCGCCGCGCCAACTCTTTTCCACCACGCCCGCGCAGCGCGTGGCGCTCGCGCGGCAGCAGTTCTTCGAGGAAGGCGTGCGCCCATCGGGGCTCGTCGGCGAAGCCGTGATCCAGTCGTGGCTGCGCTGCACCCGCAATCACAGCGACCGCCAACGCATCGTGCCTTTCGATGCGGTCACTCCAAGCCGGCTGCACGCCACACTGGCGCGCAACCGCGAACTGCTCGAGGTTGCGCAGCAGGAGCTCGCGAGCATGGAAAACGCGCTCTCGGGCACCGACTCCCGTGTGATCCTGACCGACGGCGAAGGCGTGGTGGTGCACGTCACGCAGCATCCGACCGGGGCGCACCAGCCGGTGTTGCGCAAGACCGCGCGCGTGGGCGTGAACATTTCCGAGCGCATGGTCGGCACCACGGCGCCGGGCATTGTGGCGACCACGGGGCAGGCCTGCACTGTCGACGGTGCGGAGCACTATTTCGACGTGCTGTCCCAGATGCAATGCGCCGCGGCGCCCATCCGCGACGTGACGGGGCGTTTGGCCGGCGTGCTCGACATCACGATGGAGGCGCGGCGCTTCGGTTTCGACGCGGCCTCGATGGTGGCGCTCTACGCCACAACCATCGAGAATCGGCTGCTGCAGGCCCAATCGCGCGACCACTTGATCCTGCGCTTCCAGGCCAGTCCTAGCTTGCTGGGCACGCCGATGGAAGCACTGGCCGGCGTGGCGCCCGACGGCACCATCGACTGGCTCAACGGCGCCGGCGCACGGCTGATAGGCCGCTTGCCGGAGGAGGCCTGCGAGCGCGACGTCGAGTCCATGCTGGGCCACGATCTTGCGAGCCTGCTGCGCCTCGAACGGCGCGAAGCCGCCCAGCCGCTGCGCCTGGCCAGCGGCCTTGGCGTGTGGGTGCAGGCGCGGCTCAAGGCAGCGGACGGCGCGGATTTCAGGCATGCGGTGGCGATGCCGGGTGAGACCAGTTCAGTGGTGACGACGGCGCCAGCACCGATCGAGACTGCGCCCTCAGACGCCGGCGCTTCGCACGCACGGGAGCCAGAGACGCTTCAGGGCGAGACTCTGCGCGAGCACAGCCGCAAGCTGATCGAGGATGCGCTGGCCGCGCAAGGCGGCAACGTTTCGCAGGCGGCGCGGCAGCTGGGCGTGTCGCGCGGCACGCTGTACCGGCGGCTGCGCGAATGGCGCGAGGAAGACAAAAGCGCAGCGCCGGGCGGATTCTTTCCGGAGAGGGCAAACCTCGGAAGCTAGGGCAAGGCTGCGTGCGCCGGCGTATGCGCATGTCGCCGTGCATCGGCGGTGCTGCCGCGGCCTTGCCTGCAGTCTCTCAGGCCGAAGGTATTCCGTACTCGCGCGCAGCGCGTGCGCGGCGCGCGCGCGCATCGGGCTGAAGCGGCCGCAGGTACTCGTGCAGGGCCAGCGCGGCCGCACCCACCGCAGGCGCCAGCTCGCCATGGTGGGCCAGCCGCAGCTCGGGCGCGGGCATGCCGGCCGCATCGGCATGGCGCTTCACCATGTCGAAGGCCGCTTCAGCCAAGCCGCGATGGTGAGTGCACGACTTGCCGCCAAGCACGATCGCACGCGGATCGAAGGTGACCCACAGGTTCTGCAGCAGCACGCCGAAGAAGGCGGCCGCGCGCGCCGTGTCGGGCGCCTCGCGCTCCAGCGCGCGCGAGCCGAAGAAGGCTTCGGCGCAGCCCCTTCGGCCGCATGAGCACAGCGGCCCGTCGATCTCCAGGATGGTGTGGCCGATCTCGCCCGCCATGCCTTGTGCGCCGGTGAAGAGGCGATCATTCAGCACCACGCCGGCACCGACGCCCACGTCGCAGCTGACGAAAATCAGCGGATCGCCGCCTTCGCCGCCGAAGAATTCGTACTCGCCGAGCGCGGCGGCATCGGCATCGTTCTGCAGCTGCACCGTGACGCCCGGCAGGCCCGCCGCGGCAAAGGCTTGCTCGAGCGCGGGCAGCAGGCTCACGTTGCGCCAGCCGAGGTTGGGCGCAAAGCGAACCACGCCGGTGCAATCGTCCACCGCGCCGGGCACGCAGACGCCGATGCTCGACAGGCGCAGCCCCCTTTCGTTCAGCTGCCGGTGCGCCTCCGCGGCCATGCGCGCTACCTGCGCGCAGACGCCTGCCGGTGCGCTGTCGGTCAGCGCATGCGTGTCGGCATGGAGCACCTCGCCCTGCAGCGAGACACAGGCCAGACGCACGGTTTCGACGGCGATCTCGACGCCCATCAACGCGCGCACGCCGACGTTGATCTGCAGTGGCGTGGAGGGCCGCCCCAAGCCATCGGCAACAGTCGTACCCGCCTCGCTGAGCCAGCCCTCGTCGAGCAGCTCGCGCACCAGCAGGCTCACGGTCGATTTGGTGAGGCCGCTTTCGTCGGCGAGCCGCGCACGCGATAGTCCCGGACGGGCGCGCAGCAAACGCAGCAAGACGCTGCGGTTCATCCGCTTGAGCAGCTGCTGATCGCCGATGGTCATGATCCGACCCCCAACCTGCGAACCACGGGCGCGCCTGCGTTCACCTGTGCGCCTGCTCTTTTCCTTCAGGACGCTTGCCGGCGATGATCATCCCGAGCACTTCGTCTTCGGTGACGTCCGCGGTGCGGTAGGTGCCGACGAGCTTGCCGTTCTTCATGACCGCGACGCGGTCGCTCAGCGAGAACACGTCGGGCATGTCGTGCGTGATCAGGAAGATGCCGACGCCATCGGCTTTGAGCTGCTTCACGAGCCCCCCGACCATCGCGGTTTCTTCGGGGCCGAGCGCGGCGCAGGGCTCGTCCATGATGAGAATGCGCGCATTGAAGTACAGCGCGCGCGAGATCGCCACCACCTGCCGCTGCCCGCCAGAGAGGCGGCGCACCGGAATGCGGATGTTGGTGAAGTTCTTGTTCAGGCGATGAAACACCTTGCGCGCCTGCACTTCCATGAAATGATCGTCGAGCGTGTTCCAGCGCGTCATCTTCTCGCGGCCGAGAAAGAGGTTGGACACCGAGTCGAGGTTGTCGGCCAATGCGAGCGTCTGGTAGATGGTCTCGATGCCCAGCGCCTGCGCCTCGGCGGGCGTGCGGATGTGAACCTTCTCGCCCGCGATAAGCGTGTCGCCCGAGTCGATCGGGTAGGCGCCCGCAAGCATTTTCATGAGCGTGGACTTGCCGGCCCCGTTGTGGCCGAGCACCGCGACCACTTCGCCGGGATGGAGGTTGACGCTCACGCCGTCCACCGCCTTCACGCCGCCGAAGGCCTTGCGAATCTCGCGCAGTTCGACGAGGGGTCTGGATGTGTCGATGGTGCTCATCTCAGTTCTCCCCGAAGCGCTTGCGATAGAGAACGTCGAACACCACCGCCACGATCAGCACCTGCCCGATGATCACCATGCGCTTGCCGATGGGCACGTCGAGCAGCAGCATGCCGCTGTCGAGCGATTGCATGATGAGCGCGCCCAGCACCGAGCCGAAGATCGAACCGCTGCCGCCCGCGAGCGCCGTGCCGCCGATGACGGCGGCCGCGATCACGTACAGCTCCATGCCTGTGCCGAGCGAGTTGGTGCCGGCATTGAGCCGGGCAATCGACACGATGGCCGCCACCGTGACCAGCACCGCGAGCAGCGCGAACAGCATCAGCGTGACGCGCTTGACCGGAATGCCCACCAGCGCGGCCGCATCGGGGTTGCCGCCCATCGCGAACACGTAGCGCCCGAAGCGCGTGCGGTGCACGATGAACGACAGCACGATGGCCACCACGGCCCAGATCAGTACCGGAATGGGCAGGCCCTGCGGCGCGTCCTTCGACGCGATCTGGTAGTTGTTCATGACTGCCGCGAAGACGAACACCACCGCCACCGGCACGGCCGTCAGCAGCAGCTCGAGCCACAGCGGCTCGTTAGGCATTTCATGATGGGCGCGCGCGCGGCGCTTCTGCAGCATGCGCGCGAACAGCACCACCGCCACAAACGCTGCGAGAACCCAGGTCGCGGTGGTGCCGATGCCGCCGTCGTAGCCGCCGCCCAGGCGTTGGAAGAACTCGTCGTTCACCGGCTGCGTCTTGCCGTCGGCCACCAGGAACGCGGCGCCGCGAAACGACATCAGGCCGCCGAGCGTGACCACGAACGAAGGCACGCCCAGCATCGCCGTGAGCCAGCCCTGGTAGATCGACACCAGCAGCGCCACCGCCAAGCCGGCCAGGCAGGCCGTAGGCCACGACCAGCCCGATGTGTATTGCAGGTAGGCGATCAGCACGCCGACAAAGCCCATGACCGAGCCCACGGACAAGTCGATGTGCCGCGCCACGATGACCAGCACCATCACGGTCGCGACGATGCCCACCACGGCCGTCTGCTGCGCCACGTTGTAGAGGTTTTCGGGCGACAGGAACACGCCGCCGGACATCACGTTGAAGACGATGCCCATGACGACCAGCAGCACGCTCATCAGCAGGAGCCGCAGATCGACGCCCGCGCGCCGCCACCAGCCTGGCGTTTGATTGCTCATTTTTCAGATCCTCTCGAAGAAGAAACAGGTGCGCGGCCACGCGCCGGCCCGGCCTTCGGGCCGGCCGGAACCGCGAGACGGCACAGATCGGGGAGCGCCTGCGGGCGCGCTCGCTACTTGCAGGCGGCTGGCGCGCTGGCGGCCGGGACGCCCTTGCAGAGCTCGTCCTTCTTGATCCAGCCGGCCTTCACGACCACGTCGAGGTTGTCGCGCGTGATCGGCACCGGCGTGAGCAGGCGCGACGAGAGCGAGATCTTCTTCGGCCCCGAATTCCACGGCGCGGCCTTCTCGGCCGGCTTGCCTTGTGTGAGCGCGATGGCTGCGCTGGCGGCTTCTCGGCCGAGCTCGCGCGAGTCCTTGAAGACGGTGGCGGTCTGCGTCCCCAGCGCAATGCGGTTGAGCGCGGCAAAGTCCGCGTCCTGTCCCGACACCGGAACGCCGCGCAGGCCCTTGGCCGTGAGCGCGGCCACCGCGCCGCCGGCCGTGCCGTCGTTGGCCGCCACGACCGCATCGACCTTGTTGCCGACCTTGGTGAGGATCTGCTCCATGTTCTTTTGCGCGACCTCGGGCTTCCAGCCTTCGGTGTACTCGTCGCCGACGATCTTGATGTCGCCCTTCTTCACGGCGGCGTCCAGCACCTCTTGCTGGCCTGCGCGCAAGAAGTCGGCGTTCGGGTCGCTCGGCGAGCCCTTGATGATCACGTAGTTGCCCTTGGGCTTGACCTTGAAGACCTCGCGCGCCTCCATGCGGCCGACCTCGACGTTGTCGAAGGTGATGTAGAAGACACCGGGTGCTTCGATCAACCGGTCGTACGCGACCACGGGCACTTTCTGGCGCGTGGCCTTGGTGATGGCGGGCAGGATCGCGTCCTTGTCCATCGCCAGCACGATAAGGGCCTTGGCGCCCTTGGACATCAACCCCTCGATGTCGCCCAGCTGCTTCTCCGGCGAGCCGCCCGCGTCGGCGCTGATGTACTTGGCGCCGAGCTTCTCAAGCTGGGCCTTGATCGCGGCCTCGTCGGTCTTCCAACGCTCTTCCTGGAAGTTGGACCAGCTCACGCCGACCACGGTTTGCGCCACTGCGCCCACTGCGGTGAGGCCGAAGGCCATGGCGGCCAGGGTGTGCTTGAGTTGCATCGATGTCTCTCCTTGGAGGTTTTGCCCGGCGAAAAAGCCGTGTAAGAAATTAGTTAGTTTGAAGGGCGAACTAACTATCCCATCGCTGCTGCACGATGGGCATCCGGGAATTCCCGGGGAACGGAGGCGCGTGTCGGCTTCGGTAAAGCATTTCGGTTTTCGATGCTCAGATCAAAAACACATCGACGTGATCGGTCATTGAACGAAGCAACGATTCTTGAGATGCTCGGTTCGTGATCAACGAGCTCAGAACCTTTATCGCCGTTTGCCGCCATGGCACCTTCGCCGCCGCGGGAGACCGGATCGGCCTGACCCAGTCGGCGGTCAGCAGCCAGATCAAGCGGCTCGAAGAGGCCCTGGGGTTCGAGCTCTTCGACAGGACGGGGCGTTCGGCCACCTTGAATGCGGCCGGCGAGACGACGCTCGGACGCGCCGAGGAGATCTGCGCGCTCTATGCAAAGCTCGGAGAACTGCCCAATGACGCGGCGAACGGCGGACTGCTGCGGATCGGCGCCATTGCCTCGGCCCAATCGACGCTTGTGGCGAGGGCACTTGCAAAGCTGCGCACCACGCTGCCGCTGCTGCGCGTCCATGTGTCGCCGGGCGTGTCGATGCGGCTGATGGACGAGCTCGACGCCGGCAAGATCGACGCGGCGGTGATGATCCGGCCGCCCTTCGGGATTCTTCCGGAGCTGATGTGGCAATCGCTGGTGCACGAGCCTTACGTTCTTATCACGCCGACGAAGGTGCCCGGAAAAGACTGGCGCATGCTCCTGCAGGAACAGCCCTTCCTGCGCTACGACCGGGCATCGTTCGGTGGCCGCATGGTCGAAAGATTTCTTCGGCACGAAGGCATTGCGGTGAAAGACGCCATCGAGCTGGACGAGATTCCAGGGCTCATCCACATGGTCGCCAAGGGACTGGGCGTTGCGCTGGTTCCGCTGGTCGAGGCGCATCTTCCCCTTCCTTCGGGCGTTCGCGTGCTTTCGCTCGGCGAGCTCACGTTCTGTCGCGAGGTGGGTCTTCTTCAACGCAAGCCGAGGGCGAGCCCGCCCGTGGTCGCGCAGTTTGCGCAATGCTTGCGGGAGGCGGCCGAAGCCACGGGTGAAAAAGCCCGGACTTCAAAGGCAGGGAGCGACGGCGGAAAGCGCCGCTAGTCTGGCGACCGCCGCATCAAGCGCCGGCGAGCGGAAATTCTTCGGCGCTGAACACCGTGTGAAAGACCGTGCCGTCGAACATCTCGAACAGGCGCTTGGAGAGCTCGCGGCTTTCGTAGCGCACGGGTGAATCGAGCGCCAGCGCGATGTCTTCGCGGCTGGCATAGCGGGTCGACAGCACCATGGCCAGTTCGGGATCGCTCACGTCGCTTTCGATCTGGCGCAGCACGCGCACCTCGAGCACCCCGGGGAAGCGGGTCCAGAGCGGCACCAGCTTCTCGTGCACGTGCCGGTCGAAAGCCTCTTCCATGCCGGCCTTGACCTTGCCTCGGAAAAACGCGCAACGGATGAACATGGGTGTCTTCTTTTACTGGTTGAAGTATGTTGTGGAGCGGCGCGCTGGATGCGGCCCCCTGTGCGTTTTCAATCGCGCGCGTAGCCGTTGAACTGGCGCATCATGGCGGCCGTGTCCTCGGCTCCGAGCCCGGCCGCCACGAAGGCGCGGTGCAGCTCGGATACCGCGCCCGCCAGCGGCAGCGGCAGGCGTTCGGCCTGTGCAAAAGCCTGCACCGCCTCCAGGTCCTTGAGCATGTTGTCGATGCGTCCGGTGGGCGTGAAATCGCGTGCAGCCATCTTGGGACCGAACTCGCGCAGGATCTGGCTGTCGGCCCGCCCACCGGCCAGCGCGGTGTGCAGCTTCGTGGCATCGACGCCGCCGGCTTCGGCCAGCCGGACCGCCTCGGCCACGGCCTGGAAACCAATGGCGCAGAGCAGCTGGTTGACCAGTTTGGTGGTCTGGCCGGCGCCGCTTTCGCCCATGCGGGTGTAGTTGGCGCACAGGCTGTCCATCACGGCGCGCGCGCGTGCCACGTCGTCCTCGCTGCCGCCCGCCATGACCGTCAACTGACCGACAAGGGCCTTGGGCGCACCGCCCGAGAGCGGCGCATCGACGAAGCCCATGCCGGTGCGCTCGCGCAGCATCTGCGCGAGCCGGCGCGTGGAAGACGGGTCGATGGACGACATGTCGATCAACAGCCGGCGCGAATCAACCGGGGAAGCGGCGGCCACGCCGGTGTCGCCGAACAGCGCACGCTCCACCACCGCGGCCGAATTGAGGCTGGTGATGACGAAGTCAGCAGAGCCCGCGGCCTCAGCCGCGCTGGCGGCGGCCTGCGCGCCCTGTTGCACCAGCGCCGCGACCTTGGCGGTGTCGAGATCGAACACGCATACCGCGTGGCCGCATTCGAGCAGGCGGCGCGCAATGGCCGAGCCCATGATGCCGACGCCGATCACGGCCACGCGTTGAGCTGGAAAAGTCATGCGGCAGCTTTCAGTGGGAAGGCGCAATTCTGTGCGCACGCGATCAGGCGCGCCCCCACGGAAGCCACGATCAGCGGCACCGGCTCGTCGATGGCCGCGTGCAGCACCTCCGGCTCGTCCGCACCGGGTTTCTCGAAGGCCTGCAGTTGGCTGTCGAGCAGGGCCGGTGGCATGTAGTGCCCGCTGCGCGCCTCCAGGCGGTGGCGGACCAGTGCGCGCGGCCCGTCGAGGCACACGAAGTGCAGGCCGGGCGCTGCCGCGCGCAGGCGGTCGCGGTAAGCGCGCTTCAGCGCCGAGCAAGCCACCACCACGCCCGCCGGCGCCGCGGCCTCGTCGCTCAACCGTGCACCGATGCGTTCCAGCCAGGGCCAGCGGTCCTCGTCGCAGAGCGGCACGCCGCCGCGCATGCGCGCCACGGCCTCGGGCAAGTGCAGGTCGTCGCCGTCGACCCAGGGCACGCCCAGCACGCAGGCCAGGGCGGCGGCCACGCTGCTCTTGCCGGTGCCCGAGACGCCCATCACCACCACGGCCAGCCGCGCCCGGAATGGTTGCTGCAGCGGAGCCATGGGAATCAAAGGCTGGCAGTTATGCCGCCGTCCACGTACAGGATGTGGCCGTTGACGAAGCTGGATGCATCCGACGCGAGAAAGATCGCGGCGCCGCCGAGTTCTTCCACGTCGCCCCAGCGCCCGGCGGGCGTGCGGCCGGAAAGCCACGCGGTGAATGCCTCGTCGGCGACCAGCGTCTGCGTGAGTTCGGTTTTGAAGTAGCCCGGACCCAAGCCGTTGACCTGGATGCCGTGCTTGCCGAGGTCGATGGCCATGCCCTTGGTGAGCATCTTCACCGCGCCCTTGGTGGCGGCATAGGGCGCGATGCCGGGGCGGCCCAGCTCGCTTTGCACCGAGCAGACGTTGATGATCTTGCCGCGCTTGCGCTCGATCATGCGCTGCGCCACGAAGCGGCCGACGAAGAACACGCTGTCGATGTTGGTGGTAGTGATCTTGTGCCAGGCGTCGATCGGAAACTCCGCGAACGCGCCACGATGTTGCATCCCGGCGTTGTTGACCAGAATGTCGATGGCGCCGACCTCGGCTTCGATGCGGGCCACGCCTGCTTCCACCGCGGCGGCGTCGGTCACGTCGAATGCCATGGCCTCGGCCGCGACACCGCGGGCGCGCAAGTTGTCCCGCGCCGCTTCCAGCGCGCCGGCATCGCGCGCGTTGAGCACGATGCGTGCGCCGGCCGAGCCCAGCGCCGCAGCCAGCGCAAAGCCGATGCCCTTGCTGGAGCCGGTGATGAGGGCGGTGCGCCCGGAGAGGTCGAACAGTTTCAAGCGGAGCTCCAGAGGATGAGCGAAATGCGCACGAGGCGGCAGTTCAAATACGTTACCGGTATCCAATTGAGCCGTCAATGGTGAAAACCTCGTAAGGGCATCCTACCAAGGCACCTAGGTAGCAGTTAAAGTTACCGGTATCTTTATTGCGCCAGCCGGCGCTATCCCTTGGGAGATTCCGCTTGACCGCTGCCACCACACCCCCGCACGTGCTGATGCCGGGCCCCTATCCCGAATGGGACATGGCGCCTATGGCGGCGAGCTACACGCTGCTTCGCTGGTGGGAAGCGGCCGACCGGCAGGCCTTCATTGCCGAGCACGCGCAGTCGATCCGCGCGATAGCCACGCGGGGCGAGTTGGGCGCCAGTACCGAGCTGATTGCGTCGCTGCCCAACCTGGAGCTGGTCGCCTGCTACGGCGTGGGCACCGACGGCATCGACCTTGCCGCCTGCCGCGCGCGCGGCATCCGCGTCACCAACACGCCCGACGTGCTCAACGGCGATGTGGCCGACCTTGCCGTCGGGCTCACGCTGGCGCTGCAGCGGCGCATTTCGGACGGCGACCGCTTCGTGCGCAGCGGCGAATGGGCCAAGACCCCGATGCCGCTGACAACGCGCGTGTTCGGTCAGCGCGTGGGCATTGCCGGATTCGGGCGCATCGGCAGCACCATTGCAAGGCGTCTCTCGGGCTTCGAAATGGAGCTGGGCTACTTCAGCCGCACGGCGCGCGAGGACAGCCCGCTGCGCCACTTCAACAGTCTCACGGCCATGGCCGACTGGTGCGACGTGCTCATCGTCATCCTGCCTGGCGGCGAGGCAACGCGCGGCATCGTCGATGCCGAGGTGCTGCAGGCACTCGGCCCCAAGGGCTGGCTGGTGAACGTGTCGCGCGGCACCACGGTGGACGAGGGCGCGCTGCTGCAAGCGCTCGAGCAGCGCACGATCGCGGGCGCCGCGCTCGACGTGTTCCTGAACGAGCCGCGCATCGACCCGCGTTTTGCGGCGCTCGACAATGTGGTGCTGCATCCGCACCATGGCAGCGGCACCGAACAGACGCGCCGAGCCATGGGTGATCTGGTTCGCCGTAATCTGCAGGCCCATTTCGGTGGCCAGCCCCTCGTTACCCCGGTCGCCTGACGGCCTGAAGGAGAACCCCATGCGTATGCGTTGTATGTGCCTCGTGATCCATGCCCCCGATGACCTGCGCCTGGAGGAACAGGACGCCGGAGACATCGGCCCGGGCCAAGTGTTGGTGAAGGTGGGCATGGGCGGCATCTGCGGCTCCGATCTGCATTACTTTCACAACGGCGGCTTCGGCACCGTTCGAATCAAGGAGCCGATGGTGCTGGGCCACGAAGTGGCGGGCACCGTGGTGGCCACGGCGCCCGGCGTTGACAGTGTGCGCATCGGCGACAAGGTGGCCATCAACCCGAGCCGCCCGTGCGGCGCCTGCAAGTTCTGCCTCGAAGGCCTGCCCAACCAGTGCCTGGACATGCGCTTCTACGGCAGCGCCATGCGCACGCCGCACGTGCAGGGTGCGTTCCGCAACATGCTGCTATGCGAAGCCTCGCAGTGCGTGAAGGTGGCGGAGCATGTGCCGCTGCGCCTGGCGGCGCTGGCCGAGCCGTTCTCGGTGGGGCTGCATGGCGTTTCGCGCGCAGGTCCGCTCTTGGGCAAGCGGGTGCTGGTGTCGGGCTGCGGGCCTATCGGCGTGCTGGCCATTGCGGCCGCCCGTGCGCACGGCGCTGCCGAGATCACCGCCACCGACGTGGTCGACGAGCCACTGGCCATTGCGCGCGCCATTGGCGCCGATCAGACCATCAACGTCGCGCAGGACAAGGCCTGGGTGTCGCGCTATTCGGCCGACAAGGGCACCTTCGACGTGATGCTCGAATGCTCGGGCAACGAGCGCGCGCTGCGCGACGGGCTCGAAGTGATGCGCCCGCGCGGCGTGGTGGTGCAACTGGGCCTGGGCGGCGACGTGAGCATTCCGCAGAACATGGTGGTGGCGAAGGAGCTCAGCATCTGCGGCTCGTTCCGCTTCCACGCGGAGTTCGCGCTGGCGGTGCGGCTCATCAACGAAGGCCGGGTCGACCTGTCGCCCGTGGTGTCGCACACCTTCCCGATGCAGCAGGCACGTGAGGCCTTCGAACTGGCGAGCGACCGCCAACGCGCGATGAAGGTGCTGATCGACTTTGCCGACGCCGGCGCGGAAACCGCCGCGGCCTGATCGGCCTCAGGAGCTTTCGCGCTGCTCGACGCGGAACGGGATCAGCACCGTTTCGGGGGGGGGCCGATGGCCTTCGCGGGCGCCGTCGATCACGCGCAGCAGCAATTCGCCCGCCGCCCTTCCGATGCCCACGCAGTCCACCGCCACGGTGGTGATGCGCGGGTGCGAGGTGCGGGCCACCTCGAAATCGCCGAAGCCCGCAATCGCGATGCGGCCCGGCACGTCCCAGCCACGGCGCTGGCATTCCATCAGCGCGCCAAAGGCCGAGAGGTCAGACACGCACATCACCGCATCCACGTCCGGCCATTGCCGGATCAGCTGCACCACGGCCTCGCCACCCTGTGCCATTGAGATCGGGGGCTGGCCGAAGCTGATGACGCGCGCCTCGGGCAGACCCAGTTCGCGGATCGCCTCGGCATAGCCGCGTTGCCGGTCGGCGCCGCGCGTATCTCGGTTCGAGGTGCCGCCAATGAAAGCGATGCGCCGATAGCCCTGGCCGTGCAGGTGCCGCACCATCGCGGCAGCGGCTTGCGCGTTCGAGAAGCCGACCGTGTGCTCGATCGGCGTGGCTGGCAGGTCCCAGGTCTCGACCACCGGAATGCCGGCCGCCTGCAACATGGCGCGCGCGGCGGGCGTGTGGGCGCCGCCGGTGAGGATCACGCCCTCGGGGCGGCGCGCGAGCATGGCGCGGACCAAGCGCTCCTCGTTCTCCACGCGGTAGTCGGTGTAGCCCAGCAGCAGTTGGAGCCCGCGCGCCTCCAGCGCGCCGGCAATGCCTTGCGCGGTTTCGGAAAAGTTGGAGTTGTTCAGCGACGGAATCAGCACCGAGACGAAGCCCGAGCGCTTGCTGGAGAAAGTGCGCGCGGTCTGGTCGATGACGTAGCCCATCTCCTCGCAGGCCTGCAGGATGCGCTGGCGCAGCGCCTCCGAGGTGGCTCGTTCGCTGCCCGTGCTGCGGTTGAGTGCACGCGACACCGTCATCTTCGAGACGCCGACGCGCGCGGCAACGTCGGCCATGGTCGCCGGGCGGGGCAAGGGGGCGGAGGCTTTGGTCGGGGGCAAGGTGCTTTCTCTGGATGCGGGTCCGAGCATAGGCGAGGACTGGCTGGAACAGAGTGCTTGAGGTTACCGATATCGCAAAGCGAGGGCTTGGTAACAGAGTCCTGAGACTCGATGGCCGTTCCACGCGGTTTTTTTGAGGGCACCCTTGGCGCTTAACGATGGCAATTAACTAAGAGATGCCGCCTCACCTCAAGCTCGACGCTCGAGAGGGTCGATGGTATGCCGCTGCTGCTGCCTCCAACTCGCTCGCTACGGCAGCTCCTGTCCGCTGGCGGGGTCAGAGGTGGGACGCATGGCACCATGCAAGGGAGAAGGCGTGAGCTGACGATTGTCGGCGGCGGGTTGCACCAGCGGGATGGGTTGCGTGCCGTCCATTCGGGTGCTGCCACTGCTGTTGGCCGGGCGCGGCAGCGGTGCTTCCGGCAGCACAGGCGCGGAGTCGACGCCGCGCAGCATGATGTTGTCGGTGTTCGGCTGCGCGCGCTGCTGCATGCCGCGGATCTCGTCGTAGCGGTCGTATGAGAACGCTTCGGCCGAGGCGCCGTCGCGCATGACCGCTGGGCGCAGGAACATCATCAGGTTGCTCTTGGTGCGCGAGCGCACTTCGTTCTTGAACAGGTTGCCGAACACCGGAATGTCGCCGGCCAGGGGCACCTTCTCGATCGTGTTGTTGTAGTCGTCCGAGAGCAGGCCGCCGAGCATCACCAGGCCGCCGTCTTCCACCAGCACGCTGGACTCGATCGAGCGCTTGTTGGTGGTCGGCCCGTTGGGGTTGTTGACCGTGTTCTGGTCGACCGTCGAGGTCTCCTGGAAGATGGTCATCTTCACGGTGCCGTTCTCGTTGATGGTCGGGCGCACGCGCAGCGTGAGACCCACGTCCTTGCGCTCCACCGTGGTGAACGGGTTGATGCCCACCGAGCCGGAGGTGCTGGCGTACTGGCCGGTGACGAAGGGCACGTTCTGGCCGATGACGATCTTGGCTTCTTCGTTGTCCAGCGTCAGCAGGTTGGGCGTGGAGAGCACGTTGGCATCGCCGTCGCTGTTGAAGAAATTGGCAATGGCGCCCAGGATGTACTGCCCGCCGATCTTGCCGGCGATGCCCAGGTTCAGGCCCGTCGATGGCCGCACGTTGGCCACGTCGCGCGTGGCCAGGGCCTGCGTCAGCGCGAGGATGTTGGCGCTGGCCAGGCTCGAGTTGGTGCCGATGACCGCGTTGTTGCCCAGCGCGCTCTGCCACTGGACGCCGAAGTTGGCGGCCTTCTTGGCGCTGACCTCGACGATCAGCGCCTCGATCATGACCTGGGCGCGCCGGCCGTCGAGCTTGTCGATCACCGCGCGCATCTGCCGGTACTGCGGCTCGGGCGCCGTGATGATCAGCGAATTGGTCGACGGATCGGCCTGGATCTGGCCACCGGTCGAAGGCTGGTTCGCATTGTTCAGCGGCGCATTGGCGGCGGCCGAGCCGCTCTGTCCGCCGAGGCTGGCCTGCTGCATGGTCTGCGGGATGTTGGCCTGTTGCTGCTGCGCCTGGCCGACGCCGCCCGCGGCGCCCGGCGTGCCCGGGATGCCGGGCAATTGGTTCGCGGCCATGGCGGCGCGCAGCGTGGCCGCCAGGCGGACCGCGTCGGCGTTCTTCAGATAGACCACGTAGATGTTGCCCGCCGCGCCGTTGCTGCTCTCGACCGGGGCGCGGTCGAGCTTCTCGACCAGCGTGCGCACCAGCGAGGCCCGCGCCGGATTGGCCGCGCGCAGGATGAGCGCGTTGCTGCGCGGATCGGCCAGGAGGGTGGTGCGGAACGACGCATCGGCCGCGCCCGGCGCCGCTGCGCCCGGTGTCGTGCCCGAGCCGCTGCCATCCACGAGGCGGGAGATCAGCGGCAGCATGTCGGTGGCGACCGAGTGCTTGAGCGGGATCACCTCGATGTCCGACGCATTGGGCACGTCGAGCGCTGCGATGATGCGTGCCAGCCGGCGCATGTTGTCCGCGTAGTCGGTGATCACGAGCGAGTTGTTGCCCGGATTCACGTTGATGGTGTTGTTGGGCGGAATGAGCGGGCGCAGCACCGGCAGCAGGCTGTTGGGCGACTCGTAGTTGAGCCTGAAGATCTGGGTGACGATCTGGTTGCCGGCCGACGAAGGCACAGCGCCGATGGAGGTGTTCACGGCAACGCTCTGCAGCTTGGCGTTGGCTTCGAGCACCACCTTGTAGAGGCCGTCGGCCTCCACCACCGCAAAACCCTGCAAACGCAGCGCCGCGGCGAACTGGTTGAAGGCAGCGGCCGGCTGCACGGGACGGTCGGTCACGAGGTCCATCGTGCCCTTCACGCGCGGATCGACCACCACGTCGCGGCCGGTGACCACGGCCATGGTGCGGGCCACGGCCTCAATGTCGGCGTTGGCGAAGTTGAGCGTGATGGGCTCGGCGCGGCCGCGCGATACTGCGGCGCCGGCCGAAGGAGAAGCCTCTGTCGACCGCGTATCCGCGATGACCTGAAGCGTGATCCGCAGTGACTTGCCTTGCAGTTCCGCCTTGTATGACGTCGATTGCCTGAGATTCAATACAACCCGGCTGCGCTCACCTGCCTGGACCACATTGATCGAGCGCAGGTTGGGTTGGCTCACTTCAATGGCTGCGCGTCCGACATCGTTTGCGGCACCGGGAAAGTCCAGTGCGATACGCGCCGGGTTTTGAACTGAAAACCCGCTGGGCAAAACGACGAGCGGTTGTGCCATATCGATCTGGATGACCTCGACACCCTGCTGCATGAAACCTGTGACCGCCTTGATTGCATTTTGCGCACGGGCCGCAGTGAACGCGCTGGCCGCAAGCAGACTCAAGCCCACGGCACGCACGTAACCAGCAAATGCGAAACCACTCGGCGTGATAGTGGCCTGCCTTATTTGTTCTGGTTCTCGCGTCAGCATGGGCACGCTCGCATGCATCAATCTCTTCATGGGCCAGTGCGGAAGTGAGTCATGTGTTTATCCCGCGATGAAGATGTGAGGCGGCGTGCTCAAGGAAACGATGACTGAGTTGGCTCTGGCCACATAGTGAGCACGATGTGCCAGTCCTCGTGGCCGAGGCATCAGTCGCCGCCGATGTCACCGCCGTTGCGATGCCTGCGGCTGCGTCATTATGTCATTTGTTTCTATACGTAACCGACCGTGGTAGGTATTTGGATCAGCTCTTGACCGTGAAGCCAGTGGCCGGCACGGCTGCGGTTGTGGCTGGGTGCGCGTCAATCGCGGATCGGGTTCACTACGGTCTGGAAACGAACAGCCCCAGTTCGGAAAGATCCGTAAAAGCTCCGTCGCCATTGTTGGCTGTGATGTTGAGCCGGTAGTAGCGATAGGAGGCCGCATTCGCGATCGCGTAGGTCTTCAGCTCCAAGCGTTCGGCAAACACTTGGTCGCTTTGCGTGTCGAGCGTGGTCCAGGTGGCGCCGTCGTTGGAGGCCTGGAACTGCCAGTCCTTCGGATCGCGCGGGACCAGGTCGTAGCTGCTGGTGACCGCATAACGCAGGACGCGCTCCGTGTGCCCGAGGTCGTACTGCAGCCAGCCGGTCGTGCCAGAGTAGAACCATTGCGTCGCCGAGTTCTGGTCGAAGGCGCGTTTGGCGTTGCTCGCGTTGCCTGCGCTGTCGTTTGCGGTGCCACCGGTGGCAACGTTCACCATCGTACGAACCGGCGTGGCGCTGTCCATGGGAGAACGACCGCTCGTTCCGGCGGAGTTGCTCGCCGTGACGGTGTAGTAGTAGGTCGTGCCATTGGTCACGGAGGTGTCCGTGTAGCTGCTGCCGGTGACGCCCGACGCGATGGTCTCGTAGGGCCCGCCGCTGAACTCGGAGCGGCCGATCGTGTAGCCGGTGGCCCCGAAGGACGCCTGCCAGCGCAGCGGGACGGCGCCATCGCCCGGCGAGGCCAGCAGCATGGCGGGTGCCGCCGGGATGACGCGCGGCGCCCCACCGTCGCCGCCGGTGATCTGCACGTTGCTGAAGGTGGAGCTGTTCAGGGTGCCCCAGTTGGCCGAGGCGACCACCAGACCGACATAGATCGTGTCGGGAACGGGGGCGTCGATGCGGCCGACATCGGTGGCAGCCCAATTGGTGCCGTCGGGAGAAACGTAGCCGGTGATGATGTTCCCGATGCGCTCGAGCTTCACCCAATACGAGGCCGTGGAGCTGGCGATGTCCAGGGCTTTGGTCCCATAGTTCGTGCCGCCATACACCGCGAGCTTCGGCATGCTCTGTTCGACCTGGCCCCTCCCGGAGAGGGCCATCCAGGCGCGGGGAGCGCCTGTTTCCAGGCTTGTGCGCATCATCACGCCCGCCTTCGCGGCTGGGTTGGTGTTCTGCACCGACTCGACTTTCGCGATGATGGCGCTGTTGCCGGTGAGGGCCTTGTAGGTGAAGTGGCAAGCGTCTTGGGCGCCCCAGAAGATGTCGTTGCCCGCTCCTTGAACTGTCCATTTGCCATTGGCGTATGTGGCCATGCCGGCTGGGGTGGCGCCCCCGAAGTCAACATTGCTGAACCCAGAAGTGATCGAGGTGGTCGAAGGAATGGGCAGCGCCGGTGGCGGCGTCGCCTTCGAGGTGTCGGACTCCTTGAGGAACATGAAGCTGGTGCCGTCCACGGGCGCCCAAAGGCGTCGCTGCGTGATGAAGGGTGCCTGGAGACCCTTGCGCAGGACGTAGGCGCCATAAAGCTGAGTGAGCGCGACGCTTCCGCCATTGGCGCCCCGCCAGCCGCGATTGGTGACGTCGGAGGTGTAGTAGCGATCGGTGGTGCCGAAAGGAAGGGCTGTCGTTGGGACGAGTTCGTTCACCCTCGCGAAATACTCGCCCGCCGCCAGCAGACGGTTGTCAAGGTCGGAATAAATGTCGATGCCTTGGGTCCAGAGCGCCTCGGCCAGCATGGTCAGCGACTTGAGCTGCCCATAGGCGTGCCCCTGGTCGCGGAGGTAGTCGCCGAGCATGCCGATGTCATTGGAATTTCGCAGCCCGATATGGGCCAGCGTGCGCGTCTGGTAGACGACCCTGTCCAATGTCTCGATGTCGTCGTTGTAGATCGCCATGAGTCCAAGAGCGACGAGGGCCAGTGCGCCCTTGTTGGCGGCCCCGAACTGACTTTCGCCATAGGGGTTCGCCGCCGGCATCAGGACGTCCTTGAAGTACTTCTTGACGGTCGCCGTGTCGGCCTCCTTCCAGCCCGGCCAGGTGGCGCGCAGGGTTTCCGCGCCGCCGACGAACTCGAAAGCGTAATCGCCCAGATCAAGCATTGACTCGCGACCTGAGAACTCAACGTGGGTGGTGGCCCACCCAAGCAGCAACTTGCGCGCATTCTCCGCATATCGCTCGTCCCGGGTGAAATACCACATCCGCGAGAGATTCGAAATTGCAACCATGTCGTTGCGCCAAGCCCAGAGGTTCTCGTCGGGGGCGCGGCTCACCTTCGCGAACGGGCCATACCCTCCGTAGCTGAGCCTGGACTTGGGACTGGCCGCCATTTGGTCGTAGCCGGACTTCCACGGCTCCTTGCCCTGGTCGACGTATGCCTTGAGCGTCGTGAGATCCGAGAGGGTGACCCCAACGCCTGGATGCTTGATGACGCGGGCCACCGGGGTGTCTCCCGGGGCGGCGGGGATTTCGGGGGTGCCTCCCGTGGCGGCGGGAATCTCCGGTGTGCCTCCCCCGACAGCGGGGACCACCTGAGCGCCGCCCGTGACAACGGGGATCTCCGGGGTGCCTACCGCCTGGGCACTACCCGCATTTCCGCCACCGCAACCCGGGAGCACGACCATGCTCAACACGAGCAACGCAGCAGCAAAATTGGTTTTATCAAACATCGGAACCTTCTTAGTCAATACGCGGAAAAGTCGCGGGGCTCGGCATGGGCTACCAGCTTTCCTCGATGCGTTGGCTTGGGGGAGCGGCCACGGCAGCCAGTCCGGAACCTGCCACGGCGCGCACGAAGCCGCGGCGTGCCGGCGCATCGGGCAAGGTGCTCATCGCAGTTGTCTCGCGCATGAGCGATGCGGGGATGAAGCGACGGGGCTCAGTAGCTGTACAACACGCCGCGGCCGGTGCCGCTGACGTAGATCCGGCCATAGACGTTCTGGTCGGCCGCCATCACGCCGATGCCGCCGAACTGGTGAGCGTCGTCGTTGAAGCGCGACCAGGTGGCGCCGCCGTCGTCGGAGAGGTAGACGCCCCACACGCCGTTGGGCGACGATCGGTCAATGGACACCTCACTCATCCTTCTTGGTATCTGTGACATTTTTGGCTTATTTGTGTTCAATTGTGAGAATACAGCAAGAACCGAACCACTCGGATCGTCGCCGCCCGAACTGAAAAGGCGACAAGATGCGTCAAGGCATTGCGCCTGAACGGCATGGCCAGTGCCTGGTGCGATTTACACGAGCAAGAGCGGCCAAGGGTCTAGAGGCCTCGCGCTGGCTGGTCGAGCATCTGCTACGGGCCAAGTCGACGGACCGGGCCCAGGCAAGACCCATCTGGCCACGGCCCTGGGGTGTCGGGCATCGTGCGCCAAGGCAAGCGCGTGCGGTTTTACTCGACGGTCGATCTGGTTAATGCGCTGGAGCAGGAGAAGGCCCAGGGCAAGACCGGGCGGATCGCCAGTGCTCTGCTGCGCATGGACCTGGTGATCTTGGACCTTAAAGCCGAGTCGGCGGGTAAGCCCCGTGCCGGATTTCCGTCTCGTTTGATACGATTTTTGCCAGAACCGCCGGTTTCAAAGGCGTTGGAGACAAGATGGGTTCGAGCATTTCACCAAGCGGCGCCGGCCAGGCGCTGTACCGCACCATGGTGCGCATCCGCGCCTTCGAGAATGCCGCGGAAGCGGCGAGCCAGGGCGGCGTGAGCGCCTATGGCCAGCAGGCCGCCGGCTCCGCGAAGGTGCGCGGGCCGCTGCACCTTTCCACCGGGCAGGAGGCCGTGCCTGCCGGCGTGTGCGCCCATCTGCGAACGAGCGACTACCTCACCTCCACGCACCGCGGCCACGGCCATACGCTGGCCAAGGGCGCGGACCTGACACGCATGATGTGTGAGCTGTTCGGCAAGGCCACCGGTTTCAACGGCGGCAAGGGCGGCTCGATGCACATCGCCGACTTTTCCGTCGGCATGCTGGGCGCAAACGGCGTGGTGGCTGCCGGCCTGCCGATTGCCGTGGGCGCGGCGCACGCGCAGAAGCTGCTCAAGAAAAATGGCGACATCACCGTTTGCTTCTTCGGCGACGGCGCGATCAACCGCGGCCCCTTTCTCGAGGCGCTGAACTGGGCGCGCGTGTACGACCTGCCCGTGCTCTTCGTCTGCGAGGACAACCGCTGGAGCGCCACCACCGCGAGCGGCCCGATGACGGCGGGCGAAGGCGCCTCGGCACGCGCCGCCTCGATGGGCATCGCGGCCACGCAGGTCGACGGCAACGACGTGTTCGCGGTGCACGAAACCGCGGCCAGGCTGGTCGCCGAGGTGCGCGGCGGCGGCGGGCCGCGCCTGTTGCACGCGCTGACCTACCGCGTGAAGGGGCATGTGTCGGTCGACGTCGCGGCTTACCGCGATCCGGCCGAACTGGCTGCCGCGCTCGAAACCGATCCGATCGCGCAGGCGCGCGGGCATCTGCTTTCGCAGGGCGCGAGCGCGGCCACGCTCGATGCGATCGAGAACGCGGCGCGCGATGAAGTCGATACCGCGCTGGCCGTGGCCGACGCGGCGCCCTGGCCCGAGCCCGGCGACGCCTTCACCGACGTGCAGACCACCGGCGCGGGCCAATGGCACTGATGATGACGAAAGAACTCAGCTATTCCGAAGCCGCCGTGCTCGCCATCAAGCGCGAGATGGAGGCCGATCCGCGCGTGGTGGTGATCGGTGAGGACGTGGGCCGTGGCGGCATCTTCGGCCAGTACAAGGGGCTGCAGCAGACCTTTGGCGCCGAGCGCGTGATCGACACGCCGATCAGCGAGGCCGCGATCATGGGCGCGGGGGTGGGCATGGCGCTCGCGGGCCTGCGGCCCGTGGTGGAAATGCGCGTGGTCGACTTCGCGCTCTGCGGCATGGACGAGCTGGTGAACCAGGCCGCCAAGAACCGCTTCATGTTCGGCGGGCAGGGCCGCGTGCCGCTGGTGGCGCGCATGCCGGGCGGCATCTGGGATGCCTCGGCCGCGCAGCATTCGCAGTCGCTCGAAGCCTGGTTTGCGCACCTGCCGGGCGTGGTGGTGGTGAGCCCTTCGACGCCGCAGGACAACTACAGCCTCTTGCGCGCGGCGCTGCAATGCGGCGATCCGGTGGTCTACATCGAGCACAAGACGCTCTGGGGCCTCCGCGGCGAAGTGAACGAGGACATGGCCGTTCCGCTCGGCAAGGCGCGGCGCGTGCGCGAGGGCGACGCACTCACGCTCGTGAGCTGGAGCAAGCAGATGCAGGCGTGCGCCGCGGCCTGCGACACGCTCGCGGCCGAAGGCATTGCGGTCGACCTGATCGATCTGCGCACGCTCTGGCCCTGGGACCGCGAAACGGTGCTCGCATCGTGTGCGCGCACGCGGCGGCTTCTGGTGGTGCACGAGGCGGTGCAGGTGGCGGGCTTCGGCGCCGAGATTGCGGCTAGCGCCGCGGAGGCCACGGGGTGCCGCGTGGCGCGGCTTGGCGCACCGCGCATTCCGGTCGGCTATGCGCCGGTGCTCGAGGCAGAGTCGCGCATCGGTGCCGAAGCCATCGCGGCCGCTGCGAGAAAAATGCTGGGCTGAGCCGCCGTGCGCCATGGACCCGCTGTTCTTCAAGCTGGTGCGGGTGGTCAATCTCACGGCCCGGCCCTTCCATGAAAAGGTCGGCCGCGAACACCATCTCACGCTGAACGAATGGCGCGTGATGGTGGTGCTGGGTGGCAAGCCCGGACTCAATGCGACGCAGATCGCCGACTTCACCGGCCTCGACAAGATGGCGGTGAGCCGCGCGCTGGCCGGCCTCGGGCGCCACGGGCGCGTGCAGCGTCATGACGATCCCGCCGACCGGCGCCGCGGCCGGCTCTACCTCACGGCGGCCGGCAAGGCGCTGCATGAGATCGTCGGCGCGCTGGGCCGGCAGCGCGAGGCCGTGCTGTTCGAGGGCGTGAACGCCGACGAGCTGGCCCGCCTCGACGCCACCCTGGACAAGCTCATTGCCGCCGTCCAGCGCGCCGACTGAGGCGCCTGGTCAGGCTGCGAAGCCGCCGTCGATGTTGAGGCCGGCGCCGGTGACGAAGGCCGCTTCGGGGCTGGCCAGGTAGGCCACCATGCCGGCGATTTCTTCGGGGCGTGCATGGCGGGCCAGCGCCATCAGGCCGTGCATGGCGGCGGCGTTCGGGCCGTCGACCGGGTTCATGTCGGTGTTGACCGGGCCGGGCTGCACGTTGTTGACCGTGATGCCGCGCGGGCCGAGGTCGCGCGCGAGGCCCTGCACCAGTCCCTTCAGCGCCGACTTGCTCATGGCATAGGCGCTGCCGCCGGGCCAGGGCATGCGCTCGGCGTTGGTGCTGCCGATGTTGATGATGCGGCCGCCTTCGCCCATGTGCCGCGCGGCTGCCTTGGCGGCCACGAACACGGCGCGCACGTTGATGTCCAGCGTGCGGTCGAAATCCTCGAGCGAGAAATCTTCCAGGGTGCCGGGCAGGAACACGCCAGCGTTGTTGACGAGCACGTCGATGCGGCCGAGCTTGCGTGCGGCTTCGTCGATGCCGGCGGTGAGCGCGGCGGCGTCGGCGCTGTCGATCTTCAGCGCCAGGGTGCGGCCGCCTTCGGCCTCGATGCTGCGCGCCAGTTCGTCGGCCGGCGCGCTCGAACTCGCGTAGCTGAAGGCGACGGCGGCGCCGTCTTCGGCCAGACGCCGAACGATGGCGGCGCCGATGCCGCGCGAACCGCCGGTGACGAAAGCGACTTTGCCAGTAAGGACAGGGGACGCTGTTTTGCTGATAGCCATGATTTTTTCCTTGAGATGTGAGGGGAAGGCCTTCAGTGTCGTGAGTCCATTACCTATTCGGTAGCCACCAATTGGCGCAATCAAATTCAACCAATGGTTGAAAATAGAGCTCCATGGAACCGCTCAATCACCTCGAGTCCTTCGTCCAGAGCGCGGAAAGCGGCAGCTTCTCGGCCGCGGCCCGGCGGCTCGGGCTCACGCCTGCCGCGGTCAGCAAGAACGTCGCGCGGCTGGAAGCCCGGCTGGGCGTGCGGCTGTTCCAGCGCAGCACGCGCCGCCTCACGCTCACCGAAAGCGGCGAGCGCTTCCTGGGCCAGATCGGCGGCGCGCTGGCTACCTTGCAAGATGCGGTGGCCGATGTTTCGAAGAACGACGGGCAGCCTGCCGGCACGCTCAAGGTGAGCATGGGCCAGGCGTTCGGGCGCGAGCACGTGCTGCCGATGATGGGCGACTTCCTGGCGCGCTACCCGTCGATCCTGCCCGACTGGCACTTCGACAACCAGCAGGTCGATCTGGTGGGCGAAGGCTTCGACGCGGCCATTGGCGGCGGCATCGAGCTGTCGCCAGGCGTGGTGGCGCGAGAGCTGTCGCGCATCCATGTAGTGGCGGTGGCCGCACCGGCTTATCTGTCGGGCCGAACGCTGCCGGCGCATCCCGCGGAGCTGGTGCGGTTCGACGCGCTGCTGCGCCGCTCCTCGCCCACGGGGCGGCTGCGCAGTTGGACCTTGCAGCATGCGAGCGGCGACCAGACCACGGTGGAACTGCCCCGCCCGCGCGCGATTTTCAACGACCCCGAAGCCATTGCGCATGCCGCGCTGATGGGGCTGGGCGTGGCCATGCTGCCGATGCCTTTCGTCGAGCGCGGCCTTCGCGGCGGCGAACTGGTGCGCCTGCTGCCCGAGTGGCATTTCGACGCGGGTGCGGTCTGGCTCTACTACCCCAGCAAGAAGCTGCTGCCCGCCAAGACGCGAGTCTTCATCGACTTTGTGCTGGAGCGCTTTCGCAGCGAACGCTTCGCCGAGCGGATGCAGGTGGCATAGGCCGGCGCATCACCGGGGTTTTACCGGCGGCGCCGGCCGTCGTTCGCCTGTACAAACAGCCGCATGACTTCTTCAATTTTCAAAATGAATCGCCGGGCTGCGCTTGCGGCTTCCGCGGCCATCGCACTGGCAGCATTGCCCTCCTGGGCCCAGAGCACCTGGCCGAACAAGCCGGTGCGCATCGTCGTGCCGTTTGCGGCGGGCGGCACCACCGACATCCTGGCGCGCGCGATTGCGCCCGAGCTGTCGAAGGCCTTCGGCCAGCAGTTCATCGTCGACAACCGCGCGGGCGCGGGCGGCAACGTGGGCGCCGAGATCGTGGCGCGCGCGCCCAATGATGGCTACACGCTGCTGATGGGCACGGTCGGCACGCACGGCATCAACCGGGCGCTCTATCCCAAGCTGCCGTTCGACCCGATCAAGGACTTCGTGCCGATCACGCTGGTGGCGGCCGTGCCGAACGTGATGGAAATGAACGCCGACAAGGCCAAGGCATTGAACATCCGCAACGTGCAGGATTTCATCAAGTACGCCAAGGCCAACCCGGGCAAGCTCAACATGGCGTCGAGCGGCAGCGGCACCTCGATTCATCTGGCGGGCGAGCTCTTCAAGAGCATGACCGGCACCTTCATGGCGCACATTCCGTACAAGGGTTCCGGGCCGGCGCTGCTCGACATGGTGGGCGGCAATGCCGACGTGATGTTCGACAACCTGCCCTCGTCGATGGCGCAGATCAAGGGCGGCAAACTCACGCCCCTGGCCGTGACCAGCGCCCAGCGCTCGCCGGCGCTGCCGGATCTGCCCACCGTGGAAGAAGCCGGCGGCCCGGCGCTCAAGGGCTACGAGGCCAGTTCGTGGTTCGGCCTGCTGGCGCCCGCCGGCACCTCACCCGACATCGTGAACCGGATCCAGCAGGAAGTGGCCAAGTCGCTGGCCACCCCTGCCATCAAGGAAAAGATGCTGGCCCAGGGTGCGATTCCGAGCGGCAATACACCGGCCGAATTCACCAAGCTGATTGCCAGCGAGCACGTGAAGTGGGCGAAGGTGGTGAAGGACTCCGGCGCAAAGGTCGATTGACCTGAGGAAGTAATGCGTTGCCGGAGTCCCGTCAGGTCTTCCAGGTGACGTCTTTTTTCTCGGCCAGCGAATCCCTCAGCATGTGAAGCAGAGGGGCTGCGCGCTGGTGCAGTCCCACGTGCTGCTTCTCGGCATCGGCGGCGTGGCCTTCGACGGCGTAGTCGTCGTTATTGTGGGGATTGCTGGCTTCGCGTGCCAGCGCGGATTCGAGCGCCGCAATGGCGCCCGGAATCTGCTCGACGGTGACGATGCCTTTGGGCGCAATGTCCTTGCCGATGATGTCGAACAGCTGGCGCGCGTGCACCTCGAGCATCACGAAATCAGGGGAAGCGCGGGACTGGAATCGGTACAGCATGATTGTTTTCACTCACTTGTAGATGTAGTCACGGGCAAAAGGGTACACCGATTGCGAACCGCGCAAAACACCATGCTCGACCCTGCCGTCGGGCCGGGTGGAAAGCATCTGGTGCAGTGAGATCCAGCCTTGCTCGAAGCTCATTGCGGAGCCCGCCAGATAAAGGCGGTAGGCGCGCAGGATGCGCTCCGCGTTTTCGCCTTGTCGGCCGCCCGCGCTCTCCAGCACCTCGCGTGCCTTGCCCAGCTGCGCCTCGAGCGAATCAGACCACGCCCACAGCGTGCGCGCGTAGTGCGGACGCAGGCTTTCGGTGTCGACCATTTCCAGGCCCGCGGCGGCGGTTTCGCGCAGCACGTGCGTCACGTGCAGCAGTTCGCCGCCCGGGAAGATGTATTTCTCGATGAAATCGCCCATGCCCGCGCCCAGCTGCCGGTAGTCGAGCTGGCCCGAGGTGATGCCGTGGTTCAGCACCAGGCCGCCGGGTTTCAGGAGCGAATGGATCTTGCGGAAGTAGGTGGGCATGTAGGCCGAGCCCACATGCTCGAACATGCCTACGGATGAGATCTTGTCGAAAGGCGCGTCGGCGGAGAGCTCGCGGTAGTCGCGCAGCTCCACACGCACGCGGCCCTGCAGGCCTTTTTCCTCGATCAGGCGCTGCACGTGCGCGTGCTGGTTCTTCGACAGGGTAATGCCGGTGGCGTCGACGCCGTAGTGCTCCGCCGCCCATAGCAGCAGGCCACCCCAACCGGAGCCGATGTCCAGGAACCGCTCGCCGGGCTGCAGCATCAGCTTGCGGCAGATGTGATCGAGCTTGGCTTCCTGAGCCTCTGCCAGGCTCAGTTCGGGCGTACGAAAGTACGCGCACGAATAGACCCGGCGCGGATCGAGCCAGAGCGCATAGAAATCGTCGGAAACGTCGTAGTGGAACTGGATCTGCTCCGCATCCTTGTTCAGTGAATGGGAGCCGCGGGACTTGGCCAGCCGCATCAGGCGGGTCCACCAGGCGGTGTCGGTCTCGGCAGGGTTGCCGGGCAGCATGCCGACCGTGGCATCGATCAGGTCCCGCATGGCGCCCTCGATCTGCACCTTGCCTTCCACGTAAGCCTCGCCAATGGCCCCCACCTGCCGCGCCGCCAGCTTGGCCAGTGCGGACCAATCGCTGAACGCCAGGGTCACGCGCGACCCCGGCTTGGCCACTCTTCGGCCATCAGGCAATTCCAGCGCGATGGGCACGGGCAGCGACGCAAGCTGCGACTCGATCTTGGGTATCAAGCTTTGCATGGTGAGCCCATGGTATTGATTTTTTCGGTTTTTTGCATGACATCACACGACTTGTGGGGTGCCCCTGTGGTAGGACCCCGTTGACAGCCGATTGTTTATGCTTAAACTATTCAATCATGAACAGCCTCACCGACGGCCTTTCCGCCGCACCCGCCATGGACCTTCAACGCATCCTGTGCATCGGCGGCGGCCCCGCGGGCCTCTACTTCGCCCTGCTCATGAAGGCGCGCAACCCGGCGCTGGAAATCACCGTGGTGGAGCGCAACCGCCCCTTCGACACCTTCGGCTGGGGCGTGGTGCTGAGCGACCAGACGCTGGGGAACCTGGCCGCGGCCGACGCCGAGACCGCGGCACTCATCGGCCATGAGTTCCACCACTGGGACGACATCCAGGTGTTCTTCAAGGGCCGGCAGGTGCGCTCGGGCGGCCACGGCTTCTGCGGCATCGGCCGCAAGCGGCTCCTGAACATCCTGCAGGAGCGTTGCCTGGCGCTGGGTGTGAAACTGGTCTTCGAGACCGACGCCACCGACGACCAGGCCATGGCCGCCCAGTACAACGCCGACCTGGTGATTGCCAGCGACGGCCTCAACAGCCGCATCCGCCAGCGCTACGCCGATGTGTTCAAGCCCGACATCGACCTGCGCAACTGCCGCTTCGTGTGGCTTGGCACGCACCAGACCTTCGACGCCTTCACCTTCGCCTTCGAACAGACCGAGCACGGCTGGTTTCAAGCCCACGCCTATCAGTTCGACGACAAGACTTCGACCTTCATCGTCGAGACGCCCGAGGCAGTGTGGAAGGCCCATGGCCTCGATCAGATGGAGCAGCCCGAGGCCATCGCCTTCTGCGAGAAGCTGTTTGCCAAGTACCTGGGCGGCCACCCGCTCATCAGCAACGCCACGCACCTTCGCGGCTCGGCCAACTGGATCCGCTTTCCGCGCGTGGTGTGCGAGCGCTGGACGCACCGCATCGACGTGGAGGGCCGCTCGGTGCCCGTGGTGCTGATGGGCGACGCAGCGCACACGGCGCACTTCTCGATCGGCTCGGGCACCAAGCTCGCGCTCGAAGACGCGATCGACCTGGCGAACGAGTTCGAGCGCGGCGGCACGGTCGACCACGTGCTGGAGGGTTACGAGGCCCGCCGCAGCGTCGAAGTGCTCAAGATCCAGAACGCGGCGCGCAACTCGACCGAGTGGTTTGAGAACGTGCCGCGCTACACCGGCATGCAGATCGAGCAGTTCGCCTACTCGCTGCTGACGCGCTCGCAGCGCATCAGCCACGAGAACCTGCGCGTGCGCGACACCGAATGGCTCGGCGGCTATGAACGGTGGCTCGCCGGAGGCAAGCCCGTCGCACCCATGCTGATGCCGCTTACGGTGCGCGGCCTCACGCTGAAAAACCGCATCCTGGTGTCGCCGATGGCCACCTACAGCGCGGTCGACGGCGTGCCGCAGGATTTTCTGCTGGTGCACCTCGGCGCGCGCGCGCTCGGCGGCGCCGCAATGGTGTGCGTCGAAATGACCAGCCCGACGCCAGAGGGCCGCATCACTCCCGGCTGCACGGGGCTCTACAACGACGCACAGCAGGCGGCGTTCAAGCGCATCGTCGATTTCGTGCACACACAGTCGAGCGCGAAGATCGCAATGCAGCTCGGCCACAGCGGGGCCAAGGGTTCGACGCGCGTGGGCTGGGAAGGCACCGACGAGCCTCTGGAGAGCGGCAACTGGCCGTTGCTGTCCGCCAGCGCAGTCGCCTATGGCGAGCAGAACCAGCTGCCGGCTGCAATGACGCGAGAGCAGATGGACGACATGCGCGAACGCTTCGTCGACTCCACGCGCCGCGCCGCCGAATGCGGCTTCGACTGGCTCGAGCTGCACTGCGCACACGGCTACCTGCTGTCGTCCTTCATCAGCCCGCTCACCAACCTGCGCACCGACGAGTACGGCGGCAGCATCGAGGCGCGCTGCCGCTATCCGCTCGAAGTCTTCCGCGCAATGCGCGCCGCGTGGCCTGAGGACAAGCCGATGAGCGTGCGGATTTCGGCGCACGACTGGGCGCCGGGCGGCAACACCGACGCCGATGCGGTCATCGTCGCTCGACTCTTCAAGGAGGCGGGCGCGGATTTCATCGACGTCTCCTCCGGCCAGACCACGCGCGACGCCAAGCCGGTGTACGGCCGCATGTACCAGACGCCGTTCTCGGACCGCATCCGCAACGAGGTCGGCATCTCGACCATCGCCCTGGGCGCCATCACCGATGCCGACCAGGCCAACAGCATCATTGCGGCGGGGCGCGCCGACCTGTGCGCCATTGCGCGGCCGCACCTCGCGGACCCCGCGTGGACGCTGCACGAAGCTGCCAAGCTGCAAAGCCGCGACGTCGACTGGCCCAAACAGTACCTGAGCGGCCGCGATCAGCTCTACCGCGAGATTGCCAAGCAACAGCAGATGGCTGCGGCCGCGAATGCGGCGCTGGCGGCATCCAACAACGAGGAAACACACTGACATGGACCTCGAAGCACGCGCCCACAGCGAGCACCCCGAGGCCCTGCGCCTCTGGCTGCGCCTCCTCACTTGCACCCAGCTGATCGAGAAGCAGGTGCGCAACGAACTGCGCTCGCAGTTCGCGACCACGCTGCCGCGCTTCGACCTGATGTCGCAGCTCGAGCGCTCGCCCGACGGGCTCAAGATGAACGAACTCTCGCGCCGCATGATGGTGACGGGCGGCAACGTCACCGGCATCACCGACCAGCTGGTGACCGAAGGGCTGGTCGAGCGCATCAACGTCGAGGGCGACCGCCGTGCCTGGCGCGTGCGGCTCACCGCCCGCGGCCGCAAGCTCTTCAACGACATGGCGCAGCAGCACGAAGACTGGATCGTCGATGCCTTCGCGGGCCTCAGCGCCAAGGAGATCGCGCAGCTTCACAAGCTGCTCGGCAAGGTCAAGCAACACTCACACAGCCAGATGGCGGAGGCCGAATGAAGCATTACATCGGCGCGGGCAATCCCATGCGCGCGCAATTCGAGGCCAAGGCGTCTTACGTCGCCAAGCACTTCGCATGGAGCTACGAGGCCGGCGTCGGCACCGTTACGCTGAATCGGCCCGAGCGCAAGAACCCGCTCACCTTCGACTCGTACGCCGAACTGCGCGACCTCTTCCGCGCACTGACGTATGCGACCGACGTGAAAGCCATCGTGATCACCGGCGCGGGTGGAAACTTTTGCTCCGGCGGCGACGTGCACGAGATCATCGGCCCACTCACCACGATGCGGATGCCCGAGCTGCTCGAGTTCACACGCATGACGGGCGACCTGGTGAAGGCGATTCGCGCGTGCCCACAGCCGATCGTCGGTGCGATAGACGGCGTGTGCGCCGGCGCCGGCGCAATGATCGCGCTGGCCTGTGACCTGCGCTACGGCTCTCCCGCCACGCGCACGGCTTTCCTGTTCACCCGCGTGGGCCTTGCCGGCGCCGACATGGGCGCCTGCGCGTTGCTGCCGCGCGTGATCGGCCAGGGCCGCGCCTCGGAGCTGCTGTTCACGGGACGTGCGATGACGGCGCAGGAAGGCCAGGCCTGGGGCTTCTTCAATGCGCTGCACGAAAGCGACGCGTTGCTCGAAGCCGCGACCAAGGTGGCGCGCGAACTGGCCGAAGGCCCGAGCTTCGCGCACGGCATGACCAAGACCATGCTGTCGCAGGAATGGTCGATGACCATCGACCAGGCCATCGAGGCCGAGGCGCAGGCACAGGCGATCTGCATGCAGACCGAGGACTTCAAGCGTGCGTACGAAGCCTTTGCCGCCAAGCGCAAGCCCGTGTTCGGTGGGGACTGACGCCATGATGACCAAGATCCCCGCACCGCCTTCGACAGCGCACCTCGCGCTGCCCTTTTTCGACGAAGCCCATCGCTCGCTTGCGCGCGAGCTGCTGCCCTGGTGTGCGACACAGGAAATCGATGAGCGCGACGACCGCGCCGCCTGCCGCGAATGGGTGCGCCGCCTTGGCGACGGCGGCTGGCTGCGCTATGCCGTGCCCGGCAGCGCAGGCGGCGCACTCGAGCGCCTCGATTCGCGCGCGCTCGTTTTGCTGCGCGAGACGCTCGGCTACCACTCGCCGCTGGCCGACTTCGCGTTTGCGATGCAGGGCCTGGGCAGCGGCGCAATCACGCTCGCAGGCACGCCCGAGCAGCAATCGCACTACCTCACGGCCGTGGGCAAGGGCGGCAAGATCGCGGCCTTCGCGCTCAGCGAGCCCGAGGCCGGTTCCGACGTGGCCGCCATGGCCATGCGCGCCGAGGCCACGCCCGACGGTTGGCGTCTTCATGGTGAAAAGACCTGGATCAGCAACGGCGGCATCGCCGACTTCTACTGCGTGTTCGCGAAGACGGAGCCGACGGCCGGTACGCGCGGCATCACGGCGTTCATCGTCGATGCGAATGCGGCCGGACTCGATACCTCCGAGCACATCGACGTGATGGCGCCCCACCCGCTCGCCACCCTGCGCTTCGAGAACTGCATCGTGCCGCGCACCGCGCAGCTCGGCGAACTCAACAGCGGCTTCAAGCTGGCGATGCGCACGCTCGACATCTTTCGTGCGTCGGTCGCGGCGGCTGCGCTCGGCATGGGCCGCCGTGCACTCGCCGAAGCTGTTGCACACGCGAAGGGCCGGCGCATGTTCGGGCAGACGCTCGCCGACTTCCAGCTCACGCAGGCCAAGCTCGGCGAGATGGCCGCATTGATCGACAGTGCCGCCTTGCTCACCTATCGCGCCGCGTGGATGCGCGATGACGCCGAACAGCGCGGCGCCCCAGCGGTTGGCGATGTTTCCGCTGCCGCGGCCATGGCCAAGATGTGCGCCACCGAAAACGCAAGCCGCGTGATCGATATGGCACTGCAGATGCACGGCGGCCTTGGCGTGAAGGTCGGCACGAAGATCGAGAGCCTCTACCGCGACATCCGCTCGCTGCGCATCTATGAAGGCGCGACGGAAGTTCAACAACTGATCATTGGCAAATCCGTTTTGCGGGGATAAACACCTTGTCTGCACAAGTCGACCGCTACGTTCACGACCGCCTGCCCCCCGCCGAGCAGTTGCCGGTCTTCCGCTACGACCTGCCGGAGTTGCAGCTGCCCGACCAGTTGAACCTGGTCGAGGAGCTGCTGGACAAGGCGCCCGCCAAGGGGTTCGGCGACAAGCCGATGCTGCGTTCACCCGCCGGCACGCTGACGTACTCGCAGGCAGCCCTCGAGGTCAACCGCATCGCACAGGTGCTGACGGAAGACCTCGGCCTCGTGCCCGGCAACCGTGTGCTGCTGCGCGGCGGCAATTCCGTGGCCATGGCGTTGTCATGGCTGGCCGTGGTGAAGGCCGGCTTGATTGCGGTGGCCACCATGCCGCTGCTGCGCGCCAAGGAGCTGGGCGACATCATCGAAAAGGCGCGCCCCGTGGCGGCGCTGTGCGATGGCCGCCTGCTCGACGAGCTCGTGCTGGCGCAACGTGAGCACCCAGTGCTTGCCACGGTAATCGCGTTCAACAAGCCCGATGCGCCCGATTCGCTGTCGGCGCGCGCAGCCGGCAAGAGCGGCGTGTTCACCGCATGCCCCACGGCGTCCGACGACATCGCCCTGCTTGCTTTCACCTCGGGCACCACGGGCAAGCCCAAGGCACCGGTCACCACGCACCGCGACGTGCTGGCGATGTGCGAGACCTGGCCGCGCCACGTGCTGAAGGCGCGAAGCGACGACATCGTGATCGGCTCGCCGCCGCTGGCCTTCACCTTCGGGCTCGGCGGACTGCTGGTGTTTCCGATGTGGGCTGGCGCCTCGGTGTACTTTGCCGATGCACCGTTCACGCCCGAGGGGCTCGTCAAGCTCATCAACCAGGTCGGTGCGACCATCTGCTACACCGCGCCCACCTTCTATCGCCAGATGGCGCCGTTCGTGCGGCAGCACGGCGCGCCGAGCCTGCGCATCTGCGTGAGCGCCGGCGAGGCGCTGCCCGACGCGACGCGGCAGCTGTGGAAGGAAGTCACCGGCATCGAGATGCTCGACGGCATCGGCGGCACCGAGGTGTTCCACATCTATATCTCCGCCGCGGGCGGCGAGGTGCGCCGCGGCGCGGTCGGCAAGGTGGTGCCGGGCTTCACGGCAAAGGTCGTGAACGACCAGGGCAACGAAGTGCCGCGTGGCACCGTCGGCAAGCTGGCGCTGCAGGGGCCGGTGGGCTGCCGCTACCTCGACGATCCGCGCCAGACCGACTACGTGAAGAACGGCTGGAACTACCCCGGCGACTCCTTCGTGCAGGACGACGACGGATACTTCTTCTACCAGGCACGCGCCGACGACATGATCATCACCGCCGGCTACAACGTCGGCGGGCCCGAGGTGGAAGATGCACTGCTCAAGCACCCGGCCGTGGCCGAATGCGGCGTGATCGGCAAGCCGGATCCGGACCGCGGCATGATCGTGAAGGCGTTCTGCGTGCTGAAGCCCGGAATCGAAGGCGATGCCGCACTCGTCAAGGCGCTGCAGGACCACGTAAAGGCGACCATTGCGCCCTTCAAATACCCGCGGGAGATCGAGTTCGTGGCGGTGCTGCCACGCACCGAGACCGGCAAGCTCCAGCGATTCAAACTGAGACAACTCGACAACGACACCACATCATGATGAACAAACTTTTGCAGCCGCCAGGCTGGTTGCCCCCCAAGGGCTATGCGAATGGCGTGGCCGCACGCGGCACCATGGTGTTCGTCGGCGGACAGATCGGCTGGAATGCGCAGCAGCAATTCGAGTCGGACGACTTCATCGACCAGTGCGGGCTGGCGCTGCGCAACATCGCCGAGGTGCTGCGCGAAGCCGGCGCCGGCCCCGAGCACATGGTGCGCATGACCTGGTACGTGACGGACCGCGACGAATACAGCCGCCGGCTGGCCGAGCTCGGCCCTGTGTACCGTGACGCCATGGGGCGCAACTTTCCGGCCATGACCTGCGTGCAGGTGGCGGCGCTGGTCGAACCGCGCGCCAAGATCGAGATCGAGGTCACGGCCGTCATTCCGGATTGACGCAAACACTCGCCCATAAAAAAGCCCTCTTCGCGAGGGCATCTTTTTATTCGTATTCTTCGATCCAAGAAAAAAGGCCCTTTGAAATTCAAAGGGCCTTTTAAATTGGTTGCGCGAGCAAGATTTGAACTTGCGACCTTTGGGTTATGAGCCCAACGAGCTACCAGGCTGCTCCATCGCGCGGCAAGATGGAATTATACCTTATTCAGCAGCGCCTTGCTCGGCATCTGCTTCTTTAATTTCAGGACGGTCGACCAGTTCGACCAGAGCCATCGGCGCGTTGTCGCCCACGCGGAAACCCATTTTCAGGATGCGCGTGTAGCCGCCCGGACGTGCCGCGAAACGCGGGCCCAGATCGGCGAAAAGCTTGACGACGCTGTCGCGGTCGCGCAGGCGGTCGAAGGCCAGGCGCTTGTTGGCGAGCGTCGGCTTCTTGGCGAGCGTGATCATCGGTTCGATGACGCGGCGCAGTTCCTTGGCCTTGGGGACCGTGGTCTTGATGACTTCGTGCTCGATGAGCGAATTCATCATGTTTTGCAGCATCGCAAGGCGGTGCGAGCTGGTGCGGTTGAGTTTGCGGAGTCCGTGTCCGTGACGCATGGTGCTTTCCTTTACTTTATTAAACAGGCAGCCGTATCAGGTACTGCCCGGGCACGAGCCCTCATGGGCTCAATTCTTCAAAAAATCAACGCTTGTCGAGACCGGCCGGCGGCCAGCTTTCGAGCTTCATACCCAAGGTCAGGCCGCGCGAAGCGAGGACTTCCTTGATTTCGTTGAGCGACTTGCGACCCAGGTTCGGAGTCTTGAGCAGCTCGTTCTCGGTGCGCTGGATCAGGTCACCGATGTAGTAGATGTTTTCGGCCTTCAGGCAGTTGGCCGAACGCACGGTGAGTTCGAGCTCGTCGACAGGGCGCAGCAGGATCGGGTCGAATTGCTGTGCGCTGCGCGGTGCCGGCGTGTCGAATGCAGCCAGTTCGCCGCCTTCGAGCTGTGCAAACACGGCCAGTTGCTCAACCAGGATTTTAGCCGAGGCGCGAACTGCGTCTTCGGCGGTGATTGCGCCGTTGGTTTCGATTTCGACCAGCAGCTTGTCCAGGTCGGTGCGCTGTTCGACACGGGCGCTTTCGACCGTGTAGCTCACGCGCTTCACGGGCGAGAACGAAGCGTCCAGGACGATGCGGCCAATCGACTTGGTCGGCTCGTCGGCGTAGCGGCGCATCGTGCCCGGCACATAGCCGCGGCCCTTTTCGACCTTGATCTGCATGTCGAGCTTGCCGCCTTGCGACAGGTGCGCGATCACGTGGTCGGGGTTGATGATCTCGACGTCGTGCGGGGTCTGGATGTCCGATGCCAGGACCGGGCCTTCGCCGTCCTTGCGCAGGCTCAGCGTGACTTCGTCGCGGTTGTGGAGCTTGAACACCACGCCCTTGAGGTTCAGCAGGATGTTGACGACATCTTCCTGCACGCCGTCGATCGACGAGTACTCATGCAGAACGCCGGCGATCGTGACTTCAGTGGCCGAATAACCGACCATCGACGACAGCAGAACGCGGCGCAGCGCGTTGCCGAGCGTGTGGCCGTAGCCGCGCTCGAAAGGCTCGAGCGTGACCTTGGCCTTGTTGGCGGCAAGTTGCTCGACCTGAATGGTCTTGGGTTTCAGCAGGGTGGTTTGCATGCAGACTTCCTCTCAATACCCCCGGCTCGTTACACCGGTAAGGCTGGTGAAGCACCCGTCGGGAGTGCCTCCCGATGGGAACAAAAAAATCAAATTCGGGCCGCGAAGGGCGGCCCGTTATCGTCTGTTTAGCGCGAGTACAGTTCGACGATCAGCGATTCGTTGATGTCGGCTGCGAATTCGTCGCGATCGGGCACCTTCTTGAAGGTACCTTCGGCCTTGTCGGCGTTCACTTCGACCCAGGCCGGAATACCGACTTGTTGGGCCAGTTGGAGCGCTTCGGCAATGCGGGTCTGCTTCTTCGACTTGTCGCGAACGGCGATCACGTCGCCGGTCTTCACCAGGTACGACGGGATGTTGACCGACTGGCCATTCACCGTGATTGCCTTGTGCGACACGAGCTGGCGTGCTTCGGCGCGCGTCGAGCCGAAGCCCATGCGGTAGACGACGTTGTCCAGGCGCGATTCGAGGATGAACAGCAGGTTGGCGCCGGTGTTGCCACGGCGACGATCGGCTTCTTCGAAGTAGCGGCGGAACTGCTTCTCGAGCACGCCGTACATGCGCTTGACCTTCTGCTTTTCGCGCAGCTGCAGGCCGTAGTCGGAGGTGCGCTGACCCGAAGTGCGGCCGTGCTGGCCGGGCTTGGAATCGAACTTGGCCTTGTCCTGGATGGAGCGACGGGCGCTCTTCAGGAACAGGTCGGTGCCTTCACGGCGGGAGAGTTTGGCCTTGGGGCCGAGGTAGCGTGCCACGAGTTTTCCTTTGTGTCATCTGCCGCAGTTGCCTGCGGGAGCCATCGGCGAGGACGCGGATGGCGGTGGGCTTAGTAAAAAAACAAATGCGCAGCCGCTCAAAAGCCGGCTGCGCCTTGCGGACTGACGATCAGATGCGGCGACGCTTCTGGGGACGGCAGCCGTTGTGCGGAACGGGCGTCACGTCGGCAATGGAATTGATCCGGATGCCGAGCGCAGCCAGTGCGCGCACCGACGATTCGCGACCGGGGCCCGGGCCCTTGATCTCGACGTCGAGGTTCTTGATACCTTGTTCGACAGCAGCACGGCCGGCCACTTCGGAAGCCACCTGCGCAGCGAACGGCGTCGACTTGCGCGAGCCCTTGAAGCCCTGGCCACCCGACGAAGCCCACGACAGGGCGTTGCCCTGGCGATCGGTGATCGTGATGATGGTGTTGTTGAACGAGGCATGCACGTGGGCGATGCCGTCCGCAACGTTCTTGCGAACCTTCTTGCGAACGCGCTGTGCGGCGTTGTTTGCAGGTGCTTTAGCCATGCTGGTCTATCCTTATTTCTTCAGGGACTGCGCAGCCTTGCGCGGACCCTTGCGGGTGCGGGCATTGGTGCGCGTGCGCTGGCCGCGCATCGGCAGGCCGCGACGGTGACGGAAGCCGCGATAGCAACCGATGTCCATCAAACGCTTGATGTTCATCGTCGTCTCGCGACGCAGATCGCCTTCGATGGTGAAGAGAGCGATCTGATCGCGGATCTTTTCGAGATCGGCGTCGGTCAGATCCTTGATCTTCTTCGAATATTCGATGCCGCTCGCTTCGCAGATTTGACGGGCGCGCGTGCGACCGATGCCGAAGATGGCGGTCAGGCCGATTTCAGCGTGCTTGTGCGGCGGAATGTTGATGCCAGCAATACGTGCCATGTGCGTCCTCTAATACTCTTCAATCAACCCTGGCGCTGCTTGTGGCGCGGGTCGGTGCAAATCACACGCACCACACCTTTACGGCGGATGACCTTGCAATTACGGCAGATGGTTTTGACCGAAGCCGAAACTCTCATTTCATTCTCCTAAAACTGTTTAACGTGGCGGTACACCGCCCCTACCCAAATTCTCAAACTGAAACTCACAGCCCTACGATGTCTTGAAGTTGGCCTTCTTCAGCAGCGATTCGTACTGCTGGGACATCATGTAGTTTTGCACCTGGGCCATGAAGTCCATCGTGACGACCACGATGATCAGCAGGGAGGTACCACCGAAGTAGAACGGTACGTTGTACTTCAGGATCAGGAACTCGGGCAGCAGGCAGACGAAGGTGATGTACACCGCGCCGGCCAACGTCAGGCGAACCAGAATCTTGTCGATATAGCGAGCGGTCTGGTCACCCGGACGAATGCCCGGAATGAATGCACCACTCTTCTTCAGGTTGTCGGCCGTTTCCTTGCTGTTGAACACGAGTGCCGTGTAGAAGAAGCAGAAGAAAACGATCGCGGCAGCGTACAGCAGCACGTAGATCGGCTCGCCCGGACGCAGTGCGCCGGCAACGTCCTTGATCCAGCGGAAACCACCTTCGCCGGTGCTGAACCAGCCGACCACCGTTGCGGGCAGCAGGATGATCGACGAGGCGAAGATCGGCGGAATCACACCGGCCATGTTCAGCTTCAAGGGCAGGTGCGACGACTGGCCGCCATAGACCTTGTTGCCGACCTGGCGCCGCGCATAGTTCACGAGGATCTTGCGCTGGCCGCGTTCGACGAACACCACGAAGTAGGTGACCAGCACCACGATCGCGATGATGAAGAGCGCGATGATCGGATTCATTGCACCAGTGGTCACCAGCGAAGCCAGGCCGCCAATGGCGTTCGGCAAGCCGGCCGCGATACCTGCAAAGATCAGGATCGAGATGCCGTTGCCCAGGCCGCGTTCGGTGATCTGCTCGCCGAGCCACATCAGGAACATCGAACCTGCTGTGAGGCTCACCATCGCGGTCAGGCGGAAGCCGAAACCGGGAGCGATGACGAGGCCAGCCGACGATTCGAGGGCCACTGCGATGCTGAACGACTGGAACAAAGCCAGGCCGAGCGCGCCGTAGCGCGTGTATTGCGTGATCTTGCGGCGTCCGGCCTCGCCTTCCTTCTTCAATTGCTCGAAGGTCGGAAGCACGTAGGTCATCAGCTGCATGATGATCGACGCCGAGATGTACGGCATGATCCCCAACGCGAACACGGTGAAGCGCGAGAGCGCCCCGCCCGAGAACATGTTGAACAGGCTCAGAATGCCGCCCTGCTGGCCCTGGAACAACGCGGCCAACTGGTCCGGGTTGATGCCCGGCACAGGAATGTGCGCGCCGATCCGGTAGACCACGAGCGCGAGCAGCAAAAAGACGAGCCGGCGACGGAGGTCACCGAACTTGCCTGTTTTTGCGATCGTTGCCGCGTTAGTTGCCACGAAGAACTTCTTTCAGTCCAGTGTGATCAGGCGATGCTGCCGCCGGCTGCTTCGATTGCAGCCTTGGCACCAGCGGTTGCGCCCACGCCCGTCAGCTTGACGGCCTTGGTGAGTTCACCGGTCTTGATGATCTTGACGACCTTGGCGAGCTGGCCCACGAGGCCGGCTTGCTTGAGCGCCAGGACATCGACTTCGGCCAGGCCGAGCTGCTCGAGGGCAGTCAGCGTGACTTCGGCGTTGAACTTCAGCAGGTGCGACTTGAAGCCACGCTTCGGCAGGCGACGCTGCAGCGGCATTTGACCGCCTTCGAAGCCAACCTTGTGGAAACCGCCTGCGCGCGACTTCTGACCCTTGTGACCGCGACCTGCGGTCTTGCCGATACCGGAGCCGATACCGCGGCCGACACGGCGCTTGGCGTGCTTGGCGCCATCCGCCGGCTTGATGCCATTGAGTTCCATATCAGTCTCTCTTACAGAACTTTGACCAGATAACTGATCTTGTTGATCATGCCGCGCACCGCGGGGGTGTCTTGCAGCTCGCTCACGCTGTTGAGCTTGCGCAGGCCGAGGCCACGCACGGTCGCGCGATGCGATTCCTTGGTGCCAATCGGGCTCTTGACCAATTGCACCTTGAGGGTTTGTTGTTGCGTCGTCATTTGAATGCTTCCTTCAGCCTTGCGAGAGCTTGCGCTCAGGCGAAGATTTCTTCGACGGTCAGGCCGCGCTTGGCAGCCACTTCGGACGCGGTCGTCGAGTTCTTCAACCCGTCGAGCGTGGCGCGAACCATGTTGTAGGGGTTCGACGAACCATGGCTCTTGGCCACGATGTCGGTGATGCCCATGACTTCGAACACGGCGCGCATCGGGCCGCCGGCGATGATGCCGGTACCCTTCGGGGCGGGGATCATGACGACCGAAGCGGCGCCATGGTGACCCGTCACGCGGTGATGCAGCGTGCCGTTCTTGATCGAGATCTTGGCCAGGTTGCGGCGGGCTTCTTCCATCGCCTTTTGCACGGCAGCAGGCACTTCCTTCGACTTGCCCTTGCCCATGCCGACGCGGCCTTCGCCGTCGCCCACGACGGTCAGTGCTGCGAAACCGAGGATACGACCACCCTTCACCACCTTGGTGACGCGGTTGATCGCGATCATCTTCTCGCGCAAACCGTCTTCAGGGCCTTCGTTCTGCGTTCTTGCTTGAATCTTTGCCATTTTGAATCTCGTGTCCGTTTAGAACTGCAGACCGGCTTCGCGAGCCGCATCGGCCAGCGCCTTGACGCGGCCGTGGTACGCAAAACCTGCGCGGTCGAAGGCGACCTTCTCGACGCCGGCAGCCTTCGCCTTTTCAGCGATGCGCTTGCCGATGGCCGTTGCAGCGGCGGCATTGCCGCCCTTGCCCGAGCCGCCGAGTGCCGTGCGCACTTCGGCTTCGGCCGTCGATGCGGTGGCAATCACCTTGGTGCCGTCGTCGGAGATGACGGTGGCGTAGATGTGCAGGTTGGTGCGGTTCACCGTCAGACGGGCCACGCCCTGCGTCGCGATGCGAATGCGGGTCTGGCGCGAGCGGCGAAGACGCTGTGCTTTTTTGGTCAACATCATTTTGCTGCCCCTTACTTCTTCTTGGTCTCTTTGATCACGATCTTTTCGTCCGAATAACGGATGCCCTTGCCCTTGTAAGGCTCAGGCGGACGAACAGCGCGGATCTCAGCGGCGATTTGACCAACGCGCTGACGGTCAGCACCCTTGATCACGATTTCGGTCGGGGTCGCGGTGGCCACCGTGATGCCTTGCGGCATTTCGATGTTGACCGGGTGCGAATAACCGACTTGCAGGTTCAACTTGTTGTTGGACGCTGCGGCCTTGTAGCCGACGCCGACCAGGTTGAGCTTCTTCTCGAAGCCCTTGGTCACGCCAACCACCATGTTGTTCACCAGCTGACGGATCGTGCCGCTCATCGCATTCGCTTCACGCGACTCGTTGGCGGGCTCGAAATTCAGCTTGCCGTCATTGCTGACGACCTTGACCAGTGCATTGCGTGCAAGGTTGAGCGTGCCGCCCGTGCCCTTGACGCTGATCTGGTCTTCCTTGATCGACACATCCACGCCTGCGGGGATGGTGATCGGCATTTTTCCTACTCGGGACATTTCAGTTACTCCTCGATGTCTCGGTTAGGCGACGTAGCACAGCACTTCGCCACCGACACCGGTAGCGCGTGCCTTGCGGTCCGTCATCACGCCCTTGGGGGTCGTGACGATCGCAACGCCGAGGCCGTTCTGGACTTGCGGAATGGAAGCACTGGCCTTGTAGACGCGCAGGCCGGGACGGCTCACGCGCTCGATGCGCTCGATGACCGGGCGGCCAGCGTAGTACTTCAGCGTGATGACGAGTTCGGACTTGCCGGCTTCGGTCTTCACTTCAAAGCCGTCGATGTAGCCTTCGTCCTTCAGGACCTGTGCAATCGCAGCCTTCACCTTGGAAGACGGGATCGACACAGTGGGCTTCGCCACCATCTGCGCGTTACGGATACGCGTCAGCAGGTCGGCAATGGGATCACTCATGCTCATGTTGTTTGCTCCTGCCTGGCTTACCAGCTGGCCTTGGTGACACCGGGGATGTCGCCATTGAAAGCCAGTTCGCGGATCTTGGCGCGGGCCAGACCGAATTGACGGAAGGTGCCACGCGGGCGACCGGTGATTTCGCAACGGTTGCGCTGACGCGTGGGGTTCGCGTTGCGCGGGAGCTTTTGCAGGCCCAGGCGGGCAGCAGCGCGCTCTTCGTCGCTCTTCTTCAGGTCGTTGGAAATTGCCTTCAGTTCCGCGTGCTTCGCAGCGTACTTGGCGACCAGCTTGTCGCGCTTGAGTTCGCGTTGGATCAGGGATTGTTTAGCCACGGTTCGCCTCAGTTCTTGAACGGGAAACGGAAACCAGCGAGAAGCGCCTTGGCTTCTTCATCGGTCTTGGCCGTCGTCGTGATGCTGATGTTGAGACCGCGCAGGGCATCGACCTTGTCGTATTCGATCTCGGGGAAAATGATCTGTTCCTTGACGCCGATGTTGTAGTTGCCACGGCCGTCGAACGCACGGCCGGAGATGCCGCGGAAGTCGCGAACACGCGGCAGCGCGATGGTCACGAAACGATCCAGGAACTCATACATCTGCACGCCACGCAGCGTGACCATGCAGCCGATGGGCTGGTTCTCGCGGATCTTGAAACCGGCGATGGCCTTCTTCGACTTGGTGACCACGGGCTTCTGGCCGGCGATCTTGGTCAGGTCGGCAACTGCGTTGTCCAGGACCTTCTTGTCGGCGACAGCTTCACCCACGCCCATGTTGAGCGTGATCTTGGTGAGGCGGGGGACCTGCATCGGCGACTTGTAGCCGAACTTTTCCGTCAGGTCTTTCGCGATCTTTTCGCGATAGTGTTGTTGGAGACGTGCCATGTGAGTACCTCTTAGGCGAACTTGATTTCGTCGCCGCTCGACTTGAAGACGCGAACAGCCACGCGCTTGCCGTCAGCACCCTGGGTGATCTTGATGCCCACGCGATCGGCCTTGCCGGTCGCGGCATTGAAGATCGCCACGTTGGATTGGTGAATGGGCATGGTCTTTTCGACGATGCCGCCGGTCGTACCCTTGAGGGGGTTCGGCTTGGCGTGCTTCTTGACGATGTTCACGCCCTCGACGACGAGGTGCGAATCGTCCTTGCGAAGCGAGACGGTGCCGCGCTTGCCCTTGTCGCGCCCGGCCAACACGATGACCTGGTCGCCTTTGCGAATCTTGTTCATGGCGTTGTTGTCCTTACAGAACTTCGGGGGCCAGCGACACGATCTTCATGAACTTTTCGGTGCGCAGCTCGCGCGTCACCGGTCCGAAGATGCGGGTGCCGATAGGCTCCAGCTTGGCGTTGAGCAACACGGCTGCGTTGCCATCGAATTTGACGAGGGAACCATCGGCGCGACGGATGCCCTTGGCGGTGCGAACCACCACTGCGCTGTAGATCTCGCCCTTCTTGACGCGACCACGCGGAGCGGCTTCCTTGATGCTCACCTTGATGACGTCGCCCACGCTGGCGTAACGCCGCTTGGAGCCACCGAGCACCTTGATACACAGGACGGACTTCGCGCCTGTGTTGTCGGCCACTTCGAGCCGGGATTCAGTTTGGATCATTGCTAGTAGTTCCCAACTTGTACCGATGCGCCTCCGGGAGGGAAACGCTGCGGTCAGTCTTGGGCCCGTCGTCTGCACCTCGAACCACTCGAGGCACTTCCGCTTTGGGCTGAAAGCTTCGCCTTTTTTGAAGCGAAGCCTGCGATTGTTGCATGGTGACCAGGGCATGTCAACTGCCTTCTGACGCGAAATGCACTGGAACTAGACTTGGCGGCGTGCGCACCGTCAATTCAGGCCTCGTAGCTCCCGCATCTCCCCTGCGCCGCAGCATGCTGGCCTGTGCGGCCGCCGCTGCGGGGCTGGGACTGTCAGGCTGCGGCAGCCCGGTGATCCCCTCTGTCACGCCGGTACGGCTGCGCCACTTGGCCGAGGCCTACTGGCCGCATAGGCTGACTATACAAGGCACAACAGCTGGAGGCCTCTCCGGCATCGACTACGACGCAGAAAGAAGTGAGTACATCCTTCTCAGTGATGACCGATCGGACCTGAACCCCGCCCGCTTCTACACCGCGCAGTGGGCACCGCCTTGGCTCCGGCCACCCGTCCCAAAGAGCGTCGTGCAATTGCAACGCCCAGGGGGCGGCCCATGGCTCGCGCGCCGCAGCGCCGACGCCCAGACGCCCGTGCCGGACCCAGAAGCGCTGCGCCTGCGCCCAAATACCGGAACCCTGCTTTGGACCAGCGAAGGCGACGTAACCCGAGGATTCGGGCCGGCTCTCTACGAATCGGCGCGCGACGGCGGCCCGCTGCGCGAGTTCGCCCTGCCGGCCATGTTCAATGCCGATGCCTCGCAGCGCCGCGGCCCGCGCGACAACCTGGGACTAGAGGGCCTGGCGCTGACGCCCGACGGCCGCCACGCCTGGCTCGCCATGGAAAACGCGCTGATCCAGGACGGCCCGATTCCCACCACCAAAGCGCCGGGCGGCCCCTGCCGGCTGACCCGCATGGACCTGGAAACGGGTCAGGCCACACGCCAGATTGCCTATGTTCCCGATGCGATTCCGCTGCGGCCGCTGATTCCCGGCAGCCTTGCCGACAATGGCATCAGCGAGGTGCTGATGCTCGATGCAGACCGCATGCTGGTGCTGGAGCGCGCCTATGCCACGGGCGCCGGAAACTCGTTGCGCCTGTATGAGATCGATACCCGAGACGCCACCGACGTGCTGGAGATCGATGCGCTCGCCGCAGGCAACCACCGCCCTGTGGCAAGAAAGCTGATCGCCAACTTCGCCCAGCTCGGCCTTTCGCGCTTGGACAACACCGAAGGCATGTGCTGGGGGCCGGCGCTGCCGGACGGCAAACGCATGCTGGTGGTGGTGAGCGACGACAATTTCAACCCGCTGCAGACAACCCAGTTCGCAGCATTCGAATACACCGACCGACCATGACCATTGCCGTCACATTCCTGCCCCGCACCGGCCCGGCGCCGCTTCCCCCCATTGCCTTCATAGGCGGCGGCAACATGGCCAGCGCCATCATCGGCGGCCTCATCAAGCAGGGCACGCCCGCCGACGCTTTCGAGGTGGTCGAGCCTTTCGAGGAGGCTCGCCGGAAACTGGCGCAGTCCTTCGGCATCACTGCGCAGGCCGAGGCCGGCGAAGCCCTTTCCCGCTGCGCCGTGGTGGTGTGGGCGGTCAAGCCGCAGACCTTTGCGGACGCCGCACGGCCGGTGCGCGCCTTCGCCGAAAACGCGCTGCACCTGAGCGTGGCTGCAGGCATTCCATCGGGCAGCATTGCGCGCTGGCTCAGCAGCGAACGCGTGGTGCGCGCCATGCCCAACACGCCCGCGCTGGTGGGACAGGGCATGACCGGTCTCTATGCACGCGCTGGCGTGGACGCCGCCGACCGAGCCTTGGTCGGGCAGTTGCTGGCACCGACCGGCGAGCTGCTCTGGGTCGACGACGAAGCCGCGCTCGACGCGGTCACGGCGATGTCCGGCTCGGGCCCCGCCTACGTCTTCTATTTCATCGAGGCCATGACCGAGGCCGGCATGGAAATGGGCCTGTCGCCCGACCAGGCCCAGCGGCTGGCCATTGGCACCTTCACCGGCGCCTCGGCGCTGGCGCACAGCGCGACAGAGCCGCCGTCGGTGTTGCGCGAACGGGTGACCTCGAAGGGCGGAACGACCTACGCCGCGCTGACCTCGCTGGAGGGTGCCGACGTCAAGGCGAAGTTCAAGACCGCGATTCGCGCGGCGCAGAAGCGCGCGGCTGAACTGGGCGAGGAATTCGGCAAGGCCTGAGCGGACGGGCCTTCGCCCGCTCTACTTCAGCGCATAGCCGGCCGCAATGCCGGCAAACACCGTGAAGCCGAGCCAGTGGTTCAGGCGAAAGGCCTTGAAGCAGCCGTCGCGGGTGCGGCCGCGGATCAGCTGCCAGTGCCAGACGGCCTGCGCCGCCGCAATGCCGATGGCCGCGAAAAACACGGCGCCCAGGCCCTGGCTGGCCCCAGCCCACGCCCAGACGGCCAGGAAGATCGCGTAGCTCGCCATCACCGCGGCCACGTCGAAGCGGCCGAAGGTGATTGCCGACGTCTTCATGCCGATCTTCAAGTCGTCGTCGCGATCGACCATTGCATATTCGGTGTCGTAGGCCAGCACCCAGAACAGATTGCCGGCCAGCAGCCAGGCCGCGAACACCGGCACCCTAGATTGCACCGCCGCAAAAGCCATCGGAATGCCGAAGCTGAAGGCGATGCCCAGCACCGCCTGCGGAACCGAGACGAAACGCTTGGCAAACGGATAGGCCAGCGTGATCGCCAGCGCCGCGAACGACCAGACAATGGTGAGCCGGTTGGTCGTGAGCACCAGAGCGAAGGCCGCTAGCGCCAGCGCCGCGCCCAACACCAGCGCTTCCTTGACCGAAACCGCGCCGCTGGTCACCGGCCGCTGCGCGGTCCGCTTCACGTGGCGGTCGAAGTCTCGGTCGGCCACGTCGTTGACGCAGCAGCCCGCACTGCGCATGAGAATGGTGCCCAGCACGAACACCACCAGCAGATGCCAGCCCGGCCACCCCCCTGAAGCGAACCAGAGCGCGCCCAGCGTGGGCCAAAGCAGCAACAGCCAGCCCGCGGGGCGGTTCCAGCGAATCAGGTCGAGATAGAGCGCAAAACGGCGGGCGAGCATGCGGCAGGCAAAAAAAGAGCGGCCATTGTGCCGCCCTCGGTGCCACGGCTCAGCGAGCCCTGCGCTTTTTAGTCCTCGAGCAGCGAGCGCAGCATCCAGGCAGTCTGGTCGTGCACCGTGCAGCGCGCAGTCAGCATGTCGGCCGTGGGGTCGTCGCCGGCCTCTTCAGCCACCGGAATGAACTCGCGCGCGATGCGCGACACGGTTTCGTGGCCCTTGACCAGGATGCGCACCATTTCCATCGCCTTGGGCGGTGACTGGGGCACGTCGGGCACGGTGGCGATCTTGCTGAACTCGGCGTAAGAGCCCGGGGCGTAGTGGCCCAGCGCGCGAATGCGCTCGGCAATCACGTCGGTCGCGCCCCACAGTTCCGTGTACTGGCCCATGAACATCGCATGCAGCGAGTTGAAGTGCGGCCCCGTCACGTTCCAATGAAAGTTGTGCGTCGTGAGGTAGAGCGTGTAGGTGTCGGCCAGTACGCGGCTCAAGCCTTCCGCAATGGCGGCACGGTCCTGGCGCTCGATGCCGATGTTGATGATGGGCGCGTTGCGGCTGCCGGATTCCTGCGCCACCTGGGTGTCGCCCTTCTTGGGCACCTTGCCCTGCGAAGAGGATGAGGACGACGCTTTCTTCGATGCCTTGGATTCTTTTGCCATGCGTGAAAACTCTTTCTTCAAACTTGGGAGACAGACGCCTTGATTCTGAAAGCCGACCCGCAGCTTCGCAACAGCGTCACTCTATCCCGTCGATGAATGAATTCGAACGGCCGCCGCGTAGGCCAAGTTCGCGTATTTCTCTTATGACAGCCGCTTGACGCCCGGCAGCTCGCACGCATAGATCGCGTTGCGCAAGGCCGCGATCGCCTCGTAGCGCGTGAAGGTGCGGCGCCAGGCCAGCACCACGCGCCGCGTCGGCGGATCGCGGTCCTGTGCGTCGCGCACAGGCAGGTAGCGCACCATCTGCTCGGGCTCCTTGCGGCCCTTGAGCTTGGGCTTGAGCGCGTCGGCAGGCACCGACAGGCGTGGCACCAGCGTCACGCCCATGCCCGAGGCCACCATGTGCTTGATGGTTTCGAGCGACGAGCCCTCGAAGCTCTTGCGGATGCCCTCGGCATTGCTAGAGAAGCGCGCGAATTCGGGACACACCTCCAGCACATGGTCGCGAAAGCAATGGCCGGTGCCGAGCAGCAGCATGGTTTCGTTCTGCAGTTCGTCGGACGTGATGGATTCGCGGTCCGCGAACTTGTGCTTGGTGGGCAGCGCCGCCATGAAGGGCTCGTCGTACAGTGGCGCCATCGCCAGGCCTGTGTCCGGAAAAGGCTCAGCCATGATCGCGCAGTCGATCTCGCCGGCACGCAGCATCTCGAGCAGCTTGGCGGTGAAGTTTTCCTGCAGCACCAGCGGCATCTGGGGCGTGCGCGAAATCACCTGACGAACGAGGTCCGGTAGCAGGTACGGCCCAATGGTGTAGATCACGCCAAGGTTCAGCGGGCCGGCCAGCGGGTCTTTGCCGCGCTTGGCAATTTCCTTGATGCTGGCGGCCTGGTCGAGCACGCTCTGCGCCTGCTGCACGATCTGCTCGCCAAGCGGCGTGACGGTGACTTCGCCGGCGCTGCGCTCGAAGAGCTTGACCTCGAGTTCGTCTTCAAGCTTCTTGATGGCGACGGAAAGCGTGGGTTGAGAGACGTAGCAGGCCTCGGCCGCCTTGCCGAAGTGCCGTTCGCGGGCTACTGCGACGATGTATTTGAGTTCGGTGAGAGTCATAGCTTGCGTCAATTATGCGCAAGCCTCTGTGACCGGGCATTGTCTGGGGTCGGCCGGCCGAAACGACGCCCGGTGCCGAGGGGTCTGGCTCGGCTTACGCCTTCAGGTACTCGGCCTTCGTACCAAGCCAGCGGTCGATGTGGCGCTGGGCAAGCTCGGGGTGCTTCTCGAGCATGACGGGCGCCAGTTCGCGCGCCCAGTCGAGCAGCATCACGTCGGTGCTCAGGTCGGCAAATCGCAGCAGCGGCGCACCCGACTGGCGCGCGCCAAGGAATTCGCCCGGGCCACGGATGTCGAGGTCGCGCCGCGCAATCTCGAAACCATCGCTAGTCTCGGCCATGGCCTTGAGCCGCGCGCGTGCGGCCTCGCCCACGCGGCCGCTGTCGCCAGGCGCATAGAGCAGCACGCAGGCCGAGGCCGCAGCGCCACGTCCCACGCGGCCGCGCAGCTGGTGCAGCTGCGAGAGGCCGAAGCGCTCGGCATGCTCGATCACCATCAGCGAGGCGTTGGGCACGTCCACGCCCACTTCGATCACGGTGGTGCTCACCAGAACCTGGATTTCGTTGGCGGTGAAAGCCGCCATCACCGCTTGCTTTTCGGCCGTGGGCATGCGCGAATGCAGCAGCCCGACGTTGACGGCCGGACCGAGCGAGTCCGCGAGCTCGTCGCGCGTTTCGGTGGCGTTGCGCAGGTCGACGGCCTCGCTCTCTTCAATCAGCGGGCAGACCCAGTAGACCTGCCGCCCTTGCCCGAGCTGCGCCTGGATGCGCGCGATCACCTCGTCCCGCCGGTGGTCGGCCACCAGCTTGGTGACGATGGGCGTTCGGCCCGGCGGCAGCTCGTCGAGCGTGGACACGTCGAGGTCGGCGTAGTAGCTCATCGCCAGCGTGCGCGGGATGGGCGTGGCGCTCATCATCAAGAGGTGCGGTTCGAGATGGCCGACGGCCTTGCCGCGCAGCGCCAGCCGCTGCGCCACACCGAAGCGATGCTGCTCGTCGATGATCGCAAGCGCGAGGTTCTTGAAGCGCACCTTTTCCGAAATGACGGCATGCGTGCCGATGACCAGCGCCGCCTCGCCGCTTTCGACCGCGGCCGACATGGTGTCTCGTTCCTTCTTCTTCTGGCTGCCCGTGAGCCAGGCCACGCGCAGGCCGCGCTCGGCCAGCAGCGGATCGAGCCATCCGACCAGCTTGCCGAAATGCTGAGCCGCAAGAATTTCAGTCGGCGCCATCAGCGCGCACTGAAAGCCCGCGTCGATGCAGCGCGCCGCCGCGAGCGCCGCCACCACGGTCTTGCCCGACCCCACATCGCCCTGCAGCAAGCGGTGCATCGGAATCTCGCGGGCCAGGTCGTGCGAGATCTCTTCGCCCACGCGTTGCTGCGCGCCTGTCAGGCCGAAGGGCAGCACGGCAAGCAATTGGGCGTGCAGCGAACTGGGCTGCAGCTTGGGCGAAAAAGGCAGCTTCGGTGCACGCTGCGCCGCGCGCTCCAGCCGCGCCTGCAGCTGCGACAGCTGCTGCGCCAGCAGCTCCTCCGCCTTGATGCGCTGCCACGCCGGGTGGCTGTGGTCTTCGAGCGTTGCCATCGCCACGTCGGGCGTCGGGTAGTGCAGAAAGGTCAGCGAACTGCGCAGGTCCCAGGCGCCGCGAAGGCCGATCTGCACCGGAATCGTCTCGTCGAGCACCGCACGCGCCAGGCCCGAGCGCACCTCGCGCCGGAGCACCGGCTGCGGCAAGCCGGCCACTGTCGAGTACACGGGCGTGAGCGCCTCGGGCAGCGCCGTGCCGGCCGCCTTGACCGTCGGATGCATCATCTGCCGCCCGACGAAACCGCCGCGCACCTCTCCGCGCACGCGCACGCGTGCACCGACCGCGAGCTGCTTCTGCTGCGAGGGATAGAAATTGAAGAAGCGCAGTTGGCAGGTGTCGCTGCCGTCGTCGATGGTGGCAATCAGTTGCCGCCGCGGGCGGAACACCACTTCGCACTCAGTCACCACGCCTTCGACCTGCGCCATGTCACCGTCGCGCGTGTCGGCCAGCCGCACGATGCGCGTCTCGTCCTCGTAGCGCATCGGGAGGTAGAGCGCGAAGTCGATGTCGCGCACGAGCCCGAGCTTGCGCAGCGCGCGCTGCACGAGGCTCAGGCCGGCGCCGGGCGCGACTGGGGCGACGGTGGGTGGGTTTGCGGTCTTTTTGGGGCGCACTGACTTCGCGGAAGCGGGCATGGGACAATTCTGCCCGGCTCCGGCCTTGTTCTTCTTCCTTTCCATGCCTCCTTGGCACGGGCCCGTCCGGCCCTCAAGCACCATGCGCGCCTTCACGCTTTCCGACTTCGATTTCGACCTGCCGCCTGAACTGGTGGCGCAACACCCCGCCCCCGAACGCACCTCCTCACGCCTCCTCGACGGCACAGGCGACGTCCCGGTCGACCGCATCTTCAAGAACCTGCCTTCGCTGCTGCGCCAAGGCGACCTGCTGGTCTTCAACGACACGCGTGTGGTCAAGGCGCGCCTCTTCGGCGAGAAGCCGACCGGCGGCAAGCTCGAACTGCTGGTCGAGCGCGTGCTGCAGGGCCACGAGGTGGTCGCGCACATGAAGGTGAGCAAGAAGCCGCCCGTGGGCACCACGCTGGAGATGGTGGGTGGCTTCCGAGCGACGCTCCTGGGCCGCTGGCCCGACGAGCAGGGTGCGCTGTTTCGCTTCGGCTTCGAAAGCGACGAGGGCGAAGATCCCTATGCGCTGATGGCCCGCTGCGGCCACGTGCCGCTGCCGCCTTACATCACGCACACCGATTCGGCCGATGACGAGAGCCGCTACCAGACCGTGTTCGCGCGCGTGCCGGGCGCCGTGGCCGCGCCAACGGCCGCATTGCATTTCGACGAAGCGCTGCTGGACGAGCTCGAAGCGCGCGGCGTGCGGCGCGCGAACGTCACGCTGCACGTGGGCGCCGGCACCTTCCAACCGGTCAAGACCGAGAACATCGCCGAGCACACCATGCACGCCGAGCGCTACGAAGTGCCCGAGTCCACGCAGCGCGCAATTGCCGAGTGCAAGGCCCGCGGCGGCCGTGTCGTCGCGGTCGGCACGACCACCGTGCGCACGCTCGAATCGTGGGCCAAGAGCGGCGAGGCCACGGGCGACACGCGCATCTTCATCACGCCGGGCTTTTCCTTCGAGCACGTCGACCTGCTGGTGACCAACTTCCATTTGCCGAAGAGCACGCTGATGATGCTGGTCTCGGCCTTCGCGGGCTACGAGCGCGTGATGGCGCTGTACGCCCATGCCATTGCCCATCGCTACCGCTTCTTCAGCTATGGCGACGCCATGCTGCTGGCACGACAACGACAAGATTGAAGACGACGACCATGCTGAACTTCGAACTCCTCAAAGCCGACCCCGACAGTCACGCGCGCCGCGGCACGCTCACGCTCAACCACGGCGTGGTGCAGACGCCGATCTTCATGCCCGTGGGCACCTACGGCACCGTGAAGGGCGTGATGCCGCGCAGCCTGGAAGAAATGGGCGCACAGATCATCCTGGGCAACACCTTTCACCTGTGGATGCGACCCGGCCTCGACGTCATGGCGAGCTTCGGCGGGCTGCACCAGTTCGAGAAGTGGAACAAGCCCATCCTCACCGACTCGGGCGGCTTCCAGGTCTGGTCGCTGGGCGCGATGCGCAAGATCAGCGAAGAGGGCGTGAAGTTCGCATCGCCCGTCAACGGCGACAAGCTGTTTCTCACGCCCGAAGTGTCGATGCAGATTCAGACCATCCTGAACAGCGACATCGTGATGCAGTTCGACGAGTGCACGCCCTACGACACCAAGGGTCACATCACCACCGAGGCCGAGGCGCGCATCTCGATGGAGCTGAGCCTGCGCTGGGCCAAGCGCTGCCAGCACGAATTCGCGCGGCTCGAAAACCCGAATGCGCTGTTCGGCATCGTGCAGGGTGGCATGTTCGAAAACTTGCGCGAAGAATCGCTCGCGGCGCTGGTCGAGATGGATTTTCCGGGCTACGCCATCGGCGGCGTGAGCGTGGGCGAGCCCAAGGAAGAGATGCTGCACATCATGGGCCACACGCCGCACCGGCTGCCGGCCCACAAGCCGCGCTACCTGATGGGCGTGGGCACGCCCGAAGACCTGGTGCAGGGCGTTGCCGACGGCGTCGACATGTTCGACTGCGTGATGCCCACGCGCAATGCGCGCAACGGCACGTTGTTCACGCGCTTCGGCGATCTGAAGATGCGCAACGCGCGCCACAAGAATGATCCGCAGCCCATCGACCCAAGCTGCACCTGTCATGCGTGCGCGGGCACCTCGGGCGTGGCGTGGAACGACGGCGGGCGCGAGGGTTTCAGCCGCGCCTACCTGCATCACCTCGACCGCTGCGCCGAGATGCTGGGGCCGATGCTCACGACCATCCACAACCTGCACTACTACCTGAACCTGATGCGCGAAATCCGCGAGGCGCTGGAGGCCGACAGCTTCACGGCGTTCAGGGCGCGCTTCAAAGCGGACCGTGCGCGCGGCGTCTAGCTGCCACGCATGAACGCGCCGCCTACTTGGCGGCCGCCGGAGCCTTGACCGGCAGCGGCGTCGTATAGGGCTCGATGCGCAGCAGCTCGTTCTTGAACACCGCCACCTGCCGCAGCGGCGCTTGAACCAGGGCGCCGGCGGCGTCCTTCTGCGATGCGTATTGCCAGAGCGTGAGCTGCCCCTTAGCGGTTAACAATTCGGCCAGGCGTTGCACGGCAGGCCCCGCGCCCGTGCCGAGTTGCGCGGCCTCCACGCCGACGACGATCTCATCGCGTGGTGACACGATCTTGAAGAGCTGGATGGGCGCCGCGGCTTGGGCCCGCGCCGGCCGAACGGCGAGCGCCAGGGGAACAAGCGCCAGGGCGGCGAGGCCGGTCATTGCACGGCGACGATAGAGGATGTTCATGGGCGGCAAGCGTAGCCACGCAAGCGCCCCTTGCCCACATGCCGGAAGCCATACGCCACACGTACGCCGGAGGTATGCAGGAGTAAACCGGGTGCACTCCAACGCGTTCATCCGCTACGCTAAAAGGCATGACAACCGCTTCTTCTTCACCAACCGCGTACACCGCCCGCTATCCCTCGCTGGCCGGTCGCGCCGTGTTCATCTCAGGCGGCGCCACCGGCATCGGCGAAGCGCTGGTGCGGGCGTTCCATGGCCAGGGCGCGAAGGTCGGCTTCTGCGATCTCGACGCTGCCGCGGGCCGCGCGCTCGCATCCCAATTGCAGGGCAGCCACCCGGCGCTGTTTTGCGAATGCGACGTGACCGACACCGCCGCGCTCACCACTGCCATTGCCGCGGTTCGGGCGCAGTTCGGTTCCATTGGCGTGCTGCTGAACAACGCCGCCAACGACCGGCGCCATGACATGGCCGACGTGACGAGCGAAGATTTCGATCGCCTGGTGGCGGTCAACTTCAAGCACCAGTTCTTCGCGGCGCAGGCCGTGGCCGATGACATGCGCGCGCTGGGCGGCGGATCGATCATCAACTTCGGCTCGATCAGCTGGATGATCAAGGGCCGGGGCTATCCCGTCTACCAGGCCTGCAAGGCCGCCGCGCGCGGCCTCACGCGCTCGCTGGCGCGCGACCTGGGAAAGGAGAACATTCGCGTCAATTCGATCGTGCCGGGCTGGGTCATGACCGAGCGGCAGATCAAGCTGTGGGTGAAGCCGGAGTCTGGCGCCGAGATCGATGCGGCCCAGTGCCTGCCGGGCCGCGTGATGGCCGAGGACATCGCCGCCATGGCGCTCTTTCTTGCCGCCGACGATTCGAGAATGTGCACCGCGCAAGATTTCGTGGTGGATGCCGGCTGGACCTGAGCCCCTGGCGCCCACTTCTCAAAAAGCAAGAAGCCCGGCATGCCGGGCTTCTTGCTTCGAGGGGCGGACGATCAGTCGCGCAGCTCGGCCGGAACCTTGCCGCCGTTGGCCGCCAGTTTGGTCATGACCTGGCGATGCAGCCAGACGTTCATCTTGGCGCTGTCGCTCGTATCAGCGCCGTAGCTGAGTTCAGCGGCCAGCTGCTTGCGCGCGTCGATGCTGCTGTCAAGGCCGAGCAGCTTCATCAAGTCGACGATGGAAGTGCGCCAGTTCAGGCTGCTCGCACCGGGCATGCCGTCGAGCAGGGCCTCGACGTCGACCACCGTGATGGCCGGCGGCGGTGCCGCGGCCGCCGGAGCGCCGGCGGGGGCCGGTGCAGCCGCAGGTGCGTCGGCGGCGTGTGCGGACGGGAAGATCTTGGAAAGAATGCTGCCGAAAATGCTCATGCTGGGTGCTCCCTCTGAGTTGATGATGGAAATCCGCGGCCACCTCCGTGTCGCAGCCGGACGTTGTAGCACGGCCCTGCGGCGCTGCCGCTACACGGCAGGCTGAGCCGGTCCGCCGGGTGTGAAGGAATCCGCAGAGCTCGCTGCCGATGCGAGCGGCACGCGCGGCAAGGCGGAGGTGCCGCAGGCGTGGCAGAACTTGGAGAACGCGCTCTTGCGGGTTTCGCACTGGCCGCAATGATCGAACAGGCCGATCCCGCAATGCGGGCAAAAGTCGATCTCGTTGTTCTTCAAGTCCACCGGCCGCTCGCAGCCGGGGCACACGCCCTTGCCGAGCCGGGTGAGCGCAGTGTCGTAGCTGAGCTCCTCGCGCCTCACCTGGTCGGGCTGCTGTTCGGCCAGTTTCTGGCGCGCGAGGTAGCGGTTCAGCGCGACGATGGCATAGCGCCCCACGAGCACCGTGGCCAGAATACCCACCACGTAGCGCACATAGCCGCCGTAGCTCGGCAGGTAAGGCACCAGCTCGACGAAGAATGCGAACAGCGCAAAGAAGATGAAGCCCCAGACAAAAGGCCAGTAGGTGCCCTTGCGTTTCTTCACGAACAGCCAGCCCGCCACCACCAGCAAAGGCAGCGTGAGCGCCAGCCGGTAGCCGAACACCCGCAGTTCGACGCGCCGGTACTCGGCTTCGAGCTTCTCCTGCGCGGCACGCTCCAGCACCGCCAGCGACTCGCGGGCGCGCTGCTCGGCCTGTCGTGCATCGAGCACGATCTGGCGTTGCGCAGCCACCTTGCGCTGGGCTTCGTCCTCTTTCTGCTTGAGCGCATCGAGCGACTTGGTGCGCGCAATCAGTTCCGGGTCTTGGTCGGGCTGCGCAGTGGCGCGCCGCGTGGCAATCCAGTTGCCGAAGGTCTCGCGGGCGTTGGCGCTGGCCTGCTGCGCGGCAGTGAGCTGCAGGCGAACCTGATCGAGCTCCCGTGACGCGGCCAGTTCTTTCTCTTCGGACGACTTGATGGTGCTTCGCAGCGGCCCGGCCGCGGCGAGGTCGATGAAGTCGTCGAGCTGGAGCACCCGTTCGACCTTTGGCAGGTCGTTCACGATGGTGCCGCCGAGCCCGATCAAGAAGCTCGCGAACACCAGTGCCACCAGCCAGAGGCCGCGGCGAAACCACTTCTCGGACAGACGCAATGACTTGCTCATTTCTTTTTCCTCTTTTTTCTTCTCGAAGCGCGAACGCCCCGCTTGCAACTAGAGCTTGAACGCCACCGGCGCCGCACCCAAGCCCGCGCGCGGCAGCCATGCGAACACCGAATCCACCGTGACCGTTTCGATGCGGTCCGAAAATCGCTTGTCGTTCGGATGGTCGTCGAATGCCACGTTGGCCGAGCCTACGCGGCCGCCCAGGCGCGTGAGCGGTCCGAGCCGCAGCGTCGTCGGCTCGTATCCCTTGAATTGCATCCAGGCCTGCGCCTGCGCGCGGTTGCCGATCGTGGCGGGCTCCATGGCGGCAGCCAGCGTCTCGACGGCCCACTGGTTCGACTGCTGGTACTTCTGGCCCCACACGTAGCTCACGATGCTGTAGGGCGCAACGTTCAGCCGGGTGATGCGCGACGGCGATTCGCGCAGCGCGGCCAGAAGCTGCGTTTGCACCTGCGGCGTGGGCACCGCCCAGGCGGCTTCGTAGCGCCAGAGGTCGTCGAGGAAGAACTCGCCGAGTCCCTGACGGTACACGGCGGCCTCCGCCGTGCCGCACTGGTTGAGCTTGTGCACCACGCGCCACGGGCCTTCATCGGTCTTGTAGGCAATGCCAAGGTGCGAATAGCGCAGGCCGTACTTGCTCAGATCCTGCCCGGCGCGCGCGAGGAGCACGACGCGGGCGCCGCTCGCATCCAGCTGCTGCGACGTGCGCTCGGCCAGCTGCATGCCCTTGACGATCAGCTCCGCCGTGGGCTTCGCCTGCTCGCAGGAGCGGCCGGCCTGTGCCTGCAATGGCACGGCGATCGCGAGCGCAAGCAGCAGCGAGGGAACAAGCGCGCACTTCATGACAGCCTCTCGTTGTGCAAGAGCGCGCGGCCGATCGCGTTCGGCACGAAGGCCAGCACCTCACCCGCGGCCGACAGCACGATGCCGGTGCCGATCACGCTGACCAGCACGCCCGTGCCGACCGCCGCGGACACGCCGTTGGCGGCGCGGCCCATCACCTTGACGCTGGCGCGGGCGCCATCCGAGGCGCGTTCCAGCAGGTAGACGGTGCCGTCGGCCGAAGCCTCGACCGCAATCACTGTGAGCATCGAGCCGCCCACCGAAAGCGCGGCAGGCACCGCGACCACCGCCGTGGCTGACGCGCCTACGGCTGAAGCCGCACCCACGACCGAGGCCACGGGCAGCATCGAGAGTGCGGCCGAAGCCTCGGAACCGCGGGTCTGGGCCTGGGCATGAAGGGGCAGCGTCGCGCTGGCGAAGACGGTGCAAGCAGCGACCAGAAGAGAAGCAATGGACTTTTTCATGGCGGTCTTTCAATGGTTGATGTGTGGATGAGAAAAGTGGCGCTCAGTCGGCCGAGGCGGTAGAAGCAGCCGCCTCTTGGCGGGCGACGCGGCGGCCTTGCAGGCGCGCTTCGATCAGGTCGGCCTCGTGGCGGTCGCGCAGCGTCTTGGCCAGCGTGAAGGCCGAGCTGATCAGGAAGAGCCAGCTCACGCCCAGGAAGGCCTTGTAGGCGTCGTTGATCTCCATGCGGACGAGGCCCCAGCCGGTCAGGCCCATGGCGGTGAAGAAGCTGCCCCAGACCACCAGGCGCCACATCGGCACGTCGCGGCCTGCGGCACCGTTCGTGTCAGCGTGCTGGTTGTCGCGCACGAACTTGGCCAGCATGAAAGCGGTGCTGAGGCAGAACACATAGCCCATCACCATGAACGCACGGTCCAGCGCCTCGCCCGGCAGCCAGCTCAAGCCGGTGGCGCACAGGAACACGGCGACGGCGAACGAAGCCCAGGCCTGGATCTGCCAGGCCCGCGTGTCGCGCTGGATCGAAACGGTGGTGGATGAGAAGGGTTGCATGAAAGCCTCGCGGCGTAGTGAAGGTGAGCGAATGATGGTTCGCTCCCGCACCGCAAGGATCAAATGCTTCAACCAGTTCTGGTTTGAGCCGCTTCGGGTATCTTGGAAAGATACTTTTTCGGCGCCGGGCACGCCGGTAAGGCCGGGCCTAAGTGGCCAGCAAGCCGCTCACGCGCTGCTGCAGCGCCTCGGGCCTTACCTCCACTGGCGGCACCGCGTGGCCGACGTTGAGCCCCACGCGGCTGTAGAAGCCGCGGCGGAAGGGCTTGGCCATGGCCACGTTCTGGCCGCCGCGCAGTTCGATGCGGCTGAAGTACGAGCCCCAAAGATTGGTCAGCGCCATCGGGATCACCGGTGGCTCGATGCCTTCGGCGCGCGCGCTCTCGATGATCTTCATCACGCCGCCCTTGAAGGGCTGCAGCGTGCCGTCGCGCGTGATGGCGCCTTCGGGAAAGATCGCCAGCAGGTCGCCTTCGCGCAGCACTTGCAGTGCCTTGGCAAAGGCGGCTTCGTAGGCGGCCGGGTCTTCTTTCTGTGGCGCGATGGGGATGGCCTTGGCCAGCTTGAACAGCCAGCCCAGCACCGGCACCTTGAAGATCCGGTGGTCCATGATGAAGCGGATCGGGCGCGGGCTCGCGGCCATCAGCAGGATCGCGTCGATGAAGCTCACGTGGTTGCACACCAGCACCGCCGCGCCTTCGGTCGGAATGTGCTCGTCGCCCTTGATCTCGAAGCGGTAGACGAAGTGCGACAGCATCCACGCGATGAAGCGCAGCAGGTACTCGGGCACCAGCATGAAGATGTAGAACGCCACCACCGCATTGGCGATGCCGGTGAAAAGGAATATCTGCGGAATCGAGAAGCCGGCGCCGAGCAGCGCGCCCGCAATGACCGAACTGCCGATCATGAACAGCGCATTGAGAATGTTGTTGGCTGCGATGATGCGCGCGCGATGCGTCGGCTGGCTGCGCAGCTGGATCAGCGCGTACATCGGCACGCTGTACAGGCCCGCGAACAGCGACAGCAGCGCCAGGTCGGCCATCACGCGCCAGTGTGCGGCCTGGCTCACGAAGGTACCGAGCCCCATGACCGCGACCGGCGGCAGCGCGCGCGACGCAAAGTACAGGTCGATGGCAAACACGCTCATCCCGATGGCGCCCAGCGGCACCAGGCCGATTTCCACCTGCCGGCGGCTCAGCGTTTCGCACAGCAGCGAGCCGATGCCGATGCCCACCGAGAACACCACCAGCAGCAGCGAAGCCACCTGCTCATCGCCATGCAGCACTTCCTTGGCGAAGCTGGGGAACTGGCTCAGGAACACGGCGCCGAAGAACCACATCCACGAGATGCCCAGCAGCGAGCGGAACACCACGATGTTGCCGTGCGCGAGCTTGAGGTTGCGCCAGGTTTCGCTGAACGGGTTCCAGTTGATCACCAGCCCCGGGTCGGTGGCGGGCGCTGGCGGAATGGCCTGTGCCACGCCACGCCCGACCAGCGCCAGCAGCACGCAGGCCACGGCCACGGTGGTGTGGCCGATGTGCGGCAGGGCCACCAGCAGCCCGCCGGCCACCTGCCCGAGCAGGATGGCGACGAAGGTGCCCATCTCGACCATGCCGTTGCCGCCCGTGAGCTCGCGTGCATCGAGCACCTGCGGCAGGTAGGCAAACTTGACCGGGCCGAAAAGCGTCGAATGCAGGCCCATGAGGAACACGCAACCCAGCAGCACCACCGCATCGGCCCTGACAAAGCCCCAGGCCGCGAGCAGCATGATCGCGATCTCGAGGTTCTTCACGAAACGGATGATTTTCGTCTTGTCGAACTTGTCGGTGAGCTGCCCCGCCGTGGCGGAGAACAGCAGGAACGGCAGGATGAACAGCGCACCAATCGCCAGGCCCGCCATGGCCGGCGGCATCCAGCTCAGTTGGAGCTGATAGGTCACCATGACGGTGAAGGCGAACTTGAAGAGGTTGTCGTTCGCTGCGCCCGCGAACTGCGTCCAGAAGAAAGGCGCGAAGCGCCGCTGCCCGAGAAGCGCGAACTGGTTGGCGTGCGCGTTCGCTTCGTGAGCGGGCGTGGCGGCAGTGGCAGCGGCGGGGTTTGTCATTCGAAGCAACTCCTCTTGTCTTGTTATCTGCACGCTGCCCCGCAGAGCGAGCCTATGTCGTCAGGGCGGCGTCGGGATTGTGCCGCAGCAACGTGGCCCGCCATCCGATATCGAGCTTCCTGAGCGCCGCAAGCACCGGCAGGCCGGCCAGCGATGCGGCCAGGTGCTTGAGGCTGTGGCCGGAGATCAGCTGCCCCGTCATCTCGTAGATCGGTTCGTCCGCCAGCTCGAAGCCTTTGGCCAGCACATAGAAGAAGATCACCCAGCCGAGCTTGAGTCCGACCGCGCCGCGCATCGGCGTGGCCAGGGCCAGCGTCAGCACCACGGCCATGCCGCCGAACTGCACGATCGCCCAGGGCAGGACATTGCCGCTTTCATGGAACACCTCGGCCGACAGCAGGCCGGCCGCCAGCACGAACCAGGCGGCCGGCCAGCCGGCGCGCTGGCTCACGCGCTCGCAGACCGCGATGCCGATCAGGCCCGCAAAGGCTACCGCCATGCCGGCCCGGTCGGCCGCGAGCCGGGACGCGTCGGGCATCAGGTGAAAGAAGGCCGAGCCGGCGGCGGTGGCAATCAGCCCCGCGAAGAAAAGCCAGGCGCAGTCGAGCGTGTTGTCCGGCGGATCGTTGGCCGGCGGTGCCAACGGGAATTCGGCCAGCGCCTGCTGGTGGGCGCGGTCGATCCGGTTCAGCCGGTACAGGCCCCAGCAGCCGACGAGCGCGAAGGGCAGGTTGCTGAGCACGTCCATGGCATTGGGCAGTCCGTTCCAGGCGCGGCCATCGGCAAACACCGACGCAATCGCCACGTCGGCCGCCGGCAGCGCGGGGCCGAACAAGGCCACCAGCGCGAGCAGCACAAAGGTGAAGAGCAATCCGCGTTCGCGGCGGCTGAGGGTGGGCGGGAGCATGGCGGTCCTCGTGGGTGGGTGGTACGAGCCGCGGAATTTAGTTGCCAGCCTCTCTACAGGCATCGAGAATCGATACGAGGCATTAATTCACACCTTTCGGTATCTTCTTTTAGTACCCCCTTGCCAGCAAGCCACCTTCATGAGCACCACCGTCGACCTCGTTCAAGCCCTCAAAAACGAACTCAAGAGCGCCCGGATGACCTATGCCGACCTGGCGCGGTCGCTCGACATGGCCGAATCCAGCGTCAAGCGCATGCTAGCCAAGAGCGACATGCCGCTGTCGCGCGTCGATGCGATCTGCCGCGCGCTCAAGATCGACTTTGCCGAACTGGCGCGCCGCGTGGCCGACGCCCAGCCGCTCTTGAAGGAGCTCACGCAGGAGCAGGAAAAAGCAGTGGTCAAGGACAAGAAGCTGCTGCTGGTGGCCATCAGCGTGCTGAGCCAGTGGACACTCGAGCAGATCGTGTCCTCGTACCGGATCAGCGAGGCGGAATGCATCGGCTTTCTGGCGCAGTTGGACCGCATCGGCATCATCGAGCTGCGCCCGCTCAACCGCTACCGGCTGAAGTTGGCCAAGACCTTCCGCTGGCGTCCGCACGGCCCGGTAATGGAGTTCTTTCGCGAGAACGTGGTGCTCGACTACTACCGGGGCGGCTTCGACGGCCCGGCCGAAGGGCTGCTGCTGGTGCACGGCTCCATCAGCCGCTCGCTGGCGCCGGCGTTCCTGGAGCGGCTGCAGCGCGTGGCGCAGGACTTCGCGCAGCAACACCAGACGGACCAGAAGCTCACCGCGAAAGACCGCGAGGGCTACACGCTGCTGCTGGGCATGCGGAACTGGGAATTCGAAGCCTTCACGCGGCTTCGCAGAGCTTGATTGGCTCTCCCCCAGGCTTCGCGCACTTCGTGTCGCTTCTCCACCCCCCTCACCGGGGGCAACACCAGCGGCCCGGCAAAGCCGGTTCCGCGGTGTTCCTCGAAAAAGCCCATCAGGCCTTGGCGTCTTCTAGCGCGTCGCGCGTGGTGCGTGCAGCGTTCTTCGCCGCAACGGCGAAATCGTCGCCCGAGGAGGCGTAGATGATGGCGCGCGACGAGTTCACGATGATCGGTGCATCGGCGCGCCAGCCGGCACGCACCGTGGCCACTGCGTCGCCGCCCTGGGCGCCGACGCCTGGAATCAGCAGCGGCACCGTGGGCGCGAGCTCGCGTACCCGTTCGATCTCCGCCGGGTAGGTGGCGCCCACCACCAGGCCGAGCTGGCCGTTGAGGTTCCACGGGCCCTGCGCAAGCTTGGCGACGTGCTCGTAGAGGAAAGGCTGGCCTTCGATGTCTGCGAGGCGCTGGCCCTGCAGGTCGGAGCCGCCGGGGTTGCTGGTGCGGCAGAGCAAAAAGGCGCCCTTGCCTTCGTGCTTGAGGTAGGGCGCCACCGAATCGAAACCCATGAAGGGCGACAGCGTCACCGCGTCGGCCCCGTAGCGCTCGAAGGCCTCGATGGCGTACTGCTCGGCCGTGGAGCCGATGTCGCCGCGCTTGGCATCCAGGATCACGGGCACATGGGGCGCATTGCGGCGCATGTGCTCCATCAGTTGTTCGAGCTGGGCTTCGGCGCGATGGGCCGCGAAATAGGCGATTTGCGGCTTGAAGGCGATGACCAGGTCGGCCGTGGCGTCGACGATGCGCGCGCAGAAGTCATAGATGCGGCTTGCGTCGCCCTTGAGCTGCCCCGGGAACTTGGCTGGCTCCGGATCGAGCCCCACGCAGAGCAACGAACCGTTTTTTTGCTGTGCGGTGGCCAGCTTGTCGAGGAAAGTCATGGGGCCTGATTTTAAGGACCCGCCCGCGGCCGCTTAATTCGACGGCGATTGCTGTTCAGCAGCCAGGCACAAGTCGGCCCACGCGCGCGCCTTGTCGGCGGGGTTTCGCAGCAGATATGCCGGGTGGTAGGTCGCCACAACCGATACGCCCTGGATCGACGCAAGCGGCACAACGCGTCCGCGCAGCTTGCCGAGCGGTTCGGCGCTTTGCATCAGGCTTTGCGCGGCCAGCGGTCCCATGGCAAGCACCAGCGTCGGCGCCAGCGCGGCGGCGTGTTCCTCGAAGGCCTCGGCCATGGGACGGGGGCTGCCGGGCTGACCGGCGGCCACGCCGCGGTGCGTGCGCATCAGGTGCACCGGCGTCTTGCCGTCGTGCAGCTTGAGGGCGCGCAGCATGTTGTCGAGCAGCTTGCCGGCGTCGCCCGCAAAGGGTTCGCCGTGACGGCCGTCGGCCTCGGGCGGCATGTCGGCCACGACGAGCCAGCCGCCCTGGGCCAGCCCCGCTCCGGCCTCGGCGTAAAGGCGGCGGGGTTCCTCGATGAGCACCGCGGCGCCATGGGCGATCGGCGCGGCCGCGGGGCGGGCCGCCGGGGCCGGTGCCGCCGCGGGGCGGGCCGCCGGGGCCGGTGCCGCCGCGGGCCTTGCGGCCGGGGCGGGCGCGCCGGCAACAGGTCGCTCGCGTGCTTCTTCAACCGGCGACGGCTCCACGGCAACCGCTTTCGCTTCAGCGGCAATGGCAGCGGCTTCCGCCGCTTCGGGCATCGGCCACCAGACCTTCACGCCCATTTCGTCGAGCATTGCGCGCTGGCGCGCATCGAGCTTCAATGTCTGTACCGCGCTCATCGCAAGGCTCCCCAGGCGGAGCCTGTTTCATTCAATCTGAGGCTCATGACCACCGCATCTTCGCGCTTGCCTTCGTGGGCCGGGTAATAGCCTTTGCGAACGCCGACGCTGCGGAATCCCTGGCGCAGGTAAACGTCGAGCGCACGCTGGTTGCTCTGGCGCACTTCGAGCCAGAGCCATAGCGCGCCTTCGCCACGCGACCATCCGGTCAGCGCGGCGAGCATCAGCGGCGCCCATCCCTGGCGCTGGAATGCCGGCGTCACCGTGAAGTTGAGCAGATGCACTTCGTCCACGCCCTTCATGGCGACGAAATAGCCGATCAGCGTTTCGCCGAGCATCGTCACCGGCGTGTCCAGTTCGGGCACCGAGACGGGCGCCAAGAGGCACTGGCAGTGGTAGCCCACCGCCATCGAGTCGATGAAGTTGGCCCGCGTCCATGGGTGGCTATAGGCCGTCTGTTCGACCGCGCAGACGGCGTCGAGCCGCTCGACGGTGAGCGGTTCGAGGCGGGCTTCGACAGGCTGAAGAACGGCGCTCATTGGATTACCTCCGTGCTTCGCACTGCGAAGCGAGCTTGCTTGGGGCGGCCCGGCGCGGCGCTCATGACTTGCTGGCAACAGGTGAAACCGCGACGGCGGCCGCCTTGATGGCAGCGCGCTCATCGGTCGTTTGCGCCACTTTATCGCGAACATAGAGCGGCCAGGCATGTGCCGCGTCCACCGTGCGGCCGGCGGCCAGCAGCGCGGGCGCGAGGCGGAGCATGGCGGTGGCGGTTGGCAGCACCTCGTGGCGCGCCGCGGCGGGCGCCAGGCGCGGGCCATAGGCGGCAAAGGCGTTGCCGGCAAGGCACCAGCCGGCGGGCACATCGAGCGCTTCGGGCGCGAGCAGCAGCGGCTCGCCGCCATCGCCTTGCAGGGCGCCCAGCGCACCGCCACCGTCGAAGTCGTATCGCGCGGCATAGAGCTGATCCATGCGGGCATCGAGCGCGGCAACCACCTGGCGGGCGCCGAAAGTGTGGCGGGCCTCCTCGGCCACGGCCAGCAGTGTGTCCACCGGCAGCAGCGGCACGCCGGACCCGAAGGCCAGGCCTTGCGCCACCGAGCAGGCGGTGCGCAGACCCGTGAAGGAACCCGGCCCGCGGCCGAAGGCAATGGCGTCGAGCGCGGCCAGTTCGAGCCCGGCCTCGGCCAGCAATTGCAGGATGAGCGGGATCAGCGTGCTCGACGCCTGCGCGCCGCCGGCCCCGCTGTGCGTGAACAGGCGCTCGCCGTGGCGAACCGCCACGGACAGGTGTTCGGTGCTGGTGTCGAAAGCCAGGAGCTTAGGCATCGCGTCGTCCCATGGCGGTAGCCGGAACCTTGGGCATCGGGGCATTGCGCGCCCCGGCCGATTTCTGCACGCCGAACAGGATGCCGGCGGTCACCAGCAGCAGGCCGGCCATCAGGTTCCAGTGCAGCGGCTCGTCGAGCCAGATCACCGCGCCGAAGGCCGAGAGTCCGGGCACGAGCGCCGTGATCATGGTGCTGCGCACCGGTCCGAAGTACTGGATCATCTTCGTGAACGTGATGCCCGAGATGACGACCGAACCCACGCCCTGGAACAGCATCTGGAACGCCACCTCGCCCCACGGCGCGGAACCGATGCGGCTCGCCACAGCACCGCCCGCCACCAGCAGGCTGTACACGGGAACATAGGTCAAGAGCGCGAAGACGGTGATGGCGATGGTCGCACGCACCGCGTCCAGGCCATGGCGGCGCGCCACTACGCTGTAGCAGGCCCAGCAGAAGGCGGCCGACATGAAAAGCAGGTCGCCCTTCCAGACCTCGCCGCCCTCTAAGGCGTGCAGCAGGCTGCGCCCGCCGACCACCAGATCGCCGGCCACGATCAGCGCCAGCCCGAAAGCGCGGCCCGGCGTGATGCGGTCGCGCAGCACCAGCGCCGCCAGCAGCGTGGTCCACAGCGGCAGGCTGCCGGGCATCAGCACCGAGGCATGGCCGGCAGGCGCGAAGAAGAAGCCGCTGTAGGCCAGCGCGGCATAGGCCACGCCGCCGAAGATGCCGGCGCTGGCGGTCACGCGCAGCGACAGGGGCGAGAGGCCGAAGAGCGAGGAGGCGGTGGTACCGTCCTGCCGGAGGTCTTTCATGACCATCCAGGCGCCCCAGGGCACCAGCACTAGGCTGGCGCCGCAAATGCGCGCCAGCGCCAGGTCGAACGGGGTGAGCGAGCGTGCGGCCGAGGCCCGGGCGATCACGATGAAGGCCGTCCAGACCAGCACGGTGACCACGGCCGCGCCGATGCCGAGCGTGCGGGGCGAGAGTCGGGGCGGGGCGGGCATTCTCCGATTATCGAGGGCTCGCCCCGGGCCGCGCCGGCCAGGGGAGAATTGCCCGCAACGATCAGCCGCCGTCGCTGCGCAGGATTGCGAGCCCGGACTCGCGCAGCGGCGCCAGCGCGGCCGCCGGCGCTTCCGGCGCCACCAGGAGGCTGGTGGCCGCTGATACCGGATTGATCATCCAGGCCGAAGCGGCGCCGATCTTTTCGGACGACGCCAGCACCACCGTCTCGGCCGCGGCCGCCATGAGGGCGCGCTTGATCGCAGCCTCCTCGGCATCGCCGGTGGTCAGCCCGGCCTCGGCATGCACGCCGGTCACGCCCAGGAAGCAGGTGTCGGCGTGGATGCGCGAGATGGCGTCCATGGCCGCGGCGCCCACCGCCACCATCGAATGTTTGAAAAGGCGCCCGCCGATCAGCACCACCTCGATGTCGGCATGGCCCACCAGTTCGACCGCGACCGACGGACTGTGCGTGACGACGGTGGCGCGCAGGCTCTTCGGCAGGTGCCGCGCCAGCTGGACGGCCGTGGTGCCGCCGTCGATGAACACCACCTGCCCGGGCCTTACGAGCCGCGCCGCCCCGCGGCCGATGGCCACCTTCTCGGCAGTGGCGAGTTGCAGGCGGCCCGCAAAGTCGGCCTCCGCCCTTGCAAGCGGCAGCGCGCCGCCGTGCACGCGCTGCAGCAGGCCCTCGGCCGCCAGCTCGCGCAAGTCGCGCCGGATGGTGTCTTCCGACAGCGAAAGCGCCTCACTGAGCGACTTTGCGACGACGTTGCCCTCGCGCTGCAGGACCGAGAGGATGTGTTGCTTGCGCTGGCGGGTGAGCATCGGCCGATGGTAGCGGGCACGCCCGCAGATTGCACGAATTTTCTTGTTTCTGCACGAATTTACGCATAAGCTGCAAATCATGACCCTTCAAGACCGCGTCCGGGTGCACGAAGTCACCCTGCTTTCCGACAACTGGTACACGCTGAAGACCACCGCCTTCGATTGGCGGCGCAGCGACGGCCAGTGGCAGCGCATGCACCGCGAAACCTACGACCGCGGCAACGGCGCCACGCTGCTTCCCTACAACCTGGCGCAGCGCACGGTGCTGCTGACGAAGCAGTTCCGCTACCCGGCCTTCGTCAACGGGCATGACGACCTGCTGATCGAGGCGGCCGCCGGCCTGCTCGACGACGCCGCCCCTGAGGAGCGCATTCGCGCCGAGGTGGAGGAAGAACTGGGCTATCGGCTCGGCGCGGTGCAGAAGATTTTCGAAGCCTTCATGAGCCCGGGCTCGGTCACCGAAAGGCTGCACTTCTTCATTGCCGAATACGAGCCTTCGATGCGCATTGGCGACGGCGGCGGGCTGGCCGACGAGGGCGAGGACATCGAGGTGCTGGAGCTCGGCATCGTCGATGCGCTGGCCATGGTGGCGGACGGTCGCATTGCCGACGCCAAGACGGTGATGCTGCTGTATCACGCGCAATTGCATGTATTCGCGCCGAGATAATCGGCCAATGCTTCTTCTTCGCCTCTCCTTCCTTCGTACCGCATGCGCACTGTGCTTGATCGCATGCGCCGCCTCGAGTGCCTTTGCCCAGCAGGCATTCCCGACCGAAGTGGAGATTGCCCTCGCGCGCGCCAAGGTGCCGCGCGATTCGGTGACGATGCTGGTGGCCGATGCCGACGGCGTGCGCCCGCCGCGGCTGGCATGGCGCTCGCAGGTGCAGGTCAACCCGGCATCGATCATGAAGCTGGTGACCACCTACGCCGCGCTCGACCTGCTGGGCCCAGCCTACAGCTGGAGCACACCGGTCTACGTCGACGGCACGGTGAGCAACGGCGTGCTCAACGGCAGCCTCTACATCAAGGGCCAGGGCGATCCCAAGCTGGTGCTGGAACGCGCCTGGCTGCTGCTACGGCGCGTGCAGGGCCTGGGCATCACCACCGTGAACGGCGACATCGTGCTCGATCGCAGCGCCTTCGAGAACACGATCGAGAACGACCCCGGAGCCTTCGACGGCGAGCCGCTGCGGCCCTACAACGCCTCGCCCGACGCGCTGCTGGTCAACTTCAAGTCGGTCAACATGATCTTCACGCCCGAGCGCGGCGGCCAGCAGGCGCGCGTGAGCTACGAGCCGCCGCTGGCCAGCGTGTCGACGCAGCCCATGGTGGCACTTGCGCCGGGTGAATGCGGCGACTGGCGCGCGGCAATCAAGCCCGACTTCAGCGACCCGAACCGCATCCGATTCACGGGTGCGCTTCCTGCCGCCTGCGGCGAAAAAAGCTGGGCCGTGGCGTACGCCGACCCGCGCACTTACGGCCTGCGCGCCATCGGTGGCCTGTGGGCCGAGATGGGCGGCCGCGTCGGCGGCCAGATGCGCGAAGGCCGGGTGCCAGCGGGCCTCCGGCCGGCCTTCGAATTCGCATCGCCGCCGCTCGCGGAAGTGGTGCGCGACATCAACAAGTACAGCAACAACGTGATGGCGCAGCAGCTGTTCCTCACGATCGGGCTCACGCAGAAGAACCGCGGCACCTTCGAGGCCTCGCGCAGCGCACTGGGCCAGTGGTGGCGCGACCGCATCGGCACTGGCGAGGCGCCGCCGGTGTTCGACAACGGCTCCGGCCTGTCACGCGACGAGCGCATCAGCGCGGCCGCGCTCGGCAAGATGCTGCAGGTGGCCTGGCGCTCGCCGGTGATGCCGGAGCTGGTGTCGTCGCTGCCCGCCACGGGCGTGGACGGCACGCTCAAGAAGCGCGCGCTGCGCTCGGGCGGCGCGGCACACCTGAAGACCGGCTCTCTGCGCGACTCGGCCGGCGTGGCCGGCTACGTGCACGGCGCGAGCGGCCGGCGCTACGTGCTGGTGGCCATTGCCAACGGCGACAACGCGGGGGCTGCGCGCGCTGCGTTCGACGCGCTGGTCGACTGGGCCTCGCAGGACAACTAAGCCGCCGGCTAGCGGCCGTGTACTGAAAAATTCTCCTAGGTATACGTGCCGCTTGCGTGCGTCGATGGTGCTGCACAGAATCGGACGCCCGTTCGGTTCGACTGACAAAACACCAAGAGGCACGCCTTGAACCAGCCCCAACGACCACCTTCGTCTCCGCTGCATCGGCTTTCGGCGCTCGTCGGCGTCACCTTGCTGCTGGCCGCCTGCGGTGGCGGTGGAGGCGGCGGCATCGGCATCAACGCGGGGCTTCCGCCGCCAGCCGGCGACACCGGCCGCGGATCGGTCGTCACCGACCCGCCCGAGCAAACCGCCAAGCTGACGGCCGACCAGTTCAGGACCAATCTGCAGGCCAGCGACCAGGGCAAGGCCTTGCTGCAGGTGGCCGGCACGCCCAGGTGCGGGGTCGAAGTTCGCTACCTCGAATACCGCACGGTCGGCGGCAAGGGCGAAGCCACCAATGCGACGGCCGCGATCATGCTGCCGTCAGGGGCCGACATCGGCTGCAACGGCGCGCGTCCCGTGGTGCTGTATGCGCACGGCACCACTGCCGCGCGCAACTACAACCTCGCCAAATGGACCGATTCGACCCAGCCGGCCGCCGGCGAAGGCCTGACCATCGCCGCCATGTTCGCGGCGCAGGGCTACATCGTGGTGGCGCCCAACTACGCGGGCTACGACAAGTCGACGCTGCCCTATCACCCGTATCTCAACGGCGACCAGCAGGGCAAGGACATGGTCGATGCGCTCACAGCGGCGCGCAAGACTTTTTCGGGCATCGACGCGGCGGATGCCGGCTCACTGCTCATCACCGGTTATTCGCAGGGCGGCTACGCCGCGATGGCGGCGCACCGCGATATGCAGGCCACGGGCAGGGCTGTGACGGCATCGGCGGCGCTCTCGGCGCCCTCGGCCATCGGCCTGCTGGCTGACTACACCTTCCTGGGGTGGCCGGCGCTCGGCAGCACGCTCTTCGTGCCGCTGCTCTCCGCCAGCTGGCAGCAGCAGTTCGGTGATGTGTACGACAGCACCGCCGACATCTACGAAGCGCAGTACGCCGCCGGCATCGACACCCTGCTGCCGAGCCTGACGCCCCTCGCCACGCTGTATGCCAACGGCAAGCTGCCGCAGCTCGCGCTGTTTCCCGCTGGCGCAACGCCGGGGCCGGTGAGCCCGGAGCTGTCGATCTTTTATGGCGCCAACAACCTGATCCGCCAGACCTACCTGACGCAGGCGGCCGGCGACATCCTGGCAAATCCCTGCCCCGGCAATGCGCTGCCCGCCACGGTCGGCTCACTGAGCACCACCTCGCCGCTGGACTGCAGGCCGGCCGTGGGCTTCCGCAAAGCGGCGCGCGCCAACGACCTGCGCAACTGGCTGCCGGCCCGGCCGGTGCTGATGTGCGGCGGCGCCAACGACCCGACCGTGAATTTTCTGAGCACCCGCGCCACGGCCGGCTACTTCCGCGCCCGCGGCATGCCCGCCGCGGCGCTGACGGTGATCGACCTGGAAGACACGGCCACCACTGACGCCTACTCCACCGCGCGCGCCGGCTTCGCGCAGGCCAAGAGCATCCTCGCGCAGAACACCCCCGGCAGCGACGCCGACAAGCGGCAGGCCGTCACCCTGGCCTACCACGGCACGCTCGCGCCGCCGTTCTGCCTGGCCTCGGCCCGAGGCTTTTTCCAGGGCGTGCTGGCCGCGGGCGGTTAAAGGGACTCCCTTCCAGAAATGCCGTGAAACCGGCTCTGCCGGGCCACTGGCATTGCCCCCTGCAAGGGGGTTGGCGAAGCGACACGAAGTGCGCGAAGACTGGGGGTTAGCTCAGAGACGCGCGCTGGAGGCGGTCGCGTACGCCTTCCCATTCGGGCGTATCGGGCGGCGTCTCGACCCAGATCAGCTTGACGCCCTCCGCGTCGAACTGGCGCAATACCGCGAACAGCTGGTGCGCACTGGCCACTGCATCGTCAGGCATGCGCCGCTGCAGCACGCGCTGCGAGGGAATGCGCAGTGCGGCGCGCGACCACACCGCGATGTTGGCGGCGCCAGCGCCGAGCACGTCGAGCGCGGTCTGGATCGCCTTGGCGTCCATCAACCGCAGCTTGGCGTTGGGCGCGTAGTGCGCTTCCAGCGTGCCGGGGGCGCGCGGTTCAGGCGTCTCGAGCACCTCTCGGTTGCTCAGGCGCTCGCCCAGGGCGGCCTCGATTTGCGCACGCGTGATCAGGCCCGGGCGCAGCAGCACCGGCGCGCCGCGGCTGCAGTCGACGATGGTCGATTCGATGCCCACCTGACAGGCGCCGCCGTCGATCACCGGCAATGAGTCGCCAAATTCGTCGACCACGTGCTGCGCGGTGGTCGGGCTGACGCGGCCGAAGCGGTTGGCGCTCGGACCGGCAAGGCCCGGCACGCCCTGCTCGGCGCAGGCTTCGAGCAGCGCCTGCGCGACCGGATGCGAAGGGCAGCGCAGGCCAATGGTGTCCTGCCCGCCGGCCGCCGCGGCAGCCACGCCGGGCTGGCGCGTGACGATCAGCGTCAGGGGGCCGGGCCAGAAGGCCTGCACCAGCTTCTGCGCGAAGGGCGGCAGCGGCTGCGCAAAGCGCGACAACGCTTCCGTGCCCTTGATGCCGGCCGCCACGTGGACGATCAGCGGATGGTCGGCCGGCCGGCCCTTGGCCTTGAAGATTCCACCCACGGCCATGTCGCTGGTGGCATCGGCGCCCAGCCCATAGACGGTTTCGGTCGGAAACGCGACCAGCCCGCCCGCGCGCAGCACGCGCACGGCTTCGGCAATGGCGTGGGGATCCTGCCCGTCGAGGATCATGCGAAATCGGCCGCCGTAAGGGGCGGCAGGCCGAGCAGAGTGGCGGCCTGGGAAGCCGCGGCGCGCACGCTTTCGAGCGTGGCGCCGGTGAGCGTCAGGTGGCCCATCTTGCGGCCTCGGCGCGGTTCGATCTTGCCGTACAGGTGCAGGTGCACGCCGGGCAGCGCGAGCACCTCGCTCCAGCGCGGCGAGGCCGGCTTGGTGCCGCCCGCGGTGAACCACAGGTCGCCGAGCAGGTTCAGCATGATCGCCGGGCTGTGCTGGCGCGGCGGGGCCAGAGGCAGGCCCGCGAGCGTGCGCACCTGCAGCTCGAACTGCGACACGTCGCAGGCTTCCATGGTGTAGTGGCCGCTGTTGTGCGGCCGCGGCGCCATTTCGTTCACCACCAGCGAGCCGTCGGTCAGAACGAAGAACTCGACGCACAGCACGCCGACGTAGTTGAGCCCGGTGGCAATGCTCTTGGCGGAATTGACGGCCGCCTGCGCCACGGTCTTGGGCATGTTCTGCGCATGCACCTCGGTCACGGCCAGAATGCCATCGCGGTGCAGGTTGCGCTGGGGCGGAAAGTGCACGATCTGCCCGTCGCGGCCGCGCGCCACGATCACCGAGCATTCGAACTCGAGCGGCAGCATTTTCTCGAGCACGCAGGGCACGCAATGCGCGGCCTGCCAGGCGTCGACCAGCTCGGCCCGCGTGGTCACGCGCTGCTGCCCCTTGCCGTCGTAGCCCAAGCGTGCGGTCTTCAGAATGCCGGGCAGCAGCCCGTCTTCACCGGCCGCGAGCTGGGCAGCGGTCTCGATGACAGCGTAGGGGGCGCAGGCCACGCCGCAGCGCGTGAAATGGGCCTTTTCGGCGATGCGGTCCTGCGCGATGGCAATGGCGGCGGCATCGGGCGACACGGGCCGGGCGGCCGAGAGCTTGTCCAGCGAAGGGGCCGGCACATTCTCGAACTCGGTCGTTACCGCATCGGCGAGGCCTGCGAGCCGCGCCAGGCCGTCAACGTCGGCGTAGTCGGTGTGGATGTGGTGATGGCTCACCCGGCCGGCCGGGCTGTCGGCATCGGGGTCGAGCACGGCCGTGAAATAGCCCATGCGCTGGGCGGCATGGGCGAACATGCGGCCCAGCTGGCCGCCGCCGAGCACGCCGAGCGTGGCGCCGGGAAGAATGGGCAGGCCGTTGTTGGTCATAGCGCTCCTCCGCCCTGCGGCGAAAAGGGGGATACGGCGGCGCCGTCCACCGGCGGCGGCAGCGCCATGGCTTCGGCCGCGGCCGTTTGCGCGGCGCGGAAGGCATCGAGCCGGGCGCGCAGCGCCGGGTCGTTCACCGCCAGCATCGCCACCGCGAACAGCGCCGCGTTGGCGGCCCCCGCATTGCCGATGGCAAATGTGGCCACCGGCACGCCCTTGGGCATCTGCACGATGCTGTAGAGTGAATCGACACCCTGCAGGTGGCGACTGGCCACGGGCACGCCGAGCACCGGCACCGTGGTTTTCGAGGCCAGCATGCCCGGCAGGTGGGCCGCGCCGCCCGCGCCCGCGATGATGGCAGTAAGCCCGCGCCCGGCGGCGCTTTCGGCGTACGCGAAGAGCGCATCGGGCATCCGGTGGGCCGAGACCACCTTCGCTTCGTGCTGGATCCCGAATTGCTGGAGAATCTCGACCGCGTTGCGCATCGTCTCCCAATCGGAGCTCGAGCCCATCACTACACCGACCTGAATGGTTTCGTTCATGGTTTCAATTTTACGTTTCACCCCCAGCTGGTTCCGATGATCGACATCACTCTCGAAAATTTTCAGGCCGAACTGATCGAAGGCTCGGTCGCCACGCCAGTGCTGCTCGACATCTGGGCCGAGTGGTGCGGGCCGTGCAAACAGCTTGGCCCGGTGCTCGAAAAGCTCGAAACCGAGTACGCCGGCCGCTTCACGCTGGCCAAGCTCGACGCCGACAAGGTGCCGCAGATCTCGTCGCAGCTGTCCGAAATGTTCGGCGTGCGCAGCATTCCGTTCTGCGTGATGTTCAAGGACGGCCAGCCGGTCGACGGTTTCGTGGGCGCCATTCCGGCCGAGAAAATCCGCGAATTCCTCGACAAGCACGTGCCCGGCGCCGACGAAGCCGAGGCGGTTTCCGAGGGCGCGGCGGCCCAGGATGCCCTGGCCGAGGGCGATACCGAAGGCGCGCTGGAGCGGCTGCAGCATGCCGTGGCCACCGATCCGGCCAACGACGATGCCCGCTTCGACTACGTCAAGCTGCTGCTGCAGATGGGCCGCATCGACGAGGCCAAGGTGGCCTTTGCGCCGGTGATTGCCAAGACCACGCTGGTGCGCCGCTTCGATTCGTTGCAGCGCTGGATGGACGCCATTGATTTTGCGGCGCCGCCGTCGGGCCCCGCGCCCGAACTGGCCGACTTCGACGCCAAAATTGCCGCCACCAAGCGCGACTTCGACGCTCGCTTCGGCCGTACGCGCCTCTTGATGGATGCGCAGCGCTGGACCGACGCCATGGACGAGCTGCTCGAGATCCTCATGCGCGACAAGAGCTGGAACGAAGAACTCGCGCGCAAGACCTACATCGCGATCCTCGATCTGATCGAGCCGCCGAAGATCAAGGTAGCCGACGGGCAGATCCCGCCGGACGATCCGGTGGTGGCCACCTACCGGCGGCGCCTCAGCAGCGTGGTGCTGAGCTGATCGACAAATTTGCGCATCTCCGGATGCATGCGCAGTTCCTGAAAAGCGACTCCCGAGTCGCTTTTTTTTGTTGATTTCAATTCGCCTTCGACATCAGTCAGCGTGCGCAAGGGTGTCCGACACCATAGTGGCGGGCGGCTCCGCCTTGGCGAGCCCAGGCGGCGTCGAATACGATGGCGCCGATTCAACTTGTTGCAATTGAGAAGGAAAAATCGGCCATGCGCTCCCTCGCCCGTCTCGCGCTCCCCGCCCTCGCGACCGCACTGCTGGCCGCCGCCCTGTCCGCCTGCGGCAGCGGCATCAGCCTCGACGAGCCGATCGAAGGTCCGGTCTGGCGTCTCGCGCAGCTGGGCGGTGAACCGGTGGCAACCGGCGGCGATGCGCAGATCCAGTTCGACCGCGACAGCGGCCGCGTCAGTGGATCTGGCGGCTGCAACCGCGTCTCGGGTTCGTTCACGCGCAGCGGCATCACGCTGCGCATCGGCCAGCTGGCATCGACCCGCATGGCCTGCGCGGACCCGGTTCGCGGCGCTAACGAAGCGCAGTTCATGTCGGCCTTGCAGACCACCGCGAGCTACCGGCTCGCCGGGCCCGGGCAGCTCGCGCTGCTCGACGCGAGCGGCCGGACCGTGGCCACGCTGAACGCGGCGACGCGCTGAACGTTGCTGCTGGGAGCGCTCTTCGCGCTCCTTTTCTTGCTCAGCCGGTGAGGCGTTCCAGCGCTTCGCGGTACTTGGCCGCGGTCTTCTCGATCACTTCGGCCGGCAGGCGTGGCGCCGGCGGCGTCTTGTCCCAGGGTTTGCCATTGATCTTGGTGGCCTCGAGCCAGTCGCGCACGAACTGCTTGTCGTAGCTCGGCGGATTGGCGCCCGCGGCCAGCGCGGCCTGGTAGCCCTCGACCGGCCAGTAGCGCGAGCTGTCGGGCGTGAGCACTTCGTCCATCAGCACCAGCGTGCCGGCTTCGTCCAGGCCGAACTCGAACTTCGTGTCGGCAATGATCATTCCCTTGGCCAGCGCGATCTGCGCGGCGGTTTCGTAGATCTCCAGGCTGGTCTCGCGGATCTGCTGCGCCAGCTTGGGTCCGACGATCTCGACCACGCGGTCATAGCTGATGTTCTCGTCGTGCTCGCCGGCCGCGGCCTTGGCGGCGGGCGTGAAGATCGGGCGCGGCAGCTTGCTGGCGTTGGTGAGTCCTTCGGGCAGCGGCACGCCGCAGACCGAGCGGCTTTCCTGGTATTCCTTCCAGCCGCTGCCGACCAGGTAGCCGCGCACCACCGCCTCGACCGGGATCGGCGTCAGCCGCTTGACCAGCATCGAGCGGCCCGTGACCTGCGGCACCTCTTCGGGCGTGACCACGCTTTCGGGCGCTTCGCCTGTCAGGTGGTTGGGGCACAGCTGGCCCAGGCGGTCGAACCACCACAGCGCCATCTTGGTGAGGATCTCGCCCTTGCCAGGGATCGGCTCGCCCATGATCACGTCGAAGGCGCTGAGCCGGTCGCTCGCGACCATCAGGATGCGGTCCTCGCCGACTGCGTAGTTGTCGCGCACCTTGCCGCGCGCAAGCAGGGGCAGGCTCTGGATGGAGGAGGTGTGGACGGTGGTCATGGGGCGTGCTGTGCGAAAACGGGTGGCGTGACGGGAAAAACGGATTGTGCGCGCAGAAAAAAGCCACCGCGAACGGTGGCCTGCGAATCGCTGGAAAAAGTTTTAGCGAACTTCTTGCGCGAGCTCGCCCTTGGCGTATTTGGCGGCGACGACCTGCAGCGTGTCGCCCTTGATCTTGGCGCCCTGGCCTTCGCAGCCGAACTCGATGTAGCGCTGCTTGCAGATCAGCTTGGCGGCTTCGCGCGCGGGCTTGAGCCATTCGCGGGCGTCGAACTTCTCGGGGTTCTCGGCCAGGAACTTGCGCACCGCGCCGGTCATGGCCAGGCGGATGTCGGTGTCGATGTTGATCTTGCGCACGCCGTGCTTGATGGCTTCCTGGATTTCCTTCACGGGCACGCCGTAGGTTTCCTTCATGTTGCCGCCGTACTGGCGAATGATGGCCAGCAGCTCTTGCGGCACGCTCGACGAGCCGTGCATCACCAGGTGGGTGTTGGGAATGCGGCGGTGGATTTCCTTGATGCGGTCGATCGCCAGGATGTCGCCGGTGGGCTCGCGCGTGAACTTGTAGGCGCCGTGGCTGGTGCCGATGGCAATGGCCAGCGCGTCGATCTGGGTGCGCTTGACGAAGTCGGCGGCCTGCTCGGGATCGGTCAGCAGCTGCTCGCGCGTCATGGTGTCGTCGGTGCCGTGGCCGTCTTCCTTGTCGCCCTTCATGGTTTCCAGCGAGCCGAGGCAGCCGAGCTCGCCTTCGACCGTCACGCCGAGGCGGTGGGCCATGTCCGACACCTTCTTGGTGACGTCCACGTTGTAGTCGTAGCTGGCAATGGTCTTGCCGTCGGCCTCGAGCGAGCCGTCCATCATCACCGAGCTGAAGCCCAGGTCGATGGCGCCCTTGCAGACGTCGGGGTTCTGGCCGTGGTCCTGGTGCATGACCAGCGGGATGTTCGGGTACTGCTCGATGGCGGCCTGGATCAGGTGCTTGATGAAGGCTTCACCAGCGTATTTGCGGGCACCGGCGCTGGCCTGCAGGATGACGGGCGCGCCGGTTTCCTTGGCGGCCTCCATCACGGCCTGGACCTGCTCCAGATTGTTGACGTTGAAGGCCGGAATGCCGTAGCCGTTGGCGGCTGCATGGTCCAGCAGTTCGCGCATCGAGACGAGTGCCATGGGAAATACCTCGCGGAAATAGGGGAAAAAGAAGGCGGAAAGACGAGAGAAAACTGCCGCAATTCTATCGAGACCCCTTGTGGGACGGCACTGACAGGTACCCGAAGGCAATCGGGCCAGCCGCGGCGGGCGCCTCTAGATTGGCAGTTGCGTGGTCGACATCACCTGCTTGAGCACCACGAAAGTCCGGATCTGCCGCACGCCGGGCAAGTACAGCAGCTGCTCGGCGTGCAGGCGGTTGAAGCTGTCGTTGTCGCGCGTTCGCACGAGCATGAAATAGTCGAACTCGCCCGTGACCACATGGCATTCGAGGCAGCCGGACACCTTTTGCGCGGCCTTCTCGAAGTCGGCGAACGAGTCGGGCGTCGAGCGGTCGAGCACCACGCCGATCATCACCATCATGCCGAGCTCCAGGGCCTTGGCATCGAGCAATGCCACGATGCCCTGGATGAGCCCCGCGGCTTTGAGCCGCTCGACCCGGCGCAGGCAGGCCGGCGCGCTGAGATTGACTTTGGCCGCCAATGCCACGTTCGACACCGAGGCGTCGCGCTGCAGGGCGCGAAGGATGACGCGATCCGTGCGGTCGAGCTCCACCGCCGCTTCGGCCGCCTGCGCCGGCGTGGTACGCAACTTTGTTGTGCTCATCTCTTCCTTTGCAAACCAAAAACATTCGATCTGGCGATCTTGTCTTTTTTTTGCTCGTATTTCCATCAAAGTTTGCAACCACGTTTCTTCGCCTTCTTTCTACGATCGATGTCATTCCTCCTCCCTTCCATATCCTCTGGAGCGCATCGATGAACCTCAAGAAATTTCCCCGCCATACCCTGACCTTCGGTCCCACGCCGATCCATCCGCTCAAGCGCCTGAGCGCGCACCTGGGCGGCGAAGTCGAGCTCTACGCCAAGCGGGAGGACTGCAACAGCGGCCTTGCCTTTGGCGGCAACAAGACCCGCAAGCTCGAATATCTGATTCCCGAGGCGATCGAGGGCGGCTACGACACGCTGGTGTCGATCGGCGGCATCCAGTCGAACCAGACGCGTCAAGTGGCCGCCGTGGCCGCGCACCTGGGCATGAAGTGCGTGCTGGTGCAGGAGAACTGGGTCAACTATTCGGACGCGGTGTACGACCGCGTCGGCAACATCGAGATGTCACGCATCATGGGCGCCGACGTGCGGCTGGACAACGCGGGCTTCGACATCGGCATCCGCAAGAGCTGGGAAGTGGCCATGGACGACGTGCGCAAGTCCGGCGGCAAGCCCTTTCCGATTCCGGCCGGCTGCTCGGAGCACCGCTACGGCGGGCTCGGCTTCGTCGGGTTTGCCGAGGAAGTGCGTCAGCAGGAAGCCGAGCTCGGCTTCAAGTTCGACTACATCGTGACCTGCTCGGTCACTGGCAGCACGCAGGCCGGCATGGTGGTGGGCTTTGCGGCCGACGGCAGGGCCGACCGCGTGATCGGCATCGACGCATCGGCCAAGCCGCAGCAGACCTTCGAGCAGATCGTGCGCATTGCCCGGAGCACGGCCGAACTGGTCGAACTGGGCCGCGACATCACCGACAAGGACGTGGTGCTCGACCGCCGCTTCGGCGGCCCTGAATACGGACTGCCCAACGAAGGCACGCTGGAATCGATCCGCCTTTGCGCGCGCCTGGAAGGCATGCTGACCGACCCCGTGTACGAGGGCAAGTCGATGCACGGAATGATCGAGAAGGTGCGCCTGGGCGAATTCCCGGCGGGCTCGAAGGTGCTCTATGCCCACCTGGGCGGCGTACCCGCCCTGAACGCCTACAGCTTCCTGTTCAGGAACGGCTGAGCGAACTCGGCTCGCGCGGCAGACCTCCGTCATGCAGGCATCCGCCGAGCCCGTCTATCCTTTCGACGATTTGTGCCGCTCCGTCAGCGCGGTTTGACGCGCACATACTCTCCAGAGGGCTTGGCAGACTTGTCCGCCCTGACGCACAAGTGTCCGTCGCACAGCGTGACATCGGCCTCGTTGTAAGCCTTGAGCAATGTGGCAGAGATTTGGTTCTTTGCGATCTCTTCGTAGTAGTGACTCGATAACCAAACACTGCCCCCCAGCATCAACACCAAGCTGCCCAACGTGATGCCTGCAACCTTCCAGATCAGATGGCGGTGCAACGCCTCGGCACGTCGGAGCTGCGCGCTCAATGCAAGAGAAGCCTGATGGATTTGCTCGCCTGCTTCACGCAGGCGCCGTTCATAGTCGGAAACCGGCCGCTCGATGCCGCCGCGAACATCTGCAAGCACCGCCTCTGGCAGCCGGCCCAGCTGTTCGTTGGCGGCCTGGCGCACCACGGCCGGCACCTGTTGGGAAAGCTTTTGCAATTCCGAGCCGGATTGCTCGCATCGGCGCTCGAACTTTTCGACCAGCGCGCTCATCTTGCTGGCCAACGCCAGCATGGTTTGATCGTTCACTTTTATTTGCCTCGCCTCTTCCGCGCATGGACGGGTTCAATGGCGCATGACCATCACTGGCGCATTCATTGCAGGCTGCTGAGCTTGTGCCTGTTGCTGCGCAACCCATTGCTCCTGGCGATTCACTTCCTCAATTCCCTCTGCGATCACCTCTCGGCCCGGCGGCAGGTCCGCCAACGTCTGCTGCATTCTTCTGAAGGTGGCGTCATCGGCGCTCAACATGCGGTCCAGAAATGCGGACAGGTCTTCGGTGGGTGAGGGCTCTTTGGATGGCGTCTGCGGCATGCGTTGCGCTTCGCCCGTTGCTTGTGCAGGCGCGGCACCAGGCAACATGCTGCTCGCCGCCGCCTCACAGAATTGGCCGTAGGTTTGCCTGGTGTTCGATGTGATGTTGCCCCGGTTGTTCTGAGCCAGCGCAAAGGCGGCCGCCTCCATGACCTGAGTGGCCGTCATGTGGCCGGGTTCTTCCCGTGCGGCATCGGCAATGCGTCTGGCGATCAGGTGGTCCTGGCCTTCGCCACGGCTGCTGTACACCCCTTCACCGCGCCAGCGGGATTCCAGTTGAACTTCCTGTTCCGTCAGGGGCCGTTGCTCGAGCTCGGCGGCCAAGCGATTGGTTTCCAGGATCTCATCGCGCACTTTGACTTCGTTGTAGTGGGCGTAGCCTTCTGTCAGGTGGCAGGCGCTTTCGTAAGCGGCCTTGTCTTTTCCTGTCAGGGCGTTGGCGCGCACGGTCGCGATGGCGGCATTGGGTTCTTCGACGCGGAAGTGCCCGAGTTCGTGGGCCAGGATGCTGACTGTGCCTTCGGGGGTGTTGAAGCGGTTGGAGGCAATGTGGAGGTAGCCTGGGATGTCCTTGCTCATCGGCGTGCTGTACTCGCCCGCATCGGTCTTGGGATTGACCCTTGCAGCGACGGTGTAGTCACTGGCTGCGTAAGCGCGCATGTCGGCCTTGAGGGCTTCCGACCTGTTGATCATCGCGAGTGCATCGGGCGAAATGTTGTAAGCCTTGAATTTGTTCGTTTTATCGGCCAACCACTCTGCTGTGATGGCTGTGGTAAACGTGCTCATTTCTTGCTTTCCCCTCTAATTCTTCAGTGATTCAAGGTCGCGCTGAACGGTGATGCCTCCCACGCATTCGTAGTAACTGAAATCGAATTCAATTCGCCCGTTCCTAGGCCCCTTGAAGAAGCGGGGAGTGACATAAAAGATGCCCTGGAGCTTTCCTGTTTGAAAGGGCGGCGTTGGCACCACCCCTGGCAACGCCACAGCAGGCGCTACGGTGCGGTGTGGCGAGACGGTGAAGCCATCGCCGAAGGTGGCGATCACATCCGCCAGTGTCACGCATGATTTCCTGATGTCGACGGCAAAGCTGAAATACCTTTTCCCCCCAAATCTTGGTCTGTCGTCATCTGCACGCGTGTAGTAAAAGTTGCTGACCCCCGCTGGCAAATGTCGAAGCTCTTCTGCCTCCGCCTCTGCCCCCGCTGGGATTCGCCTAGGGACGTTTCTGGACTCGCTGTCGTCCCGGTCGTTCTTGATCTTCAGCGTTTCATGAAACAAGCGGTTTGGATCGGAAAGGTCATCCGTCCGCGCGATGCACCATGCCAGTTCGACGATGGGGTGTTTCGGAGGCCGAGCTTTGGCGCTCTGGACCGCGCATGACGCTGTCGTCGAGGAGTTGAAATTCGACCCCCCCGGCAGAACGCCGCACCCTGCAACGGACACCGCCGCCGCCAAGGCCAGCAGCAGCGCTTTGAATGCACGCAATTGCTTCATTGATGTTCCTGCCCTTCCGGATGTCGCGATCACATCCGCAGTGTCACGCAGGATTTCCTGGGGTCGATTCAAAACCCACACGCCTTTTCCCGCCGATCGTGAACTTATCGACGTCTATGCGTTGGAAGGGTTGAAATCCGACACACCCGGCGGAACGCCACACCCTGCAACGGACAGCGCGTCAGCAAGGCCGGCCGGCAGCATCGCCTTGGATGTAGCAAATTGCCCATTTGATGTCCCCCGCCCTTCCGGCGCTCGAGACATCGTCGATGCCCGCTCGATCAATCAGCTGGCGCGGCAGATCTTGAGCATGTTGGTGCCGCCCGGGGCACCCATCGGCTCACCGCAGGTGATTGCGTAGACATCGCCGGCCTGCACGATGCCGCGCTTCTTCAGGTGGGCTTCGGCCTGCTCGAGCGCGGTGTCGCGGTCGCTTTCCGAATCCATCAACAGCGGGCGCACGTTGCGGTAGAGCGCCATCCTGCGCTGCGTGGCAAGGCGCGAGGTCAGCGCGTACATCGGAATGTGCGCGCGGTGGCGGCTCATCCACAGCGGCGTGGAGCCCGACTCGGTGAGCGCCACGATGGCCTTGGCGCCGAGATGATGGGCGGTGAACAGCGCGCCCATGGCAATCGACTGGTCGATGCGGCTGTAGGTCTTGCCGCTGAAGTCGGCGTCGAGCATCTTGTCCTCGGCCGATTCGGCGGCTTCGCAGATGCGGCTCATCTCCTGCACGGTTTCGAGCGGGTAGCGGCCCGAGGCGGTTTCGGCCGAGAGCATCACGGCATCGGTGCCGTCGAGCACGGCATTGGCCACGTCGCTCACCTCTGCGCGCGTGGGCACGGGGTTGGTGATCATCGACTCCATCATCTGGGTCGCGGTGATCACCACCTTGTCCATGTCGCGCGCCATGCGGATCATCTTTTTCTGCAGCGCGGGCACGGCGGCATTGCCCACCTCCACCGCGAGATCGCCGCGCGCCACCATGATGCCGTCGCTCGCGCGCAGGATTTCTTCCAGCTTGGGAATGGCCTCGGCACGCTCGATCTTGGCGATCAGGCCCGGCTTGTGGCCGAATTCGGCCGCCGCCACGTTGCACAGCTGGCGCGCCATTTCCATGTCGGTGGCGTTCTTGGGAAAGCTCACCGCCACATAGTCGGCCTGGAAGCTCATCGCGGTCTTGATATCTTCCATGTCCTTGGCCGTGAGCGCCGGCGCCGTGAGGCCGCCGCCCTGCTTGTTGATGCCCTTGTTGTTGGAGAGCTCGCCGCCCAGCTTGACGGTGGTGTGCACCGCCTCGCCGCGCACCGCGTCGACCGTGAGCACGATGAGGCCGTCGTTCAGCAGCAGCTTGTCTCCGGGGCGCACGTCGCGCGGCAGGTCCTTGTAGTCGAGGCCGACCGCGTCGGTGTCGCCGGGTTCGGTGCGCGAGGCGTCGAGCACGAACTTGGCGCCCGGCTCGAGCCAGACCTTGCCCTGGGCGAACTTGCCGACGCGGATTTTGGGGCCCTGCAGGTCAGCCATGATCGCCACTTCGCGGCCGGTCTTGCGGGCGGCTTCTCGCACCATGGCCGCGCGGTCGATGTGGTCCTGCGCCGTGCCGTGGCTGAAATTGAGCCGCACCACGCTGACCTTGTTCAGGATCATCTGTTCCAGCAGCTCGGGCGTATTGGAGGCCGGGCCGAGCGTGGCGACGATCTTGGTGGCGTGGCGGGGAAGGCGATCCGTGATCATTGAACTAGTCTCCGTTTTGTATTCTCTACTGTATACACTTTGTGTGGCTACAGGAAGTAGACGCGGCGCGCGCCGCGTGAAAAATCAACCCGCGGCACGCTTGGAAAGAATCTCGAAGGCCGGGAGCGTCTTGCCCTCGAGCACTTCGAGGAAGGCGCCGCCGCCGGTCGAGATGTAGCCGACCTGCTTTTCGATGCCGTACTTGGCAATGGCCGCGAGCGTGTCGCCACCGCCGGCGATCGAGAAGGCGCTGCTGTCGGCGATGGCTTGCGCGATGGCCTTGGTGCCGCCCGCGAAGGCATCGAACTCGAACACGCCCACCGGGCCGTTCCAAACGATGGTGCCGGCTTCGCGCAGTTGCGCGGCCAGTTGCGCGGCGGTCTTGGGGCCGATGTCCAGAATCAGGTCATCGTCGGCCACGTCGTTCGCGTCCTTCACCGTGGCGGGCGCATCGGCCGCAAAGGTCTTGGCCGTGACCACGTCCACCGGAATCGGCACGTCGGCGCCGCGGGCGCGCATGGATTCGATCACCGCCTTGGCTTGGTCGATGAGGTCGGGCTCCGCCAGCGACTTGCCGATCTTGAGGCCGGCCGCGAGCATGAAGGTGTTGGCAATGCCGCCGCCGACGATCAGCTGGTCGACGTTGGCCGACAGGCTCTTGAGAATGGTGAGCTTGGTGCTCACCTTGGAGCCCGCCACGATGGCCACTAGCGGCCGCTTGGGCAAGGCCAGCGCCTTGGAGATGGCGTCGATTTCGGCCGCGAGCAGCGGACCGGCTGCGGCAATCTTGGCGAACTGCGCGATGCCGTAGGTGGTGGCTTCGGCGCGGTGGGCGGTGCCGAAGGCGTCGTTCACGTAGATGTCGGTGAGCGCGGCGAGCTTGCGGGCCAGCGCTTCGTCGTTCTTCTTCTCGCCCTTGTTGACGCGGCAGTTCTCGAGCAGTACGACCTGGCCGGGCTTCACGTCGACGCCGTCGACCCAGTTGGCCACCAGCGGAACCTCGCGGCCCAGCAGTTCACCCAGGCGCTTGGCCACGGGAGCCAGCGAGTCCTCGGGCTTGAATTCGCCTTCGGTCGGGCGGCCCAGGTGCGAGGTGACCATCACGGCGGCGCCGGAATCGAGCGCCAGCTGGATGCAGGGCACCGAGGCGCGGATGCGCGTGTCTTCGGTGATGTTGCCCGCGTCGTCCTGCGGCACGTTGAGGTCGGCACGGATGAAGACGCGCTGGCCGGCGGCCTTGCCCTGCGCGCAGAGGTCGGTGAATCGAATGACGTTCATGGATCTGGAAGTGGTGAAAGACAAGTCGCCTGCATTGTAGGTTTCGCCCCGCGGCGGCCCTACCCGCGTGATGCCGCACGCCGATGCTTTTCAGGCGCCTTTTTGCTGCTCCCGGGCAAAGCGCTCGAGGACCTCGACAAAGCTCGCGCCGGCGGGTGAGAGGGTGCGCCGCGCGGCGCTGTAAATGCAGACCTCGCGGTGGAAGTCGGGCGACTCGAGCCGCACCATTTGCAGGCCGTGGGCGCGCACGAGCGGCGCCGAATAGGTCGGGCACACGGTGAGCCCCAGGCCCGAGGCCACCATGCCGAGCGCCGTGGTCATGTACGACACCTCCTGCGTAGCCGGGCGCAGCATGTAGTCGCGCTCCGCAGGCGCCAGTTCGGGCAGCACGCGCTGGCGAAAGTCGCGCGTGGGCGCGATGAAGGTGTAGGGCTCGAGCTCGTGCCAGCGCACCTTTCGGCGCGTGGCAAAGGCATGGCCGGGCGGGCAGATCAGCCAGTGCCGGTCGCGCAAGAGGGTGCGGCGCTCGATGGCGGCATCCACCGCCACGTCCTGCCCCACCGCAAGCTCCACGTCGCCGGCCATCACGCCGGCCAGCAGGTGCTCCGGCAGCGTGTCGGCCAGGCGCACGTCGACATCGGGATAGGCCTGGCGGTAGACCGCAATCACGCGCGGCATCAGCGTGCAGGCCATAAGTTGCGGCGCTGCAAGACGCAACACACCTTTCTTCTTGTCACGCAAATCCGTCACGCCGGCCACCGCGGTCGTGAGGTCGCCGAGCAGGCGGTGCACCGAAGGCAGGAACTCGCGGCCGGCCTCCGAGAGCTGCACGCGGCGCGTGTGCCGGTCGAGCAGCTGGACGCCCATTTCACGCTCGAGTTCGCGCACCAGCACGCTGAGCGCCGACTGCGTGAGGTGCAGCTGCTGCGCCGCGGCGGTGAAGCTGCCGGTTTCGGCCACGGCCGCGAAGGCGCGCAATTGGCGCAGGGTTAGATTCATATGGTTATTTCATCAATGGATGAATTAATTTCGATTGCATCATAAGACGCGGCATCGCCCAATCACGGCTTACCGGAGACAAGCCATGCCGACGACTGCCAACGCGGCCCCGCCAGTTCGCGGGCTGCACCATTTCGCCTGGCGCTGCCGCGACAGCGAGGAAACCCGCCGCTTCTACGAGGACCTGCTGGGCCTGCCGCTCGCCCACGTCATCAAGAGCGACCACGTGCCGAGCACGGGCGAGTACTGCCCCTACGTGCACATCTTTTTTCAGATGCGCGACGGCTCGTACATCGCCTTCTTCGACCTGGGCGACGACGTTGCCGCACTGCCTTCGCCCAATACGCCCGCTTGGGTGAACCACATCGCCCTGCGCGTGGATTCCGTCGAAGACCTGCTGGCTGCCAAGGCGCGGCTCGAAGGCGCGGGCGTCGAAGTGCTGGGCGTGACCGACCACCACATCATCGAGTCGATCTATTTCTTCGACCCCAACGGAATCCGCGTGGAACTCACCACGCCGACCGTGCCGCAGGCCGAGATGGATGCGCATGCGCGGCGCGCCCGCGCGGACCTCGATGCGTGGACCGCACGCAAGGCGGAGCTTCGTGCAGCGAAAGGCGGTGCGAATGTCTGAATTGCAACTCGCCGTCATCGAAGTGAAGCCTGGTGCGGCCATGGAAAGCCAATCGGGCCTGCAGATGCTGCGCCCGCGTATCTACGGCGCCTTTCGTGCGCCGCTGGGGCCGAAAAAGATCGCGGCCATCGTGATGCACCCGACCAGCAATTTCATGGGCCACTACCTGATCGGCCCGCTGGCCGAACGCGGCATCTGCTGCATGGGACTGAACTCGCGTTACGCGGGCAACGACACGGTGCTCTTGATGGAGCGCGCCATCCAGGACCTGGGCGCCGGCGTGCAGGACCTGCGCGCGGCCGGCTACGAAAAGGTGTTTCTCATCGGCAACTCGGGCGGCGCGGCGCTCGCGAGCTTCTACCAGGCGCAGGCCGAGAAGCTCACGGCCACGCATTTTCCCGATGGCGACCCGACCCACCTGCACCCGATCGATCTGCCGCCGGTGGATGGCATTGCGCTGTGCGCCGCGCACCTGGGCCGCACGCGGCTGATGCGCGACTGGATCGATCCCTCGGTCACCGACGAGCACGACCCGCTGTCGGTCAACCCCGAGCTCGACATGTACGACCCGCGCCACCGCGTGCCCTACGACGCCGACTTTCTGGCGCGCTTCAGCGCGGCGCAGAAGGCACGGCTCGACCGCATCGAGCAGTGGTGCGTCGATCGCCTCGCATTGCTTCGGAACACGCCGGGCGCTCCGCGCGACCAGGCCTTCATCGTCTACCGCACTCACGCCGATCCGCGCTGCGTCGATCTTTCGCTCGACACCAACGACCGCCTGCCGGGCAGCGTGTGGGGAGACGCGCGGCAGGTGAACTATTCGGCCAACGCGATGGGGCGCACCACCTCGCTCACGGCGTTTCTTTCGCAATGGTCGTCACGCTCGCAGGCCGACGGCCCCACCAACCTTGCTCGCACCACGGTGCCCAAGCTGCTGCTCACCTACACGGGCGACCAGTCGACCTTTCCGAGCACGCGCGATGCGTGGCTGGCCGCCGGCGGCGCGCGCATCCGCAACGTGGACATCGTGGGCGGCAACCACTATCTCTCGGGGCAGCCTGAACTGGTGCTTCAGGCGGCGGATGCCATCGCCGAATTCGCCCACGCGCTGTAGAAGAAACATGGAAAGCTTTGCATTTGCGGCGGCCTACGAGCTTCCGAGCTGGCCCTTCACGCCGCCTCCCGAACTGGGCAGCCCCCGAATCGTTCGCCACCCGATCGTGATCGTCGGTGCCGGGCCTTCGGGCCTCACGCTGGCCTGCGACCTGGCGCAACGCGGCGTGCGTGCCGTGCTGCTGGACGAGGACGACACCGTCGGCGTGCGCGGCGCCTCGTCGCGCGGCATCTGCTATGCGCAGAAGAGCCTCGAGATCTTCGAGCGCCTGGGCATCTACGAGCGCATTGCGGCCAAAGGCGTCACGTGGTCGTTCGGGCGCACCTTCTCGGGCGAACAGGAGGTGTACAACTTCAACCTGCAGGCGAACAGCGTCTCCAGGCAGCCGCCGTTCATCAACCTGCAGCAGTTCTACCTCGAGTGGTTTCTGGTCGAGCGCATTCTCGAACTCGGGCTCACCGACCTGCGGTGGAAGAGCCGGGTGACGCGCGTGGAGCCGCTCGGCGACGGCGTGCGCATCGACGTCGAGACGCCCGCGGGCCGCTATACCATCGAGGCCGACCGGCTGATCGACGCCACTGGCGCCAACAGCCCGATCCGCACGCAGCTCGGCATCGATGCGCACTCCTCGCGCAGCACCGACCGCTGGTGCATCAGCGACGTGCGCTTCAAGAAGCCCTTGCCGGTCGAACGATGGACCTGGGTCGACGCCCCCTTCAACGAAGGCCGCGGCGTGTGGCAGCACCTGATGGCCGACGGCGTGTGGCGCATCGACTACCAGATGCCCGAAGACTGCGACACGGCCACCATCAGCCAGCCCGAAGTGGCGGGCGCGCGGCTGCGCCAGCAGCTCGGGCCGGACGTGGAGTTCGAGTTCGTGTGGATCGGCCCATATGGCTACCGCGACCATCTGCTCGACAGCTTCCGCCACGGCCATGTGTTCTTCATCGGCGATGCCGCGCACGTGGTGAGCCCCTTCGGCGCCCGCGGCGGCAACAGCGGCATTCAGGACGCCGCAAACCTCGGCTGGAAGCTCGCGCTGGCCCTGCAAGGGCAAGCCGGCGATGCGCTGCTCGACAGCTACGACGCCGAACGCCAGCCCGCGGCAAGGCAGAACCTCGAGGTGACGAGCCGCTCGGCGCGCTTCCTCGCGCCGCGTTCGCCGGCCGAGCACACGCTGCGCCGCGCCGTGGTGGCGCTGGCTGCGCGCCACCCGTTCGCGCGGGCGCTGGTGAACACCGGCCGCATGTCGGTCGCCAACGACTATCCGTCCGCGCCCCAATTGCCCGAGGGTGGGCGCACCGTGCAGAACCTGCCGCTGCGCTGGGCCGATGGGCGCGAGACGACGCTGATGCAATTGCTGGCCGAGGGCACGCGGTGCATTGGGCTATGGCTAGCACCGACACGCGCCGAAGCTGAAGCGGCATTGGCAGCGACCGCCTCGCTTCCCTTTCAGTTGCTGACCATCGGGGGCGACAGCGGCCTGCCGGCGCTGCAGGCCGACGACCGGCTCACCAGCCACCTGGGTCTTCGCGAGGCGGGTAGCTTCGCTCTCGTGCGCCCCGATGCCTACCGCGCCGCATTGCTCGCGCACGCCTCGCCCGATGCGATCGCGGCTGCGTTGCGCACGGCCCTTGCCCAGGACACCACCCCATGATCACCGAGCCCCGCATCCCCGACCCCGACGGTTTCTACGCGGCCCTGCTCGCCGCGCATGAAGGCCTGGACGGCGCGCAGAGCGCCGATCTCAACGCCCGCATTGTGCTGCTGCTGGCCAACCAGTGCGGCGACCAGGACGTGCTGCTGGCCTGCATCCGTGCGGCGGCCGAAGACTCCCCCACAAGCAAAGCCCCATGAACGCCAACGTCTCCTTCGCCTCTGCCTCCGACACGCGCGAGCAGAAGCCTCGACTCCGGGAACTCGCGCCCGGCGTGTACGGCTACATCAGCGATTTCGATCCGAACTGCGGCTTCGTCGTCGGCGACGAGCAGGTGGTGCTGATCGACACGCGTCCCACGCCGCGCATGGCACGTGACTTTCTCGCGGCCATCCGCACGGTGACCGACAAGCCCATCAAGACCATCGTGCTCACGCACTACCACGCGGTGCGCGTGATGGGCGCCAGTGCCTTCGACGAGGTCCAGGCCATCGTCGCGAGCAACGGCACGCTCGACTGGATCCGCACGCGCGGGCAGGCCGATTTCGATTCGGAGGTCGGCCGCTTTCCGCGCCTGTTCGCGGGCGTGGAAGAGATTCCGGGCCTCACGTTCCCGACGATGAGCTTCGAGCGCGAGATGAGCCTGTGGCTCGGCCCTCGCCCGGGCCTCGGCCGCGAGTTGCGGCTGATGGCGCTGGGCCGCGGCCATTCGAGCGGCGACACGGTCGCGTGGCTGCCCGACTGCGGGGTGCTGTTCTCGGGCGACGTGGTGGAGAACCACTGCGGCGTGTATGCGGGCGACGCCTACATCGGCGACTGGGCCGGCACGCTCGACGCCGTGCTGGCGCTGAAGCCGCGCGTGCTGGTGCCGGGACGCGGCGCAGTGTTGCAGGACGAAGCCGCTTGCGCCGAGGCCATCGGGCTCACCAAGGCGTTCCTCGGGACGTTGCTGGGCAGCGTGAAGGCCGGCATTGCCGCAGGCGAAACGCTCAAGGGCTGTTTTGCGCGAGCAGAGGCGGCGATGGCGCCGCGCTTCGGCACCTGGCCCGTGTTCCAGCACGTGCTGCCCTTCGACGTATCGCGCGCCTATGACGAGCTGCGCGGCATCGAGCATCCCGTGGTGTGGACGGCGGAGCGCGACCGCGAGCTCTGGCAGACGCTCCGCGGCGATTGACCCGCCAACGATTTCAAGACAAGCAACGGAGACAAAAGACGATGAAGCGCTTCCTTCCCCTCCTGGCCGCAGCCCTCGCGCTGACCGCCAGCCCCTTTGCATCCGCACAGCAGCCGGCGGCCTACCCGAGCCAGCCTGTGAAATGGATCGTGCCTTACGTGGCCGGCGGCGGCACCGACAATCTTGCGCGCGCACTGGCGGAGGCAATGCAGCCATCGCTCGGGCAGCCGCTGATCATCGACAACCGGCCGGGCGCATCCACCAACATCGGCGTGTCGGTGCTGATGCAGGCCAAGCCCGACGGCTACACGATCATGCAGGCCGAGAACGCGGCGCTGCTCTTCAACGAGCACATGTTCGCCAAGCTGCCCTACAAGCCCGCGAGCGATTTCACGTACATCGGCACCATCGGCCGCTTTCCGGTGGCGCTGGTCGTGCACCCCGACTTTCCCGCGAAGAACGTGGCGGAGTTTGTGCGCTACGTGAAGGCCAACCCGGAGAAGGTGAGCTACGCCTCGCCGGGCAACGGCTCGCCGCACCACATGGCGATGGAGCTTTTCAAGCAGAAGGCCGGGCTCAGCATCACGCACGTGCCGTACAAGGGGGCCGCGCCCGCCATGACCGACGTGATGGGCGGCCAGGTGCCGACGATGATGCTCGACCTGGCCTCGGGCCTGCCGATCATCAAGGCTGGCAAGGTGCGCGTGCTTGCGATCGCGCTGCCGCAGCGCGCCAGCGCACTGCCCGATGTGCCGACCTTCATGGAAGCCGGCTTCAACGATGTCAACGCCTATGCCTTCCACGGCCTGATTGGCCCGGCCGGCATGCCGCCCGACGCGGTGGCGCGCATCAACGGCGAACTGCACAAGGCGATGAAGGCACCGAAGGTGGCGAAACTGTTCGCGGAATTCGGCTTCGAGCCACTTCCGGGCACGCCGCAGGAGTTCTACAAGCTCTCGCGCGCCGAAAGCGAGCGCTGGGGCAAGATCATCCAGGCCGCCGGCGTAAAGCTGGACTGAAAAGAAGGGCCCGTCGGGCTACCAGCCCAGGCCGAGGTGCAAAGGCAGGTACACCGCCATGCCCGCCAGCATCGTGCCGAACACGCCGCGCCGCCAGTAGAAGTAAGCGGCGCCGACCACGGCGGCGTACAAGCGGGCGTCGTGCAGGGTGGTGATGAGGTGCCCCTGGGTCATCACGATCTCGGGCGCGATCACGCCCGCGAGCGCGGCGGCCGGTGCGTAGTGAAGGGCGCGGTGCGCCCACTCGGGCAGGCCCCAGGGCCGGTCGAGAATGAAGAAGAAGCAGCGGGTGAGCACGGTGACCGCGGCCAGGCCGACGATCACGCCCAGGGTCCACCAGTCGGTGGTCGCGCTCACTTGTCGTCCTCCGCGTCGGGGTCGAGCCCGAACTGCTTCTCTAGCCAGAAACACAGCAGCACCGCCACGCCGATGGCCACCACGATGTTGAGCTTGAGCGGCAAGGCGTAGGCCGCCACGGCGGTGACACTGGCAATCAGCGCGGCCAGCACGCGCAGCCGCGTGGTGGCCATCGAACAGACGATGGCCACCAGGCTCAGCACGCCGGCAAAGCCGAGTCCCCAGTTCTGCGGAATGAAATTGGCCAGTGCGATGCCCAAGAGGCTCATGCCCATCCAGGAGCACCACGTCACAAAGTAGTTGCCGGTGAGGTAGGCCTCCTGGGCCTTCTGCTCATCACCGACGAGCGGCGGATGGGGGTATTTTCTTGTGAAGAGGGCGTAGCTGAGGTCGGCCGTGAGATAGCCGTGCGTCATGCGGCGCCAGCGCGGCATGTGCATCAGGTAGGGCCGCAGGTGCAGGCTGAACACCACGAAGCGCAGGTTGACGCAAAAGCCCGTGGCCAGGATCACCCAGGCCGGCGCGCCCGCAAACAGCAGCGGAATGGCCGCAAGCTGGGAGCTGCCGGCATAGACCAGCAGCGTCATGGCCACCGACTCGAGCACGCTCATGTTCGACTTGACCATGGCCACGCCGGTCATCAGGCCCCAAGCGCCGATGCCCAGTGCGGCCGACGACATGTCGCGCATGCCCGCGCGAAACTCCGGCCGGCGGCGGATGGCGGCGGACAGGAACATCAGCCGAAGCGCTGCCCGGGCTTCAGGTCGAAGCCGCGCAGGAAATCGGCCACGGCCAGGCGCTTGCCGCCGGGGCGCTGGAGTTCGGTCGCCATCACGATGGAGTCGCTCGCCGCCACCGCAACGCCGGCGTCGGTCACGGCCAGGAGGGTGCCCGGCGCGGCCGACACTTCGGCCGGTACCGCGTGCGCGGACCAGAGCTTGATGGTCTCGCCGTCGAGCGGGCTGTTGGCGCCCGGAAAGGGATCGAACGCGCGAATGCGCCGCACGATGGCCTCGGCGGGCTGGTTCCAGTCGATCTGTGCTTCGTGCTTCTCGACCTTGTTGGCATAAGTGACGCCTTCGGCCGGCTGTGGCGTGCGCTGCAGGCTGCCGATGGTGGCCAGCGCCTGGACGATCATGCGGCCGCCCAGCTCGGCCAGGCGGTCGTGCAGACGGGCGGTGTTGTCGCCGCCGATGTCGACCGTTTCGCGCAGCAGCATGTCGCCCGTGTCCAGGCCGGCGTCCATCTGCATGATGGTGATGCCGGTCTGGGCATCTCCGGCTTCAATGGCGCGGTGGATCGGCGCTGCGCCGCGCCAGCGCGGCAACAGGCTGGCGTGGATGTTGAGGCAGCCGAACTTCGGCAGGTCGAGCACCCACTGCGGCAGGATGAGCCCGTAGGCGGCGACCACCATCACATCGGGTTGCGCCGCCAAAAGGGCCTCGCGCGCGGCTGCGGCATCTTCCGGGTACTTGCCGTCCAGCCGCAGGCTGCGCGGCTGCGCCACCGGCCAGTTGTGGGCCACGGCGCATTGCTTGACGGGCGAAGCCTGCAGCTTCATGCCGCGTCCCGCGGGCCGGTCGGGCTGGCTCAGCACTCCGACGATTTCATGGCCGGCGTCGGCAATGGCTTCGAGCGCGACGCGCGCGAACTCGGGCGTGCCCGCGAAAACGACTTTCAGCGGGGTCAATCGCGGATCCGATCGAGTTCGAGATCGTCCCCCGTGTGATAGCGGCGAACCACGCCCGTCGGATCGATGTAGATATAGAGCATGCGGCGCTCGTTCACTGCCTTGTAGCGCCAGGTCCAGACGGTGCCGTCGAAGGAGCTGACGCGGCTGGTTTCATAAGGCCGGCCATAGAAGGCGAGCACGTCGTTCTGGCGCCATTGGTCGACCTTGATGTCGTGGCCGAAGCGTGCCTCGTTGAGCACCTGGGTGACGGAAACCACCTTGCCCGAGGCATCGACGTCGATATCGGTGACTTCGAAACCCGCAGGCATGCGCGAATACTGGAGCCGCTCTCCACCGCCGTTGAGCGGATAGCGGCCCGTGGGCGCACCCAGGCGCTGCAGCGTTTCGGCCGCCGTGGTACCCGGAACAATGCGCGTCGGTTCGCTGGCGCAGCCGGCCAGGACGACAAGCCCTGCGGCCAGAACGGTCGCCCAGCGCCGCAGGCAAGGCATGGTCACGCCCGGCCCTCTTTGGCCTCTTCCCGCTGCTGCTTGAGCAGCTTGCTCTTGATGCGGTTGCGCTTGAGCGGCGACAGGTATTCGACGAACACCTTGCCCAGGAGGTGGTCGAGCTCGTGCTGGACGCAGACCGCCAACAGCCCATCGGCCTCGATGGTGCGCATTTCGCCGTTCTCGTCCAGCGCCTGAACCTTGACGGACGTGGAGCGCATCACGCCGTCGTAGATGCCGGGCACCGACAGGCAGCCCTCTTCATTCAGCACTTTTTCGTCGCTGGCCCAGATAATCTCGGGGTTGATGAGAACGATCGGCTCGTTGCGCTCTTCGGAAACGTCGATGACCACCAGCCGTTCGTGCACGTCGACCTGGGTCGCGGCCAGCCCGATGCCGCTGGCGTCGTACATGGTCTCCAGCATGTCGGCAACCAGCGCCTTGATGCGCGCATCCACGCCCTGCACCGGCTTGGCCACCGTGTGCAGGCGCTTGTCCGGGTAACTCAGAATGATTCGTTTGGCCATGAAAAAGGGGAAAAGTTGTGGCTATTTTCGCCAATTCCGCGACGCCATGAGCCGGGATCGCCTGAAAACGTTGCCCTCCCAAGGGCTTCGGGCGCAGAATTCGTAGCAAATTGTGAGATTCGTATGTGCACCGATACTCGGTGCGCTCACCCATCCAGACATGAAAAAGCTCCGAACCCCTGTCCGCCAGCGCACGCACCTTTTCGCCACGTTGGCAGCCCTTGCAGTGATCAGCAGCGGCACGACGGCGTGGGCGCAAAACTATCCTGTCACCCCGCAGCAGCGCGCCACCGCCCAGCAAACCGCCCAGAACGGCGTTCCGCTGAGCGAACTCGCGGCCAGTGCGCCCGACGAATACACGGTGAAGCCCGGCGACACGCTGTGGGCCATTTCGCGCCTCTATCTGCTGCGCCCCTGGCGCTGGCCGGAGCTGTGGGGCATGAACATCAGTGAGATTGCCAATCCGCACCGCATCTACCCAGGCCAGGTGCTGTACCTGGACAAGACCGGCGGCCGCGCACGGCTGACCATGCGCCGCGGCGCGGGCGGCAGCGCCGACGGCGGCACCATCAAGCTGTCGCCGCGCACCCGCTTCGACTCGCTGGCCGGCATGGCGCTGCCCACGCTCAATCCGAGCATCATCGAGCCGTTCCTGAGCGAGCCGATCGTGGTGGATTCCGACACGCTGCAAAGCGCGCCGCGCATCGTGGCCGGCAACGACAGCCGCGTGCTGCTGTCGCGCGGCGACCGTGCGTATGCGCGCGGCAATGCCGAGACGCCGCTGCTCGAAGCCCCGGGGCCGCTGAAGAACTTCCGCGTGTTCCGCAGCGCCACGCCGCTTAAGGACCCGGGAACCGGCGAAATCCTCGGCTACGAGGCGCAGTACCTGGGCAAGGCCCAGCTCAAGCGCGGCGAATCGACCACGGTCGAAACCGACAAGGACAAGGACGTCATCACCGTGGTGCCGGCCAGCATCGACATCATCGCGGCGCGCGAAGAAATCCGCGCCGGCGACCGCCTGCTGCCGGAACCGCCGCGCCAACTGCTGAGCTACGTGCCGCGCGCGCCCTCCACACAAGTCGAAGGCCGCATCATCTCGGTCTATGGCAACGCGGTGCAGTTCGCGGCCCAGAACCAGGTGGTGGCCATCAACAAGGGTACCCGCGACGGCATCGACAGCGGCCACGTGCTGGCCATCCTGAAGAACGGCGAAACCATTCTCGACCGGACCGGCGAGCGCAAGGAAACGATCAAGCTTCCGAACGAACGCATCGGCCTCCTGATGGTGTTCCGGCCCTTCGAGAAAGTGTCGTACGCTCTCGTGCTCGAAATTACCGACACTCCGCGTGCCGGCGACTTCCTCGTCAATCCCTGACCCTTTCTCTTTCGCTTTCATTTGGAACGCGCAGAACTCGCAGGCTGGCTGCGGCTTTCACTGACGCCCGGCATCGGCGACGGGGCCGCGCGCCGGCTGCTCGCCGCTTTCGGCCTGCCAGAGAAAATTTTTGCAGAGAGCGGCGCTGTGCTTCGGCAGGTCGTATCGGCGGCACAAGCTGATGCCTTGCAGCAGGCGCCCCAGGGCCTGCAGGCCCAGATCGACCAGACCTGGCAATGGCTCCAACCTACTGCCGATGAAGGCGCCACCACGCGGCGCCTCGTGACGCTGGGCGATGCGGGCTACCCCGCGTCGCTGCTCGAAATGGCCGACCCGCCACTGATGCTCTATGTGCTCGGCGCCGCGGCATTCGACCTGACGCAGCTGGACAACAGCATTGCAGTGGTGGGCAGCCGCAACCCGACACCGCAGGGCGCGGCGAACGCTCGCGCCTTTGGGCGGGCACTGGGCGAAGCGGGCCTGCCCGTGATTTCCGGGCTGGCGCTCGGCGTCGACGGGGCCGCGCACCAGGGCGCGCTCGATGCCGCCGGCGACGCGCCGCGGCTTGCCACGGTGGCCGTGGTGGGAACCGGCCTCGACCGCGTCTATCCCGCCCGGCACCGCGACCTGGCGCACCGCATCATGGCGAACGGATTGATCGTGAGCGAGCTGCCGCTCGGCACGCCGCCGCTCACGCAGAATTTTCCGAAACGCAACCGCCTGATCGCCGGCCTCGCGCGCGGCACGCTGGTGGTGGAGGCCGCGCTGCAATCGGGCTCGCTGATCACCGCCCGGCTCACCTCGGAACAAGGCAAGGAAGTGTTCGCCATTCCGGGATCGATCCACTCGCCGCAATCGCGCGGCTGCCATGCGCTGATCCGCCAGGGCGCGAAGCTGGTCGAATCGGTGAACGACATCCTCGAAGAACTGCCTGCGCTGCGAGCAGCCGGCGGCGCGGCTCCGGGTCTTTTCGAGAATGCGAGCGCGGGCGATCCGGCCGCCTCGAACGGGAAGGAGCATCCGCTTCTCGAAGCGCTCGGCTTCGACCCCGTGAGCCTCGACGCATTGAGCGCGCGCACAGGCTGGAGCGCCGCCGCACTGCAGGCCAAGATGCTCGAACTCGAGCTCGACGGCCACGTCGCGCGGCTGCCCGGCGGCCTGTTTCAAAGAGCTGCGGCGGCATAGCCCCTTGTCTGCCGAGCCCGGCACGCAAAGCTTGCGGGCGAGCGACCGGCTTCGGCTATATTGGGCCCATGTTCGAAGTGCTCGTGTTTGTCTACGAAAACTATTGGCGCGGCGATGCCTGCCCCGAACCCGGACAACTGGGCCGCAAGCTCAGCGCGCACGGCTTCGAGGCAGAAGAAATCCGCGATGCGCTGCAATGGCTCGACGGCCTGAGCCTTGCAACGCAGGGCTTGCAGTTCGAGCGAAGCGCCATCGACGAGGCGGTCGCCACGGTCACGCTGCGCGGCTCCCCGGAGCCGGCCTTGCCGCAGTCGGACAACGCCATGCGGGTCTATTCGCAGGCCGAGCAGGAGCACCTGGGCGCCGATTGCCTCGGCTTCATCCGCTTTCTCGAGTCGTCGAACGTGCTGTCCTGCGGCTTGCGTGAGATCGTCGTCGAACGCGCCATGGCCGCGCCGGGCGATCCGGTCGCGCTCGACGAACTCAAGATCATCGTGCTGATGGTGCACTGGAGCACGGGCATCGAGCCTGACGCGCTCGTGCTCGATGAACTCTGCGAAAGCCGCGAAGGCCGAATCGCCCACTAGTTGCGCTAGTTCAGCAGCCGTTCCGGATTGGCATCCAGCTTGGCCAGCGCCTCGCGTGTGGCGCGCACCGTGAGCGTTTCTTCCTCGGCGGGCACAAGCAGTCCGGCCTGCAGATAGTTGGCCAGCCGCCCGACCTGGATCAGGAAGCTGCGGCCGTCGGCCGTGGCAAACAGGTGCAGTTGCTTGCGGTCGCTTCGCCACACGAACTGCACCTGGCTCACGCGGTCGTTGTGGTCGAGCATGAACCAGTTGCCTACTTCCAGCTCATGGGCCCACGCCAGCATGTCTTCGGCCGGCGATCCGCCCGCGATGTCGGCCACGACTTCGATGGAAGCCGCATCCATGCCCAGCAGCAATTCGATGCTGTTCGCGTCGAGCGGCAGGTTGGAGGCACTGCCGTCGTCGCTGACGAAATCTTCAAGGTGCGCCAGGCGATCGGCCATGGCTTCGATCTTGGCCGCGGGAATGGCTTCGGTCTTGGACAGGAAGGCATCGGACAAGGTCGCACCGATGGCCTTGATGTGCACTTCTTGCGGCTCGTCGATGATGCCGAGCAGGGTCATGCCCAAGCGCAGGCGCTGCAGCAGCTGCGGCAGGTCCTGGATCACGCGGGCGCGGTCGGCGCGGTTGGGCTTGGCGCTTGCGGCCCACACCAGTTCGGAGGCCACGCGCTTGAGCATCACGGTCTGCTCGCCCTGTGCGCCATAGCGCAAGGCGGCAATCGCCAGCACCTCGGCCCAGACCTTGAAGAGGAACTCGCGTATCTCTTCGCGCACCGGCATGTCGTTGAGCATCTTGCGCAGTTCGATGGTGTACTGGATCGCCATCGTTTCCTTCTGCTCGACCTGCTGCGCCACGCTCATGACGCGCTGGGTGGCGTCGCTCTGCGTGAGATAGCGGTTCAGGAAGGCGACGAACTCGTCGAACACCAGCTTGAACACGCGCTGGCCGGTTTCCGGGTATTGCTCGATGACCTGCACCACGCGCCGAATCTCGCCCTCGAGCGCGCTGCCCGAGATGGCGGCGGCGTCGAACCCCATCACGCAGGAGCCCATGCGGTCGATCAGCATGCGCGCCGGGTGCTGCAGCGTGCCGAAGAATTCGGGCTCCGCAATGGCCACGCGCAGCACGGGCATCTGCAGCCGCGCAAACCAGACACGCGCCGAAAAAGGAATGCGCTCTTCCGCGAGGATGGCCTGGAACATGAGCGCCACGATCTCGACCGTTGCCTTGTCGGCGGTGGTGGGCGCGCGCTTCTTGAGCTCCGCGCTGCGCCGCCGCAGGTCGACCGAAGCCTGCTGGATGACGGTGGCCTGCTCCCCGGAACCATCCATGTACTGCGTGGCGGCCATCCGGTAGGCGGCTTCGGCTTCTGCGATGAGCCCTGCGAAGGTCTTGGAAGCAGCGCGCGAAGAACCGTCGCCGGCCGGTCCGGCACCTGGCGCGCGTCCGTCCATTCCCGTGGTCGTCGGGGAGGAGGAGGCATTGGGCACATCCGCGCCGATGCGCGCGGCCACGAAGCGCTTGAGGCTCAGCAGCGCCGTCTGCGCGCGCTGGCGCGCAACCATCAGAGGCGATCCGCCCGTCGTCATGGCCGGCACGGAAGGCGTGAAACCCCGCGCCTGCGATGACGCGTCGAAGCCCTGCCGCTGCACGGCGCCAACGGGCTGCGGTGCGCCTGCGGCCTGCGTGGCGTAAGGAGACCCGGGCACCGTCGACGGCCCGCCGCCGCCCGCACCGCCGCCGGAAGCGCCCGTGCGCCGGACGAAGCTCTTGAGATCGATCTCGGGCATCACGCCCTTCGAAATCAGGAACGCGTTGGCGTCTTCATAGGCCTTGACCACCACGCCGACGAGGTGCTGCTGCACCGTGTCTTGCACCCGCGCCCACAACGCGCGGCTCAGGCCGGCGGCCAGCCACTGGTCGACCAGCAGCTTGGCCAGCGATTCGGGCCGGAGTACGTCGTGGGCGTCGAGTTCGCTGGACCCTTCCAGGTGCTGGATGCGCAGCCGAAGATCGCTGAGTTCGAAGCTGGCCTTGTCGTGGATCACCTGCGCCAGGCGCGATGAAAGAATGCTGCTCTCCATCGCATCGTCATCGATGAGTTCGAGCCGGAGCTTTGCATTCGATGACACGCCGGGCGCCGCACCGGAGGCATCGACCGACTTGCGCCAGCCCGACTGCGCGAGCGCCACCCAGTGCGAAGCCTGGCCCTGGAAGGCCACGAAGTCATCGCGGCTCTCCTGCATGGAGCGCGCATTGCCCACCTCCGAAGCCTGTTGCGTCAGGCGGTCCCTGATGGCTTGCGCCACCGGGGCGATGACGCCCCCGGTCGCCAGAACGAAGCGCTCGCGCGTTTCGCGCGCGAGCTGCAGGGAAGAGACGGACCGCGCAATGCTCATTGAAGGATCGGGAAGGCCAGTGGGGCTCTGTGGGTTGGCGACAACCGGGAGCTTGCTTCGGGAGAAGCAACCACACAAGTGTGCATCAGCTGCAGCATTTTGGCTGACTTCCGCGGCCCGTTCCTCTCGAATTCAGCGGGGGTCAGACCACCGCGCCGGCGTTCGGATCGTCCGGGCCGCCGTCGCGCTTGACCGGGCCCTTGACGAGATCTTCGCGCTTGACGCCGAGCCACATGGCAATCGCCGCGGCCACGAAGGCCGACGAATAGATACCGAACAGGATGCCGATGGTCAGCGCCAGCGCAAAGTAGTGAAGCGTCGGGCCGCCGAAGAAGAACATCGAGAGCACCACCAGCTGCGTCGAACCGTGCGTGATGATGGTCCGGCTGATGGTGGAGGTGATTGCGTTGTCGATGATCTCGACGGTGTTCATCTTGCGGTAGCGGCGGAAGTTCTCGCGCACCCGGTCGAAAATCACGACCGACTCGTTGACCGAGTAGCCCAGCACCGCCAGCACCGCCGCCAGCACCGCGAGCGAAAACTCCCACTGGAAGAAGGCAAAGAACCCCAGGATGATCACCACGTCATGCAGGTTGGCCAGCACGGTGGCCACGGCGAACTTCCATTCGAAGCGGAACGCCAGGTAGATCATGATGCCGACTACCACCATGCCCAGCGCCTTGAGGCCGTTGGTGGTGAGTTCGTCGCCCACCTGCGGGCCGACGACTTCGATGCCGCGCTGCGTGGCCGACGGGTCGACCGCCTTGAGAGCCTGCATCACCTGCGCGCTCTGCTGGTCGGAGTTCATGCCCTTTTGCGCCGGAAGACGGATCTGCACGTCGCGCGAAGTGCCGTAGCTCTGCACTTGCACGTCCGGATAGCCGAGCTTGCCGACAGCCTCGCGCACCTTGCCGATGTCCGCGGACTGCTGGTAGGCCACTTCCATCACGGTGCCGCCCGTGAACTCCACCGACAGGTGAAGCCCGCGGTGCAGCAGGAAGAACACCGCCAGCGCGAAGGTGACGAAGGAGATGATGTTCAGCACCAGGGCGTGGCGCATGAACGGGATGGTCTTGTGGATGCGGAAGAATTCCATGGCGCTTGTCCTTGACCTTTACTTGCCTTCGGCCACGGCGGTGCCGTCGGTCTTGGGCCGCCACACAGTGCCGATGGACACCGTCTTGAGCTTTTTCTTCTGGCCGTACCAGAAGTTGACGAGGCCGCGCGAGAAGAACACGGCGGAGAACATCGAGGTGACGATGCCGATGCAGTGCACCACCGCAAAGCCGCGAATCGGCCCGGAGCCGAAGGCCAGCAAGGCGATGCCGGCAATCAGCGTGGTCACGTTGGAGTCCAGAATGGTGCCCCAGGCGCGGTCGTAGCCGGCATGGATGGCCGCCTGCGGCGAGGCGCCGTTGCGCAGTTCTTCGCGCACGCGCTCGTTGATGAGCACGTTGGAGTCGATGGCCACGCCGATGGCCAGCGCCATGGCCGCAATGCCGGGCAGCGTGAGCGTGGCCTGCAGCATCGAGAGAATCGCCACCAGTAGCATCAGGTTGACGGCCAGGGCGATCGACGAGAACAGGCCGAACAGTGCGTAGTAGGCGCACATGAACACCATGATGGCCAGGAAGCCATACATCACGCTCTTGAAGCCCTTCTCGATGTTGTCGGCGCCCAGGCTCGGGCCGATGGTGCGTTCCTGGATGATTTCCATCGGCGCAGCCAGCGAGCCGGCGCGCAGCAGCAGCGCGAGGTCGTTAGCTTCGACCACGTTCATCGAACCCGAAATCTGGAAGCGGTTGCCGAGCTCGCCGTTGATCGACGGGGCCGTGAGCACTTCGCCCTTGCCCTTCTCGAAAATCAGCATGGCCATGCGCTTCTTGAAGTTCTCGCGGCTCACGTCGCGCATGATGCGGCCGCCCTTGGCGTCCATGGTCAGGTCGACCTTGGGCTGGTTGCTCTGCTGGTCGAAGCCAGGCTGAGCGTCGGTCAGGTTTTCGCCGGTGACGAGCACCTGCTTCTTCACGATCACCGCGCGGCCGTTGCGCTCGAAGAATTTCTCGGAGCCGAAGGGCACTGGCCCGCCGCTCAGTTCGGCTGCGCGGCCTTCGGCGCTCTCGTCGACCAGGCGCATTTCGAGCGTGGCGGTGCGGCCCAGGATGTCCTTGGCCTTGGCCGTGTCCTGCACGCCCGGCAGCTGCACCACGATGCGGTCGAGGCCCTGCTGCTGGATCACCGGCTCGGCCACGCCGAGTTCGTTGATGCGGTTGTGCAGGGTGGTGATGTTCTGCTTCAGGGCCGCGTCCTGCAGCCGGCGCGCGGCTTCAGGCTTGATGGTGGCCGTGAGGCGCCAGAGGTTGCCGTCCTGGCTGTCGGTGGTCGTGAGGTCCTGGAACTGGTCCTGGATCAGCTGCTTGGCCGTTTGCAGTGCGGCCGCGTCGCGGAACGAAACCTCGATCGTCTGGCCGTTGCGGTTGACCGACGTGCCGCGGATGCCCTTGTCGCGGAAGGTGGTGCGCAGGTCGCCCGCGAAGGATTCGGCCTTCTTGTCGATGGCGCCCTTCATGTCGACCTGCAGCAGGAAGTCGACACCGCCGCGCAGGTCGAGGCCGAGGTACATCGGGAACGCATGCAGCGCCGTGAGCCAGGCCGGCGAACGGGAAACCAGGTTCAGCGCCACCACATAGGAAGGATCGGCCGGATCGGGCACCAGCGCGCGCTGTACCGCATCGCGCGCCTTGATCTGCTCGTCGGCGGTGGCAAAGCGCGCGCGAAGCGAGCCGCCCTCGAGCGTGAACAGGTCGGGCTTGACCCCGGCCGTCTTCAGCGCCTCCTCGACCCGGCCCTGGGTGGCCGCTTCGACCTTGACGGTCGACTTGGCCGCGGACACCTGCACCGCAGGTGCTTCGCCGAAGAAATTGGGCAGGGAATAGATCAACCCCACAAGCAGCACGATCACGATGATCGCGTACTTCCAGACCGGATAACGGTTCATGAGAAAGCGCTTTTCAGAAACGAGACACGGCGTGACTTGAGGCCTTGCACCAGGAAGCGCAAGGCCGAGGTCGCGCTTTGATTTTGATTACTGCTTGACGGCGCCCTTGGGCAGGACCTGGACCACAGCGCTGCGCTGGATCTTGATTTCCACGCCATTGGCGATTTCGAGGCCGAGGTACTGGTCGCCGATGGAGGTGATCTTGCCGAGCACGCCGCCAGCCGTGGCCACCTCATCGCCCTTGGCGAGGGCTTCGATCATGGCGCGAGCCTCTTTCTGGCGCTTCATTTGCGGGCGGATCATGACGAAATACAGCACCACGAACATCAGCACCAGGGGCAGCATGCTGCCGAGCGAGGACAACATGTCGCCACCACCGGAAGCAGCGGGCGCGGTTTGGGCGAAAGCAGAGGAAATGAACAAGAGAGTCTCCAGCAGAGAGAAGAGGAATGTCAGAAGCGCGAGCCGGGCCCGCGGTTCCGCGGCCCTGCGAAAAAGGCCGCGAACCAGCGCTTGAAGCGGCATCAGCCGCGAACAGCACCGGGCATTGTATTCGTGGCAACGCCCCGCGCTCCGCGCTTATCCGGCGCGGGGGGCAGGGCTTTCCAGGGGCGCCAGCCGCGCCTCGGCTGCTCTTCTTTGAATAGCGGCCGCGCAAGCGGGCTGGCCGCTTGACGGGCGCTCTTTCAGGAACTCAGGCGGCCGAGCGCTGGGCCGATTGCGGGTTGCGCCACTTGGCGAGCAGGTCGTTCCAGCGGGTGCGGGCGGCCGCCAGGTTGCGGTCCTTCACGTGGCCGTAGCCGCGGATCTGCTCGGGCAGGCTTGCAATCTCCAGCGCCAGCGCGTGGTTCTCGGCATTGAGCCCGGCAATCACCTCGTCGATGGCCGCGCGGTATTCGCTGATCAGGGCGCGCTCGGTCTTGCGCTCTTCGGTGCGCCCGAAGATGTCCAAGGCCGTGCCGCGCAGGCCCTTGAGCCGGGCCAACAGCCTGAAGCCGGTGAGCATCCAGGGGCCGAACTTCTGCTTTTGCAGTTCGCCCTTGGCGTTCTTCTTGGCGATGATGGGCGGCGCCAGGTGGTAGTTGAGCTTGAAGTCCTTGCCCATCTGGCCTTCGAACATGCCTTCGACCCGGTCGAGGAAGGCCCGGTCGGTGTGCAGGCGCGCGACCTCGTACTCGTCCTTGTAGGCCATGAGCTTGAACAGGTAGCGGGCCACGGTTTCGGCGAGCGCGGTCTTGCCCAGCACCGATTCGGCTTGCCGGACCTTGCCCACGAACTGACGGTACTCGTCGGCGTAGGCTGCGTTCTGGTAGCCCGTGAGGAATTCGACGCGGCGCGCCACCAGGCTGTCGACGGTTTCGCGCTTCTTGAACTCGACCACCTGGCCCGGGCGCACGCGCTTTTGCAGCGCGGCAGGGTTCGCGGCCGCCTGGCGGCCCCATGCGAAAGCGGCCTTGTTGTTGTCGATGGCCACGGCGTTGAGTTCGATGGCGCGCATCAGCGACTCGAGCGCCAGCGGGATCCAGCCCTTTTGCCAGGCAAAGCCCAGCAGCATCGGATTGGCGTAGAGGCTGTCGCCCATCAAAGTGGTGGCGGCGGCATCGGCGTCGAAGGTGCCGAGCGCCCCGGCGCCCACGACGCGCGCGATCTGGTTCGCGCAGTCGTCCTGCGGATTCACCCAGTTGGCATTGCGCACGAAGGCGGCCGTCGGCGTGCTGTGCGTGTTGAGCGCCACGTGCGTGCGGCCCTCACGCATGCGGGCCAGGGTTTCCGCGTTCACGGCCACCAGCGGATCGGCGGCCAGGATCAGGTCGGCCGCAGCGGTGCCCACGCGCGTGGTGCGGATCGCGTCCTGCGATGCGCCGATGAGCGCATGGCTCCAGGTGGCGCCGCCCTTTTGCGCCAGGCCGGCCGCGTCTTGCGTGACGATGCCCTTGCCCTCGATGTGCGCCGCCATGCCCAGCAGCTGGCCGATGGTGATGACGCCCGTGCCACCGACACCGGCGACCACGATGCCCCACACCTGGTCTTGCGCCAGCGCCGGCACGGCCGGTTCCGGCAGCGGACCGAGTTCGAGCGGCGAATCGGCCTTGTTCCTGGACTTTTTCTTGAGTTGCCCGCCTTCGACCGTGACGAAGCTGGGGCAGAAGCCCTTGAGGCAGCTCATGTCCTTGTTGCAGCTGCTCTGATTGATGGTGCGCTTGCGGCCAAACTCGGTTTCGAGCGGCTCGACCGACAGGCAGTTGCTCTTCACGCTGCAGTCGCCGCAGCCTTCGCAGACCAGGTCGTTGATGACCACGCGCTTGGCCGGATCGACGGCCGTGCCCCGCTTGCGGCGGCGGCGCTTCTCGGTGGCGCAGGTCTGGTCGTAGATGATGGCGGTGGTGCCGGCGATCTCGCGGAACTCGCGTTGGATCTCGTCGAGCAGGTCGCGGTGCTTCACCGCCACGTGGTCGCCGGGGATGTTCACGCCCTCGTACTTCTCGGGCTCGTCGGTCACGATGACGACCTTCTTGGCGCCTTCGGCATGGAGGCTTTCGGCAATCTGCAGCACCGAATGGCCTTCGGGCCGCTCGCCGACCTGCTGGCCGCCGGTCATGGCCACGGCGTCGTTGTAGAGAATCTTGTAGGTGATGTTCACACCCGCAGCAATGCTCTGGCGGATGGCGAGCAGGCCGCTGTGAAAGTACGTGCCGTCGCCCAGGTTCGCGAAGATGTGCTGGTCGGTGGTGAATGGCTGCTGACCCACCCATGGCACGCCCTCGCCGCCCATCTGCGTGAAGCCGATGGTGGAACGGTCCATCCAGGTGGCCATGAAGTGGCAGCCGATGCCGCCCATGGCGCGCGAGCCTTCGGGCACCACGGTGCTGGTGTTGTGCGGACAGCCCGAGCAGAACCAGGGCTGGCGGTCGGCGCCCTGCACGCCGCCCACCTTGAGCACTTCCATCGAGCGCTCCTTGGCTTCGAGGATGGCGATCTGCGCATCGATGCGCGCATGCATGTCGGCGCCGGCCTGGTCCAGGATGCCGAGCTTGCGCAGGCGCTGCGCAATCGCTTTGGCGATCAGCGCCGGGTTCAGGTCGGCATTCGCACGCAGCAGCGTGTTGGCCGTCGGGTTGGGCATGGCCCATTCGCCGCCGGAGAAATCGCCGTCGAGCTCGTTGAACTTGCCGAGCACGGTGGGTCGCACGTCGGCGCGCCAGTTGTAGAGCTCTTCCTTCAACTGGTATTCGATGACCTGGCGCTTTTCTTCCACCACCAGAATTTCTTGCAGGCCGGTGGCAAAGTCGCGCGTGAGCTGCGCCTCGAGCGGCCACACCACGCCCACCTTGTGCAGCCGGATGCCCAGCTGGCGGCAGGTGGCGTCGTCCAGGCCCAGGTCGATCAGGGCCTGGCGGGTGTCGTTGTAGGCCTTGCCGCTGGCCATGATGCCGAAGCGATCGTTCGGGCCTTCGATCACGTTGTGGTTCAGCCGGTTGGCGCGGATGTAGGCCAGCGCGGCATACCACTTGTAGTGCATCAGGCGCGCTTCCTGCTCCAGCGCATGGTCGGGCCAGCGGATGTGCAGGCCGCCGGTCGGCATCTGGAAATCCGTGGGGATGACGATCTCGACGCGGTCCGGGTCGATCATGGCCGTGGCGCTCGACTCGACGATTTCCTGGATCGTCTTCATGCCCGACCAGACGCCCGAGAAGCGGCTCAAGGCAAAGGCGTGGATGCCCAGGTCCAGTATTTCCTGCACGTTGGTCGGAAAGAACACCGGCGTGCCGCAGGCCTTGAAGATATGGTCGCTCTGGTGCGCGGCCGTGCTGCTCTTGGAAATGTGGTCGTCGCCCGCCACCGCGATCACGCCGCCCCATTCGGTGGTACCCGCCATGTTGGCGTGCTTGAAGACGTCGGAGCAGCGGTCCACGCCCGGGCCCTTGCCGTACCAGATGCCGAAGACGCCGTCGAACTTGTTGGTGCCCGCGGGCGAGAAGCCCAGCTGCTGGGTGCCCCATAGCGCCGTGGCGGCGAGCTCTTCGTTCACGCCTGGCTGGAAGACGATGTTCTGTTCCTTCAGGAACTTGCTGGCCTTCCACAGAGCCTGGTCGTAGCCGCCGAGCGGAGAGCCCCGGTAGCCGCTGATGAAGCCGGCCGTGTTCTTGCCGGCCTGCTTGTCGCGCAGTCGCTGCAGCATCGGTAGCTTGACGAGCGCCTGGACGCCGCTCATGAAGGCACGGCCGTAGTCGAGGCTGTATTTGTCGTCGAGCGTGACGGTTTCCAGCGCCTTGCGAATGTGCTCGGGCAGCGGTGCGTTCATGTGTCTGTCTCCGTTTGGCAGGGCCTGGTGGGCCTGGCTGTTGGCTATGGGTCTGTGCCCGGTAGGGCGCGAGCCCATGATCACGCAAAGTGTATGCCGGGGTACGCGACAGGTGTTTGCGTTCTTCGCCTCTAAAAACCGCCTTTCAGAAAGAATCTTGCTTAAGATGGTCGCATATGGAAAGCATTGACAAGTTCGACCTTGCAATCCTGCAAGAACTGCAGGCCGACGGCCGCCTGACCAACGCCGAGCTTGCGCAGCGCGTGGGGCTCTCGGCCGCGCCCTGCTGGCGCCGGGTGCGCGCGCTGGAAGAAGCCGGCTTCATCAAGGGCTACCACGCCGAAATCGACCGCCACAAGATCGGGCTTGGCGTGCTCGCTTTCGTGCGGGTGGACACCGAGCGCGTCACCAACGAAGCCACCCGCAAGCTGGAGGAGGCAATCCGCAAGATGCCCGAGGTGGTGGCCTGCCACTACATCAGCGGCACCGGCACCTTCGAGCTGCAGGTCGTGGCACAGGACCTGAACGGCTTCTCGGCCTTCGCGCGCCAGCAGCTGATGAACCTGCCGAACGTGAAGGACCTGCACACCAGCTTCTCGCTGGGCGAGGTGAAGGCCAGCAGCGCCTTGCCGCTGGGGCACCTGGCACGCTAGCTGCAACCTAGAATTCCCGCCCACTACATATACATACCGCCGAGCCGGCGCAACAAGAGGAAGAAGCCCCATGAACACCATTCGCCGCGCCCTGGCGCTCGGCCTTGCCGCCGCCACGCTCGCCTTCGGCGCCCAGGCCCAGAACCGCGAACTCACCGTGGCCTCGAGCGCCACCTACGCGCCCTTCGCCTTCGAGAACAAGGACAAGCAGATCGTCGGCTTCGACATCGACATCATCAACGCCATCGCCAAGCAGCAGGGCCTGAAGATCAAGGTCGTGAACACGCCCTTCACCGGCATCTTCGGCGCGCTCAACAACGGCGACGTCGACCTCGTGATCTCGGGCGTCACCATCAACGAGAAGCGCAAGCAGAGCTACGACTTCACGCCGCCCTACTTCGCGGCGCGCCAGCTGATCGCGCTGCCGAAGAGCAGCACGGTCGGCTCGCTGAAGGACCTCGCCGGCAAGAAGATCGCCGTGGTGAGCGCCTCCACCGCCGACGACATCGCCTCGCGCGAATTCGGCAAGACCAACCCCAACATCCGCCGCTTCGAGAGCACGCCGCTCATCATTTCCGAGCTGGCCGGCGGCGGCGTCGATGCCGCCATGGGCGACAACGGCGTGATCGCCTACCGCGTGGCGCAGAACCCCGACCTCAAGACGCTCGACGACAAGTCCTTTCCCGAAGAAGGCTTCGGCATCGTCGTGAAGAAGGGCGACAAGGCGTTGCTCGACAAGCTCACGGCCGGCCTGGCCGCGATTCGCGCCGACGGCAGCTACGCCAGCATCTACAAGAAGTGGTTCAACAAGGACCCGAACGCCCGATGAGCACGGCCGCCCCGAGCAAGAGCGAGCGCTAGATGGAACAACCCGTCCTTTTGTTCGGATGGTTCCGCTGGGACATCCTGGTCGAGTACAAGGATCTGTTCTGGCAGGGTGCCTGGATGACGCTGCGCATGACGGTGGTGTGCGTGCTGCTGGGCTCCAGCTGGGGCCTTTGCCTGGCGCTCGCGCGGCTGGCGCATCCGCGCCATGCGCCGTGGACCTGGATCGCGCGCTTCTTCCTGCGCTGGCCCGCCACGGTGTACGTGAGCTTCTTCCGCGGCACGCCGCTTTTCGTGCAGATCCTGCTGATCCACTTCGCGGTGATGCCGGTGTTCATTCATCCGGCGACCGGCCTGTTGATCAGTGGCGATCTGGCACGCGAGCTCAAGCAGGAACACGGCGCGCTGATTTCCGGCGTGGTGGCGCTCACGCTCAACTCGGCGGCCTACATCTCCGAGGTGTTTCGCGCCGGCATCCAGTCGATCTCGCGCGGACAATTCGATGCCGGCCGGTCGATCGGCTTCACGCCCCTGCAGGTGATGCGCTACGTGGTGCTGCCGCAGGCCTTCCGCCGCATGCTGCCGCCGCTGGGCAACAACGCGATCGCGCTCCTGAAGGACACATCTCTGGTGTCGGCCATCGGGCTGGCCGAACTGGCCTACGCGGCCCGCACGGTGGCGGGCGCCTATGCGCGCTACTGGGAGCCGTACCTCGCGATCTCGGTGGTGTACTGGGTGATGACGCTCGTGCTCACCACGATGCTGCGGCGCCTGGAGCACCGCCTGGCACGCAGCGACAGGGGATAGGCGCTCCCCGGGGATTGCCGGGTTTTTCGACCGGTCTCGGTGGCATCGGCACAATCGGGCCACATGCCACCGATATCCCCCGACGAGACACCCATTTCCCCCGCCCGGCCGCAGCCACCGAAGTTCGCGGCGCTCGTGCCGCTCAAGCTGCCCGTGTTCCGCATGTTGTGGAGCACCTGGCTCATCGCCAACATCTGCATGTGGATGAACGACGTGGCGGCGGCGTGGATGATGACCTCGCTGACCACTTCGCCCATCTGGGTGGCACTGGTGCAGTCGGCCTCCACCTTGCCGGTGTTCCTGCTGGGCCTGCCCAGCGGCGCACTGGCCGACATCCTCGACCGCCGGCGCTGGCTGGTGGCCACGCAGTTCTGGCTGGCGGGCACGGCCATCGTGCTGTGCGCGGCCATTGCGCTGGACATGATGACGGCGCCGCTCCTGCTCGGGCTCACCTTCGCCAACGGCATCGGCCTGGCGCTGCGCTGGCCGGTGTTCTCGGCCATCGTGCCCGAGCTGGTGCCGCGGCCGCAGCTGCCGGCGGCGCTCGGCCTCAATGGCATCGCGATGAACGCCTCGCGCATCATCGGCCCGCTCACGGCCGGCATGCTGATTGCCAGCGCAGGCAGCGTCTGGGTGTTTGCGCTCAACGCCGTCCTCTCGGTGGCCTCGGGCTTCGTGGTGCTGCGCTGGCGGCGCGAACACAAGCCCAATCCACTGGGCCGCGAGAAGCTCATCAGCGCCATGCGCGTGGGCGTGCAGTTCGTCTGGCAGTCGCAGCGCATGCGGGCGGTGCTCTCGCGCATCACGATCTTCTTCTTCCACTCGACGGCCCTGCTTGCGCTGTTGCCGCTCCTGGCGCGCAATCTCAAGGGCGGCGGCGCCGGCACCTTCACGCTGCTACTGGCTGCCATGGGTTCGGGCGCGATCATCGCGGTGCTGTTCCTTCCGCGGCTGCGCCAGGCGCTAGGGCGCGACCAGCTCGTGCTGCGCGGCACGGTGCTGCAGTCTCTCGCCACGGCGGTGATGGCCTTTGCGCCCAACGCATGGGTCGCGGTGCCAGCCATGTTCTTCGGCGGCATGGCCTGGATCACGGTGGCCAATTCGCTTTCGGTTTCGGCGCAGCTCGCGCTGCCCGACTGGGTGCGCGCACGCGGCATGTCGACCTACCAGATGGCGATCATGGGCGCGAGCGCGATCGGCGCGGCGCTCTGGGGCCAGGTGGCCACGGTCACGGCGCTGAACCTGAGCCTTGCCATCGCCGCCGTCAGCGGCACGCTGCTGATGCTGGTGGCCCTGCGCTGGGTGACCGACGGCGTCGGCGAAGACGACACCCGCCCCGCCGAAGCCGGCTGGGCCGCCGGTCCGCCGACCGAGGCGCCGCAGGAAGACGGCCGCGTGGTGATCACGGTCGAATACCTCATCGAGCCGGCGCGCGCCGCGGCCTTCCACCTTGTGATGCAGCAGACCCGCCGTGCGCGCCTGAGCCAGGGCGCCATCGGCTGGGAGCTGCTGCACGACATCGGGCAGCCCAGCCGCTATGTGGAGCAGATCGTCGACGATTCGTGGACAGACCACCTGCGCCGCTTCAACCGCGCCACGGCCAGCGACATGGCGCTGCGGGAGCGCCGGATCGCATTTCACATCGGCGAAGCATCTCCGGTGGTCACGCGCTACATCGTGCGGCGCTGAGCGGCGGCCACGCCGTCAGTGGAAGAACAGCAGCCGCGTGATGAAGGTGTGGCCGGCCTCCTCCGCCATCAGCCAGACCAGGACCAGCAGGCACAGCGGCGGCACCAGAATGGCATAGACCAGCGACAGCCGTTCCCATGCCATATGCATGAAGACCGCGACGATCAGCCCGGCCTTCAGCAGCATGAAGACGATGATCAGGGTCCAGCGCAGATAGCCCTGGAAATGGAAGTAGTCGACGAGGTACGACATCGTGCTGAGCACGAACAGCAGCCCCCAGATCTTGAGATAGAGGCTGATCGGATGTTGTTGGCCTGAGACGTGGTCCATGGTCGTCCTCACCAAAGATAGAACAGCGCAAAAATGAAGACCCAAACCAGATCCACGAAGTGCCAGTACAGGCCGGTGATCTCGACGATCTGGTAGTTGCCCCTCCTGTCGTAGTCGCCACGCATCAGCTTGAAGGCCACGACGAACAGGAAGACCACGCCGGCCGAGACGTGCAGCCCGTGAAAGCCTGTGATCATGAAGAAGGCCGATCCGAACTGCGCCGCACCCATCGGGTTGCCCCAGGGCCGCACGCCCTCTTCGAGGATCAGCTTGGACCACTCGAAGGCCTGCATGCCGACGAAGAGTTCGCCGAAGGTCGCGGTCACGAGCATCAGCGTGGCGGCGTTCACCCGGTCGCCGCGGTAGGCGAAGTTGACGGCCATTGCCATCGTGCCGCTGCTGGTGATGAGCACGAAAGTCATGATCGCGATCAGCAGCAACGGTATGTCGGCGCCACCCACGTGGAGCGCAAACACCTCGCTGGGGTTGGGCCACGACGCGGTGGTCGAGACGCGCACCGTCATGTAGCCGGTCAAGAAGCAGCTGAAGACGAAGGTGTCGCTGAGCAGGAAGATCCACATCATTGCCTTGCCCCACGAGACGTGGAACGCCTGGCGGTCGGAAGACCAGTCGGCAATCAGCCCGCGCCAGCCGCTTGCGGCGATCTCGGGAGTCAACGGCGTTGCCGCGATGGTTGCGGTGTTGTCCATGAAACGCCTCCTCAGGATGTGCCGCAGATGAAGCGCGCCACCTCCGGCGTCACCCAGCCCAGCAGTCCGAACAGCACCAGCCATACCGCCAGCATGAAGTGCCAGTAGCGCGCACACAGCGCGATGCGCCATGCGGCCTTGCCGGGCTCGGGCCATGCGTCGTGCGCGGTCCACGTCCACGCGGCCAGCCCACCAGTCAGGTGGAGCCCGTGCATGGCGGTCAGAAGGTAGAAGAAGCTGCCCGCCGGATTGCCGGCTGGCATGACCTGCGCGCCCAGCAGCGACTGCCAGGCCCACAGCTGCGCGCACAGGAAGCCCACCGCGCAGAGGCCACCCGCCACCAGCAGGCGGCGGGCCCGCGTCGGATCGCGACCACGCGACGCGCCAACGGCCCATTGCAGCGCCACGCTGCCCGCGACGAGCAGCGCCGTGCTGAGCCAGAGCTGCCACGGCAGCGCGATCGTGATCGCGTCCTCGCCGCTCATGCGCATCACGTAGGCCACGATGAAGAGGGAGAACAACGCGGTGGCCACGCCCATGAAGACCCACAGGCCGATGCTGGCCGCGCTCGCGTGTGCATCGGGAGGGCGGCGGCCGCGCTCCGCACCGCGGAACGCGCCTGCCAGGGAGCGGCCCAGCGCTGTGCTCATGCCGGTGCTCCCCGGACCTCGCTCTGGCCCTCCGGCTCGGGCTCCCCGGCCCCGGGTTCCGGCGGCGCGTTCTGCGGGATGAAATCTTCCGCCGCGCCCGGCTCCCCATAGGCATAGGCCCACCGGTAGACCACCGGCAGCCGCGGACCCCAGTTGCCGTGACCCGGCGGCGTGGCAGGCGTCTGCCATTCGAGCGAGGCGGCACGCCATGGATTGGCGGCGGCCGGCCGGCCGCGCCAGGCGCTCCAGGCCAGGTTGAAGATGAACAGCAACTGCCCCACGCCGACGATCAGCGCAACCACAGTGATGATTTCATTCATGGTGAACGCCGACGGCGGAATGAACTTGTAGCCGTCGAAGTTGTAGTAGCGCCGCGGCATGCCCAGCACGCCGAGGTAGTGCATCGGAAAGTAGATCGCGTAGGTGCCGAGGAAGGTGATCCAGAAATGCAGCTGGCCGAGCCGGTCGTCCAGCATGCGCCCGGTGACCTTGGGGAACCAGTGATAGATGCCGCCGAACACAACAAGCAGCGGCGCCACGCCCATCACCATGTGGAAGTGCGCCACCACGAAGTACGTTCCGGACAGCGGGATGTCCACGCTCACGTTGCCCAGGAACAGACCGGTCAGCCCGCCGATGAGGAAGGTGCACAGGAAGGCCAGCGCGAACAGCATCGGCACCGTCAGGTGGATGTCTCCGCGCCAAAGCGTCAGGATCCAGTTGTAGACCTTGATCGCGGTGGGCACCGCGATGATCAGCGTGGTGGTCGCGAAAAAGAAACCGAAGTACGGGTTCATGCCGCTCACGAACATGTGGTGCGCCCAGACCACCACGCTGAGCGCGCCGATGGCCACGATGGCCCACACCATCATGCGATAGCCGAAGATGCACTTGCGCGCGTGCACGCTGATCAGGTCGGAGACGATGCCGAAGGCCGGCAGCGCCACGATGTAGACCTCGGGATGGCCGAAGAACCAGAACAGGTGCTGGAACAGCAGCGGGCTGCCACCCTTGTAGCCCGTCACCTGGCCCATCGACACCAGCGCCGGCATGAAGAAGCTGGTGCCCAGCGTCCGGTCGAGCAGCAGCATCACGCCGCTGACGAACAGCGCCGGGAAGCCGAGCAGCGCGAGGATGGTGGCCACGAAGATGCCCCACACCGTGAGCGGCATGCGCAGCAGCGTCATGCCTTCGCAGCGCGCCTGCAGCACGGTGGTCACGTAGTTGAGGCCGCCCATCGTGGTCGCCACGATGAAGATCACCAGCGACACCAGCATCAGCACGATGCCGCCCGCATGGCCCGGCGTGCCCGGCAAAATCGACTGCGGTGGATACAGCGTCCAGCCCGCGCCAGTGGGCCCGCCCGCGACGAAGAAGCTCGCCATCAGGACCACCACCGACAGCAGGTAGACCCAGAAGCTCAGCATGTTGAGGTAGGGAAAGACCATGTCCCTCGCCCCCACCATCAGCGGGATCAGGTAGTTGCCGAAACCGCCGAGGAACAGCGCCGTGAGCAGGTAGATCACCATGATCATCCCGTGCATGGTCACGAACTGGTAGTAGCGCTCTGCGTTGATGAACTCGAACTGGCCCGGAAAGCCGAGCTGCAGCCGCATCAGGTTGGACAGCACCACGCCCACCACACCCACCGCGATGGCGGTGCAGGCATATTGGACGGCGATCACCTTGTGGTCCTGGCTCCAGACGTAGCGGGTCAGGAAACTCTGGGGCGCCGGGTGCCCGGCGTCGTCGGCGTGCGGCACGGCGTGCCCGGGGGACAAAGGAGCGTTCATCGCGGAGCCTTCTGTTCGGCGGCAGCCTGCGCCGGCGGGCTGCCCAGACTCTGGATATAGGCCACCAGCGCGGCCAGTTCTTCATCGCTCAAATCGATCTTGGGCATGACCGGCGGAAAGCCCTTCACGTGGCGAGCCTGCGGATCGCGGATGAAGCTGCGCAGATAGGCTTCGTCGACCAGCGCGCTGGAGCCGTCCGCCATGCTTTCGGTCTTGCCGTACAGGCCCTTCCAGGTCGGTCCCACCCGCGCACTGCCATCGATCGTGTGGCAGGCCACGCAGCCCTTGGCATCCGCCAGCGCGCGGCCCTGTTCAACGCGTGCGCCACCGCCCGCCGCGACGGCGCCAGCGGGGGGCTCGGGCGCCTTGACCTGCGTCTTGGCGAATGTCGGCAGCGCTGCATGCCAGGCCTGGTAGGCCGCCGGATCTTCCACCACCACGTAGCCACGCATGTTGGGATGGCCTACGCCGCACAGCTGCGCGCAAAGCGCCTCGTAGCGGCCCGCGACGGTCGACGTGAACCAGAAGCGGCTAACCTGCCCCGGCACCGTGTTCATCCGGGCACGAAAGTTCGGCACGAAGAAGTCGTGCAGCACGTCGTGCGAACGCATCAGCACCAGCACCGGTTTGCCGAGCGGCAGATGCACCTCGGCGCCGGCGATCAGCAGGTCGTCCTGCCCCGCCTTGTCGGCGGGGTCGATCCCGAAGGGATTGGTGGCGCTGAAGAAGCGCGCATCGGTCGCGCCCAGCTTGCCGTCCTCGCCCGGGAAGCGGAAGCGCCATTGCCATTGCTGGGCCAGCACCTCCACCACGAGCGCGTCGCGGGGCTCGCTGACGTAATTCGCGTACACCAGCAGGCCCGGCGCCAACAGGGCCATGATGCCGACCGTGGTGCCGCCGATCAGCCAGCGTTCCAGCTTCCTGTTCTCCGGCTCATGCGCCGCGCGCCGGCCCTCGCGATGACGAAAGCGCACCAGCATGTAGGCGACGAACGCGTTGATCACGATGAAGAAGATGCCCGTGATCGCCAGCGTGATGCCCAGGGTGTCGTCCATCAGCTTCCAATTCGAAGCCAGGGGCGTCGTCCACCATGGATTGAAAACGTGAAACAGCACCGAGCCGGCCACGATGAGCAACAGGGCAACGGCCATGGTCATGTGCGTTCCCTTGGCTCGGCATAGGCTCAGGGGCTCATCCGCGCTTCAGAGGAGCGCCGGGACGCGGGGCTCTTCACCCTCGAACCGGGCTTCGGGATGCGCGGACTGCAGCAGCGCCTCGATGTCCCGCACGCGCGAGCGCGGCAGGTCCACCATCAGCAGGATCTGACCCTCCGCAATGGCGCCTTCGAAACGCTGCAGCCTGGGGCTCGGGATGGAAATGCCGACCATGCTGGCCGACCAGGCGCCGACCACGCCGCCCAGGATGGCCACCAACACGGCCACCTCCCATTCGGGGTCGTCGCCGACGATCGGAAACATCAGCGCGGCCACGAGGCCAAGGACGATTCCGCAGGCACTGCCGACCACCCAGCCGGTCTTGGCTGCGTGAACGAGGTCGGAGGTTTGCCACACGTTGGCCGCATGAAGCCCGGCCATGTCCATGCCTTCCGGTCCGGCGAAATGAATGCGCGCCACGTCGACGCGCGCCCGGACCAGATCGTCCATTGCCCTTCTGGCACTCGCCAGGTCGGGCATCAACCAGTAGATGCGTCTTTTCACAGCATCCCCCTTTCGTCTTGCGACGAGTCAAGGAACCATGAAACGACTTATATGCCCAAGCCGAGCGGCCATCAAGTAGGTGCGGCACTTCAAGCGAAGGCGATTGGAGGTACCTACACGCCCACCTTTTTTTGACCGAACGGATAATTTAGATCATCATCGCGCCCTTACTGCCCGTCACCACGAGGTACGCCACGATGATGAACCCGGTCCCCTTGCGCAGCCGCTTCTGGTCCGACCTGACCAGCGAAGAGTTCTCCCGCCTCGACCGCGAACGGCTCATCGCCGTGCTGCCGGTGGGCGCTACCGAGCAGCACGGCCCCCATCTGCCGATGTCGACCGACACGGCCACCATCGACGGCATGGTGCGCGCCACGCTCCCGCACCTGCCCGACGACCTGCCGGTGCTTTTTTTGCCGACCGTGCCCTACGGCAAGAGCAACGAGCATTCCCGCTACCCGGGCACGCTCACAGTCTCGGCCACCACGCTGATCTCGCTGTGGAAGGACATCGGCGCCTGCGTGGCGAAGGCCGGCGTGCGCAAACTGGTGCTCTACAACAGCCACGGCGGCCAGATGAGCGTGATGGACATCGTGGCGCGCGACCTGCGCGAGGAGCACGGCATGATGGTCGTCGCCGCCAACTGGTACACGCTGGGTTTGCCGGAAGGGCTCTTCACCGCGCATGAAGGCAAGCACGGCATCCACGCAGGCGACCTCGAAAGCTCGGTGATGCTGCACCTCACGCCGGACTTCGTGCGCAAGGACCAGTTCCAGAACTTCAGCTCGATGACCGAGCAGCTGGCCGCCGAGAACAAGTTTCTCTCGATCACGCCGAGCGGCAAGCTCGGCTGGCAGATGCACGACATCAACCCTTCGGGCGCGGCCGGCGACGCCACGCGCGCCACGGCCGAAAAGGGTGCCGCGGTGCTCGACCACGTGGGCCGGCGCTTCGTCGAACTGCTGCACGAGGTCGACCGCTTTCCGCTCTCGCGCCTTGCCAACGAGCCGGCCTGGAAATGACATCCGAACTCACGCCACCGCTGGTCAGCCTGCGCCACGTCAGCAAGCGCTTTGCCAACGGCACGCTCGCACTGCAGGGCATGACGCTCGACATCGGCGAGCACGATTTCATCAGTTTTCTCGGGCCCTCCGGCTGTGGCAAGAGCACCGCGCTGCGATTGATCGCTGGGCTTACTCGGCTCAGTTCGGGCGAAATGCAGTGGTCAGGGGCCAACACGGGCAAGACACAGAGCGACCGCGACCTGGGCTTCGTGTTTCAGGAGCCCACGCTCATGCCCTGGGCCAAGGTGTTCGACAACGTGTGGCTGCCGCTCAAGCTCGCGGGCCAAAGCCGCGACGCGGCCGCGCCCGTGGTGCGGCAGGTGCTGGAGATGGTGGGCCTCTCGCGCTTCGCCGACGTGTATCCGCGCGAGCTCTCCGGCGGCATGAAGATGCGCGTGTCGATTGCGCGCGCGCTGGTCACGCACCCGCGCCTCCTGCTGATGGACGAGCCCTTTGCCGCGCTCGACGAGATGACGCGCATCAAGCTCAACAACGACCTGCTGGCCATCTGGCGCGAGCATCGCTTCTCGGTCGTGTTCGTCACGCACAGCGTGTACGAGTCGGTGTATCTCTCGAACCGCATCGTCGTGATGGCGGCGCGCCCCGGCCGCGTGATCGACGAGATCCGCATCGACGAACCCTATCCGCGCGGCGAGGACTTTCGCACTTCGAGCCGCTACAACGCGCACTGCACGGCGGTGTCGCGGTCCCTGCATGGAGCGCTGCATGACATCGATCACTGAGCCTGCGGTGCCGGCCGACGTCCCGATGGATGCCGCGGATGCCGCGCCCTCCGAAGCGATGCTGCGCGCGCACGAAGACAAGCTGCGCCGGCGCGAATCGATGCTGCGCATCGCGGTGCCGGCCGGCATCGTCATCGTGCTACTGCTGGCGTGGGAATGGATGGTTCGCGCCAACGGCATTCCGCACTACATCCTGCCCGCACCCTCGCTCATCCTGCGCACCCTGTTCGACAACTGGGGCTCGCTCTCTAGCGCGCTGTGGTTCACCGTCAAGCTCACGCTGCTCGCACTCGGCGCGGCCATCGTGGGCGGCGTGCTGCTGGCGATTGCGTTCGCGCTCTTCAAGTGGGTGGAGATCGGCTTGTTCCCGATCGCAGTGATCCTGCAGGTGACGCCGATCATCGCGATCGCGCCGCTGATATTGATCTACGTATCGAGCACCACCGCGGCGTTGCTGCTGTGCGCCTGGATCGTGGCCTTCTTCCCGATCCTGTCGAACACTGTCATCGGACTGAAAAGCGCTGACAGCAATCTGCGTGACCTGTTCCAGCTCTACAAGGCCTCGCCGTGGCAGACCTTCCGCTACCTGCTCGCACCCAGCGCGCTGCCGTACTTCATGGCCGGCCTGAAGATCGCGGGCGGGCTGAGCCTGATCGGCGCGGTGGTGGCCGAGTTCACGGCCGGCACCGCCGGCAAGGAGACCGGGCTGGCCTCGCGCATTCTCGAATCGAGCTTTCGCACCGAGATCCCGATGATGTTCGCGGCGCTGCTGCTGGTGTCCCTGCTCGGTATCGTGATCTTCATCGTGTTCGCCGCGTTGTCGCGGTTGGTGCTCGGCCACTGGCACGAGAGCGAGATGCGCCGTGAACGCTAGGACCATCGCGCCTGCTGTCGATTGGGATGCCGTGCGCCAAGACCTGCGCGGCCTCAATGTGATCACCGCGCCGAGCCACCGCAAGCAGCTCTCCAAAGACTTCTACTGGTACAGCCCCATCCTCACTGCGCAGCTCTGGGGCTGCGTGGCCGACCTCGTCGTCAAGGTCAGCACCGAAGACGACGTGCGCCAGGTCGGGGCCACGGCCGCGAAGTGGAAGCTGCCGCTCACCGTGCGCGCGGGCGGTACCGGCAACTACGGCCAGTGCGTGCCGCTCGAAGGCGGCATCGTGCTCGACGTGACGCAGATGTGCCGCGTGCTCGACATCCAGTCAGGCCGAATTCGCGTGGAGGCCGGCGCGCGCATGCACGACATCGACCTTGCCGCGCGCGAGACGGGCCAGGCGCTGCGCATGTGGCCCTCGACCTGGCATGTGGCCAGCATCGGCGGCTTCATCGCGGGCGGCTTCGGCGGCATCGGCTCGTTCCGCCACGGCATCCTGCGCGACCCCGGCAACCTGCTGCGCGCGCGCGTGATGACCGTGGAGCGGAAGCCGCGCGTCATCGAGCTGCAAGGCGACGAGATCCAGCAGGTGCACCATGCTTACGGCACCAACGGCGTGATCCTGGACGTGGAAGTCGCCCTGAGCCCGGCCGTCGAATGGGTGCACTGCACGGTGCTGTTCGAGACGTACCGCGGCGCGCTGGCCTTCGCCGTCGCAGCACAGGCGCCCACGCTCGACATCTTTTTGCTCTCGACGGTCGAGGCGCGCTTCTCGCCCTACTACACGGCGATGCGCGACCGCTTTCCGCCCGACCGGCACGCGGTGTTCAGCATGGTCGCGCCCGATTCGATGGCCGACTTTCGCGCGCTCGCCGCCGCACACGGCGGCACCATTTCCGTCGCGGGCACCGAGGCCGAGCTGCTCGCCGAAGGCCTGCCGCCCGCGTATGAATGCGCGTTCAACCACACGACGCTGCAGGCGCTGAAGGCAGACCGCGGCTGGACCTATCTGCAGGTCGCCTACGCGCAGCCCTTCGATCCTGCCGTGGTGGAACGGCACCTGAAAATCTTCGGCGACGACGTGCTGCAGCACCAGGACTTCGCTCGCGCCGGCGGCGAATGCGGCACCTTCGGCATCCTGCTGGTGCGCTGGAAAGGCGAGGCCCACCAGTACGACGTGATCCGCGAGATCGAGTCGCAGGGCGGCTGCAAGATCTTCAACCCGCATGTCGTCACCATCGAGGACGGCGGCATGAAGACCATCGACACGCAGCAGATCGAATTCAAGAAGCGCAGCGATCCGATGGGGTTGATGAACCCGGGCAAGACGCGCGGCTGGACTTCTGACATGGCTATCGAGCGTTGAAATGAAGGCTTGCTTTGTCATCCCTCGCGTTGATAGTTTTGAACGCTGCTGTTCGTGGTGCGCTCCCGCCGACGGGGTACCTTTCTCCGCGAATGTCCCCCGGCCTGCGGCCTCCTCCTTTATTTCGCTGCGCAAGGCACCCCATCGACGG
>NZ_JAUSRN010000008.1 GCF_030811855.1 Variovorax paradoxus | reverse complement strand
AGATGTCGCCATGGCCATGCCTTCGAGCTCGGGGCGGCCAACTTTGCGACATTTGAACTTTGCTGGAATGCGACATTACAACTTTGCTCCCACACGTATAAATAACACAATGTGCATTATGTTAAATGACTTGTGCAACGACGTATGCGGCAAGTCAGTTTTGAAGGACCTTGTGTGACGCTGAGCCAAGCCACCACCACTCTCGACTTCGACACCGCTGGCCGTGGTCTGCTGGAAATCACCACGGCCGTTGCACGATGGGTGCAAAGCACCGGCTTTAAAACCGGGCTACTGACGCTCTTCATTCGCCACACCTCGGCCAGCTTGCTGGTGCAGGAAAACGCCGATCCGGATGTGCAGGCGGATCTCGAGCGCTTCTTTGCGCGGCTGGTGCCCGATGGCGATCCGCTCTTCAGGCATCGCGATGAAGGACCCGACGACATGCCGGCTCATGTGCGTTCGGCGCTTACGGCCGTCCAGGTTTCGATACCGGTGGCCAATGGCCGCATGGCGCTGGGCACCTGGCAGGGCATTTATCTCTGGGAACACCGGAAACGGCCGCACCGAAGGCAAGTGGTCTTGCACCTGATGGGGTCGTAAAGGGGCGTAGCGGCTCCCCTGCCCCAGCCAGTTTGTTTCAGCGGCCGTCTGCCTGCGGGCGGGCATGTTCAGGCTCGATACGTGATGGAGCCGGCCTCGGGCACGGTCTTTGCATGACTGCTGGCTCATGGTGTAACGAAGCACCGTTTTGGTGAGGTTTCCGCGGTCTGCGGATACCCGGAGCGTGAAGAAGCGCCCAGCACCCCGCCCGCGCTCCGCGAGCATCCCAAACCCCTGAACCCCACCCGTCCATGCGGCCCCAAGAGGCTGCGTGCCGGCATTTGCATTTTTGATTCGAACCCGCTGATTCCCGAAAGGCCCCACCCCATGCAGAAACTCAAACTCGTGATGGTCGGCAACGGCATGGCCGGCGTGCGCACCCTGGAGGAGCTTTTGAAGCTCGCCCCGGAGCTGTACGACATCACCGTCTTCGGTGCCGAGCCGCACCCCAACTACAACCGCATCCTCTTGTCGCCCGTGCTCGCCGGCGAGCAGACCGTGGACGAGATCGTGCTCAACAGCTGGGAGTGGTACACCGAGAACCACATCACCCTGCACGCCGGCAAGAAAGTGGTCGAGGTCGACCGCGTCAAGCGCATCGTGCGCGCCGTGGATGCGCAAGGCGCCATCACCGAGGCCGCCTACGACCGCCTCCTGATGTGCACCGGCTCCAACCCCTTCATGCTCCCCGTGCCCGGCAAGGACCTCAAAGGCGTCATCGCCTACCGCGACATCGCCGACACCGACTACATGATCGAGACCGCGCGCACGCACAAGAACGCGGTCGTCATCGGCGGCGGCCTCTTGGGCCTGGAGGCGGCCAACGGCCTGATGCTGCGCGGCATGAACGTCACCGTGGTGCACGTCATGCCCTGGCTCATGGAGCGCCAGCTGGACGACGTGGCCGGCAAGCTGCTGCAAAAGTCGCTGGAAGACCGCGGCCTGAAGTTCCTCATCGGCGCCCAGACCCAGGAGCTGGTGGGCGACGCCGACGACGGCAAGGCCGGCCGCGTCAAGGCCATCCGCTTCAAGGACGGCACCGAGGTGGCCGCCGACCTGGTCGTCATGGCCGTGGGCATCCGCCCCAACACCGAGCTGGCCGAGAAGATGCGCCTGCACTGCAACCGCGGCATCGTGGTCACCGACACCCTGCAGACCGTGACCGACGCGCGCATCTACTCGGTGGGCGAATGCGCGGCCCACCGCGGCATCGCCTACGGGCTGGTCGCGCCTCTCTTCGAGCAGGCCAAGGTCGCGGCCAACCACCTGGCCCAGTTCGGCATCGGGCGCTACCTGGGGTCCCTCACCTCCACCAAGCTGAAGGTCACGGGCATCGACCTGTTCTCGGCCGGCGAGTTCATGGGCGGCGAAGGCACGGAAGAGATCGTCATGAGCGACCCCTTCGGCGGGGTCTACAAGAAGCTGGTGATCAAGGACGACAAGCTGGTGGGCGCGTGCCTGTACGGCGACACGGTGGACGGCAGCTGGTACTTCAAGCTCCTGCGCGACGGGCGCAGCGTGCACGACATCCGCGACAAGCTGATGTTCGGCGAGTCCAACATCGGCGACACCGGCCACGAGGGCCACAGCAAGGCCGCCAGCATGCCCGACGAGGCCGAGGTGTGCGGCTGCAACGGCGTGACCAAGGGCACCATCTGCAAGGCCATCAAGGAAAAGGGCCTGTTCACCCTGGACGAGGTCAAGAAGCACACCAAGGCCAGCGCCAGCTGCGGCTCGTGCACGGGCCTGGTGGAGCAGATCCTGATGTTCACCGCCGGCGGCGACTACTCGGCCACGCCCAAGAAGAAGGCGGTGTGCGGCTGCACCGACGCGAACCACCAGGACGTGCGCGAAGCCATCAGGAAGGAACACTACCTCACGCACGACGCGGTCTACCGCAACCTGGGCTGGCGCACGCCCAACGGCTGCGCGACCTGCCGCCCGGCGGTGAACTACTACCTGATCAGCACCTGGCCCAAGGAGGCCAAGGACGATCCGCAGAGCCGCTTCATCAACGAGCGCAGCCACGCCAACATCCAGAAGGACGGCACCTATTCGGTGATTCCGCGCATGTGGGGCGGCCACACCACGCCCGATGAGCTGCGGCGCATCGCGGACGCGGCCGACAAGTACAAGATTCCCACGGTCAAGGTCACGGGCGGCCAGCGCATCGACCTGCTGGGGGTGAAGAAGGAAGACCTGGAGGGGGTGTGGAAGGACATCGGCATGCCTTCGGGCTTTGCCTATGCCAAGAGCCTGCGCACGGTGAAGACCTGCGTGGGCAGCGAGTGGTGCCGCTTCGGCACCCAGGATTCCACCCAGATGGGCAAGGACCTGGAGCGGGCGCTGTGGGCGATGTACTCGCCGCACAAGGTCAAGCTGGCGGTGTCGGGGTGCCCGCGCAACTGCGCGGAGGCGGGGATCAAGGACGTGGGCGTGATCGGGGTGGACTCGGGCTGGGAGCTGTATGTGGGCGGCAACGGCGGCATCAAGACGGAGGTGGCGCAGTTCCTGGTGAAGGTGAAGACGGCCCAGGAAGTGATGGAGTACTCGGGCGCGTTCTTGCAGCTGTACCGCGAGGAAGGCTGGTACCTGGAGCGCACGGTGCACTACATCGGGCGGGTGGGGCTGGACTATGTGAAGAAGAAGATCCTGGAGGACGAGGCCGGGCGCAAGGCGCTGTGGGAGCGGCTGCAGTTCGCGCTGGATGGGGAGCCCGATCCCTGGTTCGAGTCGAGCCAGGCGTCGGTGGATGTGCGGCAGTTCACGCCCGTGGCTGTCGTGGACGAAGCAACGCAGGCAGCGTGAGCGAAGGAGCAACTGCAATGAACGACAACAACGAATGGAAAGTCATCTGCCGCGTCGAGGACATCCCGGTGCTGGGCGCTCGCCGCGTGGCGCGCCCGGTGGGCGTGGACGTGGCGGTGTTCCGCAATTCCGAGAATCAGGTGTTCGCGCTGCTCGACCGCTGCCCGCACAAGGGCGGGCCCTTGAGCCAGGGCATCGTGTTCGGCACCAGCGTGGCGTGTCCGCTGCACAACTGGGCCATCGGTCTCGATGACGGCTGCGCCAAATCGCCCGACGAGGGCTGCACGCCCAAGTTCGCAGTGAAAGTGATCGAGGGCGTGGTGCACCTGGATGCGGCCGAGCTCGCAACGCATGCGGTCGACCTGGAGCGGCCCGTCGCAGGCCCCGCGAACCGCGCCTGCCTTCAAGCCGAAGACAGCGCCGCCTGACACAGCCGAGCAACAACACATGAGCTTCCTCACTCTCACCTCCCCGTCCGTCGCAACGCGCGCCACCCCCGCGAACGACCGCAACACGGGCATGCAGCCGATGCAAGGCCGCTGCACGCTCGTCGGCGCCGGCCCCGGCGATCCTGAACTGCTCACGCTAAAGGCGCTCAAGGCCATCCAGTCGGCCACGGTGCTGCTTGTCGACGACCTGGTCAGCGACGAGATCGTCGCCATGGCGGCGCCCGGCGCGCGCGTGATTCACGTCGGCAAGCGCGGCGGCTGCAAGAGCACGCCGCAGAGCTTCATCGAACGGCTGATGATCATGGCCGTTCGCGAAGGCGAGCACGTGGTGCGCCTCAAAGGCGGCGACCCGTTCATCTTCGGCCGTGGCGGCGAAGAGGTCGAGCACCTGGCAGAAGCCGGCATCCACGTCGAAGTGGTGAACGGCATCACGGCCGGGCTGGCCGGGCTGACGTCGCTCGGCGTGCCGCTCACCCACCGCGCGCACGCGCAGGGCGTGGTGTTCATCACGGGGCACGCCAAGCCCGGAGCGCCTGGGCCCGATTGGCGCACGCTAGCGGCCACGGCCCATTCGGCAAGGCTCACGCTGGTGATCTACATGGGCGTGTCGAGCGCGGGCTCTATCCAGGACGAGTTGCTGAGTGGACTGCCACCAGAGACCCCCATCGCGGTGATTCAGAACGCCAGCCTGTCTTCGCAGCGGCACGCCGTCGGTACGCTGGCGACGCTGCAGCACACCATCGCCGACAACGGCCTTTGCAGCCCCTCGGTCATCGTGGTCGGCGACGTGCTGCAAGGCCTGGCCGCCGCAAGTTCGCCCGCGCATCTTCCGCTGGAGAAGGCCGCCTGACGCGGCTCGCCTCCCCTCGCCCGTCCTCTTTCAGCTTCTTTCCTTTTTTCTTTCCCTCAACCAAAGCAACGCCATGGCCTATCTCCTGCCTTCCGAATTCGTCACCAAGATGGTGGACGCCGGTGAGTCCAAGATCTTCATGTCCACCCGGGACACGCTGATCCGCGCCTTCATGGCGGGCGCCATCCTTGCGTTGGCGGCCGTGTTCGCCGTCACCGTCAACGTGCAGACCGGCTACTCGATCATCGGGGCCATCCTGTTCCCGGTCGGCTTCTGCATGCTGTACCTGCTCGGCTTCGACCTTTTGACCGGCGTGTTCGTGCTGACGCCGCTCGCCCTCATCGACAAGCGGCCGGGAGTCACCATGGGCGGCGTGCTGCGCAATTGGGGCCTGGTCTTCGTCGGCAACTTTCTTGGCGCGTTTGTCGTTGCGGTGCTGATGGCAATCGTCTTCACCTTCGGCTTCACAAGCGCGCCCGACAAGGTGGGGCAGGTGATCGCCACCATCGGCGAGGCGCGCACCATCGGCTACTCCAACCACGGCGCGGCAGGCATGCTGACGCTCTTCGTGCGCGGCATGCTGTGCAACTGGATGGTGTCGACAGGCGTGGTGGGTGCGATGATCTCCACCTCGGTCACCGGCAAGGTCGTGGCCATGTGGATGCCGATCATGGTGTTCTTCTTCATGGTGTTCGAACACTCGGTGGTGAACATGTTCCTGTTTCCGTCGGCACTGCTCATGGGCGGCAATTTTTCAATCATGGACTACATCATCTGGAACGAAATCCCGACCGTGCTGGGCAACCTCATCGGTGGCCTGTCGTTCACCGGCCTGACGCTGTACGCGACCCACATACGCACGGCGCCCAAGCGCGCCGCCGCTGCCGCCGCCGCTGCGGCCCGCTGAGCCGCACGACCGCCGCGCCGCGATGCGTCCCGGACTCGCAATATCGATCGGACAGCACTCCGACAAGGGACGCAAGGACGCCAACCAGGACTTCCACGGCGCGGCTCTGCCGGAGGCGCCCACCCGCCACGCGAAGGGGGTGGCCATCGCCATTGCCGACGGCATCAGCAGCAGCGATGTCAGCCACGTGGCCAGCGAGTCGGCGGTCAGGAGCTTCCTGACCGACTACTACTGCACGTCGGACGCATGGAGCGTGAGCCGCTCGGCACAGCGCGTGCTCACCGCCACCAACGCCTGGCTGCACGCCCAGACCCAGAACAGCGGTGGCCGTTTCGACAAGGACCGAGGCTACGTCTGCACCTTCAGCGCGCTGGTCATCAAGTCGACCACCGCGCACGTCTTTCACGTGGGCGACACGCGTGTCTACCGCTGGCATGCGGGAGCGCTCGAGCAGCTGACCGAAGACCACCGCGTGCTGGTGGCGGACGGCCACAGCTACCTGAGCCGAGCGCTGGGCGTCGGCCCGCACATCGAAATCGACTATCAGGCCGTGGCCGTCGAGAAAGGCGATGTCTTCCTGCTGACCTCGGACGGCGTCCATGAACACGTGGACGCCGTCGCCATTGGCGCCGCGCTGGCGGCAAACCCGGACGACCTCGACGCCGCGGCAAGAAACATCGCCGAAGAAGCCTGGCGGCGCGGCAGCCTCGACAACCTGACGGTGCAGGTCGTCCGGATCGACGCACTTCCCGACGGCGAATTCAACGAACTGCAGGCGCAGCGCGCGGCACTCCAGCTGCCGCCCGTGCTCGAAGCGCGCATGCGCTTCGACGGCTACACAATCGTTCGCGACCTGCATCGCAGCCACCGCAGCCACATATACCTGGCGGTGGACGACGACACCGGCCGGAGCGTGGTGCTGAAAACACCATCGATCGACCTGCAGAACGACGAGGCGCACTTGGACCGCTTTCTGCTGGAAGAATGGGTGGCACGGCGCATCGACAGCGCGCACGTGCTCAAGCCGCATGTTCCGGACCGCAAGCGCAACTACCTTTACGTGGCCATGGAGTTCGTCGACGGCCAGACGCTCGCGCAATGGATGGTCGACAACCCTCGGCCCAGCCTGGAGTCGGTGCGCCGCATCGTGGAGCAGCTGGCCAAGGGCCTGCAAGCCTTCCACCGCATGGAAATGCTGCACCAGGACCTGCGGCCCGAGAACGTGATGATCGACCGTACGGGCACCGTGCGCATCATCGACTTCGGATCGGCCTGGGTGGCGGGTCTGGGCGACAGCACACGGGCCGAGCCGGACCCGATACTGGGCACGGTGCAGTACACGGCGCCCGAATACTTCCTGGGAGACGGCGGCTCGGCAAGGTCCGATCTGTTTTCACTGGCCGTCATCGTGTACCAGATGCTCACCGGGCGATTGCCCTACGGCGCCGAGGCCGCGCGCATCCGCACACGCGCGGACCAGCGCAACCTGCAATACCGCTCAGCACTGGATGCGCAGCGTGCCATTCCGGCATGGATCGACGAAGTGCTGCGCAAGGCTCTGCAACCCAACCCGCTCAAGCGGCATGAAGCGCTGTCCGAATTCGTGCAGGATCTGCGGCAGCCTCACCCGGATTTTCTGAACCGGCGCGGCACGCCGCTGATCGAGAAGAACCCGGTGGTGTTCTGGAAATGCGCCACCTTGGTGTTGGGCATTGCGCTGGTGGTGCTGCTTGGCGTAATCAGCCTGCGGGGGTGAATCCGCGTCGGGTGAGCTTCTGCTCAGAGCGGCTCAGGAATTCGAAGCGCTTGTGTGCCGCCATGGTTTCGGGCAGTACGTACACCACCCCACGGCGGCTGCCCAGCACGGGCTTGATGTAAGCGTCGTAGAAGGCGGCCGGCACGTTGACGCAGCCGTATGAAATGCGGTTGTCGGCCACGGTCGGCGAGGCCAGCCGCTGCAGGCGGCGTTCCGACTTTTGGGTGGCGCGCACGCGGTGCATCGAAACGGCCGCATCGTAGTCGATCCAGACGATGTCCTCGCCCTTGGTGTTGAGGCCCGGCTCCGTCGCGAAGCGGCCTGCCGGCGTGGTGCGCTCTTCAGGCCGTATCTCGGACATCGGGCGTTCTCCGATGCCGGGCACCGAATCGTCGCCGCGCGCCAGCCCCAGAAGTACCGGCGATGAAGCCTGCAGCCGCCCCGTGGCGTCGAAGACGAAGACACGCGCTTTGCGCTTGTCGATTACCGCGAAAGGCGCATTCCGGTTGTCCGCTGCCGCAACGGCCGCTCTTGCAAGCCATTGAGCTTCGTCCATCGCGTCCGCCTCAGGCATATGGGCGAGCGCGAGAAGAAGGACTGCAGCGAGCATGGCCAGCGGCCTGCTCGCTGCGCCCGTTCCCGGCCTCACGGCATTCATGGATACGCCGCGTTGAAGGAAGTGCGGTCAGCCGCGCTCAGTTGCGGTCGGCGCGCGCGCGGCGCATTGCGGGCGTGTCGCCCGAAGCCGCCATGGTCGTGCGCGAGCTGCTGCTCGTGTCGGGAGGACTTTGAACCGTGGGCGGGGTGGTGGTGCGGGCGGCCGCGCCGCTTTCTGGGGTCACGCCAGTGGTGCCCATCGGGCCGCCCGAGGGATTTTGCTGGCCGGCCGCAGTGGCCGGATTGGCCGGCGCCGTGGTCGGCGGATTGCCTTGGGCGAACGCCGCGCCTGCGGCACCGAGCGCGAGCGCTGCAAGAAGTCTGGAAGTGCTGTTCATGGTCGTGTCTCCTGAAGAAAGCCGGCAGTGCCGGAAGGAAGAGGCCGTGCCGGACCGAGTGCCCGACTCCAGGAAAGCTAGGTCGTTGCCGGCCGCAGCGGGTCAGCTTGCGGCGCGGCACTGTGTAGGAGAAGAGAAGCGCGAAGCGAAGGGGCTGCCTCTACCCTTCCCTATCCGGCTATCTCTTTTCATCCGACTTGCGGGCCTCCTCCGCCTTGTCCTGCGGTGCCTTGGGCAGCTTGACCTTCGTCACGGTGACGGACACCGGGTCGCTCGCGGGAAAGGATTCTTCCACCCCGCTGTCCAAAGCCTCTTCGCTGGGCGCCTGCTCGACCGGCTTCGCCGGCTCGCTGGCGGGCTTGCCGTGGTTCTTCGATGTAGGAAAGGGAAATGCCTTGTCCGAAGTTTCAGTGGTCATGGGGGACTCCTTGGCCGTACCAGCGTCTTGCGGTGGTTATATTCACTTCTCTTGGCCCTGTGCGCCAAAGCGCCCAAGGAACATAAGTTGGAACGAATCGATTCTGGGAGTGGCGCCGAACTCAAGCGTAGGACGGCACCAGCGTCCGCCAGTCGGAAGCTTCCTCCCCTTGCACAGGACAACGGGACATGGCGGGACGACGTTGTCCAACGCGCTTCATGAGGGTCCACCCCGTTTGAACACCTTAGTGCGGATTTTTTGTCACATCCTCGCGGAGACGAGGACAATAGTGCACCAAGCTACGCGATTTACCGGCCCTTGAGGCAGGAATTGCTGCGCCGCAACCTGCATTACCAAAAACAGCTTTCACTTCATGGAACACCAGTTGGATTGGGCACTTGCCGCCTGCGCTCGCATCCTGCGGCCGGTGGTCAGGCTCGCCCTTGCCATGGGGGTGAAGCACCCGCACCTGGAAGTCCTGCTGCGTGACCTGCTGCTGGAAGAGGCGGCGCGCTCCTGGCGCAAGCAAGGGGTGCCCAAACCCAACATCAGCCAACTGTCCGTCACGACCGGGCTGAACCGCAAGGCCGTGACCGCCAAGGTCCGCGAAACGGTGGATGCCCTACCCCACACCGAGGTGTCGGCCGCGGCCAAGACTTTCACGCTCTGGCTGCAGCTGGTGTCCGAAAACCAGGCGTTGCAGCGCCTGCCGATCACGGCCGGCGGGGTCGATGCGCCCTCTTTCGAAACGGTCGCCAAGCTCGGGAGCCGCGGCAACGTTCACCATCGCACCATCCTTGACGAGTTGGTGCGCCTGAACATGGTGGCCGAAGACGACGGTTGCGCCGAGCTCAAGGTCGACGGTTTCGTGCCGGTGGACGACCTGCAATCGATGCTGGCTTTCCTTGGGGACAATGGCCGTGACCACCTGCTGGCCGCGGTGTCCAACACGCTCGGCGAAGAGCCGCGCATGCTCGAGCGCGCGGTATTCGCGCGCGGTCTCAGCATGCAGGATTGCGAAAATATCCACCGAATGGTGCGCGAACGCTGGACTGCGATGCACCTTGATTTGGTAGCTCAGATGACGCGCGCGGTCGACCGTGCCCCAAGCGGCGCCACGGGGCGCATCCGCGTCGGCATCTACACCTACTATGAAGACGAGCCGACGCCGAATGCGCCGGCCGTCGCTTCCCCGCGGGAAGAAGAAGAAGAGAGAGAAACTACACGATGAAAACCCACCACAGATGGATGCGCGGCGTCCTTTTTGCCGGTGCGATCGCCCTGCTGCTCTCTTGCGGCGGAGGCGGCGGCGGGGGTTCCGCGGCGAGCCTGGGCACGCTCAGCAGCAGCAATACGTCTTCCGCGGGGAGCGATGGCACGGCCGGAACAGGCACCGGTAGCACCGGTAGCACCGGTAGCACCGGTAGCACCGGTAGCACCGGTAGCACCGGTAGCACGGGTTCGACTGACGGAACTGGCACAGCAGGCGGTACCGATGGGTCGGGCGGCACGGGCAGCACAGGCGGCACCGATGGCACCAGCACCGCAGGCAACGGCAGCAGCGACGGAGGGGGCGTGGGATCGGGCGGCACTGGCGTGAGCACGGCCGACGCCACCGGCGTTGGTTCGGTCGGCGGGTTGGGCAGCATCATCCTGAATGGCGTGCGCTACAACACCGACGCCGCAACCACCAGCCTTGAAGACGCCACCGAGCTGCAGATCGGCATGAGCGTGCGCATCGCCGGCAAGATCGACACCGAATTCACCGCCGCCACGGCGCAGCAGGTCGAATCGGCCGCCGAATTGCGCGGTGCCATGTCGGCCATCGACCTGACGGGCGGCAGCTTCGTGGTGATGGGAACCATGGTTACCGTCGACAACGCCACCGTATGGAGCGGCGCAAACAGCCTCACCGATGTCGCGGGCGGCTGCGTGGTGCAGGTCTGGGGCCTGCCTTCGGCGCCGGGCACGCTGCGGGCTACGCGGGTCGAGCTGAAGCCAGCCTCGGTCGAGCCGCTGGTGACCGGCATCGTGCAGAACCTGGACCTGGGCAACAAGCGCTTCACGCTGGGCCAGCTCACGGTGCAGTACGATGCCAGCACCGTGTTCGCCGGCGGCCTGAACGCATTCACTCTGACCGAAGGCGCCATCGTCCGGGTGCGCGGCAGCGCGGCACCGATTGCGGGCGTGTTCGCAGCCACCAAGGTGCAAGGCTGGTATGCCGTGCCAAAGCAGGATGCCGCTGCCGTGCAGCTGGCGGGCGTCATCACCAACTACGCCGGGCTGAATGCCTTCAAGGTGCTCGGCACGCCGGTCGATGCGTCCAATGCCATCATCACGGGCGGCGCTCCCAGCGCCATCGGCAACGGCGTCAAGGTCGAGCTCGACGGTTTCATGTCCGGCGGTGTGCTGGTGGTGAAGAAGCTGCGGATCCGCAACATCCCGGGCGTCGGCGGGCCGGTCGCCTTCACCCTGATCGGCGCCATCGGCAACTACCTGTCGCCTTCGAGTTTCGTGGTGAAGGGCCAGTTGGTGAACGCCGGCGGCTCCACCACGGTCTTCGAAAACGGCACCATCGCCGACCTCGCCAACGGCCGCCGCGTCACCGTGGTGGGCGACACGGTGGTGGACGGCGTGCTGACCGCGAAGACGGTCACCTTCCTTACGCCTTGACAAGACCGCCAGCCGTGGCCGGTCGGTCTTTGCCTACAGCACGACAGCACTGAGGCGCAGTCGCCGCACGGCGGCTGTTCCCTAGCATGAGCCGAACTCCGTCACCGGAGCCGTGCTCGCCGCGAAGGAACACCCATGCCGTTCGAAAATGATCCCGCTGCCGGCGAACCTGCGCCGCAGCTCCTTTCGGTGCGCCTCCAGGTCAACGGCCGGGCGCACACTCTCGAAGTCGATGCCCGCACCACCCTGCTCGACGCCCTGCGGGAGAACCTGAAGATGACCGGCAGTAAGAAGGGCTGCGACCATGGCCAGTGCGGCGCGTGCACCGTGCTGGTGGAGGGGCGCCGCATCAACTCCTGCCTCACGCTGGCTGTAATGCACGACGGCGAAACCGTCACCACCATCGAAGGTTTCGCCAACGGCGAAACGCTGCATCCGCTGCAGCAGGCCTTCCTGGCGCACGACGGTTTCCAGTGCGGCTACTGCACGCCGGGCCAGATCTGCTCGGCCGCGGGCATGCTGGACGAGGTGCGCCGCGGAATGCCGAGCTACGTCACAGCCGACATTGCCACCGGCGGTGCGGTGCTCAGCGACGAGGAAATCCGCGAACGCATGAGCGGCAACCTGTGCCGCTGCAGCGCGTATCCGAACATCGTGGCCGCCATACGGCAGGTGTCGGAGGCCCGCTGATGAAAGCCTTCACTTACGAGCGCGCCGAATCGCCCGAGGCAGCAGCAACCGCGGCCGCGCGTCCCGGTGCCCGCCTGATCGCCGGCGGCACCAACCTGCTTGACCTGATGAAGCTGCAGGTGGAAACGCCGCTGCACCTGGTCGACATCAACCACGTCGGCCTCGACAAAATCGAACCTACAGCCGACGGCGGCCTGCGCATCGGCGCCCTGGTGCGCAATGCCGACCTGGCCGCCGACGCACGCATTCGCCGCGGCTACGCCGTGCTCAGCCGCGCGCTGCTGGCCGGCGCCTCGGGCCAGTTGCGCAACAAGGCGACCACCGGCGGCAACCTGCTGCAGCGCACGCGCTGCTATTACTTCTACGACACCGCCCTTCCGTGCAACAAGCGGGAGCCGGGCTCCGGTTGTTCGGCGCTGCAGGGCTTCAACCGCATGCATGCGGTGCTCGGCGCCAGCGATCAATGCATTGCGACGCACCCTTCCGACATGGCCGTGGCCATGCGCGCGCTCGACGCCAGCGTTGAGACCATTGCGCCCGGCGGCACGCGCCGCGTGATCCCGATAGCGGACTTTTACCGGCTCCCCGGCAACACGCCGCACGTCGAAACGGCGCTGCAGCCAGGCGAGATGATCACCGCCGTGACACTGCCGCCGCCCCTGCCGGGCCGCCACGTCTACCGAAAGGTGCGCGACCGTGCCTCCTATGCCTTTGCGCTGGTGTCGGTGGCGGCCGTGGTCGATACGGCCGCAGGCCGCATCCGTTCGGTCCGCATGGCCTTTGGTGGCCTGGCCCACAAGCCCTGGCGCGTGGAAGCGGCCGAGGCGCTGCTTGCCGGCAAGGCGCCGGACGGCGGCGCTTTTGCCGCGGCAAGCGACAAGGTGCTGGCCGGCGCGCGCGGCTTCGGCCACAACGATTTCAAGCTGCCGCTGCTGCGCCGCACCCTGCGCGCAACGCTGGCCGAAGCCAGCACCGCCGCCTGAGGGGTCCCGGCATGGAGATGAACGCGCCCTCCCCCCGCAACCCGGTCGACGACAACCTCAGCGGACTCATTGGCAAGCCCATCGACCGTGTCGATGGCCGCCTCAAGGTGACGGGCCGCGCCACCTACGCTTACGAGGTGCAGCAGCCCGGCCCTGTGGCCTATGGTTTCATCGTCGAGTCCACCATCGCCAAAGGCACCGTGGCCGGCATTGACGTCTCAGCCGCCGGGCGCGCCCCGGGCGTGCTCCTCGTCATGACACACAGGAACGCGCCGCGCCAAGGCACCTGGGGCCCGCTCGATGCGCCGGATCGCTATGCCCGCGCCTCGCCGCAGCTCGTCGACGACAAAGTGCGCCACTATGGCGAGGCGGTGGCCTTCGTGGTGGCGGAAAGCTTCGAAGAGGCACGCGCCGCGGCGCGGCTGGTGCACGTGCGCTACGAGCCCGAACCTGGCAACTACGAGTTGGCGGGCAGCAAGTCCCAGGCCGAGAAACCCACCGGCGAGGAAGGCGAGGAGGCCGACAGCCAGGTCGGCAATTTCCAAGCCGCCTTCGCAAACGCGCCGGTCACCGTGGACGCCACCTACACCACGCCCCACCACATCCATGCGCAGATGGAGCCGCATGCCGCCCTCGCCTATTGGGATGGCGATTGCGTGACCGTGCACTGCGCCGCGCAGCTGATCGAGAGCGCGCGGCAGGCGGTGGCCAGCACGCTGAAGATGCCGCCCGAGAAGGTGCGCATCGTGAGCCGCTACGTCGGTGGCGGTTTCGGCGGCAAGCTGCCGGTGCACGGCGAAGTGATGCTCTCGGCCATGGCGTCGCGACAGCTCGGCCGCCCCGTGAAAACCGCGCTGACCCGCCAGCAGATGTTTCACTCCACCACCCATCGCAGCCAGACGATCCAGCGCGTGCGGCTCGGCGCCACGCCCGACGGGCGGTTGACCGCCATCGGTCACGATACGTTGTCGCACAGCGCCCGCTTTGACAACTTCTACGAGACTGCCAGCACGCAGACGCGCACCCTGTATGCGGCCCCGAATCGCTCGACCACGCACCGCAGCGTGAAGCTCGACCTGCCGATCTCCGATTCGACCCGTGCGCCCGGCGAAGCCGTCGGCATGCTGGCCATCGAGCAGGCCATGGACGAGCTGGCCGAAAAGCTCCAGCTCGATCCGATCGAGCTGCGCCTTCGCAACGAACCCACCGAGGACCCGGAGAAGAACATTCCTTTTTCGACGCGCCAGCTGGTGCGCTGCCTGAAGGAAGGCGCCGAGCGCTTCGGCTGGCAGCGGCGCCAGGCGCAACCCGGTGCCGTGCGGGAAGGGCGCTGGCGCATCGGCATGGGCGTTGCCGCGGCCACACGCACCAACTACCTGATGGACGCCAAGTGCAGCGTCGCGCTCGACGGCCAAGGCATGCTGACGGCGCGCATGGCCATGACGGACATCGGCACCGGCAGCTACACCGTGCTGACGCAGGTGGCCGCAGAAATGCTGGGCCTGCCGGTCTCCAGCGTGCGCATGGAACTGGGCGACAGCGACTTTCCGGAGACCCCCGGTTCCGGCGGCTCGTGGGGCGCCGCCAGCGCGGGCTCGGCGCTGTACGACGCCTGCTGCAACCTGCGCGCGCAGATCGCGCGCAAGCTCGGTGCGCCGGAGGCCGACGTCTCCTTTGCCGACGGACGCGCCACGGCAGAAAACGGCCGTTCCGAAACACTGGCCCACCTGGCCGGCACCCATGGCCTGCAAGCCGACGGCGAGATCCGCAAGGGCGACATGGCGAAAAAGTTTTCGCAGCAGGCCTACGGCGCGCATTTTGCCGAGGTGGCGGTCGACGTGGACACCGGCGAGATCCGCCTGCGCCGCATGATGGGCGTGTTTGCCGCGGGCCGCATCCTCAACATGAAGACCGCGACCAGCCAGGCCACCGGCGGGATGATCTGGGGCGTGGGCTCCGCGCTGCACGAAGAAGCGGTGGTCGATCCGCGCTTCGGCTGCTTCGTCAACCACGACCTCGCCGAATACCACGTGCCGGCGCATGCCGACATTCCAGCGATCGAAGCTGTCTTTCTCGAAGAAGTCGATGACAAGACCAATCCGCTCAAGATCAAGGGCGTGGGCGAACTCGGCATCTGCGGCGCCGGCGCGGCTATCGCCAACGCGGTCTACAACGCTACCGGTGTGCGGATCCGCGACTACCCGCTGACGCTGGACAAGCTCATTGCAGAGCAAGAACAGGGCACCTGAACCCGCTTCAGCGCACCAGCAGCACCGGCACCGCGCAGCGCGCCAGCACCTTCATCGCAACCGAGCCCAGCACGAGGTTGGTCAGCGCGCCCTGCCCGCGCGAGCCCATCATCACGAGGTCGAACTTTCCGTGGTCCGCAAACGCAGCAATCTCGTCGGCCGCGTGGCCGACCTTGTGCGCAAAAGCCGCCTCGATGTCATGCGCAGCCAGCGCGGCGCGGACCGGCTCCAGCACCACGCGTGCCTCGTCGTCGTAGTAGCTGTGCACGAGGTCGGGCCCCGCGAATGCGGCGGCCCGGTGCGGGACCGGAAGCACCGCATTGAAGACCGTGAAGGCATGGCCCGCATGCGACCATTCCTTGTGCGCGGCCAGGTAATCGAGCATGCGCGTGGTGTATTCGCTGCCGTCCACGGCAAGAAGAATTTTCATGGTGTCCTTCGGTGGGTCTTGTTCGATGGACCAAATGTTCGCCCCTTGCGGGAAGGCCCGCCTTGCGCCAGATCAAGCCTCTGCACCCAGCCCGATCGGCGCGGGCACGATGTTCACGATGCGGCTGAAGAGCGCTTCGTACTCCCGCTCCGGCGGGTAGCCGGTCAGTGGATCGCGGTTGCGGCCGAACGCCTCGTCGAGTTCGCGCCAATCTTCGGCAGTCAGCACCCGTTCGGCGAGCGGCAGGATCTCGCGCTCCTCCAGCGCCATGTGATTGAGATAGAAGTCGACGTACTGCTCCACCGCGCTCTCAAAGGCCGCGCGGCGCGAGTCGCCCAGCATCTCGAATGCGAGCAACGCGTGCTCGACATTGCGGATCTTCCGCTCGCCCCACGCATGGTCGTTGTCGAGCCGGTCCATCAGTTCGCGCGATATCGGCGTCCTGGCGCGCAACTTGGGAAACAGCAGCTCGCTTTCCTTGCGGTGGTGGCGCTTCTCGGGAAATTCGTCCACGTAGAACAGCATGGCCCGAAGCGACGTGAAGTCGGGCCGCGTGCCCTTGCGGCGGTGCTGCTCGAGCAGCATGACGATGGAGCGCAGCATGGCGGCCAGCGCCGCGTGCTCCTGGCGAATGATGCGAATGGTGGCGTGAGTCATGAACGTCTCCTGTGCGTCCCCGAAGGTTCTCAGGTCCAGGGCCGTTCAGGGTTGCGGCAGATCAATTGCCGCGCATGCCGTCGAATGCTTTCGCCCTTGCGGCAACGCATTCTCTTGATCGGCATCAAGCGGCGTCGCGCGCGGGTCGGGATACTGGCCGAATCACAACCGGAAACAAAGCGAGGACACCATGTACGAGCGAATTCTTGTTCCTGTCGATGGAAGCTCGACATCCGCCCATGGCCTTGGCGAAGCAATCCGCCTGGCCAAGGTCACCGGAGGTCGCCTGCGCTTGATGCATGTCATTGACGAGCTCTCCTTCGCCCTGGCGATGGACGCGTATTCGGGCCATTCGGGCGACTGGCTCCAGGAGTTGCGCAGCGCGGCCACCCGGCTGCTCGAAGAAGGCAAGGCGAAGGCGGCCGCCGCGGGCGTCGAGGTCGACGCGGTGCTGTGCGACAACTTCAGGGGCGCCGTTACCGACCGGGTCACGGCCGAAGCAGCTTCATGGCCCGCGGACCTCATCGTTCTGGGAACTCACGGGCGCCGCGGGCTGGGCCGCATGGTGATGGGCAGCAGCGCCGAGCACATCCTCCGGACGGCGAACGTTCCGGTTCTGCTGGTGCGCGCACCCGAAGTGCACGCCAAGGCCGAGGCGGCACGCTTTACCCTGCCGAGCGGCACGCTGGCCAGCGAGTAAGCCGCCGGGCAGCGGCGGCTGCCCTATCCGTCCAACGGCACGCCGCCGCCGAAACGGCTGGTCCACTGGTCCCACAGCTCCTGCTGCACGGCCTTGGCCGACTGCTGCCAGGCAGCGAGCATTCCTAATTGAACCTGTTGCGCCTGCAGCGCGGTCGTGCCGCAGGCCGCCTGCCAATCGAGCAATGATCGAAGATAGGCATCGGTCCATGCCGATGCGATGGGAATCTTGCTGTCCATGTGTCTCTCCTTTGTTCCTGAAGGTAAACCGTGCAAGCAGGACGCTTGCGCGTTGCCTTCAGGCCGTCTCATCTCTTTTCGTCGCGGCGGCGGGCCTCTGACTCGCTCAGGCGTACGAACGCAAGCGCCTGGAGAACTCGGCCAATGGCGCGATACCGCTGGCTTCGGCGCGCTGGCACCAGTCCTGCAATTGCCTCACGAGCTGTTCGCCCGTGGCGGCGGAACGGCTCCATAACGCGGTCAGCTCGCGGCGCATCGAATACATCGTATCCAGCGCCTGCGATCCGCGCAAAGCCTTGGCCAGCCTCACGCGGCGCGACTCGTCGAGCCTGCGCTCGTCCTTGGCGAGCCAGCGCTTGACGGACCTCAGCGAACGGGCTTCGTCCGGCGACTGGCGACGCAGCCGCCCGAACTCCTGCGCGTAAGCCTGCTTCAGCGAACGCGCGTAGCTCGACAGCACGTCGTAGTGGCACCGGATCACCGCCTGCACGGTTTCCAGGTCGACGGTGGGCTTGGGCGCGGCAAGCCGCGGCGTTGGCGCCACGTGCTTCACCGTGGCAAGGCCGAGGGCCTGCAGCACGCGGATGTAGAGCCAGCCGATGTCGAACTCGTACCACTTGCTCGACAGCTTGGCCGAGGTGGGAAAGGCATGGTGATTGTTGTGCAACTCTTCCCCGCCAATCAGGATGCCGATGGGCAAGATGTTCGTGCTGGCGTCTGGGGCGGGCCAGTTGCGATAGCCCCAGTAGTGGCCTATACCGTTGACAACGCCGGCGGCCCAGAACGGGATCCACGCGATCTGCGCAAGAAGAATGAGCCCGCCCGGCACCACGCCGAAGAACGCCATGTCGACCAGCCCCATCAGGACGATGCCAAGGATCTTGTGGCGCGAGTAGAGCTTTCTTTCGATCCAGTCGTCCGGCGTGCCGTGGCCATAGCGCGCAATGGTCTCGGCCTTGTTCGACTCGCGGATGTAGAGGACGACGCCGCCCCACAGCACGCGGTTGATGCCCAGTACCTGCGGACTGTGCGGGTCTTCGGCCGTATCGCACTTTGCGTGGTGCTTGCGGTGCACCGCCGCCCACTCCTTTGTCACCATCCCGGTCGTCAGCCACAGCCAGAAGCGGAAGAAATGGCTGGCCAACGGATGAAGTTCCAGCGCACGATGGGCCTGGTGGCGGTGCAGGAAGATGGTGACCGACGCAATGGTGACGTGCGTGAGCGCCAGTGCGGTGAGCACCACGCCCCACCAGGGTAGATCGAAAAATCCGGAGAAGAACAAAGTTTGCATGAGTGCCTTTTGAACAGTCGCGGCATTCTGCAAAGCGGCCGGCGTGGGGACCTTGATCCAGGTCAAGGCTGCAGCCGCAGGCCCGCCGCAAGATCGATCAAGGCCCCATCGGGCGGTTCGCAGGCATCGCGTTTGCCGTCAGTACGCACAGACCATGGGGTTTCATGCAGGTGCGTTGACAACCGCGATGGCAGGCTCAAACTCGCGAGAAGCCGCTGCCGCGCACCCTTTTTTTGAAAGGTTTGAAATGAACCCCGATATTCAACTCAGGCACGAGGTCTTCGCCCAGCTGAACTGGGACCCGGCGGTGTTCGGGTGCGACGTCGACGTGCGCGTGAAAGACGGCGTGGTCACGCTGCAAGGCAGGCTCGCCAGCGAAGGCCTGAAGCTCGCGGTCGAGCGCGCCGTGCAACGCGCGGAAGGCGTCACCACCATCGTGAACAAGCTCACCGCCGCAGCGGACGCGGCCGACTGCGCGAACGGCGCCGAGCTGCCGGGCGTCGAAAGATGAAAGCGGCGGTGGAACAACCCGACTTCGCACTGCTCGATGCCTGGTGGCGGGCTGCCAACTATCTGTCGGTAGGCCAGATCTACCTGATGGACAACCCCTTGCTGCGCGAAAAGCTGAGCCTTTCGCACATCAAGCCGCGCCTCCTGGGCCACTGGGGCACCACGCCGGGCCTCAACTTCGTCTATGCGCACATGAACCGGGCCATCAAGGCCCGCGAGCTCGACGCGCTGTTCATTGCCGGGCCGGGCCACGGCGGGCCCGGCGTGGTCGCCAACACCTACCTGGAAGGCACCTACAGCGAGGTCTACCCGGACATCGGCCGCAACGCCGAGGGCCTGAAGCGACTCTTCACGCAGTTCTCCTTTCCGGGCGGCATTCCGAGCCACGTGGCACCTGAAACGCCGGGCTCCATCCACGAAGGCGGAGAGCTTGGCTACTCGCTGCTTCATGCCTTTGGCGCCGTGTTCGACAACCCCGGCCTGCTTGCCTGCTGCGTGGTGGGCGACGGAGAGGCGGAGACCGGCGCGCTAGCGGCCAGCTGGCATTCCAACAAGTTCTTGAACCCGGCGACCGATGGCGCCGTGCTGCCGGTGCTGCACCTCAACGGCTACAAGATTGCCGGCCCCACGGTTCTCGCGCGCATCGGCGACGAAGAGCTGATGCAGCTGATGCAGGGCTACGGCTACGAGCCCGTTTTCGTTTCGGGGCATGAACCCGCGCAGATGCACCGCCTGATGGCGACCGCGCTGGACAAGGCGCTGGACGACATCCACGCCATCCAGCAGCGCGCCCGGAAGGACGGGTTCCGCGAGCGCCCGCGCTGGCCGATGATCGTGCTGCGCTCGCCCAAGGGCTGGACCGGGCCGCGGCAGGTGGACGGCGTGCCGGTCGAGGGCACGTTCCGTGCGCACCAGGTGCCGCTGACCGGTTTCGAGGGCAAGCCGGAGCACGTCGGGCTGCTCGAAGACTGGATGCGCAGCTACCGCCCCGAAGAACTTTTCGATGCAGCCGGCGCGCTGCGGCCCGAAGTTGCCGCGCTCGCGCCCAAAGGCCCGAGGCGCATGAGCGCCAATCCGCATGCCAACGGCGGCCTGCTCCTCGCGGATCTGGCGATGCCGCTCTTCCGCGACCATGCCGTGGCGGTGGCCGCGCCCGGTGCAACGGACGCGGAAGCCACGCGCGTTGCCGGCGAATTCCTGCGCGATGTGATGCGACTCAATGAGGCCGCGCGCAACTTCCGCGTGATGGGCCCCGACGAAACCGCGTCGAACCGGCTCGGTGCCCTGTTCGAGGTGACCGACCGCACGTCGACCGCCGAGATACGCGAAGGCGACGACCACGTCTCGCCCGACGGCCGGGTGATGGAGGTGCTCAGCGAGCATCTCTGCCAGGGCTGGCTCGAAGGCTACCTGCTCACCGGGCGCCACGGCTTCTTCTCGTGCTACGAGGCCTTCATCCACATCATCGATTCGATGTTCAACCAGCATGCCAAGTGGCTCAAGGTGACTCGTGGCATCGGCTGGCGGCGGCCGATCGCATCGCTCAACTACCTGCTCACCAGCCACGTCTGGCGGCAGGATCACAACGGCTTCAGCCACCAGGACCCAGGCTTCCTCGACCACGTGGTCAACAAGAAGGCCGAGGTGGTGCGCGTGTACCTGCCGCCCGATGCCAACACCCTGCTCTCCGTGGTCGACCACTGCTTGCGCAGCCGCGACTACGTGAACGTGATCGTGGCCGGCAAGCAGCCCGCCCCGCAGTGGCTGGACATCGAATCGGCGGTGCGCCACTGCACGGTCGGCCTGGGCATCTGGACCTGGGCCAGCAACGACGAAGGCGCGGCGCCCGACGTGGTGATGGCCTGTGCCGGCGACGTGCCCACGCTCGAAACCATGGCGGCGGTCGACCTGCTGCGCGAGATGCTCCCGGACCTGAAGGTGCGCGTGGTGAACGTGGTCGACCTGATGGCGCTGCAGGCACCGAACGCCCATCCGCACGGTCTGTCGGATGCGGACTTCGACGCCATCTTCACCACCGATTGCCCGGTCATCTTCGCGTTCCACGGTTATCCCTCGCTGATCCACCGGCTGACCTACAAGCGAACCAACCACGACAACTTCCACGTGCACGGCTATCAGGAGGAAGGCACCACCACCACGCCGTTCGACATGACCGTGCTCAACCGGCTCGACCGCTTTCACCTGGCCGCCGATGCCATCGGCCGCGTCGAGCGCTTTCGCAACAGCGCGGGCCACGTTCAACAGCACCTGCGCGACAAGCTGCTGGAGCACCGCGCCTACATCACCGTCCACGGCAAGGACATGCCGGAGATCTCGGACTGGCGCTGGAAACGTTGACCCTTGGGCATGCACCAAAGGCATGCACCGCCGCGGCGTGCGTGCTACGCTTGCACGGCTCCAACGATGCCGCGGCGCTCGCGCCCCACTCCATGCTTTCCGAATGACACCCGCCTTTCACATCGCGGTCCTCGACGACGAGGTCGACATCACGCAACTGCTGGCCGGTTACCTTCAAAGCCACGGTTTCCGGGTGACCCAGTTGCACAACGGCGCCTCGCTGATGGCACTGATGGGCACCGACCCGGCCGACCTCGTGTTGCTCGACCTGGGCCTGCCCGGCGAAGACGGTTTTTCCATTGCGCGCCGCATGCGCGAAAACTGGCGCTGCGGGCTCGTCATCGTCACCGGCCGCGGCGATGCGGTCGACAAGGTGGTGGGCCTGGAGGTGGGCGCCGACGACTACGTCACCAAACCCTTCGACCTGCGGGAACTGGTGGCGCGCGTCAAGGCCGTGCTCCGGCGCCTGGCGCCCAGCGACACCGCGGACGCACCCCTGCCCGTATCCGCACCGGCCGCCCCTACCGCTTCCGACAAGCTCCGTTTCGCCGGATGGCAGCTCGATGTCGCCGCGCGCAGCCTGGCCAGTCCGCAAGGGCGGAACGTGGCGCTCACCGGCGGCGAGTTCGACCTGCTGTGCGCGTTTGCGCGCCATCCGGGCCGCGTACTGTCGCGCGACTTCCTGCTCGAGCAGACGCGCGGGCGCGAAGCCGCTCCCTTCGACCGGACCATCGACGTGCAGGTCGGTCGGCTGCGCAAGAAGATCGAAAACGACGCGGACGATCCGCAGATCATCAAGTCGGTGCGCGGCGCCGGCTACATCCTGGTTCCGCCCGTCGCTCGCGGGTGACCCGATGAAACTGCCCTCTTCCCCCTCCGTCGCCTCGTTGCCGAGGCTGCCCTCGGGCGTCGAAGAGAGCAGCGTCTTTCGCTCGCTGTTCGTTTCCTATCCGGACTCGCTGCTGCTGGTCGACCAGGCCGGCGGCATCGTGCTGGCCAACCCCTCGGCGGCCAAGCTGCTGGGCTATGCCGTCGATGAATTGGTGGGCCTGAACGTCGACGTACTGGTGCCCGACAGCATCCGTCCGCGCCATGCCGCCTACCGCGAAGCCTACGGCCAAGCACCACGGCCCAGGCCCATGGGCACGCAGATGGAACTCGTCGCCAAACGCAAGGACGGCAGCGAGGTCATGGTCGAGATCGCGCTCAGCCCATTGCAGAGCCAGGGCCTGCCCTTCGTGGTGGCCGCCATCCGCGACATCGGTGCCTACCCGCGCGTGAAGCAGGCGCTGCAGCGCGCGCGCTACAGCGACTATCTCGCGCAGCTGGGCCGCCTGGCCGTCGACACGCGCGACCTGCAGGTGGTGCTCGACCACGCGCCCACCATGGCCGCCGAAGCGCTGGAAGTCGAAGTGGCCATGGTGCTGCTGCTGGACGACAGCCGCCTTGAATTTCGCGTCGCCAGTGGCGTGGGCCTTTCGCCCGGCGAAGAAATTGGCGCGCGCATTCCCAGCCACGCGAACACACCGCCCGGCTTCGTGTTTGCAGAAGGCGCGCCGGTGGTGGTGGCCGACTTCGCCAAGGAGCGCCGCTTCGCGGTGCCGCAGGCGTACCTCGATGCCGGGCTGGTCAGCGCGCTGGCCGTGCCTTTCTATGACAGGGGCCGGTTCATCGGCGTGCTGACCGTGCGCTCGCGCGAGGCCAAGCGCTTTGGCGACGAGGAGCTCAGGTTCCTGGAGTCGTTGTCGAACCTGCTGGCCACCAGCCTGCAGCGCGTGCAGACCGAAGAGGCGCTCAGCCACGCCCAGAGGCTCGAAAGCGTCGGCCAGCTCACCGGCGGCATTGCGCATGACTTCAACAACCTGCTCACCGTCATCCAGGGCAATCTGCAGGTGCTCGAAGAGTTGCCCGCCATCGCGAACGACGGCTACGCCCAGCAGCTGGTAGCCGCGGCCGCGCGGGCCTCGCGGCGAGGCGCCGAGCTCACTAGCAAGCTCCTGGCGTTCTCACGCCGGCAGATGCTGCAACCCAATGCAGTGGACACGCACGCCATGCTGCACTCGCTGGCCGACATGCTGCGGCGTACGCTCGATCAGCGCATCGCCATTTCGATCGACAGCGCGCCGAGCTGCCCGCCGGTGCTTGCCGACCCGGGTCAGCTCGAATCGGCGCTGCTGAACATCGCCATCAATGCGCGCGACGCCATGCCCGACGGCGGCACGCTGCACTTTCGCACCGAGGCCTGCAGCGCGCTGCCGCCGGAAGTGCACAACGAGCTGAGCGACCGCGATGCGCACGGCAGCTTCGTGGCCATTTCGATCACCGACAGCGGCACCGGCATGACCGAAGAAGTGAAGGAGCGCGCGTTCGAGCCCTTCTTCACCACCAAGGAAGCCGGCCGCGGCACGGGCCTCGGCCTGAGCACGGTCTACGGCTTTGTGAAGCAATCCAAGGGCGCCATTGCCATTGCCACACGCCCAGGCGCGGGCACCACGGTGACGCTCTTCCTGCCGCAGCTCAACGAGGCCGCCGCTCCCGTCATGGAAGAGGAAGACGCCGAACAGGCGATTCCACCCGGCCTGCGCGTGATGCTGGTAGAGGACGACCCTGAAGTGCGCAAGGTCGTGCAGACCTTTTTGACAACCCTGGGCTGCAGCGTGGTCGCGGCCAGCAACGCCGAGCAGGCCTTGATGAGCATGGAAGCCGCCGATGCGGGTTCCTTCGACCTGCTGCTGAGCGACATTGCGCTCGGCCCCGGCATGCGCGGAACGCGGCTCGCCGCCGAAGCGCAGCAACGCTTTCCAAATTTGGCGATTCTCCTCATGTCCGGCTTCTCGTCGGAGCTGCTCGACGCCGATCGCGAGGTACCGCAAAGCTGGGAGCTGCTGCGCAAACCCTATGCGCGCGCCGAACTGGCGCGGGCCATGGCCAGGGTGCTTGCGCACCCCTGAGTCCGCCCTTCAGCGTCAGCGGCACCAGGCCTCGATCTGGTGGCCGATATCCAGCCACAGCGCCTGCAGTGCCACAGCCGCGAGCAATGCGCCGGCCAGGCGCGCGCCCCAGGCCTGAGGTGCGCCGCCGCTCCACCGAAGCCTTTGCCAGAGCCACGGCGCCAGCACCAGCGAAAGGCCGCTGCCAATGGCGAACAGCATCATCGCAAGCCCGCCTTGCAGCGGTCCGTTGCCCAGGCTGGCCAGCAGCAGCGCCGAATAGAGCAGCCCGCACGGCATGGCGACCCAGAGCGCGCCGGTCGCGAGCACGCCGAGCGGCGAGCTTCCGGCCAGCGGACGCAGCCGCGCCTCGAGCGTGCGGCCGATGCGCCGCGCCCATTGCGGCTGGCGGCCCGAGGCGGCAAGGATCACGCCCCACGCCAACACGAACACATGCAGCAGCATCCAGAGCGGCTTGAGCGCGACCACGTGCGTGCTGGCCTGGGCAAGGCTGTCGACGCCTGCGGCCGCAATGGCGCCTGCCGCGGCGTAGCTCGCGATACGGCCCAAGTGGAAGGCCGCCTGCGAAGAGAACGCTGTGCCCACGCCGGCAACCGCCGAAGCGGAGCCCGACACGGGCACGATGCGGATCACGGCGGCCGAGGCCGCGCCGCACATGGCCACGCAGTGCGGCCCGCCCACCAGACCCATCATCAACGCTGCAGTGGCCAGCGCGGTCTGCATGCTTTTCAGACCACGCGCGAAAAGCGGGTGCGGTTCTCGCGGCTGTACCGGTCGAACACCATGGCAATGGCGCGCACCACGAACCATCCTTGCGGCGTCACGTCGAGGTCATGGTCGGTCATGCGCACCAGGCCCTGTGCCGCCAGCGGCCCGAGCGCCGCGAACTCGGTGACGAAGTAGTGGCGAAAGTCGATCCGGTGCGCTTCGCCCATGGCGTCGAAGTTGACGTGCCCCCTGCACATCAGGGCCATGATCACCGCACGCCGCAACACGTCGTCGCGCGAAAGCGCAAGCCCGCGGACCACGGGTAGCCGGCCCTGGTCGAGCAGGTCGTAGTACCCGTCGATGGTCTTGGCGTTCTGGCTGTAGGTGGCACCGATGCGGCCGATGGCGGAAACACCGAGCGCGACCAGATCGCCGTCTGGCTGTGTGCTGTAGCCCTGAAAGTCACGATGCAGCCGCCCTTCCCGCTTGGCCACGGCAAGTGGGTCGTCAGGCAGTGCGAAATGGTCCATGCCGATGTAGACGTATCCGGCCTCGGTGAGCGTTGCCACGGCGCGCGCGAGCATCTGCACCCGCGCCGCCGCATCGGGCAGCTCGTCCGCGGCAATGCGCCGCTGCGGCTTGAAGCGCTCGGGCAGGTGGGCGTAGGCATACAGCGCGATGCGGTCGGGCCGAAGCTCGCAAACCTGCGCCATCGTGCGCTCGAACGACGACTCGTTCTGGCGCGGCAAGCCATAGATCAGGTCGACGTTGATCGACTTGAAGCCCAGCGCGCGCGCCTCGGCCATCAGGTCGAACACCTGGTGCGCTGGCTGGATGCGGTGCACGGCCTTCTGCACGTCGGCATCGAAGTCCTGCACGCCAAAGCTCAGCCGGTTGAAGCCCAACGACGCCAGGTGCGCGAGCCGCGCGGCATCGACGGTGCGCGGGTCGATCTCGATGGACCGCTCGCCGCCGGGAAGAAAGACGAATGCCTCGTGCAGCATGGCAAGGAGCTGGCTGAGCTCCGCATCATTCAGGAACGTGGGCGTGCCGCCGCCCAGGTGCAGCTGGCTCACGGTGGTGCCGCGTCCGAGCTGCGCAACCTGGAGCCGGACTTCGCGCGCCAGATAGGCCAGGTATCGGGTGGCCTTCTCGTGGTGTTTCGTCACGATCTTGTTGCAGGCGCAGTAGTAGCACAGCGATTCACAGAACGGAATGTGCACGTACAGCGACAGCGGCGCCGCCGAAGCACCCGCATCGCGCCGTCCCTGCAGCGCCTGCGCGTAATCGTCGGCATCGAAGGCGTCCACGAAACGGTCGGCGGTCGGATACGAGGTATAGCGCGGCCCCGCGACGTCGAACTGGCGCAGCAACGCGGTCGACAGGGGCGCCGCGTCTGGAACGACGGGGCGGTCGAGAAAGGCGATGGAAGTCGAGGTCATTGCGGATGCTCGGGAAGGTCGCGAGACGGTGGCATGGCCAGGAGCGCGGTGAATGCGCTTGAAGCCGCCGCCATGGCCCAGAAAACGAAGAACGCAACGGTGTAGATGCCTTGGCGCGGCATGCGCAGCGCGTCGCCACCCCAGTGCAGATCGGACGGATCGACCATCGCGAAGACCAGGATCTCGATGGCACAGGCCAGCAGGAAGGCCGGCCACAAGACCCCGATGAGCTGCCGCGACGAAGTCATGGCTTGGCCTCGCGGCGCGGCACCGGCACCGGCACCGCCTCGTCGGGCGTGGTCGCATGGTTCCGGCCGGTGACGGCGGGCATCAGTGCCTTGTCCGCCAAGGTCTTGTTGATCTCGACGCCGCGCCGGTAATAGTCTTGCGACACCAGAGGGTCGGAGCTTCCCCAGGCAACCCAGAAGGTCACGAAGCTCGCGACCACCACCAGCGCGGGCCCCGCAATCACCATCCAGAGCAGCGGGTAGCGCCACCATGGCTTGTCGCCCGCCGTCTCCGTCCAATTGTTTTTTGTCGCCTTCATTTTTTGATTCCTTGCTTCAGCGCGGCACCAGGAACACCGCTTTCTCGGACACCTGCACGCCGCCCTCTTCGTCCCGAATGTCGAAGTGCACCGTGTGCGAGCCGGACGGCACCACGCCGTAGGGCACCTGCAGGCGCACCGCAACCCAGCGCGACTGGGCCGCATCGATCGTGACGCGCTCGTCGGGTGAGATGCTCAGTCCTTCGATGCCGTGCGCGGCAATGCGGTAGTGGCGCGCCTCCTCGGTGGCGTTCATGATCTGGAGCCGGTAGACGTTCTCCAGCCGCCCGCCCTCGACGATGCGGGCCAGCGATGCGCGGTCGCGCACCACGTCGACCTTCAGCGGCGTGCGCGCGACGAGGCTGGCCAGGAGCCCCGCCCCCAGCAGCGCGAGGATGGCGGTGTAGACCAGGACGCGCGGGCGCAGCACGCGGCGCACCAGCTGGCGGCGCGTCCATCCGGCCTCCATGCCGTTCTGCGTGTCGTAACGGATGAGCCGCGGCGCATAGGCCATCTTTTGCATCACCGTGTCGCAGGCGTCCACGCAAAGGCCGCAGCCGATGCATTCGTATTGCAGCCCCTGGCGGATGTCGATGCCCGTGGGGCACACCTGCACGCAAAGCCCGCAGTCGATGCAGTCGCCCAGTGCCGCGCTGCGCGGGTCCAGGCCCTTGCGCCTGGGCGCGCGCGGCTCGCCGCGCTTCGGGTCGTAGGTGACGATGAGCGTGTCGCGGTCGAACATGGCGCTCTGGAAGCGTGCATACGGGCACATGTACTTGCACACCTGCTCGCGCATGAAGCCCGCGTTGCCATAGGTCGCAAAACCGTAGAAGAAAACCCAGAACACTTCCCACGAGCCCATGCGGGTCTGCAGGAACGCCAAGCCCAGGTCTCGAATGGGCGTGAAGTAGCCCACGAAGGTGAATCCGGTCCACAGCGCGATGCCGATCCACACAAGGTGCTTGAACCACTTCTTCACCAGCTTCTCGAGCGACATGGGTTCGGCGTCCAGCCGCATGCGCGCTGTGCGGTTGCCTTCGATCTTGTGCTCCACCCACATGAAGATCTCGGTGTAGACCGTCTGCGGGCAGGCGAAGCCGCACCACAGCCGCCCGGCCACCGCGGTGAAGAGAAAGAGCGCCAGAGCACTGACCACCAGCAGGCCCGACAGGTAGATCAGGTCCTGCGGATACAGCACCAGCCCGAAAATGTAGAAGCGCCGCGCCGCCAGGTCGAATAGCACCAGCTGCCGCTCGCCCCACTCAGCCCACGGCAGGCCATAGAACACCAGCTGGGTCAGGAACACCATGGCCCAGCGCCAGCGCGCGAACATGCCGCGCACGGTGCGCGGATAGATCTTCTTCGTGGCTTCGTACAGGCCGACCGAGTCGCTCTCCACCGGAACGATCGGAATGATCTTGCGCGCGGGGGAGCTGGCAGCCGGTGCCGATGCAGGAACGGGGGCGGGTGAATCCATGATGAGACAGCCGCGGAAGTCAGGGCCCCGTGACGGGGTTCGAAAGGCCCCACACGTAGGAAGCGAGCAGCTTGATCTGCGCCTCGGTGAGGCGGCCTTCCTGCGCCGGCATTTCGCTGTGCTTGCCGGCGTTGACGATCTGCACGATGGCGCTTTCGCCATAGCCGTGCAGCCAGACCTTGTCGGCAAGGTTGGGCGCACCCACGGCCTGGTTGCCGACGCCACCGATGCCGTGGCAGGCGGCGCACACCGTGAACTTGGACTTGCCGAGGCCCGCGCGCACCGAGTCGTGCGGCGCGCCGGAAAGGCTCAGCACGTAGTTCGCCAGGTTCTTCACCTCTTCCTGCGTGCCGACTGCCGCCGCCATGGGCGGCATCACGCCGGTGCGGCCCTTGGTGATGGTCTCGGCGATCTTCTCGGGTGCGCCGCCGTGCAGCCAGTCCTTATCGGTCAGGTTGGGAAAGCCCTTGCTGCCGCGCGCGTCGGAGCCGTGGCACTGGGAGCAGTTGTTCATGAACAATCGTTCGCCGATGGCCATGGCCTTGGGCTCGCGTGCGACGTCTTCCATCGGCATGGCGGCAAAGCTCGCGTAGACCGGCGCCAGCGCCTGGTTGGCCTTGTCGACTTCGGTGTCGTACTCGCTCCTGGTGCTCCAGTTCGCCTGTCCGCTGAAACTGCCCAGGCCCGGAAAGACCACGAGGTAGCCGACCGAGAAAAAGATGGTCAACACGAACAGGCCGACCCACCACATGGGCAGCGGGTTGTTGGATTCGCGCAGGTCCTCGTCCCACACGTGGCCGGTGGTGTTGTCCGCATCGGAGGCCACGCGCTTGCGGGCTGTGAGCCACAGCAGCAGCATGCATCCGAGGATGCTCAGCACAGTGCCGGCCGCAACGTAGTTGGACCAGAAGTTGTTGACGAAATCGCTCATCGTGGGCCCCTCTTCTTCAGTCTTGCTCGAACGGCAGGCGGGCGGCTTCGTCGAAGCGCGCGGCGTTGCGGCGGGCGAAGGCCCAGCCCACAATGCCGAGGAAAAGCGCAAAGCAAAGCACGGTGGCGGCAACGCGCAGGGTGGTGAGGTCGATCATGGTCGGGTGCTCCTTACTTGAGCGCGAGGCCCAGCGATTGCAAATACGCCACCGTCGCGTCCAGCTCGGTCTTGCCGCGAACGTCTTCGGCCGCGCGGGCGATTTCCTCGTCCGAGTACGGCACGCCGACCTGGCGCAGCGCGCGCATGCGGCGCGGAATGGCGTCGGCGTCGACCACGTTCTTCTCGAGCCACGAATAGGCCGGCATGTTCGACTCGGGTACCAGGTCGCGCGGGTTGTTCAAGTGGATGCGCTGCCACTCGTCGCTGTACTTGCCGCCCACGCGGTGCAGGTCGGGGCCAGTGCGCTTGCTGCCCCACTGAAACGGGTGGTCGTAGACGAACTCGCCCGCCACCGAATAGTGGCCGTAGCGCAGCGTCTCCGAGCGAAAGGGGCGGATCATCTGCGAATGGCAGTTGTAGCAACCCTCGCGCAGGTAGACGTCGCGGCCGGCGAGCTGCAGCGCGGTGTGCGGCTTCAGGCCCTGGATCGCTTCGGTGGTCGACTTCTGGAAGAACAGCGGCACGATCTCGACCATGCCGCCGATGGCGATCACCACGAGGATCAGCACGATCATCAGCAGGTTGTTGGTCTCCACCTTCTCGTGGGTGAAGCCGCTGCTCTTTTGTTCGGGGTTCGGGTTCATGCGTATTCCTCAGGCGTGGGCAATGGCAACGGATGGGATCGACGCCGGAACCGAACGCCCCGAGATCACGGTCATCCACACGTTCCACGCCATCACCAGCATGCCGCCCAGGTACAGCAGGCCGCCGGCCAGCCGCACCACGTAGAACGGGAAGGTGGCCTTCACGCTCTCCACGAAGGTGTAGGTGAGCGTGCCGTCGGGGTTGATGGCGCGCCACATCAGGCCCTGCATGACACCGGCGATCCACATGGCGGCGATGTACAGCACGATGCCGATGGTGGCGATCCAGAAGTGCGCATCGATGGCCTTCACGCTGTACATCTCCGTGCGGCCGTACATGCGCGGGATCAGGTAGTAGAGCGAGCCCATGGTGATGAATCCGACCCAGCCGAGCGCGCCGGCATGCACGTGGCCGACGGTCCAGTCGGTGTAGTGACTCAGCGCGTTGACGGTCTTGATGGACATCATGGGTCCCTCGAAGGTCGCCATGCCGTAGAACGACAGCGCCACGATGAGGAAGCGCAGGATCGGGTCGGTGCGCAGCTTGTGCCAGGCGCCCGAGAGCGTCATCACGCCGTTGATCATTCCACCCCAGCTCGGTGCCAGCAGGATCAGCGAGAACACCATGCCCAGCGACTGCGTCCAGTCCGGCAGCGCCGTGTAGTGCAGGTGGTGCGGGCCGGCCCACATGTAGGTGAAGATCAGCGCCCAGAAGTGGACGATGGAGAGCCGGTACGAATACACCGGCCGGCCTGCCTGCTTGGGGATGTAGTAGTACATCATTCCGAGGAAGCCCGCGGTGAGGAAGAAGCCCACCGCGTTGTGGCCGTACCACCACTGCACCATGGCGTCCTGCACGCCCGCATAGGCTGAGTAGCTCTTCATCCAGCCGGCAGGAATCTCGGCGCTGTTGACGATGTGCAGCAAGGCCACGGCGATGATGAACGCGCCGAAGAACCAGTTCGCAACGTAGATGTGGCGCACCTTGCGAACGCCGATGGTGCCGAAGAACACGACTGCATAGGACACCCACACCGCCGCGATGAGGATGTCGATCGGCCATTCGAGTTCGGCGTATTCCTTGCCCGTGGTGTAGCCCAGCGGCAGGCTGATTGCGGCGGCCACGATCACGGCCTGCCAGCCCCAGAACACGAACGACGCGAGCGCCGGTGCGAACAACCGGACCTGGCAAGTGCGCTGCACCACGTGAAAGCTGGTGGCCATGAGCGCGCAGCCGCCAAACGCGAAGATCACCGCGTTGGTGTGCAGCGGCCGCAGGCGGCCGTAGCTGAGCCATGGAATGCCAAGGTTGAGCTCGGGCCATGCCAGCTGCGAGGCGATGATCACGCCAACGAGCATGCCGACCACGCCCCAGACGACGGACATGAGGGCGAACTGCCTGACGACGGTATCGTCGTAAGCCGCTGCGGGAGGATTGGGTTCTTGCATCGTGCTGCCTCTTGATGGACTGCAGCCAGTGTCCCCGCGCACCCCTCTGGCGGGTTTGATGCAGATCAATCGCCTTGCAGGATCCGGTCGCCTTCGATCTCGATGTCGTCGAATTGCCCACGCTCGATGGCCCACCACAGGCCGCCGAGGATGGCGAGCACCAGCACGACCGACAGCGGGATCAGGAGAAAGAGGATGTCCATCAGCGAACCGCCTTGTTCCCGGTGTCCCCGGCCGCGAGCCGCGCCGCATTGAGCACCACCACCAGCGAGCTCGCCGCCATGCCCAGGCCCGCGAGCCACGCGGGCAGCCAGCCGGCAATGGCCAGCGGCACGCACAGCGCGTTGTAGCCTGCCGCCCATGCAAGGTTCTGCCGCACCACGTGCAGCGTTCGCCGCGCCTGCGCGATGGTGCGCGGAATTGACGAAAGCGCATCGCCGAGCACGACGAAATCGGCCCGCGCACGCGAGAGCGGCACCGCGCGGCCGAAGGCAAAGGACGCATTCGCGCGCGCCAGCGAAGGGCCGTCGTTGAGGCCGTCGCCCACCATCGCCACCTGCCGGCCTTCGGCCTGCAGCCGCCACAGCACCTCCAGCTTGTCTTCGGGCGTACAGCCGCCCTGGGCAAAGGGAATGCCGGCGCTCGCGGCGATCTCGCGGGCCGCGCTGTCGCGGTCGCCGGAGAGCAGGCGCACCGTGATGCCTTCGGCCTGCAGCGCCGCCACCGCGGCGGCGGCGTCCGGGCGCAGTTCCTCGGCAAGCACGAAGCTCGCGAGCCAGCCCTCTTCGTCGCTCAAATGAACCTGCGGCGACTCGACCTGCAGCGGCGGCACCTTGCAATGGCTTGCGGAGCCCAGCCGCACGCTGCGGGCGGGGCCGTCGGCGCTCGCGCTTCGGCGCAGCAGGCCTTCGAGGCCGAGGCCCGCCAATTCGGCGGGCTGCGTCACTTCCCATGCGGGCGGCGAACGGAACTGGGCGTTCCATGCGTTCACCAGCGCACGTGCGCCGGGATGCAGCGAGTGCACGCCCAGGGCCGCGCCGATCTCCAGCGCATCGCCGGGGCGCAAACCCTGCCGGCAATACACGCGCTCAAGACGCGGGGTGTCGCCAGTCAGCGTACCGGTCTTGTCGAAGACCACCGTATCGACCGAGGCCAGCGCCTCCAGTGCCTGCAGGTTCGAGGTCAGCACGCCGCCCCGCGCCAGCGCCCCCGCGCTCGCGAGCATGGCGGCTGGCGTGGCAAGCGAGAGCGCGCATGGGCAGGTCACGATCAGTACCGCCACCGCCACCATCAGAGCCTTGCTCGAATCGGCATGCCACCAGAAAGCTGCGGCCCCGGCGGCCGAGGCCAGCACGAGGATGAGGAACGGCCGTGCGATCCGGTCCGCCAGCTGGGCCAGGCGCGGCTTGCTCAGCGCGGCGCTTTCCATCAGCCGCACGATCTGTGCGAAGCGCGTGCCCTCGCCCACCGATTCGATGCGCACCTGCACGGTGGCCGAGACGTTGTGGCTGCCCGCCAGCACGCGCTCGCCGCGCGCACGCGGCACGGGACGCGATTCGCCGGTGAGCAGCGCCTCGTCGGTGCTGGTGCCGCCGTCGATCAGCACGCCGTCGGCTGGAAACGCCTCGCCGGGGCGCACCCGCACCACGTCGCCCGCGGCCAGGCGGCGCACTGCCACGCGCTGCCAGCCGCCATCGGCTTCCAGGCGTTCGATGCTGTCGGGCAAGCGGTTCATCACGGCCTCGAGCGAGCCTGCCGTGCGGTCCCTCAGCCGCGCCTCGAGCCAGCGGCCCGTGAGGAGGAAGAACACGAACATGGTCAGCGAGTCGAAATACACCTCGCGGCCGAGCACCCCCGCGCCGTCGAAAGTGGCCGCGCTGCTGACCGCGAAGGCAATGGCGATGCCGAAGGCCACCGGCAGATCCATGCCGATGCGCCCGTTGCGCAGGTCACGCCATGCGCTGCGGAAGAACGGGCCGCACGAAAAGAAAAGCACGGGCAGCGTGAGCACCCACGAAGCCCAGCGAAGCAACTGCGCCGCGTCAGCCGTCATCTCGCCGGGCTGCGCGATGTACGCCGGGTAGGCATACATCATCACCTGCATCATGCAGAAGCCCGACACCAGCCAGCGCCATAAGGCAAGCCCCAGTTCGCGCGAACGGCGCTCGCGCGCGGAGCTGTCCGCGGCCGGCACCAACCGATAGCCCGCGGCCTCGGAGGCCTCGAACCAGCGGGAGGGCCGCGTCTGTGCGGCGGACCACACCACGCGCGCACGCTGGCTCGCGGCGTTGACCTGCACTTCGAGCACGCCGGGCACGTGCAGCAGCGCCGTTTCCACGGTGAGGCCGCAGGCCGCGCAATGCATGCCTTCCACGGCCACCTGCGACTCCCACCGCCCGGTGGCGGCGCCGGCGGCTTCGTCGAGCGCGCGGCCAAACGCAGTCCATTCGGAGGGATCATCGAGCACCTGCCACTCCTCACGGGGTGCCCGTGGGAGCGCAGCGGCCGGGGAGAAAGGGGCGAGCGCAGCTTGCATCGGGCAAGGCTAAGGGCCGCGGCCAGGCTCTCGTTTGATCTGCATCAAGGGGCGCGCGGGGCAGCGTGCCTAAGCTGGCTGCACATTTCCTCCGAAGAGAACACCATGTTCAAGCGCATCCTCGTGGCCACCGACGGCTCCACGCTTTCCAAGAAAGCCGTCACCAGCGCCATCGCCATCGCGGCCCGGAACGAGGCCGACCTGGTGGCGCTCACCGTGGTGCCGCGCTACCCGAAGAGCTATTTCGACGGCGCCATGTCCTTTTCCCCCGAAGACATCGCGCGGGTGGAGAAGCAATGGGCCGACAAGGCGCAAGGCATGCTCGACGCGGTAGAGACGCGCGCAGCCGCCAGCGGCGTGCCGCTGAAGACGGCCATCGCCAACTCGGACCTGGTGGCCGAATCGATCGTCGCTACGGCAAAGAAGCACAAGTGCGACCTGATCGTGATGGCCTCGCACGGCCGCAAGGGCATCAAGCGGCTGCTGCTGGGCAGCGAGACGCAGCACGTGCTGACGCACTCCACGCTGCCGGTGCTCGTGCTGCGGTAGGCCGCAGCAAAGGCTTTTCCTCAGGCGGCCTGTACCGAGGCGTCGCCGAGCGCGTCGTTCTGCGCGTCGCTGAGCCAGCGCCGCTTGTCGCGCAGCGGCGGCGCGCCGAACATGCGGCTGTACTCGCGCGCAAACTGCGACGGGCTTTCATAGCCTACGCTGTGCGCCGCGCTTGCCACGTCCACGCCCGCCATCAGCATCTGGCGGCGCGCCTCCTGCAGCCGCAGCTGCTTCTGGTATTGCAGCGGGCTCATGGCGGTTACGGCCTTGAAGTGATGATGGAACGACGACACGCTCATGTGCACCGCGCGCGCCATGTCCTCGATGCGCAGCGACTGCGCATAGTTGACGCGCAGCGCGCTGATGGCCTTGGCCACGCGCTGGGTGTGGCTGTCCTGCAGCGCGATCTGGCGCAGCCGCGCGCCCTCCCCGTTCACCAGCAGGCGGTACATGATCTCGCGCTTGATGAGCGGCGCCATGATCGGCACGTCCTCGGGCGTTTCGGCCAGCCGCAGCAGGCGCAGCACTGGCTCCAGCACCGGCATGGCGATGCGGTTGACGTACATGCCGCGCGATGCGGGCGCGTTGGCCTTGGCGGGCAGCTTCTCGTCGCCGATGAGTTCGCCGATGTCGTCGATCGCGAGTTCCAGCCGCACGCCGAGGTAAGGTTCGTTGTCCGTCGTCAGGCGCACCTGGCCGCACACGGGCAGGTCGACCGAGGTCACGAGGTAGTGCATCGGGTCGTACACATAGATGTCGTCGCCCACGATGATCCGCTTGGAACCCTGCGCAATGAGCCCGAGCGCGGGCGTCGCAAAGGCATGCTTGGGACCGTCGGGCTTGCTGATGCAGAACACCTGCAAGCCCGCCACCGGCGTTTCCACGGTGCCGTCCCGGCCGCGCGTGATGCGGTTGATCAGCGCGACCAGTTCCTTCCTGGCTTCGTCGAGTTGCGGGTCCAGCGGCATCGGCTGGGCAATGGCGGCAGCGATTTCGGGTGTTTCGTCGGACATGTTCAGGGCTTTGTGGGGGGTGATTCACGGCGCCGCGGCGGCGCGGAGGATCGGGTGGTTCAAAGCTTAGCGCCGCATCTGCGAATCTGCACGGGTCTGTGCGGAGGTCTGGAGAAATAGGCAAAGACTTTGCAGGAACGCGCTGGCCGCCCTGCCGCTGCCGGCGGGATACTTTTGCCAGGCCCTTCGGGGAATCTCCACCCTCCAACCTGAGGAATGCGCGATGCAATACCGCAAATTCGGCCGCACCGGCCTGTTCGTTTCCGAGCTCTGCCTGGGCACCATGACCTTCGGCGGCGCGAGCGGCATCTGGGGGCACATCGGCAACCTCCAGCAGTCCGAGGCTGAAAGCCTGGTAGGCCGTGCGCTGGACGCCGGCATCAACTTCATCGACACGGCCGACGTGTATTCCGAGGGGCTTTCGGAAACCATCACCGGCCAGGCGCTGAAGAACCTCAAGGTGCCGCGCGAGAACGTGGTGGTCGCCACCAAGGTGCTGGGCGAAACCGGCAAGAGCCCCAATTCGGCCGGCGCCTCGCGCTATCACATCATGGAAGGCGTGAAGGCCAGCCTGAGGCGCCTTCAACTCGATCACATCGACCTGTACCAGATCCACGGCTTCGACCCGGTCACACCCATTGAAGAAACCATGCGCGCGCTGGACAACCTGGTGCAGGAGGGCCACGTGCGCTATGTGGGCGTTTCGAACTGGGCCGCCTGGCAGATCATGAAGGCACTGGGCATCGCCGAGCGGCAAGGGCTCGCGCGCTTCGAAGCGCTGCAGGCCTACTACACCATTGCGGGCCGCGACCTGGAGCGCGAATTGGCACCCATGCTGCGGAGCGAGAACGTCGGCCTGATGGTCTGGAGCCCGCTGGCGGGCGGCCTCCTGAGCGGCAAATACGGACGGGACACTGAAGCCGAGAAAGGCAGCCGCCGCACCACCTTCGACTTTCCGCCCGTCAATGTCGAGCGCGCCTACGACTGCATCGATGTGATGCGCCAGCTGGCCGAGACGCGCAAGGTGTCGGTGGCGCAGATCGCGCTCGCGTGGCTGCTGCACCAGCAGGTGGTGACCAGCGTGATCGTCGGCGCCAAGCGCGTCGAGCAGCTGGACGACAACATCGCCGCCACGGCCATCCGGCTCGATGCGGGCGAGCTGGCCGCGCTCGACAAGGTGAGCTCGCTGCCCTCTGAGTACCCCGGCTGGATGCTCGAGCGCCAGAGCGGCGCACGGGCCAAGCGCCTGGCCGAATCAGGCCAGCGCGGCTGAGCGTTGCCGCGCGGCGTGGGCCGCGGTGGCGCGCAATGCGCGCAGATCGAGGTGCGCCGCCGCGCTTGCCGCGGAGGGCTCGGCAAGGTGCGGCACGATGCCTAGCAAGGGCGCACCGAGCCGGCCGCGCAGGGTCTGAAGGTTGGCCTCGGGCGACAGCATGCCCGGCTCGATGACGCTCGCGATCCAACCCGCCACCACGAGGCCGCGCGCCCGGATCGCTTCCGCCGTGAGCAGCGCGTGGTTCAGGCAGCCGAGCCTGAGCCCGACCACGAGGATCACCGGCAGGCCTAGAGCCACGGCCAGGTCGGCGCTGTCGAGGTCGTCGCCGAAGGGCACGCAGAACCCACCCACCCCTTCGACGACCACCGCGTCGGCGCGCTGCGACAAAGATGCGAAGGCCGACAGCAGCGGCTGCAACTCGATGCTTACGCCCTCCTCCCGCGCCGCCAGGTGCGGGGACATCGGCGCGCGCAGCAGATACGGGCAGCGCAAGGCCAACGGAACGTCGACATTGCCGGCCGCACGCAAATGCTCGACGTCTTCGTTGCACCACGCACCATCGACCAGCTCCAGTCCAGCGGCCACCGGCTTCATGCCGACCGCCCGCAGGCCCGAAGCGGCCAGCAAGCTCAGCATCGCACTGCTGGCCAGCGTCTTGCCGACACCCGTGTCGGTGCCCGTGACGAACCAGCGGCGGTGCGTCATTGGTGCATCGTTGGCGCTCATGCGGCCTTCTTCCAGGGCGCTTCCAGCGCATCGCCCAAGGCGTCGAGCAGCCGTGCCACGTCGGCCTCGCTGTGGCTGGCCGACAGCGTGATCCGCAGCCGCGCGGTGCCGGCGGGGACGGTCGGCGGGCGGATCGCACCGACACGCAAACCATGCGCATCGAGCTGTGCCATGGTCTGCATCGCACGCGCGTTGTCGCCGACGATCAGCGGCTGGATCGCGGTGGGCGAATCCGGCAGCCAGGCGCTGCCGTCCGGCGGCAGGATCGCCTCTAGGCCCCGGCGCAGCTGTCCGATGCGGGCCTGCAAATGGGCGCGGCGCACTTTGCCCTCTTCGCCTTCGATCAGCGCGAGGCTTGCGAGCAGCGCATGCGCGATGGCCGGCGGCGCGGCGGTGGTGAATATGTACGGCCGCGCCCGTTGCACGAGGTAGTCGACGACGGTGCGATGCGCCGCCACGAAGGCGCCCGACACCCCGGCCGCCTTGCCGAGCGTGCCGATGAGCACCAGCCGCTCCGATCGCAGGCCCATGGCCTGCAGCACGCCACGGCCCGTGGCGCCGAGCACGCCGAAGCCGTGCGCGTCGTCCAGCACCAGCCAGGCATCGTGCCGCTCCGCCAACGCGAGCAATTCGGCGACCGGCGCGATGTTGCCGTCCATGCTGAAGACCGCATCGCTCACGATCAGCTTGACCGGTGCGTCGCAGGCGCCGAGCTGCGCGTCGAGCGCGGCCACGTCGCAGTGCGGATAGCGCTCGACCCGCGCCTTGGCCAGCCGCGCACCGTCGATCAGCGACGCATGGTTGAGCGACTCGGAAAAGATCACCGCCTCGGCGCCGCCGAGCGCCGAAAGCACCGCGAGGTTGGCCATGTAGCCGGTGCAGAAGAACAGGCTTTGCGCCTCCGGGATATGCGGCCCCATCCAGTCGGCCAGCCGCTCCTCGAGCTCGGCGTGAGCGCGCGAGTGGCCGAGGATCAGGTGCGAACCGCCGCTGCCCGTGCCATAGCGGGCAGCACCTTCGGCCAGCGCGGCCGCGAGCGCAGGATGCGCGGCAAGGCCGAGGTAGTCGTTGCTGCTGAAGCCGAGCATGGTGCGCTGCGCGGTCGCACCGGCCAGCGTCAGGGACTGCTCAGGCGCGCAGGCCGTTTCGGCGATCTGCCGGCGGCGGCGCAGCGACTTGGCGTCGAGAGCCATGATCTCGTCCTGCAAGAGTTCAAGCAAGCGCGGCATCGCGGCCTCCTTCTGCGTGGTCTGCGTGGCTGGGCGCGGCCACCGCTTGTAGCGTGGCCAGCGTGGCGTCGACCAGCAGGTCGATCTCATCGTCGCCGATCACATAGGGCGGCATGAGGTAGACGGTCGCGCCGATCGGACGCATCAGCAATCCGTTCGCGCGTGCAGCCAGGTGAAAGCGCTCGGCAAATCGCGCACCGGGCTCGCGCGCGTCGAAGGCGGTGATCATTCCGCACTGGCGCAGGTGATCGACGGGCATGCCGCGGAGCCCTTCACGCAGCCGGTCGATCAGCCGTTCGGCACGGGCGCGGTTGCGCCGCAGCGCGTCTTCTCGCTCGAACAGGTCGAGCATTGCGATCGCCGCGCGGCAGGCCAGCGCGTTGCCGGTGTAGGAATGGGAATGCAAAAAGCTGCGGGCCACGTCATCATCGACGAAGCCTTCGTAGATCGCGTCGCGCGTCATCACCAGCGCAAGGGGCAGGTAGCCGCCGCTGATGCCCTTGGAGAGACAAAGAAAGTCGGGCCAGATGCCGGCCTGCTCGCACGCGAAGAAAGTGCCGGTGCGACCGCATCCCACTGCGATCTCGTCGGCGATGAGGTGCACCTCGTAGCGGTCGCACAGCGCGCGCACGAGGCGCAGGTATTCGGGGTCGTGCATCGCCATGCCTGTGGCGCATTGCACCAGCGGCTCGACGATCACGGCAGCGATGGAGGCATGCCGCTCGGCCAGCAGCGATTCGAGTTCGGCGGCGGCGCGCCGCGCCACGTCGACTGCGTGCTCGCCCGGCCGTGCGGCTCGTGCATCGGGCGAGGCAACGAGGTGCGCATTCGCGAGCAGCGGCGCATAAGCATCGCGGAACACCGGCACGTCGGTCACATGCAGCGCGCCCAGTGTTTCGCCGTGGTAGCCGCGCCGCACCGCGACAAAACTTTGCTTGCCGCTGCGGCCCGCATTGCGCCACGCATGAAAGCTCATCTTCAGCGCGATCTCCACGGCCGAGGCGCCATCGGAGGCATAGAAGCAATGGCCCAGTGCATGGCCGGTCAGCGCGGCGAGCCGCTCGGCCAGCTCGACGGCCGGCGCATGCGTGCAGCCGGCGAGCATCACGTGCGAGAGTTTGTCGAGCTGGTCCTTCAGCGCCGCGTTGATGGCCGGATGCGCATGGCCGAAAAGATTGACCCACCACGAACTCGTCGCGTCGAGATAGCTGCGGCCATCGTGGTCGAACAGCCAGACGCCCTCGCCCCGCGCGATCGGCAATGGCGGCACCGCTTCCAGACGGATGCTCTGCGTGCACGGATGCCAGACATGGCGCCGGCTGCGCTGCTGCCAGGCGGCGTTTTTCGACGGTGCAGGCGTCGAGGGAGAAGCAATCGTTGGCGGCATCCGCGCATTCCTTTGGGGCAAGGCGCGGGATCGTATCGGGGCGAATTCGGCACGGCAAACGGGTCGGGAGGAAGTGCAAAGCCATGCACTTGAACGACGTTGCGCGGCGAAAACCGCGCGTTCAGATCAACATCGCGTGGCAGGGCCGTCCCGCGTGCAGGGTGCCCTGCCGAAGAGCGCCACAAGTTGTCTTGGCACCGACAAAGATAGCGGTTGAGTGTTGAGTTTTAGCCTCAGTCAGACGCTTTTTCTTGCTATCAGACACATTAATGTCCGATCTGGAACATGGGCAAATACTGGGCTCTTTTTCGTGTCTTCGGCTCGTGGCATGAGGCTTGGACGACGCCTGAGGTGGGCCAAATCCGACACCGGCCGGCGGGCCCGGCGCGGACAAATAAATGTCCATCCATTCTTTTTTGAAGGAGCAGCACATGTCCAAGACGAACCCCAACACGCCCGACGAGCGCGGTTCGTTGCCTCCCCAGCACAACAAGGCCGGCCACCAGAGCCCGACGCCCCGCAACGAACCACGCCGCACCACCGAGAGCCGCCATGACCGCGAGGATCACGTCGGCAGCAGCAACCAGAACCAGGCCCGCCGTGGTGGCGCCAAGCACTGACCTGCGTGCGGCCCGAATGACGCTGGCCGGGGATCGGTTGTCGTGTCCCATCGCAACGAAGCCACCGCCGCGCTCAAAGCCTTGAGCGTGGCCACCGACTCCTGTCGGGAATGCCCCTTGGGCGCCTACGCCACGCAGTCCGTGTTCGGCGAGGGGCCGGTCGGCGCGGTGCTGATGGTGGTGGGCGAGCAGCCGGGCGACAAGGAAGACCTGTTGGGCCGCCCTTTCGTCGGCCCTTCGGGCAAGCTGTTCGACCGCGCCGTAGCCGAGCTCGGCTGGTCACGCGACAAGCTGTATGTGACCAATGCGGTTAAGCATTTCAAATACGAACTGCGCGGCAAGCGCCGCATCCACAAGACCCCTGCCCAACGCGAGGCCGAAGCCTGCCACCACTGGCTCGAAAGCGAAATGGAGCTCGTGCAGCCGCGCGGCTATATCGCATTGGGCGCCACGGCCGCGCGCTCCCTGCTCGGCCGATCGGTCGCGGTGATGAAGGAGCGCGGACAGTGGATCGACGATGAGGCGACCGGCCGCCGCGTGCTGGTCACGCTGCACCCCTCGGCCCTGCTGCGCGGCGACCCCGCGCAAAGGGAGGCGGCGTGGAAGGCCTGGCTCAAGGACCTCTCGGTCGCGTCGAGCCTGATGAAGAAGGCCGCGGTAAAACAGCCGGCCGCGAAGCCTCCCACCAGGCCCGCCGCAGGTCACGCACGCCGACGCGTGCGCATGGTGATGGAGTAACGCAGCGCTTCGGTTGGTGCGATGCTGTGCTGCCACGCCCACCGTGCTTCGCCGCGCAGCATGTAGATGGAGCGCGGCTCGATGAGCAGCTGGAGGCTGGAAGGCGCGGAAGCGCTGGCCGGCGGATAAGGGCGCAGCTGCAGCACGGCGTTGCTGCGCAGCGAAACCCCCACGATGTCTTCGAAATCCGGTACGTCGCGGTGCCAGCCAAGCGGAGTGCCCAGCCTGTATTCGGACAGCAGCACGTGCATGAAGTCTTCGGGCGCCATGCCCATCCACGCGGCCACCCTCGCGCGCAGCGGATGCAGCGCCTCTGGCAGCGGCGCGCCGGGCCGAAGGCGGTGGTTGTCGAAGTCGTAGCTGCCGCCAAAGCTGATGCCGCGGCGCCGTGCGGTGTATTCCTTGTAGCGCATCTCGCGTAGCTGAAAACCTTGCACGATGCGCAGCAATTCGTCTTCTTCTGCGCGCGTAAGAAAGTCACGCTCGTATCGCAGCCCCTCGATCGCGGCCACCGGCGCCTCGCCGAACAGGTCGGGTTCGTCGGCCAACTGAATGTGGCTAGCGGACCGCATCGACGTCTTCTCCTTTCCTGCCCGCGTGCGCCGAGCCGCCCAGGCGGAGCTCCCACCACGGCGGCAGCAACTCGCGGATCTCGGCGCGCGCAAAACGGTCGTCCAGCAGGTGCAGCACGCCCTCGTCCTGCTCGGTGCGGATGACGCGGCCAGCGGCCTGCACCACCTTTTGCAGCCCTGGGTAGAGGTAGGTGTATTCGTAGCCCTTGCCGAATCGCGCCTGCATGCGCTCGCGGGTGATCTCGTTCAGGGCGTTGTGCTGCGGCAGGCCCAGGCTGGCAACGAAGGCGCCGATCAGCCGGCTACCGGGCAGGTCGATGCCTTCGCCGAACGCGCCGCCCAGCACCGCAAAGCCGATGCCGCGGCCGCCCTCCTCGAAGCGCGCGAGAAAGCCGTGGCGATCGGCTTCGGTCATGCCGCGCGTTTGCACCCACACCGGCACGCCGGGATGCTTGGCGTGGAAAGCCGCGCAGGCTTTTTCCAGGTAGTCGAAGCTGCTGAAGAACGCTAGGTAGTTGCCGGGCAGGCGCTCGAACTGGGCCCCGATGATCTCGGCCACGCTGCGAAGCGAGCCCGCGCGATCGCGGAAGCGGGTCGACACGTTCATGGCCACCTCGACCCGCAGCTGCCGGCTCTGGAATGGCGAGGCCACGTCGAGCAGCAGCGTTTCCGGCGGCAGCCCCAGCGCATCGCGGTAAAAGGCGAACGGCGACAAGGTGCCCGAAAAACAGGTGACCGACGCGGCCTCTGCAAAGCGCGGCTCGAGGAATGGCGCGGGCACGAGGTTGCGGATCGAGAGGCTGCGCTGCTGATGGTCGATCGCGGGCCCCAGCGTACGCTCGAACACCGAATGGTCGTCGAAGGAATCGGCCAGCCGGGCGAACTGCAGCGCATCGAAGAAGAAGCGCTGCAGCGGCCCCTGCACCGCGTCGGGCGTGGCCGCAAAGTATTCGCCCATGGCCGTGTTGGCCGCCTGCAGCGTGCGGGCGAAGCGTTCGGGTATTTCATCGGCCGTGTCGTACGGCTCGGTCTGCGATTGCTGCACCGTGTCCCATTCGCGGTACAGCCGCCCGAGCGCGCCGCGCACCGATGCGGGCGCCACGCGGTGGGCTTCTTCCAGTGCCGGGCCGTCGAGCTCGGCGGTGTACATGCCGCGCGCGCGCTCCAGCAGGTTGTGCGCCTCGTCGACCAGCACCGCGGCGCGCCAGTCGGAATCTTTCATGGTGGCGTAGAGAAAGGCGCTGCCGTCGAAGTAGTAGTTGTAGTCACCGACGATCACGTCGGACCAGTGCGCCATTTCCTGCGCCAGGAAATAGGGGCATACGGTGTGCGCCAATGCAATCTGCCGCAGCGCCTGACGGTCGAGCCGGGCTGCGCGCGCGGCCTCTTCGCGTGCGGCGGGCAGGCGGTCGTAGAAGCCCTTGGCCAGCGGACATGAATCGCCGTTGCAGGCGCGGTCGGGGTACTCGCAGACCTTCTCGCGCGCGGTGAGCTCGAGCACGCGCACCGGCGCGCACCCTTCTCCCATCACGCGAAAGGCTTCCAGTGCCACGGCGCGGCCCGAGGTCTTGGCAGTGAGAAAGAAGATCTTGTCGATCTTCCGTGCGGCGCGCGCCTTCAGCAGCGGAAAGATGGTGGCCAGCGTCTTGCCAATGCCGGTGGGCGCCTGCGCCATCAGGCAGCGCCCGTTCGCCGCGGCGCGGTACACGGCCTCGGCGAGTTCGCGCTGGCCGGCGCGGAATGCGCCATGCGGAAATTTCAGGCCAGCCAGCGCGCTGTCCAGCGCGGCATGGTGCGCGGCCTCGCTCTGTGCCCAGTCGCTGTAGCGTTCGCACAAGAGCTCGAAGTGCGCCTGCAGCGCTGCCCGGGTGTGCTGCTCTTCCAACACAGTCTCTTCGCCGGTGCCGAGGTCCAGGTACACCAGCGCCACGGTGATGTGGTCATGGCCGTGCAGTTCGCACAGCATCCAGCCGTAGGTGCGGGCCTGGGCCCAGTGCAGTGCGCGGTGGTTGCCCCGGATGGCGTCGAAGTCGCCGCGAAAGGTTTTGATCTCTTCGACCCGGGGGGCGCGCGGGTCGTACCCGTCGGCGCGGCCGCGCACCTTGAGCGCGCCGCAATGCGAGACCAGCGCCACTTCGCTCTGGTAGCTCTCACCGCGGCGGCCCTGTACGAGCGCGTGGCCGGCCATGCCCTCGAGCGCGCTGGGCGCGGGCACGAAACGCAGGTCGAGGTCGCCCGCCTTGGCACCGAAAGCGCACAGGGCCTTGACGGACACCGTTCGGGCCTCATCGGACGGCGCTGCCTGCGGCTTGGTGGAAAGATCCGTGGTCACTGCAACTGTATAAAACAACAGTATAGCGGCGCGCCGGACTTGGCTGCAAAAGCTGGTCGGGGCGTTCTCCGACACGGTGGGCCGTAGATTTCGGCAAAACTTCAAAAGTTTTGCTTACAAATCCCCGTGAATGAAATCCCCCACCGCCATCGACCCTGATGATTTTGAGCGTCTTCTGAGCCGCAACCTGAAGTGGCCTTTGCTTGGCGGCCTGATCGGCGCGCTGGTGTTCGTGGGGTTGATCGTGTTTCTGCTGTCGGCCATCAGCCGGGTCGAATCCACCGACCGAGTCGTGCGCAACGCGAGCGAATTGCAGCGCCGCACCATCGACATGGAAACCGGCCTGCGCGGCTTCCTCATCACCGGCGAAGAAAGTTTTCTGGAGCCCTACCAGAGCGCCCTGCCGAGGATCAAGGGCGACATCGAGGCGCTCCAAGGGCAGGTCTCCGATAACCGGCAGCAAGGTGAGCGGATCGGACGCATCGCCGCGCTGCAAGCGGAATGGAATGAATTCGCGACCGAGATGATCGCCGCACGGCGCAACGGCGGCGACTACCAGGCGCTGGTGCGGCAGGGCCGCGGCAAGCGGCTGAGCGACGACATGCGCGCCGAGTTCACGGCCTTCATGGACACCGAGCAAGGCCTGCGCTTCCAGCGCAACGAGGAGGCCAACCGCACCAGCTGGCTGGTGGTGGGTGTGTTCATGCTCTTCACGCTGGTGTTCACCGGCATGGTGGCCTACTTCGGCCGGCGGCAGCTCATGCGGCTTTCGGAGAGCTACGACGCAGTGCTGCGGGAGCAGGCCACGCACGCCGAGCGGCTGGCGCAGCAAGCCTGGCTGCGCAGCGCGCAAACCGAACTTGTCGGCGAGCTGGTGGGCGAGCTGAGCGCAAACGACCTGGGCCGCAAGGTGCTCGCGTTCTTCTCGCGGCGCCTGGGCAGCGCCGTGGGCGCGCTGTACGTGCGGGAGCGCCATGGCACGCTGCGCCGTGCCGCGAGCTACGGCTTCTCGATGGAGGCCGAGGCCACGGCGCAGGTGTTTTCGCCCACCCAGAGCCTGGTGGGCCAGGCCGCGGCCGAGCGGCGCCGCATGCTGATCGAGCCCATTCAGGCCGACTACCTGAAGGTCAATTCAGGCCTAGGCGAAATGGCGCCGTCGGCCGTGCTGCTGGTGCCGGTGTCCAGCGACCGCATCGTGAACGGCGTGGTCGAGCTCGGCCTTCCGGGCGTGCCCGATGCGCGGACCAACGAACTGCTCGACCTGGTGGCCGAGGACATCGGCGCTTCGCTCGCAGCGGCACGCTACCGCGAACAGCTGCAGGACGCGCTGGCCGAAACGCAGCAGCTCAACGAGGAACTTCAGGTGCAGCAGGAAGAACTGCGCACCGCCAACGAGGAACTCGAAGAGCAGTCGCGCGCGCTGCGCGCCTCGCAAGCCATGCTGGAGAACCAGCAGGCCGAACTGGAGCAGACCAACAGCCAGCTCTCCGAGCGCACCGAGGCCTTGGACCAGCGCAATGCCGCCTTGCGCCGCGTGCAGCGCGACCTCGAAGACCGCGCCGACGAATTGCAGCGCGCCAGCCGCTACAAGTCGGAGTTTCTGGCCAACATGTCGCACGAGCTGCGCACCCCGCTCAACAGCGCGCTCATCCTGGCCAAGCTGCTCGGCGACAACGCGCAGGGCAACCTGAGCCCCGAACAGGTGAAGTTTGCGAAGGCCATCTACGCGTCGGGCAACGACCTCTTGGTGCTCATCAATGACATCCTGGACATCTCGAAGGTCGAGGCGGGCAAGCTCGAAGTGGTGATCGAAGACGTGGTGCTCGACAAGCTCGCGCGCAGCCTGGAGAGCACCTTCAGCCCGATGGCCGCGGAGAAGCGCCTGAGCTTCAAGCTCACCATGCATCCGGACGTGCCTGCATCGCTGGTGACCGACCGGCATCGGGTCGAGCAGATCCTGAAGAACCTGCTCTCCAACGCACTCAAGTTCACCGACAGCGGCGAGGTAGCGCTGGTGGTTTCGGCCGCACCCGACGGCGGCGCGGTGTTCGCGGTTTCCGATTCGGGCATTGGCATTGCGCCGGAACAGCAGCAGCTCATCTTCGAAGCCTTTCACCAGGCCGACGGCACCACCAGCCGGCGCTATGGCGGCACCGGCCTGGGCCTCTCGATCTCGCGCGACCTCACCCGCCTTCTGGGCGGCACGCTATCGGTGCAGAGCCAGCCCGGCCAGGGCAGCACCTTCACGCTGCAGCTGCCTGCGGTGGCGCCGCAAGCATTGCAGCGTACGCCGCCCGCTGCTTCCGCAAAGCCTGCGCCCGTCCTGCCGCCCGTGCCGCAGGCTGCTCTGGCCGCGCCTGCGCCGCCGGCCGTGGTGCCTGCGCCGCAGTTTTCCGACGATCGCGCGATGCCGCGCGATCAGGTGCGGCGGGTGCTGGTGATCGAGGACGAGCCGCAGTTCGCACATATCCTCTATGACCTGGCGCACGAACTCGGCTACCGCTGCCTGGTGGCGCACGGTGCGGCCGACGGCTTCGATCTGGCGCAGCAGTTCCTGCCCGATGCCATCCTGCTGGACATGCGCCTGCCCGACAGCACCGGCCTCGACCTGCTGCAGCGCCTGAAGGATTCGCCGCAGACGCGCCACATTCCGATCCACGTAGTGTCGGCCGCCGACAACGCGCAGGCCGCCGCGCTGCACATGGGCGCGATCGGCTATGCGCAGAAGCCCGCCACGCGCGCCGAACTGATGCAGGTGTTCGCCCGGCTGGAGGAAAAACTCACGCAGAAAGTCAAGACCGTGCTGCTGGTCGAGGACGATGCGCTGCAGCGCGAAAGCGTGATCCGTTTGATCGGCGACGAAGACATCGAGATCATTGCCGTGGGCTCGGGCGAAGATGCGCTCGACCTGCTGCGAAGGCGCGTCTTCGACTGCATGATCACCGACCTGCACCTGCCCGACATGCAGGGCGGCGAGTTGCTCAAGCGCATGGCGGCCGAAGAGATCGTTTCGTTTCCGCCCGTCATCGTCTACACCGGGCGCAACCTCACGCGCGACGAGGAGGCCGAGCTGCAACGCTATTCGCGTTCCATCATCATCAAGGGCGCGCGCTCGCCGGAGCGGCTGCTCGACGAGGTGACCTTGTTCCTGCACAAGGTGGAGGCCGAGCTTTCCAGCGAGCGCCAGGGCATGCTGAAGGCCGCGCGCGGGCGCGACCGCATCTTCGAGGGCCGCACCATCCTGCTGGTGGACGACGACGTGCGAAACATCTTCGCGCTGACCAGCGCGCTGGAGCAGCGCGGCGCAGCGGTCGAGATCGGCCGCAACGGCCGCGAGGCGCTCGAAAAGCTCGAGCAGGTGCCCGAGATCGACCTGGTGCTGATGGACGTGATGATGCCGGAGATGGACGGCCTGGAGGCCACGCGCCGGCTGCGTGCCGACAGGCGCTTCGAGAAGCTTCCCGTGATCGCCATCACCGCCAAGGCCATGAAGGACGACCGCGAGCAATGCCTGGCCGCGGGCGCGAGCGACTACCTGGCAAAGCCTGTGGATTTGGAGCGCCTGTTCTCGCTTCTGCGCGTGTGGATGCCGAAAATGGAGCGGCTGTGAACCGCATTGCCACGCCCTCTCCCGTGCCCTCTCCGCTCAGCAACACGGAGATCGAACTGCGCCTGCTGATGGAGGCGATCTACCTCAAGTACAGCTACGACTTCCGCAACTACACGCTGGCTTCGCAAAAGCGCCGCGTGCTGCATGCGCTGGCGCAGCTCGGGCTTCCGAGCATCTCCGCCCTGCAGGAAAAAGTGCTGCGCGACCCGGGGCTCTTCGGCCGGCTGCTGCAATATCTGACGATTCCGGTGAGCGAGATGTTCCGCGACCCGGCTTACTTTCTGGCACTGCGCCAGCACGTGGTGCCGATCCTGCACACCTATCCTTCGGTGAAGGTGTGGGTCGCGGGCTGCAGCACCGGCGAGGAGGTGTTTTCGCTCGCCATTCTGCTGCGGGAGGAAGGCCTGCTTTCGCGCACGCAGATCTATGCGACCGACATCAATCCAGACTCGCTCGAGAAGGCGCGACAAGGCATCTTTCCCATCGAGTCGATTCGCGGCTACACGGCCAACTACCAGCGCGCCGGCGGCCGGAGTTCGTTCTCCGATTACTACACCGCCGCCTACGAAGCCGCGCGCTTTGACCCCTCGCTGTGCGCCGACGTGATTTTTGCCGACCACAGCCTGGCCACCGATAGCGTGTTTGCCGAAACGCAGCTCGTGTCGTGCCGCAACGTGCTCATCTATTTCAACCGCGAGCTGCAAGACCGTGCGCTGGGCCTGTTTCACGAGTCGCTGTGCCACCGCGGATTTCTGGGCCTTGGTGCCAAGGAGAGCATCGATTTCTCGAGCTATTCGGAACGTTTCGACGCGCACGCGAAGCCGGAGCGCATCTACCGCAAGGCCACATGAAGACGGACGTCACGCCATTTCCTGTGAGGCGCATCGAGGCCGCGGTGCTCGGCGCCTCCGCCGGCGGCATCGATGCGCTGCTGCGGATGCTGCACGACCTTCCGCTGCCCTGGCATCTTCCGCTGGTGGTGGTCCTGCACCTGCCCGAAGGGCATGAGAGCCACCTGGCCGAAATCTTTGCCGAGCGCCTTCAAGTGCCGGTGCACGAGGCCGCTGACAAGATGCCGCTCGCGGCCGGCCATGTGTACTTTGCGCCGCCCGGCTACCATCTGTCGATCGAGCGCAACCGCCGCTTCTCGCTCAGCTGCGAGCCGCCGGTGCGCTTTTCGCGGCCGTCGATCGATGTATTGATGGCCTCCGCGGCCGATGCCTACGGGCCGGCGCTGGCCGGCATTCTGCTCACCGGCGCCAACGACGATGGCGCCGAGGGCCTGCAGCGCATTCATCTGGCCGGTGGCATCACCGCCGTCCAGGACCCCAACGAAGCCCAGATTTCCATCATGCCCGAAGCGGCCATTGCCTTGCACTCTCCCGACCACGTGCTTCCCTTGCGCGAGCTTCGCGCCCTGCTCTTGCAACTGGAGTCTGCCCATGTCCATTGACGTCGAAAGCAAGCTGCTGATCGTCGATGACCTGCCCGAAAACCTTCTGGCGCTGGAGGCCCTGATCCGCGGACCCGATCGCGCGGTGTACCGCGCGACTTCGGCCGAAGAGGCCCTGGCGCTGCTGCTCGACCACGAATTTGCGCTGGCCATTCTCGATGTGCAGATGCCTGGCATGAACGGTTTCGAACTGGCCGAGTTGATGCGCGGCACCGAGCGCACACGGCACATCCCGATCATCTTCGTGAGCGCAGCGGGCCGTGAACTCAACTATGCGTTCCGGGGCTACGAGAGCGGCGCCGTCGACTTTTTGCACAAGCCGCTCGACCCGCATGCGGTCACCAGCAAGGTCAACGTGTTCGTCGACCTGCATCGCCACCGCAAGGCGCTTGACCAGGAGATGGAAAAACTCGCGGCTGCCCACCAGAAACAGGAAGAGCTGGTGGAGCAGCTGCGGCACACGCAGCGCAAGCTCGAACACGCGGTGCGCATGCGCGACGATTTCATGTCGATGGTTTCGCACGAGCTGCGCACGCCGCTCAACACGCTGTATCTCGAAACGCAGCTGCGGCAGCTGCATGTGTCCAAAGGCAGGCTGGAGTCCTTTGCGGCGGAACGCTTGCCCGCAATGATCGAACGCGACCAGCGGCAGATTCGCAACATGGTGCGGCTGATCGACGACATGCTCGACGTGACGCGCATGCGGCGCGATGCGCTGTCGATCCAGCCCCAGCCGGTCGACCTTGCCGCGCTCGCGCGCACCGTGGTGGAGGGCCTGCGGCACCAGGCAGAGGCCGCGGGCTCCGAGATTGCGCTCGAGGCGCCGGGCGAACTGCGGGGCGTGTGGGACGAATTCCGCATCGAACAGGTGCTGACCAACCTGCTGACCAATGCGCTGCGCTACGGCCGCGGCAAACCGGTGGAGATGATGCTGAGCAAGGCCGGCGACACCGCGCGCATCACGGTGCGCGACCAGGGCATCGGCATTGCACCGGAAGACCAGGAACGCATCTTCGAGCAGTTCGAACGCACCGACGACAGCCGCAAGCACGCCTCGGGGCTGGGCCTCGGGCTCTACATCACGCGCAAGATCGTGGGCCTGCACCACGGGCGCATCGAGGTGGAGAGCACGCCCGGCCACGGTGCCCTGTTCAAGGTCGAGCTGCCGCTGCAGGCCGAGGCAAAGACTGCGACGCAAGCGCGGACGTAGGCGCCCTCCTACTGCGTGGGGGTCGGTGGACCGGGATACTCGAAGCTTCGTTCCCCCAACAAGGCTTGCCCCCAGTGAATGTGCTGATCGTCGACGACAACGTAGCCGCGGCAGACCTGCTGCAGGAGCTCTTGACGCTGCAGGACCATACCGCCCGCTGCGCCTACACCGCCCAACAGGCCCTGGATGCGGCCGCAGCGGAGCGCTTCGATGCGGCGCTCATCGACCTCACGCTGCCCGACTTTCCGGGCAGCGAGGTGGCGCGGCGCTTGCGCTCGTCCCCGGGGGAAGGCAGCCCGAAGCTGCTCATCGCCATTTCGGGCTTCTCGGTCGAAGACGCTGCCGGCGCGGCGGCGCGCGAGCTGTTCGACCATCACCTGCAAAAGCCGATCGACATCGGCCAACTGGCCGCGCTTCTGGAAGCGCCGCACTGAGCGCGGGCAGCACCTAGCGCGCGACTTCGCGGCGCGAGAGCTGCACCTGGGCACCCGCGGTATTGAAGGCGATGGTCGGCGCGGTGATATCGCTCAGCGGCGCGCCCAGGCCGATCTCGCCGCTGCCATGCAGCACGCATTCCCCGCGCCGCAGCGCAATCTCGTTGCTGGGGCCGTCGTTGCCATGAAACCGAACCCAGGTGCCATAGGTGCTGAGATCGGTCAGCACGCAACTGCCGCTGCGCAACTCGATGCGCGCATGCAGCCGCGATACGCGCGGATCGTTGACCATGAACTGCGCGTCGTTCACCCGGCCGAGGTGGATCGGAAGCTCTTCGGTGCGGAACATGGAACGCACGTCGAGCCACGCCAGTTCGATCTGCCCAAAGGATGAATCGGGCAGGCGAGTCGGCGTCAGCGCGGCCGGCACGGTCAGGAAAGAGGTCAGTTCCTCCTGCCAGTCGATGCGGTGAACGGCGGACATTTCGCTGCGCCCGCGGATGGTGATGAGGCCCAGGTCGCGGTGACGAACCCCCACCTCGCCCATTTGTGCAATGACGGCGTCGGCCGCCCAGATCTGGCCAGGCCCCGCCAGGTCGCTGAGGCGCGACGCCAGGTTGACCGCATCGCCGAAGCAGTCGCCCTCGACCTCCAGCACTTCGCCGCTGGCCACGCCGATCTGCAGGGCCATGCGCAGCGGCACCGGCCATGCCATGAGCCGCTTGTGGTGGTAGCGCTGCAGTTCGATCACGGCGTGCGTCGCCGCGGCGGCGTTCGAGAAAGTCGCGAACACCCCGTCGCCCAGCGACTTCACGACCCGGCCGCCGTGGGCCTGGCAAATGCTGCCGATCCATTGGGTAAGCCGCGTCACCGTTTCCGTGGCCCGTACGTTTCCCATGGCTTCGAACACGCGGGAACTTCCGGTCAGGTCTGCGAAAACGATTGTGGAGTTGACACCCATGCTTGAAGGAATTCGGTGGTGGTGGCCGCTCGTGGCTACTTGCCTCGTGGCTACGTATTAGAAGCCAGGGAGACGGCGGCGCAATGCGTTCCGCCTGCTAAACCTTCGCTGCTCATGCGGCCGGGCCCTACCAATCGTTATTTCTTATTACTTTTGCAGTCATAAAACCAGGGGCCGCGCAACTGAAGAGAAAAGTTTGTTGTTTACAAACAAGAAACAGTGTTCCAGAACTTGTGAATTGCCGCATTGAGGCTTAAGGTACCAACCGTTCTGGCTTTCGGCAATACGCTTTTGGTGCTCATGTCGTCGTTTCGTCGCTTTTTCCGCCTGTTGGGAATCCCCGGCCTCGGGTCTGGCCGCGTGGGAGAAAACCAACTGAGCCGCATCCGGACAGCCATGCTTTCGGTGCTGCAGTCGCACGGTGGGCATTCGGTCCAGCGCGTCGCGCAGCGCGTGCGGTTTGCAACCGACGTCGAAGCACTCTGGTATTTGCGGCAGGACGTGATGGTGGCGCTGAGCGCCATCGACGGCGAGGCGGCCGCCCGCCGCCAGATGAAAGCCATCAACAGCATGTTCAAGGGCGGCCTGCCGGGGTCCATGGGACCGCGGGCGCACCAGCGCTTCACGCACTGAGCCTTCCTGAGGCTCCTTGAGGCTCCGGCAGCTTTCGGCTGCCGCTTTTTTTTACTGGCGCCTTCCTTCAGGCGAAACGCCGGCTTGCTCAGTGGGCATGGTCGTGGTGCGCATGGCCGTCGGCATGCCGATGGCCCCACACCATGAAAACGTCGCGTCCTTCGGCGGCCAGCTCGACCTTGGCGCCCACGGGGAGCAGCACCTTGGTCTGCACGTGGCCGAATGGAAGGCCGGTGAGCACAGGCACCTTGAGCGCGGCGCGCAGCCGGTCGACCACCGAATCGAACCCGAAACCGCGGTCGTAGCCCGGCACCTTGCGCATGCCGGTGAACTGGCCGAACACGATGGCGCGCTGGCGTGCCAGTACGCCGGCCATGCGCAGCTGGTCGAGCATGCGCTCGATACGGTACGGATGCTCGTTGGTGTCCTCGATAAAAAGCACGCCCTTGTCGACTGCCGGAAAGTAAGGCGTTCCCAGCAGGCTCGTGAGCACGCACAGGTTGCCGCCCCACAGGGTGGCGTCGTGCACGGGCTTGAGCTTCAAGTCGGCATCGCGCACTGGCATGCGCCAACCCGTGCCTTCGCCCTGCCCGCTCACGAGGTCATCGAAGCAGGCTTCCATGATGTCGTCCGAGCCGCCTTCTGCGCCGAAGTCTTCGCCAACGGCCGGGCCGGCCCAGGTCACGGCACCGGTTTTGACGAGCAGCGCGCTCTGCAATGCGGTGAAGTCGCTGACGCCGACGAATTCGGTGCCGCGCTGGATGGCTTTGGCCACGGCCTTGTAGGGAATGGCGTCCAGGATGCGCGTGAGCCCGTAGCCGCCGCGCCCGATCAGGGCAATGTCGGCACCGCTGGCGGCCGCGCGGCCAATGGCGGCGAGCCGCGTCGCGTCGTCGCCCGCAAAGCGCTGGTAGGCGGCAAGTGCCGCTTCGTCGAGTTCGACTTCGTAGCCCAGGGTCTTGAGTCTTGCGACGCCGCGGCGGAAGGCGGCCTTGTCGCGAATCGCGCTGGAGGGGGAATAGATGTAGATGTGTTTCTTGGTCACGGCGCCGAGTATCCCATTGCGTTGCGCACCTGCCGTGCGAGCAACGCAGCCTGCGAGCCGCTCGGACCGGAGGACGACGCCAAGGGGCCGAGCGCGCGCAGCGCGGCCTGGTAGCCGCGGTCCGGAAATGGCGCGCGCCATGCGTCGGCGACTTTTTCGCCGCCCTCGGGAGCCAGGAGCACGGCCGTAAAAAGATCGGGCCTGGCGGCCTGCAGCAACGCGGCAAGCCCGGCGGCCGCGGCGCTGTGCACCAGCGCCATGGGCGCCGGCGCCGTGCGATCGAGCCATTCGCTCACCACCTGGCAGTGCCATTCGAGGCGGTGCGCTGCTTCTCGCTTGGGCTTGTCGCTCTTGCCGAAGCCAATGAGGTCAGGCACCAGCGTGCGGAGTCCGGGCATTCCGACGAGGTGGCGAAAAAAATAGCCCCATTCGCCCGAGCCGTGCAAACAGATGCAGCAGGCCGCCTCCGCAGCATCCCGGGGACCTTCGTCGATATAGTGCATGCGCCAGCCATTGAGGCTGGGCAGATCCTGCACGTAGCGCGGTTCGAAGGCGTAGTCGCGAAGCGCATCGAATCGCTCGGCCGGCGTGCGCAGCGCGTCATCGCGCAAGGGCTCGGCCTGCTCGCGCGCCGCCTCGCGACGCTGCTGGAAAAACTGTTGCAACACTGCGCTGCACTCCGCGGCCAGCACGCCGCCCTGCACTTGCGTGCGGTGGTTCAGCCGGGGTTCGGCAAAAAGATCGAGCACCGAGCCGGCCGCGCCCGTCTTGGGGTCGGCCGCTCCGAACACCACGCGCGCCAGTCGCGAATGCAGCATGGCGCCCGCGCACATGGCACAGGGCTCGAGCGTGACGAACAGCTCGCAGCCGTCGAGGCGGTAGTTGCCGAGTGCCGCGGCGCCGGCGCGCAGCGCGTTAATTTCGGCGTGGGCGCTCGGGTCATGCTGCGCGACGGGTGCGTTGCGCCCCGTGGCGACGAGCTGCCCGCCCCTGACCAGCACCGCACCCACCGGCACCTCGCCGGCTTCGGCCGCCCGGCGCGCCTCGGCCAGCGCCAGCGCCATCCAGTGCGCGTCGCCGCTCGGCTGCGAAGGCTGCGTGGGCTCAGTTGTCATCCGGCATCTTGCGCGCCTGCGCCGCGGCGTCGAGCGCTTCCTTGACCTGCTTTTGCACCTGCTCGGCCTGCGTGCGCGCATTGACAGGCGCATCGCCCAGCGCGGGAGCGGCGACACCGGGCACAGACGGCAATACGGGCGCCGCTGCGGTAGCCAATTGTTTTTTCGCGAGCAGGCCGACGATTACGAGCGCCAGTACTAGGCTGAGCAATGCAAACACGCGCATCTCAGCTTCCTACCTTGGCGATGAATTGCGTGGGCATGTACATGGGGCGGTTTCCTCGTGGCGAGCCGCCATTGTCCCCGAGCCGACGCTATCTCGGGCGCGGCGCTTCCAGCAGCTTGACCATGGCCGTATAGCCGCGCGCACTGGCCAGCTGCAGCGGTGTGTTGCCCTGGCGGTCGGTCAGCTTCAGGTTGGCGCCGGCATCGATCAGCGCGGCGAGCGTGCGCTGGTGGCGCGGGCCGCCGTCGCCGAGCACGATGGCTTCGATCACCGCCGTCCAGTGCAGGTTGTTGACGTGGTCGATCGGCGCGCCCGCCGCAATCAGCTTGCGGACCACCTCGTCATGGCCCAGGTGCGCCGCGGCGATCAGCGCGGTGCCGTCGTAGCGGCTGGTCACCTGCCCGGGATTGGCGCCGAGCGACAGCAAGAGCGCGAGTGTGCTGGGGTCGTCGGCCACCGACGCGATGGTCACCGCGTCGTAGCGGTCGTCTTCGAGCGCATCGAGGTTTGCACCGGCCTTGGCGAGCAGCTTCACCGCCTCGCGCTGCCGGGCATGGGTGGCGACGTGCAAGGGCGTGCGGCCTCGCGCATCGCGCACATCGAGGTTGGCGCCGGACGCGATCAGCGCCTTGACCTTCGGCAGGTCGCCCTGCCAGGCGGCCCGGTGCAGCCCTTCGTAGGCCAGCACTTCGGCCGCTTGCGGCGGCACCTGGGCCAATACGGCGGCCGATGCGCCCATGCCGAGCGCGATCACCAATATGCCGGACCAGATACCGCACTTCATCATCGTCAGCCCAGAAGCCCCTTGACCTTTTCGAGCGCAGCATTGGCGCACTGTTCGTCGAGGTTGCCGCCGGGTGCACCGCCCACGCCCACGGCGCCGATCACGTCGTTGCCCGACTTCACCGGCACGCCGCCGCCCAGCAGCAAAAAGCCCGGCAGGTAGACGACGTTCGCGCCGCCCGGGTTCTTTTGCGAACCTTCCATCATGGCCTGGGTCGCGTTCTTGGCGGACGCCGAGGTCCAGGCCTTGCGCTCGCTCGATGCCAGCGTGTGCGGGCCGGCGTTGTCGGCACGCTGCACGGCCCGCACGGTGCCGGCGCGGTCGACCACGGTGGCGGCCACGTTGTAGCCGTTGGCAGCACAGGCCGCCACGGCTTCGGCCGCGATCTGGTTGGCCAGCGCGAGCGACATGTTCTTTTCGGTGCGCACCGCGGGAGCGGGCGTCTGGGCCTGTACGGCAGATGCGGCAAGCAAGATGGCGAGGCCGCCAAGGCGAAGGGTGGAACGCATTTTTAGTTTCTCCAGTGGATGCGAGGTGATTGCGCCGGCGCGTTGCCGGCAGCTGCGCCACTGTAGAAAACACCGGCCGCCGAGGCCATTCGTACGGCTACGCCCGGCGCTCCGTAGAACTACGGAGCGCCGGGTTTCAGGAGTCCCCGGCCACCAGCACGGCGTAGCCCCGGATCAGCTGCGCGAGCGAGTCGCAGTCGAGCTTGGCGAACAGGTTGGCGCGGTGCGTTTCCACCGTGCGCGGCGACAGCGCGAGCGTGCGCGCAATCTCCTTGTTGGTGAGGCCCTGCACGATGAAGGCCAGCACCTCTCGCTCGCGCTCCGACAGCTGCGCGACCCTCTCGCGCGCGGCGTTGTCGGCCTGCGAGCGCTCGCGCGAACGCACGTGCTGGCGCACGGCGTGCTGCAGCGCCTCGAGCAGCTGCTCGTCGTCCACCGGCTTCTCGAGAAACTCCGCCGCGCCGGCCTTGAAGGCGCGGCGGCACATCTCGACCGTTCCGTGGCCGGTCAGCATGATCACCGGCTGGTCGACGCCTTGCGCCACCAGCCGGTCGAGCACCGTGAGGCCGCTAATGCCGGGCATGCGCACGTCGAGCACGATGGCGCCGACACTCGCGCGGTCGAAGCCATCGATGAAGGCTTGCGGATCGGCCCAGCCCTGCACCCGCAGGCCGACCGTGCCGATCAGCAGCGAGAGACTCTCGCGCACCGCCTGGTCGTCGTCGATCAGGTGAATCAGCGGCGACTGCGGTTCATGAGGGGCCGGAGCGTTCATGCCGCATGCTCCGCCGGTCGGGCCACCAGGGGCAGCGCGAGCGTGAAGCGCGCGCCATGCGGCGGTACGTTGGCAGCGCTCAGGCTGCCGCCCATGCCGCTCGCCAGCGTTTCGCTCAGGCTGAGGCCAAGGCCGAGGCCACCTTCGCGCGTGCTGAAGAAGGGTTCGAAAAGGCGTGGAAAGGCTTCCGGCGAGATGCCGCGGCCGTTGTCCGTGATGGTCAGCACGCCCTCCTGACCGTTGCGGCCGACCGAGACCGCCAGCCGCCGCTCCGGCGCGGGCACGAGTTCCAGCGCCTGCAAGGCATTCATCAGCAGGTTGTGCACGATCTGCTCGAGCGCCACCGCATCGGCTTGCACGCGTACAGGGGCTTGGGCGGTGGCGTCGAACTGTGCCGACACCGAGCGCTTGGCGAACTCGGGCGCCAGCAGGTGCATGGCGCTGCGAACCAGCTCCTGGAGCACCAGCGGGCGCACCTCGCCCTCGGCCTCGGGCCGTTCGATGACGCGGCGCAGCCGGCCGACCACGCCGGCCGCCCGGCGCGCCTGCTCGACCGCCTGCCCCATGGCATCGCGTGCCGTGGCCAGGTCGGGTGGATCATCGTCGAGCAGGCGGCGCGCGGCCTGGGCATTGGCGAGCACCGCCGTGAGTGGCTGGTTCAGTTCATGCGCGAGGCCGGCCGAAAGTTCGCCCAGTGCATTGAGCCGAGCCACCTGGCCAAGTCGCAGCAGCTCTTCGGCCCGCCGGCGCGCAATGCGCTGCCGCTGCGCAGCCCAGAGCCCCGCCAGCAGCAAGCCCACTGCCCCGGCCCAGCCGGCCATGCTGCGCCAAGGCAATTCACCCCAGCCCACGTGGCGCACGGCCACCAGCTCGAAGGGCTGGCTCGGCGATGCCAGTGCCTTGGTGAGATCGAAGCGCCAGCCACTGCCGTCTCCAGGCTGGCCAGGCTGCAGCACCAGTTGCTGGCCGTCGCGCTGCAGGCTCAGCCGCACCGGACTGCGCCGCGGGTCCATCGGCCAGTCGCGCCACGGGATCGAGCCCGCCAGATCGATCTCCAGCGCGTAGCTGAAAGGCGTGGCGCCCATCACGAGCTGATAACGGCCGCGCGCAAGATCGGGCGCGGCCAATTCGGCGCGGCGCTGGCTGCGCGAACGCGCTTCTGCGGCGGCCAAGGCGCTGGCGTGCTTTTCGTCGGGCCAGGGTTCGTCACCGGCGCGCCGCTGCACCCGCAGGATCGACGGATAGACCGATGGCAGGCGCTGCTCCGGATGGTCGGCGCCGGTGCCGGGTTCCAGCAGCGCGACCGTGGCCAGCACCGCGTCGTACTGCACCACCTGTTGGCTCAGGATGCGGTGGGCAATGCGCACGTCGGAGCCGAAGTCCTGCTGCATCTGTGCAAGTTCTGCGCGCACGAGCCACACGGCACCCACGCCCGTCAAGGCGAGCCATGCCAGCCACCAGCCACCCTGTGCACGCAACCACTGTTTCATGGCGCGGATTGTGCCTCTCGCTGCGAGCCCGGCCGATGTGGGCCGAGAATGCGGGCCCAGACATGGCTGAACTGCAGGACTCCCTCTTTCCCGATCTCCCGCGCCCGGCAGAGGCGCCCCCGCCCTTGCCGCCGCCTGTCGAGGCCAAGCCTTCCGCCGAGGTGCCGACGCGCAAGAAAACACGCGGCGGCACCGTGGCCGCTGCGCCGGTCGATCCGGCACTGGTCGAGCTGGCCGGAACGCTCCCTCCCCTGCTTCGGCTCGGCACCTCTTCATGGAGCTATCCCGGCTGGGCCAATCTCGTCTGGGACGGCGAATACGCCGAAACCGCACTCTCGAAGAACGGCCTCGCCGCATTGGCGCGGCACCCGCTCTTTCGCACCGTGAGCCTGGATCGCAACTTCTATCGCGCACTCACGGCGAGCCAGTACGCACGCTACGCGGCCATGGTGCCGGACGACTTCCGCTTCGTGGTGAAGGCGCCGAGCCTGGTGACCGATGCCACGGTGCGCGATGAAAGCGGCCGGGGAACGCAGGTGAACCCGGTGTTCCTGAACAGCGAGATCGCCATCCAGGAGTTCGTGCGGCCCGCGCTCGAAGGCCTGGGCCACCGCATCGGCGCGCTGGTGTTCCAGCTGAGCCCGATTCCGTCGCAACTGCTGGCCGACCAGCCCGCCCTCCTGGCGCGCATCGGCGAAATGCTCGAAGCGCTGCCCGGTCTGAAGCCGGTCGCACCCGACGCCGTGATTGCCGTCGAAGTGCGCGACCCGCAATTGCTGTGCCCCGCCTTCGCCGACATGCTGCGCAGCGTGGGCGCCACCTTCTGCATGGGCCTGCACGCGAAGATGCCGCCCATCGAAGACCAGCTGCCGATGCTGCGCGCCCTCTGGCCCGGGCCGCTGGTGTGCCGCTGGAACCTGCATCGCCGGCATGGCCGCTTTGGCTATGAGGATGCGGAAAAGCTGTATGGCCCGTTCGACAAGATCGTCGATCCCGACCCCGAGACACGCGCGGCGCTGGCCAAGGTGATTTCCGGAACCACCCGTGCGGGCCAGCACGCCTACGTCACCGTGAGCAACAACGCCGAAGGCTGCGCGCCGCTGACGATCGCCTCGCTCGCGCGGGACATCGTCGATCTGCCGAAACGCTAGCGCTTGGCGAGCGCCGTCATTTCCAGCTCGACGCTCGCATTCTTGGGCAGCGCGTAGACGCCTACCGCGGTGCGCACATGCACACCCGCATCGCCGAACACGCGGTGCAGCAGGTCGGATGCCGCATCGGCCACTTCGCTCTGCTGGGTGAAATCGGCCGTGCACTGCACGAAGACGCCGACGCGCAGCAGCTTCTCGATGCCGTCGAGCGAGCCGAGCTCGCGCCGCAGCAGAGTCAGGCAGCGCAAGGCGCAGATCTGCGCAGCTTCGCGGGCCTTCTCGAGCGACACCTGCTCGCCCACGCGACCGGTTACGACCACCGTGGTGCCCACGCGTGGCACCTGGCCGCTGGTGTAAAGCGTATTCCCGTCGCGCGCGACGGGCGCGTAGTGCCCACCGGCGACAAGCTCGCCCTCGAAACTGTGGCCCAGCTCGGCGGCAATACGGTCTGCAATCTGGTCTCTGGTCAGGGCTGTCATTTGGCTTCCGTTGGATGAAGCCTCATTGTCGCGAGCCGCGTTCCGAAGAACAGATACAGATCGCGCGCGCCCGATGCGCAACAGATCGCCGGACCTCGCAGTTTGCGCAAGGCGATCAGACGAGCAGCGCGGAAGGATCCGGTGCAGCCGACCATCGACCCAACACTTCATAGACACGCTTGCCCACGTGGCTGTCGACCAGCGCGAATGAATCGGCGGTCCACCGGATCGGCGCGATGGGATGCGCCTTCATGTTGCTGCTGGTGTAGGCAAGGGTCATGTGAGGTGTGAAGGACGGCTCGCACGCGAACCGCGCCTTCGCCAACGCTTCGCTCAGTCGCTGCCTGAACGCCGCCAGTTCGGAAGTGCCTTCATGCCCGCACAGCACGAAAGCCTTGCTCTTTTCAAAACGCAACGCCTCGTCGAACACGACGTCGAATGACGGGGGTGCCACGGTGGCGGCCGCGCTGAGGGCAGCTTGCAACAGCTCGGGCGGCACAGCGGCAAACCTGCCGAAATGATGCAGCGTGACATGCAGGCGATGCATCCCGGTCATCTTTGCTTTCAGCGCATGCTGCTCACCGAGGCGCGCACTCTGCGCGGCGATGCGCTTCGCATCGTCGCGCTGCGGGAAGATCGCGAAAAAGACCGAGTGGGCCAGGTGCTCCCTGGGCAGCGCAGTGTCAGGGGTCTGGCGCGGTGGCGGCGGCGGGCCGGTCATTTGCAAATCTGCACCTCCTGCAAATAGGATAGCTGCCTTCGAAACGGCGCGGAGAGTACCCGGCCACAACAACACATGAATGCATTGATCGACGGTCCCGACGGCCACCCCCGCTGCCGCTGGTGCGCAACCGCTCCTGAATTCCTGGCTTATCACGACACGGAATGGGGCTTCCCGGTGAAAGACGATCGCCGCTTGTTCGAGAAGATCTGCCTGGAAGGTTTCCAGTCCGGCCTGAGCTGGCGCACCATATTGGCCAAGCGGGAGAACTTTCGCGCGGCGTTCCACGGTTTCGACTTCGAAAAAATCGCCCGCTTCACCGCGCGAGACGTCGAACGCCTGCTGCAGGACCCGGGCATCGTGCGCCACCGCGGCAAGATCGAGGCGGTGATTCACAACGCCGCAAGGGCCCAGGAGCTGGTCGCCCTCCACGGCTCGCTGGCTTCATTCTTTTGGCGCCACGAGCCGGATGCAGCGCAGCTCGGTGAACCGCAGACCGCTTCGACCTCCGAAGCGTCCATCGCCCTGTCCAAGGCCTTGAAGAAGCTCGGCTGGAAGTTCGTTGGGCCGACCACGGTGTATGCCTTCATGCAGGCCATGGGCCTCATCAACGACCATGCAACCGGTTGCGTGGTCCGGGCCAAGGCGGCACATGCCCGCAGCAGGTTCAAAAGTCCGGCACGTTGACATTCGGGTCGGAGCGGAACTCGCGCCAGCGGCGCGGCTCTGACGGACCATGAACGCCACACCAGAACACGGCCTTCCCCGGCGCACCGTCGCCGCGGCGCTGGTTGCCGCGCCCGCGCTCTGGCTGGGCGCCCGCGCGCAACCGGCGGCGGCCCGGCTCGCAACGCCTTCGCAGACCGAGGGGCCGTTCTATCCGGTCCGGCTGCCGCAAGATTCCGACAACGACCTGCTGCGCAACGGCACGCTGAACTATCGCCGCGGCCAGCCGGCCTGGGTCGACGGCACCGTGACCGACCTGGACGGCAAGCCGCTGCGCGGCGCGCAGGTCGAGATCTGGCAATGCGACGAAAACGGCCACTACCACCATCCGGGCGACGGCGACCGGGCCGACGCCGCTTTCCAGGGCTTCGGCCGCGTCGCCGTGGGCGAGGACGGCAGCTGGCGCTTTCGCACCATCCGGCCGGTCGCCTACAGCGGCCGCACACCGCACATCCACGTCAAGGTGAAGCTCGGCACGCGCGAACTGCTGACCACGCAGCTCTATGTGGCCGGCGACCCGGGCAACGCGCGCGACTTTCTCTGGCGCAACCTGCCCCAGGCCGCGAAGGACGCCGTCACCGTGCCATTCGAGCGCGGGCCGGACGGATTGCAGGCGCGATTTCCGATCGTCGTGGCGGCCTGAGCGCGCGCTCTCAGCCGCTGGTCACGCCTACGTTTCCAGCACTCACTCCCACTCGATCGTCGCCGGCGGCTTGCTCGACACGTCATAGGTCACTCGGTTGATGCCGCGCACTTCGTTGATGATGCGGCCCGACACCTTCTTGAGCAGTGCATACGGCAGCTCGGCCCAGTCGGCGGTCATGAAGTCGCTGGTCTGCACGGCGCGCAGAGCGACGACGTAGTCATAAGTACGGCCGTCGCCCATCACGCCCACGCTCTTCACGGGGAGGAACACGGTAAAAGCCTGGCTCGTGAGGTCGTACCAGGTCTTGCCCGATTCATCCTTGAAGTTGCGCAGCTCCTCGATGAAGATCGCGTCGGCGCGGCGCAGCAGGTCGGCGTATTCCTTCTTGACTTCGCCAAGAATGCGCACGCCCAGGCCCGGGCCGGGGAATGGGTGGCGGTACACCATCTCGGGCGGCAGGCCGAGCGCCACACCGAGTTCACGCACTTCATCCTTGAACAGGTCACGCAGCGGCTCGAGCAGCTTGAGGCCGAGCTGTTCGGGCAGGCCGCCCACGTTGTGGTGGCTCTTGATGGTGACGGCCTTCTTGCTCTTGGCGCCGCCCGACTCGATGACGTCGGGGTAGATCGTTCCCTGTGCGAGGAAGGTCGCGCCCTTGTGTCCTCCGTCGCCGGCCTTGAGCTTGGCGGCTTCCTGCTTGAACACGGTGACGAACTCGCCGCCGATGATCTTGCGCTTGGCTTCGGGGTCGCTCACGCCAGCGAGCTTGCCGAGGAACAGGTCGCTCGCATCGACGCGAATGACCTTCGCATGCAGCTTGCCTTCGAACATCTCCATAACCATGTCGCCCTCGTTCAGCCGCAAGAGGCCGTGGTCGACGAACACGCAGGTCAGCTGGTCGCCGATGGCGCGATGAATCAACGCGGCCGCCACGCTCGAATCGACACCGCCGGAGAGGCCGAGGATGACTTCCTCGTCGCCGACTTGCTCGCGGATCTTCTCGACGGCTTCGGCGATGTGGTCGCGCATGACCCAGTCGGGCTTTGCTTCGCAGATGCCGAGCACGAAGCGATCGATGATCGCCTTGCCCTGCACCGTGTGCGTCACTTCGGGATGGAACTGGAGCGCGTAGTAGCGGCGCGCCTCGTCGGCCATGCCGGCGATGGGGCAGCTCTCGGTGCTGGCCATGAGCTTGAAGCCCGGCGGCAGCTCGGTCACCTTGTCGCCATGGCTCATCCACACGTTGAGCATGCCGTGGCCTTCGGGCGTGGTGAAGTCGGCAATGTCTTTCAGCAGCGCGGTGTGGCCGTGGGCGCGCACGGACGCAAAGCCGAACTCGCGCTTGTGGCCGCCTTCGACCTTGCCGCCGAGCTGGTGTGCCATGGTCTGCATGCCGTAGCAGATGCCGAGCACGGGCACGCCCAGGTCGAACACGGCCTGCGGGGCCTTGTCGGTGGTTTCTTCGTACACGCTGGCGTGGCTGCCCGAAAGAATCACGCCCTTGAGGTGGCCGTCGGCCGCGTATTCGCGCACCCACTCGTCGGTGACGTCGCAGGGATGCACCTCGCTGAGCACATGCGCCTCGCGCACGCGGCGAGCAATGAGCTGCGTGACTTGCGAGCCGAAATCGAGGATGAGGATCTTGTCGTGTTGCATGGAGAAGACTCGGTCAGAGCGTTGAAATGTCGAACAGCTTCACACCCGCCTTGGGTGCGGCCTGGATGAGTTGCTCGTCGAAAGTGGCGAGCGGGAGATTGAGCGAGCGCGCGAGCCAGAGATAGCCCGCATCGTAGAGCGACACGCCGGCATCGATGGCCACGGCCAGGACGGCCTTGTGTTGCGCGGGCGCGAGTTCGTGCAGTTCGACGCGATGGCGGATGGCGTCGAGCACGCTCCACAACCCTTCGACCGCCGAAGTCGGAATGCGGCCGCTGCGCACGCCATTGGCAAGGATGTTGGCGCACTCCCACTGCCAGGCATTGGGCGCCTGCGGCTCCACTTCGTCGCGGCGGATGGCGGCGTAGAGCTTGCGGGTGTGTTCGCTGGCCTGGTCTGGCAGCAGCCAGGCGGCGGTGACGGAAGCGTCCATGACGAAGGCTGTCACGATTGACGCCCTTCGTCGAGCAATGCGCGCACCGGGCGGCCGGGCTGGATGGTGGCGTGCAGCGCGTCAATCTGGCCGAGCTCGCGCTCGATCTGCTCGTCGGTGATGACTGGCTTGCGCCGCACCGGCAGCATGCGCACGACTTCCTTGCCGTGGCGGGTGATGCGAACCTCCTCGCCCTTTTCGACCGAGTCGATCAGGGCCGAGAAGTTGTTCTTGGCTTCAGCGATGCCGATGGATTGCATTTGGGCCAGAAAAATTGAATCTGGCCCAAATTCTAACGCCAATCTGGCCCGACTTTCAAGGTCTGGCCAGATTGGGCTCGCTCAGCACTTATTCGGCGCGGTAGTTCGGCGCTTCCTTGGTGATCTGCACGTCGTGAACGTGGCTCTCGCGGATGCCGGCCGTGGTGATCTCGACGAACTCGGCCTTGTTCTTCATGTCCTCGATGGTCGCGCAGCCGCAGTAGCCCATGCTGGCGCGCAAGCCGCCCGACATCTGGTACACGATGGAAACCATCGAGCCCTTGTAGGGCACGCGCCCTTCGATGCCTTCGGGAACCAGCTTGTCGGCGTTGGGATTACCAGTGGTGGATTCCTGGAAGTAGCGGTCGGCGCTGCCCTGCTGCATGGCACCGATGGAGCCCATGCCGCGGTAGCTCTTGTAGCTGCGGCCCTGGAACAGCACGATCTCGCCGGGCGCCTCTTCGGTGCCTGCGAACATGCCGCCCATCATCACGGTGCTGGCGCCTGCGGCAATGGCCTTGGCGATGTCGCCCGAATAGCGGATGCCGCCGTCAGCGATCAGCGGAATGCCAGTGCCCTGCAGCGCGGTGGCCACGTTGTCCACGGCCATGATCTGCGGCACGCCCACACCGGCGACGATGCGCGTGGTGCAGATCGATCCGGGGCCGATGCCGACCTTGACCGCGTCCGCGCCGGCATCGGCCAGCGCACGCGCGGCGTCGCCGGTGGCAATGTTGCCGCCGATCACGTCGACCTGCGGATAGTTCTTCTTGACCCAGCGCACGCGCTCGATCACGCCGGCGCTGTGGCCGTGCGCGGTGTCGACCACGATCGCATCGACGCCGGCCTTGACCAGCGCCTCGACGCGTTCCTCGGTGCCCTCGCCCACTCCTACCGCCGCGCCCACGCGCAGGCGACCGCTTGGGTCGCGCGCCGCGTTGGGGAAGCTGGTCTGCTTGGTGATGTCCTTGACGGTGATCAGGCCCTTGAGCTCCCACGCGCTGTTGATGACCAGCAGGCGTTCGAGCTTGTGCTTGTTGAGCAGCGCCTTGGCTTCGGCCAGCGTGGTGCCGTCGGGCACGGTGATGAGCTTTTCGCGCGGCGTCATGATCTCGCTCACCGGCACGTCGTAGCGGTTTTCAAAACGCAGGTCACGACCCGTCACGATGCCGACCACCTTGCCGCCGTCGAGCACCGGGAAGCCCGAGATGCCGAGTTCGTCGGACAGCTGCATGACCTGCAGCACAGTGTGCGTCGGCGTGATCACCACCGGATCGCGCAGTACGCCCGACTCATACCGCTTCACCTTGGCAACCTGCGCGGCCTGCTCGGCTGCGGTGAAGTTCTTGTGCACGATGCCGATGCCGCCTTCCTGCGCGATCGCGATGGCGAGGCGAGCCTCGGTCACCGTGTCCATCGCGGCGGAGACCAGCGGCAGATTCAGCGCGATGTTGCGGGAAAAACGGGTGGCGAGAGAGGTGTCCTTGGGCAGGACCTGGGAGAACGCTGGCACCAACAACACGTCGTCGAAGGTGAGCGCTTTGCCGAGAAGGCGCATGGGTGAAGCTCCAAAAGACGGATTGTAGCGATGCTCGGTACTTACCCGCCCCGGAGGGGGCTTCGGCCGGCCTCGATCTGGCTGCCCAAGTGGCCGAACGTAGCCAATTTCCAACTCACCTTGCTCGAAAGCTCGCACCGGCCATGTTGCCAAACGTAAGGCAACGCTAAACTCGCCGCATGAAATTCGCGCATTGGCTCGTACTTGGATGTGTTTGCCTGCTGCCGCTCTCGGCCAGCGCGCAATGGCAATGGATCGACAAGAACGGCAAGAAGGTCTTCAGCGACCAGGCGCCGCCGCCCGATGTGCCCGAAAAGAACATCCTGCGCCGCTCGGGTACGCCCCCACCGCGCGGCGGCTTGACGCAGGCCCCTGCGGAGGCCGATGCACCCGAGGCGTCCAAGCCGCGCGAAGTCGCGGCAGCGCCCAAGGCGCCGGGCGTCGACAAGGAACTCGAGGAAAAGACCAAGAAGGCGCAGGCGGAAGAAAAAGCCAAGCAGGCCGCCGAGGCGGAGAAGAACGCCAAGATCAAGGCCGAGAACTGCGACCGCGCCCGCCAGGGCAAGGCCACGTTCGACAGCGGCCTTCGCGTGGCCAGGGTCAACGCGAAGGGCGAGCGAGAGATCATGGACGATGCCGCGCGTGCGGCGGAGCAGAAGCGCCTTCAGTCGGTCATCGAAAGCGACTGCAAGTAACTGCAGCACGCGGGCCGATTCAGTAGCCGGCCTTGCCGCCCTTGCGGCGGTTCGCAAAAAGACCGGTGCCGCGCGCGCCCTGGCGCTGGAAGCGCTCGCGGCGCGCCACCTTGGGATCGACGGCCAGCGGCCGGCACAGTTCGACCCGATCACCGTCTTTCAAAGGCTGGTTCCACTCCACTTCCCTGCCCCAGATGCCGGGCGTCATGGCCTGGCGCCAGTCCAGCTGCGGAAAGCGTTGCGCGAGGTCGCTGGCCTTCACGGCATCGTCCACGGTGGCACCAAGTGCGAGCCGCAGGACCTGCTCGAACACCTCGCGCGGCGCGGGCGAGCAGCTCAGCGTGACTTCGATCATTGACTAATCAGGCCGCGCCGTAGACCTGCTCAGCGCGCTTGACGAAGGCTTCGACAAGGCTGGAGGCGACAGTGTCGAACACCGGCCCCACCAGGGCCTGCAACGCGAAGTTGCTGAAGCCGTAGCTCATGTGCAGCTCGACGCGGCAGGCGCGCTCTCCGGGCTCGCCCACGGGGGCGAATTTCCAGAGGCCGTCGAGGTTGGAGAACGGACCGTCTACGAGCTTGAGATGCACTTCGCGCCCCGGCACGTGCGTGTTGCGGGTGGTGAAGCTCTGGTGAAGGCCCGCGAAAGCCAGGCCCACTTCGGCGGTCATTCCGGCTTCGTCTTCCTCGATGACCCGCGACTTGTCGCACCACGGAAGGAACTGCGGATACTTCTCCACATCGGTGACGAGCGCGTACATCTCTTCGGCGCTGTACCAGATGAGGACGGACTTGTTGACTGTTTTCATAGAATCGGGACAGCGTGCGCGACGGATTGTATTGAAGCCATGCGCCCCCACCTTTCCGAGCCATGGCCACCAAGAAACAAGATACCTCCTCCCGCATTGCCGACAACAAGAAGGCCGCGTACAACTATTTCTTCGAAGAACGCTTCGAAGCCGGCATCGTCCTCGAAGGCTGGGAAGTCAAATCCCTGCGCGAAGGCAAGGTCCAGCTGACCGATGGCTACGTGGTGATCCGCGACGGCGAGCTGTTTGTCGTCGGCCTGCAGATCAACCCGCTCAAGAGCGCTTCGACCCACGTCAACCCCGACTCCATCCGCACCAAGAAGCTGCTGCTGCACAAGGAAGAGATTCGCCGCCTGGTTGGCAAGGTCGAGCAAAAGGGCTACACGCTGGTGCCGCTCAACCTGCATTGGAAGACCGGCAAGATCAAACTCGATATTGCGCTGGCCAAGGGCAAGGCCGAGCACGACAAGCGCGACACCATCAAGGACCGCGAAGGCAAGCGCGAGGTCGAGCGCGCGATGAAGAGCCGCAACCGCTAGTTCTTTTTTGCGCGGCATGGAATAAAACGCGCGCTGCAGGCGTTTGTGCGGTGTCATCGGATCGTCGATGGCACCAACTCAGGAGTCTTCCCATGTCGCCTTTTCGTGCTTCCTATGCCGGCCTTGCCGCCGCACTGCTGAGCAGCCTGCTCGCGTTTCCCGCGTTCGCACAGCCCAAGGCCGCCGACGGTGCGCTGGTCGGGCCGAACGGCATGACGCTGTACACCTTCGACAAGGACACGGCCGGCAGCGGCAAGTCGGCCTGCAACGGCGGCTGCGCGACCAACTGGCCGCCCTTCATGGCCACCGACAGCGACAAGCCGGCGGGAGACTTCACCATCGTCACGCGCGACGACGGCAAGAAACAGTGGGCCGCCAAGGGCTGGCCGCTCTACTACTGGGCCAAGGACTCGAAGCCGGGTGACAAGACCGGCGACGGCGTCGGCGGCGCCTGGAAAACCGCCAAGCCCTGAGCGCGACGCACGGCCCGCCTCTCCGTGGACGCCCGCCAGATCGCCGAACAGATTCCGAGCCTGCGCCGCTATGCGCGCGCGCTCACGGGCGATGCATGGGCAGCCGACGACTTGGTGCAGGACACGCTCGAGAGGGCCTGCGGCAAATGGCGGCTCTGGCGGGTGGGCAGCGATTTGCGTGCGTGGCTGTTCACGGTCATGCACAACATCTTCGCGAGTCAGCGGCGGCGCATGCCATCGCCCCACAGCGTCGTGCCGCTGGACGACGTGGCGCACGAGCTGCACGGCGCCGTCGATCCGGGCCGGGACCCCGGCAGCGGCCTCGACCTGCAGCGCTGCCTGATGCAATTGCCCGAGGAGCAGCGTGCCGTGCTGCTGCTGGTGGCGCTCGAAGACCTTTCCTATGCCGAGGTGGCAAAGGTGCTCGGCATACCCGCTGGCACCGTGATGTCGCGCCTGTCACGTGCCCGCGCCCGGTTGCACGAGTTGATGGATGGCGCCACCGCGCCGAGCCGCACCGGCCTGCGCCGCCTCAAGTGAAACCTTTCGCCGAACCATGAACCGCCCCGCCCCGCCCCCCACCGACGACGAGCTGCATGCCCTCGTCGATGGCCAGCTGGCACCGGACCGCCGGTCCGAGGTCGAAGACGCCCTGGCACACGACCCGGCCCTAGCCGAGCAGGTCGCAGCGTGGCGGAGCCAACGAGACGCCTTGCGCCGGCTGCATGGCGACTTGCTCGGCGAACCCGTTCCCGCGCACTTGATGAGCGCACTCGATCGCAACGAGCCGCGGCACGCTCGGCAAGGCCGATGGATCCGATGGGGCGGCATGGCGGCCAGCGTGCTGGTCGCCTTTGCCGCAGGATGGCTCGGCAATGCCCAATGGTCGATGCAGCGCGCTGCGCCGGCCCAACTGGCCAAGGCACCCGCAATGCGCGAGTTCGTGCACGACGCGTCGGTGGCGCACGCCGTCTACGCGCCCGAGAAAAGACACCCGGTCGAAGTGGCCGCCACGGAGCAACAGCACCTCGTGCAGTGGCTATCGAAGCGGCTCGACAAGCCGCTCAAGGTGCCCGACCTGGCATCGATGGGCTACACGCTCGTCGGCGGCCGTTTGCTGCCCGGAGAAAGCGGCGCGCGCGCCCAGTTCATGTTCGAGGACGCGGCGGGCGAACGCGTGACGCTCTACATCGGCACGCTCGACAGCCGAGCAGCCGCCGGCACCGCCGCATCTCGCGAAACAGCGTTCCGCTTTGCCTCCGAAGGGCCGGTGCCCAGTTTCTATTGGGTGGACCAGGGCTTCGGCTATGCCGTTGCGGGCAAGCTGCCGCGAGACGTTTTGCTCAAACTGGCGACGCTCGCCTACCGGGATTTGTCTTGAGCCCGGCATAAACTGCCGACTCGCGCAACCAACCACCTGGCTCGATTTCGCGATTTATCAACTGAAGGAGAAACTGCATGAAATTGCTCAGCGCCTCGATCCTCGCGGCGGCACTGCTCGCCGGCTGCGGCGGCATGTCCAACAAGACCGCCAGCGCACCCGACGCGCCCACCCGCACCGCCGACGGCGTACTCGTCGGACCGAATGGCATGACGCTCTATACCTTCGGCCGCGATACGGCCGGTGCGGGCACCTCCGCCTGCAACGCCCAGTGCGCCGCCAACTGGCCACCGCTGCCTGTGGCCGAAACCGCCAAGCCCATGGGCGGCTACACCATCATCGTGCGCGAAGACGGCAAGAAGCAGTGGGCCTACAAGGGCGCTCCGCTTTACTACTGGACGAAGGACAGCAAGCCCGGCGACAAGACCGGCGACGGCGTCCTGAACGGCGCCTGGAAAGTCGCGCGTCCCTGATTGCGCGTCTCTTGAATGCGAAAAGGCCCCGGCAGATGTCGGGGCCTTTTTCTTTTGAGCTTTACCTGGCCGCGTTGGTGCGCGCTAATGCGCGCTGGGAAGCGCGTCATCGGCCACCGTGGCGCGGCGTCCGCGCATTGCCAGCAGTTCGTTGAACACCAGCGCGCCGATGACCAGCGCACCGCCGGTCAGCACGCTCGCAGCGGGTTCTTCGCCCGCGCCGAGCCACGCCAGTGCAATGCCGAAAATCACTTCGAGCAGCGCAAGCAACGCGACCTCGGGCGCCTTCAGCACCCGGGCGCAAAGCACTGAAAGCACGCACGGAATCGCGAGCTGGAAAACGCCAAGGAAAGCCAGCAGGCCGAGGTCGTGCGCGGTCGCCTTGAACGGCAGGGAAAACGGCAAGGTGGCGAGCGTGCTGAGCGCGGCGCCAATGAGCACCGCGGGAACCAGGTCGATGTCGCGCCCCTTGGCCTGCGCATGCTGGACCACCGTCCAGTTGGTGGCGCCCGCGAGCGGCACGCACAGCGCCACCAGCGTTCCGAGCAGCGATCCGCCCGCCGTATCGCCGCCCTGCATCAGCTGCGTGCCGTACATCCAGGCGATGCCCAACCCAGCCACCACGATGGCAAGCCAGGTTCGCGCGGGCAACCGGTGACCGATGAAGATTCGCGCGGCCAATGCGGTAAGCAAGGGCCCGAGCGACATTGTGACCAGCACGCTTGCCGTCGAGGCCAGCGTGAGCGCCACCATGAAGGCCGTGAACATCACGGTCCAGCAGACGCCCGAGATCCAGAGTTCGCGCCCGCCGCTGCGGATTTGCGAGAACACCGCGCGACCCCGCCAAAGCGGCAAGATCACCAGCAGCGCCAGCATAGTGAAGAGGCTGCGCCAGAAGGTGATCTCGAAACTGTGCGCCTGTGCGAGGTGCCGCGTGACCACGCCCGCCGTGGCCCACATCAGGGTCACGGCGACCATCAGCCACACGGCTCCTCCGTGCGTCAGGCGCAGCATCGGTCGATGTCGGCGCTCAGCTCGCCGTTTCGCGGCTGGCGCGCTTGCGGTCGCTTTCCTTCAGGAAACGCTTGCGCAGGCGCACGCTCTTGGGCGTGATTTCGACCAGCTCGTCGTCCTCGATGAATTCCACGCCGTATTCCAGCGTGAGGTCGATCGGGGGCGTGATCTTGATCGCATCTTCCTTGCCGCTCACGCGGAAGTTGGTCAGCTGCTTCGTACGCGTGGCGTTCACCACGAGGTCGTTGTCGCGGCTGTGGATACCGACGATCATGCCTTCGTACACCGGATCGTTGGCCTTCACGAACATGCGGCCGCGGTCGTCCAGCTTGCCCAGGGCGTAGGTGAAGATTTCACCATCGTCCATCGAGATCAGCACGCCGTTCTTGCGGCTGCCGATGTCGCCCTTGTGCGCCTCGTAGCTGTCGAAGATGTTGCTGATGAGGCCCGAGCCGCGCGTCAGGTTCAGGAACTCGTTGGTGAAGCCGATCAGGCCGCGCGCCGGAATGCGGTACTCGAGGCGAACACGGCCGCGGCCGTCCGGTTCCATGTTGACCAGCTCGCCCTTGCGCTCGCCCAGTGCCTGCATCACGCCGCCCTGGTGCTGCTCTTCGATGTCGGCCGTCACCAGCTCGATGGGCTCGTGCTTCTCGCCGTTCACGGTGCGGAACACCACGCGCGGCTTCGACACGGCCATTTCGTAGCCTTCGCGGCGCATGTTTTCCAAGAGGATGGTCAGGTGCAGTTCACCGCGGCCCATCACTTCGAAGATGCCTTCTTCGTCGGTTTCGTTCACGCGCAGCGCAACGTTGTGCTGCAGTTCCTTCTGCAGGCGGTCCCAGATTTGGCGGCTGGTGACGAACTTGCCTTCGCGTCCGGCCAGCGGGCTGGTGTTCACGCAGAAGTTCATGGTCAGGGTCGGCTCGTCGACCTTGAGCATGGGCAGCGGCGCGGGCTTGTCCTTGTCGGTCACGGTGACGCCGATGCCGATGTCGGTGATGCCGTTGATCAGCACGATTTCGCCGGGGCCGGCTTCAATCGATTGCACGCGGTCCAGGCCTTGGAAGGTCAGCACCTGGTTGACGCGGCCCTTGACGGTCTTGCCGTCCGGACCTTCCATGACCAGCACGTCGGTCATGGGCCGGAGCGTGCCCTGGCTGATGCGGCCCACGCCGATGCGGCCGACGAAGGTCGAGAAGTCGAGCGCGGAAATCTGCAGCTGCAGCGGCGCGTTCGGGTCACCCTTTTGCGACGGAACGTGCTTCAAGATGGTGTTGAACAGGGCCGACATGTCGGGGCCCCACTGCTCGCCTGCAGCGCCTTCTTCCAGCGACGACCAGCCGTTGATGCCAGAGGCATACACCACGGGGAAGTCGAGCTGTTCGTCGGTGGCACCGAGCTTGTCGAACAGGTCGAAGGCGGCGTTCACCACCTTGTCGGGGTTCGCGCCCGGCTTGTCGACCTTGTTCACGACCAGGATTGGCTTGAGGCCGAGGGCCAGCGCCTTCTTGGTCACGAAGCGCGTCTGCGGCATCGGGCCTTCCTGCGCGTCGATCAGCAGCACCACGCCGTCGACCATCGACAGCGCGCGTTCCACTTCACCGCCGAAGTCCGCGTGGCCGGGGGTGTCGACGATGTTGATGTGCGTGCCTTCCCAGGTCACGGCGCAGTTCTTGGCCAGGATCGTGATGCCACGTTCCTTTTCAATGGCGTTGTTGTCCATCACCGTGTCGACGACTTTCTCGTGCTCGGCGAAGGTGCCCGACTGGCGCAGCAATTGGTCGACCATCGTGGTCTTGCCATGGTCCACGTGGGCAATGATGGCGATATTGCGGATTTGCTTGGTACTCATGGTGTCGCTTCGGTCTGTTGTGCGTTCAAAAGAATTTGCTGGATTTCGATGGGGTTCAGCAAGCGCCCCGGTATCAATTCGTTGGCAGCGACATGCGCCGTGCCGAGGAAGGCGGGAGGCGCTTCGCCGAACACTGCCACGTGGTCGGCATCGGGCCAGGTGCCGCGGCGGCGCAGGCCGGACAGAAAGCGCCCCGCATCTTCGCTGCCCAGCGTGACGATGGTATGGCCCTCGACCAGGGATTCGGCAGGCAACAATTGGGCCAGCCGCTCTTCCTCGCCCATGGCTTCGAGCGCTTCGAGCGTGATGCACTGCACCACGCCGAAACCGCCGGTGGCCGTACGGCGCAGCGACGTGAGGTGGGCGCCGCAGCCCAGTGCCTCGCCGATGTCTTCGCCCAGCGTGCGAATGTAGGTTCCCTTGCTCACGGAAGCCACTATTTTTATCGCATTGCCCGCCGATTCGGCCGCTGCCTGCGTGATCTTCAATGCATGAATGACCACGTCGCGCGGCGCGCGCTCGATCTCGATGCCTTCGCGGGCGTACTCGTACAGCGCCTTGCCGTCTTTCTTGAGTGCGCTGTGCATCGGCGGCACTTGCCGGATGGGGCCGGTGAATTGCGCCTCGACGCGGGCCAGGTCTTCAGGCGTGACGTGCACCGGACGCTCGGCGATCACCTCGCCCTCGGCATCGCCGGTGGCGGTCTTGATGCCCAGGCGGGCCGTAGCCTCGTAGGTCTTGTCGGCATCGAGATGCAGCTGGCTGAACTTGGTGGCCGCGCCGAAGCACAGCGGCAGCACGCCGGTGGCCAGCGGGTCGAGCGTGCCGGTGTGGCCCGCTTTTTCGGCGCGCAGCAACCACTTGGCTTTTTGCAAAGCCTGGTTGCTGGAGAGTCCCAGCGGTTTGTCGAGCAACAACACCCCATGCACAGGGCGCCGCTGCACCCTTGTGCGTGGCGCATTCATCGCTAGTCGTCTTTCGAACGCGAAGCGACGGCCTGCGCGATGAGCGCATTCATGTCGGCCGCACGCTCGGTGGTGCGATCGAACAGGAAGTGCAGCGTCGGCACGGTGTGGATGTGGAGGCGCTTGAACAGGCCGTTGCGAAGAAACCCCGCAGCCTGGTTCAGCGCTTCGGTGGTCTCGGTCACGTCGCCCGTGAGCATGCTGAAGTAGACCTTCGCATGCGCATAGTCGGGCGTGACCTCGACGGCCTGGATCGTGACCATGCCCACGCGCGGGTCCTTCAACTCGCGCGCGATCAGCTCCGTCAGATCCCGCTGGATCTGGTCGGCAACCTTGAACGCGCGGTTGGGGGCGGCGGCTTTTCTTTTCGGCATGGTCTCTCTCGCATCGAACGCTTACAGCGTCCGGGCGATTTCCTTGATCTCGAAGAATTCCAACTGATCACCTTCTTTGATGTCGTTGTAGTTCTTGAGCTTGATACCGCACTCGAAGCCTTCGCGCACTTCGCGAACGTCGTCCTTCATGCGCTTGATCGAGTCGACTTCGCCGGTGTAGATCACCACGTTGTCGCGCAGCAGGCGGAAATGCGCCGTGCGGTTGACCGAGCCCGAGGTGATGTACGAACCTGCAACCGTACCGATCTTGGAAGCCACGAACACCGTGCGGATTTCGGCCGAACCGATGATTTCCTCGCGGCGCTCCGGTGCCAGCATGCCCGACATCGCGACCTTGATCTCGTCCACAGCGTCGTAAATGATGCTGTAGTAGTTCAGCTGCACGCCATTGCCTTCGGCCAGCTTGCGCGCACCGGCATCGGCGCGCACGTTGAAGCCGATCACGATCGCCTTCGAGGCGATGGCAAGGTTGATGTCGCTTTCGCTGATGCCGCCCACGCCGGCGTACACGATCTGCACCTTGACCTCTTCGGTCGCCAGCTTGAGCAGCGACTGGGCCAGCGCTTCCTGCGAGCCCTGCACGTCGGCCTTGATGATGATGCGCAGCGTCTGCACTTCGCCGGCCGAAAGGTCGGTGAACATGTTCTGCAGGTTCGCAGCCTGAGCCTTCGCCAGCTTGGTGTTGCGGAACTTGCCGGCACGGTAGGTGGCGATTTCGCGCGCACGGCGCTCGTCGGACATCACCATGAACTCGTCGCCCGCCTGCGGCACTTCGGTCAGACCCTGGATTTCCACCGGGATCGACGGGCCGGCCGTCTTGATGCTCTTGCCGTCTTCGTCCAGCATGGCGCGTACGCGGCCATAGGTCGAACCCGCCAGCACCACGTCGCCGGTCTTGAGCGTGCCGGACTGCACCAGCACGGTGGCGACCGGGCCGCGGCCCTTGTCGAGTTGGGCCTCAATGACCAGGCCCTTGGCGGCGGCATCCACCGGCGCCTTGAGTTCCAGCACTTCGGCCTGCAGCAGCACCTGCTCGAGCAGCTCGTCGATGCCCTGGCCCGTCTTGGCGGACACCGGCACGAACGGCACGTCGCCGCCGTACTCTTCGGGCACCACCTCTTCGGTCACCAGTTCCTGCTTCACGCGGTCCGGGCTGGCGTCGGGCTTGTCGATCTTGTTGATCGCGACCACGATCGGCACACCGGCAGCCTTCGCGTGCTTGATGGCTTCCTTGGTCTGGGGCATGACCCCGTCGTCAGCCGCCACAACGAGGATGACGATGTCGGTGGCCTGCGCACCGCGGGCACGCATGGCCGTGAAGGCCTCGTGACCCGGGGTGTCGAGGAACGACACCATGCCGCGTTCGGTCTGCACATGGTAGGCACCGATGTGCTGCGTGATGCCGCCGGCTTCGCCCGCGGCCACCTTGGCGCGGCGGATGTAATCCAGCAGCGAGGTCTTGCCGTGGTCGACGTGACCCATGACGGTCACGACCGGCGCGCGCGGCAGGGCTTCGGCGGTTTGCGCCGACACGTCCTCGTCGGTGAAGGCTTCGGGGTCGTCAAGCGCAGCAACGACCGCGTTGTGGCCCATTTCCTCCACCAGGATCATGGCGGTGTCCTGGTCCAGCGACTGGTTGATGGTCGCCATCTGGCCCAGCTTCATGAGCTGCTTGATGACTTCCTGCGCCTTGACGGCCATCTTGTGGGCGAGCTCGGCCACCGTGATGGTTTCGGGCACGTGCACTTCGAGAATGCGCGCCTCGACCGGTGCGGCCTGCACATGCTCTTCGTGGCCTCCACGGTCGTTGCTGCCACGGCGGCCGCGCGGGCCTCCGCGCCAGTTGCCGCGGCCGACACCACCGCTGGCATCGCCGCGGGTCTTGATTTCTTTCTTCTTGGCCGGATCGCCAGCCCAGCTCGATGAGAGCTTGGCCGACTTGACTTCCTTGCCGGCACCCGCAGCGCCAGGGGCTGCGGCTGCACCCGGTGCGGCTGGCGCGCCGGGGCGCGCGGCCGGGGTGGCTGGCTTGTGTAGCGTTCCCTTGACCGCGGCTTTTTCGGGCTGCGGCTTCTCGGGCGCCTTGTGCGGCACCAGCACGCGGGCCGGTGCATTCATCATGGCGCGAATGGCTTCGGCTTCGGCGAGTGCCTTGCGGCGGCGCTCGTCGAGGTCCTTCGCGCGGGCGGCTTCTTCGTCGGCACGGGCCTTCGATTCGGCGGCGGCCTTGGCCTTCGCGTCTTCCTTGGCTTGCGTGGCGGCGGTCTGGGCGGCCAGCTTGGTGTCTGCGGCTTGCTGCTCGGCGGCAGCGGCTGCGGCGGCCGCAGGTGCTGCTACCGGCTTGGCCGCTTCCTTGGCGGGCGCGGCAGCGGCTTCGGCAGCGGCCTTCTTCTCGGCGGCGATGCGTGCGGCTTCCTGCTCTGCCTGTTCGGCGCGCTCGGCCTTTTCGGCCTGCTCGCGTTCGCGCGCTTCGGCTTCTTCGCGCAGGCGGCGCTTCTCGACCAGTTCTTCTTCCTGGCGGCGGATCAGTTCGGCCTGGCGGCGCGCTTCTTCCTCGCGGCGGGCCAGTTCAGCTTCGTCGACGCGCGGTGCGGCGGGAGCCGCGGGCGCTTCGGCCACCGGTTGTTGTGCTTCGGGCACGGCCGGGTGGCCGTCGTCGCGCTGGATGAAGGTGCGCTTCTTGCGCACCTCGACCTGGATGGTGCGGGCGCGGCCGGTGGCATCGGCCTGCTTGATCTCGCTGGTCGACTTTTTCGTCAGCGTGATCTTCTTGCGCTCGGGCTCGGCGGTGCCGTGGCTGGCTTTGAGAAAGCCGAGCAGGCGCTGCTTGTCAGCCTCGGTGAGTGCATCGGTGGGTGCCGCTTTGGGCACGCCTGCGCTCTTGAGCTGGTCAAGCAAGGTTTCGGGAGTCTTCTTGAGCTCGTTCGCGAACTCGGCGACAGTGGTACTGGACATATTGGTTTCGTGCCTCCATGACCATCACTCTTGGCCGGCGAACCAATGTTCGCGGGCTTTCAAGATGAGGGCTTTGGCGTCATCGGCGCTGTGGCCGGTGATCTCGGTGAGTTCATCGACCGCGAGGTCGGCGAGGTCGTCGCGGGTGTGCACACCCGCCTCGGCCAGCTTTGGAATCAGCTCGGGGTCGAGGCCTTCGAGGTCGCGCAGATTCTGCGAGACGGTCTCGACGCCCTCTTCCTTGGCGATTTCCATGGTCAGCAGCGCATCCTTGGCGCGCGTGCGCAGCTCATTGATGGTGTCTTCATCGAAAGCTTCGATCTCCAGCATTTCGGAGATCGGCACATAGGCCACTTCCTCGAGGCTGTTGAAGCCCTCGGAGATCAGGATGTCGGCGATTTCCTCGTCGACGTCGAGCTTTTCCATGAACAGCTTGCGGCTGGCGTCGGTTTCGACGGCCTGCTTCTGGGCAGATTCGTTGGCGTCCATGATGTTGATCTTCCAGCCGGTCAGATCGGAGGCGAGCCTCACGTTCTGGCCGCCGCGGCCGATGGCGATGGCGAGGTTTTCCTCGTCGACCACCACGTCCATGGCGTGCTTTTCTTCATCGACAACGATGGAAGACACATTGGCCGGAGCCAGGGCGCCGATCACGAACTGCGCCGGATCTTCGCTCCACAGCACGATGTCCACACGCTCGCCGGCGAGCTCGTTGGTCACGGCATTGACACGGGTGCCGCGCACGCCGACGCAGGTGCCGATCGGGTCGACACGCTTGTCGTGCGAGAGCACGGCGATCTTGGCGCGCGAACCGGGGTCACGGGCGCAGCTCTTGATTTCGAGCAGGCCTTGTTCGATCTCGGGTACTTCCTGGCGGAACAGCTCGATCATGAACTCGGGGGCCGAGCGCGAGAGGATGATCGGCGCGCCGCGCAGCGTCAGGTCGACCTCCATGATCATGGCCCGCACGCGGTCGCCGTTGCGCAGGTTTTCCTTGGCGATCATTTCGCTGCGGCGCAGGCGCCCTTCGACGCGGCCGGCCTCCACAATGATGTCGCCCTTGTCCAGGCGCTTGACGGTGCCCACGAAGATCTTGTCGCCGCGCGACATGAAGTCGTTCAGCAGCATTTCGCGCTCAGCGTCGCGGATCTTCTGCAGGATCACCTGCTTGGCGGCCATGGCGCCGATGCGGCCGATCGGCACCGAGTCCACCGATTCCTCGATGTACTCGTCGACCTCGATGTCGGGCATTTCTTCCTTGGCTTCGAACAGGAGGATTTCCTGGTCGGGCAGCTGCAGGCCGGCCTCGTCCGGAACGACGTGCCAGCGGCGGAAGGTTTCGTAGTCGCCGCTGTCGCGGTCCACGGCCACGCGGATGTCCACTTCGCCCGCATAGAGCTTCTTGGTGGCTTGCGCCAGTGCGGATTCGACCGCGCCGAAGACCACGTCGCGCTCGACGTTCTTCTCTCGCGAGATCGCATCCACCAACATCAACATTTCGCGATTCATGCCACCACTCCTCTGTTCAGTCCGGAACATTCGTTCCGTCGTCAATATCCGAAAAACCCGGTTGGGTTTTGGCCCTGCGGCCCTTGAAATCCACAATTGGCGCGAGCCGCGCATCGCGCAGCTCGTCCAGCACGAAGCCGAGCGCCTGCAACTTTGCAGGCGCGCGCTTCTTGCTCACTTTTTGTCCCGGTTTGGGCTCGGGCGCATCGCTCCAGACGATTTGCCAGCCCGGGGCTCCGTCAGCCCCTTGCGCCTTTTCAGCACGCTCCAGCGTGCCGCGAAACTTCTTGCGGTTGGCAGACACCTGCCCCGCCGCCGCGGCACCCATGGGCGCCTTGAGCGTGATGTCGATCACCTCGCCGACGAAACGCTCGAAATCCTGCTCATTGCGAAGCGGACGGTCAATACCCGGCGAGGAAACCTCGAGCCGCTTGTAATCGACACCATCGACCTCGAGCGCGAACTGCAATTGCCGCGTGACCTTTTCGCAATCCTCGACGGTCACGAAAGGCTCGGGAATACCTGCAGCCACAGCTTCCGAGGTGGGGGCTGTCCAGGGCAAATCAATCGTGACGCGCAGCAATCCCCCGGCCGATCTTTCGATCTCGACCAGGTCGTAGCCGAGTCCGGCCACGGTTTGTTCCACTGTCTGCTGCAATGCCACGTGTTTGAAAATGCCTTGTAAAAATGGTTATGCGCGCCACCCGCCCGCCACGGGTGCCACGCATCGAGAATGCATAGACCAAAAAAAACGGGCGGTTGGTACCCGCCCGTTTGGTCGTGAGCCTCGAATTATATGCTATTCGTGTGAGAAATGAAGGGGCATTGACGCTCAGTTGCCTGTTATGCGGCGAGATTTCGACCACACCACCACGAACAGCACGGCCCCCAGCGCCAAGGCCGCGGCCGCCACCAGCAACGGCAATTGGAAAGAGCCGGTTCGCTGGGCCAGCGGCGCGGCAAAGAGCGGGCCAATGATCTGCCCGACGCCGTAGGACGCCGTGGCGTAGCCGATCAGCCCGGCAGCGGCATTGCCCCGCAGCCGGCGCGCATCCCGCATTGCAAAAAGAGTGATGGCCGTGAACGGCATGCCGAGCAGCAGGCTGCCAAGCGCAAAACCGGCAATCGTGGGCCATGCCACCGACAGCAATACACCCAGCGCCTGCAACGCGTAGGCCGCCGCCAGCAGCAGCCGGTTGTCCCAATGGAGGGGCGCGCGGGCGCCGATCAGCGCGCCAGGAATGATCGCCAGCCCGAAAAGCGGCCAGAAGAAGTCGGGCCAGGGCGAGCCCGGAAGAGCCTGCCGGGCAATCACGGGCAGGAAGGTCGCCGTGATGATGTAACCGAAGCCGGCCAGGCCATAGAGCGCGACCAGCCATGCCGCGTCGCTTCGCGTCGAGGCCGATGTGGGCATCCCGGCCGTGCCCACCGGTGCGGTTGTAGACGCGCCAGCCGCGGGCAGTTCGCCATCGTCGAACACCCGCCAGATCGCCGCCACCAGCACCACCGCCAGCATGCCGAGGCCAATCCAACCCACTTCCGAACCCCAGCGGCCTAGGGCACCGCCGAGCAAGCCAGTCATGGCGATGCCGATGCCAGGCCCCGTGTAGATCACGCCGGCCAGTGCCGGGGAATTGGTTTCGGCCAACCGGCGCAACCCCCAGCCGGACGCAAAGACGAATACCCACGCGCTCATTACGCCGGCTGCCGCGCGCAGAACACCCCAACTGGTGAAGCTGTGGAGCACGCCCATGCCGACCAGCAGCACGGCCGTTGCGGCCAGCCCGCCGCGCACCATGGTCTTGGCCTTGATGCCGATGGCCGCGCAGCTGACCGCGCCCAGGAAATAGCCCAGGTAGTTGAGCGACGCCAGCACGCCGCCTGCCTCGAGCTGGAGCTTTCCCTCATGCAACATGATCGGCAACATGGGTGTGAAAGCGAAACGCCCCAGCCCCATTGCCACTGCCAAAGTGACCATGCAGGCCAGCGCCGCGCGCCAAGCCCCGCGACGGCCTTGTCCAATTCCCGACATTGTTCTGAATCCCGTTGTTCTATTCCAGCAGCGCAGCAGCCACCAGCGTCTTTGTGTAGGGGTGCTCGGGCGCGTCGAGCACGCGCTCGACAAGGCCGGATTCGAGGATGTTGCCATCCTTCATCACGATGACGTGGTGCGCCATGGCCCGTATCACTTCGACGTCGTGGGTGATGAGCAAATAGCTCAGGCCGCGCTCACGCTGAAGGCGTTGCAGCAGGCCCAACACCTGCTTCTGGATCGTCACGTCGAGCGCACTCGTGGGCTCGTCGAGCACCAGCAGTTGCGGATCGACGATGAGCGCGCGCGCAATCGCAAGGCGCTGGCGCTGCCCGCCCGAAAACTCGTGCGGGTAGCGGTCGAGCAGCGACGGGAACTGCGCCTCGCTCAACCCCACATCGGCCAGCGCCGCCAGGGCCCGTGCACGGCGCTGCTCGGTGCCGAGCTCGGGCGCATGCACGCGAAGCCCCTCGCCCACGATCTGCTCGACCGTCATGCGCGGCGAAAGCGAAGAAAACGGATCTTGGAAAACCACCTGCATGACTCGGCGCAAGGCCAGATCGGACCCTCGGTCGACCGCCCAGCCCTTGCCATCGACTTTGAGCGCGCCGCGATACTTCAGCAGCCCGAGAGCGGCCAGCGCCAGCGTCGACTTGCCTGACCCGGATTCCCCGACCACGCCCAGCGTTTCACCAGGTGCGATGCGGAAATCAGCGTTCTGCACCGCGATGAATTCGCCCTTGCGGAACCAGCCGGCCACGCCGGGCCGTGGCACCGGGTAGCTCACGCTCAGGCCCGTGGCTTCGAGCACCGGCCGTGCATCGCTGCCTGCAGCTACGGCACTGACGTTGCGCTCCGGGTGGCTGTCGATCAACTTGCGGGTGTAGGCATGCTGCGGCGCTTCGAACACCGTGGCCACATCGCCCTGCTCGACGATGTGCCCGTCTTCCATCACCGCGACGCGGTCCGCGAACCGGCGCACCAGGTTCAGGTCGTGGGTGATCAGCAGCACGGCCATGCCATGCTTGCGCTGCAGATCGGCGAGCAGATCGAGGATCTGCGCGCGCACGGTCACGTCGAGCGCTGTGGTCGGCTCGTCCGCCAGAAGCAGGCGGGGCTTGCAGGCGAGCGCCATGGCGATCATGGCGCGCTGTCGCTGCCCACCCGAGAGTTGGTGCGGGAACGCCCTCGCCCGCCGCTCGGGCTCAGGAATGCCGGTGTCGGCAAGCAACTGCACCGCGGCCGCCTGCGCGTCGCGTGCCGAGAGCCCCTCGTGCAGCTCGAGCACCTCGGCAATCTGGTCGCCCACCGTGTAGAGCGCGTTGAGCGCGGTCATCGGCTCCTGGAAGATCATCGCGATCTCCTTGCCGCGGATGCCACGCAGCTCCCGCTCCGGAATCGACAGCAGATCGCGGCCATTCGAAGCCGCCTGGGCGTCGAACAGCTTCGCGACGCCGGCGATGTCGGCGTTCTGCGCCAGGCGCAGCAGCGCCAACGCCGTGACGGTCTTGCCCGAGCCCGACTCGCCCACCAGCGCGAGCTTCTCGCCGGCGGCAATGCGGAAGTCGATGCCATGCACCACTTCCTTGCCGCCGAACGCGACGCGCAGGCCCTTGACGTCGAGCAGCGGCTGATGAGGGGTCGTCATTGCGCTCACTTGTCGGCCTTCCGCGGATCGAGCGCATCGCGCAGAGCGTCGCCCATGAACGTCAGGAGCATCAGCGTCACGACCAGCACGCCGAAGGTGGACAACGAAATCCACCAGGCATCGATGTTCGCCTTGCCCTGACTGAGCAGCTCGCCAAGCGACGGCGTACCCGGCGGCACGCCGAGGCCCAGGAAGTCGAGCGACGTCAACGCCAGGATGGCCGCGCTCATTCGGAACGGCAAGAAGGTGACGACCGGCACCATGCTGTTGGGAAGGATGTGGCGCCACATGATCTGCAAGTTGCCGACGCCGAGCGCTCGCGCGGCGCGCACGTAGTCCATCTGGCGGTTGCGCAGGAACTCGGCGCGCACGTAGTCCGACAGGCCCATCCATCCGAACAGGCTCAAAAGGATGAGCAGCAGCGCCACGCTGGGCGAGAAGATCGCGCTGAAGATGATCAGCAGGTAGAGCTCGGGCATGGAACTCCAGATCTCGATGAAGCGCTGGAATGCGAGGTCAGTCTTGCCGCCAAAAAAGCCCTGCACTGCCCCCGTCACGATGCCCAGCACCACGCCGATCACCGTGAGCGCCAGTGCAAACAGCACGCTCACGCGAAAGCCGTAGATCAGTTGCGCCAGCAAATCGCGGCCGCGATCGTCCGTGCCAAAAAAGTTGTCGCGCGATGGGGCCGACGGATTCGGCAACTTGGCAAAGTAGTTGAGGGTTTGCGGGCCGTAGGTGTTCGGTGCATAAATTGCCCAGTTCCCCGCCCCCGTGATCCGCTCGCGGATGAACGGATCGAGGTAGTCGGCCGGTGTCTCGAAGTCTCCGCCGAAGGTCTTTTCGGGATAGTCGCGCAGCACGGGGAAGTAGGTGTGCCCCTCGTAACGCACCACGAGCGGCTTGTCCGTGGACAGCACTTCCGCAAAAAGGCTGAGGACGACGAGCACCGTAAAGACTACGAGGCTCCAGAACCCGAGTGGATTCCGGCGAAAGCGGCGCCAGGCGCGGCGCGCCGGGCTCAATGAAACGGGCAGCGCGTCAGTCAAATTTCACCCTCGGGTCGACCCAGACGTAGCAGAGGTCGGAAATGAGCTTGGTCAAGAGGCCGATCAGCGTGAACAGGTACAGCGTGCCCAGCACCACGGGATAGTCGCGCCGGATCACGCTTTCGTAGCTCAAGAGGCCCAGCCCGTCGAGCGAGAACAGCGTCTCGATCAGCAGCGACCCTGTGAAGAACGCGCCGATGAAGGCCGCCGGAAATCCCGTGATGATCGGGATCAGGGCATTGCGGAAGACGTGCTTCCAGAGCACTTGCCGCTCGGCCAGCCCCTTGGCGCGCGCGGTCAATACGTATTGCTTTCGAATTTCCTCCAGGAAGGAATTCTTCGTGAGCATGGCCGTCACGGCAAAGCTGCCGAGCACCATCGCGGTCACGGGCAGCGCAATGTGCCAAAGATAGTCGACGATCTTCGCGCCCCATCCGAGCGTTTCCCAGTTGGGCGAAGTCAGTCCGCGCAGCGGAAACCACTGCAGCTGCCCGCCGAAGATCACGAGCAGCGCCACGCCCAGCACGAAGCCGGGTATCGCATAGCCGATCAGCACGATGAGCGTGGTCACGAAGTCGAAACGCGAACCCGCCCGCACCGCCTTCGCCACGCCGAGCGGCACCGCGATCAGGTAGCTGATGAAGAAGGTCCACAGGCCCAGGCTGATCGACACCGGCAGCTTTTCCTTGACCAGGTCCCACACCGCCTTGCGCTGGTAGAAGCTCTGGCCCAAGTCGAGCTTCGCAAACGACTTGAGCATTTGCCAGAAGCGCTCGTGCGCCGGCTTGTCGAAACCATAGAGCGCCTTGATCTCGGCAATGCGTTCCGGCGCCAGCCCCTGCCGTCCGCGATAGCCGGCCCCGCTGCTCGCAGCGCGCTCCCCACCAGAGTCGCGGCCCTGCAGCTGGGACACCATCTGCTCGACAGGCCCGCCCGGCACGAACTGGATGACCACGAAGGTCAGCAGCAGCACGCCGAGCAGCGTGGGCACCATCAGAAGCAGGCGTTTGAGGATGTAGCTGGCCATGGCGTGCGCGATTCTCTATTTGTTCGTGGGCGACGCCCACCAGGTGGTCATCGCCCAAGCGTCGGCCTGGTAGTACGGGGGAACGACATCGGGCAGTACGACAGGCCGCGGCCGGTAGCCGACCAAGAAGGCGCTCCCGTAGTACTGCGGGATCGAGTAGTAGCCGTGCGACAGCACGCGATCGAGCGCGCGCACCGCGGTGCGCAGTTCGGACCTAGTTGTGGCACTGAGCACCTTCTGCACCAGCGCGTCGACGGCCGGATCGGCAATGCCCCAGATGTTGGAGGAGCCATGGGTCTCGGCCGCCTTGGACCCGAAGAAGTCGAGCAACTCGCCTCCCGGCGCGGTACTGCCCGACAAGCGCAGGCTGGTCATTTCGAAGTCGAAATTGTCCATGCGCTGCTGCGACAGCGAGAAGTCGACGGTGCGAAAGCGCATCTCGATGCCAAGCTTCTGCAGCGCGCTCTGGAACGGTGTGGCAACCCGGATGAGCGAGGGCTGGTCGTTCAGGAACTCGATGGTGAATGGCTCGTTCTTGGCGTTGCGCAGCGCGCCATCGCGGTAGGTCCAGCCCGCCTCGGCCAGCAGCGCCCTTGCGCGGCGCAGGTTCTCGCGCAGGCTTCCTGGCGGCGCGGTGCTGGGCGAGATTACGGCCGGTCCGAAGACTTCGGGGCGCAGCTTGTCGCGCAGCGGTTCGAGCAGCGCCAGCTCGTCGGGTTTTGGCAAGCCTTCGGCGTGAAACTCGCTGTTGGGGAAATAACCCTGCACGCGCGTGTAGAGCCCGTAGAACAGCTGGCGGTTGAGCCATTCGAAATCCATTGCCAGCCCGATGGCCTGCCGCACTCGCACGTCCTTGAATTTGTCCTTGCGAAGGTTGAATACGTAGCCCTGGAAATCGCCGGGATTTCGGGTTTCGAAGGCGCGCTTGACGAGCTCGCCGCTCTCGAACTGCTTGCCCTTGTATTGGCGCGCCCAGTTGCGAGAAGTGAATTCGCGCATGAAGTCGAATTCACCCGCCTTGAGCCCCTCGAAGCGGGAGGTGTCGTCCAGGTAGTTTTTGAACGAGATCCGGTCGAAATTGAATTGCCCCCGGCGCGCCGGCAGCTCGGCGCCCCAATAGCGGGGGTCGCGCACATAGGTGATGTCGCGGCCCAGCCGCGCGCTCGCGGGCTTGTAGGGGCCCGAGGCAATTGGCACCTCGCTGATGATCTGGTCGAAAGCCTTGCCGCCGCCCCAGGCGCGGCTGAACACCGCCATGCCGCCGACCACCAAAGGCAGCTCGGGATTGGGCCTTGCAAACTCGAAGCGCACCGTGCGTTCGTCGAGTGCGCGCACGCCCTTCACCTCGGCATAGATCGTTCGGAACTGGGGCGCTGCCAGCTTGCTGTTGAGCGTTTCGAAGGAATACACCACGTCGGCAGCCAGCACCGGCGAGCCGTCGTTGAAGCGCGCCTTGGGATTGAGCCGGAAGGTGGCGGAAAGCTTGTCGGCTGGCACCTCGACGTCCTCCGCCAGCAGGCCATAGGCTGTGGTCGGCTCCTCCGAATTGCCTGCGAGCAGGGTTTCGAACACCAGCACGCCCAGCCCGTAGGGCGCCGTGCCCTTCAGGGTGAACGGGTTGAACTTGTCGAAGTTGGTCGGCCGAGTCGGCGGGACCATGCGGATCTCTCCGCCCTTGGGCGCGTTCGGATTCACATAGCTGAAATGCGTGAAGCCGGGCGGATACTTGACATCGCCGAACTGCGCATAGGCATGGGCGGCCCATGAGGGAGCCGCCCAGAGCATCAGGAGAAAAAGCAGCCAAGCCCGCATGCGAGAATTCTGCCCAAGATTTTCACGAGGCAACTTCATGGGCTTTCTTTCCGGCAAAAAACTGTTGATCACCGGCGTGTTGAGCAATCGCTCCATTGCCTACGGCATTGCCAAGGCGTGTCACGAACAAGGCGCCGAGCTTGCTTTCAGCTACGTCGGCGAGCGATTCAAGGACCGTATCACCGAATTCGCCGCGGACTTCGGCTCCAAGCTTATTTTTGACTGCGACGTGGGCGACGACGCGCAGATCGACAAGCTCTTTGCCGATCTGGCGCAGACCTGGCCCAAGTTCGACGGCTTCGTGCACAGCATCGGTTTCGCGCCGCGAGAAGCGATCTCCGGCGACTTCCTCGAAGGGCTGTCGCGCGAGGGCTTCAAGATTGCGCACGACATCAGCGCCTACAGCTTTCCCGCCATGGCAAAGGCCGCCCTGCCCTACCTCAACGACAAGGCCGCGCTGCTGACGCTGACCTACCTGGGCGCCGAACGCGCACTGCCCAACTACAACACCATGGGTCTGGCCAAGGCCTCGCTCGAGGCTTCGGTGCGCTACACCGCGGCATCGCTCGGCCCCAAGGGCATGCGTGTCAACGGCATCAGCGCCGGCCCCATCAAGACGCTGGCAGCCAGCGGCATCAAGGGTTTCGGCAAGATGCTGTCCGCGGTGGCCGAGGCCTCGCCGATTCGCCGGAACGTGACGATCGAGGAAGTCGGCAACGTGGCCGCCTTTCTGTTGAGCGACCTCGCCAGCGGCGTCAGCGCCGAGATCACCTACGTGGACGGAGGCTTCAGCAACGTCGTTGCTGGTATGGGCGAATAAGGGCTCGCCCCCTTATCTTCCCCAAAGCATTACGTCTTCATCGATTGGCAGCGGCGTCTTGCTGACCCGACGTTCCCTCCTGCTTGCCGGGCTCGGTGCACTGGCGGCCCGGGTGGCCGCCGCGCGCGAGGCCGCGCCGGCACTGATGCTGGCCGAGGTCTACCGCCCAGGCATGCCGCTGGCGGACTACTGGGTCAGCGAAAAATACGATGGGGTGCGCGGTTACTGGGACGGCCAGCAGCTCTGGACGCGTGGCGGCGAGCCCGTGGTGGCGCCCGCCTGGTTCACGGCAAAGTTGCCCAAGCAGCCGCTCGATGGCGAGTTGTGGGCCGGCCGAGGCCAGTTTGCGCTTGCCGTTTCCACCGTGCGCAGCCAGACGCCGAACGACACAGCCTGGCACAGCATGCGGTTCATGGTTTTCGATATGCCGAGCCACGGCGGCGATTTCACCTCACGGCTCGCCGCGCTGCGCAAGCTGCTGCCCATCACCGACGCGCCGTGGATCGTGCCCGTGCCCCAGGAGCGCGCCACCACCCATGTCGAATTGCATGCGCTGCTCGACAAGACCGTGAAGATGGGCGGCGAAGGCCTGATGCTGCACCGGGGCGCATCGCTCTATCGCCCCGAGCGCAACAGCGACCTGCTCAAGGTCAAGCTGCACGACGACGCCGAGGCCCGGGTGGTCGGGCACGTTCCGGGCAAAGGCCGGCACGGCGGCAGGCTCGGTGCATTGCTGGTCGAAACGCCCGACGGCAAGCGCTTCAAACTCGGCAGCGGCCTCACCGACGCCGAGCGGGAGACGCCGCCCGCCATCGGAAGCTGGGTGACCTACCGCTTCAACGGCACCAACCCGGGCGGTCTGCCGAGGTTTGCCCGCTTCGTGCGGGTGCGGCTCGACCTGCCTTCCTGAATCGCAGCGCGCTATCTGCGCGCTGCCCCGTCTTTTATTTCTTCGGTGCGGCGACGCAATCGGCGTAGTAGCGCTTCTTGCCCGTTTCGTCGATGCGCGCCACAAGCCCATGGATGTCGGTCTCGAAGCCTGGGCACTGCAGATTGAACTCGCGCGAAAACCTGAGGTAGTCGACGATCTTCTTGTTGAACACCTCGCCCGGAATCAAGAGAGGAATACCCGGCGGATACGGCGTGATCAGGCTGGTGGTGATGCGGCCTTCGAGCTCGTCGATTTCCACACGCTCGGTCTTGCGGTGCGCGATGTGGGCAAAGGCATCGCTCGGCTTCATGGCCGGCGTGAGATCGCTCAGGTACATCTCGGTGGTGAGGCGCGCCACGTCATAGCGCGCATACAGCTGGTGGATGTGCTGGCACAGGTCGCGCAGGCCCAGGCGCTCATAGCCGGGGTGCTGCTGGCAGAACTCGGGCAGGATGCGCCACATCGGCTGGTTGCGCGCGTAGTCGTCCTTGAACTGCTGCAACGCCGTGAGCAGCGTGTTCCAGCGGCCCTTGGTGATGCCGATGGTGAACATGATGAAAAAGCTGTAGAGCCCGGTCTTCTCCACGATCACGCCATGCTCGGCGAGAAACTTGGTCACCACGCTCGCGGGAATGCCGGTCTCGGCAAAGTTGCCTTCCAGGTCGAGGCCGGGCGTCACGATGGTCGACTTGATCGGGTCGAGCATGTTGAAGCCGTCGGCCAGTTCGCCGAAGCCGTGCCAGTTGCGCGGCGACTTCTTGTTCTTGGGCTTTCCGTTCTTCTCGCCCGTCATGATCCAGTCTTCGGCGCGGCCAATGCCTTCGTCGACGAGCTTCTCGGGGCCCCAGACCTTGAACCACCACTCGTCCTTGCCGAACTCGTCCTCCACCTTGCGCATGGCGCGGCGGAAGTCGAGCGCTTCGAGAATGCTCTCTTCTACCAGCGCGGTGCCGCCGGGCGGCTCCATCATGGCGGCGGCCACGTCGCAGCTCGCGATGATTGCGTACTGCGGGCTGGTGGACGAGTGCATCAGGTAGGCCTCGTTGAACAGGTCGCGGTCCAGCGCACGGTTCTGCGAGTCCTGCACCAGCACGTGGCTGGCCTGGCTGATGCCGGCCAGCAGCTTGTGGGTCGACTGGGTCGCAAACACCAGTGATTCCTTCGGCCGCACGCGGCGCTTGCCCATCGCGTGGTAGGCGCCATAGAACGGATGGAAGGCCGCATGCGGCAGCCATGCCTCGTCGAAATGCAGCGTGTCGACGTAGCCGTCGAGCATGCCCTTGATGGTCTCGGTGTTGTAGATCACGCCGTCGTAGGTCGACTGTGTGAGCGTCATCACGCGCGGCTTCACCTTGTTCGGGTCCACGTCGGCCAGCAGCGGATTGGCCTTGATCTTGGCCTTGATGGCGCTCTGCTCGAACTCGCTCTTCGGAATCGGGCCGATGATGCCGAAGTGGTTGCGCGTGGGCTTCATGAACACCGGAATCGCGCCGGTCATGATGATCGCGTGCAGGATCGACTTGTGGCAGTTGCGGTCGACCACCACCACGTCGTCCGGCGCCACGGTGTGGTGCCACACCATCTTGTTGCTGGTGCTGGTGCCGTTGGTCACGAAGAAGCAATGGTCGGCGTTGAAAATGCGCGCGGCGTTGCGCTCGCTGGCGGCCACGGGGCCGGTGTGGTCCAGCAGCTGGCCGAGTTCTTCCACGGCGTTGCAGACGTCGGCGCGCAGCATGTTCTCGCCAAAGAACTGGTGGAACATCTGGCCCACCGGGCTCTTCAGGAACGCGACGCCGCCCGAGTGACCCGGGCAGTGCCACGAGTACGAGCCGTCTTCGGCGTAGTCGATCAGCGCCTTGAAGAACGGCGGCTGCACGCCCTCCAGGTAGCTCTTGGCCTCGCGGATGATGTGGCGCGCCACGAACTCGGGCGTGTCCTCGAACATGTGGATGAAGCCGTGCAGCTCGCGCAGGATGTCGTTCGGAATGTGGCGCGAGGTCTTGGTTTCGCCGTAGATGTAGATCGGCACGTCGGCGTTCTTGCGGCGCACCTCGCCGATGAAGCTGCGCAGGCTCAGCACGGCCGGATCGAGGTCGGGGCCGACTGTGAACTCCTCGTCGTCGATCGACAGGATGAAAGCGCTGGCACGGCTTTGCTGCTGCGCAAACTGGCTCAAGTCCCCATAGCTCGTGACGCCCAGCACCTCGAAGCCCTCGCTTTCGAAGGCCTGCGCAAGCGCGCGAATACCAAGGCCCGAGGTGTTTTCGGAGCGGAAATCCTCGTCGATGATGACGATGGGGAAGCGAAATTTCATGAGCGGGGTCCCGGACAGGCAATGAGGCGCGAAGTGTACGGAATTCGGATGAAGGATTCCGTGACCTTTTGACTCAGAATGTCGGGCGTCCATCAAAGAGGAGAAGACATGGCGAATTCCACCATCTGGTGGCTGATAGCGGGGGCGGCCATCGTGCTAGAGCTGCTCTCGGGGACGGTTTACCTGTTGCTGCTGGCCACGGGCTTCGCAGCGGCCGCGGTGGCGGCGCACGTCGGAGCGGGCACCGTTGCGCAACTGGTCGTGGCGGCCGTGGTGGGCGTGGGTGCCGTGATTGCCTGGTATGTGGTGCACGGCCGGCGCCCGGCTCCGCCGCCCACGGGGTCGAACCGCGACCTCAACCTGGACATCGGCGAACTCATTCATATCGAGGCGTGGAACCCCGACGGCACGGCCACCGTGCGCTACAGAGGTGCCCAGTGGACAGTGGTGCCGCGCGCCGGCAATGCGCCCGTCACCGGCGAGCACCGCGTGGTCGAGGTCATCGGCAGCCGCCTCGTGGTCGAGAAGACCTAATCAGAACCCCAGAGGAGAAACACATCATGGAATTTTCGGTTCCCATCATCATTTTGATCATTGCGGTCATCGTCATCAGCCAGTCGGTCAAGTTCGTGCCGCAGCAGAACGCTTGGGTGCGCGAGCGGCTGGGCAAGTACCACAGCACCATGACGCCCGGTCCCAACTTCCTGATCCCCTTCATCGACAAGGTCGCGTACAAGCACAGCCTGAAGGAAATTCCGCTCGACGTGCCGAGCCAGATCTGCATCACGCGGGACAACACCCAGCTGCAGGTCGACGGCATCCTGTACTTCCAGGTGACTGACCCGATGCGGGCGAGCTACGGCTCGTCGAACTACATCGTGGCCGTGACGCAGCTGGCGCAAACGTCGCTGCGCAGCGTGATCGGCAAGCTCGAACTCGACAAGACCTTCGAGGAGCGCGACGTCATCAACGCGCAAGTGGTGGCGGCCATCGACGAGGCGGCGCTCAACTGGGGCGTGAAGGTGCTGCGCTACGAAATCAAGGATCTGACCCCGCCCAAGGAAATCTTGCTGGCCATGCAGGCCCAGATCACCGCCGAGCGCGGCAAGCGCGCGCTGATCGCCGCCTCCGAAGGCCGGCGCCAGGAGCAGATCAACATCGCCACCGGCGAGCGCGAAGCCTTCATCGCTCGCTCCGAGGGCGAGAAGCAGGCCCAGATCAACAATGCCCAGGGCGAGGCGGCCGCCATCACGGCCGTGGCCACTGCCACGGCCGACGCCATCGAGCGCGTGGCGGCAGCCATCCGCCAGCCGGGCGGCGAACAGGCGGTGCAGCTCAAGGTGGCCGAACGCGCGGTCGATGCCTACGGCAAGGTCGCGGCCGACTCCAAGACTACGCTGATCGTGCCCAGCAACATGACCGAAACCGCCGCGCTCATTGCCTCGGCTATGCGCATGGTCCAGGCCGGCAAGCCGCAAAATCCGGCCTGAGCGACTGCTACAATCGAAGGCTCAGGAGCGGTGGATGAGCGGTTTAAGTCGCACGCCTGGAAAGCGTGTGAGGGTTAATAGCCCTCCGCGGGTTCGAATCCCGCCTGCTCCGCCAGAGAATTGATTGTTCGCAACCGTTCGCGGGCATGAGAGTCAGAATAAGAGCCCAGGGTGCCTTCCAGCATCCTGGGTTTTTTTATTGCCTCGTTGCGCCCTTGCAACGCAAGCCTGGGTGCCCACCGGCCTCAACTGGCGGTACGATCCAAAGTCTTACTTTCACGCCTGCAGAAGGAGCCCGGATGGCCGGACAACCACAAGCCGCCCCGCGCGGCGACACGTCGCTCGAACAGACATTGGAGAAGACCGAAGCGGTCGCCGCCGATGTGCAGCGGGCGTCGGACAACCTGGCGGTCGTGAACACGGTTCTCGAACAGGAATTGCCCGAAGACATTCAGGTGGGTGAAGTGGCCCAGGCCATCGAGCACACCAACCAGCTCGAAGAAAAGCTGGCCAAGTCGGCCGAAACGCTGGCCGAAGTGAACGCCGCCTTGAGCGAGGAAATCGAGAAGCGTCTCGAGATCACGGCCCAGCGCGACGAAAGCGAAGCAGAGGCCGAGAAACTCAAGGCAAGGATCCGTTCCGGCGCTTCGGACTGATCGTCTCCACGGTCTTTCCGAGACGAACGGGACGCTCCTTATCCCTTCTCCTACGCTGCGGACGCATTCGGCACGCTACGCTATTGGTTCTCAAAGCGAAACCACGGCATGGCCCTCATCACGTTCCTCGTCGAGGACAACAAGACCATCAGGGACAACCTGGTCCCAGCTCTCGAAGATCTGGTCAATGGCCAAGTCGTGGGCTTCGCCGAAACCGAGTCGGCGGCGCTCGCCTGGCTCGCCGCCCACCCCCATGACTGGCAATTGCTCATCGTCGACCTTTTTCTGAAAGAAGGCTCCGGCCTGGGCGTGCTCTCGGGCTGCAAGACACGCGGCCCCGGCCAGCGCGTCGTGGTGCTGAGCAACTACGTGACAGCCGACATCCGCGCGCGTTGCGAGGCCCTGGGTGCCGACGCAGTCTTCGACAAGTCTCGCGACCTCGACGCCTTCATCGACTACTGCAACACCGACCGGCCTTCCGGCTTTGCCGGGTTGCACTGAACGCCGGTTTACGCCGGCCAAGAAAAAAGGGCCCGAAGGCCCTTTTTCATTTTGCGCTTAGGCGCACCGATCAGCGCACCACGGCGATCTGCGTACGCACGCCACCCTTGTAGGTGAAGAGCGTCAGCGCACCGTTCTTGATGTCGCCCTTTTCGTCGAAGGCGATGGGGCCGGTCACGCCCTTGTATTGCAGCTTGCCGATCTCCGGCAGGTACTTTTCAGGTTCGGAGGAACCGGCCTTGACCATGGCTTCGGCCAGAACGTTGACCGCGTCGTAGACATACGGTGCATAGATCTGGACGTCCACGCCGTTCTTGGTCTTGAACTTGGCCTTGAAGTCTTCCAGCGGCTGCTTGAAGTCGCCATCGACACCGCCGGCTTCGGCGCAAACCACCATCTCTTCGCCGATGGCATCGCCAGCCAGCTTCGGCAGTTCGCCGGTGCACAGGCCGTCGCCGCCCATGAACTTGACGTTCAGGCCGAGTTGCTTGACCTGCTTGAGCATCGGGCCGCCAACGGCGTCCATGCCGCCGAAGAACAGCACGTCGGGCTTGGCAGACTTGAGCTTGGTCAGGATAGCGTTGAAGTCGGTCGACTTGTCGGTCGTGAACTCGTGGCCGACGATGGTGCCGCCAGCAGCCTTGGCCGCCTTTTCGAACTCTTCGGCAACGCCCTGGCCGTAAGCCGTGCGGTCGTCGATCACGGCAATGTTCTTGCCCTTGAGCGTTTCGACCGCGTACTTGCCCAGCGTGCCGCCGAGTTGCGTGTCGTCAGCCACCACGCGGAACGCGGTCTTGAAGCCTTGGCGCGTGTACTTGGGATTGGTTGCCGAAGGCGAGATCTGCGGAATGCCGGCGTCGCTGTAGAGCTTGGAGGCGGGAATCGTGGTGCCCGAGTTCAGGTGGCCGACGATACCGTTGACCTTGCTGTCGACCAGCTTCTGGGCCACTGCCGTGCCTTGCTTCGGATCGCCAGCGTCGTCTTCTGCGAGCAGTTCGAACTTGGCAACCTTGTCACCGATCTTGAGTCCCTTGGCGTTCAGGTCTTCGATGGCCATCTTGGCGCCGAGCTCGTTGTCCTTGCCAAGGTGGGCAATGGCGCCGCTGGTGGGACCGACGTGGCCGATCTTGACGACCAGCGTGCTTGCCGGAGGCGCTGCAGGTGCGGGGGCCGCTGCCGTGGGCGCCGGGGCGGCCGGTGCAGCAGCTTCTTCTTTCTTGCCGCAAGCCACAAGCGTGAGAGCAGCCAGTGCGACCGCAGTCCATTTCAATTGCATGAGAACCTCCAGAACATTGATAAATAACTAAAAACCGGTCGTGTGATCCGGGCGCGCAGACCTCGCAAGTTTCGCGCCGCAGACCAGCGGCACCCTCCCGCCCCACCGACCTGGCGCGCAGTTTAGCTGAAGCTTTACGCTCCGGAAGTTGGCACAGACCCTGTGTTTTCAGAGAGCTCGGCGGCCATTGCCTCGATCACCAAAGCCCGCAATACGGCCTCGATTTCTTCGCGCAGCCGAGGCACCATGGCATCGAGTTGCTGCTGCACGGCAGCCGATACGGTGTCGCTCAAACGCTCCTCCAAGGAGAGGTCGACGCGCTGCAGCACGCGGTGCAAAAGCTGCTCTTCGAGGCGCACGATCTCGGCGTCCGAACGCTGCTCAGCCGGAGGCAGCGCTACCGCTTCGGCGGGGTCGACGGGCGCAGCCGGCGCGGCCACAGGGCTCGCAGGCTCGGTGCCCACAGCGTCGGCCGGCAGGTCGAGCACCGTGGTCAGGGTGGGAACGAATCGGGGCGGTGTACGCAGCGTGCTGGCCATCAGGAAGCGCTCCTTGCAAAGTCGTGCGGCTGGATCGTGTAGCCCCGATCGGCATAGTGGCGCCACCGCGACCGGCCGATCTGCCGCTCTGCGGCCTCGTCGCTCACGATGTCGATCAGGCGCTCGAAGCGCTCGAAACCCGCCGGGACCTCGGCGCCCAGGTTCACGAGCATTTCGCGGTGCGGCAGCGATGCGGCCTCCGCGCCCTCCGCCGAAAGAATGACCGGCGAGCGGGCCACCACGTGAGGCTGCGCGTCGGCCCTGCAGTGGGCGATGAAGTCGGACGGCAAGAGCTGCCAAAGCGCCGCATCCACCGCCTCGAGCACTCGCGCCTCACCCACCACGACCACGCGCAACCCGCGCGCGTTCACGGCCTTGCGAACCAGCCGGCAGGCGTAGTTCACCTTGTCCGGCGTATTGAAATGAAATCCGATTTCGGTCACTGCGCGGACCGGGCCTTTCGGGTGGCTGAACCGGCGCTCTTGCGAACGGCCTTCGACGGGGCGGCCGCCTTGGCGGAGCCACTGCGTGCGCGCTCCATCAGGTAGGAGACCAGCAGGCCCACGGGCCGTCCGGTCGAGCCCTTGGCTGCCCCGCTCTTCCAAGCGGTGCCTGCGATGTCCAGGTGCGCCCAGGGAAAATCGCCAGCAAAGCGCTGCAGGAACTTGGCCGCCGTGATGGCCCCGCCCGCGCGGCCCGCCACGTTGGCGACATCGGCAAAGTTGCTCTTCAGGCCATCGGCATATTCGTCGTCCAGCGGAAGGCGCCAGCAACGGTCCTGCGATTCCTCGCCGGCCGCCTGGAGCGCCGTAGCCAGGGTTTCGTCGGCGGTGAAAAGGCCGCTGCGCACGCCGCCAAGTGCCACCACGCAGGCACCGGTAAGCGTGGCGATATCGATCACGGCAGCCGGCTCGAAGCGCTTGGCGTACGTGAGGGCGTCACACAGGATAAGCCGCCCCTCGGCGTCGGTGTTCAGCACTTCGATGGTCTGGCCGCTCATGCTGGTGACCACGTCGCCGGGCTTGATGGCGCGGCCGTCGTTCATGTTCTCGCACGTGGGCACGAGGCCCACGACGTTGATGGCCGGCTGGATTTCTCCCAGCGCGCGGAAGGTGCCCAGCACGCTGGCCGCGCCGCACATATCGAACTTCATCTCGTCCATCTCGGCGGCCGGCTTCAGCGAGACGCCGCCGGTGTCGAAGGTGATGCCCTTGCCGACCAGTACCACGGGCGCCTGATCCTTGGGGCCGCCCTGGTAGCGCAGCACGATGAAACGCAGCGGTTCGGCCGATCCTTGCGCCACGGCAGCGAACGAGCCCATGCCGAGCTTCTGCACCTCCTTGGGGCCCAGCACCTCGCACTTGATGCGTGGCAGCTTGGCCAGGCCCTTGGCCGCCTCGGCCAGCAAGGTGGGCGTGCAATAGTTGCCGGGGCGGTTGCCCCACTCTTTTGCGAGCTCAATGCCGGACACCGTGGCGCGGGCTTCGTCGAAGGCCTTGCCGACCGCCGAGGCGTCCGTCACGCCGAGCGTCAGGTTGCGAATGGTGCGCCCGTTCTCCCCATTCGAGCCCGTTGCCTTGGTCGTGGTGTAGACGTAGCTGGCGTCGGCGGCCGCTGCCACGGCGCTTGCCGCGGCGGCGCCATCGGCCTCTTGTGCGAAGACCATCACCATGCGCTTGGGGGCGTTGGCCTTGGCTGCGTTGACCGCGGCGATGACGCCGCTACGCACCGACGCGGGCTTGCCGTCGCCGATGGCGGCGAGCACGACCCGCGACGCGACCACCTCGTCGGGATGATAGAGCGCGAGCAGCTTGCCGGCCTTGTCGGGCAGGTCGCCAGCCTTGCGGGCGCTGGCTATCAGCGCTGACAACGGGTCTTTGGAAGTGAGGGGTGCGCTGCCGACAAGCACGATCAGCACGTCTGATTTTTCGGCCGCGGCGCGGGCAAGGGTGAGGGTCTTGAGCTGAAAGTCCATAATCCTTTTTTTCCTCGAACGATGTTATTCCATTCTTCCTTACGCAAGGAGCTGTCGCGCAGCTTCGGAGCGACCCTCGTTGTCCTGGTCACCATCGTGATGACCATGATGCTCATCCGCACGCTCGGGCTTGCCTCCAAGGGCAGCGTGAACCCGTCCGAAGTCTTCCTTGTGATGGCGTACACGGTGCTCGGCTACATGCCGACCATCCTGAGCCTGAGCCTGTTCATCGCCATCGTCGGCACCTTGTCGCGCATGTATCGCGACAGCGAAATGGTGATCTGGTTCTCCAGCGGGCGCGGCCTGGCCGATTTCGTCAAGCCGCTGTTCCGCTTTGCGTGGCCGGTGCTTGCGCTGATCGCGGTCATGGCGCTGCTGGGCTGGCCCTGGGCCAACTCCCAGACCATCGGCATGCGCGCGCAGTATGAACGGCGCAGCGACATCGAACGCGTCACGCCGGGCGAGTTCCGCGAATCGTCGGGGCGCATGCGCGTCTTCTTCATCGACAAGGACACGCCTGATGGCGCCACCGCAACCAACGTCTTCATCTGGGCCATCGAGCGCGGGCTGCAGATCACGACCTCCGCGCGCAGCGGGCGCATCGAGAACATCGGCGAGAACCGCTTCCTGATGCTGAGCAACGGCCAGCGGCTCGAACGGCCGCTGCTGCCCACTGCCGGCCTCAAGATCAGCGAGTTCGAAACCTACGGCACGCGCGCCGGCGGCACAGCGGCTTTGGCTGGCGACACCACCCCAGCACGCGCCAAGCCCACGCTCCAGCTCCTGCGCGAGCCCGGCGACGCAAGCCGTGGAGAACTGGCCTGGCGCATCGGCATGCTGCTGGCGGCCATTAATTTCGTGCTGCTCGCCTTGACCGTGTCGAGTGTCAATCCGCGCGTGGGACGCAGCGGGAACCTGCTGTTTGCGCTGTTCGCCTTCGTCGTCTACTACAACATGCTGAACCTCGGCCAGAGCTGGATCAGCTCCGGCCGCTACGGCATGGGCTCCTTCATGCTGGTGCTGCACGGCGGCGTTCTCCTGATCGGCGTCGCCTGGCTGATCCTGCGCAACAACAACTGGGGCCGGCGGCGCAAGACCGAGCGCGTCATGGCCGGCGGCCTGCCCTCACAGCCCGCAAAGATCGACCCGACCTCGTGAAAACAATCCGACGCCTGATCTATGTCGAGGCACTGAAAGCCGTGGCTTTCGTGACGCTCGGCTTCCTGAGCCTGTTCTTCTTCTTCGACTTCGTCGACGAACTGCAGTCCATCGGCAAACCCGAGAGCTTGGCCTACGGGCCCGCGCAGGCACTGATTTATGTTGCCTTGCTGATCCCGAGCCACCTGTACGAGCTGCTTCCCATCACCGTGCTGATCGGCTGCATCTTCGTGATGGCACGCCTCGCGCAGAGCTCCGAATACACCATTCTTCGCACCAGCGGCCTCGGGCCTTGGCGCGCCCTGCGCACCCTGCTGCTCCTCGGCGTGGGTTTCGTCGTGCTGACCTTTGCCATCGGCGACTACATCGCGCCGGCCTCGGAGCGCACCGGCCAACTGCTCAAGTCGCGCTACCAGGGCTCGTACTCGCTGGTGGGCAATACCGGAGCCTGGCTCAAGGAAAAGCGCGAGAACGTCTCCTATGCCGTCAACGTGCTGTCCATTGCACGCGATGGCTCGCTGAAGAATGCACGCATCTTCGAGTTCGACGCCAACGGCTATGTGCGCAAGCAGCTCGTCGCGTCTACGGCGCGCATCTACGACGACCACTGGACCCTGTCGGACGTCGAACTGCAGGACTACGACACGCGCACGGCCGCCGACAAGGCTCGCATCGTCACCACCAAGCTGCCGCAACTCGACTGGCCAACCACGCTGACGGCCGAGATGGTGTCGGTGGCCCTTTTGCGGCCGGACCGCATGGGAACCATCGACCTGTTCGACTACATCAGCCATCTCGAAGCCAACGGACAGACGGCGCAGCGCTACGAGATCCAGTTTTGGCGCAAGGTCTTCTATCCGCTCTCCTGCCTCGTGATGGTGGTGCTCGCCCTGCCCTTCGCGTACCTGCACTTCCGCCAAGCCGGCATCACCACGTACGTGTTCGGCGGGGTGATGATCGGCATCAGCTTCTTCTTGCTCAACAACGTGTTCGGCTACCTCGGCAACCTAAGCAACTGGTCGCCGTGGCTCACAGCCGCGGCGCCGGGCCTCATTTATTCAGTCATGTCGCTTGCCGCGTTCAGTTGGCTGGTTCTTCGAAGATAAAAGAGAAGTAAAAGATGGCGGTTGGCAACGCAAGGGGCATCATCCTCTTGGCCCACGGTTCGCGCGACGAGCGCTGGCGCGCGCCAATCGAGGCCGTGGCTGCCCGCGTCACGGCGCTCGATCCGCAAGCCCGCGTGGTGTGCGCCTACATGGAACTCGCCACGCCTGACTTGCGCACCGCCGCCGCGGCTCTGATTGCGAGCGGTGCCCGTTCGCTTCGCGTCGTTCCGCTGTTCCTCGGAATGGGAAAGCACGCACGCGAAGATCTGCCGCTACAACTCGATGCGCTCAAAGGCACCTGGCCGCAAGTCGAGTTCCAGCTCGCCAGCATCGTTGGCGAAGAACCTGAACTGGTTGAATTACTCGCCAGAATTGCAAGCAAATCTTGAATTCGCGGCTATTTCCATAGACTCCGAAGGCATAATGAATTCCGTAATAAGACGGAATTTGATATGAATCTGCACCAGTTCAAGTTTGTTCAGGAGGCCGTGCGGCGCAACCTGAACCTCACGGAAGCGGCCAAGGCGCTCCACACTTCCCAGCCGGGGGTGTCGAAAGCCATCATCGAGCTGGAGGAAGAACTCGGCGTCGAGATCTTCGCCCGCCATGGCAAGCGCCTCAAGCGAGTCACCGAGCCGGGCCAGCATGTGATTGCCAGCATCGAACTGATCATGCGCGAGGTCGGCAATCTCAAGCGCATTGGCGAGCAGTTCAGCGCGCAAGACAGCGGCACCCTCTCCATCGCAACCACGCACACCCAGGCGCGCTACGTGCTGCCGGTACCGGTGGCTAAGCTGCGCGAGGCCTACCCGAAGGTCAACGTCAGCCTGCACCAGGGCTCGCCCGACCAGGTGGCGCGCATGGTGATCGACGAAATCGCCGAGGTGGGCATTGCGACCGAATCGCTGGCCGACTACACCGAGCTTGTGACGCTGCCCTGCTACGAATGGCAGCACGTGCTGGTGCTCCCCAAGGACCACCCGCTGGCTGCCAAGGACCGCATCTCGCTCGAGGACCTGGCGCACGAACCCATCATCACCTACCACCCGTCGTTCACCGGCCGCACGCGCATCGACCATGCGTTTGCGCAGAAGAAGCTCACGCCGCGTATCGCACTCGAAGCGATCGACTCCGACGTGATCAAGACCTACGTGCGCCTAGGATTGGGCGTGGGTATCGTGGCAGAGATGGCGGTGCGCGACGAATCGAACGCCGACCTCGTGGTGCGACCCATGGGACATGTGTTCGGACAGAACATCGCGCGCGTGGCGTTCAAGCGCAGCGCCTACCTGCGAAACTTCGTGTTCAAGTTCGCCGAGCTGCTGTCCGACCGGCTCGACCGCAACCTGATCGCCAAGGCCCTGAGCGGCCATCAGCAAGACTACGAACTCTGAGATCCAGCACCGGCTTCCGACCACGACCATGAGCACTGCTACCTCTTCCTCTCCCCGCACACCGGCCATCGGCACCAAGCTGCCCGCGGTCGGCACTACCATCTTCACCGTGATGTCCGCGCTGGCGGCAGAGAAAAATGCGGTGAACCTCGGCCAGGGCTTTCCAGATTTCAACTGCGACCCGAAGCTGCTCGAGGACGTGACCTCCGCCATGGCGGCGGGCCATAACCAGTACCCGCCGATGCCCGGCATCCCGGCACTGCGCCAGGCCATTGCGGGCAAGATTGCGGCACTCTACGGCCACAGCTACAGCGCCGCCGACGAGATCACGGTAACCGCCGGCGCCACACAGGCGATCATCACGGCCATCCTCGCGGTGGTGCGCGCGGGCGACGAAGTGATCGTTCTCGAGCCCTGCTACGACAGCTACGTGCCCAACATCGAACTGGCCGGTGGCAGCGTGGTGCGCGTGCCGCTCGTGCCTGGCACCTTCCGGCCGGACTTCGACAAGATTGCTGCGGCCCTCTCGCCGCGTACGCGCGCCATCATCGTCAACACGCCGCACAACCCGAGCGCGACGGTGTGGACCGCGGCCGAAATGCGCAAGCTCGAAGAGCTGCTCGCCCCCACCGACGTGTTCGTGATTGCCGACGAGGTCTACGAGCACATGGTCTACGACGGCGCCCAGCATGAAAGCGTGGCGCGCTTCCCGGGCCTGGCCGCGCGCAGCTTCATTGTGAGCAGCTTTGGCAAGACCTACCACGTCACCGGCTGGAAGGTCGGCTTCGTGGCGGCGCCGGCACCGCTGATGGCCGAGTTCCGCAAGGTCCACCAGTTCAACGTGTTCACCGTCAACACGCCGATGCAGCATGCACTCGCGCAGTACATGGCCGACCCAGCGCCTTACCTGGAACTGCCGGCCTTCTACCAGCGCAAGCGCGACCTGTTCGCCGCTGGCCTGGCCGAGAAAACCCGCTTCAAGCTGCTTCGCAGCGAAGGCAGCTACTTCCAGTGCGTCGACATCTCCGCAGTCAGCGAGCTTTCGGAGGCCGACTTCTGCCTGTGGCTGACCCGCGAGATTGGCGTGGCGGCCATTCCGCTGTCGGCCTTCTATGGCAACGGCTTCGACCAGCGCGTGGTGCGCTTCTGCTTTGCCAAGAAGGAAGAGACGCTGCTGGCCGCGCTGGACCGCCTCGCACGGCTATAAAGCCGACGCCACCGGTAGGATAGTCCTGACCGCCGAAGGAGCGGCTTTCCGGCGTGTTTTTCGATCTTGGACAGCGAGCATGCAGGCTCGTAACAACAAACGTCCAGGAGAAAAGCATGTCCCTCTCGTTCATTCTGCTGATCGTTTTGATCTTGCTGTTGATAGGCGCGCTGCCGAGCTGGGGCTACAGCCGGAGCTGGGGCTACTGGCCCAGCGGTGGCCTGGGCCTGGTTCTGCTGATCGTCATCATCCTGGTGCTCATGGGACGCATATGAAGCTTCCGGACAATTCGCGCACCTGAAAGAAGCCCGCGGCAAGCGGGCTTTTTTTCGTCCGCCTGCCAGGGTCAGGCCTGCAGCTGTGCCCAGGCCTTGTCCAGCCGCTTGATGCTGACCGGTTGTGGCGTGCGCAGCTCCTGCGCGAAGAAGCTCACGCGAAGCTCTTCGAGCAGCCAGCGGAATTCGAGCATGCGATCGTCCACCGCGCCCTTGCGCTCGGCCACCAGCCGCCAATAGCGCTGCTCCTGCGGCCGAAGCTCTGCCAGCTTGGCGGCATCGCGGGCGGGATCGGCGCGCAGCTTGTCGAGCCGCAGCACGATGGCCTTGAGATAGCGCGCGAAATGCTGCAGCTGCGTCCATGGCGTATCCGCGATGAAGCGCTTGCCGACCAGGCGCTGCAATTGCTGCGCGGCGTCTTGCACGGCCTCCGGCTGGATCTTGGTGTCCTTGATCTTGCGCGCCGCGGCGGCGTACTCGATGAGGATGACCGATGCCAGCCGCGCCACCTCGTTGGCAATCAAGGTGAGCCGACCGCGGCCTTCTTCCAGGCGGCGCTTGAAGGCGAATTCATCAGTTGGCAGCGGCTCCTGCAGAAAGGCCCTGTCGATGGCCACGTCGACGATCTGCGTGCGCAATTCCTCTGAAGTGCCTAGCGGCATGTAGGCCACTGCCATCTTCTGCAGATCGGGGATGTTCTTCTCGAGGTACTTGAGCGCGTCCTTCAGCTGCAGCGCAAACAAGCGGCGCAGACCGGCGCGGTGCTTTGCGGCGGCCACGGCCGGCTCGTCGAACACCTCGATGGTGACGGCATCGCCTTCGTCCCGCAGCGCGGGAAATCCGATGAGCGACTGCGCGCCTCGTCGCACTTCCATCAGTTCGGGAAGCTCGCCGAAGCTCCAACTCGTGTAGCGCTGGCCTGCGGGCATGCTCGGCGTTGCCGGAGCCGGCGCGGCGGCACGGCCTTTGGCTTGCGCCTGTCCTTCTGCGGCTTCCGCAGGCTTTCGGTCGGGCGACGCCTTCACGTTGAGCCCCGCCAGCGCTTGAAAGGCGCCCCGCGCCTGCACGCCCAGCTCTGCCTTGAGCGCGCCCAGGTTGCGCCCCATGCCCAGCTGGCGTCCGTGCTCGTCCACGATGCGCAGGTTCATGAACAAGTGCGGCGGCAGCATGTCTAGCTTGAAGTCGGCACGCTTCACATCGATGCTCGTCGCATCTCGAACGCGCTTCAGGAGCACGTCGGTCAGCGAGCCGTGGCCGAACACCTCGGGCGCCGAGAGTTCTTCCGCGAGCTTTGCCGCCGAATCGGGCAGCGGCACCAGCCGCGAGCGCGGACGCTGCGGCAGGCTCTTGAGCAGCGCCTGGATCTTGTCCTTGAGCATGCCCGTCACCAGCCATTCGCAGCGCTCTTCACTCACCTGGTTGAGCACGAACAGCGGCACGCTGACCGTGAGGCCGTCCTTCGCATCGCCGGGTTCGTGCAGGTAGGTGGCCGCGCAGTCGACTCCACCGAGCTTCAGTGTGGACGGAAACGACTGTGTGGTGATGCCGGCCGCCTGGTGGCGCATCAGTTCTTCGCGTGTCAGGAAGAGCAGGCGCGGCTGCTCCTTCGAGGCGTGGCGGTACCAGTTCTCGAAGGTGATGCCGCTCGCCACGTCGGCAGGCAGCTGGGCGTCGTAGAAGGCGAAGATCAGCTCGTCGTCGACCAGCACGTCTTGCCGGCGCGACTTGTGCTCCAGCCCTTCGACCTCGCGCACCAGCTTGCGGTTGGCCACGAGAAATGGGAATTTGCTCTCCCATTGCCCGCCGACCAGTGCTTCGCGGATGAAGATCTCGCGCGCAGCTACGGGATCGACCTTGGTGAAATCCACGCGGCGGCCGCTATAGACCACGAGCCCATAGAGCGTTGCGCGCTCCAGTGCCGACACCTGCGCGCCCTTCTTCTCCCAGTGCGGATCGAGCAGTTGCTTCTTCAGCAAATGGCCCGCCACCTGTTCGAGCCACTGGGGCTCGATGTTGGCAATGCCTCGGCCAAAGAGACGTGTGGTCTCTACCAGCTCGGCCGCGACGATCCAGCGCCCCGGCTTCTTCTTCAGGTGAGCGCCCGGATGCTTGTAGAACTTGATGCCGCGCGCGCCGAGGTACGCCTCGTCATCCTCGAGCTTCCAGCCGACGTTGCCGAGCAGGCCCGCGAGCATCGAAAGATGCAGCGGTTCATAGCCGGCAGGCTCCGCGTTGATGCGCCACTTGTGCTCGGTCACCACGGTGAGCAGCTGCGAGTGGATGTCGCGCCATTCACGCACGCGGCGGATGTTGATGAAGTTCTGGCGCAGCAGCTGCTCGTACTGCCGGTTGCTGAGCTTGTGAGTGTCTCCGTGGCCGCCGCGCGCATCGGCGATCCATTTCCACAGCCGCAGGTAGCCGCTGAACTCGCTCTTCTCGTCGTCGAATTTCGAATGCGCCTGGTCGGCCTGCTGCTGCGCGTCCATCGGGCGGTCGCGCACGTCTTGTACGCTGAGGGCCGACGCAATGACGAGTACTTCTTCGAGCGCGCCGCGCGTGCGGGCTTCAAGAATCATCCGCCCCACGCGCGGGTCGAGCGGCAGCTTGGCGAGTTCGGCGCCCGTGGCGGTGAGCTCGTTCGCGTCATCGACCGCGCCGAGCTCGTTGAGCAGCTGATAGCCGTCGGCAATGGCACGCGGCGAAGGCGCCTCAAGAAACGGGAACCGCGCCACGTCGCCAAGGCGCAGCGACTTCATCCGCAAAATCACGCCCGCCAGCGACGAGCGCAGGATTTCCGGATCGGTGAAACGCGCGCGGCCTTCGAAGTCCTTCTCCTCATAGAGACGGATGCAGATGCCGTTGGCCACGCGGCCGCAGCGGCCGGCGCGCTGGTTGGCCGCGGCCTGGCTGATCGGCTCGACCAGCAGCTGCTCGACCTTGCTGCGGAAGCTGTAGCGCTTGACGCGCGCAGTGCCGGTGTCGATCACGTAGCGGATGCCCGGCACGGTGAGCGAGGTTTCCGCCACGTTGGTGGCCAGCACGATGCGCCGGCCCGTGTGGCCGTCGAAGATGCGGTCCTGCTCTGGGCCCGACAGCCGCGCGAACAGCGGCAGCACCTCGGCGTTGCGCAGCAGCGGCTGGTGGCTCAGGTGCCGGCGCAGATGGTCGGCCGCCTCGCGGATCTCGCGCTCGCCGGGCAGGAAGACGAGGATGTCGCCCGCGTTGTGCGGATCGCGCCAGAGCTCGTCGACGCCATCGGCAATGGCGTCGTTCAGGTCATGCTCGCGCGATTCCTCGAAGGGCCGGTAGCGCTGCTCGACCGGAAAGGTGCGCCCCGATACATAGATGATCGGCGCCGGGCCGTTGGCCGAGGCGAAATGCTGGGCGAATCGATCGGCGTCGATGGTGGCCGACGTGACGATCACCTTCATGTCGGGCCGTCGCGGAAGAATCTCGCGCAGGTAGCCCAGCAGAAAGTCGATGTTCAGCGAGCGCTCGTGCGCCTCGTCGATGATCAGCGTGTCGTAGGCCTTGAGCAGCGGATCGGTCTGGGTCTCAGCCAGCAGGATGCCGTCCGTCATGAGCTTGACCGAGGCGTCGCGACTCAGCCTGTCCTGAAAGCGCACCTTGAAGCCGACCACGTCGCCCAGCGGCGTCTTCAGTTCTTCGGCGATGCGCTTGGCCACGGAGCTGGCGGCAATGCGGCGTGGCTGCGTGTGGCCGATGAGCCGGCCCTTGCCCGGCGGCGCGTTGAGCTTGCCGCGGCCGAGCGCCAGCGCGATCTTCGGCAGCTGCGTGGTCTTGCCCGAGCCGGTTTCGCCGCAGACGATCACCACCTGGTGCGCCTCGATGGCGGCCATGATCTCGTCGCGCCGGCCGGAGACCGGAAGCGATTCGGGAAAGTCGATGCGCAAGGGAGCGGAAGGTGTCGTGGTCGTCAAGGGAAAAGCTGATTCGCGAAGGCGCGGCGGGCAAACCGGCGATTATCGGTGCGCGCCGCCACGGTTGCACGCCTTGCGGCGTTGCGCGGCTGCTGCGGGCGATGGCCCGTCCCGCGCGGAGCGCCCTTCAAGAATGCACAATCACGTTCCATGTCCACCGTTTTCAACTTCACCTTCGTGCCCTGGTTCCGCTCGGTCGCGCCCTACATCCACACGCACCGCGGCAAGACTTTCGTGGTCGCCCTGGCGGGTGAGGCCATCGCCGCGGGCAAGCTGCAGAACATTGCGCAAGACCTGGCGCTGATCCAGAGCATGGGCGTCAAGATTGTGCTGGTGCACGGCTTTCGCCCGCAGGTCAACGAGCAGCTCGCGGCCAAGGGGCACGAGGCGCGCTATTCGCATGGCATCCGCATTACCGACGAGGTGGCGCTCGACTCCGCCCAGGAAGCCGCCGGCCAGCTGCGCTACGAGATCGAGGCCGCCTTCAGCCAAGGCCTGCCAAACACGCCGATGGCTGGTTCGACCGTCCGCATGATTTCGGGCAACTTCATCACCGCCCGACCCGTGGGCGTGGTCGACGGCGTGGACTTCAAGCATTCGGGTTTGGTCCGCAAGGTCGACACCGTGGGCATCCGGCGCACGCTTGATTTCGGCGCCATGGTGCTGATGTCGCCCTTCGGCTTCTCGCCTACTGGCGAGGCCTTCAACCTGACGATGGAAGAGGTTGCCACCAGCGTCGCCATCTCGATCCAGGCCGACAAGCTGATCTTCCTGACCGAGATTCCGGGCATTCGCATCGACAGCGAACTGCCGGAGAGCGAAGACAACCCCATCGACACCGAGCTGCCGCTTGCCGCGGCCGAAAAGCTGCTGGCGTCATTGCCACCACCGCAGAAGCCGACCGACACCGCCTTCTACCTGCAGCACTGCGTGAAGGCCTGCAAGGGCGGCGTGGAGCGCAACCACATCCTGCCGTTTGCGCTCGACGGCGCGCTGTTGCTCGAGGTGTACGTGCACGACGGCGTCGGCACCATGGTGATCGACGAAAAGCTCGAAAGCCTGCGCGAAGCCACGGTCGACGACATCGGCGGCATCTTGCAGCTCATCGAGCCCTTCGAGCGCGACGGCACGCTGGTCAAGCGGGACCGCACCGAGATCGAACGCGACGTGGGCCACTACACAGTCATCGAGCACGACGGCGTGATCTTCGGCTGCGCGGCGCTCTATCCCTACCCCGAGGCCAAGACCGCCGAGATGGCCGCGCTGACCGTCTCGCCCCAGTCGCAATCGCAGGGCGACGGCGAACGCATCCTCAAGCGCGTCGAGCACCGCGCCAAGGCCATGGGCCTGGAGAGCATCTTCGTGCTCACCACCCGCACCATGCACTGGTTCCTGAAGCGCGGCTTCCAACAGGTCAACCCCGACTGGCTGCCCGAAGCCCGCAAGCGCAAGTACAACTGGGACCGCAAGAGCCAGGTGCTGGTCAAGAAAATCTGAATCTTTAAGCCTTTGAAGGGGAGCCCGCCGCCATGACGTTCGCCACCGCACTGCTGTTTTCCATCGTCGCGCTGGCTGCCATCGCAACGCCGGGTCCCACCGTGTTGCTGGCGCTGAGCAATGGCTCCCGGCGCGGCGTGCGCGGTGCAATGCCGGGCATTCTGGGCGCCGTGCTGTCCGACTTCGTCCTGGTCGGCGCCGTGGCACTGGGCCTGGGCACGCTGCTGGCGGCCTCGGAATTCTGGTTCTCCATGCTCAAGTGGGTGGGCGCCGTGTACCTTGCCTGGCTGGGCATTCGCATGCTGCGCTCCAAGGGCGGCAGCTTCGATGCGCCGCGCGCCGAAGCGGCCGAGCCGGCCACGGGATTGAACGGAGACGGCCGCAAGGTCTTTTTCAAGTCGTTCCTGGTGGCGGTCACCAACCCGAAGGGCTACCTGTTCTGCTCGGCGCTGATGCCGCAGTTCATCGACCCCTCGGCCGCGCAGGGCATGCAGTACGCCATCATCGCCGTGCTGTTCGCTTCGCTGGACGCGTTGGTGATGCTGGTCTATGCCTTCGTGGGCGCACGGGCAATGCGGCTGCTGACGGCCGCCGCGGGCCGCTGGATCGACCGCACCTGCGGCGCGATGCTGCTGGCGCTGGCCAGCTCGCTGGCGTTCTACCGGCGCAGCGGCACCTGAGCGGCGCGGGGGCCTGAGCGGCCGGCGACCCGTCGCCGATAATCGCTCTCCATGAACCCCCTGCTTTCCAAGCTCCAGCCCTACCCCTTCGAGCGGCTGCGGCGCCTGTTCGAGGGCGTCACGCCCAATGCCGATTTCGCGCCCATCAGCCTGGGCATCGGTGAACCCAAGCACGCCACGCCCGCTTTCATCAAGGAAGCGCTGGCCGCCAGCATGGCTACGCTCGCGGCCTACCCCGCAACGGCCGGCACCCTGGCGCTGCGCACCGCCTTCACCGACTGGCTGCGGCGCCGCTACGTCCTGCAGCTGGACCCGGCTACGCAGGTACTACCAGTCAACGGCTCGCGCGAGGCGCTGTTTTCGCTTGCGCAAACGGTGGTCGATGGCAGCAAGACCCCCGCACCGGTGGTGGTTTCGCCCAACCCGTTCTATCAAATCTATGAAGGCGCGGCCCTGCTCTCGGGCGCCGAGCCCTATTACGTGCCGAGCGTGGCGTCGCGCAACTTCGCAGTCGATTGGGACAGCGTGCCCGAGGCCGTCTGGGAGCGCACCCAGCTGGTGTTCGTCTGCTCGCCCGGCAATCCGACCGGCGCCGTGATGCCGCTGGACGAGTGGCGCAAGCTCTTCGCTCTTTCGGACCGCTATGGTTTCGTGATCGCGGCCGACGAGTGTTACAGCGAAATCTACTTCCGCGACGAGCCGCCGCTCAGCGGGCTGGAAGCCGCCGCCAAGCTCGGCCGCGCCGACTTCAAGAACCTGATTGCGCTCACGTCGCTGTCCAAGCGCAGCAATGTTCCGGGCCTGCGCAGCGGCTTCGTGGCGGGCGATGCCGCCATCATCAAGAGCTTTCTGCTCTACCGCACCTACCACGGCAGCGCCATGAGCGGCACCGTGGCCGCGGCCAGCATCGCGGCCTGGGGCGACGAAACCCACGTGGTCGAAAACCGCGCCAAGTACCGGGCCAAATTCGCCGCCGTGACGCCCCTGCTCGAACCGGTGCTCGACGTGCGGCTGCCCGATGCCAGCTTCTACCTCTGGGCGGGGGTGCCCGAAGTGTGGGCTGGCGACGACGAATCCTTCGCCCGCGCGCTCTACGCTCAATACAATGTTACGGTTCTGCCGGGGAGCTATCTGGCGCGCGACACGGCACACAGCGCCAACCCCGGCCGTGGCCGCATCCGCATGGCCTTGGTGGCCGAAACGGCCGAATGCGTGGAAGCCGCCGAGCGCATCGTCCGCTTCGTGCAATCCGGCCAAACAGGCCGGGGCTGAACCGCTGCTTTCCCGGCTCCCATTTTTCACACGAGACTTTCTCCATGACCCAGCAACTGCAACAAATCATCGACGCCGCGTGGGAAGACCGCGCCAACGTTTCGCCCAGCGCCGCCTCGGCCGAAGTGCGCGACGCCGTCGAGCACGTGATCTCCGAGCTCAACAACGGCAAGCTGCGCGTTGCCACCCGCGAGAGCGTGGGCAAGTGGACGGTGCACCAGTGGATCAAGAAGGCCGTGCTGCTGTCGTTCCGCCTGAAGGACAACGAGCAGATGCAGGCCGGCTCGCTCGGCTTCTATGACAAGGTGCCGACCAAGTTCTCGCACCTGTCGGCCGGCGAGCTGAAGGAATCGGGCGTTCGCATCGTGCCCCCGGCCGTCGCACGCCGCGGCAGCTACATCGCCAAGGGCGCGATCCTGATGCCCTCGTACGTGAACATCGGCGCCTACGTGGGTGAAGGCACCATGGTCGACACCTGGGCCACCGTGGGTTCATGCGCGCAGATCGGCGCCAACGTGCACCTGTCGGGCGGCGTCGGCATCGGCGGCGTGCTCGAGCCGCTGCAGGCCGGCCCCACCATCATCGAAGACAACTGCTTCATCGGCGCCCGCTCCGAAGTGGTCGAAGGCGTGGTGATCGAAGAAAACTCGGTGCTCGGCATGGGCGTGTACATCGGCCAGAGCACCCCCATCTTCAACCGCGACACCGGCGAGACCTTCTTCGGCCGCGTGCCGTCCGGCAGCGTCGTCATCAGTGGCAACCTGCCCAAGAAGACCAAGTCGGGCCAGGACTACAGCACCTACGCGGCAATCATCGTCAAGACGGTCGATGCGCAAACGCGTTCCAAGACCAGCCTGAACGACCTGCTGCGCGACTGATCGTCAGGCGCCAGCTTTGTCCCGTTAGAAAACAACAGCACCCGAGGAGAGAGAGACCGATGAACATGATGGAGCGAATCCTTCGTCTGATGGCCGAGCGCAAGGCCTCCGACATCTACCTCTCGGCGCACTCCCCGGTGCTGATCCGCATCAACGGCACCTGTGTGCCGATCAACGCCCAGGTGCTGCCGGCCACCGCGCCACTCGCGTTGCTGGCCGAAGTGGTGCCCGAAGCCCGCATCCAGGAGCTGGAGAGCAAGGGCGAGCTCAACATGGCCGTGATGCTCGAGGGCGCCGGCAACTACCGCATCAGCGCCATGCGCCAGCGCGGCAGCTATGCGGTGGTGGTGCGGCACATTGCCTCGACCATTCCCAGCTTTGCCGACCTGAACCTGCCCGACATTCTCAAGACGCTGATCATGGAGAAGCGCGGGCTGATCCTGATGGTCGGCGCCACCGGCGCGGGCAAGACCACCACCCTGGCCTCGATGCTCGATTACCGCAACGAGCACGCCACGGGCCACATCCTCACGGTGGAAGAACCCATCGAGTTCACCTACACCAACAAGAAATCGCTGGTGAACCAGCGCGACGTGGGCAGCGACACCGAGTCGCTGCATGTCGCGCTCAAGAACGCGCTGCGCCAAGCACCCGACGTGATCCAGATCGGCGAAATCCGCGACCGCGAAACCATGACCGCGGCCATTGCGTATGCGCAGTCGGGCCACCTATGCGTGGCCACGCTGCACGCCAACAACAGCTACCGCGCGCTGAACCGCATCTTGAGCTTCTTCCCGGTCGAGGTGCGCCCCACGCTGCTGGGCGACCTGGGCTCGGCGCTGCGCGCCATCGTCTCGCAGCGGCTGCTTCGCACGCCCACGGGCGGCCGCGTGCCGGCGCTCGAGGTCATGCTCAACACGGCCCTGGTGGCCGAGCTGATCGAAAAAGGCGATTTTTCCGCCGTCAAGGAAGCCATGGAGCAATCGATGGCCGAAGGCTCCCAGACCTTCGAGGAAGACATTGCCCGTCTCATCATCGAAGAGCGCGTGACGCGCGAGGAAGGCCTGGCCCAGTCCGACTCGCCCACCAACCTGATGTGGCGGCTGCAGAACCGCGCCGCGCCCAAGCAGAAGGCCGAAGAGCGCAACCTGATGGACCAGGTCGACGAACCCACCTTTACCGACATCACGCTCGACGTGAAGTTCTGACCCAGCCTCTTTGGCTTTTTTCCGATGTCCCGTACGCTCCAGCTCGCCGAACAACTCATCTCGCGCCCCTCGGTCACCCCTGACGATGCGGGCTGCCAACAGATTCTTGGCGAGCGGCTCGCGCCACTGGGCTTCACGCTCGAAACCATCGAGAGCGGTCCTGCGGATTTCCGCGTGACCAACCTCTGGGCGGTGCGCCGTCCGGCCGCTGCCACGGCAACAAAGACGCTGGTGTTCGCCGGTCACACCGATGTGGTGCCGACCGGCCCGTTCGAGCAATGGACCAGCCATCCCTTCACGCCCACGCACCGGGGCGGCAAGCTCTACGGCCGCGGCGCCTGCGACATGAAGACCTCGGTGGCGGCCTTCGTTATCTCCATCGAGGAATTCCTGCGGGCCACGCCCGATCCGAAGCTCACGCTGGCGCTGCTGCTCACCAGCGATGAGGAAGGCCCGGCCGTCGACGGCACCGTCGTCGTCTGCAACACGCTGGCGGCGCGCGGCGAGGTGCTCGACTACTGCATCGTCGGCGAGCCCACCGCCGTCGAGCGCTGCGGCGACATGATCAAGAATGGCCGCCGCGGCACCATGAGCGGCAAGCTCACGGTCAAGGGCGTGCAGGGCCACATCGCCTATCCGCACCTTGCAAAGAACCCGGTGCATGCCGTAGCGCCCGCGCTGGCTGAACTCGTGGCCATCAATGCGGCGGCCGGATGGGACGCGGGCAATGCCTACTTCCAGCCGACCAGCTGGCAGATCAGCAACTTTCACTCGGGCACCGGCGCGAGCAACGTGATCCCGGGCAGCGCGGTGATCGATTTCAATTTCCGCTTCTCAACCGAGTCGACGCCCGAGTCATTGCAGAAGCGCGTGCACGCGGTACTCGACGCCCATGGCATCGACTACACATTGGCCTGGACCATTGGCGGCCTGCCTTTCCTGACCACGCCGGGCGAACTCGTCTCGTCGGTGCAGGCAGCCATCGTCGATGAAACGGGTATTGCCACCGAGCTGTCGACCAGCGGCGGCACCAGCGATGCGCGCTTCATCGCCAAGATCTGCAAGCAGGTGGTCGAGCTCGGCCCGGTCAACGCCAGCATTCACAAGATCGACGAGCACATCGACGTGGCCGAAATCGAAACGCTGAAGAACATCTACAGGCGCACGATGGAGCGGCTCGAAGCGTCGCTCTCCCGATGAGCACGGTCATCGAGCTGATCGAGGCTGGCGCCAAGCGCCTGGAAGACGCCGGCGTCGCCTTCGGCCACGGCACGGCCAACGCCTTCGACGAAGCCGCCTGGCTGGTTTTGTGGCGCCTGAACCTGCCGCTCGACGACATCGACGCCGTGGCCGACACGCCCGTTTCGCCGGCCGATGCGGGCAAGGTTGCCGCGCTGCTCGACGAACGCATCGCCACGCGCAAGCCCGCCGCCTACCTGACCAAAGAGGCCTGGCTGCAGGGCGTGCCCTTCTACGTGGACGAACGCGCGATCGTGCCGCGCAGCTTCATTGCCGAGCTGATCGCGGACGGCAGCATCGACTACTGGCTTGGCGAACACACGCAGCGCGTGCTCGACCTGTGCACGGGCAATGGCAGCCTGGCCGTGTTCGCGGCCATGACCTACCCAGAGATCACCGTGGACGCTGCAGACCTGTCGGTCGAAGCGCTCGAGGTGGCCGCCATCAACGTCACGCGGCACCAGCTCGACAGCCGCATCAGGCTGGTCGAATCGGACGGCCTGGCCAACTTGCCCGGCCCGTACGACCTGGTGCTGTGCAATCCGCCCTACGTGAACAGCGCGAGCATGGCCGCCTTGCCCGCCGAATACCGGGCCGAGCCCGAACTGGCACTGGCCGGCGGAGACGACGGCATGGACTTCGTGCGCCGGCTGTTTGCCGACGCCCCCTCGCGCATGAGCAAAGAAGCCGTACTGGTGCTGGAAATCGGCAACGAGCGCGACCACTTCGAAGCGGCGTTTCCGCAGCTCGAGGTCGTGTGGCTCGAAACCTCTGCGGGCGAAGACCAGGTGCTGCTCGTCACCCGGGCCGCAATGCTGGCCGGCGCCGGCGCACGTTAGCTGCGCCAGCCGTACTCTTTTCCCTCTGCCGCCTTTTCCGGCCTCCCGTTTACACGGGGTGGTGGCCCCATTTGCCCCTTCGCGCCAAGCCGCCGCGGCCGGGCGGGATAATCGCCCCTACGGTTCCTATTTCATGATTACTCTCAAAAACGTCATTCTTCGCCGCAGCGCCAAGGTTCTGCTCGACGGCGCCACCGTCACCATCAACCCCGGTGAAAAGGTCGGCCTCGTCGGACGCAACGGCGCCGGCAAGTCGACCCTGTTCGCGCTCTTCAACGGTTCGCTGCACGAGGACGGCGGCGACTTCTACGTGCCCAAGCAGTGGCGCATGGCGCAGGTGGCCCAGGACATGCCCGAAACCGAGGAGTCGGCCACCGACTTCGTGGTGGGGGGAGACACCCGCCTGGCCGAGCTGCGCGCCACGCTGGCGGCCATCGAGGCTGCCTACGAAGCCAACCCCGACGACGCCGACATCGGCATGGAGCTGGCCCACGCCTACACCGACCTGGCCGACGCGGGCGAGCACGACGCCGTGCCGCGCGCCCAGGCCCTGATCCTCGGACTGGGATTCAAGTCGCACGAACTCGACGGCCCCGTCAACAGCTTTTCAGGCGGCTGGCGCATGCGCCTGCAGCTGGCCCGCGCGCTGATGTGCCCGAGCGACCTTCTGCTGCTCGACGAACCCACCAACCACCTGGACCTGGATGCTTTGGTGTGGCTGGAAGCCTGGCTGCAGAAGTACGCCGGCACCATGATCGTCATCAGCCACGACCGCGAGTTTCTCGACGCCGTGACCGACGTGACCTTGCACATCGCCAACGCGCAGCTCACACGCTACGGCGGCAACTACAGCAAGTTCGAGGATATGCGTGCGCTGCAGATGGAGCAGCAGCAGGTCGCTTTCTCCAAGCAGCAGGACAAGATCGCCCATTTGCAGAAGTTCATCGACCGCTTCAAGGCCAAGGCCAGCAAGGCCAAGCAGGCGCAAAGCCGGGTCAAGGCGCTGGAGCGCATGGAAAGGGTTGCGCCGCTCCTGGCCGAAGCCGACTTCACCTTCGAATTCAAGGAGCCGGGCAACATCCCCAACCCGATGCTGTCGATCAGCAACGCGAGCTTCGGCTACGAGATCGAAGACGCCGAGCCCAAGACCATCTTGCGCGGCGTGAGCCGCTCGGTGCTGGCGGGCCAACGCATCGGCATCCTGGGCGCCAACGGCCAGGGCAAGTCGACGCTGGTGAAGACCATCGCGCGTGAAATGGGCGCGCTGGCCGGTCAGGTCACCGAAGGCAAGGGCCTCAACATCGGCTACTTCGCGCAGCAGGAACTCGACGTGCTGCGCCCACAGGACAACCCGCTCGAACACATGGTTCGCATGGCGCGCGAGCTGGGCAGCGCCGTCAAGGAAAGCACCGGCGAGCAGGCCTTGCGCGGCTTCCTCGGCAGCTTCAACTTCAGCGGCGACATGGTGAAGCAACCCGTCGGCACCATGAGCGGCGGCGAAAAGGCCCGCCTGGTGCTCGCGATGATGGTGTGGCAGCGCCCCAACCTGCTGCTGCTGGACGAGCCCACCAACCACCTGGACCTGGCCACGCGCGAGGCCCTGGCCGTGGCGCTGAACGAGTTCGAAGGCACGCTGATGCTGGTGAGTCACGACCGCGCGCTGCTGCGCTCGGTGTGCGACGAGTTCTGGCTCGTGGGACGCGGCGTGGTCGCCGATTTCGACGGCGACCTCGACGACTACCAGCGCTACCTGCTCGACGAAGCCAAGCGGCTGCGCGAGGAGGCCAAGATCGCTGTGCGGGACGCGGCTGCAGCGATCGCAACCGCTGCCGAAACCGCACCGATTGCCGCTCCCGCGCCCGCTGCCAACGAACCCGCAGCCGCAAACAAGAATCCGCAGCAACGCAAGCAGGACGCCCAGGGGCGCCAGCAGCGCAGCGACCAGGCCAAGCCGATCAAGCGCGAGATCGCACAGATCGACGAACGGCTGGCCGCAGCAGGCACCGAGCGCGCCGCGCTCGAAGCGCGCCTGGCACAGCCCCTGTCGTCCGCCGAGATTGCGGAAGCGGGCAAGCGCCTGAAGGCCCTCAACGACGAAATCGGCCGACTCGAAGAGCGCTGGCTGGCCCTGTCGGACCAGCTCGAGGCGCTGGCGGCCTGAAAAACGGAGGCACATCGCATGCCGTCTGCCATCGAACTGGCCCGGGGCGACGAAAAACTGATTGCGGCCATCCACCGCAGTCGCCGCCTGATCGGCCGCAAGGCCTTGATGGCCGCAGCCGCCAGCACCATTCCGTTGCCGGGCATCGACTGGGCCGCCGACGCGGCCCTGCTCACACGCCTGGTGCCGCAGATCAGCGCCGAGTTCGGCCTTTCGGTCACGCAGGTCGAAAAGCTTGCTCCACACCAGCGCGAACGCATCCAGAAGGCCGCTACCACGGTGGGCGCCTTGCTGGTCGGCCGACTCGTCACGCGGGAGCTGCTGATCAAGCTCGCCCGGTATGCGGGCGTGAAGCTCACCGTCAAGCAGGCCACCAAGTACGTGCCGATCGCCGGACAGATCGTGTCCGCCGCGCTAGGCTATGCGGCCTTGCGCGCCCTCGGCGAGCAGCACATCAAGGATTGCGTCCGCGTGAGCACCACGCTCGCCCTGTCGCCGCCCGAACCGCACGCGCCCGCCTGAACGCGCCGCCGTCGAACAACGAGCGCTTCAGGTCAGGTTGCGTGCAGGTTCGGCGCACATAGTGGAGGCTCTCCTGTGGCCTGCACTCCCTCTGATCCCCCTCCTCCAGCAGGTCATCTTCCAGCCCGCCTTTGTGCGGGCTGTTTTTTTGCTGCGCGGCAGTCCGCGACCCACCGGAGGCTTCGTCGATCCGCAGGTGCCCTCTTCAGCTGCCGCAGTTAGTTATTACTAATATGTAATACCAAATGTGTACAACTTTGTTAGCCTCGCCTTCCAATGCACCCTCTTGCAGAGGGAAATTTCTGCACCACTGCGGTGGATAAGACGGTGGAAAAGCGTGCGCGGATCGGGGTCCCGAATGCGCCACTCGATGCGCAATCGATCGGGTCGCGGCATAAAAAAAGCCGCTCTATGGAGCGGCTTCTTTGGGGGGTGGTAGGACGTACTGGATTCGAACCAGTGACCAACGGATTAAAAGTCCGCTGCTCTACCAACTGAGCTAACGTCCCGGAACCATTTTTCTCTTTTGTCTCTTGCCGGCGTTGAATCCGGCAAAGCCAAAGATTATAGCGCGGCGTTGCTCGCAATCTTGTCCAAAACCCAACCTGCCGCACATTGGCCGAAAGTAGCGGTGACGCTCACCACCGAACCGTAGCCGTGGCAGTTGAGCGAGCCGTCGCCTTCGATGGCGCAGGACGCATCGGGCGGTGCGACGCTCTCGCGGCTGAACACGCAGGTGACGCCGATCTTGCGGCCTTCGCGCGGAGCGCCATGCTCCTTGCGAAGGCGCTGGCGCAGTTGGGCCAATAGCGGGTCATGCGTGACGAGCGAAAGATCGTCGACGTCGACCTTGTGCGCCTGCCGCTTGCCACCGGCCGCACCCACGGTGACGAAGGCGGTGCCCGATGCGCGCGCCCATGCGGCCATCGTGAGCTTGGCCTTCACCTGATCGCAGGCATCGATGACGGCTGTTGCAGTTCCGTTGGCTTGCTGCGCCGTTTCGAGCAGCATCGTCCAGTTGCCGGGCTCGACGAATTCGTCGATCGCGAGCACCTTGCACTCCGAGTTGATCTGCGCAATGCGGTCGCGCATGGCCTCGACCTTGGCCTGTCCCACCGTTGAGTCGAGCGCATGGATCTGCCGGTTGATGTTCGACTCGGACACATGGTCGAGATCGACCAGCGTCAGTCGACCCACGCCGCTGCGCGCCAAGGCCTCGACGGCCCATGAGCCGACACCGCCGATGCCGACGACGAGCACATGGGCGTTCCGGATGCGCGCGGCACCCGCTACGCCGTAGAGGCGTTCAAGGCCGCCAAAGCGACGCGCATAGTCAGGCGCCGCCGCGGTGTCTGTGACGACATCCACGGCAGCGTTCGATGGTTGCGAAAGCGTTGCTGCGCTCAAGCGGAGGGCTCCGCCGGCGTCAGCGCAGACGCGAGAGACGCTCGCGACCCGCTTGCGCGGCTTCGGATTGCGGATAGGCCTTGGTCAGGTCTTCCAGCGTGCGGCGCGCGGCGCGCGTGTCCTTCAGCTCGATCTGGCAGTTGGCTATCGACAGCACGGCCTCGGGAGCCTTGGCGTGGTCGGGTGCCAGCGACAGCATGGAGCGGAAGTTGGCGATGGCCTCGTTGTAGTTGCGCGTGGCGTACTGCGCATTGCCGAGCCAGAACAGCGCGGACGCGTTGTAGCCGCTTTGCGGGTAGCGCTTGACGAACTCCGCAAACGCGGTCTGCGCCTGCGCGAACTGGCCCGCACGGAAGATACCGAGCGCCGCATCGAAGTCGGCTTTTTCCTTCGGATCCGCAGTGAATTCGCGGCCGTCCACCGAAACCTTGGCGGGCTCGTTCTGCTTGAGCCGATCGTCGATGGTGGTCTGGCGCGACTGCATTTCGCTCAGCGTGCGCTGCAGCTGCTCGTTCTGCCCGGTCATGCGTGCAAGGTCGCCCCGCATCTGTTCGATCTGGTTTTGCAGTTCGAGCAGGCTGCGGCGCAGCTGGCCGTTTTCGTCGGTCAACCGCTGGTCCGTCTGCTGGCGCATCGCCTCCACCCGCTGCCGCAGGTCGAGGATGGCTCGGCGCGCCTCATCATCCTCGAACAATGCAGCTTGCGAGCCGATCGAAACGCAAAGCAAGGCGGCAGCCAGGGCCGCGCCTCGCAACAAGGCGCGTTGCATCACCGTGTGTATCGAATTTCAGCGCGGCGGTTCTGCGCCCAGGCTTCTTCGCCCGAACCCTGGGCCGCCGGCTTTTCCTTGCCGAAGCTCACGGCTTCGATCTGAGCGTCGTTCACACCCAGGAGCGTTAGCGCGCGGCGGACGGCTTCGGAGCGCTTCTGGCCGAGTGCCAGGTTGTACTCGCGACCGCCGCGTTCGTCGGTGTGGCCTTCGATGGAAATGCGGCGCTGCTGGTTGCCCTTGAGGAAACGGGCATGGCCGTCGATCAGTGCCTGGAACTCGGGCTTGACCGTGTAGCTGTCGAAGTCGAAATAGACGATCCGTTCGATCCCGACCGGGCCTTGCGCGGTGGAGGCATTGGGATCGATGGAGACGGGAGCGACTGCACTCGCGCTGCCCTGCTGGCCACCGGCGGTGCCGGAGCGGTCGGTTACCGGTGCATCGTTGAGCTTGGTGCCCGACGAGCAGCCGGCAATCAGGGCCACGATGGCCAGCGAATAAATCGTACGTTTCAACATTGGGTACTCCTCAAATAAACCTTGGTCATTGCTTTTGAAACGGACCCCAGTCCGGTTCTCTTATGTCTCCCGCCTGCCCGGCCAGCCGTGCTTTTATCTTGCCGTCGAGCGTGGTCGTCATGAGCGCTTCGCGGCCTTGCAGCTGCGTTGCATAGACGATCAGCTTGCTGTTGGGTGCGAAACTGGGACTCTCGTCTGCCGAGGTGTCGGTAATGGCCGAGACATTGCCGGTGGCCAACTCCATCACATGGAGTTTGAACGCACCGCCCACGCGGGAGATGTAGGCCAACCACCGGCCATCGCCGCTGACAGACGGAGAAATGTTGTAGGTGCCACTGAAGGTTACACGGGTCGGCGCGCCGCCGCTGGCGCCCATCTTGTAGATCTGCGGTGCACCGCCGCGGTCACTCACGAAGTAGATGGTGCTGCCATCGGCCGAGTATGCGGGTTCGGTGTCGATGCTGGCGCTTTGCGTCAAGCGTCGCGGCTCGCCGCCGCCTGCCGGAATGGTGAAGAGCTGCGAGCCGCCGTCGCGGCTCAGCGTGACGGCCAGCGAGCCGCCATCGGGTGCCCAGGCGGGTGCGCTGTTGGAACCGCGGAAGTTCGCCAGCAAGCGGCGCTGTCCGCTCGCCACGTTGTGCACGTAAACCACGGGCTTGCGCGATTCGAAGGACACGTAGGCCAACTGCTGCCCGTTGGGCGACCAGCAGGGCGAGATGATGGGTTCCGGGCTTGCGAGCGCGGCCTGCGAGTTCTCGCCATCGGCATCCGCCACCCACAGCGCATACCGGTTTCCGCCCTTGGTCACATAGGCGATGCGTGTCGAAAAGATGCCCTTGTCACCCGTCAGCTTCTCGTAGACGTAGTCGGCGATGCGATGCGACGCCAGCCGCAGGTCGCCCTGCGGCACGGTGTAGCTCTGGCCGCCAAGGTCTTGCCCGCGCACCACGTCCCACAGGCGAAAGCGCACATCGAAGCGGCCATCGGCCAAACGCGTGACGCTGCCGACCACGAGCGAATCCGCCGTGCGCTGGCGCCAGAGCGAGAGATCGGGGCGCGAGGCTTCGTCGAGCGCCTGGCCCGAAGCATCGACGCCGCGGAACTGGCCACTGCGTTCGAGGTCGGCCTGAACGATGTCGGAGATTTTCTGCGGCGATGCGTCCTGTCCCTTGAACGGAACCAGCGCGATAGGCCGCTGCGTGAGACCCACGCCCGACACCTCGACCCGGAACTGGGCGAGCGCGGGCAGCATGGGGGTTGCTGCAAGAGCCGCAATCAACGTGCGGCGTGCAAAAAACGATGAAGAAGGAGTTGGAAAAGAAACTGGCAACGGCTTGTTCATGCGGTTCGGAGATGTTTCGGGGTAAAAAGTTCTCCCCAAGTGCGACGGGCCACATGTTACACACTGGTTTGGCCGCGAAATCACAAAAGGTGTATCGGACGGTGCAGTCCTACAGCGGACCCGTCAAAGAGCCTGTCGAGGCCCCCGTAGAATCCGCCGCCATGCAAGCATCCCCCGGCAGCGAGTCCGCGCGCCCTCCCCTGATGCGCCGGCTGGCGCGACTCATGACCTGGTTCGGCGGCTCGCGCCAATGGTGGGCGGTCGCGCTCATCGGCGCCCTGATGGCGGCCATCACCGAGCCGCTGATGGCCGCGCTGCTGAAGCCCCTGCTCGACCGCGGCTTCAACCGTGGACAGCTGGCACTGTGGATCGTACCGGCGGCCGTGCTGCTGTTGTTTGCGGTGCGCGGCATTGCCCAGTTCATCTCGCAATATGCGCTCTCACGCATTGCCAACGAAGGCATGCAGCGTCTGCGCCGCGTGTTGTTCCAGCGCCTGCTGGGCGCGGAGCTGGCCCTGTTCTCGCGCCAGTCGGCCAGCACGCTCTCCAACACCGTGGTGTACGAGGTGCAGACCGGATCCATGCTGCTGGTGCAGGCACTGCTCGGCCTCTCGCGCGATGGCTTCACGCTGGTGGCGCTGCTCGCCTACCTCGTCTATCTGAATTGGAAACTCACGCTCATCGTTGCCTTCCTGGTGCCGAGCATCTCGTGGATCATGAAGGTGTTCTCCAAGCGCCTGTATCGCCTTACGCAGCAGGGCCAGCAAGCCACCGACGAGCTGGCCTACGTGGTCGAGGAAAACGTGCTCGCGCACCGCATGGTGCGGCTGCACGGGGCCGAGGAGGCGCAAGCCGAACGCTTCGAGCAGCTGAGCCAGCGCCTGAACCGCCTGGCCGTGAAGTCGACCATCGCGCAAGCGGCCACCACGCCGCTTACGCAGATGATGGCATCGCTCGCGCTGTCGGTCGTGGTGATGATCGCGCTCTGGCAGAGCGGCGAGCAGGGGCTGACCGTGGGCGGATTCGTGGCCTACATCACGGCCATGCTGATGCTGATCGCACCGATCCGCCGCCTGGCGGATATGGCCGCGCCGATCACACGTGGCCTCGCCGCGCTCGAGCGCGGCCTGGTGCTCATCGACGACGTGGCCCCAGAGCCGCAGGGCACGTTCAGCCTCGCGCATGCGCAAGGCCGCATCGAACTTCGCGACGTGAAGGTCAGCTACCGTGGCGAGGACGAGGCCCGCGCACTCGACGGCGTGAGTCTCGCCATCGAGCCGGGCCAGGTGGTGGCCTTCGTCGGCCCCTCGGGATCGGGCAAGACCACGCTGGTCAATCTGCTGCCGCGCTTCGTGCTGCCCAGCGGCGGGCAGGTGCTGCTCGACGGCCACGACACCAGCGAATGGGAACTCAAGAGCCTGCGCGCGCAGTTCGCCATGGTGAGCCAGGACGTGGTGATGCTCAACGACACGCTGGCGGCCAACGTGGCGCTGGGCTCCGATATCGATCGTGCACGGGTGCAGCAATGCATAGAGGCCGCGAACCTTGCGAGCCACGTCGAGAGCCTGCCGGAAGGCGTGGACACGGTGCTTGGCCACAACGCCACGCAGCTTTCGGGCGGCCAGCGCCAGCGCCTGGCCATTGCGCGCGCGCTCTACAAGAACGCACCCATCCTGCTGCTGGACGAGGCCACCTCGGCCCTCGACACTGAATCGGAGCGGCTGGTGCAAGACGCCCTGCACCGCCTGATGCAGAACCGCACCACGCTGATCGTCGCGCACCGGCTTTCGACCATCCAGCATGCCGACCGCATTATCGTGATGGAACAAGGCCGAGTGGCCGAGCAAGGCAGCCACGCTCAATTGATGGCGCTTGACGGGCTCTACGCCCGCCTGCAGACGCTGGCCGTGCGCAGCGCGACTCCGGGGCAGGACCCGACGCTCTGACGGCTCAGAGCAGGACGATGTCGTACTGGCCCTGCCCGATGGCGGGCTCGGACTGCAACGAAATCGGCTTGCCGATGAAGTCGCTCAGCCCTGCCAGGTGCTGGCTTTCCTCGTCGAGAAACAGCTCGATCACCTGCGGCGACGACACGATGCGGAACTCACGCGGCGTGAACTGCCGCGCCTCGCGCAATATCTCGCGCATGGCGTCGTAGGCCACGCTGCGCGCGGTCTTCACAATGCCCTGCCCGCCGCACGCGACGCAGGGCTCGCACAGCATGTGGGCCAGCGATTCGCGCGTGCGCTTTCGCGTCATCTCGACGAGCCCGAGCTGCGAGAAGCCGCCGGCCGTTGTCTTGACGCGGTCGCGCGCAAGCTGCTTGCGGAACTCGGCCAGCACCTGTTCGCGGTGGTCGTCGCGCCCCATGTCGATGAAGTCGACGATGATGATCCCGCCCAGATTGCGCAAGCGCAATTGCCGCGCAATGGCTTGCGCCGCTTCCAGGTTGGTCTTGAAGATGGTGTCGTCGAAATTGCGCGCACCGACAAAGCCGCCGGTGTTCACATCCACTGTGGTGAGTGCCTCGGTCTGGTCCACCACGAGGTAGCCGCCCGACTTGAGTTCGACCCGTCGGCCCAGCGCCTTGGCAATTTCCTCGTCGACCGAGTACAGGTCGAAGATCGGCCGCTCGCCCTTGTAGTGCTGCAGCTTGCCGGCCGCCTGCGGCATGTATTCGAGCCCAAACTTGAGCAGCACCTCGAACTGTTCGCGCGAGTCGATGCGGATGGTCTGCGTGTCTTCGCTGGTCATGTCGCGCAGCACGCGCTGCAGCAGGCTCAGGTCCTGGTGCAACAATGACATCGGCGGCATCTTGCTCGATGCTTCGCGAATGCGCGACCAGGTCTTGCGCAGATACGCAATGTCTTCGGCCAGTTCGGCATCGGACGAGTCTTCGCCGTTGGTACGCAGGATGAAGCCGCCCGTGTTGGCGGGCACCACGCCGCCGCTGTCGGCCGCCGCGGCCGCCTCGATCAGCGCGAGCATGCGCGTGCGCAACGAATCGCGCTGGTCCGAAGGGATCTTCTGCGAAACACCGATGTGGTTGTCCTGCGGCAGGAACACCAAGAGCCGGCCGGCAATGCTGATCTGCGTCGACAGCCGCGCGCCCTTGGTGCCGATCGGGTCCTTGATCACCTGCACCAGCAGCGACTGGCCCTCGAACACCTGCTTCTCGATGGGCACGATCGGCCCGCCGTTGCGGTGGTCGCGCTCGGGCGCCGGGGCGCTGGGCCGTGAGCCTGGCGTGAACGGCGCCACAATGTCTGCTACGTGCAGAAAGGCTGTGCGTTCCAGGCCAACGTCGATGAAGGCCGACTGCATGCCTGGCAGCACACGCGACACCTTGCCCAGATAGATGTTGCCGACCAGCCCGCGCTCCAACGTGCGTTCGACGTGCAGCTCTTGCACCGCGCCGTGCTCGACCAGCGCCACACGGGTCTCCTGCGGGGACCAGTTGATCAGGATGTCTTGCATTACAGGCTCGCCCCCCAGGCTGCGCGCACTTCGTGTCGCTTCGCCCTCCCCCCTACCGGGGGGCGCCGCCAGCGGCCCGGCGAAGCCGGTTCCGCGGCCGCTCTGAAAAAAAGTCTTGGTTTGAGTGTCATGGGCATGCTCATCGAATCATCCCCGCCTGTCGCAAAAGCTGCGCGGTCTCGAACATCGGGAGTCCCATGATGCCCGAATAGGACCCGCTGATGTGCTCGATGAACGCTGCCGCCGCGCCCTGGATCGCATAGGCGCCAGCCTTGCCGAGCGGCTCGCCGCTCTCGGCATAGCGCGCGATCTGCTTCCCCGTCATGGGAGCGAAGCGCACACGCGAAACACTGAGCGCCGCATGGCGGCGTCGGCCATGCTGCAGCGCCACGGCCGTCAGCACGCGATGCGTGGTGCCTGACAACATCGCCAGCATGCGCTCGGCATCACGCGCATCGTCCGGCTTGCCGAGGATGCTGCGGCCCAGGGCCACGGTGGTGTCGGCGCAGAGCACTGGTGCATCGGCGAGGCCGAGGCGCTTGCGCCGCGCCACTGCGGTATCGAGCTTGAGCGCAGTGACACGCTGTACGTAGGCGGTGGGAGATTCGTTGGCCAGCACCGCCTCTAGCGATTCGGCATCTTCTTCAGGACCGGCAAGAAGAAGCTCGTGGCGTACGCCGAATTGGCCGAGCAGCTGGGCGCGGCGCGGGCTTTGCGACGCGAGGTAGATGAAGTCTGGTGTCATTCCCGGTGGTACGGATGGCCCGCGTTGACCGACCAGGCCCGGTACAGCTGCTCCACGAGCAGCACGCGCGCCATCGCGTGCGGCAGGGTCAGGTCGGAAAGGCGGATGCGCTCGTGCGCCGCGGCCTTGAAGGCCGGGTCGAGCCCGTCGGGCCCGCCAATGACGAGGGCCACGTCATCGCCCTCGCCCTGCCAGGCTTGCAGGCGCGCAGCCAGCGCCTTGGTCGTGATCGCGGTGCCGCGCTCATCGAGCACCACGATGCGCATGCCCCTGGCAATGGCACCTTCGATGCGTTCACGTTCGGCAGCGTAGATGGTTTCGAGCGACTTGGAACCGCGCGGCTCGGTCTTCACGGCCCGCAGCTCGAGCTTGAGCTCGGGCGGGAAGCGTTTGGCGTAGTCGTCCCAGGCAGTCTGTGCCCAGTCGGGCATGCGTTGCCCGACGGCGACCACCAGGAGCTTCATGCGCGGCGGGCTGGCGCCTTATTGGCAGGCGCCTTCTTTGCCGCGGGCTTCTTCGCCGCGGGTTTCTTTGCGGCCGGCTTGCCGACCACCTTGACCGGCACGCGCGCGGTCGTGGTCTTCTTGGCCGGTGCTTTCCTGGCGGCGGTTTTCTTGGCTGGGCTGCGACTGGCCTTTTCGGCCTTGGCCTCTTGCTCGGCCGCGCGGATGGCGGTCTTGGCTGCGCTGGTGCGGCGCAGGTTAGGCATCTTGGCCGCCACCGGCTTCTTCTCCTCGATGACCTTGGAGGCCGTGGCAAGGGCCGGCTTGGTGCCGCCGAGCTTGGCGCGCACGGGCTTGTCGCCCCAGATCTCTTCGAGGTGGTAGTACTGGCGGATGGCGGGCTGCATGATGTGCGCAACAGCCGCGCCGCAGTCCACGATGATCCACTCGCCGTTGTCCTCGCCCTCGATGCGCGGCTTGCCGAAACCGGCCTCTCGCACCGCATCCCGAACGCTGGCGGCCAGCGCCTTGGTCTGGCGATTAGAGGTGCCCGAGGCAACGATCACGCGTTCGAACAGCGGTGAGAGATGCTCTGTGTCGAAAACCTGGATGTCCTGCGCCTTGACGTCTTCGAGTCCATCAATGATGGCTCGCTGGAGTTTTTGGGTGTCTTTCTTGGCGGCGGCTTCAGTGGTCATCAGGCAGGGCGGTAAAGGTGGTGTTGGTCAATATAGCGTGCAACGGCTGGCGGAACCAGCGAGGAAATGTCCTCGCCAAGCGCCGCACGCCCCCGTATATCGGTGGCGCTGGTGTCCATGGCCGGCAGATCGAGCGCCTCGAAACGCGCGCCAGCCGGAAGGCCGGGCAGCATCTTCGGATCAAAACGAGCAGTGCCGCCCGTCGATAATGCGCGATACGCTACAGAAACAATAGCAATGCCGAGTATAGCCTGCCAGCCGTGCCATGTCGGCAATGCGCTGGCCTGGTCGGCGCCCATGATCAGCACGAGTTGAGCGCCGGGTTGCTCCCGCTGCAATTCATGCAGGGTGTCGAGCGTGTAGGTGGGGCCGTCGCGCAGCACTTCACGGCTGTCGACCACCACCGTGCCCTTCAGCCCCGAAAAAGCCAGCCGCGTCATTGCCAAGCGGTCTTGCACCGGCGTCAGCGCCCGGCTCTTGTGCCAGGCCTGCCCCGTAGGTATGACGTGCAGTTCGGCCAGGCCGAGCTGCTCAAGCGCCGCCTCGGCCAATGCCACGTGGGCGTTGTGCGGCGGATCGAAGGCGCCGCCAAAAATGCCGATGCGCGGGGGTGACTTGCTGGTGGAAGGATTCACAACCAGTCGCGCCGCACGATGAAGTCGCTGTAGAGCGCGGCTTCGGGGGTGCCCGGCTCCGGATGCTGGCGGTAGGCCCAGCTTGCGAGCGGCGGCATCGACAGCAGGATCGATTCGGTGCGCCCGCCCGACTGCAGCCCGAAGTGCGTGCCGCGGTCCCACACGAGGTTGAACTCCACGTAGCGTCCGCGCCGGTAGAGCTGGAAAGCCCGTTCGCGCTCGCCCCAGGGCATGGCGCGGCGGCGCTCCACGATGGGCAGGTAGGCCGGCAGGAAGGCATTGCCCACGGAGCGCAGCATTGCAAAGGCATTCTCGAATCCGCCCTCGGCGAAGTCGTCGAAGAAGATCCCGCCGATGCCACGTTGCTCGTTGCGGTGCTTGAGAAAGAAATACTCGTCGCACCAGTTCTTGAGGCGCGGATATTTGTCGTCGCCGAAGGCAGCAAGCGCATCGCGGCACGCGGTGTGAAAGTGCACCGCGTCTTCCTCGAATCCGTAGCAAGGCGTCAAGTCCATGCCGCCGCCGAACCAGCATACAGGCTCCTTGCCCTCGGGCAGCGCAGCCAGCATGCGCACGTTCATGTGAACGATGGGCACGTAGGGGTTGCGCGGATGGAACACCAGCGAAACGCCCATGGCCTCGAACGGCGCACCTGCGAGTTCAGGCCGGTTCTGCGTGGCCGATGGCGGCAGCTTGGGCCCGCGCACCTGCGAGAAGCCGCAGCCCGCGCGCTCGAACAACTCCCCGCCCTCGAGGATGCACGTGAGGCCGCTGCCTTGCAACGCCTCGCCGGGATCCTTCTGCCAGGCGTCGCGCGTACAGGTGCCGCCGTCGGCCGCTTCAACGGCCGCGACGATGTCTTGCTGCAGCTTGCGCAGGTAGTCGCCGACCGCGGCCGGGTTGGTCTGTTGCATCAGGCGTGCGGGTTGGCGCGAGCGTGGACCGCGCGGTGCCCAATGTCCTTGCGGTATTGCGCGCCATCGAAATTGATGCGCGCAGCAACCTCGTAGGCCCGCTGTTGCGCAAGCTTCACGCTGTCGGCCAGTGCGGTCACGCATAGCACGCGGCCGCCGCTGGTCTTGAGCTCGCCGTCTTGCTGCGTGGTGCCGGCGTGGAACACCACGGCATCGGGCGCCTCAGGCGGGATGCCGGTGATGCGGTCGCCCTTGCGCGGCGAGAGCGGATAGCCGTGCGCCGCCATCACCACGCCAAGCGCCACGCGACGGTCCCACTGCAGTTCGACCTGGTCGAGCGTGCCGTCGGTGGCGTGCCAGAACACTTCGAACAAGTCGGATTTAAGCCGCATCATGATCGGCTGTGTTTCGGGGTCGCCCATGCGGCAATTGAATTCGAGCGTCTTCGGGTGACCCGACGCGTCAATCATCAAGCCGGCATAGAGAAAGCCCGTGAACGGAATACCGTCCTTTTCCATGCCGCGGATGGTCGGCAGGATGATCTCGCGCATGGCGCGTGCATGCACTTCGGCAGTGACGACCGGTGCGGGCGAATATGCGCCCATGCCGCCCGTGTTGGGGCCTTCGTCGTTGTCGAGCAGGCGCTTGTGGTCTTGGCTGGTGGCCAGTGCGGTCACGTTCTTGCCGTCGCACAGCACGATGAAGCTGGCTTCTTCGCCCTGCAGGAATTCTTCGATGACGACGCGCGCGCCGCCGTCGTTGTGAGACACGCCAAACTTGTTGTCGACCAGCATGAAGTCGACGGCCTCGTGCGCCTCTTGCGCGGTCATGGCCACCACCACACCCTTGCCAGCAGCCAGACCGTCGGCCTTGACGACGATGGGAGCGCCCTTGGCATCGATGTAGGCGTGGGCCGCGGCCGCATCGGTGAAGGCCTCGTACTCGGCCGTCGGGATCTTGTGGCGCTTCATGAACGCCTTGGAGAACGCCTTGGAGCTCTCGAGCTGCGCGGCCGCCCGCGTGGGGCCAAAGATGCGCAGGCCGTGGGCGCGGAATTCGTCCACCACGCCGGCCGCCAGGGGCGCCTCGGGACCGACGACGGTGAGCGAGATCTTTTCCTTGGCAGCCCACTCGCGCAGCGCGGCGGGCTCGGTGATGTCGATGCAGTCGTAGCGCTCGTCGCTCACGGTGCCGCCATTGCCCGGCGCCACGTACACGCGGCTGACCCGGCTGGCCTGCGCCAACCGCCACGCCAATGCGTGTTCCCGGCCCCCTCCCCCAATTACCAGTACCTTCATTCGTGGGCCTTCTTCATTCGCTGTGGATCAATGGTCATTCATTCATTCGAAAGCGCGGCGTTGTGATAGACCTCCTGGACGTCGTCCAGGTCTTCCAGCACATCGAGCAGCTTCTGCATCCTGGCGGCGTCTTCGCCGGTCAGTTCGATCGTGTTTTCGGCCCGCATGGTGACCTCGGCCACCTCGGGCTTGAGTCCGCGCGCTTCGAGCGCGTTCTTGACGGTTTCGAAATCCGTCACGGCGGTGATCACCTCGATGGCGCCGTCGTCGTCGGTGACGACGTCTTCGGCGCCGGCTTCGAGCGCGGCTTCCATGACCTTGTCTTCATTGGTGCCCGGCGCAAAGATGATCTGCCCGCAGTGCTTGAACTGGAACGCCACCGAGTTTTCGGTGCCCATGTTGCCGCCGTGCTTGGAGAAGGCGTGGCGCACCTCGGCCACCGTGCGCACGCGGTTGTCTGTCATGGTGTCGACGATGATCGCCGCGCCGCCGATGCCGTACCCTTCGTAACGAATTTCTTCGTAATTGACGCCTTCGAGATTGCCGGTGGCCTTGTCGATGTTGCGCTTGACGGTGTCGATCGGCAGGTTGACTGCCTTGGCCTTTTCCACTGCCAGCCGCAAACGGGGGTTGGCGCTGAGGTCACCCCCGCCGGCACGCGCGGCCACAGTGATTTCGCGGATGGCGCGCGTCCAGAGCTTTCCGCGCTTCTCGTCCTGGCGGCCCTTCCGGTGCTGAATGTTTGCCCATTTGCTATGTCCGGCCATGACTTATCTCTCGCAATCCTGTGTTTTCAAAGCAGGTTCCGAGTTTACTGTCCGGCGCACACAACGGCTGGCGAGGCGGCGCTCCCTTTTGGTGATAATCCCCCGATGACGCCATCGCCTTCTGTCGGGCCCGGGAAACCGACCATCCTGCCGCCCCACACCCCGCTACCGCTGTATTACAAGAACGAGACGGAGCACCAGGCATTCTTGCGTCGCATCTTCGACAGCACCGCTGCCGACTATGACCGCATCGAAAGCGTGCTCGCCTTCGGCACCGGTCCGTCGTACCGGCGGGACGCACTGACGCAGGCCGGGCTAGCCCAGGGCGCGCAGGTTCTCGATGTCGGTATCGGCACCGGCTTGGTCGCCCGCGAGGCGCTCAAGATCATCGGCCCGACCGGCAAATTAACGGGTGTCGATCCCAGCGTCGGCATGATGGAGCAGATCGACCTGCCGGGCGTCGAACTGGTTGCCGGCGTGGCGGAAGCGCTGCCCCGGCCGGACGCCAGCTGCGATTTCGTGAGCATGGGCTATGCCATGCGCCACATCAGCGACGTGGCGGCCGCCTTCGGCGAATTCCACCGCGTGCTGCGCCCCGGCGGACGGCTGGTGGTGCTCGAGATCACCAAGCCCAATGGCCGCATCGCCACCGCGCTGCTCAAGGGCTACATGCGCGCCGTGGTGCCGCTGATTGCCCGCGTGGTGGGTCGCCGCTCCAACACCTCGGAACTGTGGCGCTACTACTGGGACACCATCGAGGCCTGCATTCCTCCCGAACGCGTGCTGGAAGCGCTGCGCGCCGCGGGCTTCACCGACGTGCGCCGGCACGCGAGCCTGGGCGTCTTCTCCGAGTACATGGCCCGCAAACCGGAAACCACCGTCGAGGCCGGCTGACCGTGCGAGTCCAGGGCGAAAACTCCCACCTGCGCGTCGAGCGCCTTTCACTGCCCGCCTGCCTCGCGCTGGCCGCGAACGGCGCCGCGCCTTTTGCGGCGCTCGGCTACGGCACGCCGCACGAGCTGGCGTGGATGCCGACAGTCAACGCGCGCGTACTTTCGGCGCAAGGTGCCATGGCCGACGTGTGGCACGTGACCAGCGCGAACGTCGAATCTGGCACCACCGGCATTGCCCGCTGGCGCACCGATGGCCATTGGCTGCTCGGCGCCATCGACATCGACGAATCCGTGGAAGAACAGAACCTCGCCGAAATCGCCCACAGCGCTTATGGCGACCTGTTCAAGACACTCGATCAGGCCGCAACACCGCACCTGCTGCGCATCTGGAACTACCTGCCGCAGATCAATGGCGACGGCGGCGGGCTGGAGCGCTACCGCCAGTTCAACCTCGGGCGCCAGGAAGCCTTCTTCGAAGCCGGCCGCGCCGCCTTCGAGGGCGCGCCCGCGGCTTGTGCGCTGGGCATTCACCAGGGCGCGTTGTCGATCCGCTTCCTGGCCGGCCAGAAGGCGCCGTTGCCGGTCGAAAATCCGCGCCAGGTCTCGGCCTACCGCTACCCCGAAACTTACGGGCCGCGCTCGCCCACCTTCTCGCGCGCCGCGCTGGCCGAGATCGGCAATGGCCAGGTGGCGCTCTTCATCTCGGGCACTGCCAGCATCGTCGGCCATGAAACCGTTCACCAGGGCGACGTGCTGGAGCAAACGCGCGAAACGCTGCGCAATCTCGAAGCTGTCATCGCGGCAGCCAACAGCCAAGTCACCCAGGTTTCGGAAGCGTTCTCGCTCGCCACGCTCGATTGCGTGGTGTACGTGCGCCATCCGGCCGATACCGACAAGGTGCGCGGCGTGATCGAAAGCGCGCTCGGCGCCGGCGCGCCGATGATCCGCCATGCCGTCTACCTGGAGGCAGACATTTGCCGCAGCGACCTGCTGGTCGAGATCGAAGCCCATGCTGTCGCCCCGGGTCGCCTGCGGGCCTGACCCGCTGCGATCGAATCGGACCGACGAACCCATGTCGATGACCCGCGTGCTGCGCATTCTCACGGCCATTCCACTCGCGTTGATGCTCTACGCGCTGCTGCTTTTCCTCGGCCTCATTTCGCTCGCCTGGAATTTCGTCGCCATGCTGCTGTACCCGGTGATGCCGGAGGCGCCAGCCCGCACCCTGGGCCGGCTGACCATCGCCTTTGCGTACCGCATGTTCTGGGGCCTGGCCTCGGTCACGGGGATGATGCGCATCGACGCCAGCTGCCTGGATCCGATGCGCAGCGAGCCCGGCGTGATCTTCGTCGCCAACCACCCCACGATGCTCGATGCCCTGCTGCTGGTGGCGCGGCTGCCGCGCAGCGCCTGCATCATGAAGGCCGACCTGCTGCGCAACATCTTTCTTGGCGCGGGTGCGCGGCTCGCGCGCTACATCAGCAACGAATCCGCGCGCACCATGGTGCGGCTGGCCGTGGCCGACCTTCGCAACGGCGGGCAGTTGGTCATTTTTCCCGAAGGCACGCGCACCGTCACGCCGCCGCTCAACCCCTTCGGCCATGGCGTGACACTGATCGCCAAGCTCGCGCAAGCGCCGATCCAGACCGTGTTCATCGAAACCGACTCGCCCTACCTCAGCAAGGGCTGGCCGCTGTGGCGCGTACCGCCGCTGCCCATCGTCTTCACACTGCGGCTGGGCGAACGGTTCGCACCCCTTCCAGACAGCCATGTGCTGCAATCGGAGCTGGAACAATACTTTCGCCAAAACTTGGAACAGCGCGCCAACGACGCGTCCCCCGAATGCCAGACGCCTCGCGCACACACCTTGTCCTGATTCCCAGCTACAACACGGGCGAACGCCTGTTCTCGACCGTCGAAGCGGCGCGCGCGCAGTGGAATCCGGTGTGGGTGGTGCTGGACGGCAGCACCGACGGCACGGGCGAGCGCCTGCAGCAATTGGCGGCCGGCGATCCCGGCCTGCGCGTATGGCTGCTGCCCCAGAACCAGGGCAAGGGCGCGGCTGTGCTGCACGGCCTCTGCGAAGCGCGCAACGCCGGCTTCACGCATGCACTGACCATGGATTCCGATGGGCAGCATCCGGCCAATCTGATTCCCGCTTTCATGCATGCGTCGCAAGCCCGGCCCGAAACCATGGTGCTGGGCCGACCCGTGTTCGATGCCTCCGCCCCGCTGCTGCGCGTGCGCGGGCGGCGCGTGTCCAACGGCTGGACCCAGTTGGAGACCCTGTTTGCCGGCGTGGGCGATTCGCTTTATGGATTTCGCGTCTACCCCGTGGCTGACCTCATTGCCGTGATGCAGAGGCAGCCCTGGATGCGCCGCTTCGACTTCGACACCGAAGCCGTCGTGCGGCTCGCCTGGCGCGGCGTCAAGCCCGTGAACATCGACGCGCCGGTGAAGTACCTGACGGCCGAGGAAGGCGGAGTTTCGCACTTTCGCTATGGGCGCGACAACGTGCTGCTGACGTGGATGCACACGCGGCTGATGATCGAATTCGCCTTGCGCCTGCCCGGGCTTCTGTGGCGCAAGGCGCGGCGCATGCCGCCGTTCCAGCCTTGAGGAACTCGGCGGGTTAGATCATCCCGCCGTTGATCGAGATCACCTGCCCTGTGATGTAGGCCGCTTCGTCGCTCGCCAGGAAAGACGCGAGCGCCGCAACTTCCTGCGGCGTTCCGGCGCGCTTCATCGGCACCATCTGGTTGATGAGCGCCGGATCGAACACCGCATCGGCCATGGGCGAGGCGATGATGCCGGGGGCAATGGCGTTGACGGTCACGCCGCGCGACGCCACTTCGAGCGAAAGCGCCTTGGTCGCGCTGTTGAGCGCACCCTTGGCCGCGGCATAGTTGACCTGCCCGCGGTTGCCGGTCAGCGCCGAAACCGAGGAGATGTTGAGAACGCGGCCCCAGCGCGTGCGCATCATGGGCAGCAAAAGCGGCTGCGTCACGCGAAAAAATCCGTTGAGCGAAACGTCGATAACCTTATGCCACTGCTCGGCGCGCATGCCGGGCAGCACGGCGTCGTCGTGCACGCCCGCGTTGTTGACGACAATCTGCACCGGCCCGCCTTCGAGCATGCGTTCGCATGCCACTCGGCAGTCGTCGTCGCTGCGCAGGTCGAACACGTGGCACTCGGCCCTGCCGCCCGCGGCCACGATGGCAGCCGCGAGTTGCTCCACCGCTTCGGGGCGCGAATTGGCATGCAGCAGCACCGTGGCGCCGTCGCGTGCCAGGCGCTCGGCCATGGCCGCACCCAGCGCACCGCTGGCGCCGGTGATGAGTGCGCGTTTTCCTTCAAGACTCATGGCCTCATGCTCCGGTTGCGAGCGGTGTGTTCAGCACCACCACGGCGCGGCCTTCGGCCAGCACACGCCCAGCGCTGTCGTTCACCGCGAATTCATAGAGGATCTGGTACGTGTCGCCCGAGAGGCGCCGCGCCTGCACCTGCAACTCGCCGTCGACGGTATCAAGCCGCGCAACCGAGAAGCGCACGTTGCGCGCGCTCGCAAGGAACCCGGCCGAGGGCGTGCTCCCCTCGGCCGCCAGCAGGCCGCCGTGCAGGGCCATGGCCTGGGCTGCGTACTCGATGGCGTTGGGCGCAAGCAACCCACCGGCCGTCCGCAACGGATTGTCCGGGTGCAGGTGTGTGCGGGTGCTGCAATGGATGGACTCGGCGTCCCAGCGATCAAGCCGCTCCAGCAGGCACATGCTGCCGCTGTGCGGAATGCGCTCGGCAATGCCGGCACGGTCGAGCGTCTGCACAGCCATGGTCACGGGGCGGGCTGCAGGTCGGCCACGAGCAGCACGTTGGCAAAGGGCGTGCCTTCGCTCATCGGAATGCTCTGCACGCGAAACTCCAGTCGCTGCAGCACCGCGACCCAATCGGCCAGCGGACGCCCCCAGGTGGGCGAGACTTTGTGGCCGCGAATGCGTGTCACAGTGCGATCGACCCACTGGCTGATGGCAAAGCCGCGCTTGCTCGACGCGTCGCCAATGCGCAGCAGCAGCCGGGCATTCGCATTGCTGCCGCGCCGCAGTGCGTCGCGCACGCGCTGAAGCACGCCGTTCTGCGCCTCGATGTCCACGTAATGAAGCACGTCGAGAATCACGACCAGGTCGCATTCCGGCAAATGCGCCGAGCACATGTCGGCGCAGAGGAGCCGCGGCGCCGGCTGCAGATGTCCGATGGAAGCGGCGGCGCGCGCCACGTCCTTGGGCATCAACTCGATACCCGTGTAGTCGGCCGCCGCCGGCGTGGTCTTCCAGGAGGACGGCCAGCGGCCATGCGTCTGCATGCGGCTCATCGAAGCCAGCAAGCTCGCGAAGAGCCCCTGCCCGCAGCCGATGTCGACCACGCGCCGATGGGCCGAGTCGATCAGCCCGCGTTCGAGCAGGCCGCGAAACACCGGGTCGCGGCCGAGCTTGCCGCGCGCGAAATGCCAGGCGAAGCTGCCGCCCTTCTTGTAGGGAACGGTGGCGGCCTCGTGAAGTTCGCGCCAGGCTGTATCGGTGGAAAGAGGCGGCATGGCGCTCATGGTTCAAGGCCTTCCGGCAAGGTGACGGCGTGCAGTCCGCCGGCGTGCAAGCGTTCGAGAAGCAAGGGCAATACCTCCAGCAAAACGGGGGTTCCTTCAGGGGTGCGCGCGGCGTTGCCGTCGTGCAGAAGCAGGATGTCGCGCGCCTGCAGATTGCGGCCCAGGCGCGCCATGACCTTGGCCGGGTCGCCTTCGCGCGTGTCGAAGCCGCGCCGCGTCCAGCTCACGAGCGACAGGCCTAGCCGGTGCAGCACGGGCTCCAGGAACGGATTGCGCAAACCGGCCGGCGCGCGGAAACAAGTCGGGCGCTGGCCGGTGGCTTCAGCCAGGATGTCTTGCGCGCGCGCAATCTCGCTGGCAAAGCCGCGGGGGCCGAGAAAGGAAAAATTGTGCCGGTGCTGCGCGGTGTGGTTCTGGATGCTGTGGCCTCGCGCCACGATCTCGCGTGCCAGTGCCGGATGCGCAAAGACGCGCTCGGCAATGCAGAAGAAGGTGGCGCGCTGGCCGAGCGCATCCAGCAGGTCGAGCACCCTGGGCGTGACCTCGGGATCGGGCCCGTCGTCGATGGTGATGGCCACTTGGCGCCGGGCCCCGGCCGCCTCGGGCAGGCGCGTGACATTGGGGCCCAGCAGGCTGCTGCGCGGCGTGAGCCCCGCACCGGTGATCAGGGCATGGTTCAGCACGATGGCGCCGATGGCCCAGGGCATTGCGCCCGGCACCAGGGCGCCCGCACCAATGGCCGCCACGTGCCAGGCCGCACTGGCGCGGATGGCCGTCGGCCAGGGCCAGGATTCGGACGAGGCGGCGGAAGCGGAAGACATGGCGCGGGATTGTCCCATCAGCCGTGCGCGGCCGGCGGCGCCAATCGCCGCGCGAATGCTGCCGACAGCAAAAGCGCCAGCAGCGCACCCGGCGCGACCACGCGGCCGATCGACGACAGCGCCGGAATCTCCGAGATCGCAATCAGGCCGAAGGAGACCACCGTGGTCAGGTTGGCCAGCATCAGCGAGGCCAGCGTGTCCTCGTCGGCGCGCCCGGCCACGCGCAGCTGATCAAAGAACAGCGCATAGTTGGAGCCCACCGCCACGATCAGCAGCAGCCCGACCAGGTGCAGGATGCCCAACGGGACCTGCAGCACGGCCATGCCGCCGAGCGTGAGCACGACCGCGACCACCAACGGCTGGCACACCGCGAGCAGGCGCTTGCCCGAACGCAGGTAGATGCCGAGCAGCACCACCACGGCCAGCGCGCCGAGCAGCACCTGCACGAAAGCCTCGTGCAGATAGCGCTGATACAGCCCCGCGAGTTCGCGGCCAACGTCGACCACCTGCACTTCGGGCACGCCCGCGAGCGCCTTTTCGAGCCGGCCCGCATTGAAGTTCGGACCAGGGTGCAGCACCACCAGCGTCGACCAGCCACCACCCGGGCGCTGGTACATGAGCGTGTTGACCACCGAACCGAGGGGCCCGCCAGTCAGGTCGGCGCGCCGCACCGGCGCCAGCTTTCGCGCGCCTTCGACGTCGGCCAGGAAAGGCCCGAGCCGTGTGGCCGGAAGCGGCGAGCCTTGCGTGGCCTCGGCCAGCCGAGTGCGCAGCGCCTCAATCTCGGGCAGACTGGCCAAGCGCGCCGTCTGCGTCGCCACGCTCGGCAGCACGCGGGTGACGGCCTCGAAACCGCCGAGCTCTCCCTTGTCGACCAGCGCCTCGAGCCGCGCCGTGGCAGCTTCGGTGTTGCGCAATGCGGTTTCCTCATCGGCGCCGTAGACCACCACCAGCGTGCCGCCGTCGCCGGTACCGATGTCGGCACGCAGCATTTCGTCGAGTTGCTGTGCCGACTTGGGCACCGGGCTCATCGCACCGAGGTCGGCGCGCCAGAGATGGCCGCCCTGCCAGACCACCACCACCAGCGCGGCGGCGCCAAGCCCGGCCAACACCCAGCGCAGGCGCGGCAGGCCGCGCACGAGCATGCCGGCAGCCTGCGCCATGTACCTGCGCATGCCCATGCCGGTGGCGCCATCGGGCGCGAGCATGGGCAGCGCATAGCGCGTCGCCAGCGCGGCAGCCACGAGCCCCGCGATGGAAAACACACCCAGCTGCGCCAGGCCCGGAAACCCCGAGAACACCAGTGCCGCAAAACCGCACACCGAGGTCAGCAGCCCGAGCCGCACGGTGGGCCAATGCACCTCGCGCCAGCGGGCCCAGCCGGTGCCGGCCACGGCGGCGCCGCGGGCCTGGATCAGGTAGTAAATGGCGTAGTCGACCGTCTCCCCGATCAGCGTGCTGCCAAAACCCAGCGTCATGCCGTGCACCGAGCCGAACACCACGCTCACCGCGGCGGTCCCCACCACCACGCCGGTGGCCACAGGCAGGAACGCGATGACCAGCGCGCGCGGCGAGGCGAACGCCAGCAGCAGCAGGCCGCCCATCACGAGGCCGCCGACGATGGCAAGGTGCGTCGCTTCGGTCTTGATCTTGTCGCGGCTCAACACCGAGAACACAGGCGGGCCGCTCAACAGCAGCTTGGGCCTGCCGGCCTCGGCCATGCCCTGCGTTGCGGCGTCGAAGGCCGCCTGCACCCGTGCGATGGCCACGGCCTGCGCATCGAGATCGCTGCCCGCCGCGCGCGTGGTGGCGATCATGAGCGCGCGCGGTGCGGTGCGCGACATCCACACCCCGTTCTCGCTGCGCGGCGCGCTGGCTGGCGTCAGCTCCACGGCGATGCGCTGCGTTTCGCCGGTCGGATCGCGGTCGAGCAATGGCTTGATCGCATTGCCGGCCGGCGTGCCCAGCATCGACAGCGTTTCGTAGATCGCGTCGCGCAGGCCTGCAACCGTGAACTGCTCGGGCCGCACGCCAGGCGAGAGCTGGTAGCGGTGCTCGAAGACCCAGGTGCCGGCTTCGCTCCAGTCGCCGGTGTCGCCGTTCTGGATCAGGTCGAACAGCTTGCTGTCGCGCATGGCCTTGGCGACAGCGCGCGACACCGCGGCGCGCACCTCCGCGTTGGCGCCGCCTTCGATGCCGAGCATCAGCGTTCGCGACGCCACGCCGCTTTGCAACTGCTCGATGAGCACCTGCTGCCGAACGTCGGGGCTCTTGGGCAGAAAGGCCGAAAGGTCGGCGCTGAAGTGCGTGCGCGCAATCTGCAGCGCACCGCCAAGCAGGACCAGCGCCCACACCAGCAGCACCACCGCGCGGCGTTGCCAGCTCGGCGGCCCTCCTCCGGCCTCGCGTGCCTTCACGGCGTCGTGCGTCCGGCGGCGCCCGGGCGTTCGGGCGTGATGCTCATGACCGAGCGGTCACCGCCGACGAACTCCATCTCGAGGCCGACCACTTCGCTGGCGCGCCCGCTGATGCGGATGCTGCGCACCTGGGCCGCGAGGCGGCTGTCCGCCGGCAGCAGGTCGAGTGTCCAGTTGGCGGCCGAGCCGCTCACCGTGCTGCGGAAATACCGCTGCAAGGTCGTGCCGTCGCCGCTCAGGGTGCCGCGCATGGCTTCGACCAAGCCGAGCAGCTCGGGCATGCTGTCGAGCGTCAGAGTGCGGTTGCGGCCGCCGCGCGACAGCGTGAGCGTGTTGCCTTCGACCGCCATCGTCTCTTCGCGCGGCGACAAGGTGCGCCGGACCAGCTTATCGGGCGCGTTGAAACTCAGCGTGCCGCGCGAATCGAGCGGGCCTTCGAGCCCATGCACGAAGCGCTGTTCGGTGAAGCGGGCCTCACCGCTTTTCTGCTTGGAGAGCAGCCCCATCAGATCGGGCAGGTCGAAAGCCCAGGCCGGCGCAGCGCAGCAAGCAAGTGCCAGCAGCAGGCTCCTGCACAGCCAGTCAAACCGAATCTTCGAGCCAGAAATCATGAAAGTTGAACCAGTTGTACGGATAGGCGCGGCACAGCGCTTCCAGGCGCGCCACGTAGGCTTCGACCGCCGCCTGGATGCGGCGTTCCCGCTCCGCGGGATCGATTGACCGCTCGCTGAAGTCGGCCAGGAGGTCGAACTGAACATCGTAGCGCGCGCCCCCGCCATAGAGGCCGGCCATGAAGAACACCTTGCGCCGCAGCAGCGCTGCCAGGCGAAAGGGGCCGTCGTTGAAACTTGCCGGCTGGCCGAGGAACGGCAGCACGATGGTGTTGCCGCGCTGCTGCGCCGGCTGGTCTTCGCTGCCCGGAAGGGTGCGGTCCGCGAGCATGCCGCCGAGGCCGCCGCTGTCGAGCCAATCGCGCAGCGCCAGCATCGAATGTGGGCGGCCCAGCGCGATCACGTGAGGCCGCAGTTCGGGCAGGCTGATGGCGTTGAGGATGGCCGTGATGCGCTGCGCATTGTCGGGATACATCAGCATCGCAAGCCGCAGCTCTTGCTTGTGCTCGCTCTTTTGCTTGCAGGCGCCCATCGCCTCGAAGCTGCCGACGTGCGCACCCAGCAGGAAGGCGCCACGTCCGCCCAGCGCCTCGGCTTCCAGCGCGGGGTTGCCTTTCACATTCACGTCGAACAGGTTCATGCGCCCGCGCAGGAAATACACGCGGTCGAGCACCGTGGAGGCAAAGGCGTGCAGCAGGCGATAGCCGTCGATCCAGCCGGCGTGCGGACCGATGGCCCTGAACAGGTAGCGCTTGATGTGGCGGCGCGGCACGGGAGCGAACAAGAGAAAGTACAGGCTGATGGGCGGCAGCAGCAGGCGCGTCAAATGGCGCCCACAGACCAGCGCCACAAGGCACATGAGACGCAGTGCCAGCATGTTGCTGCGCTCGGGCGTGTGGGCCCAGTCGCCGCGGTGCCCCGCTTGCGCTGCGTCGTTCACGGCGCGCGTTTCGGCATCGGTGTGCTTCATCACGCGGACTCTTGCACGGCGGCCCAGCGGCCGGTGACAGCCACCACGCCGTCGCAGCGCACGTCGAACCGCACGCCGCGCGCGGCGCCGGACTCAGGATGCAGCTCGATGGAGAGCATGCTGCCGGGCCGCACAGGCGCGAGAAACTTGGCGGCCGCCAGCGTGGGATGGCTGCCGAGGCGCGCGACCAGCGCGGGCACGCGCTGCATGGCTTCCATCACCTCGGCCAGAATCAGCGCGCCCGGCAACAGCGGCTGACCCGGAAAATGGCCGGCGAATGCCGGATGGTCGATGGGCACCGCATGGGCGAGCTGCACCGGGGTGGTGTCGTCTGCAAGCTGTGCGAGCGCGAATTCGCGCAGTGCACGCACCGTGAGCTTGCCAGTGCCTTCGCGCGGAAAAGCCTTCACCTGCACCACGCGGCGCGGCACGAACACCGGCTCCAGCCGCTGCCGCAGTGCGGCAATGATTTCGCCGGCCGATAGCGTGGGAGCCACCACAAAAGCCACGGGGCGCACCACCCCATCGGCCACTTCGTCGGGGAGCCAGAACGCGCCGTCCTCCACGCCCGCAATGCTGTTGAGGTGATAGTTCAGGTGCGCGAGCGAACTTCGCCGGCCCGCCACGTGGATCAGGTCGTTGGCGCGGCCGAACAGCCGGAAGCGGCGCTCGTCGAGCAGTTCGAGCACGTCGGCCATGGGCGTGGGCTCGGGCAGGAAGTCGCCGCTGAAGATGAAGCGCTCCGGACCGTCGCCCTCGCCCGGCTCGGCATGCACACGGATGCTGCCGAAGTTCTCCCAGATGTCGCTCTGGGTCGTGCGGCGGGTGGCGACCTGGCCGGATTCGGTGCTGCCGTAGATTTCGATCAGCACGCCGCCGAGCGCCTGCTCGGCCTGGGCGGCGAGTTGCGGCGACAGCGGCGCGGTGGCGGAAAGAATCAGGTCGACCGCAGGCAGTTCGATGCCCGACAGCAGCAGCGTCTTCAGATGGAAGGGCGTGGTGACCAGCGCGCGCGGACGCGGCACCGATTCCAGGGTTTTGGCGACATCGGCCGGAAAGAACGGCCGCCCGCTTTCGAACGCGGCGCCGCCGAGCATGGCCAGCAGTGCCGACGATTCCAGCCCATAGCTGTGCTGCACCGGCACGGTTGCCACCAGCGTCAGGCCGGCGAGCGACGGCAGCCCGAGCAGGCTGGAGAGCCGCTCCACCGCCACCGCAACGTCACCAACCAGCGTTTCCCACCGCTTGGCGTGCGGCTGGGGCACGCCGGTGGAGCCGGAAGTTAGCAGGCTCACCGCGTGCATGGCACCGTCGATGAGCGGTACCTCCAGGCCGTCGCCGCCTTCGGGGCTGGAGCGGTCTTCGATCAGCACACGCTGCATGCCGGGCGTGGCGAGATCGGCATCGTCGGTCAGCGCAAAAAGGTTCGATCCGCCGGATTCGAGCAGGCGTGCGAGCGTGTCGGGCCGCGCGTCGGGCGGCAGGAGGCTCGCATGGCCGCGCACCAGCGCCGCTGCCAGGCTGACGGCAAAGGCGTAGCGGTCGACGCACAGGTTGACGGCTTTCCCCGCCGCCGGCAGCACCGGCGCAAAGCGGGCCACGTCGGCCAGGAACTGCCGCGTGCTGACCGGCACGCCGGCCCGCCAGGCCAGGGGCGCATCGAGGTCCCGGTTGGCGATCAGCGGCAGCAGGCGGGTGTCGGCGGTCACGCGGGTGGCCCCTGTTTCATCGGCCGCCGGTGCCGTGATCGATCGTGGATGTGCCTTGAAAGGCGCGCACCGCATCGATGAGCCGCGTGCGCTCGAATTCGGGATGCAGCCGATAGCGCACCAGGTGCTCGCCCACGAAAAGAAGCGTCACCGAGAGCGGGGTCAGCACGTTCGCGAGCAGCGACCAAGCCGAAAAAGGCAGGGTCATGTACACGACGATGGACGACACCACCACCAGAGCGAAGTAAACGGTCCAGATGCGGGTGAGCTGCGTGGTGTAGGCCAGCATGTGGCCTTTGAGCGGATGCACGCGCTGCGCGAACTGCGTGATCAGCGGAAGCCCCGGCCCGCGCAGCGAAGCGCCGAACCAGCCGCACAGCAGGCCGTTGATGGCCACGTGCTGGAATACATAGAGTCGGTTGGTGTCTCCCGCTTCACCCAGGAACACGAGCGCGAAGCCAGCAATGCCGAGCAGCATGGCCGCAATGAACCCCAGGCGGCCGAACTTGCTGGCGGCAAAGCCCATGGCGGCAAGCCATAGCGGGCCGAGCAGGACCACCACAGCCCACGGCTCCGTGGGGTGGAACAGCATCATCCAGTGAGAGAGGCCGGCATAGGCCACTCCCACCAGCAGCAGGAGCGCCAGTCGCCATCGTGACATGGGATCAGGAAGCGCTGCGATGCTGGGCGACGTGGGTCGCGAGCGTGCGCAGCGACTGGAAGATCTGTTGGTTGCGCTCGTCGTCCGAGCGCAGCTGGAAGCCGTAGCGCCGGGACACTTCGAGCGCCACTTCGAGGATGTCGATCGAGTCGAGGCCAAGGCCTTCGCCGTACAGCGGATCGGTCGGCACGATGTCTTCGGGCGCGACTTCGAGATTGAGCGCGTTCACAAGCAGGACGGCCAATTCTTTTTCAATCGGCGACTGTTCAGGTGAATCGCCAACGGCGGGAATGGGGGGCTGAGCAGTCGATGACAAGAAAACCTCCTGAAACTTTTTCGGTTACTACCTCGGGGGTCGTGGATTATAGGAGGGCCGCTTGATTAGACTGCCCGCTTCGATACGACCCGGAGCCCCCCATGGCCGACCCCCTTCTCATCGCACGCCACGACACCATCGAGTGCGCCCTGCTCCCCAGCCTGGCAAACCGCCACGGCCTGATCACCGGCGCCACCGGCACCGGAAAGACGGTCACCCTGCAGACCATGGCCGAGAAGCTTTCGAGCATCGGCGTGCCGGTGTTCATGGCCGATGTGAAGGGCGACCTGACCGGCATGAGCCAGAAAGGCGCCATCGGCGAAAAGATGGCGGCCACGCTGAAGGAACGCGGCATCGATCTGCCCGAATCGGCCGCTTGCCCGGTCACCCTGTGGGACGTGTTCGGCGAACAAGGCCATCCGGTGCGCGCCACCGTTTCCGACATGGGCCCCCTGCTCCTGGGCCGCATGCTGGACGTGAACGAAACCCAGGCCGGCGTGCTGAATCTTGTGTTCAAGATCGCCGACGACAACGGCCTGCTGCTGCTCGACCTGAAGGACCTGCGCGCCATGCTGCAGTATGTGGGCGAGAACGGGAGCCAGTTCACCACCGAGTACGGCAACATCAGCGCCGCCAGCGTCGGCGCCATCCAGCGCGGCCTGCTGCAGATCGAAACCCAGGGCGGCGACAAGTTTTTCGGCGAGCCGATGCTCAACATCGCCGACTTCATGCAGACCGTGGGCGGCAAGGGCGTGATCAACATCCTGGCCGCCGACAAGCTCATGAATTCGCCGCGGCTCTATGCAACCTTCCTGCTCTGGATGCTGTCCGAGCTGTTCGAGCAGCTGCCTGAAATCGGCGACCCCGACCAGCCCAAGCTGGCATTCTTCTTCGACGAGGCCCACCTGCTGTTCAACGAGGCGCCCAAGGCCCTGGTCGAGCGCATCGAACTCGTGGTGCGGCTGGTGCGCTCCAAGGGCGTGGGCGTCTATTTCGTGACGCAGAACCCGCTCGACATTCCGGATTCGGTGCTGGCCCAGCTCGGCAACCGCGTCCAGCACGCGCTGCGCGCTTTCACCCCGCGCGACCAGAAGGCCGTGAAAGCCACCGCCACCACCATGCGGCAGAAGCCGGGCCTGGACATTGAAACGGCCATCACCGAGCTCGCCGTAGGTGAAGCACTGGTGAGCTTTCTCGACGCCAAGGGTCGCCCGAGCGTGACCGAGCGCGTGTACGTGGTGCCGCCCGGCAGCCAGATCGGCCCCATCACACCAGCGCAGCGCCAGGCGGTGATGGCCAATTCGCTCGTTGCGGGCGTGTACGAGAAGACGGTGGACCGCGAATCGGCCTACGAAAAGCTCAAGAACCGGACCGAAACCGCACCCGATGCGCCAGTGGCCAAGCCGGGGGCCAAGGATGCGACCGAATCGTCCGGAGCCAGCAGCATGCTGAATGACCTGCTCTTCGGCAGCACCGGCCCACGCGGCGGCAAGCGCGACGGCCTGGTCCAGACCATGGCCAAGTCGGCGGTGCGCACCATGGGCACTTCGGTCGGCAAGGAGATCTTGCGCGGCGTGCTGGGCGGGATCTTCGGGGCCAAGAAGCGCTGAGCCGGCTCGGCCCAGCCTGGATTACCAGCGCAAAAGGCGCGGCCCGAGCACAGCCCCCACCAGCACCGGCAGCGCGATGCCGCTGACGTACCAGACCGCCAAAAATGGCGCCGTCAACTCCACGCAGTGCAGCGCATAAACGGCCGCACCCACGCCCCCGGCCAGCCCGCCGGCAGCCGCGCCGGCCCATGCCGGCCGCGTGGGTGCCAGGCTTTTCAACGCCAGCAGCGCGGCCGCAAAAACGGGCAGCGCCATGAGCCCGATGCTGAGTGCGCAAACGCGCCACGACTCGCCCATGAGTAGAGGCATGCGCTCCTGTGGCGGTGCATTGAACCAGGCCATGGCCGCCAGCACCCACACCACAAGAAGCGGCACCGCGGCGCCGAGCCAGGCGCGCCGCACCTGCACGCCGGGGCGCGCGAGGCGCTGCACCATCACGAAGGCGGCCGCTGCAATGCACAGCGGAAACAGCACCTTGACCCAGAACATCGGCCAGAACATGGCCTGCACCAGATCACGGCGCACGCCGTATTCGGTGAGCATGATGGCGAATGACAAAGGCAGCCCTGCCAGCAGCGCCAAAGCGAGTCGGCGCCCCGCGGCACGGCGCGGCACGGCCGTGGGGCCGCTGGCCAGCATCGCGACGAGCTCGTCGGTTTTCATGAGGTCTTGCCTCCCATTCGTGCTGCGAGCGCCTTCAGGCCACGATGGATGCCCACCTTCACGGCCGACTCGGACATGCCGGTCAGGCTGGCGGTCTCGGCCACCGAAAGGCCTTCGAGCTTCACGTGCACGATCGGCAGGCGCTGGCGCTCGGGCAGCGTCTGCAGCAGACCGCCCAGGTCGCGGCGCGCGTCGCTGGCATCGGTGGCCGATTCGGCGAACACCGCCAGGTCGTCGTCCAGCGGGTCATGCAACGCTTCGCGCGCGGACTTGGCGCGCAGCAGATCGATCATCTTGTAGCGCGCAATCGCATGCACCCAGGCCGTCAACGGCTGGTCGCTCTGGTAGGTGTGGCGCTGGTTGTGCATGGCGAGCAGGCATTCCTGGACAAGGTCTTCCACTTCATCGGGCCAGCCGAACAGGCGCTTGCCCAGAAAAGCGCGCAGGTGCGCGCTGAGTTTTTGCAGGAACTCGCGATAGGCCGCTGCGTCGCCGTCCAGGCCGCGCAGGAACAGGCTCCGCAGCGCCGCTTCGGCGTCGCTCATTCGCGCCCTGCTGTCCACTGTGTTTCGTACCATCGGACCGGCTGGTTACAGCCCTTTCGAAAAAAGATTCCGCCGGATTGTGCCGTGCCCGGTCGCGGCACCACGTTCCGCGGTCGGCTAAGCTCGGCCGAACCCATGCAAGGAGCGCCCATGCAAGCTGCCACTTCGTGTCTCTCGGGCCGTGAACAGCGCCCAACCAGGGCCTGAAGCCGATGCTGTCCGGGCTCGCTTCGAACCCCTGGGCCTATCCGGCACTGGAAGTGGTGCACATCGTCGGCATTGCGCTGCTGTTCGGCGGCCTCCTGGTGTTCGAACTGCGCGTGCTCGGCCTCGGCCGCGAGCTTTCGGCGCCGCAACTGGCCCGCCTGACACTGCTGCCGGCATTGGTCGGCTTCGGCCTGTGCGCCGCTACCGGCCTCACCATGTTTTCGACTCAGCCCGGTGAACTGCTGGCCAACAACGCGTTTCGGGTGAAGCTGCTGCTGATCGGCCTGGCGGGCGCCAACGCCATCTGGTTTCACGTTCGGGGCGGCCCCGCCGCCACTGGCAGGGTGGCCAAGGCGCAATGCCTTTTGTCGTTGGGGTTTTGGCTCGCTGTCATCATTTGCGGGCGCTGGATTGCCTACATCTAAGCCAAGGTTCTAAGCCAAGGAGACCGAGATGATTCAGAGACGACGCTTGTTGGTTGCCGGTTCGCTGGGCCTGGCCCTTCCTGCCTGGGCGCACCATGGGTGGAGCAGCTTCGACCAGGACCGCCCGCTCTATCTGGAGGGGCGTGCGACCAAGGTCATGTGGCGCAACCCGCATGGTGAGCTGGAACTCGAACTGCCCGAGAACCCGACCCTGCCGGCCGATCTGAAGCAGCGTGCGTTGCCCAAGCAAAGCGCGACAGTCGATGGCCCCGGTCTGCTGGCCAAGGCGCAGCTGCCGACGCGCCGCGACCGCAAGTGGACTATCGAACTGGCGCCGCTCACGCGACTGCAGGCCTGGGGATTGGACGAAATCAAGCCCGGCACGCAGGTCGCAGCGCTGGGCTTCACGTTCACCGGCGAAAAAGGCGACCCCGTGCTGCGCGCCGAATACCTGTTCGTCGGCGGCAAGGTCTACGGCCTGCGCTCTTCGCCGGCCTGAGCAGCACTCTGGCTGCGGCGGACTTGCCACGGCCCGGCAGCAATGACGACCTTCGCGCCCTGCTTGCCAGCCGCGCGAGTGATCGGTACATTGCATTTTTTGAGGGCCTCCAATGTCCGCAGATAGCACAGTGACCTCTTCGGTGATCCCAGCGACTCCGGCAACTCCTGTCGTCTCCCCCCTTCCCCCGCTCCATCCTTCGTCGTCGACCGGCCACATCCGGCTGACCTCCCATGCCGGAGGTTTTGGCGCCCTGCCTATCCGATGGGGAGCGGCCACGGCCACGGAGCGCGGACCCGTGGTGGGCACCACCACGAAGCGGGCGCATCGCAACGTGATCGGCACGCACAGCGGGTCCTACAGCGTGTACCGCGCACTGGCCGTGGCGGCCGGCGCCCTCAAGCGCGAACACAAGGCCGACCTGACCAACACCGCGCCAACGGACGTGATCGGCCCTTACCCGCAATGGAGCGAACCCGGGCGCATCGTCTCGCTCGACCCCTGGGGCGCGTTGGTGGCCGATGTGTTCTCCGCCGAGCTGGCGGCGGGCTACGACATTCGCCCGACCATCGCGATCACCAAGGCGCATGTGATCCTGCCCGAGGTGATCGAGGCGCTGCAAAGTGGTCGCCTCAAGGCCGACGGCCACTTTCTGACCGCCGGCGGCGCCGCCATGGTGACCAAGGCCGCCATCGAGCCCGTGTGGTACCTGCCCGAGGTGGCGCGGCGCTTCGGCTGCTCCGAGACCGACCTGCGCCGCACGCTCTTCGAAGAGACCGGCGGCATGTACCCCGAGCTCGTCACGCGCTCCGACCTGGAGGTGTTCCTGCCGCCGATCGGCGGGCAGACGCTCTACATCTTCGGCAACCCGCGCGACCTGGCCAACCCGGAGGTAGAGCTCACCGCGCGCATCCACGACGAGTGCAACGGCTCCGACGTGTTCGGCTCCGACATCTGCACCTGCCGCCCCTACCTCACGCACGCCATCGAAGAGTGCATCCAGGGCGCGCAGCGCGGCGGCGTCGGCCTCATCGCCTACTCGCGCAAGGAAGGCCGCGCGCTCGGCGAGGTGACCAAGTTCCTGGTCTACAACGCACGCAAGCGCCAGCTCGGCGGCGACACGGCCGACCAGTATTTCGCGCGCACCGAGTGCGTGGCCGGCGTGCAGGACATGCGCTTTCAGGAGCTGATGCCAGACGTCTTCCACTGGCTCGGCATCAAGAAGATCCATCGGCTCGTGTCGATGAGCAACATGAAGTTCGACGCCATCACCGGCTCTGGCATCGAGATCGGCGAGCGCGTGAACATTCCGGACGAACTGATTCCGGCCGACGCCCGCGTCGAGATGGACGCCAAGATGGCGGCCGGCTATTTCACGCCCGGCCCGGTGCCGGACGCCGAGGAACTCAAGAAGGCCAAGGGCCGGGGATTGAGCGAATGAGCGGCAACAAGGAAAACATCAGCAACTACCTGCCCGTTGATGGCTCCGGCAACCTGCCGCCGGGCAGCGCAGGGGACGTCGATCCGGCCATCGAGTTTGCGCCGGACACCAGCCACCCCGCGGGCGCCGCCTCCGTGCTGCGCACCACGGCCGCGATCCGCGAGCGCGCGGCCGCGCTGCTGGCGCGCGCGCGCCGGGGCGAGTCGCAGTGGTTCCGCATCGGCGGTGCCGACGCGCTGGACGACGCGTCGCGCACGGTGGCCGAGGTCACGCGCGAGCGCTACCCCTGGGACACCATTCCGTATCACAGCCGCTGGCGCCACTTCGAGGCCGGCGGCGTCGACCGGCTGAAGCAGCTCGACCAGCTGCTCGGCAAGCGCATCGATGCACGGCAGCGCGCCCGCGCTCACATCGATCTGGTGCTGGTGAGCGTGCTGCTCGATGCCGGCGCGGGGCCCGACTGGCACTACACCGAGCCTGCCTCGGGCGAGCGCTTCACCCGCTCCGAAGGACTGGCGGTCGCGAGCTTCCATGCCTTCACCAGCGGCCTGTTCTCGTCTGACCCCGACCATCCACTGCAGGTGGACGCGGCCGGCTTGCGCGGCCTCGTGACCGACAGGCTCGGCGACGCCTTCCAAGTCAGCGACGTCAACCCGCTGGTGGGCCTGCCCGGCCGCACCGTGCTGCTGCGCCGGCTCGGCGAAGCCATGAGCGAGCAACCCGAAACCTTTGGCGACGACGGCCGCCCCGCCGGCATGTTCGACGCGCTGGTCGCGCCGTTCGGCGCCGCCGCGCCGCCCACGGCCGAGATCACGGCACACCAGATTTTGTCGCTGTTGCTCGAAACGCTCTCGGGCATCTGGCCCTCCGCCAATGCGATAGACAGCATTGCGGCAGACGGCAGCGACGCCACGGGCGGCATCGGCTGGAGCGACCCGGCCCTTGCGCTCGGCGACTGCTGGCGCCATAGCGCGGTGCGCGGCCCCGGCCTCACCAACGGCTGGATGCCGTTTCACAAGCTGTCGCAATGGCTCACCTATTCGCTGCTCGAACCGTTTGAATGGGCGGGCGTGAAGGTGCGCCATCTCGATGCACTCACCGCCCTGCCCGAATACCGCAACGGCGGCCTCCTGCTCGACAGCGGCGTGATCGTGCCGAAGGACCCGGCTTTCCTTTCGCGCACCTGGAAAGCCGGCGACGAGTTCATCGTCGAATGGCGCGCGCTCACCGTGGCGCTGCTCGACGAGCTGGCGCCGCACGTGCGCAAGATGCTCGACCGCACCGAGCAGGAACTGCCGCTGGCCTGCGTGCTCGAGGGCGGCACCTGGGCCGCCGGCCGCGTCTTGGCACAACGCTTGCGTGACGGAGCGCCACCGCTCCTGATCGAAAGCGACGGCACCGTCTTTTAGACTCCCTGCATCAGCAACGGCAGAAATAAAAATCCAATGAGCAACGTCCATCTCCTCGACCATCCCCTCGTCCAGCACAAGCTCACGCTGATGCGCCGCAAGGATGCATCCACCAACAGCTTTCGCCGGCTCCTGAACGAAATCAGCATGCTCATGGCCTACGAGGTCACGCGCGACATGCCGATGCAGGACATCGAAGTGGAGACGCCGCTCGAAACCATGCAGGCCAAGGTCATCGACGGAAAGAAGCTGGTGCTGGTGTCCATCCTGCGTGCGGGCACCGGCATCCTCGACGGCATGCTGACCGTGGTGCCGGGCGCGCGCGTCGGCCACATCGGCCTGTACCGCGACCCCAAGACGCTCACGGCCGTCGAGTACTACTTCAAGATGCCGGGCGAAATGGAGAACCGCGACGTGATCGTGGTCGACCCGATGCTGGCCACCGGCAATTCGGCCGTGGCCGCGGTCGAGCGCCTGAAGGAGCTCAACCCCAAGTCGATCAAGTTCGTCTGCCTGCTCACCTGCCCCGAAGGCATCGCGACCATGCAGAAAGCGCACCCCGACGTGCCGATCTACACCGCCGCGATCGACCGGGAGCTGAACAGCCATGGGTACATCCTGCCGGGCCTCGGCGACGCGGGCGACCGCATCTTCGGCACGAAATGAACCCACCCCCGTCCCTCGCTCACTTCGTGTAGCTCGACTCCCCCCTCAAGGGGGCAACACCAGCGGCCCGGCAAAGCCGGTTCCGCGGTGTTTCTGGAAGAGGCACGGGGAGCGCGGTCGAGAATTTTTTATACCGAGGAGAAGCACCGTGACAGCACGCCGTCAGTTGATCATTCGTTCGGTCGCCATTGCCGCGGCAGCGCTTGCGGCGGGCGCGCCCGGCCTTGCGCTCGCACAGGCCAAGCTCAAGGTGGCGGCGGTGTACACCGTGCCCTTCGAACAGCAATGGGTGGGCCGCATCCACAAGGCGCTCAAGGCGGCCGAGGCGCGCGGCGAGATCGAATACAAGGCCACCGAGAACGTCAGCAACGCCGACTACGAACGCGTGATGCGCGAGTACGCCACGGGCGGCAACCAGCTGATTCTCGGCGAAGTGTTCGGCGTGGAAGCGGCGGCGCGCAAGGTCGCGAAAGACTTTCCGAAGGTCGCCTTCCTGATGGGCTCGTCGCTCAAGCCTCAGGCGCCCAACTTCAGCGTGTTCGACAACTACATCCAGGAGCCGGCGTATCTCTCCGGCATGGTGGCCGGCGGCATGACCAAGACCAATCGCATCGGCATGGTCGGCGGCTTCCCCATTCCTGAAGTGAATCGGCTCATGAATGCCTTCATGGCCGGCGCGAAGGAAACCAACCCCAAGGTCGAGTTCAGCGTGAGCTTCATCAACAGCTGGTTCGACCCGCCCAAGGCCAAGGAAGCGGCTTTCGCGATGATCGATAAAGGCGCCGACGTGATGTATGCCGAGCGCTTCGGCGTCTCCGATGCGGCCAAGGAAAAAGGCAAGCTCGCCATCGGCAACGTGATCGACACGCAGGCGCAATACCCTGACACGGTGGTGGCCTCGGCCCTGTGGAACTTCGAGCCCTCGGCCGACCGCGCGATCAAGCTCGTGAAGGAAGGCAAGTTCACGGCCGAGGACTACGGCGTCTACTCGACCATGAAGCACAAGGGCTCGGAGCTCGCGCCGCTCGGCACCTTCGAGAAGAAGGTTCCCGCCGACATCGTCGCCAAGGTAAAGGCAAGGCAGGCCGACATTTTGGCCGGCAAGTTCACGGTGAAGGTCGACGACTCGCAACCCAAGTCAACAGCGAAGTGAGGAAGCCGACGATGATGCGCTGGCGCTCTCTTCTAGCGGCCGGCGTGCTGGCCCTCGGTCTTTCCGGTTGTGCCGGCGTCTACAAGACCGGTAGCGCCGACACTCGCAACGTCCGGCTGGACGACGCGCCGCGCATTGCCGTGATCTCGGCTTTCCAGCCCGAACTCACGCTGCTGCTGAACCGCCTGCAGGGAGCGGCAAAGCACAGCGTCAACGGCGTCGAGTTCACCACCGGCACGCTCGAAGGCAAGCCGGTCGTGCTGTTCCTCTCGGGCATCAGCATGACCAATGCGACGATGAACACGCAGGTGGTGCTCGACCGGTTTCGCATCACCAATATCGTCTTCAGCGGTATCGCGGGCGGTGTGAATCCACAGCTGCACGTCGGCGACGTCACGGTGCCGGCGCAATGGGGTCAGTACCTCGAAGTGCTGATGGCGCGCGAAACCGCGCCGGGCAAATACGCCGCGCCGCCCTTTATCAAGGATGCCACGCTGCCCAATTTCGGCATGATGCATCCGCGCCCGGTCGAAGTGCGCTCGGCGGCGCATCCGCAGATCGTGCGCAAGTTCTGGTTCGAGGCCGATCCGAAGATGCTGGACGTCGCGCGCAGCATTCGCAATGTCGACCTGGCGAACTGCAGTGCCGGCAAGTGCCTGGCGCGCAAGCCCCAGCTGGTGGTCGGCGGCAACGGCGTCTCCGGCCAGGCCTTCATGGACAACAAGGCGTATCGCGAATACACCTTCAAGACTTTCCAGGCCAACGTGCTCGACATGGAGACCGCGGCCGTGGGCATGGTGGCCTACAGCAACGGCGTGCCCTACATCGCCTTCCGTTCCCTCAGCGACCTTGCGGGCGGCGGAGACGGCGAGAACGAGATGGGCACCTTCATGGGCATTGCGGCGGACAACTCGGCCAAGGTCATGCTGGCGTTCCTGGCTGCATGGAAGTGATCCCGCTTTCACTCCCTCCCCTCCCGGGGGAGGGTCGGGGTGGGGGCAGGCGGCCTTCGATCGATCACCCTGGCGTTGCGGGCGCTGCTTGCCCCCATCCCAGCCTTCCCCCAGAGGGGGAAGGAGCAAGATATTCATGAGCAACGCCACCGTTCTGCGTCTTCAGGGCATCACCAAGCGCTTCGGCTCTCTCGTTGCGAACGACGGCATCTCGCTCGACCTGCAAGCAGGCGAAGTGCTCGCGCTGCTGGGCGAGAACGGCGCGGGCAAGTCGACCTTGATGTCGATCCTGTTCGGCCACTACGTCGCCGACGAGGGCAGCATCGAGGTGTTCGGTGCGCCGTTGCCTGCCGGCAATCCCAAGGCCGCACTGGCCGCTGGTGTAGGCATGGTGCACCAACACTTCACGCTGGCCGACAACCTCAGCGTGCTCGACAACGTGATCATGGGCACCGAGCCGTTGTGGCGCGTGTTCTCGCGCCGCGCGGCGGCACGCGCCCGCCTGCTCGAAGTGGCGCTACGCTTCGGCCTGCCGGTGGAGCCCGACGCGATGATCGGCAGCCTGTCGGTTGGCGAGCGGCAGCGAGTGGAGATCCTCAAGGCGCTGTACCGCGGCGCGCGCATCCTGATCCTCGACGAGCCGACCGCCGTGCTGACGCCGCAGGAAAGCGAAGCGCTGTTTGCCACGCTCGCGCAGATGGTGGCGCAGGGCCTGTCGGTGATCTTCATCAGCCACAAGCTTGGCGAGGTGCTGCGCGTGTCGCAGCGCATTGCCGTGTTGCGCGGCGGCAAGCTCGTGGCCGAGGCGCGCACGGCCGAGACCACGCAGGCGCAGCTGGCGCTCTGGATGGTCGGGCATGCGGTCGACGCCCCGCAGCGCCGGCCGGCCAAGTCGGTGGGCGATGCCGTCTGCGTGCTCGACCACGTGAGCACCGCATCGGCCAAGGACGGCGGGCAGGACCATTCGAGCGCCCTCCGCGAGGTGTCGCTGACGCTGCGCGCCGGCGAGATCACCGCCATCGCGGGCGTTTCGGGCAACGGCCAGGTGGCGCTGGCCGAGCTGCTGTGCGGCACGCGCCGTGCCACCTCGGGCACGGCCCAGCTGATGGGCCGCGCGCTGCCGCCCTCGCCTGCCCGGCTGGTGCAGCGCGGTGTGGCGCGCATTCCCGAAGACCGTCATGCCGTCGGCGTGGTCGGCGACCTGCCGGTGTGGGAGAACGCGGTGTCGGAGCGGCTGCGCAGCCCTGTGTTCTCGCGCTGGTCGTGGGTCGTTCGGCGCGCGGCCGCGCGGCTTCATGCCAGGCGCATCGAAAAAGCATTCGACGTGCGCGGCGCCGGCCTGATGGCGCCGGCCCGCTCGCTCTCCGGCGGGAACATGCAGAAGCTGATCCTGGGGCGGGCGCTGCTCGCGCCCGAGCAGGCCGAAGACGCCGACAACAAGAAATACCCGACGCGCGCGCCGCGCCTGATCGTCGCGCACCAGCCGACCTGGGGCCTCGACATCGGCGCCGTGGCCTATGTGCAGCAGCAGCTGATCGCCGCGCGCGATGCTGGCGCGGCGGTGCTGGTGATTTCCGACGATCTCGACGAAGTGCTCGCGCTCGGCGATCGCGTCGCGGTGATGCACGGCGGGCATCTGGGCGAAGCACGGCCGGCCGCGGCCTGGACGCGCGAAGCCATCGGGCTGGCGATGGCCGGCGCGACGCAGCAGCAGCCAGGCGCAGGAGCCTTGCAATGATGCGTCTCGAACGGCGCCACGAAACCTCGCGCGCCGCGCTGATGCTGGCGCCGATTGGGGCTGTGGCGTTCACCATGCTCGTAAGCGCGCTGCTCGTGCTCTGGGCCGGCGCACCGGTCGGACGCACCTACGCGCTGCTGTTGCAGGGCGGCTTCGGCTCGGTGTTCGCATGGAGCGAGACGCTGACGCGCGCGGTACCGCTGATCCTCACCGGGCTGGCCGCGACGGTCGCCTTCAAGGCACGCCTTTTCAACATCGGCGCCGAGGGGCAGCTGTTCGCCGGCGCCCTTGCCGCCGTGGCCGTGGGCGGCATGCACGGCGGCACCGGCTTCGAGCTCGCGCCCTGGCTGCTGTTCCCGCTGATGATGCTGGCCGCGGCCCTCGCTGGTGCCCTGCTGCTGCTGGGCCCGGCACTCATGAAGAACAAGCTCGGCGTGGACGAGGTGGTGACCACGCTGTTGATCAACTTCATCGTGCTGCTCGGAGTCTCCGCGCTGCTCGACGGGCCGATGAAAGACCCGACCGCCATGGGCTGGCCGCAGAGCGTGTCGCTGCAGCCGGACCTCGAACTCGGCAAGCTCATCGCGCAGACGCGCATACACACCGGGCTCGTCTGGGCCGTGTCGCTGGCGGTGATGGTGTGGGCGATCTTCAAGTACACGGTGCTGGGTTTCGACATTCGCGCCATGGGCGCAAATGCGCGCGCCGCGGCCTTTGCCGGCGTGCCGGTCACGCGCACGGTGGTGTTGGTGGCGCTGCTCTCGGGCGCGCTGGCCGGGCTCGCTGGCGCCATCGAAGTGGCAGGCCGCACGAGCTACGTCACACTCGACATGTCGCCAGGCTATGGCTACACCGGCATCGTGATCGCGATGCTCGCGGGCCTGCATCCGCTGGGCGTGATCGCCGCGGGCGTGTTCGTGGCCGGTGTGCTGGTCGGCGCGGACACCATGAGCCGTGCCGTGGGCGTGCCGACCTACATTGCCGACGTGATCGTGGCGGCCTCGCTGATCGCGGTGCTGGTGGCGACCTTGCTGACGCAATACCGGGTGCGGATGAAATGACTCCGCTCTCCTCTTCGGTCTTGCTCCTTCCCCCGCTGGGGGAAGGCTGGGATGGGCGCATCGGCTTTCATAACGAGCGCCGCTTGCCCCCACCCCAACCCTCCCCCGGAAGGGGAGGGAGAAATTCGCCATGACGGATTTATTGGACATCCTCGCCAACCCGGCCTTCTGGGTCGCGGTGCTCCGCATCGCCACGCCGCTCATCCTGGGCACGCTCGGCGTGCTGCTGTGCGAGCGCGCGGGCGTGCTCAACCTGGGCATCGAGGGGATCATGGTCGCAGGCGCCTTCACCGGATGGCTCGCGGTGTATGCCGGTGCGCCGCTGTGGGTCGGCGTCGGCGTGGCTGCGCTCACGGGCATGGTGTTCGGACTGTTGCACGCCTTTCTCACCGTGGGCCTCGCGCTTTCGCAGCACGTGTCGGGGCTGGGCATCACGCTCTTGGCCACTGCGCTCAGCTACTTCGGCTACCGCGTGAGCTTTCCGAAGGTGAACACGCCGCCGACCATCGCACCCTTCGCGCCGATGGAGTGGCTGCCGGTGCCGATATTGAATGCACAGACATCGCTCACCCTGTTCGCGCTGCTACTGGTGCCGGCCATCGCCTGGGTGCTGTACCGCACGCCGCTCGGGCTCGCGTTGCGCATGGTGGGCGAGAACCCGCAGGCGGCCGAGAGCCAGGGCGTATCGGTCGCGGCCACGCGCACCGGCGCCATCGTGGCCGGCTCGGCGTTGATGGGCGTGGCGGGCTCGTTCCTCACGCTTTCCGCCTTCAATGCCTTCTTCTTCAACATGGTGAACGGCCGGGGTTGGATCTGCGTGGCCCTGGTTGTGTTCGCTTCATGGCGGCCGGGCAAGGCCCTGCTGGGCGCGCTGCTGTTCGCGTTTTTCGACGCACTGCAGCTGCGGCTGCAACAATCGGGCGATGCGGTGCTCCCCTACCAGATCTACCTGATGCTGCCCTACCTGTTGTCGATCCTCGCGCTGGTGCTGGTGGCGCGCAAGGCGAGCTATCCGCAGGCGCTGATGAAGCCTTATCGCAAGGGGGAACGCTGATGCGCAAGCCGGCCACGATGTACGCGGGCCTGCTCATGGCATTGTGTTGCGCGGCCGTGCACGCGCTGGGCATCGACCAGCCCTACGAGCGCTTCAAGACGCCTGACGCGGTCGACTGGGTGCAGCTGTGCGGCACGTGGGGCAAGGACCACAAGGGCACCTACCGCGTGATCCATGCTGAGCAGGACGCGCAGTCTTTCCTGTACGTGCAATGGATGGGCCGCGACGCCGCTGGCAACCTGCATGCCGAGCACACTGTGGCGATTGCCGAGCTCGACAACGACCACGCTGAAATTGCGCTCAGCGACCTCACCTGCCGCGCCACACCGCGGGGCATCGTGGTATCGGCCAAGGCCGATTCGAGCCACGACGACAAGCTGCGCCGCGTGATGATCGAGATCGGACCTGCGCCGGGGCAATACCGGTATCGGGCGCAACACACGCGCTAAGCCAAATCTCGGTCGGCTCCCCTTTCATGGACGAGAAGAAAACGCTACTCGCCAAAAATTCTTCATCACGCCTGATACCGCGCGCATCGGCGCGGTCACACGCCACGAGTGCGACGCCTGCAATGAGACAACGCGACGCTCCATTTGCGCAATACAGATTGCGGATTCCTTCAGCCTCTGATTCAGTTCGGTTTTCTCCAGCGTCAGTTGCGCAGTACGGGTGGTTGCTTCATCCCGCTCCCGTTGCAGTGCGGTTTTGCCCGAGGTCAATTGCTCGGCATGAATTCGAGCCTTTTCCAGCTCCCGTTTCAACGCCGCTTTTTCCAAGGTCAGTTGCTCGGCATGAATCACCGTCTTGTCCAGCTGGCGCTTCAATGCGGTTCTGTCGAGCACCGCATGGCTGGGGAATGCAATGCCCGGCGGCTTTGCGCCGGATTCCGGCAGGCATTTCACAGCGTCATCAGAAGTCAGTTCCTTGCCAATGCGAACCCTCGAAGGCACCGCAATGCGCTCATGCGCACGCAGGGCCGATGCGCGCTCGACCTTGCTCCCAAGGACTGAATGCAACGACTCATAGAGATAGTTTGGGTCGTCAACCAAACGCGGAAAATCAAGCAGCACGACCGGAATACTTCGCTTCACGAGCGCGTGCAGAAGTTCATGAAAGCCAAGCGCAAGAAGACGCGCCTGATCGATGGGGTTGAGTGAATAGACGATTCCGCCCGCCGTCGTTCCCCAGGACTCCCATTGCTTGCAATCGTCGGGCATCGTCGGGTTGCCGTAACGTGCGCGCAGCTCGTTGATGGAACGGCTGGTTGCCGCTTCGACGATGCTTCGCATTGGAATAATGACCGCATCCACCACGATCTCTCGATCGGCCAGCAGGCGCTCCACGTACTCGTACAACCAGGGCGACTTGACGACGTAGGGGGCATCGGCATTGCCTAGAAGCAAGTCTTCCAGCCCCGCGTTGGCATCCTCGTCGTAGCCAGGATGCTGATTGCGGGCAAGATGAGTATCCAGGCCGCATTCGGCAAGGTATTGCACCAGGAATGTCGTGCCAGCACGGCCCGTCCCTGCGATGAGCAGATGATTTTTCATTTTCTTCTGTCCCTCATACGCCACTCGCGGAAAGCTGACATCAGAGTGCTCGTTGCATGAGCGACTTCGCAGTCCGAGGTATCGATGACCAAGTCGGGCTGAAGGGGCGGCTCGTAGGCGTCTGAAATGCCCGTGAATTTGGTCACCTCGCCCCGGCGCGCACGCGCGTACAGACCTTTGACATCACGCCGTTCGCAAGTCGCGAGAGGGGCACTTACATAGACTTCATGAAAAGCCGCGCCGATGATGTTCTGCGCCAAGACACGGAGTTCACGCATCGGAGATACGGCGGCCACGATGACCACGAGCCCCTGGTCACTCAGCAAGCGGGCGACTTCCGCAATTCTTCGGATGTTCTCGCGGCGATCTGCCTGGCCAAACCCCAGCCCTTGGCTCAGGCCGCGACGAACGTCATCTCCGTCAAGGATGGCGACCGGAACACCGTCGGCCATTGCACGCAGACGCAGATTTTTGGCGATCGTGGATTTCCCGGCGCCTGAAAGTCCTGTCAGCCAAATAACGCACGGGCCGCCACTGCGCTGCATTTGTGGCGATATCGGATCGCGATCAATCCTCATGACTTTCGGCCTTTGGACAAGCTTGGTATATCGGAGCATGAGAGGATAGGCAGCACCTTCTTGCGCTTTGTCTCCGCAGCGCAAAGTTTTCTGATATGAAAATTAGGCTCTATCTCGGACCCACTGGAAACACCGCGACGCAGGTCATCCAATGCTGAATCTACTCGTCACCAACGCCACCCTCCCCGACGGCCGCACCGGCATGTCGATTGCCGTCGAGGGAGGCCGTATCGCCGAAGTCACCCAAGGCCTCGTCGCCCCTGCCCACGAAACGCTCGACGCGCAAGGCCTGCTCGTCGCGCCTCACTTCGTCGATCCGCACTTCCACATGGACGCCACGCTGAGCTACGGCCTGCCGCGGGTCAACGAAAGCGGCACGCTGCTCGAAGGCATCGCGCTGTGGGGCGAACTGAAGCCGCTGCTCACGGCAGAAGCGCTGATCGAGCGTGCGCTGGCGTATTGCGACTGGGCCGTGGCCAAGGGGCTGTTGGCCGTTCGCTCTCACGTGGACACCAGCGACCCGAGCCTGCTCGCGGTCGATGCGCTGCTCGAAGTCAAGCGGCAGGTGGCGCCCTACCTCGACCTGCAGCTGGTCGCCTTTCCGCAGGACGGCGTGCTGCGCTCCCCCGGCGGCGTCGACAACCTGAAACGCGCGCTCGACAAGGGCGTGGACGTGGTCGGGGGCATTCCGCATTTCGAGCGAACCATGGCCGACGGCGCAGCCAGCGTGAAGCTGCTGATGGAGCTTGCGGCCGAGCGCAGCAAGCTGGTCGACATGCACTGCGACGAGTCGGACGATCCGCTCTCACGCCATATCGAAACGCTGGCCTTCGAGGCTCAGCGCTTGGGCATGCAGGGCCGCGTGGCGGGCTCGCACTGCACGTCGATGCACTCGATGGACAACTACTACGTGAGCAAGCTGCTGCCCCTGATTGCCGAGAGCGGCGTCGGCGTGGTGTCGAACCCGCTCATCAACATCACGCTGCAGGGCCGCCACGACACCTACCCCAAGCGCCGCGGCATGACGCGCGTGCCGGAGCTGATGGCCGCCGGCGTGAACGTCGCCTTCGGCCACGACTGCGTGATGGATCCTTGGTACGGTATGGGCTCGGGTGACATGCTCGAAGTGGCGCACATGGGCCTGCACGTGGCGCAGATGACGAGCCAGGCCGGCATCCGCCAGTGCTTCGAGGCCGTGACAACGAATGCCGCGCGCGTGATGCACCTTGAAGGCTATGGCCTGGAGGCGGGCTGCGACGCGAGCTTCGTGCTGCTACAGGCGCGCGACCCGGTGGAGGCGATCCGCCTGCGCGCCACGCGGCTCAAGGTGTTCCGCAAGGGCCGGCTGCTCGCGGAAACGCCCGCTGCCACGGCCGCGCTGCATCTGCCGGATCGTGCGCAGGCCACGAGTTGGATGATCCAAAAGCCCTAGCTGGGCGTGACGTTCGACGCAAATCAGGCCTCAGGCGCAATGGCCTCGGCGTACTCGTAGAGCGCACCCAAAATCTCTTCGCCGCGCTCGTCCGCGGTTTCGGACAAGGCATCGACCTCGCTGAACAGCATTTCGATGGTGCGGGCCCCGCCCTCACCCTTGAAGAGCCGCGCGGCGCGCAGCGCCTCCCAACGCTCCGCTTCGTCCGGGCTGAGCAACTCGGGCCAGTTGCGTGCGCGGTAGCGAAAGAGCAGTTCCTCCAGCCGCCCGTCGTCGAAACCAGTGCGGTCCTTGGCAAGCTCTTCGGGCGGCAGCCCTCGCAGCTGGTTCAGCCGCCGCCGGTCGCCATTGCCTACAAAGCCGCCGTACAGGTCTTCATCGACGTCGGGCGTGGCCTCCTTGGGACGGGCATACACCTGCGACCAGATGGCGCTCATGTCGGGCAGGTCGCGTGCGATGGCCGCGTGACGCATGGCCGCATCGAGATCGACGTTCCAGCGCTCGGCCATGGCCGGCGCGAGCGTGCGAAGGTTGCCCACCACCATCGGCGACTTGTTCAGGTGAATGCCCTTCACCGGCAGTCGGACCACGCCTTCGGGAAGGTCGGCGGTGCGCGTGAAGAGGCGCAGGCGCAGGGTCTCGATGTCGATGTCGCGCAGCTCGCTCGGGTCGTGGGCCAGATCCCAGGCGATCAACTCGTTCTTGTTGGTCGGGTGGCTCGCGAGCGGCCACATCACGCTCAAGCAGCCGCGCTCGACCGGGAACATGCCCGACACGTGCAGGAAGGGCTTGGCTGTTTCACGCATGGCCGGCAAGCCCAGCTCACTGGCGACGCGGTCCTTCTTGTGCAGGCCGAAGGCAAACTCGAACAGCTTGGGCTGCCGATCGCGAATCAGCCGGGCCAGTGCGATGGTGGCGCGCACGTCGGAGAGCGCATCGTGCGCCGACTCATGCAGCAGGCCGTTGGCGCGCGCCAGGTCTTCGAGCTTGAAGCTGGGCTTGCCGTCCTCCTTTTTCGGCCACTCGATGCCGTCTGGGCGCAGCGCATAGGTGAGGCGCACCACGTCGAGCAAGTCCCAGCGGCCGCAGTCGTTCTGCCATTCACGCGCATACGGATCGATGAGATTGCGCCAGAACAGGAAGCGCGTCACCTCGTCGTCGAAGCGAATGGTGTTGTAGCCCACGCCAATGGTGCCCGGCTGCGAGAAGGCCTTCTCGATTTGCGCGGCAAAGGCGTGCTCGGGGATGCCTCGCTCGAGACACAGCTGGGGCGTGATGCCGGTGATCAGGCAGGCCTCGGGGCTGGGCAGGTAGTCGGGCGCCGGCTTGCAATAGATCATCAGCGGCTCGCCGATTTCGTTCAGCTCTGCGTCGGTGCGGATCGCGGCAAACTGCGAGGGCCGGTCGCGGCGCGGCACGGCGCCGAAGGTTTCGTAGTCGTGCCAGAGAAAGGTGTGGTTCATTCAGAGCAAGGGAGAAAGCAATCGTGCAATCGCGTCGCCAAGGCGGCGCCAGAAACTCTGCGGCCGGTGGGCGCGCACCGCGCCGGAGCTGTGGAGGTCGGTTTCGAACTGCGCGGCCAGCGGGCGCGCCAACTCGGGGCCGTAAACCACCGCGCTCACCTCGAAATTGAGCCGGAAGCTGCGGTTGTCGAAATTCGCGGTACCGATCATCGCGCAATGGTCGTCGACCACCAAGGTCTTGGAGTGCAGCATGCGGGCCTTGTACTCCCACACTTTCACTCCGGCCGCAATCAGCTCGTCGAAATAGGATCGCGCGGCGGCGCTCACAATGGCCGAATCGCTGCGGCGCGGTACCAGGAGGCGCACGTCCACGCCGCGCAGCGCAGCGCTGGTAAGCGCCATAAGGGCGGGCTCGCCGGGCACGAAGTACGGCGTGGTGAGCCACGCGCGTTCGCTCGCTGAATGAATGGCCTCCACGTGCATGCGGTGGATGGGCTCCAGCGCGTTGTCCGGTCCGCTGGTCACAATCTGCACCGGAATGTTGCCAGCCTCCACCTGCGGCAGCATGGCGTCCATCAGGGGGTCCATGTTCCGCAGGTCTTCGCCGGTGGCGTAGGCCCAGTCCTCGAGAAAGGTCGTCTGCAGCCAGCGCACAGCACTGCCTTCAATGCGAAGGTGCACGTCGTGGTACGCGTCAGGACGGGTGCGCTTGTCTTCCTCGTCAGTGATGTTGACGCCGCCGGTGAAACCGACGCGGCCGTCGCACACCACGATCTTTCGGTGGGTGCGGTAGTTGGTCACTGGCCGCAGGCGGCGGCCGATGCGAGTGTCGTGGAAAAGCGCGACCTGCACGCCCGCAGCTAGAAGGGGCGCCATGAACTTGCGGCCGATGCGCTTGGAACCGAGCGCATCGAGCAGGAGGCGCACGGCCACGCCCTGCCCCGCACGCTCCACCAGCAGGTCGCGCAGCGCAGTGCCGATCCTGTCGGGCTCGAAGATGTAGTACTCGAGGTGGATGTGGTCGCGCGCCGCGCGCACCGCCTCAAAAATCGCGTCGAAGGTCCGCGCACCGCCCGAGAGCAACTCCACGCCCGTCGCACTGGAAACCGGCAGCCCGCACGCGGCGGTGCCGAGCCGCGCCATCTGCTGCAGCGCCGGCGGCGCGTTCTGCGCCGCGTCCCGCAGCCGCGCAAGTTCGGGCTGCGTGTGGGCCTTGGCGCGGCTGCGCAGGCGCTTGACCCGCTGCTTTCGCAAGCGCTGCGGCCCCAGGAAGTAATAGACGATGAAGCCCGCAAACGGCAGCAGCGCCAGCGACAGGATCCAGCTCATGGTGGACACCGGCGCACGCTTCTGCATCACGATCCAGACCGACAGCACGGCGATATAGCCGCTCCAGGCCAAAGAGAGGCCGGTTTTCCATTCCTGGCTGAGCTCGGGAAGAATCAAGGTGTGCGGTACAGGTAGCTTCCGGCAAAAAAAAGCCGGCAGCGAATGCTACCGGCCTTTTTGGTACTGCCAGAAATACCGCGGAACCGGCTTGGCCGGCCCCGCTTTATCCTGCAGCAGCCTCTTCGGCTTCGGGCTTGGACTTGCCTTCCTTCTTCGGCAGCGGCTGGATGTCCAGCTGCACTTCGCCCTTGTCGTCGATGTCGACCGACAGGCGGCCCCCATCGATCAGGCGACCGAACAACAGCTCGTCGGCCAGCGCACGACGGATCGTGTCCTGGATCAGGCGCTGCATCGGGCGGGCGCCCATCAGCGGATCGAAGCCCTTCTTGGCCAGATGCTTGCGCAAGCCGTCGCTGAACGTGACGTCGACCTTCTTCTCGGCCAGCTGCGTTTCGAGCTGGAGCAGGAACTTGTCGACCACGCGCAGGATGATCTGCTCGTCCAGCGCCTTGAAGCTCACGGTCGCGTCCAGGCGGTTGCGGAACTCCGGCGTGAACAGGCGCTTGATGTCGGCCATTTCGTCACCCGCCTGGCGCGGGTTGGTGAAGCCGATGGTCGCCTTGTTCATGGTCTCGGCACCCGCATTGGTGGTCATCACGATGATCACGTTGCGGAAGTCGGCCTTGCGTCCGTTGTTGTCCGTCAGGGTGCCGTGGTCCATGACCTGCAGCAGCACGTTGAAGATGTCAGGATGCGCCTTCTCGATCTCGTCGAGCAGCAGCACCGCGTGCGGCTTCTTCGTGATGGCTTCGGTCAGGAGGCCGCCCTGGTCGAACCCGACGTAGCCCGGAGGCGCGCCGATCAACCGGCTCACCGCATGGCGCTCCATGTACTCCGACATGTCGAAGCGGATCAGCTCGATGCCCATGATGTAGGCGAGCTGCTTGGCCGCTTCGGTCTTGCCGACGCCGGTGGGGCCGCTGAACAGGAACGAGCCAATCGGCTTGTCTTCGCGGCCGAGACCTGAACGCGCCATCTTGACCGCGGACGCCAGCACTTCGAGTGCCTTGTCCTGGCCGAACACGACGCTCTTCAGGTCGCGCTCGATGGTCTGCAACTTGCCGCGGTCGTCGTTGCTGACGTTGGCCGGGGGAATACGCGCGATCTTCGCGACGATGTCCTCGACCTCGGTCTTGCTGATGGTCTTTTTGCGCTTGTTCGCGGGCAGGATGCGCTGGGCGGCACCGGCCTCGTCAATCACGTCGATCGCCTTGTCGGGCAGATGGCGGTCGTTGATGTACTTGGCGCTCAGCTCGGCCGCAGCCTGCAGGGCCGCCACCGCGTACTTCACGCCATGGTGCTCTTCGAAGCGCGACTTCAGGCCCTTCAGGATGTCGACGGTTTCCTGCACCGTCGGCTCGACCACGTCGACCTTCTGGAAGCGACGCGACAGGGCCGCATCCTTCTCAAAGATGCCGCGGTACTCGGTAAAGGTGGTGGCACCGATGCACTTGAGCTGGCCGCTGGAGAGCGCCGGCTTGAGCAGATTCGACGCATCGAGCGTGCCGCCCGAGGCCGCGCCCGCACCGATGAGGGTGTGGATCTCGTCGATGAACAGGATGGCGTTCGGCTTGTCCTTGAGCGACTTGAGCACGCCCTTCAGGCGCTGCTCGAAATCACCGCGGTACTTGGTGCCGGCCAGGAGCGCGCCCATATCGAGCGAGTAGACCTGCGCCTCGGCCAGGATTTCCGGCACGTCGGACTGCGTGATGCGCCATGCAAGGCCTTCGGCAATGGCCGTCTTGCCCACGCCGGCCTCACCCACCAGGAGCGGGTTGTTCTTGCGCCGACGGCACAGGATCTGGATGACGCGCTCGACCTCGTATTCGCGGCCGATCAGCGGATCGATCTTGCCGTCCTTGGCGAGCTGGTTGAGGTTTTGTGTGAACTGCTCGAGAGGCGAAGCCTTCTCGTTCTTTTCGCCGCCGCCCTCTTCGCCCTCGCCCGAAGACGATTCGCTGCTGCCCTTGACGGCTTCAGGCGGATCGCTCTTCTTGATGCCGTGGGCAATGAAGTTCACCACGTCGAGGCGCGTCACGCCTTGCTGGTGGAGGTAGTACACCGCGTGCGAGTCCTTCTCGCCGAAGATCGCGACCAGCACGTTCGCGCCAGTGACTTCCTTCTTGCCGTTGCCGGTGGACTGCACATGCATGATGGCGCGCTGGATCACGCGCTGGAAACCCAGCGTCGGCTGGGTGTCTACATCGTCGGTACCCGCCACCTGGGGCGTGTTGTCCTTGATGAAGTTGGTGAGCGACGCCCGCAGGTCGTCGACGTTGGCCGAGCAGGCACGCAGAACTTCCGCGGCGCTCGGGTTGTCCAGCAAAGCGAGCAACAGATGCTCCACGGTGATGAACTCGTGGCGCTGCTGCCTGGCCTCGACGAAGGCCATGTGCAAGCTGACTTCCAGTTCCTGGGCAATCATGTGATTTCCTTTTGCCTTGCTGTAAATAACTTCTCAGATGGGTTGGAGCTTGCGCAATTCAACTGGTTCACGCAACAGGCTCGCTCACGCACTGCAACGGATGCCCGGCCTGGTGCGCCGCCTCCATCACCTGATTGACTTTGGTGGCCGCGAGGTCGCGGGAATACACCCCGCAAACGCCGCGTCCATCAAGATGAATCTTTAACATGATCTGGGTCGCAGTTTCACGATCTTTGTTGAAATATTCTTGCAGCACGACGATCACGAACTCCATGGGCGTGTAGTCGTCGTTCAGCATCACCACCTGGTACATCTGGGGAGGCGCCGTTTTTTGCGGCCGCCGCTCCAGAACGACCGAATCTCCGTCATCCCCGGCCGGTTTCTGGGCCGGTGGAGTACTGGGAGTCTTGGGAATTCTCGTTGCCATAAAAAAGATTCTATAGAGCGTGCAAGCAACGTGCCGGCGCAAGAAGACTTGGTGGCGCGTATTCGACAAATCAAGAGCCTTGCGCCGTGTGCGACAGCACAGATGGCTAAAAAAATTTAGCCGCTCGATCGCCGCTTTTCAAATATCGCTCCTCATCGCCTTGGGTGGGCAGGTTCGAATTGCCGGGCTCCATTTTCTCGATGCCCAAGAGGTTTCAAGGGCCAGCGTCGGGCCAGTCGCGGGCCATCTCCGGAGCAACCTGTACCAGCCTGTCCCGGCTGCGCTACGGGCCCAACAGCCTGGCCCACGGCGACCAAGAAAGAAAAAACCCTCGAAACCGTGACGGTCTCGAGGGCCCATGGCTTCCCGGCGCCCATGGGCGCCAGAACGCTGTTAGCTCGCGCGTCTAGCGCAAATTACATGTGGTCGATCATGACCTGGCCGAAGCCCGAGCAGCTCACTTGCGTGGCGCCGTCCATCAGGCGGGCGAAGTCATAAGTGACCTTCTTGCTGGCAATCGACTTTTCCATAGAGCTGATGATCAGGTCGGCCGCTTCGGTCCAGCCCATGTGCCGCAGCATCATTTCGGCCGAGAGGATTTCGGAACCGGGGTTCACGTAGTCCTTGCCGGCGTACTTGGGAGCCGTGCCGTGGGTGGCTTCGAACATGGCGACGGTATCGCTCAGGTTGGCACCCGGGGCAATACCGATGCCGCCGACCTGGGCCGCCAGCGCGTCGGAAACGTAGTCGCCATTGAGGTTGAGCGTGGCAATGACGCTGTACTCGGCGGGACGCAGAAGAATCTGTTGCAGGAACGCGTCAGCGATGCTGTCCTTGACGGTGATTTCCTTGCCCGTCTTGGGGTTCTTGAACTTCATCCAGGGGCCGCCGTCGATCAGCTCGGCGCCAAATTCCTTGGCAGCCAGGGAGTAGGCCCAGTCGCGGAAGCCACCTTCGGTGAACTTCATGATGTTGCCCTTGTGCACGATGGTGACGCTGGGCTTGTCGTTGTCGACTGCGTATTGCAGCGCCTTGCGCACGAGGCGCTCGGTGCCTTCCTTCGACACGGGCTTGACGCCGATGCCGGAGGTGTTGGGGAAGCGGATCTTCTTGACGCCCAATTCATCTTGCAAGAACTTGATGAGCTTCTTGGCCTTGTCGCTTTCGGCTTCGAACTCGATGCCGGCGTAGATGTCTTCCGAGTTCTCACGGAAGATGACCATGTTGGTCTTGTGCGGCTCGCGAACCGGGCTGGGCACGCCTTCGAAGTACTGGATGGGGCGCAGGCACACGTACAGGTCGAGTTCCTGGCGCAGCGCGACGTTCAGCGAACGGATGCCGCCGCCCACGGGCGTGGTCAGCGGGCCCTTGATGGAAACCACGTAGTCGCGCACAGCGTGCAGCGTTTCTTCAGGCAGCCAGACGTCGGGGCCGTAGACCTTGGTCGACTTTTCGCCGGCATAGACTTCCATCCAGTGGATCTTCTTCTTGCCGCCGTAGGCCTTGGCCACCGCTGCGTCGACCACCTTGAGCATCACGGGAGTGATGTCCAGACCCGTGCCGTCGCCCTCGATGAAGGGAATGATCGGCTGATCAGGCACATTGAGCGAGTTGTCGGCGTTGACCGTGATCTTCTGGCCTTCGGCCGGGACTTTGATGTGCTGGTAGCTGGACATGAGGGGGAATGACTCCGGGAGTGACGTAATTCGGACGACTGTCTGCGAATTCAGACAGCGACGGGGAATCGCTGTACAGCCCGCGAACAAATCGCTGTACATTTTAGACGCAACCCATCAGCTGGCGTTTGTCAACCTGCGAGGCAAGGACCTCGTTAGTTGCTGACCTTCTGCTCGCCGGGAGGCGTTTCCAACCAATTCTCGATAGAGGAATCAATCAATGAGCAAAATTCTCGCAGTCATGATCGCTGGCCTGTTCGCCGCTGGCGCCTACGCCCAGAACCCCACCGGCACCACGCCCGAGCAAGGGAACGCCACCAACAGCAAGCCCCAAGCGCGCGCTGAAGCCAAGAAGGAAGCCAAGCCTGCTGGCAAGGTGGCTGCTCCCGCCGGCGACATCGCCAAGACGCCCGAAGGCGGCGCCGTTGGTACCGACAAGGCTGCAGCAGCTGGCGAAAAGCGCGCCGAAACGCGCGACCAGCGTCGCCGCAACAAGGACGGCAGCGTGAAGCGCAAGTCGACCCAAGGCGGCACGCCCCAGTAATCGGCTTCAGCCGTACAAGAAAGCGCTCTCCGGAGCGCTTTTTTTTCGCCTCCCATGGCACAACTGCTGTCAACCGGGCCGAGCAGTAGACGCGTTGAATGTTGACCTTCCACTGGGAGGTGGTCCATATCAACAATCTCAAAGGATGTCTTTCATGAACAAGCTGCTCGCAGCCCTCGTCGCCGGTCTTTTCGCAGCCGGTGCATTCGCACAAACCCCGCCCGCTCCGGCGCCGGCCGCACCTGCCGTGGTCAACAAGGCAACGAAGCCGGTGAAGCACACGGTCAAGAAGCACAAGGTTCGCCACGTGGCCAAGGCGCACGTCGCCAAGAAGGTGTAAGCTGCCACGCTCACCGGCAATGCCTCTGCCAATGCCCGCTTCAGCGGGCATTTTTATTGGCCTTGCACCATTGAACCCGACCTGAAAGAAGCCTTCCGATGTTTCAGCGTTTTGCCGCCCTGCTCCTGCTTGCCGCTTGCCTGGCGGCGCCCGCGCAGGCCCAGCAGCAACCCCAGACCGACCTGCAGCGCACGCAGCTGTCGGTTGGCCTGTACAAGATCGATGCGCAAGTCGCGCAGACGCCCCTGCAACGCGAGATCGGCCTGATGTTTCGCAAGGCAATGCCCCAGGCCGAGGGCATGATCTTCGTCTTCGATCAGCCGGCCACCCAGTGCTTCTGGATGCGCAACACGCTGCTTCCGCTGACGGCCGCCTTCGTGGCGGATGATGGCCGCATCGTGAACCTCGTCGACATGCAGCCGATGACCGAGAACTCGCATTGCTCCGAAGAGCCGGTTCGCTTCGTGCTCGAAATGAACCAGGGCTGGTTCGCCAAGAAGAACATCAAGAAAGGCGCCAAGCTGGGCGGCGAGCTGTTTGCTGCTGCCAAGCGCTGAGCTTCGCTCGCCAGCCCCAACGAAAAAGCCGACCCTCGCAGGTCGGCTTTTTCAATGAGGAATCCGGATCAGCCGAAGTTCTTGGCCGCGAAGTCCCAGTTGACCAGCTTGGCCAGGAAGGTCTCCACGAACTTGGGGCGCAGGTTGCGGTAGTCGATGTAGTAGGCGTGCTCCCAGACGTCCACCGTCAGCACCGGCGTGTCGCCGGTGGTGAGCGGCGTGCCCGCTGCGCCCATGTTCACGATGTCCACCGAGCCGTCGGCCTTCTTCACCAGCCAGGTCCAGCCCGAGCCGAAGTTGCCCACGGCCGACTTCACGAAGGCTTCCTTGAAGGCGTCGTAGCTGCCCCACTTGGCATCGATGGCCTTGGCCAGCGCGCCGCTGGGAGCGCCGCCGCCTTGAGGCTTCATGCAGTTCCAGAAGAAGGTGTGGTTCCAGATCTGGGCGGCGTTGTTGTAGATGCCGCCGCTGGACTTCTTGACGATGTCCTCCAGGGGCATCGACTCGAACTCGGTGCCCTTTTGCAGGTTGTTGAGGTTCACCACGTAGGCATTGTGGTGCTTGCCGTAGTGGTACTCGAGCGTTTCCTTCGAGTACTCGGGTGCCAGCGCGTCCAGGGCGTACGGCAGGGGTGGGAGCACATGTTCCATGGTTTTTTCTCGTGGGTTGGTTGCGGGGAATTAAGGATTCTAGAAAGGAATCACGGGCCGGGCGTCGGACGCGGTCCCGAGTTGCCGGCCACGGTCAGGTCGACGGATCCGTCTGCCAGCCGTGCGACCACGGCGTCGCCCGGATTCAGTGCCTTTGCGCTCACGATCGCGCGGCCATCGGCACCGGTGAGCCACGCATAGCCGCGCTGCAGCACCAGCGCGGGATCGAGCAGCTTGAGCCGGAGCGCCACGCGCTCCAGCCGCTCGCGGCGTTCTACAACTGCACGCTCGAGCTTGCGAGGCAAATCGGCCGAGATGGAACGCGGCACATGCGCCAGGCGCTCCGTTCTCGAGAGCACCGCATAGCGCAAACGCTGCGACTGGTGCGCAAGCCGAAGCTGTTGCCGCGCCACCAGCACCGACGGCCGGCCCAAGCGTGCCGCCGCCTGGTCGAGGCGTTGGCCCAGCATGTCGAGCCGGGCGCCCAGCGCACCGTCGAGTCGTTCCCCCAGAAGATCGATCGCGCCGAGCCACATTGCCTGCGGCGCGCTGACGAGTTCCGCTGCCGCCGTGGGTGTGGGCGCGCGCAGGTCGGCGCAAAAGTCGGCGATGGTGAAGTCGGTTTCGTGGCCCACCCCGCAGATCACCGGAACTGGGCTTTGAACGATGGTGCGCGCCAGTGTTTCGTCGTTGAAGGCCCAGAGATCCTCGATGGAGCCGCCGCCTCGCACCAGCAAAATCACGTCGACGGCAGGCTCAAGGGCGTACAGGGATTGCAGGGCGCGCACGAGTTCTGCCGGTGCGCCGGTACCCTGCACTGCCGCGGGCGCCAGGATCACCGGAATGTGCGGCACGCGTCGCCGCAGCGCGGTCACGACGTCGTGCAGCGCCGCGGCGCCCAGCGACGTGACGAGGCCCACCGCGCGCGGCATGACCGGCAGCGCCCGCTTGCGCTCGACATCAAAGAGCCCTTCAGCCTCGAGCCGCGCCTTGCGCTGCAGGAACTGCTCGAACAGGGCGCCCTGTCCGGCGCGTTGCAGGCTTTCGACCACCAGTTGCAGATCGCCACGAGGCTCGTACACGGCCAGGCGGCCGCGCACCTCGACCTGGTCGCCGTCGCGCGGGGAAAAATCGAGCAGGCCAGCCGCACGCCGGAACATCGCGCAGCGTAGCTGGCCCGAATCATCCTTGAGCGCGAAGTAACAATGTCCGCTCGACGCGCGTGAAAAACCGGAGATTTCGCCGCGCACCGCAACCGGGTTGAAGCGCGCGTCGAGCGCATCCCCGACCGCGCGGCACAAGGCGCCGACGGGCCAGATCCGCGGACCCGGCGTTGTGTAGGAATCACGCAATGTCACAAACAGGCCAGATAGCGTGTGACCACTCTTCCACAGTGTGGCGGCAAGTCCCCCTGCCCAGCCCTCGGTGCGGAACAAGTGCACGGTTTCTCGTGCAAGTCGTTGATTTCATTCAAAAAACTGCTGCTCAAAATTCAGTCGATCTAATGGAAAGCCCACGCCATGCGGGTTGGAACAGGTTGCCCAACGGGTTAATCACAAAGTTATCCACAGAATCTGTGCGTCTTTGCTTACAAGTAAACAAGCCGAGTGGCGATGGTGGGCTCGGGCGATAATCGCCCCGCATTTGCAGTCTACGGGGCCGGAGGATTTCCTTGTTTTCCATCATAGTTGCCGCGGGTTGGCCCATTTGGCCATTGCTCGCCTGTTCGATCATCGCCCTCGCGCTGGTTATAGAACGTTTCACAAGTCTTAAAACCGTGAAGGTCCTGCCGCCCAAGCTGCTCGATGAAGCGATCACGGTGTCGCACGGTTCCGTGCCGGGCCCGGACGTGGTGACCAAGCTGGAGCGCAATTCGATGCTCGGGCAAGTCTTGGCCGCGGGCCTTCGCGCCCTCAATGCCAACCCGCGCTGCACCGAGGACGACCTTCGGGCGGCCATGGAAGCTTCCGGCCGAACCGTGGCGCACAAGCTGGAGCGCTACCTGCCGGCGCTGGCAACCATTGCCTCGGCTGCGCCGCTGCTCGGCCTGCTTGGCACGGTGATCGGCATGATCGAGATCTTCGGCTCTCAATCGCCCGGGAGCGGGGCGGTGGGTTCGGGGAACCCGGCGCAGCTGGCGCACGGTATTTCTATTGCGCTGTACAACACGGCCTTTGGCCTGATCGTGGCCATTCCGACCTTGATCTTCTGGCGCTATTTCCGCAGCCGGGTCGATGAATACCTGCTGAACCTCGAGCTTTCTGGCGAGCGCTTCGCCCGCCACCTGAACGCAATGCGGAAATGATGGCCGCACCCACGCTCGCCACTGCGAGAGCTCCGCTGTCCGCGGGAGATTCGCCATGAGCCGCGGCCGCATGCAGTTTCGCCACGGCGCGCGCGACGAACCCGAGATCAACCTGATCCCGTTCATCGACGTGCTGCTGGTCGTCCTCATCTTCCTGATGCTCTCGACCACCTACAGCAAGTTCACCGAGATGCAGCTGCGCCTGCCGACGGCGGACGTCGATTCGCAGCGCGACTATCCCAAGGAAGTGATCGTGGCGGTGTCCGCCGACGGCCGTTACTCGATCAACAAGACGCCCCTGGCGGACCGCAACGTGGCCACGGTGGCTGCCGCGCTGGGAGCGGCAGCCACCGCCGGCAAGGACAGCGTGGTGATCATCAGCGCCGACGCGAGCAGCCCGCACCAGTCCGTCATCACGGTGATGGAAGCCGCACGCCGCGCGGGCCTGGTCCAGATCACTTTCGCAGCCCAGTCGTCGTCGGCCCAGGCAGGGCATTGAGTGCCGTTGCAGGGCCGCCGCACGACTGGCAACAGCGGTGCGGCCAGCGCGCCGGCCTCACGGCTTCAACGCGCCTGGCTTCATCGCGGCCCATTGGCTTGGCTGTTGTGGCCGCTGTCGCTGCTGTATGCGGCGCTTTTCAGCTTGCGGCGCAGGCTCTACAGAATAGGCTGGCTGAAGGCGTACCGCGTGCGCGTCCCGGTGATCGTCGTCGGCAACGTCATTGCGGGCGGTGCCGGCAAGACGCCGGTGGTGATGGCCGTGGTTCGGCATCTGCAGGCCCGCGGCCTTAGCGTCGGCGTGGTGTCGCGCGGCTACGGCCGCCGCACCGACGATTGCCGTGAAGTGCTCGATGAAAGCGATCCGCAGGATGTCGGCGACGAGCCGGCGCTGATCCGCCGTGCCACCGGCGCACCCGTGTTCGTGGCGCGGCGCCGCGTCGAAGCCGCGCGTGCGCTGCTCGCCCGTCACCCGGCCACGCAGGTCATCGTGAGCGACGACGGGCTGCAGCACCTGGCGCTCGCACGCGACGTCGAGATCTGCGTGTTCGACGACCGCGGCGTGGGCAATGGCTGGCGGCTGCCGGCCGGACCTCTTCGCGAACAATGGCCGCGCCCCTGCGACCTGGTGCTCCACAGTGGCGAGCACCCGGCGTTCGAGGGCGGCTACACCGCCACCCGCGCACTCGCGCAAGACGCGGTTGCGAGCGACGGACAGCGCACGCCACTTGACGCGCTGGCCGGTACACCGGTGATCGCGCTTGCGGCCATCGCGCGGCCGGAAGCATTTTTCGGCATGCTGCGCGCGCGCGGCCTCACACTGACCAAGACGATCGCGCTGCCCGACCATTTCGACTTCGGCGGCTGGCAACGTCCTTCCGGTCTTGAACACCCCCTCCTCTGCACGGAAAAAGACGCCGTCAAGCTCTGGCGGCATGCCCCGGATGCGCTGGCCGTGCCATTGCATTTCGCACCCGAACCGCAGTTCTTCGCGGCTCTCGATGCAAAGCTATCATCGCTCGATGGATCCCAAGCTGCTTGAACTGCTCGTCTGCCCTGTCACCAAGGGCCCATTGACCTGGAACCCCGAGAAGCAGGAGCTCTGCTCGCGCAGCGCACGCCTCGCTTATCCGGTGCGCGACGGCATTCCCGTGCTGCTCGAGAACGAGGCGCGCACGCTGTCCGACGAAGAGCTGGGGCTGTGAGCTTCACCGTCCTGGTGCCGGCCCGGCTGGCGTCGACCCGGCTCCCCAACAAACCGCTGGCCGACATTGCCGGCCTGCCTATGGTGGTGCGCGTCGCCCAGCGCGCAAGTCAGTCCGGCACGGCGCGCGTGGTGGTGGCTGGCGACGATCCGTCCATCGTCGCAGCCTGCGCGGCGCATGGCGTGCAGGCCATCCTGACCCGCCAAGACCATCCCAGCGGAACCGACCGGCTGGCCGAAGCCTGCGAACAACTGGGCCTGGACGGCGACGACATCGTCGTCAACGTGCAAGGCGACGAGCCGCTGATCGATCCCGCCCTGATCGACGCGGTTGCCTCTGAGCTGGCAGCTCACCCGGAATGCGCCATGAGCACGGCAGTCCACGAGATCGATTCCCTCGACGACTTTCTGAACCCGAACGTGGTGAAGGCCGTGCTCGATGCAAAGGGCAACGCGCTCTACTTCAGCCGCGCGCCCATTCCGTGGTGGCGCGACGGCTCCGCTGGCGGCGCGCCGCCTTCCGTGCTGCCGTCACCTCAGCCGCTGCGCCACATCGGAATCTACGGCTACCGCGCCGGTTTCGTGCGCAAGTTCCCTTCGCTCGCGCCGGCTCCCATCGAAGCCACCGAAGCGCTCGAACAATTGCGTGCGCTGTGGCACGGGCATCGCATCGCGGTGCATGTCAGCCAGGTGGCTCCGGGCCCGGGCATCGACACGCCCGAAGACCTTGCTCGCGTGCGCGCGGTCTTTGCAGCCCAGTTGGCCCCTTGAGTTGCATCAATACCGCGGCGATTGACGGAAATTCTTCACGCTTACGCATGCTATCCTCGACGCAATTCCGCCTTGCACGGCTCTAGGGCCGGCGCTGGGTGCGACACAAGATCCAAGAACCGTCCGAGGACACCATGAGACTAATTTTGCTGGGCGCGCCCGGGGCGGGCAAAGGCACGCAAGCGGCTTTCATCTGCCAGAAGTACGGCATTCCTCAAATTTCCACCGGCGACATGCTTCGTGCGGCCGTCAAGGCCGGTACGCCGCTTGGCCAGCAGGCCAAGGCCGTGATGGAATCAGGTGGCTTGGTGAGTGATGACCTGATCATCAACCTCGTGAAGGAACGCATCGCACAACTTGATTGCGCCGATGGGTTCCTGTTCGACGGCTTCCCGCGCACCATTCCGCAGGCCGACGCCATGAAGGCAGCCGGCGTCAAGCTCGACTACGTGCTTGAAATCGACGTGCCGTTCAGCGACATCATCGAACGCATGAGCGGCCGGCGCTCGCACCCTGCGTCGGGCCGCACCTATCACGTGAAGTTCAACCCGCCGAAGGTCGAGGGCAAGGACGACGTCACCGGCGAAGACCTGATCCAACGCAAGGACGACGAGGAAGAAACCGTGCGCAAGCGGCTCGAGGTCTACAGCCAGCAGACGCGTCCGCTGGTCGAGTACTACTCGGCCTGGGCGAAGGCCGATCCGGCCACCGCCCCGAAGTACCGCGCCATCAAGGGCGTCGGCACGGTCGAAGAGATCACCCAACGCGCCCTGGCTGCCCTGAGCAGCTGATCGCGCGCCGCCTCAGGCGGCCCCTGGCGACTCGATCAGTTCCAGCATCAACGCGATGCGTGCCTTGACTGGCGTCAGGGCACCGGCGTCGCGCAAGCGATCATCAGCCTTCGGCAGAATGCGCCCATTCGCACAACGGGTTGCGCGCAGCACGGCCACTCCCGCATCCTGGGCGCGCAGCGCAGCAGCCTCCAGCGCGTGATGCACCGTTCCGTTGCCCGTCGCGGCCAGAACCAGTCCGCGAATCGGCTCGGCCACGCCCGCGGTCCGCTCCTGCAACAGCAAATCGATAATGGCGCCGCTCGCACCAGCATGGCTAGTGACGACCTCGACCCTCGGCCAGCGCAACGCGTCGCCCGCCTTCATCGCAAGGATTTTCGCGAGCCTGCTCATCGGCAAACTTGGCCAATCGCGAAGACGCCGCACCTCCCCCTCTTCCACGTAGCCTACTGGTCCCGCATCGCCCGATGAAAACGCATCCGGGCGATAGGTGTGCACCTTCTGCACATCCAGCGAACCGTGGACGGTGCCCGCGCAGACTACCGTCACGCCCTGCGCCCCCGGCGTAGTCGCAACGGCGATGGCGTCGCGCACGTTCTGCGGGCCGTCTGGCGAAAGCGAGCTTGCCGGACGCATGGCACAGGTCAGCACCACGGGCTTGCTGGGTGCAAGCACCGCTTGGAGAAAAAATGCTGTCTCTTCGATGGTGTCGGTGCCATGCGTGATCACCACCCCCGCCACGTCGGCCTCGGATAGAAAGAATGCGCAGCGCTGCGCGAGTTGCAGCCAGACATTGAAGCCCATGTCCTTGCTGTCGAGCTGCGCCACCTGCTCGGCTTCGAGCAGCACACCCTCTGGCGCATCGATACCGCCAAGCAGGTCAGTCACCGCCACCTGCCCTGCGGTGTAGCCGATGTTGTCACCGCCGCTGGCGGCGCGGCCTGCGATGGTTCCGCCGGTGCCCAGCACCACGACACGCCGCGCGCCCGATGAAAGGGAATTGACCATGCTTGCCAACTTTTAAAAACTGGTTAAAAATACAGGTACTGGATATTCAGCCAGTGCCGCAAGGAACCCACATATGCAGTTCGCCGTGAAGCTTACCGCCCGCCAGCAGCAAATCCTGGATTTGATCCAGAGCGCCATCGCCCGTACCGGCGCTCCGCCCACGCGGGCCGAAATCGCCAATGAGCTGGGTTTCAAGTCGGCCAACGCGGCCGAGGAGCACCTGCAGGCTCTGGCACGCAAAGGCGTGATCGAACTCGTCAGCGGCACTTCGCGCGGCATTCGCCTCAAGGGCGACGCGCTGCGCTCGCTCAACGAGTCGCGCAACAACCAGTTTTCGCTGTCGCTGCCCGGCATGGCGCAGCTTGCGTTGCCCCTCATTGGCCGCGTCGCGGCGGGCTCGCCCATCCTCGCGCAAGAGCACGTCGACCAGACCTACTACGTCGAGAACACGCTGTTTCAGCGCCAGCCCGATTACCTGCTTAAGGTGCGCGGCATGTCCATGCGCGACGCCGGCATCATGGACGGCGACCTGCTCGCGGTGCAAGCCACCAAGGAAGCACGCAACGGCCAGATCGTGGTGGCGCGCCTCGGCGATGAGGTCACGGTCAAGCGCCTCAAGCGCAACAAGCAGGTCATCGAACTGCACGCCGAGAACCCCGACTACCCCACCATCATTGTCCAGCCCGGCGAACCATTCGAAATCGAAGGCCTGGCGGTCGGCCTCATTCGCAACACCATGCTGATGTAGGCCCTTCGGCCTGCACCAGCATCCCCATCCGGCCGCAACAGGTGGCGGGCGTATGGCGCAATGTCGCCATCACCCTGTTGCGTCCCTTCAAAGAAATCCTGCCTGTGTTCAACCTCAGACTTTTTTGGAGTTCACATGGGAATCGCCCTCCTCACCATCGTTGATTTGTGGATGCCGCTGCAATCACTGGCAAGCCGGCTGTTGCCCTCGCGCCGGCCTCGTCACCGCGACAGCGGCAGTGCGTCCGCAGGGTTGCGCTACGTTGCGGTACGGCCTGCTTGCACGGCGCGGGCTCACGCCTCGGCACCACCCAAGGCGGCGGCGGCACCGAGCCGTCCGCTTCGTGTCATCCGCGTGGTCGACGGACCCCAGGGCCAAAAACGCAGCACCAACCGCATGGTGATCTCAGGCCGAATGGCCGATGTCTGCGCCGAACTCGACCGGCTCGCTGCGCTCGAAGCCATGGAAACGCTCAGCACCGCAGCCCGCCCCACGCACCTGCACTGAATCCGTGCAAGCCCCGGCGACCATGGCCCGGGGCGGGTATCCAAACGTTCACGCGAGCGTCAGGTCAATGCTGCGAGGCACAATGGCACGCCATGAACATTGTGATCCTCGACGATTACCAGGACGCCGTGCGCAAATTGCGCTGCGCCGCCAAGCTGGACGCGTACGCGGCCAAGGTCTATACCAACACGGTCAAGGGCATCGGCCAGCTTTCAGTTCGCCTGAAGGATGCCGATGTGATCGTGCTGATCCGCGAGCGCACCCACATCTCACGCCAGCTGATCGAAAAGCTGCCCAAGCTCAAGCTCATTTCGCAGACGGGGCGCGTGGGTGGCCACATCGACGTCACCGCCTGCACCGAGCGAGGCGTGGCCGTGGCCGAGGGCACCGGCTCTCCCCAGGCGCCGGCCGAGCTGACCTGGGCGCTGATCATGGCGGCCATGCGCCGCCTGCCGCAGTACATCAGCAACCTCAAGCACGGGGCTTGGCAGCAATCGGGGCTCAAGTCGGCCTCGATGCCGCCCAACTTCGGGCTGGGCTCGGTGCTCAAGGGCAAGACGCTCTGCATCTGGGGCTATGGCCGCATCGGCCAGCTGGTGGCGCGCTACGGGCAAGCCTTCGGCATGCAGGTGGTCATCTGGGGGCGCGAGGCCAGCTGCGCCAAGGCCCGCTCCGACGGCTTCCAGGTCGCGCAGAACCGCCACGAATTCTTTGCCGCCGCCGACGTACTGTCGGTGCACCTGCGGCTCAACGAGGAAACCAGCGGCATCGTCAAGCTCGAAGACCTTTCGCGCATGAAGCCTACGGCACTCTTCGTGAACACTTCGCGTGCCGAACTGGTCGAGGCCGATGCGCTGCTGGCCGCTCTCAACCGCGGCCGTCCGGGGCTGGCTGCCGTCGACGTGTTCGAGAGCGAGCCGCCGCTGCAGGGCCACGCGCTGCTTCGCCTGGAAAACTGCATCTGCACGCCGCACATCGGCTATGTGGAGCAGGACAGCTACGAAAGCTATTTCGGCCAGGCTTTCGACAACGTCGTGAGCTTCATCAAAGGCAACCCCACCAACATCGTGAATCCCGGCGCGCTGCAGGTTCGCCGGTGATCCCGCGCCGCCGGGCCGCCCCAAGGCGAATACCGCGGCCGAAGGCGAAGGTTCTTCAGTGAGCCGGCCGGCGCCGCGGGGCGCGCTCTGGGCGCTGCTGGCCGGCAATTTCGTGATCGGCACGGGCGTGATGGTGGTGCCCGGCACGCTCAATGAAATCAGCACATCGCTTGCCGTCACCGTTGCCACCGCGGGCCAGTTGATCACGGCCGCCGCGGTCGTGATGTGCCTCGGCGCTCCGTTGCTGGCGGCCGTGGTCGCGGGCTGGGACCGCCGCCATCTGCTCGCCCTCACCCTCCTCTGGTATGCCGCTGGGCATGTCATTGCGGCTTTGATGCCAAGTTTTGGCGCACTGCTGCCAGTGCGCATGCTCACGGTTGTCGCACCGGCCATCTTCACGCCCCAGGCCGCGGCCTGTGCCGGCATGCTGGTGCCGCAGGAGCAGCGCGGGCGTGCCGTGACTTTCGTCTTTCTCGGTTGGTCGATGGCTTCCGTTCTGGGCCTGCCGCTCGGCGCGCTGATTGGCGGCCACCTGGGCTGGCGCATGGCTTTCACGGCCATTGCGCTGCTCAGCATCGTGAGTGCGGCGTCGATCTGGCTGACGCTGCCGCGCGGCATCCGGCCCGCCGCGCTGACGGCCGCCGCATGGTCGCGCGTGCTCCGCAGCCCGGTGCTGATGGGCATCGTGTCGGTTACGGCGTTGCAGGGTGGCGGCCAATTCGTCCTGTTCAGCTATTTCGGGCCATTGCTGAAGCGGAACTTCGGTGCGGATCCCACCACGCTGAGCCTGATGTGGGCGCTGTTCGGCGCCTTCGGGCTGGTTGGGAACATGCTCGTGAGCCGGTTCATCGACCGGGCGGGCGCCGGCCGCATGGTGCTGCTGACAAGTTCGTTGATTGCGCTCAGCCTCTTTCTCTGGCCCTGGGCCGGCACGCTCCCCTGGCTTGCGGCGGTGCTCGTACCTTGGGGTCTGGGCTGCTTCGCGACCAATTCCGCGCAGCAGGCGCGCCTGGTGGGCCTGGCCCCGGCTCTGGCGCCGGGCTCGGTGGCGCTGAACAGCTCGGGCATCTACATTGGCCAGGCAGTCGGTGCAGGGCTGGGCGGATGGCTGCTTGCCAACGATGCGGTCTCGTGGATGAACTGGGTCGGTTTTTCCCTGCTGCTGCTCGCCATCGGCCTGAGCGTGGCCATCGATCGCAGCCGCCGCGCGGCCTGAAACGCGGACCCGCGTAAAACCGGGCACGCGCCCGCGGTCCATGGCTGCAAAATCGAAGGCTGCGCAAATTCAGGGGCCCAACGCCTGCAAGAGGGCCGGCCTCATCAACCAGCGAAAATCTTTTTCAATGACAGTGAACTACACCCGGATCGGCGTCGTCGGCGCCGGCGCCATGGGCAGAGGCATCGCCCAGATCGCCGCCCAGGCAGGCAGCGAAGTGCTGCTGCTCGACAGCTTCGCCGGCGCCGCAGAGCGCGGGCGCGAAGCTCTCGCGGCCCAATGGAACAAGCTGCACGAGAAGGGCAAGATCGACGCCGCGGCGCGCGATGCGCAGATCGCACGCGTCAAGACGGTCGATTCGGTAGCAGCCCTCGCCCAGTGCGACCTCGTGATCGAAGCGGTGGTTGAAGACCTCGAGGTCAAGCGTTCGCTGTTCCGCGAACTCGAATCGGTGGTCTCGCCCGCGGCCACGCTCGTCACCAACACATCGTCGCTGTCGGTCACGGCCATCGCCGCCGAGCTCAAGCGGCCGGAGCGGGTGGCGGGCTTTCACTTCTTCAACCCCGTGCCGCTGATGAAGGTGGTCGAGGTGGTGGCCGGCTTCAAAACCTCCGCCGAAGTCTGCAAGCAGCTGGCCGGCTACGCGGTGCAGATGGGCCACAGCGCCGTGCAGGCGCAAGACACGCCGGGCTTCATCGTCAACCACGCCGGGCGCGGCTACGGTACCGAGGCGCTGCGCATCGTTGGCGAAGGCGTGGCCGACTTCGCCACCGTCGACCGCATTCTCAAGGAGCAGGCCGGCTTTCGCCTAGGCCCGTTCGAACTGCTGGACCTGACGGCGCTCGACGTGTCGCATCCGGTGATGGAATCGATCTATCGCCAGTACTACGAGGAGCCGCGCTTCCGCCCGAGCGTCATCACGGCCCAGCGCCTTGCGGCGGGCGTGCTGGGCCGCAAGACCAACGAGGGCTTCTACAAGTACCACGATGGCGTGATGCAGCAGGTGGCCGAAGCCCCGACCCCCACGGTCGAGGCGCTGCCCTCGGTCTGGGTCTCTCCCCGTGCTGCAAGGCGGGCGGAACTGCTGCGGCTGGTGAATGCGCTCGGCGCCCAGATCGACAGCGGCGCCGCGCCCGCACCCGGATCGGTGATCCTGGTTGCGCCATTGGGCTTCGACGTGACCACGGTGGCCGCAGTCGAACGCCTGGATGCCACGCGCACCGTCGGCATCGACATGCTGATTGACGATGCGGCCACCAAGCGGCGCGTGCTCGCCACCAATCCGGCCACGCGGCGTGACATCCGCGATGCGGCGCATGCCCTCTTCGCGCGCGACGGCAAGGCCGTGAGCGTGATCCGCGACAGCGGCGGCTTCGTCACGCAGCGCGTGATCGGCACCATCGTGAACATTGCCGCGGACATGTGCCAGCAGCGCGTCTGCTCGCCGGCCGATCTCGAGACCGCGGTTCAGCTGGGCCTCGGCTACCCGCGCGGTCCGTTGGCCATGGGCAACCTGTATGGCCCGACCAACATGCTCGAGGTGCTGTTCAACCTGCAGACCGTTTACGGCGATCCGCGCTATCGCCCGAGCCCGTGGCTGCGCCGCCGCGGCGCGCTGGGCCTGAGCCTGCTGCACGAAGAAGAATAAACAAGCCAACACCAACGAAAGCATCACAGCGATGACCGCCGAACTGAAGAGCACCAGCGAGGGACGCACCATGGTGCTCACCATCGCCAACCCGACACAGCGCAATGCACTGGGCCCCGAGATCTACGCCGCGGGCATCGAGGCGCTCAACGGCGCCGAGAGCAGCGATGAAATCCGCAGCGTGGTCATCGTGGGCGAAGGCGCATGGTTCTGCGCCGGCGGCTCGCTGCAGCGGCTGTCCGACAACCGCCAGCGCGATCCTTCGGTGCAGGCCGAAAGCATCGAGGGCCTGCACAACTGGATCGATTCAATCCGCGCCTTTCCCAAGCCCATCATCGCGGCGGTCGAAGGCGCGGCGGCAGGCGCCGGCTTCTCGCTTGCGCTGGCCTGCGATTTCGTCGTCGCTGCGCGCGATGCGATTTTTGCGGCGTCCTACAGCAACGTGGCATTGTCGCCCGATGGCGGCCTGAGCTGGCACCTGGGCCAGGCATTGCCACGCCAGCTGGCGAGCGAGTGGCTGATGTGCGGCGAGCGCATTGGCGCACCGCGACTGCATGCGCTCGGGCTGGTCAATGAACTGAGCGAAAACGGCCAGGCACTCGCCAGCGCGCTGGCCTTGGCAACCCGGCTCAACGCTCGCGCGCCGAACTCGCTTGCCAGCATCAAGGAGCTGCTGAGCGAGGCGCGCGGCACCACGTTCGCGTCGCAGCTCTCGCAGGAGCGCGACCATTTCGTGCGCAACCTGCACCACCCGAATGCCGGCATCGGCATTGCCGCGTTTCTCGAGAAAAAGCCTCCGCAGTACGAGTAGCAGCGCAACGTCGCTCTCGTGACACCCTCCAGCCTTTCAGTCGCCGACAGGACAGACCAATGGACGACCCCATTCTTACCATCGAAGAACGTGAAGCGATCAACAGTGGTCGCTGGTTTTCTTCTCTATCTCCCTCGCTGCGGCACGACATTCTCCGATGTGCTTTCGTCAAACGCTACAAGGACGGCGACCTGATCGCCGCCCGCGGCGACCCTCCCGACCACTGGATTGCCTGCGCCAAGGGCGCGGTGCGCGTCAGTTCCACGGCCGTGTCAGGCAAGCAGGTGACGCTGACCTACGTGGAGCCGGGCATCTGGTTCGGCGACGTGGCGATGTTCGACGGGGACCGGCGCACGCACGACGCCTATGCGCATGGGGACACCACCATCCTCTGCGTGGCGCGTGCCGACTTCCAGAAAATCTTGGCAGCGCACGTAGAGCTGTACGAAGCGCTCATGCGTCTGCAGGCACGCCGCATCCGCACACTCTTCGGGCTGGTGGAAGACCTCAACACCCTGCCCTTGCGCGCGCGGCTGGCCAAACAGCTCATTCACCTGGTGCGCAGCTACGGCGTGCCAAACCTGGAAGACGGCAGCCAGATGCGCATCGGGCTGCAACTTGCGCAGGAAGAACTGGCGCAGCTGCTCGGCGCATCGCGTCAGCGCGTCAACCAGGAACTCAAGACCATGGAACGCGAGGGCACCATCCGCATCGAGCCGGGCGGCCTCGTGGTCCTCGACCGCGTCGCATTGATGCGCGTCTCCGAAGCGGACATCTGACATGAGCCAGGACTTCTCCAACTTCATTGGCACCCGCGCGGTTTCGCAGCAGCACGCCTTCGACGTCGACGCACTCGCAGCCTGGCTCGAGAAGAACCTCGATGGCTTCAAGGGTCCGCTCACTGTGGAGATGTTCAAGGGCGGCCAGTCGAACCCGACCTACAAGCTCGTCACGCCCACGCAGAGCTACGTGATGCGCGCCAAGCCTGGGCCGGTTGCCAAGCTGCTGCCGTCGGCCCATGCGGTGGAGCGCGAATTCAAGGTCATGAGCGGCCTTGCCGGCACCGACGTGCCCGTGCCGCGCATGCACTGCCTGTGCGAGGACGAAGCCATCATTGGCCGCGCCTTCTACGTGATGGAGTTCATGCAGGGCCGCGTGCTCTGGGACCAGTCGCTGCCGGGCATGAGCAATGCCGAGCGCACGGCCCACTACGACGAGATGAACCGCGTCATCGCTGCGCTGCACACAGTGAAGTTCACGGAGCGCGGTTTGGCGGACTACGGCAAGCCAGGTAACTACTTCGAGCGGCAGATCGGCCGCTGGAGCAAACAGTACAAGGCCTCGACCGATGGTGCCGGAGAACTGTCGCAGCCGATCGAGGCCATGGAGCGCCTGATCGACTGGCTCCCCGCCCACATGCCGGAAAGCGCGCGCGACGAGACCAAGGTCTCGATCGTGCACGGCGACTATCGCCTGGACAACGTGATGTTCCACGCCACGGAGCCGCGGATCATCGCGGTGCTCGACTGGGAGCTCTCCACGCTGGGCCATCCCCTGGCAGACTTCAGCTACCACTGCATGTCCTGGCACATGCCTCCCACCACCGGCCGCGGCATCGGCGGCGTGGACGTCGCGGCGCTGGGCATTCCCACCGAGAGCGAATACATCCGCCGCTACTGCGAGCGCACGCGCATCACCACGCCCCAGGCGCTGGCGCCCGACTGGAACTTCTACCAGGCCTACAACCTGTTTCGCATGGCCGCGATCCTGCAAGGCATTGCCAAGCGGGTCGAGGCCGGTACCGCATCGAGCGAGCAGGCCGTGGCCTCTGCCCGCGGCGCGCGACCGATGGCCGAGATGGCCTGGCAGTTTGCCCAAAAGGCGTAGCTGCCTCACACCCCCACCAGGAGACAAACGATGGACTTCGAATACTCGGCAAAAACCAAGGAACTCCAGAAGCGCGTGAGCGCGTTCATGGACGAGCACATCTACCCGGCCGAAGCCGAGTATTCGGCCGAACTGGCCGCCAACACGGCCGCCGGCAAGCGCTGGACCGCGCTCAAGACCGTTGAGAAGGTCAAGGAGAAGGCCAAGGCCCAGGGGCTGTGGAACCTGTTCCTGCCGGTCGACAGTGCATCCGCGTCGGGCTATGAAGGCGCCGGCCTCACGAACCAGGAATACGCACCGCTGGCCGAGATCATGGGCCGCGTGCCATGGGCATCGGAAGCCTTCAACTGCTCGGCGCCGGACACCGGCAACATGGAGACCATTGCCCGCTATGGCTCCGAAGCCATCAAGGCGCGCTGGCTCAAGCCGCTGCTCGAAGGCCAGATCCGCTCGGCCTTCGCGATGACCGAACCGGACGTCGCATCGAGCGACGCCACCAACATTTCGACCCGTATCGAACGCCAGGGCGACGAGTACGTGATCAATGGCCACAAGTGGTGGATCTCGGGTGCCGCCGATCCGCGCTGCGCCGTGTTCATCACCATGGGCAAGAGCGATCCTGACGCGCCGAAGCACTCGCAGCAGAGCATGGTCATCGTGCCGGCGGACGCCAAGGGCATCCGCATCGTGCGCCCGCTCAACGTGATGGGGTACGACGACGCGCCGCACGGCCACGTGGAGATGTACTTCGAGAACGTGCGCGTGCCGGTCGACAACATCCTGCTCGGCGAAGGCCGCGGCTTCGAAATTGCCCAAGGCCGGCTTGGCCCCGGACGCATTCACCACTGCATGCGCCTCATCGGCCTGGCCGAGCGCGCGCTCGAACTGATGTGCAAGCGCGCCTCGTCGCGCGTGGCCTTCGGCAAGACGGTCGCTTCGCAGACCGTCACGCAGGAACGCATTGCCGAAGCGCGCTGCAAGATCGACATGGCCCGCCTGCTCACGCTCAAGGCCGCATGGCTTATGGACGTGGCCGGCAACAAGGTCGCGAAGAACGAGATCGCGATGATCAAGGTAGTGGCGCCGAGCATGGCCTGCCAGGTGATCGACTGGGCCATGCAGGTGCATGGCGGCGGCGGCATGAGCGACGACTTTCCGCTGGCCTACGCCTACGCCGGTGCGCGTACGCTGCGCTTTGCGGACGGTCCGGACGAAGTGCACCGCAATGCAATCGCGAAGTGGGAGCTGGGCAAGTACGCGCTCAGCAAGACCGAAGCCGAGCCGCCCGTTACGCGCTTCTGATTTGTCTTACTCCCTCTCCCCTCGGGGAGAGGGTCGGGGTGAGGGCCGACGGCGCCAAATGCGCCCCGGCCCTTTTTCTTTTTTCAGAGCTTCTTCTGCAAAAACACCGCGTGCCCGAACGCGGGGTCGAGCTGATAGCCGATGAACCCTTCACGCTCGTAGCTGCGCAGCGCTGGCGCATTGGCCGAGAGCACTTCCAGAGTGAGCTTGCAGGCACCACGCGCCCTTGCCTCCTGCTCCACCCGCGCGAACATGCGCTGCGCAACGCGCTGGCCGCGATGGCTGGCCAGCACGACCACGTCGTGCACATTGACCAGCGGCTTGCAGGCGAAGGTCGAAAACCCTTCGATGCAATTGACGAGGCCGACCGGCTGTGCACCGTCGTACGCCAGCACGCTGAAGGCTTGCGGCCGCGCGGCCAATGCCGCGGGCAGCCCGGCGCGCACGCTGGCATCGAGCGGCGTGCCGCCGCCAGCGGGATCGCGCGCATAGGCATCGAGCAGGTCGACCAGCGCAGCTGCCTGCGCGGCGTTGCGGTAATCGACGAGAACGACCTCGATCATCGTTGCTGCGCGGACTCGAGGGTCGCGGCGAGGCGCTTCGCGCAGGCCTCGGCCTGCTTGGCGTCACGCGCCTCGACCATCACGCGCACCAGCGGCTCGGTGCCGCTTGCGCGAATCAGTACGCGGCCGCCGTCGCCAAGCTCGGCTTCGGTGCGCTGCGTTTCGCGGACCAAACCCTCGTTGTTCTTCCAGTCCTGGCCGGGCGCCAGCCGAACATTGATCAGGACCTGGGGGAACAGCGTGAGATCCGCAAGCAGCTGCGCCACGGTCTTGCCGCTGCGCACGCAGGCTTGCAGCACCTGCAGCGCGCTCACGATGCCGTCGCCGGTGGTGTGGCGGTCGAGCACCAGCAGATGGCCCGAACCTTCGCCGCCCAGCAGCCAACCGCGCTTGTCGAGCTCTTCGAGCACATAGCGGTCGCCCACCTTGGCGCGCACGAACTCGATGCCCTGCCCGCGCAGCGCCACCTCGACGGCCTTGTTGGTCATCAGCGTGCCGACCACGCCGACGGGCTTGTCGCCGCGCGCGATGCGCTCGGCCACCATCAGGTAGAGAAGTTCGTCGCCGTTGAACAGGCGCCCGCTCGCGTCGACGAGCTGCAGGCGGTCGGCATCGCCGTCGAGCGCGATGCCGTAGTCGGCTTTCTGCGCCGTCACGGCCGCGACCAGTGCGGCGGGATGCGTGGCGCCGAAGCCCTTGTTGATGTTCAGTCCGTCGGGGGCGCAGCCGATGCTGGTGACCTCTGCGCCGAGTTCGTGGAACACGTTGGGCGCCACCTGGTAGGCCGCGCCATGCGCCGCGTCGATCACCAGCTTCATGTCGCGCAGCGTGAGGTCGTTGGCGAAGGTGCTCTTGCAGAACTCGATGTAGCGGCCGGGTGCGTCATTGAGACGGCGCGCCTTGCCAAGCTCGGCCGAGGCTGCCCAAACGGGAGCCTCCTCGAGCACAGCCTCCACCGCAAGCTCCCACTCGTCGTCGAGCTTGGTTCCCTGCGCGCTGAAGAACTTGATGCCGTTGTCCGGGTAGGCGTTGTGGCTGGCGCTGATCACCACGCCCAGGCTGGCACGCTGCGCGCGCGTCAGGTACGCCACGCCGGGGGTCGGCAGTGGGCCGAGCAGCACCACGTCGACGCCGGCGGAATTGAAGCCCGATTCGAGCGCGCTTTCGAGCATGTAGCCCGAGATGCGAGTGTCCTTGCCGATCAGCACCGTGGGACGCGACTGGCTCTTCTTGAGCACGCGGCCCACGGCATGCGCGAGGCGCAGCACGAAATCAGGAGTGATGGGCGACTGGCCGACCGTACCGCGGATGCCGTCGGTACCAAAGTATTTTCGGGTCAAGGGATCTCCTCCTGTTGTTGATCTTGTGAAACTTGCAGATCGGGATGCGGCTCTTCAGCCTTCATGGCGCGCCACACGGCAAGCGCCGACACGGTGTCGCGCACGTCGTGCACCCGCACGATGGCCGCGCCCCGCTCCACCGCGAGCACCGCTGCGACCACGCTCGGCACGATGCGTCCGCTGGCAATCTGGATGCCGCTCACCGCGCCGATCGACGACTTGCGGGACCAGCCCAGAAGCAGCGGGAAGCCGGCGCCCAGCAACTCGCGCTGGCGCGCCAGCAGGGCGAAATTCTGCGGCACGGTCTTGCCGAAACCAATGCCAGGGTCCAGCGTGATGCGCGAGGGATCGACTTTCAGCGCCAGGAGCTGCGCCACCTGCTGCACCCAGAATGACAGCACCTCGGGCACCACGTCACCCTGCATTGGCGCCGTCTGCATGGTCTGCGGGTCGCGATGCATGTGCATCAGGCAGATGCCGCATGACGGATGCGCGGCCATGGCTTCGCGCGCACCGGGCTGCCGCAGCGCCCAGACGTCGTTGATGATGTCGGCGCCCAGATCGAGCACCGCGTGCATCACTTCCGGTTTGTAGGTATCGACGGACACCGGCACGTTGAGCCTGACCGCTTCGCGGACCACGGGCAGCACGCGCGCCAGTTCGGCGTCGAGCGGCACGGCCGGGCTGCCCGGGCGGGTCGATTCGCCGCCAATATCGAGGATGTCGGCGCCCTCTTTCAACAACTGCTCGCAATGGCGCAGCGCAGCTTCGGTGGAAGCATGCGCTCCACCGTCGGAAAAGGAATCAGGGGTGACGTTGACGATGCCCATCACGCGTGGCTGCGCCAGATCGACGGCAAAGCGCGCCGTCTGCCAGACGGTTGCAGGGGCCTTCGTCATGCGGCACCTTCATCGAAAACGGGGCCCAGGGCCCCGTTGTTGTTTGACGCCGGTTGCACTTCAGGCAACTGTGGGCGCCGGATCCGGATTGACAGCCGGCGTGCCGCCGCTGCCGCCGCTGCCCGAAGGCGGGATGCGCGGCGTCCAGTCCTTGGGCGGACGCGGAGCACGGCCTGCCATGATGTCGTCGAGCTGCTCGCTGTCGATGGTTTCCCACTCGAGCAGGGCCTTGGCCATGGTGTGCATCTTGTCGCTGTTCTCCTCGATGAGGCGGCGCGCCAAGGCGTACTGCTCGTCGATGATGCGGCGAACTTCGGCATCGACCTTTTCCATGGTCTGCTCGCTCATGTTCGTGGTCTTGGTGACCGAGCGGCCGAGGAACACTTCGCCTTCGTTCTCGGCATAGACCATCGGGCCCAGCGCGTCGGTCATGCCGTAGCGCGTGACCATGTCGCGGGCGATGGAGGTTGCACGCTCGAAGTCGTTGCTGGCGCCGGTGGTCATCTGGTGCATGAACACTTCTTCGGCAATGCGGCCGCCGAACAGCATGCTGATCTGGTTCAGCATGTACTCGCGGTCGTAGCTGTAGCGGTCTTGTGCCGGCAGGCTCATGGTCACGCCCAGGGCGCGGCCACGCGGAATGATCGTGACCTTGTGGACCGGGTCGCACTTGGGCAGCAGCTTGCCGATGAGGGCGTGGCCGGACTCGTGGTAGGCCGTGTTGCGGCGCTCTTCCTCGGGCATGACCATGCTCTTGCGCTCGGGGCCCATGAAGATCTTGTCCTTGGCCTTCTCGAAGTCCTGCATTTCGACCACGCGCGCGTTGCGGCGTGCGGCCATCAGGGCGGCTTCGTTACAGAGGTTGGCCAGGTCTGCACCGGACATGCCGGGCGTGCCGCGCGCGATAACGCTTGGGTTCACGTCCTGGCCCAGCGGCACCTTGCGCATGTGGACGCCGAGGATCTGCTCGCGGCCGCGAATGTCGGGCAGCGTGACATACACCTGGCGGTCGAAACGACCCGGGCGCAGCAGAGCGGCATCCAGGATGTCGGGGCGGTTGGTGGCAGCCACCACGATCACGCCGAGGTTGGTTTCAAAACCGTCCATCTCGACCAGCATCTGGTTCAAGGTTTGTTCGCGTTCGTCGTTGCCGCCGCCCAGGCCGGCACCGCGCTGGCGGCCCACCGCATCGATTTCGTCGATGAAGATGATGCAGGGAGCGTTCTTCTTGGCGTTTTCGAACATGTCGCGCACCCGGGCCGCGCCCACGCCGACGAACATTTCGACGAAGTCGGAACCTGAGATCGAGAAGAACGGAACCTTGGCTTCGCCGGCGATCGACTTGGCCAGCAAGGTCTTGCCGGTGCCCGGAGGGCCGACCAGCAGCAAGCCGCGCGGAATGCGCCCGCCCAGTTTCTGGAAGCGCTGCGGGTCTTTCAGGAAGTCGACGACTTCACGGACTTCTTCCTTGGCCTCGTCGCAGCCCGCGACGTCGGCGAAAGTGACCGTGTTGTTGTTCTCGTCCATCATGCGGGCCTTGCTCTTGCCGAAGCTGAATGCCCCGCCTTTGCCGCCGCCCTGCATCTGGCGCATGAAATAGATCCAGACGCCGATCAAGAGCAGCATCGGGCCCCAGCTCACCAAGAGCGTCATGAGGAGCGAGCCCTCTTCACGCGGCTTGACGTCGAACTTGACGTTGTGGTCGATCAGGTCGCCGACCAGGCCGCGGTCGAGCACGGTGGCGGTTGTTCGGATCTTGCGATCGTCGTTGGTGACTGCGACGATTTCGCCGCCGCCCGCGCCTTCAGGAATGATGGCGCTCTTGATCTGGTTGTTTCGGACCTGATCCAGGAACTCCGAATAGCTCACCGCTCCTGAGCCGACGCCGCCGCGGGTGTCGAACTGCTTGAACACAGTGAACAACACCATGGCAATGACGAGCCATACGGCAACTTTGGAAAACCACTGATTGTTCAAACGAAGCTCCAGTCGAAAGCGCGTGACAAGATTGTGAAAGAACGCGCTATGGATACGCAATTGCGCCCCATTTTAGGCTTTTCAAGCTGCGAAAAGCGGGCATTTCCCTAAAGCAGCCATAGCCTGACAAGGGTTAGCGCCCTGACGGCCCCCTGCCGAGGCCTCCGACGGCAAGGTATCAAAGCGTTTCGTGGGCCTTGAGACCCATGCCAACCAGAAAGGTTTCGGACGATTTGTCCCGCGAGGCCTTGGGTTTGAAGGGCTTCACGGTGCGGAAATTCGCCTTGAACAGCTTCACCAGCTCGTCATAGCCGCTGCCATGGAAAAGCTTGGCGACCAGCGCCCCTTCCGGCTTCAGGTGGTGCTGGGCGAAGTCGATGGCAAGCTCGATCAGGTGCGCAACCCGGGCGGCGTCAGCCGAATGGATGCCCGACAGGTTGGGGGCCATGTCCGAAACCACCAGGTCGGCCTTCCGGCCCGCGAGCACGCCCAGCACCTGCTCCAGCAGCTCCGCCTCGCGAAAGTCGCCCTGCAGGAAGGTCACGCCCTCGATAGGCTCCATGGGCAGCATGTCGAGGGCGATGATGGTGCCGTTCAGCGCGCCAGCCGCAGCCCCGTCGGGCGACATGCGCCGCCGAAGGTATTGGCTCCAGGCACCCGGCGTAGAGCCCAGATCGACCACCAGCTGGCCCGGTTTGACCAGGCCCAGCGATTCGTCGATTTCCTTCAGCTTGTAGGCGGCGCGTGCGCGGTACCCCTCCCGCGTGGCCAGCTTGACGTACGGATCGTTGATGTGGTCGTGCAGCCACGCCTTGTTTACTTTTTTGCTTTTCGCCTTGGTGCTCATGGGGAGCCTCTCGTGCTTCGCGCTGCGGTATTCGCGTGGAAGCGGCCCGGCGGTTCGAGAGGTTGCTTTCTACCCTCGATAATACGGGGATGCCCGCCATTCAACTTACCCCTGCCGAGCGCAAGGTGCACCGCGCCGAAGCTCACCACCTGGATCCGATCGTCATGGTCGGTGGAGACGGGCTGACCCCTGCCGTTAAAAAAGAAGCCGATGCGGCGCTGAAGGCCCATGGCCTTATCAAAGTCCGTGTCTTTTCCGACGACCGCCTGGCCCGCGACGCCATGCTGCGCGAATTGGCCGAAGAGCTCGACGCGGCGCCCATCCAGCACATCGGCAAGCTGCTGGTGCTGTGGCGCCCCAAGCCCGAGAAAGAGCGCGTGGTCGACGAAGACCGCATGCCCGGTCCGCGCGACATCAAGGTGCTGAAGTACAGCAAGCGCGGCGGCCAGCGCCCCGAGATCAAGACCCTGCGCGTGCTCGGCAACCAGCGCCTCACCCCCGGCGGCACCATCAAGCGCGCCAAGGCGAAGCGGCCCCTCTCGGCCAAGAAGCGCAACCAGTCGGATTGAGCTGGGTGACACGCCACATCCTCTGCATGAAGTGGGGCACGAAATACGGCCCCGAATACGTCAACCGCCTCTACGCGATGGTGCGCCGCAATCTCAGCGGCGACTTCAAGTTCGTGTGCCTGACGGACGACGGCACCGGCATCCGCCCCGAAGTGACGTGCCTGCCGATTCCGCCGCTCAACCTGCAGCTGGCCCCCGGCCAGCGCGACGGCGCGTGGAAGAAGCTCACCACCTTCGAAAAGGACCTGCACGGCCTGCGCGGCACCGCCCTCTTCCTGGACGTGGACGTGGTGATCGTGGGCAGCCTCGATGCCTTCTTCGAGTACCCGGGCGAGTTCCTGATCATTAAAGACTACGCGCGCCCCTGGCGCCGCGGGCGAATCACCGGAAATTCATCGGTGTACCGCTTCGAGTTGGGTGCCCACGCCGACGTGCTGGCGTATTTCCGCAACAACATGGACAAAGTCCAGGCCGAGTACCGCAACGAGCAGACCTACCTGTCCGCCATGCTGCACAAGCAGGGCAAGCTGGGCTACTGGCCCACAGCCTGGTGCCCGAGCTTCAAGTACCACGGCATTCCCATGTGGCCGACCAACTACTGGGAAGAGCCCTTCGTCCCCGAAGGCGCACGCATCATGGTGTTCCATGGCGAATGCAATCCGCCCGATGCGCTGGCGGGGCGCCGCAACCGGACTTTTCGCTTTATCCGGCCAGCAAGCTGGGTCGCCAAGTTCTGGAAAGAATGAGGTGAACGGATGGCGGTGGGCAGCTTGCCCAACCGCCAGCCTTCAGTCTGCCGAGGGCGTGCGAACGGCGCCCATGCGCCACAGCAGCACGCCGGCGCAGAGCCACTGAGCCAGGTACATCCCGCTTCCCACGGCATGCCACAGCTTGAGGTTATCGCGCGCCAGAATGCGGGGCGCCACGGCATATTGCTGGAGCAGCGCCAGCAGCAATGCGGCCAATATCAGGAAGATTGCGCCCATCGAGGCGCTGTCGATGCGCTCGTCCATCTTTGTTCTGAAATGAATGAGCAGCAGCAGGCCGCAGCCGATGGCGATCCAGCTCTGCGCCTCGAACAATTGCCCGGCAAAATTGCCCGCGACAGCGGGATTGCCAAGCTTCGCGAACAGCATTGGCACCACGAGGAAACCGATCGTCGTGAGACTGCCCCACCAGAAGGCGGCCAGCAGCAGCGCGAGGCGGTCTTTCATGCGGCGCGGCAGGTCAGAGGTAGCGGACCGCGACGATCTCGTAGCGCTTGAGGCCACCGGGTGCCTGCACTTCGGCAACGTCGCCCTCTTCCTTGCCGATGAGCGCACGCGCGATCGGGCTGGAGATGTTGATCAGGCCCAGCTTCAAGTCGGCTTCGTCTTCGCCGACGATCTGGTATTTGACGGCGTCGCCAGACTCTTCTTCCTCGAGTTCCACGGTAGATCCGAACACCACCTTGCCACCGGCATCCAGCTCGGCCGGGTCGATGATCTGCGCGGCCGAGAGCTTGCCCTCGACTTCCTGGATGCGGCCTTCGATGAAGCCCTGGCGATCCTTGGCGACTTCGTACTCGGCGTTCTCGCTCAGGTCGCCCTGCGCACGGGCTTCGGAAATCGCATTGATGACCCAGGGACGGTCCACGGTCTTGAGCTGATGCAATTCAGCGCGCAGTTTCTCGGCACCGCGCTTGGTAATTGGGATGGTCGCCATGTTTGGTTCTCCATAAAGCGAAACCGCCGAACGCTGCCGTTCGGCGGTCGATGAGGGAAAGGATCAGACGAGGGTGCGTCCGGTCAGCCGGCTCAGGATGGCGAGCGGGCTCGAATCTGGATTGTATTGCCTAGCCGCGGGCAGATGAAGGGTCTGCTCGAGCATGTACTGCCCCGCCATGACGGCGTGCGAGGTCTGGTCCGAAAAGCACACCCACACCGAACCAGGCGGGAACTTGGCGGTCTCTTGGGGCGAGCTTTCCTGGTAGGCCATGTCCGACTTCATGCCGTCATGCAGCTGCAGCATCAGGTGGTCGTATTCGCTGCGGAACGACTTGGTCACATGCAACGCCTGCAGCAGCTTGGCCTGCCATCGCACATAAGGCTTGGCACGCGGCAGAAAGCGCTTGGCGATGTCCTCGAAGGGCTCGCCCACGCGCCATACACGCGGCGCCCCTTCGGGATTCACGTTGGTGAAAACGCGCAAAATGCGCTCGCCGTAGTTGGGCCGCGACGGAAATGCATCGACGTGCAGGCGCCGATCATCGGCGCGCCACGACTGCACGCGCGTCTCGACCTGCGTCGGCCGGTAGCTGGTCGGCGCCAGGCGCAGGGCCGGCGTGTAGTGCGGCAGCAAGCCATGGATGAGCTGCTGCGCCTGCGCGCGAAAGCGCCCGACCATCGCCGCAGTCGCGCGCTGCACCTGCTCGTCGCCCGCCACTCCCTTGAGGTGACCGTCGGCATCGAGGCTGATGTTCCGCACGTCGGGCGACAACAGGCTGGGCGTGAGCAGGCTGCGCTCTTGCTGCAGCAGCTCGAAGCCCAGGCGCGGAAAGTACAGCACCTTGCCGGCCTCGAGCGCCGCGATCCACGCCTCGTTGGGCGTGGCCGCGTTCCAGTCGGCCAGGTCCAGTTCGACCAGCTGGGTTTCCATGGCGGCGCTCAGGCGGCTGCCAGTTGCGCGTGCATCTCCTGCACCGAGATCACGCCAAGCTCGTCCATGAAGCCCATGCCTTCGACCGCGGCTTCAGCACCAAAAATGGTGGTGAAGGTGGTTACGCGGGCCAGGAGCGCCGAGGTGCGGATCTGCCGCGAATCGTTGATCGCGTTGCGGCGCTCTTCGACCGTGTTGATGACCAGCGCAATCTCGTTGTTCTTGATCATGTCCACGATGTGCGGGCGGCCTTCGGTCACCTTGTTCACCGTCGCGCATTCGATGCCCGCAGCGCCGATGGCGGCGGCCGTGCCCTTGGTGGCAATGATCTCGAAGCCCAGCTTGACCAAGCCGCGCGCCACTTCCACGGCGCGTGCCTTGTCGTTGTTCTTCACCGAGATGAAGACCTTGCCCGACTTCGGCAGGTGGGTGCCCGCGCCGAGCTGCGACTTTACGAACGCTTCGCCGAAGGTCTTGCCCACGCCCATCACTTCGCCGGTCGATTTCATTTCCGGCCCGAGGATGGTGTCCACGCCTGGGAACTTGACGAACGGGAACACGGCTTCCTTCACGCTGAAGTAAGGCGGAGTGACTTCCTTCGTCACGCCCTGCGACTTGAGCGACTGGCCGGCCATGCAGCGTGCCGCCACCTTGGCGAGCTGGATGCCCGTGGCCTTGCTCACGTAAGGGACGGTGCGGGAAGCACGCGGGTTCACTTCGAGCACGTAGATGACGTCCTTGCCGTCCTTCTGCTGGATGGCGAACTGCACGTTCATCAGGCCCACCACGTTGAGCGCGGCGGCCATCGCGGCGCTCTGGCGCTTCAGCTCGGCAATCGTTTCGGCGCTCAGGCTGTACGGCGGCAGCGAGCAGGCGGAGTCGCCCGAGTGCACGCCAGCTTGCTCGATGTGCTCCATCACGCCGCCGATCAGGGTCTGGCCTTCGGCATCGCGCAGGCAGTCGACGTCGCATTCGACGGCATCGTTCAGGAAGCGGTCGAGCAGCACCGGCGAGTCGTTGCTGACCTTGACGGCTTCGCGCATGTAGCGCTCGAGATCGCGCTGCTCGTGCACGATTTCCATCGCGCGGCCGCCAAGCACATAGCTCGGGCGCACCACCAGCGGGTAGCCCAGCGCGGCGGCCTTTTCGAGCGCCTCAGGTTCGGTGCGCGCCGTGGCGTTCGGCGGCTGCAGCAGCTTGAGTTCATGCAGCAGCTTCTGGAAGCGCTCACGATCTTCGGCCGCATCGATCATGTCGGGCGAGGTGCCGATGATCGGCACGCCGTTGGCCTCGAGGTCGAGCGCGAGCTTGAGCGGCGTCTGGCCGCCGTACTGCACGATCACGCCGAGCGGCTTCTCCTTGTCGACGATCTCGAGCACGTCTTCGAGCGTGAGCGGCTCGAAGTACAGCCGGTCGGAGGTGTCGTAGTCGGTCGATACGGTTTCGGGATTGCAGTTGACCATGATGGTCTCGTAGCCGTCCTCGCGCATCGCGAGCGCGGCATGCACGCAGCAGTAGTCGAACTCGATGCCCTGGCCGATGCGATTGGGACCGCCGCCGAGCACCATGATCTTCTTCTTGTCCGTCGGGTCGGCTTCGCACTCGTCTTCATAGGTCGAGTACATGTAAGCCGTGTTGGTCGCGAACTCGGCTGCGCAAGTGTCCACGCGCTTGTAGACCGGGCGCACGCCGAGGGCGCGGCGCTTCTCGCGGACCGCGGTGTCGGTGGTCTTGAGCTGCTTGGCCAGGCGGCGATCGGAGAAGCCCTTCTTCTTGAGCGCGAGCAGCGTGTCCTTGTCGATGTCGTCGAGCGACTTGGTTTCGAGTTCGAGTTCGATCTTCACGATCTCTTCGATCTGCACCAGGAACCACGGATCGATCTTGGTCAGCGCGAACACTTCCTCCACGCTCAGGCCCATCGCGAAGGCATCGCCCACGTACCAGATGCGCTCGGGGCCGGGCTCGCCGAGTTCCTTCTCGAGCACTTCGCGGTCCTGCGTCTTCTCGTTGAGACCATCGACGCCCACCTCGAGGCCGCGCAGCGCCTTCTGGAACGACTCCTGGAAGGTGCGGCCCATGGCCATCACCTCGCCCACGGATTTCATCTGCGTGGTGAGGCGCGAATCGGCCTGCGGGAATTTCTCGAATGCGAAACGCGGAATCTTGGTGACCACGTAGTCGATCGAGGGCTCGAACGACGCGGGCGTGGCACCGCCCGTGATCTCGTTGCGCAGCTCGTCGAGCGTGTATCCCACAGCCAGCTTGGCCGCGACCTTGGCGATCGGGAAGCCCGTGGCCTTGGAGGCCAGCGCCGAAGAACGCGACACGCGCGGGTTCATCTCGATGACGACCATGCGGCCGTCCTTCGGGTTGATGGAGAACTGCACGTTCGAGCCACCGGTGTCCACGCCGATCTCGCGCAGCACGGCCAGCGAGGCGTTGCGGAGAATCTGGTATTCCTTGTCGGAGAGCGTCTGCGCGGGTGCCACGGTGATCGAGTCGCCGGTGTGCACGCCCATCGGGTCGAGGTTTTCGATCGAGCAGACGATGATGCAGTTGTCGGCCTTGTCGCGCACGACTTCCATCTCGTACTCTTTCCAGCCGAGCAGCGATTCTTCGATCAGCAGCTCGTTGGTGGGCGAGGCTTCGATGCCGCGCTTGCAGATGGTCTCGAACTCTTCCGGGTTATAGGCAATGCCGCCGCCAGTGCCGCCGAGCGTGAAGCTGGGGCGGATCACGGTCGGGAAGCCGACCGACTTCTGCACGGCCCAGGCCTCGTCCATCGAGTGGGCGATGCCGGAGCGCGCCGAGCCGAGGCCGATCTTGGTCATCGCGTCCTTGAACTTCAGGCGGTCCTCGGCCTTGTCGATGGCCTCAGGCGTGGCGCCGATGAGTTCGACCGGCTTGTTGGTGGCCGCGCCGGTGTACTTGTCGAGCACGCCGTTGCGCCAGAGGTCGAGCGCGCAGTTGAGAGCGGTCTGTCCGCCCATGGTCGGAAGGATGGCGTCGGGGCGCTCCTTGGCGATGATCTTCTCGACCGTTTGCCAGGTGATCGGCTCGATGTAGGTGACGTCGGCCGTGGCCGGGTCGGTCATGATCGTCGCGGGGTTGCTGTTGATCAGGATGACCTTGTAGCCCTCCTCGCGCAATGCCTTGCAAGCCTGCACGCCGGAGTAGTCGAACTCGCAGGCCTGGCCGATGATGATCGGGCCGGCGCCGATGATGAGAATGGATTTGAGGTCTGAGCGCTTGGGCATCTTATTTGTCCTTGGTGAAACCGATGCCGCGGCCGCTGTAGGCGCCCGGCTTCGGCTCATCCATCAGTTGATGGATCGCGTTGAATACATCGCGAAAGTTCTGGTCGTATCGCTGTTCCAGCGCGTTCAGCTTGCGCTTGAGATCGGCGTGCTCCGACAGCATGCTGCGCAGCTTGACGAAGGTACGCATGATCTCGATGTTGACGGCCACGGCGCGTTCGCTGCGCAGCACGCTCGACAACATGGCCACGCCCTGTTCGGTGAACGCCACGCTTCGGTAGCGCGCACCGCCCGAGCCCGGCTTCTCGGGTTTTGAGATCACAAGTTGTGATTTCAAATTCTCGAGGTCCTGGTTCTCCAGCGTGAAGGCGAAATCCGCCGGAAAGCGATCGAGGTTGCGGCGCATGGCCTGCAACAGCACCCGGGTCTCGACGCCATAGAGCGCGGCAAGGTCCTGCGCCAGCATGACCTTGAGGCCGCGCAGCGCGTAGATCTTGCCCTCGGCATCGCGCAAGGCGGCGATGACCGAAGCGTCGAGCACCGCGGGTGCATCAGCCACGTGCCTGCTCCATGAGCGCGGTGAAGCGGTCGAACAGGTAGCCGATGTCGTGCGGGCCGGGCGAGGCTTCAGGGTGGCCCTGGAAGCAGAACGCCGGCTTGTCGGTGCGGGCGAGGCCCTGCAGCGTGTTGTCGAACAGGCTGATGTGGGTGGCGCGCAAGTTGGCCGGCAGCGACTTCTCGTCGACCGCAAAGCCGTGGTTCTGGCTCGTGATGCTCACACGGCCGTTGTCCAGGTCTTTTACCGGATGGTTCGCGCCGTGGTGGCCGAACTTCATCTTGAAGGTCTTCGCACCCGAGGCCAGCGCCATGATCTGGTGGCCCAGGCAGATGCCGAAGGTGGGAATGCCGGTCTCGATGAGTTCCTTGACCGCGCTGATGGCGTAGTCGCAAGGCTCCGGGTCGCCCGGGCCGTTGGCCAGGAAGATGCCATCGGGCTTGAGCTTTAGCACGTCCGCGGCAGGCGTTTGCGCCGGCACCACAGTGATGCGGGCGCCGCGCTGCGCGATCATGCGCAGGATGTTCTTCTTGACGCCGTAGTCGAACGCCACGACGTGGAACCTGGGCGTGATCTGCACGCCGTAGCCCGCGCCCAGCTTCCACTCGGTTTCGGTCCACTCATAGGTTTGCTTCACCGACACGACCTTGGCCAGATCGAGCCCGGCCATGTTGGGCGCCCCCTTGGCGGCGGCGATGGCCTTGTCGATCAGCGCCTGCGTGACCGCCTCACCCGCGGCGAGGCCCAGGATGCAGCCGTTCTGCGCGCCATGGGTGCGCAGGTGGCGGGTCAGCTTGCGGGTGTCGATGTTCGCGATGGCCACCGTCTTGCCGGCCACGAGGTATTCGCTCAGCGTGGCCGTCTTGCGGAAATTGGATGCGACGAGTGGCAGGTCTTTGATGATCAGGCCAGCGGCATGGATCTTGTCGGCTTCGATGTCTTCCCCGTTGACGCCGTAGTTGCCGATGTGCGGATACGTGAGGGTCACGATCTGCTGGCAATAACTCGGGTCGGTGAGGATTTCCTGGTAACCGGTCATGGAGGTGTTGAACACCACTTCACCGGTCGTGGAGCCGGTGGCTCCGATCGAATTGCCTTGAAAGACCGTGCCGTCTGCGAGCGCCAGGATGGCGGGCGGGAAACTTCCCTTGAGAGACAAAAGCACTGGGTTCTCCGGATGGTTACGGTCGCCCGGAGCCCCAGGCGCGTTGCCTGCGGACTGCTGCTTAAGGGGATTTTGGCGTTAAAGGCGGCCGGGCGACGCTATTGCGAGTAAGCCCCCGATTGTAGCTCGGCGGCACCGCTCTCCCGCCTTGCAGCGCCGTAAAACATACGCCGCTCATGCCTTTACGGCATCGCCAAATCAGGAAAGGGCGTGCGCCAGCCCGGCCGCGCCGCTCGCGTGCAGGCAGATGGCCGCCGCGGCGGCCACGTTCAGCGATTCCTCGCCTCCCGGCTGCGCAATGCGGATGTGGTGCGTGGCCCGCGCTTCGAGGGCCGGCGAAACGCCCTGCCCCTCGTGGCCCATCAGCCAGGCGCACGGGTTTGGCAGGCGCGCCTGGTGCAGCCATTCGCCCCGATGAGAACTGGTGGCCACCAGCGGCACCTTCAGCTCGTCGAGCGCGTCGGCCTCGACGCCTTCGATCAGCCGGAGGCCAAAGTGCGCGCCCATGCCCGCACGCAGCACCTTCGGCGCCCACAGCGCGGCCGTGCCCTTGAGCGCGATCACCTGCTTGAACCCGAAAGCGGCCGCGCTGCGCAGGATGGATCCGGCATTGCCGGCATCTTGCAGCCGGTCGAGCACGACACTCGGCGCGTCGGGTAGCAGCGCGGGCCGGGAAGGCAGTTCAAGCACGAATCCCATGAGGGCCGGCGATTCCAGCCCGCTGGCAGCACGCAGAAGTTCGTCGGCAACAACTATCGTTTTAGTAGCAGCATTCGACCACTCGACGGGAGCTGATGGCCAATAAGTCTCCGAAAAAATGGCGATGGCGGGCTTGACCCCCCGCTCGAGCGCTGCGCGGCAGAGATGGTCGCCTTCGAGCCACACGCGACCGAGCTTGCGGTAGGCGCCCGGGTCCTGGGCCAGCTTGCGCAAGTCCTTGAGCAGCGGGTTGTCGCGCGAGCTGATGTGGCTCACGCCGTCGGGAGTGGTCATTTGGCGGCTCAGGGCTCGGCGCGCAGGTCGAGATGCACGGTTTCGACCGTTGCAATCAGTGCCGGCGTCGGCAGGGCGGCGGTTACGTCCAGCGCGGCGGCGTCGCCCATCGTGCGCGCCAGCGCCGCAGCCACCGGACTGAACGACCTGCGGTGATGAACGCATGCCCCGTGGCGCAACAGCGCCTCCAGGTGCTCCGGCGTGCCATAGCCCTTGTGGCCGGCAAATCCGTAAAGGGGGAACTCGACGTGCAGCTGCTGGCACAGGCGGTCGCGATGGACCTTGGCAAGAATCGATGCAGCGGAAATTGCCTTGATTCGGGCATCCCCGTTGACGATGGCTTCGGCCAGCACATCGAGCGTCGGCAGGCGGTTGCCGTCGACCAGCACCTTGGCAGGCTTCAAGCGCAGGCCCTCGACCGCGCGGCGCATTGCGATCATGGTGGCCTGCAGGATGTTGTGGGTGTCGATTTCTTCCACGCTGGCCTGCGCCACCGAGCAGCACAGCGCCTTGGCCAGGATCTGGTCGTTCAGGCGTTCCCGCTGCAGCGGCGTGAGCGTCTTGGAATCGGCGAGGCCCCGGATCGGGCGCTTGTCGTCCAGGATGACGGCTGCTGCGACCACCGGCCCGGCCAGCGGACCGCGGCCCGCCTCGTCCACGCCTGCAACGAGGCCCGGAGCGTCCCACACGAGGGCAGCCTGCTCAGCCTTCAAGAACTTTCTGGATCGCATCTGCGCAAAGTGTCGGCGTATCGCGCTGCAGTTGCACGTGCAGCTCTGAAAATTTTTGTTGCAGCGCCTGCGTCTTTTCAGGCGCGTCGAGCCAGGCGAGCGTGGCATGGGCCAGCGCCTCCGGCGTGGCCGCATCCTGCAGCAGCTCTGGCACCACAAACTCGCGCGACAGGATATTGGGCAGTCCCACCCAGGGCTGAAGCTGCTTGCGCTGCATGAGGCGCCACGACAGCGCGTTCATGTTGTAGGCAATGACCATCGGGCGCTTGAACAATGCCGCCTCGAGCGTGGCGGTTCCGCTGGCGATCAGCGTAACGTCGCAGGCCGTCAGCGCGGCGTGCGACTGGCCGTCGAGCAGCATCACGCGGTCAGCGATGCCGCTGGCCTGCAGCAAGGCTTCCACCTCGACACGCAGGCCCGGCAAGATGGGCGCGACAAACCGGAGCGCGGGCCTTGTCTTCAGCATTTGCGCGGCGGCGGCGAAAAACCGGGCAGCCAGGTAACGCACCTCCGACCGGCGGCTGCCGGGCAGCAAGGCGACGACCTCCGCATCCGGTGCCAAGCCCAGCGCCGAGCGGGCCGCGGCGCGGTCAGGCGCCATGGGAATCACGTTGGCCAGCGGATGCCCAACGTAGCTGCCCTGCACGCCGTGCTCTGCCAGCAGCGCGGGCTCGAACGGAAAGATGCACAGCACGTGGTCGGCCGCGGCGCGGATCTTTTCGATGCGGTCCGGGCGCCAGGCCCAGATCGAGGGACAGACGAAGTGCACCGTCTTCATGCCGCGGCCGCGCAATCCCGCCTCGAGATCGAGGTTGAAATCAGGGGCGTCCACGCCGATGAAGAGTTCGGGCCATTCGCGAAGCAGCCGCGCCTTGAGCTGGCGGCGGATGCCGGCAATCTCGGCATAGTGGCGCAGCACCTCGATGTAGCCGCGCACCGCCAGTTTTTCTTGCGGCCACCAGCTCTGCAGGCCATGCGCGAGCATGCGTGGCCCGCCGATACCCACCGTCTGCAGCGACGGCCAGCGCGTCTGCAGGCCATCGAGAAGAAGGCCGGCGAGCAGGTCGCCGGACGCTTCGCCCGCCACCAGCGCGAACCGCCGCTGTTCGTCCTTGCCCATGCCGGCAGCTAGTTCAACGCGCGATGCCGCGCGTCGAATTGGCCAGGAAGCGCTCCATCAGCGCCACATCCTCGGCCGCCTCGGGCGTGTCGTTCGCCAGCGCGGAGATTTCGGCGCGCGCCTCTTCGAGCGTCTTGCCCTGCCGGTACAGCAGGCGATGCATCTGCTTGACCGCGGCCAGGCGCGGGGCGGAAAAATCGCGGCGGCGCAGGCCGACCAGGTTGAAACCGCGCACCGCCAGAGGATTGCCGTCCACCAGCATGAAGGGAGGCACGTCTTGCGACACGGCACTGGCAAAGCCGACCATCGCGTGCGCACCGATCGAGACGAACTGGTGAATGCCGGTCAGCCCGCCGATGGTGACCCAGTCGGCCAGGTGCACGTGGCCGGCCAGCGTGGTGTTGTTGGCGAGCGTGGTGTGGTCATCGACACGGCAGTCGTGCGCGATGTGCGTGTACGCCATGATCCAGTTGTCGTTGCCCACGCGCGTGATGCCGCCCGCCCCGGGCACGCCGAGGTTGAAGGTGCAGAACTCGCGGATGACGTTGCGGTCGCCAATGACCAGTTCGGTCGGCTCGCCGGCGTACTTCTTGTCCTGCGGCACTGCGCCAATCGACGAAAACTGGAAGATCCGGTTGTCGCGGCCGATGGTGGTGCGGCCCTCGATCACGCAATGCGCGCCAATGGTCGTGCCGGCACCCACCCGCACGTGCGGGCCGATGATGGTGTAGGGCCCCACCGAAACCGAGGCGTCGAGCTCTGCCTTCGGATCGATGAGCGCCGTCGAATGAACCTGCGTCATGCCTTGTTGTAACTGCCGCGAGATCAGTTGATCTGGCGCATGGCGCACATCAGCGTGGCCTCGCAGGCGAGTTCGCTGCCGACGCGGGCGCGGCCCTTGAACTTCGAAATGCCGGCTTTCATGCGCTCGATTTCAACCTCGAGCGTGAGCTGGTCGCCGGGCTCCACGGGGCGCTTGAAGCGTGCACCGTCGATGGCCGCGAAGTAGTACACGGTGTTGTCGTCGGGCACGATGTCCAGCGAATGGAACGACAGCAGCGCCGCGGCCTGCGCCATCGCTTCGAGCATCAGCACGCCCGGCATGACTGGGCGGTGAGGAAAGTGGCCGTTGAAGAACGGCTCGTTCATCGTCACGTTCTTGAGCGCCGTGATGCGCTTGCCCTTTTCCATGTCCAGCACGCGATCCACCAGCAGGAACGGGTAGCGGTGGGGCAGCAGCTTGAGGATTTGATGGATATCGAGCGTCGTCGTCATGATTTTCTGTTCCTGCATCGTCTTCACTTTTTCTGGGGGGCCTTCTCCAGCGCCTTCAGTCGTTCGCGCAGGCTGTGCAACTGCTTGAGCGTTGCAGCATTTTTTTCCCAGCTCGCATTGTCGTCGATGGGGAACATGCCGGTGTACTGGCCGGCCTTGTGGATCGAGCGCGTGACCACCGTGGCGGCAGACACATGAACGCCGTCGGCCACCGTGAGATGGCCCAGCACGATAGCGCCGCCGCCAAAGGTGCAGTGCGCGCCGATGGTGGCGCTGCCCGCCACGCCCACGCAGCCCGCCATGGCGGTGTGCTTGCCGACGCGCACGTTGTGGCCGATCTGGATCAGGTTGTCGAGCTTGACCCCGTCTTCGATGACGGTGTCGTCGAGCGCGCCGCGGTCGATGCAGGTGTTGGCGCCAATCTCGACATCGTTGCCGATGCGCACCGCCCCCAGCTGCTCGATCTTGACCCACGCCCCCTGGTGCGGCGCCAGGCCGAAGCCGTCGGCGCCGATCACCACGCCGGGGTGCAGCAGGCAGCGCTCGCCGACCACGCAGTCTTCGCTGATCGTCACGCGCGACTTCAGCACCGTGCCGGCGCCAATGCGTGCGCCCCGCTCCACCACGCACAAGGCGCCGATGCGCGCCGTGGCGTCCACGTGGGCTTCGGGATGGATCACCGCCGAGGGATGGATGCGGTCGGCCTCGGGACGCGCATGGTGCGCCTTCCACAACTGCGTAAGGCGCGCAAAGTAGAGGTACGGATCAGGAGCGACGATGTAAGCCCCGCGTGCCGCCGCGGCTTCGCGCATGGCGGGCGAGACGATCACGCAGGCGGCCTTGGAGGCCGCCAGTTCCTGCTGGTATTTGGGATGGCTCAGGAAACTGAGCGCATCGGGCTGCGCATTCTGGAGCGGCGCAAGCCGCTCGATGGACAGCGCCGCGTCCCCGTGGAGCTCGCCCCCCAGGGCGCTGACAATGGCTCCGAGCTGCAGTGACACGCCGTTTTTTGCGGCGTTACTTGCCGCCCGTTGCCGAAGAAGGGGTCGAGGCGTTCAGCGCCTTGATCACCTTGTCCGTGATGTCGTGCTTGGGATTGATGTAGATCGCTTCCTGCAAGATCGCGTCGTACTTTTCAGCCTCGGCCACCTGCTTCACCACGCGGTTGGCTCGCTCGTAGACCTGCTGGAGCTCTTCGTTCTTGCGCGCGTTGAGATCTTCCTGGAACTCGCGGCGGCGGCGCTGGAAGTCGCGGTCCTGGTCGACCAGCGCCCGCTGGCGCGAAGCACGCTGGCTTTCCGACAAGGAGGGCGCCTCGCGCTCGAATTTTTCGGAGGCCGTCTTCAGCGCCTCGCCCTGCGTCGTGAGATCTTTCTCGCGCTTGAGAAATTCGGCCTCGAGCTTGGCTTGCGCGGCCTTGGCCGGCTGGGCTTCACGCAGCACGCGGTCCGGATTCACGAATCCGATGCGAAAGGTCTCCTGCGCCTGGGCCGCGGGCGCAGCAACCAGAGCAAAAACAGGAATCAACAACGCGCCGGCCGCAGCGCGAATCAAATGCTTCATTTAGAAAGACGTTCCAATCTGGAATTGCAAGCGCTGGATTCTATCCTTCGGGATCACGATCAAGCCGGTATTCGGATCCACCACTTCCTTTTGGGATTTGATGGGGAAGGCGTAGGCAAGACGCAGCGGACCCAGCGGCGAAATCCAGCTGATCCCCAAACCGACCGAGGCGCGCAGCTTCTTCTGGGCCTTGTACTGCTCGTCGGTCAGGCCTTCGGCGCGTGAGCCGAACACGTTGCCGACGTCGAAGAAGCCGTAAAGGCGCAGCGTACGGTCGTTGCCGGCGCCGGGGAACGGCGTGCTTAGTTCGGCATTGAAGACCGCCTTCTTGGTGCCGCCCAGAGCGGCGCCTTCGGTCTGGCCAATCAGCGGCACGTCGCGCGGGCCGAGCGAATTTTGCTCGAAGCCGCGGATCGAACCCAGGCCACCGGCGTAGAAATTCTTGAAGATCGGGTAAACCTTGCCGCCCAGCGGCTTGGCATAGCCCACGTCCGCATTGATTGCGAAGGTGTATTGCTTGTTGATCGCGAAGAACTGCTGGTACTGGTAGTTTGTCTTGATGTACTGCATGTCTCCGCCAACGCCCAACTCGAGGTTGGCACGCTGCAGGCGCCCGGTGGTCGGAACCAACGCGCTGTCGCGATTGTCACGGCCCCAGCCGACGGTCAGCGGCACGCCCCACACGCTCTTCTGGGCGCACTCGGTTACGAACAGGCCGGTCGCATCCTTGGAGCACTGGAAGTAGCGGAGGTAGGACGCCGGCGTGAAGAGGCCCGAGAACGAGGTCGAGGTGTTCGGATCGAACGCATAGCGTTCGAGGCCGGCGCCGAAGAATACGGTGTCGACTTCGCTGAACGGCACGCCGAAGCGGATCGAGGCCCCCTGGTTGACCAGCTTGTAGTCGCCGTCGACGTTGGTCGAGTACGGGCGCGTGGTGGTGTGGTACAGGCTGATGGTGCGCGAGATGCCGTCCTTGGTGAAGTACGGATCCGTGGTGGTCAGCGACACCGTGCGGTTGTACTTGCTGGTGTTGACCTGCACGCCGAGGAAGTTGCCCGAACCGAAGACATTCTCCTGCGAGATACCGAAGGTGAGAGCCACCTTTTCCGCGCTGGAGTAGCCAGCACCAAGCTGAAGGCTGCCAGTGGGCTTTTCGTTCACGTTGACAACCAGGTCGACCTGGTCGGGCGAACCCGGGATCTCCTGGGTTTCGACGTTCACTTCTGTGAAGAAGCCGAGGCGGTCTACGCGGTCGCGCGAGAGCTTGATCTTGTCGCCGTCGTACCACGAGGCCTCGAACTGGCGGAACTCGCGGCGAATCACTTCGTCGCGCGTTTTGGCGTTGCCGCCCACGGCGACACGGCGCACGTAAACGCGGCGCGAAGGCTCGGCCTGCAGCGTCAGCGTCACGCGGTTGTTGACGCGATCGATTTCGGGACGTGCCTGCACGCGCGCGAACGCATAGCCGAAAGTGCCGAAGTAGTCGGTGAAGGCCTTGGTGGTTTCGGTGACCTGCTCGCCGTTGTAGGGCTCGCCGGGCTTGATGCTCACGAGGGACTTGAACTCTTCTTCTCGGCCGAGATAGTTGCCGTCGAGCTTGACGCCCGCCACCACGAACTTTTCGCCTTCGGTGATGTTGACGGTCACCGACAGGTCCTGGCGGTCCGGCGAAATGGCGACCTGCGTCGAATCGATGCGGAATTCGAGATAGCCGCGCGTGATGTAGTACGAGCGCAGTGTTTCCAGGTCGGCGTTGAGCTTGGAACGCGAGTACTGGTTGGACTTGGTGTACCAACTCATGAAGCCGCCGCTGTCCTGGTCGAACAGGCTCAGCAGGGTCGATTCGCTGAATGCCTTGTTACCGACCACGCGCACTTCGCGAATGCGGGCGGAGTCGCCCTCGGTCACGGTGAACGTGAGGTTGACGCGGTTGCGCTCGATGGGCGTGACGGTGGTCACGACCTGTGCGTTGTAGAGGTTCTTGCTGACGTACTGGCGCTTGAGCTCCTGCTCGGCACGGTCGGCCAGCGCCTTGTCGTAGGGACGGCCATCCGCCAGGCCCACTTCGCGCAGCGCCTTCTGGAGCGCGGCCTTTTCGAATTCCTTGGTTCCGACGAAATCGACGTCGGCGATGGTGGGCCGCTCTTCGACGATCACCACCAGCACGTTGCCATTGACGTCGATGCGCACGTCCTTGAACAACCCCAGATCGAACAGCGCTCGAATGGCAGCCGAGCCGCGTTCGTCGCTGTAGGTGTCGCCGACACGCAGCGGCAGCGATGCGAAGATCGTGCCGGGCTCGACCCGCTGCAAGCCCTCGACGCGAATGTCGCGCACCGTGAAAGGCTCGACGGCCCAAGCTGCCGTGGCCGCCAGCGCGCTGGCCACCACCGCGGCAACGCTACGCAGGCGAAAGCGACTGAAGTTTGTGTTCATCTGTGAATTGGGCCGGCGCGGAAAGGGCCGGCAGAAAGTTAACCAAAGAGCCGCGTGACGTCGTTGAAAAGTGCGACCGACATCATGACCAGCAGCAAGGCGACTCCGCCGCGCTGCAGCCGTTCCATCCAGGCGTCAGAGACGCTCTTGCCGGTCAGGCCCTCCCAAAGATAATACATCAGGTGCCCCCCATCGAGGACCGGCAGCGGCATGAGATTCAGCACGCCAAGGCTCACGCTGATCAGCGCGAGGAACACCAGGTACTGGGTCAAGCCGAGGCTCGCGGACTTGCCCGCATAGTCGGCAATCGTGAGCGGCCCGCTCAAATTCTTGAGCGAAGCCTCCCCGATCACCATCTTGCCCATCATGCGAACGGTGAGCGCAGAGACCTCCCAAGTGCGCACGATGCCGAGCCAGACGCCGTCGACGGGACCCTGCCGAACCGTGACCATTTCAGGCGGCGCACCGACATACGCACCGATGCGGCCGACCTTCGCGGCGCCCTCTTCGCGCAGTTCGGGCTTGACTTCAAGCTGGACCGGCTGGCCGCCGCGCTGGACCTGCCAGGTCTGTGCGCGAGGCTGGTCGCCATCGATCGAGGTGCGGATCATCTCGCGCAATTGCTGCCCATCTACGATGGCCGTGCTCCCCACGGTGCGAACCAGGTCTCCGCTGCGAAGGCCCGCGCGTTCTGCGGCGCTGCCCGCCATCACTTGGCCGATCTCGGGACGCGTCAACGGCGCGACGACTCCGATCTTGCGGAACATCTGCGGATCGGCATCCTTGGCCTCCATGCGGCTCAGCGGAAGCACGATCTGGCGCGCGGCCTTGCCGCCCTCTCCCGCGATTTCAAGCGTGAGGTCGCGGCCGTCGAGCGCGCCGCGCGTCATGCGCCAGCGCAGGTCTTCGAACGATTGCACGGGCTCCAGGCGGCCATCGAAGCCAGCACGCGTGACGTGCTCGCCACCGCGCAGGCCCGCGGCTTCCGCGAGCGAGGCCGCTACCGGCCGGGCCAGCTTGGCGACAGGCTCGTCCACGCCGATCCAGTTGACGACCGTGTAGAGCACCACCGCGAGCAGCAGGTTGGCAATGGGACCCGCGGCAACAATCGCAGCACGCGAGCGCAGCGGCTGCGTGTTGAAGGCACGCTCGCGCTCTTCCGGCGCGACCGGCCCTTCGCGCTCGTCGAGCATCTTGACGTAGCCGCCGAAAGGAAACGCGCCGATGACGAATTCGGTTTCCTGGCCCGGATGCTGGCGCTTGGGCTGCCAGCGATAGAGGGTCTTGCCGAAGCCCACCGAGAACCGAAGGACCTTGACGCCGCACGCCACCGCGACACGGTAGTGGCCATATTCGTGCACTGCAATGAGGACGCCGAGTGCAACGACGAAAGCGATGACGGTGAGCATCCGGATCCTCTATCGACGGGAAGGGTCAGGCCGCGAAGCGCAGCGCCGCGGCGTTGGCGGCCGCACGCGCACTGGCATCGAGCGCCAGCAGGTCGGCCAGCGATGCGGGCTTGGAGGGGGCAACAGCCTCCAAAGTTTCCATGTTGACGGCATGAATGCGGTCGAATCGCAGTCGCCGATCAAGAAATGCCTGGACCGCGACTTCGTTGGCGGCATTGAGCACCGCCGTGGTCCCGGGCGCCGCGCGCAGCGCATGCCAGGCCAGGCCAAGGCCTGGGAACAGCGCCGCATCGGGGGCGTCGAAGCTCAGGGCTGCCATCTGGCGGAAGTCCAGGCGCCCCGCTCCGCTTTCGATGCGCTCGGGCCATGCCAGGCCGACGGCGATCGGCACTCGCATGTCGGGAGTGCCCAATTGGGCGATAACCGACGCATCGGTGAATTGCACCATCGAATGCACCACGCTCTGAGGATGGATGACCACTTCGATTTGCTCGGGCAGCACGCCGAAGAGGTGGCGCGCCTCAATCACCTCGAGCGCCTTGTTCATCATGGTGGCGGAATCGACAGAAATCTTGCGGCCCATGACCCAGTTCGGATGGGCGCAGGCCTGCTCGGGCGTCACCGAACTGAGGGTCTCGGGCGCGCGCGTGCGGAACGGGCCGCCCGATGCGGTCAGGATGATCTTGTCGATGCGGCGCGCCCAGGTCGACGGGTCTTCCGGCAGCGACTGGAAAATGGCCGAGTGCTCGCTGTCGATCGGCAGCAGCGTCGCGCCGCCCTCGCGTACGGTGCGCATGAACAGCTCGCCGCCGACCACCAGCGCCTCCTTGTTGGCCAGCAGCAGGCGCTTGCCGGCGCGCGCGGCAGCCAGGCAAGGGCCGAGGCCTGCGGCACCGACGATGGCCGCCATGACTGCGTCGACTTCTTCGTGAGACGCTATCTTTTCAATAGCGTCGATGCCGCTCAGTACGCGTGTAGGAAGATTGTTCTGCTCCAGCTTTTCCGCCAGCTGCGCCGCATGCGCCGAGCTGGCCATGACCGCGAACCGGGGAGAGAACCGGGCGCACTGCGCCAGCAGTTCGTCGACCTTGGTCGAAGCGGACAGCGCGAAAACCTCGAAACGGTCGGGGTGCCGCGAAATGACATCGAGCGTGCTGACCCCGACCGAACCGGTCGAACCCAGCACCGTGATGCGTTGTTTGGGTGTGTTCACAAGGAAGCCAGCATCATTGCAATGGGAAGTACCGGCAAGAGGGCATCCACGCGGTCGAGCACGCCGCCGTGGCCCGGAAGCAGGCTGCTGCTGTCCTTGGCGCCGGCGCTGCGCTTGATCAGCGATTCGACCAGATCGCCGACAACGCTCATCGCCGCCAGAAACACCACGCCCACCAGCAGCAGCCACCAGCCGCGTTCATGCAGCCGGGTGTAGAGGCTTGCCACCGTGGCGCCGGCCGCCTTGTCGGCCCAGACCCAGGCAAAGGCCAGAACCACCACGCCGGCCATGCCGCCCCACACGCCTTCCCAGCTCTTGCCCGGGCTGATGGTGGGCGCGAGCTTGCCGCGCGTGAACTTCAGGCCGAAGGCGCGGCCCGCGAAATACGCGAAGACGTCCGCCACCCAGACCAGCACGAGAATCGACAGCAGGAAGTTGATGCCGACCATGCGCGCTTGCACGGCCGCGAGCCACGCCACCCAGAGCGCCAGCAACCCACCCACCAGGCGCAGGCCGCGCGGAATGCGGGGCCAGCCCGGCACCGCCACCCGCAGCAATGCCGCCCCGCCAAGCACCCACGCGGCACTGGCCACCAGCCACATGAGCATGAGCGGCTGCGCGAGCAGTCCGAGCCACCATGAAAGCGCGCACAGCACGACCGTTTCCAGCCCGAGGAACACGGACAGCCGCTGGCTGTAGCCGTTGAGGCGGCCCCACTCCCAGGCTGCGGCGCCGATCAGCACCAGCATGACGCAGGCAAAGGGAATGTGGGACGGATAGAAGAGTGCCGGCAGCAGGATCGCCAGCAGGACGATGGCCGTGAGGATGCGTTGTTTGAGCATGCGGCTGAGTTGTCGGGCCGTGAAGGCCCTCAGGCCATCTGGCGATCTGAAGAGGAATCGCTGCCGGCCGTGACCTGCGCGGAAGTCTTGCCGAACCGGCGCTCGCGAGCCTGGAACGCGGCAATTCCGGCGTCCAGCTCGGCTTCGTCGAATTCGGGCCAGAGCTTGTTGCTGAAGAAAAGCTCCGCGTAAGCGCTCTGCCAGAGCAGGAAATTCGACAGCCGCTGCTCGCCGCCAGTGCGGATGAGCAGGTCGGGGTCGGGCACGTGCGCCAGGGCCATGGCGCGGTCGAGATTGGCTTCGGTGAGCGGCTCGCCCTGTTCCATCAGCTTGGCGGCGGCGCGTGCAATGTCCCACCGGCCGCCGTAGTTGAAGCAGACGTTGAGAATGAGCTTGGTGTTCTCTGCCGTGGCTTCCTCGGCATCGACCAGGCCCTGCACCATTTTCTTGGAGAGTCCCGCCCGCTCGCCAACGAAATGCAGCCGCACGCCGTCGCGGCTCAGCTTGGGCACCTCGCGTGCGAGTGCACCGACCATGATCTCCATCAGGCCCGACACCTCTTCGGGCGGACGGTTCCAGTTCTCCGACGAGAACGCGAAGACCGTGAGAATGCCCACCCCGCGATCGACGCAGGCCTTGACGCAGCGCCGCAGCGACTCGACACCCTGCTTGTGTCCCGCCACGCGGGGCAGGAACCGCCGCGTCGCCCAGCGCCCGTTGCCATCCATGACGATGGCAATGTGGCGGGGAACCTGCGGCAGGGAGGAGGCCATGCGCAGCTTCAAACGGCCATGATCTCCGCTTCCTTGGCCGCGACCAGGCGATCGATTTCCGCGATGTGGCGGTCGGTGACCTTCTGGATCTCGGCTTCGGCGCGTTTCTGGTCGTCTTCGGAGGCGAGCTTTTCCTTGACCAGCTTCTTGACGGCTTCGTTCGCATCGCGGCGCAGGTTGCGCGTGGCGATCTTGGCGGTTTCGCCTTCGTTGCGGACCAGCTTGGTCATTTCCTTGCGCCGCTCTTCGCTCATGGCGGGAAGCGGCACGCGGATCAGGTCGCCCATCGAGGCCGGGTTCAGGCCCAGGTCGCTTTCGCGAATGGCCTTCTCGATCTTGGCGCCCATGCCTTTTTCCCAGGGCTGGACGCTGATGGTGCGCGAGTCGAGCACCGACACGTTGGCCACCTGGCTCAGCGGGACTTGCGAGCCGTAGTAATCGACATGGATCGAGTCGAGCAGCGCCGAGTTGGCGCGGCCGGTACGGATCTTGGTGAGGTTGTTCTGGAACGCAGCGAGCGACTGGTTCATCTTCGCATCGGTCGTGCTGCGAATTTCTGCAATGGTAGGGGTCGTCATCTCAATACTCCTCAGGCATGCACCAGCGTGCCTTCGTCCTCGCCCATGACAACGCGCTTGAGCGCGCCGTTCTTGAAGATCGAGAACACCTTGATCGGCAACTTCTGGTCGCGGCACAGCGCAAAAGCCGTGGCGTCCATGATGCCGAGATTTTGCGCGATCGCCTCGTCGAAGGTAAGCGTCGAATAGCGCGTTGCATCGGGGTTGGTCTTCGGGTCGGCGGAATACACGCCATCGACCTTGGTGGCCTTGAGCACCAGCTCGGCACCGATCTCGGCACCGCGCAGCGCAGCGGCCGTGTCGGTGGTGAAGAAGGGGTTGCCGGTGCCCGCGGCAAACACGACGACTTTGCCCTCTTCGAGATACTGCAATGCCTTGGGCCGCACATAGGGCTCGACCACCTGCTCGATGGCGATGGCGGACATGACGCGCGCCACCAGTCCCTGCTTGTTCATGGCGTCGGCCAGAGCCAGCGAATTCATCACCGTGGCCAGCATGCCCATGTAGTCGGCCGTGGCGCGGTCCATGCCGACAGAGCCTCCCGCGACGCCGCGGAAGATGTTGCCGCCGCCGATCACGACCGCAAGCTCCACACCCATGTTCACCACCTCGGCGATCTCTTCGACCATGCGAACGATGGTGGCGCGATTAATACCAAAGGCATCGTCTCCCATTAATGCCTCGCCCGACAGCTTCAACAAGATTCGCTTGTGGGCTGGGCGGGGATCAGACATGGGCAATTTCCTTACTTGTGTTGGCGGGGGCGAGTGTAGAACGAGGCGGTGAAAAAGCGGCGGCACACACATGCGCGCCGTCGCCTTGGGGCGTAACAGTTTTACGCGGCGGCCTTGGCGGCAGCAACCTGGGCTGCAACTTCGGCGGCAAAGTCGTCGACCTTCTTTTCGATGCCTTCGCCGACCACATACAGGGTGAAGCCCTTGATGCTGGTGTCGGCGGCCTTGAGCATCTGCTCGACGGTCTGCTTGTCGTTCTTCACGAACGGCTGGTTGTGCAGCGAGACTTCCTTGAGGTACTTCTGCACGCCGCCTTCGATGCGCTTGGCAACGATGTCGGCAGGCTGCGGCTTCTTGCCTTCGGCTTCGGCCGTCTTGCGGTCTTCCTCGGCCTTGCCGGCGGCAACAGCACGCTCTTTTTCAATCAGGTCCGCAGGCACGTCGGCGGCCGAGATGGCCACCGGCTTCATGGCGGCGATGTGCATCGCAACATCCTTGGCCGAGGTGTCGTCGCCTTCGAACTCGACCATCACGCCGATGCGCGTGCCGTGCAGGTACGAAGCCAGCTTGCCGTTGCCGCCAAAGCGCTTGAAGCGGCGGAAGCTCATGTTCTCGCCGATCTTGCCGATGAGGCCCTTGCGCACGTCTTCGAGCGTGGGGCCGAAGCCGTCTTGCTCGTAGGGCAGCGCGCCCAGTGCGGCGAGGTCGGCAGGGTTGTGCTTGGCGACCAGCATCGCGGCAGCGTTGGCCATTGCCAGGAAGCTGTCGTTCTTGGTGACGAAGTCGGTTTCGCAATTGATCTCGATCATGCCGCCGGCAGCGCCGTCGACGAAAGCCGTGACCACGCCTTCGGCGGTGATGCGGCCCGATGCCTTGCCAGCCTTGTTGCCGAGCTTGATGCGCAGCAGCTCTTCGGCCTTTTCCATGTTGCCGTCGGCCTCGGTGAGGGCCTTCTTGCATTCCATCATCGGCGCGTCGGTCTTTGCGCGCAGTTCGCCGACCATGCTTGCGGTGATTGCAGCCATTGTTCTATCTCCGTAAATCCAAAAATCAGGTTAAAAAAAAGGGGCACCAAAGCCCCTTCTTCAGGCTCGCGAGAGCACCAATCAGGCCGAAGCGCCCTCTTCGACTTCGACGAATTCGTCGCTGCTGCCTTCGGCGATGGCCTTGACCACGTCACCACCGGCGCTGTTGCGGCCTTCGATGATCGCGTCGGCGATGCCGCGTGCGTAAAGCGTGACGGCCTTCGACGAGTCGTCGTTGCCCGGAATCACGTAGTCGATGCCTTCGGGCGAGTGGTTGGAGTCCACCACACCGATCAGCGGAATGCCGAGCTTCTTGGCTTCTGCCACGGCGATCTTGTGGAAGCCAACGTCGATCACGAAGATGGCGTCCGGCAGCGCAGCCATGTCCTGGATGCCGCCGATGTCCTTTTCGAGCTTCGCGATTTCACGCGAGAACGTGAGCTGCTCTTTCTTGCTCAGGCTTTCGAGGCCGGCTTCTTGCTGGGCCTTCATGTCCTTGAGGCGCTTGATCGAGGTCTTGACCGTCTTGAAGTTGGTCAGCATGCCGCCGAGCCAGCGGGTGTCCACGAAAGGCACGCCGGCGCGGCGGGCTTCGGCAGCCACGATTTCACGGGCCTGGCGCTTGGTGCCGACCATCAGGATCGTGCCGCGGTTGGCGGTGAGCTGCTTGGCGTACTTCATCGCATCCTGGAACATCGGAAGCGACTTTTCCAGGTTGATGATGTGAATCTTGTTGCGATGGCCGAAGATGAACGGGGCCATCTTGGGGTTCCAGAAGCGGGTTTGGTGACCAAAATGGACACCGGCTTCCAGCATTTCGCGCATGGTGGTAGACATTGAAAATTACTCCAAAGGTTGGGTCTAAAATCCAGCCCGTTTTGCGCCTCCTTCGAATGGAGTCGCAACACCTTGATTGGGCCGGTTTGCGGATGTGTCTGGCTGTGTGTGGCGGTTGCCGTCACGCGGTCAGCGAAACCCAAAGAGTATAGCACGCCGCTCCTCCTGATCTTCTCCTTGGCCCGTCCCGCAACCCAGCCTCTGCACCCAGGCGATCGATCCATGAACGACCTTCACGCCACCCGTCTGAACATGCTGGCAGGTGGCACCGATGCACGCACCGAATTGGAGCGTGCCATCGGCATCGCCGAAGCCCCTGCCTGCAAACACGTTTTCACGCGCACGTTGTTCGACGAAGCCCGCGAGCAGGTCGGCCGTTCGGCGCCGCAAAGCAGGCTCGCCGGACTCGCCTTCACCACCAAGGACCTGTTCGACATCGAGGGCCAGCCAACCCCCGCCGGTTCCGTCGTGCTTTCTCATGCCCCGGCAGCCAAGGCCGACGCAGTGGCGGTCGCGCGGCTGCGCGCTGCGGGCGGCGTGCTGACCGGCCGCACCAACATGACCGAGTTCGCCTTTTCTGGCGTGGGAGTCAACCCGCACCATGGCACGCCGGTCAACGTGAGCGACGCCGCCACGCCGCGCATTCCGGGCGGTTCGTCGTCCGGTGCCGCCGTTTCGGTCGCGACGGGGGCAGCCTTCATCGGGCTCGGTTCTGACACGGGCGGCTCGATCCGCATTCCAGCAGCGCTGAACGGCATCGTGGGTTTCAAGAGCACGTCCCGCCTGGTGCCTGCCGATGGCGCGCTGCCGCTCTCGACCACGCTCGACACCGTCAGCGCCATGACGCGTTCGGTGCGCGATGCCATCGCCGCACACGAGATCCTTGCGGCGCGCCGCGTAACCGCCGGTGCCGCCTCCGTCGGCGCCTACCGGCTCGCGGTGGTGAAAAACGTGTTCTTCGACGACATCGAGCCCGCGGTGGCCAGCGCCTTCGAGAACGCGCTCCAGACATTGCGCGGTGCGGGTGCCCAGGTCGAGGAAATCGAGCTGCCGGAATTGGCCGAGTTGCAGGCCATCAACGCCACGGGCGGGTTTTCGGCGGCCGAGTCCTATGCCTGGCACCGGCTGCTGCTGGAGCGCAGCGGCGCCGGCTACGACCCGCGCGTCGCGCAGCGCATCCTGCGCGGCGCCGGCATGAAGGCGCACGAATACATCGACCTCGTGAATGCCCGCCGCGCGTGGATTGCCCGCATCGAAACAGCGCTGGCGTCCTTCGACGCCGTGCTGTCGCCCACCGTGCCGATCACCGCACCCTCCATCGCCAGCGTGGCGCCGGGTGCCGAGCGCGACGAGGAATTCTTTCGCGTCAACGCACTGCTGCTGCGCAACCCGTCGATCGTCAACATGCTCGACGGCTGCGCCATCTCGCTGCCCTGCCATGCAACCGGCGAACTGCCGGTCGGCCTGATGCTGTGGCACGCCGCGCTGCACGATGACGCCGTTCTCGCAATTGCCCTGCAAGCCGAACACGCACTGCGAAGACAATAGCTCCACGCCCATCGAGGGGTGTCAGCCATCTCTTCTTACTCAAAAATTCAATGAAAATCGCGATCGTGGGCGCCGGCATCATCGGCGTCACCACCGCCTGGGAACTGGTTTCGGATGGGCATGAAGTCTCCGTGTTCGAGCGCCGCGGCGCCGCGGCCGAGGAGGCCAGTTTTGCGAATGCAGGCGTGGTCGCGCCGGGTTATGTGACGCCATGGGCCGCGCCCGGCATGCGGGGCAAGGTGCTGCGTTCGCTGCTCTCTCCGCACGGCGCCATCAAGCTGCGATGGCCGCTGAGCACACGCGATCTGGGCTGGATGTCGCGCTGGCAGAAAGCCTGCAAGCTCGAAACCTACCTCGCCAACCGCGCCCGCATGCAGCGGCTGGCGTTCTACAGCCGCACCCGGCTGCACGAAGTGACCGAGGCGCGCGAACTCAGCTATGAGCGCAGCGACGGCTACCTCGTTCTGCTGCGCTCCAAGCGCGAGAAGAAGCTGGTGCAGCCCGGGCTCGAGGTGCTGCGCGCAGCCGGCAGTGTGTTCAAGGAAGTCGACGCAGACGAAGCCCGGCGCATCGAACCCGCGCTCAACGCCGATACGGCACTCGCGGGCGCCATTCACCTGCCCGAAGACGAGGTGGCCAATTGCCGCCAGTTCGCGCAGCTGCTCAAGTGGGAGTGCGAGGCGCTCGGTGCCCAGTTCCATTTCAATTGCGACATTGCACCCCTGAGCCGTTCAGACCCCGCCTCCATCTCGCTTGCCAGCGGTTCACCGCCGCTGCGCTTCGATGCGGTGGTGGTGTGCGCCGGACTTGCCTCGGCCCAGTTGCTGCGGCCGCTAGGCCTCAAGATTCCGCTTGCGCCGGTGTATGGCCACTCCATTAGCGCGCCGATTCGTGAATCGCTCAACGCTCCCCGCAGCGCCGTGATGGACGAGCGCTACAAGATAGCCATCTCGCGCCTGGGCCAGCGCGTGCGTGTGGCGGGCAGCGCCGAGATTGGCGGCTCCCTGAGCACGCTGAATGCATCCGCGGTGCAAACGCTCTACAAGGTGCTCCACGACTGGTTTCCCGGCGCCGTCACGCTCCAGTCGGGCGTGCAGCAATGGAAGGGTGCACGGCCGATGCTGCCCGACGGCCCTCCCGTGCTCGGTGCCAGCGGCGTGCCGGGCGTGTGGCTCAACCTGGGCCACGGCTCCAGCGGCTGGGCGCTGTCGTGCGGCAGCGCACGCGTGGTGGCCGACCTGGTCGGTGGCCGCGATGCCGGCGTCGACCTCGAAGGTCTTGGCGTCGAGCGGCTCAACCTCTAGGGTTCGAGGCGCCGGAGCGCCGTTTATTCAAGCGCTTCATTCGTCGGCCGCCGAGCGGCAAAATGGCTTGATGCAACGCATCACGTCCGCCACCGCCGCCGATCTGTTCGACATTGCGGCGACGCGGCGCATCGAACACGCAGCCGCGGCCACCCTGCCCTCCCACACGCTGATGCAGCGCGCGGGCCTGGCCGTGGCGCGGCTGGCCATGGCTCTCGCGCCGCACGCGCGCACGATGTGGATCGCTTGCGGGCCCGGCAACAACGGCGGCGACGGCTTCGAGGCCGCGGCGCAGTTGCAGCGCCGAGGCTTTCGGCCGGTCGTCACGTTCGCGGGCGATGAAAACCGCCTGCCGCCCGATGCCAAGGCCTCGCTGCAACGCGCGCGGGATGCGGGGGTGATCTTTTCGCCGCAGCCGCCTGCTGGCTATGAACTGGCCATCGATGCGCTGCTCGGCATCGGATCGACCCGGCCGCCCGAAGGCGTCATGGCCGAGTGGCTACGGCAGATGCATGCAGGGCATGCAGGCGGGCAACGGGTGCTTAGCGTCGACCTACCGTCCGGTCTCAATGCCGACACGGGGGTCTGGCACGCCACCCATCCAGCAGCCATCTCGTCAGCTTGCGTGACCTTTCTGACCCTGAAGCCAGGCCTCTTCACGGCCCAGGGCCGCGACGCGGCGGGCACGGTTTGGTTCGACGACTTGGGTTGCAGCAGCATGGCCGAGCCACCCACTGCACGCCTTTCAGGCGCACCAACGAACCAGCCGCGCAGCCATGCATCGCACAAAGGCACTTATGGCGACCTCGCAGTGATCGGTGGCGCACCTGGCATGGCGGGCGCCGCACTGCTCGCTGGTTCGGGCGCGTTGCATGCGGGCGCCGGACGCGTGTTCGTCGGCTTGCTCGACCCCAGTGCAGCCCCAGTTGATTTGGCACAGCCCGAGCTGATGCTGCGAGACGCCAACACGCTCGATCTCACCGGCATGACGGCGGTCTGCGGATGCGGTGGCGGCACAGCCGTGCGCGCGGTGCTGCCGCGCGTGCTGGCGACAGCGGCTGCATTGGTGCTCGATGCCGATGCGCTGAACGCCATTGCGGCCGACAGTGGATTGCAAACGCAACTGGCGTCGCGCGCTCGGCGCGGAAAGCCGACCGTGATCACCCCGCACCCGCTCGAAGCCGCACGCCTTCTGAACTGCTCGGCCGCCGACATTCAGGCAGACAGGCTCGCAGCAGCCCGCCAACTGGCGTCCCGCTACGGCGTGGTTGCCGTGCTCAAGGGCTCAGGAACGGTGATTGCGGATGGCAGCGGTGCGCCGCCGGTCCTCAACTCGACCGGCAACGCGCGCCTCGCAACCGCCGGTACCGGCGACGTGCTGGCGGGAATGATCGGCGCCGCGATGGCCATGCAAAAACCGGCCTTCGAGGCAGCGCACGAAGCCGTCTGGCTCCATGGCCACATCGCCGACACGTGGCCGGCCAATGCGCCGCCGCTCACTGCCGGCGCGTTGGCGCGCCAAGCGCCCTGAAGTCCCTGCTCTAGCCGCGGCCGACGAAGGGCATCTTCGTCGCCATGACGGTGTGAAACAGCACGTTGGCTTCCAGTGGCAGGTTCGCCATGTAGAGCACCGACTGACCCACGATCTCGACGTCCATCAGCGGCTCGATGGCGAGCTCGCCGTTGGCTTGCGGCACACCCTTGGCCATGCGCGCCGCCAGTTCGGTCATGGCATTGCCCACGTCGATCTGGCCCACGGCGATGTCGTACTTGCGCCCGTCGAGCGAAGCGGTCTTGGTGAGGCCCTCCACGCCGTGCTTGGTCGCTGTGTAGGCCGCCGAATTCGGCCGCGGTGCCGTGGCCGAGATGGAACCGTTGTTGATGATTCGGCCGCCGCGCGGGGTTTGCGCCTTCATCGTGCGGAACGCCTGCTGAATGCAGAAGAACATGCCGGTCAGGTTGATGTCGACCACGCCGCGCCATTGGTCCGCCGTCCAGTCTTCGAACGGCCCAGGGGGGTTGCCCACACCGGCGTTGTTGAACAGCAGGTCGACACGGCCGAAGCGCTCGACCGCAGCGGCAAATAGCGCCTGCACCGATTCAGGATTGGCCACGTCGGTAGGCACCGCAAACGCTCGCGCGCCAGCGCCCGACTCTTCCGCCACCTGCTCCAGTGGCTCCAGGCGGCGCCCTGCCAGGGTCACGCTCCAGCCGTCGGCCAGCAATGCCAGCGCCGCGGCGCGTCCGATGCCGGTGCCCGCGCCCGTGACGATCGCGATGCGGCCCTTGTTGTTTTCCACGCTCATGTTCAGTCTCTCCTTCTCGGTGTGTCTGTGGGGGATGGACGCAAAGCGCTGCTCGTCATGCTCGGCGCGGCTTGCGCCCCTTCATCTTGTTGGCGGCTTTCTTGACCGCCGACTTGAAAGCCTGCATGGCCGACTGCGGGCCCGCTGCAACGGCGCTCGCGCCGCGCTCGATGCGCGGCTCGGGAACGGCTTCGGCCTTGTGTTCGGCCTTGTGGCGCGAACTGCGCTTGGCCGATGCCTTGACCGGCACGCCACCAGAGCCCACGCCCTTGTCCTTCATGGCACGCGCAGTGAGCTCTTCGCCCTCTCGCACCAGGCGGAAATCGATCTTCCGCCCGTCCAGGTCAACACGGCTCACCTGCACCCGCACGCGCGTGCCGATGGCATAGCGAATGCCGGTGCGCTCGCCGCGCAGTTCCTGCCGCATTTCGTCGAACTTGAAGTACTCGCCTCCGAGTTCGGTGATGTGCACCAGGCCCTCGACATACATGGCGTCGAGCGTCACGAAGATGCCGAAGGTCGTGGCCGCAGTGACCACGCCGCCGTACTCCTCGCCCAGATGCTCGCGCATGTACTTGCACTTGAGCCATGCCTCGACATCGCGGCTGGCTTCGTCGGCGCGACGTTCGTTGGCGCTGCAATGCAGGCCGGCGGCTTCCCAGGCCAGCACTTCCTTGGTCGGCGCGACGGTGGCCTTCTGCGGCTTGGTGGTCGGCGCCTTGACGCGGGAGGCCAAGCGCTTGGCCAGCTTGGCATGCGCCTCGCCCGGCGTCGGCAGCATCGGCAGCTGATAGCGCGTCTTGCCGAGAATCGCCTTGATCACGCGATGCACCAGCAGGTCCGGATAGCGCCGGATCGGGCTCGTGAAGTGGGTGTAGGCCTCGTACGCCAGGCCGAAGTGGCCGCTGTTGATGGGCGTGTAGATCGCCTGCTGCATCGAGCGCAGCAGCATGGTGTGGATCTGCTGCGCGTCGGGCCGCTCCTTGGTGGCCTCGGCAATTGCCTGGAATTCGCCGGGCCGCGGGTCGTCGGTGATGCTCAATCCCACGCCCATCGCCTTCAGGTAGCCGCGCAAGATTTCCTTCTTCTCGGGCGTCGGGCCTTCGTGCACGCGGAACAGGCCCGGGTGCTTGCCTTCGGCGATGAAGTCGGCGCTGCACACGTTGGCGGCGAGCATGGCTTCTTCGATGAGGCGGTGCGCCTCGTTGCGCGTGCGCGGCACGATCTTCTCGATGCGGCCTGCATCGTCGCAAATGATCTGCGTCTCGGTGGTTTCGAAGTCGACAGCGCCGCGCTTGCCGCGCTGCTTGAGCAGCGCCTTGTAGACGTCAGCGAGGTTCAGAAGGTCCTTCACGCGGTCCTTGCGCTTGGCCGCCTCGGGTCCGCGCGTGTTGCCAAGAATCGCAGCCACTTCGGTGTAGGTGAAGCGTGCGTGGCTGAACATCACAGCCGGATAGAACTGGTAGGCGTAGATCTCGCCGTCGGCAGCCACGAGCATGTCGCACACCATGCACAGGCGCTCGACGTCGGGGTTCAACGAGCACAAGCCGTTCGAAAGCTTTTCCGGCAGCATCGGAATAACGCGGCGCGGGAAGTAGACACTGGTGGCGCGGTCATACGCGTCGATATCGATCGCCGAGCCAGTCTGCACATAGGCGCTGACGTCCGCGATGGCAACCAGCAAACGCCATCCCTTGCCGCGGCCAACTTTCGCGGGCTCGCAGTAAACGGCGTCATCGAAGTCGCGCGCGTCCTCGCCGTCGATGGTGACCAGCGGCACGTCGGTCAAGTCGATGCGGCCCTTCTTGTCGGCGGGACGGACCTTCTCGGGCAAGGCCTTGGCTTCGGCCAGGCATTCCGCGGAAAACTCGTGCGGCACGCCGTACTTGCGAACGGCAATCTCGATCTCCATGCCGGGGTCGTCGATCTCGCCCAGCACTTCCTTCACGCGGCCCACGGGCTGGCCGAACAACGCCGGCGGCTCGGTGAGCTGCACGACCACGACCTGCCCCACCTTCGCGGGACCGGTTGCGCCCTTGGGGATCAGTACGTCCTGGCCGTAGCGTTTGTCTTCAGGCGCGACGAGCCAGATGCCGCCTTCATGAAGCAAGCGGCCGATGATCGGCTGCTCGGGGCGTTCGACGATTTCAACCACCCGCCCTTCGGGACGACCACGCCGGTCTTGGCGCACCACGCGCGCCTTGACGCGGTCCTTGTGCAGCACCGCGCGCATCTCGTTCGGGGGCAGATAGATGTCGGCTTCGCCGTCGTCGCGCTGCACGAAACCGTGTCCATCGCGATGCCCTTGAACAGTTCCTTCAAATTCATCCAGCAGGCCGCTGGAATGGCCATTATTTTTGATATGATTCTCTCTTTCCTGAAATTCAAAACATAACTGCTTCGGCAGCTATGTGGGCCCAGATGGCGGAATTGGTAGACGCACTAGTTTCAGGTACTAGCGAGTAACATCGTGGAGGTTCGAGTCCTCTTCTGGGCACCACCCCTACCAAGCTGAAACCCCTGTGAATCATCGATTCACAGGGGTTTTTTCTTTGCCCTGGGAACATGATCGAGGGATGCTCTCCCTCGCAAAAGCCGATCGTGGCCAAACAAGGCCGGATCGACAGCAAGCCGCCGCGTTCGCACACACCTTCGCTCTCTCGGGTGGAGACCTCTTGCGGGATTGTTTCGGGCGGCACGGATTCGAACAGATGCAACGGGCTTCGTCTTCTCATGAAATGCTGCGGCAGCCGCTCAGGGAGAGCGGCTTTCTCGCCATTCTGACGCAGTACATCGACGAATGATCGCGCACAGTCTCAAGAAGCGGGGCAACCAATCAATACACCGTGTTGCCAGTAAAGGTGAACCGCAAACCCAACCCGATGGGTACGGCGCCGAAGATGATCATGGTTGGATCCGAGGTTGCGGCGGGCTGCGAAGCCGACATGCACCATACCACGCGACGCGCTCTGGCAATCTCCACGTTCATGGCCATTTTTCAAAGCATCAAACTGTGGGCGTCGCGCATCAAGCGCGACGCCGTTACGCTCTGGTTTGCCTACCGCCACCCCGGCACGCCCTGGTTTGCCAAGGCGCTTGCAGCCTTTGTCGTCGCCTACGCCCTGAGCCCGATCGATCTCATACCCGATTTCATTCCGGTCCTGGGCTACATCGACGACGCCCTGCTGCTGCCTGCCCTCATCTGGCTGAACATCCGGCTCATTCCGGCCGCCGTACTCGAGGAATGCCGCGCGCAGGCCGACAAGTGGATGAAAGAACAAGGCAGCAAGCCCCGAAGCGTCGTCGGTGCAGTGATCATTGTTGGCATCTGGGTTGGCGTGGGCGTCGCTCTCTGGGCGTGGTTCAACAGGCACGGCTAAGTCCACTCGCCAAGCTGGACAGGCCTTGAAATTACTGTACATTTATACAGTCTTTTCAAAAAGGATAACCACCATGTCCAAGCCTGAAGAAACCCCTCCCCCACGGACCCGGTGGGCCTTGCCACGCAGTTGTACGGCAAGGCGGGCGAGTACTCCAAATACCTCTATCCGGGGCGCGCGCAGGACGCTGGCGAAGCGCTTCCGTTCTAACGAACGTTCGGAGAAGGCGAGCCCCGGGCGCTCCAGCACATGTTTTCAAAAGGCAAAGACGTGGCAAAAGTCACGCTCTTCCATTCAAAATGCTTCAAAAAGTAACCACAGAGCGACGCAAAACGTTACCTTTGGTTTGAGCCATTCAAATCAAGGAGTCCACCGTGGTCGCAGCATTTACTTTGATAGCCGGCATGTTTCTTGGAGCGTTGTTCATGAGTCTTCTGGTCATCTCGCGTTCGGATGACTAGGAACAACCGGGCCTTGCCAGCCCTGATCGAGCCTTTTAGAAAAGCCCGCTTCATGCGGGCTTTTCCATTTGGCGAATCTCAGATCGGCAGCGCTATCAAGTCGTGGCCTTCGGCACCCACGATGCGGGCCTTGGTGAATTCACCCACCTTGAGCGTCTTGCTGATTTTCTCGGGTGGCAAGAGGCGCACAGTGCCGTCGATCTCGGGGGCGTCGGCGTAGGTACGGCCCACGCCACCTTTTCGGCCCATGCCCGGCGCGGAATCGACGAGCACCTGCATGGTTGCACCGATGCGCTGGCGCAGCTTGGCGATCGACACCGCTTCTGCCACTTCCATGAAGCGGGCGCGGCGCGCTTCGCGCTCGGCCGGCGGCAGCATGCCGGGAATGTCGTTGGCGGTGGCACCTTCGACGGGGCTATAGGCAAAGCAGCCGGCCCGATCGATCTGCGCCTCGCGGATGAAGTCGAGCAGATGCTCGAACTCTTGCTCGGTTTCGCCCGGAAAGCCCGCAATGAAGGTGCTGCGGATCACGAGCTCCGGGCAGACCTCGCGCCAGCGCGCGAGGCGCTCCAGGTTTTTCTCGCCGCTGGCCGGCCGCTTCATGCGCTTGAGCACGTCGGGGTGGCTGTGCTGCAGCGGCACGTCGAGGTAAGGCAGCACCTGGCCGCTCGCCATCAGCGGAATGATTTCGTCCACGCTCGGATACGGGTAGACATAGTGCAGCCGAACCCAGGCGCCGTAGGGTTCCGCGATTTCGCCCAGCGTGCGCACCAGTTCGAGCATGCGTGTCTTGACAGGCTTGCCGTCCCAGAAACCCGTGCGGTACTTCACGTCTACGCCATAGGCCGAGGTGTCCTGGCTGATCACCAGCAGTTCCCTCACGCCGCCTTCGAAAAGGGCCTTGGCCTCGCCGAGCACGTCGCCGACAGGACGCGACACCAGGTCGCCGCGCATCGACGGAATGATGCAGAAGGTGCAGCGGTGATTGCAGCCTTCACTGATCTTCAGGTACGCATAGTGCCGCGGCGTGAGCTTGAGGCCCGCAATGCCGAAGGTGTTGGGCACGAGGTCGATGAAGGGATCGTGCGGTTTGGGCAGGTTCGCATGGACCGCATCCATCACCTCTTGCGTGGCATGCGGACCGGTCACGGCCAGGACGCTGGGGTGCATCTGCCGCACCAGGTTGCCGCCCTGGTCGCCCGTCTTGGCGCCCAGGCAACCCGTGACGATCACGCGGCCGTTTTCAGCCAGTGCCTCGCCGATGGTGTCGAGGCTTTCCTTGACGGCATCGTCGATGAAGCCGCAGGTGTTGACGATCACCAGGTCGGCGCCTTCGAAGGTCTTGGACGTCTGGTAGCCCTCGGCACTCAGGCGGGTCAAGATCAGTTCGGAATCGGTCAGGGCCTTGGGACAGCCCAGGCTCACGAAGCCGACTTTGGGGGCAGCCGGCGTGGCCGTACGTTCAGGGGAGGCAACTTCGCTCATATGCCCCTATTGTCCCAGCTATCTGCCGGGGCCGGTATTTCAAGGGCGTTTGATGCCGAATGCGCCCAAAACCTGTTCGGTGTTCTTCTGCATCTGTTCCTGCATTTGCAGGAAAACGTTCTTGGACTGCTCGACATAGTTGCCCATCAGCCCCTGGAGCACGGGCGACTGCAAGGTCATGAAGCGCGACCACATCTCGGGCGTGAGGCCTTCGGCCTTTTCTGTAAGCTGGGCCTGCACTTCGGTCATGGCCTGGATGTTCTTTTCCAGATAGGGACCCATGTAGCCCTGCATCGCCTGCCCGTAGAAACGAATGATGTTGGCCAGCACCTGCTCGGTGAACATCGGCGCGCCGCCCGCTTCTTCTTCGAGAATGATCTGCAGCAGGATGCTTCGCGTGAGGTCATCACCGCTCTTGGCGTCGCGCACTACGAACTGCGCGTTCTGGATGACCAGCTGCTTCACCTCGGTGAGGGTGATGTACGTGGATGTCTCGGTGTCGTAGAGCCTTCGGTTGGGGTACTTCTTGATTACACGTTGCACCGGCTTGACCCCGGACTTCTTGCTCTGCACTGAGGACTCCTTCACATGGACTCCCATGTCATCCGATCAATTCTAGGTAGCGGTTTTGCTGCATCGCGACAAGGTTTACCCTGACCGCCTCGCGCGACCTGCCTTCATCTTTCAGTCGAGCGTTGTCGCGTACTCGGCACCGCATGCAGCGCAGGCGGCCGTCTCGGGGCGTTCTTCCGTAGCCTCCCTGAAGCGCAGCGGGCTCTTGTGGCCATAGACCACCCAGCAGCGCGGACAGTGCTCGTGGCCGGAGGTCGGAAGGTAGGCGCGCGCGCGTTGTTCTGCGCGCTCTTGCGTCACGGGCGTGCCCTGTCGCTGGGCGCGCGCCACCTCGCGTGCGGCCATGGTGTCGGTGCGGCCACCTGCGTGGTCGTTGATGCCATAGACCGCGCGCGCAAATTCAATGGGGGCTTGCCTGAGCAATGCAGCCAGGCGCTTATCGGCATGAGCCCGATCAACAACCGTTGATCGCGTATTCATCAGATCGCTTGTCAAGGAATTTGGAAAAGGTTTGCAGTGCGGCCAAGGTAGCACAACAACGTGGCCATGGTCTTTGTCTGCTTCACCGAAAGGACGATTGAGACACCGGGGAACCCGGTGAAAGCTCTGTTCAACAGACCCGGTGGTTGGCCGGATGTTGGAACAGAAATTGGTAGGCGCGATTGGACTCGAACCAACGACCCCCACCATGTCAAGGTGGTGCTCTAACCAGCTGAGCTACGCGCCTAAGGATGTGTCCGAGAAGCAGCTATTGTAGCAGGAGAAAACGTGCTTTTTAGCGCCGACGTGCAGATCGCACACCGGCAACCGCCGTCACGATGCCGAGCACCTGCGTCAACCGCGCCGCGTCGGTGATTTCCACAGTGAAAGTCATCCACGCCGTGCCCTTGACCGATTGCGTCTGCACGCCGATCACGTTCATCTTCTCGCGTGCGAAGACATCGGAGATGTCACGCAAGAGGCCCTGGCGGTCCGCCGCTTCCACGGCCACGTCCACCGCATAGACCGGCGCCTCGGTGCCCTTCTTGGCCACGCCCCACTCGACGTCGATCACGCGCTCGCCGTCGCGCGCAGCCATCGTGCGGAAGTTGCTGCAATCGGTGCGATGCACGCTGACGCCATGGCCCCTGGTCACAAAGCCGCTGATGGGATCGGGCGGCGCAGGCTTGCAGCACTTGGCAAGCTGCGTCATCAATGAAGACACGCCCACCACCAGCACGCCGCCCTTGCCGGATTTTTCGCTCGCGCGCGGCTTCTTGATCTGCACGCCGTCGTCGGGATTCGGCGCAGGCTCCGGCGGGCGCAGGAGCACTTCGATGTTGCGCAGCGAGAACTCGTCCTTGCCAACCACTTCGAACAGATGGTCCGCCGACTTGAAGCCCAGTTGCGAAGCGAGGTCCTCGAGCCGCGTCGACGTCTTGCCTTCCCGCTGCAGCAGCTTCTCGACCGCTTCTCGCCCGCGCGCCACGGTCTCGTGCGTGATCTGCGCGTTGAACCACGCGCGCACCTTGGCACGCGCGCGGTGGCTTGCCAGGTAGCCCAGCTCGGCATTGAGCCAGTCGCGCGATGGGCCACCCTCCTTGGCCGCAATGATCTCCACCGTCTGGCCGTTGGACAGCGGCGTGTTGAGCGGCACCATCGCCCCATCGACCCGCGCGCCGCGGCACCGATGGCCAAGCGTGGTGTGCACGGTGTAGGCAAAGTCGACCGGGGTTGCGCCCTGCGGCAGTTCGACAATGGCTGCGTCCGGCGTCAGCACATAGATGCGATCGTCGAAGAGCCCCTGGCCCTGCGAGCCACCCGAAAGATCGCGCTCCCACGCCAGGAGTTGCCGTAGCACGGCGATCTTGGCGTCGTACTCGCCGCTCGCCCACACACCCGCATAGCCCTTGTGCCCTGCTTCCTTGTAGGCCCAGTGCGCCGCCACGCCGTGCTCGGCATGGTCATGCATTTCTTCCGTGCGGATCTGGATCTCGATCGGCTTGCCGGGCTTGCCGTCGACCACTTCGCGCACCACCGTGTGCAGCGACTGGTAGCCGTTGGGCTTGGGCCGCGCAATGTAGTCGTCGAACTCTTCGTCGATTGGGAGGAAATGCGAATGCACCCAGGCCAGTGCCGCGTAGCAGTCCTTCACGTCGGGCACCACCACGCGCAGCGCGAGGATGTCGAACACCTGCGCGAAGTCCAGCGACTTGCCGCGCATCTTCTTCACGATGCTATAGATGTTCTTCGGCCGCCCCTGCACGGTGGCGCGCACGCCCTCGGCCTGCAGTTCGCTTTCGAGCTGCGAGCGCAGCTGCTCGACGTGGCCTTCGCGCTCGACCCGCTTCTCGTCTAGGAGACGCGCAATCAGCTTGTAGGTTTCAGGTTCGAGAAAGCGGAAAGAAAGATCCTCGATCTCCCACTTCACCTGCCAAATGCCCAGGCGGTTGGCCAACGGCGCAAACACCTGCAGCGACTCGCGCGCCACGCTCTCGGGCGCCGGCTGCTTGCTGGCCGCGGCATGCCGAAGTGTCTGAAGGCGAGAAGCCAGGCGCAGCATCACCACGCGCAGGTCGCGCGAGAACGCGAGCAGCATCTTGCGCACGTTCTCTGTTTGCGCGCCCGCGCCTTCGGACAGGTGATGGCCCTGCGAAGCCGAGCGGGCTTGCTCCTGCACACGGACCAGCTTGGTGGTCTCGACCGCCAGCGCCGCAAAGTTGTCGCCGAACACCTTGGCAATCACTTCCTGCGGCCGGTTCAGATGCTGGCAGGCATAGACCAGATAGCTCGCCGCCTGCATGGCTTCGGAGCCGCCCATCTTCGCGACGATGGCAGCCACGGCGTCGGCGTGGGCCAGCGTGTTCTCGCCAGTGTCGAGTTTTTCGTCGGCGATCAGCGGCTCGGCAAATGCACGCGCACGGGCGAGCATGTTCTCCATCACCGGGGTGCGATCGGCCGTGGCGGCTGACAGCGGATAGTCCGCCACGGCCGAATCGGGACTGTGTGCCGTTTGAAGGCTCGAAGAATCGCGCTTCACGCTGCCCTCAATCGAACAGGAAGGATGTGACGACCGACACCTGTGCGGGGTCGACGAAGGTGGGTGCATGCCCCACGCCTTCAAACTCGACCAGCGCGGCGCGGGGCCCGCGCTGCGTCATGGCCAGCGCCGTTTCGCGCGACAAGAGATCCGATTGGGCGCCGCGCGTCACCAAGGTTTTTGCCTCGATGGCGTCATACAGGCTCCACATCACCGCGCCGCCCTGGGCCGCGGCCTCGGGCGTGATGGCACGCAGCGCAACGGCAATGGACGGGTCGTAGTGAAGCAGCCAGGAATCGGCTTCCGCTCCGCCGGCTTCGTCGGCCTTGCGCGCACCGTCGGCCGTGCGCCGCGAGGCAGGCACCACCATGTGCTGCGACAGCGAAAGCCATTGCTCCGGCGTATGGGGACCGAAGCTGGTCGAGATTGCCCACATCGCGTCGGCTGCCTCCTGCACCGACGCATAGCGGCCGCCCTGCCCTACGTAGCCGCCGATGCGCTGGATGGCCGCGGCCTCGACCGTCGGGCCGACGTCGTTCACGATAAAGCGGTGTATTGGGCGCGGCAGCGGCAATTGCTTGTGGCCGGCCAGCACGAAACCGATGAGTCCGCCCATGCTGGTACCCAGGTAGTCGAGCGTCTCGATTGGCTGTTCGTGGTGCAGCTGCGCCAGGAGCGCCACCATGTCGGCCGCATAGACCGGCACCTGGTAGAGCGCCGGATCGCGCAGCCAGTCGCTTTGGCCGCGCCCCGCGACATCGGGACAGATCACGCGCACGTCACCGCCGGCACGTGCCACGATGGCCTGGGCCAGAACGTCGAAATCACGCCCCTGACGGGTCAGGCCGTGAACGCACATCACCACGTGCGCACTGCGCGCACTGCCCCATTGCCAATAGGCCATGCGATGCCCGCCTTGGGGGTCGTCGCACGCCACGTAATGAAGCGTCGGTTCTGTCATGAAAACGAAGTTGTCCTGGTGCGGATAATGTCTCGTCGCATCCTAATTCATCCGGAGACTGAACTTCATGCTCAAAGGCAAAACCGCGCTTGTCACGGGGTCCACCAGCGGCATTGGCCTTGCCATTGCCGAGGCTCTTGCACAACAAGGCGCACACATCGTGCTCAACGGTTTCGGCGATTCCGAGACGCCCAAGACCCGCATCGAAGCGCTCGGCGTGCGCGCTGAATATCACGGCGCCGACATGAGCAAGCCCGACCAGATCGAGGACATGATGAAGTTCGCCGCGTCCAAGTTCGGCCGCGTCGACATCCTCGTCAACAACGCCGGCATCCAGCACGTGGCCAAGGTGGAAGACTTTCCTCCGGAGCGCTGGGACGCCATCATTGCGATCAATCTCACGAGCGCGTTTCACACGACGCGGCTCGCCATCCCCGCCATGCGCGAAGCCAATTGGGGGCGCATCGTCAACATCGCGTCGGCCCACGGGCTGGTCGCGTCCGCGCAAAAGTCCGCGTATGTGGCGGCCAAGCACGGCATCGTCGGCTTCACCAAATCGGTGGCGCTCGAAACCGCGACCACCGGAATCACCAGCAATGCGATCTGTCCGGGCTGGGTGCTGACCCCGCTGGTTCAAAAGCAGATCGACGACCGCGCGGCACGGGACGGCATTTCGGCCACGCAGGCGCAGAACGATCTTCTGGGCGAGAAGCAGCCGTCGCTGCAATTCACCACCGTCGAGCAGCTCGGCGGCCTGGCGGTCTTCCTGTGCTCGCCGGCGGCCGACCAGGTGCGCGGCGTGGCTTGGCAGATGGACGGCGGCTGGACCGCACAGTAATTGCAGGGGAGCGGCCCGCGCCCCTCCCCCCGCCTGCCCGCCCTCTTCTACTTGAGCTGCACCGACCCCGACACGTTCACCACCACGCTGGTCTTCCCGGCTTCCACCGGCACCGGCGCGTCGGGGGAGAAGGATTTGGCCGAAGCCGCCATGGCGCGCGGCCGAATCGGGCCGCTGTCGTTCGCGTTCACCGCGACCTCGCGCAGCGTGTAGCCCGCAAAGCCAAAGCCCTTGGCCAACTCCGTGGCCTTTTGCTTGAAGTTCTCGATGGCGATGGTCTGGGCTTCGGTCTCGCTTTTGGCGCGCTGCTCGCGGCTCAGTGCAAAGCCGACGTTGCCGACGTTGAGCGTGGTGATGCGGCCTGCGGTCTGCGTGATGCGCGGGAAGTCGCGGCCCTCGAGCACCATTTCAGCGGAGCCCTGCCAGCCGTTGATCTTTCCTTCGCGGGTGTAGCGCGGCGACAGGCTGAAGTTGCCGGTGCGCACGTCGAGCTGGCCAGGCTGGGCGTTCTTCTTGGCTTCGGCCAGCGCGGAATCCACCGCGGCCTTGAGCTGCGACTGGACCGTGGCGGCCTCGGCGGCGTCGCGCGTGGTGGTGAGCGTCATGCTCAGCAGGTCCTGCTGCACTTCGACCGTGCCCGACGCAGTGAGCTGCAGCACGTTCTGCGGCGGCGGGGCCATGTTCTGGGCCGTGGCACTGCCTGCGGCCACTACCGCGGCCAACGCGGCGCCGGCCGCGATCCAACTGATTTTCTTCAAGACGAGTTACCCCCTGGATTGGTATTCAAGAAACGCAGAAACGCGCGCCGCGCCGCGTTAACGGCGCTGGCTACGGGGCAAGGTCAACGCGCGCGCTGCCGACATCGGCGGCGGCGCGATTCGCTCGGCCGGCTGCGATTCTGCCGAATTCATGGCCCTGGGGGGTGTGCCGGGCGGCGTCCACTGGCCGCGCACCTGCTGCCGCAATTCGAAGAGCTCGGCAGCCGTAAGGCGCCTGCCGGCCGCGGCCTCCTCTCGCCGGATCTCGGCACGCTGTGACGCGCGGTGAGCCGCCACCGCCTCGCGCACTTCGTTGCGGCGCGAATCCCCGACCTTGAGGAATTCGCCAGCCGTGGCCCAGGTGGGGCCGCAGCTGCAGGCAACGAGGATCGGCAACGCGGAAAAGAGGGTTCTCATTGAGCAAAAGTCATAGGACAAGTGGACTTTGCCACCGCTGAACGAACGCCGGATGGCTAGACAGCTAGCGACCGCAAGTTTTGTAACTTAGTGTCAAACCATAAGTAAAACTGGCTCAGCGGCGGCTTAACGCCTTCAGAATCGACGCTGTTACAAATTCAACGTTGTAGAAATGACTCAAGTTCCCGCTCGCACTGACAAGATCGTGATCGTCGACGACGACGCCCGCATCCGCGACCTGCTTCGCCGCTACCTGACCCAGGAAGGTTTCGAAGTGATCGTGGCCGAGGACGGCAAGGCGCTCAACCGCATCCTGTTGCGCGACACGGTCGATTTGATCGTGCTCGACCTGATGATGCCCGGCGAGGACGGCCTTTCGGTCTGCCGCCGCCTGCGCGCCGCCAATGACCGCACGCCGATCATCATGCTCACCGCCAAGGGCGAAGACGTTGATCGCATCGTGGGCCTCGAGGTCGGCGCCGACGACTACCTCGGCAAGCCCTTCAACCCCCGCGAACTGCTGGCGCGCGTGCACGCGGTGCTGCGCCGACGTCCGCCACTGGAAGCGCCAGGCGCGCCTTCCACCGAGAACGAAACCGTCACTTTCGGGCCGTTCGCCTTCGACCTCGGGTCGCGCACGCTCAAGAAGGACGGTGAGGAACTGTCCCTCACCACCGGCGAATTCGCGATGCTGAAAGCGCTGGTGCGCCACCCGCGCCAGCCGCTTTCGCGCGAAAAACTCGCCCAGTTGGCGCGCGGGCGCGAATTCGAACCCTTCGACCGCAGTCTCGACGTGCAGATCTCGCGCCTGCGCAAGCTGGTCGAGGCCGACGCCGCGGCACCCCGCTACATCCAGACGGTGTGGGGCGTGGGCTATGTCTTCGTGCCGGATGGCACGGCCTGACGACATTCGCTGGTGGCCATCGGCCTGAATTCAGCCAGACCCAGCCCAGCCCAGGAGGACGGCGCCCAGGTCACGATGCCGAGCCCTCTCGAGGGCGCCGGCCAGCGTGACCGACGACCGGGCCTCAAGCTCGGCTTCAGCCTTTTCTGGCGCACGTTCTTCCTGCTCGCGCTGTTGCTGGTCGGCTGCACGGTCGCGTGGCTGCAGACCTTTCGCTCGCTCGAATACGAGCCCCGCGCCATTCAGACGGCGCACCAGATCGCCTCGCTCGTGAACCTCACGCGCGCGGCGCTGGTGTATTCGGACGCAATCACGCGGGTGTCGCTGATCAAGACGCTGGCCGACCAGGAAGGCGTGCGCATCCTGCCGCGCGAACCCAACGACCGCTTCCAGCCCTACACCAGCGGCGCGCTCGACCAACGAGTGACTGAGGAGCTGATCGACCAGCTCGGCGAAGGCACCACGGTGGCCAGCCGCGTCAACGACGAGCCCGGCCTGTGGATCGGCTTCACCATCGAAAGCGACGCCTACTGGTTGCTGCTCGACCCGACTCGCTTTAGCATCGTAGGAGGCCGCACGTGGCTGGTCTGGCTCAGCACGGCCATGGCCCTGTCCCTGGCCGGTGCGGCGCTGATCACCCGACTCATCAACCTGCCGCTCAAGCAGCTGTCGCGCGCCACCATGCAGGTGCGCGAAGGCGAGTACGAGGCGCACCGGCTCGACGAGAGCGCGCGCACCAACGAGATCCGCGCGGTCAACATCGGCTTCAATCGCATGGCCGACCAGCTCGCCAAGATCGAGCAGGACCGCGCCATCATGCTGGCCGGCATCTCGCACGATCTGCGCACGCCGCTCGCGCGGCTGCGCCTGGAAACCGAGATGAGCGTGGCCGACGAGGACGCGCGCGACCACATGGCGGCCGACATCGCCCAACTCGACGCCATCATCGACAAGTTCCTCGACTACGCACGGCCCGATCATGTCGACCCAAAGCCCGTGCTGCTGCGCGACGTGGTCGACGCATGCACCTATGCCGTGCAGGACTACGAGGAAATGAAGATCCGGGTCGACGTGCCGTCCGACCTTCGCGTGCTCGGCGACGAGGTCGAGCTCACGCGCGTGATCTCCAACCTGGTGGAGAACGCGCGGCGCTACGGCAAAACGCCTTCCACTGGCGTGGCCGACGTGGTGATCCAGGCCCAGGCCAACAACGATGCGGTGCTGATCAAGGTGCGCGACCACGGCGCGGGCGTCGAGCCCGCCCTGCTCTCGCAACTGACGAAGCCGTTCTTCCGCGGCGACGTGGCGCGCACCTCAGCCGCCGGAGCCGGCCTCGGCCTGTCGATCGTGGCAAAGAACATCGAGCGCATGGGGGGCACCTTTGCGCTCACCAGCACGCCGGGGCGTGGCCTGGCGGCGCACATCCGCATGCCGCGCGCCATGCCTGAACCCAGGCCCGTCGAAGCCCCAGGGGTCCGGCGCGCCTGATTCAGCGGTGCAGCAGCACCACCGCGCGCGCTTCCATCGCGCGGCCCTCGCCAACCGGACCCAGCTTTTCGGCCGTCTTGGCCTTCACGTTGACCTGGTCGGGCGCGAGGCCCAGCGCCGTTGCGATGCGCTGGCACATGGCCGGAATGTGCGGGGCCAGCTTGGGCGCCTGCGCGATCACCGTGCTGTCGACGTTGCCGATCTCCCAGCCCGCGGCACGCACGCGGCGCGCCGCTTCGCCAAGCAGCACGGCCGAATCGGCGCCGCGAAACTGCGCATCGGTGTCGGGGAAATGCCGTCCGATATCGCCCAGGCCCGCCGCGCCCAGCAGGGCGTCGGTGATGGCATGCAGCAGCACGTCGGCGTCCGAATGGCCCAGGAGCCCGGTAGTGTGTGGCACCTCGACACCGCCCAGAATCAGCTTGCGCCCCGCCACCAGTTGGTGAACGTCCCAGCCCTCGCCGACACGGATGTCAAAAGGGGTGCTCATGCTCTGGCCTTCTTGCGGCCCAGTAAGACCGCTTCTGCCAGCGCGAAGTCTTCCGGAAAGGTCACCTTGAAATTCTGCGCGGTGCCCGGTACCAGCAGCGGCGCAAGGCCGATCGCCTCGATGGCGCCGGCTTCGTCCGTTACCGCGTCGCCCGTGCGCTCCAGCGCATCGAGCAGCATGCCGATGCGAAACATCTGCGGCGTCTGGGCCAGCCACTTGTCGGCGCGCGGCAGCGTCTGCGACACCCGGCTTTCGGCCGACGACACCTTGAGCGTGTCGGCCAGGCGCTGGGCCAACAGACCACCGACGGCGTCGTGCTCGCAGGCGGCGATCAGCGCCTCGATCTGGCTCGATGTGACCAGACAGCGGGCGGCGTCGTGCACCAGCACCCAGTCGTGCGCGCCGGCCCCTTTTTTCCGCAACGCGGCCAAGCCGTTGCGCACCGTGGCCGCCCGCGTGACGCCTCCCACCTGCAGCAGAAACTCGCCCGTGGCCGGAAAGCGCGGCAGCGCCGCCTGCACGTCGCGGTCGTCCGGCGCCACCACCACCGCCAAGCCGGCAAAGCGGCCCGCCAGCGCACGGAACGCCTCCACCGTGTGAGCCACCAAGGAAGCGCCCGCGAGCCGCTGGTATTGCTTGGGCAGCGCGCCGCCCGCGCGGTGGCCCGAGCCGGCGCAAGGAATCAGAACGAAAAGTCGGGAGGAAGACATGGGCTCCGGCACCGGGCTAGGGCCGGCAAGCGAACAAGGGGCCGCCATTCTAGAATCGACCATCTCACACCCCTCGCCAGCGGCGCGGGGTGTTCTGCATTTTTAAAGCGTTCCATGGACCTCCCCCACCTCACGGCGGGCAAGCGATTCACGCTGCCGCGTCCTCCCTTGTCGGCCGATGCGCTGCTGCTTGCGCAGCTGGGCATGCGCGAAAAGGCCGCGGGCCGCGCCACCGCGGTGTTCACGGCGGACGCCAACGACGCCCAGCGCCTGATCGACGAGATCGCGTTCTTCGCGCCGGACCTGCGCTGTGCCCTGTTCCCCGACTGGGAAACGCTGCCCTACGACAGCTTTTCCCCGCACCAGGACCTGATCAGCGAGCGGCTCGCCACGCTCTGGCGCATCAGCCAGAAAGAAGCCGACGTGGTGCTGGTGCCCGCCACCACCGCGCTCTACCGGCTGGCGCCGCCCGCCTTCCTGGCCGGCTATACCTTCCACTTCAAGGCCAAGCAGAAGCTCGAGGAATCGAAGCTCAAGGCCCAGCTCACGCTAGCCGGCTACAGCCATGTGACGCAGGTGGTGAGCCCGGGCGAATACGCGGTGCGCGGCGGCCTGATCGACCTGTTTCCCATGGGTTCGCCCGTGCCCTTTCGCGTCGACCTGTTCGACGACGAGATTGACTCGATTCGCACCTTCGACCCCGACACCCAGCGCAGCCTCTACCCCGTCCCCGAGGTGCGCCTGCTGCCGGGCCGCGAGTTCCCGATGGACGACGACGCCCGCGCGCGCTTTCGAAGCCGCTGGCGCGAGCTGCTCGAGGGCGACCCGACCAAGAGCCGCATCTACAAGGACATGGGCAACGGCGTGGCCACCGCCGGCATCGAGTACTACCTGCCGCTGTTCTTCGACGAGACGGCCACGGTGTTCGACTACTTCGGACCCGATGCCACCGTGGTGCTGCACGGCGATCTCGAACCCGCCTTCCAGCATTTCTGGCAGGACACCAACGAGCGCTACCGCCTGGTGCGCGGCGACCTGGAGCGGCCAGCACTGCCACCAGAGGCGCTGTTCCTCAACGCCGAGCAGTTCTACCAGCGGGCCAAGCCGCATGCGCAGCTGGCCATTCGGGGCGACATCGCCACGGACACACCCTACGCAGAGTTCGACAAGCTCCCGCCGTTCGCGGTGGTGCGCGGCGCCGAGGATCCGCTGGTCGGCCTCAAGGCCCACATCAAGGCCACGCCACACCGCGTGCTGCTGATTGCCGAAAGCGAAGGCCGGCGCGAAAGCCTGCTCGACTTCCTGCGCGCCAGCGGCGTCAGCCCGCCGGCCTTCGACTCGCTGGCCGAGTTCGAGGCTTCGAACGACGAAAAGATCGGCATCGCCACCGCCGCGCTGGCATCGGGCTTCGCATGGCGCGAACAGGGCATCGACCTCGTCACCGAGACCGAGCTCTTCGCCACCGCGCCCACCACCCGCCGCCGCAACAAAAAGCAGGAACAGGTCAGCGACGTCGAGGCGCTGATCAAGGACCTTTCGGAGCTGAACGTGGGCGACCCGGTGGTCCACACCGCGCACGGCATCGGCCGCTACCGCGGCCTGATCCACATGGACCTGGGCCAGGGCGTCGATCCCGAAGGCAAGCCGCTTCTGCAGGAAATGCTGCACCTGGAGTACGCCGACAAGGCCACGCTCTACGTGCCTGTTTCGCAGCTGCACCAGATCAGCCGCTACACCGGCGTCAGCGCCGACGAGGCGCCGCTGCACAAGCTGGGCTCCGGCCAGTGGGAAAAAGCCAAGCGCAAGGCGGCAGAACAGGTGCGCGACTCGGCCGCCGAGCTGCTCAACATCTACGCCCGCCGCGCGGCGCGCCAGGGCCACGCCTTCCGCTTTTCGGCCGCCGACTATGAGGTCTTCGCCAACGACTTCGGTTTCCAGGAAACGGCCGACCAGAAGGCCGCGATCCACGCCGTGGTGCAGGACATGATCTCGCCGCAGCCGATGGACCGCCTCGTCTGCGGCGACGTGGGCTTCGGCAAGACCGAGGTCGCGTTGCGCGCCGCCTTCATCGCGATCACCGGCGGCAAGCAGGTGGCCTTCCTCGCGCCCACCACGCTGCTGGCCGAGCAGCACTACCAGACGCTGGTCGACCGCTTCGCCAAGTGGCCGGTCAAGGTGGCCGAAATGAGCCGCTTCCGTTCGGCCAAGGAAATCACCGCGGCCGCCAAGGGCCTGGCCGAAGGCACGGTCGACATCGTGGTCGGCACGCACAAGCTGCTGTCGCCGTCGATCAAGTTCAAGAACCTGGGCCTTCTCATCATCGACGAGGAGCACCGCTTCGGCGTGCGCCACAAGGAGGCGATGAAGGCGATGCGCGCCGAGGTCGACGTGCTCACGCTCACCGCCACACCCATTCCGCGCACGCTGGGCATGGCGCTCGAAGGCCTTCGCGACCTGAGCGTGATTGCGACCGCACCGCAGCGGCGCCTGGCCATCAAGACCTTCGTGCGCAACGAGGGCACCGGCGTGATCCGTGAGGCAGTGCTGCGCGAGCTGAAGCGCGGCGGGCAGGTCTACTTCCTGCACAACGAGGTCGAGACCATCGAGAACCGGCGCCAGAAGCTCGAAGAAATTCTTCCTGAGGCCCGCATCGCCGTGGCCCACGGCCAGATGCCCGAGCGCGAGCTGGAGCGCGTGATGCGCGACTTCGTGGCGCAGCGCTACAACCTATTGCTGTGCTCGACCATCATCGAGACCGGCATCGACGTGCCGACCGCCAACACCATTGTGATGAGCCGCGCCGACAAGTTCGGCCTGGCGCAGCTGCACCAGTTGCGCGGCCGCGTCGGGCGATCACACCACCAGGCCTATGCCTACCTCATGGTGCCGGACACCGAGGGCCTGACCAAGCAGGCGGCCCAGCGGCTCGACGCCATCCAGCAGATGGAAGAACTGGGCTCCGGCTTCTACCTCGCGATGCATGACCTGGAGATCCGCGGCACCGGCGAAGTGCTGGGCGAGAACCAGAGCGGCAACATGATGGAGATCGGCTTCCAGCTCTACAACGAGATGCTGAGCGAAGCCGTGCGCGCGCTCAAGGCGGGACAGGAGCCCGACCTGCTCGCGCCGCTGTCGGTCACGACCGAGATCAACCTGCATGCCCCCGCCCTGCTGCCCGACGACTACTGCGGCGACGTGCATCTGCGCCTGTCGTTCTACAAGAAGCTGGCCACCGCCAAGACACCCGACCAGATCGACACGCTGCTGGAAGAAATCGTCGACCGCTTCGGCAAGCTGCCGCCGCAGGCGCAGACGCTGATCGACACGCACCGGCTGCGCGTGCTGGCGCGGCCCTATGGCGTGGTCAAGGTCGATGCGGCGCCGGGCGTGATCCACATCACGTTCAAAAAGGATCCGCCGGTCGATTCCATGGCCATCATCCATCTGATCCAGAAGAACAAGCACATCAAGCTCGCCGGCAACGAAAAGCTGCGCATCGAGCGTGAACTCAAGGAACCGAAGGAGCGCGCGCAAATGGTGCGCGACGTGCTGCGCAGCCTCGGTCAACCCATCGTCAAGGAAACCGTTCCCGCATGAACGCCATCGAATTTTCTTTCGGCCTCGTTCTGCAGCGTGTAAAGCCGCCGCTGAAGCTCGCCGACTTCAAGCTGATCGCGTTCGACATGGATTCGACGCTGATCAACATCGAATGCATTGACGAGATCGCCGATGCCGTCGGTAAGAAGGCCGAGGTGGCCGCCATCACCGAAGCTACGATGCGCGGCGAGATCAAGGACTTCAAGGAAAGCCTGCGCCGCCGCGTGGCGCTGCTGAAGGGCGTGCCGGTTGAGGCGCTGCAGCAGGTGTACGACCAGCGGCTGAGGCTTAACCCGGGCGCGGCCGAACTGGTGGCGGCCTGCAAGGCGGCGGGGCTCAAGGTGCTGCTGGTGTCGGGCGGCTTCACCTTCTTTGCCAACCGCGTGAAAGACCGCCTGGGCATCGACTTCGCGCGTTCCAACCTGCTCGACGAGGCCGATGGCCAGCTCACGGGCCAGGTGGTACAGCAAAGCTGGGGGGATATCTGCGACGGCGCCGAAAAGCGCCGCACGCTGCTCGAAGTCGCATCGCTCATGGGCATTTCGCCGCAAGAGGCCATTGCCGTGGGCGACGGCGCCAACGACCTGCCGATGATGGGCGAAGCCGGCCTCTCGGTGGCGTATCACGCCAAGCCGAAGGTGCGCGAGCAGGCCATGGTGGCCATCAACGAAGGCGGCCTCGACCGCTTGCTGGAGATTCTGAAATGAACGACGACACCGCTCCGCTCTACAGCGCAGATGCACTCAGGGACTACGGCAGCGCCTTGCTGCAGAAGGCCGGCCTCGCTGCATCGATGGCCGACAGCGTCGCCCGCACGCTGGTCGAAGGCGATCTACTGGGCCACGACACGCACGGCCTCGCCCTGCTGGCCGGCTATGTGAAGGAAATCGAATCTGGCGGCATGACGCGCGACGGTACGCCCGAGGTGCTGTCGGACCGCCCGGCGGCAGTGTTGTGGGACGGCAAGCGCCTGCCCGGCCCCTGGCTCATGGATCAGGGCCTTGACCTGCTGCTGCCGCGCGCCCGCGAGCTCGGCACCGCATCGCTCGTGATCCGCCGCAGCCACCACATCGCCTGTCTCGCGGTCTACATGCTGCGTGCGCTGCAGGAAGACATGCTGATGCTGCTGGCGTGCTCCGACCCCAACACGGCCAGCGTCGCGCCCTTCGGCGGCACGCAGGCGGTGTTCACGCCCAATCCGCTGGCCATGGGTTTTCCGCTGTCGCAGGGTGGCGTGATGGTCGACATCTCGGCTTCCATCACCACCAACGGCATGAGCAACCGCAAGCGCGCGGCCGGCGAGACCTTTGCCGAGGAATGGCTGATCGACGCCACCGGCAAGCCGACCAACAACCCGCAGGTGCTGTTCGACCAGCCGCCCGGCACGCTGCTTCCGGTCGGGGGCCTGAGCCATGGGCACAAGGGCTACGGAATGGCGCTGCTGGTGGAGACGCTGACAGCCGGCCTCGCGGGCCACGGCCGGGCCGATCCGTCCGAGGGCTGGGGCGCGACGGTGCACGTCACGCTACACGACCTGAATGCGTTCGGCGGCAAGGAAGCATTCCTGCGCCAGATGGACCACGTGGCCGAGCAGTGCCGCAACAACATGCCGATCGACCCCGCAAAGCCGGTGCGGCTGCCGGGCGAAGGTGGTTTGAAGCGTCGGGACGCGCAATCGAAGAACGGGGTGCGGCTGCACCCGTCGATCGCGCGTGCCCTGCAGGACGCGGAGCAGCGCTACGGGCTGCAACTCGCGCAGGCGCTGATTTGAGAAGAGGCTAGATTTCTTCGGGCGGTTCTTCCGCCCGCTCCCCGGCCGGACGCGGTGTGCGCTTGCCGGGCTTGGCCAGGATCTCGACATAGAACTGCTTGCCGGCGTCCTTGACGACGCCGTCGATCAGGCCCGTGATGGCCGACAGGTGCACGGTTTCGGCGGTTTCCGCCGAGGTGCCGAACTTGCAGTCGAAGTCCCAGAAGTCGCTGCCTTCGGGCAGGACGCGGCGCCGCTCGCGCTTGATGTACTTGCGGATCTCGTGCTTGATGGCTTCGAGGAGACGGTCGGGGTGCTTGCCCTCGACCTGAAGCTGAAAGGTTTTTCTCATGGGTGATGGTAACCAATGCCGCCTGGCCGTCCTGTGTACAGTCGGCGGTTCAATTGAAAGCAGGTGAAGACATGGCGCGCGCAAACGACTGGGCAAGCAAGGTAATGGCATTGGTCAACGGTGGCAATGCATCGGCGGCCATCGCGCAGATCAAGGTTGCGCCCTCGGTCAAAGACCTGAAGGCGCTTCAGACCATCATGACGCTATCGAAAATGAAAGGCCGCTATCCCAACGTGGATGCGGCCATTGCGGACAACCTCGCGCTGCTGGCGGCGCCCCGCCTGCATCGCTCGCCCTGACGATCTACAGGGCCTGGCCGAGGCGCTTCACGCCTTCTTCGATCTTTGCCACGTCGGCCGTCGCAAAGCTCAACCGCAGCGTCGCCATATCGGGCTTTTCCGCATAGAACGGCGCCCCGGGCACGAAAGCCACGAGTTGCTCGATGGCGCGCTTCGCCAGTTCGCTCGCATCGGCCAGCTTGCCGTTGGCCCCCGTAAGCCGGGCCCAGAAGAACAAGCCGCCCTGCGGCTGCGTGAAGCTCACCGCATCGCCCAGTTCGCGCTTCAGCGCCGCGCCCATGGCCTGCGCCCGCTGGCCGTACACCTCGCGCACATGCGCGAGCGTGGCGGGCATGCGGCCGCTCTTGAGGTATTGCGCGGCGGTGGCCTGGGCAAAGGTGCTGGTGTGCGCATCGCTGAACTGCTTGCACATCGTGGCCTTGGCCAGCAACTCGGCGGGCGCAATCATCCAGCCGATGCGCAGACCCGGGCTCAGCACCTTGCTCAGGCTGCCGCAGTGCGCCAGCAGCTCGCGGCTGCCCGGAACGTCCTTGCTGAGCGCCAGGATCGAAGGCGGCGGTGCTTCGCCGAAGAAGAGATCGCCGTACGGGTCGTCTTCGACGATCAGCGTCTGGTACTTGACGGCCAGCTCGAGCACCTTCTTGCGGCGTTCCAGGCTCAGCATGGCGCCGCTCGGGTTGCCGAAGGTGGGAATCAGGTAGACGAACTTGGGCTTGTGCTCGGCAATGAGTTTTTCGAGCTCGTCGGTCTTCACGCCGTTGGCGTCGATGGGCGCGCTGATGAGCTGCGCGCCATACAGGCGAAAGCACTGGATGGTCGCCAGGAAGGTCGGGCCTTCGACGATCACCTTGTCGCCGGGCGAAATCATGGTCTTGCCCAGCAGGTCGAGCGCCTGCTGGCTGCCGGTGGTGACGATCAGGCCGCTAGGGTCCACGTCGACGCCCTTGGTCTTCATGAAGGCAGAAAGCTGCGTGCGCAGCGGCTCGTAGCCTTCGGTGGCGCCGTATTGCAGCGCGCCGCCGGGTTCTTCGGTCAGTGCCTTGTTGCTCGCCTCCTTCAGGCCCTCGACGTCGAACATGGCGCTGTCGGGGAAGCCGCCCGCAAAGCTGATGATGCCGGGCTTGCCCAGGAGCTTGAAGAGTTCGCGGATGGCGGAGGTTTCGACGTTGTCGAGGCGGGAAGCGAATTGCATGGGAGGTCTCACTTTCTGGACGCCATTGTCGCGAAAGCCGCGGGCAATAAAGCTGCGTAAGGCTATCGCCTTTCAACGATATATTGCGTCTATCGCCGCCGTGCTTGGCATGGCTGACGAGCGCCGCGTTTCCTCGACCCCATGAAAAAAGACAACATTCCCCTCTTCTTCGCCACCCTGCAGGCGGCCAATCCCACCCCTGAAACCGAGCTCGAATACGCCACGCCCTTCGAGCTGCTGGCCGCCGTGCTGCTCTCGGCGCAGGCCACCGACGTGGGCGTGAACAAGGCCACGCGCAAGCTTTTTCCGGTGGCGAACACACCGCAGGCGATCCTCCGGCTGGGGGTGGAAGGCCTGGAGGAATACATCAAGACCATCGGGCTCTATCGCAGCAAGGCCAAGCACCTGATCGAAACCTGCCGCATGCTGGTGGAACTGCACGGCGGCGAAGTGCCGCGCACGCGCGCCGAACTGGAGGCGCTGCCGGGGGTCGGCCGCAAGACCGCCAACGTGGTGCTCAACGTGGCGTTCGGCGAGGCCACCATCGCGGTCGACACGCACATCTTCCGCGTCGGCAACCGCACCGGACTCGCGCCGGGCAAGACGCCGCTCGAAGTGGAACTCAAGCTCGAGAAGCGGGTGCCTTTCGAGTTTCGCCTGCATGCGCACCACTGGCTCATCCTGCATGGGCGCTACATCTGCGTGGCGCGCACGCCGAAGTGCTGGGAATGCGCAGTGGCGCCCTACTGCGACTACAAGCCGAAGACGCCGCGGCCCAAGTCGGCCTGAACCTCGCCGGCTCTCCGGCTACATCTCGAACGCCTCGACCTGCCGGCCGTCGATGTCGGTAAAGCCGTACTCGCGCGCGAGGTCGGCCACGCGATGCACGCCGCCGCTCTTCTCCAGCACCCGCGAATCGCCCGCCAGCGCAGCGACTGCGCGGCCGAGATAGCGCGGCGATTCGGTTCGCGCCAGCGCGGGGCGCTCGTGCCAGTGCGCCTCGTCGGTCTTGTGGCCGGCCAGCACGAACTCGGTTCGCATCCAGCCCGGAGACACGGCCAGCGAAGCGACGCCATGCGGACGCAGCTCCTGCGCCATGCCGAAGGCCAGCCGCGTCATGGCGGACTTGGCGAGGTCGTAGAACAAATTTCCGCGCAGGTAGTTGCCGCGGTCCCAGAAGGTGGTGGTCACGATGAGCCCACCCTGCTGCGCCACCATGATCGGCGCGGCGCACCGGCTGGCCAGCAGGTGGTTGCGCACGCCACGGTCGAACATCGAATCCCAGTTGGAAAGCGGATGCTCCCAGAACGGAGCCTCGAACACGCCGGTGAAAGTCTCGTGGCCGCCCCAGGCGTTGTTGACGAGCAGATCAATACGGCCTTGCTCGCGCTGCACCTGTGCAAAGAGCTGCTTCACCTGGTCTTCCTGCGTGTGGTCGCAACGCATTGCCATGCCGCGTCCGCCGAGGCGGGTGACTTCGTCGGCCGTTTCGTCGATGCTGCCCGGCAGGACTTCGAGCTCCGAGAGGGCGAGCAACTGGCCATAGGTGGTCGCCGGCTGCTCCCGCGTGCTCCGCCCGGTGACATACACGGTGGCGCCCGCGGCGCCCAGTTCTACCGCGATGCCGCGGCCGGCGCCGCGGCTCGCTCCGGTCACCACGGCCACACGGCCTTTCAACGGCCGGTCATTGCTTTCTCTTTCTGCATGCATCAGTTTTCTCCTTTCGTTCCGGGTTCGAAACGACGACGGTAAGGCCGCTTCAACCCGCCGTCTTGGAAGAACCCGAAATCGCGCGGCCCAGAAACTCCGTCGGCGTGAGGCCGCAGAGCGCCTGGAACTCATTGACCAGGTGCGATTGGTCATAGAAACCACCGTCCAGCGCAAGGCTTGCCCAGGCGGGCGCGCGCTGCAGGCGCAAGGCGCGCACGCAGGCATGCAATCGCGCGAGCCGGCCCCAGGCACGGGGCGACAACCCCACCTGCTGCCGAAAGACCTGCTGCAGCCGCCGCTCGCCGAGTCCGACGGCCGCCGCCACCTCGCGCAGCGGACGCCGCCCCCCCCGACGCCACGATGAGTTGCGCCGCACGCATCGCGGCCGGGTGAACGGTGGCATCGCCATCGGCCAGTTGCCGCTGCAGTGCGGCGCAGAGCACCGACACGCGCGAGGCGTCGTCCGGCTGCCCAGCCATGCGCTCCAGCAGTTCAGCACCACGGCCGTGCCACAGTTCGTCCAGGTGCACAGCGGTGCCGGCGATCTCGCTGGCCGGCATTCCCAGCAGGGCCGCGGCCGCACCGGGGCGCAGGGTTACCGACAGTCCTTCCATCTTCCGGCGGAGGCGCACCAGGACCGGAGCTGCGGAAGCACCCAGGGCCTCGACAGGTTGCCCGGCGCTTTCGCCCGCCGACGGCGCATCGCCCAGATTGAAGACCAGGCGCACCGCCCCGTCGGGCAGCACGCGCTCGACAACCTCATGGCCTTCGGGCAGCGCTTCCCTGTAGAGAAGAATGTGTGCGACATGGGCCCGCAGCGGCGCTGCAACCGGAAAGGCGCACAACGTGCCCGCAGGCATGTCGGCCTCCGGCCCGTGCAAGGGGTCGCCGTCGAGGCGTACGTACAGGCGTTCGTTCGTGGAGGGGTTCGGCATCGCGGTGACGGCGGCAGGCCGCCTTGTCGCTTTCCATCAGCCGCATTCGATCAGCTGGCACGCCCCGTAGTCAATGGGCTCCGACGGCCATTGCGTGGCGTTGTCGACGCGCCGCACGCCACGGTGCAGCAGTTGCACTGCGCGCATCACGCCCGCATGCGTGACCCACACCGCGTCTTGCCCCGACACGCGCCAATCGTCGAAGGCAGCGCCCGTGCGTTGCAGAAAGCCGGCCGTGCTTTCGCCGTGGCCGCCTGGAAGCCCCTCGGCGAAATTGCAGGTCCACGCGTCGAACTCGGTGCGAGCGATCGACGACCAGGGCCGGCCTTCCCAGGCGCCGAAATCCATCTCGGCCAGGCGCGCGTCGGCCCGCACCACGAGATCGGGGCGCAGCGTGCCGATGGCCAGTGCCAGTTCGGCACAACGCCGCAAGGGCGAATGGGCCAGCGCGGCGCCCGCCGGCAGGCGGGCCACCACCGCGTTTGCAACCGCCAGCGTCGCCTCGGCCGGCACGCCCACATCCGTCGCACCGTAGCAGAGCCCCGGCGCGGCGTCGGTCTGCGCATGGCGCACCAGCCACAGCTTCATGCCTGCCAAGCCAGCGCAAGATAGATGGCAAGCTCGCACACCTGCTGCGTCGCACCGAGCCCGTCGCCGGTGAACCCCTGCAGCCGGCGCCGGAACATGCGCGCCATGACCAGCGCCGCAAGAGCGCATGCCACTGCCGTGGCGAGCGTTCTCGCAGGGCCTTGCGTCAGCAGCACCAGCCCGGCGGCAGGCATCGACCAGAGTACGCCGACCAGCAAGGCACCACCGCCGATTGCATCGGCCAGCGGCTTGGCCTTGCTCGCGCCGGCATCTCCCACGTAGGGCAACCAGCGAATCAGGAACAGCGGCGCCAGCCGCGAAAGCACATGCGCGCTGGCGATGGCAGCTGCCAGCGCCAGCGCGCCCTGCCCCGCCATCGACGCGAGCAGCGCGGCCTTGAGCCCGAGTGCCAGCACCAGCGCAATGGCGCCGAAGGCACCGATGCGCGAATCCTTCATGATCTCGAGCGCGCGGCTCCGGTCGGATGCTCCGCCCAGCCCGTCGGCCACGTCGGCGAGCCCGTCTTCATGAAATGCACCGGTGAGCAGCACCGTCGCGGCCATGCTCAGCAGCGCGGCGGCCAGTGCACCGGCCATGCCCGGCAAGCCCTGCAATGCGAGCACGAAAACGGCCGCGCCAACGCCCCCCACCAGCCAGCCGACGCCGGGAAAATGCGCCGCGCTTGCACGCAGCATCTTCGGACTGAACCCGACCCATCCGGCAAGCCGGCCGGTGACCGGCACGCGCGTGAAGAATTGCAGGGCCAGCAGATAGTGGCGAACACCGTTCATCGAGTTCAGGCGTCCTTGCGCGACACGCCCGCCGCCTCGAAGCTCGCCATTTCGCGCAGGATGCGGCAGGCCGATTCGAGCAGCGGCCAGGCCAGCGCCCCGCCCGAGCCTTCGCCCAGGCGCAGGTCCAGGCTCAGCAAGGGCTCCAGCCCGAGGTGCTTCAGCAACAGCGCATGCCCGGGTTCCGCCGAGCTGTGCGCCGCCACGCAGCGCTGCACCACATGCGGCTGCAGTGCCTGTGCGACCAGCACCGCGGCACTCGCGATGAAGCCGTCGACCACGATCACCCGGCGCTCCTGCGCCGCCTGCAGCACCGCGCCGACCAGGGTGGCGATTTCGAAGCCGCCGAATGCAGCCAGTGCATCCAACGGCGAAACCGCCGATGCATGCAGCGCCAGCACTTCGCGCAGCACCGTGCGCTTGCGCGCGAGTCCCGCGGCGTCGAGCCCGGTGCCGGAGCCGGTGCAGGCATCGATATCGAGCCCCGCCAGCCGCGCGAGCAGCATCGCCGCCGCCGAGCTGTTGCCGATGCCCATCTCGCCCAGCAGCAAGGCGTTGCCGGGCAGCAGGTGCACCACGTCGCGGCCGTTGGCGACGGCCTCGGCGCATTGCGCCGCCGACATTGCAGGGCCCGCCGATGCATCGGCCGTACCGGCGGCTATCCGCCGCGACACCAGGCCCGGGCGCGCCTGGAAGTCGCGCCGCACGCCGCAGTCGACCACCGTCAGCGCCAGCCCATGCTGGCGCGCCAGCACGCTCACGGCCGCGCCGCCGGCCAGGAAGTTCTCGACCATCTGCCAGGTCACGTCGCTCGGAAATGCCGAGACACCGCGCGCCACCAGCCCGTGGTCGCCCGCGCAGACCAGCATCTGCGGCGCTTCGAGCGCCGGCGTTTCGCTGCCAAGGATCAGGCCGAGCCGCAAGGCCAGGCTCTCGAGCCGGCCCAGCGCGCCGAGCGGCTTGGTCTTGTTGTCGATCGCGCTTTGCAGACGCGCCGCAAGGACGTCGTCGTGAATGTCGGCGATGGAAGGGATGGTGGGGTTGTTGTCGGTCATGCGATCAGGCCCTGCAATACGCCGGGCTCGAAGTGGGTGTCTATGAAATCGGCCAAACCGTCGAAGGTGGCATCGAGCGTGGGTGTCGCCGCGCCGAAGAGCGCGTGCAGCGCGGCCGCATCCTCGAACAGGCCGTGCAGGTAAAGGCCCAGCACATTGCCGCGCGCGTTCTGCCAGGCCAGCCCCTCGGGCATCACGGCATGGCCGTCTTGCGCCATCTGCGGGTGGGTCGCGGTGTGGCCATGGTGAATCTCGTAGCCGGCCACCGGCACGTTCGAAAGCGAAGCCCATGTGCCACTCAACTCGCCGAAGACAGCGGACCGGTGGCGCACGGTCTTCTCGGGCTCGAACACGGTCACCAGCGGCAGCAGGCCGAGGCCGGGCGCGTTGCCGTCGATGCCGTGCGGGTCGACCAGCGCCTCGCCCAGCATCTGCAAGCCACCGCAGACGCCCAGCACGGCGCCACCGGCCGCCGCGTGCGCGGCGATGGCGCGGTCCAGCCCCTGCGCGCGCAGCCACGCGAGATCGCCGCTGGTGTGCTTGGAGCCTGGCAGCACGATCCAGTCCGCGCCGGCCACGTCCGCCGGCGTGCGCGCCCAGACCAGGCGCACGCCGGGCACGTTCTTGAGCGGCTGGAACTCGTCGAGATTGCTGATGCGCGGGTACGCCACGACGGCCACCGTGCGCGTGACGGCGCCGCTCGCACGGCTTCGATCGTCGAACACGCCGTCTTCCTCGGGCAAGCCGTGCTGCCACCACATCGGCAGCGTCGCAACGGTGGCGATACCGGTCAGCGCCTGCAGCTGCTGCGGGGCCGGGGCCAGCAGCGAGGCATCGCCGCGAAACTTGTTGAGCACGAAGCCGCGCAGCAATGCGCGATCACTCTCGGGCATCAATGCCCAGGTGCCGTAGAGATGCGCGAAGGCGCCGCCGCGGTCGATGTCTGTCACCAGCAGGCAGCGGGCACCCGCATGGCGGGCCACGCGCAGGTTGACGATGTCGCTCGCCATCAGGTTGATCTCGGCCGGCGAGCCCGCCCCCTCGATCACCACCACGTCGTTCTCGGCGCGCAGCGAATCGAATGCCTCTGCGATTTGCGGCCAGACGCGCTCGCTGCGCCCGCGCCAAGGCATGGCCGTCAGTTCGGCGCTCACCTGCCCCATGAGCACCACCTGGCTGTGAGTGTCGCGCTCGGGCTTGAGCAGCAGCGGGTTCATGCGCACGTCGGGCACGGCACGCGCGGCCAGCGCCTGGAAATACTGCGCGCTGCCGATCTCGCCGCCATCCACCACGCGGGCGTTGTTGCTCATGTTCTGCGCCTTGAAAGGCGCCACCTTGAGGCCCTGCCGCGCATACCAGCGGCACAGCGCCGTGACCAGCCAGCTCTTGCCGGCGCCACTGGTCGTGCCCAGAACCATCACGCATCGGGTTGTCATGCGGCTATTGTCGTTGCCGCCGCATGCCGTTTCCGAAGCGGAAGCGGCAAAGAAAAAGGGGCTTGCGCCCCTTTGGTGTTCAGCGTGCCGCGGTCTGCAGCGCGGCAGCCCCGCCGGGCTGAGCCTGCGCCGTAGCGGGCGGCACTTCCCAGCCGCCGCCGATGGCGCGGATCAGCCCCACGGCCGCCTGGTACTGCGCCGACTTCACCTGCAGCGCCTGGCGCCGGTTGCGCAATTCGCTGCGACGTGCATCGAGCAGGTCGAGCTGGCTGATGTAGCCATTGCGGTAGCGCGTGTCGGACAAACTGGTCGCGCGCTGGGCCGACGTGACGGCCTGGGCCTGCACGGTCGACTGCTCCTGCAGGATGCGGATGGCGGACAGTTGGTCTTCAACCTCCTGAAACGCCACCAGCACCTGGTTGCGATAGTTCGCGAGCGCGCCGTCGAGCTGCGCATTGGCGCCCTGCACGCCGGCTTCGCGGCGGCCGCCGTCGAAAATCGGCAGCGAGAGCAGCGCGCCCACGCCCCATGAACGGGCCGACCACTTGAACAGGTCGCCGATCTCCGGAGATGCATAGCCGGCGGCGCCGGTCAGCGAGATGTCCGGGAACCATGCCGCCTGCGCCACGCCCACGCGCGCCTGCGCTGCAAGCACGGCGTTCTGCGCGGACGAGACGTCCGGGCGGCGCGTGAGCACCGTGGCCGGCACACCGGGCGGAACGGATGGCAGCGCCGTGGCCCATTCGTCGGTCCGCAGGCCGAAGCTGGAGGCCGAATCGCCCACCAGCACCGCGAGCGCATGCTCTACCTGAGCACGCTGCCGGTCGAGCGCGAGCGCGTCCGACTCGGTGGACGACACCTCGGTCTGCACGCGCGCCACGTCGAGCTCGGCGATGTCGCCGGCCTGCTGCCTGCGCTGCGTCAGGCGTAGCGTGTCGCGGTAGGCCTCGACCTGCTCGCGCACCAGCGCGCGCTCGGCGTCGAGCGCACGCAGTTGCAGATAGGTCTGGGCCACCTCGGCCTGCACCGCGAGGCGCGTGCTTTGCAGCAGCGCTTCGCGGCTTGCCGCATCGAGCTTGGCCGCATTGCTCGCGCCCGAGAGCCGGCCGAACAGGTCGAGCTCGTACGAGAACGTGGCCCCAATGTTGGTCATGGTGGCCGGCCGGGTGCTGGCCGTGGCCTTGTCGAGCCCCGCGCCGCGGTTGGCACCGCCGCTCAGGCCGATCTGCGGCATGCGGTCGGCGTTGGCGCTGCGTGCCAGGGCGCGGGCTTCCGCGAGCCGAGCCGCGGCGGCCTGGATGTTGTTGTTGTTGACGTCGGCCTTCTCGACCAGCGTGTTGAGCACCGGGTCATTGAATGCCAGCCACCAGGCGCCGCGAGCCTGCGCCTCGGAAGGCACGGCGCGCGTCCAGCCGGCCGGTGGCGCGGCGCCCTGTTCCTTGAACTGGGCGGTGGTCTGGATCTCCGGCACGCCGGAGGGAACGCTCGCGCAGCCGGCCAATGCCAGGGCCGCCACCAGCGGCAGCAAGGCGGTGCGAAGTGGCTTGACCCAAGGTTGTACTGAGAATTTCATGATGAGCTTTCTTCTCGATCAGTCATGCGAGCCGTGCGAAGGACGCGGCGCAGCCGGCAGCGGGTGCAGCCCGCCACCGCCGGAACCTCCGTGGGACGGCGCAGCCGGATGCGCCGCCGAAACGAAGTCTTCCCCGTGCGGCACGTCGCCGTGCAGCTTGAGCGGACGGTTGCCCGCAAGGCGGCGCATCAGCACATAGAACACCGGCGTCAGGAACAGGCCGAAGGCCGTCACGCCGATCATCCCTGCGAACACCGCCACGCCCATGGCCTTGCGCATCTCCGAGCCCGCGCCGGTCGACAGCACGAGGGGCAGCACACCCATCACGAAGGCCAGCGAGGTCATGAGAATCGGGCGCAAACGCAGGCGGCTGGCTTCGATCGCAGCCTGGATGGGCGTGCGTCCGGCAAACTCGAGCTCCCGTGCAAACTCCACGATCAGGATCGCGTTCTTCGCACTCAGCCCCACCAGCACGATCAACCCGATCTGCGTGAAGACGTTGTTGTCACCCCCCGATATCCATACGCCCGTCATTGCGGCCAGGATGCCCATGGGCACGATCAGGATGATGGCAATCGGCAGCGTCAGGCTTTCATACTGCGCGGCCAGCACCAGGAACACCAGAAGGATGGCCAGCGGGAACACCAGGAAGGCGGAGTTGCCGGCCAGGATTTCCTGGTAGGTCAGCTCGGTCCACTCGAAGCTCACGCCCTTGGGCAGCGTCTCGGCCGCGATCTTGGTGATCGCGTCCTGCGCCTGGCCCGACGAATAGCCCGGAGCCGGGCCACCGTTGATGTCGGCTGCAAGATAGCCGTTGTAGCGCATGGCGCGTTCCGGGCCGAAGGTCGAATTCACCTTCATCAGCGCCGACAGCGGCACCATCTCGCCCGTGGTCGAGCGCACCTTCAACATGCCCACGTCTTCGGCACGGGCGCGGTAAGGCGCGTCGGCCTGCACACGCACGCTGTACGTGCGGCCAAACTTGTTGAAGTCGTTCGCATACAGGCTGCCGAGGTAGATCTGCATGGTGTCGAAGATGTCCGTCACCGGCACGCCGAGCTGGCGGGCCTTGGTGCGGTCGATATCCGCATACAGCTGCGGCACGTTGACCTGCCAGCTCGTGAACATGCCCGTGAGCTCCGGCGCTGCATAGGCCTTGGCCATGAAGGCCTTCACCGCCGCATCCATCTGGTCGTAGCCGACCGAGGCGCGATCTTCGATCTGCAGCTTGAAGCCGCCCGTGGTGCCCAACCCCGCCACCGGCGGCGGCGGGAACATCACGATGAACGCGTCCTGGATGCTGGCGAAGGCACCGTTGAGCTGGCCGGCCACCGCACCGCCGCTCTGGTCGGCGCGCTTGCGCTGGTCGAAGGGCTTGAGCGTGGCAAACACGATGCCCGAGTTCGAGCTGTTGGTGAAACCGTTGATCGACAGGCCCGGGAAGGCGATGGCGTCTTCCACGTTCGGGTTCTTCTTCATGATCTCGCCCATGCGCTGGATCACGTTATCGGTGCGGTCGAGCGTGGCGCCGTCGGGCAGCTGGGCAAAACCGATCAGGTATTGCTTGTCCTGCGCCGGAACAAAGCCGCTGGGCACTGCCTTGAAGAGACCGAAGGTCACGCCGATCAGCGCGAGGTAGATCACCAGCATCAGCGTCTTGCGCGAGATCACGCTCTTGACGCCGCCGCTGTAGGCTTCCGAGCCACGGCTGAAGAGCCTGTTGAAGCCGCGGAACAGCCAGCCGAAGGCCTTGTCCATGCCGCGTGTCAGAGCGTCCTTGGGAGCATCGTGGCTGCGCAGCAGTAAGGCGGCGAGCGCGGGCGACAGCGTGAGCGAGTTGATGGCCGAGATCACCGTCGAGATCGCAATCGTCACCGCGAACTGGCGATAGAACTGGCCCGTGAGGCCGCTGATGAAAGCCAGCGGAACGAACACGGCCACCAGCACCAGCGCAATCGCGATGATGGGCCCGGACACTTCGCGCATCGCGCGGTAAGTGGCTTCGCGCGGCGTCAATCCAGCTTCGATGTTGCGCTCGACGTTTTCCACCACCACGATGGCGTCGTCCACCACGATACCGATGGCCAGCACCAGCCCGAACAAGCTCAGCGCGTTGATCGAGAAACCGAGCACGTGCAACACCGCGAAGGTACCGATCACCGACACCGGCACGGCCAGCAAAGGAATGATCGAAGCGCGCCAGGTCTGCAGGAACAAAATCACGACCAGCACCACCAGCATGATGGCTTCGAGCAGCGTGTGGATCACCGATTCGATGGACGCGCGCACGAACTGCGTCGGGTCGTAGGCAATGCGGTATTCCAGCCCTTCCGGCATGTTCTTGTTGAGCTCGGCCATCGTCTTGCGAACGTTGGACGAGATGTCGAGCGCATTGGAGCCCGGTGCCTGGAACACGCCCATGCCGACGGCCGGGTCGTTGTTCAGAAGCGAACGCAGCGAATAGTCGGCGGCGCCCATTTCCAGGCGGCCGATGTCGCGCAAGCGGGTCACGGCGCCGTCGGTGCCGCTCTTGACGATGATGTCGCCGAACTCTTCTTCGCTCTGCAGGCGCCCTTGCGCATTGATCGAGAGCTGCATGTCCACGCCCGAGAGGCCCGGCGAAGCGCCGACCACGCCGGCCGCGGCCTGCACGTTCTGGCCGCGGATCGCGGCCACCACGTCACTGGCCGAGAGGCCGCGCTGCGCGACCTTCTGCGGGTCCAGCCAGACGCGCATCGAATAATCGCCGCCGCCGAAGATCTGCACCTGGCCCACGCCTTCGATGCGCGCGAGCGGGTCCTTCACATTCAGCACCGCGTAGTTGCGCAGGTAATTGATGTCGTAGCGGTCGTTCGGCGAAACGAGGTGGACCACCATCGTCAGGTCGGGCGCGCTCTTGACGGTCGTGATGCCGAGGCGGCGCACTTCCTCTGGCAGGCGCGGCTCGGCTTGCGAGACGCGGTTCTGCACGAGCTGCTGGGCCTTGTCGGGATCGGTGCCGAGGCGGAAGGTGACGGTGAGCGTGAGCACGCCGTCGGTGGTCGCCTGGCTGCCCATATAAAGCATGCCTTCGACGCCGTTGATCTGCTCTTCGAGCGGCGTGGCAACGGTTTCGGCAATCACCTTCGGGTTGGCGCCTGGATACTGGGCGCGCACGACCACGGAGGGCGGTGCGACTTCCGGGTATTCGGAGATCGGCAGTCCGCGCAAAGCGATGAGGCCGGCTATCAATATCAATAGCGACAGCACGCCGGCAAAGATCGGCCGGTCGATGAAGAATTTAGAGAGATTCATGTTGTTTCTCCGGCGAGCGCAAACGCGCTCCCCTCCGAGTTCAGGACTTCGCGGCTTCCGCGACGCGTTCCGGTTGTTGTTGCTTGGTGTCGGCCTTGGCGTCCATCGTCACGGTCTGCGGGACCACCAGCGCGCCGGGGCGGATGTGCTGCAGGCCGTTGACGACCACGCGATCGCCGGCCTTCAGGCCCTTGCTCACGACGCGCAGGCCGTTGATCGACGCGCCGAGCGTCACTTCGCGGTACATCGCCTTGTTGTCCTCGCCCACCACCAGCACGAACTTCTTGTTCTGGTCGGTACCGATGGCGCGTTCGCTCACCAGCAGCGCGGAGTCGCTGCGTGCCTGGCCCATGCGGATGCGGGCGAACTGGCCGGGGATGAGCGCGCCATCCTTGTTGTCGAAGGAGGCACGCACGCGCACCGTGCCGCTGCGGGCGTCGACCTGGTTGTCGATCAGCTGCAGCTTGCCGACGAAAGGTGTGCCTTCGAAGCCCGAGGTACCCATCTGCACTGGAATGCTCTCGATCTGGCCGCGTGCGCTGGCGCCGCTCGGCAGGTCTTTCAGTGCCCGCGTGATCACCTGCTCATCGGCATCGAAGCTCGCATAGATCGGGCTCACCGACACCAGCGTGGTCAGCACCGGCGCGCCGGGACCAGCGGCCACCAGGTTGCCCACGGTCACTTCAAGCTTGCCGATGCGGCCCGATACGGGTGCACGCACCTGCGTGTAGCCGAGGTTCAGGCGCGCCGATTGCAGCGAGGCTTGCGAAGCGCGCAGGTTGGCGTCGGCCTCGCGGCTGGCGTTCACGCGTTCGTCATATTCGCGCTGGGCAATGGCCTGCTGGTCCCACAGGCGCTTGGCACGCTCCTGCTCGCTGCGGCTGAATGCCTGACGGGCCTGGGCCGATGCCACCTGCGCTTCGGCGCGCTCCACTTCGGCCGCGTACGGCGCAGGGTCGATGGTGATCAGCAGATCGCCCTGCTTCACCAGCGCGCCTTCGCGAAAGTGCACTGCCTGCACGGCACCTGCCACACGGGAGCGCACATCCACGCGCTGCACCGCCTCGAGCCGGCCGGAGAACTCGTCCCAGGCATTGATTTCGCTCGACGCCACCGTCGCCACCGAAACCGGCGTGCCCTGCTGCGCCGCGGCGGGCGCGGTGGCCTCGGCCTTGAAGCTGTGCATGCCCAGCACCGCGGCGGCCACTGCCAGCACAGCGGTGAGGCCGGTCACGGCGGGCCACAGTCCCTTGCGGGCGGCGGAAGACAGTTTTTGATTGTTGTTCGACATGATGATTCGTCCTTCTCGATGACGTTTTGGGATGCAACAGGCCATCCCGGTGCTTGTGGCACCAGGAGGCGGAACTCGAAAATGACCGGGGTTACCGGTGGGCCGAGGGGTGGCGTCGCGTCGTCAGCCAGGCTGCCGCGACCGGACCACCTAGCTGGGCTTGGGCGCTACGGGAGGCGGCGTGGTGGCACTGAAAAATTCGCGGAAATGCTGCTGCACGCTGGCCTCGCACGCCTTGCAGCCCGAGGGCTCGGGGTCGTACAGGGCCTTGGGCCAATTCGCGGCGCCAGGCAGCACGCTGCTCGTGACGTCGATGCCGGCCGCACGCAGGCGCCCCGCAAAAGTCATCGCCTCGTCGCGCATCGCATCGTCGGCCCCCACCAGCACCAGGGCGGGCGCCAGGGAAGACAGCCGGAGCGATCCGCTCGGCACCGCATAGGGGTGCATGGCGTTGGACGGGCAGCTCAAGTACTTTTCCCAGCCCTTGGCCCAGCGGCATTCAGCCTCGTCGTTGGTGGCCTTGCGCAGCGACGCTGTGCCCGCGCACGGATCGAGCATGGGCGACAGCAGGATTTGCCCCGCCAGCGGCGGATGCGCCCGGTCGCGGGCGATCAGCGCCACGCCGGCCGCCAGGTTGCCGCCGGCTTCCTCGCCGGCCAGGTACACCTGGGCGCCTTTGCCGCCGAGCTTCACGCGCTGCTTGTAGAGCCACTCGAGCGCGGCATAGCCCACCTCGATGGGCTCGGGGAATGGCGATTCGGGCGCCAGCGGATAAGCCACCGACACCACCACCGCGCCCGCGCCGGCCAGGAGCCGGGCCACATTGCGACCGTTGTCCAGGTTGCCGCAGACAAAGGTGCCGCCATGGAAGTGCAGCACCAGCGGCACGGTTTCGCCCCGGGGGCGCTGCCCATACACCCGTGCGCCCACGGGGTCGCGGCCGGGCAGCTCGATCGAAAGATCAGCTTCCACGCCTTCTGCCGCGGCGAGAGCAGCGGCTTCGGCAGAGCGGGACGACGGACGGGGTGACATGGAGGCAACCTCAGGAGGATTGGCGATAGTCGAAATATAAGGCGGCCAGTGTGGGGTTAAACAGGCAACCTGCCCCTACTCTGTTTCCAAACGGCTAACAATCCGGGAAACGCTGTGGGATTGTCACCTTGTGTGAGAATCCGCGTCCTCCCGGCATGGCCGGGCTCCCAGGAACAGTCATCAATGGATCAAATCCAGGCAATGCGGATCTTTGTCCGCGTCGTGGAAGCAGGCACGTTCACCCGGGCGGCGGACTCGCTCGCCCTGCCCAAGGGAACGGTCACCAAGCAGATCCAGGCGCTGGAATCGCGCCTGCGGGTAAAGCTGCTCAACCGCACCACGCGGCGCGTGACCGTAACGCCCGACGGTGCCGCCTACTACGAACGCGCGGCGCGCCTCTTAAACGACTTCGACGACATCGAGTCCAGCATGACCAATGCGCAGGCGAACCCCACGGGGCGGCTGCGCATCGACGTCGGCACCTCGGTGGCGAGGCTCATCATCCTGCCGGCGCTGGCCACTTTTTGCGACCGCTACCCCGAGATCCAGGTCGACCTGGGCGTGAGCGACCGCACGGTCGACCTCATCACCGACAACGTGGACTGCGTGATCCGGGCCGGCGAACTGAGCGACCAGTCGCTGGTGGCCCGGCGCATCGGCACCCTGCACTTCGTGACCGTGGCGTCCCCGGCGTACATCAGGCGCTATGGCCATCCGCAGCATCCCAACGACATCGAGAAGCGCCACCATGTGGTGAGCTACTTTTCGGGCAGCACGCGGCGCGTTTATCCGCACGAGTTCAAGAAGGGCGACGAGTCCATCGAGCTCAACGGCCCCTACCGCGTGTCGGTGAATGAAAGCAACGCCCACATGGCGGCCGTGCTCGGCGGCTTCGGCATCTCGCAGTGCATCACCTTCATGGCCGAGCCGCTGCTGGAAAGCGGCGAACTGATCGAGGTGCTGCCCGAGTGGCACCGCGACCCGCTGCCGATTCACGTGGTCTATCCGCCCAACCGGCACCTGAGCGCGAAAGTGCGGGCGTTCGTGGATTGGGCGGCCGAACTGTTTGCGAAGAGCCCGCGGCTGCAGCGGCGATGAGGCCGTTCGCTGCCCGCCGATTCAGTCGGCGGCGGCGAACACTGGCTCGCAGCGCACCTCGGTCTTCACCGAGTTTGCAATGAAGCACTCTTCGTGCGCCCGGTGGTGCATGTGTTCGATCTGCTCGCGCGTGGGCAGGTTGTCGCCCGAGAACGTGACTTCGGGCCGGAGCGTGACCACCGTCATCGCGAGCCTGCCTTCGGCGTTCTTTTCCATCATGCCGCTCGCCGAGTCGAAGTAGCGGTCGACGTTGAACTTGCGCTTCATGGCCATGGTGAGAAACCACAGCATGTGGCAGCTCGACAGCGAAGCGACGAAAGCCTCTTCGGGATCGACCGCCGCCGGATCGGAAAACGGCAGCGGCACCACGTGCGGCGACGAGGAGCCGGGCACTTCCGCGCCGCCGTCGAAGCGCATCGAATGCCTTCGGCTGTAGGTGTTGCCGAGGAAGTCCTGCTCGCCTCTGTGCCAGAGGATTTCTGCGGTGTACTGGGCCATGCCTTGCTCTCCAGCGCAAATAGTGGCCGCCATTTTGCGTCAGGAGGCCATTGGCTGCGAACGCGGTCAAACGCCCATGAGCCTGACCAGCAACGGCACCAGCAGCGCCGTCGCGATACCGTTGAGCCCCAGGGCGAGCGCAGAGAATGCGCCCGCCGTTTCGTTCACCTGGATGGCGCGCGCGGTGCCGATGCCGTGCGCTGCCAAGCCCACCGAGAAGCCGCGCACCGCGGGCTCCTCGATGCGCAGCAGGTTCAAGAGCCCGGTTGCCATGATGGCGCCAGAGATGCCCGCCACGGCGGCCGCCACCGCGGCAAGCGACGGCAGCCCGCCGATCTTCTCGGCCACGCCCATCGCGATCGGCATGGTGGCCGACTTGGGCGCGAGCGACATCATCAGTTCGTGCGATCCGCCCAGTGCCCAGGCAATGCCGATGGCCGACACGATGGCAGCCATCGAGCCCACCAACAGCGCCACGCCGATCGGCAGCCACAGGCGCCGCAGTCGCGCGAGTTGGCCGTAAAGCGGAACCGCAAGCGCCACGGTGGCCGGCCCGATCAGGAAGTGCACGAACTTGGCGCCTTCGAAGTACGTGTCGTAAGGCGTGCGCGTGATGAGCAGCACGCTCACGATGGCGATCACCGAGACCAGCACCGGATTGACCGCCGGATTAGCCCCGCTGCGCTTGTGCAGCCACAGCGCGCCCAGGTAGGCCAGCAGCGTGAGCGACAGCCACAGCAGCGGCGACTGCGCCAGGAAGACCCAGATTTCGGAGAGTTTCGGGGATGGGCTCATTGCGCGTCCTTGCCCGTGATGCGGATCATCCAGCGCAGGGTGAGCGCGGTCACGGTCATGGTGAAGGCCGCTCCCACGATGCCGGCCGCCAGGAACGGAAGCCATTCGCGCCCTACCCGCTCGAAATGCAGCATGACCCCGGTCACGGCGGGAATGAATAGCAGCATGAGGTTGCGCAGCAGATGGCCCGAGGTTTCGCTCAAGGCGTCGGGCACGCCGCCGCGAACGAGCAGCACGATGAAGAGCAGCAGCATGCCGATCAGCGGACCCGGGATCGGCAGGCCCAGCCACTGCACGAGCAGCTCGCCGGCCAGTTGGCAAAGAAAGAGCGTGGTGATGGCGTAGAGCATGCGGATGTCCTGCGGATCATGTTGAGCTTCAATGTTCGGCCGAGGCAGCGGCGCGCGTCCAGACTTCTTTCAGTGCCTGCTGGCTCTGCGGCGGCAGCACGCCCAGTCGCACGAACCCCGGCAGGCCGAAGGAAGCACAGTCGCGCAGCTTGATGCCTTCGGCACGCAGGGCCGCCGCCAGCAGGAGGTACGGCCGGTCGGTGCGGGCGCAGAAGAAGTTGGCGTCGCTGGGCAGGCCATGCCAGCCGAGGGACGCGCAGAGCGCGCGCTGCTGCGCCTTCCAGTCGCGCAAGGTCTGCAGGCTCTGGGCAAGCCAGGCCTGCGCTTCGTCGCCCGTCCAGGTCTCCAGCAGCGCCACGCCGTGGGTGCCGAGCGGCCATGACGGAGCGAGTCGTTCGAGTCGCTGCATCAGGGGCGCAGCGGCGGTGTCTTCGGGCGCGATGGCGTAGGCGGCGCGGATGCCGGTGAGGCCCATGGCCTTGTTCGGTGTCCAGAGTTGCCAGATGCAGTTGCGCTGCGCGGCATCGAGCGACGCACGGCCTTCGAGGCGCAGCGGCTCGTAGGCCATGTCGAGCACGCAGGTGCTGCCGGCACTGGCATGCAGCGCCAGTCCGGCCTGCGCCTGCCCGAGCGGGCTCGACGGCTCGCAGCACCACAGCAGCGCCGCGCCCTCGTGCGACTGGGGCGCGCGCAGCACCTGCAACCCCCAGGCCTGCGCGGCGCGTTCGTAATCGCCGTAGCTGTGGGCCGGCAGCCAGATATGCCGCCCACCGCCCTGCGCGACGGCGGCGCTGATGCGATGGATGAATTCGCTCGCGCTGGCCGCAATAACGATGCGGCCGGGTGCGACACGGTGGAATGCAGCGAGCCTGTCGCGCAGCGACGTGTAGCGCGGATCCGGGTAATGCGCAGCATCGGCTGTGTGCAAGGCGGCCACCGCGGTCGGGCAGGCGCCCACCGCGTTGCCGTTGGTCGAGAAGTCGTGCGGCGCAGCGCCGGTTTCGTCCGGGCCGCCATGCAGTGCGATACCGGACGTCATGCCCACCTCGCCGACGACACGATGACCGCGGTTGCGCACACGGCCATCGCCAGCACCGCCCTGCCGCCCAGCAGCGCGGTGCGTTGCGTGTCGAGCGCCGTGGCCTGCCGCCCCTCGGCGTTCAGCGCGTAGACGCCCGGTTTGGCGAGGCGCACACCGAGCAGCAGCGCCATCGTTGCCATCGGCCAGCCGCTGTTGGGCGACGGCGTGCGGCGCGCTTCGCCGCCCAGCCCGGTGGGCCACTGCCACGCCGCCACCGCGAGCAGCACCACGGTGAGCCGGGCGGGCAGCCAGGAGAGTGCGTCGTCGGCGCGCGCGGCCCATTTGCCGAGCCACGTCCAGTCGCGGCCGTTGCGTTCGCCGCGGTAGCCCCACATCGCATCGGCCGTGTTGGCGAAGCGGTAGACCGCCGCGCCCGGCAGGCCGAGCAGCACGAACCAGAACAGCGGGGCCACCAGCGAATCGTTGAGGTTCTCGGCCAGCGATTCGATGGCGCTTTCGCGCACCTCGCGCTCGCTGAGCGCGCAGACATCGCGGCTGACGAGCCGCGCCAGCTGCGCGCGCCCCGCATCGAGCGAAATGCCCAGCGCCGCCTCGACCGCGAGCACTTCGTCGTGCAGCATGCGCCACGCGAAAAGCGGTTTCAGCGCAAGGGCCAGCGCCATCGCCAGCGCCCATGCGGGCAGCCATTGCACCATCGCGGCCTGCACGCCGGCGGCGACCACCCCCACGCACATCGCGCCCACGCACCACGTCAGCACCCCAATCAAGAAGAGCGACAGGTCGCGCGGCTTCGCCTTGGCCACCGGCGGTGCGATGCGCGAGCCGATCCAGCCGAGGTACTGCCCCATCCACACCACCGGATGCCAGCGCGCGGCGGGCTCGCCCAGCCAGCGGTCGATGGCAAGCGTAAGCCACAGCGCGGCGGCGGCGGCCAGGGCGTGTTCGAGGGGAAAGGCGGGCATGGGAGCCGTCATTCTCGCGAGTCAGGCAGCGGTGACGAACAGGACGGCATCGAAGGCCAACATCAGGCAGGCTCCACGGAAGACGAGGTTGAAAACAGGTCCGAGGGCTGGCCCCAGCGTTCGTCGAACACCAGCGCCGACAAGGGCTCGCGCCGGGCCCAGCGTTCGCGTTGCAGCATCGGCTCTTCGTAGAAATCGTGCACCGGGCCCAGGCACAACAGCGCGATCGGTTCCGCACCCTCGGGCAGGCCCAGCAGGGCCGACACCTCGGCGGGATCGAACAGCGAGACCCAGCCCATGCCCAGCCCTTCGGCTCGCGCCGCAAGCCAGAGGTTCTGGATGGCGCAGGACGCCGAGGCCAGGTCCATTTGCGGCAAGGTGCGTCGGCCGAACACATGCTGCTCACGGCCGTCGGCCAACGACACGGCCAGCAGTTCGGCCGCATCGAGCACACCCTGCACCTTGAGCCGCATGAACGCGTCTTCGCGCTCGCCGAGGGCGCGGGCCGTCAGCACGCGTTCGCGCTCGATCACATCGTGCAGACGCTGGCGCAAGGCACCGTCTCGAACGCGAATGAACCGCCACGGCTGCATGAATCCGACACTGGGCGCGTGGTGCGCCGCTTCGAGCAGCCGGCGCAGCAGCTCCGGCGCCACCTGTCCCCCTGCGAAGTGACGCATGTCGCGCCGCTCATGGATGGCGCGGTACACCGCCCTCACCTCGTGGGCCGCGAAGGCTTGCGACATCGAACTCAGTCCTCGATTCCGCGCTGCGCTGGAATGCCGGCCTTGAAGGCGTGCTTGACCATGGTCATCTCGGTCACGGTGTCGGCCAGCTCGACAATCTCCGGCGGGCAGCGGCGGCCGGTCAGCACCACGTGCACGTGCTTGGGCCGCTCGCGCAGCGTTTCGAGCACACCCTGAAGCGGCAGCCAGCCGTAGATGAGCGGATAGGTGATCTCGTCGAGCACCACCAGGAAGAACTCGCCGGACAGAATCGCTGTCCTGGCTTTTTCCCAGCCGTCGCGTGCTAGCTCGGCCGAGTGATCGAGGTCCTGGCTCTTCCAGCTGAAACCGTCGCCCAAGCCTTGGATCGGAATGCCGAGCTGCTCGAACATGCGGTGCTCGCCGAAACGAGCCGAGGGCACTTTCATGAACTGGAAGATCTTCACCGCCTTGCCGCGGCCATGCGCGCGCAGCGCCAAGCCGAAGGCCGCGGTGCTCTTGCCCTTGCCGTCACCGGTGTTGACGATGACGATGCCGCGGCGCTCGCCTTCGGGCTTGTCGTACGGCTTCTCGGTGGGGGGAGTTTCGATTTGCATGATGTATGTAGGCCTTGTGTTGATGCTCGTCAGTTCGGCAGTGCGATCCACTGGTCAGCCACGCGGTGCACGCGGATGCGATGGTTGAACACCTCTTCGAGCGCGGCGTGGGTGGCCGGGTCGCTGCTGCCGCCATGGTGCACCACGCGGCCGTGGTTCATCACCACCAGTTCGTCGGCGGCAAGCGCCATCGGGAGTTCGTGCAGCACGCTGACCACGGTGCGGCCCTCGGCCACCAGGGCGCGCGTGGTCTGCATCCAGTCGGATTGGTGCGGGGGATCGAGGTTGGCGAGCGGCTCGTCCATCAGCAGCAGCTCGGCCTCCACGGCCAGCGCACGGGCCAGCAGCACGCGCTGGCGCTCGCCGCCCGAGAGCTGGCCCAGCGGCCGTTCGCGCCAATCCCAGGCCTGGGTGCTGCGCAGCGCGCGCTCCACCGCCTCGCGGTCCGCCTTGCTCGGGGCGGCAAGCCAACGCTGATGCGGCAGGCGCCCGAGCATGGCAATGTCGTAGACCATCAGGTCGTCGGCACCGCCCTCGCCCGCCGCGCCGCTCTGGCCCAGCCATGAAAGGCGCTGCGCACGAACGCGGCCCGGCACCTTGGCCGAGGGTTCGCCGAAGAGAAAGACTTCGCCGCGATGCGGGAGCAACCCCGCCAGCGCCTTGAGCAAGGTGGACTTGCCCGCGCCGTTCGGCCCGACCACGCTGGTCCAGCGCGCGGCGCCGAACTTCAAATCGATACCGTGCAGCACTTCGGCGGTGCCTAGCGTGGCGCTCACGCTGCGCGCTTCGAGTGCGGGGATATGACCGCTCATGCCACGCCCCCTCGCGCGCTGCGCCGGTGCATCAGCCATAGCAGGTAGCTGCCGCCGAGCACGGCGGTGAGCACGCCCACGGGCAGTTCCTGTGGCGCAATGATCCAGCGCGCCAGCAGATCGGCGGCCATCAGCAGCAAGCCTCCCATCGCGGTGGACAGCACGATCAATCCGGCGTGCGTGGTCTTGACCACGGAACGCACGAGGTGCGGCGCGGCCAGGCCGACGAAAGCGATCAGGCCGGTCTGCGCCACGGCCGCGCCGGTGGCCAGCGCGAGCACCACCACCAGCGCGGCGCGCATCGCGCCGAGCGGGAGGCCCAGGCTGCGGGCCGTCGCTTCTCCGAGCGCGAGGCCGTCAAGCACCGGGGCGAGCGCCCAGGCCAGCAGCAGGCACACCGCGCCGACCGCGGCCATCACCGCGCACGCGCTCCAACCGACCAAGCCGGTGCTACCGAGGACGAAGCCCTGCAGCGCCTGCAGGATGTCGGCCGAAGCGATGGTGATCAGGTCCTTGGCGGCGCCGAGCACCACGCCGACGATCACGCCGGCGAGCAGCAGCCGCAAGGTTTGCTGCACGCCGCGCGCCAGCATCAGCGTGAGCATCACCGCGCACACCGCCCCCACGAAGGCCGCGCCGGTGAGCCCCAGGCGCATCGCCCATTGCATGCTGGCGGCCGAGCCGCCGAATAGCATGAGCGCCAAGGCCACGCCCAGCGATGCGCCCGACGCACTGCCGAGCAGATAAGGATCGGCCAGCGGATTGCGGAACAGGCCCTGGGCTACCGAGCCCGCGAGACCGAGCAGTGCACCCGCAAGCCAGGCGCCGAGCGTGCGCGGCAGGCGGATGTCCCAGACGATCTGCAGCGCCACCGCATCGTGCCGCGCCGCGAGCAGGCTCTGGAAGCCGGTGCTGCCGATGCCGAGGCCAAACACCGCCAATGCACCGCCGAGGCCCAGCAGGGCAAAGCCGAAGAGCCAGACGCAGCGCCGATGATGTGTATGCATGAGATCCGCGCGGCTCAACCGGCTTTCTCCGCGATGCAACGGGCCATGAGCCTCGCGGCCTCGTCCATTCGCGGGCCAGGGCGCACGAGCACGTCGGATTGCGCCGCATCGAAGCGGCAGATGCGCCCTTCGCGCACCGCACGGATGCCGCTCCAGCCCGGTCGCTGTTCCATGCCCGCTGCGCTGCGCACGCTGACCATGATCAGATCGGGATTGGCATGCACCACGTATTCGGGATTGAGCTTGGGAAACGGCCCGAGCGACGCCGGCACGATGTTCTTCATGCCCAGGCGCGTGAGCGTCTCGCCGATGAACGAAGACTCGCCGGCCGCATAGGGCGCGCTGTTGACCTCGAAGTAGACGCGCTGGCCCTTCGCGCTGGCGGGCAGCGACTGGGCGGCAGCCGACACGCTGGCATCGATCACGCGCCAGATGTTCGCGGCTTCGTGGGTACCAAGCACCTGATCGAGCTTGTCGAGCACGCGCCGTACGTCGGCATGGCTCTTGGGTTCGAGCACCACCACCTTGAGGCCCAGCGCCTCGAGCCGCTGGGTCACGCGCGAAGACTTGGCAAGCAGCACCGCATCGGGCCTCAGTGCCACGATGGCTTCGACATTGGGGTCGATTCCGCCGCCCAGCCGAGGCAGGGCAAGCACCGCGTTCGGTGAGTTGGAATAGTTGTCGATGCCCACCAGCCGGGCGCACGCGCCGAGCGCGCAAACTCCTTCGGTCAACGACGGCAGCAGCGTGACGATGCGCTGCGGCGGTTGCGGCAGGCTCACTGTCACACCGCGCTCGTCGACCACCTCAAGAGCGTGCGCGGCCAGTGCGAAAACGCCCAGGCCGATGGCGAGCGAGAAAGCGCGAATCCAGTGTCTTGTCATGCGGCAGGCGCCTTCAAGGTCAGCGGCAATCCGGCCACCATCAGCGTGACCCGGCCACACGCGGCCGCCACGTCCTGGTTGAGCCGGCCCAGCGCGTCAACGAAGGCCCGCGTTTCTCCGCCAAGCGGAATCACACCCAGGCCGATCTCGTTGCCGACCAGCACCACCGGTCCGCGTGCTTCGCGCAATGCAACGAGCAGCATGCCGATATGCGTCGCCGGCGTGCGCGTCATCGGTCGCGCCGATTCGGAACGCAGCGGCATCAGCAGGTTGGTGAGCCAAAGCGTGAGGCAGTCGATCACTACCAGCGTGTCGGGCGCACTCTGGGTGACGATTTCGCGCGCGAGTTCAATGGGCTCTTCCACCGTGCGCATGGCGGGCACGCGCTGCGCGCGGTCGGCCCGGTGACGTGCGATGCGCTCGCGCATTTCGTCGTCGTGCGCCTGGCCCGTGGCAATGAGCACCGCGCGCCGCGTGGCTGGCGCCTCGGCCAGCCAGTCGATGGCCTGCTGTTCGGCGCGCCGGGACTTGCCGCTCTTCTGACCGCCAAGGATGAGTTCGTGCTCAGGCATGGGCATGCGCATCAGCGCTAAGTTCGCCGTTTGCGTTGGGTTGGCTTATTGCGGTGTCCACTTCAGGCCGAGGTAAGCATTGCGGCCGCCCGTGGCGTAGCCGCGCGCCAGCGTGTAGTCCTTGTCCCCCACATTGTCCACGCGCGCCACCAGGCCAAGGTCGCGCGTGATCTGCGTGCTGGCCACCAGGTTCAGCACCGTGTAGCCGCTCAGGGTGCGGGTGTTGGCGGCATCGTCGAAGCGCTTGCTCGACGACTGGATCTCGGCGCCCAGCGTCCAGCCGGCCACGCGCCAGTCGGCGCCCAGCGTGCCGTGTCGACGGGCGCGGCGCGCCAGCAGGTGGTCGGTGTCCAGGTCGCGCGGATCCTGGAAGTCGGCCGATGCGCGCAAGGTCACGTCGCCGATGCGATGGCCGCCCGACAGCGTCACGCCCTGGTAGCGGGCACGCGCGGTGCTGGCATAGCAGCCGAAGCCGGACGGGCAGTTGGTGGCCGAGCCGTCGAACACGATCAGGTTGCTGACGCGGTTCTGGTAGACCACGATGCCCGCATGCGTGCCGCCATCGGTGTACTGCAGTCCCAGCTCGACGTTGCGGCCCGACTCGGGCTTCAGGCTTGGCGTACCGTATTCGCTGAAGCGCTGGTACAGCGTGGGCGCGCGGAAAGACGTTCCAGCCGACACCGTGGCGCGCAGTTTGGGCGTGATCGAGAAACCGTAGGCCGCGCTGCCGGTGGTCTTGCCGCCGAATTCGCTGTCGTCGTCGCGGCGCACGTGCAGCTGGAGCGAATGCGCGCCCTGCACGAAGCCATAGCCGAGCGAGACCGCATCTTGCGAGCGCTTGTTCGCGAGCAGACCGCTGAAGAGGGTCGGTGCATTTTCCAGCGCGTCTTCGCGGCGTTCGAGCGTGGCGGTCACCAGGTGCGGGCCGAAGCGAAATTCGTTCTGGAACAGGTAGCCGCGCAGGTTCGTCTCGGTGCGGTAGAACGAAGGCTGCGTCTTGTAGACCGCTTGCGAATCGGTGACCTGCACGCGCGTGCTGTACACATCGTTCCACTTGGCCGACCACGAAAGCCCGGCCGTGCGCAGCGTGTTGTTGCCGATGTCGTTCCTGAACTGGATCGGCGGGCGGGCCCTGGCGCTGACCTGTGCGTCGTAGCCCGCTTCCACATCGCTGTAGAGCAGCGTCGCGTCGAGCCGCTGGTCGGGGGTGAGCTGGTAGCCGAGCCGCAGGTTGCCGGAGTTGCTGCGGTAGCCGTCGCGGTCGGGGCTGGTGTAGCCGTCTCTCGAAGGTGTGCGCTTGTCCAGAGGCTGCACGTTGAAGCCCCTGCTTTCCTCATGCGCTACACCCAGCGAATAGTCCAGCGCGCCGGACTTTCCGCTCACGCCCGCTTCGGCCTTGCGCAGGCCGTGGCTGCCGAAGCCGACGCCCGCATAAGGAGACACCCCCTCTTCGCCGCGTTTGGTGAAGAGCTGGATCACGCCGCCCACGGCGTCGGAGCCGTACACGGCGGCAGCCGGGCCGCGAAGCACTTCGATGCGGTCGATCTGCGACAGGGGAATGCTCTCCCAGCCAGCGCCACCGGTCGATTGCGAATCGACACGGACGCCATCGACGTACACGGCCGTGAAGCGCGTCTCCGCGCCGCGAATGTAGAGGCTAGTGGAGTTGCCCACGCCGCCGTTGCGCGTGATCTCGATGCCGGGCAGGCGCGCCAGCACGTCGGCCACGCCGACCGCCCCGCTGCGCTCGATGGTCTGCCGGTCGACCACTGACACGTCGGCTACCAGATCAGACAGCGGCTGCGGCGTGCGGTTGGCCGTGACCACGGTTTCCCCGAGCGCAGGGACGGCTGCGACTTGCTGCGCATGCGCCGCCAGCGGCAGTTGGAAGAGCGATATGCCGCCGAAAGCGGAGGCCAGCGCAAGCGGCAGGCAGGCAATGCGGCGACGGCGCGCGGGAACACGGCCGAGGGAGAGGGAACCACAGGAAGTCATGAATGGAGCGAACGAACGTCTATGCCCGTCGCCGGCCTCCCCGCCAGCGTTTGGGCGCAATGGCTGCCTCGTGCCGCGAAATCGATCGCGCATGCGGCAGCCGCCTCGTTGGCCGGTATCCGGGCTGGCAGTACGACCCCACCGCCTTCCCAGATGCCTGTTTCAGGGCGCCCAGTGGCTGAATGGATGAGGTTGACGCGCGTGCGTCGACTGCTTGACCGTTGCGGGGGCAGCGCAGGCGGCTTCGGCCCGGTTCCGTTTCAGGGGGCGTTCACTCCTGCTTCCCGTTGAACCGCGGCGTTTGAACCACGCCGCAGGCACCAACGGCAGGATTTTAGGGCCTTCGACCGCGCAGTAAGCCAAAAGTTGCGCGGTCCGTTGTTCGGCGTGAAACTACAATCGCCAACCATGCCCGCCTCCAGCCCTATCGACCAGATCGCCGAGCGTGTGGACCGCCTGCTCGTGCGTCATGAAGAGGTGCAGCGCACCAATGCGCTGCTGCAGGAGCAGGTCGAAGCGCTCACGCGCGAGCGCGACGCACTCAAGTCGCGGCTTGCCGCGGCCCGCACGCGCCTGGATGCGCTGCTCGAGCGGCTGCCGGCCGAACCACCTTCCGAAGATTCCCCCGCATGAAGCAGATTGAAGTTCAGATCATGGGCCAGAGCTATCTGCTCGGCTGTCCCGACGGCGGCGAGGCGCAGTTGCGCGACGCGGTCGATCGCGTAGACGCCGCCATGTGCAAGATTCGCGATGCGGGCAAGGTCAAGGCACGCGACCGCATCGCCGTGCTGGCCTCGTTGAACCTGGCCTTCGACCTGGCCGCACAGCAGACCGCCGCGGCGGCTGCAACGGTATCCGCGCCGGTTGCCGCCACTCCAGAGGGCGACCCCGGCGATGCCGATGTCAAGGCCGCGCAACTCATCCAGAAACTCGATCAAGCCCTCGCCGGCGACGACCATTTACTCTGAACGGCGGCGGGCGGCCCGCCAGAGGCGTAAAATCCAAACTGTCTGCGGTGCGCGTCGGGCTTAATATTTCCTTGTTCCAATGCTCTCCGGAGCCGGGCTTGGTACATCGCTTGACGGGCGTGATCATCTCGCGTTAGATGAACCCGAAGTCTTGCTGCCCTCGCCCACCTGAACCCTGGTTCAGGATGCGGGTTCGGCGCCCACTTGCAGACACCTTTTTCGTTCATACGGCCCCTGCATGCACTGCACGGGGCCGTTGCTTTTTTTCAAGGCCTGCTGCGTGACTTCCCTGCTCGACCCCGTCCTGATCGCCGAATTGGCCGCGCTCGGCCTGGGCACCGGTTTTCTGGCGGGCCTGCTCGGCATCGGCGGCGGCATGCTCATGGTGCCGTTCATCACGATCATCATGGGCCATCGCGGGGTTGCTTCCGATCTTGCGGTGAAGATGGCCATCGCCACCTCGATGGCCACGATCATCTTCACCTCGGTGTCCAGCGTGCGCGCGCACCACAAGCGCGGCGCGGTGCGCTGGGACATCGTGCGGCGCCTTGCGCCCGGCATCGTCATCGGCAGCCTGCTGGGCAGCCTCGGCGTGTTCGCACTGCTCAAGGGAACGGTGCTGGCCATCGTCTTCGCGCTGTTCGTGGGCTTCTCGGCCACGCAGATGTTCCTCGACCGCAAGCCCAAGCCCACGCGCCAGATGCCAGGCACCGCGGGGCAACTGTCGGCAGGCGGCGCCATTGGCTTCATCTCGGGCCTGGTGGGCGCGGGCGGCGGCTTCGTGAGCGTGCCGTTCATGACCTGGTGCAACATCTCCATTCACAACGCCGTCGCTACCAGCGCCGCGCTGGGCTTTCCGATTGCAGTGGCCAATGTGCTGGGCTATGTGGTCAGCGGACAATCGGTGCAGGGCCTTCCGGGTGGCTCGTTCGGCTACATCTGGCTGCCCGCACTCGCGGTGATCGCGGTGTGCAGCGTGCTCACTGCGCCACTGGGCGCAAAGGCCGCTCACAACCTGCCGGTCAAAAAGCTCAAGCGCGTGTTCGCGAGCATCCTGTACCTGCTGGCGGCCTACATGCTCTGGAAGGGCCTGCAAGGCTAGGCCTCTGACCCAAAGCCCCTTGGCTCGCGGGTGACACCCGTTGCGACACCACGGCCCCGGCCGTATAACGGTCGCATGAAAATCCTCATCGCCGTCGACGGCAGCGCCTATACGCAAAAAGCGCTCAGCTACCTTCTCGCCAACCGCGCCATGTTCGTGGATGGCCACGAGCTGACCATCGTGCATGTCTGCACCGGCATCTCGGGCCACGTCGCGCGCCACCTCAGCAAAGAGGTAATTGCCGACTACTACGCCGAGGAAAACGCCAAGGTCATCGAGCCAGTGAAGGCGCGGTTCGCGGAGAACGGCGTTACCAACTACACGGTCGACAAGCGCCATGGACACGCGGCGGAAGAAATTCTCAAATCGGCCGCCGCGGTACACGCCGAGCTCATCGTGCTCGGCACCCACGGCCACGGCATCTTCGGACGAGCGTTGATGGGCTCTGTGGCCACCAAGGTGATTTCGGAGACGGACACCACCGTGATGCTGGTGCAGTAAGGCAAGGCACCAAGCCTTTTCTTTTTCAGTTATTGAACGCGCTGCTGCCTCCACTCGCGCGGCGAGCAGCCGAAGCGTTCGCGGAAGGCACGGCTGAAGTGCGCCGCGTCGTTGAAGCCGCGGCCGTAGGCGATGTCGGCCACCGGCCGTCCGGCCATGCGGGGCTCGAGCAGGTCTCGGCTGCAGGCTTCGAGCCGGCGTTCCCAGATGTACTGCGACGGCGTGAGCGGCTCGCTCTTGAAGATGCGGTGGATGTGGCTTGCCGACACACCAAGCTCCGCCGCAAGGCTTCCCACTGAAAGCGATGGATCGGCCAGTTGATCGTCAATGCGGCGCTTCACGCGCGCGAGGTGGTACGCCGTGAGACTGCTCAGCCCCGGCGAGCGCGCCGCGGGCAGCGTCTGCAGGCCGGCCACCAGAATGCTTTGCACGCCGTTGGCCACCGCGAGCGCAGAGGCCGGTTGCAGCGTGTCGATGTCTTCGCGCAGCGTGCGGATCATGCCCAGCAGCAGGTGCCCAGCGCCCTCGCGGCCCGACACGGTGGTGGCCGTCAGCGCTTCAGTGTCGTGTAGTTCGCTGCGCAGGCGTTCGCCGGGCAGCTTGAGCACGATCTGCTCGAAGGTGTCGTCGAACAGCAGCTCATACGGCCGTGTGCTGTCGTACAGCGCAAAGTCGCCCGCCGCCAATACGGCATCACGACCGTCCTGCCGCACCACGCCGTGCCCGCGCGCCTGGATGCTGACCAGGAAGTAATCGTCGCCCGAGCGCGAAATGTGGCCCGGCGTGCGCATGACCTTCTGCGGCCCTGACTTGACCACCGACACGTCGAGGCTCGGCAGCGTGTGCTGTCGGATGCTGCCTTCGAATTGGCCCGCGCCGCCCTCGCGCACCGGGTCGCAGCCGAGCTGCACGTAGACGTTGCAGATCATGTCGGTCCAGTAGGCGAGCCGCTGGTCGCGCGGGACGGCGTCGGTGCTGAGCAACTGGTTCATCGGGGGTCCTTGGGGTTCCTAGGGGGAGTCGGCATGCAACGCTGGAACAAGAACGCCGCAAGTTCGAATCAAGGCGTTTCGCGGCGGCGAATCTACGCTTGAAGCAACCCGCATGCCACCGCGCAAACCCGGTGCGGCGTGTGCGAAGTTGTTTCGTCACCCTCAATCTCCTGGAGATCCACCATGCCCGCCACCGTTCATCCCAAGCTCCGCGTTGCCGCTGTGCAGGCCGCGCCCGAGTTCCTCGACCTCGACGGCACCATCGACAAGACCATCGACCTCATGGCACAGGCTGCAAGCCAAGGCGTGAAGCTCATCGCCTTTCCCGAAACCTGGGTGCCGGGCTATCCCTGGTGGATCTGGCTCGACTCGCCGGCCTGGGGCATGCAGTTCGTGCAGCGTTACCACGACAACGCGCTGGTCGTGGGCTCCGCTGAGTTCGACCGCATCAGGGATGCCGCGCGCAAACACAAGATCTGGGTTTCGCTCGGCTACAGCGAAAAGGCCGCCGGCAGCCTCTACATTGCGCAGGCGCTGTTCGACGACCAGGGCAACACGGTGCAGACGCGCCGCAAGCTCAAGCCAACGCACGTGGAGCGCACCGTGTTCGGCGAAGGCGACGGCTCCGACCTGGCCGTGGTCGAAACGCCCATCGGCAACATCGGATCGCTGTCGTGCTGGGAGCATCTTCAGCCGCTCAGCAAGTATGCAATGTATGCGCAGAACGAGCAGATTCACTGCGGCGCCTGGCCCAGCTTTTCGCTCTACCGCGGCGCGGCCTATGCGCTCGGCCCCGAACTCAACAACGCCGCGAGCCAGGTGTACGCGGCCGAGGGCCAATGTTTCGTCGTGGCGCCGTGCGCCACCGTGTCGCAGGCGATGAGCGAGCTGATGTGCACCGACCCGGGCAAGCAGCAGATGCTGCGCGTCGGCGGCGGCTATGCGCGCATCTATGCACCCGACGGCTCGCCGCTCGGCACGCCGCTCGCTGAAGACGAGGAAGGGCTGGTGATCGCCGACATCGACCTGGGAATGATCGCACTCGCCAAGGCGGCGGCCGACCCGAGTGGCCACTATTCGCGCCCCGACGTCACGCAATTGCTGCTGAACAAGACACGCCGCGAGCCCGTGGTGCTGCAGCGCGCGCCCGAGGTTGAAGGCGGCGCTTTCGAAGCCATCGTCGCCACGCCCGAGCCGGCAGCGGCGACGCGCCAGCAGCCACTGGCCGCCTGAAGCACCGGAGCCACGCCATGGAATCCGCCATTGCCGAGCACCTGAAGTGTCCCCGCACGCGCCACCGCCGCGTGGAGGACGACTATGCGCCTCCCTACCCCGTCTGGTCGGCGCGCGCGCCGACCGCGGTCACGCAGGTCGTGATGGGCTATTTCGGCGTGCAGTCGCGCGGGGCCGAAATGCGGGGCCGCGCGTGCGCGGCGCTGATGAAGATCGCAGCCGGCTTCACCCTGCCCGACGGCCCCGGCCACTACGACTTCGCGCACTACGTCGACGCCGATGGCTACGACAACATGATCGCCATCGCCTATTGGAGTGACCCCACTTCGCACGCGCGATGGTGTGCAACACCGGAGATCGACGCCTGGTGGCGCTCCGACGAGCGGCTGGCCGAGGGCCTCGGCTATTTCCGCGAAATCGTTTCGCCACGCGCCGAGCACTTCGAAACCATGTTCAACACGCCGGACCGCCTCGAAGGCGTGGGCGTGGTGATGGGCGGCGTGAGCGGCGAACTGCAGGAGCATGGCTACTGGGGTTCGATGCGCGACCGCATCCCGTTGTCGCAAACCGATGCCATGGCGCCTTCGGGCACACGCGCCATCACGCTGGGCGCACCTGCACCGGGGCAGCGCGTGCGCGTGGCGGGCCACGAGAACATCGCGATGATCCGCTCCGGCCAGGAGTGGGCCGACACCACGGGCCAGGAACGCACGCTCTATCTCGGCGAGATGGAACCCGTTCTGCGCGAAGGCATGGACTTCCTGCGCGACCAGGGCCTGGGCATCGGCTGCTACAGCAACCGCTACATGCACCACCTCGACGCCCAGGGTGCGCAGCTGGAGAAATCGTTCGGACTGAGTTTTTGGCGCTCGCTCGCCGACATGGAACGCTGGGCCGAATCGCATCCCACGCACGTCGCGATCTTCGGCAGCTTCATGCGCTACGTGCAGGCGCTGAACTTCCAGTTGCAGCTGCGCGTGTACCACGAGGTGTCGGTGCTGAAGGCCGACGAGCAGAGTTATGAATACATCAACTGCCATGCGCGCAGCGGGCTCATGAACGGGCTGGCACTGGCATAGAAAAAGGCGCCTATCGGGCGATTGCTTTAGGATGCGCGGCCCGATTCAAAGGCAAGGACCCCGACCATGTGGAGCGATCTCGACAGCCTCGTCGAAGCCTCGATGCAGGAATGGAAAGTGCCCGGGCTCGCGCTGGCCGTCATCCAGGACGGCGAGATTGCTGTGCTCAAGGGCTACGGCGTGCGCGACACTGGCACCGGCCAGCCGGTGACCACCGACACGCAGTTTTTGCTGTGCTCGATCACCAAGTCGTTCACCGCGGCCGGGCTCGGGCTGCTGGTCGACGAACGCAAACTCGACTGGGACCGGCCCGTGCGCGACCTGATTCCGGAATTCCGCCTGCACGACCCGGTCGCGACGGAGCGCCTGACGCTGCGCGACCTGCTCTGCCATCGCAGCGGGTTGCCGCGGCATGACTGGGTGCACCAACCCGGCGATCTGTCGGGCGCGCAGATGCTGCCCCTGCTGCGCCACCTGATGCCCAGCCGCGAACTGCGCGATGCCTTCCAGTACTCGAACCTCGGCTATATGGTCGCGGGCATTGTCGCGGAGCGGATCAGCGGGTTGAGCTGGGAAGACTTCATCGCCGAGCGCCTGCTGAAGCCACTGGGCATCGAGGAATTCAGTTTCACCATCGAGGCGCTCGCCGCTGCCGACAACGCGGCTCGCCCGCATGCCATGGTCGACGACGAATGCACGCGCGCCCCGCTGTGGCCCATCCGAACCACCGCAGGCGGCGGTATCAACACCTCGGTAGCCGAACTTGCGAAGTGGGTTGGCTTTCTGATCGACGAAGGCCGGGTGAACGGCATTCAGCTTCTCTCCCCGCAAGCGCTGCGCGAGATGGCGACGCCACGCATTCACATGGCCCGGTCGGAATATGCCGAGATTGGCGATTCGCACTACGGCCACGGCCTGTTCTGCGAAAGCTATCGTGGCGATCGCACGCTGTCTCATTCAGGATCATGGCTCGGCTGGGGAACACTGATGACGGTCATGCCCTCGCGGCGCGCAGGTGTCGTCGTACTGACGAATCGCGCGCCGAGCGCGGTGACGTCGCTGCTGACCTACGCGGCGCTCGACCAGATCAGCGGGCGGGAGCCTGTCGACTGGTTCAGCCGCCTTGTGCCCAAGCGGCGCGGCTTCATCGATCAACAGAAGACGGACAAGGCCAGGCGCGAAGAGAAACGCTGCGCCGGAACCCAGCCGAGCCATGCACTCGCCGAGTACGCGGGCATCTATGAACATCCGGCCTATGGGCGCATTGAAATCACGAGCAGTCATCTCGGGCTCGCCTGGCGATGGCGCGGCCTCTCAGGTCCGTTGACGCACTGGCACTACGACGTGTTCACCACGCCGGACAGACCCAGCGAGTTCTACCCCGACAACCTGGCGCTGACCTTTCTCTACGACCGTGAAGGCCGCATCGACCGCGTCGCGGCGCCATTCGAACCACAGGTGCCCGACATCGTCTTCCAGCGCGTGCCGGAACCCGCGGACGCTGCCGAGGAAAAGCCCTAGGCGAACAGCCCCTTGTGCTGCTCCCGCAGCAGCGCCTTCTGCACCTTGCCCATGGTGTTGCGCGGCAGTTCGCCGACGACGAAGCAGCGCTTCGGAATCTTGAAGTTCGCGAGCTTGGACTTCAATTCCGCAACGATTGCATCGGCGTCGAGCACTCCGCCAGCCTTGGGAATAACGATCGCGACGCCGACTTCACCGAAGTCGGGGTGCGGCACGCCGACCACGGCGCTTTCGGCCACGCCGGGGAGCTCATTGATGTAGCCCTCGATCTCGGCCGGATAGACGTTGTAGCCGCCGCTGATGATCAGGTCCTTGCTGCGCCCGACGATGGTGATGTAGCCGCGGCCGTCGATCTTGCCGACGTCGCCGGTCTTGAAGAAACCGTCGACGGTGAACTCTTCTTTCGTTTTTTCCGGCATGCGCCAGTAGCCGCTGAACACATTGGGCCCGCTGACCTGGATGTTGCCGATCTCGTCGGTGGTGCAGTCGCGACCGCTGTCGTCGCGAACGCGCAACTGCACGCCGGGCAAGGCAAAGCCGACCGTGCCGCCGCGGCGTTCGCCCTGCGCGGGGCTGTAAGGATTGGAGGTGAGCATGATCGTCTCGCTCATGCCGTAGCGTTCGAGAATGGTGTGGCCGGTGCGCTCGCGCCACTCGTCGAAGGTCTCGATGAGAAGCGGCGCGGAGCCCGCGATGAAGAGGCGCATGTTGCGCACCGCTTCGCGTGTGAGACCCGGTTCGGCCAAGAGCCGCACGTAGAGCGTGGGCACGCCCATGAACACGGTGGCTTCGGGCAGCTTCTCGACAACCCGCTTCGGGTCGAACTTCGAGAACCAGATCATCTTGCTGCCGTTCAGCAGGGCACCGTGCAACGCGACGAAGAGGCCGTGCACGTGGAAGATGGGCAGCGCGTGGATCAGCACGTCACCTTGGGTCCAGCCCCAGTAGTCCTTGAGCACCTCGGCGTTCGACAGCAGGTTGCCATGCGTGAGCATCGCGCCCTTGCTGCGGCCGGTGGTGCCGCTGGTGTAGAGGATGGCGGCGAGGTCGTCGGCTTTCTTCTTTGCAATCAAGTGCTGGTCGCTGCACTGCGCGGCCACCTCCAGCAGCGTGCCGGTGCGATCGTCGTCGAGCGTGAACACGTGCCGCGTGCCCGCCGCGTTGGCGATGGGTCCGACCCACGAGGCATTGCGGCTGGTGCACACCACCACGGCCGGTTCGGCATTGTCGATGAAGTATTCGATCTCTGCGCTTTGATAGGCGGTGTTGAGCGGCAGAAACACATAGCCCGCGCGCAGCGTGGCGAGATAGAGAATCATCGCCTCGACCGACTTCTCCACCTGCACCGCGACGCGGGCGCCCTCTTCCAGGCCCAGCGCGCCGAGCAGGTTGGCCATCATGGCGCTGGCGCGCTCGAGGTCTCGCCACGAATAGAACAGACCGTTGTCGGTCTCCACGGCGATGCCGTCGAGGTCGGCAGGAAAGGCCGCACGCAGGGCGGCAAACAGGTTGGCGTTGGCTTTCGTCTTCATCGGGCGGTCTTCAGAAATTCGGTGTGCGCTTGGCAAGAAAGGCGTCGATGCCTTCGCGGTGTTCGGCGGAGTCGGCGTAATCGTAGGCGGTCGCGAGAAGGGTATTCGTCGAATGTGCACCGGCTTTGAGCATGGCGAAGGTGTGCTTGTGCAGGCGCGCGGCCTGCGGCGCCAGGGCTGCGATGCGCGCGGCATGCACCTCTGCAGCGGCAACCACCTCTTCGTCGGACAGCACGTGCAGCAAAAATCCGGCATCGTACAGGCGCTGTGCGCCGTGGACGCCGGCGGCCAGCAGCATGTCGCGCGCCAGCACGTCGCCAATGGCGCCATGGACCAGCGCGGCCTCCCGCGGCGCCATCGGAAAGCCCAGCTTCGCGATGGGCGCGCCAAATTTTGCGGAGGCGCCCGCAAGACGGATGTCGCAGCAGCTCGCAATCTCGATGCCGGCACCCATGCACGCGCCTTCGATCTGTGCGACCAGGGGCAGCGGGCAGTCGAGCATGGCCTGCAGCGCGCCCCAGACTTCGTTCTCGTGGAATTCTCGCAGGCTCGCTTCGTCGAAACGAAACGACGGGTACTCGGAAATGTCGCCGCCGGCGCAGAAGGCTCCGCCCTCGCCGCGAACCACGACACAGCGCAGTTCGGCATCTTCCGCCTGGCGGATGCCGTCGAACACCGCACGCAGTTCGCGCCACATGCCGCGCGTCATCGCATTGAGGCGACCCGCGTTCGACAGGGTGACGAACGCAATGGCGCCCTCCCGGCGCAGCGAAACGTGGCGCTCGTCCATCACTCGAGCTTGGCGCCCGAGGCCTTCACCACCGCGGCCCAGCGCTTGATTTCCGAGCGCACGAAGCCGCCGTAGGAGGCCATCGTGAGGTTCGGAATCTCGGAGCCATTCTGGGCCCAGATGGTCTTGAGCTCGTCGGTTGCCAGCGCCTTCTTCATGTCGTCGACGATGCGCCCCTGCAGGTCGGCCGGCGTGCCCTTGGGCGCCCAGAGGCCATACCACGTGGTGACCGTGTAGTCGGGCAGTCCCACCTCGGCGGCGCAAGGCACGTCGGGGAACGCGGGGTTGCGCTTGCTGCCTGCCACCATCAGCGCCTTGATGCGCCCGCCCTTGATGTGCTGGGCCGAAGAACCAAGGCCGTCGAACATCAGGTCGACGTTGCCGGCAATCAGATCGGACAGCGCCGGGCCCGCGCCGCGGTAGGGAATGTGCGTGATGAACGTGTTGGTCTGCAGCTTGAACAGTTCGCCTGCCAGGTGGTGCGAAGTGCCCGCGCCGGCCGAGCCGTAGTTGAGCTTGCCGGGGTTGCGCTTGGCGGCGGCAACAAGCTCCTGAAGGGTGTTGGCCGTGACGCGGCGCGGATTGACCACCACCACCTGCGGCACGTTGGCCAGCAGCATCAGCGGCACGAAGTCTTTCTCCAGGTCGTAGTCGAGCTTGGGGTAGATCGACGGTGCGATGGCGTGGTGCACCGCGCCCATGAAGAGCGTGTAGCCGTCGGGCTGGGCCTTGGATGCGATGCTGGCACCCACAGTGCCGCCCGCGCCGCCGCGGTTGTCGATGACCAGCGTCTGGCCGCTGATCTTGGCAAACTGCGCCGAGAGTGGACGCGCGAAGGCGTCGGTGCCGCCACCGGCCGGAAACGGCACGATCATATTCACCGGCCGGGTCGGCCAATTACCCCCCTGCGCGCGCGCCCCGCCGCCGCACAGAACAGCGGCACCGGCCGCAGCCAGGCGCAGCACGTCGCGTCGTTGAAAACTCTGAGTCATCTGTCATCTCCTGTCGTTGTGGATGAGCCGCGCCATGCGGCCGCCGGCACCTCGTGCGCCGGACTTTTTTCTTTCAGAACTCTCAGCCTTTTTTGAAGAACAGGCTTTCAACGTCTCCCGATACCGCCACCTTGCCTTCTGCCAGCCACGCGCGATGCTTGTCGAGCCGTTTCAGATCGTAGAGGTAATTCACCATCAGTCCGTAAGACTGCTTCTGCCCTTTGGGCGAGGGATCGCCGGCCCAGTTGAGCCGCTCCACACGCGCACCGTTGCCCAGGTGGAAGCGCGCCACCGGATCGGCCGGCGTGCCGTCGATCAGCGTGTGGCCCAGGTATTCGGCAGCGGCCTGCAGCAGCCATTGACGCAGCGGCGACCTGGCGTCGAGGGTGGCGGCGCCGTCCACCGCCGCGAGCAGGCGGTCGGCGGTGGGCGGCAGCGAACCGATCAGGCGACCGAGCTCGGCCTCGCGTTTTTCGTCCAGGCGCGCCAGCAGTTCCGCGGCGTTCTTTCCGAGCCACGTGCGAAAGCCGGGAATGGGCGAGAGCGTGGCAAAGATCTTGAGGCGCGGCAGTTCGTCCTGCAGGGTTTCGACCACGCGCTTGATGAGCGAATCGCCAAAGCTCACGCCGCGCAGGCCGTCCTGGGTGTTGCTGATCGAATAGAAGATGGCCGTCGTTGCCTTGGCCGGGAGGATCGGCACCGCGGCCTCGTCGAGCAGCGGAGCAATGCCCTCGCTGATGCGATCGACCAAAGCTACCTCGACGAAGATCAGCGGCTCGTTGGGCAGGCGCGGATGGAAGAAGCCGTAGCAGCGACGGTCGCTGTCGTCGAGCCGGTTTTTCACGTCGGTCCAGCTCTTGATGTCGTGCACAGCCTCATAGCGGATCAGCTTCTCGATCAGCGAAGCGGGCGAATTCCAGTCGATGCGCCGCAGCTCTAGAAACGCGACGTCGAACCAGGTGGAGAACAGGTGCTCCAGCTCGGCATCCAGCGCGATCAACCGCTTGTCGGACTTGAGAAAAGGCAGCAGTTCGGCGCGCAGGTCGACCAGAAAACGCATGCCTTCGGGCTCGACCGCGAAGCGCTGCAGCAGGCGCATGCGGGGCGAGACCAGTGCGCGCCGCAGCTTGAGCTCGGCCTGCCCTTCGTCGGGCGTTCCCACCGCTGCCTGGTGCTGGTCGCGGGCGAACTTGAGCTTGTGCGGATCGGCTGCGAAATGCTCGCTCATCAGCGCCCAATAATCGCGCCGCTCTTCGGGTGTGGCGCTGGCGTACGCGGTGGCAATGGCGTGCGCCCTTCGCCCGCCCTCGACCTCGCTCACGCGCGGATCGATCACGGCTTGCAGGGCGGCGAGCACGCGGCGCAGCGCGCGGGGCGACAAGGCTTCGTCGGCCTTGCGCAGGGTGGCCTGCATGCGCTCGGCAGTGGAACGCAAGCTCGGCTTGGCGGCGGACTTGGACGCGCCGCGGGCGGCTCCCTCGGGCGCCACCGGCACCTTGTTGCCTGACTTCTCGCCAGAACGCAATCGCGCCTGGAACCATTCGGTCGCACTCATCTACAAACTCCAATGCTGTGAGGTGCGGGGAAGTCTTTTTTCATGTCGTTCATGACATCACCCTGGATTTCTGCTGCCGCGCCACCTCGCGCAGCGCCTCGCGCTGCCGCGTCAGGTGCGTGCGCATGGCCGCGTCCGCGCCTTGACTGTCGCGCGCCTTGAGCGCAGCGAACACCGCCAGGTGCTCCGACAGGCTCTGCTCGAGCCGGCCCGGCGCATGCAGCTGCTGGAGTCGCGCCAGCTTGAGGATCTTGCGCAGGTCGCCGATCACCTGCGCCAGCCATCGGTTGTCGGCCAGCTGGATGATCGCCTCGTGGATGAGGTGGTTGGTGGCGTAGTAGTCGTTGATGCGCTTGCCCTTGGCATGGCGCACCAGGCGTTCATGCAGCGCATCGAGCTCGCTCAATTCGGCATCGCTCGCGTTGCGTGCGGCCTCGTAGGCGCACCGGCCTTCGAGCAGCGCGATGACCGGAAAGATCTCGTCCAGGTCGCGTTCGGTCACCTCACGCACGAAGCAGCCGCGCCGCGGTTCGTGCCGCAGCAGGCCTTCGGCCGTGAGCACCTTGAGCGCCTCGCGCAAGGGGGTGCGCGAGATCGAGAGCCGTTCGCACAGCGCGGCCTCGTCCAGGAAACTGCCCGGCGCCAATGTGCCTGCGAAGATCTGCTCGCGCAGCGTGGCGGCCACTTCGTCGTGCAAGGAGTTCGGGACCAGGCGCATGAGGATGTGAAACGCTGTCAGGCGTAATTTCCTGTAATTACGCGTAATTGTGAGTCGGCGAGGAACGCGGCACAAGGCCGCGCGGCACGCCCGCGGCCCGTGCTTACCCTGAGTGCCGGAGGCTCAGGCCGTCGCCGGCTGGCGGCGCTGCGCGGCCCAGATCCACAGGCCGATGCCGAAGATCACCATCGGCACGCTGAGCCACTGCCCTTGGCTCAGATTGAGCGCGCGCAAGCCGAGAAAATCATCCGGCTCGCGGAAATACTCGGCAATGAAGCGCAGCACGCCATAGCCGATCATGAACACTGCGGCCACCTGCCCTTGCTTGCGTTCCTTGCGCGCGTAGAGCCACATGATGACGAACAAAAGGAGCCCTTCGAGCAGGAATTGGTAGACCTGCGAGGGATGGCGCGGCAGCATCGAGCCGCTCTGCGGAAACACCATGCCCCACGGCAGGTCGGGGCTGCTGAAGCGGCCCCAGAGCTCGCCGTTGATGAAGTTGCCCACGCGGCCGGCTGCGAGTCCCGTCGGCACGCAAGGCGAGACGAAATCCATCACCTGCCAGAACGGCCGGGCGCGCGAATGCGCAAACCAGAGCATCGCCCCGATCACGCCCAGCAGGCCGCCATGGAAGCTCATGCCGCCCTGCCACACGTAAAGAATCTGGAGCGGATTCGCCAGATAGAACTCGGGCTTGTAGAACAGGCAGTAGCCGAGCCGCCCGCCCACGATAACGCCCATCACACCGAGAAAGAGAATGTCCTCGATGTCCTTGCGCTGCCACGCGCCCGCGCCGACCAGCGAGCGATACGGCTCGTGCCGTAGGCGGCGCGTGCCGAGAAAATAGAACAGCGCGAACGCGGCGAGGTAGGTCAGGCCGTACCAGTGAATGGCAACGGGCCCGAGCTGCAGGGCGACGGGATTGATCTGCGGATACATGAGCATGGCGCCGATTGTGCCCCGTGCGTGTGGCTCCCCAGCGACCCAGCTCAGCCGCCCTTCTGCGTGCGCTCGCGCACGAATTCCACGAAGCGACCCAGCGCCGGATGCATGGCATGCGCGGGCCACACGAGGCTGGTCTCGCAGGCGGGCAGCACCACCCGGCCGCGGCCCAGGCCCTTGAACTCATGCGCCTGGCGGTAGACCACGCCGGCGCGCCGGAACTGCATCACGCTGTGCGGCACCCAGGCCACGCCAATGCCACCCGAAACCAGATTGACGATGGTCTGCATCTGAATCGCCTCTTGCGCCACCTGCGGCACGCGGCCCGCCGAGTGATAAAGGCCGAGCACCGCATCGTGCAACGACGGCACGATGCGACGCGGAAAGATCACCAGCGGTTCGGACAGCACCTCGGCCAGCGGCACGGGGGTTGCGCCCGCCAGCCGATGTTGCGCCGGCATGGCCAGCACCAGCGATTCCTGTTCCACCGGCACCCGTGCAAGTCCCGGAGGTGCGGCGCCGGGGGAATGGAGCATGAGCCCGGCGTCGATGTCGCCGCGCGCAAAGGCTTCGAGCTGCACGTCGCCGGTGGCTTCGACCAGTTCGAGCGCCACCTCGGGGCACAGCACGCGGAACTCGCGCACCCAGGCCGGCAGCTTCTCGAAGCCGATGGTGGACACGAAGGCGATGCGCACCCTCCCCACCTGCCCGGCCGCCGCCGCACGCGCGCGCTCGGGCAGGGCCTGGGCCCGCGCCAGCAACTCGCGCACGTCAGGCAGCAGGGCCTCGCCAGCGGGCGTGAGCGCCACGCGCCGGCGCGTGCGGTCGAACAGCAGCACACCCAGCGTCTTTTCGAGCTGGGCAATGGCCTGAGTAACCGGGGGCTGCGTCATGTGCAGCCGCTCGGCCGCGCGGCCGAAATGCAGTTCCTCCGCCACGGCCACGAACTGGCGCCAGGCGCGCAGGTCGATCATGGTTTCTTTCATATGCCGAGCATATCAATACGCGTGAAAAATCGGATTGGAATGAATCAATGAGAAGTCCGATACTTGGGGCCCCCGATCTCCCCACGACAGAAGAGACACCATGGACACCAAGCCGATCCAGATCAACCGCCGCAGCGCCAACATCGTCGAAGGCAAGAGCCGCGCGCCCAACCGCTCGATGTTCTATGCCATGGGCTACGAAGAGAGCGACTTCAAGAAACCGATGGTCGGCGTGGCCAACGGCCACAGCACCATCACGCCTTGCAACTCGGGCCTGCAGAAGCTGGCCGACGCGGCCATTGCGGGCATCGAGGAAGCCGGCGGCAACGCGCAGGTGTTCGGCACCCCCACCATTTCCGACGGCATGGCGATGGGCACCGAAGGCATGAAGTACTCGCTGGTGAGCCGCGAAGTCATCTCCGACTGCATCGAGACCTGCGTGGGCGGGCAGTGGATGGACGGCGTGCTGGTGGTCGGCGGCTGCGACAAAAACATGCCCGGCGGCCTCATGGGCATGCTGCGCGCCAATGTGCCGGCCATCTACGTCTACGGCGGCACCATCCTGCCGGGCCGCTACAAGGGGCAAGACCTCAACATCGTGAGCGTGTTCGAAGCGGTGGGCCAGAACGCCGCCGGCAACATGAGCGACGAAGACCTGCACGAGATCGAGAAGCGCGCCATTCCCGGCACCGGTTCGTGCGGCGGCATGTACACGGCCAACACCATGTCCAGCGCGTTCGAGGCGCTGGGCATCTCGCTGCCCTACTCGTCGACCATGGCGAACCCTCACGACGAGAAAGCAAATTCGGCCAAGGAATCCGCCAAGGTGCTGATCGAGGCGATCAAGAAGGACATCAAGCCGCGCGACATCGTGACCAAGAAGGCCATCGAGAACGCGGTGGCCGTCATCATGGCCACAGGCGGCTCCACCAACGCCGTGCTGCACTTCCTGGCCATCGCGCATGCCGCCGAGGTCGAGTGGTCCATCGACGACTTCGAGCGCATGCGCAAGAAGGTGCCGGTGCTGTGCGACCTGAAGCCCTCGGGCAAGTACCTGGCGGTCGACCTGCACCAGGCCGGCGGCATCCCCCAGGTGATGAAGGTGCTGCTGAATGCGGGCCTGCTGCACGGCGACTGCATCACCATCACGGGCCAGACGATTGCCGAAGTGCTGAAGGACGTGCCCGACGTGCCGCGCGCCGACCAGGACGTCATCCGCCCGATCGACAAGCCGATGTACGACGAAGGCCACCTGGCCATCCTCAAGGGCAACCTGTCGCCCGAAGGCGCGGTCGCCAAGATCACCGGCCTGAAGAACCCCGTCATCACCGGCCCGGCGCGCGTGTTCGACGACGAGCAGTCGGCGCTCAAGGCCATCCTGGACGGCAAGATCAAGGCCGGCGACGTGATGGTGCTGCGCTACCTGGGCCCCAAGGGCGGCCCGGGCATGCCCGAAATGCTGGCCCCCACGGGCGCACTGATCGGTGCTGGCCTGGGCGAAAGCGTGGGCCTCATTACCGACGGCCGCTTCTCGGGCGGCACCTGGGGCATGGTGGTCGGCCACGTCGCGCCCGAGGCGGCGGCGGGCGGCACCATTGCGTTCGTGAACGAAGGCGACTCGATCACCATCGACGCGCACAAGCTGGTGCTCGAACTCAACGTGCCCGAAGCCGAGCTTGCCAAGCGCCGCGAAGGCTGGAAGCCGCCAGCGCCGCGCTACACCCGCGGCGTGCAGGCCAAGTTCGCTTTCAACGCCTCGAGCGCAAGCTCGGGCGCGGTGCTCGACAAGTTCTGAAGCCCGGTCGGGCTCCGCCGAGCCCTCGACGCGACCCGCTCAGCGCTTCGGGCGTTGGCCCTTGCTGCCCGGCATGCCCATGTTGCTGCGCTGCCGGTCGATGCGCGCCTGCTTGCGCCGTTCTTCGCGCTCGACGACCTTGCGCTTGGTATAGCCCGACGAATCGGCCCATGCCCACCAAGCCATGGCCATGGCGAAAGGCGACAGCACGATCCACCAGCTCCAGCCGGCAACCATGCCCACTTCCAGGTATTTCAAGGCCACGCCAAGCAGGCCCAGCAGCAGAAAAAGCATCGCGAATCCTCGGGGTTTTGTTGGAAACGCTTCCGGGCGCCGGTGCACGGCGCTACCTACAATCGCGTTAGATCGAATGTAACCCAGCCATTACGAAATACATCCCCATGAAGAGACTCCTGTCATTCGCGGCTCTGGGACTCTGCCTCGCGGCTCCCGCCTTCGCCGACCTGGCCTTGGCCACGTCGAAAAACTGCATGAGCTGCCACGCGGTCGATCGCAAGGTGCTCGGCCCCGCATTCAAGGACGTGGCGGCCAAGTACAAAGGCAACGCCGGCGCGGCCGACATGCTCGCGGCAAAGATCATCAAGGGCGGTTCGGGCGTGTGGGGCCCGGTGCCGATGCCGGCCAACACCCAGGTGAGCGAAGCCGACGCCAAGAAGCTCGCCGCCTGGGTGCTGATGACGCGCTGATTCCGGCACGCGCGCCGGGACCACGCGCCCTCGTCAAACCCGCGGATCGATGTCCGTGGGCAGTGGGCGCCGCTCGATGCGGTCTTCGAGCTGGCCGATGTGCGCGGCCACGGTGTTGTCGGACTGTTCCGAGCGCTGGCGCACCACGCTCTCGAGCTGGCCGAGGCGGGTCAGCAACGAGGCATGCCGCTCGGCGTTTTGCGCCATGTGCCTGTTCTCCTGCACTTCCAGAAAATTGCGCAGCTCGGTGAAGCGCGAAGCCTCGGCCTTGTCGGCAAGATCGCGCTGCACCTGCATTTCCTTGTTGTGGCGCTTGGCATCGAGCAACACCGAGCTGTGCAGGTACAGCACGTAGACCAGGAAGAACACACCGAGAGCGATCGTCAGCGCCAGCATCATCAAGCCCAGCGGTGCGGAAATCGTCATGAAGCCCAGCGAGACCGGCACGGGCGCCGACAGTGTTCCCCAGTTGAGCGCGGCAAGGGCCGCGATCAACAGCAGAATGACGAACAGGAAAGCAGATCTCACGCCCATGGGGGGCCTCCTTCGGAAAATCGAACACAACGGAACTCGCCGTGCGCTCTAGGCGCACGGCTGCTCCGCTGGTTTTACCTCAGGCCGCGAGGCCCAATAGCCTCTGCTTTCCAGTAACGGCCGTGTCCTACAGAACCAATCAGTTGGTCTGTGACAACTGCTCCAGGATCGCCGGATTCTCCAGCGTGGACGTGTCCTGCGTGATCGCCTCCCCCTTGGCGATGCTGCGCAGCAGGCGCCGCATGATCTTGCCGCTGCGCGTCTTGGGCAGGTTGTCCCCGAAGCGGATGTCCTTGGGCTTGGCGATCGGACCGATCTCCTTGGCCACCCAGGCACGCAGCTCGTTGGCGATCTGCTTGGCCTCCTCTCCCGTCGGGCGGCTGCGCTTGAGCACCACGAAGGCACACACCGCCTCGCCCGTCACGTCGTC
>NZ_JAUSRN010000007.1 GCF_030811855.1 Variovorax paradoxus | reverse complement strand
CAGCGAAGCGAAGGGTCGCAGACAGTGGGGTCGCCTTTCTTTTGCCTACGTTTCTTTGGCGAAGCAAAGAAAAGTAGGTCGCCCGCCGGGGCGAGACCCGGCCTCGGGAAACAAACCAAGCCCAACAGTCCCGTGACTTGTAGACTGCACACCATATGCAGCAAACACCCCTCAGCTGGCAAAGCAAAGCCATCCGCCGCATCGAAGCCGACTACCACCGCAGCGCCGACACGCACCTCATCCCGCTGCCGCTGCCAACGCTCGCCGCCCAAGGCATCGACCTGTACCTGAAAGACGAGTCGACCCATCCCACAGGCAGCCTCAAGCACCGCTTGGCGCGATCGCTCTTCCTCTACGCACTGTGCAACGGATGGGTGCGCGAAGGCACGACCATCGTCGAGGCTTCGAGCGGCTCGACGGCAGTGAGCGAGGCCTACTTCGCGCGCCTGCTGGGCCTGCCCTTCATCGCCGTGATGCCGCGCAGCACCTCACCAGAGAAAGTGGCACAAATCGCCTTCTACGGCGCGCGCTGCCACTTCGTCGATCACGCGGCGCAGGTCTACGAAGAGGCGCGCGCGCTCGCCGAGCAGACCGGCGGCCACTACATGGACCAGTTCACCTATGCCGAACGCGCGACCGACTGGCGCGGCAACAACAACATCGCAGAAAGCATGTTCCAGCAGATGGCGCGCGAGCGGCATCCGGTGCCGGCGTGGATCGTGGTGGGCGCGGGCACCGGCGGCACCAGCGCCACCATCGGGCGCTATGTGCGCTTTCGCTGCCACGACACGCAGGTGTGCGTGGCTGACCCCGAAGGCTCGGTGTTTTCGGCCTATCACCACACGGGCGATGCCACGCTGACCGCGGCGGGCTCGCGCATCGAAGGCATCGGACGGCCGCGCGTGGAGCCGAGCTTCATCCGCACGCTGGTCGACCGCATGATCGAGGTGCCCAATCTCGATTCGGTCGCGGCCATGCATGCGCTTTCGGCGCTGCTAGGGCGCAAGGTCGGGCCCTCGACCGGCACCAACTTCGTCGGCATGCTGGCCATCGCACGCGAGATGCGCGCGGCCGGACGGCAGGGTTCCATCCTTTCGCTGCTGTGCGACGCGGGCGAGCGCTATCTGCCGAGCTATCACGATGCGGCCTGGGTGCAAAGCACCTTCGGCGACATTGGACCGGCGCAGCAGCGCATCGACGCGATGGTTGCGGAGTAATGCCGACGCGGGCCTGCAGCCATCTTTCTCGGCGCAGCTTGATGCTCGCGGCGCTTGCGGCCGCATCGCCCGCAAGCTGGGCCTTGCCCGCGCGCACCCTGCAGTTCCCGCGCGACTTCGGCAGCCATCCCGATCTGCAAACCGAGTGGTGGTACATCACGGGCCACGCGAAGACGGCATCGGGACGCGAGTTCGGTTTTCAGGTGACGTTCTTCCGCTCACGCGTCGATGCGGCGCAAAAGCTGCGCTCGGCCTTTGCGGCCAAGCACCTCGTGTTCGCGCACGCAGCCGTCACCGATCTGGAAGGCCGCGTGCTACTGCATGACCAGCGCATTGCTCGCGCCGGCTTTGGCATTGCATCGGCGAGCGAAGCCGATACCGACGTGCGGCTACGCGACTGGTCGCTGCTTCGCAACAAGGACGGCAGCTATTCGGCGCACATTCCGGCCGGGGAGTTTTCGATCGACCTGCGCTTCACGCCCACGCAGCCGGTGCTGCTGCAGGGCAAGGCCGGGCTCTCACGCAAGGGCCCCGAAGAAGCACAGGCAAGCTACTACTACAGCGAACCGCAGCTGAAAACCCAAGGCAAGCTGGGGCTCAAGAAAGGCCAGTCATTCGACGTCGACGGCACAGCGTGGCTCGACCACGAATGGAGCGAGGCGCTGATGCATCCCGATGCGGTGGGTTGGGACTGGATCGGCATGAACCTGGAGGACGGCAGCGCCCTCACCGCCTTTCGCCTGCGGCGCGCCGACGGCGGTGCGCTGTGGGCGGGCGGTTCGTTTCGCACCCGCGAGGGTGCGCTGCGCAGCTTCGGCAGCGACGAGGTGCGCTTCGACGGTACCAAGGCGTGGAGCAGCCCGCGCACGCAGGCGAAGTATCCGACACAGTGGCGCGTGCAAACGCCGTCAGGGAACTTCGAAGTGCGCGCCCTGCTCGACGACCAGGAGCTCGACAGCCGCGGCTCGACCGGCGGGGTGTATTGGGAAGGCGTCAGCGACCTGCTCGACGCGCAAGGCCGGCGCATCGGCCGTGGCTACCTGGAGATGACCGGCTACGCCGCACCGCTGAGGCTCTGATCTCACGAAGCAGCCCGGCTGTCATCACGCCGTCATGCCGAGCCCCTGAACTCGGCGTTCGACATGCACGTGGTGCCGCCAAGGCTCGAATGAAGAACAGACCCCCGATCATCAACGTCGCGTTGCTGCTGGTGCTTGCCCTGGCCGCTGCAGCGGGCGCTGCATGGGCATACGCGACTGCGCTTCGTGCTGCCCCGCCGGCGAACACCGCGATGTTTGAAATTCGCTGGCATGGCAACGGCATCATCCTTCAAGGTGCGGTGAGGGACGTCGCCACGCAGCACGCGCTGGTCGAAGGCGCCGCGGCAAGGCTCGGCGGCGAGGCCGATCAGGTGGTGGACTGGCTGGACATCACGCCCGCAGCACTGCCGGTGGCGGACGTTGCGGCGCTTGCCGCTGTCCTCCAACTGGGGCAGGAGGGCTGGCATCTGCAGCGGCGAGCCGATGATGGGTGGCTCGCCGTGCAGTCGCCCGGCGACGCGCGCAGTGCGCAAACCAGCGAGCTGCTGAAACGCGCCTTCGGCCGCGGCGTGACCATTCGCCTGATCGCCCTGCCCTGAGAGCCCGTTCGCAACGCGGCGTCACGGCGACGTCATCTGCCATCTTCAGCATGCGCTGCATTCCACACAGAGGAGAGGCTCATGCACGCATCATTGAAACCACATCTCGTCCTGGCGGGGATTGCGTTGGCCACGCTGTCCGCCTGCGGCGGAAGCAGCAGCAATTCGAACGGCTTTCTTCCCGTCGCCGCCGCGCCTGCACCGCCCCCCGCGCCGCCAGCGCCCGCGCCGGCTCCGGCCACGCCCGGCAGCGTGGACGTGAAGCTCATTGCCTTCAACGACTTGCACGGCAACCTCGAGCCGCCCAGGCTGTCGATCACCGCGCCGGCCAAGAGCGGCGGCACGGTCGCGGTCCCCGCCGGCGGCGCAGCCTACCTCGCTTCGGCCATCGCGTCGCTCAAGGCAAAGAACGAGAACAACGCAGTGGTGTCCGCCGGCGACATGATCGGCGCCTCGCCGCTGGTGTCGGCGCTGTTCCTCGACGAGCCGACCATCGAGGCCGTGAACGAGATGAAGATCGACTTCAACGCCGTGGGCAATCACGAGTTCGACAAGGGCCAGACCGAACTCCTGCGCATGAAGAACGGCGGCTGCGCCAAGAACACGCCGCTGGAGCCCTGCCGCGTCAACAAGGCCTTTCCGGGCGCCAACTTCGGCTTCCTGGCGGCCAACACCGTGAAGACCGACGGCACCACGCTGTTTCCCGCCACGGGCATGAAGACCTTCACGAAGGATGGCGCCACGGTGAAGGTGGCGTTCATCGGCATGACCCTCAAGGGAACGCCCAGTATCGTGACGCCCGCCGGCGTTGCCGGCTTGAGCTTCAAGGACGAAGCGGACACCGCCAACGCATTGATTCCGCAGCTGAAGGCACAGGGCGCCGACGCCATCGTCGTGGTGGTCCACGAAGGCGGCACGACCACGGTGGGCTATAACGACAAGAGCTGCGCCGGGCTGAGCGGCGACATCCTGCCGATCCTCGACAAGCTGGACGCATCGGTCGACGTGGTGATCTCGGGCCATACGCACCGCTCGTACATCTGCGACTACGGCAAGACCAACCCGGCCAAGCCCTTCCTTCTGACGAGCGCCGGCCAGTACGGTACCTTGCTGACCGACATCAACCTGACGATCGACACGCGGACGCGCAAGGTCACGGCCAGGTCGGCCGACAACGTGATCGTCCAGGGCGAGGCGTACACCAGCGGCGCCAGCACGATTGCGCTGACCGACCAGTACCCGACGTTCGGCAAGAACCAGCAGGTGGCCGCGCTCGTCAGCCAATACCTCTCGATCGCAGCGCCGCTGGTGCAGCGGGTGGTGGGCACGCTCTCCGGCCCGGCCACGCGCACGCAGACGGCATCGCGCGAGAGCGTGCTCGGCAACCTGATCGCGGATGCGCAGCTCGACGCCACGAGCCCCAGCAACAAGGGCGGCGCGCAGATCGCGTTCATGAACCCCGGCGGTGTGCGCGCCGACCTCGTGCCGGCCGGTGACGGCAGCGTGACCTATGGCCAGATCTTCAGTGTGCAGCCCTTTGGCAACAGCCTGGTGGTGAAGACGATGACGGGAGCGCAGATCAAGGCACTGCTGGAGCAGCAGTTCAACAGCGGCACCAACACGGTTGCTTCGCCGCGGGTGTTGCTGCCTTCTCGCAGCCTGAGCTACAGCTACAGCCTCTCGGCGCCCGCGGGTTCGCGCATCAGCAACATGGCGCTCAATGGCACCGCGATGGCCGACGGCACAAGCTACCGCGTGACGATGAACAGCTTCCTGGCCACCGGCGGAGACAACTTCACGGTCTTCAACCAGGGCACCGACACGCTCGGCGGCGACCAGGACGTGGATGCGCTGGAGGCCTACATCAAGGCGAACAGCCCGCTGGCACCGCCTTCGACCAACCGCATCACCGCGCTGCCCTGAACGGGCTTTGTGTCCGAAGCGAAAGGGCGTACAGGGTCCGCCCTTCTTTCTTTCGTTTCAGACCTTGCCCCGCCTGCGGTCGAAAAACGCGATGACCTCGCCCATGATGCCTTTGCGGAATGCCAGCACGCAGACCACGAAGATCAGGCCGGTGACCATGGTGACCGATTCGCCGAGCGTGTTGAACCAGTCGACACCGGTCAGGCGTGCCATGAAGGTGCCGAAGTCGCCGACCTTGTTCTCCAGCAGAACGACGACCGCCGAACCCACCAGCGGCCCCGAGAGCGTGCCGAGCCCGCCCACCAGCGTCATGAGAATCACGTGGCCCGATGCGGTCCAGTGCACGTCGCTGAGCGACGCGAAGCCGAGCACCAGCGTCTTGAGCGAGCCTGCCAGGCCCGACAGCGCGGCCGATATCACGAACGCCAGCAGCTTGAAGCGATTGACGTCGTAGCCCAGCGAGATGGCGCGCGGCTCGTTCTCCTTGATGCCCTTGAGCACTTGCCCGAAAGGCGAGTGCACGGTCCGTGCGATAAGCAGGAAGGCCGCCACCACGATCACCAGTGCGACGTAGTACATGGTGAGGTCGTTGCGCAGGTCGATGAGGCCGAAGAGCTTGCCGCGCGGCACGCTCTGCAGGCCGTCCTCGCCGCCCGTGAAGGGTGCTTGCAGCGCGACGAAATACATCATCTGCGCAAGCGCCAGCGTGATCATCGAAAAGTAGATGCCTTGGCGGCGGATGGCGAGCCAGCCGAACACCAGCCCCAGCAGCGCGCCGGCCAGCGTGCCCGCGATCAGTCCGAGCTCGGGCGTCAGGTGCCACACCTTGAGCGCATGGCCCGTGAGGTAGGCAGCGCCGCCCAGGAACGCGGCATGCCCGAATGACAGCATGCCGGTGTAGCCCAGCAGCAGGTTGAAGGCGCAGGCGAAGAGTGCGAAGCACAGCACCTTCATCACGAACACCGGATAGAAGCCTATGAAAGGTGCGGCGATGAGCGCCAGCAGCAGCACACCGTAGACGACGAGCGATATTTTCTTCATGAACTTATTTCTCGCTGCCGAACAGGCCCGCGGGGCGGATCAGCAGCACCACGACCATGATCACGAAGACCACGGTGGCCGAAGCCTCGGGATAGAACACCTTGGTGAGCCCCTCGATCACGCCGAGCCCGAGGCCCGTGAGAATGGCGCCCATGATCGAGCCCATGCCGCCGATGACGACGACCGCGAACACGATGATGATGAGGTTCTGTCCCATCAGCGGTGAGATCTGGATCACCGGCGCGGCAAGCACGCCCGCAAATGCGGCCAGCGCCACACCGAAGCCGTAGGTCAGCGTCACCATCAACGGCACGTTGACGCCGAAGGCCTCGACCAGCCGCGGGTTCTCGGTGCCCGCGCGCAGGTAGGCGCCGAGCCGCGTCTTTTCGATGGCATACCAGGTGGCAAAGCACACGACCAGCGATGCCACCACCACCCAGGCGCGATAGTTGGGCAAAAACATGAAGCCGAGATTGGTGCCGCCGCTCAGCGCTTCGGGCGTGCTGTAGGCCAGGCCCGAGACGCCATACACGGAGCGGAAGCCGCCTTCGATCAGCAGCGTGAGGCCGAGCGTGAGCAGCAGGCCGTAGAGGTGGTCTAGCTTGTAGATCCAGCGCAGCAAAAGCCGCTCGATCAGCACGCCGAACAGGCCGACGATCAGCGGCGCCACCACCAGCATGACCCAGTAGTTGACGTTGAAGTAGGTCATCGCCATCCACGACAGCACCGCCCCCATCATGAACAGCGCGCCATGCGCAAAGTTGATGACGTTGAGCAGACCGAAGATCACCGCCAGCCCGAGGCTCAGGATCGCGTAGAACGACCCGTTGACCAGCCCCAACAGGAGCTGGCTCAACAGGGCAGGCAGGGAAATGTTCATCGTAAAGGCGAGGTTCGGAAAGACGGCAGCGGCTTCGCAACGAAGCCGCCGCGCACGGCCACCCCCCGCTCACGGGGGTTGGCGAAGCGGCATGCAGTGCGCGAAGGCTGGAGGGCGATCAACAGTTATTTCCAGAGCGCGCAGGTGCTCTCTTCCTTGGTCGTGTAGACCTGGTCGCCCGGCACCTTCTTGACGATCTTCAGCAGGTCCCACGGGCCCTTGGATTCCGACGGCTTCTTGACCTCGGCCAGCAGCATGTCGTGCACCATGCGGCCATCGGGGCGGATCATGCCCTTGGCGTAGAAGTCGTTGATAGGCGTCTTCTTGAGCTGGGCCATGACCTTGTCGGCGTCGGTGCTCTTCACGGCCTCGACGGCCTTCAGATAGGCCATGGTGGCCGAGTAATCAGCAGCCTGGATGTCGGTTGGCTTGTTCTTGGTCTTGGCTTCGTAGCGGGCCGCCCACTTGCGCGACTCGTCGTCGGCGTCCCAGTACCAGCTGGTGGTGTGCAGCAGGCCTTGCGTGGCCGGCAGGCCCAGGCTCTTCACGTCGGTGAGAAACACCAGGAGGCCCGCAACCTTCATCGACTTGTCGATGCCGAATTCCTTCGACGCCTTCATCGAGTTGATGAAGTCGCCGCCGGCGTTGGCCAGGCCCAGCACCTGCGCCTTGGAATTCTGCGCCTGCAGCAGGAAGGACGAGAAGTCCGATGCGTTGAGCGGTGCGCGCACGGCGCCCACCACGGTGCCGCCCTTGGACTTGACGACCTTGGCCGTGTCGGCCTCGAGCGCATGGCCGAAGGCATAGTCGGCCGTCAAAAAGAACCAGCTCTTGCCGCCGGTGTCGACCACTGCGCCGCCGGTGCTCTTGGCCAGCGCGACCGTGTCGTAGGCGTAGTGCACGGTGTAGGGGCTGCACTGCGCGTTGGTGAGTGCCGAAGTTGCTGCACCGTTGGTGAAGAACACGCGCTTCTTCTCCTGCGCCACCTTGGCGGTAGCGAGCGCAACACCCGAGTTGGTACCGGCGAAGATCATCGTCGCGCCAGCCGTGTCGATCCATTCACGCGCCTTTGAGGCCGCGATGTCGGGCTTGTTCTGGTGGTCGACGCTCAGCACTTCCACTGGCTGGCCGAGCACCTTGCCGCCCATGTCGTCGATGGCCATCTGGATGGCCGTTGCGCCGCCCTTGCCTTCCAGGTCGGCGTACAGGCCCGACAGGTCGCTGATGTAGCCGATGACGACCTTCTCCTGCGCCTGCACGGCATGGCTGGCAAGACCCGCGGCGCCGAGCATGAGTGCAATGATCTTGAGCTTGTTTTGCATGGTGTCTCCTGGGATGGTTGAGAGAGTCAACGGAAAAAAAGCGATGGCGGCCGCGGCTACACGCCCAGCAGTTCGCTGAGCACGGGCATCTTGGCGTCGAGTTCCTTGGCGCCGAAGGCCTCGACCATGCGGCCGTGCTCCATCACGTAGAAGCGGTCGGCCAACGGCGCCGCGAAGCGGAAGTTCTGCTCCACCATCACGATGGTGTAGCCCTTGGCGCGGAGGGTGTGGATCATGCGGGCCAGCGCCTGCACGATGACCGGCGCCAGGCCTTCGGAAATTTCGTCGAGCAGCAGCAGCTTGGCGCCGGTGCGCAGGATGCGCGCCACCGCGAGCATCTGCTGCTCGCCGCCCGAAAGCCGCGTGCCCGGGCTGTTGCGGCGCTCGGCCAGATTGGGAAACATCTCGTAGATCTCGGCCACCGACATGCCCTGCCCCGCACCCTTGAGCGCCGGGGGCAGCATCAGGTTTTCTTCCGCCGAGAGGCTGGCGAAGATGCCGCGCTCTTCGGGGCAATAGCCAATGCCCAGGTGCGCGATGCGGTGCGTCGCCATGCCGATTGTCTGCACGCCGTTGACTTCGATGCTGCCCTTGCGCGAGCCGGTCAAGCCCATGATCGCGCGCAGCGTGCTGGTGCGCCCCGCGCCGTTGCGCCCAAGCAGCGTGACCACCTCGCCGGGCTGCACCACCATGTTGACGCCGTGCAGCACGTGCGATTCGCCGTACCAGGCGTGCAGGCCTTTGATTTCGAGCGCGGCGGTCATGTCAATGCGCTCCTTGCAACTGGCCGTCGGTCGTGCCCATGTAGGCCTCCATCACCTGCGGATTCTTCGAGACTTCGGCGTATGGCCCTTCGGCCAGCACGGCGCCGCGCTGGAGCACGGTGATGGTGTCGGCAATGGTCGAGACCACACTCATGTTGTGCTCGACCATGAGGATTGTGCGGCCCGCAGACACGCGCTTGATGAGTTCGGCCACGCGGTGCACGTCTTCATGGCCCATGCCCTGCGTGGGCTCGTCGAGCAGCATCAGCTCGGGATCCATGGCCAGCGTGGTGGCAATCTCGAGTGCGCGCTTGTGGCCGTACGGCAGGTTCACGGTCAGCTCGTCGGCTTGGTCCGCGAGGCCGACTTCAGCCAACAGTTCGCGGGCGCGTGAATCGAGCGGCACGAGCGTCTTCTCGCTCTTCCAGAAATGGTACGAAGTGCCGAGCGCGCGCTGCAGCCCGAGGCGCACGTTCTCGAGCAGCGTGAGATGAGGGAACACCGCCGAGATCTGGAACGAGCGGATGATGCCGCGCCGAGCGATCTGCGCCGGCCGTTCGCCCGTGATGTCCTGCCCGTTGAAAAGGATCGTACCGCTGGTCGGCTCGAGAAACTTGGTGAGCAGGTTGAAGCAGGTGGTCTTGCCGGCGCCGTTGGGCCCGATGAGCGCATGGATGGAGCCGCGCACCACCGACAGATTGACCTTGCTGACCGCGGTGAACCCCTTGAATTCCTTGGTGAGCTGGCGCGTTTCGAGAATGACGTCGCTCATCTCGCGAAATCGCCCGGGTTCAGAAAAGATATGTCGGTCATGCGGTCCATCTCGATGCGCCACTACCGAGCGCGGCCTGATTGTTCGTGGGTGCCTCCTGCTTGCATACTGGGGCAAATGCCTATGCTGCAGTGCAACCTGTGCGCGCCATCACTGCCTTGCATCGATGACTGTCGTCACAATGACAATGACCCGCCGGTTTTGACCTCTAGCTCCATGCCGAAGTTCCGATCACCCGAATTCCTGACAGGCCACATCCTGCACACGCTGGCTTTCTACGAGCCGGTCAGCCGCGACTCATCAGGCGGCTTCTTCCACTTCTTCAAGGACGACGGCACGGTGTACGACCGGCGCACGCGTCACTTGGTCAGCAGCACACGCTTCGTGTTTAACCATGCAATCGCCTACCGCCGATTCGGCAGGCCGGATGACCTTGCGGCGGCACGCCACGGCTTGGCTTTCGTGCAGCATGCACACGCGCGGCCGGGCGGCGGCTACGCATGGCAGATCGACTGGCACGACGCACGCGCCATAGTGCAGGACGACACCAACCATTGCTACGGCCTCGCCTTCGTGCTGCTCGCGCACGCGCATGCGCTGGTGGCTGGCATCGGCGAAGCGCGTGCGGGGCTGGCGCAAACCTGGGAGTTAATGGAACAGCGTTTCTGGGAGCCGCAACATGCGCTCTATGCGGACGAGGCCAGCGCCGACTGGCATGTCAAACCCTATAGAGGCCAGAACGCCAACATGCACGCGTGCGAGGCGATGCTCGCCGCGTTCGAGGCCACGCAAGACGCGCGCTATCTCGATCGTGCGCTCACGCTCGCCGAGTCGATCACGGGCCGGCAGGCCGCGCTGGCCGATGGGCTGGTGTGGGAGCACTACCGCGAAGACTGGTCGGTCGACTGGGACTACAACCGCGGCGACAAGAGCAACATCTTCCGGCCCTGGGGTTTCCAGACCGGCCATCTCACCGAATGGGCCAAGCTGTTGCTTCAGCTTGAGCGCGCGCTGGTTGCCTCAGGCCGCGAGGCGGATTGGATCGTGCCGCGTGCCCGGCACTTCTTCGACACCGCCATGCTGCGCGGCTGGGATCCCGTGAACGACGGACTGGTCTACGGATTCGGCCCCGATGGCACGGTGTGCGACGGCGACAAGTACTTTTGGGTGCAGGCCGAGAGCTTTGCCGCGGCCGCACTCCTCGCCGTGCGCACCGGCGACGACGCCTACTGGAACTGGTACGACCGCATCTGGGCCTATAGCTGGGCGCACTTCGTCGATCACCGGCACGGTGCGTGGTATCGCATCCTCACGCCGGACAACCGCAAGCTGAGCGACGAGAAGAGCCCCGCCGGCAAGACCGACTATCACACCATGGGTGCGTGCTACGACGTGCTGCGCGCACTCGGCGCCTGAAGCAGCGCGCCTTTCTTCTTCACGAGCCTAGTGCGCGCCTGCCGCGGCATCGCCGCCCGCGCCGCCCTTTTGCGGCCTTGCCAGCCACACCAGCGGAATCAGCAGCAGGAACAGGATGGCTGACGCATAGAAGATGTCGTTGGTGGCCAGCATGAACGATTGCTGATCGACGATGCGGTTGACCTGCCCCAGTACCTGCTCCGTGCTCAAGCCGCTGCTCGCCAGGCCGGACATGGCGCTGGTCGCCGCGTTGTTGCCCTGGTTCACCGATTCCGCCAGCTGCGAGTGATGCAGCGCGGCCCGGTTCTCCCACAGCGTGGTGGTGATCGACGTGCCCATCGCGCCCGCGGTGATCCGCAGGAAGTTCGACAACCCCGACGCGGCCGGAATGCGATCGGGCGTCAGGCCCGACAGCGTGATGGTTACGAGCGGAATGAAGAAGAACGCCATCGCAATGCCCTGGATGATCGTCGGGATGATGATCGTCACGAAGTCGGCCTGCGTGTTGAAGTTCGACCGCATCCACAGCACCAGCGCGAACACCAGGAACGAGAAGGTGGCGTAGCGGCGCGGATCGATCTTGCCGACCGTGAGCCCGACCACCGGCGAGAAGAAGATGGCGAGCAGACCCACCGGCGCCATGATCATGCCGGCCTGCGTGGCGGTGTAGCCCATCCATTGCTGCAGCCACAGCGGCAGCAGCACGACGTTGCCGAAGAACAGGCCGTACGCCACGGCGGTGGCCACCGCGCCCGACCAGAAGTTGCGGCGCTTGAAGAGCGACAGGTCGACCACCGGATGCTTGTCGGTCAGCTCCCAGATGAGGAAGAAAGCAAAGCCGACCACGGCGATGACGGCCATCGTGACGATCTCGGGCGAATGGAACCAGTCGAGTTCCTTGCCCTTGTCGAGCATGAGCTGCATCGAGCCGACCCACAGCACCAGCAGCGCGAGGCCGATGGCGTCGATCGGCACCTTGTGCGTGGTGCTCTCGCGCTTGCGGTAGAGCGCCCAGGTAATGGCCGCGGCCACGATGCCCACCGGGATGTTGATGTAGAAGATCCACGGCCAAGAGATGTTGTCGGTGATCCAGCCGCCGAGCAGCGGCCCCATCACCGGGGCAACCAGCGTCGTCATCGACCACATCGCCATCGCGAGGCCCGCCTTGGCGCGCGGGTAGCTCGACAGCAGCAGCGTCTGCGACAGCGGAATCATCGGACCGGCAACGAAGCCCTGCAGCGCGCGAAACAGGATCAGCGTCGTCATGTTCGGCGCCAGGCCGCACAACAGAGAGGCAACCATGAACAGGATCACGCTGGCCATGAACAGGCGCACCTGGCCGAAGCGCTGCGTCATGAAACCCGTGAGCGGCACCGCGATGGCATTGGCCACCGCGAAGCTGGTGATGACCCAGGTGCCTTGCGTGGTGCTAACGCCCAGGTCGCCAGAGATAGCCGGCAGCGACACGTTCGCAATCGACGAGTCGAGCACGTTCATGAAGGTGGCGGCCGAGAGCGCGATCGTGCCCCAGACGCGGGCGGCGCCCTCGAGCGGCGGATGCGCAACGTAAGCGGGAGCAGCAGTGGCCATTGGCTTTGCCTCAGGAATCCGTTGAGACGATCAGCCGGGGTGGGACTGCGAAGAAGCACCTTGCGCCGCGGTGCCGGCGCTGGCTGCCGGCGCGGCCGAGCGGGCCGCCGCAGGCACAACAGAACCTGCCGGCGCGCCGCGTCCGAGGTTCGCGGCAACGATGCGATCGACTTCGGCGTCGGCACCCTGGTCGAGCTTGCTGTAGACCTGCGTCTGCGACATGGCGGTGGCGCGCGGCGCATCGGCCAGCATCTTGCCGCCCTTCTGCGAGATGTCGATCTCTGCATCCATCGAGAGGCCGATGCGCAGCGGGTTGGCCTTGAGCTGCTCAGGGTCGAGCGCAATGCGGACCGGCACGCGCTGCACCACCTTGATCCAGTTGCCGGTGGCGTTCTGCGCAGGCAGCAGCGCAAAGGCGCTGCCGGTGCCCACACCCAGGCCCGCAACCTTGCCGGTGTATTCGACCTTCTTGCCGTAGACGTCGGCCTTGAGCTTCACGGGCTGGTCGATGCGGATGTTGCGCAGCTGCACTTCCTTGAAGTTGGCATCGACCCACAGCTGGTTGAGCGGCACGATGGACATCATCGGCGTGCCTGCTGCCACGCGCTGGCCGAGCTGCACGGTGCGCTTGGCCACGTAGCCGTCGACCGGCGCCGGCAGCGCCACGCGCTGCGTGGCGAGGTAGGCCTCGCGCACCTTGGCCGCCGCGGCCAGCACGCTCGGGTGCTGCGCCACGCTGGTGCCTTCGGTCAGCGACTGGTTGCTGGCCAGCGCTTCGCGCGCGGCCACCACGCCTGCCTGCGCAGCAGCCAGCTGGCTCTTCGCATTGTCGAGCGACGTCTCGGCGTGGTTGAGTTCTTCCTTCGAAACCGCGCCGTTACCCGACAACGCGCGGCGGCGCTGCAGGTCGTCCTGCGCCTTGGCGATGTCGCTCTGCGCCCGGGCGATGTCGGACTGGCGCAGCGTAACCTGCGCGGCCAGCGAGCCGTTGTTGGCATACAGCGTGCGCACCTGGCGCACGGCCTGCGCGAGCGCGGCCTCGGCCTGCTCGAGCGCCACCTTCGCATCGGCGGGGTCCAGTTGCACCAGCGGCTGTCCGGCCTTCACGAAGTCCGTGTCGTCGGCGTTGATGGCCATGACGGTGCCGCCGATCTGCGGCGTGATCTGGATGACGTTGCCCTGCACGTAGGCGTTGTCGGTGTCTTCGTAGTGGCTGGCAACCAGCCATTCGTATAGGCCCCAGCCGCCGCCGGCCACGATCACCACGGCCGCGAGCGCCGTGAGCGCACGCCGGCGCTTGCCGTTGCCGGCGGGTGCTTCGGGAGCCGCGGAAGTATTCGCTGCAGCGGATGTCGGAGTGTTGTTGTCGCTCATGATGAAGTTCTTTCCGAAGTCGGTTCAGTTCAGTTCAGTGCGGATGAAGCCGGTGCCGTGGCGGTGGCCGTCGCGGGCGGCTGCCATCCGCCGCCGAGCGCGCGTGCCAGGCCCACCTGCGTGTCGAGCGCGCGGGCGGCAAGATCGACCGCCAGCCGGCGCTGCGCGAGCACGGAGGTTTCCGCGGTCAGCACGTTGAGATAGTTGCCGAGGCCGGCGCGGTAGCGCTGCACGGCGATGTCGTAGGCACCTTCGGCTGCCGTCTGCGCGGCGCGCTGTTCGGCCTGCTGGCGGGCGATCGACTGGGCGCTCGACACCTGGTCGGCTGCGTCGCGCACCGCATCGAGAACGGTGGCGTTGTAGCTCTCTATCGCGCCGTCCAGGTCGGCCGCCTTGCCGCGCAGGTTGGCGCGCAGCCGGCCCCCTTCGAAGATCGGCAGATGGATGGCCGGGCCCACGCCCCACTGCTCGCTGCCCGACTTGAGCAGCTTGCCGAATCCGAGGCTCTGGAAGCCGACGAAGGCCGTGAGGTTCACGTTGGGATAGAACTGGGTCTTGGCATTGGCCACGTCGCTGGAGGCGGCCTCGACGCGCCAGCGCGCAGCGGCAATGTCGGCACGACGTCCCAGCAGATCGGCCGGAATGTTGGCCTGCAACGCGATGGGCTTGACGGCTTCGAGCACCGGCGGCTTGAGCGACGCCGACACATTGGGCTGGCCGACAAGCGCATCGAGTGCGTGCTGCTGCAGCGCGATCTGTTCGTTGAGCGCTTCGATCTGCTGGCGCGCTTCGGGCAGGCCGCCTTCGCTTTGGCGAAGTTCGAGGCGGGTGTCCAGGCCTGCGGAAACGCGATCGCGAACGAGCTTGAGTGTTTCGTCGCGCTGAGCCAGCGTGCGCTGGGCCACGCCGAGCTGCTCGTTCAACCGAGCCCACTGGAAGTAGCTGCGCGCCACGTTGCTGGCCAGCAGCACGCGTGCGGCATCGGCATCGGCGGCCGCGGCATTGGCGCTGCCGATGGCGGCTTCCAGCGCCGTGCGGTTCTTGCCGAAGAAGTCGAGCTCCCAGCTTGCGCCGAGCTGCAGGAGGCCGATGTTCTGCGTCGAGCCGCCCAGCGGGGCGGGATAGATGTAGTTGCTGTTGAACTTCTGGCGATTCAGGTCGAGTTCGCCATTCACCTTGGGCTTCAGGGCCGACTCGGCGATGTCCGCGGAAGCCTGCGCCCGCGCGAGGCGCGCGCGTGCCACCTGGAGATTCGGATTGCCGGCCACGGCCTGGTCGATCAGCGTGTCGAGCTGCGCATCGCCGAAGGCTCGCCACCATTGGCTGTCGACACTGGGTACGACGGCTGCGCGGCTGTCGGCGGCAATGCCGAGCGACGACGCATCGCGAAGCTTCGCCTCCGAGCCGATGCCGGCCATATCGGCACAACCGGCCAGCGCGACCACAAGGAGCGCAGCAGCGACGACGGGGGTGCGGCGCGCCACGCGCGCGGCAAGAGATTCAGTCATTTTTTTCTCCACGGGCCGCGAGGGCCTGCGCGTTGTCGAGGATGCGGCGCAGGTAACCCTTGAGCTGCTCCCACTCTTCGTTGGTGAAACCCGCCAGATGCTCGTTCTGCACGCGGCTCAGCACGTGCGGGACTTCCTTGGCGGCGGCACGGCCTTCTTCGGTGAGTTCGATGTTGACGACGCGGCGGTCTTCCAGCGAGCGGACGCGGCGGCACAGGCCCTTGGCCTCGAGGCGGTCAAGCAGGCGCGTCATGGCGCCTGCGTCGAGCTCGCAGGCGCGGGCCAACTCGGCCACCGTGGTGGCCGCGCCAACGTGCAGCTTGTACAGGGGCAACCATTGGGGGAAGGTGGGGCTGCCGGGTTCGCACATGCGAGTTTCCACGGCCTGGGCCACGGCGCTCAATATGCGCCGCATCAGATACCCGATGCTCTCCTCGGCCTGGTAGGTCTCGGCACGGTAGAAGTCCGCCGGCCGGAGCTTGGGGTCGCCGGACGCTGGCGGGACTTGCGGGGTATCTGCATCACTCATGGCCAGAATATTAGTTGCCCAAGCAATTATTGTCAAGGCTGCCTTTGTGACGGCAAGCGTCGGTAGAATCCGCGCCATGGCTTCTTCCCCTCTGTCTACTCCAGCCAAGGGCTCGCCCCGGTCGCTGTCGGGCTTGAGCCCCTTTCTTCGGCCATACCGCATCCAAATCGTTCTGGCGGGCATCTTTCTGGTGTTCGCGGCCATCACGACACTGGTGTTTCCGCTGGCGCTGCGCAGCTTGATCGACGGCGGCCTGGTCAGTGCAGACAAGGGCGCACAAACCATGGCGCTGCGCGAGCACTTCGGCGCCCTCTTCGCGGTGGCCGTGGCTCTCGGGCTTTTTTCAGCTGCGCGCTTCTACACGGTGAGCTGGCTTGGCGAGCGCGTCACCGCCGACTTGCGCAACGCCGTATACAACCACGTGCTGCGCCAGAGCCCCGCGTTCTTCGAGACGACGCAAACTGGCGAAGTGCTGTCGCGCCTGACGGCCGACACCACCCTGGTACAGACGGTGGTCGGCTCATCGCTGAGCATGGGCTTGCGCAACGCGGTCATGGGCGTGGGCGCGCTGGCGGTGCTGATCTGGACCAATCCCTACGTGATGGTTCAGGTGCTGGGCATCCTGGTGCTGGTGGTGCTGCCGAGCATGTGGTTCGGCCGGCGCGTGCGCAAGCTGTCGCGCGCCAGCCAGGACCGGGTGGCCGACTCGAGCGCCATCGCCGCCGAGGTCCTTAATGCGATTCCGGTGGTGCAAAGCTACACGGCCGAATCGCGCGAAGCCGGCCGCTTCAACACCTCGACCGAGAATGCATTCAGGACCGCCGTGCGCCGCACCAAGGCGCGCTCGGTGCTGGTGGCCTTCATCATCATCGCCACCTCGGCCGCGCTGCTCTGGGGCCTGTACCAGGGCACGCAGGCGGTGCTGCGCGGCGACATCACGGCCGGCCACCTGGGGCAGACCGTGGTCTACGTGGCCATTCTCGCGAGCGCGACCGCCGTGCTCGGCGAGGTGTATGGCGACCTGCTGCGCGCGGCGGGCGCCACCGAACGCCTGATGGAACTGCTGCATGCGCCCGCGGCGATCGTCTCCCCGCCGAATCCGGCGGCTGCAGCCATTCCCGTGGCGGGCAGCGCGGTCAAGTTCGAGGCGGTGACCTTCCACTATCCGTCGCGGCCCGGCACCCCGGCGCTGAAGGACTTCAGCCTCCACATCGCGCCCGGAGAAACGGTGGCGCTGGTGGGCTCGAGCGGCGCGGGCAAGAGCACGGTGTTCCAGCTGCTGCTGCGCTACTACGACCCGCAGTCGGGGCGGCTGCTGCTCGACGGCGTGCCGCTGGCCGCGCTCGCGCTGCCCGATCTGCGCACCCGCATCGGCCTGGTGCCGCAGGACGCAGTGATCTTCTCGGCCAGCGCTTTCGAGAACATCCGCTATGGCCGTCCCGACGCCACCGCGGACGAGGTGCATGCCGCCGCCCGAGCGGCCTTCGCACACGACTTTCTCAAGGCTCTGCCCGAGGGCTACGACACTTTCCTGGGCGAGCGCGGAGTGCGCTTGTCGGGCGGACAGCGCCAGCGCATCGCGATTGCGCGCGCCATTCTCAAGAACCCGCCTCTCCTCTTGCTGGACGAAGCAACGAGCGCGCTCGATGCGGAGAGCGAGCGCATGGTGCAGGCTGCGCTCGAATCCGCCATGGAAGGCCGGACCACCCTGGTGATTGCGCACCGTCTGGCGACCGTGCAGAAAGCCGACCGCATCATCGTGCTGGATCACGGCGGCATCGTCGAGCATGGAACACATGCCACGCTGGTGGCGCAAGGCGGGGTCTATGCCCGCTTGGCGGCCCTTCAATTCACGGCTTGATCCTGCAGCAGCAGGAAAGTGATTACTGGAGCGTTTCCTTGAGCGCGGCCGGAATCGGCAGCGGCATCACCGGAATGCCTTCTTCGAGCAGCGCCTCGGTCTGCTCACGGGTGGCCTGGCCGCGGATGCCGCGCTCCTCGGCTTCGCCGTAGTGCATCTTGCGCGCCTCGTCGGCAAAGCGCTCGCCGACGTCCTCCGTCTTTGCGAGGACCTCGCGCACCGCGCGCATCCAGCGTGCCTCGGGAGACATTTCGGCCGGCAGCTGCGCCTTGCCGGGCGAGTCCGGGGCCGAGGATGCCGCGGCCTCCGCCGGCGCCTTGGCGTTGCCGAGGTTGAGGCGCGGCGCGCTCAGAAGCTTGACGATGCGCGTGTCGGCGCAGACCGGGCATTCGACCAGACCGGCCGAGAGCTGGGTTTCAAACGCCTCGTTGGACGCAAACCAGCCTTCGAAGCCGTGGCCATGCGAGCAGCGTAGATCGAGAACCTTCATGCGCGGATTATCCCGCGCCGCCTTGCGCAGCGGGGGACTGCCAATCGAGTTCCCATGCGCCCGAGAGGACGTTCTGCAGCCAGAGCGCGCAAGTAAGCGACTTGGCGTCGGTGATCGTGCCGTCACGGCACCAGCCGGCCACTTCCTGCGGCGTGGCCGTGAACACGTCAAGAAACTCGCCGTGGTCGAGCTGGCGCGTGCCGAGCGAAAGGCCCCGCGCAAAGTAGATGTGGATGATCTCGGTGGAATACGCCACCGCCAGGTGCATGGCGCCGGCATAGGCCCATTCGCGCGCTGTGTAGCCGGTTTCCTCAAGCAGTTCGCGCTGGCCGCAGAGAAACGGATCCTCGCCCGCGTCGAGCTTGCCGGCTGGAAACTCAGTCATGACGTGCGCGACGGGGTAGCGGTACTGGCGCTCCAGCACCACGCGGCCGTCGTCGAGCAGCGGAACCACCACCACCGCGCCTGGATGGATCACGTATTCGCGCGTGGCGGTGTGACCGTCGGGCAGGCGCACGGTGTCGCGACAGACCTGGAGGAAATTGCCCTTGAGCAGGACCTCGCTGGCGGTGCGTTCTTCCTTCAGGTGCGATTCGGCAGTGGAGATGGAAGTCATGTCAGTGCCTGTGCTTCATGAGGTAACGCCAGGTGAATCCTGGAAATGCCAGCACGATGAAGAGCGCGCCGGTCACCGCATAGAACTCCCAGCCCTGCGGGACGATCTGCCCTGCCCTGCGTTCGAAAAGCAGGCCGACGCCGCCGGCAACGAAATACATCGTCACCAGTTCGGCAAGGCGGATCGCCAGCGACTTGGGCTGGCTGCGCAGCCGTATGGCGCCAAACAGCCGGTCGTTGAGGAACGGCAGGTTGGCGGCCAAGAGCGCCACCACGAGCACGACCCAGACCGAGGCGGTTTGCGACACCGTGCGCTGGCCGAGATCAGTTGGCCAGCGTCGCCACGATGGCGTTGGCGCACAGCGTCATGAGGCCGCCGGGAACGATGCCCAGCACGAGAATCAGCAAGCCGTTGATCGACAGCACGGTGCGCACGTCGCGCGGCGCGGAGACGGTGCTGGCCGTGACGGGTGCGTCGAAATACATGACCTTGACCACCCGCAGGTAGTAGAACGCGCCGATCAGCGAGGTGATCACCGCGAACACGGCCAAGCCGATGTAGATCGCCTGGCCCGACGCGATCAGCGCCTGCAGCACAGCCAGCTTGGCATAGAACCCGACCAGCGGCGGCAGGCCCGCGAGCGAGAACATCGCAATCGCCATCACGCCGGCGTACAGCGGGCTGCGCTGGTTCAGGCCGGCCAGGTCGGTGATCTCTTCGCTTTCGAAACCCTCGCGCGCCAGCAGCAGGATGATGCCGAAGCTCGCCAGCGTGGTCAGCACGTAGGTCACGATGTAGAACATCGAGGCGCTGTATGCGAACTGCGCGTTGTAGGTATTGCCGTTGACCACGCCCGCCACCAGGCCAAGCAGCATGAAGCCCATCTGCGCAATGGTCGAGTAGGCCAGCATACGCTTGAGGTTGGTCTGCGCAATGGCGGCCAGGTTGCCCACCAGGAGCGACGCAATGGCCAGCAGCGTCAGCATCTGCTGCCAGTCGATTGCCAGCGGCAGCAGCCCTTCCACCAGCAGGCGGATGATGATCGCGAAGGCGGCCAGCTCGGGCGCCGCGCCAATCAGCAGCGTGACCGCAGTCGGGGCGCCCTGGTACACGTCAGGCACCCACATGTGGAAAGGCGCAGCCCCCACCTTGAAGGCCAGGCCCGCGACGATGAACACCAGGCCGAACACCAGCACCTGATGGTTCACCTTGCCGCTGGCGATGATCTTGAACACCTCGTTCACGTCGAGCGAACCCGTCGCGCCGTACATCATGGAGAGGCCATAGAGCAGGAAGCCGCTGGCCATGGCGCCGAGCACGAAGTACTTCATGGCCGCCTCGCTTGCCACCGCGTTGTCGCGGCGCAGCGCCACCAGCGCGTAGCTCGAGAGGGTAAGCAGTTCAAGGCCCAGGTAGATCAAGAGGAAGTTGCTGCCCGAGATCATCACGAACATGCCCAGCAGCGCAAACATGCTGATGGTGAACATTTCACCGCCGCGCAGCATGTCGCGGTCCGCCGCATAGGGCCGGCCGTAGACCAGCGTGACCATCAGGGCGACGGTGGCAAAGCACTTGAGCCAGTTGCCCATGGGGTCGCTCACGACCATGCCGCCGAAGCCGTAGACCGTCTTGCCGTCGTTGGCGGCGATGCCGGTCAGCACGGCCACCACCGTGAGCGTGAGCAGCGTCAGGATGTAGGTGCGCGTGCGCTGCGCACTGGTGCTGGACAGGTCGACCAGCGCAATGATGCAGGCCATGACCAGCAGCACGATTTCGGGGTAGATCGCGACCCAGCTGAGTTTGTCAATCATCTCGTTCTCTTCTTCAGCGTGGCAGTTTCGAGGTTGCCACGTGGCGCAGGAGCTCCGTGACCGAGGCATCCATCGCAGCGGTGAACGGCTTCGGATAGATGCCCATCCACAGCACGGCAATGGCCAGCAGCGACAGCATCAGGAATTCGCGGGCATTGATGTCGGTGAGTTCCTTGACGTGGTCGTTGCCGACCGGGCCAAGGTAAACGCGCTTGTACATCCAGAGGGTGTAGGCCGCACCGAAGATCAGGGCAGTGGCGGCACCCAGGCCGATCCAGAAGTTGGCCTTGACCGCACCCAGGATGACCATCCACTCGCCCACGAAACCAGCGGTGCCCGGCAGGCCGCAGTTGGCCATGGCGAACAGCAGCGCGAACGCGGCAAACTTGGGCATGGTGTTGACCACGCCGCCGTAGTCGGCGATCTGGCGCGAATGCACGCGGTCGTACAGCACGCCAATGCCAAGGAACATGGCGCCCGAGACGAAGCCGTGCGCAATCATCTGCACGATGCCGCCGGACACGCCGAGCTCGTTGAAGATGAAGAAGCCGAGCGTGACGAAGCCCATGTGCGCGACGGACGAATACGCCACCAGCTTCTTCATGTCTTCCTGCACCAGCGCCACCAGGCCGACGTAAATCACCGCGATCAGCGACAGCCCGATCATGAGCCAGGCCCATTCGTGCGAGGCGTCGGGTGCGATGGGCATCGAGAAGCGCAGGAAGCCGTAGGCACCGAGCTTCAGCATGATTGCAGCCAGCACGGCCGAGCCGCCGGTCGGCGCTTCGACGTGCACGTCGGGCAGCCAGGTGTGGACCGGCCACATCGGCACCTTGACGGCAAAGGCGGCAAAGAACGCGAAGAACAGGAAGGTCTGCGCCGTGGAACCCAGCGGCAGCTTGTGCCAGCTCAGGATGTCGAAGCTGCCGCCCGACTTGTTGTACAGGTAGATCAGCGCCACCAGCGTCAGCAGCGAGCCGAGCAAGGTGTAGATGAAGAACTTGAAGGCCGCGTAGATCTTGTTCGGGCCGCCCCAGATGCCGATGATGAGGTACATCGGAATCAGCGTGGCTTCGAAGAACACGTAGAACAGGATGCCGTCGAGCGCGGCGAACACCCCGATCATGAAGCCCGAAAGAATCAGGAACGCGGCCATGTATTGGTTGACGCGCTCGTTGATCACTTCCCAGGCCGAGATCACGACCACCACGGTGGTGAACGAGGTCAGCAGCACCAGCCACAGCGACAGGCCGTCGATGCCGATGTGGTAGCTGACATTGAAGCGCGTGATCCAGCTCGCCTTTTCGACGAACTGCATCGCGGCGGTGCCGTTCTGGAAGCCCGTGTACAGCGGCACGGTCACCAGGAAACTGACGATCGCACCGATCAGTGCGACCCAGCGCACGCCCCTGGCGTGCTCGTCACGGCCGAACGCCAGCAGCGCGACACCGAATGCGATAGGCACCCAGATGGCAAGGCTCAACAAACCCATTTTTCTTTTTCTCCAGCGCTAAGCCAAAGCTCAGCGTTTGAACCAGACGAAGTACGTCATCAGGATGAAGATGCCGAGCAGCATCGCGAAGGCGTAGTGATAGATGTAGCCCGACTGGATCCAGCGCACCGCACCCGAGACGCGCCCAACGACCTTCCAGGAGCCATTGACCAACGCGCCGTCGATCAGTGCCTGGTCGCCGCCCTTCCACAGGCCGGTGCCAAAGCCACGCGTGGCGCGGGCAATGACGTTCTCGTTGAACCAGTCGAGGTAGTACTTGTTTTCCAGCAGGCGGTAGATCGGTCCGAAGGCGCGCTTGATCGCGGCCGGCAGCGCCGGATTGACCATGTACATGTAGAACGACAGCACTACGCCGGCCAGCGCCAGCCAGAACGGCGCCGCCGTCAGGCCGTGAATTGCCATGGCCACGGGACCGTGGAACGCTTCTCCGAGCTCCTTCATGGCATGGTGCTTGTGGGCGTCGACGGCAATGGCTCCCTTGAAGAACTCCCCGAAGAGCATCGGCTCGATGGTCATGAAGCCGATCACCACCGAAGGGATGGCCAGCAGCACTAGAGGCAGCCACACCACCCAGGGCGACTCGTGCGGCTTCTCGCCGTGGTGGCCATGGTTCTCGTCATGCTCGGCATGTTCGTCGTGGTGGTGCGCGTCGGGGTTCAGGTCGTAGCGCTCCTTGCCGTGGAACACCAGGAAGTACATGCGGAACGAGTAGAACGCCGTCACGAACACGCCAGCCAGCACCGCGTAGTAGGCGAACTGCGCGCCCCAGAGGTGGCTTTCGTGCACCGCTTCGATGATGCTGTCCTTCGAGTAGAAGCCGGAGAAGAACGGCGTGCCGATCAGCGCGAGCGAACCCACGAGCGAGGTGATCCATGTAATCGGCATGTACTTGCGCACGCCCCCCATCCAGCGGATGTCCTGGTTGTGGTGCATGCCGATGATCACCGAGCCCGCACCGAGGAACAGCAGCGCCTTGAAGAAGGCGTGCGTCATCAGGTGGAACACCGCGACCGAATAGGCAGAAGCGCCGAGTGCCACCGTCATGTAGCCGAGCTGCGAGAGCGTCGAGTACGCAACCACGCGCTTGATGTCGTTCTGGATGATGCCGAGGAAGCCCATGAACAGCGCCGTGATGGCACCGATCACCAGGATGAAGCTCAAGGCGGTGTCGCTCAGTTCGAACAGCGGCGACATGCGCGCCACCATGAAGATGCCGGCGGTCACCATGGTTGCCGCGTGGATCAGCGCCGAGATGGGCGTGGGGCCTTCCATGGAATCGGGCAGCCAGACGTGCAGCGGAAACTGCGCGCTCTTGCCCATGGCGCCAATGAACAGGCAGATGCAGATCACGGTGATCAGCATCCACTCGGTGCCGGGGAAGGTGATGCCGGCCAGCGTGCCGGCCTTGGCGAAGGCTTCGCCGTAGTTCAGCGTGCCAGCGTAGGCTGCAATGAGGCCAATGCCGAGAATGAAGCCGAAGTCGCCCACCCGGTTGACCAGGAACGCCTTCATGTTCGCGAAGATGGCCGTGGGCCTGTTGAACCAGAAGCCGATCAGCAGGTACGACACCAGGCCCACCGCTTCCCAGCCGAAGAACAGCTGGAGCATGTTGTTGCTCATGACGAGCATCAGCATCGAGAAGGTGAACAGCGAGATGTAGGCGAAGAAGCGGTTGTAGCCCTCGTCTTCTTCCATGTAGCCGATGGTGTAGACGTGCACCATCAGCGACACGAAGGTCACCACGCACATCATCATGGCCGTAAGGCCGTCGACCAGGAATCCGACTTCCATCTTGAGGCCGCCGACCACCATCCATTCGTAGAGGGTGGCGTTGAAGCGGGCGCCGTCCACAATGACCGACTTCAGCGTCATTGCCGAAATGATGAAGGCGACGAAAACGCCGAGGATGGTCAGCGAATGCGTGACTTTGCGGCCGATGTGGTTGCCGCCGAACTTGGTGCCGAACAGGCCGGCGACGACGGCGCCGACCAGGGGTGCCAGCGGCACGGCCAGCAGGGTGGATGCAGAAAGGGTTGCGCTCATACTGCTTTCAACCCTTGAGGGAGTTGAGTTCGTCGACGTTGATGTTGGATTTGTTGCGGAACAACAAGACCAGCAGCGCGAGACCGATGGCCGACTCGGCCGCGGCCACCGTCAGGATGAAGAACACGAAGATCTGGCCATGCATGTCGCCCAGGTAATACGAGAACGCCACGAAGTTCATGTTCACCGCAAGCAGCATCAGCTCGATGGCCATCAGCAGCACGATGAGGTTCTTGCGGTTCAGGAAAATGCCGATCACCGAAAGCGCAAAGAGCATGGCGCCGAGTGAAAGAAAGTGTCCGAGCGTGAGCGTCATGCCTTGTTTTCCTTTGCCACTGCTGCTGCTGCGTCGGCGGGTGCTTCCACCACGGGCTCGGCAGCGCGCGTGACCGGCATCTGCACGATGCGCACGCGGTCGCGCGCCTTCACGCGCACCTGGTCGGACGGGTTGACGTACTTGCTGTCCTTGCGGGTGCGCAGCGTCAAGGCAATGGCGGCCACGATGGCCACCAGCAGGATGACGGCTGCAATCTCGAGCGGATAGAGGTACTCGGAATACAGCAGCTTACCGAGTTCGAGCGTGTTCGAGCTGTTGGCAGAGGTGGTCGCCATGGCACGCGGTGCTTCACCGAGACGGAAGCCGCCCATCAGCACTGCGGCCATCTCGAGCGCGATGAGCGCGCCTACGCCGGCTGCCAGCGGAAAGTGCTTCCAGAAGCCCTCTCGGAGGCCGTCGACGTTGATGTCCAGCATCATCACGACGAACAGGAACAGCACCATCACCGCACCGACATAGACGAGCACGAGCGAGATCGCCAGAAATTCGGCGCGCAGCAAAAGCCAGATCGCCGAAGCCTGGAAGAAAGCCAGCACCAGGTACAACGCGGCGTACACGGGATTGCGGGCGGTAATGACGCGGAAGGCTGCAAACAGCAGCACCACGGCAAAGAGATAGAACAGACCGGTCTTGACGTCCATTGGAATTCGAATTGGTACGGGGTTCGGGCTGAGCGGGATCAGCGGTACTTGGCGTCGGCCGCCTTGTTCGCTGCAATTTCTTTTTCGTAGCGGTCGCCCACGGCCAGCAGCATGTCCTTGGTGAAGTACAGGTCGCCGCGCTTTTCGCCGTGGTATTCGAAGATGTGGGTCTCGACGATCGAATCGACCGGGCAGCTTTCTTCGCAGAAGCCGCAGAAAATGCACTTGGTCAGGTCGATGTCGTAGCGCGTGGTGCGGCGTGAGCCGTCGTCGCGCACATCGGATTCGATGGTGATGGCGAGCGCCGGACACACGGCCTCGCACAGCTTGCAGGCAATGCAGCGTTCTTCGCCGTTTTCATAGCGGCGCAGCGCATGCAGGCCGCGAAAGCGCGGCGAGAGCGGCGTTTTTTCTTCGGGGAACTGCACCGTGATCTTGCGGGCGAAAGCGTATTTGCCGGTGATCGCAAGGCCCTTGAACAGTTCGAACAGCATGAAGCTGCCCAGAAAATCCTTGAGCGAGAACGGAGCGGACGTTGTTGCGGTGTGCGCAGCAGACATGATGTTGGCGCTTCCAGTTATTTCCAGATGTTGAACGGGGTCTGCATCCAGGCACCGACCACGACCAGCCACACGAGCGTGACCGGAATGAAGATCTTCCAGCCCAGACGCATGATCTGGTCATAGCGGAAGCGCGGGAACGTCGAGCGAACCCACAAGAACATGGTGACCACGCAGAAGGTCTTGGCACCGAGCCAGATCCAGCCGGGAATGAAGCTCAGGAACTCGAACGGAGGCAGCCATCCACCGAGGAACAGCACCACGCACAAGATCGAGACCAGCCACATGTTGGCGTACTCGGCCAGGAAGAACATGGCAAAGCTCATGCCCGAGTACTCGATCATGTGGCCCGCGACGATTTCGGACTCGCCTTCGACCACGTCGAAGGGGTGGCGGTTGGTTTCAGCCAGGCCCGAGATGAAGTAGACGACGAAGATTGGCAGCAGCGGCAGCCAGTTCCACGACAGGAAGTTGAGGCCCATGTCAAAGAAAATGCCCTTGCCCTGGACATTCACGATCTCGCTCATGTTCAGGCTGCCCGAGACCATCAGCACCACGACGAAGCAGAAGCCCATCGCGATTTCGTAGCTCACCATCTGCGCCGAGGCGCGCAGCGCACCCAGGAAGGCGTACTTCGAATTCGAAGCCCAGCCGGCAATGATCACGCCATAGACCTCGAGCGAGGTGATAGCCATCACAAACAGCAGCCCGGCGTTGATGTTGGCCAGCGCCATTTCAGGACCGAACGGAATCACGACCCACGCGACGAGCGCCGGCATGATGGTCATGATCGGGCCCAGCAGGAACAGGCCCTTGTTGGCGACCGTCGGAAGAATGATTTCCTTGGTCATCAGCTTGAGCGCGTCGGCGATGGGCTGCAGCAAGCCCAGCGGTCCGATGCGGTTGGGGCCGATGCGGATTTGCGTGAAGCCGATGGCCTTGCGTTCCCACAACGTGAGGTAGGCCACGGCCCCCATCAGCGGAAGCACGACCACGATGATCTTGATCAGCGTCCAGATCACGGGCCAGGCCGCGGCCGTCCACCAATGTGCATGGACCAGGCCCTGGCCGAATGCATTCACAGCGTCGATCATGCCAAGGCCTCCTCGGCACGGGCCGGTGCTGCCAGTGCGTTGCGCGCATCGGCAGTGAGTTGCAGCGAAGGCGCGCGGCGCACGATCGAGTCGAGCTGGTAGATGCTCGCAACCACGGGTGCGGAAACCGCGTCCGTCGAAGCCACCGCTTGTGCGGCGGTTGCATTGCTGAGGGCGTTGTGCGGCACGGCGCCGTTGTCACCGATGGTTTGCAGCACGTCGACGGTCGATTCGAAGGCAAAGCCCGGCAAGCCGAGCAGGTTGGCCAGCACGCGCAGTACCTTCCAGGCCGGACGCGCTTCACCTTGCGGCTTCACGACGGCATGGAAACTTTGCACGCGGCCTTCGGCATTGACGAATGTGCCCGGCGTTTCGGTGAACGGCGCGATGGGCAGCAGCACGTCGCTGAATTCGAGGTTGGCTTTGAACGGGCTCAGCGTGACGACCATTTGCGCATTGCCGATGACATCGGCGGCTGCGGCGCCAGCGGCTGAATCGAACACCGGTTCAGTGTTGAGCAGCAGCACGGCCTTGAGGCCTGAGCCAGTGGCGAGCATGCGGCCGGCATCGAGGCCGCCGTTCTTCGGGAACGCGCCGACGAGTTGCGCGCCCACGGTGTTGGCGGCTTCGGTCAGGTAGCCGACGGTGGCGCCGGTCTGCGCGCCGATCCAGTTGGCGAGGGCCAGCAGGCTGCTGGCTTGCGCGTGGTGGGCGGCGGCATTGCCGAGCAGGATGGCCTTGCGCTCGCCGCTCAGCAGCGAGGCTGCAATGGCTTGTGCGGCGGCATCGGGTGCGTTCTTCGGTGCCAGCGGCGCAGCGGCGCCGTTGGTCTGGCCGATGGCAGCGGCCACGGCGGCCAGCGCCTCGACCCACTGGTCGGCTTCGACGATCGTCGATTGCGCCACGTTCATGGCCCACGCTTCGCGGTCGGCCATGAGGCTGGCCGAGGTGATCACCGACAGCGCGGCGCCCTTGCGCACGGCCTGACGGACGCGCTGCGCGAACAGCGGATGGTCCTTGCGAAGATTCGAGCCGACGACCAGCGCGCGCTGCAGCTGTGTGAGCGATGCGATCGAGGTGCCGAGCCAGCGAACGCCTTCGAACGCCGCAAATTCGGCGTTGCGCAGGCGATAGTCGATGTTGTCGCTGCCGAGTTCACGCGTGAGCATGGCGGCAAGCTGCAGCTCTTCGAGCGTGCTGTGCGGGCTCACCAGCGTGCCGATGCTCTGCGCGCCGTGGTCGGCCTTGATCTGCTTGAGGCCATTGGCCACGTATTCGAGCGCGGTCTGCCAGTCGACCTGGTGCCATTGGCCGCCCTGCTTGAGCATGGGCTGCGTGAGGCGTTCCGGGCCGTTGAGGCCTTCGTACGAGAAGCGGTCGCGGTCGGCGATCCAGCACTCGTTGACGTCTTCGTTCTCGAGCGGCACCACGCGCATCACGCGGTTGTTCTTGACTTGGACGATCAGGTTGGCGCCGGTGGAATCATGCGGGCTCACCGACTTGCGGCGCGACAGCTCCCAGGTGCGGGCGCTGTAGCGGAACGGCTTGCTCGTGAGCGCGCCGACCGGGCAGATGTCGATCATGTTGCCCGACAGTTCGGAGTCGACCGAATCGCCGAGGAAGGTTTCGATTTCGGAGTGCTCGCCGCGTTGCGTCATGCCGAGCTCCATCACGCCGGCCACTTCCTGGCCGAAGCGGACGCAGCGCGTGCAATGAATGCAGCGGCTCATTTCTTCCATGCTGATCAGCGGGCCGACGTCCTTGTGGAAGACGACGCGCTTTTCTTCTTCGTAGCGCGAAGAAGAGCCGCCGTAGCCCACCGCCAAATCTTGCAGCTGGCACTCGCCGCCCTGGTCGCAGATGGGGCAATCCAGCGGGTGGTTGATCAGGAGAAACTCCATGACCGACTGCTGCGCCTTGATCGCCTTCTCGCTCTTGGTGCGAACGATCATGCCCTGCGTGACGGGCGTGGCGCAGGCCGGCATCGGCTTGGGCGCTTTTTCCACGTCGACCAAGCACATGCGGCAATTGGCCGCGATGCTGAGCTTCTTGTGATAGCAGAAGTGCGGGATGTAGGTGCCCGCCTTGTCGGCCGCATGCATCACCATGCTGCCTTCGGTCACTTCGACCTTCTTGCCGTCGAGTTCGATTTCGATCATGAGTATGTTTCTTCTCGCGCTCAGGCCTGGACGGGCGCTTTCGGGACGTAACCCGGAATCAAGGCCTCGAACTCGTGACGGAAGTGCTTGATCATCGCGCGCACCGGCATGGCCGCCGCGTCGCCGAGGGCGCAGATCGTGCGGCCCTGAATGTTGTCTGCCACGGAATTGAGCAAGTCCATGTCGGACGCCCTGCCCTGCCCGTTGTGGATGCGGTCCACCACGCGGTAGAGCCAGCCCGTGCCTTCGCGGCAAGGCGTGCACTGGCCGCAGGACTCGTGCATGTAGAAGTACGAGAGGCGCCGGAGCGACTCGACCATCGAGCGGCTGTCGTCCATGACGATGACGGCGCCCGAACCGAGCATGGAGCCGGCCTTGGCGATGGAGTCGTAGTCCATCGTGCATTCCATCATGATGGACGCAGGCAGCACCGGCGACGACGATCCGCCAGGGATCACAGCCTTGAGCGTGCGGCCCTTGCGAACACCGCCGCACAGCTCCAGCAGCTTGGAGAACGGCGTGCCCATGGGCACTTCGTAGTTGCCAGGCAGTTCGACGTCACCGCTCACCGAATAGATCTTGGTGCCGCCGTTGTTCGGCTTGCCGCACTCGAGGTAAGCCACGCCGCCGTTGTTGATGATCCAGGGCACCGCCGCAAAGGTCTCGGTGTTGTTGATGGTGGTCGGCTTGCCGTAGAGGCCAAAGCTCGCCGGGAACGGCGGCTTGAAGCGCGGCTGGCCCTTCTTGCCTTCGAGCGATTCGAGCAACGCGGTTTCCTCGCCGCAGATGTAGGCGCCGAAACCGTGGGCGGCGTGCAACTGGAAGTTGTACGTGCTGCCCATGATCTTGTCGCCGAGATAGCCGGCGGCGCGCGCTTCTTCGAGGGCTTCCTCGAAGCGGTCGTAGGTCTGGAAGATCTCGCCGTGGATGTAGTTGTAGCCTACGCTGATGCCCATTGCATACGCAGCAATGGCCATGCCTTCGATCACGATGTGCGGGTTGAACTGCAGGATGTCGCGGTCCTTGCACGTCCCCGGCTCGCCTTCGTCCGAATTGCAGACGAGGTACTTCTGGCCCGGGAATTGGCGGGGCATGAAGCTCCACTTAAGGCCGGTTGGAAAACCCGCGCCGCCGCGGCCGCGCAGGCCCGAGGCCTTGACTTCGGCAATGACCTGGTCGGGCGTGAGGCCCTCGGTCAGGATCTTGCGCAGCGCCTTGTAGCCGCCGCGCGCTTCGTAGTCGGCCAGGCGCCAGTTGGTACCGTCGAGGCCGGCATAGATCTGCGGCTCGATGTGGCGGTCATGGAAACAGGTCTGAACGCCCGTCGCCTGAAATTGCTGAAGCACTTGTTCGGGCGACATCACGCGGCCTCCCCTTTGGTGGTGCCGGTGGAGGCACGCAATCCGTCGATGAGCTGGTCGAGCTTCTCGTTGCTCATGAAGCTGCACATGGTGCGGTCGTTGACCAGCATCACGGGCGAATCGGCGCAGGCGCCCAGGCACTCGCTCTGCTGCAGAGTGAACAGGCCGTCGGCCGTGGTCTCGCCCATCTTGATGCCGAGCTTCTTCTCGAGGTGGACCAGCGCGGTGACGCCGTCGCGCAGCTGGCACGGCAGGTTGGTGCACACGTTGAGCTTGAACTTGCCCACCGGGTGCTGGTTGTACATGTTGTAGAAGGTCGTGACCTCGTGCACGGCAATGGGCGCCATGCCAAGGTACTCGGCGATCTCGCGCTCGCGCTGCATGCTGATGAAGCCTTCATCCTGCTGGACGATGGCCAGGCAGGCCATCACGGCCGACTGCTTGCCGGCTTCAGGGTACTTGGCGACTTCGCGCGCAAAGCGCTCGAGAATCGCGGGCTTCAGAGGAGCAGAAGGCGCCGAAGGCGCCGTGTCATGGTGGGTCGAGGAAGTCGTCATTCGCTCTTTCTCACCTGTCGATTTCGCCGAACACGATGTCCATCGTGCCGATCACCGCGACAGCGTCGGCGATCATGTGGCCGCGCGACATTTCGTCGAGGGCGGCAAGGTGCGGGAAGCCGGGGGCCCGGATCTTCAGGCGGTACGGCTTGTTGGCGCCGTCGCTCACCAGATAGATGCCAAACTCGCCCTTCGGGTGCTCGACGGCGGCATACGCCTCGCCTTCGGGCACGTGGAAGCCTTCGGTGAAGAGCTTGAAATGGTGGATCAGCTCCTCCATGTTCGCCTTCATCGATTCGCGTGCGGGCGCTGCAACCTTGTGGTTGCTGGTGATCACCGGGCCGGGGTTGGCGCGCAGCCAGGCCGAGCACTGCTGGATGATCTTGTTGGCCTGGCGCATTTCTTCCACGCGCACGAGGTAGCGGTCGTAGCAGTCGCCGGTCTTGCCGACCGGCACGTCGAACTGCATCTGGTCGTAGACGTCGTAGGGCTGCTTCTTGCGCAAGTCCCATTCGATGCCCGAGCCGCGCAGCATGGGGCCGGTGAAGCCGAGGTTCAGCGCGCGCTCCGGCGTCACGACGCCGATGCCCACGGTGCGCTGCTTCCAGATGCGGTTGTCGGTGAGCAGCGTTTCGTACTCGTCGACCATCTTGGGGAAGCGCTTGCAGAAGTCGTCGACGAAGTCGAGCAGCGAGCCCTGGCGGTTCTCGTTGAGACGTTCGATCGCCTTCGCGTTCTTGATCTTGCTGACCTTGTACTGCGGCATCGCGTCCGGCAGGTCGCGGTAGACGCCGCCCGGGCGGAAGTACGCCGCATGCATGCGCGCGCCCGACACGGCTTCGTACATGTCGAACAGGTCTTCGCGCTCGCGGAAGCAGTAGATGAGCATGTTCATCGCACCGCAATCGAGCCCGTGCGCACCGAGCCACAGGAGGTGGTTCAGCAGGCGGGTGATCTCGGCGAACATCACGCGGATGTATTGCGCGCGAATGGGCACGTCCAGGCCCATCATCCGCTCGATGGCGAGGCAGTAGGCGTGCTCGTTGCTCATCATCGACACGTAGTCGAGACGGTCCATGTACGGCAGCGACTGGATGAAGGTGCGCGATTCCGCGAGCTTTTCGGTTGCGCGGTGCAACAGGCCGATGTGCGGATCGGCGCGCTGGATCACTTCGCCGTCGAGCTCAAGCACCAGGCGCAGCACGCCGTGCGCTGCAGGATGCTGGGGACCGAAGTTAAGGGTGTAGTTCTTGATTTCGGCCATATCAGTGCAAACCGCTGCCGTAGTTGTCTTCGCGGATCACGCGCGGCGTGATTTCGCGGGGCTCGATCGATACCGGCTGGTAGACGACGCGCTTCTGCTCTTCGTCGTAGCGCATTTCAACGTGGCCGGACACCGGGAAGTCCTTGCGGAACGGATGGCCGATGAAGCCGTAGTCGGTCAGGATGCGGCGCAGGTCATCGTGACCTTCGAACACGATGCCGTAGAGGTCGAAGGCCTCGCGCTCGAACCAGGTGGCAGCGTTCCAGACGGGCTGGAGCGAATCGACCACCGGCAAGTCCTCGCTGGGCGCAAACACCTTGAGGCGCACGCGCTGGTTGAGACTCACCGAAAGCAGATGCGTGACGACGCAATAGCGCTCGCCCTGCCACTCGCCTTCGCGGTAGTCGGAGTAGTCCATGCCGCAGAGGTCGATCAGCTGCTCGAAGCGGCAGCCGGGCGCGTCGCGCAGCATCGTGGCGACTTCGATGTAGTCGGCAGCGCCGACTACCACGGTCACCTCGCCCAACGCGAGCGTCACGCTCTTGGCGCGGGCGCCGAGCGTTTCGGCGATGGTGGCGCGCAGCACCTCCGGCGATATTGCAAAGTCAGTCATCGTCGGCAATCCCCTCAGGCGCGGGCAATGGTGTTGGTGCGGCGAATCTTCTGCTGCAGCTGGATCACGCCGTAGAGCAAGGCTTCGGCGGTGGGCGGGCAACCCGGCACATAAACGTCGACAGGCACGATGCGGTCGCAGCCGCGCACCACCGAATAGCTGTAGTGGTAATAGCCACCGCCGTTGGCGCACGAGCCCATCGAGAGCACCCAGCGCGGCTCCGGCATCTGGTCGTAGACCTTGCGCAGCGCCGGCGCCATCTTGTTGCACAGCGTGCCGGCCACGATCATCAGATCGGACTGGCGGGGGCTGGGCCGAAACAGCATGCCGAAACGGTCGATGTCGTAGCGGGCCGCGCCCGCATGCATCATTTCGACCGCGCAGCAAGCCAGACCGAAAGTCATCGGCCAGAGTGATCCGGTCTTCGCCCAGTTCACCACCGAGTCGTAGGTGGTGGTGACGAAGCCTTCCTTCATGACGCCTTCAATGGCCATTTTGTCGATTCCTTGTCATTCCCAGTCGAGCGCGCCTTTTTTCCACTCGTAGACAAAGCCCACGACGAGGATGGCGAGAAAGATCATCATGGCCCAGAAGCCGACGGCGCCGATTTCCTTGAGCGCGATGGCCCACGGAAAGAGAAAGGCAATCTCGAGATCGAACAGGATGAAGAGAATGGCGACGAGGTAATAGCGCACGTCGAATTTCATGCGCGCATCCTCGAAAGCCTCGAAGCCGCACTCGTAGGGAGCGTTCTTCGCTGCGTCGGGCCGATTGGGACCCAGGATGTAGCCGATGACTTGCGGTGCGACACCTACACCGACACCGACCAGAATGAACAAAAGGACGGGGAGATAGGAATCGAGGTTCATCGGGAGATTTTTCACCGCTTGCCACCGGCAGGAAAACGCTCTGAATGAGGTTTTCTGCCAGTGAGATTTGGTGCGGTCGGCGAGACTCGAACTCGCACAGCTTTCGCCACTACCCCCTCAAGATAGCGTGTCTACCAATTTCACCACGACCGCGGTTTTTTGTTCGGATGGCATGAGGTACCTGGAAAGGTGTTTGGCTTTCCGAACAGCTTTAGAGTTTACCCTGAAATGAAGCCGTTTCTCGCTGGCGACTTCATGAAAACAACTTGATTATTTGCTCGGGATCTGGCCCGGGCCCGAAACCGGTGCGGCAGGCGCCGAAGCGGGCGGCTTGGCCGGCACCGCGGCACCCGAAGTCCCCGAAGGAATCTGACCTGCGGCACTGGATGCGGGCGCAGCGGGCGCCCCCACTGCGGCGCGCTCCAGCAGGCTACCGCCGCCCGAGGGACGCGCATGGCTGAAGTAGGCCAGGAGCAGCGTGCAGGCAAAGAACACCGCCGCCAGGACGGCCGTGGTGCGCGAAAGGAAATTCGCGCTGCCGCTGGCACCGAACAGGCTGCCGGCGCTGCCGCTGCCGAAGGCCGCGCCCATGTCGGCGCCCTTGCCGTGCTGGATCAGGATCAACCCGATCATTGCAAGGGCCGACAGCATTTGCACGCCGACCAGAAGATTGAGGACCACATTCATTCGTTCTTACTCCTAATTTGATGGCAGCCGCGGCTCGCGTTCAGCGAGCGGCAGCGGAAATGATCTGCAAAAAGTCGGGGGCCTTGAGGGAGGCACCGCCAATGAGGCCGCCGTCGATGTCGGCCTGGGAAAGCAGCTGTGCGGCGTTGGCCGCGTTCATGCTGCCGCCATAAAGAATGCAGATTCCGGCCGCGTGTTCGCTGGCGGCGTGGTGCAGTTGCGCACGCAGCACGGCGTGCACCGCCTGCGCTTGTTCCGGCGTGGCCGTCTTGCCCGTGCCAATGGCCCAGACCGGCTCGTAGGCCACGACGATTTCGCTGATGCAATGGCCGTTGACGTGGATCACCGCGGCCAGCTGACGCTTGACGACTTCTTCGGTATGCCCAGCTTCGCGCTCGGCCAGCGTTTCACCCACGCAGACGATCGGCGTGATGCCGTTTGCGAGCGCAGCCGCTGTCTTGGCCGCCACCGCTTCGTCAGTCTCGCCGTGGTATTGCCGGCGCTCCGAATGGCCGACGATCGCATAGCGCACGCCGAATTCCTTCAGCATGGCCGCCGATTGTTCGCCCGTGAACGCACCTTGCGGGTGCGCCGAAATATCCTGTGCGCCCAGCGCCATGGCCGTAGAGCCCGCCAGCAGCGCTTGCAGTTGGGCGAAGTACGGGGCTGGTGCGCAAAGCGCGATGTCGCAGCTGGCCGGCGACGCGGCCAGGCCCTGCTGCAGCGCCTTCACGAGCGCCTCGTTGGCAGCCAGGCCGCCGTTCATCTTCCAGTTGCCCGCAATCAGCTTCTTCTTGGTTGTCGTCATGTGTTGTTGCCCCTCACCATGTCAGCACGATCTTGCCGATGTGCTGGTTGGATTCCATCAGCGCATGCGCCTTGGCCGCGCCATTGGGTTCGCCATCCGCCGCAAAAGTGCTGTGGATCACGGGCTTGACCGCTCCGCTTTCGAGCAGCGGCCAGACCTTTTCGCGCAGCGCCTTGGCAATGGCGCCCTTGAACGCCACGGGCCGCGGACGCAGCGTCGAGCCGGTGATCACCAGCCGCTTGCGCAGTACCAGGCCCGCGTTGAAGTCGCTCTTGACGCCGCCCTGCACCGCGATGATCACGAGCCGGCCGTCCTCAGCCATGCATTCGATCTCACGGGCCACGTAGTCACCGGCCACCATATCGAGAATCACGTCCACGCCCTTGCCGCCGGTGAGCTTCTTCGCCTCTTCGGCGAAATCGCTCGTGCGGTAGTTGATGGCGTGGTCCGCGCCCAGTGCCTTGCAGGCTTCGCACTTGTCGTCGCTGCCGGCCGTGACGATCACAGTCGCACCCAGCGCCTTGGCGATCTGGATGGCCGTCACGCCGATGCCGCTGGATCCGCCCTGGATCAGCAGGGTCTCGCCCTTTTGCAGGCGACCCCGCTCGAACACGTTGCTCCAGACGGTGAAGAAGGTCTCGGGCAGCGACGCTGCCTCGGTGTCGCTCCAGCCCTTGGGCACCGGCAGGCATTGCGCCACGGGCGCCACGCACAGCTGTGCATAGCCACCGCCCGCGATCAGCGCGCAGACGCGGTCGCCGATCTTGAAACCCGCTTCGGCCAAAGCTGCGGCATCGCCCGACACGATCTCGCCGGCCACCTCGAGGCCCGGCAGGTCCGAAGCGCCCGGCGGCACCGGATAGTGCCCCTTGCGCTGCAGCACGTCCGGACGGTTCACACCGCTGGCCGCGACGCGAATCAGCAACTCGCCCGCACCGGCCACCGGATCAGGACGCTCCACGGCGCGCAGCACCTCAGGGGCGCCGTACGAAGTGATTTCAATGGCTTTCATGGTCTTTGGCCTGCAACGAACGCCCGCGTGCGAGCGTGGTTAGCTGTTCAAAAAGATGGCAACGGCAAAGCTGCCGTTGCACCCTTCCCTACTTACTTACTCTTGCGGCTCGCGCGGTGCGTACTGCGGCTCGCCGACGGGAGCCTGGGGCTGCTCGTTGCGGGGCTGCTGTTGTTGCTCGTTGTTGAAACGCGGCGCGCGTTCGCCGCGATCGCCACCGCGATCACCGCCACGGTCGCCACGGTCCGAGCGCTCGCGGCGCTCGCCGCCGCGATCACCGCGGTCGCCACGGTCTTCACGCGGTGCGCGCTCCTGGTACTCCATGCCGGCCGGACGCTCGGCCAGGGCCTTCATGGACAGCTTGACGCGGCCCTTTTCGTCCGTCTCGAGAACCTTGACCTTGACGATCTGGCCTTCGCTCAGATAGTCGGTCACCTTCTCGACGCGCTCGTGCGCGATCTGGCTGATGTGCAGCAGGCCGTCCTTGCCAGGCAAGAGGTTGATGAGCGCGCCGAAGTCCAGGATCTTGGTGACCGGGCCTTCGTAGACCTTGCCGATTTCGACTTCGGCAGTGATCTGTTCGATGCGCCGCTTGGCGAACTCGGCCTTTTCCGGATCGGTCGAGGCGATGGTGATGGTGCCGTCTTCGTCGATGTTGATCGTCGTGCCGGTTTCTTCCTGCAGGCCGCGGATGACCGCGCCGCCCTTGCCGATCACGTCGCGGATCTTCTCGGGGTTGATCTTGAGCGTGGTCAGGCGCGGTGCGAACTGCGACACCTCGGTCTTGGCTTCGCCCATGGCTTCTTGCATCTTGCCCAGGATGTGCATGCGCGCTTCCTTGGCCTGCGCCAGTGCGACCTGCATGATTTCCTTGGTGATGCCCTGGATCTTGATGTCCATCTGCAGCGCGGTGATGCCGTTGGTCGTGCCGGCCACCTTGAAGTCCATGTCGCCCAGGTGATCTTCGTCGCCCAGGATGTCGGTCAGCACCGCAAAGCGGTTGTCTTCCTTGATGAGTCCCATGGCGATACCGGCGACGTGGGCCTTCATCGGCACACCGGCGTCCATCATCGACAGGCAGCCGCCGCAGACCGAAGCCATCGACGAAGAGCCGTTCGATTCGGTGATTTCCGACACCACGCGAATGGTGTACGGGAATTCTTCCTTGGTCGGCAGCACGGCGACGAGTGCGCGCTTGGCCAGGCGGCCGTGGCCGATTTCGCGGCGCTTGGTCGAGCCCATGCGGCCCACTTCGCCGGTGGCAAAGGGAGGCATGTTGTAGTGGAACAGGAAGCGGTCTTCGTACTCGCCCGCCAGAGCGTCGATGCGCTGTGCGTCGCGTTCGGTGCCAAGCGTGGTGATGACCAGGCCCTGCGTCTCGCCGCGCGTGAACAGCGCCGAGCCGTGGGTGCGCGGCAGCACGGAGTTGCGGATCTCGATGGGACGCACGGTGCGCGTGTCGCGGCCGTCGATGCGGGGTTCGCCCGACAGAATCTGGCTGCGGACGATCTTCGATTCGATCGAGAACAGCAGGTCGTTGACCTTGCCGGCGTCGAAGGATTCGCCGCTTTCCTTCAGCGTGTTCATCACGCTGGCATTGGCTTCGCGCAGGGCTTGCGTGCGGGCTTGCTTGCTGCGGATTTGATAGACGGCGCGCAGCTTTTCTTCGGCCAGGCTCTTGACCTTGGCAACGAAGGCTTCGTCTTCGGCCGGCGCTTGCCAGTCCCACACCGGCTTGCCAGCGTCGCGCACGAGTTCATGAATCGCGTTGATCGCGATGTTGGCTTGTTCGTGACCGAACACCACGCCGCCCAGCATGATTTCTTCGCTGAGTTGCTGTGCTTCGGATTCGACCATCAGCACGGCGGCTTCGGTGCCGGCAACGACGAGGTCCATCTGCGAATCCTTGCGGGCGGTCTGGCCCGGATTCAGCACGTACTGGCCGTTGATGTAGCCCACGCGCGCAGCGCCGATCGGGCCGGTGAACGGAATGCCGGAAATCGACAGTGCAGCGCTCACGCCGATCATGGCGGCGATGTCGGCGTCGACTTCGGGGTTGAGCGACAGCGTGTGGATGACCACGTGCACTTCGTTCAAGAAACCTTCGGGGAACAGCGGGCGGATCGGACGGTCGATCAGGCGGCTGGTCAGGGTTTCATGTTCGCTGGGCTTGGCTTCGCGCTTGAAGAAGCTGCCAGGGATCTTGCCCGCGGCGTAGGTCTTTTCGATGTAGTCGACGGTCAGCGGGAAGAAGTCCTGGCCCGGCTTGGCGGTCTTGGAGGCGACCACGGTCGCGAGGATCACGGTGCCGTCGATGTCGACCACCACGGCGCCACTTGCCTGACGGGCGATTTCACCCGTTTCCATGACGACGGTCTTGTCGCCCCACTGGAAGGACTTGGTGACTTTGTTGAAGAGGCTCATGTTTTGCTCCTGTTTTGATAGCGAAACGCCTGTATTCGGTACAGGTTCCGCAGGGACGGAGGCTTCTCAGAACACGATGCCATTCCAGCGAAGCTCGGCGGGAACTTCATTGGAATGACACAGCTTCGCTCTGTTTTGGCACTCCGAAAGTGGGATCGCGAAGTAAAAAACGCCTGAGCTAGCGTACTAACCCAGGCGTTTTTTCATGCGATTCGGTTTACTTGCGCAGACCCAGCTTGGCGATCAGCGCGGTGTAGCGGTCGGCGTCCTTGGACTTGAGGTAGTCCAGGAGCTTGCGGCGGCGGCTCACCATGCGCAGCAGGCCGCGACGGCCATGGTGGTCCTTGGCGTGCGTCTTGAAGTGGGGGGTGAGCTCGTTGATACGGGCGGTCAGCAGTGCAACTTGCACTTCCGGGCTACCGGTGTCGTTGGCGGCGCGGGCGTTGTCCTTGACGACTTCGGCCTTGATGGAGGCTGCGATCATGTGAATTTTCCTTGTTCCGGGATGTTTGACTTGCGGTGAGCGCTGGAACTGCCCTCACCGTGCGCCTTGCGGCATGCAAAGCCATGGGATTATAGCTCGCCCCCAGGCTCCGCGCACTTCGTGTCGCTCCTCCCTCCCCCTACCGGGGGCGATGCCAGCGGCCCGGCAAAGCCGGTTCCGCGGCATCCCTGGAATGGGCGGCTCGCCTTTGGCCTCGCCCCGGCGGTTTTTGCTACTGCTTGGACAGCCAGGTTTTCAGGCGCTCGACGCCCTGAACCAGGCGCTGAGGGTCCTTGGAGGCGAAGCACCAGCGCAGCCAGCCTTGGGCTTCGGGGGCGAAGGCATTGCCGGGGGCCAGGCCGAGGCCGGCTTCGACGACCAGGCGCTTGGCCAGGGCGAGGGAGTCGCCGAAGCCCTCGAGGCGGAAGAAGGCGTACATGCCGCCCTTGGCGGGGGCCACCTGCACGCCGGGCAGTGCGACCAGGAGCGGTACCAGGGTGTCGCGGCACTGCTTCAGATGGGCCACCACGCGGGGTGTGATCTCGGCGGTGTGTTCGATGGCGGCAACGGCGGCGCGCTGGGTGAAGACGCTGGCGCAGGAGGTGTTGAACTCGATCAGCTTGCCGATGCCCTCGACCAGCGCGGGCGGCAGCACGAGCCAGCCCAGGCGCCACCCGGTCATGAGGAAGCTCTTGGAGAAGCTGTGCGTCACCACCAGCCGGTCGTCGGGCCTGGAGATGTCGAGGAAGCTGGGTGCGCAGGAGTTTGGCGTGGGTTCGAAGTAAAGGCGCTCGTACACCTCGTCGGCCAGGATCCAGGTGCCGTTTTCGCGGCAGTGGTCGAGCACAGCCTGCTGCTCTTGGCGCGTCATGGTCCAGCCGGTGGGGTTGTTGGGCGCATTGACGATCAGCAGCTTCGTCTTCGGCGTGACCGCCTTGCGCAGCGCAGCCATGTCGAGCGTCCATTCGCCGTTGGCGGGCACCAGCGACACCGTGCGCACGTGGGCGCCGAGGATCGCGGGCTGCGCCGTCAGGTTGGGCCACACCGGCGTGACCGCGACCACCTCGTCACCCGCATCGACCAGCGCCTGCACCGCCAGCATCAGCGCGCTGACGCCGCCGGAGGTGACGGCGATGCGCGACGCATCGACCTTGGGATGCAGCTTGCTGGTGTAGCCGGCAATCGCCTCGCGCAGTTCGGGCAGCCCGAGGTTGTGCGCATAGAAGGTTTCGCCGCGCTGCAGGGAGTCGATGGCCGCCTGGCGGATCACCTCGGGCGTGACCTCGTCGCTTTCTCCGAACCAGAACGCGAGCACGTCGTCGCGGCCGAGCCCGGCATTGGCAACCTCCCGGATCTTGGAGGCTTCGAGGTTGTGAATGGCTTCGCGCATGTCTTCGTTTCCTAGATTCTTTTCATTTTGCAGCTGGTCGGCAGTTCGGCGCGCTCGGGGGCAATGGTCTTGATCACGCGAAAGCCGTAGCCCGAACCTTCCACGTCGAACTGAACGCCGGGCTTGCCCAGCTTGTCCATCACGCCGACCACGAGCTGCTGCTGAAACTGATGGTCGGCCGCTCGCATGCGGCCGCGCTGCCCATAGAGGGTCACGTCGGCCTGCTCGAGCGCGCGCGCCACGGCCACCGCGTCGACACTGCCCGCGCGTTCGATCGACTGCGCCAGCGATTCCACGAGCAGCTGCATGCGCATGTGCACGTAGTCGTCGGCCGGCTTGGGAAAGCGCGTGCGGAAGGCGCGGTAGAACGCCTCGGACTGCGCGGTCTGCACGTTGGGCAGCCAGTCGGCCACCGCAATCACGCGGCCGATGCCGGCATCGCCAATGGCGGCGGGCGCGCCCAGCGCGTTGCCATAGAAGGTGTAGAAGGTGCCGTTGAAGCCGGCCTCGCGCGCTGCCTTCACCAGCAGCGTGAGGTCGTTGCCCCAATTGCCGGTGAACACCGCCTGCGCGCCGCTCGCAAGGATCTTGCTGGCGTAGGGCGCGAAGTCCTTCACCCGGCCCATCGGGTGCAGCTCGTCCCCGACGATTTCCACGTCCGGCCGCTGCACGCCCAGCTGGCGTTTCGATTCGCGCAGCACCGCCTGGCCAAAGCTGTAGTCTTGCCCGATGAGATACGCGCGCTTGAGCGCCGCATCGTCCTTCACCACTTCCATCAGCGCGGCCACGCGCATGTCGGCATGGGCATCGAAGCGAAAGTGCCAGAAGCTGCAGCGCTCGTTGGTGAGCACCGGATCGACGGCCGCGTAGTTGAGAAAAATCACGCGCCGCGAGGGATCGCGCTCGTTGTTCTTCTCGATGGCATCGACCAGTGCCGCGGCGGTGGCTGACGAGTTGCCCTGCAGCACGATGCGAGCGCCGTCGTCCATCGCGGCGCGCAGGGCTGACAGTGCCTCTTCGTTCTGTCCCTTGCTGTCGTAGCGATCGAGCTGCAGCGGCCGTGCGCCACCAGGCACGCCCGGCAGCTTGACACCGCCGCGCGCATTGACGCGCTCCACGGCCCACAGCAGGTTGCGGAAGACCGCCTCGCCCGTATTGGCGAACGGACCGCTCATGCTCTCGATCAATGCAAGGCGAATGGGCGCTGGCGGTGCCGTGGGCGTCTGGGCTAGCGCCGCAAAGGGCGTTGCGCATAGCGCCAGCGCTGCAAATTTCAAGGCCTTGCGGCGCCAAATAAAGGGGGGGTTCATTGTCTTGAAACGGGTGCGGCCATGCCTAGATGAGGTGTCAAGCGGCACTCAGGATTGAATGGCCGCGCAGTGTAAGGGACACACATTCCTTGTCCCCATTGTGTTCATTCAGGAGTTCTCACATGTTTTTCGCCCCCACCCTTCGCACGGCCCGCTTCGCTCCCCGTTCGTACGATCGCGCCTTCGAGCGCTTCGTCAACGAAGCCTTCACCGGAGCCAGCCGCTCGCCGCTCGTCGAACAGGACGAAAAGAGCTGGACGCTCTCCCTCGATGTGCCGGGCTTCTCGCGCGAAGACCTCACCATTGGCATCGAAGGTGCCGTGGTTCGCGTCGACAGCAAGGCCGAAGCCAAGCGCCAATTCAAGGCTGCGTACGAGCTGCCGCTGGACATCGACGTGGCTGCCAGCGAAGCCAAGCTCGAAAACGGCGTACTCACGCTGAAGCTCGGCAAAAAGGTGCCTGCTAGCCAAGTTTCTGCGTTGCAGATCAGCTGAGCTCGCAAAGCCCCCGAGAGGAAAGTGTCGTTAACTTTTGTTTTTGACTTTGTTCGCACTCCCTATTCACAATAGGGCAGCGGATAACGTCACATCATGTGACGTTTTCACATTTTTTCTCTTCGTGGGCGTCTCGCAAGCGCACCGAATCTCGGCGGTGCGGATTCGGGTGCCCCCTCAAGGCCACCATGATCACGCACCTCAAGTCAGCCAAAGACAATGAACGGTCCGATACGCTCCTGGTCTTCCTGCCGGGCGCCTATCTGAAACCCGACGAATTCGAACGCGAAGGCTTCATCAGCGCCGTGCGCGAGCGCCATCTGGCGGCCGATTCGCTGCTGGTGGATGCCGACGTTTCCTACTACTACGACCAGACGCTCAGCGAGCGCCTGCACGCGGACGTCATCGAACCCCAGCGGGCCTTGGGCTACAAGTCGATCTGGCTGGTGGGCATCTCGATCGGCGGTTTCGGCGCGCTGATCCATGAATTGTCCAGGCCGGGCTCGGTGGACGGCATCGTCGCGCTGGCCCCTTACCTGGGGCGGCGCGTGCTTGGTGCCGAGATCCTCAAGGCCGGCGGCCTGCGCACATGGCAGGCGCCCAGCGGCCCTTTGCCCGACGAGGAAGTCGACCGCAAGCTGTGGCCGTGGTTCAAGCAATACCTGGAACCCCAGCAGGCCCGGAAGCTGCCACAGCTCTATCTCGGCTTTGGCCTGGACGACCGCTTTGCCAGCAACCACAAGCTGCTGGCTGATGCCTTGCCCGAAGGCCGCGTCTTCACGACCGAGGGCGGGCACGACTGGCCGCAGTGGCGCCAGCTGTGGCGCAACATGCTCGACGTGCTGCCGGTGCCCTCGCTCGGCCGCTCGCCGCGCCCCGCTGTAGCTAGGCGGGCACCTGCGAGGGTGTCTCGGGCGTCATCAGCGAAGCCATGGGCCATCGCGGCTTGACGTCGAAGGCGTAGCGCTCGCTGGCCTCGGCCAAGCCTGATTGCAGCCGCATGGCCGCCGCCATGGCAATCATCGCGCCGTTGTCGGTGCACAGGTGCAGTTCCGGATAGTGCACGCGCACGCTGCGCTTAGCGCAGGCGGCGTTCAACTGCTCGCGCAGGCTTCGGTTCGCGCCCACCCCGCCGGCCACCACGAGCCGCTTGAGCCCGGTCTGCTCAAGCGCCGCCATCGACTTCTTCAGCAGCACTTCGACGATCGCCGCCTGCGTCGATGCGGCAAGGTCCGCCTTGTTCGCTTCGAGCTCGGTGCCGAGCTTCTTGGCTTGGGTCAGCACCGCGGTTTTGAGTCCGGCGAACGAGAAATCCAGATCACCGCTGTGCAAAAGCGGCCGCGGCAGCTTGAAGGCGGTGGCGTTGCCCTCTTCCGCCAGCTTGGCCAGCCAAGGGCCGCCCGGATACGGCAGGCCCATGAGCTTGGCGCTCTTGTCGAAGGCCTCGCCGGCCGCGTCGTCGATGGTTTCGCCCAGGAGCTGGTAGCGCCCGACGCCGTCGACCCGCATCAGCTGGGTATGTCCACCCGAAACCAGAAGCGCAACGAAGGGGAACTCCGGCGGATCCGCGCTCAGGAAAGGCGAAAGCAGATGCCCTTCGAGGTGATGCACGCCGAGCACCGGCTTGCCAAGCGCCGCGCCCAGAGCGCACGCCACGCCCGCGCCCACCAGCAAAGCCCCCGCAAGGCCCGGCCCGCGCGTGTAGGCAACCACGTCGATTTCGGCCAGCGAGCGCCCCGCTTCGCCCATGACGGTTTCGGTCAGCGGAAGCACGCGGCGGATGTGGTCGCGGCTGGCCAGTTCGGGCACCACGCCGCCGTAGGCCTGGTGCATGGCGATCTGGCTGTGAAGCGCGTGCGCGCGCAAGAGCGGCAGCGCATTGCCGTGCGATTCGACCAGCGCAACGCCAGTTTCGTCGCAGGAGGATTCGATACCCAGGAGAAGCATGCGTCGAGTGTAGGCGGCGCAGAATGTCCGCACGGCACGGATGTTGCAGCAAGGCTGTGGTTTCCCCTCCTCACCATGAAATCCGGACTGAGTTTTCTGATCGCCGCCAGAAAGTGCGAAATCGACGAGCTGGACCAGCTCGCGCGCACGAGCGACCTGGTCGGCCTGATCGCGCGTCTGGTTCATGCGCTGCAGCGGGAGCGCGGCATGTCCAACGTGTTTCTCGCGTCGCGCGGCGTGCGCTTTGCCGACCAGCGCGATCCGCAGATCGCCGAATGCCTGGCGCTCGAAGAGGCGGTGCGCGCCGGTTTCGACCAGCTCGAAACCGAGGCGCGGCCCGGCGCCACTGCGGGCAATAGCGCCCGTCTCTTCAGCCGCATTGCGTGGGTGCTTCCCGGACTCGACGGCCTGCCCGCCCTGCGCCGCCGCGTCAGCGCGCTCGAGCTGACGCCCGCGCAAGCCACCGCGGCTTTCGCGAAGCTCGTCGCCGGCTTGCTGGCCGTGGTGTTCGAGGCGGCCGACGGCGCCACCGACCCCGAGATCTCGCGCCTCCTGGTCGCGATGTTCAATTTCATGCAGGGCAAGGAGTTCGCGGGGCAGGAGCGCGCATTCGGCGCCGCCACGCTGGCCGTGGGCCGCCGCGACGAGGCGCAGCGCCAGCAATGGCTGCATCTCATCGAACTGCAGGAGCGCTGCTTCCAGGTCTTCATCGATTTCTCGAGCGCCAGTGTGTTGGCGCTTTGGCATCAGAGCCAATCCGACGTGGCCACGGCCGAGATCGAGCGCATGCGCCGCATCAGCGTGACCTCGGCCCAGGCGGCTTCGGCGGCCGCGCCCGACCCTCGCATGAGCCAAGCCTGGTTCGACAGCTGCACACGCCGCATCGACGCCATGAAGTCCGTCGAGGACCGACTGGCCGCCGACCTGCGCGAGCTCTGCACCCGCAAGACCACCGAGGCGCGCAGCGAGCTGCAGAGGTACGAGGAAGTGCTGGACACCCTGGCGCCCCAAGCAGAAGGCGCCGCCTTCTTCGACCACACCGACACCCGGGCTACGGAGCCCGCCCCTTACGGCCGGCACCTGGAGCGCTCGGTGCTCGACATGGTCCAGGAGCAATCACGCCGCCTGCAGGCGATGAGCGACGAGCTCGAAACCGTGCGCGCCTCGCTCAACGAGCGCAAGCTGGTCGAGCGCGCCAAGGGCCTCTTGATGGCGCATCGTCGGATGAGCGAGGGTGAAGCCCACAAGATGCTGCTGCAGACGGCCATGAATCAGAAGCGCCGGCTCGTCGACGTGGCCGAGTCGATGCTGGCCATGGCCGACTACCTGCCCCTGGCCGAGGCGCCCCAGCGCTGAAGAAGCGGGCACGAGCGCACGAATTGGTGCGGCGCACAACAATCGTGCACGTAACCGGCTTTCAGCCCCAGCGATCCGGGAAACACACTGCAAGCCGCTCTCCTGCTGCCTATTTGATAGCGGACGAGGGGTTCGAAAAGCTGGCACACAGTTTGCTGAAGTAGTACATGGACCCCTGGGTCCCAGGCAGGCAAACATCCAACGGCGGGTGTTTGCCGACCGACATCGGACAAAGGCGTCCCCATCCCGCAAGGGCTCGTTTTCGAGCGTCCCTTGTGCGGTGCGGACGCCTTTTTTGTTTTTTGTTTTTCATTTTTGTTGTCCTTCAACCGGAGCCCGTCACATGACCGACCTGCTGAAAACCCGCCTCAGCCGCCGCCGCGTACTGCAAGCCGCCGCCATCGGCGCCGTGGGTATCGATCCCGCCCTGCGCGCCGCCGTCTGGGCCCAGGGCTCCGACAAGCCGGAGAAGGAGGAAGTGAAGATCGGCTTTATCCCGCTGACCGACTGCGCCAGCGTGGTGATGGCCTCCGTGCTGGGCATCGACAAGAAGTACGGCGTGAAGATCGTGCCCAGCAAGGAGGCCAGCTGGGCCGGCGTGCGCGACAAGCTCTCCAACGGCGACCTGGACATGGCGCACGTGCTCTACGGCCTGGTCTACGGCATGCACCTGGGCCTGAGCGGCCCCAAGAAGGACATGGCCGTGCTCATGACCCTCAACAACAACGGCCAGGCCATCACGCTGTCGAAAAAGCTCGCCGACAAGGGCGCGGTGGACGCGGCCTCGCTCGCCAAGCTCATCGCCACCGAAAAGCGCGAATACACCTTTGCCCAGACCTTCCCCACGGGCACCCACGCGATGTGGCTCTATTACTGGCTGGCCTCGGCGGGCATCGATCCGTTCAAGGACGTCAAGAACATCACCGTGCCGCCTCCGCAGATGGTGGCCAACATGCGCGTGGGCAACATGGACGGCTACTGCGTGGGCGAGCCCTGGGGCCAGCGCGCGATCATGGACGGCATCGGCGTGACAGCCATCACCACGCAGGACATCTGGAAGGACCATCCGGAGAAAGTGCTCGGCACCACGGGCGACTTCGTCAAGAAGTACCCCAACACCGCGCGCGCCGTCACCGCGGCCATCATCGAAGCCGGCAAGTGGATCGACACGGGCCTGCAGAACAAGAACAAGATGGCCGAGACCATTGCCGACAAGAGCTACGTCAACACCAGTGTGGATGCCATCAACCAGCGCATCCTGGGCCGCTACATCAACGGCATGGGCAAGAGCTGGGACGACCCTAACCACATGAAGTTCTACAACGGCGGCGCCGTGACCTTCCCCTACCTGTCGGACGGCATGTGGTTCCTCACGCAGCACAAGCGCTGGGGCCTGCTCAAGGAGCATCCGGATTACCTGAAGGTGGCCACCGAGATCAACCGCATCGACATCTACAAGCAGGCCGCGGCCGCCACGCAGACGCCCGTGCCCAAAGACGTATTGCGCACCAGCAAGCTGTTCGACGGCACCGTGTGGGACGGCAAGGACCCGAAGAAGTACGCCGATTCATTCAAGCTGCATGTCTGAGGAGAAACACATCATGGTCAGTGCTGTATTTCATTCGCCGATGGACGCATCTCTCCCTCTTCCGCGTGCGGGAGAGGGCCGGAGCGAGAGCGTGCCCCGCGCCGAGGCTGCCCCTCACCCGACCCCTCTCCCCAGAGTGGAGAGGGAGAAAAAGCAACGCTCCCCCATCGACCTGCGCGCCTTCTGGATGCGCGTGCTGCCGCCACTCGCGGGCTTCGGCTTGCTGGTGCTGATCTGGGAGCTGGTCGCCATGAAAAGCACCACCGGCTTTCCGTCGCCGCTGGTCACCTGGCAGCAGGCGCTCACCGTGTTCAGCGATCCGTTCTACAGCAAGGGTCCCAACGACCAGGGCGTGGGCTGGAACGTGCTCTCGTCGCTGCAGCGGGTGGCGCTGGGCTTCGGGCTTGCCGCGGCTGTCGGCATTCCGGCGGGCTTTGCGATCGGGCGCTTCGAGTTTCTCTCGCGCATGTTCAATCCGCTGATCAGCCTGCTGCGTCCGGTGTCACCGCTCGCATGGCTTCCCATCGGCCTTCTGGTGTTCAAGGGCGCGAACCCCGCAGCCATCTGGACCATCTTCATCTGCTCGATCTGGCCGATGGTGATCAACACCGCCGTGGGCGTGCAGCGCGTGCCGAGCGACTACATGAACGTGGCCAAGGTGCTGAATCTGTCCGAGTGGAAGATCTTTACCAAGATCCTCTTCCCCGCCGTGCTGCCCTACATGCTGACCGGCGTGCGCCTGGCCGTGGGCACCGCGTGGCTCGTGATCGTTGCGGCCGAAATGCTCACCGGCGGCGTCGGTATCGGCTTCTGGGTGTGGGACGAGTGGAACAACCTCAACGTCGCCAACATCATCATTGCCATCTTTGTCATCGGCATCGTGGGCCTGGTGCTGGAGTTCGCGCTGATCAAGCTTGCTACGGCATTCACGTTCGAAGAGGTGAAGTCATGAATGATGATTCCAAGTACATCGAGATCCATGGCGTCGAGCAGCGCTTCAAGACAGCCAAGGGCAGCTTTCTTGCCCTGCAGGGCGTCAACCTGAACGTGGCCAAGGGCGAGTTCGTCACGCTCATCGGCCATTCGGGCTGCGGCAAGTCCACGCTGCTGAACCTCATCGCCGGCCTGACCACGCCGACGGAGGGCGTGCTGCTGTGCGCCAACAGGGAAATCAAAGGTCCGGGGCCCGAGCGCGCGGTGGTCTTCCAGAACCACTCGCTGCTGCCTTGGCTCACCTGCTTCGAGAACGTGTACCTCGCCGTCGAGCGCGTTTTTGCGGCTACTGAAAACAAGGCGCAGTTGCGCGCGCGCACCGATGCGGCGCTCGCGTTGGTCGGCCTCACGCCGGCGGCGCAAAAGCGCCCCGGTGAAATCTCGGGCGGCATGAAGCAGCGCGTGGGCATTGCGCGCGCACTGTCGATGGAACCCAAGGTGCTGCTGATGGACGAGCCCTTCGGCGCTCTCGACGCACTCACGCGCGCCAAGCTGCAGGACGAGCTGCTCGCCATCGTGCAAAAGACGCAGAGCACCGTCGTCATGGTCACGCACGACGTTGACGAGGCGGTGCTCCTGAGCGACCGCATCGTGATGCTCACCAACGGCCCGGCCGCCACCATCGGCGAAGTGCTGGCGGTGGACATCGCTCGTCCACGCAATCGCGTCGAACTGGCCGAAGATCCGGTCTACGTGCACGCCCGCAAGGCAGTGATCGATTTTCTCTACACGCGCCAGGCGCACGTGGAGAAGGTCGCGGCCTGACCCAGCGAGCGCGGCACAAGCGGCGTCAGGACATGATGACCTGCAAGCTGTGCTCGTACCAGGCCGTGAGACGCTCGAAGGTGTCCACCAGCGCTTCGCTGGAACGCACCAGCGTCGCGCGGCCTTCGGGGCTGTCGAGCGCCTGCACGCCACCCACCAGGCGCAGCCATTCGTCGCGCGCGGCAGCCAGCGCGGCGCGGATTTCGGGCGAGCTGAGGGGCGCACGCTCCAGTTCGCCCAGCGCCGCCTCGAACTCGTTCATGGTCGGCAGCAGCCGGTCGCGCGAAGCCTCTGCCGCGATGGTCGACGCAAGCAATGCGTCTTTCGCGAGGCGCTGCGCGCGCATGCGCTGGCGCCCGCAAATGTTCACGATGCGCAGCGCCCGCCGCGCACCGGAGGCTTCCAGTGCATCGGTCATGGCCTCGGCCGCTGACAGCAGGGCCTCGCCTCGCGCATCGATATCGGCGAGCCCTTGCGGCGCCGGCTTCGCGGCCAGCAAGGTGGCCAACTCTTCCCAGGCCGCCCGCACCTCGCACAGCGCCTTCACGCCGGCCGCGTCCAGGTCGAGGGTTGCCAGATGATCCAGGTTCTGCTGCACCCGCTCAGTCGATTGCGTGCGCAAGACCCGCGCGCGCTGCACGTCGATGCCGCCAAGCAGCTGCGCCGCCACGCGCACCAGCCGCTGCGAGAGCATGCGCAGCTGGCCGGCGCGGTTGATGGCGTCGGCCCATTGCGCGGCCTCGATGACCGAACGCGACACCTCCCCCAATCGCAGGTTGGCATGCATGGCGGCGCCGCGCAGCAGGCCGAAAGCCTCGTCCTCGCCAATGCCTCGTGCAGACATCAAGAGGCCCTTGGCGCGATCGACCCACTTGCGCTCGTCCATGCGTGTGCGCAAACCCTCGAGTTCGGTGCGCAGCGCGGCTTCGCGCTGCCAGCGGGCCTGCGCCCTGGCCGTCAGGCCCGCCAGCGAAGCAGCGTCGAATGCATCGAGCGGCGCCCACGCGTGCACACCGAGCGCGACCAGAGATTCGTGCTGCGTACCGTCGAGCGGCGCGCTCACGAGGCCGAGCGCACACGGTGGGGCGCCGTTCCATTCCTTCAGGGCATCGAGCAGCGACTGCAGCTGGTGCACCGGTGCCGGCAGCCAGGCCAGCACCTGTTGCGGTGCAAACGCACCCACCTGCTGCACCAGCGTGTGGCAGGTGGCCCGCTCTCTCACGACGGCGCCAGCACTCGCCAGCGCCTGCTGCAGGGGCTCCGGCAATGGTGCAGGGTCGGCGAATTCATTGGGCAGGACGACGAGAAGGGACATCATGGCAAAGCGGTTGAAGGCAGGGCAAGCATAGGCCACGCCGGCTCGTTTTCGCAGGCACGCCTCTTGCATCGATCAGGGTGCGGTGTAACGAAGCACCGCTTTGGTGAAGCTGCAGGCTCCTGCATCCGTCCCGGCATCCCTCATGCCGGGAAGCACCCCCACGCCAACAGCATTCGCTGCCGGCACTCCGTCCCAACCCCGTCCGTCGACACGGCTCCCGAAGAGCTGCGCCGCGGCATTTCGCACGATTGAACGCCATGTCCAGTTTCAGGACCTTCTTGCAATCAGGCCACGGCCCGACGCTGTTCTCGGCCTTTCTGTATTTCTCGTTCTCCTGCTGCATCTGGGTGCTGAACGGCGCCATGGCGCCTTTCATCGGCGAGACCTTCGACCTCTCGCCCGCGCAGAAGGGCCTGATGCTGTCGGTGCCGATCATTGCGGGCGCGCTGATGCGCTTTCCGCTCGGCATCCTGTCGCAGTACATCGGCCGCAAGAACGCCACGCTGGTCGAGATGGGCCTGATCGCGGTCGCCATGCTGTTCGGCTTCTTCTTCGTGAAGAGCTTCAACGACCTGCTGGCCATGGGCGTGCTGCTGGGCATTGCGGGGGCAAGCTTCGGCGTCGCGCTGTCGCTGGGTTCGGGCTGGTTCCCACCGCAGCACAAGGGCCTGGCCATGGGCCTGGTGGGCGCCGGCAACGTGGGCACTGCGGTGTCTGTGCTGGTGGCGCCGCCGCTCGCGCTGTGGCTCGGCTGGCAGGCGGTGTACGGCGTAGCCGCGGCGGCCATCCTGGTGCCGATGGTCGTGATGATCGTGTTTGCCAAGGAGCCGCCCGACGTCGACAGCCACGCGAGCTTCCGCGAGCACATCGCCTGCCTGTTCGAAAAAGACGGCTGGGTGTTCAGCCTCATCTACGGCGTGACCTTCGGCGGCTTCATCGGCCTCACCACCTTTTTGCCGTCCTACTACTACGACCAGTTCGGCGTGAGCAAGGTGCAGGCCGGACAGCTCACGATGCTGGCCGCCTTCATGGGTGCCGCAGTGCGCATCGTGGGCGGCTGGATCTCCGACCGCTGGGGCGGTGTGAACACGCTCACCGTGGTGCTGCTGGCGGTTGCCGTCGGGCTGGTGCTGGTGGGCATCTCGTCGTCCTCTCTGGCGCTGACCACGCTGCTCCTCATCCTTTGCTTTGCCGCGCTCGGCGCAGGCAACGGCGCGCTGTTCCAGCTGGTGCCGCTGCGCTGGCCCACGAGCACTGCGGTGGCCGGTTCCATGATCGGCGAGATCGGCGCGCTGGGCGGCGGCCTGGTGCCCAACGCCATGGGCCTGTCGAAGCAGTACCTGGGCAGCTACGTCTGGGGGTTCGTGTTCTTCGGTGCGCTCTCGCTCGTGATGCTGGGCGTGATGCGCATCATGCAGATCCGCTGGACCCGCACCTGGGCCGAAAAAGGCGGCCGTGCGCGCACCTCCTCCCAGCCGGCTGAAACCAAGAAGTACGTTCCGGCGCGAAAAGCGGCACGCCCATGACCCTCTCCCGCCCGTCGTCAGCGTGGCAGGAACAGAAGCCACACCACGAGCAGTGCGTTGAACAGCAGCGACACGGCCAGCGCGATCTTGTAGAGCGCAGCCGGGTCGCGGCGGATCAGCGGCGTGGCGGCGGGCGCGCTGACGGGGCGGGAAGCGCCCCGCTCCAGGGCGAGCAGCATTTCCTCGGCGGTTTCGAAGCGCTCCTTCGGGTCGCGCGCAACGGCCTTGCGCACCAGATGGTCGAGCCACACAGGTACGTCGGGCCGCAGGCGCGAGAGCGCGACGGGATCACGACGGTAGCGTGCCACCTGGTAGGGCTCGATCTCGCCGTAAGGCAGGTGCCCGCCGAGCCACTGATACAGCGTGGCGCCAAGCGCGAACAGGTCGCTGCCGGGGTCGGCATTGGCACCCTCCCATTGCTCGGGATTGATGTAGCTGGGCGTGCCGGCATGCAGCTCGCGCTGGGCCGAGCCCTCGCGTCCGGACAGCGCCACGCCAAGATCCAGGATGCGCCAGTGTCCATCCTCGCCCAGGTGCAGGTTGCCGGGCTTGATGTCTCGATGCACCACGCCATGGCGGTGCAGCCGGCCCAGCGCCTTGGTCACCTCGATGGCCGCCGTGACCACTTCGGCCACGGTGCCGCGGGGGCCGGACTTGCGCATCTGCTCCAGCGTGCGCCCGCCGTGCCAGTCGAACACGATGTAGAGCGCGCTGGCGTTTTCGGCTCGCTCGTGCACACGCACGAATCCACTGTTGCCCACGCGCTGGCCCAGCCAGGCTTCGTGCGCAAGCATGGCGCGCTCCTGGGGGTCGCTGGCGCGCGAGGGATGCAGGGTCTTGAGCGCCACCAACTCGCGCGTGGCCACATTGCGCGCCTGGTACAGCAAGTGCACGCCGGTGTCGGCCACCAGCCCGGTGACGACGTAGCCGTCGAGCGCATCGCCCACTTTCAAGAAGGGCGGCGGGGCCAGTCGGCGGCCGTCGCCAAGCTCGTCATCCAGTTGCCGCGCGTCCAGGCCGACCACGCGAATGACCAGCGCCGTCGCGTTGTCGCGCGTGCCCGCATCGAGCGCGGCCCGCACCAGCGCATCGCTCGCATCCTCGGCACCGCCCTGCAAGGCCAGCGCGGCCAGGCGCTGCGGCTTGAGCACGCCGTGCACGCCGTCGGACGTGAGCACGAAGCAGTCTCCCACCCGCACGTCGCCCTGCGCGTAGTCGACACGCACCTGGTCGTCCAGGCCAATGGCGCGCGTCAGCCGGCTGCGCATGTCGGGATGCTCGAAGGCATGGTCCTGCGTCAGCAGCATGGCAGGCTCGCCGTCGGTGCGCACGCGCCATGCGCGCGTATCGCCCACATGCGCCAGCGTGTAGCTCTGGCCATGCAGCACCAGCGCCGTCAAGGTGGTGAGCGCAGTGCCGCCGCCCTGCCGGCGCCGGTTGTGATCGGCGAGCCAGGCGTTCTGCGCAGCGACGAGGCGGTCGAGCGCGGCGGTCGGCTCCCAGGTGTCGGGCGTGGCGAAGTAGTCTGCCAAAAGCCCCATCACCGTGGTCTGCGACGCCTCCAGCCCGCGGCCGCCGGTGGACACGCCATCGGCAATGGCCGCGATGAGTCCGCGCGACTCTTCGCCGGGCGGCGCGTTCACGGCGCCGGCAAAGTCTTCGTTCACTTCGCGCGGTCCGCGCTGGCTGCTGTAGCCGATGTCCACTTCAAAGCTCATGGCGCGATTCTCCACGCGCCGCGTGCTTCCCATTGCTCGATTCGAACCCGCTGATTCCCGAAAGGCCCCACCCCATGCAGAAACTCAAACTCGTGATGGTCGGCAACGGCATGGCCGGCGTGCGCACCCTGGAGGAGCTTTTGAAGCTCGCCCCGGAGCTGTACGACATCACCGTCTTCGGTGCCGAGCCGCACCCCAACTACAACCGCATCCTGCTGTCGCCCGTGCTGGCCGGCGAGCAGACCGTGGACGAGATCGTGCTCAACAGCTGGGAGTGGTACACCGAGAACCACATCACCCTGCACGCCGGCAAGAAAGTGGTCGAGGTCGACCGCGTCAAGCGCATCGTGCGCGCCGTGGATGCGCAAGGCGCCATCACCGAGGCCGCCTACGACCGCCTCCTGATGTGCACCGGCTCCAACCCCTTCATGCTCCCCGTGCCCGGCAAGGACCTCAAAGGCGTCATCGCCTACCGCGACATCGCCGACACCGACTACATGATCGAGACCGCGCGCACGCACAAGAACGCGGTCGTCATCGGCGGCGGCCTCTTGGGCCTGGAGGCGGCCAACGGCCTGATGCTGCGCGGCATGAACGTCACCGTGGTGCACGTCATGCCCTGGCTCATGGAGCGCCAGCTGGACGACGTGGCCGGCAAGCTCTTGCAAAAGTCCCTGGAAGACCGCGGCCTGAAGTTCCTCATCGGCGCCCAGACCCAGGAGCTGGTGGGCGACGCCGACGACGGCAAAGGGGGCCGGGTCAAAGCCATCCGCTTCAAGGACGGCACCGAGGTGGCCGCCGACCTGGTCGTCATGGCCGTGGGCATCCGCCCCAACACCGAGCTGGCCGAGAAGATGCGCCTGCACTGCAACCGCGGCATCGTCGTCACCGACACCCTGCAGACCGTGACCGACGCGCGCATCTACTCGGTGGGCGAATGCGCGGCCCACCGCGGCATCGCCTACGGCCTGGTCGCGCCGCTGTTCGAGCAGGCCAAGGTCGCGGCCAACCACCTGGCCCAGTTCGGCATCGGGCGCTACCTGGGGTCCCTCACCTCCACCAAGCTGAAGGTCACCGGCATCGACCTGTTCTCCGCCGGCGAGTTCATGGGCGGCGAAGGCACGGAAGAGATCGTCATGAGCGACCCCTTCGGCGGGGTCTACAAGAAGCTGGTGATCAAGGACGACAAGCTGGTGGGCGCGTGCCTGTACGGCGACACGGTGGACGGCAGCTGGTACTTCAAGCTCTTGCGCGACGGGCGCAGCGTGCACGACATCCGCGACAAGCTGATGTTCGGCGAATCCAACATCGGCGACACCGGCCACGAGGGCCACAGCAAGGCCGCCAGCATGCCCGACGAGGCCGAGGTGTGCGGCTGCAACGGCGTGACCAAGGGCACCATCTGCAAGGCCATCAAGGAAAAGGGCCTGTTCACCCTGGACGAGGTCAAGAAGCACACCAAGGCCAGCGCCAGCTGCGGCTCGTGCACGGGCCTGGTGGAGCAGATCCTGATGTTCACCGCCGGCGGCGACTACTCGGCCACGCCAAAGAAGAAGGCGGTGTGCGGCTGCACCGACGCGAGCCACCAGGACGTGCGCGAGGCCATCAAGAAGGAACACTACCTCACGCACGACGCGGTCTACCGCAACCTGGGCTGGCGCACGCCCAACGGCTGCGCGACCTGCCGCCCGGCGGTGAACTACTACCTGATCAGCACCTGGCCCAAGGAGGCCAAGGACGATCCGCAGAGCCGCTTCATCAACGAGCGCAGCCACGCCAACATCCAGAAGGACGGCACCTATTCGGTGATTCCGCGCATGTGGGGCGGCCACACCACGCCCGACGAGCTGCGGCGCATCGCGGACGCGGCCGACAAGTACAAGATTCCCACGGTCAAGGTCACGGGCGGCCAGCGCATCGACCTCTTGGGGGTGAAGAAGGAAGACCTGGAGGGGGTGTGGAAGGACATCGGCATGCCTTCGGGCTTTGCCTATGCCAAGAGCCTGCGCACGGTGAAGACCTGCGTGGGCAGCGAGTGGTGCCGCTTCGGCACCCAGGACAGCACGCAAATGGGCAAGGACCTGGAGCGGGCGCTGTGGGCGATGTACTCGCCGCACAAGGTCAAGCTCGCAGTATCCGGCTGCCCGCGCAACTGCGCCGAGGCCGGGATCAAGGACGTGGGCGTGATCGGGGTGGACTCGGGCTGGGAGCTGTATGTGGGGGGCAACGGCGGCATCAAGACCGAGGTGGCGCAGTTCCTGGTGAAGGTGAAGACGGCCCAGGAAGTGATGGAGTACTCGGGTGCGTTCCTGCAGCTGTACCGCGAGGAAGGCTGGTACCTGGAGCGCACGGTGCACTACATCGGGCGGGTCGGGCTGGACTATGTGAAGAAGAAGATCCTGGAGGACGAGGCCGGGCGCAAGGCGCTGTGGGAGCGGCTGCAGTTCGCGCTGGATGGCGAGCCCGATCCGTGGTTCGAGTCGAGCCAGGCGTCGGTGGATGTGCGGCAGTTCACGCCGCTCGCGGTTTAAGCGCAAAGCGCAGGGAGAAAAATTGAAAAGAAGACTCTTCATTGCTTCGTCCGCGCTGGCCGCGGTGGGCGTGCACGCGCAGGTGGCCGACCTCAACGACGCCATCAACAAGGCGGGCCGCCAGCGCATGCTGTCGCAGCGCGCCAGCAAGGCCTATCTCGCGCTGGCGCAGCAAGTGGAAACGCGCAATGCCCAGCAGGTGCTCGACAAGTCCATTGCACTGTTCGACAAGCAACTGGCCGAGCTCAAGGCCTTTGCACCGACGCCCGCCATCCGCAGCACCTACGACGCACTCGACGGCACCTGGATCGGCTTCAAGCAAGAGCTCACCGGCTCGGCGCCCGGCAAGGAAATAGCCGCACGGATCGTCAAGCTCGATGCCGCCGTGCTCGCGCTCGCCAACCAAGGCACCACGCAATACGAAGCCGCCTCGGGCAAGCCCGTGGGGCGGCTGGTCAACATCGCGGGCCGCCAACGCATGCTGTCGCAGCGCATGGCCAAGTTCTACCTGGCCAGCGCAATGCAGATTGACGCCGCCGCAAGCACGGCCGAGATTGCCAAGGCACGCGCCGAGTTCCTCGCCGGCCTCGAGACCCTGCGCAATGCGCCCGAAGCCACCGCACAGATCCGCCAGGAGCTGGTGCTGGCCGACGCGCAATGGATGTTCTTCAACCGCGGGCTGCAGCGCCTCGAAGGCGCCGGCACCTCGCCCGCCCTTATGTCCGACGTGTTCGTGACCAGCGAAAACATGCTGGCCATCATGGACCGCGTGACGGGCCTGTATTCCGACCTCAAACCTAGAGACCCATCATGAGTGAATGGAAAACCATCTGCCGCATCGACGACATCCCCGTGCTCGGCGCCCGCCGCGTGGCGCGCCCGGTGGGCGTGGATGTGGCGGTGTTTCGCAATTCCGAGAATCAGGTATTCGCGCTGCTCGACCGCTGCCCGCACAAGGGCGGGCCTTTGAGCCAGGGCATCGTGTTCGGCACCAGCGTGGCGTGTCCGCTGCACAACTGGGCCATCGGGCTGGACGACGGCTGCGCCAAGTCGCCTGATGAGGGGTGCACCCCAAAGTTCGCGGTGAAGGTCGAAGATGGCCAGGTCATGATGAACGCGCTCGAACTGAAGACGCATGCCATCGACCTGGCTCCGCCGCGTGCCGGCCCCGGCGCCGCAACGGCCGGCAAGCTGGGTGACGAGTCCTTCGACGTGCAGGCGCCGCACGGCAGCTAGGCGCACAACCAAGGCATCGACCCATGGAAGAAACTCGCTCCACCTGCCCTTACTGCGGCGTGGGCTGCGGTGTGATTATCGAATCCGATGGCGCGCAGATTACCGGCGTGCGCGGAGACCCCGACCACCCGGCCAACTTCGGGCGCCTCTGCACCAAGGGCTCGACACTGCATCTCACGGCCACGGCCACGGTCACGCGCCAGACACGGCTGCTGCAACCCATGCGGCGCGCCTCGCGCGGCGGCGAGCCGGCGCCCATCGCATGGGACACCGCGCTCGGCGGCGCCGTCGACAAGTTCGAACAGGTCATCCGCGACCATGGCCCCGACGCTGTCGGCTTCTACGTCTCGGGCCAGCTGCTCACCGAGGACTACTACGTCTTCAACAAGCTGGCCAAGGGGCTGATCGGCACCAACAACATCGACACCAACTCGCGCCTGTGCATGAGCAGCGCGGTGGCGGGCTACAAGCAGACGCTGGGCGCCGATGCGCCCCCGGCCTGCTACGACGACCTGAAGCACGCCGAGTGCCTTTTCATCGTGGGCAGCAACGCCGCATGGGCGCACCCGATCCTGTTCCGCCGCATCGAGGATGCAAAGGCCGCGAACCCCAGGATGAAGATCATCGTGGCCGACCCGCGCCGCACCGACACGGTCGAGATCGCCGACCTGTTCCTGCCAATCCAGCCTGGCACCGACGTGATGCTGTTCAACGGCATGCTGCACCTGATGCTGTGGGAAGGCTGGACCGACAACGGCTACATCGCGGCCCACACCAACGGCTTCGATGCACTGAAAGCCACGGTGCGTGAATGCACGCCCGACAAGGTGGCGCAGATCTGCGGCATCTCGAAGGAAGACCTGCTTGCCGCGGCGCGCATGTTCGCCACATCGCCGGCAACGCTGAGCCTCTACTGCCAGGGCCTCAACCAGTCGTCGAGCGGCACCGCCAAGAACGCAGCGTTGATCAACCTGCATCTGGCAACCGGCCAGATCGGCAAGCCCGGCGCGGGCCCGTTCTCGCTCACCGGCCAACCCAACGCCATGGGCGGACGCGAAGTGGGCGGCCTGGCCAACCTTCTGAGCGCGCACCGCGACCTGGCCAACCCGGCGCACCGCGCGGAAGTGGCGGCGCTGTGGAACCTGCCCTCGGTACCCGAGAAGCCCGGCAAGACCGCGGTCGAGATGTTCCAGGCCGCCGCGGACGGTGAGATTCGCGCGCTGTGGATCGCCTGTACCAACCCCGCCCAGTCGATGCCCGACCAGGCCACTGTGCGCCGCGCCCTCGAGCGCGCAGAGTTCGTCGTGGTGCAGGAAGCTTTTTCGACCACCTCGACCTGCGCCTTTGCCGACCTTCTTCTGCCCGCCACCACTTGGGGAGAAAAGGAAGGCACCGTGACCAACAGCGAGCGCCGCATTTCGCGCGTGCGCCCCGCGGTGCCGGCGCCCGGCGAAGCGCGCCACGACTGGTCGATTGCCGTCGACTTCGCGCGCCGGCTCGAACAGCGGCTCGGTCGCACGGCCACCCTGTTTCCCTATGAAAGCGCCGAGCGCGTGTGGAACGAGCACCGCGAATCCACGCGCGGCCGCGACCTGGACATCACCGGCATGAGCTACGCGATGCTCGACACCGCGGGCCCGCAGCAATGGCCACTGAAGGAAGGCGAAGCCACCGGCCGCGTACGCCTTTATGAAGACGGCATCTTCCCGACGCCGGACGGCCGCGCGCGCTTTGCCGACACGGTCTACAAGCCGGTGGCAGAGGCGCGCGAGGCGCGCTATCCGTTCTCGCTGAACACCGGCCGCCTTCGCGACCAATGGCACGGCATGAGCCGCACCGGCACGGTCGGCCGGCTCTTCGGCCACGTGGCCGAGCCCGTAGTGCAGATGAATGCCCAAGACATGGCGCGCCGTCAGCTGAATGAAGGCGACCTGGTGCATCTCACGTCCAAGCGCGGCTCTATCCTCCTGCCGGCGCGCGCGAGCGCCGAGATCGGGCTGAGTCAGGCTTTCGTCGCCATGCACTGGGGCGAGGAATACCTGAGCGGATGCTCGTCGACCGGCACGCCGCTGGCGGGCATCAACGCCCTGACCTCCCCGGCCTACTGCCCCACCTCGAAGCAACCCGAGCTCAAGCACACGCCAGTCAAGATCCTCAAGGCCGAGCTGCCGTGGTCGCTGCTCGCCATGGCGTGGCTGCCGCCCGAAACGGCGCTGGCCGCGCACCAGGCGCTCAAGCCGCTGATGGCGATGTTCCCGTTTGCCACCTGCGTGCCGTTCTCGGGCAACACGCCGGGCGAGGAACGCAGCGGCATCCTGTTTCGCGCCGCCGCGCACGACGCACCGGCGGACGAGCTCATCGACCGCATCGAAGGCCTGCTCGGCCTCGTCGGCAGCGATGCCTTGCGCTACGCCGACCGCCGGCGCGGTCAGCGCCGCGTGGCACGGCTGGTGCGGCGCGCCGATGGCAACGCCGGCCTGGAGGCCTTCCTGCTGGGCGGGGACACCAGTGCCGAAGCCTGGATCGGCACCCTGCTGCGGGAAGAAATCCCGGCGCAAACCTATGGCCGCCTGCTGCTCTCGCCCGGTGCCCGCGCGCCGGTGGCGGTGCAGTCGCGCGGCCAGCCGGTGTGCACCTGCTTCAACGTGACCGACCTGGCGATACGGGCCGAGCTGGGCCGCTGCAGCGGCACGCCCGAGGAACGGCTGGCTTCCCTGCAGGGCGCGCTCAAATGCGGCACCAACTGCGGCTCATGCTTGCCCGAACTCAAGCGCATGGTGCGGGCTACGCCGGCCGAAACCGCGGTGGAGGGTGCATAAGCCGCCTTGCTTTCGGGCATAAGCATTGCGGGACAATCCGTGCACCCATGGGAATCAGCCAATACATCAAGGAAATCGGCCGCGGCGCGCGAGGCGCCAAGCCGCTGACGCGCGAACAGGCCACCGACCTGTTCGGCCAGGTGCTGGACGGCACCGTCACCGACCTGGAGATCGGCGGTTTTTGCCTCGCGATGCGCATCAAGGGCGAAACGCCGGAAGAAATGGCCGGCTTCCTCGACGCCACGCATGCCAGGCTCAACCGCCTGCCCGCCGCCGACCGCCCGCTCGTCGTGCTGCCGAGCTACAACGGTGCGCGCAAGCTGCCGGTGCTCACGCCGCTGCTGGCGCTGCTGCTCGCCCGCGAAGGCCTGCCGGTGCTGGTGCACGGCAGCGCCACCGAAACATCGCGCGTGCTCGCCTCTAACGTGCTGGAGGCATTGGACGTTCCCCAGCTCACGACGATCAGGCAAATCCCGTCCGGCCAAGTAGGCTTTGCACCCACCGAACTGCTCAACGCCGCACTCAAGCGGCTGCTCGACGTGCGCCGCGTGGTGGGCCTTCGCAACCCTGGACACAGCGTGGTCAAGCTGATGCAGCCGACCACCGGTCCGTCGGTGATCGTGGCAAGCTATACGCATCCGGAATACGCGCGCACCATGGGCGAAACCTTCGAACTCATGGGCATGACCGCCCTGCTCTCGCGCGGCCTCGAGGGCGAAGTGGTGTCCGACCCGCGCCGCACCGCGCAGATCGACGGCTTCGTGCGCGGCGTGCGCAGCGAATTGCAGGCCCAGGCCGCGGGCACGTCGAGCGAGGTGCCCGGCCTGCCGAAAGAAATCGACGTCGCGACCACGGCCGAGTACACGCGGCGCGTATTGAACGGCGAGCTTCCCGTGCCTGAAGCCATTGCCACGCAGGTCAGGCACATCACGCAACTGGCATCTCACGCATGAACAGACCGACTTCTTCGTTTGCCACCGGAAGCTGCACGCTGGTGGGCGCCGGCCCCGGCGACCCCGAGCTGCTGACCATCAAGGCCGTCAAGGCCATACAGGCCGCGACGGTGCTGCTGGTGGACGATCTCGTGAGCGAAAGCATCCTGAGCTCCTACGCCCGGCCCGGCGCGCGCATCGTGCACGTGGGCAAGCGAGGCGGCTGCAAGAGCACGCCCCAGGCCTTCATCGAGCGGCTCATGATCACCGCGGCGCATGAAGGCGAAACCGTAGTTCGGCTCAAGGGCGGCGACCCGTTCATCTTTGGGCGCGGCGGCGAAGAGGTCGAGCACCTGCGCGAAGCCGGCATCGAGTGCACCGTGATCAACGGCATCACCGCCGGCCTCGCGGCCGCCACCTCGCTCGGCGTGCCGCTCACGCACCGCGACCATGCGCAGGGCGTGGTGTTCGTCACCGGCCACGCCAAGACCGGCGCCGGCGCGCACGAAGACGCAACCGACTGGCGCGCACTGGCGGCCACGGCGCACAACGCACGGCTCACGCTCGTCATCTACATGGGCGTGGCGGGCGCAGGCCACATCGAACGCGAACTGCTCCATGGCCTGCCCGGCGACACGCCGGTGGCCGTGGTGCAGCATGCGAGCCTGCCGCAGCAGCGCCACATCGCGACCACGCTCGACAGGCTCCAGGCTGGCATTGCCGAAGCTGGACTCGCCAGTCCCGCGGTGATCGTGGTGGGTGACGTGCTGCGCGGGCTGGCCGCGGCGGCGCTGCCGCTGGGATCTGACGCTGGCAGGTTCGGCACCTGAGCAATCGGCAAGAGCTGGCCCCGAGGCCTGCGAGCCCCATCCTTGCGCTTCGCCCGGACGGGGCGCCGTAGCACCAAGATGTGGCATGGAGCGTGCTTAACGCCAGCATGCCCGTTTTCCGATCGTTTTCAGCGCCCCGCGCCCGTTCATGAACGCCGTCGCCGCGCCTCCACCTGCTGCCGTCGAAATCGTTGCCCTGAGCAAGCGCTACGCCGCCGGCACACCGCCCGCGGTTGACCGGATCGACCTGCGCATTGCGAGCGGCAGCTACTGCTGCCTGCTGGGCCCCTCGGGCTGCGGCAAGAGCACCACGCTGCGCATGATCGCGGGCCACGAGTCGGTCACCAGTGGCGACATCCTGCTGGACAACCGCAACATCACGAACCTGCCCGCGGCCGCGCGCGGCACGGCGATGATGTTCCAGAGCTTTGCGCTGTTCCCGCACCTGTCGGCCACGGACAACGTGGCCTTTAGCCTCAAGATGAAAGGCGTCGGCAAGGCCGAGCGCCAGAAGCTTGCGCGTGACCTGCTGGACCGCGTGGCCATGGGCCACCTGGCCGAACGCAAGCCGGGTGAACTCTCCGGCGGACAGCAGCAGCGCGTGGCGCTGGCGCGCGCGCTCATTACCGAGCCGCGCGTGCTGCTGCTCGACGAGCCGCTGTCGGCGCTCGACCCCTTCTTGCGCATCCAGATGCGCGCCGAGTTGCGGCGCTGGCAGAAGGAACTGGGGCTGACTTTCGTGCACGTCACGCATTCGCAGGAAGAAGCGATGGCACTGGCCGACACCATGGTGGTGATGAACCACGGCGTGATCGAGCAGGTCGGCTCGCCGCACCAGATCTACAACCACCCGGCCAACGAGTTCGTGGCGCGCTTCATGGGCGGGCACAACGTGTTCGACACGCCCGCCGGGCCCATCGCGGTGCGCAACGATCACATGCGGATTGCTCCGGCTTCCGATGGCGCCGCCTCCGATGGCCTTGCCGCGACGGTGACCGACGTCGAGTACCAGGGCACGTACGTGCTGCTCGGGCTGGCGCTGCAAGCCGCACCGCCCGGCCGCCAGAACGTGTCGGTGCTGATGGGCGAAGCCGCCTTTCTCGCGAGCCCCCACGCACAAGGCGAAACGGTCCGCCTGGCCTGGGCCGAAGCCGATGCGCGCGCGCTCGCCACGACCCCGCAGGCCCCGCCGCCTCACCCTATCCCCGTTCCCTCACCCGCCACTTTCCATACGGAGGCTCTTTCAACATGACCGACCCCATCGACTCGTCCGCCGGCGTCCAGCGCCGCACTCTGCTGCAGGGCACCGCCGGCATACTGGCCACGGGCATCGCGCCCTTCGTGCATGCGCAGGAAAAAATCGTGCTGCGCTACCTTGGCACGGCGGTGAACCAGGACAAGGCGATCGCCGAGAAGTTCAAGGCCGACACCGGCATCGAGATCCAGTACGTGGCCGTGACCACCGACGACGTGACCAAGCGCGCCGTGACCGCACCCAACAGCTTCGACCTGATCGATACCGAATTCTTCTCGCTCAAGAAGATCGTGCCGACCGGCAACCTGAAGGGCATCGATACCAAGAAGATCAAGAACGCCGACAAGATCACCACGCTCTTCACCAAGGGCGAAGTCGGCGGCAAGGCCGTGGGCGACCAGGGCACCGCACCCAAGAAGGTGATCTATCTGGAGGGCGAGAAGAGCAAGAAGTTCGCGACCGCGCCGACGCAGTTCATGTCGCTCATTCCCACGGTCTACAACGCCGACACGCTGGGCATCCGTCCGGACCTGATCAAGCGGCCGATCAACTCCTGGGCCGAACTGCTGAACCCCGAATTCAAGGGCAAGGCCGCGATCCTGAACATTCCGTCGATCGGCATCATGGACGCCGCGATGGTGGTGGAGGCCAAGGGCATCCACAAGTACAAGGACAAGGGCAACATGACCAAGGCCGAGATCGACCTGACGATCAAGACCCTGATCGAAGCCAAGAAGGCCGGTCAGTTCCGCGCGCTGTGGAAGGACTTCAACGAGTCCGTCAACCTGATGGCTTCGGGCGAAGTGGTGATCCAGTCGATGTGGTCGCCCGCCGTCACGGCCGTGCGCACCAAGGGCATTGCCTGCAACTTCCAGCCCCTGAAGGAAGGCTACCGCGCCTGGGCAGCCGGCTTCGGCCTTCCGGCCACGCTGTCGGGCAAGAAGCTCGACGGCGCCTATGAATTCATCAACTGGTTCCTCGACGGCTGGGCCGGCGCCTACTTGAACCGCCAGGGCTACTACAGCGCGGTGCTCGACACGGCCAAAGCCAAGATGGAAGCCTACGAGTGGGCCTACTGGATGGAAGGCAAGCCCGCCTCACAAGACATCAAGAGCCCGAACGGCGACCTGCTGGCCAAGGCCGGCGCGGTGCGCGACGGCGGCAGCTACGAACAGCGCATGGGCGGCATCGCCTGCTGGAACGCGGTGATGGACGAGAACGAGTACATGGTCAAGAAGTGGAACGAGTTCGTTGCCGCCTGAACCTGTGAGCGCTCCAACCGCCAGCGCGCACGCGCCCAGCCCGTCCGTCCACGCCGTGAAGGCATGGTGGCAGGCTGCGCCATTCGCGCTGGTGTTCCTCCTGTTCTTTCTGATTCCACTGGCGCTGATCGCGATGGTCAGCCTGTGGAATTTCAACGAGTACGAGCTGATTCCGGCGGTGACGCTGCGCAACTACGCGAGCCTGTTCGAGGGCTGCTCGCTGCTCACCGACAACGGCGACCTGTGCGTCACGCTCAACACTTACCTGAGCACCTTCAAGTTCTGCCTGCTGGTGTGGGGCATCACGCTGCTGATCGGCTTTTCGGTGGCGTACTTTCTGGCGTTCCACGTGCGCTCGTCGACCATGCAGACGGTGCTCTTCGTGCTGTGCACGGTGCCGTTCTGGACCTCCAACGTGATCCGCATGATTTCGTGGGTGCCGCTCTTGGGGCGCAACGGTCTGGTCAACCAGATGCTGGCGGGGCTCGGCCTGGTCGACCATCCGGTCGAGTGGTTGCTGTTCTCTAATTTCTCGGTGGTGCTTGCCTTCGTGCACCTCTACACGATGTTCATGATCGTGCCCATCTTCAACAGCATGATGCGTATCGATCGCTCGCTGCTCGAAGCCGCCAGTGACGCGGGCGCCTCGGCCTGGCAAACGCTCTGGAACGTGGTGGTGCCGCTGTCGCGCACCGGCATCCTCATCGGCTCGATCTTCGTCATCACCATTGTGATGGGCGACTTCGTCACCATCGGGGTGATGGGCGGGCAGCAGATCGCATCGATCGGCAAGATCATCCAGGTGCAGACCTCGTACCTGCAGTTTCCGCTGGCCGCGGCCAACGCGATGATCCTGCTGGCGGTGGTGCTGATGATCATCTGGGGGCTCACGCGGCTCGTTGATATTCGCAAGGAGCTCTGAGATGAAGCCTTGCTCGTCTGTTCGTTCCGTTGTGCATGAGGAGCCTTGTTCGGGGGGCGCTCCCGCCGACGGGGTACCTTGCTCCGCGAATGTCCTCCGGCCTGCGGCCTCCCCCTTTATTTCGCTGCGCAAGGCACCCCATCGACGTGAGCGTTATACGGAGCGATCGTTGATCGAACGGAACAACGGCAGCGCCCGGTGTGCACAGGGCGCCGGGTGCTCCCCGCAGCGAAATAAAGGAGGAGGCCGCAGGCCGCGGGGCATTCGCGGAGGGGAGTACCCGGTGGCCTGTGCACACGCCCTGAAGGACCAACACACATGCGCATAGGAGAACAACGCGCCCCCGGCTTCTGGCCCTTGGCGACCGTATTCGCCCTCTTCGTGCTGTTCCTCTACGGCCCGATGATCACGATCTTCATCCTGAGCTTCCAGGGTCCCGAAGGCGGCCTCACCTTTCCACTGCGTGGCGTCTCGCTGCACTGGTTCTACAAGCTGGCCGAAGGCCTGGGCACAGTCGACATCGGCGCGGCCTTCAGACGTTCGCTCGCACTGGGCGCGGTGGTAATGGGCTTCACCGTGGTGCTCTCTGTGCTGGCCGGCCTCGCGTTCCGCAAGAAGCTCGCGGGCAGCAACGCGCTGTTCTTCGTCACCGTGGCGAGCCTCATCATGCCGTCGATCATCATTTCGCTCGGCATCGGCCTGCAGTTCCGGCTCATCGACACTGGGGTCAAGAGCCTGCTCGAGGCCATGGACGCCACCACGCTGCTCGAAGGCTACGGCACTGCGCTCGGCCTGTTCAGCTCCGCCCTCGGCGCCCACCTGACGTGGACCCTGCCCTTCGGGCTGCTCATCATGTTCGCGGTGTTCAACCGCTTCAACCCGGCCTACGAGGAAGCCGCGCGCGACCTCGGCGCCACGCCCTGGCAAACCTTCCGGCATGTGGTGCTGCCACTGATCGGCCCGTCCATCGTCGGTATCGGCATGTTCGGCTTCACGCTGTCATGGGATGAGATCGCCCGCACCTCGCAGGCCATCGGCGACGTCAACACGCTGCCGCTCGAACTGCAGGGCCTGACCTCGACCGTCACGACGCCTTCGATTTATGCACTCGGCACGGTGACCACCGTCGTTTCCCTGCTCGTGATGGCCGTGGCGCTGGGCACTGCCGCGCTGCTGCGCCGGCGCGCGGTTCGGCCGCGCTGACACCAAAATTCGCGCAAAGGCGGGAAAGCCACGAAGGCCGCCTACCCCGTTCGGTCGACGTGAGAGTTCTCCTACAGCCGCCTAAAATCGCGCGCAACAATTCACAAGCGAGAGAGGCGGGCATGCTCGACATCGAGAAACTCAACGAATTCACCCAGACCCACGGCGAACTCCGCCGCGGCCAGGGCCTTGTCACGGGAACCATTGCGCTCAGCCTGGCCATCCTGTGCTTCCTGGGCGTGCTGGCGTTCCACTTTCCGCAGTACCTCACGACGCCGGAGTTGCGCAAGAGCTACAACGTCGACGTGATGCGCTTCATCCTGCTGGCGGCCATGGTCGTTTCGGGCGGGCTGGCGCTGGTGAACATCATCTTCAACCGCTCGCGCTGGCTGTCTTCGGCCGCGTTCCTGCTGGTGGCCGCGGCGGCGCTGCTGGGCGGGCACAAGGTGCCGGTGAACGACTTTGCCGACAACACGCCCTACATCGGCCTGGACTGGTTCATCCTCGACCTGCTGGGCTCGTCGCTGATCTTCATCTTCATCGAAAAGCTCTTCGCGCTGCGCAAGGACCAGCCGGTGTTCCGCGCCGAGTGGCAGACTGACTTTCACCACTTCGTGGTGAACCACATGATCGTGGGCTTCGTGCTGCTGGCCACCAACCTGATGGTGCACAAGTTCTTCGGCTGGGCGGCCAATGACGGCATTCGCGGCTGGGTGGGCAACCTGCCGTTCTGGGCCGGGCTGCTGCTGATCGTCCTGGTGGCCGACCTGGTGCAGTACTGGACCCACCGCGCCTATCACGAGGTGCCGGTGCTGTGGCGCCTGCATGCGGTGCACCACAGCGTGAAGAGCATGGACTGGATGGCGGGCTCGCGCCAGCACATCCTCGAGCTGTTGATCACGCGCACGCTGGTGCTCGCGCCAATCTACGTGTTCGGCTTTTCCAAGGAAGTGATCGACGCCTACATCGTGGTGGTGGGCTTCCAGGCGGTGTTCAACCACTGCAACGTGAGCGTGCGGCTCGGGCCGCTGCGCTACATCATCGTGACGCCCAACTTCCACCACTGGCACCACAGCCAGGACGTCGAGGCGCTCGACAAGAACTATTCGGCGCACTACGCCTTTCTCGACTATCTCTTTGGCACCGCAGTGAAGAGCACCAAGCTCTGGCCCGAGAAGTACGGCGTGCTCGGCGACTATGTGCCCAACGGCTTCTTCAAGCAGTTGAAGTTTCCTTTCATCTGGAAGGGATGATGCGGCGCCATCTCCGCTCGGCGGCGCTCGGCGCTGCCGCGATGCTGCTGCTCTCTGCCTGCGCCACCCGCGTCGACCTGCCGTCGAAAGACGCGGGCCTGCGGCTGCGGGTACAGAGCTCGGTCATCGCCCCCGGCAATGGCGGCGAGCTGATCGCCGCCGATGCGCTGCAGCCCGGCGACATCCTCTTGACCTCCATCGCCACAGTCAATTCCTTCGGCATCCGGCTGGGCACCTTCTCGCCCGTGAGCCATGCGGTGCTGTACCTGGGCGACGGCCTGATCGCCGAGGCGGTGGGCAGCGGCGTGCGCGCGCGTCCGCTGGCCGACGTGGTGGACGAAGAACAAATGGTGGTGGCCTTTCGCGTGCCCGGGCTCGATCCGGCAGGCGCCGCCAAGCTGCGCACCTGGGCCAACTCGCAGGTGGGCATCCGCTACAACACCACCGGCGTGCTGCTGAATGCGCCCTTCGTGCTGAACCGGCGCCTGTGCGAGCTGCCGCTGATTCCCTCGGCCGTCAGCCACTACTGCATCAGCGGCATGGCCATGGTGCAGCTGGGCGCGAGCCGCGACGACCAGTTCTTCTGCTCGCAATTCGTGCTCGAGGCCTATAGGCGGGCCGGCCTGCCGATCACCGACGCCGACCCGCGCTGGGTGAGCCCGGCCGACCTGCTGCACATGCGCGAGGGCGACGTGCCCTCGATTGCCGCCACGCAGCCGCTGCGCTACGTGGGCCACCTCAAATACAACCCGCCGCCCCTGCTGGCGGCCGACGGACCCTGACTGATTTGAGCGCGCCTTTTCGATTCGATGTCGTTGTGGTCGGCGCCGGTGCCGCAGGCCTGTTCTGCGCCGCGCTGGCCGGCCAGCGCGGGCTCAAGGTGCTGCTGGTCGACCACAGCGAGAAGGTGGCGGAAAAGATCCGCATCTCGGGTGGCGGCCGCGCCAACTTCACCAACCGCGACCTCGACGTGCGCGCGCCGCAGCGCCACTTCATCGGCGAGAACCCGAATTTCTGCCGCTCGGCCCTGTCGCGTTATGCGCCGCAGCAGTTCATCGAGCTGGTGCAGAAGCACGGCATCGCCTTTCACGAGAAGCACAAGGGGCAGCTGTTCTGCGACGGTTCCTCGCAGCAGATCATCGACATGCTGCTGGCGGAATGCGACGCGGGCAATGTCACGCGCTGGCAGCCGTGCAAGCTCGGAAAACTCGTGTTCTCGGGGTCCGGCAATGACGGAACGGGCCCAGGCAGCTACAAGATCGATAGCAGCAAGGGCATGATCGAAACGCCCAAGCTCGTGGTTGCGACGGGCGGCCTGTCGATCCCGCAGATCGGCGCCAGCGATTTCGGCTACCGCCTGGCCGAACAGTTCGGCCTGCGCGTCGTCACGCCCCGCCCGGCCCTGGTGCCGCTGACCTTCGGCGGCGAGGCCTGGGCGCCGTATGCCGAACTGGCCGGGCTGGCGCTGCCGGTGCGCATCGAAACCGGTGCCAAGAAGGAAAAGATGACCTTCCTCGAAGACCTGCTGTTCACCCACCGCGGCCTTTCGGGCCCGGCCGTGCTGCAGATTTCGAGCTACTGGAAACCCGGAACGCCGTTGACGCTCGACTTCGCGCCCGGCGTGGACGTGGCCGAGGCCCTGGGCGACGCCAAGCTCCGCTCCAGAAAGCGCATTGCCAACGAACTGGCCATGCTGGTGCCCTCCCGGCTGGCGGACGCCTGGGTCGGGCAGGATCCGGCCCTGCAGCGGCCCGTCAACGAGGCCGCCGACAAGGCCCTGGCCGCCCTGGCCGAGCGCATCGCCCGCTGGCAGATCACCCCCAGCGGCACCGAGGGCTACAAGAAGGCCGAGGTCACGGCAGGCGGCATCGACACCCGTGATTTGTCCTCGCAGACCATGGAATCGAAGCAGCCGGGCCTGTATTTCATCGGCGAAGTGGTCGACGTGACGGGTTGGCTGGGCGGATACAACTTCCAATGGGCCTGGGCGAGCGCACATGCGTGTGCAACCGCGCTATAATCGCGGGCTAACTTTGGCCTCCCCTCAACGGCCGCAAAAATTTTTCAGTTGAGGAACCCCGGCTTGGGGCCTCGATCTCCCCGAGCCAAATTCAGTTCAACGATTCATCAATGACCACCATTCGCGTTAAAGAAAACGAGCCTTTCGACGTCGCCCTGCGCCGCTTCAAGCGCACCATCGAAAAGCTCGGCCTGCTGACCGACCTGCGCGCCCGCGAGTTCTACGAAAAGCCGACCGCCGAGCGCAAGCGCAAGAAGGCAGCCGCCGTCAAGCGCCACTACAAGCGCGTGCGCAGCATGCAGCTCCCCAAGAAGCTGTACTGATGCCCGTTGGCAACAGGATCGCCGGCCTTTGACGCAAGTCGGCCCAGCGATCCGATTGCTGCCTCAGCCGCGCCAGGGAAACCTGCCGCGGCTTTTGTTTTTTTCGAACCAGGAGCCCCGAGCATGAGCCTCAAGGAACAGATCACCGAAGACATGAAGACCGCGATGCGCGCCAAGGACTCGGAGCGCCTCGGCACCATTCGCCTGCTGCTGGCAGCCCTGAAGCAGAAGGAAGTCGACGAGCGCGTCGAGCTCGACGACGCCATGGTCGTCGCCATCGTCGACAAGATGGTCAAGCAGCGCAAGGACTCCATCGCGGCGTTCACGACCGGCGGACGCGCCGACCTGGCCGACAAGGAAGCGGCCGAGATCAAGGTGCTCGAGGTCTACCTGCCACAGCGCATGGGCGCCGACGAAGTGGCCGCCGAAGTGAAGGCCATCGTGGCCGAACTGGGCGCCAAGGGCCCTGGCGACATGGGCAAGGTGATGGGCGCGGTCAAGACCCGCCTCGCGGGTAAGGCCGACATGGGCCAGGTGAGCGCGGCAGTCAAGGCGGCCCTCGCGAGCGCCTGATGGCGAGCGACGGCGGCTGCGCCACCACGATCCCGAAGGCTTGCGCCTGCCTGGTCGACCGCCGCGGCCGGTTGCTGGTGTTCCGGCATCCCGGCGACGGGAACATGCAGCTGCCCAAGGGCACCATCGAGCCCGGCGAATCGCCCGAGGTGGCGGTACGCCGCGAGCTGCTCGAGGAATCCGGCATCGACCATGTCGGTGAACTGCAGCCGCTCGGCACCCTGGAGCGCGACTGCGAGGCCGGCGCCGAAGGCCATACGCTGCGCCATCCGCAGCTTTGGCACGTTTTCCTGATACGTGCCGACGCACCGCTGCCCGAAACCTTCGAGCATGTGGCCATGGGCAGCCCCGAGGAAGACGGCCTGGTGTTTTCGTTCAGTTGGCTCGCGCCCGACGACGGCATCGAGAACTTCGCCCTGCCCTACAGGCAGGCCATCGCACGCGTTCGCGCGGCCCTGCTCGCCGGCTGAGGATCGCCGGGATTCCGGCTCACCTGGTTCAGGCCAGCGCGTGCGCCACCATGTAGAACCCCAAGAGCGCCAACCCGGCCAGAAAGCAACGCCGGAATACCGCCACCGACAAGCGCTGGCGCAACCACGTTCCCAGCACCATGCCGGCGAGCGCCGGCAGCAGCATCGCCACCGACCCGCCGACCGCCGAAGCGGGATAGCTGCCGTTGCCCGCCAGCCCGATGGCCAGTACCACGGTCGAGGTGGTGAACGAAATACCCATCGCCTGGATCAGCGCATCGCGCCGGAAACCCAGGGCCTGCAGATAGGGCACGGCCGGCACCACGAACACGCCGGTCACGGCCGTGACCAAACCCGTCGCGGCGCCCACCAGCGGCCCCAGCCAGCGCTCGTGCGCCGCAGGCACATGCAGTTGGCGCCCCGTGAGCCCCCAGAACGCATAGGCCACCAGCGCCGCACCGAGCGCCACCGAGGCCCAGGCGCCTGCCGGCACCCCGAGCCACAGTGCGCCGCCCAGGGTGCCCACCACGATGCCCGCCTGCATGCCGCCGATCCGCCGCAGCACCGGCCAGAAGGTCGCACGCGGCCCGGTCTGCCACAGGTTGGTGACCAGCGAGGGTGCGATCAGCAATGCGGCCGCGCGCACCGGCGGCATCCACAGCGCGAGCAGCGCCATCGACACCGTCGGCAGCCCGAGCCCGACCACGCCCTTGATCACCCCGGCCAGGAGAAATACCGCGGCGGCTGCGGCCCAGTGGCCTGTTGCCAGTTCGTTCGAGATCGTCATTGCGGCGCAGTCTGCCGGCCTGTGCCGAGGCTGAAAATGAGGCATTCGCGCAGCCAGCCTCAGGCACAGGCTGAGGCTCCCGTGCTACCTTGCGGCCTCATCATGCGATTCGACCTCACAGACCTGCGGCTCTTCCTCCACGTCGTGGAGGCCGGGAGCCTGACCGCCGGCGCACAGCGCTCGCACATGACGCTCGCCTCGGCCAGCCAGCGCGTGCGCGGCATGGAAGACGCCCTTGGCAGCCCGCTGCTCACGCGGCACGCGCAGGGCGTGCGTCCCACCGAGGCCGGCCGCACGCTGCTGCACCATGCGCGTGTCGTGCTGCAGCAGATGGAACGCATGCGCGGCGAGCTCGGCGAATACGGCCAGGGCCTCAAGGGCCACGTGCGCTTCATGTGCGGCACCTCGGCGCTGAACGAGCACCTGCCCGAGGTGCTGAGCCGCTTCCTTGCGCAGCATCCGCGCATCTCGGTCGATCTCGAGGAACGGCCGAGCCCGCAATCGGTCGATGCGCTGCGGGACGGGCTGTGCGACATCGGCATCGTCTCGGACGCGGTCGGCACCGAGGGCCTCGAATGCCACCCCTTCCGCCGCGACGATCTGGTGCTCGTGATGCCGCGCGGCCATGCGCTGGCGGGGCGCCGGCGCGTGCGGCTGGCCGAGGTGGCCGACAGCGAATTCGTCGGCCTGACCGAGGACAGTGCGCTGCAGCAGCTGGTCACGCAGCATGCCCGTGCGCTCGGCAAGCAGTTGGCCTATCGCGTGCGCGTGCGCAACTTCGAGGCCGTGTGCGGCATGGTCGCGCACGGCATCGGCGTGGGCATCGTCCCGCAGACCGCGGCCGCGCGCTGCGCCCGCTCGATGAAGATTGCGCGTGCCAACCTCAGCGATGCGTGGGCCGAGCGCACGCTGATGGCCTGCGTGCGGTCTTCGGAAGAGCTGCCGCTCAACGCTCGGCGGATGCTCGAGCACTTGCTGGCGCCGCCCGAGAAGGCTGCGGCGAAGTAGCCTGAACGCGAAGCCGGCTGCGGCTCAGCGCCGCTGGAGTGCAAGCAGCTCTGCCATCTTCCGCAGCGCAGCCTCAGGCGTGGGTTCGATGTGGATCGAGCAGGCCAGCATCAGGTTCAGCGGCTGGCCGAAGTCTTCCACCGCAATGCCGCTGCCGGTCTCCCGCAGTACCCCGGCTGCATCGGGCGCGCACGGTATGAGGGACCGGGCGCGGTTTGCATAGCTGCCCGCGGGTACGCCGTAGGCCACGACGGGAATCTGCAGCGCCACTGCGGCGCCGACTTCGAACACCGTGCCTGAATCGGGCTCCAGGCCGCGGAAGCACGCGAGGTTGGCCACGACACCGTCGGCGCCGCGAAGACGCTGCATGTTGGCCTCGTAGATTCGCGTCTCCGGTGCTTCGGCACTCTGCTCCTCGTTGCCATCGGCCGGCAGCAAGGCCGCAAGCCCCAGCGCGTCGCAAGCCGCCGCGAGCCGCACGAAGTGGTCTTGGGCGTCGGGGCGGAAGACGTCCGGGCCCGCCAGATAGATTCGCGGACGCGGCGGGTTTTCTGGGTTTGGGGTCATGAAAGCGCATCTTAGATTTGACGACTCTCGGTTGTGCAGGTGCTGGCCCAAAAAATCGAACGGCTCTGGGTGTCGACCATGAACGGTCATTCCATCACGCAAGCGTGAATTTTCTCGCGAACGACCTCGTTTCCCCGCTGCTCCTCGCTGCTACAGTTTTTTTCGAATCGAGTGCACGTTCGAAAATCAACTGGTCAACAGAGAGGAAAAGTGTGATGAAGACCCCAATGGAGCGACTTGAAAAATGGCTGGAGGCAAATCTCCAGGAAGTGCACGCAGACTTGGCGCCAGGGTGCTCCGAAGCCGCCCTCGCGGAGTTCGAAAGTCTTGTGGGGTGTCCCTTTCCCGAGAGCCTGAAGGATCTTTACAGAGCCCATGATGGTCAACAAGGAGAGGCAAACACCGGGCCCTTCTACGGGCTGATCTTCCTGCCCATTGCGGACGCAAAGAAGCACTGGTCCGCTTGGAAGAAGATCGTTGAAGAGAGCTCGGCCGAGGACATGAAGGGCGCGAGCATGTTCTCCAAATCGGCGAAGGTTGGCGCCGTCAAGGAGGTCTACGCAAACAAATTCTGGATTCCGTTCGCATACGACTACGGAGGAAATCACCTCGGGGTTGACCTGGATCCTGGAGCAAGCGGAACGATCGGGCAAGTCATCAACTTCGGTCGAGATGAAGACGAGAAGTTCGTCGTTGGAAACTCCGTGGCAACGTTTCTCGAATGGATGGTCGATCAATTGGAGTCAGGCAACTCGAACATCCAGATCGAGGATGACGGAGGGCGAAGCTTCAATACGAAAACGCCCGAGAAATTTCACTTCCTGGACTCGATTACCGACCTCTTTGCCTCGCAGCGTCTCAACTGATGCTTTGTCTCACCGCTTCTTCGGCCCTGCCGCCCTGGCCAACCCGGCATCGGCCCGGCTGCGGAACTGCCGCGGCGTGACGCCGTTGTGCAGCCTGAAGCGGCGGCTGAAGTACACGGCGTCGCCGAAACCGCACTGCCGCGCGATGTCCGCGATGCGGGCGTTCGACGTGACCAGCAGCTCCTTCGCGCGCTCCAGGCGGCGTTCGGTGACGAGTTCGGTGAAGGTGCGGTGGGTCTGCTTCTTGAGCAGATGCGCGAGGTAGTTGGGCGAGAGCATGGCCGCCGCCGCGGCATCGTTGAGCGACATCTCCTCGCCCAGATGCTCGCGCACATAGCGCATCACGCGCTGCAGCGCGTCGCGGCCCGGACTGCGGCCGCTCTGCAGCGCGGCCTGTGCGAGAAGTTGCGCCTCGTGCCGGTCGCAGGCCAGCGCCATCAGCTGCAACAGAATGCCGCGAATCGCGCCCACGCTGCCGAAGCACCGCTCCCGGTTCAGCACGGCAAGCTCTTCGAGCCACCCGAGAATGCGCGCGAAGTCGGCGTCGCCGAAATGAAAATCGACGTACTCCTGGAACAGGAAGGGCGCGAGCTCGGGCTGGCGCAGGGCCGGCACCTCCTCGAGATCGAGCGCCTCGACCGCCAGCTCGGGCCAGAGAAAGCCCTGGTCGAAATTCACGATGGCATAGCGCGCACCCGGCGGATGCGGCACCACGTGCACCCGGTAGGGCAGCACGAAGCTCAAGTGCCCCGCGGTGAATGGGCGCACCGCGCCGCCGATTACCTGTTGCGAGCCGCCGTGGATGCTGACCTGGATCTGGAAATACTCGTGCCGATGCGGCCGCGCCAGCACGTCCCGCGCGCCTTCGAAGCGAATGTCGAAGTCGAGGTGGTTCGCGCGCTCCTGCATGCCGTAGAGGCGAAGGCTGGATTGAAGGGCCGACATGGCGCGATGGTAAGCCCTGGCCCAGGCGTCCCCGAGCGGCCGGCCCGGTGTTGCTTGCGTCCTGTTTTTGCGTAGATGCGTGCGGAAACGCCGCGGCAGCGCGCTCCAGAATGGCCCGGCTGGCTGCGGCCGGCTTTCATCGCTCACCAAAAAAACTCAGGAGACAAAGATCATGTCCAGTTCACGACGCGGCCTGCTGGCCGGCTCCGCCGCCATGGCGGCCGGCGCAGTTGCCGGTTGCGCCCTGCCGGCCGGCGCATCGCGCGCGCCGCAAACGCCTTTCGCAGTCACGCAAGCCACGGTTCCGATCGTCGGCAGCGAGCAGGCGTTTCCGGTGCGCCGCATCTACTGCATCGGCCGCAACTATGCGGCCCATGCGCGCGAGATGGGCTCCGACCCCACCCGCGAGCCGCCCTTCTTCTTTCAGAAGCCAACGGACGCGATCCAGGTCGTCACGCCCGGCACGGTGGCCGACCATCCGTACCCGCCGCTGACCAAGAACTACCACTACGAAGTGGAACTGGTCGTGGCCCTCGGCAAGGGCGGCCGCGACATCGCGCAGGCGGATGCGCTGGGGCTCGTCTACGGCTATTCGCTCGGCCTGGACATGACCCGGCGTGACCTGCAGCGCGAGATGGGCGACCAGAAAAAGCCCTGGGAAATCGGCAAGAGCTTCGACAAGTCGGCGCCGATCGGGCCGATCCATCCGGTGGCCAAGGTCGGCCACTACACCGACGGCGCCATCTGGCTCAAGGTAAATGGCCAGACGAAGCAGAACGCCACGCTCAAGCACATGATCTGGTCGGTAGCAGAGCAGATCAGCCGGCTGTCCCAGGCTTTCGAGCTGATGCCCGGCGACATCATCTACTCGGGCACGCCCGAGAACGTGGGGCCGGTGGTGCGCGGCGACCTGGTCGAGATCCACATCGACGGGCTGCCGAACCTTTCGGTCCGGATCGTCTGAGCGAGTCAGTGTGCTGGCAGACTTAGCTGCCGGCCACTTTCATGCGATTGATCAGGACCGACCCTGTGGTCTTGGCGCCGAAGGTGTAGGCATCGGCGCCAATGGCCTCGATGCCCATCAGCATGTCCTTCAGGTTGCCGGCAATGGTGATTTCATGCACCGGGAAGGCGATGCGGCCCTTCTCGACCCAGAAGCCGCTGGCGCCGCGCGAATAGTCGCCGGTCACGTAGTTCACGCCCTGCCCCATCAGCTCGATCACGAACAGGCCGGTGCCGAGCTTGGCGAGCATGGCGTCGAGGTCATCGCCCGGTTTGGTGAGGCGCGAACTCAGGATCAGGTTGTGCGAGCCGCCGGCATTGCCGGTGGTCTTCATGCCCAGCTTGCGCGCGGAATAGGTCGACAGAAAGTAGCCTTCGAGCCGGCCGGCATCCACCACCTTGCGCGCACGGGTCACCACGCCTTCGTCGTCGAACGGCGAGCTGCCCTTGCCGCGCATCACATGCGGATCTTCGGCCACGTCCACGTGCTTCGGCAGCACCGGCTTGCCGAGCGAATCGAGCAGGAAGGTGCTCTTGCGGTACAGCGCCCCGCCGCTCACGGCCTGCACCAGCCCGCCCAAGAGGCCCACGGCCAGCGGCGACTCGAACAGCACCGGGCATTCGGTGGTCTTGATCTTGCGCGACTTGAGCCGGCTCAGCGCCCGCTCGGCGGCGTAGCGGCCCACGGCCTGCGGGCTGGCCAGTTCGCCGGCAGAGCGCATCGAGCTGTACCAGGAGTCGCGCTGCATGTCGTCGCCCTTGCCGGCGATGGGCGCAACCGAAATCGAATGCCGCGAGCTGGCATAGCCGCCGCGAAAACCGTGCGTGTGGGCGCTGAAAAAGTGGCTCTGCTGGGCCGAGACGCCCGCGCCTTCGCTGTTGGTGATGCGCTTGTCGGTCGACAAGGCGGCCGCTTCGCATTCCAGCGCCAGCTTGGCGGCCTGCTCGCTCGTGACGTCCCAGGGGTGGAACAGGTCAAGTTCCGGGTGTTCCTTGGCAATGTCTTCCTCGTCCGGGAGGCCGCTGACCGGGTCTTCGGCCGTGAAACGGGCGATGTCGTAGGCGGCCTGCACCGTCTGGGCAATGGCGGCCTCGGAGAAGTCGGAAGTGCTGGCGTTGCCGCGGCGGTGGCCCACGTACACGGTGATGCCCAGCGACTTGTCGCGGTTGCGCTCGACGTTCTCGAGTTCGCCCTTGCGGACCGAGACGCTGAGGCCGCAGCCCTCGGAGGCCTCGGCGCCGGCATCGGTTGCACCGAGCTTTTTGGCGTGGGCCAGGGCCGAGTCGACCAGGTTTTCGAAGAAGGAGCGGCTGTAGGCGAAGCCGGAATCGGCGCGCGAGGAGGATGTCGTCATGTGGTGGCTATGATACTTGCGCCCCCCACATTCCGTTTTCCCTTCAGCTTCCCACTGCGCATTGCACGCGTTGCAACGCCGCACGGTGCGGCCCAGAATCCACCCCATGTCCCGCAAACCCAAAAAAGGCTATTTCGTCCGTGGCCAGTTCGTCGCCGAAGGCAGCGAACTCGACCTGGAGCTCAAGCGCGAGCTCAAGGGCACCGACGAAGCCAGCCGCACCGACCTCAAGCGCGAAAGCGACGAACTGCAAAAGCTCGGCACCGAACTGCTCGGCCTGCGCGCCGGCCTGTTCGACGCGCTCCCGCTCGACGAAAAACTGGTCGACGCAGTGGCCGAAGCCAAGCGCATTACCAATTTCGAGGGCAAGCGCCGCCAGATGCAGTTCATCGGCAAGCTGATGCGCAAACTGGAGCCCGAGGTGCTGGAAGCCGTGAAGCAGGCCCTGACCGAGCAGAACAGCGTGCCGGCGGCCGAAACCGCGGCGCTGCACGAAGCAGAACGCTGGCGCGACCGGCTGATTGCCGACGACGATGCGCTGGGCGGCTGGATCGAAACCCACCCCGCCACCGATTCGCAGCAGCTGCGCGCCCTGGTGCGCCAGGCCCGCAAGGACATGAAGACCGGCCCCGCCGGTGAGGCGCCGCGCCAGGGCAAGGCGTACCGCGAGATATTTCAGCTGGTGCGCGCGCAGTTGGCGGTGCATGGCGGCGCAGACCACGCTGCGGAGGCTGCCGCGCAGGACCGGGAAGAGGATGCATGAGCGCCGCGCCGGGCCGCCCCAAGCAAGCTCACTCCCGCTTGGCGGGAAGGCGCGCAGCGCCAAGGGTGCAGCAGTGAGCCACTTGTCTTTCTCCCTCCCCTTCCGGGGGAGGGCCGGGGTGGGGGCAAGCGGCGCATCCATCGGGCGCTCTGGCTGCCCCCATCCCAACCTTCCCCCGGAAGGGGAAGGAGCAAAACCATGAACACACCCGACCCGGTATGCATCGGCATCGTCTCCATCAGCGACCGCGCCTCCAGCGGCACCTACGAAGACAAGGGCCTGCCTTCGCTCCAGGAATGGCTTGGCCGCGCACTGAAAAACCCGATCGATTTCGAAGCGCGGCTCATTCCCGACGAAGCCGCTCTCATCAGCGCCACGCTGATCGAGCTGGTAAACGCCGGCTGCTCGCTGGTGCTGACCACCGGCGGCACCGGCCCGGCCCTGCGCGACGTGACGCCCGAGGCCACCCTTGCCGTGGCCCACAAGGAAATGCCCGGCTTCGGCGAGCAGATGCGACAGATCAGCCTGCGCTTCGTGCCCACCGCGATCCTTTCGCGCCAAGTGGCGGTGATCCGCGACAAGAGCCTGATCATCAACCTGCCGGGCCAGCCGAAGTCGATTGCGGAAACGCTCGAGGGGCTGAAGGATGCGGACGGCAAGCAGATCGTGCCCGGCATCTTTGCCGCCGTGCCGTACTGCATCGACCTGATCGGCGGGCCGTACCTGGAGACCGACGATACGGTCTGCAAAGCGTTCCGGCCGAAGTCGGCCATCCGGCCGCCGCGCTAGGCGGCCGCGGCGCGCTGCCGAACCCAGGCCTCGAAGCCGGTCGGCGCGAGGCGCGCGCCGGCAGCCGGCGTGAGCGAGCGGTCGTCGAGGTGCACGCCGAAGTAATCCGCGTTGGCATCGGCGACCACTTGCCGGGCGTCGCCTGTCGCGGCGAGATAGCGCCTCACTAGGTCGTCCAGCGGCACGGCCTCGGGGCCTGCGATCTCCACCCGCCCGCCGGCCGGCGGCTCATTCACGATTTCGGCCAGCGCGGCAGCAACGTCTTCCGCCGCAATTGGCTGCACCAAGGCATGCGACAGGCGAATCTCGCTGCCCGCGCCCCCCGCGTTGGCAATGCCGCCCAGGAACTCGAAGAACTGCGTCGCCTGCACGATCGTGTAGGGCACGGGCGAGGCCTCGATCAAGTCCTCCTGGGCCTGCTTGGCGCGGAAATAGCCACTGGCGAGCAGCCGGTCGGTGCCGACGACCGAGAGCGCAATGTGGTGGGCCACGCCGGCTTCGGCCTCGGCCGCGAGCAGGTTGCGGCCCGAGGTCTCGAAGAAGCGCAGCACGGCCTCGTCTTCGAACGACGGCGAGTTCGCCACATCGACGACAACCTGTGCGCCCGCCAGCGCCTCCTTCAATCCTTCGCCGGTGAGCGTGTTGACGCCTGTGGAGGGCGAGGCGGCGACGACTTCGTGGCCGGCATGGCGCAGCCGCGCGGCGAGCTTCGAGCCGATGAGGCCGGAGCCCCCGATGATGACGATCTTCATGGTTGATTCCTTGTGAAAAGGCAGTCCAGGGAACGCCCCCCGTGGACGTCCTTGCAAGCTAGACGTCCGGTGGGGATGGTTTGTGACAGCCCCTACGGCTTGGCGCGCGCGTGCGCTTCGGCCTCGGCCTCAGTCACAGGAGATGTTTTCTCGCGACCCATCACCAGATTGATGAGCGGACCCGTCATCGCAGTGGTGACGAGCGCCATCACCAGCAGCATGGTGAAGAGCTCGGGGCCGATCAGGCCCGCGTCCAGGCCGATCTTCATCACGATGAGTTCCATCAGCCCGCGCGCGTTCATCAGCGAACCGGTGGCAAAGCTGTCGCGCCAGCCGTAGCCCGCCATGCGCGCGCCAATGGCGCCGCCGGCCAGCTTGCCGATGGAGGCCACCGCGACGATCAGCAGCATGGCGCCAATGCTCGCGCCCGAGAAGGCATTGGAGGTGGTGCCGAGCCCCGCGAGCGCAAAGAACAACGGCATCAGCACGACGATGGAGATCGGCTCGATGCGCTGCGTGAGCGAGCTCAGCAAACGGTCGTCGCGCGGCAGGCAGGCACCGAACAGGAAGGCGCCAAACACCGCATGCAGATGCAGCCATTCGGTGGCCATGGCGCAGACCAGGAGGCCGATCATGAGCGAGGCCATCTCGGTGGTCGAGGGTTCGCCATCGGGCGCGCGTGTGCGCAGCAGCCACGCAAACGCCGGCTTCAATCCGAAGAACAGCACGGCCAGCAGAACGGCCACGCCGCCCGTCGTCTTGACGAGGCCCATGTAGCCCTCGCCCGCACCCGCCAACGCCACCACCAGCGCCAGCAGGATCCACGCGAACACATCGACCACGGCCGCGGCACCGAGCGACAGCTGCCCGAATGGCGTGCGCGTGAGCCCGCGGTCTTTCAGGATGCGCGCCATGACCGGAAAGGCCGTGATCGACAGCGCCGCGGCCATGAACAGCGCGAACGGCCAGAAGCCCACGCCGGCCGGCGCGAGCGCCGGATGCAGCGCCGGTGAAATCGCGATGCCCAGCACCATCGGCACGATGACGCTGAGGGCGCCGACGTAGCCCGCGGCCTTCAACTGCGCACGCACGCCCTGCGTGGAGCGCAGTTCCAGCCCCACCACGAACATGAAGAGCACCAGGCCGACGGTCGAGAGCGAAGACAGCCCTTCGAGGTGGCTCTTGGAGAACAGCTGCGCATGCAGCGATGGGAACAGCGCGCCCATGACCACCGGACCCAGCATGAGCCCCGCCGCCATTTCGCCCACCACGCTGGGCTGTCCAACGTGGCGCAGCACCCATCCGCAGATGCGCGCGGTGCTCAGGATGACGATGAGTTGCAGCAGGAGGGAAGTAGCGGACATGAAGTACCGGAAGGCGGTGTGGACGGCGAAGCCCCCGATGTTAGTTTTATTCGTGCGTCAGTCGCTTGCCACGCGCTTGGGCGTGCGCATCAGCCGCAGCCCGTTGGCGACGACCAGCAGGCTCGCTCCCATGTCCGCGAACACGGCCATCCACATGGTGGCGCTGCCGAAGACGGCAAGCACGAAGAACACGGCCTTGATGCCGAGCGCCAGCGTGATGTTCTGCCAAAGTACCGAATGCGCGCGGCGCGAGAGCCGGATCGTTTCGGGCACGCGCCGCAGGTCGTCGTTCATGATGACCACATCGGCCGCTTCCATGGCCGTGTCGGTACCGGCGCCGCCCATCGCAAAGCCGATGTCGGCCTGCGCGATCGCGGGTGCGTCGTTGATGCCATCGCCGGCCATCCCGGTCATGCCGTAGCGCTGCTGCAGCGCCTTGATCGCATCGAGCTTCTCCTCGGGCAGCAGATTACCGCGCACGTCGTCGATGCCCGCGTGCGTGCCGATCGCCTTGGCCGTGGCGGCGTTGTCGCCGGTCAGCATTACGGGCGTGACACCCAGCGCACGCAGTTCGGCCATGGCCGCCTGCGAAGAAGGCTTGATGGTGTCGGCCACCGCGAACAGCGCCAGCACCGCATGGCCGGAGGCCAGCAGGGTGACGGTGCGCCCTGCTTCCTCATGCCGCTTCAGCTCGGCTTCAAGCGCAGGGCTGCACAGTTTTTGTTCTTCCATGAGGCGATGGTTGCCCAGCACATAGCTGCGGCCTTCGTGCGTGGCTTGCACGCCGCGTCCGGGCAGGGCCGTGAACTCGCCGATCGGCCGAAGCTCGTGCTTTATTAAACCCGCGGCAATGGCCTTCGACACCGGGTGGTCGGAGCGATCCGCAATACTCGCGGCAATGGCAAAGATCTCGCCCTCATCCGCTGCGCTGTCGAGCAGGCTCGACTCGACCAGCTTCGGCTTGCCTTGGGTGATGGTGCCCGTCTTGTCGAGCGCGACGGCCTTGAGCTTGCGAGCCTCTTCGAGGTAGGTGCCCCCCTTGATCAGGATGCCGCGGCGTGCGGCCGAGGCCAGCGCGCTCACCACAGTGACGGGCGTCGAGATCACCAGCGCGCAGGGGCATGCAATGACCAGCAGCACCAGCGACTTGTAGACCGCCTCCATCCACGTCCAGCCCATGAGCCAGGGCGTGAGCACCGCCACGGCCACCGCCAGCACGAAGACCGCGGGCGTGTAGATGGCCGCGAAGCGATCGACGAAGCGCTGCGTGGGCGCGCGTGAACCTTGCGCTTCTTCGACCGCATGGATGATGCGAGCCAACGTGGTGTTGGCCGCCACCGCAGTGACGCGGAATTCCAGGGCGGCGGTCTGGTTGATGGTGCCTGCGAACACCGCGTCGCCCACTGACTTGTCGACCGGAATGCTCTCGCCCGTGACCGGCGCCTGATCGATGGCGCTCATGCCCTCCGTCACCACGCCATCGAGCGGCACACGCTCGCCCGGGCGGATGCGCACGGTGGCATCGAGTGCCACGGTGTCGGCCCTCACCGTGTTCCAGCGGCCGTCGGGCTGCCTGACCTCGGCCTGGTCTGGCGCCAATGCAAGCAGGCCCTGGATGGCATTGCGGGCGCGGTCGACGGCGCGTGCCTCGATCATTTCCGCAATGGCATAGAGCGCCATCACCATCGCGGCCTCGGGCCATTGGCCGATGAGGAAGGCGCCCGTCACGGCCACGGCCATCAGCGCGTTGATGTTCAAGCGGCCGCGCACCAATGCGGCAAAGCCCTTCTTGTAGGTGTCGAGCCCGGCCAGCGCGATGGCCGCGAGCGCCAAGGCCATCTCCAGCACTGTGAACGCCACTGCCTCCGGCGCGAGAAAGGAAACAGTCTCGGCCGCGATGGCCAGCACCAGCGCGCCGACCAGCCGCGTGAGTTCCGGTGTCATGAGGCGGGCGTCGCGCACCGTGCCAGCAGCGGACGGCGCATTGGCCGCGTTGTTCAGCGGCTCCGGCTTGAACCCGGCCTTGCGGATGGCCTCGAGTGCATCGGGCAACGCGGCATCTTCTGCGGTGATCGCCATCGTCCGTTCACCGAGCCGGAAACGCAGCCCGCTGATGCCACGCACCGGCTCGAGCGCGCGGCGGATCTCGGATTCCTCAACGGCGCAATCCATGGTGGGAATGCGGAAGAGCAAGGACCCCTTCGGAATGTCTGCGATATCGGTCGATGCGACCGCGGCCGTGCCGCAAGCGGAGTGGCCGCAGCAGGTGGTTTCTGCCGCTGCGTGCGGGTGAGCGTGCGCATGTGGCGCCACCGGTTTCAGAGCGTTCTCGTTATTCATGCGGACATTGGAAACCCTGAAGCAGGTGTAGAGTCAAATGCCGTATTCCCCACCTCGCTTCTTGCCGCATCATGAAAATCGGAGAACTGGCCAAGGTTGCGAACACACCGGTCGAAACCATCCGGTACTACGAGCGCGGGCAACTGCTGCCCGAGCCGGCGCGCACCGACGGCAACTACCGCATCTACGACGACGAGCATGCGCAGCGGCTGGGCTTTATCCGCCGCTGCCGTTCTTTGGACATGACGCTCGATGAGATCCGCAGCCTTCTGCGCTTTCGCGATGCGCCCGGCAAAGATTGCGGCGAGGTCAACCAGTTGCTGGACGACCACATCGGCCACGTGGCCGCGCGCATCTCGGAACTCAAGACGTTGGAGAAGCAGCTGAAGGCGCTGCGCCAGCAATGCTGCGCCCCGCAATCGGCGCAGAACTGCGGCATCCTGCAAGAGCTCGACACCGCCGCGCCGGCCACAGAGCCGTTTGGGCAGCACGCAGGCCACGTGCATGGCTCGCTGCACGCGGCCGCGAAACGATCGACCTGAAAAGCCCCGCTACTTGCCGATGAGCTGCGTGAGTTTCTCCGCCTCGAAGTTCTCGTCAAGCGCCGCATCGCAGGGCACGCAGTCCTTGGTACCGGGATGCGCGGACAGCTTCTCGATCGCTTGCCACAGCAGCGCGATCTGGTGTTCCTGGCTCGCGGCACTGTCGACGAGGCCGCGCATGGCCTGACTCAGCGGGTCGTCGTCCTGCGTGATGCCGTAGGCGGAGAACTTCTGCGGAGCGGCCACATCGGCGCTCTCGCCGGCCTTCGACGGGATGATGCGTGCGGGAATGCCCACCGCGGTCGCCCCTGCCGGCACCGGCTTGATGACCACCGCGTTGCTGCCGATCTTGGCGCCATCGCCGACGAGGAACCCGCCCAGCACCTTGGCGCCCGCGCTCACCACCACGTTGCGCCCCAGCGTCGGATGCCGCTTGGTGCCCTTGTAGAGCGAGGTGCCGCCCAGTGTCACGCCCTGGTAGATGGTGCAGCCGTCGCCGATCTCGGCGGTCTCGCCCACCACCACGCCCATGGCATGGTCGAAGAACACCCGCTCGCCGAGCTTGGCGGCCGGGTGGATCTCGATGCCCGTGAGCCAGCGAGCCCAGTGTGCGATGGCGCGTGCCGGCCACTTGAATCCGTGCGTCCAACATGCATGCGCCCAGCGGTGCAGCACCACGGCATGGAAGCCGGGGTAGACCGTGATCACTTCCCAGGCGCTGCGGGCGGCCGGGTCGCGTTCGAGGATGCACCGGATGTCGGCGCGGATTCGAGAAAACATCGCTGCCTTTGTTGTCGTTATATCGATAGGGCCGGGCAGTCTAAGGCGCGGGGTCTTCGCGTACGTTCGTTGGGGTTTTAGCCGCGTCCGCCATGGCCTTGGCGATGCCGCGGAGGATGTGAATTTCCTCCGGCGTGGGCTGGGCGCGGTTGAAAAGCTGCTGCAGCCGGGGCATCAGCTTCTTGGGCGCCTGGGGGTCGAGAAAACCGATGTCCACCAGCGACCGTTCCCAGTGGTCGAGCATGCCGGCCACGGCCTTTGCATCGGCCGCCTGCACCGGCGCCGTGGCGTCGCGCACCTCGTAGCCGCCCAGGGCCAGCCGCCATTCATAGGCAATCACCTGGATGGCGGCGCCGAGGTTCAGGGAGCCGAACTTCGGATCCGTCGGAATGCTCAGCGCCACGTTGCAGCGGTAGACGTCTTCGTTGCGCATGCCGAAACGCTCGGAGCCGAAGAGGAAGGCCACGTGCTGGTCGCCCTGCTTTACAAGCGGCTCCAGGTGCTCGCGCGGGGTGCGCGTGGGTGGGCCGAAGTCGCGCGGGATCATGGCGGTGGCGCACAGGTGGGTGATGCCGTCGAGCGCTTCGTCGAGCGTTTCAACGATGCGGGCGTTGTTCAGAACGTCCAGTGCGCCGCTCGCGCGCTGGATGGTTTCTTCCCGCCGCAGCACGTTGGCCCAGCGCGGTGCCACCAGCACCAGGTCGTCGAAACCCATGGTCTTCATGGCCCGGGCGGCGGCGCCCACATTGCCGGCATGGCTGGTCTGGATCAGGATAAAACGGGTGCGCATGGAGGGATTGGAGACACAAAGCGGGCGGAGCCGGTAAAATGCCCGATTCTCGCCGCCCGCATCGCCGGGCCGCTCATCGGGGCGCCAGCCGCTCCTTCCGCCGTTCTTCTCACAATCCAATGTCGTCCCCCAACCTGCATCCCATGCTCAATGTGGCCGTCAAGGCCGCACGCGCCGCCGGCGCGATCATCAACCGCGCCGCCCTCGACGTCGAGGCCGTGCGCATCTCGCAAAAGCAGGTCAACGACTTCGTCACCGAAGTCGATCACGCCAGCGAGCAGGTCATCATCGAAACGCTGCTTGGCGCGTATCCGGGGCACGGCATCCTGGCCGAAGAATCGGGCACCCAGCATGGCGCCAAGGATTCGGACTACGTCTGGATCATCGATCCGCTCGACGGCACCACCAACTTCATCCACGGCTTTCCGGTCTACTGCGTGTCCATCGCGCTGTCGGTGCGCGGCAAGATCGAGCAGGCGGTCATCTACGACCCGAGCCGCAACGACCTCTTCACCGCCACCAAGGGCCGCGGCGCTTACATGAACGAGCGCCGCATCCGCGTTTCCAAGCGCACCCGGCTCAGCGAATGCCTGGTGTCCACCGGCTTCCCGTTCCGCAGCGGCGACAACTTCAAGCAGTACCTGGCCATCATGGCCGACATGATGCCCCGCATGGCCGGCCTGCGCCGCCCCGGCGCGGCAGCGCTCGACCTGGCCTACGTGGCGGCCGGCTTTACCGACGCCTTCTTCGAGACGGGCCTCAACCCCTGGGACGTGGCCGCGGGTTCGCTGCTGGTGACCGAGGCCGGCGGCCTGATCGGCAACTTCACGGGTGAGCCCGACTTTCTCGAACAGCGCGAATGCCTGGCCGGTGCGCCGCGCATCTACGGCCAAATGGTGCCGCTGCTCGCCAAGTATTCGAAATTTGCCGGCATCGACGACAAGATGCGCGCCAGCGACCGCGTGCGCGCCGTGTCCGCCGCCGCGCGGCCCGGCGCCGATGAATCGGTCGACCTGTATGCCCGCAGCACCGTCACCGAGCTGACGGCCGCCCCGCTCGACGGCGAGGCGCCCGCGCCGGCTGCCGCACCGGCGGCCCCGGTGTCGCGCAAGCTCACGCGCATTCGCCGCGATGCGCCTGCCGACGGCAGCCCTTCCGAAGGCGACGTTTCCGCCAAGTGATGCAGGGGCCACGTGCCGCGCTCCGGATTCGTGCGGCGCTGCGCATCGCGCTGAGCCAGTACGTCGCCAGCGGGCTCACCGTCGCGCTCGGCCTGCTGGTCATCTCGGCCGGCGCGCACCTGTGGCTCGGCGCCATCGCTGCGGCGTCGGCCGCGGTGGGCGTGATCGTCACTGCCCCACCGGACCTGCCCGGCCCGCGCCGCGGCAAGTTCTTCCAGATGCTGCCGGCCCCGCTGATCGGGCTGCCGCTCTTCTTTCTGGTGCAGCTGCTGCACACCGCGCCCATCCGCCTTGGGCTGGTGCTGGTGCCCGCCACCTTTGTCGCCTTCCTGGCCATGGCGTGGGGCAAGCGCGGCATCCCCATTGCCATCGCGGTGATGTTCTCGATGATTTTCTCGATGGCCACGCCCACGCCCAGCGGCATGGCCGAGGCGCTCGAACGCACCTGGCACTTTGGCCTGGGTGCCGGGCTCTACGTGATCTGGGCCACTCTGGCCAACCATGCGCTCAACACGCGCTTTCGGGTGCAGTCGGTTTCGGACGTGCTGTATTCGTTGGCCGCGCTGATGCGCACCGAAGCCAGCCAGTTCACCCCGCGCGACGACACCAGCGACATCCGCGAAACCCCCGCGCCGTTGCTGGGCCAATTGCTGCGCGAACAGGCCGCGCTGGCCGACCAGTTGCAGGCCACGCGCGACATCGTGCTGGAGTCGCCGCGCACGCCGCGCCGACAGCGGCTGGCGGCCATGCTGGTGATCGTGCTCGAAATGCGCGACCAGCTGCTCGCGAGCGAGCTCGATCTGGATGCGCTCAAGAGCCATCCCGCGCATGCCGAAGCGCTGATCGAAATGCGCCGCGTGCTCGAAGAGCTGGCCGACGAAACCACGGCCCTCGGCGACGCGCTGCTGATGGGCCGCCAGCCCGAAGCGGTGGCCGACCGGCGGCCGCGGCTCGCGTCGATCCATCTTTCGGGCGAGAACGACGGTGCGAACCATGGTATGCCCGGCCCCAATGCCGCCATGCTCGCGCGCGGCCTTGCGAGCCGCATCGGCCACATCAACGACGAGGTGCTGCGCCTGTCGGCCATGGCGCGCGGCGACGCCGAGCCCAACCTTGCGGTGGTGCGCGCCAACTGGCAGATGTTCGTGAGCCCCACCGATTGGTCGCTGCGGCCCTTTCTCACGCTGTGGCGCTGGGACGCACCGCCGCTGCGCCATGCCATTCGCGCGGCACTGGCCATTGCGGCGGGCTACACCATTGCGGTGTCGCTGCCCTGGGGTTCGCACGACTACTGGATCTTGCTGACCATCGTGGTGGTGCTGCGCGGCAGCCTCTCGCAAACGCTGGAGCGGCGCAACAGCCGCGTGGCCGGCACCTTGCTGGGCAGCGTGCTCGCGGTGGGCCTGCTCTCCGCGCATCCGTCACCCTTGCTGCTGCTGGCCATCGTCACGGTGTCGCAAGCCATTGCCCACAGCTTTGCGGTGCGGCGCTACCTCATCACTGCGGTGGCGGCCACCGTGCTGGGCCTCGTGCAAGCGCACATGCTCAACACCGGCGCCGCGCCCATCTTTGCGCTGTTCGAACGCATTGCCGACACGCTGATCGGCGCCGCGCTGGCCTGGGGCTTCTGCTACGTGCTGCCCTCGTGGGAGCGTGGGCAGATTCCGGCGCTGGTGGCCCGCACGCTCACTGCGCAGGCACGGCATGCACGCCTTGCACTGGGCCTGGGCCAACTGAAGGCCGTCGACAGCAGCCCCGAGCTCGAATGGCGGCTGGCGCGCCGCGAGGCCTACGACAGCCTCTCGGCGCTGGTGCAGGCCACGCAGCGCTCCCTTTCGGAGCCGCGCGCGGTGCAGCCGCCGCTCGAACCGCTCGAGCACCTGCAGGCCCACAGCTACCAGTTGCTGGCGCAGCTGAGCGCGGTCAAGTCGATGCTCGTGCTGCGGCGCGACCGGCTCACGCCCGCAGACATCGAAGGACCGCTGGAGCGCACGGTGCAGCGCATCGACGCTGCCATCGGCACCGCGCCGACCACCGGCCCCTCGCTGCCCGAAAGCCCCGGCTCCACCACCGTGGGAGGCCCGATTCCCCTGCCCGACCCATTCGAGAACGACGTGAGCCCCTGGCTGCTGCGCCGCCTCGACCTGGCCACGGCACTTGCCACGCAGCTGCGCGACGACGCGGCGCGCATTCTTCAACCCCTGGACGAGACAACAGAGACTACTGCGACCGCCACCGCTCAATGACTGAAGAGATCCTTGCCCACCCCTGGTTCGGCACATGGCTCGCAGCCTTTGTCGGCATTCCGGTCGCGCTGTTGATCCACCGCGTGGGCGGCCTCGTGTTGATGCGGGTTACGCGCCCGACGCCCGCGCTGCATGCGATGGTGGTCAACTGCAAGGCGGTGGCGCGGCTGGTGCTGCCGCTGGTCGCGCTGCTGCTGGTGTTTCAGGCCGCGCCCGACAACCTGCGCTTCATCGGCAGCGTGAGGCATTTCAACGGCTTGCTGCTGATCGGTGCCACCACCTGGCTGCTGGTCAAAGCCATCAACGGCTTTGCCGACGGCGTGCTGGCGCAGCACCCGCATGACGTCGAAGACAACCTGCATGCGCGCCGCGTGCTCACGCAGACGCGCGTGCTGGCGCGCACCGCCATGACGATGGTGCTGGTGGCCGGCGGCGCGATGATGCTCATGACCTTTCCGGGCGCGCGCCAGGTCGGCGCCAGCCTGCTGGCCTCGGCGGGCGTGATCGGCATCGTGGCGGGCCTCGCGGCCAAGCCGGTGTTCAGCAATTTGATTGCGGGCCTGCAGATTGCGCTGGCCCAGCCCATCCGCATGGACGACGTGCTGGTGGTCGAGGGCGAATGGGGCCGCGTGGAGGAGATCACCGGCACCTTTGTGGTGGTGAAGATCTGGGACGACCGGCGGCTGATCTTGCCGCTCAGCTATTTCATCGAGAAGCCGTTCCAGAACTGGACCCGCAAGTCGTCGCAGCTGCTGGGCGCGGTCTTCGTCTACGTTGACTACGGCATGCCGGTGGCGCCACTGCGCGCAGAGGTGGAACGCATCGTGAAGGCTGCGCCCGAGTGGGACCGCCGCTTCTTCAACCTCCAGGTGACCGACGCCACCGAGCGCAGCATGCAGATTCGCGTGCTGTGCACGGCTGGCAATTCGAGCCTTGCCTTCGATCTGCGATGCAAGGTGCGCGAGGGGCTCATCGACTTCATGCAGCGGGAGTACCCGCAGTTCCTGCCGAAGATGCGCATCGAGGGCGATGCAATGCAGCCTTCTCGCGAGGACCGCCCGTCGGATCAGGGCGCCGCGCTGCCGCGCTGACCTGCTGCAGGGCGGCTGCGCCGGATGGGTGGGAGCCGCAGGTAGGTAACCGCCCGCAGCAGCCACTCCACCGGACCATAGGCAAAGCGGCCCATCCACCACGCGCTGAACAGCAGGTTGCCCGCGAAGATCGCCAGCGCCACGCCGAATGTCGCCAGCGGCCCGAGGGTGCCGATCAACCGCAGGCCATAAGCGAGAAAGATCCACGCGCACACCAGCGATTGCAGCAGGTAGTTTGTCAACGCCATGCGACCTGCCGGCGCAAGCGCCCGCGCCAGCACGCGGCCGCGCCCGGTCTGGAACACGAGCAGCATGCCGGCCGCATACGCGGCCGACAGAAATGGTGCGGTCAGCAGCGTGATCGACAGGTCCTGGAGCTCGCGCACCGCGTCGTTCAGATGGAGGGTTGGAAGCGCGTAGGCCAGCGCACCCGGCAAGCCGATGGCCAGGCCCCACCACAGCACCCGCCACAACAGGCGGCGATGCGCTTCGACGTGCGCAAGAAGCCCGCGCTTGCCGGCGATGAACCCCGCAAAGAACACCGCGAGCGCCTCCGGCGCCTGCACCAGCGCTGTGACCCACCAGGTCTGCGAAAGATCGCGCACATGCTGCACGATCACCGACAAAGGCGTGGCGCGGTAAGCGGCCAGTGCCGCGGCGGCGTCGGCGTAGGCCGCCTGCACGGCCATTTGCATGTCCAGCTGCGTATATCTGCTGCCCACGCCGGCCCACAACAATGCGGTGAGCAGCACCAGCCCGACGGCCGCGCACGCCAGGAACACGTCCCCGCGCCGCCGCAGCATGAGCAGCACGGCGCCCAGCACCGCATACGCCATGAGGATGTCGCCGTAATAAAGCAGCACGGCATGCGCCACCCCAATGGCCCACAGCCCGAAGAGCCGCCGCACCATGCGCGGCGCGAAGGGCTTGCCGTCGCGCTCCGCCGCGCGCATCTGCAGCGTGAAGCTGTAGCCGAAGAGAAACGAGAACAGCAGGTAGAACTTGGTCTCGAACGCAAAGGCGCGCATGAACGAGGCGATGCGGTCGGCCAGCGACATGGCCAGCGGATCGGGAATGCCCAGGGCGTAATAGGTCGAGGCAAAGCTCGCGATGTTGACCACCAGAATGCCCAGCAGCGCAAAGCCGCGCAACGCGTCGACCATCTGCTGGCGCTCGTTCGATGGGCTGGGGTCCGGCGCGGAGAGATGCGTCGTCATGCGGGCTTTCCAGGCTTGGGAGTTGGCTCTGCGCCGCGCCGCCCGCGATCGGCCTTGGGCAGCACGGCCTCTTGCACCATGCGGTCAGCCCGCGCTTGCAGGCGATGCAGGAATTCGTCGAGGCGCGCCGCGTCTTGCTTGCCCAGAGCACCCATCAGCTCGGCATTGATCTGGGTGACTAGCGGAAAAAGCTCTTCATACAGCGCGTGCCCCGCCTCGGTGAGGCCCAGCAGCACCTGCCGCCGGTCGCCCGCGCGCGCCACGCGCGAAACCAGCTGCTTTTGCACCAGCGAGCCGACCGCCTTCGAGGTGCGGGCGCGGTCGAGTTGCGCATGTTCGGCCAGCTGGGAGGAGCCCAGCTGGCCCCGGCTCGCCAGCACCGCGATCAGCCGCCATTCGCGCCGCGTGATGCCAAAGCGCCCCTCGCACAGCCGGATCACCATGCCGCCCGCCACCCCGACCAGGCGCGACAGCCGGTAGAGCAGCAGGTCGTCCAAAGGGCGGCGTGGCGCGGTCATCGGGGTTAGTCCGGGGGATGGTTGATTAGATCAATCGACTGTAGCGTCTCTACAGTCGTTCGAGATCGAACGCACGTACGCCTAGAACCCGGAGACACCGCCCATGCCCACATCCAACATCGACCGCCGCCGCGCGCTCGCCGCACTGGGCGGGCTCGCCCTGGCGCCGCTCGCCCTCCCCGCGCAGGCCCAGGGCTTCACTCCAGGCCAGCCGATCAAGGTGCTGATCGGCGTGCCTGCCGGCGGCACGCAGGACGTGCTGACGCGCGCCATTGCCGAGCAGGTGCGCGATACGCTGGGCCCGCTCATCGTCGACAACCGCTCGGGCGCGGCAGGCCGCATTGCCGTGGAAGCGGTCAAGACGGCGCCGCCCGACGGGCGCACGCTGCTGCTGGGCACCGCCAGCATGATGACCATGTTCCCGAGCGCCTATCGCCAGCTTTCGTACGATCCGATCAAGGACTTTGTGCCGATCATCAATGCGGCGCGCTTCGAGCTGGCGCTGGTCGTCCACAAGGACGTGCCGGTCAACACGCTGGCCGAATTCATCGCCTGGGCCAAGGCGCAGGGCGACAAGCTCAGCTTTGCCTCGTACGGCGCGGGAACGCCTTCGCACTTTCTGGGCGAAATGCTCAACCGCGCCGCTGGGCTCAAGATGGTGCACGTGCCCTACCGCGGCTCCACGCCGGCGCGGCAGGACGTGATGGGCGGCTCGGTGCCGGTGTACTTCGACACCATCGGCGGTGCGCAGCAACTGCTGCCTTCGGGCCGCGTGAAGGTGCTGGCCGCCAGCGGCGAGAAGCGCTCCCCGCTGATGCCCAACCTTCCCAGCTTTGCCGAGAGCGGCTACAAGGACGTGGTGGCCACCGCCTGGTTTGCCTACTACGCGCCCTTGAAAACGCCGCAGCCCATCATCGACAAGCTGCGCGCCGAGTTCACCCGTGCCGTGAACACGCGCGAGGTGCGCCAGCAGCTGCTTCAGAACGGCATGTACCCAGTGGGCGACAACAGCGAGGCATTGCTGAAGACCATGCGCGAGGACACCGCGCGCTGGGCGGGCATCATGAAGGCCGTGAATTTTCAGGCCAACGACTGAGCAAGCTATTGAATGAATCGACGAACGACAACCGAACGAGGAGGAACCCCATCATGCTGAAGAACACCCCAATCACCCGCCGCCTGGCCACGCTGCTTGCCGCAGCCGGCTTCATGGCATCCATCGCCACCATGGCCACCACCGCGGGGGCGCAAACGACGCTCGACAGCCCGCTGCACATCGTGGTCGGCTATGCGCCTGGCGGCGCCACCGATCGCGTGGCGCGAATCGTCGGAGACAAGCTCGGCGCGCGGCTGGGCGTGCCGGTCATCGTCGAGAACAAGCCCGGCGCAGGCGGCCGCCTGGCGGCCCAGCAGGTCAAGACCACGACCGCCAGCCAGAATGTGCTGATGCTCGCCAACCCCGCCGTGATGGTGGTGGCGCCGCTGGTCTTCAAGGACAACAACTACGACCCCGACCGCGACTTCGTCCCCGTGTCGCACGTCAATGCGTACGACTTTGCGCTTTCGGTCTCGCCCGCGCTGCCGGTGCGCGAGCTGAACCACCTGCTGGCGTGGATGCGCGCCAACCCGAACCAGGCCAACGTGGGCGTGCCCGCCACCGGCAGCCTGCCGCACTTCTTCGGCCTCATGGTGGGCGAGAAGGCCAAGGTGCAGACGCAAATCATCGGCTACCGCGGCTCGGCCCCCCTGCTGAACGACCTGATCGGCGGCCAGGTGCCGATTTCCATCGACACCGAAGACGTGGTGCTGCCACAGCACAACGCCGGCAAGCTGCGCATCCTCGCTCTATCGGGCGCCAAGCGCTCGCCCTTTGCGCCGGACATTCCGACCTTCAAGGAAGCCGGCCTCGACCTGGCCGCCACCGGCTGGAACACATTCTTTGCGCCCGCCAGCATGCCCAAGGAGAAGGTCGAGCGTTTGTCCAACCTGATCCGCGAAGTCATGCAAGACGCCGACACGCAGCGCAAGTTCAAGGACGCCGGCATGACGCCGGTGGTGAGCACGCAGGCGCAGACAGTGGCAATGCTCAAGGCCTACCGCGCGCAATGGGCGCCCGTCGTCCAGAAGTCCGGCTACCAGCCCTGAACCTTTCCAGACACATGACCAGACCCAACATCATCTTCATCGTGGCCGACGACCTCGGCTATGCCGACCTGGGCTGCTACGGCGGCCGCGATGCTGCCTTCGGCCCCGTGTCGCCCGTGCTCGACGGCCTGGCTGCGAATGGCCTGAAGCTCACCCAGGGCTATTCGAATTCGCCCGTGTGCTCGCCCACGCGCTTTGCGATGATCACCGCGCGCTACCAATACCGCCTGCGCGGCGCGGCCGAAGAGCCCATCAGGAGCAGCAGCCGCGGCAGCACCACGCTCGGCCTGCCGACCGACCACCCCACCCTGCCATCACTGCTGAAGGCCGGCGGCTACCAGACCGCGCTCATCGGAAAATGGCACCTGGGCTACCCGCCGAGCTTCGGACCGCTGCGCTCGGGATACGACGAATTCTTCGGACCCATGTCGGGCGGCGTCGACTACTTCACCCACTGCGACTCCACCGGCGCCCACGACCTGTGGTTTGGCGAAGAGGACAAGAAGGAAGACGGCTACCTCACCGACATCCTCTCCAAACGCGCAGTCGACTACGTAGAGCGCATGTCAAAACAGGAAGCTCCGTTCTTCCTGAGCCTGCACTACACCGCCCCGCACTGGCCCTGGGAAACCCGCGACGACGCCGAGAAGGCGCCGACCGTGAAGGACAACCTCTTCGACCTGGCCGGCGGCAACATTCATGTGTACCGCCGCATGATCCATCACATGGACGAAGGCATCGGCTGGATCATGGCCGCCCTGCAAAAGCACGGCATGGCCGACAACACGCTGGTGGTGTTTACCAGCGACAACGGCGGCGAGCGCTTTTCGAACAACTGGCCACTGGTCGGCGGCAAGATGGATTTGACCGAGGGCGGCATCCGCGTGCCATGGATCGCGCACTGGCCCGCCGTGATTGCCAAGGGCGGCGAGAGCAAGCAACTTTGCATGACCATGGACTGGTCCGCCACCATGCTCGACGCGGCTGGCGTGCAGGCCGATGCGGACTACCCGCTGGACGGCGTGTCGCTCATGCCCGTGCTGAAGGACGCAAAGCACGGCTTCCGCCGTCCGCTGCACTGGCGCATGAATCACCGCGGGCAGGAAGCCATGCGCGATGGGGACTGGAAGTACCTGAAGGTGGATGGAAACGAGTACCTGTTCAACATTCCGGCCGACGAGCGCGAAAGGGCGAATCTGGGGAAGAAGGAGCCGGAGAGGTTGGCTGCGATGCGGGCCGACTGGGCGGCGTGGAATGCGACGATGCCTGGGATTCCGGAGGATGCGACGGTTAGCTTGGGGTATTCGGTTAGGGATATGCCGCAGCGGTAGGTGTCGCACGCTACGTGTCGCAATTCACTCTCTAGGCGGCGGCCCCCACAAACTTGCAAATCTCGCTCGAATACTCTCGCAGAAACGCTTGCTTGTTGGGAAGTGGCTCCGTGGTGTGCGGCGGTGGAACGTCCATGAACGAGAAATGGCCAGCCCCTTCGGTGATGCGGACATCCACAGCGTTCCAATCGTGCATGGCACGTGCAAACCATTCCGTTTGGGCTGGCGGGGTGATGCTGTCCGCCGACCCCACCCACGCCAAAATTGGAATTCGCACGACATCAAGTGCGGCCGGAGCTTGAAAGAATCCAGTGGGTGGTGCCAAAAGGGCGAGACGACCCAAGCGACGGTCCGGTGCGATGCGTACGCACCGACCTGGCCCCAACCACATTTGTCCCCCGGCCATAGCGACAAGGGTAGCTGCACCAATTGAATGCCCCACGCCTATCGCTTTTGCAGAGGGCTCAACGAATGCGTCCAGCGCAAGGGCCAGTCTTCTTGCCCGAAGGGTCAACTCCTCCTCTGTTGGAGTAGTCGAAGCAAGTCGCTCGAAATGTGGTGCAACAACCGTGCAACCAGATTCAGTCAAGGCGTCCAGGAGCGTAGAGAGCCGTTCCGGCTGACCGCCCGATCCAACTGAAAAAAGAACGACCGAAGAACCTGTGGCGGCTTTGCGCACTGAGACCTCGAATGAATCACCCCCGTCTTTCAGTGTCTGCGTCGGCATTGGAAATTGCTCCTCGTGGCAAGTGATTTTGATATGGGTTTGTGCATGTAATGACGTGAAATGGACTGGCGCATGAAGAGGCGCGACAGTGCTCATCTATCCACTCTAGCAAGGAGCACAGCCATGTCTTTCAAGATTCTCTGCTGCGACGGCGGCGGCATCCGCGGCGTCATCACTGCGCTGCTGATCCAGGACCTGGACCGAAGCTTCGGCATCGTCCAGAACGCAGACGGTTTCGCCGGCACTTCCACGGGTGGCCTGATCTCGCTGGGCCTGGTGAGCAATGTGGGCATCGACGACATCGTCAATCTCTACCAGAACGAAGGGGCCACGATCTTCGAGCCCAACGGCTGGTGGCTGGCCGCAGAGGCCAAGCAGCAAGACCGGGCACCGGCGCAGTCGACGGAAGAACTGCTGGGCAGCGGCCCTGGCATCTTCAGATGCCAGTACGTCAACACTGGCCTGCAGGCAGTCGCCCAGAAACTGGTGGGTGCAGGCGCGATGTCGTCGGCGAGCCGGTTCGTGGCCGTCAACTCCGCGCGACTATGGGATGCGAGCGACAACAGTTGGGCGCCGTGCACCATCTCCAACGGTCCGAACAACACCTACCGTGATATCAGCATGGTGGACGCCGCACTGGCCACCTCGGCTGCGCCGACGTACTTCCCGCCGTACCAGGTGGGCGGCTTCGGCTACTTCGCTGACGGCGGCACGTTCGCCAACAACCCCTCGATGACGGCGGTCGTAGAGGCCATCTACCAGGGCTACGCCACCGCCACGTCGGACATCGTGATGCTGTCGCTGGGCACCGGCGCCAATCCAGTAGGCGTGCCGCCTGGTTCCGTGCCCAATCCGCTGGACTGGGGCGTCACGCATTGGCTGTGGCCGTTCAGCAATGGCGCGGTGCCGGCCACGGCGCTGCTCAATCTCACCATGGATGCCACCGCGGAGTTGGCGGCGATCCAGGCCCAGCAACTGCTCGGCGGCAACTACATGCGCGGCAACGTGCCGCTGAGCCAGCCGTTCGGTCTGGACGACTACAAGAACGTAGGCGAATTGGTGAGCGCGACGCAGAACTACATAGAGACCTCGCCCGAGTGGGCGGCGGTGCGCAGCTGGGTGCAGCAGAACTGGACGTGAGCGAGCAGGCGCGCGAGGGGGCTGGGCGGAGGACGCAGCAGACCAGCCACTCATCCCCGCCAAGCCTCCATCCATCTACACCGAAATGGAACCTGCTGATGCACCGGCCTTCGCCGAGGGCCTTGCGGAGGCGATGTCTGCCGGAGCGCCCGCTTCCAGCGAACACCATGCGGCTGCAGGCTTATCTGCCTCAAGCGAGCACCAAGCAGCTGTTGGCTTGCCAGCCTCCAGCGAACACCATGCAGCTGCAGGTTTGTCCGCCTCGAGCGAGCACCAAGCAGCCGTTGGTTTGCCTGCCTCAAGCGAGCACCACGCGGCAGCTGGTTTATCTACCTCAAGCGAACACCAAGCAGCTGCTGGCTTTCCCGCCTCCAGAGAACACCACGCAGCCGCCGGTTTACCCGCCTCAAGCGAGCACCAAGCAGCCGCAGGTTTGCCCGCCTCAAGCGAACACCACGCGGCGGCATCCTTGCCAACCCCACGTTGAGGCGTAGCCTCGCCAAACTCCTCAGCCGTCAACCGCTGCATCTCTTCAAAAGCAGCTTGCAGCACCTTGGCATCGTCCTCGCCGCGCAGGCCAAGGTACGGAAAGTGATGCAAGAAATAGCCGAAGGTGGTTTCGCAATCAGCGGCGTACTTTCTCGTGTCCAGAATGTGCATGTGCCAGAAGCGGTCGACGTCCTGCTCGGGAGCAAGCGTCAGGTCGGGGTGCTTGGCGTGCAGGATCAGGTAGCGCTTGTAGGCCACTTCCATCTGGTTCGCGTAGCTTGGGGACCAGCCGTAGCCGTCTTCTTTACGGCAGGCCTTGAATTTGATGGGGGTGAGGTCGAGCGCCTCGATGGCGGCGATGGTCTGGTCGAGTGTCTTGCGTTGGGCCGATTGAGTCATGAATGAATGCTCCTGTGGAGTTGCTGCAATGTCCGGGCGAACGTGCCCGGTAACGATTGCTTCAAAGGTTCGCTTGTCAGGCAGTCACCGTTGGAGCAAATTGGTTGCGCAGATGACGCGCCATGAAATTGCGCACCTCGTCGGCGGGCACGGGCCTGCAGAGCCAGTAGCCCTGGGCCTCATCGCAACCGCGGCTGCGCAAATAGTCGAACTGGGCCGTGGTCTCGATGCCCTCGGCCACCACCTTCATTCGCAGCCCGTGGGCCAAGGTGATGATGCCGTCGATGAGCGCGCGAGCATCGGCGTCCTGCGAAAGGTCGTTGATGAAGGAGCGGTCGATCTTGACCGTCGACAGCGGAAAGTGCTTCAGGTAAGAGAGCGAGGAATAGCCCGTTCCAAAATCGTCGATGGCAAGTCCAACACCCATGTCTCGAATCGTCCGGAGCAATTGGGTCGCACGCTCGGGGTTGGCCATGACCGCACCCTCGGTAATTTCAAGCTCCAGCAGCGACGGATCCAAGCCCGAGGTTTCCAGGACGGACCGTATGTCGGTAATGAGCGTGCGGCTTTCGAACTGACGAGGCGACAGGTTGACGCTCATCAACACGTCCGGCAAACCGAACGCCTGCCATGAACGCGAATCAGCGCAGGCCTTCTCCAGCGCCCATTTACCCAGGGACACGATCAAGCCGATCTCTTCGGCAATCGGAATGAACTGCACCGGCGGAATCATGCCCAGGATGGGATGGTGCCAACGCATCAACGCCTCGACGCCAACGATGCGCTGGGTCTGCAGATCCAACTTGGGCTGGTAGTGCATTTCCAGCTCGCCGCGTTCCAAGGCATGGCGCAGCGCGCTTTCCATCATCAGCTGCTCGGTGCTCTGCGCGTTCATCTTCGCCGCGTAGAACCGATAGGTGTTGCGGCCTCTTTCCTTGGCCCGGTACATCGCGGTGTCGGCGTTCTTCAAGAGCGCTTCGGCATCGCCGCCGTTGTCCGGGTAGACGCTCACGCCAACGCTGGCGGTTACGTGCAGCTCGCGTCCCGCAATCATGAAAGGCTCGGCGCAGCAGGCGAGCACTCTTTCTGCGAGCACCGCGGCATCGTTCGCGCTGGACAGGTTCTCCAGCAGAAGCACGAACTCATCGCCACCAAAACGTGCCACCACGTCGGCCTCGCGCAGCAACGCCGTGAGGCGCTCGCCGCAGATCTTGATCATCTCGTCGCCCACGCCGTGGCCCAGCGTGTCGTTGATGTGCTTGAAGCGATCCAGGTCGACGAATATCACCGCGAACTGCTTCTGGTGACGGTTGCTGCGCTTGATGGCGCGAACCAGCTCGTGTTGCAGCGCGGCGCGGTTGAACAACCCGGTGAGTTCGTCATGACTGGCCATGAAGCGAAGACTTCTCTCGGCTAGCTTGCGTTGCTTGTACTGGGCGATCTGCAAGGCGATCACTCGCAGCGACTCCAGCGTCTCGGCCTCGACAACGTACGGGTTGGAGCCAAAGAGCTCCAGCGCCGTGGTCGAACCGGTAATGATCATCGGCACGACGACGCCGACCGTCAGCCCGGCTTGGCTGGCGCGCGCATCGCGCACAAAATTCTTCGGAACCGCCTGCGCGCCGATCTGGACGATGCCGCCTGTTTTCCACGCGCGGCCCAGCGAGCCTTCGTCGGCCCCGTACTCGAGCAAACGGCTGTCAGAGACAAACTGCTGCACTGCCAAGGGAATGTCGTTGGCATGCCAGGCGGCGGTGCAGCGAACCATGCCATCCTCGCCGACGCTCCACAGCGCGCCGCAGTCCCAGCGCAAGTCGGTGCATACGGCTTCCAGCGCTAGCGTGATGACCGTCTCGGCCCGACCATCGCCGGCAAGCAGCCGGGCGATCTTGTATTCGAGCTTCTGGCGCAGGGCATCCTTGCGTGGCCGCGTGGCGTCGCGCACGGTGCCGCGCACCAGCGTCTTTCCGTCTTCCACGGCCGACTGCGCGATGACGTGGAGCCAGCGCTCGGTGCCATCGTCAAGGCACAGGCGGTGCTCGAATTCGCTGCGCTCCATGGACTGCGAGGCCAGTGCAATCTGCTCTTCGACCGCGGCGCGTTCCGAGGATGGAACCCGCGAGAGCAGCGTGGGCAGGTCCGGCTGCGAAGGACCGGGTTCGAAGCCCAGAATTCGCCGAGCTTCATCGGAGCATTGCAGGACTCCGGTTTGGGGATCGAGGATCCAGCTGCCCAGACTTGCCAGGTGCTGGGCCTCTTCCAACTGCCGCTCGCTCGTGCGCAAGTGAACGGTCATCTTGTTGGCCAGAACCTGGGCGCGGCTGCGGGAGGTGGTCAACGAAAAAACGATGCCTGCAAGCAGCAGGCTGGTGGCCAGGCCGCCGAAGAGGATGAACCACGGTATGGACCTGTCTAGCGGCCCAAAGACCTGGTTTTCGTCTTGGGCGACCTCCACGAGCCAAGAGTGGCCGCCCAATTCAAAGCCGAGCATGCGTTCGAGACTGCGCGCTGGCAAGGCAGCATTGGGCTTTGCCAAGGCCCCGCTGTCGAACATCAATTGCTTCTCGCCGAATGAGGTGGTCTCTACAAACCGGGTCTCTACGCGTGTCCCGATCGCTCCCTTGCTCGGCCCGGCATCGATCAAGCGCAACCGGAAGGTCCTTGCGGCAGCGGAACCCACCACGTCGCTCAACATCCCTGCGATGCTGAAGCCCGCACCCACCGAACCGATATAGGCACTGCGCCGCTGCTCGAGCGTGTCGAGCGGTTGTCTTGGGCGATAAACCGGCAGCCGCATCGCCAATCCGATGTCGGACTCGCGGCCCGCGATGCGAACCTTGCGGCCCGACATGACGAGGCCGCCGGTGTCGCGCCCCTGCTCGAGCGCGTCTCCCCTGTCGGGCATCGCGCCCAGGTCATTGCCGATCAGTCTCTCGTTCCCGGCCCGGGGTTCGATATAGACCAGCGGGTAGTAGGTGTCCCGCTCACCGGGCGGCTTGATGGCGAATTTGGAGGCAACGACAGTGTCGAGGCTTGCATCGCCGCGCACCTGCTGCTCGAAGGCCTGCTTGTCATTGGCCGCAATGCGGGGCGCATAGTTGACGGCCTGGAAACCGGGGTAGGCGCTGGCCAGGTTCAACCCTGCAACGTAGTCCGTGAAGTCGCTTCGCGTTACGGGCTCGGAGGTGTTGAACCGCGCACGCAGGCCGATCAGCACGGCAATGTAGTCGTCGAAACGGGCTTCGACCTTTCGCGCCAAGTCGAAGGCGGCTGCGTCAAAGCGCGCCTGGGCACTGCGTCCGATCTCCTGGCGGGCGGAGACAGCGAGGGCGACCGATAGCGCCGCGCCGGCAAGGAAAATCACCAGCGGCAAGCGAATCCTGACCCAGACGGACAATGACATTGGATTCGACTCCCGTCGTTGCGCAGACCGGTTGGCTCTTTTGTGCTGCAGCGCAGCACACAGAGAACGCAGTAATTAGTATCGTTTTGTCGCAATATATACAAAGGTTACCGAAACGTCACGCGATTTGTCCTACCCACAGTCGGGTCATCGCGCGGACTACTTGACCGAACTTCGGCAGTTCGCGTTTTTGGGACTTGGTTGAGCATTGCGCCTCCCCCATTCACACCTAAGTCTTTTGCCTTTTGACTGACACAGGGCAAACCTAGATTCGTTCGCGGTCCCCAGTGCCGATGCACCCTGCTCGGCACTGCGTCATGCCCTCCCCCGCCGAAAGAACGAATTGATTAGAGAAGTCACTCCAAACGTCAAATCCTGTTTGCTTTACCCCACCCTGACCATGCTTGCAGCGTCGCTGCTGGCCGCGTGCGGAGGCGGCGATAACGGCACAGGCCAGTTCGCGGCGAGAAGTGGGTCGCGACGAAATGGATGCGGCAGCGGCGCTTCGTAGGGGCGCGGGAGGCGCTCGGTCCTTGACGATCGCGGGCGCCCCATGCGTATCGGTTTGACATTTATTTAGATATATCTAAAATAATTCAGATACGCATCGCGAAGGGCACCCGCCATGAGACATTTCCACTTCGGCCATCACAAGCATCACCACTGCCACGCTCCCCGTGGCGAACACGAAGACAGCGCCTCCGGCGGCTGCGGCCCCCGCCACGGAGGTGGGGAAGAGCAGCGCATGCAAGGAGGCCGCGGTGGACGCGGCGGCGGGCGGGTCTTCGGCCACGGCGGCCTGCGCTTCGTGCTGCTTCAGCTCATCGCCGAGAAGCCGGCGCACGGCTACGAGCTCATCAAGGCCATCGAAGATCGCCTGGGCGGGAGCTACGCACCGAGCCCCGGCGTGGTCTACCCCACGCTCACGCTGCTCGAAGAAATGGGCTACCTCAGCGTAGAAACGGCCGACACCGGCGGGCGCAAGCGCTACAGCATCACCGCCAGCGGCCAGGAGTTTCTGGCCGCCAATCGCGACACGGCCGACGCAATGATGGCCCGCATGAACGGCGGCGTCGACGGCGCCGGCCCGCGCGGCGGGCGCCCGCCGCAGGTCACGCGCGCCATCGAGAACCTGAAGCTCGCGATGCGCATGCGCCTCTCGGGCAAGCCCCTCACCGAACAACAAGCCCACGATTTCGCGGCGGTGCTCGACAGCGCCGCCCAGCAACTGGAACGTATCTAGAAGAATTTTCTTGAATGACTGACTTCACCACCACAACCTCCCCTGTCGGCGCGCCCGACCGCACGCCGCGCCGCGTGCGCCACGAGCTTCGTTTTCGCCGGCTCACCGTAATGACGGCGCAGCGCATCACGCCGCACCTGATCCGCATCACCCTCACGGGCGACGACCTCGCGGGATTCACGAGCCTGGGCTTCGACGACCACTCGAAGGTCTTTTTCCCCGATGCCGCAACGGGCCAGCTCACGCTTCCGACTGTCGGCCCAGACGGCCCGGTGTGGCCCGCGAGCGGCCGGCCGACCATGCGCGACTACACGCCGCGCCGGTACGACGCGAAGGCCAACACGCTCGAAATCGACTTCGCGCTGCACGAGGCCGGCCCCGCCACGCAATGGGCCGAGCAGGCCAAGCCCGGCGACGTTCTGGGCGTGGGCGGCCCGCGCGGCTCGTTCATCGTGCCGACCGAATTCGACTGGCACTTGCTGATCGGCGACGACACCGCCCTGCCCGCCATCGCCCGGCGCCTGTCCGAGCTGCCGGCCGGCGCGCGTGTGGTGGTGCTGGCGGAGGTCGACAGCGAAGCCGACCAGATTCCGTTCGATACGCAGACCGAGCTCACCCTTCAGTGGGTGCACCGCAACGGCGCCGAGCCGGGGGTAAGCCCCGTGCTGCTCGACGCGCTCAAGGCGATGAAGCTGCCTGCCGGCGACTTTCATGCATGGGTGGGGTGCGAATCGGCGATTGCGAAGGCATTGCGGGCGCATCTGGTAGGCGAGCGAAGCGCCAACCCGAAGTGGATTCGCGCCTCGGGCTATTGGCGACGCGGCGCAGTGGCGACGCACGACACGCACGACGAGTAAGCGCCTTAGGTTTTGCTCCTTCCCCTTTCGGGGGAAGGTTGGGATGGGGGCACACGGCCTATGAAAGGCCGTGGCTCTTGATACGCCGCTTGCCCCCACCCCTGCCCTCCCCCGGAAGGGGAGGGAGAAAGAAACTCAGATCCAGCCAGCGCGCCTGAAACGGTAATAAAGATAGCTGCAGGTGCCGCCCATCAACGCCAGCGCCATCGCATACCCATAGCGAAATTTCAGCTCGGGCATGTGTTCGAAGTTCATGCCCCAGATGCCGGCGAACGCGGTGCACACCGCAAAGATGCTGGCCCACGCGGCAAGCCGCTTGGTCACTTCGCTCTCCTCGATGGTCACCATCGAAAGGTTCACCGAAATGGCGGTGCCGATGGTGTCGCGCATGGCGTCGATGGAGCCGTTGATGCGCCCCAGGTGATCGGCCACGTCGCGAAAATACTCCTGCGACGTCACGCAGATCTGCGGCACCCGTCCGCCGTGCAGCTTGCCGGCCGCCTCCACCAGCGGCGCCACCGCGCGCTTGAGAATCAGGCTGCGTCGCTTCAGGTCGTACAGCTGCTTGATCTTGTCGCGCGCCGCGCCGCCTTGCGTAAAGATCTGCTGTTCGATGGCCTCCAGCTCCACCTCGAGCGCATCGATCACCGGAAAGTACCGGTCGACCACCGCATCCATCAGCGCATAAAGCACAAAGCCCGCGCCGTTGCGCAGCAGCTCGGGCTCGCGCTCGCAGCGTTCGCGCACGCCCAGAAAGCCCTGTTTGCTGCGGTTGCGCACCGAGAGCACGTAGTTCTTGCCCACGAACACATCGACCTCGCCCACGTTCACTGAATGTTCGCCCTCGGGAGCGGGCTCGACCAGGTGCATCACCACGAAGAGCGAGTCGCCATATTCCTCCACCTTGGGTCGCTGGTGGCCATGGTGGGCGTCTTCCACCGCCAGCGGATGCAGGTTGAACTCGTCCTGCATCTGGGCCAGCTCTTCCGGCGTGGCGTCGCTCAGCGCCACCCAGACGAAGCAGCCGGGCCGGATGATGTATTCGCTGATGTCCTCCACCGGAATATCGGCGAGCTTGGCGCCGTTTTCATAGGCAACGCAGTTGATCAGCATCGGTACTCGTCCATGGTCAAACTGGATCTGGGGTCAGGTCTTCACCGCATCCGGATTCGAAGCCGCGGCCAGGAGGGCGGTGGCTGCCAGCGAAGCCTCGATGGCCTCGGTCTCGCTCTTGAGCAGGGCGAGCCCCTTTTCGGCGAACGCCGAGTGGCTTGCAACGTCGGCCCACAGGCTCGCAGCGGCTTCGGCGCATGTCAATGATGTGAAGCGGATGCGGCCCTTCGCCAGCTCCACGAAGCGCTTCTCTCGCAACGGGTCCGCTCGGTCCCACGCGCCGCCGATGAGTACGCGCCGGCCACGCTTGACACGAGGTTCGAGCTCGGCCAAGAAAGGCAGTTTGGCGGTCACCCAGCCCAACATCCCAGAGTTCAACGCGGTGTCGAAGGCTGTAGCGGCGGTGTGTGACTTCGCAAACTCGCGCAAGGTGCCGAGTTCGTAGAGCACCGGGTCTTTCGCCCCTTTTGCGCTGCTTTCGACAGGCTTGATGATGGGCGGGCCGTTGCCAGCTCGGCCATCGGGCCGCCTCGATTTGCGCAGGTCAGCGAGCTGGGCCGGCGACATGCAGAGATACAGCGCGGCGAGTTCCGCGGGCAGGGTGGCGGTGTCGGGCAGCGCGTCTGCGTCAGGGCCTTTGAATTCATCCGGGTGGACCATGGGCGCCTTGTTCTTCACGCGGGGTTCGCGCTGGCAGATTTTAGAACGGCGGGGTGGACGCTGATTCGCGTCGGCAAGCCGGCCAGGTCGGCCGTCGGCCGAGCCGTCCGCCGTCCCCGATAATCGTCCGAGTGAAAACGACGACTGCGCAACCCTCCTCCTCGACCAGCGACTTCTCCGGGCATACACCCATGATGTCGCAATATTTGGGCCTCAAGGCGAACCATCCGGACACGCTGCTGTTCTACCGGATGGGCGATTTCTACGAGCTGTTCTGGGCCGATGCCGAAAAGGCCGCGCGCCTGCTCGACATCACGCTCACCCAGCGCGGCCAGTCGGCCGGACAGCCGGTGGTGATGTGCGGCGTGCCCTTCCACGCGGTCGATACGTACCTGGCGCGACTCATCAAGCTGGGCGAATCGGTCGCCATCTGCGAGCAGGTGGGCGAGGTCGGCGCCAGCAAGGGGCCGGTCGAGCGCAAGGTGGTGCGGGTGGTCACACCCGGCACGCTGACCGACTCGGAACTGCTCAACGACAAGAGCGAATCGCTGCTGCTCGCGGTGCATGCGGGCACTCGTAACTTCTGCGGGCTGGCCTGGCTCAGCGTGACGGGGGCCGAGCTGCGGCTGGCCGAGTGCCCGGCCGACGCGCTCGAAGCCTGGATCGCGCGCATTGCGCCGAGCGAACTGCTCTACAGCGCCGAGGTCACGCCGGCCTTCGAGCAACGCCTGAAGGCCGCGCGCTCCGCGACGCCCTTCACGCTTTCAATCCGCCCGGCGTGGCAGTTCGACGGCGGGCTGGGCGAACGCAAGCTCAGCGAGCAGATGGGCAGCAACAGCCTGGCCGCCTGGAACGCCGAATCACTAACCAACGCGCATGCCGCGGCCGCCGCGCTGCTGGGCTATGCCGAGCACACGCAGGGCCGCGCCCTCTCGCACGTGCAGCGCCTTTCGGTCGAACGCGACGGCGACCTGATCGAGCTGCCGCCGACCACGCGGCGCAACCTGGAGCTGGTGCAGACGCTGCGCGGCGAAGACTCGCCGACGATGTTCTCGCTGCTCGACACCTGCATGACGGGCATGGGCAGCCGCCTCTTGAAGCGATGGCTGCTCTCGCCCCGGCGCGACCGCAGCGAGGCGCAGGCGCGGCTCGAAGCCATCGCCGCACTGCAGTCCACGGTGCTGGGCGGCACGGCCGCACCCTGGCGCTCGCTGCGCGAGCAGCTCAAGAACACGAGCGACGTGGAACGTATCGCGGCGCGCATTGCCCTCCGGCAAGTGCGCCCGCGCGAACTGCTGGCACTGCGCCTGGCGCTGGCCAAGGCCGAGCAGCTAGCGCCGCTTCTGCCCGCATCGGCCGCGCTGCTCGACAGGATTGCCGAACGGCTGGCGCCGCCGCCGGGCTGCGCCGATCTGCTGGTGAGCGCCATCAAGCCCGATCCATCAGCCCTGGTGCGCGACGGCGGCGTGATCGCAACAGGCCATGATGCCGAACTCGACGAGCTGCGCGCCATCAGCGAGAACTGCGACGACTTTTTGCTGAAGCTCGAGATCAGCGAACGCGAGCGCACCGGCATCAGCAACCTGCGGGTGCAGTTCAATCGCGTGCACGGCTTCTACATCGAGGTGACGCAAAGCGCGCTCTCCAAGGTGCCAGACAACTACCGCCGCCGCCAGACGCTGAAGAACGCCGAGCGCTTCATCACGCCCGAGCTCAAGGCTTTCGAAGACAAGGCACTGAGCGCGCAAGACCGCGCCCTCGCCCGCGAGAAATGGCTTTACGAACAGCTGCTCGATGCGCTGCAACCCTCGGTGCCGGCGCTCACGCAACTGGCCGGCGCCATTGCAACGCTCGATGCGCTCTGCGCGCTCGCGGAGCGCTCCCACACGCTGCACTGGCGCGCGCCGAGCTTCGTGTCGCACCCCTGCATCGAGATCCAGCAAGGCCGCCACCCGGTGGTGGAAGCGCGGCTGGCCGAAAAGTCGTCGGGCGGCTTCATTGCGAACGACACGCAGCTGGGCCCGCAGCAGCGCATGCAGATCATCACCGGCCCCAACATGGGCGGTAAGTCCACTTACATGCGTCAAGTGGCCATCATCGTGCTCTTGGCTTCCATCGGGTCGCACGTGCCGGCGGCGGCCTGCCGGCTCGGGCCCATCGACGCGATCCACACCCGCATTGGCGCGGCGGACGACCTGGCCAATGCGCAGTCGACTTTCATGCTCGAGATGACCGAGGCCGCGCAAATCTTGCACAGCGCCACGGCGCAATCGCTGGTGCTGATGGATGAAATCGGCCGCGGCACCAGCACCTTCGACGGCCTGGCGCTGGCGGCCGGCATCGCGGCCCAGCTGCACGACCGCAGCAAGGCCTTCACGCTCTTTGCCACTCACTACTTCGAGCTGACCGAGTTTCCGGCCACGCACCACTGCGCCGTGAACATGCACGTGAGCGCCACCGAAGCCGGCCGCGACATCGTCTTTTTGCACGAGATGCAGCCCGGCCCGGCCAGCAAGAGCTACGGCATCCAGGTGGCGCGGCTCGCCGGCATGCCCGCCGCTGTGGTCAACCATGCGCGGCAGGCGCTGGAGGCACTTGAATCGCAGCATGCGCAAACTCGTGCACAGGTCGACCTGTTCGCACCGCCGCCCGCGACCGAAACACCCATGGCCAGCGCCGTAGAATCCGCGCTGGCTGCGCTTGATCCCGACACCATGAGCCCGCGCGAAGCCCTCGACGCGCTCTATGCCCTCCAAAAACTGAACACGCTTGAACGCAGTGCCGCCGGCTGACCGGGCCTGATTCATGCGAGACGAACTCATGACTTACTGCGTAGGCATCAAACTCAACGCCGGCCTGGTGTTTCTTTCCGACTCGCGGACCAACGCGGGCGTGGACCACATCAGCACCTTCCGCAAGATGATCGTCTACGAGCAGCCGGGCGACCGCGTCATGGTGCTGCTGTCGGCGGGCAACCTGAGCATCTCCCAGTCGGTGCGCGAAATCCTGCAGATCGAGGAACTGCGCGAAACCCGCGAAGACGGCACCCAGGGCGACCCCATCACCATCTGGAACGCCAAGAGCATGTTCGATGCCGCGCGCGTGCTCGGCTCGGCCGTGCGCCACGTGTACGACCGCGACGCCGAGGCGCTCAAGCATGCGGGCCTCGACTTCAACGTGTCCTTCATCTTCGGGGGGCAGGTCAAGGGAGAAGGCATGCGCCTGTTCCTGGTCTACGCGGCCGGCAACTTCATCGAGGCGACCACCGAGACGCCCTACTTCCAGGTCGGCGAATCGAAATACGGCAAGCCCGTGCTCGACCGAGTGCTCACGCCCGAAACCCCGCTCGACGAAGCAGCCAAGTGCGCGCTGGTGTCGATGGACTCGACCATGAAGTCGAACCTTTCGGTCGGCCTGCCGCTCGACCTGGTGGTGTACGAGGCCAACAAGCTCGAGACCGATCGCGTGATCTGCATCGATGCCGACAACCCCTACTACCGCATGATGCACAACAGCTGGGGCCAGAAGCTGCGCGAGGTGTTCGACAGCATCGAAGACCCGGTGTGGGACGACGCCGCCACGGAACATCCGCTGAAGATGCCCGCCACGCGCCACAGCCCGCTGCGCAAGATTTCGACGCCCGACGAAAAGTTGATCTAGGCAAGGCCGAACGCGGCCATGGTGATGCCCCCTGTCGTTTTCTCGCACGGCAACAGTTTCCCTGCGAGCACTTATCGCGTCGTTCTCGACAGCCTGCGCAACCGCGGCTTCGAAGTCGACGCCATCGAGAAGTTCGGCCACGACCCGAAGTACCCGGTCACCGACAACTGGCCGCATCTGGTGCAGCAGCTGGCCGACTTTGCCCGGCAGCTCGCCGACCGCGCCGGCGGGCCGGTGTTTTTGGTCGGCCATTCGTTCGGCGGATTCCTGAGCCTGATGTGCGCGGCCATGCATCCGGCGCTCGCCCGCGGCGTAGTGCTGCTCGACTCCCCCGTGCTCGGCGGCTGGCGTGCCAACACGCTGAACCTGGTCAAGCGCACCCCGCTGATGAAGACCGTGTCGCCCGGCGCCGTGAGCCGCCGGCGCAAGAACCGCTGGGCACACCGCGAGGAAGTGTTCGAGCACTTTCGCGGCAAGAAGGCCTTTTCCAAGTGGGACGAGCAGGTGCTGCACGACTACATCGACCACGGCACTTTCGACAGCGAGGACACCCGCGAGTTGAGCTTCGATCGCAACGTGGAAACCGCGATCTACAACACCCTGCCCCACAACCTCAGCACCCTGTTGCGACGCAATCCGCTCAAGTGCAAGGTGGCTTTCATCGGCGGTCGCCAGTCGGCCGAGATGAAGCAGGTCGGCATGAAGATGACCCAGCACGTCACCAAAGGCCGCATTGCCATGCTCGATGGCACGCACCTGTTCCCCATGGAAAAACCGCTGGCCACTGCCGCGGCCATCGAGGCGGCGCTGCGCAACCTGGCAGGCTGAGGCTGGCCGCGGGCGGCCCGCACCTTGGGCAGCTGTCAACTCCGGGACAAACCACTTGATACATTGTGCAATGATCGGTAACAATTACGGAAAATAAGTAAAAACGTCCCAGTTTTGCTGGTCACCGATACAGAATGCTGCACAAATGCCAACTTCCCTTTCGGAAGCCGTCGAAGCCATCTCCCTGAGCCCGCCGCTCGTGGTCGAAAACGATCGGGCCATGCAGGAGCGTTTGCACTACGTTTTGTCGATGCTGGGATGCGACGAGCCGGAGATCGCGTGGACCGATGACGACGCGGTGGCCATGAAATTGCTCGAGAGCAAGCGTTTCGGGGTCGCGCTGGTGGACATTGGCCTGCCGGACGGGCGTGGGATCGAACTCATCGAATGGCTGCGAGTCCACCATCCGCAGGTTCCCGCCGTGGCAATTTCCGCCTCGCCGCGGACCGAGGAAACCATTTTTTCGGCATTGCGCGCGGGGGCCGTGGCCTATCTGCTCAAGGAGCGCGACGATCTCGAACTGAGCATCGGGCTGCGCAGCATCGAACAAGGTGGCGCGCCCATCGACGCTGGCATTGCCCGGCGGGTTCTCGCGTGGTACGCGCAGCACGCCAGCGATCTGCGGTCCAAGCCCGAGGCCACGCTGACTCTGCGCGAGCGCAACATGCTGGAGCTGGTGGTGCAAGGAATGACGCACCGCGATATCGCCGAGACGCTCTCGACGCCCCGGCTGTTGGTGGAACGCCGAACCCGGAACATCTACAAAAAGCTGGCGCTCGGTGCACGGGCAGCATCGCCGCAGCCCCTGCGTAGCGCATCCGTTCAGCTTCGCTGAGGCAGTCGACTTCGCGGCGCTGCTGCGCCGCATGACGTTTTCTTTTTTCTACTACTCTGCCCAGACCACCGTGCCGGTCCACGCCGTGGCCAGCACCACGATGCCGAATGCGATCCGGTACCAGGCAAAGGGAATGAAGTCGTGCGTGCTGATGTACTTCAGCAGCCAGCGCACGCAAAGCCACGCGCTCACGAACGAGAACACCAGGCCCACGGAGAACAGCGGAACGTCGGCCATCGAGAGCAGCGCGCGTTCCTTGTAGAGGCTGTAGGCACCGGCGCCGATCAGCGTCGGAATGGCCAGGAAGAACGAAAAATCCGTGGCGGCCTGGCGCGACAGGCCGAGCAGCATGCCGCCGATGATGGTCGAGCCGCTCCGGCTGGTGCCCGGGATCATCGCAAAGCACTGCACCAGGCCGACCTTGAGGGCGTCCCACACCGTCATGTCGTCGACGTGCTCGACGCGAATCGAGCCCGGCGGCCGCTTCTCGGCCCACAGAATGATGAAGCCGCCGATGATGAAGGTGCTGGCCACCACCACGGGCGTGAAAAGCTGCTCCTTGATCATCTTGCCGAAGATCAGGCCGAGCACCACGGCGGGGATGAAGCCGATGATCACATTGAGCGCAAGACGCCTTGCCTTCGCTTGCCGCGGCAACGCAACCACCGTGGAATGGATCTTCTGCCAGTACACCAGGATCACCGCGAAGATCGCACCGGTCTGAATGGCAATGTCGAACACCTTGGCCTTGGCGTCGTCGAAGCCGAGCAACGAGCCTGCAAGAATCAGATGTCCGGTCGACGAGATGGGCAGAAACTCGGTCAACCCCTCGACGACGCCCATGACGGCGGCCTTCACCAGCAAAACGATGTCCACGCTTACTCCTTTAAAGAGCGTCAATTATGGCGAGGCATCGAGTCAGGCCAGGTTCAGCTGCCCCCCGGCCGTTGGGGGCCTTATCGAAGGACTTGACCGGCGCGCAGCCGCAAGGCCCGCACCGCGCTGTCGACCGTGGTGAGCACGGGCAGGCCGCTCGCCTGCATGCAGGCGTCGCGTGCGCGCGCCATGCTGAACTGCGCGAGCGCAATGCGCGTGCAGCCGCGCTCGCGCAGCGTCACGGCCTGCGCAGCGATCAACGCATCGTGCCGCTCCGTGTCGCCGGCATTCAATGCATCGAGTGCGCCTTCGGCCAGCGCGGGTTCGAGTTCAATGCCCGTTGGAAATTCTGGCGGCATCGACACCAGCGTGGCCGCGAAAGTCGCGATGAGGCCGAGCTTGCCCTGCCCTTGCGCAGCTTCAGCGACCATGGCCTCGTTGGGCTTGAGCACCGGAATGCCCGCATGCCGCCGCGCCACTGCCTCGATGCAGGGCCCGAAGGCCGAACAGGTGAAGAGAATGCCCTCTGCACCAGTGTCGACCGCGTACTGCGCGAGCCGCTGGAATCGCTCGTGCATGGCGGCGTCGAGGCCGCGCCCACCGCGCGCAAGATCGGCCGACAGGCTATCGTCCAGCAGGTTCATGCGCACGGCTTCGGGCCAGTCGCGTTCGAAAGCGGCGTTGATGGGCGCGACCGAATGCGAAAGCGCGTGGATCAGTGCGATGCGGGTCATGAGGGAACGGCGGTCAGATGCCCTTCGAAGACGGATTGGCGAAAGCCTCTTTCGTCTCGGCGTTGAGCGGGTAGTTGATGTTGATGCCCTTGGGCGGAATTGGCGACATGAACCACTTGCCGTAGAGCTTCTCCATCTCGCCGGACTTCATCATGCCCGACACCACGCGGTCCACCAGCGCCTTGAAGGCCGGGTCGTCCTTGCGGAACATGAGCGACTGGTTCTCGGTGCGCAGGCTCTCACCGGTGATGATGAAGTCCTTCGGGTTGCGCGCATTCGCGATCTGCCCGGCCAGCAGGATGTCGTCGAGCACGAAGGCCTGCGCCCTTCCGCTTTCCACCAGCAGGAACGAGTCGCTGTGGTCCTTGCCGCCGAGGTTGTTCACCTCGAGATTGCGGCCCTTGTCGGCTTCGCGCAGCAGGCGGAACGAGGTGGTGCCGGTGGTGGTGACCACCGTCTTGCCCTGCAGGTCGGCAATGCTCCTGATGCCCGAATCGGCCTTGACCAGCATGCGCACGTTGTAGCGGAAGATGTCGGGCGAAAACGCCACCTGCTTCTGGCGCTCGACCAGGTTGGTGGTGGAGCCGCACTCGATGTCGACCGTGCCGTTCTGCACCAGCGGAATGCGGTTGGCCGAGGTCACGGCCTGGTACTTGATCTCGATCGCCGGCAGCTTGAGCTCGCTCTTCACCGCTTCGACGATGCGGTTGCAGATCTCGATGCTGTAGCCCACGGGCTTCAGGTTGCCATCGAGGTACGAGAAGCCGAACGACGACTCGCGGTAGCCGAAGGTGATGGCGCCGCTTGCCTTGATCTTGGCGAGCGTGTCGTTGTTGTCCTGGGACTGTGCGGCCGTGTGCGGCAACAACAGGGCGAAGGCTACCGCGAGAGCGGCAGCACCGAAGGGAATCGGCAGACGACGCTTGGGCATGGAAGCGCTCCTCGGGAACGGCGGTTGAAGAAAACGGCGAAAGAAGATCGAAAGTGATCAGCGGGCGGCGGCACTCGTCACCGCGTCGATCGAAGCAGCGAGGCGGGCGGCGATTTCCCGCAGGTCTTGCCGCGTTGCGATGAACGGCGGCGCCAGCAGCACGTGGTCGCCCTGCCGGCCATCGACCGTGCCGCCGAAGGGGTAGCACAGCAGGCCGCGCGCCATGACGTCCTTCTTGATGGCTGCGTTGACCCGCATGGCCGGATCGAACGGCGCCTTGCTCGCGCGGTCGGCCACCAGCTCAATGCCCCAGAAGAAGCCGCGGCCGCGGATGTCGCCCACGTGCGCGTGGCTGCCGAGCGCATCGGACAGCATGGCGCCGAAAGCCGCGCCGTCTTCGCGCACCTTGGCGACCAGGCCGTCGCGCCGGATCACCTGCTGCACCGCGAGCGCCGCCGCGCAGGCCATCGGATGGCCGAGGTAGGTATGGCCATGCTGGAAGAAGCCGCTGCCCTTCGACATGGCCTCGACGACCTTGCCCTGCGCCAGCACCGCGCCGATCGGCTGGTAACCGCCGCCCAGGCCCTTGGCGATGGTCATCAGGTCGGGCACCACGCCCTCTTGTTCGCAGGCGTGCAGCGTGCCGGTGCGCCCCATGCCGCACATCACCTCGTCCAGGATCAGCAGCACGCCGTATTTGTCGCACACCGCGCGCACGGCCTTGAAGTAGCCCGCCACGGGCGTGAGCACGCCGGCCGTGGCGCCGCCCACCGTTTCGGCCACGAAGGCGATGACGCGATCGGCGCCTTGCGCCAGGATGGCAGCTTCGAGTTCGGCCGCAAGGCGCAGGCCGTATTGCTCGGCGCTTTCATCGGCCCGCTGCTCGCGATAGGGGTAGCACGGCGCCACATGCGTGGCCGGCACGAGGATGGGCGCGAATGGCTCGCGCCGCCATGCATTGCCGCCCACGGCCAGTGCGCCCAGCGTGTTGCCGTGATAACTCTGGCGGCGCGCGATGAAGTGCGTGCGCCGCGGCTGGCCGATCTCGACGAAATATTGCCGCGCCATCTTGAGCGCCGCCTCGACCGCTTCGGACCCGCCACTCACCAGGTACGCATGGCTCATGCCCTCAGGGGCGGAAGCGATCAGCTCGTCGGCCAATTGCTCGGCCACTTCGCTCGTGAAGAAGCTGGTGTGCGCGTAGGCCAGCTTGTCGATCTGCGCGTGCATGGCGGCCAGCACCTCGGGGTGCGCATGGCCGAGCGACGACACGGCCGCGCCGCCGGATGCGTCGAGGTATTCGCGGCCTTCGGCGTCGCGGATGAACATGCCGCCGGAGCCGGCGGCAACGGGGGGAGTGTGGCGAAGGTGGCGATGGAAGACGTGCGTCATGGCGGCTGGGCGGCAGTGGATGGCGGATGCGTGTTTGGAACCAACGTTTCCGCCGGATTATTATTTGGAACATTTGTTCCGTCAACTGTTCCATCGTTCCATGTCCGGTACATTCGTTCCAACGACCGCCAGAAAAGAGACACCGCCATGGGCGCCAAAGAACAGATCCGCCAGCGTTTCAACGAGTTGAGCCCGGCCCTGCAGCAGGTTGCGCGCTACGTGCTCGACCATCCCAACGAGGTGGTGACCGCATCGATGCGCAACGTGGGCACGCGCGCGCAGAGCACGCCCGCCACGCTGGTGCGTTTTGCGCAGCACCTGGGCTATGCGGGCTGGCCGCAACTCAAGGAAGCCTTTGCCGGCGACATGGGCCTGGGCAGCGAAACCTATGGCGGGCGGGCCAAGCAACTCATCGGCCGCGCGCAGGACCGAAGCCTGACGGCCGAGATGTTCGAGGTGCAGCGCCGCAACCTCGAGGCCACGCACCAGCAGAGCGAGCAGGCGCTGCAAAAGGCCTGTGCGCTGATCGAGAAGGCGCCGGCCGTGCATGCGGCGGGTTTCAGGGCGTGCTTTCCGATCGCGTTCTCGTTCGTCTACGTGTATCGGCTCTTCCGCGCCAGCGTGCACCTGGTCGACGGCCAGGGCGGCTCGCTCGAAATGCAGCAGCGCGCCTTTGCCAAGGGCGATGCACTGGTGGTGGCCAGCTTCATGCCCTACTCGCGCGAGGCGCTTCAGGTGGCAGAGGCGGCCAAGGCGGCCGGTTGCCGCATCGTGGCCATCACCGACAGCGTGACGTCGCCGCTGTCGCTGCTGGCGGACGAAACGCTGCTTTTCACGATCAACAGCCCCTCATTCTTTCCCTCGGTGGCGGCGGGGGTTGCCGTGACCGAGGCGCTGGTCGAACTGCTCGCAAGCCGCGCAGGTAAGCCGGTAATCCGGCGCATCGATCAGGCCGAGGCGCAGCTGTTCGAATCGGGCGCCTACCTGTTGCCGCCGATGCCGCGAAAAAATTAGAACGCCGCCTCGAATCGGATGCTGCGGCGCCGCATCCCGGAACCCCGGCGCCAAGGTTCAGTCGAACGACTGTCGCGGCTGTGTGTCGCGACAGGAGGTAATGACCATGAAGCAGGTGAAACATTGGCAAGACCCAGTCAGCGTCGCGCTCGGTGCGTGGCTGATCATCTCGCCTTGGGTCCTGGGGTTCCAGGACGTCACTTACGCGATGTGGAGCGCAGTGGCGACAGGCATCGTGCTCGGCGCGGTGGCGCTAGGGGCGACCCTGGTACCGCGTGCCTGGGAAGAGTGGACAGAAGGCGCCATCGCCATCTGGTTGGCCGTCTCGCCCTGGGTGCTCGGCTTTGCCACCGTCGAGAAAGCGATGGTGAATGCGGTGCTCGTGGCGGCGGCAATCCTGGTGCTTGCGCTCTGGGTGCTGGTGACCGACAAGGACTACCTCGGCGGGTCGATGGACCGTCACGCGCACTGAGCGCATGACCGTTATCGCGGCGTGAAGGAAGAACGGCTCCGCGCGCAACTCGCGCCGGGGCTGAGGAGATGGGCAGACGCCCATCTCGCGCACAGCCAGTCCGCTCCGCTTAGCGGAGAGGGATGGGCTGTTGCCAGCCGCCGCCAAGGGCCTGAATGAGCGCCACTGCGGCGGTCTGGCGATTCACCTGCAGCTGCACCAGCGTGCGCCGCGCGCTGAGGGCGGCTGCCTGCGCCGTGACCACCTCGGTGTAGCTGACCTGGGCCGCGCGGTAGCGATTGAGCAGTTGCTGCTCGGTCTTGTCGGCGGCGGCCGAAGCCTCGCGCCGCAGGCCCTCCTGCTGCGCGAGCGCGGCGCCTGCCGTCAACTGGTCTTCCACCGCCTGGAACGCCGTGAGAACAGCCTGCCGGTAGCGTGCCACGCTGGCATCGTGGGCTGCCTTGGCCGAGTCGACGCTTGCGCCGATGGCGCCCGCATCGAACACCACCTGCGCCACCGAGAGGCCGAGCGCCCACAGCGTGTTGGATGCGTTGAACAGGTCTTTCACGCGGCTCGCGCTGCTGCCCACCGACGCGCTGAGCCCGAAGTTCGGGAAGTACGCCGACCGCGCAATGCCGATCTGCGCATTGGCCGCTGCCACCGCGCGCTCCGCTGCGGCAATGTCGGGCCGGCGCTGCAGCAGCGTGGAAGGCACGCCGGTGGGGATGCCGGGCACGGTCGGTGTCCACTGCGCGGCCGGCAGGCTGAAGTCGGCAGGCGCCACGCCCACCAGCATGGCAATGGCGTGCTCCAGCGTGGTGCGGGTGCGCTGCAGGCCCACGCGCTCGGCCTGCGCGGTCACCAGTTGGGTCTGCGCCTGCAGCACGTCGGTCTGGGCCGCAATGCCGGCCTTGTAGCGGTTGCTCGTGATCTCGAAGGCGCGCTGGTAGCCCTCGATGGTCTGGTCGAGCAGCACGATCTCGGCGTCGGCTTCGCGCAGCGAAAAATAATTGGTGGCCAGGTCGCCGATGGCCGACAGGCGCGCCGACGCCAGGTCGGCCTCGCTGGCCTGTGCATTCGCCTGTGCGCTGGTCACGGCCTGCCGCAGCCGGCCCCACACGTCGGGTGCCCAGTCGACCCCCAACGTGGCGGAAAAGGCGTTGGACGCATTGCTGCTGCCGCCGATGTTGCCGCTTCGCCGGCCGCTGCCATCGAGCGAAACCGTGGGAAACAGCGCGGCGCGCTCTCCCCGCACCAGGGCCTGCGCCTGCGCGTAGTTGGCCACGGCCGCGGCAATGTTCTGGTTCGACACCTGCACCCTGGCGGCCAGCTCGTCGAGCGTGGCATCGCCGAAGAGCTTCCACCAGTCGCCGCGGTCGAGCGCATCGGCCGGGGCCGCGGGCAGCCAGCCCTCGGCGGTCTTCTGCTCCTTCCACCCGGCGGGCATGGCCGAGCTTGGCACCTGGTATGCAGGGCCTACGGCGCAGCCGGCCACCATGGCCGCGAAGGCGAGCGCGGACAGCGAAGGGATGCGGGTGCGATGTGTCATGGCAATGGATTCATTTTCTCGGAGGCCGGGAACACCGCGGAACCGGCTTTGCCGGGCCGCCGGTGTTGCCCCCTTGAGGGGGAGTCGAGCTACACGAAGTGAGCGAGGGACGGGGGTGGGTTTCATACAGGCGAGCCCGCGGCGCGGCTCAGGTGCCGCTCGTTGCCGGAGCGCCGGCGCAGCTTGTCGAGCAGCACGTAGACCACCGGCGTGGTCAGCAGGGTGAGCAGCTGGCTCGCCACCAGGCCGCCGATGATCGCCACGCCCAGCGGCTGGCGCAGCTCGGCGCCCTGGCCGAAGCCGATGGCCAGCGGCAGCGCGCCCAGCGCGGCGGCCAGCGTGGTCATGAGAATCGGCCGGAAACGCAGCAGGCAGGCCTCGCGCACCGCTTCCACGGCCGAGATGCCGCGCGCGCGCTCGGCCTCGAGCGCGAAGTCGATGATCAGAATCGCGTTTTTCTTGACGATGCCGATCAGGAGGAAGAGCCCGATCAGCGCAATGATCGAAAAATCCATGCGGAACAGCAGCAGCGCGAGCACCGCGCCCACGCCCGCCGAAGGCAGCGTGGTCAGCACCGTGATCGGGTGAATCAGGCTTTCGTAGAGGATGCCCAGCACGATGTAGATGACGACGATCGCCGCCAGGATGAGCGCCAACTGCTGACCCTGAGATTGCTGCGCCGCCAGCGCCGTGCCCTGGAAGCTGCCGCGCACGTTCACGGGCATGGCAATGTCGGCCTCGGCTTGCGCGACGATGCGCCGCGCATCCTGCAGCGTGACGCCCTCATCCAGGTTGAAAGACACGGTGCTCGAAAGCTCCGTGTCCTGGTGGTCAATGGAGCTCGGCACCGCGCGCTCGCTGACCTTGGCAATGGCCGAGAGCGGCACCATCAGCGTGGTGTTCGCAGCCAGCGCCTGGCCAGTTGACGCGGTACGCAGCGCCGGGTTGGCCGACGTGGTGGTCGAGGTGCCGGTGGTCGCGTCGGTGGTGTTGGCGAGCGAACTCACGACGGTGGCGCCGCTTGCGGTGGTGCTGGTGGTGAGCGTCGAGGGTACGTACAGGTCCTTCAGCACCACGGGCGCGCGCTGGTAGCGTGGGGCCCATTCCATGATCACCGAATACTGGTTGAGCTCGTCGTAGATGGTGGCGACCGAGCGCTGCCCGTAGGCGTTGTAGAGCGCGTTGTCGACTGCGCTCGACGTCACGCCGAGCCGCGCGGCGCTTTCGCGGTTGACGTCGACGTAGGTCTCCACGCCGTTGTCCGCCTGGTCGCTGTCGACATCGGTCAGCGCCGTTTCCTGGCGCAGCCGGTCGGCCAGCTTGGCGGTCCAGGTACGCAGATCGGCCAGGTTGTCGCCCTTCAGCGTGTACTGGTAGGTGGAGTTGCTCGAACGCCCGCCCATGCGCAAGTCTTGCACCGGGCTCAGGAACACGCGCAGGCCGGTCAGCTGGTTGAGCTGCGGCCGCAGCCGGTTGACGACCGCCGCGGTCTTTTCGGTGCGCTGCGACATCGGCTTGAGGTTGACGAACATGAAGCCGCCGCCCGAGCGGCTGCCGCCCGCGAAGCCCACCACGGTGTCGACCGCCGGGTCCTTGTGAATGATGTCGACCGCCTGGCGCAGTTTTTCGCTCAGTGCCACGGATGAAATGCTCTGGTCCGCGCGCAAGCCGGCATTGAGCTGGCCGTTGTCCTGCTCGGGAAAGTAGCCCTTGGGAATCGCGGAGAACAGGTACACGTTGAGTCCGATGACTGCCAGCAGCACCACCATGACCACGGCCTTGCTCGCGAGCGCCCAGTCGAGGCTGTGGGCATAGGTGCGCAGGCTCCACTGGTAGACGCCTTCCGCCATGCGCGCCAGGCGCCCCGGCGGCTTGGCATCGGGCTGCTCGGCCCGCAGCAGCATGGCGCACAGCATGGGCGTGGTGGTGAGCGAGATCACCAGAGAGATCAGCACCGCCACCGACAGCGTGACCGCGAATTCGCGGAACAGGCGGCCGATCTGCCCGTCCATGAACAGCAGCGGAATGAACACCGCCACCAGCGACAGGCTGATCGACAGCACGGTGAAGCCCACCTCGCGCGCGCCGCGCAGGGCCGCCTCGATGCGGTCCACGCCGGCCTCGATGTGGCGGCTGGTGTTCTCGAGCACCACGATGGCGTCGTCCACCACGAAGCCGGTGGCCACCGTCAGCGCCATCAGGCTCAGGTTGTTCAGGCTGTAGCCCAGCAGGTGCATCACGCCGAAGGTGCCGAGCAGCGACACCACCGTGGCCACGGCCGGAATGATGGTGGCACGCGCACGGCGCAGGAAGAGGCCCACCACCAGCACCACCAGCGCGATGGAGATCATCAGCGTAGCCTCGATCTCGCGCAGCGAGGCGCGGATGGAGTTGGTGCGGTCGGAGGCCACCTGCACCTCGATGTCCTGCGGCAGCTGCGCCCGTAATTCGGGCAACAGCTCGCGCAGGCCGTCCACCGTCTGGATGATGTTGGCGCCGGGCTCCTGCGTGACCAGCACGACCACCGCCGGCTGGCCGTTGAAGAGACCCAGGGTGCGCGTGTTCTCCACGCTGTCGATCACCCGCGCGACGTCGCCCAGCCGCACGGCCGCGCCGTTGCGCCATGCGATCACCATGTCGCGGTACTCCACGGCATGGCGGCCCGGCGAGGGCGTGTAGATCTGCAGCCGGCGCTCGTCGTTCTCGATCGCGCCCTTGGGACGGTTGGCGTTGTTGGCCTGGATGGCGGCGCGCACGTCTTCGCTGCTGATGCCGTAGCGGTTGAGCGAAAAGGGCTCGAGCTCCACCCGCACTGCCGGCAGCGAGCCGCCGCCGATCTCGACTTCGCCCACGCCCTCCACCTGCGAGACCTTCTGGCTCACGATGTTGGACACGGCCTCGTAGATCTGGCCCGGCGTGCGCGTCTTGGACGTGAGCGCCAGGATCGCGATGGGCGCGGCCGTCGGATTGCGCTTGCGGTAGGTCGGGTTGCTGCGCAAAGTGGCCGGCAGATCGGCCCGCGCCGCGTTGATGGCCGCCTGCACCTCGCGCGCGGCGCTGTCGATGTTGCGCTTGAGGTCGAACTGGAGGCTGATGCGGGTCGAGCCGTTCGAGCTGGTCGAGGTGAGCTCGTTGACCCCCGCAATCACGCCCAGCCGCCGCTCCAGCGGCGTGGCCACGCTCGATGCCATGGTGCTCGGGCTCGCGCCCGAGAGGCTGGCCGTCACCGAGATGGTGGGAAAGTCGACCTGCGGCAACGGAGACACAGGCAGCACGAAGAACCCGGCGATCCCGGCCAACGCGATGCCGACGGTCAAGAGGACCGTGGCGATCGGGCGTTCGACGAAAGGCCTGGAGAGGTTCATTCGGCCACAACCTCCCGCTTGCGTCCGAACCGGCGGCCCATGCGGTCGAAGGCCAGGTACACCACCGGTGTGGTGAATAGCGTGAGCACCTGGCTCACCACCAGCCCCCCGAAGATCGCCAGGCCCAGCGGCCGGCGCAGCTCGGCGCCCTCGCCCCAGCCGAACATCAGCGGCAGCGCCGCGAAAAGCGCCGCCAGCGTGGTCATCAAAATGGGCCTGAAGCGCAGCAGCGCCGCCTGGTGAATGGCCTCCTGCGGCGACTTGCCTTCGCGCCGCTCGGCGTCGATGGCAAAGTCGATCATCATGATCGCGTTTTTCTTCACGATGCCGATCAAGAGGATGATGCCGATGATGCCGATCACGCCCAGGTCGTTGCCGGTGACCATGAGCGCGAGCAGCGCGCCCACGCCGGCCGAAGGCAGCGTCGAAAGAATCGTCAGCGGATGGATGTAGCTCTCATACAGAACGCCCAGCACGATGTACACGCACACCACCGCCGCAAGGATGAGCCACAGCTGGTTGGACAGCGACTTTTCGTAAGCGCCCGCCGCACCCAGGAAGGTCATGGTCATGCTCGACGGCATGCCGATTTCCTTGGCCGCCGCGCGAATGGCCGCCACCGATTTTCCGAGCGCCACGTTCTCCGCCGTGTCAAAGCCCACGGTGGCCGCCGGGTACTGCGCCACGTGCGTCACCTGCAGCGGCGCCGGCTGCTCGCGCACGGTGGCAAACGACGACAGCGTGGTGGCGCCGCCGCTGCCGGTGCGCAACTGCAGGTTGCCCAGCAATTGCGGCGAAGCCAGGGCTTCGCGCTGCGCTTCCAGGATCACCCGGTACTGGTTGGTTTCGGTGAAGATGGTGGAGACTATGCGCTGGCCGAAGGCGCTGTAGAGCGTGTCGTCCACCGAGCTGGCCGTGACGGAGAGGCGCGAGGCCGTGTTGCGGTCGATGTCCACGTAAGCTGCCAAGCCCTGCGCACCCGCCGTGGTGGTGGGATTGCGCACCAGCGGTTCGGAGCGAAGGCGTTCCACCAGCTTCTGCGCCCAGGTATCGACGGTCTTGGTGTCCACCCCTTCGAGCGAGACGCGGAATTCGGTCGGGCCGGTTTCGGCGTCGATGGTCAAGTCTTGCGTCGGCTGCAAGTACAACGTGACGCCGGCCACGGCACGCACCCGCTCGCGCAGGCGCTGCATGGTGGCTTCCTGGTTGCCGCGGTCAGCGCGCATGTTGATGAGCATGCTGCCAGTGTTGAGCGCCGTGTTGTTGGCGGCGTCTACGCCCACCACCGAGCTCACGCTGGCCACTTCGGGGTCGGCCAGGATAGCCTTGGCGGCTTGCTGCTGCAGCTCGGCCATGCGCGTGTACGACACATCCTGCGACGCCTCGATGCGCGCCTGCAGCTGCCCGGTGTCCTGCGTCGGAAACAGGCCCTTCGGAATCACCACGTAGAGCAGCACCGTGAGTGCCAGCGTGGCCACCGCGACGATGAGCGTCAGCGGCTGATGGCGCAACACCCATTGCAGCCACACGTCGTAGCGAGAAATCACGCGGTCGAAGAAGCGCTGAACGCTGGCACCGAAGCGTCCGCCCTCTTCGGCCTGCGGTTTGAGCCAGCGCGCCGACATCATTGGCACCAGCGTGAGCGACACCACGGCGGAAATCAGGATGGTGATGGCCAGCGTGACGGCAAACTCGCGGAACAGCCGACCCACCACGTCGCCCATGAACAGCAGCGGAATGAGCACTGCGATGAGCGACACCGTGAGCGAGATGATGGTGAAGCCAATCTGCGTGGCACCCTTGAGCGCAGCCTTGAACGGCGGCTCGCCCTCTTCCAGGTAGCGCGCAATGTTCTCGATCATCACAATCGCATCGTCCACCACGAAGCCCGTGGCAATGGTCAGCGCCATCAGGCTCAGGTTGTTGAGGCTGTAGCCGAGCAGGTACATCAGCCCGCAGGTGCCGATGAGCGAGATCGGCACCGCCAGGCTCGCGATGATCGTGGCGCGCACGCTGTGCAGGAAGAAGAAGATCACCAGCACCACCATCACCACGGCCAGCCCGAGTTCGAGCTGCACGTGCGAAACCGAAGCGCGGATGCCGGTGGTACGGTCGCTCAGCACCTCGACCTTGAGCGAGCCCGGGAGCGAGGCCTGCAGTTCGGGCAACTGCTTCTTGATGGCGTCGACCGTGCCAATGACGTTCGCGCCCGGCTGGCGCTGCACATTCAGGATGATGGCCGGATAGAGCGTGGCCGGCTGCTCGCCGGCACGCAGTGCGGCCCAGGCCCCCAGCTGCGTGTTCTCGGCGCCGTCGACCACGCGCGCCACGTCGGTCATCCGCACCGGTGCGCCGTTTTTCCACGCGACGATGAGGTTCTTGTAGTCGTCCGCCGTCACGAGCTGGTCGTTGGCGTTGATGGTGTAGGCCCGCCGCGGGCCGTCGAAGCTGCCCTTGGCGCTGTTGGCGTTGGCCGCGGTGATGGCGCTGCGCAGCGTGTCAAGGCCAATGCCCACCGACGCGAGCGCGTTGGTGTCGGCCTGGATGCGCACGGCCGGGCGCTGCCCGCCCGAAAGCGACACCAGCCCCACGCCGCTGACCTGGCTGATCTTCTGCGCGAGCCGCGTGTTCACGAGGTTCTGCACCTCGGTAAGCGGCATGGTCTCGGAGCTCACGGCCAAAGTCAGGATGGGCGCGTCGGCCGGGTTCACCTTGGCGTACACGGGCGGCGCCGGCAAGTCGGCCGGCAGCAGCGAGCTGCCCGCGTTGATGGCGGCCTGCACCTGCTGCTCGGCCACGTCCAGCGTCTGGTCGAGGGCGAACTGCAGGGTGACGATGGAGACGCCCGCCGAGCTCACCGAGCTCATGCGGTTGAGGCCCGCCATCTGGCCGAACTGGCGCTCGAGCGGGGCCGTCACGGTGCGGCCCATGACCTCGGGGCTGCCGCCGGGGTAGAGCGTCTGCACCTGGATGGTCGGGTAGTCGACCTGCGGCAGCGCGGCCAGCGGCAGCAGCCGCAGGCCGACGAGGCCGGCCAGCACGATGGCCACCATCAGCAGCGCCGTGGCCACCGGCCGTTCGATAAAAGGGCGGGAGGGGCTCATCGCGGACGCGCTCGCTGTTTCCGTGTGGTGTTGTGGTTGCTCGTCATTGCGGCGGGCGCTGGCGCCGCCGCTCTCCACCGCCTTCGCCGCGTTCTCCACGCTCGCCGCGTGCGCCGCGCGGACCCGAAGCCGCACCGCGCGGGCCGGAAGCACCGCCGCGCGGACCTGCCGCGGGCCGGTCGCCCTGCAGCTGCACGGCCGACCCGTCCTTGATGCGGTCGCCGCCTTCGGTCACCACGTTCTCGCCGACACGCAGGCCCGAGGTGATGGCCACCACCTCGGCATTGGCCTCGCCGCGCTTCACCGGCCGCGTCGACACCTTGCGGTCTTCGTCGATCACGTAGACATAGTCGCCATTGGGGCCCGTGCGTACGGCCGTCACGGGAACCACCACCGCCCGCACCTTGCGCAGCAGCATCTGCACATTGACGAACTGGCTCGGGAACAACGTGGTCTCTGCATTGCCGAAGCGGGCCTTGGCCTTCACCGTGCCGGTGGTGGTGTCGACCAGGTTGTCGAGCGTGGAGAAAGTCCCGATGTCGAGCGTTACCGCGCGGGTGCGGTCGAACGCGGTGACCGACAGCGGCTCACCCTTGGCGAGCTGTGCCTGGATATCAGGCACCCGGTCTTGCGGCACCGAGAACTGCACGTCGATCGGGTTCATCTGCGTGATGACCGCAATGCCCGTGGTCGCATTGGCCGTGACGGTGTTGCCCGCGTCCACGGCACGCAGGCCGATGCGGCCGGCCACCGGCGAAGTGATGCGGGTGTAGTCGAGGTTCAGCTTGGCGGCGGCCTCGGCGGCCAGGTCGGTGGTGACCGTGCCTTCGAGCTGGCGGACCAGCGCGGCCTGGGTGTCGACGTCTTGCCGCGCGATGGAATCCTGCCCCAGCAGCGTGCGGTAGCGCGCCAGCGTGACGCGCGCGGCCTCGAGCTGCGCCTCGTCGCGCTGGCGGGTGCCGCGAGCCTGCATCAGCGCCTGCTCGTAGGGCCGGGGATCGATGCGCGCGAGCAGTTGGTTCTTGGCAACGGTCTGCCCTTCGGTAAAGAGAACCTCGGTCAGCACGCCGCCCACCTGCGCCTTGAGCGTGATCGTTGCCAACGGCGTGACCGTGCCTAGCGCATCGATGGTGACCGGAAGCTCGATTTCGCGCGCCGCCGCATGGCCGACCGTGACGGTCGCACCGCCGAAGCCCGGGCCGCCTGTGGGGCTGGTCTTGCGGTTGATGAGATACCAGGCGCCGCCTCCCAGCGCGAGCAGCAACAGCAGCGCGATCAGGCTGCCGAGCCAGAGCTTGCGGCGCGAGGGCGGCCGGGGCGGCGGAGACGAGGAAGGTTGTGTTGCCGGTTGAACAGCAGGCGAATCGCCGGAAGAAGGCTCGGAGTTCGGAGATTCCATGTGTGATGTGGCAGTGCGCAAGTACGGCCGCTAGTGGAGCGCTGCATCGTAGCGCGCCTGTCTTATGAACCGTAAAGCGCCGGTAAAGCTGCGGCGAACGGCCCGTTTCGCGCCAATCCCCTGCGCTTGGCGCCGCAAGCCCGCATTTCGTCGCAGACCCGTGGCGGCTGTGTGGGAGCGCCGGCACAGTCCACCCCATCGAATCACCTCTTGTTGGAGAAACACCATGCTGCTGCAAATCATTCTTCACACCCCGAAGTGGGTCTTCGCCGTTTTCGTGCTGCTCGTGTGGCTGGGCTGCAAGCAGCTGATGTCCGGCAGTATCAGCCTGGCCAAGGTGACGGTGATGCCGATTGCCATGACCGGGCTGTCGCTGGCCGGCGTGATCTCTGCCTTTGGAGATTCGCCCGGCGCCCTGCTTGGCTGGGCCGTGGCGGCCGCCGCGTTGGTGCTGGTGGTCGTGCAGCAGCCCCTGCCCGCCAGCACGCGCTACGACCGGGCCGCACGCGAGTTCCATTTGGCTGGCAGCGCGATACCGCTGGTGCTGATGATGGGCATCTTCTTCACAAAGTACGTGGTGGGCGTGGCCTTGGCCATGCACCCCGAACTGCGCCAGCAGGCCAGCTTCTCCGTGGCCGTCCCCATGCTTTACGGCGCCTTCAGCGGCATTTTTGCGGCGCGGGCCGTCAGGCTCTGGAAGCTGGCCATCCGTACCGACGCCATGGCCGTGGCAGCCCGCGCGGCCTAAGATCCTGCCGGCGCACATTCCAGGAACCACCATGACCGTGCTCTTGCTGATCCTCCAGATTGCCGTCACGGTGGTGCTCGCCGCTTCCATTGCCGAGGCGCTGGTGCTGTCGTGGCGCAACGGCTGGAGCAGCTACGACTGGAAGGCTGCCGGCGTTTCCGTGGTCGATTTTCTGGTGCGCGAATACCCGCTGCGCTGGCTGCTCCCGATGGCCTTCTGGAGCGGCGCCATGGACTGGTTCTGGAACCACCGCCTCTTCACGCTGCCCATGGGCCACTGGAGCGGCTGGGTCGCCTGCTTCATCGGCCAGGAGTTCTGCTACTACTGGTACCACCGCGCCGCGCACCGTGTGCGCTGGTTCTGGTGCACGCATGCCATCCATCATTCGCCGAACCAGCTGAACCTGTCGGCCGCCTACCGCTTCGGCTGGACGGGCCGGCTCACCGGCACGCTCGCTTTCTTCATGCTCGCGCCGCTGCTGGGCATGCCGCCGAAGGTGATTTTGCTGATGCTCACGCTGAACCTTCTGTACCAGTTCTGGATTCACGCCACCTGGATTCCGAAGCTGGGGCCGCTGGAATGGGTGCTCAACACGCCGTCGGCCCACCGCGTGCACCACGCCTCGAACCTGGAATACCTGGACGGCAACTACGGCGGCGTGCTGATCGTCTTCGATCGCCTGTTCGGCACCTATATTCCGGAGCGCGCCGATCTTCCCTGCCGCTATGGGCTGGTGAAGCCGATGGAGTCCAACAACATCTTCGAAATCGAATTCACCCATTGGCGCGCACTGCTGCGCGACCTCCGTGCGTCACGCTCGGCGCGGGCTTTCGTCGGCTACCTTGTCATGCCGCCGGGCTGGCGGCCCGACGGGCCGGGCGAAACGACCGAGGAACTGCGCGAGCGGGCAGCTCTGCGGCCGCCGCCACCATTGCCCGCCGCCACCGATCTCATTCCTGTCCAATTGAAGGAGCTGTCATGAATACCGCTGCATCCAATTCGAACCCCTCTCACTCCGACGTCGAGCGACTTGCCCGCCGCCGGGCCGGTGCCAAGATGGGCTGGTACATCCATGCCTTCGTCTACGTTCTGGTCAACCTCGGGCTGGTGGCGCTCTCCGCATCGCGCGGCCATAGCTGGGCGGTGTATCCGCTCATGGGCTGGGGCCTGGGCCTGCTCATCCACGGCGCCGTGATCTGGTTCGTTGCGCCTGGCGGCAACTTCTACGACCGGCTGGTGGAGCGCGAACGGCGCGCGCTGCGCTCTGGGGAGCGCGGATGAGCGGAGCGCAACGCCCTAGGGTGCACCGATGAGTGTTGACGCGCTCCCTCGCTTCCGTGCGGAGAACGTACGGGGCATGCTTCGGCATGGCCTGATCACCGTCGTCTTCTGCTGCTTCATTGCCGCCGCGCTGGCCATCACGCAGCACGGGGAGTGGGGTGCGCAGATGGTGTATTCGCTCTCCATCGGGCTGATCAGCTGGCTCTTCATCGACGTGGGCCGGCTGCTGATCAGCGGCCACCAGGAAATTCTGTGGCCGTCCGGCCCTTGGGGTTATCTGCTGATAGCGGGCGGTGTGGCGGTCGGCTTTCTGGGAGGCAATGCCATCGGCGATGCATGGACGAACCAGCCACTGCTCGACTTTCGCAGCTTCACACAGCGCAAGCTTGCGACCACCATCATCATCACGCTGACGGCCACGGTTTGCATGTGCTTTTTCTTCTACAGCCTCGGCCGTACCAAGCACATGCGCCGCCAGATCGAACTTGCGCAGCGCAATGCGACCGAAGCGCGGCTCAAGCTGCTCGAAACCCAGCTCGAGCCGCACATGCTGTTCAACACACTGGCCAACCTGCGCGTGCTGATCGCAACCGATCCGCCCCGTGCCATTGCCATGCTCGACCGGCTCAACAACTACCTGCGCATGACCCTCAGCGGCTCGCGCGCGCTGGCGCATCCGCTTTCGGCGGAATTCGAACGGCTGGCCGACTACCTCGAGCTGATGTCCGTGCGCATGGGCGAGCGCTTGCGCTACACGCTCGACCTGCCGGAGGATCTGCGCGACACGCCCGTGCCGCCGCTGCTGCTGCAGCCGCTGGTGGAAAACAGCATCCGCCATGGACTCGAACCCAAGGTCGAAGGTGGGCGCGTCGCCGTGCGGGCGCACCAGGACGCCGGCCGGCTGGTCATCGAGGTGAGCGACACCGGCATTGGCCTCGATGCGGACCGGCCTGCTGCCGAAGGCACCGGCTTCGGGCTAGCGCAGGTCCGTGAACGACTCGCCTCCGTGTATGGCGACCAGGGCCAAATGAGCCTTGCTGCCGAGCCCGGGGGCGGTACCCGCACCATCATCAGTTTTCCCTTGCCCCCACGCGCATGAACCCCACCGCCCTCATTGCCGAAGACGAGCCCCTGCTTGCCCAGGCGCTCAAGGCCGAACTGGCCGCTGCATGGCCCGAACTGCAGGTGCTTGCAACCATCGGCGACGGCCGCGGCGCCGTCCGCGAGGCGCTCCGCCTGCTGCCGCAGGTGCTGTTTTTCGACATTCGCATGCCGGGCCTCGATGGCCTGGGCGCTGCCGCCGAACTGGCCGACAGCTGGCCGACCGACGAGGCGCCCATGCCGCAGCTCGTATTCGTGACCGCCTACGACGAATACGCCGCCCGCGCCTTTGAAACCCAAGCCATCGACTACGTGCTCAAGCCGGTTCAGCCCGAACGCCTGCGTAAGACCGTGCTGCGGCTGCAGCAGGCCTTGACCGCGCAGCAGCCGTCGAAACCGGCCCTGGCCGCAGCTGACGAAATGCTGGAGCAAACCCTTGCCCAGTGGCGCCAGGTGCTTGCGGCCGCGTCGGGCGGCGCGCAGCCACCGGCCGCCGCCCCGCTGCGCATGGTTGCAGCCAGCGACGCGGGCGGCAGCACCGTGCGCATGGTGCCGATCGACGAGGTGCTGTATTTCGAGGCGGCCGACAAATACATCCGCGTGCTTACCGCCCAGCATGAGTACCTGATTCGCACGCCGCTGAAGCAGCTGCTGACCCAGCTGGAACCGGAAGTCTTCTGGCAGGTGCACCGCGCCGTGGTGGTGCGTAGCTCGGCCATCGAGGCTGTGCACCGCGATGAGGCGGGCAAGCTGCACTTGGACTTGCGCGGCCGGCCCGAAAAAATCCCGGTCAGCCGGCTTTACGCACACCTGTTTCGCGCCATGTGAAATCCAAAGGCTCCGAACACGCATAAAAAAGCCGATCCCAAGGGATCGGCTTTTAGTTTGGCGAACGGCGCCGGGGCCGCTTAACGCCAGTGGCGATGGCCGTGGTGGTAGCCACGCGGACCGTAGTAGCGCGGCGCATAGTAGGCCGGCGGCGCGTAGTACACCGGGGCCGGACGGTAGTAAACCGGCGGCGGCGGACGGTAATAAACCGGTGGCGGCGCGTCGTAATACACCGGCGCAGGGGCTGCATAGACCGGTGCCGGGTAGTAGGCCGGAGCGCCCACGCCCACTGCCACGCCTGGCAGACCCACGCCAACCGACCAGCTCACGTCGCCGCGGGCACTGGCCGAAGTGGCCGCAAACAATGCACCGGCTGCCACGACACTCGCGGCGGCCCATTTGAAGAAGGTTGAACGTGTGAGGCTCATGATCTTGGACTCCTGGTTGGGGCGTTTACCGCCCATGTATGTATTGAACGCGCCAAATGCAAAGCGGTTGCCCGCCGCAATGTGAAGAACGTTGCTAAAGGTAACCGACAGGGGGTGCACTCTAGAATGCCGCAATGACCTCCCCGACTGACAAAGACAGCGCAAAAACGGCTGCTGCACCGAGTAATTTCCTGCGCCACGTGATCGAGAACGACCTTGCGCAGGGGGCCTATTTTGGCCGCAAATGGGGCGGATCGCCTGGCGACGCCACCCATCACGCCCAGGGCATGCCCGACCCCGCCAAGGTGCGCATGCGCTTTCCGCCCGAGCCCAACGGCTACCTGCACATCGGCCATGCCAAGAGCATCTGGCTCAATTTCGAGCTGGCCAGGGAATACGGTGGCGTGTGCCACCTGCGCTTCGACGACACCAACCCGGAAAAAGAAGAGCAGGAATACGTCGATTCCATCCGCGACGCCGTCCAGTGGCTCGGCTACGAGACCTACCTCGCCGACCGGCCCAGCGCGCCGGGCACCCTGCAGCCGCACGAATACTTTGCGAGCGACTACTTCGACTTCATGTACCGCGCGGCGGAATACCTGATTGGCGCCGGCCTTGCCTACGTGGACGAACAAACGGCCGACGAAGTTCGCGCGAACCGCGGCGACTTCAACACGCCCGGCACCGACAGCCCCTTCCGCAGCCGCACGCCCGAGGAAAACCTTGCGCGCTTCCGCGCCATGCGCGATGGCCAGGTGGCAGACGGCGCCGCCATCCTGCGCGCCAAGATCGACATGGCCAGCACCAACATCAACATGCGCGATCCCGCGCTGTACCGCGTGCGCCGGGCCACTCACCACAACACCGGCGACAAGTGGTGCATCTACCCGATGTACACCTTTGCGCACCCGATCGAAGACGCGCTGGAGCAGATCACCCATTCCATCTGCACGCTCGAATTCGAAGACCAACGCCCCTTCTACGACTGGCTGCTCGACCGTTTGGCCGAAGGCGGCCTCATCGCCAGCCCGCATCCGCGCCAGTATGAATTCGCGCGGCTGAACGTCACCCACGTGCTGACCAGCAAGCGCAAGCTGCGCCAACTGGTCGAGGAAAAGCATGTCGACGGCTGGGACGACCCCCGCATGCCCACGCTGGCCGGCCTGCGCCGCCGCGGCTACACGCCCGAGGCGCTGCGCCTGTTCTGCGAACGCAGCGGCACTACCAAGTCCGGCGGCTGGATCGACTACGCAAGCCTGGAGGCCGCGCTGCGCGACACCTTGGACCCCACCGCGCCGCGCGCCATGGCCGTGCTCGACCCGGTCAAGCTGGTGATCACCAACTGGGGCGACCTGATGGGCGGTCCCAACAAGGATGAAAGCGTACTCGACGACTGCTCCGCCCCCGTGCACCCGCACCACCCCGAGATGGGCAAGCGCGAGTTCAAGCTCGGCCGCGAGGTGTGGATCGAACGCACCGACTACGAAGAAGTGCAGCCCAAGGGCTTCTTCCGCCTGTTCCCGGGCAACAAGGTGCGGCTGAAATACGGCCATGTCATCGAATGCACCGGCGGCACCAAGGACGCGAGCGGCAAGCTCATCGAGGTGCAGGCCACGCTGGTGCCCGACACCAAGAGCGGCACGCCCGGCGCGGACGCCATCAAGGTGAAGGGCAACATCACCTGGGTGGCCGCGGCGGATGCGGTGCAGGCCGAGGTGCGCCTGTATGAGCGGCTGTTTGCGGCGGCGAATCCGGGCAGCGGAGAGTTGATGGACGAACTGAACAAGCAGAGCCTGGAAGTTTGCACTGCGTACGCCGAGCCCTCACTGGCCAAGGCTCAGGATGGCGCGGCATTTCAGTTCGAGCGGCACGGGTACTTCGTGCTCGATTCGAAGGCTGGTGCAGGCGGCAAGCGGGTGTTCAATCGCGCCGCGGGCATGCGGGACAGCTGGGGCAAGTAATCCCTTCCCGCCTGATCCGCTTCAACAAGCCCTACGGCGTGCTCAGCCAGTTCACGGCCGAGGGCCGCTGGCGCGGGCTGAAAGACTTCATCGACATCCCCGACGTCTATGTCGCCGGCCGCCTCGATGCCGACAGCGAGGGCCTGCTGCTGCTCACCAACGACGGCCAGCTTCAGGCGCGCATCGCCGATCCGCGCTTCAAGATGGAGAAAACCTATTGGGTGCAGGTGGAAGGCGTGCCCACTGAAGAGGCGCTTGCCGCGTTGCGCCAAGGCGTGCAGCTCAACGATGGCCTCACGCGCCCGGCCCGTGCGCGCCTGCTCGACCCACCGCCCGATGTGTGGGCGCGGCAACCGCCCATCCGCGAACGCAAGAGTATCCCGACCGCATGGCTGGAACTGGCGATCAGCGAAGGCCGCAACCGTCAGGTGCGGCGCATGACCGCGGCCGTGGGGCTTCCCACCCTGCGTCTGATTCGCGCTGCCATCGGGCCGCACACGCTGGACGGATTGGCGCCCGGCACCTGGCTGGAGTAGCGCAGCAGCGCCACGGCACACCTTTCATTCATTCGATCCCTCATGCGCAGCAACCGACCCCATTTTCCCGGCCTCCTCTCGCCCGTTCTGCTGAGTCGCCGCCGCGCATTGCTCGGCACGCTGAGCCTGCTGGCGCTGCCTGCTGCAACGCAGGTCAGCGCCGCATCCCCTGCGAAGCCGAAGCAACAGCAGCGTTCCGACGTCTGGCCGCACGCGTCCCAGGTACCGGGCGGCGTAGCACGCCTGTCGCTGGGTCCCAGCGCCAGACGACCGGCCGCCTTTTCAGGCGATGTGCCATTGCTCGTGCTGGGCGACGCCATCGAGTGGACGGCGCTGGTAGGCATTCCGCTCGCAGCCGCGCCAGGCGACGCAAGCATCGCAGTGCGCCCCGAGAGCGGCGCCGACAAACAAGTGGCCTACACCGTGGCCCCCAAACAGTACCGCGAGCAACGCCTCACGGTGCCGCCGCGCACGGTCGACCTGTCGCCCGAAGACGAAGCACGCTATGAGCGAGAACGCGCGCACCTGGCCACCGTCATGGCCACGTTCACCGATCTGCGGCCCGATGCCTCGCTGCAGATGCGCGTCCCCGTGCCGGGCCGCCGCTCCAGTTCGTTCGGCCTGCGCCGCGTGTTCAACGGCCAGTCGCGCAATCCGCATAGCGGCATGGACATCGCGGCCGGCACGGGCACGCCAGTGCTGGCGCCGCTGCCGGGGCGGGTGATCGACACGGGCGACTACTTCTTCAACGGCGGCACGGTGTGGCTCGACCACGGCGGCGGTTTGCTGACGATGTATTGCCACCTGAGCCGGGTGGATGTGAAGGTAGGCGACGTGCTCAAGACCGGCGAGCAGCTTGCAGCCGTGGGCGCCACCGGGCGGGTGACGGGGCCGCATTTGCATTGGTCCGTGATGCTGAATCGGGCGATGGTGGATCCGGCGCTGTTCATTGCGGCTTGAGTCGCCACCCCGACCTCAAAGCGGCTTCGTCAAATAAACCGCCTCCCGCCCCACGATCACGCGCTGCGCGGGCATGAAGATCGTGCAGTCGTCGCACGGTGCGCGGATCTCGTCCGGGCCATTCGTGGCGATGAGTTCGCCCTTGGCAAAGGTCTCGAAGCCGATGAGCGGGCGCACGAACGCAAAATCTTCCGACTTGATGACGTGCGTCTGCAGCAACTCGAAGCGGCGCTGCGGGCCGGGCGCGGGCAAGGCCGGGTCCTTGTCGATGAGGCCGAAGTGCGCCAGAAAATCGAGCGAGATGGCGGTGGCCAACTCGGAGGCCGAGCGCAGAAAGTGCTGGCCGCATTCGGCCACCAGCGCGACGCCATTACCTTCGGGGAGGCCGTGCCGGCCGTGCTGGATCAGCGGCGTGCCAGAGCCGAGGCCCTCGGGCATCACCAGATGCACCGAGGGGCGGCCGATGGCCATTGCGGCCTCGGCGTTGCGATCGAACGCCGGGTACACCCAGAACGGAATCACGGGCTGGCTGGTGGAGTGAATGTCCAGGATGTGGTCGGCCGCACTTACCACCGGGCGCAGCACGCGGGCGCGGCGCAGTTCGGGGCTGTCTTCAGTGCCGTCGAGCCATTCGGGCGACCAGATGCGATTGAGGTTGTGCACCAGCTGGCGGCTGTCGAAGGGCAGCGCCTTGTCGAAGGACTCGTACGCCTCCACATTGGCAAAACTCACGGTCAGCGTGCCGATCTTCGGACGCACGGTGGTGTCGAGCAGGTGCGTGGCGGCGGTCATGCCGCAGATCTCGTTGCCGTGCGTGAGCGCGTTGATCAGCACGTGCGGGCCGGGCTTGCCGGACTCGAAGCGGTGCACGTAGTCGATGCCGACGTTGCCCTTGCGGTAGGCGGAGAGGTCGCGTGGGAGGACTTCGAGGGCGGGGGGCGATTGGGTCATGGGGCGTTGGCGAAGAATTGAAGCGAGCGAAGCGGTCAGGCGAGTTTGCTACAGGCCGCGCTTTTGTGCTTCTTGTGCTGCGCGCAGCTAGGCCGAGCGGATGAGTGCACAAATACGCTTCAAAAATGAAGCGCATTCCCAGCGAATACGCTTCAGCGCCGCGTCGGGCCTACCAATTCACCTCACGCTCCGGCGTAGCCGAAATGTGGTGGATCGACAGGTCGGCCCCGTCATATTCCTCTTCCTGCGTGAGCCGCAGCCCCATCATGGCCCTGAGCGCGCCGTACACCGCCGCTCCCGCTAGCGCGGCCCAAACCACGCCCATCAATGTGCCGATGAGCTGCGCCCACACGCTCACGCCGCCGATGCCGCCCAGCGCCTGCGTGCCGAAGATGCCGGCCGCGATACCGCCCCAGGTGCCGCACAGGCCGTGCAACGGCCACACGCCGAGCACGTCGTCGATCTTCCACTTGTTCTGCGTGAGCGTGAACATCACCACGAAGATGGCGCCGGCCACGCCGCCCACCACCAGCGCGCCCAACGGGTGCATCAGATCGGAGCCCGCGCACACCGCCACCAGCCCGGCGAGCGGTCCGTTGTAGACGAAGCCGGGGTCGTTCTTGCCGAGCGCCAGCGCCACCAGGGTGCCGCCCACCATGGCCATGAGCGAATTGACGGCCACGAGGCCCGAGATCTTGTCGATGCTCTGCGCGCTCATGACGTTGAAGCCGAACCAGCCCACGCACAGCACCCAGGCACCCAGCGCCAGAAAGGGAATGTTCGACGGCGGATGGGCGCTCAGCGAGCCGTCGCCGCGGTAGCGGTTGCGGCGTGCACCCAACAGCAGCACGGCCGGCAGCGCGAGCCAGCCGCCCACCGCGTGCACCACCACCGAACCCGCGAAGTCGTGGAACTCGCTGCCCGTGACCGAAGCGATCCACGCCTGGATGCCGAAGGCCTTGTTCCAGGCAATGCCCTCATACAGCGGATAGACGAAGCCGACGATGAGCGCCGTGGCGATCAGCTGCGGCCAGAACTTGGCGCGCTCCGCGATGCCGCCCGAGATGATGGCCGGAATGGCCGCGGCAAAGGTCAAGAGGAAGAAGAACTTCACCAGCTCGTAGCCGCTCTTGGCGGCAAGCTCGGTGGCGCCCACGAAGAAGTGGGTGCCGTACGCCACGCCGTAGCCGACCAGGAAGTACACGATGGTCGAGACCGAGAAGTCGACCAATATCTTGACCAGCGCATTGACTTGGTTCTTCTTGCGAACCGTGCCCAGTTCGAGAAAGGCGAAACCGGCGTGCATGGCCAACACCATGATGGCGCCGAGAAGGATGAACAGCGCGTCTGCGCCCTGTTTGAGTGCGTCCATTGGAGCTTCTTGCAGTTTTTATGGTTTGAATTGGTGCATGCACCCGAATTGCTCGGAGCAGCGCCGCAAGAAAGCAAAAATGGTGCCCAAAGGCTCCTTGATGGTGCGGCTCGGGCCATAAAGGGGCTTTCTGACTCAGAAGCGCACCGGAACAGGACACCCGAAGGCACGCCGGGCCGTCAAGTCGCGCCGGCGCGCAGGGCTTCGCGGTAGCGGCGGCTGCACGGCACCGTGGTGCCGTCGGCCATATGCAGTCGGGCATCGCCGCCGTCGAGCGGCTCGATCTCCTTGACGCGGCCCAGGTTGACCGCGTGGCTGCGGTGCACGCGCACGAAATGGACAGGGTCGAGCTGGGTCAGAAAATCGGTAAGCGTGGCGCGCAGCAGGTAGTCGTGGCCGTTGACGTGCAGGCCGACGTAGTTGCCTTCGGCCTGGAGCCAGTCGATATCGCCCGCGGCAATGAGAAATTCGCGCCGCAGCTTGCGCACCAGAAATCGCTCTGGCCGGGCGGGCGGCACGGAGTGCTCTGGTGCGGTGGGCTGAATAGGCTCGGGCGCTGCCGCCTCAGGCGGATCGAGCACGCGCGCCTCGCCTTGCAGCCGCAGCATGAAGACACCGTAGACCCAGATGCCGAACACCATCGCCAGGTAGGCACGCACGTCCTTCAGGTATTCGTAGCCCCAGTGCCCGGTCCAGCCCGCATAGTCGTAGCGCTCGCCGGCCGCGGTGTAGACCATGGACCGCAGCGCGAACATCGCCGCCACGTGCACAACGCTGAAGACGACGCTTGCCGCCAGGTGCCAGGCCAGGTAGCGGAGAAGATGGGTGCGCGCCAGCGGCAACAACCGGCGCTGGACGGCCACCACGGCAGGCACCAGTGCCAGCAGCACCAGGTGGCTCGAGACCTCCCAGGTGACAATTTCCCAGGTGGCGCGGGGCACCGCGCGGCCGCGCGAATCGACCAGCGCCACCACGGTGTTGAACACCGCCTGCAGCGCCATGAAGACGATCCAGAACCCCACTTCCACGCGGCGGCGGATGGGTTCATAGCGCTCGTACAGGTTTTTTTTTCGGGAATCTCCCATGTCCGGGATTCTCGCGATCCACGGGCCCTGCGGGAAAATTTCGCCCCCCGCCGGCCACCGCTCGTCACAAAAGGGCCGCGATCCGTCCCTCGGGAAGACCGCGCGCGGCGCAACAACGCAACCATCGGCCCTCCTTCCCAAGTGTTTTCGAGGAGCGACCGATGAGCGCAACCCCTGACACCTTGCCCGCAGCACCCGACCGCCGCCACGACATCGACGCGCTGCGCGCCCTGGCCTTCCTGCTGGTCATCCTGTACCACGTGGCGATGTACTACGTGGCCGACTGGCCCTGGCACCTCAAGAGTCCGCATGCGGCCGAATGGCTGCAGTGGCCGATGCGCGTGCTCAACCTCTGGCGCATGGACCTGGTGTTCCTGGTCTCGGGCGTGTCGCTGGGCTTCCTGAGCCGCCACCAGGGCACCTGGGGCCTGCTGCGTAGCCGTGGCGCGCGGCTGATGCTGCCGCTGGTCTTCGGCATGGCGGTGATCGTGCCCTACCAGGCCTATGCGGAGGGCGTGGCCAACGGGCTGGTGGCGCCGGGCTTCGGCGCGTTTTTGCTGCGCTATCTGTCGATGGGCAATCCGTGGCCCAAGCAGGCCTTTGCCGGCGCGGAGTTCGGCATCACCTGGAACCACCTCTGGTACCTGCCCTATCTGTTCACCTATACGGCCATCATCGCGCTGACGCTGCCGCTGTGGAGGTCGCCCGCCGGCCAGCGGATGCGCCAGCGCTTCAACGGGCTGCGCGGCTGGAAGCTGCTGTTGCTGCCGGTGCTTCCGCTGCTGCTCTGGACGATGCTGCTGGCCCGGCACTTTCCGCCCACACACAACCTGATCCGCGACTTCCATCTGCACAGCATCTACTTCACCGTGTTTCTGTACGGCTACTGGATGGGCGTGGACACGGGCGTGTGGCGCGAACTTGAGCGCCTGCGGCGAGTTTCGCTGACGCTGGCGGCGGCGGTGATCGCCACTTTCATCACGCTGCGGCTCGGCGCCAAGGGCCCGCCTTCCGGCGTACTGATGGACACCTTGCGCATGCTCTACCTGTGGCTGGCGGTCGCCTCGATCCTCGGCTACGGCCATCGCTATCTGAACCGGCCCTGGCTGTGGCTGCGCTGGGTCAACGAGTCGGTGTACCCGTGGTACGTGCTGCACCAGACGCTGATCATTGCCGGCGTTGCGCTGCTGGCACCCTTTGCGTTGGGCCCAGTGCTGGAGCCCGCCTTGCTGGTGGCGTTGACCATCGCCGGCTGCTGGGCGCTCACCGACGGGCTGATCCGGCGCGGCAACTGGCTGCGGCCGCTGTTCGGGCTCAAGCCTCGGCGCACGCGCGCCGAGCCGCGGGCTACTTCGCCGGAGGGGCCTCTTCCACCGGAACCAGAATTGCGCTCCCCGTCGCCACGAGCTTGAGGCTGTCGCCCTCGCCCTGGCCATAGAGCTCGGCGGTCGCAAACACCTGCTTGCGACCGGCCTTCACCACCTTGCCGCGCGCGATGAAGGCGCGGCCCAGTGCGGGCGAGAGGCAGTTGACCGAGAAGTGCGAGGCCAGCACCCGCCCCGCCACCGTGGCGGCCGCGAAGCCGCAGGCGGTGTCGAGCATGGCGCCGATGAGCCCCGCGTGCAGGAAACCGGCGTACTGACCCATGTCTTCCTCGCGCCACGCCATGCGCAGTTCGGCTTCGCCGTCAGCGGCGCGGGTCACTTCGAAGCCGGCCCAGCGATTGAAGGCGGCGGTCTTGTTGATGGCCTTGAGGGTGTCGAGCATGGCGGTCTTTCACGAAGAAGATGAAGCATCGAAAAAGCCACTCTACGAAGCGGCCCCGCTGCGTGCCGTCGCGCGGGCGACGCGCACGGCCCGATCAGCTGCCTTGGCGACAGCGCGCTTTTTTTTCAGCCCTTTAACCCCGGTCTGCAAGCCCCGCCGTATGAGTGGAGGAACGATCCACTACCGGGGCTCCTATGAAAGCAAACTCTTCTTCCCTCTCCCGTGCCAATCTACGCGCGACCTTCATTGCCGCGGCTTGGCTGATGCTTGCCGCCGGTGCGCATGCGCAGGCCCTCCCCACCGGCCCGGATGCATCACGCATCACCCAGGTCAAGGTTTATCCCGGCAGCGCGACGGTGGAGCGCGTGGCGCGTGTCGCGGCCGGCAGCCGATCCGTCACTTTCGCCTGCCTGCCCGCGGGGCTCGACGTGCAGAGCCTGCAGGTATCGGCCGGGGCATCGGTGCGCGTGGGCGAGACCTCGGTGCTGAGCGAGCCGCGCGAACTTTCGGCGCGCTGCGCCACCAGCGCGCTCGACGGCCGCATTCGCGAGCTCGAGGATCAGAAGGCAGCGCTGCAGGCCGAGAACGACGCGCTGGGCATGGTGACGGGCTATCTCAAGGGCCTCTCTGGCGGCGGCGAATCGGCGCAGGGCGCACGCGCGCCCATGGACGCACGCAACCTTGCCGCGATGACCGACGCCATGCGCCGCGCCGGGCAGGACTCGCTCCTCAAGCAGCACCAGATCCAGCGCAAGCAGGCCGACATCGACCGCCAACTGAACCCGCTGATGGCCGAGCGCAAGCGCACACAGGGCAACGGCGCGCAGGTAGTGGCCGTGACCGTCACCCTGGCCGCCAGTGCCGATGCCGACGTGAAGCTCAGCTACCAGGTCAATGGCCCCGGCTGGACCCCCACGTATCGCGCGCTGCTCGACACCGGCACGCGCAAGGTGCGCATCGAGCGCCAAGCCCTGGTGGCGCAGGCCACGGGCGAAGACTGGCGCGGCGTGAAGCTGGTGCTGTCCACCGGCCAGCCGCGCCGCGAAACCGCGGGCCGCACGCCCGGCGCATGGCGCATCGGCATCGAGCCGCCGCAGCGTGCACCGGCAAGCCCGGCGCCGGCCGCCATGATGGCGGCGCCGGCTCCCATGGCGTCCGCCGACAAGCGCGTGATGGCCGAGGCTGCGGAGCCGCTCTTCGACGTGAACGTGTTCGACAACAGCTTTGCCACCGAATTCGCGGTGCCGCAAAGCATCGACGTGCCGTCCAACGGCCAGCGCGTGACGCTGGCGCTGGGCCAGCACGAAGACACGGCGAAGCTTGCCGCACGCACCAGCCCGCGCGTGGACGCCAGCGCCTTCCTGATCGCCGAGCTTGCGCAGCCTGCAGGCGTGTGGCCGGCCGGTGCGCTGCAGCTCTACCGCGACGGCAACTTCGTGGGCAGCGGCCGCTGGAACGCGCCCAGCGATTCGAAGCTCACGCTCTCCTTCGGCCGCGACGAACTGGTGCGCGTGCAGCCCGAACCCGAGCAGGACAGCCAGGGCACGGGCGGGTTCGTGGGCTCGCGCGCCGAACGCAAGGTGCAGCGTGCCTACGTGGTCGAGAACCGCCACCGCACGCCCATTGCGGTGCAGGTGCTGGAGGCCGCCCCGGTGTCGGTCGACGATCAGGTGCGCGTGGCCGCGCAGTTCTCGCCGCAACCCGGTGAACTGGCCTGGAACAAGCAGCCTGGCCTCGCGATGTGGAGCTTCGACCTCGACGCGGGCAAGACCGCGCGGGTGGCAGCCGACTACACCATCAGCTATCCGAAGGACGCGCGGCTGCAGATGCGCTGAGCGCTGAGCGCACAGTTCAGTGCGGCTCGGGCGCCTGGCCTTCGGCCGGCTCGGCGCCCGGTTTGCGCTTCTTGCCGCGCGCGGCTTTCTTTGCCTGCCGCTCGGCATCGATGCGCTGCCCCTCCGCGAGCCACTGCGCGAACTCTTCGGGCGTCTCGAGCGTGATGCGCCCGAGGTTGCCGGCACGAAACTCGTGCATCACGATCTCGGCCGCCTTCTGCAGGTTGACACGCCCCTTGCCCAGCAGCGCACCGCGCTTGCGGCCGATGGTGTCGAGCACGTCCTCGTCCTTCATCCCGGCGATGGTTGCTGCATCGAGCTCGACCAGCTTGAATCGCTCCGCGATGCCCGCCGCATAGTGCGTCTTGAGGTAGTTGAGCAGCTCGAGCGCCACTTCCTCTTCGTCGAAGGCATTGCGCCCCACCGCTCCGCTGGCCGCAAGGTTGTAGCCGCTCTTGGGCACCACGATGCGCGGCCACAGCATGCCGGGGGTGTCCCACAGATAGAAGTCGTCGGCCAGCGTGATGCGCTGCTCCAGCTTGGTGATGCCGGCCTCGTCGCCGGTCTTGGCCTTGCGGCTGCCGGTCAGGGTGTTGATGAGGGTCGACTTGCCGACGTTCGGAATGCCGCAGATCAGCACGCGCATCGGCTTGGCCATGCCGCCGCGATTGGGCGAGAGCTCATGGCAGGCGCGCACGATGGCCTGCGCCGGGGTGGTCTGGCTTGCGTCGAGCGGGATGGCACGCGTGGCCGGCAGCGCGTTGTAGTGCGCGAGCCAAAGTGCCGTGCGCGCGGGGTCGGCCAGGTCCTGCTTGTTCAGCACCTTCAGCGAGGGTCGCCCCGCAGTGAGCTCGGCCAGCATCGGGTTGGCGCTGGAGCCCGGCAGACGCGCGTCGAGCAGCTCGATGACCACGTCGATGTCCTTCACCCGTTCGGTGATGGCCTTCTGGGTCGTGTACATGTGCCCGGGGAACCACTGGATCGCCATCGATGGATGCTCTTTCTTTCGCTCTGTCTGGGAGGGGTTGGCACGAATGCCCGGTGCGCATTGTCGACCGGGAATGTGAACTGGATCACGCCGCTATGTTTTCCATAGCTCTGGATGCCCATTCTGCCTGCACCTGGGAGGCTTTCGCCCCCTAGAATCCGCGCGCTGCACCCGCAGCCATCATCAATAACCACCGAGGGAAATCCATGTTCAAGCGCCTTGCCGCTGCCGCACTGCTGGCAGCCACCGTCCTTCCCGCGACCGTCGTCCATGCGCAGCGCCCCTCGCCGCCGCAAGGCCCGATGATCAGCGGCTACCTGTGCTGCAACATGCGCACCTACGGCAGCTCCATCAGCGACATCAATTACGACGAGCAAGGTACGAGCATCGTGGCGGTGGGCACGCCGGCGCGCATCACGGCCTACGACTTCCGCTGGTTCGACGCCGATCTCGGCGGCAAGCCCCAGCGCATCAAGAACGACTACAGCCGCAACATCACGCTCGCCGACTTCGCAAAACGCTACGTCGTGACCGAAGATCCGAAGCAGAAGATGGCCGCCTTCCCGCCCGCTGTCCGCGACGCCATCGTCGCCGGCAAGGTCGCGCCCGGCATGACGCGCGAACAGGTACTGATGGCCATCGGCTACCCGGTGGCGGGCGAGAACCCCAGCCTGGATGCACTCACGTGGCGCTATTGGCGCGACAGCTGGTCGGAGTACCAGGTGATTTTCGACGAGAAGGGCCTTGTCAAGACCGTCGCGGGCAACCCCGTGGCACTCAGCCGCGTGCTGGTGCCAACACCTTAGTTCGCCAAGAGGCGCGCGGTGGCTGGCCGCGCGCAATCCCCTAGAGGTTTTTGCAACGCGGGGGGCGGTTCCACCGATATCGCCCCTATCATTTGACCGAGTGCGGCGCGTGGACGCGTCGGTCGAATCGAAACTTTTTGATGGAGTTACCGCGATGAAACCCGTCTCCGAACTGCTCAAGCGCCACGATTCCGCGGCTTGGCGCACCTCGCCGGACACCAGCGTATTCGATGCGCTGGCCACATTGGCGCATTTCGAGGTGGGCGCGCTGATGGTGATGGACGGCGACCGGCTGGTGGGCTTTCTTTCCGAGCGCGACTACACCCGCAAGGTGGCCCTGCAGGGCAAGAACTCCAAGGAGATGAAGGTCTCCGAGATCATGACGCCCGACGTGATGACCGTGACCCCGCAGACCCACACCCGGGCCTGCATGTCGCTCATGAGCCAACGCAAGTTCCGCCATCTGCCGGTGGTCGACGGCGACAAGGTGGTGGGCATGATCTCCATCCAGGATTTGATGGACGACATCATCAGCGAGCACGAGCAGACGATCGACCAGCTCACCAGTTACATCCGGAGCTGAAAAGGCCGCGCCCCGGCCCTGCCCGGCGGAAGTGGGGAAGACGCCTACGCGCAGGGTCTCCGTTTCGGGCGCACAGTAGGGGCTCGTTCATCCATCAGCAGGGACATGGCATGCAGATTCAGGTCAACACGAGCAACGGCATCAACAACAAGGACGCCCTGGAGCGCTGGGCCGACACCGAGATCAAGCAGCAACTGGGCCGTTTCGTCGAGGACGTGACACGCGTCGAGGTGCATCTGAGCGACGAGAACCACGACAAGGCCGGCGGCGGCGACAAGTGCTGCGTGATGGAAGCCCGCCTTGCCCACCACAAACCGCTTGCAGTTACGCAACACGCCACCAGCCTCGACGAGGCCTTCCGCGGCGCGGCCGACAAGCTCAAGCGCCTGCTCGACAACACGCTGGGCCGTCTCAGCAACCACCGCGACCGCGAATCGATCCGCAAGGACGCGGGCTTTATCGCGGAGTAGCCAGAAAATCCAGTAGCAGGCGGCTTACTTCGGCGGGCTGCTCCTGCTGCACCCAGTGCCCCGCCCCTTCGACCCAGTGCACGCCGCGCAGCTGCGTGCAGGCCGTCGCCTGCATGGCTTCGAAGTCGCCGGGCTTCTGGAACACGCCCCAGTCGCTGCGGCCTGCGATGAAGCAGGCGGGCACGTCGATCGTGCGCCCCGACCAAGCCAGCATTTCGGGAATGTAGTGCCCGCTCGTGCCGCAGCGATACCACTGCAACCCGCCCTGGAAGCCAGTGCGCGCGTATTCGGCGGTGTACACGGCCAGGTCCTCTTCGGGCAACCATCTGCAGGCGGCGATCTGTTCGGCCGAGGGCATTTCAGCAGCCACCGTCTCGGCCATGGTCTGCTCGGCCCGCATCACGTAGTAGGTGGGCAGGTGAGCCAGCTCGGCGGCGCTCATTGCGGCCAGCGCGAAGGGCCGGTTCTGCGGCCAATCGGCACTCTTGTGGTGGTAGTAGCCACGCAAAAAGGCATGCAACCCTTGCGGTGCATGCCGCATGTCGGCGTCAGCCTCGGGCCCCGAGTAGTACCACTGATAGTGTTTGCGCGGAGGATGCAGTGCGGCCAAGCCATCGAGCAGGTGCCGGATGGCCTGCGCGAACACGGGTGCCGTCGCAGCGTTCGGCGGGCCGGGAAACGGCGCGCTCATCAATGCGACCGAGCGGAACACGTCCGGGCGGGTCAGCGCGCACCAGGCCGCCACCGGCGAGCCGAAGTCGTGGCCCACCACCGCGGCCGTCTGGTGGCCCAGCGCGGACACGAGCCCCGCCGCATCCCGTACCAGATTGAGCAGGCGAAACTCGTCCAGCCCGGCTTCGTAGCCTTGCTGCCAGCCCGTGGTGCGGCCATAGCCGCGCTGATCGGGTGCGACCACGTGAAAGCCCGCCTCAGCCAGCGGCAACATCACCTTGCGCCAGCTATAGGCCAGCTCCGGAAACCCGTGCAGCAGCAGCACGCAAGGGCGCCCCGGCGCATCAAAACCGGCTTCGAGCACGTGCATCGACAGGCCGTTGCCGTTGTCGACCTGGCGCGAGCGGATGCCCGCGGGCAGCGGGATGGGAGCGGTTTCGGCGATGGTCATGAGGATTTCCGTGGTTTCGGCGGTTTCGGCGTAAGGGACTCGACGCGAGGCGTTTCGGCGGGAATCAGCGGCGGCCGGTGGCCGGTGTGCATCCACTCGTCGTAGAAGTCGATCTTGCGGTCCACCAGCGACAGGGCGCGCTTCCAGTCGGCAATGGTGTCGGCCACGCGCGCACGGTGCGCTGCGAGCATGCCGCGGCGCTGCGGCAGGGTGGCCTTGCCCTGCAATGCAAGCGCCGTGTATTCGCGCATCTCGGCAATGGACATGCCGGTGCGGCGCAGCCGGTCGATCAGGTCCAGCCAGCCGACGTGCATTTCGCCATAGACACGCCGGCCGCCCTCGTCGCGCGAAACGCCGGGCACCAGGCCTTGCGTCTCGTACCAGCGGATCGCGTGCACCGTGCGGCCGGTGCGTGTGGCGAGTTCGCCGATGTGAAAAGGGATGCCGCGGTCAGCCGGCATGGGCATGGGTAGCAGCAGCGGGCGGCGCCTCGAGCGCCTCCTGCACCAGTGCCGTGTCGAAGTACTCGGTCAGCTCCTTCACCTTGCCTCCTTCGAGTCGATAGATGTAGCAATAGCGGTTGTTGTAGCGCTTGCCGGCCTTGGTGGGCACGTCGCCGCTGAACAGTACTACCACCCGGTCTCCCTCGGCAATGATGCGCTCCGTCTTGGTCACGTAGCGGCCCGCGAACTGAGCGAACAGCGGCTTGAGCAGCTCTTCGCGGATGGCGGCCTTGCCCGCGTAGGTGCGCGACCACGGCGTGCTGCCTTCCAGCGTCCAGCGGGCGTCGTCGGCCAGGTTGTCGAGGAAGAGCTGGCCGTTGCCCTTGTCCAGCTCCGCATGGATGCGCTGCACCAGCGCCTTGTTGTCTGTCGTCGTCGTGTTCATGGCTGCTTGTCCTCGTCGAATGAATAAACCGGAAGTCCCGGTCGATTCATTGGAAATGCTCGAGTGCACTTCAGGTCAAGCGCCATCGGCAGGATCAGCGCGTCAGCCCTTGCGCGCGTTTGCCACCATGGCCTTGCCGACCTCGTTGCTGCCTTGTGCGGTGCCGCTCTGCGGCACGATCTCGCCCTCGCGCGAAGTCACCTCGGCGAGCCGCGCAGCCAGTTGCTCCGGCGTGTCCGCACCGATGCCGAGCCAGGCGCCCTGCGTCAGCGTGATGTGCGCGGCCTCGAAGGTGCCGGCGCCGGCGCAAAGAATGGTGCGGTTCGGTGCGTCGGTGGAGGCCAGCACCAGCATGGCGGGCACCACGGCTTCGGGCTTGAGCGCATCGAGAACCTCCGGCGGCATCAGGCCCTCGGTCATGCGGGTGGCTGCCGTCGGGGCCAGGCAATTGACGCGGATGTCGTTCTTGGCGCCTTCGATGCTCAGCGTCTGCATCAGGCCCACCAGCGCGAGCTTGGCGGCGCCGTAGTTGCTCTGGCCGAAGTTGCCGTACAGGCCCGACGACGAGGTCGTCATGACGATGCGGCCGTATTTCTGCTCGTTCATGAGTGCCCAGACGGCCTTGGTGCAGTTCACGGCGCCCATCAGGTGCACGTCGACCACCAGCTTGAAATCGGCAAGCTCCATCTTGGCAAAGCTCTTGTCGCGCAGGATGCCGGCGTTGTTCACCAGGATGTCGACTCGGCCCCAGGCATCGACCGCCTGCTGCACCATGGCCTGCACCGCGTCGAAGTCGGTCACCGAGGCGCCGTTGGCCATGGCTTCCCCGCCCGCGGCCTTGATTTCGTCGACGACCGCCTGTGCCGCGCTCACCGAAGCGCCCGAGCCGTCGCTGGTGCCGCCCAGGTCGTTCACCACCACCTTGGCGCCGCGCGCCGCCAGGGCCAGCGCATGCTGGCGGCCCAGGCCGCCGCCCGCGCCGGTCACTATGGCCACTCGGCCCTTGAAATCGATGGTGCTGTTGCTCATGTGTCGCTCTCGCTGCTTTGCTGAGGAATGGGAATGTGCGGGCCCATGACGGCCGCGAGGCGTTTTACCTCAGAAAAGCGCGGCGGCCCGGCGGGCCGGCCGCCAGCTCAGTCGCGCGCGTGACGCAGGGTTTCGCAGTACGCGACCAGCTGATCGAGCTCGGCCGACTTGTCGAAGAAGGCATCGGCGCCCAGTTGCTCGGAGCGCTGGCGCATGTCGGCCGTGGCGTAGTTGCTCAGCACCACCACCTTCTGCTTGGCCTTGCGGTTGCGGCAGGCCTTGATCACGCCAAGGCCGTTGCCTCGCGCCAGGAACAGGTCGACGATGGTCAGGTCCCAGTCGTCGCGATGCTGGCGCAGCCAGCGTACCGCCTCTTCCTCGCTGCTGGCGCAGGCCACCACGTCGGCATCGGCCACGTCGTGAAGAAACCCGACGAGGTTTTCACGGATGAGGGCACTGTCCTCGACGAGATAGGCCTTGAAAGTCATACCAACACTCCCGGCCAAACCACGGGCCGGAACAAGAAACAGGAGCTTACGAGGTGCATGGCCCCATGGTCGCTGGCGCCGAAGCGCCCGCAGTGGGTCATGCCGGCCAATGCCTGTAGGCCATCGGCCCCCGCCGCTGTCGTCGGGCCGGCAGTCTGCCGGTGAGACGCGTAGGACAGCCGGAGTTCAGGCCGCGACGGCCATCCGGCCTCGGCCCAGCCCCAGTCGGGCCGGCGACACGTACTGCTCGCGGTAGATCTCGAACGGCATCGTGTCGGCGGCCTCGATGCGCTTCTGCTCCTGGATCGACTCCTCGGTCATGCGCTCGAACTCGGCCTGCTGCTCCGCCGAGAACGGCAGCGCCAGCAGTGTGGCGCGGGTCTGCTCCGACTGCGCCCGCACGAAGCCGGTGAACGAGTTGCCGTGCCGCTCCTCGATGGCGGACAGCACCCGCGCCGAAGGCAGGCTGTCCGGGTTCTGCAGGGCGGAAAGCGCTGCGCGCACTGCATCGGCATGCTGCGTGCCGCCGTTCGCGGCATCGAGCGCGGCCGCAATAGGCAGGCATTGCTCGACCAGCTCCACGCCCCAGCCGATCAACGCAACTTCGCGGCCTCCGCGCAGCAGCTGCAGGCCCGGCTCGCGCCCGCGTGCGGCGGTGAGGTGCTGGTTGTGGGCCAGTTCGGCAATTTCCTGCGGCGTGTCGGCCGGGCTGTCGCTCAAAAGGCACTGCAGCAGGAACACGTCGAGAAAGCGCATCGTCTGGGCGTTGATGCCCACCGGCTCGAAGGGGTCCAGGTCCATCAGCCGCACCTCGACGTACTCGACGCCGCGTTCGCGCAGTGCGTGCAGCGGACGCTCGCCGGGGTTGATCACGCGCTTGGGCCGGATGGTGCCGTAGAACTCGTTCTCGATCTGCAGCAGGCTGGTGCCCAGCTGGTTGTAGTCGCCGCCGAGGTTCTGGATACCGATGGCCTCGTAGGCAGGCCACGGCCGCGTGAGTGCGTCCTGCAGCGAGGCGGCGTAGCCATCGAGGCTGTTGTAGCTCACGGCCAACGAGGCCTGCGCGTCGCTCTGGTAGCCGAGCCGGCCCATGCGCAGCGAGGTGCCATGCGGCATGAACATGCTGCCTTCTCCCAGCGGCTGGAGCTCGTGCGGTCGGCCCGCGACAAAGCTCGAACACAGCGCCGGCGAAGCGCCGAACAGGTACAGCAGCAGGAAGGCGTGGCGGCGAAAGTTGCGAATGAGCGCGAAATACTGTTCGCTCGACACGTCGGGCAGCGACCAGTTGTAGTGAATGCCCGAGATAGTCTGCATGCGCCGGCCGTAGCGGTGGCTCAGGCCCATGCGGTAGACACTCTTGGCGCGCCCGACGTTCGAGGAGCCGTAGCGCCCGATCGGAATGGTCTCGTCGGTCGGCAGGCCGCAGGGCATGCTGGAGACCCACAGCCGCTCGTCGCCGAGAGAGTCGAGCACTCGGTAGGTGAACTGGTGCACGCGGGTCAGTTCCTCGAGCGCCGATTCGACTCCGGCATGCACGCCCGTGATGAGCTCGAGCTGCGACTCGCTGAAGTCGGTGGTGATGTGCGGATGGGTCAGCGCCGAGCCCAGCGCGATTGGGTGCGGCGTGAGCGCGAGCTTGCCGTCGGGGAGCGCGCGCAGGCTTTCCTTCTCGATGCCGCGCCGCATTCCCTTCAACCGCGCGGTTGAGAGTGAACCCAACCTCTCCTGCAATCTGATGCTCATATTGTTATGACCCGTCGTTCTCTGAGGGGCTGGAAGGTAGCACGGCGGCGCGGGCATTGCTGGTGCAGGGAATCCCGGCTTCCGCTATGCTGCGCGGCGCTACGGTATTGATAGCAAAGTCCATCGGATTCGCCTGCAAATTCATCCAAAGCCGAAAGGATCAGCCGCGCCCCGCCGCCAGGTCGATCTCTTCCGACTGGTAGACCGACATCTGCGGCATGCCATCGGCCATGCCGGCCAATGCCTTGGCAAACGCGCGCGAAGCCTCGACGCGAAAATGCGCCTTCAGCGCCGCCAAGTCGCTCCAGCGCTCGACGAAGCTGAGCCGAAGCGGCTGCTGGACGTCGGCGCTGACCTCGTGCGAGATGCAGCCTGGTTCAGTGCGCGAACGCAGCACATGCTCCACACTGATGGCCAGCATCGCGTGCAAGGTTTCGGGTTTCGCCATGGCGTGTCCGATGACGAGGATCATCTTGTCTTCTCCTTCTCTTTCGCAAATGCGTGAAGGCGCCGGATGCGTCAGGACGCCAGCACGCGCAGAAGAAACCGGTTCAGGTCGGCAATTTCTTCCATGCAGACCGAATGCGCCATCGTGTACTCGTGCCATTCGACGGGATGGCCGAGCGCGATGAGCGCGTCGCGCGACTGCAGCGCCCGATCGAGCGGCACCACCGGATCTTGCCGGCCATGGGCCAGGAAGACAGGGGTCTCGTGGTTGGCCGCGTGCCGCTCGGCCGCGGTGGTCGCTGCAATGGGCAAATAACCAGAGAGGCCGACGATGCCCGCCAGCCGTTCGGTATGGCGCAGACCGGTCATCAACGCCATGGCGCAGCCTTGCGAAAAACCTGCCACCACAATGCGGCCGGCCGCGATGCCGCGGGCCTTCTCGTTGGCAATGAGCGTCTCGATGGTGGCCTGCGAACGGCGCAGGCCCGCCTCGTCCTCGCGCGCGGCCAGGTCGGCCACGGCAATGTCGTACCAGGCCGGCATCTGGTAGCCGCCGTTAATGGTGACGGGGATCACCGGGGCATTGGGAAACACGAAGCGGACCGGGCCCACGTTCGACAAATCGAGTTCGTTGGCAATCGGCACGAAGTCGTTTCCATCGGCACCCAGGCCGTGCATCACGATCACCGTGGCAGTGGGATGGGGAGCGGTTTCGATTTCGATCGGGGAGCGGGACATGGTCGGTAGAAGGTATTCAGAGACGCGAAAAACCAGACCTTAGCGCATTCGGGCCGGCCAGGGCGCGGTCTCACGGAATGCAACACAATGGCGGTTCCGCGAAGAACCCATGAGCCTGCATCCGAAGCCCCCTCTCGCCGCCACGCCGACCGACAGCGAAACCCTGCTGCGGCAAAGCGGCCTGCGCGTCACGCGCGCCGCGCAAACGGTGCTGGAACTGTTGGCCCGCGCAACCCAGCCGCTCACGCACGACGACGTGGTTGCCGCCTACACAGCCGCCGCCGGCGAGGCGCCTGACCGCGTGACCATCTACCGCGTGCTCGATCGCCTGGTCGAAGCGGGCCTGTGCGACCGGCGCGTGGGCGCTGACCGCGTCAATCGCTTCTCGCGCCATGTGGAAGCCGCGTCGGGCAACATCTTCGAATGCGACCAGTGCCACAAGGTGCTGGCGCTGCCCTCCGATCCCGAACTGCCCAAGGTAATGAGCCGGCTGGGCCGGGAACTGCGCAAGCAGGGCATCGACACCCGCCACACCGCGCTCACGCTGCACGGCACCTGCGGGGAATGCAGGGGCTGAAGCCCGGGGCTATACGTTCCAGGACGGAAAAGGATCGGGCAAGTTGGTCCACCACGACGCCCCGTGGCGCATTTCGCTTTCAGTCAGCAGGCAGGCATCGAGCCGCGCGCGCAGGGCGGCTTCGTTCATGCCGATGCCGATCAGCACGAGCTCCTGCCGTGCGTCGCCGGTGGCCGGGTCCCAGTTCTTGCGAATGGCCTCCAGAGCTTCCTCATCGGCGGGCCAGTGCTCGCGTGGAACGGCAGCCCACCACAAACCCGCCACGCCATAGCGGCAGGCACCACCGGCCTGCGACCATGAGCCTGCCCGTGTGGCGCGGCTCGCGAGCCAGAAGAACCCCTTGGAACGCACCACGCCTTCCCACTCGCTTTGCACCAAGTCCCAGAAGCGCTGGGGATGGAACGGCAGTCGTGCGCGGTAGACGAAGCTGCCGATGCCGTAGGTCTCGCTCTCGGGCGCATGCTCGCCGCGCAGTTCCGCCAGCCATCCGGGCGCGCGTTCGGCCTGCTCGAAGTCGAACAGGCCCGTGTCGAGCACACGGTCGAGCGCGACGCGGCCGAACTCCGAAGTCTCGATGCGCGCACGCGGGTTGAGGCTGCGCAGAATCGCCATCAGCCGCTCGCGCTCTTCGGCCGTGACAAGGTCTGTCTTGTTGACCACCAGCACGTCGCAGAACTCGACCTGCTCGATCAGCAGGTCGACCACCGTGCGGGTGTCCTCGTCGCCGAGCGACTGGCCGCGCTGGCCCAGGCTGTCGGGCGAGCCGTAGTCGCGCAGGAAGTTGAAGGCATCGACCACGGTCACCATGGTGTCCAGGCGCGCCACGTCGGCAAGGCTCTTGCCGTCTTCGCCCGCGAAGGTGAAGGTCTCGGCCACCGGCAGCGGCTCTGAAATGCCGGTCGATTCGATCACGAGCTGGTCGAAGCGCCCTTCCTTCGCGAGCCGGCCGACTTCTATGAGGAGGTCTTCGCGCAGCGTGCAGCAGATGCAGCCGTTGCTCATCTCGACCAGCTTCTCGTCGGTGCGCGAAAGCTCGGCGCCGCCGTCCCGCACCAGGGCCGCGTCGATGTTGACCTCGCTCATGTCGTTGACGATGACCGCCACGCGGCGGCCCTCGCGGTTATGCAGGATGTGGTTCAGCAGCGTGGTCTTGCCGGCGCCTAGAAAGCCAGACAACACGGTGACGGGAAGGCGGTCGGTCATGGAATGATCCTATATGCAACAGAATTGCATTATAGAAAGCAACGCAACCAAGTTGCATTTGATGGCAACCGACTTTCCGCTGCTCCGCCGGCATAGACTCGTGTGCGCAATGCCACACACCGCCCTTCCCGTTCTCTACAGCTTTCGCCGCTGCCCCTATGCGATGCGTGCGCGCCTGGCATTGGCCGCCAGCGGCGAGCACTGCGAACTGCGCGAAGTGGTGCTGAAGAACAAGCCGGCCGAAATGCTCGCGGCCTCGTCCAAGGGCACGGTGCCCGTGCTGGTGCTGGCCAATGCCGCGGTGCTGGAACAGAGTCTCGACATCATGCTCTGGGCACTGCGCCGCAACGATCCGTTGTGCTGGCTGGAGCCCGACGCTGGAACGCTCGGAGACATGCTCGCGCTCGTGGCCGAGTGCGACGACCGGTTCAAGCCGCAGCTCGACCGCTACAAGTACCCGGCGCGATTCGAGGGTTCGTCCGCCGATGCGCGCGAGACGGGCGTCCGATTCCTGTTGGATCTGGAGGCGCGGCTCGCCGGCTCGGGGCAGCTTTTCGGCGCGCGAGCCTCGCTGGCGGATGCGGCCGTCATGCCCTTCGTGCGGCAGTTCGCAATGGTCGAGCCCGCATGGTTCAAAAGCCAGCCCTGGCCCTTGCTGCACACCTGGCTCGCGGGCTGGACCGCTTCGCCGCTGTTCGAACGCGCAATGTGGAAGTACGCGCAGTGGACGCCAGGCGAAATTGGCGTCGTCTACCCGCCGGCCTGATCAGCCGAAGTTCGGCGCCCGCCGCTCGCGCAGCGAGGCCACGCCTTCGCGCACGTCGGCGCCCGCGAAACCCATGAATTCGAGCGCCAGCGAAGCATCGAAGGTCGGCCCGGCTTGGCGCAGCCAGTTGTTGAGCGCGTACTTGGTGAGGCGGATCGCGCTCTGGCTCCCGGCCGCGAGCCGGTCGGCCACTTCGTAAGCGCGCGGCAGCAGGTCGGCCTCGTCCACCGCGAGCGACACCAGGCCTATGCGCTCAGCCTCTTCGCCGCTCACCGGCTCGCACAGCAGCAAGTGGTACTTGGCCTTGGCCATGCCGCACAAGAGCGGCCAGACGATGGCCGCGTGGTCGCCGGCCGCCACGCCCAGGCGCGTATGGCCGTCGACGATCTTCGCGCCCTTGCTGGCAATGGAGATGTCTGCCAGCAGCCCCGCCACCAGCCCCGCGCCCACGGCCGGGCCGTGCATGGCGCTCACGATGGGCTTGTCGCAGTTGATGAGGTTGTAGACGAGGTCGCGCGCTTCTTTCCACACGCGCTGGCGCACTGTGTCATTGGTGGTCATGTCCTGCACCATGGCCAGGTCGCCGCCGCCCGAAAAGCCCAGCCCTTCGCCCCTCAGCACAGCACAGCGCACCGTGTCGTCGGCCGACACGTCGCGCCAGATCCCGGCCAGTTCGCGATGGCCGTCATGGCCCGCCGTGGGGAGCTTGCCGTTGGTCGCGCGCATCTGGATGTCGAGCACCGCATCGCCGATGCCGCGGCGGGTGATGGCAAGGGTCTGGTAGCGGGTGTAGTCCATGGCGTGTCTCCACCCCGCAGCAGGTGCGAGGATTTCTTTTTGCGTCGAAAGACGGGCCGCCTATTTTCGCGCTGCAACCTCGCGGCAGCGCTGCACATTGGACTCGAAGCGCGATGCCAGCCCCGGCTCGCACCCGTCGCTCGAGGGATTCAGCCTGCACATGCCGACCACCACGTAGTCCATCACAGCCTCGGTACACATCGGGTACTTCGCCAGATCGGGATTGGCCTGCGCCTTGAAGCCCCAGCGCTCCGAGAATTGCACGGTGCGTGCCATCGCACCCTGGAAGAAACTGCGGTCCCTGGCGGCAATGGCCGCCTCCATGCGGGGCAGTTCCTCGTTCAGGTAGCCGACGGAATCCAGTGGAAAGTCCGAGGGCGCCTGCTGGGCACTGGCGACGGATGCGGCCAGCATGAGCAGCGGCACGGCTGCGAAGGTGCGCAGCCGCGAGGGCGAAGCTGCAAAAGGGTTGGTCGGGCGGTGTGGTTGCATGGCTTGGGATTTTGCAACGTCTGGAAGCATGTTTTCGTGGCGGGCGCGACGTCTATTTGGCTTTTTTCGATCGGTCGAACTTGCGCCAGTACTGGAATTCGTCTTCATGTACTTCGAGATCGACTTCCGAAATGCGCGACTGCAGGCGCTCCTGCACGTCGGCCACCGCCTTGTTGTAGACGATCGGGCCGACCTCTTCAAGAAAGAAGCCGAGCAGCGCGCCGGCCGCGATGTTGCCGATCTTCTCTTCCATGTTTTCGTTGAAGTAGCGCTCGATCGAGGCGATGGCCTGCTGGCGTGCTTCCTTGGGAATTTCGATGGTCATGCGGACTGCTCTTCGGTTCCTTGAAATGGGTCCGATCCATTGTGCCGCTACCATGCGCTGCGGGCGCGCGCGGCCCGAAGCACAAAGACCTACAACACGGAGAACGCTTCATGAAATTCCATCCGGCTGCACTGGCCGCTCTTGCATTGGCCGCCCTTGCGGGCTGCACCAGCCTGACCCCCACCGTGCCGCAGCGCCAGTTGATGCTGGTGGCCAACGACGAAAAGCAATCGTGGAGCGACGCCGGCGCCGTGATCCTCGGTCCGATGGGACGAGACACGGTGCAGGTGCTGGACATCGGCACCGATCCACTCTCACCCAAGCTCGTCGGCACGCTGCAGCTCGACAACACCATTGCCGGCCCGCCCGTCAACCTTGCGATCACGCCGGGCGAAACGCTGGCGCTGGTGGCCAACTCGCTCAACGTGGTCGAAGAAAACGGCGTGCGCAAGCAGGTGCCCGACAACCGCCTCTTCGTGATCGACCTGACCACCACGCCGCCCAAGCTGATCGACACGCTCACCGTGGGCAAGCAGCCTTCGGGTTTGTCGATCAACCGCGCGGGCGATCTTGCGCTGGTGGCCAATCGCGCCGACAACTCGGTCAGCGTGCTGCGCATCGCGGGCAAGAAGGTGACGCTGATCGACACCGTGGCCATGAATGATTCGGTGGCGCACGTGCGCTTCACGCCCGATGGCAAGCGCGCGTTGGCGGCCAAGTTCCCGACCCACAAGATCGCGCTGCTCGAGGTGAACGGTGAGAAGGTCAGCTACAACAAGGTCGATCTTGCGGCCGGTCTCTGGCCGTACAACGTGGACGTAACGCCGGACGGCAAGCTCGCGCTCACGGCCGACAACGGCAACTCGGGCGCATCGGACGGGCAGATCGACACGGTGAGCGTGATCGATCTGGAGGCCACGCCGCCGCGTGTGGTCGACAAGGTGGTGGTGGGCGATGGTCCCGAAGGCCTCGCGGTGAGCCCGACCGGCCGGCATGCGGTGGCCGTGCTGCTGCGCGGCAGCAACGCCTCGAAGAACGCCTACTTCTACAACCGCAATGGGTCCGTGGTGCTGCTCAAGATCGACGGCAAGAAGGTGACACGCGCCAACGAGGTGGTGGTGCGCGGCCTGCCCGAAGGAGCCGTGTGGAGCGCGGACGGCAAATACCTGTACGTGGGCAACTTCATCGACCAGGACATCACGATCCTGCGCTTGGACGGCGACACGCTGGTGCCAACGGGCAAATCATTCCAGCTGCAGGGACACCCGGCCGCGATGCGCGGGACAATGTCGCACTGAACAAACCCCGCAACCCTGACTGAACCGCGAAGCCATGGCGCAACCCAAACGACAACTCCGCACGCTCGAACGCGGCATTCTCTGCCTGGCGATCGGTGCCGCCGTTCTGCTGGCGCCGCGCTTCCTGCAAGGCACGCGCTGGTTCGACATGGTGGCCGGCGCCTATCTGGTCGGATGGTTCGCGCTGGCGCTGGGCGTGGCGCTGGTGGCGGTCAGCCTTTTCAAACGCGGCAAATAACGGGCGCAGGAGCGGCCCGCGGCTCGCAAGGGCTCAGGCCTTCTTGCCGCGCAGCTTGCCGGCGAGTTCAACGCAGGCCAGCACAATGGCGCCCGCCACGACGCCGATGCCTGCATTCACCCCCATCGACCCGAGCGCACCGACCACGCCGCCGGCGGCCTTGGCCCAGTCTTCGACCGCATGGCCGAGCGCGGGCACGCCGTGCACCAGGATGCCGCCGCCCACCAGGAACATGGCCGCGGTGCCCGCCACCGACAGCCCTTTCATGAGCCACGGCGCCGCGGCAAGAATGCCGCGGCCGAGAGCCTGCGCGGCCTTGCTGGCTTGCCGGCTCAGGTAAAGGCCCGCGTCGTCGAGCTTCACGATGCCGGCGACCAGGCCGTAGACGCCGATGGTCATGATCAGCGCAATCCCCGCAAGCACCGTGAGCTGCGTGGTGAATGACTGGCCCTGCACGGTGCCCAGCGTGATGGCGATGATTTCGGCCGAGAGGATGAAGTCGGTCCGCACCGCGCCCTTGATCTTGTCCTTCTCGACCGCGACCACGTCGACGGTCTCGTCGGCCACGGCGCGCTCGTGGCGCGCGGTATCGGCCTCGTGCTCCTTCTTGTGCAGGAACTTGTGCGCGAGCTTCTCGAAGCCTTCGAAGCAGAGAAAGGCGCCGCCGATCATGAGCAGCGGCGTCACCAGCCAGGGCAGCCAGGTGCCGATGGCCAGCGCCGCCGGAACCAGGATCGCCTTGTTGATGAAGGAGCCCTTGCACACCGCCCAGACCACCGGGATTTCGCGCTCGGCCTTCACGCCCGAGACCTGCTGCGCATTGAGCGCAAGGTCGTCGCCCAGCACGCCGGCGGTCTTCTTGGCGGCAACCTTGGTGAGTATCGAGACGTCGTCCAGGACGGTTGCGATGTCGTCGAGCAGCAAAAGCAGGCTGGTGGCCATGGCAAGGGTCGGTGTGAGAAAAAAGAACCGGCGAGCTTAGCCGCAAGCGCGGCCCGCGCCGGCAATACCCGTACGCAGCCGCGCCAAGGCAGGCCGGCCGCGGGGACGCGTCAGGCGACGCTGCGTTTGAGGCGGATCTCTTCAACCCGCACGGTGCCCAGCGCGGTGGTCTTGGCGGTCTTCATTTCGCGCTTGAAGCCGGCAAGCTCGTGGAAGCGCATGGCGCGGTCGTTGCGAATGGGCACCCACACCGTCACGGTGGTGCAGCCTTCTTCCTCTAGGCCTTCACGCGCGGCGTCCCAAAGGGCCACGCCAATGCCCTTGCCCCAGTGTTCGGGCTTGACGTAGATGGCCCAGATCTCGCCTGTGGTGGACGGCGTCTTGGGGTCGCGCGAGCGGTCGAAACCGACAAAGCCGACGATTTCGCCGTCCAGCACCGCGACCTGCACCTGCGGCTCGCTGAACTCGATGGCTTCGCGCCACTTGGCTTCGCGCGAGGCGGGAGCCAGCAAGCGCAGCTCTTCTTCGGGCAGGATGCCTTCGTAGGCAGCCTTGGCGGCCAGGGCGTGGACTTCGGCGACGGCCTTGGCGTCGCGCATGGTGGCGGGGCGAACTTCGTAATCTGACATGAATGCGGAAAATCAAATGGAACCGCGTATTGTCGCCGCACCGCTAAACTGCCCGCTACTTACGCCGCATACGCAGCATCAAAAGGAGTCGATATGGCCAAAGGTCAACAGCGCGCAAACAAGGAAGCCAAGAAACCGAAGAAGGACACTTCACCGCCCAAGCCGGTAGGCACCGGCGGCATCGAGCCCGTCCGCACGATCACCACGGCGGTGATTCCGCGCGGCAAACTCAAGAACAAGTGACCGACGAGGAGGCACCAGCGGGGCCTGTGCCGCCACCGGCGGCCGCCAAGCCGGCCCAGCCCCGCAATCCGCTGCACGGGCTCACGCTGGAGGCCATCGTCACGGCGCTGGCCGACTACTACGGCTGGGAGCGGCTCGGCGAGCTGGTCCCCATCCGCTGCTTCGCGATCGACCCGAGTGTGGGTTCCAGCCTCAAGTTCCTGCGCAAGACGCCCTGGGCGCGCGAGAAGGTCGAGAGCCTTTATCTCTTCATGCTGCGCGAACAGCGCCGCGAGCAACAACACCAGCAACAGCCTCCAGAACGATGAGGGTTCGACTCGAACCGTCGGGCCTGGCTTTCGAGGCCGAGGCTGGCACCACGCTTTTGAAATCAGCCGAGGCAGCCGGCATCGAGATGCCGAGCTCCTGCCGCAACGGCACCTGCCGCACCTGCATCTGCCAGCTGGTGTCGGGCGCCATCCGCCACGTCGTCGAATGGCCTGGCCTGAGCGCCGACGAGAAAGCCGAGGGCTGGATCCTCCCCTGCGTGGCCGAGGCGCAGGGCGACGTCACGATCGATGCGCCCAAGGCGTTCTCGATCTTCTGAAAAAAGTTCGCGCCGCTTCGCCCTACTTGATGGCCGCCGCCGGCATCGCGACCACCAGCCGGTCGCGCTGCGCCAATGACGGGAACAGCTTGAACCAGCCAAGCGCCACCATCATGGTGCCCACGCCGCCCACCACCACCGAACCCACCGGCCCCAGGAGCGCTGCGGTAGCGCCCGATTCGAATTCGCCCAGCTGGTTGCTGGCGCCGATGAAGATCGAATTGACCGCGCTCACGCGGCCGCGCATGGCGTCCGGGGTTTCGAGCTGGACCAGGGTCTGGCGGATCACCACGTTGACCATGTCGGCGCCGCCCGACACCACCAGCGCGATCAGCGAGACGATGAAGCTGCGGGAAATTCCGAACACCACCATGCACAGCCCGAAGAGCCCGACGGCCAGCAGCAGCGTGCGGCCGATGTTGCGCTCGATGGGCCGGCGCGTGAGCGCGATCGACATCACCAGCGCACCCACCGCCGGCGCCCCGCGCAGCAGGCCGAGCCCCCAGGGTCCCGTGTGCAGGATGTCCTTGGCGTAGATCGGAAGCAGCGCCACCGCACCGCCCAGGAGCACCGCGAAAAGATCGAGCGAGACGGCGCCGAGCACGGGCTTGCGCTTCCAGATGAAATCGACACCGGCAAACACGGTGGCCAGCGTGACCGGTTCTCGCGCGGCCGGTGCATGGGCATAGCGCAGCCGCAGTACGAGCGCACAAGCCACCCCAAAGCACAGCACGCTGGCGCCGTACACCACCTGCATGCCCGCCACAAAAAGCAGTCCCCCCAGGGCCGGCCCGCCGATGATTGCGCCTTGCATGCCGGCCGAGCTGAAGGCCATTGCGCGCGGCAGCATGGTGGGCGGCACCAGGAGCGGCGTCAGCGCCTGCTGCGCCGGCATCTGGAAGGCCCGGACCGCGCCCAGCACCAGCGAGAGGCCCAGCAGCAGTGCACGCGTGTCGAAGCGCTGCACCACCGCGAACAGCAGCACCAGCGCCACCAGCCCCTGCACCGCAAAGCAGGCCGCCACGATGCGGCCCCGGTGATGGCGGTCGACCACGTGACCCGCCAGGAGCGCCAGCAACAGCGCGGGAACGAACTGGTAGAGGCCCACGAGCCCGAGGTCCCATGCGCTGCTGGTGAGCTCGTACATGTGCCAGCCGATGGCCACCAGGAGCATCTGCGAGGCCGCGGTGCCGAAAAGGCGCGCCACCCACATCCGCATGAACGGGCGTTCACGCGTGAGGTCGGAAAAGCTCGGTGGCGGGGAGACGGGCGCGGGGACGGGGGCAGGGCCGGACATTCGTTCGAGGATAGCCGAGGCACCATGAGCCGCGCATGAGCGTGGGCTCTCTACACTCGGTCACCCATGCCGGACACCGCCTTCATCGACTCCATCGACCTGATTTACCAGGACGCTCACCTGCTCGTGCTCAACAAGCCCGCCGGGCTGCTCTGCGTGCCCGGACGCGGCGAAGACAAGCAGGACTGCCTGAGCGCGCGCGCGATGAGGCGTTGGCCCGACGCGCTGATCGTCCATCGGCTCGACATGGCCACGAGCGGACTCGTTCTGATGGCCCGCGGCGCCGCCATGCAGCGTGCCCTCAGCGACGCCTTTGCCGAACGCCGCGTGCACAAGCGCTACCAGGCCATTGTCGATGGCGTGCTGCCGGTCAAAGATGAGTGGTCGGTGATCGATGCACCGCTGATGGCCGACTGGCCGCGGCGCCCGCTGCAGAAGGTCGATGCGGCGGGCAAGCCCAGCATCACGCGCTGGAGGTCATTGCAATCATGGTCGCCAGGCGAAGAATCCGCCGCGGCCACGCACGTGCTGCTGGAACCGCTCACGGGGCGTTCGCACCAGCTGCGCGTGCATCTGCTCTCGATCGGCCATCCGATCCTGGGTGATGCGCTCTACGGCGGTGAAGAGATTCAGGCGCGTGCGCCGCGCTTGCTGCTGCATGCAAACGAACTGGGTTTCGTGCATCCGGCGACGCAGCAGACCCTTCGATTCGAAAGCCCTCCGGACTTCGCGCTGCTGCTCAGCCGCCCTTGACCACCAGCACGGGCATGGGCGCGTCCTGCAGCACGCGCTGCGTGACACTGCCGAGCAGCAGCTTCTCGATGCCGCTGCGGCCATGCGAACCCATGACGATGAGGTCGGCCGCGATGGCAATGGCGGTGTCGACGATGCCTTCGTGCACCACGTGGCCGTCGATCACGCGCTGGTCGCTGTGCAGACCTTCGGCGGCAAGCGCCGCAACGCCGCGCGCCAAAGCCGCATTCGCGCTCGCAGTGGCCGCCGCCAGGTACTCGTTCTGGCCCAATGCGTAGTCCGCCCCCACGCCGATGAAGGGATAGTTGTCGATCACGTGGATCAGCGTAATCCGGCTCCCGAACGCCAGCGCCAGGCCGCTCGCCTTGCTGACCGCGAGCATGGAAGTTTCGGAGCCGTCGATCGGAACCAGGATGTGATTGAACATGGCGGACCTCACTTTATCGTTCGCGGACAGTCGCGGCTCGCAACCGAACCGTCCCTCGAATTTACCCCCTGCGCGGAGGCGTGACTGTAGGACTCAAGCCAGCGGGCTCAATCCCCCTGGAAACCCTGAGCGCGGCAAGTGACGACGAGGGTATCGCGCCAGCCGGCGGTACCCTCTTCGAGCGGCTGGATGGGCGTGGACTCGTGGATCACGCGTGCGTCGTCGAGCAGCAGCAGCGTCCATGGCTCGGTCATGGTGAAGCGCTCGCCGCGCCGGCCGTTGGCCTCGAACACGCGTGTCTCGCCGCCCTTGACGCCGCTGCGTCCGACCAGCGCCACCGCCACCAGGTCGACACCGTCGCGGTGCGCGCCTTCAGGCGTGGGCCGGCCGATGCCGCCCGCCGTGTCGATGCGGAACTGATGCGCTTCGACGAACCATGGCTGCGCCTTGGTGCCGCGCATGCCACTGGCCGCTTCGCCCAGGCGTTGCAGCAGGCGCTGCCATACCGGCTGCGCCACGGTGGCTTCATGCATAGGCGCGAACCAGCGCTGCATGCCGCCATGCAGCGCGTTGTATTCGACCGGCTGCCAGTGCGCACGGTGCGGCACCTGCGCGATCGACTCGCCATCGACCGTAAAGCACGCATGGCGCCGCGTGCGGTAGCGGCCGCCGTCCTTCAGGTATTCGTCCGGTGGAAGATCGTTCCAATCGGCATGCAGCGCCTCGAGCTGCGCGAGCGGCACGCCGAGCCATTCGCTCACGCCTTGCGGGCTCAGCACCGCATAGCCTTGTTCGCGCAGAGCTGCCGGCAGTTCGCCCGGCTCGATGAATGGCGGTGCGAACGCGGCCGTGGTCACGACGCGCTGACTTTCACGTCTTTCCAGAACGCCACGCGGTCGCGGATTTCCTCGGCTTCGGGCTTTGGATCGGCGTAGTACCAGGCGGCGTCGGTGTGGAGCTCACCGTTGACCAGCAGCGAGTAGTAGCTGGCTGTGCCCTTCCAGTGACAGGTGGTCTTGTGGTTGCTGAAGGTGACGTGGTCGCGGTTGAGCGAGCTCATCGGGAAATAGTGGTTGCCTTCGACGAGCACGGTGTCGTCGCTTTCGGCGATGGTGACGCCGTTCCAGGTTGCTTTCATGTCTTGCTCTCCACGGGGAAGGGATATTGTGCCCTCTGCCTTTGGCGTGGGTTTTGGTCCGGGTATATGTGGGCTTGATTGTTTTCCCGAGGCCGGGTGTCGCCCCGGCGGGCGACTCAATTTCTTTTGCTTCGCCAAAAGAAAGTAAGCAAAGAAAAGGCGACCCTACTGTCTGCGTCCCTTCGCTTCGCTGCGGGCAACCTGCGGTGCTCGACTCCGGCGGGGGTCCGCAGAACTCGCTTCGCTCAAACAGCTGTGGCCCTGATCCCGCCTGCATCTGCGCTCCTCGGCGCATACAGAAGGGGTGGGAGCGGGCAGCCTTCGCTCTCGCTCGGCCCCAACAGCCAATACCGAAGGCCACGTCACCAACCACCGCGGCGCGCAGCGCCGCGGGGGCATGGTGGCCGAGCGAAGCAAAGGCCCGTGTGGTTCCCCCGCCCCTCTGTATGCGCCGAGGAGCGCAGGGTTTCGCGGATCAGGGCTCGCAGCTGTTTGAGCGAAGCGAGTTCTGCGAGACCCCGCGAAACCCGAGCACCGCAGGTTGCCCGCAGCGAAGCGAAGGGTCGCAGACAGTGGGGTCGCCTTTCTTTTGCCTACGTTTCTTTGGCGAAGCAAAGAAAAGTAGGTCGCCCGCCGGGGCGAGTCCCGGCCTCGGAACCAAAAAAGAAGAAATCAGGCCGCAAGCCAATGCACACTAAAAAGCCTCTCGGGATCCGTCCAAACCGCCAAAGGCCGAAACCCCGCCTTCACAGCCAGCGCCCGCAACCCCTCCACAGTGAACTTGTGCGAGTACTCCGTATGAATCGTCTCACCCTCGACAAAGCCGAACCGCTCACCGTTCAATGAAACCGCCTGGTCGCGCCGGCTCACAAGATGCATCTCGATGCGCTGCTTCGGCGCGTTGTAGAACGCCGCATGCGCAAAGCCGTCGATGTCGAAATCGGTGTCGAGCTCGGCATTCGCACGCCGCAACAGATTGAGGTTGAACGCGGCGGTCACGCCTTGCGCGTCGTTGTAGGCCGCATGCAGCCGGTCCGGATCCTTCACCAGATCGACGCCAATCAAGAGCCCTCCGCCGCGCAGCATCCGCGCCGCAAGCTGCAGAAAAGCCAGCGCCTCGTCAGGCTCGAAGTTTCCGATGGTCGATCCCGGGAAAAAGCCGACGCGCTTGCCCGCGCCCGGCAATGGCGCGGGCAGCACCAGGGGCATCGTGTAGTCAGCCGCGATCGGCTGCACCGCGAGTTGCGGGTAGTCGGCCTTCAGCCGCTCGGCGGCCGCCTCCAGGTGTTCGCCCGAAATGTCGATGGGCAGGTAGCGCCGGGGCGATTCGAGCGCATCGAGCAGCAGCCGCACCTTGGTGAGGGAGCCGGCGCCGAACTCCACGATCTCGGCACCGGGACCGATCTGCCCCGCGATCTCTCCGGCGCATTCGCCGAGGATGCGCAGCTCGGTGCGCGTGGGGTAGTACTCGGGCAATTCGCAGATGCGGTCGAACAATTGCGAACCCGCCGCGTCATAAAAATACTTGGGCGAAATCCGGCGCGGCCTGCGCGCAAGACCAGCCTGCATCTCGCGGCCGAATTCGGAAAGCGGCACCGGCGCAGTGGGCTGGCGCTTCTGCTGCTGCGCGGCGGCGGTGGCAAACGAAAAGGAGGACGAGGAAGTTGGATTGCGCATGATTCAAACGTCTTTCGCGAGCCGCAGCCCCGAGAACTGCCAGCGCGCGGCCGGCGGAAAGAAGTTGCGGTAGCTGGGCCGCGTGTGCCCGGCCGGGGTGGCGACGCTGCCACCGCGCAACACCAGTTGACCCACCATGAACTTGCCGTTGTATTCGGCCGCGATGCCGGGCATGGGCCGGAAGCCGGGGTAGGGATCGTAGGAGGACCGCGTCCACTGCCAGACATGGCCGCTCATCTGCGAGATGCCGGGCGCGTCGAAGGCGGCCTCCCATTCGAACTCGGTGGGCAGCCGCGCGCTGGCCCATTCGGCGTACGCGGCGGCTTCGTAGAAGCTGAGTTGCGACACCGGCGCCTCGGCTTCCATCGGCCGAACGCCGTGCAGGCCGAAGACCTGCCAGCCGCTCTGTTGCTGCTGGCTTCCGAGGCGCGGGTCGTTGGCCTCGATCCAGTACGCGGGGTGCCGCCAACCCTGCGCCTGCACGGCAGCCCACCCGTCAGAGAGCCAGAGCTCCGGCCGCTGATAGCCGCCATCCGCAATGAACTGCGCGTAGTCGCCGCAATTCACCAGCCTGTCGGCAATGGCGTAGGGCTGCAGCAGCGCTGCATGGCGCGGCGTTTCGTTGTCGAAGGCAAAGCCTTGTCCTTCATGGCCCACCTGCACCATCCCGCCGGGCTGCGAAAGCCAGCGCATCGCGGGCGGCACCGCAGCAAGCCGCAACGCAGGCCCTGCGGCGGGCTTGTAGGCCGGCAGCAGCGGGTTGCATGACAGCGCATGAAGAATGTCGGTGAGCAAGAGTTCCTGGTGCTGCTGCTCATGGTTGAGGCCGAGCGTGACGATGGGCTCGATGGCGGCCCAATCCTGGTCGACGATGTCGCTGTCGAGCAGCGCCAGCACGGCCTCGTCGACATGGCTGCGGTAGGCATGCACCTCGTCTACCGAGGGCCGCGTGAGCAGCCCGCGCTGCGGCCGTGGATGGCGCGGGCCGAGCGCCTCGTAGTACGAATTGAAGAGGTAATGAAAACGTGTATCGAACGGCCGGTAGCCTGCGGCGTGCGGCTGGAGCAGCACGGTCTCGAAAAACCACGTGGTGTGGGCCAGGTGCCACTTGGTCGGGCTCGCGTCGGGCATCGACTGGATGCATTGGTCTTCGGCGGAGAGCGGCGCGGCGAGTGCCAGGCTGGCGGCGCGCACTTCGCGGAACCTGTCGCGCAGTGCGCTTGCCGCCTGGGTGATCGGCCGGGAAAGCGTCATGGTGTCTCCAGTCGGGTCAACCGCAATTTGTAGCCGATCGGTGTTGCCGCATCACGTAGGACAAGTGCCCGCCCTGCCCTGTGCTGCGGGGGCCCGCCCGATCGGTGGGGGAGCCACTTTGGCACAAGATGGGCTGACGTGCAGGGCGCCTGCGTATCATCCGCTCGATGCAAACGAACAACGCCTCCGTCCGCCCCCGTGTCGTCATCGTCGGCTGCGGATTCGGCGGACTCGAAGCCGCCCGCAAGCTCGAGGGTGCCGACGTCGACGTCACGGTGATCGAAAAGACCAACCACCACCTGTTCCAGCCCCTGCTCTACCAGGTGGCGACCGCCGGGCTGGCCGCACCATCGATTGCAGCGCCCGTGCGCACCCTGTTCCGCCAGCAGCCGCGCATCACCACGCTGCTCGGCGAAGTGAGCGCCATCGATACCTCGGCACAAGCGGTGCATTTGGCCAACGGAAACCGCGTCCCGTACGACCACCTGGTTGTCGCGGCCGGCGCCACGCACAGCTATTTCGGCCACGACGAATGGGCGCCCGTTGCGCCCGGCCTCAAGACGCTGGCCGATGCCTTCGAGATCCGCCGCCGCGTGCTGATGTCGTTCGAGGCGGCCGAGACCGCCACCGACCCGGCGCGCCGCCGAGCTTTCCTCACCTTCGCGGTGATCGGCGCCGGGCCGACCGGCGTCGAAATGGCCGGCACGCTGGCCGAAATTGCCAAGCACACGCTTTCCGGCGAGTTCCGCCACATCGATCCCGGCAGCGCGCAGGTGCTGCTGATCGAAGGCGGGCCGCGCGTGCTGCAGGCCATGCCCGAGAGCCTCAGCCAAAAGGCGCTTGATCAACTGGAAAAACTCGGTGTGGAGGTGCGGCTCAACGCACGCGTCACCGCCATCGACGCCACCGGGCTCGAAGTGCAGTCAGGCGGTGGTGCGGACGGCGCGCCGGTCACCAGCTACCGCATCGACACCAGCTGCGTGGTGTGGGCGGCGGGCGTTGCGGCATCTCCGCTCGGCCGCATGCTGGGCGAAGCGACCGGTGTCGAGTGCGACCGCGCCGGCCGCATCAAGGTCGAACCCGATCTGAGCCTGGCCGGCCATCCCGAGATCAGCGTGGTGGGCGATCTTGCGGCTGCCCTGAGCCACGCGCCCGGCAAGCCGCCCAAGCCGGTGCCCGGCGTGTCGCCCGGCGCCAAGCAGATGGGCCGCGCGTCGGCCGCGAATATTTTGCGCCGCATCAAGGGCGAGCCGACCGTGCCCTTCCGCTACCGCGACTACGGCAACCTGGCCACCATCGGCCGCAACTCCGCCGTGGTGGACCTGGGCACGCCCTTCGGCCCGCTGCGCTTCAGCGGCCGGCTCGCATGGCTCTTCTGGCTGTTCGCGCATGCGTACTTCTTGATCGGCTTCCGCAACCGCATCGTGGTGATGATGGACTGGGCCAGCGCCTATTGGAGCTTTCAGCGCAACGCACGCGTGGTGGCCGACGTGCAGGGCAGGAGCGAGTCGTAGCCATAGCGCATGACCTGCGAGCGGGTGGCCGCAGCAGGGCTCAGAACAGAGCTTCGCTCGAATCGCTCTCGCGCTGACGCCGCCGCCATTCCCACGGCGGCGTCGGCTTGGCACTGGCCCACAGCCCCAGGCGCTGCGCGCGCGCGCCGTCCTGCAGCTTGAACAACCCGCCGCCGCGCCGCGTGGCGATTCCGTTGAAGTCGTACACCCAGGCCCAGCCTTCGGAGACCAGGTGGGTGCCTGCGTCCTGCCCCTTGCAGCTCACGTCGGCCACCGTGCGGCCATAGCGGTCGGTGTCGCGCTCGGCGATCACGGCCTGCTCGAAATAGCAGAGGCGGCTCAGCGCCTGCCGGCTGCGTTGGCCATAAGGCTGCGATCTTTCAGGTGCGTCGATCGCGGCGATGCGCACCTTGACCTCTTCATAGGAACCGAAGCGCCCGCATCGGGCTGTGAGCGTGTCGCCGTCGCTGATGCCGACGACGAGGCATGTTCGAGGGGCGGCATGCGACAGCAGGGGCAGAAGCGCAAAACAGATGGCGGAGAGAAAGCGCAAGTGCATGGAGCGGAGAAAGAAAAGCCGTGGCGGCCAAAGCCACGGATTCTCCGTGCGAAGTGCCGCGGCCCGGCGGCACGAACCCGTTGTTACGCCGCGCCGCCGTTCTCGTCTTCCTGCAACAACCGCCACATCACCTTGCCGCTCCCACTCTTGGGCAGTGCATCGACGAACTGCACCTTGCGCGGAATCTTGTAGACGGCCATGTTCTCGCGGCACCAGTCGATGATGTCCTGCTCGGTGGTGTCCTTGTGCGTGGCGCGCAGCACCACCACGGCCTTGACCGATTCGCCGCGGTAGCTGTCCTTCGTCGAGATGACGCAGGCCTCCTGGATGGCGGGATGGCGGAACATCAGCAGCTCGACCTCGGCGGGCCACACCTTGAAGCCGCTCGCGTTGATCATTCGCTTGAGCCGGTCGGTGATGAAGAAATAGCCGTCCTCGTCCATGCGGCCCATGTCGCCCGAGCGGAAGAAGCGCTTGCCTTCGAACTCGACGAAAGCGGCACGGGTTGCATCGGGGCGTTTCCAGTAGCCCTGGAACACCTCGGGGCCGTGGATGATGATTTCTCCCGATTCGCCGATGGGCATTTCGGCCAGCGTATCGGGATCGACCACGCGCGCATCGGTGCTCATGAACGGAATGCCCAGGCACTGCTGCTTGGGGTTGTCCGACGGATTGGTGTGCGATGGCGCCGCCGTTTCGGTAAGGCCGTAGCCCTCCTGGTACTTGAGGCCGTATTGCTCGAAGAGGCGCTGCGCCACGGCCTGCGGCATGGCGGCGCCGCCGCCGCCGATGTGGGTGATGCTCGACAGGTCGTAGCTCGCGAAGTGGGGGCTGGCCATGAGGTCGATCACCATGGTCGGGATGTTGGTCCAGCTCGTCACCTTCCAGCGCGAGATGAGGCGCCCGGCCACGTCGCGGTCCCAACGCGGCATGATCACCAGCGTGCCCCCCGCGACGATAGAGGTGTGCATCATGCTCACCACGCCCGTGATGTGGAACATGGGCACCACGGCCAGCACCACCGCTTCCGACGTAGCCTGGCCCCAGAGTTGACCAGCCACCGCGTTGTGCATGAGGCTCGAGTGATGGTGCACGCAGCCCTTGGGCAGGCCGGTGGTGCCGCTGGTGTAGGGCAGCAGCGCCATGTCGTTGGCGCCCACCACGTGCTCGGGCGCGGCATGGCCTGCGGCCAGCGCGTCGGTCCACGCCATGGCCTTGCCGCCCGCCAGCTCGGGCAGGGGATGGCGCATGGTGAGCCATTCCTTCCATGCCGGCGCGGGGGCGTCGTCGCCGGTCGCGTCGGCGTCGAAGGCATCGGTGAACTGGGTCACGATGATGTGCGACAGCCGCTGCTCTGGCGGCAGCGCATTGCTGGCCCTGGCCAGCTCCCCAGCCAGGTCGCCGGTGGTGATGGCTACCTTGGCGTCGGGGTCGACGATGTAGTGCTTGAGCTCTTCGGCCCGGTTCATCGGGTTGACTGGCACCACCACCGCATTGGCGCGCAGGATTGCGAAATGCGCAATCACGAGCTGCGGGCAGTTCTGCATGTCCAGCACCACGCGGTCGCCGCGCTTTACGCCCAGCGCATGCAGCGTGCCGGCCAGGCGCTCGGCCTGCTCTGCGAAATCGCGATAGTTCACCACGCGGCCGAAGAACACCAGCGCTGCCTTGTCCGGATAGCGCGCCGCCGACGTCGCGAGGTTGTGCCAGAGCGAGGTTGCGGGCACGGTAATCGAATGCGGAAGGCGCTTGGGCCAGAACTTGTAGTGCGGGCGTTGTTGCATGGTCGGGGGCAGTCGGTCGAAGGGAGGGAAAAAGGAACAGTCCGCAGCCTAAGGCGACCCGTGCGCCGCTCCCATCGGGGAAGCCCCCGGAGCCGTCACCTTGGCGACGCCCATTTGTTTCAACGCCGCGATCCGCACCGCACGCGCCTTGCGACTACAGACAAGCGCGGCATTCCGCGCGAACCTTCGGCTCCCCCCACCGTCACCCCTATGAAGGAGAGATTTCATGCCAGCAGACAAGCACGCAAGCGTTCACTGGGAAGGCGCCGGCAAGACCGGCAAAGGCCAGGTCAGCACCGAAACCGGCGCCCTCAAGGACTATCCCTACGGCTTCGCAAGCCGCTTTGAGGATGACAAGCGCGGCACCAACCCCGAGGAGATCGTCGGTGCGGCCCATGCGGCCTGCTTGACGATGGCCTTTGCCTTCGCGCTCGAGAAAGAGGGCTTCACCGCCACCAGGATCGACACCAAGGCCGCTGTGCGCCTGGCCAAGGACGGTGAAGGCTTCAAGATCGACCGCATCGCGCTCGAGCTCGACGCCGCCGTGCCAAAGCTCGATGAAGCCAAGTTCCACCAGATCGCGGCCGCCGCCAAGGCCGGATGCCCGTTGTCGAAGGCGCTGGCCAGCGTGCCGGAGATCACGTTGAAGGCCACGCTCGCGGGCTGAGCGCTGCTTATGATCGTCTCCACTACAAGAGGAGACGATCCATGGCCCACCGCCAACCGGTCCGCGCCGCCATCCTGGCGGCCTTTTCAATCGCGTCGTTCGCATCTTTCGGCTTGGGCGGCCTGGCCCAGGCCGCCTACCCGGACAAGCCCATCAAGGTCGTCATCGGCTTTCCTGCCGGTGGCCCGCTCGACCAGCATGCGCGCCTTTTGACCGACAAGCTGCAGGCCGTGCTCGGCCAGCCGCTGATCGTCGACTACAAACCCGGCGCGGGCGGCTCGGTGGGCGCCGATGCGGTCGCCAAGAGCCCGGCCGACGGCTACACCCTGCTGCTGGCCAATACCGGCGTGGCCGTGATCAACGGCGCGCTCTACAGCAAGTTGCCCTACAACACGCAACGCGACTTCGTGCCCATTGCACGCACCGCCATGCAACCGCTGGCGCTGCTGGTCACGCCCAAGCTGCCAGTACAGAACCTCAAGGAGTTTGTCGACTACGCCAGGGCGCGGCCGGGCCAGGTCAACTACGGCTCGGCCGGCAATGGCGGCATCAGCCACCTGGTGCCAGAGATGTTCAAGACCGCGACCGGCATCTTCATGGTGCACATTCCCTACCGCGGCAGCGCACCGGCCTTTACCGACCTGATGGCTGGGCAGGTGCAGTTCATGGCCGAATCGATTCCGCAAGCCGCCAACTACCACAAGCAAGGCAAGGTGCGCGCCCTGGCCGTGACCAGCCGCGAGCGCAACCCCGCCCTCCCTGACGTGCCGACTGTCATCGAGTCGGGCATCAAGGGCTTCGAGGTGGTGGGCTTCTACGGCTTTCTTGCGCCCAAGGACACACCCAAGGACGTGGTCGCCAAGCTCAGCGATGCGTTCAAGCAGGTGCTGACCAGCCCCGAGGTGCGCGAGCGCATGGTGAGCCAGGGCGCGGACCCGGCCTTCCTGGGCAGCGAGGAGTTCGCGCGCTTCCTGGCCACGGAAACGCCGCGGTGGGAAAGGGCGGTGAAGGCTTCAGGCGCACGGATGGACTAAAAGGACGAGTGACCGGACGCCCGCATTTTGGGCGGCTTGTGCGCAACCCAACCCATTTCGGTGCACATATCTTGCATACCAGTTGGCACAAAAGCTGCTGGTATGCAGGCCTATGGCCATTTCCGCATCCGAAATCAGTGCACGCATCGTCGAAGCGGTGATGGCGCAAAAGCTCGCGCCGGGTTCGCGCCTGGGCGAGCAGCAGCTTGCCATGCTGTTCGACTGCAGCCGCACCATCGTGCGGGAAGCGCTCACCCGCCTGGCCGCGCGCGGCATCGTCACCGTGAGCGCACGGCGCGGCTGGTTCGTGATCGAACCCTCCCAGGACGAGGCGCGCGAAGCCTTCGAAGCCCGGCGCGTCATCGAGCTTGGCCTTATCCGCAGTGCGGGCAACACCGGCAAGATCGACAAGTCCGCACTGCGCCAGTTGAAGGCGCACCTTCAGCGTGAAAAAACCGCGCTGAAGGAAAACGACGTCGGCAACCGCAGCTTCCTGCTCGGCGACTTTCACGTGTGCCTGGCCGAATGCCTGGGCAACACCCTCCTGGCCGACACGCTGCGCGACTTCACGGCGCGCACCACCCTGATCGCCATGCTCTACCAGTCTTCGCACGACGCCGTGCAGTCCTGCGAAGACCACGTGCAGATCGTTGCCGCACTCGAGAGGGGCGATCACGCCGCCGCCGAGGCATTGATGGCTGCGCACATCGGCACGGTGCAATCGGCGCTGCGCGTGCAGGCGCCCACCGATCCACTCGCGCAACTGCGAGATGCGCTGGCACCGCTTCAAAACACCTCGGCCAAGCCGAAGCGGCGCAAAGCCGCGCCCTCCCCCGACGACACCGATTCAACGACTTACCTAGGAGCCCTGCTATGAACTTCTCTTCGTCCAAACGCCACCTCACCCTCGCACTTGCTTCGGTTGCCATGCTGGCTGCAGCGGGCGCCGCCCAAGCCCAGAACGCCCTGGACAACGTGCTGAAGGCCAAGACCATCAAGATCGCCGTGCCCACCGACTACCCGCCGTACGGCTCGGTCGACAAGAACATGAAGCCGCAGGGCCTTGACGTGGAAATGGCCGAGCTGATCGCCGCCAAGCTGGGTGTGAAGGTCGAGCTCGTGCCCGTGACCAGCGCCAACCGCATTCCTTACCTGCAGACCCGCAAGGCCGACCTCGTGATCTCCACGCTGGGCAAGAACCCCGAGCGCGAGAAGGTGATCGAGTTCTCTTCGGCCTATGCGCCTTTCTTCCAGGCCGTGTACGCCGCCAAGAGCATGAAACTCACCAGTTTTGCCGACATGGCCGGCAAGACCGTCGCCGTGACGCGTGGCGCCATGGAAGACCAGGAACTGAACAAGGTGGCGCCGCCGAACGTCGACTACCGCCGCTTCGAGGACAACAACGCAACCATCGCAGCCTTCGTGGCCGGCCAGACGCAAACCGTTGCCACCAGCGCGGCTGTGGCCGGCGACATGCTGGCCAAGAACCCGAAGGTCAGCGCCGAGTTCAAGCTGCTGCTGAAAGACAGTCCGTGCTACGTTGGCGTGGCAAAGGGCGAAACCGCACTGAAGACCAAGGTCAACGAGATCATCGCCGCGGCCAAGAAGGACGGCACGCTCGATGCCATGTCCAAGAAGTGGCTCGGCAAGGCATCCGGCGACCTGCCCGTCTGACCGACGCTGAACCTTTCATAAAGGCGCCGCCATGGAATTCGATTTCGGTGCAGTTCTTGTCGACTGGCGGCTGCTCGCCAAGGGCATTGCCTGGACAGTCGGCCTGACGGCCATTGCCACGGTCATCGGCATGGCCGTGGGCGTGGCCTGCGCCTGGGCGCGCGCCAACGGGCCGCCGTGGCTGCGCTGGGTGGCGGGCAGCTACGTGGAGCTGATCCGCAACACGCCCTTCATCGTGCAACTGTTCTTCATCTTCTTCGGGCTGCCGGCCGCGGGCGTCAAGCTCACGCCCGAGACGGCATCGATCATCGCGATGGTGATGAACCTCGGCGCCTACTCCACCGAGATCATCCGCGCCGGCATCGAGGCCACGCCCAAGGGGCAGATCGAGGCGGCCGTGAGCCTGGCGCTCAACAAGTTGCAGGTGTTCATCCGCGTGGTGCTGCCGCCGGCGCTCAAGAAGGTGTGGCCCGCCATGGTGAGCCAGATCATCATCGTGATGCTGGGCTCGGCCGTCTGCGGGCAGATCTCCACCGAAGAGCTGAGCTATGCGGCCAACCTCATCCAGAGCCGCAACTTCCGTGCTTTCGAGTCCTTCATCATTGCCACGCTGCTCTACCTGGCGCTGGCGGTGGCGCTGCGCAAATTGCTCAATTGGGCCGGGCCGAGATTTTTCTTCGGCCGCTGAACGCAGGAAGCCACACCATGGTCGATTTTTCTCTCTGGGACATTCTGCGCAACCTGTTGATGGCACTGCGCTGGACGGTCGTTCTGTCGTTCATCGCCTTCGTTGGCGGCGGACTGGTCGGCGGCTTGCTGCTGTTTTTGCGTCTGCGCGGCGGCAGCGTCATGAACCGCGCCGTCGGCGTCTACGTGCAGCTGTTCCAGGGCACGCCGCTCCTGATGCAGCTGTTTCTCGCCTACTTCGGCATCGCGCTGTTCGGCGTCGACGTGTCGGCGTGGACCGCAGCGAGCGTGGCGCTCACGCTCTACACCAGCGCCTTTCTCACCGAGATCTGGCGCGGCTGCGTGGCCTCCATTCCCAAGGGCCAGTGGGAAGCTTCGGGCAGCCTGGCCCTGAGCTTTGCCGAGCAGATGCGCCACGTGATCCTGCCGCAGGCCGTGAAGATCGCGATCGCGCCGACGGTCGGCTTCCTGGTGCAGGTCATCAAGGGCACCGCGCTCGCCTCGGTCATCGGCTTCGTCGAACTCACCAAGGCCGGCAGCATGATTTCGAACGCCACCTTCAAGCCCTTCGTGGTGTTCAGCTGCGTGGCGCTGCTTTATTTCGTGCTGTGCTTTCCGGTAAGCCTGTACGCCAAGAACCTCGAGAGGAAATCCCATGGCCGCCGTGCTTGAATCCCCCGTCTCTTCCACCTCCTCCTCCGCCGCGCCCATCGTGCGCGTGACCGCGCTGCGCAAATCGTATGGCGCCAACGAGGTGCTCAAGGGCATCGATCTCGAAGTGAAGCGCGGCGAGGTCATCGCCATCATCGGCAAGAGCGGCTCGGGCAAGAGCACTCTCTTGCGCTGCATCAACGGGCTAGAGGTGTTCCAGGAGGGCTCGCTCACTGTCGATGGCAAGCCCCTGCTGCACGAAAGCGCCATGGCCATGCGCGAGTTGCGCCAGCGCGTGGGCATGATCTTCCAGAGCTTCAACCTGTTTCCGCATCTCTCGGTCGGCAAGAACGTGATGCTCGCACCCACGTTGGTGAAAAAGCGCGGCGGCATGGAGGCGGCGTCGCAGGCGCGCAAGCTGCTCGAGCGCGTCAACCTGGCCGAGAAGTTCGACGCTATGCCCGACCAGCTCTCTGGCGGACAGCAGCAGCGCGTGGCCATTGCCCGCGCGCTGGCCATGGAACCGGCCGTGCTGCTGTGCGACGAGATCACCTCGGCGCTTGACCCCGAACTGGTGGGCGAGGTGCTACGCGTGGTGGAGTCGCTGGCCGACGAAGGCATGACGCTTCTCATGGTCACGCACGAGATGAGCTTTGCGCGCAAGGTGAGCGACCGGGTGATCTTCATGCACCAGGGCCGCGTGCATGAGATCGGCCCGCCGGCCGAACTGTTCGGCAATCCTCAGACGGCCGAACTCAAGCAGTTTCTTTCGTCGCTGCACGACTGAGCCGCAAGCCACCGCTACTTGCGGGCCGTTGCCTTCGTGCGCTTGCGCACGGCCATGCCGGGCGGCGGCTCGAAGTTGTCGTCGGTGCCAAGGCCGGTGGCCACGCCGAGCCGGGCCGCCAGGTGCGCGGCATCGTAGGGCGCGTGCACCTTCACGTCGTTGTCGAAATAGCAGTACACGTCGCGTCCCTTGCGCCCGGCCAATCGGCGCGAAGGCGCGGCCAGCTTGGCATCCTTGACCTGGCGTCCATGGCGCCACGCATCGATGCGCTCGGCCCAGCTATCGAGCGCTTCGTCGCTGTAACCGCTGGCGTAGAGCTCCTTGTCGCCATGCAGCCGCATGTAGACAAAGTCAGCGCAGAGGTCTTCGAGCAGCGGCCAGCGTCCTGCCGTATCGGCAACAACCAACGCGACTTTCTGCCGGCGCAGCAGCGCGATGAATTCCGGATTCGCGAAACTGGCATGCCGCACTTCCAGCGCATGGCGAAGGCGCAGTTTCGCAGGCACCTTCAACAACGTGCGGTCTTCACCGACCTTCTCGTTGTGCTGGCGTGCGAGCGCCAGCGCGGAACGGCCGTCCCGGGGCAAAAGCGTGAAGAATTCCTCCAGGCGATCGGCGTTGTAGACAAAGTACGGCGGCAGCTGCCAGAGGATCGGTCCGAGTTTGGAGCCGAGTGCGAACACACCCGAGGCAAAGAAGTTGGCGAGCGCGGTGCGCGGTTCCTTGAGCCGCAGGTTGTGGGTGATGTAGCGCGGCCCCTTCACCGCAAACACGAAATCATCCGGTGTCGCGTCATGCCATGCCTGGTAGGACTCGGGGCGCTGCAGCGAATAGAAGGAGCCGTTGATTTCGATGGTCGGCAGCATGCGCGAGGCAAAATCGAGCTCCAGGCGCTGCGCCAGCCCCTGCGGATAAAAGCGCCCCCGCCATGGCGCATAGCGCCAGCCAGAAATTCCGATTCGCGTGGCGCGCTGCATCGTTCGTCTTTTTCTTGCCGAAGCCCCGAACGTGGCTCGCCGAACAGCGCCGGCGCGTAGGAAATATTCCCTTCCGCATAGCAGCATGGGGAACTTGCGAACGCGCCGGACCCGCTGGCTGGAACCACGCGGGCTGTGGCAAGCTCCGAGAAGTATGCAAATCCCTCCCATGCCCTTCAACTCCCGCCGCTGGGTGCTGCGCGCGCTGCTCGGCGCCACGGTCCTGCAATCGCCGCTTTCGGCGCTGGCAGGTTTCAATTTCTTCCTGAGCGAATACACCGCAACCCGCGACGAATTGCAGGCGCAGATCGCCAAGCGCTTTCCGGTGGCCGAACGCTATGCCGAGATCTTCATGGTCGGGCTGCGCGATCCGCAACTGGGCCTGGACGCGCGCGGCAACCGCGCGGCCATCACGGCCACGCTGACCATCGCGAGCCCCCTCTTGGCCGCATCGCCGGTGCAGGGCGTGGTCTCGGTCAGCAGTGCGTTGCGCTACGACGCTGCCACGCGCGCGCTGCGGCTCGACCAACCCAAGGCCGAGCGCCTCGAGTTGCAGGGCGTGCAGGGCCGCGATGCCGAGAGGCTGCAGAAGATAGGCGCGGTGGTCGCCCAGGAACTGCTGCAAGGCCAAATACTGCGCAGCTTCACCGCCGAAGAACTCACCGTCGGCCGCAAGACCTACGAAATCGGCGACATCACGGTGCTAGACGACGGCATCAAGGTACAGCTCAAATGAAATATCCCCTGCTTGCCGCCGCACTGCTTATTGCAGGCTGCGCGGCCGTTCTCCCCAAGGCAAAGCAGCACTTCGACTTGGAGGCTCACCGCGGCGGACGCGGCCTTGCACCCGAGAACACGTTGGCGGCTTTCTCGAAGGCCATCGACCTGGGCGTGAACACGCTCGAGCTCGACATTGGTCTGACGGCCGACGGCGTGGTCGTGATCTCGCACGACACCACTCTCAACCCCGACCACACGCGGGACGCGAACGGCGCATGGCTGGCTCCGCAGAGCGGCGCCACCGTGCGCTCGCTCACGCTGGCGCAAATTCAGGGCTACGACGTGGGCCGCCTCAATCCCGCGAGCAATTACGGCAAGCAGTTTGCATTGCAAATCCCGCAAGACGGCGAACGCATTCCAACCCTGGCCGCCCTGTTCGACCACGTGCGTGCACGGGGCGCCGCGGCCGCCACGGTGCGCTTCAACATCGAGACCAAGATCGATCCGGCCAAGCCTGACGAGACCGCCGCGCCCGAGCCGATGGTGCGCGCCCTGCTCGCCGAGATCGACAAGGCGCAGATGGGCGGCCGGGTCACCGTCCAGAGCTTCGATTGGCGCACGCTCGCGCTGGTCGGCCAGCTTGCGCCCCAGTTGCCGCGCGCCTATCTCAGCAGCGCGCGCACGCTCAAGGACAGCCGCTGGACGGCCGGGCTCGATAGCACCAACTTCACCTCCACTCCGCAACTGGTCAAGGCCGCTTCAGGCAAGTCGGCAGGGCCGGTGATCTGGTCGCCGGCCTACAACGACCTGACCCCGGCGGCCATCAAGGAGGCACAGGGCCTGGGCTTCAAGGTGCTGCCCTGGACCGTGAACCAACGCGCCGACATGCTGCGGCTGATGGACTGGGGCGTGGACGGCATCATTACCGACTACCCCGATGTGCTGCGCGACTTGATGCGCGAACGCGGGCTGTCGCTGCCGCCACCCGGAAAGGCCGCGTCATGAACACCGCCGCACGGCAACTCGAAGACCTCGGTAGCCGCATCGCGGCATTGCAAAGCGGCAGTGGCTCGGCCTCCGCGCTTTCGAACGAAGCGCGTGCCAGCACGGACCTGCTGGGCGCCCTGCCGCCGCGCTACGCGGAGGTGCTGCTGAACCTGCTCGACCGGCTCGAATCGAGTGCGCTCTTCAGCGAGGAGAGCTGCTCCTTCAGCCAGAAGGACCTGCTCGACAACCTGCAGGTGTGGGTCGACAAGGCTCGCGGGCAGCTCGTGTCTTGAGGAGACCCCACATGCAAAGACGAACACTTCTTCTGCGCGCCGGCTCGGCGCTGGCGCTCGCCTCCACCGCGGCATGGCCGCTCGCCGCGTTGGCCGCGGCGCCGATGGTCGAGATCTGGAAGGACCCGAACTGCGGGTGCTGCCAGGATTGGGTCAAGCACCTCAATGCAAACGGCTTTACAACGCGCGTGCACGATGACGGCAACAACGCTGCGCGCGCCCGGCTCGGCGTGCCCGACAAATTGGGCTCGTGCCACACCGGCATGGTCGGCGGCTATGCGCTCGAAGGCCACGTGCCCGCGCGCGAGGTGCACCGGCTGCTGCGTGAAAAGCCGAAAGCCATCGGCCTTGCCGTGCCGGGCATGCCGGTCGGCTCACCGGGGATGGACGGCGCGGTCTACGGAAACCAGCGCGATCCCTACGACGTTCTGCTGGTGCTTGCCGACGGCGGCTCTCGCGTTTACCAGAGCTACCGCTGAACCGGTACGGCCCGGTCAGCTGAAGCGGCCAGGATCGAACGGACCCAGCGCCGTCTCGGGCGCGGTGCCCGCCAGCAACTGCGCTGCCAGCCTGCCGGTGCGCGCGGAGCCGCAGAGGCCCACATGGCCATGCCCGAAGGCCAGCACGACGTCCGCGCTGGCCGCGGCGGCGCCGATGCATGGCAACCCATCGGGCAGGCTGGGCCGGTGGCCGAGCCAGTGCTTCACCACAACCGAATCCGCCGGCTGATCGGCCAGGGCGGGAAACATCGATTGCAGGTGGCGATGCAGGATCTCGGCGCGGCGCCAGTCGGGCGCAGCCTCGAGTCCGCCGATCTCGACCTGCCCGGCCGCACGCAGGCCGCCGTCCATCCAGTGCGCGATGAGCTTGCCATCGGCCACCATGGTCGGCGTGCGCGGACCCACCACAGCGCCTTCGACCACCACGTGGTAGCCGCGCTCCGATTCGAGTGGCACAGGGGAGCCGGCTAACGCGGCGAGTGGGCCCGAGCGAGCGCCCGCGCAGATGGCGGCAGCGTCGCAGACGATCTCCCCGGCCTCCGTTTGCACCGCGCGCAGCCGTCCGCCTTCGATACGAAAGCCCGTGGCGCGCGCCGCCACGCGCTCTGCACCGGCCTCCATCGCATGTCGCGCCAGCGCGGCCACGTAGGCCCCAGGGTTGCGGCAGTGGCCGGCCTCGGGCACGAAGATGCCGAGCGTGTAGCGCGCATCGAGATCGGGCTCGCGCTGCCGCAGTTCCGGCCCAGCCCACTCGTCCCACTGCACGCCGGTGCGCCGGCGTACACGCCAGCCGAGCGCGTCAGACTCGAACTCTTCGCGCGACCGGTACGCATGCAGCAGCCCGCGCTGCTCGATGAGTTGCGGCACGCCGGCCTCTGCGGCCAGCCGGGCATGCAGGGCCGGCGCATCGGCAAGCAGGGTGCGCAGTGCGTCGGCCGTGCGCTGCACGCGCGCCTCGGTCCAGCCCGAGGCCAGGTAGCGCAGCAGCCAGGGCAAGGACCGCGGCAGATAGCGCCAGCGCAGCGCGAGCGGCCCTAGCGGATCGGCCAGCCAGCCGGGCACCTTGCGCCACGCACCGGGCAACGCAGGCGGCACCACGGAATGCGAGGACAACCAGCCCGCGTTGCCGTAGCTCGTGGCCTGCGGCCCGCCCGGCTCGCCGGGCTCCACCACCGTCACGCGCAGGCCGGCGCGCAAGGCCTCGATGGCCGTCGCACTGCCCACGGCGCCCGCGCCGATCACGACCGCGTGACGCCCGGCGCCGCCCGCGGAGAAACTTCTTGCAACTGTCATGGACGCCTATCGTAGAGGGGCGGTCCCATAATCGGCCGCCATGTCCGTTCCCTCTTCCGATCTTTCGCCTTCAGGCGCCATCACCGATGTCGCCGGCATCGAGGTAGGCCATTTTTCCGACACTCGCCGGCCCACCGGCTGCACCGTGATCCTTGCGCGCGAAGGCGCCGTGGCGGGTGTCGACGTGCGCGGCGCCGCGCCCGGCACGCGCGAAACCGACCTGCTCTCGCCCGGCAACCTGGTGCAGCAGGTGCACGGCATCATGCTGGCGGGCGGCAGCGCCTGGGGCCTGGCCGCCGCCGAGGGCGCGATGCGCTGGCTAGAGGAGCGGAACATCGGCATGGACGTGCGCTTCGGCATCTTGCCCATCGTGCCGGCCGCCGTGCTGTTCGACCTGCCCATGGGCGATGCGCGCATCCGCCCCGACGCCGCGGCCGGCTATGCGGCCTGTGAGGCGGCCAGCAGCGATGCCCCGGCCGAAGGCAACGTGGGCGCCGGCAGCGGCGCGCTCGTGGGCAAGCTCTTTGGCGTGGAGCGCGCGATGAAGGGTGGCATCGGCACCGCCTCGGTCACCGTGGGCGGCGTGACGGTGGGCGCGCTGATAGCGGTTAATGCGCTCGGCGACGTGATCGACCCCGACACCGCGCAGCCGGTAGCCGGCGCGCGCACCGAAGACGGCCTGGCGCTGCTCGACACCCGTCGCGCCCTGCTGCGCGGCGAGCAGCCGAAGCCGCTGCTTGCAGGCACCAACACCACGCTGGGCGTGATCGCAACCGATGCGGTGCTGACGAAGGTGCAGGCCAACCGCCTTGCCAGCGTGGCGCACGACGGCCTCGCGCGCGCCATCAATCCGGTGCACACGATGAGCGACGGCGACACGCTCTTTGCGCTGGCCACCGGCCGCGTGCCGCTCGAGGGCAATGCCCCCGGCATGACCGTGCTCGGCACCATGGCGGCCGAAGCGGTGGCGCGCGCCACCTTGCGTGCGGTGCTGGCCGCGCGTTCTGTCACCGTAGGCGAGTTGCACGTGCCATGCGCGGCCGACCTCGCCACTACCAAAGGTTGAATTGATTCCCATGGCCATGCCCAAGACGCTGAAGCTGATCCTGCTGTCGATTCGCGACCTGATCGCGTCAGCCGGCCCGATCGTGTTCCTCGTGATCGGCCTGCTGATTGCCGCCTACTGGTGGCTGCAGCCGCAGCCGCCCGGGCATGTGACGCTGGCCACCGGCCCCACCGGCAGCGCCTACTCGCAATTCGGCAAGCGCTATGCCGAACTGCTCAAGAGCAGCGGCATCGAAGTGGAGCTCAAGGCCACCACGGGATCGTCCGAGAACCTAGAACTGCTTCGCAGCGGCGGCGCCGACGTCGGATTTGTGCGCGGCGGCAGCGCCGACCCGGTGGCCGACGAGGAAGCCGGCCTCACGTCCCTCGGCAGCCTGTTCTACGAGCCGATCTGGCTCTTCTACCGAGCGGACAGCGCACAGAAGATCGACCGCAAGACGAGCACGCTGACATCGCTCGCGCAACTGCGCGGCTTGCGCGTGAACGTTGACCTGGCAGGCAGCGGATTGCCCGAAATCATGGAAAGGCTCTTCAAAGCCAATCACCTCGACCCCGACGCGCTACAGCTCTCCAACCTCGAACAGGCGGCCGCCGCCGAAGCGCTGCAGGCCGGCCTGCTCGACGCCATCGTGCTGGCCTCCGCGCCGCAGTCGCCGCAGGTGCAGCGCCTGCTGCGCGCGCCCGACATCAAGCTCATGGATTTCGGCCAGGCCGATGCTTACACGCGGCGCTTTCCGTTCCTCTCGGCGGTCACGCTGCCGCGCGGCGTGGTCGATTTGTCGAGGGACCTGCCGCCCTCCGACGTGTCGCTGCTCGCGGCCACCACCTCGCTGCTCTCGCGCGACGAGACGCACCCGGCACTGCGACAGCTCTTTGCCCAAGCCGCGCAAGGCGTGCACAGCGATGCCGGCTGGTTCAACCGCGCGCGCGATTTTCCCAACACCCGCACCAGCGAGCTGCCCGTGAGCCCCGAGGGCGATCGCGCCATCAACGGCACGCCGCCCTTCTGGCAGCGCTACCTGCCGTTCTGGGCCAGCAACCTGATCGAGCGCATGTGGCTGGTGCTGGGCGGTTTGCTGGTGCTGATGCTGCCGCTGAGCCGCGTGGTGCCGCCGCTCTACCAGTTCCGCGTGCGACGGCGCGTGTTTCGCTGGTATGCGCGGCTGCGCGACATCGAGGCCAAGGTGGATGCGCGGCAAGGCGAGCGCAAGGAGTTGCTCGACGAACTCGACGAGCTCGACCGCGTGGTGAACAAGGTGGCCGTTCCGCTGTCGTACGCCGACGAACTCTATGCGCTGCGCAACAACATCCACACGGTGCAAAAGCGCGTGCAGATGCGCTGGCCGGAACCGGGCGACTTCGCGCCCCGAACGCCGCTGCCGAAGGAAGCCGCAGAAAGCGCTTGACTTGGAGCGCACTCGAACTTCGAGAATTCCCGCCATGGAAGTCAGCTTGACCATCGCGGAAGTCGCGCAACGCACCGGCCTCACGGCCCACACGCTGCGCTACTACGAGCGCATCGGGCTGATTGCCGCGGTGCCGCGTGCACCGGGCGGTCAGCGGCGCTATGCGAGCGCCGACATGGACTTGCTGGCTTTCCTGTTGCGCCTGCGCGAGACCGGCATGTCCATCCAGGGCATGCAGGCCTTCGTCAGGCTTCGAAGCCAGGGGGACGCCAGCGTCGGCGAACGGCGCGAGATGCTCGAGGAGCACCTTGCCGAAGTTCAGGCCCGGGTGGCGGCGCTGCAGCAATCCATGCAAGCGCTGTCGCTCAAGATCGACCACTACCGCGCGGTCGAGAAGACGAAGAAGCGTCCTCCACCATCGGGCAAAGCCCGGGAAGGAAAGACGAGCAATGACGAACACACAACAGGACCAGGGTCAGGGCGACAGCCTGCGCTACACGCGTGGCCTGGCCAAGCTCCACCAGATCGACGGTGAAGGCGGCGTCAAGGTGGTCGAAAGCCTGGCCGACATCGCGCCGGACTTTGGCCGCCTGGTGATCGAGTTTCCGTTCGGCGACATCTACTCGCGCCCCGGCCTCGACCTGCGCTCCCGCGAGATCGCGACCGTGGCCGCGCTCACCGCCATGGGCAATGCCGCGCCGCAGTTGAAGGTGCACATCCAGGCTGCGCTGAACGTCGGCGTGACGCGCTCCGAGGTGGTCGAGGTCATCATGCAGATGGCGGTGTACGCAGGCTTCCCGGCGGCACTGAACGGCCTCTTCGCCGCACGCGAGGTGTTTACGGCGGACGATGAAAAAAGCGCGCAGCCCCTTGCGGAACCGCACGCTCTTGCTGAAGCGACCTGAGGCTTACTTCAGAGCCTTGTAACGCATGCGCTTGGGCTTGGCGCCTTCTTCGCCCAGGCGCTTCTTCTTGTCGGCTTCGTACTCCTGGTAGTTGCCGTCGAAGAAGGTCCACTGGCTGTCGCCTTCGGCCGCAAGAATGTGCGTGGCAATGCGGTCGAGGAACCAGCGGTCATGGCTGATGACCATGACGGTGCCGGCGAACTCGAGCAGCGCGTCTTCGAGCGCGCGCAGGGTTTCGACGTCAAGGTCGTTCGAGGGTTCGTCAAGCAGCAACACGTTGCCGCCCGCGATCAGCGTCTTGGCCAGGTGCAGCCGGCCGCGTTCACCGCCCGACAGCGTTCCGACCTTTTTCTGCTGGTCGGCGCCATTGAAGTTGAAACGGCCCGCATACGCACGGCTCGCCATCTGGAACTTGCCGACGTTGATGATGTCCAGGCCGTTCGAGATGTCTTCCCACACGGTCTTGTTGTTGGCGAGCTCGTCGCGGTGCTGGTCCACGAAAGCCATCTTGACCGTCGAGCCAATGACGACTTCGCCGGTGTCCGGCTTTTCCTTGCCCGCGAGCAGCTTGAAGAGCGTCGACTTGCCGGCGCCGTTCGGGCCGATGATGCCGACGATCGCGCCCGGCGGCACGGTGAAGCTCAGGTTGTCGATCAGCATGCGGTCGCCGAAGGACTTGCTGACGCCGTGGAACTCGAACACCTGCTGACCCAGCCGCTCCGCCACAGGAATGAAGATTTCCTGCGTCTCGTTGCGCTTCTGGTATTCCATGTCGCTCAGCTCTTCGAAGCGGGCGAGACGGGATTTGCTCTTGGCCTGACGCGCCTTCGGGTTCTGGCGCGACCACTCCAGTTCCTTCTTCAGCGCCTTGGCGTGGGCTTCTTCGCTCTTTTGCTCCTGCGCCAGGCGTTCGCCCTTCTGCTCGAGCCAGGTGCTGTAATTGCCCTTCCAGGGGATGCCGCGGCCGCGGTCCATTTCCAGGATCCACTCGGCCGCGTTGTCGAGGAAGTAGCGATCATGGGTGATGGCCACCACGGTGCCCGTGAAGCGCTGCAAAAACACTTCGAGCCACTCCACCGATTCGGCGTCCAAGTGGTTGGTCGGTTCATCGAGCAGCAGCATGTCGGGCTTGGACAGCAAGAGGCGGCACAGCGCCACGCGCCGCTTTTCGCCGCCTGACAAGAGGCCGATCTTCGCGTCCCACGGCGGAAGGCGGAGGGCATCGGCGGCGATTTCCAGTTGATGTTCGGAATCGGTGCCGGCGGTGGCGATGACGGCTTCGAGCTGGGCCTGCTCGGCCGCCAGCGCGTCGAAGTCGGCGTCTTCGGCACCATAGGCGATGTACACCTCTTCGAGGCGCGCCTTGGCCGCAAACACCGCACCCATGGACTCTTCGACCGACTCGCGCACAGTGTGCTCGGTGTTGAGCTTGGGTTCCTGCTCCAGATAGCCGATCGTCATGCCCGGCATGGGCAGCGCCTCGCCTTCGAACTCCTTGTCCACACCCGCCATGATCTTGAGCAGCGTGGACTTGCCCGAACCGTTCAAGCCGAGCACGCCGATCTTGGCGCCGGGGAAGAAAGAGAGCGAAATGTCTTTCAAGAGCTGCCGCTTGGGCGGCACGGTCTTGCTGACGCGGTTCATCGAATAGACGTATTGAGCCATCTGGGGGTAGTTACCTTGGGTAGCGGAGATTCGGGAAAATCGCGGGCATCCGAAAGCGATATTCGGGCGCGGCAAACCACGCATTATCGACTCATGCCACAATACTCACCGTTGCCGGGTCCAGTTGCCCGCAACACCGGCTCTCTGCCGGGGACGAAGAAAGCCCTCGATCACGACGGGTTTTTCGGCTCCCACCCCTGACCTTCATCAGCCTTGACTGGCTCGGCGTTGCAAAAAGCGCCAAGCGGGCCGATGCCACTGCGCCGTGTATGGCGCTTATTGTTTCCAATGAATTTTGACGAACTGAAGCTGGCTCCCGCCATCTTGAAGGCTGTGCACGAGCACGGTTACGACACCCCCACCCCCATCCAGGCGCAAGCCATTCCCGCGGTCCTCGACGGGCACGACCTGCTCGGCGGCGCGCAGACCGGCACCGGCAAGACGGCCGCCTTCACCCTGCCGATGCTGCACAAGCTCAGCACGGGCGCCCGTGCCACCAACAAGTTCGGCGGCATCGGCATTCGTGCCCTGGTGCTCACGCCCACGCGCGAGCTCGCGGCGCAGGTCGAAGAGTCTGTCCGTACCTACGGCAAATACCTGGAGCTCGACTCCACCGTGATCTTTGGCGGCGTGGGCATGAACCCGCAGATCAGCAAGCTCAAGAAGGGTGTCGACATTCTCGTGGCTACCCCGGGCCGCCTGCTCGACCTGCAGCAGCAGGGCATGCTCGACCTGAGCCAGGTCCAGATGCTGATCCTGGACGAAGCCGACCGCATGCTGGACATGGGCTTCATCCACGACGTGAAGAAGATCCTCGCCCTGGTGCCCAGGGAAAAGCAGAGCCTGCTGTTCTCGGCCACCTTCAGCGACGAAATCCGCGACCTCGCGGCCACGCTGCTCAAGAACCCGCAGAGCATCCAGGTCACGCCGCGCAACACCACGGTGCAGCGCATCACCCAGGTGATCCACCCCGTGGGCCGCGGCAAGAAGAAGGCGCTGCTCGCGCACATCATCAACGAGAACAAGTGGAGCCAGGTGCTCGTGTTCACGCGCACCAAGTTCGGCGCCAACAGCGTGGCCGAATTCCTGACCAAGAACGGCATCCAGGCGATGGCGCTGCACGGCAACAAGAGCCAGAGCGCACGCACGCAGGCGCTGGCCGGCTTCAAGAGCGGCGACATCCGCGCGCTGGTGGCCACCGACATCGCCGCGCGCGGCATCGACATCGACGAGCTGCCGCACGTTGTGAACTACGAAATCCCGAACGTCAGCGAAGACTACGTGCACCGCATCGGCCGCACCGGCCGTGCCGGTTCGAGCGGCGAGGCCGTGAGCTTCGTCTGCATGGACGAAGAAGGCTTCATGCAGGAGATCGAACGCTTCACCAAGCAGACGATTCCGGTGCAGTTCGTCGAAGGCTTCGGCCCTGAAGAAGGCGAACGTGCCGAACCGATCGCCATGGGTCGCCAGACGATCTGGGGCGGCGCCGGCCGTCCGCCGAGCCGCGATGTGATGCAGGCGGCCGCCAAGGCTGCCCGCACCGAAATGCTCCAACGCATTCGCGAGAACAAGGCCGGCCAAGGCGGCGGCGAACGCGCCGGTGGCGGTGGTGGCGGCAACGGCGGCGGTCAACGCCGTGGTGGCGGCCAGGGCGGTGGCGGTCAAGGCCGCAACGCCAATGGCGGCGGCCAGGCCCAGGGGCAAGGCCCGCGTGGCCAGGGTGCCCGTCCGGCACAAGGGCGCGGACCGCAAGGCCCGGCACGCACGCCGCACCATGCGCCCCAGCATCATCATCAGCAGAATCACCTGCCGCATGACGAGCGCCAACCGCGCCATCACGGCAACAGCCACAGCCCGACGCAAGCCAACCAGGTCGCGCACCTGCGTGCGGAAGCCGTCGCAGGCGGCGATGGCCAGCCGGATCCGTTGCGCACGAGCGTCGACCACATGGGTGGCGGACGCGGTCGCGGCCGTCCGGGCGGCGGTGGTGGCGGCTACGGCGGCAACCGTTCGGGCGGCGGTGGCCGTTCGGGTGGTGGTGGCGGCGGCTATGGTGGTGGCGGCGGCGGCGGCGGCGGTGGCGGTGGCAACCGTTCCGGCGGTGGCGGCGGTGGCCGTTCGTTCGGCCGTTAAGCGGAACCGCGGGTAGAACACCTACTTCGCAATTGAACAAGGGCACCTCGGTGCCCTTTGTTTTTTCCGGGCCCGCTCGTCAGCGCGGCGGTGCCGTGCTCGCCCGGATGTTCTTTGCGATTCTGGTCGCCAGCGCGGTCACCGCGTCGTCATAGCTGCGGGTGACCTCCTGCGGCTTCGCCACCAGTTCACCGAAGCTCCCCCAGCGGTCTCGCGCATTCGCCGGCACGCTGCCGGAAGAGTCGCCGCTGGCGTCGGCACCGTAGTAGATGGTCTCGGAGTACACGGAGTCGCCGTCCTTCGCGGTCATCAAATAGGCGCTCAGGTTCACGCGCGGCACGTAGTCGGTCGAGAAGCGCGCCGAGTACATGCCGACCTCGTTGAAGTAAACGTGCAGCACCGGCTCCGACGTCGGCAGCTTGCCGTAATCGATGTGGTCCGGCGAAGCCGCCGGCCTGGAAACGCCCTCGAGCGCCTGCGCCTGGTAACCCAGCGCGTTCAGTTGCTGCACCAGCGCAGCCGTCATCTTCGGCCCCATGTCCTTGCGAACGGCCTCCATGCGCTCGTTGAATTCAGAACCCTTCACACGATCGGCAATCGACTGCCACAGCACGCCGAGCGGAACGCCCTTGTTCTCGGTGTGAAGCTTGTTGATCGGCGCCACGGGGATCACCATGATGCGGGTGACGGTGGGGAGTTCGGGCGCAGTGGTGGGCCTGGAGCCGCAACCTACGAGCAACAGGGTGCCTGCCAAAGCGCAAGCCAAAAAGATGCGGTGAGACTGAGTGCTGTAAAGCGTCATGGTGATTTAGTTAATTCGGAACGTTCAATTGGTTTTGCATGCAGCCCATGGATATTGCGATCCGATGGTTGCTCTCGCGGTTGCGACGTCGATTGGGCGATTCGGCCCTACCAGGTCTTTCAGGCGATAGCGTGCGATTTGCGTGCTGCCCTCAGGCGCGGGCCACGCGTCCGTGTGTTCGAGAAATGTGTACAGCGCGGGGCTCAGGCGCTGGTAGGACCTACCGGCTTTGTACCGGCAGCTCGCCGCTATTTCGATAAGTAGCCTGGCGGCCGGTTCATCGCCTCCGGTCAACCAGTTCGCGGCATTCAGAAAAGACTCAACGCTTTCGCAGCTTCCACTCTCAGACGGGCCGAAGCTCCGCCCGTCGTCCAGATTGAGACGAATCGCTTCATAGGGCATGAGCACGTAATAGGCCACCGCGCGGACGTCTTGGTCGCCCATGCGGGGAATCAAGCGGTTCGTGATCGCCGTCACTACCAATAGACCTTCCTTGTCTGCGCAACTTTCCGGGGACAGCTGTGCCGCACACTTTTGCAGGGTCCCAACGGAGGACAGCGCGATATTCTTCCAGTTGGTCCCTCGAGCGGCCGCGAACGCACGCTGGCATTCGACGGAAGCCTGTCGGACTTCCCCTTCTGTGACACGCGACAACACCAGGGCAAAGATTGCCAGTGCAACCGGGATAATCAACAAAGTGACGGCAGCACGCCAAACGGCTCTTGAACTCAGCAACTTATGAAGCCTGCGCTTCGACCGCTCGACAAGCGGTGCATCTGCATGGGCTTGCGCCCATCGCTCCAGGTGCCCAGGCGGAAACAGCACGGAACCGAGCGGCGTATGTGCATTGATCTCTTGCTCCGGTTTCCATAACTTGAGCGCGCTGGCGGCCGTAGGCTCTCCGGAAAGTAGCAGCATCCGCTGAAGCCGCGCTTGAGAGGTCTGGCTGACTTCATCGAGCACCGCATTCATGATGGAGCCGGAAAACCCCATGCGCGAAAGGTGCCTTGCACCATCAACGCGCCAACCGAACACTTCGGCCGCGGCAAGAAGCAGCGCGCCGTTGCAAGCTCCAAAGCGTCGTATGCGCAGTGCATCCACGAGTAACACTTCGAATGCATCTCGCCGGGCCAACGAGGTCATTGCGTCTGTTTCGATGAGCCCCCGGAGCACCATGATCGCAGCAGCTACGTTGTCGGGGGCGAAGGTTGCCGAGCGTTCCAGTTGATCGAGGAGCTCTTCTGGGGCGGGAGCATCGGGCGATCGTGATTCCGATTCGAAGACGTATGGTTCATCGTCATCCAAAGCTGTCCCGAAGTCTCCTTCCGGTAATGCACTCGCGGGCTCCGTGAGGCCTGGATTCAGCGACTCGAATCGGTTGACGCTCTCACTGGCAACGGGGTCGGGCACATCCTCTGCATGCGGCGCAAAGTCAGTTGATTTCCGCGCACCTTCAATGGCCAGTGCCTGTTCATAGTCCTGCCGGAGCTGTGCAAAGCGTTCGGGCTCTGTGGCGGTATCGATCAGCTTGAGTGCCTTTGCATAGGCGCGCTTGATCGATCGCGTGTCGGAATCGGGCGGGAGCCCAAGGCGAGCAAAGCAGCCTGTTGGGTCGGTGGCGCTCATTGCTCTTCGCCCAGCAGGAATCTGTCTTTTTCCGCAGCGGTGACGAGCATCTCGAGTTGGGTGCGCGCCGGTGCAATATTCCGTTCTTCCTGCGTATCGAGTGCCAGTTCGAAGCGGCTGATGGCGTCGGCAAGATGCTCGCGCACCTGCCCCAGCAACTGCTGATGCAAGCGTTCAGCGCGCGCAAAAAGCGTGCGGGTTTCCAGCTTCTCGCGGGGATGAATCTTGAGTTGCTTCAACGCCGCGAGCCGGACGGCAATCTCTTCCTGAGAGAGCCGATCTGTCGAGTTCTCGATCACGAGTTGCTTCGGTGTTCCGGCAGGCCGATCATCCTTCACGGGTGTTGCTTCGACCTCCAGCAGCCCGCTCGCGTCGTAGGTAAAGCGCACATCAGCTCCCACCTCCCCCATTCGCCCTTGCGGCATCTCCAGATCGAACTGCCCCAGCAGGATGTTGTCCTGGACGCGTCTTGCCTCACCTTGATAGACCATGATCCGTAACAGGCTCTGGAAGTCAGCCACTGGAAAGAAGCGCTGCACCCGGCTGGCAGGAATTACCGTGTTGCGGTCCAAAATTGGCGCCATGAAACCAGTCGCGAGGCGGCCGTCGCCAAAGTGGCGCGAAGTTTCGATGCCCAATGTGTAGGGGCAGACGTCTGTCAACACGCGCTCGGAAAGCGCCGCATCGTTCATCTTCAGGCCCGCCTGAACAGCCGCGCCCATTGCGACGACTTCGTCCGGATTGATCGCCGTCTCGGGAAACCTGCCGAACATCCGCGCCACGAGTAGCCGCACCGAACGCAGTCGCGTGCTGCCGCCTGCAAGCACGATAGCCTCGAGTTCGCTAGAGCGGATTTTGGCGTCCCGCAATGCTCGTTCGATGGGTGCACGCAGCCGATCCAACAAAGGTGCAATCGCCGTTGCCAAGGTCTCGGCGGTCAACTCCATGGCGTACTCCTGCCGCTGCGCCGTGACCGAGATCGTGACGCTTTCGCGTGTCTCCAGCGCACATTTGGCCTTCTCGACACGCGCACCGATCTGGGCCCGCAACGCCGCGTTGTTGGAGAGCTTCTCCGGCAGCTTGGTATGCGTGATGAAGGCACTCACCAGCAGCGAGTCCACGTCTTCGCCACCCAGATGGTTGTCGCCCGCCGTTGCCCGAACCTCCATCACGCCATCGAACAATTCGAGGACGGAGACATCAAAGGTTCCACCGCCAAGATCGAACACCAGGAACTGCGTTTCACTGTCTCGTTGATTGAGACCGTATGCCAGTGCCGCCGCCGTGGGCTCGTTGAGCAGGCTCACCTGCGTGAAGCCCGCCAGGGCGCCAGCGGATCGCGTGGCTTGCCGCTGTGCGTCGGAGAAATACGCCGGCACCGTGATGACCGCCTCGTTTACGACTTCTCCCAGAAAGGCCTCGGCGTCAGCCTTGAGCGAGCGCAGGACCAACGATGAAAGTTCTTCGGCGCGAAAGCGCCGCGGTGCGAGATCGAACTGCTTGGCGGTGCCCATTGCGCGCTTGAATGCCCCCACGGTGCGTGATGGATGGCTTTGCAAACGTTCGCGTGCCGCCCGACCGACCAGGATGCTTTCGTCCTCGTCGACACTCACAACCGAGGGCGTCAGAAATTCGCCGAGTGCGTTTGGGACGAGTTGGGCGCGCCCATCACGCCAGATGGCCGCCAAACTGTGAGTGGTCCCAAGGTCAACTCCGATAATCATCGTTTGCCGTTTTTCGCTTTTGGTGTGTGAGAACTGAAAAGCCTCGGAGTCAAAGCTTCCCGCTGTCCGCGGAGTTGTGCACGATCTGAATCAGCACGTCGGGCGTGTAGGCCCTCGTGCGCGAGATCTCGGCAATTTCTCCGCCTGCGGTGCCGGCGAAGACCAGCACGCCCTGCCCTTTGTAGGCAAGGTAATGGCGCCACCGATCTGTGCCGTTGTAGGTGGGAATCCAGGCCTTGCCTGTGTTCCGGACGGTTTCGGCGCTGGGCTTACCCGCGATCTTGATGACTTCCGCGTAGCTCATGCCGGGCCGAAGCTGCGCGAAAGGGGTGCCGGGCAACGGCTTGCCGACCGCGGTGCGCTCTTCGTCTTCTTGCGCCGTGACCAGCGCGCGCCGGCTGGGCTCGTACAAAGGGGCAGATTGGCAGGCGGCCAGCGCAACGCAAACCAGCAAGACAGCACAGGTCGATCGAATCATCATCTTTATTCCTCCCGTTGAAATTTGGCGCGAACATGAGAGAGCCCGCCAGCACGGATGAAAAGTCCGCAGCATCGAATTGTCGTTTTACAAGTCCCGACACAATCGTTGCCAAGGTGCGAACCCGGCGCATTTATTGCGTTTTTGTCAACTGCTCCACACAACCGCATTCACGGTGGTTTTGCCTATTAGTACCAAAGGCGTCTCCCAGACTTGGCACAGCGCCGGACACAATCGCAAGCCATGCAATACATCCCACCCAACTACGCCACGCTCTTCGTCGCCACCTGCAACCTGCTCAATCTCGCAAACCCGCATCGGGTGTACTACGAGAACCAGGACCCGTACGACGAACGCGAGTACGAGCGCAAGATCGACTGGATCGGCGAGCGTTTTCGTGCGCTCAATGCCGACGTGCTCGCGGTGCAGGAGGTCTGGGACGAAAGCGCGCTGAAGGCCGCCATTGCGCGCAGCGGCTTGCGCTATGACTTCGTCGCGGTGCCGGGTGCCGAGAACACGCCGCCGCTCAACGGCGCACAGGGCACGCCGCGGGTCGGCATCGCGACGCGGCTGCAGGTGGACCGCGTGCAATCGTTCGTCGACTTTCCGCCTGGCTTCGGGGTCGAGGTGCCGGGCCTGGGTCCGCACACGCGCTTCGAGCGTCCGCCGCTTCTGGTCACGCTGCGAATGAAACACGGGCAGCAGGTGCACGTGCTCACGGTGCACCTCAAGTCGAAGCGGCCCAAGTTCCTGCAGGACGCGCAAGGCAACGCCGTGGAAGACCGAGAGGATAGGAAAGTCGGGGTGATGGCGACGCTGCGTTCGCTCGTCATGCGCGGCGCCGAGGCCGCCGCCCTGCGCTGCATCGTGCTCGATCTGCTGCAGGGCACGAACACGCCGCTGGTGGTGATGGGCGACTTCAACGACGACCCGCACAGCGTCACAACGCAACTGGTGGCCGCCACGTCCGAAGTGGCCTACGACAAGGCTGCGCGCGACGTGGCGCTCTTCAACGCCTACGAAATGCAGGGCGAATCGGCGCTCAAGAAAGACGTGGCCTACTCCCACATCCACCAGGGCTTTCCAGCCGTGCTCGACCAGGTCTTCGTGAGCGAAGAGTTCGTGGCGACGAGCCGCAACAGCCTGGGCGACGTGCGCAGGGTCGACTACTTCAACGACCACCTGCACGAAGGGCGCGACCGCTCGCGCTCGGACCACGGCTTCGTGCGTGCGCTGCTCCGGCTGCGCACGGACTGAGCCGAAAGTCCAATATAAAAGCTCAGGGCATGCGCCGGCCGCTCTGGCGGTCGAACAGGTGCACCCGGTCGACGTCGATTGCAAGACCTATGGTCTCATCGGGCTGCGCGTCGACGCGGCCATGCACCGCCAGCACCAGTTTCGCCTCGCCCACCTGCACCAGCAGTTCGGTCTCGGCGCCCGTGGGCTCAACCACGATCACCTGCGCATTGACGCCGCTGCCGCCGCCCAGCGTGATGTCGCCCGGACGGATGCCGTAGTGCACCGGCTGACCATCGGGTGCCGAGGTGCGAGGCGGCACGGGCCAGCGCGCGCCGTGCGCCTCGACGTAGCATTCAGCGCCCGAGCGCCGGACGGTGCCCTCGATCACGTTCATCGACGGCGAGCCGATGAATTGCGCGACGAACAGGTTGTCGGGGCGGTCGTACAGGTCGAGCGGCGTGCCGATCTGCTCGACGATGCCGTCGTGCATCACCACGATGCGGTCGGCCATGGTCATGGCTTCGATCTGGTCGTGCGTCACGTAGACGGTGGTGGTCTTCAGGCGCTGGTGCAGCGCCTTGATTTCGGCGCGCATCGCCACGCGCAGCTTGGCGTCGAGGTTGGAGAGCGGCTCGTCGAACAGGAACACCTTCGGGTCGCGCACGATGGCGCGCCCCATGGCCACGCGCTGGCGCTGGCCGCCCGACAGCTCGCGCGGATAGCGTCCGAGCAGCGGATCGAGGTTGAGGATCTTCGCAGCCCGCGACACGCGCTCGTCGGTCACCGACTTCTCGGCGTTGCGCAGACGCAGGCTGAAGCCCATGTTCTCGCCCACCGTCATGTGCGGATAGAGCGCATAGCTCTGGAACACCATGGCGATGTCGCGGTCCTTCGACTCGAGGTCGTTGACCACGCGGCTGTCGATCATGATCTCACCGCCGCTGATGTCTTCGAGGCCCGCGAGCATGCGCAGCAAGGTCGACTTGCCGCAGCCCGAAGGCCCGACCAGCACCACGAACTCGCCGTCGGTGATGTCGAAGCTAAGGCCCTGGATGATCTGGACCTTGCCGAAGGATTTCTGGATATTGCGAAAGGATACGGAAGCCATTTTTATTCCCAGGGTTCGCTCAACTCTTGACGGCACCGGCGGTGAGCCCGCCCACCATGTAGCGCTTGAAGGCGTAATAGATTGCCGCGGGCGGCAATGCGTAGATGAGGCCCGTGGCCATCAGCAGCTCCCACGGCGAATCGTCGGCCGAGAGGAAGTTGCCGAGCGCCACCGCCAGCGTCACGCTCCTGTCGTTGGACAGCAGCAGGAAGGCGTAGAGGTACTCGTTCCATGCCAGCAGCAGCGAATAGGTACCCACCGCCACCAGCGACGGCACCATGAGCGGCAGGTACACGAGGCGGAACAGCTGCAGCGGCGAAGCGCCGTCCATGCGCGCGGCCTCGTCGAGCTCGTAAGGCAGCTTGTCCGACGCCTGCTTCAGCACCCAGATGCAGTAAGGCGATGCAATGGTCACCATGGCGAGGATCAGCGCCCACTGGCTGTTGAGCAAACCATAGTTGCCCATGGTCTTGTACATCGGCACCGCAAGAAAGGCCGCGGGAATGAAGTAGGTGAAGAGCGCCAGGTTCATTACCGTGCGCCCGCCGCGAACGCGCAGCCGGCTGATCGCGAAGGCCGCCGTGGTTGCAACGAACAGCGTGAGCGCGCCGACCGACAGCGCGATCAGCAGCGAGTTCCACAGCTGCAACCAGAAGTGGTCGAGGTAGAAGTGCTTCTGCTGGAACACGATGCGGAAGTTGTCCAGCGTCGGGTTCTTGGGCCACAGGTGGCCCGAGGTCGCGGAGTCCTTCGACGAAATCGCGAAGAGCACCATGTGGTAGACCGGGATCAGCGTCCACAGCAGCACCGGAATGCCGATCAGCAGCAGCTTGGCCTCGGTCGCTATGGCCTTGGGGGTCCAGCGTTTCATTTCGAGAGCCTTTTCATCATGAAGTACACGAGAGGCAGCACCAACGGTAGAGCCACCACGATCGATGCCATCGACAGGTCGACCTGGTCAAGGCGCAGGTAGCGAATGCCCAGCGTTGCCAGCACGTGCGTCAGGTCGGCGGGTCCGCCGCCGGTCAGCAGGTAGACGCTATTGAAGTCGCCCAGCGTCCAGATCATCGACAGAATGAGGGACGTGACGTAGAGCGTCTTTAGCGCGGGCCAGCTCACGAAGCGGAACTTCTGCCACGACGAGGCGCCGTCGACCGAGGCGGCTTCATATTGTTCGGTAGGAATGGCCAGCCGCCCCGCCACCAGGATCAGCGTCCAGAACGGCAGCGACTTCCATACGTGCACCACCATCGCGAAGGCCAGAGCAAGGGTGGGATCGTTGAGCCAATTGGGACCATCGGCGCCCGTCAGGCGAAAGATGGTGCTGTTGATCACGCCCCACTCAGGGTTGAGCATGAAGCGGATCGACAAAATGGTGGGGATCGACGGCATCGCCCATGGCAGGATGAAGATCGCCGACACGATCTTGATCCACCATCGCGACGTCACGAAGAAGCCCGAGAGCACAAGAGCAATGAGCATCTTGATGTTGATCGCCACGACCAGGAAGATGGCCGTGTTGATCACCGAGCGGAAGAAGATCGGGTCTTCGACCAGCTTCACGTAGCTTTGCGGATGGCGCGCGAGCCACAGCCCGTACCCCACGGGGTAGAGCACGAAAACCACGAACACCAGCAGGTAAGGCACGACCATGACCGCGCCCCAGAACTGCCAGCGCGCGTGCCGCGCCCCAAGATTGACGGTAGGCGCCGGAAGCGGCGCGGCGGTGGCAGTGGAGCTCATGCGAGTCAGCCCGGTGAAAGTGGTTTTCGAAGAATGCGGCTTACTGCGCCGCGACCGTCTTGATGCGCGCGATCATCTCGTCGACCGCCTTGTCCACCGGCACCTTGTCGGTGACGACGCGGCTCATGGCCTTGGCCCAGACGTTCTCGTTGTTGAGCACGGTGAACTTGTAGTTCTTGGTGAACTCGAAGGTCACGGTGCCGGCGGCGTACTGGTTGAAGACCGAGAGGCGATGCGGATCGGCCTTCCAGAAGTCACGCTGCTGCGCGGCCTTGGTGACCGGGAACCAGCGGCCCAGCGAACCCTCGACGTACGGCGTGAGGTTTTCTTCCTGCAGCAGGAAGGCAACGAACTCCTTGGCACGGGCCTTGTTCTTCGCGTCCTTGAACACAACGCCGGTCTTCACCGCGCTGCGGTAGACCATCTTGCTGCCGTCCGGCTTGCTCGGGAAACCTGCCGTGCGGATGCGCTCGGTGTAGTTCTTTCGCGCTTCCTCGCGCTGCTCGGGCGTGAGCGACGCGTTGTTCGAGTCGTCGAGCCACTTGGCGGCGATGGAGATGGTCGCGTTGTGCGTCATCAGTGTCGTCTTGTTGTGGAACGCGACGTTGTTGTCCGGGTCTTTCCAGCTGGTTGCCGACGGCGGCGTGCAGCCCTTGGTGTAGGGAGTGGTGTAGTCGGTCAGCGCGCCGATCAGGCCGGTGCGGACCTTCGGGTCGTCCACCAGCAACTTGCCGTTGTCATCCACCAGCTTGACGTTGTACGCGTCCATGAAGGTCAGGAACGAATAGAACGAGTCGCTCGAATCCACGCCCATGGGCATGCCGATGCCGAAGGTGCGCTTGCCGCTCTTCTGGCGGCTGGCGGTTTGCGCCTTCTCACACCAGAAGGTCCAGTAGTCCTTCCAGGTGGTGGGAATGTCGGTTTCCTTGAGGCCGGCTTCGGTGAGCATGTCGAGCCAGTACTCGACGTGCATCGTCTGCTGCTTGATCGGGAAGGCGTAGTACGCCTTGTTCTTGGTCTGCTCGTTGTAGAGGTACGCGGTCTCTAGCGTGTTGGGCGCGAAGCGGTCCTTCATGGGCGAGAGCACGCTGCTGAGGTCTTCGAGCTTGCCGTCGTAGGCCCACTTGCCCGTGACCTGGAAGTCGTACACGTCGGCGTACGCCACGTCGGGCGGGCTGCCGGAATCGAGCGCGGACACGGTCTTGGGGATCATGTCCTGGATCGGGTACTGCGAGAGTTCGATCTTCACGTTCTTGTTCTTGTCCTCGAACTTCTTGATGGCGGCGAACAACGCATCGTCCTCGGCCTTGTAGAAGCCCTTGACCCACCAGACGGTGAGCTTTTCCTGCGCGGCAGCGGGGCCTGCCGCGGCCAACAACCCCAGCGCGAATAGCGTCGGGGCGATCAGCGATTTGACGACTTTCATGGTGTCTCCTCTTCTTCGGTGGAAATGCTCGAAACACGAGCGTGGTGAAAAACCTGTTGCGAACCTGCCAGGAAGGCTAATGCGCCTTGAGCCGGGGCGGTGGGCGGCTGAGCCGCGGCAGCCGCCGGCGCGATCCGAGCACGTCTTCGATGTCCTGGCGCGCGCCGTCGATGAGGCGAATGACCGCCCGCTCGGCCTTGGCCGGATCGTGCGCAATCACCGCATCGAGCACCGCGCGGTGCAGCGGCAGCGAGAGCGCGGGACCGTCGGGTTTGGTGGTCGAAATTTCGAAGCTGGTGCGCAGCAGCGCATTGAGCGCCTTGCTCATCTGAGCCAGCATGCGGTTGCGCGCGGCGCTCAGCAAGCCCGTGTGAAAGCGCAGGTCGAAAGTGACGTAGTCGCCGCCGTTTTCCACGGCCTCTTTCATGCCCACGTAGGCGCGCTCGATCTCCTGGATGTCCTCCGGGCTTGCGCGCTCGGCCGCGAGCCGCACGGCGGCCGGCTCGACCACGCGCCGAAGGTCCTGCAGGTCGCGCAGGAACTCGGGAGTGAGCCCGGCGCGCGACTGCCAGGTGATGACGTCGGGATCGAACCAATTCCACTTGTCCTGCGGCAGCACCCGCGTGCCCACCTTCGGCCCCGTAACGATGAGGCCCTTGGCGGCGAGCGACTTGATCGCCTCCCGCACCACGGTCCGGCTCACGCCCAGTTCCTCGCCCAGAATGGGCTCGGCCGGGATTGACGCACCAATCGCATAGCGGCCGGCCACGACAGCTTCGCCGAGCAGCTCGAGCGTGCGACCGTGGATGTTCTTGATCATGTGCGTGATGTGAAATTTGATATGCCGACGCTCGAAAACACTAAGGGTCCGGCATGTTCTTCGCACTTATCATATGATGATTGAAATGACCGATCGGCAGGACAAACCCTGAGGTTTGGAGTCGTAAGCGGTCGTAAACGGAGACAACCGATGAGCACTTCCCCCAAGAAAAAACCCAGCGAACTGCGCAGCCAGCAATGGTTCGGCCGCAATGACCGAGACGGTTTCATCTACCGAAGCTGGGTCAAGGGCAAGGGCGTGCCGCACGACCAGTTCGACGGACGCCCGGTCATCGGCATCTGCAACACCTTCAGCGAGCTCACGCCCTGCAACTCGCATTTCCGCACGCTGGCCGAGCAGGTCAAGATCGGCGTGTACGAAGCCGGCGGTTTCCCCCTCGAGTTCCCGGTGATGTCGCTAGGTGAAACGCTGCTGCGCCCCACCGCCATGCTGTATCGCAACCTCGCGAGCATGGACGTGGAAGAAAGCATCCGCGGCAATCCGCTCGACGGCGTGGTGCTGCTCATGGGCTGCGACAAGACCACGCCCGCGCTCATGATGGGCGCGGCCAGCGTCGACCTGCCGACCATCGGCGTTTCCGGCGGCCCCATGCTCTCGGGCAAATGGCGCGGCCAGGAGCTGGGCTCGGGCACCGGCGTGTGGCAGATGAGCGAACAGGTGCGCGCCGGCACGCTCAAGCTGCAAGACTTCTTCGAGGCCGAGAGCTGCATGCATCGCAGCCACGGCCATTGCATGACGATGGGCACGGCGAGCACCATGGCCAGCATGGTCGAATCGCTGGGCATCGGCCTGCCCGGCAATGCGGCCTACCCGGCCGTGGACGGGCGGCGCAATGTGCTGGCGCGCATGGCCGGCCGGCGCATCGTCGACATGGTGCATGAAGACCTTCACATGTCGAAGATCCTCACGCGCGAGGCCATTGAAAACGCCATCAAGGTGAACGCGGCCATCGGCGGTTCCACCAACCTCGTGATCCACCTGCTGGCCATTGCGGGGCGCATCGGCGTCGACCTCAAGCTGGACGACTTCGACCGGCTCGCCTCCGAGCTGCCCTGCCTGGTCGACCTGCAGCCCTCGGGCCGCTTCCTGATGGAAGACTTCTGCTACGCGGGCGGGCTGCCGGTTGTCATCAAGGAAATCGCGCAGTACCTGCACAAAGACGTCATCACGGCCAACGGCCAGACGCTGTGGGACAACGTGAAGGACGCTGAGAACTACAACCCGCAGGTAATCCGCCCGCTGGCCGAGCCGTTCAAGGAAAACGCCGGCATCTGCGTGCTGCGCGGCAACCTCGCTCCCAACGGCGCCATCATCAAGCCCAGCGCCGCCACGCCGGAACTGCTGGTGCACAAGGGCCGCGCGGTGGTGTTCGAGAACGCCGACGACTTGCACCAGCGCATCGACGACGAGAACCTCGACATCGACGAGCATTGCATCATGGTGCTGAAGAACTGCGGCCCGCGCGGCTACCCCGGTATGTCCGAGTCGGGAAACATGCCGCTGCCGCCCAAGGTGCTGCGCAAGGGCATCACCGACATGGTCCGCATCAGCGATGCGCGCATGAGCGGCACCGCCTACGGCACCGTGGTGCTGCACACCGCGCCCGAAGCCGCAGCGGGCGGGCCGCTGGCGCTGGTGCAAGACGGCGACATCATCGAACTCGACGTGCCCAACCGCAAGCTGCACCTGCACGTGAGCGACGAAGAACTGGCGCGGCGCCTCGAGAAATGGGTCGCGCCCAAAGCACCGCTCGATTCCGGCTACTGGAAGCTCTATGTCGACACGGTGCTGCAGGCCGACCAGGGCGCCGACCTGGCCTTCCTGCGCGGCCGGCGCGGTGCTTTCGTTCCAAGGGACAATCACTAGCACTGGGCACACCCCAGGCTTTCCCCAAGGAGTCGCATTGACATGAGCAGATTGGTGGCGGTCGACTGGGGCACGAGCTCCCTGCGCGGCGCGCTGCTCGATGCCCGCGGCAAGGTGCTCGAGGAGCGCAGCGATGCGCGCGGCATTCTCAAGGTGCCGGCGGGCGACTTTCCCGCGGTGTTCGAGCAACTGTTCGGCGACTGGATGAAGCCCGCGGGCACGCGTTGCCTGATCTCCGGCATGGCCGGCAGCAAGCAGGGCTGGGTCGAGGCGCCCTATTGCGCCTGCCCCGCAGGCCGCGTCGAAGTGGGCCGCCAGATCATCGACATCGACGCGCTGCCGGGCGCGCGCATCTCCATCGTGCCGGGCCTCAGGGACGAGCATGCCGGCGTTCCCGATGTGATGCGCGGTGAAGAAGTGCAGATCTTCGGCGCCATGGCGCTCATGGATGTCGACGAAGGCGTCTTCGTGCTGCCCGGCACGCACAACAAGTGGGCCACCGTCAAGAAAGGCCGTGTGAAGGGCTTTCGCACCTTCATGACGGGCGAGTTCTACGCACTGCTGAGCCAGCATTCGATTCTCGCGCGCACGCTCGACGCCAATGCTCCGCTGGACGAGGCGGCCTTTGTGGAAGGCGTAACGCGTTCCGACAACGGCCAGGGCCTGCTGCACAACGCCTTCGGCGCGCGCACGCTGGCGCTGTTCGAGCGCATGCCCACGCAGGAACTCGCCAGCTATCTGTCGGGCCTCCTCATCGGCGAAGAACTGCGCACGCAATCGCTGCATGCCTCCGGCGAAGTGGTGCTGATCGGCTCTCCGGCGCTCACGCAGCGCTATACGCTGGCGCTGCGCGCCACCGGCATCGCCACGCGCACGATGGGCGCCGAAGCCACCTGGGCCGGGCTGCATGCGCTGTCCGTTTTTCTCGACGCAGACAGAACCTCCTCATGACCACTCCCCAAGAAAAATTCGAAGCCGCAATGCGCGAGTTGCCGCTGGTCGCCATCCTGCGCGGGCTCACGCCACCCGAGGCCGCCGACGTGGGCGACGCGATCGTCGAATCGGGCTTCCGGCTGCTCGAAGTGCCGCTCAACTCCCCCAAGCCCTACGCCAGCATCGCGCTGATGCGCACGCGCTTTCCCGAAGCCCTGGTGGGTGCCGGCACCGTGCTCGACGTGCAGCAGGTGCGCTACGTTCATTCGGCCGGCGGCGAGCTGATCGTCTCGCCCAACTTCAATGCCGAGGTGGTCGCCGAAGCGGTGCGGCTGGGCATGGTCTGCCTGCCCGGCGTGATGACGCCGACCGAGGCCTTCGGCGCGCTGGCCGCGGGCGCAACCGGTCTCAAGCTGTTCCCGGCTGAACTGGCATCGCCTGCGGTGGTGAAGGCCCTGCTCGCGGTGCTGCCCGCCGGTACGCCGCTCATGCCCGTGGGCGGCATCACGCCCACCAACATGGCCGAATGGCGGGCGGCCGGCGCGTCGGGCTTCGGCATCGGCTCGGCGCTCTACAAGCCCGGCAAGCAGGCGTTTGCCGTGCGCGCCGATGCCGAGCGGTTCGTCGCGGCCTGCACCGGCGCAATCCACGCCTGAAAACATTCACGAGACCCTGTCGATGTCCGCAGATTCAGACTACGCCAGCCCCGCCGTGCGCAAGTTGCGCGAAGACCTTTCGCTCGCCCTGCGGGCAGCCGCCCACCATGGCCTCTCGGAAGGCGTCTGCAACCACTTCAGCGTGATGCTTCCCGGCGCGCAAGACCGCTACCTGATCAACCCGCGTGGACTGCACTGGAGCGAAATCGGTCCTAACGATATCGTACTCATCGACGTGCATGGCGAAGTGCTAGCCGGCCACCACCGGGTGGAGCCGACCGCTCTGTTCATCCATGGCGCGGTGCATCGGCTGACCGGCCACGCGGTCGTGCTGCACTGCCACATGCCCTACGCCACCGCGCTCACGCTCACGGCCGATCGTGCGCTCGATCCCACGCTGAGCCAGAACGCAATGCGCTACATGGGCCGCATTGCGATCGATGCGGTCTACAACGGCCTGGCGCTCGACGACGCAGAGGGCGAGCGCATCGCGCGTGCCATGGAAGGCAAGGATGTCGCCTTTTTGGCCAACCACGGCGTGATCGTGGCGGGCGCCACCATTGCGCATGCCTACGACGATCTCTACTATCTGGAACGTGCCAGCCTGCACCAGGTGATCGCGCAATCAACCGGCCGGCCGCTGGTTCCGGTCGATGCGAAGCTGGCTGCGCATGCCGCGGCGCAGATCCAGGGCGAACGCGAGCAATCCGACCTGTTCTTCGAGGCGCTGCGGCGCATGCTGCCGCCCCCGCCACACGGCTGACGTCCGTTCGGCCGGTTTCGCATCGGAAATGCGGCGCTTACGATGGCGTACCGGCCGCGCAGCGGCTTACAGCTCTTCATCCGATTTCGCTCCAGCCTTACACAACGTTCACATGGAGCCACGACGATAGGGCTTCCAACCACTCCATTGGAGTTGCCATGAAAAAGCTCACTCTCGCAATCGGCGCCGCGGCCCTGCTCTCGCTGGCAGCTCTCAGCGCACCGGCGCAGGCCCAGACCGGCGGCCGCCTCATCCAGACCCAGGTGTATGTGGTGCCCGCACCCCCGCCGCCGCCGCGCCATCATTACTACGTGGCGCCGCCGCCGCCGCACCATTACTACGGCCCGCGCTACAGCGACCATGACCGCTACGAGCATCGGCATCGCCGCTGGGAAGAGCGCCGCTACGGCCGCAGGGACAACGACGGTGACGGCGTGCCCAACCGCTACGACCGCCGGCCCGAGAATCCGTACCGCTACTGATTCTTCGGAGCACGAGGCCCAGGCCTATGCGGCGGCAGATGCCGCCGCATAGCCTGGCGAATCGCCGGCAGGCTTCGTGTCTGTTCAGGCTTGCGCCACGCGCCGCAGCAGCCCGGCGGTGGTGCGCGGCCAGCCCACGCGGCCGAACCATGCGCCGCCCGCAATGGCCGAAGCGATGACCGTGCCGTACAGAACCATCGCAACACCCTGCGCCGCAAAGACGCCGGTCAGCCCGCCCCCCGCGCGAAAGACGAGCCAGCCGCCGATGCCCGCCACGGAAAGACGCGTGAGGTTGCCCAGCACCGGCCACAGCAGGCGTCCTGCCCCTTGCGAGGCGAAATACAGCACCAGCCCGACGCCGAAGAAGCCATAAAGCGGCCCCACCAGCCGCAGGTAGTGCGTGCCGGTTTCGAGCATGGCGGGGTCGTTGCCGAACAGCAGCAGCCAGGGCCGCGGAAACAGCGCCGCCGCCAGGCCTATGCTTTCAGTGAGGACGAAGGCCACGGCCGCGCCAGCCCAGGTGGCGCGCAGCGCGCGCTCGCGCTGGCCGGCACCCATGCAAGTGCCGACCATGGCGACCAGGGGCGCGCCCAGACCGAACACCAACGGCACCAGCAGATATTCGAGCCGAGACGCGGTGCCATAGCCGGCCAATGCACCCGGCCCGAAATGGCCGGTGAGGGCGGTGGCCGTGCCTATCGACAGGTTGGTGGCCACGGTTGCCACGGCGGCCACGAGGCCGACGCGCAGAATCTCGCGGAATAGCGGCCAGCGCAGTTTCAGCGCCGCGAGCGTGGGGCGCAGCAGGCTGCGCGGCGACCGCAGGTAGACGATGAGCGCCACCGAGCCGAGCAGGTAGTACAGCAGCAGCGCCATCGCACCGCCCGCAATGCCCATGCCCGGCAGCGGGCCCCAGCCGAAGATCAGGAGCGGCGACGCGGGAATAAGGAACAGCACGCCGATCACAGTCACGTTCGCGGGCACCGACATGTTGCCAGTGCCGCGGATGACCGCCGAGAGCGAGTTGAAGAGCCACACCAGCACCGCGCCCGCGAACACCCAGTTCGAATAGGTCAGGGCCGCGTCCAATGCCGCGCCGGTGCCGCCCATGAAACCGTACAACCGGCGTCCGCCGAGCAACAGCGCGAGCGAGAAGCACAGGCCGAACCCGAGCGCGATGACCACCGCGTGCCACACCAGCGCATCGGCGTCGGCGCGGCGGCGCGCACCCAGTGCACGGGCAATCGACGAGGCGATGCCGCCGCCCATCGCGCCGCTCGAGGTCATCTGCATCAGCATGACGACGGGAAACACCAGCGCCATGCCCGCCAGCGCGTTGGTGCCCAGCTTGCCGACGAAGTAGGTTTCGATGAGCCCCACGGAGGCCTGCGCGATCATCACAAGCACATTGGGCGCGGCCAGGCGCAGCAGCGTCGGCACGATGGGCGCCTCGAGCATGCGGCGCGTGCGCGGGTCGAGTTCTTGGCTCATTCACTGACCTCCGTGCTGTGCACCGCGGTGCGCGCTCATGCCGCCGCCAGCTTCGAACGCACGAGCCGCGCTTCGCGGATCGGCAGATGCACCAGCGCGGCGCCGGCCGCAAGCGCAATGTCGATGTACCAGACGATGTCGTAGTTGCCAGTGGCCTGGAACACGTAGCCGCCCAGGAACGCACCCAGGAAGCCGCCGATCTGGTGCGCCAGCATCACGATGCCGAACAGCATCGCCATGTTGGCCGGCCCGAACATCTTGGCGACCAAGCCGGCGGTCGGCGGCACGGTCGACAGGAAGGTCACGCCCATCACGGCGGCGAACACCAGCATGACCAAGGTCGTCTTCGGCGCCAGCAGGAACACAAGCACGGCGACGGCGCGCGTGGCATAGACCAGCGATAGCAGAGACTTCATGCGCCAGCGCCCCACGGCCCAGCCCATCGCAAGGCTGCCGACGATGTTGAAGAGCCCGATCATTGCGAGCGCCCAGCCGCCGACTTCCGCCGGCAGCCCGCAGGCCGCGACAACGCCGGGCAAGTGCGTGGCAAGGAAGGCGACGTGAAAGCCGCAGACCAGGAAGCCCAGGCTCAGGTAGCGGAAGCTGGGCGTCGCGAGCGCCTGGCCGATGGCTTGGCGCGCACTCAGCGGCTTTGTGCCCGATGCGGCCGCTGAAGCCGCGGCCATTGCGTTCGAATTGCCCTTGAGCACCCATGCGGCCGGCAGCGCCAGCAGCACCAGCACGCCGAGCCACTGCATGGCGCCGGCCCAGCCCACGGCCGCCGTCAGGCCAACGGCGATCGGCGCCATCGCGAATTGTCCGAAGGAACCGCCGGCATTCACCAAGCCGGTGGCCAGGCCGCGCTTGTTCGCCGGCACCAGGCGCGTGGTAGCGGCCATCAGCACCGAAGGGCCCGCCATGCCGGCGCCGCCGGCGGCGAGCACGCCAATGGCGAAGATCAGGCCCGCCGTGCTCGTCATGAGCGGCGTGATCAGCGTGCCGACGGCCACCAGCAGCACGCCAATGAACACCACGCGCCCGGTTCCGATGCGGTCGGCCACGGCGCCCGCAAAGGGTTGCGTGAGTCCCCACCAGAGCTGCCCGAACGCGAACGCCAGGCTGATGCTGCCGATGCCGAGCGCGGTCGAGGTGTTGAGCGCCGAGAGGAAAAGCCCCATCGTCTGGCGCACGCCCATCGTGAGCGCGAAAGCGCCTGCGGCCGCCAGCAGCACGACCCAGAGCGCATGGCGCTGCAAAAAGGTTTCATTCATCGCGGGCTCCTGTTTGGTCTTCCGGTTGTCCATCGCCCAGCCCTGCGCGCTGCAGCAGTTCCAGGCTCTCATCGAGAATGGCATGCAGCGCCAGCACGCGCTCCGTGCCGAGGATGTCGTTGAGCGCCAGCTGGGCGCCGTGCCACAGGCGCTGCGCCTCGGCGCGCTTATCGCGGCCTGCGTCGGTGATCGCCAGCATGCGGCTGCGCGCATCGGGGCCTTCGGTCTGCACCAGGAAGCCCGCGAACAGCAGGGGCTTGAGGTTGCGCGTGAGCGTGGAGGCGTCGACGTTCATCTCGCGCGCCAGGTCGACCGGGCGCAGCGGCCCAAAATGCAGCACGTGCGAGAGCAGTGAATACTGCGTGGTCTTGAGCCCGCTGGGCGCAACGTGCGCGTCATAGAGGCGCGACGCCAGCCGAGAGAGCCGGCGCAGGCGGAAATTGGTACATCCTTGGGGCTTCAGCTGAGGCTTCAGAGCGGTGTTCATGGTTTCATTGTAGCTACAATGATTGTATATGCAACTATCAAGGATTTTTTCATGAGCGAGCCCCACTCCATCGACGCCTGGATCGCCCAAGAGGCAGAGGTCGTCCAGCGTCTCGAAGCGGGACCCGGCCCTGGCTTGGCACGGTCTGAGCAGATCGCAGGCAAGACCGGGCTCGAAATGATGCAGGCCATGCTGAATGCCGAAATCCCCTATGCCGCCATCGCCAAGACGCTCGACTTCACGCTTTTGTCGGTGAGCCGCGGCGTGGCGGTGTTCCAGGGCACGCCGCTGGCGCAGCACCTGAACCCGCTCGGCACCATCCACGGCGGTTGGATTGCGACGGTGCTCGATTCCGCACTGGGCTGCTCGGTCCACACCATGATGCCGGCCGGCCGCGCCTACACGACGGCCGAGCTGAGCGTGAACTACGTGAGGGCCATCACACCCAAGGTGCAGCGGGTTCGCGCGGAGGGTAAGGTGATCCACTGCGGCCGTCAGCTCGCCACTGCCGAGGCGCGGCTCGTCGGACCCGATGGCACGCTGTACGCGCACGCCACCACCACCTGCCTCGTTTTCGAGATGCCCGCGCCGCGCTGAACCGGGATTTGCCGCCATGCCCTCGACTGCTCCCCACGATCCCACGCTTGCACCTGCCTTCAAGGCCCTGCTCGACGAGCGCTACAGCTGCCGGGGCTACCTGGCGGAGCCGGTCCCGCGCGAAACGATCGATGCCATGCTGCAGCTGGCGCAGCGCACCGCCTCATGGTGCAACTCGCAGCCCTGGCAGGTGATCGTGACCAGCTCCGCAGCCACCGAGCGGCTGCGCCAGGCCTTCGACTCCGACGAAGCCTCTGAAGATGCTGCGTTCGACATCGCACCTCCCGCCGAGTACCGCGGCGTGTACCGCGAGCGCCGGCGCGAATGCGGCTTTCAGCTGTACGAAAGCGTAGGCGTTGCGCGCGGCGACCGCGAGGCCTCGGAGCGGCAGGCGCGGCAGAACTTCCGGTTCTTCGGCGCGCCGCACCTGGCCCTCGTCACCACCGAGGCGCTGCTCGGCACCTACGGTGCGGTGGACTGCGGTGCCTACGTCAACAACTTCGTGCTCGCTGCGCGCAGCCTGGGTGTGGCCAGCATCGCCCAGGCGGCCGTGGCTTCGCGGGCGAAGTTCCTGCATCGCTGGTTCGACATTCCGGACGATCGGCAGGTGGTGTGCGGCATCGCGTTCGGCTACGAGGATCCCTCGCATCCGGCCAATCGCTTCCGTACGACGCGCGCACCGCTGGAGCAGGTTTGCCGCTGGGTGGAGTGAACGCCTAGCGCGGCAGCTTCATCCGGGTAGTCCTTCGCCATGTAAGAGCAAGGACGTAAAAAGCTCCACAAGGGCAGTGATAATGATTCTCATCGTCAGCCACGCGGTTGCGATGCTTTTCCAAAACACGTCTCTGCACCTGGAGGATCCTTCATGACCGACCGCTTCGGCGTCCAAGGCCGCGCTGCCCGCGCACTGATCGGCGTCTCCGCCGCCTGGCTGGCCGCTACCGCCCTGCCCGCCCATGCCGCCAACGACGAACTCACGCTCTACACGACGCGCGAGCCCGCGTTGATCCAGCCGCTGATCACCGCTTTCAGCACGCAGAGCAACATCAAGGTCAACACCGTGTTCGTGAAGGACGGCCTGCTGGAGCGGGTCAAGGCGGAAGGCGCACGCTCGCCGGCCGACGTGCTGATGACGGTGGACATCGGCAACCTGATGGACCTGGTCGATGGCGGCGTGACGCAGCCGGTCAAGTCGGCCGCGCTCGAATCGGCCGTGCCCGCCAACCTGCGCGGCGCCGACGGGCAGTGGTTCGCGCTCTCGCTGCGCGCGCGCGTGCTCTACGCCGACAAGAACCAGCCGCTCACCAGCTTCCGCTATGAAGACCTGGCCAACCCGAAGTGGAAGGGCAAGGTCTGCATCCGCGCGGGCCAGCACCCCTACAACACGGCACTGGTCGCGGCAATGATCGCGCACGACGGCGAGGCCAAGACCGAGCAGTGGCTGCGGGGCGTCAAGGCCAACCTGGCGCGCAAGGCCACGGGCGGCGACCGCGACGTGGCGCGTGACATCTTGGGCGGCATCTGCGACATCGGCCTGGCCAACTCCTACTACGTCGGCCAGATGAAGGGCTCCAAGGAAGGCACCGACGCGCGCAAGTGGGGCGATGCGATCAAGGTGGTCCGCCCGACCTTCGCCAGCGCCAAGAGCGGCGGCACCCACGTCAACATCAGCGGCGCGGCCGTGGCCAAGAACGCGCCGCAGCGCGCCAACGCGGTCAAGCTGCTCGAGTTCCTGGTGTCGGAGCCGGCGCAGTCGTTGTACGCGCAAGCCAATTACGAGTATCCGGTGCGCAAGGGCGTGGCGCTCGACCCGATCATCGGCGAAACCATCGGCGAGCTGAAGGCCGACACGCTGCCGGTGGCCGATATCGCCAAGTACCGCAAGCAAGCCAGCGCACTGGTCGACAAGGTCGGTTTCGACCAGTGATCGAGATTGCCGGGCACGCGTCCACGGTGCCCGAATGCTGATCCCACGGCGCCACTTGCCGGGCCTGCACGCTGCAGGCCCGCTCTGGCGCTCTGCCTCGTTCGCCATCGCCATCGGCGTGCTTGCGCCGGTGCTCACGCTGGCATGGCTGGCATTCGGCTCCGGCGTGGGGCACTGGGGGCCGCTGTTCGCGCACGTGCTGCCGCGCGCCGCCCTCAACACGGCCGTGCTGCTGGCAGGCGTTGGCACGCTGGTGCTGGTGATCGGCACCGGCTGCGCTTGGCTGGTCACGGCCTGCGACTTTCCGGGCCGGCGCGTGCTGCACTGGGCGCTGCTGCTGCCGCTCGCAATGCCGACCTACATCGTCGCCTTCGCCTATCTCGACCTGCTGCACCCGATCGGCCCGGTGCAGGGCGCGATCCGCTGGGCGCTGGGCTTCGACAGCCCCCGCCAGTTCCGCCTGCCCGACTTGCGCTCGATGCCGGGCGCGATCTTCGTGCTCGGCTTCGTGCTCTATCCCTACGTCTACATGACCGCGCGTGCCATGTTCATGACGCAGCCCGCGCACCTGATGGAGGCTGCCCGCACCTTGGGCGAGAGCCGACGGGGCGCGTTCTTTCGCGTGGCGTTACCGCTGGCACGGCCGGCGCTTGCCGTGGGCCTGAGCCTTGCGCTGCTCGAAACGCTGAACGACATCGGCGCCTCGGAATTCCTGGGCATCAACACGCTCACGGTGGCGGTCTACACCACGTGGATCACGCGCTCCGACCTGGCGGGCGCGGCGCAGATCGCCTGCGCGATGCTGTTTGTGGTGGTGGCGCTGGTCTGGCTCGAACGCAACGGCCGCCAGCACCAGCGCTTTGGCTCGGCCCAACGCATGCGCGCCATGCAGCCGCGCCGCCTGCACGGCAGCGCCGCCTGGCTCGCAACCGCCATCGCCACGCTGCCGGTGCTGATCGGTTTCGTGGCGCCGGCCCTCTACCTGGTGTGGGAGAGCGCCAAGCGGCTGCACCAGGGCGGCGGTGTCTCGCATGGCCTGCTGGCAAGTCTCGGCAACACGTTGGCCCTGGCTGCCGGGGTGACGGTGGTGGCGGTAGCGGCGGGATTGGTCGTCGCATGGACGGCACGCAGCCAGGGCTCGCATCCCAGTCGCGCGCGCTGGCAGGCACGCGTGGCCACGCTGGGCTACGCGGTGCCGGGCACGGTCCTCGCCATCGGCCTGCTCACGCCCGCGCTCGCGGTCGACTCGGCGCTGGCCAGCGTGCTCGGCCTGCAGGGCCTGCCGCTCATGGGTGCGGGCATCGTGCTGGTGGTGGCCTGCGCGATTCGCTTCCTCGCCATGCCTGTCGGCGGCATCGAAGCCGGACTTGCGCGCATTCCGCCCGCCATCGAACAAGCCTCGCGCCTGCTGGGCGAGACCAGCGGCGGCACGCTGCGGCGCGTGCACCTGCCGCTACTGCAGCCCGCCATTGCGACCGGTGCGCTGCTGGTTTTTGTCGATGCCATGAAGGAACTGCCCGCCACGCTGCTGCTGCGCCCCGCCAACTTCGACACGCTGGCCACCTGGCTCTATGCCGAGGCCGCTCGCGGCACGTATGAAGAAGGCGCCATTGCCGCCCTTGCCATCGTCGCAGTGGGCCTGCTGCCGGTGATGCTGCTGGCGCGCAATCAACTGGGCACGCCATCGGCGCTGCCCGGCCTGGACAAGACATGAGTTCCCCACTTTTCATCGGATCGATCCAGCTCGCCTATGAGACACCGCGCGGGCTGCACACGGTGTTGAGCGACTTCTCGCTCTCGCTGCCGGCGGGCGACATCGCATGCCTCTTCGGGCCTTCAGGCTGCGGCAAGACGACGGTGCTGCGCGCGATTGCCGGCTTCGAGCCGCTGCGCGCCGGCAGCATCCGTCTGGGTGACGCGTTGCTCTCGTCGACAGAGGTGCACCTGCCGCCGGAGCAGCGGCGCGTGGGCATGATGTTCCAGGAGTACGCACTCTTTCCCCATCTTTCGGCGGGCCGGAACGTGGCCTTCGGCCTTCGCCGTGCGAGCCGTGCGCAGCAGCAGGCGCGCGTGGCCGAGATGCTGGCGCTGGTCGGCCTTGCAGATGCCGGCGAGCGCTTTCCGCATGAGCTCTCGGGCGGCCAACAGCAGCGCATCGCGCTAGCCCGCGCGCTGGCACCCTCGCCCGCACTGCTGCTGCTCGACGAGCCTTTTTCCAATCTCGATGGCGGCACGCGCGAGCGCCTGACGGCGGAGGTGCGCGGCATTCTCAAGCGCGCCGGGCAGACCGCCATCCTGGTCACGCACAACGAGGCCGAGGCCCATGCCATGGCCGACCGTATCGGCGTGATGCACGGGGGCCGGATCACGCACTGGCTGGACACCGCCCAATAGCACAAGGCGCCCATTCGGCGAATGGGCTTTCCGGGAAAAGGTTGTTCGGTGTCGGAAGAATCGCGGCGCTCTCCTTCAACTTTTCTTCTTCGAGAACGCAAACGCCATGTCCAAGCCACTCACCCTCGTCAGCCACCTGCTGTGCCCCTACGTTCAGCGCGCAGCCATCGCGCTGGCCGAAAAGAACGTGCCGTTCGAACGCGTCGTGATCGACCTTGCCAACAAGCCCGATTGGTTCATCGCCATCTCGCCGCTCGGCAAGGTGCCTCTGCTGCGGCTGGCACGGCCCGACGGCAGCGAAGCGGTGCTGTTCGAGAGCAACGTGATCTGCGAGTACCTCGAAGAAACGCAGCCGGGCCCGCGCCTGCATCCGGAAGATCCGCTCACCCGCGCCGAGCACCGCGCGTGGATGGAATTCGGCTCGGCCATCCTCGGCGACCTGTGGGGCTACGAAACCACGCGCGACGCCGAAGTGTTCGAGCAGAAGCGCCTGGCACTCGCCGCCAAGTTCGAGCGCGTCGAAGCCGCGCTGGGTGCGGGACCCTACTTCGCCGGCGCCAACTTCAGTCTGGTCGACGCGGTGTTCGCGCCGATCTTTCGCTACTTCGAGGTGTTCGAAGAAATCAGCAACTCGCACATCTTCGACGCCTTGCCGAAGGTGAATGCATGGCGCCACGCGCTGGCGGTGCGCCCCAGTGTTCAGAGCGCCGTGGTCCCGGAGTATCCGCAGCACCTGCGCGAGTTCTTGCGCAAGCACGAGGCGCACTTGCTCGAGCTAGCGCAATAACGAGAATCGGCATTCCTTCCCCTCACCACAAATACCACGAGATGCGATTTCTCCACACCATGCTGCGCGTCGGCAACCTCCAGCGTTCGATCGACTTCTACACCCAGGTGCTTGGCATGAACCTGCTGCGCACATCGGAGAACCCCGAGTACAAATACAGCCTCGCCTTCCTCGGCTACGGCAACGGCAACCCCGAACAGGCCGAGATCGAACTCACCTACAACTGGGGCACCGAAAGCTACGAGCTCGGCACCGCCTACGGCCACATCGCGCTTGGCGTGCCCGACGCCTATGCCGCCTGCGAGAAGATCAAGGCGGCTGGCGGCAAGGTCACGCGGGAAGCGGGCCCGGTAAAGGGCGGCACCACGGTGATCGCCTTCGTGACCGATCCCGACGGCTACAAGGTCGAATTGATACAAGACAAATCGAAGGTCCAGGGCCAGCCTGGAGCCGGCACGGACGCATTGCGCGCCTCATAGCCCGACTTTGCGGCCTGCGGCCGCTCCTTGCTCGGACGAAGCGGCCCTCAGGAGGGACGCCGTTTAAATGAAGTGCAGCGAATTGAGGATACAAATGATCACCTTTTCGCAGGCGATCGGCATATTCTTTGCTGGTATTTTCTCTGGGTACGGCGCCGATGCTCGATGCTCCGCGCGCCGTTTCCCGAATCCGCAATCAAGCCCCTTTAGAGTTCGGCAAGGCCGTCCACTCGGATGAATCGTCCGGTGGCGCGCCTTCGAACTATTTTCTACCTTTACGCTTCTTTTAAGCGGCCAGCCATTGACCATTCTCAGCATTCGCGGCAAAGCCATTGATCCGGCCATATCGCTCATCATATTTTTGTTTGCCGCCCTGATTGTGGGAGCAATACCTTTTGCTTACCACGACACGGCCGCACAGAATTTTCCTGATGAAGAAACGCTGCTGAGCTTCTTCGGTGCCGACTCATGCCAGATCGCCTCCACGTCGGTGGAGGAACGAAACTCCTACGCATGCAGCGCGTTCCTGCTCGAATCGGTGGGGCTGAGCGCAAAAACGGCTCCGATTGCGGGCGCCCTCCTGAGCGTCTCGCTCACCCTCATACCCATATTTCAATTCAGCCGGATATCTCTCGGCGTTTTTCTCGTTTCCCTGGGATGGGGTTTCATCAGGGCCATTTTTCTTTCGGTCCTTTCAAAGGACATGCTTTCCGCCTGCGTGGTGCTCGTTTCGATCATGGCGGCACAACAAAGCTGGTTCGGGCTCACGTGGTTTTTATCTTCGACGGTCTACGGTTGGGTGGTCAGAAAATACTGGCTGCTGGTCAGCGCCACCTGGCTCGGATTGAGACTCTTAAGAAATCAACTCACCGTATTCAGGCTGTTCGTTGTCATCGTTTTGATTTACATCGCGCTTTCGCTGACGTTCCAGATTGCATTGGGCGCCACGCTGGACTTCGCCCGCGCCGCGGTCAATGAAAACAGAGACGTGGGCGCCGAAGGTTCGCGAACGGTCATCGATGCGGTCATTGCTTCCGACAATGCCATTCTCCAGGCACTCAATGCCACGATCACCTTTTTCCGGCTGGCATTTCCTCTTGAGCTTTTGCGTTTTGGATCGGTCAGCCAGTTGGCATTCATTTCGATCATGCCCTTCACCTTCATCTGGATGGTGCAGGCGATCGTCAAGGGCGTTAAATCCGACAGCAAGAATTTGATCCAGGCCGGCAAGGTCGCGTTGGCGCCGCTGTCCTTTCTCATCATCGAGGGCGTGTTCGAGCCTGATTTCGGCTCGTTCGCCCGGCACTTCGCCATTGTGAGTCCGCTTGTTTTTTCCGCCTTGGCGCTGGTGCAGAAAAGCGAACTGGCGCAGGAAAAGCTGCTGCGGCGCAGGAAGGCCGCCACTTCTACGCCCGCTTCCTCGACGACTCCCGCCGCTGCGGCTTTTGCTCGTCCCCTCGCCGAGGATCGCAGCTCGTGAAGTCTCAATCCATTGCGGTCGACCAGCCCCAGTACGTCGAATCCATCCAGGCAGGGCGAGGCATTGCCGCCCTCCTGGTCGTCATTCACCACGCAGCGCAAAAGGCGCATGCGCTGTCTGGTGGCGCGATTCCCCTGTTCGATTTCGGGATCGTCGGGGTGGACGTCTTCTTCATGATCAGCGGCTTCATCATCTACTTCGTCACCGCCAACAAGACGATGACGCACGTGGAGTTCATGGAAAAGCGGATCGTGAGAGTGTTTCCGCTTTACTGGGGACTCTCGCTGCTGGCGCTGCTCGTCTTCCTCATGGCGCCCAAGCTGATCAACAGCAACGCGAAAGAAGCGACCGATGTCGCCGCATCATTCTTCTTGTGGCCGACCTCTGCGCCCTATCTGGTCAACAACGGCTGGACGCTGACCTACGAGATCATCTTCTACGGGCTGTGGGCACTTGTCGCACTTCCCGTGGCCAAGCCAAGAAACGCGTACATCGCCTGCCTGGTATTAGCCGCCGCATCGTTCATCGGGCTGCTCTCCGGCATCGACCACAAGGTCATGAATTTTTCCTTGTTCGTCGAGTTTGCGTTCGGCGTCGCTATTGGCGTGGCTTTCAAAAAGGGGCTGCTGCGGCAACGCACTCCCTTGTCGATTGTCTTGACCACCGCCGGTGCTTTTCTTGCCTACCTGGCCATTTCGTGGGGCTTCGGAAACAGCGAACTCCGGGGGTTTGCGCTGGCAATCCCGTCGGCCATGATGTTCGTCGGAATCATCATGCTCGGGTCGGTGTGGGCCAAGGCACGCACGATCCTGGCCATTGGGGACAGCTCCTATTCGCTGTACCTTTTTCACCCGTTCATATTGGTGGCCATTCCCATCGCGGTGAAGGCGCTCGGCCTCTCTTCGCCGGCCCAAATTCTCGCCATTGCGGCCGCAGTCTGCGTCGCCTCGTTCTGGGCTTCGCACATGGTGTACAGGTTCGTGGAATTCCCGCTCACCCAGATGATGCGCGGCATGATCAAGTCCGCGAAGTCCCTGGGCGCAGCCAGGGCCAGGTGAGCGCGCTCAGCAGCCCAACAGGTCGGCCAGCTGGTTGATGTCGCGGGCATGCAGGTTGTTCTCGGCGTTGGGAGAAACGTCCTTGGGCTGCGCGCTGCCGAATTCGTGGGGCCGTTCGATGTAGGCGGTCTTGAGGCCGCACACGCGTGCTGCGGCCAGGTCGTCGTGATGCGCCGCGGCCAGCATGACCTGCCCGGGGGTTGCGTCGAACACGCCCGCCACGCCCAGGTAGGTGCGCGGGTCGGGCTTGTAGGCCTTGAACACCTCGGCCGAGAGCACGCAGTCCCAGGGCAGCCCGGCGCGCTTGGCCATTTCGGTGAGCAGGCCGATGTTGCCGTTGGAGAGCGTGCAGATGGTGAACTTGCTCTTCAGGCGCGTGAGCCCCTCGACCGCATCGGGCCAGGCAGGCAGCCGGTGCCAGGCGCGGCTCAGGTGGCGCTTGGCGGCGGTATCGAGTTGCCCAGTCAGGCCGAAATCGTGCAGCACCTGCTCGAGCATGCTCAGGTGCAGTTCGTCCAGCAGCGTAAAGCCGCCCTCGCCCGCCGCGATGCGCTCCATCACGGACTTCATCGCGGGCAAATAGCCGGCGCGCCAGGCCAGGGCGAAGGTGGCGCCATCGACACCCGGCAACGCAAGCTCGGCCTCGGCAGCAATGCCGCTGTGCCAATCGACCACGGTGCCGAAAACGTCGAACGCGATGACCTTCAGGTCGCTCGCGTCGAAATCCGCGCGCATGGTCAGCGCGGCAGCTGGCTCGCTGCGCGTGCCAGTTGCTCGATCAGCGCCCAGTTGCCATCGCGGATCGCGTCGGTCGGCACGATCCATGAGCCGCCCACGCAGGCCACGTTCGTGAGCGCAAGAAATTCGGCCGCATTGCCGGCGTGGATGCCGCCGGTGGGGCAGAAAGTGACGTCGCCGAACGGCCCTTGCCACGCCTTGAGCATGGGCAAGCCGCCCGCCTGCAGCGCCGGGAAGAACTTGAGCTCGGTGTAGCCGTCTTCCTGCGCCATCATGATCTCGCTGCCGGTCGCCACGCCGGGCAGCAATGGCAGGCCGAGGTCGTGGCAGGCCTTGCCGACCGCGCGCGTGTAGCCCGGGCTCACGCCAAACTTGGCGCCGGCCAACGCCGAGGCCTGCGCATCGGCGGCGCTGCGGATGGTGCCCGCGCCGGCCACGGCATCGGGCACGTCCCGCGCAATGGCTTCGATGCATTCGAGCGCCTGCGGCGTGCGCAGCGTGACTTCGAGCATGCGAATGCCGCCCGCCACCAGCGCGCGCGCCAACGGCACGGCATGTTTGACGTCGTGCAGCACGATGACCGGGATGACCGGTGCGTCGCGCATGACCTCGAGCGCGGTGAGTTTGTTGTTTTCTACAGCCATGAGCAGGCTCCTTCTTCAGCGGTCAATGCATTGCGCCGCATGCCGGCGAACAGTTCGCGGCCGAGGCCGTGGCCGTCGGCGATGCGCTTGGCTTCGGGCAGCGTAGCAGTCTCGCGCTCGGCCCATTCGTCGTCGGGCACCAGCACGGCCAGCGTACCCGCCACGGCATCGAGGCGGATCACGTCGCCGTCGCGCACCTTGGCGAGTGGCCCGCCGGCGGCGGCTTCGGGCGACACATGGATGGCGGCGGGCACCTTGCCCGAGGCGCCGCTCATGCGGCCGTCGGTGACAAGCGCCACGCGGAAGCCCTTGCCCTGCAGCACCGAGAGCGGCGGCGTGAGCTTGTGCAGCTCGGGCATGCCATTGGCCTGCGGGCCCTGCCAGCGCACCACGCACACCACGTCGCGCTCGAGCTCGCCGGCCGTGAAGGCCTGGTGCAGCGCGGCCTGCGAATCGAACACGCGCGCTGGCGCTTCGATCACGTGGCGGTCGTCGGGCACCGAAGACACCTTGATCACGCTGCGCCCCAGGTTGCCGTTGAGCAGCTTCAGGCCGCCGGTGGCGCTGAAGGGGCTCTCCACGGGCCGCGCAACGGCGTCGTCCTTCGACGGTGAGGCGGACTCCCAGACCAGGCGCTTGTCCTCGCCCAGGGACGGCACATTCGAAAATTCGCGGATGCCACCGGCACGCACGGTCAGCACGTCGGCATGCATCAGCCCCGCGTCGAGCAGTTCGCCGATCACGAAGCCCGGGCCGCCCGCGGCCTGGAACGCGTTCACGTCGGCGCTGCCGTTGGGGTAGACGCGCGTGAGCAGCGGAATCACGTCGGACAGGCGCGAGAAGTCGTCCCAGTCGATCACGATGCCGGCCGAGCGCGCCACGGCCACCCAGTGGATCAGGTGGTTGGTGGAACCGCCTGTGGCCAAGAGCGCCACCATGGCGTTGACGATGCAGCGCTCGTCGACCATCTCGCCGATGGGAGGGCAATTGAATTTCGCTTCGCTTGCCTTGCCCAGCACTGTGCGAACCGCCTCACGCGTCAGCGTTTCGCGCATCGCGTCGCCGGGCTGGATGAAGGCGGTGCCGGGCACATGCAGACCCATGGCCTCGAGCAGCATCTGGTTGCTGTTGGCGGTGCCGTAGAAGGTGCAGGTGCCCACAGTGTGATAGGCCGCCATCTCGGCGTCGAGCAGGCCCTGCCGGCCCACCAGGCCCTGCGCCGCCTGCTCGCGCACCTTGGATTTCTCGCCATTCGACAAGCCAGAGGGCATGGGGCCGGCGGGCACGAACACCGTCGGCAAATGCCCGAAATGCAGCGCGCCGATCAAGAGGCCAGGCACGATCTTGTCGCACACGCCCAAAAGCAGCGCGCCATCGAACATGTCGTGCGTGAGCGCCACCGCGGTGCCCATGGCGATCACGTCGCGGCTGAAGAGGCTCAGCTCCATGCCGGGTGTGCCTTGGGTCACGCCGTCGCACATGGCCGGCACGCCGCCGGCCACCTGCGCGGTGGCACCGAGGCTGCGCGCCTCCTGCTTGATGATGTCCGGGTAGCTCTGGTACGGCGCGTGGGCCGAGAGCATGTCGTTGTAGGCGGTGACGATGCCGATGTTGGGTGCGCGCTCGGTCACCACCCTGAACTTGTCGTTGGCCGGGATGCCTGCCACGGCGTGCGCCACGTTGGCGCAGCCCATGCGATCGGAGCCCCGGTCGCGGTTGCGGATTTCTCTCAGGCGCTCGAGGTACGCGCTGCGCGGCCCCCGGCTGCGTTCGCGAATGCGATCGGTAACGTCAAGGACGGTGGGATGTGTGCTCATGGGGATGTGTTCGGTCGCGTGGCCGGCCTGTCGGCACTGTCGCTTTCGCGACCTTCGACTCGGAAGTCAATGGTACCAAGACACCGGGGAGCGGACCGATGGAAATCCACCACCCCGGCGATACGGATTTACCATCGGCGCGCATCGAGCGGGCACGGGCAAGGCCCGTCAGTCGACCAGCTTGACCTCGACGCGGCGCGCCTCGGCGTTGTTGCCTGACCCCGCCGTGACCTCGGGCCTCTGCAGATCGACCTTGCCGGCCGGCACGCCCAACCCCACCAGCACGTCGCGCACGGTTTCGGCGCGCTTCTTGGCAAGCTGCTCGTTGACGGTCGCGTCGCCAGTGGTGTCGTGGAAGCCGGAGACCACCGCCTTGCGGCCGCTCTCCACGCCCTTGATGACCGCGGCCAGCGCCTCGGCCGCACCGGGCGCGAGATCGGCGCTGCCGGTGGCGAAGTAGAAGTTCACCACGCCGTTGGCCACGCGGATGCTCGCGCCGTCGGGGATCACGACCGTCACCGTCTCGGTCACTTCGGCCACCGTGGTGGTGGGTGCCGGCGCCGCGGGCGCTGCTGCAGCAGGTGCAGCAGCTGCGACAGCGGGCCTTCCGTTGGCCGGCGCCGCCGAGTGCCCCTTGTGCCACACCGCGATGCCCACAACGAAGAAGATCACCAGCGCAATCAATGCCAGGAGAAATCCGAGGATGAAATTTTGCTGGCTGTCGTCGTCACTCATGAGGGGGCGTACTCCGTATGAAAGTAGAGGTCGGTAAATAATGGTGCGGTGAACCATGATCACGAAATTGTAGGCGCCGCCCCTTCCGGACCGTTGCCAGACCCAGGGCCGCCGGGCCTGGACCCGATGCCCAGGCCGCTGCGCGACCCGCAGCCGATGCTCGAACAGGCCATTGCCGACTGGGGTGGCCGCGAGGATCTGTGGCTATTCGGCTATGGCTCGCTCATCTGGCGCCCGGAGTTCGACTTTGTCGAGCGTCGGACGGCCTGGGTGCACGGGTGGCATCGGGCACTGAAGATGTGGAGCCGCATCAACCGCGGCAGCGTGCAGACGCCCGGTCTCGTCTTCGGGCTGCTCTCGGGCGGCAGTTGCCGCGGCATGGTGTTCCGGGTGCCTTCGGCGCACGGCCTGGATACGCTGAAGAGGCTTTGGCTGCGCGAGATGCCGACCGGCGTGTACGACCCGAGGTGGCTGAAGTGCAACACGCCCGAAGGACCCGTGCGCGCGCTGGCCTTCACTCTGTCCAGGCGCAGCCCCAACTTCACCGGCGAGCTCAGCGACGACCGCTACCGCCACATCTTTACGCATGCCGTGGGGCGCTACGGCAGCTCGCTCGACTACGCGCGCCAGACCTTGCTGGAGCTGCGCCGGCATTCGATCCACGACGCGGCGCTGGCGCGGCTGGTTGCGCTGGCGCACGAGAAGCAGGAACAGCAGGAGCAGCAGGAGCAGCAAGCGGAAGAGGAGCGGAAAAAGCAGTCCGGCGCGGCCGCCGATTGCGGTATGCCGCCGGGTCCGGTATATGTTCCGGGGTCTCCGAGTCCATCTTCCAAAAAGGAATAAACATGAACCATCGCCTTTTCGCCGCCACCGGCACCGCTCTTCTCGCCGGCGCCCTGCTTTCCGCCTGCGGCGGCATGAGCAGCATGATGGGAGGCAAGCCGAGCGCGGCCGCCGAACTGATGCCGACCGCGGCGATCTCGCCCAACCCGACTCGCGGCACGGTGACCTTCACCGCGCTGGACCATGGCGTGCGCATCGCCGGCGAAGTGCGCGGCCTCGCGCCAGGCAGCGAGCATGGCTTCCACATTCATGAAAAGGGCGACTGCGGCGACAACGGCAATGCCTCGGGCGGCCACTTCAATCCCGCCGGCGGCACGCATGGCAAATTCGGCGCCGCGGGCAGCCATGCCGGCGAACTGCCGAGCCTGGTGGCCGACGCCAGCGGCGTGGCGCGCTTCAGCGTCGACGACCACGCCATCTCGCTGACCGAAGGCGCCCCCAACAACGTGGTGGGTCGCGCGCTCGTGGTGCACCGCGACCGCGATGATTTCACGACCCAGCCAGCCGGCAACTCCGGCCCGCGCACCGCCTGCGCCGTGATCGCGCGGCGTTGATCGGCTAGCGGGGTCGCTCGGCCGAGCGCTCCCGCCACAGGGCTTCGGCCCGCGCCAGGGCCTCAGGCGTATCGATGTCGGTCACGATGCCGACGTCGTCGACCACCAGGTCGGCCACCGCATCGATGGCGCGCATTGCCTTCAGGACCGGCGCCGCGCCAAAGTTTCCACGCAGCGCCGCAAGCTGGGCCCGGCAGCCGGCCGAAAAGCCCACCGGATGTCCGCGCTCGCCCTGGTACTGGGGCTGCGCCGCGCAGACACGGCCGGTGAGCGCCGCGGCCACCACGCGCAATGTCTCAGGGCGCACCAGCGGCAGGTCGCCTGGCAGGATCAGCCAGCCCGCGGCCTCGGGCGTGGCGCGCACCGCAGCGGCAATCGAATCGCCCATGCCCGGATGCCCAGCGTCTTCGAGCCGCCATGGCAGGCCGCTGGCGCGGACGGCATCGAGCGTGCGTTCGAGCAGCGGCTTGCCCGCGAGCGGCGCCTGCAGCTTGGAGCCCTTTCCGCCGGCCGCGATGAAACGCTCGCCGCGGCCCGAAGCCAGCACAATCACCACCGGGGAATTCGCCTTTGTCGCCATGCGCCGAGTATGTGCGCGGAATGCCCGGCCTGCCGCACGGCGGCGCATGCGCAACAATGCCGCCATGACTTCTTCTGCACCCACCAACGAAACGCTGGCCGCGCTGCGCAAGAGCTACGAGCGCGCCGAGCTCGGCGAAACCCACAGCGCAGACGATCCGCTGAAGCAATTCGAGCGCTGGCTCGGCGAAGCCATCGATGCGCAGGTGCCCGAGCCCAACGCAATGACGCTATGCACCGTGGCCAGCGACCTGAGGCCTTCGAGCCGCATCGTGCTCATCAAGGGCTTTGATGCGCGCGGCATCGTCTGGTACACCAACTACGAAAGCCGCAAGGCCCGCGAGCTCTCGGGCAATCCGTATGCGGCCCTGCAGTTCCACTGGGTCGAGCTCGAGCGCGTGGTGCGCATCGAGGGCCGCGTGGAAAAAACCAGCGCCGAGGAAAGCGACGCCTACTTTGCGAGCCGCCCGCTCGATTCACGCATCGGCGCGTGGGCCAGCCCGCAGAGCGAAGTGATCAGCGGACGCGACGTGCTGGTGAAGAACGCGGCCGTCGCAGCCGCCAGGCACCTGCTCTCGCCGCCGCGCCCGCCGCACTGGGGCGGCTATCGCCTCGTGCCGGATCGGTGGGAATTCTGGCAGGGCCGCAAGAGCCGGCTGCACGACCGACTGCGCTACCGGCTCGAAGACGCCGCGTGGGTGCGTGAACGCCTCGCGCCCTGAATTTTCGTCAAGCCTCGCAGCCGACGACCTTGAACTCGACGCGCCGGTCGAGCGCATCGCTTGCATCGTCGGCACCCGTGCCCACGATGTTCTCGCGGAAACCCATGCCGGACTCGCGCAGCTTCTTCGACAACGGCGGCGCCTCGCCCACCAGCCGGGTCTTCACGCTGACCGCACGCTGCAGCGACAGCCGCTCGTTGACCGACTCCGAACCGGTGCGGCTCGTATGGCCCGTGACCACCACGCATGAGTCGATCTGTGCGGCCTGGCGCGCAATCTGGCGCAGCCACATCGGATAGGCGGCGCTGATCTTCGGGTCCGCCAAAAAGTCGGTCGAGCCCGGCTTGAAGAGGAACTTCACGCTCAGGTTGTTGGTTTCCAGCCCGAGCCGCGCGATGGTGCCGAAGGTCTTCTCCGCTTCCGCGGTGCGGCCGAGCTGGGCCTGCGTGAGATACAGCCCGCTGTAGATGCGCAGCTGCTGGCCGTCGGACCGGCGCGAGGCGGCTTCGTAGCGGCTGAGCGCTTCGCTCATGCGGCCAGCCTCGTATGCGGCCGTGGCTTCTTGCAGCACGGTCGACGTGGGCAGACGTTCCAGGTACAGCGCGTCGGCCGCCTGGCCCGGCTGCGTTTCGGCGGTGCGAATATAGCCTTCCACACCGCGGTCTTTGCCGTTCACGGGACTGTCGCGAAAGAAGGCCGTGGGCCGCGTGTCGAGCGTGGCATCGCTGATGCGCGCCACCGATTGCGCGATGACCACGCCGCTCTTGATCTCGGTCAGCGCCAGGTTCAGGCGGTAGCGCCCGTCGGCCGCGTCCTTGTCGCGCACCAGCGTGCCGTTGAGCACGTATTGCGCGCGCTCGATCTCGGCATTGTTGAACGGTGTGACCGTGAACTGCTTGAACTGCGACTGCATGCGCTGGACGATGCGCTGCTCGGCCACGCGCGTGACTTCGGTCTGCTGGCCGCTCGAGCCCTCGAGCAGCGGATCGATCACGATGCGGCTCTGCTTGATCGTCGACTCCACCTTGGCCAGGAAGGCCGGCAGCTTCTGGGTCTGCACGATCAGGTCGTCCACCGCCTGGTTGACAGCCTGCTCGAAGGGTACAGCGTTACCCGGTGCCGGCCGGTGCGCGCACGCAGCGGCAAGCACGGCGGCGCACAGCGCCAGCACGCGCAGCGCCGTGCGAATGGGGCGGGTGGTGTTCGTCATCATCAGCATTGACTCCTCAATATCTTCATGTCTTCGTCCGAGAGCGGCTCGCCGACCGCCGCGCGCATGTTGATCTCGCTGCAGCGCCTGGAGGGCGGCGGCCGTTTGGAGGCTGCGGCTTTCTCCATCTCCGCCGCGGGCGGCGATGGCGGCTGCACAGCCACTGCAACAGCCTGTGGTCTGGGCTTGGCGTTCGGCCGCGCGGCGGCGACAGGTGCAGGCTTGGCTTCCGCCTCTGTTGGCTTCGCCGGCGCTGCTGGCGGTGTTGGTGTCGACTCGCGCGGCACCGCGGCCGAAAGGCAGGGCGTCCGGCACGGTTTGGTGTCGGCCACCGCCGGCAAGGCAGCACAGCACAGCACGATCACCATCGCGATCGGCGCCATGACGGAAAACGGCGAAGACCGCGCCTGGTAAATCATCAGCGGGCAAATGTAGAGCGGCAGGCGCCGCTCGCCATCTCGCCAAACGGCCACCCTGCCGAACGGCATAGACGCCGCGTTGCGGATCCGCAGACGCTTCGTTAGCGCGAAAGGCTTATGAAGAACTCAGGGAAGCCACTGCACCAGCGTCATCACCAAGGTCAGCGTGGCCAGCGCGAGCACCGTCGACATCGCGACGCTCGCTGTCACCAGGTCTTCGGCCGTGCGATAGCGCTGCGAAAAGAGAAAGACGTTGGCGCCAATGGGCAACGCCGCCGCCACCACCATCACGGTGAGCGGAATGCCGCGCACGCCCAGCAGCCAGCCGATGCCCGCCACCAGCAGCGGATGCAGCAAGTTCTTCACCAGCGACTGCACCATGGCGCCGCGCCAGTGCCGGCCGATGGGCGTGAGTGCAAGCGTGATGCCCACCATCACGAGCGCGACGGGACCAAAGGCCTGCCCGAGCAGCATGATCGGCTTGTCGATGGATTCGGGCATCACGAGCCCCGTCTGCGCGAACAGCAGCCCCGCAATGATCGGCAGCGGCACCGGGTGGATGATCGCGTTGCGCAGCGCACGCAGCACGGTGCGCGCCATGGGGCGCTTTGCTTCGCCGCTCACCGCCGCGTGCTCGCGCGCCACGGCCAGTTCCAGCACCACCGTCGCGCTGGTCAGAAGCACCAGCGAATGCAGCGAGATCAGCGTGAGCAGCACCACCATGCCCTGCTCGCCATAGGCGAGGCCGACCAGCACGATGCCGATCATCACGGTGTTGCTGTAGGTGTTGGCCAGCGCAATGACGGCGGCCGTGCGGTTGAAGCCGCGCAGCGCCAGCGTGGCCGCGAACAGCAGGCCCGACGCAATGAAGTACGCCGCCACCGGCTTCAGGCTCAGCTCTTGCACGTGCACCGTGCTCATGGCGCGAAACAGCAGCGCGGGCGCCAGCAAGAGGAAGATCAGGTTCGAAAGATCCTTGACGGCGTTGCCGCCGATCCAGCGGCGCCGGCCGGCCAGGTAGCCCGCGGCAATGAGAAAAACGACGGGAAGCAGGGAAGAGATGACGATCGAATTCACCCGCCGAGGATAGCCTCTTGCCTGCTCCTTCCTCCCGCCGATGGCGGAAGGAAGAAGCAGGACCGGTGCCTTAGAACGTCACGCGCAGGCCCACCTTCAGCGAACGCCCCGGCAGTGGCGCGTTCGGGTACACCGTCGTCGTCAGGATCGACGTCGGGCTGTAGGCCAGCTTGTTCGTGATGTTGTCGACTCGCGCATACCAGGTGAGATTGGCGCGCTGCACCTTCATGCGATAGGAAATCGAAGCGTTCCACAGCGTGTAGGCATCGGTCTCGCGCGCGCCGACGCTCGGCACATGGCGCTGCGCAGCGTTGTAGTCGAAGCCGAAGCGCGCGCTCCATGGGCCGTTGCCATACGCCAGCGTTGCGCCGGCGCGGAACGGCGCGATGCGCGGCAGCGGCTCGCCGGTGTCGAGGTTCTTCGCACGCACCACGTCGCCGCGCCACTCCAGATCGAGCGTCGAGGCATCGGCCATGCGCGCGAAGCCTTCGGTGCCCAGAAGGCGCAGGTTGCCGCTGGCCTCGATGCCGGTGAAGCGCGCGCGCACACCGCTGTAGAGGTATTCGGCCAGCGTGTCGGTCGCCGCGGGGTCGGTCACCACCTGGCCTTCTTCATCGAGGGTGCGGCCCGAAGCCGTCAGGCCGATGTAGTTGCGAAACTGCGTGACGTAAGCATTGACGCGAGCCGTGTTGGCGCCCGACTTCCACTGCGCACCAAGATCGAAGCCGGTCGACTTCTCTTTCTTCAGGTCCGGATTGCCGACCTCCCAGGCGGCCGTTGCCACGTGCGGTCCGTTGGCGAGCAGCTCGTAATCTTTCGGCGCCCGCTCGGTGTAGGCGAGGTTCGATGTGAGCTGCCATTGCGGCGTCAGGTTGACCAGCGCACCCAAGGCCGCGCTGTGCGGGTTGAAGGTGCGCTCGCCAACGGCAAAGCGCGTCACCGTCGGGTCGTCCGGATAGCCGAGCGACGTGACGCGGACCTTCTCGGTGCGCGCGCCAAAGCTCAGACGGCCCCACGAAGTGCCGAGTTCTTCATACATGAACAGCGCGTTGGAGCGGGTGCGGCTGTGCGGCGCAAAGGCTTCCTCGCCATCGGCGGCAAAGCGGTTGCTTTCGCTCGAGAAGCCGACCAGGCCCTCGAAGTTGCCGATCTTGCGATGACGCGCCTCGATGCGCAGGTCGTTGCTCATGTTCGAGAACGTGGTGCCGGCTTCGCCGCCTTCATATTCCGTGTGGCGATAGTTGGTGTGACTGGCTTTGACGTGAACGGTGCTGATGATGCCGCCCGGACGCCACTCGCCTTCGAGCGCATAGCGGTCGGACTTCATGCCGATGGTCACGTCGTCTTCGGCTACAGTGCCGTAGTTGCTGCGGTAGGTGCTGGCCGAGGCGCCGATATAGCCCTGGTCGAAGAACAGCGTGCCGCCTACCGCGCCGCCATGCGCCTCGTTGGCCGAGTTGCAGATCTTGCGCGCCATCCAGGGGCGTCCGGGCTTGCTGCATTCCAGGTCGATGGGCACCGAGACATCCTTGGAGTCGCGGTTGAACGCGTCGACGTGCAGCGCAAAACGGTCATTGCCGCCCTCGAGCACCACGCCGCCGTTCTTCTCCTTGTTGCCGGTCGAAAAGCCCAGGTCGGCGCGGCCGCCGAAACCGTTGATGGGCTCGGTCGGAATGCGGTTGTCGATCACGTTGACCACGCCGCCCACGGCGCTGCCGCCGTACTGCAGCGCCGAAGGCCCGCGCAGCACCTCGACGCGCTCGGTGACCAGCGCATCCACCGGCACGGCATGGTCGTAGCTCAACGCCGAAGCGTCAGGGGCGCCGCCGCCGTTCTGCAGGATGCGGATGCGGTCGCCGTCCTGGCCGCGGATGATCGGCCGGCTGGCGTTGGGGCCGAAGTAGCTGCTGCTCACGCCAGGCAGGTTGTTGAGCGTTTCGCCCAGGGTCGATTCGGAGCGCATCAGGAGCTTGTCGCCCGACAGCGTGGTGGTGGGCGCGATCAGCTCGCTGGCGCCCAACGGATTGCCGGTGACGGCGATCTCCGGCAGGGTGGCCGCTGCGGCCGCGTCGGCGGGTTGCGCCTGGGGTGCCGGCTGGGCCTGGGCCATGCTCGCAAAGGAGGCGAGCGAAAGAACGGCAGCGCCAATGGCGTTGCGACGGAAATTGGGAATCATGAATGAGCACTCGTTGAATCAAGGGACGATCTGCCGCCACCCGCAAAGGCGGGTGGCGGCAACCGGAACACGGAAAGATTCAGCGAGTGGAAGGCGGGCCGCGCGCGTCGAACAGCGCAACCCAGCGGGCGATGGCCTCGCCCTGCAGATAGGCAAAGGTGGCCGACGGCATCAGCACCGGCAGCACCATCATGGGAACGCCCAATGCGCCCGAGCCGTGCGACAGCTGGTCGTAGAGCCGGCATTCGGCATCGGAGTGGTTGCCGAACAGGCCGGCGAGGCCGCGGGCGACCGCATGCCCGTGCGCGCCGTCCGGGTGAGCGGACTGGGCCGTTGCATCGGCAAGCGCATGAGCACCGGTATGGGCATGTACCAGGCCGGGCACGTGCAGCGTGCTGTGCATCAGCCCCAGCGTGCCCGCGAACCACAGCGCCACCGCCAGCGCGACGGCGATCGCCCGGGTCGACAGGATCGACCGGTTTGCCGTGGAGCTGAGTGCGAGGTGCATGAAAAGCAGGCCTGGGGAGCGATCAGCCCTTGACCCGCGACGCGAACGTCTTCTGGAACTTCTCGACCTTGGGGCCGACCACGAAGGCGCAGTAGCCCTGGTTCGGGTTGTTCAGGAAATAGTCCTGGTGATAGGCCTCGGCCGCCGAGTAGTTGGCGAGCGGCGCCACCTCGGTGACGATGGGCGAGCTATAGGTCTTGCTCGCCTCGATCTCGCGGATGACCTCTTGCGCCACCTGCTTCTGCGCATCGTCGGTCACATAAATGCCGCTGCGGTACTGCGTGCCGGCGTCGTTGCCCTGGCGATTCAGGGTCGTGGGGTCATGCACCACGAAGAAAATCTCGAGAATTTCGCGCAGGCTGATGATGGCGGGGTCGAATTCGACCTTCACCACTTCCGCATGCCCGGTCCGGCCAGTGCAGACCTGCTCATAGCTAGGATTCACCGTCTGGCCGTTGCAATAGCCCGATTCGACGTCCACCACCCCCTGCACGCGGTCGAACACGGCCTCGGTGCACCAGAAGCAGCCCCCGCCGAGCACGACGGTTTCAGTGGGCGACGGTGAAGAAGACATAGGCTGCTCCGGCAGGTGGGAAAAAGGCGAACCCGATATTGTCGCGGCTTGACGGCCCGGATGCCGGTCACTACATTACTAACCCGTCAGTCATTAATCTCATGCCCACGCCCCGCTTCCTTGCCGACAAGCTCTGCCCGGTGCGCTCCAAACGCGAGCGCCGCAAGGAGGCGCGCCCCGGCGAGCTCTTGGCGGCAGCGCTCGACCTGTTCGTCGAAAAAGGCTTTGCCGCCACCCGCTCCGAGGAAGTCGCGGCCCGCGCGGGGGTCTCCAAGGGCACCCTCTTTCTTTATTTTCCGAGCAAGGAAGAGCTCTTCAAGGCCGTGGTTGTCGAGAACCTCAGCGGCCGCTTCTCCGAGTGGAACGACGAGTTCGAGGCCTTCGAGGGCACCACCGCCGACATGCTGCGCTACTGCATGCGCGTCTGGTGGGAACGGGTCGGCATGACCAAGGCTTCGGGGCTGACCAAGCTCATGATGAGTGAAGGCGCCAATTTCCCCGAGTTGGCCGAGTTCTACCGCCAGGAGGTGATCCGTCCCGGCCATACGCTGCTGCGGCGCATCTTGCAGCGCGGGATCGACCGCGGGGAATTCGCGCCGGTGGACGTCGACCATGCCATCTACGCCGTGATCGCGCCCATGATGTTCCTGATGCTGTGGAAGCATTCGGCCATGGTCTGCGTCGACGAGCACGCCCCGCTCGACCCCGAAAAATACCTTGCGACGCAGGCGGAGACCGTGCTCTACGGCCTCACGCGGCCGCCAGGAGCCGCGGCATGACGCGCAACAAATGGATGGCAGGCCACCCGCGGGCCGGGGCCGGGCAACCTAAAATTGAAGGTTTGTCCTGAGTCCCACAAGGTAAAGCCCCCAATGAACCCGACCCCCACCCTCGAGCGCTTGCGCTTCAACATGATCGAGCAGCAGATCCGGCCCTGGGATGTGCTCGACCTGGAAATTCTCGACCTCCTGGCCAGTATCCGGCGCGAAGACTACGTGCCGCCCCAGCATCGCACGCTGTCCTTTTTCGACATGGAGCTTCCGCTGGGCGACGGCTCCGTTCCCGGCCAGGTGATGCTCTCGCCCAAGGTCGAAGCTCGCATGCTGCAAGACCTGCACGTGCAAAAGCACGAGTCGGTGCTCGAGATCGGCACCGGATCGGGCTTCATGGCCGCCCTGCTCGCCCATCGCGCGGCCCAGGTGCTGTCGCTCGAGATCGACCCCGTGCTGGCCGCCCGCGCCGCCGAAACGCTGCGCCAGAACGGCGTGGCCAATGTCGAGGTGCGCAACGCCGACGGCGCCGTGCCACTGCCGAGCGGCCCGAGCTTCGACGTGATCGTGCTCAGCGGCTCCGTGGCGCGCATTCCGCAGAACCTGATCGGCTCGCTCAAGGTGGGCGGCCGCCTTGCCGCCATCGTGGGCGACGAGCCGATGATGCGCGCCCACTTCGTCACCCGCACCACGGAAAGCAAGTGGGACACCATCCAGCCGTGGGACACCGTGGCTCCGCGGCTGCTCAACTTCCCCGAGCCTTCGCGCTTCTCGTTCTGAACGGGCACCACCGCATGATCGATCAAGTCCGCCCCAACGACCTGGCCGCCTGGTTTGCGCAGAACCCCAGCGCGGCGCCCGTGCTGCTCGACGTGCGCGAACCATGGGAACTGCAGACGGCCAGCGTCACTCCGCAGGGCTTCACGCTGGTCGCCATTCCAATGAACGAGATTCCGGCGCGGCTTTCGGAACTCGAAGAAGGCCAACGCGTTGCTTGCCTGTGCCATCACGGCGCGCGCAGCCAGCGCGTGGCGGCCTTCCTGAGCCAGAACGGCTTTGCCGAGGTGGCCAACGTGGCCGGCGGCATCGACGCCTGGTCCGCACTGCACGACCCCGCCGTGCCGCGCTACTGATTCTTTCTCCCAAGGACGTTCAATGCCTTCCAGGCCCAGGCTTTTGCCTCTTTCCGCAGCACTCGCAAGTCTCTTTGCCACCCTGCTCGCATTGCCGGCCCAAGGCCAGACACTGAACGAACTCTACGAATCCGCACGCGGCTTCGACGCCACCTACCAAGGTGCGCGTGCCCAGTACGACGCAACCGTGGCGCGCGCCGCGCAGGCCAAGGCCGGCATCCTTCCCGCCGTGGGACTCACGGCTGGCGCATCGCGCAACGCCCTAGACATCGACACGCTCACCGGCGCCGGCCGCGGAACGAGCACGCCGCGCGACTTCAGCACGCAGAACGTCGGCGTCAATGCCACGCAGCCGCTCTACCGACCCGCCAACTGGGCCACCTACGAGCAGGGCAAGCGCCAGGCCGAAATCGCCGAAGCCGTGCTCACCGCGGCCGAGCAGGACCTGATCGTGCGCGTGAGCCAAGCCTACTTCGACGTGCTCGCAAGCCAGGACACCCTGACGCTGGTGCGCGCGCAGAAAGCGGCCGTGGCCGAGCAGCTCGCATCGGCCAAGCGCAATTTCGAGGTTGGCACTTCCACCATCACCGACACGCGCGAAGCCCAGGCGCGCTACGACCTTGTCATTGCGCAGGAGATTGCCGCCGAGAACGACCTGCAGGTGAAGAAGGTGGTGCTCGACCAATTGGTCGGCCGCCTGGGCAGCGTGCCGGTGCCGCTGGCGCAGCCGGTGGTGCTGCCCACCGCCACGCCGGCCAACATCGAAGCCTGGGTCGCGCAGGCCGATGAAGTGCATCCCTCCATTCGCCAGGCGCGGCTTGGCCTGGACGTGGCGGGCCTGGAAATACGCAAGGCCGAGGCCGGCCACAAGCCCACGCTCGATGCCAACCTGGGCTACAACATCACGCGCAACCCCCAAGGGACCGCCACCAGCACCGTGGGCACGCGCATCAACGCCGCTTCCGTCGGCGTGGTGTTCAACCTGCCGTTGTTCGCGGGCTTTGCCACCGAGAACCGAATCAAGGAAACGCTCGCACTCGAAGACCAGTCTCGCAGCGTGCTCGAAGGCACCCGCCGCAGCGTGGCGCAGGCCACGCGCGCGGCCTACCTCGGGCTTGTTTCCGGCGCGGGCCAGGTGAAGGCGCTTGAAGCGGCCGAGGCCTCGAGCCAGAGCGCGCTCGATGCCAACCGGCTCGGCTACCAAGTGGGCGTGCGCATCAACATCGACGTGCTCAATTCGCAGAGCCAGCTGTTCCAGACCAAGCGCGATCTCGCGCAGGCGCGCTACAACGTGCTGCTGGGTAACCTGAAGCTGCGCCAAGCCAATGGCACGCTGACCGTGGAAGACATGAACGCGATCAATGCGACGCTGGCGAAGAACGGAAGCACGCCTGCGCCGTCGCTTGGCGAACGCCCGCAGGGCGCGCCTTCGGTGCCGGTCACGCCGCCCCCCATTCCCGTAGTGCCGCCGGTGCCGGTGCCGCCGTTCAATCCGCCGGCACCGACGATGCCTTCGGCACCGCCGCCGCCAGTCATTCTGAATCCGCCAGCGCGCTAGAACGCCGCAAAGCGTGCGAGCCGCCGGATCTGCGCGGCTCCCTCAGAGAAACAGGTATTCCCTCGTGACGCTGGTGCACCCGCCGGGCGTGCGCATCAGGTACACATGACTTGTCGGGCTTGCCGCCATCACTCCGATGCGCAGTCCGATGACGGGAACGCTGCCGATTGCGGACCCGGTCTTCAGTGCGTAGTCCTGGCATGACATGCGCCATAGCTGGACGACTTCGTAGACGACGTCGCAGCCGCCCCGAATCGTGGGAGCAAAGGTGGCCGACACCAGATCGGAAACGCCCTCACGGGCACGCTCTATCGCCACGGTCCAGGCGCTGGCGTCGGGGGCCACCGGATGGCTCATTGAAAGGACTGCGTAAGAGCCCTCCGGGCCCGTGAGTAAAGGCCCGGCCCGGCGCACGGCATTCAGGCACGTGCCAAGACCGGATTGAGCCGCCAGGCGCTGCAGCGTGCCCGACTCCGGCGCTTCCTGCGCCAGCGCCGGTGAGCTCAGGAAGCACCCGAGCAGCGCCGCGGCGATGGGCCCCCTGGCGCCGCTGCGAAGAAAGGGCAAGCGCCCTCCAGATGCTCGCGGACCGCCAACCGCAATGATCTTTTTGTCCACTGTCGCCCTCCTGAACAATCACGATGTCGCATTGTGGGAGGAGTGCCTTCACGGCATTGGGTTTATTTCACGAAGTCATCGCCTCTTTTCCTTCGGCGAAACAATCGTGAATTTTTAACTGTTGTCAGGTCACTCCAGCGTTGGCTCTGCTCTGGAATCGTCCAGGGGCGCACTTTCGGTGACCACGGGATCGGCGGCCTGCGCAATGGCCAGCACCGCGGCCGCAGTGCGTTCGGCGGCACCGCGGTTCGACGACGAGAAGGCCAATGCGGCCTCCGCCATGGCGGCGCGGCGCTCGGGGTTCTCGACCAGCTTGAGCGCCGCGGTCACGGCCTGCTCCATGTTCTCGACGCGCAACGACGCACCGGCCGCGAGCGACAGTTGCGCCGCCTCGGCAAAGTTGAAAGTCGATGGGCCCATGACCACCGGGCAACCGCACGCGGCGGGCTCGATGAGGTTCTGACCGCCCAGCGGCTCGAAGCTTCCGCCGAGCAGCGCGACGTCGGCCAAGCCATAGTAGAGCGCCATTTCGCCAAGCGAATCGCCTAGCCAGATCTCGGCTTCGGCCGGCTCGCCCGCGGCGCTGCGGCGCGCCACCGCAAAGCCCTGCGATTCGATCAGCGCGGCCACTTCGTCGAAGCGCTGCGGATGGCGCGGCACGATCATCCATTGCACGTCGTGCACACGCTTGGCAATCGAACGAACGGCGCCCTGCTCGGGCGGCACGGGCGAGGTGGCGCCAAAGCGCTTCAGCACGTCGAGCAGCATGCGCTCCTCACCGTCGCGCGAGCTCGCGAGCACCACCATCGGACGCGGCAGGCGCTCGCGCAGCGCCACGGCGGCGTTGAGCTGGCGCGCATCGGGCGAGGCGTCGAACTTGAGGTTGCCGTAGATGCCGGCCACCTTGGCGCCGAGCGACACCAGCCGGTGCGCATCGGCTTCGGTCTGCGCCCATACGGCGGCCAGCGCCGAGTACGCGGGCCGCGCGAGCCAGCCCAGGCGCTCGGCCGCAGCCAGCGATTTTTCGTTGAGCCGCGCATTGGCCAGCACCAGCGGGATGCGGCGCTCGGCACAGGCCGCGGCCATCTCGGGCCAGACTTCGGTTTCCATCAGCACGCCGATGCGCGGCTGGAAGCGGTCGAGAAAACGCGCCACGGCCCCCGGGGTGTCCCATGGCTGCCAGACCTGCGTATCGCCGGACTCGAGCAGCTTGGCGCCCTCTTCGCGGCCTGTGGCGGTCCCATGCGTGAGCAGGATAGGGATGCCCGGATATTGCCTGCGCAGCTCCGCGATCAGGATGGCGGCGGCGCGCGTTTCGCCAAGCGAAACCGCGTGCACCCAGCACTGGCCTTCGCCGGTGATGGCATCGTCGTAGTGGCCGAAGCGCTCTTCGACGGCCACGGCGTAGCCGGGCTCGGCCACCGCGCGGCGCCGCAGCTTGCGGCGAACCAGCGGTTGCACGGCGGTGGTGAAGGCGCCATAGAGGCGCAGCAGCAGCGAACGCACGGGGCTCAGTGCGACGCTTCGGCCAGCGTCGCGTCGGCTTTGACGGTTCGAAGGAGCGCGAGCATTTCGGCTTCGATGCGCTTCAGGGCCGCATCGGTCTGGCCCTCGAAGCGCAGCACCAGCACCGGCGTGGTGTTGGAAGCGCGAATGAGCCCGAAGCCGTCCGGCCAGTCGACGCGCAGGCCGTCGATGGTCGAGACCACCGCGGGTGCCGCGAAGCTCGCGCCGGCGACGAGCTGGTCGACCACCGCGTGCGGTTCGCCTTCGGCGCACTTCACGTTGAGTTCGGGGGTCGAGAAGCTCGTAGGCAATGCATTGAGCGTGTCGCTCGCGTTCGGCGTCTTGCTCAATATCTCGAGCAGGCGGCAGCCCGCATAAGTGCCATCGTCGAAGCCGTACCAGCGCTCCTTGAAGAAGATATGGCCGCTCATCTCGCCGCCGAGCGGCGAATCGATTTCCTTCATCTTGGCCTTGATGAGCGAATGACCGGTCTTGAAGATCATCGGCTTGCCGCCCGCCGCCTCGATGGCCGGCGCCAGGCGCTGCGAGCACTTCACGTCGTACACAATGGTGCCGCCAGGCACGCGCGAGAGCACGTCCTGCGCAAACAGCTGCATCTGGCGGTCGGGGAAGATGTTCTGGCCGTCCTTGGTAACAATGCCAAGGCGGTCGCCGTCGCCGTCGAAAGCCAGGCCCAGTTCGGCATCGCCCGTGGCCAGCGCGGCCATCAGGTCCTTGAGGTTCTCGAGCTTGCTCGGATCGGGGTGGTGATTGGGAAAGTCGCCGTCGACTTCGCTGAACAGCTCGGTCACTTCGCAGCCGATGGCGCGAAAGATGGCGGGTGCCGTGGCGCCCGCGATGCCGTTGCCCGAATCGACCACGATCTTGAGCGGTCGCGCCAGCTTGATGTCGCCGACGATGCGCTGCGTGTAAGCCTCGGTCACGTCGACCTTGCGCACGCTGCCGCCGGGTGCGAGCTTCGCGCTGCCGTCTTCCATCACCTTGCGCAGGCCCTGGATCTCGTCGCCGTAGATGGCACGCCCCGCCAGCACCATCTTGAAGCCGTTGTAGTCCTTGGGGTTGTGGCTGCCCGTGACCTGGATGCCGCTCGAGCACAGCGTGTGCGCCGCAAAGTAGAGCATGGGCGTAGTGACCGCACCCACGTCGATCACTTCGATGCCGGTGGCGACCAGGCCGTCGATCAATGCCTCGACGAGCGCGGGGCCAGAAAGGCGGCCATCGCGGCCCACGGCCACGGTCTTTTCACCGGCCGCGCGGGCGGCGCTGCCGAAAGCCCGGCCGAGCGCTTCTGCGACCTCTGCATCCAGCGTGACAGGTACCACGCCTCGGATGTCATAGGCCTTGAATATCGATGCGCTGAGTTGCATGAAGGGCATTCCCTGTTGGTTCTGGAGACCGGGCCATTGTAGGCAAGCGTTCCAGCGCCCACATGTCCGAAAACGGCCAGTTGAAACGACTCGAAACCTTATCATTTGCCCATGCCTACCCCTCACGCCTCCACCGAAGCACTCGAGAGCGACGCCTGCTACCTGGCCATGAAGACGCACGACGCGCGCTTCGACGGCTCCTTCTTCACCGCGGTGACCTCCACCGGCATCTATTGCCGGCCTGTCTGCCGCGTGAAGTTGCCGCGGCGCGAGAACTGCAGGTTCTTTCGCCATGCGGCACAGGCCGAGGCCGAGGGCTTTCGCCCCTGCCTGCGCTGCCGGCCCGAACTCGCGCCGCGTGCCGCCAGCTGGTCGACCGAAGACGCCTCGCGCATCCTCGCATTGCAGGCCGCACGGCTCATCGACGAACCCGATGCATGGGCCGAAGAAGGCCCAGGCGCGGCGCAGATCGCGGCGCGGCTCGGCGTGAGCGATCGCCACCTCAGGCGCATCTTCGAGGCGCAGTTCGGCGTGTCCCCGTTGCAGTATCTGCAAACGCGGCGCCTGCTGGCCGCCAAGCAGTTGATTGCCGACACGCGCCTGCCGATGACGCAGGTCGCACTGGCCAGCGGCTTTGCGAGCGTGCGCCGCTTCAACGCGGCGTTCGTGGAACATTACGGCCTCAACCCCAGTGCGCTGCGGCGCGCTGGCGGTGCCGAGGGCGGCGAAGGCAAGGCCATCGAAGTGCGCCTGGGCTTTCGCCCACCCTACGACGCGGACGCGATGCTCAGCTTCTTTGCACGGCGTGCGCTGCGCGGTGTCGAGGTCGCAAGCACGGCCGACGGCAAGGCGCCCGTCAAGGGCAGCACGCCGACATATGTTCGCTTGGCCCGGACGCTGCGCGTGCAGCAAGGCGGGCAAACGCATGCCGGCTGGCTGCAACTGCGTTTCGACATGGAGCGCGAGCAGATGCTGCTCTCGGTGAGTGATTCGCTGGCCGCGGTGCTGCCGATCGTCATCAGCCGCGCACGCGCCATGCTCGATCTCGATGCCGAGCCGATGGCCATCAACGCCGCGCTGCACGAGGCCTTTCCCCATGGCGACGGGCTGCGCGTACCGGGCACGGTCGACGGCTTCGAGCTTGCGGTGCGCGCAGTGCTGGGCCAGCAGATCACGGTGGCCGCGGCGCGCACGCTGGGTTCGCGGCTGGTCGAGGCTTTCGGCGAGCCGATCGCCACGCCCATTGAGGGTCTGAACCGCTTGTTCCCTACACCCGCGGCCCTCGCCGAAGCAAGCGGCGATGCACTCGGGCAGCTCGGCATCGTGCGGCAGCGGCAGGCCGCGTTGCAGGCCATCGCCCGCGAGGTCGCCGCCGGCAAACTGGCGCTGCATGCGGGTGCCGACGTGCCATCGACCATTGCCGCGCTGCAGGAGCTCCCCGGCATCGGCGCCTGGACCGCACAGTACATCGCGATGCGCGCGCTGCGCTGGCCCGATGCGTTTCCTGCGGGCGACGTCGCGCTGCAGAAGGCATTGGGCGTGACCACCGCGCGCGCGGCCAGTGAGGCATCGCAAGCATGGCGGCCGTGGCGCGGCTATGCGGTGCTGCGTGCCTGGCATGCGCCGTCGCCCACCGTGGCTGCGGCCACGTCCGCCGCAGAGCCATCTTTCAACAACCTCACAACGGCAGGCGCCTCCGCCTGAAATGTCATGAAGTTCAAGAGCAAAGCCATCTACACATCGCACATCGAAACGCCGCTGGGCGGCATCACGATGGCGGCCACCGACGAAGGCCTGGCGGGCGTCTGGTTCGACCAGCAACGCCACTGGCCCGACACCACCGGCTGGCAGACCCGGGACGATCATCCCGCACTGGTCGAGGCCGGCGCGCAGCTGCGCGACTATTTCGCCGGAAAGCGCGACACCTTCGACGTGAAGCTCGATCTCTCGCACGGCACCGCGTTCCAGCAGAGCGTGTGGCAGGCGCTGCTCGCCATCCCCGCGGGCAAGACCATGACCTATGGTGCGCTGAGCGCCAACGTGGGCAACCCGGCCGCAGTGCGCGCGGTGGGCGCGGCCGTGGGGCGCAACCCGATCAGCGTGATCGTGCCCTGCCACCGCGTGCTGGGTGCCGACGGATCGCTGACCGGTTACGCTGGGGGGCTTCATCGCAAGACCGCGCTCCTGGAGCTGGAATCGAAGTAGAGCCGCTTCCAAGGCGACGCGCACCATCGAGAACGTATGAGCACGACAACAAAAGACAACACTCCTGCCACCACGCCTTCCACCAAGCCCAAGGCGTGGCTCCTCGACCTCGTACTGCTAGGCGCGCTCTGGGGCGCGTCCTTTCTCTTCATGCGCATCGGCGCAGCCGAGTTCGGTGCCCTGCCGGCGGCCGCGGTGCGCGTTGCGGTGGCCACGCTCTTCCTGCTGCCGCTCTTGTTTCTGCGCGGCCACGGCGCGGCGCTGGGGCAGCACTGGAAAGCATCAATGGCGATCGGCGTGCTCAATTCCGGCATACCGTTCGCGCTCTTCTGCTTTGCGCTCTTGACCATCAACAGCGGGCTGGCGGCGGTACTCAACGCCACGGTGCCGATGTTCGGCGCGCTGGTGGCATGGGCCTGGTTTCGCGACCGGCCGGACGGCTCGCGCATCGTCGGCCTCATCATTGGCTTTGCGGGCGTGGCCATGCTGGCAAGCCGCAGCGCGGGCCTGCACGCCGATGCCGGCGGCAACGCCGCGCTGTGGGCCGTGCTCGCCTGCCTGGGCGCCTGCGCGAGCTACGGCGTGGCGGCCAGCGCCACGAGACGCTACCTGGGCGGCGTGCCTGCGTTGGCCACCGCCACCGGCAGCCAGATCGGCGCCACGCTGTTCCTCGCGCTGCCCGCACTGTGGTTCTGGCCCACCCAGATGCCGAGCCTGCGCGCATGGCTGGCATTGCTTGCGCTGGGCGTGGCGTGCACCGGCCTCGCGTACATCCTGTTCTTCCGGCTCATCGCCAATGCGGGTCCGGCGCGCGCGCTCACGGTGACTTTCCTGGTGCCGGTGTTCGCGGTGTTCTACGGCGCGGTGTTTCTCGGCGAGAACATCACGCAATGGATGCTGATCTGCGCAGCCGTCATCGTCTGCGGCGTGGCGCTCTCCACCGGCCTCGTGAAGCTGTGGCCGGGCGCGGGCTCGCCGGCCGCTACATCGCCCCCGCGACCACGTTGACGGACAGCGCCAGCACCAGCATGTTGAAGGCGAAGGCCAGCACGCTGTGCACCAGCGTGATGCGGCGCATCTCCCGCGATGTGGCCTGCACGTCGGACACCTGCGTGGTCATGCCGACCACGTAGGCGTAGTAGAGAAAGTCGAAATAGTCCGGCTCCTGCTTGCCCGGAAAATCAAGCCCGCCATCGGGCGAGCCGTCGCGCTGGTCGATGTAGTAGCGGTGCGCGTAGTGAAAGGCATAGATCGTGTGCATCATGAGCCATGAGCCCACCAGCGCCACCAGCCCAAGCGCGATATGCCCTGCGCGCACCGGCCCGCTCATCAGCTTGACCTGCTGAAGCAGCATCGCGATGGCCACGACGCTCGCACCAATGACCACCAGCATCGATACCAATATCACCACATTGGGTTGATCGAGCGATTGCGCGCGCTTGCGGGTCTGCTGTGCATCGAAAGTATTGGCCAGCCACCATGTGAGCACGAGGAACACCACGCAGTTGGTGCACCAGCCCGCAAGTCCGCGTGCCATGACGTCAAGCGGCCAAGCGATGGCCGCGACGGCGACACCCGCCACGCCGGCATAGAGAAGACGCTGCGGACCAGTGGTCGCGGAAAGATGTTTGCGCATGTTCAAAGCTTAGCTTGAATACTTTTTCAGGCTTGCCAATGCATGCTTCAACATCGTCTTACACGCGAAGCGGCAAATCGACGCATGGACGTTTTAAAGCTGCGCTATAACTTGTCGGTCATCAAAAAGGGAGCCGCCGCCTGGCGCTCTGCGCGCATAAAAATTGCGTGTCGAGCCCGAGGCTTTTTTGTCCTCTTCTCTTCTCTCGTAAGGACCTCCTCATGCTGTTGCTCCGCTCCCGTCCGCTCGCCAACCCCGCACGGTTGACGAAGCTGGGCGCACTGGCCGGTGTCGGGTTTTGCATTGCGCCCGCATTGGCCTTCGCCGAACCGTCGCCCGCGCTCGATCGTTTCAGCTTTTCGGTGGGAGCCTACAGCGCCGATCCCAAATTCAATGCGACAGTCAGCTCGCCGTACGGTGCGCTGCGCACACGCGACCTCGAGCCCGGCCGCGTGACCATGCCGCGCGTCACGGCCGACCTGCTCATCGGCGACAGCCACGGCCTCTCGTTCGACTACTACCGCTACAAGCGCGACTACTTCGGTCAGGCCGGAGGCAACGAATCCTTCGGCGGCTTCGGCACCGTCAGCGCGGTGGGCAACGCCAACCTCAACGTGAAGCTCGACTTCGCGAAGCTCTCGTACAAGTGGTGGCTCGGCTCTGGCAACACGGTGTTCGGCCTGGGTGCGGGCGCCGCCTACTACAGCATCGACGTCGGCACCAACGCCAATGTCGCGGTGAACGGACGCATCCGCACATTGAACGAGGACTCGAGCGACAACGCCGTTGCGCCATTGCTCGAGGTCGGCGTGCGGCATGCCATCAGTCCCGACCTGCGTCTTTTCGCCGACTTCTCTGGTGTTCGCAAGGGCGGCGGCCGCTTTCACGGCAGCATCTACAACGCCTCTGCCGGCGTGGAGTGGTTCCCGGTAAAGAACGTCGGCCTGGTGCTGGCCTATGGCGCCACTCATATCGACATGGCGCGTGAAACCAGCACGGCGGAAACCCGCGTCAAGGTCAAGCTGAACGGGCCGTCGGCCTTCGTCAAGGCAAGGTTCTGAATCTCTGGCGGCGCGGCGGCCCTGCCATGCGCGGGGAGCAGTGCGCATAGGTGCTTGCGATCATCGGCGGCCGCGCCATGGCCCCCTATGATCTTTCGATGTACATCCCCGCCCCACCCCTCTCCGACAAATTCGATGGATGCGCCGCCATTGCGCGCCGCACCCGCAAGCCGGGCTCGCCTGGCCTTGCAGTCTCGGCAGCGGCGCTGCTGCTGGCCGCGGCCGCACCGGCGCACGCACTGGTCATCGGCGTGACGGAAGGCGTGAGCTACCAGGTCACCGAAAGCCAGATCGCGCCGCGCTTCGAGCCCATTGCCGAGGTGCTGAGCAAGGCACTGAAGCAGCCCGTGACCATCAAGGTGTTCATTTCTTACAACGGTGCACGTGAAGCCCTGAAGGAACAGCAGGTCGATATCGCGTTTATCCACCCGGCCCACGTGGCGCTCGAAGCGGTCAAGAGCGGCCGCTACCAAGCACTGGCCTGGACCAGCGGCTTCACCGCGTACAAGGTGTCGCTGCTGTGCAAGGAGCCGCAGCCCATCGCCGATTGGAAGGGCATTGCGGGCAAGGGCCTGGTGATGCCCGACGCCGACTCGATCACCTCCGTGATCACGCGCGCCATGCTGCGCGAGCACGGCCTGCAGCCCGCCGCGCTCAAGCTCACCAACACGCGCTACCAGGACGCGGTTCCGTTTTATGTGCAGAACGGCTTCGCGGCCTACGGTGCCACCGCGGCATCGGGCGTGGTCAAGACCTGGAAAGATGGCGGCGGCAACGTGTGCGCGGAGTCGCGCCCGGTTCCCATCAAGCAATGGCTGGCATCGCGCAAGCTCGACGCCGCCACCGCAAGCGCCGCGCGCGAAGCCCTGCTGGGGCTGGCACAAAGCGATGCCGGCAAGCGCGCGCTCGCCACATCGACCTACACTGGCTTTGTCGCACCCTCCCCCGAAGCCGAGACAGCCCTGATGACCTGGCTGGGCATCTGAAAAAAACCGGCGGGCGCGGCGTCCCAACTCCGCTTTTCATGAACCGCCCATGACCGACCTTTCCCGCTTTCCCATCACCCAGAAATGGCCCGCACTCCACCCTGATCGGCTGCAGCTGTATTCGCTGCCCACGCCCAATGGGGTGAAGGTGTCGATCATGCTGGAAGAAACCGGCCTGCCCTATGAGCCGCACCTGGTGAGCTTCGAAACCCACGACCAGATGTCGCCGGAGTTTCTGTCGCTCAGCCCGAACAACAAGATCCCCGCCATCCTCGATCCCGATGGGCCCGGCGGCAAGCCGCTCGCGCTGTTCGAGTCGGGCGCCATTCTTCTCTACCTGGCCGACAAGACCGGCCGGTTCATTCCGCAGGATGCCGCGGGCCGCTACGAAACCATCCAGTGGCTGATGTTCCAGATGGGTGGCATCGGCCCGATGTTCGGCCAGCTCGGCTTCTTCAACAAGTTTGCCGGCAAGGACTATGAAGACAAGCGTCCGCGCGATCGCTACGTCGCCGAAGCGAAGCGGCTGCTCGGCGTGCTCGACAAGCGGCTCAATGGACGCGACTGGGTGATGGGCGACAGCTACACCATCGCGGACATCGCCATCTTCCCGTGGGTGCGCAACCTGATCGGCTTCTACGAAGCGGGTGACCTGGTGGGCTTCAGCGACTTCAAGAACGTGGCGCGCACGCTCGAAGCCTTCGTGGCGCGGCCCGCCGTCGCGCGCGGCCTGGGCATCCCCAAGCGGGGCTGATTTCCGGCCTAACTTCTCCGGCTGGAGGCTCCGCCGCTCAGCCGAAAACAGAACTACTCATTTTCTGGGCGAGTGTCTTTTTCAGGGCACGCGCTGGCGGTTCCCGCATCCTTTCCCGCCTCGTTCAGCAGCGGTTAAGGTTACACTTCAATAAGAATAATTCTTATTCAAAGTACCGAGTCACCCCGCAGATTGCGCCGGTGACCGGCCCGGGAACCACCACTGCGAAAGCTTGCAAGAAGGCGATCGGATGCGCGACCTCGTCCAGGAACTTGTGGCTCACTATGCGGACTTGCGCCGCCAGCTGACGCGCGACCTGCGGGACCCCCACTACGCGGCGGACATCGCGCAGTCGAGCTTCGAGCGGGTGTATGCGCACGCGCTCAAGTTGAACAGCGACATCCGCATCGACTCGGCGTCGAACGGCACGGCAGGCGCTGGCGGCATCGAGTCGCCGCGCGCCCTGCTGTTTCGCGTGGCGCGCAATCTTTGCGTGGACGACGCGCGCCGGCGCAAGGTAGCGCAGGACTGGGTCAGCACCCATTTCAGCGTCGGCTCGCGACAGACGGTGCCGTCCTGTGAATTCATCGCGTCGCAGCAGCAGGTGCTGGCGCGCGTGGTCGAGACGCTGGAGACGCTGCCGCCCCGCCGGCGCGAAGTGTTCCTGCTGTTTCGCGCCTACGGCCACACGCGCGCCGAGATCGCCCAGCAACTGAACATCACCGAGATGGCGGTGGCCAAGCATTTGCTGCGCGCGGCCATCGACTGCTCGCGCGTGTTCGCCCGGCTTCGCTCGGAACTGATCGAACAGACGACGGTTTCCAACCGCACGGGCTTCGACGCAAAGCTGGCCGAAGACTTTGCCTGAGCGCCTCATCGTGCCTGGCGCGCCGGACGAAAAACTCATCGAACGCGCGCTTGCGCTCATCGTCGAAAGCGAAAGCGCACCGCATGAAGCCGCGCTTGCCGCGCGCCTGGCGTTGGCCCGGTGGCGCAGCAGGTCGGCCGAACATGCGGCCGCCGCCCTGGAAGCACGGCGGCGCTGGGATGCCCTTGGCGGCATCGCGGCCGAGTTGCGCGACCTGCACAAGTAACACGGCAACCCTTCACTGCAGGCGCTTCTCTTCATGCCGCGCCTCCTCCAGCGCGGGCTTCATCAGCGCGGCGCCGGTCAGCGCCCAGAGGGTCAGCACGTCGTCCAGCGCGCAGATGTTCCCGGGATCGACGCCAAGCCAGCGCACGAGTTGCTCCGCGCGCTCCGGCGAGGGCTCGTCATGCAGCGTGCAGAAGAGCGTCCACGCAATGTTGAAGGCAGGGCGATCGGGCGGGCGGCTCTTGCGGGTCTTGTCTTTCATTGCCCTCCTTCACGCGGCGAGGCTTTCCCGCGAATCGCGCACCCTGTCTTCCGCGATCTTGCCCGCATGCATCGTGATGACGCGATCGGCCAGGTGAAAGTAGCGGTCGTCGTGCGAGATCACCACCAGCAGGTGGCCCTTGGCGCGCAGTTCGGGCAAGAGCTCGGTGTAGAAGAGGTGGCGGAACGTCGGGTCCTGGTCGGCGGCCCACTCGTCGAACACCAGCACGGGCCGGCCTTCGAGGTACGCGTGCACCAGCGCCAGCCGCTTGCGCTGGCCAGTCGAGAGGTCGGTGGTGCTGAACGCGCCGTTCTTCAGGCTCACCTTGTGGGCGATCTCCAGCCGTTCGAGGTAAGGCAGGGCCTTTTGGGGCAGCACCTCCATGCCGGCACCGCCCTCCCTCTCTTCGCCCGCCACCAGATCTTCGAACAAGTAGAAGTCCGAGAACACCGTGGTGAAGAGCTGGCGGTAGTCGTCGCGGCCCTCGGGCTTCACGACCGAACCGTCGATCAGCACCTCGCCCGCCTGCGGCGCATAGAGGCCCAGCAGCAGCTTGATCAGCGTGGTCTTGCCGGAGCCGTTGTCGCCCACCACGAACACCATCTCGCCGCGGCGCAGCTTCAGGTCGATCGGGCCCAGCGTGAAGGCCTCGCCGCCCTCGGGCGCATCGAAGGCGTAGCGCACGCCGCGCATGCCGATTTCGTTCTTGAGGATCACGCCGTTGGACGCGCGCTCCAGGTGCAGGTGCGGCTCCGGCGTTGCAAAGCGTGCCGACAGGTCGCCGATGCGCTCGAAGGCGACCTTGGCGCGGCCCACGCCGGGCAAGGTGAGCGCGATCTGGTCCAACGGGCCTTTCAGGAACAGTAGCACCAGCACGAAGCCGCTGACCACCGCGGGCTCGGTCGTGCGGAACGCCGCCCAGCCCAGGATCAGCGCGATCAGCAGAAAGAACAGTGCCGAGCCGAAAGCGGTCGCAATCACATAGGTGTTGATCGCACGCCCGTTGACCACGCGGATGGTATCGACGATGCGTTCGATCTGCCCCGCGAACATGCGCGTGCGGCGGGTGCGGTGCATGCGCAGCTCCTTCGCGCCTTCGCTGATGGCGCGGTAGGCTTTGTGCAACTGGTCTTCCTGTTCGCGCGCCTTCCAGAACCCGGCCTCGCCGCGGATCTGCGCCATGAGCTGCACGGTGATGCCGATCACCAGCGCCACCAGCATCAGGCCGAACAATGGCAGTGAAAGAAACGCGAGATAGCTCAGGCAGCCCAGCGCCACGGCCAGCGCAATCAGCGTTCCGGACAGTGCAAAGGCTACGTCGCTGATCATGTCCACGTCCTGCGACAGCACTGGCATGAGGCGGTGCGTGCGGTAGCGCTCCAGCGCATCGATGGGCGCCGAGAGAATCTTCTGCGCCAGGCTCTTGCGCACCTGGGCCACCAGGCGCTGCCCGACGAAGTTGGTCGACACGTCCGACGCCATGCGCCCGAACAGCGCCACGCCGCACAGGCCGATGAAGGTCAGCAACAGGCCGCCCGCCAGTCCACCTGGCTGGTTGAGCACCCGGTTGATGGTGCCGAGCAGCGCGACCGTGGCGGCACCGGCGCCGACGCCCGTGACCGCGGACAGCACGATCCACGGAAGAAAGGGTTTCAGCAGGCGCCCGATTTCGGCGCCGTTGCCTGTGGTGGTAGTTGTCATGCAAAGGCTCTTTCCGCCCCGGGGGCGACAGCGGTGGCTTCGTGCCACCTACTGCCTAGACGGCTGAGCCGCGGCAATGTTCAGCGCGGCGCCCATGAACAGCCGCCGCGCGAATCCGTCTTGAAGGGATGACCCCGCGGAACGCCGACCCATGATCTCGCTGCTGGAGCCGTTGTTCCAGGGCGAGCTGGCCGCGCATGGCGAGAAGCTGCAATGCGCGGACACGGTGCCCGCCGATGCGGTGCGCGTGGCGGAACTCGCACGGTCACCCGCGCTGCTCGCCGACGTGCTGCAACGCAACGCGCGCTACCGAGGTGTCAGCGGCGCCGATTGGCGCCCTGTCGCATCCGCGTGGAGCCTCGAATACATCGCAATGCTGTTGCCGCCCGTGATGGCCGCGGCCAGCATGCTGCGGCATGTGTTTCCCATTGCGGCGGAACACACCTGGGTGCGGCTGGATGCGCACGGCGGCCCGGTCGGCTTTCATATCCGGCACCCGGGCCAATCGCAACATGGAGCCGATGCCGCCGAGCGCTATGAACCGCTGCTGTGGCAGCACCTCGCCCCACTCTTTGCAGCTCTCTGCGACCTCACGCGGCTCGCGCCCAAGATTCTCTGGAGCAACACCGTGCGGCTCATGGAACCGGTGTTCGACGTGGCGCTGGCCGCAACAGACTGCGCGCCATCGATTGCACACGACCGACAGCTGCTGCTTCACACCGCGACATGGCCGCGCGACCTTCGCGCCAACCCGCTGCACGGCCGCCTGCGCAATGCACCCGTGAAGCTGCACCGAGAGTGCTGCCTCAACTACCTGTTGCCGCACGAGCACCACTGCAACGCATGCCCGCTGGCGCCGGAGCACCGCGGCTTCGGGTGAACAGATTGCGGGCCATTCCGTCTTCGTTCTATCCATTCATTCCACACCTATGTCCAAGGCCAAGCTCGTCTACATCCTGTCTTTGAGAAACGCCGCGGCCGACAAGGCCGGCCAGCATATTGCGTACAAGGGCGAGCAGCGCTACATGGCGTCCCCGCTCGAGTACCTGGCCCGGGCGCTCGATGAAACCCCACTGGGCGACGCCTATTCGCTCGAAGGCATCGTCATCGACGACGACCCGCGCTCGCCGCGCGACCAGGCCGCGCTGCTGGACTACGGCTTCTCGTGCCAGCCCGGCAAGAAATGGATCTTTCCGAGCGGGCTCAAGACGCAGGGCAAGACGCTCACCGACATCTTCCATTCCGTGCCTTCCGAATATCGGCGGCTGCCGCTCGATGCGGCCGATCGCGTGGCCGGCAAGAGCCGCTTCGAGCGCACGCTGCTCGACAAGCTCTTGACGCTGCAGGCCGATATCGTCGTGCTCGACGGGCTGCTCGTGATCCTGGACGAACTGGTGCGGCCCGGCGCACCGTTCCACCGCAAGATCGTCAACATCCATCCGGGCATCACGCGCATCGAGTCCCCCTACGAACGCCGCGGCGCCTACGCCACGCTCGATGCGCTGCACGGCGCGCAGGGCCGCAAGATCGTCGACTGGGCAACGATGGAGAGCGCCGCCGTCGCGCCGCTGTTCAAGACGGGCGCCTCGCTGCACTACGTCGACAACGGCATCGACTCGGGCGAGGTGATCCATGACGCGCTGCGCACCACCATCGACCCCGAGGACACCATCCTCGAGCTGCGCTGGAACAACTTCAACCACAGCCTCTTCCCCGCCTTGCACGAGGGCCTGGCCCTGCTTGCAGAGCAACGGCAACCGCTCACCGAAAGAATCGCATGACGTCCGCTCTCCATGTTTCCTATGCGGACGGCATGCCGCACGCGATCACGCGCGAGGGCGAGATGCTCGGCGTGCGAAATACGCAGGACGGCTCGCGCTCGCTATGGAAGACCGGCAAGGGCGCCACGCTTGAGTGGGTGGACGGCAGCGACGCCTCCACGGCTCATTTGCTCGCGGCGCTCGAAGGCGCGTTCGAATACCAACCGGCGAACAAGACCTGCACCGTGGCCCCGAGCCATCCGGCCGCAGCACTCGTGCAGGCCGGCGTGTTGCTGCAAGCCGACGATGGCAAGGCCCTCGCCTGCCGCGACATGCTGTGGCAGCAGCCCTCTCTCTGGCTGCCCATCGTGCACCCGCCCATCGCGCTTCAATACGCATTGAGCAACGGAAAGCGCCACCCCGTGCGACCGCCCAAACCGCGCGGCGTGCTCTACCAGCGCTTCATCCCCTGGCTCGGCAAGACTTTTTCGTTTCGCAGCTTCGACTTCGAGGCCGACCTCGCGATGTTCAACCGCTGGATGAACGACCCCGACGTGGCCGTGATCTGGGAGGAAGAAGGCGACCTCGACAAGCACCGCCAGTACCTTTCGGCCATCGACCGCGACCCGCACATGCATTCGATGATCGCCTGCCTGGACGGCGAGCCCTTCGGCTATTTCGAGATGTACTGGGCCAAGGAAAGCCGCATCGCGCCCTTCTACGACGTGGCCGACCACGACCGCGGCTGGCACGTGCTGATCGGCGAGCCTGCGTTCCGCGGCAAGGCCTTTGCCACCGCATGGCTCACCTCGATTTCGCACTACATCTTTTTGTGCGACCCGCGCACCCAGCGTGCCGTGGGCGAGCCGCGCATCGACCACCTGCAGCAGATCCGAAACCTCGACAAGTCCGGCTACGCCAAGGTGAAGGAGTTCGACCTGCCGCACAAGCGCGCGCTGCTCGTGGTGATGCTGCGCGAACGCTACTTCACCGACGCGCTGTGGCTGCCCCGCAGCGACGGCGCCGCCACGCCCGCCCAACACTCTGCGTAAAGGAAAAACCGCCATGGTGATTCACGACCTCATCGGCATCGGCTTCGGCCCTTCGAACATCGCGCTGGCCATTGCGCTGGACGAGAAACGCCGCGACGGCCGCCGCGTCGATGCGACGTTCATCGAGAAGCAGGCCGGCTTCGCCTGGCACAAGGACATGATGCTGGACCAGGCGCACATGCAGATTTCCTTCATGAAAGACCTGGCGACGCTGCGCAACCCGACCAGCCGCTTCACCTTCATCAACTACCTGCACGAGAAGAAGCGCCTGCAGGACTTCATCAACCTGAAGACCTTCTTCCCCAGCCGCCACGAGTTCAACGACTACCTGGGCTGGGCCGCGGCCCAGTTCGAGGATGCTTGCGTCTACGGCGAGGAAGTCTTCGAGGTGCTGCCGGAAAAGGAAACGCATGGCGGCGAGGTTTCGCTGCTTCGCGTGCGCTCGCGCGACGGTAGCGGCCAGGTGACCGAGCGGCTCGCGCGCAACCTGGTCGTCAGCATCGGCGGCATGCCCAACATTCCGGAGGGCTTCGGGCCGCTCCGGGACGACCCGCGCGTGTTCCATTCGAGCAGCTACCTGCGGGACATGGCCCACCTGCCCGAAGCCGCAAGAATCGCCATCGTCGGTGCCGGCCAGAGCGCGGCCGAGATCTTCATGGACCTGCAGGGCCGGCCGCACGCGCCGCAGGTCGACCTGATCATGCGCGCCCGCTCGATCCGCCCGTCCGACGACAGCCCCTTCGTGAACGAGGTGTTCAACATCGAGTTCACCGACTACATCTACAGCCAGACCGAGGACGAGCGCGCCGCGCTGATCGACGAGTTCGGCCACACCAACTACGCGGTGGCCGACCTCGACCTGATCCAGCAGATCTTCAAGATGTTCTACGAGCAGAAGGTCCGCGGCGAGAACCGCATGCGCTTCCTGCGCCGGCACGAGATCCGCGACGTGCATGCCACGGTCGACGGCATCCACCTCACCCTGTCCGACCAGGACACCGGCCGCGACAGCACCTCGCGCTACGACGCCGTGGTGCTGGCCACCGGGTACGCGCGCGAACAGCACAAGGCACTGCTGACGCCGCTCGCCCCGTACCTCGGAGATTTCTCGGTCGACCGCCACTACCGCCTCGGCAGCACGCCGGACTTCCATCCGGCCATCTTCCTGCAGGGCGCCTGCGAGTCATCGCACGGGCTGAGCGACACGCTGCTGTCGGTCACATCGGTGCGCACGGGCGAAATCGGCAATGCGCTGCTCAAGGCGATTCCGGCCGGCACGCCGACGGCGGCCAATGCCGCAAACAGCGCGCTCCGCGAGCGCCAGCCGGTCCGTGCCTAGGCACGTCCTGCCCCCGGGGAGGGTAGGCAAAAAGAAAGGAGACAGCCCGCTGTCTCCTTTTTTTTAAGTCAAACGTCTCATGTATGGAAGCACCAAGGCGCCGGCATCGGCCGCCTTGGGCGCCGAAACGTGAACACGTCGTATTCAAGCACCCTGGAGTCATCAACCTTATGCGTCCCCTGCCCCGCCAACGTCTATTGAATACCGCGCTTGCCGCGGCTTTCGGCACAGCCTTCTCACTTTGCAGCGTGAGCGCCTTGGCGCAAGCCACGGGACAGCAGCCGCGCGCCGCCGACCCGACCCTGCCCGCAATCACCGTGAACGCGACCACGGAAGAATCCGCCACCGGCCACGTCAACGGCTACCTGGCCAAGCGCAGCACGGCCGGCAGCAAGACCGACACGCCGATCGTGGAGACGCCGCAGTCGATCTCGGTGATCACGGCCGACCGCATGGATGCTATCGGCGCCACCAACGTCAAGGACGCGCTCGGCTACACGCCGGGCGTCAACATCGCCCCGTTCGGTGCCGATTCGCGCTACGACTGGATCGCGATCCGCGGTTTCGACGGCTATGCGCCCGGCTTCTACCTGGACGGCCTGCCGCTGCGCAACAACGGCACCTGGGGCGTATGGAAGACCGAGAACTACGGCAGCGAGCGCATCGAAGTGCTGCGCGGCCCGACCTCGGTGCTCTACGGCATGGCGAGCCCGGGCGGCGTGGTCAACATCGCGAGCAAGCTGCCGACGGCGGAGCCCCTGCGCGAAATACAACTGCAGTACGGCAACGATGCCCGCCGCCAGGTGGCCGGCGACTTCTCGGGCGCGCTCGATGCGGAAGGCAAGGTGCTCTACCGCATCACCGGCGTGCTGCGCGATGCCCAGTTGCCCGGCGGCAGCTCGCGCGACGACCGCACCTACATCGCGCCTTCGATCACCTGGAAGCCTTCGAGCGACACCACCTTCACGCTGCTGGCCCAGTACCAGAAGAACCGCGCAGGCGCCTACAGCCGGATCCGGCCCGTCGAGGGATCGCTGAAGCCGACGCGCATCGGCACCTTCATTCCCAGCGACCTGAACGTCGCCGACCCGACCTTCGATCACTTCAACCACGACCAGAAGATGATCGGCTACCAGCTGGAGCATCGCTTCAACGACACCTTCACCGCACGCCAGAAATTGCGCTACGGCAAGCTCGAAGTCGATTACCGGACTCTGCAGTCGCCGAGCTTCGCTGCCATGGACCCGACCAACGCGCTCAGCCCCGCCAACTACCGGTACCTGAACCGCGGCGTGTTCGGCAGCCAGGAAAGCACGACCTCGCTCACCATGGACAACCAGTTGCAGGCCGACCTGCGATCGGGCGACTGGCAGCACAAGGTGCTGGTGGGGCTGGACTACCAGCGCACCCGCATCGACCAGTACACCTTCAGCAGCATCGTCGGCGCGCCGGTGCTCGACATCTATGCCCCCGTCTACGGCGGCGCCATCGACCTTCCCGCCCCGTACGTCAATGGCGTGAACCGGCTGGCGCAGACCGGCATCTACGTGCAAGACCAGATCAAGTGGGGCGACCGGTGGTCGCTCACGCTGGGTGGCCGCTACGACACGGCGCAGAGCAGCAACTACAGCCGGCTCGACGGCACCACGCAGCGCATTTCTGAGCACAAGTTCACCAAGCGCGCGGGCCTCGTCTACCTGGCGCCGAACGGACTCGCACCCTATCTGAGCTACTCCGAATCGTTCGCGCCGATCGGTGCGCTCGATCCGGCCACCAAGACGCCCTTCAAGCCGGAAAGCGGTCGCCAATACGAGGCGGGCATCCGCTACCAGCCGCCGGGCGGCAAGTCGCTCTACAGCGCGGCCATCTTCGACCTGCGCCGCAAGAACTACATCACCTACGACGCGAGCTTCATGCCCAAGCAGACAGGCGAAATCTCGGTGCGCGGCCTCGAACTCGAGGCCACCACCGAGCTCATGCCGCGCCTGAACCTCACGGCCTCGTACGCCTACACACCGCGCGCCATCGTCACAGCCAGCAGCAGGGTCGAGGAGATCGGCAAGCAGTCGATGTCGGTTCCGCGCAACCGCCTGTCGGTGTGGGCGGACTATCGCTTCAGCAACGGCCTGAAGGTCGGCGTGGGCGCGCGCTTCAACGGCTCGACCCATGGCGACGGGGAAATCGTCGCGCCAGCCAAGGTGCCCTCGTACACGCTGCTCGACGCGATGATCGGCTACGACATCGACCGCTGGACGCTGGCGCTGAACCTGCGCAACCTGACCAACAAGACCTACGTGGCGAATTGCGCCTACGCTTATTGCTACCTGGGCACGCAGCGCACGGCGGTGGCGACGGCCACCTACCGCTGGTAAGCCCCGGCGCGCCAAGGCAAAGGCCGGGTGCCCTCGCGGGCATCCGGCCTTTTTTGGTTCTTCACCCGATTTAACCCCGGCGAATCAGAGAATCGCTAGCAATTGGATCGCGACCCACCCAAGACTTAAATTCAGCCCTCTTTGAAAGACTCTTACAAAAAAGCTTGCCGCGCATCTATCAAGGCAGCAATTAAATCATCCAGGAGCATTCTGGTTCGAAATTTTTCATCTGCTCCAAATAACTCGATATTCAAGCGATCCGCACCCTCTTCTTGGTCAATTCGAGCTACTCGCTCTCCGTCCAACAATACCTCCAGCGTCAACCGCTCGTACTCCTCCGGTGCGCTCGAGTAAACGGTCTCTAATTTTCCGAACTTCATAGATTGCGCAAAAGGAATTCTACTGAATTACGGCAAGTAGGAGTGCACTAAATCAAAGAGCTGCTTCTCATCGTCAGTTGCGACGGACGCTTCATAGATCGCTTCCGCCGCAGCCGTGAAGGAGTCATCGCCAGCCGCAAAAAGCAAAGCCGAAACAGCGCGCGCCTTGCCGAACAATTGCATGTAATCCCTTTCGGCGGCGCCCGAATTTTCAACTTCAAAGCACTCATCGTCGAACTCTTTGACCAACGCCTCAAGCTTCAACTTTCCGTCAGCCGACAATTTGGCATTCTCTCGAAGCGATTTCGTTACATCGATCAGTTCGAGCTCGTTCAAGCTGTTCATGCGCAGTGCCCACTCGGCCGCTGCAATCGCTATTCGTCGACGTTGAAGTGAAGTGGCCAGCATCAGCCGCTGAGCGACATCGGGATCTTTGCTTTGCAATCGCGTAATCATCATGTTGAAATTACGATGAGTCATTTCACAGAGTGTGATTGCAGCAAATGTTTCATCTCGGAAATTTCAAAAACCCCTGTTCGTTCATAGATGCATGTACTGTCTTTTATATTGGGACGCTCAGGACTTGCGCAGGTACCAAATCGCCCCGGCGCCAATTGCAAGTGGCTTTTCATGTTTCCAGACCACGCGGCAATCTCTTTTTGCACCAACGAAATCATATTCAAATACGACTCGTCGCTCCCGGTCGCGGCGGAAAATATTGAAATATGAACCTGCCCGTCACCAGACAAATCCCAGCTAACGCCCTGCGAGTCGTCGTTGTTTTTCCACTCTCTGCGTCGAATGTCTGTTGCTTCTTTCTTTTTGCCACTTTTCAGACCGATCTGTGCAACTGCAGTGCCAATGCTCTGAAATAACGCACTGGCAGATTCGGGAGGGACAATTACATCGTAAGAGACGGAAGTTGGAATTTCTCGAACGACAAAATTCGACAGAACATAAACGAATGAGCCAAGAACAAACAGAACGACTGCCCCCGCGACAACAGCATAGATTTTTAAAGAGGTCGTCATTGGGCTTGGATGCAGTCGTCCCCTGTGCAGATTTTTATTCATCGCGTTCTTCTCCCTGACCGCCCAACGTGACAGCAATGCACGGCGCGGCGGGCGACGTGCTGGATCGCCGACGCAGCGTCGACGGCGCGCGATTGTCCGGTCACAGCGCCGAATCAAATGTCAAAACTTCTGTGTGCGCGCAGGTTCAGGGAGGAAGCGTCAAATACCTCACAGGTTCGGGGAGGCGCAGCGACGCCTGCCACCAGTAGATCGTCATTCACTGTTATCAAGTCTTATCGACTGCAGCCGGCCGTTAACATCTCCAGCCCCGTCTGAAGTCGATGAGCAAAAAAGTTCTTCACCCCACTCCGGGAAACACAGTGCGTATCTTGAGGAAGAAGTAGGCGTCGTCGCGGAAGCCATAGGCCATGCGCTTGATGAACTTGATCTTGTTGTCGATGCCCACGATGAGGTTGGCGCCCAGAGGATAGCGGCGGTGCGCGAGATGCCCGGACCGTTTGGTGCCACAAGGTAGCAGTTGCGCTGGTGCGCCCGTCCTCATCTAACGCAGATCGGCGAAGAACGTTTTTTTCGTGAAAGCCGCAGCCCTGCTAGGCGTAATCGACCGCCAGCAGGCGGATCTTCACCGTCGCGCCGAACTGCGCGTCGCGGATGATGTCCAGGTGGCCGGTGCGCGCCACGACCTCGGTCGAGAGCACGCGCGCACGCTCCGGCCAGCGGCGCAGCACACCGGGCGCCTGCAACGAGCGTTCGGCATAGAACACCTGCACCGGGAGGTCGGTCTTCGCCTCTGCATAGCGCGCGGACTGCACGCGGCTGTCGAGCGTGGCCCACAGCAGGTACTCGTAGGCCTCGTCGCCGGCGCCGTCGAGCGGCGACACCCAGGCCGGGGCCAGCAGTTGCTCGGCCACCCAGGTCCGCTCGGCATCGCTCATGCGGGCGAACAGTTCTTTCCATCGCGCCGCCATGTCCGACTTTGCGAGCCAGGTGGCCAGCACCTCGTCGGCCCTCAGCCGCTCTGCCAGCGTCAAGTTGCCCACCGGAACCATCGGCTCCGACTCGAACACATCGACCGCGCCGAAGAACACGATCTCGATGCGCCCCTGCAGCTGCCGCGCCACTTCGAAGGCCAAGTCACCGCCCAGCGACCAGCCCAGCAGTGCGCAGCGACCCCCGATGGCGGTTGCAACGATGAAGTCCGCATATTCGGCCGCGAGCTCGCGAATGGCAAAGCCGCGCCAGCGTTTGCGTGTGTAGACGTGGCTCACGAAGGCATACACCGGCCGGTCGCCCTGCACAGCGCGCGCCAGCGGTTGGAACTCGCGCGAGTTGACGATCAGGCCGGGCAGGCAGAACAGCGGCACGCCCGTGCCGCCTTCATGCAGACACACCGCATCGTTCGCACTCTCGGCCCGTTGGCTCACCCGCGCGGCCAGTTCCCGGAGGCTGCCGGCCTGCATCACATCGGCCAGGCTCAGGTGACTGCCGCCGGGAAGTTGCTTGCGGATGCGCGCGATCAGCTTGAGGCTCAGCAGCGAATCGCCGCCCAGCTCGAAGAAGTTGTCGCCGCGCCCCACGCGCGCCACGCCCAGCACCTCGCGCCAGATCGCGGCCAGCGCCGCTTCGGCATCGCCTTGCGGCGCTTCGTACGCGCGCTCGCTGCCCAGCCCTTCCGGCTCGGGCAGCGCCTTGCGGTCCACCTTGCCGTTGGCGTTCAGCGGCAAGGCCCCGAGCGTGACGATCAGGCGCGGCACCATGTAGTCGGGCAGCACCTGGCCGAGGCGCTCGCGCAGCACTGCGCTGTCGATGGCCTGGTCCGCATGCATCGCGATGTAGGCCACGAGCGATGTGCTGCTCGGGCCTTCCTTCGCCACGACCACCGCCTCGCGCACTTCGGGCTGCGCGAGCAGTTGCGCCTCGATCTCGCCGAGCTCGATGCGCAGGCCGCGGATCTTCACCTGATGGTCGATGCGGCCCAGGTACTCGATCTGCCCCTCGGCATTCCAGCGCACGAGGTCGCCGGTGCGATACAACCTGCCGCCCTCGCCGTCGAACGGATCTGCCACGAAGCGCTCGGCGCTCAGGCCCGGCCGGTTCAGGTAGCCCCGCGCCAGGCTCACGCCCCCGAGGTAGAGCTCGCCCGCCACGCCGCGCGGCACGAGGTTGAGTTCGGCATCGAGCACGTACGCCTGCGTGTCGGTGATCGGCTGGCCGATGGGCACGAGGCTCTGGCCATCGTCGCGACAGGTCCAGCGCGTGACGTGGATGGTGGTCTCGGTCGGTCCGTAGAGGTTCTGCAGCGTGGCGCCACTGAGGCGTTGCAGCGTCTCCTTCTGCGTCTCGGCCGGCATCGCCTCGCCGCCGCAGATGATGTGCCTGAGGCGCGTGCTGGCCTCGATGCCTTCGTGCGCAAGAAAGGCCTGCAGCATCGAGGGAACGAAGTTGAGCGTGGTGACCTGGTGGCGTTGGATCAGTTCGACCAGCCGGGCCGGGTCGCGGTGATCGCCGGGGTTGGCAACGACCAGCCGCGCGCCCGCTGTCATCGGCCAGAACAGCTCCCACACCGACACGTCGAAACCGAACGGTGCCTTGTGCAGCACGGTGTCGTCGCGCGTAAGCCCGTAGGTCCGCTGCATCCACGCCATGCAGCTGTGCAAGGCATCGTGCCGGATCGCTGCGCCCTTGGGCTTGCCGGTGGAGCCCGAGGTGTAGATCACGTAGGCGAGGTTCTCGCCGTGCAATGCAACCTGCGGATCGGTGTCGGGCTCGCCGCCGAAATCGATGCTGTCGGTCTCCAGCGTGGTAAGGCTGCTGCGGTCGTCAAGGCAGTCGCGCGTGGCGCGGTGTGCCAGCAGCAGTTCGATGCCGCTGTCCTGCACCATGTAGGCGAGGCGCTCGGCCGGGTAGTCCGGGTCCAGCGGCAGATAGGCGCCGCCGGCTTTCAGGATGCCGAGCAGTCCCACCACCAGCTCGACCGAGCGCTGCATGACGATGCCCACACGCACGTCGGGCTTCACGCCGAGCGCGATCAGGCGGTGTGCCACGCGGTTGGCGCGGCGGTTGAGTTCGTCGAAGCTCAAGGCCTCGTCGCCGAAGAGCAGCGCGGTGGCCTGCGGCTGCGCGCGGGCCTGTTTCTCGATCGTCCGGTGCACGGGCTCATGCTGCGGCTCGCGCTGCGCGTTCACGCTCCATGCCGCGAGCTGCGCCTTCTCGGGTGCGTCCATCAGGTCGACGTCGCCCACCGCGTGCGCGTCGTCGCCGGCCAGCGCACCGAGCATCGCGACGTAGTGCGCGGTCATGCGTTCGACGGTGCCCTGCTCGAACAGCTCCGATGCATAGATGAAGCTCGCATGCATGCGCCCGTCGGCATCCTCGCTCGTGCTCAGCACCAGTTCGAACTGCGCCACCGGCGCCGCCAGCGCATAGTCTTCCAGCGCCAGGTCGGGCAGCCGCTTCAGCGTGCGGGAGTCGGTCCGCTCGTGGCTGAACATCACCTGAAACAGCGGGCTCACGCTCAGGCTGCGCTCGGGCTGCAGCGCCTCCACCAGTTGCTCGAACGGAAGGTCCTGGTGCGCCTGCGCGCCCATCGCGGCCTCCTTCGCTTGCGCCAGCACCTCTGCCAGGCTCATGCGGCTTTCGACCGCGTTGCGCATGACCTGCGTGTTGACGAAGAGCCCGATGACGCCTTCCGTCTCCGCCCGATGGCGGTTGGCCACCGACACGCCCACGCGGATGTCCTGCTGTCCGGTGTAGCGGTGCAGCAGGGCCTGGAATGCGGTCAGCAGCACCATGAAAAGCGTCGCGCCCTGGGCGCGTGCGCGCTTGTGGAGCCCCTGCACCAGCTCCGGCGCAAGATCGACGCCGTGCCTCGCTGCCGTGTAGTGCCCGCTCGGCCGCCGGCTGTGGTCCGTTGCGAGCTGCAGCACCGGGTTGCCGGTGCCCAGGCGCTCGGTCCAATAGGCGAGTTGCCTTTCTTTCTCGCCCGCTTCCAGCCAGTTGCGCTGCCATGCCGCGTAGTCCACATAGCGGATCGGCAGCGGCGGCAGGTCCACCCCATCGCCGCGCACCCGCGCACGGTACTGCGCCACGAACTCGCCCACCAGAAGATGCAGCGAGGTGCCGTCGGCGATGATGTGGTGCATCACCAGCACCAGCACATGCGCCTGCGGCGCGAGCCGGATGACGCCGACCCGCATCAGCGGACCCGTCGTGAGGTCGAAGGGCGTCGCGCTCAGGCGGCGGGCTTCTTCGCGCGCATGCGCTTCCACATCGCCCTCTGCACCGGCCAGGTCGATCACCGGAACGTCCAGATCGACGCGGTCCTGCACGATCTGTTCGCACAGCCCTTGCGCGTCCGGCTGGAACACCGTGCGCAGCGATGCGTGGCGTTCGACCAGGGCCGTAAAACTTTTCTTCAGCGCATCGATGTCCAGCGCCCCATGCAGCTTCAGCGCGCCGGAGATGTGGTACGCCGTGCTCTTCGGGTCGAGCTGCCACAGGAACCACTGGCGCAACTGCGCATAGGAAAGTTCGGCCTTCGTTCCAGGCGGCACCGCCACGATGGGCAGCTTGGCGAAGTCCACGCCCTGCTTCTGCAGGAGGCCGAGAAACGCCTTCTGCTTTTCCCGGGACAGGCGCGCGAACCGGTCCGCGATGCTGTGCTTGTCGATCTCCATCAATCCTCCAGAAGGTCGAGCAGCGCGGCCATTTGCGCAAGGTCTTCGGACCCTCCCGCCGCCGCTGTGCCGACCTCTTCCTGCACGACACCGGCCATTGCGGCCAGCGTCGGGTTTTCGAAATAGCGCTTGAGCTGCAGCTGGATCGCGAGCTGCTTCTGCACCTTGGTCTGCACGGCCAGCAGGCTCAGCGAGTGGCCGCCCAGCTCGAAGAAATTGTCGTTGCGTCCGACGCGTTCCACCTCGAGCACTTCGGCCCAGATGGCGGCGAGTGCGCTCTCTACCTCTCCCATGGGCGGCACATACGCGCTGCCGCCCGCCAGCTCCGGATCGGGCAACGCCTTGCGGTCGACCTTGCCGTTCGAATTCAGCGGCACGGCATCGAGCACCATCAGGGCCGCCGGCACCATGTAGTCCGGCAGCTTCCGCAGCAGGCGCTCGCGCAACACCACGGCGTCGGTCGTCTGGCCCGCCCGTGCGGACACATAGGCCACCAGCCGCGTACTGCCCGCGCCCTCCTTCGCCAGCACGACCGCTTCGCGCACTTCGGGCTGCGCGAGCAACTGCGCCTCGATCTCGCCGAGCTCGATGCGAAAGCCGCGGATCTTCACCTGGTGGTCGATGCGACCGAGGTAGTCGAGCTCGCCGTCGCCGCGCCAGCGAACCAGGTCGCCGGTGCGGTACAGGCGCCCGCCCGCAGGGCCGAAGGGCGCGGCCACGAAACGCTCCGCGCTCAGGCCGGCGCGGTTCAGGTAGCCGCGCGCCAGGCCCGCACCCGAGACATGAAGCTCGCCCGCCACGCCGACGGGCAGCGGGTTGAGGTCGCTGTCGAGCACCCACAGGCCGAGGTCCGGAATGCAGGCGCCCACCGGGCTGCTCTGCTCGTCGAGGTCGGCGCGCACAATCGGCCGGTAGGTCACGTGCACGGTGGTCTCGGTGATGCCGTACATGTTGACCAGCTGCGGTTGCCGGTCGCCGAAGCGTTCGATCCACGGACGCAGGCTCTCGGGTTCGAGGGCTTCGCCACCGAAGATCACGCAGCGCAGCGGCAGGCGATCGCCCGCCGCCAGCGCCGCGCTGTGGATCAGCTGCCGGAAGGCCGACGGCGTCTGGTTCAGCACGGTGACCTGCTGCGCGCGCAGCAGCGCCACGAAATCGTCGGGCGAACGACTGACCCAGAACGGCACGACCACCAGCTTGCCGCCGGTGCACAGCGCGCCGAAGATTTCCCACACCGAGAAGTCGAAGGCGTAGGAATGAAAGTTCGTCCACACGTCTTGCGCGCCGAAGCCGAACCAGGGCTGTGTGGAGTCGAGTAACCGCGTCACGTTGCGGTGGGTCAGCTGCGTTCCCTTCGGGCGCCCCGTGGAGCCCGAGGTGTAGATGACGTAGATCAGGTGATCGGCATGCACCGCCACCTCGGGCGCATGGGACGGCTCCGTGGCCAGGTCGGCCGTGTCGAACACCAGCACGCGAACGTCGTCCTGCAGCGGGAGCCTGGGCTCCACGTGGCTTTGCGTGAGCAGCAGGCGAATGCCGCTGTCCGCGATCATGTAGGCCAGGCGGTCGGCGGGGTACTCGGGGTCGAGCGGCACGTAGGCACCGCCGGCCTTCAGGATGCCCAGCAAGCCGACCACCATCTCGATGGAACGCTCCACTGCGAGGCCCACCTTCACCTCCGGCGCCACGCCGAGGCCGATCAGCCGGTGCGCGAGCCGGTTGGCGCGTGCATCGAGGTCGGCGTAGGTCAAGCTTTCATCGCCGAAGACCACCGCCGTCGCATCGGGATGCAATGCGGCCTGCCGTTCGAACCAGCGGTGCACCGGATGCCCGGTGGCGCTGTCGTGCACGTTCTTTGCGGGTTCGGGTTGCGGTGAATCGCCTTCGTCCCGCAGGCCGATGTCGCCCACCCGCGCACCCGGCGCGTGCGCGAGCGCTTCGAGCAGTGTCTCCATGCGGCGCGCCAGCGTCTGCACGAGCGCTTCGCCGAACTGGCTGCGCGCATGGCTGTAGCTCAGCACCAGCGTCTCGCCCTGGTTGACCGAGAGCGTCATCGGGTAGTTCGTCTCCTCGCGGTTCCAGACGTCGCCGAAACGCAGCCTGTCCGGCGCGCCCTGCTTCAGCGCCTGGTCCAGCGGGTAGTTCTCGAACACCACGATGCTGTCGAACAGGTCTTGCCCGCCCTGCCCCGCCCAGCGCTGGATCTCGTAGAGCGGCGTGTGCTCGTGCTCCTGCGCACCGAGGTTCTGCGCCTGCAGTTCGCGCAGCCAGTCGCCCACGCTCTGTGCCGGCTGCAGCGTGGCGATCACCGGCAGCGTGTTGATGAACAGGCCCAGCATCTGCTGCGCACCGGAGAGCTCCACCGGCCTGCCCGCCACGGTGGCGCCGAAGCTCACCGTGCGCTGCCCTGTGTGGCGTGCCAGCAGGAGGGCCCAGGCGGCTTGCACCAATGTGTTGAGGGTCACGCGTTCGCGCTTCGCCGCTTCCATCAGCGCGCGCGCGCGCTGCGCTCCGATCTCGAAGCGGTGCATGCCATGGCCCGCCTGCGCATCGCGCGGCTTGGGCAGGGTGTTGGCCAGCCATGTGGGGCCTTCGGTGCGGCCCAGCTGTTCGCGCCAGTACAGCTCGTCGGCCTTGCCGTCGCGCTGCTGCAGCCAGGAGATGTAGTCCGCATAGCGCCCACTCGGGGAAGCGACGGCTTCGCCGGCATAGTGCCGAAGCATCTCGCCCATCAGCTGCGAGGTGCTCCAGCCGTCCAGCAGCAGGTGGTGCATGGTCCAAATGAAGTGATGCTTGCTGCCCTGCGCATGCACCAGCACGAGCCGCATCAACGGCGGCTGCGCAAGGTCGAAGCCCTGCGCGAGCTGTGCCTGCGCCAGGTCGTCGAGCGCATGAACTACGTCGGCACGGTTGCGCCAGTCGTGCTCGGCCATCGGCATCCCGGTCTGCCGGGCGACCCATTGCAGGGCAGGTTCGCCCACGAGGAAACCGGTGCGCAGCACGTCGTGCCGCTCCAGCACTGAACGCCATGCGGCCTTGAAGCGCGCGACGTCGAGCCCGTCGATATCGACGCGCAGCTGATTGACGTAGGCGCTGCCGCCGGGTGCGTACAGGCTGTGGAACAGCATGCCCGCCTGCATCGGCGAGAGCGGGTACAGGTCCGCCAGGTTCGCCACCGGAACCGGCAGTGCGTCGAGCTGTTGCGAGCCGATGCGGGCCAGCGGAAAGTCCGACGGCGTCACGCCCTGCGCGCCGCTGGTGCAATGCGCCACCAGCGCTTCGAGCTCCTGCTGGAACCGTTGTACCCAGCCTTCGACGGCCGCGCGGTCGTGGCGCGCCTGGCTGTAGCTCACACGCAGCGCCAGCACGCCTTCGTGGACCTGGCCGTTGACCGAGAACTCGTGCGTCAGCGGTGCGCCGGCATCCACCGGCGCGCCGCTCGGTTCGTGGGCTAGCATCCATTGCGTGCGCTCGTCAGCGCCGGCATCGAACTGGCCGAGGTAGTTGAAGACCACCTGCGCTCGGGGCAGCGCGCGCAGCGCCTGCCGTTGCGCGGGGTTGCCGAGGTACCTGAGCACGCCATGGCCAATTCCCTTGTCGGGAACGCTGCGCAAGGTTTCCTTCACGCGCTTGATGGCTTCGCCCGGTTCGCCCAGCGGATCGAGCGCAACCGGGAACAACGTGGTGAACCAGCCCACGGTGCGCGACAGGTCGATGTGGTCGAACAGGTCTTCGCGGCCATGGCCCTCCAGATCGACCAGCACCTTGGCGTGGCCCGCCCATGCGCACAGCGCACGGCCCAGCGCGGTCAACAGCAGGTCGTTGGCCTGCGTGCGATAGGCCGCGGGTGCGTCCTTCAGCAGCGCCTGCGTCGTCGCCTTGTCCAGCCGAAGCTCGACGGTCTGTTGATCGGCGACGGTGTTCGATCCCTCGGGGCGGGCGCACGGCAGGCTGGCGGGCACGTCCGCCAGAGCTTGCCAATGGCCGATCCCTTCGGCATGGCGCTGGGCGTAGCCCTGCAGCGCGACGGTCCAATCCTTGTAGCTGCTGCTCTTGGCGGGCAGCACGATGGCCTGCCCCGCGAGGCCCTGGCGGTAGGCGTCCTGCAGGTCTTCCAGCAGGATGCGCCACGACACGCCATCGACGACCATGTGATGAACGGCCAGCAGCAGCCGCGATTCGCCGCCCGGCAGTTCGACAGCCAGCGCGCGCAGCAGCGGTCCGTGCGCAAGATCGAGGCTGCGCTGCGCTTCGTCGCAGAGCGCTTCGAGCTGCGCCGCGTCGCGGGCCTTGCGCACCCACAGCAGTTCGGCGAGTTCGCTTTCCGGCATCGCGGTGTAGTGCTGGTGCCATGCGCCTTCGGCATCCCGGCCGTAGCGCAGGCCCAGGCTGTCGTGGTGCCGCACCACCGCCCGCAATGCCTGCCCGAAGGTCGGCAACTGCAAGGGCTCGCGGCACTTCAGCAGCACTGCCTGGTTCCAGTGGTTGCGCGCCGGCATCTGCATTTCGAAGAAGGCATGCTGGAACGGCATCAGCGGCGCCTCGCCCTCAGCATCGCCGGCAGCCGTGCGCTTTGCATCGCCCACAGGTTCGGCCGCGCCCGCAAGCTGGGCCACGGTCTGGCGCTCGAAGATCTGCTTGGGGCTCACCTTCCACCCCGCGAGGCGCAGCCGCGCCACGATCTGCAGGCTCAGGATGGAATCGCCGCCCAGCTCAAAGAAGTTGTCGTTCCGGCCCACGCGCGCGAGGCCGAGCACGCCCGTCCAGACTTTCCCAATGGCCTGTTCGGCCTCGCCCTGCGGCGCTTCGTACGCCTTCTCGTCCTGCAAGAGTTCGGGCTCCGGCAGGGCCTGCCGGTCGACCTTGCCGCTAGGGCTCAGCGGCAACGCACCGAGCACCACGATGGCCGAGGGCACCATGTAGTCGGGCAGCGCCCGCGCGAGCCGGTCCTTCAGCGCCGCCACGTCGACGGATTGCCCCGCCTTCAGCGACACATAGGCTGCGAGCCGTGCGCCGGCCGGCCCGTGGCGCGCAATCACGACGGCTTCACGCACTTCTGGCTGGGCCAGCAGCTGCGCCTCGATCTCGCCGAGTTCGATGCGGAAACCTCGAACCTTCACTTGATGGTCGATGCGGCCCAGGTATTCGAGCTGGCCGTCGTCGCGCCAGCGCACCCAGTCGCCCGTTCTGTACAACCGCCCGCCGTCTGCGTCGAACGGATCCGCCACGAAACGCTCGGCCGTGAGCGCAGCGCGGTGCAGGTAGCCGCGCGCCAGGCCCGCGCCGCCGAGATACAGCTCGCCTGCGACGTTGCGCGGCACGAGGTTGAGGTCTGCATCGAGCACGCGCGCGCTGCGGTCGCCCACGGGCCGGCCGATGGGCGCGTAGCCTTCTTCGAAACTCGCCGCACCATCGACCTTCCACAGCATCGGCGTGACCACCGCTTCGGTGGGGCCGTAGCCGTTGATCAGCAGTTCGGGCTTCAGGTGCCGGCGCACCGCGTCGAAGCCTTCGCGCGACATCGCCTCGCCGCCGAAGGAATACAGCTGCACCGGCGGGCAACGGCCGGTGTCGCGTGCCCAGTCAGCGAGCTGCCGCAGGTAGGCCGGGGGAAAGCCGGCGTTGGTCACGCCGTGACGCGTCATCGCGTCCAGCGTCTGCTCGGCGGTCCACAGCGACGTATCGCGCAACAGCAGCGAGGCGCCGCAGCACAGGGCCGTGAAGAGGCGCTCGTGCGCACCGTCGAAAGAGAAAGAGAGAAAGTGCAGCTCGCAGGAGTGCGGCCCCATCTCGTACAGCACCGCCGTTTCCACGCAATGCGCGGCGAAGGGCCCGTGCGACACCATCACGCCCTTGGGCATGCCCGTCGAACCGGAAGTGTAGATGATGTAGGCCAGGTTGCCCGCATGCACCGCGATGCCTGGCGAATGCACCGGCTCGGCACCCAGGTCGAGCGTGTCGAGTTGCAGCACGCGCACATGCTCGCCGCAGGGAATGCGCGCCTTCACATGGCTTTGCGTCACGAGCAGGTCGATGCCGCTGTCCGCAACCATGTAGGCCAGCCTGTCTGCGGGATACTCCGGGTCCAGCGGCACGTAGGCGCCGCCGGCTTTCAGGATGCCGAGCAGGCCGATCACCACGTCGAACGAGCGCTCCACCGCGATGCCGACGCGCGTGTCCGGCTTCACGCCGAGCGCGATGAGCCGGTGGGCCAGGCGGTTGGCGCGGCGGTCGAGTTCGCCGTAGTTCAACGCCTCGTCGCCGAACAGCAGGGCCGTGGCTTCGGGGCGATCACGGGCGTGCCGCTCCATCAGGCGATGCACGGGCTCGATGCGCTGGCCGGCCTGGGCGTTGACGCCCCACAGCGCGAGCCGATCTTTCTCGGCAGGCGCGAGCAAGTCGATGTCGCCCACCGCCTGCGTCGGGCTCTCGGCCAGCGCCGTGAGGACCGCAAGATAGTGCCCCGCCATGTGCGCGACGGTCTCGGCATCGAACAGCTCCTCTGCATAGTGGAAGCTGGCCTGCACATGACCCTGCGCGTCTTCAAGCACGCTCAGCGTGAGTTCGAACTGCGCGGCCTGGCCGCCCAGCTCGTGATCCTGCAAGATCAGGCCGGGCAGGTTCTCCAGCGCGCGATGGTCGCGCCGCTGGTGGTTGAACATCACCTGGAACAACGGCGCCGTGCCGAGGCTGCGCTCGGGCTGCAGGGCCTCCACCAGCTGTTCGAACGGCAGGTCCTGGTGCGACTGCGCGCCCATTGCGGCATCGCGTGTGGCTTCCAGCGCCTGCAGCAGGGTCGTGCGGCTGGTCAGCACATTGCGCAGAACCTGCGTGTTGACGAAGAAACCGATGACCTTTTCAGCTTCCACGCGATGGCGGTTGGCCACCGGCACGCCGACGCGGATGTCTTGTTGCGCGGTGTGGCGGTGCAGCAGCACCTGCAGCCCCGTGAGCAGCACCATGAAGAGCGTCGCGCCCTGGGCCTGCGCGCGCTTGCGCAGTGCGTCCGCCACCTTCTGCGGCAGCGCGACGTCATGGCGGGCGGCGCGGTATCGGCCATCGGTGCGCCGCGGGCGGTCCGTTGGCAATTGCAGCACCGGATGCTCGGTGCCGAGGTGCGCCTTCCAGTAGCCGAGTTGCCGCTCTTTCTCGCCGGCCTCCAGCCAGTGCCGCTGCCAGACGGCGTAGTCGGCGTACTGAATGGGCAAGGGCGCAAGCCGCGACGGCTGCCCGTTGGCCCGCGCGCGGTAGTGCGCCGTGAACTCGTCCACGAGGATCTGCAGCGACCAGCCGTCGGACACGATGTGATGCATCACGACGACGAGCAGGTGCGTTTCTTCATCGAGGCGGATCAGCGCCACGCGCAGCAGCGGATCGGCGGTCAGGTCGAAGGGGGTCTCGGCAATGCGCCTCGCTTCTTCGTCTGCCCTTGTGTCGCGCTCCCCGGCCGGAAGCAAAGCAAGGTCGATAAGCGGAATCTCCAGCCCCGCGCGCTGCTGCACCACCTGCTCGACCAGGCCTTCGGCGTTCGCGCGGAACACCGTGCGCAGCGATTCGTGGCGTTCGACCAATGCGTCGAAACTCGCCTGCAGTGCGTCCCGGTTCAGCGCGCCCTGAAGCCGCAGCGCACCCGAGATGTGATACGCCGAGCTGCCTGGCTCCAGCTGCCAGAGGAACCACTGGCGCATCTGGGCATACGAGGGCGCCCAGGCGACACGCGCCGCCTCGTCGCGCGCAAGAATCGGAAACTGCCCGATCGTCAGCCCCTCGGCGCGGATCTTCTGGTACACCGCCCGGCGCTGCGCCGGGTTCAGGCGCGAGAAGCGCTTGCCGATCTGGTCATGGGTGGCTGCCGTGAATTCCATCAAGCGATCTCCAGGCTGTTCATGAAGGCGTCGATGTCGGAGAGAGACTGGGCCACGGGTTTCCTTTCGCCGGCACCTGCAATGAGTCGGGCCATGTCCATGAGAACCGGCTGCCTGAAAATGTCGCTGACGGTCAGGTCCGCATGCATCGCGCCCTGCACCCGCGCGACCACCTGCACGGACATGAGCGAATGCCCGCCGAGCTCGAAGAAGTTGTCGTGGCGGCCCACGCGCGGCGCACCGAGCACTTCGGCCCACACCGCAGCGAGCGCTTCTTCCATGGCGCCCTGCGGCGCCTCGTAGGCCTGGGCGTTCGCGCGCTCCGGTTCGGGCAGCGCCTTGCGATCGACCTTGCCGTTGGGGTTCAGCGGCAGGTTCTCCAGCACCATGAAGAGACTGGGCACCATGTAGTCGGGCAGCGCGCGGCCGAGCCGTTCACGCAGGCGCGCGGTGTCGATGGCCTGCCCGGCCTCTGCCGAGACATAAGCCACGAGCCGCGCACCGCTCGCGCCCGGGCTCGCAACGACGACGGCTTCGCGCACTTCGGGCTGCGCGAGCAACTGCGCCTCGATCTCGCCCAGCTCGATGCGAAAGCCGCGGATCTTCACCTGATGATCGATGCGGCCCAGGTAGTCGAGCTGGCCTTCGCTGTTCCAGCGCACGAGGTCGCCGGTGCGGTACAGCCTGCCGCCTTCGTTGTCGAACGGATCGGCCACGAAGCGTTCCGCGGTCAGGGCCGCACGCCGCACATAGCTGCGCGCAAGCCCTGCACCGCCCAGATAGAGCTCGCCCGCGGCACCCGTCGGCACCAGGTTCAGCTCGGCATCGAGCACATAGGTCTGCGTGTCGTCGATCGGTCGCCCGATCGGCACCTGGCTGCGCCCGTCGTCTCGGCACGTCCAGTGCGTCACATCGATGGCGGCCTCGGTGGGACCGTACAGGTTGTAGAGCGCGGCCTGCGGCAGCCGCCGGAACACCTCGTTCTGCGCTTCGGCGGGCAGTGCCTCGCCGCTGCAGACGATGCGCCGCAGGCTGGTGCATGCCTCGATGCCCGGGTGCGCCAGAAAGGCCTGCAGCATCGAGGGCACGAAGTGCAGCGTGCTCACTTCATGCGTGCGAATCAGCTGCGCAAGGCGCGCCGGTTCGCGGTGGTCGCCGGGGTTGGCCACGGCCAGCCGGGCCCCGAACATCAGCGGCCAGAAGAATTCCCACACCGACACGTCGAAGCTGAACGGCGTCTTCTGCAGCACGGTATCCGCCTCGCCGAGCTTGTAGGCCTGCTGCATCCACACCAGGCGGTTGTAGAGCGAACCATGGCGGTTGGCTGCGCCCTTGGGCTTGCCGGTCGAGCCCGAGGTGTAGATCACGTAGGCGAGGTTCTCGCTGTCGAGCGCCACCGCCGGGTTGCCTTCCGGATAGCCGCCGAAGTCCAACGTGTCGAGCGCAAGCATCGGCACGCCGGTCTGCAACGGCAGGCGTTCCTTGAGGCGCTCCTGCGTCAATACCAGCACGAGCCCGCTGTCTTCCACCATGTAGGCGATGCGGTCCTCCGGGTATTCCGGGTCGAGCGGCACATAGGCGCCGCCGGTCTTCAGGATTGCCAGCAGGCCGACCACCAGCTCGGTGCTGCGCTCCAGCGCCACGCCGACCTTTACCTCGGGGCGCACGCCCTCCTCGATCAGGCGGTGCGCCAATTGGTTGGCCCTGCGGTCGAGTTCGCCGTAGCTTAAGACTTCCGCGCCGAAGATCAGCGCAGTGGCATTCGGGCATTCGGCCGCCTGTTGCTCGATCAGGCGATGCACGCATTGCGCTTCGCCGCGGTGATGGGTGTTGACGCCCCATTGCGCGAGCCGGGCGCGCTCCGCATCGCCCAGCAGATCCAGTTCGCCCAGCTTCGATGCCGGCTGGCCCACCAGCGCTTCGAGCACGCGCTTGTAATGGCCCGCCATGCGTTCGATGGTCTGCGGCTCGAACAGTTCGGCCGCATAGCGGAAGTTGGCCCGGATGCCGCCGTCTTCGCGCTCGAGGGTTTCCAGCGTCAGCTCGAAGGGCGCCGCGCGCTCCTCGAGGTCGATGCGCCGCACCTGCAGCCCGGGCCAGCCCCGCAGCGGCCTGTCCCCCTGCCCCAGGTGGTTGAACATCACCTGGAACAGCGGCGCAGCCGCGTGGCCGTGCTCCGCGCGCAGCGCCTGCACAAGGCACTCGAACGGCAGGTCCTGGTGCGCCTGGGCTTCGATCGAGGTGTCGCGCACCTGCGTGAGCAGGTCCGCCAGGCTCGTTTGCGCATGCGGGCACGCATCGAGCACGAGCGTGTTGATGAAGATGCCGATGACGCCCGAGGTCTCCGGACGGCTGCGGCCCGCGACGGGCACGCCGACGCGAATCTCGTTCTGACCTGTGTAACGGAACAGCAGGGCATGGAAGGCCGTGAGCAGCGCCATGAACAAAGTACCGCCCTGCACACGAGACAGCTGCTTCAGCTCCTGCGCAAGACCCGTGGGAATGTCGAGCGAGTGCTGTGCCGCGCTATAGCGGGCCTCGGCGGACCGCGGCCGGTCGGTGGTCAACGCGAGCACCGGCTGGCTGCCGCCGAGGCGCTTGCGCCAGTAGCCGAGTTGCCGTTCGCCCTCGCCGTCGGCCAGCCATTTGCGCTGCCACAGCGTGAAGTCGACGTAGCCGATCTCCGGCTGGGGCCGCGTGTCCGGCAGACCCTGCGTTCGCAGGGCGTACGCCTGTGCAAGGTCGTCGAGCATGAGCTGGACCGACCATGCGTCGGAGATGATGTGATGCATCATGAGCAGCAGCTGGTGCTCGCCGTCGGCCATCTTCAGCAAGGCGCAGCGCAGCAAGGGGCCGGCCGTCAGGTCGAAGGCGGTGCGGCAGACCTGGGCAACAGCCTCGTCGTAGCGGGATTCGCGCGTCTGCGCATCGAGCACGCTGAGATCGATAAAGGGAATGTCGATGCGAACCTCCGCCTGAAAGCGCTGCTCCGGCAGGCCTTCGGGGCCGGGGCCGAACACGGTTCGCAATGCTTCATGGCGCCTGGCGATCGCCTGCATTGCATCCTGCAGCGCCGCCGCATCGAGCGGCCCCGAAAAGCCCAGGCCGCCACCGACGTGGTAAGCGGTGTTCGCGGGGTTCAGCTGCCACAGGAACCACTGGCCCTGCTGCGCGAAGGACACGGGCACGGGCCCGTCGATGTGGCCGCGCACGATGGCCTCGCGCGCGGGCGCCGCGGTGCCGCCTTGTTTCAACCGGCGCTGCAGCAGGCTCAGCTGCTCGGGCGAGAGCCTGGCGCGCCGTTCGGAAAGAGGAGATGTTTCGCTCATGATGAAAAACTTGCAGTGATGCAATCCGTGGCCGGATGCGGGTCATCGGTGGCAGAGGCCTCGCGCTCGATCTCCTCGATCAGCCGCAGCTCGACCAGTGCGGCCAGTTCGGCCACGGTCGGCACCTTGAAGAAATCGGCCGGTTGCAGCTCCACGCCATAGGCCTTGCGCACGCGGGACAGCAGGCGGATCGCGAGCAGCGAGTCGCCACCCAGTTCGAACAGGTTGTCGTGCACGCCCACGGGTGCGATGCCGAGCGCTTCGGTCCACAGCGCGGCCAGCCCTTCTTCCAGTTCGCCTTCAGGTGCGGCATACGGTGTGGGCAGCACGGGGCGTGAATGGCTGGCGCGGGCTTCGGTTGCCGGTTGTTCAGCGCCCACGGTGTCGAGCAGGTTGCCGAGCGGGCGCAGCCGCGGCGCCAGCGGCGACACGGAGACCACAGTCTGCGGCAGGTCGGGCCCGTTGACGATGCGTTCGAAGGCGAGCACGCCCGCGCGCTCGTCGAGGCCGACGCCCTCGGGCAGGTCCATGTCGGCCGCGGCGCCGACGTCGCGCCAGGCGTCCCAGTTCACCGAGAACACCGGCAACGCCGACGTGCGGCGGTGGGCCGTCGCCAGTGCGTCGAGATAGGCATTGGCGGCGGCATAGTCGCTGCGGCCCAGGCCGCCGACGAGCGTGGCGATGGAGGAACAGAAGAGCACGAAGTCCAGCGGCTCAGCGCGCAGCGCATCGAGCAGCGCGCGCGTGCCCGCCACCTTGGGCGCGAAGGCTGCCTCCACCTGCGCCCGAGTGCGCTGGACGATCATGCCGAGCCCCGGGTCCATGACCGCGTGGACCACGCCGTTGACCGCACCGAAGCGCGCATGCACGGCCACCAGGGCTTCGCGCAGCTGCGCGGCATCGGTGACGTCCGCCGTCACTGTCAGCACTTGCGCGCCGGCGGTTTCGAGTTCGATCAGTTGCCGCAGCTTGCGGCGCAGTGCCGCGGGCTCATCCGCCGATGCGACGATGCGCTCCCAATCGCCACGCGCGGGCAGCGGCGTGCGGCCGAGCAGCACCAGTCGGGCCTTCCATGCGCGGCTCAGGTGCCGCGCCAGGGCGAGGCCTACGCCGCCCATGCCGCCGGTGATGAGGTACACGCCGCCTGCACGAAGCCGTGGCGTGGCGGGTTGCGCAGGCAGCGGCTCGTAGTTCTTGACCCAGCGATGCGGGCCGCGATAGGCAACAACAAAGTCTTCCTGCGCGGACGCGGCCTCGTCGGCGACCCGGCGCGCCAGGTCGCTTTCGGCCGCGCTTTCCGGCGCGGGCAGCACCACGTCGACGACGCGGCAAGCGACCGATGGATATTCCTGGCTCACGACCTTGGCGATGCCCAGCAGGGTGGCCTTCTCGGGTACCAGTTGTTCGGAGCCGGAGACATCCTCGAGGCCGTCGGTGACGATGGTCAGCGCCAGGAAATCACGGCCCGATCCGCCCAAGGCGTCGAGCGCATGCACGAGCGCGAGCAGGCTGAAATACCCGGCTTCGAAAGCGTCCGCATTCGGCGGCGTCGGCCGGCTGCCGTCGAGGCTCCACAGGTGATGAATCCGGCGGACCGGACCCGCTTCGGCTTCCGCTTCCCGCAGCAGGGCTTGATGATCGGCGTGCTCGCCCGATCGCACCGTGTATTGCCCCGGCGCGGTGCGCGCAAAGCGTGCGCCGCGCAAGGCCAGCACCACCTGTTCACCGCGCTCCCGCAGCGTGCGGGCGAGCCGGTCGGTGAAGCTGTTGGCATCGCCCAGGATCAGCGTGCAGCCTGTGCGGTCGGCACGCTGCGCGGCGGGCGGCAACGGTGTGCTTCGCTGCCAGTTCGGCACATAGAAGATATCGGAGGTTGCCGCCTTCGACGAAGGACGTGCGGCATCGCCGGCCTCGACCCAGAAGCGCTGGCGCTGAAAGGCATAGGTGGGCAGTGGCACGCGTCGACGACCGCCGCCTTCATGACATGCGGACCAGTCGATGTCCACACCGGCGCTCCACAAGCCCGCCACCGCATTCGCCAGTTGCTGGCTGTTGCGCGCTGTCTGCTGCGCATGCGCCTGGCTGGCCCACAGGCCCGCAGCCGAGCGGCTGCCCGGATGCTGGCGCGCGAGCCCGGTCAGCGTCTCGCCGGGGCCGACTTCGAGCACCACGCGGCCGGGCTTGTCGAAGATGTGGCGCAGGCCGTCTGCGAACCGCACGGTGTTGCGCAAGTGCCGGCCCCAGTACGCGGGGCTGGTGGCCTCCTGCGCGGTGATCGGCAGGCCGGTGAGATTGGAGATGAAAGGAATGCGCGGCGCGTGGCGCGGCACCGATGCGACCAGCTGCTCCAGTGCGGCCACGGCCGGATCGACCAGGCGCGAATGGAAGGCCACGGCGACATGCAGGCGGCGCGGCAGATGCTGGCGCGCGCGCAGTTCTTCTTCGGCGCGTGCGATGGCTTCGGGTGTTCCGGCCAGCACGCAGAGCTGTTCGCCGTTCACTGCCGCAAGATCGCAGCCTGCCGCGAGGAAAGGCGCGAGCTCGGATTCCGGCAGCGGCACGGCGAGCATGGCCCCGGCCGGCAGCGCCTGCACGAGGCGCGCGCGCTGCGCGACGATGCGCAAGGCATCTTCCAACGAGAACACGCCGGCGACGCAAGCCGCAACGTATTCGCCGAGGCTGTGGCCCATCATCACAGCGGGTTTCACGCCGCAATGCAGCCACCACTGCGCCATGGCGTACTCGACGGCAAAAAGCGCCGGCTGTGCCACTTCGATGTGGAACAGGCGCTCGTTCGCCAGTGCTTCTTCGCCGGCAGCAGGGAACAGCAGCGGATGCAGATCGATGCCGCTTTGCGTACGCAGAAGGGCCGTGCAGCGATCGAGTGCTTCGCGGAACACGGCGCGCTCGCGGTAGAGCGCGGCGCCCATGAAGGCATGTTGGCTGCCGCTGCCCGGAAAGAGAAAGACCACCTCGGGCGCGGAGGCCGGTGCCTTGCGCGATGCGGTGGCGGGAGTGGACAGCATCTGTGCGGCCATGTCCGGGTCGGTCGCCACTACCGCGCTGCGCCATGCAAAGGCGCGGCGTCCGGTTTGCAGGGTGTGCGCCACGTCTTGCAGTGCCAACGCAGGCTGTGCCTGGAGATGCGCTGCAAGCTGCGTGCGGCCTTGGGCCAATGCCGCTTCGTTCTTTGCCGACACCGGCAAGACTTGCCAGGCTGGCGCATCCGCCGCCTTGGTCGCATTCACAACGACCGGCGCTTCTTCGAGCACCACGTGCACGTTGGTGCCGCCGATGCCGAACGAACTGACGCCAGCACGCCGCGGCATGCGTCCCTCGACCCAGGCACGCGCTTCGGTATTCACGTAGAACGGGCTGGCCCCGAAATCGATCTGCGGATTGGGCTTCTCGAAATTCAGGCTGGGCGGCAGCACGCGGTGCTTGAGCGCCATCGTCGCCTTGATGAGCCCGGCCACGCCGGCGGCCGCGTCCAGGTGGCCGATGTTGGTCTTCACGGAACCGATGGCGCAGAAGCCTTGCCGTTCGGTGTCGGCGCGAAATGCCTGGGTGAGCGCGGCGATCTCGATCGGGTCGCCGAGCGTGGTGCCGGTGCCGTGCGCTTCCACATAGCAGATGGTGTCCGCCGCCACACCCGCGATGAGCTGCGCCGCGCGGATGACCTCGGCTTGGCCATCCACGCTGGGCGCGGTGAAGCCAACCTTGGCGGCACCGTCGTTGTTGGCGGCCGAGCCCTTGATCACCGCATGGATGGTGTCGCCGCCTTGCAGCGCATCGTCCAGGCGCTTGAGCACGACAATGCCCGCACCGCTGCCGATGAGCGTGCCCGCGGCCTTCGCGTCGAAGGCGCGGCAGTGGCCGTCGGGCGACAGGATGGCGCCGGCTTGGTAGCGGTAGCCGCCCTCTTGCAGCAGGTTGAGCCACACACCGCCCGCAAGGGCCATGTCGCAGTCGTGGCTTAGCAGCGCCTGGCACGCGGTGTGCACCGCGACCAGCGATGTCGAGCACGCCGTCTGCACCGTGACCGCGGGACCGCGCAGGTCGAGCTTGTAGGCCACGCGCGTGCAGAGCGAGCCGCCGGAGTTGCCGTTCATCAGCCCCAGCAAGTCGGCGATGCCGCTCTCGGCGCCGAGGCCGAAGGACGGGAGCAGATTGCGGATCAGGTACAGGTTGGTGCCCTCGCCCGCATAGACGCCGACCTTGCCCGGCCAGCGCGCGACGTCGCAGCCCGCATGTTCGAGCGAAGCCCAGGCGCACTCCAGGAAGATGCGCTGCTGCGGATCGAGGGTCTCCGCTTCGCGCGGCGTGTAGCCGAAGAAGCCGGCATCGAAGCGGTCGAAGCCGTCGAATTTCACACCGGCCTTCACGTACTCGGGATCGTCCAGCAGACTTTGCGGCACACCGCGCGCGCGCAGTTCGTCGTCGGTGAAGCGCGACACCGACTCCACGCCTCCCTGCACATTGCGCCAGAAGGCGTCCACATCGTCGGCGCCGGGAAAGCGCCCGGCCATGCCGACGATGGCGATCTCGATGCCCGTCGGTTCGGAGAGGTCGTGGGGGGTGGACATCAGTTGACTCTCTCTGCCGCCTTGCGGCGTTGAAGCATGGCGGCGCGCTGGCGTAGCGCCCTGTCGTCGCTGGCGGCAGCCGCGGCGGCGGACGATGCGGCGCCGGCCGGCGCCTGCTCGATCCACTGGGCCAGCAATTCGATGGTGGGGTATTTGAAAAGGTTGACCACGGGGATGGCGGCCTGCAGCCGGTCTTCCAGCAGCCGGTGTGCGCGGATCAGCAGCAGCGAGTGGCCGCCGAGGTCGAAGAAGTTGTCGTGCTGGCCCACCTGTTCGACCTGCAATACCTCGGACCAGACCCCGGCCACGGTCTGCGCGACATGGCCCTGCGGTGCTTCGTAGGCAAGCTCGCTGGCGAAGGCCGGCTCCGGCAGCGCCTTGCGGTCGACCTTGCCGTTGGCGTTCAGCGGCAGACTGTCGAGCACGGCGAAAGCGCGCGGGACCATGTAGTCGGGCAGCACCTGCGCAAGGCGCTCCTTGAGCGCGGCGGTGTCGATGATGTGATCCGCATGCGCCGCGAGGTAAGCCACGAGGCGTGCGCCGGCCGGGCCTTCCTTCGCCACGACCACGGCTTCGCGCACCGCGGGTTGCGCGAGCAACTGCGCTTCGATTTCTCCGAGTTCGATGCGGAAGCCGCGGATCTTCACCTGATGGTCGATGCGGCCGAGGTACTCCAGCTGCCCTTCGGCGCTCCATCGCACCAGGTCACCGGTGCGGTAGAGCCTTCCGCCGCCTTCGCTGTCGAAGGGATCGGCCACGAAGCGTTCCGCGCTCAAGCCGGCCCGCTTCAGGTAACCGCGGGCCAGGCTGATGCCGCCCAGGTACAGCTCGCCTGCAACGCCCTGGGGCACAAGGTTCAGGTCGGCATCCAGCACGTGAGTGCTGGTGTGGCTGATCGGCCGGCCGATGGGCACCTGGCTCTGGCCATCGTTGCGGCAGGCCCAGTGGGTGACGTGGATGGTGGTCTCGGTCGGGCCGTAGAGGTTTTGCAGGCCCGCGCCGTGCAAGCGCTCGAGCGTTTCCTTCTGCGTTTCAGCCGGCATCGCCTCGCCGCCGCAGATGATGTGGCGCAGGCGCGTGCTGGTTTCGATGCCCTTGTGCGCGAGAAATGCCTGCAGCATCGAAGGCACGAAGTTGAGCGTGGTGACCTGGTGGCGCTGGATCAGTTCGACCAGCCGGGCCGGGTCGCGGTGATCGCCAGGGTTGGCGACCACCAGCCGGGCGCCCGCGGTCAGGGGCCAGAAAATTTCCCACACCGACACGTCGAAACCGAACGGCGCCTTGTGCAGCACGGTGTCATCGCGCGTCAGCCGGTAGATGTTCTGCATCCACACCATGCAGCTGTGCAGCGCGATGTGGCGGATGGCCGCGCCCTTGGGCTTGCCGGTGGAGCCCGAGGTGTAGATCACGTAGGCGAGGTTCTCGATGTGCAGGCCGACCTGCGGATCGCTGTCGGGTTCGCCGCCGAGGTCCGCTGTATCGATTTCCAGCACGCTCAGCGCGCGGCAGTCGGGCACGCAATCGACGAGGCTGCGCTGCGTGAGCAGCAGCCCGATGCCGCTGTCCTGCACCATGTAGGCCAGGCGTTCCGCCGGGTATTCCGGGTCCAGTGGCACGTAGGCGCCGCCGGCCTTGAGCACGCCGAGGATCGCTACCACCATCTCGACGGAGCGCTCCATCGCGATGCCCACCAGCACCTCGGGCTTGACGCCGAGCGCGATCAACCGGTGCGCGAGGCGGTTGGCCCGGCAGTTCAGTTCAGAGAAGCTCAGCGCCTCGTCCCCGAAGAGCAGCGCGGTGGCGTCGGGCTGCGCGCGCGCCTGCCGCTCGATCATGCGGTGCACGGGCTCAGGCTGCGGCTCGCGGTGCGTGTTCACGCCCCATTGCGCCAACCGCGCCTGCTCGGGTGCGCCGAGCAGTTCGATGTCGCCGACCGGCTGGTCAGGGCGATCGGCCAACACCTGCAGGATCGCGACGTAGTGGCCAGCCATGCGCTCGATGGTGTCGGGCTCGAACAGCTCGGCCGCATAGATCACGGACAGCGACAGATGGCCATCCGGCCTTTCACGCGCTTCGAGCGTGAGTTCGAACTGCGCCGCGAGGTCGGGCAGCGCGTGGTCTTCTGCCGCAATGCCGGCCAGTTGCGCAAACGCGCGGTAGTCCTCGAACAGGTGGTTGAACATGACCTGGAACAAGGGCGTGCGGCTCAGGCTGCGCTCGGGCTGCAGCGTCTGCACCAGCTGCTCGAAAGGCAGGTCCTGGTTCGCCTGCGCGCCCAGCACGGCGTCGCGGGCCTGCGCCAGCACGCGCGATGCGCTCAGGCGGCCGTGGACCGGATTGCGCAGCACCAGCGTGTTGACGAACATGCCGACCACACCTTCGACCTCCATGCGGTTGCGGTTGGCAATGGGCGCACCGATGCGGATGTCTTCCTGCCCCGTGTAGCGATGCAGCAGGGACTGGAAACCTGCGAGCAGCACCATGAAGAGCGTCGCGCCCTGGGTGTCCGCCATATCGCGCAGCTTGCCGAGCAGGCTGGCCGGCAGCTCGAAGGCATGCCGCGCCGCGCTGTAGCCGGCCTGCGCCTGGCGCGGATGGTCGGTGCGCAGGTCTAGCACCGCTTGCGTGTCGCCGAGATGCGCGCGCCACCAGGCCAGTTGCCGTTCGCCCTCGCCTGCCGCAAGCCAGTCGCGCTGCCAGAGCGCGTAGTCGGCGTACTGGATGCGCGGCGCAGGCATTCGCTTGGTTTCTTCATCCAGATGCGCGGCGTAGCCGGCGGCCAGCTGGTCGATCAGCAACTGCATCGAGGCGCCGTCGGAAATGATGTGGTGCATCACCACGGCGAGCACATGGATCTCGTCGGCGGTGCGGATCAGCGCGGCGCGCAACAGCGGGCCCTGCGTCAGATCGAAGGGCTCGGCCTTGAGGCGCCGGGTTGCTTCTGTCAGTTGCTCCTCGCGCTCCCCACGCAAGTCGATCATCGCCAACGGCACGGAGCCCGAGGGCTTGATCCATTGCTCCGCATGGCCATCGGCGGTGGCGCTGAATACCGTGCGCAGCGATTCGTGGCGCATGACGAGGCCATCGAGACCGGCTTGCAGAGCATCGGCATTCAACACACCCGTGAGCCGAAGCGCGCCGCTCATGTGATAGGCCGCACTGTGCGGATCGACCCGCCAGAGAAACCACTGGCGCTCCTGCGCATGGGAGAGCGGCATCGGCAACAAGCGGCGTTCGGCGGAAAGCACGGGAATCGACGCGCGTTGCAGGCGCGAACCTTGGGACTGCAGTTCCCGGATGGCTGTTGCACATGCCTCAAGGCGCGGTTGCTCGAACAGCATCCGCGCGGGGAAATCGATCTGCCAATGCGCCGAGATGCGTGCGGCGGCTTGCGTCGCGGTGAGAGAGCTTCCGCCGCGGTTGAAGAAGTGTGCGTCGCGCCCAAGCGCGAGGTCATTGCCGTGCTTCCAGACTTCGCGCCAGATGCTTGCCACTGCGTTTTCAACTTCGTCCAGCGGCGCCTGGGTGGCCGCTTCCCCGGGGCCGCCCCGCGCGAAAGCGCCGTAGTGGTAGATCGCATACGCGTCGGCGGTCCCGTCGATCCAGCCTGCGCGGCAGGCGCTGCGCTGCAGCTTGCCGCTGGTGGTCTTGGGGAGGCCGCCGGGGTTGAGCAGCAGCACGACCGACAGCGGCTCGCCGAACACCTCGCTCACGGCTGCGCCGAGCGCATCGACCAGCACCTCGGGCGGCACCAACTTTTGCATGCTGCGCGACACCTCCGCCGCAACGCCGATGCCTTCGCCTTCCGCGCCCTGCACCGCGAAGACCGCGACGCGGCTCTTGCGCACCGCGTCGACCTCGGCCTCGATGAGCCGCTCGACGTCTTGGGGATAGATGTTGTGGCCGCGGACGATGATCAGGTCCTTGATCCGTCCCGTGACGTAGAGCTGGCCTTCGTGCATGAAGCCCAGGTCACCGGTGCGCAGCCAGCGCTGGCCGTCGCGCAGGACGAAGGTCTCGCGGGTCTCGCGCTCCTTGCCCCAGTAGCCGACGCAGATGCTCGCGCCGCTGGTCCAGATTTCACCGATCTTTCCGGGCGCCGCCGGCAGCAGCGACTCGACGTCGACGATCTCGACGAGATGGCCTGGGGCCGCGACGCCGCAGCCGACCAGCATCGTGCCCTCGTCGGCCGGCGTGCCGGTGCCACGGGCCAAGCCGTCGGTGGAGAAGGTGCGCGCCGTCATGCCGTCGCCGCGCATACCGCCGGTGACGAACAGGGTCCCCTCGGCCAGGCCATAGCAGGGGTAGGCCGCATGCGGGTCGAAACCCGCGGCAGCAAAGCGCGCGATGAATTCGGCTTCGGTGTCTTCGCGCACGGGCTCCGCACCGGTGTAGGCCACGCGCCAGCTCGACAGGTCGAGCTGCGCCAGCCGCGCATCGTTCACGCGCTCGAGACAAAGGCGGAAGGAAAAATCGGGTCCGCCGCTGTGGGTGGCGCGATGACGCGAGATCAGCTCGAGCCAGCGCACCGGGCGTTCGAGAAAATACGCTGGCGAAGCGAGAACCAGCGGAATGCCGTTGTAGAGCGGCAGCAGCAGCCCGCCGATCAACCCCATGTCGTGATAGAGCGGCGCCCAGCAGACGAACTTGTCGTCTGGACCCACGCCCATGCCGTGCGTCATCGCCGCTTCGTTGGCCATCAGGTTGCCGTGCGTCACCATGACGCCCTTCGGCGCCGAGGTCGAGCCCGAGGTGTACTGCAGGAACGCGATGTCGCCATCGGCGGGATCGAAGGGCGCCCATGCATCGGCAAGCGCGGCATCCACCGCATCGACGGCGATGACTTCGGCAGTGCCGAACGGCCCGTCGGCATTCATTGCACCCGCGATTGCGGCGGAGGTCAGCACGCAGCGCGCTTCTGAATCGGCGGCAATGCCGGTGAGCCGAGCCAAGTGTTGTGGACGCATCGACTCGGGCGGGAACACCGGCACCGCGATCACGCCGCTGTAGAAGCAAGCCAGCATGCACACTGCATAGTGGTCGCCGTTGTCGAGCATGACCAGGGCCCGCTCGCCCTTGGCGAACTGCTGCTGCAGCCGGGCCGCAAGGGCGCGCACGCGGCGCTCGAAGACACCGTAGCTGATCGGGTCTTCGTGGTACTCGCCGTTCACCGTGCCAGCCACGGTGAGCCAGACGTCGCCCGGTCGCGTGCGTGCCAGCGCACGCAGGTGGGCAACGAAATTCTTCGGCTGCGGATTTGCCTTTTGCGGCATCTCGGTCATGTCGTTTCTTCCTTTGCGCGCCAAGCGAGCGCGGCTGCATAGCCGATCGGCGCCCTGAGCGTCACGGCTTGAAAATTCGTCCATTCGGGAACGGCACATTCGAGGGCGAACTGCCCGTTGGCGCCGGGCCGGATGCCGATCGACTTCAGGTGCCCGGCCACGCCGACGCCGATGGCCTTGAGCACCGCTTCCTTGCCGACCCAGCGGGTGTAGAGCGCATGCAGCCGATCGGCGGCATTGCGCACTTCTTCGCATTCGTAGGTGGTGAATGCCAGCGAGGAGATAGCCTCGACGTCGACATCGGCCTTGCACGCTTCGATGTCGATGCCGATCTCGGTCACAGTCCGTGCATCGCCCAGCGCAATGAGCGCATGCGACCCGGAGTGCGAGACGTTGAACTGCGGCGCATTGCCGACTGCACACTCGATGAACGGCTTGCCATGCGAGCTCGCCACAAGCGGCACCTCGGCGGGCTCGCAGCTCACACGCTCTGCAAGCAGATTGCGAAGCGCGGTACGTGTCACGGTGAAGCGCACGCGATCGGCCGTTCTTGCGAACCTGTCGGCCTTTGCACGCTCGTCGGACGTCAGCACCCGCCGCGCCTCCGCTGCTTCGATGGTCAGGTCGAAGTCGAGGCGGTACACCTCGATGCCCGCGGGCAGCGGATCAGGCCAGGGCGTGAGATGCATGGCGATCCCGTGCGACGACCTTGCCGAGGCGCTGCGAGAGCACCGCCAAAAATGCCGTTTCCTGCTGGCGGATGAAGAAGTGCCCGCCGCCGAACCAGTCGAGCGAAAAGGCACCACCCGCCTCGGCCGACCACGCGTAGATGCGCTCGGCTTCGATGTCGTCGTCGCGTCCCGCGAAGACGTGCACCGGCATCGGCAGCGGCGCCTCACCTGCGTATCGAAAGCCTTCGCACACGCGGTAGTCGGCGCCGAGCACGTCGAGCGTGAGGCGCATCAACTCGGCGCTCGCAAACACTTCTTCCGGCGTTCCTCCCTGCTTGCGCAAGTCGGCGATCAACGAGGCGTCGTCGGTCTTGTCAGCGAAGCGACCGGGATCACGCCGAGACGGCGCGGCGGCGCCCGAAGCAAGCAGTGCAACAGGCAATGCGCGCCCCGGCGACCGCAATCGGCAAGCCATGCCGTAAGCGAGCAACGCGCCCATGCTGTGGCCGAAGATCGCGAACTCGCCGCGCATGGCCTCGGCCTGCTCCGCGCAGAGTTGCGCAACGAGGCTGTCGAAATCCTCCACCGGGCTTTCGGCCAGCCGGCTGCCGCGGCCAGGCAGTTCCACGGGAACGATGCGGATCCAGCGCGGCAGCAGGCGGCGCCAGCGCAGGTACATCGTGGCGCTGGCGCCCGCGCACGGCAGGCACAGCAGCGAGACGCTCGTCTCCACGCGCGTCAACCGGCCGCGGCTTGCGTGTTCGTCGGATTTTTTTCCTGCTGCGCCATCCACTCGCGCAGCGAGCGGGGCCGCATGTCGGTCCACGCCTCTTCGACGTAGGCGAGCACGGTCTTCTTGTCGCCCTTGACGCCGTCGACCGCGGTCCAACCCTTCGGCACGGCCTTCCAGTGGGGCCAGATGGAATACTGGTCTTCGTGGTTGACCAGAACAATGAAGGTCTCGTCTTCGCGATCGAAGCAGCTCGTCGACATGGATACGTCCTTATGCGGTTGAACAGAAAGAGCGAGGCAGAAGCCCCGGGTGGGCCATCTGTTCGCTCCTGCTCAACAAGACGTTTCAGTACGGGATCTGTTCACTCCGACGCGGAAGGCGGCACCAGGCCGGCCAGGAGCCACAGGCGGGCCGCCTTGTCGTAGGCCTTGCGATGCAGAGGATCGGCAACGAGCCAGGCCGTCATCTCGGCGCGTGCGACCGCATTGAAGTTCTCGCGGTCGTACTCGCGCCGCACCCATTGCCATGCGGCGCTCCAGATGGGATCGTCCTGCTCTTGTGTCATGCGTGAAGGTGTGTGGCATTGCGCGGCCGCACGATGCGCCAGCGCTAAGGCTTTCACCTTACACCAATCCCGCACGCAAAGACGCGCTCAATCATTCACGAGCAGGCGGCCGCATTCCTTGATGGCTTGCGCCGCTTCGGCGATGAGCCCGTTCACCAAGCCGAGCGCACAACCCAGGCGCAGCGCAATTTCGCGCTGCGTGAGGCCTTCGAGCCGGTAGAGCTCGAACACCGTTCGCGTTCGCGCTGGCAGCGCCGCCAGCACCTTGTCGATCGCGCGGATCGCCTGGCGCTCGCACATCAGGCGGTCTGGTGCGGGCGGGCCGGCCACGTCCAGTGTCTCGACGTCGATGTCGAAGGTGCGGTAGCTCGCCTCGACCGTGTGACGCCGGCAGCAGTCGAGCGCGACGTTGCGCACGACCTGGCAGCAATAGCCAATGGGTCTGTCGGCCTTGCGCACGCAGGGTCCGTCGGCAATCTTCAGGTACGCGTCCTGCATCACGTCGTCGGCAAGCTCCGCGGTGCGGACGATTCTTCGCGCCACGCGCAGCAGCTGCGGCCGGTTGGCAATGAAGACCTCCGTGAGCGTGGGTTCAGACAGATGCAGCGCCGCGTCGATGGGTTCTCTCATCATGCGAGGCGGGGCGCATGCCGCCCGGAAGAACGTCGGCAAAGGTGCAGACCTGTGAACATGAAGGCGATGCTCCTGAAGTGCTCAATACAAATGAGAATTATTACTACTTGTGGGTACAAAAAAGCCCCATTTCCCGATCCTCTTAATGCTCCATACCCACTAGACGTTCGAGCACGCCAAAGCGAGACAGCCGACTTCATGATTTCAGGCAGGCGACGTTTGTCGCCCATCTAGAATTCCGCCCCTTTCCCCGCTCCCTTGCCCATGAACATCGTCGTCAACGAAGAACTCAAAGCCTATATCGATCCAATGACCCCGGAGGAGCACGAGGCGCTGGAACGCAGCATCCTCACCGAAGGCTGCCGCGATGCGCTGGTGCTGTGGGGCGACGTGCTGGTGGACGGCCACAACCGCTACGGCATTTGCCAGAAGCACGGGCTGCCGTTCCAAACGGTGCAGAACACACGCTTCAAGACGATCGAGGACGTGCACCTATGGATGATCGACCAGCACCTGGGCCGGCGCAGCATCTCCGACTTTCTGCGCGGCGTGCTCGCGCTGCGGAAGAAGGACATCGTCGACGAGCGCCGTGCACGCGCGTTGGCCAAGACGGCTTCATCGGACGACAACGACGCGCCCTTCGACGTCGATACGCCCAGCGCGGAATCGTCCGCTGCTGCGGCTGAAGCGCCTGCCATCCCCCCGCCTGCGCCACTCAGCAGCCGCGAAGCCATTGCCCGGGCCGCGCGCCTGAGCAGCAACCAGGTGGTGATGATCGAGAGGATCCAGAAGCAGGCCGCGCCCGAACTGGTGGCGGCCGTGAAGTCGGGTGTAATCTCCATCAACACGGCCGCGGCCGTAGCCAGCCTGCCCGCCGAAGAGCAGGTCTTTGCGGCCAACGCCGGCAAGGACGAACTGAAGCAGGCCGCCAAACGCGTTCGCGAATCCAAGCGCCGGCCTCGCGACGAGTCGGCCGAATCGAGCCCGACCGAAGCCGCGGCAACGGATTCCGACGCGCTGCAATTGCTGCAGCAGCGCGTAGCTGAACTGACGGCCGAGAATGCGGCGCTGCGTAAGCAGGTCGCCGCTCTGCAGGCGCAGCTCGCGACCGAGGCCGCCGGCTAGTCGCCTACAACCGGATCTCGCTGATCTTCGCGCCCGATATCGAGACGCCGGCTTCGAGGCCCACGTTGGTCAGCACAAAGCCCACCACCGGTTGCTGGATCGTGTTGGTGTCGATGCTGCCGTTGGCGCCAAAGGTTGCGGCGGCCACCGTGGCATCGGCGCCGGCCGTCCAGCCCTTGCTGTTGCGGAACTTGTCGAGCGCCGCCTGCGTGGTGAACACGTAGATCACGGCCTTCGACTGCGCACCGGCCTGGAAGCCGATCGAGCCCGCGGTGGTGCTGTAGTAGGCCTGCGTGCGTCCGCCGACGCGCAGCGCGCCACGGCCGTACTCGGCTCCTATGCCCATGCTGGCTCCAACCACGGCGGGAAACACCAGCACGCCCCTGGACGAGGCAACCATTTCGCGCGAGCCCCGGACGGAGTCATACAGCTTGGACAACGCGGCGTCCACCTGGGCATCGATCGAAGCGCGCGTCGATGCGCTGCTTGCCTGGTCCTGGGGCCGCGTGGTGGTGCAACCTACGACCGCGATGCTGCCGACAGCGACGGCACACGCGAGAGCAAGGCTGCTGAAACGAATGGATCGCATGGTGCTCTCCTTTGCAGAAAACGGGTGAAAAGCCGAGTGCCTTCATGCCGCTCGGCGGCCTGCTGTTCGACCATGCTAGTTCCGGAAATTCCCCTCGGAACAGGGTGGCGAAAAAGGCCTACGCGAAGTTGCGCCGTTAGAGAAACGCGAGCCCGCAAGAGCCGGGGCACAACAGCTGAGTCAGCGCCGCATTGCCGGCAGCTTGCCAGTGACGCCTTGAAGAAAACAAAGGCGCGGCTGAACGCGTGCCGTGCGGCCTTTTCTATCGACTGCCTGATGCAAATGACCGCCGTGCTGGCGGTGTTCATGGCACGCTGGTGCGGCGCTAACCGCAACGCGTGATCTGCTGCTTGCGGCTCAGTTCTGCGTCGGCGCTATGCGCGCTTTACGAGCCGGACGATGAACAGCAGCACCACGGCACCCACGGTTGCGACGACAAGGCTGCCGACAAGACCGCCGCCACTGGAAACGCCGAACGTAGAGAACAGAAAACCTCCGAATACGGCGCCGATCACGCCGACGACGAGATCGCCAATGAGGCCGAAGCCGCCGCCCTTGACGAGCATGCCAGCCAGCCAGCCAGCAACCAGACCCACAACGAGAAACCACAACAAACTCATTTATCTACTCCCTTGATTAGGCCGAACCGGCCATGAAAGCTGAGACTAGCAGTCATGGATGCGTAAAAAAGCCGGGGCGCCTCAGGTTTGTGATTTTTTGCTGCCTGACGAGGATATTCTTTGCAGCACGTCCAACGCTGGATCACCTACCTGCGTCCGGCATGAACTTGAAGTACTCGCGCGCAGACTTGTTCTCGGGCAGGACGTAGATCACGCCGGGTGCATTGCCGAACAGCGGCTTCACGTGAGCATCGTAGAAGCCGGCAGGAACGTTGACGCAACCATAGGAAATACGGTGATCCTCGGGTCGCGCCGAAGCAAGCCGCTCCAGGCGTCGCTCCTTCTTGTTGTTCGTTCGGACGCGATGCATTGACACCGCCGCGTCATAGTCGAGCCAAACGATGTCTTCGCCTTGCAGGTTGACGCCAGGCTCTGAATTAAATCGGCCCGCCGGCGTTGTGCGCTCTTCGGGGCGGATCTCGGACATCTTCCGCTCTCCGATTCCTGGCACGGAGTCGTCGCCGCGCGCGAGCCCCAGCAGCACGGGCGATACTCCTTGCAAGGCACCGCGCGCCCCATAGATGAAAACGCGTGCCCTCTTTTTGTCCACGATTGCGAAAGGAAGGCCCTGGTTGTCGCGTGTGCCAACCGCTGCTTGCGCGACCATACGAACGTCGGCTGGCTCTGCATCAACTGCAGGTGAAATCGCCTCTGCGGCACCCGATGCCTGAAGGAGCATCGCGGCGCAACCGATAGCGAGGCAGAAAAATTGCGTAACCGAGAAAACTCGGAGGATGCATCCGTGCATGCAAAGGCAAATGAAGAACACGCGGCGCAGCCAGAAAGGCCAAGCCGCGTATGCGTGCAATGGCTAATCAGCCCCGGTCTGCACGGGCGCGGCGTACGGCCGGACGGCGGGCAGGTTCTGCTTTAGGAGCCGGCGCCATGGCCACGGCGCGAGCCGTTGGCTGTGCGCTTGCAGCAGGCGTTGCGGCTTGCATGGTCGTACCCGTTTCGCCCATGGGTCCGCCGGTCTGGTTTTGCGTCCCTGCCGGCATCTGCGTATTGCCGGAAACCGAGGGCATGTCTGCCTTCTTTGCTGCCGGTGTAACACTTTGCGCGAGTGCTGGCGCAATTGCGAGAGCCATGGCGGTGGCCACCAGGATGCGAGACATCGTGCTTTGAATCTTCATGTGATCTCCTTGGGTTTCATAAATCGACTGCACCCCGCCGAGGGGATCCAAGCGCAAGCGCAGTCTGAGATCAAGAACGTCCGAGGGTGCAGAAGAGACGCACAAGGCATACACGTCAAACTCGCCGGTTGTGACTTTTGACGCGCTTCAGCCGCATGTCTGGTCAACCCGCTTATCGTGCGATCACTTCGATGGCGCCTGACCAACGATGTCCACCACTACTCGGCGATCCGGCTGCAGGCATGCAATCAGTTCGGGCGTGCGGACCGTCCCCTTGCAATTCATGGTCACGGGTTCACGCGCACCGCTCGAGCCGACCTGCATTGGCACCCGAAGACCAGACGTTTTCAGGTAGTCGCGTACCGTGCTTGCACGGCGAAGCGCCAGCTCCTGGTTGTAGGCTTGATTGCCGAGCCGATCTGCATGGCCTGTGATCTGCAGGCTTTGAACTTCCACGCCTTGCCGTTGCAGGGCACGCGCAAGTTCATCCAGTTCGGCGCGCCCCTTGGGCAGCATGTCATTGGCGGCCGACCGGTCGAACGCGAAAAGAGCATCTGCGCTCAAGGTGACGCGCTTCTGCATGACGGGAGCGGCTGCGGGCATGGCCATTGCCACGGGAGCAACCGGCTTCAACATTGCCTCGCAGTCCGCGCCCTTCCAGTGGAAGTCCTGGCTCTTCATGTCCTTGTCGAAGTGCACCATGTACTGGCAGGTAATGAACTCGTGGCCCTTGCCCGTGCGAAAGTTGAAGATGTAGTTCCACTCGCGCGGACCGAACAGGCCCTCGCTGAAGTGCGGATAGCTGATGAGTTCGCGCACCTGGTTCTTGGTCATGCCAGGACCGATGCGGCGCAGCTGCTCCACATCGACGAACGTGCCGTTCTTGAGCCACGCCTTGTCCATATCGGGAAAGTTCACCGAATGCTCGGCCGAGGTGGCAGAGGTGGCCGAAGAGCCGCTCGTCGATGCGCAGCCGACGGTGACTGCCAGCACCGCCGCCGACAGGAAGAATTGAATTGCTTGTTTCATGCGATTGCTCCTGAGTGCTCGATCAATCGAACGAAAAACCGAAACCAACGCGAACAATCGCCTTGCCCCCGCCGGAGCCCCAGCCCACGCCACCATGCAAAGTGGTCTGTCCGTTGTCGGAGCGCTTGAGCAGGTTGAGGCCTATGCCGGCCTGGCCGTTGTAGCCGGCGACCGCGCCGCTCATGTGATAGCGGCCCGGTTCTACTGGCGTGACCACGGCCATGGCAGCGGATGCGGCGATGCCGCCCGACAGCAACTTGGTGTTGCGTTCGATGGTGTTCTGCAGGCTGTTCACCCGGTTGTCGGTGTACGCGTTTGCCGCGGCAATCCCGCTGTTCAACTGGTTCACGTTGACAGCATCGGTGCCGGCCACGCCCGGCGCCACGTTGCTGATCTTCACCGGGCCGGTCGAGTTGTTGCCGCCCATGGTCACGCTGTTGTAGTTGGTCGTGCCATCGGGGTTGGTGTCGTACTTGACCGCCGACTGGTCGATCGAGGCCACCGCGCCTTGCACCGCTTTCAGTTGGGAGACGTTCACCGCGTCACCATCGGCCGCGCCCGCGGCCACACCCGTGATCTGGCGGAACTGGCCGCTGGCCGCGTCGCCCACCGACACCGCCCCGAGCGTGCTGGTGGTTGCTCCAATGGCTGTACGCTGCGAGGCCGTGGCGGTAGGCGGAACATAGCCTGCCACGCCTGCGGCTGTCGAAGAGATCGCGCCAGCGCCGAGGGCGACACCCCCAGCTTGGGTGACGCTCGCCCCCGCACCGATGGCCACGCCCTGAGCGGCCGCCGCCGAAGACTGAGTGCCCAACGCAATCGAGTCCGCCATGTGCGACGTGGCTGCCTGGCCGATGGCAATGCCGCCAGGCGCGCTCTGCTGCACCACGGCACCGTTGCCGATGCCCACGCCGTTGTTGCCGTTGACCACCGTCTGAGGACCCACGGCCACCGACTCCGCACCGATGGCCAGCGAATCCGCGGCACTGGAATTCGCGTGGAAATACAGGGTGGGGGTAACGGCGAAGGACTGCAGCGCGCTGGACAACTGCCGGATCGTGACGGCATCCTGTGCCTGCGTCCCGTCGGCCACATTGGTGATCTGGCGGTAGCTGGTGGCACTGCCGACGGAAACCGCACCAAGGAGCGTCTTGTCGGTGGTGTTGTAGTCAATGAGGAAATTGCCGGACGGAATGGTGCCCGTTGAGGGGGCTATCGCACGGTCGGAGACGGAACCTGCGCCCAATGCTACCGAGCCAACCTGGCTCGCCTGGCTCAACGCACCCAGCGCCAAACTCTGGTCCGCAGTGGCTCTCGCTCCTGACCCGTTAGCCGTCGCCAGCGCGCCCGACGCCTGCGTGTCTACGAAACCGTCGGACGCGGTCGCAAACCCGACGCCTGGGGTGTAGGTGCTGTTCAGCGGAGCACCGTTGAGCATGTAGACCCGTCCCCCCGTGGCCGTTGCATAGTTGCCGGTGGCAGTGGTCATCGACCCGACGGATGTCGCGGCGATACCCGATGCCACCGAGTTGGCGCCGAGGGAAGTGGTTCGCACGTTGCTTGCATTCGCCAGGCGGCCCATGCTGACAGCGTAGTCATTCGTGGCCACTGCACTCTGGCCCAATGCCACCGTGGAGAACGCACTGGAAGTCGTTGCATCGCCGATGGCAACGGCACCGTTACCAGCAGAGTTGGACGCAAAGCCGATGGCGATGCCCAGCCGGACGCTCGCCGTCCCGCCAATGGCGATCGTGTTCTGGGCAAGCGATTGGGCACCAGCCCCGATAGCCACCATGCCGCCATTGCTCGCTTTGGCATTGATGCCCAGTGCAACACTGTTGTCGGTAGATGCCGTCGCGGAATAGCCCACGGCCAATGCGTTGGTGCCGGAGGCCACCGCTTGGGGGCCGATTGCGGTGGAGTTGGCGCCGGTGGCACCCGAATTCGCCAAAGTCGAATTGCCGACCAGGTTGGAGTTGGTGTGGAAGTACGGCGTCTCGTCCACGCTGATCCATTGGCCGTTCTTCCACACCGCCAGGCCTTCCTGTAGTCCGTTGACGCCCGTCGTTGCGGTGCTGTTGTAGACCACCATACCTTCGACCGGCTGGTTCCCGTTCAGGCCCCAGGTGTTGCGGTCGGTCAGCGCGATGCGGGGAAGCAGAGCGCCGCGGTTGGTGCTTTCGAGTTCCAGCAGTGAACCTGGATTGATAGTGATGGGGTTGTCACCGATCTTGACCTGCGCCTGCGCGGCAGAAGCGGCCAGCAACACCAGTGCAGTGCCCACCGCACGCTTGCCGATGCGCGCGCGCCAGCGGTCTTCTGTCTCCAAGGGCTTGATCAACAGACCTCGGCTTGCGCCTGAAATAGAACCGTCTTTCCTCTGCATCGCTACCTCCTGGTTGTGGGTCTCGAGTGGCCTTGTCCCGGCAATACAGCCGTAGAACTTTCTTAGGCCCTCACTGCCCTATGGTGTCGAGCGAGACGCGAGGGAGAGGGTCTCTCGCTAGGTTTTGCGAGAATTGAGTTGAATCGGCGCAAAGTAATGTGATCTAGTTATCAAATCAGAGTAGCTAGGTATTAACAGACCACCAATCCTCCGCAACTCGAACCCTGTCAGCTCAGATTCGATCGGCAGGAAAGTGGCGAGGCAAGTCCATCACGAAGGTTGTGCCCACGCCGGGCTCGCTATGGCCGTCGAGCCGTCCGCCGTGGCGATCGACCACGGCGCACACGATGGCCAGGCCGACGCCGTGCGAACGGGCAGCAAACCCGCTCGATGCAGCAGCATCCGAATCGCTGCCCCTCGCCGGCATCACGCCTTCCGCGTCATTGCGCAGCAATGCCTCCATGAGCTCTGGTGACATGCCCGAGCCTTCATCGCATACGGCAATCAACACGCGTTGAGACGCTGCCTCACCACCCACCGATACGCACAGCCGAATCGACGCGCCTGAAGGGCTGTGGCGAATGGCGTTGTTCAGCAGGTTGACTACCGCGCGCGTGAGCAGCGGCGCATCCGTCCACAGCTCGACGTCTTCTTCCGTCGGCACCTCGGCAGAGAGCTTGACGCCACGCTGCGCCGCGTGGGCCCACACCTGGTCGACCGCGTCCAGCGCGATGGCTCCTGCCGGCATTTGCACGAACCGATAGCTGTGCATGCGGGCCTTCAGGAGATCGACGAAGTCGTCGGCGAGCCGCAGCGACCGCTCGGCCTCGCGGCGCAGGCTCTCGGTCAGCTTGGGCTGGTCGAGCCAGTCGGCACCGTGAGCGCGCAGATCGAGCAGGCTCAGAATGTTGACCTGCGGCGTGCGCATGTCGTGCGACATGAAACTCAGCCACTGCTCGCGCTCCTGCTCGGCGCGCCGCTCGGCGGTGAGGTCGTGCAGCACCACCAGCCAAGACGTGTCGCCCATGCTGAGCCGGTTCAACGCTGCGGCCTGTGCGCGCAATACCTTGCCGTCGAGCGTCGTGCGTTCGACGCCAATGCTTTCCGACCAATGCCGCATGGCGCCGCACTCGGGCGGATCGGCGGCTCCATCGCTGCTCGCTTGCGCAAGCAAGGCCTCGACCGCGCGGCCGCGCAGCGGATCGTCCGCTTCGGCGTCGCTCGCCGCTTGCGCGTTCAGCAGTGCACGTGCCGCCGCATTGCTGGTGGTGATCGTGCCGTCGTCGCGGCACACGAGCAGCGCCACCGGCATTTGCCACAAGCTCATGCTGAGCAGCGTACGAATCTGCGCGATGCGGTCGATGGCGTCGTCGAGCATGAGCGTATGCGCATGCAAGTCGTCCCAGGCTCGCACGGGCGCACGGCGCTCCGGATCGAAGGCACCGCTTGGCACCGCGTTGAGTGCGGCAGCGCTCTGTTGGAAAAACTGGAACAGTGCGTCCAGCCTCCGCCAGCTCCACAGCATGTAGCCCAGGACAATGCCCAGCACGGGCGCAGAGGGCGGAAGCCACATGTGCGCCGCGCCGAAAATGCCAAGGCTGAAGCCCACGCAAATTGCGACCAATGCAAGGGCCACGGTCCACGCCTTGCGGGCAAACCGGCGAAAGAGCGCCAGCGCCAGCCAAATGGGCACGGCGACCCACGCCGCCAGCCACGCCCCGCCGACAAAGTGCACCGTCGTCCCGTGGCGCAGGGCGTCGATTGCGTTGGCGTGCATCTCGATGCTTGGAAGCGAGGCAATCGCTCCGGCGCCGGCTACCGACAATTCGTCTTCCAGACGCGAACTGCCCACCGCCCCGACCAGGATCACCTTGTGGCGCAGCAGCTCCGGCGGCACCTCGCCTTGCAGCACGCTCACGTAGGGCACTGTGCGCCAGCTACCCGCAGGCCCCGCCAGCGGAACGCCAAACTCGCCTTGCATCTGCCAACCATCTGCGCGCTGCCGCAAGGGCGAGCTGTCGACATCGCTTGCCGCAAGGTGCCCGGCCAGGTACGCGCCCAGATAGTTTTGCAGCTTCCCTTGCACTCCTTCGCGCAAGAACATCCGGCGTGCAACGCCATCGGCATCGCGTGTGATGTTGACGTGACCGAGCGCCTTGGCGCTACGCACGAATTCAGGCAAGGGCTGCTGGAAGCCAGATGCGTTGTCGAGCGGCGTGTCGCCAGGCCCCGTGAAGTACAGCGGCAAATACACCGGAACCCGTGTCATGGCCTGCGCCAGCAAACGGTCCTGCTCGGGGTCCTCCGATGGCGTGTCCAGAAACAGGTCGAGCAGCACGCCCTTGGGCTCCATGGGCGCCAGCCGCTCCAACAGCTGTGCATGCACGCTGCGCGGCCAGGGCCAAGGCCCCAGGGCGTCGAGGCTGCGTTGATCAATCCCGACCACCAGAATGTCTGGCGACGGCGTGGCCCGCGCCCGGCTCATCACATGGTCATACACCTTGAGGTCGATTTGCGCCAGGTCGGACGAACGCTGCAGCGACCACATCGCCAGAGGCAGCAAAGCCATCATCAGCAGCCATTCGGCGTGAAAACGGCGCCTCACGGGTCAGGGGTTCTTCAGTGGTGGCGCGGGAACGTCGAAGCTGCCCTCGAAGACCATGGCCTCGGCGCCGGGCGTTGTGATCTCGCGGCTGCGCCAGTGATAGCGCCCCGGCACGTCGAGCGGACCCACCAGCGCGCCACCGCTGTAGAGCGCGGGCTCGCTCACCAGCGCAGGCGCAAAGGCTGGCGTGCGCGCCAGCTCGAAGGCATAGCGCTGGCCCGGCCGCGCAGGCCAGCTGATCTCGTAGCGGCCATCGTCCATGCGACGGACGCCGATCGGCGTGGCACTCACGCCGATGTAGACGATGCTGTCGCCTGGCATGCCCTCGAGTTGCCGTGCATCGAACGCCGTGAGCCGCAGGTGATAGAAGCCGGGCTGCAAGTCCCCGGGCAATATAAAATCTCCTTGCTGCGAACGCTGCTCATAGGTCAATTGCAGAAAGCGATCGTCGCGCGCCAGCTGCATGCGATAGCCGATTGCACCTGTCATCGGCACCACGGAGGCTCGGTCCCTGCCCTGCTGCGCATTCTGCGGTGGCGGCAACAACGGCTGGGCCTGCAGCGCGCCCGGGCCCTCGAGCAAGGTGCCACTTGCCGCCGCAAGCAACAGGTCCGGCCGGTCCGCGCTGGACACAGCCACCTCTCCCTCGATCACCTCCGCCGTGGTCACGCCTTCTTCGTTGCGCGCGCGAAAGTGCGTGCCGCGCACCGCCAGCCCCGCCGTGCGGTTGCGGATCTCGAATTCACGGCCACGCTGTTTCTCGACGTGCGCCTCGACACGCCCGTCCAACAATTGCAATCGCGTGACGCGGCCATTGGCCACTAGGACCTGGACCGCACTGCTCGAAGGCATGACCAAGCGGCTGCCGTCGCCCAAACCCAGACTGAGAAAGGCGCCGCGATCTGTTACCACCACGTCGTTGGCCCGGACCGCAGCACCTTGCGCCAGCGGGCGCGGCGCGGCGTTGCCTCTTTTGAGCCATGCGCTGCCTGACAGCTCCACCACGGCTGCGACTGCAGGTCCACCGCCAAGCAGCAGCACCTGTCCCGGCTTCAGATGCTCGGGCACCGGCACGGCATTGCTGCGCTGCAGTTCGGGCCAGCGCAGCGGCGTGTTCATGTGCTGGCGCGATATGTCCCACAGTGTTTCACCGGGCCGCACCACGTGAGTGGACTGTGCGCGCGCGCCCCCGGAGAGAAGCGTCAACGACAGCACAGTGAGCAATGCAAGGCTACTGCTCGACGACGGCCTCTTAGACTGGCCCGATGGTCGCATGCTCATTGCCATGCGAAGCTTCCAGGCGATAGCCGTGTCCGTAGACGGTGTGCAATTGAAGCCCATGCGCAACATTCAAACGTAGCTTGATACGGAGCCGATAGATCTGGCTGTCGAGCGCGCGGCTGGGCGTCTCGCCCTCGCGCCCGGCGCACTCCAGCAGGTGCACGCGCGAGACCGGCCGGCCCAGGTTTCGAAACAGCGCCAGCGCCATGCGAAATTCGCTGTCGCTCAGCGACACCCGGCGTGCCGGCTCCGCGCCTGCGGCGCCAATCCCCACGCTCGACGAGATGCGGTCGAACACCCAAGTGCCGAAGTGCTCCAGCGCGCTTGCTGCCGCAAGGTGCCTCGACTTCAGAAGGCGCTGGATGCGCGCGGCCAACTCCAGTGGGCGAAAGGGCTTCACCACGTAGTCGTCGGCTCCCGTGCCAAGGGCACTTGCCACATCGCGCTCGGAGTGGCGCGAGCTCAGCATCACCACCGGAACCGTGCTTTCCCTCTGCTTGCGCAGCCAGGCCAGCAATTCCACGCCATTCAGGTCGGGCACGTTCCAGTCGAGCACCAGCAGGTCGAAGCTTTCGAGGCGGAGCGCCTCCCGCAAGGCTTCGCCACTGGTGAACGGCGTGCACGACACCGGCTCCTCGACGATGAGCAAGCGATGCTCGAGCATGTCCACCAGCAAACTCATCTGGGCCGGCTCGTCTTCGAGTACAGCAATACGCATAAGGGTGTGGCGTGAGTGAAGGAACCAAAGCGATCAAAGACAATATGTTTTGTTACTAAAGTTACATTATGTCTGCCAAGAGGGGTGGGGATTGGCTGGTCGATTCGAAGTCGCATGGTTGCAACGAAGCATCGAACCAACCCACAGCTGACTTGCCTGGGGCGTCTGCGCCCCTCCCCAGTTCCTAAAGGCTGCTTACTTGCTTACTGATCGCCGGCCACTTCGATGTCGACGCGGCGATTGGGCTGCAGGCAGCTCACCAGCGCCGGGGTCTTCGCGGCCCCCGGGCACTGCGCGACCGGCTGCCGAGCACCCATGCCTGCGGTGCGGATGGCGTTGCGGTCGATGCCCTGTTGCGCGAGCAGTTCACGCACGGTGTTGGCCCGCGCCAGTGACAGCGCCTCGTTGTAGCTGGCGGTGCCCAGCCGGTCCGTATGACCAGTCACGGCGATGGAGTTCACGCGCTTGAAGTTGCGCTTGATATCCGCCGCAAGTTTCTCGACCTTGGCACGGCCTTCGGGCATCAGATCGCCCAGGGCACCACCGTCGAAGCGAAACAGGCCATCGGCGCCAAGAGTCACCTTTTGCGGCGGCGTTGCCACGGCCGCGGCCATGGGCATTGGCTTGACCTGTGGCGGTTCGACCAGCATCGCGCAGTCCGGGTCCTTCCAATACATGCCGTGCGTCAGCCTGTCGCCGTTGTAGCGCACCATGTACTGGCAGGTGACGAACTCCGCGCCTTTACCGGTGCGAAAGTGGAAGATGTAGTTCCACTCCTTGACTCCCGCCAGACCCTCGCTGAAATGCGGCGACCCGAGCAGTTCGCGGACCTGGTCCTTGCCCATGCCCGCGCGCATCATGCGCAGCGCTTCCAGGCTTGGAAAAGCGCCCTGCTTCCACTTGGCCGAGTCGAGCTTCGGAAAGTCCTCGGCCTTGGGCGGTGGCGGCATGTCCTTGGCGGCGCTTGCCTGGCCTTCCGGCGCGATGGGATAGCCCGGGCTGGCGCAGCCGTTCAGCGCGAGCACGCACAAAAGGGCAAGCAGGGGCGGCAAGCCGACCAGCGTTGACACCAGCATCGTGGCACGTTGTTGCAGTTGTTTTTCCATGATCGTTGTTCCTTGAATCAATCGAAGACCCACTCGGCACCCACAGTCGCCGCCGCGCCCGCGCGGCTCATGCCCACGCCGCCCGTCAGGCTCCAGCCGTTGTTGTCGGCAGTGCGGCGGAAGCTGATACCCACGGCGCTCTCGCCCTTGAAGGTGCCGTAGCCCACGCGCATCACCGTCTTGCCCGGCAACGACTGGCCCGGCATTTGCACAGCCATGGCGGCCGCCACACCGGCGTAGGCATTGCGGCCCACCTTGTTGATCTGGTCGCCCAGCGCATTGACGCGGTTGCTCACGCCATTGAGCTGATTGACGTTGACCGCATCGGTGCCCATGACGCCAGGCGCCACGTTCGAAATAACGGTGCCGTTGGGTGCCTGTCCGTTGCCCAGAACGATCTGGTTGTAGTTGGTGGTGCCGTCAACGTTCGTGCTGTAGTTGATGGCGCCGTCTTGCACCGCCCGCAACTGGCGCACATTGACCGCATCGGTCGACGCGATACCGCCAGCCACATCGGTGATCTGCCGCTCGTTGCCCGGGCTGCCGATCGAGACCGCTCCCTGCGTGGACGACACCGAGACGTTCGAGAAGGCTTCGCTTCGACCATTCATGCCGGCTCGAGTCGCCACGGACCCGGCACCGAGCGCCACGCCACCCACACTGGCTACCGCGCCCGCACCGATCGCGATGCTGTTGCCTCCGGTTGCCACCGAGTTGAGGCCCACCGCAATGCCACCCGCGCCGGTGGCGCTGGCCCGCACGCCGCTTGCCAGCGAGTTCACACCCGTGGCGCCGTCGTTGTTGTAGTTGGCCTGCTGCACGCCGCCGTCGTTGACGCTGTAGTAGTGGGTCCTGGCCGCGTTAACGGTTGTGCCCAGGTTGGAGACGGCGGTGTTGGTGGCGTACAGCTGGCTGCCATTGACCGCATCGGTGCTGTTGGCGGTCAACTGCCCTGCCGCTACATTGGTGACCTGGCGCTCTGCGCCAGCGCTACCCACGCTCACCACACCCGTGGGCGCTGCGCCCGCAAAGGTGTAGCTGGTTCCACCGATGGTCGTGCCCGTTACCGCGGTGGCCGTGCCCGTGGTGCTATCGTTGCCCAGCGCCACGCTGTTGGCCGTGGTTGCGGTGGCTCCGGTGCCAACGGCCACGCTGTTGGTTCCGCTGGCCGTGGAGCCGGAGCCCACTGCCGTGGCGTTGCTGCCCGTGGAGATGGGCGCCACGTAGACCGTCGGCGAACCGGTGATCCACATGTTGGCCGCCGTGGAGGTTGCCGTGTTCAACTGGCTCAGGTTGACTGCGTCGGTCAAAGCAGTGCCGTTCCCCACATTGGTGATCCGGTTGTCACCCATGTTCAGCGTGTTGCCGGCGTTCATCGTAATGCCGCTGCTGTTGATGGTCGGTCCGCCGCTGATCGTCAGACTGTCGGCCACCAGATCGGGCGAGGTTGCCACCGTGATGGTGTTGCCGGCGTGCGTGAGCAGAATGTTCTGCCCGTTCACGAACTCCACAATGCCGCCCGGCGCCACATTGGTAGCCGTGTCGCCATTGGCCTGCAGGTTCCAACCCATGTTGGCCGTCGTGCTGACTGCATTGAGCTGTGTCACGTTGACCGCGTCGGTACCGGCCACACCGGCGGTCACGCCGCTGATGATGCCCGTGCCGCCGGCGTTGATCGTCGTGGCGCCAAACACCGGCGAGTCGGCCATCTGCAGGTTGATCGCACCCGTGACCGGATCGGTCACCGTCTTCAGGTTGCCGCCCGAGTAGTTGCCGACCGTCGTGGCCGTGCCCTGAATCGCCAGTGTGGTGCCGAGATCCCGGTGCACCACCCCAGCAGTCGCATCGTTGCCCGTGAAGTTCAGGCCGGCAGCGGTCAGCGCATTGGTCGCACCAGTGATCTGGCCCACGTTCGCCGCGTCGGTCGGGTTGATGCCGGTCCCCACGTTGGTGATGACGTTGCTGCCCATGTTCACCGTGGTGCCCCCAACCACATTCAGGGTGCCCGTGGGGCCGCCGATGATGGTGTTGCCAGTGGCCGTCAAGTTGGTGGTGTTCACGCTGGTGAAGGTCGGCGTCATGCTGGTGGCAATCTGCACATTCGCGCCGGCTTGCGTGATGGCGATGTTGTTGCCCGCCGTGTAGGTGGCCGTGTCGCCCGGTGCAATTTTCTGCGTCGTGGTCCCCGTAACCGTGCCGGTGCCGGTTGCCGCCGTCGTCACATTCCACCCCATGTTGGCTGTCGTGCTGACTGCGTTGAGCTGCGTCACGTTGACCGCATCCGTGCCGGCCACACCGGCGGTCACGCCGCTGATGATGCCCGTGCCGCCGGCGTTGATCGTCGTGGCGCCAAACACCGGCGAGTCGGCCATCTGCAGGTTGATCGCACCCGTGACCGGATCGGTCACCGTCTTCAGGTTGCCGCCCGAGTAGTTGCCGACCGTCGTGGCCGTGCCCTGAATCGCCAGTGTGGTGCCGAGATCCCGGTGCACCACCCCCGCGGTCGCATCGTTGCCCGTGAAGTTCAGGCCGGCGCTGGTCAGCGCAGTGGTCGCACCAGTGATCTGGCCCACGTTCGCCGCGTCGGTCGGGTTGGTGCCGGTCCCCACGTTGGTGATGACGTTGCTGCCCATGTTCACCGTGGTGCCCCCAACCACATTCAGGGTGCCCGTGGGGCCGCCGATGGTGGTGTTGCCAGTGGCCGTCAGGTTGGTGGTGTTCACGCTGGTGAAGGTCGGCGTCATGCTCGTGGCAATCTGCACATTCGCACCAGCCTGCGTGATGGCGATGTTGTTGCCCGCCGTGTAGGTGGCCGTGCCGCCCGGCGCGATGTTCTGCACCGTGGTGCCCGTCGCGGTGCCAGTGCCCGTCGCCGCCGTGGTCACGAAGAAGCCCGCGTTGGCCGTTGCACTCACCGCATTGAGCTGGTTCACGTTCACCGCATCGGTACC
>NZ_JAUSRN010000006.1 GCF_030811855.1 Variovorax paradoxus | reverse complement strand
CGCAGACAGTGGGGTCGCCTTTTCTTTGCTTACTTTCTTTTGGCGAAGCAAAAGAAAGTGAGTCGCCCGCCGGGGCGACACCCGGCCTCGGGAAGTAACCGCCGCGCAGCGGTATAAAACCAACTATCCTTCGCGCCCTCAAAAGAGGGCAGTAAGAGTCAGACCGCCAACCGAGCCAACTTCCGCTCACTCATGCGCTTCGCCACACGCGGCAACACCAGCACAGCCACAATGATGACCACCAGCGTGATCGACATAGGCCGCTGGAAGAACACCGCAGCACTGCCCTCCCCGATCGACATGGCGTTGCGCAGCTGCGCCTCGGCGAGCGGCCCGAGAATCATGCCCACAACCACAGGAGCAGTCGGAAAGTCGAAGCGCCGCATCACGACGCCAAGCAGGCCGATGCCGTACAGCAGGAACAGGTCGAACGCGCTCTGGCGCATGCCGTAGGCACCCACCGTCGCGAAGATCAAGATGCCCGCGTAGAGCTGCGGCTTCGGAATCTTCAGCAGCTTGACCCACAGGCCCACCATCGGCAGGTTCAGCACCAGCAGCATCACGTTGCCAATGTAAAGCGACGCGATCAGCGCCCACACCAATGCGGCCGAGGTGGTGAACAACTGCGGACCCGGCTGGATACCGTAGTTCTGGAACGCGCCGAGCAAGATGGCCGTGGTGTTCGACGTCGGAATGCCCAGCGTGAGCAGCGGAATGAGCGCGGCAGTCACGGTGGCGTTGTTGGCGGCTTCGGGGCCGGCCACGCCTTCGATGGCGCCGGCAGTGCCGAACTCGGCCTTGTCTTCCGGGTTCTTGGCCAGCTTCTTTTCCATCGCATAGCTCAGGAAAGTCGGGATCTCGGTGCCGCCCGCGGGAATGCAGCCGAAGGGCGTGCCGATGGCGGTGCCGCGCAGCCATGCCGGGATCGAGCGTTTCCAGTCGCGCTTGGTCATGTGGACGCGGCTCAGCCTGTTCTGGCCTTCGACCACCTTGCCCTCGTAGAGCACGGCGTACAGCACTTCGGCCACGGCAAACAGGCCCACCGCAACCAGCACGATCTCGATGCCGTCGAGCAGCTCTGGCACGCCGCCGGTATAGCGGCCCTGGCCCGAGATCTGGTCGAGGCCGACGCAGCCGGCAGCAAGGCCGATGAACAGCGCCGTCATGCCGCGCAACGTGCTCTTGCCGAGCACCGCGCTCACGGTGGTGAAGGCCAGCAGCATCAGCAGGAAATATTCGGGCGGCCCGAGCTTCACGGCGAACTCCGCCACAAACGGCGCGAACAGCGTGACGATGACCGTGGCGATGGTGCCCGCAACGAAGGAGCCGATGGCGGCCGTGGCGAGCGCAGCGCCCGCCCTTCCGCTCTTGGCCATCTTGTTGCCTTCCATGGCCGTGACCATGCTGGCCGTCTCACCGGGCGTGTTGAGCAGGATCGACGTGGTCGAACCGCCATACATGGCGCCGTAATAGATGCCCGAGAAGAAGATCATCGAGGCCGTGATCTCGACCTTGCCCGTGATCGGCAGCAGCATGGCCACGGCCACAGCGGGGCCGATGCCTGGCAGCACGCCAACGGCCGTGCCGAGGGCACAGCCCACCAGGCACCAGAGCAGATTGACCGGGGTAATCGCCGCGGCGAAACCCGTCATGAGTGCGTTGAAGATTTCCATGTCAGATCCAGCCGGTGGTGGTGAGGCCCGGCAGGTTGATGGCCAGGAACTTGGTGAACATCCAGAACACGGGTGCGGCAATGAGCGCGCCGGTCAGCAAATCGATGGCCCAGGTTCGCGGCAGATTGGCCGAAGGCTGTCCGCTCGCGCGGCGCAGGCCCTGCACCGCCAGCACGTAGCACAGCGTGCAGCTCAGGATAAAGCCAAGCTGAGTGATGAGCGCCGCATTGAGCAGCAGGCCCGCCGAGACCCAGACGAAGCCCGGCCAGTAGGCCTGCTCGGCCCCCGTAGGTGCATCAAGCTCGCGAAAGCCGCCGGTGCGTGCTTCCCAGAGGATCCAGCCGCCGCACAGCGTGAGCACGCCCGACACCAGCCACGGCAGGAAGTTGGGCCCGACGCCGCCATAGCCGGCCTCGGAAGGAATGCCGATGGCGCCGAAAGCCAGCGCCAAGCCGGTCAGCAGCACACCGGCACCGACCAGGGTTTGCGGCCAAAGAGCCGCGGGTTGCGGCGAGACCGAGGATTCTGGAGTTGTCATTTTTTGCTCCCACAGTCAGGGAAAGGATTGGGACCCATTGAAGGGTCACACTATCGAAAGAGCCCCCATCCCCTTCCAGAAACACCGAGGAACCGGCTCTGCCGGGCCTCTGGTGTTGCCCCCGGTGGGGGGTTGGCGTAGCGACACGAAGTGCGCGGAGCCTGGGGGCGAGCCAAAGTCAGATCATTCCGGACTTGGCCATGATGGCGCGCAGGCTGGCGAAGTCGTCGTCGACAAACTTGGCAAATGCCTCGCCCGACAGCACGGCCGGCGTCCAGTCGTTCTTCTTGAGCGATTCAGCCCACGACGGGCTCTTGAGCGCGGCCAGCACCATGTCGGTGAGGGCCTTGCGCTGTTCCGCGGTGATACCGGGGGCGCCATACACGCCGCGCCAGTTGCCGATCTCGACGTCGATGCCCTGCTCCTTGAGCGTCGGCACGTTGATGCCCGGCAGGCGCTGGGCGGACGTGACGGCAACGGCCTTCATCTTGCCGGCGGCAATGTATTCGGCGAACTCGCTATAGCCGCTGCCGCCGATGGTGACGTTGCCGCCCAGAATGGCCGCCGTGGCCTCGCCGCCGCCCCGGAAGGCCACGTAGTTGATCTTGGACGGGTCGGCGCCGACCTTCTGCGCGATCATGGCCGCGGCAATGTGCTCGGTAGAGCCGCGCGAACCGCCGCCCCACTTGACGCTGCCCGGGTCCTTCTTGAGCTGCTCGACCACATCCTTCATGGTCTTGAAGGGCGAGTTGGCCGGCAGCACGAAGACGTTGTATTCGGTGGTCATGCGCGCAATGGGCGTGGCCTGCGACAGATTGACCGGCGGCTTGCCGGTGATGATGCCGCCGAGCATGACGGAGCCCATCACCATGAGCGCGTTCGGATCGCCCTTGGAGCCGTTCACGAACTGGGCCAGGCCCAGTGCGCCGGCGGCGCCGCCCTTGTTGTCATAGGTGACCGTGTCGGCCTGCTTGGATTCGGTCAATGCCTTGCCCAACGCGCGGCCCGTGGTGTCCCAGCCACCGCCCGGGTTGGCTGGAATCATCATCTTGACGTTGGCTGCGGCGCGCGCCGACAACGGCAGCGCTCCGGCGGCGGCCAGCGCGGCCAATGACTTCAAAAAGGTGTCGCGACGCATCGAATGTCTCCTGGTAACTAAAGAAAACCTGACTTGGACCTGAGCCGCTATCATGCGCCGCCCTGCTGTCAGTTGGCTGTCCACCGGACTGGGGAAAACACCGAAGTACCATTCCCCCCTCCAAGCCCATGAAGCTGCTGCTGGTCGAAGACGATCCCTCGATGCAGGTCACCCTGCAGCGCGCCCTCGCCCGCAGCAAGATCGACGTGCGCATCTGCGGCGACGGCGCCCTGGCCGTCGAGCAATGGCGCGCCTTGGAGCCCGACGTGGTGGCGCTCGACCTGAGCCTGCCCAACCTCGACGGCCTTCAGGTGCTGGCCGATGCACGCGCCGCGGGGCTGCGCACGCCGGTGCTGCTGCTGACGGCCCGCGGCACCGTGGGCGACCGCATCATGGGCCTGAATGCCGGCGCCGACGACTACCTGCCCAAGCCCTTCGACCTCGATGAGCTGGAGGCGCGCATCCGCGCCCTACGCCGGCGCCACCAGAACGCGGGCCCCGACGTGATCCTGAACCCGCAGGAAGTGGGCGGCCTGCGCTTCGAGCCCGAAAGCGGCGCCATCTACCACCGCGGCGGCATCTTGGAACTCACGCCGCGCGAACTGGCGCTGCTCAAGGCGCTGATGATGAAACCGGGCCATGCGGTCAGCAAGGAGCGGCTTTTCGAACTGGTGTTTCCGGGCGAGACCAATGTGCAGTACGAAGCTGTCGAGGTGGTGGTGTATCGCCTGCGCAAGAAGCTCGTGGGCACCGGCGCCGCGCTGATGACGCTGCGCGGGCTGGGCTACCTCTTGCGCGCCGAACAATGAAGGCGGCCTTGTCGCTGCGCGCGAGGCTGCTGTTCGGCATTCTCGCGCCGGTGGCCATTTTCATCGTGATCAACAGCGTGAGCCTGTACCGGCAGAGCCTGGCCGCGGCCACCACCGCTTACGACCGCACGCTGCTCGCCTCGGCCAAGACCATCGGCGAACAGCTCGACGTGGAAGGCTACGACGAAGCGGCGCGGCTGCGCGCCATCGTGCCCTACTCCGCGCTGGAAGCCTTCGAGGCCGACAACCGCAGCCGGCTTTTCTATCGGGTTTCGGCGCTCGATGGCGAGATGGTTTCGGGCTTTGCCGAACTGCCGTTCTGGCGCGGCCGCATCCCCGACCGCGGGGCCTATTCGGCGCTCGTCGATTTCTACGACGCGCGCTTTCGCGACCAGCCCGTGCGGATGGCGGTGCTGCTGCAGCCGGTGGCCAGTGGTCGCGGCCGCGGCATGGCCGTGGTGCAGGTGGCCGAAACCCTGGAGCTGCGCGAAACGCTGGTGCGCAAGCTGCTGGTGGACATGCTGTGGCGGCAGCTGCTGCTGATGGGCGTCATCGCGCTGGTCACGGTGCTGGTGGTGCAACGCGCCACGCGGCCGGTGCGGGAGCTCGGCGAAGCCATCGAGAAGCGCGCCGCCGACGACCTGTCGCCCATCGATGCACCCGATGCGCCGCGCGAACTACGCCCACTGATTGACGCCACCACGGAGGTCATGGGCCGGCTGCAGCGCCTGCTCGACCACCAGAAGCGCTTTGTGCGCGACAGCGCTCACCAGTTGCGCACGCCGCTGGCGGTGCTGAAGGCGCAGGTGCAATCGGCGCGGCGCGGCGACGTGGCGCCCGAACAGGCACTTAGCGAAATCAATCAGACGGTGGAGCGCGCGACCACGCTCGCCAACCAGATGCTGTCGCTTGCCAAGGTCGAGCAATTGCGCCAGCAGCCGGAATCGGTCGCGCTGGAGCTCGGCGAAGTGGTGCGCCAGATTGCGCTGGACCTCTCGCCTCTCATCGCCGACAAGGCGCTCGATTTCGAGCTGGCCGTCGAACAGCCTGTGACGGTGCGTGCGCACCAGTGGATGCTGCAGGAACTCACCCGCAACCTGCTGCACAACGCGATCAAGCAGAGTCCGCGGGGCGGCGCACTTTCCGTCATGGTTCGTTCCGACGAGGACGAGGCGGTGCTGACGGTGCGCGACGAGGGACCCGGCATTTCAGCCGAACTGCGCCAGCGCCTGTTCGCGCCCTTCTCTGCCGGCGACACGGGAAGCGGCTCGGGGCTGGGCCTGGCCATTTGCCGCGAGATCGTGCTCGCTCTGGGCGGACGCATCAGCCTGGACAACCGCAGCGTGCAGGAAAATTCCGCACAGGTGGTCGGGCTCGACGCTGTCGTGCGGCTCCCTGTCTACCACCACAATTTCTGAATATGGATCGCTTGCGCATCGACAAATGGCTCTGGGCCGCCCGCTTCTTCAAGACGCGATCCCTGGCTGCGGATGAGATCGGCAAGAACCGGATACAGGTCAATGGCGACATCGCCAAGGCCTCGCGCGAGGTCAAGGCGGGAGACACGGTCGCGATCCGCCTTGGGGCGGTGACTCGGACTGTGACCGTGCGCGGCTTGAGCGGCCAGCGGGGCCCGGCACCCGTGGCGCAGCAGCTCTATGAAGAAACCCCGGAGAGCATTGCCGCGCAGGTTGCCATGCGCGAACAGCGACGCATGGGGAGCGAACCTGCCCTGGCGATCGTGCAGGGCCGCCCTACCAAGCGCGACCGGCGCGAACTCGACGGTGCGGCGCGGCACGCCGACTGGGACGACCGCTGGAGCGCATCCATCGATCCTGACGAGACCGATCGCTGACGGGCTTTGCCGATCGCGTACGCTGCGTCTTTTTTGAACGGAGCTCCGGTCCATGCCCAGCCTGAAGAAATACCGCGTCGGCGGCAGCAAGTTCAAGCTCTCGCAGGTGGACCCGGGCGAAACGCCTTTTCTAGAGGGCAACGAAGCCGCGCAGGTTGCCGAGATCGACGCCCTTGCAGGCGAGCTCGACGAGATGCAGGACCTGCTGCATGCCGAAGGCCGCCGCAAGGTCCTGCTGGTACTCCAGGGCATGGACACCAGCGGCAAGGACGGGACCGTGCGCTGGGTCTTTTCGCGCACCTCGCCGCTGGGTGTTCGCGTCACGGCCTTCAAGGCGCCAAGCGACGAAGAACGCGCCCACGACTATCTCTGGCGCTGCCATGCGGTCGTGCCGCGCGCGGGCGAAATCGCGGTGTGGAACCGCAGCCACTACGAAGACGTGCTGGTGCCGGTGGTCGAGGGCTGGATCGACAAGGCCGAAGCGAAGCGGCGCTACGCGCAGATCAACGACTTCGAGCGCCTGCTGGTCGAGACCGGCACCGTCATCGTCAAGTGCATGCTGCACATCGACAAGGACGAGCAGCGCGAACGCCTGCAGGCCCGAATCGACACCCCCGGCAAGCAATGGAAGTTCAGCCTGGGCGACTTGGAGGTGCGCACCAAGTGGAACGCCTACCAGGAGGCTTACGACAAGGCGCTGCGCGCAACCTCGACCGAGCACGCGCCCTGGTACGTGATACCCGCCAACCACAAGCGGCACCGCAATCTCATGATTGCCCGGCTGCTCATGAAAACTCTCCGGGACATGAAGTTCAAGGCGCCACCCGCAGACCCCGCGCTCAAAGGCATGGTCATCAAGTGATCGGGCGTGTGCTGCGCGCCAGCGTCGCGAGCGTCAGGAGCGGCGGCTGGTCGATTGGCCCAGGGCGCGGCACTTGCCGAATTCGCAGCGAACGGGCAAGGTCGCGCCGTTCGAACACGGCACGCTGTACGACTCGTAGCCAGGGCCTTTGGCGATCAGTTCCGCCCGCGGCTGGATGCTGCACTGGCCCGCCTTGGCGACCACTTCGGCGTTGTACGTGTCCACACCCGTTCGGCGCGGGGTCAGCACGACCTCCGGATTGAAGGAGTGGCCGTAGAACGTGTCCCGCACGTTGGGGTCGAGATTGCGATAACCGCGCTTTGCCATGCAGTGCACTATTGCGATCTGCTGGTGCTCGGCAATCACGCTCGCGTCGGGGCGGTAAGACATGTCGATCGCCGCAGCCGCGATGCCCCCTTGGGCAGCCGCAGCCACAATCCCCTGCCCGTGCACGGTGATCAACCCAAGGCCCAGCGCCAGCCACATGGCGTCGCCCGACTCGCTACGCGCGGTGATCCGAGTTGCCGCAGTGCGGCAATCGGCCACGTCGCTGTCATAGCGGGCCTTGTCGACACCTTCCATGGCCACCATGGGCACATACGACAGGCCCGATCCTGTTCCGGGCTGCGTCGGAGTCGGCGGCGTGCTGACGCACCCGGCCAATGCAACTACGGCGCACACGATGCTCAGCAGCAGCTTCATGGGGTTCCCTCGTCCTCTTTCGCGATGTTTGCGCCGATTTAACCATACAGATAGTTACTCTTGTGGCATTTTTTGTCGCGAAGTTGCGACGCCCAATGGCTTGAATGCTTTCGTCTGCAGGTTCGGCAAGACATCGCGAGCGCCGACTCGCGCGCGCGCAACGATCCACCGCCAATTGTTTCAAATTGCTTCAATCTGACAATCTCTGACTATTTGCTCCTGTACGAAATTAGTTGTTAATTAAAATTACTGTGCGTAGCAACTGTGCAAATTTCTTTCGCACAACCCAACACAACCACTGAAACCATGCGAGTCGCCGCAGTCGATGACGATCTGACTCAGCTTGATCTGACCAAATGCACGCTGAAGGCAATGAACCACCATTGCCACACCTTTACGGAAGGGGCTGCATTGATGAACGAACTGCGCCGCGAATCGTTCGATTTGCTGCTCCTGGATTGGGAGCTTCCCGACATCTCTGGCCCGGATATCGTGCGGTGGGTCAGAAGCAACGTGAAAGAGAACATTCCAATTCTCTTCGTGACCAACCGACGGGGCGAGCGCAACGTGGTCGAAGGGTTGGGCGTGGGGGCGGACGACTTCATGAGCAAGCCCGTCGGAGTTGCCGAACTGGCCGCTCGCATCCAGGCGTTGTTGCGCCGCGCGTATGTTGCGCCCCGCGCCAAGGAAGAATCGTGGGGCCGCTACCGGTTCATTCCCGCTGCGGCAAGGCTCGAGGTCGACGGCGAGGTCGTTCAACTGACTCAGAGGGAGTACGACCTCGCATTGTTTCTCTTCCGGAACATGGGGCGCCTGATCTCGCGCAGACACATGCTGGAAAGCGTTTGGAAGACCAACAATCCCGGAGGAACCGAGTTGATGTCTCGGTCCCTGGACACACACGTTTCGCGAGTGAGAACGTTGCTGGCATTGCGGCCTGAGAACGGATATCGCCTCTCAGCGGTCTACGGCCAGGGCTATCGCTTCGAGGCGGTTCACGACCCCATGACCAACGCTGGCGCGCTGCCCTGAAAGGCCCGAGCTTTCAATCCTTGCTTCGCCAGCGCCGCCGCTGACTGGGATCTGCAGCCGCCTTTTTTCCCGCTCAAGTGCCGCCGCGCTTCGCCGTGCAAAGCAAACTAACAACCACCGAGTGGGCACGAAGCTTGCACCCGCTTTCGCGAACTGGTGAATGTCAGTCTTGCATACAAGTTTGGTGCATGAATCTGAACGTTTTGCTCCATGAAGGTGCCTCTTTGCCCACCAACGGAAAAACCAGAAGGCTGCCAACTTGACGAGACGGGGCTTAGAGAAATACATGCACGCAACGTCTCCAGATCCGAAGATCGGGCCGCCCTCTCGCCTAAGCACGGTCCGATACGCTCGCTGGATCAGTTGGAGCGGGCTGGCGCTCTTTGCGGTGGCGCTGGTCGTTGGGATGGATATTTTCGACCTGGTGCGGCAACCGAACCGCATCCTGCAAGACGCACTCGTCGCATCGCAACACCGCGACGTGCAGCGCAGCGACGTGGTGGTCGTCGCCATCGACGAAAAAACCATTTCGGCATTGGGCGCCTGGGCTTTTCGCGGGGCGGCCCATGCCGAGCTCATCGATCGCATCAGCAAGGACTCGCCGCGGGCAATTGGCCTGGACCTTCTGTTGACCGACTCGGACGCGCACTCCGCTGACGACGACAAGGCGCTGGCGGCCTCTCTGCAGCAAAGCGGCCGCGTCGTTTTGCCGATGACGATGCAAACGTACTACGGAGCCAATCCGCGGACCGTCCAGCCGATCCGCGCCTTGGCGACGAGTGCGAATCGCCTGGGGCTCGATCGTCTTCCGGTGGACAACGACGGCGTCCTGCGCGACATCTATCTGCAAGAAGGCCTTCGTGATTTCGAACTGGATCACTTCAGTCTCGCCATGCTCCGTGTGGGCGACGCCGATCGCTTCTCCCTGCACGTGCCGGGCAGCACCAAGGCGGAAGAGCTTTCTCACGCCCCGCCTTCCGGACGGTGGCTCGACTGGCGGCGCTCGCACAAGCTGATCGTGCCGTTCGCAGGCCCGCCAGGGCACTTCAACCGCATTTCCTACGTCGATGCGATCAGCGGCTTGCTTCCGCCCGGTACGTTCGACGGCAAGTACGTGCTGGTGGGCACCACGGCCGCCGAATTGGGCGGCCTTTACGAGGTCCCCGTCGCTGGCGACGACACGTTGATGCCAGGTGTCGAGATCAACGCCAACGTCCTGGACAGCCTGCTGGGCCGACTCGAAGTAACGCCGGCCCCGCTCTGGTTGAACGCGAGCCTGAACGCATCGGCCGTGTTGTTGGCCCTGGTGGGCATGGCGTTTCTGGAGCCGTTGTTCGCCCTGTTTCTGGCTGGGTCGCTGGCGCTCGCGCTGCTGTCGGCCTCTTGGGCCGGATTTGCTTTGTTGCGTTTGCAGTTTGCTCCGGTCACCGGGGTGCTGGGCTTGGGCATCGTGTACACGCTTTGGAGCTGGAGCCGCCTGAATGCGGCCACGCGTTATTTGATCGATGCGTCCATTCATTTGCGCGCGACTGCAAGCATCTCCCAACTGCCCTGTGACGCAACGCGATCATCAGGTGATTTTCTCGACCGACGCATCAGGGCACTGGCGCAAGCCACGCGGCACTTGCGCGACCTGCATCAGCTCGTGAGCGACAGCCTGAACAGCCTGCCAGACGCAAAGCTGGTGTGTGATCAGCAAGGCCGCGTGCGACTGGCCAACGCCGCGGCGGCACATTACTTCAACGTGGCCTCCAGCGAGGCATTGAGGAACATGTCGGCGATCGAGCTCATGCGCGGCGTCCGCTCATCGGAAAGCCATGAAGCCGTTGTCACGCCCGACCTGCTGGCGCAGCACCCGACAACGATTGCCGTGTCCGCCCGGGATGGCGACGAGCTGGACCTGCTCGTCAAGCGCGCGCCGTCGCTCAACGCCGACGGGCAGCATGTCGGATGGATCCTGAGCCTTGTCGACGTGACTGAAATGCGCCAGGCCCAGCGGCAACACGAAGATGCGATTCATTTTCTGAGCCACGACATGCGCGCGCCGCAAGCCGCCATTCTCACGCTGCTGGAACTCGATCGGCACGCACCTTCGGCAATGTCTCCGTCGCAGTTTCGCGAGCGGATCGGCCGGCATGCGCGCAAGGCGTTGTCATTGTCGGAGGGGTTCATCCAACTGGCACGTGCGCGGTCGCAGCCCTATCGCCTGGAGGTCCGCAACCTGGCGGCCATCTTGCTCGAATGCATCGACGACACCTGGGAAGCGCGCCGCCGCAGCCAGGTTCAGGTGATCGTGGATTCAAGCAGCGCGGCCGAGGCGTTCTGCCGTGTTGAACCCAATCTGGTCGCGCGCGCAATCGACAACCTCTTGGGCAATGCAATCGAACATTCGCCGCCGCATTCGACGATCATCTGCGCCGTCGAGCAGCACCAGGACGGCTGCGCCATCCGCATCCAGGACCAGGGGCCGGGCATCGGCAAGGACAAGCAGGCGGCAATTTTCGAGCCTTTTGACAGAGGCGGAAGCGCGCGCAGCCGAGCCCATGGTGCCGGGCTGGGACTGACGTTCGTCAAGACAGTTGCCGCTCGCCATGGCGGACGGGTGGTGCTTGAAAGCGCCGAGGGGTCGGGCTGCACGTTCAGGTTCGTTCTGCCAGCGTCCCCAGGATGCTGCCAGCGCCCTTGCGCACTTCCCGCACCGGAGGAGCTGGCGCTCGATGCCCTGTAAAAAGAAGCCTTTGGATTCCCTTGCGCGGCAAGGGAGGACAAATGAAAAACGGCCCGTGAAGGGCCGTTTTTACTTGCTAGCTGGCGGAACCGGAGGGATTCGAACCCTCGATGAGGCTCTACACCCCATACTCCCTTAGCAGGGGAGCACCTTCGGCCACTCGGTCACAGTTCCTGAAAGAAGCCGAGATTATGCCACCGTCAGGCGGCAGGTTGATCCAGATCGAAGGCTTTGTGCAGCGCGCGCACGGCCAATTCCATATATTTTTCGTCGATCACGACCGAGGTCTTGATTTCGCTGGTCGAAATCATCTGGATGTTGATGCCCTCTTCGCTCAGCACGCGGAACATCTTGCTGGCCACGCCGACGTGGCTGCGCATGCCGATGCCGACGATGCTGACCTTGCAGATCTTGGTGTCGCCCACGATTTCGGTCGCGTTCAGCGAGGGCATGACCTTGGTCTGCAGCAGGTCGACCGTCTTCGCATACTCGTTGCGATGCACGGTAAAGCTGAAGTCGGTACGGCCGTCCTTGCTGAGGTTCTGGATGATCACGTCGACCTCGATGTTGGCGTCCGCCACGGCGCCGAGGATGTGATACGCGATGCCTGGCTTGTCGGGCACGCCGAGCACCGAGATCTTGGCCTCGTCGCGGTTGAAAGCGATGCCGGATACAACGGCTTGTTCCATGTTTTCGTCTTCCTCGAAAGTGATCAGCGTGCCGGACTTGGCCTCTTCATTGATGTCGATGTCCCACGGCGTGAAGCTCGAAAGCACGCGCAGTGGCACCTTGTACTTGCCGGCAAATTCGACCGAGCGGATTTGCAGCACCTTGGAGCCCAGGCTCGCCATCTCGAGCATCTCTTCGAAGCTCACGGTCGAGAGGCGGCGCGCATCGGGCTCCACGCGCGGGTCGGTGGTGTAGACGCCGTCCACGTCGGTGTAGATGAGGCATTCGTGTGCCTTCATGGCTGCCGCAATGGCCACGGCGGAGGTGTCGCTGCCGCCACGGCCCAGCGTGGTGATGTTGCCGTCTTCGTCCACGCCCTGGAAGCCGGTGATGACGACGACCTTGCCGGCGTCGAGGTCAGCGCGCACGCGCTCGTCGTCGATGCTCTCGATGCGGGCTTTGGTGTAGGAGTTGTCGGTGCGCACCGAAACCTGCCAGCCCGCGTAGCTCACGGCTTCCATGCCTTCGGCCTGCAGGGCAATGGCCAGCAGCGCCGACGAAGCCTGTTCGCCCGTCGAGGCGAGCATGTCGAGTTCGCGCCCATGGGCCTCGCTCGGTTTGCTGGGCGCCAGCTCCTTGGCCAGGCCAAGCAGGCGATTGGTTTCGCCGCTCATGGCGCTCGGGACCACGATCATCTGGTGGCCGGCGCGTGCCCATTTGGCGACGCGCTTGGCAACATTCTTGATGCGCTCGGTCGAGCCCATCGACGTACCGCCGTATTTGTGAACGATCAATGCCATGGGTGAATTCAGAGAAAAGGAAAGGGCCGCTCCACCCCGGAGTGCGAGCGCGGCGCCCTGCGAGCCGTCAGCGCGAAGCCTTGGGCGAGGGCCCGGAATTGTACCAATGCAGAAAATCGCCCCTCCGCTCGACGAAACCGCGGGCCACCTTCAGGTGGATGCGGTGGCCTCGGGTGGTACAGGCGCGAACCTGATCCAGCAGTTGTTCCAGCTGCGCCGCACTGGGCGCGCAGCCGTGCGCCTGCATGAGCCAATGCCGCAGCACGTTGGCCTGGCGCGCGCGTGAAAGCGCCTGCAGTTCGGCGATGCGGGGTGGGTTTCCCACCCCGGCCAAGTCTTGCCCTGCCAGCTCGCTCAGCAGTTCCTGGGCCTGTGCGGCATGGCCGATGCTGCGGGCAAAGGTGGCGCGGAACTGCGGAAAAGTGCGCTCGAGCGCAGGCAGAAGCACGGCGCGGATCCGGTTGCGTGTGTAGCGCTCGTTTTCGTTGGTCGGGTCCTCGATCCAGGGCAGATCGAGGTCTTTCAACCAGGCGCGAATATCGGCGCCGGGCACAGCCAGCAACGGCCGATAGATGTCCAGCCCGTGGCGTTGCGCATGCTCGGGCATCGAGGCCAGGCCCGGGAGCCCGGCGCCCCTGGACAAAGCCAGCAAGAGCGTTTCGACCTGGTCGTCGGCATGATGCCCCAAGGCTATGGATTTAATAGCGCCGGCAGGTTCGCCCGTGCGGGCCATCGTGGCAAAGGCTTCGTAGCGAGCGCGCCGGGCCGCATCTTCAGGGCTGTCGCCCTGTGCATGGCGGGCATCGACGCGATGCACGTGCAGCGGCACGCCGAGGCGCTCGCACACGGTGGCGCAATGCCGTTCGAAATCGTCAGCCGCTGCCTGCAGCCCGTGGTGAACGTGAAAGGCCACCACTTGTCCCGGCCAGACGGATGCGCACGCGGCCAGCAAGGCCGTGGAATCCGCACCGCCGCTGAAGCCCACCGCCAGCGGCAGATGCGCCGGCTCGAACGCGGCCATCGCGCGTTCGAAGGCTTCGTTCATGGGGCGCTTGCTTATCTGCCGGTGTCGGCCTTGGTGTCGTTGAACCGGCCGTAGCTCTGCAGGCGCTCGTAGCGGCGATCGAGCAGTTCCTTCGGCTTCAGGTCGCTGACCTGGCGGAAGGCATCGTTGAGCGCCCGCTTGAGGAAAGCGGCCATCTGGCGATGGTCTCGGTGCGCGCCGCCAACCGGCTCATTGACGATCTTGTCGACCAGGCCCAGCGCCTTGAGGCGGTGCGCCGTGATGCCGAGGGCATCGGCCGCTTCCTGCGCCTTGTCGCTGGTCTTCCAGAGAATGGAAGCGCATCCTTCAGGGCTGATGACCGAGTAGATGGAGTACTGCAGCATTACGAGCTGGTCGCCAACCGAGATGGCCAGCGCGCCGCCGGAGCCGCCCTCGCCGATGATGGTGACGATGATCGGCACCTCGAGCTGCGCCATCTCGAAGATGTTGCGGCCGATGGCTTCGGACTGGCCGCGCTCTTCGGCATCGATGCCCGGGTAAGCGCCCGGTGTGTCGACGAAGGTGAAGACCGGCAGCTTGAACTTTTCGGCCGTCTTCATGAGGCGCAGGGCCTTGCGGTAGCCCTCGGGCTTGCTCATGCCGAAGTTGCGCGCGGTGCGCTCCCGGGTGTCGCGGCCCTTCTGGTGGCCCAGCACCATGCAGGGCGTGCCGTTGAAGCGTGCGAGGCCGCCCACAATGGAGAGGTCGTCGGCAAAGTGCCGGTCGCCGTGCAGTTCGACGAAGTCGGTGAAGATCTCGTTGACGTAGTCGAGCGTGTAGGGGCGTTCCGGATGCCGGGCGATCTTGGTGATCTGCCAGGGCGTCAGGTCGCTATAAATGTCTTTGGTGAGCTGCTGGCTTTTCTTGCCGAGCTGGTCGATTTCCTCCGAGATGTCGACCGCCGATTCGGTCTGTACATAGCGCAGTTCTTCGATCTTGGATTCGAGTTCAGCAATGGGCTGCTCGAAGTCGAGGAAGGTTCGTTTCGCCAACGTCTTCTCCTGTTGTTCAGTATGCGACCGGTACCGGGTCGAGCGATCGCCAAATATACCAAGTCGCCACGCTGCAATACGGCGCCCAGGCCACGGCAACGTCGCGGGCATCGCTGCGGCTCACCGGATCGCCCGAAAAATAATTGACGCTGATGCCGTTGAGCAGGCCGAGGTCGTCGACGGGCAGCACGTTGGGACGCATCAGGTGGAAGATGAGGAACATTTCCGCCGTCCAGCGTCCGATGCCTCGAATAGCGACCAGCTCGTCGATGATGAGTTCATCGGCCATGTCCTTCCAGGCGTCGACGTGCACCGCACCGGAATCGAAATGGATGGCCAAGTCGACCAGGTATTCGACCTTGCGGGCCGAGAGCCCGGCCGCGCGCATGTCGTCGACCTTGAGCTTGAGCACGTTGGCCGGTGTCAGCTTTCGCGGCAACACCGCAAATTTGTCCCAGACCGTTTGCGCGGCTTTAACGGAAATCTGCTGGCCCACGATGCTTCGCGCGAGCGTGGTGAATGCATCGCCGCGCGATTCGAGGCAGGCATCGCCGAATTTCGGGATCAGCCGCTTCATCACCCGGTCTTTCTTGGACAGGTGCTTGCAGGCGTCTTCCCAATAGTCCGGCGTGTAGATCTGGACCACCGGATTCTTCGAAGCGGGCATGGGGTTGGTGGTTCCGTTCACTGCGCGGCGGCCCAGGTGGTGCCAGTGGGCGAATCCTTGAGCACGATGCCCTGCGCCAGAAGATCATTGCGGATGCGGTCAGCCTCGGCAAAGTTCTTTGCGGCCTTGGCCGCCGCGCGCGCGTCGATCTGCGCCTGGATGGTGGCTTCGTCCAACGTGGCGCCTGCGCGCAGGAAAGCCTTCGGATCACTCTGCAGAATATTCAGGCAGCCGCCCAACGCCTTCAGCAGCCCGGCCTGTGCCGGCGATTGCGTGCGGTTCACCTCGCCCGCCAGATCGAACAGCACCGCGACGGCTTCGGGCGTTGCAAAGTCTTCGTCCATGGCGGCCTTGAAGCGCGCCGCGTACGGGTCAGCCCAGTCGATGGCTACAGCTTCAGGCGCGACCAGGTCGAGCGCCGTATAGAGCCGCTTGAGCGAATTGCGGGCGTCGTCCAGGTGCACGTCGCTGTAGTTGAGCGGACGGCGATAGTGCGCCCGCACCACAAAGAAGCGAATGGTCTCGGCGTCATATTTCTTGAGCACATCGCGAATCAAGAAGAAGTTGCCCAGGCTCTTGGACATCTTCTCGTTGTCGGTCACGATGAAGCCGTTGTGCATCCAGTAGTTGGAAAGCGGTTTGCCGGTGGCGCCTTCACTCTGCGCAATTTCGTTCTCGTGATGCGGGAACTGCAGGTCTTCACCGCCGCCGTGGATGTCGAGCGTTTCGCCGAGCAGTTCGCAAGCCATTGCCGAGCACTCGATGTGCCAGCCGGGGCGGCCCGGGCCGAACTCGCTGGCCCACTTCACTTCATCGGGCTCGCTGGCCTTGGCACTCTTCCAGAGCACGGGGTCGAGCGGGTCGTCCTTGTCGTCGAGCACGGCAACGCGTTCGCCGGCGTGCAGTTCGTCGATCGACTTGCCGCTGAGCTTGCCGTAGCCCGGGAACTTGCGAATCGCGTAGTTCACGTCGCCGTTGTCTGCGCGGTAGGCTAGCCCCTTCTTCTCGAGGGTGCCGATCATCGACAGCATCTGCGGGATGTAATCGGTGGCACGGGGTTCGTGCGTGGGCCGCTCGATGCCGAGCGCGTCGGCGTCTTCGTGCAGCGCATCGATCATGCGGTCGGTGAGCGAGCGGATCGTTTCGCCGTTCTCCACCGCGCGTCGGATGATCTTGTCGTCGATGTCGGTGATGTTGCGCACGTAGGTCACACCGTACCCGCTGGCCTTGAGCCAGCGCTGCACGAGGTCGAACGCAATCATGGAGCGGGCGTGGCCCAGGTGGCAGAGGTCGTACACCGTCATGCCGCAAACGTACATGCGCACCTTGCCGGCTTGCAATGGGGAGAATTCCTCCAGTTCACGCGAGAGCGTGTTGTAGATGCGCAGACTCATGAGGCTCGGAAAACGTCGCTTCGCGCACGTGCGGCACGGGCGAACGACGGTGTATTTCAGGGGTGACGGGACAGTAGCTGCGAGAGGTTGGACATGGCCCCTCGGCTACAATGCAACGCAGTATAAACGGCTACCGCCGTGTCCTTTCGGGTGTTTTCGAGGCCCGCATTTCCCCAATTCTGCCGAGGCTTCATGAAGCACGTCGCATTCACCAAACTCTCCCTTGCCTTTGCTCTGCTCTTTAGCCTGTGGGGTTCCGCTGCGTACGCCAACGACTACGACGACGTGAACACTTTGCTGCGCCAGGGCAAGTCGAACGAGGCGCTCGCCAAGGCCGATGCCTACATCGCCGGCAAGCCGCGCGATCCGCAGATGCGCTTTCTGCGCGGCGTGATCCTCACCGAGCAGAAAAAGCAGAACGAAGCCATTGCCGCGTTCACGCAGCTCACGCAAGACTTTCCGGAATTGCCTGAGCCCTACAACAACCTGGCCGCGCTCTATGCATCGCAAAGCAAGTTCGACCAGGCACGCGCGGCACTCGAACAGGCGCTCAAGCTCAACCCCAACTACGCCACCGCGCACGAGAACCTGGGCGACGTGTATGCCCGCCTCGCGGCCCAGGAATATGTGCGGGCGCAGCAGTTCGCCAGCACCAATGCCAGCGTCGGGCCCAAGCTCTCGCTGATCCGCCAGATCTTCACTCCCAAGACCGAAGCGGACGCCGCGGCCCTGCCGGCAGCACCGCCGGACGTTCGCAAGCCGGTCGGCCGCGCAAGCAAGTAGCCGCAAGCAGCCGTCCGCGGCGCATTGCCGTCCTGGCGGCTTGCATTGCCCGGCCGGCGCCCCACATCATTCGCACACGGAGCTTTCCTTGACGACACAAGTCCTTTCCCAGACCGCCCGATTCAGCCGCCGCGCTGCGCTGGTGCTGGCCTCCGCCCTTGCCTTCGCCGGCGCCGCGCACGCAGAGGCCGGACCGCGCGTGAAGCTCGACACCTCGGCCGGCGACATCCTGATCGAACTCGACCAGGCGAAGGCGCCCAAGACGGTCGAGAATTTTCTGCAGTACGTCAAGGACAAGCACTACGACGGCACCGTGTTCCACCGCGTGATCGACGGCTTCATGATCCAGGGCGGTGGCTTCACGCCAGAAATGCAGCAAAAGCCGACCCGCGCGCCCATTGCCCTCGAAGCCAGCAACGGCCTCAAGAACGACAGGTACACGATCGCAATGGCCCGCACCGGCAACCCGAACTCGGCCACCTCGCAGTTCTTCATCAACGTGAAGAACAACGACTCGCTCAACGCACCCAATCCCGACGGCTACGGCTACACCGTGTTCGGCCGTGTCGTGGGCGGCACCGAAGTGGTCGACAAGATCCGTGCTGTTCAAACCGGTAACAAGGGCGGCATGCAGAACGTGCCGCTCGAGGCCATCATCATCAAGTCCGCCACACTGGCGAAGTAGTTTCCGAACATCCGAAAGAAGGACTCCCTCATGAGCAACCCCAAAGTCGAACTCCACATCAAGAACTACGGCGTGATCACGCTCGAACTCGACGCCGCCAAGGCGCCGAAGTCGGCCGAGAACTTCGTCAACTATGTGAAGAACGGTCACTACGACAACACGGTGTTCCACCGCGTGATCCCCGGCTTCATGGTGCAAGGCGGCGGCTTCGAGCCCGGCATGAAGCAAAAGCCCACCGGCGCCGAGATCGAGAACGAAGCCAACAACGGCCTCAAGAACGACAACTACACCGTTGCCATGGCCCGCACGAGCGCACCGCACTCGGCCACCGCCCAGTTCTTCATCAACGTGGCTGACAACGGCTTCCTGAACCACACCGCTCCCTCGGCCCAGGGCTGGGGCTACGCGGTGTTCGGCAAGGTCACCGGCGGCACCGACGTGGTCGACAAGATCAAGGCCGTGAAGACGGGCCGCAAGGGTTTCCACGACGACGTGCCGCTCGAAGACGTCGTGATCGAAAAGGCCGTGGTCGTCTCCGAATAAGGACAGGCGCGGCATGGGCTCGGACGTGGCGGCACCTGCGGCTTTCAAGGAGCTGCTCGCCCCGCCCGCGTGGCGCACCGTCGACCTGATCTCCGACCTGCACCTGCAGGCCGGCGAGCCCGCCACCTTCGAGGCCTGGCGCGGCTATTTGCAGACCACGCCGGCCGATGCATTGATCATCCTCGGCGACCTGTTCGAGGTGTGGGTGGGCGACGACGCGGCCGCCCTGCCCGGCTTCGAGGCCGAGTGCGCCGAGCTGCTGCGCCGCACGGCCGAACGGCTGCCGGTGTACTTCATGCATGGCAACCGCGACTTTCTCGTCGGCCCGGCGCTCGCCGCCCAATGCGGCTTCACGCTCTTGGACGACCCCACGGTGCTGGTGCTGCATGGCGAACGCTGGCTGCTGAGCCACGGCGACATTCTTTGCCTGGACGACACCGAGTACCTCCAGTTCCGCGCCCAGGTGCGCACGCCCGAATGGCAGGCGGCATTCCTGGCTCGTCCGCTGGCCGAGCGCCGCGCGCTTGCGCGCTCCATGCGCGCGCAAAGCGAAGACCGCAAGCGGGATCCGTCAGCGCGCTGGGCCGACGTGGACGGCGACGCCGCCCGCCAATGGCTCCAGCAAGCGCGCGCGCACACGCTGGTGCACGGCCACACGCATCGACCCGCCGACCACGACCTGAGAGACGGACTCAAGCGCGTGGTGCTGAGCGACTGGGACGCCGCGGCCCATCCGCCGCGTGCGCAACTGCTCTGCCTTTCCACCGCCGGCGCGCAGCGCGTCGACCTGCGCTAGCGCCGCCCATGTTCAAGTGGCTGCGCCGCCTGCGCGCCCTGCCCCCGATTCCCGAAGTCGCGTGGCGCGCCACGCTCGAGCGCTATGCCTTTCTGGGTGCTTTGCCTCTCGATGCGCAGCAACGGCTGCGCACCCTGGCAGCCGAATTTTTGCGCGACAAGGAATTCCATGGCACCCAGGGCTTCGTCATCACCGACGAGGTTGCGTTGGCAATTGCCGCGCAGGCCGTGCTGCCAGTGCTGAACCTCCCGGGCGGACTCGACTGGTACGACGATTTCGTTGGCATCGTGGTGCATCCGTCCGAGGTGGTCGCGCGCCGCAAGGTCGTCGACGAAGCACAGGTGGTGCACGAATACGACGAGGTGGTGGCTGGCGAGGCCATGGACCGCGGACCGGTGATGCTGAGCTGGCAGGACGTGCTCGCGAGCAGCATCACGGCAGGCGGCGGCTACAACGTGGTGATCCATGAGTTCGCCCACAAGATCGACATGCGCGGCGGCGATGCCGACGGCTGCCCGCCGCTGCCGCCCGGCTTTGCGGGCAAGCGCAGCGCACGCGAAGCCCGCGCAGCCTGGCTGGCCGTGCTGCAGCCGGCGTACGAAGACTTTCGGGAGAAGACAATCCTTGCCGACCGCTTCGGCGCCGAAGCACCCTGGCTCGACGACTACGGCGCGACGTCGATCAGCGAGTTCTTTGCCGTGGCCTGCGAGGCTTACTTCGTGAACCGTGCGAACTTCGCCCGCGATTTCCCGGCGGTGCTCAGTCTCTTCGACGCATTCTTTCGGCCTGAAAAGGCCTGACGACTGCCCCACAAATCCGAGTTTCTTTGCTTACGCGCCCGCATACCCTGTCCAGGGTATCAGCGGATCGCGCAGTGCCTTGCCTTTGCAAGGCTCAGGCGTAGCATCGCTGCGCCATCGCCCACCACAGCACCGTTGCGCGTGATGACCTGAAGCGTCGCGCCGTCGGGGGCGGCGCGGCCTCAGGTGATTCATCCCCCGTGGACATCACAGGAGAAAAAAATGGTGACCTATATCGGTATGCTGAACTTCACGGACAAGGGCCTTCAGAGCGTCAAGGAAACCACCCAGCGCGCCGCTGCCGCCAAGGAAAGCGCCAAAAAGCTCGGCGTCAATATGCGCGATATTTACTGGACCATGGGCGACTGCGACGTGCTCTGCGTGCTCGAGGCCCAGGATGAGCAAGCGCTGGCCGCATTCAACCTTGCGATTGCCATGCAGGGCAATGTGCGCACGCGCTCCTTGCGTGCCTTCACCGCCAAGGAAGTGGACGAGATCCTGGCCAAGCTCTCTTGAGCCGCTCTGACGCAGCACCGGGATTGCAGCGTTGCTGTTCACTGGAATGAAAAAGCCCGCGTGCAGCGGGCTTTCTCGTGAACCAGCGCCGACGCCTTACTTGCGCAGCAAGGCCTTCAGCGCGTTCTGCAAACGGCGCGCACTCGCAGCGTCGTGCGCCGCAGCCAGCACCTTGCCGGCGTCCTGGCCCCAGGTCTGGGCCGGCGGTGGATCGCCGCGCTTGGTCAGCAGCTTGAGCTGCAGCGCGCGGCGTGCATCGAGCTGCTCGGCAGGGGTCGGCACTTCGGCGGCCATTTCGAGCCGCAGCAGAGCCTCCGCTGCTTCGTCGGGAGCGGCCTTGGGCGCCGAACTGACGGCCTGGGACCAACCTGTGCGCACCGCCGGCGTGACCGCGCGTCCCAGTTCCTGGACGCTGGGCAGTTTGGAGGCGTCGCGCTGCTCCCATGCACCGAGCACTTGCGTGAGTGCTTCTCCGTGCGCCTGCGCCGCCAGCTTGCGTAGCGCCATGTCCGCACGTTCGAGCGCTTCGCGCTGCGCGCGGAAGGCGGCGTCGCCGAGCCTCGGACCCCGGTCTTCGAAGCGCGGCGGACGGTCGCCGAAGCGGCCGGCCGGTGCGCCGCGATCACCGCGCGCATCGGGACGAGGCGCGCCGCGGTCGCCGGGGCGGCCAGGGCCGCCCGGGCCAGGACGGGCGCCGTCGCGCCGATCGCCGAACCTGCCGCCGGCACGGCCTGCAGGTGCAGCTTCCGTCTTCCGGCTGCCAGGACGATCGTCGCCGCGCATGGCCACGACCGGCTTGGACGCAGGCTTCGGTGCCGCCGCAGGCGCCGGACTCTCGACTGCAGCCGCTTCGCCGGCTTCGTGTGCCGCGTCATCGGTGCGCGCAGCCGCGTCCGCGCCGTCGGCGGGAGCAACGAGGTCGGGAGTTGCGCTTTGAGCGGCGTCGACATGTGCAGCCGGCAAGGCTTCCGCATCACTGGAGCCCGGCGCCTGTTCGGCGCTTTCGCCGAACTCGGCCGCAGCCTGGCCGGGCGCAACCACCTCGGTGGCGCCGACTGAGGGGCCGTCGCTGGATGCCGCGGCTTGCGCGGGTTGGGCGGCCGTTGCCGGTGCTGGCGGGGGCGCTTCGCCACGCAGTGCGGCTTCGAGGCGCGCGATGGCGGCGCGGATCTTCTGCACGTCGCCGCCGGCGTTGGCCGCGTCGAGCGCCTTGGAAGCCTCGAGCACGTGGCGATCGTGTTCGCTCATGGCGGAGGCTGACTTTTCGCGCTCCGCTGTCTTGCGGTTGAAGGCTTCGTCGATGGGCGCGCGGAATGCGTCCCACAGCTTCTGTTCATGGCGGCGGTCGAGCGGCACGCCCTGGGCTTCCGCCTGCCAGCGCTGCTGCAGCGCCTTGACCGCATCGATGCGCAGCATGGGTTGGGCGCCGAGTTCGGCAGCCTCCGCGATCATGGCCTGGCGCCGTTCGATGCTGGCCTTTTGTGCAGTCTCGAAGGGCGCACGCGCGGCACCGAAGGCTTCGTTCCACTGCGGCTGCAGTTCGGCGAATACCTTCTCGCCCACGTGGCCGGCATCGCGCCAGCGGTCTGCGAACTGATGCAGTGCGCGGTTGTGTGCCTTCAGATCGGAAGGCTCGGCGTGCTCGGCCGCCCAGGCCTTGACCTCTTCGATGAGCGCGACACGATGGGCGCGGTGCTCCGCGGCATCGGCGCGAACCTTTTCGAGCCAGGCCTCCACCACCTTGTGGGCTTCATTGCAGGCTTCGTCGAAGCGCTTCCAGAGGGCGTGGTTCGGCACGCCACCTTGGTCGGCCTGTTTCCATTGGTCGCGCAGCGAGCGCAGCGTTTCCTGCATCTTGCGGCCGCCGAGCGCCTGACCTTCGGGGCGCTTGAGCAGGCCTTCGGCCTTGGCCACGAGGTCTTCGCGGACCTTGTCGGCGCTCCAGCGCTGCCAGCCTTCGAGTTCGCCAGCCGCAACCAGCGCCGCATGCACGCGGGCCTCGAGCGGCGCATCGACCAGCTTGCCATGTTCCTTCAGCACTGCGCGCAGCGCCGCGGCCGCGCCGGCGCTGGCCTTGCCGTGGCCTTCGGCGGTTTCCTGTTCGAGCTTGGCGAGCGCAGCCTGCACGGCGTCTTGCGCAGCGGCGCGCACGGACGGGTCGACCTTGGGTGCGGAGGGCTTGGCAGGCGCGGCCTTCGGGGCCACCACTTCGCCGCGAGCGGCGCGCAGTTCATCGGCCCAGACGGGCACCGGCGGCAAGGGCGCCGCGGCATCGGCAGCCGCGGCCTGCGCCTGGGCCAGCGCACCGTGGAACGCATCGGACACGACCAGCAACTGCGCCTTCGACGACTCGAGCTGCGGTGCAAACCTGGCGTCCAGGCTGGTCCAATTGGCATCGGTCGTGATTTCGTCAGCCTGCTGCTGCCAGTGGGTCACGTCGGCGCGCAGCGATTCCTCGGCGGCCTGGGCATCCTGCCAGCTCTTGGTCGACAGCACTTCGAAGCGCTGTGCGAGCAGCACGGCGGCCTCGCGGTGCACCTGAGCGCGGTGCTGCAGGTCTTCGATGCCTTTGACGCGCTCGGCGAGCTGCACCTTGAAACCAGCCAGCGGCTCGCGCGACAAGGGTGCGCCGGCCTTGGCAGCATCGCGCTGCCAGGCAAGCGCATCGGCAATGTTGAGCTTGGACTGCGCCAGCAAAGCCTCGGCCTTTTGCGCCCATTCGGCCGCAATGGCCTCCTGGCCCTTGGCGCGCTTGAGCTCGTCGAGCTTTTCGCGCAACAGGCGTGCGGCGCCCTTGTCGCGGCCGCTCAGCTCCTTGAAGACTTCCTGCATCTGCTCGGTCGCGGGGTTGCCCGCGAGCCAGTCGCGGATGCGCGCGGCGCGCTCGCCCGAAGTTGGCGCGGTGAAGGCGCCGCCGGTGAGCGTGTCGAGGGCCTGGAGGTCGTGTGGCTTGGAAGAAGTAGAGGTCACTTGCGCGAAATCGTTGTCTGAAGAGAGAAAGCGAAGGCGCCGGCAAAGGCCGGCGCACATCGACATTTTCACCCACTTGTGGCGGGCGGTTGAATTACATGCCGCAACGGCGGCCAAATGGCTGCCGGAAACAGGCGCAGGCTGCCTACATATATAGCGGAGCCGTCAGAAAAACCAAGTATTTCTGGTTACCTCATCGCCAGCTTGAGCTCGGCCCCGGGCTTCCAGTCGGCACCGCTTGCCGTGGTTTTGACCGCGCCAAGGAACAGGCGCTCGCTTGGCAGCTTCTTCTCGAGAAGGTAGTCGCGTACCACGGCACCGCGCTCGACGGCCAGCTGGCGAATGGACTCCTCGTCGACCGGAATGCTCGCGAGCAGCAGGCTTTCCATTTCCTTCACGGGAAGGTCCTTGGCGAGTCCGACCATGTTGCGCGGCTTGGCAATGTCTGTGCGTTTGTAAACGGCGGTCAGCAGCTCGGGGTATTCGGCGTCGGTGACCGGCGGCACGTCGGTGCCGGCCTGGCCGCCGCGCACCGCAACGCGCCGCTTCTCAGCCTGGGCGAGCTGGCGCAGGCGCTGGCGCTGGTAGGCGTCGCGCTCCTTCTCCAGGCTGGCGGTACCGACCACGGTCATCTGCAAGGTCGGGCGGTCCGTCAGTGCCTTGACGACCTTGTCCAGGCTCTCTTTCGCGCTGGTTCCCAGCACGGAACTGCCTGCATCGAACGTGACGGTGCTCGATTCGCTGCTGCCGCCGCCGAGCCCACCGGTCAGAAGATTGAACGGTGCGGTCGCCGCCTTCACGATGAGGTTGACCACCGCCTTGAAGATCAGCGGCCCGATGCTGAACTGAGGATCGTTGAGGGAGCCGCTGAGCGGCAGGTCGACGTCGATCACGCCATTGCGGTCGGCCAGCAGCGCCACGGCAAGCCGCACTGGCAGGCTGTTGGGGGCGCCCTGCACTTCTTCGCCGAACTGCAACTGGTTGAGCACCAGCTTGTTGGTGGCCGTCAGCTGACCATCGGGCGCTATCTTGTAGTTGACGTCCATGCTCATCTTGCCGCGCTCGATGCCGTGGCCCGAATAACGCACGGAGTACGGCGACAGCGGCGCCAGGTCGAGGTCGCGCATCTTGGCCGTGATGTCGAGCTCGATCGGCTTGACCAGCGGGTTGAGCTTGCCAGTGATTTCCAGCGCGGCGGTCTGCTGAGCCTTGCCGCGCAGCTCCAGGTCGGCCAGCGCCGGGCGTCCAGTCTCGCCCTTGGGCGGGTTCGACGAAAATGAGCTGAGCTTGCCGGTGAGTTCGCTCAGGTCGGCCGAGTAATTGGGCTTCACGAACAGATCGGTGAAGTCGATACGGCCGTTGACCAGGCTCATCGGGCCGAAGTTGATGACCGGTTTTGGCCCGGCATCGGCTTCGGCCTGCGCGGTGGCAACGGGCGCCGAGGCCGGCCTGGTCGGCTCGGGGCTGCCGCCGACCATGGACTCGGCCGACGCCGGTGCGCCGCCGCCCGCCTGCAGCGGCGGACGGGTCGTGGTGGTCGTTCCGCCCAAGCTCCTGCGGGTCTTTGCCTCGGCGCTGGCCGCAGAGGCTGCATTGGCGTCCGCTTCGCCCTTCTTGGTGAGGTTCACCAGATTCAGGCGTCCGGTCGGATCGACGATCACGCGAGCGAAGAAATCGGTCAGCGTGGTTTCGCGCACGTCGACCGCCGGCGCGGCATTGGGCGCCATGCTCACCTGCAGGCCGCGCAGGCTCAGCGTCTTCCAGCTCAGCAACTGGTTGGTATTGCGATCGAAGCCAGGCGATTGGGTGAGCGAGATGCTGTTGGCGCGGAAGTCGTCGAGCGCGGTGTCGCCGGCCAGCTTGAGGGTCATGCCCGCCGGTGCGCTCGCGTAGCGCACGGTGCCCCGGTAGCTCGCGAAGGCGCGCCGAATGTCCACGTTGAGCGCATCTGCGTAATAGGCCTTGAAGGCGTGGGCTGGGAACGATGCGACATCGAGCCTGCCCTCGGCCGCGAGCGGCTTGAGCACCAGGTTGCCCTTGTAGTCGAAGCGGCCCGGCTCGGAACGCCGCGACCCGATGCGGCCCGAAATCTGCAGGGGCGACACCGTGGCGGTGTCGGGTGCGATCTTCTGGGCGTTCACATTCAGCGCGGTGAACTCGACCGCGACCGGCGTGGCGCTGGCCTTGTCCGCGTATGACAGCGTGCCGTCCTTGACCGCCAGCGTGCCGATGGTCAATGCCCAGGGCTTGGTGTTGGCATCGGGCGGCGCCGCGGCAGGACCCGCGCCAGCGGGCTTGGGTGCAGCCACCTTGGCCTGCGCTGCCCCCCCGTTGCCGGCGGCCGGCGCCTTGAGCCAGCGCTCGAACATCCAGCGCTTTTCGCTGTCGCGCTCGACGTTCACCTTGGGGTTGGTGGCCGTGAACGAAGCAATGTTCAGCGTGTGCTTCGTCATGTCGACTTCGGCATCGACCAACTCGAAACGGCCGACGCTTGCCAGCGCGGTCTTGGCCTGCGTCAGCGCGAGGCCGTCGGCGGCCAGGCGGCGGGCCTTGAACCTGAGGTCGGGCTGATCCCAGGCGACGTCGATCTGTCCGCTGAGCTTGCCGTCGAGCGTGGGTTCGAGGCTGTGCGCCAGGTAAGGTGCCGCAAGGGACAGCGGTAGTGCATCGACTTCGGTCTGCACGTCGGCCTTCTTGTCGGTGGCGCTGCCCTGGAACTTGAGCGTTGCGGCGCCGATGGCGGTGCTGCCGCTGAACTGAGCCGGCTTCTCCATTGGCCAGGTGACGCCGGCCAGATCGAGGGCGAGCGCGCTCGCCTCGACGGCCGCTGCAGGCTGTACCGTTTCATCGCGCCACCCGATGCGCCCGCCGCTCAAGGCGACCTTGTCGACCTGGACCTTCAGCTTTGGCTTTTCGGCCGTCTTTCCGTTCGGGGCGCTGGCTGCGGCAGCGGGGGGCGCCACCTTTTCCGCGGCTCCGGTGGCGGGATCGGTGGCCAGCAGGTTGAGTTGGCCCTTCGCGTCGCGGGCGACGGCGAGCTTCGGGTTGGCAACCGCAACTTCGCTCAGGTGAAATACCGATTCCAGCGGTCGCACGTCCGCCAGCGCCAACTTGAGCGAGTCGAAGCCCAGCAGATCGCGCCCCAGGGCATCGCCCAGCTTGGCGCCGTGCGCTTCGACCGTGCCGGTGATCTTGAGGCCGGCCGTGGCAGCTTGCTGAAAGTCGATCTTCAGGTCGGCGTCCAGGCTGCCCGCCTGCAGCTTCACTGGCAGGCCACCCGGCACGTATCCCAGGTAGGGCGCTAGATCCAGCCCCGTGAACTGCACGTGGGCATCGGTCTTTCGGCTCTTCGCAAACGGCGTGGTGAGGGCCGCAGAATCAAATTTGCTGCCGTTGAGCGCAAAAGCGAGCTTGGGTTCGGTGTTGACGTCGCGCTTGGAGGCAAGGTTGCTCAGGAACGGAACGTCGAGCGCGAAGCCGCGCAGCTCGTGCCTGCGCTTGACCGTCTGGTCGTCGAAATCGACCGCGCCGTCCTTGATCGAGATGTTGTAGATCGCAAAGCGTGCCGGCTCGGCGTTGGGGTCGGACGGCGGCGCGGCCGCGAGCTTGGCCAGGATGTCGTCGATGTCGTACTTGCCGTCGGCAAGGTGCGTGAGAAGGATGGCCGGCGCTTCGATGGTGACCGCGTCGATCACCGGCGCCAGCCGGACGAGCGATTGCAGCTCGGCGTCGGCATAGATGCGCTTGACGGCCACTTGGGGCCGGCTGCCGTCGGCCGTGGCAATGCGCAGGTCGTTCAGTGCGAGCTCGAGAGTCCAGGGCTTGAAGTCGATCTTGCCTACGGTGACCTGCCGTCCGAGCTTCTCGCTCGCGATCTTCTCCAGCTGGCTCTTGGCAATCGGTGGTACCGCCAGCCAAGCCACGATCCAGAGTGCCAGAAGAGCCAGCACCGCGACGATCCCACGTCGCACCCATTTGTTTTGTTTGAGCGAAGCTGCATCCATCGCGGGAGTGTGCCGCAAAGAAAGAACGGGTCAGAAACAAGAAAGCCCGGTAAGTCGACGAATGTCTCATTACCGGGCTTGATGGCGGGCCTAAGACCCATGCCATCGATTCGCGCGACCGGAAGTCAATGGTTCCTGCCGTGCTGGCAGCAAGAGATTGCCGCCGTGGGTCCTCTGTCGTTCCAGTCCTTGACTTGCACATGGACCGTATGACGTCGGAACACGCCTGAATAACTCAGGCGGGTCCAGATTAGGCGCCCCGTCTCTGCATTGCAATCCTCTCATCCAAGGGATTACCCTTGTTAGGAACCATGGGCTAGAAACAATCTGTTTATCTTGTAAAAACATAAAGAACGGCTTTGATATGCTTGACCGGGTATTTAGCGACGCTAGAATCCCGCTTGCCCCTGGCTGCCCAGACCCAGCAGGGGCCCCCTGAATCCGCCGCCGAATCCCACCGGCTTGATCAGGTCGCCGCGCTCCTACCCCCACATCTCCTCATGCGCGGAGCCTGATTCGTACCAATCCAAGCGCCGCAGCCTTCATCCACCGCCTTCCAGCGTTGCGAACAGGTGCCGCACAGAAAGGAAGAGCGATGAGCAAGGCGTTTGATGCCACGGCCCGCGGGCTACGGACCTTTGCGTCCGATGTGGCAGACGGCTTTTTTGAAATCACCCACAACGGGTTTGCACTGGTCGGCCTTGCCATGGTGTTCGCGGTGCTCGCCCTCGTGGCGCGGCCGGACCTGCGTCAGACCGGTGAAGAGCAACTGATGGGCTGGCTGCAATCGCGCAAGCCCGCACCCGAAGCCACCGACCTGGAGCCGACCGCCATCGTTCGCACCACGGCCGCAAGCCCCGGCGACCTGCCCAAGCAGCAAGCCGCGGTTGCCTATTGGCTCAGCAAGAAGTACCGCGTAGCAGCCGAGCCGCTGAGCGTGCTTGTTGCAGAGGCTTACCACCTGGGCAAGCGCACCAAGCTCGACCCGACGCTGATCCTTGCCATCATGGCCGTTGAATCCAGCTTCAACCCGTTCGCCCAGAGCCACGTTGGCGCGCAGGGCCTGATGCAGGTCATGACGCGGGTGCACGGCGATAAGTACGAAAGCGCGGGCGGCACGCTCACCGCTTTCGACCCGGTGACCAACATGCGTGTGGGCGTGAAGGTGCTGCAGGAATGCATCGCCCGCGCTGGATCGCTCGAAGGCGGTCTCCGCTACTACGTGGGTGCCGCCAACCTCGACGACGACGGCGGCTACGCGGGCAAGGTGCTCGCCGAGCACGAACGGCTGCTGCAGGTGGCCAATGGCCGCAATCCGCCCACGACGACGTCCCCAGCCGCGCGGCCGCAGCCGATTCCCGTGACGACGCCGTCCAAGCCGCAACAGGCTTCCGAACCGGCGGCCGCCGACCCGCAGAAAGTGGCCCTGCTTTCGGGAGTTTCCTGAGGCCTGCGCTACACTTCACCCCGTACGCGACTGGCGATAGGCGCAGCACCCACCGCGGTGCCACGCGCTGACGTGGAATACCACTGGGAAGCGTGCCGCCTGGCATCCATACAGGCGTTCAGCCGTTCGCCTGGGCAGCCCTTGTTTGGTTGAAGAACAAGGACCTCGTCTTCAAAGGACTGCCATGTACCACCGCAACATTCTGGTCGAACAGACCGATCCCGAAATCTGGGCTGCCATCCAGGCCGAAAACGCGCGCCAGGAACACCACATCGAACTGATTGCGAGCGAGAACTACGCCTCGCCGGCCGTGATGCAGGCGCAGGGCTCCCAACTCACCAACAAGTACGCCGAAGGCTACCCCGGCAAGCGCTACTACGGCGGCTGCGAGCACGTCGACGTGGCCGAGCAGCTGGCCATCGACCGCATCAAGCAGATCTTCGGCGCCGACGCCGCCAACGTGCAGCCGCATTGCGGCGCCTCGGCCAATGAAGCCGTGATGCTGGCCTTTTTGAAGCCCGGCGACACCATCATGGGCATGAGCCTGGCCGAGGGCGGCCACCTGACCCACGGCATGCCCCTCAATATGAGCGGCAAGTGGTTCAACGTGGTGAGCTACGGCCTGGACGCCAACGAAGCCATCGACTACGACGCGATGGAGCGCAAGGCGCACGAGCACATGCCCAAGCTCATCATCGCGGGCGCCTCGGCTTATTCGCTGCGCATCGATTTCGAGCGCTTTGCCAAGGTGGCCAAGGACGTGGGCGCGATCTTCATGGTCGACATCGCCCACTATGCCGGCCTGGTGGCCGCGGGCGTGTACCCCAACCCGGTGCCGCACGCCGACGTGGTGACCTCCACCACCCACAAGAGCCTGCGCGGCCCGCGCGGCGGCATCATTTTGATGAAGTCGCAGCACGAGAAGGCTATCAACAGCGCCATCTTCCCGGGCCTTCAAGGCGGCCCGCTGATGCATGTGATCGCCGCCAAGGCGGTCGCGTTCAAGGAAGCCATGACGCCCGAGTTCAAGGCCTACCAGCAACAGGTGGTCAAGAACGCCCAGATCGTGGCCGACACCCTCACCGAGCGCGGCCTGCGCATCGTGAGCGGACGTACCGAGAGCCACGTCATGCTGGTCGATCTGCGCGCCAAGGGCATCACGGGCAAGGAAGCCGAAGCCGTGCTGGGCGCCGCCCACATGACGATCAACAAGAACGCAATCCCCAATGACCCCGAAAAGCCGATGGTCACGAGCGGCGTGCGCATCGGCACCCCCGCCATGACCACGCGTGGCTTCAAGGACGAAGAGGCGCGCATCACCGCGAACCTGGTCGCCGACGTGCTGGAGAACCCGCGTGACGCCGCCAACATCGATGCGGTTCGCGCCAAGGTCCACGCGCTGACAAGCCGGTTCCCGGTCTACCGCTGATCCAGCAAGAAGTGGCCGCATGAAATGCCCTTTTTGCGGTCATCTCGAAACGCAGGTCGTCGAGACCCGCGTGTCGGAAGACGCTGATTTCGTGCGCAGGCGCCGCCAATGCAGCGCCTGCGACAAGCGCTTTACGACCTATGAGCGGCCGGACGTCAACTTTCCGGTCGTCGTCAAGAAGGACGGCAGCCGCGCCGACTTCGACTCGTCCAAGGTTCGCGCCTCGATGATGCTGGCGCTGCGCAAGCGGCCGGTGAGCATCGAGCAGATCGACAACGCCCTGCTGCGCATCGAGCAGAAGCTGCTCGCCAGCGGCATGCGCGAAATCGATTCGACGAAGGTCGGCGAACTCGTGATGCGCGAACTCAAGAAGCTCGACAAGGTGGCCTACGTGCGCTTTGCCTCGGTGTACCGGAGCTTCGAAGACGTGGACGAATTCAGGCAGCTGCTGCGCGATATCTGAGCAGGACCGGTCAGCAGCCGTTCGTACAGCGGCGTCATTGGCTGTCCTTGCCGCAGGCGCCGCTCCCGCAATCGCCCTTGAGGTCGGGATTGCAGACTCTCGCGCGGCCCGAGGCCGACACGACGATCGACGCCCTTCGGCCCGACTCCGCCTTCAAGGTCAGGCAGCCCGCGCCGAAGCCCGAGCCGCCCGCCCGGCGCGAGAAGCCATTGCTGTCGTAGTCCAGGCCCTGCACGAAACCGTCTCCAAGCCCCGCATCGATGCCGACGCCGTTCGGCAGCCTTTCGAACTTGCGCACGGTCTGCGGTGCGGTGTCGGTTCCCGCCCGCACAGCCCATCCGCTCGACCAATCGCCTGCGGTCAGCGCCACGACGTGAACCCTCTGCGAACGTTGAATGGCTTCGGTGCGGGCGAGGTTCAGCGCGGCTACGAAACCATTGGACGCAGACGCAAGGCGCTGATTGAGCAGCAGGTCGCGAAACGCGGGTACGCCGAGCGAGCCCAGGGTCGCCGCGATGGCGATGACCATCATCAATTCCACCAGCGTGAAGCCGCCGCGCGGCCTGCGAAACGGGCCGCAGCGCTTCATTGCCAGCACCTGCTTGGCGCGGTGCCGTCACAGCCCTTGTCGCCCGTGCTGTCGAGCCAGAGAACCCCGACCTCCGGGTCGGAAAGGCTTTCGTTTGGCGTGGCGGTCAGCCGGATGCAGCGGTCGATGCTGCTCTGCCCTTCGCAATTGCCGCTCTGAACGAGGTATTTGCCGCCTGCGCCGCCATCGCCGGAACCGCCTTCGTAGCGCTTGTACTGCCCGGCCAAGGTGTAGGTGCGCTCCTGCTGCTGCATTTGCTGCACCAGCGCCGACCGCGCCTCGGCGCGCCACCCCTTGCGCATGAAGCCCAGGTACGACGGATAGGAAATGGCAGCCAGGATTGCGAGGATTGCAACCACGATCATGGCCTCGATCAGCGTGAAGCCACGCATGGACCCAGCGCGGCTTTTCACCGCCGTCACGGTTTCGCGCTCCGGTAATCGGCGATCTGACGCCAATTCAGGCGTCCGGACACCTGCGAGACTCGGCCGCCCTCTGTAGGCCGCACAGTCGAAATGCGGGCGGCGCCCGCACCGCCGGGAACACCGACGTTGACGACGGACAGCTTCTTCGTCTCCGTTCGGCGTCCGAACGCATCGGTGGCCGTGTAGGCGCTCTCGCCCAGCTCGACCAGCAAGGGCGACGACAGCAGCCCCACGGTCGAAGCAACGCAAGTGCCGCCTTGCGAGAGTCCTGTCATCGCATTGACCGCACAGCTGCGGCCACCGGCGCTAACGCCACACGCTTCGGCACCGGGTATCAGCGTGTTGAAGAACAGGAGTCCGTCGCTCAGCGCCAGCCGCGAGACCTGCCGCTCGCCCGATTCGAGCGCGCCCGGAAAGTCGAAATACCAGCCGCGGCGACTCGCGGCGCCAGTGGTCGCAGCGCCGTAGACGAAGGGCTCGCCCACGATGGCCGGTAATGGCTGGCCTGCGGCGGCAACAGCCCGGCGCGACTGGAGCTGCGCACGTGTCTCCCCGGCCGGAATCGACGTGCCGCTGTCGTACACGCCGTACAAGGTCTGCACGCCGCGGCTGGCACGGCCCATGTCTTCGGCACTCACGAACTTGCCGGTACCGAACAGCACGATGGCACCGCCGTTCGGCCCGACGCCGACTTCGGGCGCCACGGTGATGGGCTGGCGCTTCGCATTTGCGCCGCCTGAAGTTGCGACCATCAATGGAACGCCTCCCAGCCCAAGCGCGTTGGCTTCGCTCCACGGCGCATTGCCGGTGAAGTCGAACTTCCAGAGGTTGCCTTGCGTGTCGCCGGCGTACAGCCAGCGAGCCCAGCCGTCCACAGCGGCAAAGTCGCCGGGTGTGGCCAAGGCATTCACAAGGGCGCTGTCCGCTGGCGCGGGCAGCATGATCTTGTGATAGTTGAGGCCGCGCTTCCATGCGGCGCTGGCCGGCTTGTCGAGTGAAAGCAGGAACAGCGCGCTCCGCTTTTCGAGATTTGCGTTGTTGAACCCGGAGGGAACAACCGCGAACGAGGCGTACGCCGCGGGTTGGGTGCGAGTCGCCGCTGACACACGGAACTTCATGATGCGCGGCGCCTGGAGCACATGGCCCATGTCGCCATCGTCCGCACCGGTGAACTCCCACAACACCTTGTCGGCGGAAAACGCAGCGGGGTCGGAGATATCGAGCGCAAAAACGCCGGTCGCCCCTGCCCCGGTCCCAGAGACCAGCACGGTCTTCCAGGCACCGTTGGCCATTCGCGCCTCAGAAGCCGTGGGCGAGCCGTCGACATAGGCCTGATGCGCATAGCCGGGTGAGGTGTAGCCGGCCAGCTTCGAAGAAACTGCGCGGGGAACATAGGCGAAGAGCTCGTTGCCCGTAGCGGCCGAGAACGCATGCAACATGCCGTCGTTGGCGCCGACGTACACGGCCTGCTGCCGTGCCTTGTGCGCGTCGAGAAACTGCTCGTAGCCGACGCCCCGCAGGTTCAGGCTCGGAGAGCCGACGAAGAGCGGGTTCGAATTGGCCACGTCGCCCATCACCGAATCGCGCACGCGGAACACGCCGCCGAGGGCAGACCGCTCTTTGCGCCGGTCGCCGCGCAGGTAGGCCACGCGCTCGGCGCCCAGCCCATCGGACGCCGCTGGCACCGCATAGGGCACCGCGTTCAATTGGCTTTGCAGTGGCTTGTCCAGCACGTCCCATTGAAAGGGCGTGCCGATGCCTGCGGCCGAGAGCGTGAAGATGCGCCGGTCCGATGGATCGCGCGCAGGCACCGTGGGCTGGGCCGATGCATTGCCGGTCAACAAAGCTCCCGCGTCCCACATCGGTTCGTCCCGCTGGCGAACGGTGCCCAAACCCGCGTCGTACGCCAGCGGATAAGCCAGCAGCGTGCCAGACCATCTGCGCCCGCTGAACCGGGCCACATAGAGATTGCTTCCCGCTGCTGCGATGCGGTTCGACGAAATAGCCGGATCCGCCGTGCTTCCGCCCGACGGCGCGGCCGCCGATTGGAACACCTTGCGGATTGCAGCCAATAGCTGCTGAGGCTCGCCGGCAAGGAAGTAGTTGGACGGCTTCGGCTGGCCGTCGTCGTCGATGCCTTCGGCCCATTCGGCATTGCCGGTCACGTCCGCCCCGCCGCTGCCTCCCGATGCGCGGAACGGATTGCCGTCGGCGTTGCTGTCGACGAACCCGCCGTACTTGGATGCGAGATACAGGGCGCTGCCGCGCTGGGCCTGCCGAATGGCGCCCTGCCCGATCGCGTCCAGATCGATGCCGAAGGTCTGCACCCGAACGTCGGGAAAATCGTCACGGATCTTCTGCGTATTGGCCCAGTAGGCCAGCCCCGCCATGCCGAACGAGCCCCGGTCCGAGCCGGTTTCTGCATTGACGATGTTGCCCGAGCCCAGTTGCGCGCCGCCCTTGTAGTTGAAGGCCGGAAGTCCGCTGTTGCCGGTGGTGGCAAGGCCAGTCTTGCCCGAAGGATGTGTATAGGAAAGCGATTCGCGGTTCTCGAACGCGCCGACGAGGCGTGTCCAGTAGGCGGTGTCGGGCACGAAGGACGCGCTGCTGGATCCTGCACCGGACATGCCAGGCAGCGAACGGTCATCGTGCGTTTCGAGATCGCCGATCGCCAGGATGTGGTTCTTGCGGCAGCTTGCGGCCACCGGGTCCCAGCTGCTCTTGCGGCTCTCTTCGCCCCACCGGGCAGTGTCGTTGAAGACCGGCAGCCCGTCCTTGCGCGGATCGTCCGCTGCTGCCATGCCCGCCATGGCTTCGGGCGTGGCCGCCTTGGCCTGCAAATAGCGCAAAGACTCGTAGTAGAGCTCGCCCGCGGGATCGAACTTCTTGTAGGCGCCGCCACGCCCGAAGCGGTTCAGGTAGCTGACGACACCGCTGTAGCGGCCGCCCTGCGCAGCCGCATCGGGATCGTCGATGAAGACACCGGTGTTCGCATTCCACTCGGCCTGGGGGTTGTCGACGCTGTCGAGGCCCGCGTCGAGCTTTCGGGGGCCGGTGTATCTCATGGGCGCGCGCAGCACGCCGCCATGGCGAGCCAGGTCGTTGTCGAGCAGGTAGCCGAAAGCGGCGAAGCGCATGCGGCTCGAATGGCGCTGGATTTCGCCCACGGGCTTGAACTGCCCGCTGGGATATTTAAGGCAGAGATCCGCGCGCGTCACGACCTCTGCCGCCGTGCAAACCTCGACCCTCGCGAAGTACGGCGCGCTCGCGGCGCCGGGGCCATATTGCTGGTCGGTGCCCGGGTTTGCGCAGCTGCCGCTGGCGCCCGGCCCGACGACCATGCGGTCTAGGCAATGGTTGATGTGAACAGTGGCCGCCGCGCCCACGCCCATGCGGCCGTCCAGGACGAGTGGCGTGAGCTTGTCGAGGTTGCCGGTCACGGCCTTGTCGGGAAAGTAGCTGCTCCGGTAGAAATCTTCTTGCAGCACCGCGCGCTGCAGCACGGTGCGATCGACTTGGTCGACCACGCGGTCTCCGCCCGTGAGCCCGAGCCGCAGCACGTCGATGGTCGAGGTGGCCGCCCAGTTCAGCAAATTGCCGCTCCATTGATTGGCACATGCGATCTCGCCGCCCGCGAGCTTCACCGCAGGTGCAAGGCGCCTGAAATAACCATCGGCGGCCGCATAGCCGTAGCAGGCCATCGGGTCCCAGTAGCCTCGGTAGACCTTCTTCCAATCGAAGCTGCCACGGTAGGCGGCACCGGCATTGGAGAACTCCAGCGCGAGGTCGATCACCATGTTGGGATCGGCGCGCGATGCCATGGAAAACAGCGCTTCAGTGGGAAGCTCGACCGCCTCTGCCGCCAATGCCTGCGGAGCGATGCAGAGGGCGATTGCGGCAATGACCATCGCTTTGATTCCATGGTTTTCAAGAGAACGCATTCGGTTTCCGTTTCCAGGTGAAGAAACTCAGGAAGGGCAGCCGGGGCTCGCGCCAGCCTTGTACAGGTTGGTCTGCAAAACCACTTGCGTGTCCTCTTGCATGCCGAAGCCGATGGCCGTGACGCGAAAGAGATGCGAGGCACTGCGCGCGCTCGCGCTTTGCAACTGGCTGGGCTGCCAGCCGCCGAGATTGCGGACCGCCTCCACGATGTAGCGCGGCGCACGCGCGGGCAGTGTCCCGGCGCGTCCCTTGGTGGCTTCGTCGCCAGAGGCAAAGCGTTGTCCGGTGAAGGTGCCGTACGCAACAGACGTCTTGCTGGCTGCGGCGAAGTCGGCGGTCATCCATGCCGGCTTGTCGCCTGCTTCGGCCGGTGCACACAGCCCCTGTCGAATGCCCGCACCACCGCATCCCGGAGCAAAGGCCGAGATATCGCCGCCGTTGAAGAGGCACAGGCGCTGCGCCGCATCGGGGTTGGGACCGAGCACGTCGCGTTCGGCATCGACGAGCGCGGCTTCCGCCGCCTGGAACGCAACCTCGGTGTCTCGGTCGTTGCGCGCACTGCGCTCGCCCACCAGTGTCAGCTGCGCCGCGCCGATGCCGAGCACCATGGCAATGAGCAACATCAGGAGCACCACGATCAACGAGAAGCCTCGTTGCAGCGCACGACTGGACGGGCTCACGGCGCCGCCGCCTTCATGGCGTTGCGCAGCATGACGGTGAAGGTCGAGGTGCGCCGCAACCGGCCATCGGCGGGCGGCTTGAAGCTGGTACTCGAGAACTCCGCGCCCAGCGGATACAGCGGTTCGCCCTGCACACGAGCCCAGCTGTTGTTGCGGCTACTGCGCGCAACCATGCCGATGCGCAGACCAACCACCTTGCGCCATTCGCCATTGATGGCCGCTACCGTTTCCGCCTGCGCCTCCAGCTGCGCGGCATCGAGCCAGCGTTCCGGGATGCCATCGCCGTTGCTGTCGTAGGCATAGACCACCTTGAACACCTCGATGCCGCGCGCGAGCGCCTCGGACCTGAAGGTGCCTTGCGCCTCGCTGTGGTACTTGCAATAGAGCTCGGGCTCCTTGTCGGCCGCTTCGGCGACATGAAAGAAGCTCCATGCGCGATCGGCCAGCGCGGGCTTGCCGGCCGACGGACCCGCCTGCGCGATGCCCATGCAATCCACCATCGTGCCATCGGGCTCGCTCCCGTCGCCTCCCGTGCGGCTGCGGCCGAAGAACCGCACGCGCAGCGAGTCGCTTCCGTTCACGCCCTTGCTGTTGTGGGTGCCATGGCTTTCGCCCGTGGCGCTGACCTTGGCATTGGTCGCACCGACGATGTCGAGATCGGAGGGGTCGTCAAGAGATCCTGCAAGGTTGGCGCTGCTGGCAATGACCACGTTGCCGTCGGCATCGGCATGATCGGGCGCGTAGTCTGAATACCCGGCTTGCCGCACGATGCCCCGGACGACGAAAGTTGCAAACCTGAGCGAATCTTCAACCGCCTGTGCGTCGGTGTTGGCAACGAAGAGCTGCCTGCTGCCAAGAAAGGTTGCAGTGGCCGCAAGCACAACCAGGAGTCCAACGGCCATCGCGACCAGTAGCTCCACGAGCGACATGCCTCGCTGGCCGCACAGCCGCGCTGTATCACGAACCGTCATGACCATCCTGTGCCCAACCGGAGACCAGCTGCATCACGAGGCGAGGTGGAAGCTCCCGTTGCGGTCCGCCCTTCTGCTTGATGCTCAATGTATCCGCATGCGATGCCCAGCCGATTTTTGCGACCATGTTGCGGCCGGTCTGGCTGCACATCCAGTCGTATTCGCCGGCCGCCGCGTTCCAGGGCTTGTCGTCGAAGCACACGCGCACCCGGGCGCCCGGCAGCGCCTTGGCGACACGACGAGTCCATTCATCGATGTCCCACGCGGCCAGGCTCGCTGCGTCGCAGGTCGCACCTGGCGCCGCGCAGCCGCCGATCGCGGGGCTCGCAGCGGCACCCTCGGCCGAGCGATCGACCAGATAGGTGTTGGCCGCACCGTGGCCTGCCGCGACGCCCGGGTTCATGCGAACCTTTTCCGACAAGTCGCGCACGAGCCCGACCGCCGCATTGAACGTGGCGGCCTCCTTGCCCGCGCGCACCGCCGCCAGCAGCATGCCAATCGCGCCGAGCAAGCCGATGCTCAGCACGGCAACGGAAACGAGCACCTCCACGAGCGAAAAGCCCGCGCCGGACCGTCTTGTGGTCGTCATTTTTCGATGTCCTCCCGTCCTGCAACTTGTGTTGCTTCTTTATTCCTGCCATCGAATCCGGAGCGTAGGCGTGGGCTTCAGCGGTGGATTTACCGTTCATCCGCTTTGGACTGCCGCTCGTATGATCCGGCGGCCCAGGTGTTAAATAATTCTTCTCGCAGCCCATGCCCTCTCCTGAACAAGACGCGCAGCACATGGCCACCGCCTTGCGGCTAGCTTCCGCCGCGCTGCTGCTGACCGACCCCAACCCGCGCGTCGGCTGCGTGCTGTGCGATGCAGAGGGCCAGGTGCTAGGCCAGGGCCACACGCAGCAGGCCGGAGGACCGCATGCCGAAGTGATGGCGCTGCGTGACGCGGAGGCCAACGGCCATACCGTCAAGGGCGCCACGGCATACGTGACGCTCGAGCCCTGCTCGCACCACGGGCGCACCGGCCCCTGCTGCGACGCCCTCATCGCGGCCGGCATCGGCCGGGTCGTGGCATCGCTGCCCGATCCGAATCCGCTGGTGGCAGGCCAAGGCTTCGACCGCCTGCGTGCGGCCGGCGTCCAGGTGGAAACCGGCCCGGGCGCCGCCGAGTCGCGCGAGCTCAACATCGGTTTCTTCAGCCGCATGGTCCGCAAGCTGCCCTGGGTACGCCTCAAGGTGGCGGCCTCGCTCGATGGCAAGACCGGCCTGGCCAATGGCGTGAGCCAATGGATCACCGCCGAAGCCGCCCGCACCGACGGCCACGCCTGGCGTGCCCGCGCCAGCGCAATACTGACGGGCGTGGGCACCGTGCTCGAAGACAACCCCCGCCTCGACGTGCGCCTGGTCGATACGCCGCGCCAGCCGCACCTGGTGGTGGTCGACAGCCATCTGCAGACGCCGCCCGACGCTCATGTTTTCATAGCAGGCCGACCGGTCTGGATCTATGCCGCAGCGCGCGACGAAGCCCGCGCCAAGGCGCTGGAGGCACGAGGCGCCACGATCACCTGCCTGCCCAACGCAAGCGGAAAGGTCGACCTGGCCGCCATGCTGCAAGACCTCGCTCAGCGCGGCGTCAACGAGCTTCACGTCGAAGCCGGCCACAAGCTGAACGGCTCGCTGATTCGCGAAGGCTGCGTCGACGAACTGCTGGTGTATCTGGCACCCAAGCTGATCGGCAGCGGCCTGGAGATGGCAAGCCACCTGCATGCCGAGGGCCCGCTGACCTTGCTGGCTGGCGCGCTGCCGCTCGAATTCAAGTCGGTGGAGATGCTGGGACCGGATCTGCGGATCGTGTCGCGGGTGAGCGGACGCGACAACTTCTAATCGCCTCGCGCTTTCAGGGGACGGATCACATCGCCCTAAAGCGCCATGAAAAGCCGGGGGGCTCACGCATCTGCGAAAATGTGCGAATGTTCACCGGAATCATTACCGGCGTGGGGCGCATCGCCGCCATCCACGACCTCGGCCCCTCCTCCTCCTACGGCAAAAGACTCGGCATTTCGGTGCCCGACGGGTATCTCGACGATGTCGGGCTCGGCGACAGCATTGCGCTCAATGGCGCCTGCATGACCGTCACCACCCTCGATCCGGCGCAGCAGCAGTTCACCATCGACATTTCGGCCGAATCCCTCGACAAGACCGCGGGCCTCACCGAGGACGGCGCGCGCGTCAACCTGGAGAAGGCGCTGCGCGCCAGCGACCGGTTGGGCGGCCACATCGTCTCGGGCCATGTGGACGGCATCGGCACGGTGAGCCGCTTTGCGCCGGTCGGCGAAAGCTGGGAGCTGCGCGTGCTCGCGCCGCCCGCCCTCGCGCGCTTTCTGGCCTACAAGGGCTCCATCACCATCAACGGTGTGAGCCTGACCGTCAACAGCGTGGCCGACAGCGCCGAAGGCAGCGAGATCAGCATCAACCTGATTCCGCACACCGTCGAGAACACTTCACTGGGCAGCCTGAGAGCCGGCTCCAGGGTCAACCTCGAAATCGATACCGTGGCGCGCTACGTGGAGCGCATGCTTCAGGCCGGCGTTCTTGCGCCCACATCCATGGCTTCCATGCAATCCACGTACTCCAAGGACACTGCCGAATGAACGCTTCCGTCACGCCCATCGGCGCGCCCCGCAGCTCGCGGGCACCCGCGCCGATTTCCTCCGTCGAGGAGATCGTGGCCGAGCTCGCCGCCGGCCGCATGGTCATTCTGGTGGACGAGGAAGACCGCGAGAACGAAGGCGACATCGTTATTGCGGCGGACCACATCACGCCCGAGTCCATCAACTTCATGGCCCGCCATGCGCGTGGCCTGATCTGCCTCACGCTCTCGCGCGAAATGTGCGAGCGGCTGCAACTGCCGCCCATGGTGTCCCGCAACGGCGCCAAGCACTCGACCGCCTTCACCGTTTCGATCGAAGCGGCCGAGGGCGTGACCACCGGCATTTCGGCCGCCGACCGCGCGCGCACCGTGCAGGCGGCCGTGGCGCGCAACGCCGTGGCCAGCGACCTAGTGCAGCCCGGCCACATCTTTCCGTTGCAGGCGGTGGACGGCGGCGTGCTGATGCGCGCCGGCCATACCGAAGCCGGCTGCGACCTCGCGGCCATGGCCGGCTGCTCGCCCGCCTCGGTGATCTGCGAGGTGATGAACGAAGACGGCACCATGGCGCGCCTGCCCGACCTGCAAATCTTTGCGGCCGAGCACGGGCTCAAGATCGGCACCATTGCCGCGCTCATCGAGCACCGCAGCCGCACCGAATCGCTGGTTGAAAAGGTCGGCTGCCGCGAAATCCAGACCGCCTGGGGCAGCTTCACCGCCCACGCCTTCACCGACAAGCCGAGCCGCGGCGTGCACCTTGCGCTGGTGCGCGGCAAGTGGGCGCCCGATGACACGGTGTCTGTGCGCGTGCACGAGCCGCTCTCGGTGCTCGACGCGCTCGAAATCAACCGTTCGCTGCACTCGTGGAGCCTCGACGCCAGCCTGGCGCACATCGCGAACGAAGGCAAGGGCGTGGCCGTGCTGCTCAACTGCGGCGAAACGGCCGGCGAGCTGCTCGCGCAGTTCGACGGCACCGCGCGCCCCGCGCAAGCCCCCGAGCGCGGCCGCATGGATTTGCGCAGCTACGGCATCGGCGCGCAAATCCTGCGCGAATGCGGCGTGCACAAGATGAACCTGCTCGGCACGCCCCGCCGCATGCCGAGCATGGCCGCAGGCTACGGCCTCGAAATTGCCGGCTACCTCACGAAAGACTGATACGACATGCAAGGTGCAAACAAGGGCGCGGATGCAAAGCCGCTCGACGGAAAAGGGCTGCGCATCGGTATCGTGCAAGCACGCTTCAACGCCGACATCACCGACGCGCTGGCCGCGGCCTGCCTCGCCGAGCTCGAGAAACTCGGCGTGGCTGCGGACGACATCCACCATGTGCAGGTTCCCGGCGCGCTCGAAGTGCCAGTGGCCCTACAAGCGATGGCCGTGCGCGGCGGCTACCACGCGCTGGTGGCGCTGGGCTGCATCATCCGCGGCGAGACCTACCACTTCGAACTGGTGGCCAACGAATCGGGCGCGAGCGTGAGCCGCGTCGCGCTCGACCACCGCCTTCCCATCGCCAACGCGATCCTCACGACCGAAAACATGGAGCAAGCCATTGCACGCCAGACCGACAAGGGCCGTGATGCGGCCCAGGTGGCTGTCGAGATGGCGCAATTGCTGGCCTCCCTCAAATGACCGAAGACAACAACAAGACAGCAGGCGCCAAGCCCCGCCAGGCGCGCACGGGACTCACCAGCACCGGCGCGCGCAAGGCTTCGGCCAAGTCGAACCGCAGCCGCGCGCGCGAGTTCGCGCTGCAGGCGCTCTACCAGCACCTGGTTGGCCGCAACGACCCGACCGATATCGATCACTTCACGCGCGACCTCGCGGGCTTTCACAAGGCCGACGCCGCGCACTACGACGCGCTGCTGCACGGCTCCATCGAAGGCGCCGAGCAGCTCGACGCGCTGATCCGGCCGCTGCTGGACCGCAAGTTCGAAGAGATCTCGCCCATCGAGCATGCCGTGATGTGGATCGGCGTGTACGAGTTTCAGCATTGCCTGGACGTGCCATGGCGTGTGGTGCTGAATGAATGCATCGAGCTTGCCAAGGAATTCGGTGGCACCGACGGTCACAAGTACGTCAATGCCGTGCTCAACGGCCTGGCGCCGCAGCTGCGCGCCACGGAAGTCGAGGCCGATCGCGCCACAGGCAAGGCCAGGACGTGAGAATTTCGGCGCGCGCACAGCGCATCGAACCCTTCTATGTGATGGAGGTCGCCAAGGCGGCCGGCGTGCTCGCGCGCGAAGTGGCCCACACCGACCGGCCCATGATCTTCCTGAACATCGGCGAGCCCGACTTCACCGCGCCGCCGCTGGTGCAGGAAGCCGCCGCGCGAGCCGTGCGCGCCGGTGCCACTCAGTACACCCAGGCCACCGGCCTCGACCTGCTGCGCGAGCGCATCAGCGGCTGGTACGCGCAGCGGTTCGGCGTCGACGTGCCGGCCCGCCGCATCGTGGTGACCGCGGGGGCTTCGGCTGCACTGCAGCTGGCCTGCCTCGCGCTGATCGAATCCGGCGACGAGATCCTGCTGCCCGACCCGAGCTATCCGTGCAACCGCCACTTCGTGAGCGCCGCGGACGGCAAGGCCGTGCTGATACCGACCACGGCCGAAGAGCGCTTCCAGCTCACCGCTGCCAAGGTGGAAGCCGCCTGGACCGACAAGACACGCGGCGTGCTGCTCGCCTCGCCCTCCAACCCGACCGGCACCTCGATTGCGCCCGACGAGTTGCGCCGCATCCACGAGGTGGTGTCGCAGCGTGGCGGCATCACGCTGATCGACGAGATCTATCTCGGTCTCTCGTATGACGACGCGTTCGGCCAGACGGCGCTGGGCATCGACGACAACGTCATCAGCATCAACAGCTTCAGCAAGTACTTCAACATGACCGGCTGGCGCCTGGGCTGGCTGGTGGTGCCCGAAGCGCTGGTGCCCGTGATCGAGCGGCTTGCGCAGAACCTCTTCATCTGCCCCAGCACCGTGTCGCAATACGCGGCGCTGGCCTGCTTCGAAGAACCAAGCATTGCCGAGTACGAACGCCGCCGCGCTGAATTCAAGGCGAGGCGCGACTGGTTCATTCCGCAACTCAACGCTATTGGCCTCGACGTGCCCGTGGTGCCCGACGGTGCCTTCTATGCCTGGGCCGATTGCACCCGCGTCGCCGAGAAGCTGGGCATTTCGGGCAGCTGGGATTTCGCTTTCGAAACCATGAAGCGCGCCCACGTCGCCGTGACACCCGGCCGCGATTTCGGCACTGCCGAAACGGCCAAGTTCGTGCGCTTCTCCACCGCCAGTTCGATGGCGCACCTGCAGGAATCCGTCGAACGCCTGCGGGCCATGATCGCGAACCCCGCCCGATGAGCTACGCGTTTCCGATCCGCGTCTACTGGGAAGACACCGACGCCGGTGGCATCGTGTTCTACGCCAACTACCTCAAGTTCATGGAACGCGGCCGCACCGAATGGCTGCGCTCGCTGGGCGTGGAGCAGCGAAAGCTGCGCGAGGAAACCGGCGGCCAGTTCGTGGTGAGCGAAACGCAGCTCAAATATCATCGCCCTTCCCGCCTGGACGACGAACTGCTCGTTACAGCCGATCTTCAACAACTGGGCACCGCGTCGTTGATAATCGGTCAACGCGTGCTATCAAAAACAGAGCAAGAGCGAACGGGAGCTTCGGCGCCCGTCCTATTGTGCGAAGGCACGATCCGCATCGGCTGGGTGGATGCCTCCACCTTGCGCCCCGCGCGCATACCGAGCCAAGTTTCGGGAACCCTCGAGCGCTGCGGCGGCTCCATGACTCAACCTTTCAAGCCATGAATCAAGACCTCTCCATCATCAATCTCCTGCTCCATGCGAGCTTCGTGGTGCAACTGGTCGTGCTGCTGCTCGTGATCGTCTCGATCGCTAGCTGGGCCGCGATCATCCGCAAGTACTTTGCCCTGCGCCGCATGCGCGCGCTCAACGACGACTTCGAGCGCGAGTTCTGGTCGGGCACCAGCCTGAACGAGCTGTTTGCCTCGGCCGCGCAGAACGCCAAGTTCGCCGGCCCCATGGAGCGCATCTTCGCGTCGGGCATGCGCGAATATCAGAAGCTGCGCGAGCGCCACGTAAGCGATGCTCCCACGCTGCTCGATGGCGCCCGCCGCGCCATGCGCGCGAGCTTCCAGCGCGAACTCGATGCGGCCGAGCAGAACCTGTCGTTCCTCGCCACCGTCGGTTCGGTGTCGCCCTACGTCGGCCTCTTCGGCACGGTCTGGGGGATCATGCATGCCTTCACCGGCCTGGCCGCACTCGCGCAAGTGACGCTGGCCACCGTGGCGCCCGGCATCGCCGAAGCGCTGGTGGCCACCGCCATCGGCCTGTTCGCCGCCATTCCGGCCGTGGTGGGCTACAACCGCTTCGCACGCGAGATCGACAAGATCGCGATTGCCCTGGAGACCTACATCGAGGAGTTCTCCAACATCCTGCAGCGCAACCTCTCGGCCAACCCGGCCGCGGTGGCGTCGGCAACTTCGGCGGCTCCGGCCAACCGCTGAACGGAGGCCCAGCGCATGCCCGCCGTTTCATCCCGGGGCCGAGGCCGCCGCACGATCAACGAGATCAACATGGTCCCGTTCATCGACGTGATGCTGGTGCTGTTGATCATCTTCATGGTCACGGCGCCGCTCATCACGCCGAGCGTGATCAACTTGCCCTCGGTCGACCGTGCCAACAAGCAGCCCGACAAGCCGATCGAGATCGTGATCAAAAGCGATGACGAAGTGCAGATCAAGAAAGACCCGTCCACCGGCAGCGGCGGCGCGTCGATTCCCATGACCCAGATCGGCTCCGCGGCCAAGACCGCCCAGGGCGGCGACGACCAGCGCCCCGTGGTCATCAGCGCCGACAAGTCCGTCAAGTACGAAACCGTCGTGAAGGCGATGAACCAGCTCAAGCGCAGCGGCATCGAGCGCGTGGGCCTGTCCGTCACCACCACGGGCGGCAAATAAGGCATGTCGCTCGCCCTGGATCGCCCCGAGTTCGCACCACCGCCGCAGCGCGGCACGCCGCGCGCGGTGATGCTCGCACTGGTCGCGCATGCGCTCCTGATCGCGGCGCTGACGTGGGGAGTGCGCTGGCGCAGCGAGGCTGACGACGGCGCGGTCGATGCGGAGCTGTGGTCTTCCACGGTGCAGCAGGCTGCGCCGCGCCTGTCCGCACCGCAAGCGCCCACGCCCGCCCCCGCACCACCGCCGCCTGCGCCCGCACCGCCACCGCCGCCGCCACCGCCGCAGGTGAAGGCCCCGGAGCCCGCACCACCGCCGCGCGCCCCCGACATCGCCCTGGAGCGCGAGAAGAAGCTCAAGGAAGAAAAAGAACAGAAGGAGCGCGAGCTCGAGCGCCAGCAACAGCAGCGCAAGAAAGAGCTCGAGGCCAAGCAGCGCGCCGAGGACGAAGCCGAGCGCAAGAAGGTCCAGCAGCAAAAGCTGGCCGAGCAGCAGAAGAAGCAGCAGGAAGCCGAGGCCAAGCAGGCCGAAGCGAAGAAGCAGCAGGAAGCTGCCGCCAAGCAGGCGGCTGCCGACCGCGCCGCAACGCTCAAGCGCATGCAGGGCCTGGCCGGTGCGAGCGGCAGCGACGACTCCAAGGGCACGGCGCTGCGTTCGTCCGGGCCGTCGAGCGGCTACGCGGGACGCATTGCCGCCGCAGTGCGGCCGAACATCACCTTCCCCGATGCGGAGACGGTGAACGGCAACCCCGCGGCAGAATTCGAAGTGAATCTCGCGCCCGACGGCACCATCGTCGGCGTCAAGCTCACCAAGTCGAGTGGGCTCCCTGCCTGGGACGAAGCCGCGGAACGCGGCCTGCACAAGACCGACAAGCTGCCGCGCGACACCGACGGGCGCATCTTCCCGTCGCTGATCGTCTCGCTGCGACCCAAGCGCTGACGGCGCAGCATCGATTTGCGCATCGATTCCGGGCGGTTTCGGACCACCGCCCGGAACTCGTCCGATGCCCCGTTGTCTACCCGCGGACAACAACAGCCGGGTGCCATGCCCGCACAAGATGAAACCCAACGGCCGCATCCGCTACGGCAGCAGTCCGCTGCTTGCCAGTCCCACGCCCGTGTGGCGCAGCAAGTTCATCGTCGCCAGCATTGCCTTCGGCTTCGTGCTGCTGGCGGGCCGTGCGGCCTACATTGAGATCTTCGACAACGACTTCTTCCAGCACCAGGGCGATGTGCGCTACCTGCGCACGCTGGAACTGCCTGCGAACCGCGGCCGCATCCTCGACCGCAATGGGATGATCCTCGCCTCCGACGTTCCCGCGCCCAGCATCTGGGCCATTCCCGAGGACATCGAGCGCGACGACCCGGCGGTGCAGGCCAAGCTCAAGCAGGCGGCGAGTTTGCTTGGCATGCCGCAGAAGGAATTCGACAAGAAGCTCGAAGATGAGGACAAGAGCTTCGTCTGGATCAAGCGCCAGGTCGACCCGTCGGTCGGGCGGGAGATCGCGGCGCTCGGCATCAAGGGCATCTACCTGCGACTCGACTACCGCCGCCAGTACCCCGAGGGCGAAGCGGCGGCGCACCTGGCCGGCTTCACCAACGTGGAGGACACCGGGCAGGAAGGCGTGGAACTTGCCTTCAACCACGAACTGGCCGGCACATCCGGCTCGCGCCACGTCATCAAGGACCGGCTGGGGCACATCGTCGAGGACACCGAGGACCAAGTGCCGCCGACCGATGGCCACGACGTCCAGCTGAGCATCGACGACCGCGTGCAGTTCTTCGCCTACGAGAAGATCCGCGATGCCGTCATCGCCAACAAGGCGCATGCCGGCAGCGTGGTGGTGGTCGATGCACAGACGGGCGAACTGCTGGCCATGGCCAACTACCCGAGCTACGACCCCAACGACCGCCGCAATCTCGCCGGCGAGCAGCTGCGCAATCGCGCGATGACCGACGTGTTCGAGCCCGGCTCGACGATGAAGCCGATCACCATCGCCACCGCGCTGCAACTGGGCCGCGTCACGCCCAAGACCATCATCGACACCAATCCGGGACGCATCACGGTGTCGGGCGCGACCATCCATGACGACGAGAACTTCGGCGTGCTCACGGTCGAGGGTGTGATCCAGAAGTCGAGCAACGTGGGGGCGACCAAGATATCGCAACGCATGACGGCCGAGGAAATGTGGAACTCGCTCACGGCCGTCGGCCTCGGGCAGAAGCCGCAGACGCCCTTCCCCGGTGCGGTGACGGGGCGGCTGCGGCCATGGAAGTCATGGCGCCCGATCGAGCAGGCCACCATGTCCTACGGCTACGGCCTTTCGGCCTCGCTGTTCCAGATTGCGCATGCATACACCGCCTTCGCTCACAACGGCGAGGTGATCCCTGTGAACCTGCTGAAGAACAACGGCGAGCAGCCGGCCGGCGTGCAGGTGTTCTCGCCGCTGGTGGCGAGCGAAGTGCGCCAGATGATGCACATGGCGGCTGCGCCCGGCGGCACCGCGCCTCTGGCACAGACCGAGGGCTATTCGGTGGGCGGCAAGACCGGCACCGCGCACAAGCAGGTCGGCAAGGGTTACGCCGGCAACAAGTACCGCGCCTGGTACACGGGCATGTCGCCGATCGACAAGCCGCGCATCATCGTCGCGGTGATGGTCGACGAACCGAGCGCCGGCAAGTACTTTGGCGGTCTGGTGGCGGCGCCGGTGTTCAGCCAGGTGGTGCAGCAGACGCTGCGCATCATGAACGTGATGCCCGATTTGGCCGTCGCGCCGATGGCGCACTGAGCACAGCCGCTCGTTTAGGATCGTCGGCAACTCATTGCCTGGCGCTCCTGACATGGTCGAAACCACTCCCGCCGTTCGCCTCGAAGACCTGACCCCGCTCCCCTACCAGCAAGCACTTGCCGCCCATCTGCAAGCGAACGAGCCCGAGGTCTGGCGCTGGACTGCCTCGGCTGAAGCGCGCGAGGAGCATGCCGCGGCAGTGCGCGCCGACCTGCTGCGCAATTCGTACCGGCTCGATGCCGATGCCCACCCCGATCTGCACGCGCATTGCACCGCGGCCGCGCAGCGCATGGGCATCACGGCACGCGTCACGCTTTACCAGGCGGGCGACGGCACGATGAACGCCACGCTCTACTTCCTGCCCGGCGAGGCGCACATCGTGCTCTCGGGCCCGCTGCTGGAACGCCTCCAGGGCCCCGAGCTGCAGGCCGTGCTCGGCCACGAACTCGCGCACTACCTGCTGTGGGAGCGCGACGGCGGCAAGTACCACGTGGTCGACCGCATCCTGCAGGCCGCGGCGGCCGACTCCCGCGCCGACGCGAGCCTTCTGCATGCGGCGCGCCGCTACGGGCTCTACACCGAGGCTTTTGCCGACCGCGGTGCCTGCATCGCCTGCGAAGCGCTCGAACCCGCGGTCACCGCGCTCGTCAAGGTACAGACCGGCCTCGCGCAGGTCAATGCGGCAAGCTACCTGCGGCAGGCCGACGAGATCTGCGCCGAGCCCGAACTCCAGACGCGCGGTACCAGTCACCCCGAGGTGTTCGTGCGGGCGCGGGCGCTGCGCCTGTGGACCGAGCGCCAGCCCGAAGCCGACGAATGGCTGGCGGGCGCGCTCGAAGGCCCGCTGGACATCGCCACGCTCGACCTGCTCGGCCAGCAGCGCGCCAATGCACTGACGCGCGAGACCATCGCCCAGTTGCTGCAACGCCCGTTCCTGCAGTCCGAATCGCTGCTGGCCCACGCGCGCCGCTTCTTCCCGAACTTCGCGCCGCCCTCGGCGACCATGCCGCCGCCCGCGCCGGTGCCGGCTGGCGTGCACGACTACCTGGCCAGCGTGCTGGTCGATTTCGTCGCGGCCGACCCCGACCTCGACGACATCACGCTCGCCGCCGCGCTCGGTCTTGCCGAAGCCATGGGCTGCGCCGACCAGCTCGAACAGCGCGTCGTGAAAGACATACGCTTTCCCAAGCGCAGCCTGACCCGCGTGAAGCGCGATGCCGCCACCCTGCTTGAAAAGGCAGCGGCCCAACATCTTCAGGGCGCATCCGCATGACGACACCCGCCACCTCTCCCATTCAGCAGCTGCTGGACACCGGCGACGCCCACGGTGGCCTGCAGACCGACGACGTGCTGAGCCTCGTGCTGCCGCTGCTGCGCGAGGTGTCCGCCTTGCACGAGCAAGGCAAGGTCGCCGCGCTCGGAAGCGTATTCGCCTACCGTGTCGACGACACGCCCGCTCTCGCGCTCGCACAGCCCACAGGCGCAGAGCCGCGCCAGAACCGCGAAGCCATCGCACCGCTCGAACAGCCCGCGGCTTCCGTGCTGCGCGTGGTCGGCGAACACCGCGTGACGCTCGATGCCGACGAAGGCGTGTCGGTCGAAAACCTTGCGCTCATGGCCGACGCCTCGCCCGATGCCCTGCCGACGCGCCCCGTGTACCTGCCCGGCTACACCGCATGGGAGTTGCGCTTCGGGCATCACGACGCGCTGACCGACATCCTCTGCCTGGGCCAGGTGCTCGCCAGCCTCTCGTGCGGGCTCGACTTCACCGACACCGAGGAGCTCGGCCGCTTCGTCGCGAGCCGCGGCAACCTGTTCGCACTCAACCGCCGCCTGCACCCCGTGGTGGCTGCGGTGATCGGCGAGATGACCGCGCTCGACCGCCACGAACGCGCGCGCGACCTGCCCTCGGTGATTCGCCGGCTCGAAACCTACCGCGACCAGCCCCTGGACCTCGGCCTCGACCGCATCGCGCCCGCCAGGGACGGCGCGGGCCAGCGCCGCCAAGCAATCCGCCTGCACCTGCGCGACCGCCTCTTCGACCTCTCGCGACGCAACCGCCTGCTGCATTTCAAACCCAGCCAGACGCACGTGAACCTCACGGTGGCGAGCGTGCCGCTGGTGGTCGACATCAAGAACATCCGCGTCGACCAGCTCTGCGTGTGGGACGGCCGCTTTGCGAGCGACATCGCCACCTGCGACCCCGTGACGCTCGCGCGCTGGCTGCGCTTCGAAGACCAGCCCTACCTGCCGGGCGCGCTCGACCGCATCCTGCAGGAGGCGCGACGCGACCGCTCCGAATACGGCTTCTCGCAGCTGTCGCTGGTGATCGCCTTCCTGCGCTGGCACAACCTGAAGGAAGGAGAAACCGAGCGGGCCGAGCGCATCGCGTCGCCGCTCCTGATGCTGTCGGTCGAACTCACGCGCAAGAAGGGCGTGAAAGACCAGTACCTGCTTGAAGCCGCCTCGAGCGAAGCCCAGGTCAACCCGACGCTGCGGCACCACCTGCGCCAGCTCTACGGCATCGTGCTGCCCGAGACGGTGGATCTGCGCGAAACCACCATCGAGCAGTTCCATGCCCAGCTCGCCGCACAGATCGCGGCCAGCGAGCCCGGCGTGCAGCTGCGGCTCGTGAAGCAGCCCGAAATCGAACTGATTCATCAGCGTGCCCGCCAGCGGCTCGAACAGTTCAAGCGCCGTGCCCGTGTGCGCAACCCCGGTGCGCAACCCGTCGCGGCGCAGGATTTCAGCTACGCGCGCGACGACTTCCGCCCACTCGGCCTTCAGCTCTTTCACGCGAAGGTGCGGCCAGTTCCGCTGCCGTTGCGCGATGCGGTCGGCGCCCGGCCCGTGCCGCGCGCACCGCAGATGGCCTCCACCTCAGCCCAGACCCAGCGCGAGACTTTCACGCTGCGCGAAAGCACCGGCAACCCCTACCAGTGGGACGTCGACCTCACCTCGGTGACGCTCGGCAACTTCAACCATCGCAAGATGTCCCTGGTGCGCGACTATTCGGCGCTGAGCGAAACCGAAATCGCGAGCGAGGCCTTCGACAGCGTGTTCTCGCTGCAGCCGCGCCAGGTCGATGCCGAACCGCCGGCCGCGCTGCCGCTGGCCGACCAATGGCCCGTGGTGCAGGCCGACGCCACGCAGACTGCCGCCGTGGCGCTGGCACGTACCGGCACCAGCTACATCATCCAGGGACCGCCCGGCACCGGGAAGTCGCAGACCATCACCAACCTCATCGCCGACTACGTGGGCCGCGGCCAGCGCGTGCTCTTCGTCTGCGAGAAGCGCGCCGCCATCGACGTGGTGTTCCACCGGCTGCGGCAGCAGGGGCTGGACGAGCTCTGCTGCATGATCCACGACTCGCAGGGCGACAAGAAGGCCTTCGTGCAGAACCTCAAGAAGACCTACGAGCACTGGCTCGCAGCGCCCGAGGAGCTGGAGGCCGAGACCCGCGAGCGCACGCAGCTCGTCGACACCATGGACGCCGACCTGAAGGCGCTGGAGCGGTTCGATGCCGCGATGCGCGAAGCCCCCGAACACCTGGCCGTGACAGTGCGTACGCTGATGGCGCGGCTGATCGCGCTCAAGCCGCACGACCCCGCGCTCACGCCGCTGCAAGCCGAAGCGCTGCCGGCCTTCGCGGCATGGCGCCGGCATGAGGATCTGGTCGCACGCCTGCATCTCGCAGTCACCGAAAGCCTCGGCGTGCCGTACCTCGCACAGCATGCGTTCGCGCAACTTGCACCCGTATTGCTGCGGCAGGAGCGGCCGCTCGCGCGATTGGTCGAACTCAGCGACCGTGCGGCCGAGCAGATCGGCCCACATCGCGATGCGTTGATCGACGCATGGCCGCCGCTGACCGACGTGCGCACCCTCTGGGGCGATGCACTGGCAGTGGTGGCCGATGCGCGCCGCGTCGCCGCGCTGGCCGCGCGCGGGCATCTCTCGCTACTCGACACCGCGCACCCGACGAGCCTCGCGTTCGGCGAGGCGATGACGCAGCGCCGCGCATTGCAGCAGGTACTCAAGGAAGCGCTGGAGCGCACGAGCCACTGGCGCGACAAGCTCTCGCCGGGCGACACCGAAGCAGGCCTCGCCCAGGCCAAGGCGCAGCAAGGCTCCTTGCTCCGCTGGGTCCAGCCTTCGTGGTGGCGGCTATCGGGCGAACTCAAGCGCCGCTACGACTTCACCAAGCATGCGGTGCGCCCGCAGCCGAGTCAGGTGCTCGAAGAACTCCTGGCCGAGCACACGGCCCGGGCAGCCATCGGCAAACAGGCGACGCAGATCGAGGCCACCTACGGCTGCACCGACCCCGACGATTTCGTGCAGCAGCTCGATGCCCTGCGCCGCGGCGATGCCACCGGCAACGGCGTGCGCGCGGCCTTCCAGGCGCATCTGCGCACCGAGGCCGGCGCGAGTCGCAACGTCGAACGACTGGCCGCGCTCGGCGAGCGCACCGACGCACTCGATGCGCTGTGGCGCGACCTGCTGGACGACCCCGCCGCACAGCCGCTGTCATCGCTCGAAGAACTGGCCCGCACGCTGCGCGAGCAGGCCGACACCCTGCCCACCGTGCTGCCCCACCTGCAGGAACTGGCCGATGCCGACCCCGCCCTGGCCAAGGCCCTGCGCACGCTGCCGCTCTTGCCAGACGCCATCGAATACGCCGTGGCCCGCGAAGGCCTGGAACGCGTCTACCGCACCGAGCGCTGGCTGCCGCGCTTCGACAGCGCCGCGCTCGCCCGCCATGCCCAGCGCCTCGCCGAAGGAGAGCGCAAGCTGCTCGACCGCAACGCCCGCACCCTTGCCGCCGCGGTGCGCCAGCGCTTTCGCGACCATGTGCAAAAGAGCGCCCTGCCCGCGAGCCAGCTCGACACCGGCGGCAAGCTCTTCAAGAAGAGCTACAACGCAGGCCGGCGCGAACTCGAACACGAGTTCGGCAAGACCATGCGCTACAAAGCCATCCGCGAACTCGCCTCCGGCGACACCGGGCAAGTCGTGCGCGACATGAAGCCGATCTGGCTCATGAGCCCGCTCTCGGTGTCGGACACGCTGCCGCTCGCCGCCGATCTGTTCGACGTGGTGATCTTCGACGAGGCGAGCCAGATTCCGGTGGAAGAAGCCGTGCCCGCGCTCTACCGCGCGCCGCAGATCATCGTGGTGGGCGACGAGATGCAGCTCCCGCCGACGAGCTTCTTCTCCTCAGGCCGCGATCCGGAGGACGACACAGTGTCGGTCGAGGACGAGGGCGACCGCATCGCCGTGGTGCTCGATGCCGACAGCCTGTTGAACCAGGGCGCGCGCAACCTGCCGGCCACCCTGCTCGCCTGGCACTATCGCAGCCGCTACGAGTCGCTCATCGGCTTTTCGAACGCGGCCTTCTACGCGGGCAACCTGTTCACCATTCCGGACCGCAGCCTGCCCGCGGCCGCGCGCGACGAGATCCTCGTGCAGTCGCGCAACCCGACTGACGAATCGGTGGCCGCGCAGGTCGATGCCCTGCTCTCGCGCGCCATCAGCTTCCACCGCGTGACCGATGCGGTCTACGAAAACCGCATCAATGACGGCGAGGCACGCCACATTGCGCAACTGGTGCGCGAACTGCTCAAGCGCGAGACCGGGCGCAGCCTCGGCATCGTCGCGTTCTCGGAAGCGCAGCAGACCGAAATCGAGGCCGAGCTCGATGCGCTGGGCGCCACCGACAGCGACTTCGCCGCGCGGCTCGAGGCCGAGTACGTGCGCGAGGAAGACGACCAGTTCTGCGGTCTCTTCATCAAGAACCTGGAGAACGTGCAGGGCGACGAGCGCGACATCATCATTCTCAGCATCTGCTATGGCCCGAACCCCGACGGCCGCATGCTGATGAATTTCGGCCCGATCAACCAGCGCGGCGGAGAAAAGCGGCTCAACGTGATCTTCAGCCGCGCACGGCATCACATGGCGGTGGTCTCGACCATTCGCCACGAGGCGATCACCAACGATCACAACGAAGGCGCCGCGGCCCTCAAGCAGTTTCTGCGCTATGCGGAGTGCCTGTCGCGCGGCGACTCGGCCACCGCGCGGCGCGTGCTCGAAGGCATGAACCCGCTCACGCGGGCCAGCAGCGCCCAGCAGGCGCGTGCCGACGAGGTGACAGCGCAGCTCGCGGCCGCGCTGCGTGGGCGAGGCCACGAAATCGATGAACAGGTGGGCCAGTCGCGCTTCCGCTGCGACCTTGCGCTACGCGCGCCCGAGGCCGGCCACTATGCACTGGGCATCCTCGTGGACACCGCCACGCATTACGAGAACCGCAACGTGCTCGAACGCTATGTCTCGCGTCCGCGCGCGCTCGATGCGTTCGGCTGGCAGGTGGTGCAGGTGCTCGCCAAGGATTGGCTGCATGCGCCGGAGGCCGTGCTCGAACAAATCGAACTGGCTCTGCGCAAGAAGGGAGACAAGGCGGGCGAACTCGCTGCCACCACTGCGGCCAGCGCACCAGGCGCAGCCGTTTGAGGTCGAGTTTGGCCTGCGAGCGCGCGCGGATGCTACGCAACCGCGCGCCTTGCTTGCCTCTTTATTCGTAAACCACCGAGGCTTTTCCAGCTTCCGCCTGCGCCGTCCAGCTCGCGAGCGCTGCGTCGGTCGGGAAGAACTTGGCGCGCTCGCCAAGTTGCAGTTCGACCTGCGCACCACCGCGCGCCATCGAGAGACGCACCGGTAGCCCCTGCACCAGGTCGCCATGCTCGCTTTGCTCGGTGCGCGGAGGAAAGTCTTTCACCAGGCGGGCGATGTCGGGCGCCTTGCCGTTCACGGCTACCCGCAGGAACTTGCCGAAGCGACAGCGCGCCGTGGCCAGGTCCCACACCTGCTGCACCTGAAAGCGTGCCTCGAAACCGCCGCGCCCCGGCTGCAGCCGGCCGCTCACGATCACCAGTTCGTCGTCCTTCAAGGTGTTGCGGTTCGCGTTGATCAGCGCCTCGTCGGCGGTGGCGTCGATCGAGTCCGACTTGTCGTCCAGCTTGAAGATCGCCAGGCGCCCGCGCTGGCCGTTGATCACGCGGAAATCGCTCACGATGCCCGCGATCACCTGCTGCTCGCGAGTGTCCATCAGGTCGCCGATCTCGCGCTTGCAAAAACGCCGCACCTCGTGCGAAACCTCGTCGAACAGATGGCCCGAGAGATAGAAGCCCACGGCCGTTTTCTCGTAGGTGAGCCGCTCCTTCACGCCCCAGGGCGTGGCGTCGACCAGCTCGGGCTCCTGCGTGGCCGAGCCGTGCTCGCTGTCGCCGAAGATGTCGACCTGCGCCGCATTGGCCTCGGTGGCCGACGCGAACTCGAAGGCGCGGTCGACCGAAGCGATCAGCGATGCGCGGTTCTGCTGGATCGCATCGAAGGCGCCGGCCTTGATGAGCGCTTCGACCGTGCGCTTGTTGATGCGCTGGCGATCGATGCGCACACAGAAGTCGAACAGGCTCTTGAACGGCCCGCCTTCTTCGCGCGCCCGAACGATGGCTTCGACCGCCAGCTGGCCGGTGCCCTTGACGGCGCCCAGGCCGTAGCGAATCACCTTGTCGGTGACGGGCTCGAAGCGGTAGTTGCCGCGGTTCACGTCCGGCGGCTCGAAGGTGATGCCGAAATTTTTCTGCGCGTCTTCGAACAACACCTTGAGCTTGTCGGTGTCGTCCATTTCCACGGTCATGTTGGCGCAGAAGAACTCGGCCGTGTAGTGAACCTTGAGCCAACCGGTGTGGTACGCCAGCAGCGAGTACGCGGCGGCGTGCGACTTGTTGAAGCCGTAGCCCGCGAACTTCTCCATCAAGTCGAAGATCTCGTCGGCCTTGTCCTGGGGAATGCCGTGTGTCGAGAGTGCACCCGCGCGGAATTTCTCGCGGTGCTCGGCCATCTCCTCGAGCTTCTTCTTGCCCATTGCGCGGCGCAGCAGGTCGGCGCCGCCGAGCGAGTAGCCGCCCAGGATCTGCGCGGTCTGCATCACCTGCTCCTGGTAGACCATGATCCCGTAGGTCTCCGACAGCATCTCGGCCACGGCCGGGTGCGGATACTCCACCTCTTCGCGGCCGTGCTTGCGCGCCACGAAGCTCGGAATCAGGTCCATCGGGCCCGGACGGTACAGCGCGTTGAGCGCAATCAGGTCTTCCAGGCGCGTGGGCCGTGCGTCCTTCAGCATGCCCTGCATGCCGCGGCTTTCAAACTGGAACACCGCCTCCGTCTTGCCCTCGGAAAACAGCTTGTAGGTCTCGCGATCGTCCAGCTTGATGTTCTCGTACGCGAAGTTCTCCTGGCCCTTGTGGCGCTTGACGATGAACTCTTTCGCAATCTCGAGGATGGTGAGCGTCGCGAGACCCAGAAAGTCGAACTTCACGAGGCCGATGGCCTCCACGTCGTCCTTGTCGTACTGGCTCACGGCCGAGTCGCTGCCGGGCTGCTGGTAGAGCGGGCAGAAATCGGTGAGCTTGCCGGGCGCAATCAGCACGCCGCCCGCATGCATGCCGATGTTGCGGGTCATGCCTTCGAGCTTTTGCGCCAGCTCGACCAGCATGCGCACTTCTTCTTCCTTCTCGATGCGCGCCGCAAGCTGCGGCTCCATCTCGATGGCGTAGTTGTTCTTGTCGCCTTCCACTTTCGGATTCGGCGGGTATTGGATCGTCACCGGCTGGCCCGGCTTGTTCGGAATCAACTTGCTGATGCCATCGCAGAACATGTAGCTCATGTCCAGCACGCGGCCCACGTCGCGAATGGCGGCGCGCGCGGCCATGGTTCCGAAGGTGGCGATCTGGCTCACCGCGTCGCGGCCGTACTTGTCCTTCACGTAGTCGATCACGCGGTCGCGGTTGCCCTGGCAAAAGTCGATGTCGAAGTCGGGCATCGAGACACGCTCGGGATTCAGGAACCGTTCGAACAGCAGCTTGTACTCGAGCGGATCGAGGTCGGTGATCTTCAGCGCATAGGCCACCAGCGAGCCCGCGCCCGAGCCCCGGCCCGGGCCCACCGGACAGCCGTTGTTCTTGGCCCATTTGATGAAGTCGCCCACGATCAGGAAGTAGCCGGGGAACCCCATCTTCAGGATAGTGTTGATCTCGAACTCCAGCCGCTCTACGTAGCGCGGCCGCTCGGCATCGCGCTTGGCGACGTCGGGGTAAAGATGCGCAAGACGCGCTTCCAGACCTTCAAACGACTCCTGGCGGAAAAACTCGTCAATCGGCATACGAACGCCTTCGCTGACGAAGGGCGTCGGAAAGTCGGGCAGCTGCGGCTTGCCGAGCACCAGCGTCAGGTTGCAGCGCTTGGCAATCTCGACCGTATTGGCGAGCGCGCTCGGCACGTCGGCAAAGAGCGCTTCCATCTCGGCGCTCGACTTGAAATATTGCTCTTCGGTGAACTTGCGCACGCGGCGTGGGTTGCCGAGGATTTCGCCTTCCGAGATGCAGACGCGCGCCTCATGTGCCTCGTAGTCCTGGCGTTCGGCAAACTGCACCGGATGCGTGGCGACCACCGGCAGGCGCAGCCGGGCTGCGAGCTTCACGGCGGCAACCACATGCGGCTCGTCTTCGGGGCGTCCCGCGCGTTGCAACTCGATGTAGAAACGGTGCGGGAACATGCCCGCCAGCTGAAGCGCCAGTTCGGCGGCGCGTTCTTCCTGCCCCTGCAGCAGCGGCGCGCCCAACGGGCCGGCCTGCGCGCCCGAAAGCGCGATCAGCCCGCCCTGCAGTTCCTCGAGCCATTCGAGCTTGCAGGCCGCCTGCGACTGGCCCCGGCCCACGTTCTGCGTCCAGGCACGCGCCAGCAGCTCCGACAGGTGCAGGTAGCCTTCCATGTTCTGCACCAGCAGCACGATGCGCGTGAGCACGCCGGGCTCCTTGCCCAGCCCCTCGATGAAAATCTCGGCGCCGATGACCGGCTTGACGCCCTTGCCTCGCCCCTCTTTGTAGAACTTGACCGCGCCGAACAGGTTGTTCAGGTCGGTGATAGCGAGTGCGGGCTGCTTGTCGGCAGCGGCCGCCTTGACCACTTCGTCGATTCGGTTGGTGCCGTCGACGACGGAAAACTCGGTGTGCAGGCGCAGGTGAACAAACATCCTCCTATTGTAGAAACCGGCACCCCACGATGTGAGTTGGCGATCCCTACAATTGCGCCCCGTGCAAGAGATTTTGAATATTGCGGCTTACAAATTCGTAGCCATCGACGACAGCCCCGTGCTGCGTGAAGACCTGCGCGAGCGCGCCCAGGCCCTGGGCCTCATGGGCACCATCCTGCTGGCGCCGGAGGGCATCAACCTGTTCCTGGCGGGCCTTCCCGACGCCATCCGAAGCTTTGTGGCGGGCCTCCGCGCCGATTCGCGCTTTGCCGACCTCGAAACCAAGGAAAGCTGGTCCGCCGCGCAGCCCTTCCGCCGCATGCTGGTGAAGCTCAAGCGCGAGATCATCCGCATGGACCACCCGGCCATCCAGCCGGCCGCCGGGAGAGCGCCGGGTGTGGACGCCCCCACCCTCAAGCGCTGGCTCGACCAGGGGCACGACGATGAAGGCCGCGAGATCGCGCTGCTCGACACGCGCAATGCCTTCGAGGTCGACGAAGGCACTTTCGACGGCGCGATCGACTGGCGCATCAGCAAATTCACCGAATTCCCGCCCGCGCTGAAGGCGCATCGCGCAGACTTTGCTGGCAAGACGGTTGTGAGCTTCTGCACCGGCGGCATCCGCTGCGAGAAGGCGGCCATCCTGATGCGCGAGGAAGGCGTCGAGAACGTGCTGCAGCTCGAAGGCGGCATCCTGAAGTATTTCGAAGAGGTTGGCGGTGCGCACTACCACGGCGACTGCTTCGTGTTCGACGGCCGGCGCGCGCTGGCGCCCGACCTGAGCGCACGCGCGGCCGATGCCAGCGCACGCGCCTCAGAAGATCCCGACCTGGCGCTGAAGCACTGAACCTCGCGGCGCGAGGCGTTCTTTGCCGCGGACGCGTCAGACCGGTGTGGTGCCCACGTCCGGCTCGCGCACGCCGAAGGGCTTGCCCGGCAGCGGGATGAATTCGGTCTCTCCGGGCACATGGCCCATGCGCTGCGCAGCCCAGTCGGAGCCGGCTTCGAGAATGCGATCGCGCCGGCTCGAAACAAAATTCCAGGTGATGTAGCGCGGGCCGTCGAGCGCCTCGCCGCCAATCACCATCAGGCGCACGGCGGTCGTCGAGCTGAGCACTGCGCCCGCGTCGTCCGGCAGCACCGCCATGGTGTGCGCGGGAATCGGCTCGCCATTGACGCTCGCATCGGCATCCACTGTGTAGACGGCCAATTCTGGCGCCAGTGCGGGCAGCTCGAAACGCCCACCCGCGGGCAATGCGATGTCGAGGTAGATCGTTTGCGACAGCGTCTTGACCGGTGAGCGCTTTCCGAAAGCCTCGCCCACCAGCACGCGCACCGCCACGCCCTGCTCCACCAGTTCCGGAATGGCACCGGCCGGCGTGTGCTCGAAGCTCGGGTCGGTTTCTTCATGCACCTGCGGCAAGGCGGCCCAGAGCTGCAGGCCATGGTTCACATAGGTGTCGGCCTTGAGACGCTCGGGCTTGCGCTCGGAATGCACGATGCCGCGCCCCGCCGTCATCCAGTTGATGGCGCCGGGCAGGATCTCCTGCACGCTGCCGAGGCTGTCGCGATGCATCATCGCGCCCTCGAAAAGATAGGTGACGGTGGAAAGGCCGATGTGCGGATGCGGCCGCACGTCGTGCTGGGCGCCGGGCTGCTCTGTGGCCGGGCCGAAGTGGTCGAAGAAGACGAAGGGCCCTACGGAGCGGCGGTTCGCGGCCGGCAGCAGGCGCCGTACCTTGAAGCCGCCGCCGAGGTCCTTGTCAGCGGGATGCAGCGATAGAAGCGAGTCCATGCTGCATCATGCCTCAGGCCTTGCCGGCTGCCCAGCGTGCCGACGCCTTGGCCACGCGCTCGCCGAACAGGCGCGCGGTGTCGAGATCGCCCTGCGCCATTTCGGCCGGGGAGGCATCCGAGGGCGACTGCGCCATGGCGCCGCTGAACGAAGCCACGTAGTTGATGTCGTTACGCTGCGCCGCCTTGGTGTTGCTCGGCATGATGGCCGTGCCAACCCAGACGCCGCCTTGCTGCATGGCGAGCGTGAACAGGTAGTGCAGGGTCGAGAGCTTGTCGCCGTTCATCGATGCGCTGTTGGTGAAGCCGGCAAACATCTTGTCCTTCCAGGCTTGGGCGAACCAGGCCTTGGACGACGCATCCGCGAACTTCTTGAACTGCCAGCTCACGCTGCCCATGTAGGTGGGCGAGCCCATGATGATGGCGTCGGCGGAATTCAGTAGCTCCCAGCCGCCGGCGGGCAGGTTGCCGTCGGCATCGATCTGCACCAGCTCTGCGTTGGCACCTTCTGCCACGGCCTGGGCCATGCGTTGCGTATGGCCGTAGCCCGAATGAAAAACGACTGCGATCTTGGTCATGAAGTTATTTTGAGTCTGGTTGAAAAAGAAGTCAGGTGGGGTGACCGACGGAAGGTATCAGCGCTTGTCGATGCTGAAGCGGCCGGCACCGAAGGCCACGAAAGCGAGCAGGCCACCGGTGACGGCAATGTTCTTGAAGAACATCAGCTGGTTCACGAAGGCCTTGTCGGCGGGCATGCTCCAGTAGTTGTGGAACAGCACCGATGCCACCACGGTGAAGATTGCCAGCACCAAGGCCGCAAAGCGTGTCTTGAAGCCGACGAGCAGCATCAGTCCCAGGCCCAGCTCCACGATGATGGCAATGACCGCCGCAACCTGCGGCAGCGGTGCGCCAACGGACGAGATATACCCTACGGTCCCGGCAAAGCCCATGAGCTTGCTGAAGCCTGCCGGCACGAACAAGAGTGCCAGCAGCACGCGGCCGACGAGGGACAGAGTGTCCTGTGCCGCATTGGGGGTGGTGGCTGCGGCTGCGTTGAAAGTGGTGGTTGCCATGATGAAGTAACTCCTTGGTTATCGATTGATTGAATGAAAGAACAGGGAAAGCAAGACAGATGCCGGGCGGCGTGCGCCCGGCGCGGGGATCAGGCGGCCAGGTCGAACACCAGCACTTCGGCATCCTTGCCGGCGCCGAGCGTGAGCTGCGATTCGCCTTCGAGCATCGCGGCGTCGCCGCCTGCGAGCTTCTGGCCATTGACTTCGAGTTCGCCGCGCACCAGATGCACGTAGCTCTTGCGCTTGGGATCGAGCGCCAGGCTGGCCTTCTCGTCGCCGTCGAGCAAGCCCGCGAAAAGGCGCGCATCGGCATGCACGGTCACCGAACCGTCGGCGCCGTCGGGCGAGGCCACCAGGCGGAGCTTGCCGCGCTTCTCAGCGTCGCTGAATTTCTTCTGCTCATAGCCAGGCGCGATGCCGCGCACGTTCGGCTCGATCCAGATCTGCAGGAAGTGCGTGGTCTCGTCGGCCTTGTGATTGAACTCGCTGTGCATCACGCCGCGGCCCGCGCTCATGCGCTGCACGTCGCCCGGCGGAATGGATTCCACATTGCCCATGCTGTCCTTGTGCGCCAGTTCGCCCGAGAGCACGTAGCTGATGATTTCCATGTCCTTGTGGCCATGGGTGCCGAAGCCGGCGCCCGCGGCCACGCGGTCTTCGTTGATCACCCGCAGGTTGCCGAAACCCATGTAGGCCGGGTCGTAGTAGCCGGCAAAAGAAAAGCTGTGGAACGAGCGCAGCCAGCCGTGGTCGGCATAACCGCGTTCCTGTGATTTACGGACTTGCAACATTGTCGAACTCCTTGGCCCTTCCCCGAGGGGATGCTCGGGCCTTCTTCGTATGCCGCGCCGGATGCGCAGCGGATGTGAAGAACTTTAGGCCCGCACCCCGGCTGCAAAAGCGCTGGGTTTTGATGGCATCATTCAAATTTTTTGATCAATCAAACAACCGTGGAATCGCCATGCCCAGCGCCAGAGACGTACTGACCCCCGACGCGCTCGCCATGCTGCAGACCGTGGCCAGCACCGGCAGCTTTGCGGGCGCGGCGCGTGAGCTCAACCTGGTGCCCAGCGCGCTCAGCTACCGCGTGCGCCAGATCGAGGACGCGCTCGACGTGCTGCTGTTCGACCGCAGCACGCGCCAGGCCCGCATCACCGAAGCCGGTGCCGAACTGCTGCGCGAGTCAACGCGGCTGCTGGGCGAGATCGATGCGGTCGCCAACCGCGTGAAGCGCGTGGCCACCGGCTGGGAGCCGATGCTCACCATTGCCGTCGACAGCGTGATCGCACGCGATCCGCTGCTCGACCTGGCCACCGCCTTCTTCGCGCTCGACCCGCCCACGCGGCTCAAGCTGCGCGACGAAACCCTGCTCGGCACCATCGAGGCGCTGACCAGCGGCGAGGCCGACCTGGCCGTGGGCGCCGTGCTCGACGCAGCGAGCCTGGCCTTCACCGCTACCGGCATCCGCAGCCGGCCCATCGGCGAGCTGTGTTTCGTCTATGCCGTGGCCCCGCACCATCCGCTGGCGCGCCTGCCCGAGCCGTTGACCGATGCGGTACTGCGCCAGCACCGCGCGGTGGCGGCCGCAGATTCCGTGCGTAGCGGGCCGGGCATGACGGTCAATCTCGTCGGTGGACAAGACGTGCTCACGGTGCCGAGCATGCATGCCAAGCTGGCGGCGCAACTGCACGGCCTGGGCGGCGGCTTTCTGCCCGAGCCCATGGCACGGCCTTACATCGAGGCCGGCCACCTGGTCGAACGCAAGACCGAACGCCAGCCGCCGCTTGCGACCATGCACTGCGCGTGGCGCGTGCGCAGCGCGGGCGGGCCCGGCCGCGCGCTCGAATGGTGGCTCGCGCAATTCGAGCACGAGGCCACGCGGCGCGCGCTGCTGGAGCGGCACCGGGGGCGCTGAGCCCAGCCGCCCCGGAGCGCCTCTTCCAGACCGTTGTAGAGTCCGGACACATCCATCGTCTCCCCCGCACAAGAAAAGATCCCTCATGACCACTCGCGCAACCGCAAAGACGGCAAAGGCAGCAAAGGCGGCCGACCGCCACCGAACGCCCGCCACTCCACGCCACTACGCCGTCGTCGGCGCCGGCATTGCCGGCGTGGCCTGCGCCCGAACCCTGGTGCAGGCTGGCCACAAGGTCACGGTGTTCGAACGCGAAGCCACGCCCGGCGGGCGCATGGCGAGCGTCGACACCGCGTTCGGCCGCTTCGACAGCGGCGCGCAGTATTTCACCGTGCGCGACCCTCGCTTTGCGTTGGCACTGGAAGCCACGCCCAATCTCTGCCGCCCATGGAGCGCCAACCTCGTGCGCGTGCTGGACGCGCATGGCCGCGTGGCCGAGGCGGCCCTGCCCGGCCGCGAATCGCACTGGGTGGCCCAGCCCGGCATGGATGCACTGGTGGGCCACTGGGCCGCACCACTCGGCGGCAGCCTGGTGCCCAATACGCAGGTCACGCAAATCGAACCCGATGCGCTCGATGCCAAGCGCTGGCAGCTGCGCACTGCGGGCGAAGGCGATTCGCAGCACGTGTACTCGGGCTTCGACGGCGTGCTGCTGGCCGTGCCGCCTTCGCGCACGCGCGTGCTGCTGGGCGACGGCAAGATCTCCGCGTCCGTCAGCCAGAAGATCGAGCCGGTGCGCATCGCGCCGTGCTGGACGCTGATGATCGCCTTCCCACAGGCCAACCAGCCCACCATGTCGCACCTGGGCCCGCAATGGAATGCCGCGCGCAGCACTCACCACCGCGTGGCGTGGCTCGCGCGCGAGTCGTCCAAGCCCGGCCGCGAACGCGTCGAGCGCTGGACGCTGCAGGCCAGCGCCGCCTGGTCGCAGGAACACCTGCGCGACGATGCAGCGCGCGTCCAGGCCAAGCTGCTGCGTGCCTTCGCCGAGATCACCGGCATCCATGCCGCGCCCACGCACGCTCAGGCGCGCTGCTGGACCGAAGCCCAGACCCAGGTTCCCGTCGGCAAGAGCCACCTCTGGGACGCCAAGGCACGCATCGGCGTGGCCGGCGACTGGTGCACCGGGCATCGGGTCGAAGACGCTTTCCTCTCGGGCCTTTCGCTGGCGCTGGCAGCGGCCTGAGCCACCAGGGATGCGGGAGACCGGCCGCTTCGCGCCCTCGCCCACCGGCCCGCTGCATGCCGGCTCGTTGGTGGCCGCGCTTGCGAGCTGGCTCGACGTGCGCGCCCGCGGCCCGCAGGCGCGCTGGCTGATCCGCATCGAAGACGCCGACACCGAACGCTGCCTGCCCGGCATGGGCGAACACATCCTCCGGCAACTGGCCGACTGCGGCCTGCTCCCCGATGAAACGCCGGTGTGGCAGACAGAGCGCACCGCCCGCTATGACGCGGCGCTTGCCAGGCTGCAGGCCCTCGGCCTTGCCTACCCCTGCGGCTGCTCGCGCAAGGACATCGACGAGGCGCTGGCGCGCCTTGGCCGGCCGCACACGCGTCACGGGGAACGGGTCTATCCCGGCACCTGCCGCAACGGCCTGCACGGCAAGCCCGCGCGCGCTTGGCGCTTTGCCACCGAAAAATTCGAATCGACACAGCCGGCGCTGCCGGGCGGCGAACTCTGCTGGAGCGACCGCCGCCTCGGCCGCCAATGCCAGCACGTCAGCCGCGAGGTCGGCGACTTCGTGCTGCGCCGTGCCGACGGCCCCTGGGCCTACCAGCTCGCGGTGGTGGTCGACGACGCGGGACAGGGCGTGACCGACGTCGTGCGCGGCGAAGACCTCGTCGACAACACGGCACGCCAGATCCTGCTGCAGCGCGCGCTCGGGCTGCCCACGCCCAGCTACCTGCACACGCCGCTGGTGCGCGGCGCCGACGGCGACAAGCTCTCCAAGCAGAATGGCGCGACCTCCATCGATACCGCAACGCCCGATGCCGCACTGGCCTCGCTCGATGCCGCGGCGCGCGTGCTTGGCCTGGGCGCTGCGCAGGGGGGCACGTGTGCCGCGGCACTGGCCGGCTGGGTGCCCGAATGGCGCCATCTCTACAATTCGCGGCCGTAATGACCTCTTCCGACACCGTGCCCCACGACCTTCCACCCAGCGACGACGACGCGGGCGACGACGACAACAAACCGCACCCGCTGCACCGCCGCCTCAAGAGCTTCGTGAAGCGCGCCGGCCGCACCACCGACGGACAGGCGCGCGCCTTTGCCGAACTCGGTCCGCTGTTCCTCATTCCCTACAAGCCAGAGCCGCTCGACCTCACCGCAGCTTTCGGCGGCCGCGCCGCGCCGACCGTGCTCGAGATCGGCTTTGGCATGGGCGAAGCCACCGCGCACATCGCCACGGTGATGCCCGAGACCAACTTTCTCTGCTGCGAAGTGCACGAGCCCGGCGTGGGTGCGCTGCTCAAGCGCATTGGCGAGCAGTCGATCACCAACATCCGCATCTGCGCGCACGATGCGGTCGACGTGCTCGACCACATGCTGCAGCCCCATTCGCTGGCCGGCGTGCACGTGTTCTTTCCCGACCCGTGGCACAAGAAGCGGCACAACAAGCGCCGGCTGATCCAGCCCGAGTTCGTGAAAAAGCTTGCCGAGCATCTGCGACCGGGCGGCTACATCCATTGCGCCACCGACTGGCAGCCCTACGCCGAGCAGATGCTCGAAGTGTTGTCCGCGGAACCGCTTCTGCGCAACACGGCCGGGGACTACGCACCCAAGCCAGACTACCGGCCACTGACCAAGTTCGAGAACCGGGGCCTCAAGCTGGGCCACGGGGTCTGGGACCTGGTGTTCCAGCGCGTCTGAGTGGCCGCCGTGTTCGCCAGCAGCCGCGGCTACCTTCACCCCGCGTCTTCGCGCTCTATCCCTGGGGAGCATCGAGAGACCACACCGGCGAGCGGGTGCCGGATACGGGGCATCGGCGCGGCCACCGCGCTGGCGCTGCGTCAAGCGTTGCCCTGAACGCGCATGTAGAGGTTCATGTCATTTCGATGTTCCTCGGCCAGCCGACGATGCTCGGCGAGGACGTCATCCATTCGCTCCATGGACAATTCCGCGTAAGTAACGGCGACCTGGTCTCGGATCATTGAAGCCATCCGGTGCAAGGCATGGGCAAACAGTCGCAACGCAATAGCCTCGACATACAGGGCATCCGATGCGCACCGGGCGGTACGGTATGCATGTGCAGCTTTGCGTTCCTCCTGTGAGCCACGCTCGCATTGCAGAAAGTTCATCAGTTCTTGTGCGGTGGTTTGTTCCGCGTTGGTAGCCGCCGCCAACACGGGGTGTACCCACTCGCCCATCCCTACCGCATCCGCACGTGCGCCAAGAGGCGGCCAAGCCGGCGCGCCCGCGTACCAGGGCGACTGAGCGCAATCCGACGCCAGTTGCCCGGCCCGTTGACGAGCCTCCTTGTTCTCCGGCGCCACAGCCTGCCAGGCGGCAAAGCGCGTGCGTTGCGCGTCGAGAAGATTGCGCAAAGCGCCTGTCAACCTGTCCCCACCCGGGTCGTCCAGCAAGTACACGATGTTCACGGCCAGATGAATCGCGTCCTGGGCTAGCGCCTGCGCACCGAAATCGTGTTCCTGGAGCAGCGCAGAGATTGCGACCGCATGCAGGTCTGCCAGTGCATTCAGCCCGTACCAGGCATAGAGATTAGTGGCGGTTCCCTGGCTAACCTGGAGTTGTCCGACGCCGTGTGAGAGTTCTGTTTGACTGCGCTGCATGACCGGAAGGTGGCGGCGCAGTGCGTGCAGGCTGCTCGCCCACACCTCGTTTTGCGCCATGCGGCGCTTTTCTTTTTCGTTCATTGCTTGGCTCTTGTCGACGTGCCTCTTGGCGTGGATTGCAGCATGTTCTTGGCGCTTTGGTCGCCGGTTTCACAGCATTGCCGCCCCTCATGGGATTGTTCAGGTCGAGCACGATCATGGATTGCGCTGGCGCCCGGAGAGCAGAGGCTGTCAGCCCAGCATCGGCCCCTGCTGCTGGTTGGCTTGCGCTGCGGCCTGTGCCTGATATTGGGCGCGATCGGTCGCGCGCTGCTGGTCGAACTGCTGCACTTCCTGCATGGTCTGCTGCACGCTGGGCGCGGGCTGCGTGACGTCGACGGTGGTGCCGGGGCCGAACAATGAACGGGATAAAAAGTGAAGCTTTCCTTCCCTGCCCACGACATGGGCCAGATCATCGGGCTGCTTGATGCCTGACTTGTAGCAGGCCGCCGTTAGATGCGAGAGCAACTCCGGCGCCGTGCGTTGTGGAAGCCCGTCTTTGAGAGTGTTGTACAACGCATTTTGGGGATGACTCGGGTCGCTGAATTCGCGCAGCAACGGGCGGCTTGTATCGGCCACGGCAGTGGCGGATATCTGCTTGCCGTGCGTGCCGGCCTCCAAATCTTGCCGGGTGTCGCGGCCTTGCGCGATCTGCGTCGTCCCAGGCTGATCGCGCTGATCCCTCTCGTCGCGCTCATCACGCCGCGCCAGGCCGTCGTGTCCGCGCTCTGCGGCCATGCGCGCCATCTGCTGGTGCATCTGGGCCAATTTGGCCTGCGCCGCAACGGCCTGGGCCTGTGCCGCGGCCGCCTGGGCTTGCGCTGCGGCCACCTGGGCTTGCGCCGCCGCAATGGTTGCGGCATCGCCTGGAGGGTTCGAGTGCACCGGGGCCGCCACTGAGGCGTGGGTTGAGGCGTGGGTTGTCGGCGAGTGCATCGCCTCGGCACCAGCGGCCGGCCGCGCAGGGCTGACATGCGCCTGTGCCACAGGCGCCTCCTCCAGCAAACGCCTTGGCGAATGGTCCTGTGCGCGTTCCTGCGTACGTTCCTGCACGCGCTCCTGCGTGCGCTCCACCGAGGGCTGTGGCAGCTTGGGCTCGTTCTTGAACCGCTCCCTGTCCTGCGCCAGCGCAATCTCCAGGTCACGCATCCGGGCCTGCTCCTGCGCCAGGTGCATCCGGTACAACTGGCTGCCCTTGTCCATCTGGGATGTATCCAGCTTGCCCACCGGCCGCAACGAGCCCGCAGAAATCTGCTCGGGTTCGTCGCGGCGCCGGTGCGCCTCGGCAAAACTCATGCCGCCCGGCGTGGGCACGATGCGCGATTCATGCGTGGTGATGCGCTCGATCTGCTGGGGTGTCAGGTGGCCGCTCGTAGGCTGCTGCTGCCCGGGCGGCGTCGTTTTCTGGGGCGGTTGTTGGTGCTTTAGCTCTTGCCGCTGCATGTCCTGGAACTTCTGCTCCACCAAGGCCGCCCCATACTGGCGGTTGGTCTGCACGTGGCCTTGATGTTCCTTGTCCAGCCGTGCCAGCTCTTCTCCCTTGGCGGTCAGCGTCCGGGGGATGTAGTCCTTGCCCTCGAGGCCAGACATTTCCACATGGTCGGTGCGGGTGAACGCCCCCTGGGGGCTGCGCTCCCAGGTCTGGCCGGTGGCCGGGTCTTTCACATGGATTTCGCTGGGCAAGCGCAAGAGCTGTGTCACGGATTCGGGCACGGGTCTGTCATCCCGCGCAAAGCCTCTGCCGACGTAGTCGGTCATGTAGGCCTTGGCGAGGTTTTCCGAATAGTACGCATTGGCATCGCGGCGCACCGCGGAAATCTGATCGAGCTGCTTGCTTAGGTCGGGGGCAGCGCGTTCGTCATGGGTCAGAACAGCGCCAAAGTCTCCTACGGGGATGGCAGTGCCGTAGGGCCCTTGGTCGGTGACCTCGGTCACCCAGCCGTCTTTGGTCAGGCGATAGTCGCTCTTTTGCCCCTGGGGGTCTTGCAGGGTGATGTTCTGCGGATCGAGATGCTGAGGCCGAGCCAGCGCGAGTTCGGTGATGGCGCTGGTGCGCTTGTATTCGAGGGTGTTGATCTGGTCCGGGGCAGCGGGCTGGTTCTTGTGAACCCAGTTGGACTGCTCCCAATGGCCATGGGTGTGCGCGTAGGTGTTGCCATCGTCGCCCACCTGGTGATTCATTTGGTACTTGGTGTACGCGCGGCCAATGGCTTCGCCACCAAAGGCCCCGATGGTGCCGCCGACCGCGCCGGTGACCAGGGCGCCGGGACCGGTGAAAGAGCCCGTGGCTGCGCCGTAGGCCGCGCCTGCGGCAAAGCCCGCAGCCAGGCCGCCACCGGTGCGGCCGACGTATTCGTGCAGCAGGGCGTCGGCGCCGAATTGGTTGCCCTGGGCGGTCAGGGCGTTGTATTGACTGGCGGTCGTGAGGGCGTCGTAGCCCAGCAGGGCGACGCTGGCCACGCCGCCGCCTTTGACGAGGGTTTGGAAGCCGGGTTTGGTGCCAATGGAGGCATCGGCCGCGCCAAGTTGGGCCAGGCGGGTGCCAATGGACTTGGGCGGCGCGTGCCCCAGTTGCTCGGTGGCCGCCGCCTCGGAACGGGCGCGGAGCCTTTGCACCTCCTGAATATCTTCCGCGCTGGCGCTGCGGCCTGGGCGAATGACGTTTCGGGTGATCTTGTCAAAATCTCTGAGATGCGTATCCCATTGCTCGGGCGTGAGGGGCTTGCTGCGCTCGCCCTCCAGGGCCGGGCGACCTGCCGGCCCATGTTCCCATTGGCCGTTCTTTAATTCATTTTGATAAATAGCCTTGCCGTTGCGGTCGTAGATGCCGACACGGTCAGATAGTTTTCGGGCTTCGATTCGTTCGACACTGTCCAGAACACCCTTGTAGGCGGAGTCGTGACCATCCTTGGGGACCCAGCGGCCGTAATCGTCTTTCTTTTTATCTGACTCATATCGACTGTGCACGCTTTGCCAACTGGTGCGCTCATTCGTTGCGACCACGCGCACATCGGTGGTGTAGCCGGCAGCTTTGTACTCCTGCAACCGCGCTGCGGCATTTTCTGGGGTGCGCAGCGTGCCTTCGAGAATGACATTGAGCTTGTGCTCTCGACCATACTTTTCGAGCTTTTCAGCCCAAATGCCGGCGTCCTCGTGGGTGAAGCTCGATGAGGTGCGGTCGTTGGCTATGTTTAATTTCTCGAACGCCGGATGGTATTCCCGAAAATCGTCCGGTGAAATCTTGAGAGCACCGCCCTGATGCGTCAATTCGCGTTCGACGCCGCCCATGGTGCGGCTTTTTCCGGCCCCGGGTTGGCCGCCGATGATGACCATTGTGGGGTGTTCGACCGGATGAAGGTTGGAGCCGATATTTTTTATTTTTTCCGGAAGAATTTCTTCGCGAAAAATCCGCTCGTTCTCCACCTCCGAGAGTCGATAGGGATTAGAACCAGCCATGGAGGACTCCCTTGTTTCGCAAATAAAGGAAGATTTGATTGAGGACAACGTATTTCAAATCAATCGCTTTAACGGCATCATTGTCATCAATGTCGATCGAATTGAATTCGCGGTAAGCCATTACTCGCAGATCCATTAATCTGTTCTTACGAACTTTATCTGGGAAGGTTAGTTTTTCTTCTTCATATCCTTCGGAGATAGATCGAGCCTTCCATGCCTTAACCGAGCCTTCCGCACTTTCATAGTTGTCGGCAGCATCATCCGAGCGATCTTCTTCAATCAGCTTGATGATTTTCTTGATTTCCCTGCTGCTCAGATCAAATTCCTCATGAATCTGATCCAGCGTGAAGCTGCCGCCATTGTCTTTGGCGAGTTTCAAAATCCGATCCCAATAATCTCTCTCGGAGGCGGGGGGGTTGTTCATTCGTTGCCCTTTCGAAGTGTTTGTTTCAGGCAATACTGAGCATGACATGCGCCTGTGACATGCCCTTGGGCTTCACATGACAATGCCGGAAGTGTCACAGGGAGGCACCATTTTCTGCCATTTTGATAGGGCGTATAACGCCCAACCGATGGGCATCGCCATGCATTTTGGCATGCGACTTGATTCGCCCGATCAATCTCTTATTCCCAGCATGAGTGTCCGCCAGAGCTTGGCAATATTTGCTGATTTTTCTTTTTTCGCAAAATCCAATAACGAAGAATATGCCTTGCACTGCTCTTGTGGTGGTGTTTTTTCATCGAGAGCATTTAGAAAATCCTTCTTTTTAAAAGTGCCACTGGATTTTTCCATTTCAGTCAAATATGAAAGGAACTCTTTTGAGGTAAAGGTCAATTTTGCATTACTCCCATTTTTAAGCCCACTGATACCGCTCGCAAGTAAGCTGCTCTCAGCATTTTGAAGATCTGAACGCACATCGATTGGCAAATTTAAATTGGCGAACTTCGCATTGATCCAGGAGTCGCAATTGGCCGCATCTAATTTACTGAAAAATTCAATTCTCCGGATGGCGAATTCCGCAACAACTTCATCATCTGCAAATGGCAAATACTTGCCTACCTTGGCGAAGAGAAGTCCCAAGAGCGGTTGCGCATCATTGGTGTCTTTGAAGTTATTGGACGACTTAATTATTGCATGTAGCTCGCTGCGAAATTTCGGGTCAACTTCAAGTAGCAGTTTATAGGTCGTGTTTTTATTTTTCAATTCGATAATTGTTGCTTCTGCTAGCTCATCGGCTGATTTTGGCTGAGTGGCGGTGATTAAAGGCATCTCTCCAGTGATATCGGGCTCTGAAAATAAAAGTGCAATATTTGGCGCTAGATTCATGCATGCAATCATGCAAGCCAAGGGGATCCATTTTTTATGGTAAATTCTGTTCAGGGCGAAACCCATTCCCACTCCAATTGCCGAGCCAAAAATCATCCAAAAGATCCACTGTGTCATTTCCACTTAATACCTCCCGTTTGCATGTTTGATTTAATGTTCGTGAATGAAATAAATCTGATAGATTGATAATCGGTCACCGTATTCGGCCGGCCAAGCTGGCTGAGCCGGTTGAGCAAGGCTCAATGCCGTTTCGAGTGGAACCTGGTCTCACACTCGGTTTGAGTGATGTCATCCAGCCCAAAACCAGTCACCGATGGCTCCCTGCTGAGCGCCATCGTCTTGATCCTCGCCGGCGCCATGCTCGCCCGCTCCTTGAAAACCTTGTCCTTGAAGAACCAGTTCTTGTGGGCCCGGATCGGCTTGCAGCCTTCATAGAAGATCAATTCCTCGTCGGCGGGCAGCTCCTTGATCTCCTGCGGCAGAAAGAGGGCTCGGCGCTCTTCGGTGTAGTTGGTCGAGACCTGGTTGGAGCCGCCGCCTCGGCTGGTGCTGCGGTGCTCCTTGCGGATGGTCTTGTAGCCCAGCATTTCGCTGTATTCAGCCGCATCGCTTTGCTCGCGTGGCGCAAACACGATCTGCGCGCCGTGGTTGGTGATGAAGTTCTGTGCGTCGTTGTCGCCGTAGGCCGAGCGCAGCTGAGCGCGGCTTTGCACGATGCACAGGTCGCGCACACCGTAGCTGGCCGAGATCGAGATGCGCTTGGCCCACACATCCACTCGCCCCATGGCGGTGAATTCGTCCATCAGCATGAGCATCTGGTATTTCAAATCCGGCTCGTCACCCAGTTGCTTGGTGAGGTTGTTGCCGATCACGCTGCTGAAGAAGATGTTCAGCAGCTTGCCGCTTTCATCGAGCTTGTTGGTCGGGATGTCGACGTACAGCGTGGTCGGATGTTTGCGGATGGCGGTAATGTCGAAATCGGTCGCGTTGGTGGCAGCGGCCAGCACCGGACTGAGGAACTGCTGCAGTGGCGCCTGCATGGTGGCGATCACCGAGGAGAAGGTTTGCTCGGCCAGGCCGGCGAGGTTGCCAAAGACGGTGCGCGTTTGCACGCTGACGAAACTGGACTCTTGCGGGTTGTCCACGATTTCTTTGAGCATCGCCAGAGTGCCCCGGCCGTCGGTGCCGCTGGACAGGCGCAGGATGCGTTCAAGACTGGGAAAGTTCTCGTCGGTGTTGGGGTCCTGGGCGCGCACGAGAATCCGACCCCAGTGGTCCCATACCTCGAACATGTATGAGGCGAAGGCGGTGAAGGCGGCGCGGCTTTGGCTCGTCCAAAAAGGGTCTTTGCCAGGCTCGTCCGGGTAAAGAATGGCGGCGATGGTCTGGATTTCGCCGATGCGCTTGCCCGCATCCATACCCACCAGCAGGGTGAAGGCGTTGAAGCGGTGGGTCTTTCCCTGGTCGTCGTAGGGGGCCCACACATAGATGGTGTGACCCTGTGCCGCGCGCCAGCCGCTGGTGGCTTTGCGCAGTTCGCCTTTGAGGTCGAGCACGACCATCGAGTGCAGATACGACAACAGTACCGGGATGGCGATGCTGGTGGTCTTGCCTGAACGGGTCGGACTGACCGTGATGACGTGCTGAGCGCCGCCCAGCCACAGGTACTGGCCTTTGTATTTGCCGATGAGGATGCTTTGCGGGGTCTGCTTGAGCAGGCCGGCTTTCTTGAGATCGGAAAGTTCGGCGAAGCTGGCGTCGCCGTGCAGGGATTCGGCCTTGGCTCGAAAGAGTGGGATGAGCAATGCGGCCCAGCCCAACAGGGGTACGCCGAAGCCTATGGCGCCGCTGAGCTTGATCTTGGTAGCGTAGGGGGCGTACTGCGGCAGGTCTGTCGCCTGAATATATTGCCACCACGTGTTCCAGGTCAGCGGTGCATTGCGCAGATCGAGGATGAGCAGAACAAGGTAATTGGAGAGGAACCAGCCACCTGCCAAGACCCCCAGAAGTATCACCAACGCGAAAAGTACCTTGCTTTTGCTCATATCCTGCGCCATCTCCCTTTTAATAAGGAAATGCTTATACAAGGCGAGGCAGCCTCAGCAGGTTGTGCGATAGGCCGCTGAACGTAAGACTGCGGCGCTGTTGCCAAATTCTTCACGCATTGGAGCTGCCTGCGATCTGGTGGGCACCCATAAAGGCCGCAGCAATGAGGTTGAAGCTGACATGGCTGCAGCTGGGCACGCTCACCAAGCGCATGGAAAACACGACGGACCGTGCCCTCCGGCCTTGAGGCCGACGCTTCTTCAGGGCCTCAGGGCCTTCGGTCCAAGGCTGCTCGCAACTCGGTTGCAAGCTGTTGCGCGTGCACGGCGGAGCCGACATTGGTGAAGCCCATCAGCAATCCTTCGCCTCGGAAAGCCTTTGTGCCTCGTCGAGAGAGCGGCTGGCAGTTCAGGCCCGCAAGCTGAGCGCGGCGTGCCAGTTCCTCGTCGCTTTCGCTGCGCCGGTCGAAGCGCGCGATGAGGTGCATGCCGCCGCTTTGCAGGTCGATGCGCACGTCTTCGCCAAAGGACTTCCGCAATGCGGCCGCGAGCATGGCGCGACGGCGCGCATAGAGCAGGCGCATCTTCTTGAGATGCCGGGAGAAGTGGCCTTCGCGCATGAAGTCGGCCACCACGGCCTGCGTGATCTGCGGGCTTCCGTTGGACCACGTTGCCGCGGCTGTGGCGAAGGCATCGCGCAGTGAGTCGGGCGCCACCACATAGCCCAGCGCCAGGCCAGGGTACAGCACCTTCGAGAAGCTGCCCGCATACAGCACGCGATCGTGCCCGTCGAGGCTCTTGAGCGCGGGCAGCGGTGGGCCGGCGTAGCGGTACTCGCCGTCATAGTCGTCCTCGACGATCCATGCCTTTGCCGCCGAGGCCCAGTCGAGCAGTTGCAGCCGGCGCGCGAGCGACATCGAGACCCCCAACGGCGCCTGGTGCGAAGGCGTGACGATGGCCATCTTCGCCTTTGCAGCCTTGCGCATGCCGCGAGCCACGTCCATGCCTTCCTGGTCCACTGGCACGGGCACGGGGAGCTGGCCGGCACCGCGCAGCACTTCGTGCGTGGGCGTGTAGCCCGGGTCTTCCACCCACACGCGATCGTCTCTCGCAAGCAGCGTGCGCGAGATGAGCGCCAGCGATGCGCGGTAGCCGCCCGTCACGAAGACCTGCGACGGATCGCATGGAACGCCGCGCGACACCCGCAGATAGGCCGCAATGGCCGCGCGCAGCGCCGGATGGCCCGAAGGATCGCCATAGAACATGTCGGCGGCGGTCATCGCCCTTGCGCGCCGCGCGGCCAGGCGCGCCCAGAGCTTGCGCGGAAAGGCATCGAGCGCCGGAATGCCCAGCTGCAATGGCGGCGGCGGGACGGGTTCGGCCAGTGCCTGGCCGAGGAAGGCCGCCGCCCCGGTTCTTTGGGGCCCGCGCCGCGACGCCCGACGCACTGGAAGCGAAGGCGAAACCACCGTGCCCGCCTGGCCCAGCGGCGAAAAATAGCCTTCGCCCGAAAGCTGGGTGTAGGCCGTCTCGATGGTGCCCCGCGCCACACCCAGTTCACTTGCGAGGCTGCGTGCCGATGCCACGCGATCGCCCGGGCGAAGCACCCCATGTTCGATGGCCGCCCTGAAGCGCTCGTAGACCTGCCGGTACAGCGGAGCGAGTGCCGTGCGGTCGATCTCCAGGTGGGCCGCGCTAAAAGTCTTTTCTCGAATCATGGCCTAGTCATTTTGAGGAATCTTGGCTCTTTCGAGTGTGGCATGCAAAACCTAAGCTCGACTCGTCGAACAACCAGCGGAAAGCAGGAGATGCGATGAGCGAGAAAATTTTCCTTGCGGGTGCGGCCGGCGCCATCGGCACCGCGCTGGTCCCGCTGTTGATCGAGGCTGGCTACACCGTGTACGGCAGCACCCGACGCCCCGAACGCGCGCACGCGCTGGAGGCGCGCGGCGCTCGGCCTGTCATCGTCGACGTGTTCAACGCCGAAGCTCTGCGCGTGGCACTGAAGCGCATTGCGCCGATGGCCGTGATCCACCAGCTCACCGACCTGCCGCGGGACCTCGACCCCAAGCTGATGGCCGACGCCGCCCACGGCAACGCACGCGTGCGCACCGAAGGCACGCGCAACCTCGTGGCCGCGGCGCTGGCGGCCGGCAGCCGCCGGCTGGTGGCGCAGAGCATCGCCTGGATGTACGCACCGGGCCCCCTGCCCCACGTCGAAGAACACCCCCTCGATCTCGAGGCCGAAGGCATCCGCCGTGTCAGCGTGGACGGCGTGGCTGCTCTCGAGCGCAGCGTGCTCGCCGCCGCGGGCCTCACGGCCACGGTGCTGCGCTACGGGCAGTTGTACGGGCCGGGCACATGGAATTCCGGTCCCAAAGGCACATGTCCCGTCCACGTGGAGGCCGCGGCCTGGGCGGCGGTGCTGGCGCTGCAGCATGCGGAAGGCGGCGGCATCTTCAACATCGCCGAGGACAGCCCCGAGGTCAGTAGCGAAAAGGCGAAGCGCAAACTCGGCTGGAACGCATCGCTTCGGTTGCGGCTGCGCCAGCGCCAGGGTGTGGCATCGTGAAGCCGGCCCGGATTCATCGCATCCCGCTGGGTTCCGGGATCGCGGCGCTTTCGCTTGTGCTGGCCGCAGGCTGGGCGCTGATGCCCAATGGCGACCGGCAGGACGCGGTGCAATGGTTCGCCGACGTATGCAGCGGCGTCGCCCGGCCGATGTTCTCTTCCGCCCCGGCGCCCGCGGGCTCGGGCGCCGATGCACGTCCTGCGATTTCATCCAAGGTGCTGTCGTGCGAATCGCTGCCCAACGTGCCGGGCAAGTCGGTCACCACGGTCCTCGTCGACTTTCCGCCGCTCGCCTATTCGCCGGCCCATCGGCATCCGGGCTCGGTGACCGCGATCATTCTCGAAGGCACGATCCGCTCGCAGCTGGGCGGCGGGCCGGTGGGCACCTACAAGAGCGGCGAGACTTTCTTCGAGCCGCCGCGCACGCTCCATCTCTTTGCGGAGAACCCTGATCCCGTGCGCCCCGCCAAGCTGGTGGCCGTGTTCGTCACCGACGAGAGCTGCGGACCGCTGGTGCTGCCGCCCGACGCGGACTGAAAGGCGCGTAAACCCATCTTTTCCGCGGGCACCGAACTTGCTACACTTTTTTACTAATTTGTATGAAAGGTGGCACATGAACGGCTCTCGAAGGAAAGTGATGAAGGCGTGCGGGGCAATGCTGCTGGGCGGCGGTCTTCCTCTTTCGGCGCTTTCTCAATCCACCAAGGCGGTAGCAGCGGGCACACGGGTGGTGCTGCTGGGCCAGTCGGTGCCCCTGACCGGCGCGGCCGGCGAGATCGGGCTGGCCTTTGCCGCGGGCAGTCGACTCGCAGTGGGTGAATTCAACGAGCGCAATGCCTCCAGCGGCATCCAGCTCAAGCTGCTGCAGCTCGACGACGGCTACGACGCGGCCCGCGCCGGCGCCAACGCACGCACTCTCCTGGGCGCCGACAAGGCCGACATGCTGTTCGGCTTCGTGGGCACCGCCAGCAGCGCTGCCGGAGCGAGCGTGGCGACGCAGCAAGGTAGCCTGCTGTTCGCGCCCTTTGCCGCAGCGGACACGCTGCGCGAGGCGAGCCACCCGAACGTGTTCCACGTCCGCCCGGGCATGATTGACGAAGCCCTGAAGATCGTTCGCCAGTGCGCCACCGTGGGGCAGACGCGCGTTGCGCTGGTGGGCGACGAAGACGCCATGGGCCGCGCCGGCTTGGCCGCCGTACAGCAGGCCATCACCGAACTTAAGCTGCCCGAGCTGGTGGCCACCGCCATGGTGCCCATGGGCGGCGGCGACAAGCTCGATACAGCGCTCAAGACGGTGCTGCAGCAGTCGCCCCAGGCCATCGTGCTGGTGTCACTCTCGGGCACCACGGCCAACGCGATCCGCAAGCTGCGCAAGAGCGGCTATGCCGGCAGCTTCATGGCCTTCTCGATCGTGGGGATCGATCCGCTCTACGCCGAGCTGGGCAAAGACATCGGTGGCATCGTGATCTCGCAAGTGGTGCCCTCGCCGCGGCCATCGGCGATTCCCATCGTCAAGGAGTACCGCGCCGCCCTCGACAACTCCGACCAGACGCCCTCGTACGAAGGCCTGGAGGGCTTCATTGCGGCCAAGGTGGTGGGCGAGGCAGTGCGCCGCGCGGGCCGCGCCTTCACGACCGCGAGCCTGCAGCGCGTGATGACCGCGATGACCGACTACGACGTGGGAGGCTTCCGCGTCAACTTGCGCCCGGGCCTGCGCGACGCATCGCGGAACATCGACCTGATCAGCATATCGGCCGACGGACGCGTGCTGCGCTGAACTATCCGCTCCTGACCAGCGCCTGCAGCGCCTCGACCGACAACAGGTCGATGCGCCCATAGCCGATCGAAATCACCTCGTCGCGCGCGAGCGCGTTGAGCTCTTTGGAGAGCGTCTGCCGGGTGATGCCGAGCATCATGGCCAGCGCCTCCTGCGGCAGCATAAGCGTACGGCGCAGGTGTACCGACTGCGTGGCGTCGCCCCGGGCCAGCACCAACAGCCGGTGCGCCACGCGCGCGCGCAGGCTACGCAGCGTGGCATCTTCGGTCAGGCCATAGAGCATGCGCACCCTTGCCGCCAGCATCGCGGCGATCGCGTTCGCGAAGACCACGTCGCGCATCTGGTGCGCAAAGGCCTCGGGCGGCACCACGAGCAGGTCGAGCGATTCCAGCGCGGTGGCGTCGTGCGTGCGCGGCGAGCCGTCGATGAGCGTGATTTCGCCAAACCAGTTGCCGGGCTCGAGCACCGCAAGGATCGCTTCGCGCCCGTCCTGCCGCAGCGATGAGATTTTGATGGTGCCGGCCGCCAGGCCATAGAAGCCCCCGCCGGCCGCATGCACCGGATCGCCTTGGCGAAACACCATGGCGCGGCGCCGCAGATGAATCAACTCGGCGGCGCCGATCAGTGCTTCGCGCTGCGCCCGCGGCATGCTCGTGAACCACGGATTGCGCTCCATCGCGGCGCGATGCGGTGCGGACAAACGCTGCTTGGGAGCGGCCATACGGGAGAAATTGCCTCGAAGAGGCCTTGGGGCGGGGTTTACCAGAGCCTTGCATTGTCAAATTCACGACAGTTGAACGTCAAGCACAGGTCTACAGTGGCCGGCATTCCCCAAGAACATGGAGACGACACGATGAGCGAACGGGCAAGTTTCAAGAGCATGCAGGAGAGCACGCGCGAAGACTGGCAACTGATCGGCGGCGAGTTCAGGCAATTTGCGGGCGGCCTGCCCGCGCGGGTCATCAAGCACCTGCAGATCCTCGAAGGCGACTACGGCGGCTTTCCGGTCGACCGATACACCCATTCGCTGCAGACCGCGACGCGCGCACTGCGCGACGGCCGGGACGAGGAGTACGTGGTGTGCGCGCTCTTGCACGACATTGGCGACACGCTCGGCAGCTTCAACCATCCCGACATTGCCGCGGCCATTCTCAAGCCCTTCGTGAGCGAGGCCAATCACTGGATGGTGCAGCACCACGGCATCTTCCAGGGCCACTACTTCTTCCATCACATCGGCCTGGACAAGGACATGCGCGACAACTTCAAGAGCCATCCGCACTACGAGCGCACGGCTGAGTTCTGCGCGCTGTACGACAACCCTGCCTTCGACCCGAAGGCCGAGACGCTGCCCATCAGCGAATTCGAACCCATGCTGCAACGCCTGATGGCACAGCCGAAGCAGAGCATCTACAAGGCCGCGATGAAAGAGCCGGCGGCTGCCTGAAGACCCACTAGGAACCACCCACCATGAACGCAGCCTCCCAACCCGAAATCCAGAAGCTCGTGTCCGCCGAAGAATGGCAGCTGCGCGTCGACCTTGCCGCCTGCTATCGCCTGGTGGCGCTTTACGGCTGGGGCGACCTGGTGTTCACGCACATCAGCGCGCGCATCCCCGGGCCCGAGCACCACTTCCTCATCAACCCTTACGGGCTCATGTTCGACGAGATCACCGCGTCGAGCCTGGTCAAGGTCGACCAGCAGTGCAACAAGATCATCGAATCGCCCTACCCCGTGAACCCGGCCGGCTTCGTGATCCACAGCGCAGTGCACGCCGCGCGCGAAGACATCCAGTGCGTGCTGCACACCCACACCAAGGCCGGCATTGCCGTGAGCGCGCAGAAAAATGGCGTGCTGCCGATCAGCCAGCAATCGACCTTCGTGCTGGCTTCGCTCGCCTACCACGACTATGAAGGCGTGGCCTTCCGCGACGACGAAAAGCCGCGCCTGCAGGCCGACATGGGCAGCGCCAATTTCCTCATGCTGCGCAACCACGGCCTGCTCACCTGCGGCAAGACCATTGCAGACGCCTTCCTTTCGATGTACACCTTCGAGAACACCTGCCAGATCCAGATTGCGGCCCAGTCGGGCGGCGGCGAACTCACGCATGTGAACCCGAAGATCGTCGAAGGCGTGGGCCAGGCCATGAAGGTGCAGACCGGCGGCCTTGGCGGGCAGTTCGTCTGGCCGTCGCTGATCCGCAAGCTCGACCGCATCGACGACAGCTACAAGCAATAACGCCAACCCCGGTTTGTACGGCTGCCAGCGCCTGCGCGACAGGTGCCGGCAGCTTTTTTTTTGAACAATGCATGCGTGCATGAATGAGGCAAACGCGCCACGAGTGCAGCCATTGCTGAACCGGATGTAACAGTGCCAAGGCCCGTCCGGGCGGGTCCGACTCGCTTTGGCGCGACAATGGCGGGCCATGCACGTCCGTATTCCCGCCATGGCGGCCCTGCTGGGCCTGGCCTCTTGTCTCTTCTCCCCCGCTTCCCACGCCGCCCCGGCCACCGCCGAGGATGCACTGGGTGCTGACGCCCGTATCGATTCGCTCATCGCGCGCATGACAGTCGAGGAGAAAGTGGGCCAGCTCAGCCTCTACGGCCCCGCCGACACCAACATTCCCGGTAATCCGCAGGCCGCCCAGCGCAACGGGCAGCAGGAGATCGATGACGTGCGCGCAGGCCGCGTCACCGGCCTGTTCAACAATCAAGGACTCGAGCGCAAGCGCGTGCTGCAAGAGGTGGCCGTGCGCGAATCTCGCCTGGGCATTCCGCTGCTCTACGGCGCCGACGTGATCCACGGCTTTCGCACCATCTTCCCCATGCCGCTGGCGGAAGCCGCAAGCTGGGAGCCCGCGCTGGCCGAGCGCACCGCGCGCGCGGCGGCGGTGGAGGCCAGCGCCGATGGCTTTCGCTGGACGTTCGCGCCAATGGTGGACATCGCGCGCGATGCGCGCTGGGGCCGCGGCATCGAAGGCGCGGGCGAAGACGTGTACCTGGCCAACCTTTTCGCGGCGGCGCGCGTGCGCGGCTTCCAGGGCAGCGACCTCTCGCGCGGCGACGCCCTGCTGGCCACGCCCAAGCACTTCGCGGCCTATGGTGCCGCGGAGGGCGGACTCGACTACGCGGCCACCGACATCTCCGAGCGCACGCTGCGCCAGGTGTACCTGCCGCCGTTCCGCGCGGCGCTGGACGCGGGCGCTCTGTCGATCATGAGCGCGTTCAACGAGATTTCGGGCATTCCGTCGATTGCCAACCCGGCGTTGCTGACGGGCGTGCTGCGCGACGAATGGAAGTTCAAGGGCTTCGTGGTTTCCGACTACACCGCCGACGAGGAACTGATTGCGCACGGCTACGCGGCCAACGGACGGGAGGCGGCCAGGCAGTCGTTCCTGGCCGGTACCGATGTCAGCATGCAGAGCGGCCTGTACATGCGCCACCTGCCCGAGCTCGTGGCGTCGGGCGAAGTGCCGATGGCGCGCCTGGACGATGCGGTGCGCCGCGTGCTGTGGGTCAAGCAGAAGCTCGGCCTGTTCGATCAGCCTCTTCGAGGGCTCGATGCCGCACCGGCCCAGGCCCGCACCGAGAACCCGGAGTACATCGGGCTCGCTCGCGAAGATGCGCGCCGCGCCATCGTGATGCTGAAGAACGAGCGCGCGGTGCTGCCGCTGCCCAGGTCCGGCAAGAAGATCGCGCTGATCGGCCCCTTTGCTTCGGGCACGCAGGACCTGCTCGGCGCGTGGAGCCTGTTCCCCGGCCAGTCGGCTCCCGTCGGCATCGAAGACGGCTTGCGCGCCGCGCTGCGCGACCCTGCGGCGCTGGCGGTAGTGCGCGGCTCGAACATCGACACGCCGCTGCCCGGCGGCATCGATGCCGCGGTGACGGCCGCGCGCGATGCCGACGTGGTGGTGCTCGCCATCGGCGAAGGCCAGCTCATGTCCGGCGAGGCCCGTTCACGCACCGACATCGGCATTCCACAGGCCCAGCAGGACTTGGCTGAAGCGGTAGCCGCCACCGGCAAGCCCGTGGTCGTGCTGCTGAGCAACGGCCGCGCCATGGCGCTCAGGGGTGCGGTGCGCAATGCCGACGCCATCCTTGTCACCTGGTTTCTGGGCGTGCAGACTGGCACCGCCATCGCGGACGTCGTGTTCGGCGACTTCAATCCTTCGGGTCGGCTGCCGGTGAGCTTTCCGCAGGCGTCGGGCCAGGTGCCCTTCTACTACGGCCAGAAGCGCACCGGCCGGCCGCTGCCTGACAACGACCAGGCGATGGCGTTCAAGACCCGCTATGTGGATACCACGAACCAGGCGCTCTATCCCTTCGGATACGGCATCGGCTATGCACCGGTGCGCTACGACGGCGTGGAGACGAGCCAAGACCGGCTGCCCCTGGGCGGTACGCTGCGCGTGCGAGCCACCGTCACCAACACCGGGCAACGCGAGGCCGAGGAAGTGGTGCAGCTCTATGTTGCCGAACGCGCCGCAAGCGTGACGCGACCGGTGCGCGAACTCAAGAACTTCCGCAAGGTGCGCATCGAACCCGGCGCATCGAAGGTGGTCGAGTTCACGCTCGGTTCCGAAGACCTGCAGTTCATCGGCCGCGACATGAAGCCGACGGTCGAACCCGGTGAGTTCGACCTATGGGTCGCGCCTTCGGCCACCGGCGGGCTGCGAAAAAGTTTTGCGCTCACGCGGGAGTGACGTCACATGACCACCACACCCGTACCCATAGACCAGCGCTTGGACCTCATTTCCGAGACGGACATCGAGACCTACTGGTTTCAGCAGACCGGCACCGTCTCGGCAACAATGGGCGAACGGAACGGGCCTGTATGCGCGCCGGTTTTTCAGTACAGCGTACTGTCCAACGACAGCATCGAGATTGCCGACAGCGAGCGCGTCATCGCCATCTGGACACGCATCGAAGTCGACGGCGATGTGCTACGCGCCGAATGCAACGGGCAGACCAAGACTTTCCGCATCGGCTGACGGGACGACTGTCTCAACGAGGAACGGGCCCCGAGGGCCCGCTTCATCACCAGAGAACGATCGGCTTACAGGCCAGCTTGGCGCGTGAACGACACGGCGGGCTTCTTGTAGGCTTGCGGCACTTCGTCGCGGTAGAACGCGCGACGGTCGAGGCTGGCGAGCGGATCGTGCGCCTTGGCAACGGCTTCGGCCTGGATCACCGAGCGGTCGGCGGTCGAGCTGAAGGCTTGTGCGCCGGCGCTGGCGCCATCGCTGTATTCGTTGCCGGCGCGTGCGGCTGCAACGGCTTGCGGAGCCACTTCGGCGCGCGAGACGCCGGAGTTCACGCTTTGCACGCCTTCATAGGTTTCTGCGTGTGCACCGGCGGCGGCCAGGAGCGAGAGAGCAGCGGCAGCGAGGATCTTCGAGGCATTCATTTCAATCTCCTAATGGGTTGGTTGGTGAGATGAAGTTTGAGCCCGAAGTCCCATGAAAAAACGCCGCAAAATGAATCACGGCGTTCACGGGATTGAAACAATCGAGCGCCACGACCCCGTCGTGCCGCCCCTGTCTCGATGGCATTGAGGGCAGGCTTGCGGATAGGCCACGTTCAAAACAAAGGGCCGGCAGCATTACGCTGTCCGGCCCTTCGACTGTCTTCTTTTTGCCTACCGCTTCGTCGCCGGCGTTGCAGGCACAGCAGGTATCGTCGTGTTGGTGTCCGACTTGGAAGCCGGCACCGCAGGCGTCGCCGGCGTTGCAGACATCGTCGACGATGAAGATTGTGAAGATTGCGGCGATGGCGTTGCCGGTGTCGCAGGCGTGGCCGGCGTTGCAGGCGATGTGGCCGTGGCTGGCGTTGCAGGCGTAGCAGGTGTGGCCGGCGTTGCAGCATTGGCCGAGGCGTTGGATCCGCTGGTCGCGCCCGCGCCGTTGCCGTTCGCACCTGCTGCTGCGCCTGCGCCGGCACTGCCGCCGCCGCTGCCGCTACCGCCACCACCCGAGCCTCCACCGCCGCCTCCACCTCCCCCGCCGCCACCCGCAGCCAAGGCAAGGGGTGCAACGCAGGCGCCCATGAGGACCGCCACCAGGGTCGGTGCAATACGCTGTTTCAGCTTCATCGAATTCTCCTTGTTGATGTTTCGACAAGGTGCAACCTAGTCGAGGGAGAAAACCGTCCTTGTAGTCCAAAGTCATCACGGCAGGCCGGCCTTGACGGTCGGAAGCGATGGCGCTATGCAATGGATAGCGGGGCAGCCTTGCTCGATAGGGCCGCGGGGACTATGGCCATCTGCTGTCCGTACAGGGCGAGCCCTGCTATTTCATGCCGTGAGGCAGATGAACAGTGAATGCCGTGCCTTCTGCCGCCGACGACGTCACCGTGATGGTGCCGCCGTGGCCCGTCACGATCTCCCGCGCAATGTAGAGGCCGAGTCCGAGGCTCGTGGCGGGCCGCTCGTGCGGCGCCGATTCGCGGGTCGCAACCTGCACCAGCGGGTTGAAGATCACCTGCATCGCGTCGGGAGGAATTGGCCGTCCCCGGTTCTTGACGACCAGGGTCGCATGCGCCTCTTCGTGCCTGATCAACAGCACCACGGGATAGGTGGGATCGCCGTGCTGCACGGCATTGCTCAGCAGATTCGTCAGGACCTGGCGCATTCGGGCCGCATCGAACATCAGGACCACGTCGCCTGGCAGATCGGCAACCAGTGCCCGTTGCGGGTACGCCGCGCACACCTCGTCGAAGGCCTCCTGGCACAGGGCGCCCAGGTTGCCTTCCTGCGGAACCACCTCGATGCCGCGGCCGAGCCGGGTACGCGTGTACTCGAGCAGGTCGGTCACCATGTCGTTGATCGACGCAATGCTTCGCTTGGCGATTTGGAGCGTCCGTTCCTTGGGCTTGGCATCACCTGTCAGCCCGAGAAGTTGAATGCAGGAACTGAGCGCGCTCAGGGGGTTTCGCAGGTCGTGCCCCAGCACGGCCAGGAAGGTGTCCCTCGAATTGGCGACATGGTCGGAATACGTGGCCATGGCCTCTGCAAGGCCCTGGTCGATGCCTTCGTTGAAGCGCACCACTTCTTCGAGCACCGCGGCGTCGACCGTGCCCACCTTCGCCATCCACAATCGAAGAACCGTGGCCCGCAGCGCGCGATATTCCGCGCCCAGTTGGGACAGATCGAAGCCCACCCGCTGGCGCAAGCCTCCATGTTCGGCGGCAAAGGTCTCTTTTGCGAACGGTATCGCGAGCCCCTTGGATTTGGCTTCGCGCTCCTTTTCGGATTGCGTGGACTCCATTTCGCTTGCAATGGCCAGCAGGATTTCATGCGCATGGTCCCGGAGCTCGACGACGGACATGGTCTCCGCCGGCGGGATCATCGTTCGTGCAAAGGATTCCCACTCGACAAGAATGGGTTCGATGTTGTCTTTGATGAATTGGCTCAGGCGCATGCTGGCCGAGTATGCGCCCTTGTAGGACAAGAGGCGGTCCGGCGAACAGCGCCGGCCAGCCGGAAGCGACGGAAGAAGGGGTACTCGGCGAAGCGTATCCTGAGGCTCCTCGTTCCGGAATACACCCCATGACTGAACAGCCGCTTTCCGGGACGAACCCCGTCGCCCCGCCCTTCTTCCACGAAGCCTCGGGCACGGTGCGCTTCTGGGTGCAGATCGATGGCCACCCCATGGGTGCGAGCATTGGCCGGGAGGTTCTGCACTACCGCTACCACTCCAATGCCCAGGACGATGATCCGCTCGAAACTTACACCCAGCACGTGGAGCAAATGGAAGCGGCCGTGCGCCGCCGGGTTGCACAGGGCTCCGTCGAGCCGGTGATGCTGCGCGAAAACGATCTACCCCGCAGTTGATTTCGCCCATGCATCTCGCGTCAACCAGGCGCCGCTTGCCAACGTCACGCCGACCACTGCACTGGTAACGGCCATCAGGTCGGGGCCCGTCAGTGGCTCGGAGAGCCACCACCATCCGCCCCATGCGGAAAAGACGGGAGCCAGTCCCCCGAATGCCGACGCTTGAGGTGCGCCAAGTCGCGAAACGGCAGCACTGAAGACCCACAGGCCGAGCAGTCCGGCAATCACGCCTTGCATCAGTGCCTGCCACAGGATGTCGCGCACGGGCGCATCGAAAAGACCCGTTTCACCTCGCCACAGCAACCACGGAATGAGGAGGATGGCCGACCACGCATTGACGACCGCCGCTCCTTGCCAGCCGCTCAGGCCGGTCCGCCTGAAGGAAAGCGTGAACCCGGCCCACAGCGCGGCCGCGAGAAGAAAGAGCAGATCGCCCCGCCACGCGCCGGCATCGATACCGCGAAAACTTCCTGCGCCCAGAACGGCCATGCCCGCGGCGAGAAATGCCAACCCCCACGCGCGCGAACGGTCCGGACGGTCTTTCCACAGCATCCAGGCGAACCCCGTCGCAAAAAGCGGAGATGCGCCCGCCATGAACACGCCCATGTGCGCCGATGGGGCAAACCTTGTTCCCGTCATTGCGACGAGCCCGAACGGCAGCCCCGCGCCGAGGATCATTCCCAACAGCCAGCGCAAGGGCACCCCGCGAGGCAGCAGCCCCACCCGCAGCCACACAGGCGCGAGAACGATGGCCGGTATGGCATAGCGCAGGATGGTCAAGTCGGCCGGCGCAATCGTTGTGATCGTCGAATGGCGCGTGGCCACCTGCCAGGCGCCCCCGATGAGCGCCGAGGCAACACCGGCGGCAAGACCGATCGAAATTCGAAAATTGACCAACTGCGTGCTCCCGCTGAAAACGAAGCACGCAGTGTTTGATCAATGCAGGCGGGGCGCTTCCAGATTCGTGCGCATCTGGCTCGGTGCCATGCCGAAGGCGCGCCTGAATGCCACCGTGAAGTGCGCGTGGCTTGCAAAGCCCAGTTCAAGGGCGAGCGCGCTGATGCTTCTTTCGCCTTCGCGCAGGCGATCGAGCGCAAGCGTCATCCGCAGCTGATTGCGAAAACCGTGCAGGCTCATCCCCGTGTGCAGGCGAAACCGGCGCGCCAGATGAAACGCCGAACAGTGCACCGCCCTGGCAATGTCGTCGAGGGTGTCGCTGCGCTCCGGCGCAGCGGCAATGTAGTCGCGCGCGCGTTCGACCGCACGGTGGATCGTCGATGGGCCCAGCCGCTCCGTCGGCCGCATGCTTTGAACCAACCCGAGAAGGCGCTCCTGCAACTCCAGCGCGTCGATGGCCTGTGCCGCATTCGCTTGCAGGCATTGGTGCAGCATTACCCGGCCGCTCAGGGGCAGATAGGACCTGCCCGCCGGCTCCAAGATTTCGGTGAGCGTGAGCACGACACTCCTTTGGCCTCCCGTCGGACGCTTCAGCTGATAGTGATCGTCGGGCGACAGCCACAACGCGGCGGCCGGATCGCATACGAAAGCGTTCGCGCCAAGGCGGCATTCGAAGCGCTGGGTCAACGGTAGCAACAGGCGAGGCCCTTGCACTCGATAGGGTGCGCTCCAGCTTGGCTCGGCCGCATCCAGCGTGGCCAGATGGCAGCCGATGGATTCACTTTCGAATAGGACACTGCGAAGATAGGTCATGGAGCCCACCAGGAGCGATCAGCGAACGGTCGGTTGCCCCGATTCTGGCAGCCAAGCGCCACATTCGTACTTACCCCAAAAATGATGAAGGCTGATTGACAGCCTCGCTGCCTACGATGGATACAAACCCCTCAGGAGACACCATGAAGACCCAGCCTTTCTCATTGCATCGCCTGACCCGCCGCGCCGCCCTGCTGGCCGCCGCGGCCGCACTTGCCGGATGCGGCAGCCTCGGCAGCCCGCCGCGCGCCGGCGGCGACATCCACGTGATGACCTCGGGTGGTTTCACCGCCGCGTACAACGACCTGCGCCCCGGCTTCGAGCGCAGCAGTGGCCGCACGGTCAAGACCGCCTATGGCGCTTCGATGGGCAATGCGGAGGATTCGATTCCGAGCCGCCTGTCGCGCAACGAGCCGGCCGACGTGGTGATCCTCGCGCGGCCGGCGCTCGACGCGCTGGTGACAGAGGGCAAGGTGGTGCCGGGAAGCCAGGTCGACCTGGTCAAGTCGTCGATCGGCTTTGCGGTGCGCAAGGGCGCGCCCAAGCCCGACATTTCAACGGTCGATGCGCTCAAGCGCACGCTTTTGGCTGCGCCTTCCATCGCCTACTCGGCCAGCGCCAGCGGCACGTATTACGAGACCGAGCTGCTCAAGAAACTCGGCATCGAAGACCAGGTCAAGCCCAAGAGCAAGCGCATCCTGAGCGAACGCGTGGGCACGGTGGTGGCGCGCGGCGACGCGGCGCTGGGGTTGCAACAGGTCAGCGAACTGCTGCCGATCGAAGGCATCGACTACATCGGCCCGCTGCCCGCCGAGGTGCAGCGCGTGACGGTGTTCTCGGCCGGCATTGCCACGGCCTCCAAGCAGCCCGATGCGGCGCGCCAGCTGATCCGCTATCTCAACTCGCCCGAGGCCGCGCCGACCATCTCAAAGACCGGTCTCGAGCCGCTGACGGCACGTTGATGCGCTGATGCGCTGATGCGGCCGGTCAGTAAACTGGCGCCCATCCTCTTTTGAAACGATGGACGCCATGACCCAGCCACAGCCCATTGCCCCCGCCCTCGTCTCCACCTTCGCGCCCGGCGGCACGCTGCGCGCGTCGATCAACCTCGGCAACCCGATCCTCGCGAACAAGGATGCGGCCACGGGCGAGCCGGTGGGCGTGTCGATCGACCTTGCGCGCGAGTTCGCGCGCCGGCTCGGCGTAGGCATCGAGCTCGTGGTGTTCGAGAAGGCGGCGGCATCGGTCGACGCGGTCAGGAACGAGAAGGCCGACATCGGCTTCTTCGCCATCGACCCGGCACGCAGCGAGGGCTTGCGCTTCACCGCGCCCTATGTGCTGATCGAAGGCAGCTACCTCGTGCGCGAGGCTTCGCAGCTCACGGACAACGCGCAGGTCGACCTTGCGGGCCATCGCATCTCGGTCGGCGCGGGCAGCGCCTACGACCTGTTCCTCACGCGCGAAATCCGGCAGGCCGAGATCGTTCGCCTCCAGGGCGCAGCTGCGGCACTGGCGGCGCTGCGTTCGGGCCAGGTCGAGGTGGCCGCCGGCATTCGCCAGATGCTCGAAGGCGAAGCCCAGCGCGAGCCGGGTGTGCGTGTGCTGCCCGGCCGCTTCATGGTGATCCAGCAGGCCATGGGCACGCCGGCCAGCCGCGGCGCCGAGGCACAGGCACTGCTCGCGGCCTTCGTCGAGGAGATGAAGGCCAGCGGCTTCGTGGCCGATGCGCTCGAACGCCACGGCATCGAGGGCGCGATCGTCGCGCCCGCGGCCTAAGCGGCGCGTTTACCGCTTCGCAAGCCGCTCACAGCTTGTGGACCTCGACGGGTCCTTGCGAATAGAACAGGAAGTAGCCGGTTCCGGTGCTGAAGTCGTTCTTCTTCCAGCCCGGCGGCACCTTGAACACGCCGAGCTGCCCGCTCGCCACGCCGACGAAGGCGGTGTTCCCGGTGTCGGTGGTGATACGGCGCCAGGCTTCGCGCGTGACGGGCTCCATCTGCATCTTGGGTTCGCTCCACTCGGCGGTGCGCACCTTGTCGCGCATGATGTAGCGGCCGTCCTGCCGCTCAATCTTGACCAGCTCTTTCAGGACACCGTTCTTCTTCACGGCATACACGCCGACCAGTTCCGCTTCGGGCCCGCCACTCGGCCCGCATGCGGTCAACAACAGCAGCGCCGACGCGCCGGCCACCAGATAGTTGAATGCTTTTTTCATGGAGGCTGCCCTTCAGCGCTTTTGGTTCTCGCGCAGCTTCAGGCTGCCCTGGTAGCGCAGTGCGTGCGGATAGTCTTCCTTGCCGCCCGCGTCCTGCGCCAGCGTCATCTTCTGCTGGCTGGCCTCGGTCTTGGCAACAAGCGTGGACGGCAGGTTGACGATGTTCTTGATCTGGTCGTACTGCGCCTGCGTGATCCGGCCTACCGACAGCAGGCGGAACGCGTCCCGCTCGATGTTGAGCAGCAGCGGCTTGTTGTCGGCAAAGTTCTGCGCCTTGGCCAGCAGGTCGCTCCACGACTGGGTGCTGTAGTTGCTCACGTAGTAGTCCTGCCCGGTCGGCCCGGCCAGCACCGCGGTGCAGCCCGGAAGATCCAGTTGCGTGGTGCTGCTCGCCATCACGAAGGTCTTGCGCTGCTCCATCGCGTCGCCGTAGGCCAGCGTCACGGGAATGGTCCATGAAGACGCCGGATAGACGTTCTGGTTGGGAAACGGCTCCTGGCTGATCGACACGTAAGTGCGGTCCCCCGCGCATTGCGCGTCCACCGTCAGCAGCGGCACGCCGGTCTGCCGGATGAAGCTGTCGCCGATGTCGGTCACCCTCTTGCCGCCGCTCGCCTTCTCGAGCGAACTCCACAGCCGCGACGGCGTAACGTTGCCGAAGGCATAGTCTCTCAGGTAGATCTGCAGGCCCTTCTGCATCGCCTCCTCGCCGATGTAGTTCTGGATCATTTCCAGCACGTGGCTGCCCTTGTTGTAGACGAAGATCGAAGGGCTGATGAAGCCGAAGGAGCCCGCGTCGTTGAGGTTGCGCTGCACCGGCACCGCGGTGTTGCGCAGGTCCGCCACCACCACGGTGTGCTTGTCCAGCACGTAGTCGGAGAAGCTGTAGTAGTCGGGGTGGAATTTGATCGTGGTGCGGCGGTCGAACCAGCGCGCGAACGATTCGTTGAGCCACACGTTGTCCCACCAGTCGAGCGTGACCAGGTCACCGAACCACTGGTGCGCAATTTCGTGCGTGACCACCGTCACCGAGTAGAGCGTCGGCGTGTCGCCCGGCTTGGTCAGCACCCGGTCGGCAAACTCGAAGATGGAGCCCCAGTTCTCCATGCCGCCAAAGCCCGTGTTGGGCTTGTTGTCGTAGCTGTCGTTGGCGGCCACGGTGTCGAACTTCTTGAACGGCAGCGGAATGCCGGTGTAGTTGTAGTAGTAGTCCATGGCCACCTTGGTCCACTCCATCGCGAAGGTGGCCCAGGTGGAACGGCCCGGCGGCGTGAACCAGCGTAGCGGCATTTCGCTGCCGTCAAGCGGGCTCTTGAAGGTGTCTGAAAGAATGTCGAACTTGCCGCCGCCAAAGAAGGCGAGGTACATCGGCATCGAAGGCGTCTTCTCGAACGACACCTGCTGGTAGCCGTCGGGCAGCTTGACGGCGGACTTCTGCGCGGCGTTCGACACCGTCTGCCAGTCGCCCGGCACCTCGGCAGAAATCTCGAAGGTGTGGCGAAAGGCCGGCTCGTCCCAGCCCGGGAACCATTGCCGCGCATAGTTGGTTTCGCCCTGCGTCACGATGGCGTCGCTCGTCACGCCCTCGGGCGTGGAAAGTCCCACCTTGAAGACACCTGTAGCCGCAGAGCAGAACGGGTTGCGCGCCATTTCCTCGGGCGGGCAGTACTCCGCATCGGAGAACTGGATCTTGCCGTCCCACTCCATGTGCAAGAGGTACTTGCCCTTGGCAATTTGCCCGTCGCTGAGCCGCAGCTGAACGAAGTCGCCCAGCGTCTGCGGCGTGGGTATCAACGCAATCGCCTCGGAGGGGTTCGACAGTTTGCGCAAGGTGGTTCGGCCATTGGCAAACTTCAGGTTGTGCGCGGCAACGACGATCGCATCGACCGGCTTGAGTACTTCGATCTCCACGTCCCCTCGCCCCACGAAGGTCTTGAGTTCCGCATCGGGTCGGAACCACAGCTTGTAGTTGATGGGCCAGACGGTGTCGGGCAGTTCCATCGGCTTCGCGGACCGGTCGATCTGCGCCACGGCCGCGTCGGGTGCGAGCGCCGGTCCGTCGTCGGGCGCCTTGGGCGACGCGGAACTGTCCGCCGCGAGCGAGGGCGCCTTCAGCGCGCTGCCTCCCAGGGAAGAGTCGCCGCCGCCTCCTCCACCACCGCAAGCCACGAGAGTGGCAAGAGTCACGGCGGTGATGGCCAGATGATTGACGGCCGGCTTGACAAATTTCTTCATGATGATGAACGCCTCTTGGTAAAGACAGGCGCCGCCGCGCATGCACCGGCGGATAGCCGGCAATGCGCGAACGCGCGCAATGATGGGATGAACGACACATCGGCAGGCAGCGCCGCGCCCTCCCGGCGAACGAGGCGTTCGTCAGGAAAGACACGCGCTATCCACACGATTTTTTCAGCCGGCGCGGCACGAACGCGCCACGCCGAACCACGCCGCGAGCGATGCGGGTGGTCCCAGGATGCGGGGAGTGATCGGTTCCATTCCCGTCGATGCGCGAGGGCGATGGAATGCGGCTGTGCCTGAATGCCTGGACGGTTGGCTTAGCGCAAGCGCGTCAACTCTGCGGATTCAGGCAGAGAGACAACGATTGAAGTAACGATTGAAATAGCGGCCGCAACGGCGAGTTCTCTTGTAGCTGTTCTGAATAGCTTCACGTGCGTTCTCCCTCCTTGGAAGTGCGCACATTTTTAGCTGAGCACAGATGACAGCGTCAACGAAGCACGGAACTTTTCTCTCTCAAAATGTTCGCGCGCCATACGACGAATGGAGTCATCGAATCCACGCGTGCAATGCACTACGAAGATGGTTCTTTGTTCATGCCGCGCGCGGCGTGCGGGGCGAGTACGGCAGGCGCATTCGGTGTGACCGTGCAGCCACACCGAATGCGCGAAGAGCGCCTAGAAGATGTGGCGCATGCCGAATTCGGTGCCGCTGGACGACCGGTTCGGCATGGTGATGGCGCCCGCAAGCGCTTGTGCTGCGCCATTGTGGTTGCTGATGCGCGCGACCGTGGCATACAGTGCGGTGCGCTTCGACAGGTTGTGCACGTAGCCGATCGCCAGCTTCGAGGTGGTCGGCTTCAGCGCCGCGCCGGTGGGCTCGAGCCGGTAGCGCGCATACGAGCCCTTGATCTCGCCTGGGCCAACCGGCAGCTGGAAGCCGACCAGCGCGCCCTTGCCATCGGTGCTTCCCTTCGACTCCGTGTAGAGCTCGCCAGTGAGCTTCAGGCTCATCAGCGAGGGACCGAAGGTATAGGACGCGCCGAGGTTGGTCACGCGAAGGTCCCCGGTCGCGTAGCGCGTCTTGCCGGTGGCCAGTGCGATGTTGAAGCCGCCCTGCAGGTAGCCGAAGCGCAAGCCCACGTGGCTGCCGTCGCGCCGGGTCGACCGCAGCGTGCCCGGCAGCACCGAGTTCGAGTCGTTCTCGCCCATGGCATACATGGCCTGTCCGTAGAACCCGCCCAGGTTGCCCGGCAGGAAGTAGCCGATGCTGTTCGACGCGCGGGTGCCGGTGGGCGCGGGCAGGCCGCCAAGGCCCGAGAAATAGATCTGGTTGGCCCCGATGCCGCCGCCGGTTCCGAAAGGATCAAAGATGGCCGTGTTCCAGAACGCGGGCACGTAGTCACGGCCCAGGCGAATCTCGCCGAACGGTCCTGAAAGGCTCACGGTGGAGCGGCGGTTGAAGCTCAGGATGCCCGCGGTGCCGGCACCGCTCGCCTGGTTGTTGACGTTGGAGCCAAAGCCGGTGCCGTTGTCGTTCTGCAGGCCGGCCTCGAGCCAGAAACCGGCCGCGAGCCCGCCGCCCAGGTCTTCGGTCCCGCGAAAACCGATGCGGCTGAACACGTTGCCGCTGTTGGTCAGCTGCACCTTGTGGCCTGAACCATCGCCGCTGCCGCGCGTGTAGGTGACGGCCGCGTCGACCACGCCGAACAGGGTGACGGAAGATTGGGCCAGCGCTCCGCCAGCCGCGCCGGCCGAGGCCAGCGCGAACAAGTACTTTTTCATGGGGTGTGTCTCTACGCTTTCTTGCTTGGTGGGGAAACTCAGATGTCGAGCACCAGCCGCTCGCCCTTGCAGCGAGAGACGCAGATCATCATGGTCTTGTTGGACGCACGTTCGATCTTGGTGAGGATGCCGTCGTGGTGGTCGATCTCGCCTTCGAGCACCGCCGTTTCGCAGGCGCCGCAGACGCCTTCCTTGCAGCTGTGGTCGGGGTTCAGGCCGGCATCGATCAAGCTGTCGAGAATCGACTTGCCGGGTGGCACCTCGACGCTCCGGCCGCTCTTCGCACATTCGACCACGCAGCCCTGCGTGGCGCTCGGCGCCTCCACGTGCACCGCGGCAAAGCGCTCGATGTGCGCGTTGGCATAACCCAGCTTCTCGCAGCTCTTCTCGAAGGCATCGAGCATTGGCGTGGGACCGCAGCAGTAGTAATGGCTGGTGGTGCCCTTGCCCGCCAGCAGCGCCGCGAGGTCGGGCGGTGCGCCCTTCTCGTCGTCGAAATGCCATGTGAGCTGCAGCGACTTTTCCTTGGCCAGTGCCTCGATGGCATCGCAGAACGCCGCCTCCTTGCGGGTGCGCGCACAGTACAACAGCTCCACCGGCTGGCCGATGGCCACGAGCCGCTGCAGCATGCACCAGATGGGCGTCACGCCAATGCCGCCGGCCACGAGCACCGAGCGGTCGGCGCCCTCTTGTAGCTTGAAGTTGTTGCGCGGCACCGAGATCGGCAGCGTCATGCCCACGCGCAATTGCTGATGCACATAGCGCGAGCCGCCGCGGCTCTTGCGGTCGTTGAGCACACCGACCACGTAGCGCTGGCGGTCGCTGGAAGGGTTGCACAGCGAATAGCTGCGCACCAGCCCGTTGGGCAGATGCAGGTCGATGTGGGAGCCGGCCTCAAAGGCGGGAAAGTCCACGGCGGGCGAAGCCGGGCGGAATTCGACACTGATGATGCCGTCGGCCTCGTAGCGCATGGTGTGCACCAGGGCATTCAGCGTGGGAGAAGACATGGCGATGCTCGCTTCCGGTCAGGCCGTGGTGGCTTCGGCCAGCTGCGCCTGCGCGAGGCCGCGCATGTGGCGGCGCAGGCGGACGATGCCGAGGTCGTGCTGGTACAGGTTCTCGTGCTGGTTGGCGTCGGGCTCCATCTCTTCGAGCATCACGCGGTCCTGCTCGAGCACGTGCCAGTGGCGTGCCTCCAGACGGTTCTTGTAGAGGAAGCGCCAGGTGTCGCGCTCCCAGCCTGGCGCCAGCTTGCGCACGCGCCAGAAGAAGGTGGCCGTCATGCCCTTCACGATCGGCGAGAAAGCGCCGACGATGATGAAGTTGCCGCCGGGGCCGCCGGTCTTCGGGTATGGAATCTCCAGGCGCATCCAGTGAATGCCGGTGTCGGCCCACTCCGTCCAGTCGAAGTTGACGTTGCGCTGGCCTTCCTTCTCGAACACGAAGCCGATGTCGGTCGCGCGGATGCCGAACTTGGCGCTCGAGTCGCCCTCGGCCATCGAATGCGACTGCTTGTGCAGGTAGGTGCCGTGCATCGGGTCCATCACGTTGTCGAGCACGTATCGGTAGTCGCCTTTCCACTCGGTGTAGCAAAGGAAGGACGCGTACTCAGCGTCATCCGTGAGCTGCTCGGGCAGCACCAGCGGCGGCGGCACGTCGACCGATTCCTTCGAGTTGTAGAGAAACACCGCGCCCGCGCGCTCCTGCACATGGAAGTGCCGCGTGGCCTGCGAGCCTTCGAGCTTGCAACCCGGGCTGCCGGGTACGCGCGTGACCACGCCGTCATGGCGCACCTCGACGCCGTGGTACGGGCAGGAGAGCCGGTCGCCCAGCACCACGCCCTGCGACAGCGGTGCACCGCGGTGCGGGCAGCGATCTTCGAGCGCATGCAGCACGCCTTCGCCGTCGCGCCACAGCGCGAGCTTGCGACCCAGGCGGCGCAGCGAGACGGGGTTCTCCTTGATGAAGTGCGAGGGGCAGATCGGGTACCAGAGGTCCTTGAGGCCGATCTCAAGAAGATGATCGACCGGGTCTGCGGCGATGGGGGTGATGGCAATGGTCATGGTGGTCTCTCTCTGTCTGTCTCTGCTCAGGCGCCAAGCAAGGCCATTTCCTTGCCGTACAGCGCCTCGGTCCACGGCTGGCCGCCGGGCGTGGCCAGGCCGCTTTCGTTGAGCCGCTGCACCAGTCCCGCGAGGTCATGGATGCCGTCGCCAAAGGCGCGTTCGATCACGTCGCCGAGCAGGTCTTCGTAGGTGGTCGCGGGGCGCTGGCGCGCCTGGTGCGGTTGGAGATAGCGGTCTTGTTGCATCGTGGGCCTCCGGGGGAGTGAGGGAAATGAATCAGGCGGTGGCCGCGACGGGCGCGCCCAGCGGTACGGCCCAGGCGTCGTAGCCATAGACCCAGTCGGCGTTGCCGCCTTCGCGCAGCCAGTTGTTGCCGCGCGAGCCGAGCTGCACCTGGCTGGCGCGCTCGATGCGGGCCTTCTCGTAGCCTTGCAACGCGTCGGACATGTCGGTCATCGCCACGCCATCGAGATGACGGGCCAGCACCACGGCGTCTTCGATCGCCATGCCGGCGCCTTGCGCCATGAAGGGCAGCATCGGGTGGGCGGCATCGCCGAGCAGCGCCATGCGGCCTTGCGCCCAGGCGGGCATCGGGTCGCGCTCGTACAGCGCGGTCTTGAGCACCGTGTCGCAGGCGTCGAGCAGGGCGCGCGCCTCGGGGTGGTAGTCCACGTACTGCTCGCGCAGCTCGTCGACGCTGCCGGGCGCGGTCCATGATTCGAGGTGCCAGGTGTCCTGCGACGTGGTTGCGAAGATGAAGACGTCCTTGCCGCGGTTGAGCGGGAAGGTGACGATCTGGCTCTGCGGGTTCGGGCCCCACCACTTGGTGAAGGCGCCGAGGTTCGGCACGCCGGCCACGCGCTCGGCAGGCACCACGGCGCGGTAGGCGACGATGCCGGTGAAGCGCGGGCTCTCTGCGCCGAACATGGCAGTGCGCACGCAGGAATGGATGCCATCAGCGCCGAGCAGCGCGCCGACGCGGGCGCTGGTGCCGTCGGTGAAGGAGAGGCTCACGCCCTTCTCGTCCGCAACGATCTTCTCTGCGCGCTTGCCGAGCGCGACGCGCTCGGCGGGGAACATGTCGGCCAGTGCGGCCAGCAGGTCGGCGCGATGGATCGTGAGCTGCGGCGCGCCGTAGCGCTCTTCGGCCGAGTCGGCCATCTCCAGGCGCGAGGTCTCTTCGCCGGTGTCGTAGGTGCGGCTGATGCGGTGCGACGGGCGCGCCGCCGTCACGCGGGCCGCCTCGCCCACGCCAAGGCCGTCGAGCGCGCGCACCGCGTTGGGCGTGAGGTTGATGTCGGCGCCGACGCGGGCGAACTGCTTCGCCTGCTCGAACACGGCCACGTCGTGCCCGGCGCGCCGCAGCGCGATGGCCGCCACCAGGCCGCCGATGCCCGCACCGACGATGCCGATGGTGGATTCGCTTGTCTTCATGGGTGTCTCCCCCCTCTTGTTGTTCGCGGCTCACTCGGCCACGATGTTGCGGGCCTTGATGATCCCGGCCCACACGGCCGTTTCATCACGGATGTGCGCCGCAAATGCGGCCGGCTTCATGGCCGCGTCGGTCATGCCTTGCGCCTTGAGGCGTTCGCGCACGTCGGGTTGGGCCAGCATCTCGGCCGCATCTTTCGCGAGCTGCTCGACCACTGCGGGCGGCGTGCCCTTGGGTGCCAGCAGGCCATACCACGAGGTCACGGCCACGCCCTGAATGCCCTGCTCCGCCAGCGTTGGAATGTCGGGCGCAGCCGGGCTGCGTGCGGCCTCGGTCACGCCCAGTGCAACGAGCTTGCCGTTCTTGATGAAGGGCATGGTCGCGGGCAAGTTGCTGAACATCAGCGGCACCGAGCCGCCGAGCACGTCGTTGAGCGCCGGTGCCGTGCCCTTGTAGGGCACGTGCAGCAGGTCGATGCCAGCCTGCTGCTTGAACAGCTCACCCGCCAGGTGCAGGCCGCTGCCCACGCCCGGTGAGGCATACGACAGCGTGCCGGGCCTGGCCTTGGCCTGCGCCACCAGCTCTTTCGCGCTCTTGATGCCCGAAGACGGCGAGGCCACCAGCACGTTGGGCGCCTTGGCGAGCATGGTGACGGGCACGAAGTCTTTCTGGATGTCGAACGGAAAGTTCGGCATCAGGGTCGGGTTGATCGTGAGGTTGCCCGCGGGCACCACCAGCAGCGTGTGGCCGTCGCCCTTTGCGCGCTTGACCTTGTCGATGCCGATGTTGCCGGCCGCGCCGACGAGGTTTTCGACCACGGCCGCCTGGCCATAGCGCTTGGCGAGTCCGTCGGAGAGCACGCGGGCCAGCGTGTCGACCGGGCCGCCGGGCGGGAACGGCGAGACGATGGTGAAGCGGTCGCTCGACAGCTGCCTCTGTGCATCGCTCTGGGCTTGCGCGGGCGACGCGACGGCAAAGGCTGCCAGCGCGGCGAACAAGAGGGAGAAGGAAAGACGTCGTTGCATGGTGGTGAAAGTCGGGTTCACTTTTTCTCTGTGAGGAAAGCGCCCTTCGGGCCTTCCGCGCTCTTCTGGCGGCGGGTGTTGCCGTCGAGGCCGCCATCGACCGCCCATTCGGCAAACACCGTGGGGCCGGGTTCGAACTCGCGTGGCTGCCAGTCGGCCGTGAGCTGGTCTTCGTCGGCGTAGTACTCGATGAGTCCCCCGGCCGGGTTCTTGAAGTACCAGAAGTAGGCCGACGACACCGGGTGCCGCCCGGGGCCGAGCTGCGTTTCCCAGCCTCGGCGCGAGAAATGCAGGCCGCCGCCGAAGACTTCGTGGATGTCGCGCACGGTAAAGGCCACGTGGTTGAGCCCGCGCTTGCCCGAAGGGATCTGCAGCAGGAACAGATCGTGGTGACCACCCTCTGCTGCGCAGCGCATGAAGGCGCCGCGATTCGGGTAGCTGTCGGACGAGACGAACCCGAAGCGCTCGGCGTAGAACGCGCTGGTGCCCGCCACGTCGTTGACGAAGAACACCACGTGACCGACCTCGATCGGCGACGCACGCTCGTAGACTGGCGCGGGCTGGTTGACACGTGGCTTGGCGTTCCAGGTGTTCATGGCGCCGCAGTCGATTTCGACGGCGTGCTTGCGGCTGACCTGCAAACGCACGGCAAGGCCGTTGGGGTCGATGCAGCCGATGCGGCGTGCGCCATCGACGATGCCGTCGAAGAAGGCCGGGTCTTGCGCGATGGCGGCGGCGTAGCGATCGAGGTCCGCATCGCTTTCCACGCCCCACACCACTTCGCGCAGCGTCGGGCCCTCTTCCATCGCCGGCGGCAAGCTCGCCTTGTCCAACGCCGCGACGACCACCTTGCAGCCGTTGAGGCACTCGAAGACGAGTTCGTCGGCCGCTTCCGATTTCAGCACGAGGCCCCAGTCCTCGAAGAAACGGCGGCAGGTGGGCAGGTCGTCTGCCCCGTAGGTGATCTGGTCGATGCCTAGAACGCTCATGGTGGTGTCCTCTTCAGTTCGCCCACGGGAGCGGTTGGTCGTTCGTGCCCCAGTACATGCTCTTCTGCTCCATGTACTGAAAGATGCCTTCGCGGCCCTTCTCACGGCCGAGGCCGCTGTCGCGCCAGCCGCCGAACGGCGTGGAGACGGAAAACTGCTTGTAGGTGTTGACCCAGACCGTGCCGGCCTGCACCGCGCGGCCGAGCTTCCAGGCGCGCTTGAAGTCGCGGCTCCAGATGCCGGCGGCGAGCGCGTAGACGCTGTCGTTGGCCTGCGCGATCAGTGACTCTTCGTCGTCGAAAGGCATCGCGACGAGCACCGGGCCGAAGATTTCTTCCTGGCTGATGCGCGCGCTGTTGTCCAGGCCTTCGATGATGGTCGGCTTGTAGAAGTAGCCGCGGTCGTAGGCATCGCCATGCGGGCGCACGCCGCCGGTGCGGATGCGGCCGCCTTCGGACACGCCGAGGTCCACATAACGCTCGATGCCTTCACGGTGCTTCGCGGTGATGAGTGGGCCCATCTGCGTGCGCTCCGAAGCCGGGTCGCCCACGCGCAGGGCATTGGCGCCCTCGGCCAGCCGCATCAGGAACTCGTCGTAGATGCTCCGCGCCACGAACAGGCGCGAGCCCGCGATGCACGACTCGCCCGACGAACTGAAGATGCCGTACAGCACCCCGTTCACCGCATGGTCGAGGTCCGCGTCCTCGAGCACCATGGTCGGCGACTTGCCGCCCAGCTCCAGCGACACCGGCATCATCTTGTCGGCCGCGATGTGCGCGATGTGCTTGCCGGTGGTGGTGCCACCGGTGAACGAGACGCGCTTGACCAGCGGGTGCTGGGTGATCGCATCGCCGATGACCGAGCCCTTGCCCGGCAGCACGCTGACGATGCCCTTCGGCACGCCGGCCTTCTCGCAGATGCGCGCCAGCTCCAGCGCCATCAGCGGTGTGACTTCGGCCGGCTTGACGACCACCGCGTTGCCGGCCGCCAGCGCGGGCGCCAGCTTCTGCGCCTCGCTCGCGATCGGCGAGTTCCATGGCGTGATGGCGGCGACCACGCCCATGGGCTCGTGCACGCTCATGGTGACGAAGGCGCCGCGGGAGGGGGTGATGGTTTCTTCCAGCGTCTCGAGCGCAGCCGCAAAGAACTGGAAGGTGCCGGCGGCGCTGGCCACGAGGTTGCGGGTTTCGCTGATGGGCTTGCCGTTGTCCAGGCGCTGCTTCTGCGCGAGCGACTCGCCCTCCTCACGGATCAGCTGCGCCACGCGGTGCAGCACGGCCGCGCGTTCGTGCGGCAGGCGCTGGGCCCAGCCACTGGTACGGAAGGCATGGTCGGCGCGCGTGATCGCTTCCTCGACGTCGGCAAGGCTCGCGGCCTTCAGGCGTGCGATGGGCTCCCCCGTGGCGGGGTAGAGGCTTTCGTAGACGTCGCCGCCACCCAGGCGCCATTCGCCGGCAATGCAGATCGGAAGAAGTTCGGAAGAAATCATGTGAGGCACTCAGATGGCAAGGGCCGCGGCCCGGTTGCGCAAGGCGCGCACGGCGCTGTAGACGGTGAGCGCGGAAGTCTTGGGGTTGGCCGCAAGCGGCTTGTTGCGCATGGTCAGCTCGAAGCTGCCGAAGGCGCCTTCGGCTTCAACCGTGTGCACGTTCTCGGCAACGGCCGGGTCGGCGATCAGGCGCACCAGCGTCCTGTCGAGCCCCAGGCCCGCGAGCGAGACGGTGGCCGCAACGTTGGCGTTCTTCGGATAGAGCAAGGCCGCTTCGCGCGCGCTGCCTTCGAAGATCACCGCCTCTTCCGTCAGTGCGTCGAGGTCGCGCCCCCGCTCGGCCGGCGTGCCCTTCCATGCGTGCGGCGGCTTGCGGCCGGTGTAGCGCACGCTGCCAAGCCCCCCAATGCGAGCGGCGGACAGGGCGTCGATGCCGCCGATGGCGCCCGCGATCAGCTGCACCTGCGTGCGGCCGGCAGCTGCGGCAGCCTCGAGTTTTTCAGCCAGGCCCGCGGCCGACAACGCGCCCACCGAGGCGACGATGCAAGGCGTGCCGCGCGCAAGCGCCGGCAGCACGTGCTCTTCGATGGCCGCATGCCCGGCCGTCTCGACAACGAGGTCGATGCCGGTGACGGGCACGCTGCTGCCGACCTTCACGCCCGGCACCAGCGCCTGCGCCGCAGCCACGCCTTCGGCCGGCACGACGATGGCCACCACTGCCAGCGCGGCATCGTCCTCGAGCAGTTCGAGCACCGAAGTGCCGATGGCACCGCAGCCGATAAGTGCAATACGCAAGACGGTCATGTGGTCACTCCACCGACGCGGCGGCCTTGCCGAGCGCCGGAATCCGGGTCACGGTGTTGGTCGGCGGACCGGCGAATGCGCTCTTGAATTCGCCGATCGAGAGCATGTCGATCTCAAGCAGGAACGGGCCCTTCTTCGCCAGCGCTTCGCCCAGCTTCGCCCTCAGTTCTTCCATGCGTTGCACGCGGGCATGTGGCAGGGCCAGCGAAGCGCACAGCATTGCGTAGTCGGGCGTGTGCAGGTCGGCATAGCAGCGGCGGCCGCCGTACTGCGCGTCCTGGATGTTCTTGATGACGCCGTAGCCCTTGTCGTTCATCAGCACGATCACCATGTCGGCCTCTTCCTGAACGGCCGTCGCGAGTTCGCCCAGGTTCAGGATGAATCCGCCGTCGCCGGCCAGGCAGAAGGTCTTGCGGCCCGAGCCGGTTTCCGCCGCGCCGATGGCCGCGCCGATGGCCATCGGCATGCCCTGCCCGATGCCGCCGCCGGTGGCGTGCACGCCCGCGCTGGGTTCGAAGATGCGCAGCTCGCGGTTACCCCAGGTGCTGTTCGACACCGTGACGTCTCGCACCCAGTTGAAGCTGCGGCCGGCTGCCGCCTGCAGTTCTTTCACGAGCGCGGCGTACGGGCCGAGGCCGTCGGTCAGCGAGGCGACGGCCTGCTCGTGCGCGGCGCGCAGCTCGGTGAGCAGCGCTGGGTCAGCGCTGTACTTCGTGGCTTCGAGTCGGTCGGCCAGGCCTTCGAGGGCCAGCGCGGAATCACCGCAGACGAACAGGTCAGTGGCGTAGCCGCGGCCTTCGGCGGCGGCATCGGCGTCGATGCGCAGCAGCGGGCGCGGCAGCTTCAGTTCGTACTTGAGCGTTTCGTTGCCGCGCAGGCGCGAGCCGACGACCAGCATCGCGTCGCAGCGCTGGTACAGCGCCTCGACCGGCTTGTGGATGTTGTAGGAGCCCAGCGAGCCGGCGTCGTCCTCGGGCACCGTGCCGCGGCCTTGCGTGGTGGTGACCACGCCGAAGCCGAGCCTCTGCAGGCGCTTTATCGCGGCGCCGGCATGGCGCGCGCCGCCGCCGACCCACAGCATCGGGCGCCTGGCGGCCGCCAGCCGAACGGCCAGCGCGTCGAGCGAAGCGGCGGAAGGCACGGGCCGCTCGATCGGCAGCGGCGACAGGTCGGCCGGCATCGTCGTTAGCGCCGACTGGATGTCGATCGGGATCTCCACGCTGACCGGTCCGGTCGGCGTGGTCAATGCGAGCTGAACCGCGCGCTTGAGCGTGCCGAGCACCGTCTCCACGCTGCGCACCCGCAGGGCCGCCTTCGACACTGCCTTGAGCATGGTGAGCTGGTCGGGCGCCTCGTGGATGTACGACATGCCCTTGTCGAGATACGGCGTCTCGATCTGGCCCGTGATGTGCAAGAGCGGCGCACCGGCCGTCAGCGCCTCGACCATGCTGCCTGCGATGTTGCCGGCGGCCGGGCCGGTGCTGGTGAGGCACACGCCCAGGCTGGCCGTGGAACGCGCATAGGCGTCGGCCATGTTGCCCGCACCGGCCTCGCCGCGCGCCGGCACGAAGCGGATCGCGCCGCGTTGGGCGAAAGCATCGAGGATGGGCATGTTGTGAATGGATATGACACCGAAGGCTGCCTTGACGCCGCACTGCTCGAGGAAAGCGGCGACGACGGCGCCGACGGTGACTGTGTTGTTGTTCGTGGGGTTATGCATGGCGCGAAAGGCCTCCGGAAATGTCGATATGGCTGCCGGTCGTGTACGAGGCGAGCGGTGAAGCCAGGAAAAGGATCGCGCGCGCGGCTTCGCTCGGAAGCCCCAGTCGACCCAGCGGGATGTGTTTGTTCTTCGCGAGCTGGCCGCTCCAGGCGGACCAGTCGAGCGACTTGTCTTCGCGCGCCTCGAAGCGGCGGCGCCACTGGCCCGACTCGACCAGGCCGATCAGGATGCCGTTGACGCGCACGCCCTGCGGCGCGAACTCGGTGGCCATCGAACGCACGAGGTTCAGCAAGCCGGCGCGCGCGGCCGAGGTGGCGACCATGTGCGGCTCGGGCTGGCGCGCCAGCAGCGAGTTGGCGCAGACGATGGCGGCATCACCCCGGACCGCGCGCTGTGCCGCGAGCTGCGGCAGGAAAGCGCGCGTGGGGTTGATCACGGAGAAGAACTTCAGGTTGAGCTCTTCGGTCCAGGCCGCGTCGTCGGTGTCGGCGAAAGTGGAGACACGGCCCTGCCCTGCGTTGTTCACCAGCATCGAGGCCGGGCCAAGCGCAGCTTCGCTCGCGGCGGCGAAGCCGCGGACCGAGCCGGCATCGAGCACGTCGCAAGGCTGCGCGAACAGCTTGCCGTTCGGGTGCTGCTTGCGCAGGCCGGCTACTGCGGCGTCGAGCCGCTCGGCATTGCGGCCGCACAGCGCGACCGAAGCGCCGCATTCGAGCAGCAGTTCGACCGTGGCAAGCCCGATGCCCGAGGAACCGCCCGTGACCACGGCCACGCGGCCTGCAAGCGCATTGGCGGCAAAGAAAGAAGACGATGGCTGTGTCATGGCGTGGGTCATGCGCTGCGAAGCGGAACCACCTTTTGCGACCGTGCGGGCGAATAGTTCAGGAGGCCCGAGATCTCTTCGGCGGTGCTGCGCACGCGCTGCACCATCTCGTCCATGCGGCCCTGGTCGATGTGGCCCGAGGTGATGGTGGCGCCCAGCGCCGCCACGATGTGGCCGCTATGGTCGCGCACCGGTGCCGCGATGCTGGAGATGTTCGATTCGAAGAAGCCCTCACCCAGCACATAGCCGCGGCTGCGGTCGGCCTGGACCATGTCGAACAGTTCGCTCACGGTCTTGGGCGTGCTCGGCGAGAAGGTCTCGAGCTTGTCTTCGGGGTAGAGCGCGCGCAGCTGCGGCAGCGTGAGGTCTTCGAGCAGCACGCGGCCGAGCACCGTGGCGTGGGCCGGCAGGCGCGTGCCCACGGTGACCGAGCTGGCGAAGGGCGTGGGCGGCGCCACCTTGGCCACATAGACGATGGAGCGGCCGTCGCGCACCACCAGGTTGCATGGCGTGCGCAGCTCGTCGCACAGGCGGTTGAGTAGCGGCGTGCCCAACTGGGTGAGCTCCAGCGAAGCCAGGTATTCGAAGCCGAGGCGGAGCACCGCAAGGCCCAGGCGGTAGTCGCGCCCGCCTTCGGCTCGCTCGAGAAAGCCCATGTTCTCCAGCGTGGTGAGAAGCCGGAACACGGTCGAGCGCGGCAGGTCGAAGCGGCGCGCCAGTTCGGGCGCCGAGAGCGTGCGGCTCTCGCGGCTGAACTCGCACAGCACGCGCAGGCCGCGCTCGAGCGCCGGCACGTTGTAGCGGTCGCCGCCTTCTTCCATCGTCTCGTTGTCGTTGGTGGCCATGGTGGTTCGTTCTTCCCGTTGGTTGTCTTGTCGTGTCTTCTATCAGGCGGCCAGCACTTCGCGCAGCAGTGCGGCCACGGCTTGCGGCTGCTCCACGTAGCTGGCGTGTCCGGCGTCGGCAATCGGTTCGAGCGGCACGCCGCACCGGCGCGCGACTTCGGCGCAGGCTTCGGGCGTGGTGACGGCATCGAGCGAGCCGCAGGCCACGCGCACCGGCATGGCGGGCGGCAGGTCGGCCAGCAGGTCGGCGTTGCACAGCAGCTCGACGGCCTGGCGATAGCCGCCATCGTTCAGCCGCGCCATGTTCCAGCGCACCCACTGGCGCGCGAGTTCGCTGGCGCCGTCGGACACCAGGCGTCCCGAGCGCCTGGCGGCCATGCCGGCAATGCCGAGTTCGTCGAGCGTGGCGAGCCGTTCGGCACGCACCTTGGCGCGGGCCTGCGCGCGTGATGGTGCGCCGTAGCCGGCGGCCGGGCTGATCAGCACCAGGCGGCGGATGCGCGAGGCCAAAGCCGAATCCTTGCGCGCGGCGGACGCGGCAACGAGCGCGCCGAGCGAATGTCCCACCAGCACGCAGGACGTCACGTCGAGCGCATCGAGCATGGCGTGCAGCCGCTGCGCATAGTCGGGCGCAGAGGGCGCGGCGGGTACAAGCGGCGTCGAGGCACCGTAGCCCGGTGCGTCCCACGCGATCACGCGGGCCCGGTGCGAGAGCAGCAAGGCGACGTTGAGCCACGAAGCCGCGCCGGAGCCGATGCCGTGCAGGCAGACGACGGCCGGCCCCGCGCCGCGCTCGCGCACCGAAACCACGGCACCATTGCCGACCGGCACGGAGCGCGCCGGAAAACGGGTCTCCAGCAATGCCAGCTCGGAAGCGGGCAAGCTCGGCGCGTCGGTGGCGATGGCATCGTTCATGGCGTCATTCATGGCGGCTTGCTTCAGCGCTTGATGCGGGCCAGCGGGTGATCGGCCGGGTACGTCGGCGTCACGGGCTTCCTGGCGCCGAGCATCACGCACATCAGCGCGTCTTCGTCGCCGATGTTGATTTCTTCGCGGTACACGCCGGGCGGTACCGAGATCAGGTCGCGGTCGGTCATGATGGTTTCGAAGCGCTCGCCGTCTTTCTCGATCACGACCTTGAGCTTGCCGCGGATCAGGAAGAAGACTTCTTCCACGTCGGTGTGCAGGTGCGGCGGGCCTTCATGCCCAGCCGGAATCACCATGGTCGAGAAGGTGAAGTGCTCGGCGGGCACGGTGTTGACGTCCTTCGCAACGCCGGTGCCGCCGGTGCCCACGTAGCGCATCTGCGCGCGGCGGAACTTGGGGTCGAGGTCGGCCTGGAACTTCAGCGCGTCCCAGTCGTACTTGCGGGTTTCGTAGCGGGCGATGCGGGTGTTCATCCACTCGGCAAGGCTGCTGCCCTCGGGCTGCGCCAGGCTGTTGCCGGGGGCATCGGTGATCTTCTGTTGTTCGGACAAATCGCTCATAGTGTTCACTCCATTCGTCGGAAAAATTTCAGTGCATCGCAAAGCCGCCGTTCACGGCCAGCAACTGGCCGGTCACGAAGCGTGCAAGGCCGGAAAGCAGGTACAGCGCGGCGCCGCAGACGTCGGCGGCCTGCTGCTCGCGCGGTATGGCACGGCCTTCGAGGTACTTCTGGTGGCGCGCCATCGGCACGTATTCGGTAGCCTCGACCAGCGTCAGGCCAGGCGCCACGGCATTGACCGTGATGTTGTCGCCGCCCCATTCGCGCGCCAGCGAGCGCGTCATGGAAACGACGGCGCCCTTGCTCGACGCATAGGCCAGCAGGTTGGGTGCGCCCCACAGCGCGGTGTCCGACGCGAGGTTGACGATCGCGCCGCGGCCGCTGGCTGCGAGTGCGGGCTGGCAGGCCCGGCTCATGAGCCAGGTGCCGCGCACGTTGACGTTCATCACGCGGTCCCAGGTATCGATCTCGAGTTGATGCGCGTCGCGTCCCCCCGAGTTGGTGATGGCCGCGTTGTTGACGAGGCCGTCGAGCCCGCCGAGCAGGCGGACTGCTTCGGCGGCGCCGGCTTCGATGGAGGCCGGCTCCGACAGGTCGACCGCCAGGGCATCGGCTTGGCGGCCCGCGTCGCGCAGCGCCTTGGCCTCGGTCTCGGCCAGGTCACCGAGGATGTCGGCCAGCACCACGCTCGCGCCCGCCGCGGCGATGCACTGCGCAAAGGCGAGCCCCAGCCCGCGCGCGCCGCCGGTCACAAGAATGCGGCGGCCCGCCAGCAGATTGGCGGGCAGCTCGGCCAGCAAGGCCTGCAGACTCGAGGGATCGGGAACGGCTTTGAGTTCGGTCATGTGGGTATCAGTCGTGCGTTCAGTCGGCCTGGATGCCGAGTTCCTTGATGACCTTGCCGAAGCGCTCGAAGTCCGCGGCGTTGATCTTGCCCAGCGCGTCGGCGCTGCCACCCACCGGCACGGTGCCGAGAACGGCCATGCGCGAGACGATGTCGGGCATCTTCAGGATTTCGTTGAAGTGGCCGTTGAGCGTCTTGACGATCTCGGGCGGCAGGTTGCGCGGACCCCAGAGGCCGTTCCAAGCCGTGACTTCCACGTCCTTGTAGCCGAGCTCCAGCAGGGTCGGCACCTTGGGTGCGAGCGGAGAACGCTCGCGGGACGCCACCGCCAGCGGCAGCATCTTGCCGTTGGCGAAGTAAGGCGCCACCGGTCCCAGCGTGATGAAGGTGGCGGGCACATGGCCGCCCAGCACGTCGTTGACCGCCGGCGCCACGCCCTTGTACGGCACGTGCGCGAGATTCACGCCTGCGGCGCGATTGAACATTTCGCCCAGGATGTGCATTGGCGAGCCGCTGCCCGGGCTTGCATAGGTAAGCGGCTTGCCGGCCTTGACCGCGGCCACCAGGTCTTTCAGGCTTGCCATGCCGCTGGCGCTGCCCGCCACCAGGAAGAGCGGCAGGCTTCCGGTCTGCACGATGGGCGTGAAGCCGTTCAGCACGTCGTAGCCCGAGGCGCCGCCCGACTTGAGCACCAACTGCGCGATAGAGAAGGTGCTGGGCGCGAGCAGCAGCGTATGGCCATCGGGCGGCGCCTTCGACACGTAGGCGCTGCCGATGATGCCGCTGGCGCCGGGACGGTTGTCGACCACCACGGGCTGGCCCACGCGCGCGGCCAGCTTTTCGGCAAAGAGCCGCGCCAGCGCGTCGGTATCGCCGCCGGCCGGATAGGCGACGACCAGCGTGATGGGCTTGCTCGGGTAGCCGTTGGCCCAGGCGAACCCTGCGGCACAGGCAGAGCCCAGGGCGACGGCGGCGGCGATGGCGCGGCGGCGGGTGGATTTCATGAGCTTCGTGGGGTTGGATCGTATGTTTTACTAATGAAACAACGATTTATTAATGGAACGAGACGAAGAATACCGAGTACGACTAATTTCGTCAATCTAGGTATGAACCCTTAGAACGGGCGCACGCAGCCCGGCCTTCCGCCTGTTGGCGGTGGTTCTCGGTTTTTTCGGTTTTCGTCCGCTCGGACTTCGGGGCCCGGCCCCGTGCGCAGCGCTGCCCGATCAGCGCGCGCCGTAGCGCGCGACCGTCAGGCCTTCCATGTCGATCGCGGGCTGCCTGCCGTCGATCAGATCGGCCATCACGCGGCCGGTGCCCGCCGCCATGGTCCAGCCGAGCGTGCCGTGGCCGGTGCACAGCATCAGATTGGGAATGCGCGTAGCGCCGATCACCGGCGTGCCGTCGGGGGTCATGGGACGCAGGCCGGTCCAGAAGGAAGCGTCGCGCACGTCGCCGCCCTTCGGAAAGAGATCGGTCACGACATGCTCGAGGGTGTCGCGCCGCCCGGCATCGAGCGCCAGGTCGAAGCCCGAGAGCTGCGCGGTGCCGCCCACGCGGATGCGGTCGCCGAGCCGGGTGACAGCCACCTTGAAGGTTTCGTCCATCACGGTGGATTCCGGCGCACCGCTGGCATCGGTGATGGGCACCGTGATCGAGAAGCCCTTGACCGGATACACCGGCAGGTCGATGCCCAGCGGCTTGACCATGGCTGGCGAGTAGCTGCCCAGCGCCACCACGTAGCGGTCTGCCGTGAAGCTGCCGGCATCGGTTCTGACGCCGGTCACGCCGCCGGCATCGTGCTCGATGGCCTGGATGCTCACGCCAAAGCGGAACTTCACGCCGGCTGCCTCGGCCAGCACGGCAAGCGCCTGCGTGAACTTGAAGCAGTCTCCAGTCTCGTCGCCCGGCAGGCGCAGGCCCCCGACGAACTTGCTCTTCACCGCCGCAAGCGCGGGCTCGTACTGAACGCAGCCTTCGCGGTCGAGCACCTGGTAGGGCACGCCGGAGGCCTTGAGCACTTCCACGTCCTTGGCAATGCCGTCGAGCTGCTTCTGGGTTCGAAAAAGCTGCAAGGTGCCGAGCGCGCGTTCGTCATACCGAATGCCGGTGTCGGCGCGCAGCGCCTTCAGGCAATCGCGGCTGTATTCGGCGAGCCGCACCATGCGGCCCTTGTTGAGTTCGTAGCGCGCCTGCGTGCAGTTGCGCAGCATTGAAAGGCCCCAGCGCCACATGGCCGGATCGAGCATGGGCTTGATCACCAGCGGGCTGTGCCGCATGAGTATCCACTTGACGGCCTTGAGCGGCACACCCGGCCCGGCCCATGGTGCGGAGTAGCCGGGCGACACCTCGCCCGCATTGCCGAAGCTCGTTTCGAGCGCGGGCGCGGACTGGCGTTCGAGCACCGTCACGTCATGGCCGGCACGCGCCAGGTAGTACGCCACCGAGGTGCCGATGACACCGCTGCCGAGAATCAGAACCTGCATGAGAACTCCCCTTGAATGCCACGCACGGCAATGGCCCGAGAGGGTACAGGTTCCTCCACGCTAAAGGCCGAGTGCGTCTTGCAATTGCCGTGCCGTCCAGCGCCTGGGCTGCTTCGGCCAGTCTTCGAGCAGCACGAACATTCGTGCGTTGCGCGGAGCCTCCAGGTCGTGCTCTCGCGCAAGCCGCACGACTTCGCCGCTGAGCGCATCGATCTCAGTGCGGCGTCCGAGCGCCAAGTCGTCCGCCATGCTGGAACGGGCTTTGGCGTCGATGCGCAGCATGCGCGCCGCGACGATGCGAAAGAGCCAGTCGGGCAGCCGCAACACTGACGAAAGGCGCTGCGCCGGCACCGCGGCCACCTGTGCCGGCGCGATGCCGGCACGGCCAAGCACGCCCAACGCCTCGTCGATCAGCGCGGCAAAGCATTGCCGAAAGCCGCGCTGCAGCAGCTCTTCGCGCAGCGGCAGCCCGGATAGCGCATTGACGGGGTTGTTGAGGTTGAGCAGCAGCTTGCCCCATTGCACCGGCAGCAGGTCGGCATGCAGATCGAGCGGAATGCCCGCCCGTTCGAACACCGGCAGCCAGGGCCGCAGTGCGGCGTCGTCCTTGGCGGCCAGCCGTCCGGCCGTGCCCCGGTGAAAGGCACCCGGTCCGATCTCGGCCACGTTGTACGGCACCATGCCCGGCAGTACGCTGAGCGTGGGCCCCGCCTGCGAGGCCGCGGCACAGTTGGAAATGCCGTTCTGGAACGAGACGACCGTGGTGCCCGCGGGCAATGCAAAGGCCAGCTCGGCAGCCGCCTCTGCCGTGGCCCCACTCTTCACGCACAGAAGAACCAAAGCCGGCGTTGCACCCACCGGCACCTGCTCGCTCAGCCGAAGGCTGGAGGGTGGCAGGCGATGCGCACCGCCTTCGATGTCGCTCAGCGAGAGGCCATGTTCCGCGAGGCTGCGCAGCACGCGCGGCCGGCCGACGAAGGTAACGGGAACACCCGCCGCTGCCAGGCTGCCGCCAATGAAGCAACCGATGGTGCCCGCCCCCATCACCAGCACTTCGCCGGGCGGGGGGCCGAGCACCTCGGTGCCGGCCATCAGGTGCGTTCCGCCACCCAGGCTTGCACCGATCGGAGTGCGGCCGGCACGCCCGCGGGGTCGGTGCCGCCGGCCATGGCCATGTCGGCCTTGCCGCCGCCCTTGCCGCCCACCTGCTGCGCGACAAAGTTGACCAGCTCGCCGGCCTTGACCTTGCCCACCGTGTCGCTCGTGACGCCCGCGGCCACCTGCACCTTGGCGCCGTCGACCGCGGCCAGCACGACCACGGCCGTCTTGAGCTTGTCCTTGAGCTTGTCCATGGTGTCGCGCAGCGTCTTGGCGTCGGCGCCGTCGAGCTTGGCGGCCAGCACCTTGATTCCGTTGACGTCCACTGCCTGAGCCAGGAGTTCGTCGCCCTTCGACGACGCGAGCTTGCCCTTGAGCGAGCCCACTTCGCGCTCCAGCGCCCTCACCTGCTCCAGCACCTGCGTGAGCCGGCCCTGCAGTTCGGCGGCCGGCGACTTGAGCGTGGCGGCCACGCTTTGCACCGTGGCTTCGAGGTCTTGCAGGTAGCTGAGCGCGTTGGCGCCGGTGACCGCTTCGATACGGCGAACGCCGGCAGCCACACCGCCTTCGCTCACGATCTTGAACAGGCCGATGTCACCGGTGCGGCCCACGTGGGTGCCGCCGCAGAGTTCGCGGCTGGTGCCGATGTCGAGCACGCGCACGCTCTCGCCGTATTTTTCGCCGAACAGCATCATGGCGCCGGTCTTCTGGGCCGACTCCATGTCCATCACGCGGGCGTGCGTCTCGGTGTTGGCAAGAATCTCGGCGTTCACGCGCTTTTCGATTTCGAGGATCTGGTCATGCGTGACGGGTGCGTTGTGCGCGAAGTCGAAGCGCGTCTTGTCGGCATCGACCAGCGAGCCCTTCTGCTGCACGTGGCCGCCCAGCACTTCGCGCAGGGCCTTGTGCATCAGGTGGGTGACCGAGTGGTTGCGCATGGTGGCGGCGCGTCGCGCGGTGTCGACCGCAGCCTTGACCGTGTCGCCCACCTTCAGCGTGCCCTGCGTCTGCGTGCCGTGGTGGCCGAACACGTCGGCCTTGATCTTCTGCGTGTCGTCCACGCCGAACTGCACGCCTTCAGCCACTAGCACGCCCTGGTCGCCGACCTGGCCGCCGCTCTCCGAATAGAACGGCGTGGTGTCGAGCACCACAATGCCGGGCTGGCCTTCCTTCAGCTCTTGTACAGCCGCGCCCTCGAAGTACAGCGCCACGACCTTGGCGGCTTCTTCGAGGTGCTCATAGCCGGTGAAGACGTTGCCCGCGCCGCCGTATTCGACGTTGCGGTCCATCTTGAACTTGCCGGCGGCGCGGCCCGCGGCCTTCTGCTTTTCCATGGCGGCGGTGAAGCCGGCTTCATCGACGCTCACGCCGCGCTCGCGGCAGACGTCGGCCGACAGGTCGAGCGGAAAGCCGTAGGTGTCGTGCAGCTTGAAGGCGACCTCGCCCGGCAGCGTCTTGGCATTGCCGGCCAGGGCCGCATCGAGAATTTCCATGCCGTTGGCCAGCGTTTCGAAGAAGCGCTCTTCCTCGGCCTTCAGCGTGTCGATGATGCGTTTTTCATCGACCACGAGCTTGGGATAGGCATCGCCCATCAGCTTCACGAGGTCGGGCACCAGCTTGTGGAAGAAGGGCTTCTTCTGACCCAGCTTGTAGCCATGGCGAATGGCGCGGCGCACGATGCGGCGCTGCACGTAGCCGCGGCCTTCGTTCGACGGAATGACGCCGTCGGCCACCAGGAAGGAGGTGGCACGGATGTGGTCGGCAATCACGCGCAGCGAGTTGTTGCCCAGATCCTTCTCGCCGGTTTCGCGCGACGCGGCCTTGATGAGCGCGTCGAAGATGTCGATCTCATAGTTGCTGTGCACGTGCTGCAGGATGGCGGCCAGGCGCTCCAGGCCCATGCCGGTGTCGACGCAGGGGGCAGGCAGCTTCTTGACCGAGCCGTCCGGCTGCATGTCGAACTGCATGAACACGTTGTTCCAGATCTCGATGTAGCGGTCGCCGTCTTCATCGGGGCTGCCTGGCGGGCCGCCGGGGATTTCGGGGCCGTGGTCGTAGAAGATCTCCGAGCACGGTCCGCAGGGGCCCGTGTCGGCCATCATCCAGAAGTTGTCGGACATGTAGCGGCCGCCCTTGTTGTCGCCGATGCGCACCACGCGCTCCGGTGGCAGGCCGATTTCCTTGGTCCAGATGTCGTAGGCCTCGTCGTCCTCGATGTAGACCGTGGCCCAGAGTTTTTCAGCCGGCAGCTTGTAGACCTCGGTCAGCAGCTCGAAGGCCCACTTGAGCGATTCGCGCTTGAAGTAGTCGCCGAAGCTCCAGTTGCCCAGCATCTCGAAGAAGGTGTGGTGGCGCGCGGTGTAGCCCACGTTCTCCAGGTCGTTGTGCTTGCCGCCGGCGCGCAGGCACGCCTGGACCGAGGCGGCGCGAACGTAGGGGCGCTTGTCTTCGCCCAGGAACACGTCCTTGAACTGCACCATGCCCGAGTTGGTGAACATGAGCGTGGGGTCGTTGCCCGGTACCAGCGAGCTCGAGGCCACCACCGTGTGGCCCTTGGAAGCGAAGAAATCGAGAAAGGTCTTGCGAATGTCCGCGACCGTGAATGTGGGCTGGCTCATCTTTGGATTTCGTCTGCTGTCGAGGGCGGCCTGGCGATGGCGACCCTCTCGTCGAAACCACGGCGTCCAACCGACCTGACTGCTTGATTTGCTTGAACAAACGATTATAGGTTTGGCCACCGGGCCGCGCCCCCTGCGGCCAAAGCGGCGCGGGCGCCCCCGAACGCCAAAGCTGACATGGGAATTAGCGCGCAGAACCAAACGCGCCGGGCTTCGTCCTATTCATTCGTTTCAAACGTGAATCAAGGAGCATGCATGGCAGGTCATGAGGCGGCACACTGGAAAATCGAGGAGCTGGATTTTTCGCGCATTGCACGGGCGGAGGTCCGCCAGGACGACAATCTTTTCTACCTTGTTGCTTGCGCCTCGTTCATCGAAAGCGGCTCGGACCTTTACACCCAGAACCTGGTCGACTTTTTCCAAGGCGACGACGAGGTTACCGCCTGGCTAACCCGCTATTGGGAAGCCGAGGAACTGCAGCACGGCAAAGCCTTGCGCGCCTACGTGTCCCACGTCTGGCCCGAATTCGACTGGGAGGCCGCCTACCGTGGGTTTCTGGAGGAATACGCCACCTTGTGCAAGGTGGAACTGCTCTCCCCGACGCGCGGCCTCGAGCTGGCCGCGCGCTGCGTGGTCGAGACCGGCACCGCCAGCTACTACCGCGCCCTGGCGCGCTCCACCGACGAACCCGTGTTGCGCGACCTGGCCACCCGCATCGCGACCGACGAGGTCAGCCATTACAAGCACTTCTACCGCTTCTTTCGCCGCTATCGGCAAGAGGAAAAACTGGGCCGGCTCCGCGTGCTGGGCATCATCGGCCGGCGCACGCTGGAGCTCAAGAGCGAAGATGCCGACTGCGCCGTGCGCCACGTGGTGCGCACCCGCTCACCCGAGCGCGCCGGCGATGCGGCTTACGTCCGGCAATTGAGCGCGCGCATCAATGGCACCGTGCGCGCCAACCTGAGCCCGGGTGCCACGCTCAAGATGCTGATGCGGCCGCTGGAACTGCCGGCCCGGGTGGAGACGGTGATTCAGTACCCGATCAGGCAGTTCATGGAGCATGTGTTTCTGCGGTGATGGCGGTGCGGCCTACATGGCCGACCGAATTTTCCTGACGCAGGGTGGTGGGTAAATGGGAAAAATTCACATTTAAACCACCCAGTCAGCCGGCTGTGGAGGCATCTACTCACGCCGGATCGGAGGACCAAATGCCCCTATTTTTTCTGTTGAGGCTGCAGCGAGTGCAGCTGCCTGTCCGCGTCACCGATCCGGAGGAAGTTCGCAAGGTCTCGGTGCTTTTGGCCACCGGCTTGATCGAGGCTGAATTCGCAACCATCAAGTCACGAACGCGGCATGCCGCAGAGCGCGTGGCAACTGTAACTCGCATCACCGAAGAAGGCTTGGCTGAGGCCGCGGCGGTGGGCAAGTCACCGGCGTTCGCGCAGCCCTTTGTTCGCTTCGCAGGGGGACTGCGATTGATGTGACCTCTGCACAACGGGCGTTTCGATGCCGCAGTGCGCCAGAAAGCAATGGAGGTAGGCATCTCCGCCCGAAAACGTCGGCAAATGTGATTTTTTTCACAAATTTAGCCCCGTGGTTGCTGATATGCCCGGTTGCGACCTGTTGCACCCGAGAACACACTTTCCCTCCCAAATCAAGCCGGCACATTGGGCACAGCTAGCGCCGGCAACTCGGAGGATCGAATGCCGCTCTTGTTCCTGATGAGGCTTCTGCGCACCCAACTACCGGTGCAGGTCGTTGCGCCAGAGGAAGTTCGAGATGTGTCCGTACTAATGGCCACGGGGTTGATCGAAGCCAAAATTACCACGCTTCAGCCGACGGGGCTGTACACCCCGACCTCGATGGCGACGGTGGAGAGCATCACCGACGAAGGCCTCGCCGAGATCGCGAAGATGGGCGACATTCGCAAATTCATGCAGCCTTCGATGCGATTTTCCCGCGGGGCGCGATTGATGTGACGCAGGATCACCGGCGTCAGCATAGAAGGCGCCACGCAAAGCGACTGCCCCGCCGCCGCAATGCAACTCCTGGAGTGAGTGCTGCGCCTGTCGCATAAGACCTGCTCGCGCCGGCAGTGGCTTTGTGCACGAGCGTTCAACTCGGCGAAGAACTCCGCATTCGGTTTCTGGCCATTTGCAATGTCCTACCCATTCGCCGAGGTTCGTTGAGCATCTTGTTGATTTCAGCGTGGCCTTCTTCAGTGATGCACGTGACGACAGCTGTTCGCGCGACGTTGTACTTGCCGGCCGGGTCCAGCGCCGGCGCAATCTCCGCTTCGATGAGACCGGTCGCCTTCAGGACGCTCACATGCTGGACGTCTTCGGGTCTGGTCACCACCCTGGGCAGAGTGACATGCTGCAGGCTCAGCAAATAGAACAAGGGCATGTCCGTTACCTCTTCGATGTGTTTGTTGTCGAGATTGCGCGCTTGCTCGCGTCACTACTTCGTTGGAGAAGCCGAAGGTATGCCACTGCCTTGGCCGGCCTGTCGGACGCTAACCAGCAACGCTGTAGCCCACCGCTTCGTGCATGGCTCGCTCGCTCCATCTTCTGGCTCTCGGGCTCAGTTGCTGAGCCGAGCTGCTAGCAGCGCGAGTAAATACAACAGCACCACGAGCGCACTGACGACAGCGAACTGCGCGGACGACATGCCCGCGTCTTCACGCAGTAGATTCATGAAAAAATTTCTCGGCGCCAGGTTGTGCGATTCCATACACGTTCTCCAGTGAGGTGGGCAACTGGCGCCGCTTGTTTCCCGTCCTGGAACAAGGCGTTTCGCCGTGAAGTCACTGTAGAAATTGCGCCGCATGAGCGCATGGGCGGTGCGCACCTTCTCGATGGAGACAATCGTCCGGCCGCGCGTAAGACTTCCCATGACAAAGTGCCTCCGAGCGGCAGGCACGGTCCGCAGAGACTGTCTCCTGCGGACGCGTGGCGCCACGGATTCGTCGGTGCGCACAACCGTCTCAACGGTGCGGTTGATCGCGAATGGCTGGACAAACTGCTGCGCTCTACCCGCTGAGCGCTAACCAGGATCCGCGCCACGCTGCGGACCTTGACGCGCGCCAGTCTCAACAGTCTTCGGGTCTACCATGGGCTTGTGCATGCGGCGCATCAGCTATCCGGTTGTAGCTATTGATGAGTCATTACAAATGTGTACAACCTCGCCTTGTGTCGCTCTCCAATGCGGCGCTCAGAGAGGGGAACGTTATCTACCGTTGCGGTGGATAAAACAGTGGAAAAGCTTGTGCGCAATGCCTTAGGACGTTGCCGCGCTGCGTCCCATGGCAGAGCCTGGAAAATCAGCACCTGCCCCCCCACCAGCGCCACTATCACTTTTTTGGTGGCGCCCGCTCCGGCCCCGTGCATCCTCGCTATAGGCGGCGTTTGTCGTAAACAGTGCCGGACATTTGTCTCTCTGGAGAAGGTGCGTACCGCTCATGCGCGCGTGCGGCGCAATTTCTACAGTGACTTCACGGCGAAAACGCTTTGTCCAAGAAGGGCAAACAAGCAGCGCCGACCGACCTCACTGGAGAACGCACATGGCCAAACAGTTCGCTCAGCTCTTGGTATCTTCGTATTTGCTTGTGTTCTTCGCTTTGTGGTTCATCATCTGAATGCGAAACGGGCCGACCTCTATCTGTAGAATCGGCTACTTGGGCCGATGACTCGTTGACATCAACGAGTTGCAAAATGCGGGTGTAGTTCAATGGTAGAACGGCAGCTTCCCAAGCTTCATACGAGGGTTCGATTCCCTTCACCCGCTCCATAGCCAGATCGATTCGCGCCCTCACAGTCGGCACAAACGCCTCGAACGGCTGCTTGGACCCACGGTTGGCTTCTTGGCCTCGACAACTCACGCCGCGGCCGATAACGAATCGCCCCGGCGCCTCGCCACGCACATCAATGACAGCGCGCTCGTGGGCGACGATGGCCGGCGCCCCGACAACATGTTGCCGAGCCGGTATTTCCATTTCGCGACGCCCACCTCGCCGGACAAGGCCTCGGCGCCAATTTGATGGTTGTGCGGATAAACGCCAACGTCGAATCCCAGCGGTTCCAGGGTCGACCGAAAGAATTCCTTGGTGACGCCGTCGCCTGGCTGGTGATGGACTTCTGTTCTCAAACCCCATGACTGCTGGATGACGGTCTTGTGGAAGCCATACCTGGCCACCCGATATACCCACAGCCGCGCGTCCCACATCAGCTTGGCGACACCCTTGTAGTCCCATGCGGTGAGCTGCGGGTCGTGGTCGGTGATCAGGACGCCGTGCGGCTTCACCAGCCGGGCGCCCTCGCGCAATACGGCTGCCATGTCGTCGCAGTGATGCAGCGACGCATTGATGGCGACGATGTCCGCCACGTTCGATCGGAATGGCGTTTTCGCCGCGTCGGCCAGTACCGCCGTATAGCCGAGCTTCGACGCGAGTTTCAGTGCACCCGGGGCTACATCCACCCCGACCAACAACTTGGGATTTCCGCCAAGGGTGGCAAAGATGTTGCCCGGCCCACAACCGAGATCGATGACCACCTTGCCGGTCCAGTCCCCGCCTGCGGCGAGCCACCTGCTCTTGAAGTGCGCATCCCGGTGGCAGTAATCCAGATATTCCTGCGCCCATTGCGCATTGCCGAAGTAAGTCGCATTGGCAATCATTGCCTCGGACGCCCACTCGAGCTTCGAATGGAAATAGCTGCCGGAATGCTCGAGGGCCACATTGGGCAATAAAATATCACCTAACATTTCGTGTCCTTCAACAAAAACCCCAGACTATCAAGTTAAGTTGTTGCAGAGAATCACACGACTCCGGGATTCATCGCCGAAATTTTTAAAACTCTTACAGGCTCCGGGTAGTTCTCAACAAATCCCCTACCCGATTGATTCCCAAATTGCATAGGCCATAGGTACTAAGCCTGACGTCCGAAGCCGCTTCGGTTCCCCAGAGGGAACCGCCGGATTGCAATTGCCCAGCAGGACGCATCTCCTGCCCCGCATATCCCAAATGCGGACCTAGCCATCCCCCGCCTTCCTACCGAATTTGGTTCGCCGCCCGCCGGCCCTGCCGCGCCTCGTGTCGGCCTCCGAGAAGGCCGAAGCGTGCACTGGCAGGCGCTTTGTCATGGTTGCCGACCCAGGAAAGGGGGCGATTGTCTCCTCCCGAAGGGGGCGCATCGCTCATGCGGGCAGGGGGCTCAATTTCTACAGTCAGTCCCATGGCTAAAAGCTTTTCTGTGAAAAGACACCGCTACGCAGACAGGAGCCCTGACCAGGGCCCGACCGCGTTTGCGGCGTGCAACTCAGCAGTAGGCGCATGGCTACCTAATTCACCCGATTCAAGGTAGTACGGTTATGTAACGAGCGTTTCTGGATTGCAACGTGACAACTTTTCACCTACTCCCACCCTTGCAAAGACTCTAGGATTGGCAGCGAAAAATACAAACCTACGTACTACATCCCTACCCCCCATTTAAATGTAAATCGCTGCCAATCTATTGCATGCATCTTTTATTACATCTCTCCCATGAAACCCCCACCCGTCTTGCCGGTGCAATTGGCGCCTCTCCATCTTTCATTGGATGACGTATTTGCATTGCGATTCAATTCGAAAGAATCGGGTGGTCGGGTTGCAGGTGTTTTGGAGATGGAACCGGAAAATGCAGGACGCTGGAGCCAGTGGGTCGGTACCTCGGGGCAATTGAGCGACACCCCTTTTGCAGCAGCCTGGCTCCTTTTGCAAGCCCGCTGGCTCGGCACGACGGACACTGTTCTCCACGAGCCGGAGGCCGACGGATCGGCACACGGCTGCACCACCATCGCGGCAGCCTTCGATCCCGCCCAGACGGCCAGTCGCTGGCTGGCCATGATCGACACCAAGCGCCGCACCGCCGAAGCGGCGCCCTCGGAAGCGACGCCAAATGCCCTCTGGCTGAGCCCCAACGCCAACGCCAACGCCAACGCCAGCGCCGCGCGCGCCCAAGCCCCCCTTCACCTCTGGCTGTCCACCGCATCGGGTGCGCCCCGTCTCCATGCCGACGCGGCTGCGACCCTGCTCGATGCGGCCACGGCAGCGCAATTGCTCGCGGCCATTGCCGACACCGCCACCAACCTGATGGACGGTGCCGACGCGCCCCTCGGCGAGATTCGCACCCTCTCTCCCGCCGACCGCGCGCAGCAGTTGTCCGCGTGGAACGCCCCGCTGTCTCCGGTGGACCGCAGCCTCACGGTGGTCGGCATGTTCGACCGGCAGGCCGCCGCGGCGCCCGACGCCACGGCCCTTGCCGAGGGCGATGCGCGAATGAGCTATGGCGAGCTCGACAGGCAGTCGGACCACCTTGCGCACCGTCTGCAGCACCTCGGCGTGCGCGCCGGCGACAGTGTCGGCCTCGTGCTCGAGCGCTCGATGGCTGCCGTGGTCGCGCAGCTTGGCGTCCTCAAGGCGGGCGCAGCTTATGTGCCGGTGCCGGCTGATTTTCCGGCCGAGCGCATTGCCTACATGCTCGACGAGGCGGACGCACGCCAGGTGATCGTCACGCAGGCACACCGCCACCTCGTGCCGGAGTCGCGGAACGCGCTGCTGCTCGACGAGGCCGAGGCAACCGAGCTCTCCCCTTGGCGTGAGCCGGCCATCGATGGCGAATCCGTGGCGTACGTGATGTACACCTCGGGCTCCACGGGCACGCCCAAGGGCATCGAGATCTGCCACCGCGCAATCCTTCGGCTTGTCGTCGGCGTCGACTACGCCGACTTGGCACCGGGACGCGCCGTGCTGCACGCCGCGCCGCTCGGCTTTGATGCCGCCACGCTCGAAATCTGGGGCCCGCTGCTCAATGGCGGCTGCTGCGCCATCCACGGCGAGCACGTGCCCACGGGCCCTGGCCTCGCCGCCACGATCGCCCGGCACGACGTGCACACCGCCTGGCTCACGGCCGCGCTGTTCAACGCGGTGATCGACGACAACCCGGCGCACCTCTCGGGTCTGCGGCACCTGATCACCGGCGGCGAAGCGCTCTCTGTGCCGCACGTGCGCCGCGCACTGGCTGCGCTCCCGGAGCTCACGCTCAGCAACGGCTACGGGCCGACCGAATGCACGACCTTCGCGGCCACTTACCGCATTCCGCACGCATTGCCGGCGGACTTGCGCTCGGTGCCGCTCGGCCGGCCGATCAAGGACACCGTGCTGCGCGTGCTCAGCCCCTCGATGGCGCTGCTGCCGACGGGCCTGGTCGGCGAACTCTGCATCGGCGGCCATGGCGTCGCGCGCGGCTATCTTCGGCAACCGGGGCTCACGGAAGAACGCTTCGTGCCCGATCCGTTCGGCGAAGGGGGCGAGCGCCTCTACCGCACGGGTGACCTGGCGCGCTGGCTGCCCGACGGCACGATCGAATTCATCGGGCGCCGCGACGGCCAGGTCAAGATCCACGGCCACCGCATCGAGACCGGCGAGGTCGAGGCGGCCATCCTCGCCCACCCCGCCGTTCAGGCTTGCGCAGTGGTGGCACGGCCCGATGCCGATGGCCAGCTGCGCCTGGTGGCTTACCTTGTCGCACGCTCGCACAAGATCTCGTGGGACGCGCTGCGCACGCACCTGGCCGCACGGCTGCCGGCGGCGCTGCTGCCCTCCGCCCAGGTGTGGCTCGACCAGCTCCCGGTTACGCCCAACGGCAAGCTCGACCGCAGGGCCTTGCCCGAACCTGTAGGTGACCGCCCAGAACTCGCACAGCCATTCGAAGAAGCGCGCAACGCCACCGAGCAGCGTGTGTGCGAAGCCTTTGCGCGCGCACTGCACATCGGCAAGGTCGGGCGCCACGACAACTTCTTCGATCTCGGCGGCGATTCGCTGCGGGTGCTTCAAGTGCTGGCCGAGTTGCAGCAGGGCAGCACGCAGCCGCTGTCGACCACGCTCTTCTTCCGGCATCCGACGCCGAGCGCCATGGCGGCCGAGCTGGAGCCTGCATCGGCCGATGCGGAGCCGGTGCCCGCCACCGCGCCGCGCGCGACGCTTGCGCATCACGACAGCGCAGACCAGTCGGACGCCGTCGCCCTGATCGCCACCGCGGGCCGCTTCCCGGGCGCGGCGGACGTCGAGCAGTTCTGGGACAACCTTGTTGCCGGACGCGACACCATCAGCTTCTTCGACGACCAGACGCTCGACGCCGGCGTCAGCGAAGCCTTGCGCAGCGACCCGGCCTATGTGCGGGCCCGCGGCGTCATCGAAGGCATCGAGAACTTCGATGCCGCCTTCTTCGGCATCGGCCCGAAGGAAGCCGCGCTCATGGACCCGCAGCAGCGCGTGTTCCTCGAGATCTGCTGGGAATGCCTCGAGCGCGCGGGCTATGTGCCCGACGCCGCGCCCGGCCCCGTAGGCGTGTATGCCGGCATGTACAACGCCAGCTACTTCCAGCGCCACGTCAGCACGCGGCCCGACCTGATCGAAGCGGTCGGCGAGTTCCAGGTAATGCTGGCCAACGAGAAGGACTACATCACCACGCGGGTGGCCAACCGCCTCAACCTCACGGGCCCCGCGGTCAGCGTGCACACCGCCTGCTCGACCTCGCTGGTGGCCGTGGCCCATGCCTTCCATGCGCTGCGCACCGGTCAGTGCTACATGGCGCTGGCCGGCGGAGCCTCGGTCACCTGCCCAACGCGCAGCGGCTATCTCTACCAGGAGGGCTCGATGCTCTCGCCCGACGGCCACACGCGCAGCTTCGATGCGCAGGCCCAGGGTACGGTGTTCAGCGACGGCGCCGCGGTGGTCCTGCTGAAGCGCCTGTCCGACGCGCTGGCCGACGGCGACACCATCTATGCGGTGCTGCGCAGCGCCTGCGTCAACAACGACGGCGGCAGCAAGGCCAGCTTCACGGCGCCCAGCGTGGACGGCCAGGCGGCGGTGATTCGCGCAGCGCTGGCAGCGGCCAACGTCGATGCGCGCAGCATTTCGTACGTGGAGGCGCACGGCACCGCCACGCCGATGGGCGACCCGGTCGAGGTGGAAGCGCTGACCTGCGCCTACGGGGAGCACACCGACGCACTGGGCTACTGCACGCTCGGCTCGCTCAAGAGCAACGTGGGCCACATGGTGACCGCCGCCGGCGCCGCCGGGCTCATCAAGACCGCCCTCTCGCTGCACCATGAAGTGATCCCGCCGACCGCGCATTTCAGCGCCCCCAACCCGGCCATCGACTTCGCGCGCACGCCCTTCTACGTGTCGCCCAGCCTGCAGCCATGGCCGCGCGCCAAGGTGCCGCGTCGTGCCGGCGTCAGCTCCTTCGGTGTCGGCGGAACCAACGCGCACGTCGTCGTCGAAGAGGCACCCGTGCGGCCCGCATCGACCTGCGCGAAGGGCCCGCAGGTGCTGCCGCTGTCTGCCCGCTCGGAGGCGGCGCTGGCCGTGGCCACCGAGCAGCTCGCGGCGCACCTGGAGGCGACACCCGACGTGCCGCTGGCCGACGTCGCCTACACGCTGGGCGTCGGCCGCAAGGCCCACCCCTTCCGCCGCGCCGTGGTCGCCAGCAATGCGGCCGAAGCCGTCGCCGCGCTGCGCGGCAACGACGGTCCGTGGCGCGTCAGCGGCCGCATCGATGCGCGCGCGCCGCAGCCGGTGCTGATGTTCCCGGGCCAGGGCGCCCAGTACGCCGGCATGGGCAAGAACCTGCATGCGAACGACCCGGTGTTCGCCGCCGCGTTCGACACCTGCATCAAGGCCTTCGGCGATGCCGTGGACTACGACCTGCGCGAGCTGATGTTCGGCAGCGACGCCCAGGCGCTGGTGCCGACGGCCGTCACGCAGCCCGCGATCTTCACGCTCGAATATGCATTGGCACGCCGGCTGCTGTCGCTCGGTGCAAGGCCGCATGCGCTCATCGGGCACAGCGTGGGCGAATTCGTCGCCGCGGTGCTGGCGGGCGTCATGCGCCTGGAAGACGCCGCCCGGCTCGTGGCGCGGCGCGGCGCGCTCATGCAGGCTCAGCCACCGGGCGCGATGCTGTCGGTGCGCATGGGCGCGACCGAACTTGCGGCCCGGCTCAGCCCGTCGCTGTCGCTCGCCGGGGACAACGGGCCCACGGCCTGCGTGGTCGCCGGTCCCTTCGAAGCCATCGAAGCCTTGCAGGCCGAGCTGCAGAAGGACGACATCGCGGCCCGCCCGCTGCAGACCTCGCATGCCTTCCATTCGTCCATGATGGACGGCGCCGTCGCGCCTTTCGAAGCGCTGGTCGGCGAAGTGGCGCTGCACGCGCCGACCATTCCGATCTTCTCGACGCTCACCGGCCGGCTGCTCGAAGACGCCGAAGCCACCAGCGCGGGCTATTGGGCGCGCCACCTGCGCAGCACCGTGCAGTTTTCGCCGGCGGTGCGCAGCGCCATGGCGCATGCGTCGCGGCCGCTCTTCGTCGAGGTTGGGCCACGCAACACGCTGGCCACGCTGGTGCGCCAGCACGGTGCAAGCGAGGTGATGTCGCTCCTGCACTGCGAGCCGGCCGACGAAGCCCGCACGCTGCGCCTGGCGCTGGCCCGCCTCTGGACATGCGGCGCCGACGTTGAGCTCTCGCGGCTCGCCGTTCGCGCCGGCGCACAGCGCGTGCGCCTGCCCACCTATCCCTTCGAGCGCAAGCGCTTCTGGGTCGATATCGCGTCCACCGCGCCCAGCCTGGTCGCCGCGCCGCTGGCCTTGCCCATCGACGCGCCGGTTGTCGCACAGCCTGCGCCTGCGCCTTTCGTTCCACCTCTTTTCCTGGAGCCGACCGTGACTGCAGTGCCCTCGCCACTTCTTGCTTCCGCCTCCACGCCAGCCGGCGAGCCCATGGGCGCGCGGCTGCGGTCCTTGTTCGAGGACATCTCCGGCATCGACATGGCACAGGCCGAGGGCCACGCCGCCTTCGGCGAACTCGGCCTGGATTCGCTCACGCTGACCCAGGTTGCCACGCAGATCAAGAAGCGCTTCAAGGTCAACCTGAGCTTCCGGCAGCTGATGGAGAACTACCGCTGCTTCGACACGCTCGCCGCATTCCTGCAGGAAAGCCTGCCGCCCGAAGCCGTGGCTGCGGTGGCCGCGCCCGCAGCCGCGCCGGCCTCGGTGCCAATGGCCATGCCAGCGGCTGTGCAGGCCAGCATCCCGGTGCAACAACCGGCCGCCTACCTGCCTTCGATGAACGCAGCGGCCACCATCAACGCCATCGGTGCCACGCCGCTTGCGCAGCTGGTCGCGCAGCAGATGGAACTGATGCGGCACCAGCTCGCGCTGCTGTCGGGCATGGCAGCGGACACCGTGCCCGCCACGTCCACCCTGCCCCTGCAGCCGGCGCCGACGAGCATCGCACCGGCACCGGCACAAGCCGCCGTAGCGCCCGCTGCGCAGCCCCTGGCCGATGAAGCCGGCGCAGCGAAGGAGCCGGTGCGCTACGACGTGGCCAAGGCCTTCGGGGCCATCGCCCGCATCCATACCCAGCGCACCGCCGAGCCAAGCGGCCGGCAGAAGGCACGCCTCGCCACCTTCATCCGGCGCTATGTAGAGCGCACCCGCAAGAGCAAGGAGTTCACCGCAGCCAACCGCCCCCACATGGCCGACCCGCGCGTGGTCAACGGCTTCCGGCCGCTGACGAAGGAGATCACCTACCAGATCGTCATCGAGCGCTCCAAGGGCTCCAAGCTCTGGGACCTGGACGGCAACGAATACGTCGATGCGCTCAACGGCTTCGGCATGAACATGTTCGGCTGGCAGCCCGACTTCGTGCAGGAAGCGGTGAAGAAGCAACTCGACGCAGGCTACGAGATCGGGCCGCAGCATCCGCTGGCCGCCGACGTGACCCGGCTGATCTGCGAACTCACGGGCAGCGACCGCGCCGCCCTGTGCAACACCGGCTCCGAAGCGGTGATGGCCGCGCTGCGCATTGCGCGCACGGTCACCGGGCGCAGCACCGTGGTTGTGTTCACCGGTTCCTACCACGGCACTTTCGATGAAGTGCTGGTGCGCGCCGGCAAGGGTGGCAAGGGCCTCTCGGCCGCACCGGGCGTGATGAGCGGCATGTTCGGCGACATCCGCGTGCTGGACTACGGCACGGCCGAAGCATTGGCCTTCATTCGCGAGAACGCCGATGACCTTGCCGCCGTGCTGGTGGAGCCGGTGCAGAGCCGCCGGCCGGACTTCCAGCCGCGCGAGTTCCTGCAGGAGGTGCGCGCCATCACCGAGCAGCAAGGTGCGGCCCTCATCTTCGACGAGGTCATCACCGGCTTTCGCGCCGCGCTTGGCGGCGCCCAGGAGTTGTTCGGCGTGCGCGCCGACCTCGCCACCTACGGCAAGGTGATCGGCGGTGGCTTCCCGGTCGGCGTGATCGCCGGCAAGCGCGCCTTCATGGACGCGCTCGATGGCGGCGCCTGGCAGTACGGCGACGACTCGATCCCCGGCGTTGGCGTGACCTATTTCGCCGGCACCTTCGTGCGGCACCCGCTCGCGCTGGCCGCGGCCAAGGCCTCGCTCGAACACTTGAAGGAAGCCGGTCCCGCGCTGCAGACAGGCCTCACGACCAGCACCGCCGAAATGGCCGGCGACCTCACGGCCTGGTGCGTCGAGGTGGGTGCGCCCATTGCGGTGCGCCACTTCGCCTCGCTCTGGCGCGTGAGCTGGCTCGAAGACCACCCGCTGCAGGACCTGCTGTTCGCCATGATGCGCAGCCGCGGCGTCCACATCCTCGACAACTTCCCCTGCTTCCTGACCAGCGCACACAGCGCGGAAGACATCGCGACCATCTGCCGCGTGTTCAAGGAATCGGTCGCCGAGATGCAGGAGTCGGGCTTCCTGCCGCGCAGGGCCACCGTGGTCACGGGCTTCGACTACCGCAAGGCGCATGAAGAAGACGGCTCGGTGCTGGCCCGCGACATCGACGGACAGCCCTTCTGGTACGTGCCGGACACCTCATCCCCCAATCAACAACACATCAACGGAAAGGCCGCAGCATGAACGCCGTTCTTCGTCCTCCCGCTGCAAGCGGTTTCATCGAATGCGTGATTCCCACGACGGAATCGCAACGCGAGATCTGGCTCGGCGCTACGTTGAGCAACGATGCCTCGCTGGCGTACAACGAATCGGTGCTGCTGCGCCTGCGCGGGCCGCTGGACCGGGAAGCCATGGCGCGTGCCGTGGCCCGGCTGGTGGAGCGCCATCAATCGCTGCGCTCCACGATCACGCCTGACGGCACCTGCATGCTGGTGAGCCAGGCCGGCGAAAGCCCGCTGGAGCAGAAGGACCTGAGCGGCCTTGCGCCCGATGCGCGCGAGCAAGCCCTGGAGGCCGCGCATTCCGAAGCGGTGTGCACGCCTTTCTCGCTGGAACACGGGCCGCTGTTCCGCGCCGTGCTGTTCCGCCTTGGCGGCGCCGAGCATGAGCTGGTCATGTCGGCGCACCACGTGGTCTGCGACGGCTGGTCCTGGGTGGTCATTACCGAACAGCTCGGCCATCTGTATGCCGAGCAGACCGGCGGCGCACGGCAGCTCCAGGCCGCCCCCTCGTATTCCGACTTTGCCGCCATGGAAGCGGCCGAAGCCCTGCATCCCGACATGCAGCCGCACGTGGACTACTGGCTCGAGCGCTTCTCCGGCGGCAGTCTGCCCGTGCTCGAACTCCCTCTGGACCATCCGCGTCCGGCCGTGCGCACCTTCGGCTCGCGGCGCGTGGAGCGTCTGCTCGACCGCCGCCTCATCAACACCCTGCGCACCGTCAGCGCCAAAGCCGGCGCCAGCCTCTTCGCGGGCCTGCTCAGCGGCTTTGTCGCCACGCTGCACCGCCTCACCGGGCAGGACGACATCGTGGTCGGAATCCCGGCCTCGGGCCAGCTTGCGCGCGACATGCCCGGCCTGGTCGGCCACTGCGTGAACCTGCTGCCGCTGCGCATTGCCGCACCCGCCGAGCTGCGCTTCGATGCCCTGATGAGCGAATGCAGCACCGCCGTGCTCGACGCCTTCGAGCACCAGTCGCTCACCTATGGCGCGCTGCTCAGCAAGCTTTCCCTCCAGCGCGACCCGAGCCGGCTGCCGCTGGTGAGCGTGATGTTCAACGTCGACCCCGACGTGGCCAGCGGTACGCAGGCCTTCGCGGGCCTGCAAGTCACGCAGGACACGATCGCGCGCCAGTACGAAAACTCCGAGATGTTCCTGAACCTGCGGCCACTGGACGGTGGGTTGCAGATCGAGGCGCAGTACAACACCAGCCTGTTCGACGAGGCCACGGTGCAGCGCTGGCTCGACATCTTCGAGTGCGTGCTGCGCTCCGGCGCCCGCACGCCCGATGAAGCGATCGGCCGCCTCGAAGTGCTGTCGGCCGAAGGCGCGCAGGCGCTGATCGCGCTGCAACCGCCGCCCATCGCCTTGCAGGGGGCGCCCATCGCGCATGCCGGCTTCCTGACGCGCGTGCCGCTGCAGCCCGACCGTCCCGCGGTTCGCGATGGCGGAAGGGTCTGCAGCTATGCCGAGCTCGATGCCCGTTCCAACCGCCTGGCCCGTGCACTGCGCGCACGCGGCGTGCGCCGCGGTCAGCGTGTGGGGCTGTGCCTGGAGCGCAGCATCGAGATGGTCGTCTCGCTGCTGGCCGTGCTGAAGGCAGGCGCCGCCTATGTGCCGCTCGACCCCGCGTTTCCGCACGCCCGCCTGGAGCACTACGCCAAGGACGCCACCATCAGCCTGCTGCTGACCTCGTCGGACGTGGTGGGCGCACCGCGCAACTGGCTTGCCGACCCCGGCGATCGCCTGTTCGAGATCGACCGCGACACCGCGTGGCTGCAGGAGTCTGCGGACGCCCTGCCCCCGAGCGAAGACGATGCTGGCCCGGAAGACGGCGCCTACGTGATCTACACCTCGGGCTCCACCGGCCTGCCCAAGGGCGTGTACGCGCAGCATCGCGGCGTGGCCAACCTGCTCCAGTGGATGCACAGGGTGTCGGGCCTGCATGCCGGCGACCGGATCGCCGCGGTCACGACCCTGTCGTTCGACATGGCGGTGCCGGACCTGCTGCTGCCGCTGGCCACGGGGGCCGAGATCGTGATGGTGCAGCGCGACACAGCCATGGACGGCAACCGCCTGTGCAAGCTGCTCGAGCAGGAACAGATCACCTTCCTGCAGGCCACGCCCGGCATGTGGCAGCTGCTGCTCGATGCGCAGTGGCCGGGCGCCCCGGGCTTCAGGGGCTGGACCGGCGGCGAGCCGCTGCGGCCAAGCCTGGCGCTCGCGCTGTGTGAGCGGCTCGCGGAAATCTGGAACGGCTACGGGCCGACCGAAACCACCGTGTATTCCACCGCCTGGTGCGTCGACCCCGACGCGGTGGTGTCGCGTGGCGTGTCCATCGGCCATCCGGTCGACAACACGGAGATCTGGATCCTCGACGCCGACCTGCAGCCCTGCCCGATCGGCGTGCCGGGCGAGATCTGCATTGCCGGCGATGGCCTTGCGCTGGGCTACCTGGAGCGCCCCGAACTCACGGCCGAGCGCTTCGTCACGGCACGCATCTTCGGCACCAACAAGGCGATGTACCGTAGCGGCGACCGCGGCCGCTGGCGCAATGACGGGTTGATCGAACACCTAGGCCGGCTCGACTTCCAGGTGAAGGTGCGCGGCTACCGTATCGAACCCGGCGAGATTGAGGCCCGCTGCTGCGAAGTTGCCGGCGTATCGCGCAGCGTGGTGGTGGCGCGCGAAGACCATCCCGGCGATGTCCGGCTGGTGGCCTATCTTGCGCTGACCCCCGGCGCCAGTTTCGATCTCGATGCGTTGATGGCGCACCTGCGCGAGTTCCTGCCGGCCTTCATGCTGCCCCAGCACGTGGTCACGCTCAAGGAGCTGCCCACCCTGGCGAACGGCAAGGTCGACCGCGTCTCGCTGCCGCCGCCGCAGGCAGTCTCGCGCGACGAGGTGAAGCGCGGCGCAGAGCCTCGCAACGAACGCGAGCGCAAGGTCCTCGCAGCCATGGAAAAGGTGCTGAGCCTGCCAGGCCTCGACATGAAGGACGACTTCTTCATGATGGGCGGCCACTCGCTGCTGGCCGCGCGCCTCACCACGATCCTGAGCCGCGAGTTCCAGATCACGCTGCCGCTGCGGGCGTTGTTCGAGGCGCCCACGGCCGAGCGGCTGTCCACGGTGGTCGAAGGGCTGCAGGGTGCGGGCGCGGGCGCGCAGGCCCCGCTTCCGTGCAACTTCGATCGCAAGACGGCACCCATGACGCCTTCGCAGGAGCGCATCCGCTTCATGGAAGAGCTGTATCCCGGCCGCTCCGTCTACAACGCGCCCTCGGTGCGCCGGCTGATCGGCGATTTCGATGCCGCGCTCTTCGAGGCCTCGCTGAAGGAGATCATCCGCCGCCAGCCGTCGCTGCGCACCAGCATGGGCACCGATGCGGCCACGGGCAAGCCAGTCCAGGTTATTGCCGAGCAGGTGGAGTTTTCGCTGCCGGTGATCGACCTGCGCAGCCTGCCGGCGGACCAGCGCGAAGCCGAACTCATGGAGCGCGTGCAGGAAATGGCCGATGAGCCCTTCGACATCCATCGCGCGCCGATGGCGCACATGGCGCTCTACCAGCTGGCCGAGAAGGACCATGCCTTCATCTTCGTGCCGCACCACCTGGTGTGGGACGGCTGGTCCTTCGACCTGCTGCAGCGCGAGCTCGCCGCCATCTACGAAGCGGGGGAGCGCGGGCGCCCGCACGGCCTGACCCCCATCGCCACCACGCACGGCGACTACGCCGAGTGGCTCGAGAAGTGGATGGAAGAGCCAGCTTGCAAGCAGCAGCTGGAGTTCTGGCGCCAGCGCTTTTCCAGCGCGCCGCTGCCTCGCCTGCCCAACACCGACATGCCGCGGCGTTCCGGCAAGAGCGGCCAGGGCGGTGCGCACTGGATCCACATCACGCCTGCCATGACGCAGCAGCTGCGCGAAATAGCGCGCGGCATGGACGTGACGCTCAGCATGCTGACCTTCGGCGTCTATGCGCTCACCATGAGCCAGGTCATCGGGTCCAGGTCCATCGTGATTGCCAACCCGATCCGCGGCCGGCAGCAGCCGGAGACCGAAGACGTGATGGGCTGCTTCAACAACGTGCTGCCGGTATCGCTCGAGGTCGACTTCAACCTCTCCCTGCCGGCTTTCATGCGCTACGTGAAGCAGGAGCTGCTCACGATGATGAACTTCCAGCAGGTTCCGTTCGAACGCCTCATGGCGCAGTCGGGGCTGGAAAGCCACATCCGCTCGGTTGGCCCCTACCAGGCGATGTTCTCGTTCCAGGATGCGCGCGATCGTCCACGCGCCATCGGAAGCCTGCAGAACAAGCAGATCTATGTGATGCAGCGCGGCGCCACCGACGACATCGGCGTTTGGCTGCTCGACAAGCCGCATGGCATGGAAGGCGCGCTGATCTACAACGCCGACATCTACCTGCGCGAGACAGGGGCGCAACTGCGCGACCGGTATCTGGAGGTGCTGTACCGCGTGGTCGACCATTCCAAGGAAACGCTGGCGGAGCTTGCCACCACCGAAGGCTCTTCCACCGCCGCCTACCTGCGCAAGCTTGCGGCCATCGACCCCATCAAGACCTTGGCACCGGGCAACGGAGCGGCCAGCGCGCAGAAGAACGACGACGTCCTCTTGAACCCCGAGCACGCCAAGCTCGCGCAGATCTGGGCCTCGGTGATCGGGATCGACGTGAACGAGATCCGCGCCACCGACAACTTCTTCGACTTGGGCGGCGACTCACTGCTCGTACTGCGAGCCATCCAGCAGACCGAGCAGACGCTGGGCTACCGCGTGAACTCGCGCCGCTACCTGTTCGAGAACCTCGGGCAAATCGCGACCTCGGGGCACCAGGCGGTGGTCGGCTCCGACATCACGGACCTCGGCAAGCTGCCGCTCGGCAACCTGAAAGGCGCATCGCGCGGCGAAGGGTTGCTGAGCACCCTTGGCAGCTGGCTGCGCAAGGAGTAACTGACCATGGGACACGCTGGTTTCTTTGGCCTTTGTTCCGTCGAGGCACCGGTATGCCGGTACATCGACCTGGACGAAGACGCCGGCCCCGAGGCCGAGGGCATCCTCTCTGTTGAAGAACTCGAACGCGCAGCGCGGCTGCATTTCGAGGCAGACCGCCGGCACTACGTGGCGGCGCACGCCGCGCTGCGCCGCGCGCTGGCGGCGCACACGGGTGAGCGCGCCGAGACGCTGCGCTTCACCCACAGTGCGTTCGGCAAGCCGTCCCTTTCGGGCTGGCACCGGGTGCGCTTCTCGCTGAGCCACAGCCGTGCGCTGGGCCTCATCGCGGTGGGCGAGCGCGGGCCGCTGGGCGTCGACGTGGAACAGCTGCGCGAGGTGCCCGATGCGCTCGAGCTTGCCGGGCAGCACTTCACGCGCTCCGAGTGCGAAGCACTTGAGGCCCTGCCTGAGGTTGAGCGCCACCGCGCCTTTCTCACTTGCTGGACGCGCAAGGAAGCCTGTCTGAAGGCGATCGGCCTTGGGCTGATCGTGCCGCCGGAGTGCTTCGAGGTCGGGCTGGAGTCCGACTGCCGCAGCGTCGAAGTGCCGGTTGCGGGCCGCATCCTGTGGCTCGCGCTGCAACCGACGCCCTTCCGTTCGGACAGCGTGGGAGCGTTGGCGGAATGGCGCCAGACGCATGTTCATGCGGGCGAGCCCCGCTCGGCGATGGAGACATGCCTGTGACCGCACACCCCTTCATGTTCGGTCCGGCCTCGCGCCAGATCTTCGGCATCTTCCATGCTGCGGAAGACGCGCAGCCCGGCGACACCGCGGTGCTCGTTTGCCCGCCTTTCGGTCAGGAGGGGCTGCGGACTCATCGCCTGTTCAAGGTGCTGGCCGAGCGCCTGGCACGGGCAGGCATCGCGACCCTGCGTTTCGACTTTCATGGCTCGGGCGACTCGCCGGGCGACGAGACCGACGGCGAGCTCGACGGCTGGCGGCGCGACCTCTGCTCGGCGCACGAAGAGCTGCGCCGCCGGATGCCGGCAAGCCGCATCGTGTGGGTCGGCGCACGGCTCGGCGCGACCATTGCCGTGCTGGCGGCGCGCAACGGGCGCTGCGACCCCGCGCGGCTGGTGCTGTGGGAGCCGGTGATCGACGGCCGGCGCTATGCACGCTCCTTGCGCGAACAGCATGTCGCCGCCATCGACACGACCTTCTGCATTCCCGATCTCGCCTGGCGCCGCAGCCTGGCGCGCGAGCCCGACGCCATGCCGGAAGAGGTTCTCGGCACCCTGCTCTCGCCCAAGCTGCGCGCGCAGCTCGGTGCGCTGGCGCCCGACTCTCTCACGCTCACCGCGCTGCACGACACGCTCGTTCTGACGCCGGCCGGCGACGAGCACACGGCGCAATGGGCGGCCGAACAGCAGTCGCGCCACATGCCGGTGCGGCTCGCCTACTTTCAACACCGGCTCGACTGGACGTCGGACCCTTACCCCAACAGCGCCATGGTTCCGGCCGGTGCGCTCAATCGCCTGCAGGGTGCCCTCTATGAATGACGCGACGCAAAGCCCGGTCCGGTTCGGAGCCGGCAACTCGCTGGTGGGAATGGTCACCACGCCTGCGCACCAGGCGCCCGCCACCACCGCCTGCCTGATGTTCAACATGGGTGCCAACCACCGGGTGGGTCCGCGCCGCATCAACGTCAAGCTGGCGCATTCGCTTGCGGCGCGCGGCATGGCCAGCCTGCGCTTCGACCTGGGCGGCGTGGGCGACAGCGATGCGTTCGATTCGGCGCACGACCTGCAGACCCGCTCGGTGCACGACCTGCAGGCCGCCATGGACCTGATCGAGCGCATGCTGGGCATCCGGCAGTTCGTGATCGTTGGCCTGTGTTCGGGCGTGGAGCACGCCGTGTCGGTGGCGGCCGTGGACAACCGCGTGCTGGCGCTCTCGCTGTTCGACGGCTTCGCGTTTCCGGAGCGGCGCGCCCGCTGGGAGCGCACGCTGCGGCGTGCCTTGGCGGCGCCCGCGCACCCTTCGTTTCCGGGCAAGGCCAAGCGCTGGCTGCTGCGCCACCTGACCGGCAATCCGTCGGCAAAGCCGCTGCCCGGCTTCCTGACCGAAAAGCAGCCGCCTGAAGTCATGGCCGCATGGTTCGGCTCCATGTTGAATCGCCTGGCGGAGCGGAAGGTCGCCTTGCAGCTGCTGTATTCGGGCTCGCTGCACGTGTGCGACCGCGATCGCGACCAGATCGGCGCGCTCGCCCGCGAGCCGTTCGCCCAAGTCATGGAGTACCAGTTCATGCGCAACGTGGACCACACCTTCTGCACGGCGGAGGGGCAGCAGATCTACATGCAGACCGTCGGCGACTGGGCAATGGCATGCGCCCGCAGCGCCAGTGCGGAGCGCGTCAGCCCAAGTACGAGCGCGAGCCCGATCTCCAGCCCGGCCGCGAGCCCCGCGGCAGCGGCCGCCGAACGCCCGTTGTGCGGTGCCTACGCACCCCAATGAACAAGTTTTTTCCCAAGAGCAAAGGACACACCATGGCACACCTCGATCAAGCCGGTTCCTTGCGCGTTGCACGCGTCCCCTCCGATACGGCTTCGCCGCTCGCCCGCGCCCGCATGCGAACCCGGCTCGGACTCGTGGCCGTGCTGCTGCCGCTGTGCCTGGCGGGTTGCGGGATACCGGGCTTCAGCGATCCCGGCCGAGGGAGCTGGACCGGCTCCGAGACGAGTGGGCAGCCGAAGATCGTGGCCATCACGCCAGACCTGGTCCGCACCATGGCCGCGCAGAAACCGCAGGCCTTGCCGAGCGAGGTGCGGCAACTTGTCGGCAAGGCGCCGGCCTACACCATCGGACCGGGCGACGTGGTGGGCATCGTCGTCTATCGCCATCCGGAGCTGATGCCCAACGCGGGCGCCGTCATCTCGCAGCAGTCGGACCCGACGGGCGTGAGCGTGGCGCCAGGCTTCATCGTCGACGGCCAGGGCGAGATCAGCTTTCCCTACATCGGCCGCACGAAAGTCGAGGGCCTGACGGAAAGCGCCGCCTCCGACCTCATCGCGCGCCGGATCTCGCCCTTCGTGAAGGATCCGCTGGTGAGCGTCAGGGTCCAGTCGTTCCGCAGTCGACGCGTGTACGTGGAGGGCGAGGTCCGTACCCCGGGCCTGCAGATCTTCACCGACGTGCCGATGACGCTGGCCGAGGCGATCAACCGCGCCGGCAGCTTCAACGCGGGAGGCGACCGCTCGCGGGTGAGCCTGACGCGCGGTGAGCGCACCTATGTGCTCGACCTGCCGACGCTGCAGCGCTTCGGCTACGACGCGAGCCGCATCCCCATGCAGAGCGGCGACATCGTGCACGTGGGCACCCGCGAAGACAGCCGCGTCTACGTGACGGGCGAGATCCGCAATCCATCGCCCCTGTTGATGCGCAACGGCCGGCTGACCCTGAACGAGGCGCTGGGCGATGCAGGGGGCCCCGACCTGAACACCTCGCAACCGGGCCAGATCTACGTCATCCGCAATTCGAACGGCGACGTGCCGGAGGTGTTCCATCTCGATGCGAAGAACCCCGTGGCGCTGGCCTTGGCCGACCGCTTCGAGCTGCAGCCACGCGACGTGGTCTACATCGATCCCGTGCCGCTGGTGCGATGGAACCGGGTGATCAGCCTGATTCTTCCCGCCGCGCAGATCGTGAACCTCGGAGGCACCGCCAGCCGTCGCTGAGCGAGCCCCGCACCCATCCACTTCGCCACAACCGTCCAGGCAACACACAAAAGGTGATCCTATGAATGCGCACTGGCAACCTCTGATTCCCGCTCCTTCCGAACCGGCGGCCGCGGACCGTCCCCCATCGAGGCTCAGGGAGCACATGGATCTGCTGATCGACAGCCGATGGAGGATCGCAAAGATCACCGCGGTCGCGTTGCTGATCGGTGCGGCCTACGCAATGTTCGGCCCGCGCGTGTACGAATCCAACGTGCTGATCCAGGTCGAGGACTCCGAGCGCTCGGGCGGCACGCTGGTCGGAGACTCCGCCAGCAGCGCGCTGAATGCCAAGACGCCGACTGCCGGCGAGGCCGAGATCCTCAAATCGCGCCTGGTGCTCGAACAGGCGATAGAGGACACCAAGCTGTACATCGAGGCCGAGCCGCACTACATCCCGGTGGTCGGCGCATGGCTGGCGCGCCATTCGAAGACGCTCTCCGATCCCGGCTTCATGGGCCTCTCAGGCTACGTGAGCGGTACCGAGAAGATCGTGGTGGCTCAGATGGACGTGCCGGCAGATCTCGAAGGCACGCGCTTCCTCTTGACCACGAAGGCGAACGGCGCCTACACCCTCACCCATCCCAAGCTGGACGCGGCGCTGGAAGGAAAGGTCGGAACGCCGCTCGATGCGAAGACGCCGCGCGGGGCGATCCACCTCCTGGTGGGCTCCATCGAAAGCCGGCCGGGCGCGGCCTTCGAGCTGGTGCGCCAATCGAAGCAGCTCACCCTGCTCGAACTGCAGAAGGAGCTTCGCGTGATCGAGAAAGGCAAGCAGTCCTCGATCATGGACGTGAGCTGGCGCGACGGCAACCAGCAGCAGCTGGCCAACCTGCTCAACGAAGTGGCGCGGCTCTACGTGCGGACCAACATCGACCAGAAGACCGCGCAGGCACAGCGCGCGCTCAACTTCCTTGGCTCCGAACTGCCAAAGCTCAAGCAACAGCTGGAGCAGTCCGAGGAAACCTACAACGAGTACCGCAATCAGAACGGCACCATCAGCCTGGACGATGAGGCGCGCAACGCGTTGTCGCAAAACGTCGAGCTGCAGACGAAGCTCTTCGACGCGACCCAGAAGCGGCTCGAGCTCACCGAGCGCTTCACGGCCCGCGACCCGAGCGTGCAGACGATCGACGCACAGATCGCCTCGCTCAAGAAGGCACTGGGCTCGGTGGATCAGCGCATCCGCCGCATGCCGCAGCTGCAGCAGAACTCGCTGCGCATGCAGCGCGACATCAAGGTGAATACCGACCTGTACGTGTCGCTCTTGAACAGCTCGCTGCAGATGCGTCTGGCGAAGGAAGGAAAGATCGGCAACGTCCGCGTGCTCGACCAGGCGGTGGTGCCCGAGAAGCCCATCCGTCCCAAGGCCGTGATCACGATGGCGCTCGCGCTGCTCGCGGGCCTGTTCGCAGGAGCAGCCTCGGCCTTCATGCGCAAGTCGTGGCGCAACACCATCGCCAGCTCGGCCGAGATCGAGGCCTACACCGGCCTGACCGTCTACAGCACCGTTCCGCTGAGCTCCCGGCAGAAGGTGCTGGACGATGCCGTGCGCAGCGGCGACCCCGGCGTGCATCTGCTGGCAGCGATTCAACCCGACGACCCGGCCCTGGAAGGACTGCGGCGGCTGCGCACAGCACTGAAGTTCGCCGTGCCCGCTGCGCCGAACAACCGGATCATGATCTCGAGCGCCACACCAGGCGCTGGCAAGACCTTCGTGTCGGCCAACCTCGCGGCCGTGCTCGCCTCCAGCGGCCGGCGCGTGCTGCTCGTCGACGCCGACCTGCGGCGCAGCAGCCTGGCACCCCATTTCGGCCTCAAGCGCCGCGGCGGGCTGTCGGAACTGATCCAGGGCTCGCTCGAACTCGACGAAGCCATCCACCGGAGCGTCCTGCCCAACCTGGACGTCATCACCACAGGTGCACTGCACCTGGACCCGACGGCCCTGCTCACGAGCAACGCCTTCGTGAAGTTGCTCGAGCGGATTTCGGGGCGCTACGACACGGTGATCATCGACACGCCGCCCATGCTGCTCGCGTCGGAAACCGCCGAGATGGCGACGTCCATGGGCACGCTGCTGATGGTGGCGCGCGCCGGCGAAAACGAGCTGGGCGACCTGTCCGAAAGCGCGAAGATGCTGCGTAACGTGGGCGTGCGTTTCCAGGGCGTGGTGCTGAATGCGCTGGACACGCGCCGCCGCTACTACGGCAGCCTGGGCTACCGGTTCGGCGGCTATCGGCTGAGGATGCATGAGTACCCGGGCGCTGCGGCCGAACTGCCCGCGCCGGCGAAGGCGGGAGCGCCATCATGACCACCATACGATCGCATGCCCATGTGCAGCTGCGTGGCAACTCGCGGCTGCTGACGGGCACCAAGCGCCTCGCGGACATCGTGATGGCGAGCGCGTTCTTCCTGTTCTTCGGGTGGCTCTATGCGCTGATATGGATCGGCGTGCTGCTCACCTCCGGCAGCCCGGCGATCTACAAGCAGCCGCGCTACGGGCTGCGCGGACGCGTCTTCAGCTTCTACAAGTTCCGCTCGATGGTGCCGGACGCGGACATGGCGCTGGAGCGCTACCTGCGCGAGAACCAAGGGGCTCGGCAGCAATGGGAGATGTACCAGAAGCTGGACCACGACCCGCGCATCACGCCCTTCGGCGCGTTCCTGCGCAAGTACAGCCTGGACGAGCTGCCGCAGTTCTGGAACGTGCTCAAGGGCGACATGAGCATGGTCGGCCCGCGCCCCTGCATGTTCGCGCAGAAGGAGCTGTACGGCCTGTATTGGGACTACTACTGCTCCGTGCGGCCCGGCATCACCGGCCTGTGGCAGATCTCCGGCCGCAACGAGGTCAGCTACCGGCGCAGGGTGGCCATGGACGTGGACTACGTGACCACGCTTTCCCTCCACCAGGACATCGCGATCCTGCTGAAGACCTTTCGCGTGGTGGCCGGCGGGCACGGCTCCAGCTAGGGGCGGCGCTCCGGATCGCACTTCCTTTTTATCGACTTCTCAACCTTCAACCGAAAGAACAGTATGCGTATCTACGTAGCAGGTCATCGCGGCATGGTGGGCCAGTCGTTGATGAAGCGTTTGCGCGGCCTCGGGCACGAGGTCGTCACGCGCAGCCACGAGGAACTCGATCTGCTGGACCAGGAAGCGGTCCGCCGGTTCTTCGCCACCGAACACATCGATCAGGTCTACCTGGCCGCGGCCAAGGTGGGGGGCATCTACGCCAACATGACCTATCCCGCGGAGTTCATCTATCAGAACCTGATGATCGCCGCCAATGTCACGCACCAGGCGTTCCTTGCGGGCGTCAGGCGTCTCCTGTTCCTCGGCTCGAGCTGCATCTACCCGCGGCTTACCGAGCAGCCCATCCACGAACATGCGCTGCTAAGTGGCAAGCTCGAGCCGACGAACGAACCCTATGCGATCGCCAAGATCGCTGGCATCAAGCTGTGCGAAAGCTACAACCGGCAGTACGGCGCCTCCCACGGCGTCGACTACCGCAGCGTGATGCCGTGCAACCTGTATGGCCCGGGCGACAACTATCACGCCGAGAACAGCCACGTCGTGCCGGCGCTGATCCGGCGCTTTCATGCTGCAAAGATGGAAGACGCGCCCGAGGTGCTCATCTGGGGCACCGGCCGGGCCCAGCGCGAGTTCCTTTATGTGGACGACATGACCGACGGCTGTCTCATGGTGATGGGCCTGAGCCGGGACGAGTACGAGCAGCACACCACGCCCATGTGCGCCCACATCAACCTGGGCGCAGGCCAGGACCAGTCGATCGCGGAGCTGGCGGAACTGGTGCGCGAAGTCGTCGGCTACCGCGGCCGGATCCGATTCGACACCTCGCAGCCGGACGGCGCGCCGAGAAAGCTGCTCGACGTGTCCTGCGCTGCCAGCCTGGGATGGCGTGCCACCGTGCCGCTGGCCGACGGCCTTCGCCGCACCTATGCCGACTACCAGGAGGCGCTGCGGCCCGTGCAGGAGATCGCGCACGCCTGAGCCGCAGTCTTTTCTTCCACCCTCACGACTTGCAAAGGCACGCCATGAGAACACTCTGCTTCTGGTTCGGCATTGCGGCTGCGTTCCTGTGCGGCTGGGCCGAACCGGCTTGGGGCTACGCCGTCCTGTGCGTGCTGTCGGTCGTGCAGCTGGCGCAGCTTCGCGCGCCGGGCGCCAGCGTGTTCTTGCTGCTGCACTACGCCACGGTCCTCACGTACTTCTCGCTCGCACCGGCGATGCAGATTGCCGATGACGTCTTCTTCTGGGACGTGGGCGTGATCAGCGCGCCAGCGCACTCGCAGGCGCTGGCGCTGCTGCTGCTGTACATGGCGGGTGTGGAACTGGCCCGGCTCGGCATGCCCGAGCCGCTGGTGCAGCACTTCCCCGCGCGGACGCCGCCGTCCGAACCGCAGATGGCCGGCGTGGCGCACCCGGTGCTGCTGCTTTTGAGCGGCATCCTTGCGGCCTTCGCGTCGCTGTTCATCCGGCCCGACCTGAACTTCATCGCGCGTGGCGACGTGGGGAACGACCAGAGCGTTCCGATCGATTTCATTTTCTATTCGACGCTGCCCAAGCTCGTCGTGCTGATGTGCTTCGTGGCGCTGGCCATCCACGCACTGCGCCACCGCACCATCTGGTCCTGGATCTCCGCGGGCTTCGCGCTGGTGCTGTCCGCCATCGCGGCGAATCCGGTCAACACGCCGCGGCAGATCCTGCTGATCGGCCTGCTGCCGCTTCTCATCCATCTCTTTGGCCGCGGGCGACGCTGGACGCTGGCACTGCTGCTCTTCGGGGCCATCGCGGGCCTAGGGCCGATGCTGAACCTGGTGTCGCGCGGCGTCTTCTGGGGAGAAACGCTTACCACCTTTCCCTACAGCCAGGACTTCGACGCGATGTTCATCGTGGCCGGCATCCTGGAGCGCGCGCCAGACGCCGAGCTCGGATGGGGGCGCTACCTGCTGTCGGCCTTCTCGTTCTTCCTGCCGCGCGACCTGAAGCTGTACCCGGATTTCGATCCGCTCGGATGGCCGTCCATCCTGGGCAACTTCTCGCAGGCCAACTTGTCGCTGCCGCCGTTCACCACCGCGTTCCTCGACTTCGGCCTGGCGGGCCCGGTGCTGTTCGGCCTCGCGATTTCAGCCGGCGCCCGCTATCTGGACAAGCTCGTCGATCCGCGCGGCGTGGTGTCGGGCAGCTATCTCTGCGCGCTGGTGCTGCTGGCCGCTTACGTACCCTTCATGCGGGGTCCCATCCTGGGTTGGGGATCCTTCGCGGCCTCGGGGGTGATCGCAGCAGCGTTCGCCGGGATCCTGAGCTCGCGCTTCCGCCGACCACGCCCCGCCGCATCGCCGTACGCCCCTCGCACGACCTGAGGTTCGCCATGCACAAATACCTGTTCTACGACACGATCCGGCTCAACAGAAGCGCAGGCGGCGTGCTGAACGTGGCCGATCTGCTTTTGAAAAGAATGCAGCTTTGCAAGGGCGACCGGATCCAGCCGGTCAGCGAGCTGCATCCTCGCCTCTTTGGTGCGGCGCGGCGCTTGAAGATCAGCCGCTTCCTGGTGGAGATACTGATCTACAACTACCACCGCCTGCGGTCGCTTTTTACCGGCGAGCAGGTGTTCTCGCTGTTCCCGAACTACTTCTTGCCGTTCACGCTGTTCGGGCGGCACCGCGACTCGATCGTCATCGTCCACGATCTCCAGTACAAGGTCTACCCCGAGTATTTCAGCCGCACCAAGCGCCTGTGGCTCGATTGGTGCCTCTGGCGCGACGCGCACAGCCAGGCCGACGTGGTCTTCATCAGCCGCAGCAGCCAGCACGACTTCGAGCGTCACTTCAAGCGCTGCGAACACGCAACGGTCATCTTCAATCCGGTGGATGCCACGCGCGCGCCGGCTGCAGCGGGAGCGGCCGCCGGCGGGCGCTACCTGATCGCGTCCTACCACTACTACCCGCACAAGAACTTCATCGGCACACTCAAGCTCTTCGAGCGCATGAAGCACGCCGGCCTGGTCGACTGGCTGGACATCACCGGTAATGGCGCAGCCGAGGTCAAGCGAATGGCCGACGCCATGGGGCCCGAGATCAGCAGCTGCGTTCGACATCGGGGGCTGGTCCCGCGCAAGGAACTGACTCAGCTCTACTGCGGCGCGGCGGCCTTCATCTCGCTGTCCGCCTTCGAGGGCTTCAATCTTTCAGCGGCCGAAGCGGCCACGCTGGGCGTGCCGCTCCTGCTCTCGGATATCCCGGTGCACCGGGAGCTGTTCGGCGGCTACGCTTTCTTCGTCGGCAGCGAGCACTGCGATCTTGACGAGCTGTCGCAGTACCTGGCCAACCATCGCGAGATGCAGCCAGCCTGGCTGCATGCCGAAACTTGCGCCCCGGGCACCGTGGCCCGTCGCTATCTCACGCTGAAGCGAGAGGCCGTCGCGCTCGCCGGGGCCGTTCAATGACGAAACGCGCGCACGCTGTTTGCCGGCTGTTCGGGGCGTGGCTGCTGCTGTGTGCAGCCGCCCAGGCATCGGCCACCACGCCCGGCTTCGGTGTGATGGTGCACTACCTGCCCGACAAGCATTCGATTGCCGACGTCGCACGCTTCGACGTCGACGCCTTCGCGGACTCACTGGGCCAAATGCGGGCGTCCCACCTCATCCTCACGCTGGGGCAGAACAACGGGCAGTACATCGCTCCCAATGCCGCGCTTGAGCAGCTGTGCCCGCGAAGCGCCGCGAACCGGCCGCCGCGCGACCTGCCGCTCGAAATCGGCCGCGCGCTGCGCGCCCGCGGCATTGCAATGGTGCTGTACCTGCCGTTCCGCGCACCGCAATCCGACGCCTACCTCATGGACTGCCTGGGTGACATCTCGGAGCAGCAGCCACCCCCCGCACCCTTCATCGCGCGATGGTCGGCGGTGATCCGCGACTGGTCGGAACGCTACGGCCCGTTGGTCAGCGGCTGGTGGTTCGACGGCGTCTACAACACCACGGGCGTGTCCGCCGAAGGCTGGAACGCACTGTGCGGCGCCGCGCGCAGCGGAGCCGCAAAACGCTGGCTGGCCTTCAATGCCGGCGAAGGCCCCGAGCGCTTCAGCGTCAAGGCGGCGCCGTGCCAGAACCTCATGGCCGGCGAGTTCATGCAGCCGCCGGCACATCCGGCGGGCGCGCAAACCGGGTTGACCTTCCACGTTCTGACGCCGCTCGGCGCCTCATGGGCCCGGCCGACGCCGCCGCGCTTCACGGCCGACCAGGTGCGCAGTTGGATCGCCCACGCGAATGCGCGCAGCGGCCTGTTCACGCTCGACCTGCCACTGGACGCCGACTTTCGTTTTCTTCCCTCGCACATGGCGCTGATCCGCAGCGCCACGAGTCCTCGCAACCGAGCCCTGGCCCTGACTACCGAACATCGCCAACCATGACCATGACCATGAACAACCCTCTTGTCTTCATCGTGGTGGAAGACCGCCAGAACAAGACGCTGTCGCTGTGCCGCGAATCCGCGGCGCGGGCGCAGGAATCCCTTGTCGTGCTGTCCGGCACCGACGGCGGGCCCGGCTATGAGCGCCTGTGCAGCAGCTATGTGCACCTGTCGAGCAATACGCCGGAGTTCGAGAAGGTCTGCTTCAGACGCTATTTCCTCCTGGCCGAGTACCTCGAGGCCCGTCCCGAATTGCAGGAGTTCGTGCTGATCGACAGCGACGTGCTGCTGTTCCGCGGCATCGGCGCGCACATCCGCCGCGTGGCCGGCAAGGCGGATTTCTGCGGCTCGCTCATGCACCCGGACGACGGCTGGGACCCGTGCCAGATATCGCCCCACGTGAGCTACTGGACCGCGGAGGGCCTGCAGCGCTTCATCGCGTTCGTACTCAACACCTATGCAACCCCCTCCGGCCGCCGAAAGCTGCGCGCCATTGCGACGCGATTCACCAACCGCGGCGAGCGCGGCGGCGTGTCGGACATGACGCTGCTCCATCTGTGGGCGCAGGCCAGCGGCAACATGGCGCCCATCAACCGGGTGTTCGGCGGGCGCGTGATCGACCACAACATCAACGGCGGCCGCAACTTTCAGCACCACGAGTTCCAGGTGCGCGGGGGCGCTAAGCGCCTGGAGTTGGTGGACGGGCAGCCCTGCCTCGTCACGCCCGCGGGCGAAATGGTGACTGCGTTGGCACTGCACTTCCAGGGCAGCGCGAAGATCGCGATGCCGCACGTGCTGCACGGCCGCGTGCGCCTGGTCGGGGTCATCACGTATCTGATTCACATGGCGCGCCGCTTCAAGAACTGGGCTTTCGGCCGCGGCTTGATCGCGCCGCGCATGCCGCCCGAGGGCCGCCTCGCGGACGCCTCGGCGCCCAAATGACACCCGGCTGAACGCAACCCACGCAAGGCCATGAACCCGCTCCATCGCACCTTCAGCCTCGCGGGCATTCGCACGGTGCCGCTTCGGGGGCTGGGCGCGTTGGCTTCGCGGCTCTACATCTACCTGTCGGGTTTCCTGGCCGTTTTTCTGATGGCTGCGTACGTCTCGCCCGCGGACTTCGGCCAATACTCGATCTACCAGTCGGTGCTGGAGATGGCGCTTGTGGTGGGAACGCTGGGGAGCGCGCTGCTGTTCTCGCGCAATGCGGCCAGCGTACCGCCGGGCGTGCGGCGCGGCGACGTGGTCCGCACGCTGGCCATCGGGCTGCCACTGGCCGTGCTGCTCATCGCTGTGATCCTGACGCTCCAACGCACGGCCGTGGGTGATCTTCCGTTCGTCTTGATCTTGGCAACGCTCGCGGTCTTTGCGTTCGTTAACCTGCGCCTCGCCTACAGCCGGGGACTCGGCTTCTCGGGCCTGCTCAACCTGGAGGCCGGCATCCGCTCGACCGTCCTGGTGCTCGGGGTCGCGGTGCTTGCCACGCTAAGTTTCGAGCTGCACGTCACGCACCTGCTGCTCATCAACCTGCTGGCATTCCTGGTGGTGGGCGTGGCCTCGATGCATGCGGGATGGGCCGCGGGGCCGCCTCGCGGAAGCGCTTTGCTCGGCCTGGCGTCGCAGGGCAGCGCCACCGTCTATTCGGTCCTGATGTTCCTGCTTCGCAAGTCGGACCTGCTCGTGGTGGCCTTCTTCATGCCGCTTGGCTACGTGGGCGCATTCAAGATCGCCTTCCTGCTGGCAGAGGCGCCATCGCAGTTCGTGCAGGCTTTTCTCTATACCAAGACGCGCGCCATGCTGGGCAGTGACGCCAGCAATTTCGACGACTCGCAGCTGCAGCTGGCGAAATATTCGTTCCTCTTGGGCTGCGTTTTGTTTGCGGCGCTCGTGGTGGTGATCTCGGTTGCCGCACCGTTGCTGAAGGTCGGGCGCCAAGCGCTTGAGATATTCCTGTGCATTGCGCCGTACTTTCTATTGCGCACCTACACGGTCCACCACGAGATGCTGCTCGCGCTGAAGACGCCGATGAGCACGCTGGGTTATTGGGCGATGGCCGAGGTGGCGCTGCGGCTGCTGTCCTATGTCGTGATCGTCGCGGTGTTCCCGGGCAAGCCGCACTACGTGTTCTTCCTTGCCGCCTTTTCCGAACTCGTTCTCTTCGAGGTGCGGATGCACGCCTTGCTTGGCTTCTTTCCGCTCGTGCGGCTGGTTCGCGGTTCTTCCACAAAGCAGTCATGAAAATTCTTCTGTATTCCATGAACTTCACGCCCGAGCTGGTGGGCATTGGAAAGTACTCGGGCGAAATGGCGCAGTGGCTGCATGCCAAGGGCCATGACGTCCGCGTGATCGCGTCGCCACCCTTCTTCCCGAACTGGGCGCCGTTCGAAGGACACTCGGCCTGGGCCTACCGCAAGACGGTCTGCGACGGCATCACGGTCTGGCGCGCACCCACCTGGGTGCCGGCGCGGCCGCGTGCGCTGGCACGCATGGCCCATCTCTTCTCTTTCATGCTGTCGAGCATGCCGCTGCTCTTCGCGCAGATTCGCTGGCGGCCCGACCTGGTCTTCGTGGTCGAACCGCCGCTCTTCTGCGCGCCGACCGTGCTCTTTTTTTCTCGCATGCTCGGCATCAAGTCGTGGCTGCACATCCAGGACTACGAGGTGGACGCCGCCTTCGGCCTGGGCCTGGTGCGCGGCGCGCGCGTGCGCCGCTTCGCGCTCTCGGTGGAGCGCTGGCTGCTCGGCCGCTTCAACCGGGTCTCGACCATTTCCGCCGCCATGCTGGACAAGGCCAGGGACAAGGGCATCGATGAAACCCGGCTGGTGCTGCTTCCCAACTGGGTGGACGTGCGCTCGATCTACCCGCACGCGGCCGGCGCATCGGACACGGACAAGCCCGTGAACGGCTACCGCACCATGCTCGGTATTCCGGCCGACGCGGTGGTGGTGCTCTACGCCGGCAGCCTGGGCAACAAGCAGGGCATCGAGCTGCTGGCCGATGCGGCGCGGCAGTTGGCGGCCGCCAGCCACATCCATTTCGTGCTCTGCGGCAACGGGCCGAGCCGCGAGCCGCTGAAGACCGCCTGCGCAAACCTGGAGCGCGTGCATTTTCTCGATCTGCAACCGGCCGAGCGACTCAATGAACTGCTGGGCATGGCCGACATCCACGTGCTGCCGCAGCGTGCCGACGCGGCCGACCTGGTGATGCCCTCGAAGCTGGGCGGCATGCTCGCGAGCGGCAAGGCGGTGATCGTCACCGCCCATGAGGGCACGGAACTGAGCAACGTGGTGGCCGGCCGCGGGCTGGTGGTTGCGCCCGGCGACCCCGATGCACTCTCCGATGCCATCGCGCAGCTTGCCGCCTCCCGCCCGCAGCGCGAAGCCATGGGCGCGGCGGGTCGTTCATTTGCCGAATCGGAGCTGGATCGAAACGCCATCCTGCTGCGCCTCGAAAAGGAGCTGCTGCGCTGTCTCGCGGACTGAGAGCGCAACTTCCCCACAACAACACCACCACCACGTCGACGCATACACAGCAGCCCCCTCATAACTCCAACCTGGGTATTCCACATGTCCGACACCACCTCGAATTCCTCCGGCGTTTCGGATTTCGGCCGCGCTCCCGAGCGCCGCACGAGCTACTCGTCGGGCGTGTGCCCGCCGCCGGAGCCTTTGTGGCCGCACTTCCTGACCGGGCAGGAAGATTCGCCGGTGCGTGTGCTGCTGGTCGACGACGATGAATTCATGCGACGCGTGATCGCGCAGGAACTGCTGTCCGACTTGCGCATCCAGCTCGAGGGGCAAGCCGGTAGCGTCCGCGACGGCCGCCGTCTTCTGGCGACCCACGAATTCGATGTGCTGATGGTCGATCTGCGGCTGGGCGACGGCTCGGGCTTCGACCTCATCCGAGAAGCGCGCAAGCTGCAGCGCCACTGCGAAATCATCGTGATCTCGGCCCTGGAGGACGATGCCCACGTGATTCATGCGCTGGAGCTCGGTGCCACCGGCTACCTCCTCAAGCATGCGTGGCTCCAGAGCTTTGCCCAGGCCGTGCTGCAAGTGGTCAACGGCGGCGCAGCCATTACGCCGAAGCTGGCGCGCCGGCTGCTCACGCGCATGACCCAAGGTGGGGGGAGCGAACCACCGGCCATGGAAACGCCGGTGCGCGAAGCAACGCTGACAGCGCGGGAACGCGAGGTGCTGCGATGCGTGGCGCGCGGCTACGTCTCCAAGGAGATCAGCCTGCGGCTCGGCATCTCGGGTCAGACGGTCAACGCCCACATCAAGAACATCTACAAGAAGCTGCACGTGCATTCGCGCGCGCAGGCGGTCAGCCTGGCCACCCACACGGGCCAGCTCTGACCGGGCGCCATCACTTCAAACAAAGGAAGGACGGACACCGTGAACAACACCCACACCATTCATCCCGTAGTGCTCTGCGGCGGCAGCGGCACGCGCCTGTGGCCGCTCTCGCGCAAGACGCTGCCCAAGCAGTTTGCGCCGCTCATCGGCGACAAGAGCCTGCTGCAACTGACACTGGAACGCTTGGGCAGCCTGAACAAGAACATCACCTGCATTGCATCGGAGGAGCATCGCTTCCTGGTGCGGGAAGCGGTCGACAAGGCCGGCGCCACGGGCCGGCAGATCCTGGAGCCGGTAGCGCGCAATACGGCCGCCGCGATGGCCGCGGCCGCGCTGCTTGCGGGCGAGGACGACCTGCTGCTGTTTGCGCCGGCCGACCATCACATTCCCGACACGGCGCTTTTCGCGCAGACCATACGCAGCGGCGTCGAGGCCGCGCTGGCTGGGCAGATCGTCACCTTTGGCGTGTCGCCGACCTTTGCCAGCACGGCCTACGGCTACATCGAGGCGGGCGCGCCATCGGAGGATGGCCACAGCCGCGCCGTGGTGCGCTTCGTCGAGAAGCCAACGGCGGACGTGGCCGAATTGCTGATCCTTCACGGCGGCTATTGCTGGAATGCCGGCATCTTCCTGGCCAAGGCCAGCGTGCTCATTGCGGCGCTGCGCGCGCACGCCCCCGACATCCTGGAGGCCTGCGAGCGCGCCACGGCCGCCGTATCGTGCGACGGGAGTTTCGACCGGCTGGACCGCGAGGCCTTCGAGTCTTGCCGCAGCGACAGCATCGACTATGCGGTGCTCGAAAAGCATCCGGACATCGCAGTCGTGAAGTTCAACGGCAACTGGAGCGACGTCGGCAGCTGGAACGCGGTGGCCGCGCTGCATCCGGCGGACAGCACCGGGAACCGGCTGAGTGGCCGGGCCAGCACACTGCGTTCAAAAAATACCTTCATCCACGCGCCTTATCGCCCGGTGGTGGCCCTGGGCACCGACAACCTGATCATCGTGGACACGCCCGATGCCGTGCTGGTGGCCAGCGCGGACTGCGCCCAGCAGGTCGGCGACGTGGTGCGCATGCTCACACAGGACGGCAAGGCCGAAGCGACCGAACACAGGCGCGTTGTCAGGCCATGGGGCGCATACGACCGCCTCGACTTTGGAGACCGCTTTCAGGTGAAGCGGCTCACCGTCAAGCCCGGTGGCAAGCTCTCGCTGCAAATGCACCACCACCGCGCCGAACACTGGATCGTGGTGCAGGGCACGGCCAAGGCCACTTGCGACGGGCAGGTCACCTTGGTGCGAGAGAACGAATCCATCTACCTGCCGCTGGGCGCCATCCACCGGTTGGAGAACCCCGGCAAGACGATGCTGGAAGTGATCGAGGTGCAGACCGGCGGCTACCTGGGCGAGGACGACATCGTGCGCTTCGACGACACCTACGGCCGCTGCGCAGCCATCAGGACACGTGGCGACACGGAGGTGGTGCCGCTGACCGCCGCGGTCGATGCGGATGCGGTTCCGGTAGCGGTGGCCGAAACTCCGCGGCCGACCGCGGCGCGCCCCATCGCCATCACGTAGCATCCGCGCCATGAGCTACACAGTGAACCTGATCGACTTTCCCGATGCACCGGCCGAAGTCATTTCCGCAGCAGAGGCGCGCTTCCGCCGCGAACTCGACAAGCTGCTGGGCGACGGCGTGGGGCCGGCGTTGAAAGCCTTCGAGAACGCCAGCGAATCGAGCGCCGACGAGCTCACGAAAGACGAAATCGCCCTGGCCGCGAGTTGGGCCAAGGCTTACGAATCCGCCAAGACGGCAGGCTTTCGCGCGCTGGGCGAAGCAGACGAAGCGTACTTCGAGGTCCGGCTCGACTGACGGGCCGAGACGCGAACCTCACGCCCGCAGGCAGATCCCCATGACGAAGCTCTGGCCTGCCTTGCTGATAGCCGCCACTCTGCTCTCCGGCTGCGCCGCGCCGCCGGGCGCAACGTCGACCGCCCCTTCGGCAGCGGCGTCTCGCGGCACGGGCACGGTGTATTGGCAGTACATGCGTTCGACCTCTTACGAGGCACGGCAACCCGGCCTCGGCATCAGCCACCGCTACGAAAGCCGCGTGGGATGGGTCGACGTGTACGTGTACGACCTGAAGCAAGGCAACTGGCTGCCCGGCGTGGACGATCCGCGCTTCGAAGAACACTTCAAGGCCACCGTCAACGAAGTCCAGCTTGCCCGCGCGAACGGCGTGTATGCCAAGGTGGAGGTCGGCCCCGTGAGCGACTTGCGCATCGAGGAGCAGACCCTGCGACGCGTGAGCTTTCGCTTGCTGCACGCCGCGACCGGAAGGAGCTACGAGTCGTTCACCTTTCTCACCGCGCGCAATGGGCGGCTCCTCAAGTACCGCATGTCTTTTGCCACGCCGGCACCGGCCGACGTCGATGCGATTGCACGCGAGTTCATTGCGCAAAACCTGCGCAGCGGGCCCGACATGCCGAGGGCGTCGCCGCCCTTCTTGAACATCTGATTCGGCTCTAAATTGACTGTACGTTCATACAGTGTTTCCTCTAGAATGACTCGTCTCCAAGAGCAACATTCGAGGCGACACCATGACCACCGCCAGCCCGCCCGCGCCCTCCGCGCGCATCCTGTTTTTTTCGCAGTTACGGCGCCCGCAGCCGCGCCAACTGGTGAGGCGCATTTCGACCTGGCCCTTTCGCGTGGCCTCCGACAAGGACCGCGACAGCGGCGACATCCGCCTTCAGGCGGCGCGCGTCATTCGCACCACTGCTGATCAATGGTGGCCGCCGTCCGAGTGAGCGGAAGGCCCGGCTATTGCAAGGCCAAGGTACCCAGTTCGCCGAGCATGTCCTGCGCATCGTCGTCGAAGCCTGCGATGGGCGGGGCCTTGGCCAGCGCCATCCACACGCCGAACGGAATGCGCTCGAAGGCGCGGTGCACGGCGGCGCGTGCCACGACCAGCCGTTCACCTTCGAGCACGAGTACGCCGCACTCGGACGGAATTTCGTCGGGTGATGCAATGCATCGGCCGCGCGCGTCATTGCCCAGCACGTACCAGCACTCGCCGCCCAGGTCGAGGTAGGCGGCGCGCTTGTCGGGCTTGCGCAGGTCGCCCAGAAGATCGGCACGGCTCACCTTCACCTCGTGCACGATCGGGTGCGCATAGGCTTCGACGCTGGTGTTGCGGATCGAGAACACGTCGGGCCTCGCCATGCACCAGCGCACCTTGCCACCCTCTTCGAGCGGCTGCAGCCGCGCCCGCAGGCCGAGCCCGCGCCAGGCGATGCGGCCGCCGCGCGTCATCTCGCGCGCCACGCGTTCGACCAGCGCTTCGTGCGGCGAAAGCGCCGCGCGGTTGATGGTGAGCGTGGTGGCAATGCGTGCAATGCCGGCATCGGTCACGCGCAGGGTTTCGTGGCCTTGCGACGTGCGCACACGTTCGAGGAACCCGCCCGCGAGCAGTTCGACCTCGATGGCATCGCAGCAGGGCCAGCCCGCCGATCGATAAATTTCGCGCAGCCGCCGCGCATGCAGCTTTCCGAACGGCACGGTGCCGGCGCGCTGCATGGGCGGCTCTTGCACGGGCGGCGGAAACCCCGGATCGGTGAACGGCGGCTCGACCGGCGGCGGGTCGCCCTCAGGCGGGGGGCCGACCGGCGGTGGCGGCGGCATGGGAATCGGCACGTCGGGCGCGGGCGGCGGCGGACCGATCGGACCGGCAGCGACGGGATCAACAAGGGCGAGTGCGGACATGGGAGAAACAGGTTAGCGAAAAGTCGTGGTGCGCGCGAGACATGGAACGATCGGTTGCATTCAATTCAGTGTCTCTCAGTGGAAATCGCGGCTGGTGTTGCTCTGCGCCAGCCGGCCCATGAGCGGCGTCAGGTCCTTGAAGCCGGTGGCGATCAGGTGCTGCACCTTGCCGCCGCTGTCATCGTCGCGCTGCCAGGTACCCTGCACCGCGAGCAGGTGCGACTTCAAGAGCGGCTCGCGCCAGGCCTCGATGACATGGCTCCAGACAATGACGTTGACGTTGCCGGTCTCGTCCTCGAGCGTGACGAAGATGGTGCCGTTGGCGGTGCCGGGGCGTTGCCGCCCCTTGACGATGCCGCAGGCGCGCACGGTGCGGCCGCTGGGCTGAGCGCGCAGTTCTTCAGCGCTCATGAGCTTCATGCGCGCGAGGCGCGGGCGCAGCAGCGCGAGCGGATGGCGGCGCAGCGTGAGGCCGAGCGCGGCATAGTCGCCGACGATCTCCTCGCCTTCGGGCGCGGCCGGCAGCTGCAGGGCCTCTTCGTTGATGGGCACGCCGCGCAGCAAGGCGGGCGCGCGGCGCTGCGCAGTGGCGTCCCACACCTGCTGGCGCCGATGGCCGGAGAGCGACATCAGCGCATCGGCCGCGGCCAGCGCCGCCATGTCCTTGCCGTCGAGTTCGGCGCGCAGGGCAAGGTCTTCGGTGCTGGTGAACGGCGCTTGCGCGCGGGCTTCGAGCAGGCGCTTGGCACCGGCCTCGCTCAAGGTGGAAATGCGGCGCAGGCCCAGCCGCACCGCGGGCTGGTTCTCGTTGCCCAGGCGCTGTTCGGCATAGCGTGCGTCGGTGCCGGGCGGCACGTGCGGCGCATCAGGGCTGCGAGCTTCGAGCGTGGTGTCCATCTCGCTGCACGTGACGTCGACCGGCCGCACCTCGACGCCATGGCGGCGCGCGTCCTGCACAAGCTGCGAGGGGCTGTAGAAACCCATGGGCTGCGAGTCGAGCAGCGCCGCCAAAAAGCAGGCGGGCTCGTAGTTCTTGAGCCAGCTGCTCACTGTGACCAGCAGGGCAAAGCTCGCGGCGTGGCTTTCGGGAAAGCCGTAGTCGCCAAAGCCGAGGATCTGCTTGAAGATGGCTTCGGCGAACGATTCCTTGTAGCCCTTGCGGACCATGCCTTGCACGAGCTTGTCGTGGAACTTGTCGAGGCCGCCCTTGCGCTTCCATGCCGCCATGGCGCGGCGCAGCTGGTCGGCCTCGTCAGCGGTGAAATCGGCCGCGATCATCGCGATCTGCATCACCTGCTCCTGGAAGATCGGCACGCCCAGCGTGCGCTCCAGTGCGGGCCGCAGTTCTTCCTTCTCGTAGTGGATCGGCAAGCCCTTGTCCACGCGCTCGCGCTGCTTGAGATAGGGATGCACCATGCCGCCCTGAATGGGCCCGGGCCGCACGATGGCGACCTCGATCACCAGATCTTCGTAAGTCTTCGGCTTCAGCCGCGGCAGCATCGACATCTGCGCCCTGCTCTCGATCTGGAACACGCCGACGGTGTCGGCGTCGCAGATCATGTCGAACACCTTCTGGTCGTCGTTGGGGATGTGGTGCATCTCAACCGCCGAGCCGCGCCAGCGGTTCATGTGGTCGAGCCCGCGGCGGATGGCGCTGAGCATGCCGAGCGCGAGCACGTCGACCTTGAGCATGCCCATGGCCTCGAGATCGTCTTTCTCCCATTGGATGACGGAGCGGTCTTTCATCGACGCCTTCTCTACCGGCACCAGCCGCGTGAGCCTGGTGTGCGTGAGCACGAAGCCGCCCACGTGCTGGCTCAGGTGGCGCGGAAAGCCCTTGAGCCGCTGCGTCATCTCGATCCATTGCACCAGCTTGAGCTCGTCTTCTTCCACGCCCACGCGGGCCGCCGCCTTGAACAGCTGTTCGCCCAATACGGTGTCGTCGAACCAGTAATGGTCCTTGGCGAATTCATCGATCAGGCGTTCGTCGATGCCCATTGCCTTGCCCACGTCGCGCAATGCGCTGCGTGCGCGGTAGCAGATGACGACGGCCGCGATGGCCGCGCGCTCGCGGCCGTATTTTTCGTAGATGTACTGGATGACTTCTTCGCGCCGCTGGTGCTCGAAGTCGACGTCGATGTCGGGTGGCTCATGGCGGTGGCGGCTCAGGAAGCGCTCGAACAGCAGGTGGCCCTTTTCGGGGTCGATGGCGGTGATGCCGAGGCAGAAGCAGACCGCCGAATTGGCGGAGGAGCCACGACCCTGGCAGAGGATGTGCTGCGAGCGCGCGAAGCGCACGATGTCTTCCACCGTGAGAAAGAACATCTCGTACTTGAGCTCCAGAATCAGGTCGAGTTCTTTCTGCACCTGCTCGCACACCTTGACCGGAACACCGCCCGGATAGCGCTCCTGCGCGCCCTCCCACGTCTTGCGCACCAGCGTCTGGGCCGGCGTCTCGTGGCTGCCCACGGTTTCGAGCGGGTACTGGTAGTTCTCGCGGATGACTTCCGGATCGAAGCTGCAGCGCGCGGCCACCACCAGCGTGTTCGACAGCATGCCGGGAAGATAGAGCTCGGCCAGCCGCACCCGCTGCCGCAGATGGCGCTCGGCATTGGACTGCAGCGCAAAGCCGCATTCGGCCACGGTCTTGCCTTCGCGCACGGCCGTGAGCACGTCGTGCAGCGGCTTGCTCGATCGTGCGTGCATGTGCACGTCGCCGGCCGCCACCAACGGAATGCCGGTGTGCTCGCTCGCCTGCAAGAGCGCTGCAAACCACAGGTCGTCGTCGAGCTCGTTGAGCATCTCGACCGCGAGCCACAGGTTCTCTCCGTAGAGCGCCTTGGCGGCCAGCAGGTCTTCATGCAGCGTGGCGCCGTCCATGGCGCCGCCCGGCATGCGATGCGGCACGAAAAGAACCTGGCAGTCCTGCAGCGAAGCGACGTCGCTGTCTTCCCAGCTCACGCGGTATTCGCCCTTGGGCAGCTCGGTGTTGCGCGCGGCGGTGATGAACTCGCAAAGGTTGCCCCAGCCCTCGGTGCCGTTCGCGATCACCACGAGCCTGAAGCGCTCGAAGCGGAACTCGCTGCCGAACAACAGCCTGAAGCCGGGGTTGCGCGGAATCGGCGGCTCCTCGGGGTGCTTGCGCTCGTATTCGTCGAGCTTGGCCGGCAGCTCGCGCAGGCAGACGTGCGCGCGCACGATGCCCGCCACCGAGCATTCATCGGTGATGGCCAGGGCCGTGTAGCCGAGCTGGTAGGCACGCTCGACCAGTTCCTCGGGCGTCGAGGCGCCGCGCTGAAAGCTGAAGTGGGTGAGGCAGTGCAGCTCGGCGTAGTCCGGCAACGCCGGTGCGGTCTTCCTGCGCAAAGGCAAGGGCAGCGCATGCACCTCGGCCGAGTTGCGCCCGCGCAGCTGCTTTTCGCTCAGGTCAGGCATAGAGCCCCTGCAGGTACCAGCGCACTTCGCCTGGAGAAAAGCGCGCGGAGGGCCGCTCGCGAAAGATCCACACCAAGCCGGCTCCGGGGCTTTCGGCCACGTAATAGTCGCGCATCGCGGGCTGGCCGCCGTCTTCCTTGCCGCCCCACCAGCCCGCCTCGATGCGCTGCGGCCCGACCAGCTTGCTGAGCGGACCGCGGTAGCAGGGGCGCTCGCCGTCCATCTCGAGCAGCAGGGGTTCGGGCAACAGCCATGGCGGGTAGATGGCATCGGGCTGCGAGGCCGCGGCCATCGCTTCTTTTCGAACCTTGGCCGGCAGCGCCTTGTCCTTCTGCAGCGCGGGCCGCCATGTCTGCTTGCGCTCGGGCCGGTGGTCGGCCTCGGCGGCGGGCACCACCACCTGCTGCGGTCCGAGCCGCACGCTGAGCCGCTCGACCATCTCGTGCAGCTTGTCGCCCTTGCGGTTGTCCTCGGGCAGGAAGCTGGTGCTGGCGCCGGCCCACGGATCGGTTTCGAGCGTGCGCAACCGGAGCCAGCTGACAGGCGCCGCGAGCGTGGTGAGGGCGAGCTTTTCGGACAGCAGCCGGCGCAGGTGCGCCATGTCCTGCGTGGGCTCGGCCGTGCGCACGGTGACCTGCTGGTGCGGTGGCAGGTTCACGCCGTTGAAGCGCTTGAGGTCGAGCGTCCATTGCAGTTCGAGCGCACGGGCGCCGCGCTGCCGCGCGCGCAGCCAGATCTGCAGCGCCGAGAGCAGGCGGTTGGCCGACCACATCAGCTCGGGCGCGGTCTCGGCCAGCGCGGGCAGTTCCAGCTTTTGCTCGAACACGTCGGGCAGCGTGAGCCAGCTGTGGCTTTCGGGACGCAGGCCCCAGGCGGTGTCGAGCGCTTCGCGCAGCACCGCGCCAAAGCGCCTCGTGAGGCCGCCGCGCGGCAGGGCCGCCACCTCGCCCCAGGTGCGGCAGCCGAGCCGCGCAAGCAGGTCGAGGTGATCGCGCGCGGCGCTCAAGGTGTCCAACGGCAGGCCGGCTGGAATGTCCTTGGGCCGATCTTCGTTGCGCTCGAACAGGCGCAGCCGGGCCAGCGCGACCAGGCTCGTGGCGCCCTGCGCGCCCAGCATGCGCACGTCGGGCGCGGGGTTGGAGGCGACCAGTTGGCGCATCAACTGAAGCCGCCCGCCCCACAGGCGCTCGCAGGCCGAGACCTCGAGCATCAGCGCTTCGTCCTGCCAGGCGACGTGCGGCGTGTATTGCAGCGCCCACCAGCCGAGCGCCTCGGGTGTGGGGAGAGTCGGCGCTTCGGACGCATCGGTTTCAGGCGACCACCGCAATGCGATCCAATGCATTGGGACCTCCCTTCCACGCGTCGATGCGCACCACCGTGGCCGACGTTGCCGCTTCTCCAATGGGCACCGTGCCCTGCTGCTGCAGTCGCAGCTTGCGGCGCAGCCGAGCGGCGGCCAACAAGGCTGCCATGCGCTCGTTTCGCGCAGGCAGCATCACCGGTGCGGCGAGCGGCGGGCCGCGGCGCTTCAGGATGCGCAGCTCGATCTGCGAGCTGTCGGCCTCGCAGCTTTCCACCTGGAGCCGCAGCCGCGCGGGGGAGGCGCCCTGCGCGGCCGATTCGGGGCGGCAGACGAAAAGCAGCACCTCGTGCTGCGCCGCCGCCAACTGCAGCCGCCGCAGTTCGCCCACTCGGGCCTGCGGCAGCCAGGCCAGCACGGCCGCCACCTCCGCGCAGCGCAGCGCCTGCTCGCAAGCCCACAGCCGCGCGGACGCAGCCTCGCTCCGGACCCACATCAGCGCTTCCACTGGCAGGCCTTGCGCCGCCAGCGACGGCCCGCAAGGCTCATAGGGCGCACCGATCAGCACCACCGGCCCGCCGCGCGCCTGGACCGCCTGCCCCAGGGCCGGCAGCAGCAGCCGCCAGACATGCGCCTCGGGCGTGCCTTGCAGCAGCTCCGTCATGGCGCCGACCGGCCAGCCACCGCCCGGCAACTCCGCGTCCAGCGCAGCGTGGCCGGTGGCGACGACCTGCGCGTCGGCCAGGCCGAGCTCGTCGGCGTGCCAGACGCCACGGCCGGCGGCAGCGGAAAAGGAGTCGAGGAAAGGGAGGCCCATGATGCAACAGTTAACTGTACTTTTATACAGTATTTTGTGGGCCACAACAACGCAAAAACCAAATACCGGTTTACCTCATGGGCACCGGCCCCTTAAGATGAGTCATTAACAATTTGTGACTATGAAATACACAAAGATTCACCTGCTGGCTTCTGCCCTGGCCGCCTTCGTTGTCGGCCTCTCGCCCGCCGCGCAGGCGCAAACCAAGCCGCTCCTGATTGGCCAGACCTACGTTCAGACCGGTCCGCTGGCGTCCCTCTCGCCCGAGCCCGTAATGGGCGTGCGCGCCATGCTCAACGCACTGAATGCGAATGGCGGCATCAACGGACGGCCGGTCGAACTGCGCCAGCTCGACGATGCCTACGACCCCGCCAAGGGCGCCGAGAACGTCAAGACCTTCGTCAAGGAAGGCGCCGTCGGCATCCTCATGCCCATTGGCACCTCGTCGTCGGTCGGGGCCCTGAAGGCGGCCAACGAACTCAAGATCCCAGTGGTCGGCCCTTACACCGGCGCAGGCCCGGTGACCAAGTTTTCCGAATACAACTTTCCGGTACGCATCAGCTTCGACGAGGAGTACAGCCGCATCGTGAACCACCTGTTCACCATCGGCCTCTCGCGCATCGCCTTCGCGCACAACGACAACCCCGGCGCGCGTTCGGCGCTGGAAAGCACGCAGAAGTTCATCGCCGAACGCGGCGAGAAAATGGCGGGCAGCGTGGCCATCAAGAACGACGGCTCCGACGCCGCCGAACGCGCCGTGGAACTGGCCAAGCTCAAGCCCAAGGCGGTGGTACTGGCGGTCACCAACGATGTGGCGGCCAAGTTCATCACGGCCTACCGCGCAGCGGGCGGTGAGACGGCCTTCTATTCGTTCTCGTTCCTGAACGGGCAGAAGCTGTTCCAGGACATCAAGAAAGACGCGGCCGGCGTGGTCATTTCACAGGTCGTGCCCTACCCCTGGAACAGCGCGATGCCGCTGATTGCCGAGTACCAGGCGGCCATGAAGAAAATCGGCGCCACCGAGTTCAGCTATGCCAGCCTCGAAGGCTACGTGGCGGCCAAGGTCATGGTCGAGGGGCTCAAGCGCGCGGGATCGAACCCCACGCCGGATTCGCTCCAGAAGGGCCTCGAGTCGTTCCGAACCCTCGACATCGGCGGCATTGCCGTGTCATACCGGCCCGGCGAGCACCGCGGCCTCACGTTCTCCGAGCTGTCGATGCTCAAGGCCGACGGCCGCTACCTGCGCTGAGGGCCTTTCGGGCGGCGCCTTTCCTGGCGCAGAATTTCATTCGTGATGACGACGTCCTTCACGAACGAACCCCAGCGCCCCGGCCTCACGCGCGCCCAGCTGCTGAGGCTCGGCGCGGCACTTTGCGCCAGTGCCGCGCTGCCCTCGTTCGCACAGCAACAAGGCAGGCCCGTGATGAAAATGAATACCCGCCTCATCCCCTCCACGCAGGAGGCCTTGCCGGTGATCGGCTGCGGCACCTGGATCGGCTTCGACCAGCGGCCCGGCACCGAGGAATACAAGCGCTTGCCCGGCGTGCTCGACGCCCTCTTTGCCGCCGGCGGCAAGGTGATCGACAGCTCGCCCATGTACGGCCGCTCCGAGGAGACCACCGGCGAGCTGCTGGCCGCATCGAAGCAGCGCGAGAACAGCGAGGCCTTTCTCGCCACCAAGGTCTGGACCTCGGGCCGCGAGGCGGGCATTGCGCAGATGGAGCAGTCGTTCGCACGGCTGCGCACCCAGCGCATCGACCTGATGCAAGTGCATAACCTCGTCGACTGGAAAACCCATCTCGCCACGGTGCGCGGCTGGAAAGACAAGGGCCGGGTGCGCTACATCGGCATCACGCACTACACCGCCTCGGCCTACGGCGACGTGGAGGCGGTGCTGCGCGCCGAGAAGCTCGACTTCGTGCAGATCAACTATTCACTGGACGCGCGCGAGGCCGAGCAGCGCCTGCTGCCCCTCGCGGCCGAACGCGGCGTGGCGGTGATAGTCAACATGCCCTTCGGCGGTGGCGGCCTGCTGCGCCGGCTGCGGGACCAGCCGCTGCCCGCATGGGCCGGCGAGATCGGCTGCGCGAGCTGGGCGCAGGTGCTGCTGAAGTTCGTGCTGAGCCACCCGGCCGTGACCTGCACCATCCCCGGCACCAGCCGCGCCGAGCACATGGCCGACAACGCCGCGGCCGGCGCGGGCTCGTTTCCGGATGCGGCATTCTGGCGCAGCAACGCACCTTCGATCGGGCGCTGAGCCGCCGCTCCGGCTATTCGAACTTCACGTTGTGCTGCCGCACCGTGGCACCGAAGGCCTCGTACTGCGCGCGGAAGAATTCGGCGAACTTCGCGGGGCTCATGCCATAGCCCTCGAAGCCCTGCTGCACCAGCTGCGCATGCACGTCGGGCCGCTTCAGCGTGTTCTGCAGTTCCTGCGACAGCTTGGCGGTGATGGCCTGCGGCAGCCCCGGCGGCCCGAAGAACCCGGCCCAGGGCGTGATGGTGAGCTTGCCCAGGCCGAGCTCGCCGCCCGTGGGCACGTCGGGCAGCATAGGCACTGCGCTGCGGCAGCAGCGTGACCAGCGCGCGGATGCGCCCTTCCTTCACGAAGCTCGGCGCCAGCGTGCCGGTGGTGAACATCATGTGGATCTGCCCGCCCAGCAAGTCGGTCATGGCTTGCATGTCGCCCTTGTAGCGCGCGTTCACCACCTTGCGCTCGCCCAGCAGCTGCAGCATGGCCAGCTCCGAGGCACTGTTGCTCGATGCCGAGTTGTAGGCGCCGGGCTTGGCCGCCACCATGGCCAGCAGCTCGCTCACGCTCTTCACCGGCAGGCTGGCCGGCACCACCAGGAACATCGAGAACTGGCCGGCCGAGCTGATCGGCGTGAAGGCCTTGAACGGGTCGTAGGGCGGGGTCGGCCGCAGCGTGGGCGCGGCCACCATCGCGGTGTTGGTGCCCATCAGCAGCGTGTAGCCGTCCGGCTTTGCGGACGACGTGGCCTGCGCCGCCAGCACGCCATCGGCGCCGGGTCGGTTCTCCACGATCACCTGCTGGCCGAGCTGCTTCGAGAGCCCCTCCGCGATGATGCGCGTGAGCGCGTCGGCGCCGCCGCCGGGCGCAAAGCCCACGATCAGGCGCAGCGGCTTGTCCGGATAGGTTTCGGCGCTCCAGGCCGCCGCGCCGGGCAGCGCGGCCAGCGTGCCGCCGGCCGCGAGGGCCGCCAGGGTGATCAGGTTTCTGCGTCGCATGTCGTTGCTCCTTCTCAAAAGAGATGCCGCACGCCAAGCTCCCAGCCCGACGAGCGGCGGCCACCGGCCGGTGCCACGCCGCCGCTGACGACATAGCGGGCCTGGCCGCCGTTCATGAGCCGCGCGTAGGTGCCGTAGAGCGCGGTGCGCTTCGAGAGGTTGTGCACATAGCCGATGCCGAACTGGCGCGCATCGTCGCGGTTGCGCGGCATGCCGTTGGCGTTGCGCAGGCTCTCGTCGCTGCGGTCGTCCAGGTAGGCGTAGCTCACGCGGATGCGGCCGACCTCGAAGGCCGGAATGTGCGCGCCGATCTCGGCGGTGTTCTTGCGCACCGTGCCGGCAGCGAGCTTCACCGTGACCTTGTTGTAGAGCGCGAAGAACTTCGCGAAGCCCGCGTCCCACGAGCCGCCGATGTTGGCATGCGTGTAGTTGCCGATGGTGGCGGTGGGGTTGAAGTGGGAGCGCGTGACGGCCGCGGCGATGTCGAACGCGCCCGAGGCAAAGCCGAAGCGCGCGCCGCCAAAGTTGCCGTCGTCGCGGTTCAGCGCGGTGGAGTCGTTCTCGCCGGTGCCGATCATCGCCATGCCGTAGAAGCCGCCGAGCCTGGCCGGCAGCCAGTAGCTCACCGTGTTGCTGCCGGTGATGGCCGTGGGCAGCGGCCCGGTGCCCGCGCCCGCGAAGGTGAGGTTGCCCGCGCGCGCCACGCCGTTGGCGTTGAAGGGATCGAAGTAGATGCTGTTGTAGTGCGTGGGAATGAAGTCGCGGCCCAGGCGCAATTCACCGACCTTGTCGTGCGACAGGCTCACGAAGGACATGCGGTCGAAGGTGATCGGCCCCGCCACTCCCGCGCCGCTCGCCTGGTTGTTGCTGTTGCTCGCGCGGCCGGTGCCGGTGTCGGGGTTCAGGCTGCCTTCGAGCCAGAAGCCCGCGCGCAGGCCGCCGCCCAGGTCTTCGGTGCCGCGGAATCCGAGCCGGCTGGTCGAGAGCCCGCCGTTCGACAGCGCTTTTACCGAGCCGCCACCATCGCCGTTGGTGTATTGGATGCCGAGGTCCATCACCCCGAACACGGTGACGCTGGACTGCGCATGTACCGCGCCGCTGCTCGCAAGCCCCAGCGCTGACCACATCAATATCTTCTTCATGGTTTTCTTGTCTCCTGCTTCTTCTCATGGTTAAAAACTCGGGAACGCGCGCAGGGCTGCGCCACCGGGTGCGGACGGGGGTCCGCACCGGTTGGCGAAGGCCGGGGTGAAAAGGTCTTAGCCCGAAGGCTCGGGTCGTTCGGTGCGCACGAGCACGGCGCCCTTCGACAGGGGGCTCACGTTGCGCCGGTACTGCTGCAGCCAGCCGGTGTCGAAGGCCGGCGGCGGCGCCTGCCAGTCGGCGCGGCGCGCCTGGAGTTCGGCGTCGCTCAGTGCGATGTCCAGGCGGCGTGCATCGAGGTCGATGGTGATCACGTCGCCGTCGCGCACCAGCCCGAGCGGGCCGCCGAGCGCGGCTTCGGGCGACACCTCGGCCACCACCAGTCCCTTGCAGACCAGGCCCGAAAGATGCCCATCTGTCAGGATCGCGACCTGGTCACCCAGGCCCGCGCCGTCGATGGCGAACACCACGCGCGAGGCACCGCCGCCCATGGCAGGGCCGCCGCAGGCCCCGGCGCCGCGCATCACGACCACCTGGCCCGGCACAATCTCGCCCTTCTTCAGCGCCGCGATGGCCGCGTCCGAGGTCCAGAAGCACACCGCCGGCCCCGTGAAGCTGCGCACCTTGCGCGGGGCGATACCCGTCTTGATCAGGCCCGATTCGGGCGCGAGGTTGCCGCGCAGCAGCACGATGGCGGGGTGCGGCGCCACCGGGCGGTCGATGGGTCGGATCACCTCGGCGTCAGCGACTTCGGCGCCGCGCAGGTTGTCCGCCACCACAGCGCCCGTGACGGTGAGCGCGCCGGTGTCGAGCAACGGCGCAAGCTGCTGCATGAGAGCGCGGCAACCGCCCGCCGCCTCGAAGGCCTCGATGCTGTGCTCGCCGATCGGCCGCACGCCGGCCAGCACCGGCGTCGTGGGGCCGAGGCTTTCGAAGAGGCCGTACACGTCGACGCCGCACTCCCCTTCGGTCGATATCGCCTGCAGGTGCTTGGCCGTGTTGAGCGAGCCGCCAACGGACAGCACCGCTCGCACCGCGTTGGCAAAGGCGCCGGGCGTGAGGATGTCGCGCGGCTTCAGGTCGTCCCACACCATCTGAACGATGCGCGTGCCCGCGGCGCGCACGTCGGCCATCATCTTCGGGCTCAGCGCCGCCACCGGCGCGCTGCCGGGCAAGGCCATGCCGAGGGCTTCGCAGACGATGTGCATCGAGTTGGCCGTGCCCAGGCCTGAGCACACGCCCGGCCCGCGGATCGCCTCGCGGCTCATGCCGACGAGTTCTTCCATCGGCAGGTGGCCCGTGACCGCATGCATCGCGCCAATGAACACCTCTTCGATGTCCATGTGCTTGCCGCGGTACTCGCCGCTGGGCTGGTATCCGCAGGGCACGAGCAGGGTCGGAATGTTGAGCCGCGCCGCCGCCATGAGCTGGCCCGGCACGGTCTTGTCGCACGAAGTGAGGCAGACCATGCCGTCGAGCTGCGCGCCTTCCACGGCCACCTCGATGTCGTTGGTCACCAGGTCGCGCGCACCCAGCATGTAGGCGCCGCGTGCACCCGCGCCGGTGATGAAGTCGCTGGGCGCAGCGGTGCGGATTTCGAAAGGCACGCCGCCGGCGGCGCGGATCGCGGCCTTCACCTCCACCGCCACGCGGTCCAGGTGGCTGAAGCAGGCCGCGAGCTCAGAGGAGCTGTTGACGATGGCGATCTTCGGCTTCTCGCAGTCTTCCTCGGGAATGCCGAGCGCGCGCCAGTGCGCGTTGCGCACCGACCAGAGATAGGAGCCGCGCGGGAAGTTGCTGCGCAGGGGTCGGGTCATGGGCGGTCTCCGGTTTTGTTCTTCTTGGTGATTTCGATCACGCCGCGGTCGGCGTCCACGCGCACCCAGTCGCCGGTCTCTATGCATTCGAGCGGGTCGCGTTCGAAATCGGTCATCGACGGCGAGTGCGTGACCACGGCGCCGAGCGCCATCTTGGTCGTCATCTCGTTGAACAGAAATGCCGCCGGCGCCGAGTTCATGAGCCGCGTCATGTGGAACATGGCCGACCATCCCGACGAGCCCTTGGCCCCCGGAAATACCAGCACCTTGCCCGCGAAGCTCTGGCCACGCAGCTCGTGCCGAGTCTCGATGACGGTGCCGGTGCGCGGATCGATGCCGCCCCAGCCCGAGATGCGGTCGCGCGTGACGAGAGCCTCGCCTTCGGCAATGCCGCCGACCACCTTGCGGCCGCGGATGACGAGAGGAACTATGTTGTGTGCGATCGCGTTCATGGTTTTGCTCCTTCCCCTTTCGGGGGAAGGTTGGGATGGGGGCAGCCAGAGCGCTCGATGGATGCGCCGCATGCCCCCACCCCTGCCCTCCCCCAGAGGGGGAGGGAGAAAATCCGGAGCCTCATTGCATGCCTCCGTTCCACCGCCCAGTACACGCCGCATCGACGCATTCCGCCGTGCTGCCGAACCACGCCTGCACCCCAAGAATGGCCGGCAGGTAATGCGCCTGCTTGGCGGAATCGAGCGCCACCGTCTTGGTGCCTTTGGGCACGGCGCGGCTCATGGCGGAGCAGCTGTCGGTCATGAGGATGCCGCCCGCGTCTTCGATGATCTTCGTGTAGCCGTTGCGGTCGGCCAGCGACTTGATGGCGCGCGGCGTGAAGATCCATAGCTCGCAATCGGGATGCACCTTGCGCCCCTCGATGAGCTGCGCGGCCTCCCAGATCTGCTCGATGGTGTAGTGCGGGCAGCCGAGCATCACGTATTGCACCTCGGCGTCTTTTCCGGTGGCGTTGATCTTCTCGTAGGTGGCGCGGCGCTCGGCCTCGCCAAAGCGCAGCACCTCGACCGGCGCCCTTCCGCCGAGCGCCTGCTCCAGCGTCAGCGCCTCGGGCGTGATGCCGGCGATGTGGTACATCTCCACGCCGCCCGACGACGAGGCCGCGGCGCCGAAGTGCTTGAGCCTCGGCAAATTCGGCACGCGGGCGATGCCGCGCCGGCTGTGCACCACCGGCACGCGCTCCTGCACGTGCTCGCCGATGTAGTAGCCGAGCAGGCCCCAGTCCTGCACCGACTCGACCTCGATGTCGAGCTCGATCACATGCGTGGCACGGCGGTTCTCGTCGAGGTGATAGCCCCAGTACGGAATGCGGCCCGTGAGCATCGCCGCGCCCGTGCTCTCGCGGCCCTCGGTGTTGGTGCGCGCGCCCAGCACCGAGTTGCAATAAACGACCGCCGACGATTCCATCCACGCGCAGTGCTCGCCGCGCGTCGGGATGTTGCCCACCTGGTAGGGCGTGCAGGTGTTCATGATCTGCGCGCCGAGCCCGGCCGCATGGCGTTCGCTCTTGTTGTAGAACTGGACGATCTCCTCGCTCACGCCCATGCGCTCGGGCTGGCCGGGGTCGAAGCCCAGCTGCAGGTGGCTCGTGAAGACCTTGAACTTCGGGATCTCGACGGTCTCCTGGCTGTCGAGGCTGAACTCGGAGAACACCGCGTCCATGCCGCCGCCCTTGGCGAGCGCGAAGTCGCGCTGGAACGGCGTGGTCGAGGTGATGGTGGCGCAGACGTTGCGCGTTTCCACCAGCCGCTCGGCGCCCAGCGCTTCGCCGTAGCGCATCAGGAGGTCCATCGCCTTATGCACGGCCGGTCCGTCACGGCCGTCCATCATGGCTTTTTCTTCATCGCTCAGGTGCATGACCTGTGTCTCCGTTCTTGTGCTGTCGTGAGATCGTGAGGACTGGCCGGGCTATCCCGGCAAGGGCGTGGGCACGTGGCCGCCAATGTCGCGCGCGATGGTGAGCGCGATGTCGTGCAGGCGCGGTGCGAGTTCTTTGCGCAGGCGCTCCTCGGTGAACACGAAGGCGGCACCGCCGCCATTGAGCGCCATCACTTCTCCGTCGGGCCCGATGAGAGGCACCGACACCGAATTGATTTCACGGTGGAATTCGCCGAGCGAGAGGCAGTAGCCCAGCCGCCTGGCTTCGCCGATGGCGCGCGTCATGCCGGGCGCGATGCTGTCCCACTCGGGGCCGCGCAAGAGGCGCATCGAGTCGACCAGCTGGTTGCGCTGCGCCTCCGGCAGCGCCGAAAGGTACGCGCGGCCCAGGGCCGAATTGGCCAGCGGCGCACGCGAGCCCACGTCCAGCCGCGCCGAGAGCATCGACGAGCGCGGCCGGCAGGCTTCGATCAGCACCATCTCCATGCCGTCGCGTATCGCCAGGTAGACCGAGGCACCCACTTCCTCCGCCATCGCCTGCATGCTGGGCCGCGCGGCGGCGCGCACGTCGAGGCTGCCGAGGAACACACGCGAGAGCGACACCACGCCGGGCCCGAGCATGAAGCGGTCGGCGAGCTGCGCGGCCTTGAGCATGCCCAGCGAGAGCAGCGTGGCGACGAGCCGGTTGACGGTCGGCCGCGGGATGCCGGTCATGCGCGCGATGTCGGCGTGGCCCAGCACGGGACGCTCTTCGCTGAAGCAGCGCAGCACCGAGATGCCGCGCTCCAGCGCGCTCACGGTGTCGGAGCGGTCGCCGCGCGACTCGGTCGCTTCGGCGGCGGAAAGAGAGCTGTCGTTTTTGTCAGTGGACATGGAAGAACCCTTTGCAAGACTCTGCAATGTAGAGGCTGGCGAAACAGGGTCGGCTGAGTTCATGACGTGGCGTTCAGACGCCGGCTTCGGCCGTGGCGGGTGCCGTGGCGTCCTGCCCGGCGCCGGCACGCAGGTACACGCCCTGCGCCAGCAGCTCGGACTGCAGCGTGCCCACGTCGACGAAGCGCGGCGCGATACCGTCCCGCGATGCCAGCGCGGCCGCCACGCCCGCGGCCTGCCCCGTGATCCAGCACTGCGGAATCTCGCGCATGAAACCGTGCGAGTTGCGGTCGCACGAGATGTGCCGGCCGCACGCCAGCAAGCCGTCGAGCTGCTGCGGCACCAGCGCACCATAGGGAATGGAGATGTTAGGAAACTTCGGCGACACCGCCGGCGTCACGCCCACTTCGTCGGCCAGCGCCACGCCGTCGGGCCACTGGCTGCGCAGCACCGCGCCCACACCGGTGAGCCGCCGCGCATGGCGCACGCCGATCTGCGGCGCGCTCAGCATCAGGTAGGCATCTTCGAAGCCGGGCGCGTGCGCCTTGAAGTAGTCCAGGTGCGCGGCCATGGCGCGGTGCGAGCGCACTTCCACGGCCGTGAGGTCGTCCACGTCGAGCGCCGAATAGCCCGACTGGCGCGGCCCCATGAACAGCGCCACGTCGTTGCGCCACGAGACGAAGGGCCGCTCGAACAGGCCGCATTGCTCGCGGCCGCGCGCCATGAAGGCGGTGAAGGCCTCGGGCTGGCCGGCCTTGAATTCGATCCAGCGGTTCATGTCCACGCCGCCGAACAGCCACGAGGTGTTCATGCAGTGGTGCACGTCGGCCTCCTCGATGTCGTTCACGTAGGCCGCGCCGGCGCGCGCGAACAGGTCGCCGTCGCCGGTGGCGTCGACCACCACGTCGGCCATGATGGCCATGCGGCCTTCCTTGCTCTCGAAGACCACGCCCTTCACGGCGCCATCCTGCACGATGGGTATGGCGGCCCAGGAGTGATAGATGAGCTTGACCTTGCGCTCCAGCACGATCTCTTGCGACAAGAGCTTGAGCCGCTCCGGGTCGATGGTGGGTGACCAGGTGACCACGCCGTGATAAGCGGCCGTGCGCTGCGACCAGTGCGCGGCCTTGACTGCGTCTTGCGAACCCCAGTCTTCGCGCGCGGGGCCGGCAATGGCATCGGCCGGCAGGCGGTCGAACAGTTCTTCGGCAAAGCCGCGGATCACCAGCTTGCCTTCCCAGTCGGTCATGCGGTCGATCCAGATCACGAGGCCGCCTGTGGAAAGCCCGCCCAGGTGGTTGTAGCGCTCGAGCAGCGCCACGTCGGCGCCCGCACGGGCCGCGGCGGCAGCGGCTGCAGTGCCCGAGGGGCCGCCCCCGACCACCAGCACGCCGCAGCGGTGGTAAACCGGAATGTTCTTGCCGGGCTCGGCCCAGCTGCCGTGGTCAGGGCGCTTGACGCGGCTGTCGCGGTCGAAGATGTCGGAGGACAGGATGCGCTCGTCGGTGCGGACGACAGTTTCATGGATGAGTGTCTTGGATGGGCTGTTTCGTCGTATTTTGATTTCAATGTTCATTTTGTCAAACACAAAAGCCTTGAAAAAGGCTGTCCTTCGGGGTATTCCCTAGATAATGTGGATTTTTATGGTTTTCTAAATCAATATAAGAAGAACATTCCAACGGAGACATCGATGAATAAACCCTGCGGCACCCGCCGTGCGTTCGGCGTCGCGCTCGGCGCGACGGCCTTTCTCGGCCTGGCGCCCCTGGCGCTGGCCCAAGACTTTCCCGTGCGCGGCGGCAAGCCGATACGCATCGTGGTGGGCTTTACCGCCGGCGGCGGCACCGACGCGCAGGCGCGCATCGTGGCGCAGAAGCTCGGCGAGGTACTGGGCACCGGCGTGATCGTCGACAACAAGCCCGGTGCCAGCACCATGCTCGCGGCCAGCGAGGTGGCGCGCGCGCTGCCCGACGGCTACACCCTGCTCTATGCGCCCTCTTCAACCATGGCGCAGAACCCGCACACCTTTTCTCAGGTGCCCTACGACCCCTTCAAGGACTTCACCGCCATTTCGATGGGCGGCCGCGGGCCGCTGGTGCTGTCGGTGAGCACCACCGTGCCGGCCAGCAACGTGAAGGACCTCGTCGCCTACGTGAAGGCGAACCCCGGCAAGGTGAGCTATGCCTCCTTCGGCGCGGGCACCTCGTCGCACATCTACGGCGAGGCCTTCGTGAAAAAGGCCGGCATCGACGCGGTGCACATTCCGTACAAGGGCGGGTCGGACGCGGCGAAAGACTTGATCGGCGGCCGCGTGCAGTACATGTTCGATTCGGCCTCTTCGGCCCTCATCACCTCCGGTACCGGCAAGGTGAAGATCCTGGCCATCGCAGCGAACGCGCGCATTGCCGCGCTGCCCGACGTGCCGACCTTTGCGGAACAAGGCGTGACGGGGCTCGACCTGCCGAGCTGGCTCGGCTTCTACGGGCCGGCGCACATGCCCGCGCCGGTAGTCGCCAGGCTCAACGCGGCGCTAGCGCAGGTGCTCGCGATGCCGCAGGTGCGCGACTTCTACCGCAGCGGCGGCTATGAAGCCGGGGCCAGCACGCCCGAGGAGCTTGCCGGCATCACGCGTTCGAGCTACGAGCGCTGGGGCGCGATGGTGCAGCAGGTCGGGTTGACCAGGCAATGAACCGTTTGCCTTCCTCCATCGCCCGTCGGCGTGCTGCCGCGTGGCTCGGGCTCGGGCTCGCATTTGGCGCGGCCGCATGGCCGCTGGGCACGCTCGCCGCCGGGCCCGCGCCGTTCCCCGAGAAGGGACGCAGCATCCGCATCGTGCTCGGCCTCGCGGCGGGCGGCGCCTCGGATGCGCAGGCGCGCTTCGTCGCCAACAAGCTCGGCGAGGTGCTGCAGACGCCGGTGATCGTCGAGAACCGGCCGGGCGCGAGCTTCATCCTCGCCACGGAAGAAGTGATTCGCGCCGCGCCCGACGGCTACACCATCATGTACGCGCCCTCTTCGGTGGTGGCGCAAAACCCGCAGACGCTGGCGCAGGTGCGCTACGACCCGTTCAAGGACCTGACGCCCATCTCGCTCGGCGCGCGCGGGCCGCTGGTGTTGACCGTGCACGCGAGCGTGCCGGCGCGCACGGTGCAGGAGCTTGTGGCGTACATCAAGGCCAACCCGGGAAAGATGAGCTACGCCTCCTTCGGCACCGGCACCTCGTCGCACATTTACGGCGAAGCCTTTGCACAACAGGCGGGGCTGGACGTGGTGCATGTGCCGTACAAGGGCGGCGCCGATGCTGCGAAGGATTTCCTCGCGGGCCGCGTGCAGTACTACTTCGATGCGGCGCCCAACGCCATCCAGAACACCGCCACCGGCAAGGTCCGCATGCTGGCGGTGGCGGCGCCGAAACGCAGCGCGATGCTGCCCGACGTGCCCACAATGACCGAACAGGGCGTGAATGGCGTCGACATGCCGAGTTGGCTGGGCTTCTACGGGCCCGCGCGCATGCCTGCGCCGGTGGTCGCAAGGCTCAACGGCGCACTCGCAGAGGTGCTGGCGATGCCCGCCACGCGCGACTTCTTCCGCCAGGGCGCCTATGAAGCAGAGTCGTCGAGCCCCGCGCAACTGGCTGAGCTCGCGCGGTCAACCTACGATCAGTGGGGCGACATCATCCGCAAGCTGGGGCTCGCGAAGCAATAGCGAGGCTCGAGGCTCGAGGCTCAGGCCAGGAAGCGCAGCAGCAGCCGATTGAATTCTTCGGCGCGCTCGTACTGCGCCCAGTGCCCTGCCCCGTCGATCACCACGCCTTCGCGCTGCGGATGGCCGGCCGTGAGTTGCACCACCAGCGGACGCGGGTCGGCGGTGACGTCGTACTCGCCCCAGAGCAGCAATTGAGGTCCGCCGAGCGTGTCTAGCGCGGCCTGGAGTCCGCCGGCCTGCGACACATCCTTGCTGCGAAAACGCGTGCCGTGGCAGGAGATGTCGTGGATCTCGAAGGCCAGCGGGTCGATCGCGGCCTTGTCGTGCAGCATGAGCGCGCCCAGGTTGTGCAGCAGCGCGGCGCGTTCTGCTTCGCGATTGGGCGCGGCGCGCCAATTGATCATCTCCACCGACATGCGCCGCATCGTGCCGTGGCCTCCGCTGCCCACGAGCGCCAGGCGCCGGATGGCACCGCGCCGCACTGCAAAGCGCGCGGCGGTGAGTCCGCCGAATGAGAAGCCGCCAAGGTCGATGGACGTGCCCACACCGATCAGCTGATCGAGCGATCCGCCCAGGGCATCGAGCAGCGGGCGGAGCGGATCTTCGCCCGGGGCTGCGCGCGGCGGCGCATCGGAGTCGTTGAACCCGGGCATGTCGGGCAGCCACAGCGTATGTTCGGCCGAAAGCGCCTCGACGTTGCGCAGCCAGTGCATCCAGCTGCCATGGCCGCCATGCAGCAGCACCAGCGGGGGATGCGCGTCGTTTTCGGCACCGAAACGGCGCCAGCAGACGCGAACGCCGCCGTGCACCACGTCATGGCGCGGGCCGCTCGCGGCGATGCGTTCGATGAGCAGGCGGGCTTCGGTCTCTGAACTCGACGTTGAATCTGAATCGGGAATGGAAGGCATTGCCCGATTCTGCCAACCCGCCGCCTTTTCAGCTGGCGGCCGCGCCGAAGCGGTAGCTCGACACCACGAGCCCGCCCATGAAGTCGTCTTCGTGATAGATGCGCTCGCCGGCTTCCTGCTCGGCTGCGCCGACGGCCACCATCAACGGAATCAGGTGTTCCTCACGCGGATGCGCCACGCGTGCCGAAGGGGCCGAGGCCCACTCTTGCAGGCGCTGAACGCGCTCTTCGGGTGCCGCTTGCACGGCGGTGTCGTCGAGCCAGTCGCCAAAAGCCTTTGAGACGCCATGCGCCTGCGGGCCGAAGTTGCGCAGGTTGTGATAGCTGAGGCCGCTGCCGACGATGAGCACGTTCTCGTCCCGCAGCGGCGCGAGCGCGCGGCCCAGCGCCAGGTGCTCCGCCGGGTCGAGCCCGCGCTTGAGCGACAGCTGCACCACCGGCACGTTGGCGTCGGGATATATCGCCTTCATGGGCGAGAACATGCCGTGGTCGAAGCCGCGCTCGGGGTCGATGGCCGCGGGCAATCCGGCCGCGGCCAGGAGCGACTGCACGCGCTGCGCGAGTTCGGGCGAGCCGGGCGCGTCGTAGCGCACTTCATAGGTATGGGCGGGAAAGCCGCCGTAGTCGTAGATCATGGGCGGGCGCGGATTGCCCTGCACGGTGAAGACGGGTGCCTCCCAATGAGCCGACACCATCAGGATGGCGCCGGGCGTGCGGCCGATCTGGCGCGGCATGTCGGCCAGCGACGCGGCCAGCCGGTCGTAGACGCCGCCCATCTCCTTCTTCATCCAGGGCCAGGGTCCGCCGCCGTGGGAGATGAAATACGTGGGCAGGCGCGAGGTGTTGTCGTCGTGGGTCAAGTCGATGCTCCTTGAAAGCGTTGCACAGACTGTAGACATTTCCCATGAGGAAATCGACAAGCTAGGATGCATCGATCCGTTTCTTCTGAGGAAAGCATGATGGACCGCCTGACCAGCCTGCGCGTGTTTCGAGAGGTCGTCGAATCGGGCAGCTTCGTGGCCGCCGCGGAACGCCTGTCGATGTCGCCGCCAATGGCGAGCAAGCACGTGGCGCAGCTCGAAAAATCGCTCGGTGCGCGGCTCTTGCACCGCTCGAGCCGCCACCTGAGCCTGACCGAGGCCGGCACCGCCTGGTACGAGCAGAGCCGGCGCGCACTCGATCTGCTCGATGCGGCTGAAGCCGTCATCGGTCAGAAAAGCGAGGCGCCGCGCGGCCAGCTCAAGGTGAGCGCGCCGGTGTGGTGTGCCACGCCGCGCTTCGCGCGCGTGCTGGCCGACTACCGTGAGCGCTATCCCGAAGTGCTGATCGACATCCACCTGGAGAACCGCAAGGTCGACCTCGCGGCGGATGGTTATGACCTGGCGCTGCGTGCCACCCAGGAGCCCTCTCCGGCGCTCATTGCGCGGCCGCTGTGCCGCGTGCCCTTTCACCTGGCGGGCACGCCCGCCTACCTGCGGCGCATGGGCAGCAGCCCCGCGGTGCCGGCCGACGTGGCCCGGCTCGGCGCCATCGTGCCGAGCTACGTGAACCTCGACAACCTTTCGCTCAAGGGGCCCGGCGGGCGTATGTTTGCGCTGCGGCTCATGCCAGCAATGCGGTCGGACGACACCACGCTCACGCTGCATGCGGTGCGGGCAGACATGGGCATTGCGTTCTTGCCCGAATGGCTGATAGACGACGACTTGGCAGCGGGCCGGCTGGTGCGGCTGCTGCCCGACCACGCCCCGCATCCGGTCACGCTGTTTGCGGTGTACACCAGCCGCCAGTACATGGCGCCCAAGCTGCGCAGCTTCATCGACTTCCTGGGAGAGCGGCTGGGTGGCCAGCCGCCGGCCGCCGCCGCAAAGCGCACCCTTTCGGGGCAAGGGCATGCCACCCCGGGCTAAAGTCCCCGATTCGCCTTCGCCTGGAGACCGCCCGCCTTGTTCCGCTTCTTCGAAAAACTGCTCCATCCCTACCCCGCCGCCGAACCGGCGCCGCCACCGTCGGGCCTCTTCGCCTTTCTGTGGGCCTGCACCCAGGGCCTGCGCCTCAAGATGGCGGCCATGGCGGCGCTCACGGCCGCCATCTCGACCTTCGAGGCGCTGCTGTTCGCGGTGCTCGGGCGCATCGTCGACTGGCTCGGTGGCCAGGTGCCGTCACGGCTGTGGACGGAGCGCGGCGACACGCTCATGTGGCTGGCCGCGCTGCTGGTCATCAGCATCGGCGTGGTCGCACTGCAGACCATCGTCAAGCACCAGACGCTGGCGGTGAACCTGCCGATGCGCCTGCGCTGGAACTTTCACCGGGTGATGCTGGGCCAGAGCATGGCTTTCTACCAGGACGAGTTCGCGGGCCGCATCACAGCCAAGGTGATGCAGACCGCGCTCGCGGTGCGCGATACCCTTTTCGTGCTGGCCGACGTAGTGGTGGCCATGGGCGTGTACGTGGCGACCATCATCGTGCTGGTAAGCGTTCTCGATATCCAGCTTGTGCTGCCCTTCATCGTCTGGCTGGTGCTGTATGCGGGCTCGTTGATGTACTTCGTGCCGCGCCTGGGCAAGGTGGGCAAGGCGCAGGCCGATGCGCGCGCGCTGATGACCGGCCGCGTGACCGACGCCTACACCAACATTGCCACCGTCAAGCTGTTCTCGCACACGCAGCGTGAGGCCGGCTTCGCGCGGGAGGCAATGCGCGAGTTCATGTACACGGGCTACGGGCAGATGCGGCTGGTGAGCGCTTTCGAGATCGTGAACCACACGCTCAGCATGGGCCTCACGGCGGGCATGGCCGGCACCGCGCTGTGGCTCTGGTCGAACGGCACAGTGGGCGTTGGCGCCGTCGCCGCGGCCACCGCCATGGCGCTGCGCCTGCAGGGCATGTCGCACTGGATCATGTGGGAGATGACCAGCCTGTTCGAGAACATCGGCACCGTGCAGGACGGCATGAAGACGCTGTCGCGCCCGCGCACCGTGCTCGACACGCCCGATGCCGGCGTGCTCGAGGTGCCGCGCGGCGAGGTGCGCTTCGAGCACGCGAGCTTCCGCTATGCGGATGCGGGCCGCCGCGTCATCGACGACCTGAACCTGGTGGTGCGGCCCGGCGAAAAGATCGGCCTGGTCGGCCGCTCGGGCGCGGGCAAGTCGACGCTGGTGAACCTGCTGCTGCGTTTTCATGACCTGGAGAGCGGCCGCATTTTGATCGACGGACAAGACATTGCGCACGTGACGCAGGATTCGCTGCGCAGCCACATCGGCATGGTCACGCAGGACACCTCGCTGATGCACCGCTCGGTGGCCGACAACATCGCTTATGGACGGCCCGACGCCACGCAGGCGCAGATCGAAGCCGCCGCCAAACGCGCCGAGGCGCACGAGTTCATCCAGACGCTGGGCGATGCCAGCGGCCGCCGCGGCTACGAAGCGCACGTGGGCGAGCGCGGCGTCAAGCTCTCCGGCGGTCAGCGCCAGCGCGTGGCCATTGCGCGCGTGATGCTGAAGGACGCGCCGATCCTGCTGCTCGACGAGGCCACCAGCGCGCTGGACTCCGAGGTGGAGACCGCCATCCAGCAAAGCCTTTATCGATTGATGGAGGGGAAGACGGTGATCGCGATCGCGCACCGGCTGTCGACCATCGCGGCCATGGACCGGCTCATCGTGCTCGACGAAGGCCGCGTGGTGGAAGAAGGCGACCACCGCTCGCTGATGGCGCAAGGCGGGCTCTATGCGCGGCTGTGGGCGCACCAGAGCGGCGGCTTTCTCGGCGATTCGCTTGAAGAAGACGAGGAAGCCCTGCGAGCCTGAGCGCAGCCTAGTTGGGCAATGCACCGGCTTCGTACAGCGCTGCGAACTCCGCACTCGGCGGAATCGGCTTCACGATGTCGATCAGCACACCGTTCGGGTCACTGGTGATGAAGTGGCGCTGGCCGAAGTCTTCATCGCGCAACGCAAGAAGAATCGGCAGGCCTGCCGCCGCCAACCGGTCATGGACCGCATCGGGGTCGTCCACCTCGAAGTTGAGCAGCAGGCCGCCCGCCACCTGGCCGCGTGCGGGCGCAGGAATGGTCTGGTGGCGGCCGTCGAGCACCGCAAGATTCACAGACGCGTTCCCTGCCAACTGCAAATGCACGTACCACTCGCTCGTAAACAGCGGCGTGAAGCCGAAATGCGCCTGGTAGAAGCCGGCCGTTCCCGCCACGTCGTTGCTCATGATCACCGGGTAGTAGCTCGTCACCTTCATGGCGTCGGTCCTTTCAATTAACATACAGACTGCATGTACGCCAAATATTATCTACAAACAGTCTGTATGTAAAATGCCAACGCCAATCGCCGACTCTCATTCCAGGACCAACCGCGAACGCACGGAAACCACGCGCCTTGCGTTGATCGACGCTGCGCGCGCGCTGTTCGTGAGCAAGGGCTACGGTGAAACCTCGACGCCAGAGATAGCTGTTGCCGCCGGTATCACGCGTGGCGCGCTGTATCACCACTTCGTGGACAAGCGCGACCTGTTCAGGCAGGTGCTGGTGCGCGAAGCAGAAACCGTGGCAGCCGACATCGAAGCGGCCACACCAAGGCAGTTGACGCCGTGCGAAGCCCTGCTGCAAGGCAGCAAGGCCTACCTGAACGCGATGGCCGCGCCCGGCCGCACGCGGCTGCTTCTCATCGAAGGGCCTGCCGTGCTGGGCCTGAAGGAAATCATGGCCATCGACGAAGCGACTTCGGCGAATTCGCTGCGCCAGGGGCTGGTGAAAGCCAGGCTGGGCAAGGCAGAGGTGTCCCTGCCCGCGCTCGCCCGGCTGCTCTCGGCGACCTTCGACCGGGCGGCACTGGACATCGATGCCGGCGCCGATCCGGAAGAAATCCAATCGGCCATGCGCTGGCTGCTTGAGCAGGCGCTGGGCCCCGAGCCGCGCCGCAAGGCCCCGGCCTGAGGCGTTGCATGTGCCGCGTCGGCGCGGCACATGCGCTCGCCCGGGTTTTCGCGAGTCCTACAGCATAGGCCGCCCCTCGCCGACAGCAGGCAGCCCACCCGGGCGCGATGCTGAAGCTGTCGTCATCAACGAGGAGTCATCCCGTGAGTTCAATCATCTACATCGTCGGTCTGATCGTGGTTGTCGTGGCCGTGCTTTCGTTCTTCGGCCTTCGCTGAGACCGGGCACGCGTTTTCGACTCGCACGCTGAACAAAAGCGGGGCCGTATGTGCGGCCCCGTTTCTCATGGGGCCTTCGCAGCGCGCCGGGCATAATTTGCGCGCCCCGATCAACACGGGGCGCCACTAGCGAAGGGACCCTGTTGACCAACACCGCGTTGCGCGAATCTGCTTTTCCGGACGCGGTAGTCACCGAGGCGATCCGATGGACCGAGGAGAAAGGTCCACTCGACGATGCACAGGCCATGCGCATTGCCGCCTCCCGCACAGCCAACGAACATGCACGCATCACGGCGCGCGCGCTTCAGCTGGGCGAACGCATCGGGCTGCCATCCGAACTGGCGCGCGCGCGCCAATGGGGACCGTGGGTGCTGCTCGGCCTCATCGCGCTCGTCGTCGTTGCGGGCCTGGGGCTCGCGGGCAACGTGGTCGGCGGCGGCGAGCGGCACATCAACGTGATCGTCGCGCTCGTGAGCCTGCTGGGCATTCACCTCGTCACGCTGCTGCTTTGGCTGGTGGGCTTATGGCTGCCGCCCGGTTCGTTTAGTACGAGTTCGCTGGCCTGGATCTGGCTGTCGCTCACCGCACGCGTGGCCGGCGGCAAGCGCGGGCAGGCGCCGGTGCTGGTACGGGCGGCGACCGGGCTCCTGGCGCGCGCCAGGCTGTTGCCCTGGGCCTTCGGTCTGGTGAGCCACGGCATCTGGTCGATCTCTTTTGCGGTGGTGCTGGCCGCACTGCTGTTCGCGCTGGCCTTTCGCAGCTACACGCTGAGCTGGGAAACGACGATCCTCGATCCGGCCTTCTTCGTGCGCGCGGTGCAGGTGCTGGGCTGGGCACCGGCGCAGATCGGCTTTCCGGTTCCTGAAGCCCAGACCGTGCTCTCGTCCGCTCCCGGTGCCGCGGGCCAGCGCACGTGGGCGCTGTGGCTCACCGGGTGCATCGTCGTGTACGGATTGCTCCCGCGGCTTGCGCTCGTACTGCTGAGCGCGGTGGTGTGGCGCCGGCGGCGGGCCGCACTACAGCCCGACTGGAGCGAGCCCTATTACCGCAAGCTGGCGGCGCGCTTCGCCGCGCTGGCGCCGCCCTCGATTGTCGATGCCGACCCGGGGCGGGCACCGGGCATCGCGCCCAGCGGGCTGGCACCTTCACAGCTGCGGGACACGCTGTTCGTCGTCGGCTTCGAACTGCCTCCGGATGCGCCGTGGCCACCACAAGGCCTGCACGCCAGCGCGGCCACCGAGATACAGCGCATCGACGGCAGTGCACCCGCGCGCCGCGGCCTGCTCGATCGGTTGGCAGAGGTTCGGCCGCGCGCCGTGCTGCTCGTGTGCCATGCCGCATCGAGCCCTGAACGCGGCACCGAACGCTTCCTGCGCGATCTGCTGGCCCATTGCGGCGAATGCCGGCTGTGGCTCACCGATGCAGCGAAGGACGCCGCTGCCGATGCCTCGCAGCGCTGGATCGACTGGCTGCGCGCCACCGGCCTGCCGCGCGTGACGGCCATGCACAGGCTCGAAGACGCGCTGGAGGGCCTCGGCGCCACCCCATGACCACATCACAACAAGCCATCCGCATCGCCGTGGTCGGCCACACCAATGCGGGCAAGACCTCGTTGCTGCGCACGCTGACGCGCCGCGCCAACTTCGGCGAGGTGTCGCAGCGACCCGGCACCACGCGCCACGTGGAGTCGGTCGACCTCGAAGTGAACGGCCAGCCCGCCGTGCGCTTCTTCGACACGCCGGGGCTGGAAGACGCGGTGGCGCTTCGCGAACACCTGGCCGGGCTCGATCCGCAAGCCACCCCGCCCGAGCGCATTCGCCTGTTCCTGCAGGGCCCCGAAGCGCATGGCATGTTCGAGCAAGAGGCCAAGGTGCTGCGCACCATGCTCGAGATCGATGCGGCCTTTCTCGTCATCGACGTGCGCGAACCGGTGCTGCCCAAGTTCCGCGACGAGATCGAGCTGCTCAACTCCTGCGCCCGGCCCGTGATGCCGGTGCTGAACTTCGTGCGCGATGCGGCGAGCCGCGAAGCGGCCTGGAGAGAGCTGCTCTCCGCCTATGGCCTTCACGTGCAGGTGAGCTTCGATGCCGCCGCGCCTTTCGTGGGCGCGGAGCGCGAGCTGTACAACGATCTTTCCACCCTGCTGCGCGACCAGCGCGAGTTGCTGCGCAACGTGGTGGATGCATTGACCGCCGAAGCCGCCGAACGCCGCCGCGCGGCCTGCGCGCGCATCGCCGGGTTGCTGATCGATGGCGCGGCGCTGCGTCGCAGCATGACGGCCGAAGAGTTTGCCGACACCACCCGACGGAAGGCCTTCGTCGCAGCGCTGCAGAAAGAAGTGTTCGACAAGGCGCAGCGATGCACGGACGACATGCTGGCGCTTTACGGCTTTCGCCAGGACGATGCCGGCGAGGCGCCGCTGCCGCTCATCGAGGGCCGCTGGGCGTTGGACTTTTTCAGCCCCGAGGCCATGAAGGAAGCGGGCCTGCGGCTCGGCAAGGGCGCCGTGATCGGCGCCGCCGTGGGCGTGGTGGCGGACCTGGCAGTGGCCGGCATTTCGCTCGGCACGGGTGCCGCGGTGGGCGGCGCCATCGGCGGCGCTGTGTCGCAGGGCTGGGGTCCCTTCGGTCGCAAGCTGGCGAACAAGCTGCGCAACGTGCACGAGCTCACGGTCGAAGACGGCGTGCTCTTTGCGCTGGTGGCATGGCAGCTGAAACTCGCGCGGGCGCTGGAGCGGCGCGGCCATGCCGCCACTGGGCGCATTGCGGCCGAGTCGAGTGCCACGCAGGACGCACCAACACGCGCCACGGCCGCCGCCGTGCGCGCGGCAAGACCGGCGCGCAGCCATCCCGAATGGGAATCGACCGGTGTGGCGACGCGCTCCTTCTGGCGCCCCGCGCCGCAGCGCGATGCGCTCGCGGCCGACATCGCGCATACGCTGCTGAACGCTTTCGAGACCTGAGCGTCCCCGGCGGTCACCGCGCCGTCATGAGGCATGCCTAGCATCCGCTGGCCTTCGCCCTCCATAACCAAGACTGCAACCCCGACGCGATGTACCCCGGCGAACGGCTCAATGGCTACACCCATCTGCTCGGTCTGGTGCTCGCCCTGGTGGCCATGGCCCTGCTGCTTGCCAAGACCGTGCCCACCGGCGACCCCGCGCGAATCGTCGGCGCGCTGGTGTTCTCGCTCTCCGCGGTGGCGCTGTATTCGGCATCCACGCTGTTCCACAGCACGCGGGGGCCTCGCAAGCGCCTTTGGGAAAAGGCCGACCACTGCGCCATCTATTTGCTGATTGGGGGTACCTACACCCCGTTCGCATTGGTTACTCTGAATGGCTTGTGGGGCTGGCTGCTGCTTGCCGCCGTATGGAGCGCCGCGCTTTTCGGCATAGGCCGCGAACTGTTGCAGGCCAAGGGCGCGGCCACCAAGCCGGCGTTGGCGCTCTACATCGGCATGGGCTGGCTCGGCGTGCTGGCGGCCGTGCCGCTGGCCGCGCGGCTCGAGAGCGGCGGGCTGGCCTGGCTTTTGGCGGGCAGCTTGCTCTACACCGTGGGCACAGTGTTCTACCGGAACCGGCGGGGTTTCAGGCATGCGCATGGGACCTGGCACCTCTTCGTGCTAGCGGGGACCGCCAGCCACTTTGTTTCGGTGGGCTGCTTCGTGCTCTGACCGGAGGCGGCCGGCATGCGCCGTCAAGGGCTGCAGGCGCGTGTTGCCGTATCTCCCAAGTCGGCACGCCCCAAGAGATGTGCAAAATGCGCCCATGCCAAATATCGCCTCCATCCTCAAAGCAGAGATTTCCCGTGTTGCCCGCAAGGAGGTGCGCACGGAGATCGAAACGCTGAAAAAAGCCTCCACGCACCACCGTGCCTCGATTGCCGCATTGCGCCGGCAGGTCGAGAAGCTGGAGAAGGAACTGCGCCGCGCCACCAAGGTGTCCGCGCGCGTTTCCCCCGAAGGCGATACCGACGAAGCCGGCGACTCGGGACCGGCCCGCCGCTTCAGCGCCAGCCGCCTTGCCACGCACCGCGAGAAGCTCGGCCTCTCGGCGGCAGCCTACGGCAAGCTGGTGGGCGTCACCGGCCAGACCATCTACAAATGGGAACAGGGCAAGGCCCGTCCTCGCAAGGCGCAGCTCGAAGGCTTGGCATCGGTTCGCGGACTCCGGCCGCGCGAAGCGGCGGAGCAACTGGGCGCCGAATAAATCGCTTCTGGCTTCGCATTCCCATGTCCAACCTCATCGTGCACGGCGGCACGCCGCTTCGCGGCCGCATCACTCCTTCCGCCAACAAGAACGCCGTGCTGCCCGTGCTGTGCGCCACGCTGCTCACAAACGAGCCGCTGCGCCTGCATGGCGTGCCAGACATCACCGACGTGCGAAAGATCCTCGACATCTTTCGCAGCCTGGGCAGCGAGGCGCGCATGGACCACGCCACCGGCACGCTGGAGCTGCACCACCGCGAAACGGCTTTCGACGCCGCGCGCGACCGTCTGCCGGAGGAAATGCGCTCGTCGATCATGCTGGTGCCCCCGCTGCTCGCGCGCTTCGGCATTGCGCGGCTCGAGGACAACGTCAAGGGCTGCACCCTGGGCGTGCGCGAGATCGATCCGCACGTCGACGTGTTCCGCCGTTTCGGCGGACAGGTGGAGCGCGCCAGCGGCTCGCTGCTGGTGCGGTGCGACGGACCGCTGACCCCCACGGAACACTGGCTCGACTACGCCTCCGTCACCACGACCGAGAACTTCGTGCTGTGCGCGGCGGCGGCCAAAGGCACCTCCACGCTCACCAACGCGGCTTCCGAGCCGCACGTGCAGGAGTTCTGCCGCTTCATGGCCCTGCTGGGCGTGCGCATCGAAGGCATCGGCACATCGCGGCTCACGGTGCATGGCGGCAATGCGATGCGCGGCGGGGAGTTCCGCTTCGACGAAGACTTTCACGAGATCACCACCTTCCTGGCACTGGGCGCCATCACGGGCGGCGACGTGGTAGTGCGCAACAGCGCACCCGAAAACTTTCCGCTGATCGACCGCACCTTTGCCAAGTTCGGCGTCGCCATCGCGCACGAAAACGGCTGGTCGCGTGCCAGCTGCGCCGGGCCGTTGAAGGTGCAGACGCCTTTCACCAGCAACGTGCTCACCAAGGTGGAGGCTGCGCCGTGGCCCTACTTTCCGGTCGACCTGCTTCCCATCTTCATTGCGCTGGGCGTCCGGGCGCAGGGCAATGCGATGTTCTGGAACAAGGTCTACGACGGCGCGTTGGGTTGGACCGGCGAACTCTCCAAGTTCGGCGCCCACGTCTTCTCCTCGGACCCGCACCGGCTCATCAGCTTCGGCGGCAGCCCGCTGACGCCAGCCGTGGTCGAGAGCCCCTACATCATTCGCGTGGCCATTGCGCTCTTCATGGTGGCGGCCAGCATCGAGGGCCGCTCCGAAATACGCAATGCCACGCCCATCCGGCGGGCCCATCCCCGCTTTGCCGAAAACCTGCGCAGCCTGGGCGCGCAGGTGGAGTGGACCAGCGAAGAGTGAGCCCCGGGCTCAGGCCCGAAGCGCGTTCACGGCGATGCGCGCCGCCGATGCGATGACATCGTTGCGGCCCTGTGCATCCTTTTGCGAAGGAAACGTCAGGTAGACCGCCAGCACCAGCGGTGCGCCTGCCGGCGGCCAAAGTACGCCCGCGTCGTTCACGGTGCCATAGGAGCCCGCGCCGGTCTTGTCGCCGACCTTCCAATCGGCCGGCACGCCGGCGCGAATGCGCGTGGCGCCGGTGGTATTGCCCAGCAGCCAGGTTTCGAGCTGGTTGCGCTGCGCTGCACCCAGCGCGTCGCCCAGCACCAGCCGCTGCAGGCTTGCGGCCATGGCCTCGGGCGTCGTGGTGTCGCGTGGATCGCCGGGAATCGCACTGTTGAGTTCAGTTTCCCAACGGTCCAGCCTGAAGGCCTGGTCGCCGATGGAGCGCGCATACACAGTCACAGCGGGAGGCCCGCCGAGAATCTTCATCAGCAGGTTGGCTGCGGCGTTGTCGCTGTATTGGACGGTGGCGGCGCACAGCGCGGAAACCGCCATGCCCTGCCCCAGGTATTTTTCGGTGATGGGCGAATGGGGAAGGATCTCTCCCTTGCCATAGCTCACGCGCCGCTCCAGCAGGCTGCCGTCGCGCGTGCTGCGATCGAGGATGGCCGCGGCCAGCATGGTCTTGAAGGTGCTGCACAGCGGAAAGCGCTCGGCTGCGCGGTGCTGCACGCGCGCACCGGTGGCGGTGTCCAGCGCCGCCACGCCGAGCCGCCCGCCCACGCTGCTTTCGAGCGCCGCGAGTTCTGCCTCGGCCGATGCGGCCCGCGGCCCTTTCGCGGACCACGCGCTGCAGGCGCTGGCCAGGGGCAGTGCGGAGGCGGCAAGCAGCAGGGTGCGGCGATAAACGAGAGATTTCATGGGGTTTGTAGGCGGAGTGGATGGAACGAAAGTGATCGTAGGAGCGCCGCCGCGCCGGCTCCAGCGCCAGACTGTGCAGCCGCGTCTCGCCTGTATCGGGTGTAACCGCACCATTCAATCATTCAACTAATTGGTTGAATAATTCGCGAGACAGATCTATATTCAACCTCATGGTTGAACTAGACGATGGACGGCTCGACGCCGTGTTCCGCGCCCTTTCCGACAGCACGCGCCGCACGATGCTGCAGCTGCTGGCCCAGGGCGAGTGCAGCGTGGGTGAACTCGGTGCGCCGTTTCACATGTCTTTTGCGGGCGCATCGAAGCACGTCAAGGCGCTGGAGCGCGCCGGGCTGGTTTCTCGCACCGTGCAGGGCCGCGCGCATGTCTGCCGGCTGGAGCCGGCGGCGCTCGCATCGGCCAACGAATGGCTGCGCCACTATGAAAGCTTCTGGAGCAACCATCTGGACGCGCTGGAGCGCGAGCTGCGGCGCGGTTCGTCCCGCCAATGAAGACCTTCCCTTCTTCAAGGAGCAAGCCATGACCAAGAACGGCCTCGGAACCCTGATCGAACCCGGCACCCTGCGCATGGAGCGCACCCTGCCCGCGCCCATAGAGCGTGTGTGGGCCTATTTCGTCGAGCCTGACAAGCGCGCGGCCTGGCTGGCCGGCGGCACCATGGCGCATGAGATCGGCGGCGTGTTCGAGCTGCGCTTCGACCACACCCGGCTATCCGGCGAAGTGGCACCGGAGCGCTACAGCGCCTGCCGGAGCCCCATCTCCCAGACATCGCGGGTCATCGAGATCGAACCACCAAAGCGCTTGGTCATCAGTTGGGGCAGCGAAAGCGCCACTGCTTCGGTAGTGAGCTTCGAATTCACGCCGGAGGGCGATTCGACCCGTCTCGTGCTCACCCACCGCCGCCTGCCCGATCGCAAGGAAACGCTCAGCGTCTCCAGCGGCTGGCATGCCCACCTGGACGTGCTCGACGACGTGCTGCAGCAGCGCAAGCCACGCGGGTTCTGGACCCGCCACGCAGAGCTCGAAAAGGCCTACGAGGCCCACCTTCCGGCCTGAGCCCCCGCCGCCATCCGCCGGTCCTTTCCGGAGTCGGATGGCGACTACAGGCAAGCGGCCCGGGTTGCGTTAAGGTGCGGAGCATTCGCCGACTCCGAAGCACGCCCATGACCACCCCTCCCCCCACACCGGCCCGCAAGCATTTCTCGATGATCCGCGGCTTTCACCTGGCCGACGTATTCACGCTCGGCAACGCGGCCTGCGGCGTGGGGGCGGTGTTCCTTGCCATGGCTTTCATGGCCAGTCAGTCGGTTGCGCAATTCTTCTGGGCCGCGGCGCTCGCGCCGGCTGCCTTCGTGTTCGACGTGTTCGACGGCCGCATCGCGCGATGGCGGCAGACGCACTCCGCTCTGGGGCGCGAGCTCGATTCGCTGGCCGACGTGATTTCGTTCGGCGTGGCGCCCGCCGCGCTCGCCTTTGCCGCCGGTCTGGACGGCGGCTGGGACTGCATGCTGCTGATTTATTTCGTCTGCTGCGGCGTGAGCCGGCTCGCGCGCTACAACGTCACGGCCGAGGCGCTTTCCGCGGGCGCCGACAAGGTGAAGTACTTCGAAGGTACGCCCATTCCAACCAGCGTGGTGCTGGTCGGCGTGCTGGCGCTTGCAGCCTGGCAAGGCCGCATCGGTGACGCGGTGTGGGGCGGCGCCGTGGCGATCGGCCCGTGGCTGCTGCATCCGCTCACTTTGCTCTTTGCGCTGTCGGGCACGCTGATGATCAGCAAGACACTGCGCATTCCCAAGTTCTGACAGGACTCTGATCCTTCAAAAAGGAGACCTCCTCATGAAGTTGTATTTCGATCCGCACAGCCGCGCGCAGATCGCGAAATGGATGCTCGACGAGGCCGGTGTGGACTACGAAATCGTCCCCACCCTCATCCGGGAGAAGGCGCACAAGAAACCCGAGTACCTGGAGATCAATCCCGCCGGCAAACTGCCGGCGCTGGTCGACGGCCGCACCCGCGTCTTCGAGAACGCGGCCATCTGCATGTACGTGGCCGAGAAGTTTCCAGAGGCCAGGCTGGCTCCACCCGTGGGCTCGACAGAGCGCGGGCGCTACCTGTCGCTGATGGTCTATTCGACGGCGCAGCTCGAGCCCTCGATGGGCGACAGCCTGCTGGGGCTGCACAGCAACAACAGCGCGCGCGGCTGGACCGATTTCGAGCAGGCCAAGGATGCGGTGGAACGGGAGCTGGGCGACGGCCCGTACCTCTTCGGCGAGCAATTCACCGCGGCCGACGTGATGATCGGCTCCATGTTCATCTGGCACCGCGCATTCGGCGGCCACTCCAACCGGCCGAAGATCGATGCCTACATCGACCGGCTGCAGGCGCGCCCCAAGGCCATGAAGTTCGGTTGAACCACACACCCATGTCACAGGCACCTTTCCCCCGCGGCGCGACCGCCGGGCTCGACCAGCTGGTCCGCATTGCCGCCGAGCAGCCGCTCTCGCCGGCCTGCGACCACTTCTACTTTTTGCGCCATGGCCAGACCGGCCGCAATGCACAGCGCATCTTCCAAGCCGTGGACGAACCGCTGAGCGAACTCGGATTGCAGCAGGCAGCCCGCGCAGCGCAGCTGCTGGCGGGAGAGCCGATCCGCACCATCGTCTGCAGCGATGCGCGGCGCGCGCACGACACGGCGCATACCGTGGCCGCAGTGCTTCGCCTGGCGCCCACGCCTCAGGCGGCGCTGCGCGAGCGCAACTTCGGCGCGCTCATCGGCACCTCGTCGGCCAACATCGATTGGGCCTGCGAACCCGAAGGCGGCGAAACCCTTGCGCAGTTCGTGGCGCGCAAGCGGCTTGCGCTCGGTGCGGCACTGGCGGAGCCGGCACCGGTGCTGGTGGTGGCCCATGGCGGCACGCTGTATGCGCTGGCCGCGCTACTCGGGGTGCCCATCGATCTCGACCTGCTCGGCAATGCGCAGCCATTGCGTTTCTCCAAGAGCGGCCCCACATGGACCGTAACGCCGCTGCTGCGGCATGCCGACGGCGATTCCGCCCTGGCCTGACAAAGACCGGGCGTACTGTTCGGCGTTCACCCCACACGGACCGCCATGGAATTCAAGGACTACTACAGCGCACTGGGGATCGACCGCACCGCGTCCGAAGAGGACGTACGCAAGGCCTACCGCAAGCTTGCGCGCAAGTACCACCCCGACGTCAGCAAGGAAGCCGACGCCGAGAAGCGCATGCGCGACATCAACGAAGCCAACGACGTGCTGCGCGACAAGGAAAAGCGCGCCGCCTACGACGCGCTGGCCGACCGCGTGGCGCGCGGCGGGCATCCCCAGGGCGACTTCCAGCCGCCGCCGGGCTGGGACACCGGCTTCGAATTTCACCGCGGCCCGAACCAGGGCCCGGCCGACCACGCGGACTTCAGCGAATTCTTTTCGTCGCTCTTCGGCGAGGCCGAGCGGCGCGGTGCGGCCAAGCGCAACTACCGCGCCCGCGGCGAAGACCATCACGCGGCCATCGAGATCTCGCTCGAAGACGCACTCAACGGCGCCGAGCGCGAGATCACGCTGCGTTCGCAGGAAACGGACGCCCAGGGCCGTCCGTCGTTCAAGACGCGCACGCTCAGCGTCAAGATTCCGGCCGGCATGCATCCTGGGCAGTTCATCCGCCTTGCCGGACAGGGCATGCCCGGCCACGGCGGAGAGCCGGCCGGCGACCTGTACCTGGAGGTGCGCATTGCGCCGCACAGGCTCTATCGCGTGGAAGAGCGCGACATCTACATGACGCTGCCCGTCACGCCGACCGAGGCCGCGCTAGGCGCACAGGTGAAGGTGCCCGTTCCCACCGGCGGTGCGGTCGAGGTGACCGTGCCGCCCAATGCGCGCAGCGGCCTCAAGCTCAGGCTCAAGGGCCGTGGGCTGGGCGGCAAGCAGCCCGGCGACCTGTACCTGCTGCTGGAAATTGCCCTTCCCCCCGCCACCGCGGACACCACGCGCAAGGCCTACGAGCAGCTCGCGCAAGCGTCGGCTTCGTTCAACCCACGCCAGCATCTGGGAGTGTGAGCATGGCGACCGTATCCGTCACAACCGCCATCAGCGCATCGCAGCCGCTCGCCGCGAGCGAGCTGGCCCACGCCTGCGGCGCCGACACCGAATGGGTGGTGCAACTCGTCGAGGTCGGCATCGTGCAAGTCACCGCCGCCGAAGCGCCGCCCGAGCGGTGGCAGTTCTCCAGCGCCGACCTGCAAAGCGCCCTGGAAGCGCGCAGGCTCGAACGCGACTTTGGCGTGGGCCTGGACGCAGCGGCGCTGATTCTCGACTTGCAGCACGAGGTGCGGCGGCTGAAAGCAGTGATCCGCGCGCACGGCTTGCGCTGACCGGCAGCGCCTTAGCCGGCCTTGCCGCGCGCGCCCTTTTTCTTGCTCTCGACGCGCGGCGTGTTTGCCGCGGCCGGCGCGTTGCTGCCGTTCACCTGATCGACCCACAGCAGGGTGTCGACGTACGACATGAAGCGGTTGAGATATTCGGGCGAGAGCTCATGCATCAGCATGAGCGAACGATGCACCAGGTGATGCGAGTTGAGTGGGCCGGCGTTGTCCGGCACCTTTGCCAATGATTGCGTGAGCCGCCGGTCGGCGCTGAGCCGCGACCAGGTGCTTCTGAAGTAGCGGAGCGTCTTCAGTTCGGGAGCGGGTGCGGCATCGGTTGCAGCAGGCCCTTCGGCTTGCAGCGGCGACTGGCGGGCGATGTGCTCGACGAGTTGCGCGAGCGGGCCGGGAGGAAGCACGGCCTCTTGTTTAGTGCCGGCAACGGCGCGTTGCTTCTCATCCAGCTTCTCGCGATACGCCGCAAGCAGCCCCGCCACCTTCTCGTCCAGGATGCGCCGCGCATCGCCCTCATGCCCAGCCGCTCGCCTGGCCATTGCCTCGATAAAACGAAAGCGCACCGGGTCCGCGCGATGCTCACCGCGCGCACGCCACGCATCGAGCATCGCCGCGGGGTCGTCCATGCAGCTACTCACGGGCCTTTGCGCCGGCGCCGGTCTGCTGGCGGGGCGTGGGCGCCATTTCGACGCGCCGGTTCTTTGCCCGTCCTTCGGCGTCGGCGTTGGACGCCACTGCTTGCTCGGATCCGAAGGCCGCGGCAAACACCGAGGACGAGGGAATGCCTTCTTCGATCAATGCGCGCGTCACCGTCAACGCGCGCTGGGCCGACAGCTCCCAGTTGTCGGCGAAGGGCCGGTTGCCCTCCTTCGTCTGCCGCATCTGCCGGTCGTCGGTGAAGCCGCTCACCATCAGCACCTCGTCACGCGCACGGAGGTAGGCGGCCACGGGCGCGGCCAGGCTCTTTAGCACCTGCCGGCCCTCGGGCTGCAACTCAGCCGAATTGAAGGCGAAGAGCACGCTGCCGCTGATGCCAATGCGCCCGTTGACGAGGGTGACCCTGCCGGCCGCGAGCGGCCCTGCGAGGGCTTTTTCGAGCGCCTCACGCCGCTGCGTTTCGGCTTGGCGCTGCTGCACCTCGGCCTGCAGCTTTGCCGCGAGGTCCAGCTGCATGCCGAGCGCACCCACCAAGATCAGCACGAAGGCGCCGACAAGCCCCGACATCAGGTCGCCGAAGACTGCCCACACCGGCACGCTCGGCTCCAGCCCGGCGTCGAGATCGTCGCGCATCATGCTTCGCTCGCCACGGCCTGCTGCCGGCCGGCGATCTGCTGCAGGTCCTCGACGATCTGCTTCTGCGACATGATGCTGAGGTCGATGACCTCCCTCGCCTGCGCCACGTAGTAGGCCAGCTGCTCGTCGCTGCGCGCCATCGACTTGCCGAGCGCGCCTTCGACGCGCTGCAGATGGGCCACCAGCTTGTCGTTCGATTCGCTGAACAGCTGCACGGCAAGGCCGAAGGCTTCGCCGAGGCTCGCTACTTCGACGGCGCTGCCGGTGATCTGCGCGGCGACGCCGGACATCTTTTCGGTTTCCGCCTCGACCTTGTCGGTGAAGCGGCTGCCAACGCGCTCCAGCACATCGGCCGACGCGCCGACCAGCGCATCGACTGCCGAGCGCTGCTCCGTGGAGGCGTGGTTCACGGCGTCGAGCAGCGTTCCCAGCGTTTCCATGAGGCGGCTGCGTTCTTCCAGCATCGCGTTGTCGCGCGCCATGCTGTCAGAAAGCTTCTGCCGCAGCTCGGCCACCACCTCGGCCGCGACGCGCGGCGCCTCGGATGCGGCCTGCAGAAGCTGGGCGATTTCGGCCACCGTGCCCTTGGCATGGGCTTCGGCCTGGGTCGACATGTCGCGAGCGGTTTGCGCCAAGGTCTCGAAAAGTTGTTGCTGCCGGCCCTCCGCGTGCGCGCCGGTCTGCTGCCACTCTTGATGCAGCGACGTGGCCATGGCCGACAGGGCCTGAGTCCAGGCGGACAGGCGCTGCTCGTCGCGCGCCGCCATCTGCGCCTGAAGATCAGCGTGCGCCTGGTCCACGGTGCGCAGCAGCGATGCCGCGTGCTGCTCGAAACCTGCGGCTGCGGCGGCGAAGGACTGGCGCGTGTCTTCCGACAGTTTTTCGCTCACGCGCTGATGCTGTGCAAGCGCGCTGCCCCACGTGTCCGACACGCTGCCTACCGTGTCCTCGAGGCGGGCGGATACGGCTTCGACCAGCGATGCCGAACGTTGCTCGAAGGTCGCAGCAAAGCGCTCATGCGATGCGCTCAAGTCTTTGGCCACTGCCCCGGACGTGCGCTCATGCTCGGCGAGTGCGGCCTTCCAGGTGTCGGCCACGCTGGTCGTCGTAGCTTCGAAACGACTCGAAAGCCCATCGAGCTGCTGCTGCACGGTGCGTGCGACCGTGTCGTGCAAGGAAGCCGTCTCGCGCGCGATGCCGGCCATGGTGGCTTCGACGACCGGCTGGATGGTGGCGCCGGCGATGCGGGCGCTTTCGATCAGGCTTTGCTTCAGCGACTGGTCGACTGAGGAAGCGAGGCCGGCGTACACCGCCTCGGCCTGGGTGTGGAAGTGCGCCTGGCCGGTGGCGAGGCGCTCGTTCAAGGCCTGGGCCTGGCGCTCCATCGTGACCATCATCGCCTGCAGCTGGTCGACGAGCCGGGGCATCAGCTGCGCCTGCTGCTCCAGCAATTGGAACGACGCTTCTCGTCGATGCGTCTCGGAGTAGACGCGCAGCGCAGTCGCGATTTTGCTGTCGAGCGCTTGCCCGGCCTGCAGCCGCTCGCGCCGGCACAGCGCCGACGCAAGGCCGAGCATCGCCGAGGCGGCCACGCCGGCCACCGACGTGCCGAACGCCAGCCCCAAGCCCTTGACCGGGGCCGACAGCGAGGCGCGGATGGCCGGCAGGTCGGTCGCGGTTTCCAGCGCCAGCCCGGTGCCGTTGAGCGTGACCACCATGCCGAGAAAGGTGCCGAGCATGCCCAGAAGCACCAGCAGTCCGGCCAGATAGGGCGTTAGCGCCGGGCCGGGCAAGCCGACACGCTCGCCTTCGATGCGCAGGCGAACCGCGTTGCGCAGCGTCGGATGCAGTTGGCCGAGCCATGCGCCCAGGTCCGCCGGAGCGGCCGACAAGTCGGCCACGGCGCGGCTCAATGTGGATGTTGCTTGCTGGAAGCGGTGCAGCTCGACCGCACCCATGATGTAGAACGCACCGACGATCATCGTGACGATGAGCGCCAATGGATGCGAACCCACATAGCCCGCGCCAACCCAGCACACGACGGCCAGGCCCGCGGCAAAAACAGCGTAGTGAAGAAATCTATTCATGGCACTCTGGTTGCCTCATGCGAAGGGCTTCGAGCAGCCCTTCGATCGGTTGAAATCGGAAGTCCAGTTCGGCGAGCAGCACGTTCTTCATGTCCTTGCGGAAAACGTGCAGCCACTCGCCGGCCTGGGGTTCGCCGGCGGGTTCGGCTGTCGTTGACGCGCCGTTCCCGCTCAAGCGGTTGAAATGTTTTTCGAGCAATGCGGGCACGCCGGCCAAAAGGCCGTGCTCGCGCGCAGCCAGAACCTGCTCCATGACCACGTCCACCGCAGCCAGCCTTGCCATGGCCGGGGACTTGGCCGCCAGCGTCGTCCGCAAGCGCCCGCGCAACGGGCCGATCCCCGCTTCCATGGCCTGCTGCAGCGCAAGGTAGCGGCGGCGCAGCGGCGTGAAGTCGGTTGCGGCCATGACCACCCCGTCTTCTGCAATCGCATTGGCGAGCGCGGTCCGCGCACGGGCGCATTCCCGTTCCTCGGAACCGGCGGGAGCCCGCAGCCGGGAAGAAGCAGCAGCCGCCGGTACGCCGTCCAGCGCGGCGGAAAGCGAAATGGCATCGGTCCAGCCGAACCACTGGCTCAATCGATCCGCGGTGGCTTGCGTGGGTTCGCGCATGCCTGTATCGGCCAGTCGGGAAAGCAGGCGAACGAGCGCCGAACCATTGAAAACTGTGCGCTGTGAAACGTGCGCCATACCGCCAGAACGAAAAACCTGGCAGTCTACACCGGCCACCCCTCCCGGGAGCCTCGGCAGAGCACCCCCGCCCGGGTGAAACTTCCAGTAACGCAGCGGGCGGTTACCGGTCGTTTTCGGCCAGGCCGCCGCGGCGACTGTCCAGCCCGCGCGCCTGTCGGGCAGCCGTCTTCGACGCGGCGTGGCGTGGCGTAAGTCCTAAGCCCTACAGGCACTCGCCGCGTGCAGACTCGTCCATGCCGGCCCAGGGCCGGGAAAAAAAGCACAAGGAGCGGCATGGCCATGCTGGATCGGATCGCTTGTCACCGCTGCGGGCGCGTGTGCCTGCATGCCGACGCGCCATGTCCGGCCTGCGGTGCCGCGCCGGTGGCAAGCCCCGCGGTGGCGGGCGCGACCGAGCCTTTCGTGGGGCGCCGCGGTGAACTGCAGCTGGCCCACGACGCGCTCGGCGGTGCGCTGGCCGGGCGCGGCCGCGTGGTCATGGTGAGCGGCGAGGCTGGCATCGGCAAGACCCGGCTCGCGCAGGAAGTGGCAACACTGGCCCTGCGCCGCGGCATGCTGACTCTGTGGGGCCGCTGCCTCGAGGAACCCGGCGCGCCACCCTTTCTGCCGTGGACGCGCGCCATGCAGGCCTGTCTGCGCGCCTGCCGCGATGAGCGCCTGCCGGCGCTGCTCGGCAGGGACGCGGCGGCGGCAGTCGAGATTGCACCCGAACTCGCCGAGCGCCTGCCGCCAGGCACTGCGGTGCCAGCCATCGGCGAAGGCGACCAGGCGCGCTTTCGCCTGTTTGCCGCGGTGGCGCATTTCTGGCGCCAGGTGGCCACGCTGCGGCCGCTGCTCCTCATTCTGGACAACCTGCACTGGGCCGATGCCTCGTCGCTGCGGCTCCTGGCCTTCATCGCGCAAGATCTTGGCGAGAGCCGCATGCTGCTGCTCGGCTCCTACCGCGAGGCGGATCTGTCGCGCCAGCACCCATTGGCTGCAACGCTGGCCGAGCTGCTGAACACGCGGCAGTTCTGCCGGCTGCCGCTCCCGGGGCTGAGCCTCGAAGAGACCGAGCGGATGGTCGCCGCGGCCAGCGCGGTAACGCCGCCGCCCGCAGTGATTGCCACCATGCACCGCCGCACCGAAGGCAATCCGCTGTACCTGGTGGAAACGCTGCGCTTCTTGCATCAGGGCCCCCAGGGCAACGACCCGCATGCCACCGCGGCGCTGGTTGAAACCGTGCCAAGCGGCATTCGCGCCGTGATCGGCCAGCGGCTCAACCGGCTCTCGGCGCCCTGCTGCACGCTGCTCGCAATTGCCGCCTGCATCGGCCGCGACTTCGATCTGCCCCTCCTGGCCGAACTGGCCGGCGCCGACAGCGAGGCCGAGCTGCTCGGCAGGCTCGATGAAGCGCTGTCGCACCGGATCATCGAGCGGGTGCCTCCGGGCGCGCAGTACCAGTTCAGTCACGTGCTGATCCGCGAAGTGCTCTATGACGAACTGCCAGCGGCACAGCGCGTCGCACTGCATGGGCGCATTGCCGAATCGCTGGAGGCGCGCCACGCCGCCGATCCCGACGCGGTGCTGGCGCCGCTGGCCTACCACGCGGCCGCGGCATTGCCCGTGGGCAGCCCGGCGCGCGCGCTGGAGATCGCGCAGCGTGCCGCAGCACGGGCCGTTGCAGTAATGGCCTACGAAGAAGCCTTACGCTGCTATCGGCTCGCGTTGCAGCTGCAGGAGCGCTGGCTGCCGGCCGAGCGCGCACGGCATGGCGAACTGCTGCTGGCGCTGGGCGCGGTGCAAATGCATGCCGGCGAGAACGATGCCGCCGCCGCTACCTTCCTGGAAGCCGCCACGCTGGCGCGCGCGCTCGGCGAGGCCGAGCTGTTCGCGCGGGCCGCGCTCGGCTTCGAGAACAACGGCTGGCGCATCAGCCACCCCGGCGAAGAGGCGGCGGCCTTGCTCGAAGAGGCGCTCGCGGCGGCCGACCGCTTCGATACCGCGCTGCGGGTCGACCTGCTCGCCGCGCTGTGCCGCGCCTGCATCTTCTGCGGCCGCCAGCCCGAGGCCATTGCGGCGCAGCGCAGCGCCGTGGCGCTGGCGCGCGAGTTGGCCATGCCGCAGCCGCTGTTCAAGGCACTGGCCGCGATCTTGCCGGCGCGCGGCGACCCTGGGCAACTCGATGAGCGCCTGCGCTGCGCGCGCGAAGCCCTCGAGGTGGCCGAACGCGCGGGCCACGTCGAATGGGTGGACTCGCTCACTGGCTGGTACTTTGGCGACCTGGTCGAGAAAGGCGCACTCGATGCGGCGCGCTCGCTGGCGCAGGTGCACGCACGGGTGGCGGACGCGATTCGCCAGCCCTTCATGCAGGCCATGGGCCTGGCCAGCCTCACGCTGCTGGCCGCGTACGAAGGCCGCTTCGCCGATTCGGAAAGGCTGGCCGGCGAGACCTTCACGCTCGGGCAGCGCTTTCTGTCCAACCATGCGCAGGGTGCCTACAGCCTGCAGATCTTTTTACTGCGGCGCCAGCAGGGCCGCCTTGGCGAGGTGCTGCCGGTGCTGCGCGGGCTGGTCGGCAGCGTGCCGCGCAACAGCCTGTGGCAGCCTGGCCTCGCGCTGATCTGCGCCGAGCTCGATCTCCACGAGCCCGCCCGCGAGGCGTATGAAGCGCTGGCGGGCGACGGATTCGCAGGCATTGCGCGCGATGGCATGTGGCTCACCAACATCGTCTTTGCCGCCGAGGTCTGCGCACGTCTTGGCGACGTGCCGCGCGCGGCAACGCTCTACCGGCTGCTCGCGCCCTATGCCGGGCGCAACGTAGTCACCGGCACCAACATCGCCTGCTTTGGCGCTGTGGACCGCTATCGCGGCATGCTGGCCGCGCTGGCGGGCGACGACGACAGTGCAGCCACTCATTTCGCGGCTGCGGCCGCGCTCGACGAGCAAGGCGGCAGCCGGCCGTGGTTGGCGCACAGCCGCTTCGAATGGGCGCGGTGGCTGGCCCGGCGCGGCGGTGACGTCGCCGCTGCCAGATCGCATCTGGAAGCGGCGCTTTCGATTGGCCGCGAACTCGGCATGGCCAGCCTCGCCCGCCGATGCGAGTCGCTGCAGCGCGAGCTCGAAGGCGCTGCTCAATCACCTGCGGCGCCCGAAGGTCTGAGCCCGCGCGAAGTCGACGTGCTGCGGCTGCTCAGTGCCGGTCACAGCAACCAGGCCATTGCGCAGCGGCTGTTCATCAGCCCGCACACGGTGGCCCACCACGTGCGCCACATCCTCTCCAAGACCGATTGCCGAAGCCGCACCGAAGCCGCGGCCTGGGCGCATCGCCACCGCGTAGCGTCCGAAGGCTCGACGGCGTCCGCTGCTGGCCGCTAGCCACTGGCCGCACGCGGTCCAAATGGTCAATTCGGGCGATGCGCGGCCGCCCCGGCCGTCCTATGGTCTGTCCCAGGCCCGGCGCCGCCAGGTCGCCAAACCAGAAGGAGTGTCTCGTATGCCCGCAACCCTTTATGAACGGCTCGGCGGTGGAGAGCGCATCCAGCGGCTCGTGACCGACGTGGTCGAGAACCACTACAACAACCCCCTCATTCGTGCCCGCTTTGCGAACAGCAACCGCCCCGAAGTGGAGCGCCACGTGTTCGAGTTTCTCTGTGCAGGCAGCGGCGGACCGCAGTGCTACACCGGCAAGGACCTGGTGACCGCGCACAAGGGAATGAACATCAACGAGCAGGAGCTGGTCGCCGCCATCGACGACATCCTCGACGCGATGTCCAGGAACGGCTACGACCAAGCCGAGAAGAACGAGGTGGTCGCCATTCTTTATTCATTGAAGGGCGATGTGGTGCGGCTGTAGACAACGGCCCCGCTCTTGCCCGCGCCCCGGCGGCGTTTCGCCGGTGACACCGAAAGGAAAGACCATGACACGCCAACCATTTGTTGCCTGGGCGATCGGCGCCGCACTGCTCGCAGCCCTTGCGACGAGCTGGGCCCAGACACCCGACCATCGGATGATTTCGCCGGCCGACCTGAAATGGGCCGACGTTCCTTCGCTGCCACCCGGCGCAAAGCTCGCGGTGCTCGAAGGACCCATGAGCGAAGCCGTGCCCTTCACGGTGCGCATCAGGGTGCCGGCCAACTACCGGATTCCGTCGCACTGGCATCCGGCCGTCGAGCGCGTGACCGTGCTCTCGGGCACCTTCCACATGGGCCTGGGCGACAAGCTCGACATGCAGAAGTCAATGCCCGTGACCGCGGGCGGCATGATGATCCTGCAGGCCAAGACGCCGCACTTTGCATGGACGCAGGAAGAAACCGTGGTGCAGCTCCACGGCACCGGGCCTTGGGGCGTCACTTACGTCAATCCGGCCGATGACCCGAGGTCGAAGTAAGTAGGCCGACGGGCACGAAGGACGAGCGGCGCAATGCCGCTCGCTGCTTCACGTTCAAGCCGTCGCGACTGCCTCGGCCTGCACCGCCGGCGGGCGCAGTTCATCGACCTCGATCACCACGTCGGCCGGCAGTCCGTTGCGCTGCGCCGCCTCGCGGATCAGCTCGGCGCTGGGCGCCTCGTACAGGCAGTAGGTCTTTTTCTTGTCGGCGCTCAAGAACGAATACAGCCAGCGGACCCCGACGTCGTCGTTGATGCGCATGATGCTGGCCGCGCCCTCGGGCGAGACTTCGAGCTGGTCGGCAAAGGTGCGTTCGATCAGGTAGAGAGGCATGGCACAACTCCTTCGTTCGTATGGAAGTGCCATCGTAGGGCGGAGGGTCGCCAGACGGCTCCGAGTGTTTCCCCCTGCCTGGCCGTTCGTACTAACCTGTCGCCTACCCATTCTTTCGCGCCAAAGCAAAAAGCCGAACGGCGCTTTTGGCACCGTCCGGCTTTTTGTCTGTTGCCGAGAGCAAGCGGCAGTTGCCGCTCTTCCCTGCCTGCTTCGATTACAGGCCGGCTTGGCGCGTGAAGCTGCGAGCTTGCGAAGGGATCACGCTGTCTGCGAAGGCTTCGCGGCGCAGGTTCTGGCCGGGTGCGTGCGCAGCAGCAACGGCTTCGTTGCGAACTTCAGCGCGGTCCGACGAAGCCAGCACGGGAGCCACGACGGCGGAAGCAGCGTCGCTGTAGGCGTTGCCTTCGCGGGCGGCGGCTGCGGCTTGCGGTGCGACGTCGGCACGGCTGTAGCCGGCGCTCAGAGGCTGCACGCCTTCATAGGTCTCTGCGTGGGCGCCAGCGGCGGCGAGCAGGGAGAGAGCGGCGGCGGCGAGGATGTTCGAGGTCTTCATTTCAATTTCCTTCTTGATCGGGCTTTGGATGCCTCGAAGTTTGCACCTCAATTACCAGGGAAAACCCTAGCCAATCGAATCGCAGTGTTCATGAAACTGAAACAATGACGGGGAACTTTCTCAACGAGAGGGCGAAAGTGCTCATGAGCGATGGTCTTCGTCCAGGCGGCGAGTATCGCGCAGCACAGCAAACGCAGATTGCATGCCAGGCACTGCGCCCTGCAATGCGGCGTTCGCCCTATGCCGAGGCGCCCGACAAGTACGCCACTGCGCGCGGCGGTCAAGAACGCGGCCAGCCGCGCACCAGCGTCCGGATCGCCACGGCGCCGCTCGCCTTGACCTCCGCGCGGTAGGTGCCCACCAGCGCTTCGCGCTCGGCCGCGGCCTGCGCATCGTTGCGCCAGGCCAGCAAGGCGGCCACGTCCGCGTCCGGCAGGGCCGCGAGCAAGGCTTGCGTGACCTGCTTTTCGAACTCGCGCGCCACGATCAGCAGGTTGCGCGGACGCGGCGACGTGATGCCGCGCGACCACAGCGTGTCGACGGCCATGTCGAGCGTGCGGTCCGGCAACGAAGTGAACTGGCCCGCATTGCCGCGCGCCAGCTGCTTGACCACGGAGCTCAACAGCAGCTGGCTCGAAAAATCGACTTCGCGCACGTCGGCCACGGCCATGCGCTCGAGCAGTTCCGTGCGTGCGGGATCGGCCGGCTTCGCGCGCTCGCGGTTGAAAAACTCCAGCTTGCCTGCGTCGTCCATCGCGGCGTAGTCGGCGCGCAGCTTCGAGAACCGGGCCACCGCGGCCTGCACCTGCGGAGCCGGCGCCGCGCCACCCTTGCCGGCAGCCGCCACCTCCTGCTGGATTGCAGCCACCGAAGCCGCCACGTCGAAGGACCGCGCAGCCGCCGCGTCCAATGCCTGGAGCGCCTTGTCGGCAATAGCCTGGTCCGGGGGCTCCAGCAGCTGGCGCGCATCGCGCGACACGGCACCGGGCGCATAGGCCGCCTGGTAGCGCGCCTGCACGCCCTCGAATTTCATCAGGGCCTGGGCGCGGTCTTGCGCCGAGGCCATGACTGGCGCAAGCAACAACGAGAGGAGAAGGACGGGCGCGAGGAAGAAGGGTCTCGATGAAACTGGAAGGGCAAGCATGGCGCCATTATTGGCGCGCCACGATCGCCCTCCTGCTTCAAGCAGCCGCCAGTTCCTTGCGCAGCAGCTTCGCGGCGACCGCGGCCGCAGGGTACAGTCGGGAATGAACCCACACACACCCAGCGCCCCTGTTCCGCTTGAAACGGCTCCCGCCGAAATCACGGAGACCCAGGCTTTCACGCGCGCGTGGGTCGTGTTCCTGCTGCTGTTCTTGGGCGTGCTGGCCCTTCTATGGGCCAGCGACGCGCTGTTTGGCTAGTCGCTAGGACGACGCCTTCTGCACCAGCTTCAGCACGCTCGAGAAATCGAGCGCGCCGTGGCCCGCGAGGCTGTGCGCCGCATAGAGGCTGCGCGCCAGTCCGCCCAGCGGCGTAGCCGCGCGAACCGCCGTCGCGTTTTCTTGCGCCAGGCCCAGATCCTTGAGCATCAGGTCGGTACCGAAGCCCCCCGCATAGTTCTTCGATGCCGGTGCTGCTTCCATCACGCCGGGCATCGGGTTGTACTTTTCGAGCACCCAGTTGCCGCCGGAGCTGCGCCGCATGATCTCGGACAGCACCTTGGGGTCGAGCCCGTTGGCAACGCCCAGCGCCAGCGCCTCGGAAGTACCGATCATCAAAATGCCCAGCAGCATGTTGTTGCAGATCTTCGCCGTCTGGCCCGCGCCGATGCCGCCCGCATGGAAGATGTTGGCGCCCATCTTCTCGAGCACCGGACGTGCGCGGTCGAGGTCATCGGTTTCGCCGCCGACCATGAAGGTCAGTGTGCCGGCAATCGCGCCACCCGTGCCGCCGGAAACCGGCGCGTCGATCATTGCAATGCCTTTGGCAGCGGCCGCTTCGGCCACCTTGCGCGAGGTGGCGGCCGCAATGGTGCTGCTGTCGATCACGAGGGCGCCGGCGCGAATGCTGTCGAGCAGTGCCGGCTTGCCCGCGCTGCCGAGAAACAGGCCTTCCACGTGCACGCTGGCCGGGAGCATGCTGATGACCACGTCCGCATCGGTCACCGATTCGGCAGCCGATGCGGCAATGGGCAGGCCTTCAGCATCGTATTTCTTGCAGGCCTCTTCCGAGAGGTCGAAGGCCTTGAGCGTGTAGCCTGCCTTCCGCAGGTTCATTGCCATGGGGCCGCCCATGTGGCCGAGGCCGATGAATGCGATTTTCATTTGCTTGTCTCCGTTGTATTTGTAGAAGAGGCTCAGGCCAGCGCAGCCAGTTCCGCCGGCATCTCTCCGCGCGGACGCAGGTGGTCTTCGATGAACGCGGGCGTGATCTCTTCGATGGTGGCGGGGTTCCAGCGCGGATTGCGGTCCTTGTCGATCAGCACCGCGCGGATGCCCTCGGCAAAGTCCTTGTGCGCGCAGAAACCCAGCGAGGCCCAGTATTCGAGCCGGAACACCTCGGCCAGCGACATGCGGTGCACGCGCTGCCAAAGCTCGAAGCTCAGCGCGGCCGAACTCGGGGCGCCCTTCATGAATGTTTTGGATGCGGACTGCAGCCACGGGTCGTCGCTCTGCAGGCTGCGCAGGCGTTTCGCGATGTCGAGCAGGTCGTCGCCTGCCATCAGGGCGTTGATGGTGTCGTAGTGCTCGCGCACTTTGGATGGCGGCAACTGCGCGCCCTCGCCCGCCCGCGCGAGGATTCGCGAAAGTTCGGCGCGGTCGGCCTTCAGTTCGCCGCGCCAGTTCGCAGCCGCAATCGCTTCGAGCACCTGACCCTTGTGCTCATGCGGCACCAGCACGTCGGCCAAACCGCAGAAGATGGCATCGGCTGCATTGAGGTTGGCAGCCGTGAGCGCCAGGAACAGACCCGTGCGGCCGGGCGTGCGCCGGAGGAACCAGCTGCCGCCCACGTCGGGGTAGAGCCCGATGCTGATCTCGGGCATGGCGATGCGGCTTTGCGCCGTGACCACGCGGTGCGAGCAGCCCGACATCAGGCCCACGCCGCCACCCATCACGATGCCGTGGCCCCAGCAGAGAAAGGGCTTGGGAAAGGTGTGGATCAGGTAATCGAGTTCGTACTCTTCGCGGAAGAAGTCTTCGGCGTAGGTGTTGCGCGCAGGGCCGCATTCGAGCAGGGTTTGATACAGCTGGCGCAGGTCGCCACCGGCGCAAAAGGCTTTCTCGCCCGCGGCCTGCAGCAGCACGCCGACGATGCCGTCGTCGGCCGCCCATTCGCGCAGCTTGGGCGTGAGCAGGCGCACCATGTCTACGGAAAGCGCGTTGAGCGAGGCCGGTGCATTGAGCGTGGCAACGCCGAAGCGCTGGCCGCCGGCGGTCTTGATTTCGTCGAAGAGAACTACGGAGTCGGTCATTGTCTTGAGAGGTTCTGGATGCGGGGCTTCAGCGGATGTCGCTGTCCCCTTCCAGCAATTTTCGCGCAACGATCACGCGCATGATCTCGTTGGTGCCTTCGAGAATCTGGTGCACGCGGGTATCGCGCACCAGCCGCTCCAGCGGAAACTCACTCAGGTAGCCGTAGCCGCCATGCAGCTGCAGTGCGTCGTTGCACACGTTGAAGCCCGCATCGGTCGCAAAGCGCTTGGCCATCGCGCAGTAGGTGCTGGCATCGGCATGACCGGCGTCGAGCTTGCTTGCCGCAAGCCGCACCATCTGCCGCGCCGCGACCAGCTCCGTCGCCATGTCGGCCAGCTTGAACTGCAAGGCCTGGAAGCTCGCGATCGGCTTGCCGAACTGCTGGCGCTCGTGCAGGTATCGGCGTGCCGCATCGAGCGCGCCCTGCGCCGCGCCCACCGAGCAGGTCGCGATGTTGATGCGCCCGCCGTCAAGCCCCTTCATGGCAATGCGAAAGCCCTCGCCTTCCTTGCCCAACAGGTTCTGGGCCGGCACGCGCACGTTGTCGAAGTTGATGGTGCGCGTGGGCTGGCTGTTCCAGCCCATCTTGTGCTCCTTCTTGCCGTAGCTCACGCCCGGCGCATCGGCCGGCACCGCAAAGGCCGAAATGCCGCCCGCGCCCCCGCCGCCCGTGCGCGCCATGAGCACCAGCACGTCGGTCGCGCCCGCGCCCGAGATGAAGGCCTTGCCGCCGTTGATGACGTATTCATGGCCCTGCAGCTCGGCGCGCGTCTTGAGCGAGCCCGCATCCGATCCGGCACCTGGTTCGGTGAGGCAATAGGACGCGAGCTTGCGGCCGCTCGTCAAGTCTTCGCCCCACTGCTTGGCGACCGCATCAGTCGCCCAGGTGCCGAGCATCCACGTCGCCATGTTGTGGATCGTGATGAAGGCCGTGGTCGACGGATCAACAGCGGCCATCTCCTCGAACACCAGCGCAGAATCGAGCCGCGGAAGCCCGAGGCCGCCGATTCGCTCTGGCGCGTAGAGCCCGCAGAAGCCCAGTTCGCCCGCCTTGGCGATAGCCTCTTTCGGAAAGATGGCTTCCGCATCCCACTGCGCCGCATGCGGCGCGAACTCGGCCTGTGCAAAGTCGCGCGCGCTCTGCGCAAAGGCGCGCTGCTCTTCGGAAAGTTCGAAGTCCATTCGCCCGGTTTCTTACTTGAGGCTGATGGTTGTATTCACACCGTGCGAAACGGTGCTGTCGTCGAACCAGCGTGCCGTCACGGTCTTGGTCTGCGTGTAGAACATGATGACCTGCTTGCCGTAGGGGCCCAGGTCGCCGAGCTTGGAAGCACGCGATCCGGTGAACGAGAACATCGGGACCGGCACCGGAATCGGCACGTTGATGCCGACCTGGCCCACGTCGATGTCTTCCTGGAAACGGCGCGCCGCGGCGCCCGACTGCGTGAAGATCGCCGTGCCGTTGCCGTTCGGGTTGCTGTTGATCAGCTCGATGGCCTCGTCGATGTTCTCGGCATCGGCCACGCAGAGCACGGGCCCGAAAACTTCCTGGTCATAGATCGTCATGCCGGGCTTCACGCCCGAGAAGATCGTCGGGCCGACGAAGTTGCCCTTCTCGTAGCCCGGCACAGTGGGCTTGCGGCCGTCGAGCTCCAGCTTGGCGCCATCGGCCACGCCGCGTTCGATGAGGCCGTTGACGCGCTCAAAAGCAGCGCACGAAACCAGCGGGCCCACGTCCACACCTTTCTCGGTGCCGGCGCCGATCTTCAGCGTCTTGGCTTTTTCGATGAGCTCGGGCACCCAGTTGCGCGCCTCGCCCACCAGCACCGCCACCGACACTGCCATGCAGCGCTGGCCTGCCGCTCCGAAGCTCGCGCCCGCCAGTGCGTTGAGCGTCTGCTCCTTGTTGGCGTCGGGCATCACGATGGCGTGGTTCTTCGCACCCATCATGCATTGCACGCGCTTGCCGGCCAGCGTGGCGCGGTTGTAGACGTGCGTGCCGACCTTGGTCGAGCCGACGAAGCTGATTGCCTTGATGTCCTTGTGGTCGCAGATGCCGTTGACCACGGCTTCGCCGCCATGCACCACGTTGAGCACGCCGGGCGGGATGCCGGCTTCGAGCGCCAGTTCGCACAGGCGCATCGTGACCATCGGGTCTTGCTCGGAAGGCTTCAGCACGAAGGTGTTGCCGGTGACGATGGCCATCGGGAACATCCACAGCGGGATCATGGCCGGGAAGTTGAACGGCGTGATGCCGGCGCACACGCCCAGCGGCTGCAGCAGCGTGTAGGTGTCGACCCCGTTGGCCACGTTGTTGGCCAGCTCGCCGAGCTGCAGGTTGCCGATGTTCGATGCGTGCTCGACCACCTCGAGGCCGCGGAACACATCGCCCTCGGCGTCGGGCAGCGTCTTGCCCTGCTCGGCCGTGAGGATGGCGGCCAGCTCGCCCATGTTCTCGCGAATGAGCTGCTGGTACTTGAGGAAGATGCGGGCGCGGGCGCCGATGGGCGTCTTGCGCCAGGTCTTGAAGGCGTCCTTGGCGGAAGCCACAGCAGCATCGAGCTCGGCCTGTGTGGCAAAGGGCACGCGGGCGAGCACTTCCTGCGTGGCCGGGTTGACGATGTCGCGCCATTCGGTGGTCTTCGATTCGACGAACTTGCCGCCGATCAACAGCTTGACGGTGGCGACCTGGGTCTTGGGGGTGGTGGTGGCGTCCATGGGGTTTTGTCTCCTGTGAATACGGGCCTGGCTGGCAGGTTCAAGCCGCATCCTAGCTTTGCAGATTTGCCATGACAATAGACAAATATGCGCTATCGCTTTGCAAAAATGCAGAGTCAACGCCACGGGACGCAAGCACATGGACTGGGACAACCTTCGCTACTTTCTGGAGCTGGCTCGCTCGGGCACGCTGATGAGCGCCGCGCGCCGGCTCGAGGTCGACCACACCACGGTGGCGCGGCGCATCCAGGCGCTCGAAAAAGAGGTAGGCGCGCCGCTTTTCTCGCGCGAGGCGGGCGGCCACCGGCTCACCGAAGCGGGCCGCAAGCTGCAGCCGCAGGTCGAGGCCATGGAGAGCGCATTCCAGGCGGTGGAGAGCACCGCGCCCGCTTCGCAGGAAGGCTTGTCGGGATTGATCCGCATCGGCGCCACCGAGGGTTTCGGCACCGTCGTGCTGGCGCCGCAGCTCGCGCTTTTCGCGCAGCAGCACCCCAAACTCACCATCGACCTGCTGGCGATGCCGCGCCTGGTTCACTTGTCTCGGCGCGAGGCCGACATCGTGATTTCGCTCGAACGGCCGGCGCGCGGGCCCGTGGTCGTGACCAAGCTCACCGACTACACGCTGCGGCTCTACGCCTCGAAGCAATACCTGGCCGCGCACAAGCCGATCAAGACACGCGAAGACCTGCGCGGCCACACCTTCATCAGCTACGTGGACGACCTGCTCTTCAGCAAGGAACTGCAGTACCTCGACGAACTGCATCGCCCCGACGCCTTCGCGCTGCGCAGCACCAGCGTGCTCGCGCAGCACCGGGCGGTGGCCGCCGGAGCTGGCATCGCCGTGCTGCCGGCGTTCGTGGCCGAGCGGGACCCGGCGCTGCGTCCGGTACTGAGCGGCCAGGCAAATTTCACGCGCACGTTCTGGATGTCGATGCCGGCGGAAACCAAGCACCTCGTACGGATGCGTGCGGTGTGGGAGTTTTTGCTCGCCACCGTTCAGTCGCAGAAGGACATGCTGATGCCGCCGGGCTGACGTACCGATGCGCCGGCGCGCTTCGGCGCAGGCCTCAGGAGAACAGGCGTTTCCAGAGGCTCGTGCCTTCGGCCGGCGCTGGCGCAACAGCCGCGGCTTCCGATGCCTCAAGCAACTCGATCAACCCGGGCACGCGCGGCTTGTCGAGCCAGCGCGCATAGGCCAGATAGCTTTCCGCCTCGCCTTCGATGCGCAACTGCTCCGGCATGGCGGGGCACGGTGCGGCGCCCAGCAGCACACCCAAGGCTTCGGGCCGGTTCATGCGGATCGCGCTCAAGAGCGCGGTTTCGCCGAGCGACGGAATGATGTCGTTGGCACCTGCAAGCCCGGCATCGAGCAAGGGCCGGATGGCGGCCGCATCGCCGCTGATCGCAGCGGCACCCAATGCTTCGAGCGCGGCCAGTCTCTCGGGGGAAAGACTGGCTGCGTAGGCGTCGTCGCGCTTCTCGTCCTCGCTGCGCGCATCGCCGCCTTCCATCGTCATGAAGTCGGTCACCAACGCCACGGGTTCGCCGGACGCGTCGATCGCCCAGAAGCTCGGGTAACTGCCGTCCCCCCAGCCCGAGCTGAAGATCAGCACGTTGTTCGCGCTGCCCTCGCCCAGCGGGTAGTGGTCCGCCTTGTCCTCGACGCCCAGTTCGGTGTCGAGCACGTCGTCGTAGTAGCTGACGTAGTCGGGGTTGGCCGATGAATCGCGCGCCTCGCGCTCGGCGATGGCAGCTGCGCACTCGGCATCCATGAAGCAGCCGACGCCGGCATCGACGGGGTAGCCGTAGAACTCGTCGTCGCCGAGTTCGTCCTGCGATTGCCCTTCGAGCAGTGCCGGCTCCCAGTGGAGACCGGCAGCCTGCAAGCTGCCCCGCTCGCGCAGCCAGAGCACCGCCAGGGCATGGCGGCCTTCGTGCTGCAGCACTTCGGCCAGGAATGCCCCGCGCCCGCTCACGCTGCGAACGAAGGGCTCGCGCTCGGGCTGCACCAGCGGATCGCACGCCACGATGCGGCCGCTCGTGATGTTGAGCACCCCGCAAGGCTGCCGCTGCAAGCGCCGTGTGCGCAGCGCCTCGTCGTCTAGAAAAATGGTCTGGAGGTTGTCGAGGTCGAGATAGGCCATGCGTACAGTTTCTCATCCCTCCATGACAAAGGGCCGCAAAAGCGGCCCTTGTCGATGCTGTGTCGCCGCAGCCTACTGGATCAGCCTGGCCCCGGTCTTGGCCTGCAGCGTATCGAAGCTCACGCCCGGCGCAAGCTCGACCACCTTGAGGCCTTCGGGCACGACGTCCATCACGGCCAGGTCTGTGATGATGCGGTCGACCACGCCCACACCCGTGAGCGGCAGCGTGCACTTCTCGAGGATCTTGAGGTCCTCGGTGCCGTCCTTCTTCTTGGCGACGTGTTCCATCAGCACGATGACGCGCTTCACGCCAGCCACGAGGTCCATGGCGCCGCCCATGCCCTTCACCATCTTGCCGGGGATCATCCAGTTGGCGAGGTCGCCCTGCACGCTGACCTGCATGGCGCCGAGGATCGACAGGTTGATCTTGCCGCCGCGGATCATCGCGAAGCTGTCATGGCTGCCGAAGATGGCCGAGCCCGGCAGCGTGGTGACGGTCTGCTTGCCAGCGTTGATCAGGTCGGCGTCGACCTGGTCTTCCGTCGGGAACGGGCCGATGCCCAGCATGCCGTTTTCGCTTTGCAGCCACACTTCCTTGTCGCCGACGAAGTTGGCCACCAGCGTGGGAATGCCGATGCCCAGGTTCACGTAGAAGCCGTCTTCGAGCTCTTGCGCCGCACGAGCGGCCATTTGGTCTTGGGTCCAGGGCATCTCAGGCTCCTTTGTTGTTCTTGACGGGGGCGGGCACTTCGCTGCCGGCGGCGGCCTGCGCAATGGCGGCCTGCGCTTCGACCTTGGCGGCCGCTGCGTCGGTGGGTGCGGCCGCGCTCACGGTGCGCTTTTCGATGCGCTTCTCGGGCTTGGCGTTGAGCACGATGCGGTGCACGTAGATGCCCGGCAGGTGAATGTCGTCAGGGGCCAGTTCACCCACTTCGACGATCTTCTCGACTTCGACGATGCAGATCTTGCCGGCCATGGCGGCGGCGGGGTTGAAATTGCGCGCCGTGAGGCGGAAGCGCAGGTTGCCCGACTTGTCGGCCACGTGGGCCTTGACCAGCGCCACGTCGGGCACCAGCGAGCGTTCCATCACGTAGGTTTCGCCGTCGAACTCGCGCAGCTCCTTGCCCTCGGCCACCTGCGTGCCGACGCCGGTCTTGGTGAAGAAGGCCGGAATGCCCGCGCCGCCCGCGCGCAGCTTTTCGGCCAGCGTGCCTTGCGGCGTGAATTCGAGCTGCAGTTCGCCCGCGAGGTATTGGCGCTCGAACTCCTTGTTCTCACCCACGTACGACGCGATCATTTTCTTGATCTGCCGGGTTTCGAGCAGCTTGCCGAGGCCGAAGCCGTCGACGCCCGCGTTGTTGGAGATGCAGGTGAGATCTTTGACGCCGGAGTCGTGCAGCGCATCGATCAGCGCCTCGGGAATGCCGCACAGGCCGAAGCCGCCGACCGCGAGCGTCTGCCCGTCGGCCACGACCCCCTTGAGTGCCGCATCTGCGGAGGGATAAATCTTGTTCACTCGGGCTCCTTGATGGATGGTGGAGAGTTGGCGAAAGCGTTGCGAGAGAGCCTTGAACGATACTACGTAGTCGCATACGTAGTATTTCGTAATGGTGACCCCCGATGCAGGAGATCGATTACCGGCTGGCCTTTGAGCATGCCCCCGTGGGCATGGTGGTTTCGCGCAACCGCACCATCGTGGCCTGCAACGAGCGGGTGTGCGAGATTTTTGGTGCAACGCCCTCTGCGCTGGTCGGGCATTCGTTCAGCATTCTGTACCCCAGCGTGGCCGAGTTCGAGCGCATCGGCAAGCGCATGGAGCCGTTCCTCAACGCCAGCGGCCGCTATGCCGACAACCGCATGATGAAGCGCCTCGGCGGCCTGCATGGCGCCATTGCCGGCGAAACCTTCTGGTGCCACGTCACCGGCCACGCCATGAACCGCGCCGCGCCGCACGAAGCCGGCATCTGGACCTTCGAAGACCTGGGATCGCGCCGCGCCGTAAAGGCCGAGCTCACGCCGCGCGAGCGCGAGGTGGCGGCGCAGGTGATGCGCGGGCTCACGTCCAAGGAGATCGGCAAGGCGCTGGGCATCAGCCACCGCACGGTGGAACTGCACAGGGCGCGGCTGATGCGCAAGTACGCGGCGGCGACTACGGCGGAGCTGGTGCAGAAGCTCATTGCCGGCTGATCCCGGCCGGGATCAGCTGGCTGGTCAGTCAGGCTTGATATCCGCCGCCTTGATCACCTTCGCCCAGGCCGCCAGCTCCTGGTCGACGAACTTGCCCAATGCAGCCGGGTCCATGTAGGTGGCGAAGGCGCCCTGCTCGTCCACCTTCTTGCGGAACGGCTCGCTCTCGACGATCTTCTTGATCTCTGCACTGAGCTTGGCGACGACGTCCGGCGGCGTCTTGGCCGGTGCGAACACCGCAAACCACGATTCCACCTCGTAGCCCGGCAGCCCCGCTTCGGCGGCGGTCGGCACGTCGGGCATCGATGGATGGCGCTTGCTGCCGGTGTATGCCAGCGGCTTGATGCGCCCGCCCGCGAAGTGGCCGATGACCGAGGGCGGCGTGGTGATGAACATGTCGACGTTGCCCGCGATCAGGTCGTTGATGGCCGGGCCGGAGCCCTTATAGGGCACGTGCGTCATCGGTTGCTTCGCTTGCCGCGACAGCAGCTCGCCCGCGATGTGCTGGATGGAGCCGTTGCCGGACGAGGCGTAGAACAGGCCGCCCTCTTTTTTCTTCTTGCCGTATTCGATCAGCTCCTTCATCGAGTTGACCGGCAGCTTGCCGCTCACTGCGACGACGTGCGGTGCGCGCATCACCAGCGCCACGGGCACGAAGTCCTTGGTCGGGCTCCACTTGATCTGCGGAAAGAGCGCGGGGTTGCCAACGTGGTAGCCCGAATACTGCATCAGCAGCGTGTAGCCATCCGGCGCCGCGCGCGCCACCGCCTCGGTGCCGATGTTGCCGCTGGCACCGGGCTTGTTGTCGACCACGATGGGCTGGCCCAAGGCCCGCTGAAGCGGGTCGGCCACCATGCGCGCCATGATGTCGGTGGACCCCGCGGGTGCGGTGGGGACGATGAAGGTGATCGGCTTTGAGGGCCAGGTGTCGGCACCGGCTGCGGAGGCGGCCAGTGCGAGGCCAAGGCTTGCAGTGGCCAGAATGCGATGAGTGGTTTTCATGGTTTGTCTCCGATATTTTTGAGGGTGCGGTCTTTCCGGCGGCGTTCAGGACACCAGCTCGGATATCTCGATGAGATTCAGGTCGGGGTCGCGCACATAGACCGAGCGGATGCGCGACGTGGCGCCGGTTCGCATCACCGGGCCTTCGAGGATGGGCACGCCCTTGCCCTTCAGCCGCGCGATCACGTCCTCGAGCGGCACGCTCGCAATGAAGCACAGGTCCAGCGAGCCCGGCGTCGGCAGCTGTGCCTTGGGCTCGAACTCGTGGCCCTTCACGTGCAGGTTGATCTTCTGGTTGCCGAAGCGGAAGGCCTTGCGGCTGGTGCCGAAAGTCTCCAGCGCCATGCCCATCACATCGACATAGAAGCGGGTACAAGCCTCTTCGTCGGTGGTGGTGAGAACCAGGTGGTCCAGATGGTCGATCATGGGTGCAGCTCCTTGCCGCGGCGCGCATGTGCACGCGCCGCGATGTCGTTGAAATCCGCCGGCGGCGCATGCCGCGTGAGCCGATGCCCGGCACGGAAAACCTGGCTCGGCAAGTCGTGCTGCACCAGGGCTTCGAGCTCCGACGCGGCGCCGATCAGGCCTTCGAGATCCATGCCGGTGTCGTAGCCCATGCATTGCAGCATGTGCACCACGTCTTCGGTGGCCACGTTGCCGGTGGCGCCGGGCGCATAGGGGCAGCCGCCGATGCCACCCAGCGACATGTCGAGCCGCTCGATGCCCGCCTCGACCGCGGCCACCGTGTTCGCCAGCCCCATGCCGCGCGTGTTGTGAAAGTGCGCCGTCCATTGCAGGCCGGGGTGCCTTGCCATCACCGTCTCGCAGAGGGCCTGCACCTGCGTGGGAAACGCCATGCCCGTGGTGTCGCACAGCGTGATGCCCTGCACCTGAAGCGCCGCGAAACGGTCGATCCATTCCAGCACCGCGGCCAGCGGCACTTCGCCTTCCATCGGGCAGCCGAACACGCATGAGAGCGAGACGTTCACGGGCACGCCGGCCTGCCTGGCCAGCGCGATGACTTCGGCCAGCTGCGCGAAAGACTGCTCGCGCGTCATGCGCAGGTTGCTGAGGTTGTGGGTTTCGCTCACCGACATGACGATGTTGAATTCGCCGATGCGGCTCTCCAACGCACGCTCGGCTCCGCGCAGGTTCGGCACCAGCGCGGTGTAGACCACGCCGGGGCGGCGGGCGATGCGCTGCATCACCTCTTCGCCGTCGCGCAGCGCCGGTATCGCCTTGGCCGAAGTGAACGAGGTCACCTCGATCTTCGCGTAGCCCAGCATGCTCAGACGGTCGACAAGCGCGATCTTGTCGTCGGTCGGAATGAAGCGGCTTTCCATCTGGAAGCCGTCGCGCGTGGCAACTTCGTTGATGAAGAGCCGCTTGCCCTTGCCTTCTTTCATACGGCCTCTCTTTCCTGGGCGCGGCGCACCGGCCAGCCCGCGCCCCGCAGGTCGCCGGTGTGTTCGCCGAGCCGCGGCGCGGGATGCGCGATGCGTCCCGGCGTGGCGCTGAGCTTGGGCACGACGCCGGGCACCTTGAGCGTTTCTCCATCGGCGGTGGTCGCCTCGACAATCATCTGCCGCGCCAGGTATTGCGGATCGGTGGCGATGTCGGCCACCGTGTAGATGCGCCCGACCGGCACGCCGGCCGCATCGAGCACCGCCAGCACCTCGTCGCGGCTGCGCTGCAGCGTCCAGGCCTCGATGGCGGCGTCGATCTCTTCCACGCGCCGCACGCGGCCATCGTTGTGCACCAGCTCCGGGTCGTTCTCCAGGTCCGTGCGCTCGATGGCCCGCATCAACCGGCGGAAGATGCTGTCGCCGTTGCCGGCCACCAGCACGTAATGTCCGTCATTGCACTTGTAGGCATTGGTGGGTGCGATGCCCGGCAGCGCACTGCCAGCCCGCTCACGCACCGCGCCGAACGCGTCGTACTCGGGCAGCAAGCTTTCCATCACATTGAAGACAGACTCGTAGAGCGCCACGTCGATGAACTGCCCTTGCCCGCCATGCGCCGTGCGGTGGTGCAGCGCCGTCAGCACGCCGATCACGCCATGCAGCGCGGCCAACGTGTCGCCGAGCGAAACGCCCACGCGCACCGGCACCCGCCCCGGTTCGCCGCTCAGGTAGCGCAGCCCACCCATCGATTCGCCGAGAACGCCGAAGCCCGGCTTGTCGCGGTAGGGGCCCGTCTGCCCATAGCCCGAGATGCGCAGCATGATGAGCCGGGGGTTGAGCGCGTGCAGCTGCTCCCAACCCAGGCCCCAGCCTTCGAGCGTGCCGGGTTTGAAGTTCTCGATCAGCACGTCGGCCTCGAGCGCCAGCGCGCGCACCGCCTCCTGGCCTTCGGCGCTGCGCAGGTCCAGGCACACCGAGCGCTTGTTGCGCGACTGCACCTCCCACCACACCGAGGTGCCTTCGCGCAGCAGCCGCCACTTGCGGAGTGGGTCGCCCACGCCCGCGGGCTCGACCTTGATCACGTCGGCGCCGAACTCCGCCAGCGTCTTGCCGGCGAACGGCCCGGCAATGAGCTGGCCGAGCTCCAGTACCTTGAGGCCTTCGAGTGCGTTCATGTCTGCATGTCTCCTGTGGAATGCCTCAACTCTATGAACGAAGAACGAAGATCGGAATTGCTTTGATCGCAGGGGGCCTTCGCAAAACGCGAAGGCTTTCTAGAATGGGTGGATGGCCGTCTCCATCAACCCCGCCCGCATCGACTTCGTCACGCTGCGCCTCTTCTGCGCCGTGGCCCAGTCGGGCAGCATCACCAAGGGCGCGGAGGCCTGCCATCTGGCGCTCTCGGCGGCGAGCCGGCGGCTGTCGGACTTCGAGGCGGCAACCGGATCGAGGCTGCTCGAACGTAGCTCGCAAGGCATCGCTCTCACGCCCGCCGGCCACGTGGCGATGCAGCATGCGATGCGGCTCTTCCAGGGCTTCGAGCAGTTCAGCAACGAGCTTGGCGATTACTCGAGCGGGGTGCGCGGACACGTGCGGCTGTGGGCCAACATGTCGGCGCTGACCGAGTTCCTGCCTGCCACGCTGGCGACCTTTCTCGGACAGCACCCGGACATCCGCATCGAGGTCGAAGAGCAGTTGAGCGGCGACATCGTGCGCGCGCTGGTCGACGGCCTGGCCGACGTGGGCGTGTTCGCCGAGAACACGCCGGCCTACGGGCTGGACGTGGCGCCGTTCCAGACCGACGAGCTGGTGGTGCTGTGCGCCCGGCAGCACCCGCTTGCGCGCACGCGCCGGACGGCTTTCAAGACCTGCCTCGCGCACGAGTTCGTGGGCTTGAACCGCAGCAGCTCGCTGCTCGAACTCACCTCGCGCGCGGCCGAGCAGGCCGGCATTCCGATGCGCCTGCGCGTGCAGGTGCGCAGCTTCGATGCGATGTGCAACATGATCGCGGCCAACCTCGGCATTGGTGTGGTGCCGCTTGCAGCCTGCAAGGCACAGGTGAGCGCGCTCGACCTGAAGGTGGTGCGGCTCAAGGACGCCTGGGCCGTTCGCCGGCTGCTGATGGCCACCAAGACTGGCGAGACTCTGTCGCCAGCGGCGCAGCTGCTGGTGGCGCAGCTGCTCGCGTCGTCGACCTGAAGCGAAGCCTGGGTCAGGCCATCCGCTTCACCGAGCCGATCCACTTCTCGAACGACTTCATCTGGTCGCCGACGAACTTGCGGGTGGTCTCGTCGGTGCAGTTTCCTTGTGCATCGAACTTGCCGCCCGCACCGCCGATGAAGATCTCGGGCTTGACCAGCACCATGGCGTTCACGAACAGCATCACGCGGCGCAGGTCGTACTGAACGCGCGCGCCGCCCAGCGGGCCCGGCGTGGCCGAGAGAATGGCCACGGGCTTGTTCGCGAAAGGCTGGTCTTCGCCGCGGCTGACCCAATCGATCACGTTCTTGAACACGCCGGGGATCGAGAAGTTGTATTCGGGCGTGGCAATCAGCAGCGCGTCGGCGCGGCGGATCCGTTCGCGCAGCGCCTGCACCGGCGCGGGGTATCCGTGGGCCAGCAGGTCGGCGTCGAACGGCGGCACCTCGCGCCATTCGACGACCTCCATGCGCATGGAATCAGGCATCAGCGAACCGGCGAGATTCAGTGCCGCGCGGTTGATGGAACCGCTTCGAAGGCTGCCGCAGAGGCCGACGATGTCGAGTGTGCTCATTGCTTTCCTTGTCCTGTATTCGTTCGCGTGTGTTAAGTGGAGCCGGGGCGCCTGGCGCTACGGCAATTGGAATCCGGCCTTGAGAGTGTCCCTCAAGTGGCTCACGAACAGGTTCACCGCGCGCGGAATGTGCAGCGAGTATGGGCGTATGGCGTAGATCTGGTCCGCGAAGGCGCCCGTCGGTTGCCAGTCGGGCAGCACTTCGACCAGCTTGCCTGCCTGCAGCGCAGACTGAGCGCTGAAGTCGGGCAGCAGCGCGATGCCAAGCCCGGCCTGGGCCGCATCGCGCAATGCCTCGCTGTTGTTTGCCGCCAGCGGACCGGCAATGGGCACGGTGACCCGTTCGCCAAGGCGCGTGCGACCCGAGCGACGCTCGAACGACCAGACATTGGTTTCCTGCCCGCGCGGATAGTGCAGGCAGTCGTGGTCGGCCAGCATGGGCGGCGCCAGCGGCGTGCCCTTGCGGCGCAGGTAAGCACGGCTGGCCACAAGCACCGATCTGGTGTCGCAAAGCCGCCAGGCCACGTGCGTGTCGGGCGGTGAAGCCGCGTGCCGCACCGCGAGGTCGAAGCCCTCTGTGGCGAGCGAACTCAGCCGGTCGGAGAGCTCCATCTCGACGCGGATAGACGGATGCGCCAGAAGAAAGTCGGCCAGCCGGGGCAGCAACTGCTGCCGCCCCAGCGCGACCGGCGCGGTGACGCGTATCAGGCCGCGCGGTTCGCCGGCCTGGTCCTGCGCCTGCAGGAAGCTGTGGGCGATCTGCTCGAAAGGGTCGCGGGTCTGATCGACCAGCTGCTGCCCGGCCTCAGTCAGCCGCATGCTGCGGGTGGTGCGGCGCACGAGGGTGACGCCCACCGCCCGCTCCAGCTCGGCAATGCGCTGGCTCATGGCGGCCTTGCTCACGCCCAGGCGCGCCGCGGCGGCGGTATAGCTGCCCTGCTGGCCGAGCACGATCAGCCAGTGCAGGTGGGCCCAAAGAGATTCGGCTTTTTGCAGATCCATGGCTGGATTGTTCACCATAGCGAACAAACAGTTCAACTTCCGGGTCTAGGCAGCCGCCCTTCACTTTTCTAGACTACGCCTCACTTCATTCTTGGCGGACCCAATGACCCAGCAGATTGCCCATTTCATCGGCGGCCAACACGCCGCCGGCGGCTCCACCCGCACGCAGGACGTCACCAACCCAGCGACCGGCAAGGTCACGGGCAAGGTGGTGCTCGCCGCCCAGGCCGATGTCGATGCCGCTGTGGCCGCCGCGCAGGCCGCCTTTCCCAAGTGGGCCGACACGCCGCCGATCCGCCGAGCCCGCGTGATGTTCAAGTTTCTGGAGCTGCTCAACCTGCACAAGGACGAGCTGGCGCACATGATCACCGCCGAGCACGGCAAGGTGTTCACCGACGCACAGGGCGAGGTCTCTCGCGGCATCGACATCGTCGAGTTCGCCTGCGGCATTCCGCAGCTGCTCAAGGGCGACTTCACCGACCAGGTTTCCACCGGCATCGACAACTGGACGCTGCGTCAGCCGCTCGGCGTGGTAGCGGGCATCACGCCCTTCAACTTTCCGGTGATGGTGCCGATGTGGATGTTCCCGGTGGCCATTGCCGCCGGCAACACCTTCATTCTCAAGCCCAGCCCGACCGACCCGACCCCTTCGCTGCGCATGGCCGAGCTGCTCAAGGAAGCGGGCCTCCCCGATGGCGTGTTCAACGTGGTTCAGGGCGACAAGGCCGCGGTCGACGCGCTGCTCGAGCACCCCGACGTCAAGGCCGTGAGCTTCGTCGGCTCCACGCCCATTGCCAACTACATCTATGAAACCGGCGCGCGCAATGGCAAGCGCGTGCAGGCGCTCGGCGGCGCGAAGAACCACATGGTGGTCATGCCCGATGCCGACATCGACCAGACGGTGGATGCGCTGATCGGCGCCGGCTACGGCTCGGCCGGCGAACGCTGCATGGCCATCAGCGTGGCGGTGCTGGTGGGCGACGTGGCCGACAAGATCATTCCCAAGCTCGTCGAACGCACGAAGACGCTCCAGGTGCTCGACGGCGAGAACCTTGCGGCCGAGATGGGCCCGATCGTCACGCGCGCGGCGCACGAACGCATCACGGGCTACATTGCCCAGGGCGAGAAGGAAGGCGCAAAGCTGCTGGTCGACGGCCGCCAGTTCGACGGCAGCAAGGCCGGCGCCGGCTGCGGCGACGGCTTCTGGATGGGCGGCACGCTGTTCGACCATGTCACGCCCGAGATGCGCATCTACAAGGAAGAGATCTTCGGCCCCGTGCTCTCTTGCGTGCGCGTGGCCAACTTCAAGGACGCGGTCGACCTGGTCAACGACCACGAGTTCGGCAACGGCGTGAGCTGCTTCACGCGCGACGGCAACGTGGCGCGCGAGTTCAGCCGCCGCATCCAGGTGGGCATGGTCGGCATCAACGTGCCGATCCCGGTGCCGATGGCCTGGCACGGCTTCGGCGGCTGGAAGCGTTCGCTCTTCGGCGACATGCATGCCTACGGCGAGGAAGGCGTGCGCTTCTACACCAAGCAGAAGTCGATCATGCAGCGCTGGCCCGAGAGCATCGGCAAGGGTGCCGAGTTCGTGATGCCGACCGCGAAGTAGGCGGCGATTCCTGGTGGCGGCGAGCGCCGCCAAAGAACATGGACGCATTCAGGGTTAACGAAAAGCTGACTTGCCCCCCGGCCGGGGAGCAGCCAGACTTGCGCATGCCCCTGTGCCAGCGTCCATGACAACAAACAAGAAGCCCGCGCGAAGCCTGTCGGCCGTTCCTTCCACACTTCGGATTCCCCTCGCCGCGCGCGCATCGGGCGATGCGATGTTTCCGCAACTGGCAGTACGGGACGCCTATGCCGCATCCATCCTCGAAAAGATCCGCGACGACGGGCAGGCCCTTCCCGAAGACCGGACGACCATCTACGGCATCCTGAACCGCACGCGGCGCTTTCGCAGCCTGGCGCAAGAGTTCCTCAAGCAGCACCCCGGCGCACGCGTGGTGAACATGGGATGCGGGCTCAGCCATTACTTTCAATGGCTGGATGACGGAAAGTGCCGCATGACCGATGCGGACCTGCCCGAGGTGCTCGCGCTGCGCCGCGATCTCATTCCCGACACCAATACGCGCCACGATGCGCGCGCGCTCGACCTCACTTCGCCGCATTGGTGGGACCACCTCGACCTGCCGCGCAAGCGCGAAGGGCAGCCGGTGTTCCTGTTTGCCGAAGGCGTGCTGATGTATCTGGAGCCGCCGCAGGTGCAGGCCGTGCTCGCGACCTTCAATGAGCGCGCGCCAGCAGGCTCGGTGCTGGCCTTCGATGCGATGTGCTGGCTCGGGGTGGGCCGCGCGGCACAGCATCCGTCGGTGCGGGCCACCGGCGCGGAGTTTCGATGGGGCCTGCGCAGCGCCGCCGAGTTGACGCAAGGCCATCCGCGCCTGCACCTCGACTCGAGCTACCGGGTGCTGGAAGGTTTCGGCCTGCCCTACACCTTGTTCGCGCCGCTCATCTTGATGCTGCTTGGCGTGTCGCTCTATGCCGTCTATGCGCTGCGCGCGACAGACGAGGCCGATACATAAACGCACAAATTTCCCGTCCAAGACTCAATTCCCGGCCTTGTCCGGCTCGGGCAGCGCAGGTTGGCTGACGCGAACCGGCCTTCAGCCAAGGCATGCTCGGCGCTCCCAGCCGCGGAAATCCTGGCGCGGGCTGCGCTAGGATAGTTTTCTTCTGAAGCAAGCGACCGGCACCCTCCACCAAATGCCGCGTTGTCCCCGTCCATTGCTTGCATTTTTCCAACGTATTTCCAAGAACTCGCAACCCTCAAGAAACACATGCTTGATCGCCGATCCTTCCTTGCCGCAGGTGGTGCCGCCGCCGCACTCGCCGCCCTTGGACTGCCTGAAGAAGCGTTGGCCGCCAATGGCCTGCAGCTGAGCCAGCCTTCGCCCTTCTCTTTCGACCGCCTCGTGGCACAGGCCAAGCGCCTGGCTTCGCAGCCGTATGCCGCCGCCGCGCCGCTCGCGCCCGACGTGCTGGAGCGCATCGACTACGACGCCCATGGCAAGATCAAGTTCGACCCCGCCAACGCGCTCTTTCGCGATGGTCCCGGCGCCTTTCCCGTCACCTTCTTTCACCTCGGCCGCTTCTTCCAAACGCCGGTGCGCATGCACGTGCTCGAGAACTCCGACGGCGATGCCTTTGCGCGCGAGGTGCTCTATAGCCCCTCTTATTTCTCCATGCCGCCCGACAGCCCTGCGCGCGCCCTGCCGCCCGGCGCGGGCTTTGCGGGCTTCCGCCTGCAGGAGAGCCGCCTCGGCGACCAGGGCAAGCTCGACTGGCAGAAGAACGACTGGGTCGCGTTCCTCGGCGCCTCGTACTTCCGCGCCATCGGCGAGCTGTACCAGTACGGCCTGTCGGCACGCGGCCTTGCGCTCGACGTGGCGGTGCCCGACAAGCCTGAAGAGTTTCCGACCTTCACGCGCTACTACTTCGAAACGCCGGCCGCCAACAACACCACCTCGATGACGGTGTACGCGCTGCTCGAGGGGCCGAGCGTCACGGGCGTGTTCAAGTTCGTGATGCAGCGCGGCAAGGCCGTGATCATGGACATCGACGCGCGCCTGTTCCTGCGCCGCGACGTGTCGCGCCTCGGGCTGGTGCCGCTCACTTCGATGTACTGGTATTCGGAAACCATCAAGCCCACCGCCATCGATTGGCGGCCGGAGGTGCACGACTCCGATGGCCTCGCGATCTGGAACGGCGCGGGCGAGCGCATCTGGCGCCCGCTCAACAACCCCACGCAAACGCGCGCCTCGGCCTTTGCCGATACACGGCCGCGCGGCTTCGGTTTGCTGCAGCGCGACCGGGCCTTCGACCACTACCAGGACGGCGTCAATTACGAGAAACGCCCCAGCCTCTGGATCGAGCCGCTGGGCGACTGGGGCGAAGGCTCGGTGCAGCTGATCGAGATTCCGACCGACGACGAGATCCACGACAACATCGTCGCCTTCTGGGTGCCCAAGGCCGATGCGAAGGCGGGCGCGAGCTACAGCCTGCAATACCGCCTGCACTGGACCGACCAAGAGCCCTTTCCCTCGCCGCTCGCACGGTGCGTGGCCACGCGCATCGGGCGCGGCGGGCAGCCGGGCCAGCCGCGCCCGCCGGGCGTGCGCAAATTCATGGTCGAATTCATCGGCCAGCCGCTCACCACCGTGCCCTTCGGCGTGAAGCCAGAGCTGGTGCTGACTGCGCCGCGCGGCAAGTTCTCCTATGTCTTTGCCGAAGCCGTGCCCAACGGCGTGCCCGGCCACTGGCGCGCGCAGTTCGACTTCACGCCCGAAGGCAACGAGCCCATCGACATGCGGCTCTACCTGAAGACCGGTGACAAGACGCTCACTGAAACCTGGCTGTTCCAGTACCAGCCAGGTTGAGCTTCACTCGGACACGCTGGGCGATCAGCGCTTCTTGACGGACACCAGCTCGACTTCGAAGTTGAGCGTGGCGTTCGGCGGAATCACCCCGCCCGCGCCGCGCGCACCGTAGGCAATGGCCGGCGGGCAGGTCAGCTTGGCCTTGCCGCCCGGCTTCATCTTCTGCACGCCCTCGGTCCAGCAAGGGATCACGCCGTTGAGCGGAAACTCGGTCGGCTCGCCGCGGCTGTAGGAGCTGTCGAATTCCTTGCCGCTGTCGGGGAAGGTGCCGCGGTAGTGCACCTTGACCACGTCGGTCGCCGCAGGCGATGCGCCGGTGCCCTCTTTCAGCGACTGGTAGACGAGGCCGCTTGGCGTGGTGACGGGCGCGGACTGAGCCCACGCGGTGGACACGGCGCACACGGACAAGAAAGCAGCGCAGAAGATCGACGAAGAAGAAAAGGACTTCACTGGAATACCTCGGAAGAATGGGGGAAAGCATGATTATGGCCAGCGGTGGAACAGCCCTTGCTTTGCTGCATGTGCACTGTCAACATCCGCCAAAAGAGAGGAAGCCCCATGCAGTCCATCGAAGCGACACCGGCCGCCATCGCTGCTCCGGCCGGCACCGGTCACCTGAAGAAAGTGCTCGGCCCGGTCCAGCTCTGGGGCATTGCGGTGGGCCTGGTCATATCGGGTGAGTACTTTGGTTGGAGCTACGGCTGGAACACGGCCGGCACGCTCGGCTTCCTGGTCGCCACGGTGCTGGTGGCCACGATGTACACCACCTTCATCTTCAGCTTCACCGAGCTGTCCACCGCCATTCCGCATGCGGGCGGCCCCTTTGCCTATGCACGACGCGCCTTCGGGCCGACCGGCGGCTTCGTGGCGGGCTTTGCGACGCTGGTCGAGTTCGTATTTGCACCGCCGGCGATTGCGCTCGCAATCGGCGCGTACCTCAACGTGCAGTTCCCCGGCATCAACCCGAAGTGGTTCGCGCTGGGTGCCTACATGATCTTCATCGGGCTCAACTGGATCGGGGTGGGCATTGCGGCGGCGTTCGAACTCTTCGTGACGGTGCTCGCGATCTTCGAGCTGTTCGTGTTCATGGGCGTGGTCACGCCGGGCTGGTCGATGGCCAACTTCGTCGCCAACGGTTGGGCCGGCGGCAACGTGCTCAACGGCGCGGCCATTTCGGGCATCTTCGCATCGATCCCCTTCGCGATCTGGTTCTTCCTGGCCATCGAGGGCGCGGCCATGGCGGCGGAGGAAGCGCGCGATCCGCACCGCACCATTCCCATCGCCTACACCACGGGCATCATCACGCTGGTGGTGCTGGCCTTCGGCGTGATGATCTTCGCCGGCGGCGTGGGCGACTGGCGCAAGCTCGCCAACATCAACGACCCGCTGCCGCAGGCCATGAAGGCCGTGGTGGGCGACAACAGCGGCTGGCTGCACATGCTGGTGTGGATCGGCCTCTTCGGGCTGATTGCCTCGTTCCACGGCATCATCATGGGCTACTCGCGCCAGATCTTCGCGCTGGCGCGCGCGGGCTACCTGCCGCGCTACTTCGCGGGCCTGAGCCCGCGCTTCGACACACCGCATCGCGCCTTGCTGGCCGGCGGCGTGATCGGCGTGGTGGCCATCTTCAGCGACGAATGGGTGCAGTTCGGCGGCCAGACGCTCACCGCCAACATCGTGACCATGGCGGTTCTCGGCGCCATCGTGATGTACCTGATCTCGATGGCGGCGCTCTTCAAGCTGCGCAGGAGCGAGCCCGACCTGCTGCGCACCTACCGCGCGCCGTTCTATCCGGTGTTTCCGGCCATTGCGCTCGGGCTCGGCGTGGTCTGCCTCGGCGCCATGGTGTGGTTCAACGCCATGCTCACGCTGCTGTTCCTGGTGCTGATGGCGGCCGCCTACGGCTACTTTCTCTTGACCTCTGCACAACGCAAGGCGGCGGCGCCTGACGAGATGCTTTCCTCGCCTCCGGTCGCCTGAAAGAACGATGCGCTATCGCACCACCATCGCCGGCCAGGTCTTCGCCTTCGACGACCTGAAGCAGGTCATGGCCGTGGCCAGCCCGGCGCGCTCGGGCGACTACCTCGCGGAGATCGGTGCGGCCACGGCGCAGCAGCGCATGGCGGCGCGCCACGTGCTGGCCGAGACGCCGCTCAAGCAGTTCCTGACGGAAGCGCTGATTCCCTACGAGAGCGACAACATCACGCGCCTCATCATCGACAGCCACGACGCACAGGCTTTTGCGCCGGTGTCGCACCTCACGGTGGGCGACTTCCGCAACTGGCTGCTGTCGGAGCAGGCCACTACCGAGACGCTGACGGCGCTGGCGCCTGGCCTTACGCCCGAAATGGTGGCGGCCGTGTCCAAGCTCATGCGCAACCAGGACCTCGTGTCGGTCGCCAAAAAGTGCAGTGTGGTCACGCGGTTTCGCGACACCATCGGCCTGCCCGGCCACTTGGCCGTGCGCCTGCAGCCCAACCACCCGACCGACGATCTGCGCGGCGTGGCGGCCTCCACGCTCGACGGGCTGCTCTATGGCGCGGGCGACGCGGTGATCGGCCTCAACCCGGTGTCAGACAGCATGCAGGTGCTGGGCCGGCTGCTGCACATGCTGGACGAAGTGATCCAGCGCTTCGAGATTCCCACGCAAAGCTGCGTGCTCACGCACGTGACCAACACGCTCAAGCTCGCCGAAGCGGGCGCGCCGATCGACCTGGTGTTTCAGTCGATCGCGGGCACCGAAAAGGCAAACCTCTCTTTCGGCATCACGCCCGAGCTGCTCGACGAGGCCTATGCCGCGGCGCTGGCACTGAACCGGGGCACCGTTGGCAACAACGTCATGTATTTCGAGACCGGCCAGGGTAGCGCGCTGTCGGCGAACGCCAACTTCGGTGTCGACCAGCAGACCTGCGAGGTACGCGCCTATGCGCTGGCCCGCCGCTACAAGCCGCTGCTCATCAACACCGTAGTCGGCTTCATCGGGCCCGAATATCTTTTCGACGGCAAGCAGATCATCCGTGCCGGGCTCGAAGACCACTGCTGCGGCAAGCTGCTGGGCCTGCCCCTCGGTTGCGACATCTGCTACACCAACCATGCCGAAGCCGACCAAGACGACATGGACAACCTGCTCGTGCTGCTCGGCACCGCGGGCATCAACTTCATCATGGGCGTCCCGGGCGCCGACGACGTGATGCTCAACTACCAGAGCACCTCGTTCCACGACGCGCTGTTCTTGCGGCAGACGCTGGGCCTGAAGCGCGCACCCGAATTCGAGGCCTGGCTGCAGCGCATGCAGATCACCGGTGCGGCGGGGCAGCTTGCGCCGCCCTCGGCCAACCGCCTGCTGGCGGACATGAGCGGGCTGACCGCACTCGGGCAATGAGCAGCGACAACAACCCCGTCACGCCGAACCCTTGGGCGCAGTGGCGTGCGGCCACTCCCGCACGGCTGGCGCTGGGCCGCGCCGGTGCGGGCATGCCGACCGACGAGACGCTGCGCTTCGGCTGGGCGCATGCCATGGCGCGCGACGCCATTCATGCGGCACTCGACGTCGACGCGCTCGAGGCCGCGCTGCAAGCACAGAATTGGCAGGTGATGCGGGCGCGCAGCCGCGCCGAGGACCGCACTACTTACCTGCGGCGCCCCGACCTTGGCCGCCAACTCGACCCCGCCGACGCGGAGCGCCTGCGAGCGATTGGGAGCCCCGGTTGCGACGTCTGCCTCGTCATCAGCGATGGCCTGTCCTCGCTGGCCGTGGCACGCCATGCCGCACCCCTGCTGGCTGCGCTGCGCTCGCATCTGCCGGCCGAGACGCGCTTTGCCCCCGTCGTCATCGCCACGCAGGCGCGTGTAGCGTTGGCCGACGAGGTGGGCGAACTGTTCGGCGCCGCTCTCTCGGTCATGCTGATCGGCGAACGCCCGGGGCTCAGCTCGCCCGACAGCCTCGGCATCTACCTGACCCATTCGCCCAAGCGTGGCCGGCACGATGCCGAGCGCAACTGCATCTCCAACGTGCGCCCCGAAGGCCTGCCCTGCGAAGCCGCCGCGTTCAAGCTGGCTTGGCTGATGCGGGAGGCACTGCAAAGGGGGCTGACCGGCGTCGAGCTCAAGGACGAGAGCGATCTCGCGGTGCTCGAGACGGGCCGCCCGGCGTCCTCCTTGCCAGGGTAGCTGGCTTTCCTTTCGCGGAATTAGTCAATAGAATGGTTATTAACCCGTTTAATAGCAATTTTATTGATGCCAAGAAGCGGCAACAGCCTTTCCGCCCTGCCCCAGCAGACCACTGAGCCGTTGAGAAATCTCGGCTTACGCCTTCGTGCGCACCGCGTTCATCGCGGCTGGACGATTGCAGAAGCTGCCGAACGCCTGCTGTGCTCGCCGACCACCTTGCGCTCGCTCGAATCGGGCAGGCCCGGCACCAGCATCGGCTTGCTCGCCCACGCACTGTGGCTCTTCGGCGAGATTGATTCGCTTGACGCATTGGCGCCAGCACCCGCGGGCCTGGCAGCCGGGCGCCGTGTCCGCAGGTCCGCTGCCCGGCCACCGGCCGGGGTGATCGCGGAGGACGAGCGTGAATTCTGACGAGTCTCCGAACGAACGCCGCATCTATGTCGGGCTCGCGCGCCACACAGGCGACGATGTGCAGGCCGCAGGCCTGATGAAGCTGGTTCGCCGCGGCGTCGTGGAATCGGGCGAATTCGCCTACGGCAGACGCTACCTCGACGACTCCGCGGCTTTGCCGCTCAACCCCGAGCACCTGCCGCTGCGCGACGCCGCCTTCGTGCTTGCGGAGCAGCGCATCCGGGACGGCGGCGCCATGCCACTCACGCTGCGCGATGCCCTGCCCGACAGCTGGGGGCGCAAGGTCCTCGAAATCCGCCACGGCAGGCCGCTGTCCGACATCGACGCGCTGCTGTTGACCAACGAGGACCGCATCGGCGCGATGGTGTTCGCCGAGGCCCTGCCCATCCGGAGCGAGGAACCGCCCTCCATGCTCTGGTCGCTCGAGGAACTCGCCGAAGCGTCCCACCGTGTCGAAGCGGGCATGGAGATTGGGCCCGACATGCACCGGCTGCTGCGCGGCGGCAGCCTGGGCGGCGCACGCCCCAAGGCGGCGTTTGCGCACGAGGGCCGGCGCTTTATCGCCAAATTTTCGTCCCGCGGCGACGACCACGATGTGGAGGTGATCGAGGCGGCCACCCTCTGGCTGGCCAGCGCCTGCGGCATTCACGTGCCTGCGTTCCTGCTGCAACCCCTGGCATCCGGCCACGCCTTGCTGGTGGAGCGTTTCGACCGCACCGGCCCCGTGAACGACGAGCAGCGCCTTCACTACCTCTCGGCCTCGGCGCTGCTCGATGTGCCGTATGACTCCAGCCGCGGCAGCTACGTCGAACTGGCGCAGCTGCTGCGGCGCATCTCGGCGCGGCCGCAGGAAGACCTGGCCGAACTGTTTCACCGCCTGGTGTTCAACCTGGCCGTGGGCAACAGCGACGACCACGTCAAGAACCACGGCGCCTTGCGGCAGGCAGACGGCCGCTGGCGTTTGGCGCCGGCCTTCGATCTGGTCATGCAGCTAGGCGGCCACACGGGCTACCAGGAGCTCGCCGTCTTTCCGGGGCAGCATGCGTCGAGCCTCGAACTCGCGCGAAGGGCGGCGCCTCATTTCGGCTTGGCGGCCGCAGAGGCGGACGAAATCATCCGCCGAATCGAAGAGACGGTTTCCGTGCAGGCCACCGCCAGCGTCGAAGCGTCCGGCGGCGGGCGTGAACTCGTGCGCCGCGTGGCGGCCTTCATCGAACAGCAGTACGAACGCATCCGTGCCTAGGGCTTGGGCAGCCCGATGCCGGGGCTGGCATGGCTGATGCGTAGGTCCCTCTCGAAGTGTCACGAGCGCTCTTTACGCTCTGCTTTCCATCAACGCGCACAACAACAGGAAACCCATGCAACGACGCCTGCTTCTTCTCACGCCGCTCGCCGCCGCACTTGCCGCCACGGGCTGCGCCAGCCTGGCTCCCACCGCGTCCACCACGCTGTCGCCCGGCCACTGGGACGCGTTCAACCGGGCACAGATCGAAGGCCTGATTGCCAGCCTCGGCAAGACGAGCCCCGGCTACAGCTCCGCGAAGCCGCCTTACGTGGTGTTCGACTGGGACAACACCAGCGTGTTCCTCGACATCGAGGAAGCCTCGCTGATCTACCAGCTCGAGAACCTGGTGTTCGGCGCCACGCCCGCGCAGCTCGAAGTGGCGCTGCGCAAGAACATCCCGAAGAAGGACTTCCTGCCCGCGCACAACAACGCAGCCGGCAAGCCCGTCAACATCGACCTCCTGGTGCCCGACATCGTGGCCAGCTACACCTGGCTCTACCAAAACTACAGCGGCCTCAAGGGCAGCCAGCCCCTGGCCGCGGTGAAGCTGAACCCGCACTACATCGCCTTCACCACCAAGGTGCGCTACCTCTACGAAGCGATCGGCGACACCTTCGACCACGACACGGCCTACCCCTGGGTGACCTACCTCTTTGTCGGCATGACCGAGGCGCAGGTGCGCAAGCTCACGGCCGAGACGGTGGCGTGGCAATTGAAGGAGCCCGTGGCCAAGGTCAAGTGGACCTCGCCGGCCGCGCTGCCGGGCCAGGCGGGCGTGGTTTCGGTCAGTTGGAAGAACGGCCTTCGCCTGCAGCCCGAAATGCAGGAGCTTTATGCCGTCTTCCGCAACGCGGGCTTCGACGTGTGGGTGTGCTCGGCGTCCTTCGTCGACGTGATTAAGGAAATCTCGTCGAACCCCGCCTTCGGCTACAACAACCCGCCCGAACGCGTGCTGGCCATGGAACTGGAGCGCGACGCCAACGGCGTGATCCAGCCCGAGTTTCGCCGTGGCTATGACCAGACCCAAGGCCCCGGCAAGACCAAGAACATCCAGCGCTTCCTGGTCAGCAAATACGGCTACGGCCCGAGCTTCATTGCCGGCGACAGCGAAGGCGACCAGAACATGATGGCCGACTTTGCCGACACGAAGAAGGTGCTGATCGTGAACCGCCTGCGCGACCCGAAGACCGACATCGGCAAGTTCTCGGCCATGGCGGTGCAGAACTACGGCAAGCCCGACACGCGCTACCTGCTGCAGGGTCGCGACGACAACGCGGGGCAGTGGGTGGCTTCGCAGCTGCACACCCCCCTGGGTGCGGCGCAAGGCAAGGCGCTGAAGTAGGCGCAGAAGCCCTGGCGCAGGGCCAGGGACTGCGGTTGCCTATGATCGTTTCTGGCATTCCACCCAGGAGACGAAAAATGGCCGACCGCTACCCTCTTGCCGAACTGAAAGACCTGCCGGAAGACATCCGCACCGCGATTCTTGCGGTGCAGGAAAAAGCCGGCTTCGTGCCCAACGTTTTTCTTGCGCTCGCGCGCCGCCCGGCCGAGTGGCGCGCCTTCTTCGCGTACCACGACGCGCTGATGCTGAAAGAGGAAGGTTCGCTCACCAAGGGCGACCGCGAGATGATCGTGACGACCACGAGCGCGGCCAACCAGTGCCTCTACTGCGTGGTGGCGCATGGCGCGCTGCTGCGCATCTACGAGAAGAAGCCGCTGGTGGCCGACCAGGTGGCGGTGAACTACCGCAAGGCCGACATCACGCCACGCCAGCGCGCGATGCTCGACTTTGCAATGAAGGTCTGCGACCGCTCGCACGAGATCGACGATGCGGACTTCACCGCATTGCATGTCCACGGCTTCGACGATGAAGACGTCTGGGACATTGCCTCGATCACCGCCTTCTTCGGCCTCAGCAACCGGCTTGCGAGCTTCAGCGGCATGCAACCGAACCCAGAGTTCTTTCTGATGGGACGGCTGCCCCGCGAGAAGAAGTAGAGGACGGCCGCGGCTTCAGGTCTTGTTGCGGCAGGACGCGAGCGCGTCCAGCGCGGGCTTGTAGGTGGAATTGCCCACGTCCATCAACCCCAGCACGGTGTGAAAGAGGTTGTCGTGCGTTAGCGGCGTATCGAGCCCCGCCTCCATGCACGGGCGCGAGAGCTTGCGGCGCTGGCTCATGCCGTCGCTGAACCAGGTGACCATGGGCACGTGCTTCTGCGCCTCCGGTGCAAAGCTGTAGGGCACGCCGTGCAGAAACAGGCCGTACTCGCCAAGCGATTCGCCGTGGTCGCTCACGTAGAGCAAGGCCGGGTCGTACTGGTTCGACTGTGCCTTGAGCCAGTCGATGGTCTGGGCCAGGAAACGGTCGGTCTGGGCAATCGAGTTGTCATACACGTTCTGCAGCTCCGCATGGCCGCATTCGGCCAGCGCGTTGGTCTTGCACTCGGGCAGGAAGCGCTTCACGTCAGGCGCAGAACGCTTGTAGTAGGCCGGCCCGTGGCTGCCCATCTGGTGCATGACCAGCACCACGCCCTTGGCGCGGCGCTCGGCCGGCAGCGCCGCAATGCGCTCGTCGAGTCCCTTGAGCATCACGTCGTCCAGGCATTCCTCGCCGTCGCACAGTGCGCTCTTCTGCGCCGGTGAAAGGGTATCGAATGCAGAGGCATTCGGAATGCGCGTGCAGACGTCCTTGCAGCCGGCCTGGTTGTCGAGCCATAGCACCGCCAACCCCGCAGCCTGGAGCACGTCGACCAGGTTCTCGTAGTCGTCCTTGCGCGATTCGTAGCCCTGCTTGCCGAGGGGCGAGAACATGCAAGGCACGGAGGCCAGCGTATTGGTGCCGCACGAATGCACGTCACGGTAGCTCAGCACGCCGCGCGCGGCCAGCTCGGGCGTGGTGTCGCGCGCATAGCCGTTGAGGCCGAAGTGGTCGGCCCGGGCCGTCTCGCCTACCACCATGACGAACATCGGCGGACGCGCTTGGCCGGCATAGCTTGCGCCCAGCGTGGTTCCGGCGGTGATGGGAATCAGCTTGCGGCTGCGCTTGAACATCGGCTTGATGAGCACGGAGCCGGCCGAATACAGGCTGGCCACCGGGTTCATCATGTAGCGCAGGTGAATGTTGTTGCGCATGAGCGGCGCAAGCTGCCGGTTCATCGACACGGCGGCCACCAGAGCAACGGCCAGGGCCAGCAAGAGCAGCGCGGCATTGCGCCAGAGCTTGGCGACGAAGCGCATCGGCATGATGCGCATTCGCCAGAGCGCCAGGGCCGGGAGCAGCATCACCAGCAGCACGTGAAAGGCCATGCGCCAGCTCATCAGATCGCGCGCCTCGTTCGGGTCGGTCTGCAGCACGTTGGCGATCATGGTCGGGTCCATCACCACGCGGTACTCGAGCATGTAATGCTGCACAAAGGCCGCCAGCAGCACCACCGCGAACCACAGCGGCTTCATCCAGCGCGACCAGGCGGTGAAGGACAGCAGCGCCACCGTGGCGCACACCATGAGCACCGCCATGGCCGCGATGGTGGGCAAGTAGGTGCTGGGCGCGCCGCCGATGCGCGCCAGCTCGTTCCACAGCGGCCAGTTGGCGGCCGCGGCCATGTAGATGGCCAGCCAGACGACGATCTTTTGAGCCGAGCGCGGCTGCGTGAGCCACAGGTCGAAACGCGCCCAGAGCGCGCGCGCAGGCTCCAGATACGGCAGACTGGCCGCCGACGGACCCATGCGGCGCGCGGGCGCGGGTTCGATTCGCGAAAATGACATGCGCCTACTGTAGGAAGCGCAACTGAAGGAAGCCTGAATTGCGCGTTCAGCCGGCGTTCAGGCTCGCGCCCTTCTTGCCCTCAGCCTGGGCCGCATGTAGGCCCTGAGCGCCAGGTTCAGCGGCCGGCTGACGCCGCGCTCCACCATGATGGAGACCACGGCGGCGAGCATGGCGCCAACGACCACGTCGAATGGAAAGTGCAGCCCCAGGAGCACCCGGCTCCATCCGACCACCGCAGCCAGCACCAGCGCCGCGCGCATCGGTGTGCGCCAGGGCAGGCACCACAGCGAGAACGCCGCCGCGAAGGTGCACGCGGCATGCAGGCTGGGGAAGCCCGGCCGGGCGCCCTGCGGCGCCCACTGGATGCCCAGGCCGTAGAACGCGGGCCGGTGAAACGGCATGACCGAGCGAAACACGTTCACGAAGAGCCAGACGGCAATCACGCTCACCAGCGCTGTGAAGCAGGCATAGCGCAGGCGCCGGTCGATCAGGCCGCCGCAGAGAATGGCCGCGCCCAACAGGGCGGGCAGCACATCGGAGACAAAGCGCGCGAAATGAATGCTCCACGCCGGCGCCGCGGCGCTTGCGTTGATCAGTTCGAACAGCGCGACATCAAGGGCCTGCATGCTGGGCAGCAGGTCGGGCCGCTGGCAAACCGGAGGCGCGCGGTGCGGCAACCAGATCGATGGCAAAGCCCGCCACCCAGCAGATCCACGCCGTCCAAAGCGTGTGGCTCATGTAGTGCGCGCCGCGCAGCTGCTGCGACAGCCCCAGCGCCAGGCCCGCAGCCAGCGATACGCCGAGCCACACGAGCGCGGCGCGCGGCGCCACCCGGCGCAGCACAAAATAGCCGCCCGCATAGGCGAACGCGGCCGAGGCGTGGCCGGCCGGAAAACACCCGCCCGCGCCGCCGTCGTAGACCTTCCACGCCCAATGCGACACGTGGCTTGCCACGCCGCCGAATTCCTTCAGGTCCCACGGGCAGCTCGTGTGGCTCGCATGCTTGAGCACGCTGACCGCAAGCACCGAGAGCAGTACGGTGAAGGCCAGCTGCACCCGTCCGCGCACCGGCAGCCGCCGCAACACGCCCAGCGGCCAGCGAATGCCGGCGAACAGCGCAATCACGAACAGCCAGCTCAGGTTCTTGGCGCTTTCATGCATCACATGGACCAGAAAAGCGTTGTCGCGCCAGGGAAAGCCCATGGGCGTACCCGCGAGCCGCGCCAGGGCGAGGTCGCCGCCGGTGGCGTCCCACGCCAGCAGGAGCACCAAGGCCAGGAGGGTCAGCGCCCCCAGGCGAAGATTCGAAGCAACCGGCAGATTCGGGACACGCGTCATGGGCGGGAAACAGGCGGAAATACAAGTCTGGGAAACCTCGCGAGCCTACTTTCCTGGGCTGAACCAAGCCTGAAGCGGGCCTGAACGAAAGCTGACGTGCTCCCGGACCGCCCTGCCGTCGGCGCTAGACTCGGTTTTTTGAAGAAAGATGACCTCGCGTGCGCATATTGCTCGTCGAAGATGACAGTGCGTTGGCAGACGCCGTCTGCAGCTATCTGCTTGCGAAGGCTTTCGTTGTCGACGTGGCGTCCAGCCTCGCCGAGGCCCGGGGTGCCCTGCATGCGGTGCAGTACGCCGCCGTGCTGCTCGACCTGCACCTGGGTGACGGCGACGGCCTCTCGCTGCTGCCGCAGGTGCGCGCGCTGCGCGAGCCCCCCATCGTCATCGTGCTGACCGCGCGCGACCAGGTCACCGACCGCATCCGCGGGCTCGACGCTGGCGCCGACGACTACCTCATCAAGCCCTATGACCCGGCCGAGCTGCTGGCGCGGCTGCGAGCGGTCGAGCGGCGGCGCAGCGCCGGCACTGCGCCGGTGCTGCAACTCGGCACGCTGGAGATCGACCTGGCTCATGACCAGGTCCGCAAGGACGGGAACCCGGTGGTCCTGACCCAGAAAGAATGGGCCCTGCTGCGCGTCATGGCCACGCGGCCCGAGCGCATCCACACCCGCGAGAACCTGGCCGACGCGCTCTACGGCTTCGGCGACGAGGCCGACAGCAACACGCTCGAGGTGTTCATCAGCCGGCTGCGGCGCAAGCTGGGCAAGAGCCACATTCAGACATTGCGCGGCCTCGGCTATCGCCTGTCGACTTCGGCAGACGACGACGAATGAGTGCAGTTTTCGCAAAACAGACCGGCCCCGACACCCTGGCCGGCCGCCTGACTCGCACGCTGATCGTCTGGGTCGGAGGCGTGTGGATGCTGTGCGTGCTGGCCGTGGTCTGGTATGTGGACCGCGAAATCAACCACAACTTCGACAACGAACTGGCCGAGGTGTCGCACCGCATGTTCGACATGGCGGTGCAGGAACTCGACAAGCTGCAGCAGAACGGCACGCCTTCGGCCCTGCCGATGGTCGCGCCCAAGCAGCTGTTCTCGGAAGACGCCGTGAACTACCAGATCGTGGACATCCACGAGCATGTGCTGCTGCGCTCGGCCGAGGCATCCAACGGGGCCTTCGACGTGCCGCTGGCCTCCGGCTTTGCCAACAACCAGACCTGGCGCGTCTACACCGTGCGGCACCCCGTGCGCGGCCTCTACTTCCAGGTGGCCGATCCGCTCGACGAGCGGCGCACCGCGCTCAATCGCACGCTCTATGGCCTGATCATTCCACTGGGCGCAGTGCTGCCTCTCCTCGCGCTGGTGCTGCGCAACGTGGCGCGCACCGAACTGCGCGTGCTGCAAGAGCTTGCGGGCGAAATCCAGAAGCGCAGCGGCACCGACCTGCGGCCCATCACGCTGCCCGGCCTGCCGCGCGAGCTGCGCTCGGTGGGCGACCACGTCAACAGCCTGCTGGAGCGCCTGTCGCAGTCACTGGACGTGGAGCGCGCGCTGGCCGCCAACGCGGCCCACGAACTGCGAACGCCACTGGCCGCGGCACGGCTGCGGCTGCAGACGGCGCTCGAGCACGACCTGCGGCGCAACGACGTGCAGGCCGCCCTCGACGCGCTGCAGATTCTCAGCCACCGCACCGAGAAGCTGCTCCAGCTCTCGCGTGCCGAATCGGGTGCGTCGCTTGCGCGCTCGCAGGTCAATCTGGTGCAGCTTGCGGGTGCGGTGGTGCAAGAATTCTGGAAAGACCCGGAGATCAGCGAGCGCCTGGCGCTCAAGGTGCCCGACGCCGTCGCGCCAGTGGCATCGGGCGACGTCGATGCGCTGGCCATCGCGTTGCGCAACCTGGTGGAAAACGCCCTGCACTACGGCGGCAGCGGCCGCGTGGTGATCGAGGTGATGGCGCCCTGCACGCTCGCCGTGCGCGACTTCGGCCCCGGTGTCAGCGCGGAGCAGCTCGCCACGCTGCAGCAGCGCCACGTGCGGCACAGCTCCGACCGAGCGGGCTACGGACTCGGCCTGTCGATCGTGGGCACCATCGTCGAAAAGCACAACGCGAAACTCGAACTGGCCTCGCCGCCGGCAGGGGCCGCCAGCGGGTTCGAGGCGCGCATCGTGCTGCGGCCTGCCTGAAACGCCGCGCCCGGACCTAGGCGCGGGCAGCTCAGTCGCTCACCAGCGTTCGCAGCCAGTCGGGCAAGGCCAGCGCCTTCTGCTTCGGAAAATCGACCCAGATCGTGGTCGCTCCACCCGCCGCGCAGACGACGTCGGGTGCATCGGCACGCGCCATGGTGGCCCAGCTCTCGAAGGTGGTGCGGCCCGGGTCGCTCACGTACTTCTTGAGCAGCACGTCGCCCGGATATTCGATCTGGCGATAGAAATTGCAGAAGGCATTGACGATCACCATGCCTTCGCCGCCGGGCTCGGGCTCGAAGCCAATGGAGTGCATCCAGTCGATGCGCGCGGTTTCCAGGTAGCGAAAGTAGGTGCCGTTGTTGAGATGGCCCATGGCATCCATGTCGCCCCAGCGGATGGGGATGGACATTTCGTACACGAGCTTCTTCTTTTCGGGGATTTCGATTCGCATCGGTGGGTCTGCTGAGATGGAAAGATCAAAGCGCGAAGCCGTCATCCGCGGCAATCACCGCGCCGTTCACGAAATGGCTCTGCCCGCTGGCCAGCAACACAATCAGGCCGTCCAGGTCTTCGGGCTTGCCCACGCGCTTGCGCGGCAGCATGTTCACGAGCTTGGCGCCCCCTTCGGAAAGCCAGTGGTCCTCGTTGAGTTCGGTCGTGATGTAGCCGGGGCACAGCGCGTTCACATTGATGCCGAAGCGGCCCCACTCGAGTGCCATGGCCTTGGTCATCTGCACCACCGCAGCCTTGCTCATGCAATAGGTGCCAATCTGCGGCATGACCTTGAGCGCCGCCACCGAGGCAATGTTGATGATGCGTCCGCCGATGTAGGTGCCCGGCGCCGAGCCGTCGGCGCGCGCCAGCATGCGCTTGCCCACCTCTTGCGCGACGAAGAAGGAGCCCTTCACGTTGGTGTCGAAGATGTAGTCGTAATCGTCGGGCGTGACGTCCTGCAGGCGCTGGGTGGTGCTCACGCCCGAGTTGTTGACCAGGACGTCGATCGGGCCCACCTCGGTCTCGGCGCGCGCCACGGCGGCCCTGATGCTGCCGATGTCGGTCACGTCGAGCTCGACCACGTGAGCATCGCCGCCCTCGCCCTCGATGCGTGCGCGCAGCTCCTTGAGTTTTTCGACCCGGCGGCTCGCCAGCACCACCGCGGCGCCTGCGCGCGCCAGCGTCTTGGCAAACTGAGCGCCCAGCCCGCTGGAAGCGCCGGTGACGAAGGCCACGCGGCCCGAAAGGTCGATGCTGTAAGCCATGAAAGAGGGTCCTGTTGAGCCGTTGCGGAGTCGCCGAGGCGACGTCCCGCACTCCACATAAAATGTTTCGCGCCCTCGAAGCGTCCGAGCCTCAAATCATTATCGACGAGACCCACATGACCCACGACGAAATCCTCGCCCAGTTCGGCCCCCGCGAATCCATGGAATATGACGTGGTGGTCGTCGGCGGCGGCCCGGCCGGCCTCTCGACCGCCATCCGGCTCAAGCAGCTGGCCGCCCACCACGGAAAGGAAATCTCGGTCGTGGTGCTCGAGAAGGGCTCCGAGCCCGGCGCGCACATTCTCTCGGGCGCCATCATGGACCCGCGCGCCCTCAACGAGCTGCTGCCCGACTGGAAGGAACAGGGCGCCCCGCTGAACCAGCCCGTTACCGATGACGCGATGGTGTTCCTCGGCGAGAAGTCGGGCCTGCGCACCCCCAACGCCTTTTTGCCGGCCTGCTTCCAGAACCACGGCAACTACATCATCAGCCTGAGCGACTTCACCAAGTGGCTGGCGCAGCAGGCCGAGAACCTGGGCGTGGAGATCTTCCCCGGCTTCCCGGCGGCCGAAGTGCTCTACAACGAGAACGGCTCGGTGCGCGGCGTTGCCACCGGCAACCTGGGCGTTGGCAAGGACGGCGAACCCACCGAGAACTTCCAGCTCGGCATGGAGCTCTTGGGCAAGTACACCGTGTTTGCCGAGGGCGCGCGCGGCCACCTGGGCCGCCAGCTGATCGCCAGGTTCAAGCTGGACGCAGGCAAGGACCCCCAGACCTATGGCCTGGGCGTGAAGGAAGTGTGGGAAATCGACCCCAAGCGGCACCAGCCCGGCTTCGTGCTGCATACCGCCGGCTGGCCGATGAAGAGCGACACCTACGGCGGCGCTTTTCTCTATCACATGGAAGACAACAAGATTTCCATGGGCTTCATCACCGGCCTGGACTACAGCAACCCGTACCTGAGCCCGTTCGAGGAAATGCAGCGCTGGAAGCTGCATCCCAACATCCGCTGGTACCTGGAAGGCGACGAAGCCAAGGGTATCAAGCCGGCCAAGCGCATCGGCTATGGCGCGCGCGCCATCACGGCCGGCGGCCTGATGTCGTTGCCCAAGACGGTGTTCCCGGGCGGCGCGCTGGTTGGCTGCGAAGCCGGCTATCTCAACGTGAGCCGCATCAAGGGCAGCCACGCCGCCATCAAGACCGGCATGCTGGCCGCCGAAGCCGCGTACGACGCCGTGCAGGCCGGACGCCAGCACGACGAGCTCACGGCCTACCCGGCCGCCTTCGAAAAGAGCTGGCTCTACACGGAGCTGAACAAGGCACGCAACTTCAAGGCCTGGTTCAAGAAGGGCCTGGGCGTTGCCACCTTCATGAACGGCATCGAGCAGTGGCTGCTCAAGGGCCACATTCCATGGACCCTGCACCGCCACAAGCCCGACCACCTGTACCTCAAGCCCGCGGCGGAGTGCAAGCCCATCGTCTATCCGAAGCCGGACGGCAAGCTCACCTTCGACCGGCTGTCGAGCGTGTTCATCAGCAACACCAACCACGAGGAGCAGCAGCCGGCCCACCTGACGCTCAAGGATCCGACGGTTCCGGTGAACATCAACCTGTCGAAGTTTGCGGGGCCTGAAAGCCGCTACTGCCCAGCCGGTGTGTACGAGTTCGTCGCCACCGAAGGCGGCAAGGAGCGCCTGCAGATCAATGCGCAGAACTGCGTGCACTGCAAGACCTGCGACATCAAGGACCCGACGCAGAACATCGTGTGGGTTACGCCTGAAGGGGGCGGCGGGCCTAACTACGTGGGGATGTAAGCCACGGTCTGTGCGCTTGCTCAGGGCGCTGTTGTTCAGGGCGCGGTCGTTGTACTGGCTGATCAACCAGTGCTCTGAACAACGATCCCGCTGGCGGGGTGCCTTGCGCAGCGAAATAAAGGAGGAGCCCGAAGGGCGGGGGACATTCGCGGAGAAAGGCACCCCGTCGGCGGGATCGCGCCCTGAACGACAGGGACTAAAGATCAGCCCACGCTCTCGCCCCACCCTCCCCCACCGGGTGTCTCGATCACAAACACGTCGCCCGGCTGCATCTGCACCTGTCCGATGTGCTCCAACGACTCCACCGTGCCGTCAGACCGCTCTACGCGGTTGATCCCCACTGCACCGGCCTCGCCACCCGCGCCGCCGAACGCACCGTAGAGCCGGCCATTGCTGAGAATCGATGCCGTCATCGGCGCCAGGAAGCGAACACGCCGCACGCCGCCGTCGCCTCCACGCCAGCGCCCTGCCCCACCCGAACCTGTGCGCAGGCGATAGCTGTCGAGCCGCACCGGGTAGCGGAACTCGAGCACCTCAGGGTCGGTCAGGCGCGAGTTGGTCATGTGCGTCTGCACCACGCTCGTGCCGTCGAAACCGGGGCCGGCGCCAGAGCCGCCCGAGATGGTTTCGTAGTACTGGTGCTCGCCGTCGCCGAAGGTGAAGTTATTCATCGTGCACTGGCTGGCAGCCATGACGCCCAATGCGCCATAGAGTGCATTGGTCACGCAACTCGACGTCTCGACGTTGCCCGCCACCACCGCGGCCGGCGGCAGCGGGTTGAGCATGCAGCCATTCGGCACGATCACCTCGATCGGCTTCAGGCAGCCCGCGTTGAGCGGAATGTCGTCGTCCACCAGCGTGCGGAACACGTACAGCACGGCCGCCATGGTGATCGCGCGCGGCGCGTTGAAGTTGTTGGCCAGCTGCGCGCTGGTGCCGGTGAAATCGACCTTGGCCGAGCGCGCGACTGTATCGACCGTGACCCGCACGCGGATCTGCGCGCCATTGTCCAGCGGCAGCGTGAACTCGCCGTTCTTCAATGCCGTGATCACGCGCCGCACCGACTCCTCGGCGTTGTCCTGCACGTGGCCCATATAGGCGGCCACGGTCTCGCGGCCGAACTGCGCCACCATGGCCTGCAGTTCCTGCACGCCCTTCTCGTTGGCAGCGATCTGCGCGCGCAGATCGGCCAGGTTCTGCTCGATGTTGCGCGACGGATGCGCGCCACTTCCCAGCAGCGCGCGCAGCTCCGCCTCGCGCAGGCGGCCGCCCTCCACCAGCTTGAAGTTGTCGATCAGCACGCCCTCGTCGCCGATGGTGCTGGAGAACGGCGGCATCGAACCCGGCGTGATGCCGCCCACGTCGGCATGGTGGCCGCGCGACGCCACGTAGAACGAAGGCCGCGCATCGCTTGCGTCCAGGTAGACCGGCGTCACCACCGTGATGTCGGGCAGGTGCGTGCCGCCGTGGTAGGGGTCGTTCAGCACGAAGACGTCGCCAGGCTTCATGCCGGGGTTGCCATCGATCACGGTCTTGATCGACTCGCTCATCGAACCCAGGTGCACCGGCATGTGCGGTGCGTTGGCAATCAGGTTGCCCTGCACGTCGAACAGCGCGCAAGAAAAGTCGAGCCGCTCCTTGATGTTGACCGAGTAGGCCGTGTTCTGCAGCCGCAGGCCCATCTGCTCGGCGATGTTCATGAAGAGGTTGTTGAACACCTCGAGCATCACCGGGTCGGCGCTGGTGCCCATGGCCTGCGTGGCCACGCGCGGACGCACCCGGTGCAGCTCGATGCCGGCAGCGGTGGTGCGTGCCTGCCAGCCGGGCTCGATCACCGTGGTGGCATTGCGGCCCGCGAGGATGGCCGGGCCGTCGATGGCCGCGCCGGGCGTGAGGGCCGCCTCGTCGAACAGCTCGGCGTCGCGCCAGCCTGCGGCTTTTTCGTCGGCTTCGCAATACATCCGCACGGCCGCCAGCGGCTCGGGTGAACTAAGGGAAACGTCGGCCTGCGCGGCCGGTGGCGCGCCACGCTCGCCGGCCCCCACGGCTTCGACCGTCACCGCCTCGATCACCAGTGCGCGCTCGGCCATCAGGAAGGCGAAGCGGCGGCGGTAGCCAGTTTCGAATTCGTCGCGCATCGCGGCGATGGCTTGGTTGACCGTGCCCGCCATGGGGAGCGTGCAGGCCAGTGCGGTGTCGGTGCCTTCGTAGCGAAGCTGCACGCGGTGCACCACGGCGATGACCGCATCCGCCACGCCCTGCTCGCGGAGCTCGCCTTTTGCCTGCAATGCGAGGGCGCCGGCGGCATCGCGCGCCGCGGCCAGCCCTTCCGCGTCGAGCCTGCGCTCCAGCGCCAGCTCGCGCATCGCCAGCTGGTCGGCCAGCCCCATGCCGAAGGCCGAGAGCACGCCCGCCAGCGGATGCAGGTAGATGCTGCCCATGCCCAGCGCATCGGCCACCAGGCAGGCGTGCTGGCCGCCCGCGCCACCGAAGCACTGCAGCGTGTACTGCGTGACGTCGTAGCCGCGCGCCACCGAAATGCGCTTGATGGCATTGGCCATGCTGGCGACGGCGATGCGCAGCGCGCCGCTCGCCACTTCTTCCGCGCTCACGCGGCGGCTCGTCGCTTCCGACATGCGGCGCGCCATGGCGTCGAAGCCGCTCCGTGCCGCTGCCAGGTCGAGCGGCTCGTCGGCGTTCGGACCGAACACACGTGGAAAATGCGAAGGCTGGATCTTGCCGAGCAGTACGTTCGCATCGGTGGTGGTGAGCGGGCCGCCACGCCGGTAGCTCGCCGGCCCCGGGTTGGCGCCGGCCGACTCCGGCCCCACGCGCAGCCGCGCGCCGTCGAAGGCGATGACCGAGCCGCCGCCCGCGGCCACCGTGTGGATGCTCATCATCGGCGCGCGCATGCGCACGCCGGCCACCTGGGTCTCGAACGAACGCTCGAACTCGCCGGCGTAGTGCGACACGTCGGTGGAGGTGCCGCCCATGTCGAAGCCGATCACGCGCGCATGGCCGGCATCCAGCGCGGTGCGCACCATGCCGACGATGCCGCCCGCCGGGCCGGAAAGGATTGCGTCCTTGCCCTGGAAGCGGTCGGCCTGCGTGAGCCCACCCGAGCTCTGCATGAAGAACAGCGGCACGCCCGGCATCTGCCGCGACACCTGTTCCACGTAGCGCCGCAAAATCGGGCTCAGGTAGGCATCGACCACCGTGGTGTCCCCGCGCGGCACCAGCTTCATGAGCGGACTGGTCTTGTGCGACACCGACACTTGCGTGAAACCGATGGCCCGTGCGATGCGCTCGGCTGCGAGCTCGTGCGCGGTGTAGCGCCAGCCATGCATGAAGACGATGGCGCAGGCGCGCAGGCCGGCATCGAAGGCTTCTTGCAGCGCGATGCGCAGTGCGGCTTCGTCCAGCGGCTGCACGACGCCGCCTTGCGCGTCCATGCGCTCGCCGGCCTCGATCACGCGTTCGTAGAGCAGCTCGGGCAGCACGATGCGGCGGTCGAACAGCCGCGGCCGGGCCTGCGTGGCGATGCGCAGCGCATCGCGGAAGCCCGCCGTGGTGACCAGCACCGTGGGCTCGCCCTTGCGCTCCAGGAGCGCGTTAGTCGCCACCGTGGTGCCCATCTTCACGCACTCGACACGCTCGGGAGTGACGGGCTCGCCGGGCTTGAGCTTGAGCAGGCGACGAATGCCTTCGACGGCGGCGTCCTTGTATTGTTCGGGGTTCTCGGACAGCAGCTTGAGCGTGTGCAGCTTGCCCTCGGGGTCGCGGCCGACCAGGTCGGTGAATGTGCCGCCGCGGTCGATCCAGAACTGCCAGCGCGGGGGGGAGATGTTGTCTTGCATGGTGTTTCAGCTTGTGATGTTGAATGAATGCCTCCTTGTCCGGGCCGGCCGGGCAAGGCACTGGGATGGCAACTAGCGTTGGAAGTAATACGGTACGAAGATGAGGTTGGCTTCATTGCCGACCGAGCGCACCCATTCACGAGAGAAGCGCTCGCCCAGTCGCTTAAGCTCGGCTTCAAAGCCGGGCGCAATGCGGTCGACCTGCATGCCCTCGGCCTTGAGCTTGCGGGTGGAGCCGGCGGCCTCATCCTGGCTCATGGCCCAGCCACGCAGCTCGGCCTCCCCGGCGGCATTCAGCACCGCCTGTTTGACGGCGGGCTGAAGTGCATCGAACGCCTGCAGGTTGACGAACACGATGTTCTTCGGGAACCAGGCATTGATCTCGTGGTAATGCCGGAACTGGCCCCAGACCTGGTTCTCCACACCGGTCACGGCCGAAGTGATCATGCTGTCCAGCTGGCCGCCGGCCAATGCCTTTTTGACGTCCACCATCGGCACATCCACGGGCGTGGCGCCCAGCATCTCGGCGATGCGCACGGTGGCCTGGTTGTAGGTGCGCATGCGCATACCCTTGAAGTCGGCCGCCGATCGCATTGGCGCGACTGTGTACAACCCCTGCGGCGGCCAAGGCACGGCGTACAGCGCTTTCAATCCTCGCGCTGCAAAGTGCTTGTCGATCAGCGGGCGCTGCAGGTCCCACAGCCGCTTCGCATCGGCATAGTTGCTCACCACGAAGGGAATGGCGTCGGCGCCGGCGATCGGAATCGCCTCGACCAGGCTGCTCATGATGGTCTCGCCCGCCTGCACCTGGCCTGCCTGCACCGCCTGGCGAATGTCGCCCAGCTTGAACAGCGTGTTGTTCGGCCGCACCTCGATGCGCAGCGCACCTGCCGTGGTCCGTTCCACCTCTCCTGCGAACCACACGATGTTCTGCGTGTGGAACGACTCGGCGCGGTAGCCGGTGGCCAGTTGCCAGCGCGTCTGGGCGTGCGTCACCGTCGCTGCGAACAAGGCAGCAATCAATAGCAATTTCATGAGGATTTCCTTGCGTCGGTACGAGCGCTCGTTTCCGCTCGTTCCCGCTTGGATCAGTTCTGGCGCAGGTCGCGTCCACGCGTCTCTGGAAGACAGAGCGCCACCACCACCACCATCGCATAGGCCACCGCCGCGCAAATGCCGATGGCGGTTCCCAGCGGAAGGTGCATGCGGTCGCTCAGGACACCGACCAGCGCCGGAAAGGTGGCGCCGATGCCGCGCCCGAAGTTGTAGCAAAAGCCCTGTCCGGAGCCGCGCAGTTCATTGGGGAAAAGCTCCGCGAGGAAAGCACCCGCGCCGCTGAAGATGCCCGACATGAAGAAGCCGAGCGGAAAGCCGAGCAGCAGCATCAATCCATCGGTGATGGGCAGCAGCGTGTAGGCGTAGACCAGCGATCCGGCGCCCACGGCAAAGAGCATGAACGCGCGGCGGCGGCCGAGGCGGTCCGACAGGTAGGCGCCGCACAGGTAGCCGATGAAAGCCCCGGCAATGAACATGAACTGATAACCGCCCGAGCCCAGCACCGTGAGATGGCGTTCGTTCTTCAAAAAGGTCGGCAGCCAGACGCCGATCGCGTAGTAGCCGCCCTGCATGCCGGTGAACAGCAGGCTCGCGAGCACGGTGGTGCGCAACATGCCCGGCTTGAAGATCGCAAGAAAGTTACCGCTGCGCTCGCCGCGTTCAACGGCAGCGCGGCTTTGCACATAGATCTCCGGGTCGCGAATCGAGCGGCGGATGAAGACGATCAGCAGCGCCGGCAACAGACCCAGCATGAACATCACGCGCCATGAATACTCCGGCGGCAGGAAGGAGAACAGCGCCAACGACACCAGCACCGCAGCCCCCCACCCTATGGCCCAACTGCTCTGCACCAGGCCCACCGCCTTGCCACGGTAGGCCGGTCGGATCATCTCGGCGATGAGCACCGAGCCCACGGCCCATTCGCCGCCGAAGCCCAGGCCTTGCAGCGTACGGGCGACCATCAACTGCCCCGGCGTTTGCGCCAGCCCGCATGCGAAGGTGAAGATCGCGAACACCAGGATGGTGAGCTGCAGGATGCGCACGCGGCCGTACCTGTCGGCCAGGATGCCCGCTATCCAACCGCCGAAGGCGGACGCCACCAGCGTGGCAGTGCCGATCAGCCCCACCTCGGTCTTGCTCATGCCCCACAGCGACAGCAGGATGGGCGTGACCAGCGGCAGCGTGTAGTAGTCGAAGGCGTCGACCGCATAGCCGCTGAACGATGCGGTGAGCGTGCGCTTCTCGTTGGGGTTGAGCGTGCGCAGCCAGCTTCCTTCAGCCTGTGCGCCGTCGCCCGCCTGCGTGGCGTCGATGGTGGTCTTCATGGTTGTCTCCAGGTATTGAAATGGGGGTTTCGGAAATCGGCGGGCTAGAACGCAGCCAGGCTGTGATGCAACAGGTCGGTCACCAGCATCGAGCCCGGCGCATGCGTGATGGCGAACGGCAGCTTGGCGGCAGCCAGCGCGGCCTGGGGCGTGACGCCGCAGGCCCAGAACACGGGAAGTTCGTCAGGCATGACCTCGACCGCGTCGCCGTAGTCGGGATCGGCGAGCGAGCGGATGCCGATCAGCGCCGGATCGCCGATGTGCACCGGCGCGCCGTGCACGGCCGGAAAACGCGACGAGATCTGCACCGCGCGAATGGCATTGGCCGCGCGCAGCGGTCGCATCGTCACCACCATTGGACCGCGGAAAGGACCGGCCGGCGCGGTGGCCACCGAGGTGCGGAACATCGCCACGTTGCGGCCCTGTGCCACATGGCGCAGCGCGATGCCCTCGGCCATCAGTGCATGCTCGAAAGTGAAGGAACAGCCGATCACGAAGCTCACCAGGTCGTCGCTCCACAGGTCGCGCACGTCGGTGGGTTCGTCCACCAGTTCGCCGCCCTGCCACACGCGGTAGCGCGGCAGGTCGGTGCGGATGTCGATGTCCTTGCCGAGTGCCGGCAGCGCCGGGTCACCGGGCTCCGACACGCCGAGCAGCGGACATGGCTTGGGGTTGGCCTGGCAGAAGCGCAGGAAATCGGCGGCGTGCACCCGCGGCAGGATCACGAGATTGCCCTGAGCGTGGGCGCTCGCGAGCCCGCTGGTGTGGGTGCGGAGCGCACCGCTGCGGCAGGCCTGGCGCACAGCCTGCGCGCTGCTGCCAGGGCCCGGCTGTTCTTCGAAGGATGGAGAGTTCGACATTTGGCGTTTCCGATGCCCGATGCATCGCTGTGGTGTGATGCGCCGGATTGTGGGAATCCGCGCTCACAAACGCCAACGCAAAGTTTCTTTCTCAACTCATCGATTTTTTCGATGAACCCGGGCGGTGCGACGCATGCACCACGGCGGAGCTCAGCGCGGCCTCCGGCAGCGGGGACGACGGGTCGTCGCGGTAGCTCGCGTAGATGGGCAAGGGCTCCAGCGTGTCGTCGCAGGGCAGCACGCGCAGCGGCAGGCGCCGCGCCAGCGGCTCGACCACCGCGCGCGGCAGCGTGGCCACGCCGAAGCCCGCCTCCACCAGCTGCGCCATCGCCGAAATCGACGAGATCGCATGCACGCGCGGCGGCGGGCTGCCGGCTTCGCGGAACAGCTCGAGCAGCGCCACGTGCGGCTGCGAGCCGCGCTGAAAGGTCAGCAGGTCGAGCGAGAGCAGGTCCGGCAGGCGGTAGCGCCGCTTAAGGTGCAGCTCGCGGTGGCCGACGAAACACATGGGCATCGGCGGCACGGCCCGCGTGCGCACCCCGTCGCCGGCGGCAGGCAGCGCGGCAAACACCAGGTCCTGCTTGCCTCGCTGGAGTTGGTCGACCAGCACTGGCGTGGTTTCGACGGTGAGCTCCAGCTCGAAGTCCGGGTGCGTCGCCTGCATGTGCTTGAGCCAGCCGGTGAGCCAGCTGTGCACCACCGATTCGATGGCGCCCACGCGCAGCACGGCCTCACGCACCGCGCCCGAACCCATCTCGGCCTTGATGTGCATCTGCATTTCGAGCAGCTTCTGCGCAAAGGCATGAAAGCGCTGCCCCGCCACCGTGAGGCGGAACTGCTTGTCGCGCCGGTCGAGCAGCAGCACGCCCAACTCACGCTCGAGCGCGGCAATGCGGCTGGAGAGCGCCGACTGCGTGATGTGCAGCTTCTCGGCCGCACGGGTGACGCTCTTGAGCGCCACGGCCCAGTGAAAGGCTTCAACGAATCGCAGGTTCATCGTTTTCCGGTCGTCCGGTTCCTTGATTTCGCGAGCCGCGAGTGTCGCCTGAGCCGGGTTGTGCTGCGCTATCCTCGTTGCAGAAGGAGACAAGACACATGCAGATCGTCATCACTGGCGGCGCCGGCTTTGTGGGCGCACGCCTTGCCCGAACGCTGCTGAAGCAGGGACAGCTTTCGCTCGCGGGTGCACCGCCCCGGGCCATTTCGCGCATCACGCTGGTCGACCGCGCCCTGCCGCCGTCAGATCTTGCGGCCGACGCACGCGTTGCCAGCGCACTCGGCGACCTGAACGAACAACTGGCAGCGCCCGATGCGGCGCTCTGGCGCGAAGCCGACGCCATCTTTCATCTGGCCGCAGCGGTGAGCGGCGAATGCGAGGCCGACTTCGACCTGGGCATGCGTAGCAACTTTGCCGCCACGCAGGCGCTGCTCGAAAAGGCGCGCGCCGTGGGCACGCGGCCGCTGGTGGTGTTTGCCAGCTCGCTCGCAGTGTTCGGCCATTCGCCCGAACAGCCGTTGCCGCCGGTGATCGAAGACCACACGCTGCCGACGCCGCAGACGAGCTATGGCATCCAGAAATTCATCGGCGAGCAACTGGTTGCCGACTACACGCGCAAAGGCTTCATCCGCGGCCGCAGCGTGCGGCTGATGACGGTGAGCGTGCGTCCCGGCAAGCCCAACGGCGCGGCATCGGGCTTTTTCAGCGGAATGATCCGCGAGCCTCTCGCGGGCATTCGCGCCGCCTGCCCGGTGCCCGACGAAACGCCCGTGGCCATTGCATCGCCGGCTCGCACTGTCGAAAGCATTCTCCGCGCCGCAGAGGCCAGCGACGCCGAATGGGGCCCGCGCACGGCGCTCAATCTGCCTTCGCTTTCGACCACGGTTGGCGAAATGGCCGCCGCGCTCGAGCGCGTGGCCGGCAAGGCCGCCACCGACCTGCTCGACCGCACGCCCGATCCCGCCATTCAGCGCATCGTGAAAACCTGGCCCGGGCGCATCGAAACCGCGCGCGCCAAACGCCTGGGGCTTTCGGCAGATGCCGATTTCGAGACGGTTATTCGCGAATACGTCCGTGAAAATCCCGACGCCGTGAAGCTTCCGGTTACGGCATAGTCAAGCGGCTATCCGCGGGGGTGCCTTTTTTGGCTTTTGCTTCGCGCCTTCTTTTCTCTGGAGACAACACAATGAAATTGACCCGACTGGCCGCTGGCCTGGTTCTGGGCATGGGCATGGCCTGCGCCGCTTTTGCGCAGACCACCATGAAGATCAGCATTTCGACCGCGCAGAACTCGCACCAGGGCGTCGCGATCGACGTCTTTGCCAAGGAAGTCGAGAAGCGCACCGGCGGCCGCTACAAGGTCCAGACCTTCTACAACGGCGCGCTGGGCGGCGAGCGCGAGTCGATCGAGGCCGTGCAGCTCGGCACCCAGGAGCTGGCGCTCTCTTCCACCGGACCGGTGCCCAACTTCGTGCCGGAGACGAAGATCCTCGACGTGCCGTTCCTGTTCCGCGACAAGGCACACGCACGTGCCGTGCTCGACGGCCCCATCGGCCAGGACCTGTTGACCAAGTTCGACGCCAAGGGATTCAAGGCGCTGGCCTGGGCGGAAAACGGCTTCCGCCACATGACCAACAGCAAGCGCGACGTGAAGGGCCCCGAAGACCTCAAGGGCCTGAAGATGCGCACCATGGAAAACCCGGTGCATATCGCGGCCTACAAGAGCTTCGGCATCGTCACCACGCCGATGGCCTTCCCCGAAGTGTTCACCGCATTGCAGCAAGGCACGGTCGACGGCCAGGAAAATCCGCTCTCCGTCATCATCGCAGCCAAGTTCGACCAGGTGCAAAAGCACCTGTCGCTCACCGGCCACGTCTACTCGCCCTGCATCTTCCTGATGAACAAGGCGTCGTTCGACAAGCTCAGCGCCGCCGACAAGCAGGCCTTCCTCGAGGCCGCAAAAGAAGGCACCAAGGCCAACCGCGCCCGCGTGGATGAAGACGATGCCAAGGGCGTCGCCGACCTGCGCGCCAAGGGCATGACCGTGATCGACAACGTTGATAAGTCGAAGTTCGTGGCTGCGCTGGCACCGGTGAACGCGCAGTTCGAAAAGGACTTCGGCAAAGCCAACCTCGACAAGATCCGCGAGTACAAGTGAACCGGCTGCCGTCCCTTTGACGGCACGCTCCCGCCCGCCCGGATTGGTCCGGCGGGCTTTTTTTGTTTTGAAGACAGGTGCAGATGAAAGAAAAATTTCTCGGCATCGAGCGCTGGACCACCGGCTTCTCGATGATCGCCGCCTGCGTGATGCTGGTCATTGCCTCCGGTCTGGGCGTGTTCCAGATCGTCACGCGGTTCGTGCTCGAACAACCCGCTGAGTGGAGCGAGATCCTGATCCGCATGAGCCTGATCTGGATGGTGTTCCTCGGCATTCCGATGGCCTTCAGACAGGGCGCGATGGTGAGCGTTGACGTGCTCTACCGTTGGAGCCCGCCCAGCATCAAGCGCGTGCTCGACGCCGTGGTCAGCATTGCAGCGCTGGCACTGATGCTGGTCATTCTGTGGTGGGGTTGGGACTATGCGATGCGCGGCCGCGTGCAGTCGATGGCCGGACTCGAAAGCCTGTCGATGATGTGGTCTTACCTGGCGCTGCCGGTCGGCGCTGTCTTCTGCCTGTTCGGCATCGTTGGTAATTTTCTCGATCCGAAGCGGCTCGAACTGGAGACCGCGCAATGAGCGCCGCGCCGGGCCGCCCCAAGCAAGCGAACGGCCCCCTTGGGGGGCAGCGAGGACACGAAGTGCCGAACGTGGGGGCTACATCATGACACCAGTCATGGTTGCAACGATGGTGCTGTGTTTTGCACTGTCGGTTTCGGTGGCCGTGTCCATCGGACTCGCGTCGATCCTGGGTATCCAGGTGGCCAACGTCAACATGCTCATTTCCGTGAAGGAGATGTTCAACTCGATCAACAAGTTTCCGCTGGCGGCGATTCCGTTTTTCATCCTGGCCGGCAACCTGATGGAAACCGGCGGCATCTCTCGCCGCCTGGTCGAGTTTGCCAAGAGCATCGTGGGCGGCGTGCAGGGCGGCCTGCCCATGACCTGCGTGCTTACCTGCATGATCTTTGCGGCGGTGTCGGGCTCGTCGGTGGCAACCACCTTTGCCATTGGCGCCATTCTGATTCCGGCGCTCATCAAGCACGGCTATCCCACCGCATACGCGGCAGCGCTGCAGGCCACGAGCGCCGAGCTGGGCGTGATCATCCCGCCCTCGATCCCGATGATCCTGTACGGCGTGAGCGCCGAGGTTTCGATCGGCGAGCTCTTCATTGCGGGCTTCGGCCCCGGCATTCTCATCAGCCTGGCGCTGATGCTGTTCGTCTGGGTCTACTGCAAGTGGCGGGGCTGGGGCAAGAACGACGGCGAGGGCCGCATGCCTTTCGGCAAAGCGGCGTGGCAGGCGGGCTGGGCACTGCTCATGCCGGTCATCATTTTGGGCGGCATCTACGGCGGCATCTTCACGCCGACCGAAGCCTCGGCGGTGGCGGTGTTCTATGCGTTGGTGGTGGGCGTGGTGATCTACCGCGAGATCAAGCCGAAAGATCTGTACCTGATCCTTCGCAAGTCGGTGCTGTCGTCGGCGGTGATCATGTTCATCATCGCCAACGCGGGCCTCTTCGCGTTCCTGATCACGCGTGCGGGTGTGCCCGACGCCATCGGCCACTGGCTGCAAGAAGTGCTGAAATCGCCCGCGATGTTCCTTTTGGGCGTGAACGCGGCGCTGTTCATCATCGGCATGTTCATCGAAACCAGCGCGGCCATCATCGTGCTCGCGCCCATCCTCGCACCGGTGGCCGTGCACTTCGGCATCGACCCGGTGCACTTCGGGCTCATCATGGTGGTGAACCTCGCGCTCGGCATGATCACTCCGCCCTTCGGCGTGAACCTGTTCGCGGCCTGCACGGTGGCGCGCATTTCGCTCGACCGGATCGTGACGTACCTGGTGCCGTTCGTGCTAGTGATCCTGGCCTGCCTGATGGTGATCACCTACGTGCCGTGGATATCGCTGGCACTGCGCGACCTGGTTTACGCCAAGTAGACGGCGCGGTATCGACAAGACAGCGGGCAGCCTTCACCAGGCTGCCCGCTTTTTTGTTTACCGGTCTGTAATGCAAAGGTTTCACGAAAATGTCACCTCTTGCAACGATGCTGCAGCTCTCGATTTTCCGAAAAGCTGTTGCGCCATGTTTCCCACCAAGACCGACAAGGCACGCGACGAACTCCAAAGCGGCCAACGCACGCTCAGCCAGCGCGAACGCGCGTTGCTGCTGATGGCCGACGGCCGGCGCTCGCTGACCGATTTCAGCCCGCTGTTCGCAAACCGCAGCGAAGCCGAGCAGGCATTGCAGGCCTTGATGAGCCGCGGCTACCTGCACTATCCCCAAGCCACCCCCGCGCCCACTCCCGTGCCAACCGCCCAGGCGGCGGCCATGGACCGCGCGGCCGAACCGGCCCAGGCCGCGACCGCCGCCGACCATTTCGACGGCAAGCGCTCCCTGGCCACCACGCGCATGTTCCTGTTCGACATTTGCGAACGCATGTTCGTGCGGCGCGACCCCAGGTTTGCGATGCAGATGCGCGACGCACTGCGCGAAGCCCGCGACCGCGACGCCATGCTGACGATTGCCGCGCTGATGCTCACCGAGGTCGAGAAAACCGCCGGCGCCGAACGGGCCGAATCGCTGCGCGAGCGTATCGAGAGGTTACTTCCGCTCGCCTCCGAAACCGTCCACTGAGCCCGCAACGCTCGTCGCGGGGGACCGGGGCGCCGCGATCCACTACACTCGCCAGGGTCAGGAGAGAGCTTCGCCATGCGAGGCCGCCGAAGGCGCAGGGGTTTCCCGAACGCTCAGGCAAAAGGACTGACAAGGCGCTGGCGGATGCCGGCGTTTCCTTGCTGGAGAGAGGCTGTCGCCCGCATCAACGCGATGCGGCAGCCCACCGAAGGAGCAAACCCCGATCGTGGGGCGAATCTCTCAGGTAAAGCGGACAGCAGGGGTGGCCCATGGCTTGCGCCATGGAATTCGACTGCCCCTTTGGAGTGCCCCGTGGCCGCTTCCGCTTCATCATCCGACGCCCAATTGCTCAAGACGCCCCTGCACGACCTGCACGTGGAGCTGGGCGCCCGCATGGTGCCGTTTGCCGGCTATTCGATGCCGGTGCAGTACCCCGCCGGCCTCATGGCCGAGCACAAGCACACGCGCGATGCCGCCGGGTTGTTCGACATTTCGCACATGGGCCAGCTGCGCCTGGTGGGCCCAGACGCCGCGGCCGCCTTCGAAACCCTGATGCCCGTCGACGTGATCGACCTCGCGCCCGGCAAGCAGCGCTACGGCCTGCTGCTGAATGACGAAGGCGGCATCCTCGACGACCTGATGTTCTTCAACGAAGGGCACGGGTCGATCTTCGTGATCGTCAACGGCGCCTGCAAGGTGGCCGACCTGGCCCACATCCAGCAGAAGATCGGCGCGCGCTGCGATGTGCAGCCCATGCCCGACCACGCGCTGCTCGCGCTGCAGGGGCCGCAGGCGGCCACGGTGCTGGCTCGGCTGTCACCCGGCATCGAGCGCTTCGTCTTCATGACCGGCGGCGCGGTGCAGATCGGCGGCATCCCCGCCTTTGCCACCCGCAGCGGCTACACCGGCGAAGACGGCTTCGAGATCTCGGTGGCCGGCAAGGATGCCGACGCGCTCGCCCGCCTGCTGCTGGCCCAGCCTGAGGTCAAGCCCGTCGGCCTGGGCGCGCGCAATTCGCTGCGCCTGGAAGCCGGGCTCTGCCTCTACGGCAACGACATCGACACCACCACCACGCCCGTCGAGGCCTCGCTCAACTGGGCCATCCAGAAGGTGCGCCGCACCGGCGGCGCGCGCGAAGGCGGATTTCCGGGTGCGGCCAAGGTTTTGGCCCAGCTCGCGGCCGCCACGGCCGGCGCTGCGGGCCGCACCGACCACGACACGCTGAAGCGCCGGCGCGTGGGCCTCGTGGCACTGGAGCGCATTCCGGTGCGCGACGGCACGGTGCTGCAGTCGTTCGAAGGCCACGACATCGGCTTTGTCACGAGCGGCCTGCTCGGCCCCACGGCCGACCGACCGATCGCCATGGGCTACGTGGCCACCGCATTTTCAGAAGCCGGTACGCGCGTGCAGGCCATCGTGCGCGGCAAGCCGGTTCCGATGGAAGTCTCGACCCTGCCCTTCGTGCCCACCCGCTACTACCGCGGCTAGCCCCTGCGCCATCATCAATTTTTTCCACGAGGAGTTTTTTCATGAGCATCAAGTACACCAAGGACCACGAGTGGGTCTCGGCCGAAGGCAGTGCAGCGACTGTCGGCATCACCGTGCATGCGCAGGACGCGCTGGGCGACGTGGTGTTCGTCGACCTGCCTGAGGTGGGCAAGACCTTTGCCCAGGGCGAAGTGGCAGGTGTCGTCGAATCGGTCAAGGCCGCGGCCGATGTGTTCATGCCCGTGTCCGGCGAAATCACCGAAGTGAACGAAGCCCTGCGCGCCGATCCTTCGCTCGCCAACACCGACCCGCTGGCCGCCGGCTGGTTCTTCAAGGTCAAGCTCAGCGAACCCGCGCAGCTCGATGCATTGCTGGACGCCGCCAGCTACGACAAGTTCGCTGCCGAGTCCTGATCCACCGAGTTCGCAAGCTGCCCTTCCTCATTCCCGATCCTTCACCGCCATGCCGATTTCCGCCTTTCCCTCCTTGCAACAACTGGAGAACGCCGAAGAATTCCTCGCCCGCCACATCGGCATCGATGCGGCGGACGAGGCGCGCATGCTGCCGGTGATCGGTTCGGAAACGCGCGCGGAACTCATCGACGGCATCGTGCCTGCGGCCATTCGCCGCGCCAAGCCGATGCGGCTGCCGGCCGCCATCACCGAGGCCGATGCGCTGGCCGAGCTGAAGGCCATCGCGGCCAAGAACAAGGTGTTCAAGAGCTTCATCGGCCAGGGCTACTACGGCACGCACACGCCGGGCGTGATCTTGCGCAACGTGCTCGAGAACCCCGCCTGGTACACGGCCTACACGCCCTACCAGGCCGAGATTTCGCAGGGCCGCATGGAAGCCCTGCTCAACTTCCAGACCATGGTGTGCGACCTCACGGGCATGGCCATCGCGAACGCATCGATGCTCGACGAAGCCACGGCCGCGGCCGAGGCCATGACGCTTGCCAAGCGCAGCGTGAAAAGCAAGAGCAACGTGTTCCTGGTGTCGGGCGACTGCCATCCGCAGACCATCGAAGTCATCAAGACGCGCGCCGCGCCCCTGGGCATCGAGGTCAAGGTCAGCACCGTCTCCGAGACGCTGCCGCACCTGATGACGAGCTGCGAATTCTTCGGCGTGCTCGCGCAGTACCCCGCCACCACCGGCCACGTGCACGACTTGCGCCCGCTAGCGGGCCATGCGCACCAATGCGACGCTGCCTTCTGCGTGGCCGCCGACCTGCTGGCGCTGACGCTGCTCGCCCCACCCGGCGAATGGGACGCCGACATCGTCTGCGGCACCACGCAGCGCTTCGGCATGCCGCTGTGCAACGGCGGTCCGCACGCGGCCTACCTGGCCTGCCGCGACGAGTTCAAGCGTTCGCTGCCAGGCCGCCTGGTCGGCGTGAGCGTCGACACCCACGGCCAGCCCGCCTACCGCCTTGCGCTGCAGACGCGCGAACAGCACATCCGCCGCGAGAAGGCCACCTCCAACATCTGTACCGCGCAAGTGCTGCCGGCCGTCGTGGCCAGCATGTACGCCGTGTACCACGGCCCCGATGGCCTCACGCGCATCGCGCAGCGCGTGGCTGCACTCACGGCCATCCTGGCGCAAGGCCTTGCGCAAATGGGCCGCGAGCCGATCAACGGCACGGCCTTCGATTCGCTGACCATCCGCACCGGCGAAGACACGCCGAAAATCATCGAGCGCGCGCAGGCCGCGGGTGTCAACCTGCGCCAGCGGCTGCAGCAGCACCTGGGCATTTCGCTCGACGAAACCACTACACGCGCCGACATCGAGACGCTGTGGGCGCTGTTCGTCCCCACCGGTACGCCAATGCCACGCTTCGACGACCTGGCCAACACCGCGCCGCGCCTGCCCGAAGACCTGCGCCGCACCAGCGCGTTTCTCACGCATCCGGTGTTCAACACGCACAAGAGCGAGACGGCCATGCTGCGCTACATCCGCAGCTTGTCGGATAAGGACCTGGCGCTCGACCGCAGCATGATTCCGCTCGGCAGCTGCACGATGAAGCTCAACGCGACCAGCGAGATGATTCCGATCACCTGGCCCGAGTTCGCGAATATCCATCCCTTTGCGCCGGCCGAGCAGCTGGTGGGCTACGCGCAGCTCGATGCGCAGCTGCGCGCCTGGCTCTGCGAAGCCACGGGCTATGCGGGCATCAGCCTGCAGCCCAACGCGGGTTCGCAGGGCGAATACGCGGGCCTGCTGGCCATCAAGTCCTTCCACGAAGCCAATGGCCAGGGCCATCGCAACATCTGCCTCATTCCATCGTCGGCGCACGGCACCAACCCGGCCAGCGCGCAGATGGTGGGACTGCAGGTCGTGGTGACGGCCTGCGACGCGCAGGGCAACGTCGACATGGACGACCTGAAGTTCGCCTGTGAGAAGCACAGCGACAAGCTCGCGGCCGTGATGATCACCTACCCGAGCACGCATGGCGTGTTCGAAACCCGCGTGAAGGAACTCTGCGAACTGGTGCATGAGCATGGCGGGCGCGTGTACGTCGATGGCGCCAACATGAACGCGCTGGTCGGCGTGGCCGCGCCGGGCGAGTTCGGTGGCGACGTGAGCCACCTGAACCTGCACAAGACCTTCTGCATTCCGCACGGCGGCGGCGGCCCGGGCGTGGGCCCGGTGTGCGTGGTCGAAGACCTCGTGCCCTACCTGCCTGGCCATGCGACGGGCGGCATTGCATCGAACGGCGTTGGCGCTGTCTCGGCCGCACCGCTGGGCAATGCGGCCGTGCTGCCGATCAGCTGGATGTACTGCCGCATGATGGGCGCCAAGGGCCTGCAGGCGGCGACCGAAATCGCGATCCTGAGTGCCAACTACATCAGCGCCCGCCTCAAGGACCACTACCCCACGCTGTACGCGAGCCCCAACGGCCACGTCGCGCACGAGTGCATCCTCGACCTGCGCCCACTCAAGGACACGAGCGGCGTCACCGCCGAAGACGTGGCCAAGCGCCTGATCGACTACGGCTTTCATGCGCCCACGCTGAGCTTCCCGGTGCCCGGCACGCTGATGGTCGAGCCGACCGAGAGCGAGCCGCTGGCCGAGCTCGATCGATTCATCGACGCGATGATTGCCATTCGCGGCGAAATCCGCCGCGTGGAAGAAGGCGTCTGGCCGAAAGACGACAACCCGCTGAAGCATGCGCCGCACACGGCGGCCAGCCTGCTCGGAACGGAATGGGCTCATCCCTATTCACGCGAGCTGGGTGCCTTCCCGCTGGCTGAACTCAAGCAAGCCAAGTACTGGCCGCCGATCGGCCGTGTCGACAACGTGTATGGCGACCGCAACCTGTTCTGCAGCTGCGTGCCCGTGGGCGACTACACGGAAACCGAAGAGGCCTGAAGCGCCTCTGAGAACGGGCCGCTGCGCGCCGCCCTGCTACGCACCGTTTGTCGCTTAGGTTTCGCGGCGATACATCGACCACTTGGTGGTCAGGATGTCCGCTGCGATCTTGGCGGCATTGGCTCCGGCGTAATTTTCCGACGGGTCGAACTCGAAGGCCTCCCGGTATTTGACGACTTGCGCGTAGTCCTGGTCGAAGGTCATCGGCCCCATGAGCTCGGTGGGATCGGTGCCCGTTGGAAGCGCCAGGAATTTGGTTGGGTCAGTGGCACTCTGGTAGAGATCGACGCTCATCAGGTTCATACGGGTGTCCTCGATGTCTTTGGGGGATCGCTCTGTCGGGTCGGCAGATCATCCACGCCATCCGCGCCGCACGCAATCGGCCCGCGCCTACAAGGCGCAGGCACAGGAGGGGGTGGATCAGCGCTGCTGCTGCCTCTTCTTCAGCATCTCGCCGGTGGCGATCTGCTCGCGGAAGCCGCGCAAGCTGGCCTTCATCCTTCGCTCGTTCTCCAGCCCCATGCGCACCATGATCTTCTGGCCGGACGAGAGCGCTTCGAGCTGCGGATCGGCGTACTCGTAGCGCACCCACGGCCGCTGCGGCGACACCTTGCCCTTCACCTCGACGAGGCGAACCTGCACCGGGCCGCTCGGCTCGGGCGCCTGCAGCAGATGGTCGATCACGGCAATGAGCCGGTCATTGAAGTAGCGCCCCGGAAAGCCGAGCTCTTCATAAGATTTCTGAAACAGCGGATACAGCTGCGCGTAGGTCTTGGCCGCCTTGGCCGGATTGATCGATTCGGCCAGCTGCACGATAGGCGTGTAGCGCGCGGCATTGGCGGGCGCGATGGTCTGCGCCTCGCCCTTGCCTGCGGTGGTGAAGCGCTGCCGGGTGGGCTGCACGGGCCATGTGCTCGCGGGCGACTGCTCCCGCGGCATGTTGTCGACGGTGGCAACGGTGCGGCGCACGATGCCTTCGAACTGCAGGAAGTCGGCTACGTTCTTGCTGCCCATCAGGTCGACCAGCGCCTTCATCACGCGCGTATCCGAATCCGCGACCGTGGGCAACCCCGAAGCGGGCAGCGCGATCGCATCGATCGGGTTCTGCGGCTCCAGCGATTCGGGCACTGGCGGCGGCACCGGTGCTGGCGCAGGCCCGTCGTTGGGCGCGGTGGTGGCCACGGGTGGTACCGGCTCCACGTGCAGTCGTTGTTGCTGCTGGTACCAGCGCCAGCCAAGGAATGCGGCGGCAATCGCCAGCAGCACGATGACGATGAGGGTTCCGGTCGACGACTCGCGGCGCGGCCTGTTGTACGTGGGTGCATCGCGCAGCTCGGGCACTTCGCGGATTTCGGGCGTGTCTCTGTCGGACATGGAGGCAGTTTCCTTTTGGGAGGATTGCAATGGGAGGCGAGCAGCTATGGTGCATCAACAGTGCCCGCACCACGGCCACGTCCTCGTAACGCCCTGTGACGCGCCAACTACGAGAAAAGTTCAGCCCCTACGGCGCGCCCGCTGTAAGCGAATGCAGCCAGGCCATCGCGCCCTGCAGCTCCACCGGCCGGATCTCGTGCCCGCCCGGAAAATCTCCGCCGGAGAGCGCCAGCGGCAGGCCGCGCGCCAGCTCGCGGGTGGCTTGCGCAGCGCTCGGCGGAATCACGTTGTCCGCGCTGCCATGGCTCACCCATAGCGCCTTGCCTTCGAAGGCTTCGGCCGGTGCGATGTGCGGCACCACCTGCGGCAGCAGCCGGCTGTGCCACACCATTGCGGCGCGCACCTTGGCGGGCTGGGTGAGCAACAGCGACAGTGCCATGATGCCGCCCTGGCTGAAGCCGCCGACCACCACGCGCTCCGGCGGCACACCCAGCTGCTGCGCCGCCAAGACGATCATCTCGCCGACCAGGAAGCGGCTTTCGCGCTCCTGCTCTTCATTGATGCGCCGCTCGCCATCGGCCAGCACCTGGAATTCGAACCACGCATAGGCATCGGGCGAAAGCACATACGGCGCACGCAGGCTCAATACGTGAAACTGCGGCGGCATGAGCCGAGCGAGGCCGAACAGGTCCTGTTCGTTGCTGCCCACGCCATGCATGAGCACCAGCAGCCACGGCTCTCGGACATCGGCCTGGGCGCCGTGCGCCTGGAATTTGAATGGCAGGTGGAGTTGGGTCATGGGTGATTCACAGGGATGCTTGAAAGCCCTGCGCGAGCGCCTGGGTCACCTCGGCCGAAGACACTTCGCGGCATCCCGTCGCGTTCTGGCCCGACCACAACGGAGAAAAATCGCCACTGCCCACTGCCTCGGCCTTGGCGCGCAGCGGGGCGATGGCCGAAGTGGCGAGTGGAAATTCAGGCGCCGCAGAACCGATCGGACCCAGCTCGCGCATCACACGGTTCACGATGCCGCGCGCCGGCCGGCCCGTGAACAGATTGGTGAGCGCGGTGTGGCGCGCGGCATCGCTCTTGAGCGCCGCGCGGTGGATCGCGGACGTCGTGGCTTCCGGCGTCAGCATGTAAGCGGTGCCAATCTGCACGCCCGCAGCCCCCAACGCCATCGCCGCGGCAACGCCATTCGCATCCGCGATGCCGCCCGCTGCGATCACCGGCAGCTTCACGGCGCGCACCACTTGCGGCAACAGCGCAAAAGTGCCGAGCTGCTTCGTCAGGTCGTGCGAAAGAAAATGGCCTCGGTGACCGCCCGCTTCCAGGCCCTGTGCAATGACCGCATCGGCACCGTGCGCTTCAAGCCATACGGCTTCTTCCACCGTGGTGGCCGACGCGAGAACCTTCGAACCCCAGCTGCGCACCTGCGCGAGCAGCGCCTCGGATGGCAGCCCGAAATGAAAGCTCACCACTGGCGGCTTGAACTCGGCCAGCAGGTTGGCTACCTCGGCGCTGAAGGGATTGCGGCCCGGGCCGGTGGGAATGCCGGCCGCATCGATGCCGAATTCGGCGTAGTACGGTGCCAGGGCAGCACGCCACTTCGCCTCTCGTTCCGCACTCGGCTCCGGCGACGTGTGGCAGAAGAAATTGACGTTGTAGGGCTTGTGGGTTCCGGCGCGAATGGCCGCCAATTCGCTGCGCATGGCATCGGGGCTCAGCATGGCGCATGGCAGCGAGCCGAGCCCGCCTGCATTGCTGACCGCGATGGCCATCGCGCTGCCCTGAATGCCGGCCATCGGGGCCTGGATGAGGGGGAGTTCGGTGCCGAGAATTTGCCTAAGCGTCGTCATGCGAAAGGTCTCTTGATGTGTCGATGCCGACCATTGTCTCGCCAAGCCGGGGGTCATATCGGCGGCGGGGTCATGGCCGAGGCGCACCGCGGTGCGGACACTTCGCGCAGCCGCTGATGCGCAGCATCACCCCACGCCACGGGCTGCTGGTTCTTCGCGCGCAGATAGTGGTGCGTGAACACCACCAGATAGGCATACAACGTCTGTTCAGCAACATGCTCGCCTGCCAGGCTCATGCACATCGCGGCCACCTCGCTGGTGCAGAAGTGGTCGTCGCGGCCGGAGTTGCGCAGCTCGTATTGCGTGATCCGCTCCGGCTGCAGGCTCAACACCGGCAGCCGGTCGAGGTAGGGGCTTCTGCGAAACATCTTGCGTGCCTCGGCCCATGTCGCGTCGAACAGGATGAAGAGTGGGCGTTTCGCGGTGCCACTGCCGTTCGGTTCGGGCGCGGGAACGGTCAGGACTACGCGCTCGGGCGCCGCATATTGCCCCGGGAACACCACGTATGGCTGCCACTGCGGATCGTTCAACAGCGCCAGCAGTGCGGGATCGGTTTCGGTGCGGGCCCAGCCGAAGGCGAAGGTATCGGCCACCACGTCGGCGACCAGCCACCCGGTGTTGGTGGGCTTGAGCGGCTCGATGTCGGCCATCAGCAGACACACCCCCGCGCGCGTTGTCACCGAAGGGCGCACAGTGCACATGCAGTGGCTGGGCACCAGGCGGCAGCCCGCGCAGCGCTCGCGCTTGAAGCCACCGCGGGCAAGAAAGGGTTTGGCGCTTCGCGCCAGGCGCGCGGCGCGAAGAAGGGAGACGGCGTGAGGCATGCGCCGATTCTCGACGGTCCCGAGGGCCGGCGTGCCGGATGCTCCGAGCAGCTAAACCAGCTGCAGATCTTTCGGCGCCACACCGTCGAACACCCGCGCGAGCTGTGCCGGCGAGAGGCCGTACATCCGCTTGAACAGCCCGCCAAACACCGCGCGGTATTCGTTGAGCACCGGATAGTCGCGGTTCTGGAACAGCGTGGCCTGCGTCACTTCCTGCCGCTCGCCCACGATGCGCCCGCCGGCCTCTGCCGAGAGTCCGCCGCCGAGCACCCAATAGACGCTGCCATGCCCGTGATCGGTGCCACGGTTGCCGTTCTCGCGGAAGGTGCGGCCGAACTCGCTGATGACCACCACCACGGTGTTGCGCCAGGCCCCCTCGCCCATCTCTTCAGCGAAGCCGGCCACGCCGCGGCCCAGTTCCTCGAAGCGGTTGGCGAGGTAGCCTGCGGCCGCGCCCTGCCCCACATGCGTGTCCCAGCCGCCCACGTCGACAAAGCCGATGTCGAAGCGATCCCGCATGAGCCGCGCCATGCGGCGCGCAACGAGTTCGAAGCCCTTGGGCGTCATGGCGCTGCGGCTGGCGGCGTCCATCTCGGCCTGCATGGCGCGCAGCACCTCGCCTTGCACCTGAAAACCTTCGGCCACGGGCTGCGCGAGCGTGGTGTTTCGGTACATCGCGGCAATCACCTCGCTCTGCCGCGTGTCGATCGACGGGCGTGCGTTGCCCGACAGGGCCATATTGGCCGCCTTGGCCTGGCCACGCATCACGATCGGCAGTTGGTTGGTGAAAGACATGGGCGACACGCTGGCCAGCGGCCCGGCTCCGAGCACGGCTGCAAGCCGGTTGAGAAAGCCCGAGCTGTAGTCGCGCCGCTTGCCGAGCTCCTGGCCGAGCTCGATGGAATCCTGCGTTTCGAAATGGCTTCGCGTGAGGTCGTCGGTGCCGGCAAAGGCGATGAAGGCGGCCTGCTTTTGCTGATACAGCGGCAGCACGCTCCGCGCGAGCGCCGGGTGCAGACCCCATTGGCCATCGAGCGGCAGCGCGCCGTTGGCCTCGCCGGGCCGCGCGATCGCGATGTTGGGCCGCGAGGTGTAGTAGAAGTCGCTCGACGTTGGCACCAGCAGGCTGGCGCAGTCGTAGGCACCGCGCAAGAACACCACCAGCAGCTTGGCGCCTTCGGCCGCGGGCGCCGCCATCAGCTGACCGGCCGAGCCTGCGAGCGGTGCAGCGGCCATGATCTTCAGGAGTTCTCGACGTTGCATGACTGTGTCCTTCTCGTGCCTTGCTCCTTCCCCTCCGGGGGGAAGGTGGGGATGGGGGCAAGCGGCGCTGGTTTCGCCTGGCGCTTCATCGAACGCCGCTTGCCCCCATGTCTGCCCTCCCCCGAAGGGGAGGGAGAAAATCCTTCAGCGCCGCATGAGCTCCGGCGACGCCAGCAGATAGGTGTTCCATTCCTGCGGCGTCTTCGCCTGCGCCAGCGCGGTGCGAGTCTCCGCCGCCAGGCCAGCCTGCATGATGCGCACCGCCGGTGATTCAGCGAGCGGCGGATAGGCCGGACGCTCCAGCGGCGCCTTGTTGTCAGCGGCGCGGAACAGCACAGCGCCATTGCTGCCGATGGCGCGGGCGATCTCGAAGCGGGTGTTCATTTGTCCCGCACTGGCCCATGCGGCTTCGCCGAGCGAATAGCCGTCTGGCGTCTCGTGGCCGTAGAGCGGCTCGCCCATGCGGTTGATCCAGCCGAGCAGCGGATCGACGTTCTGCACCACGCGGTCGTCATACGCCAGCCGCACGCCGGCCATCACGTAGTGCACAGGGTCGCGAAACTTTCGGCCGAGCGAGGCGGCGAATTCGGCAGACTCGAACATGGTTCGCAGCACGGCCGCGATGTTGCCGTCGCTGCGGCTGAAGGTTGCGACCATCCGGTCGACCAGCGAAAAAGGCGGGTCGTCGGCCACGAAGTACATCGCGAGCTTGCGCGAGATGAAGCGTGCGGTGGCCGGCGAACTCGCCAGCCGATCGAGCGCCTCGTCGGCCTCGGGCAGGCCGCGCGCCTTGATCGGCTGGCCGAGCAAGGTTTTGGCGCCGTAGTCGTGGCGGTTCGGATTGAACTCGAACAGCCCCTGGCGCACATGGTCGGCCTGCACCTCGGGGCGCATCTTCGGCGGCGGCGCGTCGGCCGGCTGCAGGCTCATGCCCACGCCGGTGAGCACACGCGCCAGCTCCTGCACGTCCGCCTGCGAGTAGCCGCTGCCCACGCCCATGGTGTGCAGTTCCATCAGTTCGCGCGCGTAGTTCTCGTTGATGCGGTTGGCCGAGTTCTGGGCGTTGTCCAGGTAGCGCAGCATCGCGGGGTGGCGCAGCGTGGCACCGAGCAAGTCGCGGAAGCGGCCGAGCGCATGCGGGCGAATGGCACTTTCTTCGTAATCACCCACCAGGGCGCGGATCGCATCCTTGCGGATGTTGACGTTGAAGTGGTTCATCCAGAACCACGTCATCTGCTCTTGCAGCTGGTCGGGCGAATAGAGCGCGCGCAGCACGAAGCGTTGCTGCGCCTCGCGGGCGAGGCGGTTCAGCTCCTGCTGGTAGGCCTGGCGCGCGGCCTTCTTCTGCTCGTCGTCGGTGAGCGCTTCGGCCGCCTTGCGCTGTGCCTCGAGCGCACGCGCCAGCTCGGGCAAGGGCGTGCGCGAAATGGTCATGGCATCAACTTGGGCTTGCGCGGCCGGTGGCAGCGGCTGCATCCGCGGGCTGAGCTGGCGGCCCATCCATGCCGCGAGGCCGGTGCGCGCCAGCTCGGCCTGGCTGCTGGCGCTGGCACCCCAGGTCACGCGGTCGAGCCAGCGCAACTGGGTTGCGGGGTCTTCGGCGACGCGGTTCAGCGCCGTGAGCGGCTCCGGCCCGGACCGCAGCGTGCCGATGGTGCAGCCTGCCAGCAGCATCCCTGCCATGGCAACCGACAACACCCAAAGACGTCCGGAAAGCTGCATGGATCGCATCATGAACCGATCAACCCGCGCCGTGGTGACGCGGTTGACCGGCACGCGGCTGCGGTCAGGTAAAGCTGGCGCTCAGCCTGGTTTCAGGCCGCAACCACCCTGCTGGGCTCTGCACCGGCAATCTGCCGCAGCGCCCGCTCGAACACCTCGACCGGCTGGCCGCCGGAGATCAAGTGATGGTCGTTGATGATGATTGCAGGCACCGAGTGAATGCCCGCGTCCGTGTACATGCGTTCGCGCTCGCGGGTTTCGCGGGCAAACTCGTCGCCGGCCAGGATCTCGCGGGCCCGTGCCGCGTCCAGCCCGGCCTCGGTGGCCGCGCGGACCAGCACCTCGGGGTCCGAGGGGTTCTGCCTGTCGGTGAAGTAGGCCTTCAGCAGCAATTTCTTGAGCGCTGCCTGCTTGGCCGGGCTTTCGAGTTCGGCCCAGTGCAGCAAGCGGTGCGCGTCAAAGGTGTTGTAGACACGCGGACGCCCTTCGGGGCTGAACTCGAAGCCGACCTCGGCCCCGCGCTGGCGGATCATCTCGCGCGATTGCGCCTGCTGTTCACGCGTGGAGCCGTACTTCTGGTTCAGGTGCTCGAAGGTGTCCTGCCCTTCGGGCGGCATCTGCGGGTTCAGTTCGAAAGGCTGGAAATGCAGCTCCGCGGTGACGCCGGGCGCCACCCGCTGGAGCGCCGCTTCAAGCGACGCAAGGCCGACGGCGCACCAGGGGCAAGAGACGTCGGAAACGAAATCGATCTTGAGATGGGAAGTCATGGGCGCCATTCTTCATGGCGCCGACGCCCTTGGTGCGCGCAAGGTCTTCAGGCGACTGCCTTGGACATGCGGGCGTCCACCAGCGTCTGCTCGCGCATGCGGTCGTATTCGGGCTTGTCGACCGGAACCGCATCGGGCTTGCCCAGGTCGTTCATGTGCACGCGATAGGTTTCACGTGCGGTCAAGGCCGAGATCGCGGCAATGGCACAGATCGCCAGCGTAATGGCACCGACGGTCAGCGGGATGTTGGCAGCGCCGGGGGGCGCGACCGCCACGAACAGCGCCGGCAGCAGCGCAGTGATTGCGGTGCCGATGTTCTGCGAGATCGCCATGCCCGAGACGCGGGTGCGCGTGGGGAACATCTCCGGATAGAAGCTCGGGAACACTGCGTTGTAGCCCTGGTAGACCACGCCCCACATCAGGAGCGACATCACGATGGCCAACGGCACGTTGTGGATGCTGATGGCGTGCAGATACCCGAACGACAGCAGGCCCGACCCGATGGCGCCGACGACGATCGGCAGGCGGCGGCCGACCTTGTCCGACAGGTTGCCGACGAACGGGATCACGATCACGGCCAGGATGTTGCCCATCACCGGAATCCAGAGGTAGATGTCTTTCTCGAAGTTGATGCCGTAGCCTGGCTGCACTGCGTAGGCGGCGCCAAAGATGGTCGCGACCACCGGAATCACGTTCATCAGGGAACACAGCAGCACGCGCACCATGTCCCGCCAGCTCTCGGTCACGGCCTGGATCACCGGCGCCTTCGGCACCTTGCCGCTCTGGTCGACCTCCGTGAAGGCTGGAGTCTCGTCCACTTCCTTGCGGATGATGTAGCCCGCCACGATGACGATGAAGCTCAGCAAAAACGGAATGCGCCAGCCCCAGGAGTTGAAGGCGTCCTTGTCCATGTAGTGCGCGAGCGGCAGGAACACGGCGGCCGCCATGATCTGGCCCGCCTGCACGCCCTGCAGCGTGAAGCTCGCGAAGAAGCCGCGGCGCCCGAACGGCGCATGCTCCAGGATCATCGAACTCGCGCCCGAAATTTCGCCGGCCACAGCAAAGCCCTGGATGAGCCGCAGCACCACCAGCAGCGCGGGCGCCCACAGGCCGACCTGGTCGTACGTCGGCAGCAGGCCGACGGCGATGGTGGAAAAACCCATCAGGAACATGCAGACGATCAGCACCGTCTTGCGGCCGTGCGTGTCACCCCAGTGGCCCAGCAGCAGCGCGCCGATCGGCCGTGCGACGTAGCCCACGCCGTACGTCGCGAGCGACGCGATGATCGCAATCTGCGGATCGCCCTTCGGAAAGAAGATTTGCGGAAAGATCAGCGCCGCGGCGGTGGCGTAGATGAAGAAGTCGTAGTACTCAAGCGCCGAGCCGATCCAGCCGCTTGCGGTGGCCTTCTTGGACTGGTGCTTGCCTTTCGGCTCGTGGGCCGTGGGATTTGCCATGGTTTGTCTCCAGGGTTGACGAAAAAATCTATGCCTGCGCCTGCGATGCCATGCGCGCGGGTGCGTTGAGCGCGCCGTAGGCGTCGTAGCCCGCGGTGCGCTGTGCCAGTTCGAAGAAGAGTCCGCCTTCGATGTTCTCGGTGTAGATGTGCAGGTAGTCACCTGCCGACGAACGGTCGAACAGCACACCCGCCTCGCGCAGCCGTGCGAGCAGCGCCGGATCCAGGTCGATGCGCGTGGCCAGGTCGTCGTAGTAGTTGTCCGAAATGGGCACGAAGCGCGTGCCGGCGGCGCGCAGCCGCGCCACGCTCTCGAAGATGTCATCGCATCGCATTGCGATGTGGTGCACCGCGCCGCCGCCGGTCACGCTCAGCGTGCGCGCGGTGCGGGTGCGCTGGCTCAGCGACACGTTCAGCACCAGCCGCACGCTGCGATCGGCATTGGCCACGCCCCGGCTGCGGATGAGCCCGAAGGGGTCGGCCAGCTCCAAGCTCTCGCCCGGCTCCAGCCCCAGCACGGCGCGCGTGAACAGCACCCAGGTGTCGAGCTGGTCCACCGCCAGGCCCAGCGCCACGTGGTCGATCTGCATCAGGCCCGCATCTGCGGAGGCGGCCGATGCATCTTCCTCGAGGATGAAATCGGCTTCGTACAGGCCATTGGTGCCCAGCGACTCGGCAACGAAATGGATGAGGTTGCCGCCCGGCGCCACGATGGCAGGCACGCGCAATTCGTCAGGTCCGACCGGGCTGTCGTGGCGCTGCGAACGCATGGCCGTTGCGCGGTCGACGGCCGCCTGCGGATCGGCGCAGCGCACGCCCAGCGCGCAGACGGAGGTGCCATGCGCTTCGAAGCGGCTGCGCGCGAACGAATCCGGCTGCGCATTGACGATCAGGTTGATCTCGCCCTGGCGGTACAGCACCACAGCCTTGGAGCGGTGCCGGCCGACACGGCGGAAGCCCAGCTGCCCGAACAGCGTGCCGAGCACGAGGGCCGATGTCTCGTCCGCCGCGAACTCGATGAACGAGAGGCCCGAAAGCGCCGGCACGGCGGGCGGGCTGAACAGCTCGACGCGCTGCGCGTACGCAGGCTCATCGGCGGCTGGCGCCAGCCGCCGCTTCGCCTCGCTTTCGAGGTACAGCAGCGAGCGCATCGCGTCCACCGCGGTGCGGCGGTTGGGCGTTTCGCGGAACACGTCGTTGAAGATCTCCAGCGAGAGCGGCCCGGTGTAGCCCGCGCGCAGCACCTGCTCGAAGAAACCGATCACGTCGAAGTCGCCCTGCCCCGGAAACGATCGGTGGTGGCGGGCCCACTGCAGCACGTCCATCGAAAGCAGCGGCGCGTCAGCCATCTGCAGGAAGAAGATCTTGTCGCCCGGAATGGCCGCGATGCCGGTGGGATCGTCCTTCAGCGACAGTGTGTGAAAGCTGTCGAGAATCAGGCCGAGGTTCGGATGATCGGCCTCGCGCACGATATTCCAGGCCTCGCCATAGAGCGAGGTGAAGCGGCCCCAGGCCAGGGCCTCGAAGCCCACGCGAAGATTGCGGCGGGCGGCGCGCTCCGCGAGTTCATGCAGCTGAGCCGCGGCCAGGGCCGGGTCATCGACGGCCAGCAGCGAGGTGTTGGAGCAGCACAGCATCAACGGCGCGCCCATCGCCTCCATCAGGTCGAACTTGCGCTCCGCGCGTTCCAGGCTGCGCCGGAACTGCGCCTCGGGCATGCCCTCGAAGTCGCGGAACGGCTGGTACAGGTCGATCGAGAGGCCCAGGTCCGCGGTGATGCGGCCCAGCTCGTCGGCGCTGCCCTTGAAGTTGACGAAGTCGGCCTCGAACAGTTCGATGCCGTCGAACCCCGCGGCCGAAACGGCCTCGAGCTTCTGGCGAAGCGTGCCGCTGAGAGAGACGGTGGCAATGGAACGATGCATGGGGTGACTGTAGAAACACCCGCCACCCGCCACAACGCTTGGCACTCAGGTCGCGTTCGATAATCGAACGACTGCGTTCATTGTTCGCACGAAACAGGGGTTACACCTAGGCCACTCGCCCAGGCGGCAAACGGCTTTTTTCAGAGGCTGCGCCAGTAATCGATCAGCAGCTGCGCAAACTCGACCGGCCGCTCCACCGCGCTCAAGTGCGCCGCGTCGATGGTGGCCAGGCGCGCACGGGGGATGGCGGCCACCATGGATTCGGACATTGCGGGCGGCGTTGCTTCGTCCTGCAGGCCGGCAATCACCAGCGTCGGCACGGCGATGCGGTGGTTGCTCTCGCGAAAATCGATGGCGGCCACGGCGTTGCAGCTCTCGATGTAGCCCTGCGGATCGGTGCGCACCAGCACGTCGTTCAGCGCCTGGGCCGCGGCCTTGCCCTCCCCCGTGGTGACGAAACCGTGCGTGAGCCAGCGCGACACCGCGCCCGGCGCAATGGCGGCCACGCCCTTGGCCGCCACCGTTTCGACGCGGGCACGCCACGGCGACTGGTCGGGATAGTGGGCCGACGAATTTGCGATCACCACGCTGCGCAGCAGTGCGGGATGCCGCACCGCCAGCGCCTGCGCGGTCATGCCGCCCATCGACAGGCCGACGAAGTGCACCGGCTCCCCGCCCGCCTCGCGCTGGATGAGCTCGGCCACGTCTTGCGCCAGCGTCTCCACGCGCAGCGTGCCGGGCACCACTTCCGAGCCGCCATGGTTGCGGTGGTCGTAGCGGATCACGGTGTGGGCGCGCGCAAGCTGCTCGGCCACGCCGTCCCACATGTGCAGGTCGCAGCCGAGCGCGTGGCTCAGCACGACGAAGGGGCCGCTGCCTTCGCGGACGACATTCAAACGGGTCATGGTGATTCCTTCTTGATCGGATGTTGAAGACGCGGCAGCCACAGGAATGCGATGGCCAGCAGCACGCAACCCGCGAGCAGCATCGGCACGACCATCGGCCAGGCGCCGTTCGAAAAACCGGTGTCGACGAACTGTGCCGCAAGTTGGCCCACACAGAATGCCACCATCATCATGCCGAAGCCTGACCAGGACACCGCCCGGCCCGCCAGGTGCGGCAGGTCGCCCACTGCGCCAGCCTGTCCGCAGGGCTGGTGGATGCCATGGCCCAGGCAATAGACCGCGTGGCCGGCGAGCAGCGGCAAGGCGCTGTGCGGCGCGAGCCAGCAGCCCAGCGCCTGGATCGCGGCGCCCGCAATGCTCAGCGTGGCGCCGAGCTGAACGGTGTGCACGGGCCCGTGTTTGCGAAGCAGGCGTCGGCAGAGCGTGGTGCTGAAGATGTAGACCAGCGAGCCGCCTGCCGGAATCCATCCGTACATCGCGGGCGACCAGCCCAGATAGCCGATGTAGACCATCGGCGAGAGCAACAAGAAGCAGAACAGGCCGCCGTAGGTTGTTGCGGCCAACGACGCCCAAACGCGAAAGCTGCGGCTCGCGAACACGGCGCGGGCACTGCCGCGCGGTGCGGAAACGTCGCCCGCCAGCGGCCGCCGCGTCTCACCGAATGAACGCCAGCAGAGCGCAAGGAGCACCAGTGCATAGAGCGCCATCGACGCCATCACCCAGCGCCAGCCGGCGCCCTGCACCAGCCATGCACCCAGCAATGGCGCCAGCAGGCCCACCACGCCCAGCCCGGTGAGCCCGCGCGCCATGACGTGCGGGCCTTCGTGCGCGGGGTAGAGGTCGCGCACCGCGGCGCGCGCGCAAACCAGGATGGCCGCCATTGAAAAGCCCTGCAGCGTCCGCCAGCCCGCAAGCACCGGCACGCTGCCGGCGAACGCACCGCCGAGCGCGGCGGCCACATAGCAGCCGAGCCCCGCCAGCAACACCGGCCGGCGGCCGAAGCGATCGGCCAGCGGGCCGCAGAGCAGTTGCGCAAAGCCGAAGGCCAGCACGAACAGCGTGAGGCTGGTGCTGGCCGAGCCCAGTTCTTTGGCGATGGCCGGCAACGCGGGCAGATAGCTGTCAGTGGCCACGGGCTGTGCCGCCAGCAGCAGCGGCAACAGCAGGCCGAAGCCGACCTCGAACCGGCGGCGCTCGCCAAGCGCGGGCCGCGTCACTGCGCAGGCGCGGCCAGCAAGCCCTTTTCGCGCAGGATGCCGGTTGCGATGCCGAAGGCGTGGTTGGCCACCGGCACGCCGCAATAGATGGCCGCCATCATGATGACTTCCTTGATGTCCTCGGGCGTCAGGCGCGACTCGGGGGGCCCGTCAAGCGCCGCGCGCACGTGCATCGCGAATTCTTCATAGGCGTGGATGCCCAGCATCATCGACAGCACCATGTAGCGGCGCGTCTTGTCGCCCAGCGCCGGGCGGCCCCAGATGTCGTTCCACGCATGGCGCGTGATGAGCTCCTGGAACTCTGCGTTGAACTCGTTGCGGTTGGCCAGCGACTTGTCGACCCAGGCATCGCCCAGCACGCGGCGGCGGTTGACGAGCCCGGCTTCGTAGTCGTTCGTGGGGGGAGTGCTTGCCTGGTCGGTCATCGGGATGTGTCTTTCGCAGTCAGTTGGGCGCGCAAGGCCGCCACTTGCCGCAGCGCCGTTTCGCCAGCGGGCCCGGCCAGCGCGGGGTCGAACCATTCGTCGGCGGCTTCGCGCGGCAGCTCGGCGCGCAGGGTGTCGATGTTGGCACGCATGCGCGCCGCGTCGATCTGCAGGCCCGGCAGCGCACCGGCCAGCGCGCGCGCGCTGCCGTGCGCCGACATGAGCAGTTGCGGCCATTCGGCCAGCTCGGCCTGCCAGCCGCCAAGGGCGCGCTCGTGCTCCTGCGGCATGGCGGCCAGCAGCGCGGCCACGCGCTGCGGCGCACGCTGGGCCGCGGCCAGCGCCACCATCGCGGCCACGGGGTTGCGCTTATGCGGCATCGCCGAAGAACCTCCGCGGCCCGGCTCGGTGGGTTCGGCCGCTTCGCCGACCTCGTACTGGCCCATGAGCGAGATGTCGCGCGCGATCTTGCCGAGGCTGCCCGTGAGCAGCCCCAGCTCGCAGCCGAGCGCAATCCATTCGTCGCGCTGCGTGTGCCAGGTGGCACCGGCGTTGCCAAGGCCGAGTTCGTCCGCCACGCGCTGCACGACCGCCGGGCCCTGCTCCTTCATCTGGGCGAGCGTGCCGACGGCACCACCAAGCTGCACGTTCAACGCATGACGCGCGGCCGCTTGCAGCCGCGTGCGGCTGCGCACCAGGGGCGCCGCCCAGCCGGCGCACTTGAGGCCAAAGCTCGTGACCGAGGCGGGCTGCATCAGCGTGCGCGCAAGAATCGGCGTGGTCGCATGCTGCGTGGCGTGCTGCAACAGCGCTTCGATCGCGCGGTCGAGATCGGCTTCGATCAGCGCAATGCCTTCGCGCGTGACCAGCGCCATTGCGGTATCGATCACGTCCTGGCTGGTGCTGCCGAAATGCACGAAGGGCACGGCGGCGGGATTGAACAGGCCCACGGCCTCCTTCAAGGCCTTGACCAGCGGAATTGCGACGCTGCCGGCGCGGCCGCTGTCGCGCACGATCTTCGCCACGTCGAACAGTTCGACCTTGCAGCTGCCGACGATCGAATGCGCGGCCGCTTCCGGCACCAGCCCGAGTGCGGCCTGCGCGCGGGTCAATGCCGCCTCGAAGCGCAGCATCGCATCGACGAAGTTGTGGTCGCTGAAGGCGGAGAGCGTCTCGGATGTGGAAAGAAAGCCTTCGAAAATACTCATGGTGAACGCCTCAGTAGCTGATCTTCGCCGTGGCGCGCAACGCGTCGGCTGTGGCAGTGCCGAAGCCGAAGAATTCGAGGTACGCGGGAATCATTTCGAACAGCATATCGGTGCCCACCTGAACGGCGCAGCCCTTGTCCAATGCTGCGCGCAGCAGGGGCGTGTACTCGGACTTCATCACCACCTCGCCGACGAAGGTCGAAGATGCGATGCGGTCCACGTCGAAAGGCAGCGGATCGCTTTCCTTCATGCCCATTGGCGTGGCATTGACGACCACGTCGAACCCGGCCGGATCGTTCGAACCCGTGGACACGGTTAGTGCCGGATAGTGAGTGCGCAGGCGCCCGGCCAGCGCATCGGCCGACGCCGTGTTGGCGTCATAAAGCGCAATTTCCGCCACGCCGGCCGCCGCGAGCGAGGCCGCAATCGCCGAGCCGACGCCGCCACTTCCGGCCACCAGCACGCGCGCGCCCTCGAGCGCGCGGCCCTTGCGCAGCACGCCGCGCACGAAGCCGGCGCCGTCGAACTGGTCGCCCACCAGCACACCGTCGGCGCGCTTGAGCACCGCGTTGCAGGCACCGGCGATCTTTGCCGTGGGCGTCACCTCGTCGACCAGGCCCATGGTCGTGATCTTGTGCGGCATGGTCACCAGCGCGCCGCGAATGTTCGTGAGCCGGAACAGCGCGGCAAAAGCCGCCGGATAGTCCTCGGGTTTCACGCCCATCGGCACCACGACCGCGTCGATGCCCTGCTTCTCGAACCAGGGGTTGTAAATCATCGGCGCCTTGAAGCTTTCGGTGGGAAAGCCCAGGTGCGCAACGAGGGTGGTCTTGCCGGTGATCATGCTGTGCTTCGCTCGCCTGTTGGATTTACTTGCGGACCTTGGCGATTTCGGCGTACAGCTCCTTCACGGTTGCTTCGCCCACCGTGGCCGTGTACTTGTCGATCACGGGCTTGACCTTGTCGCGCAGCTTGGCCATTTCGGCGGGTGGAAGTTCGGTCACGGTCATGCCGGCCTTCTTGAGCGTGTCGAGCGCGGTGTCGGCCGCGGCACGGGACGCCTCGCGCTGGAACTTGGTGGCTTCGGCAGCGGCATCGCTGATGATCTTCTTCTCTTCGGCGCTCATGCTGTCCCAGGCCTTTTTGCTGATGATCAGCGCCTGCGGGTTGTAGATGTGGCGCGTCTGCGTGATGTGCTTTTGCACCTCGGCAAACTTCGACGATGCGATCACGGTGTTGGGGTTCTCCTGGCCATCGACCGCCTTCTGGTCCAGCGCCGAGTACAGCTCCGGGAAGGGCATCGGCGTGGCATTGGCGCCCAGCGTGTTGAACAGGTCGATGTAGATCGGCGACTGAATCACGCGGATCTTGAGGCCGGCAATGTCGTCCGCCTTGGCGATCGCGCGCTTGCTGTTGGTCAGGTTGCGGAAGCCCAGATCCCAGTAGCCGAGGCCGTGCAGGTTCTTCTCGTCCAGCCTGGCGAGCAGCTTCTGGCCGAAGGGGCCGTCGGTCACGGCGTCGGCTTCCTGCGCGTTGTTGAACAGGAAGGGGAAGTCATAGGCGGCAAACTCCTTGACCTGCGCGGTCAGGATGCCGGCGTTGAGCACCGTGATCTCGACCGTGCCGCCCTGCAGCGCCGAAACTGTCTGCAGGTCGCCGCCGAGCGTGCCGCCCGGGAACAGCTTGACGGTGATCTTCTTGCCCGACTTCTCGGCGACGAGGTCTGCGAACTTCTGCGCACCTTGTGCCTGCGGATGGCCGGTCTGATTCTGAAACGCGAACTTGAGCGTGCGTTCCTTCACCTCGGCGGCAGCGCCGCCCATGGCACAGGCCGCGACCACGGCGATCAGCGTCTTGCGGAAAAAGTTGTTCATGTGAAAGTCTCCTTGGTTGAAATTGGGGAAGCGAATAGCGAATAGCGAACAGCGAACCGCGTGGGGGTCAGCCGCTGAGCAGCCGAGCCGGCCAGATGATGAGCTGGGGAAACAGCACCATCAGGAACATCATTGCGAACTCCGCGATGGCGAAGGGCAGCACGCCGCGCGTGACCTCGTCCATCTTCATGCGTCCGACGCCGGCCACCACGTTGAGCACGGTGCCCACCGGCGGCGTGATGAGGCCGATCGAGTTGTTGATGATGAACAGCACGCCAAAGTAGATCGGATCGATGCCCGCCGCCTTGATGACCGGCATCAGCACCGGCGTGAGAATCAGGATGGTAGGCGTCATGTCCATTGCGGTGCCCACCGCCATCACCAGCACCATGATCACGATCAGCAGCAGCATCGGGCTCGCGATGAGCGGTTCGAGCAGCGCGACCAGCTTGGACGGCAGGTCGGCCACGGTGATGAGCCAGGCCGAGACCATGGCTGCCGCAACCAGGAACATCACGATCGCGCTGGTCTTGGCGGCCGAGACAAACATGGCGTAGAACTGCGAGGGCTTGAGCTCGCGGTAGATGACGGTGGCCACGAAGATCGCGTAGACCGCGGCGACCACGGCCGCCTCGGTGGGCGTGAAGATGCCGAAGCGCAAGCCCACCAGGATGATCAGCGGCAGCAGCAGCGCCCAGGTTGCTTCGCGCAGCGCGGTGAGCATCTCGCTCTTGGACTTGCGAGGCGGCGGCAGCACTTTTTCCTTGCGCACCAGCCACCACCAAGTGAACCAGAGCGAGGCACCGATCAGGATGCCCGGGAAGATGCCCGCGAGAAACAGCTTGGAGATCGACACGTTGGCGGCAACGCCGAAGATCACGAATCCGATCGAGGGCGGGATGATCGGGCCGATCACGCCGGACGCCGCAATGAGGCCGCCCGAGCGCGCCTTGTCGTGCCCGGCGGCCACCATCATCGGGATCAGCAGTGCCGACAGCGCGGCCGCATCGGCCACCGCGGAGCCTGACAGGGCCGACAGGATGCAGGCCGCGACGATTGCCACGTAGCCGAGCCCGCCGCGCACATGGCCCACCACCGCCAGCGCGAGGTTCACGATGCGCCGCGACAACCCGCCCTGGTTCATGGCTTCTCCGGCCAGCATGAAGAAGGGCACGGCCAGCAGCGGAAAGCTGTCGGCGCCGTTGATCACGTTCTGCGCCAGGATCTGTGCGTCGAACAGGTCGAGGTGCCACATCAGCGCGACGCCGCACAGCAGCAGCGAATAGGCGATCGGCACGCCGATGGCCATGGCGCCCAGCAGGGCACCGAGGAAGATGGCGATCGTCATGTCAGTTGCCTCGTGCGTTGTTGCTGCCGCGCTGGCGTGCGATGGCCTCTTCGGCATCGCGGCGCGCGAGTTCGGCGTTGATGCGGTCGATGTCGCCCTGCTCTTCCGACTCGTGCACCATCACGAGGTCGGCGTCGCTGAGCTTCCCGCTCAATGCGAGCCAGAGGTCGTACAGCAGGAACACGATGGCCGAGACGCCGAACACCACGCCGACGAAATAGAAGATGCCGACGGAGGCGCCGGTGGTAGGTGCGCTCACGTCCAGGTTGATCAGCGTCTGCTGCCAGCTGCCCGTGAGCAGCAGGTACGAGGCGAACAGCATCAATCCGTGCGACAGGTACAGGCACAGCTTTTTGCCCCAGGTGGGCAGCTTGGAGATCAGCATGTCGGTGCCCAGGTGGCCATGTTCGCGCACCGCGACGATGGCACCCAAAAAGGTCATCCAGACGAAGAGCCAGCGCGACACTTCCTCAGAGACGGTGATGCCCGAATTGAAGCCGTAGCGCAGTACGACGTTGCCGAACACCATGATCACCATGATGGCCAGCATCAGCGCCATGAGCCCTTCGAGCCCCCGGCAGTACCACGAGAAGATTCTTGTCATTGTTTGTCTCCTGTTGAAATTTTTTCTGCTCGGTCGTGTTGCGCAGGCATTTCAGGCGACGTTGTCCGAGTGATAGCGCAGGGGGGTGGCAATCTCCGCGTGCATGGACGGCGGATAGACGATCTCGCGCAGAAAGTCGGCGTCGTCGCGCACGCCTTGCGCCGCATCGGCATGGCCGAAGTACCCGAGGTAGTGCGGCATCTGCTGAATCAGCATCTCGAAGCCGGCCTGCGCGTTGAGGCCGCGCGCACGCGCCGCGCGCACCAGCGGCGTCGGCTGGTTGCGCAGCAGAATGTCGAAAAGCGCGGCATGGCCGTCCATGCGGGCGACGTCGATGGGCAGCGGGTCGTTCTCGTCCAGGCCCTGCGGCGTGGCGTTGATCACCAGGTCATAGCCCTCGGGCGCGTTGCTGTCGGCGACCGCCACATTGGCGTCGAAGAATGCATCGAGCTTGGCTGCGACCCCTGCGGCCTTGCCGGCCGATGTGTCGTAGAAGGCAATGTGCTCGGCGCCATCGACCGTGCCGCCTTCAGCCAGCGCGACGCCAATGGCGGCGGCGCTCACGCCTGCACCAAGAATCAGCACGCGCTTGCCGCGAAACGGAATGTTGAAGTGGTCCAGCGCACCCACCAGGCCTTCGCCGTCGAACAGGTCCCCCTCCAATTCGTTGTTCTCGGTGCGGCGCACCACGTTGACCGAGCCAGCCACGCGGCCGAACAGGCCGCAGCCGTCGAGCAGGTCGACCACCAGCGGCTTGTGCGGCGGCGCGATCACCATGCCGCGCACGTTGCGGGCAAGGAAGGCCGATTTGAAGAACACCGCGAAGTCGCGCAGCGGCACCTGCATGGGCAGCAGCACCGCGTCGATGCCGAAACGCTCGAAGACGGCGTTGAACAACCTGGGCAGGCGCACGTTGCGCACGGGGTCGCCAGGGATCAGGTACGCGAGTGTGCTGCCGGAGATGGAGGTGGTCATTTCTTGCCTCTTTTGTGCGGCAATCGCTCCAGAGGCATTGCCAAGCCGAACTCTATCCATCTCGCTATGCCAGTCACCCTCGGACTAGGCCTAATTTGCTCGACAATCGTGCTTATGCGTTCGTTTATCGTACAAAAGCCGGGTTTATCCCGATCGAGGCCAGCGGCGATCAAGGCCACCGCGACTGCACACTTCTGGTCATGAGCTCCGACACTGCCGATCTTTCTCCCGCGCCGGCCGGGCTCGACAAGCGCGACTGGATCGCCGGCCTGGAGCGCGGCGTGAGCATCATCGAAGCTTTTGACGACGCCCATCCGCGCCTCACCGCCAGCCAGGCCGGCGAACGCACCGGCATGACGCGCACGGCCGCTCGGCGCTACCTGCTGACGCTGCAGCACATGGGCTACGTGGCGAGTGACGGCAAGCTCTTCTGGCTCACCCCGCGCGTGCTGCGGCTGGGTCAGTCGTATCTCGACTCGGCGCGGCTGCCGCGCATCGTCCAACCCTTCTTGCAGCGCGTGGCGGCGGGCACGCACGAGATCGCCTACCTGAGCGTGATGGACGGCGACGAGGTGGTCTACATCGCCCGCAACGGCCCCAACCGCAGCATGAGCACCGGCTACGTGCTGGGCGCGCGCGTGCCGGCGCAGGTCACTGCCGCCGGCATGCTGATGCTTGCGCTGCGGGGCGAGGCGGAGCTGGCCGAATGGCTGGCCACCCGGCAGTTGCAGGTGTTCACCTCCTACACCATTGGAAGCATGGAGCGCATGAAGCTTGAGCTGGCGCGCATCCGCGCGCAGGGCTGGGCGTTGTCGGAGCAGCAACTCGACCTCAACTCGCGCGGCATTGCGGTGCCGCTGCGCGACCGGCACGGCACGCTGGTGGGCGCGCTCAACATCACCATGCCCATGGGCCACGAAAGCTCCGAGGACGCGGTGGCGCGCGTGCTGCCGGTGCTGCGCGAAACGGCGCAGGCCATGCGCAACCTGATCTGACTGACAGCTTTCCGACAGCCTCCATCGGGCAGGATGCGGCTTTCTTTCAAACAAGCGATGGAGACAAGCACCATGTCCGACAACTTCCTGAACGACCCGCAGCCCACGCGCCGCCAGTGGCTGCAGGGCGGTAGCGCATTGGCCCTGGGTGGCCTGCTGCCATCGATGGCCTCGGCGCAGGCCGGCTGGCCCAGCAAGTCGGTGCGCTTCGTGGTGCCCTTCGCGCCCGGCGGCAGTTCGGAGATCGTGGCGCGCTCCACGGCGGCGGAACTTTCGCGCACGCTGGGCCAGAGCGTCTTCGTCGACAACAAACCGGGCGCGGCGGGCAACATTGCCATGAGCGAGGTGGCGCGCAGCACCGACCAGCACACGCTGATCCTCGGCCACATCGGCACGCTGGCGGTCAATCCGTACATCTTTGCCAAGCTGCCCTACGACGTCAACAAGGACTTCAAGCCCGTGAGCCTGCTGGCCAAAGTGCCGAGCCTTTACGTGGTGCACCCCGACGTGCCGGCAAAGAACCTGAAGGAGTTCATTGCCTACGCCAAATCCAAGCCGGGCCAGCTGAGCTATGGCTCCGCGGGCAACGGCAGCGCGGGCCACCTGGCCTTCGAATACCTGAAGATGACCGCCAACGTCTTCATGCTGCACGTGCCCTACCGCGGCACGGGGCCGATGGTGACCGACCTTCTCTCGGGCCGGCTCGATGCCTCGGCCATCGGTGCGGCCGCCATCATTCCCTTCATCAAGGCCGGCAAGGTGCGCTGCATCGCCACCGGCTCGGCCAAGCGCCTGCCGCAGCTGCCGGACGTGGCCACGGTGGCCGAGCAGGGCTTTCCCGGCTTCGAGATGACCCAGTGGTACGGCATGCTTGCGCCGGCCAACATCGAGCCCGCGAATCTGGCCAAGCTGTCGGCCGAGACGATGAAGGCCGTGAAGTCGCCCGACTCGATGCAGCGGTTGACCGCCGATGCGGCCGAGGCCATCGGCGGCACGCCCGAGCAGTTCGCGCAGTTCATCGCGGCCGAACAAGCCCGTTGGCAGAAGGTCATCGCAAGGGCAAACATCAAGCCGGATTGATCGTTTCAGGCCCTAGCATCGCGCCATGCGCATCCTGCTGGCCGAAGACGAACACACCCTGGGCACCTGGCTCTGCAAGGCGCTGGAGCATGCGGGCATCCAGGTCGAATGGGTGGACGATGGCCGCCTGGCAGACCGGGCTCTGCAGCAGCGCGAACACGATGCGCTGGTGCTCGACCTGGGCCTGCCGGGAATGGACGGCCACACCGTGCTGCAGCGCCTGCGCGAACGCGACCAGCGGCTGCCGGCACTGATCCTCACGGCGCGCGATTCGCTGAGCGAACGTGTGGCTTCGCTCAACGCCGGCGCCGACGATTTCCTGGCCAAGCCCTTTGCACTGGCCGAGCTCGAGGCGCGACTGCATGCGCTGGTGCGCCGCGCGCGCGGTGTCGAGCATCCGCGCCTGGCGTGCGGCCCGCTGGTGTACGACAGCGCACGCCGGCAGTTTGCGCTGAAGGGCGAAACCCTTGCGCTGTCGCCGCGCGAGCAGGCCGTGCTGCGCGTTCTGGTGCAACGCAGCGGCGAGCCCTTGTCGAAGCAGCAGATTCTCGAGCGGGTGTTTTCCGATGACGAGGAGGTGCACCCAGAGGCCGTCGAAGTGCTGGTCTACCGGCTGCGCAAGCGGCTCGACGGCAGCGGTGTTCGCATTGCCACGTTGCGCGGCCTCGGCTATGCGCTGGAAGCGGACTGAGTGAGCGTGTTGACGGGCATGGCCGACCGGTTGCGCCGCGCGAGCCTGTGGCAGCGGCTTGCGCTGCTGCTGTTCCCCGCCCTGCTGGTGGTGACCGGCCTCGAGCTTTGGATGACGCGGCATGACGCGCTGGCCGCCGCCAACGCGGCCTACGACCGCTCGCTGCTGGGCGCGCTCAAGTCCATCGACGCCAACATCTCCACCGCCTCGGGCGGCCTCTCGGTCGAGCTGCCGTACACGATGTTCGAGTTCTTCGAGCTCACGGCCAGCGGCCAGGTGTTCTTCCGCGTGACCACCTCCGACGGCCTCGTGGAATTGGGCAGCGCCGACCTGCCCGCCCCGCCGGACGAGCTGGCCATGGGCATGCCGGCGTTCTACGACGCCACCTATTTCGGAGAGGCCGTGCGCCTTGCGGCCTACCGGCGCGACCTCGACCGCGCATCGGCCGGCAGCAACGGCCGCAGCGTGCTGATCCAGGTGGGCGAGAGCACGCGCTCGCGACAGGAGTTCACGGCCCGCTTCGTGCGCAGCGCGGCTCTGCGCGACGGGCTGGTGCTGGCAATGCTTCTCGTCGGCACCACCATTGCACTGGCTGCGGCGTTGCGGCCGTTGTCGCGGCTGGCACGCGAGGTGCAGGCCCGCACGCCGGACGACCTGACGCGCATTGCCGAATCCGACCTGCCTGCCGACGTTCGCCCGCTGGTGGCGGCGGTCAACCAGCAGATGTCGCGCACGCAAGACCTGGTGGCCCAGCAGCGACAGTTTCTCGACGATGCGTCCCATCAGCTGCGCACCCATCTCACCACGCTGCAGATGCAGGCCGACTATGCGCGGCGCGAGCAGGACCCGGCGCAGGTCCAACTGGCGCTCGATGCGCTGGGTACCGAGATCAGCCGCGCCACGCGCAGCACACAGCAACTGCTTGCGCTGGGCCGCAGCGACACGGTGGCGTTCGACGCCACGGAGTTCGACCTTGCGGCGCTGCTGCGCGAAGTGGCCGTGGACCTGCTGCCCCTCGCGCGCGCCAAGCGCATCGACCTGGGCATCCATTCGCCTTCGCCAGATTTTGTTGCGTCGGCCGACCGCGGCCTGATGCGCGAGGCGCTCGGCAACCTGGTGGCCAACGCCATTGCCTACACGCCGGCCGAAGGGACGATCACGCTATTTGCAGCGGGCGATGCGGCCGGGTGGAGCCTCAATGTCGAGGATGATGGCCCGGGCCTGGGCGAAGAAGAACGTGCATCACTCGGACAGCGCTTCCGGCGCGGCGCCCGTGCGGGCAAGGGCGGCTTCGGGTTGGGGCTGGCCATCGCGCGGTCCATTGCGCACCGGCACCGCGGAGAACTGCGGCTCGAAGCGCGGCCCGGCACCACGGGGCTGCATGCGATCATCTGGTGGCCCCGGCCGGCCGCCGGCTGACCGAGGCCGCACCCGTGCCAGTCAACCGCACGCCCATGCCGACACCTTCCGCAACCCGCCGACACGCCCTGCGCGCACTCGCCGCGCTGTTGCTGCCCGCTGCCGCAGCGCGTTCGGTCGCGTCGGCCGGGGCCGATCCGTCCGAAGCCGCGGCAGACTGCGTGATTCCCGCCAAGGCCGGGGGCGGCTTCGCGCTGACCTGCGCCCTCGCACGCGATGCGCTGCAGTTGGTGCGCCCCGCACGGCCGCCGCTCGCACAGCGCTACCTGCCGGGCGGCATCGGTGCGGTCGCCTTCGACCGCGTGGCCACGGGCCGGCTCGGCGGGCCGGGCACGCTGGTCGCGTTCTCCAGTGGCTCGCTGCTCAACCTTGCGCAGGGCCGCTTCGGCCCGCATCCCCCTTCGGCGGTGCGTTGGATCGCCACGCTGGGCACCGACTACGGCGTGATCGCCGTGCACCGCGATTCGCCTTACCAGCGCCTGCAAGACCTGGTCGCCGCATTGCAGCAGGAACCTTCGCGAATTGCCTTCGGCGCGGGCGGCACGGTGGGCAGCCAGGATTGGGTGAAGGCCGCGCTGCTGGTGCGCGCCGCGGGGCGCGATCACAAGGCGATGCGCTTCGTGTCTTTCGAAGGCGGCGGCGATGCCCTCGGTGCGCTGCAAGGCAAGCATGTGGATGCCTTTCCCGGTGACGCGGCCGAGGCCTTGCAGGCGATTGCCGGCGGTGCGGCTGTACGGCTGCTGGCCGTGCTGTCGGAGACGCGGCTCGGCGGTGCGCTCACCGGCGTGCCGACCGCCCGCGAGCAAGGCGTGGACATCGTCTGGCCGACCGTGCGCGGCCTGTACCTCAGCGCGAACGTGCCCGACCCTGCCGTGCGCGCATGGACCGCCGCGTTCGCGGAGGCCACTGCCGCACCGGGCTACGCCGCGCTGCGCGAACGGCACGGGCTTTATCCTTTCGCGCTCACCGGCGCCACGCTCGACGACTACGTGCAGGCCCGCATCAAGACCTACCAGGCACTCGCGGACGAGCTCGGCTTGCGCCGCTGGAAGCCCTGACCGCACTCACGCCGATGGACGTGACAGCGTTGCCAATTTCTTCTTGGCGCTTTGCAAGAGGCTGACCCGTTCGACGGGCAATTGAGCCTTCGTATCCCCGAGCGCGATGATCTCGAGCGCACAGGGCGCCGCCAGCTTCGACGCGAGTGGATCGCGCGGCGTCAAGCTGTTGAACCTGGCGTGCGAGATGACATGCATCTTCAGATGACGGTGGATGTTCTTCGACAGCTTCTGGCAGGCGGCCGTCATGGCAGCTTCATCGGGCGTGAGCTGCCCGTGCACGACGAGGAGTTCCACGGTGCCGTCCTTGTCCTCTCCCAGAACGAAGGCGCGCAACACTGAATCCCTGAACTTGGTACGAAGCATCGAGCGCACCGGCTCGGCGGCGGCGAATGACTTCAGCGCGATGCTGCGCAGCTCGTCATGGAAGATGAACGCGCGATCGACCGAAACCATTTCGGCCTCTTCCGCCTTCGGCTTTTGCCTCTTGAGGATGCCGCTGCCGACAAGATGCTCCAGGGTGCGCGCGGCATCGGCGGCGTCAAGCTTTGAACGCTGGGCCAGCTCGCTGCAAGAAAACTGTTGGTCCGGCGCCGCGTAGGCGACCATCAGGAGTTTTTGTACCTCAGGTGCGAAAAGAAAATCTGCAGCGCTCATTGTTTCCGGTTCTCGACAAGTGGATCGCATTATCGAGAGCCCGTGATCAGCGCCTGCCGATGAGGTTTTATCCGCGGCGTTTTCGAGACGAATTCCGTAGGGGCGCATGGTGCAGGCCTACAGCTGTGCTCGACACCAGCCCTCAAGAATGCCTGAACACGAACAAGGAGTTTCAGCCATGAGCCTGGAACAAACGGTCGACACGTTCAAGCAAGTGGATGCCGAAAACGGTAGGTACTGGGCCCCTTGCCTGGCCATCGCACTGGTTGCGGTGTTGCTCTTCTATGTGGCATTGAAAGGCCTGGTGAACGAGAGCGCGGCGCGCGCGCCAACCTTGCCACCCGCGGTCATGCCAGCCAACGTCGAGCCCCCCGTGCCGGGCACTGCGACGCGCTCGTCCGAGGAACCGGCCTCGCCCCCACCCCATCGCGCGCCGCTGGCGAACGCGACGCCCGAAGCTCCGGTAATCGCCCCGGCAATCGCCCCGGTGATCGCCCCCGCGGTTGCCGCCGCGGAGCCGCCCGCCAAGGCCGTGCCCGCCTTCGTCGAGGTACACAAGTGCGTGATGCCAGAGGGCGATGCCGGCTACACCGATCGGCCATGTCCGGAGGGCACCCACGCGAGCACACTGCGATTCCCGCGCAGCCTTCACGCAGCGGCGACGCCGTAAGCGGCTCAGGCCGCCTTCAGGAACACGTCGTGATCGGGCGCGAAGTTGGCGTGAAGCGGCAGCATCGCACCGCCGAGCGCGCAGGCCTGCGCACCCGCCCTTCCCCCGTGCAGGCGCGGCTGCCAGATGCCTTCCCAGTTGCACCGGCCCAGAGCCGCGCGTGTCTGCTCCAGCAGGGCCTCCAGCAGCGAACGAGACATGGACCCGTCCATCACCACGTCGCCCAGGTCGAGCACCGCCGTGCCACTTGCAATGGCGTAGGCCAGCGCAACCGAAGCCGATGCAAGCCACGCCTGCGTGGCGGCGGCATAAGGCGCCTCCAACGCGCGGTCGTCGTAGGCGGCGGTCGCATCGAGGCCTTCGCTGCGCAGGCGCTGCTCCAGCTCCCAGAGCGAGGCTTCGGCAATCAGCTGTTGTGCTGGCGCACCGACTCCTGCTGCGGACTGCATGGGCAGCGAGGCCAATGCGCCCGCGTTGCCGTGCGCGCCGGTATGCAGGTGCGAGTCGATCACAAGCCCGCCGCCCACAAAGGTGTCGACGAACACATAGAGAAAACTCTTGAGATCGTGGCCGCGGCCCGTGACCAGTTCGGCCACGCAGGCTGCCACGGTGTCGCGCGCATAACCCACCGGCACGTCGGTGCGCGCCCGCACCTCGGCGGGCAGATCCATCTGGTTCCACACGTCGGACTGCGCCTTCGACAGCCCCAGCGTGCGGTGCCAGCCGCCCAGCTGGAACGGTGCGGCCAGCCCCGCGCCCACGGTGCGCACCGCGAGCGGACCCAGCCCGTCGCGCAGCCGGTGGATGTGCTGTGCAATGGCGGGCAGCAGCTGCTCCGCATCGGGAAACTCGTAGCTGATGGCATGGCGCTCGCGCACGCGTGCGGCAAAGTCGATGAGCAGCCATTCGGCACCCCGCCGCCCGACCTTGATGCCGATGGCAAAGGCCCCGTCGGGGTTGAGCGCCAGAGGCACCGAAGGCTGCCCGATGCGGCCGCGCACCCGGCCCTGCTTCACGATGAGCTGGTCTTCCTCCAGCCGCGCGGTGATGAGCCCGATGGTCTGCGCGCTCAGCCCGGTGAGCCGAGCGAGCTCGGCCTTGGGCAGGCTGGTGTGAACGCGCAGCGCCTGCAGCACCACGCGTTCGTTGAACTGGCGCATGCCGACCTGGTTGGAGCCGCGCGGGCGCAACAGGTCGAGTGGGCGCGCAGCAACAGCTTCTGCATCAGGCATGGGCCTCCGCGGGCAGCTTGTCGGCAGTCATGGCGCCGGTCATCACGGCCACCGTGTCGCTCATGCTGATCTTCTTCGGGTTGAGCACGGCCGCTCGCTTGCCCAGCCGCGCCACGTGAATGCGGTCGGCCACCTCGAACACATGCGGCATGTTGTGGCTGATGAGCACCACTGGCAGGCCGCGATCGCGCACGCGGCGGATCAGCTCGAGCACCATGTTGCCTTCCTTCACGCCGAGTGCGGCGGTCGGCTCGTCCATGATGACCACGTGCCGCGCGAAGGCCGCGCTGCGCGCCACGGCCACGCACTGGCGCTGGCCGCCGGAGAGCGTTTCCACCGCCTGCGTCATCGACTGGATGCCGACCTTCAGGTCTGCCATGCGCGCGCTGCTCTCCTGCAGCATCTTCTTCTTGTCGAGCATGCGCAGCACGTTGCCCATGAAGCCCGGGCGGCGCAGCTCGCGGCCGAGAAAGAGGTTCTCGTAGATGGTCATGGCGGGTGCCACGGCCAGGTCTTGATAGACCGTCTCGATGCCCGCGCGGCGCGCGTCCAGCGGATTGCGAAAGTGCACGGGTGCGCCGTCGAGCAGGATCTCGCCCTCGTCGGGCACGACCGCGCCCGACAGCGCCTTGATGAGCGACGACTTGCCCGCGCCGTTGTCGCCGATCACCGCGAGGATTTCTCCTTCGCGCAGCTCGAAGTCGACCCCGTCGAGCGCCGTGACGTGGCCATAGCGCTTCACCAGGCCCTTGGCCTGCATGATGATTTTCGGATTTGCCACGGTGTTCATCAGCGTGCTCCCCGGCGCGAGAGTTGATCGGCCGCCACGGCAAGAATCACCAGCACGCCCGTAACAAGCACCTGGTAGATCGATGAAACACCCATCAGCGTGAGCCCGTTGCGGAACACGCCGACGATCAGCACGCCGATGAGCGAACCCAGCACCACGCCGCGGCCGCCGAACAGGCTGGTGCCGCCAAGCACCACGGCCGTGATGGCGTCGAGGTTTTCGGTCTGCCCCGCGTTCGGGTCGCCCACGCCGGTGCGCGCCACCGACAGCAGCGAGGCAATGCCATAGAGCACGCCCGCGGCCACATACGCACCCAGAAGCACGCGTTGGGTGGGAATGCCGACCAGGCGCGTAGCCTCGGCGTTGTTGCCCACTGCGTAGATATGCCGGCCCGCCGCCGTCTCGCGCAGCACGAACCAGGCGAGCAGATAGAGCACCAGCATCAGCACCGCGCCCCAGGTCACTTCGGCGCTGCCGATGGTGAAGGTGGTGCCCAGCCCCGTGAGGCCGGCGGGCAGATCGGTGATGGTCTGCGATGACGAATACAGCTGCGTAATCGCGAACGCGATGTTCAGCGTGCCCAGCGTCACGATGAACGGCGGCAGCTTGATGCGCGTGACCAGCAAACCGTTGAGCAGGCCGAACAGCGTCGTCACGCCGATGCCGCACAAGATGGCCACCGGCACCGGCAGCCCGAGCTCGGTGGCGAACTTGGTCATGATGATGCTGCCCAGCGCCATCACCATGCCGCACGACAGGTCGATGCCCGCCGTGAGAATGATCAGCGTCTGTCCGATGGCGATCACGCCAACCACCATCACCTGCTGCATGATCAGCGAGAGGTTGCCGCCCGTCAGGAAGCGGTCGGACTGCGTCGCAAAGAAGATGCATGCGCCAAGCAGGGCCAGCCACGGCCCCAGGGCGCCCCACGGAATGTGGTGCGTCGGAGATTTCGCCATCAAGGTGCCCCGGGCCTTGATTACTTCTTGCCCCAGCACAGCTCGGCTCCCGTCTTGGTGTCCTTGCTGTCGACGCCCGCCACGCTCTTGCCGGCGATGAGCGTCACGCCCGTGTCGACGTAACCCGAGGCCTTCTTGCCCGTCTTGGCGTATTCCACGCCCGCCGCCACGCCCATGGCCGCCATCTTGAGCGGGTACTGCTGCGAGGTGGCCGCAATCACGCCGGCGTTGGTGTCCTTGATGCCCTGGCAGCCGCCGTCAACGGAGACGATCATCACGCCTTTCTCCTTGCCCGCGCGCTTCAGCGCGTTGTAGGCACCGGCCGCTGCGGGCTCGTTGATGGTGTAGACCAGGTTCACGTCGGGCGCCTTCTGCAGGCAGTTTTCCATCGCCGTCTGCGCCTTGGCCTGATCGCCGAAGCTGTCGGCCATGCAGACGATTTCAGGCGACTTCGACAGCTCGTTCGACTTGGCATCGTTGGCTGCCAAGCCAAAGCCCTTCATGAAGCCGTTGTGCCGCTGCGCGCCCACCGGGTGGCCCGGCAACAGGTCGAGCGCAACGATCTTCGCCGGCTTGCCCGCCATCGCGGCCTTGGCGTATTCGCCGATCAGCACGCCGGCGGTGTAGTTGTTGGTGGCAAAAAGCGCGTCGGTTGCGTCCGGCGGATCGGCCGGGCTGTCGAGCGCAATCACCATCACGCCCTTGTCGCGCGCCTTCTTGATCGCCGGCACGATGGCCTTGGCGTCGCTCGGCGTGATGAGGATGGTCTTGGCACCCGCGGCAATCATGTTTTCCATCGCCGTGATCTGCCCCGCGTTGTCGCCGTCGGCCTTGCCCGAGCCCGAAAGCAGCTTGGCGCCGAGCTTCTTGGCCTCTTCCTGCGCGCCCTCCTTCATCTTCACGAAGAAGGGGTTGGTTTCAGTTTTGGTGACAAGGCCGATGACGGGCTGGTCCGCGGCAAAGGCGGCAGACGATGCAGCCAGGGACATGGCCGCCAGGGCCAGGATGGAGCGGGAGCTGAGCATGTTTGTGTCTCCGTGGGCAGACGGCGTGCGCCTGCGGTCTTGTGATCCGGTAGCGGGTCCGGCGAGGGACGCGGCATCCGGGCGCAGGGAGACTATCGGACAGGAGAGCGACTAAATCAAGTGGATTTAGTTATCGGAAACCCGGAGTTCGGGCGGAAGAATCATCCGGTCCGGCTCGCCTTGGCCTGCTGGCTCTTCAGCTGAGTGAGCACCCGGCTCTAATTCCGCGCGAACTCCTTTATGGTCCTTCAACTTCTGTCCAAGGTGGATTTTCGCCATCTATAAACATCCACTGATAGAGTGATTTCGAACCATCGCCAGAACCGGGGATATCGACTTTGAGACTTTTTCCGTCAAGCATCGAAATTCCGTGGGATTTGATAACCTTCAATAGATCAGTCTCTATTTCGTCTTGGGTGTTTTCTCCAACAATTGGCCCCGATGTCGGTCCGCGTCCATTGATCTTGACCAAGAAAGCATAAGGCGCAATCATTGAAATCCTGAGCAAGTAATCACGCTCAGGCGCAAGAGCCAAGACATACCCAAAGCTGACGTCACTGTTTTCGTCGGTATCTTCACTTGTGGGAAATCTCTGTCGAAGATCACCAACAACATTCGAATACGGATTGTTTTTTTTCTTCCAGAACAAAAGAGTAGTCGGGCATCTTAATATTTATATATTTCGCCTCCAACAGGTCGATCCAAATGCGTTCCATAAACTTCCTTAGGGCGTTTCAGGATCAGCTGGTGCTTGCATTTCCCTTCAGCGCTGGCTCGGGCCGTTTCGCTCATCTGGCCACTTCACGGTGCAGATCGTCCCGCTAGCAGCCAAAAGCGCAAGCAGCCTCAATGAGCTTGTAGAACTCGTTCTATCAATTGTCTATTTGCCAACCGATCTCCGTACGCAAGCACCGACTCAAGTACTGCATCGGGGGACTGGTGTGTTCGTGCTGCCTTGGCCTCATCAATCAAACCTGCAATGGATCGCCCAATTAAGACCACTCTTCGAGTGCCACGGTGATCCTCTATGAACACCCCCACGGAAAGGCAGTGAGAGATCAGATGCTTCAAACATTCCGTAAAACTCCCAAACTGAACTGCCTCCTCAACTACCGAATTGACAGCATCTGTTCATCCTTTCGGCGTGAGCCGTCGCCGCTTTGGCTTTGAGCTTTTCGGCGTGTTCTGCGCAGCGCACTACTCGCGTATGTCAACGCCTTGCGGTCCTGCGCTCTTGACCAACTCCACATCCGGGCCGAAGTCTCTGTGCGGCGGCTCCCGGCCAGAAAGCTTTTTGTGCAGGGCACACAAGTAGGCAGGCTTATCCTCAACTTCATCGAGGTCCACTGCTTGGGGCACTACCCAACCCCAGAGCTTCTCAATCTGACCGGACGACCAGATGTACTCCAGGGCTTCAAGAACTCTTTGTTTGCTCACTGGGCCGAAGCTATCGAAGTCCGCCTTCATTGCATCGAACAGCTTGGCGCGACAAGGCTCTTCATTAATGTGGAACTCATCGAGCTCGTCATCGCTCATGGCGAGCAGGTAGTAGTACATCTTGTGGATGTATCGAGGAAATATTTGTGTCGTCATGGATCGAGATCCGGATATGCAGTGATGATCCCTTTGGGACCTCTAACTACAGTTGCATGAGTGGTGGTTTCTGGACAGCCTCCGCCGCCTTTCCTGTAACCCTCACCAATGTCGCGTCCCATATTGATCGTAGCTTCGTTGGCTCCCGTGCGATCCATTGCCGTCTTCCCGCGTTGAATCGCATCGAGCTGATCAATGTTGCTCAGGAAGCGCGTTGAATTGGGGCCGCTTGACTTGGGCTTTTTGCAGGGTTGATCTGGTGGCACCCCCGTCTTGGCACGATCCTGCTGCTGTGGCAGCGTGGTGTGTGCCCCGTGCCGCGAGTACGCATGGCCGCCTGAAGCAGCGTCTTGCTGCTGAAGAATTTGACCGGCCCTGCGGTTGGCCCGATTGCCTGCCAATCCGAGCGGGTCAGTCCAGTCGAGAGGATTCGGCGCGTACTGGTGCAGATTGTTGCCCCCAGCCAGCCTGATTGGATCACTGGATATAAACCTCCCCGCCAGCGGGTCATAGTACCGGTACCGGTTGTAGTGCAGCCCCGTTTCCTCATCGAAATACTGCCCCTGGAACCGAATCGGATTCCTGAACCCCGCCCTTCTCCCCGCCTCGCTGATGGCCTCTCGCGCCTCTCCCCACGCCTTGTACTGCGCCGACCACGCAATGCTCCCCTCATGGTCCGTCAACTCCTGCGGCGTGCCCAGGTGGTCGCACTGGTAGAACGCCATCTCCTTCCTGTCGAACGCACGCGGCACGCTGCGCTGTTCGCCATTCCACAGCGGATCCTGCTCGATGTCATAGACGCCCCCATTTAACTCCATCAGCGCCTTCACGTCCGTCGTCTCGCTCAGCGCCAGCGCTCGGGGCTGCCGGATCTGCACCAGCGGCACGAACGAATTGCGCTCGTGGATATAGTGCACGCTCCATCCCTGCCCTTGCTGCTCGTTCTGCGCGGCAGTGCTTTGGGTGCTCTCGAACGCGAGCACGTCGCCGTCCCAGCCGAACGAGGTGGTCGCGTCGCCTGAACGCTTGGCGATGCGGCGGCCCAATGGGTCGTAGCGGAAGGTGGTCGTGAGGCCGTCGAGGTCGGTAGCCGCCGTCATGCGGTTGAAGCCGTCCCATGCGAAGACGGTCTTGCGCCCGTTCTTTACGCGCTCAACGAGATTGCCGCGCTCGTCATAACGGTAGCTGGTCGACTGAATGCGTGGCAGGGTGTGCGCCGGCCTGTTTGCTACGCAACTACCTGCCCTTTACGGAGGCGCACGGCATGGTTAGATCATTTGCGCGATGGAAAGGAATTTCTATTTTCTGTTCGATGATTGAATTTTGCCACCCTCGCAACGTCTTCATCTTTATCTGTTGATAATTTTTCTAAAATATCGACTGGAGTCTTTTTATTGGCAGCAATTTGCTGTCGAACCGTATTTTTATTTTCAGAAGAACCGAGGATTCTGGAAATTGGATTAAATTTAAAATTAAATCCGAACCAAGAAATAGTCCTTCGAAGCTTCTTTTCTGCAGAAGAGCAAATCTCTTCTCTTGAGCTTTCGTCAGACTAAATCCCATATATTTACCGTTCTTACTTGCTTGCGCCTGAATCCGAATCTGACTAACTGCTGCGCAACCTTTCAGCGGCAAGAGGGAGGAAATTCAGGATAAATGTCAATGCCTCTTCGATATTTGTAAATTGCTTGCGTACATACGCATCATAAAGATCGACCGCATCTTCGTATTTCTCTAGATACTCATCAAATCCAACCGCCACTGTCGATCCCAGCACTTTGACAAAACATTCCCAGTGGAATTTCTCACCTTCCCGGAGATAATCTCCATTGATCCAGAACGATTTTTTGGCCTGAATCAATTGGCTGATCTTGGAAATAATTTCTGCGTCTTTCATTTTTTCTTTGCCGAAGGGCATCTAGTGGGCCGATCCACAAAAATATCGAGCCGATCGCCTTCTGGAGTGATGACGTTTATATGCGGCATGGTTTTATGTGGATGCCCGTTCGGAAGTGACTCGTGCCCATATAGGACACCAGTCGCAGGGTTGGTTTTGAAGTCCATGTGATACGAGGCTCTTCCCGTGTCATTTTGCCGATTTGACTTAAATGCAGCCTTGTCTCTGGCAGTTTTTGCAGGATCCTTATCGCCTGCCCCTGCAGATTTTTGAGCATCTGGAAACGCTCCAAATAGAACTGTTGACGCTTCCTTAAACGAGCAGACGGTGACGCTTCTTCCCGCTTTTACCTGTGCGACTTTCTTGAGGATTTCAATCGGTGAAAGGCCGTTACTGTCGATCCAGCCCGTCGGATTTGGAACTGCTGCATGAAGGTTGGTGCCTCCAAGCAACCCGATCGGATCGCTACTGACAAATCTTCCACTCACCGGGTCGTAGTACCGATACCGGTTGTAGTGCAGCCCCGTTTCCTCGTCAAAGTACTGCCCCTGGAACCGGATCGGATTCCTGAACCCTGCCTTCCTTCCCGCCTCGCTGATCGCCTGCTTGGCTTCGCCCCAGGCCGTGTAGCTGGCCGACCACGCAATGCTCCCCTCATGGTCCGTCAGTTCCTGCGGCGTGCCCAGGTGGTCGCACTGATAGAAGGCCATCTCCTTCCTATCGAAGGCGCTTGGCACGCTGCGCTGTTCGCCGTTCCACAGCGGATCCTGCTCGATGTCATAGACGCCGCCGTTGGCCTCCATCAGCGCCTTCACATCTGTCGTCTCGCTTAGCGCCATGGCGCGCGGCTGCCTGATCTGCACCAGCGGCGCGAAGGAATCGCGCTCGTGGATGTAGTGCACGCTCCATCCCTGCCCTTGCCGCTCGTTCTGCGCGGCAGAGCTTTGCGTGCTCTCGAACGCGAGCACGTCGCCGTCCCAGCCGAACGAGGTGCTCGCGTGGCCTGAATGCTTGGCGATGCGGCGGCCCAATGGGTCGTAGCTGAAGGTGGTCGTGATGCCGTCGTGGTCGGTGGCCGCCGTCATGCGGTTGAATCCGTCCCACGCAAAAGCGGTCTTGCGCCCGTTCTTCACGCGCTCGACGAGATTGCCGCGCTCGTCGTAGCGGTAGCTGGTGCCTGCGTATTCCTTCAGCAGGTTGTCGAGCAGCTTGTTCGCGGTGCGCTGCACAGGGCCTTCAGCTTGCGTCGGATCGACGATGTTGCCCGCGGGATCGAAGGCAAACACTTCGCGGCCCAGGCGGCCGTGGGCTTCGAGCAAGCGGCCGACAGGGTCGTAGCGATAGTCCAGCCGGCCGCGACGGCTGTCGCCAATGGCGGTGAGCTGGCCGGCCTTGTCGTAGGTGTAGCGGCGGCTGAGTTCCAGCGCCTCGATGCTGCCGCGTCCGGTGTTGGAGATGCGCTGCTCCAGCAGGCGGCCGGCGGGGTCGTACTTCTGGCGCTGGCTCAGGCCGTTGCCCTGCTCCCTGGCCACTTCGCGGTGCAGGTCGTCGCGTTCGAAGCCGAGAATGTCCTGTCCGTCGATGAGCAGGCCGTGCACATGGCCGGAGCCATAGGTCAGCCACTGGGTCACGTGGCCATCGGGGCGGATGGTGGCGATGCGCTCGTTGAGCTCGTCGTAACGGTGTTGCCAGACAGCGGTTCGCTTGCGCTCCAGGTAGTGGTGATGCTCGCGCGTGGGGTTGCCCGCGGGGTCGTAGAACCACTGCAGTCGCGCGTCGCGATTGGCGGCTTCCAGCAGGCGGCCGTTGCGGTCGTAGGCAAAGCGCTCGGACTGGCCTTCGCCGGCGTTGCGCTCGACAAGGCGGCCCAGCGCATCGAACTGCAGTTGCGTCGTGCGGCCGGCCTCGGTCACTTCGGCCAGCGTGCCGCTTGTCGCTTCGTGGCGGTACTGGGTCGTCTTGCGGTCGAAGCCGGTTTCTTCGATCAGGCGGCCGACGGGGTCGTAGCGGAAGTTGTAGTGGCTGCCGTTTTCGTTCTGCAGCTCGGTGAGGCGGCCCAGCAGGTCCCAGTGGTACTTGAGCGAGCGGCCGGCGGCATCGGTGCGCCCCGCGATGAGACCCGCACGCGTGTAGCTGTAGCGCGTGCGGCGGCCGAGCGCGTCGGCGTGCGCGAGCAAACGCCCTTCGGCGTCGTGCGTGAAATGCTCGCTCGTTTCGTCGGGCAGCACGATTTCCTCGAGGTGCCCGGCGGCGTAGCGGTAGCTGGTGGTGTTGCCGGCGGCATCGATGGCTTTGGCGACGCGGCCACGTTCGTCGTACTCCCACCGGCTGGTCTTGGCGGAACAATCGGTGTAGCTGGCAAGCTGGCCCGACGGTGTGTAGGCGAGTACCTTGACGCCGCCCTTCGCATCGGTGATGCGCACGGGCCGCCCGGCCTTGTCGTAGGCGTACTCGGTCTTGTGGCCCAGCGGATCGATCTCTTCGGTGAGGTGGCCTTGCGCGTCGTAGTCGCGCTTCCACACGCCACCCTCGGCATCGCGCAGGCCCGTGAGGCGGTGCAGCTTGTCGTACTCGAAATGCACGCGGCTGCCGTCGGCGCGCGTATGCGTCTGCAGGTTGCCGTCTTCGTCGTAGGCGTAGTCGTCGGTGCTGCCGTCGGTGTGCACATGGCGCGTGACGTTCTTCGCGTCGTCGCGAAAGAACCACTCCTCCAGCTTGTCCGGATGGATGATGCGGTAGGTGTAGCCCTGGATGTCGTAGTAGTACCAGGTCTCGCCGCCCAGCGCATCGGTCACGTAGGTCAGGCGGATGTTTGAGTCCCACTCGAGCGTGGTCGCAAAGCTGCCGTCGTCGGACCATTCGCGCACGGCCTTGGCATCGGCGCCGGTGCCGCTGTATTCCAGGTTCATGCCGCGGCCGGTGCGGTCGGTGTAGCGCGTGATCAGGTGGTGGCTGTAGGCGTAGCTCCAGCTCGCGCCGTTCTCGTCCTGTGCCGCGACCAGGTCGCGGTCGGCGTCGTGCGTGTAGGCGGCCAGCTGCCGCACGACCTGGCCGTCCTTCAGCTCCCAGAGCGATTGGATGAGGCCTGTCCGTGCATCGGGCTGCGCGCCGACATGCGCCATGACGACATCGCCCTGCTTGCTGACGATGTCGCTCAGCACCTGCTCGCCGGTGGAGGCGATCACATGGTCGTAGCGCAGGCCGATGGCGGCACCATCCTTGGCTTGCAAGCTCACGAGCCGGAAATGCCGCTGCCCGCGCAGCTCGACCAGTTCATAGATTTCGCGCCATTCGGCCTGCTCGCCGAGGGGCAACGGTTTCCCGAAGTCCAGCGTCAACAAGGTTTCGCTGAGCCGCGTGAGCGTTATTTCTTCGATCGCATCGCGGTGTGCCTGGCCCGGGGCCAGCAGCGGGTAGGCGTGGCTGCGGCCATCGTCGCCGCGGTAGACGAGGCTGGGCTTCCCCTGGCGCCGGCCCTTGGCCGGCGTGGCAAGGTCCACGCGCGTGCTGTAGCGCGTGAGCCATCGCGCCCCCAGGCTTCCCTGGTCGTAAGCGTCGAGGTCGCTGCGATAGGTGCGCGCCCATTCGATGGGCAGCGGCGCCGCAAGCACGAAATCGGTGTGCGTGAAGCTCTCGCTGCCCGTGACGAAGCTGATGGAATTTGGAGTGCTTGAAACTCCGGGGCAGTTCTTGCAAGCCTTGGGATCGTTCTGTCCTGCGGCCTGCTTGTTGATATGCCCCAGTTGGTTCCCCGGCCTGTCCTGCTCCGACACCGCGCCTGAACGCGGCGGCACAATGGCCGCGCGCTGCCCCTTCTTTCGCTTGATGGCCTCCAGCAGCTTGTGCAGCAGCCACATGATGCTGGCTTCAGCTTGCTGGTCTGCCAGCCTTTCGAGCTGTGCCCGGAAGCTGGTCTTGAAATCCTGCAGGCTCCGGATCACATCATTGACCTGTTGCGCCACGCTCTCAGGCAGGTAGTCGGTAGCCTTCTTTGCCACGTAGTTGGCTGACTGCTTTGAGTAACGCACCGCGCTGCCCCACATGCGGCTCCAGGTGCTCTCGGTGTTTGGGTCGTACACCTTGGATTCGGCCACCGGCGGCGTGCCAACGCTGAACAGGTCCTTCTTTCCGAGCACGCGGTTCAGAATGTCGACCAGGTTGTCCACGATGTCGTCGGCCAGGTTCGTGCAGCCTTTCAGCATCTCGCCAAGCAGGCCGATGGCCTTGTCGATGAAGGTCTCCAGTTCGCCGACGATGGTGGCGTTCAGGTGTCCTACCAGCGTGGTGACAATCGCTTCACCCAGATTGGAAGTGGCGGTCTTCAGCTGCTGGCGCACCAGGTGCAGCGTGGGCCGCAGGCTCATGCGGGCCGCCGCCATGGTCGGCGGCGCCGGAATCAGCCCGATCAGGTTGATGCCCAGGCTGACCCAGTTCAGGAACGCGCCAACGCTGTCCTTGGCCTTCTTCTCGACGATGTTGATGAGGTCCAGGAACACGTCCACCAACGCCATGATGTTGCCGACGATGGGCAGGCTGCCCAGCACCATGGTCAGGCGCTCGAGCGTCACATAGCCACCCGTGAACGAACGCAGCCAATCGTCTACCGCCTTGCTCGCCGCCGCGACGTCTTCGTCGACAATGGTGTTCAGCGGCGCCACTGCCGTCTGCGGTTCGCGCTGCGCCGGCGCCTTGCTTTCGTCCGTCCCTGCCATCTTTTTTTACTTCCTTGTCAATTGATGTTCGCGCCCTGGAACTCCAGCTGCTCGAAGGTGCTGTTCGTGAAGTCCACGCTGCGCCCTTGCAGCCCCTGTGCATGCACCACGGTGCCGCTGCAGTTCAGCACGCCGACGTCGTTCCACTGCCCACGCGCAAAGCTGATGTCGTCCCACCGGCACTGCGTGAAGGTGCTGGCGCTGATGCTGCCGCCGTCGAAGTTCGCGCCCGTGAAGCTGCAATTGACGAAGGTGCATCCGGTGATCGAGATGCGGCCGAAGTCGCATTGCGTGAAGCTGCAGCCGGTGAACTGGCAGGCGCTCCAGCCCGCCTGCTTGAAGCTGGTGGCGGTGAAGCTGGTGCCCGCGAAAGTAGAGCCGGCGAACTGCGCCAGGCCCAGGTCGAGCCCCGCGTAGACGAAGCTGTCGGCTTGCCCCACGAGTCCCGCCGGTGCGCCGCCCGCGCCTTTACGCCACATGTCGTGGGCCAGGATGATCAGTTGGGAGCTCATGTCAGCGGACTCCAACCGGATACGACCTTCTCCGTCTCTATTTGCTTCAGCAGCCAGCCGGCTTCGTCGTTGCCGTTTTTCTGGGCCTCCGCCGCCCAATACGCAGCCTTTTCGAGGTCCGTGCCATCCATGTACAGGTCGTAGGCGAGGTTGTGCTGCGCAATGCCATGCCCACCCCGGGCCGCCATCGACAGCCAGTGCATCGCCTGTTCGGCGTCCGAGAAAGTGAAGGTGTAGTGCAGCGAGAGGCGGAAGGCAGACTCGGCGTTGCCGGCCTCGGCCTTCGCGATCAGCGCAAGGCGCTGCTCGTCGGTGAGCGCAAAGCTCTGAGCGCCTGAGATGGGAGAAAGAGACGAGATCGAAGCGGGGGCGTCGTTGTCCATGAAACTGTTCTCCGTTGTGTAAGGCGCTCAGCGGCTTGCTGCTTCGCGCAGGATCTCGCCAGTGGTCTTCGACGCGATGTAGAGAACCGAGCGGCCGAGACGGTTTGCATTGCCCAAGCCCTTTTTCCCCGGCTCCAGCTTTGCCACGAAAGCGATCCCGATGGTGTTCTCGCCGTTCTCGTCCTCGCCGTTCTCGCGCGTCCGCTCGCTGATCTGGATCTCGAAGTTCTTCAGGTCCTGCCCCGTTTGCGCAAAGCGCTCGCAGGCGCGGCTCAGCGCGATGGCGAGGGGTGGGCTGAGCTTCGGATCGACGATCATGAGCAAGATGACAGATCAATAAAACTGCGAAGACAGCGGGCGCAAACAGGTTGCAACGTACCGAGCACTTCGTTGAAAATTTCCTCGTCATCCGCGTGCAATGCACGGTCCTTCAGATGGGTGCCAGGCAACGGGAGCTCCGATCGCAAAGCCACCAGAGGAAAAACGACTTCCTCCCATGTCAGCTCGAGATGAACGATTTCTCCCGCACACGGTCCATCGCAGGCGAACCTCTCCTTCACACCGGCGGTTGTGAGTTCGGCGCCCTGCCAGCCATGTTGCGCACATTTCATCATCGACACGTTCCGCTCAATCGATGTCCTGAAAGACACTCCATCCCGAAATGTCGGCACTGGACTCGTCCTCGAAGTCCTCGCAAATCACCTCGATCGAGTTTCCGGATGGATCCACGATCCTCGCGATGTAGAAGCCGGGGGTGCGTGCGACCAGATCGAACTCCACGCCCTTGCTCTTGAGGCGCTCGCAAAAGCTGGGGAAGTTCTTCTCCACGAAGAACTCGTAGAGCGCTGCGGTTCTCTTGGGGGCCGCGTCCGAATACTTGAAAGTGATCGCAAGGTTCTGATGACCGGGAATCCTCAGCACGTCCATTTCCGGGTCCAGCTCGTAGCCGAGCGCGTTCTCGTAGAACGCAGTCATCTTCTCGGGCATCCCCTTTTTTCGAAGCATGGGGATATGAATGGTGAATGGCCTCATTTTTTTCCGTACCTTCCTTTTGCCTTGGGGCGCTCGCTTTCGCTCGTACCCTCACGAGCCTTTTGGGTAGAGCACTGGTTAGCCCGATAAATCTTGGCATTGGTCCTGCCCAATGCCTTCTTCTCGGCAGCATAGAACGGGCTGCGGTTGGCCGCACCGTCGGTTCCTATGTCGATGAACCCGTAGCCCTCCCCGGCGCGCTGCCTGACCCACGCGGCATTGCCGGCAACGGCCTTCTGCTCCCACTCCTTGCTGCTGAACGCTTCGCGCGATGCTCCCGAGTCCCTGAGAATGCTCATCCAGTCCTTCTTGATGGTCCTGAATTCATCGCATGGGAACTTGATCCGCATGGCGGCAGCATAGGCTTCGACTGCGGCCTGCCCTTCGCCGAGGATCACGTACTTCTGCAGCCCCAAAGGATCGATGAACTCGAGCGGGTTGGGTGCGTACGCCATCGCATGAACGCCGCCGGCCAACCCGATGGGATCTTGCGACACAAACCTTCCGCTTGCGGGGTCGTAGTACCGATGGCGGTTGTAGTGCAGCCCCGTTTCTTCATCGAAATACTGCCCCTGGAACCGGATCGGGTTGCGGAACCCCGCCTTTCGCCCCGCTTCGCTGATCGCTTGCCGAGCCTCGCCCCACGCCTTGTATTGCGCCGACCACGCCACCCGTCCTTCGTGGTCCGTCATCTCCTGCGGTGTGCCAAGGTGATCGCATTGATAGAACGCGACGTCGCTCTTGTCGAAGATCGGCGGTGATTTTTGTTGCAGGCCGTTCCACAACGGGTCCTGTTCGATGTCATAGACGCCGCCATTGGCGTCCATCAACGCCTTCACGTCCGTCGTTTCGCTCAGCGACACCGCACGCGCCTGGCGCAACTGCACCAGCGGCACGAAGGACCCGCGCTCATGGATGTAGTGCGCGCTCCAGCCGTGCTCGCCGCCCTCCTCCAGCGCCGAGCGGCTTTGGGTGCTTTCGAATGCGAGCACATCGCCGTCCCAGCCGAACAGCGTGGCCGAATCGCCTGAATGCTTGGCGATGCGGCGGCCCATCGGGTCGTAGCGAAATGTCGTGGTGATGCCGCTCTGGTCCGTCGCCGACGTCATACGGTTGAAACCGTCCCATTCGAAGACCGTCCGCCAGCCGTTCTTTACGCGTTCGATCAGGTTGCCGCTCTCGTCGTAGCGATAGCTGGTGCCTGCATATGACTTCAGCAGGTTGTCGAGCAGCCTCGGCACGGCCAGCGGCGCTAGGCCGGGGGTGGCAGGCGGGTCGGCGATGTTGCCCGCGGGATCGAAAGCGAACACTTCGCGGCCCAGGCGGCCGTGGGCCTCCAACAGACGTCCAACGGGGTCGTAGCGGTAGTCCAGCCGGCCGCGGCGGCTGTCGCCGATGGCGGTGAGCTGGCCGGCCTTGTCGTAGGTGTAGCGGCGGCTGAGCTCCAGCGCCTCGATGCTGCCGCGCCCGGTGTTTGAGATGCGCTGCTCCAGCAGGCGGCCGACCGGGTCGTACTTCTGGCGTTGGCTCAGGCCGTTGCCCTGCTCCCTGACCACTTCGCGGTGCAGGTCGTCGCGCTCGATGCCGAGAATGTCTTGTCCGTCGATGAGCAGGCCGTGCACATGGCCCGATCCATAGGTCAGCCACTGGGTCACATGGCCATCGGGGCGGATGGTGGCGACGCGCTCGTTGAGCTCGTCGTAGCGATGCTGCCAGACAGCGGTTCGCTTGCGCTCCAGGTAGTGGTGATGCTCGCGCGTGAGATTGCCCGCCCCGTCATAAAACCATTCGAGCCGCGCATCCCGGTTCAAGGCCGCGGTCATTCGGCCGTTGCGGTCGTAAGCGAAGCGCTCGACCTGTCCCTCGCCCGCATCGCGCTCAACCAGCCGGCCCAATTCGTCGAACTGCAGCCGAGTCGCGCGGCCGGCCTCCACCACCTCGGCGAGCACACCGGTGGAGGCGTCATGCACGTAGCATGCGCTTTTGCGGTCGAAGCCGGTTTCCTCGAGCAATCGACCCACGGGGTCGTAGCGGAAGTTGTGGTGGCTGCCGTTCTCGTTGTGCAGTTCGGTCAGCCGGCCCAGCAGATCCCAGTGGTACTTCAGCGTGCGCCCCGCCGCATCGGTGCGTGCGGCGATAAGGCCGGCGCGCGTAAAGCTGTAGCCGGTGCGCCGGCCGAGCGCATCGGTGTGTGAAAGCAGCCGGCCTTCGGCGTCGTGCACGAAGTGTTCTCGCGTGCCGTCAGGCGAGATCACCTCTTCGAGCTGGCCGGGGTGGTTGGCCTCACGATGGTGCGCCACGCCTTCGCCGCCGGGCGTGTAGCGGTAGCAGGTCGTCTGGCCCGCGGCATCGGCGGTCTTCAGCAAGCGGCCGCGGCCGTCGTACTCCCAGCGGCTCGTCTTGTCCGAACAGTCGGTGTAGCTTGTTAGCAGTCCGGCGGGTGTATAGGTGAGCTGCTTGACGCCACCCTTGGCATCGGAGATGCGCACCAGTTGCCCCGCCTTGTCGTAGGCGTACTCGGTCTTGTGGCCGAGCGGGTCTATCTCTTCCGTGAGATGGCCCTGCGAGTCGTAGGCACGCTTCCACACCCCGCCCTCTCCGTCCCGAATGCCCGTGAGCCGGTGCTGCGCGTCGTACTCGAAATGCAACCGGCTGCCGTCCGCTCGCGTGTGCGTCTGCAGGTTACCGTCGAGGTCGTAGCTGAAGTCCTCGATGTTGCCGTCGGTATGTACATGCCGCGTGATGTTCTTCGCCGCATCGCGGAAAAACCATTCCTCCAGACGGTCTGGATGAATGATCCGGTAGGTGTAGCCCTCGATGTCGCAGTAGTGCCAGGTCTCGCCGCCGAGCGCGTCGGTCACATATGTCAGGCGGATGTTGCGGTCCCATTCGAGCTTGAGCGCAAAGCTGCCGTCGTCGCTCCACTCACGCACGGCCTTTGCGTCGGCGCCGGTGCCGTCGTACTCGAGGTTCATGCCGCGGCCGGTGCGGTCGGTGTAGCGGGTGACGAGGTGGTGCGAGTAGGCGTAGCTCCAAGTGGCGCCGTTCTCGTCCTGTGCAGCCACGAGGTCCCTTTCGCCGTCGTGCGTGTAGGCGGCCAACTGACGCACCACTTGGCCGTCCTTGATCTCCCATAGCGATTCGATGAGGCCAGTCTTCGCGTTGGGGCGCGTGCCCATGTGGGCCATCACCGCGTCGCCCCGCTTGCTCACAATGTCGCTGAGCACCTCTTCGCCGGTCGCAGCAATCAGGTGGTCATAGCGAAGCCCGACGGCCAGGCCATCCTTTGCCTGCTGCGCGACGAGGCGGAAGTGCGGGCGCGTGCCGGCCGACCAGTCTGCCCATTCGAAGATCTCGCGCCAGTCCGAGGACCCCTCGGGCATCGGCTTGCCGAAGTCCAGCGCGAGCAGCCGCTCGCTCAGCCGCGTGAACGTGACTTCCTCAATGGCGTCGCGGTGGCTCTGTCCGATTTCCAGCGGCGGGCATGCATGGCTGCGTCCATCGGCCGCGCGATAGATAAAGCTCGGCTGCCCCTGCCGCACGCCGCGCGCTGGCGTCCCGACGTCCACGCGGGCCGCATAGGGCGTGATCCAGCGCGCGCCCAGGCTGCCGTGGTCATAGGCATCGAGATCGCTCGAATACGTGCGCGCCCATTCGATGGGCAGCGGCGCGGCGAGCACGAAATCGGTGTGAGTGAAACTCTCGTTGCCTATTGCCAGGCCGATGGAGCCGCCCTTGCGTGCCGGGGCCGGACAGTTCTTGCACCCCGGCGTTGCACGTGCCGGCGCCTGCCTGCTGATGTGCTCCAGCTGATCGCCGGGCCTGTCCTTGGACGCCTGCGCTCCCTTGGCGGGCGCAACGGTCGCCGTGCGCTTGCCGCGCTTGCGCAGCAGCGCAGCCTTGAGCTTCTGCAGCAGCCACATGATGCTGGCCTGTGCCTCCCTGTCGGCCAGCCGGGTGAGCTGCGCGCGAAACTGGCCCTTGAAGTCCAGCATTTGCACAATGACCGCATTGACGCGCGATGCGACTCCCTCCGGCAGCTGGCTCGCTGCTTTCTTGACCACGTAGTTCGCGGATTGCTTCGTGTAGCGAACCGCGCTGCCCCACATCCGGCTCCACGTGCTCTGGGTCTTCGGGTCGTAAACCTTGCCCTCGGCTGCAACCGGCTTGACCACCGTGAACAGGTCCTTCTGGCCGAGGACTCGCCGCAGGATGTCCACCAGGTTGTCAAGGATCCGATCGGCCAGGTTCGCGCAGCGCTTGAGCATGTCTTCGAGCAGCGAGATCGCTCCATCGATGAACTTGTCCAGCTCGCCCATGATCGTCGCGTTCAAATGTCCAACCAGCACCACGACGATGGTCTCGCCCAGGTTCGACGCCGCCGTCTTGAGCTGCTGCCTCACCAGGTGCAGCGTGGGCCGCAGGCTCATGCGCGCTGCGGCCATCGTCGGCGGCAGCGGGATCAGCCCGATCAGGTTGATGCCCAGGCTGACCCAAGTCAGGAACGCCGCAACGCCGTCCTTGGTCTTCTTCTCGACGATGGTGATGATGTCCAGGAACACATCCACCAACGCCATGATGTTGCCGACGATGGGAATGCTTCCGAGCACCATCGTGAGCCGCTCGAGCGTGACGTAGCCGCCGCTGAAAGAGCGCAGCCAGTCGTCGACTGCCTTGCTCGCCGCCGCGATGTCTTCCGCGCCGATGGTGTTCAAGGGAGCGACCGCGGTCTGGGGTTCTCTCTGCGACGCCTGCTGTTGCGATCCTTGCGCCATTGCGTTGTTTTCCCTCTTGCCTGGACGTTCTTGTTATTCGAAACGCACGCAGCAGTGCCGCATCAACCCATGAAACCGGGCGTACGCCCCGCAAGCGCGGGCTGCGTGGCGGCGGTGGCCATGCCTGACTTGAAGCCGCTCGGCACGCCGCCTCCCGCGACGTTGCCCGCTATGCCCGCGACCGTCGCGCCCATGGGCCCGAGCCGCGCCCCTGCCGCCTGCATCGCCATGCCCGTGGCGGCCTGACTCGCCTGGCCGAGCAGCGCCTTGGCACCGCCCTGCTGAATGGCTTGCGCGGCACCCACGGCTTGCTGCGCCATGCCCGCTGCCTGCGTGACCTGGCCCAGCATGCCCGCGGCCTTGCTGTTCGTGCCCGCAACGCCGGCCAGCGCGCCCGCTGCGCCGCCGGCCGAACCGGCCATGTCGGCAAAGCCGCCCGCGCTGGCCAGAAAGCCCGAGGCCCCCGCCGCATCGGTACCGCCGGCAGTCGGCTCTTTCGCCTTCCAGTCCTTGGGCGTGCCGAAGTAGCTGCCTTCGTCCCATGGATCGCGCGGGTCCTTGCCGAAGGTGACCTTCGCCGTACCGATCGGCAGGCCCGACACGGTCGCGAAGCCGTTGCGGTCGAAGGTGCCGGCGTGCGAGCCGCCTTCCGAATCGACCACGGTGAAGTCGCCCTGCGCGACGCCCTGATGCTTTTCGCCAGTGGGCTTGATGTACTGGTGGTACAGGTCGAGCTGGCCCTTGGGCAGTTGCGGCGGGTTGGGCAGCGAAGGCTTGCCCTCGCTCGCCGGTCCCACGAGGCTGTGCACCGCGGCATGCTCGCGCCAGGTGCCCGAGGTGCCGTGCTCGATGCCGCCCGAGCTCCAGCGGCTGTAGCTGGAGCCGCCGTTGATCACCACCTCTTCCTTCGCGTGGATGGTGATCTTGTTGGCGGTCTGCGTGATGTTGAGCTTGGCCAGCACGTTGACGCTGTCTTTCAGCGCCTTGATGTCGATGTCGGCGCTGGCCGCCACCAGACGCATGCCGGCCTTGGAGGCGAACATGCGGATGGCGCTCTGCACGCTCACAAGAAAGCTCTTGCCCGCGCTCACGCTGGTGTGGCCGCCGCTGGTGAGCGCGTTGTGCTCGTTGCTCACCATGTGGGTGGAGCCCTGCGCCACGGTCTGCAGGCCCTTGGCGCTGGCCAGCGTGAGGTGCGGCTCCTGGAACTCGGGAAAGTCGCCTTGCTCGCGATTGCCGCCCTGGCCCTTGATGGCGTCGTTCTGCTCCTTCAGGCCCTTGGCGACTTCGTCCTGGTCGCCGGTGTCGTGCGCCTCTGCGGCCTGGGCGGCTTCGCTCAGCCCTTCATGCAGGTCGCGCGCCTGCGTGAGCCGGCCGACGGTCTCGCCCATGTCGGTGGTGTGCGCCTGCGCGTTGGGGCGCGGCTCGGTGGTGACCAACAGCCCCTTGGCCGCACGCGCCACGCCATGCCCATCGGTGCGCAGCTCGAAGCCCTGCCCGCGCGGCTCCTTGCGCCCCGCGGTGTCTTCGATGCGGCCGATGTGGCCCACGCTCAGCTGGCTGGCCTGGTGGTCGCTGCGCAGCTGCGCCTGGATCTTTCCGTGCGTATCGTCGAGCACTAGGTGGTTGCCGCGCCCGCCGCCGAGTTCGCGACTGCGAATGCCCGACAAATGTTTTTGCTCCGGCAGCTGCCAGGCCGCCATCGTGTCGGCGTTGTAGACGCATCCCGTCACGATCGGGTAGTCCGGGTCGCCGTTCAGAAAATCGACGATCACCTCCATGCCGATGCGCGGCACCGACACCGCGCCGAAGGTGGCGCCCGCCCAAGCAGTGGACACGCGCACCCAGCAGCTGGAGTTCTCGTCGTCCTTGCCGAGGCGGTCCCAGTGGAACTGCACCTTGATGCGTCCGTACTGGTCGGTCCAGATTTCTTCGCCGGCCGGCCCTACCACCATGGCGGTTTGCGGACCGCGGGTGCGCGGCTTGGGCGTGGTGCGCTGGGGGCGCCAGGCCAGGCTGGTAGGCTGCACGTCGAAGGCAAAGCGCTGCACCGAGCCTTCGGTGGCCTCCGCCCCTTCGCTTGCCTGCAGGTTCTCCTGCAGGTGGTAGCTCACGCTCGTCAGCAGGTACTGCTGGTTCTGGTCGGCACGGGGATGGCCGGTGAGGCGCAGCGTGTGGCCGGTGGCGAGCTCGCGCAGGTTGGAGCGGCCGCTGGCGCGGCTGCGCTGGGTCAGCTGCTCTTCGTTGCGAAGGCGCGCGTAGGTTTCGCCATCGGCGTGCTGCACGAAGCCACCGGGCCACTCGTAGTTCTCGTAGCCGTCGTGGTCGTGGCCGGGCGGCATTTGCCGCAGGTGCGAGAGGTCGGCCTTGGGCTTTTTGAAGTCGTAGTCGTTGTTGTAGTGATGGCCCGCGCGCACCTCTTCCGCGGTTTTCCAGGCATAGATGCGTTCGCGCTGGCCCATGCCGGATTTTTCGAGCGGGTGGTAACGCACCGACTCGCCGCCGGGCAGCGGACCGTGCGAGCTTGCGATGTCGTCCGCAAACACCAGCACATGCTGCGATGCCTCATGCCTGAAGTAGTAATAGATGCCCTCGAACTCGCATAGGCGCGAGATGAAATTGAAGTCGCTCTCGTGGTACTGCACGCAGTAGTCCCAGCGCCGATAGTCTCCGCGGCTGAGCTTCTTCTCGATCGGATAGCCATAGCTTCCGAGCACGTCCATCAATATCTCGGGAACGGTCTTGCCCTGGAAGATGCGGAAGTCGCTGCGCCGCGTGGCAAGCCACAGCCAGGGCCGCAGCTGCAGGCGGTAGAAGGAATGGCGCGCGTCTTCCTGCTGCAGGCCGAACCGGGTCGCGATGCCGCCCAGGTAGCGCACGCCGCCGCTTTCGGTTTCCACCGCCACCGTGGACGCCTTGCCGAGCAAGGTTTTCGGGTCGATGGCGTTGCTGCTGCCCAGCAACTCGATATCGAAGGCGTAGAGCTGGCTCAACGCCTCGCGGCCCACCAACTGGCGAAATTGCAACGCCTCGCCAAGGGGCGTCTGGATCGTGACGCGGCGGCTCATTGCAGATCCGCAGCCAACCAATAAGACAAATTGGCTAATGCCAATTGGCTCAATAAGAATATTGTTTTCAAATTGAGCTTCATGCTCAACTCCCCTTGCATTATTTGACTATTATTTTAAATGTTGATTTAACGTAAGAGCCAATGCAAAGAATAATCTTTGATGATTAAGCATAGGCTCGCCGCTTTGGAGTTCGATCCCAAGCGAGTCGCAGTTATTGGAACGGGATTCCGCAAAAAGATGGGGCGTGGCAGCCACATTCGGGAAATTCCGGATCTTCCAAATTATTACGTTTTCATTCATTCAGTTACGATATAGCGGTCGACTGGCCCTCTCGATAGGGCGGCGACTTCAATCAAAACGGACAAAATGCAATGAAATGGTTTTACTTTTCAGCCACGGCCGCGTTGGTCGGGGCTTTGGGGGGATGTGGAGGAGGAGGTGGTGGTGGCGGAGGCGGCGGAGTGCCATTTCCGATCCTTCCCGCTGCCGCATTGAGCGTGACCGTTCAGGTCAATGGCAGTTCGGCCACAGCCAATGGAGACGGCAGGTATTCCGTCAAACCAGGCGACGTGGTTACGGTGACTCCCAGCCTTGGGTCGGACTGGAGCAGTAGCTCCGAACCCGCCGGCTCCGTGAGCCTACGCAATCCGGACATTTCCAGCGCGAAATGGTCAGCGCAGATCGTCAACAACACCAATGCCGCGAGCTTGTTGACGGTCAACGCGAAGGTGACTTCCAATGCGGCCTTGAGCAAGGACACCGTCTTCAACGTTGCCGCGGGCGACTCCCGGAACCTGGCGTACAAGGTGTTTGCGACGAACGGCACTCAGCAGCGCCTCGCACTCAACTTCGACACCATGTCGTACGCAATGACCGATGAAACCGGTATCGCGGTATCGGATTCGTTCAGCGCCGACGTGTCGCAGTCGGGAACCTACGTGTTCAAGAGTTCGCACACCACGGCGTCTACCAGCCGGTTCCGGCTGACCACGGACACCGTGGTGGGCTCGTTCCCCTTCCAGGTTGCACAGGTTCCGAACACCTACGCCGTCCAGCCGTTCATTGGCTCCCGAGCCATCGTCACGACCCAAAGCGCACTCGACGGAATCTACAACCGGCTGGGCATCAACATGCGGCCGGGCGTGCTCGACTCACAGATTCGCCAGGTGCAAGTGACTGGAGGCGGAACCTTGATGTATTTCTGCAATGAAGTGGGCATCACTTCCATTGCGGCCTGCCCCCCGGGCTCGATAGCCACCTACAACATTTCGGCTGGTTCATCCGCCGAGTCGTGGAGCACCGTGAACGCGGCCAACCCGAACGACAAGGGCGCCTTTTCGGTGATGGTTATCGGAGGAAAGAACGTCTACGTCGCGGCGGGCATCAATACCGTTGCGCCCAACGACTCCATATTCCGCATCGGCCTGCTCGATTCCCCGACCCGGCTCAACACCACGGCGCGCGGCGGCGACAACTACGGAACCTGGGGCACGTTCGGCTTCGATGCGACAACGTACACGGCCGCTCTGACAAGGCCCGACGGAACCATCTCGAACATCAACTACGCCGTGAATTCGGCAAGCCCGACGATTCCGGCACTTGCCAGCATCAACTTCGGAGGCACCGACCGCTACTTCGCTGTGCAGGACGGCACGCTCTCGGCCGTCGTGGGTGCACGCACCAATCCGGTCACCGGTTACCTCCAGATCGGTCTCGTGCCCTGATCGAGCGGCGCCGGTGCATGCCGGCGCCATTCACATTCGCGCACGCCGCGTTGCGCCGCATTTGCGGTGCAACGCGGCTTTCTTTTGCATGAAGGCTAGACGGCGCGAGCTCCCGGCCGCTCCAGCCTCACCACCCGCCACGCACACAGGCTGCCCACTGCCGCCAGCAATGCGGCCAGCGCGAACATGGTCCGGTAGCCGAACTCCTGCGCGACGGCACCGCCCAGCAGTACTCCCAGCACGCCGCCGAAGCCATAACCGATCACCGTAAAGAGTGCCTGCCCGCGCCCGCGCAACCGGCCCGAAAATCGGCGCGACACCACGGCGATGCAGGTGGTGTGGTGCGCCGCGAAGCTCAGTGCATGCAGGCCTTGCGCGACCACCAGCGCTGAGATCCAGCCGCCCAGCCCGGCGGTCAGGCCGAGTCTCGCCACGGCGGCAATGCCGCACACCAGCATCCAGCGCGGCATCGGCAAGAGACCGATGAGCCGGCCCTGCAGAAAGAACCAGACGATCTCGGCCACCACCGAGAGCGCCCAGAGCAGGCCGATGACGCTTTTGCCGTAGCCGAGCGAATCCAGGTACAGCGAGAAAAAGGCATAGACCGAAAAATGCGACATCACCTGGAAGAACAGCGATGCAAAGAACCACCGCACCGCCGGAATGCGCAGCACCGGGCCGATGGGCTCCTTGACCGTGTCGTGCGACGCCACCGGCTCGCGAATGTCGGGCAGCTTCATGGTCGCTACCAGCACGACGGCGAGCGTGCCCGCGGCCCAGGCCGGAAAGTGCTTCATGCCGAAGCGCTCGAACCACTCGCCCGCAAAGAACACCGTCACCAGGAAGCCCGCCGAACCGCACAGCCGGATGCGTCCGTAGCGCCCCCAGTCGCCGGCCACCAACTGCGCCATGGCGGCCTCGGTGAGCGACATCATCGAACTGGTGTGGGTGAACATCACGAGCAGCACCAGCGCCAGCCACCACGCGCCGCCGTGCCACCAGAGCCCGAAGGAGCTGGCCAGCGCCACCGCCGCGCTGAAGCGCAGCAGCTTCACGCGCTGGCCCGTGTGATCGCTGAGCGCGCCCCAGGCATAGGGGGCGAACACCCGCGTGATCGATTGCACCGAGGCCAGCAGGCTGATCGTGAAGATCGGCAGCCCCAGGTCCTTGAGCCACAGCGGCAGGTAGGGGTTGAAGAATCCGATGTGCGCGAAATAGCTGGCCGACAGACCAGCGAACGCCAGCAGGTGGCCGCGTCCGGCGGCCACTGATGGCGGAGGAGGCACTAGAGGAAGGACGCCTGCGGGGACGCGGCTTCGGTCGTTTCGTCTTGCGCTTTTTGCTGTTGCTGCGCGTCGCCGCACTGCGCGCGGTTGCGCAGCGCGTGTTCCATGACCACCAGCGCCAGCATGGCTTCGGCGATGGGTGTCGCACGAATGCCGACGCACGGGTCGTGGCGGCCCTTGGTCACCACTTCGACGGGATTGTTGTGAATGTCGATCGACTGGCGCGGGCTGATGATCGAGCTGGTCGGCTTGATTGCGATGCTCACTTCCAGGTCTTGCCCGGAGCTGATGCCGCCGAGGATGCCGCCCGCGTTGTTGGTGACAAAGCCGGTGGGCGTGATCGAGTCGCCATGCGTGGTGCCGCGCTGCGTGATGCTGTCGAAACCAGCACCGATCTCTACCGCCTTCACGGCGTTGATACCCATCATCGCGTAGGCGATCTCGGCATCCAGCTTGTCGAACAGCGGCTCGCCCAGGCCGATGGGCACGTTAGTGGCCGTCACGCGAATGCGCGCGCCGCAAGAATCGCCGGCCTTGCGCAGGCGGTCCATGTAGGCTTCGAGCTCGCTCACGTCGGCAATGGGCGCAAAGAAGGGGTTGTTGGGCACATGGTCCCAGCTCTCGAACGGAATGGCGATTTCGCCGATCTGCGTCATGCAGCCGCGAAACACCATGCCGTATTTCTCGGCCAGCCACTTCTTGGCGACTGCACCGGCCGCCACCATGGGCGCCGTGAGCCGTGCCGAAGAACGCCCGCCGCCGCGCGGATCGCGGATGCCGTATTTCTTCCAGTAGGTGAAGTCGGCGTGGCCCGGGCGGAACTGCTGGGCGATCTGTCCGTAGTCCTTGCTGCGCTGGTCGGTGTTCTGGATCAGTAGCGCAATAGGTGTGCCGGTGGTCTTGCCTTCATACACGCCGGAAAGAATCTGCACCGCGTCGGGCTCGTTGCGCTGGGTGACGTGGCGGCTGGTGCCGGGGCGCCGGCGGTCGAGGTCGCCCTGGATGTCGGCCTCGCTCAGCTCCATGCCCGGCGGGCAGCCGTCGATCACGCAGCCGATGGCCGGGCCGTGCGACTCGCCGAAATTGGTGACCGCGAAGAGAGTTCCGAATGTGTTGCCGCTCATGACGGGGATTATCCCTACAAAGCGGCGGCCACTCAGTCAGTCGTGTTTTCCATGCGCTTGGTGAGCGTGCCCAGCTGCAGCTCGATGGAGAAGAGCCGCTCGTTCAACACGGCGGTTTGCAGCCGTATGGCCTCGACGATGGCCTTGGTCTGCGGATCGGTGGTGTTGTCGGCCAGTTCCGCCAGGTCGTGCAGCTTCTTGCGAAGTTCGTTGCTCATGGGAGGCTCCGTTCGTCGTCGCGTCGTGGAGCCTGCAGTATGGGTGTTCGCCAACGCCGAGGCAATGCGGGCAAGCAGGTCAGGCGCTCTTTAGCACCAGTTGGCAGCCATTGCCGTCGCGCTCGTGGGTTGATTAGGCAGCCGGTTCGGTTGGGAACGCTTTATGCGTACTGCACCGCAGCACCACCCTCAAAACCCTGCGAAGGAGCGCCATGCTGGACCGAACCACCACCCAGTTCTCCCACGTCAAGCCAGGCGACACCGAGTACATCTCGGGCGGCCTGCGCGATTTCTTTCTGTACCGCGATCTGGGCATTGCCGAGGCGACCAATGGCAAGGTCATCGCGCACCTCGTCAAGGCCAACATGGCACCGGAAACGGGCACCGGCTGGCACCGCCATGAGGCCGATTTCCAGATCGTGATGATGCTCAAGGGCTGGGCCCGTTTCATGTACGAAGACAAGGAAACCTTGGTCGAAGCCGGCGACGTGGTGCATCAGCGGCCCGGCATCCGGCACTTCCTGTTCGACTACTCGCCGGACATGGAATACCTGGAAATCGTCTCGCCGGCCGATTTCAAGAGCATCGACGTGGAGCCGGTGTGCGAGATTCCGCCGCCTACGCCCTGGCCCTGAACGCAGCACTTCACACGCCGTCCAGGGGCTGCTGCGGCGCCGATAAACTCCTCGCGTCTCACAAAAACCGACAACAACCGAGGAGAGAGAACTTGCGTATTCATACCCCTGTGGCCTGCCTGACGGCCGGCCTGCTGTTCGCGTGCGCCCTGACGGCCGCCAACATCGGCAACGCCGCACCGCCCCCCACGTCCACGGCTCCCGCCACCTCCACGGCCAACGCCCTGGAAGCCGAGCAGGAGGCGGCCTTCAAGGCCGCCAAGGCCGTGCAGAAGACCGGCCCCGCCGACATCGCCCTGCGCGACCAGGCTCACCTGCAGCTGCCGGCCGGCTACGTGTGGGTGCCGACGCCGGCGGCCGCGCAACTCATGCGCAGCATGGGCAACCGGACCGACGACACCTTCATCGGCGTGATCTTCCCCGGCGACGACGCCGACTGGATGGCGGTCGTCAAGTTTGTGAAAGAGGGCTACATCAAGGACGACGACGCGAAGGACTGGAACGCCGACGACCTGCTCAAGAGTCTGAAGGAAGGCACCGAGGCCGCGAACGAAGAGCGCGCCAAGCGCGGCATTCCTGGCATCGAGGTCACGGGATGGGCGCAGAAGCCGCAGTACGAAGCCTCGACGCACCGCCTCGTGTGGTCGGCGCTCTCGAAGAACAAGGGCAGCACCGGCGAGAACCAGGGCGTCAACTACAACACCTACGCGTTGGGCCGGGACGGTTATCTGAGCCTGAACCTCATCACCAATGCGAAGGACCTCGAGAAGTTCAAGCCCGATGCGGCCAAGCTGCTCGGCGCGATGCAGTACGACGACGGCAAGAAGTACGCAGACTTCAATTCGTCCACCGACAAGGTCGCAGCCTATGGCCTGGCCGCGCTGGTGGCCGGCGTTGCCGTGAAGAAGCTGGGCTTCTTCGCGCTCGCCCTGGCCTTCCTGGCCAAGTTCGCGAAGATCGCGGTCGTGGCGGGCGGCGCGGCGCTCTGGGGCATCGCCAAGCTCTTCAAGAAGAAGACCTGAAGCGCGGCCCGCCTCAGGTCGAGACGAGCAATCCGCTGACCAACAGCGCCGCGAACAGGGCGGTCACCGCTCGCCACGACGCGGGGCGCACTTCGACCCAGCGGTACAGCAGCAGCGCGGCCACCACCGAAAGACCGAAGGTGGCGGCCATGCCCAGTGCATCGATCCAGGCCGCATGCGGGCCCATCTGGCCGACCGCGGCATTGGTGGCCAGCAGCACCGGAAAGTGGATCAGAAACAGCGAGTACGAAATGCGCCCGAGCCGCTGCAGCGGCTGGGCCGCATCCGGCCAGCGCGCCATCGACAACCAGTTCTGCCGCTGCGCAATGGCAATCAGCAATGCGCTCACCAGCGCAATGGCAATGCGGCTGCGCCAGTCGATGGCCAGTGCGCCCGCGCCGGTCAGCGCCAACAGCACGATGGCGCTTTGCCAGGTGCTGGCGCGGGTTGCGCGCCCGATCCAGAACGCCAGCATGCCGAGCCCGTAGGCGCCGAAGAAATACAGCGCCGTGGTGTCGAGATCGGTGTTCCGGTTGAAGAGCGCGAGCGAGGCCAACGCCACCCCCAGCACCAGCGCCACCGGAATCCAGCGTTGGCGCGAGGCCGGCGTGGCGGGCGTGCGCCGCCACATGGCCGGCAGCGCCATGAGGCTCAGCGCCAGCACGAAGAGCTGGAAGTCGATGGCGACGTACCAGACGCCGGTGGACAGCGCCTCGTAGCCCAGAAGGTCCTGCAGCAGCAATCCGTGCGCGAGCAACTGGCCGATGCTGGGCGATGCCGGCACGTCGTCATTGCCGAGCCACGGGCGCACGAGCGCGGCCACCAGCACGCAAACGATGAGCGCCGCCAGGTACGGCATCACAAGGCGCCCGTAGCGCTGGAGGATGCGCGCAAACGGCCGGTCGACGCGCAGCACGCCGTCGGGCGCCAGGCTTGCCGCCGCCAGGAAGCCCGCGATCACCAGGAACACCTGCACGGCCAAGCGGCCGCTGTCGGCGAGCCAGCCCAGGAAGTCCGGTGCCAGCGCAAAGGCGCCCACCGGCATCGAGCCATAGCGCGACAGGTGATGCCCCACGATGACCGCGCAGGCAAGTCCTTTTGCAATGTCCAGCAGCGGCATTCGCCCGCGCTGCACGGGCTGTGCGGCAGGCGACATGTTGCGCGCGCCGCTCAAAGTGCGAGACGCTGCCTTGCCTCGAAGTATTCGCGCTTGAGCTTTTCGATGAATGCCGCCGCGCTGGCCACTTCGGTCACCGCGCCGATGCCCTGGCCCGAGCCCCAGATGTCTTTCCACGCCTTGGCCTTGCTGCCATCGCCGCCGCCGAAGTTCATGGTCTTGACGTCGCCTTCGGGCAGGTTGGCCGGGTCCATGCCGGCCTTGACGATGCTGGGCGCGAGGTAGTTGCCATGCACGCCGGTGAATAGGCTGGAATAGACGATGTCGTCGGAGGTGCCGTCGACGATGGCCTGCTTGTAATCTTCGCTGGCGCGTGCTTCTTCGGTGGCGATGAAGGCGGTGCCGATGTAGGCGAAGTCTGCGCCCATGGCCTGCGCCGCGAGCACCGCGCCGCCCGTGGCAATGGAGCCCGACAGTGCGATGGGGCCGTCGAACCACTGGCGGATTTCCTGCACCAGCGCAAACGGGCTCTTCGTGCCCGCATGGCCGCCGGCGCCGGCCGCCACCGCGATGATGCCGTCGGCGCCCTTCTCGATCGCCTTCTGCGCGAACTTGTTGTTGATGATGTCGTGCAGCGTGACGCCGCCGTAGCTGTGCACCGCGTCGTTCACGTCGGTGCGCGCGCCCAGCGAGGTGATGACGATCGGCACCTTGTACTTCACGACCATTTCCATGTCGTGATCGAGCCGGTCATTGCTCTTGTGCACGATCTGGTTGATGGCGAACGGCGCGGCGGGCTTGTCCGGATTGGCCTTGTTGTAGGCCGCGAGTTCCTCGGTGATTTCGGCCAGCCAGTCTTCCAGCTGCGCCGCGGGGCGCGCGTTGAGCGCCGGCATCGAACCGACCACCCCCGCCTTGCATTGGGCAATCACGAGCTTTGGGTTGCTGATGATGAACAGCGGCGAGCCGATGATCGGCAGCGGCAGGTTGGCGAGCACTGGGGGCAGCTTGGACATGTCGTCTCCGGAATAGGGTTTCGGTTTTATATAAGAGGAAGGCCGTATCGCCCGTCAGGTGGGCGACACGACGGGCCGCAGGTCAGAACGCGTCGAGCGCCAGTGCCGTGACGCTCTCTGCGCCTTCGACGATGCTGTCGCGAACGCCCGGCACCTTGTTGAGGATGTGCTCGGCGTAGAAGCGCGCGGTGGCCACCTTGGCCTGCATGAAAGCGGTATCGACGCTGCGAGACGCCAGGTCTTCTGCAATGAGCAGCGAGCGCGCGAGCTGCCAGCCGGCAACGAGATTGCCCGCCAGCATCAGGTAGGGCACGCTGCCCGCAAACACCGCGTTCGGCGATGCCTTGGTCTGGCCCGCGACGAAATCGACCACGTCGACGAACGCCAGGCGCGCGGCCTTCAGGCGCTTCAACACGGCTGCCGCCGCGGCGCTGTCACTCTTCGCGAGCTCGGCCTCGGTCTTCTCGATCTGCGCGGCAATCGCCTTGGCCGTCTGGCCGCCGTCGCGCGCGGTCTTGCGGCCCACGAGGTCGTTGGCCTGGATGGCGGTGGTGCCTTCGTAGATCGTCAGGATCTTGGCGTCGCGGTAATACTGCGCCGCGCCCGTCTCTTCAATGAAGCCCATGCCGCCGTGCACCTGCACGCCGAGCGAGGTCACTTCCAGGCTCATCTCGGTGCTGTAGCCCTTGACCAGCGGCACCATGAATTCGTAGAACGCCTGGTTCTGCTTGCGTGCATCCGCATCGGGATGGTGGTGCGCGGCGTCGTAGGCGGCGGCGGCCACGGCCGCCATGGCGCGGCAGCCCTCGGTGTAGGCGCGCATCGTCATCAGCATGCGCTTGACGTCGGGGTGGTGGATGATCGGCGCGCTGGCGTTGATCGAGCCATCGACCGGGCGGCTCTGCACGCGGTCCTTGGCGTAGGCCACGGCGTGCTGGTAGGCGCGCTCGGCAATCGCGATGCCCTGCATGCCCACCGCGTAGCGGGCCGAGTTCATCATGATGAACATGTACTCGAGGCCGCGGTTTTCCTGGCCGACGATGTAGCCCACGGCGCCGCCGTTGTCGCCGTACTGCAGCACGGCGGTGGGCGAAGCCTTGATGCCCATCTTGTGCTCGATGCTCACGCAATGCACGTCGTTGCGTTCGCCGAGAGACCCGTCATTGCCGACGATGAACTTCGGCACCACGAACAGGCTGATGCCCTTCACGCCTTCGGGCGCGCCGGTGACGCGCGCAAGCACGAGGTGCACGATGTTCTCGGCCATGTCGTGCTCACCGTAGGTGATGAAGATCTTGGTGCCGAACACCTTGTAGGTGCCATCGGGCTGCGGCTCGGCGCGGCTGCGCACCATGGCCAGGTCGCTGCCGGCCTGCGGTTCGGTGAGGTTCATGGTGCCGGTCCACTGGCCGCTCACCAGCTTTTCGAGGTACACCGTTTTGAGTTCGTCGGAGCCGGCCGTGAGCAGCGCCTCGATGGCCCCATCGCTCAGGAGCGGGCACAGCGCGAAGCTCATGTTGGCCGAGTTGAGCATTTCGCCGCAGGCCGCGCCGATGGTCTTGGGCAGACCCTGGCCGCCAAAGTCCGCCGGATGCTGCAGGCCCTGCCAGCCGCCCGACACGTACTGCGCGAACGCTTCCTTGAAGCCCGGCGTGGTCGCGACCTCGCCGTCCTTGAAGGACGATGGGTTGCGGTCGCCCGACACGTTCAGCGGCGCGACCACGTCCTGGTTGAAGCGCGCGCATTCTTCGAGCACGGCCTGCGCGGTTTCGAGGCCGGCGTCTTCGAAGCCGGGCAGCTTGGCGATCTCGCCAATGTTGGCCAGGTGTTCGATGTCGAACAGCATGTCCTTGAGGGGGGCGGTGTAGCTCATCTCATGTCTCCAGATACAGCGGATACGAAAAGGGCATCGCGAACGATGCCCTCTGGCTCAGTGCAGCGATGCGATCAGAGCGCCTTGACGAGTTCCGGCACCGCCGTGAACAGGTCGGCCACGAGCCCGTAGTCGGCCACCGAGAAGATCGGCGCCTCTTCGTCCTTGTTGATCGCGACGATCACCTTGGAGTCCTTCATGCCGGCCAGATGCTGGATGGCCCCCGAGATGCCGCAGGCGATGTACAGCTGCGGCGCGACGATCTTGCCGGTCTGGCCGACTTGCCAGTCGTTGGGCGCATAGCCCGCATCGACAGCGGCGCGGCTGGCGCCAAGACCAGCGTTGAGCTTGTCGGCCAGCGGCGTCATCACTTCGGTGAACTTCTCGGCGCTGCCCAAGGCACGGCCGCCAGAGACGATGATCTTGGCGGCGGTGAGTTCGGGGCGGTCGCTCTTGGTGACCTCGCGGCCCACGAAGCTGGACTTGCCGCTGTCAGCCACGCCTTCGGCGGTTTCGACCGCTGCGCTGCCACCGGTGGAGGCCGCTGCGTCGAAGCCGGTGGTACGCACGGTGATCACCTTGGTGGCATCAGTGCTCTGCACGGTGGCAATGGCGTTGCCGGCGTAGATCGGGCGCTCGAAGGTGTCGGGGCTGTCGACCCGGGTGATGTCGGAGATCTGTGCCACGTCGAGCTTGGCGGCCACGCGCGGAGCGACGTTCTTGCCGTTGGCGGTCGAGGGGAACAGGATGTGGCTGTAGTTCCCGGCAATGGCCAGCACCTGGGCGGCGACGTTCTCGGCCAGGTTCTCGGCCAGGCTCGGGCTGTCGGCCACGATGACCTTGGCCACGCCCACGATCTGGGCGGCTGCCTTGCCGGCTTCGGCGGCATTGGCACCGGCCACGAGCACGTGCACGTCGCCGCCGCAGGCCAGGGCTGCGGTCACGGTGTTGAGGGTCGCGGGCTTGACGGTCGCGTGGTCGTGTTCGGCAATAACTAGTGCGGTCATGTCGTTGTCTTCCTCAGATCACTTTGGCTTCGTTCTTGAGCTTGTCCACCAGGGTGGCGACGTCGGGCACCTTGATGCCGGCGCCGCGCTTGGGCGGCTCGCTGACCTTGAGGGTCTTCAGGCGGGGCTTGACGTCCACGCCCAGGTCTTCGGGCTTGAAGACGTCCAGCTGCTTCTTCTTGGCCTTCATGATGTTGGGCAAGGTGACGTAGCGCGGCTCGTTCAGGCGCAGGTCGGTGGTGATGACGGCCGGCAGGCTCAGCTGGATGGTTTCCAGGCCGCCGTCGACTTCGCGGGTCACGGTGGCCTTGCCGTCGGCCACTTCGACCTTGGAGGCGAAGGTGGCTTGCGGCAGGTCGGTCAGGGCGGCGAGCATCTGGCCGGTCTGGTTGGCGTCGTCGTCGATGGCCTGCTTGCCCAGGATGATGAGTTGTGGCTGTTCCTTCTCGACCAGCGCCTTGAGCAGCTTGGCCACGGCCAGGGGTTGCAGCTCTTCGGTGGTCTCGACCAGGATGCCGCGGTCGGCGCCGATGGCCATGGCGGTGCGCAGAGTTTCCTGGCACTTGGCATCGCCGCACGAGACGGCGATGACCTCGGTGACCACGCCCTTCTCTTTCAGGCGGACCGCTTCTTCCACGGCGATCTCGTCGAACGGGTTCATGCTCATCTTGACGTTGGCAATGTCCACCCCAGTGCCGTCGCTCTTCACGCGCACCTTGACGTTGTAATCGACGACCCGTTTGACAGGCACTAGAACCTTCATTGACTTGACTCCATTGGGATTGCAGAAAGGGGGCTTCGAGGGCAACCGGTCATTTTAGGGTCCGGTCTCTGCCGGCTCCGCATTCGTATCGGCATGTACCGCGGTGCAACAAAAAAGAACGGTCGTGCTTTTTCGCGATTATACGGCAGCATCGCGCGGGCCGGAAAGGCCCGGCGGAAGAGATTCCACCCGCACCACGCGCTGGGGATACGGAATGTCCACGCCCGCGCCGCGCAGGCCTTCGAGAATGGCGATGTTGATGGCCGAGCGCACGTTGTCCTTGCCCTTGTCGGGGTCTGCGACCCAGAAGTTCAGGACGAACTCGAGTCCGTCCGGCACGAAGTTGGCAAGAAAGGTCACCGGCTCGGGGTCGCTCATGACGCGCGACTGCGATTTCGCGGCTCCGCACAGGATGGATTGGACCTGCACCACGTCGCTGTCATAGCCCACCACGATGCTGGTCGTGATGTTGAACTTGCGGTCCGCCATCGAGAGGTTCTCGACGCGGCTCGTGATGAGCGATTCGTTCGGCACGATCGCCTCTCGCCCGTTGCCCGCGCGGATGAGCGTGTAGCGGGTCTTGATGTCGGTGATTCGGCCTTCGAAGGTGTCGACCTTCACGTTGTCGCCAATGCGGATGGAGCGCTCGAGCAAGATGACGAAGCCGCTCACGTAATTGGCCGCCAGCTTCTGCAAGCCGAAACCCAGGCCCACACCAAGTGCGCCGCCCAGCACCGAGAGCGCCGTGAGGTCGACCCCCACTGCCGACAGCGCGAACAGCAGGCCGACCAGCAGCAGGATGGCGCGCACCGCGTTCGAGGCGACCTTGCGCATCGAGAGATCGGTGACGGCCTCGCGCAGGATCCGGTTCTCGATGGTGGCCGCAATCCACAGCGCGATCACCAGCACCAAGCCCGCCGACAGCACGCCCTGGAAGATGGTTTGCAGGCTGACGCGCGTCTTGCCGAACGAAAGCGTGATGTTGTCGAGTTCGGCCAGCACCGGTGGCAGCAACCCGACGATCCAGAGAATGGCGGCAATCCAGGCCAGCCACGAGATCGTGCGTTCCAGCAGCCGCACCAGGTTGGAGGTGGGAAACACTGCCCGCATCACGCGCGCGAACAGACGGATGACCAAGAGCGACAAGAAAACCGACACCGCGATGCGCAGCACCAGCACCGGCTGGAAACCGTTCACCAGGCGCCGGGCGAGTTCGGTGAAGACCAGCGCCATTAGCGGGAACAGCACGCCGTCGAAAGTGCGCTCGCCGAACCAGATCGAATCCTTCGGCTGATCGCGCCCGAACCATCGGCTCGCGATCCACGCCAAGGCCACGCAAGCCACCAGCGCCGCCAGTTCGATGCCCAGGCCGCGTGCGTCGACCTGGCCCAGGCGTTGTGTGAAGTCGTTGAAATTCATCTCTTGGGAAAACATGGCGCCGTATTTGCGCCTGCGGCGCTACAGATCGGCAAGAACGCGGATATGGGCTTCCACGCTGCGGGCCAGCGCATCGAGGTTGTAGCCTCCCTCGAGCATCGAGACGATGCGGCCGCGCGCATGGCGCTTGGCAACGTCCTGGATGCGGGCGGTGATCCAGGCAAAGTCGTTCTCGGTGAGGCCGAGCTGGCCCAGGTCGTCCTCGCGATGGGCATCGAAGCCGGCGCTCACGAAGATCATCTCCGGCGCAAACTCTTCGAGCCGGGGCATCCAGATGGCGTCGATCAGCTCGCGCACGTCCATGCCCCGTGTGTAGGCCGGGATTGGCAGGTTCAGCATGTTCGACGCCGGGTACTGGGTGCCGCTGTACGGATAGAAAGGGTGCTGGAAAAAGCCGACCATCAGCACGCGCGGATCGCCCGAAAGGATGTTTTCGGTGCCGTTGCCGTGGTGCACGTCAAAATCGACGATGGCCACGCGCTCCAGGCCATGCACTTCGAGCGCATGCCGTGCCGCAATGGCCACGTTGTTCAGAAAGCAGAAGCCCATGGCCTGCTCGCGGCAGGCATGGTGCCCCGGCGGGCGCACCGAGCAGAACGCGTTCTCGATTTCGCCCGCAATGACCGCATCGGTGGCGGCAATGGCGGCGCCGGCAGCACGGCGCGCGGCCAGTAGCGTGTAGCGCGTCAGGATGGTGTCTGGGTCGAGCTGCGCATGGTCAGGGCCGCCGGCCGGTTCGTCGGCCACCAGGCGCTGATGAAGCTCTTCGAGGTGTTCGAGGTGCGCCTCGCTGTGCGCCCGCGTGATCTGCGACAGTGTGGCCAGCGGCACGTCCCGGTGTTCGAGGGCATCGCCCACCCCGGTAAGCAGCAGCCTGTCTTCGATGGCATCGAGCCGCTCGGGACATTCGGGATGGCCCCGTCCCATGTCGTGCTTCCAGCAGTCGCGATGTGTGAAGTACCCGGTCTTGCCCATGTCTTTGCCGTGTCTCTGTCGTATCTAGACCTCACACAGCATGGGGCCGGGCGGTCTTACGGTATCGTTTGCATATGGATACAAATATGGACGTCGCTGCGAAGCTTGCCACTTTGCTAAGTCAGCTTAACACGGTGATCGTAGGCAAGGAGTCCCAGGTGCGCGACTGCGTGGCATGCCTGCTGGCGGGCGGGCACTTGCTCATCGAAGACGTGCCGGGGGTCGGCAAGACCACCCTCGCCCATGCGCTGTCGCACACCTTCGGCCTTCAGTTCTCGCGCGTGCAGTTCACTGCCGACCTGATGCCGGGCGACCTGTCGGGCGTGGCCATCTACGACAGGGGCCAGCAGGCCTTCGTGTTCCACCCCGGCCCGATCTTCGCGCAAGTGCTGCTGGCGGACGAGATCAACCGCGCCAGCCCCAAGACGCAGAGCGCGCTGCTCGAGGCGATGGAAGAGAAGCAGGTCACCATCGAGGGCGAGACGCGGCCGCTGCCCACGCCGTTTTTCGTGATCGCCACGCAGAACCCTCAGGACCAGCTCGGCACCTTCGCGCTGCCGGAGTCGCAACTCGACCGGTTCCTGATGCGCATCTCGCTCGGCTACCCCGACCGCGCCGCGGAGCGCGAACTGCTCGCGGGCGCCGACCGCCGCGAAATGCTGGCCACCCTCCCCGCCATGCTGACTGCCGGCGAACTCACGGCGCTGCAGCAGCGCGTGCAGCAGGTGCATGCCGCCGAGCCGCTGCTGAACTACGTGCAGGACCTGATCGCCGCCACGCGTTCCGGCCGGTGGTTTCTGCAGGGCCTCTCGCCGCGCGCCGGCATTGCCGTGCTGCGCGCCGCCAAGGCGCAGGCGCTTCTGGCCAACCGCAACTATGTCGCGCCAGACGACGTGCAGTCGATATTGCCGCAGACCATCGCGCACCGCCTGACCCCGGTGGGCGATGCGGGCCGGGGCGCCGTGGAGCAGGTGCGCGCGATGATCGCGGACGTGCCGCTGCCTTGACGATGAACCAGCCCGTGAACCAGCCCCTTTGTCACCGATGATCGCGTCGCTACGCTCGCGCATCGACGGCTGGTTCCTGTCGCGCCGGCCGCCTTCGGACACGCTGGAACTTACGCAGCGCAATGTCTACATCGTGCCGACGCGCGCCGGCTGGCTGCTGGGCGCCACGCTGCTGGTGCTCCTGATCGCGTCGATCAACTACCAGCTCAACCTTGGCTACCTGCTGACCTTCCTGCTCGCGGGCAGCGTGGCCGTGGGCATGCACGTGTGCCACGCCACGCTGCGCGGCCTGGCCATGCACCTCACGCCGCCCGAGCCGCACTATGCGGGCGCCGCCGCAGTGTTTCGCGTGGTGCTGCACAACACGCGGCGCAGCGTGCGCTACGGCATCGGCATGGCGGTGCGCGGCAGCGGCCAATGGGCCTGGACCGATGTGCCGGCCCAAGGCAGCGCCACGGTCGAGATCGCGTTCCAGCCGGAGCGGCGCGGCCTCCATCCGGTGCCTGCGCTCACCGCTGAAACCCGTTTTCCGCTCGGAACCTTCCGCGTCTGGACTGTGTGGCGCCCGGCCGCGCAGATGCTGGTCTATCCGACGCCCGAAGCACATCCGCCACCGCTGCCTCCGGGGGAGCCCCTGTCAGGACCGGCAGCCACAGCAGCCGCCCTGCGCGCCCAGGCCGCCGGCGAATACGACGGCCTGCGGGCCTACCGGCGCGGCGACCCGCTCAAGCTCGTGGTCTGGAAAAAGGCGGCCCGCGCGCAAGCCACCGGGTCGGAAGACCTGGTGAGCCGCGACACGCAGCAAACACAGCGCGAAGAGTTGTGGCTCGATACGCAGGCGGCCAACGTCGCCGACACCGAAGCACGCCTTTCAAGGCTCTGCGCCTGGGTGCTGATGGCTGACCGGCTGGGCGTGGACTACGGCGTCCGCGTGGCCGGCCGGGTGCTGCAGCCGTCGCAAGGCGAGGCACACCGCCGGGCTTGCCTGGAAGCGCTGGCCCTATGCTGAACGCCTGCCCATTGACGTTGGAGCACCGCGCATGAACAAGTTCATGCGCGAAATCTCGGCGTTGCCAAGGGACGCCAGGGACACCCTGTTCCTGCTGATCGTCATCGCACTGATCGTGCTTCCACAGGCCGAGAACCTGCCCTGGTGGTGCAGCGCCATCACAGCGATGGTCCTGGTGTATCGCGGCACGCTGGCCATCGAAGCCCGTCCGCTGCCGGGCAAGTGGGCGCGCGTGGGCCTGTTGGTGTTGACGTTGGCTGCCACTTTTGCCACGCACCGCACGCTGCTGGGCCGCGACGCGGGCGTCACGCTGGTGGTGATCCTGCTGGCGCTCAAGACGCTGGAGCTGCGCGCACGCAGGGACGCCTTCGTGCTGTTCTTCCTGGGCTTCTTCGCGATGCTCACGAACTTCTTCTATTCGCAGTCGCTGATGACCGCGGTGACCATGCTGCTTGCGCTGCTGGGCCTGCTCACCGCGCTGGTCAATGCGCACATGCCGGTGGGCAAGCCGCCGCTGCTGCTGGCCGCGCGCACCGCGAGCTGGATGGCTTTGCTCGGCGCGCCGATCATGCTGGCGCTCTTCCTGCTGTTCCCGCGTTTCGCGCCGCTGTGGGGCACGCCCGCGGACGCTATGGCGGGCCGGACGGGCCTATCGAACACCATGCGCGTGGGCACCATCGCCGAACTGGCGCTGGACGACCGCATTGCAGCGCGCATCAAGTTCGATAACGACCGCGTGCCGCCGCAGAGCCAACTTTATTTCCGCGGCCCGGTGCTCGCTCAGTTCGACGGGCGCGAGTGGACGACGCTGCCGAGCTGGCTGCGCGGCGCGCCGGCAGCGGGCAATCTGCGCATCAGCGGCCAGCCAGTGCGCTACGAGGTCACGCTCGAACCCAGCCAAAAGCCCTGGCTGCTCACGCTCGATGCGGCGCAGAGTCCGCCCGAGGTACCCGGCTTCGAAGTGGTGGGCACGCCGGACCTGCAATGGCTCGCAAACCGCCCCATCTCCGACCTGATGCGCTACCGCGCCGAAAGCTACACACAGTTCGAGAGCGGCCCGACACGGCAGACGCCCGCACTGCGCACTTACCTTGCACTGCCGCCCGGTACGAACCCGCGCACCGCCGCGCTGGCCGCCGAAATGCGCGCCCAGCCCGCCCTGGCCAACGCCGACGCGCAGGCCTTCGTTCGCGCGGCGCTGCAGCGGCTGCGCACCGGCGGCTACACCTATACGCTGGAGCCCGGCATCTACGGCAACGATACGGCCGATGAGTTCTGGTTCGATCGCAAGGAAGGCTTCTGCGAGCACATCGCTTCGGCCTTTGTGGTGCTGATGCGCGGGCTGGGCGTTCCGGCGCGCATCGTGACCGGCTACCAGGGCGGCGAACTCAACAGCGTCGACAACTTCTGGGTGCTGCGCCAGAGCGACGCGCATGCCTGGGCCGAGGTCTGGCAGGAAGGCGTCGGCTGGATGCGCGTGGATCCGACCGGCGCGGTGTCGCCGGGCCGGGTCGGTCAGTTCCAGCGGCTCGTGCCGCAGCCGGGCCTGTTTGCCGGCGCCATCGGCACATTGAGCCCGACGCTCGCGCAGAACGTGCGCGCCGCGTGGGAAGCGGTGAACAACGGCTGGAACCAGTGGGTGCTCAACTACACCCAGAGCCGCCAGCTCAACCTGCTCAAGAGCATCGGCTTCCAGTCGCCGAGCCTCGAAGACCTGGCCTACGTGCTGCTCTACCTGCTGGTGGGCGCGAGCCTTGCCGGCGCCGGATGGGCCTTGTGGGAACGCAGCCAGCATGATCCATGGCTGCGCCTGCTGGCCCAGGCGCGCGCGCGGCTTGCCAAAGCCGGCCTGATGGTGCCCGAGACGGCTCCTCCGCGCCAGATGGCGGCCCAGGCCGAAGCACGCTTCGGCCCCGCAGCCCAGGCGGTGCGCGACTGGCTGCTGAAGCTCGAAGCCCAGCGTTATGCAGAGACTTCGCCCGCATCGCTGGCAGCCCTGCGCAGCGAGTTCCGCCGGCTGAACTGGCCCGCGCCGAGCCCCGAGCGCTGAAACCGCATGTGTCCCGCGAAGGCGGGCTCGCGGCCGGACGGCACAATCGCGCCCATGCGATTTTTTCTACCTGCGCCGCCGCGCGCCGCTGCCGTCGTCCTGCTCGCCGTTTGTTGCGCGTGGTCCCTGGGTGCACAAGCTCAGAAAAACGGCAATGGCCGCGCGGTGAAAACCGTGGCCGGCAGCACTCCCTACGCCAACCGTGAGGACGCCATGCGCTTTGCCGACGACGTGGCCGAACGACGCGGCCTCGATCGCGAATGGGTGCGCGCCACCATCGGCAGCGCCCGCTTCCTGCCGAACGTGCCGCGCCTGATGCTGCCCGGCCCTGTCGGCACCGTAAAAAACTGGCAGGCCTATCGCAGCCGCTTCATCGACGCGACGCGCATCGCCGCCGGCGTGCGCTTCTGGCGCGCCAATGCCGAGACGCTCGCGCGGGCTGAAGAGGTGTACGGCGTTCCGCCGGAAATCATCGTGGGCATCGTGGGGGTCGAGACCATCTACGGCCGCAACATGGGCAACTTTCGGGTGATCGATGCGCTGGCCACGCTGGCATTCGACTTTCCGCAGGCCCACCCGCGCGCAGCCGAGCGCGAAGCTTTTTTCCGCGGCGAGCTGGAGAGTTTTCTCAGCACCGAGAGCCGCACCTCCCACGACCCCCTGCGGCCCGTCGGCAGCTACGCAGGTGCGATGGGCATGCCGCAGTTCATGCCAAGCAGCATCGCCAAGTACGCGGTCGATTTCGATGGCGACAGCCGCATCGACCTGGTCGACAACCCCGCCGATGTCATCGGCTCGGTGGCCAATTACTTCAAGGCCTTTGGCTGGACGCCCGGCATGCCCGCCGTCTATCCCGTGCACTTCGAGGAGGCCCGCCTCAAGAAGGCGGTGCTGCTGGCGCCCGACATCGTGCCGAGCTTCAGTGCCGACAGCTTCGTGGCCGCCGGCGCGGTGCCCGAAGGCGAAGGCCTGCTGCACAAAGGCCTGCTCGCGCTCATCGAACTGCAGAACGGCGCCGACGCACCGCCGACCTATGTGGCCGGCACGCGCAACTTCTACGTGATCACGCGCTACAACTGGAGCAGCTACTACGCGATGTCGGTGCTCGACCTTGGCCAGGAGGTCAAGGCCGCGATGGAGCAGTAGCCCATGACACCTGAGGCATTGCTTGCCAACTGGAACGCCGCGTGGCGCGCGCTGGGTGTGGCGCCCGCCGACGAGGCCCTTTGCATCGAGCTCCAGCGCCGCTACAGCGAGCCGCAGCGCCACTATCACACGCTGCAGCACCTGGGCGAATGCCTGGCCTGGTTCGAGCGCGAGCAAGCGCTGGCCGAGCATCCAGGCGAAGTGGCGATTGCACTCTGGTTCCACGACGCGATCTACGACGTGCATGCGCACGACAACGAGGCACGCAGTTCCGAATGGGCACGCACCGCGATGCTCGCGGCCGGCGTCCAACCCGACGCCGCCGAGCGCGTGCACGCCCTCGTGATGGCCACTCGGCACGATGCGGTGCCAGAAGGCCGGGACGCCGAACTGTTGGTCGACATCGACCTGTCGATCCTCGGCGCCGAGCAGGAGCGCTTCGACGAATACGAACAGCAGGTGCACGCCGAGTACGCCTTCGTGCCCGACGCCGTGCGCTTGCCACGCCGCCGCGCCATCCTGCAGCGCTTCCTGGCGCGCGACGCGATCTACACCACGCCCCGGATACATGCGCTGCTCGAGGCTCGCGCCCGCATCAACCTGGCCCGGTCTATCGCAGCGATGGCCTGATTGCGCCGGCGATGGGCCGGCGCGCAGTGCTTCAGGCGGGCACCAGCCGCCACCATTCGGAGCGCGGCTTTTCGCCATTGCGCTCTTCCTCCACCACGCCGAGCAGCAGGCCGGCGCTGCCCACGCCCAGGCGCGAAAGCCGCAGCAGCTGCTGCGGATCGCGGCACAACGCAAAGCTGGCGTCGCCCTGCCATTCGAGGCAGCGGCAGACCTCAGCCAACATCAACGCGGGCTGGCCTTGCATGAAGGTGAACGGCATCAGCGCGCCCGCATCGAGCTGCGCCAAGCCCGCATGCGTCGCGCCCCAGGCACCGCGCATGCTCGACACGCGCAGTCGGGCGCCCGCGGGCAATGCATGCTCGCCCGCCGCATCGAGGCAGCAGCGCGCGCCGTACATCGCGAGTTCGGTCCAGAGGCCGACGCGACGCGGCCGGCGGCCGAGGCGGTGCGCCAGCCGGTCGCGCCAATCCGCGGGCAGCGGATCGGCGCTGAAGTGCGCGACGGTGCGCCACTCGCTCATGCGGTGCAGTCCTCCAGCACCAGCGAGGCGTGCCCACCACCGAATCCGACCACGTTGAGCAGGACGTTGCGCAGCTTGGCGGGCGCCTGCGAACTCAATGCGATGCCGAGTTCGCCGTCGATCGCATAGCCGGCCGACGGCCACACGCTGGCTTCGATGCAGGCAAGGAGCATTGCGAGCTCGGCCGCACCCGACGCACCCAGCGTATGACCCAGCAGCGACTTGAACGACACCAGCGGCGGCAGAGTACCGAAGACCTGCTTCAGCGCCTGCGCCTCGATCGCATCGTTGACCGGACTGCCCGCGGCCTGCACCTTGATCAGGTCGATGTCCCGCGGGTCGAGCCCGCTCTGCGCCAGCGCCTCATGGCACATGGCGATCACCGCGCTGGCTTCGGTACCCGAGGGGTTGCGCCCGTCGACCACGTTGGATCCGCCCGCAATGCGCCATCGCGCCGCGCGCGAGCCCAGGCGCAACGCAGCCACCGCTTCGCCGAGCACCAGTCCGTTGCGGCCGGCGCCAAAAGGCCGCGCCCCATCGGGGGACAGCAGTTGCATGGCGCCGAAGCCGGCCACGGTGAAGCGGTTACCAAGTTCGGCCCCGATGACCAGCGCCTCGTCGGCTTCGCCGCTGCGAATGAAATCGCAGGCTGCCAGCATCGCATTGAGCGCCGAGGTGCAGGCGGTGGAAATGGTGAAAACCGGCCCCTGCCAGTCGAGCGCGCGGGCCACGAGGCCGGCAAAGTCCTGCAGATCGCCGCCCAGGCGGAGGTCTTGCACTTCGTGCTCCATGTCGCCGATGTCCAGCGAGGACGACGCGACGAAGAGCGGGCCGGCGCGTCCGCCTACACCCTCACCCGCCTCTGCCGCAACGCTGCGCACGGTGCGCTCCAGGCGCTCGGTCCAGCTGCCGTCTTGCGGCGGCAGCATGAACACGGGCCACTGAACGCCTTGCGAGACAGCGACGGGCGTCGGCGGCACGCCGCCCCGCGCAAGTGCTGCCACGGAGGACGCGAGATCGTCGCCCAGCGCACAGGCTAGGCCCATGCCGGCAACATACACGCCCTCGATGCTCATTGAATGACCGGGCGGCGGCTCATGCCTTACCCGCTTGCACCAGGTAGTCGGCAAGGTGCGCAATCGACGTGAGCGCGCGGCGTGTTTCCTTGCTGTCAGGCATGCGCAGGCCAAAGCGCTGCTGGATCGTCATCGACACCTGCAGCGCATCGAGCGAGTCGAGGTCGAGCCGGGCCTCGGGGCCGAAGAGAGGCTCGTCGTCACCAAGGCCACCGGGAGGCGCCTCCTTTTCGACAGCCTCGAGCACCATGGCTTTCAGGCTGGCAATGAATTCAGCGGATACGGAGTCGGTCACGATGCGGGCCTGCGAAACAGAAAGACGGCAAGCAGGAACATGGCGGCCGCGAACACCACGAGCCGGCCGACCTGCGGCAAGGTGTCGGCCACGCCGCCGCCGCGCAACAGCACGGTGAGCAGCGCTTCCAACCCCCAGTTCATTGGAGAAACTTCTACCAGCCGCTGCATGAAGCCCGGCATGACAAACTTCGGCACCATGATGCCGCCCGCGGCCGCCATCAGCACGTTGACCATCGGCCCGACAGTCGCCGCCTGCGCATGGCTGCGCACCAGGCAAGCGAGGGCCAGCGACAGGCTCACTGCGGCCAGGCTCACCGCGGCCAGCGCCAGCACCAGCGCGCCCCAATGGATGCCCGAAAGCGAGAGCGCGTCGCCACCGATGAGCGGCATCAGCCAGATGCCGGCGGCCAGCATCAGCACGGCCTGCAGCGCGTTGACGCCGAGGTAAGGCAGCGCCTTGGACATCAGCAGCATGAAGCGCGAAACGCCCAGGCTGCGCAGCCGGCCCAGCGCGCCCGAACTGCGCTCCTGGACGAACAGGCTCGAGAGCGAGGCCACGACGAAGAACATGCCGAACACCAGCCATGCCGGTACGTTCTGCTGCACCGAGGTGGGCCGCGGCCCGGCCGTGGAATAACGCTCGGCATTCACCAGCGCCTGGATAGAGGCACCGGGCGGCGGGCCGGACGTGCCCGGCACCGCCAACGCGAGGCGCGCCTTCAGTTCGCCGGAAGCACCGACCAGCTCGGCGCGCAAGGCGTTGAACAGGTTGGCATCGATGCCAGGCTCCGCCAGCAGCCGGATATGGGCCTTGGTCGAGAGCGCGGCCGATTCGAGTTCCGCCGACAAGCCGGGCTCCAGCACGATCACGTACTTGAGCGCGCCGCTGCGCAGCTGTGCCTGCCAGTCGGCATCGAGCGCCTGGGGTGCCCCGTGGCCGCGCTGCCAGATCTGCTGCAGCCATTGCGCCGGGGTCTCGGTGTCGCGCATGTCGACGGCATAGCTCAGTTCGGCCAGCGGCGGGCGATAGATGTCCTTCAGCGTGAGCGACATCAGCACGATGAAAATCATCGGCATGAGAAACAGCGCCGCGAGCCCGTGCATGTCGCGTGCGAGTGCGAGCAGTTCTTTCTTGATGAGCGCAAGCAGCATGGTGTTCAGTCGCGCAAGGAGCGATGGGTGAGCGCCATGAACAGCTGCTCGAGGTCGTGGCGGCCGAACTCGGCATGGCGCACGTCAATGCCTTCGGATTCCAGGGCCTGCAGCACGAGGCCGGGCCCAGTGCCTTCGTGGAGGTGAACGCGCCAATGCACGCCACCCGGCTCCACGGTACCGAAGCGCGAGAGCTTGTCTGCGTCGAGCCCGTCGGCCGCCAGCGTGAGCAGCATGGCACTCTTCGACAGCAGCTGGTCGAGCGAGCCTTCGCGCAACACGCGGCCATGGTCGAGGATGGCAACGCGGTCGGCGATGGCCTCGATTTCTTCCATGTAGTGCGAGGCGTAGATCACGGCCGCGCCCTGCTCCGCCAGACTCTTGATGGCGTCCAGAATGAAGGCGCGCGATTGCGGATCGACGCCCACCGTAGGCTCGTCGAACAGCATCAGCTCGGGTTCGGGCAAAAGGGCAATGGCGAGATTGAGCCGGCGTTTCAGCCCGCCCGAGAGGCGCTCGGCGCGCACGCCCGCGAACTGTTCGAGCTGCGAAAAGCGTGTACAGGCGTCAATGCGCGCCTTCTTGCGTGCACCGGCAAGTCCCCCCGCGGCAGCGAAGCACGCAAGGTTTTCGGCGACCGTGAGCATCGGATAGAAGGCCTGGTCCTGCGGCGCGACCGCAATGCGTGTGGGCGCTTTGGCGCGCACGTGTTCGAGCGGTTGGCCGTCGATGAGGATTTCGCCCGATTGCACGGCCAGCGCGCCCGAGAGGTGGGAGATCAGCGTGGTCTTGCCCGCGCCGTTGGGGCCTAGCAGACCCATCACACAGCCCCTGGGTACCGCGAGCGAAACGTCGTCGAGCGCCGCCCGCTCGGCGTGCGAATAGCGGTAGCTCAGGTTCTTCAGTTCGAGCATCGGCGTGTCGCTCGTTCAGTGCACTGCTGTTCAGGGTGCGCTCCCGCCGACGGGGTACCTTTCTCCGCGAATGTCCCCCGGCCTGCGGCCTCCTCCTTTATTTCGCTGCGCAAGGCACCCCATCGACGG
>NZ_JAUSRN010000005.1 GCF_030811855.1 Variovorax paradoxus | reverse complement strand
GCACAGGGCGCCGGGTGCTCCCCGCAGCGAAATAAAGGAGGAGCCGAAGGCGGGGGACATTCGCGGAGGGGAGTACCCGGTGGCCTTTGCACACGTCACCAACACTCCGTATTCTTGCCAAGCAACCCATGAACCAAGATTTCCACCTGTACCTAGACAGCGCCGACCTGGCCGAGCTGAAGACCTGTCTCCCGCATCCGGTCGTGCACGGCGTGACGACCAATCCCACGCTGCTGCGGCGTGCCGGCATCGGTCGCAATGATTTGCCCGGCTTGCTGAAACGCTGCATCGATCTGGGCGCACGGCAGGTTCAGGCGCAGGTGTATTCGAGCGAGGTCGACGGCATGCTCGAAGATGCGCGGGCCTTGCTGTCGCACTTCGAGCCGGGCCAATTGGTCGTGAAGATTCCCGCCACGCGCCAGGGCCTCGATGCCGGCGCGAGGCTCATTGCGCAAGGCGTGCCGGTGACGTGGACGGCCGTCTATGCGCCTGAGCAAGCGCACTTTGCAGCGCAACTTGGTGCCGCATATGCTGCGCCTTACCTGGGGCGCCTCGAAGATGCCGGTATCGACGGGCTGGCGCTGATCGCACAGATGCAGGGCCTGATCTCTCAGCGGCCCTCGTCCTGCACGCGCCTCCTTGTGGCAAGTATTCGCTCGCGCGAGGCGTATCTTTCGTTGCTGGAGCTGGGCGTGGGGGCCATTACGATTCCCCCGCGCCTTTTTGCCGAACTGCTCGATCATCCTGCCACGCTTGACGCCGAGCGCGGCTTCCTGGCCGACGCGCACGCCTTGCCTTGAAAGAAGAGAATCCGAGAACCATGCGCATTGCACTCACGGGCGAAGCCCTGATCGATTTCACCGCCAGCGAGCCTGGCACGCTCGCCTTTCTGGGCCACGAGGGCGGCTCGCCGCTCAACACGGCCGTCGCCTGCGCGCGCCTGGGCGAACCCACCGGCTTTCTCACCCAGCTGTCGACGGACCTGTTCGGCGAACGGCTGATGCGTTTTCTTGAGCGCAACGGCGTGGACACCAGCTTCATCCTTCGCAGCGATGCGCCGTCGACCCTGGCCTTTGTCGAGCGCACGCCGCAGACCAACCGCTATGCGTTCTACACCCGCGGCAGCGCCGACGCGACCTGGGCGCCCGAGCCGCTGCCGCAGCTCCCGGCGGACTGCCGCTTTCTCCATTTCGGTTCCATCTCCTTGCTGCAGGAGCCGGCGGCCTCGCGCATCGCCGACCTCGTCACAGCCAACGCCGGGCGGCGCGTGATCGTGTTCGACCCCAACGTGCGGCCCAGCCTGATTCCCGACATGGCGGAGTACCGCGTGCGCGTCATGGACTGGTTTGCCATGGCCGACCTCGTCAAGCTCAGCGACGAAGATGCCGAACTGCTGGCACCGGGCCAGCCGGTCGATGCACTGGCGGCGGAGTGCCTGCGAGCCGGCGCGCATGCGGTGATCGTCACGCGCGGCGGCGCGGGCGCCACGCTCTGGCGCACGGGGCACGACCCGCTCACCGTGGCGGCGCCGCGCGTCGAGGTGGTCGACACCATCGGCGCGGGCGACACCTTCACGGCGGGCCTTTCGGTCGCGCTGCTGGCGCAGGGCGTCGAGCATCCGGCGCAACTCGGCCAGCTTGCTGATGAAGCCTGGCGCCAGGTGATGCGCTTCGCCGCCACGGCCGCTGCCCTGAACTGCACCCGCGAAGGGGCCGATCCACCCACGCTCGAAGCGGTTCGCGCTGCACTGGCGCAGCAAGACGGTGGGCCCGCCCTGTCCCAGTCCTGACCCCTGTGCTGCCATGACCACGATCACACGCAAGCGCTCCATCCCCCGTCAGCGCCAACCCGAACTGGAACGCGACATTGCGCGCTCCCCGTCGCTGGGCTACGAAGCCCCTGAAACCGGCCTTGTGCGCTGCCTTGCGCACGGCTTCCCGAGCCCGCTGGTGCGATGGCACTTCCATGAAGACTACGAACTGCACCTGATCACCGAGACCTCGGGCAAGGCCTTCATCGGCGACTGGATCGGACCGTTCCAGCCGGGGCACCTCGTGCTCTGCGGACCGCGGCTGCCGCACAACTGGATCTCGCTCGACGTGCCCGAAGGCGGCGCCGCGGGGCGCGACCGGGTGATCCAGTTTCGCCATGAGCCCATCGAACGCGCGGCAGAGGAGATTCCCGAGCTGCGCGAAGTGATGCAATTGTTCGAACGGGCGCGGCACGGCATCGAGTTCTTCGGCATGTCGCGGCAGGCGCTAACGCACTGGGACAACATCAAGGCCGCGCGCGGCATGCGCCGGCTTGGCCTGTTCTTCGAGTTCATGGCCGACCTGGCGCAATGCACCGACTACCGGCTGCTGTCGAGCGTGCAGATGCAGGGCGCGCAAGGCGCCGATGGCGATGCGCAGGTCGACCAGATCAACGGCATCGTCAATCGCATCACCGCGAATCTGGCGGAGTCCATTTCGATGTCCGACGTGGCGGCCGAGCTCGGCATGAGCGAGAGCCGCTTCAGCCGCTTCTTCCGGCGCTCCACCGGCAACAGCTTTACCGACTTCGTCAATCGCGTGCGCATCAACAGCGCCTGCCATCTGCTGATGCAGACCGACCACTACGTGACCGACATCTGCTATCAGGTCGGCTTCAACAACGTCGCCAACTTCAACCGGCGTTTCCTTGAAATCAAGGGCATGACGCCGAGCGAGTTCCGGCGCCAGGCGGACACGCGCTTCGGCTGAAGCGGGGAGCACCATCTTGTATCTGGGACTCGACCTCGGCACGTCCGAGCTCAAGGCGCTGCTGCTCGCAGGCGATCACCGCATCATCGGCGTGGCACGCGCGTCGCTCACGGTCGATCGGCCGCAGCCGCTCTGGTCGGAACAGGCGCCGAGCCAGTGGTGGCAAGCGCTCGAAAAAGTCATGGCAGAGCTGCGGCAGGCGCACGCCGAGGCCCTTTCTGCCGTGCGTGCCATCGGCCTCTCGGGTCAGATGCATGGCGCCACGTTGATCGATGCCGCGGGCGAGGTGCTGCGTCCCGCCATCCTCTGGAACGACGGCCGCAGCGGCGCGCAGTGCGAGGCGCTCACCCGCGCCGTGCCGCGCCTGGGCGAGATCGCGGGCAACCTGGCGATGCCGGGTTTCACCGCGCCCAAGCTGCTGTGGGTGCGCGAGCACGAGCCTGAAATCTTCCATCGCACGGCGCGCGTGCTGCTGCCGAAAGACTGGCTGCGTTTCATGCTCAGCGGCGAAGCAGTCAGCGAGATGTCCGACGCCGCCGGCACGCTGTGGCTCGACGTCGGCGCGCGCGACTGGTCCGACGATCTGCTTGCGGCCACGGGGCTCACGCGCGACCACATGCCGCGGCTGGTGGAGGGCAGCGAAGTGTCGGCGTTGCTCAAGCCCGAACTTGCGGTGCGCTGGGGCGTCGGCAGCGGCTCTCCAGTGCGCATTGCCGGTGGTGCGGGCGACAACGCCGCGAGCGCAGTCGGCATGGGGCTTGTTGAGCCGGGGCAGGGCTTCGTCTCGCTTGGAACCTCGGGCGTGGTGTTCGTCTCGACCGACCGCTTTCTGCCGAACCCCGCTCAGGCCATGCATGCTTTCTGCCATGCGCTGCCCAAGCGCTGGCACCAGATGTCGGTGATGCTCTCGGCCGCAAGCGCAGTGAGTTGGGCCGCCAGGACTTTCGGGTTTGCCGACGAAGCCGCGCTGCTCGAAGCGGCTGCATTCGTGGAGCCTGGACAGCGTGTGCATTGCCCATTGTTCCTGCCCTACCTGTCGGGTGAGCGCTCGCCGCACAACAACCCCCATGTACAGGGCGTGCTGTTCGGATTGACGCATGCACATGGACCGGCGGAGATCGCCTATGCGGTGGTCGAGGGCGTGAGCTTCGGGCTGCGCGACGGCTTCGACACCCTGCGCCTGCCTGCCGACATGCCGCTGCGCGAAGTCGCGCTGGTCGGTGGCGGCGCACGCAGCGTGTGGTGGGGCCAGTTGCTGGCCGACATCTTCCAGGTGACGCTCACGCTCTATGCCGGCAGCGAGACGGGCGGTGCGCTCGGTGCGGCGCGCCTTGCCTGGCTGGCCGACGGCGGCACCGTGGCCGAGGTGTGCAAGCTCCCCCCGGTCAAACAGCAACTGACGCCGTCAGCCGAACGAGCGAGCGCGCACAAGATGCGTCATGCGCGGTTCCAGGCGCTCTACGTGGTGCTGCGCGACCAGTTTCGCTAACGTAGCGCGCAATGAAAAAGGGCCGCTTTCGCGGCCCTTCTTGTTGGTGAGCAGTGCTCAGCCGGGGATTACATCCCCATGCCGCCCATGCCACCCATGCCGCCCATGTCGGGCATGCCGCCGCCGGCACCGGCTTCATCCTTCGGTGCGTCTGCGACCATGGCTTCGGTCGTCAGCAGCAGCGAGGACACCGATGCTGCGTTCTGCAGCGCAGTGCGGGTGACCTTCGTCGGGTCCAGGATGCCCAGCTCGAGCATGTCGCCGTACGTGTCGTTGGCAGCGTTGAAGCCGTAGTTGCCCTTGCCTGCGAGCACAGCGTTCACGACCACCGAGGCTTCGCCGCCGGCGTTGTTCACGATTTCGCGCAGGGGTGCTTCGATGGCCTTGAGCACCAGCTTGATGCCGGCGTCCTGGTCGGCGTTGTCGCCCTTGATCGAATCGCCCACGGCTTGCTTGGCACGCAGCAGAGCCACGCCGCCGCCAGCCACAACGCCTTCTTCCACTGCAGCGCGGGTAGCGTGCAGGGCGTCTTCGACGCGAGCCTTCTTTTCCTTCATTTCGACTTCGGTGGCGGCGCCAACCTTGATCACTGCAACGCCGCCGGCCAGCTTGGCCACGCGCTCTTGCAGCTTTTCACGGTCGTAGTCGCTCGTGGCTTCTTCGATCTGCACGCGCACTTGCTTCACGCGGGCTTCGATGTCGGCAGCAGCGCCCGAACCGTCGATGATGATGGTGTTTTCCTTGCCCACTTCGATGCGCTTGGCTTGGCCGAGGTCGGCCAGCGTCACCTTTTCGAGCGTCAGGCCCACTTCTTCAGCGATGACCTTGCCGCCCGTCAGGATGGCGATGTCTTCCAGCATGGCCTTGCGGCGGTCGCCGAAGCCAGGAGCCTTGACAGCCACAACCTTCAGGATGCCGCGGATCGTGTTCACGACCAAGGTAGCCAGGGCTTCGCCTTCGACTTCTTCGGCAATGATCAGCAGGGGACGGCCAGCCTTGGCGACTTGTTCCAGCGTGGGGAGCAGGTCGCGGATGTTGCTGATCTTCTTGTCGAACAGCAGCACGAAGGGGTTGTCGAGCAACGCCGATTGCTTTTCGGGGTTGTTGATGAAGTAGGGCGACAGGTAGCCGCGGTCGAACTGCATGCCTTCGACGACGTCGAGTTCGCTGTCCAGCGACTTGCCGTCTTCGACGGTAATCACGCCTTCCTTGCCGACCTTGTCCATCGCGTCAGCGATGAGCTTGCCGATGGTTTCGTCGCTGTTGGCCGAGATCGAGCCGACTTGAGCGATTTCCTTCGACGTGGTGGTGGGCTTGGAAGCCTTCTTCAGCTCGGCGACCAGGGCCGTGACAGCCTTGTCGATGCCGCGCTTCAGGTCCATCGGGTTCATGCCGGCAGCCACCAGCTTGAAACCTTCGCGAACGATGGCTTGTGCCAGCACGGTCGCGGTGGTGGTGCCGTCACCGGCGTTGTCCGAAGTCTTGGAAGCCACTTCCTTCACGAGCTGGGCGCCCATGTTCTGGAGCTTGTCCTTGAGTTCGATTTCCTTGGCGACCGACACACCGTCCTTGGTGACGGTGGGGGCGCCGAACGAGCGCTCGAGCACCACGTTGCGGCCCTTGGGGCCCAGGGTCACCTTGACTGCGTTGGCCAGGATGTTGACACCCTCGACCATGCGTGCGCGGGCTTCACCGCCGAAGACTACGTCTTTTGCTGCCATGTTTTATTACTCCGAATAGGGAAATGGATTACTTCTCGACGACCGCGAACAGGTCGTCTTCCTTCATGACCAGCAGTTCGTCGCCATCGACCTTGACGGTCTGGCCGCTGTACTTGCCGAACAGGACGCGGTCGCCGACCTTGACGGTCAGTGCGGTCAGGTCGCCCTTGTCGGTGCGCTTGCCCGGGCCCACGGCCAGGACTTCACCCTGATCGGGCTTTTCGGCGGCTGCGTCGGGGATGACGATGCCAGAGGCGGTCTTGGTTTCGCTGTCAACACGCTTGACGATCACGCGATCGGCCAAAGGACGAAGTTTCATTGCATCTCCTGAATAAGAAACGGGGTTGTGGTCGGGCGCCGGGCGGGGAGACCGGCAGCCCATCGACTGGGCGAGGGCTTGTTAGCACTCATCTACAGCGAGTGCTAATCATAAGGGCAATCGGCGGACTTTCAAGGCCGGGGGTGCCAGACTGGAGCTACTGCCGAACGCCGTCGGAGATGAGTGGGCGTGCCATCTAAGCTTCGTTTGCGTTTTAATCCGGGTAAAAATCACAGAATCACAGCCGCGATTGGGTTGTGGCACCTCATATGAAACTATTGCTGGTCGGCGCTACCGGTCTGGTCGGGCGCCATGTCCTGACACTCGCGCTGGCCGATCCACGCGTGGAAGAGGTGGTTGCGCCCACCCGACGCGAATTGACTACGCACCCGAAGCTGTTCAGCCCGCAGGTGGATTTCGATCGGCTGCCGCAGCACGCCGACTGGTGGCAGGCGGATGCGGTGATCTGCGCGCTGGGCACCACCATGCGAACCGCCGGCTCCAAGGAGGCGTTCCGCCGCGTGGACTGCGACTACCCATTGACCGTCGCCCGATTGGCACGTGCGCACGGCACGCCAACCTATGTGTTGAATTCGGCAATCGGCGCGGATGCCAGCTCGCGTCTCTTCTACAACAGGGTCAAGGGCGAGCTGGAACAAGCGCTGACTGGCCAGGGTTTCGATTCACTGACGTTCGTGCGGCCCGGCGTCATCGGCGGAGATCGGGACGAGTTCCGCCTGGGCGAGCGGATGATGGTGATAGGACTGACGTTGACGGCGCCGCTGCTGCCCAAGCGCTGGCGCCTCAACCCGGCCCCGCAGATCGCCGGCGCGCTGCTCGAAGCGGCGATCCGAGCAAAGGCGGGTGTTCATGTTGTGAGCTCGGACCAAATGATCTGAGGTCGATCTCTCCGCTCGGCACGCCCGAGCTGATTCTTATCAGCGCGCCTCGTAAGCCTCCAGCGGCTTGTCGGATGGAGCGGCCCAAGCGGCCTTGGTCATGGCGTTTGCCGGCAGACCCACCTTTGAGCCATTCGGCGGAATTGGCTGCATGAACCACTTGTCATAGATGCGCGAGACTTCACCGCTCTTGGCGAGTGCCAAGATGCTGTCGTCGACGACCTTCCTGAATGCCGGATCACCCTTGCGGAACATGATGGCAATTGGCTCGACACTGAGAATCTGATCCAGGAGCTTGAACTTCTCGGGCTCCTTGCTCTTGGAGATCAGCGTCGCAAGGATTCGGACTGCGCCACAGCAGACCCACAGACGGACACCAGCATGGCAGCCAGTGCCACGGACATCGTGTTGCTCTTGATCATGGCGACGCTCAGCGTGCGAACAAGGAACTCAGGTCGGCAAAGGACTTCATCTCGATGGCATTGCCCGACGGATCGAGGAAGAACATCGTTGCCTGCTCGCCGGGCTCTCCCTTGAAGCGAACGTAGGGTTCGATGACGAATTTGGTCCCGCGCGCCACCAGCTTGTCGGCCATGAGCTGCCACTGGTCCATCGGCAGGATCGCGCCGAAATGACGTACTGGCACGTCGTGACCATCAACGGCGCTGCTCTGGCGATGACCACATTCATCTGGTGCCAGGTGGGCCACGATCTGATGCCCGTAGAAATCGAAGTCGACCCATTCCGGCGCACTGCGACCCTCGGGGCAGCCGAGCAGTTCGCCATAGAACGCACGAGCTTCAGCAATATCGCGAACGGGAAAAGCCAGATGGAACGGGATGCGTGCAGTTGCGGAGGACATGGAGATTTCTCATCGGGAGAGTTGCAGTTGGCGCAACTTTAAGCAGCTCCTCTCATGATCGAAAATGATTTATTTAGTTGCTGAGCAGCATGAAAATCGATCGATGGAAATCCAGGATGGGCGCGGGCTGGCGATTTAATCGCCCGTCAATAGATCTTGGCGACGCCGCCTATTCCGGCGCGTGTGCGAGCACGAAGGAGAGCGATGCCAGGTGCTCCACCTTGTCGGTCTTGAGCGGATCTTCAGGCGGTGTAGCCAGCAGCGCGGTGACCACGTTGAGTCCCTGATTGCGCACCTTGATGACTACAGTGCCGTCGGCCCCGCTCTCCAAGGGCTTGGCGTCGGGATCGTTGACGAAGTCACTCAGCACCAGGGCGCCCGCCACGGGCTTTCCCTTGTAGAGCACACGCAATCGCAGGTCTTGCCCGAGCTTTTCGGGCAGCGTGGCATCGACCGGGACGATCTGCAGCGTATGGCCGGGCAGCGGCGGCAAGGCGCCGCGGAGCGGGCTGCGCAGATGCACCGCGTATTTGAGGTTGTGGCCGCTCGTGAGCGCACCGGGAACTTCGTCCTTGCCCTTCTTGAGCCATTTGCCTTCCGGCGTCTTGCTCCAGGTGCCGTTGTCGAGCACGGCCGCGACGATGGCGGGTTTCTCCTTCGTGTCCACAAGCAGCAGGCGCCCGCTCACCTCCAGGGCAGTGGGCACCGGGTTCCCGGATGCATCGTAGGCGGTGACCGCGGAGATCAGCGGCTGCCGCTTGACCATGTCCAGGTCGTCGGCGCCTTCGCCGTAGATCAGGGCGAGTTCGCCGGAGCGCTGGGCGAACCAGATGCCGTGCGCCTGCGCGCTTGCCGAGGAAAGTACGGCTGCCGCCGCGAGCGTGGCCAAGGCTGCGATTCGGTGCAGTTTGTTCATTGGGGTGTCCAGTCGAAATTGGAAGTTCAGGCGCATCAGAAATCCAGCTTCAGGCTGGCCACCACGCTGCGCTTCGCGCCTGGAATCACATACAAATTGCCCCACGAGGCGGTATAGAAATTCCTGTTGAACAGGTTGTGCACGTCTATCGATACGCGCGCGGTCTTGTTGATTTGCCAGTAGCTCACCAGCTTGACGGTGGTGTAGGCCGGCAGGGCATAGGTGTCTGCGGTGTTGCCCGAGCGGTTGCCGACGTAGTTGATGCCGGCGCCGACCCCGTAGCGGCTGCCATCGGCCAGAGCATCCTCGCGAATGGCGAACAGGCCGGCGCTCGTCCTCGGAATGTTCTGGATGCGTGTGCCGGCTGCAAGGGTTGCATCCTTCGAGATCCGGGCATCGACGTAGGCGAAATTTCCGCTCACCCGCCAATTCTTGTCGATCTGGCCGTAGACGTCCGCCTCGAAGCCGCTGCTCTTGACTTCGCCGGCCGCAACGGAGAAACCGGGCGTGTCGCTTGCCGTCAGCACGTTCGTCTTCTTGATGTCGAACACGGCCAGGTTGGCGCCCAGGCGCTGGTCCCGCGTCTGCAGTTTCACGCCGGCCTCGAGCGCGGTGGAGTACTGCGGATCGAATGCCTTGCCGTTCTTGTCGGTGCCGCTGTTGCCGCGAAACGACTTGCCGGCCGAGACATACCACGAGCTCCAATCGTTCGGCAGATAGGTCAGGCCGGCGCGCGGCGAAACGGCATCGTGCTGCTGGCCGCTGTTGCGGTTTGCGACGCGGTCCTCGATGCTTTGCCTGTATTGGTCGTAGCGGGCGCCCACCAGCAGCTTCCACTGCGGCGAAAGGCTGATCTGGTCTTGCAGGAAAACGGCGCTCGCGCGCTGATGCTCGTCCGAGCTGGAGGTGAGCGACGTGAGCGGCGGCTGGGGCCTTCCGTACACCGGCTGGTAGATGTCGATCGGGTAGTTCCCCGAACGAAGGATCTCGGTGTTCATCCACAGCCTGGATGCTTCCACGCCGATCAGCAGCGTGTGGTCCAGAGAGCCGGTCGCGAACTTTCCTTCCAGTTCCGCTTGAAAGGAGGTGTCGCGCGACGGCAGCTGGCGCCAGGTCGCGCGGCGGTTGAGCGTTCGGTTGTCGCTAGCCAGCGAAGTCGCTTCGGTGTAGTTGCCGGAAAAAGTGCTTTCCTTGTAGCTCGCACCCACGCGCGCACGCCAGTTCTCCGACAGCTGGCGGTCCAGCGTGAGTTGATGCGTATTGCTGGTGAGCGTCATGTTGCCGTCGCTAGGCTCGTTGAGCACCCGGTCGCGCGGCAGGGTGCCGAGCACCCCGCGCACGTTGATTAGCCCGCGGTCCAGCGGTGTCTTGGAACGCAAGAACTCGGACTCGTAGTTGAGGACCGTCTTGTCGTCGATCACCCAGGTGAGCGCCGGCGCAACCAAGGTGCGCCGGTTGCTCAGCAGGTCGCTGCGGCTGTCGCCTTCTTCCACCGCCAGGTTCAGCCGGTAGGCCACGTTCTGGCTCAGCGCGCCGGTGCTGTCCAGCGTGCTGCGGCGCAGGCCCTGGCTGCCGATGCTGAAGTCGGCCGTGTTGCGGCGCGTGAACTCCGGCTTCTTGGTGACGATGTTGATGGTGCCGCCCGGCTCGCTGCTGCCATAGACGGCCGAGGCCGGGCCTTTGAGGAACTCGAATCGCTCGACAGTGGCGGTGTCGCGCGGCGGGTTGTAGCCGCGCGACCCGGCGAAACCGTTGACCAGGAATCCCATGTCGGTACTGCTGAACCCGCGAATGCCGAAGTTGTCCCACGTGCCGCCGAAGTCATTGAGGCGCGTGATCCCGCTCACGAAGCCGACCGTGTCGGCCAGGCGCGTCGCACCCAGGTCTTCGATCAGCTGGCTGGAGACGATGCGTACCGATTGCGGCACCTCCCGCAGCGGCGTGCTGGTGCGTGTGGCGCCGCTGCTGCTCGTGGGGTTGTAGCCGCCGGATTCTGGCTCGGCCACAACATGCACCTCGGGCAGTGATGTGCTCGCAGGGTCGGACTGTCCGCTGCCGGTGCCTTGTGCCGTTGAAAGTGAGGAAATGGAAGCGAGGGGGAGCAAGGCGAAGGCGATGCGTGACGACCGGGTGCGAAATCTCATTGAAACTTTAAATTGCGTTCGAGAAAGAGTTGTTGAGAACAAAACTCATTCGCTATTGTAGGTGCCGCGCATGGCCGCAACGCGCCGCCCTTGGCGCCGGCACGCTAGAGCTGGTCGGTCGGCACGAACCAGGAGAACAGCAGCAGTTGCAGGCGAGTGAGCAGGCTGGAGTCCGGCTCGCTGTCGAGCACTTCGTTGTCCACGTCGCCGGTGCCGATCCATTGCACGTTCTTGCCGTCGGGCATGAGCACCACGCGGTAGACGCCCTCGATGTCGTCCAGCTGGTAGGCATATAGGAGCGCCTGGGCCAGCTCGAAGCTGCGTACGCGAATCCCGAATTCGGTGTTCAGCCGGGCCGAGCGGGGGTCGAGGTTCATGGAGCCGAGCAGTACCCATTCTCGGTCGACCAGCGCCAGCTTGGCATGCAACCGGCCGCGGGCTTTCTTGAGCAGAGTTCGCAGCTGGCGGTTGCGCTTGAGCTGCTCGGTGCTGACCTCGTACAGGTTCACGCCCAACTTGAGCATGTCGACCCGGTAGCGGTTGTAGTTGATGTTGACCAGCGGCTCGTCACTGTCGGCCAGCGAATTGGTGACCACGCTGATGCGCACGCCGCGTGCGCGGCCCTCCCGGATGCGCGCCATGCCTTCTTCGCCGGGAATGAAGTAGGGCGAGATCACGACGACATCGGAGCGGGCGCTGGCGGTCATTTCGTGGAAGCGCGCCGCGAGCGATTCGCCAGGGGATGCGAGGGTGCCCAGGGCCTTGTTGGGGCTGTCCGCCGCGGCATGAGCGTCGGCGCGCATCCACTTGACCCGGCCCAGGTCGGCCAACTGAGCGCCGAGCGGCGGGTCGCCCATCACGTCGGTGCCCGAGACGGGTGCGGGCGGCGGCGCGTAGGTCGGCGAGGTGGCGGCTTCGAATTCGGACTTCAGCGCCTCCGCGGTTCCACTGGCGCTGGCAATCCGCTGGAGCGGGTAGACCACGTCACTGTTCCAGTAGGTATCGAAGATGCGCGCCGCCTCTGGCACCACGGGCCCTGCCATGATCAGCTCGAAATCGATGAAGTTGGCGCCTTCGCTGCGCAGGAAGTACTCGTCGGCCAGATTGCGGCCGCCGGCAATCGCCATGGCGCCGTCGGCCACGAAGAGCTTGTTGTGCATGCGGTGGTTGAGTCGGCGGAAATCGCCGAAGAACTCGAGCCAGCGCGTGGCCGAGTGGTCGCGGGCGTTCACGAACGGATTGAACAATCGGACTTCGGCATTCGGTTCCGCGGCCAGGCCGAGCAGCAGGCGGTCCATGCCGGCGGTATAGAAGTCGTCGAGCAGCAGGCGCACCCGCACGCCGCGTCGTGCGGCGTTGCGCAGTTCGCGCAGTAGCAACCGGCCGGTCTTGTCGTTGCCGAGCTGATACGTCTGGACATCGAGCGAAGCCTCTGCCCGCCGCATCAGCTCGAAGCGCGCATCGAGCGCAAACGAGGCCTCGATCAGCGGCCGAATGCTCGAGAGTCCGTCGCGGGCCGCGCCGGCGTCGAGGGCGCCCGCTGCGCGCCCCAGCGTGGTGGCGGGAGAGGCTGTGATCGAGAGCGTCGGCGGCTCGGCCGTGCGCGGAGGAAGGCCGGCACATCCTGCAAGAACCAGGGCAATTCCGGCAATCGACAGTCGCAGCGCCAGGCCACGCAATGCGGGAAACGAAGAAGCAAAGAGCTTGAGCATGGGGCCTGCCGACGCACAAAACGTGCGGCCGGATCGTAGCCGCTTTGCGCTGTAATCACGGCCGGCCAACCAGTCATGAACGCCCCTCCCATATCCCGGGAAATTGAAACAAATGAGACTTTGTATTTATTAGAATGCGAATCGTTCTTAATATTGTTTCGAAGTGGAGAAGGAATGACGGGTTTCATGGCGCGGCGCAGGACCGCATCGGTGCTGGCAGGCTGCATGGCAATCTACGTGCACCACCAGGTCCTGGCCCAAGCCACGGCGCCCGGCGCCTTGCCGGAGGTGAAGGTCGATGCAAACGCCGAGTCCGAAACCGCGACGTCGCCTGTAATCGGCTACCGCGCCCGCAATGCCGCGACGGCCACCAAGACCGACACGCCCCTGTCCGAAACCCCCCAGTCCGTCACCGTCATCACCCGCGACCAGATGGTCGACCAGGGCGCCACCAACGTCCAGGACGCACTCAACTACGCCGCCGGCGTGCGCTCCGATGCCTATGGCCTCGATTCGCGGACCGATTCTGTGCGCGTGCGCGGCGCCACGCCCGACGTCTACCTCGACGGATTGCGCCAAGCCTACGGCTACTACACCAGCACCACGCGTACCGAGCCCTACACGCTGGAGCGGCTCGAAGTGCTGCGCGGCCCCTCGGGCATGCTGTTCGGCGCGGGCACCGCCGCGGGCGTGGTCAACATGGTCAGCAAGCGGCCGCTGCAGGAGGCGCAGCGCGAAGTGGGCGTGCAGTTCGGCAGCTTTGGCCGCAAGCAGATCCAGGCTGACCTGACCGGGCCGCTGAACGCCGACGGAACCCTGTCGTACCGGCTGATCGCGTTGCAGCGCAAGTCGGACACGCAGGTCGACCACGTGCCCGACGACCGCAGTGTCATCGCGCCATCGCTCACTTGGCGGCCCAACGCGGCCACGTCGCTCACCTTGCAGGGTTTGTGGCAGAAGGACAAGAGCGGCAGCAGCTCGCAGTTCTTGCCGTGGGAGGGCACGCTGCTGCCCAACCCGAACGGGCGCCTCCCCACCAGTCGCTTCATCGGTGAGCCGGGCTTCGACTACTACGACAGCGAGCGCAAGACCTTCGGCTGGCAGTTCGAGCACAAGTTCAACGACAGCTGGACCCTGCGGCAGAACTTCCGCTATGCGCAGAACGAAAACGACAACCGCTACCACTATGGCGCGGCGTTCAGCGGGGCCGAAAGCTGGGATGCCACCGATCCGATCTTCAAGCGCGTGCTCGGCCGCTACTACGACAGCTACCTGACGCGCAACCGAACGCAAACGCTCGACAACCACGTCGAAGGGCATCTTCAGACCGGCGCGCTCAAGCACACGCTGCTCGTGGGTGCAGACTTTGCGCGCCAGCGCGAGAACGTCTGGGGCGGGACGACCTTCGACACCATCGACGTGTACGCCCCTGTCTATGGCCACGTCGACGTGCCCGAGCGAACCGCATTGCCTCGCACCCGGCAGCGCCAGAACGGCTTCTACCTGCAGGACCAGATGAAGCTGGACAACTGGATCTTCGTGGCCGGCTTGCGCCACGACAAGGCGGTGTCGAGCGCGGCGGGCAGCGAGGCAGAGGAAAGCAGCGCAACGACCAAGCGCTTCGGGCTGATGTACGCATCGCCCTCGGGCTGGTCGCCGTACCTGAGCTACAGCGAATCGTTCACGCCGCAGTCGCCAATCAACGGACGGATTTTCACGCCCCTGCGCGGCGAGCAGTGGGAGGCCGGCATCAAGTACGAGCCGAAAGACCGCGCACTGGCGTTCAGCGCCGCGGTGTACGACCTGCGTGAAAAGAACCAGATCACCTCGCCGGCGCTGAATGTGTATGCGCAGGCCGGCAAGACCAAGACGCAGGGTGTCGAACTCGAAGCGAAGGGCTCGGTAGGGCCGAACCTCGACCTCGTGGCGCACTACAACTACACGGACGCCGACGAACAGATCGAAGGCCTGCCCAAGCACCAGGCGAGCGTCTGGGCCAAGTACCGCTTCTCGATCGGCGGGCTCAGCGGCTTCTCGGCCGGGGCGGGCGTGCGCTTCATGAGTTCGTTCCAAGACCTGCAATTCGGTGTCGGGCCGCGTGTACCGGGCGTGGCCCTGGCAGACCTCGTGTTTGCCTACGAGAACGCGCGCTGGCGCTATGCGCTCAACATCAACAACGTGACGGACAAGGTGTACGTGAGCACCTGTCTTTCGCGCGGTGACTGCTGGTACGGCGCGCGCCGCAACGTCGTGGCCAGCGCGACCTATCGCTTCTGATCATTCACTTTCGACAAGAGCACAGACGACATGAACAGCCGAAAGATCAAGACCTGGGCCTGGGTGCACAAGTGGAGCAGCCTCGTGTGCACCGTGTTCATGCTGCTGCTGTGCATCACGGGCTTGCCGCTGATCTTTCATCACGAGATTGGCCACCTGCTGGGCACCGAGGTCGAGGCGCCCAAGATGCCCGCAAGCACGCCGCGAGTGAGCCTGGACAGCGTGCTCGAAACGGCGCGCTCGAAGCATCCCGACCGTGTGGTGCAGTTCGTCTCCCAGCCCGAAGACGACGACGGTCTCTGGCTCGTCACGCTCACGCCCACGCCCGAGCCCACCGAAGACTTCAAGACGGTGGCCATCGACGCGCGCACGGGTGTCGTCCTTGCGCAGCCGAAGTTCGACGAGGGCTTCATGTACGTGATGTTCAAGCTGCACATCGACCTGTTTGCGGGGCTCGCGGGCAAGCTCTTCCTGGGCTTCATGGGCTTGCTGCTGCTCGTGGCCATCGTTTCCGGCGTGGTGCTCTATGCGCCGTTCATGCGCAAGCTCGACTTCGGCACCGTGCGGCGCGAGAAGCGGCCGCGCCTCAAGTGGCTCGACCTGCACAACCTGCTGGGCATCGTCACGCTGGTGTGGCTGTTCGTGGTCGGCTCCACCGGCATGATCAACACCTGGGCCGACCTGATCATCAAATACTGGCAGTACGACCAGCTCAGTACGCTGCTGGCCCCCTACAAGAACGAACCGACCGTGCCCGTGGCGCAGCGCGCATCGGTGCAGCGTTCGATGGACGTCGCCCTCCAGCAGGCGCCCATGAAGCTGTCCTTCATCGCGTTCCCGGGCACGTCGTTCTCGAGCCCGCACCACACCACCTTCTTCCTGCGTGGCAATGAGCCCTTCACCTCGAAGCTCCTGAAGCCGGTGCTGGTCGATGCCAAGACCGCGCAGGTGACCGCCTCGCCGACGATGCCCTGGTACCTCACGGCGCTGCTCGTATCGCAGCCGCTGCACTTCGGCGACTACGGCGGCATGCCGATGCAGATCATCTGGGCGCTGCTCGACATCGCGACCATCATCGTGCTGGGGAGCGGGCTCTACCTGTGGCTCAAAAGAGGCCATACCGTGCCGGCGACGACCACCCAGGGACGCGAATCGCAGCATGGCGGCCAGCAGCCCGACCCGGCCCCTGCCATGAAGGTGCAGGCATGAAGCACCGGCACGCATTCCGTCGCATGTGGGGCTGGCCGATCGTGCTGGGCGTGCTGACCGCCCTCGGCCTGGTTTCCGCACTGTTCAGCGATGGCGGGTTGGGCGACGTGCTGGCCTGGTTCGCGCTGGGCCTGCCGGTCGGCGTGTGCGTGTGGTACGGCTGGCGCAGGACCTGAGCCGCGCCCGGAAGCGCAAATGCCGGCGCGAGGCCGGCATTTGCGTTGAGAAGGGCTGAAAGAGCCCCAGGTTTTACAGGCCAGCCGCGGCGCGCAGCGCCGCTGCTTGCGTGGTCGCTTCCCAGGTGAACTCGGGCTCTTCGCGGCCGAAGTGGCCGTAGGCCGCGGTCTTCTGGTAGATCGGGCGCAGCAGGTCGAGCATCTGGATGATGCCCTTCGGACGCAGGTCGAAGAACTCGCGCACGAGTTCGGCGATCTTGCTGTCGGGGATCACGCCGGTGCCTTCGGTGTAGACCGTGATGTTCATCGGCTGGGCCACGCCGATCGCGTAGGCGACCTGGATCTGGCACTGGCGCGCCAGGCCGGCGGCCACGATGTTCTTGGCCACGTAGCGCGCGGCGTAGGCGGCCGAGCGGTCGACCTTGGACGGGTCCTTGCCCGAGAACGCGCCGCCGCCGTGCGGGCAGGCGCCGCCGTAGGTGTCGACGATGATCTTGCGGCCCGTGAGGCCGCAGTCGCCCTGTGGACCGCCGATGACGAAGCGGCCGGTCGGGTTGATCAGGTAGCGCGTGTCCTTGAGCCATTCTTTCGGCAGCACGGGCTTGATGATCTCCTCGATGATGGCTTCGTTGAACGAGGCCTTCATCTTGGTCGGCGTCTCGCTCTGGTCAGGGCTGTGCTGGGTGGAGAGCACCACGGTGTCGATGCTGTGCGGCTTGCCGTCCACGTAGCGCATCGTCACCTGGCTCTTGGCGTCCGGCCGCAGGAAGGGCAGGCGGCCGTCCTTGCGCAGCTGGGCCTGGCGCTCGACGAGGCGGTGCGCGTAGTAGATGGGCGCGGGCATCAGCTCGGGCGTTTCGTCGCAGGCGTAGCCGAACATCAGGCCCTGGTCGCCGGCGCCGGTGTTCAGGTGGTCGTCGGACGCATGGTCCACGCCCTGGGCGATGTCGTTGGACTGCTTGTCGTAGCAGACCATCACCGCGCAGCCCTTGTAGTCGATGCCGTAGTCAGTGTTGTCGTAGCCGATGCGCTTGATGGTGTCGCGCGCCACCTGGATGTAGTCGACGTGCGCGTTGGTGGTGATCTCGCCGGCGAGCACCACGAGGCCGGTGTTGGTCAGCGTTTCGGCGGCCACGCGGCTGCGCGGGTCCTGCTCGAAGATCGCGTCCAGGATGGCGTCCGAGATCTGGTCGGCGACCTTGTCGGGGTGGCCTTCGGAAACGGATTCGGAAGTGAAGAGGAAGTCGTTCGCCATTTTGTTCAAAGCTCCTTGAAGTGACTTGGCGCGTTGCCAACTCTGCGGAGCCCTGGCGAACGCTTTAGCAGATGCCGATGAATCGGCGGGGCACAATCGCATTTGCGCTTGTGTTTGTCGCCCTGCAAGTTGTTCCGTAACTCGGCGACAATTTGCATTCTATTCGAGCCGCGCCAATCCCGTGCGCGCGCGTCCTGGTATTCACACTCCCTGTCAGCCCATGGTCACCTTGTTCCGCCTGCTTGCCCGCGTACCGATGCCGTTGATGCATCGGCTCGGCGCGTTGCTGGGGTGGATCGTCTGGTGGTGCGCACCGGACTACCGCCGACGCTTCAAGGCCAATGCCGAAAGCGCGGGTGTCACCGCCGACCAATACCGCCCCGCCATCGCGGCCGCCGGCCAGATGGCTTCCGAGCTGCCGTGGCTCTGGCTTCGACCGCAGGGCGAAAGCGTGCTGCGGCGGGTGGTGCGGTGGGAAGGCACGGAAGCCTTCGAGGCCGCCATGCAGGCAAAGAAGGGTGTGATCCTGGTGGCACCGCACCTGGGCAGCTGGGAGATGTGCGGCCAGGCCATCGGCGAGCGCTTTCTCGAGACCTATGGCCCGATCACGGCGCTGTTTCGCCCCGCGCGCAAAAAGTGGATGGCTGACCTGATCGCCGCGGGCTCGCGCGACCGGCCCGGCCTGCAAACCCTGCCGACCAACAACACCGGCGTGCGCGGCCTCATCCGCACGCTTCGCAGCGGCGGCTACACCGGCATCCTGCCCGACCAGGTGCCGCCGCTGGGGCAGGGCGTGTGGGCTCCGTTTCTCGGCCGGCCGGCCTACACCATGACGCTGCTGCCGCGCCTCGCGCAGCAGACCGGCGCCGCCTGTTTCCTGAGCGTGTGCGAAAGGCTGCCGCGCGGTGAGGGCTACGTGATTCGATTCGAGCCCATCGTGGGCACGGCGCTCACCGATCCGGCCGCCCCCATCGAGGCCGCGGCTGCCGCCATGAACGACGCAATCGGCCGGCTGATTCTCAGCCTACCGGGGCAGTACGTGTGGGACTACGCGCGCTACAAGGAGCCGCGCGGCGACACCGTGGCGGCGACGCCGAGTGGGGAGCAGGCACGATGAGTTTCGGTTCCCGTATGGGCATCGGCTTCATGCGCGCGATTGCCCCGCTGCCGCTGCCATTGATCCGCGGTTTCGGTGCGGTGCTGGGGCGTGTGCTCCACACCATCGCCGTGCCGCGCCGCCGAGTGGTCGACACCAATCTTGCGGTGTGCTTTCCCCACAAATCCGAAGCTGAACGCCGCCGCATTGCGCGCGAGACCTTCGTCTATGTGGCGCAGTCGTGGCTCGACCGCAGCTGGCTTTGGCATGCGCCCGAAAAGGTGGTGGCCAGCCGGCTCAAGGTGGTGGGCGCCCCCCAGGAGATCGACGAGATCGCCAATGGCGACGAGCCGATGATTCTGTTCGCGCCGCATTTCTACGGCCTCGATGCCGCGGCCACGGCATTGACCATGCATACGCCGCGCCCTTCGGCAACCATCTACACGACCCAGCGCGATCCGATGGTCGACGAGTGGATTCGCGAAGGCCGCACGCGCTTCGGCAACGTGGCGGCGCTCAACCGCGTCGATGGCATCAAGCCGGTGCTCGGAGGCCTGCGCAAGGGTGGCCTCCTGTACCTGCTGCCGGACATGGACTTCGGCCGCGACCAGACTATCTTCGTGCCGTTCTATGGCGTGCAGGCCGCGACCGTGCCCTCGCTGTCGCGCTTTGCGCGGCTGGGCAAGGCCAAGGTGGTGCCGGTGGTCTCCAAGCTCACGCCGGAGGGCTACCAGATCGAAGTGCTGCCGGCCTGGCAGAACTTTCCGACCGACGACGTCGAAGCCGACACGGCGCTCATGAACCAGCGGCTGCAGGGCTACATCGACACCATGCCTTCGCAGTACTACTGGGTGCACCGCCGCTTCAAGACGCGTCCCGAGGGCGAGGCGCCCATCTACTGAGCCGTCCCGGAGAGGCGCCTCAGTGGCGCTGCAGGAAAGCTTCGATTTCGCGCGCCACCAACTGCGGCTGCTCGTGCACGATCCAGTGCGTGGCGTTGGGCACCTTCTTGATCTCGAGTTGGGGCACGTACTCTTCCAGGCCCTCGATCAGGCCGGGCAGCAGCGCTGCATCGTCGAGCGCCCAGAAGACGAAGGTCGGCACGTTCACTGTGAGCCTCTCACGCGGCAGCACCGGAATGCTGTCGATGCTCTGACCCGGCAATGGCGGCTTCATCGGCGTGACGCGGTAGAGATTGCAGGCGCCCGTGAGGCCCGCACTCCAGACTTCGCGGTACTGCTGCTTCACCTCTTCCGTGAGCCAGCCGAAACCTTCGGGCCCAGCCTTCATCAAGGTGAAGAAGGGCCACATGCGCTTGAAGTCGTCGGCCGAGAGCAGGGCCTCGGCATCGGGCCTCGCAAGAAAGTTCATGTAGGCGCTGGCTTGCTGCTGCGCCGGGTTGTTGCGCAACTCGCGCGTGAAGGTGCCGGGGTGCGGCGAATTGATGATGACCAGCCGGCCGACGTGCTCGGGAAAGGCATTGGCATAGCCCCAGCCGAAAGCGCCGCCCCAGTCGTGCGCCACCAGCGCGGCCATGGTGCCGTCGGCGCTTTCAGTGGCCGCCAACTGCTGGATGTCCTGGATCAGCAAGTGGGCCTTGTAGGCAGCCACGTCGGTCGGCGCGCTCGACTTCTCGAAGCCGCGAAGATTGGGCGCGACACAGCGGTAGCCGCCGTGCGCGGGGTCGGCAAAGTATTCGAGCAGTTCATCCCAGATGAACGCAGCCTCCGGAAAGCCATGCAGGAACACCATCAGCGGCCGGCCGGGCGTGCCAGTGGCCCGGCAGCTCAGCGTGGTTCCGTTGGGCAGGCTGCGCTGGAACGTCTCGATCATGCCTTTGTCTCCTTCGAATTTCGTCGCTATTGTTTTGATAGTGGATCACGCTGATGAAACGCCGGCGACCGGGCTTTTCCCTAGGTGTCTTCCGGCGCCGGCGGTTCCGCCTGCGGTGCTTCTGCCTTTTCGTCTTCGGTCGGATGCGCCCAGCGCCAGAGCAGCTCGGCGGCTTCGCCCACGCCCTGTTTCTTGAGGGCGGAAAACAGTTTCACCTCGCCGCCGCCGGCTTGCAGTCGCGTAATGGACAGCACCTTGGCGCCTTCGCTTCGGGTGAGCTTGTCGGACTTGGTCAGCAGCACCAGGAACTTGAGCCCCTGCTGCACGCGCGGGCGGATCACGTCGAGCAGGATCTCGTCGAGTTCGGTGAGGCCGTGGCGCGGGTCGCACATCAGCACCACGCCGCGCAGGTTTTCGCGCGTCATCAGGTAATTGCCCATGACGCGCTGCCAGCGCAGCTTGGCTTCCCTGGGCACCGCGGCATAGCCGTAGCCCGGCAGGTCGGCCAGCACGGCGTCGTCGACCTTCTGCTTGCCGACGCCGAACAGGTTGATGTGCTGGGTGCGGCCGGGCGTTTTGGAGGCGAAGGCCAGGCGAGTCTGCTGGGTGAGCGTGTTGATCGCGGTCGACTTGCCCGCGTTCGAGCGGCCGACGAAGGCGATCTCGGGCAGATCGAGAGGAGGCAAATGTTCCAGCTGCGGGGCGCTGGTCAGGAAGTGGGCGGTGTGCAGCCAGCCGAGCGCCGTGCGCTCGCGCTCGGCGACAAGGGGGTCCACGGCAGGGGTCGCGCGGGAGGAGGGTGCAGCGTGCTTGCGCGACGGGGAGATCATCAATGAGCTTTCGGAACGGGCTGCCATTGTAGAATCGCGGGGTTTTGCGCCAATAAATCGAGCCCCCGATATGAAGTTGTTTGCCAATTTTCTGCTTGCAGCCCTCATGGGTGTCGCAGCCAGCGCGAGCCTTGCGGCTGACGATCATGCCGCCGCACCGGCTGCTGCACCCGCAGCGGCCAAGCCGGCCAAGCCCGATCCCGCCAAGGGCGACGCGGTGTTCAATTCCGCTGTGCAGGCCTGTGCTTCCTGCCACAACGCGGACGGCAACTCGGCCATTGCGGCAAACCCGAAGTTGGCGCAGCAGCACCCCGAATACATCCTCAAGCAGCTGCAGGAATTCAAGTCCGGCAAGCGCAAGAGCCCGATCATGCAGCCCATGGCCGCCAAGCTGTCCGACGAGGACATGCGCAACATCGCCTGGTTCGTGGGTTCCAAGAAGGTCAAGACCGGCTTCTCCAAGGAGAAGGACCTCGTGGCGCTGGGCGAAAAGATCTACCGCGGCGGCATTGCCGATCGCCAGGTCCCGGCTTGCGCCGGCTGCCACAGCCCCAACGGCGCCGGCATGCCCGCGCAATACCCGCGCCTGGGCGGCCAGCATGCGGAGTACACGGTGGCACAGCTTGTTGCCTTCCGGGACAACGTGCGCCAGAACAGCGCGCCCATGACCGGCGTTGCGGCCAAGCTCAACGACCGCGAAATCAAGGCCGTCGCGGACTACATCGCCGGCCTGCGCTGACGCTCCCACGCACGCCCTCCGGCGTGAACTAACCGCCGATAACAAACCCAAACAAAGGGCGGGCCGATCCAGCTGGATGGCCCGCCCTTTGCTTTTTCCCTATTTCTCTCTTCCCCGCCTGCCGATGTCTGTCTCCACCCATGGCCTTCGCGTTCATCGCGGCCCGCACGCTCTTCGCGCCGCGGTGGAGCTGTTTTCGTCGATGCGGTTCGCGATTGCGCTGCTCACCGTCATTTGCATCGCATCGATCATTGGCACCGTGCTCAAGCAGCACGAGTCGATCAACAACTACGTCAATCAGTTCGGGCCGTTCTGGGCCGAGCTGTTCCGCGCGGCCAAGCTCGATTCGGTCTACAGCGCCTGGTGGTTCCTGCTGATCCTGCTGTTCCTGGTGATTAGCACTTCGCTTTGCATTGCGCGCAACACGCCGCGCATCTTTGTGGACCTGAAGACCTTCAAGGAAGGGATTCGCGCCCAGAGCCTCAAGGCTTTCGGGCAACGCGCTGAAACCCAACTCGACGAAGCGCCCGCAGCGGCTGCCAACCGCATCGGCCAGCTGCTGGTGAGCGGCGGCTGGAAGGTCAAGCTGCAGCAGCGCGAAGCCGTGAACGGACATTCCGATGCGGGCTGGATGGTCGCTGCGCGCGCGGGCGGAGCCCACAAGCTCGGCTACATCGCCGCCCACAGCGCCATCGTGCTGGTGTGCATCGGCGGACTGCTCGACGGCGATCTGGTGGTCCGCGCCCAGACCTGGTTCAACGGCAAGAGCGTGTTCACCGGCGGCGGCATGATTGCCGACGTGCCGCCCCAGCACCGGCTGTCGCCCCGCAACCCGACCTTCCGCGGCAACATCCTGGTGCCCGAAGGCGGGCAGGGCAGCGTGGCCATCTTGCAGCAAAGCGACGGCGTGCTGCTGCAGGAGCTGCCGTTCTCCATCGAACTCAAGAAATTCATCGTCGACTACTACTCGACCGGCATGCCCAAGCTTTTTGCGAGCGAGGTGGTGTTGCATGACCGCGAGACCGGCGCGCAGGTGCCGGCGCGCATCGAGGTGAACCATCCCGCCAGCTACAAGGGCGTGGAAATCTACCAGTCGAGCTTCGACGACGGCGGCTCCAAGGTGAAGCTCAAGGCCGTGCCGATGGCGGCCGCGGCCAAGCCCTTCGAGGTCGAGGGCGTCATCGGTGGACCGAACACCGAAATCACCAACGGCAAGGAAAAGCTCACGCTCGAATATGCCGCGCTGCGGGTGATCAACGTCGAGAACTTTGCCGATGGCGGCGCCATGGGCAGCGGCGCCGACGTGCGCAAGGTCGACCTGCGCCACGACATCGAATCGCGCCTGGGCGCTGCCAACAAGACCAGCAAGCCGAAGGTGCTGCGCAACATCGGCCCGAGCATCGGCTACAAGCTGCGCGATGCCGCGGGCCAGGCGCGCGAATATCAAAACTACATGGTGCCGGTCGACACCGGCGACGGGCAGCCCGTGTTCCTGCTCGGCATGCGCGAGAAGCCCGAGGAGCCATTCCGCTACTTGCGCGTACCGGCGGACGACCAGGGCTCCATGGACAGCTTCGTGCGCATGCGCACCGCGCTGGCCGATGCCGATACCCGCACCCGCGCGGTCGAGCGCTACATCGCCAAGGCCGTGGATCCAAAGCGTCCCGAAATGGCCGAGCAATTGCGCGTGTCGGCGGCGCGCGCACTGGCATTGTTCGCCGGCAGCGAGCGCGCCAAGGCCGACGCCGCCACCAAGGGCGGCTGGCAGGCGATTGCGGAATTCATGGAAGCCAACGTGCCTGAAGCTGAGCGCGAACGTGCCGGCGCGGTGCTGGTGCGCATCCTCAATGACGTGCTGTTCGAAGTGCTCAACCTGAGCCGCGAGGGCGCCGGCTTGTCCGCACTGCCAAGCGACCAGAAGTCGCAGGCTTTCCTGACCCAGGCGGTGCTGGCCATCAGCGACGCGTACTTCTACCCCGCGCCGGTCGCCATGATGATGACCGATTTCACCCAGGTGCAGGCCAGCGTGTTCCAGGTGGCGCGCGCGCCCGGCAAGAACGTGGTCTATCTGGGCTGCCTGTTGCTGATCGTCGGCATTTTTGCCATGCTGTACGTGCGCGAACGCCGGCTCTGGGTGTGGCTCACACCCAATGGCGCGAGCTCCGGAGACAACACCACTGCCGCGACGATGGCGTTCTCGGTCAACCGCAAGACCATGGACAGCGATCGCGAGTTCGAGCACCTCAAGCACAAGCTGCTTGCGCTCAAGAAAGAAGGACAGGCCACGCCATGAACACCACCACCCTCACGCTCCACGAAAGCTGGTTTTCCCGCCGCAATCTTTTCGACTGGGTGTTTGCTGCGCTGGTGCTGGCAGGCGGCCTGTTTGCCTTTGCCCGGTATGCGGGCTCGATGGACTACTACGAGAAGCCCATCCTTGGCGCGGCCATGGTCTCGATCATCGCCATCGGCTGGTTCTGGCGCCCGCTGCGGGTGCTGGCCATCGTGGTCGCCGCGGCCGCGCTGCTGGCCATCGTGTCCTACCAAGGCGACCTGGCGCGCGCAGACACGGTGTTCTGGCTCAAGTACTTCCTGTCGAGCCAGTCGGCCATTCTCTGGATGAGCGTGCTGTTCTTCATGAGCACGCTGTTCTACTGGTTTGGTTTCTTCGGCGGCAAGCAGGGCGACACCTTCGACATGATCGGCTCCCGCCTCGCCTGGGCCGCCGTTGCCATGGCACTGACCGGCACCATGGTGCGCTGGTACGAGAGCCACCTGCTCGGACCGGACATCGGCCACATTCCCGTCAGCAACCTGTATGAAGTCTTCGTGCTTTTCTGCTGGCTCACGACGGCCTTCTATCTTTACTTCGAATCGCGCTACGGTACGCGCACGCTCGGCGCCTTCGTCATGCTGGTGGTGAGCGCGGCGGTCGGCTTTTTGCTCTGGTACACGCTGGTGCGCAATGCGCACGAAATACAGCCGCTGGTGCCCGCGCTGCAGAGCTGGTGGATGAAGCTTCACGTCCCGGCCAATTTCATCGGCTACGGCACCTTCGCGCTCGCGGCCATGGTGGCCTTCGCCTACCTCATCAAGGAGCAGGCAGAAGAGACGCGCTGGTACAAGCTCACGCCGATATGGCTGCTGGGCGTGGCGCTGTGCTTCGTGCCGGTGGCATTCCGCCAGCGAGTGCAGGAGGCCGGCGGCAGCTACTGGGTGATCTATGCCGGCATCTCCGCGCTCATCGCCGCGGGCATCCTGCTCGGGCGCAAGCGCATTGCCGCGCGGCTGCCCGCCAACGAGGTGCTCGACGACGTGATGTACAAGTCGATCACGGTCGGCTTCGCCTTCTTCACCATTGCGACCGTGCTCGGCGCCCTGTGGGCGGCTGATGCCTGGGGCGGCTACTGGAGCTGGGACCCGAAGGAAACCTGGGCCCTGATCGTCTGGCTCAACTACGCGGCGTGGCTGCACATGCGGCTGGTCAAGGGCCTTCGCGGCACAGTGGCCGCATGGTGGGCGCTGGGAGGCCTGGCCGTGACCACCTTTGCGTTCCTGGGTGTGAACATGTTCCTGAGTGGGCTGCACAGCTACGGTACCTTGTAGTGCGGGCGGCCACCTTTTCGCGAAGAATTGAAACCACGCGCCGCCATTGCGCGTAACCGAATCAGGGAATTGCACGAACTACCCTGAGCACAACGATTCACGCGAAAGGCCACCACCATGTCGTTCCATCCCCGCCTGCAGGGTCGCAACAGCGGTTTCATTCATCCGCTCTCGAGCGAGATCACGCCGCGCGCCGTCTACGAGGGCCGGCGCGACCTGCTGAAGCTGATGGCCGGCGGCGCGGCGGGCGCTGCGCTCGCGAGCTTTGCCGGCCGGGAGGCCTTTGCCCAGACCACGGGTCCTCACAAGTTGGCGCTGCTTCCGGGCGCCAAGTCTGCCGTGCCGGGTGCGCAGACGATGGAAAAGCTCACCGAATACAAGGACGCGACGAGCTACAACAATTTCTACGAGTTCGGCACCGACAAGGGCGATCCGGTCAAGAACGCCGGCACGCTCAAGACGCGTCCTTGGACCGTGGAAGTCGAAGGACTGGTCAAGAAGCCCGGCAAGTACGGCATTGAAGACCTGCTGAAGCTCAGCGCGCAGGAAGAGCGCATCTACCGCCTGCGCTGCGTCGAAGGCTGGTCCATGGTTATCCCGTGGGTGGGCTACTCGCTGGCCGAACTCATCAAGAAGGTCGAGCCGCAGGGCAACGCCAAGTACGTGGAATTCGTGACCCTGGCCGATCCCAAGACCATGCCCTTCGTCGGTTCGCGCGTGCTCGAATGGCCCTACACCGAAGGCCTGCGCATGGACGAAGCCATGCATCCGCTCACGCTGCTTGCTTTCGGCATGTACGGCGAAGTGCTGCCCAACCAGAACGGCGCGCCGGTGCGCCTCGTGGTGCCCTGGAAGTACGGTTTCAAGTCGGCCAAGTCGATCGTGAAGATCCGCTTCGTCGAAAAGGAGCCGAGCACGGCCTGGAACAAGGCTGCGGCGCAGGAATACGGCTTCTATTCGAACGTCAACCCGAACGTCGACCACCCGCGCTGGAGCCAGGCGACCGAGCGCCGCATCGGCGATGGCGGCGGCCTCTTTGCCAAGCGCAACAAGACGCTGATGTTCAACGGCTATGAAGCCCAGGTCGGCCAGCTCTATGCGGGCATGGACCTGAAGAAGAACTACTGAGCCCGCACCGCCAACCGGCCCTTGCCCCATGAACAAGCTGCTCATGCATCCGGCGGCCAAGCCGGTCATTTTTCTGTTGTGCCTGTTGCCGTTCGCGCGGCTGACCTATGGCGCATTCACCGACGGGCTGGGCGCCAACCCGGCCGAATTCCTGATTCGCGCCACCGGCGACTGGACCTTGCGCTTCATCTGCATCGTGCTGGCCGTGACGCCGCTGCGAGTGATTACCAAGGCCAATGCGCTCGCGCGCTTTCGCCGCATGCTGGGGCTGTTCGCCTACTTCTACGTGGTGCTGCACCTGCTGTGCTACAGCTGGTTCGACATGGGCTTCGAGTGGGCCGACATCGCCAAGGACATCGCCAAGCGGCCGTTCATCCTGGTGGGGTTCTCGGCCTTCGTGCTGCTGACGCCGCTGGCCGCCACCTCGTTCAACCGCGCCATCAAGGCGATGGGCGCCAAACGCTGGCAGATGCTGCACAAGTTGGTCTACGTGATCTCCGGCCTCGGTTTGCTGCACTTTTTCTGGATGCGCGCAGGCAAGAACAACTTTGCCGAGGTGTTCGTCTACGCCGCGATCATCGCGGTGCTGCTCGGCTGGCGCGTGTGGAACTACGCGAACAAGCGCAAGCCAAAAGCGTCCGCAGGTGTGCGCGGCGGCAGCGAGAAGCCGCTGCGCAGCGCCAGCTGACCTGCGCGCGTCAGCCCTCGACCTGCTCGCTGCGCAGCTGGTCTTCCATCGTCTCGCGACGACGGATCAGCGTGGCGCGCTGGCCGCTCACCAGCACTTCGGCGGCACGGCCCCGCGTGTTGTAGTTGCTGGACATGCTCATGCAGTAGGCACCCGCGGACAGCACCGCCAGCAGGTCGCCGGCGGCCACGTTGAGCGCACGGTCGCGGCCGATCCAATCGCCGCTTTCGCACACCGGCCCGACCACGTCGTAGATGATTTCGTTGCCGGGGCGAACGCGCACCGGCACGATCTTCTGGAATGCCTGGTACATGGCCGGCCGGGGCAGGTCGTTCATGGCCGCGTCGACGATGCAGAAATTCTTGTCTTCGCCGGGCTTGGTAAAAAGTACCTCGGTCACGCACACGCCCGCATTGCCGACCAGCGAACGGCCGGGTTCGATCACGAGCTTGCGCTGCCCGAAGCCGCGCGCATCGAGCCGCGCGAGCAGCTGCTGCCAGAGCGCATCGGCCTTGGGTGGCACTTCGCCGTTGTAGTCGATGCCCAGACCGCCGCCGAAATCCAGGTGATGGATCGGCACGCCGGCCGCCTCGATGGCCTCGACCAAATCGAGTATTCGGTCGCACGCGTCCAGATAGGGCGAGGCTTCGGTGATCTGCGAGCCGATATGGCAGTCGATGCCGACCACATCGAGGCCCGGCAGCCTGGCTGCATGGCGATAGGCCTCGACCGCGCGGTCATGGGCAATGCCGAACTTGTTGCCCTTGAGGCCGGTGGAAATATAGGGGTGCGTCTTCGGATCGACGTTCGGATTGATGCGGATGCTGATAGGCGCGCGGCGCCCTTCGGCCAAGGCCACTTCATTGAGAACGTCGAGTTCGGCTTCGCTCTCCACGTTGAAGCAGGCAATGCCGGCCACAAGGGCCTGGCGCATCTCGGCGCGCGTCTTGCCCACGCCAGAGAAGATGATCTTGGCCGGATCGGCGCCCACTGCCAGCACGCGCGCCAGTTCGCCGCCCGACACGATGTCGAAGCCGCAGCCGGCCTCGGCAAACACGCGCAGCACGCCCAGCGATGAATTTGCCTTCATCGCGTAGCAGATGAGCGCGTCGCGGCCCTCGAAGCCGCGCTGGTAGGCGGCCAATGCGTCCAACATCCATTGCTTCGAATAGACGAACAGCGGCGTGCCGTGTTCGCGCGCGAGCGCATCCAGGCGGAGCCCTTCGACGTGGAGCGAGTCGTCGCGCAGCGCGATATGCGGATGTCCGGGGAGAGAAGCGTTCGTCATTGCTTGGGCGCTCCCGTGCCGGTGGTGGCGCCGGCGGCCGGCGCTGGAGCGCTGCTGGCGGCAGCAGGCTTGGGCGCTGCGGCGTCCGCGTCGGAACTGGCGCGAGGCCCGCCCGGCGTGAGCAGCTGCGGCAAGGTGGCGCGCTGGGCGGCTGCCGGATCGGTCGGAAGAAAGAGCGGCCCGCGCTGCCCGCAGGCAGCCAAACCGCCCGCTGCGGCAGCGAGGCAGACCATGAGCGCAGCGCGGCTGGGGGCGCTCACTAGAATTTGACGAACATTCAACATAGCGAAATTGTAATGACCGACTCCGAATACATGGACCGCGCCGAAGCGGCGCTCGCCGCCATCGAGCGTGGCTGCGACCGCATCAACGACGCGACCGATGCCGATATCGACAACCAGCGCGTCGGCGGGATGATCACGATTTCATTCAAGAACGGCAGTCAGTTGATCGTGAATCTGCAGAAGCCCCTGCAGGAGATCTGGCTTGCCGCGCGCTCTGGCGGCTATCACTACCGCTACGACGGCAAGGCCTGGGTCGACACCAAAACGGGCGAGGAGTTCTTCGGCAATCTGTCGCGCGAAGCGAGTCTGCAGGCCGGGCAGCCGCTGGAGTTTGCGGCTGCCTGACCCGCCGTTTTCTTTCAGTTCCTGAAGAGGTCGAGGATCCGATTGCGTTCTTCCGGCGGCGGGGGCGGGCTCACCGGAACGCCGCTCAGAGACTCCGCCGGCTGAGCGGCCGCGCTGTCCACGCCCAGGCTGGCAACGCCGCGGCCGGGTGCGTAGTCGTCGTAGTACCACTCGCCGCCCACGCTCACGACGCCCTGCGGCGGCGTGGCCGACAGTTCGGTCACGGGCACGCCCTTGATCGCCGTCTCCATGAAGTTGATCCAGATCGGCAGGCTCAGGCCGCCGCCGGTCTCGCGGTCGCCAAGGTTGCGCGGCGTGTCGTAGCCAATCCACGAGATCGCCGTCATCGTCGGCTGGAAGCCCGCGAACCAGGCGTCCAGCGAGTCGTTGGTGGTGCCGGTCTTGCCGTAGAGATCGGTCCGCTTCAGCATGGCCTGGGCCTTGGCCGCAGTGCCGGCGCGCGTCACGGATTGCAGCAGCGTGTCCATGATGAAGGCATTGCGCTGGGGAATGGCGCGGATCGTCTCGTTGAGCAGCGGCGGCTGCTTGTCGACCAGCACCTTGTCCTTGTGGTCGGTGATGCGGGTCACCAGATACGGGTTGACGCGGTAGCCGCCATTGGCGAATACCGAATAGCCCACGGCCATCTGCATCGGCGTGACCGAACCCGCGCCCAGCGCCATCGGCAGGTAGGCCGGGTGCTTGTCTTTATCGAAGCCGAAATTGGTGATCCAGTCTTGCGCGTAGCGCGTGCCGATCGATTGCAGGATGCGGATCGACACGAGGTTCTTCGACTTCATCAGCGCGGTGCGCATCGACATGGGACCGTCGTAGCCGCCGCCGTAGTTCTTGGGTTCCCAGGGCTGGCCGCCGGTGGTGCCGGCATCGAAAAAGAGCGGGCCGTCGTTGATGACCGTGGACGGCGTGAAGCCCTTCTCGAGCGCCGCCGAGTAGATGAACGGCTTGAAGCTCGAACCCGGCTGGCGCCAGGCCTGCGTGACGTGGTTGAACTTGTTCTTGCCGAAATCGAACCCACCCACCAGCGCCTTGATGGCGCCGTCGCGCGGGTCCATGGCGACAAATGCGCCTTCCACCTCGGGCAGCTGAGTGATTTCCCAGGTGTTCTTGGGCGTCTTGACCACGCGGATCACCGCACCGCGGCGGATCTTGATGTTGGGCGGCGCCTTGTCGGAAAGGCCGGACTGCGCGGGCTTGAGGCCCTCGCCCGTGATCTGCACCGGGTCGCCGTTGCCGCGCACGGCCGTGATTTCCTTGGCGTTGGCCTTGAGCACCACGGCCGCCATCACGTCGCCGTTGTCCGGGTGGTCGGTCAGCGCGTCGTCCACCGCTTCGTCGAGATCCTTGGGATCGTTCGGCAGATCGACGAACTTTTCGGGGCCGCGGTAGATCTGGCGCCGCTCGTAATCCATGATGCCCTTGCGCAGCGCCTTGTATGCGGCGGCCTGGTCGGCGGCCACCAGCGAGGTGTAGACCTTGAGCCCCCGGGTGTAGGTGCTGTCGCCGTATTGGGCATACATCAGTTGGCGCACGGTTTCGGCCACGTACTCGGCATGCAGCCGGTTCGGATCGGCCGCGTCGCGCAGATGCAGCTCTTCCTTCTTGGCCTCGGCTGCCTGCTCGGCGGTGATGAAGCCCGCTTCCTGCATCCGGTCGATCACGTAGAACTGGCGCCCGCGCGCCCGTTGCGGATTGTTGACCGGGTTGTTTGCGCCGGGTGCCTTCGGAAGGCCCGCCAGCATGGCTGCCTGCGCAATGGAGAGTTCTTGCAGGGGCTTGCCGAAATAGGCTTCGGATGCGGCGGCAAAGCCGTAGGCGCGGTTGCCCAGGTAGATCTGGTTCAGGTAGATCTCGAAGATCTGGTCCTTGGTGAGCAGGTGCTCCAGCTTGAAAGTGAGCAGCACCTCGTAGATCTTGCGCGTCAGCGTTTTTTCCGAGCTCAGGTAGACGTTGCGCGCCACCTGCATGGTGATGGTCGACGCGCCCTGGCTCTTCACGCGGTTCATGTTGGCCAGGCCCGCGCGCACCATGCCTTTGTAGTCGACGCCGCCATGGTCATAGAAGCGGGTGTCTTCAGCGGCCAACACCGCCTCCTTCACCAGCTTGGGGATTGCCGCGATCGGGGTTAGATTGCGGCGCTCTTCGCCGAATTCTCCAATCAGGATGCCTTCGGCGGAGAACACCCGCAGCGGCAGCTTCGGACGATAGTCCGACAGCTCCGAGATGTCAGGAAGATTGGGGTAGGCAACCGCGAGGGCAACCGCGATCACGCACAGAACCGCCAAAACGCTGGCTGCGACGATGCCGGCTCCCCATACCGTGAAGCGCAACAGCCATTTCAGCCAGGCTGGTCGTGAGGGGGGAGAGGTCTTGGCTGGCCCTTTGGGGCGTGAAGTTTCTTGCATGTGGGCCCGGAGAGTCACCGCACATTATAAAAAGCCGCCCCCTTGCCGCGGGACGAACTTAGGTGCATCGTTGCGGGCTAAACCAAAAGTTACTGAATGTGGCGTCAACGTCAGCTTTTGACAACGTTCCTCGGGTTTGCCGACCCGGGTTGCTTGGTTGCCGCAACGCCTGCTGCTAGCATGCAACCGAACGCACTTTTTTCCAATAGTTACAAATGCAGGGGTAAAGGGACCTAACTTGGCTGCTTTCGGATCATTGTTTCGCCGTCAGAACGCTCCCATGCTCGGCTTGGACGTCAGTTCGTCCAGCGTCAAGCTGGTCGAGCTCGGCCGTGACGCCAGCGGCAAGCTGGTTCTGGAGCGCTGTGCGATCGAGCCCCTGGAGCGGGGCTGGATCACCGACGGCAATGTCGAAAAATTCGACGAAGTGGCCGAAGCCGTTCGCCGCGTGGTGCGCAAAAGCGGCACCCGCACGCGCAACGTGGCGCTGGCACTGCCCCCTTCGGCCGTCATTACCAAGAAGATCATTCTTCCTGGCGGCATGAGCGAGCAGGAACTCGAAATCCAGGTCGAGTCCGAAGCCAACCAGTACATCCCCTTTTCGCTGGACGAAGTCAGCCTCGACTTCTGCGTGACCGGCCAGAGCACAGCCTCTGCCGGCGACGTTGAAGTGCTGATTGCCGCTTCGCGCAAGGAAAAGGTCCAGGACCGCGAGGGCCTGGCCGAAGCGGCCGGCCTGAAGGCGGTGATCCTCGACGTCGAGTCCTATGCCTCCCGCCTTGCAACTGCTCGCCTGATCGAGCAATTGCCGGGCAAGGGCGTCGATGCCGTCGTCGCGCTTTTCGAAGTGGGTGCTTTCACCACCAGCATGCAGGTGCTGCGCAACCAGGAAGTGCTGTACGACCGCGATCAGGCCTTTGGCGGCGCGCAGCTCACCCAACTGATCGTGCGCCAGTATGGTTTTTCCGCCGAAGAGGCCGAAGCCAAGAAGCGCAGCGGCGATCTGCCCGATGACTACGGCTCGGGCGTTTTGAAGCCGTTCGTGGAAAGCATTGCGCAGGAAATCGCGCGTGCACTGCAATTCTTTTTCACCAGCACGCCCCACAACCGCGTGGACTACGTGCTGCTTGCGGGCGGCTCGGCCTCGCTGCCCAGCCTGACCAGTGCCGTCACGCGGCAGACCTCGTTTGCTTGCTCGCTCGTGAATCCCTTCGACGGCATGGAACTGAGCTCCAACATCCGCGAGAAGAAGGTCCGGCGTGAAGCGCCTTCCTATCTGACCTCCTGCGGTCTGGCCATGCGGAGGTTCGTGCAGTGATCCTCATCAATTTGCTTCCGCACCGCGAGGCCGCACGAAAGCGGCGCCGCGAGGCGTTCTACGGCACGCTCGGCGCTGCCGCGGTCCTGGGCGTACTGATCGCCGGCCTGGCCTTTCTGTGGTTCGAGGCCCAGATCTCGGCGCAGCAAGCGAAGAACAATTTCCTCAAGACTGAAATCACCAAGCTCGACGCCGAGATCAAGGAGATCTCGACGCTGCAGCAGGAAATCGCGGCCCTGCGAGCACGACAGCAGGCGGTCGAGGACCTTCAAGGCGACCGCAACCTGCCCGTGCACCTGCTCAACGAACTGGTTCGGCAGCTGCCCGACGGCGTTTATCTCACCAGCATGAAGCAGGACAACCAGACGGTCACGCTGCAAGGCATGGCGCAGTCGAACGAGCGCGTGTCGGAACTGCTGCGCAACCTGGGCAACAACAGTCCCTGGCTGGTCAAGCCCGAACTGGTCGAAATCACTTCGGCGACGGTGAACCTGAGCCAGCGCGATCAGCGCCGGGTGGCGAACTTCACGATGCGCATTGGCCTGAAGCGGCCGACCGACGCGCAGAAGGCCGCGGCCGACAAGGCGCTGGCCGCAGCGCAGCAGGTCAAGGGGTAACGGATCATGGCAAGCAATCGCCCCTCCCAGAAGCTCGACGTCGGCGCCGCACTGCGCGGCCTCGGCGACCAGTTCCGCAACCTGAACATGAACGACCCGGCCAGTTGGCCGCCGGTGCCACGCTACGTGCTGTGCCTGGCGGTGACCGCGCTGGTGCTGGTCGGTCTGTGGTTCGTATGGCTGACCAATTCGAACGACGAGCTCGAGAGCGAGCGCGCCAAGGAAGTCTCCCTGCGCGCCGACTACCAGAAGAAGGTGGCCTTGGCCGCCAATCTCGACCTGCTGAAGAAGCAGCGCGAGCAGGTGCAGCAGTACGTGACGCTGCTCGAGAAGCAGCTGCCCAGCAAGGCAGAAATGGACGCATTGCTGTCGGACATCAACCAGGCCGGCCTTGGGCGCAGCCTGCAGTTCGAGCTGTTCCGCCCGGGACAGGTTTCGGTGAAGGACTACTACGCGGAACTGCCGATCGCCGTGCGCGTGACCGGCCGGTACCACGACATCGGCTCCTTTGCGGCCGACATCGCGAGCCTGTCGCGCATCGTGACGCTGAACAACCTCACGATCACGCCGCAAAAAGACAAGGAAGGCACCCTGACGATGGATGCCACGGCCCGCACCTACCGCTATCTCGATGACGAAGAGCGGGCGGCCCAGAAACGCGCCGCGGCGCCAAAGGCGAAGAAATGAGGACGACCGCCAAACTCCTGTGGCTGGCCGCGGCCGCCCTGGGCCTGAGCGCCTGCGCCGACTCGGAGCAGGAAGACCTGCGCCGCTGGATGGTCGAGCAACGCGCCCAGGTCAAGCCCAACGTGCCGCCGATCACGGAGCCCAAGAAATTCACGCCCCAGGCCTATACCGAGGGGGCGGCGTTCGAGCCGTTCAACCTGCTGAAGCTGACCCAGGCGCTGCGCCGCGATTCGAACCAGCCCAGCACGTCGGAACTGATCGCCCCTGAACTGGTGCGCCGCAAGGAGGCGCTCGAAGCGTTCCCGCTCGACGCCATGGCCATGGTGGGCAGCATGAACCGCAACGGCCAGCCCGTGGCGCTGGTCCGGGTCGACAAGCTGCTCTACAAGGTGCGGGTCGGAGAGTACCTGGGGCTCAACTACGGGCGCATCACCCGTATCAACGAAACCGAAGTCGCCTTGCGTGAAATCGTGCAAGACGCCGCCGGTGAATGGATCGAACGCGTGGCGACATTGCAGCTGCAAGAGAGTGCGAAGAAATGAATCACAAAAAATCAACGATGGCACAGCGGCTGCGAGCCGCCGGGCTGGGTCTCTTGGCATTTGGCGCGTTTGCGATTGCCCATGCGCAAAACGCTATCGAAGCGGTGACCAGTTCGACGCAATCCGGCGCCGAGGTGATCCGCATCGACCTCGCGCAGCCGCTCACGGCCGTGCCGACCGGTTTTGCCGTTCAGACGCCGGCGCGCATCGCGCTTGATTTTCCGGGCGTGACAAACGCCATCGGCCGTTCCGCCATCGAGGTGAACCAGGGCAACCTGCGTTCCGTCAACGTGGTTCAAGCCGGCGAACGCAGCCGCGTGGTGCTGAACCTCAAGCAGGCAACCGCGTACAAGACCGAGATCCAGGGCAAGTCGCTGCTGGTGATCCTCGAACCGGTGGCAGGCACGGCCCTGGCTTCGTCCACACCCAACGTCTTTGCGGAAAACCGCAACCGCGACACCCTGCCGCTGCGCGACGTCGACTTCCGCCTGGGTGCCGACAACACCGGCCGCGTGATCGTCGATCTGCCGAACAACCAGGTAGGCGTCGATGTGCGCCAGCAGGGTAAGAACCTCGTCGTGGAGTTCACCAAGTCGACCCTGCCGGAGGGGCTTCGCCGCCGCCTCGACGTGGCCGACTTCAATACGCCGGTCCAGCTGATCACTTCGCAACAGTCGGGCGACCGCGTGCGCATGACGATCGAGGCCAAGGGCGACTGGGAGCACAGCGCCTACCAGAGCGAAAACCAGTTCGTGGTCGAAGTCCGCGCCCGCAAGGTGGACCCGGCCAAGTTGACGCAGGGCGTGGGCTACAACGGCGAGAAGCTCTCGCTGAACTTCCAGAACATTGAAATTCGCTCGCTGCTGCAGGTGATTGCCGACTTCACGAACTTCAACATCGTGACTTCCGACTCGGTCACCGGCTCGCTGACGCTGCGGCTGAAGGACGTGCCCTGGGACCAGGCGCTCGACATCATCATGCAGGCGAAGAACCTGGGCATGCGCAAGAACGGCAGCGTGCTGTGGATCGCGCCCAAGGATGAAATCAACGCCAAGGAAAAGCTCGATTTCGAGGCCAAGGCCGCAATCGAGAACCTGGAGCCGGTGCGCACCCAGTCGTTCCAGCTCAACTACACCAAGGCGATTGCCATTGCGCAAGGCCTGACCGGAACCGGCGCCTCGGGCGGCGGGGGCGGTGGTGGCTCCACCACCCGCATCCTGAGCCCGCGCGGCAGCGTGATCGCGGAGGCGCGCACCAACCAGCTGTTCGTGTCGGACATCCCCTCGCGCCTGGCGCAAGTGGCCGACCTGATCCAGAAGCTCGACATCCCTGTTCGCCAAGTGCTGATCGAAGCCCGGATCGTGGAAGCGTCCGACACCTTCGGCAAGTCGCTGGGCGTGCGGCTGGGCGGCGGCATTGCCGGCGAGCGCTTCGCTTCGTCGTCGGGAAACCGCGCCTTTGCCAACCTGGGCATGATGCCGACGGTGACCTCGGGTACGAGCGGCAACGCCGCCACCACCACCTGGACCAACTCCAACTTCATCAACCTGCCCTCGGGTGATGCCGGCGGCACGGGCAACTCGCCAGGCACCTTCGCGATCTCGCTTTTCAATTCGAGCTTCTCGCGCATGCTGAACCTCGAAATCTCGGCGCTCGAGGCCGACGGCAAGGGCAAGCTGGTGTCCAGCCCGCGCGTCATCACCGCCGACCAGACCAAGGCGCTCATCGAGCAGGGTGAAGAAATTCCCTACCAGCAGGCCACGTCGAGCGGTGCAACCTCGATTTCGTTCCGCAAGGCGGTGCTGAAGCTCGAAGTCACCCCGCAGATTACGCCCGAAGGCAACATCATCCTCACGCTGGACGTGAGCAAGGATGCCCGCGGCGTTAACACCTCGGCAGGTCCGGCCATCAACACCAAGCACGTTCAGACCGAAGTGCTGGTCGAGAACGGCGGCACGGTCGTCATCGGTGGTATCTTCGAACTCACCGAAACCAATGACGAATCGCGCGTGCCGGTGCTGGGTGAAGTGCCCTACCTGGGTGCATTGTTCCGCAAGCGCGAACGCGTTGCCAACAAGACCGAAATGCTCGTCTTTATCACTCCGAAGATGATTACCGACCGCAACGCCGCGCGCTGACGCGCGGGCGTAGCAGCCACCGCGTGGCGGTCGCACTCGTCGGGTTGCCCGGCGCCGGCAAATCCGCAGTGGGCCGGCGCTTGGGCGTACGCCTGGACCTTCCGTTCGTCGATACCGACCATGTCATCGAGCAGCGCATCGGCTGCTCGATCCGCGATTACTTCGACCGCGAAGGCGAAACCGCCTTCCGCGACCTCGAAGAGTCGGTCATCGCCGACCTTGCCGCGAATGCCCACGGGGTGCTGGCCACTGGCGGCGGCGCCGTCCTGCGGGCGGCCAACCGCAAGCAGCTGCGGGATCACTTCCATGTGATCTATCTGCGATCCTCCCCCGAAGACCTGTTCCGACGTCTGCGTCACGACGTCAAGCGGCCCCTTCTGCAGGTGGCCGATCCGCTCGGGCGCTTGCGCGAACTCCACGATGCGCGCGATCTGCTGTACCGCGAGACGGCCCACGACGTGGTCGACACCGGGCGCCCTTCGATCGCCATGCTGGTCAACATCATCGTGATGCAGCTCGAGCTTGCCGGCATCGTTGCGCCGGGATCCCGGCCGGAAGAACCCACGCCCTGAGCGGGCCGGGCCGCAGCGCCTAAACTCGCTGCCATGTCATTGCCCGCACCTTCCGCACCGCCCGAACGCGTCGATATCCAGCTCGGCGAGCGCAGCTATCCGATTCTTATCGGCACCGGCCTGTTGGACGATCCCCAGAGCTTTGCCGCGGCTCCCGCCGCCGCCAGCGCGCTGATCGTCAGCAACACCACCGTGGCGCCGCTTTATGCCAAGGCTCTGCGCACTGCGCTGGCCGGCGGCTTCCGCACCGTGCACATGCTCGAGTTGCCCGACGGCGAAGTGCACAAGAACCTGCAGACGCTGAACCTGATCTTCGACGCCCTGCTCGGCCACGGCAGCGACCGAAAGACGGTGCTGTTTGCACTGGGCGGCGGCGTGGTGGGCGACATGACCGGCTTCGCCGCCGCCAGCTACATGCGCGGCGTGCCTTTCGTGCAGGTGCCGACCACGCTGCTGGCCCAGGTCGACTCCTCGGTGGGCGGCAAGACCGCCATCAACCACCCGCTGGGCAAGAACATGATCGGCGCGTTCTACCAGCCACAGCTCGTCGTGTGTGACCTGGGCACGCTGCAGACACTGCCGCCGCGGGAGCTGAGCGCAGGCCTGGCTGAAGTCATCAAGTACGGCCCCATCTACGACATGGCATTCTTCGACTGGATCGAGGCGAATGTCGAGGCGCTGGTGGCGCGCGACCCGGCCGCGCTGGCGCACGCCGTCAAGCGCAGCTGCGAGATCAAGGCGCTGGTCGTCGGAGAGGACGAGCGCGAGACCGGTCTGCGCGCCATCCTCAACTTCGGCCACACCTTCGGCCACGCCATCGAGTCGGGCCTTGGCTATGGCGAATGGCTGCACGGCGAAGCGGTCGGCTGCGGCATGGTCATGGCGGCGCACCTGTCGCAGCGGCTGGGCGGGGTGGACGCAGCGTTCGTCGAGCGGCTCACGCGGCTGATCGACCGCGCCGGCCTGCCCACCGTCGGCCCTGCGCTGGGCGCGGACCGATACCTTGAATTGATGCGGGTCGACAAGAAATCCGAAGCGGGCGAAATCCGCTTCGTGGTGATCGACAAGCCGGGCTCGGCCGCGGTCAGCAGCGCGCCCGATGCGCTCGTGCGCGAAGTGCTCGCACAGTGCTGCCGCGCGGAGTGAGTTCGGCGCCCAGGGTGCATCGATGAATCTTGCGGCCTATGCCTGCCACCCTGCGCAGTCTCGCGGGAGGCGCCATGCCGAGCCGCCGGCGCCCACGCGCGATGCCTTCCAACGCGACCGCGACCGTATCGTGCATTCCACGGCATTTCGGCGGCTGGTCTACAAGACCCAGGTCTTCCTGAACCATGAGGGCGACCTGTTCCGCACGCGGCTCACGCATTCGCTCGAAGTCGCGCAGCTGGGCCGCTCCATTGCGCGGGCCTTGCGCATCAACGAAGACCTGGTCGAAGCGATTGCGCTTGCGCACGATCTTGGCCACACGCCGTTCGGCCATGCGGGACAAGACACGCTCAATGCCTGCATGCAAGACCATGGCGGTTTCGAGCACAACCTGCAAAGCCTGCGCGTGGTCGACGCTCTGGAGCTGCGCTACCCGCAATACGACGGCCTGAACCTCAGCTTCGAGACCCGTGAAGGCATCCTCAAGCATTGCTCCCGCGCCAACGCGGAGCACCTGGAAGCCGCCGAACCCAACGGCGTGGCGCGGCGCTTTCTCGACCGCACGCAGCCGGGACTCGAAGCGCAGCTGTGCAACCTGGCCGACGCGATCGCCTACAACGCGCACGACATCGACGATGGCGTGCGTTCAGGGCTCATCAGCGTGGAGCAACTCGGCGAGGTGGAACTGTTCGAGCGCTACCGCCGCGAGGCGCTCGCCGAATATCCGCACCTGGAGGGGCGGCGCGTGCTCTACGAGACGATCCGTCGAATGCTGAGCGCCCAGGTCTATGACGTGATCGACGCTACCCGCGCGGCAATCGAAACGGCCAAGCCGGCCGATGCGGACGACGCACGGAACTCGCCGCCGCTCGTGGCCTTCAGCGTCACCATGCAGGCGCAGTCCAACGCGCTCAAGGGCTTTCTGTTTCGCAACCTCTACCGGCATCCGCAGGTCGCGCAGACCACCGATCAGGCGCAGCAGGTGGTGCGGGAGCTGTTCGAGGCCTACCTCGAGCGCCCCGGCGAAATGCCTGCCGCCTATGCCGGGCGCCGCGACCGGTACCGTTCAGTCGCCGACTACATCGCCGGCATGACAGACCGCTTTGCGATGCGCGAGCATGAGCGGCTGACCGGCCGGCGGGGCATCGCATGAACGCCTCCGGCCGTTCGGAAGGCGCAGCGCGCCAGGGCGAGGGCATTCCGATGGGCCCAACGGCGGGGGCATCCGTGCGCGTTCCGGCCGCTGCTTTCGCGGTGGTGCTGGGCGGTGTCAGCGCGGCGCTTCACCTGGGCAAGCTGCCGCCCGCCGTGCCGGCGTTGCAGGCTTCGCTCGGCATCGGCCTCGTCGAGGCGGGTTTTCTGCTCTCGCTGGTGCAGGTGGCGAGCATGACGCTGGGCCTGGCGGCAGGCTTGGCTGCCGACACCATCGGCCTGCGCCGCAGCATGCTGACGGGACTCGTGGTGCTGACGGTGGCCAGCCTTCTGGGGGGCGGCATCGGTGCGGGCCTCTTCGGCGGTGCACACGCGGTGCAATGGCTGCTGCTCCTGCGGGCCGTCGAAGGCATTGGCTTTCTGCTGGCGGTCATGCCGGGACCCGGGCTGATCCGCGCCTTGACACCGGCGGGGGCCGACAAGGCGGCGCTCGGCGTGTGGGGCGCCTACATGCCGCTGGGCGTGGCGCTCGCGCTGCTGCTGGGGCCGGCCTTGATCGCCTGGGGCGGATGGGGCGACTGGTGGTGGGCGCTCTCTGCCGTTTCGGCCGCTGCAGCGCTTTGGCTGTGGTCGGCCGTGCCGGCGGACGGAGTTCGTTCTGTTGCGGCAGGCAGCGCCATGCCAAGCGGATGGCCGTCGCGCTTGCGCGCCACTGTCGGCGCACGCGCGCCCTGGATGGTCGCGTCGAGCTTCGCCGTGTATTCGGCGCAATGGATGGCCGTGATCGGCTTCCTGCCGGCCATCTACGCCGGCGCGGGCGTGCCGACCGGCTGGAACGCGGTGCTCACCGCCGTTGCGGCCGCGATGAACATCGTCGGCAACCTCGCGGGCGGCCGGTGGCTGCAACGCGGCGTTGCGCCGGAGCGCCTCTTGCAGTGGGGTTTCGTTGCCATGGCGCTGGGCGGCGTGGCCGCTTTCGCGCAGGTGGGGCAGGGGGCCGATGCGCTCGGCCTGCCGCCAGCGCTGCGCTATGCCGCGGTCTGTGCTTTTTCGCTGGGCGGAGGCATGGTGCCAGCCACTCTGTTCCTGCTCGGGGTTCGCTTGGCGCCAGGGCCCACCACCGTTTCCACGACGGTCGGGCTCATGCAGCAGGCCTCGTCCCTGGGGCAATTCCTGGCGCCGCCCGCGGTCGCATGGGTCGCTCACCGTGCCGGCGGGTGGCACTGGACCTGGGCGGCCACGCTGGCATGCTCGCTGGCCGGCATGGCCCTTGCGCGGCGCCTCGGGCGAATACGCCTGGCGGCGGAGGTGGCATGACAGGCGCGGCGACAATCGACGCCATTCAGGCCGAAGCCGATACCCGGCGCTGGCTCGAGCGCGCGGTGATCGGGCTCAACCTGTGTCCGTTCGCAAAGGCGGTGCACGTGAAGGCGCAGATTCACTACGCCGTGTACCTGCTTGCCGACCACGGCGCGCTGATCGACGCTCTGCTGAAGCAGGCCGATGAACTCGCCGCGTTCGATGCCTCCGTGCGCGACACCACCTTGCTGATAGCACCCAACACCTTGGCGGATTTTCTGGACTTCAACGATTTCACGGCGCGCGCCGAACGCAAGCTCGCCCGCGCGGGCTTTGACGGCGTGTTCCAGCTCGCGAGCTTTCATCCGCAGTTTCAATTTGCCGGAACCGAGAGCGGCGACATCACCAACGCGACCAACCGCGCGCCATATCCCACGCTGCACCTGCTGCGCGAAGACAGCGTGAGCCGTGCGGTCGAAGCGTTCCCCGAGGCCGAAGCCATCTTCGAACGCAACATCGAAACGCTGGAAGCGCTGGGCCCCGCTGGCTGGGCCGCGCTCGACGTCGGCCCCGGGAGTGCCCGATCATGAATGCACAAGCAACCAAGGCGATGAAGACCGCCAAGGCTTCCAAGGCCGACGCCGAACTGGCGGAGGTCCTGCGTCCGGGGCAGTCCATCGAACTGCTTAAGGAACTGCACATCCTCACGCGCGAGGGTCGTCTCAACCAGGATTCGCGGCGCAAGCTCAAGCAGGTCTACCACCTGTTCCAGTTCATCGAGCAATTGCTGCGCGAACTGCCGGAAGGCGGTGCCGAGGCCACGTTGGCCGACCATGGCGCGGGCAAGTCGTACCTCGGGTTCATCATCTACGACCTGTTCTTCCGGTCGCGCCCAGGCGGCCACGTCTATGGCATCGAGACCCGAAGCGAGCTGGTCGAGAAGTCGCGCACATTGGCACGGCAGCTGGGCTTCGACCGCATGTCGTTCCTGAACCTCACGGTGGCCGAATCGGCCCAAGCGAGCGAGCTGCCGGAGCGCATCGACGTGGTCACCGCGCTGCACGCCTGCGACACCGCAACCGACGACGCCATCGCCTTCGGGCTCGCGAAGAAGGCGCGCTGCATGGTGCTGGTGCCCTGCTGCCAGGCCGAGGTGGCGGCGTGCCTGCGCGAAACCAAGGCGCTGGCCTTGTCGCGAACGCCATTGGCCGAGCTTTGGCGCCATCCGCTGCACACGCGCGAGATCGGCAGCCAGCTCACCAACGTGCTGCGCTGCCTCTACCTCGAGGCCAACGGTTACAGCGTTACCGTCACCGAGCTGGTGGGCTGGGAGCACAGCATGAAGAACGAGCTGATCCTGGCGCGCCACACCGGGCAGCGCAAGGCCGCCGCGGCAGCAAGGCTTGGCGAGCTGCTGTCGCAATTCGGACTCGACGCACTGGGCGATACACGGTTTCGCCTGTCCTGAAGTCAGCGAGAGCGCGTTCGTTCGATTCACGCCATGGCCCGTCTGCCTCGCCTCACGCTCGCCGACATGCCGCACCACGTGATCCAGCGTGGCAACAATCGCCAGGTCATTTTTGTGGATCGCGCGGACCACGAGCGGCTGCTCGCCCTTTTGGCGGACGCCGCCACGCGCTTCGGCGTGGCACTGCATGCCTATGTGCTGATGGACAACCATTTCCATCTGTTGGCAACGCCGAGCACCACCACCGGGCTGCCCCAGTTCATGCAGTCGGTGGGGCGCAGCTATGTGCGCTATTTCAACGACCGCCATGGCCGCAGCGGCACCTTGTGGGAAGGGCGCTACAGGTCGACGCTGATCCAGACCGATCGTTATCTCTTGACCTGCATGGCCTACATCGACCTGAATCCCGTGCGGGCCGGCCTGGTCGCTGATGCGCGCGACTTCCCGTGGTCCAGCTACGGGCACTATGCGGGCCTGCGGCACGACAAGCTGCTGACGCCGCATCCGCTGTACTGGGAATTGGGCAATACGCCCTTCGCGCGCGAAGCGGCCTATACGGAATTGGTGCGCGCCGGCGTGCGTTCCGCCGACCAGGGCATGCTCACCGAAGCCACCTTGCGGGGATGGGCGGCCGGCGATGCCAATTTCCTCGCGTCGCTGCAGAAGTCCACCGAACGCCGCGTGGCCAAGACAAAGGCGGGGCGTCCCCCGTCGGCCCCCCGTTCCTGAATACGATTGCTGCGGCCTGCCGCTACGGGGAGTCGTCGCGACATTTTTAATGTGTCCCTAATTTGACTCCGACCAAGAGCCTCGGAATTAAATTGGAATCTGACCCCAAATAAAGTGTTTGGCATTCTTTGTGCATCGCAATATCCTTCTCATCCCTGCGAAAAACTGAAGGAGTGCGCCATGACGACGGCTGCCGAGATCGAACATCTCCAACAACACGGTCTGTATTCCGGTGCCGACGAGCACGATGCCTGCGGCGTCGGCTTCGTGGCGCACATCAAGGGCGAGAAGAGCCATGCCATCGTGCTGCAGGGCCTCAAGATCCTCGAAAACCTGGACCATCGCGGCGCAGTGGGCGCTGACAAGCTGATGGGCGACGGCGCGGGCATCCTGATCCAACTGCCTGACCATCTGTACCGCGAAGAAATGGCCAAGCAGGGCGTCACGCTGCCGCCGCCGGGCGAATATGGCGTGGGCATGATCTTCCTGCCCAAGGAGCACGCGTCCCGCGAAGCTTGCGAACAAGAGATGGAACGCGCCATCAAGGCCGAAGGCCAGGTGCTGCTCGGCTGGCGCGACGTGCCGGTGAACCGCGACATGCCGATGTCGCCCACGGTGCGCGCCAAGGAGCCGCTGCTGCGCCAGGTGTTCATCGGCCGCGGCAACGACGTGATCGTGCAGGATGCCCTGGAGCGCAAGCTCTACGTGATCCGCAAGACCGCCAGCGCCAACATCCAGCGCCTGAAGCTCAAGCACAGCAAGGAATACTACGTTCCCAGCATGTCGAGCCGCACTGTGGTCTACAAGGGCTTGCTGCTCGCCGACCAGGTCGGCACCTATTACCTCGACCTGCAGGACAAGCGCTGCATCTCGGCCCTCGGCCTCGTGCACCAGCGCTTCTCGACCAACACATTCCCGGAGTGGCCGCTGGCCCACCCGTACCGCTATGTCGCCCACAACGGCGAAATCAACACGGTCAAGGGCAACTACAACTGGATGAAGGCACGCGAAGGCGTGATGTCGTCGCCCGTGCTGGGCGCCGACCTGCAGAAGCTCTATCCCATCAGCTTTGCCAACCAGTCCGACACCGCCACCTTCGACAACTGCCTCGAGCTCTTGACGATGGCCGGCTACCCCATCAGCCAGGCCGTGATGATGATGATTCCCGAGCCGTGGGAACAGCACGCCACCATGGACCCGCGTCGCCGCGCCTTCTATGAGTACCACGCCGCCATGCTCGAGCCCTGGGACGGCCCGGCCTCCATCGTGTTTACCGACGGCCGCCAGATCGGCGCAACGCTCGACCGCAACGGCCTGCGCCCCTCGCGCTACTGCGTGACCGACGACGACCTGGTCATCATGGCTTCGGAATCGGGCGTGCTGCCCGTGCCCGAGCAGAAGATCGTTCGCAAGTGGCGCCTGCAGCCCGGCAAGATGTTCCTCATCGACCTGGAGCAGGGCCGCATGATCGACGACGAGGAGGTCAAGGCCACCCTCGCCAACAGCAAGCCCTACAAGCAGTGGATCGAAAACCTGCGCATCAAGCTCGACAGCGTCAAGGCCGAGCCGGCCGCATCGACCATCAAGACGCCGGTGAGCCAGGTGGCGCTGCTCGACCGCCAGCAGGCCTTCGGCTACACGCAGGAAGACATCAAGTTCCTGATGAGCCCGATGGCGCAGGCCGGCGAAGAAGGCATCGGCTCCATGGGCAACGACAGCCCGCTGGCCGTGCTCTCCAACAAGAACAAGCCGCTCTACAACTACTTCAAGCAGTTGTTCGCGCAAGTGACCAACCCGCCGATCGACCCGATCCGCGAAGCGATCGTGATGTCGCTCGTGTCCTTCATCGGCCCCAAGCCCAACCTGCTCGACATCAACCAGGTCAACCCGCCGATGCGGCTCGAAGTGAGCCAGCCGATCCTCGACTTTGCCGACATGGCCAAGCTGCGCGACATCGGCAAGTACACGCAGGGCAAGTTCAAGAGCTACGTGCTCGACATCACCTACCCGCTGGCGTGGGGCGACGAAGGCGTCGAAGCCAAGCTGGCCTCGCTGTGCGCTGAAGCTGTGGACGCCATCAAGGGCGGCCATAACATCCTGATCGTGAGCGACCGCAGCGTGAGCCCCACGCAAGTCGCGATCCCCGCCGTGCTGGCGCTCTCGGCCGTGCACCAGTACCTGGTGCGCGAGGGCCTGCGCACCACGGCCGGCCTGGTGGTCGAGACCGGCTCGGCGCGCGAAGTGCATCACTTCGGCGTGCTGGCGGGCTACGGCGCCGAAGCCGTGCACCCCTACCTCGCCATGGAAACGCTGTCGGCCATGCATGCCGACCTGCCGGGCGACATGAGCGCGGAGAAGGCGGTCTACAACTACGTCAAGGCCATCGGCAAGGGTCTCTCCAAGATCATGTCGAAGATGGGTGTCAGCACCTACATGAGCTATTGCGGCGCCCAGCTGTTCGAAGCCATCGGCCTCAACACCGAGACGGTGAACAAGTACTTCACCGGCACTGCGAGCCGCGTCGAGGGCATCGGCGTGTTCGAGATTGCCGAAGAAGCCATCCGCATGCACAAGGCGGCATTTGGCGACGACCCGATTCTTTCCAACATGCTCGATGCCGGCGGCGAATACGCCTGGCGCACGCGCGGCGAAGAGCACATGTGGACGCCCGACGCCATCGCCAAGCTGCAGCACAGCACGCGCTCCAACAACTGGAACACGTACAAGGAATACGCGCAGCTCATCAACGACCAGAACCGCCGTCACCTCACGCTGCGCGGCCTGTTCGAGTTCAAGATCGATCCGGCCAAGGCCATTCCGGTCGACGAGGTCGAGCCCGCGGCCGAAATCGTCAAGCGCTTTGCCACCGGCGCGATGTCGCTTGGCTCGATCAGCACCGAGGCGCATTCCACGCTCGCGATTGCCATGAACCGCATCGGCGGCAAGAGCAACACGGGCGAGGGCGGCGAAGATCCGGCGCGTTATCGCAACGAGCTCAAGGGCATCCCGATCAAGAAGGGCGACACGCTCAAGAGCGTGATCGGCGCGGCCAACGTCGAGGTCGACCTGCCGCTCCAAGATGGCGACTCGCTGCGTTCGCGCATCAAGCAGGTGGCTTCGGGCCGCTTCGGCGTCACGGCCGAGTACCTGTTCTCGGCCGACCAGATCCAGATCAAGATGGCGCAGGGCGCCAAGCCGGGCGAGGGCGGCCAGCTGCCCGGCGGCAAGGTCACCGAGTACATCGGCAAGCAGCGTTACGCAGTCCCGGGCGTCGGCCTGATCTCGCCGCCGCCGCACCACGACATCTATTCGATCGAAGACCTGGCGCAGCTGATTCACGACCTGAAGAACGCCGCGCCGCATGCCAGCATCAGCGTCAAGCTGGTGAGCGAAATCGGCGTGGGCACCATCGCGGCGGGCGTGGCCAAGTGCAAGAGCGACCACGTGGTGATCGCGGGCCATGACGGCGGCACGGGCGCATCGCCCTGGTCGTCGATCAAGCACGCGGGCAGTCCGTGGGAAATCGGTCTGGCCGAAACGCAACAGACGCTGGTGCTCAACCGCCTGCGCAGCCGCATCCGCGTGCAGGCCGACGGCCAGATGAAGACCGGCCGCGACGTCGCCATCGGCGCGCTGCTGGGCGCTGACGAATTCGGCTTTGCCACTGCGCCGCTGGTGGTCGAAGGCTGCATCATGATGCGCAAGTGCCACCTCAACACCTGCCCGGTGGGCGTGGCCACGCAAGACCCGATCCTGCGCAAGAAGTTCTCGGGCAAGCCCGAGCATGTCGTCAACTACTTCTTCTTCGTTGCCGAAGAAGTGCGCCAGATCATGGCGCAGCTCGGCATCCGCAAGTTCGACGACCTGATCGGCCGCGCCGACCTGCTCGACATGCGCAAGGGCATCGAGCACTGGAAGGCTTCCGGCCTGGACTTCAGCCGCCTGTTCGCGTTGCCGATCGTGCCGGCCGACGTGCCGCGCTACCACGTCGAGAATCAGGACCACGGTCTCGAGCGTGCGCTCGACGTCAAGCTGATCGAGAAGTCGCGCCCGGCCATCGAGCGCGGCGAGAAGGTGCAGTTCATCGAGGTGGCGCGCAACGTCAACCGCTCGGTGGGCGCCATGCTCTCGGGCGCGCTGACCAAGGTGCATCCGCAAGGCCTGCCCGACGACTCGATCCGCATCCAGCTCGAAGGCACGGGCGGCCAGTCGTTCGGCGCGTTCCTGGCGCGGGGCATCACGCTTTACCTGATCGGCGATGCCAACGACTACACCGGCAAGGGCCTTTCGGGCGGCCGCGTGGTGGTGCGCCCGAGCCTCGACTTCCGCGGAGAAGCGGCGCGCAACACCATCGTCGGCAATACGGCGCTTTACGGTGCGACCACCGGCGAGGCGTATCTCTGCGGCGTGGCCGGCGAACGCTTCGCGGTACGTCTGTCGGGGGCCACGGCCGTCATCGAAGGCACCGGCGACCACGGCTGCGAATACATGACCGGCGGCACGGTCGCGGTGCTCGGCAAGACGGGCCGGAACTTCGCGGCCGGCATGAGCGGCGGCGTGGCTTTCGTCTACGACGAAGACGGCCAGTTCGCCACGCGCTGCAATCTCTCGATGGTGTCGCTCGACAAGGTGCTGACCTCGGCCGAGCAGCTGGCAAGCGTGCATCGCAAGATCTGGCACGGCGGCGAAACCGACGAGGCCCAGCTCAAGAAGCTGCTCGAAGAGCATCACCGCTGGACCGGCAGCAAGCGCGCACGCGAACTGCTCGACAACTGGGCCGTGTCGCGCACCAAGTTCGTCAAGGTGTTCCCGAACGAATACAAGCGCGCGCTCGCCGAACTGCACGACCGCAAGGTCGAGCTGACCAGCAGCGGCAACAACGCGCACGTCGGCTTGGAGCCGCACGCGCTGGCTCCCGCGCCGCAGACGTCGCCGGCTTCGGTCTGAGCGCCCACGAGAACGCAGAGAGAAAAAGGACATCACGATGGGAAAGATCACCGGCTTCATGGAGCATGAGCGCGTCGAAGAGGGCTACAAGCCTGTCCAAGAGCGCGTCAAGCACTACAAGGAATTCGTCGTCGGCCTGACGGTCGAGCAGGCCAAGGTGCAGGGCGCACGCTGCATGGACTGCGGCACGCCGTTCTGCAACAGCGGCTGCCCAGTCAACAACATCATTCCGGACTTCAACGACCTCGTGTACCGCGACGATTGGCAGAACGCCTTCGCGGTGCTCGACTCGACCAATAACTTTCCGGAGTTCACCGGCCGCATCTGCCCCGCGCCCTGCGAGGCAGCCTGTGTGCTCAACGTGAACGACGACCCGGTCGGCATCAAGTCGCTGGAGCACGCCATCATCGATCGCGCCTGGGACGAAGGCTGGGTGGCGCCGCGCATTGCCAAGCACAAGACCGGCAAGAAGGTGGCGGTGGTGGGTTCGGGCCCGGCCGGCATGGCCGCGGCGCAGCAGCTCGCGCGTGCGGGCCACGACGTGACGCTGTTCGAGAAGAACGACCGCATCGGCGGCCTGCTGCGCTACGGCATCCCCGATTTCAAGATGGAGAAGACGCACATCGACCGCCGCGTCGAGCAGATGAAGGCCGAGGGCGTGACCTTCCGCACCGGTGTGATGGTCGGTGCTGCAAAAGATCCGCTGGGCAAGGGCTCCAAGGTGACCAACCTCGCCAAGGAAACCGTCACGCCCGAGCAACTGGACAAGGAGTTCGACGCCGTGCTGCTCACAGGCGGCGCCGAGCAGTCGCGCGACCTGCCGGTGCCGGGGCGCGATCTCGACGGCATCCATTTCGCGATGGAGTTCCTGCCGCAGCAGAACCGCGTTAACGCGGGCGACAAGGTCAAGGGCCAACTGCGCGCCGACGGCAAGCACGTCATCGTCATCGGCGGCGGCGACACCGGCTCCGACTGCGTGGGCACCAGCAACCGCCATGGCGCAGCCAGCGTCACGCAGTTCGAACTGATGCCGCAGCCGCCCGAGGAAGAAAACCGCCCGCTGACCTGGCCCTACTGGCCGATCAAGCTTCGCACCAGCTCCAGCCATGAAGAAGGCTGCGAGCGCGAGTTCGCCATCTCCACCAAGGAGTTCATCGGCGAAAAGGGCAAGGTCACCGGCCTCAAGACCGTCCGCGTGGAGTGGAAGGACGGCCGCATGCAGGAAGTGGCTGGCAGCGAGCAGATCCTCAAGGCCGACCTCGTGCTGTTGGCGATGGGCTTCGTGAGCCCGGTAGCGCCTGTGCTGGATGCCTTCGGTGTCGAGAAGGACGCGCGCGGCAACGCCAAGGCCACCGTCGACTTCATCGGTGGCTACGCTACCAATGTGCCAAAGGTATTTGCCGCGGGTGACATTCGCCGCGGCCAGTCGCTGGTCGTGTGGGCAATTCGCGAAGGTCGCCAGGCGGCGCGGTCGGTGGATGAATTTTTGATGGGATTTAGCGACTTACCGCGCTGATTTTTGTTTCAGTTCTGCGGGGCCCCTTGCGGCCCCGCTATCATTCGCGGAAACCGCATGCCGGGATGCCTGACAAGGCGCCCGGCTTTTTTATTGAGATGGACCCAGCCGCACTGCCACAGCCTTTCGTAGAGTTTCGCGACGTTTCGTTCGGCTACGGCGCGCGTGCGATCCTCGACCGGGTGTCATTTACCGTCCCGCGCGGCAAGGTCACGGCGCTCATGGGCGCCTCCGGCGGCGGCAAAACCACGGTACTGCGGCTCATCGGCGGACAACAGCGCGCGCAGCGCGGCGAGGTTCTTTTCGACGGCCGCGACGTCGGCAAGCTCGACGCCGCCGGAATGTATTTGGCGCGGCGACGCATGGGCATGCTGTTCCAGTTCGGTGCGCTGTTCACCGACATGAGCGTGTTCGACAACGTCGCATTTCCGTTGCGAGAGCACACGCAGCTCTCGGAAGCGCTAGTGCGCGACATCGTGCTCATGAAGCTCGACGCGGTCGGCTTGCGCGGCGCGCGCGACCTGATGCCCAGCGAAGTCTCGGGCGGCATGGCACGCCGTGTCGCCTTGGCACGCGCCATTGCGCTGGACCCCGACCTCGTCATGTACGACGAGCCGTTTGCCGGCCTCGACCCCATTTCGCTCGGCACGGCGGCTCGGCTGATTCGCCAGTTGAACGACACGCTCGGGCTGACCAGCATCGTGGTGTCTCACGACCTCGAAGAAACGTTCCGCATCGCCGACCACGTGATCATCCTGGCCAACGGCGGCATCGCCGCACAGGGCACACCGAGCGAGGTGCGCGAAAGCGCCGATCCGCTGGTGCATCAGTTCGTGAACGCGCTGCCCGACGGGCCGGTGCATTTTCACTACCCGGGCGTCGGCATCGAACAAGATTTCGGCAATGAAGGGGGGCAGCTATGAGCTGGTGGAAGCCCGCCGACGCCGGCTTTGCCGTGCGCAGCAAACTGGCCGACCTCGGTTATGGCGCCAAGCTGTTCCTGCGCCTCATGGTGCGGGGGGCACAAAGCTTGCGTCGCTTCGGGCTGGTGCGCGACCAGATCCATTTCCTGGGCAACTACTCGCTCGCGATCATTGCGGTGTCGGGCCTTTTCGTCGGATTTGTGCTGGGCCTGCAGATGTATTACGCGCTGCAGCGCTACGGTTCTTCCGAGGCGCTGGGCCTGTTGGTCGCGCTGAGCCTGGTGCGGGAGCTCGGGCCGGTTGTGGCGGCTCTGCTTTTCACCGGCCGCGCCGGCACCTCGCTGACGGCGGAAATCGGCCTCATGAAGGCCGGCGAACAACTCAGTGCCATGGAGATGATGGCGGTCGATCCGGTGCAGCGCATCTTGGCGCCGCGCTTCTGGGCCGGCGTGATCACCATGCCGCTGCTGGCGGCGGTGTTCAGCGCGGTGGGCATCATGGGCGGCTACGTGGTCGGCGTGCTGATGCTGGGTGTGGACCCTGGTGCGTTCTGGGGCCAGATGCAGGGCGGCGTCGACGTGTGGCGGGACGTGGGCAACGGCGTGATCAAGAGCATCGTGTTCGGTTTCACCGTGACCTTCATTGCGTTGCTGCAGGGCTTTGTGGCCCAGCCGACGCCCGAAGGCGTGTCGCGTGCCACCACGCGCACCGTGGTGATGGCGTCGCTCTCGGTGCTGGGGCTCGACTTCCTGTTGACCGCCATGATGTTCAGTATTTGACGGAGCTTCGCTCCAATCGTTCTAGAGAGTGCAAACAATGCAACGTTCCAATAGCGACATCTGGGTCGGCCTGTTCGTCCTGATCGGCGGCGCGGCGCTGCTGTTCCTCGCGCTGCAGTCGGCCAACCTGCTGAGCGTGAATTTCCAGAAGACCTACAACGTCACCGCGCGCTTCGACAATATTGGCGGGCTCAAGCCGCAAACTGCGGTCAAAAGTGCCGGCGTAGTGGTTGGACGTGTGGAATCCATCTCGTTTGACGACAAGTCATTTCAAGCACGTGTCACACTGGCACTACAAAACCGTTACAGTTTTCCCAAGGACAGCTCGCTCAAGATCTTGACCAGTGGCTTGCTCGGCGAGCAATACATCGGGATCGAGCCGGGTGCCGAGGAGAAGAATTTGCAAGCCGGCGACACCATCACCGCGACCCAATCGGCCGTGGTGCTGGAAAACCTGATCAGCCAGTTCCTCTATAGCAAGGCAGCCGAAGGAAGCAGCAGCACGCCTTCGACGCCAGGAACAGCCAACAAGAAATGAAAACCAGTCTTTTATCGTTCGTTGCTATCAAGAAAGTAGCAAACTCTGCCCGCTTGATGGGCGCTGCAGCCGCTTTCGTGCTGCTTGCAGGTTGCGCAACCGGGCCCCATGCCAATCCGTCCGACCCGTTCGAGCCCTTCAACCGCGGCGTCACGCGCTTCAACGACACCGTCGACGAAGCGGTGCTGGTGCCTGTGGCCACCGCGTACGTGCGCGTGCTGCCCTCCATGGTGCGCACCGGCGTGAGTAACTTCTTCGGCAACCTGGGCGACGTCTGGAGCTTTGCCAACAGCGTGGCCCAGCTCAAGCTGCAGAACAGTGCCGAGACCTTCATGCGGGTCAACGTGAACACCTTCTTCGGACTGGGTGGCCTGCTCGATGTGGCCACCGAAGCCGGAATCGATCGCCATGAGGAAGATTTCGGCCAGACGCTCGGCCGCTGGGGCGTAGGCGCCGGCCCTTACGTCGTGCTGCCCATCTTTGGCCCTTCGACCTTGCGCGACACTGCGGCATTGCCGGTGGACCGTGCCGGCGGCATTGTCTCGAACATGCACGACGTGGCCTGGCGCAATTCGCTGTCGTTCCTGGACGCTGTCGATACACGCGCGAAGTACCTGCGTGCCGGCCGGCTGCTCGACGACGCGGCGCTCGACAAATACACCTTCACGCGAGATGCCTTCCTCCAGCACCGCCGCAACGACGTATACGACGGGAACCCGCCGGACGATGAAAACGGCAAGTAGAGGCCAAAGAGCGGGTGGAGGCGGCGGGAGAACGTCCGCTTGCATCCGGTTTCAAGGCTTCACCTGCGCTTCAGGAACCCGGTCGGCCTGAGAGTCGTCGAACACGTTTCATTGCAGGAGGCGCGCCTATCACTGCGTCTCTGTTGAAGATTTCAAAAATTTAAGGGAATTGCCATGAACAACAACATCCTGCAACGCCGCGGCTTTGGCCGCCTGGTTCTGGCCAGCGCGCTTCTTTTTGGCGCTGCCACCGCTTTCGTGCGCCCGGCCCAGGCGGCCGACGAAGCGCCTGACGCGCTGGTAAAGCGCCTGTCGACGGACGTGCTCGAAACCATCAAGGCCGACACCTCCATCAAGTCGGGCGACATCAGCAAGATCATGGTGCTGGTCGACAGCAAGATCATGCCGAACGTCAACTTCCAGCGCATGACGGCTTCCGCCGTGGGCCCGGCATGGCGCCAAGCCACACCCGAACAGCAAAAGAAGCTGCAGGAAGAATTCAAGACACTGCTGGTTCGCACCTATGCCGGCGCGCTCGACCAGGTGAGCGACCAGACCGTCACGGTCCGTCCGTTCCGCGGTTCGCCCGAAGACACCGAAGTGCTGGTGCGCACCGAGGTCAAGGGCCGCGGCGATCCGGTCCAGCTCGACTACCGCCTCGAAAAGACGCCTGGCCAGGGCGGCGGCTGGAAGGTCTACAACCTCAATGTGCTGGGTGTCTGGCTGGTCGACACCTACCGCACGCAGTTCGCGCAAGAAATCAATGCCCGCGGCATCGATGGCCTGATTGCAGCGCTGGCCGCGCGCAACAAGGGCAACAACGGCAAGAGCTGACGCCATGCTGGTGCTGCCGACCAAACTCACCCACGACGATGCCCCAGCCTGCATGCGCATGCTGCAGCAGGGGCTGAAGGGACAAGCCGATACGTCCACCGTGGTGGACGCCAGCGCCTTGACGCAGTTCGACTCCTCGGCGCTGGCGGTGTTGTTGGAGTGCCGGCGCGAATCGAGTGCGCTCGGCCGCGGCTTCGCGGTCAAGGGGCTTTCTCCGCGGCTGCGCGAACTCGCCGCCCTCTACGGCATCGCGGGGCTCTTGCCGGCGGCACCCTGAGCGCAGTGCGGCCCGGCAGCGGCCGAGTCAGGTCATCCGGGTGCGGTCCAGCGGCTTGTAACGCAGGCCCGTAAAATCGCCGGCTCTCATGCCCGCGATCTCATTCCAATCGGTCTCCAAGACCTATCCTCCCTCCAGACAGCAGCGGGCCCAAGGCAAGCAGGGGCTGCGCGCCGTCGACGAGGTCAGCTTCCACATCGAGCCGGGCGAGTTCTTCGGCTTGCTGGGCCCCAATGGCGCAGGCAAGACCACGCTCATCAGCATGCTGGCCGGCCTCTCGCGGCCTACCGCCGGGGCCATCAGCGTTCATGGTTTCGACGTGCAGCGCGACTATGCCGAGGCACGGCGTCAACTCGGCATCGTGCCGCAGGAGCTGGTGTTCGATCCCTTCTTCAATGTGCGTGAATCGCTGCGCATCCAGTCGGGTTACTTCGGCATCAAGAACAACGAGGCCTGGATCGATGAGCTGCTGCAGAGCCTGGGCTTGGCCGACAAGGCGACGGCCAACATGCGCCAGCTCTCGGGCGGCATGAAGCGCCGTGTGCTGGTGGCGCAGGCGCTGGTCCACAAGCCACCGGTCATCGTGCTCGACGAGCCAACCGCGGGCGTCGACGTCGAACTACGCCAGACGCTCTGGCAGTTCGTCGCCAGGCTCAACAAGGAGGGCAGCACCGTGCTGCTCACCACGCACTACCTCGAGGAAGCCGAGGCGCTGTGCAGCCGCATCGCCATGCTCAAGCAGGGACGCGTGATTGCGCTCGACCGCACCAGCGAACTGTTGAAGTCGGCCACGAGCAACGTGCTGCGCTTCAAGACCGATGCCATGCTGCCCTGGGCCATTGCCCAGCATGCGCGCATCACCGGGCGCATCGTGCAATTGCCCGCACAGAACGCCCATGAAGTCGAACAACTGCTGGCCGCGATCCGCGAAGCCGGCGTCGCGGTGGAAGACGTGGAAATGCGCAAAGCCGATCTGGAAGACGTGTTCATCGACCTGATGGCGGGTGAGCAGACGCCGTTGGAGGTATCAAGATGATGGCGGTTACTGGGTGGCGTGCGCTGCTCTATAAGGAAACGCTGCGCTTCTGGAAGGTCGGCTTCCAAACCGTCGGCGCACCGGTGCTCACCGCACTGCTCTACCTCATGGTGTTCGGCCACGTGCTCGAAGACCACGTGAAGGTCTACGGCACCGTCGGCTACACCGCCTTCCTTGTGCCTGGTCTGGTGATGATGAGCGTGCTGCAGAACGCTTTTGCCAACAGCTCTTCGTCGATCATCCAGAGCAAGATCATGGGCAACCTCGTGTTCGTGCTGCTCACGCCGCTGTCGCACTGGGGCTGGTTCTTCGCTTACGTGGGCTCGTCGGTGATTCGCGGGCTGGCCGTGGGGCTCGGTGTGTTCCTGGTCACCATGTTCTTTGCGATGCCGGGCTTCGTTGCACCGCTCTGGATTCTCGTGTTTGCGCTGCTGGGCTCCGCGATGCTGGGCACGCTGGGGCTCATCGCTGGCCTCTGGGCCGAAAAATTCGACCAGATGGCGGTGTTTCAGAACTTTTTGATCATGCCCATGACCTTTCTCTCGGGCGTTTTCTATTCGATCGGCTCGCTGCCCCCGTTCTGGCAGGGCGTGAGCCACCTGAACCCCTTCTTCTACATGATCGACGGCTTTCGCTACGGCTTCTTCGGCGTGAGCGACGCCTCGCCCTGGCTCAGCCTGGGCATCGTCGGCGCAGCGTGGCTGGCAGTGAGCGCCATCGCCGTCCATCTGCTGAAAATCGGCTACAAAATCAGAGGCTGAAAGGCCCATTCAATTCCCATGACCGCCGAAGAACTCCAGGCCCTGATCCAGTCCCACCTGCCGTGCGAGCACATCTCGCTGGAGGGCGACGGCCGCCACTGGTACGCCACCATCGTCTCGGCAGAGTTCGAGGGCAAGCGCGCCATTCAGCGCCATCAGCGGGTCTACGCCACCCTGGGTGCGAAAATGCATACCGACGAGGTGCATGCGCTCTCGATGAAAACCTACACGCCGGCCGAATGGGCGGCGATCGACAAGTAAGCAACGGGCGGCCAAGGCGGCCCTCAATTTCGCTGGATTCCTGATGGACAAACTTCTGATTCGCGGCGGGCGCCAGCTTCGCGGCGAGGTACTCATTTCCGGCGCCAAGAATGCCGCGCTGCCTGAGCTGTGCGCAGCCCTGCTCACCGACCAGCCCGTGACGCTGCACAACGTGCCGCGCCTGCAGGACGTCTCGACCATGCTCAAGCTGGTGCGCAACATGGGCGTGACCGCCGAGCGCGACCACCATGGCACCGTGCGGCTCAATGCCGGCGACCTTACCAACCCCGAAGCGCCCTACGAGTTGGTGAAGACCATGCGCGCCTCCGTGCTGGCCCTTGGTCCGCTGCTGGCGCGCTTCGGCCACGCCAAGGTGTCGCTACCGGGCGGCTGCGCCATCGGCTCGCGGCCGGTCGACCAGCACATCAAGGGCTTGCAGGCCATGGGCGCAGAGATCGCGGTCGAGCACGGCTACATGATCGCCAGCTTGCCGGCGGGTCGCACCCGGCTGAAGGGCGCGCGCATCCTGACCGACATGGTCACCGTCACCGGCACCGAGAATTTCCTGATGGCCGCCGCGCTGGCCGAGGGCGAAACGCTGCTCGAAAACGCCGCGCAGGAACCCGAGATCGTCGACCTGGCTGAAATGCTGATCCTCATGGGCGCGAAGATCGAAGGCCACGGCACCAGCCACATCCGCATCCAGGGCGTCGAAAAATTGCATGGCTGCGAACACGCCGTGGTGGCCGACCGCATCGAGGCGGGCACCTTCCTGTGTGCCGTGGCGGCCACGGGCGGCGACGTGTTCCTGCGCCACGCGCGCGCCAACCACATGGACGCGGTGATCGACAAGCTGCGCGACGCCGGCTGCACCGTCACGCCGGAAGAGGGTGGCGTGCGCATTGCCTCCAAAGCGCCGGCTTGCGAGCACCTCAAGGCGCAGAGCTTCAGCACCACCGAATACCCGGGCTTCCCGACCGACATGCAGGCCCAGTTCATGGCGCTGAACGTGATCGCGCGCGGGGCCTCCATGGTGACTGAAACCATCTTCGAGAACCGCTTCATGCACGTGAACGAGATGGTGCGTCTGGGCGCGACGATCCACGTCGAGGGCAAGGTGGCGATGGTCGAAGGCGTTCGGCAACTGTCGGGCGCCACCGTGATGGCCACCGACCTGCGCGCGTCGGCCAGTCTGGTGATCGCCGGGCTGGTCGCCGATGGCGAGACGCTTGTCGACCGCATCTACCACCTGGATCGCGGCTATGACCGCATGGAAGCAAAGCTGCGCGGCCTCGGGGCCGACATCGAGCGCGTGTCGGGAGCCGCCGCATGATTACCCTGGCGCTCTCAAAGGGCCGCATCTTCGAAGAGACGATGCCCCTGCTGGCCGCGGCCGGCATCGAGGTCACCGAAGACCCCGAAAAATCGCGCAAGTTGATTCTGGCCACCACGCGCGCTGACGTGCGCGTGGTGCTGGTGCGCGCCTCCGACGTGCCCACCTATGTGCAGTACGGCGGCGCTGACCTCGGCGTGACTGGCTCCGACGTGCTGCTCGAGCACGGCAACCAGGGCCTGTACCAGCCGCTCGACCTGCGCATTGCGGCCTGCCGCCTCAGCGTGGCCGTGCGTGCCGACTACGACTACGCGTCGGCCGTGAAGCAGGGCTCGCGCCTCCGTGTCGCCACCAAGTACGTGGGCCTGGCACGCGAGTTTTTTGCGAGCAAGGGCGTACACGTCGACCTGATCAAGCTCTACGGCAGCATGGAGCTCGCACCGCTCACGGGCCTGGCCGACGCCATCGTCGACCTGGTTTCGACCGGCAATACGCTCAGGGCAAATCACCTGATCGAGGTCGAGCGCATCATGGACATCAGCGCGCGCCTCGTGGTCAACCAGGCCGCGCTCAAGCTCAAGCGCGAGCCGATCCGACGCATCATCGACGCCTTCGCCTCCGCCATTCCCGCAGCAGCCACGCCCTGAGTTCTTCACCGCAGCGCCATGACACTGAAAGCAGCACCCATCCGCCTCTCCACGGCTTCAGCCGGCTTCGACGCTGAATTCAAGGCGCGGCTGCATTGGTCCGCCGATGCGGATGCGGCCATCGAGAAGGTGGTGGCCGACATCCTGGCCGATGCGCAGAAGCGCGGCGACGAAGCAGTGCTGGAGTACACCAACCGCTTCGACAAGCTCGATGCGAAGACGCTGCCTGAACTGGAGTTGACGCAAGCCGAACTGAAGGCAGCCTTCGAGTCGCTTCCCGCTGCGCAGCGCGATGCGCTCGAATCCGCTGCCCGCCGAGTGCGCAGCTATCACGAGGCCCAGAAAAAGGCGAGCGGCGAGAGCTGGAGCTACCGCGATGCCGACGGCACGCTGCTCGGCCAGAAGGTCACGCCTCTCGACCGCGTCGGCATCTACGTGCCCGGCGGCAAGGCGGCCTACCCGTCGAGCGTGCTGATGAACGCGATCCCGGCGCATGTTGCCGGCGTCGGCGAAATCATCATGGTCGTGCCCACGCCCAAGGGGGAGAAGAACCCGCTCGTGCTCGCCGCCGCGTACGTGGCCGGCGTGACCCGCGCCTTCACCATCGGCGGCGCGCAGGCCGTGGCCGCACTGGCCTACGGCACTGCCACCATCCCCGCGGTCGACAAGATCACCGGCCCCGGCAACGCCTACGTTGCCGCCGCCAAGCGCCGCGTGTTCGGCACCGTGGGCATCGACATGATCGCGGGACCGAGCGAAATCCTCGTGCTGGCCGACGGCACCACGCCGCCTGAGTGGGTGGCAATGGACCTGTTCAGCCAGGCCGAGCACGACGAGCTCGCGCAGAGCATCCTGCTGTGTCCCGACGCGGCGTATATCGATCGCGTGCAGGCCGAGATCGATCGCCTGCTGCCCACCATGCCGCGCGCTGAAATCATCGCGGCTTCGCTCAACGGCCGCGGCGCGTTGATCCACACGAAGAGCATGGAAGAAGCCTGCGAGATCAGCAACCGCATCGCGCCCGAGCATCTCGAAGTCAGCAGCAGCGCGCCGCAGCAATGGGAGCCGTTGCTGCGCCACGCAGGCGCGATCTTTCTCGGCGCCTTCACCAGCGAAAGCCTTGGCGATTACTGCGCGGGGCCGAACCACGTGCTGCCGACCAGCGGCACGGCTCGCTTCTCGAGCCCGCTTGGCGTCTACGACTTCCAGAAGCGTTCGAGCCTCATCGAAGTGAGCGAAGCTGGCGCGCAGGTGTTGGGTCCCATCGCCGTGACGCTGGCCGAAGGCGAGGGCCTGCAGGCGCACGCCGAAGCGGCGCGAATGCGCCTGCATAAGATCTGAGACTTTACAAAAACCGCTTCGGGGAGGAGCCAGTCAGATGATTCACCGTCTATATAGGTCGCGTTTTTTCAGATTCGCCACAGGGCTCATTGCAGGCGCAGCCTTGCTCGCTGCCTGCAGCCAGATGCCGCAAGCGCCGCGCAACGAGTCGGCCGCCTTGTCTGCAACGCCCAGCGCCGCCGCCGCGCCCGCACCGGCACAGCTCGGCACCCAGTGGGGCGAGGGCATCGAGTCGAAGACCCGCTCGGTCGTCGCCAAACGGCTGTCCGCACAGCCTGACGAAGTGGCCTCGCTTGGCTATAACGAGGCATCCGCCGTGCGCCGCGACGCGGGCCAGAACCCCGAGCGCCGGCTCAACCTGTTGCTGGCCCAAGGCGATGTCGAATGGTCGGTGCTCGACGAGAATGCCCGCCCCCTGCCGCTGCAGCGCGCACGCCGCAGCGCCGACATGTTCCGCCTCGCCGGCATCGAAGGCGCGCGCTACACGCTGCGCTTTCGCAACCTCAGCGACCGAAGCTACGAAGTGATTGCCACCGTCGACGGCCTCGACGTGCTGAACGGCAAGCCCGGCAGCCTGCGCAATGGCGGCTACGTGCTGCGTCCGCAGCAGGTGCTGGACATCGAAGGCTTCCGCAAGAGCCAGAGCGAAGTCGCGGCCTTCCGCTTCGCCGCACCGGGCCGTGCCTATGCGGCGAACACCGAAGCCGGCGACGTGCGCAACATCGGCGTGATCGGCGCTGCATTGTTCGAGCTCGAGCAGCCCGAGGCACCGCGACGCGCGCGCCGCGACGCCACGCCGCCGCAGCCCAACGCCTTCCCGGCCGACGCCTCGTACGCGCCGCCGCCGCGCTATCGCAAGTGACGCCATGAGCCGTGCTGCCGTCCTGCTGCTGCTGCTGCGCCTTCCGGTGCTGTTGTTCGCACTGGCGGCCGGTGCCGGTGCACAGGCGATGAGCATCCGCGAACTGCGCATGCTCGAAACCAACGAGAAGGACGGCAAGGCGTACGCGAGCTACTACCTGGTCGGCGTGCTCGAAGGCTTGCGCGAAGGCGTGGAAGCGTCGCAGCGCAATGGCCAAAAGCCAGTCTTCTGCATCGAAGGCCGGCGCCTGGAGCCCTCGATGGCGCGCTCCCTCTATCAAACCGAGCTGACGCGCAACGCCGACAGCTATGAAGCCGACATGCCCGTGCAACTGGTCATGTCCGGCGCCCTTAAAAACAGCTTCCGCTGCACCCGATGACAACTTCTTCCACCGCCCGCCCGATCGATCGCATCCGCTCCGACGTGCAGTCCATGAATGCCTATTCGGTGCAGGACGCGCGCGGCTTCGTCAAGCTAGACGCCATGGAGAACCCGTTCGGTCTGCCGCCCGCATTGCAGGCCGAGCTCGGCGCCCGGCTAGGCGCGCTGGCGCTCAATCGCTATCCCGGTGAGCGGGGCAGCGATCTGAAGCGCGTGTTGGCCGCGCACGCGCACATGCCCGAAGGCTTTGCGTTGATGCTGGGCAACGGCTCCGACGAGCTGATCTCGCTCCTGGCCATTGCTTGCGACATGCCTGGTGCCACCGTGCTCGCGCCCGTGCCCGGCTTCGTGATGTACGCCATGAGCGCCAAGCTGCAGGGCCTGCGCTTCGTCGGCGTGCCGCTCACGGCCGACTTTGAACTCGACGAGGACGCCATGCTTGCCGCGATCGCGCGCGAGAAGCCGGCCATCGTTTACCTGGCCTATCCGAACAACCCCACCGCCAACCTCTGGGACGACGCTGCCATCGAGAAGATCGTGCAGGCCCAGGCCGAGCAGGGCGGCCTGGTGGTGATCGACGAGGCCTACCAGCCCTTCGCCGCCAAGAGCTATGTCGACCGCATCGCACGGCACGGCCATGTACTGCTGATGCGCACGCTCAGCAAGTTCGGCCTGGCCGGCATCCGCCTCGGCTACCTCATGGGGCCGGCGGCACTGATCGCCGAAATCGACAAGGTGCGCCCGCCCTACAACATCAGCGTCCTCAACTGCGAATGCGCTCTGTTTGCGCTGGAGCACGCCGAGGTGTTCGAGGCCCAGGCCAAGCAGATCCGCGAGGAGCGCCACCGCATCCTGATGGGCCTTGGTCGCCTGGCCGGTGTGAAGGCGTGGCCGAGTGATGCCAACATGATCCTGGTGCGCGTTCCCGATGCCGCCAAGACCTTCGAGGGCATGAAGAGCCGCGGGATACTGGTGAAGAACGTTTCTAAAATGCATGAACTGCTGGCAAATTGCCTGCGCCTCACCGTTGGAACGACCGACGAGAATGCGCGGATGCTCGCGGCACTCGAAGCCTCACTATGACCACCCCCCAAACCACCGAAACGGGCACCGCTGCGCGCACCGCGTCGGTCACCCGCAACACCGCTGAAACCAAGATCACCGTCAGCGTCAACCTCGACGGTACGGGCCGCGCCAAGCTCTCCACCGGCATTGGCTTTTTCGACCACATGCTCGACCAGATCGCCCGCCACGGACTGATCGACCTGGAGATCGACTGCCAGGGCGACCTGCACATCGACGGCCACCACACCGTGGAAGACGTTGGCATTACGCTCGGCCAGGCGGTTGCCAAGGCCGTGGGCGACAAGAAGGGTATTCGCCGCTATGGCCATGCCTACGTGCCGCTCGACGAGGCGCTGAGCCGCGTCGTCATCGATTTCTCGGGCCGACCGGGCCTGGAGATGCACGTGCCGTTCACGAGCGGCATGATCGGCACCTTCGACAGCCAGCTCACCTACGAATTCTTCCAGGGCTTCGCCAACCACGCATTCGTCACGCTGCACATCGACAACCTCAAGGGCGTCAATGCGCACCACCAGTGCGAAACGGTGTTCAAGGCTTTTGCACGCGCGCTGCGCGGTGCGCTCGAACTCGACCCGCGCTCCGTGGGCGTCATTCCATCGACCAAGGGTTCGCTCTGAATTCCTCCAGCGAACAGCTATGAAATCTGTAGCAAATACCGTCGCGGTCGTCGACTACGGCATGGGCAATCTCCGCTCCGTCTCGCAGGCTGTGCAGCACGCGGCCGATGAGGTGGGCGTGCAGGTCTTCGTCACGTCAGACCCGGAAGTGGTGCGCAAGGCCACGCGCGTGGTGCTGCCGGGGCAGGGCGCCATGCCCGACTGCATGCGCGAACTGCGCGACTCTGGGTTGCAGGAATCGGTGCTCGAGGCCGCAGCGAACAAGCCGCTCTTTGGCGTGTGCGTGGGCATGCAGATGCTGCTGTCGCGCAGCGACGAGGGGCCGACCGACGGCCTGGGCCTCATCCCCGGCGAGGTCGTCAAGTTCGAACTGGCCGGTCGGCTGCAACCCGATGGCAGTCGCTTCAAGGTGCCGCAGATGGGCTGGAACCAGGTGCGCCAGGCCCAGCCGCATGCCGTGTGGGCGGGCGTGCCGGACATGAGCTATTTCTACTTCGTTCACAGCTTCTATGCGCGGCCGGCGGACGCCCGGCACAGCGTGGGCGAGGCAGATTACGGCGCGAGCTTTACCGCAGCCATTGCACGCGATAACATTTTTGCCACCCAGTTCCACCCGGAGAAGAGTGCGGACCATGGGTTGCAGCTCTACCGAAATTTCCTCCACTGGAATCCCTGACCTTATATTTCTGCCCGGGCCGACCCTTCCTCAGCCCGGATTCCGCACACTCGCGTCACTTCCATGCTCCTCATTCCCGCCATTGATCTCAAAGACGGCCACTGCGTTCGCCTCAAACAGGGCGACATGGACCAGTCCACCATCTTCAGCGAAGACCCCGCCGCCATGGCCCGCAAGTGGGTCGAGGCCGGCGCGAGGCGGCTGCACCTGGTCGATCTGAATGGCGCGTTCGCCGGCAAGCCGCAGAACCACGCGGCCATCAAGGCGATCCTGCGCGAGGTGGGCGACGACATTCCGGTGCAGCTGGGCGGCGGAATCCGCGACCTGGACACCATCGAGCGCTACATCGACGACGGCCTGCGCTACGTGATCATCGGAACCGCCGCGGTCAAGAACCCGGGCTTTCTGAAAGACGCCTGCGTGGCCTTCGGCGGCCACATCATCGTGGGCCTGGACGCCAAGGACGGCAAGGTCGCCACCGACGGATGGAGCAAGCTCACGGGCCACGAGGTGGCCGACCTGGGCAAGAAGTTCGAAGACTACGGCGTCGAATCGATCATCTACACCGACATCGGCCGCGACGGCATGCTGTCGGGCATCAACATCGATGCGACGGTGAAGCTCGCGCAGGCGCTGAGCATTCCGGTGATCGCCTCGGGCGGCTTGTCGAACATGGCCGACATCGACCAGCTTTGCGCCGTCGAGCCTGAAGGCGTTGAAGGCGTGATCTGCGGCCGGGCCATCTATTCGGGCGACCTGGATTTCGCCGCCGCTCAGGCCCGCGCCGACGAACTCGCCGGCGCCTGAGGTTTTGCGAGGTGAAGGCTACTCGGCCTTCACCGCCATCGTCTGAATGATCGCTTCCAGCTGAGCGCTCATCGGCAGGTTGATGCTTTCCCCCGTGGGCAGCTTGCGCAAAAACCAGCGCTTGTACTGGCGCTCGATCTCGCCGTCTTCGGCCAGTACCTGGAAGCTGTCGTTGATCACCTTGCGCAGCTGTGCATCGCCCTTGCGGTACATGATCCCGTAGGGGTCGTAGGAGAGGTAGTCGCCGACCACCTCGTACTCGGCCTTGGCGGCATCCCGCGCGATGAGGCCGTAAAGCAGCACGTCGTCCGTGGCAAAGGCGTCGGCCTGGCCGCTCTTCACGAGCCCGAACGAATCGGCGTGGTCGCGCGCCACCAGCAGGTTGATGCCGAGCTTGAACTTCTGCGAAAGCTCGCGCAGCGTTTTCTCGTTGGTGGTGCCGGCGGTCACCGCCACCCGCTTGCCGGCCAAATCGCGGAACGACTTGATCGGTGAACCCTTCTTCACCAGCACCTTGGTGCCCGAGACGAAGATCGTGGGCGAAAAACTCACGCGCTTCTGCCGCTCGAGGTTGTTGGTGGTCGAGCCGCACTCGAGATCGACCGCGCCGCTCTCGACCGCGTCGATGCGCGAATCGGACGTCACGGGCGTCCACTTGATCGTGAGGCTCTTGTTCACCGCGTCTTCGATTGCCGTGACCAATGCGCGGCAGAGCTCGATCGAATAGCCGATGGGTTCCTTGCGCGCGTTGAGAAAGGAAAACGGCACCGACGATTCTCGATAGCCGATGGTGATGGCACCGGTCTCGCGCACCTTGGCGAGAGTGCCGGTCAAAGTTTCAGGGGCCTGCGGCTGTGCCTGCGAAGGCAAAGCGGAAACAAGCGCAGCGGCTGCCAGCAGGCCGGCCCAAAAAACCGACAGCGTGGCCTTGGCTTTCATCGCGAGCCTCACGCGTGCGCTGGATGGGCGAGGGTGGCCGCGGCCTCGGCGTCGAGCGCCTTGGCGTTCGATGCCGCATCGCTCTCGGAGAGCAGTTCGCCCTCCCACTTGGCCACGACGGCCGTGGCAATGGAGTTGCCCACGGCATTGGTGGCCGAGCGGCCCATGTCCAGGAAGGTGTCGACGCCAAGGATCAGCAGCAGGCCGGCCTCGGGAATGTCGAAGTGGTTGAGCGTGGCGGCGATTACCACCAGCGAAGCGCGCGGCACGCCGGCCATGCCCTTGGAGGTGAGCATCAGGATCAGCAGCATGGTGATCTGCGTGCTGAGCGGCATGTGGATGTTGTAGGCCTGCGCGATGAACAGCACGGCAAAGGTGCAGTACATCATGGAGCCGTCCAGGTTGAACGAATAGCCCATCGGCATCACGAAGCTCGAGATCTTGCGCTTCACGCCAAAACGGTCGAGAGCCTGCAGGATCTTCGGGTACGCCGCTTCGGAGCTGGCGGTGGCAAACGAAAGCAGGAAGGCTTCCTTGATGAGCACCAGCAGCTTGAACACCCGAGGGCCCAGGAACGAAAAGCCCGCGAAGATCAGCACGCCCCACAGCACGAAGAGGCCCAGGTAGAAGTCGCCCATGAAAACGGCGAACTTGAGCAGGATGCCCAGGCCGTTGACCGCGACCGTGGCCGCCATGGCGGCCATCACCGCGAGTGGGGCCAGCTTCATCACGTAGCCGGTGATCTTGAGCATGGCGTGAGAGAGTTCGTCGATGGCAGCCACCAGCGTCTTGGCCTTGTCGCCGAGCGAAGCGAGCGCAACGCCGAAGAACATCGAGAACACCACGATCTGGAGGATCTCGTTGTTGGCCATGGCTTCGGCAAAAGACTTGGGCACCATGTGGCTCACGAAGTCCTTGAGCGTGAACTTGGCGGTGGCAAGGTTGGCCGAAGAGCCGATGTCCGGCAGCGGCAGGCCCAGGTTCTCGCCGGGCTTAAGAACGTTGGCCATCACGAGGCCAATGACCAGCGAGATCAGCGAAGCGGTAAAGAACCAGCCGAGCGACTTGCCGAACACGCGGCCCACCGACTTGGCGTCCCCCATGTGCGCGATGCCCACCACCAGGGTGGAGAACACCAGCGGGCCGATCAGCATCTTGATGAGGCGCAGGAACACGTCCGAAATGATCGACACGTAGCCCGCGATCTGCGCGGCCGCCTTCTTGTCGGGAAAGCTCGTGAAGATCATGTAGCCGACAAGAATGCCGAGCACCATGGCAATCAGGATCCAGGCCGCGGCGGGCATTTTCTTTCGCATATTTGTCCCTTTTAGGTGTGTGTGGTTGGGGAGCGCGGGCGCGTCGGCCGGCAGCCTCTTCTTGTGCGGCAGGCGAAGGGTATCCAAGAAGGTCCCTTGCTTGCAACCGGCAGGACGCGGCCGCGATGAAGCCTTAAGTGCCCAATGCCAATTCCGTGCCACGGGATTTCGCTGCCTACAATTCTCCAATGGATATCAGTTCGATCGACTTTCGCGGCCAGCCCGCGCTTCGTGCCGCCGGGGCTGACGGAAGTGCTTTTGTCGTGTCGCTGCACGGGGCGCAGCTGCTTTCCTGGACCACGTCCGACAGCGCGGAGCGCCTCTATCTGAGCCCTCGCGCGGTGTTCGACGGGCAGGCTGCAATCCGCGGCGGCGTGCCCATCTGCTGCCCTCAATTCAACCAGCGCGGCATGTTGCCCAAGCATGGATTCATGCGCAATTTGCCTTGGGAAAACCGGGGTGTCGACCCCAACTCGGGCGAATTGGTCCTGCGGCTGCGCGACAACCCGGCCACCCGCAAGCTCTGGCCGCACTCTTTCGAGGCGCGCTTGCACGTCGGCATGGGCCCCGGCCGGCTGCGCACCACGCTGACGCTGCTCAATGTGGATCATGCGCCGTTCAGCTTTGCGGCGGCATTGCATACCTACCTGCGCGTCGACGATATCGCCGAAGTGCGGCTGGAAGGCCTCCAGGGTGCCAACCGCTGGGATTCCCTGCGCGACGACCGGCACGTGGAGACGGCGCCGGCACTGCGCTTCGATGCCGAGTTCGACAGCGTCTATGCCGCTCCCGCCAAGCCGATGCGCCTGGTGCAGCCGAGCGGCACACTCGAAATCACGCAAAGTGCGAGCTGCAGCGAAACCGTGGTGTGGAACCCCGGCGCGGTGCTCGGTGCGAAACTCGCAGACATGCCCGAAGACGGATATCGGCACATGCTGTGCGTAGAGGCCGCGCGCATCGACGAGCAGGTGCTGCTCCTGCCGGGTGCCCAATGGCAGGGCTGGCAGCAGCTGCGCGTTCTCTGAATGAACTTTTCCTTACCACCGACCATGCTCGCAAAACGCATCATTCCCTGTCTTGACGTCACCGGCGGCCGCGTCGTCAAGGGCGTCAATTTTCTCGAGCTGCGCGATGCCGGCGATCCGGTCGAAATTGCGGCCCGTTACAACGCGCAGGGCGCCGACGAACTCACCTTTCTCGACATCACGGCCACCAGCGACGGACGCGACCTGATCCTGCCGATCATCGAGGCGGTGGCGTCGCAGGTCTTCATTCCGTTGACGGTGGGCGGCGGCGTGCGCACCGTCGCCGACGTGCGCCGGCTGCTCAATGCCGGCGCAGACAAGACCAGCTTCAACTCCGCGGCCATTGCCGATCCGAAGGTGATCAACGACGCATCGCAGAAATACGGTTCGCAGTGCATCGTGGTGGCCATCGACGCCAAGCGCCGCAGCCCTGAAGAAGCCGCCACGCGTGGCGCCGGCTGGGACGTGTACAGCCATGGCGGCCGCAAGAACACCGGCCTGGACGCCGTCGAATGGGCGACAGAGATGGTGCGCCGCGGCGCCGGCGAAATCCTGCTCACGAGCATGGACCGCGACGGCACCAAGAGCGGGTTCGACCTGGCGCTCACCCGCGCAGTGAGCGATGCGGTCAACGTGCCGGTGATCGCCTCGGGTGGCGTCGGCAGCCTGGACGACCTGGCCGACGGCATCCAGACCGGCGGCGCCGACGCGGTGCTGGCTGCCAGCATCTTTCACTACGGCGAGCACACGGTTGGTGAGGCGAAAGCCCGCATGGCCGCGCGGGGAATCCCGGTGCGAATCGACTCCTGAGGGGTCTTTGCCTATCCCCGACAATATCGCGATGAATTGGCTCGATGAAGTGAAGTGGGACGCGAACGGCCTGGTGCCGGTGATCGCGCAGGAGCAGGGCAGCAACGACGTCCTGATGTTCGCCTGGATGAACCGCGAGGCGCTCGAAAAGACCGCCGAGCTGGGCCGCGCCGTGTATTTCAGCCGCTCGCGCAACAAGCTCTGGTTCAAGGGCGAGGAATCGGGTCACGTGCAGACGGTGCACGAGATCCGCCTCGACTGCGACAACGACGTCGTGCTGCTCAAGGTCACGCAACTCGGCCACGAGCCCGGCATTGCATGCCACACGGGCCGCCACAGCTGCTTCTTCAGCAAGTACGACAACGGCCAATGGACCGCGGTCGAGCCGGTCTTGAAAGACCCGGAGTCGATCTACAAATGACGGCACCAGTGAATACTTCGGACGCCCTCGCACGCCTTGCCGCCGTCATCGAAAGCCGCCTGCCCGCGCGCGGCGGCGATGCTGAAAAGAGCTACGTGGCGCGCCTGCTGCACAAGGGCCCCGATGCCTTCCTCAAGAAGATCGGCGAGGAAGCCACCGAGGTCGTGATGGCCGCGAAGGACGCCGACCACGGCGGCGACCGCACGAAAATAGTGAACGAAGTGGCCGATCTGTGGTTCCACACCATGGTGGCGCTGGCCCACTACGGCTTCTCGCCGGCAGAGGTGATCGCGGAGCTCGAGCGTCGCGAAGGCACCAGCGGCATCGAGGAAAAAGCCCTGCGCAAGGCGCAGGCCCGCGAAGCATCCAACGATTGAAAGGACATTCAATGGCCAACGACATCGTGAACGTGGAACCCGACGACTCCCTCAAGACCTGGGGCTGGGTCAGCTATATCCTGCACCTGATCGTGGCCATTGGCGCCGTGCTGCCAGGGGCGCAGGCTTCGGTGGTCCTTTTGCTGGTGGCGCTGGTGATCGACTTCGTCAAACGAGACGATGCCGCCGGCACGTGGCAGGCCACGCACTTCAGCTGGCGCATCCGCTCGGTGCTGTGGGCAGGCCTGCTGTACCTGGTCACTTCGTGGCTCTGGCTGTTGTTTCTCGTGCCGGGCTGGATTGCCTGGAGCCTGATTTCGCTGTGGTTTCTCTACCGGATCGTGAAGGGCATGATCCGCATGAAAGACAGTCGCCCCATGGAACCCCAAGATGTCATCTGATCCGAACTGCGTCTTCTGCAAAATCATCGAAGGCAAGATCCCCTCGCGCAAGGTCTACGAAGACGACGAACTGTTCGGTTTTCACGACATCGCGCCCTGGGCGCCGGTCCATTTCATGCTGGTGCCCAAGCGGCACATCGCCTCGATGGCGCAACTCACCCCGGAAGACGCCGCGCTGATGGGCAAGATCATGACGCTGGCGCCCAAGCTCGCGCTGGAGCAGGGCTGCAGGCCCTATCCGGACGGCGGCTACCGCGTGGTGGTCAACACCGGCGCCGAGGGCGGGCAGGAGGTTCACCATCTCCATGTCCATGTCATGGGCGGTCCCCGGCCCTGGCTTCGTGGCTGAACATTAGGCCAAACTGTCACATTCCGCCCGACTAAAATCGGACACATTCTTAGGAGTCTTCCATGGGTTCATTTTCAATCTGGCACTGGCTGATCGTGCTCCTCGTCGTGGTCATGATCTTCGGCACCAAGAAGCTGAGGAACATGGGTTCCGACCTTGGTGGCGCCGTGAAGGGCTTCAAGGACGGCATGAAGGACGGCAGCACCACCGATGCGCCGGCCGCTTCGTCGGCCCCCGCCGCCCAGGTCACCGGCCAACCGGCTGCCAACAGCGACAAGTCGGCGATCGACGTCGAAGCGCGCCAGAAGTCCTGAGCGCGGGTCATAAGTGCTCGACCTTGGCATTGAGAAGCTGGCGCTGATCGGCGTCGTGGCGTTGATCGTGATCGGACCGGAAAAGCTGCCTCGCGTGGCGCGCACGGTCGGTACCTTGCTGGGCAAGGCGCAGCGCTACGTGAACGACGTCAAGGCCGAAGTCAATCGCTCGATGGAGCTGGACGAACTGCGCAAGATGAAAAGCACCGTGGAGGATGCGGCGCGCGACGTCGAGCACAGCATCCAGACCGGCGCGAGTGATCTCGAGAAGCAGTTTTCCGGCTCGGGCGAAACGCTTTCGGCCCTGGCCGAACCCGAGTCTTCGGTGCCGGAATACCGGCATCCCCGCAAGAACTGGCGCCTGAAGCAGGGCGCCACACCGCAGTGGTATAAGGCGCGCAACGGCGTGCGCACCAAGGCGCTTTCGGGTGCCGCGCGCGTGGCTCGTTTCCGCCCCCACAAGATCAACTAGCGGCTTTCACTCTCCGCGTTCCTCGTGCGCCGCACGCCGGCCGAAGCCAACGCTTTTCCCTGCTCTTTTCCCCTCCCCATGGCCGATTCCGACAACAAGAACAAAGACGCAGAAGACGAGCTGGCGGGCACCGAACAACCGTTCGTCCAGCACCTGGTCGAACTCCGCGACCGGCTTCTCTACTGCGTCTACGGCCTTGTGATCGCTGGCGTGCTGCTGGCCATCTGGCCCGGTCCCGGGGGGTTGATCGACCTGATCGCCATGCCCATCCGCGCGCACATGCCGCCGGATGCCAAGCTCATCGCCATCGGCGTGTTCTCGCCGTTCTTCGTGCCGCTCAAGGTGCTGATGATGACGGCGGTGCTGCTGGCGCTGCCCTGGCTCATGTACCAGGCCTGGATGTTCATTGCGCCGGGGCTCTACAGCCACGAAAAGCGCTTTGCACTGCCACTGATCTTCTTCGGCAGCCTGCTGGCCTATGCGGGCATCGCCTTTGTGCAGTTCTTCGTGCTGGACAAGATGTTCAGCTTCATCCAGAAGTTCACACCCGCCGCAGTGGCGGCCACGCCCGACATCTCCTCGTACGTCGAGGCCATTTTGTCGCTCTACATCGCGTTCGGCGTCGCCTTCCAGGTGCCGATCGTCGTGATGCTGCTGGTGCGTTTCGAAATGGTGACCATCGAGAAGCTGAAGTCCTTCCGTGGGTACTTCATCGTGGTGGCCTTTGTTGTGGCGGCGGTGCTCACGCCGCCCGACGTGGTGTCGCAGCTCGCGCTGGCGGTGCCAATGTGCCTGCTCTACGAGGTCGGCATCATCGGCGCCCGCTACTTTGCGCAGGGCAACAAGAAGCCCGAAGAAGAAGGCGCCGACTCCTCAGCGTCTTCTTGACCGCTCATTCGGTCTGATTGGGAATCTGCCGCACCGGGCTCCTGGGGCGAAGGCCCGGCGTCACGTCCAATTCCATCTTGTCGGTGCCGCGCTGCAGCGCAAAACGCGCAGTGGTGCCGGGCTTGAGCCCGGCCACGGCGGTGAGCAGGGCCTGCACGTTGTCGGTCTTCTTGTCGCCGACCGAGGTGATCACGTCGCCCGGACGGATGCCGGCCTTGGCCGCGGGGCCGTTCTGCAGCACGCCCGTGATGATGACGCCGGCATTCGCCTTCACGCCGAAGGTCTCGGCCAGTTCCGGCGAGAGTTCGTTCGGCTCCACGCCGATCCAGCCACGGCGCACCTGGCCCTCTTTCACGATGCCTTCGAGCACGATCTTGGCCATGGAAACTGGAATCGCGAAGCCGATGCCCATGCTGCCGCCAGAACGGGAATAAATGGCCGTGTTGATGCCTTGCAGGTTGCCGTTGACGTCGATCAGCGCGCCGCCCGAATTGCCGGGGTTGATGGCCGCGTCGGTCTGGATGAAGTTCTCGAAATTGTTGATGCCGAGCTGATTGCGCCCCAGCGCCGAGACGATGCCGCTGGTGACCGTCTGGCCCACGCCGAACGGGTTGCCGATGGCCAGCACCTGATCGCCCACCTGGAGTTCGTCGGAGTTGCCCAGCACGATCGCTGGCAGCTTGTCCATTTCGATCTTGAGAACGGCCAGGTCGGTGTCCGGGTCGGTGCCGATCACCTTGCCGCGCGTGTGGCGGCTGTCGTTCAGCGTGACCTCGATCTCGTCCGCGCCTTCGACCACGTGGTTGTTGGTGAGCACGTAGCCCTCCGAGCTCACGATCACGCCGCTGCCCAGGCCGACCTGGGGCTGGTCGCCTTGGTCGCCGAAGAAGAACCGGAACCACGGGTCGTTGCTGCGCGGATGGCGCTGTGCGGCCTTGCTGGTGTTGATGCTCACCACGGCCGGCGAGGCTTTCTTGGCCGCTGCGCTCAGGCTGCCCGCGACCGGCACGGACGGAGCGCCGGCCGGTGCCTCGACAATCGACACCACGCCGCCCAGTGACGTGGACCGACGGTTGATCCATTCGGGCTTGAGCGTCGCAACGACGAAGTAGGCCGCCAAGAGGACGGTCACGGCTTGGGCAAAGAGCAGCCAGGTGCGTTTCATGAAACTTTGATTGAGCGAAGAAAACGCGCCGCCCACGCGGCGCCTTGCGCCCATTGTCCCTCAAGCCCCTTTTGGCATAAACCGCGCGGCGCTGTCGAGATTGGCTACCCTGGCGTCGTCGGCTGGTCCGTTGCCAGTCGCGGCACGCGGCCATGCGTGCGCAACGTGGATCGGAGCGCGACAATGTCGCGATGAGCACCACCCGCCACGAATTGCTGCACGCTTTCGACCTGCTTCTTGCGCCTTCGCGCTTCAAGGACTATGGACCGAATGGCCTGCAGGTCGAGGGCCGCACCGTGGTGCGGAAGATCGTTTCCGGCGTCACCGCGAGCCGCGCGCTGATCGAGGCCGCAATTCATGCCGAGGCCGACGCCATCTTTGTCCATCATGGCCTGTTCTGGCGCGGCCAGGACGGCTGCGTCACCGGCTGGATGAAGCAGCGCCTGGGCTTGCTGCTGGGCGACGACGTCAATTTGTTCGCGTACCACCTGCCGCTCGATGCGCACCCCGAGCTCGGCAACAACGCGCAGCTCGGGCTGCAGCTGGGATTGCTCGCCCATGCCGGCTCAACCGGGCGCTTCGGCGAGCAGGAGCTCGGCTTTCTCGGCGGCCGCGACAACGGAGAAGCCTTTGCCAGTGCCAAGGAGCTCGCCGCACATGCGGAAAAGATCCTGAAGCGGCCCGTCACCCTCGTGGACACGGCGCACCGGCCCCTCAAGAACATCGCATGGTGCACGGGCGGCGCCCAAGGCTATTTCGAGGCCGCCATTGCCGCCGGCGCCGACGCCTTCATTACCGGGGAGATCTCCGAGCCGCAAGCCCACTACGCGCGCGAGATGGGTGTCGCTTTCCTGGCCTGCGGGCACCATGCCACCGAGCGCTATGGCGCGCAGGCCGTGGCCGGGCACGTGGCGGCGCAGCTCGGCCTGAAGCATGAGTTCATCGACATCGACAACCCCGCATGAACGGGCAGGCTTCCATCGCTTCCGCCGCTCCTGTCGTCATCACGCCGGGCGATCCGGCGGGCATCGGGCCTGAAATCATTGCCAAGGCCTTCCGCCAGGCGCCCGACGCCACACGCGGCACCTTCGTGGCCGGCGACGTGGCAACCATGCGCCGCGCGTCGCAAGCCTTGGCGCAACCCGGACTGCCTGCCTGGCCGGTGGCCGAAATCGAGCACATCGCCGAAGCGGCCGCCGTGCCGCCGGGCTGCATCCCCGTGCTGCAGGTGGTGGCGCCGCCCAAGGCCATCGTGGCCGGCCAGATCAGCGCCGAAGCCGGTCGCATGGCTGGCAATTGCGTGGTCTGGGCCGCGCGGGCTGCCCTGCGAGGCGATATCGCCGCGATCGTGACCGCGCCGCTTCACAAGGAAGCGCTGGCGGCTGCCGGCTTTCCATACCCCGGGCATACCGAGCTGCTGCAGGCCGAAGCCGCCGCGCATGCGGGCCTTGCGGTGGACGGCATGCCCGTGCGCATGATGCTGGCCAACGACGAGTTGCGCACCGTGCTGGTGAGCATCCACATGTCCTTGCGCGACGCGATCACCGCCGTGAGCTTCGCCGGCGTGCTGGAGACACTGCGCATCACACACAGTGCCTTGCACCGCGTGCTTGGGCGGACACCGCGTATCGGTGTGGCCGGCCTCAATCCGCACGCGGGCGAGGGCGGTCTCTTCGGGTTTGAAGAGCGCGACATCATCGCGCCGGCCATTGCGGCAGCCCGCGGCGAGGGCATCGACGCCGACGGGCCGCACGCGCCCGACACCGTTTTCATGCGCGCGCGAGACAAGGCCGGCATACCGGGGAGCGGTGAGTTCGACGTGGTGATCGCGATGTACCACGACCAGGGCCTGATCCCGGTCAAGTACCTTGGCGTGGAAAAGGGCGTGAACGTGACGCTGGGCCTGCCACTGGTGCGCACCAGCCCCGATCACGGCACTGCCTTCGACATCGCAGGCACCGGCCGGGCCGACGCCTCGAGCCTTATAGAGGCCCTGCGCATGGCCCGAAAGCTGTCGGGCGCCTGAAAAGAGAGGCTTTCAGGGCCGCTTCAGGCTGTCGCGGATCTCGCGCAGCAGGGCGATGTCCTCCGGCGGCGCCACCGGTGCCGCGGGGGCGTCCGCCTGGTGTTTGCGCAGCTTGTTGATCTGCTTGACCATCATGAAGATGATGAAGGCAAGGATGATGAAATTGACCGCGATGGTAATGAAGTTGCCATAGGCGAGCACCGGAACCCCAGCCTTCTTGAGGTCGGCCAAAGTGCCCGGAACCCCGGCCGGCACGCTGCCCAGAACCACGAAGAGGTTCGAGAAATCGAGCTTGCCGAACACCAGGCCGACGACCGGCATGATGATGTCGGCCACCAGGGAGTCGACGATCTTCCCGAAGGCCGCGCCAATGATCACGCCCACCGCGAGATCGATTACGTTGCCCTTGACGGCAAATTCCTTGAACTCGCTGAAGATGCTCATGATTTCAATAGGCTCCAAGAGTAGGCGTGTTGAACTGCCGCCAGTATGCCTGCGGAATCCGCGGACCCAGCGACTGTAAACTGCTGCTGCGTAATGCGAAAGCTTTCTTTTGCCGATGCTCTCCTTTTAATAGGACCTGATCAATCGGCGCCCGCGCACCAATAAAGGCGTGCAATCTCTTTCAAGTAAATGAATAGTTTCTGGTTAATTGCCACCGGCTTTGGTGACAGCGGCTTTCTTTTGCCAGCCGCATTTGGTGTAGCAATTTGGCTTGCAATCGATCGCGGCACACGCCCGGCGGCGGTGCATTGGGTGCTGCTATTTGGCGCGTGTGGCCTTGTCGTGATGCTGTCCAAGCTCGCGTTCATGGGTTGGGGAATTGGCAGCGCCCGTTTCGATTTCACTGGCTTCAGCGGGCATACCGCATTGGCGACCAGTGTCTGGCCCGTCGTTTTCTGGCTTGTGGCGTTGCGCTGCGCACCATTCGTGCGCGTGTCTGCCGCCGCATTCGGATGGGTATGGGCCGTGTTTATCGGTGCCTCGCGCCTGGCGCTCGAAGTCCACTCCACGGCGGAAGTTGCCGCAGGTGCCGCGCTAGGAACCTTGGCAAGCACGAGCTTCCTGAGGCTACAGTGGCACCGTCACCTGAAAGTGCGCACTCCGCGTTGGCTCGCCCTGGGTTTGGTGTTGCCGCTATTGTTTTTCATAGTGGGGCGCCCTGCACCTACACAGTACGCGATGGAAAGACTTGCGGTCTGGATGGCCGGCATCGAGCGGCCGTTTACCCGGTCTGACCTGCTTCAGGCCCGCGAGCCGGCTCGCGCACCGAACTGAATACACAAGTACTTACAAAAGAGCGAGCCTTTTCGCAAAGTAGTTTGCGATCCTCTTATGTAGCTTCAGCGCCACAATCGGCTAAATTGGACTGTCAATTAATAGTTCACATTTGCAAATCGGTGCGCCTGCCGTTGCCGGTGCAATCAAAGCTTCCGTCCTCAATGAAAAAGAGGGTGCGACTATTGAACTTTGACATAACCATTTGCCTTGCAGGGTTGATTGTCAAACAGAAACATTTTTTGCATCTATTGCACTGAAAGCGGGCACGGCGGCGGCAGCGACAATTCGGTCGAGCCCGTCTGCCGTTCATGTGCAGGCTTGCTTTGACGAACCGCGGCAAAAAGGTTCAGCCCATATACGAAGTGGGCTCGGGCCTTGCATATGAAATCGCGGTTGCCGAAAACCAATAAGTGCAATGGGGATCAATTTGACACGCTTCGTGTACCCGATGGGGTGGGGTTTTGCCCTAATGGGCGCGCTATTGCTGCAGGGCTGCGCCCCGGGCTTCAGTTCTGTGGGTGCCTATGAGGCAGACCAAAGCCTGCCACCGGAGTTCCAGTACCTGCCTGCCGATGGCGCACCGGATGGGGTCATCACCTCCATTTCGCCTGCGCTCATCCGTGCGATGGCAGAGGCGCAGCCGGCCTCCGTTTCGCCGGAAGTGAAGTCGCTCTTCGGCGAAGCGCCGGTCTACACCATCGGGCCCAGTGACGTGGTGGGCGTGATCGTCTACGACCATCCGGAACTGCTGCCCAACGCGGGCGCGGTGATCACGCAACAGGCCGACCCGACCGGCATCAGCGTGGCGCCCGGCTTCATCGTCGGTGCGGACGGGCAGATCACCTTTCCCTATATCGGCCGCGTCAAGCTCCAGGGCCTGACCGAAATCGAGGCCTCCGACCTCATCGCGCGCCGCATTGCCGCGTACATCAAGGACCCGCAGGTGACGGTCCGCATCCAGTCCTTCAGAAGTCGGCGCGCGTTCGTCGAAGGCGAGGTGCGCAACCCCGGGCTGCAGATCTTCACCGACGTGCCGATGACGCTGGCAGAGGCCATCAGCCGCGCGGGCGGCATCACCGCCAACGGGGACCGCTCTTTCGTTACGCTGACGCGCGGTGACAAGACCACGCTCATCAACCTGCCCAACCTCCAGGAATTGGGGGCCGACGCCAGCCGCATTCCGCTGCGCAATGGCGACATGATCCAGGTGCGGCACCGCGATGAGAGCAAGGTATTCGTGATGGGCGAAATCGCGCGGCCCTCGGCGCTGCTCATGCACAACGGACGGCTCACCCTCAACGAGGCGCTGGGTGAGGCGGGCGGCCCCAACCTGAATTCGGCCCACACGGGCCAGATCTACGTCATCCGCAACAACGGCAGGGGCTTGCCGGCCATCTTCCACCTGAACGCCAGGAATCCGGCCGCACTGGGGCTGGCGGAGCGCTTTCCGCTGCAGCCGCGCGACGTGGTCTACATCGATTCCGTGCCGCTCGTCACCTGGAACCGCCTGGCAAGCCTGATCCTGCCGGCCGCCCAGGTCATCAATGCGGGCGACGAAGTCTGGAGCCGCCACAGATGAAAACGATCCTGACAGTCTGCATTGGCAACATCTGCCGAAGCCCTATGGCGGAGGGCATCTTGGCCGCGGGCCTGCCGCATCTTCGCGTGGTGTCCGCTGGAACCGGCGCGCTCGTGGGCAAGCCGGCCGATGCCATGGCGCAAAAGCTCATGCGGGCGCGCGGCATCGACATTTCGGGCCACGTCGCGCAGCAGGTCAGCCAGTTGTTGTGCCGGCAAGCGGACCTGATCCTGGTCATGGACATGGAGCAGCGCCGCCACCTGGAGTCGACCTACCCATTTGTGCGCGGCAAGGTCTTTCGCATTGCCGAGGCCGCCAAGCAGGACGTGCCCGATCCCTATCGGCAAGACGAGGCGGCTTTCGCGCATGCCTTATCGCTCATCGACGTGGGCGCCGGGACATGGATCGACCGCATTCTGAAAATTACGAAACCTGAGCAGCAACCCACATGAACGCATCCCAGCAAGCCGCCCTGCCGATGCCCGCGCTGGAAGACGAAAGCGAAAAAAAATTCAGCCTCGTCGAGTACCTGGACATCCTGATCGACAACCGCTGGCTCATTGCCATCGTGGTTGGCGTGATGCTGTTGCTGGGTGTGGCCTATGCCTTCTTCGGCAAACCCATGTACGAAACCAACGTGGCCGTGCAGGTCGAGGACTCCGGCAATTCGGCCGGCAGTTTCCTGGGCGACGCTGCATCGTCGCTGCTGAGCGTGAAGACGCCGGCAGCGGGTGAAATCGAGATCATCAAGTCGCGCGCCATCCTTGGCCAGGCGGTGGAGAACACCAAGCTGTACATCAGCGCCGTGCCCCGCTATGCGCCTGTCGTGGGCAGCTGGCTGGCCCGGCGCGCCACCGATCTGTCGGAACCCGGCTTCATGGGCCTTGCAGGTTACGTGACCGGAACCGAGAAGATCATGGTTCCCCAGTTCGACGTGCCGGCCGACTTCGAGGAAAAGCAATTCACCCTGACTGTCGGGCCCGACAACCGCTACGAGCTGGCCAACCCCGAACTCAAGGCACCGCTCAAGGGCACCGTGGGAACCCCGCTGCTCGCTAACTTGCCGAGCGGCAATCTCCGGCTGCTGGTGAGCGCCATCAGCGCCAAGCCGGGCGCGCAGTTCCAACTCGTGCGCTATTCGAAGCAACTGACGCTCCTGACGCTTCAGGACAACCTCAAGGTCGTCGAGAAAGGCAAGCAGTCGGGCGTGCTCGACGTGGGCTGGAAGAGCCCGAGCCCTGAAAAGCTGACGCAACTCCTCAACGAGATCGGGCGCCTCTACGTGCGCCAGAACATCGAGCGCAAGGCTGCCGAGGCCGAGAAGACCCTGGGCTTCCTCGACACCGCGCTGCCCCAGTTCAAGAAGCAGCTCGAGCAATCGGAGGACTTGTACAACCGCTACAGAAACGAGAACGGCACGGTCAGCCTGGACGACGAAGCCAAGAACGCGCTGACCCAGACCGTCGACCTGCAGTCCAAGCTGCTGGAGGCGCAACAGAAGCGTCGCGAACTCTCGGCGCGCTTCACGGACAAGCATCCCGCCATCCTCACGCTGGACACGCAGATCTCCGCCTGGAAGGGCGAAATCGCTTCGGTCGATTCACGCATCCGGAAAATGCCGCTGCTGCAGCAGAACACCGTGCAGATGCAGCGCGACATCAAGGTCAACACCGACCTCTACGTGTCGCTGCTCAACAGCTCACTGCAGATGCGGCTGGCCAAGGAAGGCAAGGTTGGCAACGTGCGCCTGCTTGACGAAGCCATCGTTCCCGAGGAGCCCGTGTGGCCCAAGAGACCGCTGATCATTGCCGTGGCGCTGCTCCTGGGGCTCATGGCGGGTGCCGCCGCCGCGATTGCCAAGAACTCGCTCTTCGGCGGCATCCGCAATCCGAGCGAAATCGAAATGCACACGGGGCTCAACGTCTACAGCAGCGTTCCGCTGAGCCCCGCGCAACGCACGATCGACAGGAACATCGAAAACAGGGCGGCGGGCGTGCACATCCTCGCGCTCCAGCATTCGGAAGACCCGGCGGTCGAAAGCTTGCGCAGCCTGCGTACGGCTCTGCAATTCGCCATGCTGGAAGCGGCCAACAATCGCCTGCTCATTTCAGGTGCGACACCGGGGGTCGGGAAAACTTTTGTCTCCGTCAATTTCGCGGCAATCACCGCTGCGGCAGGCAAAAAGGTACTTTTGATTGACGCCGATTTGCGTAAGGGGCGGGTTAATCAATTTTTCTCAATGTCGCGTTCATCGGGTCTCTCGGAGTTGATTGCGGGCACGCTGAGCTACGAAAAGGCCGTTCGCCCATCGGTCTTGCCGAATCTGGACGTCATCACGACCGGAATGCTCCCACCCAATCCGGCGGAATTGCTACTAAGCGATTCCTTCGCCCAGATCTTGCAAAAACTTTCGCCAGATTACGACCTTGTGATTATCGACACTGCGCCGGTGCTGGTGGCTGCGGACACCGCATCGGTAGCGCCGCTGGCGAGTTCCTTGCTTCTCGTAGCCCGAGCAGAAAAGACCCAGCTCGGCGAATTGAATGAGAGCGTCAGGCGATTGGCGCACGCAGGTTGTACGGCAAATGGCGTAATTTTGAATGCTATGGACTTATCGCGGCGACATGCGGGGAGCAATGGCTATAAATACGGTGGTTACCGTTACACACACTATAAATATAAAAACAACAGGGATACCACCTAGGCTGTAGCCGGGATTCTGAGAAAATTCAGTCAGTTTGTGATAATTGTCACGCGCCGCACTAATTCGGTGCTCGATTAAATGCTAATAAAAAAGGTCTACGACACAGTGCGTCATTCTTTTGTATTAGGTATTTCAATCGCTCCGCTGGCGCGCTGATATACCGCGCTGCAACCTTCAAGGCTCCGTTTGCCAAACCGCTTTCAGGTTTGGCATGGGTTGTCACGTGCCACGGAACCCTGAATGGGGCAAGCGCTGCTTGTAAGACGAAAGGTACTCCTGCAATGAGAGTTCTCAACCTAGAAATTCGCCTTCGCTACAAATGCGAAAACGGGGCGTGCATATGACCAATTTCTCTCGCGAGGAGTCCATGGTTCCAGGGGGCGAAGAGGCTCGAAGCGGAATCGCGGATGAACTGGAATGGGTCAGAGTTCGTCATCCGGCCATGCTGCGAGCCGGGAAAAGAGCCGTCGACATCAGTGCGTCGTTGTTCTTTTTCTTCGTTTTCGGCTGGCTTTACGTGGTGATCGCCGTCGGCGTATTCATCAGTTCCGGCGCACCGGTCTTGTATTCGCAGCCGCGCTTCGGGCGGGGCGGCCGCGTGTTCAAGTTCTACAAGTTCCGCTCGATGCTGCCGAACTCGGCCGAGATCCTCGAGGAGCACCTCAAGAACGACCCCGTGGCGCGCCAGCAGTGGGACGATTATCAAAAGCTCGAGAACGACCCGCGCATCACGCGCTTCGGCAAGTTCATCCGCAAGACCAGCCTGGACGAACTGCCGCAGTTCTGGAACGTGCTCGTGGGCGACATGAGCCTTGTGGGCCCCCGGCCCTGCATGCTGGATCAGAAGGGCTTGTATGGCGCCGATTGGTCGTTCTATTGCGCCGTGCGGCCCGGGATCACCGGGCTCTGGCAGGTAAGCGGACGCAACCAGCTCAGCTACAAGAAACGCGTGGCTTTGGATGTCAGCTACGTGGAGACGCTGTCCGTGGGCGGGGATATCGGCATCTTCATCAGAACCATCTGGGTAGTGGCCGTCGGCCATGGTTCACGGTGAAGCCAGGTCAGCGATGAAAAAGATCCTGATCTGCGCAGTGCCCTTCAGCGACAACCTCGGCGACGGGGTCATTGCCGCATCCCTGGCCCATATTGCCGCCCTGAAATATCCGCAAGCCAACATCGAATTCCTGGACATTGCCGGCCGCGTCGGCTTTCAGGAAGAAAACTTGCGCGGCGGGGGCGCATTCGAGGTTTTTGCAAAGCTGCCGTCGGTGCTGCGGTCGCTGATCGTCTTTCTGTATTGCCTCAAGGGCTACTTTCTTGCGTGGCGGAAAAACTGGAAGGCCGCCGTCAGCGACGCGGATCTGATCGTTATTGGCGGCGGCCAACTCTTTTGCGACGTGGCCCTCAACTTTCCGGCCAAGCTGTATTTCTTGAGCAGGTTGCTGCGCGGCAAGCGCGTGGTGATCGTTTCGGTCGGGGTCACGGCCAAGTGGTCCTTTTGGGGCCGTTTCCTCATCAAGCGTTTCCTCAAGAATGCGAGGCCCGTTTTCTACGCGACGCGCGACAAGGATTCGGCAAGCAACCTGCACACGCATTTCAGAATTCCGAGAGGCAGCATACGGGTCGTTCCCGATCCTGCCCTTGTTTGCGCCGACGCGTTCTCTGAAGAGCTCTCGCCGGAAAAAAGCTGGGACATCGGCATTTGCGTCAGCAGCCTCGATGCCCTTGTCATGAATTCCGAATACGCCAACTCCAATTCGACCCAGTCAGCCCGGTTTTTTTCGACACTGGCCGCATCCCTGCACGCACAGGGAAAGCGGGTGCTCTATTTCACCAACGGCGCATCTGAAGACAACAAGGTGTTGAGCGAGATTTCTTCCGAAGCCGGGGCACTGAAATCAGGTTTTCTCGTGCCTCGGCACCCCGATGAACTCGTTTCGTTGATCAGCGCCTGTTCCTGCATCGTGGCCCACCGGCTCCACGCAAACATCGTTGCCTACAGCCTGAACATTCCATCCATAGGGATGAACTGGGACAAAAAGGTCGAATCGTTCTTCGAATTGACCAAGCGAAAGCGCTACCTGTTCGATTTGTCGCCCCACGTCGAAAAACTCGAAGCGTCGGTGCTGGGCGTGTTGAACGAAAAAACTCCGGACCGGCAAACACTCGACCTTCTGAGAGGCGAAGTAGTTGCCGGAATTCATGCCTTGATTTGAGGGAGCGGGCCGTGAAAATCTTGCACATTGCCGAAACACTCAAGGGCGGGCTGGAAACCTATCTTCGGATGGTCTCCGGTTTCCAGCAGAACTCTCCGGTGATCAGCCAGGCGAAGTTCATTCTTCCCGGGCCGGTGGATTGGCTGAGCTCGCAGGACACCCACGTGGTCCCCACGGCGCGCAGTCCGCTGGCCCTCGCGACCTATGCGGCCGAAGTACGAAAGATCATCCGGACGGAACGTCCTTCGGTGCTTCATCTGCACAGCTCGATCGCGGGCGGCATCGTGCGCGCAATGGCGCTGCTCGGCCAGGTGCCGCAAGAGACGAAGATCGTCTATTGCTCCCACGGATGGGCTTTCGACCAGATCGGCCCTTCGTACAAGAAGTCGATCTATCGATGGGTCGAATGGCTCCTTTCGTATTGGAGCGACGCCATCATCTGCATCAGCGACCATGAGCTGCGCATTGCGGAAAAGTTCGGCATCAAGCGCTGCAGGTGCATTCCGAACGGGATCACTCCGGCGGCGGCTCTGCTAGAGCAGGGCGCCGTTCCCAGGCATCTGCCGCACACCCGGCGAATCTTGTTCGTGGGTCGGCTGGACCGGCAAAAAGGCATCGACGCACTGCTCGAGTCGTATGCACGGGTTCGGCCCAATTTCAAACTGGTCGTCGTCGGCGGCGCCGTTCGAAACGATCTCTCTCTCGTCCAATCCGAGGACATCGAGTTCAAGGGATGGCTCGAGAAGGACGAACTCGACGCCGCCTACAGGTCTTGCGACGCGATCATCGTTCCCTCCAGATGGGAGGGCTTCGGCCTCGTCGCCGTCGAAGCCATGGCGCGGAGCAAGCCGGTGTTTGCATCTGCGGTGGGCGGTCTCATCGACATCGTCGAAGACACCCGCAGCGGACGGCTGTTTCCGCTTGCTCGCCTGGACGAAATGCTGCGCGAGATCGACCAGATCTCCGATGCAGACATGGTCCGGATGGGGCGCGCCGGCCGCGAGATCTTCGAGAAGAAATACACCGCCGACCGGATGAACTCCGCCATCGTCGATTTGTACAAGGAGTCAGTTCTTTGATGATGAAGTTTTCATCCCTCGCCCCTGCCTCGAAGCGCATGTTGGGTGCTTGCAAGCTGCTCTGCGCTGCCTCGGCCCTCGCGGCTCTTTCCTGCGCGGCTCAGGCGCGCGGCATCAGCGAGCTGAACACCGACTACCCGACGGCGCTGAGCGTGCAGATCGATCCGAGCGACATCTCGGACGAAGACCTGAACGAAATCCGGGCGGCGGGCTTCGAGTTCGTCCGATTCGGCGTGCGGCCGCCGCTTAAGAGCGTCAACCCCGGGCAGATCGACTACTCCAAGCTGATCCGGCGCGTGCGCAATGCGAGGCTCGATGCCATCGTGACGTTGTTCGGCGGGCGGGAGATCTGGGGCCACGAGCCCTCGGACCTAGGCGGAGGCCAAAGGGAAAAGCTGTTCGCCAACTTTGCCGCCGAATTCATGAACGCGCACACCGCCGACGTGGCGGTGTGGGAACTGTGGAACGAGCCCGACTACAAGACCTTTCTGAATCCGGCGCTTTTTTCGAACTTCGAAACCGCGACCGCGGAGTTTTGCAACAGCATCGCGCAACTGAAGAACCCGCCGAAGATCGTCATGGGGTTCGGCTTTGCGAAGCTTCCTTTCAACCAGGGGCAAGTGCCGCCGCAACTCGAGAATGCCTTCGTGTCCGGAGCCAAGGCCAATTGCCTGACGGACATATCGATCCACCCCTACCGCTCGGTTCCGGAAACGGCCATCGCCGACTACGGAAAACTGCGCGCCAAGCTGGATCAACTGCAGCTCGGCAAGGTCGGCATCGTTGCCTCGGAATGGGGCTATGCGTCGTACCTGCCGGTCAGGGACCGCAACACCCAGGCAGCGCTCGTCCTGCGTGAGTACCTGACCAACGTGGCCGCGGGCATCAAGCTCTTGAATCTCTATGCCTGGAAGGACCGGGGAACCTCTGTCGTTTCCCGAGAAGACAACTTCGGGCTCAAGTCGAAGGCCGGTGAGAAGAAGGAAGCCTTTTCGAGCCTGACCGAATTCCTCAAGATCGCACGGACTTCGAAGAAGGTTTCATACGACAGCAACGGGAGCCTGAACAAGCTGGTGCTGAGCCGCGGAACGACCTTGCTGCACGTGGTGTGGACGCAAAACTCCGATCAGAACGTGGTGATTCCTGCAGCCAAGGGCAAGAAGTGCACGCGGGTCGACTTCTTTCCGCAGCTGCATCACGGGAGCTGCGGCAATCCGGTGGAGGGAGGCGTCGCTGCCAAGGCGTCTTCCTATCCGGTGCTGTTTTCCGTCGCGGACTAGGGGATGGCATCCGGCATTCGTAAACGCCTCGGTGGTCCGATCTATGCCGTTGCAGACCAATGCATCTATAGCGCGAGCCAGCTGCTGCTGAGCTTTGCGCTCGCGCGGGCGCTGTCGCCTTCCGATTTCGGAATTGCGTCTGCGTTTTTGGCGATTGCCAGCTTCCAGTACATCCTGCATACCGCGGTGGTCCATGAGCCGCTGCTGATCAAGCGCCACTACGCCGATCGGTCCGCCGCCTGGTGGAGTTGGGCCTTGGTGCTTGCCGTCTCATTGGCGGGCTTTGCGGCCTGGCAGTTCACGAGCTTCCCCGGGCCGCTGCGCTGGGCCGGCGTTGCGCTCATCCTGGGCTACGAAATCTTCTGGATCTCCCGCAGCGTCCTGCTCGTGGGGCGCCGATACCTGGTCCTCTGCATTTCCGGCGTCTTGATCAGCATCGGCTACGTGGCGGTCCTGATCGGGGCGAAGCCGGCCACGTGGACGCAGGCGCTGTTGTGGATCTCGCTGCTCCAGCTGCCTTTTGCCTTGTTGGTCGCCAAGACACTGAAAAGCGTGATCGCGCCGCTGCCGGCGCCTGCCGGTGCCGAGGCACTGACCGTGAGGGAAGCCGCCAGCTACGGCTGGAAGGCCAGTCTTTCGCAGCTCATGAGCTGGATCATGACGGGAGGCGCGATCTTGCTGCTGGGGTCCTCGGCAGACTCCGTGCAAGGCGGCCTGCTGAAGATCTACATCACCTTCCTGCTGCCGATGCAGTACGTACTGCTTGCGCTGGGCTACTACATCTTGCCGAAGCTGGCGGCCGGCTGGAACTCCGAGGGACGGAAAGATGCATTTCGCCTCTTCATCAAGTTCGTGATCTTCGGCTTTGTGGTGGCCGAGATCGGCGGCGTGCTGCTGGGCCTGCTCGGGCCTTACCTGGTGGTGCTGGCGTTTGGCAAGAACTACGGCGGGATGGATTTTTCGCCGTTCTTCTACGCGCCTGCGATCTTCGGCCTCACGATGTGCCTCCGAACGGGTTTCAGGGCGGCTGCGCGGCCTGGGGCTCTGCTGTGGTGCTCGATGCTTGGCGCGCTGGTGTTTACAGCCTGCATGCTGGTGGCCAAGCCGCCGATCTCCTACATCCAGACCATCAACGCCATGACGCTGGGCTTTGCCTGCATGGCGGCGGTGATGATCGGCTGGCTGTTCGTCATCATGCGCGGCGCCAATGCCGCCGCCGCGCAGGCGCGCTGAGCATCCTTCGCGAGCTTTCGCTTTGAGCGATTGCGTGCCGGCGACCCGGGCGCAATCGTTCAAGATCAGCGTGGGCCTTCGAAGTTCAGGATGTTGTCTCCCGCCCTCGGGCTGCCGCTGGGGGGCGGCTCGAACTTGTACGCGCTCGGGTCGCGCGCCGACGTCATCTCGTAGAGCGGGTGAATACGGGCCAGCCGCGCGCCGCCGTCGCGCACCAGAGGCGCCCATGCAAAGTTGGCGGTGAACTTGTTCGAGCGCGGCAGCAGTGCGTCGAAGGGCACGGAAAGATAGATGCCCTTGTCGAAGCTGCCTTCGCCGAACTGCCTGGCCGACACATTCGTCTTGGTCACATAGGCACCGAGCACCACGCCATTGTCGAAGCGGCGGCTGATGTCGATGGTGACCCCGCGATCGCCCGCTAGGTACTGTCCCGCGCTGATCTTGGCCAGCACACCGTTCCAGCCGGTGTCCCAGTAAAGCGTTGCGTGGCCGGTATTGACCTTGTAGTCGCGCAGGCCAAAGTCCTGTTCGAAGTCGCGTTGCCGCACGTGGTTGAAGTCGACGCCAATCGCCATTCGGCTGCGCCACGGGCGATAGAGCCATTCCGCGCCGACGCCTGCATACATGCTCTCCAGTGCACCGCCGTACACGCTGTAGTACTGGTTGTCCGTCAGCCGGCCGACGTGGGTCAGCTGCAGCACCGGCATGGTCAGCCGCTTCGAGGTGACGTACTCGCGCTGATAGGTTCGCACGCGCGGCAGATTGCTCGGCGCCGTGTAGGTGAACTTGTCGAAGTTGTCGACGAGGCGCAGGTTCAACGCACCGTTGACCCAGGTGCTTGGTGTGAAGCGGTATTCGGCAACCGCTTGCACGCCGATCTGGTAAAGCAGGAACGAGTTGGGGCCGCCAAGGATCTGCCCGAGGCTCGGCGTGAGGCCAAAGGTGAACTTCTGGACTTGGCGCTCCCATGGCGCCAGGGCTTTGTCGACCGGCGCGGCATCCTTGGCAGCTGAAGTGCCGCTTCCGCCTTTCGCAACCTGGAGGACTGGATCGTCGGCTCCGAGCGGCGGGGGCGCGTAGTCGCGCTGGCTGGCGGCGCGCGCTTCGCTTGGTGCCTGTGCCTGGTAGTGCGCCGTGACCCATTCGTTCCGGTCGACCACCTGCGCGTGCAGCGCCAGGCCCCGCTCCGAATAGTGCAGAACAAAATTCTTGATCGAAGCCGGCGCATCGCGATGCAGCACGGCAATGATCTGCTCGACGCGGGCCGTCCGGTAAACGGTGGCGCTTTCGGTGATCCACACATGCAGCATCGGGCCCTGCGGCGCAATGCGCTGAACGGTCCAGTCGGTGCGGCTTTCGATATCGGCGGCGGTTGCCGCCCAGCCCGGCGACGTGGCGGGAGGCGTCGGCGAAAAGCGCGGCATCGGCGCATCTGCCGTCTTGGGCATCTGCATCGTGGCAAGGTTGGTCTGCAGCGTGAGGCCGACCATTACCTTGTTTCCGCGCTCGAAGCCGGCCGAGAAGGTCACGCCCGGGGCGTAGCGGTACTCCAGGCCGATGTTGAAGGGCGTGCGCTGCGGCTGGCTGTTGTTGAGCGGCTCGTTCTTGTAGTCGTTGCCTTCGTACTCGAGCTTCAGCGTCAGCGGGTCCCATGGTGTGCGCCATTGCACTCCGCCAAAGAGCGCGGCCGGTCCGCGAAAGAGCCGGCCGAAGTTGGCGCCGCCCCACGTGGTCTCGCTGACGCGCGTCTTGAAGCGACTGCTCAGCGCGTTGAAGGGGTTGCCGATGTTCCCGCTGCTTCCCATGTAGCCCCAGCCAATGCCGAGGCTGAAATCCAGGTCGCCGTGGCGCTTGCTTGCCACCAGGTACTCGGAGGAAAAGAGGCCGGTACCACCGATGTCGCGAAAGCCCAGGGCCACTTCAGGAAGGTAGGCCGACTCTTTCCACAGCCGCGCCTTGAGGTCGATGCTCTTGTCCTTGTAGCCTTGGTTGCTGAGGCCGATGCCGTAGATCCGGTTGCTGACGGAGGTGTAGCGGAATCCGGCCTCGAGCCAATCGAGCGGCTGGAACATCACGTTCAGCCGTGTGTAGGGCGAGACATGCGTGAGGGAAGTGCGCATGTCTCCCGCCTGGCCCATGCGGGCAGTGGGCGTCTGCAGCAAGCCGGTCTCGCCCCAATCGTTGCCGCTGGACTGGAGCGCGCGGTATTGCGGCGCCGCCTCGGGACGCACCGAGATGGCGGTTGGCGCGAAGGCATCGGCTGGTGGCGGGAGCGTGGGCGGGATGTCGGGCGAAGGGGCTGCGGCGATGGCCGCAGGGACGGCAACGGGTGCGGCCGCAACGGGCGCTCCCGCGATTGCGGTGCCGCCTTGTGGCGACGGCCCTTGCGTCGCCAGAAACTTGATCAAGCCCTCGGAAATCGCGTTCAGGTCATCCATGCCTCGGGGCGCTGCCCAGACCCATGCGCCCGGGGCCGGCTCGTCGGAGGGGTGTGCGGTCCATCCCGCGACACCCACGCGGGCGATGCGACCGTCGGGCTGCGCGACCCAGGCCCAGTCGTGGTTGCCTTCGGGATCGCAGGCTGCCACGTAGTCCCATGCCGTGCGCCCCGCTTCGTGGACCACCTGGCACAGTCGGCCGTCGGGCTGCACGACCGAAATCGTCTTCAGCACGGGCGGAGGCGCGACCAATTGCTGGCCGGCTTTCAGCACCGGATCTTCTTCCGGGTGCGCTTCGAGCCAGCGCGGGTCCACGATGCCGAGCGCGACCCGGCCGGTCACGGGAAGGCCTTGCAGCCATTTGATCAGCTGCTGGCGCTGGCCCTGTTGCTCGCGGCGCGCGCGTCGGCTGGCGGCGTCGAGCCTCAGCAGCAGCTGGTTCTTCAGAAATTGCTGTGCCAGGCGCTCCTGCGGAACGCGCCATGCGAGGCCGGGCGCCGCAGTCTCGGCCGGTTGGCGCAGCAGCCAGGCGCTGAGCCGCTCGCCGGGACGGATGTCGGCGTCGTTGGCCGGTGTCTTGTTGTCGACGGGGCTGCTGCCGAGGGGCTGGGCCCCGGCGGCGCAACTCGCGGCCAGCGCGCAGGCCACCGCTGCGCGAAGAGGCCAGGGATGTCTGCGAAAGCCACGGGGAAGCAAACTGCTCATGTACCAGCGCTCGCCGCTGCGACGGGTGCTGGGGGGGAAGTCGTCCACTGCTCGAAGCTCATACACAGGTCATTGGAAATACATTGCTCTGAATAAACGACCCGGGGCGTGCCGCCGGCCTGCGAAACGCCGAAGCGCGCGGGAGGCAGCGAGGCGCTCGAAGGGCGCGAAACGCTGCGTTCCTCGTACCAGCGCAAGGACGCGGCAGCCGTGCCCGCCACGGCGGCTTGCTGCGGCGCGGCAATGGGCGTCTGGACGATCTCGTCTCGAATGCCGAACCGGTAGCCCGGCATCATGTCGCGCTCGCGCTCGAAGGTCTTCGGTTGTGAGGCGTTCACGGCCTCGGACCACGCCGGCAGCCTTGAAAAGCGCACTTCGCGCCAGTCGGTAGTGAGGCCGGTCGTTCCGACAATGCGCCCGTCGAGCAGCCTGACGACTTCGCCGGCATTGCTGTACCAGACCTCGACAGCGCCTTCAGGGCGCTTGTCGATATAGCCGAGGACCATGTAGACGGTCTGGCCGCCGACGATTACACGCAGGTAACGGTAATTCGAATTGAATACAGGTTCGGGTGTTGCTGCGCCGCCGCCATAGATATGACGCGCCGTAGCCAGCATGGCTGAAGACCCGGAAGAACAACCGCCAACGCCCAAAAGAAATGCCGACAAAAGACAGCATTCAATAAGTCGCGTGGCGAGACCAACGCGCGGAGCTTTCAGCGAATGCCCTCCCGGGAGGAGGGCCCGCACGATTAATTCGTGCCGGTGGTGCCCGTGCCGCCAGTGCCGCTCGTGCCACCCGTACCGCTGCCGCCGCCGCTGTTTCCGCCGTTGCCGCTCCCAATGGCAGCTGCCAGCCCGACGCTCGCGGCGACGCCGCCGGCTTGATTGGCCGTGATGCGGCCGAACGAGGAATTGGCTGCACCGGTCGCACTGGCCGGCTGCGGACCCGGCGTTTGAACGGGGGGCGGATTCTGGGGCGGATTTTGAGCCAGCGCAGAAGAAATACCCACGGTGGCAATAAAAGCTGCTGAAACCAATGGCTTAATTTTCATGGCGGACATCCTCGTATTTAGCAATTGACAATGGATCAAGATTAGCAGCTAGCGAAGTGTGCCGCAACTAAGTTAGCCTTTTTTACAACCGGTGCGCGTGCAATTCCTTGTGTCGAAATGTCTTTTAAATCGAAATTAATTCATTGTTCTTAATTGACCTTTGGAGAGAGGCCGAGGGCGCATTCGCACACGCCCCGGCCGGCGCCGTTGAATATGCGCGCAACAGCCAGCTACAATCGCCGGTTGACCCTGCTCCAGCGAAGAAGACTTAGAGGATCCCCATGAGTGACATGACCTCCGGCTCCGCCCGGATCGACACAAGCAAGCGGACGTGGTTGATCGCATCCAGCTGTGCCGGCGTAGCGGGAGGCGTGGCCACCGCGATTCCCTTCGTGAGTACGTTCCAGCCTTCCGAGAAGGCCAAAGCCGCAGGCGCCGCGGTCGAAGTGGACATCGGCGGCCTCAAGGTCGGCGAGAAGATCACCGTCGAATGGCGCGGCAAGCCGGTATGGATCCTCAAGCGCACGCCTGAGCAGGTCGCCGAACTGGCCAAGCTCGATGGTCAGCTGGCCGATCCGCTTTCCAAGCGGCACCCGGATGAATTCACCCCCAAGTACGCGCAGAACGGACATCGTTCGATCAAGCCCGACGTGCTGGTGGTGGTGGGCATCTGCACCCATCTCGGCTGCTCTCCGATCGACCGCTTCCAGGCCGGGCCGCAGCCTTCGCTGCCCAACGACTGGGAAGGCGGCTTCCTGTGCCCTTGCCACGGTTCCACGTTCGACCTGGCCGGCCGCGTCTTCAAGAACAAGCCCGCGCCCGACAACCTGCCTGTGCCCCCGCACATGTACCTGTCGGAAACCAAGCTCCTGATCGGCGAAGACTCCAAGAAGGCCTGAGGCAGAAGAAGAACATGGCTGAATTCCACGAAATTTCCCCCAACGCGCCCGCGGGCGAAAAGCTTCTCAACTGGGTCGACAACCGCTTCCCGCTGACCAAGCTCTGGAACGACCAGTGGGGCAAGTACTACGCGCCGAAGAACTTCAACTTCTGGTACATCTTCGGCTCGCTCGCGATGCTGGTCCTCGTGATCCAGATCGTGACCGGCATCTTCCTCGTGATGCACTACAAGCCCGATGCGAACCAGGCGTTCGCTTCGGTCGAGTACATCATGCGCGACGTGCCTTGGGGCTGGCTCATCCGCTACATCCACTCGACGGGCGCCTCTGCGTTCTTCATCGTGGTGTACCTGCACATGTTCCGCGGCCTCATGTACGGCAGCTACCGGAAGCCCCGCGAGCTGATCTGGGTCTTCGGCTGCGCGATCTTCCTGTGCCTGATGGCCGAGGCTTTCATGGGCTACCTGCTGCCCTGGGGCCAGATGAGCTACTGGGGCGCCCAGGTGATCGTGAACCTGTTCGCCGCCATTCCGTTCGTCGGTCCTGACCTGGCGCTTCTGATTCGCGGCGACTACGTGGTGAGCGATGCCACGCTCAACCGCTTCTTCAGCTTCCACGTCATTGCCGTGCCGCTCGTATTGCTCGGCCTCGTGGTGGCTCACCTGATCGCGCTGCACGAAGTGGGTTCCAACAACCCCGACGGCATCGAGATCAAGGCCAACCGCGGTCCCGACGGCCATCCGCTCGACGGCATTCCGTCGCACCCGTACTACACGGTGCACGACATCTTTGGCGTGGTGGTATTCCTCACGATCTTCTCGGCCGTGATCTTCTTCGCGCCGGAAGCGGGTGGGTACTTCCTCGAATACAACAACTTCATTCCGGCCGATTCGCTCAAGACGCCGAACCACATCGCGCCGGTCTGGTACTTCACGCCGTTCTATTCGATGCTGCGTGCAACCACCGACGACATGGTGAACGTGTTCGCGCTGATCATCGCGCTGGCCGCGGTGTTCAACTTCGTCAAGGGCAGGTCGAGCACGGCACTGAAGATCGCGCTCGTCGTGGTCGCGGCGGTCGCCATCTTCCTGCTCAAGGCCTTCGACGCCAAGTTCTGGGGCGTGCTGGTGATGGGCGGCTCGGTCATCATCCTGTTCTTCCTGCCGTGGCTGGACAAGAGCGAAGTCAAGTCGATCCGCTATCGCCCGAGCTGGCATAAGTATGTCTACGGCGTCTTCGTGTTCTTCTTCCTGATCCTGGGCTACCTGGGCATCCAGGCGCCTGGCGTCTGGGGCAACCTGGTCATCGGTTCGTTCGTGCTGGACATCGCGCAGACCATCTCGCAGATCGGCACGCTGTTCTACTTCGGTTTCTTCCTGCTCATGCCCTGGTGGAGCAGCAAGGGCGAGTTCAAGACCGTGCCCGACCGCGTGACCTTCGCCGCCCATTGAAAAGCCCAAGAGAGCTTGAGAGAAACACGATGAAGAAAAGCATTTCCGGCTGGCTCGCGCTCGTGAGCCTGGCATTGGGCCTGACCTTCTCCGCAGCCGCATCGGCCGAATCCGGCGGCCTTGCCTGGGACAAGGCGCCCAACAAGACCACCGACGTGGCCTCGCTGCAGAACGGCGCCAAGCTGTTCGTCAACTACTGCCTGAACTGCCATTCGGCGGCCTTCATGCGCTACAACCGCCTGCAGGACATCGGCATCACCGAGCAGCAGATCAAGGACAACCTTCTGTTCGCGACCGACAAGGTCGGCGAGACCATGAAGGCCAACATCGACGCGCGCCAGGCCAAGGATTGGTTCGGCACGACGCCGCCCGACCTGACGCTGGTGGCACGTTCACGCGCCGGCCACGGCGGCACCGGTGCCGATTACCTGTACACCTACCTTCGCACCTACTACCGCGACGACACCAAGGCCACCGGCTGGAACAACCTCGTGTTCCCGAGCGTCGCCATGCCCAATCCCCTGTGGGAACTGCAAGGCGAGCGCCGCCCGGTCTACACCAAGGTCGAGCAGCACGGTCACGCCACCGAAGTGTTCAAGGGATGGGAGCAAGTCACTCCCGGCACCATGACGCCGCTGCAGTTCGACAGCGCGGTCGGCGATCTGGTGAGCTACCTGCAATGGATGGCCGAACCGGCGCAGAACACGCGCATTCGCATCGGCGTGTGGGTGCTGCTGTTCCTGCTCGTGTCGTTGGTTTTCGTGTGGCGGCTGAACGCCTCGTACTGGAAAGACGTCAAGTAGTTCCGTCCACCTCGACCGGGCGCTGCGCGCACCCGGTCCCACAGAGTGGGTTGCCAACGCGACCCACTCTTTTTGATTTTTAGGAGTCTCTCGCCATGATGGTCTTGTATTCAGGAACGACCTGTCCCTTTTCCCACCGCTGCCGCTTCGTGTTGTTCGAGAAGGGCATGGACTTCGAAATTCGCGACGTCGACCTCTACAACAAGCCCGAAGACATCGGCGTGATGAACCCGTACGGCCAAGTGCCGATCCTGGTCGAGCGCGACCTGATCCTGTACGAGTCGAACATCATCAACGAGTACATCGACGAGCGCTTCCCGCATCCGCAGCTGATGCCCGGCGACCCGGTCGACCGCGCGCGCGTGCGCCTGTTCCTGCTCAACTTCGAGAAGGAATTGTTCGTGCACGTGGCCACGCTGGAGAACCGCACCGCCAAGGGCAATGAGAAGGCGCTCGAAAAGGCCCGCGCGCACATCCGCGACCGCCTGACGCAGCTTGCCCCCGTGTTCCTCAAGAACAAGTACATGCTGGGCGACAATTTCTCGATGCTCGACGTGGCCATTGCGCCGCTGCTCTGGCGCCTCGACTACTACGGCATCGACCTCAGCAAGAATGCGGCGCCGCTCCTGAAGTACGCCGAGCGCATCTTCTCGCGCCCCGCGTACATCGAAGCGCTCACCCCGTCCGAAAAGGTCATGCGCAAGTAACTTTGCGCCCAACCGTTCTCTGCTGCTTTCATGATCAACGCGCTCGAGTCGTCCTCCACCCGCCCGTACCTCATTCGGGCGCTGTACGAATGGTGCACCGACAACGGGTTTACGCCCTATGTAGCGGTGCAGGTGGACGACACCGTCCAGGTGCCGCGCGAGTACGTGAAAAATGGCGAGATCGTGCTGAACATCAGCTTCGATGCCACCAGTTCGCTCAAGCTCGGCAATGACTTCATCGAGTTCAAGGCCCGCTTTGCGGGCAGTGCGCGCGAAATCGTCGTGCCCGTGGGCCGGGTGATTGCGATCTACGCCCGCGAGAACGGGCAAGGCATGGCTTTTCCCGCTCCCGTACCCGCAGGCAGCAATGCCGATGGGAATGGTGCTGCATCATCGCCCCAGGGGCCGGCCCGCATGCCGCTGCGCGATGCGTCGCGCGGCAATGAGGGCGATGCCGGCAAGATCGTGCACCTTGTGCCGGACGACGCGGCCGACGGCGGCAACGACCACGTCGGCTCGCCCGTCGACCCCGACGATGAGCCGCCGCGCCCGCCGGCCGGTGGCGGCAGCCGCCCGTCCCTCAAGCGCGTGAAGTAACAGAAGAAGAACAGCAGGCTGGATCTGGGCGGGTGGCTTTCGCCGCACCGCTAAAATCCAAAAAAAAATTCGTGCCGCTTTAGCTCAGTTGGTAGAGCACCCGCCTTGTAAGCGGAAGGTCGTCAGTTCGATTCCGACAAGCGGCACCACCATCTCCCCACAGGGGATCAGCAACGTCCCTTCTTGGCCTGTCCGGGTGGGCAGTGGCCTCCACCGCCGCCACCGTGGCCTTCGCGCTCCGCGTGATGCGGTTGTTGTTCCGCGCGCCGCCAGTTGCCTTCCATCCATCGCCAGCCACCGTCGGCCTGAACCCAGCGGCCCGGCGCGTACGCGTAGTCAGGACGTGCCGCCTGCCAGAAGCCCGCATGCCAGACGTAGGCGCGTTCATTCCATTGCCAGCGGCCGGGCACCCACACCTGGCCTGCGCGCGGTCCTGGCATCGGCTCGTAGCGCGGCGCCGGAGGCGCCACCTGGATCAAGCCAGGCACATTGATATTGACCGAAACCTGTGCCGCGGCGGGCAGGGCAGACGCGGCCAGCGCGACGACTGCGAGGAGAGTGGAGACTTTCATTGAAACCCTTGAAGTTGAGAACACGCATGCACAACGCAGCCCGGCGCAAAGTGTAATCAGAACATTCCTTAGGGCCCCGGGCCGCTGAACCGTGGTACGCAAGCGCGCGGCCATTCCTTCAGGTGCTAGAGTCCAAGCCAACGCAGTACGCCGATGCGCAGACTACGCTTCCTCACCCACCGCCACCGCGCCCCCTCCACCAACCGGGTGCTCGGCCTTCTGCTGGCTTTCAATGCCGGCGCGGTGAACGCGGGGGGCTTCCTGGTGCTGCACATGTACACCTCGCACATGACGGGCTTCGCTTCGCAGTTTGCGGACGGCCTGGTGCTCGGCAACACGAAGCTGCTCTTGAACGCGCTGGGCGCCATCCTTGCGTTCCTGTTGGGCGCGGCCGTGTGCGCGATCCTGGTGAACTGGGGTCGCCAGCATCGCTTGCGCAGTGTCTATGCGGTGCCGCTGCTTCTCGAGGCGGTGCTCATGTTTCCGTTCGGCCTGATGGGCGCCATCACCCTGACCTGGTCAACGCCGTTTGCCGTGCCGCTCACCGTGCTGCTGCTCTCCTTCATCATGGGCCTGCAGAACGCCGTTGGCTCCAAGACCTCCGGCGGCAGCGTGCGCACCACCCACATGACGGGCAACATCACCGACGTGGGCATGGAGTTGGGCAAGCTGATCTATTGGAACGGGCATGCCACGCCGGCACACGCCATGGTTCGCCATGATCGCCGCAGGATTCGAATGGCGGGCGGGCTGATCGGCATGTTCGTGCTGGGCGGTATCGTCGGCGCGCTCGGCTTCAGCTATCTGGGCTTCGTCTTCGTGGTGCCGCTCGCGGCCTTGCTGTTGGCCGTCTCGGTGCCGCCGCTCACGCGCGACATACCGCGCTCCCGGACGCTGCAGAAGCTTCTTGCCGCCATCGGCGTGAAGTCGCCCGGCCGGCAGCGGCCCGCGGGCGCCGATTCATCGCCCGAACGCTGACCGGCCCGTGAGGAGAGCCGCTACGTGCTGTCGCGCGCGGCTTCAGATCGCACCCACGCTGCCCGTGATCGGCAGCACGATTCCCGTGATGTAGCTGGCGCAGCTTGGCGCGGCGAGAAAGACGTAGGCCGGAGACAGCTCCTCGGGTTGCGCCGGCCGCTGCAGGTCGGTCTTCTTGCCGAAGTCCTTCACCTTTTCGGGCGGGCTGTCCGCCGGGTTCAACGGCGTCCACACGGGCCCGGGCGCCACCGCGTTCACGCGAATGCCCTTGGGCAGCAGGTTGCTGGCCAGCGACTTGGTGAACGCATGAATGGCGCCCTTGGTGGTCGAGTAGTCGAGCAGGTGCGCGCTTCCTTCCAGGCCGGTGACCGAGCCGGTGTTGATGATCGACGCGCCCTGGCCCAGATGCGGCACTGCGGCGCGCGCCATCTGGAAGTAGCCGAAGACGTTGGTCTTGAGGGTGAGGTCGAATCGCTCGTCGGTGATGTCCTCGATCGAGGCCGCATGCAACTGGAACGCCGCGTTGTTCACGAGGATGTCGAGCTTGCCGAAGGCTTGGAGCGTCTTGTCGATGGCGTCGCGGCAGAACGCAGGTTCGCACACATCGCCCTTGATCATGATGCAGCGCGCGCCTTCGTCCTCGACGTGGCGCCGTGTTTCCTCGGCATCCTCGTCTTCTTCCAGATAGACGATGGCGACGTCGGCGCCTTCACGGGCGTAGAGCACCGCCACGGCGCGGCCGATGCCTGAATCGCCGCCCGTCACCAGCGCCGCCATGCCCTCCAGCTTGCCGCTGCCCTTGTAATCCGGCGCCTCGAAGCGGGGGCGCAGTGCCATTTCCGCTTCCAAACCCGGCTTGCTCAAATGCTGCGCCGGCATCGGATTGACCGGCTGGGACCGCGGCCCTGCTTGCGCCGGCTGGCTGGATTTCTTGGCGGCCGGCTTTGCGTTGTCCTTCGCGTCCTGCTCGCGCTGGACTGCCCGTTGCCTGGAGGCTGTGTGGGCAGTTCCTCCCCGGGATTTGGCTGACTTCGCGGGGCTTGCGGTGGTCGATTTCATGGTGCTTGGGCTCCTCATGTGAACGTCCACCGTAAAACTCTGGTGCCTCGCCTGCGTAGGAATGCAGCCCGAAAGCGCGCCCGCCGTGTCGCGCGATTTCCGCTTCGCTTGCAAAGAGTAACGACGCACGCCTACGCCCCGGTCCTGGCGCCTTGCGCATCTTCATGGCTTCCCGACACTGGAGGACGGGCGATGCAGCCTGAAAAGGAAACGAAGGAAGCCGGCAAACGCAAAGGCAACGGCAACGGCAGCAATGGAAATGGCAAGGCAAACCGCCCGCGCCGCAAGCATCCTTCGCTGCAGGCATTGACGCACCGGAACATCGAGTCGATTCTGGAGCTGGAAGAAGAAAACCGGCGCGCCAAGCCGATGCTCTACAGGCTGGTGTCCCGCATCTCGCGTTTTTGCGGCACGGTGGCCTTCCTCTGGTGGAACCTGGGATTTTTTGCCGTCTGGATCCTGCTCAACCAGTTTGTGTGGCACATCGATCCTTACCCCTTCACCTTTCTGCTTTTCCTGGTCTCCATCGAGGCGATCGTGCTGGCGATCATGATCCTGATCAGCCAGAACATGTCAGCCGAAGAGAGCGAACGCCGGCACCACCTGGACCTGCAGATCAACCTGCTGAACGAGCGTGAGATGACCGCGTTGTTGCGCCTCGCCACCCGCATGGCGGAAAAGATGGAAGTGCCGCAGGAGTCGCACAGCGAGGTCAGGGCGCTGGCCGAGCGCACCGACCCCGGCAAGGTGCTGCATCAGATCGTGGAGGCCGAGGCCTCGCACGAGGAGCGCCGTTGAGGAGCGCGGCCGCTAGGGCAGCTCTGCGCCTTCGACCAGGAAGCGCACGCGCCGCACACCCTGCCATTCGTCGGCATCGAGCCTGAAGGCCAGCTTCACGCGCGCGGGCAGCGGATCGGTATGGCCGAACCAGATGCCGTCCACCGGCTGCCCCTGGTGCCTCAGCTTGAGCGCAAGGTGCTTCTCGCCCACCAGGCGCTGCGACACCACCTCCACTTCCTCGCTGAAGGTGGGCGGCGCGAAGCCCTGGCCCCACACCTCGCGGTGCAGCGTGTCGACGAGGTCGATGCGCATGTACTCGCGCGCCAGCGGCCCGTCGGTGTCGAGCCGGCGTGTCAGCGTGGCCGCGTCGAGCCATTCATGCGCCACCTCGGCCAGCGCCTGCTCGAACACCTCGAACTTCTCGCGCGCCACGGTGCAGCCGGCCGCCATTGCATGGCCGCCAAAGCGCAGCAGCACGCCCGGATAGCGCTTGGCCACCAGGTCGAGCGCATCGCGCAAGTGAAAGCCCGGGATCGAGCGGCCGGAGCCCTTGAGCTCGTGCGCCTTGCCCACTGCGCCGCTTGCAGCGAACACGAAGGCCGGACGGTGGAAGCGGTCCTTGAGGCGCGAAGCCACGATGCCAACCACGCCCTCGTGAAAGTCGGCATCGAACACGCTGATGGCCGCGGGAGGCGACTCGCCGCCGTCCGCGGTGGGGCCGAACAGCGACTCGGCCAGCAGCAGCGCCTGATCGCGCATGCCGCCCTCGATGTCGCGGCGCTCGCGGTTGATGCCGTCGAGCATGCGCGCGAGCTCGTCGGCGCGGCCCGCGTCGTCGGTCAAGAGGCACTCGATGCCCAACGTCATGTCGGCCAGGCGGCCGGCCGCATTGATGCGGGGCCCCAGTGCAAAGCCGAAGTCGAAGGTGGTGGCCACCGCGGCATTGCGTCCGGCCGCCTTGAACAGCGCCGCAATGCCTGCGGGCAGCGCGCCCGCACGAATGCGCCGGAGGCCCTGCGCCACCAGGCGGCGGTTGTTGGCGTCGAGCTTCACCACGTCGGCCACCGTGCCGAGCGCCACCAGCGGAAGCAGCACGTCCAGCTTGGGTTGCGTGGCCGCGGTAAAGACGCCGCGCGCGCGCAGTTCGGATCTCAGTGCCAGCAGCACGTAGAACATCACACCCACGCCGGCGATGCTCTTGCTCTCGAAGCCGCAGCCGGGCTGGTTGGGATTCACCAGCACGTCAGCGGCCGGCAGTTCGGGGCCGGGCAGGTGATGGTCGGTCACCAGCACCTGCAGGCCGCGCGCCTTGGCGGCAGCCACGCCATCGACGCTGGCAATGCCGTTGTCGACGGTGATCAGCATGTCGGCGCCGCTGTCGGCGACGCGCTCGGCAATGGGCGGCGTGAGGCCGTAGCCATCGACCACGCGGTCGGGCACCAGGTAGCTCACGTTCTTTGCGCCGAGCAGGCGCAGGCCTCGCACCGCGACAGCACAGGCGGTGGCGCCGTCGCAGTCGTAGTCGGCGACGATGCAAAGGCGCTTGTCCTGCGCCATCGCGTCGGCCAGCAGCACCGCCGCCTCGCGCGCGCCATGCAGCGTGTCAGGCGGCAGCAGCCGCGCCAGGCCGTCGTCGAGTTCGTCCTTGGCAAGTACGCCGCGCGCCGCGAAGAGGCGGGCCAGCAAAGGATGCACGCCGGCCTGCTCCAGCGCCCAGACCGTTCGCGGCGGAATTTCCCTGGCGATGATCTTCATAGGGCCTCGAGCACGCTGGCGGCACGCGGCCGGTCGAACAGGCTCCGGGCCCAGCCTACCAGTCCGCGCTGCTGCACCGCATAGCACTGCGCCGCGCGGTCGCCGCACAGCGTGAGCGTGATGTCGGCGCCGGCCGTGTAGTCGGCCAGCAGGCTGGCAATGGCGCTCGCATCGAGCGCCTGCCACGCTTCGGCCCAGCCGGCGCCATCGTCGCGCAAAGCGGCCACGCGCAGCGCATCGCTCACGGTCGGCGGCGCCGTGTCGGCCGGGGGAATGTCCGCCGGAAGCGCGCCGGTGCCGCTGAGCCAGAAAGAATTGATCGGCGGCACGCCGCGGGCGGCGCGGTCATCGTTCACCCGCTGGGTATAGAGCAGCATCTGCATTTCGTTCTGGAGGCGGCGCAGCGGCCGTGCCGCTTCGGCCAGAGGCGACCACTGCGAAATGGGATGGCCCACCGCGCGGTCGATGGACGCCGTGGCCAGTCCGTTGAAGATGGGTGCGCGCGCCAACCATCGGCCGGGCGTCGCGGAGGGGTGCAGGGCAATGCCGTCTTCCTCGAAGAAAGGATGCGCGGCGGCCAGCAGCGCGGCCGATTCGGCGGCATCGATTTCGATCGCGGACGGGTCGCCCAGCACCACGTCGTCGATGCCCACCTGCCAGTTGCACAGCGAGACCAGGCCCCAGCCTTCTTGATCGCCCGCTTCGGCGATGCCGGCCTGCCTGGCTTCCAGCGCGGCCCACGGAATGCAGCCGTCGGCCGCCGAGATGCCCAGCGCCTTGGCGAGCGCCCGTTCATGGGGCGGTGAGCGCGTGCTTTCGTCCTGCGTGTCGGTCTCCGCCAGTGAGAGGCGGGAGAGCAGGGCCTCGAGGTTGGGCAGCCGGAGGGAGGGCCATGTCGCGCGGCATGCCGGGGAACCGCGGCCGGCAAAGGGAATCAACAGATGACGGGGGAGAGGTTCGGCCATTTCCCTATTGTCCGGGATGCTAGGATGAAAAGCCCCTCGCAGCGCCTTTGGCGCATCTCTTCATTGGGGGGCGTACTTGGCAGCCCGGCAAAGCCGGATCCGCGGGTGCACCTGGCTGAGCTCACACTGAAAATATGCGACTTCCTTACGAACTGCAGCTCGGCTGGCGCTATACCCGCGCAGGCCGCGCGACGCGGCGCAACGGCTTCATCTCCTTCATCTCCGGCGTATCGATGCTCGGCATCGCATTGGGGGTGGCGGCGCTGATCATCGTGCTCAGCGTAATGAACGGCTTCCAGAAAGAGGTGCGCGATCGCATGCTCGGCGTGGTGTCGCACATCGAGATTCTTTCGCGCGACGGCCAGGCACTGCCCGACATCGACGCCATCACGGCGGCCGCGCGCAAGAACCCCGAGGTGATCGGCGCCGCGCCCTTCATCGCCACGCAGGCGCTCATTGCGCGCGGCGAAGACATGAAGGGCACGCTGGTGCGCGGCATCGTGCCCAAGCTCGAACCCGAGGTGACCGACATCGACTCCACGGCGCAGAAGGGCACGCTCGACAAGCTGGTGCCGGGCCAGTTCGGCATCGTGCTCGGCGGCGAGCTGGCGCGTTCGCTGTTCGTGCAGCCGGGCGACCAGGTCACGCTGGTGGCGCCGGGCGGGCAGGTCACGCCTGCGGGCGTGGTGCCGCGGCTCAAGCAGTTCACCGTAGTAGGCACCTTCGATTCGGGCCACTATGAGTATGACTCGGCACTGGCCATGATTCACGAGGAAGATGCGCAGCGCGTGTTCCGGCTCGACGGGCCCACCGGCATCCGCATCAAGCTCAAGGACCTGAACGAGGCGCGCGATGTGGCCGACCAGATGGCCGTCACGCTGCCTGGCCAGTTCCTCATTCGCGATTGGACGCGCCAGAACAAGACCTGGTTTGCGGCAGTGCAGGTCGAGAAGCGAATGATGTTCATCATCCTCACGCTCATCGTGGCGGTGGCGGCCTTCAACCTGGTGTCCACGCTCGTGATGACCGTGACCGACAAGCGCGCCGACATCGCCATCCTGCGCACGCTGGGCAGTTCGCCGCGCAGCATCATGGGCATTTTCGTGGTGCAGGGCGCGATGGTCGGCGTGATTGGCACCGTGGCCGGGCTGCTGCTGGGGCTGGGCATTGCCTACAACATCGACGTGATCGTGCCGGCGCTCGAGCGGCTCTTCCATGCCAGCTTTTTGCCGAAGGACATCTACCTGATCAGCAAGATGCCAAGCGATCCGCAGCGAAGCGACATCATGCCGATTGCCATCATTTCCCTTGTGCTGGCTTTCCTGGCCACGCTGTATCCGAGCTGGCGCGCCAGCCGCGTCAATCCCGCCGAGGCGCTGCGCTATGAGTGATGTCGTTCTCAAGGCCCGCGGCCTCACCAAGCGCTTCCATGAAGGGCGCATCGACCTCACCGTGCTGCACGGCGTCGACCTGGATGTGCGCGCCGGCGAAACGCTGGCTATCGTCGGTGCCTCGGGCTCCGGCAAGAGCACGCTGCTGCACTTGATGGGCGGGCTCGACGGCCCCACCGCAGGCCGGGTCGAGCTGCTCGGCAAGGACATCGCGCATGCCGACGCGGCCGAGCAGGGGCGGCTTCGCAACGAGCACCTGGGTTTCGTTTACCAGTTTCATCACCTGCTGCCCGAGTTCAGCGCGCTCGACAACGTGGCGATGCCCCTCAAGATCCGGCGCATGGCACCCGCGCAGGCGGCGGCTGCTGCCACCAAGATCCTGGAAAGCGTGGGCCTGGGCGAGCGCCTGCACCACCGGCCGGCCGAACTCTCGGGCGGCGAGCGCCAGCGCGTGGCCATTGCGCGTGCGCTGGTCACGCAGCCGGCTTGCGTGCTGGCCGACGAGCCCACGGGCAACCTAGACCGCAACACGGCCGACACCGTGTTTGCGCTGATGATCGAACTCGCGCACAAGCACCGCACGGCCTTCGTGATGGTCACGCACGATCAGGAGCTTGCCAAGCGCTGCGATCGCGTGCTGCAGCTGGTGGCAGGGCGGCTCGCCGGCTGAGTTGCAGCTGCCGCTTGCCACGGCCCCCGCAATGTCGCGAAACTGTACGTCCGATCGGCAAGATGCCGTTCAATCAGAGGAGCGCTTCTTCACATGCAAACAGACGACGACACCCCACCCGCGGCCACGGCCGAGCCGCGCAATTCCTACCTGGAAGAAAAAGCCTTCAAGTCGCGCACGCTGCTGATCTTCGGCAGCATCACCGACGCAGTGGCCGCCGACGTGACGCGCCGACTCATCGCGCTGGACGCCGACAGCCCCGAAAAACCCATCGACATCCTCGTGAGCTCGCCCGGCGGCCACCTGGAGTCGGGCGATGCCATCCACGACATCGTGCGTTTCATCAGCGCACCGGTGAACATGATCGGTACCGGCTGGGTCGGCAGCGCCGCCACGCACCTGTACCTGTCGGTGCCCCGCGAGCGGCGCGTGTGCCTGCCCAACACGCGCTTCTTGATTCACCAGCCCAGCGGCGGCGCGGGCGGGCAGGCGACCGACATCGCGATCCAGGCGCAGGAGATCATCAAGGCGCGGCATCGCATCGCGCATGAGATCGCGCGCGAGACCGGCAAGCCGATCGACGTGGTGCTGGCCGACATCGAGCGCGACCGCTGGCTCTCGGCGGCGGAGGCGGTCGAATACGGGTTGGTCTCGCGCATCATCCAGCGCAAGACCGAGCTGCTGTAGTTACTTGGGCTTGTAGGCCACCACGTCGATCTCGACCTTGGCGTCGACCATCAGCCGCGCTTCGGTGGTCGAGCGCGCTGGCTTGTTTTCACCGAAGTAGCTCATGTAGATGCGGTTGAAGGCACCAAAGTCGCGTGCATCTTGCAGCCAGACGGTGCTCTTGCAGACGTCGTCGAGCGTGGCGCCGGCCAGCGCGAGCACCTTTTTCAGGTTTTCCATCACTTGGCGCGTCTGCGCCTCGATGCCGCCCACCACGATCTCGCCTTCGGCATTGGCAGGCACCTGGCCCGACACGTAGATGAAATCGCCGGCGCGCACGGCCGGGGAGAAAGGACGTGCCTGGCGGTCAGAGGCGACGGGCGGGGCGCCGAGGTATTCGAGCGGCATGAGAGGACTCCTGAAGTGAGGACAAGGAAGAAGAGAGGGATCGCAAGTATCGGCCCAATCTGAAAATCTATTTCAGAATAGCCCTCAACCAAGGGTTTACACGGATGATTTGGCATGGATAGTGCTTCAAAGTGCAGGCCGAAGAGAAAATTTCTTTCACAAACTGCCTGCCCCACGAAGGAGTCCCCATGTCCCACGCCGGTCTTGTCCAGCGCCTGCCGAAGCTGTCGAAGCGCAGCCTGCTGGGCGCTTCCCTGCTCGCGATACTGTGTGCCGCGCTGCCTCACCAGCAAGCGCATGCCCAGGGGGCGCGCAACTTCGCCACGCTGGCCATGGTTGCCGAACCGCAGACGCTCGATCCGATGGCCTCCACGGCCGACCTGGTCGGAACCATCATGCAGCACGTATACGAGACGCTCTACACCTTCGACGCCAAGTGGAACGTGGTGCCGATGCTGGCCGAGACGATGCCCAAGATCTCTACCGACGGCAAGAGCTACGCCATCACCCTGCGCAAGGGCGTGATGCTGCACAACGGCCGCGAACTCAATGCCGACGACGTGGTGGCCAGCCTGCAGCGCTGGATGGACCAGTCGCCGCGCGGCAAGGCCGTGGGCAAGGAGATCGAGAGCCTCAAGGCCAAGGGCCCGCTGGGCGTGGAGATCGTGCTGAAGGCGCCGTATGCGCCGCTGCTTTCTCAGCTGGCGCTGCCCAGCGGCATGGCGGCCATCATGGCGAAGGACTCGATCGCTTCGCCGCTCAAGGATTTCGTCGGCACCGGCCCCTACAAGTTCAAGGAGCGCCGCCCCGACCAGTTCGTGCTGCTCACGCGCTTCGACAAGTACGCGGCGCGCAAGGAGCCGGCAAGCGGCTACGGCGGCAAGCGCGAAGCCGCCATCGAAGAGCTGCGCTTCGTGCCGGTGCCCAATGCCAGCACGCGCGTCGAAGGCGCCTTGGCCGGCCAGTACGACTTTGCCGACCTGCTGCCGGTCGAGGCCCTGCCGCGCCTTGAAAAGTCCGGCGGCAAGACCGTGCCGATCATGACGCCGTCGTTCGGTTTTCCGTATCTCGTGCTCAACACCAAGGAAGGCGTGGCTGCCAACCAGGCCCTGCGCCAGGCGATCCAGTCGGCGCTCGGCGAAGGCGAGATGCTCGCGGCCGGCTTCGGCGACACACGCTTCTTCGTGGCCGAAGGCAACCACTTCCCCAAAGGCTCGCCGTTCTATTCGACCGCCGGCACCACGCTCTACAACGAGCGCAACGCTGCCAAGGCCAAGGAGGCCGCGGCCAAGGCGGGCTACAAGGGCGAGCCGATCCGCGTGCTCACCAGCCGCCAGTACGACTTTCACTACAACATGTCGCTGCTGATGGCCGAGCAGCTGAAGCGCGCGGGCTTCAAGGTCGACCTGAACGTGGTCGACTGGGCCACGCTGGTGCAGCGCCGCAACGACCCGAAGCTGTGGGACATCTACGTGACCCACTCCGGCCAGTTCCCCGAGCCGATGCTCTCGCCGCCCCAACTCGGCGACGGCGCGCCCGGCTGGTGGGATTCGCCCGCCAAGAAGTCGGCGCTGCAGGCCTTCAATGTCGAGAGCGACCCGGCCAAGCGCGGCGCGCTGTGGGGCAAGGTGCAGCAGGTGGTCTATGAAGAAGTGCCGTACATCAACGTCGGCAAGTTCAACGGCCTCTCGGCCAAGAGCCCGGCGCTGGACAACTACCAGCCCGCGACGTGGCCGTTCTTCTGGAACGCAAGAATCAAGTAGGCCCCCGGGTCGCCACGGAGCCAACCACTCATGTTTCGCTATCTCACTTCGCGCGCCGCCGGCATGCTCGTCGTGCTCGCCATCGTGGCGGTGCTCGTTTTCGTGCTCACGCGCGCGGCCTCGGGCGATCCGGTCTCGGTGCTGCTGGGCGACCAGGCCACCGCGGTCGACATCGCCCGAGTGCAGAAAGAGTACGGCCTGGATAAGCCGCTGCCGGTGCAGTTTGGCTACTGGCTGCGCGAAGTTCTGCAGGGCAACCTCGGCACCTCCATCTTCCTGCAGCGGCCGGTGACGCAAGCGCTGTGGGAACGCGCCGAACCGACCACGCTGCTCGCGCTGATGGCCGTGGCCATCGCGGCGTTGATCGGCGTGCCCTGCGGCATCGTCTCGGCCGTGTTCCGCGGTCGCCTGGTCGACCAGCTCTTCACCGGCATCGCGATGCTCGGCGCCAGCATTCCGAGCTTCTGGCTCGGCATCGTGCTGATCCAGATTTTTGCGGTGTCGTTCGGGTGGTTTCCGGTGTCGGGCTACGGTGCGCCCGATGCGCCGTTCGCCGAGCGGCTGCATGCGCTGGTGCTGCCGGCCACGGTGCTGGGCTTGCTGAACTCGGCGCTCATCATCCGCTTCACGCGGGCTTCGATGCTCGACGTGCTGGGCGAAGACTATGTGCGCACCGCGCGCTCCAAGGGCCTGAGCGAAAGCACGGTGGTGCTCAAGCACGCGCTGCGCAACGCGCTGGTGCCGATCGTCACGGTGATCGGCCTCACGGTCGCGCTGATGATTGGCGGCGCCGTCATCACCGAGACCGTGTTCGGCCTGCCAGGCGTGGGCAACCTGGTCGTGAGCGCGGTGCTGCGGCGCGACTATCCGGTGATCCAGGGCGCGCTGCTCGTGATCGCGGCGATCTACGTGCTGATCAATTTCTCGATCGACCTGTTGTACGCCGTCGTCGATCCGCGCGTGAAGGTCTGAGAGAACACCATGCAAATGCCCCGAATGCTCCGCCAGCTGATGCACCGTCGCATCGTGATGGTCTCCGCGCTGGTGCTGCTGGTGATTGCGGTGCTCGCCATCGGCGCGCCGCTGTTCGCCTCCATCGACCCCAACGACACGGCCGTGCTGCAACGCCTGAAAGGGCCGAGTGCCGAGCACCTGCTGGGCACTGACGAACTCGGCCGCGATATGTACTCGCGCATCGTGCACGGCGCGCGTTACTCGCTCGCCATTGCCGCGCTCACCGCGCTGGGTTCGGTGATCGCCGGCACGGTGCTGGGCCTCATGGCCGGCTTCTTCCGCCGGCTCGACACGCCGCTGATGCGCGTGGTCGACGCGATGATGTCCTTCCCCGACATCCTGCTGGCCATTGCGCTCGTCGCCATCCTGGGGCCTTCGCTCATCAACACCGTGCTTGCACTGGTGCTGGTGTACACGCCGCGCGTGGCGCGCGTGGTGCGGGCCTCGACGCTGGTGGTGCGCGAGCTGCTGTTCGTGGAGGCTGTTCGCGCCCTGGGCGTGCGCACCTCGCGCATCCTGTGGCGGCACATATTGCCGAACCTGATGTCGCCCATCCTCGTGCAGGTGTCGTTCATCTTCGCCTACGCCATCCTGGCCGAGGCGGGGCTCTCGTTCCTCGGCGTCGGCGTGCCGCCTGAAATTCCAACGTGGGGCACCATGGTCGCGGGCAGCCAGCAGTATGCGCACCAGGCCTTCTGGGTGGTGCTGTTCCCGGGGCTCGCGATCATCTTCACCGCGCTGTCGCTGCAGCTGCTGGGCGACGGCGTGCGCGACCTGCTCGACCCCAAGCTGAAGAAGACGCTGTGATGACGAACGCTATGAACACACCGCGTCTCCAGGTCAGCAACCTGAGCACCAGCTTCCCCACCGAAGACGGCCTGATCCGTTCGGTGGCCGACGTGAGCTTTTCGATCCAGCCCGGCAAGACCACGGCGCTGGTCGGCGAATCGGGCTCGGGCAAATCGGTGACCAGCCTCACGCTGATGCGCCTGTTGCCCAAGACCGCGAATGCGCAAGTCAGCGGCTCGGCTTCCTTCGTGACGCGCGAAGGCAAGACGCTCGACCTGCTGCAGATCGGCGAGCGCGAGATGCGCAGTCTGCGCGGCAACCAGCTGTCGATGATCTTCCAGGAGCCGATGACCAGCCTGAACCCGGTCTTCACCATCGGCGAACAGATTGCCGAGAGCGTGCGGCTGCACAAGGGCCTCGACCGCAAGGCGGCCATGGCCCATGCGCTGCGCATGCTGGAGCTGGTCGAGATTCCGGCCGCGGCGCAGCGCATTCACGAGTACCCGCACCAGCTTTCGGGCGGCATGCGCCAGCGCGTGATGATTGCGCTGGCCATGGCCTGCGACCCGACGCTGCTGATTGCCGACGAGCCCACCACCGCGCTCGACGTGACCATCCAGGCGCAGATCCTCGAGCTCATGCGCCGGCTGCAGGCCGAGACCGGCATGAGCATCCTGTTCATCACCCACAACCTCGGCGTGGTCGCGCACCATGCGGATGACGTGGTGGTGCTCTATGCAGGCCGCGTGGTCGAGAGCGCGCCCGTGCGGCCGCTGTTCGCGCAGCCCGAGCATCCGTACACGCAGGGCCTCTTGGCGTGCCTGCCGGGCAAGGCGCGCCTGCCGGGGCAGCCCAAGCCGAAGCGCCTGTTCGCGATTCGCGGCCAGGTGTCGAGCCCGCTCGCGCCGCCGCCGGGTTGTGCTTTCGAGCCGCGCTGCGACCATGCGCTGCCGGGTTGCAAGGAGGCGATTCCGCCGCTCATCGACATCCGTCAGGACCGCCAGGCGCGATGCATCCGCGTGCAGCCGGACGCAACCCTCGCAAAAGCCGCATGACCCGCGCACTGTTGTCCCCGTCTTGCTCCCTCCCCTTCCGGGGGAGGGCGGGGGTGGGGGCACTCGGCCGTTCCGTTGTTGTGACGGTCTCCACCGCCCAGAGCCCCCACCCCAACCCTCCCCCGGAAGGGGAGGGAGAAAGCCCACGATGACCACCGCCGCTCCCCTCATCGAAGTCCGCGGACTCAAGAAGTACTTCGGCAGCAGCGACCGCCCGGTGCGCGCGGTCGACGATGTGTCGTTCGCCATCCAACCCGGCGAAACGCTGGGCCTCGTCGGCGAATCGGGTTCCGGCAAGAGCACCATCGGCCGCACCGTGCTGCGCCTTGTCGAGCGCACCGCCGGCCAGGTGCTCTACCGGGGCGACGACATCGGCGCGCTCTCGGGCGAGCGCATGCGCAAGCTGCGCAGCAAGCTGCAGATCATTTTCCAGGACCCGTATGCGAGCCTGAACCCGAAGATGCGCATCAGCGCCATTCTCGGCGAAGCGCTCTCCACGCATGGCCTGCACAAGGGTGCCGTGGCGCGAGACAAACGCATTGCCGAGCTGCTGGAAACCGTGGGCCTGCGTGCCGAGCATGCGAGCCGCTTTCCGCACGAGTTCTCGGGCGGGCAGCGCCAGCGCATCGGCGTGGCGCGCGCGCTCGCAGTCGAGCCCGAGTTCATCGTGGCCGACGAGCCGTTGTCGGCACTCGACGTGTCGATCCAATCGCAGGTCATCAACCTCTTGGCCGACTTGCGCGAGCGGCTGGGCCTCACCATGCTCTTCATCTCGCATGACCTCGACGTGGTCGAGTACCTGTGCGACCGCGTGGTGGTGCTGTATCTTGGCAAGGTGATGGAAGTGGCCGAGACCGACGAGCTGTTCGCGCGGCCTTCGCATCCATACACCCAGGCGCTGTTGGCCGCGAGCCCGAAGCCGGACCCCACGCTTGCCACCGAGCGCATTGCGCTCAAGGGCGACATTCCAAGCCCGATCTCGCCGCCATCGGGCTGCGTGTTCCGCACCCGCTGCCCGCACGCCATCGAGGCTTGCGCGCAGACCGTGCCGCCGCTCGACGAGATTTCTCCCGGACACTACAGCGCCTGCATTCGAAAAGAGCTGCTCTCCAACATTGCCGCATGACCATGACCGACACCACCGCTGCTGCCCCCGCCGACCAGGATTTCAACGACCCGCTGCTGGGCAGCAACTTCAAGGGCTACCCGCGCACACAGCCGCCGCGCCGTCGCAGCGAGGTCGGCGCCGCGGGCTGGAACGTGTTGGCCGGTGACCTGCCGCTGCCGCTGGCCGTGCTCAAGCGCGAGGCGCTGGAGCACAACCTGGCGTGGATGCAATCGCGCGTGCGCGAGTGGGGCATTGACCTCGCGCCGCACGGCAAGACCACCATGTCGCCGCAGCTCTTCCAGCGCCAACTCGATGCCGGCGCCTGGGGCCTGACCTTCGCCACGGTGACGCAGCTCGCTGTGGGCGTCGCGGCCGGTGCGCGCCGCACGCTCATCGCCAACCAGGTCGTCAGCGACGAAGACTTGGCCGGCATACAGCTGCTGTTGCAGGCGCACGCCGACCTTCGCGTGGTGTTCCTGGTCGATTCGCTCGCGCAGCTCGCGCTGATCGAAGACTGGTCGAAGCGCCATTCCGAGAGCGTGCCCTTCGAGGTGATGCTCGAGATCGGCGTCGAGGGCGCACGCACCGGCTGCCGTACGCATGACGAGGCCGTGGCGCTTGCCACGCGCCTGCGCGCCAGCGATGCGGTCAAGCTGGTGGGCATCGAAACCTATGAAGGGCAGGGCGCCACAGGTTCCAGCGAAGCCGACACCAACTACGCCAACACGCTGATGGACCGCGTGGAAGCCATTGCTCGCCATTGCGACACGCAGCAGCTGTTCGAGACCGATGAGGTGCTGGTCTCGGCCGGCGGCTCGGCCATCTTCGATCTCGTGGCCGGCCGCCTGAAGCCCGCGCTCAATTCGCCGGTGCGCGGCCTGCTGCGCTCGGGCTGCTATGTCACGCACGACCATGGCTTCTACAAGCGCATGGTGAGCGCGGTGGACGAACGACTGGGCTGCGATTGCGGCGAGAGCCTGCGCCCTGCGATGGAAGTGTGGGCCACGGTGCAGTCGCGGCCCGAACCGGGCCTCGCCATCCTGGCCGTCGGCAAGCGCGACATCTCCTTCGACCTCTCGATGCCGGTGCCGATCGCGCGCGCGGCGCGCGGCATGCTTGAAGCAGAGGCTGTGCCCGCCGGCTGGAAGATCACCGCGCTCAACGACCAGCACGCCTACCTCCGCTGGGATGCGTCCGAAGAAGCGCAGGCTCCGGTGGTCGGCGACCGCGTCGGCCTCGGCATTTCGCACCCTTGCACCACCTTCGACAAATGGCACTGGATGCCGGTGGTCGAAGAGAACTACCGCGTGAGCGACGCCGTCGCCATGCATTTTTGAACGCGAGCCAATGACTCCCTCATTGCTTCAGAAGATCGCCGAGCTCCGCAACAGCGCGCCCTCCACGCGGCGCGCAATTCTCGATCTGATCCTCGAAGACCCCGACCGCGCGCTGGAAGAGAGTTTCGAGCAGCTGGCCGAGCGCTCGCGCAGCTCGGTGCCCACCATCATGCGCACCTGCCGCGACCTGGGCTTTGCGGGGCTGCGCGAATTCAAGCTCGCGCTGGCACAAGAGCTCGCGCTAGGGGGTTCGCCCCTGCATCGGCGTGTGAACATCGAGGATGCGGCCGATGAAGTGGTCGGCAAGATCGCGCGCAGCGCCGCGGCCTCGGTGTCTGGCGTGCGCGGGCAACTCGACATGCAGGTGCTCGAAGGCGCGGTCGCCGCCATCGCCGCCGCGCCGCACGTGGACCTGTACGGTGCCGGCGCCACCTCGTGGTTCATGGCCAACGACCTGCAGGCGCGGCTCTTCAGGCTTGGCCTCTCGGCCAACGCCTGGACCGACTATCACCTGCAGCAGGTGGCGGGCGCGGCGCAGCGTCCGGGCGGGGTGGTCATTGCCATCTCGCACGTGGGCGGCATGCCTTCGCTGCTCGATGCAGTGGACATCGCACGCGCGCAAGGCGCCAAGGTGGTCGCGCTCACGCGGCCGGGCACCGCGCTGGCAGCCAAGGCCGACTTTCTGCTGGGCCTCTCGGTGCCAGACGATGCCGTGATGCACGTGGGCATCGACGCCTACCTGACGCATCTCACTGCCATCGAGATTCTCACGGTGCTGGTGGCCCAGCGCCGCGGCGAGCCCGCGGTGCAGCGCCTGCAGCGCGCCCGCGAGGCCTTCCAGCGCCACGGCATCGACGCTTCCACGCATCCGCTGCAAAGCTGGGACGGCGGCGGTATCAACAGCAAAGGCCGCGCATCGTGAGCGGCGCCAAAGCCATCTTGCTCGAAGCCGGCCTCGTGGTCGATGGTTCGGGCGGGCCTTCGTGGCCGGGCGACGTGCTGCTGCAGGGCGACCGCATCGTCGCGCTTGGCGAAGGGCTGCGCGATCGCTTGCCCGAAGGCCTCTCACTCGCCGACATCGAGATCGTCGATTGCCGCACGAAGGTGATCGCACCCGGCTTTATCGACGCGCACACGCACGACGACGCCATCGTGCTGCGCGACCCGCTGTGCCTGCCCAAGGTGTCGCAAGGCATCACCACGGTGGTGACGGGCAACTGCGGCATCTCGCTCGCGCCTTACCGCACGCCGCAGTCCAAGCCGCCGCTCACGCTGCTGGGCGCGGAGTCGTTCAAGCACGCCACCATGGCCGAGTACCGCGCGGCCGTGGACGCTGCGCAGCCGGCGCTCAACGTCGCGGCTCTGGTGGGCCACACCACCTTGCGCTTCGCGGCCATGGAGGCGCTCGACCGGCCCGCGAGTAGCGACGAGCTCGCGCGCATGGCGGCGCTGCTCGACAGCTGCATGGCCGAAGGCGCGCATGGCCTGTCGTCGGGGCTGTTCTACGAGGAAGCATTTGCCGCCCCGGCCGAAGAAGTGACCGCGCTTGCGCGCATCGTGGCCAGGCACGGCGGCATCTACGCCACGCACCTGCGCAGCGAGATGCAGCAGATCATCGAGGCGCTGCACGAAGCGGGCGACACGGCCTTCAGCGCCGGCGTGCCGCTCGTCATCTCGCACCACAAGTGCGCCGGCCCCGCCAACTGGGGCCGCACGAAGGAAACACTGCCGCTGATCGAGGCGCTTGCCGAGCGGCAGAAAATCTCGATGGACGTGTACCCCTACGTGGCCGGCTCCACCGTGCTGCGCGAAGACCTGGTCGATGGCGTCATCGACGTGCTTCTGACCTGGTCCGACCCGCACCCGGAAATGACGGGACGCCTGATCTCCGACATCGCCCGCGAATGGGGCACCACCGAGCAGGAGGCCTGCCTGCGCCTGAAGCCTGGCGGTGCCTGCTATTTCCAGATGCAGGAAGAAGACGTGGAGCGCGTCATCGCGCACCCGCTCACCATGATCGGCAGCGACGGCCTGCCGCATGACCGGCATCCGCATCCGCGCTTGTGGGGCGCCTTTCCGCGCGTGTTCGCGCGCTACTGGCGCCAGCGCCGGCTGTTCACGCTCGAGCAGGCCGTGCACAAGATGACCGGCATGACCGCGCGCAACCTGCGCATTGCCGACCGCGGCCTGCTGCGCGCGGGCGCCATGGCCGACGTGGTGGTGTTCGATCCCGAGACCATCGCCGACACCGCCACCTACGACAAGCCGCACGGCGTGAGCCTGGGCGTGGAGCGGGTGTTCGTGAACGGTGTGCTGGCGTATTGCGGCGGGCAGGGAGGCGAAGCCAACGTGCTCGCGCGCGCGGGGCGGATGCTGACGCGCGCGGGCGTGTAGCCTTGCTCTCCCATGGCCGGGTCCCGCGTCAGGGAACGGGCCTGCGCGCCACCGGCACCACCAGCATGCGGCGCAACGCCAGCACGCCGCACGCACCGGCCAGCAACACCAGCAGCAAGGCCCAGGCCGTGTCCGCCGTCGAGGCGGAATACGGCCAGTCGCCAATGAAGATCGTGCCGCTGTTGTAAGCCGCATGCAGCGCGATGCACGGAATGAGAGAGCGGGTCCGCTCATAGAGCCAGCCGAGCACCGTGCCCATCACCAGGCCGACGACGAACTGGTAGATGTTCAGGTGTGCGGCGCCAAAGAGCAGCGCCGACCCCACGATGGCCTGCCACCGCGGATATCGTTGCAGAAACCCGCGCAGCACGATGCCGCGAAACAGCATCTCTTCGAGAAGCGGCGCCATCAGGCACACCGCCAACGTGGCCGCGACGCTGCCATCGGCCATGCGGCTGAACATCGATTCTTCCCAGGCCGAGAGTGGCGCGACGTACACCAGCAGGTTGAGCACGGCCGCCATCACCACCATCAGCCCCGGCACCAGCAGCAGCACCGGCGGCACGACCAGCATCAGGGTTGCCCTTGCCGAAGCCGGCGACTCGTGGAAGAGTTCGCGGTAGGTGAGCTTCTGGTAGTGCATGACCACTGCGAACACGCAGCCGTTGCCCAGCACCGCGGACAGCACGCCCAGCTGCATTTCGTTCAGGCCGAGCCAGCGGTTGGCATCGCGCAGGGCAATGCCAATGACGAATTCCGAGAGAAACACCGCCAGGAACAGCAACGCGGCCTGCGTGGCGGAGGGAAAGGCCGTGCTTTTGGGGGAGGGCATGGGAGTCGTCGGGCGCCGAACGGTGAGGCGCATATTACCGTTGAGCGCGCCTGGAGGGCCCAAAGTGGCACTTCGGCCACCAATAAAGCCGGCTCCAGCCAGCTACAGCAGGAACGGAATGAAGCGCCGCGTGCGGCGCATGTACTCGCGGTAGGCGTCGCCGAAATGCGCGATGCACTCCTGCTCGTCGCGCAGCGCGGTCAGGAACAGCAGCACCGTCGCAGCCAGCACAAGCGCCAGCGTGAGCCAGGTGAACTGCTTCAAGAACGCACCCCAGGCCAGCAGCATCAACGCCGTGTACATGGGGTGGCGAATGTAGTGGAAGGCGCCGGTGCTGACGATGGACGAGGTTTTTTCGAAGCCGTAAAGTGCCGGGTCGTCGTTGCGCGCTTCCGTCGGTTTGCCTTCTGCCTTGAGCCGCTTGACCGCGTGGATCGGCAGCCAGATCGACAGCGCGAGGAACGCGCAGGAAAGCAGTTGCGTGAACGACAGCGGGTCCAGGTGCCACATCGGCAGGTTGACGATGATCAGCACCAACATGCATTCCCAGGCGAAGAAGCGGTAGAAGCCATGCGAGCCGGGCTGGCTCAATGGCCCACGCGAGACGTACAGCAGCGCGGCCGAGCCGGCGACGAAAAGGAAGATCTGGAACCAGAGAAGCATGGCGGCCGAATTTACACGGGCCGCCCGGCTTCAGCCAGAGATAGAAAACCCGCCGTCCACCGGAATGGCGGTGCCGGTCACGTAGTCGGAGGCAGCGCTCGCAAGAAACACCGCGGTGCCGGCAATATCGGCCGGCCTGCCCCAGCGGCCTGCAGCGGCGCGCGCCACCACGCGCTCATACAAGCCCGGAATCTGGCTGCGTGCGCCATCGGTCAGCTCGGTCTCGAACCAGCCCGGGAGGATGGCATTGACCTGGATGTTGTCGGCCGCCCACGAAAGCGCAGTCGACTTGGTGAGCTGCACGATGCCTGCCTTGCTTGCGGCATAGGCCGGTGCGTAGGGCGCACCGAAGATCGACATCATCGATCCGATGTTGATGATCTTGCCGCCGCCCGCTTTCTTCAAGTGGGGATGCGCGGCTCGGCTGCAGAGGAAGGCACTGGTGAGGTTGGTGTCCATCACCTGGTGCCATTCGTCCAACGCGAGCTGGTCCACGGGCTTGCGCACCGTGGTGCCGGCGTTGTTGACGAGGATGTCGAGCCGGCCGCAGCGCGCGGCCGCTTCGTCGAAGGCCTTTTGCACCGAAGCTTCGTTGCTGACGTCGACTTCGAGTGCGAAGCTGTCGCTGCCCAGGGCCCGGAGGGTTTCGACCGCGGCGGCCGATTTTTGCGCGTTGCGCGCCGCAACGATGACGCGCGCGCCGGCCGTGGCGAGGCCCTGTGCCATGCCAAGGCCGATGCCGCCATTGCCGCCGGTGACGAGTGCTGTTTTTCCTTTGAGATCGAACATCAGGAGGTGTGAGGTTTCTTGGAAACGAGGGTCAGGATATCGTAGCTCGCGACCAGCTCTCCGTCCTGGTTGGTCACCTCCACGTCCCATGCCACCACACCCTGGCCGTGGCCGCTTGCGTCCTTCTTGTTGCGGTCGGTCTTGCGCTTGCAGGTCAGGCGCGCCCGGATGGTGTCGCCAATGCCCACGGGCTTGACGAAGCGCAGCGTGTCCAGGCCGTAGTTGGCCAGCACCGGCCCTGGCGCGGGCGAGACGAACAGGCCCGCCGCGGCCGACAGCACGAAGTACCCATGCGCGATGCGCTTGCCAAAGGGCGACTCCTTCGCGGCCACTTCGTCGAAGTGCATGTAGAAATAGTCGCCCGAGATGCCGCCGAAGGCGACGATGTCGGCTTCGCCGACGGTGCGGCGGTGCGTGAGCAGCGAGTCGCCGATCCGCAGGTCTTCGAAGTAGCGGCGGAACGGATGCACCTCGCTTTCGCGCACGGCCGCGCCGCGCACGTGCTCGCCGGTGATCGCGGCAAGCATGGTGGGCGAGCCCTGCACAGCGGCGCGCTGCAGGTAGTGCTTCACCGCGCGCACGCCGCCCAGCTCTTCGCCACCACCCGCGCGGCCCGGGCCGCCATGCTTGAGCTGCGGCAGCGGCGAGCCGTGGCCGGTCGATTCGGCTGCGGCTTCGCGGTCGAGCACCAGCAGGCGGCCATGCCATGCGGCTGCCACCGGAATGGCCTTGGCTGCGATCGCAGGGTCGCGCGTGACCAGCGTGCCGACGAGGCTGCCGCGGCCGCGGGCAGCGAGCGCAAGGGCTTCGTCGATGCCGTCATAAGGCATCAGCGTGCTGACGGGACCGAAGGCTTCGACGTCGTGCGCGGCATCGTGTTCGAGCGGCTTGCGGCTCAAGAGCAGCGTGGGCGCGAAGAAGGCGCCTTGGGCCACGCCGTCGCCCAGGGGCGAGAAGCCGTCGCGTTCGCCATACACCAGCTCCGCCCCTTGCAGAAGCGTGGCCACGCGCTCGGCCACGTCGGCCTGCTGCGCATGCGAGGCGAGGGCGCCCATGCGCACCTCTTCGCGCGACGGATCGCCGATGACCATCTTGGCGAGCCGCGCGCGCAGGCGATCCGCCACCGCATCGAGATGCTGGCGCGGCACGATGGCGCGGCGGATGGCGGTGCACTTCTGGCCGGCCTTGATGGTCATCTCGCGCGCCACCTCCTTCACGAAGAGATCGAACTCCTCGTCGTCGGGCGTGACGTCTGGCGCAAGGATCGCGCAGTTCAGCGAGTCGGCCTCGGCATTGAAGGGGATCGACTGGCGCACCAGGTTCGGATGCACGCGCAGCTTGGCGGCCGTGTCGGCTGAGCCGGTGAAGGTGACCACGTCGGCACCCTCGAGCCGGTCGAGCAGGTCGCCCGTGCCGCCGATCACCAGTTGCAGGCTGCCCTCGGGCAGGATGCCCGACTGCACGATGAGCCGCACCAGCGCTTCGGTGAGGTAGCTGGTGGCCGTGGCCGGTTTGCCGATACAGGGCATGCCCGCGAGGAAGCTGGGCGCGAACTTCTCCAAGAGGCCCCACACTGGAAAGTTGAAGGCGTTGATGTGCACCGCCACGCCGCCGCGCGGCACCAGGATGTGCGTACCCGCGAAGCCGCCCTTCTTGCCCAGCGGAAAGGCCGGGCCTTCGTGCACCAGGTTGCCCGAGGGCAGCTCGTTGGTGCCGATGCCGGCATAAGCGCTGAGCGTGCCGGCGCCGCCTTCAATGTCGATCCAACTGTCGGTGCGGGTCGCGCCCGTGTGGGCCGAGATGGCGTAGAGCGTTTCCTTGTTCGCGGCCAGAAACTTGGCGAGGGCCTTCAGGCGTTCCGAGCGTTGCTGGAAATCGAGCGCCATCAGCGCGGGCAGGCCGACGCGGCGCGCGTGGTGGAGCGCTTCGGCGAAGTCAATGGCTTCGGCATGCGTGCTGGCCACGCCTTGCCCGTTGATGGCGCTGCGCAATTGCTGCGCGCGCTCCTGGCCGATCCAGCGGCCGGCGATGTAGCTTTGAAGGGTGTTCATGGAGTGTCCTTTCGCTGTCTTGGTATTGCTCCTTCCCCTTCCGGGGGAAGGCTGGGATGGGGGCAGGCGGCGTTCATTCGGCGCAGTGCTCTATCGAACGCCGTGATGCCCCCACCCCGACCCTCCCCCGGAAGGGGAGGGAGAAAAAATCCGGGTCATTCCTTCTTCCCGATGCCCAGGTAGGTATCGATGATTCTCTGGTCGTGCATCAATTCGCGCGCATTGCCCTGGAGCGCTACGGCGCCCATTTCGAGCACGTAGGCGCGGTCTGCCACCTGCAATGCGGCGCGCGCGTTCTGCTCCACCAGCAGCACCGAGACGCCATGGCTGCGCAGATGCGACACCACGCGCAGCACCTCGCGCACCACCAGCGGCGCGAGGCCGAGCGAGGGCTCGTCGAGCATCAGGAGCCGCGGACGCGCCATCAGCGCGCGGCCGATGGCGAGCATCTGGCGCTCGCCGCCGGAAAGCGTCGACGCCAATTGCGGGCGCCGCTCGCGCAGGCGCGGAAAGATCTCGAACACCTCGTCCATGCGCGCGCGCTGGTCGCGTGTGCCCTTGCGCCATTGGTAGAAGCCGCCGAGCAGCAGGTTGTCTTCGACCGACATGTCGCCGAACAGCTCGCGCCTTTCGGGCACCAGCGCCACACCGCGCGCCACCATGGTCTCGACACCGGGGCGTGCGATGCGTTCGCCATGCAGCGCAAGGCTGCCGGTGGAAGGCAGCAGGCCCATTGCCGCGCACAGCAGCGTGGTCTTGCCGGCGCCATTGGGGCCGATGACGGTGACGATCTCGCCTTCGTTCACATGCAGCTGCACGCTGTGCACCGCTTCGACGGTGCGATAGGCAACGCAGAAACCGTCGAGCTGAAGAATGGCCTTGCTCATCTTGCGTCTTCCAGCAGTTCGTCGTCCGCGCCGCCCAGGTAGGCCTCGAGCACGCGCGGGTTGGCCTGCACTTCAGCCGGCGTTCCTGTCGCAATGACGGTGCCGAATTCGAGTACTGTGATGCGGTCGGCGAGGTTCATCACAAATTCCATGTCGTGTTCCACCACGAGAATGCCCAGGCCTTCGGCGCGCAGCTGACCCAGCAGCACGGAGAGCGCGCGCTTCTCCAGGTGCCGGAGGCCCGCTGCGGGTTCGTCGAGCAGCAGCACCGAGGGCTGGCCGGCCAGGGCGCGCGCGATCTCCACCACGCGCTGCTGGCCCAACGAGAGCGATGCGGCCGGCGTGTCGGCGTGGGGGCCGAGGCCGCAGCGCTCGATCTGCCGGCGAGCTTCAGCCATCAGTGCCGCTTCTTCGGCGCGGTCCAGCCTGAGCATGGCGGCGAGCCAGCCACGTTTCGCGCGCAGATGAGCGCCGAGCGCCACGTTCTCGACTACGCTGCGCTGGCCGAGCAGGCGCACGTGCTGGAAGGTGCGGCCCAATCCCAGCGCGGCGAACACGCGCGACGGCTTTGCAGTCATCGTCTGGCCCGCAAGCCGCACTTCGCCGGCGCTCGGATCGTCCACCCCTGAGATCATGTTGAAGAAGGTGCTCTTGCCCGCGCCATTCGGTCCGATGAGCGCGTGGATCTCGCCGGCCTTCAGCGTCATCGAGATGTCGTTGTTGGCCACCAGCCCGCCGAAGCGCTTGCTGACGGCAGTGGCCTGGAGCAACACCTCGCCCTTGGCGGGAAGATTGCGCTGCGCGAGTTGCATGGTGGAGGCGGCAGGCCGCGTGGCATCGGGCGCAGCCGCTGGATGCGGTCGGACCCAGCGGCCCGCAATGCGCGCCAGCGTGGGCCAGAGTCCCTCCGCAAAACGCTGCAGCACGAAAAGCATGAGCAGCCCGAACACGATCACTTCGAAGTTGCCGCTGCTGCCGAGCAGCGAAGGCAGAACGTCCTGCAGTTTTTCCTTCAGCAGCGTGATGAGCGCTGCCCCCAGAACAGCCCCCCACAAGTGGCCCGCGCCGCCTACCACCGCCATGAACAGCAGCTCGATGCCGATGTTCAAGTTGAACGGCGTCGGGTTCACGAAGCGCTGGAGGTGCGCGTAGAGCCAGCCCGACACGGCCGCCAGCAGGGCCGCGAGCACGAAGAGCTTCACGCGGTGGCGCGCCGTGTCCACGCCCATCGACTCGGCCATGAGCCGGCCGCCCTTGAGCGCGCGGATGGCACGGCCTTCGCGCGAATCGAGCAGGTTGTGCAGGGCCCAGAGCGCGAGCAGCAGCACGGCCCAGATCACGACGCCGAGTGCGCGCGGCGTGGCCAGCGAGAAGCCCGCGATCACCAGCGGCGGCACGCCTGTGATGCCCGTCTGCCCGCCGAGGAAGTCCATGTTGCCGAACAGGTAGTACAGGCTCAGGCCCCAGGCGATGGTGCACAGCGGCAGGTAGTGGCCCTGCAGCTTGAGCGTGACCGCGCCCAGCGCCCATGCGAGCGCGAAGGTCAGCACCAGCCCGAGCAGCAGCCCCGCCCATGGCAGCAACGCGGGCGCCACGAAGCCGCCTATCCACGCCGTCGCGGTGGGCGATGTGCAGATCCATGCGGTGGCATAGGAGCCCACGCCGACGAATGCGGCCTGGCCGAAAGAAGTCATGCCGCCCACGCCAGTCAGCATGACCAGCCCGGCCGCGACCAGCGCATAGAGGCCGATGTTGCTGAGCACGGACACCGTGAACTCGGGCAAAAATCGCCAGGCCAGCGCCAGCAGGACGACGAGCACCAGCGTGAGTTGGCGCGAGGAGACCAGCGGTTTGCCCGCGGGCGGAAGGTGGGCGGAGATGGGCTTCGAAGGCGCGCTCATTCCTCGTCCTCCACATGGTGGCTGTGCAGCGAGCGCCACCACAGCACCGGGATGATCAGCGTGAAGACCAGCACCTCCTTGAACGGACTGGCCCAGAACGAGGCAAAGGCTTCGAGCTGCCCGACCAGCAGCGCGCCGGCCAGCGCCAGCGGATAGCTCGCAAGCCCACCCACGATGGCGGCGACGAAGCCCTTCAGGCCGATCAGAAATCCGGTGTCGTAATACACCGTGGTGAGCGGCGCGATCAAGAGGCCCGAGACCGCACCGATGAGTGCTGCAAGCGCAAAGCTCAGGTCGCCCGACAGCTCTGTTGGAATGCCCGACAGCCGCGCGCCCACGCGGTTGATGGCGGTGGCGCGCAGCGCCTTGCCGACCATCGAACGGCCAAAGAAAAAGAACATCGCAATCACCAGCGCCAGCGTGATGCCGACCACCACCAGAGACTGTCCGCTGACCGGAATGCCGCCGACGTCGAAGCGCTCTTCGGAGAACGAGGTGGTGCGGTAGCCCTCGGCGCCGAAGAAGAGCAGGCCCAGCCCCACCAGCACGCCGTGCAGTGCGACCGAGACGATCAGCAGCATCAGCACGCTGGCATCGGCCAGCGGCCGGTAGGCGAGCCGATAGAGCAACGGGCCGAGCGGTGCGATGAGCACCAGCGTGGTGAACGACTGCGCCGCCATCGAGGTCGGCTTGAGTCCAAGCACGAGTGCAGAGGCCAGCCCCGGCAGCGCCACGCACCAGGTGAGCGCCGAGCCCCAGTCCACCACCGTGCCGCGCTTCCAGCGCCAAGCTTCAACCACCAGCACCATGGCCGCGAGCGCGACCAGCAGCCACAGCGTGGCCGGCACGCGGCCGGTCTGCAGCATGGCCATGGACAGAGCGCCGAACGCAACGAACTCGCCCTGCGGAATGAAGATGACGCGCGTGACGGAGAACACCAGCACCAGTGCGAGCGCCATCAGTCCATAGACGGCACCGTTTACGATGCCGTCCTGCCCCAGCAAAAGGGCGATCTGCAGATCCATAAAAAACCTTCGGGCTCGGCCCTTGTATCGAATCAGTGACTGCCGCAAACGCCTATAGCAAGCCGCATTGCTCCTTCCCCCTCTGGGGGAAGGTTGGGGTGGGGGCAGCCCCAGCGCTCACGGCTGCACGAACGTCGATGCCGCCCTGCCCCCACCCCAGCCCTCCCCCAGAGGGGGAGGGAGCAAGGCGAAGACGCGTTCAGGGTTGGAATTTCCAGGCGCCGTTTTCGATCTTGACCATGACCCGCGCGCGCTGGTCCAGGCCCAGGTGGTCGTTGGCCGTCATGTTGAATACGCCGTGGGCGCCAGACACGTCCTTGACTTGTTCGAGCGCGTCACGCAGCGCGGCGCGGAATTCGGGCGTGCCCGGCTGCGCCTTCTTGAGCGCGACCGGCACGGCCGAGGTCATCAAGAGACCCGCGTCCCATGCGTGCGCGCCGAAGGTCGACACCGTGTTCTTGCCGTTCGCACCCTCGTACGCAGTGACGTAGGCCATGGCGGACTTCTTCACCGGATGGCTTGCGGGCAGCTGCTCGGCCACCAGCACTGGGCCTGCGGGCAGGAAGGTGCCTTCCACGTCCTTGCCGCCGACGCGCAGGAAGTCGGCGTTGGCCACGCCGTGGGTCTGGTACATCTTGCCGGTGTAGCCGCGCTCCTTGAGCGTCTTTTGGGGCAGTGCGGCCGGCGTGCCCGAACCCGCGACCAGCACCGCGTCGGCCTTGGCGGCCATGATCTTCAGGGCCTGGCCGGTCACCGAGGTGTCGGTGCGCGCATAGCGCTCGTTGGCCACGATCTTGAGCTTCTTCAGTTCCGCCGCCTTGGCGAATTCCTGCGACCAGCCTTCGCCATACGCGTCGGAGAAGCCGATGAAGGCCACCGTCTTCACGCCGTTGGCGGCCATGTGCTCGGCAATGGCGAGAGACATCATGATGTCGTTCTGCGGCGTCTTGAAGACCCACTGCTTCTTGGCGTCCATCGGCTCCACGATGCGGGCCGAGGCGGCGATGGAGATCATCGGCGTCTTGGCTTCGCTGGCCACGTCGATCATCGCGAGCGAGTTGGGGGTGGTGGTCGAACCCAGCACGATGTCGACCTTGTTCTCGGCAATGAGCTTGCGCGTGTTGGCCACGGCCGCCGTGGTGTCGGAGGCATCGTCCAGCACGATGTAGTTGATCTTCTGGCCGGCAATGGTCTTGGGCATCAGCGCAATGGTGTTCTTCTCGGGAATGCCGAGCGAGGCAGCCGGACCGGTGGCCGAGAGCGTCACGCCGACGTTGATGTCGGCCCATGCGGCCACGGCGGTGGCGCACAGCACTGCAATCAGCAGGGGCTTGAAGAATTTCATTTTGGTTTGTCTCCGGTTGAAAAATTGTTATGGGGTCAGCGCTCGTCGAAAGACAGGATCACGCGTTCGGTGATGGGGTGCGACTGGCAGGTCAGCACAAAGCCCGCGGCCACTTCATTCTTGTCGAGCGCGAAGTTTCTTTCCATGCGGACTTCCCCCTCCACCAGCTTGGCGCGGCAGGTGCCGCACACGCCGGAGGTGCAAGAGAACGGCACCTCGAGCCCGGCGGCCGAAGCCGCATCGAGGATGCTCGGCTGTCCTTCGGTGAATGTGATCTCGCGCTGCAGGCCGTCGCGCACGATGGTGATGCGCGCCTGCTTGGCGTCGCCCGGAAGGGCCTGGTGCACCACCGCGCCAACCTCGCCGGCCGTGGCTCCGGAAGGCAGCGCAACGCCGAAGCGTTCGATGTGGATGCGCTCTTCGGGCACGCCCGCCGCGAGCAAGGCGGCCTCGGCTTCGTCGTTCATCTGGAACGGGCCGCAGATGTATGCATGGTCGATGCTCGCCGCCGGCACCAGCGTGCCCAGGAACTCGCCGATCTTCTCGCGGTTCATCACGCCGAAGCCCAGCGGCGAATCGGTGTGCTCGTCGGAGAACACATGCAGCAGCACGAGTCGTGTCATGTAGCGGTTCTTCAGGTCCTCGATCTCTTCCTTGAACATCGTGGACTGAAGTTGGCGGTTGCCATAGATGAGCGTGAAGCGGCTTCTCGGTTCGCGCGCCAGCACCGTCTTCATGATCGAGAGAATGGGCGTGATGCCGCTGCCGCCGGCAATGCCGACGTGGTGGCGCGCGGAACCCGGCTCGATCGGAACGAAGAAGCGGCCCTGCGGCGCCATGACCTGCACCGTGTCGCCGGGCTGCAGATTCGCGTTGATCCAGTTGGAAAACACGCCGCCCTGCACCTTGCGCACGCCCACGCGCAGCTCGCCGTCATCGAGGCCCGCGCAAATCGAGTACGACCGGCGCAGGTCCTGCCCGTCGATGTCGCCGCGCAAGGTGAGGTACTGGCCCTGCGTGAAGCCGAAGACCTCGCGCAGCTCGGGCGGCACTTCGAACGAGACGATGACGGCCTCCGAGGTGTCTGGTTCGACAGCCTTCACGCGCAGCGGGTGGAAGAGGGTGCTCATCATCTAAATCGGCTTGAAATGTTCGAAGGGCTCGCGGCACGCCATGCAGCGGTAGAGCGCCTTGCAGGCGGTGGAGCCGAAAGCGGAAAGGCGTTCGGTGCGCTCGCTCGCGCAGCGCGGGCAGGCGATGCTTTCTTTCACGCCGGCAATGCGGCCGAACAGGCGGATGGGCATCGCGGTGCCGGCGGCCGCTTCGGGCGTCAGATGGGCCGGCGGCGCGATGCCGTAGGCCTTGAGCTTGGCGCGGCCTTCCTCGCTGATCCAGTCGCTGCTCCACGCCGGCGCGCGGCGCAATGTGGCGCGTGCGCGGCCGAGGCCGGCGTTCTCGATGGCGGCCAGCACGTCTTGCTCGATGGCTTCGGTTGCAGGGCAACCCGAGTAGGTCGGCGTGAGAACGATCTCCAACCCGTCGTCATGTTCGATCACCTCGCGCACGATGCCAAGGTCGCAGACCGACACGGCCGGCACTTCGGGGTCGAGCACGGTGTGCAGCACGGTCCAGGCCGCGTCGACGCGGGATGCGACGGCGTTGTTCACCACACGCCTCCGGGGTAGGAACGCTGCAGGTGCTGCATCTCGGCCAGGATGTAGCCCATGTATTCGGTGTGGATGCCTTGCTTTCCGGTGCTGCGGAAGGCGGCCTCCTTCGGCATCTCGAGATTGGCGGCGTCGAGCACCTGCTGCATCTCCGCGAACCAGGGTTCGCGCAGTTCGCTCCACGCGGGGCCGAGGCCGCTTGCGCTGGCCTCCGCATCGACTGCATCGCTTTCGAACAGTTCCGGCACGTAGAGCCAGAGCTGCCTCAACGCACGTTCGGTGCGGCGGCGCGACTCATCGGTGCCGTCGCCAAGCCGCACCACCCAGTCGCCTGAGTGCTGCTGGTGGTAGCGCGCTTCCTTCACGGCCTTGCCAGCAATGGCGGCCACTTCGGCATCGCTCGACGCCGCGAGGCGTTGCCACAGCAGCTTGAGCAGCGTGGCGACCATGGTGTTGCGCACCACGGCAAAGGCGAAGTCGCCGCGCGGCAGTTCGACGAGCGTGAGGTTGAAGTAGTCGCGCTCGTCGCGAAGGTAGGCGAGCTGGTCTTCGTCATGTTCGCGGCCGCTGCCTTCGAGCTTGCCGGCATGCGTGAGCAGCGCGCGCGCCTGTCCGACGAGGTCGAGCGCGATGTTGGCCATCGCGATGTCTTCTTCCAGCACGGGCGCGTGGCCGCACCATTCGCCGAGGCGCTGCGCGAGCACCAGGCAGGTGTCGCCTATGCGCAGCAGGTATTGCACTGTGGGGGTGCGGTTCAGTTCGATAGAGGCTTGCATGGCGTGCCGCTTACATGTGGTCCACGGACTTGGGAAGCGCGTAGAAGGTCGGGTGGCGATACACCTTGTCCTCCGCCGGATCGAAGAACATGTCCTTGTCTCCCGGATCGCTCGCCACGATCTGATCGGAGCGCACCACCCAGATGCTGCTGCCTTCCTGGCGGCGCGTGTACACGTCGCGCGCCATCTGAATCGCCATCTTCGGATCGGCCGCATGCAGGCTGCCGCAATGCTTGTGGTCGAGTCCGGCCTTGCTGCGCACAAACACTTCCCACAGGGGCCACTCTTGCTGGATGTCGGCGCTCATGCGGCCTCCTTCATTGGTTGCTTGTTGGCGTGGGCCATCGCGGCTTCGCGCACCCACGCGCCTTCTTCCCATGCATCGACGCGGGCTTGCAGGCGCTCGCGGTTGCAAGGGCCGTCGCCGCCGATCACGCGCCAGAACTCGCTCCAGTCGATGGTGCCGAAGTCGTGCGCCTGGCGCTCTTCGTTCCACTTCAGTTCGGGGTCGGGCAGCGTGACGCCGAGGATGCGCGCCTGCTCCACGGCGGCGTCGATGAACTTCTGTCGCAATTCGTCGTTGCTGAAGCGCTTGATGCCCCAGCGCATCGACTGCGCCGAGTTGGGCGACTGGTCGTCCGGCGGGCCGAACATCATGATCGAGGGCCACCACCAGCGGTTGACCGCGTCCTGCACCATCGCCTTCTGCGCGTCGGTGCCGCGGGTCATCATCGTCAGCAGCGCTTCATAGCCCTGGCGCTGGTGAAAACTCTCCTCACGGCAGATGCGGATCATGGCCCGCGCATACGGCGCATACGAACAGCGGCAGATCGGCACCTGGTTCATGATGGCCGCGCCGTCCACGAGCCAGCCAATGGTGCCCATGTCGGCCCAGGTCAGCGTCGGGTAGTTGAAGATCGAGCTGTATTTGGCCTTGCCGGTGTGCAGCGCGTCGAACATCTGGTCGCGCGAGGTGCCCAGCGTCTCGGCGGCGGCATACAGGTAAAGCCCGTGGCCGCCTTCGTCCTGCACCTTGGCCAGCAGGATGGCCTTGCGCTTGAGCGTGGGCGCGCGGCCGATCCAGTTGCCCTCGGGCAGCATGCCGACGATCTCGGAATGCGCGTGCTGGCTGATCTGGCGAACCAGCGTCTTGCGGTAGTGCTCGGGCATCCAATCTTTGGCCTCGATGAAATCGCCGGCGTCGATGTGCGCGTCAAAGCGCTCTTCGAGCCGCATTTCTTCGGCCGAGCGCACGGCTTTCTTCTTGCCGTCTTCGCCGGCGTCTTTGCCCGCGGTGTCCATTGCTTGGGTGTACATGTGCGTGTCCTTTGCAAAAGGGTGGATGAGCGGCGCGCGGCGCTCAGCGCGGTCGCGTGTCGATCACGCGGCGGGCCTTGCCCGTCTGCGTGCGTTCGATGGAATCGGGGTCGAACACGCGCACCGTGGTCGAGACGCCGACCAGCGTCTTCACGCGGTCCTGCACCCAGGCGGCGATGGCCTTGCGTTCGGCTTCATCGATGGCGGCGTTGCGGTGGTCGAGTTCGCAGTGAACCTCGGCCTCGTCGAGCAGGCCGTCGCGGCGCACGTGCACCTGGTAGATGCCCGAGAGGCGCTCGTGCGCGAGCACGATTTCTTCCACCTGCGTGGGAAAGACGTTGACGCCGCGGATGATCATCATGTCGTCGCTGCGTCCGACGATCTTGCCCATGCGGCGGAAGGCGCGCGAGGTCGGCGGCAAGAGGCGCGTGAGGTCCCGCGTGCGGTAGCGCACGATGGGCATGGCTTCCTTGCTGAGCGAGGTGAAGACCAGTTCGCCTTCTTCGCCGTCGGCCTTCAACTCGCCGGTGTCGGGGTCGATGATCTCGGGGTAGAAATGGTCTTCCCAGATCACCGGGCCGTCCTTGCTCTCGACGCATTCGCTGGCCACGCCGGGGCCCATCACTTCGGAAAGGCCGTAGATGTCGACCGCATCGATGCCGGCCTTGCCCTCGATGTCGCGGCGCATGGCTTCGGTCCAGGGCTCGGCGCCGAAGATGCCGATCTTGAGCGAGCTGTCTTTCACATCGAGGCCCTGGCGTTCGAACTGTTCGATGATCACCTGCATGTAGCTGGGCGTGACCATGATGATGTCGGGCTTGAAGTCCTGGATCAGCTGCACCTGCTTCTCGGTCTGGCCGCCCGACATCGGGATGACCGTGCAGCCCGCGCGCTCGGCACCGTAGTGCGCACCAAGGCCGCCGGTGAAGAGGCCGTAGCCATAGGCCACGTGGACCATGTCGCCGGCGCGGCCACCTGCTGCCCGGATCGAGCGCGCGACGAGATTGGCCCAGGTATCGATGTCCTTCAGCGTGTAGCCCACCACGGTGGGCTTGCCGGTGGTGCCTGACGACGCATGGATGCGCGCCACCTGCGTGCGCGGCACGGCGAACATGCCGAAGGGGTAGTTGTCGCGGAGGTCGCTTTTCACCGTGAACGGAAACTTCGAAAGATCGGCAAGCGACTTCAGATCGTTCGGATGCACGCCCTTGGCATCGAAGGCCTTGCGGTAGTGCGGCACGTTGTCGTAGGCGCGCTGCAGCGTGGCACGCAGGCGCCGGATCTGGAGCGCCGTGATTTCATCGCGGCTAGCGGTTTCAATGGGCTCGAGCTCGCCGGGTGCGGGGTGTCTGGCTGTCATAGGGCGTGTCTCCTCAGGCGGCAACGGCGGGGCGGCCCTTGGCGGTGTAGGAGCGGCCGCGGAAAATCGCAATGCGCTCGCCGCGCTGGTTGGTAATTTCGGCGTCGTACACACCGGTGCGGCCGGCCTTCGAAACCTCGAAGCAGCGCGCGGTGAGCACATCGCCTTCGCGCGCCGGCGCGATGAAGTCGATCGAGAAGCCAGAGGCCACCGTGAGTTCGTTGTACGAGTTGCAGGCGAAGGCAAAGGTGGAGTCGGCCAGCGTGGCCATGAAGCCGCCGTGGCACATGGCGTGGCCGTTGAGCATGTCGGTGCGCACGCGCATCTCGAGCGTGGCCTCGCCCGGTGCGATCTCGACGATGCGCATGCCGAGGCCCTTGCTCGCGTTGTCGCTCGCGAACATGCCGTCTCGAACGTATTCCGCGGTTTGCTGGGGTGTGCGGGTCATGTCGTTCATAGCGTCAGCGGTCCTTGAACACCGGCGCGCGCTTGGCGCGGAAGGCCTCGACGCCTTCGCGGTAGTCGTTGGCGTTGCCCAGGTCGCGCTGGATGCGGGCTTCTTCGGCGAGTGCCGTTTCAAGGTCCGAGTCCTGCGCCGCGGCCATGGCGCGCCGCGTGGCGACGAGGGCGCGCGTCGGCATGCCGGCCAACTTCTGCGCGAGCGCAGCGGCCGTCTCGGCCAGCGCAGCGTCATCGACGCACTGCCAGATCAAGCCGATCCGCGCGGCTTCTTCGGCCGGCAACTTGTCGCCCAGCATCGCAATGCCCAGCGCGCGCGCCGAGCCCACGAGCCGCGGCAACAGCCACGTGCCACCGGTGTCGGGCACGAGGCCGATCTTGGTGAAGGCCTGGATGAAGCTGGCCGAACGCGCGGCGACCACCAGGTCGCAACACAGCGCGATGTTGGCGCCCGCTCCGGCGGCAACGCCGTTGACGGCTGCGATCACGGGTACCGGCATCGAGCGCAGGCGCGCCACCAGCGGGGCGTAGTAAGTGGAGATGACGTGGCCCAGGTCCTTGGGCGCGGCGCCGGGGGTGAGGTCGGGAGCAACCGCAGGGTCGGCCAAGTCCTGCCCGGCGCAAAAACCGCGGCCGGAGCCCGTGAGCACGACGCAGCGCACGCTCTCGTCATGCGCCGCAAGGTCGAGTGCGGCCATCAACTCCGCGTGCAATTCCGTCGTGAAGCTGTTGAGCGCCGCGGGGCGATTGAGGCTCAGCGTGCGCACCGCGCCGGCATTGCTAGTCAGAACTAAAGGTTCGGGCATGGGCTTGACTCTCATCCTTGAAGAGGGGTGAATCGGCCCGTAAACACTATTGACCGACCGTCCGGTAGATTTTAAGATCGTCTTCCATGACGGCACAAGCGGGTTGACTCGGGGCAAACCCTGAGCCCGCATTCAAAGGAGACCGACCGAATGCCCAGCTACTCCATCGATGGGGTGATTCCCGTCGTCGACCCGACCGCTTACGTGCATCCCAGCGCCGTCTTGATCGGCGACGTGATCGTCGGCCCCGGCTGTTACGTGGGCCCTTGCGCGAGCCTTCGCGGCGACTTCGGCCGCATCGTGCTGAAGGAGGGCTCCAACGTGCAGGACCATTGCTGCATCCACGGTTTTCCCGACCAGGACACGGTGGTCGAGGTCAACGGCCACATCGGCCACGGCGCGATCCTGCACAGCTGCGTCGTGCGGCGCGACGCCCTGGTAGGCATGAATGCGGTGGTGATGGACGAAGCCGAGATCGGCGAGCAGGCCATCGTCGCGGCCTGCGCCTTCGTGCCTGCCGGCATGAAGGTGCCGGCGCGCTCGTTGGTGGCCGGCATTCCCGCCAAGGTGAAGAAGATGCTCAGCGACGAAGAAATTGCCTGGAAGCTCGAAGGCACCCAGACCTACCAGGCGCTGACCGTGCGCAGCCTGGCAAGCCTGCGCGAAGTGGCGCCGCTGGCGCAGATGGAGCCGGGTCGCCCGCGCCTGCCCGCCACGGACGTGCGCTCGCTGATTGCGACCCGGCGCGGTTAGTCGGCGCGCTTCGTGCAAGATCGAGGGTTGCCCTCAACGCCTGAACAAGGAAAGAAGACCCGATGCCGCGTGGAAGATCCGCCACCTACGACGACCAGCGCGAACTGATCCTTGCGCAGGCCGCGCAGCTGTTCGCACGCCGCGGCTATCCGGCCACCTCGATGAACCAGGTGGCCGAGGCCTGCAACCTCTCGAAGGCCACGCTCTACCACTACTACCGCGACAAGAGCAGTCTCCTCATCAGCATTGCCGAGACGCACGTCTCGCGGCTGGCCGCGCTGGTGGCCGAGGAAGAGGCCTCGACCCACACCGACGAAGAGCGGCTGCGCCGCTTCATCTACCGCATCGTCGAGGAATATGCGGGCGCGCAGGACGCGCACCGCGTGCTGACCGACGACGTGCGCTTTCTGGAAGACGCCGACCGCGAGCGCGTGCTCGACCAGGAGCGCCAGGTGGTCGCGGGCTTTGCGCGCGCGGTGTCGGCCCTGCGTCCCGGCGCGCCGAGCGACGATCTCGCCAAGCCACTGACCATGCTGCTGTTCGGCATGATCAACTGGATGTTCACGTGGATGAAGCCCGGAGGTCCGCTCGACCACAAGTCGATTGCGCCGATCGTGGCCGACCTGTTCCTGGGCGGCATTGGCGCGGTGAAGGCACCTGCGTCCCGCACCGACGCGCCGGCGCCGGCAAACCAGCCGAATGCGGTCAAAGAATCCGGTTGAACCAGAGCAGCGAAAGCCCCGCCGACAGTAGCGTGAGAATGGCCGCGCCAAGCGCAAAGAGCGCCGAGATCTCGGTTTCCTTCTTCTCGACCGTGAGGCGCGAGCTCAGCGTCTCGTACACCTTCTTCAGGTCGGCGGCGGTGCCGGCGTAGAAATATTCGGCCTGCGTCTTGTTGGCCACAGCCTTGAGCGTTTCCTCGTCCAGCCGCACGCGCATCGACCAGCCTTCGAAGCCGATGGTCTCGCCGTCCACCGTGCCCACGCCCACCGTGTAGATGCGCACGCCGCGGTCCGCCGCGGCCTTGGCGGCATCGAGCGGATCGACGCCGGTGGTGCGCTGGCCGTCGGTCAGCATGATGATGGCGGCAGAGGTGTAGGAGCCCGGCGCCACCGGTGTGAATTCCTTGGCCTGCTTCTCGGTCTGGTCGATGGGCGCGCCGCGCTGGCGGCTCGGTGCGCTGAACTGTGAGACGTCGATGCCCGCGTCGGGGAACAAGGTGGCGAGCGAAACCACGATCGCATTGCCCGTGGCCGTGGCGCGCTGCAGCTGGAAGCTGTCGATGGCGGTCACCAGGTCGTCGTGGTTGGTGGTGGGCAGCTGCGCCACCTGCGCGCTGCCCGCGAAGGCGACGATGCCCACCTTCACGTGCCGCGGCAGGTCCTTGATGAAGGTCTTGGCCGCCTCCTGCGCCGCGACCAGCCGATTGGGGAGCACGTCGGCCGCGCGCATGCTGCCGGACACGTCCATTGCCAGGATGATGGTTTGCTGATTCGAAGGCAGCATCACCACGGCCATGGGCCGCGCGGCAGCCACCAGCATGGCGGCCATCGCCAGGAGGAAAAGGAAGGGCGGGATGTGCCGGCGGATGCTCTGGCCGGCGCCCATGGCCTCGCGCACGATCGAGAGGCTGGCGTAGCGCACCGCCAGCTTCTTCTTGCGGCGGATCAGCCAGACGTAAAGCAACACCAGCAGCGGCAATGCCGCCAGCAGCCAAAGAAATTGAGGCCAGAGAAAAGTCATGCTGCCACCGCCTTCACTCCGCTGCTGCCGATGCGCGTGCGGCGCTTGCGCATGTCGGCAAAACGAACGATGGCTTCCACCAGGTCGTCACTGGTCGAAAGCTCGAGCGCGTCGACGCCCGCCCTGGCGAGCGAAGCGCGCAGCGTTGCTTCGCGCTCGGCCGCCAAGCGCGCAAAGCGCTTCCGAAAGCCCGCATCGTGGGTGTCGACCCAGAGCTGCTCGCCGGTTTCGGCGTCGCGCAGGGGCACCAGGCCGAGGTCGGGCAGCTCGAGTTCGAGCGGATCGAACAGGCGCACGGCAATGACCTCATGCCGCTGCACCAGCTGGCCGAGCGGGCGTTCCCAGCCGGGCTCGCTCAGAAAGTCGGACACCACGAAGACGGTGGAACGCCGCGGCATCAGCGTGGCGGCGGACTTCAACAGGTCGGCCAGCCGGGTCATGCCTTTTTGCGCGGGCGCGGTCTCGATCTTGTCGGCCCGGCGCTCCATGGCGTGCAGCAGATGCAGCACATGCCGGCGGCCGCTGCGCGGTGGAATCACTGCTTCGAGGTCGGTGCCGTACACCAGCGCGCCGACCCGGTTGCCGTGGCGCGTGAGCAGGCGCGCGAGCACGCCGACGAAGCCGGCCGAGATCTCGCGCTTGGCTTTCTTGCCGGAACCGAAATCGACCGAGCGGCTCAGGTCGAGCACGAACCACGCGGACATCTCGCGGTCTTCGGTGAAGACGCGCACGTGCGGCGTCTGCAGCCGCGCGGTGACGTTCCAGTCGATGTGGCGCACGTCGTCGTGGTGCTGGTATTCGCGCAGGTCGGCCAGGTCGAGCCCGGTGCCGCGCATCAATGTTCGGTAGTCGCCCTGCAGCAGACCGTCGAGGCGGCGGATCACCGTCCATTCGAGACGCCGCAGCGCGCGTTCCGCCCCGCCGGCTTCAGCATTGAGCCGTTCGTCGTTAGCGGCCGCAGGGGCCTTACGCCACCAGCTTTTCATGTTCCAAAGGTTTGGGTGGAGCGGGAACGGCTTTCATGATCTTCTCGATCAGGCTGTCGGGGGTGAGCCCCTCGGACAAACCTTCGTAGGAGAGCGTCACGCGATGGCGCAGCACGTCGGGCACCAGGGCGGTCATGTCCTCGGGCAGCGCATAGCTGCGGCCGCGCAACAACGCGAGCGCGCGCGCGCCTTCGGTGAGGCTGATGCTCGCGCGCGGGCTGGCGCCGAAAGTGATGAAGCGGCGCATGTCCTTCAGGCCGTGCTTGTCGGGCGTGCGCGTGGCGGAAACCAGTTTCACGGCGTATTGAATGAGCGAAGGGTCGACGTACACGCGCCGCGCCTCCGCCTGCAGTTCAGCAAGCTGCTCGGTGGTCGCGACCGGGCTGGCCATGACCTGCGGTCCGATCACGCGCTGGACGATGACGAACTCTTCCTCGTCGCTCGGGTAGTCGACCAGCACTTTCATCATGAAGCGGTCGACCTGCGCTTCGGGCAGGGGATAGGTACCCTCAGTCTCGATGGGGTTCTGCGTGGCCATGACCAGGAACGGCCGCGGCACCCGGTGCGTTTCGCCGGCAATGGTGACCTGGCGCTCTTGCATCACCTCGAGCAACGCGCTCTGCACCTTGGCGGGCGCGCGGTTGATTTCGTCGGCCAGCAGCAGGTTGGCGAACACCGGCCCGAGCGATGTGCTGAACTCGCCGGTCTTCTGGTTGTAGATGCGCGTACCCACCAGGTCGGCCGGCACCAGGTCGGGCGTGAACTGAATGCGCTTGAACTGGCCGCGAACGGTATCGGCCAGCGTCTTGACGGTGAGCGTTTTCGCAAGGCCCGGCACGCCTTCGACCAGCAGGTGGCCGCCCGCAAGCATGGCGACCATCACGCGCTCCAGGAAGCGGTCCTGGCCCACCACCACCCGCTTGACCTCGTAGAGGATCTGCTCCATCAGCTCGGCCGTGGCGGAAGACGTGGAAAAAGGGTTCTCGGTGCTCATGCGATGGTCTCTCTTGATAAACGATCGAAGGGCGGGCGGGTTCAGAACGGCGGCGAACCGGCGGCCGAAGCCGCGTTCTCTATCGGCACTGCAAATCCGATGCCAATGAAGGTGCGCTGCTGCGTCGGGTTCAGGATGGCGGTGACGATGCCGAGCACCTCGCCGTCCATGTTGATGAGGGGCCCGCCCGAATTGCCGGGATTGGCCGCCGCGTCGAACTGGATCAGGTTGCCAAGCTCCTGCTTGCCCTCGGGCGAGCGGAACGAGCGCTTCAGGCCAGACACCACGCCCGCCGATACCGAAGGTCCGATGCCGAATGGAAAGCCGACCGCCGCCACCTGGTCGCCGGGCTGCAGGTCTCCTGTTGATCGCATCACGGCGGGAATGAGGTCGTCGGGAATCTTCTGGGCCTGCAGCACCGCGAGGTCGTTCTCGGGCTGCACGCCGGTGATGGTCGCCACGGCTTCGAGGCCGTCGGAGAAGGTCACCTTGATGGTCTCGGCGCCGGCCACCACGTGCAGGTTGGTGAGGATCACGCCTTTGTCGACGATGACCACGCCAGTGCCCACGCCGCGTTCGACCTCGCCCGGCGGCGCATCGGCTTCGGGCGGCTTGCCGTTGGCAAGATTGCGGCCGCGCTTCTGGGTCTTGGCCTCGGGCGTGGCTTTTTCTGTGCCGTAGCCGACCACGCGCACCACAGAGGGCCGCACAATTTCGGCGGCCTTGGCGGCCGGAGAGGGGAGCGTGTTGGTCTGCAGCGTGCGCAGCACGGCCGCGTCGATGTCCTTCTGCGTGAGCGCCTTGGCATGATGCCGCGGCCACCAGGTGGCACCGCCAGCAGCGAGCGCGGCGCTGAGCACTACCGAAAACGCAAAACTGCGCCGGCCCGGCTGCCAGCCGGCCTTGGCGGGTTTTGCGGAAATGGGGGAGTCTGAGGCGGCGGGCGGCGCGCCGTTGCCTTCGCCCTGGGGCGTTGGCACGGAAGCCGGGTCGGCCGTGGAGTCGGCCGCTTGCGGCTGCGTGCCGGGCGAACGGCTGTACAAAGCGGGCCTGCGCATCGGGGCACCTCCGGCAAGGGATGACGGGTGATCAGGGAGTCACAGTAGCACGCTTTCTTCTGCCTTGCATCCCTTCGGGCATCATCTCGCCATGGCTGTATTCGTCGATACCCATTGCCACCTCGATGCGCCCGAATTCGGTGCGGAGATGCCGGCCATTCGTGCACGGGCCGCCGAGCGGGGCGTGGCACTGTGTGTCATTCCTGCCGTGGCCGTCTTCAACTTTGCCACGGTGCGCGAACTGGCGCGGGTGCAAAGCGATGCGTACGCACTTGGAATCCATCCGCTGTGTACCGGCAACGCGCAAGAGTCGGATCTGGAAACGCTGGATGCCGAACTCTCCGCCCGCCGCGGCGATGAACGGCTGGTTGCGGTCGGCGAGATCGGGCTCGACTACTTCGTCACCGGGCTGGACGGCGCCAAGCAAGAGCACTTTTTTCACACACAGTTGCAACTCGCGCGCAAGCACGATTTGCCGGTGCTCATCCACGTGCGCCGCTCGGTCGACAAGGTGCTCAAGCATCTGCGTCAGACCGCGGCCGGCCGCCCATGGCGTGGCATTGCCCATGCTTTCAACGGCAGCGAGCAGCAGGCCAAGGCCTGCATCGACATCGGCCTGAAGCTGGGCTTCGGCGGCGCCGTGACCTTCGAACGTGCGTTGCAGCTGCGGCGGCTGGCCGCCACGCTGCCGCTCGAATCGATGGTGATGGAAACCGATGCACCCGACATCCAGCCGCACTGGATCTACCGCACGCAGGCACAGCGCGCGGCCGGCCAGCCGCAAGGCCGCAATGAACCCGGCGAACTGCCGCGCATCGCCGAAGTGGTGGCGCAATTGCGCGGCATCAGTCTCGATGAACTGGCCGCGGCAACGACCCGGAATGCGCTTGAAGCCCTGCCGAGGCTCGAAAGTCTTCTCTCGCTGTCGGCAGGCCGGCCGCACCCCGCGTAGGCCGAGGTCCCGTCTTGCGCTTGCCCAGGCGGGGCCTGCATTTTTGCTGTCATCCTTGGTGTTCGAAGTGCCGTTGCTTGTTCAGTGGCAAGTCCGCCACTCCGACATTTCATCCAAAAAGGAGTCTTCAGATGAACACATCTTTCGTTCGCACCGTGCCTGCCGTTCTTGCTCTTGCGCTCGCCTCCATCGGAATGTCCGCCGTGGCGCAGACCGCCACTCCGGCCACTGCCGAACCCACCACCACCGAAAAGGTGAAGGAAGCCGGCAAGGACGCGGTCGATGCGACCAAGACCACGACAAAGAAGGCCGTGGCCGCCACGGAACGCGGCAGCAAGAAGGCCTGGGACGCGACCAAGCGCACCACCAAGAAGGCCACCCACGCCACCAAGAACGTGGCCGTCAAGACGGGCGACGCCGTCGAAACCGCCGGCCACAAGACCGCCGACGGCATGCGCAGCACCGGCAAGGCCATCGGCGAAAAGGTGCCCGGCACCGCCGAAAATGAAGCCGCCAAGAAATAATCGGCCTTCGCCTTCAGCACAAACCCGCTTCGGCGGGTTTTTTCATGGGCGATCGACAGTGCAAGATAGCGCGTATCCATCATGAAACCACCAGCCGCATCCGACCCCGGCAACGCAGTGCTGACGGGCCTTGCCCCCGTCGTCTCGCCCGCGACCGTCGTACTGATCCTCGGCAGCTTCCCGGGCGTCCGCTCGCTCGAGCTGCAGCAGTACTATGCGCATCCGCAAAATCAGTTCTGGAAAATCTTGCAAGCCGTCTGGCCCCACCACCCGCTCCCCATGGGCGCGGACAGCTACCTCCAAAAGAAAAAGTGGCTGCTCGACCGAGGCCTGGGCGTGTGGGACGTGTATGCCGCCTGCGAGCGCGAAGGCAGCCTCGATTCCGCCATTCGCGCACCTGTGGCCAACGACATTGCGGGGCTGCACCTGCCGCGGCTGGCCGCCATTGCGCACAACGGCGGCGAGAGCTTCAAGCATGCGCGCCACACGCGCACCCTGGGTGTGCCGGTCTACCAGCTGCCTTCCACCAGCCCCGCCAACGCGTCGTGGAGCTTCGAGCGCAAGCTCGCAGCCTGGCGCGAGGTCTTTGACGCCCACCACCTCCTTTGATGGCCACGAGCAAAACTCCCGTTCTCCCCGAAGTCAATTTTTCCGACTGGGGCGACATCCGTTATCTGCACCTGGGCACCGAATGGGTCCAGGGCTCCATGAAGCTCGATGCGCCTTTCGAGATCGAACTCGAATACGTTCAGCGCATGATGGCCTGGCTGCTGTTCGCCGATCCCAAGAGCGTGGCAAACCGCCATGCGATGCAGCTCGGCCTTGGCGCGGCCACGCTCACCAAGTTCTGCCGCAAGACCCTGCGCATGCGCACCACGGCCGTAGAGCTCAACCCGCAGGTGGTGTCGGCCTGCCGCGGCTGGTTCAAGCTGCCGGCCGATGATCCGAAGCTGCGCGTGGTCATCGCCGATGCGGCGCTTGAGATTCGCAAGCCCGAATGGCACGGCACGGTCGATGCGCTGCAGGTCGACCTCTACGACCATGAAGCGGCCGCGCCGGTGCTCGACAGCGAAGACTTCTACGCCGATTGCCGCGCATTGCTCACCGAAGACGGCAGCATGACGGTTAACCTCTTCGGCCGCTCGTCGAGCTACGAGCGCAGCCTGGAGAAAATCGCCGGCGCATTCGGCCCCGATGCGGTCTGGGCCTTCAAGCCGACGCGCGAAGGCAACACGGTGGTGCTGGCACAGCGCACGCCGAGCCGCCCAAAGCGCGAAGCCCTTGCCGAGCGCGCCCAAACGATCCAGACTCGATGGGGCCTGCCCGCGCCTAAATGGCTGCGTGTGTTCAAACCGCTGAATCCCACTCTCACCCGACCCGGCCCATGAGCGCTGTCCCCGCCGTTTCCGCCCCCGCCCCGCTGGCCGCCCGCCACGAAGGGCCGCTCGACCTGCGGCGTCTCATCGAATGGCTCGCCACCGACGGCGTGATCTCGCCGGTGGAGGCCAAGCGCACCATCGCGCGCTGCGCCCAGGCCGAGAGCCGGCAGGCGCCGCTGGTGCGGCTCGCCAACGTGGCGATGACGCGCGAAAGCGACGGCAAGCCGCTCGACCTTGAAATGCTCACGCAATGGCTAGCCGTCCGCGCGGGCCTCGCTTACCTGCGCATTGATCCGCTCAAGGTCGACGTGGGCAAGGTGGCCGACACCATGAGCGCGGCCTATGCAGAGCGCCACAAGGTGCTGCCGGTGCAGGTGCTGCCCAATGAAGTGGTGGTGGCCACGGCCGAACCCTTTCTTACCGACTGGATCGCCGAGGTGGAGCGCCAGTCGCGCCGCACCGTGCGCCGCGTGGTCGCCAACCCGGCCGACATCCAGCGCTACACGGCCGAGTTCTTTGCGCTCGCCAAGTCGGTGCGCGCCGCGCAAAAAGCCGGCGGCAACACCGGCGGCGCGAGCTTCGAGCAGCTGGTCGAACTGGGCAAGAGCACCAAGCAGCTCGACGCGAACGACCAGAGCGTGGTGCAGGTGGTCGACTGGCTCTGGCAATACGCCTTCGACCAGCGCGCGAGCGACATCCACCTGGAACCGCGCCGCGAGCAAGGTGTGATCCGCTTCCGCATCGACGGCATCCTGCATCCGGCCTACCAGATGCCCATGGGCGTGATGAACGCGATGGTGTCGCGCATCAAGCTGCTCGGCCGCATGGACGTGGTCGAGAAGCGCCGTCCGCTCGACGGCCGCATCAAGACCCGCAACATGCGCGGCGACGAAGTCGAAATGCGCCTGTCCACCTTGCCGACGGCCTTCGGCGAGAAGATGGTGATGCGGATCTTCGACCCCGACACCGCCGTGAAGGACCTCGATGCGCTCGGCTTCGCGCAGCACGATGCGCAGCGCTGGGAGCAACTCGTCACGCGGCCCAACGGCATCATCCTGGTGACGGGGCCGACGGGCTCGGGCAAGACCACCACGCTGTACTCCACGCTCAAGCGCGTGGCGACCGAAGAGGTCAACGTGAGCACGGTCGAAGACCCGATCGAAATGATCGAGCCCTCGTTCAACCAGACGCAGGTGCAGCCGCAACTCGACTTCGGCTTCACCGAGGGCCTGCGCGCGCTGATGCGGCAGGACCCGGACATCATCATGGTCGGCGAAATCCGCGACCTCGCCACCGCCGAGATGGCGGTGCAGGCTGCGCTCACCGGCCACCTCGTGTTCAGCACGCTGCACACCAACGACGCGCCGAGCGCCATCACGCGGTTGATGGAACTGGGCGTCCCCTCGTACCTCATCAACGCCGTGATGCTCGGCGTGCTGGCCCAGCGGCTGGTGCGTACGCTGTGCCCCAACTGCAAGCAGCCCGACGACACGGTCACGCGCGAGAAGCTCGAGACCATCGTCAAGCCATGGCAGATCACCGGTTCGGTGCGCGCTTACAAGCCGGTGGGCTGTGTCGATTGCCGCATGACGGGGTACATGGGCCGCATGGGCTTGTACGAGTTGCTCAGCATCACCGAGGAATTCAAGGGCCAGGTCACCAAGGAGCCCAACCTCGCAGGGCTGCGCCGTCAGGCCGTGATCGACGGCATGCGGCCGCTGCGCCTGGCGGGCGCGCTGCGCGTGGCCGAAGGCGTCACCACCATCGAAGAAGTGCTGAGCGCCACACCTCCGCTCGAGTAAGGGAAGGGCCCATGGCCCGGGCCCCGGGGTTATCCCTAGCCTTTCGGTTAGTGGAATCCACATCGGGCTGACCACCAGCTGACTCGACAATCTCGCATCGAAATTTGTTCGAGGAGACTGTTCGTGAAAATCAAGAGTCAGAAAGACTTTTTCTCGGGCCTGATGTTTACGGTCGTAGGAACGGCGTTCGCATGGGGCGCCACCACCTACAGCGTAGGCAGCGGCGCCCGCATGGGGCCGGGCTACTTCCCGTTGATGCTGGGCATTCTGATGGCCATCATTGGCCTCGGGATCATGTTCAGCGGCCTGACCGTCGAAACCGCCGACGGCGAAAAAATCGGCAAGTGGGCCTGGAAGCAGGTGGTGTTCATTCTGGGCGCCAACCTCGCATTCGGCATCTTGCTGGGCGGCCTGCCAAGCATCGGCGTGCCGGCCATGGGAATGATCATCGCGATCTACGCGCTCGTGATCATTTCGAGCCTTGCGGGCCACGAGTTCAAGCTGCCAAGCGTGCTGGTCCTGGCCACCGTGCTCGCCATCGGCAGCTATGTGGCCTTCATCTGGGCGCTCAAGCTGCAGATCCAGGTCTGGCCGACCTTCATCACCGGTTGAGAAAGCGCGCAAATGGAACTGTTTGAACACCTCTCGATGGGTTTTGGCGTTGCCTTTACCTTCACGAACCTGCTGTATTGCCTGGTCGGCTGTATTTTGGGCACGCTGATCGGCGTGCTGCCTGGCATCGGCCCCGTCGCAACTATCGCAATGCTGCTGCCCGCCACGTACGCGCTGCCGCCCGTGTCGGCGCTGATCATGCTGGCCGGCATCTACTATGGCGCGCAGTACGGCGGCTCCACCACCGCGATTCTGGTCAACCTGCCGGGCGAATCGTCCTCGGTGGTGACCGTGATCGACGGCTACCAGATGGCGCGCAAGGGCCGTGCGGGTCCCGCGCTCGCCGCGGCGGGCCTGGGCTCGTTCTTCGCAGGCTGCGTGGGTACGCTGATCCTGGCTGCCTTTGCGCCGCCGCTGACCGAGTTGGCCTTCAAGTTCGGCCCTGCGGAGTATTTCTCGCTGATGATCCTGGGTCTGATCGGCGCCGTGGTGCTGGCTTCGGGCTCGCTGCTCAAGGCCATCGGCATGATCGTGCTGGGACTCCTGATGGGCCTGGTCGGCACCGACGTGAACTCGGGCGTGGCGCGTTACAGCTTCGACATTCCTGAACTCACCGACGGCATCGGCTTCGTGGCGATTGCCATGGGCGTGTTCGGCTACGGCGAAATCATTGCCAACCTCTCGCGCCCCGATGACGAGCGCGAAGTGTTCACCGCCAAGGTCTCGGGCCTGTTCCCGACCAAGGACGACTTCAAGCGCATGATCCCCGCGGTGCTGCGCGGCACGGCGCTGGGCTCGGCCCTGGGCATCCTGCCCGGCGGCGGTGCGCTGCTGGCGGCCTTTGCGGCCTACACCATCGAGAAGAAGACCAAGCTGCAGCCGGGCGAAGTGCCCTTCGGCAAGGGCAACATCCGCGGTGTGGCGGCTCCCGAATCGGCCAACAACGCCGGTGCCCAGACCTCCTTCATCCCGCTGCTGACGCTGGGCATTCCGCCCAACGCCGTGATGGCGCTGATGGTCGGCGCGATGACCATCCACAACATCCAGCCCGGTCCGCAGGTGATGACCAGCAACCCCGAGCTGTTCTGGGGCCTGATCGCCTCGATGTGGCTGGGCAACGCAATGCTGATCATCCTGAACCTGCCGCTCATCGGCATGTGGATCAAGCTCCTGTCCGTGCCCTACAAGTACCTGTTCCCGGCCATCGTGCTGTTCTGCGCCATTGGCGTGTACTCGACCAACAACAACACCTTCGACATCTGGATGGTGGGCATCTTCGGCCTGGTGGGCTACTCCTTCTTCAAGCTGGGATGCGAGCCTGCGCCGCTGCTTTTGGGCTTCATCCTCGGACCGATGATGGAAGAGAACCTGCGCCGTTCGTTGCTGCTGTCGCGTGGCGACTGGAGCGTGTTCGTCACGCGCCCGATCTCCGCCAGCCTGCTGGCCGCCGCGGCGCTGCTCTTGGTGATCGTGCTGCTGCCTGCCGTCAAATCGAAGCGGGAAGAAGCCTTCGTCGAAGTCGACTGATCTTCGCGAACCCAAGCAAACGAGCGGCGCCTTCGGGCGCCGTTTGTTTTTCAGGGCTTAGCGGCTCGCGGCGGGCTCATGTGCTGCCTTGCCATCGCGAGGAATGCCATCGCCGCCGGGCTGAGGGGATGCTTGGCCAGCCGGACGGCGACCACCGGATATTCAAGGATGGGACGGGTCACGCCCACAGCGCGCAGGTTGCCCGGCATCAGCACCTCGACATAGCGCGGCAGCAGCGCTACGCCGGCACCCGCCTGGATGAGCCCGAACGCGGTCGACAGCATGGACACGTGGTGCACCACGCGCGGATAGACGTTGGCCACGCTCGATAGCTGTCGGCTGACGGCGCGCCACACATTGGCGTCGGGATTGACGTGGATGAAGGGCAATCCCTCAAGGTGCCTGGCATCGACAACCACGCGCTGCGCGAGCGGATGGTCGTCGCGCACGAACAGGGCCATGCGTTCGGAAAAAAGAGGCTCGGTCGCCAGTTCGGAGTGCTTCTGGCCGATGTCGGAGCCAAAGCCCAGGTCGGCCTCCTGCGAGAGGATGCGCGAGATCATCTGCTCCGCCGTGCTGTCGAGCAGCGTGGTGGCGAGCGTGGGGTGCTTGCGCGAAAAGCGGGCGAGCATGGGCGGCAGCAGGGCGCCCGCCGTGAGGTGGCCCACAGCCAGCACCACGCGGCCCTCCCGCAGCTGTGACTGCGAACGGCAGGCGTCAACCGATTCATCGATGAGCCTCAGCGCGCGCACCGCGGTCTCGACCATCACTTCGCCCGCGCTCGTGAGGCGGATGCGGCGGCCCCGCACGACAAGCGGCTGGCCAAGCTCTTCCTCCATGCGCTTGACCAGGTGGCTGATGGCCGGCTGCGTGAGCTGCAGGGTTTCGGCGGCGAGCGTGAAGCTGCCCGATTCGGCAACGGCCGCCAGCGCCCGCAGCTGCTGCAGCGAGATCTCTTCCGTCGCGTTCCTTGCCATAAACAGCGCTCATAGTTGAATAAGCTGGATTATCTGGCTTGATGCCCATCGGCTGCATAGCATGCAAGGTTTCTCCACCGCGCCAGAATCCAAGCACCATGAAACGAATCCAGTTCCTTCAAGGGGTTGCCGTTGCGCTTTGCATGGCGGCATCGACGGCCAGCCTGGCCCAGGGCTACCCGAACAAGCCAGTGCGGCTCATCGTGCCGTTCCCGGCGGCCGGCGCCACGGATCTTTTTGCACGCACCCTCGGGCAGAAGATGAGCGAGAAGCTCGGCGCCACGCTGATCGTCGACAACAAGCCGGGCGCCGGCGGTGCCATCGGTTCCGACATGGTCGCCAAGGCGCCGCCCGATGGCTACACGCTGTTGCTGGCGACTACCAGCACGCACTCCATCGGGCCCGCCATCACCAGCAAACTGCCCTACGACACGGTGCGCGACTTCTCGCCCATCGCGCACGTCGGCGATGCGCCGAGCATCATGCTGGTGCCGGTCGATTCGCCTGCCAAGACCGTGCGCGAATGGATCGCCTATGCGCAGAAGAATCCCGGCAAGCTCAACTATGCGTCCAGCGGCAACGGCACCATCGTGCAGCTCACCGCCGAGCTCTTCAAGGCGCAGGCCGGCGTGTTCGTGACGCACATTCCGTACAAAGGCACGGCATTGGCGATTCCGGACCTGATCAGCGGCAAGGTCGACGTGCTGTTCGACTCGCTGCCTACCGGCATGCCGCACGTGCGCGACGGACGGCTGCGCGCACTCGGCGTCACCACGCTGAAGCGCAGCGCGCTCGCGCCCGAACTGCCTCCGATTGCCGACACGCTGCCCGGATTCGAGTCGAACACTTGGTTCGGCTTCTATGGTCCGAAGGGGCTGCCGGCCGACATCGTGGCGCGCGTCAACAAGGCCGCTAACGAGGCGCTGGCCGATCCCGAGGTGAAGGAAAAGCTCTCGCGCCTGGGCATCGAACCTGCCGCTCCCGGCACCCCCGAGCAGTTTGCGAAGATGGTGGCTACCGATGCGGCCAAGTGGAAAAAAATCATCGTCGAACGCAAGATCAGCAACGAATAGAGAGACGTCTCCATGAACTTCGATTTCAGCAACCCCTACCTCTCCACACGCATTCCGATCTTTGCGCGCAACGTGGTGTCTACTTCGCACCCGCTCGCCTCGCAGGCCGGACTGCGCATGCTTCAGCAGGGCGGCAACGCCGTCGATGCGGCCATCGCCACGGCGGCCGTCATGACGCTGGTCGAGCCCGTGAGCAACGGCCTCGGCAGCGACGCCTTCTGCATCTTGTGGGATGGCAAGGAACTGCACGGCCTCAACGCGTCGGGTCCCGCGCCCAAGGCCTGGACGCCCGAATACTTCAAGGCCAAGTACGGCGCTGACGCCACCACGCCGCCGATGCGCGGCATCGACTCGGTCACGGTGCCGGGCGCGGTGCGCGGCTGGGTAGCGCTCTCCGACCGCTTCGGCAAGCTGCCTTTCGCCGACCTGCTGGCGCCGGCCATCGACATCGCCGAGCGCGGCTACCTGGTGCCGCCGGTGGTGCAGCAGAAATGGGCGGCGGCCACGCCGGTGCTCGAAACGGTGGCGGGCTTCGCGCAGACGTTCATGCCCTGGGGCCGTGCGCCCGAGGTGGGCGAGCTGTTCCGTTTCACGGCAGCGGCGCGCGCGCTCAAGGCCATTGCCCGCACCAAGGGCGAGGCCTACTACAACGGCGAGATCGCCGAAGCGCTCGCCAGGTTCTCGACCGAGCAGGGCGGCTCGCTCACGGTGGCCGATCTCTCGGCCTACCAGCCCGAATGGGTCAAGCCGATCTCGCGCGACTACCGCGGCCACACGCTGCACGAGATTCCGCCCAACGGGCAGGGCATTGCGGCGCTGATCGCGCTCGGTATTCTCGAGAAGTTCGACATCGCCTCGCTGCCGGTCGACTCGGTCGCTTCGCAGCACCTGCAGATCGAAGCCATGAAGCTTGCCTTTGCCGACGTGTACCGCTACGTCTCTGAGCCATCGTCGATGACGGTGACCCCGGCGCAAATGCTCGATGACTCCTACCTCGCATCGCGTGCGAGACTCATCGACGTGAAAAAGGCACAGGACTTCAAGGCCGGCAATCCCGTGAAGGGCGGCACCATCTATCTCACGGCTGCCGACGAAAGCGGCATGATGGTGAGCTTCATCCAGAGCAACTACATGGGCTTCGGCTCGGGTTGCGTGGAGCCCGAATTCGGCATCAGCCTGCAGAACCGCGGGCACGGATTCAGCCTCAGGGCGGAGAGCCCGAACGTCGTTGCGCCGGGCAAGCGTCCGTTCCACACCATCATTCCGGCCTTCCTTACCAAGGATGGACAACCGGTGATGAGCTTCGGCGTGATGGGCGGCAACATGCAGCCGCAAGGCCACATGCAGACGCTGGTGCGCATGCTCGACTACAAGCAGAACCCGCAGGCCGCCTGCGATGCGCCGCGCTGGCGCTTCAATGCGGGACTCGAAATAAACGTCGAAGCAGCGATGAATCCAAGTACCGTGCAAGGCCTGCGCGAGCTCGGGCATCACCTCGATGTGATCGACGACTCCTACCAGGACTTCGGCGCCGGCCAGTTCATCTGGCGCGCGGGCGATCCGTCGGTGGAGGGTTACGTCGCCGCCAGCGATCCGCGCCGCGATGGCGTGGCCGCGGGCTTCTGACGGCCGAGCGATGATCGAGGGATGACCAAGTCCGCCGTGCAGACCGGCATCCCCTTTTCCGCAAGCAGCGCAAAAAAGAGCATCGGGGCCGGCCTCGTCCTCGCCTCATTGGGCGCGATCGCGTTCAGCGGCAAGGCGATCATCGTCAAGCTGGCCTACCGCTATGGCGTGGATGCGATCACGCTGATCATGCTGCGCATGCTGTTCGCGCTGCCGCTGTTCGCGCTCATGGCGTGGTGGGCCGGACGCGGCAAGCCTGCGCTCACCTTCCGCGACTGGCTTGGCGTAGTCGGGCTCGGCTTCTCGGGCTACTACCTTGCAAGCTTTCTCGATTTTGCGGGGCTCGCCTACATCTCGGCCAGCTTCGAGCGGCTGATCCTCTATCTCAACCCGACATTGGTGCTGCTGTTCGGCTGGCTGCTGTACCGGCGGCGCGCCACGCGGCCGCAGGTGCTGGGCATGATCGTGAGCTATGCCGGCGTGCTGCTGGTGTTCGGACACGAGCTCTGGATCGGCAGCGGCGGCAAGGGCGGCGGAGCGGCAGCCTGGGGCGCGTTCCTGGTGTTCCTGAGCGCGGTGAGCTATGCGGGCTATCTCGTCTACAGCGGCGAATTCGTCAAGCGCCTGGGGTCGCTGCGGCTCGTGGGGCTGGCCACCACCGTGGCCTGCGTGCTGTGCATCCTGCAGTTCGTGCTCACGCGGCCGATGAGTGTTGCCATGCAGGTGGCGCCCGAGGTCATCTGGCTGTCGGTGCTCAACGCCACGCTGTGCACGGCGGTGCCTGTCCTGATGGTCATGATGGCCATCGAGCGCATCGGTCCCGCCATGGCTGCGCAAACCGGCATGATCGGGCCGCTGTCGACCATTCTCATGGGCGTGGTCATACTTGGCGAGCCGTTCACCGCGTGGATCGCGGCCGGCACGGTGCTCGTGATTGCGGGCATCTTCGTTTTCACCCGCACGGGGCGCTAGCGCCCCTGCAGATCAGGAGCAACAAAAATGGATCTGGGCATTGCAGGCAAGACCGCGCTGGTGTGCGGCGCGAGCAAGGGATTGGGCTACGGCTGCGCCGAAGCGCTGGTGCGCGAAGGCGTGAACGTGGTGATCGTGGCGCGCGGCGCCGAGGCGCTGGAAGCGGCGGCAAAGAAGCTGGCCGCCGCGGCCGCCGGTTCGCCAACGCCTTTCGTCAAGCACGTGGCCGCGGACATCACCACCGAGGCCGGCCGCGCCGCGGTGTTCGCACTGGGCCATGACTTCGACATCGTCGTCACCAACGCCGGCGGTCCGCCACCCGGCGATTTTCGCAACTGGGACCGCGAGGCCTGGATCAAGGCCGTCGATGCCAACATGCTCACGCCCATCGAGCTGATCAAGGCCACGGTCGACGGCATGGCCAAGCGGGGCTTCGGGCGCATCGTCAACATCACGTCGAGCTCGGTGAAGTCGCCGATCGACATCCTCGGCCTCTCCAACGGCGCGCGCAGCGGTCTGACCGGCTTCGTGGCCGGCGTGGCGCGCACGCCCATTGCGGCGCAAGGCGTGACCATCAACAACCTGCTGCCTGGCTCCTTCGACACGGACCGCCTCAAGGGCACGATGGCCGGCGCGGCCCAGAAGACCGGCCAGGATTTCGACACTGTGTGGGAAGCCCGCAAGAAGAACATTCCCGCCAGGCGCTTCGGCACGCCGGCCGAGTTTGGCGCCATCTGCGCGTTTCTCTGCAGCATTCAGGCGGGCTACATGACCGGGCAGAACGTGCTCGCCGACGGCGGCGCCTACCCAGGCACGTACTGAGCTCGCCCCAGTCTTCGCTTCAAACGGGGCGTTGTTGGTCAGCGCCGTGAAGACACCACGATCCCGCCGACGATGAGCGCGAAGGCCGCGCCGTGGTACCACTGCGGCGGTTCCCGCAGAAAGGCCGCGGACAAGAGCGCGGCGAACAGCGGCGTGAGGTTCATGAAGAAGCTCGCCGCCTGCGGCCCCGCATGCTGCACGCCGCTGCCCCAGCAGCGGTAGGCGAGCACCGCGGGGCCGATGCCGATGAAGGCCAGCGCCGCGAACAGCGGCCAGCCGGGCACGATGTGGGCGTCGGTCAGCGTCCATTCGCCGGCCGCGAACACGCCCGACCACGCGAGGCCGAACACCAGCTGCGCCATCAAAAACGCGGCCCAATCCTGCCGCACGTCCTGCGGCTCGCGCGTGCGCGCCAGTATCCAGCTGTAGAAGGCCCATGCGATGGTGCCCAGGATCATGTAGAGGTCGCCCGGCACCAGCCGCAGGCCGAGCAGTTGCCGCCATTCGCCGCGGCTCAGCACCAGCAGCACGCCCAGCATCGAGAGAAGCGACCCGCCGATCTCGCGCGCGCTGACGCGGGCACCGAAGAAGACGGCGCCGGTGGCCAGCATCCACAGCGGCAGGCTGGAGCCCACCAGCGTGACGTTGATCGGCGTGGAGGTCTGCAGCGCAAGATATTGAAACGCGTTGTAGCAGCCGATACCGAGCAGCCCCAGCACGGCGTAGCGCTTCCAGTGCGTCCACAAGGGGCTGGTCGGCCGCAGCACCGGCCATGCGAGCGGCAGCAGCAGCGCGAAGGCAATCACCCAGCGCACGAAGTTCAGCGTGAGTGGCGACACGAGGTCGCGCACCAGGCGTCCGACCACGGCATTGCCGGCCCACAGCAGCGGCGGCACGGTGAGCAGGAAGACGGTGGAAGGTGTGAGGCGCTGCTGCTGCTGTGTCTGCATGGGCGCCGACTCTACCGGGCATTCCCCCCTGCCGCCGCGGCAAGGGCAAACGTGGCAGGATGCGCTTCTTCTTTTTTCCGTGTGCCTGGAGACTGCAAAGATGATGAGCCAAGCCGTCCGTATCGACCGCCACGGCGGTCCCGAAGAACTGAAGATCGTCGACGTGGAGGTCGGCGAGCCCGCTCCCGGCGAAATACGCATCCGCCACAAGGCCGTGGGCCTGAATTTCATCGACACCTACCAGCGCAGCGGGCTCTATCCGTTCCAGATGCCGCTGCAGTTGGGCATGGAGGCCTCGGGCGTGGTGGAGGCCGTGGGCGAAGGCGTGGCGCACCTCAAGGCCGGCGACCGCGCCGCCTACGCCAGCCAGCCGCCCGGCGCCTACAGCGAGCTGCGCGTGATGCCGGCCAAGAATGTGTGCAAGCTGCCCGACGCCATCTCCTTCGAGACCGGCGCGGCCATGATGCTAAAGGGCCTGACCACGCAATACCTGCTGAAGAAGACGCTGCCGGTGGAAGGCCTGCAGCCCGGCGACTTCATCCTCTTTCATGCCGCCGCCGGCGGCGTTGGGCTGATCGCCTGCCAATGGGCCAAGGCGCTGGGCCTGCAGCTGATCGGCACCGCGGGCAGCGACGCCAAGTGCAAGCTCGCGCTCGAGTACGGCGCGGCGCATGCCATCAACTACAGCACCGAAAACTTCGCGGCCCGCGTGAAGGAGATCACCGGCGGCAAGGGCGTGAAGGTGGCCTACGACTCGGTGGGCAAGGACACCTGGGAAGGCTCCATCGAGTGCCTGCGCCCGTTCGGCCTTCTGGCGGTGTTCGGAAACGGCTCAGGCCCGGTGCCGCCGATCAGCCTCGGCACGCTGGCCTCCAAGGGCTCCCTCTATGTGACGCGGCCCACGCTGTTCACGCACATCGCCACCCGCGAAAGCACTCAGGCCATGGCCGACGACCTGTTTGCCGTGGTGCAGAGCGGTGCCGTGAAAATACCGATCGACCAGCGCTATGCATTGGCCGACGTTCAACAGGCGCACCGCGACCTGGAAGCGCGGAAGACCACCGGCTGCACCATCCTCACGCTCTGAGCCGTGCAAGGCTGGCATGCCCCGGCGGCGGGCCAGCCTTGTCCTACCCTTGCTGGGGTGTCATGCCTTCGTCTTGCACAAAGCGCACTTTGTAGCCTTCAACAAAGTTCGGGAAGGCCGGCGCCATGGACACTGTCAGAACCTTCATCGTCGAGGACAACCCCACCATCCGAGAGGCCTTGGCCAGCACATTGCGCGAAGTGGGTCGGGTCGATCCCGTAGGCCAGGCGGAATCGGAACTCGAAGGCATACGCTGGCTCACCAGCAACCTGTCTCAGTGGGACCTGGCCGTGGTCGACCTGTTCCTGAAGGACGGCACGGGCTTCAGCGTGCTCGAAGCCTGCCGCAACCGCGAGCCTACGCAGAAGATGGTGGTGCTCAGCAACCACCTGACGCCCGAGACGCGCCGCAAGTGCATGCAGCTGGGCGCGGATGCGGTATTCGACAAGGCCACCGAAATCGACGACCTGATCGACTTCTGCCTGCTCCGCCGGCAGGAGCAGTTCGTGGCGTCGTCCCCTTCGCCGCTCTGAGGGCAGAGCGCGGCGCAGGCCCCTCGCCCGCGGCCATTGGAAGAATCAGCCTTCGATTTTCCCGAGCCGCGATTCGCGCAGCCGACTCGGCGCCAGTGCGCCCGCCGATTCGAGGATGGGGTAGGCGATGGAGCAGATGTGCGAATTGATCCGCTTGAGGTCGCTGATCAGGTCGATGTGCAGCGAACTGGTCTCGATGCTGAGCGTGGTGCGGTCGGAAAGCCGATCGAGGTGGGTGGTGGCGTAGGCCCGTTCGAGGTCGCGGAAGCGGGCCTTCTCTTGCAGCAGCTTTTGCGCATCGCGCACGTTGCCGTTGAGGAAGACGCTCATGCTCAGCCGCAGGTTGGCGACCAGGCGCCCATGCAGTTCGACGATTTCCGCCATGCCTGCTTCAGAGAAATTGCGCTGCGGCTTGATCTTCTTGTCCTCGATGTCGATGATCACGCGCTCGATGATGTCGCCAATCTGCTCCATGTTGATGGTGAAGCTGATGATGTCGGTCCAGCGCCGGCTTTCTTCCTCGCCCAACGCCTCGCGCGAGATGCGCGTCATGTAGTACTTGATGGCCGAGTAGAGCTCGTCGACCGTGTCGTCGAGCTGCCGCAGCTCCTGCGACAGGCGCAGGTCGTTGTGGCGGATCACGTCGAGCGTCCCGATGAGCATGGTCTCCACCACGTCGGCCTGGTGCAGCGCCTCGCGCGCGGCGTTCGAAATGGCGAGCGACGGGGTCGAGAGCGCCGACGGATCGAGATGGTGCGGCCGCGTGGACGTGGCCGGCTGCAGCGGCACCGGCAGCATCCGGGTGACCAGCTTGGCCACCCATTGCGTGAGGCCGATGAAGCCCACGCTAATGACCACGTTGAACGCCAGGTGGAACAGCACCACCCCATGGGTTGCATTCGGCACGTGCGGCTGTACATAGCGCAGCCAGAGCCCGACGAATGGCGTGACGATGGCAACCCCCAATGCCTTGAAAAGCAGGTTGCCTACCGTGACCTGCCGCACCGACACGGCTGACTTGGCCGTGGTGAGCACCGCCAGCAGGCCGCTCCCGAGGTTGGCGCCCAGCACCAGGCCGAGCGCGACGTCCAGCGGCACCACGTTGGAGCTGGCCATGGCCGCCACCAGCAGCACCACGGCCAGGCTCGAGTACGCCGCGATCGCGAGCGCGGCGCCGATGGTGATTTCGAGCAGCACGTCGCTGGTGAGCGAGGCCAGCAAGGTACGCATGGCCGGCGCAGAGAACAGGGGTTCGGTGGCCTCCACCACCAGTTGCAAGGCCAGCAGCATCAGCCCCAGGCCGATGAGCACCCGGCCCACCCGCCCCGCCACGCTTGCAGAGCGCGAAATGAACAGCACCACGCCCACGAAGATGAACATCGGCGAAAGCCAGGACAGGTCGGCCGAGAACAGCACCGCAATGAGGGCGGTGCCCACATCGGCCCCCCGCATCACCGCCAGCGCCGCCGGCAGCGTGACCAGCCCCTGCCCCACGAAGGAGGATGTCATCAGCGAGGTAGCGGTGCTCGACTGCACCAGGGCCGTGACGCCGATGCCCGAGAGCGCGGCCGTGAACCGGTTGCGCATGCTCTGCACCAGGATCTTGCGCAGGTTGGCGCCGAACACGCGCAGCACGCCCGTGCGCACGAGGTGCGTGCCCCACACCAGCAATGCAACGGCGGCCAGCAGGTTCAGGAGATGCTTCATGGGGGGCGGTTTCTGTCCTTTTCGTTTCGCTTCGTTTTCGACCCCATTTTCCACATGTATGGGCTCAGTCGATCAATGCGCCGTTGTCATGGAATGGAAAAGGGCCTTCGAACGTGCCGGAAGCCGCTAAATGGGTCACAAGTCTTCGGCTTTGTGCGGACCAGGCGTGGACCCTGAAGCCGGGCGGCTCCAGCGTCCAGGCCGAAGGCGCCTTGGGCGACAGGTCCAGGCAGACCTGGTGCGCCGGGGCGGGCGAGGTCGATGCGATGGTGCCGCCAAAGCGCACGTCGATCGCCCGGTGCAGGTGGCCGCAGATCACGCGCTCGACGTTGCGATGCTGGGCAACCAGCGCTTCGAGTGCCTCGGCGCCTTGAAGCAGGCCGATCTCGTCCATGTGGCCGATCAGCGTCTGGAATGGCGGGTGATGCATGGCGATGACGACGGGTTCGCCGCGGCAGGCGTCGAGCTGTTGCTCGAGCCAGGCCAGGCGCTCGTCGCAGAGAGTGCCGTGGCTCTGGCCCGGAACGCAGGTGTCCAGCGTCAGCAGGCGCAGCACTCCCACGCGAACCGAATACTGGACGAATCCGACCGTGCCCACGCCCGGCGCCAGGTAGGTGTGGCCCGGAAAGCTGCGGCGCAGCTGGTCGCGGTCGTCGTGGTTGCCGGGCATCAGATAGATGGGCATCGTCAGCGGCTCCAAGAGGCGCGCCAGGTGCTCGTATTCGGCGGCGCGGCCAAAGTCGCTCAGGTCACCGGTGATCACGACCGCGTCCGGACGTTGCGGCAGTCGCAGCACCGACTGGACCGCGCGCTCCAGGTAGGGCGCGGTGTCGATGCGGCCATAGGCCAAGCGGCCGGGCTCGCGGATGTGCAGGTCGGTGAGCTGGACCAGGAAGGTGCTGTCTTCAGTCGTTGTCGTCATACGCTGGTTTCCTGCGACGTCATCAGGCGGTCGGGCTGGATGCGAAGCCCGACCGGATCGCCCGGGCCGAACGGCGTGTCGCGGCCCACATCGGCCACCAGCAAGGGCTGGTCTTGCAGGCGCAACTGCAATTGCACGCGGTCGCCGAGGAAGGTGCGGCGTTCGACCGTGGCGGCGCCCCAGTCTGCTCGCGGCGCGCACACTTCAACGTCTTCGGGTCGGACCAGGAGCATCGCATGGCTCTGCCACGCAGGCGGGCAAGGCAGGGTGCTGCCGCCAAGTCGGACAACGCCTTGCGCGATGGCATCGGCCTTGCGCTCCAGCCGGTTGACCCGGCCCAGGAACTCCGCCACGAAGGGGTGCGCCGGCGCGCGGTAGAGCTCCTCGCCGCGGCCGATCTGCACGATGCGCCCGGCGCTCATGACCGCCAGCCGATCGGCAATGGCCAGTGCCTCCTGCTGGTCGTGCGTGACGTGGATGGCCGTGATGTGCAACCGGCGCAGCAGCTCCGCGAGCTCGTCGCGCAGCGACTCCTTGAGCTTGGCGTCGAGCGCGGCCAAGGGCTCGTCCAGCAGCAGCACGCGCGGACGCACGGCCACGGCGCGCGCCAGCGCCACGCGCTGCCGCTGGCCGCCCGAAAGCTCGGCGGGGCGCTTGTTCTCCAGGCCGCCGAGTCGCGTCAGGTCGACCAGTTCGCCGACCGCTCGCTTTTCTTCTTCCGGCGCCACGCCGCGGATACGCAGGCCATAGCCGATGTTGGCCGCCACCGTCATCTGCGGAAAAAGCGCGTAGCTCTGGAACACCATGCCCACGCCGCGGTGCTCCACCGGCCGGTCGGTGACGTCCTGGCCGCCGAACACGATGCGGCTGCCGGCATCGGGTGCTTCGAGTCCCGCGATCAGCCGCAGCAGCGTGGTCTTGCCGCAGCCCGAGGGGCCGAGCAGTGCGAGCACCTCGCCGGCCTCCACGTGCAGATCGGTCGGCAACAGGCCGCGCGTGCCGTCCGCATAGGTCTTGGCGCAGCGCGAGATGTCGATGGGAATGCGTTCAAGTTCCATGGCGTTTCTGGATCAGGTTGGCAAGGTACTGCAGTCCCCACAGCACCGGAAGGATCACGGCGAAGAAGACCAGCGTGTAGGCCGAGCCGATCTCGATGCGCATCGACGCATAGCTGTCGGCCAGCCCCACGGGCAAGGTGCGCGTGAGCGGCGTGTGCAGCATCCAGGTGAGATTGAATTCGCCCACTGACAGCGTGAACACCATCAGGCTGCCGGCCACGATGGCGGGGAACACGGCCGGTACCAGGATGCCCATGAAGCGCTGGCGGAAGTTCGCGCCCAGCGAGCGGGCCGCTTCCTCCAGCGCGAGCAGGTCGTCGCGCTGGAAAGCCGAACTCACCGTGCGCACCATGAACGGCAGCGTGAACACCATGTGGCCCACGAGAATGAAGGCGAAGCTCTGGCGGAAAGCCGTGAGCTGGCCGTAGGCGAGGATGAGCGCCAGCGCGGTCGCGAGGCCGGGCACCGCGACCGGCAGCGTCAGCAGCTCCTCGAAGATGTGCGCGGCCCGCGAGCGGCTGCGCGCCAGCGCGTAGGCGCAGGGCACGCCCAGCAGCACAGTGCCGACCACGCAGGCCAGCGCGAGCGCAAGCGACCAGCCGACGGTGCCGCCGTAGTTCTCCCACACCTCGCCGAGCCAGCGCAGCGTGAGCCCGCTCTTCAGGCCCGCGCTGTAGTTGTTGACGAGGCCCGCCATCACCGACAGCAGCATCGGCGCGATCATGAAGAGGCTCACCAGCACGGTCACGGCCAGCAGGAAGGGCGCCTTGGGTTGCATGTTCTTTCGCATGAAGCGTTTCTTTCCTTCAGCGCGCGACCGGATTGGCGCCGAAGCGCCGCGCCGCGAACAGCACCAGCCAGGTCACGAGGCCCAGCGCGATCGACAGCGACGCGGCGAGCGCGAAGTTGGCGTAATTGGTGAACTCGTTGTAGATGGTGATCGGAATTACCTCGAACTTGCTGGCCAGCGTGAAGGCGGTGCCGAAGGCGCCCATCGAGGTGGCGAACAGGATCGCGCCGCAGGCGAGCGTGGTAGGCGCGAGCTCTGGCATCCACACGTCGCGCGCTACCCGCAGGCGCGATGCGCCGAGCGAGCGCGCGGCTTCTTCGAGCTGCACGTTCATGGCCTCGGCCGCTGCCGCATAGGTGGCAATGGCGCGCGGCAGCGAGAAGTACAGGTAGGCCAGGAACAGCCCGAGCAGGCCGTACGCAAAGGTGATGCGCTCACCGAACAGGCTGTCGCCAATGTCAGCCACCAGCCCTTGCCGCCCGCCGAGCAAGATGACGAAGAAGCCGATGATCACGCCCGGAAAGGAGAGAGGCAGCGTGAGCAGCGACAGCAGCATGCGTTTGCCTGTGAAGGCATGGCGCGCCAGATATATACCGACGGCCGCGCCGAGTACCAGCGTTGCGAGTGTCACGGCGACTGAAAGCGCCACGGTGCTGGCCATGCTCTGCAGGTAGCGCGAATCGGTGAGCACTGCGAAGTAAGTGGTCCATCCCTTGGTTGCCGGTAGCGTGACGAGGCGCACCACTGGCAGCAGCCAGAAGGCCGCGAAGAACACGGCTGCGGGGGCTGCGCAGGCCAGAAGGCGCCAGCGTGGGTTCCAGGCGTTAGCGGGTTTCATTTCAGCTGCGCTTGTGTTTGGAGTGCTGCTGTTCAGGACGCGTGCAAAGGCCACCGGGTACTCCCCTCCGCGAATGTCCCCCGGCTTCGCCTCCTCCTTTATTTCGCTGCGGGGAGCACCCGGCGCCCTGTGCACACTGGACGCTGCGGTTGTTCCGCTCGATCAAGCACCGCTCTTTGCAACGCTCCCGCTGATGGGGTGCCTTGCGCAGCGAAATAAAGGAGGAGGCCGCAGGCCGGGGGACATTCGCGGAGCAAGGTACCCCGTCGGCGGGAGCGCGCCCTGAACAAGGCACCAAACGCACAACGCGACGAAACGAAGAGCGGAGTTGCATCTGAGGTCTACTCAGCGCACTTCCTTGAGATACCGATCAGAGAACGCCCGCTGCGCCTCAGCCATGCGCGCATAGTCCACGCTCTTCGCGCGAGCGTATTCACTAGCAGGCAGGAACTGCGCCTCTACGTCCTTCGGCATTGCACCCGCGCGCACCGGTCGCAGGTAGGCCTTGGCCCAGATAGCCTGGCCTTCGTCGGACAGAACGAAGTCGAGCACCTTCTTGCCCTCGGCTGCGTGCGGTGCCTTTGCGACGAGGCTCATCACGTAGGGCACGGCCAGCGTGCCTTCGGTCGGAATGACGAAGGCGACGTTGGCCTTGTCCTTGTACTTGGCGCGATAGGCGTTGAAGTCGTAATCGAGCAGGATCGCAATTTCGCCCGACAGCACGCGCGCGTACGAGGTCTGCTTGGGCACGATCGGCTCGTTTTTCTGCAGCGCCTTGAAGTAGTCGATGGCCGGGCCGAAGTTGTCGAGCGTGCCGCCGCGTGCCTCGTTCACCGCCACCGCACCCACATAGCCGACGAACGCCGAGGCCGGATCGAGATAGCCGATGAGGCCCTTGTACTCGGGCTTGAGCAGGTCGGCCCACGACTTCGGAATCGGCTTGCCTTTGAGCGCATCGACGTTGACCATGAAGCCGAGCGTGCCGGAGTGGATGGTGAACCAGTTGCCGGCCGGGTCCTTCAGGCCATCAGGAATGTCTTTCCACGCGGCCGGCTTGTAGGGCTCGACCACGCCTTCTTTCTGCGCCTGCACCGCGAAGGTCACGCCCAGATAGGTGACGTCGGCCACGGGGCTGCCTTTTTCGGCCACGAGCTGCGCTAGCGACTGGCCCGAGTTCTTGTTGTCGGCCGGCACGGTGATGCCGGTCTTGGCCTTGATGGCCTTGAGCTGCGTGCCCCAGTCGGCCCACTCGGTGGGGCAGTTGTAGCAAATGGCGGTCTGCGCCATGGCCGTGCTGCCGGCGGCGAGTGTGGTGGCGAGCAGCGCGAGGCGTGCCATGCGAGAGAAGCGGAAGGACCGGAAGGACAACATCATGGAAGAGCTCCTTGGTTGGATGTGACGGAGGACAAAAGAGATCAAAGTGCGGCGGCCGCGCACGACTCGCCATCGCGAAAGAAGCAGGGCAGCAACAGGCTTGCTTCGGCCTGCAGCGCGGCGCCGCCGGCCATCGCCTGGAGCAGCAGCTCGACGCTGCGGCGCCCGATGTCGCTGTTGGGCTGCGCAATGGTCGTGAGCGCCGGCGTGAGGTCTTCGCCTAGCGCAATGCCGTCGAATCCCACGACGCTGAGATCGCCGGGTACGTCGAGGCCGCTCAGGTGCGCAGCGCGGATACTGCGAATGGCGAGCAGGTCGTTCGAGCAGACCAGTGCGGACGGCCGGACCTTGGCCTGCAGCAGCTGTGCGAGCAAATCGACTGCGCTCTCGACAAACGGCACTTCGATGAGTGGAGGCGCTTCGAGCCCCGCGTCGACCATGCCTTTTTGATAGCCGCGATAGCGTTGCTGCGCGCGATCGGACGCGGCCAGCGTGCCGCTGACCATCGCGATGCGCCGATGGCCGAGCAGCACCAGCCGCGCCACCGCATCCGCCACGGCCGCCTCGCCATCGACGGTCACGCAAGGATGATCGGGATGCCGGTTGTAGGCCAGCACGTAGGGCGTGCCGGTGCTGCGTAGCCGGTCGAGCGCGGCCGAAGTGGAGGGGTTGGACACCACGAGGATCAGCCCGTCGACGTTGCCGGCCAGCAGCAGGTGGACCGCGCGTTCTTCTTCGTCGAGCTGGTAGCCGGTGGTGATGGGGATGATCGCGTAGCCGCCGGCAATGGCCGCGCCTGCGATGCCTTGAAGGCACTCGGCAAAGGTCGGATTCAGCAGCGTAGGAAGCACCACGCCCAACGCGCGGCTGCGCTGGGTGCGCAAGGTGCGCGCGCTGGCGTTGGGCACGTAGTGGAGCTCGCGCGCCACGCGTTCCACCAACTCACGCGTGGCTGGCGTGACCTTGTCCGGGAAGTTGAACGCCCGCGACACGGTGGCCACGGAAACCCCGGCCTTGGCTGCGACGGATTGAATGCTCATCGTGCGGTGCTATGTAAACGATTACATTGCACCGCGGCAGTATGACCCCGCTATGACAGGCGATGAAAGCCGGGAAAAACCCTCGCGTTTGTCTTGCTCCCTCTCCCTCTGGGAGAGGGCGGGGGTGAGGGCCGACGGCCTTAACGCCTCAACCAGCCCGCACCGGGCGCGTTACTTCCCCCGGCGAACCCGCCGGATCTCGTCCAGGATCAAGCAGATCGCACCCAGCGTGATCGCGCTGTCCGCCGCATTGAATGCCGGGAAGTACCAGTTCCCCGCGTGGAAGCTCAAGAAGTCCACGACATACCCGTGCATCATCCGGTCAATCACGTTGCCGATCGCGCCGCCCAGGATGCAGGCCATTGAGAACGAGAACAGCTTCTGCCCCGCGTGCGACTTCAGCATCCACACAATGAACACCGCAGCTGCCACGCCAATGGCCGTGAAGAGCCAGCGCTGCCATCCCGAATGGTCGGCCAGGAACGAGAACGCGGCGCCCGTGTTGTGCGCGCGGACCACGTTGAAGAAGCTCGTCACGTAGGTCGCGTCACCGAGCTTGTAGTAGCCCAGGATCAGCGTCTTGGTGAACTGGTCGATGATCAGGATGATCGCAGCCAGCCCGAGCCAGGGCCAGATGCTGCCGCTGCGCGAACGCGAGGCCGACATGGTGCGTGCCGCCGCCATCAGGCAAAACTCCGAGGCTCGCCGGCGCCGAACAGGTTGCTCGTGCAGCGGCCGCAGATCGTCGGATGCGCCGCGTCGTGGCCCACGTCGTCGCGGTAGTGCCAGCAGCGATCGCATTTCTGCGCCGAGCTTGGCGTTACCACAGTGGACAAGGCTTCGGCCGCTGCCAGTTCGATGGCAGACGTGATGAAGACGAACTTCAGGTCATCGCCCAGCGACCCGAGCAGCGCGAAGTCGTCGGCGGGCGCGCTGAGCTGCAGGGTTGCTTGCAGCGACGAGCCCACCTTGCCTTCTGCGCGCACCGCTTCGATGTCCTTGTTCACCACGTCACGGATCTCGCGGATGCGGCTCCACTTGGCGAGCAGCGCTTCGTCGGGCGCCGCGAATTCGCTGTACGTCTCTGCGAAGATCGACTCGCCCGGCTTGCCCGTGCTCACGAACTTCCACGCCTCTTCGGCCGTGAAGCTGAGGAACGGTGCCATCCAGCGCAGCATGGCTTGCGAGATGTGCCAGAGCGCCGTCTGCGCGCTGCGGCGCGCGGGCGAGCCCGGTGCCGTGGTGTAGAGGCGGTCCTTCAGGATGTCGAGATAGAACCCGCCCAGGTCTTCCGAGCAGTAGATCTGCAGCTTGGCCACCACCGGATGGAACTCGTACACCTTGTAGTGCGCGAGGATCTCGGCCTGGAACTGCGAAGCGCGTGAGAGCGCATAGCGGTCGATCTCGAACAGCTGATCGAGCGGCACCGCGTCTTTCGCGATGTCGAAGTCACTGGTGTTCGCAAGCAGAAAGCGCAGCGTGTTGCGGATACGGCGGTACGAGTCCACCACGCGCGCGAGGATCTTGTCGTCGCCCGCGATGTCGCCCGAATAGTCGCTTGCGGCCACCCAGAGGCGGATGATCTCGGCGCCCAGCTTGCTGCTGATTTCCTGCGGGTCAATGCCGTTCTTGAGCGACTTGCTCATCTTGATGCCCTTGGCATCCACCGTGAAGCCGTGCGTGAGCAGGCCCCGGTACGGCGCGCGGTCTTCCAGCGCACAGGCGATCAGGAGCGACGAGTGGAACCAGCCCCGATGCTGGTCGTGGCCTTCGAGGTACAGGTCGGCTTCAGGCCCCGTCTCGTGGTGCACGTTGGGGTGCGTGCCGCGCAGCACGTGCTGGAACGTCGAGCCCGAGTCGAACCACACCTCGAGGATGTCGGTGCTCTTGGTGTAGTGCGGCGCATCTTCGGCACCCAGGATTTCCTCGGCCGTGACGCGGCTCCAGGCTTCGATGCCACCCTTCTCGACGATGTCGGCGGCCTGGTCGAGGATTTCCATCGTGCGCGGATGCAGCTCGCCCGAATCCTTGTGCAGGAAGAACGGAATCGGCACGCCCCAGCTGCGCTGGCGCGAGATGCACCAGTCGGGCCGGTTGGCGATCATGTCGTGCAGTCGCGCCTTGCCGTTCTCCGGATAAAAGCTCGTTTGCTCAATCGCTTCCAGCGCGGTCTGGCGCAGCGACTTGGGCGCCTTGTCCTTGGTGAACACGCCTTCGCCTTCGTCCATGCGAACGAACCACTGCGCGGCAGCGCGGTAGATCACCGGCGTCTTGTGGCGCCAGCAGTGCGGGTAGCTGTGGGTGATGGTCTCGGTGGTGAGCAGGCGGTTGGCATCGCGCAGCGCCGAGATGATGACCGGTACCGCCTTCCAGATATTCTGCCCGCCGAAGAGCGGAAAGTCGGGCGCATAGCTGCCGTTGCCCTGCACCGGATTCAGGATGTCGTCGTACGCCACGCCGTGCGCGATGCAGGAGTTGAAGTCGTCCACGCCGTAGGCGGGCGAGGAGTGGACCAGGCCCGTGCCGTCGGTGGCGGTGGCGTAGTCGGCCAGGTAGACCGGCGACAGGCGCTTGTAGCCAGCATCCACGTCATACAGCGGATGCTCGAACTCCAGGCCCCCTAGCTTCTCGCCCTTGACCGTGGCCAGCACCTTGCCGTCGAGCGCATAGCGCGTCATGCACATCTCGACCAGCGAGTTGGCGAGGATGAGCAGGCCGCGCTCGGTGTCGACCAGCGAGTACTCGATCTCCGGGTTCAGGTTGATCGCCTGGTTGGCCGGGATGGTCCACGCGGTAGTGGTCCAGATCACGGCAAAGATGTCGCCGAGGATCGTATGGTCGGTCTCGAAGGCCTTGAGCACCTTCTCGCGCTCGTGCGCCTTGAAGGCCACATCGAGGGTCTGGCTCTTCTTGTCGGCGTATTCGATTTCGAACTCGGCCAGCGACGAGCCGCAGTCGAAGCACCAGTACACCGGCTTCAGGCCGCGGTACACGAAGCCGCGCTCGATCACGCGCTTGAAGGCACGCAGCTCGCCGGCTTCGTTCGCAAAATCCATCGTCTTGTAGGGATGGTCCCATTCGCCCAGCACGCCAAGGCGCTGGAAGTCGAGCAACTGCTGCGCGATCTGCTCCGTGGCGTAGGCGCGGCTCTTGGCCTGCATCTCGTCGCGGCTCAGGTTGCGGCCGTATTGCTTTTCGATGGCGTTCTCGATCGGCAGGCCGTGGCAGTCCCAGCCCGGAACGTAAAGCGCGTCGTAGCCCTCGAGCTGGCGCGCCTTGGTGATCATGTCCTTCAGGATCTTGTTCACCGCGTGACCCATGTGGATCTGCCCATTGGCGTACGGCGGGCCGTCGTGAAGGATGAACTTGGGCGCGCCGTGGCGGGCGTCGCGAAGGCGGTGGTAGCGGCCTTCGTCGTTCCATTCCTTCACCCAGCCCGGTTCGCGCTTGGGCAGGTCGCCGCGCATCGGGAAGGGGGTGTCGGGCAGGTTCAGCGTGGAACGGTAGTCGGTGGGGGAAGCAGCGTCAGACATGTTGGGGTGCGAAACAGAGGGGCTTCGACAGGCTCAGCCCGAACTGCATTGAGCGGTCGGTGCGGAAGAAAAGCCGTTCGCCCTGAGCTTGTCGAAGGGCGGCAGCACGGTGCGTGCAGGGCTAAATTCGATCCCGCGTCGTCTGGCGATGGGTTTCGGCGTGGGTCGATGCAAAGAACGCGCGCGCGTCGCGCCCATCCTTCGAGATGCCCGCTGTGAGGGCCTCGAGGCTGGTGTAGCGCAATTCGTCGTGCAGTTTGTGCAGGAGTTCCACGCGGACGATTTTACCGTAGGCCCCTTCGGCTCCCAGATGCGAGGGCCACTCCAGGCAATGCGTCTCCAGCAGCACCCGGCCCGCGTTGACGTCGTTGGCGTCCAGCGAGGGGCGCACGCCGAGGTTGGCCACGCCGGGCAGCGGCAGGTCGGCCAGGCCGTGCACCAGCACCGCGAAGATGCCGCTGGCGGCCGGCTTCCAGTGCTTGAAGCGCATGTTGAGAGTGCGAAACCCGTCGTCCTTGCCGGGGGCCGAGGCACCCAGCGCGCGGCCGAGCTTGCGGCCATGGACCACGTGGCCCGAGATCGTGTAGGGCCTGCCGAGCAGATGCTGGGCGTCGGCCATGCGGCCTTCGGCCAGGGCGTCGCGCACGGCCGAGCTGGAAACGCGCAGCCCATGGACCTCGTAGCTGTTCATGCGCGCCACGTCGAAACCGTGCGCATCGCCAGCTGCGTCGAGCATGGCGTAGTCGCCGGCCCGTTTGGCGCCGAAGCGGAAGTCGTCGCCCACCAGCACGTAGCGCGCGCCCAGCCCCTCGATCAGCACGTTCTGGATGAATTGCTCAGGCGACTGGGAGGCCAGCCTGCCGTCGAAGGGCAGCACGATGGTCTGGGCCACGCCGCAGGCCGCGAGCTCGGTCAGCTTGTCGCGCAGCGTGCCGATACGCGCCGGCGCCAGGTCGGGTTTCTTGGTGACGGCGGCAAAATAGTCGCGCGGGTGCGGCTCGAAGGTGAGCACGCAACTGGGCAACCCGCGGTGGCGCGCTTCGGTCTGCAGCAGCGCCAGCATGGCCTGGTGGCCACGGTGAACGCCGTCGAAATTGCCAATGGTGAGGGCGCAGGCGGGAGCCACGCCCGGGTGCCGGAAGCCGCGGAAAACCTGCATGGGTGGGTATCTTTTTGATAGCGCCTCGCGCCCGTCAATTGGGCGAATCAGGCCGTTTTGTCACAAAGCCGGTATATTGTGACTCAGTGCGTTGCTTGAAGTGGTCTCCGGCGCGCTCCGTGTCCCTGGTCTTTCCGTGATTCTTCCCTTTTTGAGGAGGCGTGTGGTGAAGGTCTTGAAGCTGTCGGCCCAAGGGCTGCCCCAGTCATGGATATCGCTCGAACAAGCGGTCATCCACTATGCAGCGGACGAGGTCCGCTGGGAGGTGGGCGCGCAGGTGGCTGTGTTCCGTGGCGGCCACAACGCCATCACGGGCGAGCAATCGCAGATCGCGATCAACAGCATCATCGGCACCAAGGGCGTGCCGCGCATCAATCCTTTCACGCAACGCCCGGGGCTCACCAACAGCAAGCTCTTTGCGCGCGACCGCAATGTCTGCGCTTACTGCGGCGGCCATTTCCACGAAGACGAGCTCACGCGCGAGCACATCATTCCGTTTGCCCAGAAGGGCATCGACACCTGGATGAACGTGGTCACGGCCTGCAAGCCTTGCAACCACCGCAAGAGCAGCCGCACGCCCGAGCAGGCGAACATGCCGCTCCTGTATGCGCCTTATGTTCCCAGCCTCTGGGAAGATTTCATTTTGCGAAACCGCCGCATCCTGGCGGACCAGATGGAATTCTTGATGGCGCACCTGCCGCAGAGCTCGCGGCTGCACGACACCTAGCCTAGGGGGCTCAGCGCTTCCAGTCGGGTGGGCGTTTTTCGATGAACGCCTGAACGCCCTCGAGCGCGCTCTCGTCCATCATGTTGCAGGCCATGGTCTGGCTCGCGTCGGCCAGCGCGGCTTCGATGCCGGTTTCGAGCTGGCGGTAGAAGAGAGCTTTGCCTAGCGCCAGCGCCTGGCGCGGCTTGGCAACGATGCTGGCGACCAGTGCCTCGACCTCGGCGTCGAGCTCGGCAGGCGAGGCCACCCGGTTGACCAAACCCTTGTCGCGGGCTTCCTCTGCACTGATGAACTCACCGGTCACGAGCATTTCGAAAGCCTGCTTGCGCCCGAGGTTGCGCGACAGCGTCACGCTCGGCGTGGCGCAGAACAACCCCACGTTCACGCCGCTGACCGCGAAGCGTGCCTCGCTCGAGGCCACCGCCAGGTCGCACACCGCGACCAGCTGGCAGCCCGCGGCCGTCGCGACGCCGTGCACGCGCGCAATCACGGGCACGGCAAGGCGCTGGATCGACAGCATCATCGCGCCGCAGCGTTCGAAGAGGCGCTGGTAGTAGCCGAGCGAAGGCTCCGCGCGCATTTCCTTCAGGTCGTGGCCCGCGCAGAAAGCCTTGCCCGCTGCCGCGATGACGACCGCGCGCACGTTCTCGTCCGCCGCGATTTCTGCAATGGCTTGCTCGAGCGCGTCGAGCATGCCCTCCGAGAGCGCGTTGAACGAGGCAGGTCGGTTGAGCGTGAGCGTGACCACGCCGCGCGCATCGCGCGCCTTCAGTACAAAAGGGGAGTTCGCATCGTTCATGGCCGCAATCCTCCGCCTCGCTCAGTAAGTCAGCTCCAGCACCGTCACGTGCTGCTGCCCGGCGGGCCAGGTCAGGCCCGTGATGCGCTCGCCGTTGAATTCACCGGTCACCGCGCGCTGTGGCTCCGCCGCGGCAACCCGCAGCCTGGAGCTCGACACGCCGGAACCCTTGGGCGGCACGCCGGCCGGAAGACTCTGTCCGTCGAAGCGCATGGTGTCGCGCTGCGCATCGAAATATCCACGGGGCCGCGTGAAGACGACGACAGCCTGGGCATTCGCATCGGCGGGCGTGAGGCGCTCGGGGCGCAGGTTCACCACACCGCTGCTGCGCGGAAACGAGCTGCGGTAGATGTGCGTGGTCCCATAGCTGGGAGCACTCAAGACGAACTCGTAGGCGGTGTCCCCGCGCGCGCTGAAAGGGCCCCATCGACCATCCGCGCTGACATTCTTGTTGTGCACGGCATTGCCGCGCCGTGCACCCGTGGCGGGGTCGACGGCATAGACAGTCACCTGTCCGCCATTCAGCGACAGGTTTTCGGCGCCGATCGCGCGGCCGTCGAGCACCACGTTCGCGTCGGCCGCAATCGCCGTGCTGCGCGGCGGCTCGCCCGTCAGGAATTGCCATGTCGCCGCGAAGGCCGCAGGGGAGAACGAGGTTTCGCGATGGTCCACGCGCGGCAGCACGACGTTGGTCGCTCCCTTGAGCGCTGGCCCATCAAAGCCGATGTTCGTCGGCTGGCCCGGCACGCCGATCCACAGCCCGTCGGGCTGCGCATATTTGTCGTTGTTGTCGGAGCGCAGCGTGAGCCACTTGACGCCCGGCGTGACCTCTTCGCCGTTCGGACCTTTGGGCGCATTGAGCTGCTGCATGAAACCCGAAAGCCCCGAGAACTCGTTGTTCTCGCGAAAGCCCTTCACAACCCAGATGCCGTGCGCCGGATTGCCGCCCAGCACCACGTGGCTCACCACGTCCGCGCCGCCGCCGTTCTGCACGTAGTTGCGAATGGTGTTGCCACCGCGCGAGTTGCCGATCAGCACCACCTTGCTCGCGCCCGTGGCCTTCAGCACCTTGTCTACCTCCGCCTTCAGGAAGACGGCCGAGTCGGTCGTCGAGCTGCGGCCCGGCTGCGCCACGGCGTCGTCGTCGCGCGCCAGCGGATAGGGCTGGTCGACCGCAAAGAGCCGGTTGCGCGGCCAGCCGTTCGATTCGAAACGCCAGATCATGGTCTGCCAGAGCGCGGCCGAATCGCCGTTGCCGTGCATGAAAACGATCGGCGGACGCTCGTTATAGGAAGGCGAGGGCGCTGTGGCGCAGGCGGTCAGCATGGCGGTCGAGGCGAGCCCGAGGGCAAGAAGGGTGCGGCGTGAAGGCATGTTTTGTTCCTGGCTGAAAGTCCAAGTAAAAACGCCCGCCGGCACAAAGCGGGCGGGCGTTGGATGCTATGGGAAAAACATCGTCAGGCGAAGACGCCGGCGGTGTCCTGCATGCGGGCAGACACTTCGCCCAGGTGGTGCAGCGAGTCGCCGAAGGTCATCTCAAGCTGCGTGAGCTTGCGGAAATAGTGGCTGCCGATGTATTCGTCCGTCACGCCGATGCCGCCGTGCAGCTGTACCGAGTTGGCAGCGACATAGCGCATCGACACGCCCAGCTGGTACTTGGCGCGCGACAGGGCCTGACGTCGCTCCTCGGCCGGTGCGTTGAGCTTGAGCGTGGCGTAGTAGCTCATAGAGCGTGCGAGCTCGAGCTGCATCTTCATGTCGGCCACGCGATGGCGCAATGCCTGGAAGGTGGAGATGACTACGCCGAATTGCTTGCGTTGGTTCATGTAGTCGACCGTGAGGGCCACGGTCTTGTCCATGACGCCAACCGCCTCGGCACAGGTGGCAGCGATGCCGACGTCGACTGCGTACTCGAGTGCAGCCAGTCCGTCGGCGGTGATCAGCGCGGCATCTGCCTTGTCGAACACGACCTCTGCCGCGCGGCTGCCGTCTTGCGTGCCGTAGCCGCGGGCCTCGACACCGCTGGCGCTGCGCTCGACGAGGAAGAGGGCGATCTTGCCGTCGGCGTTGGCGGGCACGATGTAGGCATCGGCTTCGTCGCCCACGGGCACCACGCTCTTGGCGCCGGTCAGCGACCAGCTATTACCGGTCTTCACGGCCTTGGCTTCGCACCGGTCTAGCCGATAGCGCGCCTTGCGCTCCTGGTAGGCCAGCACCACGATGGCTTGGCCGCCCGCGATGCGCGGCAGCCAGTTGTCCTTGATGTCCTCGCCGGCGTAGCCGCTCAGCACGGCGCCGGCAATCAGCGTCTGCGCGAAGGGCTCCAGCACGATGCCGCGGCCCAGTTCTTCCATCACCACCATGCCGGCCACGGGGCCCATGCCCAGGCCGCCATCTTCTTCGGCGATGTAGAGGCCGCCCAGGCCAAGCTCGGCCAAGTCGTCCCAAGCCTCGCGCGAGAAGCCGCCATTGGCTTCGATGCCGCGGCGGCGTTCGAAGTCATAGCCCTTGTCGACCCACTTGCGAACGGCGTCGCGCAGTTGTTCCTGGTCGTCCGAAAAATTGAAATCCATGTTCTTGTCTCCTCAGCCGAGAACGGTTTGAGCAACGATGTTGCGTTGCACTTCGTTCGAGCCGCCGTAGATGGTGGTCTTGCGCATGTTGAAGAAGGTCGACGCGAGCGGCGCAAGGGCCGGGTTGCCGCCGGGAAAGTCGCCTTGCCAGCCGGCTTCCATCGCTTCGCGGATGAGCGGCAGGGAATAGGCACCGCCGGCAAGCATCATCAGTTCGCTGTAGCGCTGCTGGATTTCGCTGCCGCGGATCTTGAGCAGGCCCGCGACGTCGAGCGAGTTCTTGCCCGAGGTGGCGGCCGAGAGCACGCGCAGCACCATCATCTCGAGCGCAACGATGTCGACTTCGAGCTTGGCGATCTCGTCGCGGAAACGCTGGTCGTCGTACACGCCTTCGCTCTTGGCGATACGCTTCAGGCGCTCGAGTTCGCGCTTGGCGCGGTTCACGTCGGCGATGTTGGTGCGCTCGTGCGAGAGCAGGTGCTTGGCGTAGGTCCAGCCCTTGTTCTCTTCACCGATCAGGTTTTCGGCAGGCACTTCGACGTTGTCGAAGAACACCTCGTTCACTTCATGGCTGCCGTCCAGCAGCTTGATGGGCCGCACCGTGACGCCGGGCGACTTCATGTCGAGCAGCAAAAAGCTGATGCCGGTCTGCGGTTTGCCCTCGTTGCTGGTGCGCACGAGGTTGAACATCCAGTCGCCGTATTGGCCCAGCGTGGTCCAGGTCTTCTGGCCGTTGACGATGTACTTGTCGCCTTTGCGCTCGGCCTTGGTCTTGACCGACGCCAGGTCGGAGCCCGAACCCGGTTCGCTGTAGCCCTGACTCCACCAGACTTCGCCGCTCGCGATGCCGGGGAGGAAGCGCTTCTGCTGTTCGGCATTGCCGAAAGCCATGATCACCGGGGCGACCATCACGGGGCCGAACGGAATGATGCGCGGCGCCCCGGCCAGGGCGGTTTCTTCCTCGAACAGGTGGCGCTGGATGGCGGTCCAGCCGGGGCCGCCGAATTCCTTCGGCCAGCCGTAGCCCAGCCAACCCTTCTTGCCAAGGATCTTGGCCCAGCCTTGCATATCGTCGCGCGTCAGTTCGAGCGCGTTGTGCACCTTGTGCGAAATCTCCTTGGGAAGGTGGTCCTTTACCCAGGCGCGAATTTCTTCGCGGAACTGTTGTTCTTCGGGCGTGAAGCTCAAATCCATGCGTGCCTCGCTGTGTTGATCGATCCGCCGCCATCGCAGCGATGGCGTGTGTCTCCGGAGTCCGGAGTTTTAGCACGGTCGTGCTGTTGAACGGTGTCCGCGCGGCGACAAGCCCCGGCGTTTTCGGACGTGCCGGCCGGGACACGGATAATCCCGGCCTCCCATGAAGAACATCGTGATCCTGATCTCCGGCGGCGGCTCCAACATGGCGGCCATCGTGCGTGCCGCCGAGCGCGACCGCTGGGCCGAGCGCTTCGGCGCGCGCATTGCCGCCGTTGTCAGCAACAAGGCCGAAGCAGGCGGGCTTGCGCTTGCCCAGTCGCACGGCATCGCGACCGCGGTCGTCCCGCACAAGGACTTTCCGAGCCGCGAGGCCTTCGACGAGGCACTGGCGAAGGCCGTCGATGCGCATTCGCCCGCGCTGGTGGTGCTGGCGGGCTTCATGCGCATCCTGACGCCAGCCTTTGTCGGCCGTTATTCGGGCCGCCTGGTCAATATCCATCCTTCGCTGCTGCCCGCGTTCCCGGGCCTGAACACGCACCAGCGGGCGATCGATGCTGGCTGCAAGGTGGCCGGAGTCACGGTGCACCAGGTGACCACCGAACTCGACCACGGTCCGATCCTGGCTCAGGCGGTGGTGCCAGTGCTGCCGGACGACACGGCGAGCACGCTCGCGAGTCGGGTGCTCGCGCAAGAGCATCAGTTGTATCCACGCGCCATTGCCGAATGGCTTGCCGATACATCAAGTCACATACGTTAAATTTGTTTATATTCGCGGGTTTTCGGAGCATTCATTGAAAACCCAATCGCTACTGTCCGTAGTCGCCAGCGCCATCTTGCTGGTGGCCTGCGCCGCGCCAGCCCCAGCACCCACCCCTGCTGCACCCGCAGCATCCGCCGCGGCACCCGAGCCGGTGTACCAATGCAATGCCGACGGCGCACGTTTCGCCGTCGGACAGCCGCTGTCGCCGCAACTCGAGGCCGCCGCCCGCGTGCGCGCCGGGGCGGGCACGGTGCGGGCGCTGAAGCCCGGCGAAGCAGTCACGATGGAACTCAACGGCGGGCGCCTCAACCTCGACGTGGATGCGCGCGGCCGGGTGACGGACGTTCGCTGCGGCTGAGGCTACGACGCGATCTGGACCGGGGCGAAACGCAGTTGGCGAATTCCCTCGATCTCCACCGTTTCGCCGAACATTGCGGCCGGGCGGACCCAGAGCCCCTTCGCGCCATAAAGCGCGCGGTAGAGCGTCATAGGTTCGAGCGTCTCGCTGTGGCGCACGGTGCCCAGCACCTCGTACTCGCCGCCCTTGTAATGGCGATAGCGGCCGGGAGGCGTCTCTATCACCGGTGGCAGGTCGTCGTCGTTCACGGTCTTGGTTCTTTCACACGGTGTGGCGGGGTTGGAGGAAAGTCGGATGGATCGCGCTGATTTTGTTCACCTTGTCCGGCTGAGCGAGCATGCCAGCGCCGATGACAGCGCGCGCTATCGGCGCAACGTGGCGGCGTTTGCCGCGCTCGGTTACCTCTGGGTGATGGCGTGCCTGGCCTTGTCGATCGGCATCATCGCCTGGGTGGCATTGTCGGCCGGGCGCGGGCGCTTCGGTTTCTCGCGCGGATGGCTGCTGCTGTTTGCCCTGGGCCTTCTCTGGGCCACGCTGCGCGCACTCTGGGTGCGGTTCGACGAACCCGACGGGCAGGAGCTGTCGCGCGAGGATGCGCCGGCGCTGTTCGAGGCGCTCGACCGCATACGCAAGAAGATCAAGGGGCCGCAGGTCCATCGCGTCTACATCGACGACGAGTTCAACGCCAGCATCCGGCAGGTGCCGCGCTTCGGGCTGTTCGGCGGGGCGGTCAATTCCCTTTCCATCGGCCTGCCGCTTTTGATGATGCTGGACCGGCGGCGGCTGCTGTCGGTGCTCGCCCACGAGTATGGGCATTTGCGCGGCAACCACGGCAAGCTGAGCGCCTGGATCTACCGCACGCGGCTCTCGTGGCTCAAGCTGGACGCGAGCCTGCAGCGCGACGAAGGTGCGATGGCGCTGGTGTCGCAGGCATTCTTCCGTTGGTACTTTCCGCGCTTTGCGGCCCGGACTTTCGCGCTTGCCCGGCAGGACGAGTATGAAGCCGACCGCATTTCGGGACGGCTCCTGGGCGCGCCCGTCGCAGCGGCGGCGTTGACCGAAATAGCCATCAAGGGCAACTGGTACGCCAATGAATTCTGGGCTTCGCATTGGGCGCGCGCCGAACGCGAGTCGCAGCCGCCCGGTCCTTTCAAGGCCTTGAGGGCGCTTGCCGGTACGCCGCCCAGCAACGAATTCGCGCGCCAGGCGCTGCGCGAAGCCATGCGCCGCGTGAGCGACCTGGACGACACGCACCCCGTCCTGCGCGACCGGCTCGAGGCGCTCGGCCAGAAAGCCGTGGTGCCGCCATGGTCCACCGAGCCGGCGCTGGGCATGCTTGCCGACAGCGCGAAGTGGATCGCGCATTTCGACAACCAATGGCGCCGCGCCCACGCCAGCGACTGGAAGCAGCACCATGCGCACCGGACGCGCGTTCGCGAACGCATCGAGCTTCTCGCTGCACAAGGCGAACGCAACACGCCCGACGAAATGGTCGAGTGGGCCGATTCCGAACGTCGGCTCGATCCGGCCGCGCCGGTGCGCGATCGCTATGAACGCGTGCTGCGGACCGCCCCCGACCATCCCGGCGCCCTGCGGGGAGTGGCCCAGATGCTGCCCCCGCGCGATCGGAACGCGCGGCTCGCGGTGCTCGAGCGTTTGCATGGTTGCAGCGCGGCCAGCCGCTGGTGGGCCGCCAAAAACGCGGTAGCGGCGCTCGAGGACCCCGATGCGGGAGCGCACGACGAGGAAGCTCTCAAGCTGTGGCGCGGCCGACTGAAGGAAGCGGAAGAAGCTGAGGCGCGGGCCTGGGAAGAGATCACCGAAACGCCTTTCTTCAGCCAGATCGTCCGGCATGACCTGAGCGAACACGAGTTGGGCGAATTCCGGGCCGACCTGTCGCGCTGCCTCCCCATCTCCAGGGCCTGGCTGGTGCGCAAGACCTTGCGCGAGTTTCCGTGGCGCCGGGCCTACATTGTGTTCGTCGACTTGCCGGGCATGGACGACGACGACCGCTGGCAGCTCTGCCGCCAGCTCGAGCAGACCCTGAGCTTGCCGGGTGCGGCGCTGGTTCTCTGGGCCGGCTATTCGCCGACGCTGGAGGACATCGAGCGGCAGGCTTTTGGAACGATCTGGACGCGCACGGCGTAGGGGGCCGCCCGGCTGAGACAATCGGGGCATGCACCCCAAAGCCCTGTTGGAGGCCACCGCCGATCTGGTCGGCCTTGTCCTGAAATTCGATCACCCGGCCGACCAGGTCGTTTCGCGCTTTTTCCGCGACCACCGCGAGTTCGGTCCGCGCGAGCGAGCCACGCTTGCCGAGACCGTTTACACCGTCTTGCGCAAGAAGCTCCTGTTCGACCATCTCTCGCCCTCGGGCACCGGTTCGAAAGAGCGCCGCATGGCGATTTTGGGCTTTTACGGCCCGCGCGATTTTTTGAAAAGCGCCCTTAACGACACCGAAAAGCGCTGGCTCGACAACTGCGATGCCGTCAAGCAAGAAGACCTGCTGGAGCGCCACCGCCACAACCTGCCCGAATGGCTGGTCGCGCCGCTCAAGGCGCAGCTGGGCGACGGTTTTTGGCCGTTGGTCGAGAGCCTGCAGCAGCCCGCTCCGCTCGATCTGCGGGTCAATGCCCTGACCGACAAGCGGGCAGAGGTGAAGGCTGAGCTTGCGAAGGCTGCTATCAAATCTGAAGCAACTCCGTTTTCGCCCTGGGGCTTGCGAATCGACGGCAAGCCGGCGCTGACCAAGCTCGATGCTTTTGCGCGCGGCGCTGTCGAGGTGCAGGACGAGGGCTCCCAACTGCTCGCGCTGCTGCTGGACGCCAAGCGCGGCGAAATGGTGGTCGATTTCTGCGCCGGTGCGGGCGGCAAGACGCTGGCGATTGGCGCCACCATGCGCAACACCGGCCGACTCTATGCCTTCGACACCTCGGCGCACCGGCTCGATGCGCTCAAGCCGCGGCTTGCGCGCAGCAAGCTCTCGAACGTTCATCCGGCCGCCATTGCGCATGAGCGCGACGATCGCATCAAGCGGCTCGCCGGCAAGATCGACCGTGTTCTGGTCGACGCGCCTTGTTCGGGCCTGGGTACGCTGCGGCGCAATCCGGACCTGAAATGGCGCCAGTCGCCCAAATCGGTCGAGGAGCTGACGGTCAAGCAGACCGCCATCCTGCAAAGCGCGGCACGCCTGTTGAAATCCGGCGGCCGTCTGGTTTATGCAACGTGCAGCGTGCTGCCGGAAGAAAACGAGGCCATTGCCGAGGCTTTCAGCGCCGCCAACCCGGACTTCGTGCCGCAGGACGCGGCCGAATTGCTGCAGGGCCTCAAGGTGGAGGGTTTCGAGAAGCTCTGCGCCGGAGGGGAGGAAGGCCGCCGCTACCTGCGGCTCTGGCCGCACCGCCACGCGACGGACGGCTTCTTTGCGGCGGTGTGGAACCGCAAATAGGCGCGGCACTCCAAACTAGGGTAAATCTGCGGCTTTGTGGAAGGTCAAAAGGCCTCATTTTGGCCTGGCCCCCTTAAAATCGCAGGTTAACTGAACGGTTGCACCTTCGTGTGGCCATGGAGCACTTAATTCAATGTTGATTCCTGACTCTGCCGTTTTGAGCGCGGCCATCGACTGGCTCGGACACGGCTTGTGGGACCTCACATGGTGGCAAGTCGTGCTGTACACGCTCGTCACCACGCACATCACGATCGCCGCGGTCACTATCTTCCTGCACCGTACGCAGACGCACCGCGCCATGGATCTGGGGCCGATCCCCTCGCATTTCTTCCGTTTCTGGCTGTGGCTGGGCACCGGCATGGTCACCAAGGAATGGGTGGCCATTCACCGTAAGCACCACGCCAAGTGCGAAACCGTAGACGACCCGCACAGCCCGCAGGTCAAGGGCATCGACGAAGTCCTGTGGCGCGGCGCCGAGTTGTATCGCGCCGAGTCGAAGAACAAGGAAACGATGGAGCGCTACGGCCACGGCACGCCCGATGACTGGCTTGAACGCAACCTGTACACCCGCTACAGCTGGCAAGGCGTCGGCCTGATGCTGGTCATCAACCTGGCGCTGTTCGGCGCACTTGGCCTCACGGTCTGGGCCGTCCAGATGCTCTGGATCCCCATCACGGCGGCCGGCATCATCAATGGCATTGGCCACTACTGGGGCTACCGCAATTTCGAGGCGCAGGACGCCAGCCGCAATGTCTCGCCCTGGGGCCTGATCATCGGCGGCGAAGAGCTGCACAACAATCACCACACGTATCCCACGTCGGCCAAGTTCTCGGTCAAGAAGTACGAATTCGACATCGGCTGGGTCTATATCCAGATGATGCAGAAGATCGGCTGGGCCAAGGTCAAGAAGGTGCCGCCGAAGATGCAGATGGGCGACATCCAGCCCGTGGCCAACGAGAAGACGCTCGAGGCCGTCATTGCCAACCGCTACGAAGTCATGGCCGGCTATGCGCGCGAAATGCGCCGTGTCACCAAGGCTGAACTGGTTGCGCTCAAGACCAAGGGCGGCGACATCTCGGTGCTCAAGGCGGCCAAGAACTGGCTGCATCGCGACGACGACAAGGTGCCGGCGTCGGCCCGCACCCACCTCGTGCAGGCGCGTGCCGCCCATCCGGTCATCGACAAAATGGTCACAATGCGCGAAGAGCTGCGCCAGCTGTGGCTCAACACCTCGCAGTCGCGCGAGCAACTGGCGGCCGACCTGGCGGCCTGGTGCCACCGTGCCGAAGCGAGTGGAATTGCCGGCCTGCGCGAATTCTCGACCCGCTTGCGCGCAGCACGGGCCTGATAGGCAGCGCCCTCGCCGCTCCCCCCTGAAAAGCCGGCCGGTGTGCCGGCTTTTTTACGCCTGTCTCTTTCCTGTTTGGAGGAGTCGACGGGCAGAAGCAATTAAAAGAATCAGCAGGAGGGGAAAGCGGGATCAGGGATCGGCAGGCAACAAAAAACCCCGCAGGGGCAAGCCCGGCGGGGTTTTTTGCTTTGGTAAACCAGTGCTGAATTACTTCAGCTTGATTTCCTTGTATTCGACGTGCTTGCGTGCCTTGGGGTCGAACTTCATGATCGACATCTTTTCAGGCATCGTCTTCTTGTTCTTGCTGGTCGTGTAGAAGTGGCCGGTACCCGCGGTGGATTCCAGCTTGATCTTTTCGCGTCCGCCTTTGCTCGTTGCCATGATTCAGCTCCTTAAGCTTGGCCGCGTGCGCGCAGGTCTGCGAGCACGGCGTCGATGCCGTTCTTGTCGATCAGGCGCAGTGCAGCGCTCGAAACACGCAGGCGAACCCAGCGGTTTTCAGTCTCGACCCAGAAACGGCGATATTGCAGGTTCGGCAGGAACCGGCGCTTGGTTTTGTTGTTGGCGTGGGAAACGTTGTTTCCGACCATCGGGCCTTTGCCCGTTACGTCGCATACGCGTGCCATGAGGACACTCTTTCTTGAACAGCTGGCACCGGCGCAACCGTGGAGATTGCAGGTGTTTTGCAGCTTGACCTCGCCAGAAACGGGTGGCGGTACCCCGGCTTGCCGAACCCACGGGGAGTGGTGCTGTTTCGGCAAAGCCTTGGATTATAGCCCTTTTGGCCGCAGCCCGGTCTAGAGCGTGCCGTCCTGCTCGAGGAAGCGCTGGGCGTCCAGTGCGGCCATGCAGCCGGTGCCGGCGCTCGTGATGGCTTGGCGGTACACGTTGTCCTGCACGTCGCCGGCGGCAAAGACGCCTGGAATGCTGGTCATCGTTGCGAAGCCCTGCAGGCCCGAGCGGGTCAGGATGTAGTTGTCCTTCATCTCCAGTTGCCCCTGGAAGATGTCGGTGTTGGGGTGGTGGCCGATGGCGATGAAGCAACCCTTGAGGTCGATCTGCTCGGTCTCGCCGTTCTGCGTGCTCTTGATGCGGATGCCCGTCACGCCCGTGTCGTCGCCCAGCACCTGGTCGAGTTCCTTGTGGAGCTTCAGCACGATCTTGCCTTCGGCAACCTTCTCGTTGAGCTTGTCGATCAGGATCGGCTCGGCGCGGAACTTGTCGCGGCGATGGACCAGCGTGACCTTGTTGGCGATGTTGGCGAGGTACAGCGCTTCCTCGACGGCCGTATTGCCGCCGCCGATCACGCACACCTCTTGCTCGCGGTAGAAGAAGCCGTCGCAGGTTGCGCAGGCCGAAACGCCGCGGCCCATGAACTTCTGTTCCGAGTCGAGGCCCAGGTATTTGGCGGAAGCGCCGGTGGCAATGATCAGCGAATCGCAGGTGTAGGTGCCGCTGTCACCGGTCAGGGTGAAAGGGCGCTTCCCGAGGTCGACCTTGCTGATGTGGTCGAAAACGATTTGCGTCTTGAAACGCTCGGCGTGTTCGAGAAAGCGTTGCATCAACTCTGGGCCTTGGACGCCGTGAACGTCGGCCGGCCAATTGTCAACTTCTGTGGTGGTCATCAATTGGCCGCCTTGGGCAATGCCGGTGATGAGCAAAGGTTTCAGATTTGCGCGTGCCGCATAAACAGCAGCTGTATAGCCGGCAGGGCCGGAGCCGAGGATCAAAACCTTGGCGTGTTGGGGTGCGGACATGATTGGAAGGCCTAGTAATTGCGCTGCGTCAGCGTGTACATTTTCAGGGTGGTAGCCGATATATATGGAGTATCACCGCCCGGTTCAACGCCGGGTGCACGGTGTTTTCAATGCGCGCGATTGTAGTAATCCATCGAAAAACCAAAGATGGGGAGGACTTGCACGTGCGGTATCAGGGATTGATAAATGTCGATGCTGTCCAATCTTGATCTGTTGCGGCGCGTTCCGCTGTTTGCTTCGCTGACATCCTCGCAATCCGCAAGCATTGCGGATGCGATCATCAAAAAGCGTTTCAAGCGAGCGGAGGTCATTGTCGAGCAAGGCAAGAAGTCCAATGCGCTGTACATCATTCTTACCGGACGGGCGCGCGTCACCAGCGCCGACACCCGCGGACGCGAGGTGATCCTTGCCACGCTGCACACGGGCGACTACATCGGCGAGATGAGCCTGATCGACGACGAGCCGCATTCGGCCACGGTGCGCACTGAAGTCCAGTGCGACGTTCTCATGCTGGGCCGCGACGCGTTCGCACGGTGCCTGCCTGAAAATTCCTCCATGGCCTACAACATCATGCGTGGGCTCGTGCAGCGCCTGCGCCACGCGGACCGCAAGATCGAGTCTCTGGCGTTGATGGATGTCTATGGCCGCGTGGCGCGCTCGCTGCTCGAGTTTGCGTTGGAAGACGGTGCTGGCAATCTCAAGGTGCGCGACAAGATATCGCGCCAGGATCTTGCGAAAATGGTGGGTGCTTCGCGCGAGATGGTGAGCCGCGTGATGAAGGATCTCGAGGAGCGCGGATTCGTCCAGACCCAGGACGACGGCTCCATGCTCGTCAAGGAAAGGCTCTTGTCTCTGACTTGAGCCGTGGGGCGGGTGCTTCTGGCGGCCGTCTTTTGTTGTAGTGTTCAGGCCTCCAGCCGCCGCTTCGAAGGCTGGGTGCTGTGTTTTTCATGACCTATTCGCTCAATACGCTTCAATCTTCTTCCGCCGCCGAGGGGCAGCCGGTGCGCGTGCGCGCCATGCGCTTTGCCCACGAGATCACGCTGATCGCGGGGTTTGCGGGGCTGTTGTTCTGGTTGCTGGCCATGTTGAGCTTCACGCCTTCGGATGCGGCTTGGTCCACCTCCGGCACTGGCGGCGAAATAAAGAACTGGGGCGGCCGCATCGGCGCCTGGCTGGCCGACGGCAGCTACTTCCTGGCGGGCTATTCAGTGTGGTGGTGCCTCGCGGCGGGGCTGCGCGCCTGGCTCTCGTCGCTTGCCAACTGGCTGCGCGGCGGCGAGCCCGCACCGGCCGAGCAGCCCGTGCGCGGCCGCTTCAACCGCAGCCGCCTCGCGTTCTGGTTCGGGCTCGTGCTGCTGCTGTGCGCGAGCGCCGTCCTCGAGTGGTCGCGCCTGTACCGGCTCGAGTCCCATCTGCCGGGCTCCGGTGGCGGGGCGCTCGGCTACCTCGTCGGGCCATCGAGCGTGCGCTGGATGGGTTTCACAGGCTCGGCGCTGGTGGCCATCGCCGCCGGCGTGATCGGCTCGGCGCTGGTGTTCCGCTTCTCGTGGACGCAGATTGCCGAGCGCATTGGCGCGCGGGCCTATTCGCTGTTCGAGTCGCGCCGCGAAAAGCGCGAGATGGCGGCGGACATCGCTCTTGGCAAACAGGCCGCTCGCGAGCGCGCCGAGGCCGAGGAGCCGCAGTTCTCGCACGGAGCGGACGGCGGCAGCGAGCCGATGGGCGCAGACGGCGACGAAGAGTTGCGCATCGACCCGCGCCCCAGGCGCCGGGCTCCGTCGCCGCCGGTGCAGATCGAGCCCGCGATGACCGAGGTGCCCAAGAGCGATCGCGTCGTCAAGGAGCGCCAGAAGCCCCTCTTCAAGGAACTGCCCGACAGCAAGCTGCCACAGGTCGACCTGCTCGATGCCGCCCAGGTGCGCCAGGAAACGGTGTCGCCCGATACGCTCGAGATGACCTCGCGCATGATCGAGAAAAAGCTCAAGGACTTCGGCGTCGAGGTGCGCGTGGTGCTTGCCTCGCCGGGCCCAGTGATCACGCGCTACGAAATCGAGCCCGCCACCGGCGTCAAGGGGTCGCAGATCGTCGGCCTGGCAAAGGATCTTGCGCGTTCGCTCTCTCTGGTGTCGATCCGGGTGGTCGAAACCATTCCGGGCAAGAACTACATGGCGCTCGAGTTGCCGAACGCCAAGCGCCAGTCGATCAAGCTCAGCGAAATTCTCGGTTCGCAGGTTTACAACGAGGGCAAATCGTTCCTCACGATGGGCCTGGGCAAGGACATCATCGGCAACCCCGTGGTGGCCGACCTTGCGAAGATGCCGCACGTGCTGGTGGCCGGTACCACCGGTTCGGGCAAGTCGGTCGGTATCAACGCGATGATTCTTTCGCTGCTCTACAAGGCCGAGGCACGCGACGTCCGCCTGCTCATGATCGACCCGAAGATGCTCGAAATGTCGGTCTACGAAGGCATTCCGCACCTGCTGGCGCCCGTGGTCACCGACATGCGCCAGGCCGCGCACGGCCTCAACTGGTGCGTGGCCGAGATGGAACGCCGCTACAAGCTCATGAGCAAGCTGGGCGTGCGCAACCTGGCCGGCTACAACACCAAGATCGACGAAGCCAAGGCGCGCGAAGAGTTCATCTACAACCCCTTCAGCCTCACGCCCGACGATCCCGAGCCGCTCAAGCGCGAGCCGCACATCGTGGTGGTGATCGACGAGCTGGCCGACCTGATGATGGTGGTCGGCAAGAAGATCGAAGAACTCATTGCCCGTCTCGCGCAGAAGGCGCGCGCCGCAGGCATCCACCTCATTCTTGCTACGCAGCGGCCCAGCGTCGACGTGATCACCGGCCTTATCAAGGCCAACATTCCGACCCGCATTGCGTTCCAGGTGTCGAGCAAGATCGACAGCCGCACCATCCTCGACCAGATGGGCGCCGAAGCACTGCTTGGCATGGGCGACATGCTCTACATGCCCAGCGGCACCGGCTTGCCCATTCGCGTGCACGGCGCCTTCGTGAGCGATGAGGAAGTGCACCGCGTGGTGGCCTACCTCAAGAGCCAGGGCCAGCCCGACTACATCGAAGGCGTCCTCGAAGGCGGCACGGTCGACGGCGACGGCGACATGCTGGGCGAGGGCGGCGACGCCGAGAAAGACCCCATGTACGATCAGGCAGTGGAGGTGGTGCTCAAGAACCGCAAGGCCAGCATCTCGCTCGTGCAGCGCCACCTGAAGATCGGCTACAACCGCGCCGCGCGGCTGGTCGAGGACATGGAGAAGGCAGGCCTCGTCAGTGCCATGAGCGGCAGCGGCCAGCGCGAAATTCTCGTGCCGGCGCGCGCCGAATAAACGGCCAAAACCCGCCGTCCTAGAAGTTACGCGCTGACAAGCCGGTTGCAAAAGCTGCGCTAGCGTTGCAAAACTTCATCAAGCCCGGCACATGGCGCAACGCGCCGCGGGGTATGGTCATGTCGACGGCATCGCTTGCCGAGGAGTTCCAAATGAAAATTCGCCACTGGCTGTTGATCGGCCTTCTCTCATCTATTCTCTCAACGGCCAACGCTTGGGCCGGCGGTCTCGAAAGCCTCGAAACCTTCGTGAAAACGGTCAAGTCGGGCCGTGCCGAATTCACCCAGACAGTGACCGCGCCGCCGCGTGAAGGGCAGCCGGGCCGCACCAAGACATCGAACGGCACTTTCGAGTTCCAGCGTCCGGGCAAATTCAAGTTCGACTATCAGAAGCCGTTTGCCCAGAGCATCGTGGCCGACGGCAAGACGCTCTGGCTTTACGACGCCGACCTGAACCAGGTGACGCAGCGTGCCCAGTCGCAGGCGTTGGGCTCGACCCCGGCCGCGCTGATTGCCGCGGCACCTGACCTACGCGCGCTGCAGGCCGACTTCACGCTCGAGGCCGCGCCCGAGCGCGATGGCTTGCAGTGGGTCAAGGCCACGCCCAAGAGCAAGGACGGCCAATTGCAGAACGTGCAAGTCGGCTTCCAGGGCGACGCGCTGGCGGCGCTCGAAATTCTCGACAGCTTCGGCCAACGCTCGGTGCTCAAGTTCAGCAAGGTCGAAGTGAATCCGGCGCTTCCTGCCAACGTGTTCGACTTCAAGGCGCCCGCCGGAGCCGACGTCATCAAGCAATAGCAGCAACTTCAACTTTTACAGGCAGGCTTGGCCACCAGTTCGCATCAACCCCTTGCCGAACGCCTGCGTCCGAAGACGCTAGGCGAGGTGATCGGTCAGCAGCACCTGCTGGGCCCGGGCATGCCGCTGCGCATCGCCTTCGAGTCGGGCCAGCCGCATTCGTGCATTCTCTGGGGGCCGCCCGGCACGGGAAAGACGACCATTGCGCGTCTGATGGCCGATGCCTTCGATGCGCAGTTTCTCAGCATCAGCGCGGTGCTCGGTGGCGTAAAGGACATCCGCGAGGCGGTCGAGCGCGCCACGGCTGCGCGGGATGGCCTGGAACAGCGGCGCACCATCGTTTTCGTCGATGAAGTGCACCGGTTCAACAAGAGCCAGCAAGACGCGTTCCTCCCGCATGTGGAATCGGGGCTGTTCACTTTCATAGGCGCCACCACCGAGAACCCTTCGTTCGAGGTCAACTCGGCCTTGCTTTCGCGCGCAGCGGTGTACGTGCTGCAGCCGCTCACCGAGGCCGACCTGAAACAGATCGTGGCCAAGGCGCAGTCGATCCAGGCCGTGCCCGCCATCGAAGGCACGGCGATCGACCGGCTCGTCGCCTATGCCGACGGCGACGCGCGGCGTCTGCTCAACACCCTCGAAACGCTGGCCGTTGCGGCCAAAGCCGAGAAGCTCGGCAACATCACCGACGAATGGCTCTTGCGCGTGCTCGGCGAGCGCATGCGGCGCTACGACAAAGGCGGCGAGCAGTTCTACGACACCATCAGCGCCTTGCACAAATCCGTGCGCGGCAGCGACCCCGACGCTGCGCTCTACTGGTTCGTGCGCATGCTCGACGGCGGCGCCGACCCGCGCTATATGGCGCGCCGGCTGGTGCGCATGGCCAGCGAAGACATCGGCCTGGCCGATCCACGCGCGCTACGCCTGGCGCTGGATGCGGCCGAGGTCTATGAACGGCTGGGCACACCCGAGGGCGAACTTGCGCTGGCCGAGTGCGTCGTCTACCTGGCCATCGCTCCCAAGTCGAACGCCGTCTACACCGCCTACAACGCAGTGCGCGCCCTCATCAAGCAAGACAGCACGCGCCCCGTGCCGATGCACCTGCGCAACGCACCGACCAAGCTCATGAAGGACCTCGACTACGGCAAGGGCTACCGCTATGCGCACGACGAGGAGGGCGGATTTGCCGCCGGCGAGCGCTACTTGCCAGAAGGTCTCGAGGGGCAGGTCTTCTATCAGCCTGTCGAACGCGGACTCGAGATCCGCATCGCAGAAAAGCTGCGTGAACTCCGCCGGCTCAACGGCCAGCGCGAGGAGTGATACGTCTTTTCACAGTGCGGGCACGCCCCGCATGACTTCACTCGCATACAGCATGGCGTGAGCGGGTAAACCCCGGTGAAGGCGCACCAAATCGGCGCTGGTGGGTGCTTACAATCCCGGCCACAAATCAGCCAGCGGCACATGCTGGCTGGTTTTTTGCTTATCAAGCCAAGGTGCCCAACCGGTGCCACGGTGGGTGAACGGCACCCCGCAACGGTGCAATAAATAGGAACGCGTTATGGAAATATTGCTGCAGCAGATCATCAACGGTCTGGTCCTCGGCAGCATGTATGCCTTGATAGCCTTGGGCTACACCATGGTGTACGGCATCATCAATCTGATCAACTTTGCGCACGGTGAAGTGCTGATGGTGGGGGCGCTCACGAGCTGGACCATCATCGGCCTCATGAAAGAATCGATGCCCGGCACGCCCGGCTGGTTGATTCTGATCATCGCGTTGATCATTGCCTGCGTGGTGGCCGCCACGCTCAACTTCGTGATCGAGAAGGTGGCTTACCGGCCGCTTCGCAACAGCCCCAAGCTCGCGCCGCTCATCACTGCCATCGGCATGTCGATCCTGCTGCAGACGCTGGCCATGATCATCTGGAAGCCGACCAACAAGGCGTATCCCAACCTGCTGTCGACCACGCCCATCGAGGTGGGTGGCGCGGTGATCTCACCCACGCAGGTCATGATCCTGAGCGTCACGGCGTTCTCGCTCGTGGTGCTGATGTGGCTGGTCAACTACACCAAGCTCGGGCGTGCCATGCGCGCCACTGCCGAGAACCCGCGCGTCGCGGCGCTCATGGGCATCCGGCCCGACATGGTCATCTCGGCCACCTTCATCATCGGGGCCGTGCTCGCGGCCATCGCGGGCGTCATGTACGCCTCCAATTACGGCATCGCGCAGCACGCGATGGGCTTCCTGCCCGGTCTCAAGGCCTTCACCGCGGCGGTGTTCGGCGGCATCGGCAACCTGGCCGGCGCGGTGGTCGGCGGCATCCTGCTCGGGTTGATCGAAGCCATCGGCTCCGGCTACATCGGTTCGATCACCGGCGGCGTGCTCGGCAGCAACTACAGCGACATCTTCGCGTTCATCGTGTTGATCGTCATGCTCACGCTGCGGCCCTCGGGCCTGCTCGGCGAACGCGTGGCGGATCGGGCTTGAGGAGCAGCACCATGAAGAACAGCAAGAACCTCGCTCTCTACGTTCTCGGCGTCGTCGCCGTGCTCGCCCTGCCCATCTTCCTGCAGAGCCAGGGCAACGCCTGGGTGCGCATCGCAGACATCGCATTGCTCTACGTGATGCTCTCGCTCGGCCTGAACATCGTCGTCGGCTACGCCGGCCTGCTCGACCTGGGCTATGTGGCCTTCTTTGCGATCGGGGCCTACCTCTACGCGCTGATGGGATCGACTCACCTGTCGGAGACTTTCCCGTGGTTCAAGGCCATGTTCCCGAACGGGCTGCACACCTCGCTGCTCATCGTGGTGCCGCTGGCGCTGGCGGTGGCGGGCGTGCTGGGCGTGATGCTCGGCGCACCCACGCTCAAGCTGCGCGGCGACTACTTGGCCATCGTGACGCTCGGCTTCGGCGAAATCATCCGAGTGTTCCTGAACAACCTCGACCAGCCGATCAACATCACCAACGGGCCGAAGGGTATCACCGCCATCGACTCCATCAAGTTCTGGGGGCTGGACCTCGGCAAGGCATGGAAGTTCGACGGCTTCACGATCTCCTCGGTCACTCTCTACTACTACCTGTTCCTTGCACTGGTGGTTGCCACGATCATCATCTCGCACCGCCTGCAGATGTCCCGCATCGGGCGCGCCTGGATGGCCATCCGCGAGGATGAAATTGCCGCCAAGGCCATGGGCATCAACACTCGCAACATGAAGCTCCTGGCCTTCGGCATGGGCGCCAGTTTCGGCGGCGTGTCGGGCGCCATGTTCGCGGCCTTCCAGGGCTTCGTGTCGCCGGAGTCGTTCAGCCTCATGGAGTCGGTGATGATCGTTGCCATGGTGGTGTTGGGTGGCATCGGCCACCTGCCGGGCGTGATCTTGGGCGCCGTGCTGCTGGCGGCACTGCCGGAAGTGTTGCGCTACGTGGCCGGCCCGCTGCAGGCCATGACAGACGGGCGCCTTGACGCGTCCATTCTGCGGCAGCTCTTCATTGCGCTTGCCATGATCGTCATCATGCTGGTGCGTCCGCGCGGCCTCTGGCCTTCGCCCGAGCATGGCAAGACCTTGCAGCGCAAGGGGGCCGCCCCCGGCGCGCCGGTCGCGCCTGGTTCGCTCCAGACCCATGCGCCAGGCATCGAGACGCCAGCCGATGAACTGCCGGGTGCAGCGTCGCGTCCCATGTCGATCAATCCCTGAACGCCGAAGGAAGAATCAACATGACGACAGACACCATCCTCGACGTCCGCGGAATTTCCAAGCGCTTCGGCGGCCTGCAAGCCCTTTCCGACGTCGGCATCACCATCAAGCGCGGCCAGGTCTATGGCCTCATCGGCCCCAACGGCGCCGGCAAGACCACCTTCTTCAACGTGATTACCGGGCTCTACACGCCCGACAGCGGCAGCTTCGAGCTTGCCGGCAAGCCTTACCAGCCCACGGCTGTGCATGAAGTGGCCAAGGCCGGCATTGCGCGCACCTTCCAGAACATTCGCCTGTTCTCCGAAATGACCGCGCTCGAAAACGTGATGGTCGGACGCCACATCCGCACCCATTCGGGCGTGTTCGGCGCCATGCTGCGCACCGGTTCGTTCAAGGCCGAGGAAAAGGCCATTGCCGAGCGCTCCCAGGAACTGCTGGACTACGTGGGCATCGGGAAGTTCGCCGACTACAAGGCGCGCACGCTTTCATACGGCGACCAGCGCCGGCTCGAAATTGCGCGCGCGCTGGCCACCGACCCGCAGCTCATCGCGCTCGACGAGCCCGCCGCCGGCATGAACACGACCGAGAAGGTGCTGCTGCGCGAGCTGATCGATCGCATCCGCAAGGACGACCGCACCATTCTCATCATCGAACACGACGTCAAGCTCATCATGGGCCTGTGCGATCGCGTCACCGTGCTCGACTACGGCAAGCAGATTGCCGAAGGCACACCGTACGACGTGCAGAAGAACGAGAAGGTGATCGAGGCCTACCTCGGCACCGGAGGACACTGAAATGACCACGACGACGATGACGAGCGCAGAAGAAACAACGACAGCAACGGCAACTGCAACCCCGCCCAAGACTGCGGCCACCGCCACCGGCAAGACGCTGCTCAAGGTCAGCGGCCTCAAGGTCGGCTACGGCGGCATCCAGGCCGTCAAAGGCGTGGACTTCGAGGTTCACGAAGGCGAACTGGTGTCGCTCATCGGCTCCAACGGCGCCGGCAAGACCACCACCATGAAGGCGATCACCGGCACGCTGCCGGCGGGCGCGGGCACCATCGAATTCCTGGGCCGCAACATCAAGGGCCGCGGTGCGTGGGACCTGGTGGGCGAGGGCCTCGTGATGGTGCCCGAAGGGCGCGGCGTCTTCACGCGCATGACCATCACCGAGAACCTGCAGATCGGCGCCTACATCCGCACGGACAAGGCCGAGATCGCGAGCGACATGGAGCGCGTGTTCGTGACCTTCCCGCGCCTGCGCGAGCGCAAGGACCAGCTCGCCGGCACCATGTCGGGCGGCGAACAGCAGATGCTGGCCATGGGCCGCGCACTCATGGCGCGTCCCAAGGTGCTGCTGCTCGACGAGCCCACCATGGGCCTGTCGCCCATCATGTGCGACAAGATCTTCGAGGTGGTGCAGACCGTGGCCTCGCAGGGCGTGACCATTCTGCTGGTGGAGCAGAACGCCAACCGCGCGCTGCAGCTGGCCGACCGCGGCTACGTCATGGAATCCGGTCTCATCACGATGACCGGCGATGCCAAGGAATTGCTGCGCGACCCGCGCGTGCGCGCCGCCTACCTGGGCGAATAGCCGGCAAGAGCCGGGGTCAGTCGACCCTGGCGCCGGTTGCCTTCACGACTGCTTCGTACTTGGAGAGCTCGCTCTTCATGAACGCGCCGAACTGCTCGGGCGAACTGGCCACCGGCTCGGCCAGGAGCGTGGCAAAACGGGTCTTCGTTTCCGGTGCATTGAGCGCGGCGACGAAGGCCTGGTTGAGCTTCACGACCACGTCGTGCGGCGTGCCGGCCGGTGCCACCAGCCCCCACCACGTGTCGATCGAAAAGCCCTTGAGCGTGTCGGCCACGGGCGGCACGTCCGGCATGGCGCTGCTGCGCTGCAAGGTCGTGACGGCAATGGCCTTGAGCTTGCCCGAGCGGATGTTGGGCGCCGCTGTGGCAAGGTTGTCGAAGTTGAAGTCGACCTGCCCCGAGAGCAGCGCCAGTTGCGCTGGATTGCCGCCGTTGTACGGAATGTGCAACGCGAAGATGCCGGCCTGCTTCTTGAACAGTTCGCCCGCCAGGTGCCCGGCGCTGCCGTTGCCGCCGCTGCCGTAGTTGAGCTTGGCCGGGTTGGCCTTGGCGTAGCGGATCAGGTCGGCCACGGTGTTGATCTTCAGGCGCTGCGCCGTCTCGGCGTTCATCACCAGCACGTTGGGCACGCGCACCATCTGCGTGATGGGCGCAAAGTCGGTCGCCGCGTTGAACGGCATCTTGCTGTAGAGCCACGGATTCACCGCATGTGTGGCGGTGGCCGCAATGCCGATGGTGAGGCCGTCCGGCGCGGCCTTGGCCACGAAGTCGGCGCCGATGTTGCCGCCCGCACCGGGCTTGTTGTCGATGATGACGGTGCCCAGCGTGTCCTTCACGCGTTCGGCCAGCATGCGGGCCGTGACGTCGATCGGACCGCCCGCGGCGTAGGGCACCACGAGGCGGATCGGGCGCTGTTGCTGCTGCTGGGCCGTGGCCTGGCCGGTGGCCATCAGCGCGGCACTGGCGAGCAGCGCAAGGAGGAAGTGTCTCGTTTTCATTTTTTCGTTCTGTGTCGTCTTGCGGGAATCGGATCCGGAGCTCAGGGCAGCGCTTTGTCGGCCTCGGTGGTGAACGCGTCGGCAAAGAACTCGTCTTCGGGCAGGCTGGCCAGCGCCACGTAGTCGTGTTTGGCCGAGTCGACCACGATCGGCGCGCCGCAGGCGTACACCTGGTGGCCCGAGAGGTCGGCAAAATCTTCCAGCACCGCGCGGTGCACGAAGCCCGTGCGGCCGGTCCAGTTGTCTTCGGGCGTCGCGTTGGAAACGACCGGCACGTAGCGCAGGTTAGGCATCTCCTTCAGCTGCTCGCGCACCCATCCGTCCATATAGAGGTCTTCGGGCCGGCGGCCGCCCCAGTAGAGCGTGGCGGACCGGTCGATGCGCTTGAACTTCATGTGCTCGAGCAATGCCTTGATGGGCGCAAAGCCGGTGCCTGAAGCCAGGAGGATCATCGGCTTGTCGGAATCCTCGCGCAGAAAGAAGCTGCCGTAGGGGCCTTCGATGCGAAGGATTTCCTTCTCCTTCATCACGCCGAACACGTGGTCGGTGAACTTGCCGCCTGGCAGGTGCCGCAGGTGCAGTTCGATGCCCGTGCCCGGCTCGTTCAGCGTGTGTGGCGCATTGGCCATCGAATAACTGCGGCGCACACCGTCGCGCAGGATGAATTCCACATACTGGCCCGCATGAAACTGCAGCGGCTCGCCGGCCGGCAATTGCAGGCGCAGCTTCATCACGTCATGCGACAGCCGCGTGAGCGCGAGCACCCGCACCGGCATCTTGCGGATCGGCAGGGCGCCGGCTTCGGTGACCTGGCGCGACTCGAGCACCACGTCGCTCTTGGCATGGGCGCAGCAGGTCAGCACGAAGCCCGCCAGCTGCTCTTCGGCGCTCAGGGCCTTGCTCTGGTGCGGGCCGAGCTCGACCTCGCCGGAGAGCTTTTTGCACTTGCACGAACCGCAGGCGCCGTCCTTGCACCCATAGGGGAGCCCGATGCCTTGCCGGATGCCGGCCGCGAGAATGGTTTCATCGCCATGCACCACGAAGTGACGCCCGCTGGGCTCAACGGTGATGGAAAAGCCCGCATCATGCGGCGCTGCAACAGTCATCGGTATTCTTCGGCTTGTTTCAGCCTGTGGCAGAAAAGAGAAAAAAGGGAAAGGACCCCGGATTTTGCCTTCAATCAATAGCCCTTCCGGCGCGCTGCCGGCGCGCTTTCGCCGCGAACGCCTGCTGATCGTGGGGTGCGGAGACGTGGGCCAGCGCGTGGCGCGCGATCTGCGGGGCCGCATGCAGCTGGTGGCGCTCACTTCGTCGGCCGACCGGGTGCCGGCGCTGCGGGCCGCTGGCATCCGCCCGCTCGTAGGCAATCTCGACGACCCGGCCACGTTGCGGCGGCTGGCCGGCGTTGCCACCCGTGTGCTGCACCTGGCGCCGCCGGCGCGCGACGGCGGCGCTTCATGGTGGCGCGACCAGCGCACCACCGCATTGGCGCGGGCGCTGCGGCTGCGTTCCACGCCACTGGCATTCGTCTACGGTTCCACCAGCGGCGTTTACGGCGACTGTGGCGGCGCGCGGGTGACCGAGACACGGGCCGTGCGGCCCGACACGCCCCGCGCCCATCGCCGCGTGGACGCCGAGCGCGCGGTGCGCTGGCTCGGCCGCAGCGCGGGCGTGCGTGCGAGCATCCTGCGCATTCCAGGCATCTATGCGCCAGACCGCGAAGGCGGCACGCCGCGCCAGCGACTGCAGCGCGGCACGCCCGTGCTGCGGCGCGAGGACGACGTGTTCACCAGCCACATTCACGCCGACGACCTGGCGCGCGCCTGCGTGGCGGCGCTGTTCCGCGGCCGGCCGCAGCGCATCGTGCATGCCGCCGACGACACCGAACTGCGCATGGGCGACTACATCGATCTGGCCGCCGACTTGTACGGCATGCCCCGCCCGCCGCGCCTGGCGCGCGACGAAGCCCAGCGCCAATTGCCGCTGCAACTGCTGAGTTTCATGGGGGAATCGCGCCGGCTCGACAACACGCGGCTCAAGCGCGAACTGCGCGTGCGGCTTGCGCACCCGACGGTGCACACAGGATTGCGTGAGGCCTGAGCTGCGACAGGGAGAGGCTTTTTCCAGGGATACCGCGGAACCGGCTTCGCCGGGCCGCTGGTGTCGCCCCCGGTAGGGGGTTGGCGAAGCGACACGAAGTGCGCGTAGCTTGGGGGCGAGTCAAAGTATGGTGCCCGGGGCCGGAATCGAACCGGCACACCTTTCGGTGGGGGATTTTGAGTCCCCTGCGTCTACCAATTTCACCACCCGGGCAGGGTTCTGAAGCAAGCCCAAAATTATGGCACAGTGGGAAGATGACTTGCCCCCACGCTCATTACTTATGAATTATCCGACGATCGAAGACGCCATCGGCAAGACCCCCTTGGTGGCACTGCAACGCATCGACGCCGCCGAAAACGCCAAGCGCGGCAACGTGATCCTCGGCAAGCTGGAAGGCAACAATCCCGCCGGCTCGGTAAAAGACCGTCCGGCGCTCTCGATGATCAAGCGCGCCGAGGAGCGCGGCGAGATCAAGCCTGGCGACACGCTGATCGAAGCCACCTCTGGCAACACCGGCATCGCGCTGGCCATGGCCGCGGCCATCAAGGGCTACCGCATGGTGCTGATCATGCCGGAGGACCTGTCCGTGGAGCGCGCACAGACCATGAAGGCCTTCGGCGCCGAGCTGGTGCTCACGCCAAAGAGCGGTGGCATGGAATACGCGCGCGACCTTGCCGAGCAGATGGTGGCGCAGGGCAAGGGCCGCGTGCTCGACCAGTTCGCCAATGCGGACAACCCGCGCATCCACTACGAGACCACCGGCCCCGAGATCTGGGCCGACACCAAGGGCAAGATCACGCATTTCGTGAGCGCCATGGGCACCACCGGCACCATCACCGGCGTCTCGCGCTTCTTGAAGGAAAAGAATCCCGCGGTGCGCATCATCGGCGCGCAGCCGGCCGAAGGGTCGCGCATTCCGGGCATCCGCAAATGGCCCACCGAATACCTGCCCAAGATCTACGAGCCGAGCCGCGTCGATGAAGAAATCAGCGTGAGCCAGGACAACGCCGAAGAGATGTGCCGGCGCCTCGCGCGCGAAGAGGGCATCTTCGGCGGCATCTCCGCGGCCGGTGCACTCTGGGTCGCGCTCGAAGTGGCCAAGACCGTGGAGAACGCCACCATCGTGTTCGTCGTGTGCGACCGCGGCGATCGCTATCTTTCGACCGGCGTGTTCCCCGCCTGACAGAGCCACGACCTCATGCCCCATCCCAAGTTCTGCCAGGCCTGCGCCACGCCCCTCGAATGGATCGCGCTGATGGAAGACGGCGGCCCCAAGGAGCGGCTGCGTTGCCCCTCCTGCGGCCACACGCATTGGAACAATCCCACGCCCGTGCTGGCTGCCATCGTCGAGTACCGCGGCCAGGTGCTGCTGGCGCGCAATGCGGCATGGCCGGCCAAGATGTATGCGCTGATCACCGGCTTCATGGAGGCCGGCGAAACGCCCGAGGAAGGCATTGCGCGCGAGGTGAAGGAAGAAACCAACCTCGACGTGGGCGCGGCCAAGCTCGTCGGTGCGTACGACTTTCAGCGCATGAACCAGATCATCATCGCCTACCACGTGGTGGCCGATGGCGACGTCAGGCTCTCGCCCGAGCTCGTGGACTATCGCCTCTACGACCTGCCCGACCTCAAGTGCTGGCCCGCCGGCACCGGCTATGCGCTGGCCGACTGGCTGCGCACGCGCGGCCACGAGCCCGTGTTCTTCACCGCGGCCGAAAACGAAGCGCGGCGCCGCGGACTCGTGCTGCCGCCCGAGGAGCCCAAGCATGGAAGTTGATCGCGAAATCGATACGCGCGGGCTGAACTGTCCGCTGCCCATTCTCAAGGCGAAGAAGTCGCTCAACGACATGGCGAGCGGTCAGTTGCTCAAGGTGGTGTCAACCGACCCCGGCTCGGTGCGCGACTTTCAGGCCTTTGCGCGCCAGACCGGCAACGAGCTGGTCGAGCAGCAGACCATCGGCAGCGACTTCATCCATGTGCTGAAGAGGCGCTGAACCCATAGAAAAAAAGGGCCCCGTCGGGGCCCTTGTCTTCAGAGCTCCAGGCTCTTTAGATACTCGCGGAATTGCGCGCCCACTTCAGGGTGCGCCAGCGCAAGCTCCACCGAGGCTTGCAGAAAGCCTTCCTTGCTGCCGCAGTCGTAGCGGATGCCCTTGTAGGCATAGGCGTAGACCGCTTCCTTCTTCATCAGCGCCGCAATGCCGTCGGTGAGCTGGATCTCGCCGCCTGCGCCCTTGGGCTGGTTGCGAATTTCATCGAACACGCCGGGCGTGAGGATGTAGCGGCCCGCCACACCGAGCCGCGAGGGCGCCTCGTCCGGCGAGGGCTTCTCGACCATGCGATCGACCTTCACGAGATCGTCGCCGATGGACTCGCCCGCCACGATGCCGTAGCGCTTCACGTGCTCGAGCGGCACTTCCTGCACCGCGAGTACTGAAGCACCGAGCTTGCCGAAGGCGGCCGTCATCTGTGCGAGCACCGGTTCGCCGCCCACGGGTCCGACCATCAGGTCATCGGCCAGCAGCACGGCGAAGGGCTCGTTGCCCACCAGGTGTTCGGCGCACAGCACTGCATGGCCCAAGCCCAGCATGCGCGGCTGGCGCACGTAAGAGCAGGTCATGTCGTCGGGCATCACCGAGCGCGCGATGTTGAGCAACTCGTGCTTGCCGCTCGCCTCGAGCTGGCTCTCGAGTTCGTAGGCGGTGTCGTAGTGATCTTCGATGGCACGTTTGTTTCGGCCCGTTACGAAAATCATGTCGCGAATGCCCGCCGCGTAGGCTTCCTCAACCGCGTACTGGATGAGTGGCTTGTCGACAACCGGCAGCATTTCCTTTGGCTGCGCCTTGGTGGCGGGCAGAAAGCGGGTGCCGAAACCTGCAACAGGAAATACGGCCTTGCGAATGCGTGTCGAGGGAATGGGCATGGACAATTTGGGCGTCTGTTCGTTCAGTTGAAGAAGAAGGTTTTAGGAGTCAAGAAACGGTACCGAAGTACCGCTTTTGTCATCCTAAACCCTGACCCGATCCATGTGTGTCAGCCAAGGCGCACAAGCTGATCGCGAAGACGTTCCAAGGTTGCACTGAAATCGCCCAGGCGCTTGCGCTCCTGTTCGATGACAGCCGGTGGTGCCTTAGCTACAAAGGCTTCATTGCCGAGCTTGCCGTTCACTTTCAGGATCTCGCCTTCGATGCGAGCAATTTCCTTGCCTATTCGCGCACGCTCGGCAGCCTTGTCGATCTCCATGTGCAGGCACAGGCGCGCCGTGCCGACCACGGCCACTGGCGCCGCTTCGGCCGCCGCCGACCATGACGCCTCGTCGTCGAAGACTTTCACTTCCTTGAGCTTGGCAAGCGCTTGCAGCACCGGCGCCGCATCGCGCAGGAACGCCGCGCCTTCGGCATCGTCGGCCACCGCGTAGAGCGGCAGCCGCACGGCAGGCGACACGTTCATTTCGCCGCGCAGCGTGCGGCACGCATCCACCAGCGCCTTCAGCCGCGCCACGTGGGCCTCGGCTGCTTCGTCGATCTTCTCGGGCTGGCTCTTCGGGTACGCCGCCACCATGATCGATTCGCCCTCGCGTCCTGCGACGGGCGCGACCTTCTGCCACAACTCTTCCGTGATGAATGGAATCACCGGATGCGCAAGGCGCAGCAGTGCTTCGAGCGTGCGGATCAGCGTGCGGCGCGTGGCGCGTTTTTGCGAATCGTCGCCGGTCTGGATCTGCACCTTGGCAATCTCAAGGTACCAGTCGCAGAACTCATCCCACGCAAACTGGTAGATGGCGTTGGCCACGTTGTCGAGCCGGTATTCCTCGAAGCCCTTGGCCACTTCGGCCTCGACGCGTTGCAGCTGCGAGGCAATCCAGAAGTCGGCGCGGCTGAATTTGAGGTAGCCGTGGGCCGGTCCGCCGACCGCGCACTCTTCCTTGGTGTGCTCGCGCAGGCCGCAGTCCTGCCCTTCGCAATTCATCAGCACGAAGCGCGTGGCGTTCCAGAGCTTGTTGCAGAAGTTGCGGTAACCCTCGCAGCGCTTGCTGTCGAAGTTGATGCTGCGGCCGAGCGACGCGAGCGACGCGAACGTGAAGCGCAGCGCATCGGCGCCAAAGGCCGGAATGCCTTCGGGAAATTCCTTCTGCGTGTTCTTGCGCACCGCGGGTGCGGTCTCGGGCTTGCGCAGACCTTGCGTGCGCTTGTCGAGCAGCTCGGGCAATGCGATGCCGTCGATCAGGTCGACCGGGTCGAGCACGTTGCCTTCGGACTTGCTCATCTTCTTGCCTTGCGCATCGCGCACCAGGCCGTGGATGTACACGTCCTTGAATGGCACCTTGCCAGTGAAATGCTTGGTCATCATGATCATCCGGGCGACCCAGAAGAAGATGATGTCGTAGCCCGTGACCAGTACACTCGAAGGCAGGTACAGCTCCAGATCCTTCGTCTTCTCGGGCCAGCCGAGCGAAGAGAAGGGCACCAGCGCCGACGAATACCAGGTGTCGAGCACGTCTTCGTCGCGGCGCAGCTTCTTGCCCGGGGCCTTGGCCTTTGCCTCGGCCTCGTCGTGCGCAACGTACACGTTGCCTTCGTCGTCATACCAGGCCGGGATCTGATGGCCCCACCAGAGCTGGCGCGAGATGGTCCAGTCCTGGATGTTCTCCATCCAGTGGTTGTAGGTGTTGACCCAGTTCTCGGGCACGAAGCGCACCTCGCCGGTCTTCACCACGTCGATGGCCTTCTGCGCGATCGACTGGCCGTCGGCGCCGGGCCGCGTCATGGCCACGTACCACTGGTCGGTGAGCATCGGCTCGACGATGGCGCCCGAGCGCGCGCAGCGCGGCACCATCAGCTTGTGCTTCTTCACCTCGACCAGCAGGCCGAGTGCATCGAGGTCGGCCACGATGGCCTTGCGCGCGACGAAGCGGTCCATGCCGCGGTATTTTTCGGGCGCGTTGTCGTTGATGGTGGCGTCCAGCGTGAGGATGCCGATCATTTCGAGCTTGTGGCGCTGGCCGACGGCGTAGTCGTTGTAGTCGTGCGCGGGCGTGACCTTGACAACGCCGGTACCGAACTCCTTGTCGACGTAGTCGTCGGCAATGATCGGGATCAGCCGGTCCACCAGCGGCAGCTTCACGCGCTGGCCGATCAGGTGCTTGTAGCGCACGTCTTCGGGGTGAACCATCACGGCCGTGTCGCCGAGCATGGTTTCAGGACGGGTGGTGGCCACGGTCAGCGTGGCGCTGCCGTCCTCGAGCGGATAGGCGATGTGCCAGAGCGAGCCGTCTTCCTCTTCGCTTTCCACTTCGAGGTCGCTCACCGAAGTCTTGAGCACCGGGTCCCAGTTGCCCAGGCGCTTGCCGCGGTAGATCAGGCCTTCTTCATAAAGCGAGACGAAGGTTTGCGTCACGACCGTCGAGAGGTCGTCGTCCATGGTGAAGTATTCGCGGCTCCAGTCGACCGTGTCGCCCATGCGGCGCATCTGGCTGGTGATGGTGTTGCCGCTCTTTTCCTTCCACTCCCACACCTTGGCGACGAAGTTCTTGCGTGCCTCGGCGGGCGTCGGGCCCATGTCGTGGCGGCTGATCTTCTGTTCCTGCAGCTGCCGTTCCACCACGATCTGCGTCGCGATGCCCGCATGGTCGGTGCCCGGCACCCACAGGGTGTTGTCGCCCTTCATGCGGTGGTAGCGCGCGAGGCTGTCCATGATGGTCTGGTTGAACGCATGCCCCATGTGCAGCGTGCCCGTCACGTTGGGCGGCGGCAACTGAATCGCGAACGAATCGGCGCCTTCCTTAGGCTCCTGGGTGCCGCGGAAGCCGGCCTTGGCGTAGCCGCGCTTCTCCCACTCCGGGCCCCAGTGCGCCTCGATGGCGGCGGGTTCGAACGATTTGGACAGGCTGTCCAGACCAGGCTGGGCGGAAGGGGTGGTGGATTCGCTCATTGGAGATGCAGGGAGATGCAGAACGGCGCCTTCGGTGGAGCCGTGGAGACAAGGGTGGGATAGCCGGCGATTTTACCGGGGCGGCCCCGGGCGAGCCCCACCCCACATAATTCCGGGATGCTCTTCTTGCTTTCCCCTGCGAAGTCGCTCGACTACGACACCCCCGTTCCCGCCGAAATCCCCGCCACCCAACCCCATTTCGAATCCCCGCGCGGCCCTTCGGTCGAACTGATCAAGCTGCTGCGCGAGAAGTCGCCGCTGCAGATTTCGGAGCTCATGCACCTGTCGGACAAGCTCTCCGCCCTCAACGTGGCGCGCTACCAGGCCTGGGCCGGCAAGAGCACGCCTAAAAACGCCAGACAGGCGGCCTTTGCGTTCGACGGCGACGTGTACGGCGGCCTCGATGCCCGCTCGCTCACGCCCACGGAGCTGGCCTGGGCGCAGGAGCATGTGTGCATCCTGAGCGGCCTCTATGGGCTGCTGCGTCCACTGGACCTGCTGCAGCCCTACCGGCTCGAAATGGGCACGCCGCTCGCCAACCGCCACGGCAAGGACCTGTATGCCTTTTGGGGCTCGCGCATTGCGGAGCACCTCAACGAGCGGCTGGCGGCAGACCGCACGCCCGTCGTGGTCAATGTCGCCTCGCAGGAATACTTCAAGTCGGTGGACAGGAAGGCGCTCAAGGCCCGCGTGGTCGAATGCGTGTTCGAGGAATGGAAGGGCGAGAAATACAAGATCGTGAGCTTCTACGCCAAGCGCGCCCGCGGACTGCTCGCGCGCTGGGCGGTGCTGCACAAGGCTGCCACGCCCAAGGCGCTGGAAAAATTCGATCTCGAGGGTTATGGTTTCGATGCCAGCGTATCGACAGCCGAAAGGCTGGTGTTCAGGAGGAAGGCTTGAGATGTCACAGGCGATCAGTCCCGAGCTGAGGGAGTGGCTGGTGTCGCAGCTCGCGGCGGGGCATTCGGTGCCCGCGCTGCGCGCGTCGATGCGCGCAGCCGGCTGGCAGGACTCGGCCACTGACCTCGCGCTGGCCCAGCTCGAGGCCGGCTTTCCCCACTTGGAAGTGGCTGCGAAGACACCGCGCACCCACATGCCCGGCCCCGACCTCGAAGGCGCGCCGCTCTACATCGATGCCGGCGACCGACGGGTGCAGGTGCTGCACACCATGCGGCATCCGCGCGTGGTGGTGTTCGGCAACCTGCTCTCGCCCGAGGAATGCGAAGGCCTGATTGCCGCAGCCCGGGTGCGTCTGGCGCGCTCGCTCACCGTCGAAACGCGCACCGGCGGCGAAGTGCTGAATGTCGACCGCACCAGCGAAGGCATGTTTTTCGAGCGCGGCGAGAACGACATCGTCTCGCGCCTGGAAAAGCGCATTGCCGCATTGCTGCGCTGGCCAGTCGAATTCGGCGAAGGCCTGCAGATCCTGCGCTATGCGCCCGGCGCCCAGTACCGCCCGCACTACGACTACTTCGACCCGGGCGAGCCCGGCACGCCCACCATCCTCAAGCGCGGCGGCCAGCGCGTGGCCACGCTCGTGATGTACCTGCAGGAGCCCGAGCAGGGCGGTGCCACCACCTTCCCCGACGTCGGCCTGGAAGTGGCACCCGTGCGCGGCACCGGCGTGTTCTTCAGCTACGACGAGCCCGACCCCGCCACCCGCACGCTGCATGGCGGCGCGCCCGTGCTCGCGGGCGAGAAGTGGGTTGCCACCAAGTGGCTGCGCGAGCGCGAATTCAAATAGCCGCAAGGAACCGATGAAAGTCACCGCCAACGGGCTGCAAATCGAAGTCGACGATACCGGCGGCGAGGGACGCCCCGTAGTCCTGCTCATCATGGGCCTGGGCATGCAGCTGGTCGCGTGGCCGAACGGCTTCGTACAGCAACTGGTCGACGCGGGCTTTCGCGTGGTGCGCCACGACAACCGCGACATTGGCCTCAGCCAGGGCTTCGACCATGTCGGTACCGGCAACATCGTCTGGGAAACCGTTCGCCACCGCCTCGGCCTGAAGGTGCGCTCGGCCTACACCCTGCAGGACATGACGCAGGACTCGATCGGCGTGCTCGATGCGCTGGGCATCGCCAAGGCCCACGTTGTCGGGGCCTCCATGGGCGGCATGATCGCGCAGCGCTTGGCCGCCAGTGCGCCGCATCGCACCGCCAGCCTCGTGAGCATCATGAGTTCGAGCGGCGCGCGCGGCTTGCCCGGTCCGCGCCGCGAGGTGACCGCCATGCTCATGCGCAGGCCCCTGGGCCGCAGCGAGGCCGAACTCGTGGCGCACAGCGTCAAGCTTCTGCGCCTGATCCAGAGCCCGGCGTATCCGCAAACCGACGAGGAACTGGCCGAACGCCTCACCTTCAGCATGCGCCGTTCGTACCGTCCGGCCGGCCTGATGCGGCAGATGCTCGCCATTGGCGCCGATGAAGATCGCCCGCAGATCCTGCCGCGCATCCAGAGACCGACGCTGGTGCTGCACGGCGAAGCCGACGCCCTCGTGCCCATTGCCTGCGGCAAGGATTCGGCGGAGCGCATTCCGGGCTCGAAGTTCATCGCAATTCCCGGCATGGGCCACGACCTGCCGCCCCAGGTCTGCACCATCCTCGCCAACCACATCGCCCCGTTCGCGCATGCCGTGGACGCCAAGGACAAGCAATGAGCCTCGACAACGCCCCCGACAACCCGAACACGCCCGAGCAGTCGCAACTGGGCCGTGCCTCGGCCTACGCAGACAAGTACGACGCCTCGCTGCTGTTTCCGATTTCGCGCGCCACCCAGCGCGAGGCCATGGGCATTACCGGCGCTGTGCTGCCCTTCTTCGGCGCCGATCTCTGGACCGCCTTCGAGGTGAGCTGGCTCAACCTGCGCGGCAAGCCGCAACTGGCCATCGCGCACTTCACCATTCCCTGCGAAACGCCCAACATCATCGAGAGCAAGTCGTTCAAGCTGTACCTCAACAGCTTCAACAGCACCGCTTTCGCGAGCCTCGATGCCGTGCGCGAACGCCTGCGCACCGACCTGTCCCAAGCGCTCTGGCGCGGCAGCGACCAGTCCGCCGGCGTCGGCGTGAAGCTGCTGGCGCCCGACATGTTCGACCGCGAGCCGGTGCACGAACTCGACGGCCTCGACCTCGACCGGCTCGACATCGAGTGCACCCACTACCAGCCCGCGCCCGAGCTGCTGTCCAGCGACACCACCCAGCCGCCGGTGAACGAAACCCTCACCAGCCGCCTGCTCAAGAGCAATTGCCTCGTCACCGGCCAGCCCGACTGGGGCGGCGTGCAGATCCGCTACAGCGGCCCGGCCATCGACCAGGCCGGCCTCCTGGCGTACATCGTGAGCTTTCGCAACCACAACGAGTTCCACGAACCCTGCGTCGAGCGCATGTTCACCGACATCTGGCGCCGGTGCCAGCCCAACAAGCTCGCGGTGTATGCGCGCTACACGCGGCGTGGCGGGCTCGACATCAATCCCTTCCGCACCAGCTGGCCGCAGGCGCTGCCGCCCAACATCCGCACCGCGCGGCAATAAGCAGAGCACGCGCAGGCGAAGCCCCTCTTCGGAATTCAGAAACTCGCAACCGCGCGCCTGTGGCATTCTGGATCCGCCCGTGAACCGCGGGCGGATTTCCCGGAGCAGACACACATGGTTGAAGGAAAAGTAGTCGTCGTCACCGGCGCGGGCGGCGGCATCGGGCGCGACATCGCGCTGGCCATGGCCAGCCACGGCGCCAAGGTGGTGGTGAACGACATCGGCGCCGCGCTCGACGGCGAGGGCGGCAGCGCCGGCCCCGCGCAGCAGGTGGTCGACGAGATCCGCGCCGCGGGCGGCCAGGCCGTGCCCAACACCGACAGCGTGGCCGATGCGGCCAGCGCGGCGCGTATCGTCGAATGCGCGGTCGAGAGCTTCGGCCGCATCGACGCCGTGATCAATAACGCCGGCATCCTGCGCGACCGCTTCTTCCACAAGATGTCGGTCGACGAATGGGACGCCGTGATCAAGGTGCACCTCTACGGCGCCTACTACGTGAGCCGCGCGGCGGCCACGCACTTCAAGGAGCAGAACTCGGGCGCGCTGGTGCACATGACGTCGACTTCGGGTCTCATCGGCAACTACGGCCAGGCCAACTACGCGGCGGCCAAGCTCGGGATCGCGGCACTGTCGAAGTCCATTGCGCTCGACATGCTCAAGTTCAACGTGCGCTCCAACTGCATTGCGCCCTTTGCGTGGAGCCGCATGATCGGCGCGATTCCTACCGACACCGACGAGCAGCGCGCCCGTGTCGACAAGATCAAGCAGATGACGCCCGCCAAGGTGGCGCCGCTCGCGGTGTATCTGGCGAGCGAGGCGGCCAGCGCGGTCAACGGCCAGATCTTTTCGGTGCGCAACAACGAAATTTCGCTCATCAGCCAGCCGCGGCCGGTGCGCTCCATTCACCGTTCCGAGGGCTGGACGCCCGAGAGCATTGCCGAGCACGCCATGCCCGCCATGCGCGCGAGCTTCTATCCGCTGGACCGCTCGGCGGACGTGTTCAGCTGGGACCCTGTTTGAGGCCCTGAGGCCAGGCCGCTGAGGTCAAACCCTGAGGCCGGCGCACCCGGCGCCATTCGCCGGACAATGTGCGCTTCTATCTCTTGTGGCGCGCTTGTCCGGTGAACCTGCATTTCGACCTGTTCGACCTGAAACTGTTCGTCTACGTGGCCGAGGCGCGCAGCCTCACGCGCGGCGCCGAAAAAGCCTGCATCTCGCTAGCGGCCGCCTCCACGCGCATCAAGCAGATGGAAGAAGCCGTGGGCGGCAAGCTGCTGCACCGCAGCGCGCAGGGCGTGAGCCTCACGGCCGCGGGCCAGGCGGTGCTCTATCACGCCAAGCGCGTGATGCAGCAGATGGAGCACCTGCGTTGCGACATGCAGGACTTCGGCAAGGGCATCAAGGGCCACGTGCGCGTGTTCGCCAACACCACCTCCATCACCGAATACCTGCCGCAGAAGCTGGCCGGCTTTCTCACGCAGCATCCGGCCGTGCAGGTGGACCTGCGTGAATACCTGAGCGAAGAAATCGTGCGAGCGGTGGCCGACGGCGAGGCCGACATCGGCATCCTGGCCGGCGACGTTCACACCGGCGAGTTTGATGCACGCCCCTTCGGCCGCAACCAGCTCGTGCTGGTGGTGCCCGTCACTCACCACCTTGCGGGCGCACCCGCGGTGGCCTTTGCCGACACGCTCGACGAGCAGCACGTGGGCCTGCACCACGGCAGCGCCATTCACCGCTTTTTGCAGCGCCGCGCCGAGCTGGCCGGCCGCGGTTTCAACCCGCGCATCCAGGTCAGCAGCTTCGAGGCGATCTGCCTGATGATCGAGGCGGGCGTGGGCGTCGGCGTGCTGCCGGCGTCATCCGCGCAGCGGCTGTCGATGGCGATGCGAATCTCGATTGTCGCGCTCAGCGATGCGTGGGCGGAGCGCGAACTCAAGCTCATTGCGCGCGACCGCGAACAACTGCCGGCCTCGGCGCGCGAGCTGTTCGACCATCTCATCGCGCCTTAGCTGGCGCTTGCCGCGCTGCCTTCAGGGCAACCAGCGCTCGACGCGCGGTGCGTCGGCCAGTTGCCAGATGCGCTGGCACAATGCCTTGGCTTCGTCAGCCGTGGCGCCTTCGCCGTAGTGCGTCAGGCGCTGCATCTTGTCCTCGATCTCGGCGCGGCTCAGGGTGTTTCCGGGGTCGCCCTTGGGCTCGTCGACACGGCCTTGCAGCGTGCGGCCGTCGTGGGTCTGTACGCTGACCTTGCCAATCCAGCGCGCGGGGTACGCCGTGTCGACCTCGGCATCGAGTTCCATCGCCACTTTGTCGCGGAACGCGGCCACCTCGGGCGCGAGAAAGTCGCGGTCGAATTCGCCCAGACCCGCGCGGCCGTGTACCGCGATGAGGCCGAGCACGGTCCCCATCGAGAACTTGCCTTGGTGCACCGTCGCGGGTACGGTGACGCGGCCCAGCACGTCGATGGCACCCTGGTGCACATGCGTAGTCACGCGAGCTACGTCATCGTGCTTCAGGTTGTTCTGCGCCATCACCTGCAGCAGCGCGTCGGCTGCGGGATGCGTGTGTCGGCAGGAGGCGTGGTACTTGAACGAGGTTTCGGCCAACGCCCAGCGCGTGCCGAGGCGGTCGGCGAGCTTCGCGGGATCGGCGTCGCTCGACATACCCACGCCGAGGCCTTGCGCACCTTCGAGCACCTTGGCTGCTCCGGTGAAGCCGTCCTGCGCAAGATAGGCCGACATTAGTCCGCTGGCAGCCGCATGCGCGCAGTGCAGCTGCTTGGAATCGGCCGCATCGCGCAAGAACTCCCACACTCCGGCGGACTGCGTGCCGGCCGAACCGAAAGCGTGCAGCATCTGCTGCGGCGTGAGCTTCAACAGGCTGCCCACCGCAGCTGCGGCAGCCAGCGTGCCGGCGGTCGCGGTGGTGTGAAAGGTCCTGTAGTGCGAGCGGCCGAGAAATTCACCCACGCGGATGCCGACTTCGTAGCCCGCGACCACCGCGGTCAGCAACTGCGCACCGCTTGCACCGATGCTCTGCGCTACGGCCAGCGCAGGCGCGATGACCACGGCCGCGGGATGGAAGACCGAGCCGTTGTGCACGTCGTCCTGTTCCACGTAGTGCGAGGCTGCCGCGTTCACGAGCGCGGCAAACACCGGCGAGCTGGTGCGGCGCGAGGTAAGTATTTCGCTCGGTCCATCGACGGGCCCCATCATCTGCGCGAAGCGTTCGATGCTGCGCACCGGCCGCGCCGTGCGGGCTGCAAGCACGGAGCCCAGCCAGTCGAGCATCAGGTCTTCGGTGCGGCGCAGCACGGGTGCGGGAATGTCCGCGATCTTCAACTCGGCTGCGAAGGTGGCCAGTGTCTGGCTGGGATGATTCGATGAAGTCATGAGGAGCCTTCAGAACGAACGGGGCAGGCCGAGCATGTGTTCGGCGACGTAGCTGAGGATCAAGTTCGTCGAGATCGGCGCCACTTGGTAGAGCCGCGTCTCGCGGAACTTGCGCTCGATGTCGTATTCGCACGCAAAGCCGAAGCCGCCATGGAACTGCAGGCAGGCATTGGCCGCCTCCCAGCTGGCCTTGGCCGCGAGGTATTTCGCCATGTTGGCCTGCGCGCCGCAGGGCTCGCGTGCATCGAACAGGCGGCAGGCTTCGTAGCGCATGAGATTCGCGGCCTCGATCTCGATGAAGGCCTCGGCAATCGGAAACTGCACGCCCTGGTTCTGCCCGATGGGCCGGCCGAACACCACGCGCTCCTTGGTGTAGGCCGTTACCTTGTCGATGAACCAGTAGCCGTCGCCGATGCACTCCGCCGCGATCAGCGTGCGCTCGGCGTTGAGTCCGTCGAGGATGTACTTGAAGCCCTGGCCTTCTTCGCCGATCAGGTTCTCGGCCGGGATCTCGAGGTTCTCGAAGAAGAGTTCGTTGGTCTCGTGGTTCACCATGTTCAGAATGGGCCTCACCGTCATGCCGTTGCCAATGGCTTCGCGCAGGTCGACGATGAAGATCGACATGCCTTCGGACTTTTTCTTCACGTCCGCGAGCGGGGTGGTGCGTGCCAGCAAGATCATCAGGTCCGAATGCTGGATGCGCGAGATCCACACCTTCTGCCCATTGATGACGTAGCGGTCGCCCTTCTTCACGGCCGTGGTCTTGATCTTGGTGGTGTCGGTGCCGGTGCTGGGCTCGGTCACGCCCATCGACTGCAGGCGCAGTTCGCCGGTGGCAATGCGCGGCAGGTAGTTGCGCTTTTGCGCCTCGCTGCCGTGGCGCAGCAGCGTGCCCATGTTGTACATCTGGCCGTGGCAGGCACCCGAGTTGCCGCCCGCGCGGTTGATCTCTTCCATGATCACCGAGGCTTCGGTGAGCCCCAGGCCGGAGCCGCCGTACTCCTGTGGAATGAGCGCGGCCATCCAGCCGGCCTTGGTGAGCGCGTCGACGAACTCGGCGGGGTAGCCGCGCGCCTCGTCGACCTTGCGGAAGTATTCGTTCGGGAACTGCGCGCACAGGTCGCGCACGGCGTCGCGAATGTCGGCAAAGCGGGTGTCGTTGTGGCTGTTCATCTCGTTCAATCCTGGCGCGGGCCGCCGGCTTCCTTCTCTACACGTTGCCAGATCTCGATCGCCATCGGGTCGTCGATCTCCTCGAGGATGTGGCCCACGAGCCCGATGGCGCGCGCCATCACGCCGAAGCCGCGAATGATCTTCCACGAAAAGCCGAACTCGGCGGCAATCGCGCCGATGGCGCCGGTGGCATTGATGGGCAGCGACTTGCCCGAAACGCGCTCGGCCTCCAGCTGCACCGCCTGCATCAGCGCGACGTAATGTCCGGAAAGGCCGTTCTCCTCGGCAATCTGGAACAGTCGCGGCGTGCGCGGGTCGATGGGCTTGTGCAGCGGATGCCCGAGGCCCGGCACGATCTGCTTGCGCGCGCGGTGGTCGGCGACGATCTCCTGCGCCATCTCGGCGAGCGGCCGCGTTGGTTTTTCGCCGAAGGGAATGGCTTCGTAGAGCATCTTCGCCGCGCCCTCGGTGCTGCCCACGAACACGCTGCCCAGCCCGCACAGGCCGGCGGCCACGGCGGCCTGCAAGGCTTCGGGCGCGCCCGCATAAGTGAGGCGCGCGGCCAGCGCGCTCGGCGTGACGCCATGCTCGACCAGCGTGACGACGATGGCGTTGAAGGTGACGGATTCCTGCGGCGTCGGGATGCGGCCGGTGAGCTCCAGGAAGGCCATGTCACCGAGATTGAGGTGGCCGAGGATCTCGGAGGGCAGGTCGCGCCCGCGCACGGTGATCTTGTCGGGCGTGCTGTGGCCGAGTTCGGTGTGCAGGGATTTCTTGATCTTTGTAGGCATGCGCCGAATCTATGCCGCCGGCGCGTGAGGCGGTTCTGTGTTTGCGAAACCCTCCCTTCGGCAAATGCAAATGCCGCGCGGCGAGACGTTCTGTCACGCTGCGGCGATGGACATCGAATCACTCTCCGCCATGCGCGATGCCGCGCTCGACTACTTCGTTCGCAGCCGTTCGGTCCAGCGCCGGCGCGAGCGCATGGAGCGGCCCGATGCCGACGAGGCGCAGGGCTGGAGCGCCATCGCCGAGCTGGGGTGGACCGGCATGCTCGCCCCCGAATCCGCGGGCGGCCTGGGCCTGGATCTCGCGGGCGCGGCACAAATTCTCCGGGCCGCGGGCGAGCACGTCGCGCCAGAGCCGCTGCTTGCGGTGGCCGGACTCAGTGCGCTGTTGCTCGCACGGCTCGGCACGCCGCGCGCAGACGCGCTGCTGGCGGAATTGGTGGCGGGCCGCAGCCTGCCGGCGCTGGCCTGGCAGGAGAGCGCGGGCGACCTGAGCGCCGTACCCCTGGCCTGCGGCTGCGAGCCGCGCGCGGGGCATGCTGGCGGCATGCTGCTGCAGGGCGAAAAGCTCATGGCGCTGCCCGGCGCCGCGGCGAGCGGCTGGCTGGTGTCGGCGCGCGGCAGCGACGATGCGGTGCTGCTGTGGGTGCCGCGTGGCACCGCTGGCGTGAGCGAAACGATGGTGCCGCTGATGGATGGTGGCTGGGCCGCGAACCTGCGCTTCGAGCAAGTGGCGCTGCCGGCGGAATCGGTATTGGGCGAAAGCCCCGCCGCGCAGGACGCATTGCGCCAAGCGCTCGCAGCCGGCCAGATCCTGCAGGCGGCCGAGCTGCTGGGCGTGGGGCAGGCCATGCTCGCGCAGACGCTGGCGTATCTGCGCACCCGTTCGCAGTTCGGCAAGCCCATCGGCAGCTTCCAGGCGCTGCAGCACCGCTGCGTGGACATGTTCATTCATCTCGAAGTGGCAGAGGCCGCGCTCGACGAGGTGTTGGCACTGGCCGGCCAGGCGCTCACCGCCGAACGGCTCGAGGCCGAAGCCAGCCGCATCAATGCCCGCTGCACTGCCGCGGCTCTGCAGGCCTCGCGCACAGCAGTCCAGTTGCATGGCGCCATCGGCTACACGCAGGAGTGCGACCTGAGCCTGTACTACAAGCGCACGCTGTGCCTCGCGGCGTGGCTAGGCAATGTCGCTGCGCACCAGCGCCGCCATGCCGCGCTGGCCGACGGCGCGGAAGCGCGCACCAGCACCGCGGCATGGGAGGGCGAGTTTCCTCGCCAGGTCGACTGGGCTGCGATGCCAGAAACCGAATTCCGGCGCATGGTGCGCGCCTTTCTGCAGCAGCGCTATCCGCAGCATTTGCGTTACCTCTCGCATCGCGCGCGCTGGAGCGAAATCCGCGAGTGGTATCTCACGCTGTCGGGGCAAGGCTGGATCGCGCCGGCCTGGCCCCAGGCTCATGGCGGCATGGGGCTGCCCGCCGACAAGCTCATTGCATGGATCGAGGAGCTCGAGCAGTACGGTGTCGCACGCGCGCCGGACCAGGGCATCGTGATGATCGGCCCGCTCTTGATCCAGCATGGCACGCCCGAACAGCAGCAGCGCTTTCTGCCGCGCATCCTCCGCGGCGAGCATGTGTGGTGCCAGGGCTATTCGGAGCCCAACGCGGGTTCCGACCTGGCCGGGCTGCGCACAGAGGCCATAGCCGGGCGCGACGCCGAGGGCGATCACTTCATCGTCAACGGCCAGAAGATCTGGACCACGCTCGCGCAGGACGCCAACCACATCTTCATGCTCGTGCGCACCGACAAGGCCGCGCGCAAGCAGGAGGGCATCAGCTTCCTGCTGTGCGACCTGCGCACGCCGGGCATCACGGTGCGCCCCATCCACACGCTCGCGGGTGAGCCCGAGTTCTGCGAGGTGTTCTTCGACAACGTGCGCGTGCCGGCCGAGAACCTCGTGGGCCAGCTGCACGGCGGCTGGACCATTGCGAAGGCGCTGCTGGGCTTCGAGCGCATCTTCCTCGGCAGCCCCAAGCAGTCGCAGTACGCGCTGGGCCAGCTTGCGCGGCTGGCAGAGGCGCGGCGCCTCTTTGCGGACCCGGTATTCGCGCAGCGCTTTGCCGCACTGCGGCTCGACGTGCTCGACCTGTCGGCGGCGTACACCGGCTTTGCCGACATGGTGCGTGCGGGCAAGCCGTTGCCGGCGTCGGTGTCGCTGTTGAAGATCTGGGCCAGCGAAACCTACCACCGCATTGGCGCATTGCTGGTCGAGGCGGGCGAAGAGCAGGGCGCCGTTGCCGGCGACCAAGTGCTCGACGGCCAGAGCTTCAACCTGCTGTCCCCGCTGATCGGCTCGACGGCCGCAATGATCTACGGCGGCACCAACGAGATACAGCGCAACATCCTCGCGCGGCAGGTGCTCGATCTGCCGATGTGAACGACGCGAGCGGCTGAAGAAATACACAACAGGAGACAACCCCATGCAATCGATCAACTTCACACGGCGCCATGCCATGGCCGCGCTGGCCGCCAGCGCATTCGGCGCCGCGTTGCCTTCGCGCGCCCTGGCACAGCAGCTGCCGCCACTCATCAAGCTGGTGGTCGGTTACTCCGCAGGTGGTCCGGTCGACGGCGCCGCGCGCCTGCTCGCGCCGGCGCTCGCCCAGGAACTCGGCACGCAGGTCATCGTGGACAACCGCCCCGGCGCCAGCGGCTCGGTGGGCGGCGATGCGGTGGCCAAGGGCGCGTCCGACGGCGCCCTGCTTTTCTTCGGCGCGAGTCCCACCATCACCATCAATCCGAACATCCAGCGCAAGATGCCCTTCGACCCGATGAAGGACCTGACCCCCATCGCGCCGCTGGTCGACTACACCAACGTGCTCGTGGTCAACAAGGACTTGCCCGTGCAGAACGTCGCCGAACTGCTGGCCTATGCGAAGGCACAGCCGGGCAAACTGTTCTATGGCTCGGCCGGCATTGGTGCATCGAACCACCTGAGCGGCGCGCTGCTCGAGAAGATGACCGGCGTGCAGCTGACGCACGTGCCGTACAAGGGCAGCGCGCCCGCGCTGGCCGACGTGATGGGCGGCACAGTGCCCATGATGTTCGACATCATCGCCACCTCGCGGCCCTTCATCCAGTCGGGCAAGCTGCGCGCCCTGGCCGTCACCTCGCGCCAGCGCAACCGCATGCTGCCCGATGTGCCGACCATGATCGAGTCGGGCGTGGCTGGCTACGACGTGGGCGGCTGGTTCGGCCTCTACGGACCCGCGCGCATGGACCCGGCGCTGGTGGCCCGCATCAACGCCGCCGCACACAAGGCGCTGGCGCGCGAGGACATTGCCAACCGCCTGCGCGAACAGGGCTACGAGGTCTGGACCGGCGGTGCGGACCTGCTCGCGGCCAAGGGCCAGGCCGACCGCAAGCTCTGGGCCACGGCGTCCAAGGGCATCGAGGCGGAATAGCCAATGGCACCCATGCGAATCCACGAACTGCTGGAGGCGCGTGCCTCGCGCACGCCTGCGGAAGTCTTTCTTTTCGAACCGACGGGCTCCGTGTCGTACGCCGGGTTGCAGGCCATGGCCGAGGCGGCCACGCAAGACCTGCTGGCTGCCGGCGTGCGGCCGACCGATCGCGTGCTGCTGGTGGCCGAGAACTGCGCCGCGCACATTGCTCTGCTCATGGCGTGCAGCCGCGTCGGTGCGTGGTCGTGCGGCGTCAACGCGCGCATGTCGCCCGGAGAGATCGCGGCCATTGCAGAGCGCGCCGACGCGCGGCTGCGCTACTTCACGGCGGAGGCCTCGGACGCCGCACGCCAACATGCGAGCCGTGCCGGTGCGGTGCCCTCGGCACTGCCCGGCGTGATGCGCTCGGCAGTACGCGCCGACGCCAGGCCGGAGACCGATCCGGCGCTGGCCGACACGGCCGCCATCATCTTCACCTCGGGCACTTCAGGCACGCCGAAGGGCGTGATGGTGTCGCACCACGGGCTGCTGCATTTCGGACGCGTGTCGGCCCGCGCTCGCTCGCTGGGCGAACGCGATCGCGTCTACGCTTTTCTGCCGATGACGCACATCTTCGGCATTGGCACGGTGCTCGTTGCCGCGCTCACCGGTGGCGCCGCGCTGGTGCTGCGCGCGAGCTTCTCGCCGGCCGACATGCTGCACGCACTGGAACACGAGGAGGTGTCGAACCTCCTCGGGCCGCCCACGATGTATGCGCGCCTCCTGGCCCACATCGAGGCGGAGCGCATCGTGCCGCGCTTTCCGGCGCTTCGCTATGTGTATACCGGCTCGGCGCCGCTCGACCTGGGACTCAAGCAGCGCGTCGAGGCGCTGTTCGGCCAGCCGCTGCACTACGGCTACGGCCTGTCGGAATACGCCGGCTCGGTGTTCCTCACGCGGGTCGAGGCGCCGCGCGCGGACACGGCGGCGGGCTATGCGGTCGAAGGCGGCGAGGCGCGCATCGTGGGCCCCGATGGAAAGGATCTCGCGCCCGGTGAAACGGGCGAGATCTGGATGCGCGGGCCTGGCCTGATGCTGGGCTACTTTCGCGATGCCGCGGCCACCGCGCAGGTTATGCGCCGGGGAGGCTGGTATGCGAGCGGCGACCTCGGTCGCTTCGACGCGGACGGCGCGCTGTTCGTGGTCGGGCGGCTCAAGGAAATGATCATCCGCTCGGGCTTCAACGTGTATCCCGCCGAGATCGAAACCGTGATCGGCCGCTTTGCAGGCGTGCACCTTTGCGCGGTGGTGGGCGTGCCCGAGGTCGACGGCAACGAGCAGATCGTCGCCTTTCTCGAGATGAAGCCCGGTGCGGCGCTGGACGAGGCCGCGTTGCGCGCTTACCTGGCGGAGCATCTTTCGCCCTACAAGCGGCCTGCACGCATCGAAATCATCGACGCGATGCCCACCACCGCCAACGGCAAGGTGCTCAAGCGCGAGCTGCAGGCGCGCTGCGGGTAGGGCGTCACCACGCCTCGCGCCGGTTTCGGACATTTCCTGCAAGGAGCCGCGCCGCCGTCCGCCAGTTCTGAAGAGCATGGGCGCGCATCGTTCCTGCATCGTTCAGAAAATACAGGAAGCACGCCATGGCAGACGATCTGAGCAAGCGCGGCCCGCAGGACCAGACCCGCATCAATGTCAACGAGCCGCACGAGGTGCGCTATTGGACCCAGACGCTGGGCGTGACCGAGGCGCAGCTGCGCTCGGCCGTCGCAGCCGCGGGCGTCCAAGTAAAAGACGTGCGCGTCTATCTCGGTAAACCCTGACCCATCTGCGGCCATTGGTTGCGGGTCTGCACGCCCGCGCTCGGCCTCGGGGCCTCGATCCGTAGGTGCGCTCCTACACCCGGCCATGGAGGGGGGCCCGATACTTCTTGCCATCTCCCTCGCTTCAGGACGCGCAAAGTGAACGTGCCCATTGCCGACCATAGATTCGCAGGCCGCGGCAGCCTGCACGCCTGCCCACAGCGCGAGGCAAAGCCTTCGGGTCCCGCCGCGCAATGAAGGCCTCGCCCGGAGCCCGCAGCTGGATTGCCGCCGGCGTGCGCCATGAACTCCTCACCCGCGCCTTGCCGGCCTTGCGGCACGACATGGCCGCGCCGGTGTCGGTGATACGCATGGCATTGCTGATGCTCAAGCGCCAGATAGGCGCGCCGGCCATCGACGCCGCGGCCTGCGAGGAACGCGTCGCGCTCATCGACAACCAGGTGTCCGAGCTGGTGGAGGGCATCCGCTCGCTGCGCGACTGGGAGCTGGCCACGGTGGACGACGGCATCACGCGCAGCGCACTGGTGGCGCAGTGCGTGGGCCTGATGCGTGCGGCCTTCGACATGCATGGCGTGGCGCTCGATGTCGATACCGCGCTCGAGCCGCAGCCGAACGAGTCCCGTCGCCCCCAGGGGGCCGCGCTGCGCTACCTGTTGCTGGGCGCGCTCGGCTACCTGCACGATGGCGCCTCCGATGCCGGTGCGATCCGCATCGAGGCCGATGGCGACGATGCGCTGCGGCTGAGTGCCCTGCCGCGCGAGTCCAGCGGCGTGAGCCCGGTGCTCGACGCGCACCGTGCACCGCGCGCGCTGGCCATCGATGCGATTGCGCTGCAGAGCTTGGCCGAAGACCTCGGCTACACCGTGGCGCTGGAGCGTGACAGCGTGCGGTTTCCGCTCGCCACCGGCTGAAGTTTTCGCGATTCTTTTTTATCGGGCAGCGTGGGCTTTGCGCTTGGCTTGGCACTTGCCTTGCGTGCCTTGCCGAGCTCACCTAGCTCGCGCGCCTGGGCCTGCCGATGCATCCGCAAGAAGGCGAGCAGCCGCTGTTCCGCCGCGTGGAGTCCGCGCGTCTTGCTTCCCGCGGTACGGGCCGTCATTTTTCGCAGCACCTCCGACGAAGCATCTTCATCGTCGCCCGCGAGCGCACTGCCGAGTGCCAGTACGGCCGGATGAACGTAGGCCTTCTTGCACACCGCGGGTGTGTTGCCGAGCTGCTTTGCAACCGCGGCCAGGATCTCCTTGGCGCTGTAGCGGCTGCCATCGGCAGCGGTACGGCCCGGCTCACACGCGAGCCGCGTGAGTTCCAGTGCCTGCACCGTGCCGTGCCAGGTGCGAAAATCCTTCGCGGTGAAGCGCTCGCCCGGCGAAGCTCCGGCGATGTAGTCGTTCACGTCGGTGGACGACACGCTGCGGAGCTGGCCGTCTTCTTCCTGGTACTGGAACAGCGCCTGGCCCGGCAGCTGCTGGCACTGTCGCACCACCTTCGCCACGCGCGGATCGTCGAGCAGGGCCTCGTGCATCACGCCGCTCTTGCCCCGAAAGCGCAGCCGGAGCGCCCCTCCCCGAACCGCCGCGTGCCGGTTGCGCAGCGTGGTAAGGCCAAATGAACCATTGCTGCTCGCGTACTCCTCGTTGCCAACGCGCAGCAGCGTGGTGTCGAGCAGTCGCACCAGCGCTGCCAGCACCTGCTGCCGTCCGGGGGGCGCCGTTGCCGTGCCCGTGCCTTCCTGCAGGTCGCGCGCCACGCGGGCGCGAATGCGCGGCAGCGCGAGCCCGAAGGCCTCCAGGCGCTCGAACTTGGTCTCGTCCTTGAAGAGCCGCCAGTCGGCGTGGTAGCGGTACTGCTTGCGGCCCCGCGCATCGAAGCCGGTGGCCTGGAGGTGGCCGTTGGGCAGCGGGCAGATCCAGACATCGGTGTAGGCCGGCGGAATCGCCAGCATCCGGATGCGCGAGAGCTCGTCCGCATCGCGGACCCAACGGCCCTCTGTGTCGCGGTAGCGAAAGCGCTCGCCCTGTTTCAAGCGCCGGATGCCCGGCATGTCCGGATTCACATAGACCAGGCCGTTGGCGATCGGCGTCGGCTTCGACGGCGGCGAGTCTGGTGGAAGCGGATTGGAGCGAGCCGGCATGTGAGTTGCGTGGTGGGTACCCGCAGCTTGTGCCCGCACGGGCAATCGCCGCCTGTAGGACGCTGCAATCGCCCCTGGTGCGAAGGGAGCTCTTTGTTCTTCCTGGACAGCACCTGGACCCGGCCGGCGGGCTCGTGGCGATGAATATACGCAATGAGTAAATTTTCTCGCAGAAATTTAACGCGTAGCGTATATTCGAGACCAATGAGCCAACAAGACACCCTGCGCGATGCAATGCGCCGCCTCAATCTCACCCGCGACGCATTCTCCGAACGCCTGGGTGTGCGCCGGCGGGCGCTCGACACCTGGTTGCTGCCAGCTGATTCCGGCGAGTCGCGCGCCATGCCGGAAATGGTGGGCAAATTCGTCGCGGAAATCCTGCAGCGCGAGGCTCAGGCCAACGCCGCCGCGGACGATCGGCCTCTTGTGCAGCGCATTGCGGCGGAGGGCCGGCCCCACCTCTTGTCGGTCGCGCAGTTTGATCGCGACAGCCTGGAAGCCCTGTTCCAGGTCGCCGACATCATGCAGCCTATCGCGCGGCGCCAGAAGGTCACGCGCGTGCTGGAAGGCGCGGTGCTCGGCAGCCTTTTCTTCGAGGCGAGTACCCGCACCCGTGTGAGCTTCGGCGCGGCCTTCTGCCGGCTGGGCGGCACGGTATGCGACACCACGGGATTCACCTTCTCTTCGATGGCGAAGGGCGAGTCGATCTACGACACCAGCCGCGTGATGAGCGGCTATGTCGATGCGCTGGTGGTGCGGCACCCAGAACAGGGTTCGGTCGCCGAGTTCGCACGTGCAACCAACATTCCGGTCATCAATGCCGGCGATGGGCCAGGCGAGCATCCGAGCCAGGCCATCCTCGATCTGTACACCATCCAGCGCGAGTTCTCGCGCATGGGCAAGCTGGTCGACGGCACACACGTGGCAATGGTCGGCGACCTGAAATACGGCCGCACGGTGCATTCGCTGATCCGGCTGCTGTCGCTCTACCGCGGGCTGAAATTCACGCTCATCGCGCCGCCGTCGCTCGAGATGCCGGCCTATCTGCTGGACCTGGTGGCGCGCAATGGCCATGTGATCGAGCAGACGCAGTCGCTCGAAGAGGGGCTGCGCGGCGCGGACGTGGTCTATGCCACTCGCATCCAGAAGGAACGCTTTGCAGGCGAGGAGATCGAGGGCTACACGCCCGAGTTCCAGATTCGCAAGGCACTGGTGGACACGCTCTGCAAGCCCGACACCATCCTCATGCACCCGCTGCCGCGCGACGGGCGTCCAGGCGCGAACGACCTGAGCATCGACTTGAACCATGATCCGCGGCTGGCAATTTTCCGGCAGACGGACAACGGCATCCCGGTGCGCATGGCGCTGTTTGCGGTGCTGATGGGCGTGGAGCACCAGGTGGCGCGCTCGATGCGCGATGCGGGCTGGCGCTCGCCTGCCCACATCGGGCCGGACGATGCAGACTTCGACGGTCTGGACTGATTGGCAAGGCTCAGGGAGCAGCAGGTTGCAGGTGCCACACGACGTTGAAGTCGAACGGTGTCCAGCGGCTCACCGTGACGCCCGCACCCCGCAGGCCGCGGCCGGTCCAGGTGTTGCAGGTTTCGAAGAGGTGATAGCCGCCTTCGGCTTCATAGAAGGCGTCGTCGTTGCTGTAGTGCGCGCCCGCAATGGGCACCGCGCGGCCCGAGGGTAGCGAGGCCTGCACGTAGTCCACTAGCTGCGCGTACTGCGCCCGCGAGAGCGGCAGGTCGTAGGCGCCGTGCCGCAGCTGCGCGCGGCGCAGGTAGGTCACGTGCAGCAGCGCGCGATTGCCGCCGAGCATGGCGCCGAAAGCGCGCGATGCGGTCAGGTCGCCCCAGGTCGGCGTGTTCAGGTAGAACTCGCGGTCGCCCCAGCCGATGGCGATGAATTCAGCATCGGGCGGCACGGCCTTGAAGTGCGCGAACGGAAAGAGCTGACGCCAGTCGATGGCCGCCGAATGGATCGGAAAAACCAGATCCGTGTGCACGCCGTTGCTCAGCACCCAGGCCTCCACCTCTGCGGTAGGCGCGGATGGCGCTCTTGCATTGGCCGGCCAGAGCATCAGCGCACAGGCAACCGCCACGTACAGCGCCGCCGCAACCATGAACCCCAGCAGCGTGAATGCGAACCGCCGGAGCCAGCGTTTCATCACGGCCTTTTTAGAAGAGCGACGCCGTGGTCGAGGCCGCCTCCGCGGACGCACGCGAGCTCGTGCCCCCGGCGGCGAGCGCCAGCGCCTCGGGGCTTCCCGCCTTGGCGAGCGCACCCACGCGCACGCCCAGCAGGCGCAGCGGCCGCTCCAGCGGCACGCGCTTCAGGCACAGTCCGCCGATTTGTCGAATCGTCTTGCCGTCGGCGGTGAAGCGGTCGATGGTCTGGTCGCGCGTGGCAATCTTGAAATCGTCATAGCGCAGCTTGATGCCGATGGTCTTGCCCACGTAGCCCTTGCGCTGCAGGTCTTCGGCCAGCTTCTCGCACAGGTGGGTGAAGATGGCGCCAAGCTCGGCGCGGTCGCGCACGGCATGCAGGTCGCGGTCGAAGGTGGTCTCGCGGCTCATCGACACGGGCTCGCTTTCGGTCACCACCGGCCGGTCGTCGCGGCCCCAGGCCACCTCGTGCATCCACGCGCCTGTGGACTTTCCGAAATTCTGGATCAGCCAGTCGCGATCGCGTGCCGCGAGTTCGCCCACCGTCTCGATGCCGAAGCGCTTGAGCTTCTCGTCGGCCTTGGGGCCGATGCCGTTCACCTTGCGGCAGGGCAGCGGCCAGATGCGTGCCTCCAGGTCGTTCTCGTAGACCACGGAGATGCCGTTGGGCTTGTTGAATTCGCTTGCCATCTTGGCGATGAGCTTGTTGGGCGCCACGCCGATCGAGCAGGTGAGGCCAGTCGCGTCGAAGATCGCCTTTTGAATCAACCGCGCCAGCGAGCGTCCGCCATCGCGCTGGCCGCCCGGTACGTCGGTGAAATCGATGTACACCTCGTCCACGCCCCGGTCTTCCATGAGCGGCGCGACCTCCCGGATGATCTCTTTGAAGGCGCGCGAATACTTGCGGATCTCGTCGAAGTCCACCGGCAGGATGATGGCCTGCGGGCACAGCTTGGCGGCCTTCATGAGCCCCATGGCCGAGCCCACGCCGAACTGCCGCGCCGGGTAGGTGGCGGTCGTGATCACGCCGCGGCCTGCGTAGTCTCTTAGGCGAGGAAAGGCGTCGATCGGAATGTCGGCCAGCGTGCCGCCTTCGGGTACGTGGCGGATTGCGTCGTCCACGCCGCGCCGCCCGCCGCCAATCACCACCGGCAGCCCCTTGAGCTGCGGATAGCGGAGCAGCTCGACCGACGCGAAGAAGGCGTCCATGTCGAGGTGCGCGATGCGGCGGATCGGGGGCTTGGTCACGGGCTGGGAACTCACGGCTGCGATTGTCTCGCGGCCGGGCCGCCTCTGCCCGTGGCGGCACGCATGCCAGAATGCGCCCGACCACGGTTTTTGACCGTCCGATGGCATGGGAAAGCATGGCAAGGAAAGGGTTTGGGCATGGATGACGAAGTCGAGGGATTGAGCATCGCGCTGACGCCGGTGCAAATGGCGGCGGTGCTGGGCGGGCAGGACGTGCCCGAATCCGCGAGCCTGAGCAACCGGCTCTGGGGGACCGTCGGGCTGGTGGGCGGAGTGGTGGAACTGGTCGGTGCCGGCGTGCTCTGCCTGGCGCCCGAGCCCACCATGGTGACCAAGGCCGGATGCGTGGTGCTGGGCGTGCACGGCTACGATACCTTGGCAACATCGAGCCGCCAGGTCTGGACCGGCACTCCGCAGCGCACGGCTACCGCCGTCACTGCCAGTTCCGCGGCCGAGGCGCTGGGCGCCTCGCGCGAAACGGCCGACGGCATCGGGCTTGCGGTGGACGTGGCGGTGCCGCTGGTCGTGGCTTCGGGGCTGGGGGCTGCCCGCATCGTCGCCGTCATGCGCGGCGGTCGCATCCGGTTGGCCGAGCATGAAGCCGCCGCCGGATCGAGGCTCGGCGGCCACACCATGGCAAGACACGTCGGGCAGACCGACGCGCAACTGCTGGCCAGGGTTCGCACCGCCACCCGGGCCGGCCCCAAGGCGGTGTCCACCTTTGCCGACCTGGCCACTGCGGAACGCGCCATCACCGAAACGCTGCGTGCCAACGCGGCCGCGGTGCGCGCATGGTCGCGCGGAGCGGCCGCGGGCAGCAAGTCGCCCGAGCTCGAACACGTGCTGGGCTATGTGGTGGGTCGGGGCGTGCAGTTCGGCAGCACGGCCGTCAATGACCTCTCCGGCGTGCGCATCATCCTCAAGATGGAAAGCTACAACGGCAAGGTGTTCTACATCCTCACGGCCTATCCGATCTGAGCCATGCGGCGCTGCGGAGGCCTACGGAAAAGAAGGAGCCTCGCCCGTGGTCCACACGTCGGCACCGAGTTCCTTTGCGAGACGGGCCACAAGCTTTGCGGTGCGCTCGCGCAGCGGGGCGATCCGGTCCTGCAGGCCGGCACGAGGCAACGCAACGGCCTGGCCGGGTTCATCATCATCGTCAGAATCGGGGTCACTCTCTCGGATGTAGAGCGTTCCGTCGCGGGCCCAGACCTCCACCGCCCAGCCCTGGTCCTGGTCGGCGAAGATCATGCCTTGCTCATTCCCCGCCACGGCGGAGAGGAAGTGGTCCATGGTGGCGAAGGTGTCGTACCAGGGGAACGACAGGTGAACGTCCGCCTCCTCGTTGTCGAGCCGCAGATCCATCCAGAAGTATTGGCGCACCTGGTGGAGTTTCAATGCGTGCCGCCGGGCCAGCGCGGCTACCCGGCCGTAGTACGTGGCAAGTTCAGCTTCGTGCCCGACGGCCTCCGAGGTGCGCGCCAGCAAGCGCGAGGCGCGCGGGAATTCGGGCAGCGCGAGCGGCTCGGGCTGACGACCCGGCGCAGGATGAAACTCGTCCCACAAATGAAACGCGATCTCGGGCTCCAGCGAGTCGATCGGCTTGGCATCGGCGAACCAGGGTTCCACTTGCGCGCTCCTCTGAATGGTCGGGCAGACGATGTTAGCCCCTGTCGGGGCTCGGCATGTTTCGACTGCGACTGAGCTCGTAAGCCGCCAGCCGCAGATCGGGCTCAGCGCGTCTCCACCGTCGTCAATAGCGGCGAGTCGAACATCGCCACCGGCGAGATCACGGGCTCGTCCATCGGCACCTTGTCGCCGTAGCGCTCGCGCATCTTGGCGCGCACCGCGGGGTCGTCCAGGTTGAAGCTGCGAATCTTCTGCAGCTCGCCGATGCGCACGCCCAGTGCGCGTTGGTAGAGCTTCCACACGAGTTCGGAGCAGTAGATGCGCTGGTCCGACCATTCGAAAGTCAGGTCATAGGGGCGGCCTTCGTAGTCCGCGGAGCCCGCATGCAGGCGGGCCACGGCGCCGGGTGTCAGCAGCGCGTCCGCGTTGCGCAGCCGCTTTGCCACGTAGTGCCCGCCGTTGCCGCGCGCCGTCCACTGCGCCAGCGGCGTGTAGCGCACCGTCGACACCGCCTCGAACACATAGGGCTTGCCGCCGCGCAGCAGCACGATGCCCATGTGGCTGTAGCGCGAGCCGGTGGCGCGCTGCACCGCCAGGCTCTGGGCTGAGCGCGAGGTATGGAAGACGATGTCGCCGTCTTTCAGCGCGGCGTGGGCTGGTGCGGCGGCGGCCGACAGAACGGACAGCAGCAGGGCGACCACGGGGAGGTGAATCTTCTTCATGATCCGGGGCATTGTGACAAGGCTTGCCTGTTGCGCCCGCTGGGGTCATCATCCGCGCCATGCAAACCGTCGCTTCCATCCTGTGGCGCAGGCTCGATGCACCGGGCCACGACGCCTGCCGGCTCGAGCGCAACGCAACCGCGTGGCAGCTCGACGGCTCTGCCGTGTTCCGCCTGGAGGACCACCGCATTGCGCAACTGCACTACCGCGTGCGCTGCGACACGCACTGGCACACGCAATGGGGCACCGTCCGTGGCTGGCTCGGTGGCAGCGCCATCGACCTGTCCATTGCCCGCGATGCGCGCGGCCACTGGAAGCTCAACGACGAAGCGGTGGCGGACCTGTCGCATTGCGTCGACCTCGACCTGGGCTTCACTCCCGCCACCAATCTGCTGCAGCTGCGCCGGCTCAACCTGTCGAAAGGCGAAGGAGCCGACGCGCGAGCGGCCTGGGTCGACCTGGACGGCGGCGGCGTGCTCAGCGAATTGAACCAGCGCTATGAGCGGACTGCGGACGACGCGTACGCCTACGATGCCAAGCGCTTCGACTATGCAGCGGCGCTGCGCGTGACGCAGGACGGCTTCGTGTGCGACTACCCGGGCCTTTGGATTGCCGAGGCGTAGCAGCGTCGTCGAATTGCGACGGTCCGTCGCCGCGGAAATCGGAGCAAAGGCATCGATGAGGCTCAGCGGCAAACCGCTTCTTCGCACCTTCGCTCTTGGGCTGCTCGGCTCCATGGCCACGGCGGCCGCCCATGCCGCCTCCTGGGAACCCAAGCCCACGGCGTGCCCTGCGCCAGTACCTTCGCAAACGCGTTGCTATACCGGCGAAGACACTGCCGGCGCGTTCTACTGGATCGCCATTCCGCAGACGTGGAACCGCGTGCTTGTGATGCATGCCCATGGCGGCCCCGAAACTGGTCCGCCCAAGCTCGCACGCAGCGAGGAAGACCTCAAGCGCTGGGCAGTGACGGTGAAGGCCGGCTACGCGTGGGCCGGCTCCACCTACCGCCGCGGCGGCTACGGCGTCACCATGGCCGCCGAGGACACCGAGCGCCTGCGCCGCATCTTCGTGCAGCGGTTTGGCGTACCGCGCCGCACGCTGCTGCATGGCCAGAGCTACGGCGCCGGCGTGGCCGCAAAGGCCGTCGAACTCTATGCGCCGTTGGGCGATGCGAAGAGCCCGTACGACGGCCTGCTGCTCACCAGCGGCGTGCTCGGCGGCGGCAACAGCGCCTACGATTTCCGGCTCGAACTGCGCGTGATCTACCAGTACGTGTGCCGCAACCATCCAAAGCCCGACGAGCCGCAATACCCGTTGTGGCAGGGCCTCCCCATGGAGTCGAAGCTCACGCGCGCCGAACTGGCTGCACGCGTCAAGGAATGCACCGGTGTCGGCGTGCCCGCCACGCAGCGCACGCCCGAGCAGGCCGCGCGCCTCAAGACCATCCTGTCAGTGGTCAAGATCCAGGAGCGCTCGCTGCAGGGCCACCTGAACTGGGCTACCTGGCTGTTTCAGGACCTGGTGCAGCGGCGCTTGAATGGCAGCAATCCCTTCGGCAACATCGGCGTGGTCTACCAGGGCTCGGCGGACGATGCGGCGCTCAACGCCGGTGTGGCGCGCTATGCCGCCGATCCGCAGGCCAAGGGTGCTCTTGCCGCCGACAGCCAGCCCACCGGCCGCACCGCGTTGCCCACCGTGGCCCTGCACGGCATCGACGATCCCACGGCTTTCGTTGAACTCGAGAGCGCCTACCGGCGCATTCGCGATGCCGCGGGAACGGGCGACACGCTGGTGCAGAGCTTCAGCGCCGAGCGCGAGCACAGCTACCTGAGCGATTCGGAATACCCGGCGCTTTTCAACGCATTGATGGACTGGATCGACAAGGGCGAGAAGCCCACGCCCGCAAGCCTGGCGCAACGTTGCGCGGCGCTGATGCCGCGCTACGACACCGACGGCAAGAACGGCTGCCACATCAAGCCCGAATGGCAGGCGCCCGCGCTCGAAACCCGCGTGCCTGCGCGGGCTCCCTGATTTATTCAACTGCGAGCCCGAAGGGCTCAGAACGTACCCGGCAGCAGGATGCTCGAATCCACGTTCTCGATATCGGTGCGGCCGCAGAAAGCCATGGTGATGTCGAGTTCCTTGTGGATGATCTGCAGCGCGCGCGTCACGCCCGCTTGGCCGTAGGCGCCCAGGCCATACAGAAAGCTGCGGCCGATGAGCGTGCCGCGGGCGCCGAGTGCGCGGGCCTTGAGAACGTCCTGGCCGCTGCGGATGCCGCCGTCCATCCACACCTCGATCTCGCTTCCTACGGCATCGACGATGGCGGGCAGCGCGGCAATGGAGGAGGGCGCGCCATCGAGCTGTCGACCGCCGTGGTTGGAGACGACGAGCGCATCGGCGCCGCTGGACGCGGCAAGGCGCGCGTCTTCCACGTCCATGATGCCCTTGAGGATCAGCTTGCCGCCCCAGCGCTTCTTGATCCATTCGACGTCGGCCCAGCTCAGCGCCGGGTCGAACTGCTCGGCCGTCCACGACGACAGCGAGGACAGGTCTTTCACGCCCTTCGCATGGCCCGCGATGTTGCCAAAGGTGCGGCGCTTGGTGCCCAGCATGCCCATGCACCAGTGCGGCTTGGTCGCCAGGTTGATCATGTTGGCGATGGTCGGCTTGGGCGGCGTCGAGAGGCCGTTCTTGATGTCCTTGTGGCGCTGGCCGAGGATCTGCAGGTCGAGCGTGAGCTGCAGCGCCGACACGTTCGCGGCGCGCGCGCGCTCGATCAGCCGCTCGATGAAGTCGCGGTCCTTCATGACGTAGAGCTGAAACCAGAACGGATGCCGGCCGGTGTGCTCGGCAATATCCTCGAGCGAGCAGATGCTCATGGTCGACAGCGTGAACGGAATGCCGAAGGCCTTGGCCGCACGCGCGCCCAGAATCTCGCCGTCGGCATGCTGCATGCCGGTGAGGCCGGTGGGCGCAATGGCCACCGGCATGGCCACGTCCTGGCCGATCATGGTGGAGCGCGTCGAGCGTCCCTCCATGTTCACGGCCACGCGCTGGCGCAGCTTGATCTTGTGGAAATCGCTCTCGTTGGCGCGGTAGGTGCTTTCGGTCCATGCGCCCGAATCGGCGTAGTCGTAGAACATTCTCGGCACGCGCCGCTTGGCGACCACCCGAAGGTCTTCGATGCAGGTGATCTTGGAAAGGTCTGGCACGAGGCGGTCTCCTGGAGTGTGTTCTGTCGTTTGTTGTTTGCAGGGCCGACCATGATGGGCAGGCCCGCCGCGGCCCGAGTGTGATTCGCGCCGCCTCGGCTCAGCTGAAAATTACCCGGTCCGCGGCTGAAAAGAATTCAGGTCAATCGCGCAGCGCCTGGCGCAGCCACTCGGCAAAGGTCGCGCACTCCCATCGCTCCATGGCACCTGGGCGCCAGCAGATGAAGTAGGCGTTGGGCGAGGGCACGCTGCGCGGCGAAAGCCGCACGAGGCGGCCGCTGTCGAGCCACGCGCTGCCGAGCTTCAGGTGCATGAGCACCACGCCGAAATCTTCGGCCGCCGCATCGAGCGCCAGGCCCAGGTCATTGAACTGGTGGCCCGTGGCTGGCTCCGGCAGGCCGATGCCGCAGGCCTTGAACCAGGTGCGCCAGGATTCCAGCGGCGTGCGCAGCAGCTGGGCGCGCGAGACTTCCGCATCGGTGGCAAAGCCATCGAAAGGACCGTGCCGCTCCAGGTAGGCCGGGCTGCACACCGGAGAGACCTCATCGGCCAGAAGCTGGAAAAACTCGCGGTCATGAAAAGGACCGGTGCCGAAGCGCAGCTCGATGTCGGCTTCCTCGGCCGTCATGTTGCGCACCGGCGTGGTCACCTGCAGCATCAGCTCGATGTTCGGATAAGCATCGCGGAACACGGCCAGCCGGGGCAGCAGCATCTGTCGCGAGAAAGTGGGCGTCACGGCCACGCGCAGCCGCCGCACCTGCGATGCGGGCTCGCGGCCGGGCACCTGCTGCAGCGCGGCAATGGCCTCGCGCACGCGGGCCAGGTAAGCCACCCCTTCGGCGCTCAGGCTGAAGTCGTTGCCCGCAAAGAACTTGAGTTCAAGCAGCGTCTCGAGCTGGCGGATGCGATGGCTCACCGCACTGGGCGTCACGCTGAGCTCTTCCGCCGCAAGGTTCACGCTGCGCAGCCGCGCCACCGCCTCGAAGGCCTGCAGGCCCTGGGTCGAGGGGAGTCGGGTCGATGCCATTGATGTTGGTATTTGCTGGCTGGATGTTATCGGGTTGCCGGTGTCCTTTACGCCGCGGCCAGTGCCGCAAGCAGGCGCCGGAGGTCGTCCACGGCCTCGCGTGCCAGGGCCATGTCGCCCATCTGCGCCTTGACGATGGCGCCGTCCACGCCAAGCGCTGCGGCTTGTGCAAGTGCCATGCGAGAAGACGGAGCCCCGGGCAGCAAGCCGGCAATGACCTCCACCATTTCGCGCTTGTGTTCGCGTGCGCGTTCGGCCGCGCCCTCTACGCTGCCGCCCACCTCGGCCACCGAGTTGATGAAGGCGCAGCCGCGAAACGCCGGGTCGGCAAACCATTCGGCCATCACGTCGGCGAGCAACAGCAAGGCCCCGGCATCGCCCACACGGTCATGCGCGCCGCGGCGTCCCAGTGCGTCGACGAACCAGGCCATCCACCGCGCGTGGCGGTGGTCGAGGAACTCGCGCACCAGGTCGTCCTTCGAGGGGAAGTGCCGATAGAAGGTGACCTTGGTCACGCCCGATTCGGCAATGACACGGTCGATGCCGGTGGCTCGGATCCCGTCGGCATAGAAGAGGTCGTGCGCCGTGTGCAGGATGCGCTCGCGCGCGGGCAGTGCGGAGATGTCCATGGCGCTATTGTAGGTTGGTAGACAGAGCTGTCTACATGTGGCACATTGCGCACCTTCGCCATTTTTCATCCGACGAAAGAACGCCATGGAATCCCGCCCACCGCTGCCTCCCTTCACGCTTGAAAGCGCAACGAAGAAAGTCCAGGCCGCCGAAGACGCCTGGAACACGCGCGACCCGGTGCGTGTGAGCCTGGCCTACACGCCAGACACTGAATGGCGCAACCGCGCCGACTTCGTCAACGGACGCGAGCAGGTGGTCGAGTTCCTCACCCGGAAGTGGGAGCGCGAGCACGACTACCGTCTGAAGAAGCAGCTCTGGGCCTTCATGGACAACCGCATTGCGGTGCGCTTCGAATACGAATGGCACGACGAGGCTGGTCAGTGGTTTCGCAGTCACGGCAACGAGAACTGGGAGTTCGCCGAGAACGGATTGATGCAGCGGCGCTATGCGAGTATCAACGACCAGCCCATCGAGGAGTCGGAGCGCAAGTTCCGGTGGGATCGCTGAGGACCAATCAGGAACATTTGTTGCTTGCCTACTTCCACTTCGCCCATCCAATTCAATCAGGAGCCAGCCCGCATGAACCGCAACGACGTCACCGAGAAGATCATCACCGTGAAGGTGTCCAAGGGCATCCAGTGGGCCGACGTGGCCAAGAAGGTGGGCCTCTCGAAAGAGTGGACCACCGCCGCATGCCTCGGCCAGATGACGCTCGACGACAAGCAGGCGAAGATCATCGGCAAGATCTTCGGCCTCACGGTCGAAGAGCAGAAGTGGCTCCAGGTGGTGCCCTACAAGGGCTCGCTGCCCACGCCGGTGCCGACCGATCCGCTCATCTACCGCTGGTACGAGGTGGTGAGCGTGTATGGCACCACCATCAAGGAACTGATCCACGAAGAATTCGGCGACGGCATCATGAGCGCCATCGATTTCAGCATGGACATCCAGCGCCAGGCCGACCCCAAGGGCGACCGCGTCAACGTGGTGCTGTCGGGCAAGTTCCTGCCGTACAAGACCTACTGACGCGGCCCGGTCACAACGCGTGCTCGGCCGGCCGCGGACGCCATGCCGGTCGCCGCGGCGCCGAGATGCTGCTGCCCTCGATGGCGCCCGCGATCGAGCGGGCCACAGCTTCCACCGGCACCGCGATGCGCCGCCGCGTGACCATGCGCTCGAACGAGCTGCAGGCCGAGATGCGATCGGCCAGAGTGCGGTCTGCCTCGCTCACGTCGGGGCGCACGACCGTCACGCGCACGCGGCCCGCATGCTCCTGCCGCAGCCCTTCCGAGATCGCGTCGACCGCGTACTGCGTGCCGCAGTACACCGCCGAGTTCGGCGACACGCCATGCACGGGCACCGGCGCCACGTTGACGATATGCCCCCACCCCTGCTCCTGCATCGTCGGCAGCACTGCCGCAATGCCCAGCAGCACGCCGCGCAGGTTCACGTCGATCATCAGTTCCCACTCCTCGACCTTGCGCGTCCACAGCGGCGAGAGCGGCATGACGCCCGCGGCGTTCACCAGCACGTCGATGCGGTCGTGGGTCTCGAGCGCGAACTCGGCAAAGGCTTCCACGTCGGGCCGAAAGGTGACGTCGAGCCGCTGAAAGCTCGCCGTGCCGCCGGCGGCCGTGATGTCATTGGCCAACGCCTCGAGCCGATCCGTGCGGCGTGCGCCGAGCACTACCTTGGCGCCGCGGCGTGCCAGCAGCCGCGCGACCGCTTCGCCGATGCCACCGCTAGCGCCCGTGATGAGGACGACTTTTTCCTGGATTGCGCTCATGAGAAACTCCTCGTGCGGGTGGGTGTGAACCATGGCGCAACGCAGCGCCGGGCATGGAGACAAGTCTCGCGCGGATGGGGCTCCAGGCGTTATCCGGATCGAGCAAGGTTCTTGCCTGATCCTGCAGACGTGGGGCCGGCCGGGCGCCGCCGGGGGGGCTGGCCGGGCGCCGATCAATAGGGCGGTGCCTTTCGTTCCCGCTGCGTGCGCGCCGCCTCGGTCCACCAGGCCAGGTCATCGGCGAATCGCCCGAACGAGCGCTCGAGCGATTCGCCCGGGCCGCCGATGGGCTTGCCTGCGGCATCCAGCGTCTGCGAAATGGGCCCGACGGCCAGCGTGCTCGAGATGACGACCATTCCCATCTCGGACAGGATCGAATGCCACAAGGTGCCCGAGCGCACGCCGGAGAAACGCCCTGCGGAATAGCTGGCGACGGCGGCGGGACGCCAGAACCATTCCTCGAGGAAGTGGTCGGTGAGGTTCTTCAAGCCGGGCTGCGGGCCCCAGTTGTATTCGCCGGTCACGAAGACGAAGGCGTCGGCGCCGCGTATCTTCTGCGCCAGCGCTTCCATCGCCGCGGGCGCGGTACCCTGGGCATACTCCTTGTACATGCGGTCGAGCATCGGCAGGCCGACGGCCTGGGAGTCGATCAATTCGGCCTCGGCGCCACGCGCGTTGAGGCCGGCTACCACGTAGTCCGCCAGGCGAATGCCCATGCGATCCGATCGATACGAGCCATAGAACACCAGGATCTTGTCAGCCATCTTCGCTCCGTTCGAGAGGCCAGGGCGGCCACGCAGCGAAGGCTACAACATCGAGGCCATCGCTCATTCGGGAATTTGGGCGCACTTTTTTTGCAGCAGTCTGGCTACCATTCCTGTTTATGAAAAAGCCACCGCCAGCCCTTCGCTTCGCTGCCTCGATGCTCGCCCTGTTGCTGGCTAGCCATGTCTTCGCAGCGCCCGCCGCGCAGCCGTTCGACGCGGTCAAGAAGCCGGAGTCCGTCGATCCTGAATGGCGCCCCCGTCTGTGTGCGCTGCTGCCGCAGCCTTGCAATCCGCAATCCCTCGGGTTGTACCGGCCGCGTGGCGCTGCTTCAGGGGACTACGCGGTGATATCCGACGAACCGCTGGCCATGGCGATGGTGCGCATCAAGCGCGGCGCAGATTCAAGAACCTGGCAGCTCGGGCGCCTGTATGACTTCAGCAGCTATGCCGCTGTATTGAAGAAAGAAGGGGGTGGCACGCCCGAGACGCGTGTTTCGCTCGCTCCGGCCCTCTACCCGTTGGCCGAAGGGCAATGGGCCGTGGCGGTGCTTCAGACGGTGTCCGAGATGTACTCGGGCGGCGGCGCTTCGTTCACCAAGGCCGACTTCGTTCCGCTCGACGAGAGCAAGGCTGCGTACGAAGACATTCCCTTTTCCTGCTCGAAGATGGTCCGTGCCTGCTTCAGCGAAAAGGAATACAAGCAGTCGAAGCACTGCCATGACGAGAGCAGCGGCAGCCTGCGCATTGCCTACGGTGAACCCGCCACGCCCGGCGAGCCCTACAACTGGCAATACACCTGGCTGCAAAACGAATGGCCGGCACACACACCGGCGAGCGCCGCGACCACCACGCGCCTGCACTTTGCCGCCAGGACCACCGAACGCGCGGGGTTCTGCGGCGGACCGCAGTAGCAGTCTGCCGCCTTCCTTTCTCTTCGTCAGCGCTGCGGAACCGTGACCGCGCCCACGTGCATGGTGCGCCCCGCGCCAATTCCCGCCGTCACCAGCGCGATGCCCAGCCCGATGAAAAGCCATGACGACGCGCGGAAGCTGCCGGTCCATCCATGCAGCAGGCCGGCCAACAGGGGCCCGAACGCCGCCACGACATAACCCACGCCCTGAGCCATGCCCGAGAGATGCGCAGCCACGTGCGAATCGGGCGAGCGCAGCACGATCATCGTGAGCGCCAGCGCAAAGGTGCCGCCCTGTGCAATGCCCAGCAGCACGGCCCACAACCACACGCCGCCCAGAGGCGCGAACAGCATGGCCAGCATCGCAATCACGGTGAGCGTGGCCAGGACCACCGCCAGGCCGCGCTGGTTGCGCAGTTTCACTGCAACGGCTGGCACCACGAGGCAGGTCACCACCTGTGTCATGACCGACAGCGACACCACGTAGCCGGCCGTCTCGCCGCCGAGGCCGCGCTCGCGCAGGATGGGTGCGAGCCATCCCATCACGATGTACGCCAGGGCCGATTGCAGTCCCATGAAGAACGTGACCTGCCATGCCAGCCGGTCGCGCCACAGCCCGCGCACGGTGAAGCCCGATTCGCTGGCCACCGGCTTCAGCGGCAGCGCCTGCGGAGCCCAGATCAGCGTGACCAGCAACGCCGGCGCCGCCCACATGGCGAGCGCGTAGGTCCAGCTTCCGCCGAGCGCATGCTGGATCGGCACGGTGACGCCCGCGGCGCTGGCCGCGCCGCCGCAGACGGCCATGGTGTACAGGCCCATCATCAGCGCCGCCTGCTTGGCGAAATCGCGCTTCACCAACCCGGAGAGCAGCACGTTCGACACCGCGATGCCGCTGCCCGCGATGGCCGAGGCCAGGAACAGCAGCGGGATGTTGCCCGTGCCGCGCAGCAGCGTGCCCACCAGGATGAGCACCATGCAGGCAAGCAGCGTGCGCTCGGTTCCAAAGCGCCGGCCAAGGCCCGGCGCAAGCGGCGCGAACACCCCCAGGCAGACGATGGGCAGCGTGGTCAAAAGGCTCGCGGCGGTGGCGGACAGGCCGGTGGCCGCAATGATCTCGGGCAGCACCACCGACAGGCTGGCGAACACCGGCCGCAGGTTGAAGGCGATCAGCACCACGCTGGCGCCCAGCAGGATGCGCCGCGCCAGGCTGCCCGCGGGCGTGGCGCGCGGCGCGGGCAGGCTGTCGACCTCAGCGTCGATCAGCAGTTCGTCAGCGGCCGCGCGGCCCGCCCGGAAGGGCACCGCGCTCATCGGACCGGCTCCACTTCGTCCCGCGCCAGCGCATCGATCATCGGCGACATGAACGCGCGCACCGCCTCCGCGGCGCGGTCGGCGTTGCGGCTCGCAATGGCCTCGACGATGGCGATGTGCGCGGCCGTGTCGGGTTCCGGCAGGCCGGCGTTCATCGTGCTGGCGATGGTCTCCTTGACGTAGCCGGCGATGAAGCGGCAGGTCTCGGCCAGCGCCAGGTTTCCCGAGATGTCGACGATGGCCATGTGAAAGGCCAGGTCGCGCTCGATGAAGCTTGCGCCACCGTCATTGGCGTCGGGCACGCCGCGTTTCTGGAGCAACGCCTTCAGGTTGCGCAGGTCCTTGGCCGTGTGGCGCAGCGCTGCCAGCCGCGCGGCCTCGACCTCGAGTGCGCGGCGCACCTCGAATTGGTCTCGAAGGCTCGCGCGCCGCATCTTCTGCAGGCTGAGCGAGGGGTCGAAGCCGGAGCGCACGTAGGTGCCGGAGCCCTGCCGCACTTCGAGCAGGCCGCGCGACACCAGTGTCTTGACGGCTTCGCGCACGGTGCCGCGGCTCACGCCCAGCAACTGGGCCAGTTGCGGTTCGATCGGAATGCGAGACCCGACGGTCCACCGGCCGGCGGCGATCTCGGCGCGGATGCTGTCGGCGGCACTGTCGGCCAGGGAGGTGCGGGGAGCTTGGAGGAGCATATGAATAAGAAAGGCCTAATTCATTGAATCATTGGACGAATTTTCGTGCAGGTGCATTGTCGCAGTCGTCGGCAGGGGTTTGGGGATGGGCGCACTGATCGTTCAGCCAAGGCTCACTTTCAGCCTCAGTCCCGGGGCTTCTGCAAGCGCGATTTCACAATTGCTGCTGAATGGTGAACTATTCCCGGATCGGTGGAACGGTGTTGCAACGGTTAACCATTCCTGTTTTATCGTCCGAACAGGTACGAAACGCCGCTGCGCTAATTGCGGATGGATGGAACGTTCATGAAGAAAATAAACAAGGCTGCCAGAAGTTGAAATGAAAGATTTTTCTTTGTCGGACGTCCGGCTTTTCACCAAAGCCGCCCAGCTCGGAGGACTGACTCCGGCAGCCGATGTGTTGAACGTGCCCAAGGCGTCCGCATCGCGCCAACTTCAGCGGCTGGAGGCAACGGTCGGGCACCAGCTGCTGCATCGCGGCTCCACGCGCTTCGCGCTCACGGAGGAGGGCCGGGAGTTTCTGATCGCAGCCCAGCATGTGCTGACCATCCTTGATGACGTCATGCTGAACCTGTCCTCGGACAGTGGTACGGTGGGCGGGCGTCTGCGCGTGGCGGTCCCTCATTACTACGGCAGGGAGCTGCTCGGCGCGCACTTGCCCGGTTTCATGGCTGCCTATCCGCAACTCGAGGTCGTGGTCGAAACGGGCAACGACCAAGCCGACCTGTTTCGCGACGAAGCCGATGTGGCCATCCGGCGCGGACGGGAGGGCTGCGACGAGATGGTGGCGCGCCATCTCAAGAACGAGCCGATGGTGCTGTGCGCTGCCCCGGACTACCTCGCAGCGCACCCCCCCATCGGGGGTGTGTCCGATTTGGCTACTCACGCTTTCTTGGTCACCGAGGGCGAAGGGCGCAATAAGGAAATCAGCCTTTCGACTGCGGGAAAAATCCATCGGGTGCGCACGGGCAGCGTATTCCAATCGGACGATCTCGAATTGATCTTGAAATTGACGTTAGCCGCCAAGGGAATCGGGCTGGTCCCTCTGGCAATCGCCGAGGCGCATATAGAAAGCGGACTTCTGGTTCACGTGTTGCCGTCGTTCAAATTGAAGCCGCAGGAAATCAATCTTGTCTATTTGCCGTCCCGCCGCAATTCTCCGAAGATCAAGGTCTTTGTCGACTACGTCTTGAATATTTTCAAGATTTCTTGATTCGGGCAGGACGTCCGGCTCGCAACCGCCAAGCCCGGTATGGGCTTTTTTCCCATTTTTCTATTGCATCCCGGCGAACGCCGTGCGGGGGGCTCATGCCCGCTCCCATGGACTCCCGAGGGAAAAGCATAGTCCCGCGGCCTCCGGTTGTCGTAACCGGAACTGTTGTTTCGAATGGACAGTTGTCGCTTCCGGCTGGTACCAAAGTATCAGTTTTGGTCTACACTTCGTAACCAAAACTAGATATTTGTTAACAGTTGATCCGACTGACCGCGACAGAGAAATCGCAGCAGTCCAGCGACTAGTGCCGAAACGATGCAAATCGGAAAGCGCTGATCGCGCGTCCAAATGCTGGCGCTTGCAATGCCAGCAATTCCTCTCCGCGGCCCGAGCCGCTTAATTCATTGCCGGCATGCGCCGGGGTGAACTCCTGTGTGTCTTGAATCTGGAGCAACCATGTCCACTAAAAAACTGACTCAAATCCTGAATTGCAACATTTCCGGCGTTGCGTGCGCGTTCGTCCTCGCCGGGCTGACCGGTTTCGCCGGCGCTGCCGCGGCCCAGTCCGTACCCGCCGCCTCCGAAGCCGCCCAGAAGAAGGCCGTTGCCGTCGTTCTCACCCAGTCCAAGGTCGTGAGGGACGCGCAGGGCAGGGAACAGCTGGTGGACGCGAGCTCCGTCAAGCCCGGCGATGTCGTCGAATACCGGGTCACCTACACCAACAACACCGGCAAGCCGGTCACCGGCCTCGTGGCGGATCTTCCGATTCCCGAAGGCCTGGAATACCAGCCGCGCAGCGCCAAGCCGGGCTCTGGCCTGATGCAGGCCGCGACCAAGGACGCCGTCTTCGGCTCCGAGCCGCTGATGCGCAAGGCCGCTGGCAACAAGGCCGAGCCAGTGCCCTATGCCGACTACCGGTCGCTGCGCTGGACGCTGGGCCAGTTGCCTGCCAACGGCAGCACCGCCGTGAGCGCGCGCGCCAAGGTCGAGGTGGTCGTGCCGCCACCCGCCGTGGCGGTGCAGGCCGCTTCCGGCGCTGCGCGCTGATCCGGCGCTTCCCCCGTCCGTCTGTGCCACCCGTGCCATCCGATTCTTTCGAGTGCAACCCGATCGCCGCGTTTTCGAGCAACGAAACACGGCAGCCGGGTTTTTCCTGTTCCTGACCTTTTTTGATAACCGAGGAGAAACCACGTGATTTCCACCCTGCCAACCCGGCGCAGCATCGGCCTCAGGCCGTCTGCGTCGTGGGCCGGCGCCGCAGCCTTGACGCTGGGCTTCCTGTTCGGAAGTTCGACCGCACTGGCCGCTGCACCACCAGCCAATACCGTTATTGGCAACCAGGCTTCGGCCACGTATTCCGACGCGGCCGGCACCACCCAGCTGGCCACGTCCAACCTGGTCCAGACCACGGTTCAGCAGGTGGGGTCGTTCACGCTCGACTCGGTCAACCAGGTCACGACGGCCATCGTCAACACCAAGATCGGCGCGGCAGGCTCCATCGTCTACGCACCGCACACGTTGACCAACACCGGTAACGGCACTGACACCTTCACGCTGACGGTCGATGCCGACACCGACAAGTTCTCCAAGGTCGAGGTCTACCCCGACGCCAACGGCGACGGCGTGCCCGACGGCACCACCCCGCTGTGCACGGTTGCAGCCGCAGGCGTTTGCAGCGTGCCTGCACAGAGCGTGGCCGGCAACAACGGCGTGTTCCGCTTCGTCGTGGCCTACACGATCCCCGGCACGGCCACCAGCGGCGCCGGCGCTTTCGACACGGCGACCATCACCGCCACCCCGGGTACCGCGGCGCTGTACACGGCGCCGAATACCTCGGCGGCCGACAAGGACCAGATCACGCTGACGACGGCGGCGGCGTTCAACGTCACCAAGTCGATCGGCATTCCGTCCGTGGCCGGTCCGGGCAACGGCGCCTGGCCGACCGCGACCAACGGCGGTCCGCGCTCGACCTCGACAACTTGCGCCACGACCTGGTCGGCCGGCCTCGCTTCCAGCGCGACCTGCCAGTACACGGTCTATACGCTCACCTTCAACAACACGGGCGGCGCAGCGGGCAGATTTGCGATGTCCGACACGCTGCCAAGCGGCATGACCTACGTCGCGGGTTCTGCGGTGTGGAGCAGCTTGCCTGGCAAGGGCTTGGTCAACGGCGACATCCCCGCCACTCAACCTGGCATCGACTTTCAGGCCAGCGGCAACACCGTGAATGCCGTGATCAAGTCGCTGGGTCAGAACGTGACGCAGACCGTGAGCTTCGTGGTGCTGGTGAACAGCACAGCCGCGATTGGCACGTCCACCACCACCAACGTGGGCCAGTTCAATCCGGCGGATTCGCCCACGGCCACCGCGGCGGCCATTGGCACCCTTGGCTCCAGCACCAACCCGTCGGCCTACACGGTCGTGGCGAGCTACAGCATCGCGGTGGGTACCAACCCGTCGACCGCCGCCACCGCTGTCGACACGACGGCCGGCACGCCCAACGGCACCGCTGCCGACCTGACCACGCGTTCTTCGGTCGTGGCTGGCGGCAGCGTCAAGTTCGCGCAGTCCGTGTTCAACGCGGGCACCGGTACCGACACCGTGAACCTCACGATTGCGGCAGGCACCTTCCCGGCGGGCACGACCTTCGTGCTGTTCGCGGCCGACGGCGTCACGCCGCTGCTCGACACCACCGGTGACGGCGTGCCCGACACCGGCCCGATCGCGGCTGGCGGCAGCGTCAACATCGTGGTGCAGGCCAACGTGCCCTCCGCCACGGCGGTGGGTGCCGGTCCGTTCTCGGCCACGGTGACGGGTCGCTCTGCGGGCGACACCACCAAGATCGACGCCACGCTCGACACGGTGACCATCGTCGTCGGTTCGCTGGTCGACCTGACCAACACGGCCGCCGGTACGGGCACAGGCTCGGCAGCAGGCGGCGACTTGGGTCCCGGCCCGAGCCCGAACCCGACCACGACCAACGCGACCGCGGCCGGCACCGGCACCGTGTTCGCGCTGTTCGTGAAGAACAACGACTCGGTCAACAACACCTACAACCTGGCTGCCAGCCAGTCGACCAGCTTCCCCGGCACCTTGCCGAGCGGCTGGACGGTGAAGTTCGTGGCCTCGGGCGGCACTTGCGCATCGGCAGCGATCACCAGCGTGGCCGTCAACGCCGGCGCACAAGCGCAAGTCGCTGCCTGCGTGACGCCGTCTGCCACGCAGTCGCCTGTCACCGCACAGAAGGTCTACTTCCAGGTACAGTCCACCGCCGTCGCTTCGACCGGTGTGATCGTGTCCGACACGAAGACCGACGCCGTAACCGTGACCGCTGCACAGACGCTGAGCGCAACGCTCTCGCCGAACAACAGCGGCCAGCTCGCGCCGGGCGGCACCGTGGTGTACCCGCACACGCTGACCAACACCGGCAACCAGAGCTGCGGTGCGTACACGCTGACGGCCACCGTGCCGGCGGCCGACGCCAGTCTCGGCTGGACCACCGCGATCTACCTGGACGTCAACGGTGACGGCCAGATCGACGCGGGCGACACGTTGGTGACCGGCCCGCAAGCCGGCCCGCTGGCCGTGGGCGCGTCGCAGAAGCTGCTGGTGCGCGTCTTCGCACCGGGCGGCGCCAGCGCCGGCGCAACCGACACCACGACCGTGACCGCGACCTTCACCGACGCGGCGAGCTGCGGCGCACCGTCGGCCACCGACATCAGTACCGTGATCACCGGCCAGATCCGCGTCCTCAAGACGCAGGCAGCCGACGTCACCTGCGATGGCGTCGCAGACGGCGCGTTCGCGGCAGCTCCGCTGTCGCTGAAGCCCGGCCAGTGCATCGTCTACAAGGTCGTCGCCACCAACGAAGGCACGGCATCGGTCACCAACATCGCCATCAACGATGCGGTGCCTGCGTACACCTCGCTGAGCGCCACGCAACCCACGGCCGCAACGCAATGCACCTCGACCGGCGTGAGCGGCACAGCACTCGTCTACGCGCAGACCGCCACTGCGGTGAGCTGCGGCAGCGCCGCCAACTCCGTGGCCCCGAGCGGCACGGCCACGCTGACCTTCGCCGTGAAGATCAACCAGTAACGACAAGGGTTTGAGTCGCTGGCGGGCCTCGGGGTCCGCCGGCTTTCGCGAGGCGCCGCCTGTCGGCAGGCCTCGCTTTTTTCCCTTGCCGCTTTCACCCAGCACGCGACCGCGCCTGTCCTGCAGGCGGCAGAGGAAAAAGTTTTTTGAGTTTTGGACGGCCCGCGCTGCACGCGGGCCGATGGAAGGTTCGTGGCGTGCAATTTCTTCTGGCGTATCTGAGCACCCGCTCGCAACGATGGCGAGGCGGCATGGCCGCAGCCGTCGTGGCGATGGCGGTCCTCGGCTGCACGCTCGCCGGAACTGCGGCGCACGCTGCGCCCCCGTCCGGCGGCACCGTGATCCGCAACGTCGCCACCGCCACCTACGTGCCAGCTGGTTTTTCGCAGACCGAGACGGCGAGTTCCAACGGCGTCAGCGCCAACGTGCTGCCGGTCGAGGCGCTGGTGCTCACGCAAGACCAGTCGGTGAGCCGTCCGCCGGCCGCCGTTGTCACGCTGAGCCACCTGCTCGCCAACACCGGCAATGTGCCGTCGAGCTACACCATCGGGCTCGCCAACAACGGCGCGGGCTGCACGGCCGGTGCGCTCGACCTGTCGGCGCTGCGCGTGGTGCGCGACACCAACAACAACGGCGTGGCCGATGCGGCCGACCCGGTGCTGCCGCTCGGCACAGGCGGCGCCATTGCGCTGCGGTCCGGCGAAACTGCGGCGCTGCTGGTGCAGGGCACCATCCCTGCCGCGGCCAGCGGCAATGCCTGCGTGGCGCTCACCGCCACCACCGCGCTGCAGAAGCTCAGTGCCGTCAACCGCGACACCGTCACGGTGGGCGATGCAGCGGTGCTGGCCATCACCAAGTCCGCGAGCTACCCGGGCTTCGTGGTTCCGGGCATCACGCGCATCGACTTCACCGTGTCGGGCACCAACATCGGCGCGCGCGACGCACGCCCCGGCAACACCGCCGCACCCGCCGGAACGCCGGTGTTGGTGAACGGCACGCCCACCAGCCTGCTGCTGGTGCGCGATCTCGTGCCCGCGGGCACGCGCTACATCGCGGGCAGCCTGCAAAGCACAGCGGCCGGCGCGGTGCGCCTGTTCCGCCTGCCGGGCGATCCGGACTTCAGCTACCGCACCGCCGAAGACGCCTCGTCGGTCGAAGTGGCCATCGGCGTGCCGACGGCGCTGTCGCGCAACGCATCGATCGCCATGCAGTTCGCGGTGCAGGTCAAGGCCGACCAGAGCGGTGACATCCGCAACACCGCGCAGGGCTATTACAACGACGGCGCGGCGCCCGCGGTGTCGCCCTCGAACACCGTGGTCATCACCCCCAGCCAGAGCCGCATCGGGGTGGCCAAGGCGGCCTCGACGCCGCGCCTGAACCGCGGCACCGACGGCCAGCTCGACGGCACCGCCACCGTGAGCTTCAGCGTCAACGTGCGCAACTATGGCGCCGAGTGGCTCTACGGCGTGCAGGCGACCGACCTGCTCGAAGGCAGCGGCGCGACGCAGTTCGGCAACTACACGTCGGCTGCGGTCCCCGCCGCCAACCAGTACACCATCGTGCCCGGCACGCTGGCCATCGCAGGCAACCAGGGCAATGGCGTGGGCGGTACCGTGGTCGCAGCCGACAGCGCGTTCAACGGCACCGCCGCCGCGCAGAACCTGCTGGCGCCCGGTGCCGTGCTTCCGGTGGGCGCGCAGTTCACCGTGCGCTTCGATGTGCGCTTCAACGTCGGCGGCCGCGCCGGCACGCTCTACAACACCGTGAGGGCCCAGGGCGCGCTCACCGCAGGCGGCTCGCCGGCGGCCTTCGACGACTCTGTCAACGGCAGCAACCCCGACGCCGACGGAGACGGCAATCCGAACAACGACAGCTCGCCGACGCCGGTGTCCACGCAGCTGCCCGCGCTCACGCTGGCCAAGATCGCTTCGGCGCCGCGACGCGTGTCGCAGGGCGTGTACGAGCTCGACTACCGCCTCAAGGTGAGCAACACCGGCGTGGCCTCGGCGCCCAACGTGCGGCTCATCGACAACCTCAATTGCACCTTCGACATGGACAAGCCCGACGGCCTCGTTGCCGCCTGGGAACTGGCCGGCCCGCCGAAGGCGCGCAACGGCATCCTCCAGGCGGCCAATGGCTTCACCGGCCGTGCCACCTGCGACCGCGAAGCGCTCGCCAGCAGCGACCCCTTCAGGCTGCCGACCGAAGCCGTGCTGAGCGTCACCGACGGCAGCCGCGCGCTCGCGCCGGGCCAGAGCGAAGAGCTCTCGTTCACCGTGCGCATCACGCAGAAGCCCGGCGTCGTCGGCGGCCGCATGGCGCTCACCAACAAGGCCTGGGCCGCGGCCTTCGAGCAGAACACCGTCAACGTCACGCCGGCCATGCTGGTGGCGGCCAGCGCCAGCTCGGCGCAGTCGCTGCTCGCCGACCCGCAGGGCACCGTCTACAACGCCGTCACGCGCCAGCCCGTCGCCGGTGCGGTCGTCACCTTCACGCGCCAGTCGTGCAGCAGCGGGCCGGTCACGCCAATCACCGCCGAAGAGCTGTATGGCGGCTCGTCGGGCCTCTACACGGTCAACGCCAACGGCAGCGTCTCCATGGTCACCGGCGCCGACGGCGGCTACCAGTTCTTCCTGCAGTCGCCGCCGGTCACCGGTTCGTGCACCTACGCGCTCGGCGTGGTGCCGCCCGCAGCCAGCGGCTATGTGACGCCGTCGCAGCTCATTCCGGTCACGGCCGGCACCTTCAACAGCTGCGGCGCCATCGTGCCGAATGCCGGCCCGCCGCAGGGCGCGGACCCGACCACCCACTACTTCTCGGTCAACGCGGGCTTCGACGCATCCGGCGCCGCCTGCGACGTGGTGCACAACCACATCCCGCTCGACCCGGGCAATGTGCTGGGGCTGGTGCTGCGCAAGGAAGGCAGCAAGCGCCAGGTCGAGTTCGGCGACTTCATGGACTATGCGCTGGTCGTCACCAACAAGACGGGCTTCCCGGTGACCGGCGTGCGCCTGGCCGACAGCCTGCCGCCGGGCTTTGCCTATGTTGCGAGCAGCGCGCGCCTGAACGGTTCGGCCGTGGTCAACCCGGCCGGCGGCGCGGGCCCGCAGCTGGTCTTCGACTATCCCGCGCTGGCGCTGGGCGTCGACCAGTCGGCCACGGTGCGATACCGCGTGCGCATCGGCGTGGGCGCGCCCACCAATGGCGATGCCGTCAACCGCGCCCGTGCGAGTTCGGGCCCGATGCAGTCGAACCTGGCCAACTGGACGGTGCGCGTGACAGGCGGCGTGTTTTCCGACGACGCCTTCCTGTTCGGCAAGGTCCACATGGACTGCAAGCGCGACGGGCGGCAAGAGGGCGACGATGAGATCGGCGTGCCCGGCGTGCGCCTCTACATGGAAGACGGCACCCACGTCATCACCGACGTGGAAGGCAAGTGGAGCCTGTACGGCCTGAAGCCGATCACCCATGTGCTGCGCGTCGACCAGACCACGCTGCCCGCCGGCGCGAGGCTCGAGACGCTCGACAGCCGCAATGCCGGCCGTCCCGAGAGCCGCTTCGTTGACTTGAAGAAGGGCGAGTTCCACAAAGCCAACTTCGTCATCGCCAACTGCGACACGCCGGGGGTGATGGACGAGGTGGCGGCGCGCCGTGCCGCCATCGCCGCCATTCCCGACACCGAAGCCGAGGCGCAGGTGCGCATGCGGCTCGACCCCGAAGGCAAGATCGTGCCCGTGGGCGACGCGCGCTCGCTGCCTGCCAGCGGCCAGGCGCTTGCTACGGGCAGTACGGCCAGCGCTGGCTCGACGCTCTCCAACTCGGCTCCGCTGATCGCGATGCCCGTGACGCCCGCCAACGCGAGCAGCTTCGTCAACGGCGCATCGAGCACCTTGAGCGGCACGCTCGGCGCCAGTGCGGCACCGGCGCCCACGCCCGCAGGCAGTCTGTTCGCGGCGCTCAGCGGCCTGCCCACCAACGCGCAGGGCGCATCGGCCACGGGCGGCGGCGCCACCGGCGTGGGCGCATTCGCGAGCCGTCCGGTCAACACGAACACCGCCATGCTCGAGCCGCGCCAGAACGCGGCCGCACCGCTGCTGCCGCAGGCCGTGCCCAGCCCGGTCGAGCTCGAAGCCCTGTTGCCGCAGATCGAAGACAACGCGCTCGGCTTCATCGACCTGAGGGACGGCGACACGCTGCCGGGCCAGTCGGTCAACGTGCGCGTCAAGGGCCAGGCCGGCCTGGCGCTGCGCCTCACGGTCAACGGCAAGGCCATCGAGGAACGCCGCGTCGGCAAGAAGACCGAGCTGGCCGGCAAGAAGCTCGGCGCCTGGGAATACATCGGCGTGGTGCTGCAGCCCGGCGCCAACCGCCTGCAGCTGGAGGGCGTGGACCCCTTCGGCAACGCGCGCGGCACGGCGCAGCAGATCAGCGTGATCGCGCCCGACAAGCTCGGCGCCATCCGGATCGACGTGCCCGAATCGGCGAAGGCCGATCTGCGCACGCCCGTGATCGTGAAGGTGCGCCTGACCGATGCGGCCGGCGTGCCCGTGACCGCACGCACCCAGCTCACGCTCGAAGCCGACCGCGGCCGCTGGCTGGACGAAGACCTGAACCCCGCCGAACCCGGCACGCAGGTGTTCATGGAAGGCGGCGTGGCCGAGTTCCGCCTGCTGCCGCCAGGCGAACCCGGCGACGCGCGCCTGCGTGTGACGGCAGGCAGCTTCGTGAAGGAAGTGCGCCTCGCGCTCTTGCCCGAGATGCGGCCGATGATCGGCGTGGGCATCGTCGAAGGCGTGCTCGACCTCACCAGGCGCGGCGGCGTGCCGCTCGGTGCGATGCCTGCGGGCGCCGCTTTCGAGGCGGAACTCACCGGCCTGGCCGACGAGAGCAACAGCAACCGCCGGGCCGCGGCCCGCACCGCGTTCTTCTTCAAGGGCACCGTCAAGGGCGAGTACCTGCTCACGGCCGCCTTCGACTCGAACAAGACGCGCGACGACCGCCTGTTCCGCGACATCCGCCCCGACGAGTTTTACCCGGTCTACGGCGATTCGTCGGTCAAGGGCTTTGACGCGCAGAGCACGCAGAAGCTCTATGTGCGCATCGACAAGAACCGCTCCTACCTGCTGTACGGCGACTTCACGACCGCCAGCAGCACCGAGGTGCGCAACCTGAGCCAGAGCAACCGTGCGCTGACCGGCCTGAAGCATGTGTACGACGATGGCAACGTGCGTGCCACCAGCTTCTTCTCGCGCACCGCGCAGACGCAGCAGGTGGAAGAGTTCCGCGCGGTCGGCACCTCGGGCCCTTACTACCTGAGCGCCACGAGCGGCGAGTTCGTCGACAACAGCGAGCAGGTCGAGGTCGTGGTGCGCGACCGCAACCAGCCCAACCTGGTGCTGCAGCGCACGACGGTGGCGCGCTTCGTGGACTACACCATCGAGCCGCTCACGCGCCGCATCCTGTTCACGCATGCGATCTCGTCGGTCGATGCGAACCTCAATCCGCAGTCGATCCGCGTGACCTACGAGATTGACGCGGGTGGGCCGAAATTCAACGTGGCCGGCACCGACGTGCAGGTGAAGGTCGGCGAGAACCTGCAGCTGGGCGTGGTCGCGAGCACCGACGAGAACCCCGAGAACCGCCGCAAGCTCGGCGCGCTCACGGCGGTGGCGCGCCTGGGCGACAACACCACCATGGCGGGCGAGTGGGTACGCACCGAATCCGACAAGAACGGCAAGGGCAGCGGCGGCCGCGCCGAGCTGCGCCACCAGACCGAAGACCTCGCCGTGGTCGCGCTTGCCAGCAAGACCAGCGTCGGCTTCGACAACCCCAGCGCGAGCTTCTCGGCCGGCCGCACCGAGGCCTCCGCGCGCGCCGAGTACCGCATCGACGCCACCACCGCGGTGCGCGGCGAAGCGCTCTACAGCCAGGACGCATTGCAGGATGGCAGCCGGCGCGGCTTCACCGCCAGCGTGCAGAAGAAATTCGGTGAGCAGATGGCCGCCGAAGTGGGGCTGCGGCACGGCCAGAGCGGCGCAGGCCTGGGCACCAGCTCGGGCTTCGACTACGGCCAGATATCGACCTACAGCGGCAACCTCGGCAGCGGCGTCGGCGCCAGCAACGTCACCGCGCTGGGCGGCGCCGCGAGCGCGAACGCCAGCGCGAACGCCGAAGACCTGACGACCGTGCGCGCGCGCTTGTCGGCCCAAGTGCCGGGCCTGCCGCAGGCCAACGTGTTCGTCGAGGGCGAGCAGGACATCCGCAAGTCCGACCGCCGTGTGCTGGCCGTCGGCGGCAACTATGCCGTGACCGACAAGACGCGCATCTACGGCCGCTACGAATTGGTCTCCAGCCTCTACAGCCAAGACCAACTCGGCACGACCGGGTCGAACAACGTCGGCATCCTCGGCGTCGAGAGCAGCTACATGGAAGGCGGGCGCGTGTACAGCGAGTACCGCCTGGCCGACAGCATCGACGGCCGCGCCGCGCAGGCGGCCACCGGCGTGCGCAACACCTTCAAGCTCAACGACCAGTGGCGTCTGACCGGCGGCATCGAGCACACGCGCCAGCTCGGCGGCCTGCGCAACAGCGGCAACACCGGCACGGGCTATTCGGGCGGGCTCGGCCAGTCGACCGCCATCACCGGCGGCGTCGAATACATCGCCGAACGCATCAAGGCAAGCGGCGTGCTCGAAGGCCGGCGCGGCGACGATGCGAACACGCGGCTCTTCAGCGCGGGCTTCGGCTACAAGATCGACCGCTCGTGGAGCCTGCTCGCGCGCGGCGTGATGAGCGACAGCGAAGGGCAGGGCACCAACGCGGGCAACGCGCATCATCTCGCACGCCACCAGGTCGGCCTGGCGTACCGCCCGGTCGATACCGACCGCTGGAACGCGCTGATGCGCTACGAGCGCCGTTCGGAGCGCGTGGTGGGCACGGGCAGCTCGACCGGCGCGCTCGACGGTTCGAGCGTTTTCGGCGCGGGCTCCGGCAACGCCAGCCTGCCCGGCACGACGAGCGCCGACATCGTCTCGGCCCACCTCAACTACAACCCGCGGCCCGGCATCGTGATCAACGGGCGTTATGCGGCCAAGTGGTCGCGCGCCGACGACGGCTGGCTCAAGAGCACCTACTGGGCCCACCTGCTGCAGGCGCGCTACACGCAGGACATCAACAAGGACTGGGACTTCGGCATCCAGGCCGGCCTGCTCCACGGCAAGGGCGGCGCTCTGCAGAAGACGATGGGCGCCGAGGTGGGCTACCAGGTCATGAAGGACCTGTGGGTGGCGGCCGGCTATAACTTCGTCGGACTCAAGGACCGCGATCTCACGGCCAACGAGTACACCAGCAAAGGCGCATACATCCGCCTGCGCTTCAAGTTCGACGAGACGGGGCTGGGCTTCTCCTCGGCCGGCGCTGCGGCTTCGGCGAACGCCAAATGACAAGAAATGATTCGGCCGCAGTGGCAGAACAGATGACTCACATTCCATCCTCGATTGCTCGGCACATGCGTGGCCTGTGGGCGTGTGTCCTGGTGCTGCCGGCGTTGTTGATGTCGGTGCCGGCCGTGGCTGACCAACTGCCTTGCTCGCCGCAATCGGGCTACAACGCCTGTGTCCAGATCACGTACACCGGCGCGAACCAGACGTTCACCGTGCCGACCGGCGTGAGCTCGGTGTTCATCAAGGCATGGGGTGCGGGCGGCGGCGGACCCAATACGAGCTACTACACCACGCAAAGGGGCGGCGGCGGCGGGGGCTTTTCTTCCGGCACGCTGGCGGTGACGGCGGGCACGACGCTGGGCGTTCGCGTCGGCGAGGGCGGCGGCGTCAACGACGCCTCCACGACCTACGGCGGCGGCGGCGCGGGCGGCAACGCGCAGGCCACGGCCATCGGCGCAAGCGGCGGCGGCCTGTCGGGCGTGTTCGCCACTACGACTTACAGCCAGGCCAACGCGCGGCTCATTGCCGGCGGCGGCGGCGGTTCGTCGCCGGGCGCGGACGTGGGCACGCCCTCCGCCGGCGGCGGTGGCGGTGCGAGCGGACGCGACGACAACGTGGCTGCCAGCGGGCGGCCCGGCACCCAGGCAGGGGGCGGCGCTGCGGGCACGGGCGGCACCTGCAACCTCGGCGCGCCGACGGGCGGCACGGCGCTCCAGGGCGGCAATGGCGGCTCCACCAACGAGAACCAGAACGAAGGCGGCGGCGGCGGTGGGGGCGGCTACTTCGGCGGTGGCGGCGGCCTGTGCCAGGGGACTGCGCCCAACGGCATGGGCGGCGGGGGATCCGGCTACGTCGGTGGCGTGACCGGTTCGACCACGGCCGTGGGATTGAATTCGACGTCCGACAATGTCGGCGGCGCAGCGGCCACCACCGGCGACGCCCACTACACGGCCGGCATCGGCACCGGCGGCGGCGGCAATGCCAGCGGCGGCAACGGCCTCGTGGTGATCCAGTACAACCTGCCGGTGATCACGCTGAGCAAGACTGCGCCGGCGACAGTGTCGTCGGGTGCCGCCATCACTTACACCCTCGGCGTGGCCAACAGTGGCGCGGTCGCCACCGGCGCGACGGTGATCGTTCGCGATCAGCTGCCAGCAGGCGTGATCGCCACGGCGGTCGCGCCCGGCGCCAACGTCAACGCCGTGAGCTGCGGCGCGCTGCCGAGCGCGGCCGGCGCGTTGCTGACCTGCACGATGACGATGCCTGCCGGCGGCATTCCCGCCGGGGCGTCGCGCAACTTCACGCTCACCGCCACGGCGACCACGGTCGCAGGCACCGTGCTCACCAACTACGGGAGCACCAATGTCGTCGGCAACGGAGCGCCCGCCACGAACCCCGGTGCGGCCTGCGTGTCCAACGCCACGATCGGTTGCGCCAGCGCCGCCACCACGGTGGTTGCCGGCGCGGCCGCCCTGGCGCGCTCGGGCGAACGCACCGTCACCGACAACCAGGTGGCCAACGGCATCGCGCAGGACGTGCTCGAAGCCATCGTGCGCGATGCCGCCGACAACCCGGTGGCGGGCACGGTGGTTACCTTTGCCGCCACCGCCGGCGTGGCCTTCAACGGCGGCACGGTCGGCGCGGCTGGCACGTGCACCACCGCCGCCAACGGCATCTGCCAGGTCAACGCGACCAGCACCGTGCCAGGTGCCAAGAGCACCGCGGTCAGCATTCCGGCCGGCACGCTGACCGGCGTTTTCACCACGAACGGCCAGAGCTACGGCGCGAGCCCGGCGACCTACAGCTTCGTGGTCGGCACGCCGAGCGCGGCGCAGTCGGGCCTGCGCGTCGTCACCGACGGCCAACTGGCCAACGGCAGCGCACAGGACGTGCTGGAGGCCTTCGTGCGCGATGCGAATGGCAACCCGGTCGGCGCCGGCGTGGTCGTGAGCTTCGGCGCCACACCCAACGTGGCCTTCAACGGCGGTAACGTGGGCGCGGCGGCCAGCTGCACCACCACCGCCGCAAGCCTTTGCCAGGTGACGGCAACGAGCACTGTCGTCGCGACCTACAGCGCCACCGCGGTCACCCTGGGCGGCGTGGCATTGGGCGGCAGCTTCACGGCCAGCGGCAACGGCTACCTGCCGAGCCCGCAGACCTACAGGTTCCTGTCGCTGCCGACGGTGACCATCCGCACGACCTCGCTCAACGGCGTCGGCACCTTCGACTTCACCGGCAGCAACGGGCTTGCCGCGCAAAGCATCACCACCACGGCAGCCGGCACGCCCGAGAGCGCGTCAGTGCAAACGCTCACGGCCGCGAGCACGGCCACCACCATCACCCAGGCCGCGCCGCCGGCGGGCTACACGCTGACGGCGGCGTCCTGCACCGGCCTGCCTTCCGGCGGCACTGCCACGCTCTCCGGCCGCACGCTCACGCTCAATGCCGCGGCCACGGCGTCGGGTGCCAACCTGGTCTGCACCTTCACCAACACGGGTGACACGGGCACCACATCGCCACCCATTCCGCCGACGGTCAGCTGCCTCTCGAACGCCGCGATCTTCAACACGGCCTACAACGGGGTCAGCGGCCCGCCGCTGAGCACCGGGCGCGACACGGTGTGGGAGTCGGGCGAAGGCGCCGCCAGCGGAGGCCCCGGCACCGTGGTTTCGTGGCAGCGTGCATACGTGGGCAACAAGGCCCCCGGCGCCTGGGTCAATTCGCCCTTCGGCAACGCCAACTGGAATTCCAACTACAACCCGAACCACTCGGGCAACGTCGACGTCTACCACCGCTTCACCTTCAACATGGCGGCGTCGGTGAACCCGGCGACCTTCTCGCTGAAGCTGGACTTCTATTCAGACAACTCGGTGGCGGAAGTGTTCGTCAACGGCGTGCTGCAAACCGTGCCTGGCGTGCCGCAGGGAGGCAGCGATCCCTACAACTTCCGCGGCTACCAGGCGGGCCAGCAGGCGAGCGCCACGCTGTCCAGCAACTGGCGCACCGGCAGCAACACCGTGGTGGTGCACATCAAGAGCGGGGCGAACGCCGAAGGCTTCCTTGCGCAGGCCACCACCACCGCGGTCTGCACGCCGCCGACCGTGGTGCTGTCGAAGACCACCACCGGCGGCGCCGGTGGCCCCTTCAACTTCACGCTGAGCAACACCACCCAGACCAACGGCGTGGTCAGCACGGTGGCGGCGGGCACGGCGGTGCAGGTCGACGGCAACACGGCGACGGCCGGCACGCAGCCCTTCTCGGCCACGGTCCAGGGCGCCGCGATCACCATCGCCGAGCCGGCAGTGCCGGGCTGGAACCTGGCGGGCGCGGTCTGCACCGATGCCGGCACGCCCGTCGGCAGCCTTGGCGCTGGCGCCGATGCGCGCACCTACACAATTCCCGCCGCCAGCGTGCAGTACGGCAGGCCGCTGGTGTGCACTTTCACCAACGCGGCCTCGGCGACGGTGACGATCAGCAAGGTGAGCAACGGCGGCGTCGGCCCCTTCGGCTTCACCGGCAGCAACGGCCTCGCGGCGCAGACGATCGCCACCGTGACGGCCGGCACCGCGGTCGCGGGCGCGATCCAGACGCTCACCGCACCCGGCGTCGCCACCACCATCACCGAAGATCCGCTGCCCGCCAACTACGCGCTCACCGGCGTGAGCTGCACCGGCCTGGGTTCGGGCGGCACCGCCACGCCCGACCTGCCCAACCGCAAGGTGACGCTCGATGCGGCCGCCACCGCGGCGGGCAGCAACATCGCCTGCACTTTCACCAACACCTTCACGCCGCCGTTCCCCCGGGTACAGATCGTGAAGACCACCACCGGCGGCAGCGGCGCCAATCTGTTCGGCTTCGCGCTCAGCGGGCTCTCGGCCGCCACCGACAGCATCACCGTCACCGGTGCCGGCACCGCGAGCGGTGCCGCCAACCTGACCGGCACGGCCGGCGTGCTGGCGAGGATCCGGGAAAGCGTGCCCGCCGGCTGGCCCGCGAACCCGATCAGCGCGAGCTGCCTGGATGCGGCCAGTGCCACACCCACCGTGCCCTTCGGCACGTTGGCCGGCAATGAGCTCACCATTCCTGCGGTCAACATGGTGGCCGGGGCCAACATCACCTGCACCTTCGTCAACGGCTTCGGCTACACCGTGACGGGCCGCGTGTTCCTGGACAACGGCACGAGCTCGGGCATCGCGAACGACGGGTTGATCAACGGCAGCGAGGGCGGCATCGCCGGCGTGGGCGTGAAGCTCACCAACTGCAGCGCCACCGTGTTGTCGACGGCCACCACCGACGGCGCCGGCAACTACGCGCTCGACGTGCCCTTTGCCACCGCCGCGAACGCACCGCTGTGCGTGGAAGAAACCAACACCGCGCTGCGGCTTTCGACCGGCGCTTCGTTCGGTGCCGTTGCGCTGCCTTCGGGCTCGGCGGTGGCGAGCGGAGGCACAAGCTACACCTACACGCGCAGCGGCACGCCCGACCGCATTGCCTTCACCTGGAACGGCACGGGCCACACCGGCCTGAACTTCGGCGACGTGGACCGCAACACCTTCGCGGCCGATGGCGCCAAGAGCGGCATGCCGGGCAGCACCGTCAGCTATGCGCACACCTTCATTGCGCGCACCGGCGGCACGGTGAGCTTCGCCATCTCCAACTCGGTCGACACGCCGGCCGTCAGCGGCTGGAGCGGCAAGATTTTTGCCGACACCGGCTGCACAGGCACCCAGCAGCCCGGTGCAACGCTTCTGTATCCGCCTGCGGCGCCGGTCACGGTGGTGGCCGGGCAGAACGTGTGCATCGTGATGCAGGAGTTCATTCCTGCCAATGCGGCCAACGGCAACAACAACCAGAGCACGGTGCAGGCCAGCTTCAGTTTCACCAACGCCGGCCCGGCCCTGAGCGCGAGCTACACGGTGCTCGACACCACGACGGTGTCGAACAGCGCGCTCGAGCTCAAGAAGGAAGTGCGCAACGTCACGCAGGGCGGCAGCTTCGGTGTGAACAACCAGGCCAAGTCGGGCGAGACGCTGGAGTACCGCGTCAGCTACACCAACAACGGAACGACGCCGATCTCCGACATGAAGATCAACGACACGACGCCGCAGTACACCAGCTTCGTCGCCGCGCAGGCCGGCACCACGCCCGCATCGCTGACCGCCTGCCGGAAGAACACGCCTGCCAACGCCACCCCCGCGCCTTCGGTGGCCTGCGCGGTGGCGCAGACCGTCGGCGGCACCGGCACGCTGAGCTGGGAGTTTTCCGGCTCGCTCGCACCGGGCGGGTCGGGGTCGGTGCTCTTCAGCGTGAAGGTGGATTGAACGGCCCCGATCGCTTGCTATCGGCGCGCGCTTTTCGCGACCACGCCCGCGCCGCGCACTTCGAGCTTGCGCTGGTCCACCACCTTGCCCGTGGCATCGACCAGTTCGATCACATGGCGCCCCGGCCAGGGTAGCCATTGCGCGCTGTTGCCGCGTGCAAAGTGCTTGCCGTCGATGCGCCATTGCACGCCGCGGCCTTCGGACTCGAAGCGCACGCGCTGGTGCAGCGGCGGAATGTCGGGGTCCAGCGCGATGATCGTGCCGTCCGCCGGCGCGGTGATGCGCGCGGCCGCCGCCTCAGGCGATGTTCCGGCAGCGCCGCTGTCGAGCGCGAAGAGCGGCTGCTCGGTGCCCTGCAGGAACCATTCGCTGCGCGCCGCCTCGATGGTGTTGCCGTCGGCAGCGGACCCGAATGTCACGTGCGCTTCGACGAGACCGGCGGGCGGCTTGGGTGAGCGGCTGGGTTCACGCGTGTGCAGGAAGCGCATCACCTCGGCCCATACCGGCGCGGCGCCGCTGGTGCCGCTCACGTCCCACATCGACGCACCGCTCGCGTTGCCGACCCACACACCGACCGTGTAGCGCTGCGACCAGCCGATGGCCCAGTTGTCGCGCATGTCTTTGCTGGTGCCGGTTTTCACCGCGGTCCAGAAGCGCGTGGAAAGAATGCTGTCCAGGCCGAAGGTGCGCGTGCGTGCGTTCGCGTCGGACAGGATGTCGCCAACGATGAAGGCGGCGCGCGGATCGAGGATCGGCACTGCGGGTTCGTCGGCCTTCTTCGCAGCGGACGCTGGCGCGGACGCCCGCGCGGACAGCGTGGTGGGTCCGTAGCGCCCGCCATTGGCCAGCATGCGGTAGGCGTTGGTGAGCGACAACAGCGACACCTCGGCGCTGCCGAGCGCGAGGCTGTAGCCGTAGTAGTCGCCGCTTTCGCGCAGCGGCAGGCCCGCCGCGCGCAGCTGCCGCGCAAACGATTCGGGTGACACCATCACCAGCGTGCGCACGGCCGGCACGTTGAGCGAGGCGGCGAGTGCGGTGCGCGCCGACACCGGCCCCTTGAACTGGCGATCGTAGTTTTGCGGAATGTAGAGCCCGCTCGCGGTGTTGATCTGCGCCGATGAATCATCGATCAGCGAGGCCGCGGTGAGCCGCCGCTCGGCAATCGCCTGCGCATAGAGCAGCGGCTTGAGCGTGGAGCCGGGCTGGCGCAGCGCGATGACTGCGTCGACTTCGGCCGCCTGGCTCAGCGGGCCCGAGGAGCCGACCCAGGCGAGCACCTCGCCACTCGCGTTGTCGAGCACCACCAGCGCGCCGTCTTCCACGTGGCGGCCGCGCAGTTCCTTCAAGTGGCGTTGCAGCGTGCCGAGCGCAAAGCGCTGCAGCGGCGCGCGCAGCGTGGTCCTGACGGCCGTCTCCTTGTTGGCTGCCTGCCGCGCGGACGTCGTGGAAAGAGCAGCCGCTTCACCGGCGTCGCGCAACTCTCGGAGCGCACGCCGCGCAGCGTGCGGCGCAATGCCTTCGTTCGCATCGAAGGCCCGCCGCTGCACCGCCGCGCTGGTGAACATGTCGAGTGCATCGCAGTCGATCTTCTGGCCCGGCTCCATGGCGCGCATCACCTCGCAGGCGCGCTGCGCCACCAGCGCGGGCTTGGCGTTGGGCGCGCGCACCAGCGCGGCGGCCACGCTGGCCTCGCGCGCGTCGAGGCCGTTCGGCGCCTTGCCAAACAGCGTGCGCGAAAGCGCGTCGATGCCCACGATCTCGCCGCGGAAAGGCACGGTGTTGAGGTAGGCCTCCAGGATCTGGTCCTTGCGCCAGCTGCGTTCCAGCTGCGTGGCCGCGACCGTCTGGCCAATCTTCTGCGTGAAGGTGCGCCCGCTGTTGGCGCGGCGCAGGTCTTCGTCGAGCAGGCCGGAGAGCTGCATCGTGATGGTCGATGCGCCGCGGGTGCGCGTGTTCCACAGGTTGCCCCAGGCGGCAGACGACACCGCTCGCCAGTCGATGCCGCTGTGCTCGTAGAAGCGCCGGTCTTCGCTCATCACCATGGCCATGCGCAGCGCGGGCGAAACGTCGGCCAAAGCAATCCATTGGCCGCGCCGCACGGTGGCGTCGGTGCGCACGCGCTGCAGCAGCTCGCCGTTGCGGTCGAGCACCGCGGTGTCGGAAGAACGGAACTCGCGCTTCACCTCGTCGAAGCTCACGATGCCGGCCGATGCAAGCACTGGCTGCGCGCAGAGGATGACCGTCAGCGTTGCGGCAAGACAACGGCGGCTGATGGCGAAAGGCGGGCGGTGCATGAGGAGCGGCGTGAAGGCAGGGGCGCGAATCGGCTGCCCGGGGGCGCCATTCTCGGCCATGCGGCCACGGGAAATGCACCTACTTGCAGACGGGTGCGCCGCCTCCTGCGCGCGTAAGAACTTAGCGCCAAAGTTTGCAGCACGTTCCACATCCGGTAACGAACTTCACGCCCCGGCCTCATCGCAGATACGGAGCCGAGACGGAGGTGGCCTTCAATGCAGCTGCCGGCTTGCGGAGGCAAGCCGTCTTTCCATAACTCCAAGGAGAAATCAAATGATGATGAAGACACTGGCCCTTCTGCTTGCCGCATCGGCCGCCCTGGCCGGCTGCGTGGTGGCACCCTATGACCGTCCGGCGCCGCGCGCGCACTATGGCTACGGGGACCGCGACCGCGACGGTGTGCCCAACCGCTATGACCGCGACCGCGATGGAGACGGCGTGCCGAACCGCTACGACCGCAGCCCCGGCAATCCGTACCGCAACTGACGCTGGCCGGAGTGCGCTTCAGGCAGGCCTGCGCGCGAGCAGCGCCCACACGCCTGCTGCGCTCAGCAGCGAGCCGCCCGCCAGGTTGAAGCGGCGCTGCGCGCGCGGCGACGAAAGCAGCCGGCGGGCCGATCCCGCAAACACGGCGTAAAGCGTGGCATTGAGCGAGGCCATGGCCACGAAGGTGACCGCCAGCACCCACAGCTGGTGCGTCACGTTCGCCGTCGGGCTCAGGAACTGCGGCAGGAACGCCACGAAGAAAACAATGCCCTTGGGGTTCAGCGCCGTCACCAGGTAGGTGTTGGCAAACAGCCTCCAGCGCGACGCGGGTGCGGCTGGCGCCGCCATGTCGGTCGATGTGATGCCTGCCCGCAGCAACTTGATGCCAAGGTACAGCAGGTACAGGCCGCCCACCCACTTCACCACCGTGAACCAGAACGCCGACGCGGCAAGCAGCGCGCCCAGGCCCAGCAGCGAAACCACCAGCGCGGTTGAATCGCCCAGCGCCACCGCGGCCACCAGCGGCACGTTGGCACGGCGGCCGTGCGAGATCGAATAACTGATCACCGTGAGAATGGTCGGTCCGGGAATGATCAAGAGCACGGCCGATGCGGCGACGAAGGCGAACCAGAGTTCAAGGGGCATGAAGAGTCTCCTAAAGTTTGTGGTCGTGTCGTTCAGGTGCCGAAGCGTGCGGCCGACTTGGCCTTGGCACGCTTGGCTTCGATGGCGCGGTCGCGCGGTTCGGCCGTGGTCACCAGAGAATCGATGAGCCGCGTTGCGCTGGCGGCCATTTCATCGACCGCGCGCTCGAAGGCTTGCTGGTTGGGCTTCGATGGCACGCTGAAGCCGCTGAGCTTGCGAACGAACTGCAGCGCAGCGGCACGGATCTCCTGCTCGGTGGCGGGAGGCTCGAAGTTATAGAGGGTCTTGATGCTTCTGCACATGGGAGCTCCATTTCATTCGATCAGACCGCGCTCCGCGGCCTGCGCCTGGTTCTCGAAAATCGCCATCGCGGTCTTCATGCGCCTGAAGCCGAACTTCTGATAGAACGGCTCCTTGCCGGCCACCGCATAGAGAATGATCTTGCGGTGTCCCGTCGAAAGCTCCACGAGCCGCGAGACGATCTCTTTGCCAAGGCCGGTGCCCTGGTGGCTCGGATGCACGGCGACGTCGCAGATATATGAGCAGTCGAGCCCGTCGGCCATTGCGCGTCCGACGCCGACCAGTCGGCTGTCGTCATACGCAAAGCACTTGAACATGCTGTTGGAAAACACGAGCTTCAATCCATCGGGCTGCTTGTTGCCGAGCGGTGCGGCCTGGTAGAGCCGCGAGAGTTCTTCCCAGTCGATGCCTTCGAGCGAATGGCGCCAGTCGAGTGTCATGGAGCGTGCCTGTTGTGTGTGTGGCCGGTCAGCCGGCGGGGTTCAACCGCAGGATGGCGTCCGCCACGGCTTCGATGCCGGGGTCCGTGAGAGCGAGTGCCGCCACCTGCTGCCGCTGCGGCCATTTCTCGAAGTGGCGCGCTTGCGAGCGTTCATAGTGCGGATCGTAGTGAAGCGCCATCAGTTCCGCAAAGAGCGGCGGCAGATCGCCCTGGAGCGCCCATTCCTGCCAGCGCTGCACCACGGCCTTGCCCTGCATTTCCTTCAGCCTCTCGAGCTGGGCCGCGAGCGCAGCCCGGTCGTCGCCCAGGTAGGCGTAGTCACGCAGCAGGTAGTCGAGCCGCGTGGCCGCATCGGCCTGGATTTCGATGCACGCAGCCGCACGCATGTGCGCAACCAGCGGAATCGGCACCGAGAGCCGGCCGATGCGCGCGCTCTCGCCTTCGACGTAGAGCGTGCGCGATGGGTCGATCGCATCGAAGCAGGTGGCGATGCGTGTCTCGAACTGCTTTTGCGAAGGCTGCGGCACGCCGGGCAGGGCGCCCAGCAGCGAGCCCTTGTGGCTCGCGCAATGCTCCAGGTCGAGCACCTGCTCGCCGCGCGCCGCCAGCGCCTGCAGCACGCGCGTCTTCGCGCTGCCGGTGGCGCCGCAGATCACCCGAAGCTCCAGCTTGGGCACCGTGGCTTCGATCTGCGCCAGCACGTGGTGGCGAAAGCTCTTGTAGCCGCCGGCAAGCTGCTGCGCGTCCCACCCGACCAGGCGCAGCCAGGTCACCATCGACCCGCTGCGCAGTCCCCCGCGCCAGCAATAGACGAGCGGGCGCCAATTGGCGGGCTGATCGGCAAAGCGCTCGCGCAGGTGCCGTGCGAGATTTGCGGCCACCATCGCGCCGCCGACGCGCCGCGCCTCGAAGGCGCCAGTCTGCTTGTAGATGGTGCCGACGATGCGGCGCTCTTCGTCGTCGAGCACCGGGCAGTTGATGGCCCCGGGAATGTGGTCGAGCGCGAACTCGGAGGGCGAGCGCGCGTCGATGACGGTGTCGAACCGGTGCATGTCGGCCACGCGCGTGGGCTGGTGGCGCGGATTGTCGTGCTCACGCATGGGCGTGCCCTAGGTTGCGCCGCAGCCGACCGCTCGCCAGGTCGACGAGGGCCACCAGCCCGAACATTGCAATCAGTACGGTCATGGCCTGCTGCTGTTGAAAGATCGATAAGTGAAAGTAGAGAAGCTGCCCCAGGCCACCGCCGCCGACGAAGCCCAGCACCGCGGCCATCCGGATGTTCATTTCCCAACGATACAGCGCATAGGCGATCCATTGCGGCAGCACGAGCGGAAGGCTGCCGTAGCCGAAGGCCGCCACCGCGCCGGCACCGCCCAGCGCCAGCGCCTGCTCGGGTTCGCGCGGCGCGTTCTCCAGGCTTTCGGCGAACAGGCGGCCGAGCACGCCGGTGGTGTGCAGCGCGAGCGCCAGCGCGCCGGCAAAGGGGCCGATGCCCGCGGCCAGCACCATGAGCGCGGCCCACACCAGCTCGGGCACGCTGCGCAGAAAGTTCAGGACAAAACGGCAGCCCTGCCGCACCAGCAGGCCCGACCGCCCCGAAGCTGGCAGTGCGAGCATGGCGGCGCCCGCGGCCGCGAGCAACGTGCCGAGCGCCGACACGGCGAGCGTTTGCAGCGCGCCCCATGCCGTCTTGGCAAGGAAGGCGCTCGACAGATCCGGCGGAAAGAACTCGGCGATGAACTTGCCCATGAAGCCGATCGATTCGGACGTGAAGAGGGCGCTGTAGTCGATGGCCAGGTACGCGAAGCTTGCCACCACGCCCGCGAGCACCAGCGCCGATGTGGCCCAGCAGCGGATGCAGCGAGGCGGTCCGGCCAACTTCACGTGCCCTTTCATGCCAGCAACCGGCGCAACGCATTGCTCAGCGCGTCCGCGAGCAGCACCAGCACCAGGAACACCAGCAGGATGCTGCTGGCTTCGCCACCGTTGAGCATCTTCATCGACTGGTCCATGAGCTGGCCCAAACCGCCCGCGCCCACGAAGCCCATCACGACCGAGGCCCTGACGGCGCACTCCCACCGATACACGGTGTACGAGACGAGCTCCTGCCCGCAGTGCGGCAACAGGCCGTAAACCAGCGCGGCCATGCGGCCGCTGCCGCTTTCCATCAATGCACGGGCAGGCCGCGTGTCGGTCGATTCGAGCACCTCGGCGTACACCTTGCCGAGCATGCCGCCGTAGGTGATGGCCAGCGCCAACACGCCGGCCGCGGGGCCGAGGCCGAGCGCGCGCACGAAGACCAGCGCCCAGACGATTTCGGGAATGGCGCGCAGCACCATCAGCAAGGATCGCCCGACTTGCCGCACCACGGCCGCTTGCGAACGCCCCGGGCCGGGCCCGATGCGCGACACCGAGAGCGCGCGCGTGGTCACGAAGGCCAGCGGCGCACCGATGGCGAACGCCAGCGCCGTGCCGGCCGTGGCCATGGCCAGTGTCTCCAGCGTGGCCTTGCCCAGCATCGCAAGAAACTCCGGCGCGGTTTCGGGCGGCATGAAGCCGGCCAGGAAGCCGCCGATGACCTGCAGGTTGCCCGGCGCGAACAGTGCAGAGGGCGCGAAGCCCGACAGCTGCAGCATCGGCCATGCGATAACGAATGCGGCCAGGAGCCAGACCAGGCGCCGGCGCGCCAGCGGATCGCGCAGTGCGGGCGCCGTGCGTGGCGGCAGCGGTTGCGCGGTGGTCACAGGCAATCCGGGCGCTCGACGGAATTCGCGGAAACGGCGGCGAATGTCCTGGGTGCGATGTCCAGAGGCAGCCCAGGTGCCTGCATCGGCAGTCCGCCTTCGCTCGCATAGAGCGCCGCGAGCATGGGCTCCGTCACGTTGCCGACGGGCTCGTCGAACACCACTTGCCCACTGCGCATGCCCACGATGCGCGGAAACCAGCGCAGCGCCAGGTCCACCGCGTGCAGGGAGGCCACGAAAGTGGCGCCCGTTGCTTCGCTCTGCGCCACCAGCTGCTGCAGCGTGGCGTCGGCCAGTGTCGGGTCGAGCGCGGACACCGGCTCATCAGCCAGCAGCAGCGCGGGCCGCTGGTAGAGCACGCGTGCAATGCCCACGCGCTGAAGCTGGCCGCCCGAGAGCCGGTCGCATCTGTCGAACAACCGGTCTTCGAGCGAGAGCCGCGACAGAACTTCGTGCGCGCCTTCGAGGTCCGACGGGCGCAGCAGCGAGCCGAGCGCGCGCATCGTGGTCCATTGCCCGAGCCGCCCCGAGAGCACGGCGGTGACCACGCGCAGGCGCGGCGCGATCGGCGGGCTCTGGTGCACGGTGCCGATGCGCGACCGCAGCTTGCGCAGCGCCGGCGCGGCCAGCCGCCATGGCGCCTCGCCGAGCAGCTGCACCGTGCCTTCGCCCGGCCGCAGCGCGGCGCCGAGCACGCGCAGCAGCGTGGTCTTGCCGGCACCCGAGGGACCGATGACTGCCAACCGATCGCCATCGCGCGCGGCGAGCGACACGTCCTGCAGCGCGCGATGGCCGTTCGGGTGCACCAGCCCGGCGTCGTCGAGCGAAAAGCTCACGCGGCGGCTCCGGCGGCGCGCCCAGGCCGTGTCACTTGACCAGACCGGCCGACTTGGCTGCGGCTTCGATGCCGTCGTAGTTCGACGACTTGGTGGGCACGAACTTGCTCGCGCGCTGCAGGTTCATGATCTCCTTCATGGCCGGGTCCGTGGGGTCGAGCCTCAGGAAAGCCTCGGTGAGCTTCTTGGTCAGTGCCGGGTCGAGGCCGGGGCGCACCGTCCAGTTGTAGTCGTAGTAGGTGGGGGTGGTGGCCAGCACGCGCACCTTGGCGGCGTTCGGGTTCCTGCTTTCGACCAGCTTCTCCCACACCGACGCATTCAGCACGCCGGCTTCGGCCCGCGACGCGGCCACGAAGGCCACGGTGGCGTCGTGCGCACCCGAGAAAGCGACGGTCTTGAAGTCCTTCTCGGGATCGATGCCCGCCTGCATCAGGAAATAGCGCGGCATCAGGCTGCCCGAGGTGGAGGAGGGCGCGCCGAACGCGAAGGTCTTGCCCTTCAGATCGGCCAGCGTCTTGGCGGTGCTATCGACCGGCACGATGAACTTGCTGGTGAACACCTCGTCTTCGGCACGCTGCACGATCGGCACCGCGCCGCCATTGGTGCGGATTCGGGCCTGCACGAAGGTGAAGCCGCCGAGCCAGGCCAGGTCGATCTTGTTCGTCGCCAGGCCCTCGACCACGGCCGCGTAGTCGGTCACGGGTGTGAACTGCACGTCCATGCCGGTTTCCTTCTTCAGGTAGTCGCCCAGAGGCGTGAACTTGCGCTGCAGTTCGGTGGGCGCCTCGTCGGGGATGGCGGACACGCGCAGCACCTTGCCTTGTGCCGAGGCACCCAGGGCGAGGACGGAGAGCGAAAGCGCAAGGGCAATGCGGAAGAGGGGTTTCATGGAATGGCGCAGGGTGGCGCTAGAGAGGACGGTCAACCCTCGATTGTAGAAACCCGCGCGCGGACGCCATTCCTGGCCCCCTTCGATAATGGACGACCGCCTCCGATCTGAATTGCGCCATGACCGACATACCGACAGTTTCCGCCCCCAACCCGCTCAACCCGCTGGCGCCGCTGCGCCTCACCAGCTTCTCGCATGGCGGCGGATGCGGCTGCAAGATCGCGCCCGGCGTGCTGTCGGAAATCTTGAAGAACAGCGGCGGCGGCCTGATTCCGCCCGAGCTGATGGTGGGCATTGAAACCGCCGACGATGCGGCCGTGTACCGCCTGAACGACAAGCAGGCGCTGATCGCGACGACCGACTTCTTCATGCCCATCGTCGACGACCCCTACGAGTTCGGCCGCATTGCCGCCACCAACGCCATCAGCGACGTCTACGCGATGGGCGGCAAGCCGATCATGGCGCTGGCGCTCGTTGCGATGCCCGTCAACCAGCTGCCGGTATCGGTCATCGGCGACATCGTGCGCGGCGGGCAGGACGTGTGCCGCGCGGCCGGCATCCCGATTGCGGGCGGGCACACCATCGATTCGGTCGAGCCCATCTACGGACTGGTGGTGATGGGCCTGGTCGATCCGTTCCAGGTCAAGCGCAACGCCGAGGCGCGCGCCGGCGACGTGCTGGTGCTGGGCAAGCCGCTGGGCGTGGGCGTGCTCTCGGCCGCGCTCAAGAAGGAGAAGCTGTCGCTTGCCGGCTACCGCCAGCTGATCGAGAACACCACGCGGCTCAACACCCCGGGCATAGCGCTGGCCGCGATGCCGGACGTGCACGCGTTGACCGACGTGACGGGCTTTGGGCTGGCCGGCCATGCGCTGGAGCTCGCGCGAGGCGCCGGGCTCACCGCCACCATCGACTGGTCGCGCGTGCCGCTCTTGGACGGTGTTGCCGAGATGGTGGCGGACGGTTTCGTGACCGGCGCTTCGGGGCGCAACTGGGCCGGCTATGGCCAGGAAATCGATTTAGCCGGCGGCCTCCCCACCACCGCGCAGGCACTGCTGAGCGATCCGCAGACATCGGGCGGGCTGCTCGTGAGCTGCGCGGCCGAATCGGCCGATGCGGTGCTGCAGGTGTTCAGGAGCGAAGGCTTCGCGCACGCCGCCGTCATCGGGCGGATGGAAACAGGCCCTGCGCGTCTGCGCTTCTCGGCGTGAAGACCGCGACGGCCACGCGGGCCGGCGCGGCGCGCGACTTCGGGCCAGAATGCAATCCAGGGGAGACACAACGTCGTCTTCGGCAGTCCACAACGGAGGTCGCATGATGCGCAAATCGGTTCTCTACATTCCGGCCCTTGTTGCCATGGCCGCCGCAGCCGCGCTCGTTGCCACGGGCGCGCAGGCTGCCGAGGTAGTGCGCTGCACCGATGCCGGCGGAGCCATCGTCTACACCGACGGCCCTTGCCCGCCGGGTAGCCGGCTCTCTCGCCAGGTGCCGCTCACCGAGCCGGTGACCGTGATCCCGTCGGCATCATCGTCCGGCGAAGCGCGGCGGCCTGCGAACATGCCCGCACCGCGCGCGGCATTGCCACCGCCGGCGGTCGGCAGCGCACCGCAGGGCCCGGCCATCATTCCGCGCAACGTCGACGAGCCGCGCCAAGCGCCTGAGGCGGCGCCGCCGGTCTACAGCTGGGGACCGGAGCCGTACTACGACGGCGGCCGTCCCATCGTTCGTCCGCGCCACCCTCGGGTGCAGGAGGACCCGGGTCCGCCGCCGGGCCAGCGGCCCTGCCAGAACCTGGCGGGTATCAAGCGCAACAACTGCTGAGCCCGCGGGAGCCGATGCCACCCAGCCACTGGACCGTGTACTGCGACGGCAGCGCGATGCCGAACCCCGGCCGCATGGGAGCCGGCGCGGTCATCACCGAGCCCGACGGCACCCGCCATACCTTGTCGCTCGCGAGCCATGCCGTTGGCTGCAACAACGAGGCTGAACTGAGGGCGCTGACGCTCGCGCTCGAAGAACTGAAGGCAAGGGGCGCGACGGCCGTGCTGGCCTATACCGACAACAGCATCCTCGTCGAGCAGCTCGGCGCGCCCGGGGCGAGGCCGATCGCACGCATGGCCGGCCTGTTCGAAGATGCCCGTGCGCTGCTGGGTTCGTTCGAGGAGGCGAACCTGCGATGGGTGCCGCGGCACCGCAACCAAGAGGCCGATGCGCTCGCGCGCGCGTCGCTGGGCTTTGCACCGAAGCCTGCGGCCCGAACGACGAAGAAGAAGCGCTAGCTGCTGGCGCAGGGCGTCGGCCGGGGCTTCGGAGAGACGCCATATCATCCGCGTCATGACAGAAGCCACTCCTCTCCCGCCTCTTCCCGACCACCTCTCCTGCGACCCGCGCAGCCCGCATCACGTGGCGGCCGTTTTCGAGCACGACGTCGGCATTCGTTTCAACGACAAGGAACGCCTCGACGTGGAGGAATACTGCATCAGCGAAGGCTGGATCAAGGTGCCCGCGGGCAAGACGGTGGACCGCAAGGGCAAGCCGCTCTTGATCAAGCTGAAGGGCCGGGTCGAAGCGTTCTACCGCTAGGCCTCTTTGGCCTGCCCCTTCCGGGGCGCACGCCCCGGACTCCTTCCTACAAAACATTTGCATACAAAAAAGCAGCCCATCTTGCATCTTTAGTTGTCGTACAACTTGAAGCTAGATCTGCCAGAAATGGCAGAATTTCCAGTGACTCATCGGACATCGTATGAGTTGAAAAGTACCAAAGCGGCTGAACCGCTCTACAACTGGAGACAAAAGATGAAACGCAGGAACTTCGTCATCTCGACCCTTTCTCCGCTGGCGCTGAGCGCATGCGGAGGCGGCGGCGGAGATGGCCCCACCTTTCCCCCGTTCCCCGTTCCCCCGCCGGCCCCGGCTCCAGCCCCGGAACAGCCGCCAAGCACCGAGGTGCTGGCGCGCAAGGCGATGCGCCGCGCCGCCGGCTTCATGGACGAAACGGTGTCGTACCGCGGCGGCTACGTATGGGCCTACATGCCGGACTTCTCGACCATCTGGGGCGAGATGGAGGCGCGCCGCACCATGTGCTGGATCCAGCCGCCCGGCACGCCGACCGCGGGGCACTGCATGCTCGACGCGTATCACGCGACGGGCGACGAACTCTTCTACAACGCCGCCGAGCGCACGGGGCTCGCGCTCATCGAGGCGCAGCACCCCTCGGGCGGCTGGAACTACATCCACGACTTTGCCGGCGAAACGTCGCTGCGCGACTGGTACGCCACCGTGGGCGCCAACGGCTGGCGGCTCGAAGAGTTCCAGCACTACTACGGCAACGCCACCTTCGACGACGCGGGCACGGCGGTGTCGTCGCAGTTCATGCTACGCATGTATCTGGAGAAGAAAGATCAGCGCTTTTTGGCGGCGCTGCAAAAAGCCATCGGCTTCGTCACGCAGGCGCAGTTCGTCGGCGGAGTGGCCGAAGGCGGCTGGCCGCAGCGCTATCCGCCGTCGCCCGATGCGATCTCGTCGATGCCCCTGCCCAATCCGCAGCAGCTTCCCGCGGGCGCCACGGCGGGCATGGAGGACGGCGACTACACGCGCCACGTCACCTTCAACGACGACGTGGCGGGCGAGAACATCAAGTTCCTGCTGATGTGCGTGGTGGCCCTCGGCGACCAGAGCCTGGTGCCGTACATCACCCGCGCGATGGACTGCCTGCGCCGCATGCAGCAGCCGGGGCCGCAGGCCGGCTGGGGCTTGCAGCACTTAGCGACGGACCAGAACGGCCGCCTGGCCGGGGAGCCCGCCGGCGCGCGCAGCTACGAGCCGAGATCGCTTGCCACGCACACCACGCAGACCAACGTGCAGCAGCTGTTCAACTATTTCCGCCTCACGGGCGATCGCGGCTACCTGGCACGCGTGCCGGAGGCGCTCGACTGGCTGGACAGCTGCAAGCTCACCGACACCATGATCGCGGAGAACCCGCTGCTCAAGGGGCGCACGCATCCCACCTTCGTGGAGCTCGGCACCAACCAGCCGCGCTTCGTGCACCGCTACGGCTCGAACATCCACAACGGCGCCTACTACGTCGACCATGACCATCGCGCCACGCCGAGCCACTACTCGGCGGGCCGCAGCATCGACATCGCGGGCATGCGCCAGACCTACGCCCAGCTCAACGGCATGAGCGACGCCGCCATCCAGCAGATGGTTGCGGCGTCTCCGCTGCTGCACGGAGAGCAAAGGCCGCTGCCAAAGTACTTCTCGCTACGCGAGGTGGACTTTGCCGACCTGTTCGCCGACCGCGTGATGACCAGCCCTACCGTGACCGCGACGGATGCGGTGGCGGTAATGGACAAGCTCGACCCGAAGGGCTACTGGCTCACGCCGCTGTCGGCCGTGACCAACCCCTACAAGGGCGATGGGCCCACCACGCCGTACACGGGCGATGCCTATCGCAGCAAGCACGTGGGCGATGTATTCGACACCTCGCCCTACGATCCGGCGGACCCGCCGCTGATCGAGCCTTACGTGAAGAAGGAGCAGCCGCAGGGGATCACGGTGGCGAGCTTCGTCAGCAACATGGGCAAGCTCATCGCGTTCACCGCGCCTGTGGTCTGATCCGTGCCTAGGGGCCACACCATGCAGAAAGCTCTTCGTGCCATTCGCGGCGACATCACCACGCTGAGGGTCGATGCGATCGTCAATGCGGCAAATTCTTCGCTGCTGGGCGGTGGCGGCGTCGATGGCGCCATCCATCGCGCGGCCGGACCCGAGCTCGTGCATGAGTGCCGCCTGCTGGGGGGTTGCAAGACCGGCGACGCCAAGCTGACCAAGGGCTATCGGCTTCCGGCCCGGTTCGTCATTCACACCGTCGGGCCGTTCTGGCGCGGCGGCTCGAATGGCGAGCCCGAAATGCTCGCATCGTGCTATTGGAAGTCGATGGAAATCGCAGCGCAGTGCGGCGCACGGACGGTCGCGTTTCCATCGATCAGCACGGGCATCTACGGCTACCCGATCGAACTCGCAGCGCCCATCGCGGTGGCCACGGTTCAGTCGGCGCTGGCGGCAGGCACAAGCGTGCAGGAGGTCACGTTCTGCTGCTTCTCGGATGAGAACCTTGCCGTGTACCAACGGGCGCTTGCGACAGCGGGGGCTGCATAGAAAAGCAACCCCCGCCAAGCCTTACTTCGCAGCTTCCACCTTCACGCGCGCATTCGGCGTCTCGCCGAACATCTCCGGCGCATACATCGCCTCGACGCGGCTCGGCGGCAGCGCGAAGTCGCCCACGTTGTTCAGACGCACGGTGTACTCGACCTTGACCACACCCTTGGGCAGGTATTCGTAGTAGCTGCGGAAGGCCTCGAAGCTGCGCTCCTCGAACGCCGGCCAGCCGGCGCCCGACTTCTTTTCGCCTTGCGTGGCAATCTGCGAGTCGCGGCCCAGGCCGCTGCCCAGGATGGTGGCGCCGCCCGGAATCGGGTCGCTCACCACGACCCAGGTCATGTCCGCGCTGGCGTTCACCTCGACGGTCACGCGCAGCACGTCGCCGCGTGTGTACTTGCCCGCCGTGGCCTGCTCGACCGGCGTGATGGTCTTCTTGATGGCATATCCCGCAGCGAACGGCGCCTTCAACTGCACTGCGGCAATCGACTGCATCGTGAGCCATGGCTTGCCGGTGCCTTGCTGGGTGACAAGCAGAGTGTCGCGCACCGGTGCGCCGGTGGGTGATGCAGCCCAGGGCATGAACATGGTGTTGTTCTTCAGGTTGCCCGGCGAAGCAGGCGCGCCATAGAAAGTGGCCTGGTTCGGTGCACCGGCCGCGTCGGTGGTCTTCACGCGCGTGACGTTGCGCCAGTCGACCTGGGCCTTCACGGCACCCAGCGTGGCGGCGGTGACGCCGGCCACCGGCGTGCTTTCGAACACCTTGGAGAACTTTTCGAGTGCGAGCCCGCCCCACAGGTTGGCGGTGGTGGTGTGCCAGGCGCCGTTCTGCTGGCGTCCGATGAAGCCGTTGGCCAGCTTGCCGATATCGTCCTTCCAGGCCGGATCGTCCATTACGCTGAGCAGGAGCCGCGCGGTGTTGACGTCGCCGTTGGTCATGAGCCACCACCAGTAGTCATCCTGCTCGGTGCTGAAGACCAGCTTGGTGCCCTGGTACGACAGGCGCGCCTTTAGCACGTTGTTGGCTTCATCCAGCCGCTGCTGGCGTTGCGGCACGTCCTGCACGCGCTTCAGGATGTTGAGCCAGTCGATCACGGCGCCGGTGGGCCACTGGTTCGGCGCAATGGTGATGCTGCCGAGCATGCTGCCCTTGGCCGTGCCGTAGCGCGACAGGGCCTCGAGCGCGGCGAGCTTGCGCACGTCCAGGTCCTTGCGCGGGCTCCAGAACTCGCGCTGGATGCGGCCTTCGACAAAAGCGATGAGGCCGGATTCCATTGGCGCGCGCGCTTCGTCGGGCAGCGCAAAGGCCGGGTTCAGCGCCGCCGCCTCATGCGTTGCCGCGAGCAGGTAGGAGGTCAGGATGTCGCTGCCGCGGTTGGACTCGCCGTCGCGCGGCGGAAAGTAGCTGGCCAGGCCGTCGCTGTCCAGGTAGGTCGGCAGCTGGGCCAGCACGCCCTGCCACATCTTCGCGTCCCGCAGGCCGACCGACTTGCTGGTCTTCTGTTCGAGGCAGGCGAAGGGGTAGTTGGCGAACCAGTCGCGCACGCCCGGCAGGCCTTCGGCGAGCTTGGGTTGCAGAGAAAGCTTCAGGCCGCCGCGGCCGGGCAGGGCGTCGGCGGGCGGTGCCACGTCGAGCGTGAAGGGGCCATCGACCTGCACCAGCGTGGCCTGCTGCACCGTGAGCGGCACCGAGGGCACGATGCGCTGGCGCACCTTGAGCGCATCGCGTGCGCCGCCGAGCGTGTCTTTCGCCTCGATCTCCCACAGGATGGCTTCGGCACGCGTCTGCGCGAGCTGCGCGGGTGCGGTCACGGTCCATGCGACTTCACGCGCTTCGCCGGCCGGGATGTCCACCGTCTGCGTCTCCAGTGTGAGCAGCGTGGCGCGCGGCGTGGCTTCCACCTTCATGGGTTTTTGCGTGGTGTTGCGCAGCGTGATCTGGGCGCGGAACTGGTCGTCCTCGCGCACCAGCGGCGGCAGGCCGCTGATGATCTGCAAGTCTTGCGTGGCCTGGATGCTGGCCTGGCCGGTGCCGAAGAGGCTGGTGCCCGAATCGGCCACGGCCACGATCTTGAAAGTGGTGAGCGCGTCGTTGAGCGGCACCGTCACCACGGCCTGGCCGTTGGCGTCGAGCACCACCTTCGGGTTCCACAGCAGCAGCGTGTCGAGCAGCTCGCGCGTCTGCCCCTTGCCGCCGCCGCCGCCCGCGGGCACGGCCTTGCGCCCGTAATGGCGTCGGCCGACGATTTCCATCTGCGCGGTGGAGGTGGAGACGCCCCAGCTGCGCCGTTGCAGCATGGCGTTGAGCAGGTTCCAGCTGTCGTTGGGCATCAGCTCTAGCAGGGCCTGGTCAACCGCGGCCAACGCCACTTCGGCACCGGCCGCAGGCTTGCCGTCGGGCAGCTTGGCGGAGATGGTGATCTGCGCCTTGCTGCGCACCGGGTAGCTGGGCTTGTCGCTGGTCACGGTCACGTCGATCTGGTGCGCGCGAGTGCCGACGCGAATCTCGGCCATGCCGAGGCGGTAGGCGGGCTTGCTCAGGTCGACCATTGCAGTGGGCGCGACGTATTCCTTGCCTTCGTACCAGAAGGCGGTCCACCACTCGCGCGGTGCCTTGAAGCCCCAGGTGAAGAAGCTGTACCACGGCACTTCTCGCAGGCGGCCGCGCAGCGCGAGCACGCTCACGTAGGCGTTCGGTCCCCACTCGGGCTTGACCTGCAGGCTCACGGTCGGGTCCTTGCCGTCGAGCTGCACCACCTGGGTCTCGATGATGCCTTCGCGTTCGACCGATACCAGCGCGGTGGCAAAGCGGAACGGGCTGCGCACCTGGAACTTGGCCGTCTCACCGGGCTGGTAGCTCTTCTTCTCGGGCAGCACGTCGATGCGGTCGTTGTCCTCGCCGCCAAACCAGAGTTCGCCCTGCTTGGTGACGTACACCGAGCTGGCGGCGCGGCTGTCGCGGCCTTCGCTGTCGGTGGCGCTGGCCACCAGCTCGACCTCGCCGGGCTCCTTCAGCTCGGACTCGCACAGCAGCAGGCCGCGTGCATCGCTCTTGCCGCTGCAGACGGTGCCGATGTCCTTGGTCTCCGTCTTGTTGTCGTAGGTGTAGAAACCGCCCACCATGCGCTTGCGGCTGGTGGTGGTGATGCGCGCCACGGCGCGCACGTTGAGCGTGACGCCGGCCTGGGGCTTGCCCGAAAGGTCGAGCGCGAGCGCCTGGTACTTGAGCTTCTGGCTCGTCGAGACCCAGCCTTCGGTCTTGATGCCTGCAATGACCGACGCGGGCCACAGCGTCTGCGTGCTGCGGATGGTCTGCACCTCGCCGTTCGGATCGGCATAGGTGGCCTCGAGCAGCAGCTCGCGCGCGGCCTTGACCTTGGGCACCTTGTCGATCGTGACCTTGCCGGCGCCGTCCTTGTTGAGCGTGAGGGGCAGCTTATCGGCAATCACGCGGGTGTCGCTGGCGCTGTTGATGTCTTCTTCGCCGCCTGCTGTCTCAGCGGCGGCCGCCTGCGCGCCCTCGGCCTGTACGCGCGGCGGGTTGAAGCTGAAGGCGTCATGGTCGGCAAAGCTCAGGCTCTTGCCGCGCACCATGGCCGACACGCGCACCGGCAGGTTGGCGGCGCCGCCTCCGGCCACGTAGTTGATCTGCACGTCGGCCGGCACCGAGAGCACGTTCACCAGCGGCTTCTTGTCGGTGGGGGCAATGCGGCCTTCGAGCACGGGCAGGCGGAATTCCTCGACGCGGAACTGGCCGGTGGAGAAGCTGCGATTGCGGCCGCTCTCGTCGCCGTCGCCTTCGGAGTCGCCGCTGTCGGCGTCCTTGCCCTTGCCGGTGCGCAGCATCACTTCGTACACGCCGAGCTTGGCGGCCGGCGGTATGGCAAAGGTGTTCTCCGCGCTCAGGCCGCCAGTCGGCGTCTTGCGCCAGGCCAGAGGCTGCGTGAAGCGCTGGCCGCTGCCGGTGTGGGTCACCACCAGCGTGTCGGGCCGGTTCTCGGGCAGGCCGAACCCCTTGCTGGTCTGGGTGCGGATCAGGTGCTTCATCGACACCGTTTCGCCGGCGCGCAGCAAGGTGCGGTCGAAGATGGTGTGCGCCACGCGGTCGGGCTCGGGCTGCAGGTTGGTGGGCACGTTGAAGCGCCAGGGCTCGATGCCACGCTGCCAGTCGCTCCAGGTGAAGGCGAGGTCCTCGACGCCCTTGTCGTCCTTGGCGCGGGCGCTGACGAACCATGCGCCGCTGTTGTATTCGTCCGGGCCGTTGCAGCTGGGCGCCTCGGGCGAGATGCCTGCCAGGGTGACGATGCCCCGGGCATCGGTGGTGCCGCTGGCCACGGCCTTGCCGTCGCAGCCGGACACGCGCACCTCGGCGTTCGGCACCACCTTGCCCTTGTCGAGCGTGGTGACCCAGGCCATCGAGTTCTCGCGGCCAAGCTTGAAGTGCACCGCCAGGTTGGTGGCCAGCGCCGTGGTGCGCACGTACATCGTGCGGCTCGCGCCGTAGCGCTCGTCGAGCAGCGCGTCGCCCAGCTTCTGCGAAGCGATCTCGAGCACGTGGAAACCGGGCGTGAGCGGAATGCCGATGACTTCGAAGGGCCGCGGATCGCCGCTCTCGGCCTTGGGCATGTCGAGCGCCTTCACGCCGGGTTGGCCTGCAAGCAGGGACAACATGCGGGTCTGCAGGCTGGTGCGGTCGTCCTTGTCGATGACAGGCGGCAGCGTGCCGTTGATGTCCTTGCGCGCCTGTTCGCGCGAGATGGTGTAGTTGTCGTAGCGGCGCACCTTGCGAAACCACGCGATGATTTCAGCATCGGTCTTGGGGTTCATGTCGCTGACCTTGCCGGGCGTGAGCGCCTGCACCATGAGTGCGGGCTCCACGCGGCGCACGGTCACCGGCATCATGGCCGGGGTACCGGGTTCGGCCAGCCGCTCGACCACACCGAAAGGCGAGGCCGCGAACTTGGCCAGCGGCGGCATGGCGCCGGTCGCCACCTTCAGCGGAAAGGTGCCGGGCGAGGCCAGCGGCCGGCCCGATGCGTCCTCGAACTTGGCGGGCAGTTCGATGGTGAACTTGGTGTCTTCCGCGAACGGCGGCGGGAAGCTCGCCGAGCTGACCACGTCGTCTTCGCTGGGCTTGCTGCCGTCGTTCTCGAGCGTGGCGGCCAACGTCTTGCTGCCGCCCTTGAGCTGGATCTGCGCGGCCAGCTTGCGCGTGATGGGCGCATTGAACTGCAGCTGCATCGGCCGCAGCGGCAGGCAGGCGGCCTGCGCGTTCTCGCGTTCGCAGCTGAACGAGACGGCGAACGGCTCGCGCACCTGGAAGCCCAGTCGGCGCTCTACGTTGTTGGCCACACCCGAGGGCGTTGCCACGCCTTTGCCGTAGACGATCTGCACCTTGCTGCCGGGCGTGAGCGTGCGGTTGCATTGCAGCGCAATGAAGCGCAGCGGGTCCTTGGCGGCGTCCTTGTCGCGGCCGAAGGCCTTGAGAAGGCCCGCGCGCTGCTCACCGTCGAGCAGTTTGACGGGGATGCGTTCGCCGACGCCATCGGCCGCGCACCAGACGTTCTGGCGCACGCTTTCCAGGGTGGCGGCGCCGTTGAGTTCGAGCACGAACATCTGCTGTTCGTCGATTCGTTCGTAGCTGCCCGGCATGAAATTTCGCACGAACGGGCCTCCGCTATTGAACTGATAGCGATCGGGTCCAGTCAGCTCGCCGCCCGAAGCAGGCTTGAAGGTTGGGATGCGCGTGACGGTGCAGCGCACGCCGGGCGGCAGGTCGTTCTCGAAGTCGTAGACCCAGGCTTTCGCATCGGTCCAACGCCCCGTTCCCTTGCCGGCTTGCGCGTCGGAGCAGCTCACCGCGAGCGGCGCGGGCGCCTTCGGGTCACCGAAATTGACGGCCGGCTGGTCGAACTTGGCAACGATCTGTCGCACGCGTGCCACTTCGCCTTGCGGCGTCAGGCTGGTGATCTGGAGGGCATGGCCCGGCGCGGCAAAAAAGGCACTGCCGGCCAGAAGCAATGCTGGAATGGTTCTTTTCAATTTTTTTCTCCACCTTGAAGCACGCGCAGCGTAGCCGATTTGCAAGGCGGTTCGGCTGTGCCAGTCGCCATATGCCTCGCCGCGACTTCATACAATCGGCACCGTCGTGCGTGCGCCGCGCGGACCGCCACCAAGACCTCGCCGCCGACCGATGAAACGCTACTGGGAAATAGACGCATTGCGCGGGCTGATGCTCGTGCTGATGACCGTTACCCATTTGCCGACACGCCTCACCGACCCTCTGGGCCAGCCCTTCGGCTTTGTTTCGGCCGCGGAAGGCTTCGTGCTGCTGTCGGCCTTCGTGGCCGGGCTGGTCTACAGCCGCATCGGCCATGTGCGCGGCGTCGACTCGATGCGCCAGGCGTTCTGGCGGCGCGTGGTCAAGGTGTATCTCTGCCAGGCGGCGATTCTGCTGTTTCTGTTTACCGTGATCGCGGCGCTGGGGCTGCACATCGACCAGCCGGCGGTGAAGAACCTGGTGTCCTACTACCTCGCGGAGCCACGCGCCGGCTTCCTGTTCGGCCTGCTGCTCATCTACGAGCCCCCGCTGCTCGACATCTTGCCGATGTACATCTTCTTCATGCTGATGAGCCCCTGGGTGCTGGCCTTTGCCATGCGCCACGGCTGGATGCTGGTGATGGGCGCCAGCGCGACGCTGTGGGCGCTGGCGCAGTTCGGCCTGAGCGAATGGATCTACGAGCTGGCGCAGCGCCACCTGGGGCTGCCGGTGCCATTCCACGAAATGGGCGCCTTCAACACCTATGCATGGCAGTTCCTGTGGTTTTCGGGCCTGTGCCTGGGCGCCAGCCGCAACCAGCCCGAGGCGCGTCCGCTGCGCTTTCCGGCCTGGCTGTGGTTGCCGGCACTGGCCATTGCGCTCTATGGGTTCTGGTGGCGCCACCACGGCATCAACGGCCAGGCGCCGTTCGGTGGCGACGTGGAACTGAACCTGCTGTTCGACAAATGGCAGCTGGGGCCGCTGCGCATCGTCAACCTGGTGGCGCTGGGCGTTCTGGCGGTTCGCTTCGGACCGTGGTTCATGCGCAAGATCCCGCGCCTGCACTGGCTGGAGGCCATGGGCTCGGCCTCGCTGCCGGTGTTTTGCGCGCACCTGGTGGCGGTGCTGCTGGTGCTGGCCTTCTATGGCGACAACCAGATGGCGCGGCCTTGGTGGGGAGACGGCCTGCTGCTGCTCACGGTCTTCGCGGGCATGTACGCAGTGGCGCGCTTCACGCGCGGGGCCGACCTGCCGCCGCCGGCGGACGATATGCCCACGGAGCCGGCGCGGGCCTGAGAAGGCGCGTCAGGGCGGCGGAGCCGCCGGCGAGGTCATCGGTAGCGGCATAGGCATCGGCACCGACGAAATGGCCGGGCCCGCTGCTGGCAGGCGTGCCGCGATGATCGACTGCCACAGCCGGTAGCCCTCGTCGGTCAGGTGCAGCCGGTCGCCGCGGAACAGTTCCGGCCGCGGCCGGCCGTCGGCGCCGAGCATGGGCGTGAAGACGTCGATGTATTCGCTGTCGGGCAAGCGGTTGAGGTAGGCGGAAATCACGTTGTTGGTTTCGCGGATCAGCGGCATCAGGTGCTCGCGCGAGGGACTCGGCTTGACCGAGATGAAGCTGATGCGCGTGTTGGGCAACTCGGCGCGCACCGCATTGGCAAATCGCGCAAAGCTTTCGAGCACCTGCAGCGGCGTGCGGCCCTCGGCCAGGTCGTTGTCGCCAGCGTACACCAGCACCTGCCGCGGCTTGTAGCGCACCACCAGGTCGCGCGCGAACAGGCTGCAGTCGGCCATGGTCGAACCGCCGAAGCCGCGGTTGACGATGCCGGGCACCTGGCGGAAATCCTGCGAGAGGTTCTTCCACATGCGCACGGTGGAGCTGCCCACGAACACCACGCCGCCGGGTGGTGGGAACTGCTGCTGGTCGGCCCGGGCGAAGGCGGCGAGCTCGTTGTGCCAGCGCGCCTTTGCGGCAAGGTATTCGGAGGAAGCGTCTGCGGCCGTGGCGCCGTCCGCCTCGTAAGGGAAGGCGGCCGACGCGGTCTGGGCATGCGAGGCAAGCGCTGCCGTCAGTAGTGCGGCGGCGAGCAGCGCGGATTTCATCGAAGGCGGCATCGGGAAGACAACAAGAAGCAGATCAGATGGTTTTCTCAATGAGGGCGCCCTTGAACACAACGGGACCCTTCGGACCGCTGCCCGGTGGCACGCCGCCCTTGGCTTCCAGCGTAACGGCCAGGGCCGGGACGGCGTGGACATCGGATTCTGACGCAGGCAGCCGCAAGGGGCGACGAGTCGCTGCAGCTCTGGGCATTGGCCTGCATGAAAAAGGTACGGCCGAGCCGTGCGGGCGGATTCAATTCCTCGGTTGCGAAGCCCCGCCCGCCGCCCTCAGGAAACAATCGGCAACGTATACTGCCTCGCAAAATCGGAGCGGGGCGCACCAAGGTGCGGGGCGGGAATGAAGCAAATTGCGATCGTTGTCGCGCTCTGCGTGGGCGCGTGGTATTTCTTTATCGGCGGGCGCAAGCTCGACGAAACCATGGTGCGCCAGTACTACGAGAAAGAGGCGCACGCCATCTACTCGCGCGACGCGGAGAAGCTGTGCGAGCAGCTTAGCAAGAAGGCCGTCATCCAGAGCAAGACGGTCATGATGGGCCGCACGCAGGAGACCACCAGCGACCGCGAACAGGCCTGCGATTCCGTGCGCAAGACCTTCAAGATGTTCGAGACGGTGGGCGAGGCCATGGGCGGCATTCTCACCATCGAGTACGAATACCACATCGACAGCGTCCAGATTGCGAGCGACCGCAAGAGCGCCACCGTGGAAGGTACCAGCGTGCTGAAGATGGGCGAGGCCGCGATGCAGTTCAAGAGCAGCTTCACGCAGCGGCTGGAGCGCGAACTGGGCAAGATGCGGCTCGTGCGCGGAGACGACGTCACGGTGGTGCGCCTTGGCGGGCGCGGCGCCATGAGCCAGAGCGACTTCTTCAAGTAAACGGGCTCGCATCATGCCCGCCAACGATTCGCTCCCGCCACCGCCGCCGTTCTGGCACCGCCTCAACAGCTTCTTCGCGTTTCCGTTCCAGCTGCGGCCCTTGATGTACGGCCTGGCGCTCGCGTTCTGCAGCCTGCTGTTCGAGGTCATTCCCTTTCTGCACCCGGGGCTCTCGCTGCTGCTGATCGAGCTGGGCATCGTACTGGCGGCAAGCCGCTATGGCTTCAAGGTGACTGCGCTCGGTTCGCGCGGCATCCGGCAATCGGCCGATTTTCCGCGCGAGCTGGATGAGGACTGGGCCAACCTGCCGTGGAAGCTGTTCGCCATTTCGGTGGTGCAGGGCGCGCTGATCGGATGGCTGGCGTGGTTCTCACCCGTGCTCGGGACCGTGGCGCTGTTCGTGGTCTCGTTCACCTTTCCGGCCGCGGTGATCGTGCTGGTGCAGTCGGCCAGCTTCTTCCAGGCCATGAACCCTGGCCACGTGATGGATGCGATGCGCATCATCGGCTGGCCCTACGCGCTGCTGTGCTTCTTCCTGTTCCTGCTGAGCACGGGGGCGCAGATCGCGATCGGCGTGCTGCTGCCGATGATCAATGGCGTCATCGTGCTGCCGATTGCCAATTTCGCGTTCATCTACTTCGGCTGGGTGATGGCGAGCCTGCTGGGCTATGTGATGTTCCAGCACCATGACGCCTTCGGCATCGACCTGTTGCCCGGCGGCGGCGTGGACGACGGCGCGCCGGTGGACCGCCGCACGCCCGAGCAGATCGCCGCCCAGCGCACCGACGCCGAAGTGGCGCAGCTGGTCACCGACGGAGACGTTGCCGGCGCGCTGGGCGTGGCCTATGAAGCGCAGCGCGTGGCACCGGCCGACGACCTGGCGGCGCAGCGCCGCTACCACCGCGTGCTGCTGCTCTCGCCCGACAAGGCGGCCACCTTGCTCGACCATGCGCGACGCTACGTTCCGCTGCTGCTGCAGCGAGATCTCGCGTCCGAAGCGCTCAAGGTCTTCAAGGCCTGCCGCGAGAAGGACAAGGCTTTTGTCCTCGACGATGCACCCACGGTGATGTCGCTGGCCAAGGCCGAGTGGCGCAACGGCGATGCGCATGCCGCGCTGGCGCTGCTGTCGGGCTTCGACCGGCGGTTTCGCGGGCATGCGGCCATTCCGCAAGCCTATGAACTGGCGGCCCGGGTGCTGGTGCAGGGCCTCGGCCGCACCGACATGGCGCAGCCTATCTTGACGACGCTTGAATCGCGCTTTCCGGACAGCGAGCAGACGCAGGAAGTGCGCTGGCTGCTGCGGCCGACCGCCTAGGTTGCCTGGCTGATCAAGCGCGCTCGAGGGCGCGCGTCACCATGTCGTTGGGCGCGATCCGCAGCAGGTGCGGCAGCCAGCCGACAGCCATGTCGCGCTCACCGGCATGCAGCAGGCCATTGGCGCAGACCGACAGGGTGTCGGCCAGCTCGGGATGGTCGGGCGCGGTCTTCAACAACACGCGGCACAGCTTGTCGGCATCCTGGAACTGGCGCACGCGCGTGAAGCGGCGTGCCAGGCGCGCCATGTCGTCGGGCTTGAGCCGTGCGCCCGGCTTGGCCTGGTCGAGGTAGGTCTTGTAGCTGGCGTGCTGCAGTTCCAGGGTGTCCGGATCGGTGCCTGGCAGCCGGAAGATGCGGCGCGCGGCCCGATGAAAATCTTCGCCTGCGGGCTGCAGCCGCGCGGTGTTGAACCAGGCACGCAGCGTGTCGGTGTCGCCGGGGCGCAGTGCGGCGGCAGCGCGCCATTCGGCCGTGGCTGCCTCGAACTTCATGGCAGCGCCCAGCCGACGTGCCGCGGCCACGTGCCGGTTGAAGTCGCCGTTGTCGGCCGATTGCTCGGAGGCCACGGTCTCGGGCGTCTTCACCCGTCCCAATGCCATGGCGCAGGCCATCAGCGTGGCGCCCGCCAGCAGGCCGCCCAGATGGGCCATGTAGGCGATGCCCTGGCCGCCCACCAGGTGCTGGAGCAGCTCGTTGGCGATCCAGGCCGGCAGCAGCAGCAGGGCCGGCGCAGTGACGTAGTTGAAATAGAAGAAGAGCTGGTAGAAGAACCGGATGCGCCGCAGCCGGTACATCACGGCATACATGCCCATGAGCGCCGACACCGCGCCCGAGGCGCCGAGGCCGTAGGTGCCCTTGCCCGCATAGGCCCAGTCGGCCAGCATCGACGCGCCCACCGCGCCCAGGATGTAGAAGCTCAGGTAGGTGCCCCGGCCCAACGCCAGCTCGACCGAGAACCCGAACAGGAAGAGGAACAGCATGTTGCCCAGCAGGTGCCCCGTGCTGCCGTGCAGGAAGGCCGCGGTGACCCAGGTCCAAGGCTTGAATTCGGCGTCCTTCGTGTAGTCCTGCGCCCAGTGTTCAGTGAACGGCGCGGGCCGCATCGATTCGTACTGCTGGCGGTCGCGCTTCCACTCGGCATAGCGCGGGTTGGCGGGCGTGACGACAGCATCAGACCGCAGTTTCTGCAGGAACGCCTCTTCGCGCTGCATGCCGTCGAGCAGCAGCCCTGTTTCCTCATGCGCCAAGAGCCGCCTGGCGGACTTGGCGCGGGGCGAGCGCGTTTCCTCGAGCCAGGCCACGAAGGGCGGCAGCTCCAGCTCGGGCAGCACGCTGTGCGCGTAGTAGTGGGCCGCACGCTCGTCGGCCTTTTCTTCGCTGCGCTGCGGTCCCCAGAACACGATCATGTTCACAAGGATCAGCAGCACCGTCATCCACGGTGGATTGCGCCAGCTCGGTTTGTTCTCGAGCGGGATGGCGTAGAACAAGCGGCGCTTTCGATCAGGCGAGGCGTGCGCGATGGCGCGCGATCTGCGCCTTGACCTGCGCCGGTGCGGTGCCGCCCAAGATGTTGCGCGCGTTGAGCGATCCGCGCAGGCTCAGCACGTCGTACACGTCCTTCTCGATCTTCGGATTGAACTGCTGCAGCACGGCCAGCGGCAGTTCCGCAAGGTCGACCTTGTGCGAGGTGGCCGCTTTCACCGCATGGGCCACGGTCTCGTGCGCGTCGCGGAAGGGCAGGCCCTTCTTCACGAGGTAGTCGGCCAGGTCGGTGGCGGTGGCGTAGCCGCGCAGGGCGGCGGCTTCCATGGCCTCGGGCTTCACGGTGATGCCGCCGATCATCTCGGCAAAGATGCGCAGCGTGTCCTTGAGCGTGTCGACGGTGTCGAACAGCGGCTCCTTGTCTTCCTGGTTGTCCTTGTTGTAAGCCAGTGGCTGACCCTTCATCAAGGTGATGAGCGCCATCAGGTGGCCGACCACGCGGCCGGTCTTGCCGCGCGCGAGCTCTGGCACGTCGGGGTTCTTCTTCTGCGGCATGATCGAAGAGCCGGTCGTGAAGCGGTCGGCAATCTGGATGAAGCCGAAGTTCTGGCTCATCCAGAGAATGAGTTCCTCGCTCATGCGGCTGATGTGCACCATGCACAAGCTGGCCGCGGCGGTGAACTCGATGGCAAAGTCGCGATCGCTCACGGCGTCCAGGCTGTTCTGGCACACGCCGTCCATCTTCAGTGTCTTGGCGACCAGCTCGCGGTCCAGCGGGTAGCTGGTGCCGGCCAGCGCGGCGGCGCCCAGCGGCAGGCGGTTGACGCGTTTGCGCACGTCCTGCAGGCGCTCGGCGTCGCGGCTGAACATTTCCACGTAGGCCAGCATGTGGTGGCCAAAGCTCACCGGCTGCGCCACCTGCAGGTGCGTGAAGCCGGGCAGGATGACCTCGACGTTCTTCTCGGCGATGTCCACCAAAGAGACTTGCAGCGCGACGAGCAGTTCGGCAATCAGGTCGATTTCGCCGCGCAGCCACAGACGCACGTCGGTGGCGACCTGGTCGTTGCGGCTGCGGCCGGTGTGCAGGCGCTTGCCGGCGTCGCCCACGAGTTGGGTCAGGCGGGCCTCGATGTTCAGGTGCACGTCTTCCAGGTCGAGTTTCCACTCGAAGGCGCCCGATTCGATTTCGCTGCGGATCTGCGCCATCCCACGTTCGATCTCGGCGTGGTCCTGCGCGGCGATGATGCCCTGCGCGGCCAGCATGCCGGCATGCGCCAAAGAACCCTCGATGTCCGCCTGCCACAGACGCTTGTCGAAGAACACGCTCGCGGTGTAGCGCTTCACGAGGTCGCTCATGGGTTCGGAGAACAGGGCCGACCAGGCTTCGGATTTCTTGTCGAGTTGGTTTTGAGTCATGGGAACCGTTGGAGAGGCAATAATGGGTTGGTTACCCAATGTATCTGTGATGCGCAACCCGGCGATTTTATCGGCCAGCTCCACCCCCACGCCTTCGGCCCCGCCGGAAAGAGGGCGTTTGCCTGCGCGCGGCAGCATGGGGCTGTTCGACGCCTGCCAGATCGGCGTGGTGCTGCGCACGGTGCTCTTCGTGGAGGCGCTGGTGGCGACCGCCACGCTCTTCGTCTCGTCGTCGCCCGCGGAATGGCTGGTGCAGACCGCCACCGTCACCGGGGGCGCCCTGCCGGCCACCTTGCTGTGGCTGGTGGCGGCTTGCGGGCTCAAGAAGCCGCTCGGGCGGCTGCCCCGGCAGGCGCAATACGCGGCGGGTGCCGCGCTCGGCGGGGTTTCATCGCTGTATGGCTGCGGCCTGCTGCGGCTCACCGGCGTGATGGGCACGGCGCCGTGGCTGGCCAGTGCGGTGGCAGGCGCCTTCATCGCGGGGCTGGTGATGGCGGCGATGGTGCTGCGCGCGCGCGGCCAGACGCCGGCCGCCACCACGGCGCGGCTCGAGGAGCTGCAGTCGCGCATCCAGCCGCACTTTCTGTTCAACACCCTCAACAGCGCCATTGCCCTGGTGCGCGAGGAGCCCGCCAAGGCCGAGACCATGCTGGAAGACTTGGCCGAGCTGTTTCGACAGGCGCTGGCCGATCCGGGCGAATCTGGCACGCTGGCCGACGAGATCGCGCTGGCCGAGCGCTACCTGGCCATCGAGCAGGTGCGTTTTGGCGACCGACTACGCATCCGCTGGGACCTGGACGCCGCCGCCAGCAATGCCCGGCTGCCGCCCCTTTTGCTGCAGCCGCTGGTGGAGAACGCCATCAAGCACGGCGTGGAGCCCAGCCCCGATGGTGCCAAGCTGCGCATCCGCACCGAGCGCCGCGGCAGCGTGGTGGTGATCGAAGTGGTCAACAGCCTGCCGCCCCTGCGCTGGGCCGACGAGCCCTTGCCGCGCGGCCATGGCATTGCGCTGGCCAACGTGCGCGACCGGCTGCGGCTGCTGCACGACATGCAGATGCAGTTCAGCGCCGGCATGGATCAGAAGAACTACCGCGTACGCATTGCCATTCCCGCCGAACCATGACCCTCAAGACCCTGATCGTCGACGACGAAGCCCTGGCCCGCTCGCGCCTGCGAACCCTGCTGCGCGATTGCCAGTCGCCCGCTGCCGAGGTGGTGGCCGAGGCCGCGCAGGGCGCCGAAGCACTGCAACACCTGCAGAGCTTGGCGATCGACCTGGTGCTGCTCGACGTGCACATGCCCGGCGTCGATGGCATCGAGGTGGCGCGCGCGTTGCGTGACCGGACCGATGCGCCGGCCGTGGTGTTCGTGACCGCCCATGCGGCCCATGCCGTCACGGCCTTCGACCTGGACGCGGTCGACTACCTGACCAAGCCAGTTCGCGCCGAGCGGCTGCAGCAGGCGCTGCAGAAGGCGGAGCGCTTTCTCAAGGAGCGGGGCGCCCTGCAGGCGAACGCCCTGCAGGAAAGCGTGCTCATCCAGGACCGCGGCCGCGCCGAGCGGGTGCCGCTGTCGGAAGTGCTCTACCTGAAATCGGAGTACAAGTACCTCACGGTGCGTACCGCCTCGCGCAGCCACATCCTGGACGCTTCTTTGAATGAATTCGAGGAGCGGTATCCGGGGCGCTTTTTGCGGGTGCACCGCAACGCGCTGGTGGCGCGCTCGGCCATTCGCGCGCTCGAGAAATACGACGACGGGGAAGACGCCGAAGGCTGGGCCTTGCGGCTCGACGCGGTCCCCGAACCCGTCGCGGTGTCGCGGCGGCAATTGGCTGCAGTGCGCGAAGTGCTGAAGGAACCGCGATGAGCGACGACAAGAAGACAGCCGGCCAGGATGCGGCGGTGCAAGAGGCCCCGGAAGCCGTGGAGCCTCCGCCGGAACTGCCTCCCGAACCCGTGCCAGAGCCGCTGCCGGCAGCTGCGGCGCCGGAGCCCCAAGTAAAGCCCGAAGCCAAACCAGAGGCCAAGCCCGAGCCCGACCGTGTGCTGCTGCACATGCCGGTCGACGTGCGCAGCGCAGCGCTGGTGGTGCTCGCCGTGCTGGCCGGTGTCTTCGCCTTGCGGTGGGCGGCAGCGGTTTTCATTCCGCTGATGCTGAGCTTGCTTTTGAGCTACGCGCTGTCGCCGCTGGTCGACGTGCTCGAGCGCTGGAAGGTACCGCGCTGGATCGGTGCGGCGGTGATCCTGCTGGGCCTGGGCGGCGGGCTGGGCTGGACCGGCTATTCGCTGTCGAGCAGCGCCTCGGAGCTTCTCGACGCCCTGCCGGTGGCCGCGCAGAAGCTGCGCCAGGCCGCGCGCAGCGACAAGAACGCCGCCGCCACGCCGCTGGACAGCGTGCAGCAGGCGGCCGCACAGCTCGAACGCGCGGCCGAGGAGAACTCCGCCCGCGTCGCGGCGCGCAAGGGCGTGGCGCGCGTGATCATCGAGCGGCCGCCGTTCAACGTGCGCGAGTACCTGTGGAGCGGCACCGTCGGGCTGCTCGCCGCCGTAGGTCAGCTCACCCTGGTGGCCTTTCTCACCTTCTTTGCACTGTGTTCCGGCAACACCTTCCGCCGCAAGCTGATCAAAATCACCGGTCCTAGCCTGGAGAAGAAAAAGATCACCGTGCACGTGCTGGACGACATCACCCAGAACATCGAACGCTATCTGCTGGTGCAGATCCTCACCAGCGCGCTGGTCGGCGTCGCGACCGGGCTTGCGTTCTGGTACATCGGGCTGGACAACGCCGCCGTCTGGGGCATCGTCGCAGCGGTGACCAATCTCATGCCGTACATCGGTTCGGTGATCGTCATGTCCGCCGCGGGGCTGGTGGCCTTCGTGCAGTTCAACACCATCGAAATGGGCCTTCTGGTGGCCGGCACCTCGCTGGTCATCCACACCCTCGTCGGCAACCTGCTGGTGCCCTGGCTCACCAGCCGCACCAGCCGCATGAACCCCGTGGCCGTGTTCGTTGGTGTGATCTTCTGGGGCTGGCTGTGGGGCGTCTGGGGGCTGCTGCTGGGCATCCCCATCACCATGGTGGTCAAGTCGATCTGCGACCGGGTCGAAGACCTGCAGCCGATCGGCGAGTTGCTGGGCGAGTAGCCGAAGCGGCGCGCCAGCCGCGCCGCTTACTTTGCCGACAAAGCAGCCAGTGCCGCTGCACCGCCACGCGCGCGGCCCAGCGTCCCGACGATGAGCGCGGCAATCAGCACCAGCACGCCGCTGAGCACCATCGCACTCGAGATGCCGTAATTGTCGACCGTGACGCCACCGATCAACGCGCCCGAAGCAATCGCCACCTGGAAGCCGCTCACGAGCAGCGCCTGGCCGGCCTCGGGTGCGTCGGGCACCGCTTCCATCATCCAGCCCGTGAGCGCCACCGGGATCAGGCCGAAGGCCACGCCCCAGATGAAGACCACCACCGCGCCAGCCACGAAGCCGCTGCCGATCACTGTGGAGAGCAGCAGCGCCGTTGCAAGCATCAGCGCCGCCAGCAGGGTGGTACCGCGTACGCTGCGCGCCACCAGGCTGCCGCCGATGAAGGTGCCGATGAATCCCACCGCGCCGTACACCAGCAGCAGCGTGGAGACCGAGTTTGGCGCCAGTCCGAACACCTGCTGCAGCAGCGGCTTCAGGTAGGTGTAGGCCGCGAAGTGGCCGGCAATGAAGAACAGCACCGCGAGCAGGCCGACCTGCGCCATGCGCCGCGTCAACGGCGTGAGCAGGTCGCGCGCACCGATGGCGCGCACCGGTGGTATCGCAGGCAGCAGCCACAGCTGCACCACCAGCACCAGCGCCGCGAGCGCACCGGTCACCGCGAAGGAAGCGCGCCAGCCGAACAGCGTGCCAAGAAACGACCCCGCGGGCACGCCGAGCACGGTGGCCGCGGACACGCCCGCCAGCACCAGCGACATGGCCCGCGCCTTGGAGGCATCGGGCACCAGCTGCGTGGCCGCGGCAGGTGCAAAGGTCCAGAAGCCACCCACGCACAGTCCCAGCATCAGGCGCGCGACCAGCATGGTGGCGAAGTTGGGCGCAAAGGCGGCGAGCAGGTTCGAGGCAATCAGCAAGGTGGTGAGCGCGATCAGCACGGTGCGCCGGTCGAGGCGACCCGAAGCAACGATCAGCCCGGGCCCGGCGAAGGCGGCAAGCACGCCGGGCATCGTGATCATGAGGCCGGCCGTGCCGTCCGAGACGTTCAGGCCGCGCGCGATGTCCGTCAACAGGCCAATGGGCATGAACTCGGTCGACACCACCGCGAAGGTGCCGACCGCAATCGAGGCGACGGCCAACCAGGCCGATCGCGTGGAGCGGGTGGCCTTGGCGGGCTTGTCATGCACCAGATCGTCGACGCAGGGGTTGCTGCTGGGTGAATTCATCATGGGAAGAAAGGTCCTGGGATCGTGCCGGCAAAGCGTGCGGCCAACACTTGTTGCGAAAGGCCGTCCAGTGTCGAAGCGGATGGGCCTTTCACAAAGGGCCGCGCGGGCAGTAGTCAGTTTCCCCAGGGCGAACAATCGACCCTTTTGCGTTGCTCCCCTCTCGGCGTTGGCGTCAGATGCGTGGTTGCAGCACCCGCCCGTCCGCAATGAACGAGTCGCCTACCAGCACACGAAAGACCTCACCCTCTGGAAAGTGCGCTTTGGCCGTGTCGGGCGTCAGCAGCTCGACGTCTAGCGCGTGCGGCGCTCCCCGTTCGAGCACCGCACCTTGCGGCACGAACCACCGCGCCGAGAAGCCCTGGTTGCCGACCACCAGCGTGCAGCGGTATTCGCCCGCGGACAGCGGCACGTTGTGCGACAGCAGTGCCGTCGGCCGCAGCGTGAGTTCGATGCGAAGGTGCGGCGTGAACGCGCCCGCCGCATCAAAGCTCACCGGCTCGGCCGGCGGCGCGCGCCGCGGAATCTTGCCAATGAGCCAGCCGATGACGTTACCGATGATGGGGACCCACAGCACCATCAGCAGCGTGCCGATGTCCCGCGTGGTCGACCCTCGCTCGGCGTAGTGCCGCACGAGTGCTCCCGTTATCGCCACGCACAGCAGGATGATGACGATGAGTTTGCGGCGGGACTGAATGGTGCTCATGAACGAGCGCTTGCCGTTGGATTCACTCGCATCAGCCCGTGTTGCGCAGGCCGGCCGCGACCCCGTTAATGGAGATGTGGATGCCGCGCTGCAACCGCTCGCCGCCTTCGCCCGCACGATAGCGGCGCATCAGTTCGACCTGCAGGTGATGCAGCGGATCGATGTAGGGAAAGCGGTGGCGCACCGAGCGCTGCATTTCGGCATTGCCCTCCAGCCTTTGCTTGGCACCGGTGATAAGGGTGAGCGCGTCCGAGGTGCGATGCCATTCGGTGTCGATCATCGAGAAGACTTTCTGGCGCAGCTTGCGGTCGGTCACGAGTTCGGCGTAGCGCGAGGCCAGCGCGAGGTCGCTCTTGGCAAGCACCATGTCCATGTTGGACAGCAGCGTGCGAAAGAAAGGCCACTGCGCATACATGCGGCGCAACAGCGCGACGCGTTCCTTGCGTGCGGCCGGCGTTTCGGCCAACGCCAGGAACTGCTCCACGCCTGAGCCAAAGCCGAACCAGCCCGGAATGGTGAGCCGGCATTGGCCCCAGCTGAAGCTCCATGGCACCGCGCGCAGGTCGTCGATCTTGTGGCTCGGGTTGCGCGAGGCAGGACGCGAGCCGATGTTCAGTTCGGCAATCTCGCGGATCGGCGTGGAGCCGAAGAAGTAATCGCCGAAGCCCGGGGTTTCGTAGACCAGCTTGCGGTAGGCCGCCATGCTCGCAGTCGATAGCTCCGCGGCTGCCGAGAGGAATGTGGCGGGCGCCGACTTGGCCTGCGGCAGCAGCGTGGCTTCGAGGGTGGCGGCCACCAGTGTCTCGAGGTTGCGCCGGCCGATTTCGCGGTTCGCGTACTTCGAGCCGATGACTTCGCCCTGTTCGGTAAGGCGGATCTGCCCGCGAACCGTGCCCGGAGGCTGTGCAAGGATCGCTTGGTAGCTCGGGCCGCCGCCACGGCCCACTGTGCCGCCGCGGCCATGGAACATGCGCAGGCGGATCGGGTTCGATTTCTTCTTCTTGTTGAGTTCGTCGAACAGCGACACCAGCGCAATGCCGGCGCGGTAGAGCTCCCAGTTGCTGGTGAAGATGCCGCCGTCCTTGTTGCTGTCGCTGTAGCCCAGCATCACGTCCTGCTCGCCGCCCGAGCGTTCGACGAGAGCCTGGATGTTCGGCAGTGCATAGAACGCCCGCACGATGGGTGCGGCGTTGCGCAGGTCTTCGATGGTTTCGAACAGCGGCACCACGATCAGGTCGCAAGTGGCGTTGCTGTCCATCTTGCCGCGCAGCAGGCCCACTTCCTTTTGCAGCAGCAGCGCTTCGAGCAGGTCGCTCACCGTTTCGGTGTGGCTGATGATGTAGTGGCGGATGGCCGCCGCGCCGTATCGCGCACGCGCGACGCGTGCCGCCGCGAAGATCGCGAGTTCGCTCTGTGCCAGCGGCGAGTAGTCGGCATCGGGCACGCGCAGTGGGCGCGCATCGTCGAGCAGCTTGAGCAGCAGCGCCTGCTTGTCCTCTTCGGCGAGCGAGGCGTAGGCGGGCTCGATGCGCGCAGTGGCCAGCAGCTCTGCGATCACTGCCTCATGCTTGTCCGAGCTCTGGCGCAGATCGACAGTGGCCAGGTGGAAGCCGAACACCTCGACCGCGCGGATCAGCGGCCGAAGGCGCGGCGCGGCCAGCACACTGCCGTGCTTTTCAGCGAGCGACTGCTCCACGGTGTGGAGATCGGCCAGGAACTCCTCGGCCCGGATGTAGGGGTTTTGCGGCGGCACCGCGTGGCGCGCGGCTTCGCCGCCCGTGAGGTCGCGCAGCGTGGCCGCGAGGCGGGCATACACGCCCGTGAGCGCGCGGCGGTAAGGCTCGTCCTTGCGGTGTTCGCTGGTGTCGGGCGAGCGCTCGGCCAGCGCCTGCATCTCGACCGAGACGTCAACGAGGGCGGCGGAGAGCGAGAGCTCGCCGCCAAGGTAATGCACTTCGGTCAGGTAATGGCGCAGTGCCAGCTCGGCCTGGCGGCGCAGCGCGTATTCGAGTGTTTCGGCCGTGACGTTGGGATTGCCGTCGCGGTCGCCGCCGATCCACTGGCCCATGCGCAGAAAGGGCGCCACCGATGGCACGACGCCGCCCTGGCCCAGCGCCTTTTCGAGGTCGGCATAGACGCGCGGAATCTCGCGCAGGAAGGTGGCTTCGTAGTAGCTCAGCGCGTTCTCGATCTCGTCGGCCACCGTGAGCTTGGAGAAGCGCAAGAGGCGCGTCTGCCAGATCTGCGTGACGCGGATGCGCATTTGCGTTTCGTTCTCGGCAAACTCGAGCGGCGTGAGTGCGTCCTTGGCTGCAGCGTAGGCGCTCTGTCGCAGCTTGATTTCATCGCGCGTGGTGAGCAGCTGCGCAATCGCGCGCTCGGCGTCGAGAATGCTCTTGCGCTGCACTTCGGTGGGGTGTGCGGTCAGCACTGGCGACACGTAGCTGCGCGCGAGAGAAGCCACCACCTCGTCGGGCTTGACGCCGGCTTTGCGGATGCGCGCAAGGGCGGTCTGAAGGTCGCCATCGGCGCTTTCGCCGGCGCGCTCGGCCTCGGTGCGGCGGCGGATCACGTGCCGGTCTTCCGCCAGGTTGGCCAGGTGGCTGAAATAGGTGAAGGCGCGAATCACGCGCACCGTCTCGGCCGCGCTGAGACCCTTGAGCAAGTTCTTGAGTGCGCGGTCGGCCGCATGGTCCGCATCGCGGCGGAAAGCCACCGACAGTGTGCGGATCTTCTCGACCAGCGCATAGCTCTCCTCACCCTCCTGCTCGCGGATCACGTCGCCGAGGATCCGGCCCAGAAGCCGGATGTCGTCGATCAGCGGCTGGTCTTCGGCCTGGCGGCGCTTGGGTGGGGCAGGGGTCTTGCTGGCTTTCATTCGGTGTTATTCCTGGGGACTTGAATGGTGGCGCCGCCTGCGTTGCTGCGGCGCAACATGCTAGCATTCCAAAGGTCTGAAACTTGTACTTTTTGGGAGCGGTCTTGAGCAATATCGTGATCGCCACGCGCGAAAGCCGGCTGGCCTTGTGGCAGGCCGAGCACGTGCAGGCGCTGCTGCAAGAAAAAGGCCACTCGGTCAGCCTGCTTGGCATGACCACACGCGGCGACCAGATCCTGGACAAGTCGCTCAGCAAAGTGGGCGGCAAGGGCCTCTTCGTGAAGGAACTCGAGCTTGCACTCGAGGAAGGCCGCGCCGACATCGCGGTGCATTCGCTCAAGGACGTGCCGATGGATCTGCCCGAGGGATTTGTGCTGGCCTGCGTGCTGGAGCGCGAAGATCCGCGTGACGCACTGGTGTCGCCACGCTATGCCTCGCTCGATGAGCTGCCCAAAGGGGCCGTCGTCGGAACCTCCAGCCTCCGGCGCGTGGTGCTGCTGCGCGCCCTGCGGCCCGACCTTCGCATCGAACCGCTGCGCGGCAATCTCGATACCCGCCTGCGCAAGCTCGACGAAGGCCAGTACGACGCCATCGTGCTAGCGGCGGCCGGGCTCAAGCGGCTGGGCCTCGACGAGCGCATCCGCGTCGCGTTCGAGCCCGACACCATGCTGCCGGCCGCGGGGCAGGGCGCACTCGGCATCGAGGTGCGCGCCGACCGTGCCGACCTGATCGCGCTGCTTGCGTCCCTGAATCACCGAGGCGATTGGCTGGCCACCGCCGCCGAACGCGCGGTCAGCCGGTCGATGGGCGGAAGCTGCTCAATGCCGCTCGCGGCCCATGCGCGCTGGCAGGGCGACGGTGCGTTGCGCATCGATGCCGCATGGGGCGATCCCGAGGGCAACGCGCCGCTGGTGCGGGTTCATGCAGAGGCCCGGGCGGCCGACTTCGCGCAGGCCGGCGTGCTCGGCGAAGATGCCGCCGCGCTGCTGCGCGCCGCCGGCGCCCATTGAGGCAAGTGGCCCGATCGACATGGCTGCCGGCAAGCCCGTGATCGTGACGCGGCCGGCGCGCGAGGCCGTGCAGTGGGTGGATGAGTTTCGCGCCGCGGGGCTCGATGCGGCTGCGCTGCCGTTGATTTCCATCGAGCCCGCCATCGACATCGAGCCGCTCCAGGCAGCCTGGAAGCGCCTGTCGGACTATGCGGCGCTGATGTTCGTGAGCGCCACGGCCGTCGAGCATTTCTTTCTCTACGCGCAACAGGCTGAAGCAAAAGATGCGATCGCGGCGGACCTGCGTTTCTGGGCCACCGGTCCGGGCACCTCGCGTGCGCTGCTGCGCGCGGGCGTGCCGGCGGAAGCCATCGATGCGCCTCTTCCCGATGCCGCCCGCTTCGACTCCGAGGCGCTGTGGGAGCGGGTGCGAACCCAGGTCTCGGCGGGTGTGCGCGTGCTGATCGTCCGTGGCGGTGATGCGGCCGGCAACGCGAGCGGTCGCGACTGGCTCGCCAATGAAATCGAGGCCGCGCAGGGTTGCCGAGACACGGTGGTTGCCTATCGGCGCCTGCCGCCGTCCTTCGACGACGCGGCGCGTGCGCTGGCGCTCGAAGGCGCGGCGGGCCGTGCGATCTGGCTTTTCAGCAGCTCCGAAGCCATCGCGAATCTGCGCGATGCAATGCCTGGCACCCAATGGCATGCGGCCAGCGCCGTGGCAACCCATGCACGCATCGGCGAAGCCGCGCGGGCCGCGGGTTTCGGCGCGGTGCGGGTGTGCAAGCCACTGCGTGAGGCTCTGATCGCGTCGATAGAATCCTTTACATGAGTGCCGCGTCCCCGTCCGACGACTTCTCCCCCCCAACCGCCACCGCGCCGGTGCCTGCCCCACTGGCGGCATCGCAGTCGCCGGAGTCGCTGGCGGCCGCCGCGACCACGCTGTCGCGCATCGGGCTCGGCCTCTTGGCCCTGGTGTCGCTCGCGTCGCTGGTGATTGCCATTTCTCTCTGGCAGAAGGTAAGCGGCATGCAGGAGCAACTGGCGCGGCAGAGCGCGGATGCGCAAGCCCAGTCGCTCGAAGCGCGTACGCTGGCGCGGCAGGCCATCGAGACCGTGCGCGACACCGCGGCGCGTGCTGCCCTCACCGAAACCCGCGTCGCCGAGGTCGCGCTCCAGCGCTCGCAACTCGAAGAACTGATGCAGAGCCTCTCGCGCTCGCGCGACGAGAACCTGGTGGTCGATATCGAATCCGCCGTGCGCCTTGCCCTGCAGCAGGCCCAGGTCACGGGCAGCGTGGAGCCTTTGCTCGCGGCCCTCAAGGCCGGCGATCAGCGCATTGCGCGCGCTGCCCAGCCCCGCCTTGCGCCCCTGCAGCGCGCCATGCAGCGCGATGCCGATCGCTTGCGCAGCAGCGCCAGTGTCGACGCCGGCGAAGCGCTGCAGAAGATCGACGAGCTGACGCGCAGCGTGGACGACCTGCCGCCGCTCAATGCCGTGGCCATGCGCGGCAACGGACTCAATGCCTGGCAGCCCGAACCCATTCCGGCCGACGCACCCTGGTGGGAACGGGCGCTTCTCACGGTGCGCGCCGAGGCGCGGTCGCTGGTGCGGGTCGGCCGCATCGACCGTCCCGAAGCCGTGCTGCTGGCGCCCGACCAGACCTTCTTTCTGCGTGAGAACCTCAAGCTCAAGTTGCTCAATGCGCGCCTTTCGCTGTTGTCGCGGCAGGTGGATGTCGCGCGCAGCGAGCTCGCCACGGTGTCCGCAACGCTGAACCGTTATTTCGATCCGGCATCGCGGCGCACCCAGGCGGCCGCAACGCTGCTGCAGCAACTCCAGGCCCAGGTGAAGACTTCCGAAGCTCCGCGCATCGACGACACGCTGGCCGCGCTGGCAACCGCAGCTGCGGGACGCTGAATATATGTGCCTCCACGCTCATCATTTCGTGTATTCGCTGCCCCCCGAGAGGGCGCAGGCCACCCTTGGGGCGGCCCGGCGGGAGGCCTGATGCGAGCGGCACTCTGGCTCCTGGCACTGTTCGCCATCGCGGCGGCAGTGGCTCTGTTCGCCGGCAACAACCAGGGCACGATCACGGTGTTCTGGCCGCCGTGGCGGGTCGATCTTTCGCTGAACCTGGTGCTGGTGATCCTGCTCGGCGCTTTCGTGTTGCTGCACCTCGCACTGCGCGGCCTGGCGGCGCTGTTCTCGCTGCCGACGCAGGCTCGCCAGTGGCGGCTGCAGCAGAAGGAACGCGCGTTGCATTCGGCCTTGCTCGATTCGATGGTGCAACTGCTGTCGGGGCGCTTCTCGCGCGCACGCAAGGCCGCGCAAGCTGCGCTGGTCCAGGAAAGAACGCTGGCGGCGCTCGATGCCAGCCTGCCGCAGGCCCAGCAGGTTCGCGTGCTGTCGCACCTGCTGGCCGCCGAGAGCGCGCAGTCGCTGCAAGACCGGCCGGCGCGCGATGCGCACCTGCAGCAAGCGCTGAATGAAAGCGCCGACCGCCTCATGCTGGGCAGCCCCGAAACGCGCGAGGGCGTTCAGCTGCGCGCCGCACGCTGGGCGCTCGAAGATCGCGATCCGGCGGCGGCGCTGGCCCGGCTCGAAGAGCTTCCCCAAGGTGTGCAGCGGAGAACCCTCGCGCTGCGCATTCGCTTGAAGGCGGCACGGCAGGACCGACGCACGCTCGAAGCGCTGGAAACGGCGCGGCTGCTTGCCAAGCACCGCGCGTTTTCGGACGCGGCGGCGCAAAGCATCGTGCGCGGCCTGGCGACCGAGCTGTTGTCCGGCGCGCACGACCCGGCGCAACTGCTTCGCGCCTGGACCGAGCTCGATATCACTGAACGCGAAATGCCCGAGGTGGCAATTCATGCCGCCCAGCGCATGGTGGCCCTTCGCGGCGACCTAGCACTCGCGCGCGAATGGCTGCTGCCTGCTTGGGAGCGGATGGTGTCGCAGCCGCGGGCGCTGGGCGATATGCTGCGCGTCAGGCTGGCACGTGCGCTCGAGGCGGGCCTCGATTCGGTGGACGCCGAATGGCTCGCGCGCATCGAGTCGGCGCAGCGCAACAACCCGCGCGATCCCAACCTGCAGTACCTTGCGGGCATGGCCTGCATGAAGCGCCAGCTTTGGGGCAAGGCACAGCAGTTGCTCATGCAGGCCGGCCTGGGCCTGCAGGACACCGATCTCTATCGCCGTGCATGGCTCGCCCTCGCTGAACTGGCCGAAGCGCGTGGCGATGGCGAACACGCGGCCGAGGCCTGGAAGCGCGCGGCGCAAACAGAGAAGGCCTGAAGGGCGCGAATCATTCGGCGCTGCCCGCACCGCAGCAGGCCAGCCGGCCCCGCTTCCGCACAGACCACTACACAAAAAAAACGGCGCCAAGAGGGCGCCGTTTTTCATTGTCCTCGGGCCCTGGGCCCGAGCATCTTCAGTTCACGCTTTGCGCGTCGGACGGCGCCTTTTCAAACGGCAGCGTCATCGAACCGAGTTCGCGGCGGGTTTCGACCAGCACCAGCGGACCGGCGTCGAGCACGATGGCTGGCGGACGTTCGCGCGGCACATGCACCGGTTTCGGCTCGGCCGCCATGGCTGCACGAGCCTGCGCAATGCGCTCGGCGTCGGAGTTGACCCACTGCAGGCCCGAGCTCTCGGCGATCTGCGCCAGTTCGTTCAGCGGTAGTTCGAAAGGCTGGACCTTCGGCAATGCGCGGCCGTTGGCGGCCGGCTTGTTGCTGCTGCTGCTTTCGACAACGATGGGCGCGGGGACGGGAACCGCGACAGGCGTTGCGGCAACCGCAGCGACGGGAGCCGGCGCGGGTGCAATTGCGGGTGCCTGTGCCTGTGCCTGTGCCGGTGCCGGTGCAGGACGGTCGAAGTAGCTGCGCGGAGCCGGTGCTTCTTCGAACGCTGCGGCGCGGGCTTCGGCATGTTCCGGCTGCTGCCGCACAGGCGCTTCGTTCGCGTCGATCGGCGCGCCAGCCGCGTTGGCTTCACTCTCGTCGCGCGGGCCGCGTTCACGGCGGTCGCGGCCGTATCGGTCGCGCGAACGACCGCGGCGCTCTTCGCCGTCGCGGCGCGGCGCTTGCTGCTCGTTGCTACCGATCTCGCCTTCGTTGTTGCCAGGTGCGACGTCGGCCGGCTCGGCGGCGCGGAGACCCGCTTCGTCGGCAGCTGCCGGTGCTTCGCCGTTGGCGAAACGCGGCTGGCCTTCACCGCGGCGATCGCGGCGGCCTTCGCCGCGCTCACCACGCGGGCCGCGCTCTTCACGGCCGCCGCGCGGTGCGCGTTCGGCTTGCGTGGCGTCCTCGGCGGCGGCGTTGTCGCCACCGGCTGCTTCGCGCGGTGCTTCGGAAGCATTGCGCTGGTCGCCGCGTTCACCGCGCTCAGCACGTTCGCCGCGCTCGCCGCGTTCCCGGCGTTCGCCGCGTGCGCGGGGCGCGCGTTCTGTCGGTGCATTGCCTTCGTCGCCTGCCGGCGCGTTGGGCGCCAGTTGCTGTGCTTCGAGCTTGCCGTCGAGTTCGGCAGCCACCGGCCGTGCCTCGCGGCCTTCGCCTTCGCGGCGTTCGCCACGTCCGCCGCGGCGTTGTTCACCTTCGCGCGGGCCGCGTGCTTCACGGGGTTCGCGCTGCTCGCGAGGCGGCTGGCCGGCCTCGTTGCGCAGTTCGCTGCTGCGGCCTTCGCCACGGCCTTCACCACGGCGCTCGCCACCACGTCCGCCGCGGCGTTCGCCGTCGCGTCCACCCGAGCGGCCACCGGTTTCGCTGCGGCCTTCGCCGCCGCGGCCACCACGGCGCTGTTCGCCATCGCGTGCACCGCGTGCTTCGCCGTCGCGGCCGGTACGGCCACCATCGCGGCGTGCAGGCTTCGGAGCCTCGACGGGAATCACGGCCGGTGCGGGCGCCGGTGCCGGCGTGCCGCCGAACCAGCTCTTGAGGCGGGCGAAGAAGCCCATTTCAGCCGGTGCCGGGGCACTTGCCACGGGCGCTGCGACCGGTGCCGGAGCCGTGGCCGCAGGGGCGCGCACGGCTTCAGGCTTGGGCGGCACCACAGGCGCCGGTGCGTCGGGCAGCACACCCTTGATGACCGGCGTCTGCTTGTTGGTGGGTTCCTGCGAACGGCGGGTGACGGCGGTCGGGTCTTCGATCTCGTCGGCCATCTTGTAGCTGGCTTCGATGTGGTCGAGGCGCGGATCGTCGTGCTTCAGGCGCTCGAGCTTGTAGTTCGGCGTTTCGAGCGTCTTGTTGGGCACCATCAGCACGGTGACGCGCTGCTTGAGTTCGATCTTGGCGATCTCGGGGCGCTTTTCGTTCAGCAGGAACGACGCCACTTCGACCGGCACCTGCACGTGCACGGCGGCCGTGTTGTCCTTCAGGCACTCTTCCTGAATGATGCGCAGGATCTGCAGCGCGCTCGATTCGGTGTCGCGGATGTGGCCCGACCCGCCGCAACGGGGGCAGGGGATCGACGAGCCTTCCGACAGCGCCGGCTTCAGGCGCTGGCGGCTCATTTCCATCAGGCCGAACTTGCTGATCGAGCCGAACTGCACGCGGGCGCGGTCTTGGCGCAGCGCGTCGCGCAGGCGGCTTTCGACTTCGCGGCGGTTCTTCGACTCGTCCATGTCGATGAAGTCGATGACGATCAGGCCGCCCAGGTCGCGCAGGCGCATCTGGCGGGCGACTTCGTCGGCGGCTTCGAGGTTGGTGCGGGTGGCGGTTTCTTCGATGTCGCCGCCCTTGATGGCGCGGGCCGAGTTCACGTCGACCGAAACCAGTGCTTCGGTGTGGTCGATCACGATGGCGCCGCCCGATGGCAGCTGCACGGTGCGTGCGTAGGCCGACTCGATCTGGTGCTCGATCTGGAAGCGGCTGAACAGCGCGGCGTCGTCGCGGTAGCGCTTCACGCGGGCGGCATGCTCGGGCATGACGTGCGCCATGAACTGCTGCGCCTGGTCGTAGATGTCGTCGGTGTCGATCAGGATGTCGCCGATGTCGTGATTGAAATAGTCACGGATGGCGCGAATGACGAGCGACGATTCCTGATAGATCAGGAAGGCGCCCTTGCCGCCCTTGGCGGCGCCGTCGATGGCGCCCCAGAGCTTGAGCAGGTAGTTCAGGTCCCACTGGAGTTCGGGCGCCGAGCGGCCGATGCCGGCGGTGCGCGCGATGATGCTCATGCCCTTGGGGTACTCGAGCTGGTCCATCGCCTCTTTGAGCTCGGCGCGGTCGTCGCCCTCGATGCGCCGGCTCACGCCGCCGCCGCGCGGGTTGTTGGGCATCAGCACGACGTAGCGGCCGGCCAGCGAGATGAAGGTGGTGAGGGCCGCGCCCTTGTTGCCGCGTTCTTCCTTTTCGACCTGGACGACGAGTTCCTGGCCTTCGCGGATGACGTCCTGGATGCGTGCCTGGTTGGCGGAGACGCCTTCGGCGAAGTATTGCTTGGAGATTTCCTTGAACGGCAGGAAGCCGTGGCGGTCTTCACCGTAGTCGACGAAACAGGCTTCGAGCGAAGGCTCGACGCGAGTCACGACGGCCTTGTAGATGTTGCCCTTGCGCTGTTCGCGCCCTTCGATCTCGATTTCGTAGTCGAGGAGCTTTTGCCCGTCGACGATGGCCAGGCGGCGTTCTTCGGCCTGCGTGGCATTGATCAGCATCCGCTTCATGATGCGTTGTCCTTATATGTATCGTTCTACCGGCCCATGACGGGCCAACGATGCACGGACGACGCCCGCGAAACGAGGGGAATTGCCGCTTGGCCCCGGTTGCTGTCACTGCCGCGGCAAGCGCGAACAGGCCTCTTGAGCGTCAGCTCAAGAAGACAGCCGGGGTGGGGGCGCGTGGATGGGCGCGAGCCAGATTCGGTGTTGAGCAGCTATCTTATTGATAGCTGGTTGCGCAATGGTGGCGCGCGGTGCGGATGACTCGATGCCTGAGGCCGCTGGCAGAAGCCAGGTGGGCCAGCGCAGGCACATTTGAATCAGCAGCATCAACACAAGGGACTCGCTTCGATCCGCCGGCAGCTTGGAAGCTGCAGGCTGGGTATTCCGTATCGGTGTTTCGTGGGTGTCGGCTTGACTTGGGTGCAGGGTCTGCCACTTTGCGCGATTGCGCGGGGTTTGCAGTCTCGGCGCCAAAGCGGCATCGACCTCGCAGCGTTGTCCTGGGCGTTTGACTGCAGTGATCTAAACTTCTGTCTAATCAAGCACTTACACGACCGCGCTGGTGAAAAACATTATAGGTGCGAAGCAAAGCCCTGCGGCCGCTCCAAATCCCGCAGATCAAAAAGCTGCGGCGGATGCCGGAGCGCCGCATGCGTCAATCAAATTCATTACTGTGGACGCCGAGTCCGCCGGGCAGCGCCTGGACAACTTCCTGTTCCGCCACCTGAAGGGCGTGCCCAAGACGCATGTCTACCGGATCATCCGGTCGGGCGAGGTGCGCATCAACAAGGGGCGGGCGCAGGCCGACTCCCGCATCGAGACTGGCGACGTGCTGCGGCTGCCGCCGGTACGGATTTCGCCGCGTGCCGAAGAGGGCGCCACGGCGCCGGCGCCGGCGCGCGAATTTCCGGTGCTGCTGGAAGACGACGCGCTGATGGCCATCGACAAGCCCGCCGGTGTGGCGGTGCATGGCGGCAGCGGGGTTAGCTTTGGCGTGATCGAGCAGCTGCGAACAGCGCGGCCGGGCGCCAAATTCCTGGAACTCGTGCACCGGCTCGACCGCGAGACGTCGGGCATCCTGCTGGTGGCCAAGAAGCGCAGCGCGCTGGTGGCGCTGCAGGACCAGTTCCGCGAGCGCGAAACCGGCAAGACCTACCTCGCACTCGTCGAAGGTGCCTGGCCCGCCAACAAGAAGGTGCTCGACGCGCCGCTCGCGAAATATCTGCTGCCTGGCGACGGTGCCGGCGCCGGCGAGCGCCGGGTGCGCGTGGTCGCCAAGGACCATCCCGATGCCATGCGCGCCGTGACGCTGGTGCGCGTGCTGGCGCGACTCACGCTGCCGGGCGATGCTGCGCCGTTGTCTCTGCTGGCGGTCACCATCAAGACCGGCCGCACGCACCAGATCCGCGTGCACCTTGCATCGGCAGGCCATGCGATTGCGGGCGACGACAAGTACGGCGACTTCGAACGCCAGCGTGTGCTCCATAAACTCGGCCTCCGGCGCATGTTCCTGCATGCCTGGCGGTTGCAGTTCAACCATCCCTCGACCGGCGAGCGCGTGGCGCTGCAGGCCGGCCTGCCGCCCGAACTGCATGCGTTGATGCCGCCCCAGGCGCTCGAGGCGCTTGCCCAACATCCGACTCCTACGGCCAATGACTGAATCCTCCAGACCCCTGCGTTTCGACCTGATCGCCTTCGATTGGGACGGCACCCTCTACGACTCCACGCGGCTCATCGTGCGCTGCATCCAGGCGGCCGTGATCGACGTGGGCGGTGCCAAGCCCAGCGAGAACGATGCCGCATGGGTCATCGGCCTGGGCCTTGCCGAGGCCCTGGCGCGCGCCGCCCCCGACGTGCCGAAGGAAAAATACGCCGAGCTCGGCGCACGCTACCGCTATCACTACCTGCAGCACCAGGACGACCTCGTGCTGTTCGACGGCGTGCTGCAGATGCTCGATGCCTTGCGCGCGCGTGGCCACAAGCTGGCGGTGGCCACGGGCAAATCGCGCCGTGGCCTCAACGAGGCACTGAAGTCGATGGCGCTGCGCGACCGCTTCGATGCATCGCGTACCGCCGACGAGACTTTCGGCAAGCCCCATCCGCGCATGCTGCTGGAGTTGATGGAAGAGCTCGACATTCCAGCCGAGCGCACGCTGATGGTCGGTGACACCACGCACGACCTGCAATTGGCGCTCAATGCCGGCTGCGCCAGCGTGGGCGTGAGCTACGGCGCGCATGAGCCCGAGAGCTTCGACGTGCTGAAGCCGCTGTTCGTGGCCCACTCGGTGGCCAGCCTCGAGGCATGGCTTCTCGACAACGCCTGAAAATCGGTCGATGAGCGAAGAAGAGCCAATTCCCCTTTGCAACGCCTCGGACCTGGTTGAAGGCGGGCGCGCCGTGCCTTTCGATGTGGTCTACGGCGGCGAAACCTGCCGCGCCTTTGCAGTGCGCTTCGAAGGTCAGCCGCATGCCTACCTGAACCGATGCAGCCACGTGGCGATGGAACTCGATTTCCAGCCCGACCGCTTCTTCGACGACAGCGGCCAGTGGCTGCTCTGCGCCACGCATGGCGCGGTCTACAAGCCGGACACCGGCGAGTGTGCCGGCGGCCCATGCCGCGGTGGGCTCGTGAAGATCGCCCTCAGCGAACGTGACGGCGTGGTGCACTGGCATACTGCCTGGAACCTCCATCCCTTGACTTTTTGAAATGACCGACCCGAACCGCACGGAACCCGAAGGTTTTGATCCTTTTGAGCCGGCCACTCCCATTGCGTCCTCGCAGGGCGCACCAAGAAACATGGCCAAAGATCCGACGCAACGTCCAGGGTGGGAGCGCGCAACGCTCGAGAAGCTTGCCTTCGCCTCGCTGAACGAGCAGAGGGCCGCGCGCCGCTGGAAGACCTTCACGCGCCTTTCGTGGCTCGCGTTCTTCATCTTTCTGGTTTGGCTCGCGATGTCGCGCAACGCGCCGAGCGCCGCCAAGACCACGGCCCACACCGCGGTGGTCGAAATCAAGGGCGAAATCGCCAACGGCGGCGACGCGAGCGCGGAATTCGTCGTGGCCGCAATGAAGACCGCTTTCGAGGACGAGGGCGCCAAGGGCATCGTGCTGCTGATCAACTCGCCCGGCGGCAGCCCCGTGCAGGCCGGCATCATCAGCGACGAGATCAAGCGCCTGAAGGCCAAGCACAAGAAGCCGGTCTACGCGGTGGTCGAAGAAACCTGCGCTTCGGCCGCCTATTACATCGCCGCCGCCACCGACAAGATCTTCGTCGACAAGGCCAGCATCGTCGGCAGCATCGGCGTGCTGATGGATGGCTTCGGCTTCACCGGCGTCATGGACAAGGTCGGCGTCGAACGCCGCTTGCTCACCGCCGGCGAGAACAAGGGCTTCCTCGATCCGTTCAGCCCGATGAGCGACGCGCAGCGCGCCCATGCCCAGACCATGCTGAACCAGATCCACACGCAGTTCATCAACGTGGTGAAGGCAGGGCGCGGCGACCGGCTCAAGCTCGACACCCCGGGGCTTTTCAGCGGCCTGTTCTGGAGCGGCGAACAAGCCGTTGCGTTCGGCCTGGCTGACCAGCTCGGCAATGTCGACTACGTCGCACGCGAGGTGATCAAGGCGGAAGAGGTGACCGACTACACGCGGCGCGACAACGTGGCTGAAAAGCTGGCCAAGAAATTCGGCGCCGCGATGGGCGACGCCACCGTGCGCTCGCTGCAGTTCGCTACGCCGGCGCTGCGCTGAGGTCGGCGGCCGGCTCAGCTTGGGCTGCCGCTGTCCGTGAAACGGGCCGATGCGGCCAGCGCCGCGGCAAAAACCACGACCACATAGAGCGCGGCCGTCAGCGAAGTGGCCCGGGCCAGCAGCCCGATGACGGCGGGTCCGGCCATGAAGCCCAGGTAGGCGATGGCCGAGACGGCCGCGATGCCCGTTGCGGCTTCGACGCCGGGCACGCGGGCCGACGCACCGAACAAGATCGGCACCACGTTCGCGAAGCCCACGCCCACCCCCGCGAAGCCGATCAGCGCGAGCCAGGGCAGGTCGGTCAGCAGAACCAGGGTCATGGCCGCCGCCGCGAGCACGCCGCTGCCGAGCAGCAGTGCAGCCGGCGAGAAGCGCGCACGCATCGCATCGCCACCGAAACGCGCGGCTGCCATGGCGGCCGAAAAACTTGCATACGCCAGAGCGGCCTGCTTTTGCGGGCTGCCAAGTTCCTGCTGCATGTAGAGCACGCTCCAGTCGTAGATCGCGCCTTCGGCAATCAGGCCCAGCGCGGCGAGCAATCCCAGCACCGCGAGCACGCCGCGAGGTAGCCGGAATGCGTGGTCGGCCGGAGATGCATCGCTGGCGGCAGGCGGCTTGGGGAGCATGTGCCACGCAGACACGGCCACCATCAGCACCATGGCGGCTGCGACCCACAACAGATGCGCCTGCGCGCCTACCCCCGCGGCCAATGCCGCGCTACCGCTTGCCGCGCCGGCCATGCCGCCCAGGCTGAACATGCCGTGCATGCCGCTCATCAAAGGCTTTCCGCCAAACCGCTCGAGTTGCGCCGCTTCGGCGTTGATGGCCACGTCGAACACGCTGGTGACAAGGCCGAAGGCCGCCAGCAGCGCCAAGAGGAAGAGATAGCCCGGCATCGCGATCAGCCCCGCCAGCAGCAGTGCGTAGATACAGCCGCAGAGGGCGGCCATGCGCCGCGGGCCGTGGCCGCCGATCCATCGCCCGGCGCTGGTCAGGCCGAACATCGCGCCGGCACCCGCTGCGAGCAGGGCCAGCCCCAACTCGGCCTCATCGATGCCGTAGTGCGCCTTGACCGTGGGAACGTGCACGCCCCAGGTAGCGAAGATGAACCCGGAAGAAAAGAACTGCGCGCGTGAGGCCCATCGGGTGCCAGCGGTCACCACCATCGCGTCAGCGCCCGATCGCGAACACCGCGGGCAGGCGTTCGTCCGCCGGGCTTTGCGCCTTGGAGCGCCAAGTCTTCACCGTTTCGCTGCGCACCTGGGCCGTTGCGAGCGTCAGCCCGCGCGCCACTGCGAGCCGTGTGTTGTGCTGCAGCGTTTGCACCAGCGCCTGAAGCAGCGCGGCATTGCGGTAAGGCGTTTCGATGAACAGCTGCGTCTGGCCGGTCTTGAGGGCCAACGCCTCGAGCTCCCGGATGCGGACCTGGCGCTCGCCCGAATCCTGCGGCAGGTAGCCCACGAAGGCAAAGTTCTGTCCGTTGAGGCCGCTGGCCGCCAGTGCAAGCAGCAGCGAGACAGGCCCGGTGAGCGGCACCACGGCAATTCCGAGCTCGTGCGCGGCGCGCGCCACCGAGGACCCCGGGTCGGCCACCGCCGGCATGCCGGCTTCGCTGAGCAGCCCGATGTCGTGGCCTTCGAGTGCGGAGGCCAGCAACGGCTTCGCATCGAACTGGCCGGCATGGTCGCCTTTCTTGTGCACCTCGCGCGGCAGTTCGCGAATGTCTTGTGCCTGAAGTGGTGCGGCCAGCGGAACGACTGCATCGATGCGCTTCAGGTAGGCGCGTGCCGACTTGGCGTTCTCGCAGATCCAATGGGTGATACCGGCGGCCGCCTGCAGCGTACCGAGGGGCAAGGCGTCCTGCAGCGGCGCTTGTATATCGCAGCCGAAGTCGAGCGGCGCAGGCACCAGGTAGAGCTTGCCGCGGGTCACAGCAGATCGACCCCGGCGGAACGCAGCATCCGGCAGGTGCGGATCAGCGGCAGGCCGACAAGGGCGGTGGGGTCGTCGCTGTCGATCGCGCTCAGCAACGCGATGCCGAGGCCTTCGCTCTTGGCACTGCCCGCGCAGTCGTAGGGTTGATCGGCTTGCAGATAGTGTTCGATGGCCGCATCGCTGAGTTCGCGAAACACCACCCGGACCGGCGCCAGGTCGCGCTGGACGAAACCCGTGGCCTGGCAGACGACGGCAACGGCGGTCTGGAACACCAGCGTCTGGCCGCGCATCCGGCGCAGCTGGGCCGTGGCGCGCGCGTGGTCGCCTGGCTTGCCGAGCGCCTCACCGGCGAGGTCGGCCACCTGGTCGGAGCCGATCACCACGGCCTCGGGGAACCGGGCGGCGACCGCCTGAGCTTTTTCGAGCGCCAGGCGCTCGGCCAGCTCGCGCGGCGTTTCTCCGATCTGGGCGGTCTCGTCGACTTCCGGGGGCTGCACGTCGAAAGGCAGGTGAAGGCGCGCCAAAAGCTCGCGGCGATAGCGCGATGTCGAGGCAAGGATCAAGGTGCGTTGCATGGCGCCGATTGTGCGTGAGCCGCGCAAAAGCCTTTGGCAGCGCTCTGCTGATTCCCGCGGCCCGGCGCGCTAGACTGGTGGGAATGAAGAGAGAATTTGTCCCCGAACGGCTCGACGTGGCCGCCTTTGCCGCCGAAGCCGCGGCGCTTTCAGCCGACGACCCGGTCCCCAACTATCCCCGGCTGGTGCAGGAACTCGCTTTGCCGGCGCCCGATGCCGTGGTCAGCTGGGAAGCCGTGGGCGAGCAGCGCACCGGCGCCTTGGGCAAGGTCGAGCCCTGGCTGCATCTGACGGCTGAGACGACCGTGCCGCTGGTGTGCCAGCGCTGCTTGGCACCAGTGGATACGCTTGTTGCATCCGACCGCTGGTTCCGTTTCGTGGCCGACGAAGCCACCGCAGACGCCGAAGACGACGAATCGGAAGAAGACCTGCTTGTCGTGAGCCGAGACTTCGACCTTCGCGCCCTGATCGAGGACGAGCTATTGATGGAAATTCCTGTCATGCCGGTGCACGAGGTCTGCCCCACGCCGATCCAGCTTTCGTCGAGCGACGACGACTTCCAGGCGGCTGAAGAGGCCAAGCCCAACCCGTTCGCGGTGCTCGGCGCGTTGCGTTCGCGCAAGCCGGACGGGGGCAAGTAGCCCTTTTCCTCAGGCTAGGCTATAATCATGGGCTTCGCGCGCGCCGCCGTGAGCAGCAAGACAGACCAAGGCATTCCATACATGCCCCTGTATTGCCACCGCCAGAGAGCGCATCCAATCACTCACCTAACAGTCCAGGAGCCATCATGGCCGTCCAGCAAAACAAGAAGTCGCCTTCCAAGCGCGGCATGCACCGTTCCCACAATGCGCTGGTCGTGCCCGGCATCGCCGTGGAACCGACCACCGGCGAAACGCATCTGCGTCACCACATCAGCCCCAACGGTTTCTACCGTGGCCGCCAGGTGCTCAAGAACAAGTCCGAAGCCTGATTTCGCATCCCAAGGCCAAGGCCCGAAGCTACTTTTGCTGTAGCGTCGGGCCTTTGTTTTGATGGCTACGCCTTCTTCCCCCGAATTCACAGCTGCGCCTTCTGCAATCACGCTCGCCGTCGATTGCATGGGAGGTGACCATGGGCCGCGCGTCACGCTCGCGGCCTGCCGCGCGTTTCTCGAGCGGCACAGCGAAGCCTCGCTGCTGCTGGTTGGTGCGCCCGCCGCATTGGCCGGATTTGCCGCGCATCCGCGTGCTCGCATCGTTGCGGCCAGTGAAGTGGTGGGCATGGACGATCCGATCGAAATTGCCCTGCGCAAGAAGAAAGACTCTTCGATGCGCATTGCCATCCAGCAGGTCAAGGACGGTTCGGCTCAGGCGGCTATTTCCGCCGGCAACACTGGTGCCCTGATGGCCATTGCGCGCTATCTGCTGAAAACACTCGACGGCATCGACCGTCCCGCCATCGCGCCGCAACTCCCCAATGCCAAAGGGGGCGCGACAACGGTGCTGGACCTGGGTGCCAATGTCGATTGCGATGCGGAAGACCTGCTCCAGTTTGCCGTCCTAGGATCGGCCCTCGTTTCCGCGCTGACCGGCAATGAGACGCCTTCGGTCGGTTTGCTCAACATTGGCGAAGAGGCCATCAAGGGCAGCGAAACGATCAAAAAAGCCAGCCAACTGCTGCGTACAGCCGCGAACTCGAAAGATTTGAACTTCTACGGCAACGTGGAGGGCAACGATATCTTCAAGGGAACGACCGACATCGTGGTGTGCGACGGCTTCGTGGGTAACGTCGCGCTGAAAGCCAGCGAAGGGGTTGCCTCGATGATCGGCGACTTCATCCGAATCGAGTTTTCGCGCAGCATTTTGACTAAGGCAGCCGCGATCGTTGCGTATCCGGTGCTAAAAGCTTTTAAAAACCGGCTGGACCATCGTCGGTACAACGGTGCGGCCCTGCTTGGCCTGCGCGGCTTGGTTTTCAAGAGCCATGGCTCGGCTGACGAAGTGGCTTTCGGCCATGCACTGGATCGCGCTTATGATGCCGCTCGCAACAACCTGCTCGATCGCGTGCGGGCCCGTATTGCTCACGCCGCGCCATTGCTCGCGCGGCAGGAGTCGGCGGTGCCTTCCGACGCGGCGGCCCTTCACGTTTGATGAGCTCTTATTCACGCATCACCGGCACAGGCAGCTATCTGCCTCCGCGCCGGGTGACCAACGACGATCTTGCCAAGGAATTGGCAACACGCGGCATCGAGACTTCGAACCAGTGGATTGTCGAACGTACCGGCATCCACGCGCGGCACTTCGCGGCGCCTGAAGTCACGAGCAGTGATCTCGGCCTCGAGGCCGCCCGGCACGCGCTGGAAGCCGCGGGCCGCAAGGCCGAAGATGTCGACCTGATCATCGTCGCCACGTCGACGCCTGACATGGTGTTTCCGTCGTCGGCCGCCATTCTTCAGAACAAGCTCGGCATTGCCGGCTGCCCGGCCTTCGATGTACAGGCGGTCTGCAGCGGCTTTGTCTATGCGCTGACCGTGGCCGACGCGATGATTCGCACCGGCAGCGCGCGATGCGCGCTGGTGATTGGCGCCGAAGTGTTCTCGCGCATCCTTGATTTCAACGATCGCACCACCTGCGTGCTGTTCGGCGACGGTGCAGGTGCCGTGGTGCTCGAGGCCAGCGAAGAGCCCGGCATCCTCGCGAGCGACCTGCATGCGGACGGCAAGCACGTCGGCATTCTTTGCGTACCCGGCCACGTCTCGGGCGGCAATGTGCTGGGCACGCCGCTGCTGCACATGGACGGCCAAGCCGTGTTCAAGCTGGCCGTGCGCGTGCTCGAAGACGCGGCTCGTGCCACGCTTGCAAAGGCGGGCAAGACCGAAGCCGACATCGACTGGCTGATTCCGCACCAGGCCAACATCCGCATCATGGAAGGCACGGCCAAGAAGCTGAAGCTTCCGCGCGAGAAGCTCATCGTCACGGTCAACGAGCACGGCAACACCTCGGCCGCCTCGATTCCGCTGGCGCTCGACGAAGCCGTGCGGTCCGGCAAAGTGAAGAAGGGCGAAACCGTCATGCTCGAAGGCGTGGGCGGCGGCTTCACCTGGGGCGCGGTGCTATTGAACCTGTAGCCATTGCAATGCCCCTCGCGGTGGGGCTGCAGTGCGACATACGCTTGAAACAATGAAATCCTTTGCTTTTGTCTTTCCGGGCCAGGGCTCGCAGGCGGTCGGCATGCTCGACGCCTGGGGCGACCACCCGGCCGTGGCCGAAACCCTGCGCGAAGCCTCCGAGGCGTTGAGCGAAGACATCGCGGCGCTGATCAAGAACGGCCCAAAGGAAGAACTGGCGCTCACCACCAACACTCAGCCGGTGATGCTGGTGGCCGGTGTCGCCGCTTGGCGGGCATGGTTGGCCGAAGGTGGTGCGGCCCCCGCCGTCGTCGCAGGACATTCGCTCGGCGAATACTCCGCGCTGGTGGCCTCGGGTGTTCTCACGTTGGCTCAAGCCGCGCCGCTGGTGCGGTTCAGGGCGCGAGCCATGCAGCAGGCCGTGCCGGTCGGGGTGGGTGCCATGGCGGCCGTCCTCGGCATGGACTCCGCCAAGGTGGTTGCAGGCTGCGCCGAAGCGACCGCGTCCTTTGGCGCCGGCAGTGCCGAGATCGTCGAGGCAGTGAATTTCAATGATCCGATGCAGACCGTGATCGCGGGCAGCAAGGCGGCCGTCGACAAGGCCTGCGAGCTGCTCAAGGCCAATGGTGCCAAGCGCGCACTGCTGCTGCCCGTGTCGGCACCCTTCCATTCGAGCCTGATGAAGCCCGCGGCCGAGGCGCTGCGCGAGAAGCTGACCACGATCACTTTCGCTGCACCGCAGATCCCCGTGTTGAACAACATCGACGTGGCCGTTGAAACCGATCCGGAACGCATCCGCGACGCCCTGGTGCGCCAGGCGGCCGGCCCGGTTCGCTGGGTTGAAAGCGTGCAGGCCTTGAAACTGCGCGGTGTAGCCGCCATCATCGAGTGCGGGCCTGGCAAGGTGCTGGCCGGCATGGTCAAGCGCATCGCTCCCGAACTCGAGGCCGCGTCGGTGTACGACCCGGCAACCCTCGCGGACACCCGACAATTGCTCGCCGGCTGAACGGCCAAGACCCCCGATATTTTTTATGAGCATTCCCAAATTCGAAGGGCAAGTCGCCCTGGTCACTGGCGCGTCGCGCGGCATCGGCGCTGCCATTGCCCTCGAACTGGCGCAGCGCGGCCTCAAGGTGGTCGGCACCGGCACCACCGATGACAGCGCGGCAAAGATCACCTCGGCCCTGAGCGCCTTCGACGGCCGCGGCCGCGCGCTCAACGTGAACGACGCTGCAGCCGTCGACGCGCTGATCGACGAGATCGTGCAGGCCTACGGCGCCATCCATGTGCTGGTCAACAACGCCGGCATCACGCGCGACACGCTCGCCATGCGCATGAAGGACGACGACTGGGACGCGGTGCTGGACACCAATCTCAAGGCCGTGTTCCGCCTGTCACGCGCGGTCATTCGCCCGATGATGAAGCAGCGCTATGGCCGCATCATCAGCATCACGAGCGTGGTCGGCGCCTCCGGCAATGCCGGGCAGGCCAATTACGCGGCGGCCAAGGCCGGTGTGGCGGGCATGACCCGCGCGCTGGCCCGCGAACTCGGCAGCCGCAACATCACGGTCAACTGCGTTGCGCCGGGCTTCATCGAGACCGACATGACGGCCAGCCTGCCCGAAGCCCAGCAGCAGGCGCTGCTCCAGCAGATTCCGCTCGGCCACCTGGGCAAGCCGGCCGACATCGCACATGCCGTGTCGTATCTTGCATCGCCCCAGGCGTCGTACGTGACGGGCCAGGAACTGCACGTCAACGGCGGCATGCACATGTAATTGCCGCAAGGCGCAAACTTTCCCCGTACCGGGTGCACGGCAAATGCCACAATGCGCCCGGCTAAAATCCACCGATTACCTACAACCCTCAGAGGGAACCAAATGAGCGATATCGAAGCACGTGTCAAGAAAATCATCGCCGAGCAACTCGGCGTGGAAGAGTCCCAAGTAACGAACGAAAAGGCCTTCGTGGCCGACCTCGGTGCGGACTCGCTCGACACGGTCGAACTGGTGATGGCACTCGAAGACGAATTCGGCATCGAGATTCCCGATGAAGACGCCGAGAAGATCACCACGGTGCAAAACGCCGTCGACTACGCCACCAAGAATCAAAAGGCCTGATCGGGCCAGCTGGAACTGCCACGGCCGGCGGCGCTTTTCATCGAGCCCGTACGCGCCGCCCGCAGTTGTTCAGCGCATCCAGAAAGGTTTGCCGGCATGACCAAACGCCGCGTCGTCGTGACCGGACTCGGTTGCATCGCTCCTGTCGGAAACACCGCAACCGAATCCTGGGCCAACCTGTTGGCCGGGAAGTCGGGCATTGCGAACATCACCGCGTTCGATGCAAGCGCCTTCGCCTGCAAGTTCGCCGGTGAGGTGAAGGGTTTCGACATCACCCAATACATCTCGGAGAAGGAAGCGCGCCACATGGACCGCTTCATTCATCTGGGGCTTGCCGCCGCCATGCAGGCGGTGCAGGACAGCGGACTGCCGACCGGCGAAGCGCTGCCCTATGAAGAAGCCGTGCGCATCGGCTGCAACATCGGCTCCGGCATCGGCGGCCTGCCGATGATCGAGGAGACGCACGGCGAATACGCGAGCCGCGGCCCGCGCCGCATTTCGCCGTTCTTCGTGCCGGCTTCCATCATCAACATGATCTCGGGCCACGTCTCGATCAAGTACGGCTTCAAGGGCCCGAACATCGCTGTCGTGACCGCCTGCACCACGGGCCTGCATGCCATTGGCACGTCGGCACGCATGATCGAGTACGGCGATGCCGACGTCATGATCGCGGGCGGCGCCGAGTCGACCATTTCTCCGCTCGGCATTGGCGGCTTCACCGCGCCGCGTGCACTCAGCACGCGCAACGACGATCCCGCCACGGCCTCGCGCCCGTGGGACAAGGACCGCGACGGCTTCGTGCTGGGCGAAGGCGCCGGCGTGCTGGTGCTCGAAGAATACGAGCACGCCAAGGCGCGCGGTGCCAAGATCTACGCGGAAGTGGCGGGCTTCGGCCTGACCGGCGACGCCTACCACATGACCGCACCCGACGTCGACGGTCCCCGCCGCTCGATGGCCATGGCGCTGGCCAATGCGGGCGTCAACGCCGACCAAGTGCAGTACCTCAATGCACACGGCACTTCCACGCAGATCGGCGACGTCAACGAGACCAATGCGGTCAAGCTGGCGTTCGGCGACCATGCGAAGAAGCTGGTCGTGAATTCGACCAAGTCGATGACCGGCCACTTGCTGGGCGGCGCCGGCGGCATCGAGTCGGTGTTCACGGTGCTTGCACTTCATCACCAGAAGAGCCCGCCCACCATCAACATCTTCAACCAGGATCCGGAGTGCGACCTCGACTACTGCGCCAACGTGGCGCGCGATCTCAAGATCGATGTCGCGGTCAAGAACAACTTCGGCTTCGGCGGCACCAACGGCACGCTGGTGTTCAAGCGCGCTTGAGCCTTGCTCTTTCATGCACAGCGCACCGTCGGTGACATACCCGGTGGGGCGCTCGCGCGGCGCCACCCGGATCCTGATCGCCACGTGGGCCCTGGGTGCCGGGTGCGCCGGTCTCTCTTGCTATCTGTTCGATAGTGCGGGCTGGCGTCAGCTGCTGCTGATCCTGAGCGTCCTGTTGTCTGGTCTTGCGGCCGGGCTCGGGCTGCGCAGCGACGGCGCGGGTGAGCTGCACTTCGACGGACTGGGCTGGTCGCTCGCGGGCGCTCATCCGGGCCGTGCCGTCCATGCGGCGCGGGCCGCAGTGGCGCTCGATCTGCAGTCTCTGCTGCTGGTCAGGCTGACCCAGACTGGCCGTGCGAGCCGCTGGATCTGGATCGAGCAGCGCGCCATGCCGGAACGCTGGCGCGACCTGCGCCGCGCGGTATATTCGCGCGCCCCGTCGGCGTCGCCCTCCGGCGAGCCTTGGCGAGCCACCGCGCCTGCCGATGCGCCCTGAGCGCCCCCAACTCACTCAATGACCACTTCTCCGCCGCCAGTGCCACCGGACTCCGGCTTGCCCGATGTGTCCGCCGAGGCGCCGCGGCCGGGCGAGGTCGACCTGCTGCTGGTCCAGCGCACGGTCGCGGGTGACCAGAAGGCATTCGAACTGCTGGTCATCAAGTACCAGCGCCGGATCGAGCGCCTCATCGGGCGCATGGTGCGCGACGTCGACCTGGTCGAAGACATTGCGCAGGAAACCTTCATTCGCGCCTACCGCGCGCTCCATCAGTTCCGCGGCGACGCGCAGTTCTACACCTGGCTTTACCGGATCGCGGTGAATACCGCCAAGAAGGCACTGGTAGACATGAAGCGCGACCCGACCATTTCCGAAAGCGCCATGAGGCCGTCTTCTGAAGAGGACGATGAAACTTACCGGCCCGGAAACGAACCAATCAGCGACGAAACCCCCGAATCGGTCCTGGCGGCAAACGAAATCGCCCGCGTGGTCGAGGCGGCCATGGAGGCGTTGCCGTCCGAGCTGCGCCAGGCTGTCACCCTGCGCGAGATCGAGGGCATGAGTTACGAAGAGATTGCCGAGGTCATGGATTGCCCGATCGGCACCGTGCGCTCGCGTATTTTCCGGGCGCGCGAGGCCATTTCGGCCAGGGTCAAACCGCTGCTGGACAACCAGTCCGGCAAGCGTTGGTAGGTAAGCAGGTGAATGAAATGAATCAGACGATGACGGTTCGTGAGCAGGTGTCCGCATTGGCGGACGGTCATTTGCAAGGCGAGGAGTTCGCGCGGGCCATCGAGGCCGTGTGCGCGGACGACGAGGCCCACCGGGTCTGGCGCGCCTATCACCTCGTGGGCGACGTCCTGCGCGCGGGCGCGCACTCGCCATGCAGCGATAGCAGCGCGTTCCTGGCCCGTTTTCAGCAGCGCCTGGCGGCGGAGCCCGTCGCTTCGGCCGCGCCTGTGTCCTCGACCCAGGCGCCAACGATGCATGCGGTGCGGCACAAAACCGACGCAGCCAATGAGCCGGTCTTTCGCTGGAAGCTGGTGGCCGGCGCCGCGTCGCTGGTGGCCGTGGCCGCAATCAGCTGGACGCTGGTCGGAAACGGCGCCCCGTTTCCATCGCAGAGTGCCCAGATAGCAGCAGTGCAGCAGCAGCAACCGGCGGCCAATGCTGTGCTGGCCGCCGCTGCCCCCAGCAATCCGCTGCCCGCCGCTGCGCCGCTGGCGTCGACCCGCGTGGTGGTCGGCGGTGGAAGCCCGCAGGTCATGCTGCGCGACCCGCGGCTCGACCAATTGCTCGAAGCGCACCAGCAAGCCGGCGGTGCTTCGCAAATGCCTTCAGGTTTCCTGCGAAACGCGACCTTCGAAGGCCCGACGCGCTGACGCGCGCCTGCCGTCGCTCCAATGACCGTCCAGATGCCGATCTCTGCACGCGCGTTCGCGCTGGTGTTTGCTGCCTTTTGTCTGGTGCAGATCGCGGCGGCGCAGAGCCGGCCGAGTCCAGCCAATGCCAAGAGCGCGGCCTCTATGCAGGCCGGCGACGCGCCGCCCGCGATGGGCGTCGTCGAATGGCTGCAGCGCATGCACGCCGGCGCCCGGCAGCGGAATTACGTCGGCACCTTCGTGGTTTCGGCAGCGGGCGGTGATCTGTCGAGTGCGCGCATCTGGCATGTGCGCGACGGCGACATGCAGATCGAACGCATCGAGGCCCTGTCCGGCCCGCCGCGCTCCACCTTCAGGCGCAACCACCATGTGATGACCTTCCTGCCAGAGGTAAAGGTCGTGAAGGTCGAGAAACGCGAGAACCTCGATCTTTTTCCCAATCTGCCGGATAAGCCCGATTCTTCGATCGGCGATTTCTACGACGTCCGCGCCATCGGCAAGGACCGCGTGGCGGGTTTCGACGCCGACGTGGTGCAACTGGTGCCGCACGACGGACTGCGCTTCGGCTATCGTATCTGGAGCGAGCGCCGTTCCGGCCTCGTGATGAAACTGCAGACCATCGACAGCGACTCCCGCGTGGTGGAGCAGTCGGCGTTCTCCGAATTGCAGCTCGATGCGCCCGTCAAGGCCCAGGCACTCGCGCAGATGATGGCCAACACCGGCGGCTACCGGATCGAGAAGCTCGAGCTGGAGCGCACCAGCGCACAGGACGAGGGCTGGGCGCTCAAGTCGCCCGTGGCGGGCTTCAAGCCGCGCAGCTTCTATCGCCGCGGCGACAAGACCGGGCAGGACCGAACCGTTCAGTGGACCTTCTCCGATGGCCTTGCCTCGGTGTCGCTTTTCATCGAGCGCTACGATGAGAAACGTGCACCCCGGGATGGTGTGCTCACAATCGGTGCAACCAACGCCATTCGCCGGCGATTGCCCGAGCCGGCGAATGATTGGTGGCTTACCGCCGTGGGCGAGGTGCCGCAGCAGACCCTCAACGCGTTTGCGCAAAGCCTCGCGCGCACGCGCTGATCGGCCGGCCGCGCGCAGCCGGCGCTGAACCAAGTCCGCATCACTGACTCATAGCTCTACTTTTGGCTGTTCTCTGTTCTTTTGAAAGAAAACCGATGATGTTCAAAGTCGAGGGACACAAGCTTCGTTCCTATCTTTTCGCGTTCGGCGTGGCCTGCTCGGCTGCAACGGGTTTCCTGCCGGCAACGCCCGCCATGGCGCAGACGCCGCAGGCGCGCGGATTGCCCGATTTCGCCGATCTGGTGGAGCAGGTCGGCCCCGCGGTGGTCGGCATTCGCACCGTCGAGAAGGTTTCCGCGCGCAGCGGCGGTGGCGGGGAAATGGACGAGGAGATGCAGGAATTTTTCCGGCGCTTTTTCGGCCAGCCGCTGCCCGGCAATCCGCGTCCGGGCCCGCGCCCGAACCGGCCGCAGCAGCCCCAGGAGGAAGAGCGCCCGCGCGGCGTGGGCTCGGGCTTCATCCTCTCGGCCGACGGCTATGTCATGACCAATGCCCACGTGATCGAGGACGCATCCGAAATCCTCGTCACGCTGACCGACAAGCGCGAATTCAAGGCCAAGCTGATCGGCGCCGACAAGCGCAGCGACGTCGCCGTGGTGAAGATCGAGGCGTCCAGCCTGCCCGTGGTCAAGATCGGCGACATCTCGAAGCTGCGCGTTGGCGAATGGGTGATGGCGATCGGTTCGCCCTTTGGCCTGGAGAACACCGTGACCGCCGGCATCGTGAGCGCGAAGCAGCGCGACACCGGCGACCTGGTGCCGCTGATCCAGACCGACGTTGCAATCAACCCCGGCAATTCGGGTGGCCCGCTCATCAATTTGCGCGGCGAGGTCGTCGGCATCAACAGCCAGATCTATTCGCGCTCGGGCGGCTACATGGGCATCTCGTTCTCGATCCCGATCGACGAAGCGATCCGTGTCAGCGAGCAGCTGCGCGCCACCGGTCGGGTTTCGCGCGGTCTCATCGGCGTGACGATTGGTACCGTCTCCAAGGACGTGGCCGAATCGATCGGCCTGGGCAAGGCCCGCGGCGCGCTCGTGAACAGCGTGGTGCCGGGCTCGGCGGCCGACAAGGCCGGCGTGAAGGAAGGCGACATCATCACCAAGTACGGCGACAAGGTCATCGAAACGCCGAGCGACCTCTCGCGTTCCGTGGCCAGCACCAAGCCAGGTGCCAAGAGCACGCTGACCCTGTTCCGCAACGGCGCTTCGCGCGAACTCGCCATCACCGTGGCCGAGGGCGATCCCGAAGCCAAGCCGTCCGGCAAGCGTCAGCAGGATCGCGATGAGCCCCAACCCAAGCCGTCGTCCGCTGCCGGCAAATCGCTCGGCCTGGTGGTCAGCGACCTCACTGACGCGCAGAAGAAGGAGCTCAAGGTGCGCGGCGTGCGTATCGATGCAGCCACCGATGCGGCCGCGAAGGCCGGCTTGCGCGAGGGCGACGTGATTCTCTCGGTCGGCAACATTGAGGTGGCGAGCGTGAAGGAATTCGAGTCCGCGATTGCCAAGGCCGACAAGAACAAGCCGCTCAGCGTGCTGTTCCGCAGGGGCGAGTGGGCGCAATATGCCCTGATCCGACCCGCACGCTGATCCGGCCCCGGCGTCAAGTGGCCCCACCCGTCAGTCGGGTTTGGGGCCTTTTTTTGAGGTGTTTGCGACGCCGGAGCGCCCGGTTTCAAAAAAAATTAGAGGCGAAATTCGCCCCGAATTTGTTTGTGTTCACTAACTTGCGTAAGGGCTTAGGACGGTTTTCGGTAGAATAGAGGTCAGTGGACAGTCAGTCCGGGCATAAAGAGTATGGTTTCCTCCACCATGCGAGATGTCAGACAGCAGTCCACCGGTGCTCCACAGATCGCCCACAAGTTGTTCATAGGGTGCTCCACCGTTCCTGTGGATAAGTTGTTTATATCTTTGATGTTGTGGACCTGCAACGACCCGTTTTGACCCTGTCCCTGGATGTACGTGCCTCCCTTTTTGCCTACAATGAAGTTCCAACTACTGCAGTTGCCATTGCTTGTTGGTTCAGGGCGCGTCTCCAGAAGACGCGCCCTTTTTTCTTGCCTGTCGCACTCTGCGCACGAGCCAATTCAAGTACTTAAGCGTTCCCGTTGATGAATCACATCAGAAATTTTTCGATCATTGCGCACATCGACCACGGCAAGTCGACGCTCGCAGACCGTTTGATCCAACGTTGCGGCGGCCTCGCGGAACGCGAGATGGAAGCGCAGGTGCTCGACTCGATGGACATCGAAAAAGAGCGTGGGATAACCATCAAGGCACAGACCGCTGCGCTGCACTACAAGGCGCTCGATGGACAGGTCTACAACCTCAATCTGATCGACACGCCGGGCCACGTCGACTTCTCTTACGAAGTGAGTCGATCGTTGTCCGCATGCGAAGGTGCGCTGCTCGTCGTCGATGCATCGCAAGGCGTTGAAGCGCAGACGGTGGCCAACTGCTACACCGCGCTCGACCTCGGTGTTGAAGTGGTGCCCGTGCTCAACAAGATGGATCTGCCCAACGCGGATCCCGACAACGCGCGCACCGAAATCGAAGACGTCATCGGCATCGATGCGACCGATGCGATTCCGTGTTCCGCAAAGACCGGCCTCGGCATCGACGAGATTCTCGAAGCCGTCGTCCACAAGATGCCCGCGCCGCGCGGCAATCCCGACGGGCCGCTGCGTGCGATGATCGTCGACAGCTGGTTCGATCCCTACGTCGGCGTGGTCATGTTGGTGCGCGTGGTCGACGGCCGCCTGGTGAAGGGCGAGCGCATCAAGATGATGGCGTCCGGCGCCATGTACAACGCCGACAACGTCGGCGTCTTCACGCCCGCCAACGAACCGCGCGCATCGCTCGAGGCTGGCGAGGTGGGCTACATCATCGCGGGCATCAAGGAGTTGCAGGCCGCCAAGGTCGGCGACACCGTGACGCTCATCAAGCCAGGCACCGGGGGCGCGGCCGCTACCGCCACCGAGGCGCTGCCGGGCTTCAAGGAAATCCAGCCGCAGGTGTTTGCCGGCCTCTACCCGACCGAAGCCAGCGAGTACGACTCGCTGCGCGACGCGCTGGAAAAACTCAAGCTCAACGATTCGTCGCTGCGCTACGAGCCCGAGGTGAGCCAGGCGCTGGGCTTCGGCTTCCGCTGCGGCTTTCTCGGCCTCTTGCACATGGAAATCGTGCAGGAGCGTCTGGAGCGCGAGTTCGACCAGGACCTGATCACGACCGCGCCGAGCGTGGTCTATCAGGTGGTGCGCAACGACGGCGAAGTCATCATGGTCGAGAACCCGTCCAAGATGCCCGATGTCGGCAAGATGAGCGAGATTCGCGAGCCGATCGTCACCGTGCATCTCTACATGCCGCAGGAATACGTCGGCGCCGTCATGACGCTGGCCAACCAGAAGCGCGGCGTGCAGATGAACATGGCCTACCACGGCCGCCAAGTCATGCTGACCTACGAAATGCCGCTTGGCGAGATCGTGCTCGATTTCTTCGACAAGCTGAAATCGGTCAGCCGTGGCTACGCCTCCATGGACTACGAGTTCAAGGAGTACCGCGCGTCCGACGTGGTCAAGGTCGACATCCTGCTCAACGGCGAGAAGGTCGACGCGCTCTCCATCATCGTGCACCGGAGCCAGTCTCAGTACCGCGGCCGTGCCGTGGTGTCGAAGATGCGCGAGATCATTTCGCGCCAGATGTTCGACGTCGCCATCCAGGCGGCTATCGGGGTCAACATCATTGCGCGTGAGACAATCAAGGCCCTGCGCAAGAACGTTCTTGCCAAGTGCTACGGCGGCGACATCACCCGCAAGAAGAAGCTGCTCGAGAAGCAGAAAGCGGGCAAGAAAAGAATGAAGCAGATCGGCTCGGTCGAGGTCCCGCAAGAGGCCTTCCTCGCGATTCTGCAAGTCGAAGACTGATCTCAAAAAATGGCATTCATCACAACTTTGGTCCTCGCGGCCTTTGCGGGCTACGTCGGTGCCTGGTACTTTGGCGCCATCGAAGGCAACTTCGCACTGCTGCTGTTCCTGGCCACCGTGGTCACCGGCCTCTACTGGTTGGCCGAGCGCTTCTACTTCCTGCCGCGCCGCGAACGCGCCGCCGCCGCCCTGGAGACCTCGCTCCACGAACGCAACACGCGCCTGGCCGGCCAGGGCATCACCCAGGTCGACACGGTCGATGCCAAGGCCAGCGAACGCCTGTTGATGCAACCGTGGTGGCTCGACTGGACGGCCGGGCTGTTCCCGGTCATTTTGGTTGTTTTCCTGCTGCGCTCGTTCCTCTACGAGCCCTTCAAGATTCCGTCGGGCTCGATGATGCCGACGCTGCTGACCGGCGATTTGATCCTGGTCAACAAGTTCACCTACGGCCTGCGCCTGCCGGTCATCAACACCAAAATCACCGACGGCACGCCGCTGGCGCGCGGTGACGTGGTGGTGTTCCGCTACCCGCCCAAGCCGAGCATGGACTACATCAAGCGCGTGGTTGGCATTCCCGGCGACGAGGTGGCCTACCTGAACAAGAAGCTCACCATCAACGGGCAGCCGGTTTCCAAGTCGGCCATGCCCGACTACCTCGACAGCGATTCGATGCGCCTGCTCAAGCAGTTCAACGAAGACCTCGGCGGCAAGCAGCACCGGTTGCTCAACGACGATGCCGGCCCGGCTTTCGTCCAGGGTGCCAGCGACTTCCCGTTTCGCGAGAACTGCCGCTATTCCGTCGAAGGCGTGGTTTGCAAAGTGCCGGCCGGCAACTACTTCATGATGGGCGACAACCGCGATAATTCGGCGGACTCGCGGTTCTGGGGTTTCGTGCCGGACAAGAACATCGTGGGCAGGGCGTTCTTCGTCTGGATGAACTTCGGCGACCTGGGTCGCATCGGTCCATTCCAATAAGCAGTCAGCATTGTTCGAGGGGTAAGAGGGCATGAGAGCAAATCGGTCCATCCGCAGCAGGGCCGCGCACCAGCGCGGCATCTCGTTCATCGGCCTGGTGTTCGTCGCCGTGGTGCTGGGTTGCCTGGGCGTCATCGTCGCGCAGGTCATCCCGACGCTGATCGAATACCAGGCGATCGACAAGGCGGCCAACAAGGCCAAGGAAGGCACCACCGTGCCTGAAGTGCGCGCCATCTTCGACCGGGCCCAGGCCATCGACGACTTCAAGTCGGTTTCCGGCAGGGACCTCGACATCAAGAAGGTCGGCGACAAGGTCGTCGTGTCGTATGCCTACGAGCGGGAGATTCCCCTGTTCGGGCCAGCCTTCCTGGTGCTCAAGTACAAAGGCGAGACCCGCTGAACGCGGCGATACGCAAGGTGGACGGCGGCCTCGCAGCGCTGCAGGAGCGCCTCAAGCATTCGTTCTCCGACCCGCGGCTGCTCCAGCTCGCGCTCACGCACCGCAGTTTTTCGGCTGACCACAACGAGCGCCTCGAGTTTCTCGGCGACTCGGTGCTCAATCTCGCGGTTTCGCACCTGCTCTACACCCGCCTCTCGGCCTTGCCCGAAGGCGATCTGTCGCGCGTGCGGGCCAACCTGGTCAAGCAGGACACCCTGCATCGCTTGGCGCTGGAGCTGCAGCTGTCGCCGCTGCTTCGGCTCGGCGAAGGCGAGGCGCGCTCGGGCGGGCCCAGCCGGCCTTCGATCCTGGCCGACGCGCTCGAAGCGCTGATCGGCGCGGTCTACCTCGATGCGGGCTTTTCGGCCGCGGAGGCGCTGGTGCGCCGGCTCTACGAGTCGGTCGAGATCAATCCGCGCATGGACGCGGTCGCCAAGGACCCGAAGACCGAATTGCAGGAATGGCTCCAGGGCCACAAAATGAAGTTGCCGGTGTACCGCGTGGCGGCCACGCTCGGCGCTGCGCACAAACAAACTTTCGATGTCGAGTGCGAGGTGCCCGAGCTTGGCCTGCGCGAACGCGGCATCGGTGGCTCGCGACGCGCCGGCGAGCAGGCTGCCGCGGCAGCCATGTTGATCCGGCTCAAGGCACGCGGAGCCGCGTGAAACCAGAAATGAACGACGCTATAAATTCAGCAGCAACTCCCGAAGACGCAGCGGGCGACACGGTCCCTACCGGACCCCAGCACTGCGGCCTGGTGGCCATTGTGGGCAAGCCCAACGTGGGCAAATCGACGCTGCTCAACGCGCTGGTGGGCCAGAAGATCAGCATTACCTCGCGCAAGGCACAGACCACGCGGCACCGCATCACGGGCATGCGCACCATCGGTGCCACGCAGTTCGTGTTTGTCGATACGCCAGGTTTCCAGACTTTGCACGCCAACGCGCTCAACAAGTCGCTCAACAAGACCGTTCAAGGCGCGGTCGGCGATGTGGACCTGATTCTTTTCGTGGTCGAGGCGGGCAGCTTCACGCCCGCTGACGAGCGGGTTCTCAAGCTGCTCGGCAAGGGCATTCCGACGGTGTTGCTGGCCAACAAGCTCGACAACGTGCACCGCCGCGGCGACATCGCGCCCTGGCTGCAGACGATGCAAGCGAAGCACCCCTTTGCCGAGTTCGTGCCGATGTCGGCCAAGAACCCCAAGGACGTCGAGCGCCTTTTCGGCATCTGCGAAAAATACCTGCCCGAGCAGCCCTGGTTCTACGCCGAGGACGAGCTCACCGACCGCAGCGAAAAGTTCCTCGCAGGTGAGCTGGTGCGTGAAAAGCTGTTCCGCCTGACTGGTGACGAACTGCCCTATACCTCGACCGTGATCATCGACAAGTTCGAGGAAGAGCCGCCCCAGAAAAAGGGCCAGAAGCGTCTGCTGCGCATTGCCGCCACCATCGTGGTGGAGCGCGACGGCCACAAGGCCATGGTGATCGGCGACAAGGGTGAGCGCATCAAACGCATCGGCATGGAAACCCGCGTCGAGCTCGAAAAGCTGGCCGATGCCAAGGTGTTCCTCGAACTGTGGGTGAAGGTGCGCTCCGGCTGGGCCGACGACGAAGCGCGCGTGCGCTCGTTCGGTTACGAATGAAGTGGCGACTGCCCATCGCGTTTCGCACGAACCGGCGTATGTGCTCCATCGCTACGACTGGAGCGAGTCGAGCCTGATCCTTGAGGTCTTCACCCGGCACCACGGGCGCATTGCGCTGGTGGCCAAGGGGGCGAAGCGGCCGAGCTCCAATTTCAGGCCGGTGCTGTTGCCGCTGCAGCCGCTGCAACTCAACTATGGCGGCGACGCCGAAATCCGCACGCTCAAGGGTGCCGAGTGGATGGGCGGGCACGTCATGCCGACCGGCGAGGCGCTGCTTTCGGGCTATTACGTCAACGAACTGCTGCTGCGCCTCCTGGCGCGGGACGACGCCCATGAAGCCCTGTTCGACGCTTATGCGGGCGTGGTGCAGGTGCTGGCCAGCGAACACGCCGGCGCGCAAGCGGCCACCCATGCCGCCGCGCTGCGCGCCTTCGAGCTGCTGCTGCTGCGCGAAGTGGGCCTGTTGCCGTCGCTCGACGCACAGACCCTCACGCTCGAGCCGCTGGCGGCCGACCAACGCTACACCCTGGTGCCGGAAGCCGGCTTGCGGCTGGCGGGTGACGACGAGGCCGCGCTGGCAGGCGCCGACTGGCGGTCGCTGCAGGGCGTGCTGGACGACCGTGCGCCGTTTACCGCCACGCTGCGCGAAATCGCGACCATGAACGCCGGCAGCAACAGTGCCCTCCGAAACCAGCTGCGCACCTTGCTCAACTACCATTGCGGTGTGTCCACGCTGCGCACGCGGCAGATGATGAGAGATTTGCAAGCCCTATGAGCACGACATCCCGCCATTCCGCTACCACTTCGCTGTCGGTCAACCTGAACAAGGTGGCCTTGGTGCGCAACACGCGCACGCTCGGCATTCCGAGCGTGCTCGTCGCCGCCAACGCCTGCCTTGCCGCCGGCGCGCAAGGCATTACCGTGCATCCGCGGCCTGACGCGCGCCATATCCGCGCGCACGACGTGAGCGACTTGTCCGCGCTGCTGGCCAAGGACTGGCCGGCGATCGAGTTCAACATAGAAGGCAATCCGTTCCACAACCTGATGGACTTCGTGCGCGAGCTGAAGCCGCACCAAGCCACCTTTGTGCCGGACAGCGAAACCCAGTCGACCAGCGACCACGGCTGGAGCTTCCCCGAAGACGCCGAGCGCCTGCGCCCCTTGATTGCCGAGGCCAAGGCGCTAGGCGTGCGCGTGAGCCTGTTCATGGACCCCATTGCGCAACAGATGGCTGCGGCCAAGGAAGTGGGCGCGGACCGCGTCGAGCTGTACACCGAAGGCTATGCAGCATCGCGCGGCACGCCGGACGAAGAGGCCGTGCTCGCGCGCTATGTTGAGTCGGCACGAGCGGCAAAGGCGGTGGGCCTAGGCGTGAATGCCGGCCACGACCTGAGCCGCGACAACCTCACCGCGTTCCTCCGGGCTGTGCGCGGCGTCCAGGAGGTCTCGATCGGCCATGCCTTCATTGCCGATGCGCTCGAGCTCGGCTACGCCGCCACGACGCGGGAATACCTCCGCTGCATCCAAGAGGCGCAGTGAACGCGCAAGCGGAATGATCTACGGCATCGGTACCGACATCTGCGACCTGCGGCGCATCGGCGCAACGTTCGAGCGCCAGGGCGAGCGCTTTGCCCACCGGGTGCTGAGCGACGCCGAATTCGCCGTCTGGAAGGCCCGCAGCGCGCGCTGGCCCAAGCGCGGCCTGAGCTATCTTGCGACACGCTTTTCCGCCAAGGAGGCGTTCAGCAAGGCCATCGGCCTGGGCATGCGCATGCCGATGAGCTGGCGGCTCTGCGAGATCGCGAACCTGCCCAGCGGCAAGCCCGTCATCGTGCTGCACGGAGAGCTCAAGGACTGGTTCGAGGCCAAAGGCCTCACGGCCCATGTCACGGTGACCGACGAAACCGAATATGCCGCGAGTTTCGTCGTGGTCGAATACAAGAACGAGGCATGACCCTGGCAACGACAAGCACTCACTCGCCCCTCATCATCGACGTGGCGGGCGCGGAACTCAGCGACGCGGACCGCCGCCGCATTACCAACCCCCTGGTGGGCGGCGTCATTCATTTCGCCCGCAACTGGCGAGACCGCGCCCAAATGACGGCGCTCAATGCCGAGCTGAAAGCCTTGCGCCCCGACCTGCTGATCTGCGTCGATCACGAAGGCGGTCGCGTGCAGCGGTTTCGCACCGACGGCGTCACGCGCCTGCCCTCCATGCGCGCACTCGGCGAACTCTGGATGCGCGATGCCATGCGCGCCACGCAAGCCGCAACGGCGACCGGCCAGGTGCTTGCCGCCGAACTTCGTGCCTGCGGCATCGACTTCAGTTTTGCACCCGTGCTCGATCTGGACTACGGCGGCAGCAGCGTGATCGGCGACCGCAGCTTTCACCGCGATCCGCGCGTGGTGGCGCTATTGGCCAAGAGCGTGATGCACGGCATGCTGCAGATGGACATGCGCCATTGCGGCAAGCACTTTCCGGGGCACGGTTTTGTGACGGCCGATTCGCACGTGGAAATTCCGGTCGACCGGCGCAGTCTCAAGACGATCCTTGCCGATGACGCGCGGCCTTACGACTGGCTCGCCGGCACGCTGACGGCCGTGATGCCGGCGCACGTGATCTATCCGAAAGTCGATAAGCGGCCTGCGGGTTTTTCATTCCGGTGGCTCAAAGAAATCCTGCGCAGCCGGCTTGCATTCGATGGCGCCATCTTCAGCGACGACCTGAGCATGGAGGCGGGGCGCTACATCGATGGCGAGCTGTTGAGCTATGCCGATGCCGCACTTGCTGCGCTGGATGCGGGCTGCGATCTTGCGATGCTTTGCAACCAGAGCATCGGCGAGGGGCGGCCGCTCGACGAGTTGCTCGAAGGCTTTGCCGCTGCCGAAAGGGCAGGGCGCTGGCAAGCGGACCCAAGGAGCGAGATTCGGCGGCGGGCACTGCTGCCGGAGACGCCATCGACCGACTGGAACGCGATGGTCGAATCGGAAGGCTACAAAGGCGCCAGGCAAGTGCTGGCGAAGGCCAGACTCGCGTCAGCCGCGGGCGCCTGACGAACCGCTACGGCGCGCCGACCGGCGGCGGATTGGCCCACAGCCGCTCGCCGCCTGCGTCCAGATGCGTCAGGTACAACCGCACGTCGAACTCCAGCCGGTGGTAGCCCGGCTCCATGTGCTCGCACAGCGCATAGAAGCTCTTGTCATGGTCCCGCTCTTTCATGTGCGCAAGCTCATGAACCACGATCATGCGCAGCCACTCCAGCGGCACTTCCCTGAACAGGCTCGCCACCCGGATCTCCCGCTTGGCCTTGAGCTTGCTACCCTGCACGCGCGAGACGGTGGTGTGCGTGCCGAGCGCGTTGCGGATCACATGCAGTTTGCTGTCGAACGCCACCTTGGAGAGCGGCGGCGCCTTGCGCATGAAATCGCTCTTGAGTTCGCTCACGTAGTCGTAGAGCGCACGGTCGGTCTGCACCTCGTGCAGCGGACCGGGATAGCGGCTGCGCAGCAGCGGCGCGAGTCCTTCGGTTTCGACCAGTTGCTGAACCTGGGCCAGCAGGGTAGGTGGATACCCCGCGAGGTATTTCATGCCACCGGCCCCACGCAGGCCAGCCCGGTCGCCACGCCGCCGAACAGGTCGCCCTCGACAAGGTTGACGCCAGCAAAGCTCCTCTGCAAGGCCTGCTGAAACGGCCGCAGCGCCGAGGAGCCGCCCGTCAGGTAGATGGCGTCGAGGTCGCCGCTGCGCAGCCCGGCGCGCTTGACGCAAGCGTGCGCGCAGGCAATGACGTTCTCGAGCAGCGGAGAAAGCTGCTGCGCCATGTCGGCGGGCGAGAGTGACGCGCTCAGGCCCGACTCTGCGCACGACAGGTCGATGGCGCTGGGCGCATCGCTCACCGAAGCATCGATCTTGGCCTGCTCGACCTCGCTGGCAATGCGATGGCCGTGTCGTTCTTCGAGCACCGCCATCAGCCGGTCGTGCAGCCGCGTATTGCTGTAGCTGGTGCGCAGATCCTTCGCCTGCCGCACCGCCTTGGCCGCATAGAGCCAGTTGATCAGGTGCCAGGACGAGAGCTCGAAGAACACCTTGCTCGGAACTTCGCGCCCCTGTGCGCCCGTGTGGCGAAAGCCGAATTCCGGCATCACGCGATCGAGGTTCAGGCGCTGGTCGAAGTCGGTCCCGCCGATGTGCACGCCGCTGGTGGCCAGCACGTCGTCGCTGCGGTCTTCGCGCGCGGCGCGGTCCGGACCGACGCGCACCACCGTGAAGTCGGAGGTGCCGCCTCCGATGTCGACGATCAGCACCAGCGACTCCCTAGTGATGCGCTGCTCGTAGTCGAAGGCCGCGGCAATCGGCTCCAGCTGAAAAGCGATGTCGCGGAACCCGGCCGCACGGGCCGCGTGGCGCAGGCTTTCTTCCGCGCGTTCGTCGCGCTTGGAATCGTCGTCCACGAAATGAACCGGCCGGCCGATGACCACGCGCTCCGGCACCCGGCCCAACTCGCGGCCCGCCCGTGCGGCGAGTTCGCGCAGAAAGCGCGCGATGATGTCCTCGAAGCTCACCAGACCATCGTAGACGGCCGTTTTCTCCTGCATCAACGCGCTGCCGAGCAGGCTCTTCAGTGAGCGCATCAGGCGGCCTTCAATGCCCGCGAGATAGAGCGCGACGGCTTCGCGGCCGAAGTGCGTGGTTCGGTCTTCGGCGTTGAAGAAGATTGCGGTGGGCAGGGTGGTGGCGGCACCTTCGATGGGCAGCAGCCGGGCCACGCCATCGACCCGGCAGGCCACGGCGGAATTGGAGGTGCCGAAGTCGATGCCGATCGTCGGCAGCGACGACGGTAACTTCACGCTCAAGATTCCCTGCGCAGCGCCGGGAACAGGATCACGTCGCGGATGCTCGGCGAATCGGTCAGCAGCATCATCAGCCGGTCGATGCCGATGCCGCAGCCGCCGGTGGGCGGCATGCCGTATTCGAGCGCACGCACAAAGTCGTGGTCGTAGAACATGGCTTCATCGTCGCCGCTGTCCTTGGCGGCTACCTGCGCGTTGAAGCGCGCGGCCTGGTCTTCGGCGTCGTTGAGCTCGCTGAAGCCGTTGCCGAACTCGCGGCCGGTGATGTAGAGCTCGAAGCGCTCGGTCACTTCCGGGCGCTCGTCGTTGGCGCGCGCCAGCGGCGAGATCTCGGTCGGGTGCTCCATGATGAAGGTCGGCTGCCAGAGCTTCTCTTCCACCGTCTCTTCGAAGTACATCACCTGCAGGCTGGCAAGGCTGCGCTGCGAGAGCTTGTCTTTTTCTTCGCTGAGGCCGATCTTGCGCAGCGCATTGATGAGCCAGGTGCTGTCATCGACGCCATCACCAGCCTCGGTGTGCTTGAGGATGGCTTCGCGGATCGTCAGGCGCTCGAAGGGCTGGGTCAGGTCGACCGGCTTGCCCTGGTAGGTGAGCTGCTGCGTGCCCACGGCCTTGTCGGCAATGGTGCGGATCAGCGTCTCGGTGAAGTCCATCAGGTCGCGGTAGTTCCAGTAGGCCGCGTAGAACTCCATCATCGTGAATTCGGGGTTGTGCCGCACCGAGATGCCCTCGTTGCGATAGCTCCGGTTGATTTCGAACACGCGCTCGAAGCCGCCGACGATCAGCCGCTTGAGGTAGAGCTCCGGCGCGATGCGCAGGAACATCTCCTGGTCGAGCGCGTTGTGGTGCGTCTTGAAGGGCTTGGCGTTGGCGCCGCCCGGAATGGGGTGCAGCATCGGCGTCTCGACTTCGAGGAAGTCGTTGGCCACCATGAATTCGCGCAGCGCGCTCACGGCTTTGCTGCGCGCGGTAAAGCGTACGCGTGCCGACTCGTCGGTGATCAGATCGACGTAGCGCTGGCGATACTTCTGCTCCTGGTCGGCCATGCCGTGGAACTTGTCGGGCAGCGGACGCAGGCTCTTGGTGAGCAGGCGCAGCTTGGTCACCTTGACCGAAAGCTCCCCGGTCTTGGTCTTCATCAGAGAGCCTTCGGCGCCCACGATGTCGCCCAGGTCCCAGCGCTTGAACTCGGCGTAGGCTTCTTCGCCGATGGCATCGCGCGTCACGTAGAGCTGGATGCGGCTGGTGGCGTCCTGCACCGTGGCGAAGCTGGCTTTGCCCATCACGCGCTTGAGCATCATGCGGCCCGCCACGCTCACCGAGACGGCCTGCGCTTCGAGTGCTTCCGCTTCGGTGGCGCCATGCGCCTCGATCAGTGCCGCGGCGCGGTGGCCCGGCTTGAAGTCGTTCGGAAACGCAACGCCCTTGCCTTCGGCTTGCGCGGTGCGCATCAGCTTGAGCTTTTCGCGGCGTTCCGCGATGAGCTGGTTGTCGTCGACGGCGGGCGCCGCGGCCGGGGCTGCTGCAGGCGTGGGAATGGAGGGAATCAGGTGATCGGACATGGAGAGCGGAGGAGGGCGCAACGGGAGCGTGCGCAACCCGCCATTTTAGCCGATAGGGTTCGAATGAAACCGGCCCACAGCGCCCGCCAATCCTGTATGAAACGCTATTGAAAAAGTAGCAACCTATTCAGTGATGCCCGCACGTGCGAGCAGATCGCTGACCAATTCCAGCCGCATCAGCGGGCTGTCCAGTTCCATGAGCCGTTGCCGAAGTTCGAGCTGCATCGGCACCAGCTCGCACCAGCGGTTGGCCACCCAGCCGCAATCGTTGAATCGATAGGGCTCGCCGACGGGCAGGCGCACCGCTTCGGCCCCTTGCGCGCGGCGGCGCTCTTCGAGCGTTTCCACCAAGCGCCGCAATGCTGTGGCGGTGTGCTGGAGGTCGTCCGGAATTTCGAGCGCAGCGTCTTCGAGCACCGCCTCCACTTCAGCGACCCACAAGCCATATTTCTGCAGTTCGGTATTGCGGATTCGAAAACGCTGCGTGCCGACGCATTCGATCTGCAGCAGGCCGCTCTGCGGCGAATCGAATTCGCGGATGACGGCCAGCGTGCCGACGGCGGCGAAGCTTTCCGCGTCGGCGCCCGCCTTGCGTACCTCGCTGCCGCTCGTGAGGCTGACCACGCCGAAAGGCGCATCGGCCTTGCGGCACTTGCCGATCATGTCGAGATAACGCACCTCGAAAATACGCAGCGGAAGAACGCCGTCCGGAAACAGGACCGTACCGAGCGGGAACAATGGCAGTGAATGAAGAAGGGGCTGTGTCGTCATCGAGGAACCTTGCATGGCTATCATCGCATTCCCCTCACGACCACGCCCCATGCTCTACCAGATCCCCTCGTTCCTTCTCGACGTGATCGTCGGCCTGCTCGGCGGCGCCTGCCTGCTGCGCCTCTATATGCAGTACCACCGGGTGCCGTTCGGCAACCCGCTCGGCCGCTTCATATTTGCAATCACCGACTGGATCGTGATGCCGCTGCGCCGCATCGTGCCCGCGGTCAAGCGCTGGGACCTGGCAAGCCTCATTGCCGCATGGCTGCTGGTGCTCGCAAAGTTCTTGTTGCTGTGGCTTCTGATCGGCAACCTGGGGCGGGTCGCGGCCTTGCCGCTGGTCTCGCTCGTGGGACTGATGCAATTGGCCGTTTCAGGCCTTACGGCGCTGCTGGTGGTCTATGCGGTGCTGTCGTGGATACCGGGTGCATCGCCGGTGCTGCTCGACCTGATTTCCCGACTGGCGGAACCGCTGGTGCGGCCGTTTCGGCGCTTCATACCGCTGATTGGCGGCGTTGACCTGTCGCCCCTGGCCGCCATCGTGGTGCTTCAGGTGATTGCCATCGTGCTGGGCAACCTGCTGGTCTGGGCTTATCGACTCGGTGCTTGAGAAAACCAAGCGCCGACTGGAGCTTGTTTGCGCAAGTGCGCTCTGATTCGTGAAACACCGCGGAACCGGCTTCGCCGGGCCGCAGGTGTTGCCCCCGGTAGGGGGAGGGCGAAGCGGACACGAAGTGCCGCGCAGCCTGGGGGCGAGCCTAACTTACTGCGTCGGCGGGCTGGCGAAGCAGCATCGCGAGCGTGCTTGCGATGGTCTTGCGCAATTCGCGGCGGTCGCTGATGAAGTCGATGGCGCCCTTGGTCTGCAGGAACTCGGCGCGCTGGAAGCCCTCGGGCAGCGTCACGCGCACGGTCGACTCGATCACGCGCGGGCCGGCAAAGCCGATCAGCGCCTTGGGCTCGGCAATGACCACGTCGCCCACGAAGGCGAAGCCAGCCGAGACGCCGCCCATGGTCGGGTCGGTCAGCACGCTGATGTAGGGCAGGCCCTTTTTCGCGAGGCGGGTGAGTGCGGCGTTGGTCTTGGCCATCTGCATGAGCGAAAGCAGGCCTTCCTGCATGCGCGCGCCGCCGGTGGCGGTAAAGCAGATGAACGGCACCTTCTGCTCGATGGCCGTCTCGACGCCGCGCACGAAGCGCTCACCGACCACGCTGCCCATGCTGCCGCCCATGAACTCGAACTCGAAGCAGGCCACGACCACGCTGATGCTGTGGACCGAGCCGCCCATGACGATCAGCGCATCGGTCTCGCCGGTGTTCTCCAGGGCTTCCTTGAGCCTTTCGGGGTACTTGCGGCTGTCCTTGAACTTGAGTGCGTCGACGGGGAGCACTTCCTGCCCGACCTCGTAGCGGCCTTCGGCATCGAGGAAGGCGTCCAGGCGTGGACGCGCACCGATGCGATGATGGTGGTTGCAGCTCGGGCAGACGTTCTGGTTGTGCTCGAGATCGGTCTTGTAGAGAACGGTCTCGCAGGCGGGGCATTTGATCCACAGGCCCTCGGGCACCTGGCGGCGCTCCGACGGGTCGGTTTGTGCGATCTTGGCGGGTAGCAGTTTTTCAAGCCAGCTCATAGGACTCCGGATTTAGCTCCCCTCTCCCGCAATGCGGAAGAGGGGCTTGGGGGTGAGGGCACCCGCGATTATCGGCCAGCCGCGTTCTTGGGGATAGCCGCGGGGAGCGCATCGAGCGCCTCGCGAATGCCGGCCAAGAATTCGCTCACCACGGGCACCACCTTTTCGCGCGGCTGCCCATCGATCAACTGGATGATCTTCGTCCCGATCACCACCGCATCGGCGGCCGAACCCACCGCCTGCGCCGTGCGCGCATCGCGAATGCCGAAACCCACGCCGACAGGGATGTTCACATGCTCGCGGATGCGCGGGATCATCTGGCCGACCGCCTCGGTGTCGAGGTGGCCCGCGCCGGTGACGCCCTTGAGCGACACGTAGTAGACGTAGCCGCTCGCGATGCGCGCGACCTGCGCCATGCGCTCGCTGGTGCTGGTGGGCGCCAGGAGGAAGATCAGGTCGATGTTCGCAGCCTTTAGTTCGGCGGCAAAGCCTTCGCATTCTTCCGGCGGGTAGTCGACCACCAGGAGGCCGTCGACACCGGCTGCCGATGCATCGCGGATGAAGGCCTTCTTGCCGTGCACGAGGTCGTAGCGCTCGACCGGGTTTGCGTAACCCATCAGCACCACGGGCGTGGCCGTGTCCTGCTGGCGGAACGCGGCCACCATGGCAAGCACCTGCTTCATGCCGATGCCCATGGCCAGCGCGTCCTCGCCAGCTTTCTGGATCACCGGACCGTCGGCCATCGGGTCGGAAAACGGCACGCCGAGCTCAATCACGTCGGCACCTGCCGCGACCATGCCGTGCATCAGCTCGGGCGTGATGTCCGCATAGGGGAAACCTGCGGTGACGTAGGGGATGAGGGCGCGACGGCCGTCTTTTTTCAGTGCGTCGAAGGTGGCGGCAATGCGGCTCATCACTTGCCTCCCTTCACGCTCAAGCCGCGCATCGAGGGCCGGTCGTAAAAATCGACGCCCGACAGGTCGGCCACGGTGCCGATGTCCTTGTCGCCGCGGCCCGAGAGGTTCACCAGAATCGACTGGTCCGGCCGCATGGTTTTTGCGAGTTTCATGGCATAGGCCACGGCGTGGCTGGATTCGAGGGCCGGAATGATGCCTTCGGTGCGGCACAGATAGTGAAAGGCTTCGAGCGCCTCGGTATCGGTGATGCCGACGTATTCGGCCCGGCCGATGTCGGCCAGGTAGGCATGCTCGGGGCCCACGCCCGGGTAGTCGAGGCCGGCGCTGATGCTGTGGGTCTCGGTGATCTGTCCGTCTTCGCTCTGCAGCAGGTAGGTGCGGTTGCCGTGCAGCACGCCCGGGCTGCCGCGCAGGATCGAAGCCGAATGCTTGCCGCTGTCGAGCCCTTCGCCTGCCGCCTCGACGCCCACCAGGCGGGTGCCCGCGAATGGAATGTAGGGGTGGAAGATGCCCATGGCATTGCTGCCGCCGCCCACGCAGGCCACCACCACGTCCGGCTGCCGGCCTTCGGCCTCGCCCGTGATGCCCTGCGCCGCGAGCATGGCGGGCATCTGGTCGATGCACTCGGTGCCGATCACGCTCTGGAAGTCGCGCACCATCGTCGGATAGGGGTGCGGGCCGGCCACCGTGCCGATGATGTAGAAGGTGTTTTCCACGTTCGTCACCCAGTCGCGCATGGCCTCGTTGAGCGCGTCCTTCAGCGTCTTGCTGCCCGATTCGACCGGCACCACGGTGGCACCGAGCAGGTTCATGCGGTAGACGTTGGGGCTCTGGCGCTTCACGTCCTGGCTGCCCATGTACACCACGCATTCGAGGCCGTAGCGCGCGCAGATGGTGGCCGTGGCCACGCCATGCTGGCCGGCGCCGGTTTCGGCAATGACGCGAGGCTTGCCCATGCGTCGCGCGAGCATCGCCTGGCCAATCACGTTGTTGATCTTGTGCGCGCCCGTGTGGTTGAGGTCTTCTCGCTTCAGGTAGATCTGAGCGCCGCCCATCTCGCGGCTGGTGCGCGCTGCGTGGTAGACCGGCGAGGGCCGGCCGACGAAGTGCTTCAGCTCGTAGTGGAATTCGGCGAGGAACGCCGGATCGTCCTTGAACTTCGCATAGGCGTCGCGTAGCTCGTTGATGGCGTGGGTGAGCGTTTCGCTCGCGAATGTGCCGCCGTAGTTGCCGAAATGGCCGGTGGCGTCCGGTTGCTGGTAGTTGCTTTGCATGGTTTTCGATCGTTGGGCCGCAGCCCGAAATCACGATCGGGTGCGGCGGCTAACTGGAGAAGGACGAAGCGTCGGCGGCTCTGACCGCTGCGACGAATTGCCGGATCTTTGCGGCGTCCTTCAGGCCCTTGTTCCCGGGTCCGTCGATTTCGACGCCCGAGCTCACATCAACGGACAGCGTCTTGCAGCGCGTCCGCAGGATGCGAATGCCATCGCTCACGTTTGCAGGTGTGAGCCCACCACTCAAGACGAGGTGAGCGTCGACGGCGGGTGGAAGAAGTGACCAATCGAATGCCTTGCCGCCACCGCCATAACCTTCGACGTGGGCGTCGAGCAGGATGGCCTGGGCGTGGGAGTAAACGGACGCGTATTTTACGAGGTCGAAGCCCGCTCCGGCAGCCCCGAGCGGAATGCGCGCGGCGCGCATGTAGCGAAAGCGGCCCGGGCCGGTGGATTCCTCGCACTGTTCTGGCGTTTCTTCGCCGTGAAACTGCGCTATGGCGCCCTTCACGCGGGCGAGAGATGCTATGACTTCAAGAGCATCCTCGTTGACGAACAGCAGCACCGGGGTGATGAAAGGGGGCAGGCGGGACGCCAGCTCGGCGGCGCGCTCGGCCGTCACGGCGCGGGGGCTTGCGGGATAGAGCACGAAGCCGACGGCGTCGGCGCCCGCCTCGACCGCGGCATCGACGTCGGCCTCACGCGTGAGGCCACAGATCTTGATGCGGGTGCGGGGAAGCGTCATGGCGGCCCATCATAAGCAGCACCGCCAGCCTGCAATGTGGCCTCGGCCGGCAGACCCCACTTGGCGTCATACAACGGCCCGAGAAAATACAGGCCGTCGGCAGAGAAGGTGGGCGCCGCCACCTTGCGGCTGCGCGCTTCGAGCACCTCGGCGATCCACTCGGGCCGCTCGTCGCCGCGGCCGATGCGCACCAGGCAGCCCATCAGATTGCGGATCATGTGGTGCAGGAAGGCATCGGCCTCGAATTCGAAGTGCCAGCGGCAGCGGTCGCCCGCGCCGACACGCGTGATCTCGATGCGGCGCAGGTCCTTGACCGGCGATCGCGCCTGGCAGGCGGAGGCGCGGAAGGAGCTGAAATCGTGATGCCCGACCAGCAGGGCTGCCGCGGCGCGCATCGCGTCGCCGTCGAGCGCATGCATCGACCAGCCGACGCGGCCGGAGTCGAGGCTGGGCCGCACCGGCGACTGCGACAGCACGTAGAGGTAGCGGCGCGCCAGCGCGCTCGCGCGGCAGTGGAATTCGTCGGGAACCGGATGCGCCCATTGCACGGCGATGTCGTCGGGCAGATAGCGGTTGGTGCCGCGCATCCAGGAGAAGGGTTCGCGTTCGACGTCGGTGTCGAAGTGCACCACCTGCATCAGCGCGTGCACGCCGGCATCGGTGCGGCCGGCGCACAGCGTGCCGATAGGCTGTGCGGCAAACTTGCCGAGCGCCGCTTCCAGCTTGTCCTGCACCGTGCGGCCCGAGCGCTGGCTTTGCCAGCCCTCGTACGCCTGGCCGTTGTAGCGGATGCCTAGCGCCAGCCTCACGAATCAAAGGGACGGGGAGAGCCGCTTCTTAGCGCAGCTCGGCGAGCAATTGCTTCGCCTGCGACTTGAGGTCGCCAGCGCTTTCAGCTTCGACTTCCTCGACCAGTGAGCGGGCGCCTTCGACGTCGCCGATGGCCTGCAGCTCGCGTGCCAGCGACAGCTTGACGGCATGGGGGCTGTCGTCGCCGTCGCCGTCGCCGTCGTCATCCTCGGACATCGCGGCAGGCCGCGTCGGCTCTGCGGTGCCGGCCACGGGACGGGAGGGAAGACCGGCCAGCGCGCTCATGTCGAATTCGATGAAACCCGAATCCGCCGGGAGTCCGCCGCGCAAAGCGGCAGGACGCGTATTGGCATCGTCGGCTTCGTTCAGTGCCGAGGGGCGGGTCACAGGCGACAGCGCGCCGGGAGCCGTGTCGAAATCGTTTTCCAGATCGACTGACGCAGCGGGTGCATGCGCATGGCCGTTGGACAAGGGAGCGGCTGCGGCGGCGGGCGCTGCATACGCTGCCTTCGGCAAACTGGCGCTCACCGGGGCCGGGGCGGGTGCTGGAGGCTGGCTCAGGTCCAGATCGAAGTCCAGCGGTGCGACGGAGGGCACGAAGGCTGGCGTGGGCGCCACGGCGACGGGAGCCGCGGCGGGTGCCGGCGCAACCACTGCAGCGGGTTTGGCTGCCGAGGCCAGGGCGCCCGCGAAGGCGGCGCTCTCGGCCGGGCTCACGCCACGGGACGAGCCCGATTCGTACAGCGGATTGCCAGGATCGAGGTCCTTGCCCATGTCGACCACACGGGTCCAGTCGGATCCGTTGCCGTTGGTCAGCTTGTGCACCTCGGTTGCCAGGCCTTCGAAGGCCCGCACGTCGCGGCGCTTGGCATGGATCTCGAGCAGCTTGAGGTGGATGGCCGTGCGGTCAGGGCTCACGCGCAGGGCTTCGCGAAGAATTTCCTCGGCCTGCAGGTCACGGCCATAAGCCAGGTACACGTCCGCTTCGGCCACGGGATCGACATCGCCTGCGTCGAGCTGGCTCGGCGAGTACGACAGGGACGAGACGCTGGAGTCGCCGCGATGCTTTGTATCGACCGATTCGCCGCCGCTGGCGCCGAAGAACGAGTCTTTCGGAATGCGGCTCTCGAGGAACACGCTTTCGCTCATTTCCTCGCGCCGACGACCCAGCACGCGGTACAGCAGGAACGCGACCAGCAGGGCGATCAGCGCCGCGCCGGCAATCATCAGTGGGTTGTCGAGCAATTCTTCGAAGAAGCTGCGTTCCGCCGGGGGCGGTGGCGGGGCTGCCTTGACCACCGGCTTGGGAGCGGGTGCAGGGGCAGCAGCGGCGCTGGCTGCTGCTGCGGGAGCGGCTGGCGCGGCATCGGGAGTTGCCACAGCGGCAGGTGCCGTGGCAGCGGTCGCAGCGGTTGTTGCCGGTGTTGCCGCCACTGGCGCAGGCGTCGTGGCCGGTGCCGGCGTTGCCGGTGTCGAAGCAGCCGCCGGAGTCGCGGCTGGCGCCACAGGCACGGCGGGAGCAGCGGCGGGCGCTGGCGCAGCAGCCGGGGCGGGCGCCACTGCTGGCGGCGATGCGGTGGCAGCCACGCCTGGATTGGGAACCGGAATGCCAGGTGCTGCCGGGGCCGCCGCCGAACCCGTGGCCGGTGCCGCGGTGCCAGTAGCGGCCTTGAGCTTGGCGAGTTCGTTGATGTTCTTGGAAAGCTCCGCCACGCGGTTGTTGCTGTCCTGTGCCTGACGGGTCTGCGCGACCTTTTCGTCGGCAGCGCGGGCGGCTGCGTTGCCCTGCGAAATCGTCAGCTTGTCGGGCGCGCTTGCCGCGGCATTGCGGTCTTCGACATTGGCTTGCAGCTTGCCCGTCGCCTTGCGGCTGGCGGCGGCCACGTTGGATGTGGGCGCGTTCTCGGCCAGGCGCTGGCGGTAGGCACCGAAATCACGGCTTTGGGCGGTGACGGTGCGCCGCGCTTCCGAGGGCAGGATGGCGCCGGCTTCGGCGGCGCTTGGCAGATCGAGCACGGCACCCGCTCTCATGCGGTTGATGTTGCCGCCGACGAAGGCATCGGGGTTGGCGAGCAACAGCGCCACCAGCATCTGGTCGAGCGAAATGTCGGCAGGCTTGTAGGCGCCGGCGATCTTGCTGGCGGTATCGCCGCGCTGAACCGTGACCTGCTCGCCGCCGCTGCCAGCAGGGCGAGCCGTGGCTGCGGCACTGGGCGCTTGCGGTGCGGCCGCCGCGGGCGCCGGCGCTGCCGGAGGAGCCGTGATCGGTGCCACCGGTGCAGCAGCCGCACGCTCGCGGCGTGCGCGGGCTGCTGCGGCGGCGGGACGCTCAACCGGCGTGCTGATCTGCGGCGTGGCGGGTGCAATAGGGGCGCTCGGCGCCGCCTGGCGGGTTGCGGGCGGATCGAGCAGCACGGTGTAGTCGCGCACCATGCGGCCCGTCGAACCGTTGGCTTCCAGCAGCAGGTCGACGAAGGGGTCGTTGAGCGGTCGGGTGCCGGTCAACCGGACGACGTATTGACCACCGGCCCGGCGCTGCAGCGTGGCCTTCACGTCGCTCAGCGCGGCGTTGTAAGGGACGCCTGCTTTCTTGAAGGCATCGGCATTCGCGACGTTGATCTTCAGGCTTTCCGCATCAGCGGCAGCCATTTCGGTCACGTCGATCTCGGCGCGGAGCGGTTCGCCCAGCGCCGATTGCACCTTCAACTGCCCCAACGCGAAGGCGCTGGCGTCGGTGCTGGCAATGCCCAGAACCACCGCAACGGCTGCGCCCAGAACGGAGAGGCGAAGGCCGTTCATGGGAAGGGAGGGGCGAGCGGCCGATGGGCGGGCCGCGGGCAACAGATGTCTTGTCATGCTGATAGGGGGCGGCTCAGGCCCAGAAATTGTAAGAGGACGTTAGCATCATCACCGGGTGCTGACAAGGCGGTGCGCCCGTTCTACCCAGTGCGCGCATACTTACGCACACATTTAATGTTGCCATAAGGCAACATTTTTGGTCTGGGAAGAGCCGAAGCGCCCCATCAGGCTTCAAGCAAGATGCGCAGCATGCGGCGCAGCGGTTCCGCTGCGCCCCACAGCAGTTGGTCGCCGATGGTGAACGCACCGACGTATTCTGGGCCCATGGCCAGCTTGCGGATGCGCCCCACCGGAATGTTCATGGTGCCTGTCACGGCCACCGGCGTCAGGTCCTTGACGGTGGCTTCGCGGGTGTTTGGCACCACCTTCGCCCAGGCGTTGTCGGCCGCGATCATCGCTTCGATGTCCGCCAGCGGCACATCCTTCTTGAGCTTGAAGGTCAGCGCCTGGCTGTGGCAGCGCATGGCGCCAATCCGCACGCAAAAGCCGTCGACCGGCACGGCGGCGGTGCCGAAGCCCGCGCCTTGGCCGAGAATCTTGTTGGTCTCGGCGCCGGCCTTCCATTCTTCCTTGGACATGCCATCGCCCAGATCCTTGTCGATCCAGGGAATCAGCGAGCCGCCGAGCGGGGCGCCGAAGTTGGCCGTTTCGGCGGCGCTCAGGTTCTGCTGCTTGTGCAGCACCTTGCGGTCGATCTCGAGGATGGCCGACTTGGGATCGTCCAGCAGGCCGCGCACTTCGGCGTTGAGCGTGCCGAACTGCGTGAGCAGCTCGCGCATGTGCTGAGCACCGCCGCCCGAGGCTGCTTGATAGGTCATGCTGGTCATCCACTCTACAAGGCCCGCCTTGTAGAGGGCACCCACGCCCATGAGCATGCAGCTCACAGTGCAGTTGCCGCCGATCCAGTTCTTGCCGCCGTTGGCGAGCGCGTTCTGGATCACCGGCAGGTTGACGGGGTCGAGCACGATGATCGCGTCGTCCTGCATGCGCAGGGTGGATGCAGCATCGATCCAGTGGCCGCTCCATCCGGCGGCGCGCAGCTTGGGGAACACCTCGCTGGTGTAGTCGCCACCCTGGCAGGTGATGATGATGTCGCACTTCTTCAGTGCGTCGATGTCGTTCGCATCCTTCAGCGCGATCTCGTTCTTCGCCATGGCCGGGGCCTTGCCGCCGGCATTGGAGGTCGAGAAGAACAGCGGCTCGATGAGCCCGAAGTCGCCTTCGGCCTGCATGCGGTCCATCAGGACCGAGCCGACCATGCCACGCCAGCCCACGAGGCCGACCAGAGGTTGAGATGCGTTCGCCATTTCAGTTTGCCCTATAAAAAGAAAGAAAAAAGTTGTCTTTTCTTGCCCCCGACTCGTCGAGCCGGGGAGGGGCGTGACGAAGCGGGCTGCGGTTAGCCGGTAATCGTCTTTTTGGTGATTGCTGCAACGACCGCGTCGCCCATCTCACGGGTGCCGACGCGCTTCGTACCTTCTGACCAGATGTCACCCGTGCGCAGCCCGGAGGCGAGCACGTGCTTGACCGCCGACTCGATACGGTCGGCAGCTTCGGCTTGGTTGAGAGAAAAGCGGAGCATCATGGCAGCGGACAGTATTGTAGCCAAAGGATTGGCAACCCCTTTTCCGGCAATGTCGGGCGCACTGCCGTGGCTGGGCTCGTACAGGCCCTGGTTGCTCGAATTGAGCGAGGCCGAAGGCAGCATGCCGATGGAGCCGGTGAGCATGGCGGCCTCGTCCGAAAGGATGTCGCCGAACATGTTGCCGGTGACGATCACGTCGAACTTCTTGGGCGCCTTCACGAGCTGCATGGCTGCGTTGTCGACGTACATGTGGTCGAGTTCGATGTCCGGATAGTCCTTGTGGACCTCGGTCACCACGTCCTTCCAGAACTGGAAGGTCTCGAGCACGTTGGCCTTGTCGACGCTGGTCACGCGCTTGTTGCGCTTGCGTGCGGCCTCGAAGGCCACACGGGCGATGCGCTCGACCTCAGGGCGCGAGTAGCGCATCGTGTCGAAGGCCTCTTCGGCACCCGGAAAGTGGCCGTCCACCGCCGTGCGGCGGCCGCGTGGCTGGCCGAAGTAGATGTCGCCGGTCAGCTCGCGGATGATGAGGATGTCCAGGCCGGAAATCAGCTCGGGCTTGAGGCTCGATGCGCCTACCAATTGCTCGTAGCAGATGGCCGGTCGGAAGTTCGCGAACAGGCCGAGGTTTTTGCGCAGCCCCAGGATCGCCTGCTCTGGGCGCAGCGGGCGGTCGAGCTTGTCGTATTTCCAGTCGCCGACGGCGCCGAACAGCACCGCGTCGGCCTCCTTCGCGAGCTTGAGCGTCGATTCGGGCAGCGGATGGCCGTGCGCCTCGTAGGCCGCGCCGCCTACGAGCGCCGATTCCATTTCGAACGAGAGGTCGAGCGCGTCGAGCACCCTGATGGCCTCGGCCACGATTTCAGTGCCGATGCCGTCACCCGGGAGAACTGCGATTTTCATGATTTGGTCTGAAGTTTGAAAACGGAAATGCGAAGGGCGATCAGGCAATCATCGTGTGCGCGAGCCAGGGCTTCTGTGCCAGGCGCTCGGCCTCGAAGGCCTTGATCTTGTCCTGGTGGCGCAGCGTCAGGCCGATGTCGTCCAGCCCGTTGATGAGACAGTACTTGCGGAAGGCCTGCACGTCGAATGCGAATTCGCCGCCGTCGGGCTTCACCACCACCTGACGTTCCAGGTCAATGGTCAGCGTGTAGCCGGGGAAGGCGAAGGTCTCGTCGAACAACTGCGCCACCTGCGACTCGGGCAGCACGATGGGCAAGAGACCATTCTTGAAGCTGTTGTTGAAGAAGATGTCGGCATAGCTCGGCGCAATGATCGCGCGAAAGCCGTACTGGTCGAGCGCCCACGGCGCATGTTCGCGCGACGACCCGCAGCCGAAGTTCTTGCGCGCCAGGAGGATCGATGCGCCCGCGTAGCGCGGCTGGTTCAGCACGAAGTCGGGATTCGGCTTGCGGCTGGCCGGGTCCTGGCCCGGAAAGCCGGCGTCTAGGTAGCGCCATTCGTCGAACAGGTTCTGGCCGAAGCCGGTCTTGCGGATCGACTTGAGAAACTGCTTCGGAATGATCGCGTCGGTGTCGACGTTCTCGCGGTCCATCGGCGCCACGAGGCCCTTGTGCACGGTGAATTTCTGCATGTGTGTCTCCAGATCAGGCGAAGGTGCGCACGTCGACGAAGTGGCCGTGCACGGCAGCGGCCGCGGCCATGGCCGGGCTCACGAGGTGGGTGCGGCCACCGGCGCCCTGGCGGCCTTCGAAGTTGCGGTTGCTGGTCGATGCGCAGCGCTCGCCGGGCTCCAGGCGGTCGGCGTTCATTGCGAGGCACATCGAGCAGCCGGGCTCGCGCCATTCGAAGCCCGCGGCCTTGAAGATCACGTCGAGGCCTTCGCGCTCGGCCTGTTCCTTCACCACACCCGAACCCGGCACCACCAGTGCGAGCTTCACGTTCTTTGCGACCTTCTGGCCGAGCTTCTTCACCACGGCGGCGGCTTCGCGCATGTCCTCGATGCGGCTGTTGGTGCACGAACCGATGAACACCTTGTCGATGAAGATGTCGTTCATTGGCTTGTTGGGTTCGAGGCCCATGTAGACCAGCGCGCGCTCGATCGCGCCGCGCTTGCTCGCGTCTTTTTCCTTCTCGGGATCGGGCACGCGGCCGTTGATGTCGACCACCATTTCAGGCGAGGTGCCCCAGGTCACCTGCGGCTGGATCTGCGTCGCGTCGAGCTCGACCACAGCATCGAAGTGCGCACCCGGATCGGACTGCAGCGTGCGCCAGTAGCTCACGGCCTGTTCCCACTCCACGCCCGTGGGAGCGAGCGGGCGGCCCTTGACGTAGCTGATGGTTTTTTCGTCGACCGCCACCAGCCCCGCACGCGCGCCAGCTTCGATGGCCATGTTGCAGACCGTCATGCGCCCTTCCATGCTCAAGTCGCGAATGGCCGAGCCCGCGAACTCGATGGTGTAGCCCGTCCCGCCGGCAGTGCCGATCTTGCCGATGATCGCCAGCACGATGTCCTTGGCCGTGCAGCCGAGCGGCAGCTTGCCCTCGACCTTCACGAGCATGTTCTTCGCCTTCTTGCCGAGCAGCGTCTGCGTGGCCATCACGTGCTCGACCTCGCTGGTGCCGATGCCGTGCGCCAGCGCGCCGAAAGCGCCGTGCGTGGAGGTGTGCGAGTCGCCGCAGACCACCGTCATGCCGGGCAGCGTAGCGCCCGATTCGGGGCCGATCACGTGCACGATGCCCTGGCGCTTGCTCAGGAACGGAAAGAATGCGGCGGCGCCGAATTCCGCAATGTTCTTGTCCAGCGTGGTGACCTGCTCCTTGCTGGTCGGGTCGGCAATGCCCTCGTAGCCCCGTTCCCAGCCGGTAGTGGGCGTGTTGTGATCGGCCGTGGCCACCACCGAGCTAATGCGCCACAGCTTGCGGCCGGCCACGCGCAGGCCTTCGAAAGCCTGCGGGCTGGTGACTTCGTGCACCAGGTGGCGGTCGATGTAGAGGATCGCGGTGCCGTCTTCCTCGGTGTGGACGACGTGTTCGTCCCAGATCTTGTCGTAGAGCGTGCGTGCCATGTCGGTCTCTTGCTTTCGTGGGGAGGTGAATTGTCTTGTTTTCTGATGCGCTATGCGAAAAGCGGCTCGACGGCATCGTGAGCGGCCAGAGGCGTGTGCAGGTGGTTCACCAGCGTGCGAGCGGCCACCGGCAGGGTCGAGAAGTCGCGCGCCACCAGACGTATTTCGCGGTTCGACCAGGCGTCGTTCAGCGCCACGCTGCACAGGCGGCTGCCAATACCCGCTTGCAGCAGTTCGAACGCGCGCTGCGGCATCACGCCAATGCCCAAACCGTTGTCGATCATGCGGCACATGGCGTCGAGCCCGGTCACGTGGATGCGCAGCTTGACGCTGCGGCCGGCCTCCACGGCGGCCTGGTGCATGGCCACGTAGATCGAGCTGTTGGTGTGCAGGCCGACGTGGTCGAAGTCGAGCGAGGCGCTGAAATCGATCGGACCCTGTGCAGCCAGCGGATGCGCGGCCGGCACGATCAACGCCAGCCGGTCGTGGCGGTAGGGCAGCGTCTGCAGCTCATTGGTACCGTCAGGAACGTGGCAGATGCCTAAATCCGCGGCGCCTTCCTGCACCGCGCGCACCACCTCGGCGCTCAGGTGCTCCTCGAGATCGATCTTGATCGCGTCATGCTCGCGCGTGAAGGCTCCCAGATCCTCGGGAAGAAACTGAACGATGGCCGAAATGTTGGCATGCACCCGCACGTGGCCGCGCACGCCCTCGGCGTATTCGCTGAGTTCGCCCTGCATCTTCTCGAGGCTGTAGAGCACCGAACGCGCATGGTGCAGCAGGCTTTCGCCCGCGGGCGAAAGATCGACCCCGCGCGCGTGGCGGTAGAGGAGGGCGGTGCCCAGGGTGGCTTCGAGGTCGGACAGCCGCTTGCTGATAGCCGAGGCGGCAATGAATTCGCGTTCCGCCGCGCGCCCGATGCTGCCGAGTTCGCACACGGCCACGAACAGCTGCAGCGACGTGAGGTCGATGCGCCGGGCGAAGTTGCGTTCGGAAGTGCTCATGGGGCTTGTTGACATCGCGTCTGGCGATGAGTTCGCCCATTTTCCCAGGGTTTTGGCTAGGCTGCCATCGTCATGTGCGATGGGTTTGTTGCCCTGGGGCGAGGAGTCTCAGTCGCCCCAAATGACAACACGCCCCGCACCTCGCACTGAAGCGAGGGGCGAGGCGTGCGCTGGATCTGCGCGGAGCGTGAGCTGTCGTCCAGTCCAGCCCGCGAGTTTCAAAAGGCCGGAAGGCCCGGAGTGCCTACTGGCGCTTCTTGGCGGCGTCCTCGACCTTTTCGCCACTTTTCTGGATGTCCTGGCCTGCACCCCGGAAGGTGTTGCAGCCACCCAGCGGGACGGCGAGTGCGAAAGCGACGGCGATCAGCGCGGCAATTTGCTTCATGACGGGTCTCCTGAAGGCGTTGAAAAAGGCGACCCGAAGCCGGGCCTCCGATGCACAACGTACCGACCCCGCGCCGCCGGCCCTGTCAGCCAAGACGCAAAAAAGCTGCCCGAGGGCAGCTTTCCAGGGTGAGCGTCGGGGCGCCTTCAGCGTTGGCCGATGGGCTTGACGTCGCGCTTGGGCGAGCCTTCGAACAGCTGGCGCGGGCGGCCGATCTTGTACTCGGGGTCGCCGATCATTTCGTTCAGCTGGGCAATCCAGCCGACGGTGCGGGCCAGCGCGAAGATCGCGGTGAACAGCGGCACCGGGATCCCGATGGCGCGCTGCACGATGCCCGAATAGAAGTCGACGTTCGGGTAGAGCTTGCGCGACACGAAGTACTCGTCTTCCAGGGCGATCTTTTCCAGTTCCTTGGCCAGCTTGAAGAGCGGGTCCTGTTCCAGGCCCAGCTCGGTCAGCACTTCGTTGCAGGTCTCCTGCATCAGCTTGGCGCGCGGGTCGTAGTTCTTGTACACGCGGTGGCCAAAGCCCATGAGCTTGACGTTCGAGTTCTTGTCCTTGACCTTCTTGATGAACTCGCCAATCTTCTCCACGCCACCTTCCTTCTGAATGTCGTAGAGCATGTTGAGCGCCGCTTCGTTGGCGCCGCCGTGGGCCGGGCCCCAGAGGCAAGCCACGCCGGCCGCAATGGCCGCGAAGGGGTTGGTGCCCGACGAGCCGCACAGGCGCACGGTCGAGGTCGATGCGTTCTGCTCGTGGTCCGCGTGCAAGATGAAGATGCGGTCGAGCGCGCGCTCGAGCACCGGGTTCACCTTGTACTCTTCGCAAGGCGTCGCGAACATCATGTGCAGGAAGTTGCCCGCATAGCTGAGTTCGTTCTTCGGGTACATGTAGGGCTGGCCCACGGTGTACTTATAGGCCATGGCCACGAGCGTGGGCATCTTCGCGATCAGGCGGATCGCGGCGATCTCGCGGTGCTCGGGATTGTTGATGTCCGTGCTGTCGTGATAGAAGGCCGACAGTGCGCCCACCAGGCCGGTCATGATGGCCATCGGGTGTGCGTCGCGGCGGAAGCCGCGCAGGAAGAACTGCATCTGCTCATTGACCATCGTGTGGTTGGTCACGAGCTTGGTGAAGTTGGTCTTCTTGGCCTGGTCCGGCAGCTCGCCGTACAGCAGCAGATGGCAGGTTTCGAGGAAGTCGCAGTTGGTTGCGAGTTGCTCGATGGGGTAGCCGCGGTACAGCAGTTCGCCCTTGTCGCCGTCGATGTACGTGATGGCCGACTGGCACGCGGCCGTCGACATGAAACCCGGGTCGTAGGTGAACATGCCGGTCTGCGCATACAGCTTGCGGATGTCGATCACGTCGGGGCCGACGGTGCCCTTGTAGATCGGCAGTTCGACGCTGTCACCACCGTTGCTGAACGACAGCGTGGCCTTGATATCGGAAGCTTTCATTTCGGGTTTCTTTCAGAGGAGTATTCAGGAGGGCGAAGAGGAAACGGAGGTTGCGGGACGCTGTGCGCCGTCGGTACGCATCAACTGCAGCAGTTCGACCACCTCGGCCCCGGCCCATGCGGGCTCGGGCTCCTTTCTTCGCAGCAGAAGATCGAGGAGGTCGTTGTCCGACAGGTCCATCAATGTCTCCATCGCTCCCGCCTGGCCGTTGGTCATGTGGGATTCGTGCCGCTCGAAGAAGCGGGCGATGAACAGGTCGTTCTCTAACAAGCCGCGCCGGCAGCGCCATTTCAGCTTGCTCAGCGCTCGTTCGCTGATCGGCTGTGCGAGTTCGGCGGCGGTTTGCATGGTTTCTCCGGCAAAAGTTCAGATGGCGCGGCGCACCATCAATTCCTTGATCTTGCCGATCGCCTTGGTGGGATTCAGGTTCTTGGGGCACACGTCGACGCAGTTCATGATCGTGTGGCAGCGGAACAGGCGGTACGGGTCTTCGAGGTTGTCCAGGCGCTCGGCGGTAGCTTCGTCGCGGCTGTCGGCGATGAAGCGGTAGGCCTGCAGCAGGCCTGCCGGGCCCACGAACTTGTCGGGGTTCCACCAGAAGCTGGGGCAGCTGGTGGAACAGCTCGCGCACAGAATGCACTCGTACAGGCCGTTGAGCTCATCGCGCTCTTCGGGTGACTGCAGGCGCTCTTTCTCGGGCGGCACGTTGTCGTTCTGCAGGTACGGCTTGATCGAGTTGTACTGCTTGAAGAACTGCGTCATGTCCACGATCAGGTCGCGGATCACCGGCAGGCCCGGCAGCGGCTTCAACACAATCGTGCCCTTGAGCGTGAGCATGTTGGTCAGGCAGGCGAGGCCGTTCTTGCCGTTGATGTTCATCGCGTCGGAACCGCAGACGCCTTCACGGCACGAGCGGCGGAACGACAGCGTGGGATCTTGCGCCTTGAGCTTCATCAGGGCGTCGAGCAGCATGCGCTCATGGCCGTCGAGTTCGATCTCGATCGTCTGCATGTAGGGCTTGGCGTCCTTGTCCGGGTCGTAGCGGTAGATCTGGAATGTGCGCTTCATCGTGAAACCTTGTGATGTTGTTCTTGTTTAGAACGTACGGACCTTGGGAGGAACGGAGTCGACCGTCAGCGGCTTGAGATTGACCGGCTTGTAGGAGAGGCGGTTGTCCTGGCTGTACCAGAGCGTGTGCTTCATCCAGTTGGCGTCGTCGCGGCCGAGCGGCGCGACCGGGTCGTCGGCCGGGCGTTCGTAGTCTTCGACGGTGTGCGCGCCGCGGCATTCCTTGCGGGCGGCGGCCGAGACCATCGTGGCTTGCGCCACTTCGATCAGGTTGTCGACTTCAAGCGCTTCGATGCGCGCGGTGTTGAACACCTTGGACTTGTCCTTGAGGCCGATGGCGTTGACGCGCTCGCGCACGGCAGCGATCTTGACCACGCCTTCGTCCATCGAGGACTGCTTGCGGAACACGGCGGCGTGCTGCTGCATGACGGCGCGGATCTCGCCCGCCACGTCCTGCGCGTACTCGCCGCCGGTGGCTGCTTCGAGCCGGTTCAGGCGCTCCAGCGTGCGGTCGGCGGCATCGGCCGGCAGCGGCTTGTGCTCTTTCAGCTTGTCGTTGAATTCAACGATGTGGTTGCCGGCCGCGCGGCCGAACACCAGCAGGTCGAGCAGCGAGTTGGTGCCCAGGCGGTTGGCGCCGTGCACGCTCACGCAGGAGCATTCGCCCACGGCATAGAGGCCGTTCACCACGGCGCTGTTCTGTTCGCCTTGCTGAACCACGACCTGGCCGTTGATGTTGGTGGGGATGCCGCCCATCTGGTAGTGGATGGTCGGCACGACGGGAATCGGTTCCTTGGTGATGTCGACGTTGGCGAAGTTGACGCCGATCTCGTACACCGAAGGCAGGCGCTTGTGGATGGTCTCGGCACCGAGGTGGTCGAGCTTCAGCAGCACGTAGTCCTTGTTGGGACCACAGCCGCGGCCTTCCTTGATTTCCTGGTCCATCGAGCGCGAGACGAAGTCGCGCGGTGCCAAGTCCTTCAGGGTGGGCGCATAGCGCTCCATGAAGCGTTCACCGTTGCTGTTCAGCAAGATGGCACCTTCGCCGCGGCAGCCTTCGGTCAGCAGCACACCGGCGCCGGCCACGCCGGTCGGGTGGAACTGCCAGAACTCCATGTCCTGCAGCGGAATGCCCGAGCGCGCGGCCATGCCGAGGCCGTCGCCGGTGTTGATGAAGGCGTTGGTCGAGGCCTGGAAGATGCGGCCGGCACCGCCGGTGGCCAGCAACACGGTCTTGGCCTGCAGGATGTGCAGGTCGCCGGTTTCCATTTCGAGTGCCGTGACGCCGACCACGTCGCCTTCGGCGTCGCGGATCAGGTCGAGGGCCATCCACTCGACGAAGAACTGGGTGCGGGCTTCGACGTTCTTTTGGTAGAGCGTGTGCAGCATTGCGTGGCCGGTGCGGTCGGCCGCGGCGCAGGCGCGCTGCACGGGCTTTTCACCGTAGTTGGCGGTGTGGCCGCCGAACGGACGCTGGTAGATGGTGCCGTCGGGATTGCGGTCGAAGGGCATGCCGAAGTGCTCGAGCTCGTACACGACCTTCGGGGCTTCGCGGCACATGAACTCGATCGCGTCCTGGTCGCCGAGCCAGTCGGAACCCTTGATCGTGTCGTAGAAGTGGTAGTGCCAGTTGTCCTCGCTCATGTTGCCGAGCGATGCGCCCACGCCGCCTTGGGCAGCCACGGTGTGCGAACGGGTCGGGAACACCTTGGAGAGCACCGCCACGTTCAGGCCCGCGCGGGCCAGTTGCAGCGAGGCGCGCATGCCGGAGCCGCCGGCACCGACGATGACGACGTCGAACTTGCGCTTGGTGATTTGGTCTTTTGTGTAGGTCATGGTGGGGACGGGGTCAGATCTTCCAAAGCACTTGAATGGCCCAACCCGCACAACCGACAAGCCAGACGATGGTGAAAATTTGCAGGGCGAGGCGAATGCCGACGGGCTGGACGTAGTCCATCCACACGTCGCGCATGCCAACCCACACGTGATAGAGCAGGGAAACGATCACGGAGAAGGTCAGCACCTTCATCCACTGCGCGGCGAAGATGCCGGCCCAGAGGTCGTAGCCGATGGGGCCACGCGTGAAGATCAGCTGTGCGAGCAGGATGATCGTGAAGAGCGCCATCAGGCCGCCCGTGATGCGCTGGCTGAGCCAGTCGCGCAAACCGTAATGTGCGCCGACGACGATGCGCTTGGAGCCGTAATTCACAGACATGGTTGGCTCCTTCTCAGTACAGGCCGAACAGCTTGGCGCCGAGCACCACGGTGAGCAAAACGCTCAGGACCAGCGTGACCAGGGCGGAGCTGTGTCCGAACTCCTTGGTGACGGCGGCGTGGCTCACGTCCATCCAGAGGTGGCGCAGGCCGGCGATGAAGTGGTGCAGGTAGGCCCAGATCAGCGCGAGAACCACCAGCTTCAAGAACCAGCCCGGAACGAAACCAAGGCCGCTGCTGAAGGCGGCCTTGAACCTGGCGAACGAATAGTCGGACGAGAGGGAGGTGTCGAACATCCAGATGATGAACGGCAGCAGCAGGAACATGAGGACGCCGCTTACGCGGTGCAGGATCGACACGATGCCGGCCGGCGGCAACCGGTAGGTCGTGAGATCGGTGAAGGCGTTGATGTTTCGGAATTCGCGGCGCGGTGGCCGGGGAGGGGTTGCAAGCTCTGACATTGGGGGAAGGCTTTCGTGGCTTGGTGGCTTGTTCTGATGTTCTGAGAGCGAACGCTTTTGTTTCTTCTGCGGAATGCAAACAACGCAAAATTCTATTGCAATGCACCATTGCCCGGCGGCGGTGCCCGTGACGGGGCCGCGCTGCAGTCGGATGCTATTGAGTTGGTAGCGTGCTGCGCGCGGGTCGCGGGCGCTTCGGCGCAGTTGGGTCGGCAAGTCATCTGGATGAATCTCAGCCGAGCTGGTTGCGGTAGTGGTGCGTGTCGGTGCGATAGAGGCCGCGGCGCAATTCCATCGGCATGTCGTGGTACGTGTGCGCCAGGCGCTCCACGCTCAGCAAAGGCATTTGCAGTGACACGTCGAGCAGCGCCGCTTGCTCCGCATCGGGCAGCACGGCGCGGATCTTTTCTTCGGCGCGCACCATGCGCACGCCGAACTCTGTTTCGAACATGGCGTACATCGGGCCCGGCCAGGCACGCAGCCGCTCGGCGGTGAGGCCCTTGAAGGGCGCACCGGGCAGCCAGAGGTCTTCGAGGATGGTGGGCACGCCCCCGTAGGCGAGCACGCGTCGCACCTGCAGCACCGCATCGCCGGTGCGCAGGCCCAGCGCACGCGCCACGTCGGCCGAGGCACGCTGGCGGCGGCAGTCGACGATGGTGCGCTCGGCGGGGCCTTCGGTGCTCGGGGTGCCGACGTCGGGCACGAGCTTGAGAAAGCGGTACTGCACATGCTGCTCGGCATGCGTGGCGACGAAGGTGCCCTTGCCCTGGCGCCGCACCACGAGGTTTTCGGCCGAGAGTTCGTCGATGGCCTTGCGCACCGTGCCCTGGCTCACGCGATAGCGCACCGCCAGGTCCATCTCGCTCGGAATGGGCTCGCCCGGCTTCCACTCGCCGGCCTGCAGGCTCTGCAGGATCAATGTCTTGATCTGCTGGTAGAGCGGACTGAAGGAGGGCGTCGCGGAATCTTCGAGGACGTTGGCGGCATTCATGGCAGCGGTGGGGTGCGCCGTGGCGGAACCTCCGAGCATATCTTATATAAGACATAAGACGGCGTTGATCGAATCGGCTTAAAATGCGGGCCGGCCTGCGCCGCGGGAAGGATTCCCGCCCTGCAGCACCGTCGGCGCCAAGCGCGCCCGCCGATACCGTTTCACCACCTTCTGGAGTCTTCCCATGAGCAAAAAACCCGTCCGCGTTGCCGTCACCGGTGCCGCCGGCCAAATCGGTTACGCCCTGTTGTTCCGTATCGCGTCCGGCGAAATGCTCGGCAAAGACCAGCCGGTCATTCTTCAGCTGCTCGAAATCCCCGACGAGAAGGCCCAGAAGGCCCTCAAGGGCGTGATGATGGAGCTCGACGACTGCGCCTTCCCGCTGCTGGCCGGCATGGAAGCCCACGGCGACCCGATGACCGCCTTCAAGGATGCCGACTACGCCCTCTTGGTCGGTTCGCGTCCGCGCGGCCCGGGCATGGAGCGTGCCGAGCTGCTGGCCGTCAACGGCGCCATCTTCACGGCGCAGGGCAAGGCACTGAACGCCGTTGCCAGCCGCAACGTCAAGGTGCTGGTGGTCGGCAACCCTGCCAACACCAACGCCTACATCGCGATGAAGAGCGCCCCTGATCTGCCGCGCAAGAACTTCACCGCCATGCTGCGCCTGGACCACAACCGCGCTGCCAGCCAGATTGCTGCCAAGACGGGCAAGCCCGTGGCCGACATCGAAAAGCTGGTCGTGTGGGGCAACCACTCGCCCACCATGTACGCCGACTACCGCTTTGCCACCATCAAGGGCGACAGCGTCGCCAAGATGATCAACGACCAGGAATGGAACGCGAACGTGTTCCTGCCGACTGTCGGCAAACGCGGCGCAGCCATCATCGAGGCACGTGGCCTGTCGTCGGCTGCCTCGGCCGCCAACGCAGCCATCGACCACATGCGCGACTGGGCCCTGGGCACCAACGGCAAGTGGGTCACCATGGGCATCCCGTCGGACGGCCAGTACGGCATTCCGAAGGACACGATGTTCGGCTTCCCCGTCACCTGCGAAAACGGCGAATACAAGCTGGTCGAAGGCCTCGAGATCGACGCCTTCAGCCAGGAACGAATCAACAAGACCCTGGAAGAGCTGCAAGGCGAGCAAGCCGGCGTTGCGCACCTGATCTAAGCAGACGGCCGGCATGCTCGACTGGAACCCCGCGCTCTACCGTCGCTACGAGGACGAGCGCACCCGACCCGCACAGGAACTCCTGGCGCGGGTGCCGTTGCAAGAGGCGGCCCGTGCGGTCGACCTCGGCTGCGGGCCGGGCAATTCCACCGAGCTGCTGGTCCATCGGTTCCCGAAGGCGCAAGTCGTCGGGACCGACAACTCCGAAGCCATGCTGGCCAGTGCGCGCGAGCGCCTGCCGCAGGCGCGCTTCGAGTTGAGCGACATCGCGACCTGGGCGCCGCAAGAAGCGCCCGACCTCATTTATGCCAACGCAGCCCTGCAATGGGTGCCGGACCACGAAAAGCTGATCCCGCGCCTGTTTGCTGCACTGGCCCCGGGTGGCGTGCTCGCCATCCAGATGCCCGACAACCGCGAGGAGCCCACGCACCGCCTGATGCGCGCCGTGGCGGCCGAGGCGCCCTGGGCCGAGCCCATCGGCAATGCCGACCGGCTGCGCACCTTGCTGCTGCCGCACAGCGGCTACTACGACCTGCTGGCGCCCGATGCGGCCAAGGTCGATGTGTGGCACACCATCTACCAGCACCCGATGGCCGATGCCGCGGCCATCGTCGAATGGGTGCGCGGCACGGGGCTGAAGCCTTTTGTCGATCGGTTGCCGGCCGACTTGCAGGCCAGCTATCTCGCAGAGTACGAGCGCCGCGTGAACGAAGCCTATCCCGCCCGCACCGACGGCAAGCGCCTGCTGGCCTTTCCGCGCATGTTCATCGTGGCGCAGAGAAAAGCATGACGAAGTCCGTTCATCCCGGCGAAGTGCTGCTCGGCGCGCAAGCCGGTGCCGTGACGTTGCCCGTGTGCGATCACTACAGCGGCGTTGAAGCGCGCATGAAGAAGAGCCTGGCACTGCAGGCCGAGATGGCCGATGAATTCGGCGCCTGCGTGTTCGACGTCACGCTCGATTGCGAAGACGGTGCCCCGGTGGGCGGCGAGGCGGAGCATGCCGCCCTCGTGACCGAACTCGCGCTGGCAGCCAAGCCGGGCATGCGGGTCGGCGTGCGCGTGCATCCGGTCGATCATCCGGCCTTTGCCGGCGACGTGATCACCATTGCCGGCCGCGCGGGCCACAGGCTCAGCCACCTGATGGTGCCCAAAGTCGAGTCCGTCGCCGACGTGGTGCAGGCGGTGGCGGCACTCGAGGCCGCGGATGCAGACGCGCTGCCGCTGCACGTCCTCATCGAATCGCCGCTGGCCGTGCACAACGCCTTCGAAATTGCGGCGCATCCGCGTGTGCAGTCGCTGAGTTTCGGCCTGATGGATTTCGTTTCCGCCCATGCGGGCGCCATTCCCGCTGATGGGATGGGGGCTGCCGGTCAATTCACGCATCCACTGGTGGTGCGCGCCAAGCTGGCCATAGCATCCGCGGCGCATGCGTACGGCAAGGTGCCGTCGCATTGCGTCGTGACCGAGTTCAACGACACCAACGTCATGCGCATGGCAGCCCGCAAGGCGGCCACCGAATTCGGCTACACACGCATGTGGAGCATTCATCCGAACCAGATCCGGCCCATCCTCGAGGCTTTTGCGCCGGACGAGGCGCAAATTCAAATTGCCACAAAAATCATTACAAATGCGGCCAGCGCAAATTGGGCTCCGACCCAAATCGATGGCACATTGCACGACCGCGCGAGCTATCGCCATTTCTGGCAAGTGCTGACGCGTGCCCACGCAACAGGGCGCGTGTTGCCTCCAGAGGCAAAAGCCTGGTTTGCACTCGCGGCCTCCTGAAACCTCCGAATCCAGCCTCAAGGAAACACCCATGAAGAAAATTGTTCTGATCGCAGCCCTGGCCCTGGCGCTCCCGTTTGCCGCCACGGCGCAGACCGCCGCCCCCAAGGCCGAAGCCAAGAAGGCGCCCCCCAAGAAGCAGGTCACCCGCAAGGCCGCCAAGGCGGTCGAGGAAGTCACGCCCATCGCCGATGAAACCAACATCGTGCTGACCGACTCCGACCTCGAAGTCGCCAAGCGCGTTTCGCTCGGCAAGGCCCAGTGCGAGCTCGGCGCCGACGTGACCGTGGCCGCCGACGAGAAGAAGCCCGGCTTCTTCAACGTGTCGACCAAGGGCGTGAAGTACCGCATGCACCCGGTTGAAAGCCGCACCGGCGCCATCCGCCTCGAAGACCCCCGCGCAGGCGCCATGTGGCTGCAGCTTGGCAACAAGTCGATGCTGATGAACCAGAAGGCGGGCCTGCGCATTGCAGACGAATGCCAGACGGCCGAGCAGGTTGCGTTTGCCGAAGAAATGAAGAAGAACCCGCCGAAGAGCCTGTTCGAAGGCGCTGACGCAGCCAAGAAGTAAGAGTCCCCACACGGGGTGCGGCGCGGCTCTTGCTTGCCGTACCGCACGCCCGCCAGCCTAGTTTCCGGAGAAAAGAAGATGTTGCAAGCCTACGTTGACCATGTTGCCGAACGCGCCGCGCTCGGTATTCCGCCGCTGCCATTGAGCGCGAAGCAAACCGCCGAAGCGATCGAGCTCCTCAAGAGCGCGAATGCCAAGGACGGTGCTTTCCTGCTCGATCTGCTCACCTATCGCGTGCCCGCCGGCGTCGATGACGCGGCCAAGGTCAAGGCGAGCTACCTGGCGGCCGTGGCCCACGGTACCGAGAAGAACGCGTTCATTTCGCGTGCCCGTGCCACCGAATTGCTCGGCACCATGCTCGGCGGCTACAACATCAGCCCGATGATCGACCTGCTCGACGACGCCGAAGTTGGCGCCGTGGCGGCCGAAGGCCTGAAGAAAACCCTGCTGATGTTCGACCAGTTCCACGACGTCAAGGAAAAGGCCGACAAGGGCAACGCCCACGCCAAGGGCGTGCTGCAAAGCTGGGCCGATGCCGAATGGTTCACCAGCCGCCCCGAAGTGCCGCAAAGCATTACCGTCAGCATCTTCAAGGTGGCTGGCGAAATCAACACCGATGACCTGTCGCCCGCACCCGATGCGACGACGCGTCCCGACATTCCGATGCACGCCCTGGCGATGCACAAGAACGCCCGCCCCGGCATCGTCCCTGAAGAAGACGGCAAGCGCGGCCCTGTGAAGTTCATCGAAGACCTGCGCGCACGCGGCCACCTCGTGGCCTACGCCGGCGACGTGGTCGGCACGGGTTCGTCGCGCAAGAGCGCCACCAATTCGGTGCTGTGGTTCACCGGCGAAGACATTCCCTTCGTGCCGAACAAGCGCTTTGGCGGCGTCTGCCTCGGCGGCAAGATCGCTCCCATCTTCTACAACACGATGGAAGACTCGGGCGCACTGCCCATCGAGCTCGACGTGACGCAGATGAACATGGGCGACGTGGTCGAGCTGCGTCCCTACGAAGGCAAGGCCCTGAAAGACGGCAAGGTCATCGCCGAATTCCAGGTCAAGAGCGACGTGCTGTTCGACGAAGTGCGCGCCGGCGGCCGCATTCCGCTGATCATCGGCCGCGGCCTCACGGCCAAGGCGCGCGAGGCGCTGGGCCTGCCCGTCTCCACGCTGTTCCGTCTGCCGCAAAGCCCGGTCGACACCAAGAAGGGCTTCTCGCTCGCACAGAAGATGGTCGGCCGCGCCTGCGGCCTGCCCGAAGGCCAGGGCGTTCGCCCGGGCACGTATTGCGAACCCAAGATGACCTCGGTCGGCTCGCAGGACACCACCGGCCCGATGACGCGCGACGAGCTGAAGGACCTGGCCTGCCTGGGCTTCTCGGCCGACCTCGTGATGCAGTCGTTCTGCCACACGGCGGCGTACCCGAAGAAGGTCGACGTCAAGATGCACCATGAACTCCCCGATTTCATGGCCAACCGCGGCGGCGTTTCGCTGCGCCCGGGCGACGGCGTGATCCACAGCTGGCTCAACCGCCTGCTGACGCCCGACACCGTGGGCACGGGCGGCGACAGCCACACCCGTTTCCCCATCGGCATCAGCTTCCCCGCAGGCTCCGGCCTGGTGGCCTTCGCGGCCGCCACCGGCGTGATGCCGCTGGACATGCCCGAGTCGGTGCTCGTGCGCTTCAAGGGCAAGATGCAGCCCGGCGTCACGCTGCGCGACCTGGTCAACGCCATTCCGCTGTACGCCATCAAGGCCGGCCTGCTGACCGTGGCCAAGCAAGGCAAGAAGAACATCTTCTCGGGCCGCATCCTCGAAATCGAAGGCCTGCCTGACCTGAAGGTGGAGCAAGCCTTCGAGCTGAGCGATGCCTCGGCCGAACGCTCGGCCGCCGGCTGCACGGTGCACCTGAACAAGGAACCGATTCAGGAGTACATCAACAGCAACATCACGCTGATGAAGTGGATGATTGCCGAAGGCTACGCCGACGCCCGTACGCTGGCCCGCCGCATCGCCGCGCAAGAAGCCTGGCTTGCGGACCCGCAACTGCTCAAGGGCGATGCCGACGCCGACTACGCCGCCGTCATCGAGATCGACCTGGCCGAGATCCACGAACCCATCGTGGCCTGCCCGAACGACCCTGACGACGTGAAGACGCTCAGCGACGTGGCCGGTGCGCAGATCGACGAAGTGTTCATCGGCTCGTGCATGACCAACATCGGCCACTTCCGCGCCGCGTCGAAGCTGCTCGAAGGCAAGCGCGACATCCCGGTCAAGCTGTGGATCGCGCCACCCACCAAGATGGACGCCCAGCAGCTCACCGAAGAAGGCCACTACGGAGTGTTCGGCAATGCAGGTGCGCGCACCGAAATGCCGGGCTGCTCGCTGTGCATGGGCAACCAGGCACAGGTGCGCGAAGGCGCCACGGTCATGTCGACCAGCACCCGCAACTTCCCCAACCGCCTGGGCAAGAACACCAACGTGTACCTTGGCTCGGCGGAACTGGCGGCGATCTGCTCGCGCCTGGGCCGCATCCCGACGCGGGAAGAGTACATGGCCGCAACCGGCGTGCTCGATGCGTCGAGCGCCCAGATCTACCAGTACCTGAACTTCGACAAGATCGACGACTACAAGACCGAAGCGGCTGCCGTGGCGTGATCCACGCGCTGCGTCGCAACCTGAAGAGCCCCGCTTGCGCGGGGCTTTTTTACGTCCGGCGCTAGCTGGCTTTCTTCAGCCGGCCGCCAATGCGGTCAGCGCCGCGGCCGTCTGCGCATCGGCCGGAAAGAACGACTCCACCGCCAACTCCTGCAGGGTGACGTCCACCGGCGTGCCGAAGATGGTCGTGGTGCTGATGAAGCTCAGCACGCCATTCGGCGTGGCCAGTTGAAAGGGCACCACGACGCCCGAGAGCTCGGTGTCCACGGCGGGCGTGTCATGGCTCACCTGGGGCGTGGGATAGGCCTCGAGTTCATCGTGCAGGGCCTGCAGCGCCGTGTCGCCCGTCGCGGCGATCTGCTGTTGCAATCGTTCGAGCAGATGGGCACGCCACTGCGCAAGATTGGCAATGCGCGAGGCCAGGCCGTCGGGATGCAGGCTCAGGCGAAGCACGTTGATGGGCGGCTTCACCAGCTCGGGCGCGGCGCCGGCCATCAGCATTGGCACCAGCGCGTTGTGCGCCACCAGGTTCCAGTGGCGGTCCACCGCCAACGCGGGAAAGGGCTCATGGCCTTTGAGCACCAGGTCCACCGCACGCCGTGCCGACGCCATGGCGGGGTCGTCGAGCGAGCGCTGCCTGTACATCGGCGCGAAGCCCGCCGCCACCAGGAGCGCATTGCGCTCGCGCAGGGGCACTTCGAGCCGCTCGGCCAGGCGCAGCACCATTTCGCGGCTGGGGGCGGCGCGGCCGGTTTCCACATAGCTCAGGTGGCGGGTCGATACCTCGGCTTCCTGGGCGAGGTCGAGCTGGCTCAGCCGGCGGTGCGTGCGCCAGTGCCGCAGGTGGACGCCGAACGGGTCGCGCGCGCCGGGCTGGCTGGCCTTGGACGAGTGGGGGCGGGAAGTGTTCATGGCCCTGATTTTGGCGTGGCGCCAGGGCCGCGCCATGACCTCACAGGTTATCGACCGTGTGCGCAGCCTTCGGAATCATTGGCTCCAACGCGGCAGGACAGGCTTGCGGCGTAACCAACCCAAAGGAGATTCTCATGTCCGTCTTTGCATCCCCCCGCTTCCTGCCCAACGTGATGTGGGCCGACGCCGCCTCTTGCGCCGCGACCGGCGCGCTGCAGGTTGCGTTCACCGGTGCGCTCGCACGGCTGACTGGATTGCCGGCGCCGCTGCTCCTGGGAACGGGCGTGTTCCTGCTCGCCTATGCGGCCGCCGCCGCGTTCATGGCCAGCCGCCGCACGCCGCCGCGCACGTTGATCGGCCTCGTCGTGGTCGGCAACTTCGGTTGGGCCGTGGCCTGCATCGCACTGCTGATGAGCGGTATGTTCGCGATCAGCGCGCTGGGCATGGTGTGGGTGCTGGCGCAGGCGCTGTGCGTGGTGGTGCTGGCCGAACTGCAATGGACCGGTTTGCGCCGCACGCGTGGCGGGACGAACATGGCGCTGGCGTGAGTGTTGGAATGCCCGCCGCACCCGTCTCGCGGGCATTTTTCGCCATGAGGAAAAGGTCGTCGCAAGAGGGCGGCAGGGAAGGCAGACTACAACAACTGACATCGATCCCTGCTATCTTTGAGGTGCTTCCACGAATCGACCGAACACACAGGAGTTCCTCAATGGCCAAAGCACCGGCACACGCCTTTGCGTCCACCCTCAAGACCTTCAAGACTGCATCGGGGAAATCCGGCAAATACTGGTCTCTCAAGGAACTGGCCAAGCAATATCCCACCGTAGACCGACTGCCGGTTTCGATCCGCATCGTGCTCGAGTCGGTGCTGCGCAATTGCGACGGGCAGAAGGTCTCGGCCAAGCACGTGGAAGAGCTGGCGCATTGGGCGCCCAATGCGGAGCGCACCGATGAAATTCCGTTTGTCGTGACCCGCGTAATACTGCAGGACTTCACCGGCGTGCCGTTGTTGGCCGACCTGGCCGCGATGCGCAGCGTGGCTGCCAAGCTCGGCAAATCGCCCAAGACCATCGAGCCTCTGGTGCCCGTCGATCTGGTGGTCGACCATTCGGTGATGGTCGACTACTACGGCACGCCCAAGGCGCTCGACCTGAACATGAAGCTGGAGTTCCAGCGCAACAACGAGCGCTACCAGTTCATGAAGTGGGGCATGCAGGCCTTCGACACGTTCCGCGTCGTGCCGCCGGGCTTCGGCATCGTGCACCAGGTCAACCTCGAATACTTTGCGCGCGGCGTCTACAAGAGTTCGAGCGACAACGCCGACGTGCCCACCTATTACCCCGACTCGCTGGTCGGCACCGACAGCCACACCACCATGATCAACGGCGTGGGCGTGGTCGGCTGGGGCGTGGGCGGCATCGAGGCCGAGGCGGCCATGCTGGGCCAGCCCGTGTACATGCTGACGCCCGACGTGGTGGGCTTCGAACTCACCGGCAAGCTGCGCGAAGGGGTCACGGCCACCGACCTGGTGCTGTTCGTCACGTCCATCCTGCGGGCCGAAAAAGTGGTGGGCAAGTTCGTCGAATTCTTTGGCCCAGGCGCCGCCTCCATCGCCGTGCCCGACCGCGCGACCATCGGCAACATGGCGCCCGAGTACGGCGCCACCATGGGCTTCTTCCCGGTCGATGAAATGACCGTCGCGTATTTCGAAGGCACCGGCCGCACCAAGGAAGAGGTCGAGCTCTTCGAGTCCTACTACAAGGCGCAAGGCCTGTTCGGCATGCCCGCGCCGGGCGACATCGACTACACCAAGATCGTCAAGCTCGACCTCGGCACCGTGTCGCCGAGCCTTGCGGGCCCGAAGCGTCCTCAGGATCGCATCGATCTGGGCCACCTGTCGACCAAGTTCTCCGAGCTCTTCAGCAAGCCCAACGATGCCAACGGCTTCAACCAGCCACCCGAGCGGCTGAAGCTGCGCTATCCGCTCACCACGAGCGGCCAAGGCGACGACGAGGAAGCCGCGCCGCCACCGCCGGGCGCACCGCGCGAAGTGGTCGAGATGGTGGCCAATCGGTCGACCAAGGCAGCCGCCCACGTGAACGCAACCGCGCCGGCAGCGCCCAAGGCCGATGGCGTGACCATCGGCAACGGAGATGTACTGATCGCGGCCATCACCTCGTGCACCAACACCTCCAATCCGAGTGTGATGCTTGCGGCCGGCCTGCTGGCCAAGAAGGCGGTGGAGGCGGGCCTCACGGTCAAGCCGCACGTCAAGACCTCGCTCGCGCCCGGTTCCCGCATCGTCACCGAATATCTCGAGAAAGCCGGCCTGTTGCCGTACCTCGAGAAACTGGGCTTCTATCTGGCCGGCTACGGCTGCACCACCTGCATTGGCAATGCGGGCGACCTCACGCCGGAGATCAACGACGCCATCGTCAAGAACGACCTGGTCGGCGCGGCCGTGCTCTCGGGCAACCGCAATTTCGAGGCGCGCATCCATCCGAACCTGAAGGCCAACTTCCTGGCGTCGCCGCCGCTGGTGGTGGCGTTCGCGATCGCGGGCAACGTGATGGTCGACCTCATGACCGAGCCCGTGGGCAAGGGCAAGAACGGCAAGAACATATACCTGGGCGACATCTGGCCGACGCCGAAGGAGATCGACGACAACCTGCGCTTTGCGATGAACGCCAAGTCGTTCCGCGACAACTACGACAAGGTCAAGAGCGACCCGGGCAAGTTCTGGAGCAGCATCGAAGGCACGGCGGGCCAGGTCTACGATTGGCCCAAGTCGACCTACATCGCCGAGCCGCCGTTCTTCTCCGACTTCAAGATGGCGCCGCATGCATCGGACGCGGGCTTCAAAGGCGCGCGCGTCATGGCCCTGTTCGGCGACTCGATCACCACCGACCACATCTCGCCGGCCGGCTCCATCAAGGAAAGCTCGCCCGCAGGCATCTGGCTCAAGGCGCATGGCGTGCCGAAGGCCGACTTCAACAGCTATGGCTCGCGACGCGGCAACCACGACGTGATGATGCGCGGCACCTTTGCCAACGTGCGCATCAAGAACCTGATGATTCCGCCCGACGTCAACGGCACTCAGGAAGAGGGTGGCGTCACGCTGTTCCAGCCCGGCAATCAAAAGATGTTCATCTATGACGCCGCCATGAAATACATGGAGCAGGGCGTGCCGACGGTAGTCTTCGGCGGCGAGGAATACGGCACGGGCTCGTCGCGCGACTGGGCCGCCAAGGGCACGCAGCTCTTGGGCATCAAGGCCGTGGTGGCTCGCAGCTTCGAGCGCATCCACCGCGCCAACCTGGTTGGCATGGGCGTGCTGCCGCTGCAGTTCCGCGGCGCCGATTCATGGCAGACGCTGGCCCTCAAGGGCGACGAAAAAATCGATGTGGTGATCGGTGGCCAGCTCAAGCCGCAGATGGATGTGAAGCTGGTCGTGCATCGCGCCGACGGCTCGCACCAGGAGGTGACGGTGCGCCTGCGCATCGACACGCCGATCGAGGTGGATTACTACAAGCATGGCGGCATCCTGCCGTTTGTGCTGCGGCAGTTGCTGGCCAACTGATGGTGCAGGGCGCCGGATTCAGGTCGACCAGGCAGCAAGGAATAATCATGGCATCGACGGTCTACGGAGCACGTGTCATTTACTCGCCTTTAGCGGCCCGGTAGACGGTGCTGACCCGCTGAGCGGCTTGATCGAGCAGCGCAGGCCAGTCGCCAGCGGGGCGCGGCGCGGGCCCCTCGCATGTCTTGGCGTTCTTCATGGCGCACTGCATGCGCAATATGCCATAGGAGGCCGGCCAAGTCGCGTCGTAGTTGATGTGTTTGGCCGCGATCTTGTCGCGGGCATCTTGGATGCCGGCCTTGACCGCTGCGGCGGCCTGATCAGGCTGCTCCTTCATGAATCGGACAAAGTCCCGAGCGCTTTTATCAAAGGCGAGCGTAAAAAAGGCCTCGTTGCTCGAGATCTCGGCCCGGCCACTGTCGTCTGCGAAGCGCAACGCGTCGTACCAACCCATCGTGGCCTGCGCGGCAATGATTCGAAGCATTGTGTCGAAACGCGGCGGCTTTTGCTGCAGCGCCTTGGGGATGTAGAAGACCTGAAACAGTTCCATGGTCTCTATGGGCGTTAGTTCGCCCTTCTCGGCGGCAGTCAAACGAGCATCAAAGTCGCGTAGCGCGCTGGCGTGCTGCGCCTGAGTGGCTTTCTCGTCACCAATTGCCGTGATGAACGCACGCGTCTCCGCGCGGCGTACCTGCCACGCGTCCTGGAGAGTTTGCACCCTGACAATCTTGTCCTGCGCGTGGGCGGCAAGGGGTGTCATGAAAACACTGAAAAAGACGCTGAGAGCGATGCTCGTGATGTGTGTTTTTGATTTCACTTCAAATTCCCTTGGGTAACGCAATGGGCTGGAATGACTGACAGCGCCAGCTCAAGCCAGAACCGGCCCGGCTTGCGCCTGGACAGGCTGATTCACCTGCTGCGAGCGCTGCTGGGTCTGTTGCTGGTTCTGCGCCTCGGCAACGGCAAAGGCCTGCGAGCTTTCTGCAAGCGGCGTGTTCAGCGCCACCACCGTGTCCACACCGATCACCTTCGACAGCGCGGCGCCCGGTTGGCCCTGCACCGCAATGAGCTTGCTGCCGTTGTCGTTCAACACCACATGATCGATCTGCCTGAATCTGGATTCACACGCCGATGCGGCCAACGTGCCGGCGGCGTTGCAGGTGCGTTGATCGGAGGGGATGCCGCGCTCGGCGTTGATCTTCTCCAGCCCGGCCAAGGCCTGCTTGTAGAACCCGTTGCCGGGATGCTGGCCATCGTTCAACAACGGCATTGGCCCTGCCTCGCTGCTGAGCCACGACCCTAACTTGTCGGTGAGCTTGTCCATGGCGCGGGAGGCGCCCTCGCGCACCGCTTCACCGGCTTGCTCCAGCGCTCGCCCGGCCCGCTGGGTGCCCGTGATCACCTGCTCGCGCGTGGCATCGTAGGTTCGCTCGGCCGCGTGGCCGACCGCCTGTGCGCCTGAAACGACCGCCTTGCCCGTCGTTTCTGTCGCGTGGATGACCGCGGTGCTTGTGGTGTCGTAGACCTGCCCCGCCGCTTGGCCGACCGCCTGGCCGGCCTGCACCCCGGTTTGCAGCGGAACGGATGCGATGGCACGGGCGGCGTATACGTCGTTGCGATAGCGATTAATCATGCCGTGATGGGCGTGATAGCGCGCTTGGTTCTCTGGCGCAATGATCGAGTGACCCAGCGTGTCGCTGTTGGGCACGAAGTTGTCTATCGAATGTGCGCTGAAATTGGTCGCCTTGACAGGATTGCGCATAGTCAGACCGCCGCCATCATCGCGGTATCCCGCCTTGCCCAGCGTGTCGATATCCTGCTGGGCGGCGTAGACCCGCACCTCGCCAAAGTGCGCACTGGCAGCGCTCACCGGATCGCCGGCGCGAACGTGGTTGATGACTTGGTGGCCGCCTTTGGGAGCGCCATGCACCAGCCCGGCCGCGCCGAAGGCGTTGAAGGTTTCGCCTTTGAGGCCGAACTTGTGGGCCTGAAGTTCGGCCAGCGTGCCGCCCAGCGAGTGACCGGTCACGGTGACGTTGAGAGGTCGTTGGGTTTCTTGTGCATCGGCCTCCGCCTGTTTCAGCACCCTTTTCGTGAAAGCGTCGGCATCGGCCGCTTGTACGTTGACGCCCGCCAACGCCATGCCGACATCGACGACGCCGTCGTGCACCGGCTCGCGGTCGAACTCGGTGCCGCGAAATGCAATGACAACTTCGCCCGTATTGACCCGCTGGTAGGCCGTCGCCTGGAAGCCGGTCGTCGGGTTGTCTACATGGTCGACGATTTTGTACTTGACACCGTCAAGGGTGATCTCTCTTTTCTTCGGATCGGGATCAGGATCGTTGTACGAATCCTTGGCCAGCAATGCGTAATCCGTGGAGTTGATCGTCACTGGAAATTCTCCTTGGCAGTGAGCGTCATCGAGAAGGTGTTGTTCGAATCCTCCTTGAAGTCGGAGCGTTGTGCGTTGCCACTACTGATACGCGGATGGTCGTCCCGCTTCGACTTGGCATCCTCGCTGAAGTAAGACCGATTGTTGAAATACCTAGGCACTGGCTTGCCCACCAGGGCTTCGTTGAGATCAAGGGAATGGCTAAATACCAAGTTCCCGATCTGCAGACTGAAGCCGACGAACGTCATCGACCATCGGCACACGCCCAGGCCGAAGTAGTCCTCGTCCTGCAAGTAGTCGACGTAGAACATGCCCTTGTAGACCTTGTCGCTTACGCGGGTCAGGCTCAGCGGCACGAATTTTCTGGGGGTGTGCTGCGCTCCACTAATGGGTTGCAGCGGTACGCAGCGGTCATTCGAAACTTGGTAGCCGGCGGATCCTTCAACGGCATCGAACGGCCCAGGCGCGTCTTCGATGGTTAACGTGATTTCATAGCGCATCTTGGGATGCGGATTGAGTTTGATATCGGGTTGTTTCATGGCTTGGCCGCAAGCGGCGGTGGTGATTGCAAGAAAGACGGAGAACGCGAAGAGGCGCTTCATGGTGGTTATTGAACCCGCACGGGGGGGCTGCAAACTTTGAGAGCAGTGCGGCAGTTTCTGTCGCCTGTGTCCACGCAACCTTTTATGCCGGCCGAGACTGCGTCCTCCAGCCTTGGGCGCGCCACCACGGTGTATTGCCTATCGCCTGTTGAGAATGCTGCGCATGCATTTCTAAAGGCGATCTTTACCTTGCAGTCGACACCACCCTTGGCGTTGCAATCCACCATGGCCGCATCTTTGGCCACTCCTTCGGCACGCATATCTGTGGCTAAGCCCAGGATGCCGTTTTTGTCATCGCCCGCAATTGCTCCGTACCGATCCTGCCAAACCTCTGCGGGCCGTTGTGGCGCTTGCTGCTGGTTTCCGTAGCCCGGAATGGGATTGCAACCCTGCCACCCTTGTCCGCCAACAGGGTATTGCCCCGGAGGGCAGTTGCCTTCAGCATGCGCGAGACCATTCCAAAGAAGTCCCGCTATCACCAACAAGAAAGCTCGCCCCAACATCTTCATCATGCTTCTCCATCGACCTTGAGCGCCTTTGGTGGCGGGGGAAGGGAAGCAGTCCTGATCTCGTCAGCAGGTGGTTGTGGCGAGGTACGCGAGCTTGAAGCATTGCTGCCAACTTGTGGCTGTGTATTGCCGTAGCCTCCGCTTCCTCCTTGTACAGGGGTATTGGTACCACTAGCCGGAGGCGTATAAGTCCCCGGCGCCTGCCCCCCCGGCCCTTGCTGGGCGCCGGCTCCACCACCGAGCACCGAACTCGTATAGAACTGCCCCAGCGTCCCCCCAAAGAACTGCGCCGCCGCCGCGGGCGCGGTCACCAGCAGCACCGTCAGCAGCAGCCCGATGCCCCCTTGCAGCATCGCCTGGCTGGTCAGGCCCGTGCTGCCACTGATACCCAGAAAGCTGGTGATCGCCGAACTGGCCCACAGCCCCGCGGCAATGCGCAGGTTCAACTCGAGCACCAGCGACACCATGAAGCTGAGCACCGCCATCGAAAACAGCAGCCCGATGCCGTACAGCAGCCACTTGTGAAACAGCGACTCGGTCTGCTTGAAGATCAGGCACAGGATGAACAGGGGGCCCAGGCTGATGAAGAGAGCCAACCCCACCTGGTAGGTCAGCAGCAGCGCCCCGGCCGTGATCGCCGGGCTGGACACGCCCAGCGCACCCACGAGCGAAGACATGCCCACGCTGGTCACGTTCGAGCCGCTGGTGCTCACGTTCAGCCCCTGCGCTTGGTCGATGGCCGACATCACCACCTGTGTGAGCACCAGGTTCTTGTCGATGGCCGAGACGGGCGACTCCCTCTCGCCGGTGACCATATAGTTGACCTCCTGGAGCAGGCCGTTCGTGAAGATCGAATGCAGGTCCGAGCTCCCGAGGGCCATGGTGCTTGCGGCGATCACGATCAGGGCGTTGCGGCTCATGCCGGCCACCAGGGCGATCAGCGGCTCGCGCGACTGGCCGGTGAGGATGCGAAAGCTTTTGGTCGGGGTGATGAGCGAACGGACCGGTGTTGCGATATTCATGAGCGCTGGCGGTGACTTGGCTGATGAATGAGAGGCTCAGCGAGCCATCGCAGGCGCCGCCTGCTGTGCGGCCTGCTGGTTGTTGTGCTGAGAAGCTTGCTGCTGCGACTGCTGTACGACTGTGAACGCCTGCGAGCTTTGGGCAACCGGCGTGTGCATCGATTCCACCGTCGGCACATCGACAAACTTGGAAAGCGCAGCGCCCGGCTTGCCTTGAATCGCGAAGATCGTGCTGTTGTCGTTGCCGCCCAGCGTCATGTGATCGATGCGGGTCAAACCACCGCGCAATGCGGCCACTGCAATGGCCGCCGCGGCGTTGTCGGTCAACTGATCGGGCTTGCGGCCATACTGGGCATCGATCTTCTGAAGGGCCGACCTGGCCTGCTGAAACATCGCGTGGCCGGAGTGGCTGGCGTCGGTGATCAGCCCCGGTGACAGAGACGGAGCCACGCGCTCCTTGAGTTTGGCATCAATGGCTTGCAACGTGCCCGGCCCGACAGTCCCATCTTCCTTTAGATGGTTGTCGCGCTGAAACGCTTTGACGGCGTCGCGCGTGCCGCGCCCAAAATTGCCATCGGCATTGATCGGCTTGCCATTGGCGCCGGTATAGCCCAACTGGCCAATCTTGGCTTGAAGCTCGCTCACTACTGGGCCATGGGCGCCTTGGTTCAGGGCTTGGCCTCGCGAGCCAGCAGTCTGCCCGCTGACCAACTTGGGATCTGTGGCCTCCACACCGTACTTTTTCTGATGCTCGTTCACGAACTTCTCGTAGACGTCGAGATAAGGTAGGACATGCTTCTTGGCGATATCGAGTCCGCCATAGTCACTGACCGGGCCGTCATGGTGGTACTTGTAGACGTATGCCTCGCCTTCGCCGTGCGACTTTGCCAGTCGGGCGTTGTCCATGTAGTGCGCAACCAGGGCTTCTGCCTGCTTGCTCAAATCGCCACGATTGACATCGTTGATGCCGTAGGCGGCTCCCGTTTTGTCAATGAACTGACCCAGCCCCACCGCCGAAGTGGTGCCAGCGGCAGCGTCGAGGTTGAGCCCGGACTCCACGCGCGCCGTGGCCAATACATAGGCAATCTCGCGCGGCTTCAGGTCGGCTCGCTCGCCCGCCGCAATTAACTCATCGATCGCCCTAGACTGGGCCGCGGGGCTGGCATCGCCCCAGACACGCGAGTTTCCGGCAGCACGTCCGGGCGTCTGATCGATTGCATCGTTGTAGTGGCTGTAGGTGGTGATCTGTTCGTCGCGGTATGCCTTTCCTTTTGGCTGGACCAATGCGTCATAAGTGTCGGTGCTTGCCATGATTTTTCCTGAGGATGGGGTGGATAAGGGGGCTGGCTACTTCAAGAACACGAACTGGGGGCGCTCAAGGCCGAGCTTCTTGCTCAAGGCATTGAATTCGCTGTTGTTCGGCATCAGGGTGCTTTGATCGGGCTGTGTGTTGTCGCGAAGAATCGGTGGCTTGCTTTTCGTCAACAGCTTGCCTCGCAGCGTGTAGACATGAAGCCATTCGCAGAACTTGCATCCCTCCGGGCGCTCGCCAAATTGCACCAACAAATAGGGCGTGTTGTCCTTTGCGAGGGCGCATGCCAGACCGATCGCCGTGTAGCGGGCCATCCCCTGGGGTTTGCTCAACGGCTTTAGCGAAGCCCCGTCACTTGTCTGAAGACCTACCGTTGTGCGTGTGCAATTCGCGTTTCGGGGAGTGCACTGGAGGGTGGCATGGGCTTGGCCGCAGTTGATCGACAGCTTGCGTTCGTCCGCAGTGCAAGGCAAGGTAACGCACAGTGCGACGCCAAGTGCAAATGCGGGCGCGAGGAGTTGGCGCAGGTTTGCTATCCAACTGCTAAGTGGGTGCGCAGTATTCATAGGATTTGGTGGATTGCTTGGCTTGTGAAGCGGCGGCGCAGCTACCGGATGCGGGCTGGCAGGCTGCAGGCGGTGTAGTAGGTGTGGCAGTTGGCGAGTCCACCGTCACGACATGTCTTCATGCCCAACTCAACGGCTCTATCTACCGTGATAGCGCTGGATGCGTTGTAGCCACCGTCGCCGACAACAATCGCAGCACACTGGTTGTCATATGGAATTTTGATCTTGCAGTTCAAACCACCTTTTGACTGGCAATCCTGCACGGCCACTTGTGACGCTTCCTGCTTGCTTCGCTTGTCGGTGGCTACGCCGAGAATTCCATCTGGTACGGAGGTTGCAATCGCCCCCCACCGGCTTTCCCACTGCGTTGCTGGTTGCTGCGGCGCTTGTTGCTGCCCATATCCCGGAATCGGCGAGCAAACAATGGCGCCTGCTCTGCCGTTGTTATGGTCGATAGAGCCGGGTGGGCAGAATCCGCCCTCGGCATGCACGAGGCCATTCCAAAGCAACCCCGCCACCATCGTCAACAAAGTTCGCGCTAACGTCTTCATCATGCTTTTCCATCAACCTTGAGTGCCTTTGGTGGCGAGGGGGACTGATGCGGCTCTGATTTCATCAGTAGGTGGCTGTGCCGAGACGCGGTTGAGGCTGCCGCCGAGTCCACCTCCGGTTCTTTCTACCGGGGTAGCCGTTTCCGTCCTATTTGGAGCTGGCGCATAAGTCCCTGGCGCCTGCCCCCCAGGCCCCTGCTGCGCACCAGCCCCGCCACCGAGCACCGAGCTCGTATAGAACTGCCCCAGCGTCCCCCCGAAGAACTGCGCCGCCGCCGCAGGCGCGGTCACCAGCAGCACCGTCAGCAGCATCCCGATGCCCCCCTGCAGCATCGCCTGGCTGGTCAGGCCCGTGCTGCCGCCCACGCCCAGAAAGCTGGTGATCGCCTTGCTCGCCCACAGCCCCGCAGCAATGCGCAGGTTCAACTCCAGCACCAGCGACACCATGAAGCTGAGCACCGCCATCGAAAACAGCAGCCCGATGCCGTACAGCAGCCACTTGTGAAACAGCGACTCGGTCTGCTTGAAAATCAGGCACAGGATGAACAGCGGTCCCAGGCTGATGAACAGAGCCAACCCCACCTGGTAGGTCAACAGCAGCGCCCCGGCCGTCATCGCCGGGCTGGACACGCCCAGCGCACCCACGAGCGAGGAGACGCCCACGCTGGTGACGTTGGAGCCGCTGGTGCTCACGTCCAGGCCCTGTGCGTTGTCGATGGCCGACATGACCACCTGGGTGAGCACCAGGTTCTTGTCGATGGCCGAGACGGGAGATTCCTTCTCGCCGGTGACCATGTAGTTGATCTCCTTGAGCAGACCGTTCGTGAAGATCGAGTGCAGGTCCGATCCCCCAAGGGCCATGGTGCTTGCGGCGATCACGATCAAGGCGTTGCGGCTCATGCTGGCCACCAGGGCAATCATCGGCTCGCGCGACTGGCCGGTGAGGATGCGAAAGCCCTTGGGCAGGAGGTTGAGCGAGGGGACCGGTGTTGCGGTATTCATGGGCATTGGCGGGTGACTCGGCTTCTCAGCGAGCCATCGCAGGCGCCGCCTGCTGCGCGGTCTGCTGGTTGTTCTGCTGAGGAACTTGCTGCTGCGCCTGCTGTGCCTGCTGCACGACTGTGAACGCCTGCGAGCTTTGAGCGACCGGCGTGTGCATCGACTCCACTGTCGGTACATCGACAAACTTGGAAAGCGCCGCGCCCGGCTTGCCTTGAATCGCAAAGATCGTGCTGTTGTCGTTGCCGCCCAGCGTCATGTGGTCGATGCGGGTCAAGCCGCCGCGCAATGCGGCTACTGCGATGGCGGCCGCGGCGTTGTCGGTCAACTGATCGGGCTTGCGGCCGAACTGAGCATCGATCTCTTGAAGGGCAGATTTTGCTTGCTTGAACAGCGGGCTGTCCTGCAGCGACTGGCCAGGCTCCGGATCGCCGGGCTTGTAGCCGTGGGCGAGTTTGGTTTCCCACTGCGTGGCGGCGGCTTTGCGTTCTGTTAGGGAATTCCGGCCGCCATTGATGTCTTCGGTGGCACGGGTGACATCGTGCTGATGGCCGCGTGCCACCACGCGTTCCTTCCAATACTGCACAGCGATCTTGGCCGAGTTCGCGGGCTCTGAAGCCAAATCGGGTTGATTCACGAGGTCCAGGCCAAGCGCCTTGCCATAGCGCTCGTAGTTGTAGCGGCCCGTCAATTGAACAAAGCCGCGGCCGTGATACTTCCACCCATCGCCCGGCTCAGTGTTGCCAAGATCGCGGCGACCACCATAGATGGCTTCAGCCACCTTCTCCGGCCCACCCGAAGCAATGGCGCTGGCGTCTTCCTGGGTCATCTCCGGGTGCCGTTTGTGCAGAGCCTTGAACACGTTCTGGCCCGAATAGCGCAAATTTTCGTGCGC
>NZ_JAUSRN010000004.1 GCF_030811855.1 Variovorax paradoxus | reverse complement strand
GGACGCAGACAGTAGGGTCGCCTTTTCTTTGCTTACTTTCTTTTGGCGAAGCAAAAGAAAGTAAGTCCGCCGCCGGGCGGATATCCCGGCCTCGGGAAAGAAAACGACCGACAGAAGTCATTCCCCACCCCCCACAAACAAAGCCTCGAACTGCCCATCCACCGGCAACCCAGCAACAACCATTCGAACAGTCCCTTCAGCGCCCGGATCGCCCATCCACAAGGACCCTCCGGCCGTAGGCAAAACCAGCGACTCCACAGCATCAGCGTGCACATCACCGGCAGCAGCAGCAACAAACAACCGCTCAAGCACAGCATCGAACCGCAGCGCATCCAGATCCCCCTCAAGCCCTTCCAACGCAGCCCGCATGCCAAGCGCCCACCACCGCAACGCTCCCTGCAGCGCATCCCCTCGCAGAACCTCACCCACAGAAGCATCAAGCGCTACAGCAATAGTGAACGGAAAGTACCGCCCCACCCCATCCACCGAAGGCATCAACACGCCGATCCAAGCGCCCTCGCCGGCAACCTGCGGACCCAAGGCGAAACACCAGATCGGCGCTTCGAGGTAATGCGAAGTCCAGTCGTCATGCCGATCCTTCAACCGCGCCAACCCGCGCTGCAGCCACTGGTCCCACACCGAGCGAAACGACTCGGGCAAGCGCCGATGCGCAAAGTCCCCCATGCCCGGCAACTTGCCGAACCATCCGGGCAATGCAGAAGAAGAAGCAGAAGGAAAAGCGGCTGCGTCGCTCACAACCCCTCCGGACAAGAAAACTCACGCAGTTCCTTCAGGCGAATGGGATGCTGCACGCTGTTCGTCGTCACTTCGAAGCGCGTCTTGCGCGGACCGACCTGGAAGGTGATAAAAAACTTTTCGGGCGCATCGCCGGCTTCGAGCTGGCCGTCGTCGAGCGCGCGGAACAGCGCCCACGGCCCGTCGACCGCGGAGCCCGAGCTGCCCGTGGTTGAAGGCGGGCTCACCTGGATGCGCACCTGGTTGCTGCCCTTCGGCCCGGGCCATTGCACGGCCATGGGCACCACGGGCCCGTGCGCGTACTTCACGAGTTGGCCGTCCACGTCCAGAATGAATTGCGTGATGCCCGCGTCCATCTCCACCGGCTTGAAGTCGAGCCGCATCGAAGGGCCGCGGCCGCCGCCGCGGAAGAAGATGTCCTTGATGCGCGCGGCGCGCTCGAACTGCGCCAGCGCCTGCGTGGTGACGGCGCCTCGCTCAGCCACGGGCTTGTAGCGCCACGGCTTGGTGCTGGTGTCAACCAATGCGGCCAAGCGCTTCTGGAAGAACTCGTCCATCAGGCCACCGGCACCGAACATCTGGCCGAAGTCCTCGGGCAGCACGTCGCGCTTGCTGCTGCCCACGAACGGGTAGCGGCCCGCAATGGCGCGGTTGCAGAACTCGGTCACGGGACGCAGATCCTGGCTCAGGTTGCCGCGCTCGGCCACCTGGGCCTGCGCGGCGCCCGACTGGCTCAGGTTCTCGACCATCGTGCGCACTGGCTCGGGCAGGCGGCCAGCGTCGGACTTGAGCTTGCCGGCCACGTCGCCGGGTGGCGGCGAGGTGCGGCCCTTCACCGCCGTGTCGACGGCGTTGAGGTACACATACACCTCGTTGAAAAGCTTGAGCGCATCGTCGATGGGCGCGGGCTGGTTCGGCGCAACGGGCGTGACCAGGCGGCGCAGCGGCTCGAAGCGGTCGTCCACGATGCTCTCGATGCGCTTGCCGCTGGCCACCGCCTTGTTCGGGTCGCCGCCGAACAGGTCTTCCAAGCCCTTGCGCGTGTTGGCGACGGTGGCGGTGGCCTTGCTCACCACGTCCTTCGGCTGGTCGGCGGGAATCAGCGTGGTTTCCTTCACCACCGCGCGCAAGAAGTTTGCAAGCGGAGAACCCACGCCCGAGAGGATGCGCGCGGCCTCGATGTTCTTCTCGAGCCCGGTGGCGCGAATCAGCCGCACGTCGGCCAGCAGCGTCTCCCACACCTTGACGTATTCCGCCAGGTAGAGCCGGCGCACGCGGTCGGTCAGCGCGCCAAGGGCGGCCACGTCGCGCATGCGATCGGCGGCGCCGCGGTCTTGCCCGAGCACCCACGGATCTTCCTGCGCGAGCAGGCCGGTGAGCACCGTCACTTCGTTCTGGAAGCGCTTGTGGTAGCCGTCGTAGGTGAACATGCCCGGCACGCCTTCGGTCAGCGGCTTGCCGCTGATGCGCTCGAACACCAGCGGCGCCGAGGGGCCGGCGGCCGTGGCGATGCTGAAGGCCGGAATGTCCTTGGTAGCGCGCTGGCGCTTGAGGCGGCTGAACACGCGCTGCTCGAGCGGATAGCTCGCGAGCACGGCGCGCACGCTGCGCACCAGGTTCTCGTCCATCTTGAGCGGCGAGCGCGGCGGGCCTTGCGCAATGAGCACGTCGAGCTGGTCTTCGAGCGCCTGGCGCTGGTCTTCGGGAATGCCGCGGTCCAGGCTGCGCGCCCAGTCGAGCGTGATCCAGGCCTTGAGCGCCTCGGCATCGAAGTGCTCGGGCTGGTAGAGCATGAGATAGCTCTTGAGCGCCTCGTACGTGTATTCGAGGTTGTCCTTCTGCGCGGTGCGCAGCTGGTCTTCGATGCGCTTGGCGATCTGCGGCAGGAAGGCGTCGTTGAGCGCGCGCTGGTGCGTGAGCATGGCGGCCGCGTCGAGCTTGTCGCCCTGGTAGAGGCCCAGTGTCATCGACAGCGGCTCGTCGCCCTGCCGGTTGTCGGGCGTCTTCCAGATGTCGCGCAGGCTCTGCAGCACGGGCGCCACCTCGACCAGGTTCTGCACCCGCGACGGCAGCGCCGCAAGGTTCTGGCGCGCGGGCTCGACACGTGCTTCGACCGACTTCAGGTAGTTGACGTTTTGCAGCGTGCTGTAGCCCCAGCCCGCCAGCAGCGCGAGCGTGACCAGCGTCATGGCCGCCACGCCCGCCATGCGCAGCGCATGGCGCCGACGCTCCAGCTTCACGTTGGCGCCGGCCAAGCGCTGCTCCGGAAACACCACCTCGCGCAGCAGCGCGGTGAGAAAGTAGCTTCGGCCGCTCGACTTCTGCGGCGCGAGCATGGCGCGCTCCAGTCCGAAGCTGCGCGCAAGGCTGCCCATCACACGGTCGATCGGGCTGCCCTCTTGCGTGCCGCTGGTGAAGTACACGCCGCGCACCCATGGCGGCTGCGCAAAGCGTGAGCCGGTAAACACCTGGTCGAGCAGGTCGGACAGCATCGAGCCGATGGAACCGAACTGCGCCGGAAAGCCGAAGATCGCTGCGCGGCGCGTGCCGTCGGTCTCGCGCTGCATGCGCGCAATGAGGCCGTCGTTCACGCGGTTGTGCAGCAGCGCGAACTCGCGGTTGAAGGCGGTGGAAAGGCCCTTGTCGTCGGCTTGCACGTTCTCGTCGGCCGGCAGCGTGAAGCCGAACACCTGCGCGCGCTGCTCCTTGCCAAGATCGTCGAAGTAGTCGGTAAAGCCGTAGAGCAGATCGCTCTTGGTGACGAGCACGTACACCGGCAGCCGCGCGGTGAGCTTCGCATCAAGTTCGAGCAGACGCGCGCGAATCGACGCGGCCAGCTGCGTGCGCTGCTCGGGGCCCTGGCTCAGCAGGTCGGCCACGCTCACGGTCAGGAACACGCCGTTGAGCGGGCGGCGCGGGCGCGCCTTCTTGAGCAAGCCGAGGAAGCCTTCCCATGCGCTCTTGTCTTCCGACTGGTGGCTGTCCTGCGTGGTGTAGCGACCGGCGGTGTCGATGAGCACGGCCTCGTCGGTGAACCACCAGTCGCAGTTGCGCGTGCCGCCCACGCCGCGAATGGCGCCGGGGCCGAACTTCTCGGCCAGCGGAAACGAAAGGCCTGAGTTGACCAGCGCCGTGGTCTTGCCCGCACCGGGCGCGCCGATGAACACGTACCACGGCAGATCGTAGAGATAGCTGCCACCGGAAATGGAAAGCCAGTCGCGCCAGCCGGGCTTCTTGCCGGCCGCATGCAGGCGCATCTGCTTGAGCGTGGCCACGGCTTCGCTGAAGCGCGTGTCGAGGATCTTCTGTTCGCCGTTGACCGGCGCATCGGTCTTGGCGGCCGGCGCCTTCATGAGGCCGTCGGTCAGGTGCTGGCTCGCACGGCGCGCGCGCCACCGACGATAGAGCGCGCGCAGCAGCACCACGAGCACGATGGCGCCGATCAGCAGCGCCCGCACGAGCTCGCTTTCGAGCGGCGCCCATGCGCCAATCTTCACCAGCGGGCCGATCCACCAGATCAGCAACGAGACGATGACCAGCGCAAGGATGGTCAGCAACAGCGGGCTGAACAGGAAGCCGAAGATTTTCTTGATCATTTCGTCACTCCCGCCGAAGCGACCCGGTCCGGCTCGGACAACAGCACGATGTCGACGCGGCGGTTGCGCGCGCGGTTGGCGGGCGTGTCGTTGGCGGCCACGGGCTCGGCGTCGGCCTTGCCGTCGGAGCGCATGCGCGCCGGATCGACCAGCGTGGTGAGCGAGCCCTTCACCGCGTCGGCACGCGCGGCCGACAGATGCCAGTTGGACGGATAGCGAAGCGAACGGATCGGCTGGTTGTCCGAGTGGCCGGTGATCAGCACCTCGCCTTTCACTTCAGCCAGCGCCTGGCCGATGCGGCGCAGCACCGGCAGCGATGCGGCCATGGGCTCGGCGCTGCCGGAGCCGAAGAAAGAATCGCCGCGCAGGCGCACCACGCTGCGGTCGGCCTCGTCGGTCACGGTGACGAGGCCTTGCTTGATCTCAGGCTCCAGAAAGCGCGCGAGCCGAGGCGTCTTGGCCGGTGCGGCGGGCGGTGCGATCTGGAGGTTGGGCACGCGCAGGCCCGATACCGCGGCATAGGTGGTGTCGGAGCGGTAATTGAGCGTGAGCCTGAGGCCGAACCACGCCAGAGCGAGCAGCAGCGCGAAGCCGGCCGCGAACACCCACAGCGGCAGCGATTCGCGCAGCCGCACGGTGCCGGCGCCCTGCCCGCGCCAATGCGGCGAAAGATCCGCTTCGAGCGGCGGGCGGTCCTTGGCGATGAGGTCCGCCAGGCGCTGGCGCACCTGATCGAGCTGGGCGCGGCCGTTGTCGACCACGCGGTAGCGGCCTTCGAAACCGAGTGCGAGCACGCTGTAGATCAGCTCCAGCAGCTGGCGGTGCGTGGGCACGTCTTGCGCGAGCTTGGCGAGCAGCTGGAACACTTTTTCGCCGCCCCAAGTCTCGTTGTGGAACTGCACCAAGAGGCTCTGCTTGTTCCAGCCAGCCTGCACGCCCCAGGGCGTGTTGGCCACGGCTTCGTCCAACGCGGTGCACAGCACGTAACGCGCGGCCAAAACCGATTCGTTGCTGACGCCGGCGCGGCGCGCGGCGGCGTCGAACTGGTTCACCGCGTCGGCCGTGGAGGCGCGCAGGGCCGGCACATTGGGCGGCTGCACGAGATTGCGCAACTTGCCGATCAGCACCAGCAGCTTGCCCGCGGCCGACACCAGCGGATTGAGCAGGCCGATCTCGCCGAGCTCGACCGCGGGCGTCGGATCCGCGCCGCCGAAGAAAGGCGCAGGCGCGGCAGGCGGCGGCGTGCCGGCCGGCGTGCGCGGCTTGGGCTTGATGACCGTGCGCTCCGACTCGAAAGCGGCGAAGGGGTCTGGTGTGGTCATGATGGTGTTCCGTTTCCGTCAGCCCGATGCGGCTAGGAACGAATGGCCCAAAACGCGAGGTCGAGGCCGGGAAAGTCGCCCGCGATGTGCATGGCGATGCCGCCCGATTGCTCCAGCTGGCGCCACAGATCGCTGTTGCGCGTTTCGAGTTCGAAGTAGTTGGCGCCGGTGTGGAACGGAATCTGTCGCGGCGCCACCGGCATCGGCGTGAGCGTGACGCCCGGCAGCGCCAGGTTGACCAGGTCGCGGATGCGCTCGACCGGGCCGATCTTCACTTGCGTGGGGAAGCGCGCGCGCAGCGCTTCGCTCGGCATGTTGGCGTTCACGGCGAGCACGAAGGTCGCCTTGCGCTGCAGTTCCACGTCGGTGACCATCGCCACGCGCACGCCGTGCTTGCGGTCGTGCAGGTCGATGCGGATGGCCGACTGCTCCAGCACCATCGAGAGGCTGCGCCGCAGGTCGTCCATCAACGGACGAAAGCTCAGCGCCAGGTCGTCGTGGATGTAGGGACCGAAGCGCGTCACGCGGCGCGAATCGCGAAAGCTTGCAAGATCGCCGGCGAGCCCGAGTGCATGTTCGAAGAAATGCTGCGGATGCAGCATGGCGCTCTTCGCCAGGTGCGCAAAGATCGCTTCGTTGCGATTGACCGTCTGCAGCAGCATGAAGTCCGCGATCTCGGCCACGCCGCCGGTGCCGCCCTGCGTCATGCGACCGGCCAGCGCCTCGCCGCGCTGGCGCATGAGGCCCAGCAGTTCGTCGAGCCAGGAGCGGATCACGGCATGGCCCGCCACGTCGAGCAGCGGCGGCAGCATGGCGCGGTCGAGCTGCACCTGGTTGTCGACCCGGCGCTCGAGCACACGGGCCACGCCCAGGGTGGTCCATGCGTCGGTCGCTTCGCTGGCACGCATCAGGCGCGTATGAAGCTGGCCCAGCTGCAGCATGGCGGTGCGCTCGCCGGCGGTGTTGGAGTCGGGCACTTCGGACTCGAGCACGCGGTGGCGCACCAGCTCTTCGTATTCCTCGGCGTCGGCCTCGCGGGCACCGGCGCGGCGCAGCGGCAGAGCCAACATTACAGCCTCGTCGCGCATGGTGGGCGGAATGTCGATGGGCTCGGGCAGCGGATCGACCGCCGGCATGTCGAACACCGTGCCGTCGCCGAAGATGCCCGCCGCGCGCACCAGCGCGAGCTTGCCCAGCGTGAGCGCGGCCTGATCGATCTCGATCTCCGCGAAGCCCCACGCGTAGGGCGTGGTGGAACGCAACAGCACATGCCGCGCATGGTCGCCATGACGCTCGCTCTGCTGCAGGTGCTGGGGCTGCAGCAGCATCCCCTCGCTCCAGACCACTTTTGTTCGCCAACTCATCCGCACTCCGTCAAAGGCAAGGGCTGCCCGAAAGAAGCACGGAGTTTCCGGCGCAGAGGGCCAGCGGCAAATCCGCCTAACGGCCTAGGCGGAGGAATTTGGAGCTACGGCGAAGGGACTAGATGCAATGCGGCGATGGCTCAGCGTGCCGCCCCACCCGCCGCGCGCAATCTATCGACCTGTTCCTTGTAAGCCTGCTCGATGCGCCGCAGGCGCTGCTCGCGCGCGGCCTCGTTGACCCAGGCGGCGGCCATGGCGCGCTGTTTGCCGAGCTGGTATTCGAGCAGGGCCTCGGGCAGCAGCGCGCTGTCGTCGGCCGGGGCATAGCCGTAGGCCGCGCGCAGCGTCTTCAGCACCTCGCGCTCGGCATCCCCGCGCGGGCCCTTGGCCTGGCCGTAGCCGACCAGGAAGGCTTGGAGGCGGGCCTGGAACTCGGCCGGATAGGCGCGCCGCACCACCATCTGCGCGCCGGGCGGAGACTCGGATTCCCACACAATGTGTAGCCGCGCGGCCTCGACCGGGAACTGCTCCTTGAAGCGCTCGAAGTCGGTGGTGTTGTTGGTGGCCACGTCGGCGTCGCCATTGGCCACGGCGAGCGCGGTGGCCTGGTGGTTGCCAACCACCTCGCCGCGGAAGCGGGTCTCCAGCTCGATGTTGCGCGGCAAGAAGAGCTGGCTTTGCGGAATGAGAAAGCCCGTGACCGAGCGGCTGTCGCCGCGGGCCAGTCGCCAGCGCTCGGGTTCGGACAGCACGGCTTCCAGGGTGTTGGGCACGCCGGTCTTGCGCGTCAGCAGCACCGCGCGGTGCATCGGCATGCCGGGGCGGCGCGCGATCTGGGCCACCACCTTCATGCGCTGCTGCATCACGGCATCGAGCGCCATCTTGGCCGACAGAAAGGCCATGTCGATCTCGTCGCGCTTGATGGCGCGGTCGAGCTCTTCATAAGACGCGACCGAATAGGCGCTCACGGGCACGCCGATGGCCTGGCTCATGTCGGACAAGAGCGGCATCCACAATGCGCGCGATTCGACCGTGCCGCCGAGCGGCAGCACGCCAAAGCGGATCGACGCGACCGGAGCCCCTGCCTTGCCGCCGCCCGTTGCGCCGACCTGCGCCACCGAACTTGAAGCCGCGGCGGCCAGCGCCAGCGCCACCGCAAACAGCCGGAGGACGCGAGAAAACACCATGGGCAACATCAGGGCGACAGATCCCGCAAGACGGTGACCTGCTCCGCGTAACTGGTTTCGATGCGCTGCAGCCGTGCCTTGCGCGCCTCTTCGTTGACCCACTGCGCGGTCATGGCGTTCTGCCTGGCCAACTGGTAGGCGAGCTTGGCGGCGGGCTGCAGCGAACTGTTGTCCGCGGCCACGAAACCCGCCAGGTCATGCAGCGACTTGAGCACCAGGCGCTCGGCGTCGCCGCGCGGACCCTTGGCGCGGCCGTAGCTGACCAGAAAGGCCTGCACGCGGCTGCGCAGCTCGGCCGGATATTCGCGCCGCACCACGATCTGTGCATGCGGGATGAGTTCGGATTCCCACAGCACCTGCAGGCGCTGCGCCTCGGACGGAAAGCGCAGCTTGAAGCGTTCGAAGTCGGCCGTGTTGTTGGTGGCCACGTCGGCTTCGTTGTTGGCCACGGCCAGCGCGGTGGTCTGGTGGGTGCCCACGATCTCGCTCAAAAAGCGCGTCTCCATCGCGATGTGGTTGGGCAGGAAGAACTGCAGCTGCGGCACGATGAAGCCCGACACCGACTGCCGCTCGCCGCGCGCGAGCCGCCAGCGTTCCGGCTCGCCGAGCAAGCTCTTCTTTGTATTGAATGGCGGCGTCTTGCGCGTCAGCAGCAGCGCGCGGTAGCCGGGCAGCCCGTCGTGACGCACCACCTGCGCCACGACCTTCATGCGCCGTTGGGTGACGGCGTCCAGCGCCATCTTGCCGGACAGGAAGGCCATGTCGACCTCGTCGCGCTGGATGGCCTGCTCCAGCGCTTCATACGAGTTGACCGACAGCACGCTCACCGGCCGTGCAATGGCGCGGCTCAGTTCGGCCAGGAGCGGATCCCAGTCGCTGCGCGACTCGAACGCGCCGCCGAGCGGCAGGATGCCGAAGCGCACCGGCGCATCGGGCTGCAGTGCGGGCTGGGCCGCCGCCATCAGCGGGAGGACGGCGAGCAGGGTCAACAGGGCAGCGCCACGGCGCACCACGGCGGCGGCATGACTGAACCGCGCGCAACGACGGGAGGCGCGAAACGCATCGGGAGCGCCGAAAGCCTTCCGGACGCTGCGTAAGGGGGCCTGCATTTTTGACACGGAGACATGGGCCGCTGCGGACCAGCGGGTCTAACATCGGTGAAGCGACGCAATTAGATACCAGATACGGGTTATTTTCGTGATGTTTTTCCCATCTTTCGCTCGCGCAGCAAGCCTCATAAGCTTGACTGCAATGCCTGCAATGCCCCCATGAACTGGAACTTCCACGTCCTGCGAGGGCTCGCCCGCCTCACCTTCGCGCAGCAGCTAATCCTGCTTGCGCTGGTGCCTGCCACGGCGGCCACGCTGGCGGCCATTGCCGTTCTGACGCGCCAGCACCTGGACAACCTGACCGAATTGATGCGCGCCAACGCACAGACGGTGGCTTTGCAGGTGGCTACGGCGGCGCAGGCCCCGCTGGTTCGCATGGACCGGCGCATCCTGCAGCGCACGGCGCAATCGGGTACCTACCAGCCGCACGTGCAGCAGGTGCAGATCTGGTCGGACGATGGCGAGATCGTGGCCAACTCCGAAACGGTCGACCGGGCGCGCAGCGAAGGCCTGCAGGTGGTGGTGCCGATCGTGAGCGAAGAAGGCAAGCAAAACGGCAAGGTGATGGTCGAGATGAGCCTGGATGCCGTGCAGCACGCGCGGCGCTCGGTGTGGCTCAACGTGGTGCTGGTGCTGGCCATCAGCCTGGTGGGCGTGGGGCTGGCGGGCTGGTGGGCGGCGCGGCGCATCAGCGAGCCGATCCGCGCACTGGGCAAGGCCGTCGACCGCCTGGGCGCGGGCGAGGCCGCGAGCGTGGCCATCGAAGGTACCTCCGAGGTACGGCATCTGCAGCATGGCTTCAACCAGGCGGCGCGCGCGCTGGCCGAGAGCCACCGCCTGCTGCAAAGCCGCATCAGCGAGGCCACGGCCGAATTGGCACGCAAGAATCAGCAGCTCGAAGTCGCGAGCCAGGCCAAGACCCGGCTCCTGGCCGCGGCCAGCCACGACCTGCGCCAGCCTCTGCATGCGCTCACGCTGTTCTCCGACGGCCTGGCCAACGGCGAGACCGACCCGGTGCGCCTGCAGCGCATCGGCCACATCCGCGAGTGCGTGGATTCGCTCGACCGCCTGTTTTCGGAACTGCTCAACCTCTCGCAGCTGGATGCCGGCGTGCTGCAGCCGCAGTGGGCGGACTTTCCGCTGGACCAGCTGTTCGACGAGATCAGCCGCAACTTCCGCCCGGTGGCCGAGCAGCAGGGGCTGCGCCTGGTGGCGCGCAAAACCGACCTCTGGGTGCGCTGCGACTACGTGATGCTCTCGCGCATCCTCAACAACCTGGTGTCGAACTCGCTGCGCCACACCATCGAGGGCGGCGTGCTCATCGGCGCCCGGCGCCGCGGCCGGGGCGTTCGCATCGACGTGGTCGACACCGGCGTGGGCATTGCGGTGCAGCACCAGGCGCGGGTGTTCGAAGAGTTCTATCAGGTGGAAGGCACCGGCCGCCAGGCGCCGCGCGGGCAGCGCGGCATGGGTCTGGGGCTGGCCACGGTGCAGCGCCTGGCCGACTTGCTCAACACCCGCGTGGAGCTGACCTCCCGGCCGCACAAGGGCACCTGCGTGCGCGTGCTGGTGCGTTCGGCACCAGCCGCCCTGCCGGCGCTCGATGCCGCGCCCACCGTCGGCGCCATCGAGGAGGAGGCCAGCCTCGAGCAGCTGCGCATCCTGGTGATCGACGACGAGCGCACGATTCTCGAAGGCCTCACCGTGGTGCTGACCAACTGGGGCGCCGAAGTCATGGCGGCGCAGACGCGCGCCGAGGCCCTCGCGCTGGCCGATGAATGGGACGAGCCACCCGACGTGGTGGTGAGCGACTTGCTGCTGCAAGGCGGCGACAACGGGCTCGACGTGATCGCCGCGCTCGAGCGCCATCCGCGCGGCATCGGCTCCGGAACGGCGCGGCTGCTGGTCACGGGCGAGACCAAGCCCGACCGACTGCGCGAAGTGGCGAGCGCCGGAATCACGGTGCTCTACAAGCCGGTTTCGCCGCGCGTGCTGCGCCAGGCGATACAGGCGCAACGTGCAGCTGCATTGCTGAGCGCCGACGCCTGAGGCCCGTTCGCGGGGCCCTAGTCCGTCGGAGATAGGCCAAGCAGCTGCCGCATTGTGAAGTTCGTCACGCTGGCATGCAGTGGCGGGTGCCGACATAAGCCCTCCGCCTTATCGCGCGAAGCAGGGGGCTTCCGTACATTGGGTGCTACTGCCCTTGCTGCGGAAGCAGTCCATGTTTGTCGCCGTGAACCCATTCATCTCGCTTTTCCAGAAACGGCTGCACCGCGGCGCCCTCGCCGCGCTGGTCGTGGGGGTGGCGCTGCTTGCCGCGCACATGCCGGCCGCCGGCCTCACGGTACTGATGGGCGACGAGCTCGCGGCGCATTCGGAGTTCGTGCAGCACCTTCGCGCAGGCCAGGAGCCCGGGTCGCGCTTCGACCTGGTGCGGCTTTCACCGGGCGGCTCGGACGTGCCGCAGCCCTCGGAAGCCGCCAGCGCAGATTCCGAACAACGCAGCGCCAATGCCGGCGTGCGCACGCGCAGCCTGCGCGCCTTGGCATCGGACGCCAACCTCACGATGGCGGTCGGCCTGCCGGCCGCGCGCGCCGCACTCGAGAGGCCGGGCCAGCAGCCGCTGGTGCTCGCCATGCTGAGCCGGCTCGACTACGAGAATCTTCGCGCCGCCAGCCCCGCGCTGCGCCGCGGCGACCGGCGCGTGGGCGTGCTGCTGCGCGACCCGGCCATGGCCGACCAGCTCGCCCTGGTGGGGGCGGTGCTGCCGCAGAAGCAGCGCATCGGCGTGGTCGCCACGCCCGAATCGGAGCCGCTGGTGCGTGAGCTGCAGCGCGCCGCGCAGGGCGTCACGCCGGCGTGGGACGTGCAGGTCGAATACGCACCCGACGCCAAGTCGCTGGCCGCCGCGCTGCGCGCCGTGGTGCCGCGCAGCGATTCGCTGATGGTGCTGCCCGACCTGATCGGCGACAGCCAGGCCGCCACGCTCTCGGTGCTGCGCGCGGGCGCAGAGGCGGGCCTGCCGGTGTTTGGCGCCAGCGAAGGGCTGGTGCGCTCCGGCGGACTTGCCGCGGCCGTGTCGACCCCCGCGCAACTGGCACAGCAGGCGCGGCTCCTCGGGCAGAAGCTCGCCGGCGCGGGCAGCGCAGGCCCGCTGGTGGAGTCGGCCACGCCTGCCGCCGTGCGCGTCAACGTGACCGTGGCGCGCGGACTCGGCCTGCGCCTGCCGGAGGAGCGGGAACTGGCCGAACGGCTCACGGTCACGCGATGAGCGGCCAGCTGCCGTCCGAAGGCACGCGCGCCGACATCGGTTCGCCGCCGCCGCAACCCGCGCCAAAGCTCGTGGTGCGCGGCAACCTGCAGAGAGATCTGTTCCGGCTCGGCGTGGTGCCGTGCGCCGCGGTGGCGCTCGCGCTCACCGCCTGGTTCACCCACGGCCGGCTGCAAACGCTCGAGGCCGCCTTCGACGCCGAAGGCCAGGCCGTGGCGCGCCAGGTGGCCGCGATGTCCGATCTAAGCCTCTACGCCGGCGATCTTCCGGCGCTGCAGAACGTGGCCAACGCCGCGCTGCGCGGCGGGCAAGTGATGCGGGTCGAGATCAGCAACAGCGCCGGGGTCTTCGTGACGGCCGGGCCCAAGGCCTCTTCGCTTGCGCAGCTGCGCATGTTCACCTCGCCCGTGACGCTGCGCGAAGCCTCGCGCGCCAGCGCCTTTGCGCCCGCGGGCTCCACCGCCGCGGGCGAGACGCCCATCGGGCTGGTGCAGACCTTCCGCGACACGACCGCCTATGCGCGCGAGCGCAGCCGCTCGCTCTTTGCGGGCATCGGCATTGCGCTGGTCGCCCTGCTCGCGGCCTGGGCCTCGGTTCGCCACATGGCGCGCACCGTGGCGCGGCCGCTGCGCCGCGTGTCGCGCACGGTGGCCGCGCTGGAGGCCGGGCATTTCGAGGCGCGCTGCGATGTGGTCGAGGGCGATTCGCACCACGCACCGCCGGCAGCCGACAAGGGCGACTCGCATGAACTCGCGGTGCTCGCGCGCGACATCGACCGGCTGGCCGAGCGGCTGCAGAGCAACCGCCGCATCAGCGAGGAGCGCGTGCGCGAAGCCACGGCCGTGGCGTTGCAGCGCATGGCCGAGGCCGAACAGGCGGCGCTGTCGCGCGCACGGTTCCTGGCCGCGGCGAGCCACGACCTGCGCCAGCCGCTGCATGCCATGGGCCTTTTCATCGACGGCCTGCTGCCGGGCGCCAGCCCCGCGCAGCGCCCGGCCGTGCTGCGCCTGCAGGAGAGCACCGAGTTCATGGGCGTGCTGCTCGACGACCTGCTGGAGATCTCGCGCCTCGATGCCCAGGTGCTGACGCCGGCGATCACCAAGGTGCCACTGGCCGCGCTGTTCGACCAGCTCGACGCGCAGCACGCGGCCACCGCGTCGGAAACCCGCGTGCGCCTGCGCTGGAGCGACCGCGGTCTCGCGGTGCGCAGCGATGCGGCGCTGCTGCAGCGCATCGTCGGCAACCTAGTGGCCAATGCGCTGCGCCATGCCCCTTCGGGCGGCACCGTGCTGGTGGCCGCGCGACGCAGCCGCAGGGACGGCGACAACGTGCGCATCGAGGTGCGCGACAACGGCGTGGGCATTGCGCCCATCCACCAGGGCCGGATCTTCGAGGAGTTCTATCAGGTGGCCAACACCGAGCGCGATCGGCGCCGCGGCTTCGGGCTGGGCCTGGCCATCTGCGCGCGCATCGCCACGCTGCTGGGCACCCGCATCACGGTGCGATCGGCGCTGCAGGCGGGCAGCACCTTTGCGCTCACCGTGCCCGCGGCCCGTGCCGACGAGGCCACCACGCCTGCGCCGCTGCCCGTGGCGCTCACGCCGCTGGCCGGCCTGCACTGCATGGTGATCGACGACGATCCCGTCATCCTCGACGGCAGCCGCGCCCTGCTGGAGCAATGGGGCTGCGAGGTCGAATGCGTGTCGACGGGCGCCGAGGCCATCGCGCGGCTGGGCACGGGCGACCTGCATTTCGATGCCGTGTTGTGCGACCTGCAACTGGCCGGCGACGACGACGGCATGGACGTGATCACCGCCGCCAAGCGGCTGCAGCCCGATGCGCTCGCGGTGCTCGTCTCCGGTGCCACCGGGCCCGAGGTGTTGCAGCGCCTGCGCCATGGCGGCGTGATGCTGTTGACGAAGCCGGTCGCACCGGCCAAGCTGCGCGCACTGCTCACCACGCGGCGGCATGCGCACGCGGCCTGAGCGCCACGCCGCCCTCTTCCACCCCCATCGACCACGCCATGCTCGACACCGCCGCGCTCAAGGGCATCCGCCCCTTCGTCGCCACGCCCAGCTACAGCGGTTCCATGACCAGCCTCTACGTGCGCAGCCTGCTGGGCCTGGTCAATGCGGCCTGGGCACACGGTTTCGCCATGCAGACGCGCTTCCTCGACGGCGACAGCCTGCTCACGCGTGCGCGCAACCGGCTGGTGGCCGAGTTCATGGCCGATGCGCAATGGACGCACCTGTTCTGGATCGATGCCGACGTCGGCTTCACACCCGATGCGGCGCTGCGCCTGCTGCTGTCCGGGCATGACGTGGTGGCCGGCGTCTACCCGCACAAGCACGACGGCTGGCCGGTTCAGGGCCTGGCCCGGCCGCTGCCGGCGGGCGCCACGCAGGCCGATTTCGACGCCCTGCATGCGCGCTATCCGCTGAACCTGCGCCACACGCCGACGCAGGCCGACGCGGACGGCTTCGTCGAGGTGCTGGACGCGCCCACCGGCTTCATGCTCATCTCCCGCGGCGTGTTCGAACGCATGGCCGCGGCGATGCCCGAGCTGCGCTACACCCCCGAGGCCGGCGAACACGCCAATACGCACCTGCCGCACTGGCGCTTCTTCGACACCCAGTTCGAGCCCGGTACCGGCCGCTACCTGAGCGAAGACTTCGCCTTCTGCCGGCGCTGGCAGCAACTGGGCGGCCAGGTGTTCGTCGACCTGCAGTCGCGCCTGTCGCACCAGGGCCTGAAGACCTGGCACGGCGACCTGCCGCGCGCACTGGGCGCCGCGGCCGGCCCTGCGACGGCCCCGCGCTGAGCCTTCAGAAATCCGCGCAGCCGTTCTTGCGATCAGTGGCCACGCAGCTGGTGAGGTTGGGCCGCGAACGCACGCGCGACCATTCGCGCGCCAGCAGGTCGCCGCCCTGCTGCGCACGTTCGCCTTCCAACGGCCCGGTGGCAAAGCAGATCGGCGGCGCACCGATGTTGCGGTCGAAGGTGTAGGTGTTGGTGTTGGGCAGCTCGCGCAGCAGGTCCGAGCTCGGGAAGTCCGGCCGGCGCAGGTTTACCGTCACGGTCAGGGTCCCGGGCACCACGTCCACCGCATAGCCGGCCGCCGAAGTGAAGCTGCCGGTGATCGCATAGCGCCCGGCGGGGCTGAAGAGGCCGGCCGAGCTCACGGGCGTGCCCAGGAAGCCGGCCGTGCCGTCGCCCAGGATCAGCCCGCTGATGGTGAAGCCGAAGAGCGGGTTGGCCATGCCGAACGGCCGGCTGGCGTCGCCGATGACCACCGTGGCCCGCGGCTGCTGGGCGTAGATGAAGTGGTTGTCGCCCGGTGTGATGCTCACGGTGCACAGGCCCAGGTACGCGCAGTGGAACAGGTTGGGCGTGGCCCCCGAGCCGGTGATGCCGCCGCGCGACTCGCCCACCCAGGTGTCGGCCCAGATACGCCAGGGCGCGCCACCGACGCTGCCGCCGCCCGCGTTCTGGAAGCGTGACGCGGCCACCAGGTCGGTGCCCGAGGTGCTGGTGACGGCGGTGTCCAGCGTGAGGTCGCCCGAGAGCGTGCGCACGAACACCGTGTCCGCCGCCATCGATGTGGCCGACACCACCTGCGGCTGGTTGGTCCCGGCGTCGAAGCCGGTGACCGACAGCGCGCCGATGCGCACGCCGTCCACGTCCTGATAGCGGAAGGCGCCGGCGGCGCCGCCGCCCAGCGTGTTCTCGCTCACGTTGTTGGCCGCCTGGTCCAGCAGCACGCTGCCGCGGCTGGAGCGCGCCAGCAGGTGCTGGGCGGTGATCGGCGCCTTTGCCGTCTGCGTGATGTCGCCGGCCGAGAGCAGCCCCAGGCGGTCCGCCGTGATGGCACCGTTCAGCACGATGCCGCCGACGCCGGCGCCCAGGCCTTCGTTCTGCAGCGTGAGGGCGCCGCCGCTCGTCAGCGCGCCGGCCACGGTGATGGTGCCTGCGTGCGTGTTGCTGCCCACCACCACGCTGGGCGCATTCAAGCGCGACATCAGCGCATCCGACAGCGTGAACCCGGGCCCCGCCGCACCGCCCACGGTGATGCCGGCGGCCGTGGCGTCGAAGGCATTGAGCGCCGCGTCCATGCCGCCCGGCCGCAGGTTGATGGTGCCGGCGGCGCTCACTGGCACATCGATCGCCAGGGCCGGCGCGCTGCCGTCGTTGCTGGCGCGCAGCACCAGGTTGCCGCTGCTTTGCACCTGCGGCGCCGCGCCGGGACCGCCGGTGAACGACGAGATGCCGGACTGGATCGACACGCCGGGCGTGCCCTGGAGCGAGCTGCCGGTCAGCTCGATGCTGCCGCCGCCGGTGGTGGTCAGGCGCGCGCCGTCTTCCAGCCGCACGCCGCTGTCGGTGCCGTCGACCACCGCGCTGGCAAACAGGCCCTGCAGCGCGATGTTGCCGCTGCCTGCCGTGATGCTGCTGCCGCCGGTGACCAGCACGCCGTGCGTCGCATTGAACGCGCTCGAGCCGCGGTCGAAGTCCTGCACGCCCCGGATCAGCACGTTGCCGCTGGTGGTCGAGATGGCGGTGGAGACGGGGAAGCCCACGGCCCTCAGGAAGAGATAGTCCAGCTGCACGGCGCTGCCGCTCTGGCCCGTGCCGCCGGTCCCGGTGATGGCCACGTCGCCGGTGGCGCTGTCGATGCGCGCTCCGTTGAGGCTCACGCCTCCGCCGGCGATGCTCACGTCGCCGCCAGCGCCCGCATCGGACTGGCCGACGCGCGTGTCGATCTGGGTGCCCTGAAGCAGGACAAAACCCGACGGTGCACCGGTCTGCCCGTTGAGGATCGACACCGCCCCGCCGTTGGTGATGATCTGGTTGTTGAACCGGCTGGTCACCGAATCGTAGATGCCGCCGACGCCGTGCGCGTGGATGGACACCGCGCCGCCGCCCGTGTCGATGGTGCCGTCCACGTCGATGTTGATGTCGCTGAACGCAGGGCTGCCGCCGACGAAGCCGGAGTCCAGCGTCACGCTGCCGCCGCGCGTGTGCACATCGCCGCTGAGCGCGACGAACTGCGTGTTGCTCGGCCCGTCCGTCAGCAGGCGCAGGTTGCCGCCGCCGGTGTCGATGCTGGCGGAATTGAAGACCACTTCGGCATAGCCCGAGCCCGTGGCGTGCGCCAGCACGCTGCCCCCGTTGGTGGAGATGACGGCTTGATCGGCCCCCGTATTGCCGAAGTAATGGACGTAGCCGTCGAGCGCCCCGGCCGAGCCGGCATTGAAGATCACGTCCATCGGCCCCGTGGTCGAACGGATGATCGGCGCCAGATACGAGCTTGAAAACACGCGGTCGCCGATCGAATGTGCCGCAGTCAGCTCGAACACCAGCGGCGCGCTGCCCACCGTGCGCTCGATCAGCATGCCGCTGCCGAAGCGGATGTCGCCCGCATCCGTGCCGCCGCTGCCGGTGGTGATGCTCACGCTCGTGCCGGCGTTCAGCGCGCCGTTGATGTCGCCGTCCTGGATGGTCGAGGTGGCTACCGGATCGAAGGGGTTGGTGGGCAGGCTGCCGCCGCCAGCCGCGCCGTGGACGATGGTGACGTCATAGGGGTCGACGATCCACCGCCCCGCCAGGCCGGCCGGCGCCGAGGCGTCGATGCGGATGCCGCTCACGTCGAACGAACCGCCCGATGTTTCGATCGTGCCGCCATTGCCGCCGGCGCTGCCGCCCCTGGCCTGCAAGTCGCCGAAGGCGCGCACCGAACGCTCGCCGACGACGGTGATGCTGCCGCCATTGCCGCTGTCCAGGGCGTTGGCCAGCAGCGTGAGGTTCGGGCCGATGGAGACCACGCCCGAATTCTCGTTGCCGGCACCGGGCGCGGTCGTGCCGCGGATCTCGATGCTTCCACCGCCGCTCGCGCCGCTGGCGTCCGCCAGGCCGCTGGCGTCTGCCGTGGATTGCGCGAGGATGTTGCGCCCGGTCACGCTGATGCTGCCGCCTGTACCGGTGGCGCTGGCAGCGTCGAGCAGCGTGCCCTGGAAGGCGCCGGCTGTCAGGCCGACATCGCCCGTGCCGGCCGCGACTCGGATGCTGCCGCCCGCGGCATGCAACCCATCGGTCAGCTGGGACGACGTGAGCTGTACACCGAATGGCGTGACCACCGCGTCCATGGGCGCGAAGGTCAGCGCCGCGCCCGTGCCGTCGAAGCCGAAGCCCGCGCTGCCGGCCGTGCCGGTGATCGCGATGCTGCGGCCTGCGCCGGCCTCGACCCGCGTGCCGTCGATCACCACGCCATTCGACGCGCCCACGGTGTAGCTGGAGCTGAATTCGACGGCGAGCGTGCGCAGATCGGCGGCCATGCCGGACAGGTCGCCGCCCTGGCCCGTGATGCGCACATCGCCGCCGGCGGTCAACTTCGAGCCGGTGATCTGCACACCGGCGCCATCCGGGGGCTGGCCGACCGGGCCGTCGCTGGTCCAGTCGCGTACAGTCCCGGTCACGGCGATGTCGCCGCTCACGGAAGACAGGGCGATCGAATAGTCGTCGCCGTCCAGCCGCACGCCCGAGCCTCCCGCGGCGCCGCGGCCGGTCAGGGTGATGCCGCCTGCTTGCGTGCTCAGCGTGCTGTCTCCGGCAATGCGCACACCGTCGGTGGCGCTCAGGAAGCCGCTGCCCACCTCGCTGACGCCGCCCTCGCCCCGCAGCGAAATGCTTCCGGCGCCGAGCGTGCTCAACGTGCTGCCGCCCAGCCAGATGCCGCTGCGAACCTCGCCAGCGGCATCGGCGCCCAGGCCCTTGACCTGCCCGCCGATCGCTCGCCCGCCGTCGCTGTCGCCCTGCCCGAAAAAGCGGATGTTGCCGCCGTTGGCATCGATGCGCGCGCGGTCCAGCCGGATGGCCGCCGCAACGCCGTTGGCCTGGCCGACCTCGGCGGCGGCCAGGCCCTGCGCGTCGGCATTGAACTCGACGTTCAGCGCGCCGCTGGTGGAAGCGATCGTTGCGCCTGCGCCCTCGACCGCCCAGCGCATGTCGATGTTGCCCACCGAATTCACGCGCAGCGTGGCCGTGCCGCCGCCGTCCTTGATCACCTGCGCGCCGGGCTGGAATGCGACGGCGTCGTTGATCTGCGCCGCCGTGCCGGACGAACGCGTGGTCAGCGTCACGTCGGTGCCCTGGCTCAGCGCCTTGCCGATGACGCTGGCCGCGATGTTGCCGGAGTCGCTGTCGGCCACGATCGAGAGATTGCGGCCCGCTTCGGCCGTCCAGCTACCGTTGGCACCGCCTGCATTGCCGCCGGCGTCGATCTGCGTGCCCGCCAGCACGTTCAGGTTGCCGGCCGTGGTGCGGATGCTGCCGCCGGCCACGCCGGCCGCATTGCCGCGCGCATCCAGCGTGCCGCTCACCTCGAGGCCCGCACCACTGTCGACCTGGGCGCCGATGGCCTCCAGCACGATCTCGCCGCCGCGCTCGACCACCGATCGCGCGCGCACCGTGCCGCTCTGGTTGACCACCTGCTGCACCAGCCCGGACGCGCCCACCAACACCACGCGCCCGCCATCGGCCGTAATGGAGCCCGTGTTCATCACGAGCGCCTTGGTGGTGGGATCCGTCGCCTGCGCATCGGCCACCGACGTGTTCATGAGTCCGCCATCGACCGGCACCGTGAACTTCGTCAGCCCGTCGCCCTCGAAGTCCAGCGTCACCCGGGCGCCCGAAGCCAGGCCCACCGAGCCGCGCGCCACGTTGATCTGGCCTTCGTTGCGCACCAGCGCACCGATCAGCCCGACCGTGCCGCCTTCGCCCACGTTGATGACCACACCGGGCTGAACCGTCACGCGGGCAGTGCTGTTGGCATCGTTGATGCCGCCACCGAACACCAGTTGACTGCCCTTGCCCACCACGCTGCCGTCCTTGGCGATCTGGCTGTCGCTGATGTCCAGCGTGGAGGCCACCAGCCCGCCGACGTTCACCTGGGCGCCGCTGCCGAAGAGAACGCCCGAGGGGTTGACCACGAACACATGCCCGTTGGCCGACAGCGTGCCGTTGATGACCGACTGCTCGATCACTCCGCCGCTACCCACCACCCGGTTGAGCATCACGCTCGCGGCGCCCATCTGCTGATTGATGTTGAGCGTCTTGCCGCCGGCCAGCGAAAACGCATTCCAGTTGACGATGGCGTTCATCGTGCTCTGGGTAAGCGCCTGACTGGCCGCCGTGCCATTGGGAGCGACACTCACATTGCCGAACACCACGGCGCCGCTCTGAGGAAAGCCCGTCGGCAGATTGAGCTGCGCCCAGGCCGGCACCATGCCCATGCAGGCCAGCGACAGCGCCAGCGGCCGAACGCGCCAGTGCCGCGGCAGGGCTTTCGCGGAAAGATCATGGTTTCTCATGCTGCCCTCAGAAGGTCTTTAGCGCCTGCACGTACAGCCGCGGGTTGTGCCCGCCGCCGTCGGTGCGCGCGGGGTCGGTGCCGGCACGCCAGGCCAGCGTGGCGTTGATGGTGAAGTTGCCGGGCCGCGTCCAGCTCAGGCCGATGCCCGCGCCGCGCAGGCTGCGCGAATTGGGGCTGGCGTCGAAGATCGTCGGGTTCTTGGTCGGTCGCCCGTACGCCGCGTCGTAGAACACGAAGGGCGTGAACTCGGCGTTGACCGACCAGCGCCATTCCACGGTGCCGATCAGGCCCTGGTCCACCAGCAGTTCGCCCGAGGGGTAGGCGCGCACGGCACGCGCACCGCCCAGCGAGAGCTTTTCCGAGGCGTCGAGGTTCTTGCTGGCCCACTGGCCGCCCAGCGCCAGGTACAGCGAGTGCTGGGGCAGCACCGCCTGCAGGCGCGAGAGCTGGAAGGTGGCCTTGGTGAAGCCGCCTTCGGTGCGGTGGCCCCCCAGGCTCTGGTCGGTCTGCAGGCTGTCGGCATCGCGGATCGAGAGTCTGCCGTGATAGAGATTGCCGGTGCTGGCCCAGTAGCCGCCGCCCAGCCAGTCGTCGCGGCGCTCCCAGGTCCAGCCCAGGCCGAGGCCGCGCACCCGCTTGCGCGCCGAGAAGTCGACCGCCGTGTATTCGTCGGTGAGCTTCTTGCTGTCGGCCGACAGGCGCAGGAAGAGGTTGTGCTGGCGCTGGCGGATCAGCGGGTAGCTCAGCGAGACGTCGAACACGTCGGCCTTGCCCTGGGCGCCCAGTTCCGCAAACTCGCCGCCCAGCTCGTAGTTGACGCGCGCCAGCCCCAGGCCGGCGCGCAGGCCGCTGCTGCCGATGGGCGCCTCGTAGGCGACGCGGCCGAACTGCAGCGCATTGCCGTTGGAGACCATGGCGCGCACGTCCAGGTTGTCGCCGATGCCGAAGGGGCTCGCCCAGCGCGCCGTGCCACCGAGGCGGTAGCGGCCGGACTCCTTGGTGCCGTGGTTGTCGGCCTCGGCCGCGAAGGCCCAGCGCGGCGCCGCCGCCACTTCCACCGAGAGGTCGGTGGTGCCTGATTGGGTGCCTTCCTGCAGGGCGGACGAGACCTTGACGCCGGGCTGGTCCGACAGCAGCAGCATCGAGCGTTCGTAGGCCGGCGCGTTCACGGCCTCGCCGGGCGCCAGGGGTGCAAGGAAGCCCCGCACACGCGCCTCACTGATGGGCGCGTCGGGCGCCACCAGCACCTCGACCTTGCCGAGCCGGCCTTCGATGACGCTGATCTCGACGATGCCGTCGCGCACGGTCTGCACCGGCACCACCGCCTGCGCCAGGAAGTAGCCGCGCTCCTTGTAGCGCGCGGTGATGGCCTGCGCCAGGCTTTCGAGATCGCCGAGCGTGACGTCGCGCCCGATGTAGGGCGCGGTGATGCCCTGCAGTTCCTCGTTGCTCAGCGCCTTGACGCCGTTGAGCCGCAGGTCGTTGAGCCTGAACTTGGCGGCGGGAGGTTGAGGCGGCGCGGGCAGGCTTTGCGGCGCAACGGTGCCGGTGGCCTGGGCGAGCGGGCGGTCGCAGCTGCCGCAAGGGCCCTTGGTTGGCAGCAGCGCATTGACATCGGGTTCTGCCGCATGGGTGCGCTGGGCGACGAACAGCAAGGTCGCGCCCATCAGAGCCGTGACGGCAACGGCGATTGGCGCGGAGCGTTGGATGGCGCGCATCTCAGTTGTTCTTTTCATGTCAGCTCCCCACCGTCAGACGCCAGTTGCCGATCAGGTTGAACGGCGCCCAGAAGAAGGGATGCGACATCTTGGGATCCTTCAGCACTGCCAGCTGCCCGGCCTGCATCGCCTTCTGAATGTCGCGGCCCTTCGACAGCTCGCCGTAGAGCGTGCCCATGAGCACCGCGGTCGCGTCGTCCGACACGGGCCACAGCGACGCGATCAGGCTCGAGCTGCCGGCCGATAGAAAGGAGCGCGTGAAGCCCAGCACCTCGTCGCCCTGCGCGATGCGCCCGAGGCCCGACTCGCAGGCCGAGAGCGTGACCAGCGCGGTGCCGTCCATCGGCAGGCCCAGGATCTCGTGCGCCTCCAGGAAGTTCTGCTTGCCGCCTTCGTTGGCCAGCAGGATGCGCGAGTACAGCGGGTCGACCGCATCGGCCTCGGCATGGGCCGCCACATGCATCAGCGGCGACCGCGCGGACACCTCGCGGAACTGCGTCTTGGTGGCCGCGGCGCCCATGTACACGGTGTTGCGCGGGAACAGTTGCGCCAGCTGCTTCACCTCGATCTCGGCGCCAGGCAGGTCGTACTTGTCTTCGATGCGCGGATTGCCAAAGGCGGTGAGCGACGCGCTCACGCGCGGCGTGCGCTGCGCCAGCTGCACTGCAATGCTGATGGACGGTGCCACCGCCACCGGATGCGCCTCGATCACGTAGCGCCCGTTCAACCGCAGGGCCTGGAACGGCAGGTAGTGCAGCGGCCCATGGGGCACCACGATCATTCGCTGCCCCGACGCGAGGCCGAGCGGGCCGAGCAGCGCCGCGCCCAGCTTGTCGGCATTGGTGATGGCGGTGCGGCGGCCGCGCACGATCGAATTGCGGAACACCTCGACGAGTTCGGTCAGTTCCTCGCGACGCACTGCCACGGTGTGGGCCTCGATGCCCGTGGGGCTGACGACCCACACCAGCAGCCGATCGGGGAGCGAATGGAACTGCACCACGCGCTCGTCGGGCGCGAGCGCACCCTGAAGCGTAGCCAGGTCGACGGTGCTCGCGGCCCGGTCGCTGATCTTCGCGCGGCCGCGAACCGCATCGAGCAGCGCGCGCGAGCGGCTGCGCTCGCTCACCTCGAAGGCCTGGCGCGCATCGCCTGCATCGCTGTAGATCGACACGCCGCGTTCGAACACCGATTGCAGGTCGGAGAACAGGCCCATCTTGAATTCTTCGCTGCGGAACTTCGCGCGCACCTGGTCGATGCCGCCCAGCGCGCGGGCCATGGCTTCGGCCGCGGCCTGCTTCTGTCCCAACGCGAGTTCGCTGCGCGCCACGCCATCCCAGGCCCAGAGGCGGTAGTACTCGGTGTCGGTGCCCACCTGGCGCGCGGTGAGCGCGCGGTACAGATCGCGGGCCTCGCCCGGCTTGTTCTCGGCCAGGAGCAGCCGTGCGCGGGTGCGGTCGAGCTGCGCCGTGAGCGGTGCGTCCTTGGGCGGCGCCATGCTGCCGAGCATGTCTCGCGCCCGAGCGGCATCGCCCGATTCGATGAGCGCATTGACGAGCGAGGCTTGGACCAGCGGCGCATAGCGCGGCGAGCTGTTGGTCAGCGCCTCGTCGTAGCTGAGCACGGCGCCGGCGTAGTCGCCGCGGCGCGTGCGCACGTCGCCGATCACCTTCTGCACCGGGCCGACCACCAGCTTGGGGTCGCGCGCCGGATGCCTGAGCGCCTCGCGCGCAAACTCCTCGGCCTTGTCGAGCTGGCCCGAATAGCTGTAGACGATGGCCAGGTCGCGGTTGGCCATGGCCATGAGGTTCGGATCGCGCGTGGCATTGGCCAGGTGCAGCGCCTTGCTGGCGGCGCGCACGCTCTGGCGGAATTCACCGGCCTCGGCCAGCGCCACCGCCTGGCTGCAATACTGGTAGCCGGAGAGCTTGACCGCGTCCTGCCCGTAGAGCACCGCGCCCTCGCTGGTCAGGGCCAGCAAGGTGTCGGTGTCCGCAAGCCGGGCCTGCTCGGCCTTGCTGGCGGCGGCCTCGGCATTGGTCGCCTGCTGCTGTTGTGCCAATGCCAACGGCCCATGGCCCAGCAGGAAAATGCCAGCCAGCCCGAGGGCACCCGCGGCTCCTGCACGACGTGCCGAGCGCCCCCATCCCGTTCTCGAAAACCACGTCATTGGACCCCCGCGCGCGGCCCGTGTGCCCGCGGTTGCGGGGGTCGACGTCGCGGAAGTGCGCGCCGTTCAGGCCTCGTGGGGAAAGTCTAGGAGCGGCCCTGCGCCCCGCCTATTCGCAAGACGGTCTAGCGCAAAAGGACTATTTCATGCGGGGACCGAATCGATGTCGGTGCGGTCCCAATGGCGATGCTTGGCAATCGCGGCAATGAAATCCTGCGCGATCTGCGTGGCCGCGGTGGCATCGCCGAGGTTGGTCACGGGCGTGGCCGCCACCACCATGCCGGGAGGCAGGCTGCCGGGTTGCGCGTCCGCGCCGATGCCCAGCCTCGACAGCAGCTGCACGCCCTCGCCCACCGTGCAGATGGCCTTGCAATGCTTGTAGGCCTCGAGTACGAAGTGCACGGCATCGCCCATGCCCGCGAGCGCCGCGGCGCCCAGGCTGCCGCCGGGCACCAGCACGGCATCGAACATCACCGAAGGCGCATTGGCGAAGGTCATGTCAATGTCGATCTGCCGCTTCGACGCGCTGGCCACGGTGCCCAGGCGCGGGCCCACCACCTTGCACTTGCCGCCAGCCTGCTCGAGCGCATCGCGGATCGGCTTCAGAGAGGCCGAGTCGATGCCGTCCGCCACGAGGATCGCGATCTTGCGGGTGCGGATCGAGCCGTCGCCGGTGTCGACCATGCTGAGCGCGGGCGACTCCTCGATGGGCAAGGTCATGCGGTGCTCGCGATAGCCCGCGCGGCCCGCTGCCGCCTTGGCATCGGGCGCACCGATGCCCAGAGGCTCGGCCACGCGGCGCGCAAGCTTCTCGTCGACGTGCGCGAGGTTGTCGACCATGCGCTGGCGGATCGCCGGCACGTCCACCTTCGAGAGCTCGAAGCGAAAGCCCGCGACGATGTGTTCCTTCTCTGCCGCGCTCTGGCTGTTGAAGAACAGGCGCGCCTGCGTGAAGTGGTCGTCGAACGATGGGCTGCGCCGGCGCACCTTGGTTCCCTCGACATCGTCGGGGAAGGACTGGAAGCCCACGCTGCCCCCGTCGACCCGGAACTCCTTGCCGTCGCCCAGCGAGTTGGGCTCGTAGGCCACCTGGCCTCGCGCGATGGTCTGGCGGTGCATGCCGTCGCGCTGGAAGTTGTGGAACGGGCACACGCTCTTGTTGATGGGCAGTTCGTGAAAGTTGGCGCCCCCCAGCCGAGAGATCTGCGTGTCGGTGTACGAGAACAGCCGGCCCTGCAGCAAGGGATCGTTGGTGAAGTCGATGCCGGGCACCACGTGCCCGGGGTGAAACGCCACCTGCTCGGTTTCCGCAAAGAAGTTGTCGGGGTTGCGGTTGAGCACCAGCCGGCCGATGCGCTGCACCGGCACCATCTCTTCAGGAATGAGCTTGGTCGGATCGAGCAGGTCGAAGCCGAGCGACTGCGCCTTGTCCGGTGCGATGAGCTGCACGCCCAGCTCCCACTCGGGGAAGTCGCCGCTCTCGATGGACTCCCACAAGTCGCGGCGATGGAAGTCGGGGTCCTTGCCCGCGATCTTCTGCGCTTCGTCCCACGCGAGGCCGTGAATGCCGAGCTTGGGCTTCCAGTGGAACTTCACGAAGTGGCTCTCGCCGCGGTTGTTGACGAAGCGGAAGGTGTGCACGCCAAAACCTTCCATCATCCGGAAGCTGCGCGGGATGGCGCGGTCCGACATCGCCCACATCAGCATGTGGGTGCTCTCGGGCATCAGCGAGACGAAATCCCAGAAGGTGTCGTGCGCGCTCGCGGCCTGCGGCATCTCGTGGTGCGGCTCGGGCTTGACGGCATGAATGAGGTCGGGGAACTTCATCGCGTCCTGGATGAAGAACACCGGGATGTTGTTGCCCACGAGGTCGTAGTTGCCCTCGCGGGTGTAGAACTTGACGGCAAAGCCGCGCACGTCGCGCACCGTGTCGGCCGAGCCGCGCGAGCCGGCCACGGTCGAGAAGCGCACGAAAACGGGCGTCTTCGCGTCAGGGTCCTGCAGGAAGTCGGCCGCGGTGAACTGCGACATCGACTTGTAGACCTGGAAGAAGCCATGCGCCGCCGCGCCGCGCGCATGCACCGCGCGCTCGGGAATGCGCTCGTGGTCGAAGTGCGTGATCTTCTCGCGCAGGATGAAATCTTCGAGCAGCGAGGGGCCGCGCAACCCGGCCTTGAGCGAGTTGTGGTTGTCTGGAATCTGAAGACCCTGGTTGGTCGTCAGATTAGGCGCATGATCGGTCGCGAAGCCATCGAGTTGCTGCTGCTTGGCATTGCTGCCATCCGTGGCCTTTGACCGGCGTCCGGCGGCGGCCTTGTTCTGAGGCGTCATCGAGGATCTTTCATGGGGGGGTCAACTTCGTTGTCGAGAAAAAGGTCAAGCACGTTCACCAGCGCAATCAGGCAGATGAAACCCGCCACGGCGGCCACCACCCAGAAAAGGATCTCATCTCCCCAGGCACCGGCGAACGAATCGAACAGCGACGAAAGCTCCATGGTTCGCTCCAGCAGATCAGGTTTCAATGGCCAGTCGGTGCTTGCGCTGCAGTCTCCATGAAGCCACGAAAGGGCGGCTTTGATGGCGGTTGCGAGCGAATCCAAAGGTTATGTTTTTCTCACACTGTTACCCGTAGTGGCGGCTCGCCCTCGCATGTGGGAGAGACGGTGCGCAAGGGGTAGGAGCGCACCGACACCACATGGTCCCCGCCTACGGCGCCTCGCGTATCTGCCCGCGTGCCGCGGCTCGGGCCCTTCTATAGCATCGGGCAAGGACGGCATGAAGCCTGCTTGCACGACACCGACAACACACATGGTTCACACAGGGAAGAAGCAAATGCAGATCAGGATCGGTTTCGACATCGAGCTCGCCGTCACGGCACCCACGGCCTTGATCTACATGCTGCAGGTTCATCCCTCGCGGGCGGCGGATCTCCAGAACGGCGAGCACATCACCATCACCCCGCCGCTGCACACCGACTACTACATGGACGTGTTCGACAACCACTGCGCTCGCGTTCGCATTCCCGAAGGTGTTTCGAGTGTGCGGCTGCGCAACCATGCGGTGGTGTTCGACCCTGGCTGGGCGGACCCGGTGGACTACAGCGCCATCCAGCACGCAGTGGCCGACCTGCCGGTATCGACGCTGCCCTTCCTGCTGCCGAGCCGCTATTGCGAGGTCGACAGCGAACTGCTGCAGTTCGCATGGGACACCTTCGGCGGCGTAGTGCCGGGCTGGCATCGCGTGCAGGCGATCTGTAATTTCGTGCACGATCACCTGCGCTTCGACTACCAGACCGCTCGCCCGACCCGCACCGCGCTCGAAGGCTTTCGCGAAGGCACGGGCGTGTGCAGGGACTTCAGCCACCTGGCCATCGCGCTGTGCCGCTGCATGAACATACCGGCGCGCTATGTCACGGGCTATTTGGGCGACATCGGCATTCCGCCCGTGCCGTATCCGATGGACTTCAGCGCCTGGTTCGAGGTCTACCTCGGCGACCGCTGGCACACCTTCGATGCACGCCACAACACGCCGCGCATCGGCCGCATCGTGATTGCGCGCGGCCGCGACGCGGCCGACGTGGCGATCACCATGGTGTTCGGCGTCAACTCGCTGCAGCGCTTCGAAGTGACGACCGAAGAAATAGCGCAGTAGGCCTCTTCGCTAGGGCAGGTAGCCGAGCATCTGCATCGCGGCGCCCAGCGTCGTGCGGCTGCCTTCCATAGCGTCCCAGGGCGCGTTGCCGACTGCTAGGCGTGGGCCGATGTTGGCGACCGTCCAGTGCGCGGCGCTGCCCAGGTCCGGCAGCTCTTCCCAAGCCAGCGGCACCGACACGCCCAGACCCGGGCGCGAGCGCACCGACCAGGCACAGGCGGTGGTGGCGCCAAAGCCATTGCGAAGATAGTCCGGGAAGATCTTGCCGACGCGGTTGCGCGGGCCGCTCTTCACGACGAAGCGCTCGGGCACCGTGCGCGCCAGATGCTCGACGATGGCGCGCGAGAAGCCCCGCACCTCGTCCCAGCCGAACTGGCGCCGAAGCGGCACCACCACGTGCAGCCCCTTGCCGCCGCTGGTCTTCACGAACGCCGGCAGACCGAGCTCGTCGAGCAGCACGTGCACGAGCAGCGCCGCCTCCTGCATCTTCTGCCAGTCGACGCCTTCGCCCGGATCGAGGTCGAAGGTCATCCGGTCGGGCTTGCCAATGGCGCGCGAGGTGGCGTTCCAGGTGTGCAGCTCGATGGTGTTGAACTGCGCCGCGCCGACCAATGCCCGCGCGGTGTCGATCTGCAGCAGCGGGTCGTGCCCCGGGTCCAATGCGGGGTCGAGCAGCTTGATTCCGGCGATGTCGCTGTGCTGTGCGTGCTTCTGGAAGAACAGCTCGCCGCCCACGCCTTCCGGTGCGCGCACCAGTGCCACGGGACGGCCCTTGAGGTGGGGAAGGATCAGCGGCGCCACGGTCTGGTAGTAGGCTGCGAGCTCGCCCTTGGTGATGCCGCTCGCGGCGTCGATCACGCGCTCGGGATGGGTGATGCGCGGTGCCTGGGTGCTCATTCGATCGTTCATGCCGCGCTGCGCCGGGTCGAGGCGGCCTTGGCCGCGGTGCTGCGCTTGCGGGCGGGGCTGCCGGTGCTCTTGGCGGCGCCCTTGGCGGCGCCCTTGCCGTGTGCCTTGCCCCTCGGCTTGTCGCGCGTGTCGGTAGTGATGGTGGCCTTGCCGCCGCCGCCCTGGCGCAGGCTGCGCTGCAGCAGTTCGGTCAGGTCGATGATCTTCGCGCCGCGGCCCTCTGCCCCCTGGCCTTCCTCGGGTTCGGGCTGAGTCACGGTCTCGGTCTGGCCTGCGGCCACCTTGCGGTCGACCAGGCGCAGGATCTCATCCTTGAACTCGTCCTTGTAGTCGGCGGGGTCCCACTCGGCGCTCATGTCTTCGACCAGCTGTTCCGCCATCTTGATCTCTTGCTCGCGCAGGCCCGCCTTCTTCGCGTCCTCGGAAGGCAGCGGCAGGTCGGTCCAGGGGCGGATGTCGGCGCCCCAACGCAGCAGATTCAACACCAGGCCGGGACCCACGGGCACGAGCGCGGCAAGGTGCTGCTTGGTCTGGATCACCACGCGCGCCATGCCGATGCGCCCGGTGCGCTGCAGCGTTTCGCGCAGCAGCGCATACACCTTGGCTCCGCGGTTGATGGGCGCCACGTAGTAAGGGCGCTCCAGGTAAACGAAGGGAATGGCGTTGGCGGGGACGAAGCTCTCGATCTCGATGGTCTGCGTGGTCTTGGGGTAGGCGTCGGCAATCTTCTTGTCGCTCAGCACCACGTATTCGCCGTCTTCGTATTCGATGCCCTTGACGATGTTCTCGCGCGCGATTTCCTTGCCGGTCTTCTTGTTGATGCGCTTGTAGCCCACCGGGTCCATGGTGCGCTTGTCGAGCCAGTCGAAGTCGATGGCCTGGCTGGTGGTGGCCGAATAAAGCGCGACCGGAATATGGACCAGGCCGAAGCTGATCGCGCCCTTCCACAGGACGCGCGGCGCCGGTGCTTTTTTCGAGACTGCCATGGGCACACTCCTTCAGCGTGGAGACTTGCGCCCCAGGACGTTGCGGGGTGTAGGAACGCTACGGCGCCCGCCGTAGGGTTCAGGCCGGCATTTTCTCCCTCCCCTCCGGGGGAGGGCTGGGGGTGGGGGCAAGCGGCGTGTCCATTGAGCGCTCTGCCCGCCCCCATCCCAGCCTTCCCCCAAAGGGCGAAGGAGCGAAATGCGTCAGGGCCCGAGCACGCGCTCGCTCGGGCGCGCAAAGTAGAACCACTCGGCGCCGGGCAGCGCCAGCGCATTGGGGAAGACGATGAAGCCGTCGTCCGGCGCGCTCACCATCGTGCCGTCGTGGCGCATGCCGATGGGCTCGCCGCGCTGCACCGGATCGAAAGTGGCCCAGTCGCGCACGAAGCTGTCTTCCTCGTCCAGCCGGTCCGTCACGCTCGCCAGGCGCAGCAGGCGGGGCGGTGCGGGAGGCGCGGCCTCCAAGCCTTCAGGCAGCGGCGCCATGCCGAGCAGCGCAAGCGCACGGCGAATGGCGCGCCACGCCACCTCGGGCGCCTCGGGGTTCTGGTGCTGGCCGCATTCGAGCGTGACGCCGTAGCCGCCGCAATTGCGGATGTACTCGTTGGTGCCTCGGCCGAAGTCGATCGCGCCCTCGCCCACCTCGGCGCCGGCGGCGCGCTGCGCCAAGCCGGCGGCATAGATATCGAGCCAGCCCTCCACCACGATCGGCGTGCCCAGGTGCAGTGCGAGCAGGCCTTCCTCGCGGGCGCGCGCGAAGGGCTCGAGCGAGCCGTCGTTGTCCCGCGGGCCGATCATCGCGAAGGCCTCGCCCTCGCTCTGGAAGGAATGCAGGTCGAGCAGCACGTCGTGGCGCTCGATCACCTGGCACAGCACGTTGGTGACCCTGCCCTCGTAGTCCGCGGGCTCGGCCACGGGCTTGAACAGGCGGTTGAGGTTGCGCTCGCCTTCCCGCTGCAGGCGCCGCCTTGCAAGCGGGTTGGCAATGGGCACCAGCGTCAGCTGGCCTTGCAGCAGCTGGAGCGTGCCGCCATCGATTTCGCGCAGCACGCGCTCGATGCCGACGGTGCCGCAGGTCTCGTCGCCGTGCACCCCGCCCATCACGAGCAGCCGGGGACCGGGATTCAGCGACGCTACGGTATGGATGCGCAGGCTGTCGGTGGCGGCGCCGGCAAAAGGATCGGAGGACATGCGGGCGATTATTGCGGAGGCCTTGCCCTTGGCGCAAAGCTGCTACTCGTTTCATAGCGGCGCAGCCAAGGTGGCCAGACGAATCGCATCGTCCGGCTCGGCCGCGGAGGGCCTACAGGGCATGCCTCGCCTGTCCTACCGGATGCGTCCCGCGGGCCATGCAGGCTTCAACCTGACCCTATCGAAAAGGAACAGTGCCATGACCAGCAGCAAGCCCCGCCCGAAAGAACCCAGCACCCCGGAAGACCCGGTGCGGGACGCCGGCGGCGGCAACACCAAGATCGAACAGGGCGGCGATTCGGCGCCGCGCCTGCCCCACGAACATGACCAGTCTTCGGACAGCCAGGAAGCGCAGGACGGACAGCCGCCTGAAGTGGGCCGCAGGGGCCATGACGACATCGAGCGCGGCACCGTGGACACGGACCGCGGCCCGGTGGCCGACCGCGTCTACAACGACAAGGTCAAGCGCTGAGCCGGATTTACTTCTTGCCTACGCCAGCGAGCTGCTCGCGCATCGACGAGATCACGGCGCCGTAGTCCTTGGCATTGAAGATCGCGCTGCCCGCCACGAAGGTATCGGCACCGGCCGAAGCCACGCGCGCGATGTTGTCGGCCTTGATGCCGCCGTCCACCTCGAGGCGGATGTCGCGGCCGCTCTGCTCGATGCGCTTGCGCGCGAGTTCGATCTTGCGCAGCGCCGAATCGATGAAGCTCTGCCCGCCGAATCCGGGGTTCACGGACATGATGAGGATGAGATCGATGTCGTCGATGGCCCAGTCGAGCGCTTCGAGTCCAAGTCCCGGATTGAAAACCAGCCCCGCCTTGCAGCCCGCGCCCTTGACGGCCTGAATGCTGCGGTTCACGTGCGGCGAGGCATCGGGGTGAAAGCTGATGTAGTCGGCGCCCGCTTCGGCAAAAGATGCGGCCAGCGCGTCGACTGGCTGGATCATCAGGTGCACGTCGATCGGCACTGGTTCGCCGGCGGCCGTCTTGGCGTAGGGCTTCAGGGCCTTGCAGATCATCGGGCCGAAGGTGAGGTTCGGCACGTAATGGTTGTCCATCACGTCGAAATGGATCCAGTCGGCGCCGGCGGCGATGACCTTGGCCAGCTCGTCGCCCAGGTGGGCGAAATCGGCCGAAAGAATGGAGGGGGCGATGCGAAACGGCGTGCTCATGCGCCGATTGTCGCAGCCGCCGCAAAACCCGGAAAGCAGTGCAAGAGAAGGCTCCAGTTACCATCGCGCGCATGCCGCAAAGCCCCATCAGTGTTCACGTAGAGCCGCGCTACCTCGCGGAGCAGTCCTCGCCGAAGGACAAGATCTACACCTTTGCCTACACGGTCACCGTGACCAACGTGGGTGAAATCAGTGCCCAGCTCATTGCGCGCCACTGGCTCATCAACGACGCCTCGGGCCATGCCCAGGAGGTCAAGGGCCTGGGCGTGATCGGCCAGCAGCCGCTGCTTGCACCGGGCGAATCGTTCCGTTACACCAGCGGCTGCCGCCTGCAAGCGCCGAGCGGGACCATGCACGGCAGCTATTTCGTAGTCACTGAAGATGGCGAGCGCTTCGACGTGCCGATTCCGATGTTCGTGCTGGAAGCCGACATCGGCGGGGCCCCGGTTTCAAGGGTATTGCACTAGGTAGCCCCTGTCCTGCGTCGCTGCGACTGGGCCATGCGACACTGTCGGCCGGGCAGCCCGCGCTTTGGTAGGGTGGCGCTCATCCCGGAGATGGGCGCGCTCAAAGTGCGCGTGAACTTTTGTCTCGCTTTTCGTCTGGCGCTGCGCGCGCGCAGCGTCAACCCCGGTGACCGCATCCGCGGCGCCGCCCAGGCACGCTGGCGCAGCCGGCCCTTCCGCATTTTTCTACCTGCATGAATTTGACGAGTCTCTTCAACGATCTGCTGGGCTTCTGGTCCGAGTGGCTGCGCCCTTCGGCGGGCCTGCCGACCGTGCTGTGGTCGCTCCTGTTGGCCGCGGCGGCCGCCTCCGGCCACCTGGTGCAACGCTACCTGGGCTTGCCCAAGGTGGTGGGCTATTCGGTGGTCGGCGCGGTGGTCGGCCTGGCCGGCTTCGAAGGCGCCATCTGGCCGCTGCGCGGCATCGGCCTGTTCCTGCTGGAACTGGGCGCCGCCGTGGTGCTGTTCGAGGCCGGCGGTCGGCTGCCGCTGCGCTGGTTCCGCCACAACCCGATGGTGCTGGTGCAAAGCCTGCTCGAAGCCACGCTCACCTACTTCGGCGTGTACTGGATGCTGCAGCTCTTGGGCCTGCCCGATCCGGTGGCCAACCCGATCGCGCTGATGGCCATCGTGGCCTCACCGGCGGTGCTGAGCCGCGTGATCATCGACACCCGCGCCTCGGGGCCGGTGACCGAGCGCGCCATGACGCTGGCGACGCTCAACACCTTCTATGCGCTGGCGCTCGGCTATGCGCAGGCCGGGCTGATCGAGCGGGCGCCGCAAACGCTGCTGCAAAAGCTCTACCCGGTGGCGGTGGTGCTCGGCCTCTCGTTCGTGATCGGCGGCATCCTGGCGCTGGCGCTGCGCACGGCGCTGCGCTTCATGAGCCCGACGAGCGAGAACACCTCCATCTTGCTGCTCGCGCTCATCGCGGCGGCCAGCGCTCTCACGGCCCACTTCGGCGGCTCCGCCCCGCTGGCCGCCCTGATCGGCGGTGTGCTGCTCAAGACGCTCAACGCCAAGCCCTGGGCCTGGCAGCGGCAGCTCGGCACGGCCTCGTCGCTGCTCACCATGCTGATGTTCGTGCTGGTGTCCATCGTGGCTGCGCAGGCCGACTGGACCCTGCCCGTGGCCAGCATCGTGCTGGCGGTGATCGGCGTTCGCCTGTTTGCCAAGATCGCCGGCGTGGCCATTGCCAATCCGGGCAGCGGCGCGAGCTGGAACCAGGCCTTCTGGGTCGGCTGCGCGATGTCGCCGCTGTCGTCGATCGCGCTGCTCATCGCGTCGAACTTCACCACCGCGTCGCCCTTGCTCGGCACCATGATCACGCAGGTGGCCCTGCCCTCGATTCTTTTGATGGAAGTGATGGGCGCCGTGCTCGCCACCGTGGCCATCCACGCGGTGGGCGAGAGCTCGGTGCCCTGGGCACCCCAGGCCTTCAGCACCACGGAGGACACGCAGCGATGACCGCGGCCATGCCCCTTTCCAGTAACAACCCTCTTTCGATCGACCCGGACAGCGACGACTTCCGCTCCGCGGCGCTTCCCGCCGATCCCGCGAGCCGCGTGGTCAAGCTCGAACCCTTCAACCACTCCGAAGCGCTGTCGCTCGGCGTGGAACTGGAACTCCAGCTCGTCAACACGCACGACTACGACCTGGCGCCTTATGCGGAGGACATGCTGCGCCTGATGGCGCAGACGCCGCTCCCCGGCAGCGTGGTGCCCGAGATGACCTCGAGCATGATCGAGATCTCGACCGACATCTGCCATTCGGCGCAGGACGTGATCACGCAGCTCTCGCCCATTCGCGAGGCGCTGATCAAGAATGCCGACAAGCTCAACATTGCGGTGGTGGGCGGCGGCACGCATGCGTTCCAGCAATGGCACGAGCGGCGCATCTACGACAAGCCGCGCTTTCGCGAGCTGTCGGAGCTGTACGGTTACCTGAGCAAGCAGTTCACCATCTTCGGGCAGCACGTGCACATCGGCTGCCCCGATGCCGACGCGGCGCTCTTGATGCTGCACCGCATGTCGCGCTACATCCCGCACTTCATCGCGCTGTCGGCCTCGTCGCCGTTCGTGCAGGGACAGGACACGCAGTTCGACTCGGCCCGGCTCAACTCGGTGTTCGCGTTTCCGCTCTCGGGGCGCGCACCCTTCACGTTGAGCTGGAAAGAGTTCGAAGCCTACTTCGAGCGCATGACCCGCACCGGCGTCGTTCGCAGCATGAAGGACTTCTACTGGGACATCCGGCCCAAGCCGGAGTTCGGCACCATCGAGATCCGCGTATTCGACACGCCGCTCACCGTGGAGCGTGCGGCCGCGCTGGCAGGCTACGTGCAGTCGCTGGCCGCTTGGTTCCTGCAGGAGCAGCCTTTCGAACCGACGGAAGACGACTACCTCGTCTACACCTACAACCGCTTCCAGGCCTGCCGCTTCGGGCTCGACGCGGTGTATGTCGACCCCGCCAGCGGCCAGCACATGCCACTGCGCGACCACATCCTCATGACCATGACGCAGCTCGAATGGCACAGCGAGGCGCTCAACGCCACGCAGGCCTTGGGCGAGCTGCGCACCAGCGTCGAAGCCAATCGCAACGATGCGCGATGGCTGCGCGAAAAGCAGGGCAAGGAGCGCCTGCTGGCCGAGGTGGTGCGGCAGGCGGCGCTGCGCTTTCGCGGCGCGGCCTAGTTGATCTGATTCAGGCGGCCACCACTGCGTCCTGCGAGAACTGCCTGCGGTACGCCGTGGGCGAGGTCTTGAATGCAGCGACGAAGTGCTTTCGCAGCGACACCGCCGAGCCGAAACCCGCATCGGTGGCCACCCGCTCCACCGGATGGCCGGTGGTCTCCAGCAGCCGCTGCGCGAGCGCCAGGCGCTGGTTCTGAAGCCATTGGCCCACGGTAGTGCCCGTGGCCTCGCGAAAGCGCCGCGTGAAGGTGCGCCGGCTCATCAGCGCGCGCTTGGCAAGGCCGTCCAGCTCATGCGCACTGTGCAGATGGCGGCCCAGCCATTCGAGCAGCGGCGCGAGCCGGTCGCTCTCGGCGGCGGCAGGCACCGGCCGCGCAATGTATTGCGCCTGCCCGCCCTCGCGATGCGGCGCTACCACCATGCGCCGCGCGGCACGGTTCGCCGCCTCCGCACCGTAGCGCACGCGCAGCAGGTGAAGACAGCAGTCAATGCCGGCTGCCGTGCCTGCGGACGTGAGCACGTCGCCATCGTCGACATACAGCACCTCGGGCTGCAGCGTGACCTTCGGATATTGCCTTGCAAAGGCTTCAGCCAGGTTCCAGTGCGTGGTGGCCGGGCGGCCGTCGAGCAGGCCCGCCTCGGCCAGCACGAAGGCGCCCAGGCACAGCCCGACCACGATGGCGCCGCGGCGGTGCGCCGCCTGCAATGCACGAATGAGCGCGGGCGGTGCGGGCCGCCCGTCGTCGCGCCATGAAGGGACGATCACGATCTGTGCCCGCCGGATGGCTTCGAGCCCATGCGTCACCACGAGCGTGAATCCCGCGTTGGTTTGCAGCGGGCCGGCCTCGGTGCCGCAGACTTGCAGACGAAAGCGCGGAACGCCGGCCTCGGTGCGGTCTTCGCCGAAGACCATGCACGGCACGGATAGGTGAAAGGGACTGATGCCGTCGAAGGCCACGACGGCGATGGTCTCAGCAGGCTTGCTCTTCATGGCCCGATTTTATCGATGAATGGCTTCCGGGCCACTTTCTCGCATGCACCCGAGCGAGAACAATCACCTCATTCCACAACACATCCAACGGAGCAGACAGACCATGAGCAACACCACCGCACCGCGCCGCGCCCTCGTCGTGATCGACGTGCAGAACGAATATTTTGAAGGCGGCGGACTGCCGATCGAATACCCGCCCGTGGAGCAATCGCTGCCCAACATTGCCCGGGCCATGGACGCAGCCCATGCCGCCGGCACGCCCGTGGTGGTGGTTCGCCACCATGCACCCAAGGGTGCCCCGGTGTTCCAGGCCGACACCCACAACGGGCAGCTGCACCCTGAGATTGCCAGGCGCCCGCACGACCACCTCGTGACCAAGGCATTCCCGAGCGTCTTCACCGGCACCGACTTCGGCGACTGGCTTGCGCGCCACGAGATCGACACGCTGAGCGTAGCCGGCTACATGACCCAGAACTGCGATGCATCCACCGTGTTCGAGGCGATGCACCGCGGGCTGAACGTGGAGTTCCTGTCGGACGCCACCGGCGCGCTGCCCTATTCGAATGCGGCCGGCCGGGTGAGCGCCGAGGAGATCCACCGCGTGTTCAGCGTCGTCTTCCACAGCAATTTTGCGGCCGTGACGAGCACCGAGGCCTGGATCGCGGCCATGCAGGCCGGCCAGGCGATCGAGAAGGACAACGTGGTGATGTCGAACCGGCGTGCGCGGGGGTGAGTGTCGTAGCGCTTATGCTCGCCCCATGGGTGAATTCGACCTGATCGCACGCTACTTCAAGCGCCCCGCCAAGCGCTCTCCGCTCGGCGTGGGCGACGACTGCGCACTGCTCGCGCCAGCGCCCGGCATGCAACTGGCCGTGTCGTCCGACATGCTGGTCGAAGGACGCCACTTCCTTTCGACTGTAGATCCGGCGCGGCTCGGCCATAAGGCGCTGGCGGTGAATCTCAGCGACCTGGCGGCCTGCGGTGCGAAGCCCTTGGCCTTCACGCTCGCGCTCGCGCTGCCGGGTGTCGACGAGCCCTGGCTCGAGGGCTTCTCGCGCGGGCTTTTTGCGCTGGCCGACGAACACGGTTGCGAGCTCGTCGGCGGCGACACCACGCGCGGGCCGCTCAACATCTGCATCACGGTGTTCGGCGAAGTGCCGGCCGGCGCGGCGCTGCTGCGATCGGGCGCACGCGCCGGTGACGACATCTGGGTCAGCGGCACGCTCGGCGACGCACGGCTCGCGCTCGAAGTGTTTCGCGGCACGCTCGCACTGCCGGCCGAGGTGTTCTCCATGGCACGACAACGCATGGAGCAGCCCACGCCGCGCGTCGCGCTAGGGCAGGCGCTGCGCGGCATGGCTTCGTCCGCCGTGGATGTGAGCGACGGGCTGGTCGGCGACCTGGGCCACATCCTCGCCTCGAGCCGCGTGGGCGCCACGCTCGATGCCGATGCAGCCGTTTCGGTTGTGTCGGCCGCAGCATCCTCCGACCTCGGCTCCGACGTGCTGCGCACCTGCGCGCTCTCGGGCGGCGACGACTACGAGCTGGTCTTCACCGCGGCACCCTCCGCGCGGGCGGTAGTCGAACAGGCCGGCAAGGCAAGCGCCACGCGCGTCACGCGCATCGGCCGCATCGAGGCCGAAGCCGGCCTGCGCATCGTGGACGCGAGCGGCGCGCCGGTGGCGCAGCGCTTCGGCTCCTTCGACCACTTCGGCTGATCAGGGCCCTCGGACCATCGCCTGCATTTTTGTTTGCGCGGCGTTGATGGCCTTCGAGTGGCCGTTGAGGTCTTGCAGCATCTTGTTGAGCTCGGCCTGTACGGCCGGATCGCTCACGGTCAGGGACGCGCCCGACACCTGGATCTTCGACTTGTTCTTTTCGAGGTAGTCGCCCACCGCCAGCGCGCCGTCGAACACGGAATCGAGCGCGGGGAACACCTCCTTGAAGGTGGCGGCCGGCGTGGCGACGGTCTTTTCATAGGCCTTGTCGTAGACCTGCTTCAGGTCGTCCGGCTGCTTGAGGCTGGCATGCGCGGCGTCTGCCTTGGCCAGCTCCTTGTCGAGCGCTGTGCGCAGACCGCCCAGCCCCTCCTTGGCCGCCTTGAGGTCGTCGCGTCTCGATGCCAGATCGGCCACCGACCGCAGCGCACCCTTGGCCATCACCTGGCTCATCGGCTGGCCGACGGACTTGTTCATGCCTTCGTTGAAATCGGCAATCACTGCGTAGTGCTGCGCATAGTCGCCGAAAGAGGCTTTCTCTTCGGGCGTGAGCGTTGGCACGCGCAGGCCCGGCTTGTCGAGCACGCGGGTCTGCAGGAAGCCGATGAAGGCGGTGCGCTGTTCCGCCTCCTTGTTGCCGCAGGCCGCGAGCAGCACACTGAACGCGAGGCAGAGCCAAAAGGCGCTGAAACGGATTGGGGTTCTTTTCATGATGACCATCCCTTTGCTTGAAATCGAGCCGCCGAGCATACGACGGCCGTTGGCGCCGGCGAATACATCGGAGGGCATGCATTGCTTACAGCGATCGCTTGACCACCTCGGCGACACCGCGCGGCGTTGGGCAGCGCCCGAATGCGCGACACTCTGGCCTTGATGCAAGCCGCTTCTTCCCCTTCTCCCGCCCCCTCTGCTTCTTCCGCAGGCGCCATGCCGCAAGCCACGCCCCACCGTCCGACAATCGGCTTTCTTCTCTCCCACCCGGCGCATTTCATTGCCATGGGTTTCGGCTCCGGGCTGCCCCGTATCGCGCCGGGCACCGTCGGCACGCTGTGGGCCTGGGCGGCCTTCGTCGTGATGCAGCTGTGGCTCACGCCCGCCGCCATCGGCTGGGTCATCCTGGCCTCGCTGCCCATCGGCTGGTGGGCGTGCAGCGTCACGGCACGCGACATGGGCGTGGCGGACCCGGGCAGCATCGTGTGGGACGAGGTGATCGCGTTCTGGATCGTGCTGTGGCTCGTCACGCCGGCTGGCCTGCTCGCACAGGTCATCGCGTTCGGCCTGTTCCGCTACTTCGACGCCGCCAAGCCCGGCCCGGTGGCCTGGGCGGATGGCTTGTTCAAGCAACGCGACGCCTCCGAAGTACGCTGGTGGCGGGCAGGTTTTGGCATCATCCTGGACGACCTGGTGGCGGCGTTCTGCACGCTGCTGGTCATTGCGCTCTGGCGCGCATGGTGAAGAACTTCATGGAACCGTCCTCCCCGTCGAACTTTCTTGCCGACCAGGCCACGCCCGTGCTGGTGGCGGCCACCGCCGATCTGCTGCTGAAGAAGGGCTGGATGATGGCCACGGCCGAAAGCTGCACCGGCGGCCTCATTGCGGGCGCGTGCACCGATCTCGCAGGCTCCAGCGCATGGTTCGAGCGCGGCTTCGTCACCTATTCCAACGCAGCCAAGATCGAGCTGCTGGGCGTCGATACGGCGCTGATCGACACCCACGGCGCGGTCAGCGAAGCCGTGGCGCGCGCCATGGCCGAAGGTGCCATCGCGCGATCGGCGGCCCAGGCGGCAGTGGCCGTGACCGGCGTGGCCGGCCCGACAGGCGGGAGCCCCGAGAAGCCGGTCGGCACCGTGTGGTTCGGCTGGTCGGTCGGCGGGCAGGTTCGCACCGAGCGCCGCCGCTTCGAGGGCGACCGCGCCGCCGTGCGCGCGGCCACGGTGCACTACGCGCTCCAGACATTGGTGGGCCTGCTCGGCCCGCATTCAGACACAACAAAAGAGGCCCCATGACATGACAGCAGCAGCCAATGCCCAGACCATCGAGCGCTTTTACCAAGCCTTTTCAAGGCTCGACGGCCCCGCCATGGCGGCCTGCTATGCCAGCGATGCGGCATTCGACGACGAGGCCTTTTCGCTGCGCGGTCGGCGCCAGGTGGGCGGCATGTGGCGCATGCTGTGCGATGCCACCCGGGCCAAGGGCGCCGACGTCTGGCGCCTGACCTGGCGCGACGTGCACGCCGACGACACCAGCGGCCAGGCCCACTGGGACGCGCACTACCGCTTCAGCGCCACGGGCCGGCTGGTCGACAACAGCGTGGATTCGCGCTTCAGCTTCACGCCGGAAGGACTGATCGCCACGCAGCAAGACAGTTTTGCGTTCTGGACCTGGTCGCGCCAGGCCCTGGGTGCCCCCGGCCTTCTGCTCGGCTGGACGCCGATGCTGCGCAACAAGGTACGCGCCACAGCCGCCGCCAATCTCGCCACCTATCTCGCACGCCAACCATGAGCAACAGCAACCTCGTCATCACCAACAACGAAGCCCAGCATCGCTACGAAGCCATGCTCGAGGGCCAGCTCGCGGCCTATGCCGAATACAACCTGCTGACCGACGCCATCATGTTCACCCACACCGAGGTGCTGCCCGAGCACGAAGGCAAGGGCGTGGGCTCCGGCATTGCGCGGCATGTGCTCGACGAGGCGCGCGCCAAGGGCCTGCACGTCATTCCGGTGTGCCAGTTCATCGCCGGCTACATCCGCAAGCACCGCGAATACGCCGACCTCGTGCGGCCCGACATCCAACGCGCCTTCAAGATCTGAGAGCGTCGGCCTTTGGCGCGGGCAGCCACGCGAAGGCCGCGATGCCCAGCACCAGCAGCAGTGCGATGGTGGCCAGCACGGCCGTGAGCGGATCGCCGCCATGTGCCGCGGCCACCGAGGCCGCCACGCCGGTTCCCCACTGCATGAGCGCCACGCCGAGGAACATCGCCATGGTGAACACCGCCATCGCGCGGCCCGTGAGCGTGACCGGGTAGGCCACGCGCACGTCGGCGTATTGCCAGACGATGAAGCCCGAGAGCACGCCGATCAGCACCATGCCGCCGACGTCGAGCCAGGCCGAGTGCGTGAAGGCGATGAGCGCGAACAGGCCCGCATAGCCGAGCGCGCAGGCCACGATCCAGCGGCGGCGCGCGGGGCCGTTCCGGTCCAGGCGCCCGAACAGCGGCGCGCCCAGAAGCGAGATCACTGACACCGCCAGCGCGACGTTGCCGCTTTGCACCAGCGAATAGCCGTGGCGCTCCATCATGAGCGGCCCGAGCCAGAGGCCGCGCAGCGAGATGAACGCGGCATAGGTCACCGCGCCGAGCAGCACGATGCCCAGCGTGTGCGGCATGGCCAGCAGCGCGCCGAACTGGCGGATCGCCTCGGGAATGGACTCGTTCACCTCGGGCACGGCCGACGCGGGCTCGTGCACCCAGTGCCAGATGGCGAGCCACGCGAGTGCCGAGGCCGCGGCCAGCACCAGGAACCCGGCGCGCCAGGAATACGCCTGCACCAGCCACGCGAGCGGCGTGCCGGTCGCCAGCATGCCGACACCGCCGATGGCGAGCACCAGCCCCGAGACGGTGGCGAAGCGCGCCGAGGGAAAGTGCCGCGCGATGAACACGGTGCACACCAGGAAGGCCGGCGCGCAGCCGATGCCGATCAGCGCCTGTCCCGCCACCAGCACCAGGTAGCTGGGCGCCACCGCCGACAGCAGCGCGCCCGCAATGGCGATCGGAAAGGCGACAAGCACCGTGCGCCGCACGCCGTGCAGGTCGATGCCGATGCCCATGAAGAGCTGCATGGCACCAAAGGCGAAATGGAATGCCCCCGAGAAAATGCCGAGCGCCTGGGCCGAGAGCCTGAAGTCGGCCTGCAGCGGGCTCGCCATGATGGCGCCCACGGTGCGGAAGGCCTGGCTCAGCGCCACCCCGGCGCAAAGCGCCAGCACCATGGCCCACGCCGCGCGCGGCGTGAGCGCTGCGCTGGCCGGGCCGGTGTCAGGCACCGTGGCACTTCTTGTATTTTTTTCCGCTGCCGCAGGGGCAGGGATCGTTGCGGCCGGGTGTCGCTTCCTTGCGGATGGTCTCTACCTTCGGACCCAGGCTCTTCCAGAGCTGGCGCAGGTCGTACACGGCCCAGATGGCGGCGCCGAAATCGTCCATTCGCTGCTGGCTCACGCTGGGCGGGCCGTCGTCGCTGAACATCGAAAGGGTGGGCTTGGCCTTGTCGTCCTCGGTCAGCGCGACGATGTTGTCGAGCGCGTCGTCGAGCATTTGCGCGGCTTCCTTGTCGCGCGGCGTGGCCCAGTCTTCGGGCCAGTTTTCGACCGCGTACATGAAGCCCAGCGCCCAGACCTGCGCGAAGGAGGGAATTTCTTCGCCCTCGACCGCGGCGCGCTCTTCCTCGGGCAGCGAGGCAATGGCGCCGCGGGTGTCGAGCACCTCGGGCTGCCAGCTGCGCTCGTCGTCGAGCGACTGCACGCCGGCGTCCAGGCCCTCTTCGATCTCGCGCCAGCGGCGCTTCCAGTTCCAGACGAATTCCATGTGTTGGGCCGGCACGAAGCCATCGCCCAGCAGCACGGGCCAGTATTCGGCCGGCTCGATGGTGCGGCGGGTGCAGATCAGCGCGGCCATGAAGCCTTCGCAGAACTCCCACTGGGGAATTTCCTCGTCGTGCTCGCGCATGGCATCGAGCGCCTGGTCGAGCGCGTCGAAATCCTCGGGGCCGAGGGGGGCGGACGCGGGCGCTGCGTCCTGGGGGGTGTCGTTGGTGGTCGTCATCATGGCAAGTTCGGGGCAGCCCTCTATGATGCAGCAGGCTCCGGCAGTCCACTCATCTCCATGCCCACGATTATTCCGTTTCCGGCGCGCTACAGCGCCTTTGCCCTGTGCGTGACCGGCCTGGCCGTCAGCCTGGCCGTCGTGCTGGTGGCCCCGCACCTTTGGGCCGCCTGGGTGGCGCTGGTGGTTTTTGCGGCGCTCAGCGGCACCGGCGTGCACGACCTGCGCCAGACGCGCCACGCCATTTTGCGCAACTACCCGGTGATTGGCCACCTGCGCTTTCTGCTCGAATTCATCCGGCCAGAAATGCGCCAGTATTTCATCGAGAGCGATTCCGAGGCGGCGCCGTTTTCGCGCGCGCAGCGCTCGCTGGTGTACCAGCGCGCCAAGGGCGACCCGGACAACCGCCCTTTCGGCACACAGCTCAACGTGACGATCGCGGGCTACGAGTGGATCAACCATTCGATGCAGCCGACCCGGCTCGAGAACCACGATTTCCGCATCGTGATCGGCGGCACGCCTCAACCCGCGGAGGCCAACCCGGCCCAGGTTTGCACCCAACCGTACAGCGCGAGCGTCTTCAATATTTCGGCCATGAGCTTCGGCGCGTTGTCGGCCAACGCGATTCTCGCGCTCAACCAGGGCGCGAAGTTGGGCGGCTTTGCGCACGACACCGGGGAAGGCTCCATCTCGCAGCACCACAGGGTGCATGGCGGCGACCTGATCTGGGAAATCGGCTCGGGCTACTTCGGCTGCCGCAACGAGGACGGCAGCTTCAACGCCGAGCGTTTCAGCGCCAATGCGCGCGATCCGCAGGTGAAGATGATCGAGCTCAAGCTGAGCCAGGGCGCCAAGCCCGGGCACGGTGGCGTGCTGCCGGCGCCCAAGGTCACGACCGAGATTGCGGCGGCCCGGGGCGTGCGGGTGGGGGTGGACTGCATTTCGCCCGCCTCGCACAGCGCGTTCTCCACGCCCATCGAGATGATGCATTTCATCGCCAAGCTGCGCGAGCTTTCGGGCGGCAAGCCGACCGGCTTCAAGTTCTGCCTCGGCCATCCGTGGGAGTGGTTCGCCATCGTCAAGGCCATGCAGGCGACCGGCATCACGCCCGACTTCATCGTGGTTGACGGTGCCGAGGGCGGCACGGGCGCCGCGCCGGTCGAGTTCAGCGACCACGTGGGCGCGCCGCTGCAGGAGGGCCTGCTGCTGGTGCACAACACGCTCATCGGCGTGAACCTGCGCCACCGCATCAAGCTGGGCTGCGCTGGCAAGGTGATCACGGCCTTCGACGTGGCACGCATGATGGCGCTGGGCGCCGACTGGTGCAACGCGGCGCGTGGCTTCATGATGGCGCTGGGCTGCATCCAGGCGCAAAGCTGCCACACGGGCCATTGCCCGACCGGCGTGACCACGCAGGACCCTGTGCGCCAGCAGGCGCTGGTGGTGCCGACCAAGGCCGACCGCGTTCGCAACTTCCATCGCAGCACGCTGCACGCGCTGCAGGAGCTGGTGCAGGCGGCCGGGCTCGATCATCCGCAGCAGATCACCGCGCACCACATCGTGCGGCGCATTTCCGACACGGAAGTGCGCCTCTTGAGCAACCTGGTGATGCAGGTGCAGCCGGGCGCCCTTCTCGGCCCACTCGACAAGCAGCACAACGTGTTCCGCACCTACTGGCCGCTGGCCAGTGCCGAGAGCTTTCAGCCCGTGACGCAGGGGCCGCACGGCCTGGTGTCGAACCTCCCGCTGGCCGCATGAACCCTTTGCGACGCGGTGGTTCGGCGCGCCTCCAGGGCGCCAAGGGTGCGGCCTCGGCGCCGGCGCCCCTCGATGCGCAGCCCTTTGCGCCGGCACCAGGCGATTACGCCGAGTTCCTGCGCCTCACGCTGCCCAAGCAGCAGAAGAACGTGGCCAGCCACCGCCTGGGCAGCGAGCGCGTATGGCTCAAGAAGGCCGGTCCGCGCCACGGCAAGTGGGGTTACCGCGTGATGGCGGCAGTTGCGCGCATGGCGCGGCTGGACATCATCAAGCCGGTGCCCAATCCGGGCGGCGAGGCGGCCATTGCCACCGAGGCCCGGCGCCTCAGGCAGCTGGCGGCCGCGGGCCTGCGGGTGCCCGCGGTGCTGGCGCAACAGCCGGACGGCCTGCTGATCTCCGACCTGGGCGAAAGCGGCCGCACCACCGTCGTGCTGCAGGAGCGGCTCGACCAGGCTGCGGCGGCCGGGCCCGCCGCGCTGCTCGCGGTCTGGCGCGAAGGACTGGCCGCGATCGCGCAGGTGCACGTGCGCGGCCAGCACTTGAGCCAGGCCTTCGACCGCAACCTGGTGCAGTGCCCCGATGGGGTCATCGGTTACATCGACTTCGAGGACGACCCGGCCGAAGTAATGACGCTGGCCGAGTGCCAGGCGCGCGACTGGCTCAGCTACCTGCATTCCACGGCCATGATGCTGGAGGCTGCCGCGCCCGAAGCCGCCGGCCAGCACTGGCACGCCGCGCTGGCCGAAGTGAGCGAGGACGTGCGCCAGCGCATCGCCGAGGCGGCGCGGCGCATGAAGTGGGCGCAGAAGCTGCCGGCCAGCCGCCGCTGGGGCCGCGACACGCAGCGCGTGCGCGCGGTGGCGAGGCTCTTGGGGCGCTGGCACTGCAGCGCGCCGCCGCCCCCCTCCTCCTCCGGCGGTTAAAACGCCAGCAGCGCCTGCACCACCACGCCTTGCGCCGCGAGGCGCTTGCGCATCGTCAGCACGGCTTGGTCCTTGCTGAGCAGCCGTGCGCGCCGGGCCACCGCCAGATCGATGAAGACTTGGTCGTCCGGGTCCTTGCAGACGCACGGGGCACGTGGCGGCACATCCGCAACCAGTTGCACGCGCTCGTCGAAGGCCGCGAGAACGGCCTCTGCCGCCAGGTTCCTGCGCGCCAGCCGGGCCGCGATGAGCGGGTAGCCGAGCACCCGCGCCAGCTCGCTGCGCATGGCGGCCGTCGCCAGCCAGCGCAATTGGCTGGCTGCGAGCGCGGCGGCCAGCGGCAGGCAGTCGGGGTTGTCGAACACCAGCAGATCGAGCGCGATGTTGGTGTCGATGACAACGAAGGCGCCCGGCGCGGCGTTTGCTTCTTCTGGAGAAATGAAAATTTGTGCGTTTGGAATAACCCCGATGTTGCCCCATGTGCCATCGCAAGGCGCAAACCGTATCGTCCATTCACAATCTGTTGCCCGGTCCGTGCCCGGCGCCTTTCGAAACTTCCGATGATGAAACGACCTTCCCTGCTGTTGCTCGCTCTTCTGGCCGGACCGCTGGCCCATGCGGAGTGGCTCACCCTGACCGGTTCGGCCGGGGAAGCAGCCAACAGCTACGTGCAGGTGGACCCGACCAGCGTGGTGGTGGACGGAAGCAAGCGGCTCGTGGCGGTGCGGATCAGCCTGGCCGAGCCCCGCACCGGCCAGGACGGCCTCAAGTTCCGGTCAGTCGCGGCAAAGGCCAGCGTGGACTGCGACGCCCGCAAGGCACGCTACGTGAGCGCCACCTATTTCGGGCAGCCGAACTTCGTCGGGGAGCCGCTGGCGGTGCGGGAGTTCGACGAGAGCGATGTCCGTCCGATGAAATTCGACGGCCTGCCCGGCGACTTGGCGGCCAGGACGGTGAACGCAGCGTGCGGCGTTGGCGTGAAGTAACCCCCCGCCGGATCGCCGGTCTGCCTACTTTCTGGCCGAGCCGGCCACCATGTCGAAGCGGAACAGGCGGCATTCGATGGGCCCGTTCCACATCGGCACCCGGCGCGACTCCTTGAGCCGCATGCGCTTGGGCAGTTTCAGGTCGGGCGTGAGCACCCAGGCGGTCCAGCCGGAGTAGTTCTTCTTCCAGTGCGTGGCGAGCTGCGGAAAGAACTCGCCGCCATCTTCACCTTCGCCGCCGCCTTCGCCATTGCCGGACGTCTGCGCGGCCTCCCGGGCGCCGAAGCGCGCCACGCCGCCGACCTCGATCCGCTCGCCATAGGGCGGGTTGAGCATGATCACGCCGCCCTCCGCCGGGGGCATGCGCTGCAGCGCGTCGCCGCCGCGGAACTCGATCGCCTCGGCCACACCGGCGCGCTCTGCATTGCGCTCGGCAAAGTCGACCATGCGGTGCGAGACGTCGGAACCGAAGATCGCGACCTCCCGCGCGGTGGCCGATGATTCGGCCCCCTTCTTGATCGCATCCCAGACGTGCGCCTGGAACGGCAGCAGCTTCTCGAAACCGAAGCGCCGCAGCGACCCGGCCGGAATGCCGCGCGCAATCTGCGCCGCCTCGATGGCGATGGTGCCGCTGCCGCAGCAGGGGTCGTACAGCGGCTCGGCGGCCACCTGGCCGGTTTCGGGGTTCCACCAGCCGCTGGCGGCCAGCATGGCGGCGGCCAGCGTTTCCTTCAGCGGCGCATCGCCTTTGTCCTGCCGCCAGCCGCGCTTGAAGAGCGGCTCGCCGGAGGTGTCGATGTAGAGCGTGCAGTGTTCGGTGGTCAGGTGGGCGAACACGCGGCAGTCGGGCCACTGCGTCTCGATGCTCGGGCGCACGCCGTTGGCCTTGGCGCGAAAGCGGTCGGCAATTGCGTCCTTGATGCGCAGCGTGGCGAAATTCAGGCTCTGCAGCGGGCTGTGCTGCGCCGTGGTCTCGATCTTGAAGGTCTGCTTGGGCGTGAACCAGATCTCCCAGGCCACGCCGCTCGCGATGGCGTACAGGTCGTTCTCGCTGCGGTAGGGCGCATGCGCCAGCTCGACCAGCACGCGCTGGGCGAGTCGGCTGTGCAGGTTGAGCTTGAGCGCGTCGCGCCATTCGGCGCGCACCCGCACGCCGCCGCGCAGCGTGAGCAGGTCTTGCCCGACGCGGCCCGTGAGCGCATGGACTTCCTGCGCCAGGAATTCCTCGACGCCGGCGGCGCAAGGCAAAAAGAGAGAAAGATCGTTCACAGGGGGTTTGCCATCATCATCGGCCGCTGGGGAACCGCCATTGTCGCCGCGACGGGCCGCTTCTCTATATAGTGGCCCGGCCGATGAATTCCACCACCGCGCCCATGGTTGCTCCGGTTGCTGCCGGAAATGACCGCTTTGCGATCGAGTGCGAGGTGCTGCGGCTCTCGGTCCGCCCCATCGGCCCGGTGCTGCTGGTGCAATACCTGCTGAACTGCGGCGTGGCGGCACTCTTCGCCTGGCAATACTCGCTCGCTCATGCGCTGGCGTGGATCTCGCTGATCACGCTCGTGACGATCATGCGCGGCTTTTTTCCCCAGCGCCTGCCCGAGCCCTTCACGCCCGAGAATTTGCGCGAGGCGCAGCGCCTGCACACCATCCGCACCGGCATCTGGGAGCTGGCGCACGGCCTGGCCGGCGTGCTGCTGTTCAACACGGGCCACGCCGACCAGCAACTTCTGCTCGGCCTGATGCTGATGGGAATGACGCTCTCGTCGGCGTTCTCGGTTTCGTTCTACACGCCGGCCACGCAGCTGGCGATCACGCTGCTGCTGGCGCCCGTGATCGTCACCGGGCTGTGGCTCGGCGCACCGACCATGATGGCCGTGTCTGTCATCGGCATTGGCCTCACCGCAATGATGTGGAAGCTGGTGGCCGAACGCTCGCGCCAACTGGAGGAAAACATCGGCCTGCGCCTCAACGAGCGCAGCTTGCGCGAGCAGGCGCTGGCCGGCCTGCGCGCCTCCGAGCAGGCGCAGGCCGAACGGCTGCGCTTCTTCTCGGCCGCCAACCACGACCTGCGCCAGCCGGTAATGGCCATCGGCCTGCAGGCCGAGGTGCTGCGGCAGCAGCTGAACAATGGCGCCGACGCGCCCCTGGTGCAACACACGGTGGCGTCGCTCGCGCGGGCGCAGCAGGCGCTCGAAGGCTTGACCAACCAGCTGCTCGAGATCGGCCGCATCGAAGCCGCGGCCGATCCGTTGCAGCCGGTGGCGGTATCGCTGGCGCCGCTCTTGCGCGAGCTGGCGCGCCAGGTCGGCCACGGCCGCGTCTGGGTGCGCTGCCCCGCCGATGCGGTGGCCTGGGCCGATGCCGTGTCGCTGCGCCGCGTGCTGGCCAACCTGGTCGACAACGCCGTCAAGTTCACGCCGCGCGGCCGCGTGCTGCTGGCGGTGCGGGCGCGACGGCGAGACAGCGGGCGCGCCTGGCGCGTCGAGGTGCGCGACAGCGGCGTCGGCATAGCCGCGGATTCGCAGGAGCGGGTGTTCGGCGACTTCGAGCAGGTCGGCAATGCCGAACGCAACCTGCAGCGCGGCCACGGGCTGGGGCTCGCGATCGTTCGGCGGCTGGCCGGGCAGCTCGGCATCGAGGTGTCTCTGCGCTCGGCGCCGGGGCGTGGCTCGGTCTTCGGCTTTGAACTGCCCGCAGCGCCGGCCGACGCGCCGATAGCGGCGCCATCACCCCTGGCGCAACCGCCGTCCGAAGCGGCGGCGCACACATTGCAGCCGGGGCTCGCCGTGCTGGTGGTGGAAGACAACGCCGTCGTGGCCGACAGTCTCAGTGCGCTGCTGCAGCAATGGCAGCTTGCGCCGCGCGTCTACGGCAGCGCGGCCGAGGCGCTGGCGCTGGCCGACCTGCATGCGCTGGATGCGGCGCTGTGCGACATCCGGCTGCCGGGCGGGCTCGACGGCATCGCGCTGGCGGAACGGCTGCAGCGGCAGAAGCCGTCACTCACGATCGCGTTGGTCTCGGCCGACATCGGCGAAGCCACCCAGCGGCTGGCCACCGAACGCGGCTGGCACGCGCTGCGCAAGCCGGTGCAACCGGCCGAGCTGCATGCCGTGCTGCTGCACGCACAGCAGGCGTCATCGGGGCGCTGACCCCGCCGGCCATGCGCCTGGCACGGCTCGTGCGGTGCCTTCGCCGCTTCCGATATATGCTCCGCGCACAGGCCGCTGGTCCTGCTTCCGATGCCTGCCGACACACCTCCATCCTCCGCCACCGCCCTTGCCGAAACGCCCGCCGCCCTGCGCGACCTGCGCTATGGCCCGGTGGCCATGGCGCTGCACTGGCTGCTCGCGGCCATGATCGTCGGCTCGCTCGGCGTCGGCCTCTACATGACCGGCCTGCCGCTCTCGCCGGCGCGCATCAAGCTCTACAACTGGCACAAATGGGCCGGGGTGACCATCCTGCTGCTGTCGGCCCTGCGGCTTTTGTGGCGGCTGCGCCATGCGCCGCCGCCGCTGCCCTCGCATGCGGCGGCGACCATGCCGCGCTGGCAGCGCACCGGCTACCGGACGAGCCACGCGCTGATGTACCTGCTCTTTCTCGCGGTGCCGATGTTCGGCTGGGCCTACAGCTCCGCGCTCGGGTTTCCGGTGGTGTGGTTCGGCGTGCTACCTCTGCCGGACTTCATGCCAGTCGACAAAGAGCTGGCCGAAGCCGTGCTGAAGCCATTGCATAAGGGCAGCGCGTTCACGCTTGCTGCCATGGCGCTGCTGCACGTGGCGGCGGTGCTCAAGCACCACTGGATCGACCGCGATGGCATCCTGAAACGCATGTGGCCCGCGCCACGCAAGGAACCCACCCGATGAAGCGCGTCTTTTGCCTGTTCCTTGCAGCCGCTGCCTTCGCCGCCGCGGCTCCCGCGGGCGCCGAGCCCCCTACCGCGACCCGGCTCGTGGCCGACAAGAGCCAGATCGCCTTCGTCAGCAAGCAGATGGGCGTGCCGGTGGAAGGCACCTTCAAGAAGTTCGACGCGCAGGTGGCCTTCGACCCAAGAAAACCCGAGGGCGGCACCGTGGCGCTGCAGATCGACACCGCGAGCGCATCGCTCGGCGTGCCGATGAGCGACGCCGAGCTGCCCAAGCCTCCATGGTTCGACGCCGCGCATTTTCCGCAGGCCATCTTCCAGTCGAGCGCCATCAAGGCGCTGGGCGACGGCCGGTTCGAGATGGCGGGCAAGCTCACCATCAAGAACATTGCGCGGCAGGTCACGGTGCCGGTCACCATCGCGCCGGCTGGCGGCTACGCGGTGGCTACCGGAAGCTTTACGATCCAGCGGCTCGACTACAAGGTGGGCGACGGCGAATGGACCGACACCTCGGTGGTCGGCAACGACGTGCAGGTTCGCTTCAAGTTCACGCTCGCGGGCCTCGGCCCGCTTTGAGCCCCGCCTTTTTGCCTTCTCAACTGATTTCGTTTTCAAGCCACGCCCGCCCATAGCCATGAAGAAGCTTTTTCTCGCCGCCGCGCTGTCTGCCGCGGCGGCCCTTGCCACCCCTGCCAGGGCGCAGGAGTACACGGCACCGCCCGTCGCGGCCAAGCCCGCCGGGGGCCCGGCAAAGAATGCCAGCTACGTGATCGACCCGACCCACACCTTCGTGATGTACGAGATGGGGCACTACGGCACCACCACCAACCGCGGCCGCTTCAGCACCAAGGACGGCTCGGTGCAGATCGACGGCACCGGCAGCAGCGGCAAGGTCGACATCACGATGGACATCAGCTCCATCAACACCGGCGTCGATCTGCTCAACCGCCACGTGCAAAGCAAGGACTTCTTCAACGTGGCCGAGTTTCCGACCGGCCGCTTCGTGGCGGACCGCATCGAATTCAACGGCGACAAGGTGGTCGACGTGCCGGGCACGCTCACGCTGATGGGCCAGACCAAGCCGGTCACGCTCAAGGCCGTGCGCTTCAACTGCTACCTGAACCCGCTGATCAACCGCCAGGTCTGCGGCGGCGACTTCGAAACCACGGTGCAGCGCAGCGACTGGGGCATTACCTGGGGGCTGAACTTCGGCTTCGAGAACAAGGTGAAGCTGCTGGTGCAGGTCGAAGCGGTCAACGTGCAGCAATAGCGAACACGAACGGCGGGCCTACAGCAAGCTCTCGGGCGTCAGCGGCGCCAGCAGCTCGAGCATGGCGCGGCCCCAGAAATCGGAGTCGGGCTCCTCGTTGAGCACGGTGGTCTTGCCGGCGTCTTCGCTGATCCACTCGATGCGCGACTTGTTGCCATCTTCGGCAAAGCGCAGTCGGTAGGCGCCCTGCTGTTTCAGCACGTCGATGAGCTTGAGCGCCTGCTGCGCCATCTCGGGGCTGCGGATGAAAAGGCCGATCTCGGTGTTGTGCGTTTCGGAGCGCGGATCGAAATTCATCGAGCCGACGAAAAGCACCTGCCGGTCGATCACCGCCGACTTGGCATGCAGCCGGCCGATCGAAGTGCCGAAGAGCCCCAGCCGCACGCTGCGCCGGGTGCGCGTGGTGCTGAGCTCGTACAGGTCGGCGCCCAGCTTCAGCATGTCGGGGCGGTAGCGGCGGTAGGCCGTGTGGACCAGCGGCTCGTCGGTGGCCGCAAGCGAATTGGTGACCACGCTGATCTTCACGTTGCGCCGGCGGATCTCGCGCATCACCTCCAAGCCGGCCTCGCCCGGTATCAAATAGGGCGAGACGATGGTCACCTCGGAGCGCGCGCGGCGCATTTGCTCGACCACGTTGTAGCGCACGCTGTCGACGTCGAGCAGCGGCACGCCGCCATAGGAGGCCGTCTTGCCGATCACGCGGTCGGGCGAATCGGCATAGGCCTCGGCCAGGGCCCAGATCAGGCCGAGCTTGCCGGTGGCAAGGTCTTCAGCCATCGGGCTGTAGCCGAGCAGGTCGTTGGGCGCGGGCTGCGGCGGCGGGGGCGTGGTGTCGGGGCCGGTGGCGGCTTCGAAGCGCTGCTGCAGTTCTTCGCGCGATAGCCCTGTGACCACCACGGACTGGACGGGCCGCACGTAGGTGCTGTTCCAGTACCGGTCGAACAGGGTGCCGAGGCGCGGCACCAGCGCGCCGGTCACGAAGGTGTCCAGGTCGAGAAAATTCTCGCCCGCCGTCCGCCTGAAATACTGGTTGCCGATGTTGCGGCCGCCCGCCACCGCCATCGCCCCATCGGCAATGAAGAGCTTGTTGTGCATGCGCCGGTTGACGCGGCTGAAGTCGAACAGCGATGCCGTGAAGCGCTTGAGAATGCTGCCGCGCCCGGCCGGAAACGGGTTGAAGAGGCGCAGCTCGACGTTCGGCGTAGCGGCCAGGCCGAGCAGCAGTTCGTCCTCGCCCGAGGTGTAGAGGTCGTCCATCAAGAGCCGCACACGCACCCCGCGCGCGGCCGCGTCGCGCAGGGTGCGCAGCAGGTAGCGGCCGGTCTCGTCGTTCTCGATCTGGTAGTACTGCAGGTCGAGCGTGCGCTGGGCGCGCCGCGCGAGCTGGATGCGCGTGTCGAAGGCGAAGTCGCCGCCCGGCATCAGGCGAAAGCCGCTGAGATCAGGGTCGGGTTGCGCGGCCAGCGCGATCTTGCCGAGCGCCGTGTCGGCCGACACGGCCATGGCCCTGGTGGGTGGGCGCGGCGCTTCGTCGGGCAGGGTGGCGCAGCCGGAGAACAGCAGCGCTGCCGCCATGACGAAAACCCAGTGCCCACAGCGCGACAGCAGGCAACGGGCCATCATCGACGGCTTTCTACAGCGCCTTGCGGAGGTTGGCGGGCGCGATGCGCAGCGCCTCGCGGTACTTGGCCACGGTGCGGCGCGCGCACTCGATGCCCTGCTCTTTCAGCATCTCGGAAATCTGGCTGTCGGACAGCGGCTTCTTGATGCTCTCCGAGCTCACGAACTGCTTGATCAGCGCGCGCACCGCGGTGCTCGAGGCATTGCCGCCGGTCTCGGTGCCGAGCGCCGAGCCGAAGAAGTACTTGAGCTCGACCGTGCCGAAGGGCGTGGCCATGTACTTGGCGGTGGTCACGCGCGAGATGGTCGATTCGTGCAGGCCGAGCTCGTCGGCGATCTCGCGCAGCACCAGCGGCCGCATCGCGAGCTCGCCGTGCACGAAGTAGCTCTTCTGCCGCTCGACGATGGCGTTGGAGACGCGCAGGATGGTGTCGAAGCGCTGCTGGATGTTCTTGATGAACCAGCGCGCCTCCTGCAGCCGCTGCGACAGAGCCTGGCTGCCTTCACCCTTGTGCGACTTGAGCGCGCCGGCGTAGATGTCGTGCACGCGCAGCCGCGGCATCACCTCGGGGTTGAGCATGACGCGGAACTTGACGTTGGTGCCGCGGCCGATCTTGGTGACGATCACGTCGGGGACCACGATGTTGCGCTCGACGTCGACGAAGCGGCGGCCCGGCTTGGGCTCCAGGCGCGAGATGATCTGCAGCGCGGAGCGCACCAACTCTTCGTTGGTGCGGGTGAGCGTTGCCAGGCGCTTGAAGTCGCGCCGTGCCAGCAGCTCCATCGGCTGCTTGCAGATGGCGATGGCGGTCTTGCGGACCAGGGCGTGTTCTTCGGTCTCGTTTTCGCTGGCGAGTGCGCGCAGCTGGATGCCGAGGCATTCGCCCAGGTCGCGCGCGCCGACACCGGCCGGCTCCAGGCTCTGCAGCAGGCCGAGCGCCACCTGGAAGTGATGCACCAGCTCGTCGAACTGGTCGTTGTCGTCGCCCGCGAGGCCCGAGGCCAGCGCCGGCAGTGAATCTTCGAGATAGCCGTCGTCGTTGAGCGATTCGATCAGGAAGCGCAGCGCGGCGCAGTCGTTCTCGTTGAGCCGCAGACTGAGCGCCTGCCGGTGCAGGAAGGACTGCAGCGACTCCTGGCTGCGCGCGAGCTCGGTGGCGTCGGCGCGCTCGTCGTCGCCCAGGTTGTTCTGGCGCGCGGGGGCATCGCTGCCCCACTCGCTGTCGTCCGGCGCCATGTCGACGGTGCCGTCGCCTTCCCAGTCGGGCTCGCGCTCGGTGGCGTCGGCGGCCGGAACGTCGGTTTCGGCCGCGACCGTGGTTTCGCTGGAGGTGGTGGCCGTGCTGCTGGTCGGGGCCGAGGCGAAGTCGCTCTCGCCGGCCTCGCCCGAATCATCGCGAGGCACCGGGGTGTCGATGGCATCGAGTCCGAATTCCTCGCGCGCCGCTTCTTCCGCGGTGCGTTCGAGGAAGGGGTTCTCGTCGAGCATCTGCTCGACCTCCTGGCTCAGTTCGAGCGTGGAGAGCTGCAGCAGCCGGATCGACTGCTGCAGCTGGGGCGTGAGCGCCAGATGCTGCGAGACGCGAAGGGACAGCCCTTGCTTCATGGAGACCGACTCCTCCCTTACATCCGGAAGTGCTCGCCGAGGTACACCCTGCGTACTTCGGCGTTGTCGACGATCTCCGAGGGCGTGCCTTGTGCCAGCACATGCCCGTCGCTGATGATGAACGCGTGATCGCAGATGCCCAGCGTTTCACGCACGTTGTGGTCGGTGATGAGCACGCCGATGCCGCGCTCCTTCAGGAAGCTGATGATTCGCTGGATCTCGATCACCGCGATGGGGTCGATGCCGGCAAAGGGCTCGTCCAGAAGGATGAAGCGCGGCTGCGTGGCCAGCGCGCGGGCAATTTCGACCCGGCGCCGCTCGCCGCCCGAGAGCGCGAGTGCGGGGGAATCGCGCAGATGGTCCACGCGCAGGTCGGCCAGCAGCCCCGAGAGCCGCTCTTCGGTGCGCTGCTTCGACAGGGGCGCGAGCTTGCCGTTGCCATCGGGCTCGCGCTGGAGCTCGAGCACGGCACGCACGTTTTCCTCGACCGTGAGCTTGCGGAAGATGGAAGCTTCCTGCGGCAGGTAGCTCAGGCCCATGCGGGCGCGCCGGTGGATCGGCATGTGCGCAATGGGTTCGCCATCGATGGTGATCTCGCCGGCGTCGGCCCGCACCAGGCCCACGATCATGTAGAACGAGGTGGTCTTGCCGGCGCCGTTGGGGCCCAGAAGCCCCACGACTTCGCCCTTTTGAACGTCGAGCGAGACATCCTTGACGACCTTGCGGCTGCCGTAGCTTTTTTGAAGGCCGCGCACCACCAGGCGGCTGCCCGGCGTGCCATCGGCGTTGTGGCTTCCAGCGGTTTCTATCACTTGCGCCCTTCCCCTTCGCTGCCGCCGAGCGTGGTGCTCGAGCGCAGGCCGGCACCGGGCGCCGGCTGGGGCGCCGCTGGCGCGGCCCGTCCGCCGGCTGGAGCCGAGGCGCCTGGCGCGGGCGCCGTAGCGCTCTTGGGCGTCAGGATGGTCTTCACCCGTCCGCCGCCCGCGGGGGCATTCACCGCGGTGTTCGGCGGAACGGTGGAACCGTTGACCGTGTAGGTGTCGTTGCTCTGGTCGTAGACGATGAGCGCGCCGCTGCTTTCGTCGTTTGGCGTGGCGCCCAGCAGGCGGCGCATCACGGCATTGCGGATGAACTTGACGTTGTCGGCGCGGCTGTCGTACTCGATGACTTCGGATTCGCCCTCGATCCACTCGTCGGGCGCGTTGCGCTTCTGCTTGTAATAGGCGCGCTTGCCCGGCGCCGCCGTGACCACGCCGTACTGGTAGCCCTCGGCGTCCTGGCGCACGTCGATGCGCGCACCGCGGATGATGATCGTGCCCTTCGTGACCAGCACGTTCCCCGTGAACACGCTGGTCTGCTTGAGGTCGTCATACCGCATGGCATCGGACTCGATGTTCATCGGCTTGGTGCGGTCGGCGGTTTCGGCCAGGGCGCCCGTGGCCAGACCGGCCAGCAACAGCGCGCCAACGGCCAAGCGGGACAGGCGGGACAGGCGGCCGATGCGACCGAGAAGAGGAATGGTGTGGGAGTAGGAGTGCAATGTCATAGAGGCACGAAACTTGCTCTGCATTGTATGCGGCAGATGGCGCCAGCCCTGCCCCGCACGGATGAAAAAGCCCGCCAAAGCGGGCTTGACATCCATTCGGAAACACCGCGAAAACCGGCGCTGCCGGCCGGTGTGTCCCCCCCGCGAAGGGGGTCAGCCCTTCTTGGCTTCGCCGATCAGGAAGTTGGCGACCTGGAGCGCCTTGGTCATGTTGCCGGCCGTTTCGCCGTCCACATACCAGCGCCCGGCAATCGCCAGGGCGGGAACGCCAGCCACCTTGTAGGCCTCGGTCATCTGCGAGGCGCGCTTTGCCTTGCTGGCCACGCCAAACGAGGTGAACACTTCCTTGAACTTGGCGCCGTCCAGGCCATTGGCCGAAGCCCAGGCAACGATGTTGGCGTCGCCGTTCACGTTCTGGCGCTGCTTGTGGATCGCGTCGAACACCTTAGGCTGGAATTCGTCGACCTTGCCGAGCGCCTCGAGCGCGTAATACAGACGCTGCTTGGCTTCGACGTCGTTGCCCACGAAAGGCACGGGTACGCGGCGGAAGGCCACTTCCTTGGGCGCGGTCTTGAGCCAGGCTTCGAGCTGCGGCTCGAAATCATTGCAGTGCGGGCAGTTGTACGAGAAGAACTCGATCACTTCGACCTTGCCGGCCGGCGCATCGACCTGCACGCGCTTGTCGAGCACCAGGTACTCGGTGCCGGCCTTGGGCACGCGCGCCTGGGCGTGCGCGGTATTGCCAGCCAGGGAAAGCAGCCCGAGCGAGGTGGCGGCCAGCGAAAAGTCACGACGTTTCATTGAAAGAGTTCTCCTGTTGGGTACGGCAGTACTGAGCCGGCGCGCCGCGCGGAGTTCCCGCATGCGGCTGGCCCGCGCCCATCCTGGTTGGCGGCGGCCCGTGCCGCCCGGCGAAGCTTAAAGAATATTCGCGACCGCCGCTCGCGGATGCCGCGGCCGGCGGGTTTGACGATGTCAGCGCTGGACGCGCACGAGCGCCGATTCGAGGCCGCCGCTGTCCAGCCGCTCCTTGAGGCGGTCGGCATCGTCCTTCTTGTTGAACGGACCTGCGCGCACCCGGTAGACGGTGCGGCCGGCCTGCTCGCGCTCGGTGACTCGGGCCTCGACCCCCATCAAGGACAGCTTGGCGCGCTGGGCCTCGGCGTCTTCGGTGGTGCGGAAGGCGCCGGCCTGAACGAAATACATGAACGGGTCGGCTCCCGCTGCGGCGCTGTTGTTGCTGCTTGGCGCGGCGGAAGCGGTGGTGGTGCTGCCGCCGGCGCGCGCGCGGGCGAGATCGCCCAGCGGATCGTTCGACTGCGGCAACGGATTGGCCTCGGCCGGCACCGGCGCTGGACGCGGAGGTTTGGGCGGAGCCACCACCACCGGCACCGGAGGTGCAGGCGGCGGCGCGGTGGCGGGTGCCGCGGCCGCGGTGTCGCCGCCGGCCGGCCCGACCGGGCCGGTCGCGCTCGGGGCCGGGGCCGGCTTGGGTGCGCCGGCCTTGCCGGCCAGGGGCGCGTTGGGATCCCAGTCGCGGTTCTTGCGAGCCTCGGCTTCGTCCTGCTCGGCACCCCCGCGTTGCGTCTTTGTCACGAACGGAATCGGCACCTTGGTCACATAGACCGCGATGCCCAGCGCGACCCCCAACCCCAGCACCAGGCCGACGATGAGCCCGATGACGATGTTGCCGCGTTGTCTGGTTGTCTTCTTCATGGTGATTTCACATCTTGCTCGGCGCACTGACGCCGAGAATCGCGAGCCCATTGTGCAGCACCTGCGCGGTGGCCGCGACGAGCGCGAGCCGCGCCAGCTTCACCGGCTCTTCGTCGACCAGGATGCGCTCAGCGTCGTAGTAGCTGTGGTAGCTGGCGGCCAGTTCGCGCAGGTAGAAGGTGACGTCGTGCGGCGCGAAATCCTTGGCAGCCGCCGTGAGCATGGCGGGGTACTTGGCGAGCAGCAGCATCAGCGCCTGCGCGGCCGGGCTTTCGAGTGGCGAGAGGTCGACGTTCTTCAGCGTGGCGGCATCGCCGCCCCAGCCGGCCAGCACCGAGCAGATGCGCGCGTGGGCGTACTGCACGTAGTACACCGGGTTGTCGTTGTTCTTGGTCACGGCCAGGTCGACATCGAAGGTGTATTCGGTGTCGGGCTTGCGGCTCAGGAGGAAGAAGCGCACGGCGTCGGTGCTGGTCCATTCGATCAGGTCGCGCAGGGTGACGTAGCTGCCCGCCCGCTTGCTGATCTTGACCTCTTCGCCGCCCTTCATCACGCGCACCATGGTGTGCAGCACGTAGTCGGGGTAGCCCGCGGGAATGCCGACGCCCGCGGCCTGGAGCCCTGCGCGCACGCGTGCGATGGTGCCGTGGTGGTCGGTGCCCTGGATGTTGACCACCTTGTGGAAGCCGCGCTCCCACTTGGCGATGTGATAGGCGACGTCGGGCACGAAGTACGTGTACGTACCGTCCTGCTTCTTCATCACGCGGTCCTTGTCGTCGCCGTAGTCGGTCGACTTGAGCCACAGCGCGCCGTCCTGCTCGTAGGTCTTGCCGGCGGCCACGAGCTTTTGCACCGCGGCCTCGACGCGGCCGCTGGTGTAGAGGCTCGACTCGAGGTAATAGTTGTCGAAACGGACGCGAAAGGCCTGTAGATCCAGATCTTGTTCGCGGCGCAGGTAGGCCACGGCAAACTCACGGATCGAATCCAGGTCGTCGATGTCGCCGCTGGCGGTGTATTCGCGGTCGTCCGACTTGACGGTTTTCTTGGCTTTGAAGTCTTCGGCGATGTCGGCGATGTAGTCGCCGTTATAGGCCGGGGCCTTTTCGCCGCTCGGCCATTCGGGGTCGCCGGGCTTGAAGCCGCGCGCGCGCAACTGCGTGCTGTTGGCCAGCGTCTGGATCTGCACCCCGGCGTCGTTGTAATAGAACTCGCGCCAAACGGTGTCGCCCTGGGAAGCGCGCAGGTTGCAGATGGCGTCGCCGAGCGCGGCCTGGCGGCCATGGCCGACGTGCAGCGGGCCGGTCGGGTTGGCGGAGACGAACTCGACCAGCACCTTTTCACCGGTGGCAGGCTGCTGGCCGAAGGTATCGGCCGCGTTCAGTACCTCGCGCACGATCTGCTGCTTGGCGGAGGTCTTGAGGCGAATGTTGAGAAAGCCGGGGCCGGCAATCTCGATGGTTTCGACCCACTGGCCGAAAACGGGAGTAGCGAGCAGCGCGGCGCTGAGCTCCTCGGCCAGTTCGCGGGGCTTGCGCCCGAGCGGCTTGGCGAGTTGCATGGCGGCCGTGCTGGCGAAGTCGCCATGGGCAGCCACCTTGGGCGACTCGAACGCGGCTTTGGAGCCAGCGCCGGGCGAGAGGGATTCGAGCGTGTTCGCGAGCGCCGCGAGCAGCTCCTGTTTGACCAATAGCATCTGCGGATTTTACCGGGGGCAAACCCGTGCGGCCGCGGCGATGGTCATCCGGCGGCCGGTATGGGCCGTTAGTGTGAGCAGCCCCGGGGCGGGGCACCTGTCACAACCCAACCCTGCAAGGACATATCACCATGAAGAAGCTCCTTTCCCTGGTCGCCCTGGGCGCCTGCCTTTCGTTCGGCGTCGCACAGGCACAAGACAAGGCCCCCGCGCCTGCGGTCGCCCCGGCTGCCAAGCCCGCCACCCCGGCAACGGCAGCCGTCCCGGCCATGCCGGCCGCCAAGGCACCGGCAACGCCCGCCACTCCAGCAACGCCAGCCACCCCCGCCACGCCGGCGGCCAAGGCCCCGACCGCCCAACAAAGCAAGATGACGACCTGCAATCAGGAGGCCGGCGACAAGAAGGGCGACGAGCGCAAGGCCTTCATGAAGAGCTGCCTGAGCGCCAAGCCCACCATGACCGCCAAGCAGACCCAGCAGCAAAAAATGAAGACCTGCAATGCCGATCAGAAGGCCAAGACCCTGAAGGGCGATGCCCGCAAGGCCTTCATGAAGGAATGCCTGAGCGCCTGATCGTTTCCGGAATGAGCCCCGCACGCGCTTTGCGCCGGCGGGGCTTTTTTATGGGCGCTACTTGAGCACGCCCAGCAGGTTGTTGAAGTCGTCGCTCCAGGGGCGGGCGTCTTCATGCGTTCCGATGGGCGATGCCGCCGCGCGAAGGGGTTCGCTGGCCAGCACGCCCGGGTCGCGCGCGACCAGCACCCAGTCGGTCGGGTTGAGCCACTTCGAGGCTTCCGCGTCGTCGCTGACGAGCACCGCGTGCAAGCCTTTCAGTTCCGCGATGCGCGCCACCACGGGAGCCAGTTCGAGATATTTGTTGGTCACGTGAAAGGCCACGATGCCATTCGGTTTCATGTGCCGCAGGTAGACGTCCATGGCTTCCGCCGTGAGCAGGTGGACCGGCACCGCGTCGCCCGAGAAGGCGTCCACCGCGAGCAGGTCGAACCCCTGCGGCGGCTCGCGCTCCAGCGCCAGCCGCGCGTCGCCGAGCACGCGCTCGATGCGCGCGGGGCTGTCGCGCAGGAAGGTGAATTCGCTGTCCGCCAGCTCGAACACCTGCGGATTGATCTCGTAGATCCGATAGACGTCGCCGCTGCGGCCGTAGCTCGCCAGCGTGCCGGCACCAAGGCCGATCAGCCCGACGTGGCGCGGTGCGGCCGGCGCCACGGCCATGGCGCGGCCGATGCCGGACGTCGCCCCGTAGTAAGTCGTGGGCTCGCGCCGGCGCAATGGATCCAGGAACTGCTCGCCGTGCTTGATGGACCCATGGGACAGCAGGCGCACATTGTTGGCGGGGTCAGTGCGGCGCACGTCGAAGGTGATCAGTGCGCCGTAGAAATTGCGCAGCAGGTGGCGCGCGTCCGACCGGTCGCCGTCTATCTGCACGATCAGGAAGAAGGCGCAGCAAGTCGCCAGGGCCACGCCGGACACCCGCAGCCAGATCCGTTGGCGCAAAACGGCCGCCGCTGCCAGCGCCGTCAGCATCAGGCCGATCCCCAGTTCGTAGTACGCCGGCAGCACGTGCGGCGCTACCAGCCCCACCAGGGCGCCGCCCGTGGCACCGCCCAGCGACAGCATCAGATAGAAGCGCGTGAGATGGCGCGGCCCCGGCCGCAGCCTTGCCGTCTCTCCATGCAGGAACATGCACAGCACGAAGAGGCCGCCGACATAGATCGGCAGCCCCGTGCGCAGGTCGGAGCCGACGTGGTGCTGCAAGCCGAAAGCGCACAGCACCAGCACGGCCGCCGAGAGCGGCAGGAACACGCTGCGCCGGTACCAGCGGTCGCTCTCGAAGCACAGCACGAAGGTGAACAGGTACAGCGAGAGCGGCAGTATCCAGAGAAACGGAACCGCGGCCACGTTCTGGGTGATGTGGTTGGTCACCGCCAACAGCAGCCACGAGGCCAGCGCCGGCAGCACGAGCCAGAGCAGGCCGTCAGTCCAGGACGGCGGCTTGTCTTTATCGGCACAAGCGGCCTCCCCCGGCGCTGCCGGCAACGGTGTGGCCTCAGGCCAGCGGCGCGCCACCAGCAAGGTCGTGCCGGCGCAAAGCACCACGAACAAGCCATAGCCCCATGACCATCCGCGCGCCTGCTGCCAGAGCGAGCTGCGCGGCTCGATGAGCACCGGATAGCAAAGCAGCGACAGCAGCGACGCGAGGTTCGACAGCGAGAAGTACCGGTACACCTGCGCGCCCCACGGCGTGCGCGCCACCCACGACTGCACCAGAGGCCCGGTGGTCGACAGCAGGAAGTACGGGAGGCCGATGGTCGCGAACAGCAGGCCCAGGATCAGCCAGGTCGGGTCTTCGGCACCGCTGGGCTTCCAACCCGCGCGCACCACGAGCGGAAGAAACGCCAGGCTCGCAAGCAGCAGCGCCACGTGCAGCGCGGCCTGCGTCCGCACCCGCAGGTGGCGCGTGACCCAGTCGGAATACGCATAGCCCGCGAGCAGCACGGCCTGGAAGAACACCATGCAGATCGACCACACGGCGGCCGAGCCGCCGAACCACGGCAGGATCTGCTTGGCGATCAGCGGCTGCACCAGGAACAGCAGGAACGCGCTGCTGAAGATGGTGCCGGCAAACAGGAGTTGGATGCCGGCGCGTTGCATGGGGGCCTACTTGCCGAAGCCTCGTGCAAGGAATACGGCCACGAGCGGAATCAGCGCGATCAGGTGCGCCTGCACCATCACCAGCTTGCGTGTCTTCCGGATGTCGTCCTCGGCCGGCAGTGTGCCGTTGGCGCGCAGCGCCTTGCGCCAGCGGAAGTAGGTCAGCGTGGGAAAGATCGAGAGCACACCGACGACGATGAACAGCCCGAGCTTCACGTGCAGCAGCGGATTGGTCCAGTACCAGGCCGTGCCCTTCACGCCCCACACGGTGCGGGCGATGCCGGTGGCCAGCACCATAACTGCCGCAATGCCGTAGACCATGTCGACCCTGGCCAGCCGTTCCACCACGGCGGCATTGAGCCACTGCACGCGGCACAGCGCCGCTTCGCTGGAGATGAACACGACCATGGTGAGGATGGCGAGCAAGTGCAGGTAGGCAAGGATGGCTTCGAGGGTCATCGTCGGCTTTCTCTCTTCTGTTCTCTTCAGTGGGGTTGCAAATGCTTGCACATTGTGCCGCCCCTCGCGCGCTTTACCCCCGTCCGCCCCAGAATTCGGGCCGTCCGTAGTGCGCCTTGAGGAAATCGAGCCACAGCCGCACCCGCAGCGGCAGGTGCTTGGTGCCGGTGAACACCGCATAAATGCCGTTGGGGGGCGCGGCAAAGTCGTCGAGCAGCGGCACCAGGAGCCCGGCGTCGATCTCGGCCTCCACCTCCCAGGTGCTGCGCCACGCGATGCCGTGGCCCGCCAGGCACCAGTCGTGCAGCACCTGGCCATCGGAACAATCCAGCGGGCCTTCGGGCCGCAGGTAGATCAGCTCCTCGCCGCCGTCTTCGGTCGGCAAGCGAAATGCCCAGCCGCGCGTTTGCGACGCATCGCTCGAGAGCGTGAGACAGGCGAAGCGCGAGAGCTCGCTCGGATGCCGCGGCATGCCGAAGCGGCGCACGAACTCCGGCGTTGCGACGCAGCGGCGCCGGTTGTCGGCCAGCCGCACGCTGACCAGGGAAGAGTCGGGCATGTCGCCCACGCGCACCGCGCAGTCGAAGCTTTCTCCGCGCACGTCGACCACGCGGTCGCTGAGGTTGAGCGAGATCGTGACCTCCGGATGCAGCGCATGGAAGCGCGGCACCAGCGGCGCGACGTGGCGGCGGCCAAACCCGGCTGGCGCCGTCACGCGCAGGTGGCCGCTGGCCTTGACGCCTCCCGCGCTCACGCTGGCCTCGGCATTGGCGAATTCGGTCAGCAGGCGCTGGCAGTCTTCGAGAAAGGCACTGCCTTCGTGCGTGAGGGTGATGCGCCGCGTGGTGCGCACCAGCAGCTTCACGCCCAGCCGGGCCTCGAGAGCATCGAGCCGCCTCCCCATGATTGCGGGCGCGACGCCCTCGGCCTTGGCCGCGGCCGTGAGACCGCCGCGGGTCGCCACCGAGACGAAGGATTCGAGTTGCTTCAGGCGGTCCATGGCGCCCGAACTATATCGCCCGCGTTCAGGAAGCCATGCCGGCCCGGCGCGCCTCGAAGGCTGCGATCTCCTTGTCGGTGTAGCCCACCTCGCGCAGCAACTCGCCGGTGTGCTCGCCAATGCGCGGCGGCTGCAGGCGGATGCCCGGGCGCTCGCCGCCAATCGTGAACGGCATCAGCGGCACCTTGGCCATGTGGCCGTCGTTCATGCGCATGGGCGCGAGCCCGCCCGTGGCGTTGAGGTGCGGATCGTCGAACAGCTCCTGCGGCTTGGTAATGGGCGCGAAGGGCAGCTCGTTCTGCTCGAACACGGCGCTGAGCTCGGCCGCGCTGTGGCCCGCCAGGTGCGAGCGCAGGATCGGCATCATCCAGTCGCGCGCCAGTACGCGGTCGTTGTTGCTTTGCAGACGCGTGTCGGCCAGCATCTCGTGGAGGCCGAAAGCCTTGCAGAAGATCGCCCACTGCTTGTCGCTCACTACGGCGAGGAAGACCTGCTCGCCGTCCTTCACGGTGAACACGTCGTACACCGCCCAGGCCGAGATGCGGCTGGGCATCGGGTCGGCCGCACGGCCCGTGGCCGCGAACTGCATCATGTGCTGCGCTACCAGGAACACGTTGTTCTCGAACAGCGCGGACTGCACTTCGCAACCCTTGCCGGTGAGCTCGCGCTGGCGCAGCGCGGCCATTGCCCCGATGGCGCCGAACATGCCGCCCATGATGTCGTTCACGCTGGTGCCCGCGCGCAGCGGGTCGCCGGAGCGGCCCGTCATGTAGGCGAGGCCGCCCATCATCTGCACGACCTCGTCGAGGGCGGTGCGATGGTCGTAAGGCCCGGGCAGGAAGCCCTTGTGGCTCACGTAGATGAGGCGCGGATGGCGCTCGCGCAGCGCCTCGTAGTCGAGCCCCAGCTTCTTCATGGTCCCGGGCTTGAAGTTCTCGCTCACGATGTCGGCCGTGGCGACAAGCCGCAGCGCGGCCTCCACGCCCTCGGGTGTCTTGAGGTCGAGCGCGATGCTCTTCTTGTTGCGGTTGAAGGTGGGGAAGAAACCCGAGCCCGAACCGAGCAGGCGGCGCGTGCTGTCGCCCTCGATCGGCTCGACCTTGATCACCTCGGCGCCGAGATCCGCAAGCAGCAGGCCGCAGGTCGGTCCCATGACCATGTGCGTGAACTCGACGACACGGATGCCGGCGTAGGGAAGTGGATTGGTTTCAGCCATGTGCAATGGTTTCCTGTTGGACAAAGCCCTTGGGCAGGCCGGCTTCGGGCGTCATGCCGTAGACCGGTTCGCCGGGGAGGCCCGCCATGAGCGGCGCGCGCGCCGCAATGAGCTTTGTGATGTCGATGCCGGTGCGAACGCCCATGGCCTCGAACATGAAGACGAGGTCTTCGGTCACCGCATTGCCCGAAGCGCCCGGTGCGTAGGGGCAGCCGCCGAGGCCGCCCAGGGATGCGTCGAAAGTGCGCACGCCCTCGTCCCAGGCGGCAAGGCAGTTGGCAATGCCAAGGCCGCGCGTGTTGTGCATGTGGGCGGCGCCGGCATGCCGGCCGAGCTCGGCGCGCAGCCGCTTGAAGAGCCGGCGCACCTGCGCGGGATTGGCATAGCCCACGGTGTCCGACAGGCCGACCTCCTCGGCGCCGGCTTCGGCGCACTGCGCCGCGAGGCGAATCACGTCGTCTTCCGGCACCAGCCCCTGCAGCGTGCAGCCGAAGGCGGTGGAGATGCCGGCCTCGAGCTTCACATGCGGCGCCATGGCGCGACGAAGCTCCGAGATGGCGCGCACCTCCTCCACCATTTCGGTCGGCGTCTTGCGCACGTTGGCGAGCGAGTGCGCGACGCTGGCCGAGACCGGCATGGTGAGCTTGTGCACGCCGGCTTCGAGCGCGGCCTCGGCGCCTTTGCGGTTGGGAACCAGCGCCATCACGGTGAGGCCCGGCAGCGTGATGGCGTGGCGAACCACCTCGGCCGCGTCAGCCATCTGCGGCAGCAGCTTCGCGGGCACGAACGAGGCGACCTCGATTTCACGCACGCCGGCGGCATGGAGCGCATCGATCCAGCGCAGCTTGTGCGCCGTGGGCATGGTGGCCTTGACCGACTGCAGGCCGTCGCGCGGACCAACCTCGCTGATGAGGACATCGGGAGAAGTCATCGGATGTGTTCCTTGGCGCGATTGGGCATTTGATCGCTTGACAGTTCTATCTTACAGAACTAGATTCCGTAAAACAGAATTAGACCTCCGATCGACTTTCACTGTCAAGTTGGCGCCGTGCCCCGCAAAGCCCAGACCGAATCCGTTGCCGACCGTCATGCCGCCCCCGGGGGCGCGGCCGCGGTCGACCGCGCGCTGAGCCTGCTCTCGGCCTTCCAGCCTGGCGACGAGGCGTTGTCGCTCGCGCAGTTTGCCGAGCGCACGCAGCTCTACAAGAGCACGGTGCTGCGCCTTTTGGCTTCGCTCGAGCATTCGCGGCTGATCCGCCGGCAGGACGACGGGCGCTATGCGTTGGGCGCGGAGATCGCGCGGCTGCACGGCCTGTATGCGGCGTCGCTCTCGCTCGACCGCATCGTGCTGCCAGTGCTGCGCGCGCTGGCCGCCGCCACGGGAGAGAGCGCGGCGTACCACGTGCGGCAGGAACAGGGTGCGAGCTGGGTGCGGCTGTGCCAGTTCCGCGTCGACTCGTCACACGTGGTGCGCGACCACGTGCGCGCGGGCGACCTGCTGCCCAACGACCGGGGCGCGGGGGCGCGCGTGCTGATCGCATTCGGCTCCGAGGCCGGGCGGCCGCGCAGTGCGAGCGAGCGGAAGCTCTACGACACCATCCGCGCGCAGGGCTACTGCGCGCTGGTGGGCGACCGCACGGCCGAGCTGGCGGGCATTTCTGCACCGGTGTTCCATGCCGACGGACGCCTGGCCGCGGCGCTTACGCTGACCATGCCCACGCACCGCTACGACGAACGCCACATCGAACCGGTGTGCGCCGCGGCGCGCGAACTCAGCGCACTGATCTGACATCGGGATGCATGAAGGCTTCCTCGATTACATTCATTTTTGTCACTGATAAATCCCGGTTTCGGCTCTTACTCGCCGACAAAGTATCGAATAAAGTCAGCGCATGGACCATCCCGGGGCAGTTCTCTTCGACGCATACGGCACCTTGTTCGACGTGTACAGCGTCGGGCAGACGGCCGAGCGGCTGTTCGCCGGCCAGGGCCAGGCGCTGGCCACAGGCTGGCGCGACAAGCAGATCGAATACACCCGCCTGGTGACCACCAGCGACGACGGCGCGCACTACCAGCCCTTTGGCGAACTCACGCGCGCCGCATTGCGCTACACCTGCAAGAGGCTCGGCCTCGCCCTGACGGAGACCGCCGAGCAGCAGCTGATGGACCAGTACCGCACGCTCACGGCTTTTCCCGAATGCCGCGACGTGCTCCAGGCGCTCAAGAGCCGCGGGGTCGTCACCGGAATCCTCTCGAACGGCGACCCTGGCATGCTCGCCGCGGCCGTTCGCAGCGCCGGCCTCGACGGCCTGCTCGACCACGTGCTGAGCGTGGACGGCATCCGCAAGTACAAGACGCACCCCGAGGCCTACCGGCTCGGCGTCACGGCCACCGGCCTCGCGCCCGCGCAGATCGCCTTCGTGAGCTGCAACGGCTGGGACGCGCTCGGCGCCACCTGGTACGGGTTTCGCACGCTCTGGGTCAACCGCTACCAGCTTCCTTTCGAAGAACTCGGCACTGAGCCCGAACGCATCGGCAGCAGCCTGCGCGACGTGCTCGGGTTCTTCTGACAGACACCGCCTTCCTTCTCATCCAGCATCCGCATTGCACCGTTCTCCAGGAGAAAAAACATGACCGCCCGCACCACCGCCCACCGACTTCAGGTTGCGACCGAGCTCCACCGCTTCATCGAAGACAAGGTCCTGCCTGCCAGCGGCGTGGCGAGCGACTCCTTCTGGAAGGGCTTCGACGCCATCGTGCACGACCTCGCGCCGAAAAACATCGCTTTGCTGGCCGAACGCGATCGCCTGCAGACCGAGATCGACGCCTGGCACAAGAAGAACCCCGGGCCCATCAGCGACATGCCGGCCTACCGCGCGTTCCTCGAGAAGATCGGCTACCTGCTGCCGCAGCCCAAGGGCGCGAAGGCCACCACCGCCAACGTCGACTCCGAGCTCGCCTTGCAGGCCGGCCCGCAGCTGGTGGTGCCTATCTTGAACGCCCGCTACGCGCTCAACGCCGCCAACGCGCGCTGGGGCTCGCTGTACGACGCGCTCTATGGAACCGACGCCATTCCCGAAACCGATGGCGCCGAAAAGGGCAAGGGCTACAACCCTGTGCGCGGCGCCAAGGTCATCGAGTTTGCGCGCAACGTGCTCGACCAGGCCGCGCCGCTCGAAAACGGTTCGCACAAGATGGCGACCGGCTACAGCGTGAAGGACGGCCAACTGCACGTCGCGCTGCAAAGCAGCGGCACCACGCTGCGCGATCCCTCTGCCTTCGTAGGCTACCAAGGCGATGCGGCATCGCCGTCGTCGGTGCTGCTGAAGCACAACGGTATTCACCTGGACATCCGCATCGACCGAAGCACGCCCATCGGCAAGGGCGATGCGGCCGGCATCAGCGACGTGGTGCTCGAATCCGCGCTCTCGACCATTCTCGACCTCGAAGACTCGGTGGCCGTGGTCGATGCAGCCGACAAGGTCATCGCGTATTCAAACTGGCTCGGCATCGTGCAAGGCACGCTCACCGAAGAAGTCGCCAAGGGCGGCAAGACCTTCACGCGCGGCCTCAACCCCGACCGCGAATACACCGGCGCCAACGGCCAGCCCGTGAAGCTGCACGGCCGCTCGCTCATGTTCCTGCGCAACGTGGGCCACCTGATGACCAACCCGGCCGTGCTGTATGCGGACGGCAAGGAAATTCCCGAAGGCATTCTCGATGCCGTGGTGACCACCACCATCGCGATGATCGACCTGAAGCGCAAGGGCAACTCGCGCACCGGCAGCATCTACATCGTCAAGCCCAAGATGCACGGTCCGGCCGAAGTGGCTTTTGCCAGCGAGCTGTTCGGCCGCGTCGAGCAACTGCTCGGACTGCCGGCCAACACCGTGAAGCTCGGCATCATGGACGAGGAGCGCCGCACCAGCGTGAACCTGAAGGCCTGCATCGCCGAGGCCGCCGCGCGCGTGGCCTTCATCAACACCGGTTTCCTCGACCGCACCGGCGACGAGATGCACACCGCCATGCATGGTGGCCCGATGATCCGCAAGGGCGACATGAAGTCGAGCGCGTGGATCGGCGCCTATGAAAAGAACAACGTGCTGGTCGGCCTCTCGTGCGGGCTGCGCGGCAAGGCGCAGATCGGCAAGGGCATGTGGGCCATGCCCGACCTCATGGCCGCGATGCTGGAGCAGAAGATTGGCCATCCCAAGGCCGGCGCCAACACCGCCTGGGTGCCGTCGCCCACCGCCGCCACGCTGCATGCGCTGCACTACCACCAGGTGAGCGTCACGGCCGTGCAGCAAGAGCTCGAGAAGATCGACGCCGATGCGGAACGCGACAACATCCTGAACGCGCTGCTTCAGGTGCCCATCGCAGCGCAAGCCAACTGGACCGACGCCGAGAAGCAGCAGGAGATCGACAACAACGTGCAGGGCATCCTCGGCTACGTGGTGCGCTGGATCGACCAGGGCGTGGGCTGCTCCAAGGTGCCCGACATCCACAACGTGGGCCTGATGGAAGACCGCGCCACGCTGCGCATCTCCAGCCAGCACATCGCGAACTGGCTGCTGCACGGCGTGGTGACCAAGGCGCAGGTCGACGAGACCTTCCAGCGCATGGCCAAGGTGGTCGACGAGCAGAACGCGGGCGATCCGGTCTACCAGCCGATGGCCGGCAACTTCGACACCTCGGCTGCGTACAAGGCGGCGCAAGACCTGGTGTTCAAGGGCATCGAGCAGCCGAGCGGCTACACCGAGCCGCTGCTGCATGCATGGCGTTTGAAGGTCAAGGGCGAAGCCTGACCGGCAACCTCGGCACCCCGCCGCGCCGTTCTGTTTCGGCGGCCGCGATGCTCGTGGCACTGGCTTCGGCCTTTGCCCTGAGCCAGGCCTTCCGCACCGTCGGCGCGATGATGGCCACGCCGCTCAGCGGCCAGTTCGGCCTGACGCCGCAGCAGCTCGGAACCTGGGCGGGCACGTTCCATTTCATGTTCGGCGTCATGCAGCTCGCGATGGGTGTCTCGATCGACCTCTTCGGCGTGCGCCGCACGGTGCTGACCGCCTTTCCGCTGGCCATTGCGGGTGCCGCGTTGTGTGCGGCGGCGCCGAGCTTCGGCGCGCTGCTGCTGGGGCAGGCGCTGATCGGCGTCGGCTGCGCACCCGCTTTCCTTGCCTGCACCGTGTTCATCGCGCGGCATTTCGATGCCTCGCGCTTCACGGCGATGTCGGGGCTGGTGTTGAGCCTGGCCGGTCTGGGCATCCTCTTCACGGGCACGCCGCTGGCGCTGCTGATCGAAGCCGCCTCATGGCGCGCCGGCTACGCGGTGCTGGCTGGCTTCGCCGTGCTCTCTTGGCTCGTGATCTTCTGGCGCGTGCGCGAACCGTCGCGCACGGAGGAGGCCGCGGACCCGAAGGCTGCTCCGGCCGAACGCCAGTCGTTGCGCAAGGCCGTGCGCGAACTGCTGCCGCTGTTCGCGATGCCGCACACGCTGGGGTTGCTCTGCTTCGCCTGCGTGTCGTATGCCGCCTTCATCACGCTGCGCGGCCTGTGGCTCGGGCCGGTGCTGCACGAGCGCCACGGCCTGTCGCTCGTCGCGAGCGGCAACGTGGCGCTGGTCATGACGATCACCGGCATGATCAGCCCGGCGCTGTTCGGCCGCATGGACCCGGGCGCCGCCCGGCGCGCGCGCTGGATGATGGCCTGCGCCGCCACCGGCGCGCTGATGTTCGGCGCGATGGCGCTCACGCATTCGCGCGCGGTGGACATCGGCCTGCCGATCGTCTATGGCCTTCTCTCCGGCTATGGCGTACTGCAGTACGCGTATGCCCGGAGCGCCTATCCGGCGGCCATGACCGGGCGCGCCATGGCGCTGCTCAACATGGCGATGTTCCTCGGCGTCTCGCTCATGCAATGGACGACCGGCGTGGCCGCATCGTGGGCCGTGGCGAACGGCATTGAGACTTACCGCGCGGTGTTCCTCACAATCGCCGGCATGCTGGCGGCGGGAACCCTCGCGTTCAGGGTGATGCCGCGCGCATCGGATGCGGGCTCGCCGCGCGGCGTCGACCACCGTTAGCCATCGCCGAGCCGCGTGCGCACTTCGCGGCGGCTCAGCTGGCGCTTGGCCACCGCATAGACGAAGGATCGCGCATAGGTCACTGGGCGGTTCGACATCCCTGGCATGACGTGGCATGCACCGCTGCGCGTCACGAGGCAGCCGCGCATCACGTCGAAGCGCTTGTCCTGCTTCGCGCTGTCGCCCTGGGCCTCGGGAAAGGGCGCCAGCCGCACCTCGAACCAGCAGCCATCGACCCGGTGCCACTCGGTGAACGCATCGATCACGAGGCGATCGGCCACGGCCTGCTTGCGCTTCGCGGCCTCCTGCTGCCGGCCTTTGCGCCGCAGCCGGTTGGGCAGCAGGATGCCGGTTGCCGGGTGCACGAACAGCTCGACATGTGCGGCATCGCGCAATGGCACGCGGTCGCCGCCGCTCCTCCACCAGGATTCGCTGACCCACACTTCGCCGTCCCGCAGCACGGCCTCGCGTTCAACGAAATCGTCGATGTGCAGGAAGATGTGCGCCTGCACCGTGCTGCGCCGATCGATGCCGCTGCACAGTTCCGCATACACCTTGTCCCACGGCCGGTGCACCTGCTTGTGCAGCCAGCGCTTCAGCGGCGCAAGGTTCTCGTTGAAGCCCTTGGGATGGGCATAGCCCTGCGTCATGCCCAGGTGCGAACCACGTTCCCTGCTGTTGCGCCACTTGCGTCCATCGCCCTGCACACCCCCGCCGCGGCGCGGCCGCTCGACGATGACCTTGTCCATGTCGTCACGCATCGCTGCCCCTCCCCTGCAGGCTGCGCGCAGCCTTTTGCAGCGCCACCTTCTGCGCCCGCCGCTCCGCGCGGTGCGTTCGCAGATGGCGGCCTGCGCCCTGGCTCGACTCGCGGCGCGCCATCGCGGCCACCACGGGATTGCGCGGCGCCGCATTCGGCACCGAAAAGTAAAACCGGCCCAGGCGCTTCCGATCGTCGCGGGCCTTTCGTTGAGCACTCATGTGCGCACACTCCAAAAACAAAAAAGCCCCGGCGAATGGCTGCGCGGGGCCTTTGTCGATGGGCCTCGGGCGGATGCATGGATGCACATCCGGCCGGGGCGGTCGGTGTGCGGGTCAGGTGTTCAGAAAACGGTTCATTGAATGGAGTTGCCGCCCGGGAGGTTGATCGTCGCCGGGCGCGGATGGAAAAACTGTTGCTGAAAAACGAAGGGCGGATTCTGGCGAGCACGCGCGCTGTGCGCAAGCGGCGCGTGAATCGCTGTGGCGCAAAGCCGACGCGGCTTCGAGGGCGAATCCAAATGCGCAATTGCCCCGTATTGCTCTGGAGCGCGCCGCGCTTCCGAGCTGTCGGCGGTCGCCGCAGAGGTCTTTCAGGAATATTTTTACCAGGAGCCTTTCAATGAAAAAACTCGTGATTGCCATCGGCGTTTCGGTTGTGCTCGGCGCTTGCGCGGGCGGCATGGGCATGAGCGGCAGCAGCGCCACAGCGGCCAACCCCATGGTGGGCGGCGCCGCGATGCTTCCAACAAAGGACATCGTCGACAACGCCGTGAATTCAAAGGACCACACCACGCTGGTGGCCGCGGTGAAAGCGGCGGGCCTCGTGGGCACGCTCAAGAGCCCCGGCCCGTTCACGGTGTTCGCGCCGACGAACGCGGCCTTCTCGGCACTGCCGGCCGGCACGGTCGACACCCTGCTCAAGCCCGAGAACAAACCGACGCTCTCCAAGGTGCTGACCTACCACGTGGTGCCCGGCAAGATGGACGGCGCCGCGCTCATGAGCGCCATCAAGGCGGGCGGCGGCAAGGCCACGCTGAAGACCGCGAGCGGCGGCACGCTCATTGCCACGATGAGCGGCAGCAACGTGATGTTGAGCGGTGCCAAGGGCGGCATGGCCACGGTGACCATCGCCAATGTCTACCAGTCGAACGGCGTGATCCACGTGGTCGACAAAGTGCTGCAGCCGGGCTGATCCCCTCTCCTCTCCTCTCCTCTCCTCTCGTCTCGCGGCGGTCTCTTCAGCTTCGCTGCGCCGCCTCGGCTTCGTCGCGCAGCCACTGCGCGAATTCCAGCGCGTCGCGGTTGCCCGCGGCGCGCCGCGAAGTTTCGATGAAATAGCCGCGATGCGAGGCCACGCCTTCGCCGAGCGGCGCGACCAGCCGGCCCGCCTGCACCAGATCACGCAGCAGCGGCAGCCGGCCGATCACCACGCCCTGCCCCGCCACCGCGGCGGCCACCGCATCGGTGTAAAGGGTGAAGCGCAGCGTGCTCTTCATGCGCAGGTGGTCGAGCCCCATCACGCGGAGCCAGGGCTCCCAATCGACGGTGGGGGCCTCACCATGGTCGGCGTATTCCACGGTCAGCAAGGTGAGCTTCGAAAAATCGGACGGCTCGCGCAGCGAGGCGGCGAGTTGCGGCGAACACAGCGGAATCACCGACTCCTCGAACAGCGCCGGGCCGATGCCGCGGCCGATCGGCACGAAGCGCACCGCAAGGTCGATGCGGCTGCTCTCCAGGTCGAGCACGTCGAGCGTGGCCGACACCCGCACGTCGACCTGCGGGTGGCTGCCGGTAAAGCGCGCCAGTCTCGGAATGAGCCAGAACGATGCGAAGCCCGGCGTGCTGGTGATCGCCACCTGCCGCGGCGCGGAGCTCGCGCGCACCCGCGCCGTGGCATCGCGCAGGCGTTCCAGGCTGTCGGTCACGGCCCGCTGCATGACGCCGCCGGCCTCGGTGAGCGCCAGCGCACGGTGGCGACGCTCGAACAGCAGCACGCCCAGGCTGGCCTCGAGCTGCTGGATCTGCCGGCTCACCGCCGATTGGGTGAGGTGCAGTTCGCCGGCCGCCAGCGTGAAGCTGAGCCGGCGCGCCGCGGCCTCGAAACTGCGCAGCAGTTCGAGCGGCGGAAGTTCGCCAGCAGGGGCTCTCGCATTCTCTGGATGCATGCAATGAGTTCCGAATGACCGCGTGTAAGTAATAGATCAACTCACTATATTCATTCGTACCACGAATGCAATGGAGCTTGCCATGAGCACCCACCCGAATCCTTCTTCGCGTTTCCACGTCAGCCTGCCGACCCGTTCCATCTTTGCCGTGCCCGATGGCGCGGGCGTGGGCATCGAATGCCGCAGCGGCTCGGTCTGGGTCACGCTCGACCGCGACCCGCGCGACATCGTGCTCGCGCCGGGCGAGCGCTTCGTAGGCAACGAACACCGGCGCGTGCTGGTCTCCGCGCTGGAGGCTTCGTGCATCAGCGTCTCGGATGCGCAGCCGGCGGCCATGCCGCTGCCTGCGGCTGCACGCCGCGCGTCGCCTTGGCGACTGCGGCCTCTCGGGTTGTCCCCGGCTTGACCTACGGGTCCTCGGCATCGAACCTCGATGCCATGGACTTTCCAAGCACCGAATGCCGCCCTCCAGAGGGGCGGCTTTTTTGCGTCGGGCGTCCGTCTCCCGTTGTTTTCTTATCGAGAAGGACATGACCATGGCAGAGGCATACATCGTGGCCGCGGCGCGCACCGCCGGCGGCCGGCGCGGCGGCAAGCTCGCGGGCTGGCACCCGGCCGACCTGGCGGCGCAGGTGATCGACGCATTGGTGGCAAAGAGCGGCATCGACCCGGCGGCGGTCGAAGACGTGATCCTCGGCTGCGTGAGCCAGGTGGGCGAGCAGGCGACCAACGTCGCGCGCAATGCGGTGCTGGCGTCGACGCTGCCCGAATCGGTGCCGGGGACTTCGGTCGACCGGCAATGCGGCTCGTCGCAGCAGGCGCTGCACTTCGCGGCGCAGGCGGTCATGTCGGGCAGCATGGACGCGGTGATTGCTGGCGGCGTCGAAAGCATGACGCGCGTGCCGATGTTCACGCCCAACGCGCTGCCGGCCAAGGCGGGCCTGGGCACTTACATGAGCCCGGGCATGAAGAGGCGCTACCCGGGCGTGGAGTTCAGCCAGTTCATCGGCGCCGAGATGATCGCCAAGAACTACGGCATCGAGAAAGAAGCGCTCGACCGCTATGCGCTCGAAAGCCACCGCCGCGCGATCACCGCGACCCGCGAGGGGGCCTTCGACGATGAGATCGTGCCGATCGAAATTCTCTCGGCCGACGGCAGGGGCACCGGCGAACGACACGCGCTGGACGAAGGCATCCGCTTCGACGCCACCCTCGAAGGCATTGCGGGCGTCAAGCTGATCGCCGAGGGCGGACGCTGCACCGCGGCCACCGCGAGCCAGATCTGCGACGGCGCGAGCGGCGTGCTGGTGGTGAACGAACACGGCCTGAAGGCGCTGGGCGTGAAGCCGCTCGCGCGCATCCACCACATGAGCGTGCTGGGGCACGACCCGGTGATCATGCTGGAAGCACCGCTGCCCGCCACGCTGCATGCGCTGAAAAAGGCCGGCATGCGCATCCAGGACATCGACCTCTATGAAGTGAACGAAGCCTTCGCACCCATTCCGATTGCGTGGCTGGAAGCGCTGGAGGCCGACCCGGCGCGGCTCAACGTGAACGGCGGCGCCATTGCGCTCGGCCATCCGCTGGGCGCCTCGGGCACCAAGCTCATGACCACGCTGATCCACGCGCTGGGTCGGCGCGGCAAACGCTACGGGCTGCAGACGATGTGCGAAGGCGGCGGCATGGCCAACGTCACCATCGTGGAAAGGCTCTGATGGACACGCAGCCTTATGTGCTCTACGAGCTGGCCGACGGCGTCGCCACGCTTACGCTGAACCTGCCGGCGAAGCTGAATCCGATCGCCCGCGAACTGCAGATCGAACTGCGCGACACGCTGGAGCGCATCCGCGACGACCGCGCGGTGCGCGCCGTGATCCTGACCGGCGCCGGCAAGGCCTTTTGCGTCGGCGCCGACCTGAGCGCGATGGCGCCCGGGGACGAAGGCAAGTCCCTCGGCGACCAGACGGCCGAATGGATGCAATCGCTGAGCAATCCGCTGATCGAGACGCTGCGCACGCTACCCGTGCCGGTGGTGGCCGCAGTCAACGGCGCCGCAGCCGGCGCGGGGGTAGGCCTGGCGCTTGCGGCCGACGTGACGATTGCCGCGCGCAGCGCCTACTTCTACCTGTCCTTTTTGCCCAAGCTCGGCATCGTTCCGGACCTTGGCTGCACCTGGGCCATTCCGCGCCGCGCGGGCAAGGCGCGCGCAATGGGCATGGCGCTGCTCGACGAGCGCCTGAGTGCCGCGCGGGCGGTGCAGTGGGGCCTGATCTGGGCCTGCGCCGACGACGAACAGCTGCTGGAGGAAGCACGCGCCATCGCACAGCGGCTCGCACGCCTACCGGCGCATGCGGTTGTCGAGGCGCGCGAAGCCTTCGAAGCCTCGGAGCGCCACACGCTCAAGGAACAGCTGCATTACGAAAGCGAACGCCAGCGCGAGCTGATCGACCGTCCCACCTTCCGCGAAGGCGTGAGCGCCTTTTTGCAAAAGCGCCCGCCAACGTTTCCGGGGCGCTGAGGCCATGATCGAACGCACGCTCTTCAGCGCCGATCACGAGGCCTTTCGCGACAGCTTCCGCCGCTTCATGGACAAGGAGATCGCGCCCTTCCATGAGGCATGGGAAGAACAGGGCTACGTGGATCGCGCCGTATGGTCCAAGGCGGGCGAGAACGGCTTTCTGTGTATGGCGCTCCCCGAAGAATATGGCGGCGCGGACGCCGACCTGCTGTATTCGGTGATCCAGTTCGAGGAGCTTTGGGCGCGCGGCTTCACAGGTATCGGCTTCGGGCTGCACAGCGAGATCGTGGCGCCGTACATCCTGCGCTATGGCACCGAGGCACAGAAGCAGCGCTACCTGCCCAAGCTCGCGAACGGCGAGATGGTCGGCGCCATTGCGATGAGCGAGCCCGGCGCGGGCAGCGACCTGCAGGCGGTCAAGACCAGTGCCATCCAGCAGGCGGACGGCAGCTACCTGCTCAATGGCAGCAAAACCTTCATCACCAACGGCTGGCATGCCGACCTGGTGATCGTGGTGGCCAAGACCGACCCAGCCGCCGGCGCGAAAGGCACCAGCCTGTTCCTGGTCGAGCGCGGCATGGCGGGCTTCGAAAAGGGGAAGCGCCTGAAGAAGCTGGGACTGAAGGCGCAGGACACCTCCGAGCTGTTCTTCAACGACGTGCATCTGTCCGCCGATGCGCTGCTCGGCGATGCCGCGCAGCTGAACCGCGGCTTCATCTGCCTGATGGAGCAGTTGCCGTGGGAGCGGCTGCAGATTGCCATCAGCGCGGTGGCCGCATCGCAGGCCGCCATCGACCAGACCGTGGCCTATGTGAAGGACCGCAAGGTGTTCGGCCAGCCGGTGGGCAACTACCAGAACACGCGCTACACGCTGGCCGAGCTGCAGACCGAGGTGCAGGTGGCGCAGGTGTTCGTCGACAAGTGCATCGAGCTGTTGATGGCCGAAAAGCTCGATACCGCCACTGCCAGCATGGCCAAGTACTGGACCACCGACCTGCAGTGCAAGGTGATGGACGAATGCGTGCAGCTGCACGGCGGCTACGGCTTCATGTGGGAGTACCCCATCACGCGTGCGTACGCCGATGCGCGGGTGCAGCGCATCTATGGCGGCACGAACGAGATCATGAAGGAAGTGATCACGCGCTCGATGGGGCTCGGCGGGCGCTGAAACAGGACCACTGGCGTCTGACTTGAGGCTGCGGGAGAATGGCCGCATGCCCATCCTCAACGCCTTCTACGCCCAGTCTGGCGGCGTCACCTCGGTCATCAACGCGTCGGCCTGCGGCGTGATCGAGACGGCACGAAAACACCCGGACCGCATCGGCCAGCTCTATGCCGGGCGCAACGGCATCATCGGCGCGCTGACCGAAGACCTGATCGACACCGGCGCCGAGCCGGCCGAGGCCATTGCGGCACTGCGGACCACGCCCGCGGGCGCCTTCGGCTCATGCCGCTACAAGCTCAAGTCGCTCGAAAAGAACCGGCGCGAATATGAGCGGCTCATCGAGGTGTTCAAGGCGCACGGCATCGGCTACTTCTTCTACAACGGCGGCGGCGATTCGGCCGATACCTGCTTCAAGGTGAGCCAGCTGTCACAGTCGCTCGGCTATCCGCTGCAAGCCATCCACGTGCCCAAGACCATCGACAACGACCTGCCGCTGACCGACTGCTGCCCCGGCTTCGGCTCGGTGGCCAAGTACGTGGCGGTGTCCACGCTCGAAGCCTCGTTCGACGTGCGCTCGATGGCGGCCACCTCCACCAAGGTGTTCGTGCTCGAGGTGATGGGGCGGCATGCGGGCTGGATCGCCGCGGCGGGCGGTCTGGCGGCGGACCACGGCATTCCGGTGGTGGTGCTGTTCCCCGAGATCGAATTCGACAAGGCGCGCTTTCTGGCGCGCGTGGATGAGCTGGTGAAGCAGCACGGCTACTGCTCGGTGGTGGTGTCCGAAGGCTGCCATTACCCCGATGGCACCTTCCTGGCCGAGCAGGGCACGCGCGACGCGTTCGGCCATGCGCAGCTTGGCGGCGCCGCGCCGGTGGTGGCGCAGATGGTCAAGGACGCGCTGGGCCACAAGTTCCACTGGGCCGTGGCCGACTACCTGCAGCGCGCGGCGCGGCACATTGCCTCGGCCACCGATGTGAAGCAGGCCTACGAGCTGGGCCAGCGCGCGGTCGAGCTCGCGCTGGAAGGCCGCAACGCCGTGATGCCGACCATCGAACGCACCTCCGATGTGCCATATGCCTACCGAATCGGCAGCGCGCCGCTCGATGCGGTCGCCAACGTCGAGAAGCCGATGCCGCGCGACTTCATCTCGGAGGACGGCTGGGGCATCACCGACAAGTGCAGGCTCTACCTGCTGCCGCTGATCGAGGGCGAGGACTACCCTGCCTACCGAAACGGGCTGCCGGTGTACGCCACCTTGCGCAATGTGGCGGTGGCAAAGAAGCTGCCGGCTTTCGAGCTCGCCTGATGGCTACTGCATCCGCCTTGGACACGATCGACGCCACGCGCTGTCCGCTGTGCGGCGAAGAGAACCGCTGCGCAATGGAGGTGGCGCGCGAAACCGGCGAGGCGCAACCGCCCTGCTGGTGCATGGCAACGGACTTTCGCAAAGCGCCGCTCGCGTCGCTGCCGGAGGCATCGCGCGGCAAGGCCTGCATCTGCAACCGCTGCGCCGCGGGAACGCCTGCAGCAGCGGCCGCGCCTCAGGACTGAGGACTGCTCTGCTGCTGGCACTGCGCCTGTGACTGCGCAGGCGCCGGTGCAGGTGCCGGCGCAGGAGCAGCCACGGAGGCCGGACCAGGCGCGGATGCGGCAGGTCCGGTTTGCGGCGGCAGCGGCACGTCCGGCGCAGCCGCGGCCGACAACGTGGTGTCGCGCTGCTGCGTGACCACGCAATGAATGAACTGGAGCTTGCCCACGGCCGCGCGCGGCAGCACGAAGGGGTAATAGTCGGGCTGCCCCATGCTGCGCGAGAGTTCGTTGAGCACGTTGGTGAGCAGCACCCAGCCGTTGAGAAAATCCAGGAACTTGGTCGCGCCCGGGTGCTCAGGCTGCCACAGGTCTTCGGTGGTGAACAAGTCGCTCGCAAGCTCCACGTTCGTAGCGTCCACGCCAAAGCTCATGGCCGTGTCGGTGGTGTCGGCCATGTGCAGGTAGTGGGCCCAGGTCTCGGCCCAGTCTTCCCACGGGTGCATGCTCGCGTAGCTGCTCACGAAACGGTTGGGCCAATCGGGCGGAGGGCCCTGTTCGTAGTGCCTCTGCAGCGCGGCGGTGTAATCGGCGCGCTCGTCGCCGAAGAGCGCGCGGAACTCATCGAGCCAGGGCGTGGGCTGCACCAGCAGATCCCAGTAGTAGTGGCCGATCTCGTGGCGAAAATGGCCGAGCAGTGTGCGGTAGGGCTCGCGCATTTCGGCCCGGATGCGTTCACGCACCGCATCCTCGGCCTCCTCGGCATTGAGGGTGATCACGCCGTGTTCATGTCCCGTCATCACGTGCGGGGCGCCCGGCATGTTGCCGAGAAAGTCGAAAGCCAGGCCATTTTCCGGATCGGCGCGGCGGCCGACGACGGGCAGCCCGAGCGCCAGCAGCTGGGAAATCAACCTGCGCTTGGCATGCTCGAGCTTGCGCCAGAGTTCGCCGTTCCTTTCCAACGACAGGTCCGGAATGGTGCGCGTGACGCTGCAGGACAGGCAGTAGCCGGGCACCAGGCCGTCGGTGTTGAACGACGGGTCGTCGCCTTCGCGCGGCGCCGGCACCATCCAGTTGCAGCTGGCGGCGGTCAGGAGGTTGGCACAGCGCCGGTACCGTTTGCCATCCGGGTTGCCGAACACGGTGAAGGTGTCAGGCTCCGCGTCTTGGCTCTCGCCCTCGCACTCGCCCTCGCTTGCGCCTGCGCCTTCTCCGTCGATCTTCGCTTCGGCGTCTCCTTCGCCTTCACCCTTGGATTCGGCCTCGCCGCGAACCGGCGCCAGCGGCACCACGCCAAGGCGGTCGATCACGTACCCGAGCGGCGTGCCGCAAGCCAGGCACTGGCTGTTGCGCAGAAACACCGGACGACCGCACTGGCAGCGGTAGGCGCGGCTGACGGTCGGCGCAGCGAGCTCGGACGCAAGATTGGGCGCCGCGACCGGACCGGCAGCGTCGGCTGGAGCGCCGGATTGAATGTTCATGTCGTTGTTCCGAGGGGCAGGGCGTGACAGCGCATGCATTGTGAGGCGCCCGGGCGCATGCCTCGCCGCGCAAAGACCGATATGCTTGTAGGACGACGGACCCGCATCCAGGCCGGGCCGCCGCTTCATGACCCCCAATCCCCCGCCCGAAGCCGCACCGCCGGCCCTGCCTACCCTTGGAACGATGCGCGAGCGCTACGGCCCGCGCTACCGCTGGTACCTGCTGCTCTCGGTGATGGTGGGGGTGATGGCGTCGATCATGTCCTCGACCATCGTCAACGTGGCGATCCCGGGCATGAGCCATCACTTTTCGCTGGGTCAGGAGCGCGCGCAATGGGTGAGCTCAGGCTTCATGGTGGCGATGACCGTCTCCATGCTGACCACGCCGTGGCTGCTGTCGCGCTACGGCTACCGGCGCACCTACGCGGGCACCATGGCGCTGCTGCTCGTGGGCGGCATTGCGGGTGGCGTGGCGAACGACTTCTCGCTGGTGCTGCTGGCGCGCGTGGCCGAAGGGCTGGCGGCCGGCGTGGTGCAGCCCATTCCGGCCATCATCATCCTGCGCGCCTTCGAGCCGCATGAGCAAGGGCGTGCCAGCGGCATCTTCGGCATGGGCGTAGTGCTGGCGCCGGCCCTCGGCCCGAGCATCGGCGGCGTGCTGGTCGACCTGTTCGGCTGGCGCTCGATCTTCTTCATGGTGGTGCCGTTCTGCCTGGCCTCGCTCTGGCTGGCCTACAAGTTCGTGCCCACCACGGCGCCCGGCGGCGTGGCCGCCACGCGGGGCAGCGGGCTGGACTGGCGCGGCCTGGCGCTGGGCACCGTTGGCACCCTTTGCCTGCTGAACGGCCTCGTGGAGCTGCGGGGCGATTCGCCGCTGCAGGCCGGACTGCTGCTTGCGGGCGCGGTGCTGGCGTTTGCCGGCTTCATCTGGTGGCAGCGCCGGATCGCGGCCGGCGGCGGCGAACCGCTGATGAACCTGGGGCTCTTCCAGTACCGCCAATTCGCCATGGGGAGCGTGGTCGCCTTCATCTACGGAACGGCGCTGTTCGGCTCGACCTACCTCTTGCCCGTGTACATGCAGGTCGGGCTGAAGCTGTCGGCCTCGCACGTGGGCACCATCCTGCTGCCGGCGGGCATTGTGCTGGCCGTGACCATCGCTGGCGTGGGCCGGCTGGCCGACCGGCAGCCGACCTGGGTGCTGGTGAGCATCGGCCTGGCGCTGCTGGCGGCCTCCTTCGCGCTGATGATGGTGCTCAGGCTCGACAGCGCGCTGTGGCTGCTGGTGGCATTTGCCATCATCGGCCGCATCGGACTGGGCTTCATCCTGCCTTCGCTCAACCTCGGCTCGATGCGGCCGCTGGCCAAGCCGCTGATTCCGCAGGGCGCCAGCGCGATCAACTTCCTGCGCATGCTGGGCGGCGCGGCCGGCGTGAGCCTGTGCGCCATCGTGCTCGAGTGGCGCCTGGCAGCGCATGGCGATTCCCTCGCGAATGCCGCGAGCAGCCCGGCGCGCCTGGCGGCTTTCGACGAGGTGTTCCTGATGCTGGCCGCGCTGTGCGCGCTCGCCATATGCGCGGCGTGGCAGTTGCGCCGACCAAACAGCTAGGGTAACTCCCAATGTAGTACCTAAGCATCCATCGTTTCTAATTGTTAATATTGTTAGTTAATGATGGGATGGGCTAGTCATGCAACGCAGAAGTTTCGTCGCCTCCACGGCGGTTTTCGCCGCGGGCCTGGCTCGTCTGTCATCCGCGCAGGCCGCCGAAGCGGGCGTGAGCGACAGCGAGATCCTGCTCGGTAGCTCGGCCGTCCTGAGCGGCCCGCTCGGCTCGCAGATCAAGGTGGTGCACAACGGCGCGGCGCTGGCTTTCGACGCCATCAACGAACAAGGCGGCGTGGGCGGACGCAAGATCAAGCTGATCGCGCTGGACGATGAGCTGAAGCCCGACAAGGCGCTGGAGAACTACGGCAAGCTGCTGAACGACCACAAGGTGTTCGCTTTCTTCGGCTGCGTGGGCTCGGGTACCACGGCCGCCGCATCCAAGCTGCTGCAGCAAAGCGGCGCGCCCAGCGTCGGCGGCTACGGCGTGGGCGACAGCGCACGTGCCAGCGTGAACGGCTCGGCCTACTTCGTGCGCGCAAGCAACGCACGCGAAGCGCAGGCGCTGGTCGAGCACCTGGTCACCATCGGCGTGACCAAGATCGCGATTGCCCATCTGGACAATCCCGGCGGCATCGAGGCGGTGAAGCTGATCGAGGCGGCCATGTCCACCCACAAGCTCGTGCCCACGGCCACAGTCTCGGTCAAGGGCGATGGCTCGACCTCCGCCGCCGGAGGCAAGGCCCTGGCGGAAGGCCGTCCGCAGGCCGTGCTGATGTACCTGGCCGGCACGGTGGCCGGCGAGGTGATCAAGGCCACCTACGAGGCCGGCAGCAAGCCGATGTTCTATGGCATGTCGGTCGTGCCGGGCGAGGTCACGGCCAAGGTGGTGCAACTGCAGGCCAGCGGGCTGGCCATCTCGCAGGTCATGCCCTATCCGTGGGGAGAAGTCGAAATGGTGACCCGCGACTACCGTCGCCTGGCCGAGCGCGCGCAGGTGCCGGTGGGCTACGGCAGCTTCGAGGGCTACCTGAACGGCCTGGTGATGATCGAGGCGCTCAAGCGCACCGGGCGCGACCTGACGCGCGCGCGCCTGCACGCAACGCTGCGTGCACTCAAGCTGCGCCTGGCCGGCATGGACATCGACTTTTCGACCGGCGCCTCCACCGGCTCACGCTTCATCGAAATGGTCCGCGTCACGCCCGAAGGCCGATTCGTGCGCTGAACGGGCGGGCGGGTTCGCCGGGCAGCTGGCACACGCGCTTTAATAGCGCCATGTGCCAACTGCTTGGAATGAACTGCAACACGCCCACGGACGTGACCTTCAGCTTTACGGGCTTCGCCCAGCGTGGGGGCCGCACCGACCACCACGCCGACGGCTGGGGCATCGCGTTCTTCGAGGACAGGGGGCTGCGCCACTTCGTGGACCACATGCCGGCGAGCGAGTCGCCGGTGGCCGAGCTGATCCGGCGCTACCCGATCCAGAGCCGCAACGTCATTGCGCACATCCGCAAGGCAACGCAGGGCGCCATCAACCTGCAGAACTGCCACCCTTTCGTGCGCGAGCTGTGGGGCCGCTACTGGGTGTTTGCCCACAATGGCGACCTGAAGGACTTCAGGCCACGACTGCACGGCAACTTCCACCCGGTGGGCAACACCGACAGCGAACACGCCTTCTGCTGGCTGATGCAGGAACTGGCCAAGTCGCACGCGGGCGTTCCGAGCATCGAGGAACTCACGCTCACGCTGCGTGAACTCGCGCCGCAGCTTGCGGGCCACGGCACCTTCAACTTCATGCTGTCGAACGGCCAGGCGCTCTGGGCCCACGCCTCGACGAACCTCTGGTACGTGGAGCGCCGCCACCCCTTCGTCACCGCGCAGCTGTCGGACGAAGACCTGGAGATCGACTTTGCCAAGCACACCACGCCCAACGACCGGGTGGCGGTGGTGGTGACCGCGCCGCTCACCACCAACGAGCACTGGACCGCGTTCGCGCCCGGCGAACTGCACGTGTTCGTGGACGGACAGCTGGCGCCGTTCTGAGCCGGGGCCCCCGGCCGGCCTCAGGCGCCGGCCAGCTGCGCCTCCAGCGCGTCGATGAACATCGCCGGTACGTCGAAGCCGGTCTGCTCGGTGATCTCCTGGAAGCAGGTCGGGCTGGTCACGTTGATCTCGGTCACCGAGTCGCCGATCACATCGAGGCCGATCAGGAGCAGGCCGCGGGGCGCGAGGGTCCGTCCCACGATTTCGGCAATTTCGCGGTTGCGCGGCGTGAGCGGCTGCGCCACGCCCTTGCCGCCGGCCGCCAGGTTGCCGCGCACCTCCGAGCCCTGCGGAATGCGCGCCAGAACGAAGGGCGCCGGCTCGCCCGCGATGATGAGAATGCGCTTGTCGCCCTGAACGATGTCCGGCACGAAGCGCTGCACCATGATGGTTTCGGCGCCGTTCTTGTTGAGCGTTTCGACGATGGAGCCGAGGTTCAGCCCGTCCTGCCGGACGCGGAAGATGCCCATGCCGCCCATGCCGTCGAGCGGCTTCAGAATGATGTCGCCGTGTTCGGCATGGAAGTCGCGCACGGCCTGCGCGCTGCGCGTGACCAGCGTGGGCGTGGTGAACTGCGGAAACTCCATGATCGCGAGCTTCTCGGGGTGGTCGCGCAATGCGCGCGGCTTGTTGATCACGCGCGCGCCTTCGCGCTCGGCCTGCTCGAGCAGGTGGGTGGCGTAGATGTACTCGGCGTCGAACGGTGGGTCCTTGCGCATCAGCACCGCGTCAAAGTCTTTCAGCGCCTTCGATTCGCGGATGTCCTCGCGATACCAGACCTTGCTGTCTCCGGTGAGCGTGATCTGCTGCACGTTGGCCGTCACCATGCCGCCCGACACCCACTGCAGGTCTTCCGGCAGGCAGGCCGCGATGCGGTGGCCGCGGCGCTGCGCCTCGCGCATCATCGAGAACGTGGTGTCCTTGTAGATCTTGAAGTGGTCGAGCGGATCGGCGACGAAGAGAATGTTTTTCATCTGGGAGTCTTTCCGGCGCCGGGTGTGGCCGCCATGTTGCTGTCTGGCGCGATGTTGCCGGAAGCGGCGATGCCCTTGCCGGCGGAGGCCTTTGCGCGCCATCGGCCATTGTGCCGGGGACGCCGGGACCGGACCGCCGAAGCGATTCGGCGCAAGATTTGCTTTGGCACCCTCATCCTTTTGCCATGCGCTGCGTGGCCATCTCCGGAGAACCCATGGACACGCCCGCTTCGCCTGATGCGCCCGCATCGCCCCTCCCTGCCACGCCGGCCGAGGTGGTCGACGAATTCCTTCGCCTGGTGATGATTCCGGATCCCCAGTCGGCCTCGCGATTTACCGCGCCCGGCATCCGCATCCGCTTCACGGGCAACCGCGAAATGCATGCACCGGGCGACACCTCGGCCTTCAACGCGAAGCGCTACGCCTGGGTGAAGAAGAAGATCGAGCGCACCGAGGTGGTGGCGGGCGGCACGCCCGACGAAACGGTGGTCTACAGCCTTGGCACGCTGTACGGCGCGTGGCCCGACGGCACCGCCTTCGAGGGCAACCGCTATGTAGACCGCTACGTGGTGCGGCACGGACTCATCGTGCAGATGGACGTATGGAACGACAGCGCCGAATGGCTGCTGGTGCGCGCCGGACTCGCTGTCCTGTGAGGCGCGGCGCATGACGGAACTCTGGCCCGACCTGCTTCCCACGCACGGCCGCTTCGGCTACAGCGCCATCACGCGGCGGCCCGACTACGCGTGGCCCAATGGCGCACGGCTGGCCGTGTACCTGGGCTTCAACATCGAGCATTTCGCGTTCGGCGACGGGCTGGGCGCCCGCATCGGTCCGTCCTCGCCGGAGCCCGACGTACTGAACCACGCCTGGCGCGAATATGGCAACCGCGTCGGCGCGTGGCGCTGCCTCGAGTTGTTCGATGCGCTGGCACTGCCTACCGGCGCTCTCGTCAACACCGCGCTGTACGACCACTGCCCGGAGCTGGTGCAAGCTTGCGTGGCTCGCGGCGACGAACTGATCGGCCATGGGCACAGCAACGCCGAACGCCAGGGCACGTTGGATGAGGAGCACGAACGCGCGCTGCTGCTGCGCTGCCGCGAGCGCATGCAGCGGGAGAGCGGCCAGGCACCCGCCGGATGGCTGTCGCCGTGGATCTCCGAAAGCGCGGTCACGCCCGACCTGCTGGCCGAGACCGGCTACGGCTACACGCTCAACTGGTGCCACGACGATCAGCCGGTGCGCATGCGCACGCGGGGCGGCGGCTCGATATGGTCGGTGCCGTATCCGCAGGAGCTCAACGACATTCCGATGATCGTGGGCCGCCTGATGGATGCAAAGGATTTCAGCGCGATGATCGTCGACAACTTCGACGAGATGCGGGAGCAGTCGCGCGCGCAGCCGCTGGTGATGGGGCTTGCGCTGCATCCCTACATCGTGGGCCAGCCCTATCGGCTGCGCCATTTGCGCACGGCGCTCGCGCACATCGCACGTGCCCGCGACCGGGGCGAGATCTGGGTCACCACGCCGGGCGCGATTGCATTGCACATGCAGCAGCTGGCGGCGGATCGGCCCGCGGACTTCGGCTGAGCGGACGCGGCGCGGCCGTCAGATCTCGATCTTCGACCCGAGCTCGACCACCGCGTTGTTCGGCAGCCCGAGGAAGGCCGCGGCGCCGCTCGCGTTGTGGTGCATCTGGGCGAACAGCTTTTCGCGCCACGGCGCCATGCCGCTGCCCAGCGTGGGAATGACGACGTCGCGCGAGAGAAAGTAGCTGGTCGTCATCGGCTCCAGCTGGCAGCCGCGCATTCGCGCGTTGTCCAGCGCTCGCGGCAGGTCGATGTCGTTCTTGAAACCGTAGTGCACGATGACCTGCCAGCAATGGTGGCCGAGGGCGTCGATCTCGATGCGCTTGTTCATCGGGATCCAGGGCACTTCGTGGTTGCGCACCGTGACGAACAGGTTCTGCTCGTGCAGCACCTTGTTGTGCTTCAGGTTGTGCAGCAGCGCGTTGGGCACCACGCCGGGCTCTGCGGTGAGGAACACCGCGGTGCCGTCCACGCGCGCGGGCGGGTTCTCGAACACCGAATCGAGAAAGGCCTGCAGCTCGATGGCATCGGCGCGCTGCACCTCGCCCATCAGGCGCCGGCCTTCCTTCCAGGTGATCATGAGCGTGAACACCGCGCCGCCGATCACCAGCGGGAACCAGCCGCCTTCGAACAGCTTGAGCAGGTTCGATGCGAAGAACAGGAAGTCGACCACGAAGAAAGCCGCGGTCGATGCAATGCACAGCGCCAGCGGCAGCTTCCACGCGTAGCGGATCACGAAGAAGGTCAGCACCGTGGTGATGAGCATGTCGGTGGTCACCGCAATGCCGTAGGCCGCGGCCAGGCTGCTCGACGAACGGAACATGACCACCGCCAGCACGATGGCCACGAACAGGCCCCAGTTGACCAGCGGAATGTAGATCTGCCCCGCCGTGCGCACGCTCGTGTGCTCGATGTTCAGGCGCGGCAGGTAGCCCAGCTGGATGACCTGGCGCGTGACGCTGAAGGCGCCGGTAATGAGCGCTTGAGACGCGATGACCGTGGCCGCCGTGGCCAGCAGCACTAGCGGAACGAGCGCCCATTCAGGCGCCATCATGAAGAACGGGTTCTTCACGGCTTCGGGGTTCTCCAGCAGCAGTGCACCCTGGCCGAAGTAGTTGAGCGTGAGCGCGGGCATCACGACCGTGAACCAGGCCACGCGGATCGGCCGCTTGCCGAAGTGGCCCAAGTCGGCATAAAGCGCTTCGGCCCCCGTCACGCACAGCACCGTGGCGCCCAGCAGGATGAAGGCGGTGCCTGGGTTGTCCCACATGAACTTCAGCGCGAACCACGGGTTCAGCGACTTGAGGATCTCGGGGTGGTGGACGATCTGCGACACGCCGAGCACGGCAATGGCCAGAAACCATGCCAGGGTGATCGGGCCGAAGAACTTGCCGATGCCCGCGGTGCCGCGCTTTTGCACCACGAAAAGGCCGAACAGCACCACCAAGGTGACCGGCAGCACGTAGTGCGTGAATTGGGGCGATATCACTTCGAGGCCTTCCACAGCGGAAAGCACCGAGATCGCCGGCGTGATGACGCCGTCGCCATAGAAAAGCGAGGTGCCGAAGATGCCCACCAGCAGCAGCACGTGGCGCAGCCTGGGTTTGTCGGACACCGCGCGCGAGGCCAGCGCCAGCATCGCGACCAGGCCGCCCTCGCCTTCGTTGTCGGCCCGCAGCACCAGCACCACGTACTTGATCGACACGATGACGGTGAGCGTCCAGAAGAACATCGACAAGATGCCGTAGACGTTTTCGACGGTGAAAGGCAGGTGGCCGTGGCCGAACACTTCCTTGACTGCATACAGCACGCTGGTGCCGATGTCGCCATAGACGACACCGATGGCGCCGATGATCAAGGCGGCGGCGGAAGTTGATTTGGGAGGTGACACGAAGTCGATGGGAAAAAGGGCAGGCTGCAAGCGCGTAACAGGAAGTCACACGCATCGAGACGCGGCAGCGGTGGAATCAATGTCCAGTCGCTGCGCACTTCCCTTCCGCCCTTTTCTTTCCTTTGCTGTGGGGCCGCTATTTTGCCGCCGACCGCCGCCGCCGCAAGCCGCCCCCGAAAATCATTCGTAGATTTCGGCGTCCGGATCGGTGGCTTCCATCTCGTAGCTGGCTGCCACCATGGCCAAACGCCCCACCACGCCATACATGTAGAAGCGGTTCGGTGCGCTCGCACCAGGCTTGGCGCCAGGCTGCGGCAGATGCGCACTTTCTGAAAAAGCCAGCGGCACGAAGCTCGCGCCCGGCGATTTCAGGTTCTCGTCCGGATTGCGCTCGGCATGCACGCGGTAGAAGCCGCCCACCACGTAGCGATCCATCATGTAGACCACCGGCTCGGCCACGCCGTTGTGCACCCGCTCGTTGGTCAGCACGCCTTCCTGCACGATCACCTCGCCTGGCTCGCGCAGTTCCCTGGCCGCACCGGCAGCCTTGCCCAACGAAGCGCCGCGCGGCTTGCCGACCAGGGCCTCGACCTCCTTGGCATCGTGGATCGTGATCACGCCCGGACCTTCGGCGCCGGTATCGCCCTTCACGACGACGAATGGCTTTTCGTTGATGCCGTATTCCTTGTACTTGCGACGGACCTTGGTCAGCACCGCATCTACGTGGCTGGTCAGCACGTCGATGCCACGGCCTTCGGCGAAATCGACGCTATCGCCCCGCGCATAAATGGGGTTGATCAACCAGGGATCGATGCCCAGCAGTTTGCCAAAGCGCTTGGACAGCTCTTCGTAGCTGTGCAGGTGGTTGCTCTTGCGCCGCACCGACCAGCCCGCGTGCAGCGGCGGCAGCAAATATTGCTCGTGCAAGTCTTCGAGGATGCCCGGCGTGCCGGCCGACAGCTCGTTGTTGAGCAGGATGGTGCAGGGGTCGAAATTCTTCAGGCCCAGGCGGCGCTTGCTGCGCACCACGGGCTCCAGGCACACCGTGTCGCCGTTGGGCAGTTCGATCTTCTTGGGCGACTTGATCGCCGGATCGATGGAGCCCACGCGCACGTTGAGTCCCGCCATGTGGAAGATGCGCACCAGCTGCGCGACGTTGGCGAGATAGAAGGTGTTCTTCGAGTGGTTCTCCGGAATGACGAGCAGGTTGCGCGCTTCCGGACAGATCTTTTCGATGGCGGCCTGCGCGGCCTGCACCGCGAGAGGCAGCATCTCTTTGGTGAGATTGTTCCAGCCGCCGGGGAACAGGTTGGTGTCGACCGGCGCCAGCTTGAAGCCGGCGTTGCGGATGTCGACCGCGCTGTAGAACGGCGGCGTGTGCTCCATCCATTCGAGCCGGAACCAGCGCTCGATCGCGGGCGTCGAGTCGAGTACCCGCTGCTCCAGTTCGTTGATCGGGCCGGTCAGGGCGGTGACGAGATGCGGAACCATGCGGCGGCCTTGTTGGTTTTGTACTTGAAAGGTAGAGCGGAATTGTAGGATTTGGGGGTGGCCGCCCCAATGACAAGACTACGTACGGCGGACTTGGTTCAGTCCGCCTGCTCTCCAGGCATCAACTGCGCACTTCGCCCTGCCCCAGCACCACGTACTTGAGCGAGGTGAGCCCTTCGATGCCGACCGGTCCGCGCGCGTGGAATTTGTCGGTGCTGATGCCGATCTCGGCCCCCAGGCCGAACTCGAAACCGTCCGCGAAGCGGGTGCTCGCATTGACCATGACGCTGGCCGAATCGACCTCGCGCAGGAAACGCTGCGCATGCACGTGGTCGCGCGTGACGATGGCATCAGTGTGATGGCTCGAGTAGCGGTTGATGTGCGCAATGGCCTCGTCGACCCCTTCGACCACCTTGATGCTGATCACGGCGGCAAGGTATTCCTCGGACCAGTCGGACTCGACCGCATCGACGATTCTTGCGCCCGAGCCGAGGGTGTCGTCCGCGCGCAGGATGCGGGCCGCGACCGGGTCGCAGCGCATCTCGACGCCCTTGGCCGCGAAGATGGCGGCGATGCGGGGCAGGAAATCTTCCGCCACCGCGGCTGACACCAAAAGGCCTTCGGCCGCGTTGCAGGGGCTGTATTTCTGTGTCTTGGCGTTGTCGACGATGCGCAGCGCCATTTCGAACTCGGCCGTGTCGTCCACATACACATGGCAGTTGCCATCGAGGTGCTTGATGACCGGCACCTTGGCATCGCGGCTGATGCGCTCGATGAGGCCCTTGCCGCCACGCGGAATGATCACGTCCACGAATTCGGGCATGGCGATCAGCCGGCCCACGGCCTCGCGGTCGGTGGTCTGCACCAGCTGCACCGCATCGATCGGCAGACCGGCTTCGGACAGCGCTCCGGACACCAGAAGCGCCAGTGCCTTGTTCGACTCGATGGCTTCGGAGCCGCCGCGCAGGATGGCCGCGTTGCCGCTCTTGATGGCGAGGCTCGCGGCCTCGATGGTTACGTTGGGGCGGCTCTCGTAGATCATGCCGAAGACGCCGATCGGCACGCGCATCTGGCCCACGCGAATGCCGCTGGGCTGCTGCTTCATGCCGATGATCTCGCCGATCACGTCGGCCATGCCGGCCAGCTGCTCGCAGCCCAGGGCCACGGTCTCGATGACCTTGGGCGTGAGCTTGAGCCGGTCGACCATCGGCGCCGAAAGGCCGGCTGCCGTGGCGCGCGAGAGGTCTTTCTCGTTGGCTTCGGCCAAGGCCGGGCCGGCTTCGCGCAGGCGCCGGGCCAGCGCCTTCAATGCTCTGTTTTTGGTAGCTGCATCCGCACGGGCCATGAGGAATGCAGCGGCTTTTGCCTGCAGGCCCAGGGCCTGCATGTGCTCGCTGACGTTGAACGCATTCATCGCGGCATTTTCCTGCATTTGGATCAACCCTTGGCTTTGCCCCCTTCGGGAGTTGTCCCCTCTCCCTCCGGGAGAGGGCTAGGGTGAGGGCCGCGGCAATCGAAAACGCGCGATGTGATGAAGGCCGCCGGCCCTCACCCCAACCCTCTCCCGGAGGGAGAGGGAGCAAGAGCCGCGCTGCTGCAAGCGCGGCACAGCATCAGTGCCAGGCGCTGCAGCGCCTGCCAGCCGCTCGCAGGCCAATCCGGCTGCTTCAGCCCCTTGCAGATCCCGTCCACCACATGTGCGGCGCGCAGCAGCCTCGCCAGCATGCGGTCGTCCAGCCGCGGCAGCACGCGTTCGAAGGCGCGCTCGCGCGGACCCCAAATGCGGTTTTCGCGCAGCGCCATGGGCAGCGGTCGGCCCGAGGCCATGGCGTCCTTCACACGCTTGAGCGCGCGGATGTCCTCGGCCAGCGTGTAGTGCACCAGCACCTCGGCCTCGCCCTCGGCCTGCAGGCCGTCGAGCATGCGCGCCACGCGCTGCGGGTTGCCCGCCAGCACGGCCTCGGACAACTTGAACACGTCATAGCGCGCCACGTTGTTGACCGCGCCTTCGACCTGCTCCCAACTCAGCTCGCCCGCGGGGTGCAGCAAGGCGAGCTTCTGGATTTCCTGATGCGCGGCCAGCAGGTTGCCTTCGACGCGATCGGCAAAGAACTGCAGCGTGCGCTGCCCTTCGTCGCCCGGCATGACGCGCTGGCCCTGCAGACCCAGGCGCTGCGCGATCCATTGCGGCAGCGCGGCGCGTTCGATCGGGTCCACCTGCAGGGTGACGCCATTGTTCTCGAGCGCCGAAAACCAGGCGCCGGTGCGCGTGGCCTTGTCCAGCCGCGGCAGCATCACCAAGGTGAGCGTGCTGTCGTTGCCTTGTGCCGCTTCGGCCAGCTGCTGCAGCGCGGTGCTGCCGTCCTTGCCGGGCTTGCCCGAGGGAATGCGGATCTCGACGATCTGCTTGTCGGCAAAGAGCGAGAGCGAGCCGCCGGCCGCCAGCACCGCACTCCAGTCGAAGTGCGCGCCGGCCGCGGTGTAGGAGCTGCGCTCGGTATAGCCCTGCATGCGCGCCGCGGCACGAATGGCGTCCGCCGCCTCTTGCGCGAGCAGCGGCTCGTCGCCGTGGATCGTGTAGAGGGACTTCAGCCCCTTCTGCAGATGGGAGCCCAGTTGGGCGCTGGCAAGTTGCATCGCAGGGCAGGGGCCTCGGCTTAGAGTTCCTTGACGGCCGCCAGGCGGCGCATCAGCTGCTGCGCGATGTCGGCCTGCATGTCGCGGTACAACAGCTCGGCCTCGCCTTCCTTGGCGAGCGCGTTGGTTTCGTTGAAGCTCAGGTCGCGCGTCTGCGAAACCTCAGTGGGCGCCAGCAGCACCTTGCCGCCCGGCGTGCGCAGGCTGAAGCGGACGCGCAATTGCAGCTGCAGCTCGCGCAGCAGGCCCGAGGAATTGGTCGAGATCACGAAGCGGTCGCGGTTCTCGCCCAGGATCTCGAGGATCGCGTCGGCGGTCTGCGCCTCGGCGGCCGGCACCAGCGTGACGGTACCCGCGGCGCGCATTTCGCGCCGCAGCCGGTTGATCAGTTCCGAATTGCCCGATACCGACAGCGTCTTGAACGCAAACACAGGCGCCTTGCGCAGTTCGAAGCCGCAGCCGGCCAGGCCGAGACTGGCGCCCGCCGCGGCGACACCCATGAGAAAGCTGCGGCGCGGCAGCAGCGAGGCGTTGCGATTGTTCATGCTTCTGTCGTTTTTCAAATGACCACGTTGACCAGGCGCCCGGGAACCACGATGACGCGCTTGGGCGGCGCACCTTCGGCGAACTTGACGAAGTCGTCGCACGACAGCGCGAGTTCCTCGATCTCGGCCTTGGAGGCGCCTGCCGGCACGCGCAGCGCGCCGCGCAGCCTGCCATTGACCTGGAGCATGAGTTCGATCTCGTCCTGCTCGAGCGCGCCGACGTCGACCACCGGCCAGGGTGCATCGAGCAGATTGCCCAACTCCTTGTCGTAGCCGAGCTGCTGCCAGAGCTGGTAGGCGATGTGCGGCGTGGCGGGATAGAGGCAGCGCAGCAGGATGCCCAAGCCTTCGCGCAGCGCGGCGGCGTCGGAAGAACTGCCGTCAGGCTTGAAGCCTTCGAGTGCGTTGAGCAGCTTCATCGCGCCCGACACCACCGTGTTGTATTGCATGCGCTGGTAGTCGTAATCCACCTGGCGCAGCACGGTATGCACTTCACGGCGCAGCGCCTGGGCGGCCTTGCCGAAGGACTGACCCTTGATTGCCGCGGGCTGCACGTCGGATTGAGCGACGCCGAAGTTCCAGACCCGGCGCAGGAAGCGATAGCTGCCTTCGACGGCCGCGTCGTTCCACTCGAGCGTGGCTTCGGGCGGCGCGGTGAACATGGTGTACAGGCGCGCGGTGTCGGCGCCGTACTTTTCGATCAGGTCCTGCGGGTCGACGCCGTTGCGCTCGCTCTTGCCCATCTTGCCGACGCCGCCGTACTCGACCTTGATGCCATCGGCAGTGGTGCCGCCTGTGATGCGGCCTTGCGCATCGAGCGCGGGTGTCACTTCCGAGGGCGGGAAGTAGTCTTTGCCGCCCTTCTCGTTGCGCTTGTAGAAGATGTGGTTGAGCACCATGCCCTGCGTGAGCAGCTTGCTGAACGGCTCGTCGGCTTTCACGAGGCCCAGGTCGCGCATCACCTTGGTCCAGAAGCGCGCATACAGCAGGTGAAGAATCGCGTGCTCGATGCCGCCGATGTACTGGTCCATCGGCATCCAGTAGTCGGCGCCCTCGGCGACCATGGCCTGGTCGTTCTTCGGATCGCAGTAGCGCATGAAGTACCAGGACGAATCGACAAAGGTGTCCATCGTGTCGGTCTCGCGCCGCGCGGCCTTGCCGCACACGGGGCACACCACGCCGGCGTGAAAGCCTTCGTGCTTGGCGAGCGGATTGCCCGAGCCGTCGGGCACGCAGTCGGTCGGGAGCACCACGGGCAGGTCCTTCTCGGGGACCGGCACCGCGCCGTGTTCGTCGCAATGGATGATCGGGATCGGCGTGCCCCAGTAGCGCTGGCGGCTCACGCCCCAGTCGCGCAGGCGCCAGGTGGTCTGCATCTCGCCCAAACCCCTCTGGCTCAGTGCATGCGCCACGGCGGCCACGGCCTCCCTGTAGGTCATGCCGCTGAAGTTGTCGGAGTTGATGGTCACCCCGCGCTGCTTGTCGCCGTACCAGTCCTGCCACTTGTGATAGTCGAAGTGCGGCTCGTCGTCGACCAGCACCACCTGGATGATCTCGATGCCGTACTTGTTGGCAAAGGCGAAGTCGCGCTCGTCGTGCGCGGGCACGCCCATCACGGCGCCGTCGCCATAGTTGATGAGCACGTAGTTGCCCACCCACACCGGCACCTGTTCGTCGGTGATCGGATGCGTCACGGTCAGGCCCGTGGGCACGCCCTTCTTCTCCTGCGTGGCGAGCTCGGCCTCGGTGGTGCCGCCGGCCTTGCACTCCTCGATGAAGGCCGCGACCTTCGGATCGAGCGTGGCGGCATGTGCGGCCAGCGGATGCTCGGGCGCCACGGCGCAGAAGGTGACGCCCATGATGGTGTCGGCGCGCGTGGTGAACACGTACATGCGGCCGTCCTGGATCAGCTTGCCGCTCGCGTCCTTGATCTCATGCGTGAAGGCGAAGCGCACGCCTTCGCTCTTGCCAATCCAGTTCTCCTGCATCAGCTTGACGCGCTCGGGCCACCCCGGCAGCTTGTGCTGGGTGTGCTCGAGCAGCTCTTCGGCGTAGTCGCTGATCTTCAGGTAGTAGCCGGGGATCTCGCGGCGCTCGACCGTGGCGCCGGTGCGCCAGCCCTTGCCGTCGATCACCTGCTCGTTGGCCAGCACGGTCTGGTCGACCGGGTCCCAGTTCACCACCTGGGTCTTGCGGTAGGCAATGCCCTTTTCGAGCATCTTCAGGAACAGCCACTGGTTCCACTTGTAGTACGAGGGATCGCAGGTGGCGATCTCGCGGCTCCAGTCGATCGCCAGGCCCATGGCCTGGAGCTGACCGCGCATGTAGTCGATGTTCTCGTAGGTCCACTTGGCCGGAGGAACGCCGTTCTTGAGCGCCGCGTTCTCTGCCGGCAGGCCGAAGGCGTCCCAGCCCATGGGCATGAGCACGTTGTAGCCACTCATGCGCAGGTAGCGCGTGAGCATGTCGTTGATGGTGTAGTTGCGCACATGTCCCATGTGCAGCTTGCCGCTGGGGTACGGCAGCATCGAGCAGGCGTAGTACTTCTTGCGGCTCGCGTCCTCGGTGACGCGGTAGGCATCGGCGGCGCTCCATTGCGCCTGGGCAGCGGACTCGACGTCGCTGGGTTTGTAGCTGGGGTTCATGACGGTTCGGCAGAGCCCGGCTCGGAGCGGCCGGGGAAGGCGGATTATCGCGCCGGACTAGACTTGCCCCCAGTCTTCGCGCAGTTCGTGTCGCCTGCCGAGTGACGCCGATGGAAAAACGCCATGAAATTGCTCTGGAAACACCTTGCCCTGGGCCTCGCGGCCTGTCTTGCCACTGCCACGCCCCTTAGGGCGCAGCAGGCGAACGACAAACCGTTGCGTATCGTCGTGCCCTTTGCCGCCGGCGGGGCGCAGGACGTGATCGCCCGCTACCTGGGCGCGAAGCTCACCGAGAAACTCGGCGGCACGGTGATCGTGGACAACAAGGCGGGCGCAGGCGGCATCGTGGCGGCCGATGCCGTGGCCAAGGCGACCGACGGCGCCACCGTGCTGCTGGCCACGGGTGGCGCCATCACCATCGCGCCCCATCTGCAAGCCAAGCTGCCCTACGACCCCGCACACGACTTGGCGCCGGTGGCCCTGGTCGGCGACACGCCCATGACGATCGCCGTGCGCACCGAAAGTCCCTACAAGACCCTGGCCGACGTGCTGCGCGACGCCAAGGCCAAGCCCGGGCAGGTGACCTATGCCTCCACGGGAAACGGCACGGTGTCGCATCTCACGGGCGCGCTGCTGGCCCAGGCGGCCGGCGTGGACCTGCTGCACGTGCCCTACCGCGGGGCGGCACCTGCCCTGACCGACCTGCTGGGCGGCCAGGTGGCCCTGATCGTTACCAGCGCCGCCTCCATCGAGCCGATGGTCGCGAGCGGCAAGGCCCGGGTGCTCGGCACCTTCTCGCGCGCCGCCCTGCCCAGCCTCGGCACGCCGCCCACGGTCGCCGATGCGGCCGGCCTCAAGGGTATGGACGTGCCGGTGTGGGTCGGCGTGATGGCGCCCGCACGCATGCCGGCAGCCATCGTGGAGAAGCTTTCCGCGGCGCTGGTCGAGGTGTGCAACCTGCCCGAAACCAAACAGCGCTTTGCGCAGCTTGGGGCGGTGAACACCTGTGGCGGCGGCGCGGCGCTGGGCAAGGTGATCACGGAAGACAGCCAGCGCTGGGCCAAGGTGATCAAGCAGGGCGGGATCAAAGTTGATTGACGTGGCTCTCCCCCAGGCTTCGCGCACTTTGTGTCGCTTCTCCCTCCCCCTCACCGGGGGCAACACCGGCGGCCCGGCAGAGCCGGTTCCGCGGTGTTCGCGAAGGGGGCCCGCAGGATGACGGTGGCGGGCGGCCTGTATCGGGTCGGCATCGCGGGTACCGGGGCCATTGCCCTGGGCAGCGCGGCGTGGCTGCGGCAAATGGACCATAGCGTCACGCTCTGGTCGCCCGGCGGCCAGGGTGCCGAGGCGTTGCGCACGCAGCCGCTTGAAGCGAGCGGCGTGCTGCCACGCAGCGTCACGGTCGAAGTGGCCGACGACGCGGCGCAGCTTTGCCATGCCTCGGACGTGCTGCTGCTCGCGCTGCCCGTCAACGGCCACCGGCGCGTGATGGATGCACTTTTGCCCTGTCTGCGTGATGGGCAGGCGGTGATCGTCAGCTCGATGGCTTCGCTGTCGTCGCTCTATCTTTACGAAAACGCACGGCACGCAGGCCTGCGGATCGCGGTTGCGAGCTTTGGCACGACGGTGCTGACCGCGCGCCGCGAGTCGGCCACGCAGGTGCGGGTGATGACACGGCGCAAGGCGGTCGGCGTATCCGCCCTGCCGAGCGCCGACATTGCGAAAGTGCTCGATCTGTGCACCGCGCTGTTCGGCGGCAGTTTCTTCGCGCAGGACAACACGCTCGCCAGTGCCTTGGCCAACGTCAACCCGCAGTCCCACGGCCCGCTGGCGGTCTTCAACTGGACCCGCATCGAACGCGCCGAAAACTGGCCGCAGTACCACTGCATGACGCCCGGGGTATCCCGCGCAATCGAGGCGCTGGACCTGGAACGGCGCGCCGTGGCTCAAGCCTTTGGCATTGAACTCGGGCCGATCGAGGAGCACTTTGCGCGCTCCTTTGGCACCACGTCGACGCGGCTCGAAGACATTGCGGCCGAACTGCATGCGAAGCGCGGCGGCCCACCCGGTCCGGTGAGCACCGACACCCGCTTTGTGTCCGAGGACATGCCCTACGGTCTCGCCTTCGTGGAAGCGCTGGGGTTGATCGCCGGCGTGCCGACGCCCGCGACGCGCACCATCGTGGATGCCGCCTCGCTGGTCAACGGCATCGACTACCGGGAGCAGAACGACCTGCTGGCGCCGCTCGGCCTGGCGAATGAAACAATCGCCGGGCTGCTCGCCCGCCTGTGACGTCGAGGCTCAGGCGGCTGCCGGAAAGACCGGCTCGCCCAGGTTGAGCATCAGGCGGTTGGCCCAGGCAAAGAGTGCCACCGAATGGATCAGGTCGAGGATCTCGAGCTCGGCCAGGCCCACTTCCTTCAGCATGCGGACGTCATCGGCCGACACCTTGCCGGGCTCGGCGCCGAGGCGAATCGAAAATTCGACGATCACTTTCTCGCGCGCCGTGGTGCCCGCGGAAGCCGGCTCCTCGAACACCTGGGAGATCACGTCGTTGCGCTTCGCAAGCTGCTCGAAGCGTTGCGCATGCACCGAGGCGCAGTACACGCAGCCATTGACGCGCGACTCCACCGTGGCGCCCAGCTCGCGTTCGGCCCGCGGCATGCCGCCCGGCGCGAACATGATCGCGTTGAAGGCGATCGAGCGCTGCAGCAGCATTTCGGGCTGGTGCGCCAGCACCAGGAAATAGGGCGAGGTGCGCGCCTGCGGGCTCATTTCGTCGAGCGCAGCCAGCTGGGCCGGCGTGGCCGTGCCGACGTCGACTGGGTCGAGCCAGGGCTTCCAGCTCAGCACCTCGTTGGTGAAGCCCTTGATGCGGATTGGCGTGGTCATGGCGATACCTCCGCGGCGGCCAGCGCCTGCAGACCCGCGACCACTCGGATCTGGTAGGACAAGAAGGCGATCAGCTGACCCAGCGCGACGATGGCGGGCGTCGAAAGCCCCGCCTCGGCCAGCGCGTCGACCGAGGCCTTGTCGCCCTCGATGGGACGCTCGATCAGACTGGCAGTGAATGCCAGCACCGTGCGCAGCCGCGCATCCGCCACCGGGGCGCCGCTTCCCACGGCCGCGACCAGCTCGCGGTCCGCGCCCTCGGCCAGCAAGCGCTCGCGGTAATGCGCGGCAAGCGTCGCGGCTTTGGAGACGCTGCAGGCGTGCAGCGCGACCAGCAGGCGTTCGGCGACGGACAGGCCCTCGACCGAGGGCGAAAACATCGCGTCGTAGCTGCCCTGCGTGGCCGCCACGACCTTGTCGCGCTGCAGCCGCAGCGTGCGGGTGGCCTGGCTCGGCGCCAGGGGCACCGTGGCGTCGATCACGTCGAGCGGAGGAGATGGGTTGTAGGAAGTTGTCATGCGCTTCGAAAAATGAGGGTCTGCAATTCAGGTCCGTTCGTCTGGCGGCGGTGCGGGCACCCATTCGTCGCCGAACAGTTCGGGCTCGCTGTAGGCCTCGAGGTTGGCAAAGTGATGCTCGAAGTCTTCGCGGTAGAACAGGCTGGCCATGCCGCCTGCGAGCCGCCTGGCGCCTTCGCTGATGGCGGGAATGTCGCCCGACACCGTGCCGTGCGACAGCGCCGCGGGGTAGCAGAAGCAATGGATGCGGTCGAGCCCCGGGCATTTGCCCGCCGCGCGCGGCTGGAATTCGAACGCCGGCCCGAGATCGGGCGAATCGGCCAGCTCCTGGTCTTCGTCACCGGGCGCCGGCACGAAGCGGTCCTTCCACGTGCGCACGTGCGGTGCGATGACGTCGAACTCGGGACGGCTGTTCCAGTCGACCTTGAAACCAGTCGAAACAATGAGGAAGTCGAACACGAACTCGCCCTTGGGTGTGGCCACGCGCATCGACGTGCCCTGCGGCTCGATTGAGAGCACGGGGCAGCCGAAGTTGAAGAACGCGTTCGGGAACCGCGAGACGCGAAGCGTGCTGCCATGCGGCGGCGGCACGTTGGCCACGTTGATGTAGTGGCGGATGCGCCATTTGAACGCATCGGGCAGGTCGTAATGGCCCTGCGTCAGGCCCGGCACGCCGGCACCCTTGCCCTTGTTGACGCGCGGCAGGTCGGGCCGGCGGATCAGCAGCTCGACACTGTGCGCACCGCATTCGAGTGCGGTGGCTGCGCTGTCCATGGCCGACGACCCCGCGCCGATCACGCCCACGCGCAGCCCGGCGAGCTTGCCGTAGTCCATGGCGTCAGACGAGTGCGCCCATTGCGAACGCGGCAGCGCGTTGACGAAGGCGGGAACGGCGGGGCCGCCAAGCCCGTCGCGGCCTGTGGCCAGAACGACGCGGCGCGCCAGTACGCGCTGCGTTCCGGTGGGCGTGCGCAGATCCAGCCGCACCAGCGCCGCATCGGGCAGCGGACGAATCGCGGTGACGGCGGTGTCGTTGCGCACGTCCACGTTCATCACGCGCCGGTACCAGGACAGATAGTCCATCCACTGCAGGCGCGGAATCTTGTCCATCGCCTCCCAGGCTTCGGCGCCGAACTGGGCCTCGAACCATGCGCGGAAGGTCAGCGCGGGCAGGCCCAGCGCAGGCCCGGTCAATTCCTTGGGGGAACGCAGGGTTTCCATGCGCGCCGTGGTCGCCCACGGGCCTTCGTTGCCCGCCGGCGAGCGGTCGAAAACCACGGCCCGGATGCCTTGCTGCGCCAGGGCCGCGGCAGCCGCCAGGCCCGCCTGCCCGCCGCCGATGATGGCCACGTCCAGCACCGGCTGGCCCGCGTGCTCGCAAACGGGCAGCCAGGCGCGCGCGGGCCAGCCGAGGCACTCCAGATCCTTGGCAAGCCGCTGTTCGAGCACGGCAAGGCCTTCTGGCGATGGAGAAAGTGCGGGGGAAGCGGAGTCGGTTGTCATCTTGCGAAAGCGGAACTGAAAGCCAGGGTTCACATTTTTGAAAACCCGCGCCCAGTGTAGAAAGCTTTTTTGGGGAACGCCGGCCGGGCCTTGCATGGATCAGGCCCGGATCTCGCATGCCACAATGATTTTCAGACCACAGGGACAGCATGCGCAGCAATCACGGCAGCAACAGCGAATGGTGGCGCGGCGCGGTGATCTACCAGATCTACCCGCGCAGCTTCATGGACAGCAACGGCGATGGGATCGGCGACCTTCCCGGCATCACCTCACGGCTCGAGCACGTCGCCGGCCTGGGGGTCGATGCGATCTGGGTGTCGCCCTTCTTTCGCTCGCCGATGAAGGACTTCGGCTACGACGTGTCCGACTACCGCGACGTCGACCCGATCTTCGGCACCTTGTCCGATTTCGACGAGATGCTGGCGCGCGCCCATGCGCTGGACCTGAAGATCATCATCGACCAGGTGCTCTCGCACACCTCCGACGAGCACGCCTGGTTCGCCGAAAGCCGCTCGAGCCGCGACAACCCCAAGGCCGACTGGTACGTGTGGGCCGATGCGCGACCCGACGGCACGCCGCCCACCAACTGGCTCTCGGTGTTCGGCGGCTCGGCCTGGCAATGGGATTCGCGCCGCCGGCAGTACTACCTGCACAGCTTCCTCAAGGAACAGCCAGACCTCAACTTTCATTGCGCCGAGGTGCAGGAAGCATTGCTCGGCGAAGTGCGCTTCTGGTGCGAACGCGGCGTGGACGGCTTCCGCTTCGATGCTTGCAACCACCAGTTTCACGATGCGCTCTTGCGCGACAACCCGCCGGCCACTGCCGCGCTAGTCGATGAAGTGAGCACCGTGCGGGCCGACAACCCCTACGCGATGCAGCAGCACCTGTACGACAAGAGCCAGACGGAGAACTTGCTCTTTCTCGAAAGCCTGCGCCAGCTCCTAGACGGCTACGGCGCCGTCGCGCTCGGCGAAGTGGGCGACGAGAATGCGCCGCCCGTCATGGCGCAGTACACCGAGCTGGGCAAACGCCTGCACCTGGCCTACAGCTTCAGCCTGCTGACGGCCGAGCACAGCGCCAGCCATCTGCGCCACCAGGTCGAGACGCTCGACCATGCCCTCGCGCCCACGGGCGGCTGGGGCTGCTGGGCCGTATCCAACCACGACGTGCCGCGCGTGGCCACGCGCTGGAGCGGCGGTGCGCCCGAAGACACCCGGCGCGACCGGCTCTGGCTCACGCTGCTGCTCACGCTGCGCGGCAGCGCCAGCATCTACCAGGGCGAGGAACTGGGCCTGCCCGAGGCCGAGGTGCCGTTCGAACTGCTGCAAGACCCGTATGGCCGCGCGTTCTGGCCCGAGTTCAAGGGCCGCGACGGCTGCCGCACGCCCATGCCCTGGAAGGCAGACGAGCTGCACGCCGGCTTCACGACCGGCGGGCCGTGGCTGCCGGTCCACGGCCGCCACTTGCCGCTGGCCGTCGATCGCCAGACCAGCGACCCCGACTCGATGCTCGCATTCAGCCGTGCGCTGCTGCGCTGGCGCCGCAGCCAGCCGCTGCTGCGCACGGGCAGCATCGCTTTCTTCGATGCGCCCGAGCCGGTACTGTGGTTCGAGCGGCGCGACGGGAACCGGTCGCTGCAGGCGATCTTCAACCTTGGGGGCGAGTCCGTGTCCGTCGCGCTGCGCGAGCCGCTCGAACCGCTGCCGGGCCATCCGCATCCGCCGTCGGCCGACGCGCGCGTGCAGGCCGATGGCGAAAAAAGGCGCATGCTGAGGCTCGCGCCCTATGGCGTCTTTTTCGGCCGACCCACTGGCGAACAAGAATAGATTTGAAGGACATGCCCCCGATGGAACTGCCCGAACGCGAAGTCCACGCGCTGATGCGCGCCGAGCATGGCGACCCGTTCGCGGTGCTGGGTCCTCACGAGACACGCGACGGGTTGGAGGTGCGCGCGCTCTTGCCGGGCGCGCAGAGCGTGGCCGTGATGCACACGCGCACGGGCTGGCCGCTGTCCGTGCTGTCGCGGCATGAAGGCTCCGACCTGTTCACGGGTCTTGTGCCGGCGGCCGAGGCGCTTCTGGGCTATTCGTTTCAGGTCGACTGGGGCACGCACACCTCGCGGCTCGACGACCCCTACCGCTTTCCTTTCGTGCTCGGCGAAACGGACGTGTGGCTGCTGGCGGAGGGCACGCACCTGCGGCCCTGGGAGCGGCTGGGCGCGCATCTGCGCGAGATCGACGGCGTGAAGGGAGTGGCCTTTGCGGTCTGGGCGCCCAATGCGCGGCGCGTGTCGGTGGTCGGAGACTTCAACAACTGGGACGGCCGGCGCCACATGATGCGGCTGCGCCGTGAATGCGGCGTGTGGGAAATCTTTGCGCCGCAGGTGGCCACAGGCGACAGCTACGAATTCGAGATTCTCTCGGCGGAGGGCGAGGTGCTGCGCAAGGCCGACCCCTTCGCCTTCTCCGCGCGCCTGCGGCCCGAAACCGCCTGCGTGGTGGCGCCGCTGCCAGCGCCGGTGGCCATGCCGCCCGGGCGCGCCGCCGCCAACGGCCGCCATGCGCCGATGAGCATCTACGAAGTGCACCTTGGCTCGTGGCGGCGCAAGAACGGCCATGAATGGCTGGACTACCGCGAGCTGGCCGACCAGCTCGTGCCCTATGCGCGCGACATGGGCTTCACGCACATCGAGCTGCTGCCGGTGAGCGAACATCCGTTCGACGGCTCGTGGGGCTACCAGCCCATCGGCCTGTATGCCCCGACCTCGCGCTTCGGAACGCCGGGCGACTTTCGCCATTTCGTCGAAACCGCGCATGCCGCGGGGCTGGGCGTGATCCTGGACTGGGTGCCCGCGCACTTTCCCACCGATGCGCACGGCCTCGGCCGCTTCGACGGCACCGCGCTCTACGAATACGCCGACCCTCGCGAAGGCTTCCACAACGACTGGAAGACGCTCATCTTCAACTACGGCCGCACGGAGGTGCGCAACTACCTGGTCGGCAATGCGCTGTACTGGCTCGAACGCTATGGCGTGGATGGCCTGCGCGTCGATGCGGTGGCTTCCATGCTCTACCGCGACTACAGCCGCAAGCCCGGCGAATGGGTGCCCAACGCCTATGGCGGGCGCGAGAACCTCGAGGCCATCGACTTCTTGCGGCGCATGAACCGCGTGGTGGGCGTGGAGCGCCCGGGCGCCGTCACGCTGGCCGAGGAGTCGACCAGTTTCCCCGGCGTGACACGGCCGCCCGAAGACGGCGGCCTTGGCTTTCACTACAAGTGGAACATGGGCTGGATGAACGACACGCTGGCCTATGCCGGCACCGACCCGGTCCACCGCAAGCACCATCACCAGCAGATCACCTTCGGGCTCATGTATGCGCACAGCGAGAACTTCGTGCTGCCGCTTTCGCACGACGAGGTCGTGCACGGCAAGGGTTCGATGCTGGGGCGGATGCCTGGCGACGAGTGGCAAAAGTACGCGGGGCTGCGCAACCTCTACGGCTACCTCTGGGCCTACCCCGGAAAGAAACTGCTGTTCATGGGGAGCGAATTCGCCCAGGGCGCGGAATGGAACGCCGACCGCAGCCTCGACTGGCACCTGCTGGAGCACGCGTCGCACCAGGGCGTGCGGCGGCTGGTGCGCGACCTGAACAACGTGTACCGGCACTTCCCCGCGCTGTACGAGCTGGACACCGAAAGGGCTGGCTTCGAATGGATCGTGCACGACGACTGGCAGCAGTCGGTGTTCGCCTTCGTGCGAAAGGCGCGCGACGGCTCCTTCGTGGTGGCGGTGTGCAATTTCACGCCCCTGCCGCGGCACGCCTACAAGCTCGGCGTGCCTGCCGCCGGCGCGTACCGCGAGGCCATCAACACCGATGGCGCGGTGTATGGCGGCAGCGGCGTGGGCAATGGCGTGGTCCAGAGCTCGCCGGGCCCGTGGCACGGCAAGGACCATTCGATTTCCATCAGCGTGCCACCGCTGGCGACCGTGATGTGGGTGCTGGCTTGACGCGATGCTGAACACGGGTTCTCCCTTTCCGCTTGGCGCGACGCTCTCGCCGAATGGCGTGAACTTCGCGCTCGTTGCGCCGAACGCCGAGGCTGTCGAGCTCTGCCTGTTCGACGGCACGGGCCAGCACGAGCAGCAACGCATCCGGCTGCCCGCTTGTACAGACGGCGTCTGTCACGGCCTGTTGCCGAGCGGACGCGCCGGGCTGGTCTATGGCTTTCGGGTGCACGGCCCGTGGGCGCCGCACGCGGGGCAGCGCTTCAACTCCGCCCGCGTGCTGCTCGACCCCTATGCGCGCGAGATCGTAGGCACGTATGACGGCAGCGACCTGTTCCTGGGGCACGACGCTGCCGATCCGTACCAGCGGAACACGCGCGACAACGGCGCCGTGGCGCTCAAGGCCCGCGTGGCGGCGGCCGGCAACGGTCCAGCCGCACCGGGCCATGCCCGCATCGCGGCCGGAGACCGCGTGCTCTACGAACTGCACGTGCGCGGGCAGACCCGGCTGCACCCCGGGGTGCCCGCCGCGCTGCGCGGTACCTACGCAGGCCTCGCCGAGCCCGTGGTGCTCGACCATCTGCAGCACCTTGGCGTCACCACGCTGAGCCTCATGCCGGTGCAGCACCGTGCCGACGAACAGCGGCTGCTCGCCATGGGCCTGAGCAACTACTGGGGCTACAACACCATCGGGTGGTTCGCGCCCGAGGCGCGCTACTGGAGCGGCCGCGCCGGCACCACGCCGGCGAGCGAGTTCCGCGCCATGGCCGACGCGGTGCATGCGCGCGGCATGGAGCTGGTGATCGACGTGGTCTACAACCACAGCGCCGAGACGGACGAGTTCGGCCCCACGCTTTCGCTGCGCGGCATCGACAACGCGCTGTACTACCACCTGCGCGCCGACGACCGCGCCCTGTATGCCAACTGGGCCGGCTGCGGCAATTGCCTCAACCTGGCCGAGCCGCGCGTGCTGCAACTGGTGATGGACAGCCTGCGCCACTGGACCTTGGAGCTTGGCGTCGACGGTTTCCGATTCGATCTTGCACCGGTGCTGGGGCGCGGCGCGAGCGGCGACTTCGATCCGCGCGCGCCCTTCTTCGCGGCCGTTGCGCAAGATCCGGTGCTGTCGCGCACGCTGCTGATCGCGGAACCCTGGGACATCGGGCCGGGTGGCTACCGGCTCGGTGAATTCCCGCCGGGCTGGCTCGAATGGAACGACCGCTACCGCGACACGCAGCGCGGCTTCTGGCTTCGGCAAGGGCGCGACGGCGCCACCGGGCTGGGCGATTTCGCGCACCGCTTCACCGCGTCGAGCGCGCAATTTGCCCACCATGGCCGCGCGCCCACGGCCAGCGTCAACTTCATCACCGCGCATGACGGCTTTACGCTGCGCGACCTGCTGAGCTATGAACAGAAGCACAACCTGGCCAACGGCGAAAACAACCGCGACGGCCATGCCCACAACTTGGGCAACAACTGCGGCATCGAAGGCCCGAGCGACGACCCCGCCGTGCAGGCCGAGCGCAGCCGGCTGCAGCGCGCGCTGCTCGCCGTGCTGCTGCTCTCGCAGGGCACGCCCATGCTGCTGGCGGGCGACGAGCTCGGCCATAGCCAGCAGGGCAACAACAATGCCTATTGCCAGGACAACGAAACCACCTGGCTCGCTTGGATCGGCGCCCACGACCCCGCCAGCGAAGCCGCGCGCCTGAGCGCCTTCGTGGCCCGGCTCATTGCTCTGCGACGGGAAGCGCCCGCCCTGCGCAGCACGCGCTGGTGGCCGGCCGAAACAGCGCACGGGGCGCCGGGCATCCGCTGGCTGCGGCCCGTCGGCGGACCGATGCAAGAGGCCGACTGGAACGGCGGCACGGCACTTGCGATCCATTTCGAATCCGCAGCAAAGGGCGAGGGCGACTGGCTGGTGCTGGTGAACGCGGGACCGGAGGCCGTTTCCTTCGCGCTGCCCGCGGGCTCCTGGCACTGCCGGGTCGCGACGGATCCCGCGCTGGACCCCGGTGCCGCTTTGCAGGCGCCCCAGGCCGGCACGGTAAAAGTACCTCGGTCAAGCCTCTGGATTGCAAGAAGGTAGGAGCCAGCCGCGCGAGGCGGTGCTAGGCTGATCGCGAAACCCTGACAACGAACCCGAACGAACCGAAGAACGAACGGAGACACAAGATGGACAACAACAGCAGCAGCACGCCGCAGGCCCCCCTGCAGGCGCATCAACTGGTCCGCCGCACCATTGCCCTGGTGCTGGCCGGCGGACGCGGCTCCCGGCTCAAGCAGCTGACCGACCGGCGCGCCAAGCCGGCGGTGTACTTCGGCGGCAAGTTCCGCATCATCGACTTCGCGCTTTCCAACTGCCTCAACTCGGGCATCCGGCGCATGGCCGTGGTCACGCAGTACAAGTCGCACTCGCTCATGCGCCACCTGCAGCGCGGCTGGAGCTTTTTGCGCGCAGAGCTCAACGAAATGGTCGACGTGCTGCCCGCGCAGCAGCGCACGGGCGACGAGCACTGGTACCGCGGCACGGCCGATGCGGTGTTCCAGAACCTGGACATCATCCAGACCCGCTCGACCAAGCACGACTACGTGGTCGTGCTGGCCGGCGACCACATCTACAAGATGGACTACTCGATCATGGTCAAGGACCATGCCGAGCGCGGCCTGGGCTGCACGGTCGGCTGCATCGAGGTGCCACGCATGGAAGCGACCGCCTTTGGCGTGATGGCCATCGACGATGGTCGCCAGATCACCGCCTTTCTCGAAAAGCCGGCCGATCCGCCCGCCATGCCGGGCCACCCCGACGTGGCGCTGGCCAGCATGGGCATCTACGTGTTCGATTCCGAGTACCTCTACCAGCTGCTCGAAGAGGACGCCGCCAATCCGAATTCGAGCCACGATTTCGGCAAGGACATCATTCCGCGCGCGGTGGCGCAGGGCCGCGCGCTGGCCCATCCCTTTGGCATGTCGTGCGTCACGCGGGCTTCGCGCGGGCCGGGCGCCAAGGCCTACTGGCGCGACGTGGGCACGATTGATGCATTCTGGGCAGCCAACCTCGATCTGGCCTCGATCACCCCCGAACTCGACATCTATGACACAGACTGGCCCATCTGGACGTACCAGCGGCAGCTGCCGCCGGCCAAGTTCGTGCTCGATCGCGACGGCAAGCACGGCATGACCGTCAACACCATCGTTTCGGGCGGCTGCATCGTCTCGGGCTCCAAGGTCAGCAGCTCGGTGCTGTTCTCGGGCGTGCGCATCCATTCGTTCTGTGAAATCAACGAGGCCGTGCTGCTGCCCGACGTGGAAGTCGGCCGCGGCTGCAAGCTCAACCGGGTGGTGATCGACCGCGGCTGCGTCATTCCGGACGACATGGTGATCGGCGAGGACGCCGAAGCCGATGCCGCGCACTTCGAGCGCACCGAAACCGGCGTGGTGCTGGTCACGCGCGAAATGCTCAAGCGACTGGCTGCCTGAGGCCGCACCGCCCCACGATGCGAATACTCCAGGTCAGCGCCGAACTTTTCCCCCTCCTCAAGACCGGCGGCCTTGCCGACGTGGCCGGCGCATTGCCGATCGCCCTCATGGCGGCAGGCCAGGACGCGCGGGTGCTGCTGCCGGGCTTCCCGGCCATCCTGGCCGGTCTGCGCGAGCCGGCAGAGGTGGCCGAGTTTGATGCCCCCTGGGGCGAGCGCTTCGCGCTGCGCGAGGGCCGCATCGTGATTGACGGCAACCCGCCGATCCCCGCCTACGTGATCGACGCGCCGGCGCTGTACGACCGGCCCGGCAATCCCTACGAAGACACCACGCGCCAGCCTTATGGCGACAACCACCGGCGCTTCGCGCTACTGGGCTGGGCGGCGGCTCAGCTGGCACAAGGGCTCGATCCGTCGTGGCGGCCCGAGGTCGTGCATGCGCACGACTGGCATGCGGGCCTCGCGCCGGCCTACCTGCACTTTGCGCGCGAGGCCGGCGCGCCCCATGTCGGCAGCGTGTTCACCGTGCACAACCTGGCCTACCAGGGCATTTCCGCGCCCTGGAACTTCGTCGACCTTGGACTGCCCGCGCCGGCCTTCCACATGGACGGGCTCGAATACCACGGCCAGCTGTCGTTCATGAAGGGCGGCCTCTACTATGCAGACCGCCTCACCACCGTGAGCCCGACCTACGCGCGCGAAATCCAGACGCCCGAGCAGGGCTTCGGCCTCGACGGCCTGCTGCGCCTGCGCGGCGATGCGTTGACGGGCATCCTCAATGCGGTCGACGACAAGGTGTGGAATCCGGCCACCGATGCGGCGCTGGTGCAGGGCTTCCACACGCCCGAAGGCCGCCACATGGCCGGCAAGGCGCGCTGCAAGGCGGTGCTGCAGCACCAGCTGGGCCTGGCCGAACGCGCCGATGCGCCGCTCTTCATCCTCGTGAGTCGGCTCACCGAACAAAAGGGCCTGCACCTGGTGCTCGGCGGCCTCGACGCGCTGATAGCCCAGGGCGGCCAACTGGCCCTGCTGGGCAGCGGCGACGCCCGGCTGGAGCATGCTTTTCGCGAGCGAGCGGCGGCGGCGCCGCAGTCGGTCAGCGTCACCATCGGCTACAACGAAAAGCTGGCGCACCAGCTCTTCGGCGGCGGCGACGTGACGCTGGTGCCATCGCTCTTCGAACCCTGTGGCCTCACGCAGATGTATGGCCTGAAATACGGTTGCCTGCCGCTGGTGCGCCGCGTCGGCGGCCTGGCCGACACGGTGGTCGACTGCACGCTCGAAGACATCGCCAGCGGCGACGCCACCGGCTTCGTCTTCGACCGCTTCGACGACGCGGACTACGGCCGTGCGCTGCGGCGTGCCTTCGCGCTTTACCAGCACGCGCCGGACTGGCGCCGCGTGCGCGGCACTGCCATGCGCCGCCCGGCCGACTGGGGCACCGCGGCGGCCCAGTACATCGAGGTCTACCGGCAGGCGCTAACGCCGGCCGGCACCTGATTTGCGCCAAGGCGCACAACCCACAACCTTTCACCGAAGCCCATGACCATCAAAGACTTCGCCTACGACCATCCCGACCGCGACGTGGCCGCGTTCAAGCGCGCAGTCGCCAACAAGCTCATCTATGCCGTCGGCAAAGACCCCGTCGCCGCCAGCCAGGACGACTGGCTGCACGCCACTGCGCTTGCTGTGCGCGACCAGTTGGTCGAGCGCTGGATGGCGACCACGCGCGCCAACTATGCGCAGGACCTGAAGCGCGTCTACTACCTCTCGATGGAGTTCCTGATCGGGCGCACCTTCACCAACGCAATGCTGGCGGTCGACCTGTACGACACGGTGCGCGATGCACTGGCCGACTTCGGTGTCGACATGGCGGCGCTGGCCGAGCGCGAGCCCGATGCGGCGCTCGGCAACGGAGGCCTGGGCCGGCTCGCGGCCTGCTTTCTCGATTCGATGGCGACGCTGGGCGTGCCGGGCATGGGCTACGGCATCCGTTATGAATACGGCATGTTCCGCCAGCGCATCGTCGACGGGCAGCAGGTGGAAACGCCCGACTACTGGCTCACGCGCGGCAACCCGTGGGAATTCCAGCGGCCCGAGGTGAACTATCGCGTGCGCTTCGGCGGCCACGTGCAAAAGCGCGAGGGAAAGAATGCGCCTTACGGCGCGGCCGACTGGGTCGACACGCACGACGTGCTGGCCGTGGCCTACGACACCATCATTCCGGGCTATGGCACGCAGGCCACCAACACACTGCGGCTGTGGTCGGCGCGCGCCACCGAGGAAATCGACCTCTCGGCATTCAACCGCGGCAACTACATGGCGGCGGTGGAAAGCAAGAACCACTCGGAGAACGTCTCACGCGTGCTCTACCCCGACGACTCCACGCCCTCGGGCCGCGAGCTGCGGCTGCACCAGGAGTATTTTTTCTGCAGTGCGAGCGTGCAAGACCTGCTGCGCCGCTACCTGCGCAACCACAAGACCTTCGACCAGCTGGCCGAGAAGGTCAGCATCCACCTGAACGACACGCACCCGGTGCTCGCAGTGCCCGAGCTCATGCGCCTTCTGCTCGACGAGCACGGCCTGGCATGGGACGTGGCCTGGGCCCACACGCAGAAGGTGTTCAGCTACACCAACCACACGTTGATGCACGAGGCGCTGGAGACCTGGCCGGTGGAGATGCTCGGGCGCATCCTGCCGCGTCACCTTCAGATCATCTACGACATGAACGCGAAGTTTCTCGCGGCCGTGACGCAGAAGGCGGGCAACGACGTCGAGCTGCTGCGCCGGTTGTCGCTGGTGGACGAAGCTGGCGAACGCCGCGTGCGCATGGCCTATGTGGCGGTACTTGCAAGCCATTCGATCAACGGCGTGTCGGGCCTGCATTCGGAGCTCATGAAGCAATCGATCTTTGCGGACTTCGCGAAGATCTTTCCCGAGCGCTTCAACAACAAGACCAACGGCGTCACGCCGCGGCGCTGGCTCGCGCAGGCCAACCCGCCGCTCGCCGGCCTGCTCGACCAGCGGCTGGGCAAAGGTTGGCGGCGCGACCTTTCGCAGCTCGAGGCGCTGCGGCCGATGGCGGCGCAGCCCGCCTTCGCGCGCGCCTTCAGGCATGCCAAGCGCGAGAACAAACTGCGGCTGGCCAACTGGGTGGAGCAGCACATGGACATCGTGCTGGACACCGACGCGATGTTCGACGTGCAGGTGAAGCGCATCCACGAGTACAAGCGGCAGCTGCTCAACGTGCTGCACGTGATCACGCGCTACCACCGCATCCTGGATGCGCAAGCGGCGGGCGGCCCCATCGACATCGTGCCGCGCGTGGTGGTGTTCGCGGGCAAGGCGGCGTCGGCGTACCACATGGCAAAGCTCGTGATCCGGCTGATCAACGACGTGGCAAAAACCATCAATAATGACGCGCGCGTCGGCAAGCTGCTGAAGGTGGTGTTCCTGCCCAACTACAGCGTGAGCCTGGCCGAAGTGATCATGCCCGCGGCCGACCTGTCGGAGCAGATCTCGACGGCCGGCACCGAAGCATCGGGCACCGGCAACATGAAGTTCGCACTCAATGGCGCGCTCACCATCGGCACGCTCGACGGCGCCAACGTGGAAATGCGCGACAACGTGGGCGCGGAGAACATCTTCATCTTCGGCAACACCACGCCCGAAGTGGCGGACATCCGCGCGCACGGCTACCAGCCGCGCGACATCTACGAAGAAAACGCCGAACTCAAGCGCGTGCTCGATGCGATTCGCGACGGCGCGTTTTCCGCCGGCGAGCCCGCGCGCTACCAGGGCATCTACGACGCGCTGGTGAACTGGGGCGACCACTACCTGCTGCTGGCCGACTATGCGAGCTACGTCGCAACGCAGGCCGAAGTCGATGCGCTCTACCGCGACGCGGATGCATGGACGCACATGGCGATATTGAACGTGGCGGGCATGGGCGCGTTCTCGTCCGACCGCACGATTGCGCAATACGCGCACGAGATCTGGCGCACCAAGCCGGTGGTGCTGGGCTGAGACTTTGTCTTTCCCCCTCCCCTTCCGGGGGAGGGCTGGGGTGGGGGCAGACGGCGCTCAATGAACCGCGGCCGTGAATCGAAAGCCGCTATGCCCCCATCCCAACCTTCCCCCAAAGGGGGAAGGAGCAAGGCCGTCAGCGCGGCTTTTGTGGTGCCGCGTCGGCCTCCGTCACGAACCCGATCCGGCTCAAGCCTGCCTTGTTGGCAATGCCCATCAGCGCCACCACCTTGCCATAGGGCACGGTCTGGTCGGCGCGCAGCTGCACTTCGGTGTCCTTGCTGTCGGCGGCGGCTTTCTGCAGCCGGGTGGCCAGCTCTTCGTCGGTGACCGCCTGGTCGTTGAAGAAGATCTTGCCCGAGGCATCGACCGACACGCTCACGAACTTGGGCGTGTCGTTGGGCTGGCCGGCGTCGGTCTGCGGCAGGTCGAGCTTGATCGAGCTGGCCATCAGCGGCGCGGTGATGATGAAGATCACCAGCAGCACCAGCATCACGTCGACCAGCGGCGTGACGTTGATGTCGGACAGCGGCCGCTGCCCGCCGGCTCCTGTCGCGCGTCCACCGCCAGCGGCGCTGCTGCCAAGCGAGGTGCGACCGAAGGCCATGGCGCTTGTCCTCCGTTCGGCTAGGCCGAGACCGGCATGGGCCGCGCGGGCGGCGGCGCGGCGGGTGCCGGCGCGCTGCCGAAGCTACCGAGCAGGTCGTGCGCAAAGCCCTCGAGCTCGGCTTCGATACGGCCGATGACGCGGCCGAACACGTTGTAGGCCAGCACGGCCGGGATGGCCACCGCCAGGCCGAACGCCGTCATCACCAGGGCTTCGCCCACGGGGCCGGCCACCTTGTCGATGGTGAAGCCGCCTGTCTGGCCGGCAATGCCCGAGAGCGCGCCGTAGATGCCCCACACGGTGCCGAGCAAGCCCACGAAGGGCGCGGTGGCACCGACGGTGGCAAGAAGGATCTGGCCGGACTGCAGGCGCCGCAGCGCGCCATGCAAGGCGCCGCGCAGGGCCCGCGTGAGCCTCTGGTTGCGGTCGCCGGTGGTGGCACCGAGCGTAGCACTGCCGGCATCGGCAGTTGCGGCGTGCTTGATGGCGCTGACCGCCGGCCCCACAAGCGTGGCGCTGTCGAAGGCCTTGAGCCGCTGTTCCGCATCAGTGAGCGTGGCCGATTGCCAAAACGCGGCGATGCTGCGCAGCACGTCGCGCGTGCCGCCGCGCAGCAGCCATGCCTTCCAGAGAATCACCACCCAGCTGGAGATCGACATCGCCAGCAAGAGCGCAGCCACCGAACGGCTGACGCCGTCGCCCTGGGTCAGCAGTTCGAGCACGCTCATCGTTTGTTTTTAGCGGAGACCCAGCACGTCGAACATGTCGAACAGGCCGGCCTTCTGTTCGGCCAGGAAGCGCACCGCACGCAGCGCGCCCTCAGCGTAGGTGACGCGGCTGGCCGACTTGTGGGTGATTTCGATGCGCTCGCCGGTGCCCGCGAACAGCACGGTGTGGTCGCCCACGATGTCGCCGCCGCGGATGGCCGAGAAGCCGATGGTGGAAGGGTCGCGCGCGCCGGTGATGCCTTCACGCGCATACACAGCGCATTCCTTCAGGTCGCGGCCCAGCGCCTCGGCGATGACCTCGCCCATCTTGAGTGCAGTGCCCGAGGGCGCATCGACCTTGTGGCGGTGATGCGCCTCGATGATCTCGATGTCGTAGCCGGTCGACAGTGCCTTGGCGGCCATTTCGAGCAGCTTGAAGGTGACGTTGACGCCCACGCTCATGTTGGGGGCGAACATGATCGCGATGTCCTTCGCGATGTCTGCGATCTCGGCCTTCTGCGCATCGCTGAAGCCGGTGGTGCCGATGACCGCCTGCACGCCCAGTTCGCGGCAGATGGCGAGGTGCGCGAGCGTGCCTTCGGGACGGGTGAAATCTATCAGCACCTGCGCGTCCTGCAGGCCGGTGCGCAGGTCGGACACGATGGGCACGCCGCTCGTGAAGCCGAGGAACGCGGCCGCATCGGCGCCGATGGCATTGCTCCCCGCCACGTCGAGCGCGCCGGCAAGGCGGCAATCGGGCGCCTCGCGGACCGCCTCGATCAGCATGCGTCCCATGCGGCCCGAAGCCCCCGCGATCGCGATGCGCCGGAGCGCTGGCGTGGAAGCTCCGGAAATGGAAGAAGAGGAAGAAGTGGTTTCAGTCACGCGGATTCAGCCTTCGAAATGGGGCATGGAGACCGGCATGCGCCCGCCCGGCCCGTCGGTCGGGTACGCCGCCCGTGTCGTTCGCTGTCTGGCGCGTGTGCTCAGCGCGCCGATTCGAGCGGGGGGTACGCCGCTGGCAGCGGCGGCAGGTTGGCGGCCGTCGCGGTGTCGTCGTCGGCCTTCTTGCTGTCCTGCTTGGGGGTGAATTTCTTGAGCTCTTCTTCCGACGCCTCGAGCTGGGGAACCTTGCCGCTCTTCTTGCGGGTGTCGAGCGTGGCGACGAATTCTTCTTCGCTGGGCATGGAGTCGCCCTCGAAGCGGTCGAGCAGCTCGCCCTTGAAGAAGACGGTCAGGCGGCGTTCCTGCGGCTCGACGCCCTGGCGCTTGATCGTGAAGACGTAGTCCCAGCGATCCTTGTGGAAGACATCGGTCAAGAGCGAGGTGCCGAGGATTTCACGCACCTGCTGGCGCGACATGCCAGGCTTGAGCGCCTCGACCTGTTCCTTGGACACGAAATTGCCCTGGACCACTTCGACCTTGTAGGGCGTGATGGCCGACAGCGCGCCACGCGTGCGTTCGCTGAAACCGCTGCAGGCGCCGAGGCAGAACGTCACGGCGACGGCAGCAGCCAGCAGCCAGGGACGGCGTTTGAGAATGGCAGGCATGGGAGAAATGGGGGTAGCGATATGATCGGCCATTGTAGCGGCTGGCCCTTTGAGGCCCATCCGCAGCCCAGGGCGCAGGAACCATCATGGCCAACATCGACGAACTCAAGAATACCGGCCTCAAGGCCACTTTGCCGCGCCTGAAGATCCTCGAGATCTTCCAGACCGGCAGCCAGCGCCACATGACGGCCGAAGACGTGTTTCGCGTGCTTTTGAACGAGCACTCCGACATCGGCCTGGCCACGGTCTACCGCGTGCTGACGCAGTTTGAGCAAGCCGGCATCCTCGAGCGCAGCCATTTCGAAAGCGGCAAGGCGGTGTACGAGCTCAACGAGGGCACGCACCACGACCACCTGATCTGCACGTCGTGCGGCAAGGTCGAGGAGTTCTACGACGCCGAGATCGAGCGGCGCCAGCAGATGATCTCGAAAGACAAGGGCTGGATCCTGCAGGACCATGCCATGTCCCTCTACGGCCTCTGCGGCGACTGCGCCAGCAAGCGCTAGCCCCCGCCGCCTCCGGCGGCGTGGCGGCGCCCCTCAGTCGCCATCGCGGCCGTTTTCCATGGCCTTGTGGTGGCGCGCCACGAAATCGGCATAGGTGTCGATGCCGCGCAGCTGCAGGATCGAGTTGCGCACCGCGGCTTCCACCAGCACGGCGATGTTTCGGCCGGCCACCACCTGGATGATGACCTTGCGCACCGGAATGCCCAGCACGTCCTGCGTGAGCGGCGCCGAGGGCATGCGCTCGTAGTCGCGCTCGAAGCTGTCGCGCCGCACCAGGTGCACGATGAGCTTGAGCCGCATCTTCCGGCGCACGGCCGTCTCGCCGAAGATGGCGCGGATGTCGAGCAGGCCGATGCCGCGCACTTCGAGAAGGTTGAGCAGCAGGTCGGGGCAACGCCCTTCAATGGTGTTCTGGTTGATGCGGTAAAGATCGACCGCGTCGTCGGCCACCAGACCGTTGCCGCGCGAAATCAGCTCCAGCCCGAGCTCGCTTTTGCCCAGCCCCGATTCGCCCGTGATCATCACCCCCATGCCCAGGATGTCCATGAACACCCCGTGCATGGAGGTGCGTTCCGCGAAATGCTTGGACAGATAGGCCCGCAGCAGGTCGATCACGAAGGCCGACGATTCGCGCGTGGCAAAAAGCGGCAGCTGCGCGCGCTCGCAAATCGATAGCAACTCGTCCGGCGCGGCCTGGCCGTCGGCCAAAACCAGCATGGGCGGCTCTAGCGTGACGATGCGCGCGATGCGTCGGGCACAGTCTTCCGGGCTGCCGCGCGTCAGGTAAGTGACCTCGCGGGCACCCAGGATCTGAACGCGATAGGGGTGGATGTAATTGAGGTAACCGACCAGATCGGCCGCCGACTGGGCGCGGCTGATGACCTCAGGGTCGAATTGGCGTTCGGAGGCGCCGAGGCCGGCGAGCCATTCCCAGCGGAGCGACCCGCGGAATTCCTCGAACATGGCGTCGGCACTGATGACGGTCGGCTTCATGCGTAGGGGAGATGGCGCTCAGCGCCTGGTTTTGGAGCAGCCCAGAATACCGCGAAGCGGCTCTGCCGGGGCGACCACCTCTACGCGACCTGCGTCGATTGCCAGTTGGCAATGAGTCCGTGCAGCGCGGCCGCGTCGGTGCTCGACTTGATCTGCTCGCGCAGACCCGCGTCGCTCAGCAATTCGGCAATTTCAGAGAGGATTTCGAGGTGTTTCTGCGTGGCCGCTTCGGGCACCAGCAGGAAGATCAGCAGTCCGACGGGCTGCTCGTCCGGCGCGTCGAACCCGATGGGGTTTGCAAGCTGGAAAACCGCAGCCATCGGCGCCTTCAGGCCCTTGATGCGGCCATGCGGAATGGCAACCCCATGCCCGAGCCCGGTGGAACCGAGGCGCTCGCGCGCAAACAGGCTGTCGGTGATCAGGGCGCGGCCGAGGCCATGAAGGCTTTCGAACAGCAGGCCTGCTTCTTCGAAAGCACGCTTCTTGCTGGTGGCGTCAACGCTCACAAGCACTTGAGCGGGCGGCAGGATGGACGCGAGGCGATTCATGGTGGGAGAGTGCGGGGGCGATTATGCACCTGCTCGGTAAAAACCCCAATCCTGTTACCTACTTTTTGGCTACATGTTGCCCAGAGGCCTCGCGGCCCCAAAGGCGCAAGAACAAAAACCGGGCGACAAAAAGCCGCCCGGAGGCGGCTTACCGAGAGGGGCCGAAGCCCATGCCGTGGCTACCTACATCACGCGCTTGGGTGCCGCGTGATGGTGGTCCTGCAGGCGGTCCTTGTGGCGGACCACCTGGCGGTCGAGCTTGTCGACCAGTTCATCGACCGCAGCGTAAAGATCAGCGTGGCTCGACTCCGCGAACATGTCATTGCCCTTGACGTGAATGTTGCACTCCGCCCTTTGGCGGCGTTCCTTTTCCTTCTGCTTTTCCACCGTAAGGAGCACCTTCACATCGACCACCTGGTCGAAGTGCCGTGTGATCCGGTCCAGCTTGCTCGTAACGTAAGTCCGCAAGGCAGGTGTGACGTCGAGGTGATGACCGCTGATCGTCAAATTCATGAATGACCTCCTGAGAATTGACGGTTGGGAAAATGACCCCGCTCCGGAATGAAGCGTGGCCGGCGAGAACAGATGTGGGTCGGAGGGGGAAGAGAAAAGAGGGGAAATGAGGGAAGGTCGATTCACTATGCCCAAGCTGTCACGGTATTGCAATAGTCGGGTATTCAGGAGCAGCGTGCGCATGCGGCCCCACGGCCGCTTCGCTACAGCTTCCATAGCTGCCCGTGCACGGTGGCCCGCCGCTGCGGCGCTTTGACAGCAAGTGTTTCAGTGCGTCACCAGCGGTGACCCTGCGGGGCAAAGGGCCTGCCGTTTTCAGCTCCAGGCAGCGCGCATGCGGTTGCGCAGGTCGATCACGGCAGCCGGCGGCGGCACGGCCGGTGGACGCGCAGGCGGCTCGGGCCAGGTCAGCTGCTCGAAGCCCGCGAGATCCGACTCGGTGATGAAACGCGTGCGGTTGGCGTACAGATGCCGGTCGCCCCGCACGGCCTGCTGCGTCACGTAGAAGCGCTGCGGCACCAGCAGGTGCAGATGGTCGCGCGCACGGGTCATTGCCACATAGAGAAGGCGCCGCTCCTCTTCGAGTTCTTGTGCGCCTTGCGCCACGTCGGCTGGCAGGCAGCCGTCGACAACGTTGAGCACATGCACCGAATTCCATTCCTGCCCCTTGGCCGAGTGGATGGTGGAGAGGATGAGGTAGTCCTCGTCGAGCAAGGGCGGACCCGGCCGGTCGCTCGTCGCCTCGGGCGGATCGAGCGTGAGCTCGGTCAGGAAGCGCTCGCGCGAGGCGTAGCCCGACGCCAGCCGCGCCAGCTGCTCGACGTCGCCGCGCCGCACGCCGGAAGGGTCGTCGTAAAGCCGCTCGAGATGCGGCAGGTACCAGCGCACGGCCAGCTCCAGGTCGGCGGGCCATGCCAATGCAGGTGCGCGCAGTGCCGCATAGGCCTCGGCGAACACCGCCCATTCGGCTCGCGCGGCCGAGGGCGGCACGAACTCGCGCACCGCCGCCACCGGGTCGGCCGCCCGGTCCATGGCATCGAGCAGCCGCGTGCCTGTGGCGGGCCCGATGCCCGGGATGAGCTGCGTGACGCGAAAGCCCGCCATGCGCCCGCGCGGGTTTTCTGCGAAGCGCAGCACCGCGAGCAGGTCCTTCACATGCGAGGCCTCCAGGAATTTGAGGCCGCCGTATTTCACAAATGGGATGTTGCGGCGGGCCAATTCGAGTTCGAGCGGCGCACTGTGCGTGGAAGCGCGAAACAGCACCGCCTGCGACTTGAGCGCGAGGCCGCCCTCGCGGTGCGCCAGCACCTTGTCGGCCACCCAGACCGCCTGCTGCGCCTCGTCGGGCACCAGCACCAGCTGCGGCCTGCCCGCCGAGGGCTTGTCGGTCCAGAGGGTCTTGGCATGCCGCTCGGCCGCCTGCGCAATGACCCGGTTCGACACGTCGAGAATCGGCTGTGTGGAGCGGTAATTGCGCTCCAGCGTGACGACCCGCGCGGCCTGCGAAAACTGCAACGGGAAGTCGAGGATGTTACGCACCGTTGCGCCGCGAAACGAGTAAATCGACTGCGCGTCGTCGCCCATCACCGTCACGCCGCGGCCATCGGGCTTGAGCGCGAGAAGAATCGAGGCCTGGAGCAGGTTGGTGTCCTGGTACTCGTCGACCAGCACGTGGTCGAAACGCTCCCCCACCAGTCCGGCGAGCGCCGGCTCGGCCACCATGCCGGCCCAATAGAGCAGCAGGTCGTCGTAGTCGAGCACGTTCTGCTGCTGCTTGGCCTCCACGTAGGCGCCGAACAGGCGCTTGAGCTCGGCCTCCCACTCGGCGCACCACGGAAAAGCTTCTGCGAGCACATCGGCCAACGGCGCTCGCGTGTTGACGCAGCGCGAGTAGATCGACAAGCAGGTGCCCTTGCGCGGAAAACGGTTCACGCTCGACGACAGGCCGATCTCGTGCCGTACCAGCCCCATCAGGTCCTCGGCGTCGCCGCGGTCGTGGATCGTGAAGTGGTCGTCGAGGCCGATGTGCGCCGCGTACTCACGCAGCAGGCGCGCCCCGATGCCGTGGAAGGTGCCGGCCCACGGGAGCGCGGGCGGTTTTTCCGACTTGAGCCCGAGGACGCGCGCCAGCACCTGGCCCGCGCGGCGCTCCATTTCAAGCGCCGCGCGCCGCGAAAAGGTCAGGAGCAGCAAGCGCTGCGGGTCGACGCCGCCGGCAATCAGGTGCGCGACGCGGTGCGCCAGTGTGCTGGTCTTGCCGGAGCCTGCACCGGCAATCACCAGCAGCGGCCGCTCGTCACGCCCGACCACCGTGCCGACGCCGTGCTCGACGGCGGTACGCTGCTCGTCATTGAGCGTAGAGAGCGCCGCGGCCAGGCGCTCGGCCTGGGTGGCGCCGGGGGCGGAGAAAACAGGGAGCGCAGCGGTCTGCATGGCCGCAACTTTACTGTATGTCCATCCAGATCGGCAGGCTCCCGTCACATGGCCGATGACATAATCGCGCCTCGCTGCAACTGGAGACCGCACCTTGGAAACCGCCCCGTCTCGGCAGCTTTCAACTCCCCTCTGACGCTTGCTTGCGCCGGGCCCGGGAATTGAAAGCGCCCCTTCCCTCGCCCCATCGCCTCAGCCATTTCACGGGAGTGAGCCCATGCTCAACATCTTTACGCTCGCCAACGGCCGCCTCGTCCAGGAAGAGATCGAAGCGCTCGAGGAGCTTTCCAAGTTCCAGCCCATCTGGGTCGACCTCGAATCTCCCACCCTCGAAGAGAAGCGCTGGATCAAGCAGTACTACGGCCTCTCGATCCCCGAAGACGCGATGGACGAGGACATCGAGGAGTCGGCCCGCTTCTATGAAGAAGACAACGGCGAGCTGCACATCCGCTCCGACTTCTTGATTGACGACGACGAAGACCCGCGTTCGGTGCGTGTGGCCTTCATCCTGAACCAGCACAACACCGAGCTTCGCAGCCGCGGCGTGCTGTTCTCGATCCACGACGAAGACGTGCCCGTGTTCCGCCTGCTGCGCATGCGCGCGCGCCGAGCCCCGGGGCTCATCGAGGACGCGAAGGAAGTTCTGCTCAAGCTGTTCGACGCCGACGCCGAATACTCGGCCGACACGCTCGAGAACATCTACGACGAACTCGAGGTGGCCGGCAAGAAGGTGCTCGAAGGCAACGTGAGCGACGAGCTGGCCGGCGAAGTGCTGGCGGCCATCGCGCGCCAGGAAGACTTGAACGGCCGCATCCGCCGCAACGTGATGGACACGCGCCGCGCGGTGAGCTTCATGATGCGCAGCCGCATGCTCAACGCCGAGCAGTTCGAGGAGGCGCGGCAGATCCTGCGCGACATCGAATCGCTGGACAACCACACGGCCTTCCTGTTCGACAAGATCAACTTCCTGATGGATGCGACCGTCGGTTTCATCAACATCAACCAGAACAAGACCATCAAGATCTTCTCGGTGGCCAGCGTGGCGCTCTTGCCGCCCACGCTGATCGCGAGCATCTACGGCATGAACTTCAAGCTCATGCCCGAGCTCGACTGGTCGCTGGGCTATCCGTATGCGCTGGCATTGATGGCGGCCAGTGCGCTGGTGCCGATGTGGTACTTCCGCCGGCGCGGCTGGCTCAAGTAGCAGCGGGCGTTTCAGGCAAGGAAGGCAGCGTGGCCAGCCACGCATCGACGAGCGCGAGGCTGTAGCGGCTCGCCACCTCGGCGACGAAGCGCGCGAAGTCGCCATGCGCGGCGTCGTCGGCCCGGTCCGAAATCGTCCGTATCGCCGCAAACGGCACGCCATAGTCGTGGCAGACCTGCGCCATAGCCGCGCCTTCCATTTCGACTGCGAGCGCGTCGGGCAGATCGCGCCTGAGCGCCTCGCTCTCGGCGCTGGTCGACACGAAACGGTCGCCGCTCACCAGAAGGCCGCGGTGCACCTTCGGTGCTCGAATGCCGAACTCCTCGACGGCCTGCTGCCCGATCAGTGCGACCGGATCGCGCAGCACATGGGTGGCAACGCCCGAGAGCGCGTCGGCAATCGCGGCATCGGCCGCGAAGCGCGCAAGGCCCATGAGCGGGACCTCGTACTTCGGAAAGATCGGCGAGGCGTCGAGGTCATGTTGCAGCAGTTCCGACGCGACCACCACGTCGCCCACGTTCACACCCGGCGCGAGTCCGCCGGCGACGCCGGTGAACACGATGGCCCGCACGCCGAAGCGCTCGAGCAGCACCGTGGCCGTGACCGCAGCGGCGACCTTGCCGATGCGCGACAGCACCGCGACGACCGGCTGGCCGTGCAGATGGCCGACCCAGAAGTCGCGGCCCGCGGCACGCACGCGCTGCTCGTCGGGCATCTGCGCGAGGAGCGCGCTGAGCTCCTCATGCATTGCGGCCACGATGGCAACGGGCGCGCTCATCGGCTACTTGATGTCCGCGCCATAGAAAGTGTGGCGCCCGAAGGGGCTGAGCTTGAAATCGACGACTTCCTTGCGCACCGGCTTCAGCTGCACCGCGTGCGCGATGGTGAACCACGGCGCCTGTTCCTTGAAGATGACTTGCGCCTTCTTGTAGAGCGCATCGCGGTCGGCCTGCTTGGTGGTGCTCTTGGCCTTCAGTACGAGATCTTCATAAGGTTGATAGCAAAACTTGGAGATGTTGCTGCCGCTCGCCGACTTGGCCGAGGCGCAGCCCAGCAGCGTGTAGAGGAAGTTGTCCGGGTCGCCGTTGTCGCCGGTCCAGCCCAGCATGCCCATCTGGTGCTCGCCGGCCTGCAGGCGCTTGCGGTACTCGCCCCACTCGAAGCTCTTGATCTCGGCCTTGACGTTGATCTTGGCGAGGTCGGCCTGCATCAGCTCTGCGATGCGCTTGGCGTTCGGGTTGTAAGGCCGCTGCACCGGCATGGCCCACAGGTCGGTCGAGAAACCATCGGGAAAGCCGGCCTGCGCCAGCAGCTTCTTGGCGGCTTCGGGGTCGTAGGGATCGTCCTTCACGGCATCGTTGTAGGACCACATGGTCGGCGGGATCGGGTTCTTCGCGGCCACGCCCGTCGAAAGGTACACGCCGTCGATGATCGCCTTCTTGTTGATCGCCATGTTGATGGCCTTGCGCACGCGCACGTCGTCGAAGGGCTTCTTGGTGGTGTTGTACGAGAGGTAGCCCACATTGAGGCCGGGCTGCTCGAGCACCTGCACGTTCGGGTCCTTGCGGATCGCGTCGAGGTCGGCCGGGTTCGGATAGGGCATGACGTGGCATTCGCCCTTCTGCAGCTTGGCCCAGCGCACCGAGGCGTCGGGCGTGATCGCGAACACGAGGTCGTCGATCTTCGCCTTGCCGCCCCAGTACTGCGGAAAGGCCTTGAAGCGGATGACCGCATCCTTCTGATACTGCACGAGGTAGAACGGGCCGGTGCCGATCGGGTCCTGGTCGACCTTCTCCGGCGTGCCGGCCTTCAACATGGCGATGGCGTATTCCTTCGACTGGATGCCGGCGTATTGCATCGCAAGGTTGGCAAGGAACGGCGCCTCGGCCTGGTTGAGCACGATCTTCACCGTGAACTCGTCGATGCGGTCGACCGACTTCAAGAGCTTGGGCATGCCCATGTCATTGAAGTAGGAGTGGTTCTGGCTCGTGACCTTGAAGAAGGGGTCGCTCTCCTTCCACTGCCGCTCGAGCATGAAGATGAAGTCGTCGGCGTTGAAGTCGCGCGTGGGCTTGAAGGTCTTGCTGGTGCTGTGCCACTTGACGCCCTTGCGCAGGTGGAAGGTGTACTGCGTGCCGTCGGCCGAGATGTCCCATTTTTCCGCCAGGCCGGGCACGACCTTGGTACCGCCGCGCTCGAACTCGACGATCGTGTTGTAGACCTGCGTGGTCACGTCGAAGGAGGTGCCGGTGGTGTTCACGCCGGGATAGAAGTTCTCGGGGCTGCCCTCCGAGCAGTAGACCAGCGTCTTGGCGGACACGGCGCCGGATGCCAGTGCGAGCACGGCAAGCGCCGCCGGCGCTACGAATGCAACGAGCTTTCGCGAGGGGCGCGAAACGGATGGCTGGATCTTCATGGCAACTCCTTGGGACACGGGTTGAAGAACTAGGGGTTCGTCGCCAGGGGCGCGACGAACGGCGGAGACAACGGCATGTCGGCGCTCACCGGCGCCGCGCCTTCGAGAAACTTCTCGGCGTAGTGGCAGGCCACCAGCCGCTCGTCGAGCGCGCGAAGCAAGGGCCGCTCTTCGCGGCAGCGCTCTGTCACATGCGGGCAGCGCGTGCTGAAGACGCAGCCGGTCGGCGGATTCAGCGGCGATGGCAGCTCGCCCTTGAGCACGATGCGCTGGCTGCTGAGTCCGGGTGTGGACGCCAGCAGCGCCTGCGTGTAGGGATGCAGCGGCCTCGCGAAGATGCGCGCCTTCGGGCCCTGCTCCACCGCATGGCCGAGATACATCACCAGCACGTCGTGCGCGATGTGCCGCACCACGCCCAGGTCGTGCGATATGAAGAGGTACGCCAGGCCGAGTTCGGCCTGCAGGTCGGCCAGCAGGTTCAGCACCTGCGCCTGGATCGACACGTCGAGCGCCGACACCGGCTCGTCGGCCACCAAGAGGCGCGGCTCCAGCATGAGCGCGCGCGCAATGGCAATGCGCTGGCGCTGGCCGCCGGAGAACATGTGCGGATAGCGGTTTGCGTACTCCGGCCGCAAGCCCACGCGCGCGAGCATCTCGCGCGCCTTGGCAGCGCGCGCTGTCTTGCCGAGCGTGGTGTTGATGGCCAGCGGATCTTCGAGCACGGTGGAGATCTTCTTGCGCGGATTGAGCGAGCCATAGGGGTTCTGGAACACCAGCTGCACGGCCTGTCGCAACTCGCGCCGGTGCTCCGAAGGCGTGTCCACTGCATCGTGGCCAACCAGCGTGAGCTGCCCGGCCGTCGGCTTCTCGATCAGCGCGACCATGCGCGCGAGCGTGGACTTGCCGCAACCCGATTCGCCGACCACCGCCAGCGTGCGGCCGCGTTCGATGCGAAATGAAATATCGCCGACCGCACGCAGCTGCGCGGGCGCGCGGAACATGCCGCGCCGTACGGCGTAGGTGCGCTGCAGGTTGCGCGCATCGACCACGACATCGCCGGGCAATGCGCTCATTGGGGCATCTCCGCAACTCGCGGCCGGTCGGCCTCGATGGCGGCCAGCCGCCCGGGTTCGCCGAGCGGAAAATGGCAGCGCACTTCGGTGCCCGGTTGCGACGCGACCGCGCGCAGCGCCGGCCGCACGTTGCAGGCCTTCGTCGTCACGTAGCTGCAGCGCGGCGCGAACAGGCAACCTGCGGGCCGGTCATGCACGCCGGGCACCACGCCCGCAATGGTGGCAAGCCGCCCCTCGGGCGCCGCGCGCTCGGGCAACGCGGCCAGCAGGGCCTCCGTATAGGGATGCTGCGGATTCGCGAAGAGCCGGTCGACGCGCTGCTGCTCCATCACTTGGCCCGCATACATGACGGCAATGCGCTGCGCCATCTCGCTCACCACGCCCATGTTGTGCGTGATGAGCACCAGCGCCATGCCGCGCTCTTTCTGCAGTTCGCGCAGCAGGTCCAGGATCTGCGCCTGGATCGTGACGTCGAGCGCTGTGGTCGGCTCGTCGGCAATCAGGAGGCGCGGGTTGCAGGCAATGGCCATCGCGATCATCACGCGCTGGTTCATGCCGCCGGAAAGCTGGTGTGGATAGCTGCCGAGGCGCGACGACGCGGCGGGTATGCCGACCTGTTCGAGCAGTTCGGTTGCGCGCTTCTTTGCCGTGCGTTTGTCGAGATGCAGGTGCAGCCGCAGCGTTTCCATCAGCTGGAAGCCGATGGTGAAGCAGGGGTTGAGGCTGGTGGTCGGCTCCTGGAAGATCATCGCGACCTCCTTGCCGACCAGCGTACGGCGGGCCTTGTCCGAAATGCCGAGCAGCTCCTTGCCCGCAAAGCGCATGTGGTCCGCGCGCACACGGCCCGGAAAGCCGATGAGCCCCATCAGCGCCATCATCGTCACGCTCTTGCCGGAGCCCGATTCGCCCACGATGCCGAGTACCTCGCCCTCCTCGAGCGTGAGGCTCACGCCGTCCACGGCATGCAGCACGCCGCCTTGCGTGGGGAACTCCACATGCAGGTCCTTGATGTCCAGCAGCATGCTCATCTCTTGAGCTTCGGGTCCAGCGCGTCGCGCAGGCCGTCGCCGAGCAGGTTGAAGGCCAGCACGGCCGCAAGGATGGCGAGACCAGGGAAGGTGACGACCCACCAAGCGCGCAACACGAACTCGCGCGCATCGGCCAGCATCGTTCCCCATTCGGGCGACGGCGGCTGCGCGCCAAGGCCGAGAAAGCCGAGCGCGGCCGCGTCGAGAATGGCCGTGGAGATGCCGAGCGAGGCCTGCACGATGAGCGGCGCCGCGCAGTTGGGCAGCACCTCGCTGAACATCAGGCGCAGCGTGCCGGCGCCGCTCACGCGCGCCGCCGTGACATAGTCGCGCGACACTTCGGCGATGACGGCCGCTCGGGTGATGCGCACATAGTGCGGCAGCACCACGATCGCCACGGCGAGCATCGCGTTGACCAGCCCCGGGCCGAGGATGGCCACGATCACGATGGCGAGCAGCAGGCTCGGCAGTGTGAGCACGATGTCCATCAGCCGCATGATCGCGATCTCGAGCACGCCGCGGAAGAATCCCGCAATCAGGCCGAGCACGATGCCCGTCACCACTGACAGCGCCACCACGGCCACGCCGATCGAGAGCGAGAGCCGCGCGCCGAACATGAGCCGCGAAAGAATGTCGCGCCCGATGGCGTCGGTGCCCAGCAGGTAGCTGGCCGATCCGCCCTCCTGCCAGGCGGGCGGCCGCAGAAAGGCCGCACTGTTGGTTTCGTTTGGCGCATGCGGCGCGATCCAGGGCGCGAACAGCGCCACGAGCAGCAGCGCCGCGATCGTGGCAAGGCCGATGACCGCCCCGCGGTTGGCGGAGAACGCGGTCCAGAACTCGCGCCACGGGCCGGGCGGCGCCTTGCTCGCAATGGGCGGTGCAATGATGTCGGTCGAGGCCATGTCTAGCGCCTGATCCGCGGATTGATGATGCCGTAGGTCACATCGACCAGCAGGTTCACCAGCATCACGATGCCCCCCAGCAGCAGCATGCCGCCCTGCAGCACCGGGTAGTCGCGCCTCCCGATGGCTTCGATGAGCCACTTGCCCACCCCGGGCCACGAGAAGATGGTTTCGGTGAGGATGGCGCCCGTGAAAAGCACGCCCACCTGCAGCCCGATGACCGTGACCACGGGGATCAGTGCGTTGCGCAGCGCATGCAGCGCCACCACGCGAAAACGCGAGAGGCCCTTGGCGCGCGCGGTGCGAATGTAGTCTTCGCCCAGCACTTCGAGCATGGCCGAGCGCGTCATGCGCGCGATGACCGCGAGAGGCACTGTGCCGAGCACAATGGCTGGAAGAATCAGGTGGTGCAGGGCCGACCAGAACGCATCGACATCGCCGGCGCGCAATGCATCGATCAGCAGAAAGCCGGTCTCGGGCTCGACGAAATACTGCACCGCGATGCGTCCCGACACTGGCGTCCAGCCCAGCTGCACCGAGAATAACAGGATCAGCAGCAGCCCCCACCAGAAGATCGGCATCGAATAGCCGGTGAGCGAGGTGGCCATCACGCCATGGTCGAAGATGGAATTGCGCCGCACCGCCGCGAGAATGCCCGCCGGGAGGCCCAGCAGCAGTGCAAAGAGAATTGCACACACGCCAAGCTCGACCGTGGCGGGAAACAGCGCGAGGAATTCGTTGGCCACCGACTCCTGCGTGATGATCGACTTGCCCAGGTCGCCATGCAGCACGCGGCCGATGTAGATGCCGTACTGCACGATCACCGGCTTGTCGAAGCCGTAGGCCGTGCGCAGCTGCGCATGGCGCGCGGGGTCGATCCCACGCTCGCCGGCCATGGTCTCGATCGGGTCACCCGGCACCAGCCGGATGAGAAAGAAGGCAAGCAGCGTCATGCCGATGAAGGTCGGCACCAGCAAGCTCACCCGGGTGAGTAGGAAGCGAAGCATCGATCCGCAATATGCAAGATCGGTGCCGCGGCCCTACCCGGGCCGAACCCTTACTTCTTGGCGTCCCGCAGTTCGCGACGGAGGATCTTGCCCACCGGGGTCTTCGGCAGATCGGTACGGAACTCGATGGTTCGCGGCTGCTTGTAACCCGTAAGGTTTGCTCTGCAGTATTCGCGCACCTGAGCCTCGGTCAGCGACGGGTCCTTCTTGACGATCACGAGCTTGACGGCCTCGCCCGTCTTCTCGTCGCTCACGCCCACGGCCGCGCATTCGAGCACGCCCGGAACCTGCGCCACCACGTCTTCGACCTCGTTCGGGTACACGTTGAAGCCCGACACCAGGATCATGTCCTTCTTGCGGTCGACCACCTTGAAATAGCCGCGCTCGTCGACCACGCCAATGTCGCCGGTCTTGAAGTAGCCGTCAGGGGTCATGACCTTGGCGGTCTCGTCGGGCCGCTGCCAGTAGCCTGCCATTACCTGAGGGCCCTTGATCGCGATCTCGCCAGCCTGGCCCGGCGGCACTTCGCGGCCGTCGTCGTCGAGCAGCTTGAGCCAGGTGCTCGGCAGCGGCAGACCGATGGTGCCGGTGTAGGCCTTGCTGTCGGTCGGATTGCAGGTGGCCGAGGGCGAAGTTTCGGAAAGGCCGTAGCCCTCGCAGATCGGGCAGCCGGTTTTCTCGAGCCAGAGCTTGGCAACCGCGGCCTGCACGGCCATGCCGCCGCCGACCGACACCTTGAGGTTCTGCCAGTTGACGGTATTGAAATCAGGATGGTTCGCCAACCCGTTGAACAGCGTGTTGACCGCGGGAAAGCTGTGGATCGTGTGCTTTGAGAGTTCCTTGAGCACGCCCGCCAGGTCGCGCGGATTCGGGATCAGGATCAGCTTGCCGCCCGTGCGCATGTTCAGCATCATGCCGACCGTGAACGCGAAGATGTGATACAGCGGCAGCGCGCAGACGCTCGTTGGCTGTTCGCCCTCCGGCACCTTCGCCATGACGGGCTCGTTCCACGCCTCGGACTGCAGCACGTTCGCGATCACGTTGCGATGCAGCAGCACCGCACCCTTCGACACGCCAGTGGTGCCGCCGGTGTACTGCAGCACGGCCACGTCGTCGGGACCGATGACCGGCAGCTGGAACGTACGGCTCTTGCCCTGATCGAGCGCATCGTTGAAGCGCACCGCGCCCGGCAGGCTGTAGTGGGGCACCAGCTTCTTGACGTTGCGCACCACGTAGTTGACGAGCGCGCCTTTCAAGAGGCCGAGCCGGTCGCCCATTGCAGCGAGCACGATGTGCCTGATTGGCGTGGACCCGATGCACTGCTGCAGCGTGGTGCCGAAGTTCTCCATGATGACGATGGCCTTCGCACCCGAGTCCTTGAGCTGGTGCTCGAGCTCGCGCGGCGTGTACAGCGGGTTCACGTTCACCAGGATCAGGCCAGCCCGGAGGATGGCTGCAACCGCGATCGGGTACTGCGGACAGTTGGGCATCATCACCGCCACGCGATCGCCCTTGGATAGGCCCAGCCCTTGCAGGTACGCCGCGAAGGCCTTGCTGAGCTTGTCGGTTTCCCTGTAGCTCACATCCTTGCCCATGAAGCTGTAGGCCGTGCGGTCGGCGTACTTGGTGAAGCTCTCTTCCATGAGCGCCACCAGCGACGGATATTGGGAAGGATCGATATCGGCAGGCACGCCTTTCGGGTAGCTGCCGAGCCAGGGACGATCGGTCATGGATGTGTCTCCTCCAAATCGAGTTATCTGAAAACGAAAACGGCGCACGTGATGGCGCCGCGATGATCCGGCCCGCGGTGCGCGGGCACTGACCTTCTGCCTATTCGATGGCCTTGCCCATATCTTCCACTACTTTCTTCGCATCCCCAAAGACCATCATCGTCTTGTCCATGTAGAACAGCTCGTTGTCCAGGCCCGCATAGCCCGCCGCCATGGAGCGCTTGTTCACGATCACCGTCTTGGCCTTGTAGGCCTCCAGGATCGGCATGCCGTAGATCGGGCTGCCCTTGGTGAGCGCGGCGGGGTTCACCACGTCGTTGGCGCCCAGGATGATCGCCACGTCGGCCTGGCCGAACTCGCCGTTGATGTCTTCCATCTCGAACACCTGGTCGTAGGGCACCTCGGCCTCGGCCAGGAGCACGTTCATGTGGCCCGGCATGCGCCCGGCCACCGGGTGGATCGCGTACTTCACGGTGATGCCCTTGTGCGTGAGCTTTTCGGCGAGTTCCTTCACCGCATGCTGCGCGCGCGCCACCGCCAGGCCGTAGCCCGGCACGATGACCACCGTCTCGGCATTGCCCAGCACGAAGGCCGCGTCGTCGGCGCTGCCGCTCTTGACCGGGCGCTGCTCCTTGGCGCCGCCGGCGGCAGTGACCGCCTCGCCGCCGAAGCCGCCCAGGATCACGTTGAAGAACGAGCGGTTCATGGCCTTGCACATGATGTAGCTCAGGATCGCGCCCGAAGAACCCACCAGCGAACCGGCCACGATCAGCATCGCGTTGTTCAGGCTGAAGCCGATGCCCGCGGCCGCCCAGCCCGAGTAGCTGTTGAGCATCGACACCACCACCGGCATGTCGGCGCCGCCGATCGGGATGATGATGAGCACGCCCATCACGAAGGCCAGTGCCAGCATCGCGAAGAAGGCCGGCCAGCTTTCGGTGAACATGAACACCAGCCCGAGGCCGATCATGGCCAAGCCGAGCACCAGGTTCAGCATGTGCTGGCCCGCGAACTGCACCGGCGCGCCCTGGAACAGGCGGAACTTGTAGGTGCCCGAGAGCTTGCCGAAGGCGATCACGGAGCCGCTGAAGGTGATGGCGCCGATGGCCGCACCCAGGAACAGCTCCAGCCGGTTGCCGGCGGGAATGGGCGCGCCCTTGGCGATGCCTTCGAGCATGGCCGCGGGTTCGACCACGGCCGCCACCGCGATGAACACCGCCGCCAGGCCGATCATGCTGTGAAAGAAGGCCACCAGCTCGGGCATCTTGGTCATCTCGACCGTCTTGGCGCGGTAGGCGCCGTAGCCGCCGCCCGCCACCAGGCCCAGCAGCACCCAGGCCAGCCCCGTGAGGTGGCCGCCGGAGATGTTGTAGATCAGCGCGCCGGTGGTCACCATCGCGATGGCCATGCCGGCCATGCCGAAGAGGTTGCCGCGGATGGAGGTGGTCGGATGGGACAGACCCTTCAGGGCCTGGATGAAGCAGACGCTGGCAACCAGGTAGAGCAGCGTGACGACGTTCATGCTCATTGGGCGGCTCCCGCTTCAGCCTTGGGTGCGGCCTTTTTCTCTTTTTTCTTGAACATCTCGAGCATGCGCCGCGTGACCAGGAAGCCGCCGAAGATGTTCACCGCCGCCAGGGCGACCGCGAGCACGCCCATGGTCTTGCCCAGGGTGGTTTCGGTGAGCGCGGCCGCCAGCATGGCGCCCACGATCACGATGGCCGAGATGGCGTTGGTCACGGCCATCAGCGGCGTGTGCAGCGCCGGCGTGACGGTCCACACCACGTGGTAGCCCACGTAGATGGCCAGCACGAAGATGATGAGGTTGATGACGGTGTGGGAAACGGGATCCATGATTTCTTCTCCTCGCGTGAGTGCCAGGGGGTGGCGGCTTATTTCTTCGTGACCTGGCCGTCGTGCGCGACGCGGCAGGCAGCGACGATGTCGTCCTCGAGGTCGATCTTCAGGCCGCCCTCCTTGGTGACGATGAGCTTGAGGAAGTCGAGCACGTTGCGCGCATAGAGCGCCGACGCGTCGGCCGCCACCAGCGCCGCGAGGTTGGTCTCGCCCACGATGGTCACGCCATGCTTCACCACGGTCTTGTCGGCTTCCGACAAGGGGCAGTTGCCGCCCTTCATCTCTCCGTTCACGTCGGGCCCCTTGCCGGCCGCGATGTCGACGATCACCGAGCCAGGCTTCATGGCCTTGACCATGTCCTCGGTGATGAGCGTGGGTGCGGCACGTCCCGGGATGAGCGCGGTGCTGATGACGATGTCGGCCAGCGCCACACGCTTGGCCACCTCGACCTGCTGGCGCGCGAGCCAGCTGGCGGGCATGGGCTTGGCGTAGCCGCCGACGCCGACCGCGGCTTCTTTTTCTTCGTCGGTGTCGTAGGACACCTCGATGAACTTGCCGCCGAGCGATTCGATCTGCTCCTTGACGCTCGGGCGCACGTCGGACGCTTCGATGACGGCGCCCAGGCGCTTGGCGGTGGCAATGGCCTGCAGGCCCGCCACGCCGACGCCCAGGATGACCACGCGCGCCGCCTTCACGGTGCCGGCGGCGGTCATCAGCATCGGGAAGAAGCGCTGGTACTTGTCGGCCGCGATCATCACGGCCTTGTAGCCGGCGATGTTGGCCTGCGATGAGAGCACGTCCATGCTTTGGGCGCGGGTGGTGCGCGGCGCGGCTTCGAGCGCAAACGCCGTGAGACCGGCACCGGCCAGACGCTGCAGGCCGGAGGCATCGAAGGGGTTGAGCATGCCGATGACCACGGTGCCCGGCTTCATGAGTGCGGTTTCCCCCTCGCTGGGCGTGCGCACCTTGAGCACCATGTCGGCTCCGAAGGCGCCTGCCCCGTCGACGATCTCGGCACCGGCGGCCTGGTAGGCGGCATCGGTGACGCTGGCCGCAATCCCCGCCCCCGACTGCACGCGAACCGCGTGCCCCGTGGCGACAAGTTTTTTCACCGTCTCGGGCGTAACGGCCACACGGGTTTCGCCGGCCGTCGTCTCGGCAGGCACGCCTATCAGCATAGAGATCTCCTCAGGGCAAGGGCAATACGGAACGCGGGCAGAGCTTACAGCAAGATTACAGGCGCCACTGTCGCCTAAATCTGCATGTCGATTCGCCTCCTGATGACCGTCGTCATTGCATTTGCAGCTACATAAATGCTAGCGAGCGGCCAAATCTGGACCGCGCCTGCCGCGCGAGGCGGCGCTTTATGCGCTTGATCGCTCTGGTCTCGGCGCGCCCAAAGAATGTCAATTATTTTTCATTTGTCGCCAAGTGCGCTCAATTTCTCCGAATATCGTCGATATCGTGCATTTATTGCGTGCGCCACGGCCTTGGCATGCGGGTAGATCGATAGACTTCCTTTTATTCGGCGGCGCGCAGAAGCTGTCAACATGAAGGGGCACGGAATTGCGTATTGCGGTACTTGATCACGAGGCCGACCAGGCTCTCAGCCACGCCATGGCGGGGTTTGGACACGAATGCCACCCGTACACCGAAGGGCGAATCCTTTTGCAGGACTTGCGCCGGCAGACCTTCGATCTCCTCATCCTGGATTGGCGTTTGCCCGACATCCCGGGCATCGACGTGGTGAGGTCGGTACGCAACGAACTCAGGAGCCGCTTACCGATTCTTTTCGTCACCGATCCGCGCGGAGATGCCGATGCGGTCGATGGGCTCAACGCCGGCGCCGACGACTTCATGACCAATCCCGTTCGAGCCAACGAGCTCCAGGCCCGCGTCAATGCGCTGTTGCGCCGGTCCTATCCGTCCCAGCACGATGCGGAACTTGTGTTCGGCAATTACCACTTCTACCCGCAGGCGCGCACCCTCAAGGTCAGGGGCGTCAGGGTCGAACTGAAGAACCGCGAGTACGAACTGGCCTTGTTCCTGTTCCAGAACCTCGGCCGCATGCTCTCGCGCGAGCACTTGCACGAGGCCGTGTGGGGCGTCGGCGTCGAAGCCCTCTCGCGGTCGCTGGACACTCACGTTTCCCGCCTCCGAACCAAGCTGGGCCTGCGCCCCGAAAGCGGATTTCTGCTGCTGGCCATCTACGGGCTGGGCTACCGGCTGGAAGCCGTCGAGGCAAATATGCTGACGGAAAGCCTTTCGCGTTAAACGCGAGACAGCAAAAGGACGGCGCAGTCGCGCGTCGCCCGGCGCGGCCTGAGAGGCCGGGACCGACAGCTGGGGAATCTATCGAGCGATACTGTCTCCAATCGCTCTCTTTCCACTTGGCCGCGCGACATATGACGAAATTCCGCTGGAAACCCAACGTCACCGTGGCCGCGGTGATCGAGCAGGACGGCAAGTTCCTGCTGGTCGAAGAGCTCACGGCCCAGGGCCTCAGGCTCAACACGCCGGCGGGACACCTCGACCCCGGTGAATCGCCCATCGAAGGGTGTGCCCGCGAAACGCTCGAGGAAACCGCCCACGCCTTCACGCCCACCGCGCTGATCGGCATCTACATGGCCCGCTCGAGCCATCGGACGGGCAGGAACGAAGACGATGTGATCTACATGCGCTTTGCCTTTGCCGGCATTCTTGGTCCCCAGGAAACCGGGCGCGTCCTCGACGAAGGCATCGTGCGCACCGTCTGGATGAGCGCCGACGAAATCCGCGCCAGCGTGCCGCGGCATCGCAGTCCGCTGCTGCTGCAGTCCGTCGAAGACCATCTGGCCGGCCGGCGCTACCCGCTCGATCTGATCCACGTCCACGACTCGGTGCGCTGACGGCTGCCGCGGACCGGTTTCAGGTGGTCAGACGATGACCCCGCCGCCGAGGCAGCGCTCGCCGTCATAAAGCACGGCCGATTGTCCCGGCGTGACCGCCCATTGGGGTTCGCCGAAGCGCAGGCCGAAGATCCCCGCGGCATAGGCCTCGTCCTCCATCTCGTACATCTGGCAGGCCGCATCGGCCTGCCGGTAGCGCGCCTTGGACCCGTAGCCGCCCGGCGCGGGCGCCTCGCCCGAGACCCAGCTCGCGTCCCCTGCGGTCAGCGCGGACGACAGCAGCCAAGGGTGGTCATGCCCTTGCACCACCCACAGCGTGTTCTTCTCGACGTCCTTGCGCGCCACGAACCATGGCGAATGGTCGCCCGAGCCGCGCTGCGCGCCCTTCTCCTTGACGCCGCCAATGCCCAGCCCCTGCCGCTGGCCCAGCGTGTAGAAGCTCAGGCCCTGGTGCTCGCCAAGCTTGCGGCCGCGGTCGTCCCTGATCGGCCCCGGTTCCTTCGAGATGTAGCGGTTGAGGAACTCGCGGAACGGCCGCTCGCCGATGAAGCAGATGCCGGTCGAGTCCTTCTTCTTCGCATTGGGCAGGCCGATTTCTTCCGCGATGCGGCGCACCTCGGTCTTGTGCAGCTCGCCGACGGGAAACAGCGTCTTCGAAAGCTGCGCCTGATTCAGCCGGTGCAGGAAGTAGCTCTGGTCCTTGGACGGATCGAGCCCCTTGAGCAGTTCGTGCTTGCCCGTGGCTTCGTTCAGCCGCACGCGGGCGTAGTGGCCGGTCGCGATCTTCTCGGCACCCAGGCGCATCGCATGGTCGAGAAAGGCCTTGAACTTGATCTCGGCATTGCACAGCACATCCGGGTTGGGCGTGCGGCCGGCCTTGTACTCGCGCAGGAACTCGGCGAACACGCGGTCCTTGTAGTCGGACGCGAAGTTGACGTGCTCGATCTCGATGCCCAGCACGTCGGCTACGGCGGCCGCGTCCACGAAGTCGATGTTCGACGAGCAGTATTCGCTGTCGTCGTCATCTTCCCAGTTCTTCATGAAGATGCCGACCACCTCGTGCCCCTGCTGCTTGAGCAGGTGCGCCGTCACGGCGGAATCGACCCCGCCGCTCAGTCCCACCACGATCCGTTGCTTTGCTGCTGCCATAAGCCCGCCATTGTCCCAGCCCCGCGCCAGGCCCGGCGGCGTGGGGGAATCAGCCTTGGCCGCGCAACCCGGCCAGCAGTTCGTAGGAGCGCAGCCGCGCCACGTGGTCGAACACCTGCGAAGTGATCATCAGCTCGTCGGCGCCCGTGCGTTCAATGAAGGCCTGCACGCCTTCGCGCACCCTGGCTGGCGAACCCACAGCCGAACAGGAGAGCACCGAATCGAGCAGCGCGTTCTCCGCCGGGCCCACTTTCTGCCGATACCCTTCCACGGGCGGCGGCAAGCGCCCGGGCCGGCCGCTGCGCAGGTTCACGAAGGCCTGCTGCCATGATGTGGCGCGAAATTCCGCCTCTTCGTCGGTGTCGGCCACGAACACGTTGAAGCCCAGCATCACGTGCGGTTTCTGCAGTTGCGCCGATGGCTTGAAGGTCTCGCGGTAGATCTGGATCGCCTGCATGAGCTGCTGCGGCGCAAAGTGCGAGGCAAAGGCGTAGGGCAAGCCCAGGTGCGCGGCCAACTGCGCGCCGAAGGTGCTCGAGCCCAGAATCCACACCGGCACCTCGAGCCCCGCGCCAGGCACCGCGCGCACGGGTTGCTGCGGCGTCCTGGACATGAAGTCCATCAGCTCGACCACGTCCTGCGGAAACTGGTCGGCATCGGATTCGAGATTGCGGCGCAAGGCGCGCGCGGTGCGCTGGTCGGAGCCGGGCGCGCGGCCCAGGCCGAGGTCGATGCGCCCCGGGTACAGCGACTCCAGCGTGCCGAACTGTTCCGCGATCACCAGCGGCGAATGATTGGGCAGCATCACGCCGCCGGCGCCAATCCGGATCGTCGACGTGCCGGCGCCAACGTAGGCAAGCAGCACCGCGGTGGCTGCGCTGGCGATACCCGGCATCCCGTGGTGCTCGGCCAGCCAGTAGCGCCGGTAGCCCAGCTTCTCTCCGTGCTGCGCGAGCGAGAGCGAGTTGCGGAACGACTGCGCGGCGTCGCTGCCTTCGGTGATCGGGGAGAGGTCGAGGATCGAGAACGGAATCATGGGCCGGATGATCGCGCGATCCGGCGGTCCTTGCTGGTGCAGGCTATTGCGTGCTCTGCTAGGCGGCGCTCACGCCGACGGGCTTCGCTTGCGCCACCGGCTCAGGTGGGCCTCGATGCGCTCGTCGGTGTTGCCGCTCCATTGCGCACCGAAGCCGGCCGCGCGCATCAGCTCGACGATGCGCTGTCCGACCAAGACGGTGTTCGCCTCGCGCTGCTCGATTTCAGGGATCATGCCGCCGCTGAACGCCAGGTGCAGGCGGCCCGGGCGCCCATCAAAGCCACGGTCGATTCAGGCCCTGCAGCAGCAGATACATCGCAACGGGCTGTAGTGAAACCCGGCGCCCGCCGAAGGGAACCGTCGCTGGTTTGCAATGCGAAAGCATTTGCCCCCGTGGCAATTCAGCCACGGGGGGTCTACCGGGTGGATAGGTATGCTCGGCGCCTCTCTCCTCCTTCACTCCACATGGCCCGGCTTCATCCGTCCGTCGCGTTGATTGCCCATCTGTCCGGACACTCGCCAAGCTATGGCCTTGTCTCGTCCGACGGCCGCTATCAGGCCGTGGAAGTCGGCGGCAGCACCTTGATCGTCGACCTACACAAACGGCGGCACCACCGGGCGTCCGGCGTGTACCCGCGCGGTTTCGAAGGCACCGCGCTGGAAGTGGAAGGCGAAGAAACAGCCACTGCCTACCTGCCCGCCTGGACCGATCTCCAACACATCTCTCTCGACAACACGCCAGCGGATTTCTGGTCGCCGTGGCCCGACCCGCGCATGGCCGGCGCGGCTCCGCTGGCAGAGGTGCGTCCGGCCGAATGGACCTCGGGCGCACCGCCCGTCACGGAACGCGTGCGCCGGTCGGCCGGCGACTGGATCGCGTGGCTGGTCGCGCTGGCCGTGCTGGTTTTCTTTGTGCTCTTCGGGTTCAACGCCATCACCTGGGCACTGGCCGGCGGGTGGCAGTGGCTCTGGCTGGCGGTCGGCCTGCCGGTGTTTGGCATCTTCTCGGTATTGACGGTGGTCTTCGTCGTGACGACGCTGCGCGAGCGCCGCGGGGTGCGCATCGCGCTGCAAGACCTATCGCTGGAGCGCGGCGAAGGCTTTCGGGTCGGCGAACCGCTCGAACTGCGGCTGCTGGGCACCGTGCCCGCACCGCAGGCCGGCGAGCGCACGGCAGTGCCGGAACGCATCGGCGCGCGGCTGATGCGGCAATCGGTTCGCAGCGACCCCGACGGCGGCTGGACATGGGTGGACGAATGCTGCGACGAAACCATGATGCCCTGGGATCAGACCGCGCGCGCAGGCCGGGTGTGCTTTGCCGGCGAGCTTTGTGCGCACGCCGCGCCGGGCGATGCGAGCCAGGACGCGTCGGCGCAGTGGTCGGTCGAGCTGCACGACCCGGCAGAGGGAGACGGCGTGCCCTTCTTCGTCGCGCGCCTCCGATTGCTGCCTGCGCGGGCAATGGACAAATAAAAAAAGGCCGCCCCCACTTTCGCAGGGCCGGCCTTTTCGAGGGCTGGCACTCTCAGAGCGCCAGGACCGATCGGATTACAGCGGCAGTGCGTCACCGCGAGCAGCGGCGCGGGCTGCGGCGCGCACCGTGGCACGGTCCACCGTGCCGGCAACGATGGGTGCGACGTGAGCTGAAGCACCTTCGGCGTACGGGTCGGCAGAGCGGGCAGCGGCCACGGCGTCGGCGCGGACCGCATCACGGCTGGTCGACGAAACGAACACTTGGGCCGGGCCTGCATTGGCGCCGGTGGCATAGGGGTTGGCGCTGTGCGCGGCAACCACGGCTTGGCTGGCCACTTCAGCGCGGCTCGCGGCAGCCGTCAGTGAGTGCACACCTTCATAGGTTTCGGCGTGGGCGGCGCCGGCAACGGCCATGAGGGCAACAGCAACGGCGGAGAGGATCTTCGAGGCGGTCATTTTGATTTCCTTCAATTCAGTTCAGTTTTGACTTTGGATGATTTCGAACCGGTCTTGGGTGGGTCACCGTCCCTCTTGGGGGGCGGCCACCTCGCTCGGGGCCCTGTTCACCCAGATCGGCTTGGGGGCCGGTCTGTGAGATGAATTGTGCGCCGTCATCTAAGTAAAAACCCTCATCAAAAAGAACCGCGGCGTTCACGGAACGGAAACAATCGCTCGTTCCTGGACCGCGCAAACGCTGCCTTGCTGCGGTCGCCGCGAAAGAAGGCAGCCGCGCCTCAGCGACGCACGCCCGCAAAAAGCCCGTTGATCTCGCCGGCCGGGATCATCTCGGCGGCCATGGCGCGAAAGCCGCCGTTGTTGTTGGTGCTGCCGCTGTCGAACGCTTCGGCGGCAATGCGGCCGAGCACGCCAAGTGCAGCCTGCAGGGGCCCGCAGCCCAGGCTGATGCGCCGCGCGCCGGCACCCGCGAGAACGTCGACCGATGGCGCCTTGGCGTGGCCGGCATACACGTTCAGGGGCAGCGGCACCGCGTCCGCAAGGCCGGCGATCTCCTCCAGGCTTGCCATGCCCGGCACGAAGATGCCGTCGGCGCCCGCCGACGCGTAGAGCCGCGCGCGCCGCAGCGTGTCCTGGTAGCGCGCCGCGGGATCGTCGTTGGCGACGAAGTAGGTGTCGGTGCGCGCATTGATGAACAGCCGCGCATCGATCTTGCGCAGCGCCTGGATGCGCTCGCAGAGTATTTCGGGCGGCGCAAGTTGGCGCGTGCCCGGCAGCGTGCCGTCTTCGATGTTGATGCCCGCCACGCCCATGTCGACGAGCGAGCGCACGACATCGCACACGGCCTGCGTGCTGTCGCCAAAACCGCGTTCGATGTCGACGGTGACCGGAACGCTCGCCACGCGGCAAATGCGCGCGCAGGCCGCGAGCAGTTCGTCCACCGGCATGCGCTCGCCGTCGGCATAGCCCATGGACCAGGCCATGCCGGCGCTGGTGGTACCGATGGCTTGCGCGCCCGCGCGCTCGACCATGCGGGCGCTGACTGCGTCCCACGCGTTCACCAGCACCAAGGGGCGCGGGCCGGCGTGCAGCCGATGAAAGAGTTCTGCGGCGTCTTGCTGTTGTCGTGAGTCGATGGAGGACATGGCTGCGTGTCTGAAGAACAGGTTGTGGACGATGAGACGTGCCAAGCCTAGGTACGCCTGGCCTCCGGGACTTGGAAAAAACTGCTGTCCGCATGCGCTCCGGCTACAGTAGCTGCCCCAAACCGGTCATCAGCCCTTCGGCCCGGCGCCAAGCGAGGCTGGACACCGCATACCCAACACAAGGAACATCCGCCATGGGCGCACAGTGGAAAGCAAAACACAAGGATCTGGCCGCCAACGCCAAGGGCCGCCTGTTCGGAAAACTGGCCAAGGAAATCATGGTCGCCGCGCGCAGCGGTGCCGATCCGGCCTCGAATGCACGCCTGCGACTGGTCGTGGAGCAGGCCCGCAAGGTCTCGATGCCCAAGGACACCCTGGACCGCGCCATCAAAAAAGGCGCCGGGCTCACCGGCGAGGCAGTGCACTTCGAACACGTGATCTACGAAGGTTTTGCGCCGCACCAGGTGCCTGTGATGGTCGAATGCCTGACGGACAACGTGAACCGCACCGCGCCTGAAATGCGCGTTCTGTTCCGCAAGGGCCAGCTGGGCACCTCGGGCTCGGTGTCATGGGATTTCGACCACGTCGGCATGATCGAAGCCGAGCCCTCGAACCCGGGCGCTGATGCCGAAGTGGCTGCCATCGAGGCGGGCGCGCAAGACTTCGAGCCGGCCGGCGAAAGCGGCGCCACCATGTTCCTGACCGACCCCACCGACCTGGACCTCGTGAGCCGCGCGCTGCCGGCCCAGGGCTTCACGGTGCTGTCGGCCAAGCTGGGCTACAAGCCGAAGAACCCGGTCGATCCGGCCAGCCTGAGCGCCGAGCACCTGGAAGAAGTCGAAGTGTTCCTGGCCGCCATCGACGCCAACGACGACGTGCAGAACGTGTTCGTGGGCCTTGCGGGCTGAGGGCCTCCCGTGCAGTGCCCCGTTTGCAACCATCTGAACTCGGCCATGGACGTGCGCTGCATCCAGTGCAGCACGACTCTCATCCATGAAGCAGTGGGGCATTCGGCCGGATATCGAAAGACGACCGAGGCAATGGATGCCCGCGTCTACAGCGGTGTCGGAGCCATTTTTGGCTTCTTCCTCGTCGCCGGGCACGATGAATTTGAGAAAAATCGTGTCTCTTGACGATCGAGCGATTTACGCCATCTCCGTCGGAGGCGCCTGGATCGGAGGCATTTTGGGGCGTCAGTTCCTGCGTGCAAAAACGAAGTGAGTTCAGGCGCACAAATCGATTCCGACGTGTTCGAGAAGGCAAGCACCCGCGCACTCCCTGGCCAATGCATGTGCGGCGCCGTACGCTACACCGTGGCCGACGAATTCGCCTACGCGCTGAACTGCCACTGCTCGAACTGCAGGCGCACCACCGGCTCGGCCTTCAAGCCCTTCGCCGGCATAGAGCGGCACAAGCTGACCCTCGAAGAGGGCCAGGACCAGCTGCTCGTTTTCGGCAATGAAAATGCGGGCGACATCCATTGCCGCCGCTGCGGCTCGCTGCTGTACTCCGTGGTGCGCGACGGCCGCTTCGTGCACGTGACCCTGGGCACGCTGGTCGACGACCCGTCCATCCGCCCGAGCGCGCACATTTTCGTCGGCTCGAAGGCGCCCTGGTTCACGATCACGGACGGCCTGCCCCAATATGAGGAGCACGCGGACGTCGGCTGAACCGCGAGTCCTATGCCCGCGCCGCCCGCCGCTCGCGCTTCAGCGGCAGCCACAGCGTGAACAGCGTGCCCGCCGGCCCCGAGCGCCACGAGACCGCGCCACCGATGGCCTGCGCCCGCCGCAGCTGGTTCTGCATGCCTCGCCCGCCGGCGGTGGCCATGGCCTTGTCCACATCGAAGCCCTGGCCGTTGTCCTCGATGGTCACGCGCACACCCGACGCCTGCGCCACGGTGCCCACCCGGATCTCGGTGGCGCGGGTATGGCGCAGCACGTTGGCGATGCTCTCCTGGACGATGCGCAGGATCTGCAGCGCGCTCGTGGGGTCGAGCCAGTCCAGTGCCGGAAGCTCCTGCACGTTCCACCGCAAGGCGACACCCGAACTCTCGAGACGCGGCCCGAGCCGATAGCGTAGCGTCGCGAGCAGCAGCAACAGGTCGTCTTCGAGCGGCTCCATCGAATCGATGGTCAGCTTCAGGTCGTCCAAGCAGCCCTTGAGCAACTCCGAAACACTGTCGCCGCTCATGCCGCCGCGCTCCACCGAGCGGATGGCGCTGATCAGCGAGGAGCCGAGTCCGTCGTGCATGTCCTGCATCAGGCGCTGGCGCTCGTCGCTGATGGTCTGCAGCCTTTCGACCTCGCGCAGCCGCTGGTGGCTGAGTTCGAGTTCGGCCTCGCGGGCCTGCAGGCGCTGCGCCAGGCTGGCGTTGACACGCTCGACCTCTGCAATGGCGCTCACGTAGCGCCGGTACATCAGCACCCCAAAGACGCTGAAGGTGACCGCATTGGTATAGGCGCCAAGGTACCAGCCTTCGGGGCTGATGAAGTTGTTCTGCAGCAACCAGTCGGACACGCCCAGCAGCACGCACACGCCGATGCCGACCGCCACCAGCCGCCCTTCGCCGGAGCGGCGCCAGGCACTGACGCCGCCGACCAGCGCCACGGCCACGCCCATCGATGCCGCGCCGATGTAGATCAACGGTGTGACCTGCGGCGTGTTTCTCAATATGGCCAGCCCCGGCAGTGTCAGCACGCCGATCAGCGCCGTCCAACCCACCACCGCGAAGCTCAGCCCCCTGAGCGGACGGCCATGCAGCTGGCGCAGCGCGAAGTGCACCACCGCCACCAGCCAGAACAGGGAGTTGACCGTCAGCCAGGCGAACCAGTCGTTGGCAACCGGAACGCCGACATAGAAATGCAGGCTCCGCAGGAAGGACGTGGTCGCCAGGTTGAAGAACAGCAGGTAGCCCGTCTCGTGGCTGCGCCTGAACCACACGAAGAGCGAGAACAAGCCCACGGCCATGAAGGCGGTACTGAGCATGCCCGGCAGGTCCTGCTGGAGCCACTGGCGCATTCGATAGCGCCCTTCGAGCGCGTTGGCGGGCCCCAGCCAGAGCGATGAAACCGCCACCTGCGCGCCTCGCGTGTGCTCCATCCGCAGGAGGATCTCGCGCAGCGGCTCGCCGTCGGGCGTCTTGTTCAGCAATATCCACAACGGCGTGCGGGTGCTGTTCCACAACGGACCCTGCACCTGCGCGCGATGAACCAACCGCCCGTTGGCATAGACGGCAATGGTGCCGTCCGTCTTGATCCGCGCGCCATACAAGGCGAGCGGCGCCGAAGTGCCGGGCAAGTCGCGCGGCGAAAGCCGCAGCCAGGTGATGCGGGTCGGGCCCGCCGATGCGCTGCCGCCAGCCTGGCGCAGCAGGGCGATGGGCGGGGCCAGGGGCAGCTCGACGGTTTGCCAGGTGGCCGGCAAGGCTTCGCTTTGCACGGCGAGCGGCAGTTCGCGGAAGCCCGGTGCTTCTTCCACCTGCCAGTCGGCATGCGTCATGTGGATGGCCGAGGGCTCTTCTCCGACGCCGGGCGCGGCAAAGAAGACCACCATGGCCACCAGCAGCGCCACGGAAACAAGAAGCATCCCGCTCGCCCAGAAAGAGGTCAGGCGAGAGCTGGAGACGTGCTCTAGCAGCCGCGCGTGCAGCCGACGCGCGAATGTGGAACTCATCGGCGCGCGGCCTGCATCCGGTTCAGGAAAACGCGAGCGGGAGCGGGAATGTCCTCGGCGAGCCGCACGGCTGAAGCAGCGATGGAACAGCTTCAGCCATGGGTCGATTCAATTCAGAACGGAATATCGTCGTCCATGTCGTCGAAGCCCGACGACGACTTGGCCGGCGCCTGGCGCGGTGCGGCTGCCGGAGCACGGGGTGCCGCGGCCGGTGCACGGGGGGCGTAGCCGCCACCACCACCGCCGCCACCCGCGCCTTGCGAGTAACCACCGCCGCCGCCGCCGCCACCTTGCGAGTAGCCGCCGTCGTCCTCCGGACCGCCCGAGGGGCCGCCCTGGCCCTGGCGGCTGCCCAGCATCTGCATCTGGTCGGCGCGGATTTCGGTGGTGTACTTTTCGATGCCGTCCTTGTCGGTCCACTTGCGCGTGCGCAGGCTGCCTTCGACATACACCTGCGAGCCCTTGCGCAGGTACTGGCCGGCAATTTCGGCCAGGCGGCCGTTGAAGACGATGCGGTGCCATTCGGTGGCTTCGCGCATTTCGCCGCTTTGCTTGTCCTTCCAGCGATCGGTGGTGGCCACGGTGACGTTTGCGACCTGATCGCCGCTCGGGAAGGTACGCATTTCGGGATCGCGACCCAAGTTGCCCACGACGATGACTTTATTGACCGATGCCATATGCACTGCCCCTGATAAGTAGATGAAGGAGGAGGTTGAAAGTAACCCTCGATTGTGCCCCAAGGCGACCGCTCGCATCCCCACCGGGTGCCAGAATGGGCCTTCCGCATGAACAGAGAACCTGACTTTTTCGAGCATCTGCGCGCCGAATTGCGCGGCGGCCGCGTCTGGCTCGACCGGGCCATCGTGCTCGGCTATGCCATCGCGGCCGGGCTCTTCGTGGTGGGCTTCACGTTTGCCAGCGACTGGGTGTTCGGCCAGTTTCACCGCTTCTACCGGGCCTGGCCGTGGGCGGTGCTGCTGACGACGCCGCTCATCACCGCGGCCATTGTGTGGTTCACGCTGCGCTTCTTTCCCGGTGCGGGCGGCTCGGGCATACCGCAGATAAAGGCGGCTCTGCATCCGGCGCTCCCGGAGGAGCGGCGCTTCGTCTTCGCGTCACTCCGGCTGACGGTGGCCAAGATCGGGCTGGGCGTCGCGGGCTTCGCGGCCGGCTTGTCGATCGGGCGCGAGGGCCCTTCCGTGCAGGTGGCAGCCGGCGTGATGCAGCATGCGCGGCGCTGGCTCTCGCCCAACACCACCATCGATTCCCGTGCGCTGCTGGTGGCGGGCGGCGCGGCTGGCATCGCGGCGGCCTTCAATGCACCGCTGGCCGGAGTGGTGTTTGCCATCGAAGAACTGTCGGGCCGGCTCGAAGCGCGCTCCAGCGGGCTGATCATCACGGCGATCGTGTTGGCGGGCCTGGTGGCGGTCTCGGCCTTTGGCAACCTGAGCTACTTCGGCGTGATCCGCGTCCCCCGGCTGGGCTGGGATGCCCTGGGGCCGGGCCTGCTGGTCACGCTGCTGAGCGGCGCGGCCGGCGGACTGTTCGCGCGGCTCCTGATCGCCTCGCTCACCGGCGGGGCCGGGCGCTTCAACCGCTGGCGCGCGCGCTTTCCGGTACGGTTCGCAGCCTGCGGCGGACTGGCGGTGGCGGTCATCGGCCTGGTGACGGGCGGCGTCACCTTCGGTGCCGGCTCCGAGGCGGTCAAGCAGATGCTGCAGGGCCATGACGAGCTGACGCCGCTCTACACCGCGCTGAAGTTCATCGCCACCTGGCTCACCGCCTGGTGCGGCGTGCCGGGCGGCATCTTCGCGCCTTCGCTGTCCATTGGCGCGGGCATCGGAGACGCGGTGGCCGGGCTGACGGGCAGCGAGCTCGGGCCCGCGCTCATCGCCATGGGCATGGCCGGCTTCCTGGCTGCCGTCACCCAGGCACCGCTCACCGCCTTCATCATCGTGATGGAAATGGTCGACGGCCACTCGATGGTGCTGAGCCTCATGGCAGCGGCCATGCTTGCCAGCCTGGTCTCCCGCATGATCAGCCGCCCGCTTTACGACACGCTGGCCGAGCACATGGTCGCGAGGGCCATCGGAAGCACCGAGGCGGTGCACTCGGCCGATCCGGAAGCCCCCGCGAAGAGACCGGCACAACCCGCCCCCTCGCCATGAAATGGCAGGCGCACTATCATGCTCGGTTGCCCTCGGACGATCGACCCCTTGAAATCCCCCGCCACTGAAGACCCGGAACGCGACGCCTACCTAGGTGCCGTACTCGCGCAGCAGCGCATCAGCATCCGCGGTGCGCGCACGCACAACCTGAAGAACGTCGACCTCGACATCCCGCGCAACAAGCTGGTGGTGATCACCGGCCTGTCGGGCTCGGGCAAGTCGAGCCTGGCCTTCGACACGCTGTATGCCGAAGGGCAGCGGCGCTATGTCGAGAGCCTTTCGGCCTATGCGCGGCAGTTCCTGCAGCTCATGGACAAGCCCGACGTGGATGTGATCGAGGGCCTGTCGCCCGCCATCAGCATCGAGCAGAAGGCCACCAGCCACAACCCGCGCTCCACCGTGGGCACGGTGACCGAGATCCACGACTACCTGCGCCTGCTGTATGCGCGCGCAGGCACGCCCTACTGCCCCGACCACCACTTGCCGCTGCAGGCGCAGACGGTGTCGCAGATGGTCGATGCCACGCTGGCCATTCCAGACGAGCCGCGCCTGATGATCCTGGCGCCCGTGGCACGCGAAAAGAAGGGCGAGTTCCTCGAGTTGTTCGCCGAGATGCAGGCGGCCGGCTACGTGCGCTTCCGCGTCGACGGGCAAACGTACGAATACAACGACCTGCCCAAGCTCAAGAAGACCGAGAAGCACGACATCGACGTGGTGATCGACCGCCTGCGCGCGCGGCCCGACATGCAGCAGCGCCTGGCCGAGAGCTTCGAAGCCGCATTGCGCCTCGCCGAAGGCCGGGCCATCGCGCTCGAGCTGGGCGCCGAGGGTGCGGCCGACAAGGAACACCTGTTCAACGCCAAGTTCGCCTGCCCGATCTGCCACTACTCGCTGTCGGAGCTGGAGCCGCGCCTCTTCTCGTTCAACTCGCCCGTGGGCGCCTGCCCGAGCTGCGACGGCCTCGGGCATCGCGAGGTGTTCGACCCGGCGCGCGTGGTGGCCTTTCCCACCCTCTCGCTCGCAAGCGGTGCCATCAAGGGATGGGACCGCCGCAACAGCTACTACTTCAGCATGATCGAGAGCGTTGCGAAGCACTACAAGTTCGACGTCGACGCGCCCTTCGAATCATTGCCCGCCTCGGTGCAGCAGGTGCTGCTGCAAGGCTCGGCGGCCGAAGAGATCAAGTTCAACTACACCATGGAGTCGGGCAACTTCGCGGGCAAAAAGCTTACGAAGAAGCACCCTTTCGAAGGGATCATTCCGAACATGGCGCGGCGCTACCGCGAGACCGATTCGGTGATGGTGCGCGAAGACCTCGCGCGCTTTCGCAACCTGCAGCCGTGCCCCGACTGCGGCGGATCGCGCCTCCGGCCCGAGGCGCGCAACGTGTTCCTGGTGGACGAGTCGGCCCGCCCGGCGGATGGTGGAGAACCACCCCGCATGGCGATCTTCGAACTGAGCCACCTCACGCTGCGCGATTCGCTCGCCTGGTTCCAGACATTGAAGCTGCGCGGCGCCAAGGCCGACATCGCCGACAAGGTGGTGCGCGAAATCGGCCTGCGCCTGAAGTTCCTGAACGACGTGGGCCTGAACTACCTGAGCCTGGACCGCAGCGCCGAAACTCTTTCGGGTGGCGAGGCGCAGCGCATCCGGCTGGCGTCGCAGATCGGCTCGGGCCTCACGGGCGTGATGTATGTGCTCGACGAGCCCAGCATCGGCCTGCACCAGCGCGACAACGACCGTCTCATCAGCACGCTGAAGCACTTGCGCGACATCGGCAACAGCGTGATCGTGGTCGAGCACGACGAGGACATGATCCACGCCGCCGACCACGTGATCGACATGGGCCCCGGCGCAGGCATCCACGGCGGCCGTGTGATGGCGCAAGGCAGCTATGCCCAGGTGGCGGCCAATCCCGATTCGCTGACCGGCCAGTACCTTTCGGGCGCCAAGAAGATCGAAGTGCCCAAGCACCGCACCGCCTGGCTGCCGGTCGTGAAGAAGCCGGCCTTCAACGAAGGCAAGAAGGCCTCGCGCTTTCCGCCGAGCCCCGCGGCCGAACGGCGCGCCGCGCGCGAGGCGGCTCACCTTGCATCGCAGACCGACCTGCAAGAAATTCGCGTGGTCGGCGCCACCGGCAACAACCTGAAGAACGTGAGCGTGGCCTTCCCGGTCGGCTTGCTCACCTGCGTCACGGGCGTCTCGGGCTCGGGCAAGTCGACGCTGGTGAACGACACGCTCTACACCGCCGTGGCGCGCACGCTCTACCGCGCGCACGAGGAACCGGCCGCGCACGAGTCGGTCGAGGGCATCGAGTATTTCGACAAGGTCATCAACGTCGACCAGAGCCCCATCGGCCGCACGCCGCGCAGCAACCCGGCCACCTACACGGGCCTCTTTACGCCGATCCGCGAGCTGATGGCCGAGACCAACACCGCGCGCGAACGCGGTTACGGCCCGGGCCGCTTCAGCTTCAACGTGGCCGGCGGGCGCTGCGAGGCCTGCCAGGGCGATGGCGTGGTGAAGGTCGAGATGCACTTTTTGCCCGACGTTTACGTGCCCTGCGAGGTGTGCCACGGCCAGCGCTACAACCGCGAGACGCTCGAGGTTCAATACAAGGGCAGGAACATCGCGCAGATCCTCGAGATGACGGTCGAGACCGCGCATGAGTTCCTGAAGGCTGTGCCCACCATCGAGCGCAAGCTGCGCACGCTGCTCGACGTGGGCCTGTCCTACATCAAGCTCGGCCAGTCGGCCACCACGCTGTCGGGCGGCGAGGCGCAGCGGGTGAAGCTTGCGCTGGAGCTCAGCAAGCGCGACACCGGCCGCACGCTGTACATCCTCGACGAGCCGACGACCGGCCTGCATTTCGCAGACATCGAGCTGCTGCTGAAGGTGCTGCACCAGCTGCGCGACGCGGGCAACACCATCGTCGTGATCGAGCACAACCTGGACGTCATCAAGACTGCTGACTGGCTCATTGACATGGGCCCCGAAGGCGGCGCCGGCGGCGGCACGGTGGTGGGCGAAGGCACGCCCGAAGACATCGCGGCCAACGAGGCGAGCCACACGGGGCGCTACCTGAAGCGGCTGCTGTAGCCGGCCCGCTTTCTGCACGAATGCGCGGGCCGCGCCACAATCGCGGCCCATGCCTTCCTTTACGCCGCGCCAGTTCGTCCTGCTCGTTTTCCTGACCCTTGCATGGGGTCTGAACTGGCCCGTCATGAAGCTCGGCGTGGCGGACTATCCGCCGCTGGCCTTCCGTGCACTCTCGATCTGGCTCGGCGTGCCGGTGCTGGGCCTCGCGCTGGTGGTCATGAAGGTGCCGTTCCGCGTGCCGCGAAGCGCCTGGCCCGAGCTGGTGTGGCTGAGCGCCACCAACATGTTCATCTGGCACGCCTGCATCATCCTTGCGGTGAAGGCGCTCTCGGGCGGGCGCACGGCCATCCTTGGCTACACGATGCCGGTGTTCTCCGCCATCATCGGTGCGGTGCTGTTCTCGGCCGTGCTCACGCGGCGCTCGTGGATCGGCGTGGGCGCTTGCGCCATCGGCGTCGGGTTGCTGCTGTGGCACGAACTCACCGACCTCGCGGGCCGGCCCGGCTACGTGGCGCTCGCATTGGTGGCGGCCGCGACATGGGCACTCGGCACACAGCTGCTGCGGCACACGCGCATCGGCCTCGCGACGCTCACGCTCTCGTTCTGGATGACGGCGATGACTGCCGTGGTGATGACGGTGCTCTCGCTCCTCTTCGAGCGTGGTCAATGGCGCTGGCCGGGTTCGGTGACCTGGGGTTCGATCCTCTACAACGCGGTGCTGATCTTCGGCTTTGCGCACGCGGCGTGGTTCTACCTGGCGCGCGGACTGCCACCGGTGGCCTCGACCTTGAGCGTGATGTTCATTCCTGTGCTGGGCGTGTTCAGCGGCGCGGTGTGGCTCGGCGAAGTTGTGCACTGGCAGGACTGGGTGGCGGTCGCATTGATGATGGTGGCCATCGCCTCGGTGCTGTGGCCTTCGCGTAGCAGCACCGCCAAGACCTGACGAAAAAAGTTCAGGTCGTGGTCTGCACGTGCAGGCGGCTGGTCTTGCAGCGGTGCAGCGCGCGGTAGTGCTCCAGCGGCCGGCCGTTGGCGCCGTAGGCGATCGACTCGATGCGCAGCAGCGGCTCGGGCTGCGGCAGGTCGAGCAGTTTGCAGGTTTCAGCATCGGGCAGCACGGCGTCGATCCAGCGTTCGGCGCGCACCAGGCGCAGGCCGTATTGCCGGCGCAGCACGTCGTAGAGCGAGCGGTCTTCCAGCCGCGCGCGGTGCAGGCCCGGCGCCAGGTCGGCCGGCACCGCGGTCTCGACCAGCAGGCGCAGCTCGCCGTCGACACTGCGCAGGCGCTTGAGGGCCACCACCTGCGCGTCGTCGGCAAGACCGAGCGATGCGGCCTCGTGCTCGGTGGGCGCGCGCAGCTCTTGCGTGAGGATCTGCGTGCGCACCGAGCGGCCCTTGCGTTCCATCTCGTCGGAGAAGCCCAGCACGGTGGAGACGAAATCCTCGTCGCGTTCGCGTGCCGAGACGAAGGCGCCACGGCCCTTGATCTTGTAGATGAGGTTGTTGCGCACCAGGTCGGCCAGGGCTTCCCGCACCACGATGCGCGAGATGCCGAACTGTTCGCCGAGCTCCGCCTCGGAGGGCAGCTTGGCGCCGATGGGCAGCGCGCCCTGCAGTATCTGCAGGCGGATGGCATCGCGGAACTGGGCCCACAGCGGTGATTCGGAATTACGGTCGAGCACGGTCGACATCTCGTTGGAACTGTTCACTTTTTAAGCCTGGCCAAGGACTGAGCTGGCCATCAATGATGCATTGAAAGAGGGCTCTTCGCCGGCCGCCGCCGGTTGGAGCCGGACGCCGTGCCGGTCCCGCAGCGCGGTGGCGCAGGCGCAGAGTTCGTTGTGCGCGCGCACCGCGTCCCAACCCAGCGCCTCGGCCGCCACGCCTGCGATCTCGGACAGCGCCGCATCGGTCACCAGGCCGCGAATGGCGAGCAGCGTGCGGCGGACCACGAGGTCGTCGAGATGCACCACGCCCGTTTCGAGGCACAGGTACGAGAGCTCGGCGGCCGAATAGTCCGGCGCGTGTTGCAGGGGCACGTCGCCCGAGGCCGCGAGGCGCTGCGCGAGCGGCAATGCCTTGGAGCCATAGCGGCCCAGCAGGGCCAGCGCGCGTGCGCGGCCCATGCCGGAGGCGGCGACCATCTTGTCGGCGAAGCGCTCGGACGCTGTCGCATCAGCCGGCAGCTCGGCGCCACCGCCGATGGGCAGCAGTTCGGTCGATGCGGTGCGCGAGCGGCCCAGCAGCTGCAGCACTTCGTTGGTGGCCTCTTCGGCCAGCGAGCGGAAGGTGGTCCACTTGCCGCCGACGAGCCCGACGATGGCGATGTCGCGCGTGGCGTTCGGCGGATCGACCACCACCGAATGGTCGCGCGAAATCTGGCCTGGCTTGTCGGCATCCGAACGCGCGAGCGGCCGCACGCCGACATAGGTGTAGACCACGTCGCCGCGCCCGAAGGCCATGTTCGGAAAGACCTCGCGCAGCACGTCGATCAGGTAGTCGACCTCCGCCGGCTCGGTGACGATCTGGTCGGGGTCTTCGACCGGGATGTCGGTGGAGCCCACCAGCACGCGGTCGAGAAACGGATAGACGATGCACACGCGGCCGTCGACCGCCTCGAAGTAGGCCATGCGGCCATCGAGCGCATCGCGCAGCGCGGGATGGTCGAGCACGAGGTGCGATCCCTTGGTGCCCATTACGCGCGGGCCCACGCCGCCGAGCACCGCCGCGCTGCGGTCGAGCCAGGCGCCGGTGGCGTTCACCACGGTGTCTGCAGTCACGCGAACGAGCATGCCGGTGATTTCGTCGCGCAGCGTGAGGATGTTGCCGGCGCAGCCCATCACGCGGCAGTAGTTCGCGGCCGCCGAGCGCGGCTGGTCGCGGCAGGCATCGCCTATCAGTTCGAGGATGAGCCACTCGGGATGGCTGATCCATGCATCGAAGAAGGTGGCGGTCCAGCGGATGGCGGCGCGGAACAGGCCGCGGTCGGCCGACGGCACACGGCTGATGCGGTGCGCCGGCATCACGCGCTGGCGTCGACCCAGCAAGTCATAGAGCCGCAAGCCCAGCGCCACGGCCAGCAGGCCGCGCGTGCGCTGCGGCGGCGTGCGGCCGAAGAACTTGAGCGCGCTGCTCATCAGGCCGCCGAAGAAATTTGCAAGCGGCACCACCGTCTTGAGCGGACGCACCAGGTGCGGCGCGTTGCGCAGCAGCAGGTTGCGCTCGCGCGTGGCCTCTGCCACGAGCGCGAAGCTGCCGTTCTCCAGGTAGCGCAAGCCGCCGTGGATCATGCGCGAGGGCGCGCTGCTGGCGCCGGCGCCGAAGTCGCCCTTGTCGACGATGAGGCAATCGACGCGCTGCAGCGAAAGGTCGCGGAACACGCCGACACCGTTGATGCCCGCGCCCACGATCACGGTGGAGAAATGGCGGCCAGCCAGCGAGGCAGGACGCACGAAGGGAAGTTGCCAGGCGCTCATTCCGCGCCTCCCGCAAGGTGGGTGAATACAGGTGACATGCTGTCGATCAGTTCATTGAAACCGGCGTTGAAATCCGCATGGGCGCTTGCGTCCCGTGCGTCGGGTTCGATCACCTCGCAGGGTGCGAGCAGGGCACTGCCCGGCGCTGCGTCATCGAAGCCCTGCGACATGGCGGCGTAGAGCGCGGCCCCGCGTGCGCCGGACTCGTCGTCGGCGCAGCGCTCGACCGGGCGCCCGAGAAAGGCTGCCAGCAGGCGCACGAGCCGCGCATCGCTCGCGCCGCCGCCGAGCACCGTCGTCTCGCTGACGGCGAGGCCTCCCGCGGCAAGGCGCGCCATGTGCCGCGCATGCAGTGCCGCCACGGCATCGACCACGGCGCGCGCCATGTCGGCGCGCGTGTGGTGGCTCTTGAGGCCCACGAAGCCCGCGGTCACGCCGCCACCGCCGTTGACGAAGGGCAGGAAGCGCAGGCCGTTGGCGCCCAGCGGCACCGTCATGGCCAGGTCGACCACCGCGCGCGCATCGGGCAGCGCGAGCACGCCGGCCAGCCACGCGATGTTGGCCATCGAGGACGGGCTGTTCTCCATGTAGAGCCGCTGGTTGCCGCGGCCGAAGTTCGCGATGGCGGCGACGGCCGGCTTGGGTTCCATCACAGGCCCGACGACCGCGTTCACGCACCAGGTGCCGAACACCGACACCGCACGGCCGCGCCCTTCCGCGCAGATGGCTGTCATTGAGGCGAGCAGGTCGATCGCGCCCATCGCCACCGGAATGCCGGCGGGCAATCCGCACAGTACGGCCTCGGAAGGCAGCAGCGATCCGATCACGCTGCCGCTGGGCACGATGGGTCCGAAGGCGCGCGGCCCCAGGTCCGCAAGGCCCGACGCGTCGAAGGCCGCCTGCGACCAGGTACCGGTGGCGAGAGACACCAGGCCGGCGGTGCTCGCATCGCTGGCCTCGGTGGCGATCTCGCCGGTCAGAAGAAAGCCGAGGTAGTCCTTGGCGAACAGCAGGCGGCACAGTTCGCCGCGCTGCACGGCGTCCGCGCCCAGCAGCTCGGCCGCAATGACCGTGGGCTGCCCGGGCCAGGGACTGCAGCCCACCTCTTCGAACAGCCTGGCGCCGTGGCTCGCCGCCAGGGCGCGCGCACGCGCATCGGCGCGCTGGTCGGTCGAGGCGACGGCACGGCCGCCCACGAGCTGGTCGTTGGCATCGAGCGCGTAGAGGCCGGCGCCGTGGCCGGTGCAGGCCATGGCGCGGACCTCGGCCGTGCGCGGGCCGAGTTGTTGGGCAACATCGCGCAGCACGTGGGTCAGCGCGGCGCGGATCGCCGCAGCGACCACTTCGCAGCCGCCCCCGGGCAGCCGCGTGTGCGGCAATGGCATGCGGGACAGGGCGACGGCTCGGCCGCTGCCGGCTTCGAGGGCCAGCGCCTTCAGGCTGCTCGACCCCATGTCGATGCCGATCAATATGTTTGGCTTCATGTCATAACAGCTTCGGCGGAATAAAAGCGCCTCGCCAGTAGCGTTTCCCCTAGTTATCGAGACAAACGGGCCGGGATTACATTCTAGCCTGTCATAACAACTGATGTGACACTGAGGTCCCCAAAGACTTGCTCCAAAGGCAGGTCGAAAGCTCTGCCAGTCAACGTGAGGAGACAAAGAATGAGGCGTAATTTCCTGAAGTCCGCAGCCGCGGCCGGTATCGGCCTGGCGGGTGCGAGCGCGTTCGCGCAACAGCAAGCCGCGGCACCCGCGGCAGGGGCCGGCCTGCGCGGCAATGCCAGCGACGTCTACGTGATGAACGTCATGGTGTCGGGCGTCGAGTACTGGTTCCCGGTCTACGAAATGATGAAACAGCTCGGCCGCACGCTGGGCGTGCGCACGCGCTACACCGGCACGCCGGAATACGACGTGAACAAGCAACTGGCCTCGTTCGAGCAGGAGTTGGCGCGCAAGCCCGCGGGCATCCTGCTGCACCCGATGAACCCCGATCCATTCATCGAGCCGATCAACCGGGCAGTGGCCATGGGCATTCCGGTCGTGACCTTCGCGGCCGATTCGCCCAACTCGAAGCGCGCCTCCTTCGTCACCTCGGACAACGACCGCGAAGGCACGCAGGCAGCGGACGCGATTGCCGCGGCGCTGGGCGGCAAGGGCGAATACGCCGTGCTCGAGAACCCGGGCCAGGACAACCACGACCGGCGCATCGCGGCCTTCGTCAACCGCATGAAGACAAAGCACGCGGGCATGAAACTGGTCGGCCGGGCCGCCAGCAACCAGGACCCGAGCAAGGCCTACCAGGCGGTGCTGAGCCTGGCGCAGGCCAATCCGAACCTGGGCGCGCTGTTCATGCCCGAAGCCAACTCGGCCCTGGGTGCCGCGCAGGCCAAGATCGAATCGAAGAAGAACATCCGCGTGATGTGCTGCGACGTGAACGCCAAGATCCTGGACATGATCAAGGCCGGCGACGTGTTCGGCGCCATCAACCCCAACCAGGGCATGCAGGGCTACATGGGCATGATGATGCTGTTCCTGGCCAAGAACCCCTCGCTCATCGACCCGATGAACGACGCCAAGCGCAACGGCACCAATCCCATGTCGGTGCCGTTCCTGGACAACGGCCTGTCGGTGGTCAGCAAGGCCAACGCCGACGACTTCTACTGGGACAAGTACCTCGCTCGCCGGGGTACCAAGGGAATCGGCGAATGAGCACTGTGGGTTCCTCTTTGCTCGAGCTTCGCGGCATCAGCAAGCGCTTCGGCGCTTCGCGCGCGCTCTCGGGGGTGGACTTCTCGCTGCAAGCCGGCGAGATCCACGCCCTGTGCGGCGAAAACGGCGCGGGAAAGTCGACGTTGATGAACATCATCGACGGCATTCATCGCCCCGACGAGGGCGACATCGTGCTCAACGGCGAGACGGTGGTCATCGATGGCCCGGCGCACGCCATGCGCCTGGGCATCGGCCTGGTGCACCAGGAGATCGCGCTGTGCGCCGACGCCACCGTGGCCGAGAACATCTTCATGCCGGAGATCAACGCCGGCAAAGAGGCCTGGATGAACTACGCCAGCCTGAACGCGCGCGCCGCCAAGGTGCTGGCGCGGCTGGGGCAGGACATCGACCCGAGCGCGCCCGTGCGCGAGCTGAGCATCTCGAGCCAGCAACTGGTGGAGATCGCCAAGGCGCTCACGCTCGACTGCAAGGTGCTGATCCTCGACGAGCCCACGGCCGCGCTGACCGACAACGAGTCGGCCGCCCTCTTCCGCGTGCTGCACGACCTGAAGGCGCAGGGCATCGGCATCATCTACATCAGCCACCGCATGGCGGAGATCTTCACGCACTGCGACCGAGTCACCGTGCTGCGCGACGGCCGCAACGTGCACTGCGGACCGCTGGCCGGCATGACCGCCGACGAGCTGGTCCGCCGCATGGTGGGGCGCGAGCTCGGCAACTACTACCCGCCCAAGCAGGCCGGCGCCGAGTCGTACGATCCGGTGCTGGAAGTGAGCGACATCGCCGATGGCGAGCGCGTGCACGGCATCTCGTTTGCGCTGAAGCGCAGCGAGATCCTCGGCATTGCCGGGCTCATGGGCGCCGGCCGCAGCGAACTGGCCGAGACCATGTGCGGACTGCGCGCCGCCACGCGCGGCACGGTGCGCCTGCACGGCAAGGCGCTTTCGATTCGCAAGTACAGCGACGCGCTGCGCGAGGGCATCGCCTATCTCAGCGAAGACCGCAAGGCTGCGGGCGTGTATCTCGATCTGCCGATCGCGCAGAACATCTCTTCGATGGCGCTGCGGCGCGTGAGCTCCGGCTGGGGCCTGCTGCAGCGCTCGGCGGAACACCGCCTGGCGCGCGAACTGGGCGCCAAGCTCAACCTCAAGTCGGACGGCGTGGCCATCGAGGTGTCGAGCCTGTCGGGCGGCAACCAGCAGAAGGTGGCCATCGCCAAGCTGCTGGCCACCAACCCCAAGGTGCTGCTGATGGACGAGCCCACGCGCGGTGTCGACGTGGGCGCCAAGTCCGAGATCCATCACATCCTGCGCGAGCTCGCGAATCAGGGGGTGGGCGTGATCGTGATCTCTTCGGAGCTGCCCGAGATCATCGGCCTGTGCGACCGCGCGCTGGTGATCCGCGACGGCCGGCTGGCCGGCGAATTGAATTCCAACGAAATGACGGAGGAAGCCCTGCTGCGGCTGGCCTCCGGACTCTGCGAACAGGAAACAGCATGAACTACCCGGCACAACTCGATGCGGGCCATCCACCACGGCAGTCAGGCGGCGGCCCCTTGAAGCCCGCCAACAAGCTCACGAGCATGCGGGAAGCCGGGCTCCTGCTGATCATCGCGGTGCTGTGCGTGGCGATGAGCTTCGCGTCGCCCTACTTCCTTACGTGGGACAACATCCGCGCGATGCTGCTGTCCTTCTCCATTGAAGGCATCGTGGTGGTGGGCATGACCATTCTGCTGATCGTCGGCGGCATCGACCTCTCGGTCGGCTCGGTGGTCTGCTTCGCGATGGTGGTGACAGGCAAGCTCTTTTTGATGGGGGTCGACCCGTGGGTTGCGAGCCTGGTGGCCATCGGCGCGAGCGGGCTCGTCGGCGCGATGATCGGCGGCTGCGTCACGCGCATCGGCCTGAACCACTTCATTGCCTCTCTGGCCTTCATGGTGATCGTGCGCGGGCTGTGCCTTGCGCTCACGCAGGGCACGCCACAGTCGCTGTTCTCGCTGCCGGCCGAATTCAAGTTCATCGGACAGGGGACGCTCTTCGGCATTCCGGCGGTGATCCTGATCTTCGTGGCGATCGTCATCGTGAGCGACTTCGTACTGCGCCGCTCGACCTTGTTGCGGCGCGTTTTCTACACCGGCAGCAATGAGAAGGCCGCGCTGTATTCGGGCATTCGCGTGGGCCGCGTCAAGTTCTGGGTCACGGTGCTGTGCTCGGCTTCGGCGGGCTTGGCCGGCGTGATCTACACGGCCCGCTTCGGCGCGGCCACGCCCACCTTCGGCATGGGCATGGAACTCAACGTGATTGCCGCCGCGGTGATCGGCGGCGCGAGCCTCAAGGGCGGCTCCGGCACGGTGCTGGGCGCGGTGCTGGGCCTGGCCCTGCTGTCGGTGGTGACCAGCTCGCTGATCCTGCTGGACGTGTCGCCTTACTGGCAGGACGTCATCAAGGGCCTGATCCTGCTCGCGGCCGTGACCATCGACCACATTCTGAACACGAGAAAGACAACGCGATGATGAAGATGAAGAAGACAACGCTGGGCCCGTCGGGCATCGAATGCTCGGCCATTGGCCTGGGCACCTGGGCTATGGGTGGATGGATGTGGGGCGGTGGGGACAACGCAGCCGCCGTCGAAGCCATCCATGCCTCGCTGGACGCGGGCGTGAACCTGATAGACACCGCGCCGGCCTATGGCCTCGGCCGCTCCGAAAGCATCGTGGGGACCGCGCTCAAGGGACGCCGCCAGGAAGCCGTGATCGCCACCAAGTGCGGCCTGGTCTGGCACACCCGGCAAGGCACGCACTTCTTCGAGGAAGACGGCCACCCGGTGCACCGCTTCCTCGGCCGTGAATCGATCTTCCATGAATGCGAAGAGAGCCTCAAGCGCCTGCAGACCGACTACATCGACCTCTACATCACGCACTGGCAGGACAGCACCACGCCCGTGGCTGAAACCATGGACGCGCTGCTCGACCTCAAGAAGCAGGGAAAGATCCGCGCCATCGGCGTGAGCAACGTGAGCCCGGAAACGCTGGCCGAGTACCTGCGCTACGGGCCCGTCGATGCGGCGCAGGAGCGCTACAGCCTGATCGACCGCGAGATCGAAGAGACGCTGGCTCCCCTGTGCAGCGAATACAAGGTGGCGGTGCTGGGCTATTCGTCACTGGCGCTGGGCCTGCTCGCCGGCCCCATCGACCCCGAGCGCGAGTTCAAGGGCGACGACCAGCGCGCGACCAACCCGCGCTTCAGCTCGGCCAACCGCGCAACGCTCAAGGCTTTCTTCGAAGAGTTGGAGCCCGTGCGCGCAAAGCTGGCCTGTTCGTTCGGCCAGATGATGATCGCCTGGACCGTCGCGCGCGGCACCGTGGCCGTCGCGCTGTGCGGTGCGCGCGTGCGCCAGCAGGCCATCGAGAACGCCGGCGCCGGTGCCGTCGCGCTGGGCGACGAAGCCCTGCGGCTGATCGACGCCGCGGCAAAGCGCCACCTCTCGGCGCTCGCCTGATACCCCTCTTCATTTCCGCCCCCAACAAGGAGTTCTTTCCCATGTCGAAAGACAAGACCGCGCGGCTCAACCGCTTGCTGACCAACGGCCGCTGCCTGGACATCGCCCTGGACCACGGCGTATGCAACGAGCCCTCCTTCCTCGACGGCCTGGAAGACATGCCCCAGGTCATGGACAAGCTCCTGGCCGCCGGGCCCGATGCGATCCAGCTTAACTACGGCCAGTCCGACCTGCTGCAGGACCGCCCCGGCCGTGACAAGCCCGCGCTCGTGATGCGCATCGACATGGGCAACCCCTACAACGCCACGCTGCACCGGGTGATGTGGGCCCAACTGCAGAACGAGCACGACCCGGTGTTGCCCGCCGTGCAGCGCGACGCGGCCTGCGTCGTCGTGAATCTGTTCATGCTGCCGAACGAGCCCGATCTGTTCCGCCAGTGCGTGCAGAACATTGCGCGCGTGCGCGCCGACTGCGACCGCTACGGCATGCCGCTGATGATCGAGCCGCTGGTGATGCAGTCGCCCACCCCCGGCAGCCGCTACCAGGTCGACGGCGACGCCGAGAAGATCGTGACGCTGGTGCGCCTCGCGCGCGAGATGGGCGCAGACATCGTCAAGGCCGACCCGACCAGCGACCCGAAGGATTTCCACCGCGTGGTGCAGGCCGCGCGCTGCCCCGTGCTCGTGCGCGGCGGCGGGCGCGAAGACCTGCAGCAGGTGTTCGCGCGCTCGCGCGTGCTGCTGGACCAGGGCGCGGTCGGCATGGTGTACGGGCGCAACGTCTACCAGCACGCGAATCCTTCGGCGGTGGTGAGGGCACTGATGGCCATGATCCACCGCGGTGCGAGCGCCGAGGCGGCCTGGGCCCTCTACGAATCGGGCGGCGCCAACTAAGACAAAGAAAAGCGCCGGCGCAAGAACACAACTAGAAGTCAGTACGGTAGGCGATGGACCCGTCGCCTGCCGGGGTGCGTCCTGCGCGCGCATCGGAGAACGGTCGAGGAATGGGTTGCCCTGCGAACTTCTAACAACCTGGAGGCGACGATGAAGATCCGGTATTTCCTGATGGCGTTCCTGGCCCCGCTCGTCACATTGCTGACGCATGCGGCGATCACCGGGGTCAGTCCGATGACGACCCTGAGCAACATGGCGACGGCGGTTTCCGAAGCCGTCGCGGACCCGCTCCCGCTGCAGGGGCCGGGCCTGGGCAATCTCACCTACACCTCGGCGGAACTGTTCAAGCCGGTGTCGATGATCACGAGCGCTGCGCACCCGCTCGATCCGGCGCACAGCAGCGCCTACGAGTCGCGCGAGGTACCCGCCACTTACCCGGGCCGCAAGGACTACGGCATGAACGCGGGCATCATGGTCAACGGCTACTTCCTCACTTCCTTCGCGCCGGACAGCGGCCTCGGCCCGGGCGGCTTCCTGCTGTACGACGTGTCGAACCCGCGCCAGATCCAGCTCGTCAAGAAGATCTACGAGCCCGAAGCCCGCACCAAGGAGTTCCGCGAAACGCACTCCTTCGGCACCGCGAAGATCGGCGGCAAGACGTACGTGGTGCTGCCGAGCATCAACGGCGTCGAGTTCTGGGACTTCACCGACATCAACGACATCAAGCAAGTGAAGAAGCTGGCGCTGCCCGGCGTCAACGCCGGCGACTACGAGAACGTGGCCTGGCAGCTCTGGTGGCAAGCACCCTACCTGTACGTGGCATCGGCGGGCCGGGGCATGTTCATCGTCGATGCGAGGGACCCTGCGAACGCCGTGGTCGCCAACCGCGGCGCCGGCAAGCCCAATCCGGTACCCACCGGCGAGCTCGGCGGCTTTCGCGTCGGCCCGATCTTCACGATGGGCAACCACATGGTGCTGACCGCCATGGAAAGCAATGGCGGTTTCGCGAGCCTGGACATCTCCGACCCGCTCAACCCCAAGGTGCTCGATTCCATCGTGGGCACAACGCCGTTCTACTACGCGACCTGCTTCGACGGCAGGAACCTGCATGCCTCCGCGCGCAACAGCGGCGCCAGGATGTACAGCTACGACCTGAGCGACCGTTCGCGATTCGTGGCCGAGGACAACCGGCTGGTCATCGACGAACAGCTGTACTGCGCCACGCAGGACAACTACGTGATCCAGGGCGCCCAGACCCGCATCCACAAGGTCGACGTGAGCAATCCGCTGAACCACGTGGAGGTGGGCCGCGGCAGCATCCTGCGTGAGGACGACCCGAACTTCTCGCATTCGGACAACGGCCAGGTCGCGATGTTCGGCAATCTCGTCTTCGTGGGCAACGATCACGGCTCGGGCAGCGGCTTCATCGTGCATTCGGTCGACCCCGACACCACCAAGCCGGAAGTGAAGCAGGTCTCGCCCGCCAATGGCGCGAAGCAGCAGGCGCTGACGTCCCGCATCGGCCTGGGCATGACGGACAACATCCGGCCCGAGAGCGTGAACTCCAACACCTTCATCGTGCGCCCGGTGGGCGGCAACACGCTGGCGGGCACCTACAGCGTGCAGTTGGGCATCATCAACTTCCACCCCGAGCAGCCGCTCTCGCCCGGCACCAGCTATGAGGTGTTCCTGCCGGCCAACGGCGTGAAGGACTATGCGGGCAACGCCATCGGTGCGGACTACAAGTCGACCTTCAATACCGGCAACGCGACCGACATCAATTTGATGCACTACTGGACGCTGGCGGGCAATCTGTCCGACCAGATCGGCAACAACAACGGCACGCCGGTGTCGGGCGACGCGTTCGAGAGCATCGGCATGAACTTCGCGAACCGCACCGCCGGCGTACCGCTGAAGAACGATTCCGTCGCCACCGTGCTCGGCGGCACCGCATCGTTGAGCTTCTACATGAAGACCACGCAAGCGGGCGGTGCGAACTCATGGACCGCGCCCGGCATTTTCGGGCGCGATCAATCCGCCGGCGCGGACGATGTGTTCTGGGGCTGGCTGGACAACAGCGGGCGCATCAAGCTGTCGGTGGGCAACGATGCGGGCACCGCCTCCACGGGGGCGGTGAACGACGGCAACTGGCACCACGTGGTGCTGACGCGCGACGCGGCCTCCGGCGCGCAAGCGGTGTATGTCGACGGCGCGAAGACCACCTCCGCCGGCCTCACGGGCAACAAGGGCCTCACGAACAAGTTCAGCGTGCTGGGCCAGATCCAGGGCAACGCGGCGCTCTTCAAGGGCACGCTGGCGGAAGTGCGCGTCTACGGCCGCGTGCTCTCCGACACCGAGGTGAGCACGCTGCGCGCACAGACCATCATCGGCGACCCCGGCATCGGCGGCGGACCGAAGATCGTCAACGGCCAGCTGGTGTTCAGCCCCGCGACGCTGGGCAGCAGCGGCGCGCAGTTCCGCTGGAACTTCGGCGATGGCACGCAGACGGCCTACGCGAGCCAGCCGAACTACACCTACACCTACACGCGCCCCGGCCACTACACGGTGACGCTGACGGTGAAGGACGCGAACGGCCGCGAGACCTTCTACACCTACATCGTCACGGTGATCGCCCCGGTCACGGCGCGGGCGCCGACGCACACCACCAACATCGCCGGGGATGCGAACTCGGTGTATGCGGTCAACCCCGACAGCGGCACGGTCGCCGCCATCGATGCCCAGACCCTGGCCAAGCGCTGGGAGACGCGCGTGGGCGACGAGGCGAAGACGCTGGCTGTCGGACCCGATGGCCGCATCTGGGTCGCGGTGCAGGGCGAGGACAAGCTGGTGGCGCTCAACGCGGCCGACGGCTCGCTCTCGGCCACCGTGCCGCTCGCCTATGGAAGCGGCCCCTACGGCGTGGCCTTCACGCCCGACGGCGCCAAGGGCCTGCTGACGCTGGAGAGCAAGTCGGTGCTGATGAGCTTCGACCCGAGCAACGGCGCCACCACCGGCGCGGTCGCCCTCGAAGGCAACCTGCGCGGCATCGCGGTGAGCGCCGATGCGCAAGTGGCGTACGTCACGCGCTTCAAGTCGAAGATGACCGGCGGCCAGCTGCACAAGGTGAACCTGCAGAGCATGAGCGCCATGACCACCATCGCGCTTCCGGTCGACACCACCACGGTGGACACCGAGAGCCGCGCACGCGGCGTGGCCAACTACCTGAGCCAGGTGGTGATCTCGCCGGACGGTACGCGGGCGGTGCTGCCTTCGAAGAAGGACAACATCGTGCGCGGCAAGTTCAGGGACGGCAACAACCTGGTGCACGACCAGACAGTCCGCTCGATCCTCTCGCAGGTCAACCTGCAGGCGGCCGCGGAAGTGTTCGCCGAGCAGATCGACTTCGACGACCGCGCACCGGCACGCGCCGCGCTGTTCTCGCCGTCGGGCGACTACCTCTTCGTCGCGCAGATGGAAGGCAACCGCGTGGCCATCGTCGATCCGTACAGCCGCGCGGTGCGGGGCGAGATCAACGCCAGCAGCGCGCCGCACGGCCTGTACCTGGACGCGGTGCGCAAGCGCCTGTTCGTCAACAACTTCCTCGCGCGCTCGGTGTCGGTGCACGACGTGGCCTCGGTGCTGTCGTCGGAATCGGCGGCGCCGATCTTCCTGCAGAACGTGGTGACGGTCGCGCAGGAGCCGATGGCGGCCGCGGCGCTGCGCGGCAAGCAGGTGTTCTACAACGCATCGGACCGTCGCATGAGCAAGGACAACTACCTCTCCTGCGCGAGCTGCCACGCCGACGGCGGCGACGACGGCATGGTATGGGACTTCACCCAGCGCGGCGAGGGGCTGCGGCGCACCATCAGCCTCATGGGCCGCCGCGGCCTGGGCCACGGCAAGCTGCACTGGACCGCCAACTTCGACGAAGTGCAGGACTTCGAGAACGACATCCGCAACGAGTTCGGCGGCACCGGTTTTCTCACGAATGCCGACTTCGCAGCCACAGCCGACCCGCTGGGCGCGCCCAAGGCGGGCAAGAACGCGCAGCTCGACGACATGGCGGCGTACCTGAGTTCGCTCAACAAGTACATGCGCAGCCCGGCGCGTGCGGCGGACGGCAGCCTGAGCGTCGATGCGGCGCGGGGCCAGACGGTGTTCAACACAGCGCAGTGCGCCACGTGCCACACCGGCGGCACCTTGCGCGACGGCATCCGGCACGACGTGGGCACGATCCAGGCCTCGTCGGGCAAGGGCATCAACCAGCCGCTGGCGGGCGTGGGCTTCGACACGCCGACGCTGTCGGGCACATGGAACACCACGGCCTTCTTCCACAATGGGCAGGCGGCCACGCTGCAGGACGTGCTCACCAGCGGCCACGGCAACGCCAACAGCCTGCCCGCGGCCGACCAGGTGGCGATCCGCGAGTACGTGCGGTCGCAGGACACGGCCCCGGCCATCGTCACGCGCGTCCGCTCGGACCTGAATCCGACGATGTGCGTGAACATCAAGGGCGTGTCCACCACCAGCGGCTCGACGGCGGTGCAATGGCCGTGCGGCAACGCAAGCAACGAGAAGTTCACGGTGAACAGCCTCACCGGCGGCTATGTGCAGTTCGTGGCCGAGCACAGCGGCCTGTGCCTGGCGCAGAACGGCACGGCGACGACGAATGCACCGGTGGTGCAGCTGGCCTGCACGGCGGGCAACACGACCCAGTGGAGCCTGGTGGGCGGGACCATCCGCAACCGCGCCTCGGGTTCCTGCCTCGACGTGCCCAACGGTTCCACCACACAGGACACCGCATTGATCACGTGGACCTGCAACGGCGGCAACAACCAGAACTGGACGCAGCTTCCGTAGCGCCGCGGCGTCACTCTTGCTCCTTCCCCTTCTGGGGGAAGGTTGGGATGGGGGTGGCTCCCGCATTCAGCAGTGCGCGAAGGTCTACGCCGTCGTGCCCCCACCCCCGCCCTCCCCCGTCAGGGGAGGGAGAAATGCGGGGCAGTCCGTCCCCGATGCGAATGCGTGGCGCCCACGGCGCTCCACGAAAAGCCGGCCGTTTTCACGGCCGGCTTTCTTTCGTGCCGCCCATGACCTCCCACGTCATGGACCGCACGCACCCGCTCTGGGAAAGTACCTCCATCGATCAAACATCAACCACCAGGAGAAAACACCATGACCGGCTTCAACATCCTTCCCCTCGCAGTCGCCCTGCTCATCGGCGTGGCCGCACTCGGCTCCTGCCTGGGCATCGGACTGGTCGGCCAGAAGTTTCTCGAGAGCACGGCACGCCAGCCCGAACTGGTCGACACGCTGCAGACCAAGTTCTTCCTGGTGGCCGGCGTGACCGACGGCGCATTCATCATCGCGACGGGCATCGGCCTCTGGTTTGCGACTGCAAATCCGTTCGGCTGAGTCCGGGTGAGGTCGGTGGACAGCGGCTGCTGCCACTGCCGGCCGCGGTCGAGGCCGACTCGCCGCCGTGGATGCGCTACCTCGGCTTGCAGGAACCGGCGAGCATCGACCCGCTCAGTCCAGCGTCGTGTCGAGCCGCAGGATCAGGTCCTGGCTGGCCTGGTTGAGGCCAGTGACCTCGACCACGCTGCCGTGCTTGCGCAGCCGCTCGACGATCTTGTTCAGCGCGGCCACCGCGGTCACGTCCCAGAAGTGGGCGCGCGATACGTCGATGTGCACCGGCGCGCCGTCGATCACTCGCACGTCGAAAGCATCCACAAGCATGTCAGCCGAGGCAAAGAACACCTGGCCCGTGACGCGATAGACGCGCACGCCGCCTTCGCCGATCTCTGCATACACGTGCAGCAGCCGCGCGACCTTGAAGGTGAAGAAAACGCCGCTCAGCATCACGCCGGTAGCCACGCCCGCCGCCAGGTTGTCGGTGGCGACGGTAACGGCCACCGTCGCGAGCATCACCGCGCTCGACATGCGCGGATGGCGCACCAGCGTGCGCAGCGAGCCCCAATCGAAAGTGGACGCCGACACCATGACCATGATGGCGACCAGTGCCGCCACCGGCACCTGCGACACCCAGGGTTTGAGCAGCACCATGAGGACCAGCAGGAAGACGCCGGCGAACATGGTCGACAACCGCCCGCGCCCGCCGTAGCGCACGTTGCTCACGGTCTGGCCGATCATTCCGCAGCCCGCGATGCCGCCAAAGAAACTCGCTACGACGTTGGCAATGCCAAGGCCGCTGCATTCGCGGTTCTTCGAGCTCGGCGTGTCGGTGAGGTCGTCCACCACGCTGGCGGTCATCATCGATTCGAGCAGGCCGACCATCGCGATGGCGAACGCCGGCAGCGCGATGATGCGCAGCGTTTCAAGCGACATTGGCACCGACAGCCAGGCAAAGGCCGGCAGCGCATCGGGCAGGTGGCCCAGGTCGGCAACGGTCTTGAGCGGCAGGCCAAGCCAATGGCCAGCGAGCGTGACCACCACGATGCACACCAGCGGCGACGGCACGGCCGTGGTGATGCGCGGCAACAGGTAGATGATGGCAAGTCCCAAGGCAACCATCGCCCAGGTGGCGGTGTTGGCGCCGATGAAGTGCGGCATCTGCGCCGCGAAGATCAAGACGGCGAGAGCATTGACGAAGCCCGTTCGCACCGAGGTGGAGACGAAGCGCATCAGCACCCCGAGCCGCAGCAGGCCGAACAGGATCTGCATCGCGCCGGCCAGCACACCCGCCGCCAGCAGGTACGGCAGCCCGTGCGCGTGGACCAGCGGTGCGGCCACCAGCGCCACCGACCCCGCGGCGGCCGACACCATGGCCGGCCGTCCGCCGGTGAAGGCAATGACGATGCTGATGACGAACGATGCGAACAGCCCGACGGCCGGATCGACGCCGGCGACGAAAGAGAACGCGATGACTTCGGGAATCAAGGCGAAGGTGGCGACGGCGCCGGCCATCAGTTCGCGCGGAATGCTCGGGCACCACTCGGTGCGCAGGCGGCTGTGTGGAGAAGACATGAAGGAGGAGAGCAGCCCGCACGCGGCAGCAGGGCCGCGCCACGCCTCACGGGCAGATGCTCTCGATTGTAGGTAGCGGGCTTGGGGCCTCAGGGCGCGTGCACAGGACACCGGGTACTCCCCTCCGCGAATGTCCCCCGGCCTGCGGCCTCCTCCTTTATTTCGCTGCGGGGAGTACCCGATGCCCTATGCACTGGGGCACGCTGCTGTGCGACGCTGATCAACACCGCTCTGAGCAACGCTCACGTCGATGGGGTGCCTTGCGCAGCGAAATAAAGGAGGAGGCCGCAGGCCGGGGGACATTCGCGGAGAAAGGTACCCCGTCGGCGGGAGCGCCGCCCTGAACAGCAGCACCCAACACCCAACGAACACTTTCTCAGCGCTTGACCCGCAGCATTCCCTCTTGCGCCGTAGAAGCCACCAGCCGCCCGTCACGCGTGAACAGGCTGCCGCGGCACAGGCCGCGCGCACCGCTGGCGCTTGGCGAGTCGAGCACGTAGAGCAGCCAGTCATCCATGCGGAAATCGCGGTGGAACCACATCGCGTGGTCGAGGCTCGCGGGGCGCACCTGGCCGCTCATGAAGCTCAGGCCGTGCGGCAGCATCGCAGCGCGCAGCAGGCCGTGGTCGGATGCGTAGGCCAGCAGCGCACGGTGCACGACCGGATCGTCGGGCAGCGGCGCAATCGCGCGCATCCAGATGGCGCTTTCGGACGGGCGCACCTCCGGCGTCAAGAGGTCGTCGGCTTCGACGCGGCGGTATTCGATGCCGTGCGGCTCCAGGCCCTTGATGCGCCAGCGCTCGGGCAGGCGATCGCCGAGTGCGATGCGCTGGTCGATCTCACTGATCAATCCCTCGGGGCCTGCCACCGCGGGCATGGCGAACTGGTGCTCGACGCCATCGTCCACCGTCTGGAAGGAGGCCGACATCTCGAAGATGATGCGCTCCTGCTGGCGCGCCACCACATGCCGCGTTGTGAAGCTGCGGCCGTCGCGCACGCGGTCGACGCTGTATTCGATGGGCGCGTGCTCGCCCGGCAGCAGGAAGTAGGCGTGCATCGAATGCACCGGCCGGTCGGCGCCGACCGTGAGGCTCGCGGCCGCGAGCGACTGGCCAAGCACCTGGCCGCCGAACACGGCTGGCGTGCCGATGTCTTCGCTCTGGGCCAGGAACTTGTCGCCCCCGAGCGGCTCGAGCTGCATGAGCGCGACGAGTTCGTCGACAAGGCGGGCGGCGGTGGCGGGATCGGTGGTCATCGGAAATGGCGGTCGGGTGTCAGCAAAAAGAATCAACCCTCAACCATAGCAAAGCCCAGGCCCGCGCGCTGTCGCGGGACGGTCAGCTGCCCCCTCAGGATATCAACTGTCGATATCTGCGCCGTCGGCAATCAGCTTCTTCTGAAGCGCAGGCACATCAACGTCCGCAAACCTGGAGCTGCCGCCCAGCGAAGCCGCCGCCGTACCCGCCGCCTGCCCCATCACGAAGCAGCCGCCGCTCGCGCGCGCGGCCGACTGGCCTTCGTGCGTCATGGCGGCGCAGCGGCCGGCCACCAGCAGGTTGTCGACCTGGCGCGGCACCAGCATGCGCCAGGGCAGCTGGTTGTAGGTGCGGTTGTCGTCACGCGGAAAGGCCCATTCGATGCGGCCGTCGGCATGCATTTCCATCGGCCAGGCGTTGATGCCGATGCTGTCGTCGAAGCTGCCCGACGACAGGATGTCTTCGCCCGTGAGTGCGTACAGGCCCTCGATGCGGCGCGTTTCGCGAATGCCGACCTGCGGCGCAATCTCCACGATGGCCGACTGCGCAAAGCCCGGCACCTCGGCCTTCATGAACTTGAAGTATTCGGCAATCTGGCGCCGGCCTTCGAGCTCGCCTTCGGTGAGCTCGCGCGCATCGATGCCGTTCATCGCACGGCCCGCGGCATTGCGGATCTGCGTGACGTTGGCGCGCCATTCGCGCGGGTCGATGTTGGGCCGAAGGATCGCGCCTTCGCGCGGGAACTTGTAGGCGCCGGGTTTTTGCGCCTGCACCCGCTCCATCAGATCGTTGATCGCCTTGAATTCGCCCACGGCCGCGAGCGCCGCGGGCGCATCGACCTGGCCGACGCGAAACATCGTGGTCGGGAACAGGCCGCTGCCATGCCCGTCACCCACTTCGAAGGGCACGCCCGCAAAGGCCGCCACGTCGGCATCGCCGCTGGCATCGACAAAGGCGTTGGCGCGAATTGCCTGCCGGCCCGACTTGGTCTCGACCACCAGCGCCGCGATGCGGTCGCCATCGCGAATCACGTTGGCAGCCCAGGCGTGGAACAGCAGGTGCACGCCGGCATCGAGCAGCAACTGGTCGGCCGCGATCTTGTAGGCCGAGGTGTCGTAGGAGCGCACGCGAATGCGCCCCTGCATGCCGTCTTGCGGCTTGTTGAGGCCGCCCAGCGCCTCGATGCGCGCCAGCAGGTCGTCGGTCACGCCGCGCACCAGCAGCGTCATCTCGCCGTTGCGCTTGCCGTAAAGGCCCGCGAAGTTGGTCACGCCGCCCGCCGTGCCCATGCCGCCGAGAAAGCCGTAGCGCTCGACCAGCAGCGTGCTGGCGCCGTGGCGCGCGGCGCTCACGGCGGCGGCAATGCCCGCAGGCCCGCCGCCGACCACCACCACGTCGTATTCGCCGAAGACCGGCAGCTTGCGCGCCGGCTCGGTGAGGGTCTTGCTGTGCTGGACGGTGGCCATCACTGGATCTTGATGCCGCGTGTCGAGATGATCTTGGTCATGATCGCCGCCTCTTCCTTGACGCGAAGGCGCATGCCGTCGGGCGAGGTGCCCACCGCCTGCCAGCCCTGCTCAAAGAGCTTCTGGCGTACTTCGGGCTGCTTCATGATCACTTCGAGTTCACGGCTGATGCGCGCCTGCGCCGTCTTCGAGAGGTTGGCGGGGCCGAGCAGCGCCACCCACACTTCGAGCGAGAAGTCACGCACGCCGGCGTCGGCCAGCGGTGGCAGCTCGGGCACCAGCGCGCTGCGGCCGCCGGTGAGGCCGATGGCCTTGAGCTTGCCGGCACGCACCTGCGGCATGGCCACGCCCGGCGGGATGAGCGCCATCTGCACCTGGTCGCCCAGCATCGCGGTCACGACCTGCGGGTTGCCCTGGTAGGGCACGTGCTCCGGGGTGAAACCGTTCACGCGGCTCTTGAGCAGCTCCATGCCCAGGTGGCCGACAGAGCCGACGCCCACCGAGCCGTAGTTCCACTTGTCGCCGCCCTTGCGCGCCGCGTCGAAGAAGGCGGTGCCGGAAGGCAGGTTGTTCTGCGCCACCAGCACGAGCGGTGCCGTGGCAATCAGAGAAAGGTACGTGAAGTCCTTGGCCGGGTCGTAAGGCAGCCGCGGGTACAGCATCTTCGACGAGGTGAGATTGCCGTTGATGACGAGGCCCAACGTGTGGTCGTCGGTGGCCTTGGCCACCATGTCGGCCGCGATGTTGCCCGAGGCACCGGGCTTGTTGTCCACCACCACCGGCTGGCCGAGCGCCTTGGCCAGCGGCTCGGCGATGGTGCGAGCGGCGATGTCGGGCGTGGAGCCGCCCGGAAAACCCACGAGCAGGCGGATCGGCTTGGTCGGCCAGGCGTTGTTCTGCGCCTGGGCCGCCAGCGGCAGCGCGGCGGCGGCTGCCAGGCCGCAGGCGATCAATAGGGCTCTCTTGGATGCGTGCATGGAAGAAGGTGAAAAAGAAGACTGTTAAAAAACGTAATGGTACTGATCGCAGCCGCTATTCGAGGCTGATGTTGCCCCGGCGCACCAGTTCCCCATAGACCTTGGACTTGGCCTCGGCGTTGCGCTCGATCTCCTCAGGCGACCAGGCCAGCGGCTCGAACGCAAAGGTGTCGAAGCGGGCGCGGATTTCGGGGTCGGCAATGACCTTGGCGACGTCGGCGTTGATCTTGGCCTTGACCGCCGCCGGCACGCCCTTGGGCGCAAGCAGCGAGACGAAGGAGTTCACCTCGAGCGAGGCCGGCCCGCCGGCTTCGGCCATGGTCGGCACGTCGGGCAGCTGCGGAATGCGCTTGGGCGCCGCGATGGCCAGGTAGCGCAGCTTGCCGGCCTTGTAGATGCCCTGGCTCGAAGGAATGCTGGCAAAGCTCCATGGCACGTCGCCGGTGCCCACATTGGAGAACAGCTGCGACACCTCGCGGTACGGCGCATGCCGCATGCGAATGCCCGTGAGCGCCTCCAGCTGCTGCGCGCCCAGGTGGCCCGGGCTGCCCACGCCCCATGAGCCGTAGACGATAGCTTCGGGGTTGGCCTTGGCGTCGGCGATGAGGTCGCTCATGTTCTTGTACTTCGACTCGCTGGACACCGCCACGAAAAACGGCGTGCGAAACAGCGAGGCCACCGGGTCGAAGTGCTGCAGCGTCACGAAGTTGCGCGACTTGTACAGGTGCGGCAGCGCGGCGATGTGCTCGCTGTCGAGCTGCAGCAGCGTGTAGCCGTCGGGCGCTGCGCGGCGCGCCTGGTCGATGGCGATGAAGCCGCCGCCGCCGGGTTTGTTGTCGATGACCACGCGCTGGTTCCACAGGCGCGAGAGCTTGTCGGACACCATCCGCAGCACCGCGTCTGGCCCGCTGCCGGCTGCGAAAGGCGTGACCAGCGTCACGGGCTTGCTCGGGAAGTCGCTGGCCTGAGCCAGGGCGCCCGTGCTGGCCGACAAGGCGGTGAGCCCCGTCCACAGTGCGCGTGAAAATTTGTTGTTCATGGTCCTTTGTCTCCTGGGCCTGTGGCCTCGAATGGTGATGGTGAAAGAAATCCGTGCGATTCAGTGCGCCGAAATCACCGCGGCCGAGCAGCCCGGTCGCGCATCGTCCAGGCAATGCTCGGGCCGCCAGGCATAGAGCCATTCGACAGCATCGTAGAACCGTTCGGGCGTGCGGCCCAGCCAGAGGCTGTTGCGCACCAGCCGCTCCACGCCCTTGGCGTGATAGAGCCGGCCCATCTCGCGCACCGACAGCACCACGCGGGCGGTGCGTGGAATGCGCGCGGCCTCGTAGAGCTTGAAGGCGGCCGGCATGTCGAAATCGCAGGCCTGCGCCGCGGCGCCCAGCGTCACCGCGTCTTCGAGCGCCATGCAGGCGCCTTGCGCGAGGTACTGCATCATCGGATGCGCCGCATCGCCGAGCAGCGTGGCGGGGCCGTCGCTCCAGCGCTCCACCGGATCGCGGTCGGCCGTGCTCCAGCGGCGCCACGACGTCGGCCGGTCGAGCAACTGGCGCGGGCGCGCATGCACGCCCTCGAAGTAGGAGAGCACTTCTTCCTTGCTGCCTTCGGACACGCCCCACTCTTCCTTTTCGCGGCTGTGGAAAGTGACGACCAGGTTGTATTGCTCGCCATGGCGCAGCGGATAGTGCACCAGGTGGCAGTTGGGGCCGGCCCAGACCACGGGTGCGTTCCAGCGCAGGTCGGCGGGCATGTCGGCCACCGGCACCACGGCGCGATACACCACGTGGCCCGAGACGCGTGCCTCGTCGCCGATGAGCCTGGCGCGCACGATCGATTTCACGCCATCGCAACCCACGATGGCGTCGGACTCGAAGCGGCGGCCGTCGCGCGTGGTGGCGACCACGCCTTGCGCCTTGTCCGTGCCGATATCGATGGACTCGACCTGTGCCGAGGTGTGGAAGCGGATCAGCGGATGCTGCTTCACCGCCTCGTGGATGGCGCCGTGCAGGTCGGCGCGGTGGCTCACCGCGTACGGGTTCTTGAAGCGCGCGCGAAATGCCTCGCCCACGGGCACCGAAGCCACTTCGCCGCAATCGACCGCATCCATCATCACGAGCCGGTCGGTGAAGACCGAACTCTGGCGCACCGCCTCGCCCACGCCCAGCGCGTCGAGCGCGGCGAAGGCATTGGGACCAAGCTGCAGGCCGGCCCCGATCTCGCCGATTGTGGCGCTCTGCTCCAGCAGGTCGATGGAAACGCCGAGGCGCGCGAGCGCCAGCGCGGCCGCCATGCCGCCGATGCCGCCGCCGACGAGCAGAACGGTGGGGGGATTCTTCGGGGGAGATGTGCTCATGGTGGGCCTCTGCGCAGGGGCTGGGTCAGTCGATTCGCACGGTAAGCGAGGGGAGCTTGTCAATGCTCACCTTGACGGTCTGGCCGGGCTTCACCGCGCCCACGCCTTCGGGCGTGCCCGTGAAGATCAGGTCGCCAGGCTGCAGCGTGAAGAGCGTCGAAAGATTGGCGATCACCTCGTTGACGGACCAGATCAGGTGCGTGATGTCGCTGTTCTGGCGCACCTGGCCGTCGACCTCGAGCGCGATGGCACCAGCATTGATCTCGCCCACGTCGGCCAGCGTGCGCAGCGGCGCAATGGGCGCGGAGTAATCGAATGCCTTGCCGATCTCCCATGGACGGCCCTGCTCGCGCATCTTGATCTGCAGGTCGCGGCGCGTCATGTCCAGACCCACGGCATACCCGTGGATGTGGCTGGCCGCCTGCTCCACCGCAATGTTCTTGCCGCCCTTGCCGATGGCCACGACGAGCTCGGCCTCGTAGTGGTAGTTGCTCGTGAGCGGCGGGTACGGAATGGCGCCGGTTTCACCTTCGGCCACGGGCACCACGGAGGCGTCGTCGTTGGGCTTGCAGAAGAAGAACGGCGGCTCGCGGTCGGGATCGAAACCCATTTCGCGCGCATGCGCCGCGTAGTTGCGGCCCACGCAGTAGACGCGGCGCACCGGGAACAGGTCGCTCGAACCGGCAATGGGCAGGCCGACGATGGAAGGAGGCGTGAAGACGAAGGACATGAGGGCTCCTGCCGCGCGCGGCGGCACATGGGTCAAGACAAAAAAGAGGCCGGCTTCAGGCGAGAAAGGCTTCGCGCAGGATGCCCATCGCCTGTTGCACCGGACGGTCGGAGAAGCTGAAGAGCACCACGTCTTCGCCGGGCGCCAACAGGCGCAGCGGCGCCCACGAAGGCACGACGAAGGTGTCGCGCGGCCCGAACTCGAATCGCTGGCCCGCGATGTCGGCGATGCCCCGGCCTTCGACCACGCTGTAGACGGTGCCGTCGGTGGCGCGGTGCGTCTTGCCCGCAAAGCCCTTGGGCAGCAGTTGCAGCTGGGTGCCGATGGTGGGCATCGGCGCGCCGCCGGTCAGCGGGTTGATGTAGCGCAGCTTGTGGCCCAGCCAGGCATCGGGCGCTTCCTGCTTCTGCAGCAGTGCTAGCGCCTCGCGGCTGCGGGCATAGGGATAGTTGAAGATCGGCGAGGTGGGCGACACGTGGTCGTGGCGCACCGGCACCATGTTGTGGCCGAAGCGCGCCAGGCTGTTGCCCTCAGGACGCGCCACGTGCTGCACCTTGGCGTCGTCGTTCTCGGCAAAGCCGGCATCGAAGAAGCGCAGCATCGGAATGTCGAGCCCGTCGAGCCAGACCACCGGCTCCGCCGTGCCGCCGACGCCCTCGTTGCCGTGGTCGTGCCAGGCCCACGACGGCGTGATGATGAAGTCGCCCGGGTACATGGTGGTGCGCTCGCCGCCCACCGTGGTGTAGGCCCCCTTGCCGTCGACGATGAAGCGCAAAGCCGACTGCACGTGGCGGTGCGAGGGCGCCACCTCGCCCGGCATGATGAGCTGCAGGCCGGCGTAGAGCGACTGCGTGATCGACGAGTTGCCGGGCAGTGCAGGGTTCTCGAGCACGAGCACGCGGCGCACCGCTTCCTCGGCGGTGATGAGGTCGGCCGATTCCATCAGCAGCGGGCGGATTTCGTCATAGCGCCAGAGCGCCGGAACGCAGGGCGTGGTGGGCTCGCGCGGCACCAGCGCATGCAGCGACTCCCACAGCGGCGTGAGGTGGAGCGGGCGAATGCGCTCGTAGTAGCCGCGGCGTTCCGCGGCGTTGGCGGGCGCTGGCGTTGAGCTGCTTGTCTGGGCAATGGGCTTCATGGCGGTTCCGGCCGTCGTGCGGCGGTTGTCTCCGGGAAACGGCGATCTTCCGCCGGCACTACTATTGGCGCAATGCGACCATGGCAATAGTCGCGATCTCGTTTCTTGATAATGCAAGCGACAAGGAGTTGTTCATGGCCCAGCTCGATCTCGAATGGCTGCTGGTTTTCGATGAGGTCTACAAGACCGCCAACGTGTCGAGCGCGGCCGAGCGGCTCGGCATTGCGCAGTCGGCGGCTAGCACCGCGCTGGCGCGGCTGCGCACGCATTTCGGCGACAAGCTGTTCGTACGCACCTCGCGCGGCATGGAGCCCACGCCCTATGCGCGGCAGATCCAGCCGCTGGTGCAGGAAATCCTCGACCGGCTGAACCGGGCCAAGGGCGGGCGCGCCAGCTTCGACCCCGCCACCGCAGCGCGCAGCTTTCGCATCTGCATGACCGACATCAGCGAGGTGGTGCTGCTGCCCGGACTTCTCGGCCACCTGCGGCAGGCGGCGCCGGGGGTGCGCATCGAGACCGAGATCATTTCCACCGAGAGCGCACGCCGGCTGGAGGAAGGCGCGGTCGACCTGGCGGTGGGCTTCATGCCGCAGCTGGACGCTGGCTTCTACCAGCAGACGCTTTTCATGCAGGACTTCGTCTGCCTGGCGGCGCGCAATCATCCGCGCATCGGCGAGCGGCTCACGCGCAAGCGTTTCGAGGCCGAAGCGCACGCGGTGGTTGCGTCTTCGGGCACGGGCCACGCCATCGTCGACAAGACAATCGCCCGGCTGGGCGTGAAGCGCAACGTGGTGGCCAGCTTGTCGAGCTTTCTGAGCGTGGCGCGCATCGTGGCGCATACCGAACTCATCGTGATCGTGCCCAGCATCCTTGGCAAAGTGCTGGCCACGCAGGAACCGGTGAAGCTGCTGGAGCCTCCTTTCGAACTGCCGGCCTACGCCGTCAAGCAGCATTGGCACGAGCGCTTCCATGCCGACGCCGGCAACGCCTGGCTCCGGCTCACGCTGGCCGAACTGTTCGTCGGCGGCGGCTGAACGTGCGTGCCGTGGCGACCGGCGGCGCGTCGCCCCAGGGCCGGTCGCTCGCATAATTGGGGTTCCCACCCATCAGCCCACGAAAAAAGGCGGCGCATGTCTTCCATCACCCTTCGTTTTCTGGCCGAGCCCAGCACCGTCAACTTCGGCGGCAAGGTCCATGGCGGCACGGTCATGAAATGGATCGACGAAGCCGGCTACGCCTGTGCCACCAGCTGGGCCAAGCGCTATTGCGTGACGGCCTTCATCGGCAGCATCCGCTTTCACCACCCGATCATGATCGGCGACCTGGTCGAGGTCGAGGCCCGGCTGGCCTACACCGGCACCACCAGCATGAACATCTCGGTCGAGGTGCGCAGCGGCGACATGAAGGGCGGCACCATGGACAAGACTACTGAATGCCTGATCGTCTTCGTCTCGGTCGATTCTCACGGCCGACCGCTGCCGGTGCAGCCCTTCGTGCCCGGCACGCCAGGTGAAATGGCGCTGGCCGAGCGGGCCAAGACCCACCTGGAAGCGAGCCGCGCTGCCGGCAAGGTCTAGCGGCCTGCCGCCCCCACGGGGGCCATTCGTAGACATGAAGCTCTAACGGGAAGGGCGCCGAGCCGCTAAAGTAGCCCGATAGTTTTCACAGGAACATTCGCATGGCTACCCAGGACGACGAACAGGGCAACAAGGGCTCCGACCGCATCAAGGATTCGGCCCAGCAGATCTGGCTGGCGGGTCTGGGCGCCTTTGCCAAGATGCAGCAGGAAGGCAGCAAGGCTTTCGAGGCCTTGGTGAAAGACGGCGCCGGCATGCAGAAGAAGACCCAGGCCGCCGCCGAGGAAACCCTGGCTCAGGCGCAAACGCGCATGGCGGGCTTTGCCAGCGAATTCGGCACCAAGGCCGCGGGCCAGTGGGGCAAGCTCGAGAACATCTTTGAAGAGCGCGTGGCACGCGCCCTGGAGAAGCTCGGCATGCCTTCGGCCGCGGACCATGCCGCGCTGCAGGCGCGCGTGGCGGCGCTCGAGGCCGAACTGCAGCGCATGCAGGGCAAGGCCAGCGCCGCTCCGGCCCGCACCGCGAGCCGCAAAACGGCCGGCCGCAGCGCGGCACCCGCGGCAACGGCCGCCAAGAAGACCGTTCGGCGCAACACCAAGGCCGGCTAACCGCCGCCGCGAGCATCCCCTTTGCGGTGGCGCACCAAGGTGCCGCCGCAAAAACATGGCCCTGCATGGCTTGTGGTGCAGTGCACATACGCTAGAGTGTCCTCAAAAGACAAATGGGGACTGACATGGCCAAGAAGGCGCCACGCCGCACAGCGCAACGCATTCTCGAAGCCGCACTGGAGCTGTTCAACCGCTTCGGCGAGCCAAACGTTTCCACCACGCTGGTGGCGGGCGAGCTCAACATCAGTCCCGGCAATCTCTACTACCACTACCCCGCCAAGGAAGAGCTGATCAACAAGCTCTACGAAGGCTACGAGGCCGAGCTCAACGAGCTCCTGCATGCCAGCGAAGGCGTGCACGATGTGGAAGACGCCTGGTTCTTCATGCACAGCCTGTTCGAGCTGATCTGGCGCTATCGCTTTCTGTACCGCGACCTGAACGACCTGCTGAGCAAGAACCGGCATCTCGAAACCCAGTTCCAACTCGTGCTCAAGAACAAGGCCCGTGCCATCCGCGTGCTCATTGCGGGTCTGAGCCGGGCCGGACACCTGGAAATCGACGCGCACGAGGTCGACACGCTTGCCCAGAGCATGGTGGTGGTGTTGACCTACTGGCTCAGCTATGAATACGTGCGCAACCCGCGCGAGGCGCTGGAGCCAGCCCATGCCCAAGGGGCCCTGATGCGCGGCGGCCAGCACACGCTGCACCTGCTCGCGCCCTATCTCGGCCACGAACAGCGGCGGCATTTGCTGACACTGAGCCATGCCTACAGTGGCGATGATTCGAACAGTGCGCCGCCGCCGCCGGCCGCTCCAGTCGACTTGGCAGCCCAGTCCTAGACCATGCCCCATTCAGACTTCAAGCCGCTCTCGCTGTTGTCCGCCAGCCCGGTTGCCACGACAGCCGAGCCTTGGACGCGACTGCCCTACTGGGACGTGCCGCGCTACGACGCAAAGAGTCTGCTTGTGCATTGGCCGCGGCTGCACGCCGGCCACGCCTTGCCGCCGCCAGCCGAGGGGCACCCGCTGGCCGATGGCTGGGCGCTGTACCACAGCGGCGAGTTCGAGCGCGCCGCCGCGCTCGGACTGAATCACGGCGCACAGGGCCTGGTACTGGCCAACCAGGCCACGGCCATTTATGCCAACTACCTCGAGCCGCGCGAATCGGTCCGGCTTTCGATGTTCCGCCAGGTCATCGAACGGGCCGCCGCGCAAGTCGCCGCCGAGCCCGACAACTGCCATGCGCTCTACTGGCAAGCTTACGCGCTCGGCCGCTACAGCCAGGGCATCAGCGTGGCGCGGGCGCTCGCACAGGGCCTGGGCAGCAAGCTAAAGGGCGCACTCGAGCAGGTGATCGAACTGCAGCCGGACCATGCCGACGCACACATCGCCCTGGCCGCCTTCCATGCCGAGGTGATCGACAAGGTGGGCACGCTGGTGGGCCGAATGACGTACGGCGTGCGCGCCGAGATGGCGGTCGAGCTGTTCGAGCGCGGTCTCGAGTTGCACCCCGAGTCGCCAGGCGCCCTGATGGAATATGGCCGCGCGCTCCTTATGCTGCACGGCGACGCGTACCTGCGCGAGGCCACCCAGCTTTACGAAAAGGCCGCGGCAATTCAGCCTGCGGATGCCAAGGAACGGCTCGACGTGGAGCTGGCGCGGGCGGGGTTGTCGGACTGAGGACGGCCCGCACGGGCGCGATCGGTACGGTCGGGTACCGCGCACTTTAAGATGCGTACCGTTCGCTTTCCATTTCTTTCTTGACCGCCATGTCCGACCTCAACGCCCAATTCGAAGCCGCCCAAGCCAACTCCAAGCTGCTGGCAGAGCGCCCCGACAATCCCACGCTGCTCAAGATCTACGGCCTCTTCAAGCAGGCGACCGAAGGCGACAACACCGCCAAGAAGCCCAGCTTCAGCGACATCGTCGCGCGCGCCAAGTGGGACGCCTGGACCGCGCAAAAGGGCCTCGGTGCCGACGAGGCCAAGCAGAAGTACATCGACCTGATCGAGTCACTGCGCGGCTGAATCCGTCCCGCAAGTCACTCAGCCGACGATGCCGCGCGCATGCAGCGCGGCGATCTGCTCGGCGCTGAGGCCGATCTCTTTCAAGACGGCGTTGGTGTCCGCACCCAGCGCAGGCGCATTGTGCCGGTGGCTGGCCGGCGTGAGCGACAGCTTGGGCACGAAGCCGGGCACCGCCAGCGCGCTGCCGTTGGACATGCGCACCTGCTGCAGCATTCCGCGCGCGGCGTAGTGCGGGTCCGCCGCAATGTCGGCGATGGTGTAGATGCGGCCGGCTGGCACCTGCGCTGCGTCGAGTGCGGCCAGCACCTCGTCGACGGTGCGCTCTGCGGCCCAGTCGCCAATGGCGGCATCGAGCATTGCCACCTTCGCCACCCTGCCCGCATTGCCGGCCAGCGCCGGATCGGCCGCGAGGTCAGGCCTGCCGATGCAGGCCATCAGCCGGCGAAAGATGCTGTCGCCATTGCCCGCCACGATGGCATAGCCGCCGTCAGCGCAGCGGTAGGCATTGGTGGGTGCAATACCGGGCAGCGCGCTGCCGGCCGCCTCGCGCACCACGCCGAACGCGCTGTACTCCGGCAGCAGGCTCTCCATGCAGTTGAAGACGGCCTCATAAAGCGCGACATCCACAACTTGCCCCCTGCCCTTGGGGTATTCGGCGCTCACCGTGGCATGGCGGTGCTGCATCGCCATCAGCACGCCGATCACGCCATGCAGCGATGCCAGCGTGTCGCCGATGGACACGCCCACGCGCACCGGCACGCGGCCGGGCTCGCCCGTGAGGTGGCGCAGCCCGCCCATGGCCTCGGCCACCACGCCAAAGCCCGGACGGTCCCGGTAGGGGCCAGTCTGGCCGTAGCCGCTGATGCGCAGCATCACGAGCGCGGGGTTGGCGGCCAGCAGTTCATCAGGACCGAGGCCCCAGCCCTCCATTGCGCCGGGTCGAAAGTTCTCGATCAACACGTCGGCCTCGGCCGCCAGCTGCCGCACGATGGCCTGCGCTTCCGGCTGGCGCAGGTCGAGCGCGAGCGAACGCTTGTTGCGCGACTGCACCTGCCACCAGACCGACGTGCCGTCCTTCAGCAACCGCCATGTGCGCAGCGGATCGCCCGCGCCGGGTGGCTCGATCTTGATCACCTCGGCGCCGAAATCAGCCAGCGTGCGCGCCGCAAAGGGGCCGGCGATCAGTTGTCCGAGTTCGATCACCTTGAGGCCGGCCAGCGGGCCCGCCGGGGTCGGCGCGACGGGGAAAGAACAGGTGTTCGTCATGACGCCAGAGTGTGCCGTGCCGCCGCCGGCCACTCTTGGTGCGGGAAAACACCTATGAATTCTTGACTCCGGCTATTCGCCGTTTCCGCGATGCAGCAATCCTCGCCGTGCAAGACAATTTCCCCGAGGAGAAAGGGAATTGCTGCGATGCAATGCCTTTGCCCGCGGGCTTGCACGCATGTCAAAAAAGTATCAACTTCGGGCGTCATCTCTGGTTGTGGCCATCCTGGGCGATTCGTACAGTCCGCCCACGCCGTCAAACGCCATCGCCAGAACACAGAGACAAGGAAAAAGGAACGTCCATGCAGCCCGATCTGGAAATCGTCGAAGTCCGCGGTGACGAATCGTTCACCGCCTGGGCGCACGGCTATCCGTATCGCACGGTGCGCTGGCATTTCCACCCGGAGTACGAGATCCAGCTGATCGTCGAGACCCAGGGCGTGTATTTCGTGGGCGACCACGTCGGCCATTTCGAGCCCGGCAACCTCGTTCTCATGGGGCCCGACCTGCCGCACAACTGGATCAGCGACGTGCCCGCGGGCCAGAGCGTCGAGCGGCGCGGCATCGTGATCCAGTTTCCGGCCGAACTGGTGAAGAACATGGCGGCGACCTTTCCCGAATTCGAGCGCATTTCACCGCTCCTGGCCGAGTCGGGCGCGGGCCTGCTCTTCTCGGCCGAGACCGCCATCGCAGCCAGGCCCATGATGGAGTCGCTGCTCGAAGCGCGCGGGCTGCGCCGCGTGATCCTGCTGCTGTCCCTGCTCGAGCTGCTGCAGGGCAGCAGCGACCGCCAGCGGCTGGCGAGCCCGGCGTACAAGCCCGACCCCAAGGCCTTCATGTCGCACGCCATCAACAACGTGCTGGCGCACATCGCGGCCAACCTGGGCGACGACCTGCGCGAGCCGATGCTGGCCGAACTGGTGGGCCAGAGCCCGAGCGCTTTCTCGCGCTCGTTCCGCAAGCACACGGGCCAGTCGTTCGTGCGCTATGTGAACCGCTTGCGCATCAGCCGCGCCTGCGAGCTTCTCGCCAACAGCGAGAAGCCGGTGCTCGATGTCTGCATGGATGTGGGCTTCAACAACGTGTCGAACTTCAACCGGCAGTTCCTGCTGCACAAGCGCATGCCGCCGACGAAGTTCCGCAGTTTCCACCGCATGCAGGCCGCGCAAGCCGCGAACCTGCGTGCCGCCAGCCCGCCGTAGCGCTTCCCGAGTTCCCCGTGTCGTCACCAGCGCGGCGCTTCGGGCGCCGTGCGGGGCGAGCCTTTGCCCGCGTTTTTTTAGACCGTCACAACCCGCAGGAGACAGCCACCATGAAGAACCTTCTCAAAGCCACCGCCCTCACCGCCGCCCTGGCCTGCGGCGCATCCGCCGCACAGGCGCAAGCGCCCAAGCAGCCGCTGCGCATTGGCATGACTTTTCAGGAACTGAACAACCCGTACTTCGTCACGATGAAGCAGGCGCTCGAAGAGGCCGCGGCCAGCATCGGTGCGACGGTAGTCACCACCGATGCGCGGCACGACGTGGCCAAGCAGATCGGCGACGTGGAAGATATGATCCAGAAGAAGATCGACATCCTGCTGCTGAACCCGACCGACTCCACCGGCGTGCAGTCGGCGGTGCGCTCGGCCAAGAAGGCGGGCCTGATCGTGGTGGCGGTGGATGCCAATGCGCAGGGGCCGGTCGACTCCTTCGTGGGGTCGAAGAACACCGACGCGGGCCGCCTGGCCTGCGAATACCTCGCCAAGAGCATCGGCGAGAAGGGCGACGTGGCGATCCTCGACGGCATTCCGGTCGTGCCGATCCTGGAGCGCGTGAAGGGCTGCCGCGAAGCGCTCGCCAAGTACCCGAGCATCAAGGTGGTGAGCACGCAGAACGGCAAGCAGGAACGCGCCACCGCGCTCACCGTGACCGAGAACATCCTGCAGGCCAACAAGGACCTGAAGGGTATCTTCAGCGTGAACGACGGCGGCTCGATGGGCGCGCTGGCCGCCATCGAGGCCAGCGGCAAGGACGTGAAGCTCGCCAGCGTGGACGGCGCGCCCGAAGCCATCAAGGCGATGCAGAAGCCAGGCTCGAAGTTCATCGCCACCACCGCGCAGTACCCGCGCGACCAGATCCGCCTGGCGATCGGCATCGCACTTGCCAAGAAGTGGGGTGCGAATGTGCCGGCCGCGGTGCCGGTCGACGTGAAGCTGATCGACGCCGAGGGCGCGAAGACCTTCACCTGGTAATCGGTGTCGGCCATGATCTCCTCCGCAGAAGAAGTAGAGATGCTCCGCCTGGAAGGCGTGTCGAAGCGCTTTCCGGGCGTAAAGGCGCTCTCGGGCATCGACCTTTCGATCCGCAAGGGCGAGGTGCACGCGCTGCTCGGCGAGAACGGCGCGGGCAAGTCCACGCTGATGAAGATCCTCGGCGGCATCTATCAGGCCGACGAGGGCCGCATCTTCATCGAGGGCCGCGAGTGCGAGTTCGCGGGCTACAGCGACGCGATCGCGGCGGGCGTCGGCATCATCTTCCAGGAGTTCAGCCTCATTCCGTACCTGAACGCGGTGGAGAACATTTTTCTCGGCCGCTATCTGAAGAACCGGTTCGGGCTGCTCGACAAGTCCGCGATGAAGCGTTCGGCACAAGCGATCTTCGACGAGCTGGATGTGCAGATCGACCTCGGCGTGCCGATCTGCCGGCTCTCGGTGGCGCAGCAGCAGTTCGTCGAGATCGGCAAGGCGCTGTCGCTCCACGCGAAGCTGCTGGTGCTCGACGAACCCACCGCCACGCTCACGCCCAACGAGGCGGGGCACCTGTTCAAGATCATGCGCGAGTTGCGCGCCAGGGGCGTGGCGATGATCTTCATCTCGCACCACCTGGACGAGATCTTCGAGGTGTGCGACCGCATCAGCGTGCTGCGCGACGGCGCCAATGCAGGGCACACCGAAGTGGGCACTACCGATGTGAATGCGCTGGTCGAGATGATGGTCGGCCGCAGGATCGAGCACAGCTTTCCGCCCAAGCCGCAGCCGTCGCCGCGCGCGCGCAAGGTGCTCGAGGTGCCGGAGATCCAGCTCGCCAAGAGCGGGCCGGTGAACAGCTTCGAGCTGCATGAGGGCGAGATTCTCGGCTTTGCGGGACTGGTCGGCTCGGGCCGCACCGAACTCGCGCTCGGCATGATGGGCGCTGACCGCGTGTACCGCAAGACGGTGCTGCGCAACGGCAAGCCGGTGCGCCTGAACGACCCCACCGAGGCGCTGGAGAACGGCATCGGCTTGCTGCCGGAGAGCCGCAAGGTCGAAGGGTTGATCACCGACTTCACGATCCGCTTCAACATCTCGATGAACAACCTGGGCAAGCACAAGCGCACGGGGCTCGTGAGCCAGAAATCGGAGAAGCAATCGGCCGGCGAACTCTCGAAGCGCGTCGGCGTGAAAGCGCCGGACATCGAGACGCGCGTGGCGACGCTGTCGGGCGGCAACCAGCAGAAGGTGGTGATTGCGCGCTGGCTCGGCCACGCCTGCGAGGTGCTGATCTTCGACGAGCCCACGCGCGGCATCGACGTGGGTGCCAAGGCGGAGATCTACAGCCTGATGCGCGAACTCACGCAGCAGGGCAAGGCCATCATCATGATCTCGAGCGAGCTGCCCGAGATTGTCGGAATGTGCGACCGCGTGGCGGTGTTCTCCGGCGGGTCCATCGTGGCCACGCTTGAAGGGGACGCCATCAATTCAGGCGACGTCATGCGCCACGCTACTTCGTCTGGGAGTCTTCAATGAATGCAGCCGCCACCCACCCCACGCCGCCAGCGCCCGCAGGCGGGTTCTTTACCGAACTGCGACGCTCCACGGCCTTCCTGCCGCTGATCGGCCTGGTCGCGATCTCGATCTTCATGATTGTCGCGACCGACAACTTTCTTTCCTGGGGCAACCTGCAGAACATCGCGCTGCAGTCGTCGATCAACGCCATCATCGCGGTGGGCATGACGGCCGCCATCCTCACCGGCGGCATTGATCTTTCGGTGGGCGCGGTGGTGGCTCTGTCGGGCACGCTGGCCTCGGGAATGATGGTGCAGTTCGGGCTGCCGCCCATGCTTGCGGTGCCGCTCGGCCTGGCCGTGGGCGTGGTGATCGGCCTCTTCAACGGCTACTGCGTGGCCTACCTGCGCATGCCGCCGATCATCGTGACGCTGGCCACCATGGGCATTGCGCGCGGCATCGCACTGATCTACACGGGCGGCTATCCGATCGACGGACTGCCCGACTCGTTCGCCTTTCTCGGCAGCGGCGTGCTCGCGGGCATCAAGGTGCCGATTCTCATCATGCTGGCGACTTACCTCGTGGCGTATGTGCTGCTCAACATGGCGCCCTTCGGCCGCTACGTGTATGCCATTGGCGGCAACGAGGAAGCCACGCGTCTCTCGGGCGTGCGCGTGTCGCGCTACAAGCTGCTGGTGTATGCGCTGAGCGGCTTCACGGCTGCCGTGGCCGGCATCGTGCAGGCGGCGCGCGTCACGAGCGGACAGCCCGGCGTGGGCGTGGGCTTCGAGCTCGATGCCATCGCGGCGGTGGTGATGGGCGGCACGTCCATCGCGGGCGGCCGAGGTGCCATCGTCGGCACGCTGGTCGGTGCGCTGCTGCTGGGCGTGCTGAACAACGGGCTCAACATGATCGGCGTGTCGCCGTATCTGCAATTGATCATCAAGGGCGGGATCGTGCTGCTTGCCATCTTCATCAGCCGGGAAGCAAAACGCTGACCCTCTTCTGCCTTGCTCCTTCCCCTTCCGGGGGAAAACTGGGATGGGGGCAGGCAGGGCGTGCTCATTGGTGACGCTGCTTGCCCCCACCCTGCCCTCCCCCAGAGGGGGAGGGAGAAAACCCAAACCCAACACCCTCTCTGACCACAAGGAATCCATGTCCTATCAAAAGCTCCAGCCCGGCGCATCGGGCGCCATCGGCGAACTCGCCGCGATGCAGGCCGTCGTCTGCCACGGCCCCGAGGACTATCGCCTCGAATCCGTGCCCATGCCGGCCATCGGCCGGAACGAACTGCTGATCTCCATCGCGGCCTGCGGCATCTGCGCCTCCGATTGCAAGTGCCACTCGGGCGCGAAGATGTTCTGGGGCGGCGACAGCCAGCCATCGTGGGTCAAGGCGCCCGTGATCCCGGGCCACGAATTCTTCGGCTATGTCGAAGCGCTTGGCGAAGGCGCAGCTGAGCACTTCGGCGTGGAAAAAGGCGACCGCGTGATCGCCGAGCAGATCGTGCCGTGCGACAAGTGCCGCTTCTGCACCTCGGGCAAATACTGGATGTGCGAAGTGCACAACATCTTCGGCTTCCAGCGCATCGTGGCCGACGGCGGCATGGCCGACTACATGCGACTGCCGCCCACCTCGCGCGTGCACAAGATCCCCGACGGCATCTCGCTGGAAGACGCAGCCATCATCGAGCCGCTCTCGTGCGCGATCCACACGGTGAACCGCGGCGACATCCAGCTCGACGACGTGGTGGTGATCGCCGGCGCCGGCCCGCTCGGCCTGATGATGGTGCAGGTCGCGGCACTCAAGACGCCGAAGAAGCTGATCGTGATCGACCTGGTGCCCGAGCGCCTCGCACTCGCGAAGCAGTTCGGCGCCGACGTCACGATCAACCCGAAGACCGAGAACGCCGACGCCATCGTGAAGGGCCTGACCGAAGGCTACGGCTGCGACGTGTACATCGAGACCACGGGCGCGCCCATCGGCGTGACGCAGGGGCTGGACATGATCCGCAAGCTCGGCCGCTTCGTCGAGTTCAGCGTGTTCGGCTCGGAGACGAGCGCCGACTGGTCGATCATTGGCGACCGCAAGGAGCTCGACGTGCGCGGCGCGCACCTGGGACCCTACTGCTACCCGATTGCCATCGACCTCTTGGCGCGCGGACTCGTCACCTCGAAGGGCATCGTGACGCACGACTTTCCGTTGACCGAGTGGGAACGCGCCTTCACACTGGCCGACTCGCTCGATTCCATCAAGGTGCTGCTCAAGCCGCAGCCCCGGTTCTGAAAGACGTCCTCATGAAACACGTGATCGGCGTCGACATCGGCACGCAGAGCACCAAGTGCCTGCTGGTCGGTATCGACGGCAAGGTGCGTTCGCAAAACAGCGTGGCCTACCAGCCGGAAACGCCAAAGCCGCTGTGGGCGCAGCAGGACTGCGCGGTGTGGCTCGACGCGGTGTGCGAGAGCGTGCGCGCCTGCGTGGCGAAAAGCGGAATTGCGCCCTCCGACATCGCGGCAATGTGCGTGAGCAGCCTGTACGGCGGCGCGGGCATCCCGGTCGATGAAGAAATGCGGCCGCTGCATCCCTGCCTCATCTGGATGGACCGCCGCGCCACCGCCGAGGTCGATGCAGTCAACGCGAATGTCGATGTGGCACGGCTGCAGGCGATCACCGGCAATGGCGTCGACAGCTACTACGGCTTTACCAAGATGCTGTGGATTCGCGAGCACCTGCCCGATGTGTGGGCAAGGACGCGCTACTTTCTGCCGCCCAACAGCTATATCAATTGGCGGCTCAGCGGCGAGCTCGCGGTCGATCACAGTTCGGCCGGCAACATCGGCGGTGTGTACGACACGGCGCGACGTGGCTGGTCGGACGAAGCCATGGACATGCTCGGCATCCCGGCGCGCATGATGCCGCCGCGCCTGGTCGAGTCGAGCGACGTGGTCGGCGGCCTCAGCGCCGAGTGGGCCGCGAAGCTTGGGCTCGCCGAAGGCATGCCGCTGATGGCGGGCGGCGTCGATGCGGCGGTGGCCACCTTCTGCGCCGGCGTCACCGGCAGCGGTGACCACGTCGCGATGATCGGCACCAGCATGTGCTGGGGCTTCGTGAGTCCCACGGTGGATGCGCGCCACAAGCTCATCACGATGCCTCATGTGTACCGCGGCGCGGACCGCAGCTATGTGTTCGGCGGCGCCATCACCGCGGGCGCTGCCGTCACATGGTTTCGAGAGACTTTCTGCCAGGCCGAGGTGGCCGAGGCCGTGCGCACCGGCGAGGACGCGCATGCGCTGATCGAGCGCAAGGCCGTCGACGTGCCGCCCGGTGCGGAAGGCCTGGTCTTCCTGCCTTACATGATGGGCGAGCGCAGCCCCGTATGGGACGCGCAGGCCAAGGGCGCCTTCCTCGGCCTCTCGCTCGCGCACAGCCGCGCGCACCTGTATCGCGCGGTGCTCGAAGGCGTGAGCTTTGCGCTGCAGCACAACATCGAGGCGGGCCGACAAAGCGGACAGCCGCTGGACGAACGATTGATCGTGGTCGGCGGCGCGGCGCATTCGGATCTCTGGATGCAGATCGTGGCGGACGTCACGGGTTACCCGGTGTTCACCATCGAGGAAGAGGTAGAGGCAGCGCTCGGTGCGGCGATGCTCGCGGCACTCGGGGCGGGGCTGGTCGATGCGGCAGCTGCGGAGCGCGGATGGGTCACGCTGGTGGAGCGGGCGCGGCCGGAGCCTGCGGCGCAAGCTGTGTATCGCGAGCGCTTCGAAATCTACAAATCGCTTTATCCCGCATTGCGCGACGCGATGCATCGACTGAAATGACGATCTCCTTCGACTTCTCCGGCCAACGCGCACTCGTGACCGGCGCCAGCAGCGGCATCGGCCGTGCCGTGGCGGTGCGGCTCGCGCAAGCAGGTGCAACAGTGACAGCCATTGGCCGCAACGCCGCCGCACTCGACGCGCTGCACACCGAGGCCGGCTGCACGCCACTCGTGGTCGATCTGGCCAATGCAGTTGCGCTGGAGCGCGCATTGGCTTCGTTGCAAGCCTTCGACCTGGTCGTGAACTGCGCCGGCATCGCACTGCTCGAATCGGCCGTCGGCCTGCAGGCAGAAAGTTTCGACGCCGTGATGGCCGTCAACGCACGCGCCGCAGCACTGGTCGCTTCACGCTGCGGCAAGGCGATGATCGCGGCCGGCGTGCGCGGCAGCATCGTCAACGTCTCGAGCCAGGCCTCGCTGGTCGCGCTCGATGCGCATCTTTGCTATTGCGCATCGAAGGCGGCGATGGACGCGGTCACGCGCTCGCTGTGCCTCGAGTTCGGGCCGCACGGCGTCCGCGTGAACAGCGTGAACCCGACCGTCACACTCACGCCGATGGCCGAGCAGGCGTGGGCCGATCCGGCCAAGAGCGCCGCGGCACTCAAGAACATCCCGATGGGACGCTTTGCACAGGTCGAAGAGGTGGTGGCACCGATTCTCTTTCTGCTTTCCGGCGGCGCTTCGATGATCAGCGGTGCGGCGCTGCCGGTGGACGGCGGCTACACCATTGTCTGAAGAGCCCGCTCACGCGAAGCGGGTGCCGCCCTTGGGCGCTTCGAGCAGCGCATCGAGGTTGCGCGAGATCTTCTGCTCGATCTGCTGGCTGAAGCTGGTGAAAAGGAAACCCAGCGTGGCCTCCAGCTTGAAGGTGTGGGCCGTGACCTCGACCGTGCCGTCGATGCCCGCGCGGCTGAACTGCGCCAGGTCGCGGTCCTTGCCCTCGGTATAGGTGCATTCCAGGCCGTAGTCCTGCTCCACCTGCTGGATCCACTGGCGTGCGACCTCGCGGGCACTGGCAATGCCCAGCGTGTGCTTTCGTTCGATCAGGATGTCAGGCACCGTGTTCTTCTCCGTTGTTGTTGTGGCTGGAATTCGTCTGCTGGATTCCAGTGGCCGTTTGCAATGCGTTCCGCCGCTCTTCGGTCGTCGGCAATGCGGCGATGCGGCGGACCTCCTTGTAGAAGCGTGTCCAGTTGCGGCTCTCTCGTTCGAACAGCGCCTCGAAGGCCGGCACCAGGTCGTCGTAGGCAGCCTGGGCTCCAAAGGCGGCATTGTTCGCGCGGGCCACCCAGCCATCGTAGGCGCCCTGGCGCGGGCCCTGCCATTCTGCGCGAAGCCTGGCATAGCGCTCGCGGAAATCGTCCATGGCCGCTTTCTTCATGGCGTCGACCGCCGGCCAATCGCCCGCCTTGGCCTCCGTCGATTCGTAGGCGCGGTTCAGCGCACGGCGCGTGTCGAGGGCCAGGGCGCGAAACTGCCGGCGCTGTCCGTCGAAGCGCGCGTACTCGCTGCGCGCCGCGTCGCTGGCTTCGCGCTGCAGCCACAACGCACCGCCGATGCGCTCCACCGCGGTGGCATACGACTCGTTGAAGACCGTGTCGCCGGGCACGTAGAGCACTTGGTGCGCGAGCTCGTGAAACACGATGCGAGCCAGCTCGCCTTCGGGATAGCCGATGAAAGTGGACAGCAGCGGATCGCCGCCGGCCCAGTTCATCCAGCCCAGGGTGGAATATGCGGGCACCGGGTACACCGCCGATTCCATTCCCTTGCTGCGCTGCGCCTCGGCTTCGGCCCTGGCCGCCGCCTCGTCGTAGTAGCCGCGGTAGCCCACGCAGCCCGCCACCGGAAAGCACCAGTTCTTGAGCGTGAGCGAGTACGGCGGCGCGGCCACCACGTTCCATACGGCCGCAGGTCGGCGCAGGTCGGCGTACGACTTGTAGCTGGGGTTGTCGGGGAGGGCCAGTTCGGTCACGGCAAAGCGCCGGATGCGCTGCGTGAGTTCGAGCTTGGCCTTGAGCGGTTCGGAAACAGCCGGATCCGAGAGCCAGTCGGGCACCGGCTTGGCGGCCCGCATGATCCCGATGTGGCCGCTGGCCGATTGCCAGTAGTAGCCCAGGTCGGCGCAGCCGCCGAGCAGCAACAGGGCGGCCGCTGCAGTGAATGCCGGCGCTGCCCTCACCCCTGCCCGCCCCCCTCGGGCGAAGGAGCGAGACGCTCCACCTGCACCAGGCAGTCGTAGAAGGTCGGGCCGCGGCCGATGTCGGTCAGGCGCTGGCTGGTGAGCTCGTTGATGTTGGTGCCGTCCATGCCCAGCTTGCGCCACCAGATCCCCATGCCGTGCACCACGCCCGGCCGCGCGCGACGCGAGACCTCGGCGCGGCAGCGGTGCTCGCCCCGGCGGTTGAAGACGCGCACGGTGGCGCCGTTCTCGATGCCGCGCGCGGCCGCGTCGGCCTCGTGGATCTCGAGCAGCGGTTCGCCCTCGATGGCGCGCAGGCTCGTCACGTTGACGAACGTCGAATTGAGGAAATTACGCGCGGGCGGCGAGATCATGGCCAGCGGAAACTCGGTGGAACTGCCCGCCGCTTCGTAGTTGGGCACATGGTCGGGCAGCCCGTCCATGCCTTGCGCCTGAAGCCGCTCGCTGAAGAATTCGCAGCGGCCCGAGGGTGTCGGAAACTTGCCGTCGGCAAAGGGCGCTTCAGGCAGCTTCAGGCTGGTGAAGCCTTGCGCCAGCAATTGTTCGTAGTCGATGGCGCCCGGCGCAAACGCGCTGCGGCACAGCGCCTCGTCGTCGTCCGAGAAGCAGGGCTCATCGAAACCCATGCGGCGCGCGAGTTCGCGAAACACCCAGGCGTTGCTGCGCGCCTCGCCACGCGGCGCCACCGCAGGGCGATTCAACAGCACGTCCGTGTGGCCGTAGCTGCAGTGGATGTCCCAGTGCTCCAGCTGGGTGGTGGCGGGCAGCAGGTAGTCGGCGTAGTCGGCGGTGTCGGTGCGGAACTGCTCCAGCACCACGGTGAAGAGGTCTTCGCGCGCGAAGCCCGCCACCACCTTGCCCGACTCGGGCGCCACCGCGACCGGGTTGCTGTTGTAGACCACGATGGCCTTCACCGGCTTGGCCTCGTCCAGCAGCGCATCGCCGATGGTGCTCATGTTCACGGTGCGCGGCTTTCGGCCGGCGAGCAGGTCGGGCCGCTGCAGCGCGGCGCGGTCGGCCGGGAAGTGGCCCGAGCTGCTCAAGAGGATCCCGCCCGCGCGGTTGCGCCAGGCGCCCACCAGCGCCGGCAGGCAGGCGATGGCGCGCGCCGCGTTGCCGCCGCCTCGCACGCGCTGCATGCCGTAGTTCAGGCGAATCGCCGCCGGTTTGGTGGTGCCGTAGGCCTCTGCCAACGCCACGATCTGCGCCTCGGGCACGCCGCACACGGCGGCGGCGCGCGCGGGCGGCCATTGCAAGGCGCGTTCGCGCAGCAGCTCCCAGCCGAGCGTGTGCTTGGCAATGTAGTCATGGTCCAGCCAGTCGTGAACGATGAGCTCATGCATCAGCGCGAGGGCCAGCGCGGCGTCAGTGCCGGGCAGCAGGGCGATGTGCTCGTCGCACTTGTCGGCAGTTTCGGTCTTGCGCGGGTCTATGCATACCAGCCGCGCCCCCGCCCGCTTGGCGGCTTGCGCATGGCGCCAGAAATGCAGGTTGCTGGCAATGGAGTTGCTGCCCCAGATCAGGATCAGCTTCGCCTCGGCGAAAAACTCGATCCGCATGCCGACTTTGGCGCCCAGTGTGTGGACCATCGCCTCGCCGCCCGCCATGGAGCAGATCGTGCGATCCAGCAGCGAGGCGCCCAACTTGTGGAAAAAACGACGATCCATGGACTCGCCCTGGACCAAACCCATCGTGCCAGCGTAACTATAAGGCACAATTGTGTCTGGATTTGTCTGCAATGCGCGGAGATGCGCGGCGATGTCGTCAAGCGCGACCTCCCAGCTCACGGGTTCGAACCGTCCACTGCCCTTGGGGCCGGACCGTTTGAGGGGCTGGACGAGTCGTTCGGTATGGTCGTTGCGTTCGATGTAGCGCGAGACCTTGGTGCAAAGAACGCCAGCCGTGTGCGAATGGGCCGGATTGCCCTGCAGCTTCACGGCCACCCCGTCCTGGACGGTGGTGACAAAGGCGCAGGTATCCGGGCAGTCGTGCGGACAGGCGCCCAGGACCGTGGAGGTGGGAGTGGGGAGAACAGCTGTTGTGGAGACCGGGGCATCGACCATCCGGCAAGTCTAAAGTTTTCCAGGTTTGGCGCGCCACAGTGCGCGCAGAAGAGGTTTTCACCATGATGAATCGCAGACATTTTTCAGTGGCCGCAGGCGCAGCGACACTGGGTGGCTTCCAGTTGGCCCGGGCGCAGGGCGACACCCCGCTCGTTCTTGGCCAGTCGGCGCCTTTCACCGGGCCGGCCGCGCAGCTCGGCATCCAGTTTCACCAGGGCGCCAAGCTGTTCCTGGATCAGTACAACGCCCAGCCCGGCCGCCGCCAGGTGGTGATCAAGAATCTGGACGACGGCTACGAGCCCGACCGATGCGCCGCCAACACGCAAAAGCTGATCGAAGAGGATGTGTTCGCGCTCTTTGGCTACATCGGCACGCCCACCAGCCTGGCGGCAATGCCGCTCGCGGTGAAGGACAAGGTGCCCTTCATTGCACCGTTCACCGGTGCGATGTCGCTGCGCGAACCCTTTCAGAAGAACGTGTTCCACCTGCGCGCCTCGTACAACGACGAGACCGCGCTCATCGTGAAGCAGCTCACTCACCTGCACCTGAAGAAGATCGCGGTCTTCTATCAGAACGACGCCTACGGCAAGGCCGGGCTCGACGGCGTGACGCTAGCGCTCTCGCAGCAGGACCTGAAGCCGCTGGCGCTGGCCACGGTGGAGCGCAATTCGGTCGATGTAGCGGCGGCGGTGAAAACCATCGTCGCTGCCAAGCCCGACGCAGTTGTCCAAGTGGGAGCGTACAAGGCCTGCGCCGCCTTCATCCGCCAGGCACGCAAGGCGGGCTACGGCGGCACCTTCTTCAACGTGTCTTTCGTGGGCACCCAGGCGCTGGCCGACGAACTCGGCAAGGAGGGTGCGGGCGTCATGGTGACGCAGGTGGTGCCCTCGCCCTACAACCCGGCCAACGCGCTCACGCGCGAGTTCAGCGACGCGGTGAAAAAGGTAGGCGCCAGCGCCAGCGCCAATTTCTCGAGCATGGAAGGCTACCTGGCCGCCAAGGTGCTGACCGAGGGCCTGCGCCGTGCCACGGGCAAAGTCACGCGCGACAGCCTCATCGCGGGCCTCGAAAGCATCGACCGGCAGCAGTTCGGCGGCTTCGAGGTGTCGTTCTCGGCCAAGAACCACGTGGCATCGAAGTTCGTCGAACTGTCGATGATCACGGCGGACGGCCGGGTCAGGACCTAAGCCTTCCGCTGCTCGTCAGCCGCTGAGGCCGTCCACCGCCTGGAACATGGCCTGGCGGGCCTGGCTGACCACCTGGCCGCGCCAGGCATCGGTGTCCGTGTAGAAGGCCTCGCGCATGCGCGCGCGGATGCCGTCGGCCAGGTCGGCCGGCGCCTCTGGATGCTTGTGCAGCCAGTGGTCCGCGCGGAGGGCGTTCAGCACATCCAGCATCGGCAGCGTGCCGTACTCGAGCGCGATGCCGGTGTACTCGGCCGCCGGACACTCCTGGTACACCGCTTCGCACATCAGGCCGCGCAGCGGCGCCGAGGTGGACGAACCGTCGTAGATCGACGTGACCGGCGCCGCGGGCGTGCCCCACCAATCGTTGGCACGGGCACAGGCTGCCTTGTCGTCACGGCCGGCGAAGATGCGCTCCCCGATACCGTTCGGGCCAAGCCCCGTGTGCAGGTCGATCCAGCCCAGCCGGCGGGCACTGCCCGCGTGGCGGCGCAGCACGCTTCGCAGCGCCTTGTTGCTCCAGGTCTCGGCCTTGCCGCCGAAGAACAGCCCGTCGCCGAACTGGTATTGCCCGCCGCTCACCGCCGCCTGAAACGCGGCGGCACCATGCTTGCCGATCCACTTCTCCAGGGCCGCCTGGTTGTCAGGGGTGGGCGGCCAGGTGTCGGGCAAAAGCAGCGGATGCAGCTTGGCGTAGGCATCGTTCGCAGGCAGCGGTTTCGAGAAATCGACGAAATTCCGGTTCAGGTCGACGCCTTCGTGCGTGACGCGCCGCCCGTGCGAAAAGCCGTGCGGATTGAGCGCGTGCACGTACAGCACCGCGACACCCTGCGCCTTGGCCTTCTCGCGCCACTCGGCATCGTGCAGCGCAAACACCTGCACGCCGCTGCCGCAATGGCCTTCGACACCATGGCAGGCGCTGGAGACGATCAGCAGGCGCTTCGCATTGGCGGCTCCGTCGAGCGCCACGTCCATCGAGAGCTCTTCCCCACCCTGCCCCTTGCCGGGATGCGCATGCGGCTCGACCGTGAGGCCGGCGCTCACGCAGGCCTGCAGGAACTTCTGGCGCGCCTGCGCGTAGCGGGGCGAAAACGCCTCGCCGATGCCGATCAAGGCGCGTCTCCCCCTGGCTTAAGGAATTGCTCTGCGAGTTGCACCCAGCAGGTGGCCCCCAGTGGAATCAGCTCGTCGTTGAAGTCGTAGCTCGCGTTGTGCAGCGTGCACGGGCCTTCGCCGTGGTGCACGTCGCGGTGCGAGCCGTCGCCATTGCCGATGAAGGCATAGGCGCCGGGCTTGGCCTGCAGCATGAAGGCGAAGTCTTCCGAGGTCATGGCGGCTTCCTGCCGCAGCACGTTCTCCGGCCCGACGATGCCGCCCATCACGCGGCGTGCAAAGTTGGCCTCGGCCTCGGTGTTGATGGTGGGCGGGTAGTAGCGCTCGAAGCGGAAGTCGCAGGTCGCGTCGTGCGCGGCGCAAATGTGCTCGGCAATCTTCCGCATGCGCGATTCGATGAGGTCGAGCACTTCAATGGAGAAGGTGCGCACCGTGCCCGTCAACTCGCAGTTGTCGGGAATCACGTTGTTGGCTTCGCCCGCATGGATGGTCGTGACCGAGATCACGGCCGAGTCGGTCGGCTTCATCTTGCGCGTGACGATGGTCTGGAACGCCTGCACGATCTCGCAGGCGATGGGCACCGGATCGATGCCGGTCTGCGGCAGCGCGGCATGGCCGCCCTTGCCGATGATGTTGATGTAGAACTTGTTGCCCGAAGCCATCACCGGACCCGGGCTCACCGCGAACTGGCCAGCCTTCATGCCGGGCCAGTTGTGCATGCCGAACACGGCGTCCATGGGGAACTGCTCGAAGAGCCCTTCCTTGATCATCTCGCGCGCGCCGCCGCCGCCCTCTTCGGCCGGCTGGAAGATCAGGTAGACCGTGCCGTCGAAATTGCGGTGCTTCGCCAGGTGTTGCGCCGCGGCCAGCAGCATGGCGGTGTGGCCGTCGTGCCCGCAGGCGTGCATCTTGCCGTGGTGCTTGCTGGCGTGGGCGAAGGTGTTGAGTTCGGTGACGGGCAGCGCGTCCATGTCGGCGCGCAGGCCGACGGCGCGGCTGCTGGTGCCGTTCTTGACGATGCCGACCACGCCGGTGGTGCCCAGGCCGCGGTGAATGGGAATGCCCCACTCGGTGAGCTTGCCTGCCACCACGTCGGCGGTACGGACTTCTTGGAAGCAAAGTTCGGGATGGGCGTGAAGGTCACGTCGGACGGCGGCGATGCCGGCCGCCTGCGTGACGAGCGAATCGATGAGTTTCATGGGGCACAGTCTAGGCTTTGCGGAAACCTCCGCAAAGACTGTGCCGGGCAAACCCTCAGGCTGTGTTCAAGAAAACCCGATCAGCGGCCGATGCTCTTCAGGTAGTCTGCGCGCGCGGCCAGCGCCGTGTCGGTGAAGTCGGTGAACACGCCGTCCACGCCCAGCTTGTAATACACCGCGTACTCGTTCTTGCCGGCGTTGCCGTAATCGGCCGCGAGCCGGCGCGACTCGTTGCGGAAGGTAAACGGGTGCACGAAGAGCCCCGCCTTGTGCGCATCGGCAACAAGGGTGGTGGGCGCGATGGAGGTGGCGTCGGCGTCGTTGATCTTGCCGTCCTTGTTGACGTCCAACGGCTTGCCGTCGGCGCCGATGGTCCCCTTGACGCTCACGATGTAGCGCTTCCACGGGCCAATGCCGTCGGCATAGGTCTTGATCTCGGCCAGGCCCGCGGGCGTGACCATGGCGTCGAAGTTGCGCTTGTCGCCGGCCTTGGTCCAGTCATAGGGGCGGTCGCTCGGCACTGCAAAGGTCACGGCGCCGGTCTTCAGGTCGACGCTGTCGCCATCGATCAGCTGGATCAGCCGGGTATTGAGGCCCTTGCTCTTCATGTACTTGAGGCTGCCCGGCTCGAAGGACTGCACGTAGATGGGCGCGGTCTTGCTGTTCCAGCCGGCGGCGTTGATGGCCGCGATGACCTTGTCTTCCATCGGCAGCCCGAGTTCGCGGAAGTAGGTCGGGTTCTTGGTCTCGGGATAGATCGCGATGGTGCGGCCGGTTTCCTTCGACTTGGCCTTGGCGAAGTCGATGATCTCCTGGAAGGTCACGACCTTGAACTTGCCGTTGAATTCCTGCGGCCGCTCGGCGTCGGTGGAAATGCCACCCAGCGTCTTGATCTCGGCCAGCGTGAAGTCGTTGCTGAACCAGCCGGTCTGGGTTTCGCCGTCGACCTTGATGGTCTTCTTGCGCGAGGCGAAGCGGGGGTGCTTGGCCACGTCGGTGCTGATGGCCAGGTTGGGGTCGTGGCGGGCGATGAGCACGCCGTCCTTGGTGGAGACCAGGTCCATCTCGATCACGTCGGCGCCGAGCTCGATAGCGCGCGCATAGGCTTCGAGCGTCTGCTCCGGCAAGTAGCCCGAAGCGCCGCGGTGCGCGATGACCAGCGGCGACTGGCCATCGAGCGTCAGCAGCTTCTGGGACGAACCGGGACCGGTGCTGCCGCAGGCCGCAAGGCAGAGGGCGGCCGTTGCGGCAAGGGCGTAGTGTTGGGTGCGCATCGTCTTTTTCTCCATCCAAAAGAGGCGCAGGGTACCCGCTCCGCATGACGGCAAGGGCGCTCATCGGCGCGGCGCGCCGACTTCTTGGACAATCTGTTGCATGCTCCACACGCTTTCCCCTCAAAGCCTCGCACTCGCCCAGGCGCTGGTGCGCATGAACACCGTCAGTGCCAACAGCAACCTGCAGCTGATCGACCTCGCGCAAAGCCACTTGGCCGCCCTGGGCGTGAAGAGCCGCATCACCTACAACGCCGAACGCACCAAGGCCAACCTGTTTGCCACGCTCGGCGAGGGCAAGCCGGCCGGCGTCATCATTTCGGGTCACACCGACACCGTGCCCTGGGACGGGCAGGAATGGAGCGTCGATCCGCTCTCCGCCACGGTGAAGGACGAGCGCCTTTATGGCCGCGGCTCGGCCGACATGAAGAGCTTCATCGCGATCGCGCTGTCCAATGCCGGGCGCTTCCTGGAAAGCGATTCGCCCTTCGCGGTGCACTTCGCCTTCAGCTATGAAGAAGAGATCGGCTGCTTCGGCGTGAAGGAGCTCATCGCCGACATGCGCGACGCCGGCATCAAGCCCGTTGCCTGCATCGTGGGCGAGCCCACCAGCATGGTGCCGGCCATCGCGCACAAGGGCGTGTACCGCTACCGCTGCTGCGTGCGCGGCAAGGAGGCGCATTCGTCGCTCACGCCGCACTCGGTCAATGCCATCGAGATGGCGGCGCGCGTGGTCGGCAAGGTGCGGGACATGGCCGAAGGCTTCGAGCGCAGCGAGCCGCGCTACGAGGGCTTCGACGTGCCCTTCAGCACCGCGAGCGTGGGCCAGTTCCACGGCGGCATTGCCGACAACGTGGTGCCGCGCGATGCCGAGTTCCGTTATGAATTCCGCGACCTCCCGACCGCCGACGCCAAGAAGATGCAGGACGAAGTCGTCTCTTATGCCGCCAGCCTCGAAGCGTCGATGAAGAAGGTGGCGCCCGACGCGGGCTTCCGCTTCGAGACCATCTGCGAGATTCCGAGCTTCCTCGGCGCGGCGGGCGATCCGGTCACGCAGCTCGCTCAGCGCCTCTCGGGCGAAGAGCGCACCACGCTGGTGGCTTTCGGCACCGAGGCGGGCCTGTTCAAGAACGCCGGCATCCCCACCGTGGTGTGCGGCCCGGGCAGCATCAACCAGGCGCACCAGCCCGACGAGTTCGTGAGCCTCGAGCAATTGGGGCGCTGCGAGCTGTTCATGGAGCGCCTCGCATCGACCCCCAAGATCGGCTGATGGCGGCGCCGAAGGGCTCGCGTTGGACCGCATGAAGCGCGTCGCGCTCGGCCTGCTGTGCGCCGCCGCGCTGCTCTATGCGCTGGCCAGCGCGCTGCAGGGTCAGCATCCGGCCTGGGGCTACGTGGCCGCCTTTGCCGAAGCCGCGATGGTCGGCGCCATTGCCGACTGGTTCGCGGTGGTGGCGCTGTTCCGGCATCCGCTCGGCCTGCCGATTCCGCACACCGCGATCATCCCGAGCAACAAGGACCGCATCGGCGCCAAGCTGGCCGGCTTCATCTGCAACAACTTCCTGAGCACGGAACAGGTGCTTGCCAAGCTGCGGCAGTTCGATGCGGCCGGACGGCTGGCCGACTGGCTCGCGCGCCCGGCCAGCGGTGAAAAGCTCGGCGAGTGGGGCGTTGCGGCCGCGCGCTATGGCCTCTCGGCATTCGACGACGAGCGTGTGCGCGCCTTCATGGGACGCACGGCCGCCGCGGGGCTCGAGAAGATCGATCTTTCGCGCCTGATGGGCCAGGCGCTGGACGCACTCACGGCCGGCGGGCGCCACCAGGCGCTGCTCGACGACGTGCTGCAGCAGTTGGCCGGCCTGCTCGATGGGGAAGAGGTTCAGTCGCACATCACGGAGGCCATTGCGCGCGAGATCAAGACGCTGCGCTACGTGGGCCTGGACCAGGTGGCGGCCAAGCTCGCGACACGCAAGATCGTGGCGGCCGTGGCCCGCACCATCGCCGAACTGGCGGCCGAGCCCGACCACCCCATGCGCAAGCGCTTCGATCACTTCGTTGACGACTTCGTGGTGCGGCTCAAGCTCGACCCCGAGTTCCAGCAGCGCGGCGAGCAGATCCGAGCCGAGCTGATGGCGCATCCTGCCCTCGGCGACTACCTGCACAGCATCTGGGGCGAGCTTTTGGCCTGGCTGCATGACGATCTCGGTCGGAGCGATTCGACGATCGGCCGGCGCATCGCATCGATGGCCGGCGCGCTGGGCCAGCGGCTGCAGGCCGACGAGGCGATCCGCCACTGGATCAACGAGCAGATCGAAGCGGCCGCGCCGCTGGCCATCGAGCGCTACCGCGAGGACATCCGCCGCTACATCGAGGAGCGCGTCGGCGAATGGAATGCGAGCGAGATGACCGACGAGCTGGAGCGCCACATCGGGCGCGACCTGCAGTTCATCCGGATCAACGGCACGCTGGTGGGTGGACTGGTGGGGCTCACCATTCACACGGTGACGCAGCTGTTGCGCGGGTGAACGGCGCGCAACCGCGGGTAATCCGCAGCGGACGAAAGTGCACATGTCGCGGTGGCGATTGCGCCACTGCCCCTTCCTCCTTCTAGACTGCGCGCGCACTCACCAGAAGGAGAAGACATGCCCCGTCGCCCGTTTTGCGCCGCCGCGCTGATTGCCATGTTCGCGCTGCTGGGCGCCTGCGGAAGCCTTGCACCGAAACCACCGCCCACCCGGCCCGCGTCATGGTCCGAGCCCGAAGCGCTGGTGCCGCCATCCTCGTTTGCCGGGGTCCACGGGCTGGCCATCGACAAGAAGGGCCGCCTGCTTGCGGGCTCGGTGCTGGGCAATACGCTGTGGGAAGTCGACCGCACCAACGGCGCGGCCAAGGTCTTGATCGACGCGCCCGAAGGCCAGGCCGACGACATCGCCGTGGGGCCCAATGGCGAGCTGGCGTGGACCAACTACCTCATGGGCATGCTCCGCTACCGCGAAAGCGACGGTGCGCCGATGCGCGTGCTCGCCAAGGATCTGCCCGGCCTCAACTCGCTAGACTTCGATCGCCGCAACCACAAGCTTTACGCCTCGCAGGTGTTTTTGGGCGATGCGCTGTGGGAGATCGACCGCGCGGGCCAAAAGCCGCCGCGGCTTATCAAGAAGGACATGGGCGGTTTCAACGGCTTCGAGGTCGGCCCGGACGGCATGCTCTACGGGCCGCTGTGGTTCAAGGGCCAAGTGGTGAAGATCGACCCGGCCAACGGCAACATGACCGTGATTGCCGACGGATTCAAGATTCCCGCGGCCGCCAACCTGGACGGCAAGGGCAATCTCTGGGTGGTCGATGCGCGCAGCGGGGAGTTGGTCAAGGTGGACCTCGCCACCGGCCGCAAGACCGTCGCCAAGCAGCTGCGCCCCTCGCTCGACAACCTCGCCATTGCGCCCGACGGCACGATCTACGTGTCGAACATGGCCAACAACGAAATCCAGGCCTTCGACCCCGCAACCGGCGCGCTGCGCATGCTCACCAGCGGCAAGCTTGCGGCGCCGGCCGGACTCAAGATCGACGGCAACACGCTCTGGGTGGCGGACGTTTTCGGCTTCCGCCAGGTGAATGTGCGCACTGGCGAAGTGCGCGACGTGTTCCGCATGCAGCGCGACCCCGATCTCGACTATCCGTTTGCGGTCGGCGTCTCGGGCACGCTCTTCGCGCTGACCTCATGGTTCACGGGCACGGTGCAGCTGGTCGACCGGCAGACGCTCAGGACCGTCGAAACCATCCATGGACTGAAGGCGCCGTTCGACGCCATTCCCATGCCGGACGGCAGCGTGATCTATGCGGAGATTGCCACCGGCACCATCACCCGCGCGCGGGGCCTTCATTTTGCGGAGAAGCAAGTGCTCGCCAGTGGACTGGGCGGCCCGGTGCAGATGATCGTGGGACAGGACGGCGCGCTGTACGTCACCGAGGCCGCTGGCAAGCTGACGCGCATTCCGCTGGATGCGAGCGCCCCGCTGCGCGCCATCGCAGAAGGTCTTGCACTGCCGGAAGGCGTGGCCCAGACGCCGTGGGGCAGCTTCATCGTGGCCGAAAGCGCCGCGCGCCGGCTGGTGGAGATAAACCCCGCCGACGGCTCGCGCCGCACTGTGGCGGAAAACCTGCCGATCGGATTGGCCGCCGGCCCCGGGTTGCCTCCGCCTTATGTGGTGACGGGGGTCGCGGTGGGGAGCGACGGAACCATCTACATGTCGGCGGACCGCAACAACGCGATCTATCGGATTCGCCCGAAATACTGAGGCGGGAAGACTCGTGGTCGAGCGTCCCGTGACTCTTGTGGGCCGCACCAGCCAATTGGCGCAAGCCGGGCGCGCATCGGCGCCCTAGAGTCGGTGCAGAGCGAAAGCGTTCTGCACTGACTCTTCCATGCCCGCCATCGAATCCCGGCTGCACACGGCCAGCGAATCCTTTCAGGCCCACCGCGCCGGTATGTTGGCGCTGCTCGGACAGGTGCGGTCGCACGAGGCTCGTGCTGCGGCAGCCTCGAATGCGTCGGCCGAGCGATTTGCCAAGCGTGGCCAGTTGCTGCCGCGCGAGCGACTCGCACTGCTGCTCGACACCGGCGCACCCTTTCTGCCGCTGGCCTCGCTCGCGGGGCTGGGCCACGACAACGAAGACCTTGGCAAGAGCGTGCCGGGCGGCGGCGTGATCGCAGGCATCGGCCGGGTCTCGGGCGTGCGCTGCATGGTCAGCGCGTCCGACTCGGGCATCGATGCCGGCGCACTGCAGCCCATGGGCCTGGACAAGCAACTGCGCGTGCAGGAGATCGCGCTCGAAAACAAGCTCCCGTATGTCCAGCTGGTGGAAAGCGCGGGCGCCAATCTCATGCAATACCGCGTGCAGGATTTCGTGCGCGGCGGCGGCATCTTCCGCAACCTGGCGCGGCTCTCGGCCGCGGGGCTGCCGGTTGTGACGGTGACGCACGGCTCGTCGACCGCGGGCGGCGCTTACCAGACCGGGCTTTCCGACTATATCGTGATGGTGCGCGACCGCACCCGCGCCTTCCTGGCCGGACCACCGTTGCTGAAGGCTGCCACCGGAGAGATCGCCACGGAAGAAGAGCTGGGCGGCGCCGTGATGCATACCCACGTCTCCGGCCTTGGCGACTACCTGGCCGAGGACGACCGAGACGCGATCCGCATCGCGCGCTCGATTCTCGGCGGCATCGATTGGGCCCGCGACGAAGCGCCGCGCCGGTTTGCACCACCGCTGTACGAGGCCGAAGAACTGCTTGGCATCATGCCGGGCGATGGCCGGCGGCCGGTGGACATGCGCGAGGTCATCGCGCGCATTGCCGATGGTTCCGAGTTCCTCGAATTCACCGAGCACTACGGCAGCGCCACGGTGTGCGGGCACCTGCGTCTCGAAGGCCACGCCGTGGGCATCGTCACCAACAACGGGCCCATCGACTCCGATGGCGCCACCAAGGCCACGCACTTCATCCAGGCCTGCTGCCAATCGCGCACGCCCATCGTCTACCTGCAGAACATCACGGGCTACATGGTGGGCCGCGCGCACGAGGAGGCCGGCATCATCAAGCACGGCGCCAAGATGATCCAGGCCGTGACCAGTGCCACCGTGCCGCAGATCACGCTGCACTGCGGCGCCTCATACGGCGCAGGCAACTACGGCATGTGCGGCCGAGGCTTTGCCCCGCGCTTCTGCTTCTCGTGGCCCAACGCGCGCACAGCGGTGATGGGCGGCGAGCAGGCGGCGCAGACCATGGCCATCGTGATGGAAGCCGGGATGTCTCGCAAGGGAACGGTCGACCGCGCGAAGATCGACGCCATGCAGCGGCAGATCGTCGAGCGCTTCGAGCGGCAGACCAGCGTGTTCACCACCAGCGCGCTGCTGCTCGACGACGGCGTGATCGACCCGCGCGACACGCGCGCGGTGCTGGCCGAAGTGCTCTCGGTCTGCCGCGACGCCGACGCGCGCTTGCCGCAGGCGATGCAGTTTTCGGTGGCGCGGCCATGAGTGCTTTCCACAAGGTCCTGATCGCCAACCGCGGCGAAATCGCCGTGCGCGTGATGCGCACCGCGCGCGCCATGGGCTATCGCACGGTGGCCGTGTATTCGAGCGCCGACGCTGATGCGGAGCATGTGCGGCAAGCCGATCAGGCCGTGTGCATCGGCGAGCCGCTGCCGGCGCAAAGCTACCTGAACATCGCCGCCATCATCGAGGCCGCGCATGCCAGCGGCGCGGAGGCGGTGCACCCGGGATACGGGTTCCTGGCCGAGAACGCGGACTTCGCGCAAGCGTGCCTCGATGCGGGCCTCGTCTTCATCGGCCCCTCGCCAGCGGCCATTCGGGCCATGGGCGACAAGGCCGGTGCCAAGCGCCTGATGCAGGCGGCCGGCGTGCCCTGCATTCCGGGCTATCAAGGCGAAGACCAGCGCGCGACCACGCTCACGGCGGAGGCGGAACGCATCGGCTGGCCCGTGATGATCAAGGCGACGGCCGGCGGCGGCGGGCGGGGCATGCGGCTCGCGCCTTCGGGCGCGGTGTTTGCCGAGCTGCTGCAAAGCGCCCAGTCCGAGGCTCTCCATGCCTTCGGTGACGCGACCGTGATTCTGGAGCGCGCGATCGTTGCGCCTCGGCACATCGAGATCCAGGTGTTTGCCGACCGGCACGGGAACGCCATCCACCTCGGCGAACGCGATTGCTCGGTGCAGCGCCGGCACCAGAAGGTGATCGAGGAATCGCCTTCGCCGGCGGTGTCACCAGCCTTGCGCGAACGCATGGGCGCGACGGCCGTGGCGGCCGCAAAGGCCATTGGCTATGAAGGCGCGGGCACGCTCGAGTTCCTGCTCGACGCCGAAGGCCAGTACTGGTTCATGGAAATGAACACCCGGCTGCAGGTGGAGCATCCGGTGACAGAGGCCGTGACCGGGCTCGACCTGGTCGAGCTGCAGTTGCGCATTGCGGCCGGCGAGCCGCTGCCTCTTGAACAGAATGATGTGCGCATGAGCGGCCACGCAATGGAAGTGCGGCTCTGCGCCGAAGACCCGCAACAGGGTTTCATGCCGCAAAGCGGCACGCTCGCCGCATGGCGGCCTTCGCCGAGCTTGCGCACCGAGCACGCGCTGCGCGATGGCGCCGCCGTGCCGCCCTTCTACGACTCGATGATCGCCAAGCTCGTGGCGCACGGCCGCACGCGCGACGAAGCGAGGCAGCGGCTGATCGCAGGGCTGCGGGACACGGTCGCATTGGGCGTTGCGACCAACCAGCAGCTTTTGCAGCGGGCCCTTTCGCATCCCGTGTTTGCCGATGGCAATGCAACGACGGCCTTCCTTGCCGAGCACGCCGATGCATTACTTGCGCCCGATGTCACCATGGAAGAGCGCGCCGTATGGCTGGCCGCGCTGCTGCTTCAAACGGGCGAACGCGGATGGCCCTCGCCGCTTGCGCACACGCTGCCGAATGCCTTGCGTTTTGCACTCGACAGCAAGGTGCACGCGGTGCGGGTGACCCCGCAGGGCTCGGGTCGTTTCGACGTCGCCGTCGACGCATCGCCGCCCACCGCCGTCGAGTTGCTCTCGCTGTCCGGCGACGGCCACATGCGCTTCTTGTGCGGCGGCGTCTCGGAGCATGCTTTGGCAGTGCGCACGTCCGCCGATCGATCGTGGTTCCATTTTCGCGGCCAGGCCTTCGAACTGCGGGACCTCACACATGTCGCCGTGCCCCGCGCCGAAGCCGCAGGCGGCGACGGCCTGCTTCGCGCCTCGATGAACGGACGCGTCATCGCGCTGCTGGTGGCCGAGGGCGATGCCGTCGCCGCCGGCCAGCCGCTCGTGACGCTCGAAGCCATGAAAATGGAACATGTGCATTGCGCGCCGCGCGCCGGCCGCGTTGCCGCATTGCACGTGGCAGTCGGCACGCAGGTGGCCGCGCGCCATGTGGTGGCGGAGATTGCCGACGCATGACGGCGCACACTGCACCTTGCCAGTTCTTCCGAAGGCCTTTCGAATGAACACCTCTTCCCGCTACCGTTCCGTGTTCGCGCCCGGCCTGTTCGCCGGGCAGGTGATCGTCGTCACCGGCGGCGGCTCGGGCATCGGCCGCTGCACGGCGCACGAACTCGCATCGCTCGGCGCACAGGTGGTGCTGGTCGGCCGCAATGCGGAAAAACTGCGGCAGGTGCAGGCCGAGATCGTCGACGGGGGTGGAAAGGCGAGCATCCAGGCCTTCGACATCCGGCAGGAAGAGGCGGTGCGCGCGGCGGTGGCCGACATCATTGCAACGCATGGCCGCATCGACGGCCTCGTCAACAACGCGGGAGGCCAGTACATCACGCCACTCGCGGCCATTTCGGCCAAGGGCTGGGAGGCGGTGATCCACACCAACCTCACGGGCGGCTTTCTCGTCGCGCGCGAATGCTTCCTGCAAAGCATGCAGGCGCACGGCGGCGCCATCGTGAACATCGTGGCCGACATGTGGGGCTCCATGCCCAACATGGGTCACAGCGGCGCCGCGCGCGCGGGCATGGTGAGCTTCACCGAAACGGCAGCGCTCGAATGGGCCGCGAGCGGCGTGCGCGTCAATGCCGTGGCCCCAGGCTACATCGCATCGAGCGGCATGGACCATTACCCGCCCGAGGCCGGCGACATGCTGCGCGCGATGCGCAACACCGTGCCCGCAGGGCGCTTCGGCAACGAGGCCGAGACCTCGGCCGCCATCGCATTCCTGCTGAGCCCGGCCTCCAGCTTCATCAGCGGCAGCGTGCTGCGCGTGGACGGCGCGCGGCCTCAGGTGCGCATGGGCTGGCCGATGGCGCTGCCCGATGCGAAGGTGCGGCAGCGCGCGGCGGTGCGGCCTTTCGAAGGCTTTCATCTGGCCGAGACGCCGCGCGTGTTCAAGGACGGCGGCGAATCGCCGAACGACTGATTGGAGACAACCGCATGCAGTACACCCACGAACATCTCGAGATCCAGAAGACGCTGCGACGCTTCATCGACGACGAAATCAATCCGCATGTCGAGGAATGGGAAGAGGCCGAGATCTTTCCCGCGCACGAGGTCTTCAAGAAGCTCGGCAACCTGGGCATGCTGGGGCTCAACAAGCCCGAGGCCTTCGGCGGCGCCGGGCTCGACTATTCGTATGCGATGGCGATGGCCGAGGCGCTCGGCCACGTGAGCTGCGGCGGCGTGCCGATGGCCATCGGGGTGCAGACCGACATGTGCACGCCCGCGCTCGCGCGCTTCGGCAGCGACGAACTGCGCCGCGAGTTCCTGGCACCGGCCATCGCGGGCGACACGGTCGGCTGCATCGGCGTGAGCGAGCCCGGCGCCGGCAGCGACGTGGCGGGCCTCAAGAGCCATGCGCGCAAGGATGGCGGCGACTACCTCATCAGCGGCCAGAAGATGTGGATCACCAACAGCCTGCAGGCCGACTGGATGTGCATGCTGGTCAACACCGGCGACGGCCCGGTTCACCGCAACAAGTCGCTCGTGATGGTGCCGATGGACAGCCCCGGCATCGAGAAGGCGAAGAAGATCCGCAAGATCGGCATGCATTCCAGCGACACGGGGCTCATCTTCTTCAACGACGTTCGCGTGCCGCAGCGCTACCGCATCGGCGAAGAGGGCCAGGGCTTCGTCTACCAGATGCAGCAGTTCCAGGAAGAGCGCCTGTGGGCCGCCGCGAGCTCGCTCGAACCCATGGAAGACTGCATCGCGCAGACCATCGAGTGGGCACAGCAGCGCCACATGTTCGGCGCCACGCTGGCCGACCAGCAGTGGGTGCAGTTCAAGCTGGCCGAACTCAAGACCGAGGTGGAAGCGCTGCGCGCCCTCACCTACCGCGCCTGCGACCTGCATGTGCAAGGCGAAGACGTGCTCGAGCTGGCGTCGATGGCCAAGCTCAAGACCGGCCGGCTCACGCGCCAGGTGGCCGACACCTGCCTGCAGTTCTGGGGCGGCATGGGCTTCACGCTCGAGAACCGCGTCTCGCGCCTGTACCGCGACGGCCGGCTGGGCTCCATCGGCGGCGGTGCGGACGAAGTGATGCTCGGCATCCTTGCGAAGACCATGGGCATCGCCAAGCGGCCGCCGCGCGGCTGAACGCGATGGACGCCGAACTGCAAGCCGACCGCGCGGCGCTCGCCGACACGGTGCGGCGCTTTGCCGAGAACGAGATCGCGCCGCATGTGCAGGCCTGGGACGACGCGGGCGAGTTCCCCCGCGCACTCTATGCGCGCGCCGCGGAGTTGGGCCTGCTCGGCCTCGGCTACCCCGAGGCGTTGGGCGGCACGCCGGCCTCGTATGCGCTCAAGCTGCCGGCGTGGATCGCGCTGGCGCGGCATGGCAAGAGCGGCGGCGTGCTCGCCAGCCTGTTCTCTCACAACATCGGGCTGCCTCCGGTGGTGCTGCATGCCAGCGACGCGGTGCGCGCCGAGGTTGTCCCCGCCGTGCTGCGCGGCGAGAAGATTTCGGCGCTTGCCATCACCGAGCCTGGTGGCGGCTCCGACGTGGCGGCACTGCGCACCACGGCAAGGCGCGACGGAGAACACTATGTGGTGAACGGAGAGAAGACCTTCATCACCTCGGGCATGCGCGCCGACTGGATCACGGTGGCGGTGCGCACCGGCGAGGAGCGCGGTGCCGGCGGCATCTCGATGCTGCTGGTGCCCGGCGATGCGCCCGGCCTCACGCGCACGCGCCTCGCGAAGATGGGCTGGTGGTGCTCCGACACCGCGCAGCTGCACTTCGACAACGTGCGCGTGCCCGCGCGCTACCTGCTCGGCAACGAGGGCGCGGGCTTCCGCATGGTCATGGGCAACTTCAACGGCGAGCGCATCGGCCTCGCAGCCGGCGCGCTCGGCTTTGCAGAGGCCTGCCTCGACGAGGCGCTGGCCTGGTCGCAGGGGCGCAAGACATTCGGCGCCGCGCTCATCGAGCATCAGGTGGTCCGCCACAAGCTGGTCGACATGAAGATGCGCATTGCCTCCGCCGAGGCATGGCTGGAGGCGGTGTCGGCGCAAGGCGATGCGCACGAGGCGGCGGGCCGCTTCAACGCGCCTGAATGGGTAGCGCAGGTCTGCATGCTCAAGAACCACGCCACGCAGACCATGCAGTTCTGCGCCGACCAGGCGGTGCAGATACTCGGCGGGATGGGCTTCATGCGCGGCGCGGTGAGCGAGCGCATCTACCGCGAAGTGAAGGTGATGATGATCGGCGGTGGCGCCGAGGAGATCATGAAGGAACTGGCGGCGCGGCAGCTGGGTTGGTAACCCGGGGCGACGACATTCAGGAACGCCCGGGCGCGCCGGAGGTCCAACGATCCAGCACTGTCGCTGGGTCGCAGGAGACCACCATGTTCACATACGGCTTTGGCACCTTCTTGCTTGTCTTGCTGGTGGTGCTGCTTGTTTCTGCCATCTGGATTTTTCGCGAATACGAACGCGGCGTCGTGTTCACCTTGGGACGGTTCACCAGGGTCGCGGGGCCCGGGCTGGTGATCGTGGTTCCCCTCATCCAGCAGGTGGTGAGGGTCGATCTGCGCACCGTGGTGCTGGAGGTGCCGACCCAGGACGTGATCTCGCGCGACAACGTGTCGGTGAAGGTCAGCGCGGTCGTCTACTTCCGCATCGTCGATGCCGAAAAGGCCATCATCGAGGTCAAGGACTTCTTCAACGCGACCAGCCAGCTGGCGCAGACCACGCTGCGCTCGGTGCTGGGCAAGCACCAATTGGACGACATGCTGGCCGAGCGGGAAAAGCTCAACCTGGATGTGCGCGAGTCGCTCGACGTGCAGACGGCTTCGTGGGGCATCAAGGTCTCCAACGTCGAGATCAAGCAGATCGACCTCACCGAATCGATGATCCGTGCCATCGCGCGGCAGGCCGAAGCGGAACGCGAGCGGCGCGCCAAGGTGATCCACGCCGAAGGCGAATTGCAAGCTTCAGAGAAGCTGTTCCAGGCCGCGCGCGTGCTGGCACAGGAGCCGCAGGCGATCCAGCTGCGCTACCTGGAAACACTGACGGTGATCGGCGCCGACAAGAACACCACCATCGTGTTCCCGCTGCCGGTCGACTTGTTGTCGACTTTCCTGTCGAAGCCCGCGTAGCGTGCCCGTCAGTCGCTTTTTTCGGGTCCGCCCTGTGGTGCGGCGGCAAGCGCCGCCGCTGCGCGCAGCTTGTCCTTCTTGCTCGGCCGCTTGCCCTTGATGCCGCCGGTGCCCGAGGCGTCGACCATCGGCACGGCGGCTTCGGTCGGCTCGAAGCCTTCGATGCGCTCGCGCGGAAGGCTCAGGCCCTGTCGCTTCTCGATCAACCGAAAGTGCGCCTCGGTGGCCGCGCTCACGAAGCTGATGGCCAGGCCGCTCTCGCCGGCACGGCCGGTGCGGCCGATGCGGTGGATGTAGTCGGTGGGCGAGCGCGGCAGGTCGTAGTTGATCACCACCGGCAGCTGCGCAATGTCGATGCCGCGCGCGGCCAGGTCGGTGGCAATCACCACGTCCCACCGGCTCTCCTTGAACTGCGCAAGGATGCCGGTGCGCGTGCCCTGCGCAATGTCGCCGTGGAAGGGCACCGCGTACACGCCGTTCTTGTAGAGCTTCTCGGCCACGGTCTGGGCCGCATGCTGCGTGGCGACGAAGACCAGCACGCGGTCCCACTCGTTTTCTTTCAGCAGGTGGCGCAGCAGCTGCGTGCGGCGGTTCGCATCGACCTCGATCACGCGCTGCACGATGGCGGGCTCGGTGCCGGGCTCGCCCTGCACGTCGATCACCGCAGGGTCTTGCAGCGTACCGTCGGCCAGCGCCTGGATGGCGGGCGGGAAGGTGGCCGAGAACAACAGGTTCTGGCGCTTCGCCGGCAGCAGCGAGAGGATGCGGCCAAGCTCCTCGGCAAAGCCGAGGTCGAACAGGCGGTCGGCCTCGTCGAGCACGAGCATTGAAACCGCGTTGAGCTTCAGCGCGTTGTGGTCCACCAGGTCGAGCAGCCGCCCCGGCGTGGCCACCACGATGTCGGCGCCGCCGCGCAGGCTCATCATCTGCGGGTTGATCGACACGCCACCGAAGGCAATGGCGATCTTGAGCCGCTCGGGCAGGTGTTGCGCCAGGCTGCGCATCGTCTCGCCGACCTGGGCTGCGAGTTCGCGCGTGGGCACGAGCACCAGCGCGCGCACGCGGCGGGGCGCCTGGGCGGGTTCGGCGGCCAGGCGCTGCAGCAGCGGAAGGGAAAATGCGGCGGTCTTGCCGGAACCGGTCTGCGCCGAGCCCCGCACGTCGCGGCCTTGCAGAATGGCGGGAATGGCCGCAGCCTGGATGGCGGTCGGCGCGGCATAGCCGCTTTCGGCGGCAGCCTGCACGAGCGCGGGGGCCAGGCCCAGTGAGTCGAATGGCATGTGGAGAGACAGTGAGATGAAACCGGAAGCAGTGAAGACGAACTGAAGAAGAGATCGACCGAATGGCAACGATGAAAAGCAATCAGGCCAGCGCCCTGGTGTACTCCACCGAGGCAGGCGGCCGCATGTGCCCCGAATGCCGCGCGCCGATGGCGCAGTGCCGCTGCAAGGAGAACAAGGCGCGCATTCCGGCCACCGACGGCATTGTGCGTGTATCGCACGAGACCAAGGGCCGCAAGGGCAAGGGCGTGACCGTGGTCAAGGGCCTCGCGCTCGATGCGGCCGCGCTGGCGGCCGTGGGCAAACAGCTCAAGACAGCCTGCGGCTCGGGCGGCACGGTGAAGGACGGCACCATCGAGATTCAGGGCGATCGCCGCGAACTGGTGATCGCCGCCCTCGTGAAGCAGGGCCAAACGGTCAAGCGCGCGGGAGGCTGAAGCCTATGAAACCCGAAGACCTGCAGCGCCTCGTCACGCTCCAAATGCCTTTTGGCAAACACAAGGGCACGCTGATTGCCGATTTGCCCGGAAATTATCTGAATTGGTTCGCACGCGAGGGTTTTCCCTCGGGCGAGATCGGCCGGCTGCTCCATTTGATGCATGAAATAGACCACAACGGGCTTTCCGGGCTGCTCCAACCGTTGCGAAACCGCCCTTCAGGACGTGATGTTTCGTAATAACAGCGAATTTCGCCACGCTTTTCCCGGTTCGGATTGATAATCCGGCCTACGTGTCTGTGAGCATGCTCCCGTGCACGTAATTCGGTGATCGGTCAGTTTCGCGCCACAGCGCATTTGTTTGTTGTGATTCTGGGACTCCATCGCTTTGTATTGTTGGTTTGAATTAGGAGTCCCTCAATGGGCAAGAAACTCTACGTAGGCAACCTCGCCTACTCCGTGCGTGATAACGACCTGGAACAGGCTTTCGGCGAGTTCGGCTCGATCGTCAGCGCCAAGGTCATGATGGAACGCGACACCGGCCGCTCCAAGGGCTTCGGTTTCGTGGAAATGGGCACCGACGCAGAAGCGCTGGCTGCCGTTGAAGCCATGAACGGCCATTCGCTCCAGGGCCGCGCCCTGACCGTGAACGAAGCACGTCCGATGGAAGCTCGTCCCCCCCGTACCGGTGGTGGCGGCGGCTACGGCGGCGGCGGCGGTGGTGGTGGTTACGGCGGTGGTGGTGGCGGCGGCGGCTACGGTGGTGGCGGCGGTGGCCGCAGCGGTGGTGGCGGCGGCTACGGCGGCGGCGGCGGTGGCCGCGGCGGCTACTAAGCCCTCACGCGCTTACCCGCACTCATCAAGAGAGCTCCGGCTCTCTGAATGAATAAAAGCTCCTTCGGGAGCTTTTTTCGTTTCTGCGCGCGTCCTTTCATGCGGCGGAGGGAGAACCCTTGTACGCATTTGTCCTTACCGTGCCGGTCAGCCAGCGGTCAGCCGCGCCCGACGACCCTCACCGGTCCAATCAAGAGGGTCGAGACAAATGCGGATCAAGAGTCAGGCTGACTTCTTTTCAGGAGTCATGTTCACAGCCGTGGGCGGTGCTTTCGCCATTGGCGCCACCACCTACACCATCGGAGACGGTGCCCGCATGGGGCCGGGTTACTTCCCACTCATGCTGGGCATTCTGCTGGCCATCCTGGGAGCATTCATCATGTTCCAGGCGATGGTGGTCGAAACCGCGGGAGGCGACCCGATCGGCAAATGGGCCTGGCGGCCACTCGCCTTCGTGCTCGGCGCCAACCTGGCATTCGGCATTCTGCTCGGCGGCCTGCCGAGCATCGGCTTGCCCGCCATGGGCATGATCGTCGCGATCTACGCGCTCACCATCATCTCGAGCCTGGCCGGCCAGCAATTCAAGCTGCGCGACGTGCTGGTGCTGTCCACCATCCTGGCGGCCGGCAGCTATGTGGCCTTCATCTGGGCGCTCAAGCTCCAGATCCAGGTCTGGCCTACATTCATTTCGGGTTGAGGAGCACACCGCCATGGAACTGTTCCACAACCTCGCGACCGGCTTCGGCGTCGCCTTCACCTTCACCAACCTGCTGTACTGCCTGGTCGGCTGTATTTTGGGCACGCTGATCGGCGTGTTGCCGGGCATTGGCCCGGTCGCGACCATCGCAATGCTGCTGCCCGCCACGTACGCGCTGCCGCCCGTGTCGGCGCTGATCATGCTGGCCGGCATCTACTACGGCGCGCAGTACGGCGGCTCCACCACCGCGATCCTGGTGAACCTGCCCGGGGAGTCATCCTCGGTGGTCACCTGCATCGACGGCTACCAGATGGCAAGGCAGGGCCGCGCAGGCCCTGCACTGGCCGCTGCGGGCCTGGGTTCGTTCTTCGCGGGCTGCGTGGGTACGTTGATCCTGGCCGCCTTTGCGCCGCCGCTGACCGAGCTGGCCTTCAAGTTCGGGCCGGCTGAGTACTTCTCGCTGATGGTGCTGGGCCTGATCGGCGCCGTGGTGCTTGCTTCGGGCTCGCTCCTCAAGGCGGTGGCGATGATCGTGCTGGGCCTGTTGCTCGGCATCGTGGGCACCGACGTGAACTCGGGCGTAGCGCGATTCAGCTTCGACATTCCTGAACTCACCGACGGCATCGGCTTCGTGGTGATTGCCATGGGCGTGTTCGGCTACGGCGAAATCATCGGCAATCTCTCGCAGCCTGACGACGAGCGTGAGGTGTTCACGCACAAGGTCAAGGGCCTGTGGCCCACCAAGGAAGACTTCAAGCGCATGACGCCGGCCGTGCTGCGCGGCACGGCGCTGGGCTCTGCCCTGGGCATCCTGCCCGGTGGCGGTGCGCTGCTGGCAGCTTTTGCGGCTTACGCGCTCGAGAAGAAGATCAAAATGCGCCCGGGCGAAGTCGCCTTCGGCAAGGGCAACATCCGCGGCGTGGCATCGCCCGAGTCCGCCAACAACGCCGGCGCGCAGACCTCCTTCATTCCGCTGCTGACCCTGGGCATTCCGCCCAACGCCGTGATGGCGCTGATGGTGGGTGCAATGACCATCCACAACATCCAGCCGGGCCCGCAGGTGATGACCAGCAACCCCGAGCTGTTCTGGGGTCTGATCGCCTCGATGTGGATCGGCAATGCGATGCTGATCATCCTGAACCTGCCGCTCATCGGCATGTGGATCAAGCTCTTGACGGTGCCCTACAAGTTCCTGTTTCCGGCGATCGTGCTGTTCTGCGCCATTGGCGTGTACTCGACCAACAACAACACCTTCGACGTGTGGATGGTCGCAATCTTCGGCTTCATCGGCTATTTGTTCCTGAAGCTCAAGACCGAGCCCGCGCCGCTGCTGCTGGGCTTCATCCTCGGGCCGATGATGGAAGAGAACCTGCGGCGCGCGCTGCTGCTGTCGCGCGGCGCATGGAGCGTGTTCGTCACGCGGCCGCTGTCGGCCGGCCTGCTGGTGGCCGCGGCGCTGCTGCTCGGCATCGTGCTGCTGCCGTCCATCAAGGCGAAGCGCGAAGAAGCCTTCGTCGAGGAATAGACGCAGCTAGTGCAATAACAATTGCCAAGCCATGCCGGCCAGCGCGGAGCTGAGCACCACTGGAATCACGCCGGCCTTGAAGCGAAACAGTGCGATGGCCGCGACAACGCCGATGACGGCGGAGGCGGTCTCGAAGGGGCCTGACAAGCCCGTGGGCCAGAGCACGTGGTAGGCGAAGAAGACCGCCAGGTTGACGATCACACCGACCACGGCCGCTGTGATGGCGGTCAGCGGGGCGGTGAACTTCAGGTTGCCGTGGGTCGACTCGATGAAAGGTCCGCCCAGCAAAATGAACAGGAACGACGGCAGGAAGGTGAAGAAGGTCACCACCGCCGCCGCCGCGGCGCCGGCCGAGAACAGCGCGTGCGGGCCGAACAGCGCCTGCCCCCAGCCGCCGACGAAACCCACGAACGACACCACCATGATCAGTGGGCCGGGCGTGGTTTCTCCGAGCGCCAGCCCGTCGATCATCTGCGCGGCGCTGAGCCATTGATAGTGGTCGACCGCGCCCTGAAAGACATAAGGCAGCACCGCATAGGCGCCGCCGAAGGTCAGCAGTGCCGCTTTGGTGAAGAACCAGGCCATCTGCGTGAGTGCGCCATGCCATCCGTACAGCGCTGTGAGAGCGGCGAGGGCACCGAGCCAGAGCAAGAGGAACACCGCCAGCACGCGCACGAAGCGGCCCCAGCCGAAGAGGGCGTGCTGCGGCGTCGGCGTGTCGTCGTCGATCAGCGCCGGGCCGGCCGATGCCGCGGCCGCGCCGTGCGCTCCGCCGGCTGCAAAGGAAGCCGGCGCGAATCGGTTGCCCAGATAACCGATGGCTCCCGCGCCCAGCACGATCAGCGGAAACGGCAGCCGCAGCGCAAAGATCGCCACGAACGCGGCGACCGCAATCGCCCAAAGCCACGCGTTCTTGAGCACCCGGGAGCCGATGCGCCAGGCAGCGAACAGCACGATGGCCGTGACCGCGGGCTTCACGCCGTAGAGCAGGCCCGCCACGGCCGGCACGTGGCCGTAGGCCATGTAGGCCCATGACAGCGCAATCAGGATGAAGAGCGACGGCAGCACAAAGAGCACGCCCGCCGCAATACCGCCCCAGGTGCGGTGCATGAGCCAGCCGATGTAGGTGGCCAGCTGCTGCGCCTCCGGGCCTGGCAGCAGCATGCAGTAATTGAGCGCGTGGAGAAAGCGCTTTTCCGATATCCAGCGCCGCCGCTCGACCAGTTCCTGGTGCATGAGCGCGATCTGGCCGGCCGGGCCGCCGAAGCTGATGAAGCCGAGCTTGAACCAATACACGAAGGCCTGCCAGAAGCTGACGGGTGCGGGGCGTTCAACAGGCTCTGGCAGTGCCATGAAATCGGACTTTCTCGATTTGCTATTTCAGGAACGCGTCATAGGCGGTCTTCAGGATCAGCGCGCTCACGACGACGATGAACACCACCCGCACGAAGCCGGCCCCGTGCTTCAATGCAACACGCGTACCCAGCAGGCTGCCGGCCACGTTGGCCACCGCCATCACCAGCCCATAGTGCCACCAGACATGGCCCTTGAGCGCGAGCAGCAGCAGGGCCGCGGCGTTGGTGAGTGTGTTGATGACTTTGGCTGACGCGGATGCGTTGAGAAAGTCGTAGCCCATCCAGCGCACGAACAGGAAGACGAGGAAACTGCCGGCGCCGGGGCCGAAGAACCCGTCGTAGAAGCCGATGGCAAGCCCGATGGCGCAAGCCGCGAGCGTTTCCGCGCGGCCGCTGAAGCGCGGCACATGGTGGCGCCCCAGGTCCTTGCGCGCCACCGTGTAGATCAGCACGCCCACCAGCACGACCGGCAGCGCACGGCGCAGGAAATCGCCCGGGAACAGTGTCACCCCCCACGCGCCCAGCATCGAACCTGCGAAACCGACAACTGCGGCAGGCCATAGGGCGCCCCAGCGCATCTGCACCCGCTGGCTGAATTGGGCCGCCGCAGCCGCCGTGCCCCAAATCGAAGCACTTTTGTTGGTGCCCAGCAACGTGGCTGGCGGTGCCCCCGGAAATACGGCGAACAGCGCCGGTACGAGGATCAATCCGCCACCGCCCACGATCGAGTCGACAAAGCCCGCGAGCAGCGAAGCACCCGTTACCACCAGCATTTCCATGGCGAGATTGTCGCACCCGGGTCGCTATCGAAAAGGGAGCTTCATATGAAGGCGGGGCGTGCATGAAAGCCCTCTTCGGCCAGTGCGAAGACGCGCGCCAGACGACCAATAAAAAAGGCGCCGACCAGCGGCGCCTTTCAAGTTCAAACACGGCTTCTCGAACGGAAGCCTTGAAGAATTTTTGTTGTAGACCGAATTTGTCTCCTCGGACCCTCGGCAGCACGAGCTTGGCCCGTTCGCGAGTGGGCAGACTTTAGGGGGTGCACCGGCCCAGTGCATTGGGAATTACCCGCTTTGCAGTCCCTCCAAAGGCCTCTTCGCCTACAAAAGTGTTTCGGCTCGTTAATGAACGTGGTCCCACAATGTGGCACGACTTGTGCACGCAAACGGATGAGCCATTCCTGGAGGACCGCCCCATGTCCATGTCCGAAAGCGATCGCATTGCCCTCGCAGCGCGCCTTCACGTCGCGCTGCGGCGAAAGCATGGGCGCGTGACCGACACCGAATGGATGGCCACCAACGCCGAGTACGCCACGGAAATCATCCGCATGACGCGCGAACATGCCGCGGAAACCAAGGACGAGGACCTTTACCTGCTCGCCACCCGACTCGAGCAAGCCATGGAGCCGCTGGCCCGCGCCGCACGGCTCGCGGCGCGAGCGCCCGACGGCATCCCGCCAATACCGCTGCCGCGCTTTGCGGGCGGGCTGGGCTGATCCCCTTCTTCTTTCAGCCGCCAGCGAGCGCGGCCTTGCGGATCGACTGCAGCGTGCTTCCCGGCGTGATGGCTTCAGGATCGAGCAGGCAGTGCAGGATCGCGGGCTTGCCGCTTGCGCGCGCACGCGCCAGGGCCGGGCCAAATTCCTCGGTGCTGACCACGCGCTCGCCATGTCCGCCGAATACCTCGGCATAGCCGCGGAAATCGGGGTTCTTGAGCTGCGTGGCGCTGATGCGGCCGGGATAGTGCTTTTCCTGGTGCATGCGGATGGTGCCGTACATGGCGTTGTCGAGCAGCACCACGATGATCGGAAGCCCGTACTGCACCGCAGTGGCGAACTCCTGGCCATGCATCATGAAGTCGCCGTCGCCTGCGAACACCACCACCTCGCGCTGCGGCCACAGCCGCTTGGCGCCCACGCCCGCCGGCAGGCCATAGCCCATCGATCCGCTGGTGGGCGCCAGCTGGCTCGCAAACGCGCGGAACGGCCAGAAGCGGTGCACCCAGGTCGCGAAGTTGCCCGCGCCGTTGCAAAAGATGGTGTCGGCCGGCAGCACCTCGCGCAGGTGCTGCATCACTTCGCCCATCTGCAAGGGGCCCGGAATGCGGATCGGTGCCGGATCGCTCCAGCGCAGGAAGTCTTCGCGTGCGGCCTGGGTCTCGGCCTGCCACAAGGGCGCTGAAGCCGGTCGCAGCGCGGCCACGGCTTCGGCAAACGCCTGCGGCGTGGCATGGATGCCCAGCGCCGGGCGGTAGAGCTTGCCGAGCTCGTCGGCATCGGCATGCACATGCACCAGCGCCTGCCTAGGCTGCGGAATTGCGAGCAGCTCATAGCCCTGCGACGGCACCTCGGACAGTCGCCCGCCCACCAGCAGCACCAGATCGGCATTGCGAATGCGCTCGAGCATGCGCGGATTCGCGCCCAGGCCCAGGTCGCCCGCATAGCAAGGATGCTCGGCCGACAACAGCATCTGGCGGCGGAACGAGCAGTACACCGGCAGCGAGAAAGCCTCGGCGAACCCCGCGAACTGCCGGGCCGAGGCCTCGGACCAGCGGCTGCCGCCCAGGATGACGACGGGCCGCTGCGCCCGCGACAGGCGCTGCTGCAGCTCGGCGATCTGCGCCGCGCCAGGATGGGTTTCGACCACCGCGTAAGGCTGCGCATCGACCACCGTGGCGGCTTCGGTCAGCATGTCTTCCGGCAGCGCGATCACCACCGGGCCGGGCCGGCCCGAGGTGGCGACATGGAAGGCGCGCGAGACCAGCTCAGGCACCCGAGCGGAATCGTCGATCTGCACCACCCACTTGGCCATGGTGCCGAAGACCGCGCCATAGTCCAGCTCCTGGAAGGCTTCGCGGCCCAGTGCCTCGCGCGCCACCTGCCCCACGAAGAGCAGCAGCGGCGTCGAATCCTGGTGCGCGATGTGCACGCCGGCCGCCGCGTTGGTGGCGCCCGGCCCGCGCGTGACGAAGCACACGCCCGGCTTGCCGGTGAGCTTGCCCTGCGCCTCGGCCATCATCGTGGCGCCGCCTTCTTGGCGGCACACCGTCACTTCGATGGACGCGTCGTGCAGCGCGTCGAGCACGGCCAGGAAGCTTTCACCGGGCACGCAGAAGAGCTGCTCGACGCCGTGGGTGATGAGCTGGTCGACCAGGATCTGGCCGCCGGTGCGGGAAGAAGTCATGCTGTGTCCAATGCAATGAAGGTCTTTGTATTCGCTCCTTCCCCCTCTGGGGGAAGGCTGGGATGGGGGCAGACGGCATCACCCACGCCGACGGTGACAGACACGCCGCTTGCCCCCACCCCTGCCCTCCCCCGGAAGGGGAGGGAGAAATTCATATGAGAGCTTCGCATGCCGCGGCAATGCGTGCACACGCCTCTTCGAGCTGCGCCATCGACGTGGCGTACGAAATGCGGAAATACGGTGCCAGCCCGAACACGCTGCCCGGCACCACCGCCACTTCGAAATCCTGCAGTAGGTAGTTGCAGAAATCGCTGTCCGTCCGCAGCAGCACGCCGGCCTGGGTGCGCCGGCCGAGAACGCCGCCGCAGCTCGCAAAGGTATAGAACGCGCCTTCGGGCACGCGGCAATGCAGCCCCGGCGCGCGGTTCAATGCGGCCACCACGAAATCGCGCCGCGCCTGGAAATCAGCGCACCGCTCGGCCACGATGTCTTGCGGCCCGGTCAATGCCTCGATGGCTGCAGCCTGGCTCACCGACGACGGGCACGAGGTCGACTGGCTTTGCACCACCGCCATGGCCGCGATCAGCGCGCGCGGCCCCGCTCCGTAGCCCACGCGCCAGCCGGTCATCGCATAGGCTTTCGACACACCGTTGACGGTGAGCGTGCGGCCCTGCAGCCGCGGCTCCACGGCCACCGGCGTGGCGAAGGCCAGGCCGTCGTAGAGGATGTGTTCGTAGATGTCGTCGGCCAGCACCCACAGCTTAGGATGCCGCAGCAGCACCTCGCACAGCGGCGCGAGCTGCGCCGCGCTGTAGGCTGCGCCGCTCGGGTTCGACGGCGAATTCAGAAAGAGCCAGCGGGTGCGCGGCGTGATGGCCGCCTCGAGTTGCGCGGCCTCCAACCGAAAGCCATTGGCCTCGCTGCAAGGCACGCTCACCGGCACGCCCCCGCAGATCTGCACGATGTCGGCGTAAGAGGTCCAGTACGGCGCGGGCAGGATCACCTCGTCGCCCGGATTCAGGCTGGCCATCAGCGCGTTGAAGATCACCTGCTTGGCGCCCGCACCCACGCTGATTTCATTCAACGCAAAGTCCAGCGCGTTGTCGCGCTTGAACTTGAGCTGCACCGCGGCCTTCATGGCCGGGCTGCCGTCGAGCACCGTGTAGCGCGTGTCGCCGCGCTCCATCGCGCGGGCCGCGGCGGCGCGAATGTGCTCGGGCGTGTCGAAGTCCGGCTCGCCCGCGCCCAGCACGATCACCGACCGGCCGGCGCGCTTGAGTGCGTTGGCATGGTCGGTGATGCGCAGGATTTCCGACACGCCGATGGCGCGCACGCGCTCTGCGGGCTCGAACGCGGAGGACGAAGAAAGCGCGGAATCGAGAACGGCGGATGTCACTTCGCGTAGGCCTCCAGCGGCTTGTCGTTGGGTTCGGCAATGAGCTGCTTCAAGGCCGCGCTCATCGGCAGGTTGAGGCTGGTGTTCTTCGGCGGAATGGGCGCGACGAACCACTTGGTGTAGATCTTCTCGAGCTCGCCGCTCTTCATGAGGCGGCGCAGCGCGTCGTCCACCGCGGTCTTGAAGGCCGGGTCGTCCTTGCGGAACAGCAGCGCGATCGGCTCGGAGCCCAGCGCATCGCCGACGATGCGGTAGGCCGCCGGGTTCTTCGCGTTGGCGATGATGCCGGCGAGCAGGTTGTCGTCGAGCACGAAGGCATCGGCGCGGCCCGACTCCATCAGCAGGAAGCTCTCGAGGTGGTCCTTGCCGAGCATCGTGGTGATGGTGGTGTTCTGCGCGCGCTCGCGCTTGCGCAGCAGCTGCACGGCCGTGGTGCCGGTGGAGGCCGACACGGTGCGGCCCGCCAGCTGGTCGAGCGAGCTGATGCCCGAATCGACGCGGGTGGCCATGCGCACCTCGCTCACGTACGTGGTGAGCGCAAACGCAACCTGCTGCTGGCGCGCGGTGTTGTTGGTGGTGGGGCCGCAGCCGATGTCGAGCGTGCCGTTCTGCACCAGTGGGATGGTGTTCTGCGCGGTCACGGCCATGTATTCGAGCCGGGCAGAGGGTGCGATGTCCTTCAGCACGCGCTCGCACAGCTCGACGTGGTAGCCCACGTATTTGTCGTTCGCACCCAGCATGTAGGCCATGGGCGGCGAAGCCTCGCGCACGCCGAGCACGGCCTTGCCGCTGCTCTTGATCTTGTCGAGCGTGCCGCCGGCCGGGGCCTGCTGCGCGGCGGCGCCGAATGCGAGCGCGATCAGCGCCGCGGCGGCGAGGGTCTTCAATTGCATCTTCATGTTCTCTGTCTCCTGGTTGTTTTTCTGGGGTACGCACGGCCGCCGACCTGCCGCTGCGGAGAAACGCCGCGCGGCAAGACAGAAGGCCGGAGTCGATCAGTCGTTGATCTCGAAGGTCACGCCTTGCGCGAGCGGCAACGCGGTCGAGTAGTTGATGGTGTTGGTGGCGCGGCGCATGTACGCCTTCCAGCTGTCGGAGCCCGCTTCGCGGCCGCCGCCTGTTTCCTTCTCGCCGCCGAAGGCACCGCCGATCTCGGCGCCGCTCGGGCCGATGTTGACGTTGGCAATGCCGCAGTCCGAACCGGCGCTCGACAGGAAGCGCTCGGCCTCGCGCACGTTGAGCGTGAAGATCGACGAAGACAGGCCCGCACCCACCGCGTTGTGCCATTCGATGGCGTCGTCGAGCGTGTTGTAGCGCACCACGTAGAGGATGGGCGCGAAGGTCTCGCGCAGCACCGGGCCTTCGTGCGACTTCAGCTCGACCAGCGCCGGACGCACGTAGAAGGCGTCTTTCGTGCCGATGCCGTCGACGCGCTGGCCGCCATGCACCGTGGCACCGATCTCGCGGCATTCGCCCAGGGCCTTCTGCATGCCGTCGAACGCGGCGCGGTCGATCAGCGGACCGACCAGCGTGCCGGCCTCGCGCGGGTCGCCCACCTGCACGTTGCCGTAGACCTTCGCAAGCTTGGGCACGAGCGCGTCGTACACGCTGTCGTGCACGAAAAGCCGGCGCAATGTGGTGCAGCGCTGGCCGGCCGTGCCCATGGCCGAGAACGCGATGGCGCGCAGCGTGAGGTCGAGGTCGGCCGACGGCGTGACGATGGCCGCGTTGTTGCCGCCGAGCTCGAGAATCGCACGGGCAAAGCGCGCCGCCAGCTTCGGTCCCACCTGCCGGCCCATCGCGGTGGAGCCGGTGGCCGAGAGAATCGGCACGCGGTGGTCGTCGACCAACACTTCGCCGATGTCGCGCAGGCCCAGCAAGAGCCCGAGCAGGCCTTCGGGCGCATCGCCGAAACGAGCGAGGGCGCGCTGCGCAATGGCGTGCGTGGCCAGCGCGGTGAGCGGGGTTTTTTCAGACGGCTTCCACACGACCGAATCGCCGCACACCAGTGCCAGTGCCGCGTTCCACGACCACACGGCCACCGGAAAGTTGAAGGCCGAGATCACGCCGCACACGCCCAGCGGATGCCAGGTTTCCATCATGCGGTGCTCGGCGCGCTCGGTCGCCAGCGTCAGGCCGTAGAGCTGGCGCGAGAGGCCGACCGCGAAGTCGCAGATGTCGATCATTTCCTGCACCTCGCCCGCGCCCTCGGACGGGATCTTGCCGGCCTCGAGCGTGACGAGGCGGCCGAGGTCGCCCTTGGCGGCGCGCAGTTCTTCGCCGAGCAGGCGTACCAGCTCGCCGCGGCGCGGGGCGGGCACATTGCGCCACGCCTTGAAGGCCTCGTTCGCATGGCCGATGGCTTCGGTTGCTTGGGCGGCAGTGGTTTGCCGCACCTGTGCAACCACCTCGCCGGTGACCGGCGACCGCACCGTCAGTTCGCCGCCTGTGTAGGCGGACTTCGGAACGCCGAGGCGCTGCAGCAACTGCTCGATTTCGGCGGCAACGGAAAGGGAGGATTTGGCTTCTGGCATGGACGCTCCGGCGTGGAGAAAAGAGAGAACAGAACGAAGGGAAACGGGACGCGGCAACGGTCAATATCTGCGAATCCCGCGCGCTTGCATAGCGAAAAAACGGAAGGACTTGGTGCGTTTCAGGAAGGAACCTAGCCACCTTTCATGCTCAGGCCGCACAAATACAGATTCAGGTCGACGGCCCTGGCGCTTCGGGCAGGCTGATGCGCTGCCCCGCCGGCGAACCCGCGAGGCTTTGCGCCGGCCGCCGCAAGGTCGCGTCGAAGGGATTGATCTTCGGCCCGATGGCCGCCGCCTCGCGCTTGAGCAGCTCCACCACCGTGGGCATGCGGTCGGCATTGAGCCGGTCAGCGATGGTGCCCACGCTGAGAGCGGCCACGGCGCGCCCCTCGCGGTCGAGAATCGGCACCGCCACGCCGGCCATGCCTTCGAGCAGGCCCGTGTTGCGTCCCGCATAGCCGGCCTGGCGCACGCGCTCGATCTCGGTGCGCAGATAGACCTCGTCGTACACGCCGTACTCCCGCACACGCGAGAGGTTGAAGCGGATCACTTCCTCGCGCTCGGCCTCGGGCAGAAAGGCCAGGATCGCGAGCGCGCCCTGCCCCACTCCCAGCGCAATGCGCCCGCCGATGTCGCCCGTGAACGAGCGGATCGGAAACGGCCCTTCGCTTCGGTCGAGGCAGATCGCGTCGAAGCCGCTGCGCGCCAAGAGAAAGATGCTGTCGCCCAGGCTCGCGCACAGGCGCAGCAGCACAGGGCGGCAGATGGAGCGCAGATCGCCTGGGTTGCCGGCGCTGGCCGCGAGTGCGAAGAAATCGATGCTCAGCCGATAGAGCTTGCTGCGCTCGTCCTGTTCGACCATGCCCTCGGCCATGAGCGACTGCAGCAAGCGGTGCGTGGTGGCCTGCGTGAGGCCCACGGACCGTGCGATCTGGGTCACGCGGCCGCCCTCGGCCTGCACCGCACCGAGCGCGCGGATCACCGAAAAGACACGCGGCACGCCGCCGCTGGCCGCCGAGGGGGTTTCCATACCTTGCTCCTGTGGAATTCTTGAGATCTATTCCTTTCATCATATTCCATTGAACGGAATAAATATGAAAAAGATTCTGATTAATGGAATACCCGAGGCGAACTGGCGTGATCGTTGCAATAGAGTGAATTGAAAGTTCTCTCTTGTCCATGGCGTGCACCAAGGTGCTGCACGCCATTCACGACCGCGCAGAAAGGCCCTTCCATGTCATTCCTACGGCTCACCGACGTGACCAAGTTCTACGGCGCCACGCGCGCCGTGTCGGCCATGAACCTCACGGTGGAGAAGGGCGAGTTCGTCTCGCTGCTCGGCCCTTCGGGCTGCGGCAAGACCACGACGCTGCAGATGATTGCGGGCTTCGAGGCGGTCTCCAGCGGGCGCATCGAGCTGGCGGGCAAGGACATCACGCATGCCAAGGCCAACACGCGCGGCCTGGGCATCGTGTTCCAGACCTACGCCCTCTTTCCGCACATGACGGTGGCCGACAACGTGAGCTTCGGCCTGGAGATGCGCAAGATGCCGAAGTCCGAACGCACCGAGCGCGTGAAGCAGGCGCTGGCGCTGGTTCACCTCGAAGCGCACGCCACGCGCTACCCGCGCGAACTCTCGGGCGGGCAGCGCCAGCGCGTGGCGCTGGCCCGCGCGCTGGTGATCGAGCCGCCGGTGCTGCTGCTGGACGAGCCGCTGTCCAACCTCGACGCCAAGCTGCGCGAAGAGATGCAGTTCGAGTTGCGCCAGATTCAGCGCAAGGTCGGCACCACCACCGTGATGGTCACGCACGACCAGAGCGAGGCCATGTCCATCAGCGACCGCGTGGTGGTAATGGAAGGCGGCTGCGCCACGCAGATCGACCATCCGCATCGCGTTTACGAGCATCCGAGCACGCGCTTCATCTCCACCTTCGTGGGCAAGGCCAATTTGCTCGACGCGCGCGTCTCGGCTTGCGGTGCGCGCAGCTGCCATGTCGAGATCGGTTCGCTGACGGTGGAGGTCGACGACACCGGCTATGCCTCGGGCGCTGCGGTGCTGATGAGCGTGCGGCCCGAAAAGCTGCAGCTGGTGGAGGCCGGTCGCGGCCGCCTCGACGGCACGGTGCAGGAACGCTTCTTCCTCGGCAGCCAGTGGCTCTACCGGCTGAGCACGCACGCCGGCGACCTGACCGTGCTGAGCCCCAACGACGGCCGCGACGCGCTCGACGAAGGCTGCGACGCTGGCATCGACTGGCCCGCGCACTGCACGCGCCTGCTGCCGGCCGACAAGGCGGTGGCGGCATGAGTGGTTCGACCAAGGCGGCCACGCCGTGGTGGTTGTCGGGCCCCGCGCTGCTGCTGTTCGCGGCCCTGCTGCTCGTGCCGCTCGCGCTCACCGCGGTGCTGTCGTTCAACGTCTACGACCCGGCCACCGGACCCAAGGCCGGCGAGTTCACGCTCGAGCACTACGCGCACGTGTTCACCGACTCGTACTACCACGGCATCTTCTGGCGCACCTTCTGGATCTCGGGCCTCGTCACCCTGATCTGCGTGCTGATCGGCGCGCCGGAGGCCTATGTGCTGAGCCGCATGCGCAACCCGTGGCGCTCGGTGCTGCTCTTGGTGGTGCTGGCGCCGCTGCTCGTTTCGGTGGTGGTGCGCGCCTTCGGCTGGAGCATGCTGCTCGGGCCCGAAGGCGCGGTGAACGGCCTGCTGCGGCTGGTGGGCATCGGGCCGGTGAAGATGCTCTACACCGAGATTGCCGTGATCGTGGCGCTGGTGCACGTGATGCTGCCCTTCATGGTGATCCCGGTCTGGACCTCGCTGCAGAAGCTCGATGCGGGCGTGGAGAACGCGGCGCTGTCGCTCAGGGCCTCGCCCTTCACCACGCTCAGGCGCATCGTGCTGCCGCAGGTGATGCCGGGCATTCTGTCGGGCAGCCTGATCGTGTTCGGACTGGCTGCGAGTTCTTTCGCGATCCCGGGGTTGCTCGGTGGGCGCCGGTTGAAGATGGTTGCCACCGTCGTCTACGACGAATACCTGCACGAACTCAACTGGCCCCTCGGCGCAGCCGTTGCGCTGGTTCTGCTGGCAGCCAACCTCGTCGTGATGCTGAGCTACAACCGCCTCGTCGAAGGCCGCTACAAAAAGGCATTGGGGTGATCCGATGACCAAGAACGGCCCCCTCGCCCTCGCGTTCAACGCGCTCGTCATCACCTTCATGCTGGCGCCGCTCGTGGTGGTGTGCATCGTCGCGTTCACGCCCGAGAACACATTGACCATTCCGACCACGCACTTCTCGCTGCGCTGGTTCGAAGCGGCGTTCGCGCATCCGGACTTCATGCAGTCGTTCTGGAACAGCCTGTGGCTTGCGCTGGCCTCGGCCACCATCGCCACGCTGATCGCGGTGCCGGCCGGCATGGCGATCACGCGCTATGCGTTTCCGGGGCGCGATTTTCTCAACGGCCTGTTTCTCTCGCCGCTGATCATTCCGCACCTGGTGCTGGGCGTGGCCTTGCTGCGCCTGTTCGCGCTGGTGGGCGGCACGGGCAGCTTCGGCTGGCTGGTGATGGCGCACGCACTGATCGTCACGCCCTACACGCTGCGCCTGGTGGTTGCCGCGCTCGTGGGCTTCGACCGCAGCGCCGAGCAGGCCGCGCTCTCGCTGGGCGCGAGCCAGGCCACGATGTTCCGGCGCATCACGCTGCCGATGATCCTGCCGGGCGTCACGGGCGGCTGGCTGCTGGCTTTCATCAACAGCTTCGACGAAGTGACGATGTCGATCTTCGTCACCTCGCCCAGCACGGTGACGCTGCCGGTGCGTATGTACATGTATGCCACCGAGTCGATCGATCCGCTGATGGCGGCGGTGTCGGCGCTGATGGTGGCGGTGACCGCCATCGCCATGGTGGTGCTCGACCGCGTCTACGGGCTGGACCGCGTGCTGGTGGGGCGCCGATAGATGAGCCTGCCACCCCTTCATCAACCGCTGCTGCACCGCGTGGCCGAGACCGGCCGCGCCGCGGTGCCCTTCACGCTCGACGGTGAACCCGCCTCCGCGCTCGCGGGCGACACGGTGCTCACCGCCGTGCTCACGCAAGCCGCCCAGTTGCGCCGCAATGAATTCAGCGGCGCGCCGCGCGCGGGCTTCTGCATGATGGGTGCCTGCCAGGATTGCTGGATCGCCACCGAGCAAGGCGAACGCCTGCGCGCCTGCTCCACTTTCATCGCGCCGGGCATGGCGCTGGTCACGGGAAGGAGCGGCGCATGACGACCTCCTCTCCCGCATTGCAGCCGGTGATCGTCGGCGCCGGCCCGGCTGGCGTGCGAGCCGCCGAGGCGCTGGTGGCGCACGGCCTCCGGCCAGTGGTGATCGACGAAGCGTCGCGCGCCGGCGGCCAGATCTACAGGCGGCCGCCCGCGAGCATGGCCGAGCGCAGCGCGCAGGCGCTCTACGGCTTCGAAGCCCGCCGTGCCAATGCGGTGCATGCCGCCTTCGACTCAATGCAGGGCCGCATCGACTACCGCCCAAACAGCCTGGTGTGGAACGCGCAAGGCGGCCGGCTCGACGTGCTGCACGGTCCGACGCGCAGCACGGCCAGCGTGCCCTACAGCCAGCTGGTCGTCGCCACCGGCGCCACCGACCGCGTGCTGCCGGTGCCCGGCTGGACATTGCCCGGCGTCTACACGCTGGGCGGCGCGCAAGTGGCACTCAAGTTCCAGGGCTGCGCCATCGGCGAGCGTGTGGTGCTCATGGGCACCGGCCCCCTGCTCTACCTGGTGGCCTATCAGTACGCAAAGGCCGGTGCGAAGGTGGCCGCGGTGCTCGACACGGCGCGGCTCGCGGACCAGCTGGCCGCCACACCCGCGATGCTGCGGCAACCCGCGGTGTTCGCGAAAGGCGTTTATTACGTCGGCTGGCTGCGTGCACACGGCGTGGCGCTGCACAGCGGCGTGCGGCCGCTGCGCGTGCTCGGCGACGACCAAGAGAGCCGCGTGACCGGTGTGGCGTGGCACGACGGCCGCGAAGAGCGCACGCTGGCCTGCGATGCCGTCGGTTTCGGCTATGCGCTGCGCTCCGAAACCCAGCTAGCCGATCTGCTCGGCTGCCGCTTCGACTTCGCGCCGCTGCACCGCGCCCACCTGCCGGTGCGCGATGCGGCCGGCCGCTCCAGCGTACAGGGCGTGTACCTCGCGGGCGATGGCGCCGGCATCATGGGCGCCGATGCGGCCGAATGGGCCGGCGAACGCGCCGCGCTTGCGCTGCTGGCCGACCGTGGCGTGGCCGTCGACGCATCGCGCGCCGCAGCGCTCGAACGCAAGCTCCACAAGCTTTCAGCTTTTCGCCACGGCCTGGAACGCGCCTTCCCGGTGCCGAACGACTGGGCCGCGCATGCGCCCGACGAACTCGTGGTCTGCCGCTGCGAGAACATCACCGCAGGCACGCTGCGACAGAGCGTTGGCGAGAACGGCGCCGACGAAATGAACCGCCTGAAAGCGCTGTCGCGCGTGGGCATGGGCCGCTGCCAGGGTCGCATGTGCGGTGTGGCCGCGGCCGAGATCCTGGCGCACGCCACCGGGCTGCCGCTGCAGCAGGTGGGCCGGCTGCGCGGGCAGGCGCCGATCAAGCCAATTCCGATCCAGCTTGCCGTGCGCGAGCCCGCTGAAGGCGTCGGCGCATGAGTTCGATCAAGACATTGCACACCGATGTCGCCATCATCGGCGGCGGCATCGTCGGCGCATCGGCCGCGCTGGCCTTGCGGCAGATGGGCATCGGCGTCGTGCTGCTGGAGCGCGACCTGTGCGGCTCGCGTTCGAGCGGCGTGAACTACGGCGGCGTGCGGCGCCAGGGCCGGCCGGTCAGCCAGCTGCCGCTGGCGCAGCGCGCGCATGGCATCTGGGGCCGCCTGCGCGAAACGATCGGCACCGACGGCGAGTACCTGCGCTCAGGCCATTTCAAGATCGCGCGCAGCGAAGCCGATATGGCCTCGCTGGAACGCTACCGCGCACAAAGCCGCGACTTCGATCTCGGGCTCGAACTGATCTCGGATGCACGCCTGCGTGAGCGCTGCCCCTGGCTCGGTGCGCGCGCCGTCGGCGGCTCGCTGTGCGCGGAAGACGGCCAGGCCAATCCGCGGCTGGTGTCGCCGGCCTTCGCGCTCGCGGCAGAGCGCGCGGGCGCGCAGATCTTCGAGCGTCACCCGGTCGACGAACTGGCGCACGACGGCAATAGATTCATGCTGCGCTCGGGCAACGCACTCGAAGTGCATGCGACGGCGCTGCTCAACTGCGCGGGCGCATGGTCCGGGCCGATCGCCGCGCAGTTCGGCGAGGCGGTGCCGCTGCAATCGGGCCATCCCGCGATGGCCGTGACGGAGCCACTGCCCTTCTTCATGAACTGGAGCCTGGGCGTGGAAGGCGGCGGCATCTACTGCCGCCAGGTGGAGCGCGGCAACCTCGTGCTGGGCGGCGGCGGCGCGGGCGTGGCGCTCGACGCCGACCGCGCACGCTCCGACCGCGATGCGATCGCCTCGCTCTCCGCACAGGCCATCGAACTGCTGCCCGCGCTGCGCCATGCGCACTTCATCCGCACGTGGAGCGGCACCGAGGGCTACCTGCCCGACCGCCAGCCGGTGCTTGGGCCCAGCCGCACCACGCCCGGGCTGTTCCACGGATTCGGCTTCTCGGGCGCCGGCTTCCAGATCGGCCCCGCGGCCGGCGAAGTACTGGCCGAACTCGTGCGCGACGGCCGCAGCAGCACGCCAATCGAGGCCTTCTCGATCGAACGCTTCTTCGCAGAAGAACCAACCACCCCCACCCCACCCTGAAAGGAAAACACCATGTCCCGTTTCCAGAAGACTTCTTTCTTCTCTCTTCGCCGGACCGTGCTCGGTGCGGCGGCGGTGGCCGCGCTCGCGGCCGGCGGCGCCGCCAGCGCTCAAACCAAGACGCTCTACATCGGCATGAACGGCGGCACCATGGAGAAGGCGTACACGCAGTACGTGTTCCCAGCCTTCGAGAAGCTGTACGGCGCCAAGGTGGTGGTGGTGCCGGGCACCTCGTCCGACATCCTCGCCAAGGCCCAGGCCAACAAGGACCGGCCGCAGATGCACGTGATGTTCCTGGATGACGGCATCATGGTGCGCGCTATCGGCATGGGCCTGTGCCAGAAGCAGCGGCCCAATCCGTCGCTCGCAGAAATCTACCCGGCCGCGCGCTTCAAGGACGACATGGCCAGTGGCGTGAGCCTGGGTATGACGGGCCTGGCCTACAACGCCAAGATGTTCAAGGAAAAGGGCTGGGCGCCGCCTACCTCGTGGATGGACCTGGCCGATCCCAAGTACAAGGGCAAGGTGGTGTTCCAGTCGATGTCGTCATCGTCCTTCGGGCTGCACGGCTTCCTGATGTTCAACCGCATCCAGGGCGGCAACGACAAGAACGTGGAGCCGGGCTTCAAGGCCTGGCCCACCACCGTCGGCCCGAACGTGCTCGAGTACATCCCGAGCTCGGCCAAGCTGTCGGAAATGGTGCAGACCGGCGAGGCCGCGATCTTCCCGCTCACGCCCACCGCCGTGGCCGCGCTGAAGACCAAGGGCATCCCGGTGGAATACGCGCCGCCCAAGGAAGGCGCGGTGGTTCTGATGGTGGGCCAGTGCGTGATTGCAAACAACAGCGAGCCCGAGCTGTCGCAAAAACTCGCCGAGTTCCTGCTGAGCCCGCTGGCTCAGGCCAACGTGCTGCAGTACGGCGCGCAGATCCCCACCAACCCCAAGGCCCCGGCTGTGGGTGACGGGGTGCAGCAGGTGGCCGACATCAACAAGTGGATGAAGACCGCGGTCACCATCGACTGGGACAGCATCAATGCGAACCGTCCTGCGTGGAATGCGCGGTGGAACAAGACGATCGAGAAGTGATACGCCGACGTTCGGGGCGCGATCCCGCCGACGGGGCACCTTTCTCCGCGAATGTCCCCCGGCCTGCGGCCTCCTCCTTTATTTCGCTGCGCAAGGCACCCCGCCGGCGGGATCGTTGTTCAGAGCGGTGGTTGATCGAGCGAAAAAACCGCAGCGCCCAGTGGGCGCAGGGCGCCGGGTGCTCCCCGCAGCGAAATAAAGGAGGAGCCGAAGGCGGGGGACATTCGCGGAGGGGAGTACCCGGTGGCCTGTGCACGCGCCCTGAACAACAGCGCCTCGAACACACAGCTCCTACAAACAAGCGCCTCAGCGGTTCTCTTCCAAAATCCACCCCGCAGCCTTCTCGGCCATCATCAACGTCGGGCTGTTCGTGTTGCCGCTCGTGATCGTAGGCATCGCACCCGCGTCGACCACACGCAGGCCCTGCACCCCGCGCACACGCAGCTTCGAATCGAGCACCGCCATCGGGTCGCCGTCGGCCCCCATCCGGGTGGTGCCGACTGGATGGAAGATGGTGGTCGCGATGTCGCCGGCCAGGCGCGCCAGGTCTTCGTCGCTCTGGTACTGCACGCCGGGCTTCCATTCTTCCGGCTTGTATTTCGCAAGCGCGGGCTGAGAGGCGATGCGGCGCGTCACGCGCAGCGAATCGGCCGCGACCTTGCGGTCTTCGTCGGTGCTCAGGTAGTTGGGCGCAATGGCGGGCGCATCCTGGAAGCGGGGGCTCTTGATGCGCACGGTGCCGCGGCTCGTGGGGTTGAGGTTGCACACGCTCGCGGTAAAGGCCGGAAAGCTGTGCAGCGGCTCGCCGAATGCGTCGAGCGACAGCGGCTGCACGTGGTATTCGAGGTTGGGCCACTCGTGATCGGGTGAGCTGCGCGTGAAGGCGCCGAGCTGCGAGGGTGCCATGCTCATCGGCCCGCTGCGCTTCATCAGGTATTCGAGCCCGATCTTCGCCTTGCCGTACATCGACGAAGCCAGCACGTTGAGCGTGGGCGCGCCGTTGATCTTGTAGACCGCGCGAATCTGCAGGTGGTCCTGCAGGTTGGCGCCGACGCCGGGCGCGTCGAGCACCACCTCGATGCCGTGCTGGCGCAGCAGCTCGGCCGGGCCGATGCCTGAGAGCTGAAGGATCTGCGGCGAGCCGATGCTGCCGGCGCAAAGCACCACCTCGCGCGTGGCATGCGCGGTCACCATCTCGTGGCCGTCCCACACCTGCACGCCGGTGCAACGCTGGCTGCCGTCGGGCTGGGTCTCGATGATCAGCTTGGTGACTTGCGCATTGACCCACATCTCGAAGTTGGGCCGGCCGTAGCAGACTGGCCGCAAGAAGGCCTTGGCCGTGTTCCAGCGCCAGCCGTTCTTCTGGTTGACCTGGAAGTAGCCGACGCCTTCGTTGCTGCCGCGGTTGAAGTCGGTGCTGTGCGGCACGCCGGCCTCCACGGCTGCTTCAGCAAAGGCGTCGAGGATGTCCCAGCGCAGCCGCTGCTTCTCGACCCGCCATTCGCCGCCGGCACCGTGCATCTCGTCAGCGCCGAGGTAGTAGTCCTCGTGCTTCTTGAAATCGGGCAGCACGTTTTCCCAGCGCCAAGCGTCGTCGCCCGTGAGCTTCGCCCACTGGTCGTAGTCGCGCGACTGGCCGCGCATGTAGATCATGCCGTTGATGCTGGAGCAGCCGCCGAGGGTCTTGCCGCGCGGATAGCGCAGGGTGCGGCCGTTGAGCCCCGCATCGGGCTCGGTGCTGTAGAGCCAGTCGGTGCGCGGGTTGCCGATGCAGTAGAGGTAGCCCACCGGAATGTGGATCCAGTGGTAGTCGTCCTTGCGGCCGGCCTCGATCAGCAGCGTGCGCTGTTGCGATTTGCGGGTCAGCCGGTTGCACATCAGCGCGCCGGCCGTGCCGCCGCCAATGACGATGTAGTCGAATGTGTTGTCGTCGCTCATGGCGGCTGCTTGTCTCCGAGGACCGATATTTTTGATGCTCATGGCGTTATGAGGCGCCCCTGGCCGAAGTTTCACCCAAGCCACTGCTAAAAAGCCAATGATTTCGGCGCAACTGGCTTATAAATTGGTCTTATATGACTGCCGCCGCCTTGGACCTCCAGATCTTGCGCGCCTTCGTGCACGCGGCGCGCGAGGGCAGCGTGTCGCGCGCGGCCGAGCGGCTGCACCTCACGCAGCCGGCGGTGAGCCTGCAGCTCAAGCGGCTGGCAGAAGAAACCGGGCTCCAGCTCTTCACGCGCACGCCGCACGGCCTTGCGCTCACCGCCGACGGCGCGGCGTTGCTGCCACAGGCCGAGCGCGTGCTCGCGGCCGTGGGCGACCTGCAGCAGGCCGCGCGCAACCTGCAGGGCACGGTGCGCGGGGCGCTGCGCATCGGCACCATCCTCGACCCGGAGTTCACCCGGCTCGGCGTGTTCCTGCGCGAGCTCGTGGAGTCGGCCCCGCAGATCGAAACCGAGCTGCGCCACGGCATGAGCGGCACGGTGCTGGCGCAGGTGCTGCGCGGCGAGCTCGACGTGGGCTTTCACCTCGACACGGACAACACGAATGACGGGGACGCCGCCGCGTCGGCTCCTTTCGCGGCGCGCACGCTCACGCGCTTCACCTACCGCGTGGTCGCGCCCGCGGGCTGGGGCCCGCAGGTGCTGGGACGCGACTGGAAAGCGCTGGCCGCGCTGCCCTGGCTCGCCACACCGCCGGAGTCCGCGCATCACCGGCTGCTGAACAGGGTATTCGGCCCGCTCGGGCTCTCGCCGCGCCGGGCAGCGCTGGTCGACCAGGAAGCCTCCATGCTCGACCTGCTGAAGTCGGGCGTGGGCCTGAGCCTCCTGCGCGACTCGATCGCCATCCGAGAAAGCCAGTCGCACGGCCTCGTGATGGCCGACCGCGTGCAGCTCGACTGCGCGCTGCGTTTCGTCTCGCTGGCGGCGCGGCGCAACGAGCCTGTGATCGCCAGCGCATGGAACGCGCTGGCGCGCGCCTGGCACTGACCTTCGAACGGCCGCAAATGTGCCGCCGAACGGCGTTCCGCCCTACGCAAACCGAAGCCGCAACGTAAGAAGGACGCCGACTCATCCGGTTACGATGCGGCCATCGAGACCGCCTCTTTTTTCTTACTTCGCCCTGCACCGCCGCATCATGTCCCCAGCAACTTCGACTGCCGACGCACCCGCCGCCGGCAGCGCGTTGCCGCGTGTCGAAGAACGCGAGCAGGACGGCCGCCGCTGGACCGTGGCCAGCGGCCGCTGGACCACGCTGGCCATGTCGTCGCGCCCTTCGTGGCAGGCGGTTTCCAAGGACCTGGCCGGCGCTCCGCCGTCCGACGATCGCGCCTGGGATCTGCGCCCCATCGAGCAGCTCGACCACGTCGGCGCGCAGCTGCTGTGGGAGCACTGGCGCCACGCCTGGCCGGCCACGCTCGAGATGTCGCCGCAGCACAAGGCGGTGCTCGACCAGGTGGCCCTGTACACCGTCGGAACGCCCGAGGAGCCGCCGCCCACGCTCGCCGACCGCCTGAAGCATTTCTCGCACACCGGTCCGCGCGCGCTGGAAATGATGCGCGATTTCGTCGGGCTGATCGGCCAACTCGCGCTCGATGCCTTCACGCTCGTGCGCGCGCCGCACCGCGCGCCATGGCGGGATTTTTCGGGGCATCTCTATCAGTTCGGCGCGACGGCGCTGCACATCACGGCACTGGTCGGCCTGTTGATCGGCGTGGTACTGGCCTACCTCATTTCGCAACAGCTGCGCCAGTACGGCGCCGAGGCCTTCGTGGTCAACATCCTCGGGCTGTCGCTGATCCGCGAACTCGGGCCGGTGCTTGCCGCGGTGCTGATCGCGGGGCGCTCGGGCTCGGCCATCACGGCGCAGATCGGCGTGATGCGCGTGACCGAAGAGCTCGACGCCATGCGAGTGATGGGCATTCCGCACGGCTACAGGCTGGTGATGCCGCGTGTGATGGCGCTGGCCATCGCAATGCCGCTGATCAGCCTCTGGACATCGATGGCGGCGCTCGTGGGCGGCATGTTCGCCGCCGACGCAGCGCTCGACATTTCGCCTTCGTACTTCCTGTCGGCGCTGCCGCGCGCGGTGCCGATTGCCAACCTCTGGCTCGCGCTCGCGAAGTCGGCAGTGTTTGGCATTTTGATTGCGCTGATCGGCTGCTATTTCGGCATGAAGGTGAAGCCCAACACCGAAAGCCTGGGGCGCGGCACCACCTCGTCGGTGGTGACCTCGATCACCGCGGTGATCCTGGTCGACGCGCTGTTCGCGGTGCTGTTCAAGGGCGTGGGGTTCCGGGCATGAGCCGCCGCCCGGCCGCTCCGAAGGAGGCTCGCACCGCAGTGCGAAGCGCGGAGGTATTCGAATGACCGAATCCTCAACCACTGTCGTCGACATCCGCAAGCTCTGGACGGTGTTCAAGAACGCCGACGGCGAGAACATCGTTCACCGCGACCTCGACCTGCACATCGAGCGCGGAGAAGTGCTCTCGCTGGTCGGCGGATCGGGCACCGGCAAGACGGTGCTGCTGCGCCAGATCCTCGGGCTCGAAAAGCCCTCCAAAGGCGTCGTCGAGGTGCTGGGCCGTGCGCCCGGCGAGCTCAGCGCCAAGGGTGCGGCCAACGTGGGCATGCTGTTCCAGCACGGCGCGCTGTTCTCCGCCTTCAGCGTGCTCGAGAACATTGCGTTTCCGCTGCGAGAGCTCAAGCTCTTGCCCGACGAGCTGATCCGCAACGCGGCACTGGTCAAGCTGCAGATGGTCGGCCTGGAGCCCCGGCATGCCAACATGAGCCCAGCAGATTTGTCGGGCGGCATGATCAAGCGCGTGGCGCTTGCGCGTGCGCTCATCATGGACCCGCCGCTGCTGCTGCTGGACGAGCCCACGGCCGGGCTCGACCCCGAGGCTTCCGACAGTTTCTGCGACCTGCTGCGCGGCCTGCACCGCGAACTGGGGTTGACGGTGGTCATGGTCACGCACGACCTGGACACGCTGTTCGACCTGAGCACCCGCATCGCAGTGCTGGCCGACCACAAGGTGATCACCAGCGGCTCTGCGCGCGAGGTCATCACGTATCCGCATCCATTCATCCACGAATATTTTCTGGGAGGGCGCGGCCAGCGTGCCCTGGAGGCCCTGCATGACAAACCCGCCAAAGCCCCGCCGCCACCTGTCGGCGCGGGCCACTGAAAGGTAGCCACACCATGGAAAACAAAGCCCATGCCATCGCAGCCGGTGCCTTCGTGCTCGGCCTCATCGCCGTGCTCGTGGGGCTGGTGGTCTGGTTCACGCGCGACAACACCGTGCGCAACATCTACGAACTCTCCACCCGCGACGCCGTCAGCGGCCTGCAGCCGCAGGCCATGGTGCGCTACCGCGGCATCGCGGTGGGCAAGGTGACGTCGATCGACTTCGACCCCAAGGTGAAGGGCAACGTGCGCGTGCGCATCACCGTCGACGAGCGCGTGCCGCTCACCACCTCGAGCTTTGCCACGCTGAGTTACCAGGGCGTGACCGGCCTCGCCTTCATCGCGCTGGACGACAAGGGCGAATCGAACGTCGTGCTCAAGCCCAACAACGACGATCCACCACGCATTCCGCTCAAGCCCTCGATGCTGGCGCAGCTGCAGGACCGCGGCGAGTCCATCATCAATCAGGTCGAGGAAGTGACCAAGCGCGCCAACACGCTGCTGGGCGACGACAACCAGAAGCGGGCGGCCGATGCGCTCGAAAACATCGCGGCGGCCTCGGCCAGCGCCAACACGCTCATCAAGCAGCTCGACAACACGGTGAAGACCGGCTTGAACCCCGCGCTGGCCGCACTGCCCGACACGATGACCACGGTGAAGAAGGCAGCGGGCGACGTCTCGCGCGTGGCCAACAACTTCAACACCACGGTGGGCCGGCTGAACGCGCCGGACGGCCCGGTCGAGCGGCTGAGCGACGGCACCAAGGCGCTGGCGCAGGCGGTCGATTCCTTCAATGCCGCCACGTTGCCGCGCGTGAACCGCGTGGCCGACGACACCTCCCGCGCAGTGCGCCGGCTCGGCCGCGCGGCCGACGGCATCAACGACAACCCGCAATCGCTGCTGTTCGGCTCCGGCGGCACCGCCGCGGGCCCCGGCGAGCCCGGCTTCTCGGCGCCGCCGGCAACCAATTCCCTGGCAAGGTGATGACGACCATGAAGAACAATGCCACTCGCACCCCGGCGCTGGCCGCCGCCGGCCTGGCGCTGCTGATTATTGCCGGCTGCGGCGCGCTGCCGGACAAGCCGGTGCGCGCCACGCTGTACGACTTCGGGCCCGGCGCTGCCACAGAGGCCAGTGCCGCCCAGCCACCCGCGGCCGCATTGCCCACGCTTGCACTCGCCGAGATCGAGAGCAACACCCGGCTCGACGGCACGCAGATCCTTTACCGCCTTGGCTATGCCGATGCCAACGAGCTGCGTCCCTACGGCCAGTCGCGCTGGAGCCTGCCGCCGGCGCAGCTTCTGCGCCAGCGGCTGCGCGATGCGCTCGCCGAGCGTCGCACCGTGCTCGGCCCGGACGAAAGCGCGACCCTCGCGCGCGCCCAGGGCAAGGTGCCCGACACGCTGCGGATCTCGCTCGACGAGTTCAGCCACTACTTCGAATCGGCCGGCAGCAGCGTCGGCCTGGTCCGCCTGCGCGCGACGCTGATCCGCGGCGGCAGCGGCGGCGACCGCGTGGTGGGCCAGCGGACCTTCACCGTGCGGCGTCCCGCGCCGAGCGCCAACGCGCCTGGCGGCGTCAAGGCCCTGGCCGCGGCCACCGACGCGGTGGTGGCCGAGGTCGTGCAATGGGTGGACCAGCAGCCGCGGCCGTAGGCTCGGTTCACAGGCAAGGCGAATTTTCATCACCGGAGGAGACCCACCATGAACGCAACTCGCATCATCGGCATCCTGCTCGTCGTCGCAGGCATCGCGGGGCTCGGGCTCGGCGGCTTCAGCTTCACGAAGGAAACGCACCAGGCCAAGCTGGGTCCGCTGGAGTTCTCGGTGAAGGAAAAGCAGCAGGTCAACTTCCCGGCCTGGGCGAGCGTGGCCGCCATCGTGGTGGGCGGCGCGCTGGTGCTGCTGGGCGGCAAGAAAGGCTGAGCGCGCTCTATCCGTCAGGGAAGCCGGCGCCCAGCGTCACGAATCCGATCTTGCGGAAGCGTTTTTTCCCGCCGACGTTGCACCCAGCCGCCCCGAGACTGCGACCGCGCAGGCCTTGAGCGCGCGTGCAATTTCGCCGTCCCAGGCGGTGTCGAAAATCGCGGCCGGGCCGATGGCCGTGACCGACAGCACGATCGCACCGGTGTGGTCGAACACCGGCGCAGCCATGGCGCTCACGCCTTCGATCACCTCCCCTTCGGAACGGCTGATGCCGTGCAGCCGCACTTCCTGCAGCTGGCGCTCGAAGTCGCTCCACGATGGCAGTGGCGGCTGGGGCGGCATGCCGGCCTCCATCGGCTGCTCGCCGGAATTGCGCTGCTTCTCGCGCTGGCGCTCGGCGTCTAGCAACTGCCTGACCGTGTCGGCGCCGAGGTAGGCGGCAAAAATTCGGCCCGAGGCCGTGTTGGTGAGCGAAAACACCGTGCCGTGCCGCATGTTCACGTGCACGGGCGAAGGAGATTCGGCTGTTCGCACGATAGTGGCGCCGCGCGCGCCCCAGACCGCGAGCGCCACCGTGTGGCCGAGGCGCTGGGCCACCTCGGCGATGAGCGGCGTCGCAATGTGCACCGGGTCGGCCTGCTGCAGGCTGATGAGCCCCAGTTGCAAGGCCAGCGGGCCGAGCAGATAGTGGCCGCTGGCGCGGTCCTGCTCGATCAGGCCGAGCCGCCCGAAGCTCACCATGTAGGGGTGGGCCTTGGCGGCCGTCATGTCGGCTTCCCGCGCCAGGTCTTTCAGCGCCATCGGCCGGCCGTGGTGCACCAGCGCGCGCAGCAGCTGGCCACCCACCTCGATGCTCTGGATGCCGCGCTGGGCGGCGCGGTCGGTTTCACTGGCTGTCATGGCCCGCCTTGGCGTCTGATTGTTCGTTCATGAAGAAGGGATTAGACATTAACCGATCTGGGGCTTACACTTCGAAAATTCGTTAACCGTGAATTCATTCGCTTTAGACGAATTAAAATTCACTCACCATTCGACGGAGACAGACCAATGAGCCAAGCCAAGAAGTTCGCCAGCCAGGCCGACATGGAAGAAAAGAAGATCACCTTCAGCCAGATCTCGGAGCACGCCTGGGCCTATACCGCCGAGGGTGACCCCAACACCGGCATCGTGATCGGTGACGATTGCGTGCTGGTGGCCGACACCCAGGCCACGCCGGCCATGGCGGCCGACGTGGTGCGCCGCATCCGCGAGGTGACCGACAAGCCCATCAAGTACGTGGTGCTCACGCACTATCACGCGGTGCGCGTGCTGGGCGCGGCCGGCTACGGGGCCGAGCACATCCTGGCCAGCCAGGACACGCGCGACCTGATCGTGGAGCGCGGCGAGCAGGACAAGGCCAGCGAGATCGGCCGCTTCCCACGCCTGTTCCAGAACGTGGAGACCGTGCCGCCGGGCCTGACCTGGCCCACCATGACTTTCACCGGCAAGATGACGCTGTGGCTGGGCAAGCTCGAGGTGCAGTTGATTCAGCTGGGCCGCGGCCACACCAAGGGCGACACCGTCGTGTGGCTGCCAGAGGAGCGCACGCTGCTCTCGGGCGACCTGGTCGAGTTTGGCGCCACGCCGTACGCGGGCGATGCCTACTTCCAGGACTGGCCGCAGACGCTGGACAACATCGCCGCGCTCAAGCCCGCCGCGCTGGTGCCCGGCCGCGGCGCTGCGCTCACCACGCCCGCCGAAGTAGCCGAGGGTCTGACGGGCACGCGCAACTTCATCTCCGACGTGTATGCCAGCGTGCAAGAGGGCGTGAAGGCCGGCCGCGACCTGAACACGGTCTACAAGGACACCTACGCGAAGCTCAAGCCCAAGTACAGCCAGTGGGTGATCTTCGACCACTGCATGCCGTTCGACGTGAGCCGCGCATATGACGAAGCGTCGGGTCACGCCGACCCGCGCGTGTGGACGGCGGAGCGGGACATCGAGATGTGGAAGGCATTGGAAGGCTGAGGTATTGCTCCCTCCCCCTCTGGGGGAGGGCTGGGGTGGGGGCAGGCAGAGCGCCAACTTCGAGCGCCGCCGAGCCCCCATCCCAGCCTTCCCCCAAAGGGGGAAGGGCAAGACAAAGACACGGAGACAACACGTGATCGACTATCAAAGCCTGCGCTTCGACTACAAGCGCCACGCAGACCAGGACGCGGCCGCGCCCGCCCGTCACCCTGTGGTGATCGTCGGCGCCGGTCCGGTCGGCCTCGCGCTGGCCATCGATCTTGCGCTGCGCGGCATTCGCGTGGTGCTGCTCGACAACGACAACACCCTCTCCAGCGGCTCGCGCGCGATCTGCTTTGCCAAGCGCACGCTCGAGGTGTTCGACCGCCTCGGCTGCGGCGACCGCATGGTCGACAAGGGCGTGTCATGGCACGTCGGCAAGGTGTTCTTCCACAACGAGCAGGTCTATCGCTTCGACCTGCTGCCCGAGCCCGGTCACGAGCGCCCCGCGTTCATCAACCTGCAGCAGTATTACGTCGAGGGCTATCTCGTCGAGCGCGCGGCCGCACTGCCGCTGATCGACCTGCGCTGGAACAACAAGGTCACCGGCATCGCGCAAACCGAAGACGCCGCGATGCTCACGGTCGAGACGCCCGAGGGCAGCTACCAGCTAGCGGCCGATTACGTTGGCGCCTGCGACGGCTCGCGCTCCAACATGCGGCAACTCATGGGCCTCGAAGCCAAGGGCCGCGTGTTCCGCGACCGCTTCCTCATCGCGGACATCACGATGGACGCTCAGCTTCCGACAGAGCGCCGCTTCTGGTTCGATCCCCCGTTCCACCCCGGCCAGAGCGTGCTGCTGCACAAGCAGGCCGACGGCATGTGGCGCGTCGACTTCCAGCTCGGCTGGGACGCCGATCCGGTGGAAGAACGCAAGCCCGAGAACATCACGCCGCGTGTGCGCGCGTTGCTCGACAGCATCGGCTTCGAGGGCGTGCAGTTCCAGATCGGCTGGGCCAGCGTGTACACCTTTGCGTGCCAGCGCATGGAGCACTTCCGCCATGGCCGCGTGCTGTTCGCGGGCGACTCGGCGCACGGGGTGTCGCCCTTCGGCGCGCGCGGTGCCAACTCGGGCGTGCAGGACGCCGACAACCTCGCGTGGAAACTTGCCGCGGTGCTCGAGGGCGACGCGCCCGATGCGCTGCTCGACAGCTATGCGAGCGAGCGCGAATACGCGGCCGACGAGAACATCCGCAACTCCACGCGCGCCACCGACTTCATCACGCCCAAGAGCGAAGTGAGCCGCCTGTTCCGCGACGCAGTGCTGGAGCTCACCAAGCGCCATGCCTTCGCACGCACGCTGGTCAACAGCGGGCGGCTTTCGGTGCCCGCGGTGCTGCGCGACTCTCCGCTCAACACGCCCGACTGCGATGCGTTCGCAGGTGCGATGGTGCCTGGCGCCGCGGCGGCCGATGCGCCGCTCATGCGCGCCGACGGCAGCGCCGGCTGGCTGCTGCGCGAATGCCACGCGGTGCGATTCACCGCGCTGCTGTTCGGCACCGGCGAGGCGGCCGAGCGCAGCCTGCAGGCGCTGAAGGCCTGCGACTTTCCGCTGCACGTCGTGCACGTGCAAGGCGCATCGCCCGAAGGCGAACTGGCCACGCGGCGCTACGACGCGCAGCCCGGCACCGTCTACCTGCTGCGGCCCGACCAGCATGTGTGCGCGCGCTGGCGGCATCCCACGGCAGAGAACATCCGCGCCGCCATCGACCACGCATTGGCAAAGACTTGAGCACCACCATGCAACAGCAACAACACCTGAACACGGCGCCGAACCTCGAAGCGCCGGATGATTTCTACGAGGCGCTGATCGAGGCGCATCAGGGTCTTTCCACCGAAGAGAGCAATGCCTACAACGCGCGCCTCGTGCTGGTGCTGGCCAACCACATCGGCTCGCTCGCCGTGCTGCGCGAAGCACTCGACGCGGCGAAGTAACCCGTCCAAACAGCCATCTCATGAGGACACCATGACCACCGCAACTCCCGCCACCGAACGGCTCTATCAAAGCGGCTTCGGCAACGAGTACGCCAGCGAGGCCGTCGCGGGCGCCCTGCCGCAGGGCCGCAACAACCCGCAGCGCGCGCCCTTCGACCTGTACACCGAATTGCTTTCGGGTACTGCCTTTACCGCGCCGCGCCGCGAGAACCGCCGCACCTGGCTCTACCGGCGTCAGCCCTCGGTGGTGTCGGGCCGCTACCAGCCGTACGCGCAGGCGCACTGGACCACCGGCGCCGACCGCGAGATCGCGCTGCCGCCCGAGCCGCTGCGCTGGCATCCGCTGCCGCTGGACGGCGCGGCCGAGGCCGACTTCATCGACGGCATGCACACGATCGCGGCCAACGGCGACGCCGAAGCGCAGGTGGGCATCGGCTCGCTCATGTACCTGGCGGGCCGCTCGATGGAGCGCCGCGCTTTTGTCAACGCCGACGGCGAGATGCTCGTCGTGCCGCAGCAGGGCCGCCTCGTGATCACGACCGAGCTCGGCGTGCTCGACGTGAAGCCCGGCGAAATTGCGCTGCTGCCGCGCGGCATGGTGTTCAAGGTGGCGCTGCCGGATTCGGACGCTGGCGCGGGGCCCTCCCGCGGCTATGTCTGCGAGAACTACGGCGCGCATTTCCGCCTGCCCGAGCTCGGGCCCATCGGCTCCAACGGCCTGGCCAACGCGCGCGACTTCCAGGCGCCCGTGGCGGCTTTCGAGGAAGACGGCGGCGCCTATGAACTCGTCAAGAAGTTCGGCGGCCGCTTCTGGAAGGCGCCGACGAAGCAGTCGCCCTTCAACGTGGTCGCATGGCACGGCAACCTGGCGCCGGTGAAGTACGACACGGCCAATTTCATGGTCATCGGCTCGATCAGCTTCGACCATCCCGATCCGTCGATCTTCACCGTGCTGACCTCGCCCACCGACACGCCCGGCACCGCGAACTGCGACTTCGTGATCTTCCCGCCGCGCTGGATGGTGATGGAGAACACCTTCCGTCCGCCATGGTTCCACCGCAACCTGATGAGCGAATTCATGGGTCTGGTGCTGGGCGAGTACGACGCCAAGCCAGGCGGCTTCAAGCCCGGCGGCGCGAGCCTGCACAACTGCATGGTGCCGCACGGGCCCGACGAGGAAGCCTTCGACAAGGCCGCGCACTCCGACCTGAAGCCGCACAAGCTGGACAACACGCTGGCCTTCATGTTCGAGAGCCGCTTCCGCTTCATTCCGACGAACTTTGCGCTCCAGAGCCCGGCGCTCGATACCGACTATGCGGACTGCTGGGCTGGCCTCCAGGACCAGTTCAAGCCGTGATCTCGTTGGACACTCACAGAAAGACATTCATGACCACCGCATTGAACGCCACCCATGACCCCAAGCTGCGCAGCTGGGTTGCTTCGGCCAACGAGCCCGGCTGCGACTTTCCGATCCAGAACCTGCCCTTTGGCCGCTTCCGCGCGGCGGGCACCGAGGAAGGCTATCGCATCGGGGTTGCCATCGGCGACCAGGTGTTCGACCTGCGTGCCGCTGGCCTGGTCGACACCGACGACATGAACGCGCTGATGAGCGCGAGCGCGAAAGACCGCCAGGCCCTGCGCGCCGCGCTCTCCGCCGGCCTTGCCGAAGGCAGCGGCAAAGAGGCCGCATGGTCGAAGGCGCTGCTGCCGCAGGTCAAGGCCGAGATGACCGTGCCTTGCCGCATCGGCGACTACACCGACTTCTACACCGGTATCCATCACGCGACCACCATCGGCAAGCTGTTCCGACCCGACCAGCCGCTGATGCCCAACTACAAGTGGGTGCCCATCGGCTATCACGGCCGCGCATCGTCCATTTGCGTGAGCGGGCAGGTGTTCAAGCGTCCGCAGGGGCAGACCAAGGCGCCGGATGCGGCCGAGCCCAGCTTCGGCCCGTCGAAGCGGCTCGACTACGAACTGGAGCTTGGCTTCTTTGTCGGACGCGGCAACGCGCTCGGCGAGCCGATTGCGATCGGCGAGGCCGAAGACCATCTGTTCGGCGTGACCCTGCTTAACGACTGGTCGGCGCGTGACCTGCAAGCCTGGGAATACCAGCCGCTCGGGCCGTTTCTCTCGAAGAACTTCGCGAGCACGCTCTCGCCGTGGATCGTGACCATGGAAGCGCTGGCACCGTTCCGCGCCAAGTTCGAGCGCCCGGCGGGAGACCCGCAGCCGCTGCCGTACCTCGATGCGCCCTCCAATCGCGAAAGCGGCGCGCTCGACATCACGCTCGAGGTGTTGCTGCAGACCGCAAAGATGCGCGCCGCCGGTGAAGCGCCCGCACGGCTCACGCGCGGCAACACTACCGAGGCCGCCTACTGGACCGCCGCGCAGCTCGTCACGCACCACACCGTGAACGGCTGCAACCTGCAGCCCGGCGACATGCTGGGCTCGGGCACGCTCTCGGGCTCCAAGCCCGACGAGGCGGGTTCGCTGATCGAGCTCACATTGGGCGGCAAGCAGGCGATCACCTTGCCCAACGGCGAGAAGCGCACCTTTCTCGAAGATGGCGACACGCTGGTCATGCGCGGTTATTGCGAGCGCGCGGGGGCGGTGCGGATCGGGTTGGGTGAAGTCAGCGGCACGGTGGTGGCCTGAGGTTCACCCCCTCCCCGCGTTGTTCCCTCTCCCTCCGGGAGAGGGCTAGGGTGAGGGTAGCGGCCGTCGTATGAGCGCCGCACTTTATCGGCGGCACAGTGCCCTCACCCCCACCCTCTCCCAGAGGAGAGGGAGCAAGCATTCAGGGTGCGGTTGCAGCAGTAGCCGCCGCAGGCCACGCCACTTCGCTGGCTACGCGCGGCTTGCCCATGGGGGCGGCTGCCTTGCCGACCTTGATGGCGGCCATGTCGGCCTCGCTCGGGTACTGGTCCAGCAGCCAGTAGTCGAAAACGCGGCGCGCAATAGGTGCCGCGGCGCCGGCGCCCCAGCCGGCGTTCTCGACGATCACGGCCAGCGCGATCTTCGGATCGTTGACCGGCGCGAAGGCCATGAACAACGCGTGGTCGCGTTGGTGCTCTTCGAGCGCGCGCGCGTTGTACTTTGTGTTCTGTGCCTGCGTCACGGCCTGCGCGGTGCCGGTCTTGCCGGCCGCCTGGTAACTGGCACCGGCGAACACGCTGCGCGCGGTACCACTCGTGACCACGCTGGTGAGGCCTTCCCGAATCACCGCAACGTTGGCTGCGGTGTAGCCGAGGTTCTCGGCCGGAGGCTGGGGCACCTGCGCCACCTGCCCGCTCACTGTGTTGCGCGTGGCCAGCACCAGATGCGGCTTGTGCTTCATGCCGCCGTCGGCCACGATGGCCGTCGCCTGCGCCAGCTGCAGCATGGTGAAGGCGTTGTAGCCCTGGCCGATGCCCAGCGAAATGGTTTCACCCGCATACCACTTCTTCTGCTCGGGCCGCTTGTAGGCGTTGCGCTTCCACTCGGTGCTCGGCAGCACGCCGCGCACCTCGCCGCCCAGGTCGATGCCGGTGATCTGGCCGAAGCCCATCGGCTTCATGAAGTCGTGGATCAGGTCCACGCCCATCTCGTTGGCCAGCGAGTAGTAGTAGATGTTGCTCGACAGCTGGATCGAGCGGCGCATGTCGACACCACCGATGTTGCCTTCGGGGCTGCCGAAGCGGTGGCCGCCGAAGTTGAAGTACCCGGGGTCGTTCACCACCACGTTCGGGCCGCGCTTGCCGGTCTGCAGCGCGGCCAGCGCCATGAAGGGCTTGTAGGTCGAGCCGGGCGGGTAGGTGCCGCGAAGGGCGCGGTTGAGCAGCGGCTTGTCGAGTGATTCGCTGAGCTCCTTCCAGCTTTCGGTGTCGATGCCTTCGACGAACAGGTTGGGGTCGAAAGTCGGCTTGCTCACGAAGGCCAGCACCTCGCCGGTCTTGGGATCGATGGCCACCAGCGCGCCGCGCCGGTCGCCGAACATGTCTTCCACCAGCTTCTGCAGCTTGATGTCGAGCGACAGCATCACCGTGTTGCCGGGCGTGGCCGGATGGCTTGCGAGCCGTCGCACCGCGCGGCCGCCGGCCGAGGTTTCCATCTGCTCCACGCCGGTCTGGCCGTGCAGCGTCTTCTCGTAGCTTTGCTCGATGCCCAGCTTGCCGATGTAGTCGGTGCCCTTGTAGTTGGCCTGATCTTCCTCGGCCCAGTCTTCCATCGCGGTCTTCTCGCGCTGGTTGATGCGGCCGATGTAGCCGAGCACGTGCGAGGCGATCTCAGCATGCGGGTAGTTGCGGAACAGCCGCGCCTTGATCTCCACGCCCGGGAAGCGGTAGCGCTGCGCCGCGAAGCGCGCCACTTCCTCGTCGCTCAGGCGGGTGCGGATCGGAATGGAGTCGAAACTGCGCGAGTCTTCCCGCAGGCGCTTGAAGCGGCGGCGGTCGCGCGGCGAAACCTCGAGCACCTGCGTCAGGCTTTCGATGGTCTCGTCGACGTCGCCTACCTTGGAGGGCGTGATCTCCAGCGTGTAGGCCGAATAGTTCGAGGCCAGCACGATGCCGTTGCGGTCGAGGATGAGGCCGCGGTTGGGCACCACCGGCACGATGGCCGTGCGGTTGCTCTCGGCCTGCTCGGCGAGGTCTTCATGCCGCACCACCTGCAGGTACACCAGCCGCGCGCCCAGCAAGCTGAACGCGAAAAGCACCACCATGCCGATCACGATCACGCGGCGCTTGAAGCGCGCGAGGTCGGCGGCGACGTTGCGGATCTCGGTCATGGCGGCGTGAGCTTAGGCGCGTGCAAGTGCGGTGGCAAATGCAATCGCAAATGTGGACTTTGGCTTAGAGAGGACGGTTCTCGTCGGGTTCCGGCGTGCGGCGCTGCGGCGCGAGCAGCAGAGCTGTCGCCAAGGGCCACAACGCGGCCTCGATGGCCGGCGAGATGAGCACCGTCCAACCCGGAAACACGCCGCCGCCGACCAGCCGCGTGACCACTTCGACCAGCTGCGACACCGCAAAGAGCGGCAGCACCTGCAGCGCCTGCGACAACACCGGATACCAGAGCAGGCGCCGATGGATGGTGATCGCGAAGAACCCCAGCGTGGTGTAGGACAGCGCATGCTGGCCCAGCATGGACGACTGGTGCACGTCCATACACAGGCCGAAGACGAAGGCGACGCCAATGCCCACGCGCGCCGGCTGGTGCACGCCCCAGAACACGATGGCCAGCGCCAGCATGTCGGGCATCCACGCGGCGCGGCCGATCGGGATCATGTTGATGAGCAGCGCCACCACCAGGCTCGACCACATGAAGAGCGGGCTCACTGGCAGCAGGAGCTGCTGTTGTCCGGGACGCTTGATCATCGGGCGCGCTCCGCGGCTTTCTTGTCGGTCTTGTCGGTCTTGTCGGTCTTGTCGCCCTTGTCCGCCTTGGCGGGTTTGGCCTCCGACTTCTTGCGCACCGCGGCGGCGGGCGCGGCGGGCGGCGGTGCGGAGGGTGTGCCCGTGGGCGCCAGCACCAGCACGTAGCGCGCGGCCGTCACGCGGGCCAGCGGCACGCAGTAGATGCGCGCAAAGGCGGAGTCGGCACGCCGTTCGATGCGCTCGATCTTCGCCACCGGCAGGCCCGGCGGATAGACGCCGTCGACACCGCTGGTGGAAAGCAGGTCACCCTCCTGCAGGTCGGCATTGGCGGCCATGAAGCGCAGCTCGAGCCCGCCGCCGTGCGCCGACGCGTCGCCGAAGGCCACACTGCGCACACCGGTGCGGGTGTTCTGCACCGGAATGGAAAGATCGCGGTCGATGACCAGCGTGACTTCGCTCGTGAAAGGCAGCACCTGCGTCACTTGGCCGAGCACGCCGTGCGCGTCGATCACGGGCGAGCCGGGCGCCACGCCTTGCGTGAGCCCCTGGTCAATGACGATCTTGCGCGTGTACGGGTCGGCCGCGTCATAGAGCACCTCGGCCGCGCGGCCGGGCGCCTGTGTGGTCTGGCGCAGTTCGAGCAGCGCGCGCAGCCGCGCGTTGTCCTGCGCCAGCGTGTCGGCCTGGCTCGCGCGTTCGGCCTGCTGCATGAGCGCCTTGCGGGCCTCGTCCTCATTGCGCTGCGCCGTCTGGAGGTCTTCGAGATAGCGGCCTCCGCCGAGCACCAGCTGCACCGGCTTCATCGCCACCCATTGCACCGGATAGAGCACTGCACCCACGGCCGCGCGAATGGGCTGCACCAGATGGAAGCGCGCATCGGCCACCATCAGGAACAGCGCCAGCGCGCCGAAGAAGATCAGCTTGCTCAGCGCCGACTGCCCCTGGTTGAACAGGGGCGGGGCTGTGCGATCGAGCGTGCCCAAGGGCATGGTTCAGGCCTGGCGGTGCAACGTCAGATGGCAAAAAGGCCGGCCTGCGCAAGCAGAGCCGGCCGATGATGGCGGTGGCGCATTCACTCGCTCGTGAAGATGCTTCCCAAGCGGTCCATGCGCTCGAGGGCAATGCCGCAACCGCGCACCACGCAGGTCAGCGGATCTTCGGCCACAAGCACCGGCAGGCCGGTTTCCTCGGCCAGCAGGCGGTCCAGGTCACGCAGCAGTGCGCCGCCGCCGGTCAGCATCATGCCGCGCTCCGCGATGTCGGCGCCGAGTTCGGGCGGGGTCTGTTCCAGCGCGTTCTTCACGGCCGAGACGATGTTGTTGAGCGGATCGGTCAGGGCTTCCAGCACTTCGTTGCTGCTGATGGTGAAGCTGCGCGGCACGCCTTCGGACAGGTTGCGGCCCTTGACTTCCATCTCCTTGACCTCGGAGCCCGGGAAGGCCGAGCCGATGTTCTTCTTGATGACCTCGGCCGTCGGCTCGCCGATCAGCATGCCGTAGTTGCGGCGGATGTAGTTGATGATGGCTTCGTCGAAGCGGTCGCCGCCCACGCGCACGGAGCCCTTGTAGACCATGCCGCCCAGGCTGATGACGCCCACCTCGGTGGTGCCGCCGCCGATGTCGACCACCATCGAACCCGAGGCTTCGCTCACGGGCAGGCCCGCGCCGATGGCCGCGGCCATGGGTTCCTCGATGAGGTAGACGGAAGTGGCACCGGCCGCTTCGGCCGCGTCCTTGATGGCACGGCGCTCGACCTGGGTGGAACCGCAGGGCACGCAGATGATGATTCGCGGGCTCGGCGTGAGCAGCGTGCGCGGGTGCACCATTTTGATGAACTGCTTGATCATCTGCTCGGTGATCACGAAGTCGGCAATCACGCCGTCCTTCATCGGGCGGATGGCCTCAATGTTGCCGGGCACCTTGCCCAGCATGGCCTTGGCTTCGCGGCCGACAGCCTGGATCACCTTTTTGCCGTGGGGACCGCCTTCGTGGCGAATGGCGACCACCGAGGGCTCGTCCAGCACGATGCCCTTATTGCGGGCGAATATCAGTGTGTTGGCGGTGCCGAGGTCGATCGCAAGGTCGGTCGAAAAATACCGACGGAAAGCTCCAAACATGTGCGGAATCCTCTGGAGCACGGCCTGCGCGTCGGCAGATCGTCGCTCTGTTTTTGGTCGTGTGACGGGGTGAATTGATTGTTTTTGGCGCAAAAGCCGGCGCGTTCGCGGGGGTTGCGGCAAAGGCGGGATAATACCCGAATCCCCTCTGGAATCCCGTGTCGGCACCCCTTCCGGCGTGCATTACCTCCGGTTTTTTTGGCCGGTTTCACCCATGTCCCTTTCCGCTTCAGATATTGCACGCATTGCCTCGCTGGCACGGCTGCAGCTTGCCCCCGATGAAAGCGAGCGCATGCTCAGCCAGATCAACGGCTTCTTTGACCTGGTCGAGCGCATGCGTTCGGTCGACACCACTGGCGTCGAGCCGCTGGCCCACCCGGTGGCCGCCGTCGAGAACGTCACGCTGCGCCTTCGCGACGACGTGGTGAGCGAGCCCGACAACCGTGAAGCCAACCAGAAGAGCGCGCCGGCCGTCGAAGCCGGCCTGTTCCTCGTGCCGAAGGTGATCGAATGAGCGCCGCCCGACCGCTCCAAGGCGCGAAGGCCCCCTCGGGGGGCAGCGCAGCACACAACGTGGCAAGCGTGGGGGCACCGCAATGAGCGGCGAACTTCATCAGATGGGCGTGGTCGCCCTCGCCAAGGCATTGGCCGAGCGCAAGGTTTCCGCCGTCGAAACCGCGCAGATTTTCCTTCGCCGCATGAAGGCGCACGAAGCACTGGGTACTTTTGTAGACGTCAACGAGGAAGTCACGCTGGCCCAGGCCCGCGCGGCCGACGCCCTCCTCGCCGCCGGCAATGCCCCGGCGCTGGCCGGCGTGCCAATCGCGCACAAGGACATCTTCGTCACCACCGATTTCGCCACCACCGCCGGCTCGAAGATGCTCGCGGGCTACCGCTCGCCCTTCGACGCGACCGTGGTGCGCCGGCTGGCCGAAGCCGGCGCGGTCACGCTCGGCAAGCTGAGCTGCGACGAATTCGCGATGGGCTCGGCCAACGAGAACGTCGCCGTGCCCGCCGTGGGCCACGACAAGGCCATGCCAGTGCAGAACCCCTGGAACCGCGAACGCATTCCGGGCGGCTCCTCCGGCGCCAGCGCGGCCGCCGTCGCCGCACGCCTGGCCCCCGCGGCCACCGGCACCGACACCGGCGGCTCGATTCGCCAGCCGGCTTCGTTCTGCGGCGTCACGGGCATCAAGCCGACCTACGGACGCGCCTCACGCTACGGCATGGTGGCTTTCGCATCGAGCCTCGACCAAGCCGGCCCGATGGCCCGCTCGGCCGAAGACTGCGCGCTTCTGCTGTCGGCCTTCTGCGGCCCCGACCTAGACCGCGACTCGACCTCGCTCGACAAGCCCGCCGAGAACTTCGGCCGCTCGCTCGGCGACTCGCTCGAGGGCCTGCGCATCGGCGTGCCGAAAGAATTCTTCGGCGAAGGCGTGGCGCCCGGCGTGCGCGCTGCCATCGATGCGGCGCTCGCGCAATACGAGAAGCTCGGCGCAAAGCGCGTCGAAGTGACTCTGCCGCTCACCGAACTGTCGATTCCGGTGTACTACATCCTGGCCGCGGCCGAAGCCTCGAGCAACCTGAGCCGCTTCGACGGCGTCAAGTTCGGCCACCGCGCGAAGCAGTACAAGGACCTGGCCGACATGTACGAGCGCACTCGCGCCGAAGGCTTCGGCGACGAGGTGAAGCGCCGCATCATGATCGGCACTTACGTGCTGTCGCACGGCTACTACGACGCGTACTACCTGCAGGCGCAGAAGGTCCGCCGCATGATCGCGGACGACTTCCAGCAGGCCTTCAAGCAGTGCGACCTGATCGCCGGCCCCGCCGCGCCGACCACCGCATGGAAGATTGGCGAACACGGCGGCGACCCGGTGGCCGACTACCTTGCGGACATCTTCACGCTGCCCGCCTCGCTGGCCGGCCTGCCCGGCATGAGCGTGCCCGCGGGCTTCGATGACAGCGGCATGCAAGGCTCGAAGCAGGGCATCGGCAAGCCGATGCCCGTCGGCCTGCAGCTGATCGGCAACTACTTCGGCGAAGCGAAGCTGCTGAACGCGGCCCACCGCTTCCAGCAGGCCACCGACTGGCACACGCGCACGCCGGAGGGATTCTGAGATGAGCGAACCCGTGAACACTTTCGAAGCACAACAACAAGGCCGCCCGACCGGCCCGCTGGTGCGCGGCTATGAAGTCATCATCGGCTTCGAGACGCACGCGCAGCTGTCGACCGCGAGCAAGATCTTCAGCCGCGCCTCCACCGCCTTTGGCGCAGAGCCCAACACCCAAGCCAGCGCGGTGGACCTCGCGCTGCCCGGTACCTTGCCGGTGATGAACAAGGGCGCGGTCGAGCGCGCCATCAAGCTGGGCCTGGCGCTCGGCTCGCACATTGCGCCGCGCAGCGTGTTCGCGCGCAAGAACTATTTCTACCCCGATCTGCCCAAGGGTTACCAGATCAGCCAGTACGAGATCCCGGTCGTGCAGGGCGGCTCTGTCTCGTTCTTCCTGGGTGAAGAAAAGAAGACCGTGCGCCTGGTGCGCGCCCACCTCGAGGAAGACGCGGGCAAGTCGCTGCACGAAGATTTCGTCGGTCAGAGCGGCATCGACCTGAACCGCGCCGGCACGCCGCTCCTGGAAATCGTGACCGAGCCCGACATGCGCTCCACCGCCGAGGCCGTGGCCTATGCACGCGAGCTGCACAAGATCGTCACCTGGATCGGCATCTGCGACGGCAACATGCAGGAAGGCAGTTTCCGCTGCGACGCCAACGTGTCGGTGCGCAGGCCCGGCGAAAAGCTCGGCACGCGGCGCGAGATCAAGAACCTGAACAGCTTCAAGTTCATGCAGCAGGCGATCGACTACGAGATCAACTCGCAGATCAACGAGCTGGAAGACGGCCGCAAGATCGAGCAGGCCACCGTGCTGTTCGACCCCGATACCGGCGAGACGCGCACCATGCGCACCAAGGAAGACGCGGCCGACTACCGCTACTTTCCCGACCCGGACCTACCGCCGCTCGCCATCGAGCCCGAATGGATCGAGCGCGTGCGCGCCACCATGCCCGAGCTGCCGCGCGCCATGGCCGAGCGCTATGTTCGCGACCACGGTATGTCGGAATACGACGCGGCACAGCTCACCCAAGGCCCGGCGCTCGCGCGCTACTTCGACGATGCGGTGAAAGCCGGCGCCACGCCCAAGCTGGCCAGCAACTGGATCACCGGCGAGATGGCGCGCCGCCTGAACGCACAAGAAATCGGCATCGAGGCCGCACCGGTCGCGGCGCAGCAGCTGGCCCAACTGGTGAAGCGCATTGCCGACGGCACCCTGCCCAACAACGCCGCGCGCCAGGTGTTCGACGCTCTCTGGACCGGCGAAGGCAGCGACGTCGACGCCATCATCGAAGCCAAGGACCTCAAACCCATGAGCGACACCGGCGCGCTCGACAAGATCCTGGACGAGGTCATTGCCAAGAACCAGAAGAATGTCGACGAGTACCGCGCCGGCAAGGAAAAGGCCCTCAACGGCCTTGTGGGCCAGGTCATGAAGGCCAGCGGCGGCAAGGCGAACCCCGCGCAAGTCACAGAACTGCTCAAGGCCAAGCTGGCCTGATCGGCCGCCCCTCCGGCCGCGAGCTACTTGCCGCCGTTCTGGGGCGACCAGATCTGCTTGAGGCGCGTGCGCTCCTCGTCGAAGCGCGCGTTCACGCGCTTCTTCTCGTCTTCCTGCTCGCCGATGAAGCGGTTCTGCACCGCCACGCTCTGCATGTTGTCATCGAGCTTGCGGCGCACCGCGCCCGGTGCCTTGCTGACGTCATGCTTGTAAAACTCGAGTTCCTCGTCGATCCGCTTGCGGTCTTCGCCGAGCTCTTCGAGGCGCTTCCTGGCCGCCTGGATCACCGCATCGATCTGCACCAACGCCTCGCCGCGCTCGCGGTCGTGCACGGTGATGTTGGGATAGCGCACCAGCAATGCGCGCTCGCGCCGGCGCTCGTCGAGCAGCCGCGCGGCCTGCAGCGACGCCTCGCGGGCGCGGTCTTCGCGCTCGGCCAATTCGCGGGCCGTATACGTCGGCTCGATGCGGCGACGCGTGGTGCCGCTCGGACTCAGTTCGCGCTGCTCGCGGTCGGTGCATTCGGCAATCGGGCGGTCGGCCGTCAGCGTGCGGCCGCGCGCGTCGGTGCAGGTGTAGATGCTGGCGGGTGCTTGTACGGCGGGCTGCGCCGGCACTTCGGCGGGCAGCAGCAGCATCACCAACATCGTCATCGGCAGCAGCGCTGCTGCTGCGAATGGCCGTACCGTCTGGTTCTCGAGCTTGTGAACAGGCATCGACTTACCTCAGCGGGCGCCGTAGCGCGCGCGGTAGGCCAGCACGCGCTCGCGGTGCGCGCCCAGATCAGCGGCGGCATGGCTGCCTGACAGGTAGTTCAAGAGGTCGTCGAGCGTCGCAATGGGCACCACCGCCAGGCCCAGCTGATTGCGCACGTACTGCACCGCGCTGTGGTCCACGTCGACACCGTTCTCGGTGGCTTTCTCCTGCCGGTCGAGCGCAATGGCCACCGCATGCGGCGTGGCGCCCGCGGCCTCGATGGCGGCGATCGATTCGCGCACCGCGGTGCCCGCCGACATCACGTCGTCGACGATCAGCACCCGGCCCTTGAGCGGCGCGCCCACCAGGTTGCCGCCCTCACCGTGCGCCTTGGCTTCCTTGCGGTTGTAGGCAAAGGGGTAGTTGCGGCCGCGCCGGGCCAGTTCGGCGGCCACCGTGGCGCCCAGTGGAATGCCCTTGTAGGCGGGGCCGAAGATCATGTCGAACTCGACGCCGCTCTCGATCAGCCGGTCTGCATAGAATTCGGCGAGCCGCGCGATCTTGGCGCCGTCGTCGAAAAGGCCCGAATTGAAGAAATAGGGGCTCAACCGGCCGGCCTTGGTCTTGAACTCGCCAAAGCGCAGCACGCCCGCGTCGAGCGCGAACTGGACGAAGTCCTGCGCCACCGCACTGCTTTCCACACCATCTACAGCCATCGGAATTTCCTTGTGTTCAAACTGACCAGCCTCAATCTCAATGGCCTGCGTTCGGCCGCCACGAAAGGGGTGGCGGACTGGGTGGCCGAACTTGCGCCGGATTGTATTTGCATGCAGGAAATCCGGGTCCAGGCGAGCGACATCGAGGGCCGATTCGAAGAAATGGCAGGCCTCAAGGGCCACTTTCATTTCGCCGAGAAAAAAGGCTACGCCGGCACCGCGATCTACACGAAACACGCACCCAGCGACGTCGTCGTGGGCTGGGGCGACGCCGAATTCGACGCTGAAGGCCGGTATCTCGAGCTGCGCTTCGACACGCCGGAACGCAAGCTGTCGATCATCAGCTGCTATTTTCCGAGCGGCAGTTCGGGCGAGGAGCGGCAGGAGGCCAAGTTCAGGTTCCTCAAAGGCTTCTTTCCGCACCTTATCGCACTCAAGAAAGAGCGCGAATTCATCCTGTGCGGCGACATCAACATCGCGCACAAGGAGATCGACCTCAAGAACTGGCGCGGCAACCAGAAGAACAGCGGCTTCCTGCCCGAAGAGCGCGCCTGGATGACCCGGCTGCTCGACGCCGGCACCGATGGTGCGGGCCTGGTGGACGTCTACCGCATGCTCAAGCCCGACACCACGGGCGAGGCCTACACGTGGTGGAGCAACCGCGGCCAAGCCTATGCCAACAACGTGGGATGGCGGCTCGACTACCACCTGGCCACGCCCACCACGGGCGCGCTGGCGCGCACCGAGCAGATCTACAAGACCATCAAGTTCAGCGATCACGCGCCGATCACGGTCGAGTACGACTTCACGCTCTGACCGGTCAGCGCGGCGCGGCCGTCTTGCCGGCATGCCGCGCCAGGTGCACCTGGTGCAGCGTGATCTTGCGCACCTCGGCCTGGCTGGTCTCGATGTGCGCGCGCAGCAGCATCGCGGCCTGGTCCCCGCGGTTGGCGCGAATGGCCTTGAGGATCTTCGCGTGCTCGTCGTAGGTGGCGTCGATGCGCGGCTGCTGGGTGAAGTCGAGCCGACGGATGATGCGGATGCGGTCGGTCACGTCGCTGTGGACGCGCGCCATCTCGGCGTTGCCCGCGGCAGCCACCAGCGCGCAATGAAAAGCTTCGTCCCATTGCGCCACCTGCGCGGTGTCGCTGCTGCGCTGGGCCACCGGCACCAGCCAGATGTCGGCCAGCGCGTCGAGCAGGCTGCGGTCGACGCGGCGGTCAGCTTCGCACAAGCGGTGCACAGCGGTGGTCTCCAGAACCATGCGCAGGTCGTAGAGCTGCTCGAACTGATCGAAGTCGAACGGCAGCACGCGCCAGCCGCTGCGAAACAGCACCTCGACGAAACCTTCCTGCTGGAGGCGGAACAGCGCCTGCCGCACGGGCGTGCGCGAGACGCCGAGCCGCTCGCTGATCTCGTTCTCGGTGAAGCGGTCGCCGGGTACGAGGATGAAATCGGCCACGTCGCGCTTGAGTTGCGCGTAGACCTCGTCGGCGCGTGTACGAAAAACGGTTATCGCGCCGGCGGCGGGAACGGCAGAAGCGGGTGAAGCGGAGCGGGAACGAACGGTAGGCACGTATGGAATGGTAGTCGCTGTCATTGCCCGCCGCGAAGCGCCGCCAAGAGCGCGGCGCTCGGCGCGGTCCAGCCGACGATTCCGCCCTGGGCACGCACCATGTCGAGCGTGGCGGCCTTGAAGGCCGGAAAGTAGCTCTCGGTGCAGTCTTCCAGCAGCAGGCAGTCGTAGCCGCGGTCGTTGGCTTCGCGCATCGAGGTCTGCACGCAGACTTCGGTGGTGACGCCACCAAACAGCAGGTGCGTAATGCCGCGCTGCTGCAGCAGTTCATGCAAGCCGGTGGCATAGAACGCGCCCTTGCCGGGTTTGTCGATGACGAGCTCATTGCCGATGGGCGCGAGCGCCTCGATGATCTGGTTGCCCGGTTCGCCGGCCACGAGGATGCGGCCCATCGGGCCTTCGTCGCCGATGCGCAAGGCGGGGTTGCCGCGATTGCGTTTGGCGGGCGGGCAGTCGGAGAGATCGGGCTTGTGCGCTTCCCGGGTGTGCACCACGAGGCCGCCGGCTTCCCGCCATGCTTGCAGCGCCGTCTTTGTCGCCGGAACGATCGCTTCGAGCAAGGACACGTCGTTGCCCAAGGTTTCGCCAAAGCCGCCGGGTTCGATGAAGTCGCGCTGCATGTCGATGAGGACCAGCGCGGTGTTCTTGATCTCGAACTCGTAGGGGAAAGGATTGGCCTCTTCTATGCGCATGGTGTTGCTCTTTGATTCAAAGGGCCGCTCATGCCGCAGCCTTCAGTGGCTCGTGGTGCCCACCGCCCATGTGCGCCCCGATCACATGCCTTTCGGCGCCTGCAGCCGAAGTCTCGAACACGATGCGTCCCTCGCTCATCACGACAATGCGGTCGGCCAGCTCCAGCAGTTCGTCGAGGTCTTCGCTGATGAGCAGCACCGCCCCGCCCTTCTCACGCACCTGCACGATGCGCTCGTGGATCTCGGCCACGGCGGCGAAGTCGAGGCCGAACACGGGGTTGGCGGCGATCAGCACGTTGATGTCGCCGGCGAGCTCGCGCGCCAGCACCGCGCGCTGCACGTTGCCGCCGGAGAGGCTGCGAATCGCGGCGCCCTCGCCCTGCGTCTTGACGCCGTATTCGGCAATCCACTCGCGCGCTCGGTTGCGCCAGAACGGAAAATTCAGCACGCCGCCACGCGACAACGGAGGCCTGTCGAAATCGCGCAGCGCCATGTTCTCCGCCACGCTGAGGTCGCCCACGCAGGCGTTGCGCAGCGGCTCCTCGGGCAGGCTGCGCACCTTGAGACGTCGGTTTTCTGCGCGCCGTGCGCTGTAGGGCTGGCCCATGACGCTCACCTTGCCGGCGAGCCGTGGGCGCTGCCCGACCAGCGCCTCGACCAGCTCGCGCTGGCCGTTGCCCGAGACGCCCGCTACGCCGAGGATTTCGCCAGCGCGCACGGAAAGTGCCAGGTCGTGCAGTGCCAAGGTGCCCCGGTCGCCTTGCGCCTTGAGTCCTTCGACCTTCAGTGCAATGGGCGCCGCAGCGGGCACGGGCTTTCTTGCGACGGGTGATGCAGCCGGTGCGGAAACCGCAGCGTCCTCGCCGCCCATCATGGCCCCAGCCAACCGCGCCGGGCTCGTGTCCGCCACGCGGCAATGGTGCACCGCCTTGCCGCGGCGCAGCACCGTCACGCTGTCGGCATAGGCCATCACTTCGCGGAACTTGTGCGTGATGATGAGCACGGTGCACAGGCCGCTCTTCGCGAATTCGCGCACGTGACCCAGCACTTCGTCGGCCTCCTGCGGCGTGAGTACCGAGGTCGGTTCGTCGAGGATCAGGAGGCGCGGCTTCAGGTAGAGCTGCTTCAGCAGTTCGAGCTTCTGCTTTTCGCCCGCGGCGAGCTCCGATGGCCGCACGTCGAGGTCGAGGCTGAAGGGCGTGGTGGCGAGAAATTCCTTCAGTTCGGCGCGCTTGGTTTTCCAGTCGATCAGCGCCGGTGTCTTGCCGCCCGCCAGCAGCAGGTTCTCGGCCACCGTCATGCCCGGCGCGAGCGTGAAGTGCTGGTACACCATGCCGATGCCGAGCGCGCGCGCCACGATGGGGTTGGAAATGTCCTGCTCGCGGCCGTCGATCAGGATGCTGCCCTCTTCCGCGCGCTGGAAGCCCGCCACGCATTTCACCAGCGTGCTCTTGCCGGCCCCGTTCTCACCAAGCAGCGCATGCACAGTGCCGGGCTCGACTCGCATCGTCACGCGGTCCATCGCCGTGAAGGCGCCGAAGCGCTTGGTCAGCTCGTAGGTGTCGAGCGCGAGCGCGCCGTTGCCCGCAGGCAGTGCACCGATGGCATGGGGCGTGTTGCTCATGCCCCGCTCAGTCCAGCGCAGCCAGCAGCTGCTGCGAGGTGGCATGCGCGCCGAACACGCCGCCCTGCATCGTGATCATCTTCAGCGCCGCCAGGTGGTTGCCGTGGTCGGTGGCGGCGGTGCAATCGGACAGCAGCAGGCATTCGAAGCCGCGGTCGTTGGCGTCGCGCATGGTGGTGTGCACGCAGACGTCGGTGGTGATGCCCGCAAGAATCAGGTTTTCGATGCCGCGCGTGCGCAGGATCAGCTCCAGGTCCGTCGCGTAGAACGAGCCCTTGCCGGGCTTGTCGATCACCACCTCGCCAGGCAGCGGCGCCAGTTCGGGAATGATCTCCCAGCCCGGCTCGCCGCGCACCAGGATGCGCCCGCACGGCCCGTCGTCGCCAATGCCCACGCCGCCGGCGCCAATCTGCCGCGAACGCCAGCGCTTGTTGGCCGGCAGGTCGGCCAGGTCAGGCCGGTGGCCTTCGCGCGTGTGGATGACGTGATAGCCCAGTGGCCGCAGCGCCGCCAGCGTGCGCGCGATGGGCTGGATCGGCGCCTGCACCAGCGACAGGTCGTAGCCCATCACGTCGACGTATCCGCCCTTGCCGCAGAAGTCGGTCTGCATGTCGACGACGATGAGCGCGGTGTTGTCGGGACGCAGCGCGCCGTTGTAGGGCCAGGCATAGGGCTCGGCGGCGATGTGGCGAGTGGGTGCGGTGTTCATTGCGTGCTTCCTTCGTAGGTACGCTCGGGCGGCGCGAAGCCGCAGCTGCTGCCGTCGGTCACCTTCACGTCGGCGCTCCATGGCAGCTTGTAGGTTCCGGCGGCCATATCGTGCATGTAGGTGTAGGGGCAGTCCTGCGCGCCGCCCTTCACCGCCACGTAGCCGCGGTGGTAGAGCTGGTAGATGTTGTTCTCCACGCCCCAGCCGGTGCGTGCCTCGCGCACAAGGTCGGGCCGCAGCTCGGCGGTGATGATCTCGTCGACGCGGCTGCCGCCTTCGACCAGCACCGTGCCGTCGAAGTTGCAGAACATGCCCTCGCCCATCGAGTCGAAGCTGCCGTCGCTGCCGCACAGGCACACGCTCGCGGTGTAGGCCAGGTTGCAGAAGGCGTTGGCCTGGTTGGTGATCTTCCACGCATGCCGCACCGGTGCGGTGTAGCCGGCCGTGCGCAGGATGATGTCGGCACCGTTGTATGCGGCCTCGCGCGCCATCTCGGGAAACATGCCGTCGTGGCAGATGATGAGTGACAGCTTGCTGCCATTGGGTCCGTCGCATACCGGCACGCCCAAGTTGCCGGGCTCCCATGGTTCCACCGGCACCCACGGATGCAGCTTGCGGTAATAGAGCCTGATCTCGCCCTCGGCGTCGATGATGAGCCCGCTGTTGTACGGGTTGCCGCCCGGGTTGGCTTCCATGATCGAGAAGCAGCCCCAGATGCGGTGCTCGATGCAGGCGGCCTTGAACGCGGCCACCTCGGGCCCGTCGAGCGTGCACATGATCTCGGGGTTCATGTCCATCGAGAGGCCGTGCAACGCGTATTCGGGAAACACCACCAGGTCCATCGTCGACTGGTTGCGGCGCGCCTTGGCCACCATGCCGCAGATGCGCTGCGTCTGCGCAGCCAGGTCTGCCGGCGTCTTCACGCTCGGCAGCTGCAGCTGCACCAGGCCGACGACAACGCCGTGCGCCGATTTGTTGAGGCCTCCGAGACCGCTCATGGCGTTCAACTCCTTGTCGATGAAAGTTCGCCGGGGCTTCCGGCGGCTGCCGTGCCCGGCTTGCAGGTGAACACCAGGATCACCAGCGTGAGCACGTAGGGCACGGTGTTGAACAGGTGATAGCCCCAGCCGACGCCGATGGACTGCAGCGCGGGTCCGATGGCGCCCGCGCCGCCGAAGAGCAGCGCCGCGCCCACGCAACGCAGCGGGCTCCAGCGCGCGAAGATCACCAGCGCCACCGCGATCAGGCCCTGTCCGCTCGAGATGCCTTCGTTCCAGCTGCCCGGATAGAACAGCGTGAGCGATGCGCCGCCCAGCCCCGCGATGAAACCGCCCGCCGTGGTTGCCGCAATGCGCAGGCCCGAAACCGAATAGCCGAGCGCGCGCGTGGCCTGCGCCGAATCGCCGGCCATGCGTACCAGCAGGCCGGCGCGGGTACGCGCAAAGCCCCACCACAGCAGTACGGCCAGCACCACGCCCAAGGGCACCAGCGCATTGAGCTGCAAGGCGGAGCGCACCACCGGGTTGTCGCTCCAGAAGCCGAGCGGTATAGCGGGAATCTGCGGCGCCTGCGGCTGGATGAGCGGCTTGCCCAGGTAGAACGCCAGGCCGGTGCCGAGCAGCATCAGTGCGATGCCGGTGGCCACGTCGTTCACGCGATCGAGCGAGCACAAAAGGCCGTGCAGCAGCGCGAGCAGCGCGCCCGCCACCGCGCCGATCAGCACGCCGAGCCACGCCGAATCGGTGAGATACGCGCCGCCGAAAGCCGCCATGGCCGAGAGCACCAACACGCCTTCGAGCCCGAGGTTGATGCGGCCCGATTTTTCAGTGAGGCATTCGCCCAGGCTCACGAACAGGAATGGCGCGCCGACGCGCAACGCACCGCCGACGATGCCGGCCACGAGGGCGATCCACTGGTCCGCGGTCATTGGACGGCCTCCGCGGCTGGTGCCGCAGCAGCTGCTGCATTCGCCTTGGGAATGGCCTTGCGGCCCAGCGCCTTCCAATCGACCATGCGCAAACCCTCGCTCGCAAGGATCAGCACGAAGGCGATGCCTTGCAGCACCAGCACCGAGGCATCGGGCAGCCCGAGGCGGCGCTGTAGCAAACTGCCGGCCGCACCGAAGCCGCCAAAGAGAATGGCGACCGGCACGATGGCCACCGGGTTGTGCCGCGCGATGAAGGACACGAGGATGCCCGCATAGCCGTAGCCCGCGATCAGCGACGCATTCGCGTTGGTGTGCACCGCCGCCACCTCGACCGCGCCCGCGAGCCCCGCGCAAGCGCCGCCGAGTCCGCAGGCGCCGAGGATGAGCCGCGTGGCCGGCAGGCCGACGAGCTGCGCCGTGCGTGGATTGCCGCCGACCACGCGCACTGAAAAGCCCGAGGCCGTGGCGCGCAGCCACCATCCGAGCCCCAGGCAAGCCACCACACCGATGACGAATCCCCAGTGCACGTCGGAGCCACCGATGCCGCCGATCAGCAAGCCGGCGTCGAGCGCATAGGTCGAGGGTTTGTTGAGGCTCGCCGGGTCGCGCAGCGGCCCTTCGACCAGGTGCTTGAAGATTCCGATCGCGATGTAAGCCAAGAGAAGGCTGCTGATGGTTTCGTTGATGCCGCGGTACTGGCGCAGCCAGCCCGCAAGCACGATCCACAAAGCGCCGGCCAACGCACCGGCAAGGCAGACCATCGCCGTCCCCGTCATGTTGCCGGGCAGCGGGATCGCATGCGCGAGCGCGGCCGCTGCCAGGCCACCCAACACCAGCGCGCCTTCGCCGCCAATGACGATGAGACCTGCGCGCGCCGGCAGCGCCACGCACAGGGCCGTGAGCATCAGCGGCGCGGCGCGCTGCAGGGTGTTCTGCCATGAGAACCAGTCGCCGAACGCGCCCTTGAAGAGCGTCGCCCAGACCTCCACCGGATCGACCCCGGCAAAGGCGACCAGCACGCCGAACAACAGCAGCGCCGCCGCAATGGCGAACACCGGCAGGGCGAATTCCTTGAGCGCGTGGCGCATGGCGTCGATGCGGCGCGTGTCAGGCCGAACCGATGACGCCTTCGACCAGGTAGTTCATCTTTTCCAGCTCGAGGTCGGTCTGCTTCAGCACCTTGCCGGCCGGCACCACGACGGCGCCCTTGTTGTCCTTGATGCCGTCCTTGAAGATGTCGAAGGTGCCCGCGATCATCTTGGCCTTGATCTCGTCGGCCTGCTTCTTCGCGGCGTCCGGCACCATGGGGCCGTAGGCGGACATCTTCACGTAGCCTTCCTTCAGGCCGCCGCGCAGGAAGTTGGGGTGCGGCTTGCCGCTTTGCGCGGCTTCGATGGCGGTCTTGTAGGCGGTGAGCCAGTTCCACTCGGCACCCGTGAGGTAGGCGTTGGGCGCCAGCTTGGCCTGGCTCGCGTGGTAGCCGCAGACCATCTTGCCGCGCTTGGCTGCTGTCTCGACCACCACCTTGGGACCATCGACGTGCATGGTGAACACGTCGCAGCCCTGGTCGGCCAGGCTGTTGGTGGCTTCGGCTTCCTTCACGGCCATCGACCAGTCACCCGTGAAGATCACGCTGCAGGTGATGTTCGGCTTGACCGAGCGCGCGCCGAGCGTGAAGGCGTTGATGTTGCGCAGCACCTGCGGAATGGGCTTGGCGGCGACGAAGGCGATCTTGTTGCTCTTGGTCATGTGGGCCGCGATCACGCCGTTCAGGAACTGGCATTCGTCGATGTAGCCGAAGAAACTGCCGGCGTTCTTGGGGTGCTTGCCTTCGGTCCAGAGGCCGCCGCAATGCGAAAAGCGCACGTCGGGGTTCTTGGGCGCCACCGCGAGGATGTGCGGATCGAAATAGCCGAACGACGTGGGGAACAGCAGCTTGGCACCATCCTGCGAGATCATGCCGGCCATGGTCTTCTGCACGGCGGCGGTCTCGGGCACGTTCTCTTCTTCCACCACCTTGACGCCCGGCAGCTTCTTGACCTCGGCCGCGGCCATGGCGTGCGCCTGGTTGTAGCCGTAGTCGTCGCGTGCACCGACGTAGATCACGCCGACGGTCAGCGGCTTGGCTTGTGCACCGGCAAGGGCGCTCCAGCCCCCCAGGGTGCCGGCGGCGCCGAGCGCAGCCAGGGATTTGAGGGAATCGCGGCGATTGATGGGGCTGGTCATGACGTTCTCCGATCTTGGATACAAGGTGGGGTGCAAAAAATGTGCCTGCGTGTTCAGTCCATCAGGCTCACGTGCGCGGCGACCACGCGCCAGCCTTCGGCGGTGCGCAGCCAGGTCTGGCTCTGGCGGCCGATCTGGCGGCTGCCTTCGCGGCGGAACTCGACGTTGGCCGTCGCAAAGTCGCGGCCGTAGGTGGTGATGACGGTGCGCAGCAGCTCGCGCGGCGGGCTCTGCACCGGCAGCGAGGCGCGGAAGGCGCAGATGTCGGCGTGGCCGTAGTGGTTCTCCGAGAAGCCGTAGCGCAACGTGTGCGGGCTGTTCCAGAACAATTCGTCGAGCACCGCGCGCTGATTGGCGACGAGCGCTTCTTCGTAGCGCGCGAACACGGCCCTCACTTCGGCGAGCACTTCGGGAATGTTGATTTCCGGGGTCATCGGCGGACCTCTCGCTGAAAGATGTCGAGGCTGAGCTTCTTCATTGCGACGAAGCTGTCGCTGCTCAGTGTCTCGATGGTGCGCGGGCGTGCATCACCGTAGCGCAGGATCTCGGCCACCTTGGTCGGCCGCTTGGTCAGGAGCAGCACCTCGTCAGCCAGGTACACGGCCTCTTCGAGATCGTGCGACACCAGAAGCATGGTGGTGCCGGTCTGCATGAACACTTCCTGCAGCTTCTCGCGGATGAAGAGCGTCATCTCGAAATCGAGCGCAGAAAAAGGCTCGTCGAGAAACAGCACCTCGGGGTTGGGCGCGAGCGCCCGCATGATCGATGCGGTCTGCTGCTGGCCCCCAGAGAGTTCGTAGGGAAAGCGCTTGAGGTCGAACTTGACGTCGAACGACGCCACCAGCTCTTCCATACGCCGATCGACCTCGGCCTTGCTGCGCCCTTCGAGCTTCAGCGGATAGGCGATGTTGTCGATGGTGCGCATCCACGGGAACATCGCCTCGCGGTAGTTCTGGAACACGTAGCCGATCTTGGTGTCCTTGCGCTCTTTGCCGTCGAACAGGATCTCGCCCGAGTCGATGGGAACGAGCCCCGCGATCATGTTGATGAGCGTGGACTTGCCGCAGCCGTTGGGCCCGAACACCGAGACGATCCGGTGCTTGGGAATGTCGAGGTCGAAGTTCTCGTACAGCGGCCAGCCCGCGAAGTACTTGGTGAGCCCGCGAATGGTGATGTGCGTGCCGGCCGGGCCGGGCTTGAAGACGGGCTTGGGCACGTCGGCATACACCGGGCCGTTGACGACGATGTCGGGCGTCACTTTCATCGTCCGCTCCAATGCACGATGCGGCGCTCGGCAAGCAGGAAAAGGATGTTGAGCGCATAGCCCAGCGCACCCGCCGCGAGGATGGCCGCGTACATGCTCTTCACGTTGAGCACCTGCTGCGCATCGATGATTCGGTGGCCAAGGCCGGTGTCGGAGCCGATGAACATCTCGGCCACGATGACGATCACCAGTGCCATCGACACCGCCGAGCGCAGTCCCACGAAGCTGGGCTGAAGGCTTTCCCACACCAGCACGTCCTTGAAGATCTGCCAGCGCGAGGCGCCCATGACGCGCGCGGCCATCACGCGCTGCTTGCGCGCATTGATCACGCCGTAGGCACTGTTGAACACCACGATCAGCAAAGCACCGAAAGCCGCGATCGCCACCTTGTTGACGTCCGACACGCCGAAGATCAAGAGGAACAGTGGGATCAGCGCGGACGAAGGCGTGGAGCGGAAGAAGTCGATCAGGAACTCGACGCTGCGGTAGGCCTTCTCGTTGCTGCCGAGCAGCACGCCCAGCGGCACGCCAACCACCGCCGCAATGGCAAAGGCCTGCAGCGTGCGCCACACGGTCATCGCGAAGTCGGTGAGCAGCGGCCCGCCCGCAAGCCCCGTGATGAGCGCCGCAACGGTGTCGGCGGGCGTGGGCAGCAGGATCGGCTTGATGAAGCCGAGCCGCACCGCCAGGTCCCAGACAATGAATAGCACCACGGGTCCGATGAAAGGCAGCAGCCGATCGCGCAGCGGCGGCTTGGGTACTGCCGCCGTGGTGGCGCCAGCGGCCGGCGGTGTCCACGGCGTGGCCGTGGTCGTGCTTGCGTCGGCCATGGTCAGGCCTTGTAGAGCAGGCCGTCCACCAGGACCTTCTTCTCGAAGATGCCCTTTTCGGTGAACAGGTCGTAGAACTTCTGAAAGTACGCCACGTCGCTCGGCTTGAACTCGTTGTAGAGCATGTAAGAGGCGAGCGGCACTTCGGCCGTGAGACTGCCTTCGATGGCGGTGTAGCCCTTCATGTGCTGGCGCGCGTCGTCGGGCTTGGTGCGCACCAGTTCCACGCCGCGCGCATAGGCGGCGATGTATTTCTTTGCCACTTCGGGGTTCTTCTTGATGAACTCGCTGGTGAGGCTGGCCGCACCGCCGTGCCAGGGCGCCATAGGGTCGCCGAGAATGTACTTGGCCACCACGCCAGCCTCGATGACGCGCGTGGTGCCGTTCATGCGGCCGACGGTGCCGGTGGGTTCGAGCGTGTAGCAAGCGTCGACCTGCCCTGCGACGAGCGCGGCCACGTGCTGGCCGATGGGCAGCTCGCTCACGGTGGCGCCCTTGGCGCCCGCGCGCTCGAGCATGGTCTTGCACAGGGTCACGTTCTGGATGCCGGGGCCGGACGCGATCTTCCTGCCGGCCAACTCGGCCATGGTCTTGACCGGGCTGTCCTTGGCGACGATGAATTCGTCGAGCACGAACTTGGCGTTGCTCGGGTTGGTGCAGAAGATCTTGAAGAGTCCCGGCTGCGCGATCTCGCCGATGGCGAGGTTGGCCGAACCCGTGCCGTTGGAGCTGCCGTCGCAGCGGCCCGCCAGCATGCCCTCCATCACCTGCTGCGCACCCGCGAACTTGAGCGGCTCCACGTCCAGACCCGCTTCCTTGAAATAGCCGCGATCGACCGCGGCAAAGAAGGGCAGCCCCGCGGCCACGGGCCAGAAGCCGATGCGGATCTTCGGTGCGGCTTGCGCGCGCACGATGGCGGGCGCGGCCAGCACGGCCAGCCCCGCGGCGCCGGCCTGCAGCAACTGGCGGCGCGACGCGGCGGCGGGCAATTTCTCAGGGATGCGCATGAAGACTCCTCGATCGTTCAGGTTGGAATGGCTTTGAAAGAAGCGCTGGCAGCGGCAGGGGTGCGGCTCGCGATGTAGGCGCGCCAGCCGCCGTGGCGGCTCACGTCTTCCGCATTGGCCAGTGCGTGGCCCTCGCAGATGAAGCCGTGCACCCAGCTGCCGTCGGCCAGCTCGACGCTGCCCAGGCCCAGCGGGGGCGGAATCAGCGCCAGGAAGCTGCCGACCTGCGCGAGCGGAACGGACCACACTTCGAGCGCGATGGCCGTTCCGCCGCTGGGGCAGCGCTGCAGTCCCGGCTTGGGCGGCACCGTGCCGGGCAAGGCATGCAGGCTGTAGCGGGGCGAAGTGGTGGTGGCGCACAGCAGCGTGGCGCCACGCTCGGTGAGCTGGCCGTTGAGCGGCATGCCCGAAAGGTGCGCGCCGACGACCGCGATCGGCATGGCCTGCACCACTGGCGCGCCTAGGCCCGGCACGGGCTTCGGTTCGGGCAGCGGTAACCCCGTGGCGCCCTGCGGCAGGCCGGTGGCGTGGTGGTAGCGCTGGCCCAGATCGGCCAGGGCGAGATCGCTGCCGCAGGGGCCGATCAGGGTGATGCCGAAGGGCAGGCCGTCGGCGCGGATCGCGCTGGGCACCGAGATGGCGGCGTAGTCGAGCAGGTTGACGAAGTTGGTGTACGCACCCAGGTTGCGATTGAGCACGACCGGGTCGGCGCGCATCTGTTCGCGCGTGTAGTGCGTGGGCGCGGTCGGCACCAGCAGCACGTCGATGCCGCGCCACATCGGCTCGGCCTGCTGTGCGAATGCGCGCAGCCGGGACTGCGCCTGGAACACGTCGGCGGCGCTGTAGCCGCGGCCACTCTCGAGGATGCCGCGCACCGGCTCGATCACCTGCGAGCCGTGCGCATCGAAGAACTCGCGCACCGCGGCATAGCGCTCGGCTACCAGCGCGCTTTCATAGAGCAGCGCGGCGGCTTCGGCCAACGGCGCGTAGGGAATGATCACTGCCGTGCCGCCGAGCGCGACAAGCCGCGCCTGCGCATCGCGGAAGGCTTCTTCGGCCACGCTGTCGCCGAAGAAGCTCAGCGTGTCGGGGACGCCGAAGCAGAAGGCCGAGGGAAATGGGTCGGTGCGCAGCGCGAGTTCACGCGAATAGGGGTCGCGCGCGTCCGGACCCGCAGCCGCAAGAAGCACGTCTACAGCCAGGCCTACCGTGCGCGCGAAGATCGACACGCAGTCCGCACTCTGGGCCGCGGGCACCACGCCGAAGGCGCTCAGCAGGCCGCGTGAGGGCTTGATGCCGACGATGTTGTTGAGCCCGGCCGGAACGCGTCCGGAGCCGGCGGTGTCGGTACCGAGGGCGAAATCGACCTCGCCGGTGGCCACCACGTAGGCCGAGCCCGAGCTGGAGCCGCCGGAGACATAGCGCGGATCGAAGGCATTGGGCACTTCGCCATATGGAGAGCGGGTGCCGTTCAGGCCGCAGGCGAACTGGTCGAGGTTGGTCTTGCCGAGCAGCGATGCACCGGCATCGAGCAGTTTCTGCACCACCGCCGCATGCACCAAGGGCCGCCGGTCGAAGGTCGGACAGGCGGCCGTGGTGGGCACGCCGGCCACATCGATGTTGTCCTTGACGGCAAAGCGCAGGCCGGCGAGCGGGCGGCTTCCGGTGTCTGCGCCGGGCATGGGCTCTTCGAAGCATGCGATCCACGCCGCGGCAGCCGATCCGTTTTTTTCATGCACCATCATCAGGCATCCAAACTTGTGTACAAGTCGAGATGCAAGCAATGTGCCAGGCGGATCAGCCTCTTTCAATGTCGTGGCGGACTTACTCCCTCACCCTCTGGGAGAGGGTTGGGGTGGGGGCTCCGTGCCGCCGATAAAGCGCGGCTCAGATGTGAAGGCCGCTGCCCTCACCCCCGCCCTCTCCCAGAGGGAGAGGGAGTCAGACATCAGCCCCGCCTTCTTTCAGAAAAGGTGAAAGCTCACACGTCAGCCCCGCTTGGCTTCCCTGTAAAGCTTCTCCACCTTCGGCAGATTCGCTTCGAGTTGCTGAATACGATCCGGTCCGCTCGGGTGCGTGGAAAGAAAACTCAGCCCGCCCTGGTTTTTAGACGCCGCGGCCATCTTCTTCCAGAGCGACACCGAGGCCTGGGGGTCGTAGCCGGCGCGAGCCGCGAGCTCCAGGCCGACGAGATCGGCCTCGGTCTCGTCGCTGCGGCTGAATTTCAGCGTGAGCAGCTGCGTGCCGGCACGGGCCGCCAGGTCACCCATCTGGCCGAGGCCCAGCAGCTGCGCACCGATGGAGAGCGCGGCGCCGGTGCCGGCGCTCTTGGCCAGGCGGGCACGCGCATGCTCGCGCAGCGCGTGCGCCATTTCATGCCCCATCACCATCGCGACCTCGTCGTCGCTGAGCTTGAGCTGATCGAGGATGCCGGTGAAGAAGGCGATCTTGCCGCCGGGCATGCAGAAGGCGTTGATCTGCTTGCTGCCGATGAGGTTGACCTCCCATTTCCACTGCTGCGCCCGGGTGTTCCATGGCGTGGCGAAGGGAATCAGGCGGTTTGCGATGGTGCGCAGCCGCTGCAGCTGCGCATTGCCGTCGCCGGCAAGCGCCCCCTTGGCGCGCGCCTTTTCGAGCAGCTGGCCGTATTGCTGCACGCCGGCAGCCTCGATGCGATCGGCCGGCACGAGGTTGCGCGCCATCGATGCATTGCCCACGTTCACCTGCGCCAGCGCCGGGCCCGTGAGCACCGCGCCGGCCGCCGCAAGCAAAAAAGCCCGCCGCGGCTGCCAGGCCGAGGAGCGGGAAGCCAAAGCCGCGGAAGAAACGAAGGACTCGCATCGTGTGCACATGCGCGGATCATAGGAACAATTGCCGACAAAAAGACCGCTCGGCGCGCGGCGCGCCCTCATGGACAATCCGAGGCTCATGTCTGCCCAGCCCGCCGAAACTTCCACCGCCCCCTCCCTGCCCTGGCGCGACGCGCTGAAGGTCTATCTCGAGCCCGCCACCCTGCGCATGCTGGCACTCGGCTTTTCCGCCGGGCTGCCGCTGCTGCTGGTGCTGGGCACGCTGAGCTTTCGGCTGCGCGAGGCGGGCATCGACCGCACCACCATCGGCTACCTGAGCTGGGTCGGGCTGGCCTACGGCTTCAAGTGGGTCTGGGCGCCGCTGGTCGACCGGCTGCCGCTGCCGCCGCTCACCACGCTGCTGGGACGCCGGCGCGGCTGGCTGCTGCTGGCGCAGGGGCTGGTGATCGTGGGACTGGTCGGCATGGCACTCAACGACCCCCGCAACGGCCTCACCCCGCTGATCTGGTGCGCACTGCTGGTGGCCTTCGGTTCGGCCACGCAGGACATCGCGCTCGACGCCTTCCGCATCGAGTCGGCCGAAACGCGCAAGCAAGCCGCGCTCGCCGCCGCCTACCAAACCGGCTACCGGCTGGCGATGATCTGGGCCGGCGCCGGCGTGCTGTGGGTCGCGGCCTGGGCCGAGGTGGCTCCGGCCACGGGTGCCGCGGCCTACCAGAACGGCGCCTGGAAAACGGCCTACCTGGTGATGGCGGCGTCGATGGCGGTCGGCGTGCTCACGGTGCTGCTCTCGCCCGAGCCGGTGCGGCGCGTGCTGCCCAAGGCGAAGAACGCCGCCGAATGGCTGCAAAGCGTTCTGATCGAGCCCTTTGCCGATTTCATCCGCCGCTATAAGTGGCAGGCCGCGCTGATCCTCTCGCTGATTGCGATCTACCGCATCAGCGACGTGGTGATGGGCATCATGGCCAACCCGTTCTACGTCGACATGGGCTTCACCAAGGACGAGGTGGCCACGGTAAGCAAGATCTACGGCGTGGTCATGACGCTGGCGGGCGCCTTCGTGGGCGGCGTGCTGTCGATGCGCCTGGGCGTGATGCGGGTGCTGATGTTGGGTGCGGTGCTCAGCGCCGCAAGCAACCTGCTCTTTGCCTGGCTGGCCTCGCGCGGGCACGACCTGACCGCGCTGATCGCGGTGGTGTCGGCCGACAACCTGGCGGGCGGCATCGCCTCGGCGGCCTTCATCGCCTACCTGTCGAGCCTCACGAACATCAGCTACTCGGCCACGCAGTACGCCCTGTTCAGCTCGCTGATGCTGCTGCTGCCCAAGTTCATTGCCGGCTACTCGGGCGTGTTCGTCGATGCCTACGGCTATGCCCAGTTCTTTACCGCTACCGCCCTTTTGGGCGTGCCGGTGCTGCTGCTGGTGGGCCTGGCCGCCCGCATCACCACGACCACAGGCCCGGCCGAGCGTCAATAGAGCACGGGCCTTATAGGAAAACAGCTGACGCAGCGCGGCCCGCTCAACTGGTAGGCTTTGACAATTAGGTTACCTTTCAAGTTACTTTCGCCTCGCTTTGGAAAAAAGCGTTTCCCTCTCACTCCGCCCCCGCCAACCCCCACAAGCAACGTGCCGCCCCGCATTTCTCCTCTTCAGATCAGCGCCTTCACGGCCACATCGGCCGTCGGCGTCGGCAAGGAGCCGCTCGCCGAGGCACTCGCTCACTCGCGCAGCGGCCTGCGCGCCAACGATTTCGGCGACGCGCCTCTGCCCACGTGGATAGGCCGGGTCGACGGGCTCGAAGACATTCGCCTGCCCGAAGCACTGGCCTCCTGGGACTGCCGCAACAACCGCCTGGCCTGGCTGGGCCTGCATGCGGACGGATTCCTCGAAGCCGTGACCGCCGCGCGAGCCAAGTACGGCGCCTCGCGCATCGCACTGATCCTGGGCACCTCGACGTCCAGCATCGGCGAAACCGAGCTCGCCTACACGCAGCTCGATGCCGACGGGCTGTTTCCAGAAAACCAGCGCCGCGCGGCGGTGCACACCCCGCATTCGCTGGCCATGTTCGTGCAGCAGGTGCTCGGGCTCACCGGGCCCAGCGAAACGATCTCCACCGCCTGCTCGTCGAGCGCCAAGGTGTTTGCCTCGGCCGAACGGCTGATTCGCCTCGGCCTGGCCGACGCTGCGGTGGTGGGCGGGGTCGACACGCTGTGCGGCAGCGTGCTGTTCGGCTTCAACTCGCTCGAACTGGTGTCGAACGAACCGTGCCGGCCCTTCGACGCCGGCCGCAAGGGCATCAGCCTCGGCGAGGCGGCCGGCTTTGCGCTGGTGGAGCGGGTGCAGGACGAGGGCGGCGCGCCGCTGCGGCTGCTCGGCTACGGCGAAGCCAGCGATGCGCACCATATGTCGACTCCGCACCCCGAAGGCCTGGGCGCCGAACGCGCGCTCGACGAGGCGCTGGCGCGCGCGGGCCTGGCGCCCGACGCGATCGACTACATCAACATGCACGGCACCGCGAGCCAAAAGAACGACGAGGTTGAAGGCGCGCTGGTGGCGCGGCGCTTTCCGGCGAGCACCCATGCCAGTTCGACCAAGGGCTTCATGGGCCACACGCTGGGCGCGGCGGGCATCGTCGAATCGGTGATCAGCCTGCTCGCGATCGAGCGCGGGCTGATGCCGGGCACGGTGAACACGAATGAACTCGACACAGGCTTCGGCCCGCAGATCAGGCTGCAGCCCGCGCACGGCGAGGTTCGCTACGCGCTGACCAACTCCTTTGGCTTCGGCGGCAACAACTGCTCGCTGGTGTTCGGCAAGGCTGCGGCATGACCGTCACCCACCAGGCTCCGAAGCCCCCGACTCTCTACATCGAAGGCCCCGCCTTCTGGACGCCCACCCTGCCCGGCTGGGACGCCGCCCGCGCCGCCTTCCGCGGCGAAGGCGCGCTGGCCGACCCGCCCGCCAAGCGCCCGTCGCCGCAGGTGCTGGCACCGGCGGAGCGCCGCCGCGCACCTGACACCGTGGCGCTGGCGCTCGAGGTGGCGGCCGCATCGATGGCCGGCTCGGGCCGTAACGCGGCCGACGTGCCCTGCGTGTTCGTCTCGGCACACGGCGACCTTTCGATCAACGACTACATGTGCAGCACGCTGGCCACCGATCCTACGGTGCTGTCGCCCACGCGCTTTCACAACTCGGTGCACAACGCGGCCGTGGGCTACTGGACCATCGGCACCGGTTGCATGGCGGCCAGCAACTCGGTCTCGGCCTACGAAAACAGCTTTGCCGCCGGACTGCTCGAAGCGGCGGTGCAGTGCGCCGCCGACCAGTCGCCGGTGCTGCTGGTGGGCTACGACACGCCCACCGTGGGTGCACTGACCTCCGTGACCGACAGCCAAGGCCTCCTGGCCGTGGCGCTGGTGATCGCACCCGAGCGCACGGCGCGCACCGTGGCCTCGCTCGAGTGGTCGCTGCAGGAAAACGGCGGCGGCACGTTGCCGGCACCGCCTGCTTCCGATGCCGCCAAGACGCTGGCGCACATCAACCCGATGGCCCACGCCCTCGGCCTGTTCGAATCGCTGGCGCGCGTCGAAGACGACCCGCCGCCGCTCGAGCTGCCGCTGTCTTCGGCCCTTTCGCTGCGGCTTCAACTGCAGCGCGTCCAGGACTGAAGCTCCATGACCGGCACTGCGCAAAGGTATGACGCAGTGATCATGGGCGGCGGGCTCGCGGGGCTCACCCTGGCGCTGCAGCTGAAGCAGCGCTTCGAGGATATTGACGTGCTGGTGCTGGAGCGGCGCAGCCATCCGGTGCCGCACGCGGCCCATAAAGTGGGCGAGTCGTCGGTGGAGATCGGTGCGCACTATTTCGACACGGTGCTCGGCCTCAAGCCCCACATGGACAGCGCGCAGCTGCGCAAGTTCGGCTTCCGCTTCTTCTTCAGCGAGGGCCGGCGCGACATCGACCAGGTGACCGAGATCGGCGCCAGCCGCTACCTGTCGGTGCCGAGCTACCAGATCGATCGCGGCATCTTCGAGAACTACCTGGCCGAGGAAGCGGTGCGCCGCGGCGTGCGCTTCGACGATGCCGCACTGGTGCGCCGCGTCGACCTGGCCCAGGACGCCGACGCGCCGCACCGCCTGGAGTGGTCGCGCGGCGACGAAACCCACAGCGCCGAGGCGCGCTGGCTCGTCGATGCCTGCGGGCGCGCCAGCCTGCTCAAGCGCAAGCTCGGGCTCGCCGAGGCCAACGCGCATGACGTGAACGCCGTGTGGTTTCGCATCGGCGAGCGCATTTCCCTCGACGAATGGAGCGACGACACGGCCTGGCGCGGGCGCTGCGACCCTCAGGCGCGCTGGCTCTCGACCAATCACCTGGTGGGCGCCGGCTACTGGGCCTGGCTGATCCCGCTGGCTTCGGGCTCGCACTCGGTGGGCATCGTGGCCGACCCGAAGCTGCATCCGCTCGACACCATCGACACCTTCGACAAAGCCATGGAGTGGTTCGCCACCTACCAGCCGCGGCTTTTCGACGCGCTCGACGGAAAGCGGCACCTCTTGCAGGACTTTGCCTTCCTCAAGCACTTTTCGCACGGCTGCAAGCAGGTGTTCTCGGGCCAGCGCTGGGCTTTGACGGGGGAGGCGGGGTTGTTTCTCGACCCCTTCTATTCGCCCGGCAGCGACTTCATCGCGATCAGCAACACCTACATCACCGACCTGGTGGCGCACGACCGCGCGGGCCGCTCGGTCGAAGCGCGCGCACAGCTCTACGACCAGATCTACCACTCGTTCTATGAAAGCACGCTGGCGCTCTACCAGGACCAGTACCCGCTGTTCGGCGACCCCGAGGTTCTGCCGGTGAAGGTGATCTGGGACTACGCCTACTACTGGGGCGTGCTCTCGCAGATCTTTTTCCAGCAGCGGCTCACCGACCTGATGCTGCTGGGCAGCCTGAAGGAAGAGCTGCAGCACTGCCAGCGCATGAACCTGGCGGTGCAGGAGCTGCTGCGCGCCTGGTCTGCTGCCAGCCCGCGGCGCAACATCCCGGTCATGCTCGACCAGGCGGCCATGCCTTGGTTCGCCGAACTCAATCGCAGCCTCAAAGACCCACGGCTCGATGGTGACGCGTTCAAGGCGCGCATCCGAGCCTCGACATTCCAGCTGCGCCAGCTGGCGGGCGAAATCCTCGGGCGGGCGCGGGCGGACAATGCGGCGCTGGCGGACAGCACCTTGCCCGCTATCCTCGAGGAAAACATGGCCACGCCGCCGGCCGATGCGCCGGCAGGCCCCTTGCTTTTTGCGGCACCGGGTTGACATCCGGACGCCGGGTTTACCCAACTTTACGGAGCGTTCAAGCCCCGTTGCCCCCCGTGGAGGACCATGAAGCGCATGAGCACCCCCCAACTCCTGATGATCGAAGACGACGCCCGCCTGGCACAGATGGTGGGCGAATACCTGACGCAGTCGGGATTCCTCTTCTCGCATGCCGGCGACGGCGCCAGTGGCCTCGAGCTGCTGCAGCAGCACGTGCCGGACCTGGTGATCCTGGACCTGATGCTGCCCGACACCGACGGCCTCGAGATCTGCCGCCGCATCCGGTCGCTGCCCGCGCCCGCCTCCAAGGTGTCGGTGCTGATGCTCACCGCCAAGGGCGACCCGATGGACCGCATCATCGGCCTGGAGATCGGCGCCGACGACTACCTGCCCAAGCCTTTCGAGCCGCGCGAGCTGCTCGCACGCATCCGCGCGGTGCTGCGCCGGCGCAGCGAGAACAGCGCCGACACAGAAGCCAGCACGGTGATGCGCTTCGGCACGCTCGAGATCGACCGCAACGCGCGCACCGTGTCGGTGGGCGGCGCGCTGGCCGACCTCACCTCCTACCAATTCGATCTTTTGGTGGCCATGGCCGAGCGCGCCGGCCGCGTGCTCACTCGCGACCAGATCATGGAAGCGGTGCGTGGCCGCGAGCTCGAAGCTTTCGACCGTTCGATCGACGTGCACATGGGCCGCATCCGCGCCGCAATCGAAGTCGACGCCAAGAACCCGAAGCGCATCCTTACCGTGCGGGGCGTGGGCTACGTCTTCGCCAAGCAGCAAGACTGACACCGATTGATGCTGCGCAACCTCTATTCCCGCCACCTGTACGTCCGCATCTGGCTCGCGGTGGTGGGCGGCGTCGTCATCCTCACGTTGATGGCCAACTGGATCGTGCGCGAGGCGGCGGAGGCCGAGCGCGAGCGCTTGGCGCCGGTGCCGCGCAACGTGGTGGTACTCGACGCGCAAGACCGGCCCATCGGCAGCGGCAAGGCGCTGCGCGTGCCGGGCCAGGGCCTGGAGTTCGACGTGACGCTGAGTGACGGCAAGGCCATCACGCTGCGCGTGGCGCCGCGCGACCGCCCGCCCGGCGGCGGCTTCGCACCCTGGCGCACGCCTTTCGGGCTCGGCTGGATGATCGCCCTCGTGGGCATTGCAGTGGCTCTGGGCGTGTACCCCATCGTGCGGAGGCTCACCCAGCGGCTGGAAACATTGCAACGCGGCGTGCAACGCTGGGGCGAAGGCGATCTCTCGGTGCGCGTGACCGAAGAAGGGCAGGACGAAGTGGCTGATCTCTCCAAACGTTTCAACGCATCGGCCGAACGCATCGAAAAACTGGTGCGCTCCCACAAATCGCTGCTGGCCAATGCGTCGCACGAGCTGCGTTCGCCGCTCACCCGCATCCGCATGGGTTTGGAGCTGATGGGCGAACGCCCGAGCCCCGCCGCGCGCGACGAGATCTCGCGCAACATCGGCGAGCTCGACCAGCTTATCGACGAAATCCTGCTGGCCAGCCGGCTCGACGCGAGCGAGGCCGACGTGGGCACCATCGAGGCGGTCGATCTCACCGGGCTCGCGGCCGAGGAGTGCTCGCAGGTGAATGCCGAGCTCGACCTGGTGGAAGGCACCGACAACGCCAAGCTCACGGTGCCGGGCGTTTCGCGCCTGCTGCGCCGCGCGATCCGCAACTTGCTGGAGAACGCCCGCCGCTATGGCGCGGGCGAAATCTCGGTCGAGCTCGGCAGCGCCAACGGCTTTGCGACTGTGCGCGTGAACGACCGGGGCCCGGGCGTGCCGGCGGCCCTGCGCGAGCGCATCTTCGAGCCCTTCTACCGGCTGCCTGGCGCCAGCGAGCGCAATGGCGGCGTCGGCCTGGGGTTGGCGCTGGTGAAGTCGATCGCCGAGCGGCATGGCGGCAGCGTGCGCTGCGAGGAGCGCCCGGGCGGCGGCGCGAGCTTCGTCATCCGGTTGCCGGCGGCAAGCGGCGCCACCTAACCGGGCGCCGCGCGCGCAGTCAGGTTGGGCCAGCGGGCCCCACCTAAAATCCCGCCCCTATGCAGAGATCGCACATCGTCAGGCCCGCGGCCATGTTCTGGGGGCTGGTGGTGTTCATGCCCGTCGGCGTCACTTACCTTTCGGCCCTGCTGCTGCTCGCCACCATGGGCCTGGCCGGCGGCTACCGCGAACGCTATGCGCGGCTGCGTGCCAACCCGCTGTGGTGGCCGATGGTGGCGTACCTGGCCTGGACCTTCATCGTGCTGGCCATCGGGCCGCACTACCCCGAGACCGGCTCGAACCTGTTCCACGGGCTGCGCATCGGCCTCACCATCTTGATGGCGATGGCGCTCACGCGCGAGGAAGCGATATGGGCGCTGCGCGGCTTCCTGCTGATCGCGGCGCTGAACGTCTTGCTGATCGTGGCCTATTACGCCTTCGGCTTTCCAATCTGGTCGCCGCTGCGCGCGGTGGTCATGGAAGTGGGCAACAAGTCGATCAGCAACGCGCTGCTTTTCAGCGTGGTGGCGTCCACGGCTGCCGTGTGGGGCATTGCGCAGATCGCCGCGCACAGGCCGCTGCGCGCCGTCCCCGCCTTTGTGCTGGTGCTCGGGCTGGGCCTGGTGGTGGCGCTGCCGCTGACCTCGCGCACGTCGGTGCTCGCGCTGATGCTGGTGATTCCCGTGGTGTGCATCCACCAATGGCGCAGCCACCTGAAGATGCTGGTGAGCGCGCTGGTGCTGGGTGCCGTGGTGCTGGCGGCGGCGCTGTATCAGCTGCCGCAGCTGCAGCACAAGGTCGAGACCGGCGTGGAGGAAATCGAGAAGGCGCAGGCCGGCGAGATCTTCAAGGGCAGCTGGGTTATCCGCTACTACATGTACCGCGACACAGGCCTCATGATTGCTGACCGGCCGCTCACCGGCTGGGGCATTGGCGGCTGGACCGACCAGTGGCACAAGCGCGGACCGGTGCTCTTCGCCGATTCGAACATGCCGCACAACGACTTTTTGTGGGTGGGCGCGCAGGGCGGCCTGCCGGCCTTGCTGAGCCTCTTGGTCATCATGGCCGGCGCCGTCTGGCAGGCGTGGAAAAGACCCGACATCGCGGGCCGCTACGCGCTCGCCGCCACGCTGATCGCGCTGATCGCGTCGAGTGTGAACTCGGCAATGCGCGACGCGCAGATCGGCCTGGCGCTGCTGTGGATCGCGATGGTCTACCTGCGGCTCGCACAGGAACCGCGGGATACGCTGCCCTGGCGCGGCCTGTGGCCGACGCGCCGCATCGCAGCGGTGCTCGATGAAGCCGTGCCGCAGTCTAGCTAGCTAGCGACGGCTGCTGCGCCTGGCTTCGGCCGCCGCGAATTGCCGCCCGGCCATTCCGACGAAAAAGTAGATTACCCCGGCGTGCAGCAGGCCGACGAAAAGCAGCACCAGCAGCATCGGCCCCAGTTGCAAGAGCGCGGCACCAGCGGCCAGGGCCGCCGACACCGAAACCGCCGCCTGAATGGCCAGGTCGATGGCGATCATCCCGAGCACGGCGCGGGTTTTCTCGTTGCGCGCCAGGTAGCGGCCGTTCTTCTTGCCGAAGGCCATGCACACCCACATCACGGCGCCCAGGAGTGCGGCCGTGTTGACGCCCGCATTGGCCTTGACGCCAAACAGGTTCAGCGCCAGCCCAAGGATGACCAAGAGGAGCAGGTAGGCGGCGCCGAAGCGGCCCAACAGACCGCGAACGGTCAATGCCGGGACGACACCGTCTCGCCCGCCTTCAGGCGGTAGAGCGTGCCGCAGTACGGGCACTTGGCTTCGCCGGTGCGCGCCACGTCCAGATAGACCTTGGGATGGGTGTCCCAGAGCTTCATGTCTGCCTTGGGGCTGGGGCAGAACACGCCGCCTTGATGGTTCAGATCCTTGGCCAGGAGTTCGACGACTGCGTTGGTAGGCATGGGTTTTCTCAGACTTTCGTGAGCCAATGGGCGTACTTTGGATTCTTGCCGTTCACGATGTCGAAGAAGGCCGCCTGGATCTTCTCGGTGATCGGGCCGCGCGAGCCGCCGTCGCCGCGGTTGCCGATTTCGACACGGTCGAGTTCGCGGATGGGCGTCACTTCGGCGGCGGTGCCGGTGAAGAAGGCTTCGTCGGAGATGTAGACCTCGTCGCGCGTGATGCGCTTTTGCACGAGTTCGATGCCGAGGTCCTTGCACACGTGCAGGATGGTGTTGCGCGTGATGCCGTTGAGCGCGCCGGCCGACAGGTCGGGCGTGTAGACCACGCCGCCCTTGACCACGAAGATGTTCTCGCCCGCGCCTTCGGAGACAAAGCCGCTCGCATCGAGCAGCAGCGCCTCGTCGTAGCCGTCATCCAGCGCTTCCATGTTGGCGAGGATCGAGTTGGTGTAGTTGCTCACCGACTTGGCCTGCGTCATCGTGATGTTGACGTGGTGGCGGGTGTAGCTGGAGGTCTTCACGCGGATGCCGCGCCGCATGCCCTCTTCGCCCAGGTAGGCGCCCCAGGACCAGGCCGCGACCATGGCGTGGATCCGGTTGCCCTTGGGGCTCACGCCCAGCTTTTCGGAGCCGATCCAGATCAGCGGACGCAGGTAGCAGCTTTCGAGCTTGTTCTCGCGCACGACCTGCTTCTGGGCTTCGTTCAGCTGTTCTGGCGTGAACGGGATCTTCATGCGCAGGATCTTGGCGCTGTTGAACAGGCGCTCGGTGTGCTCGGCCAGGCGAAAGATGGACGTGCCGCCATCGGCCGTCTTGTAGGCGCGCACGCCCTCGAAGGCGCCGCAGCCGTAGTGCAGCGTGTGGCTCAGCACGTGGATCTTGGCGTCGCGCCAGTCCACGAGTTCGCCGTCCATCCAGATCTTGCCGTCACGGTCGTCCAGCGAGGGGGGGATCGAGCTCATTTCCTGATTCCTTTGTTTGGGAAGCGGTGTGGGGGTGCGACGGAGAGGAAGTCGCAAAAGCTTGCGATTTTACGGCCGGCCCCGGAACGGGGTGCCCGACAATGGCCGGTTGTCCAAACCAGTGGAAAAAGGGTTTCCGTGTCCGTATTCAAGAACGTCATCGTCTATCGCATCGAACCTGCCTGGTCCCAAACATTGACCGAGGTGGAAGAAGGTCTCGGCAAGCAGCGCTTCGAGCCCTGCGGCCCCTCGCAGGAAAAGTCCGCCGGCTGGGTGGAGCCCCGCGGCGAGGCCAATGGCCCGCTGGCCGAATCCATCGGCGGCCAGTGGCTGGTCGAATACATGATCGAGAGCAAGGCCGTCCCCGGTTCCGTGGTGCGCCGCAAGCTCGACGAGCGCTGCGCGCAGATCGAGGCCACCACCGGCCGCAAGCCCGGCAAGAAGGAAAAGAAGGAGCTCAAGGAAGACATCACGCTCGAGCTGCTGCCAATGGCCTTCACGCGCAGCGCCCGCGTGGCCGTGTGGATCGACCAGGCCGAGCGTCGCCTGGTGATCAACAGCGCCAATGCCGCACGGGCCGACGAGGTGGTGACCAGCCTGGTGAAGTCGCTCGACGGCTTTGCCGTGGCCCTCATCAACACGCAGATCGAGCCGGCCGCCGCCATGGCCAACTGGCTGCTCACGCAGGAGCCGCCGGCCGGCTTCACCATCGACCGCGAGTGCGAGCTCAAGGCCTCGGACGATTCGAAAGCCGTGGTGCGCTATGCCAAGCATCCGCTCGACATCGAGGAAGTGCAAAAGCACATCACCGACGGCAAGCGCCCGACGCGCCTGGCGCTCACCTGGGACGACCGCGTGTCCTTCGAGCTGACGCATGGCATGCTGATCCGCAAGATCGTGTTCCTCGAGGGCACGGGCGACGGTGCCTCGGGCGGCAAGAAGGAAGACAACTTCGATGCCGACGTGGCCATTGCCACGGGCGAACTCGGCCAGCTGGTGCCGGCGCTGCTCGACGCGCTGGGCGGTGAAGCGGCATTCTCGGGCGCCCCGAAGGACGAGAGCGCGAAACCGGAGGCAGTGCCTGCTGCGGCGCCCACCACCTCGACACCGGCCGACGCCGTCGAGGAAGAAGAAGACGCGCCGTTCTGAAGACGGCGCCCCGCCCGGCTTGCCTGATCAGCTCGCCGGCGTTTCTTCTTCGGGCGGCGCCTCGGGCCGCGTCAGCGTCCAGCTCTGCAGCTTGCCGCCGTTGAACACGGCGTCGACATACGAGCCGCCCGTGTCGGTCCAGCGATAGAGCTCGGGCTGCTCGTCCTTGGGTGAATGCAGCTCGCCAAGTGCGCGCGTCATCGCGATGACGTGCATCAGCGTCGCGCCCTTCTTGAGCTTGGCGTTCAGCATCACCGCGCTCGCGACGTAGCCCACGGGCCGATCGGCCGCCCGCTTGAGCACCTGCATCGCGCGGTTGAAGTGCAACAGCAAAAACATCACGATCGCGCCGCCGGTCAGCGCCACGCCGGCCCAACCGTAGCTGCGCCATGCAAGCCCGAGAAGGATGATGCCGCCCACGGGCACCAGCAATTTCTGAAAATTCATGGGGCGCATTGTCGCCGCCCGGCGATCCTCGCCTTCCTGGCGTCATTCAAAAGTTCGCATGTGGATCGGCGGCGCTTTTCTTGCCGCACTGGCAAGACGGGCGGCAGTAGCGGCCATGGCTACTGCCGGGCGCGCGCGGCGGTACTCATCGCTAAAAGCAAGTAGCGCGGTCGCGCAAGCCGGCACATTTCACCGCACGGGCATCTGCCCGGGCCACTGAAAAGCGTATGAATCGTCCGCGTCCTGTCAGCTTCATTCGTCTCACCCTCGCCGCCGCGCTCACGGCCACCGTCCTCAGCGGTTGCTACGTGGTGCCACTCGGACAACCCGCACCCGCGGCGCCGCCCTCGCAGGCTTATGCCGTTGCACCGGGTCCGTTGGCGCAGAGCTTCAGTGCGCGGCTGTATCCGTCGAACGCCGAAGCGGCGCGCTACGGAACCGTCGCAGGCACGGTGACCAACGACATGAACGGCCGCGGCCATTTCAATGCGCAGATCGGTGGGGAGCAGTTCCAGGGAGAGGCGACCCGGGTTGCCGGCTCGCGAGGTGCCGGCCTGGCGAACGCCAGCGGCAATCGCGGCGGCAACCTGAGTTGCCAGTACACGATGAACTCGGCCACGTTGGGCAGCGGCCAATGCGTGCTCAACGGCGGACCGGCGTTCACGATGCACATCGGGGGGTAGGGAGGGTGGCCCGGCGCGTCACTGGCGCGCCGGGCATTTTTTTCCTCGAGTGAATTCAATCGAGGCGGCGGACCACGTCCATCGCCTCTTCGATGCGGTCGACGGCGTGAATCGTCAGGCCCTCGATCTCTTTCGATCCCTTGCGCGGCGCATTGGCCTTGGGCACCACGGCCACGCTGAAGCCCAGCTTGGCGGCTTCGCGCAGGCGCTCCTGGCCGCGCGGCGCGGGACGCACTTCACCCGCCAGGCCCACTTCGCCGAACGCGATGAAGCCCTTGGGCAGCGGCTTGCCGCGCAGGCTCGAAGTGATGGCGAGCATCACGGCCAAATCGGCCGCCGGTTCGCTGATGCGCACGCCGCCCACCGCGTTGACGAACACGTCCTGATCCATGCAGGCCACACCCGCATGGCGATGCAGCACGGCCAGCAGCATTGCGAGGCGGTCGCGGTCCAGGCCCACCGAAAGGCGGCGCGGGCTTGGGCCGCCGTTGTCGACCAGCGCCTGGATTTCCACCAGCATCGGCCGCGTGCCCTCGAGCGTGACCAGCACCACGCTGCCGGGCACCGGCTCGGCATGCTGGCTCAGGAAGATCGCGCTCGGGTTGGCCACGCCCTTCAGGCCGCGCTCGGTCATGGCGAACACGCCGATCTCGTTCACGGCGCCGAAGCGGTTCTTGATGGCGCGCACGAGGCGAAAGCTCGAATGCGTGTCGCCCTCGAAGTACAGCACCGTGTCGACCATGTGCTCGAGCACGCGCGGACCCGCGAGCGCGCCCTCTTTGGTGACATGGCCCACCAGCACCACGGCCGTGCCGCTGGTCTTGGCAAAGCGCGTGAGGTGCGCAGCGCATTCGCGCACCTGCGCTACCGAACCGGGTGCGGAGGTGAGCTGGTCGGAGTACACCGTCTGGATCGAATCGATCACCGCGATGGCCGGCCGCGTGGCGTCGAGCGTGGCGATGATCTTCTCGAGCTGGATCTCGGCCAGCACCTGCACCTGCGAATGGTCGAGGCCGAGCCGGCGCGATCGCAGCGCCACCTGCGCGCCGCTTTCCTCGCCGGTGACGTAGAGCGCGTTCTGCCCCGCGCGCTGCAGCGCATCGACCGCCTGCAGCAGCAAGGTCGACTTGCCGATGCCTGGATCGCCACCGATGAGCGTGACGCCGCCCGACACGATGCCGCCGCCCAGCACGCGGTCGAGTTCTTCGAGGCCGGTGGGCGTGCGCTCGATGTCGGTTGCTTCTATTTCCGACAGCGTGGCGAGTTCGGACGCTCCCGCGAGCGAGGCGTACTGCGTGCCGAAGCGGTTGTTGGCCGGGCCGCTGCCGTTGCCCGCGACCTGCTCGATGAGTGTGTTCCAGGCGCCGCAGCTCGGGCATTTGCCGAGCCACTTGGGGCTGGTGCCGCCGCATTCGCTGCAGACAAATAGTGTTTTTTCCTTGGCCATGCAGGGAGTTTAGGTGTCCGCACAAACCCTGATGGAAAACGGCTAGGAAAGAAATTCCAAATCATTTAACATGTTAACTAATTCAACGAGGTACAGCTTTTGAGCACCACCTTCACGCACCGCAATTTGCCGCGCCTGCTGCTGCAGGCCCGCGAAGCCGTGATGGCCCACACGCGGCCCAGCTTGCGCGAGCACGCGCTGTCCGACCAGCAATGGCGCGTGCTGCGCGTGCTCGGCGAGCACGGCGCCGTCGAAACCGGCCACGTGGCACGCGAGGCGTTCATCCTCGGCCCCAGCCTCACCGGCGTGCTCGCGCGCATGGAGCGCGACAAGCTCATCACGCGCAGCCGCGATCCCGAAGACCAGCGACGTACGGTGGTCGAGGCCACGCCACACGGCATGAAGCTGGTAAAGCGCTTGTCGACCAGCATCGAGGCGCACTACGACTGGATGGAAAAGTCACTCGGCAAGACCAAGCTCACCCAGCTCTACGGGCTGCTCGACGAACTCATTGCACTGGAGCAGCCCTCATGAGCAGCAGCGCCCCGCACTACCTTCCGACAGGCACCGTGTACGGCACGCTGCTGAACTTCCGCGCCGAGTTCGACGCGCTCGCGCCGCAGATGGTGCAACCGCCCTACAAGGCGCCGCCGAAAGCACCGGTGCTCTATGTGAAGACCGCCAACACCTGGAGCCCGCACGGCAGCGCCATTGCGGTGCCTTCATCCGTGCCTGAAGTGGAGATCGGCGCCAGCATCGGCATGGTGATCGGCGCCGAGGGCGACGTGGAAGGCTTCGTGCTAATGAACGATCTCTCGATTCCGCATGCGAGCTTCTTCCGCCCTCCGGTGAAGTTCAAATGCGTGGACGGGTTCCTCGGCATTGGTCCGGTCCTGCGCGACGCGCAGGAGGTGGCCGACCCCGCGGGCTTTCGCGTCGAGGTGCGCATCAATGGCACGCTCAAGCAGTCGATCGATTTTTCGCAGCTCGTACGTCCGGCGCAGCAGCTGCTGGCCGACGTCGGCGACTTCATGACGCTCGCGCACGGCGACGTGCTGATGCTGGGCTGCGACGCCGGCCGACCGCTGGCCCGCGCGGGCGATCGCATCGAGATTTCCGCGCCGGGGTTCGAGACCCTGGCCAACGCGCTGGTGCAGGAGGTGGCCGCATGAAGCACGCACGCGTCATATTCGAAGGCCGCGAACACACCGGCACCGCGCACGAATTCAATGGCGAGCAAGATGCCGCCGTGCGCCTGGAAGACGGCCGCGTGGTGCCGCAGGATCAGCTCACCTGGCTGCCGCCGCTTGCGCCTACGGCGCGGCCCCGCACCATCCTTGCGCTCGGCCTCAACTACGCCGACCACGCCAAGGAACTGGAGTTCAAGGCGCCCGAGGAACCGCTGGTGTTCGTCAAGGGCCAGAGCACGCTGACCGGCCACCGCCAGCGCACGCACCGCCCGGCCGGCGTGCAGTTCATGCACTACGAATGCGAGCTCGCCATCGTCATCGGCAAGACGGCGCGCCACGTGAAGCGGGACGACGCGTACGACTTCATCGGCGGCTACACCGTGGCCAACGACTACGCCATTCGCGACTACCTGGAGAACTGGTATCGCCCCAATCTGCGCGTGAAGAACCGCGACACCTGCACGCCGCTCGGACCGTGGTTCGTCGACGCGGCCGATGTGCCCGACCCAATGGCGCTTGCGCTCAAGACCACGGTGAACGGCACCGTCACGCAGCAGGGAAGCACGCGCGACATGATCTTCGACGCGCCCTTTCTCATCGAATATTTCAGTCGCTTCATGACGCTGTCGCCCGGCGATCTGATTCTTACGGGCACGCCCGACGGCGTGGTCGATTGCCGGCCCGGCGACGTGGTGGTGACCGAGATCGAGCGCATCGGCGCGCTGGTCAACACCATCGAAGGCAGCTAGCGCCGCGCTGCTTCCCCATACCAACGACAAAAGAGACAAACCCCATGACGACCAGGAACAAGCTAGCGCTCGCGGCGGCCCTGGTGGCCTTCGCCACCGCCACCTTCGCACCCCATGCACAGGCGCAGGCCTTCCCCGCCAAGCCCGTGCGCTGGGTGGTCGGTTATCCCGCGGGCGGCGGCACCGACTTTCTCGCGCGCACCGCGGGCGCGCAACTCTCGCAGCAGCTGGGCCAGCCGGTGCTGGTGGACAACCGCCCCGGCGCGGGCGCCATCATCGCGTCGGAGAACGTGGCGCGCTCGCCCGGCGACGGGTACACGGTGTTCTCGGCCGACAACGGCGTGTTGGTGTACAACCCCGCGCTCTACAAGAAACTGCCCTACGACGCGGAGAAAGACTTCGCAACCGTGGGCATGATGGGCCGCTCGACGCTCGTCATCACGGCCGCTCCCAACGCTGGCCTGGCCGACGCCAAGGCACTGATCGCCGCGCTGAAGGCATCGCCGGGCAAGTACAGCATCGCCACGCCGGGCACTGGCAGCCCGCATCACCTGGCGCTCGAATTGTTCCAGCGCGAAGCCGGTGTTTCGATGCTGCACGTGCCCTACAAGGGTGGCGCGCCCGCGCTGCAAGACCTGATGGGCGGACAGGTGCCGCTGATGATGCTCGACCTGCCCAGCGGCGTGAGCGCAGTGAAGGCCGGCAAGGTGGTGCCGCTCATGACCATGGGCGCCGAACGCATTCCGCAGCTTCCCAACGTGCCGACCGCCAAGGAGCTGGGCTACGCGGGCGTCGAGGCCTACACCTGGCAAGGCCTCGTGGTGCCGGCCGCCACGCCGAAGGATGTGCAGGCCCGGCTCGGCGCCGACTTGCAGAAGACCATGGCCGATGCCGGCGTGCGGCAGAAGCTCTACGACGCGGGCTGGGAGGCACGCCCCGCCGACGGCGCCGAAATGGCGCGCTTCGTCGATGCGGAGCGCAAGAAGTGGCATGCCTTGATCAAGGCGCGCGACATCAAACTCGACTGACCCTTACAGGGACCCCATGCAACAGATTCATCACCTCATCGGCGGCAAGAGCGTTGCCGGCACCGACTACTTCGAGACCGTCAACCCCGCTACGCAGGAGGTGCTGGCCGAAGTGGCCTCGGGCGGCGAAGCCGAAGTGAACGCGGCCGTGGCCGCCGCCAAGGAGGCGTTTCCGAAGTGGGCCGGCCTGCCCGCGACCGAACGCGCCAAGCTGGTCCGCAAGCTCGGCGACCTGATCGCCAAGCACGTGCCCGAGATCGCGCAGACCGAGACAAACGACTGCGGCCAGGTGATCGCGCAGACCGGCAAGCAGCTGATTCCGCGCGCGGCCGACAACTTCTATTACTTCGCCGAGATGTGCACGCGGGTGGACGGCCACACCTACCCCACGCCCACGCACCTGAACTACACGCTGTTCCATCCGGTAGGCGTGTGCGCGCTCATCAGCCCGTGGAACGTGCCCTTCATGACGGCCACCTGGAAGGTCGCGCCGTGCCTCGCCTTCGGCAACACCGCGGTGCTGAAGATGAGCGAACTCTCGCCACTTACGGCGGCGCGCCTGGGCGAGCTGGCGCTCGAAGCGGGCATTCCGCCCGGTGTGCTGAACCTGGTGCACGGCTACGGCAAGGAGGCCGGCGAGCCGCTGGTAGCCCACCCCGACGTGCGCGCGATCTCTTTCACCGGCTCCACCGCCACGGGCAACCGCATCGTGAAGAGCGCGGGCCTGAAAAAGTTCAGCATGGAACTGGGCGGCAAGAGCCCGTTCGTGATCTTCGACGACGCCGACCTGGACCGCGCGCTCGATGCAGCGGTATTCATGATCTTCAGCAACAACGGCGAGCGCTGCACGGCCGGCTCGCGCATCCTGGTGCAACAGTCGATCTATGCCGACTTTGCCGCGAAGTTCGCCGAGCGCGCCAAGCGCATCGTGGTGGGCGACCCGCTCGACGAGAAGACCATCGTCGGGCCGATGATTTCGCAGGGGCACCTGGCCAAGGTGCGCAGCTATATCGAGCTCGGTCCGAAGGAAGGCGCGACGCTGCTGTGCGGCGGGCTCGGCACGGCCGAACTGCCTGACCGCGTGAAGCGCGGCAACTACGTGCTGCCGACCGTATTCGCCGATGTCGACAACCGCATGCGGATTGCGCAAGAAGAAATCTTCGGTCCAGTCGCCTGCCTGATTCCGTTCAAGGACGAGGCAGATGCGATCCGCCTTGCCAACGACATCGAGTACGGTCTCTCGAGCTATGTGTGGACCGAGAACATCGGCCGTGCCCACCGCGTGGCGGCTGCGGTGGAGGCCGGCATGTGCTTCGTCAACAGCCAGAACGTGCGAGACCTGCGCCAGCCCTTCGGCGGCACCAAGGCCTCGGGGACGGGGCGCGAGGGCGGCACCTGGAGCTACGAAGTGTTTTGTGAACCAAAGAACGTTGCGGTTTCAATGGGTTCGCACCATATTCCGCATTGGGGCCTGTGAGATGTATAGCCTTGGGTGCGATCTCGCCGACGGGGTACCTTGCTCCGCGAATGTCCTCCGGCCTGCGGCCTCCCCCTTTATTTCGCTGCGCAAGGCACCCCATCGACGGGAGCGTTGTTCAGAGCGGTGGTTGATCGAGCGGAACAACCGCAGCGTCCAGTGTGCACAGGGCGCCGGGTGCTCCCCGCAGCGAAATAAAGGAGGAGGCCGCAGGCCGGGGGACATTCGCGGAGGGGAGTACCCGGTGGCCTGTGCACGCGCCCCGAAAGAAGATACAAGGCACCAGCAATGAGCCTGTACGCCATGCAGAAATTTCTGTTCGCGCTCAACCGCGATACCGACGTGCAACGCCGCTATGCGGAAGGCGGCGACACACGTGTCGAGTTGCTGGCTACCTATGACCTCAACGACGAAGAGCGCGAAGCCATCGACCAGGGCGACATCGGCAAGCTCTACGTACTGGGCTGCAACGGACAACTGCTCATGCACTTCGCACCACTGCTCGGCATTGCATGGGCCGACTACCTCGAAGCGATGCGCGAAGGCGTGCGCAAATACGGTCCGGTGCGTGCAGGAATTTATGCCATGACAACGGGCACAGACGAAAAGGTGGCAGGCGTATGAGCTTGGTTTTTGCAGGCGTGTGCAGCCACGCCCCCGGCATCACCGGACGCGCCCACCTGGCCGACCCGGCGGTGAAGGACGAATTTCACGCGCAGTTCCATCGCTTCGGCGAAGCGATGCGCGCGACGAAGCCCGATGCGGTGATCGTGGTCGCGGCCGAACACTTCGCGAACTTCTTCATGAACAACATGCCGGCGTATGCAATGGGCATGGCCGACAGCTACGAGGGCCCGATCGAGGACCCGAAGTGGCTGGGCATCGAGAAGACGAAGGTGCCCGGCGACGCCGCGCTTTCGCAGCGCCTCATCCGCGAGGTGATGCAGACCGTGGACGTGGCCTACGCGGAAGAATGGAAATTCGACCACGGCATCATGGTGCCACTCCACTTCCTGACGCCGAACTTCGACACCAAAGTCATCCCCGTGAACATCAACTGCCAGGGTCCGCCGCTCACGCCGCTGCATCGCGCCTGGGCCTTTGGCGAGGCATTGCGCCGCGCCTGCGACAAGGCGCCCGAGCGCATTGCGCTGGTGGGTACCGGCGGCATCTCGCATTGGCCGGCCACGCCCGATTCGGGCAAGGTCAATGCCGAGTGGGACGCCGAGTTCATGCGCCGCTGGTGCGCCAACGACCGCGAAGCGCTGCTCTCGCAGGACGACTACAACGACGAAGCCACCTACCGCGAAGCCGGCCAGGGCGGCTTCGAGATCCGCACCTTCCTGAGCGTGGCCGCGGCCGCGCGCGGCAAGGGCGAGATCCTGCACATGAAGGCCATCCCGATCTTCGCGGTGACATGCACTGCCGCGACGATGTCGATCGAATGAACGGAACACCCACATGCCGCACCTCGTGATCCTCTACACGCCCAACATCGAAGCCGAGACCGACATGACGGCGCTTTGCCACACGTTGGCCGACACCATGCTGAGGCAGCGCGACGAAGCCGGGCAGCCGGTGTTTCCCGTCGGCGGCACACGCGTGCTGGCTTACCCGGCTGCGCACTATGCGGTGGCCGACGGCAAAGCCGACTACGCCTTCGTGTACCTCAACATCCGCATGGCCGCGGGGCGCTCCGAAGCCGTGAAGAAGAATGCCGGCGACGAACTGCTGGCGGATGTGCGCGCACATTTCGAGCCCATCTTCAGCAAGCGCCACATCGGCATCACTCTGCAGATCGACGAAAGCCCCGGCCAGGTGTACGACGGCAAGCACAGCAACCTGCACCCCCTCTTCAACAAGCAGCAGTAAAGAAACCATGCTCACCGCCGAAACCATTGCCAGGCTCGCGGCCGAGCTGCACGAAAGCGAAAAATCGCGCGTGCAGGTCGAGCACTTTTCCAAGCGCTTTCCCGAGATGACGGTGGAAGACGGCTATGCCATCTCGCGCGAATGGGTCAAGGCCAAGATCGCCGAGGGCCGCACCGTGAAGGGCCACAAGATCGGGCTCACCTCACGGGCCATGCAGTTGTCCAGCCAGATCACCGAGCCCGACTACGGCACCCTGCTCGACGACATGTTCTTCGAGCAAGGCAGCGACATTCCGTTCAAGCGCTTCATCGCGCCGCGCATCGAGGTGGAGCTGGCCTTCATCCTCGGCAAGAAGCTGCAGGGCCCGAACGTCACGATCTTCGACGTGTTGGCAGCCACCGACTACGTGGTTCCCGCCATCGAGATCATCGATGCACGCATCGAACAGTTCGACCGCCACACCAAGGCGCCGCGCAAGGTGTTCGACACCATCGCCGACAACGCGGCCAACGCCGGCATCGTGATGGGTGGCCGTCCGGTGAAGCCCGACGCGGTCGACCTGCGCTGGGTGAGCGCGCTGCTCTACAAGAACGGCGTGATCGAGGAGTCGGGCGTGGCCGCGGCCGTGCTCAACCACCCCGCCACCGGCGTGGCCTGGCTCGCGAACAAGCTCGCGCCGTGGGACGAACACCTCGAAGCCGGCGAGGTGGTGCTCGGCGGGTCGTTCACCCGGCCCACCACCGCCGTGCCCGGCGACACCTTCCACGCCGACTACGGTCCCCTAGGCAGCATCGCCTTCCGCTTTGTCTGAAAGACGCTCCATGCACACACCTCTCAACACCTTCAAGCAGGCCATGCGGGCCGGCGAGCAGAAGATCGGCCTCTGGGTCGGACTGGCCGACGGCTATGTGGCCGAGATTCTTGCGGGCACTGGCTACGACTGGCTGCTGCTCGACGGCGAGCACGCGCCCAACGACGTGCGCTCGGTGCTCGCGCAGTTGCAGGGCATCTCGAGCGCGTGGTCGGCACAGCCCGAATCGGAGCGCTCGCACCCCGTGGTGCGGGTTCCGGTGGGCGACACCACGCTGCTCAAGCAGTACCTGGACATCGGTGCGCAGACCATCCTGGTGCCGATGGTCGATACCGCCGAACAGGCGGCGCGCATGGTCCAGGGCATGCGCTATCCGCCCGAAGGCATCCGCGGCATGGGCAGCGCCCTCGCGCGCGCCTCGCGCTGGCAGGCCTATCCCGGCTACCTGCACGAAGCCAACGCCCAGACCTGCCTGCTGGTGCAGGCCGAGACCGTCGAAGCGATGAAGAACCTCGACGCCATCGCGGCCACGCCGGGTGTGGACGGCGTGTTCATCGGTCCGGCCGACCTGTCGGCGTCGATGGGCTTCGTGGGCCAGCCGAACCACCCCGAGGTGCAGGCGGTGATCGCCGACGCCATTGCGCGCATCCGCAAGGCCGGCAAGGCGCCGGGCATTCTCTCGACCACCGAGGAGCAGGCGCGCAAGTGGCTCGCCGCGGGCGCGCAGTTCGTGGCGGTGGGCGTCGACACCACCCTGCTCACGGCGGCGGCGAAGCAGCTGGCGTCCAAATACAAGACCGCCGCAAGCGCAGTGACGCCCAACGGCTATTGAAAACAGTTCGTTTGCCTGCGCCATGACTTCTCCGACCGAACCCAAGCGCTTTCGCTCCGCCACCATCCGCGAAGGCACGATCCGCGCGACCACGCGCAGCTTTCTGCACGCGCTGGGCCAGGACGACGAGGACATCGAGCGGCCGCACATTGGCGTGTTCCACACGGGCGGCGAGATGAGCCCCTGCAACCTCAACCTGCGCGAGCAGGCGCAGCACGCCAAGACCGGCATCTATGCGGGCGGCGGCACGCCGCACGAATGCCCGGTGGTGTCGGTGAGCGACGGGCTCACCATGGCGCATTCGGGCATGCGCTTCTCGCTGATCTCGCGCGAGCTGATTGCCGACAGCGTCGAGGCCTCGACGCGCGGCCATCAGTGGGACGGTATCTTTGCCATCGGCGCCTGCGACAAGAACCTGCCGGGTTTGATGATGGGCATGGTGCGATGCAATGTGCCGAGCGTGTTCGTCCATGGCGGCTCGGCACTGCCCGGGCAGATGCCTGGCCCCGATGGCCGTGACCTCAACGTGGTCGACACCTACGAGACCATCGGCAAGGTGCTGGCCGGCACCGCCACGCACGGTGAACTCGACGCGATGAGTCGTGCCTGCTTGCCCACTGCCGGCGCCTGCGCAGGCCAGTTCACGGCCAACACCATGGGCATGTTGTCCGAGGCGCTGGGCCTCGCGCCCATCGGCTCGAGCATGGTGCCGGCGGTGTTCAGTGAGCGAGCGCCGCTGATGCGCCGCGCCGCGAAGAACCTGATGAAGGCGGTGATGGGCGACAGTCCGTTGCCGCGCGACATCGTCACGCGCAAGGCGCTCGAAAACGCCTGCGCCGTGGTGTCGGCCACGGGCGGCTCCACCAATGCGGCGCTGCACCTGCCGGCCATCGCGCACGAGGCGGGCATCAAGTTCCACCTCGATGACGTGGCCGAGATCTTCGCGCGGACGCCGCTCATCGCCGACTTGCGGCCGGGCGGGCAGTACCTGGCGCGCGACGTGTTTTACATCGGCGGCGCGGGCGTCATTCTTCGCACGCTGATGGATCAGGGCTTCCTGCACGGCGACGCACTCACCTTCACCGGCCGCACCATGGCCGAAGAGCTGGCCGATGCCGCCGCGCCCGATGGGCGCGTGGTGCGCGCTGCCGGCAACCCGATCACGCGCGACGGCGGCCTCGCGGTGCTCAAGGGCAACCTCTGCCCCGACGGCGCGCTGCTCAAGACCGCGGGCCTCCAGACGCTGATGCACCGCGGCCCGGCGCGCGTCTTCGAGTCCGAGGAAGAAGCCCAGGCCGCCGTGCAGAACCGCCGCTACGAAGCAGGCGACGTCATCGTGATCCGCAACGAAGGCCCGAGAGGAAGCCCCGGCATGCGCGAGATGCTGGGCATCACTGCCCTGCTCTACGGCCAAGGCATGGGCGACAAGGTGGCGCTCCTGACCGACGGGCGTTTTTCTGGCGCCACACGTGGCCTGTGCATCGGCTATGCGGGGCCCGAAGCAGCCGACGGCGGACCGATCGCGGCACTGCGCGATGGCGACATCGTGGCCATCGACGCGCGGGCCGAGGCGCGCAGCATTTCGGTGGAACTGGCGGCGGAAGACATCGCGCGCCGGCTGTCCGAACGTCAGGTAAACGCGGGGGCCCCGCACCGCGGCTTGCTGGAAAAATATGCCCTCACCGTGCGCCCGGCCCACCAGGGCGCCGTGACCCATTCGGGCGCAGTCACCTGGCTGCGCGACGAGTCGTAGCCGCTGAAATCACTATCACACCCGGAGACAAACCATGACCTTCACCCGCCGCCACATGCTGCAGACAACCGGCGCCTCGGCGCTGCTCGCGAGCCTGGGCCAGCACGCCTTCGCGCAAGCCTCGATCGAAACAGCCACCATCGTCACCGGCTTTGCAGCCGGCGGCACCTCGGACACCACCTGCCGCCGCATTGCGCAAAAACTCAGTCCCGAGTACGCCAAGGCCGCCGTCGTGGAAAACCGCACCGGCGCGGGCGGGCAGATTGCCGTGAGCTACGTGAAGGGTCGGCCGGCCGACGGCACCACCATCCTGCAGACGCCGACCTCGATCCTCACGATCTACCCGCACATCTACAAGAAGCTGCCGTACGACCCGATGGTCGACCTCACGCCGGTCAGCATCGCGTGCATCTTCGACTTCGGCTTTGCGGTCGGGCCCGCGGTGCCGGCCAGCGTGAAGACGGTGCCTGAGTTCCTGGCCTGGGCCAAGGCCAATCCGGCCGGCGCCAACTTCGGTTCGCCCGCCGCGGGTTCCACGCCGCACTTCATCGGCGCGCTGCTGGGCAAGAAGGGCGGCGCAGAGCTCAAGCACGCGGCCTACCGCGGCACGCAGCCGGCCATGCTCGACCTCCTGGGCGGCAACATCTCGGCCGTGTCGGGACCCATCGGCGACATCACGCAGCACCTGGCCTCGGGCAAGGTGCGCATCCTGGGCGTCTCCGGCGCCAAGCGCAGCCGCTTCGCACCCGACGTGCCGACCTTCGGCGAGCAAGGCATCCACGACATGGCGCACAGCGAATGGTTCGCGTTCTTCCTGCCCGCCAAGGCATCTCCGGAACTGGTCGCGCGGCTGAACACCGCCATGAAGAACGCACTCGCGCAGAAGGACGTGATCGACGGGCTCGGCACCTTCGGGCTGGAAGCCATGTCCTCCACGCCGGGCGAATTGACCGATCTGCTCAAGAAAGACACCGCCAAGTGGGCGCCGATCGTGAAAGAGGTCGGCTTCACAGCGGAGGGATGACCCACCCCCGTACCTCGCTCACTTCGTGTAGCTCGACTCCCCCCTCAAGGGGGCAACACCAGCGGCCCGGCAAAGCCGGTTCCGCGGTGTTTCCCGCAGGAAGACGTGGAGCAAACCATCTGAAAGGAACTGCAATGAACGCACCCGTCACCATCGCGCCATCGGCGCTGGTCCATCCCTCGATCCATCCGGACGAGCGCGCCGCGCGCGAACAGCTTGCGGCCTGCTATCGCGTCTTCGCGATGCTGGGCTGGACCGAGATGATCTACAACCACATCACGCTGCGGCTGCCCGACAGCGTGACGGGTGGAGAGAAGCAGTTCCTCATCAACCCCTTCGGGCTGCACTACAGCGAGGTCACGGCCAGCAACCTGGTGAAGATCGACCTGCAGGGCAAGGTGCTCGACGGTTCGAGCCATCCGGTGAACCCGGCCGGCTTCACGGTCCACGCCGCCATTCATGACGGCCTGCCGGGCGCCCACTGCGTGATGCACACGCACACCACGGCCGGCGTGGCCGTGGCCTGCCTGCAGGGCGGCCTGCAGCAGACCAATTTTTATACCGCGCAGCTGCACGGCATGGTGGCGTACCACGACTTTGAGGGCATCACCATCCATGCCGACGAAGGCCCGCGCCTGCTCAGGAGCATCGGGAACCGCAACGCGGTGATCCTGCGCAACCATGGCCTGCTGGCCTGGGGGCAAACGTTGCCGCAGACCTTCGCGATTCTGTGGACGCTGCAACGCGCCTGCGAGATCCAGATGGCGACCTTCTCGATGGGCGCGGCCATTCCGGTGAGCGAGGACATCGCGCAGCGCTGCACGCGCGACGCGCTGCAGTTCAGCCCCGAGCATGGCGCGGGGCAGGATGTGTTCGATGCCCTGGTGCGCCAGGTGGACCGTATCGATCCGAGCTACAGAAACTAAGGCGGCCTCCTTCATGAAGATTTGCATCTACGGCGCCGGCGCCATCGGCGGATGGATCGGCGCCGGCCTTGCGCAAGCCGGCGAGCGCCTCAACGTGGTGGCGCGCGGCGCCACGCTCGACGCGCTGCAGCGCGATGGCCTTTCATTGATGCGCGGCGACGTGCGCATGCGCGTGCCCGTCAACGCAGTGGCCGAGCCCGAATCGCTGGGCGTGCAAGACCTCGTGGTCATCGCCGTGAAGGCGCCTGCGCTGGCCGGGGTGGCCGAGCGCATCGGGCCGCTGATCGGACCCGACACGATTGTGCTGGTAGCAATGAACGGTGTGCCGTGGTGGTTTCTGGAAGGCGGCTTCGGCGGGGCCATCACCGGCCACCGTTTGGCAGCCGTCGACCCCGACGGCGCGATCGCCAGGGCCATTCCCACGCGCAACGTGATCGGCTGCGTGGTGCATGCGAGCTGCTCGCTCGACGGCCCCGGCGTAGTGCGGCATCACTTCGGCAACGGGCTGATCGTGGGCGAGCCCTCGGGCGAAGCCACGCTGCGCGTGCAGAAGCTCGTCGCGCTGCTCAAGAGCGCCGGCTTCGACACCACGCTGTCGCCGCAGATCCAGAAGGACGTGTGGTTCAAGCTCTGGGGGAACATGACGGTCAACCCGATCAGCGCGATGACCGGCGTCACCACAGACCTGATCATGGGCGACGACTACGTGCGCGGCTTCATCTCGGCCGTGATGCTCGAGGCGAAGGAGATCGGACGGCGCATCGGCATCGAGATCACGCAGAGCCCGGAAGACCGGCATGCGGTGACGATGAAGCTCGGCGCGTTCAAGACCTCGATGCTGCAGGACGTGGAAGCCGGCCGGTCGGTGGAGCTCGATGCGCTGGTCACCGTGGTGCGCGAGCTGGGCGAGCTGACCGGAGTGGCCACGCCGTTCACCGATGCGCTGCTAGGCCTCGCGCGCTTGAAGCTGCGGCAGCTTGGCCTGTATTGATTGGGCGCTCCACGTCCACCTTCAACCCGTCACAGGTTTTCGCGGCATCGTCACCCACCAGGCCGCCACCACGATCAGCAATCCGCCGGCCCAGCCCCAGGCCCCGACCGTCTCCCCGAACCCATACACCGCGATCAACGCCCCGAACACCGGCTCGCTCCCCATCAGCAGCGACACCCGGCTCGGGCTCGAACGCGAGGCCGCATGGTTCTGCGCGAAGAACGCGAAAACCGTGCACAGCAGCACGAGGTAAGTCATGCCCCACCAGAAGGAGGCCGTGGTGGGCGGCATGTGCCACGCGCCCTTCGACGCGGCGAGCGACAGCACCGCCGCGCCGAGCGCCATCACGCCCGACTGCACCGCCGTCAGCGTCAGTGCCGGCATCGAATGACGGCCGGCGAGCCGCCGCGTCATGCAGACCATCACGGCACGCAGGAAAGCGGCGATCACCATCAGGCCGTCGCCCCACCCCACCGAGATGTCCGTGGGCGAGGTGGCCGACAGCATGGCAGCGCCCGCCGCCGACAGGCCCGCTGCCCAGAACACGCGCTGTTCCGGCCGCTGCCCGAGCAGCCACCATTCGACCAAAGGAGTGAGCGCCACGCACAGGCTGATCAGGAACGCGGCATTGCTCGCCGTGGTGAGCGACACGCCGAAGGTCTCGCAGACGAAGATCGCCAGCAGGTTGGCGCCGAGCAGGCCGCCCACCGCAACGCCTTGCCGCCATTGCGCGTTGAAGAGCGGCTTGAGCGCCGGCAGCAGCACGACGAAGGTCAGCCCGAAGCGCAGCGCGATGAACTCCAGCACGGGCAACTGCTGCGTGGCCTGCTTGGCCACCGCATAGCTGCCGCCCCACACGGCCGCCACGAGCAGCAGCATGATCTCGGCGGCGCCGATGCCGGCCCACCTTCTCTCGCCCCATGCGGCCGGGGCGATGCCGCGCACCTGCTTTGAATCCATACTGTCGGCCCATCGTCCTGAACAATGAAGGAAAGAATTGTTCCGGGCATCACACGGGCCGAACAGCCTTCGGCCGGAACAGGACCTTTGCGCCGTGGGAACGAATTCATTTCTCAAAGTGCTGCCGGAGATGGTGACCTTCCTGCGGGTCGCCGAGCTGGGCAGCTTCTCCGCGGCCGCCGATCTGCTGGGCATGACGCCGTCGGCCACGAGCCGGCAGGTGAAGCGGCTGGAAAAGGAAATCGGCGTGCAGCTGATCCAGCGCACCACGCGCCAGCTGCGTCTGACCGAGCCCGGCGTCGAGGCCTTCGCACACTGCCGCGAACTGGTGCTTGCGGCGCAAGGCACGATGGACATCGCTCAGCAGTTCTCGAAGAAGCCGAGCGGGCTGGTGCGCATCAGCGCGCCGAAGGCCTTTGCGCGGCGCGTGCTGCATCCGCACATCCTCGACTTCCTGCAGCGCCATCCCGAGGTCGACGTGCAGCTCATCGTGGACGACCGCGACATCGATCCGATCCGCGAAGGCGTGGACCTGGTGGTGCGGCTGACGACGAAGCCGCCCGAAGGGCTGGTGGCGCGGCAGCTGATGTCGGTCGCGCACATCCTGTGCGCCTCGCCGCGCTACCTGGCAGAGGGCGACACCATCGAACACCCGCGCGACCTGCTCGCGCACAGCTGCCTCTCGCTCGGCGAGCACGAGCGGGACAACCATTGGCGCTTCAAAAAGGGCGATGAAGACGAAGCCGAGGTGGTGGTGCGGGGCCGCTATGTCTCCAACCACAGCGAGATGCGGCTCGAAGCCGCGCTCGCGGGCCTGGGCGTGGCCTGCGTGCCGGCCTTCATGGCGCAGGAGGCCTTGGAGGACGGCCGCGTTGTGCGGGTGCTGGCCGACTGGGAGTTCCAGGGCAGCTACCGCGGGCACGCCTACATCCTCTATCCGCCCAGCCGCTTCACCGTGCCCAAGTGCCGGGTGCTGATCGACCACCTGCTGGACGCGCTGGCCGCCCAGGGCGACGGCCGGAAGAAGCTCAATGCTTTTTCAGCAGGACCCGCACGGCCTCGGGCAAGGAGTTGACCTGGGGCATGAAGTGGTCGAGTACGGCGCCCAGAGCCACGGCACAGATCACTGCGCCGAGCAGCGGCTTCCAGGTCAAGCGCACGGCCGCCATCAGCCAGCCCTCGCGCGCCACGCGCACCGCGGCGCGCGCCGACACGTATGAGAACGCCACCTCGACGGCCACGGCCAGCAGCGCGTCCCAGCTGAAGTAAAGCAGCACCAGCGAGCCGGCGCCGAGCACGATGGCGGTGCAGATCAGGAAGATGGCGACCACCGGCACCACCACAATGGCGCCTTCGTCGGCGGCGCCCGCCACGTCGAGCGCACCGCTGGCTGCGTCGGACAGTACGCTGCCTTCGGCGCTGCTTGCCGGGCTGCTGCCGCCCGCATCGAGCGCGAAGTCAGCCGCATCGGCGATGTCGCCCCCGTCGACGTTGAAGTCGGCCCGGTTCTCGACCAGCCGCCTGGCCCACCAGCGCAGCACCAGCAAATGGCCAAGGTAGCCGACGCCCAGCGTGAGGAAATAGCGCACCGCCAGCGACTGCACGTCGAGCACGTGCATCTGCAGCGCCGACACGCCCCACATCAAGAGCAGCGTGAAGCTGCCGATCAGGATGCCGTGCGTGCGCAGGCTGTAGTTGCGGTGCAGGTCGCGCTCGAGCTGTGTCTCCCACAGGCGCACCGAGCGCCAGTTGGAGAGCACCTTCATTCGGCTTCGGCCGGAGCGAAGGGCACGCGTGGCGCCACGCCGCACATGAGTTCGTAGCCGACGGTGCCGGCCGCCTGCGCGACCTCGTCGATGGGCAGTACCGCCCCGGTCACGGCCGAGCGGCCCCACAGCGTGACCTCGGTGCCGAACTTCGCGTCGGGCACCGGCGTGAGGTCGACGGTGATCATGTCCATGCTCACGCGGCCCACCATGCGGGTGCGCACGCCGTTCACCAGCACCGGCGTGCCGGTGTTGCAATGGCGCGGATACCCGTCGGCATAGCCGACCGCCGCTACGCCGATGGTGAGTGGCCCCTCGGCCGTGAAGTTGGAGCCGTAGCCAATGGTGTCGCCGGCCTGGAGCGTCTGCACCCCGATCAATTTTGTCGAGAGCGTCATGGTGGGCTGCAGCTGCCAATGCGCAGCGTCGTGCTGCGGGAAGTCGGGCGCGCTGCCGTACAGCAGGATGCCGGGGCGCACCCAGTCGCCGCGGGTCTTTTCGGCATGGCGCAGGGTGGCTGCGCTGTTGGCCACGGAGCGCTCGCCCGGCAGGTCGTGCGTGACGCGCTCGAACACCGCCATCTGGTGCGCGATGCCGCGCGCGCCGTCGGCGTCGCTGAAATGCGTCATCAGAGAAATCTCGTCGACCTGCGGCAGCGCGTTCAGGCGCGTCCAGGCGGAGCCGAAGCGCTCGGGCGCAAAGCCCAGGCGGTTCATGCCGGAGTTCATCTTGAGGAACACGCGCTGCGGCTTGAGCGTCTTGTGGGCCGCGAGCATGTCGATCTGCTCGTCGCAATGCACCGTGTGCCACAGGTCCAGGCGCGAGCACAGCTCCAGGTCGCGCGCGTCGAACACGCCTTCGAGCAGCAGCACCGGGCCGCGCCAGCCGAGGGCGCGCACGCGTTCGGCTTCGGCCAGGTCGAGGAGGGCAAAGCCGTCGGCGCCGCGCAGGCCCTCGTAGACGCGCTCGATGCCGTGGCCATAGGCATTGGCCTTGACCACGGCCCAGACGCGGGCATCGACCGCGGCGCGCCGGGCCCGATCGAGGTTGTGACGGAGCGCGGCGGTGTGGACAGTGGCGAGAATGGGACGCGGCATGGCAAATGTCGGATGGTGAAGACGGGGTTTTAGCACCTTCGGAAGCAGGGCCGTCCAGGGTGGCAACGCTGATTTATCCGTCGTACCCCCATGCTATAACCGCCCATTCGCCAAAAGTCGCGACACTTTCTCACTACTGCCAGCAATCTTCCTGGCCAGCCAGCCCATCGATGAAGCGCGGTTTCTACACGATCATGTCGGCCCAGTTCTTTTCGTCGCTGGCCGACAACGCGATCTTCGTCGTGGCTGTCGAGCTCATGCGAAGCACGGGATCGGCCGAATGGCAGCGCGCTGCCCTGGTGCCGATCTTCGCGGTCTTCTACGTGGTGCTGGCGCCGCTGGTGGGCGCCTTCGCCGACGCCTTGCCGAAGGGGCGGGTGATGTTCATCAGCAATGCCATCAAGGTGATCGGCTGCCTGATGATGCTGTTCGGCTCGCATCCGCTGTTGTCTTACTCGATCGTGGGACTTGGCGCCGCGGCCTATTCCCCGGCCAAGTACGGCATCCTGACCGAGCTGCTGCCGGCGTCGCAGCTGGTCAAGGCCAACGGCTGGATCGAAGGCCTGACGATCGCTTCGATTCTCCTGGGCATCGTGCTCGGCGGTTCGCTGGTGGGCCATGCGGTTTCGAGCCAGCTCCTTGCCATCGACTTGCCAATGATCAATACCGGCATCGATTCGCCGGCCGAGGCGGCCATCTCGGTTCTGATCTTCGTCTATGCGCTGGCGGCCTGGTTCAACACGCGCATCCCGCACACCGGCGTCGAGATGCGGCCGCTGCGCACCAACCCCTCGCACGGCCTGGCGCGCAACATGGTCTCGCTGCTGCCCGATTTCTGGCACTGCAACTCACGCCTGTGGCGCGACAAGCTCGGCCAGATCTCGCTTTCCACCACCACGCTTTTCTGGGGAGCGGGCGCCAACCTCAAGTACATCGTGCTGGCCTGGGCCGCGCTCGCCCTCAACTACAACACGACGCAGGCCACGGCGCTCACCGGCGTGGTCACCATCGGCATGGCGGTGGGAGCCATCGTCGCGTCGATGCGCATGCGCCTGGACATGGCCACGCGCGTGATTCCCATGGGCATCGGCATGGGCCTGCTGGTCATCAGCATGAACCTGATCAGCAACGTCTGGATCGCCGTTCCTTTCCTCATCCTGCTGGGCGGATTGGGCGGCTTCCTGGTGGTGCCGATGAACGCACTGCTGCAGCACCGCGGCCACAACCTGATGGGCGCGGGCCGCTCCATCGCCGTGCAAAACTTCAACGAGCAGGCTTGCATCCTGCTGCTCGGCGGCTTCTACAGCGCTTGCACCGGCCTCGGCCTCTCGGCCTTCGCGGCCATCGGCGCCTTCGGCGGCGTGGTGGCCGGCTGCATGTGGCTCATCCAGCGCTGGCACCATCACAACCTGCGCAAGTACCCCGAAGAAGTCCAGCACCTGCTCGCCATCGCGCGCAGCGACAAGCACCATTGACCTCCCCCAGGCTGCGCGCACTTCGTGTCGCTTCGCCCACCTCCTCACCGGGGGCAACACCGGTGGCCCGGCAAAACCGGTTCCACGGTGTTCCACGAAAATCCCCGCCTTCATGCCAGCACTTGCACTGATTTTTAATGCCTTCGTCTGGGGCGTTTCGTGGTTCCCGTTCCGGCACATCGAAAGCCACGGACTGCATCCGGTGTGGACCACGTGTCTGATCTACGTGGCGATCTCGCTAGCCATGGGCTTCTTTCGCCGGCAAGCCTGGCGCGGCTTCACGGCGTTCCCGATGCTGGTGGCGCTGGGCCTGGCGGCGGGTTTCACCAACCTTGGTTTCAACTGGGCCGTGACGCAGGGCGACGTGGTGCGCGTGGTGCTGCTTTTCTATCTGATGCCGCTGTGGAGCGTGCTGCTGGGCTGGGCGGTGCTGGGCGAGCGGCCGACGGCGGGCGCGCTCGCGCGGGTGACGCTGGCGCTCACCGGCGTGGTGGTGGTGCTCAAGGCGCCAGGTGTCGACTGGCCCGTGCCTTCGAGCCTGCCGGACTGGCTGGGCGTGGCGGCCGGGTTCAGCTTTGCGGTTACCAACATTCTGCTGCGCCACCTGCATGGCGCACCCGGCGAATCGCGCGCCCTGGCGATGTTCGGCGGTTGCGCGCTGGTGGCGGGCATCGCCGCGGCGAGCGGCACTTTGCTGGGTGCCTTCAACTCGCCCCTCGCGGCCACGCCGGGCTGGATCGGATGGGCCGCCTTGCTGGGCACGGGCTTCGTGGTGGCCAACGTCTGCCTGCAGTACGGTGCGGCCCGCTTGGCGGCCAGCGCCACCGCAGTCATCATGCTCTCGGAGGTGTTGTTCGCCAGCGTTTCGTCGGTGGCGCTGGGCGCGGCGCAGATGGATCCGCGCATCCTGGCCGGCGGCGCACTGATCGTTCTGGCGGCCGTGTGGTCGGCGTTTGCGCGAACCCCCGCAGAGGGCGATGATCGCCTTTCGTCTCCCACCTGAGGTACTTTCATGGCCAGCATCTACGACTTCGAAGCCAACCGGATCGACGGCAAGAACGTGAAGCTTTCCGCCTTCAAGGGCAAGGTGCTGCTGATCGTCAACACGGCCAGCCAATGCGGCTTCACGCCGCAGTTTGCCGGGCTCGAGGAACTGCACGAAAAGTACGCCGACAAGGGGCTGGTGGTGCTGGGTTTTCCGTCGAACCAGTTCGGCTCGCAAGACCCGGGCACCAACGAGGAAATCGGCGCGTTCTGCACCACCAACTACGGCGTGAGCTTTCCGATGATGGAAAAGATCGACGTCAACGGCAGCAACGCGACGCCGCTCTATCAGTGGCTCACCAAGGAGAAACCGGGCCTCCTGGGCAGCACGGCCATCAAGTGGAACTTCACCAAGTTCCTGGTGGGGCGCGACGGGCAAGTGCGAAAGCGCTATGCGCCGCTGGACACGCCCGCCTCTCTCACGCGCGACATCGAGGCCGCGCTGGCGGCGGGCTGAGGCGCTCGCTCAGAAGCGGAAGCTGGCGGTCTTAGAGCCGCCGCCCACCGTCACCGATTGGCTCTTGGCATCGCCGCCGGTCGTGGTGGCATCGATGGTGTAGCGGCCAGCCGGAATGTCGACCAGGCAGACCGGTCCGCTGGCGCGCAAGGCCAGCGATGGTGCGCCGTCGGCACCCTTGATGTCGACCTGCACGTCCGCCAGGTAAGCGCCATCGGCGCGCGCAAAAAGCAGCGCGAGCGGATGATCCTTCATGGCGGCGCGCATGGCGTTCGATTCGTCCGAACCGATGCCGCCGCAGACATAACGCACCGCGCCCTCGCCCTTCCACTGCGGCATGGCCGACTGTGCGTGGGCTGCCCCGAAGGCGCCGGCCGCGCAGGCCGCGCAGGCGCAGGCCAGCAAGGCACGCCGCAACTTCTTCGAAACGATGAAAGCTTGAATGGAAGACATGAGGCAGGCTCCTGGGAAAAACGGTGCGGCCATGATGCCCCGCGAACGGCCCCCGCGCGAGTCGGACCAGGGCGCTCTTCGGTGTGCGATCAGGCCGCCGCCAGGGCCGCGTCCAGTAGCTCGACCCAGTGGCGCACCGGCGTTTCCGGGCTGCCGCTTTGCAGATGCGTGATGCAGCCGATGTTGGCCGAGGCGATGACGCTCGGCTGCAGCTGCCGCAGGTGGCCGAGCTTGCGGTCGCGCAGCGGGTAGGCCAGTTCGGGCTGCAGCACCGAGTAGGTGCCGGCCGAACCGCAGCACAGGTGCGACTCGTTCATGGCCACGCGCACGTCGAAGCCGAGCGCGCGCAGATGCGTCTCGACCCCGCCTCGCAGCTTCTGGCCGTGCTGCAGCGTGCAGGGCGGATGGTAGGCCACCACGCCGTCCGGCGGCCGCACGCGCGACTTGAGCGCGGGCACGAGATAGGGCAGCAGTTCGCTCAAATCGCGCGTCATGTCGCTGATGCGCGCCGCCTTGGCGGCATAGGCCGGATCGCTGCGGAGGATGTGCCCATACTCGCGCACGGTCACGCCGCAGCCCGAGGCGTTCATCACGATGGCTTCGACGCCGCCGGCCTCCGGGCCCCGTTCGACCTGCGGCCACCAAGCGTCGATGTTGGCGCGCATCTGCGCCTTGCCGCCTTCCTGGTCGTTGAGGTGGAACTTGACGGCGCCGCAGCAGCCCGCCTCCTTCGCGATCACTGTCTGGATGCCCGCGGCATCGAGCACGCGCGCCGTCGCACTGTTGATGTTGGGCATCATCGATGGCTGAACGCAGCCCGCGAGCATCAGCATCTTGCGCGCATGCGTAGCGGTAGGCCAGGCGCCGGCCTCCTGCTTCGGGGGCACCTTGGCCTTGAGCGCCTCGGGCAACAGGCCTCGCACCGATTGGCCAAGTGCCATCGCTGGGCCGAAGAGCGGCGACGGCAGCCCTTCCTTCAGCAGCCAGCGCGTGGCCGATTCCATGGCGGGGCGCGGCACTTTCTCGTCGACGATCTTGCGGCCGATGTCGACCAGGTGACCGTACTGCACGCCGCTCGGGCAGGTGGTTTCGCAGTTGCGGCAGGTCAGGCACCGGTCCAGGTGCAGCTGGGTGCTGCGCGTCGGCGCCTTGCCTTCGAGCACCTGCTTGATCAGGTAGATGCGGCCGCGCGGCCCATCGAGCTCGTCGCCGAGCAGCTGGTACGTGGGACAGGTGGCGGTGCAGAAGCCGCAGTGCACGCACTTGCGCAGGATGGCTTCGGCCTCGCGGCCATCGTCGGTGTCGCGGAATTCGGGAGCGAGCTCGGTTTGCATGGAGAGAAATGAGGTGTCGAATCGCAGGAGCTCAGGCGTCCGCGAGAAGCCGGGCGCGGTCGAAGAGGCCGTGGGGATCGAACTCGCGCATCAGGGCATGGTGGATGCGCGCAACGGGAGCGCTCAACGCGTCGAAGCGCGGGGCGCCTGCACTTGCTGCTGCGGCAGAAGCAGGAAGCATCCTGAACAGCGTGGCATGCCCACCTGCTGCATGCGCCGCTTCGCGGATGAGCGACGCCTGCTCGGGCGGGGCCTTGTACCAGCGCTGTCCGCCGTGCCATTCGATCAGCGGCGCGCCGACGTTGCCCAGGGCGAGCACTGGCGCCGTCTGCGGCACCGCCAGACGCCAAAGCGCGGCGCCTGCAGCGTCATCGGCAGTGAACCAGGCATGCTGCTGATCGCGCAGCGCTTGCCATCCGGCAGCGGCGGCGGCGTTGTCCACGCGCTCGCCGCCCAGATGCGCGCAGGCGGCTTCGACCGCGGCCACCGCGCCGCGCAAGCGCAGCCGCAGCCTGCCGATGCCTGCATCCTCCGACCAGCAGCTCGCATTCAACGGCAACGGCCGCCCGCCCCACTCGTTGAGCAGGCGCAGGGCGTCGATCTGGCTGCCCTCAAAGGCCAGCGTGGCCTCGGCGGGCGCGACGGGGAGCACCTTGAGGCTCACTTCGGCAATCACGCCCAGCGTGCCGAGCGAACCCGCGAGCACGCGCGATACGTCGTAGCCTGCCACGTTCTTCATCACCTGGCCGCCGAAGCCCAGCACGTCGCCGCGGCCGTTGACGAGCGTGGCGCCCAGCACGTAGTCGCGGACCGCCCCCACGCTGGCGCGCGCGGGTCCGCTGAGCCCCGCGGCCACCATGCCACCCACGGTGCCCGCGCCCGCCGCGCCGAAATGCGGCGGCTCGAAAGGCAGGCACTGCCCGTTCTCGGCCAGCGCGGCCTCGAGTTCGGCGAGCGGCGTGCCGGCACGCGCGGTGACGACCAGTTCGCTCGGTTCGTAGCTCGTGATGCCGGCGAGCCCGGCGGTGCTCAAGGTCTCGCCGCGCGGCGGCTCGCCGTAGAAATCCTTGGTGCCGCCGCCGCAGATGCGAAGCGGCACGGCATTGGCGGCCGCAGCGCGAATGCGCTCGGCGATGTGGCTGAGTGCGGGGTCCATGGTCATTCTTATTCTTAGAAGCGCGGCAAGTCGGGGTGCGGCAGCCTGCCGCCGCGCACCACCTGCTTGCCGTATTCGGCGCAGCGCTGCAGCGTGGGAATCACCTTGCCCGGATTCAGCAGCCCGGCCGGATCAAAGGCGCGCTTGACGCCGAACATCTGTTCGTTCTCAGCCGCAGTGAACTGCACGCACATGCTGTTGAGCTTTTCCACACCCACGCCATGCTCGCCCGACACGGTGCCGCCCATGGCCACGCTGGTCTCGAGGATGTCAGCGCCGAAGAGCTCGCAGCGATGCAGCTCATCGGGGTCGTTGGCATCGAACAGCACCAGCGGATGCAGGTTGCCATCGCCCGCGTGGAACACGTTGCAGCAGCGCAGCTTGTATTTTTTCTCCATCTCCTGGATGGCCAGCAGGATGTCGGCGAGGCGCTTGCGCGGGATGGTGGAGTCCAGGCACATGTAGTCGGGGCTGATGCGGCCCGAGGCCGGAAAGGCGTTCTTGCGGCCGCTCCAGAATTTCATGCGCTCGTCTTCGCTGGTGCTCACCGCAATGGCAGTGGCGCCGGAGCCGCGCAGCACGGCGGTCATGCGGCCGATTTCTTCTTCCACTTCTTCCGCGGTGCCATCGGATTCGCACAGCAGAATCGCGGCCGCGTCGAGGTCGTAGCCCGCGTGCACGAAGTCCTCGACCGCGGCGGTCATGGGCTTGTCCATCATTTCGAGCCCCGCGGGGATGATTCCGGCAGCAATGACCGCGGCCACGGCATCGCCGGCTTTGCGCACGTCGTCGAAGCTGGCCATGATGCAGCGCGCGAGCTGCGGCTTGGGCACGAGCTTGACGGTGACCTCGGTGGTCACGGCCAGCATGCCTTCGCTGCCGATCACCAGCGCGAGCAGGTCCAGCCCCGGCGCGTCGAGCGCGTCGCCGCCGAATTCGACGGGCTCGCCCTCGGCCGTGAAGCCGCGCACGCGCAGCACGTTGTGCAGCGTGAGACCGTATTTGAGGCAGTGCACGCCGCCCGAGTTCTCGGCCACGTTGCCGCCGATGGTGCAGGCGATCTGGCTCGACGGATCGGGCGCGTAGTAGAGGTTGAAGGGCGCGGCCGCTTCGCTGATGGCGAGATTGCGCACGCCGCACTGAACTACGGCCGTGCGGCTCACGGGGTCGATCTTCAGGATGCGGTTGAACTTGGCGAGCGAAAGCGTCACGCCCAGCGCATGCGGCATCGCGCCGCCCGAGAGCCCGGTGCCCGCGCCGCGCGCGACCACTGGCACGCCAAGCCCGTGGCAGGTCTTGAGCACCGCCGCCACCTGGGCTTCGGTTTCGGGCAGCGCGACCACCAGCGGGCGCTGCCGGTAGGCGGTGAGGCCGTCGCACTCGTAGGGCGTGGTGTCCTCGGCGTTCCAGATGAGCGCATGCGCAGGCAGTTGGGCTTGCAGGGCGCGCACGATCTGCGACTGGCGGTCGGATTTTTGCAGAGAGTCGTGCTGGACGGGGGTGAGCGGCGCGTTCATGCGGGAGCCTCTTTGGGGCGGATCTGTCTGTCTGTCTCGTGGTGTACCGCACTCTACGTAAATGCGCCGGCGCCGGGTTGAAGCTTTTTTGCGCCGGGCTTGAGAGAACTTTGCCACCGGCCTTTTTTCTTCAGCGAAGGCTTTGCGCCAGCCAGTCGACAAAGGCCGCGCATTCCCAGCGATCGAGCGTGCCGGGCTGCCAGCAAATGGTGTGACGGTGCGGCGAAGGCACGGGTTGGTCGGAGAGCGGCACCAACCGGCCCGATTCGAACCAGGCGGCACCCATTTCCAGCCGCACCAGGGCCACGCCGAAGCCGCTGGCGGCCGCGTCGTAGACCAGGCCCAGGTCATTGAACTGGGAGCCGACGTGCGGCTCGGGCTGGTCGATGCCGCAACTGAAGAACCAAGTGCCCCAGGGCTCGAGCGGACTTCGAATGAGCCGCGCGCTCGCAATTTCGGCGGCGGTGCGGAAACCGTTGAAAGGACCGAATTCATTGAGGTAGCTTGGGCTGCAGGCGGGCAGAACCTCTTCCTCGAGCAGCAGGCGGTGTTCGCAGTCGGCGTACGCGCCGCTGCCGTAGCGCACTTCGAGATCGGCTTGCTCGGCCGTGACGTCGAGCAGCGGAATGGACACCTGCAGCACCAGTTCGATGTCAGGATAGATGTTGCGGAACAGTTCGAGCCGCGGCATCAGGAACACACGGCTGAAGGTGGGCGTGACGGCGATGCGCAGGCGTGTGGCGCGCTGCTGCTTCGCCGCATTGCCGCCGGGCATGGCTTGCAGCGCCGCGAGGCCGGTGCGCACGTTGGCAAGGTAGGCTGCGCCGTCGGCCGTGAGGCTGAAGTCGCTGCGGCCGAAGAGCTTGAAGCCCACATGCGATTCGAGTTGCCGGATGCGGTGGCTTACGGCGCTGGGCGTGACACACAGTTCGTCCGCCGCGCGGCCCGCATGCCGCAGCCGCGCCAGGGTCTCGAAGGTCAGCAGGCACTGGATTGGGGGGATGTGCTGCAGGGCCATGCCTTTACCCTCTGGTCTTTTGTTCGCTGCGCTTGTGTTCGTTGCGCTTCTGTTCGGGGCGCGCTTGTTCAGGGCGCGTGCACAGGCCACCGGGTACTCCCCTCCGCGAATGTTCCCCGCCTTCGGCTCCTCCTTTATTTCGCTGCGGGGAGCACCCGGCGCCCTGTGCCCACTGAGTGCGGCTCTTGCACTGGCCGATAAACCAGTGCGCTGAACAACGATCACGTCGATGGGGTGCCTTGCGCAGCGAAATAAAGGAGGAGGCCGCAGGCCGGGGGACATTCGCGGAGCAAGGTACCCCGTCGGCGGGAGCGCGCCATGAATGACCCTCAATGCGACGGACTGAAAAGCAAAGCGTCACCCTAGTCCTCGAAGAAGTTGACAGGTAACCCAGGCGCATCGACACGCATCGATATCACGGTGCCCGAAGCCGGATACCGCTCGATCTCTGCAGCAGGCCGGCCCTTGCGCCCGCTGGTGACGAACAGCGTCTTCAGGTCGTCGCCGCCGAAGCAAGGCATGGTCGGACACTGAAAAGGGACCGTCACCGAGCCAACGATCTCGCCCGACGGCGCGAATCGCAGCAACTGTGCACCTTCGAACATCGCGACCCAGTAGTGGCCCTCGGCATCGACGGTGGCGCCATCGGGTCGGCCTTCGTAGCGCACGGGCGACCCCGCGGTCCAGCCTTCGGGCTTGGCCTCGAACTGGTGGAACACGCGCGCATGCGAAAGCGAATTTGTCTCCACGTCCCAGTCCCACGCACGAACCACGTGCGCCGCGGTGTCGGCCCAGTAGAGCGTGCGTGCATCGGGCGAGAACACGAGCCCGTTGCCGGTGGTGGACTCGTTGGCCATTTGCGTCAATGTGGGCGCCACGCCGGTGTCGGTGCGTGCGTCGAAGCAATAGAGCGCGGCATTGGCCCGGTCCTTCGCCTCGTTGAGCGAACCGGCCCAGAAACGGCCCAGCGCATCGCATTTGCCGTCGTTGAAGCGCATGGTGCGCACGTCGTGTTCGACACGCGCCATCGCAACCAGTTCTCCGCCCCATTCGCGGGCCCGATAGATGCCGTCGCGCAGCGCGATCACGAGGCCGCCGCTCCTGGCCGGCGCCATGCAGCCGGGCTCGGTAGCCAAGCCCCAGCGCTCCACCCTGGCCGACGGCGTGCCGATCTCGCCGCGCGTGCGCAGCACCGCGCGCCCCGGAATATCGAGCCAGTAAAGCGCGCGTTCGTGGGGGTGCCAGAACGGCGATTCGCCGAGCTCGCAAAGGCTGTCTTCGAGGGTGGTCCACATGATCTCCGGATTGTGCATCCGCTGCCCCGCAGACAAAAAAAAGCCCGCTGGCGCCGAAGCGCTCGCGGGCTGAACATCCAAAGGAGACCTTGCTGAAAAATCGTTCCTGTTTTTCTTCTTCTCACCACCAGCCCGCGCTTCGCATGCCTCTTTCGTGAAACACCGAGGAACCGGCTTTGCCGGGCCTCTGGTGTTGCCCCCAGCAGGGGGGTTGGCGAAGCGACACGAAGTGCGCGAAGACTGGGGGGTTACCTGTTGTATGCGGTCTCGCCGTGCGAGGAGATGTCGAGGCCTTCGCGCTCTTCTTCTTCCGACACACGCAGGCCGATGGTCAAGTCCGCGATCTTGAAGGCGATGAACGCCACCACGCCCGACCAGACGATGGTCAGCAGCACGCCCTTGAGCTGGATCCAGACCTGTGCGCCGATGCCGTTCGACACCACGCTGGCCGTGACCCAGTCGCCCACGAGGCCGGGGCCGCCGAGTGCCTGGGTGTTGAACACGCCGGTGAGCAGCGCGCCGACGATACCGCCGACACCGTGCACGCCGAACACGTCGAGCGAGTCGTCCGCGCCCAGCAGCTTCTTGAGGCCGTTGACGCCCCAGAGGCAGGCGAAGCCGGCGATGAAGCCGATGATGATGGCGCCCATCAGGCCGACGTTGCCGGCGGCCGGGGTGATGGCCACGAGGCCTGCAACGGCGCCCGAAGCGGCACCCAGCATCGAGGCCTTGCCGCGCATCAGCGCTTCACCGATGCACCATGCGAGCACGGCGGCTGCGGTGGCGGTGAAGGTGTTCATGAAGGCGAGCACGGCGCTGGTACCGGCTTCCAGGGCCGAACCTGCGTTGAAGCCGAACCAGCCGACCCACAGCAGCGAGGCGCCGACCATGGTGAGCGTGAGCGAATGCGGCGTGAAGGCTTCCTTGCCGTAGCCGACGCGCTTGCCGATCACGAAGGCGCCAACCAGGCCCGCGACAGCGGCGTTGATGTGCACCACGGTGCCGCCCGCGAAGTCGAGCGCGCCCCACTGCCAGATCAGGCCGGCCTTGGCGTTCTGTGCATCCACCACGTTGGCGGCGGTGTAGGCGTCCGGGCCCATCCAGAACCAGACCATGTGTGCGAGCGGCGCATAGCTGAAGGTGAACCAGATCACCATGAACAGCAGCACGGCCGAGAACTTGGCGCGCTCCGCGAAGGCACCGACGATCAGGCAGCAGGTGATGCCGGCGAAGGTGGCCTGGAAGGCAGCGAACAGCAGCTCGGGGATGTAGACGCCCTTGCTGAAGGTGGCGCCGGGTGCGAACACGCCGGTGGCCGGATCGAAGATCCCCTTCATGAAGAGCCGGTCGAATCCGCCGAAGAAGGCGTTCCCCTCGGTGAACGCAAGGCTGTAGCCATAGATGAGCCACAGCACGACGATCATCGAGAACGTGACCATCACCTGCATGAGCACCGACAGCATGTTCTTGCTGCGCACCAGGCCGCCGTAGAACAGCGCCAGGCCGGGGACGGTCATCATGATGACGAGCAGCGTGGACAGCATCATCCAGCTGGTGTCACCCTTGTTGAATGAGGGAGCGGGAGCCGCGGCGGGCGCTGCCTCGGCAGCCGCAGGGGCTGCTGCTGCTGCCGGAGCGGCGGCAGCAGGCGCGGCGGCAGCCGGGGCCGAAGCAGCCGGCGCGGAAGCGGCCGGTGCTTCCGCAGCAGGCGCGGGCGCCTGTGCGAAAGCGGCTGTGAGCACGCTCAAGCCGAGCGCAAGAGAGACAAGCAGTTTTTTCATAGTCGTTGTTCTTTAGAGCCTGGACGGGTCAGAGGGCTTCACGGCCCGTTTCGCCGGTGCGGATGCGGACCACCTGCTCGAGGTTGTAGACAAAAATCTTTCCGTCGCCGATCTTGCCGGTGCGTGCCGCACCTTCGACGGCTTCGATCACGCGGTCGACGAGGTCGTCGGACACCGCCGCTTCGATCTTGACCTTGGGCAGGAAGTCGACCACGTACTCGGCGCCGCGATACAGCTCGGTGTGGCCCTTCTGGCGGCCGAAGCCCTTGACTTCCGTGACCGTGATGCCTTGCACGCCGATGGCCGACAGTGCTTCGCGCACCTCGTCGAGCTTGAACGGTTTGATGATGGCTGTGACCAGCTTCATGATGACTTTCTCCTTCTTGGATGGATGAATGGTGCGGCAGCTTGGGCCGCACCTTGTTCTTGTGCTTGTTTACAGCGTCTTGCTGAGCGTGACGATGAAGCGCGCCTTGTTCGGCGAGTAGTACTGCTGGCCGAAGGTGCCGAAGCCGAAGTCGTAGCCCGGGTTGCTCAATGCGAGGTAGGAGCTCTTCTTGTTGGCGCCCTGCACCGAACCGGCCAGTGCCAGGCCGCTGCCGAAGTCATACGAAACGCCCACGTTGTAGTCGACGTAGCTCTTGTAGCCCAGGCTGCGGATGTCGCTGGACATGTGGGTGTAGCCCACGGCGGCCTTCAGCGTGAGCTTGGGCGCGATTTCCTTGCTGTAGGCGAGGTTCAGGTAGCCCGTGTTGCGGCCCTTCAGCCCCGAGCCGGCCTTGTTGCCCGCGTAGCCGAAGTAGTCCTTGGACACCGTGTGCGAGTACTTCAGCGTGAACGAGCCGATGGCTTCGTCGGCCCAGGTGCCCGCGCCGTAGAGCTCGGTGGTGTTGCCAGCGGAGTTGCCCGGGTAGATGTAGCTGAGCGCGCCCACGTCCATGTCGAACGGACCGGCCTTGAACTTGTAGCCGCCGTAGATGTCGCTCTCGATGCTGTTGCCCTGGAGCCAGTTGACGCTGGAGTTCCAGTTGCCGAGGTAGAAGCCGCTTTCGCCGAACGCGTAGTCGAAGCCGCCCTGGATGGCGGGCTTGAAGCCCTTGGTCTTCGCGTAGTCGTTCTTCCCGATCATGTCCTGATCCTGCCCGCGGAACTTGTAGTTGCTGGTCAGGGCCACGTTCCCCGTGAGCTGGGCGCTCGCCAGCATGGGCAGGGCGGCAAGGGCGGCCACGGCCATTGCCTGGGCGAATTTACGGTGCATCATCGAGACTCCTCGGAGTGGGTTGGATAGTAGGGGGACACCATCTCGTAGCAGGGAGCGTGCCAAAGTGCTCGTTCTGCGCTGCCATGGCGCCGTGGCCCGCGCATCCACAAATCCGATGATGAAAAAATTACAACCGTTTCAAGTGCGGGGTCGCCGGGCGACCCCATGGTGCACAAGCCCGACCCAAAACGGGCGCACCACAATGGGGAGAGGAAGAATAAATGAGCCTGTCTTTGGTGCAAAGCCGTGCTTTGCTTGGGCTGGAAGCGGCCAGTGTCACGGTTGAGGTGCATTTAGCCAACGGCCTGCCGAGCTTCACGCTCGTCGGGCTGGCTGAAACGGAGGTCAAGGAAGCGCGCGAGCGCGTGCGGTCGGCCATTCAGAACGCTGGCCTCGAGTTTCCCAACAACAAGCGGATCACCGTCAACCTGGCGCCCGCCGACCTGCCCAAGGACTCCGGTCGCTTCGACCTTCCCATTGCGCTGGGCATCCTCGCCGCCAGCGAGCAGATCCAGGCCGCCCGCCTCGCGGGCCACGAGTTTGCCGGCGAACTCTCGCTGTCGGGCGAGCTGCGCCCCGTGCGCGGCGCGCTGGCCATGGCGCTTGCCCTGCACACCCGCGGCATCGCCACGCGGCTGGTGCTGCCCACCGAGAGCGCACAAGAAGCGGCACTGGTACCCGGCGGCGAGGTGTACGGCGCAAGGCACCTGCTGGACGTGGTTCAGCGCTTCATGGCCGAGGACGCACAACCGCAGCAGGCCGAGCCACCTGCCGCGGACGGCTGGGCCCGCGTCCACGCCGCGGATGCCGCACCCATGCCGCTGTATGCCGACTTGGCCGACGTGAAGGGGCATGCAGGCGCCAGGCGTGCGCTCGAGATCGCCGCCGCCGGCGGGCACAGCCTGCTGATGGTCGGGGAGCCTGGCTCGGGCAAGTCCATGCTCGCGCAGCGCTTTGCCGGGCTGCTGCCGCCCATGAGCGTGGACGAGGCGCTCGAAAGCGCGGCGGTGGCCAGCCTGGGCGGCAGCTTCTCCACCGCGCGCTGGATGACCCGGCCGACTTCGGCGCCGCACCATACGTCCAGCGCCGTCGCGCTGGTGGGCGGCGGCTCGCCTCCGCGGCCGGGAGAAATCTCTCAGGCGCATCACGGCGTGCTGTTTCTGGACGAATTTCCCGAGTTCGCACGTTCCGCCCTCGAGGCGCTGCGCGAGCCGCTCGAGACTGGCACCATCACCATCGCGCGGGCCGCCCGGCGCGCCGAGTTTCCCGCCCGCTTCCAACTCATTGCAGCCATGAACCCCTGCCCTTGCGGCTACCTCGGCTCGACACTGAAGGGCTGCCGCTGCACGCCCGACCAGATCTTGCGCTACCAGGGCAAGCTCAGCGGTCCGCTGCTCGACCGCATCGACCTGCACATCGAAGTGCCCGCGGTCTCGGCGCAGCAGCTGCTCGGCGCGCCCGACGGGGAATCGACCGCCAGCATCCGCACCCGCGTGATCGCCGCGCGCGAATTCGCACTGCAGCGCCAGGGCAGCCCCAACCAGGCGCTGCAGGCCGGTGCCATCGACAAGCACGCCGCGCTGGATGAGGCAGCGCGCAAGTTCATGGTGAACGCGGCCGCCAAGCTCGGCTGGTCGGCGCGCAGCACACACCGCGCGCTCAAGGTGGCGCGCACGGTGGCCGACCTGGCGGGCGCCGAGGCGGTGCGGGCGGAGCACGTGGCGGAGGCGGTGCAGTACCGCCGGGCTTTGCGACACTAGCGGGCAGTGAACCCACCCGCTCCCACGCTCTACAACCGCCGCATGGTCGGCTGGCTGTCGGTCGGCCAGCTCATCACCTGGGGCAGCGTGTTCTACGGCTTTGCGCTGCTGATGGAGCCGGTCGAACGCGAGCTGGGGTTGAGCCGCGCGCAGTCCTCGCTGGCCTTCAGCCTCGCGTTGCTGGCCGAAGGCGCGCTAGCGTGGCTGGTCGGCCGCTGGATCGACCGCGGGCACGAGCGGGCGGTGATGGCGGGCGGCTCGGTGGTCATCGCGGGCGGGCTGTTCCTGCACAGCATGGTGCACAGTGCCCTCGGGTTCTACCTGGCCTGGACGCTGCTCGGGGCGGGGCTGGCGGCCACGCTCTACAACCCGGCGTTTTCCATCGTCACGCGGCGCTTTCCCAACGACTTTCGCCGCGCGATCATCACGCTGACTTTTCTCGGCGGGCTGGCCAGCACGGTGTTCATCCCGCTGGCGGCCTGGCTGATCGCGCAACTCGGCTGGCGGCACGCGCTCTGGGTGCTGGCGGCCATCCACCTGTTGGTCTGCGCGCCGCTGCATTCCCGCGTGCTGCGAAATGCCCCGCCTCCCGCGGCGCGGGCAGCGCCCACCGGCAAGGCGGCCGGCGCCGCACCGGCCAGCCATTCCGCGAGTCACTACATGCGCAGCGCGCCATTCCTTTTCATAGGCGTTTTCACCGTGCTGCTGATGGCGGTCACGGCTGCGCTGCCGCCGCACATGGTGAGCCTCCTGCGGGGTGCCGGGCTTGCCGAGTCATGGGCCATCGCCCTGCCCGCGAGCATCGGACTGGTGCAGGTGCTGGGACGGGCGCTGCTGTATTTTTTCGAGCACCACTTCGACCTGCATCTGGCAAACCGGCTGATTCCCTGCCTGATTCCGATTGGCCTGCTGGCGCTGCTTGCGGGCGCGGCCCACCCGGGCGCCGCGCTGCTGTTCGTGTTGTTTTACGGCATGGGCAACGGCATGCTCACGATCGTGAAGGGCACCGCCATTGCGCAGTACGTGAACCGCGAGCACGTGGCGACGCTGAACGGCGCGCTGGGGCTGCCGAGCGCCATCGCCAGGGCGCTGGCCCCGCTCATGCTCGGCGTGATGTGGCAGCCGGGCGCCGGCTACACGCCGGGCCTCTGGGTGCTGCTGGCGGCCAGCCTGGTCGCAGTACTGGCGCTGGTTGCCGCGCAGCGCTGGCCCCGGCCCGCCAGCACCGCTACTTGAACTCGTGGCTCACCACGGGTGACGAGCGGCTGTCCTGCACGGTCACGCGCTGCCGGAACACGTCCAGATCGCCGTTGCGCACTTCGATGTTGTAGATGCCCGGCCGCAGCGACAGTGACTTGAGCGGCGGACTCACGCCGCGCTCCGCGCCGTCGACATAGACCTGGCCCCACGGCCGGATGTTGAGCACCACGCGGCCCATGCCGGGCGGCCCAGCCGGCGCTGTGGCGGAGGGCGTGCCGGGCGGCGCGGTGCCGGCGGCCACCACGGTGGGCACGGCATTCGCGGGCGTGGTGCCTGGCGGCGCCGGCACGGCGGTCGAGAGCCGGTTCAGCTCGGCAAGCGCATTCCGGGCCTCGCGCGCATGCAGGCCGCGGCGATAGCGGCGCAGATAGGCCTCATAGCCTTCGCGCGTGTTCTCGGCCTGTGCCAGGTTCCAGTCTTCGACTTCGCTGGTGGCGAGGGCGGCCTCCGCCGGCGTGCCCGGTGGAACGGGTGTGCCCGGTGGAGCCGGTGTCCCTGGAGCCGGCGTCGCCGACGGGGTTGCGCCGTTGGCCTGCGGGCCGGGTGCCGGCGCAATGACCGGCACGTTGTCCAGCGGCGTCAACGAAGCGGTCGGCGCACTGGCCCCCGCAGCGGGAGGCGTGGCGCCGCCGGGTGCGGCGGCCACGTTGCCGTTTGCGGGTGCCGCACCGCCGTCGCCCGGCGGCACGGCGGCGGGAGGCGGCGAGTTGGCGGTCATCGGCCCCGACGGCGCAGGCACCGGCGCCATCGAGGTCGAGGTCTCCTGCTTCCATGAACTCAGGTGAAGTCCGATCCAGCTGCCCACGGCCACCAGCGCAATCAACAGCACGCCGACCAGCCCCCACGGCGGGTGCGACGACGTCTTTTTGGCGGTCGGCGACGTTGGCCGATGCTGCCTGGCCGCTGCCGATGGCGCGCGCGCCGGTGCGGCGGCCTTCGTCGAAGGCGCTGGCGCTGGCATTGGCTTGGCCACGGGTGAGACCTTGGGTTCGGTCTTAGACCTGGACTGAACCTCGGCTGGCGCGGGCACCGCGGCGGCGGCTTCCGTTGCCGCAGTGGCCTCGGCAAGCGCTTGCTGCGGCTCGGCCGCGACGGCCGGCACGACAGCCTTCGACGGCGGCGGAACGATGACCGTCGGCGCCGGCAAGCCGCTCACGTAGGTGTCGCCAAGTTTGGCCAGGCCCAGCTCGGCCGCGAACGCGGCCACGGTCTGCGTGCGGTCCTTGCTGTGCACTGCCAGCGTGTGGTCGACCGCCGCGCAGAAGCCCGGGCTCAGGTCGCCGCGGCCGAGCGACGACAGCGGCACATAGGCGTCCTGCACGCTGCGCACCACGGCCGAGGGCGGCGGATGCCCGGTGACCGCGCGGTACAGCACGGCGCCCAGCGCATAGAGATCGGTCCACGCGCCCTGCAGCAGCGTGTTGTCGTCGGCGTACTGCTCGATGGGCGAATAGCCCGACTTCACCATTACCGCCACTTCGTCGACGAGATCGGCAATCGACTTGCGCGCCGCGCCGAAGTCCAACAGCACCGGCATGTCATCCTGCTGGATGAAGATGTTGTCGGGCGCGATGTCGCGGTGAAAGCACTGGCTGCGGTGCAGCGTTTCCAGTGCGCCGAGCAGCGGGCCCAGCATGCCGAGCAGCCAGGCCTCGGAAATCTTCGACGGCTCTTCCTCCGCCAAGCGCCGCAGCGTGCGGCCGCGATAAAGCTGGATCGCCATGTAGGCGGTGGAGTTCGCCTCCCAGAAGCGATGCACCCGCACCAGCGCCGGATGGCTGAACTGCGCGAGCGTGCGCGCCTCGTTGATGAAGCTGCGCAGGCCCGCCTGAAAGGTGGCCGTTACGCGGTCGGAACGCACGTGCACGCTGTCGTCGCCCACGCGGCGCGCGAGCATCGACGGCATGTACTCCTTGATGGCCACCTCGCGCTGCAGCGAGTGGTCGTAGGCGCGGTAGACGATGCCGAAGCCGCCTTCGCCGATCACCTCGAGCAGTTCGAACTCGTCCAGCCGATGACCCGCCGTCAGCGGATTGGGCCGCTCCTGCGGCTCGTCGGACAGCGCGCTGCTGCTGCCGGTGTTGCTGGTGCTGGCGTTATTCATGCCCATGGCACATGCCCCTGTGAAAACAACTTGGAGAACAACGGCGTGTTGAGGCCACCGCCATGGGCTGCGGTGCGCAGCGGCGAACCGTCAGCCTGGTTGGTCCACCAGTAGCTGGTGCTTCCGAAGGCATCGAAGCACAGCGGAAGCTCGGGCCAGCCAAGGCGCTGCTGCGCAGCCGCGCCAGCGCCGCCGGCGGCCGGTCCGAGGATCGAAAGGATGTCGTCCGAGCCGCCGCTCGCGGTCTGAAATCCGCCGTGAGCCGCGGCCAGCACCTGGTGGTCGAACTGGTCGGGCGCCACGCTGTGACGAATGGCTTGCAGCAAGGCCGTGCCGCATTGCCAGTACCACGCGGCGGAGCCTTCCAGCATGGAAGGCCGGTAGCTCGATGCCGCCACTTGCAGCGTCACGCACACGGGGTAATAGCGCCCGACGCGGTCGCAGCTGGGCGCAATGCAGCCGAACTGCACCGCGTCCACGCCCTGCGTCGCGGGAATCGCAAAGTTCCAGACCGGCGCGACGACGTAGTGCCGCGTCATGGCGTCGGGCCAGCGCTTGAAAGCGCCCAGGCCGTTCTGCATCCAGCGGTCCCACCAGGCCTGGAGTTCGCGCGGCATGCGGCGATAGAGAAAGTCGCCAGCCGCCGGCAGCTTGCCGTACCAGCCGATCTGCTCGTCGGCCGGCACCCACACGCGGGGCAAAGGAACGCCGCTGTTCATGTCAGGACTTCCCCGGGCATGAAAAGCCGTTCATCTGGGACAGGCGCAGCGGGTTGTAGACGCTGTTCGCCGTCACCGCCAACACCACCTTCTTGCCCTGAAAGTCGAAAGTGGCGTTGAACGATTCGGGCGAGTTGCCCGCGGAGACCGAGGCCTTGTCGAACAGCCGGTGCAGCGCCCATGGCCCTTCGGTCACGATGCCGCCGGCCGGCGTGCCATTGGCCGTGGTCACCTGCAGCCGCACTTGGTTGCTGTTGCGCGGGCCGGGCCACTTCACGGTGCTGGGCGCCTGCGGACCGTGCGCATAGCGCACCGTCTGACCGTCGATGTCGAGCGTGAACTGGCTGATGGCCGCGTCCATGTCCTCGGGCCGGATGTCGAGGGTGAACGAGGGCGTGCGCCCGCCCGCCATGCCCATGAAGAACACGTCGCGGATCGCCTGCGCCTTCTGGAACGAATCGAGGTACGCCGAGCGCCCCGGCGAGCTGCCGTCCACGCCCTTCTTGAAAGCCCATGGGTTAACGGCGGTGTCCACCTGCGAGGCCAGGTTCTTCTGGAAGAAGTCGTCCATCATGCCGCCCGGCGCAAAGAGCTGCGCGAAGTCGCCGGCGGCCACGTCGCGGTTCGACCCGCGCGAGAACGGATAGCGCCCCGCAATCGCCTGGCTGCAGAACTGGCCGATGGTGGCGGCCGCGCTCTGCCCGATGTTCTGCCGCGTCACCGCCGCAGCCTTGGACGACGCGGTGGCCGAGAGATCGTTCAGCATGCCCTGGAACGGCACCGGCAGGCGGCCCGCCTCGGCCTGCACCTTGGTGACCGCATCGCTCGAAGGCGGGATGTTGCCGCTGCGCAAGGCCGTGTCGGTGGCCGTGAGAAAAGTGTAGAGCTCGTTGATGAGCGCAGCCGTGGCGTCGATGGGCGCCTGGCCGCCGGCCTTGGGCGCGGTCACCATGCGGCGAAGCGGCGCAAAGTGGTTGTCCACCGGCGACTCGGGCCTGTCGAGCGCGGTGTTGCGGCGTTGGCTGCCGTCGGGCTGGCCGATGAGCTGCTCGATGCGCTCGCGCGTGCTGGCCACGCGGTTCTGCGCCTGGTCGAGCAGGCTGCGCGCGGCCTCATCGTGGTTGCGCAGCAGGTCGGTCTCGCGCGCGGCGCCGCGAATGAGGCGCGACATCGGCGATTCCGAGGTCGAGAGCACGCGCGTCATCTGGATGCTCTGCAGCAGCGAGCGGCTGTCGGCCAGGCGAACGTCGACCAGGTACTCGTCCCAGACGCGGATGTAGTCGGTGAGATAGAGCCGCCGCACTTCGCGCAGCAGCAACTCGCGCGACGTGATGTCGGTGATGCCCGGCGCGCGGATCTGCAGCACCCAGCGGTCTTCCTGTTCGAGCGCGAGCGTGGTCTCCGCCATGCGCTTGTCGAAGATGTCCCAATAGCCGCGGTAGGTGAACAGCATCGGGATGCCGTCGGTCAGCGGCTTGCCGCTCGCGCGCTTGATGACCAGCCCCGACTCGGCCCCCGCCGCCTCCGCAATGCTGAAGGCGTTGGGCGGGCTGGTCTGCAGCAGGATGCGCCGCAGCCGCGCATAGGAGCGCTGCGCCAGCGGCACGCCGGCCAGCCGGCCGCGCGTCTCGGTCACCAGCCGGTCGTCCTTGGCGAACGGCGAAGTCACCACGCGCCCCGCGAACAACGCCTGCAAGTGCGTCTCGAGGTTGGCACGCTGCTCGCGCGTGAGCGAGGCGCCGATCTTGCGGTCCACGTCGGTCAGCAGCCAGGCCTGCAGAAAGTCGGCGTCGTAGCGCTCGGCGTCGTAAAGCATGAGGTAGGCCTTGAGCGCCTCATAGCTGTATTCGGCATCGGTCTTCGAAGCCTCGCGCAGGGCCTGCTCCACGCGCTGCGCCGCCTGCGGCAGCAGCACGCTCTCAAGCGCGCGCTGGTAGACACCATCGGTCGCGGCCTGGAGCTTCTCGCCCTGGTAGAGGCCGAAGCGATAGCCGACGGGCGGGTCGCCGATGTCGAACTGGCTCGACTTGGGCAGGTCACGCAAGCGGTCGAGTACCGGCAAGGAGGTTGCGATGTCGCTGTTCGAATCGACCACCGTCGGCAGCTCGCCGCGCGCCGCGGCCTTGTTGAAAGCCTTGGCGTTGTTGTCGACCTCGGCCACGTAGTCGCGGTTGTTGCGCCAGCTGTTGATGCCGGCCCCCAGCAGCACCACCAGCAGCAGCCCGATGAGGCTGTAGCCCGCCAGGTCGATGGCCCGCTTGCGCCGGTACCAGCGCAGGTTGGTGCCGGCCACGCCCGCGTCGCGGAAGATCACCTGCTGCAGCAGCTCCTTCAGGAAGTAGCTCTTGCCCGGGCCGGGCGGCGGCGCGGGCGGCGCGTTGACCTGCAGGTAGCGCTTGATGGCGCCCATCACGCGGTCGAAGGCCGTGCCTTCCTGCGTGCCGCTGGTGAAGTACACGCCGCGGAGCATGGGTGCGACTTCGAACTTCGAGGGGTTGAACACGTCGGCCAGGAAGGTGCCGAGGATGTCCTCGAAGCTCGCGAACTGCTGCGGCAGCAGGTAGGCCTGCGCGCGGCGCATCTGGTCGGGCTCGGCCGCCAGCAGCTCGGGCAGGCGCTCGTCCAGGCGCTGGTGCAGCAGCTTGTATTCCTGGTGGAAGCGCTCGCGCAGATCGGCCTTCGCCGGGTCCGCCGGATTGGCGTCGATCGGAAAGGTAAAGCCCCAGACCTGCGAGCGCTCGGCGCGGCCCAGCGAGCCGAAGTACTCGTTGAACCCGGCCAGCAAGTCGGTCTTGGTGACCAGCACGTACACCGGAAAGTTGATGCCCAGGCCGTTGCGCAGTTCGAGCAGCCGCTTGCGCAGCGCCATGGCGTGGCGCGCGCGCTGCGCGTCGTCGGCCAGCGGCAGGTCGGCAATGCTAATGGTGAGGATCGCGCCGTTGATCGGCTGGCGCGGCCTGAACTTCTTCAACAGGTCGAGAAAGCCCTTCCACTCGCCCTCGTCGGTTTCGCGGTTGCTCTCGTGCGTGGTGTAGCGCCCCGCGGTGTCGATGAGCACCGCCTCGTTGGTGAACCACCAGTCGCAGTTGCGCGTGCCGCCGATGCCGCGCACCGCGGCCTTGCCGAGCTGGTCTGCCAGCGGAAAGTCGAGGTCGGAGTTGACCAGCGCCGTGGTCTTGCCCGAGCCCGGCGCGCCGATGAAGATGTACCAGGGCAGCTGGTACAGGTACTGCCGGTCGAACACCGCGAAGCGGCCCGCGGCCTTGCCTTCGGCGCCCGTGCCGAATCGCATGTTCTTCAGGATGGCGGTGGCGTCGGTGAAGCCGCTTTGCAGCTCCTTGATCTCGGGCGCGTCTTCGGGCTTGGCGGCCTTCTCCTTCGCGGACGGCGTGCGCAGCTGGTTGAGCAGTTGGGCATTGAGGCGCCGCTCGCGCCATTTGCGATAGAGCACGCGCGCGATCCAGATCGCGAACATCAGCGCGATCACGACGATGCGGACGAACTCGCTTTCGAAGGGCCGGTAGCGGCCCACCGCGATGACGGGACCGATGACCCAGATCAGGAACGCGACGGCCAGGAGGCCGAGAAAGACCCACAGGTCGCGGCTCACGAGAAAACGGAAAATCGCGCGCAGCATCAGCGGGCTCCTCCCTGCGGCACTGCGGCTGCGGCGCCCGCCACCGGTGCCACCAGCAGCGTCACCTCGACCCGCCGGTTGCGCGCACGGTTGGCGGGCGAATCGTTGGGCGCCAGCGGATCGGCGTCGCCGCGGCCTTCGGCGCGCAGGCGCTCGGGCCGGGTCACGCGCGTGGCGATCATTTTCTTGACCGCATCGGCGCGCGCCTGCGAAAGCTGCCAGTTGGACGGGAAGCGCACGCTGCGAATCGGCTGGTCGTCGCTGAAGCCGCTGACCAGCACGTTGCCCTCCACGGAGTTGAGCGCATCGGCCACGCGCGCGAGCACGGGCGCATAGCGGTCGAGCACGCGGTCCGAGCCCGATGCGAACAGGCCATCGCCGCGCAGCACCACCACGCTGCGGTCGGCCTCGTCGCGCACCGTCAGCAGACCGTCGCGGATCTCGGGTTCGAGAAAGCGCTGCAGCCGCGGCTGCGGCGCGGGTTGCGCCACGGCGCGCGCGGTCTGCGGCAGGCGCACCGCATTCACGGCCGCGAACGCACCATCCGAGCGGCCGGCCAGGCTGAACGTGAGCACGCCGAACACCAGCACCAGCAGCACCGCCGCCACCGCGCCCACGGCCCACAGCGGCAGCCAGTTGCGCGTGCGGCGCACCGGCGCGCTCGCGTCCTGCCAATGCGGGGAGAGCGGCACGGCGATTTCGCCGCGCGCCTGGCGGATGATCTGCAGCAGCCGCTGCTTGAGCGTCTCGAGCTGCGTGCGGCCGTTGTCGATGACGCGAAAGCGCCCTTCGAAACCCATTGCCAGGCAGAAATAGATGAGCTCGATGAGCTGCAGATGCTGCTGCGGGTTCTGCACCAGGCGCGACAGCAGCTGGAAGAATTTCTCGCCGCCCCAGGTCTCGTTGTGGAACATCACGAGCAGGCTCTGCGACGACCAGATGCTGCCGCCCCAAGGCGTGAGCGCGGCGGCTTCGTCGACGGCGGTGCACAGGCAATAGCGCGCGCCGATGATCACCTCGGGTGCAATGCCGCTTTGCTGCGCGCGCGTTTCGAAGCGCCTGACCTCGTCGACCAGGTGCTCGCGCAATTGCGCCGGTGCATCGTGGTGGCCGGTGGCGCGTATCTGCGGAATCAGGTCGAGCAGCGGGTTGGCCGCGGCCACGAGCGGGTTGTTGCCCGCCAGCGCCGTGTCGCCCGCATGCGGACGGCGCGCGTCGTGCCATGCGGTGAATGACTGGGGTTGCTGCCCGAGGCCGCGCGAAGCCGGGGGCGTGCCCGCGTGGTCGTTGCTGCCGCTGTTGATGCTGCCGCCCGGGTTCGGCGGCACGAAGCCTCCCGGACCGACGGCCATGTCGTTGACACCGTTCATAGGGTCCCTCACGGACGAATTGCCCAGAACTCCATGGCCAGGCCCGGGAAGTCGCCGGCCAGGTGCATTGCAACGCCGCCCGATTTTTCGAGCTGGCGCCACATGTCGCCGCTCTTGTCGAGTTCGAAGTAGTGGTAGCCCGCGTTGTACGGAATCTGCCGCGGCGCCACGGGCAGCGGCCGCACCGTCACGCCGGGCAGTTGCAGTTGCACGAGGTCGCGGATGCGCTCGACCGAACCGATCTTGACCTGCGTTGGAAAGCGCTGCTGGATCGCGTCGGCGGGCAGGTCGGCATGCACCGCGAGCACGAAACCCGCATTGCGCACCAGCACCGGATCGGGCATACGTCCCACGCGCACGCCATGGCTGCGCTCTTCCAGCTCGATGGCGATGGCGCTCTGCTCCAGCACCGCCGAGAGCGAGCGCCGCAGCTCTTCCATCAATGGGCGAATACTTTCGTTGAGGTTGTCGTGGTCGTACACCGGCCACACCACAGGCCGCCGAGTGGGCGAGGTGTGCGTGGCGAGATGGCAGGCGAGCTTGAGCCAATCGGTGAACAGCTGCTCGGGGTGCACCTGCACCGCCTGCTGCGCATGCCAGGTGGTTGCGAGATAGCGGTTCACGAGTTCGAGCAGAAGGAAGTCGGAGACCTCGCTCACGCCGCCGCGCCCAGGCTGTGAGAGGCGCGAAGCCAGTGCTTCCGAGCGCTGCGTGAGCAGCCCATGCAGCTCGGCGATCATGCTGCGCAGCATGGCATGTGCCGAGGCATCGAGCACCGGCGGAATGTAGTTGGCGTCGATCACCAGCTTGTGGTCGGTACGGCGCTCGATCACGCGCACCGCGCCAATTGCCTGCCACTCCGCCGTGAGCGACGACGCGCGCGCAAGGCGCAGGCGCGGCCTGGCCAGCTGCAGCACCGCGGGGCCGAGCGCCACCGCGTTGCCATCGGCCACCTCGCGCTCGATCACTCCGAAACGCGCGGCCGAGCCTTCGTCGTCCGAGAAGATGACCTCTTCGCTGCCGGTGCGGCGCAGCGGCAGCGCGAGCACGATGAGCTCGTCGGTCAGGTCGCCCGGCACTTCATAAGGCGGCGGCGCATCTTCGGCGCCGAAGGAGAACGGCGTGCCGTCGGGCAGCACGCCCGCGCCGCCCAGCAGCGACACGCGGCCGAGCGCATAGGCATCGCGGTCGATGTCCAGGTGAAGCCATCCCCAGTAGGCGCCTTGCAGGCCGGCGGTACGGCGCGTGACGTACTGCTCGACATAGCGCTCCAGCTGCTGGAAGTGCTGGGGCCGCAGGTACATGCCCTCGGACCACACCACGCGATTCGCCAACGCCTGCGGATGGGCGCCCTGCCTGCCGGCGCCCGGATTGCGAACTGTCACCAAAGAACCTCCTGGGGCGTGCCCACGCTGAAGCGGCGAGATGCGTCTTTTCGACGGCTCCCGAATGATCGATTTTTTTCTCTTGATGCTACACGGCGCTTCTTACGTTTTGCACCGAATTTCTCGCACGACTACTCGCACTTAAGCATTACTGAAAGTATGGAAGTTAACGAGTTGGTAGTAACTCGATGCCCGTCTTTCGAATGGCGATGCGCACGCCTTGTTCGCTCGGCGAAAACTGCCACACCTTGTAGAGGTTGGTTTGCTTCGGTTCCTTCAGCGGCAGCACGATGCGCCAGCGCGAGGCCTCGAGCTTGCGGTAGCCGGCAATGATGCCGATGGCGCGCGAGTCGAGCCCCGCCTCGCGCTTGAACACGCGCTCTTCGCCGCTGCGCATGATGGCCTGGTCGGCGTTGACGAGCTCCGTCGACAGCGTTTCGCGGTCGCGGTCCTGTAGTGCAAAGTAGTCTGCCGTCTCGAAGTTGCCGGAGGACTTCAGCTCGAAGACCTTGACGAGAATCGGCGCCGGCTGGCCGCGCCCGTCGGGGTTGACGCCATCGTCGATGCGAATGGTCACGGCATAAGGTGTGGGCAATGACTTCGCTGTCGATGCGCATCCACTGAGGCCGCCAAACAACGGTGCGGTTGCAAGTGCGCCTTGAAGCAAGGTTCGTCGATGCATGAGATCTTCCTCAATGGTTCGCGGCCTATATTATCGAAGTCGTGCGCACGAACCGCGACGCGTCGTGTGTCTGTCGCAATGACAGCGGCACACTGTCTCAAGCATTGCCTTTTGCGAGGTAGGAGAGAAGATTGAAGTCATGTCTGCCTGCTTTGGCGTTCACGTTAATTTTGATGGCCGGTTGCACGACCACGCCACCGCCCGAGCCTCCGCAACCCGAACGGCTGAGCCAGCAAGTGGCGCGCACCACGCTTGAACGCGCTCAGCAGGCTTACGACGAAGGTGATTACGCCAAGGCGATCACCACGCTCAAGAGCGGCGGTGTCTCGGTGTTCGATGCGGCGGAGCCGGGCACGCGGCTCGACGCCATGAAGCTAGAGGCCTTCAGCTATTGCGTGGCCAACCAGGTGCCCGAATGCCGCACGCAATTTCGCAAGCTTCTCGATGCGTTTCCCAACTTCGACCTGAGCGTTGCCGAGCGCAAGCACCCGGTCTGGGGCCCCGCTTTCGAAGCGGCCAAGCGAATGAAGCGTTGAACGCCGCAGGTGGTGCGCCGCGGATCGACATGAACATGGAGATGCCATGCGTTGGACGGTGATCGAACATGCCGGCAGGCCGGTGACGTCGGGGCCCTCGGCTCTTCTCGCGGCGCCCGGTGGAACGATCGGACGCAGCCCCGACAACCATCTGGTGCTGCCCGACGAACAGCGCCAGATCTCGCGCCTGCAGGCCACCGTGCGCTTCGACGACAAGGGTGTGGCGGTGCTGCGCAACATGAGCGCGGTGCTGCCCATCGGCGTCAACGAACGCACGCTGCAGCACGAGCAGGAATCGCCGGTGGCCGATGGCGACCGAGTGACCATCGGAAGCTACGTGCTGGAAGCTGCAAGCGGGCATCGCCCCGCGGCCGCAACGCCAATGCCAATGCCGGCCACGGCACCACCGCCCATCGCACCCGTGCGCGATGTTCCCGCACCCGCGAATGCGATGGCACCAGCGTCCATGGACACGTTGCTGCCGGCCGCGCCGGTGTCCGATGTGTTCTCCGATCTCTTCGGCGCGGGCGCGCTGCCCATTGGCGAGGCACAGCCCGCCACCGTGGCCATGCCACCGCCGCCATCGGAACCGCCGCCCGTTGCGAAGCCTGTGTACGCTCCGCCGCCTGCACCGGCAACGGCACCGGTGCCATCGCCATCGCCATCGCCATCGCCGGCCAGCGTTCGTCCGGCTGCTTCGCAGATTCCCTCCGCCGCCGATTGGGACGCCATCCTCGCGAACGCGCCGCGCCGCGAACAGAGTGCGGCCGAGCCCATGCCCGACCCGATGGCGCACGAGCCCTTTGAGCTGCCATCGCAGGCGCACAGGAACCCGGTCGATCCGTTGGCCGAACTGAACCCGCGGGCTGCCAACGACATGTCCGACGTGGCGCTGAAGCGTGGCGTGGACCCGCTCTCTTTCTTTGCCGCCGACAGCAACGCACCTTCGCCGCTTTCCGATCCGCGCCCGACCGCGCTGACCCACGAAGACCCGCTCAGCGATATGCACCCGGCGCTCGACCTGCTGGCCAAGCCGGCCGCGCCGCAGGGGCACAGCCATTCGAACCATGCGCGGGAAGTGTCCGCGCAGTTCAGGCCGCCGAACCCGGTGGCCTTCGATCCGCCGGCTGTTGCGAAGCCGGTGAAGGCAGAGGTGCCCGCGCCGCCGGAACCGGCGCCGCCGCCGCCACCGCCACCAGCAGCAGCGGCGCCTGTCGAGCCCGTGAGCCCTCCCGCCTTGGCGCCGGCCGCGGCCGTTCGCACGGAGACCACGCCGCCTGCGAAGGCCACGGCGCCTGAACAGACCGCACCGGAACCCAAGCCTGCCGCGACCCCGCCGCTTGCCGCTGCGGCGCCATCTGCATCGCCATCGTCATCGAACGCCTCGCCGGACGAACTCTTCAAGGCTTTTCTCGAAGGCGCCGGCGTTCCCGACGTGGCCGGCCAGCAGCCGCTGGACACCGAGGCGATGCGCCGCCTCGGCCGGCTCATGCGCGCGTTCACCGACGGCACCATCGAACTGCTCTCGTCGCGCGCTATGCTCAAGCGCGAGGTGCGCGCCGAGATCACGATGATCGTCGACGAGGAAAACAACCCGTTCAAGATTCTTCCCAACGGCCGCGCCGTGCTGATGCAGATGTTCGGCGCGCGCATGCCCGGCTTCCTGTCGCCCGAAGCCGCCGTGCATGACGCGCTCGCCGACCTGCAGTCGCATCAGCTCGGCATGGTGGCCGGCATGCGCGCCGCATTGCTCACGGTGCTGAGGCGCTTCGATCCCACTGCGCTGAACACCGCCACGCCGCACGACGGCGGACTGGGCGAGAAGCTGCTGCCCGGCGGCCGCGAGGCGCGTTTATGGCGCCAGCTGCAGAAGCTGCATGCGGAGACAACGGCGGCGGTTGAGGATGATTTCCAGGCCGTCTTCGGCCGGGCCTTCCAACAGGCCTATGACAAGGAGATGGAACGCTTGAAGGAGGCGCGCCGTGCTTGAGACCACCCGCGCCTTTTCGGCTCCCATCTCGACCTCGCAGTTTTCATGCGTGGGCGAACGCAGCGGCAACCAGGATGCCATCGGCTATCACCTCGACGAATACAACGCCTGCTTCGTCGTGAGCGATGGCGTTGGCGGCAACGCGGGCGGCGAGCTGGCCGCGCGCATCGCGGTCGATACTGCGCTCAACACCTTCGTCGACAACCCATCGGTGGCGCATCACGACATCCAGCAGGCGGTGAAGGCCGCCAACGACGCCATCCTTGCCAAGCAGCGGGAGCTCGCCGACCAGAGTCGGATGAGCGCAACCATCGTCTCGCTTTTTGTCGACCGCACCAGCGGCCAAGCCTGCTGGGCCCACGTGGGCGACAGCCGCCTCTACTGGTTCCGCCGCGGCGCACTGATGCAGCGCACGGAAGACCACAGCCTGTCGGAGCGCTCGGGCGAAGCCGCCCTGGGCAACGGCGCCAATGGCGGCGAGCGCCTGGTGAAGACCAACCTGCTGTACCGCGCGCTCGGCGCCAGGGCCACCGCGGAAACCACCGTGTCAACGCCGCAGCGGCTCGCCGACGGCGACGCGTTCCTGCTGTGCACCGACGGTTTGTGGCAGCTCATCTCGCAGCAGGTGATGGAACGCTCGCTGCAGCTGGCCGACAGCGCCGAAGAGTGGCTCGCGCTGCTGCGCCGCGCGGCCGAAGCCAAGGCCGACGAATCGCGCGACAACTATTCGGCGCTGGCCGTGTGGGTTGGGTTTCCGCAGCAGGTGACGCTGGCGGGGACGGCCGCGCCGCGCGTTCCCGCCTGACCCGCATCTCTCAGGCGGCCAGCACCAGGACCTTGGGCTGGCTGGGGACGATGCGCATGCCGAAGGTATTGCCGCCGTTCTGGCGCGTGAGGCTGATGACCCGCGATAGCGGCGAGGTCTTGATGCGCACCGAGTAGGCGCCGGTGGTGTGCCGCGATTCCGACATCACCCTCTGCATCACCACCCCCAGGCCCACGCCGGCGTTGTCACCGTTGGTCAGCGGCGTGACCGTCGCGAGATTGTGCGTCGGCGTGCACAGGCAGAGAATGTTCCAAGCCTTCGGGATGGCGATGCAGCCCAGCGCGAAGTTGGGCCACGGAATGGGAATTACGGGCGATTTGCAGACATCGGGAAAGGCAATGTCGATGCCCATGAGCTGGCAGTTGGCAAACATGCGGTTTCTCCTTCGCGTTTTTTTGGGGTGATGGATGAACGCCTGTGCGCTCAGCCCATGTGGATCTGCTTGGCATCGGTCTTGATGAGGTCGCGCGCCGTGATCACGGTGTTCTTGCCGTGCAGCCGTGCCATCTCGGTGGCACGGTAGTCGAGCTGGCCAGCGTGCACCTGGTCCATGCCTTCGGTCATGCGAAAAGCACTCTTGCTCAGGTGCACCAAGCGGTCCACCACGGCTTCGTAGAGCCGGCCGATCACGCGGATGCCGAATACGGCCACCCGCGCTTCCTCGCCGCTGTAGTCGAGCCGGCCGATGCGGCACCGGGCCTCATCGGCATCGATCTGCAGTTGCGGACCGCCTATCGTCGTTGCCTGCCGCGCCCGCAGGTTCAGCAGCGTGGGACTTTCCACGTTGACCGCTCCGAGGCGGGAGGCGAGCGTCAGGTCGCCTTCCACCTCAATGTGCGCGGCACCGGCATTGGCCTGCTCCGCGACCGCCGTCAGGTAGAGCCGGCGCTCGTCGGGACCGTTGACCAGCACGGTGTCGCCGATCTCGGGGCGCAGCAGGCAGCTCGCCGCCCGCAGGCAACGCAGGACGTGGCCCTCGCTTTCGACGCTGTAGATGCCGCCGGGCAGCACCGAGCTGACCACGCCCAGCGCGTTGACCGCGCCGCCCGCGGGGAATGGCGAGGAACCCTCGGTGTGCATCGTGGCGGCCGTCTGCGTTTTTTTCAGTGGAGCGACTTTCATGGGAGACCTCGATTCGTCAGGGGGTCGAAGCGGCGGCGTGCCGAGAACTCCTCGGCCGCGAAGAGATCCGGATCGTTCGCCAGCAATCCGCTTCGATTGGAGAAGCGCGCACCCTCGAGCAGCGCGCGGTGCACCTTGGTTCGCATCAGATCAGCACCGCGGAAGTCGGCGTCGTGCAGGTCCGCATAGGAAAAATCCGCATACGTGAGCCGCGCCTCGGAAAAGCTGGCACCACCGCAGCGGGCGCGGTGGAAGATGCACTGCTCCAGATCGGCCGACGAGAAGTCGGTCTTGTCGAGCTGCGCGTCGATCCAGATGCTCTGGGTGAACACACCCGCCGTGCAGGCCACGCCTGCGAATCGCACGAACGGGAACAGGCACTGCGGCGCCCGGACGCGCCGCAGGTTGCCACCCTCCAGCAGCGCGCCCTTGAAGTTGCAGCGCACCAGGGAAGCCTCTTCGAAGTCGCAGCCCTGGAGGTTCGCATCGGTGAACTGGCACGATTCGAAGCGCAGCCCACGCAAGGCCTGGCCCGACAGGTCGCACTCGACGAAGATCGCCTTGTCGAAGTCGCATTCGGCGAAGACCGCGCTGCGCAGATCGGTCTGGTAGAAGGTCGCCTTCGGCAGTGACGTGCCCGAGAAATCGGTGCGCTCCATCGTGCAGCCGTGAAAAACCAGCGACTCCGATACCGCCCCGCGAAAGGAGGCACCGCCGAGTGTGCAGTGGTCGAAGCCTGTGACGCCCGCGTCCACCCGCTGCAAGCTCGCCCCCGAAAGGTCGCAGCCGTGAAGCATGAGGCCGTGCAGCACGGCGTCGTCCATGCGAACGCCGGGCGCCTCGCATGCATTGAAGACGCACTCTGCCAGCCTGGCCGCGGCCAGGCTGGCGCCATCGAGGCGGCAATCGTCGAAGATGCTGCCCTCGAGGTTCGCGCCAGCGAGATTGACGCTGGTGAAGTCGCTGCGTGCGAACACGCCGCCGGAGAGATCGAGCCCGCGCAGATCGAGCCCGCGCAGCGATCGCTCCCTGACCTCCTGCCCGCCCTTGACCATGGCCTGCAATCGCGTGGGCGTCATGCGGCCTTCTCTTCGGCCTTGCGCCGCGGCACCGTCTTGACCTGCTCGGTGTAGGCCTCGTCGAAGCGGGTTGTGTCGTCGATCAGGCATTGCCCCAGGTCGGCCTGGAACAGGTTGGCACGCAGGAAGTCGGCCGACACGAGCACGGCCTTGTCGAGGTTCGCGGCAATCAGGTTGATGTCGACCAGCGAGGCCGCCGTGAGATCGGTGCGGATGAACATGCAGTTCATGGCATCGGCGCGGTGCAGCACCGCCCGCCGCATCGATGCATTGGAGAAGTCGCTGTTCTCCAGCTTCGCCTGCGTGAAGTCAACCGCGTCGAGCTGCGCGTCACGCAGGCTGCAATCGACGAGCACCGCATCACGGAAGCAAGCGTTCTGCAAGGCGGCCTCGCCGACAAAGCAGACGCTGTCCAGGCGCGCGCCCGAGAAATCGATCCCGCCCTCGCAGCGCGTATCGGTCCAGTCGCAGGTATCGAACTGCGCGCCGACGAAGCCCAGGCCTTGCGCAGTGCACCCGATCCACGACAGCTTGTGCAGGCGCGCGCGATCGAAGCGCACTGCGCGCAGAACGGTGCCGTCGTCGAAATCCACCGCAAAGAGCTGCGCCTGCGCGAAGCTGCAGTCTTCGAGATGCGCCTGGCTCAGCACCAGGTTGTCCATCGCGGCGGCCTCGAAATCGCAGCCCCTCGCGTACAACTGGTCCAGCGTGGTTCCGTCGAAGCGGGCCCGGCTGAAGTCGGCCGATTCGGCATGCACGAGCGCCATGTTGGCCTTCGAGAGATTCGCACCCTGTAGCGAGGTTCGCACCAGCCGGGCGCGCACGAGGAGCGCTTCTGCCATGTCGGCCCCGTCGAGGCGACTGTCGGTGAAGTCGGCGCGTTCGAGCAGGCTTTCGCGCCAGCGTGTGCCGCGCAGGTCCATGCCCGAGAGATCGGCCCCCGTCAGGTCCATGCCGGAGAAGTCGCGCGAGCCCCCGAGGATGCCGGCGACCTGCTCGCGCACGCGCCGCGCCGCCTCCGAAACCATGGAATCCGCAGCGTCCTGGTATTGCGCGGTGCGCCGGTAGTTCGCAATCAGCTTCTCGCCCGCTTGGTCGACCATGCGCTTCATCTGCGCCTTGGCTTCAGGCGGCATCGGGGTCGCACCGCCCGCGCGGGTGTCGCTCGCCATGCGCTCGATCTGCGGCCACATGTCCATGCGCGGCGGTCCCTTGGCCCTCGTCGAAGCGGCATCGGCGACAAAGGTCGAGGTGTCGAAGCCAACCTTGCGCGATTCGGCCGCGTTGGCCTTGGCCGCCCGGTCGAGCTCCTCGCGCACCTCGTCGAGCTTCCTGCGTTGCTCGGCGATCGCCTGGCGCGTCTTCGCGATGAATGCGGGCAGCTCGCGAACGGTGGGTATGGCCTGCGCGGGTGGCAGGGCCTGCTCGTATGCGGAAGTGTCCACGCCGGCCGCGCGGGCCTTCTCGTCCAGCTCGGCGCTCAGCTGCTGCGCGCGCGCCTGCATGTTGCGCTTGAGCGGACTTGGCGGCGGCATCATCTCGTCGAGATCGGGCCAAGGTCCGATGATGCGCTCGTGCACCAGCTGCTCGTCGCGCATGAAGTAGAGGGCTCGCTCTTCCGACTCGCAGCGGGTGACGAGCGTTTCGCGGTAGCTCTCGAGCGGATGCGGCGCCTCGGCGCTATCCTCCAGCGCGACCATCGCATGGCTGACGTCGCCCGCGTCGTCCTCGTCGATCGGCGTCACGCCATGGAAGATCAGGCCCACGCGTTCCAGGTGCGGAAAGAACCAGGCTGTGGTCAGGGTGAGCGGGAAGTCCTCGAGCACGGCGCCGTCGAGCGGGCGCGGATGGTGCACGCCGCGGACCACGAAGCCGCGCGCGCGCCATTCGGGCAGGCGGCCCGTTTGCAGCGGGTGCTGCGGGTGCATGTTGACGATCTCGAAGGCGGCGCCCGCCAGCCCTCCATCCGCGGGCGTGAGCCACTGGTCCTCCGGTGCGACGTTGAAGTAACGCCAGTCCATGTCGCGCGCATAGTCGGGAAAGAGATTCTGCTTCCAGTGCTCGTCGTATTGGCGGCCCAGGCGCGCGGCCCGCGAAGCCCGCGTTTCGTCGAGTGCACCGAAACCCGCGGGCGTGCGGACGTCGTCGGGCCGGTGCAGGCGTTGCGCCGGCAACTCGATGTTCGGCAGGCGCCGCGTGCGCAGGCCGTTGACGACCTCGTCGCGTAGCCCCATGCCGGCCGGATTCTCCTCATGGCCCGGCCCGCCGAAGGCATGGCGCCAGTCGATGGGCATTGCATCGAAGGGCTGCGGCGGAGTGGCGCGGCCGTCGAGCCAGAAGCGGTCGCCGAACACGTGAAGCGTCTTGCGCCGGCCCTGCACCTGCACCGACACCGCGCATTGGGTCTTGTCCTGCTGGTGGTGCGTGTAGGCCTTGCCGGTGACCAGGAACTCGGGCCCGGCCTTGGGCATGCCGGCATCGAGCGCGAAGTCGCCGCCCAGTTCGGCGGCAAGCGTCTTCCACACCTCCGGCTCCGGCACCAGGCGTGCATCTGCGGCGAAGCTGTCGGTCATGACGATGGCCGTCATCGCGAGCCAGTGGCGCCGGTCCCTCGGAAACGGTCGTGTGAGCATGCTCACGCGCAGCGGCTTGATGATTTTCATTGGGTGGCATTGGGTATTTCGAGCTGCGTGCGGTCGCGGTCGATCGCCACCTGCGGCGGCTCTTCGTCCGAATGGACCACGTGGACCTTGTGGCCCGCGGTGAAGTTGGCGATCAGCTCGGTGTCGATGAAGGTGCGCACGCTGGCTTCGCGCCGCCGGCCGGACGCATCGCTGAACGCCAGCCGCAACTCGGTCGCGGCCATGTCGGCCGCATGGCGGCCACGTTTGATGAGCCGATCGGGCGGCCGCGCGAGCGCGACGATCTCGGCCTCGGTGCGGCGCCCGTGGGCACGCAGCTGCTCCCATTGCTTCTCCTCGCCGCCAAAGCGCGAATTGGTGAGCACGCTGCCTCCGATGAGAACAACGGCCAGCACCACCGCGGCCAGCACGGCGATGCCGCCGAGGCTCATACCCAGGATATCGGACCACTGCACGAAAGAAATCCTTCGGGTTTCGGGTTGGAGAGATAGGGCCTCACGTGGTGTTGTCCAGGCCGCTGGTATGCGATTCAGTGGCCGCCGTGTTGGCGGTGACGGCGCTCTTCTTCGTCTTGAACGCGCTGATCTTGGGCCGGAACTTGGCCTCCAGCCAGTTGACGCCCGAGAGGTTCAGGAACAAGCCCTGCAACAGCCAGTTCACGCCCGAGAACTGCATCTTGTTGCCGTAGCGGTCGAAGCTCCATGCCGCCGCGAGCGCCTGGTGCAGCGTGGCCTCCTTCAGCATCTGCTGCCACCAGTTCTCGGTGTCCGCGTTCATGACCTGGGTGGGCGTGTTGTAGGCGCTCACGCTGGCGTTGAGCGCGAAGTTGGTGGTGTTGACGATCGAAGTGGTGCTGTTGTAGGTGATGTCGGGCGCGGTCACCGTCTTGGGTCCGGTGACGACTGTGTTGTCGGGGCCGAGGACGAGCTTGCCGTCGATGGCGTTGATGATCTCCACCCGCCCCGCGCAGGTGATGCGGATGTCCGCGCCGGTCACCAGCCGAAGCACCGAGCCGTTGATGGTCACGACCACGTCGCCGTTGACCGTCTCGTCGATCCCGCCCGTGACCGTGCGCCGCTCACCGCCGCTGATGGTCTCGATGGCGCCGCCGGTGATGGTGCGCGTCTCGCCGCCCGAGACGCGCTCGATCGCACCGCCGGTCACGGTGCGCGTCTCGCCGCCGTCGATGGTCTCCTCCGCGCCTTCGGTGATGTGGCGCTCTTCGCCGGACTCGAAGGTGGACGACTCATGGCCCTTGATCAGCGTGGTGCGCGAACCGCCGGTGGTGTGGGTCTCGTCGGCTTCTACCTCGGTGTCGAGATTGCGCTGCGCATGCAGCAGCACCTGCTCGGCACCCATGCGATCCTCGAACACGATGGCGTTGGCGTCCGCCGGGGTGCCGCCCGGCGTGGAGCGGGACACGATGCCGCTACTGGTCGCCTCGGCCGGCAGGTCGAAAGGCGGCATCCGTTCCTCGTTGTAGACGCGACCGACCACGATCGGCCGGTCGATGCGTCCGCCGATGAAGTCGACGACCACCTCCTGCCCCACGCGCGGAACGTGCACGGTGCCGAAACCGTCTCCGGCCCAGGCCTGCGACACGCGCACCCAGCTCGAACTGTCCTGGTTGGACTGGCCCTGGCGGTCCCAGCGGAACTGCAGCTTCACGCGGCCGTACTCGTCGGTCCAGATGTCCTGCCCTTCGGGGCCGACCACGGTCGCGGTCTGCGGGCCGGTGGCGTATGGCATGGGCGTGCGGCGCGGCGCGCGAAACGGCAGTGCCGCGGGCTGGGCCACGAAGTCGAAGCCGTAGTGGCCGATGCCTTCCCCGCTTGCGTAGCCGGCCTCGCTGAGCGCATACGACACCGACACCAGCAGGTACTCGCGGTTGTCGTCTCCGCGCGGCGAGCCGCGCATCGTGAACCGGTAGCCAGGCGCCATGCCGCGCACGGTGGCATGGCCGGCGCTGCGTTCCGCCAGCGATTGGGCTTCCTCGAGCCGCACGCGCGCGTAGTGCTCGCCCTGGCCGGGCGCACCGTAGTCGCCCATCCACTCGTACATGTCGTGGCCGTCCTGGTTCGCACCGATCGGCAGGTGCCTGACGCTGAACATGTCGGCCTTGGGCATGGTGAAGTTGAAGTCACCCACTGCATAGCTGCCGGTGCGCAGCTCGGCGCTGACCTGCCAGGCATCGATGACCTCGAGGTCGTCCTCGATGGGACGGTCGGCCGCGAAGCAGTCGATGCAGCCGTAGTCCGGCAGTTCGTCATGGCCCGAGATGTCGTCGGCCAGCACCAGCGTGTGCTGGTTCTTCTCGTGCTTGAAGTAGTAGTAGATGCCTTCGAGTTCCATCAGCCGGCTGACGAACGCGAAGTCGGTTTCGTTGAACTGGGCGCAGTAGTCCCAGGCGCGGTAGTCGCCGCACAGCCGGTTCTCGAACACGAAGCCGTACGCGTCCAGCACCTCCGCGATGATCTGCACCGCGCTCTTGCCCTGGAAGACGCGGCTGTTGCTCGCGCAGGTCAGGTACCACAGCCAGGGTCGCACGACTGCGCGGTAGGCGGTGTGGCGCGTCCTGCCGCCGTCGCGCCCGAGGACGGTGAAGCGCGCGACGTGGCCGTGCAGGAAGCGCGGCGCCCCCGCGGTGCGCATCTCGAGCGCGAGCGGCTTGCCCAGCAGCGACCTCGGGTCGATCGATGCGTTTGTGCTCAGCAGGTCGATCTCGAACTCGAAGAGCTGCGACAGCCCTTCGCTGCCGCACATCGAGCGGAACAGCAGTTGGTCGTCACCCAGCGGCGTGTGGGCGCGGACGATTCTGTCCATGGTGACTTTCCTTTTCTTCAGCGAAGCGCATCACTTCTTGTTGGTGGCTCTGTTCACGCTGAACTTCAGCTTCGGCAAGGCGATCTTCAGGCCGAAGATGCTGCGCTCCTTGGTTGCGAACTTCACCGCGATGGGCGCGTCGATGACGAACTGGACGGACCAGTTCGCGAACACGCCGTTGATCATGGTGTTGGCCACCGAGAGCTGCACCTTGGCCCCATAGACGTCCGTCGCGAAAATGAAAAGCCGGAAGCGCTTGTAGGTCATGCCGTGCCAGAGCTTGTAGAGCCAGCTCTGGCTTGCCGCGTTGCTCGTCTGCTTCGGCGTGTTGAAGATTGCAATCTTCGCGTTCAGCGTGTAGTTGGTGGTGTTGATGATGTAGTTGGTGGCGTTGTAGGTCATGGTCGGCGCCGACACGGTCTTCTGTCCCGTCACGGTGGTGATGTGCGGGCCGATCACGAGCTTGCCGTCGAAGGCGTTGATGATCTCAAGCCGCCCGCTGCCGGTGATGCGGATGTCGGCGCCCGTGACAAGGCGCACGGCCGTTCCGTTGACAACCAGCAGCACGTCGCCGTTGACGGTCTCGACGATGCCATCGTTGACCGTGCGCGTCTCGCCGCCCGTGATGGTCTCGACCGCACCGCCCGTGATCGTGCGCTTCTCCCCCTCGGTCACCGTCTCGGTCGCGCCGCCCGTCACCGTGCGCTCCTCGCCGCCGTCGATGGTCTCCACCGCCCCGCCCGTGATGTGCCGCTCCTCGCCCGACTCGTAGGTGGCCGACTCATGACCCTTGACGAGCGTGGTGCGCGTGCCCTCCGTGGTGTGCGTCTCGTCCGCCTCCACCTCGGTGTCCAGGTTGCGCTGCGCGTGCAGCAGGATCTGCTCGGCGCCCATCGCATCTTCGAACACGAAGGCGTTCGCGTTCGCGGGCGAGCCGCCCTTGCTCGAACGCGTGACGATGCCGCTCTTGGTTGCCTCGCCCGGCAAGCTGAACGGCGGCATCTGGTCGGCGTTGTACACGCGCCCCACGATCACCGGCCGGTCCACGCGCCCGCCGATGAAGTCCACGATCACTTCCTGGCCGATGCGCGGCGTGAACACGCCTCCGAAACGCTCGCCGGCCCAGATGTGCGACACCCGCACGAAGCGCGAGCTGTTCTCGTTGCGCTGGCCGTAGCGGTCCCAGTGGAACTGCACCTTCACGCGCCCGTACTCGTCGGTCCAGATCTCCTCGCCTTGCGGGCCCACCACCGTCGCCGTCTGCGGGCCGCTCATATGCGGCGGCGAAGACTGCCGCGGCGCGCGGTAAGGCTTGTCCACGGGCTGCACCATGAAGTCGAAATCGTAGCCACCCTGCTGCGAACCGGTTGCATAACCGCCTTCGCGAAGCGCGTATGACACGGAGACCACCAGGTACTCGCCGTTGTCGTCGCTGCGCGGCGCATTGCGCAGCGTGAACTTGCCCCCCGGTGCCATGCCGCGCACCGTCGAGCGGCCCGTGCAGCGTGCCGCCAGCGACTGTGCTTCCTCGAGGCGCACGCGAGCATAGTGCTCGCCATCTCCCGCTGCCGGATAGTCGCCGAGCCATTCGTACATCTCGTGGTCAGCGTTGTCATGGGACCCAGGCTGGCTGCGCACGTTGATGAGGTCACCCCTGGGCGTGGTGAAGTTGTAGTCGTCAACCACGTAGCGCCCGCTTCGCAGCTCCTCGGCAGGGTGCCACTCCCGGATCACTTCCATGTCTTCGGTGATGGCGCGGTCGGCCGCGAAGTGGTTGATGCTCTCGTAGTCCGGCAGCACGTCGTGCGCGCTCGCGTCGTCGGCCAGCACCAGCGTGTGCTTGCCCTTCTCGTGCCTGAAGTAGTAATAAATGCCTTCGAGTTCCATCAACCGGCTCACGAAGGCGAAGTCGCTCTCGTTGTACTGCGCACAATATTCCCAGCAACGGTACGTGCCGCAGAGCTTCTTCTCGAAGGCAAAGCCGTAGTCGCCGAACACCTCCTCCAGGATTTCCACCACCGACTTGTCCTGGAAGATCTTGCAGTCGCTCGAGCGCGTGAGATACCACAGCCATGGTCTAAGCGTTGCCCGGTACACAGTGTGGCGCGAGGTACCGCCTTCGCGGCCCACTGCCGAGAAGCGGACCACCTGGCCGTCCAGGTACCTCGGCTTCTCGCCGGCCGTGCGAATCTCCAGCGTCAGCGGCTTGCCCAGCACCGACTTCAGGTCGATCGAGGCATTCGGGCTCAGCAGGTCCACCTCGAATTCGTACAGCCGCGACAGGCCCTCCGTTCCGTTCATCGAACGGAACAGCAACTGCTCGCCCCCCAGGGGGGTGTGCGCGCGTACGACTCTGGTCATGGAATCCGTCTCCTTGTTTTCTTGCCCCGTGCCTCGGGAATCTCGTGGTTCGCCGCCCTCACGCCCTCACAAAGAACGCCCCGTAGGCCAGGCGCAGGGCGCCCTTGGACAGATGCTGCCCAACGATCTTCATGTCGGCGAAGGCGATCTTTTTCTGCCACACGTTCTCGTTGGAATTGACCACGGCCATGTTGACGAAGAGTCCATTGATCGAAGTGAAGGTGGCCAGAGAGAGCATCACCTTGATACCGTAGATGTCATAGGCCTGCGCCGTGAACTGGGACTTCTTGACCCATGAGGCGTGATAGTTGGTCATGCGCCAATGGAAGTGGTCGTCGGTCTTCACCGTGTGCTCCGGTGTGTTGTAGACGATCACGTTCGCATTCAGCGTGTAGTTGCTCGTGTTGAGCGTGTAGTTGGTCGCGTTGTGCACGATCGTGGGCGCACCCACGGTTTTCGGCCCAGTGACCCAGGTGATGTCGGGGCCGATGACGATCTTGGTGTCGACCGCGTTGACGATCTCGATGCGACCGCCGCCCACAATGCGGATGTCGGCGCCGCTCACGATGCGGATCGTGCTGCCGTTGACGGTCAGCAGCACACTGCCGTTGACGGTCTCGACGATGCCATCGTTGACCGTGCGCGTCTCGCCGCCCGTGATGGTCTCGACCGCACCGCCCGTGATCGTGCGCTTCTCCCCCTCGGTCACCGTCTCGGTCGCGCCGCCCGTCACCGTGCGCTCCTCGCCGCCGTCGATGGTCTCCACCGCCCCGCCCGTGATGTGCCGCTCCTCGCCCGACTCGTAGGTGGCCGACTCATGACCCTTGACGAGCGTGGTGCGCGTGCCCTCCGTGGTGTGCGTCTCGTCCGCCTCCACCTCGGTGTCCAGGTTGCGCTGCGCGTGCAGCAGGATCTGCTCGGCGCCCATCGCATCTTCGAACACGAAGGCGTTCGCGTTCGCGGGCGAGCCGCCCTTGCTCGAACGCGTGACGATGCCGCTCTTGGTTGCCTCGCCCGGCAAGCTGAACGGCGGCATCTGGTCGGCGTTGTACACGCGCCCCACGATCACCGGCCGGTCCACGCGCCCGCCGATGAAGTCCACGATCACTTCCTGGCCGATGCGCGGCGTGAACACGCCTCCGAAACGCTCGCCGGCCCAGATGTGCGACACCCGCACGAAGCGCGAGCTGTTCTCGTTGCGCTGGCCGTAGCGGTCCCAGTGGAACTGCACCTTCACGCGCCCGTACTCGTCGGTCCAGATCTCCTCGCCTTGCGGGCCCACCACCGTCGCCGTCTGCGGGCCGCCGGTGCGCGGCAGCGGAGTCCGGCGCTGCGCCCTGAACGGCAGCGAAGTGGGCTGCACCACGAAGTCGAAGTTGTATTCGCCCGGCGCGGCGCCGCTCGCGTAGCCGCCTTCGCGCAGTGCGTACGACACCGTCACCACGAGGTGCTCCTGATTGTCTTCTCCGCGCGGCGAATTGCGCATCTTGAACTTGTAGCCGGGCGCCATGCCGCGCACGGTGGCATGGCCGGCGCTGCGCTGCGCAAGGGCCTGCACCTCCTCGAGCCGAACGCGCGCATAGTGCTCCCCGTCGCCGGGCGCCGGATAGTCACCGAGCCATTCGTAGATCTCGTGGTCCGCGTGGTCGTGCTGCCTTGGTTGACTGCGCACGTTCGACAGGTCGCCCTTGGGTGTGGTGAAGTTGAAGTCGTTCACGGTGAAGCTGCCTGAGCGGATCTCCTCGCTGGGCTGCCATTCGCGTATGACCTCCAGGTCTTCGCTGATGTCGCGGTCGGCCGCGAAGTAGTCGATCGTCTCGTAGCCCGGCATCGGCTCGTGTGCGCCAAGGTCGTCGGCCAGCACCAGCGTGTGCCGGTTCTTGTCGTGCTTGAAGTAGTAGTAGATGCCTTCGAGCTCCATGAGCCGGCTCACGAAGGCGAAGTCGCTCTCGTTGTACTGCACGCAGTACTCCCACTGCCGGTAGCTCTCGCAGAGCTTGTTTTCGTAAGCAAAACCGTAGTCGGCGAATACTTCCTCGATCACTTCGACCACCGACTTGCCTTGGAAGATCTTGTTGTCGCTCGAGCGCGTGAGATACCACAGCCACGGCCGTACCGTGGCGCTGTAGACCGTATGGCGCGAGGTGCCGCCTTCGCGTCCCACCGAAGCGAAGCGCACCACCTGGCCGTTGAGGAAGCGCGGCGAAGCGGCCACCGCCGTCTGGATCTCGAGCGTAAGCGGCTTGCCGAGCATCGACTTGAGATCGATACCGGCATCGGGACTCAGCAATTCGACCTCGAACTCGAACAACTGCGACAGCCCCTCCGTGCCGCATATCGAGCGAAACTTCAGCTGGTCTTCACCCAGTGGCGTATGCGCCGTTACGACTCGCGCCATGAAAGTTGTCTCCTTTGCATTCCTTGCCTTTTTATGCTTGCGAGAATTCGTACCTGAAGTCGCCCTCCGCTGCAGACAGCCGCACGCCGGCGAGCTTGCGCGCGCTGACGGTGGCTCCGATGACTTCTTCGCTCAGCCGCGGAAGAATGGTGTGCGTGAGGATCGCGTCGATCATCCGGCCGCCCGACTCGATGGCCGTACAGCGGCGCGCCACGAGTTCGACGGCGCTGTCGTCGTAGGCCAGCGCAATGCCGTGGTTCGCATCGAGGCGAGCGGCAATGCGGTCGAGTTGGAGGCGGATGATGCGATGCAGCGCATCGGCCTGCAGCGGGTAGTAAGGCACGACGACCAGCCGTCCGAGCAGCGCCGGCGCAAACACCTTGAGCAGTGGTTCGCGCAGTGCGGCGGCCAGCGGCTCGGGGTCGGGGCGCAGGGTCGGTTCTTCGCACAGCTGCATGACCAGGTCGGTACCGACGTTGGAGGTCATGATGATCACGGTGTTGCGAAAGTCGATGTGCCGGCCTTCGCCGTCTTCCATCCAGCCCTTGTCGAATACCTGGAAGAAGATCTCATGCACGTCGGTGTGCGCCTTCTCGATCTCGTCGAGCAGCACCACGCTGTAGGGCCTGCGGCGCACCGCCTCCGTCAGCACGCCGCCTTCGCCGTAGCCAACGTAGCCCGGCGGCGCGCCTTTGAGCGTGGAGACGGTGTGCGACTCCTGGAACTCGCTCATGTTGATGGTGACGAGGTTCTGCTCGCCACCATAGAGCGCTTCGGACAGCGCGAGCGCGGTCTCGGTCTTGCCCACGCCCGAAGGGCCGCAGAGCAGGAACACGCCCACCGGCTTGTTCGGGTTGTCGAGCCGTGCACGCGCGGTGCGAATGCGCCGCGAGATCGTCTCCAGCGCATCGGGCTGAGCCACCACGCGGGCCGAGAGAATTTCGCCCAAGCGCAGCACCGACTGCGCATCGTCGCGCACCATGCGGCCGATGGGAATGCCAGTCCAGTCGGCCACCACGGTGGCAATGGCCTGCGCATCGACGGCGGCAAGGATGAGAGGCGATTCGCCCTGCAGCTGCGCGAGCTTGTCTTGCGCCTCGTTGAGTTCGGCGCGGATCGCTTCGGGTGTGCGCTCGCGTTCGGCAGGATCAATGTCGATGGCGGACGGGCTCTCGTCCGTCACCGCCTCGTCGGTCTGCACCGGCACGGCCGCAGGGGACAGCAGTTTGCGCAGCGCGACGATGCGCTCGACCAGCGCCGCCTCTTCCACGCGCCGCTGCTCCAGCAGATCGAGTTCGGCCTGCGCCGCAGCCACCTGGGCCGCAATGTCTTCCACTCGCTTGTGCTCGCCCACGCCGATGGCGGCCTCCCGCCCCGCGATGCCAGACTCGATGCCCAGCACCTCGATGCGGCGCTGCAAGTCTTCGATGGCGGCGGGCAGCGCATGCTGGCTCAAGGCCACGCGCGCGCAGGCCGTGTCCAGCAGGCTCACGGCCTTGTCGGGCAGTTGCCGCGCGGGAATGTAGCGATGCGACAGGCTCACGGCCGCCTCGAGCGCGGCATCGAGAATGAGCACGCCGTGGTGCTTTTCCAGCTCGGCCGAAATGCCGCGCAGCATAATCACGGCCTTGGGCTCGGTGGGTTCGTGCACCTGGATGGTCTGGAAGCGCCGTGTGAGCGCCGGGTCTTTCTCGATGTACTTCTTGTACTCCGACCACGTGGTGGCGCCGATGGTGCGCAGCCGCCCGCGCGCGAGCGCCGGCTTCAGCAGGTTGGCCGCATCGCCCGTGCCGGCGGTGCCGCCTGCACCGACCAGCGTGTGCACCTCGTCGACGAACAGCACGATGGGCTTGGGGCTCTTCTCGACTTCATCGATCACCTGGCGCAGGCGCTGCTCGAATTCGCCCTTCACGCCCGCGCCGGCCTGCAGCAGCGTGGGGTCGAGCACCCACAGCGATACGTCCTTGAGTGAGGGCGGCACGTCGCCCGCCGCCAGCCGCGAAGCCAGGCCTTCGACCACCGCCGTCTTGCCCACGCCGGCCTCGCCGGTGAGCAGCGGATTGTTCTGCCGCCGCCGCATCAGGATGTCGATGATCTGGCGAATCTCGTCGTCGCGGCCATAGACCGGATCGAGCTCGCCGGCGCGCGCCTTGGCCGTCAGGTCGCTCGCGTACTTGGCCAGCGCGGAGCCGCCCGTAGTGGCGCCTTCGCCCTGGTGTGCAACAGCGGGAGCGCCGCCTCCGCCACCGCTCGGCGCCGCATCGAAGTCGTCCTCGGGCGACCCCTCGGTCCAAGCAGGAAGCTGGGCAATGAGTACGTCGGGCACGATCTTGTCGAACTCGCGCGAGATGCCCGAGAGCACCTGCCGCAGCCCCGGCGTCTTGACGATGCCCGCGAGCAGGTAGGCGCCGCGGATCGAGGTGGCTTCGAAGCGAAGGCTTGCATAGACCCAGGCGCGTTCGACGGCGTTGTCGACGTGCTCGGAAATGTCGCTGATCGACGTGGCGCCGTGCGGCAGGCGGTCGAGCGCGCGCACCAGGTCCTGTTCCACTGCATCGATGTTGAGGCCCCCGCGCTTGACGATGCGCAGCAGGTCGCTGTCCTGCAATTGCAATATCTGGTGCAGCCAGTGCACCAGCTCCACATAGGCATTGCCGCGCAGCTTTGCAAAGGCGGTGGCGGTCTCCAATGCCTTGTAGAGCATCGGGTTCAGTTTCGAGAAAAGAGAGACGCGGCGAATATCGGTCATAAGGCCATGGAAGAAACTTCAGCCGCCACGGAAGCTGCCGATGCGGAACGGGAAAACAATGCTTCGGGCTGGAACACCAAGTCGCCGGCGTCGGTGTCCGAGAGGCGCGTGCCGAGCCAGCTGCCCCAGCCCAGGCGGTGGTCGCCGCCCAGTTGCATGCCGCGGGCTTCCTGCTTCTTCAGCACGAGCCGGAGCTCCCAGGCAAACTCGATGCCGACGTACTGGCGCACCCAGTCGACCACCTGCCGAAGCCGCTTGCTGCCCGGTAGAAAGTCGCGAAACTCGTGCTGCGAAAGCGGCCCCAGTTCGAGGCGGAACTTGCTCTGTGCATCGCGCACCGCCAGGCCGATGGTGGCGCCGCCGCCCAGCTGATGGTTGCGCCCGAAGAGGCCGATGCAGCTCACCTGCCGCTCGTCGAGCATCACCCAGTCGCTCACGAATTCCTCGACACGCACCGGCACGTCGAAGTACAGCTTGAGGATCTGGATCAGGCCTTCCGGGTTGCGCGTCTGGCGCACCAGGTGCCCGGCCATGAAGGTGCGCGCATGGTCCGCGATGCGGTCGCGCTCCTTGAGCCCCGGCTGCCCCATGTTCATGAGGCTCGCTACGTAATCGACGAAGCGGTGGCCGTCGGGCCGGTCGAGGCTGTTGACCGACTGCGCATCTGCCCAGGCGCGGTAGAACAGCAGGATGAGCCGATGGTGGAACAGGTCGGCGAATACGCTGAACGTGTCGTCGCCGTGATGCCGCTTGCGCTCACGCGCGTACTCGGTCAGGTGCAGCGGCAACGGCCCGTTGGGACCGAACAGGCCGAAGCCGTAGATGGAGATGCGCGGCGGTCCGTCGCCGTCGACGTCCACGCCGGAAACGTTCGATGGCGCAAACGCCATCGAGGGCTCCTGCCCGAGGCGCAGCGGCTCGTCGAGCGGACGCGGCGCACGGCCCAGCAAGGGGTGGCCGCCTTGCGCATCGAGCCGGCGCAGCAGCATGAAAAGGTCATGCTCGAAGGGCTGGTCGATCAAGCCCGCCCACAAGACCGGGTCGCCCTCGGGCACGCCGCGACGCATGCTGACCGTGATGGCCTCTGGCGAATCGGGCACCGCCGATGGCGCCAGTGAATCGTCGGTGACGTCCAGCGCACTCATACGGCGGGCCGACGACCGATGCGCGGCATCCAGCGCGCGATTTCTCCGCGCTGCAGGCTGGAGAGCGCGAACTCGGTGAACGCGTTGAGCGACACATGCCGGCTGAAGAATTGCTCCAGCACGGCGCCGAAAAGATAAGGGCTCGACCCCGAGAAGGCGACCTCGTCGATCTTCAGAGCGATCTCCACGCCGCGCCCGAAGACGATGGGTCCGGGTTCGGGCAGGCGGCGGAATACGGGCGCCAGCGCCATCGAGCGCACACCCTGAATCTGCCGGCGCACCGCTGGATCGGCCAGGTTGCCGTACAGGTCGAGCATCTCGCGCAGCGCGGCCGCACCCTGCGTCGCATCGACGTCGGTCAAGCTCAGGTAGTTGAGCCCCAGATGGCTGATGAGGCGCCAGGTGAGCGCGCCTTCCGCCAGCGCGGGGTACGGCCGCGACGGCCCGCGCAGGATGCGTACGCCGCGCACGGGCGCCGACACCCGCAAGGTGAAGTCGGACTCCAGCCCGGTGGGCAGCAAGAGCGGCAAGTCGCGGTTGGTGCACAGCGCATCGATGGTGATGTGCCGCAGGCTGTGCGGGAAAGGCGCGTCGTGCTGGTCGACGAGCGACACATACACCTCGCTGCCGGTGTAGCTGGTGCGGGTGCCCTGCGCACGCGCACGGTCAGACACCAGGCGCGGCTCTCGACGCAGCGAGAAGTACGAGCCGAAGTCGCCGTCGTCGGCCGCGAACGAGCCGAGGAAGGGCCTGAATTCGCGCTCTTCGGAGCCGCTGCTCATGTGGCCCGTGACACGCTCGACGGTGAAGATTTCGAAGTCGCGCGGACGCGTGCGGTCGATCACCGCGTGGTGCTCGTGCTGCCCGGGTCCGACCGGAATGCGGTCGCTGCGGCGCGGCACCAGATTGATGATGGGCGTGCAGAAGAGCGAGAAATGCCGCGCATCGACGAGCCGCTCCAGGTCGCCGTCGGCACGGTCGAGCAGGATCACGATTTCCATCGTGGTGCCGCTCATGGCGGCCGCAGCCGCGCGCAAATTCTTCACGCTGAAGAACAGGTATCGGTCCGGGAAGGCGAAGTACTCGTGCAGCAGCCGGTAGCCCTGGAACGAACGCGCGTCGTAGGGCAGCAGCGCTTGCTCGGGGTCGAAACCCTCGTGGCGAATGGCCTCGTCGCCGAGCGGCACGATGCGCGCGGTGCTGCCCGGCCCGCTGCGGCACACGGTGCCCACGCTGTGGTGCACCGCGAGTTCGAGCACGCGCAGCGCATGCAGCTCAGCGCCCGAAAGAAAGAACTCGAGCCGGTCGAGCGGCATCTCGGCAAAGCGCGCGCCGCCCACGGCTTCGAGCTTGATGGTGATCGCGCTCTTGGCCTGGCGCGCAACGGCCGGCATCGCATGCGCGATCTCGGCCGGCACGGGGCCGATGCCCGCCTGGGTGATCTTGATGGGCCACAGCGTGACCGCATGCCCGGTGCGAAACTCGCAGGCCGTCTGCTCGCCCTTGATCATGCGGCCGCGCAGGATGGTGTGGCGCGGCAATTCATAGCCGGCCTTCAGCGAACCTTCATTGAGGTTGCCATCGATCTGCACCACGCCCATGGCGGGCAGCGGCGCAAGAAAGTTCGGGTACACCACTTCGAGCAGCCGCTGCGAGAAGCGCGGAAACTCCGCATCCATCTTGAGCTGGATGCGCGCCGTGAGAAAGCTGAAGCCTTCCAGCAGGCGCTCCACGTACGGGTCGCTGACCTCGATGCCGCGCATGCCCAGCCGACCCGCGATCTTCGGGTAGCGCTGCGCGAACTCGGCACCGAGCTCGTGCATGTAGGTGAGCTCGCGGTTGTAGTAGTCCAGCAGCCTGGCGTCCATCAAAGCCCTCCCGTGGGGCGCAGGACCATGTGGCCACTCTCGAGATCGAGTTCTGAGCGCAGGATGAATTCGATGGGGTAAGGCACCGACCACAGCGTGCCCCGGATCTCGAGCGCGAGCAGGTTGTGGTGCTCCAGGTCGGTAGCGTCGGTGACGCAGCGCACGTCGATGCTGTCCTTCATGATGCGCGGCTCGAAGTCGATGATCGCCGTGCGGATGGCCGCCTCCACATCCGCGAAGTCGACCTCCGACATGCGCCCGCCGGCCCAGCCGCGCACGCCGTAGTTGACGACCGAGCGCCGCGCGCGCGGCATGGCATTGATGGTGTGGCCGGCGCCGAAGTTGGTGGTGTTGAGCAGCCACTGCAGATCGCGCAGCACCGAATCGCGCAGCAGCTTGCCGCTCATCAAGAACGCACCCGCGCGCTCCTGGCGGCTTTGCGGCTGCTTGTCGGTCAGGCGGTCGAGCAGAACCGGCTGCAGGCGGTCGCGTGCAACGCTCTCTTGCTGGTCGCCGTCGAGCTCCGTGGCCGGGCGGCTGGCGGGCAATACGGAACTCACTGCGCGGCACTCTCGGCGGGAGCGAACTCGACGAGCCGGATGTCGAGCAGCGAGTGGTCGCCAGCTTCGCTGATGAATGTGCGCTGGCCCACGCCGGCGTACTGCTCTTCGCCGGCGAGCGGTTGCCATTCGGTACGGCGGCCCAGCATGGTTTCATCGTCGAGCGCATCGAGCGCGCCCGGGTAGCGGACCGGCACCAGGCCGTTGAGTCCGCGGCCGTCCTGCAGCACGATCTCGGCCGGCGCCCAGAGCAGGTCGACCAGATGCTGCGGGCGGGAAAACTTCAGGCGCCGCACCGCCGGCAACGGCAGCCAGGCGTAGCCCGAAGGCGTGAGGAGTTCGAGCACGGCGCCAATGCGCACGTCGCCGTCGCACAGCCAGGCCAACTCGATGCTTTCCACCGGTTCGCCATCGATGGCCTGTGCGGTACGTGCATCGGACCGGTCGACGCAGCTCAAGGCGCCCCGCAATCCGGGCGCTGCCAGCCGCGCGGCTTCGCGCAGGTCAGCCGCTTCGGTGGCGTGCTCGAACGGCAGCGCCGCGGCGGCAATCAGTTGCGCCACCCAATCGGCCTCGCCCGCGATGACGGCCGGCGCACGGCCGCCGTTCCAGAATTCGGTTCGGTGTCGCTCGGCTGCCAATGCCATTGCACAGGTGGCGCTGGCAGGAGCGAAAGAAGGATCGATCTTTGCGGCCAGCTTGAGCTGGTCTTCAGCCCGCTGCCACTCGCCCCTGAGCGCAAGAAAGTGGCAGAGGGCGAGCCGCAGGCTGGCGTTCTGGGGACTGGCGCGAATCTGCCGCTGTACCCATTCGGTGTGCTCCGCCACGGAGCGCTCGCCCAGCACTGCAAACCCATCGCCCATGTAGCTTCCTCATTGACTCGCGCACGGCCCGTGGGCCGTCGGTGAATATCTGTGGGAGGCCGGCCCGCGGCACGCCGCAGAAAAAGCGGCGCGCGCGGCTCCGGCCGGGACTCGCGGGAATCAGGATTCCCGGTTTTCCTTGATGTTCCAGGCCAGCACGGTCTCGGCGCCCTTGCCGCCCTTGTCCGTCTGCTCCCAGTACTGCTGCTTGACCTTGGCGGCCTGGAAGGCGAACTGCACCAGCACCGCATCGCCGCCCTGCTCGGCCGTGTACTGCACCGAGGTGACCAGCACTTCTTCCAGCGTGACGCGGGTGTATTCGATCTGCGAGCCCCCCGCCTTGCACACCGACACCTCGACCTTGCTCAGGTGCTTGCCGCTGGCGCAGTTCTTCATGACGGACGGGGCCGCCTTGTCGATGCGCGCAATGACCTGCAGGTCATTGAAGCTCGCCTTGCCCACACCGCCGCCACCGCCGCTGACCATGTTTCCAGGCTGCGTCGCTCCCCATGCAAACGACTTGATATCCGTCCAGTCCTTGTGGTTCGAGTCCTTGGATTCGCCGTTTGCGCCCTCGACGCGCATGAACATGTCTACTGCCATGATTAACCCCCAAAGTTATATTTGCCCGCTTGCGGGACACCGTTGAACTAGCTGCTGTCCTTCTTGTTGGATGGCAGCTTCGAAACCAGCCGCAACGACACAGTCAGCCCTTCGAGCTGATAGTGCGGCCGGAGAAAAAACTTGGCGGCGTAGTAGCCCGGGTTGTCCTCGATGGCTTCCACCTGGACTTCTGCCGCCGCCAGCGGCTTCATTGCCTTCGTGTCCTGCGACGACGTGCCGGGGCTGCCGTCCACGTAGTTCATGATCCAGTCGTTGAGCCAGCGCTCCATGTCCTCGCGCTCGCGGAACGATCCGATCTTGTCGCGCACGATGCACTTCAGGTAGTGCGCGAAGCGGCAGCATGCAAACAGGTACGGCAGGCGCGCCGCAAGGTTGGCGTTTGCCGTGGCATCGGCGTCGTAGTACTCGGCCGGCTGCTGCAGCGACTGCGCGCCGATGAAGGCCGCAAAGTCGGAGTTCTTGCGGTGCACCAGCGGCATGAAGCCGTTCTTGGCGAGCTCAGCCTCGCGCCGGTCGCTGATGGCGATCTCGGTCGGGCACTTCATGTCCACGCCGCCGTCGTCGGTCGGGAAGGTATGGGTCGGAAGGTTCTCGACCGCACCGCCCGATTCCACGCCACGAATGGAGGTGCACCAGCCGTACTGCTTGAACGAGCGGTTGATGTTCACGCCCATGGCGTAGGCCGAGTTGGCCCAGGTGTAGCGGTTGTGCAGGGCCGAGTCGGTTTCTTCCTCGAACTCGAACTCATCGACTGGATTGGTGCGCGCGCCGTAAGGGAGGCGTGCCAGGAAGCGCGGCATGGCCAGGCCGATGTAGCGCGCGTCTTCCGACTCACGCAGCGAGCGCCATGCGGTGTGCTCGGTGTTCTGGAAAATCTTGGTGAGGTCGCGCGGGTTCGAGAGCTCCTGCCACGAATCCATCTGCATCACGGTGGGCGATGCGCCGGCAATGAAGGGGCAGTGCGCGGCCGCGGCGATCTTCGCCATTTCGCCGAGCATCTCGACATCGGGCGGGCTGTGGTCGAAGTGGAAGTCGCCGATCAGCGCACCGAAGGGCTCACCGCCGAACTGGCCGTATTCGTGTTCGTAGATTTTCTTGAACAGCGGGCTCTGGTCCCAGCCGATGCCCTTGTGGCGCTTGAGCGAGCGCGCCACTTCGCGCTTCGACGCGCACATCACGCGGATCTTGAGCTGTTCGTCGGTCTCGGTGTTGTTGACCAGGTAGTGCAGGCCGCGCCATGCGCCTTCGAGCTGCTGGAAGTCCTCGTGGTGAAGAATCTGGTTGATCTGCTCGGAGAGCTTGCGGTCGATCTCGGTGATGATCGCCTGCACGGTGCGGTAGGCATCGTTCGAGATGGTGACGGTGCTTTCGAGCGCCTGCACCGCCAAGGTCTTGACGGCGCTTTGCACCGCCTCGCGGGCCTGGTCGGTCTTGGGCTTGAACTCTCGCTGCAGCAGGTCGGAGAACTCGTTGGGCTCGAGCGCCTCGATGGTGGCGGTCTGCGCGCGCGCTGCTGTCTGTTTGGATGCGGTGCTCATGGTGGAAGTCCTGTCGGCTTGGTCGACTTGCTCGGCTTATTCGGAAGGGATGGTGCCGGCGCCGCCGGACTTTTCGTTCGCCGCTTCCACCGCCTTGGCCACGGCCGGGTTGGGTGCGGACGCGAGCGACTTGAGCAGCTCCGGGTTCTGCAGCGCTTGGGCAATCAGCTGCTCCGCGCCGTTCTTGCCGTCCATGTAGGACAGCAGGTTGGAAAGCTCGGTGCGGGCTTCGAGCAGGTGCTGAAGCGCGCCCACCTGGCGTGCAATGCGCGCGGGCGAGAAGTCGTCCATGCTGTCGAAGGTGATGTCGACGTTCATCTGGCCCTCGCCCGTGAGCGTGTTGGGTACCTGGAAGGCCACGCGCGGCTTGATCGACTTCATGCGGTCGTCGAAGTTGTCGATGTCCACCGCCATGAAATCGCGATCGGCGAGATCGGGCATCGGGTCGACCTGCTTGCCCGCGAGATCGGCGATCACGCCCATCACGAAGGGCAGCTGGATCTTGCGTTCGCTGCCGTAGATCTCTACGTCGTACTCGATCTGCACGCGCGGTGCGCGGTTGCGCGCAATGAACTTCTGACCACTGTTCCTGACACGGTTGTCTGCCATAAGCTTCCTCTTGAATCTCTGATGCGTGTGGGTCGGACCTGCCCTGACTGTCTGTCCTTGTGTTCTCGCGCCGGCGCCTGCCTTCGCTCTATTCGGCCGTGCCGCTGCTCAGCGAACGTCCCGCCAGGCTTTCAATCTTCTGCAAGCCCTCGGGTACGAGTTCTTCGATGATCTGGAAGAAGTTGAGGTCCAGCAGTCTTTGCGCTCTACGGATGAGCATTGGTGCCGGGTGGCTGGGCTCGGTGCGCTCCATGTATTGGCACGCCTTCTCCAGCAACACCTGCACATCATCACGAGTCGATATTTCAATATCTTTAATGCTTGCTAAACCGTGGCCCGACGCACCGTTCAAAGGGCTCGCGATGCCTTGTCCCGACGCGGCCGCCTTGGCCGGCTCATTTCCGCTTGCGGCCTTCAGTTCCTCGGCCGGAGCGGGCTGCGCCTGCTCCGGCAGCAGCTGGACCACGGTGCGAAGCGAACGCTCGAGCCGCGAAAAGTCGGGCGTCCAGCTTTGTCCCAGTGCGCGCTCCGAGGTCTCGCGAATTCGCTGCAGCAGACCCAGCGCTGCATGCAATGCCATCACCGGCGCCGCCGCTTTTTCTTGCGCGCGGCGCGCCACTTCCCGCAGCCGGCCGATGCCGCCCGGGTAATCGATCTGGTCGGCCTTGCTCGAATCGAGCACGGCCTCGACCTGCCGCAGGCTCATCGACGCGCCGGCATCCTCGAGCAGGCGTGCATCGCGCACGCTGCGCCCGAGTCCCTCGGCTTCTGCCAATGCGGCCAGCGCATTCATGCGCGGCAGCGGGTCTTCGAAATCACCATCGACCACGCGCGGATGCACGTCGTCCCAATACTTCTGCAAGATGCCGTCCACCACGCGCAACCCATCGACATAGCCGGGCAGGCCGCGGCTCTCGGTCCATGCCAGCGTCAGCGGAACCAGCACGCGCACGTCGAGCGTGCGTTTGCACAGCTGCGTTGCGATGCGCTCTACACGGGCCCAGTCGGGCGGCTCCGCCGGGATGATGGTGGAGCCGAACTGCTGCTCCCGCTTTCCTGTCGCAGCCTGTTGCAGCGCCATGAAGTCGGGGTCGTATTCGAGGTCTTCGCCGCACGGGAGCGGGCCTTCAACAGGCGACTGCAATAGTTCTAACTCGCTCGGCGACAACCCCATCTCCCTATTTATTAACAACCACCAACAATGGTTATCTTGAGGGGAACGGGAAGCGCGGTCAACAGCAACACATTGCTACGTACCGCCTATGAATCACAAAGGAGTACAACTCCTTTTAAAGCGTAGAAAGATTGTTTACAGCAATCCGCGACTGGCTAGATTGCGCATCAGCGCACTGAGGCCAAAAGTCCACCTTGGCGCCTGGTCCGAATGAACGACGCGGTTCACCAGCGCGCCGAGTTCCGGTGCGGCGATGCGCACGCGGTCGCCCACGACGTGGGTGAATCCTTGCCCGGGACCGTGACGGTCTTGTGTCGGCGCGAACATCGTGCCGAGAAACAGCATGAAGCCGTCTGGATAGTCATGGTGCGCGCCGATGGCTTGCGAGACCAGGTCGAGCGGATCGCGGCTGATTTTCGAAAGCGAACTCGAGCCTTCGAGCGTGAAGCCTTCGGGGCCCGTCACTTCGAGTGCCACCGTGATGCGGCGCACGTCGTCGATGCCGAAGTGCGCGTCGAACAAGCGGATGAACGGACCGATGGCGCACGAGGCGTTGTTGTCCTTCGCCTTGCCGAGCAGCAACGCGCTGCGGCCTTCGAAGTCGCGCAGGTTGACGTCGTTGCCCAGCGCGGCGCCAAGCGTCTCGCCGCGGCTGTTGACCGCGAGCACCACCTCGGGCTCGGGGTTGTTCCACACCGATCCGGCATGGATGCCCACGTCGGCGCCGGTGCCCACGGCCGAGAGCACCGGCGACTTGGTGAAGATCTCGGCGTCGGGGCCAATGCCGACTTCGAGGTACTGCGACCATGCGCCCTGCGAGATCAAGACCTCCTTGACCTTCGCGGCTTCGGCCGAGCCGGGCACGATGCCCGCGAGGTTGTCGCCGAGCACGCCGCTGAGCGCCGCGCGCGTGGCCTCTGCACGCGATGCATCGCCGCGCGCCTGCTCTTCGATCACTCGTTCGAGAAGGCTCTCGACAAAGGTCACGCCGCTGGCCTTGATGGCCTGCAGGTCGCAGGGCGCGAGCAGCCAGGGCTTGGCTTCGTCGCGCGCGGTTGAATCGCTGTTGGCGATGGTCTCGTCGAGCGAGGCGATGCGCGTGGCTTGGCCGGCATTGATCAACCGCCGCACCGCATCAGATGGCGGCTCCTTCGCTTCGAGCAGGTCGCTCATCGTGGGTGCGAGCCGTGACAGGTCGTGCAGCCCGCCTTCATGGACGGCCACGAGCACCGGCCCGACGCCGGGCTGCCATAGGCGGCCGACCAGCGTGGCACGCGCGGCGTCTTGCGGGAGGCTCGAGGAGGTGTCGAGGTTCAGCGGCATGGGGTCGTCTCTCTTGGGTATGTAGGGAGAGGTGATCGTAGCGTCAGTGTTTCACCCGCGCGCCACGTCGACCACTGCCTTTGCAAACGCCTCGGGCGCTTCCTGCGGCAGGTTGTGGCCGATGCCGCCGCTGACCAGCCGATGCTCATAGCGCCCGGAAAACTTGTTCGCATAGGCGCTCGGTTGCGGGTGCGGCGCGCCGTTGGCATCGCCTTCGAGCGTAATGGTCGGCACGGCGATGACCGGAGCCTTGGCCAAGCGCTCCTCCAGGGCCTGGTACTTCGCTTCGCCATCGGCCAGGCCAAGGCGCCAGCGATAGTTGTGCACGGTGATCGCCACGTGATCGGGGTTTTCGAACGCCACGGCGCTGCGCTCGAACGTGGCCGCATCGAAGTTCCACTTGGGCGATGCGATCTGCCAGATGAGCTTGGCAAAGTCGTGGCGGTTCTTCTCGTACCCCACGCGACCGCGCTCGGTGGCGAAGTAGTACTGGTACCACCACTGCAACTCGGCTTCGGGCGGCAGCGGGTTCTTGCCGGCCGCCTGGCTGCCGATGAGATAGCCGCTGACCGACACCAGCGCCTTCACGCGCTCCGGCCACAGCGCGGCCATGATGCAGGCCGTGCGCGCGCCCCAGTCGCAGCCGGCCACCGTGGCGGTCTTGATTTTCAAGGCATCCATCAACGCGATGATGTCGACGGCAACCGCCGACTGTTGCCCGTTGCGCGGCGTGTCCGCCGAGAGGAAGCGCGTGGTGCCATAGCCGCGCAGATAGGGAACGATCACGCGAAAGCCGGCGGCGGCAAGCTGCGGTGCGACGTCGACGAACATGTGGATGTCGTACGGCCAGCCGTGCAGCAGGATCACTGGCGCTCCATTCGCGGGTCCGGCTTCGTAGTAGCCGATGTCGAGCGCGCCAGCCTCGATGCTCTTGAGCGGCTCGAGCCGCCTCGCGCTGCCTGCGCCCGCAGATTGGGCGAAGGCAGGCATCGTCATCGAAGTCAGCTGGGCGGCGACCATGCCGAGCGCTGCCTTGGTGAGGAAGGAGCGGCGGGGCAACTGGGGCGAAGCGGTCATTGGAGATTCCTTTCGGGGCGTGTGATGGCGTTCTGGGAGAGCGTTGTCAGCCGGACCGCATGCGCCTTTCCGAACCGACGGCGCGATTGTTCGGCGCGCGGGCCGCCTGCCGCTCGGCTTGCGTATGCCTCTGTATCTGGGCCGCCTGCGCCAACAATAAATTTCAATTGCAGGCGTGCGTTCGCCTGGGCGCAACGCGCCAGTCGTTTGCAAATGCAGAGTCGCAGGCCGAGCGGGTCGGCCGCGGCAGACTCAGTGGCCCGGCGCCGCCCGCACGCGTGCCACCTGCGCCTGCAGGTCGGACCACGCCGGCTCCTGCGGTGCAAAGCGCGCGCGCATGTAGCCCGCGAGCTCGGCAATCTGCCGGTCGTCGAGCGCATCGCGGAAGGCCGGCATGAAGCCGATTTCGCGGTTCGCGGGCTCGCGCACGCCATCGAGAATGGTGCGCAGCAGGTTGTCGGGCCTTGCGCTCGTGAGGTTGCTGTTGAGCGCGAGTGGCGTGTTCACGCCGAGCAGCGTGGGTCCGTCGCCATCGTGATGGCATGACGCGCAGGCGCTGTCGAACATGCGTTGCGCAGGGCCGAGCAGCTTGCCCTGCGTGCGCGCAGCGGTGTCGACGACCTGCTGCGCCGCGGCTTGCGGCACGGCCACAGGCGCGGGATTGAATGACGCGAGGTAGGTGGCCATGGCGCGCACGTCGGCATCGGGTACCTGCGCCAGCTCGCGCACCACCTCAGCCATGGGCCCGCCTGCGATGCCATGGCGCTGGGCGTGGCCTTGGCGCAGGTAGCGGTAGAGCTCGTCAGCATCCCATGGCACGGCCGACTTCGAAAGGCCGGTGAGCGCCGGCGCCTCCCAGCCCTCGACCATCGCACCCGACAGGAACGCGCTGCCGCCCTGCTCCGCGCCGAGCGCGTTGCGCGGCGTATGGCACGCGCCGCAGTGGCCCAGGCCGTTGACGAGGTAGGCGCCGCGGTTCCATTCGGCGCTTTGCGTGGCCACCGGCTGCAGCGGCGCCGGATCGTGGAAGAGCGCGTTCCATCCGGCCATCAGCGGCCGCATGCTGAACGGAAACTTCAGTTCGGCCTTCGGTGTCTCGGCGCGCACCGCGGGCATGGACATGAAGTACGCGTAGAGCGCCTGCAGATCGTCATCGCTGGTCTTGGCGAATGCCGTGTACGGAAAGGCCGGATACAGGTGATGGCCGTCGCGAGAGACGCCTTCGCGCATCGCCCGCTGGAAGGCGCTGAACGACCAGCGGCCCAGGCCCGTCTCTGCATCCGGCGTGAGGTTGGTGGTGTAGAGCGTGCCGAAGGGTGTCTCCATCGCGCGGCCGCCGGCGTTGGGCGCGCCGCCGGATGCGGTGTGACACACGGCGCAGTCGCCGAGCGCGGCCAGCATGCGGCCGCGTTCGATGGTGGCTTGGCTGTAGACCGGCGCGGTGAGCAAAACAGGGGCGATGGCGGATCGCCAGCCGAGCAGACCGGCGATGAGGCCAATGCCGCCGATGAAGAGGGCGGCGCCGGTGGCCCAGAGGCCTTTGCTGGTGGGCCATGGCGCATCGGTCTTGCTCCTTCCCCTTCCGGGGGAAGGTTGGGATGGGGGCACGGCAGCGCCACCATTCAAGCGCCGCTCGCCCCCACCCCCGCCCTCCCCCAAAGGGGGAGGGAGAAACTCCCGGTTCAGCTCCGCCAGCACCTTCTCCGGCGTGAACGGCGGCTCACGAAACCGCACCCCCGTCGCATCGAAGATCGCATTCGCAATTGCCGCCGTTCCCGGCACCGACGACGACTCGCCCGCACCGAGCGAAGGCTCGCCCGGCCGCGGCATGTGCATGATCTCGACCACCGGCACGTCGCGGAAGTTGATGATCGGGTAACTGCCCCACTCGCGGCTCTCGACCACGCCCGAGGGCAGCACGCCAGGCAGCTGTGCACCAGCCGCTGCAGCGCCCTGCTGCGGCACAAACTGCACCTCTTCCATCAGCGCGCGGCTGGTGGTCTGAATCACGTTGCCGTGCACCTGGTGCTCGACGCCCGCGGGGTTGATCACGAGCCCCGCGTCGTGCCCTACCACCACGCGGCGCACGTGCACCTCGCCGGTCTTGCGGTTGACCTCGACGTCGGCCACCCATGCAGCCCATGCGGCGCCGAAGCCGGGCCACTTGCTGTGGATGTAGCGCGCGTATGCAAAGCCCTGGCCGAAGAGAACGTCGCCGCCCTCGCCCAGCCCGCCGTCGGCGTTCTCCTCTGGACCCGTGCGCATGCGCCAGCCGGCTTTTTGCGCGGTGGCCTGCACGAGCTCGACGGCGCGCGGATCGTTCAAATGGCGCAGGCGGAACTGCACCGGATCGACGCCCGCCGCAGTGGCAAGCTCGTCGATGTACGACTCGTGCGCGAACGAACTCGGCAGCGCCGACACGCCACGCAGCCACGAGGCGCGCACGATCGGCGCCATGTCGTTGACCTTCACGCGCAGGTTGTCGACGCTGTAGGGCGGGCGCGCCGTTCGGTCGCCCATCTCGAAGGCCTGCGCCACCGGTTCGATGGTGCGCGTGAGCAGCAGCGCGAGTGTCGGTGCGCCGTTCGACGGATACGACGTTTCGAAGTCGTAGGCTGCGATGCGGCCGTCGGCCATCAAGCCGCCATCCACTTCCATGAGCTGCGCGGCGCCCTTGGGCTCCCAGGCATGTTCTTGCTCGCGCGTGAGCTGCACGCGTACCGGCGCGCGCACGGCGCGCGCAAGCAGTGCGGCATCGGCTGCCACGTCGTCGGCGCCGTTGCGGCCGTAGCAGCCCGCGGCTTCCATGCGGACGACGTCGACCTGCACGTCGTCCAGGCCCATGAGCTTTGCAAGATCGGCGCGCAGCACGTGAGGATTCTGCGAGCCGGCCCAGCAGCGCAAGACAATGCCCCCACGCTCCTCCACTGCGCGTGGGTCGCTGCCCCCCGAAGGGGGCGCGTTCCGCCTTGGGAGCGGCCCGGCGGCGGAACCGACGCCCCCGCCATCCTGCGGTTGCCATTCGGCCAGCGCGCACGAAGGTCCGATGGAGGCATGCATCTGATAGGGCCACACGTAGGTGCGATGCATCGGCCGCGCTGCCGCGGCCAGCGCGCCGTCGACATCGCCTTCATCGACCAGCAGGCGCTGCGTCGACGGGTTGTCGCGCAGGGCCTGCGCCAGGTTGGAAAGGTCCGGCATGCCGGGCCAGCTTTTCCATACAACGCGCAGTTCACGCAGCGCCTGATCGGCGTGCTCTTCGCGCTCGGCCACGATGCCGACGAAGTCGCGGATCACCACCACCGCGCGGATGCCGGGGATGTGCGCAATCGACGATTCGTCCACCGACTCGAGCGTGTTGCCGATGAACTCGCCGTGGTCCGCACCGGCATACGGGGGGCGCACCACGCGACCATGCAGCATGCCGGGCACGCGCATGTCGTGCACGAAAACGCTCTCGCCCGCGAGCTTGGCCGGAATGTCCACGCGCGGCTGGCGGGTGCCGACGATGCGGTAGTCGGCCGGTGCCTTGGGCTCTGCGGCCGGGTCGAGGCGCAGCACTGTGCGCTGGCCCGCGACAAGGTCGGCGTAATTGATGCGGCGATCGGGCTCCTCTGCGACGCGCACGACGCCGTTGCGCACCTGCAGCGCTTCCACTGCGACTCCAAGCCGCTCGGCCGCCCTCGCGAGCAGCCATGCACGCGCCTGCGCGGCCGCGAGGCGCAGCGGCTGCGAATGGATCTGGATCGAGGCGCTGGCGATGGTCGCGCCCTGGTTGGGCGCGCGCGCGGTATCGCCGAGCATCATGCGCACGCAGGGCATGCCGAGGTCGAGCTCTTCGACCACGATCTGAGCGAGCGCGGTCTGGATGCCAGTGCCCAGGTCGACGTGGCCGTTGAGCGCTGATGCGCTTCCGTCATCCCAAACTGCAAGCAGGATTTCGTCGCCTTCGATGGGGTTGCCGGCGATGGCTGTGGGCTGGCCTTTGGCGGGTGGTGGTGCGGGCGGGGTCTCGCGCACCACCAGCAGCACGCCGTTGGCCGAGAGAAACTCCGCGCGTGTCTGCGGAAGATCGGCGCGCCGCGTCATCGTCTCTGCCCCTGGTCTTGCTCCCTCTCCCTCTGGGAGAGGGTTGGGGTGAGGGCTGGCGGCGATGGCAAAGGCCGTGCTTGTGCGAAGGCCGATGCCCTCACCCTAGCCCTCTCCCAGAGGGAGAGGGGACAAGACAGGCACGCGCTCATGGACGCATCACCTCTCGCATGCCTACCGCAGCACGCTGCACCGCGTCCAGAATTTCAATATGCGTTCCGCAGCGGCACAGGTTGCCCGACAGCTCGCTGCGGATGCGCGCCTCGCTCGCATGCGGATCGCGCGCGAGCAGCGCCGCGGCCTGCATCACCATGCCATTGAGGCAATAGCCGCATTGCGCGGCCTGCGCGTCTTCGAAGGCGGCCTGCACCGGATGCCAGCGCCCGCGCGTGCCGAGACCTTCCAGGGTGGTGATGGCGCGGCCCGCCACACCATGCGCAGGAATCACGCAGGCACGCGCCGCCACGCCGTCGACGTGCACAGTGCAAGCGCCGCACTGACCCAGGCCGCAACCGTACTTGGGCCCGTTCAGCCCGAGGTCGTTGCGCACGAGGTGCAGCAGCGTGGCCTCGCGCGGCACGCCCGGGATCGAACAAGCCTGTCCGTTGACCTCGAGGTGCAGCGGCTCAACGCCGCAACTGGCCGTCACGGGTGTACATCTCCAGGTCCACGAAGGTCGAGCCGTTGTGGTTCTTCGCGCTGTAGTCGATCGGGAAATCGCCGAAGCGCGTGCTGCCGATGCTTTCGAGCCCCGCGATGAAGCTGTCGCGCGTGAGCGTCTTGCCCGCGCGGCGCAGGCCTTCGACCATCACGCGCGAGGCGATGTAGCCTTCGAGTGCCGTGTAGCCGTCGATCTTCTCGCCGAACTCGGCGCGGTCGCGCTGATAGTCGGCCACGATGGGCACGCGCAATGCTTCCGGCGGCGGCACGATGCTGGCCGTGACCAGGCCCGCGAGCTTGCCTTCGAGACGCTTGGCGGAACCCGTCGCGTCGGTGATGCCGACCGACAGCGTGTAGAGCGGCGCCGCCCCGCCGTTCGCACGGTAGTCACGCATGAAGACCTCGACCATGCGCCCCGCCATGATCATCACGACCGCACCAGGCTTGGCCTCGGCCAGCCCGGCGACGACCTGCTTGGCGTCTTCGGCGGTAATGGCCAGCGGCAACGCCTTTACGACCTGCACCTTGTATTCGGCGGCGAGCTTCTCGCAGGTGGCGAGGTTCGACTTGCCGAAGGCGCTGTCCTGGTAGACCACGGCAATGGACGAGAGGCTGATGGTCGAGAGATGGCTGATGATCTTGCGCAGCTCGAGGTCGTAGCCGGCACGTACGTGAAACAGCAGGCGATTGACCTTGGCGCGAAACGAGCTGGTGCCCACCAGCGGTGCGAACATGGGAACGCCCGCCTTCTCGGCCAGCGGCATCGCGGCCGCGAGGTTGCCTGTAGCAACGAAGCCCGCGAGCGCGAAGACCTTGTCCTCGTCGATCAGCTTGGCCGTGTTGAGGGCCGTCTTCGCGGGGTCGTAGGCATCGTCGTAGGAGACGAGTTCGATCTTGCGGCCGTTGATGCCACCGGATTTGTTGGTCCGGTCGAAATAGAGCTTGATGCCCGCGCGGTAGTCGACGCCGAAGTCCTTGGCCGGACCGCTGAACACGGCCGACTGGCCGATGCGGATGAGGTTGTCGGTGACGCCGTTATCCGCGCGTGCCGAACGTAGAAGACCAGGGCCCATTGCCAGGGCTGCGCCGCCCGCCACCAGGGCGCGCCTTGAAATCGAAATCGTCATGCGTCGTCAAGCTCTTTGCTGTCGTTGTTGTTGCGAGGGTGGTGATTGTGGTGGCAGAGAAGCCGCTCAGGCCGCCTGGATGTCCGAGGACTGGATGCGCTTGACGCCCTTGGCCGTCATCTGCTTCCATGCCGCGGCGAGCGATCCGTTCAGGTCGATGGCGCGCGTGGCGTCCTCGATCACGTAGACCTCGAAGCCGGCCTTGCGCGCATCGAGCGCGGTCCATGCCACGCAGAAGTCGGTGGCCAGCCCGGCCACGTAAACCGTCTTGATACCGCGCTGCTTGAGGTAGCCGCCGAGGCCGGTGGCGGTCTTGCGGTCGGCTTCCTCGAAGGCGGAGTAACTGTCCACGCCCTTGTGGAAGCCCTTGCGGACGATGACTTGTGCCGTGGGCAGCTTCAGATCCTTGTGCAGAGCCGCGTCGTCGGTGCCCTGCACGCAGTGGTCGGGCCAGAGCACCTGGTTGCCATACGAGAGCTTGATGCTGCTGAACGGCTTCTGCCCTGGGTGCGCGCTCGCGAACGACGCGTGGCCTTGCGTGTGCCAGTCTTGCGTGACCACGATGTTCTCGAACGACTCGGCCAGCTTGTTGATCACCGGCACCACCTCGGCGCCGCCCTTGACGGGCAGCGTGCCGCCGTCGACGAAGCAGTTCTGCACGTCGATCACGATCAGCGCGGACTTGTCATTCGGCTTGAGCTTCGAGGCCGCGAACAGCGTTCCGGTTGCACCGAGCAAGCTCAATGCGGCCGTGGACTTCAGAAGGGATCTGCGGTGCGAGTCATGCATGGTGTGTGCTCCGGTGGTTGATGAAAAACAAAAGCGAAAGCGTCCGCGCGCTAGACGCTCAGGTAGGCGCGGCGCACCTCTTCGTTGGCCGCGAGCTCTGCCATGGTGGCGTGGTAGCGGATCTGGCCCTTCTCGAGCACATAGGCGCGATCGGACACCAGCTCGGCGAAATGCATGTTCTGTTCCGACAGCAGGATGCTCACACCCTGCGCCTTGAGCTCCAGGATCATGTTGGCCATCTGCTCGACGATGACCGGCGCCACGCCTTCCGAAGGCTCGTCGAGCAGCACCAGGTAGGGGTTGCCCATGAGCGTGCGCGCCACGGTGAGCATCTGTTGCTCGCCCCCGCTCATGCGGCCGCCCGGGCGGTTGGGCATTTCACCCAGGTTGGGAAAGAGCTTGAACAGCCGCTCGGGCGTCCACAGCGGCGCCTCGCTGCCGTCTGCCCAGCGGCGCGGCGGCTGCTTGCCGACTTCGAGGTTTTCCATCACCGTGAGGTCGGTGAACACGCGGCGGTCTTCGGGCACGAAGCCAAGGCCGAGCTTGGCCGCATGATGAGGTTCGCTCTTCGAGATGTCGTGGCCGAGGAAGCTGACGTTGCCCTTGCGCTTGGAGAGCATGCCGATCAGCGTCTTGAGCGTGGTCGACTTGCCCGCGCCATTGCGGCCCATGAGCGCAACGACCTCGCCGCGGCGCACTTCCAGATCGACGTCGTACAAGATTTGTGCGGCGCCGTACCAGGCGCAGAGCGAGTTCGCTTGCAGCAGGGTTTCGTGCGTGCTCATACCGTCGCTCCCACGGCCGCATTCACTGCGGCGGCTTTCTCTGCAATTTTTTCGAATGTCTTGCCACTGCCGAAGTACACCTCCTGCACCTTCGGATGGTCGCGAATTTCGAGCGGCTTGCCCTGCGCAATGAGACGGCCGCGGGCCAGCACGATCATGCGGTCGGCGTACGCGAACACCACGTCCATGCTGTGCTCGGTGAACAGCACCGCGAGGCCGCGCTGGACCACCAGTTCCTTGGTGAGTGCCATCAGCGAATTGCGCTCCTTCGGCGCCATGCCGGCGGTGGGCTCGTCCATCAGCAGCAGCTTGGGCGCATTGGCCATCGCGATCGCAAGCTCCACGCGCTTGACGTCGCCATAGGCCAGTTCGCTGCACGGCCGGTCGGCCTGCGCCTTCATGCCGACCTGGTCGAGCAGTGCCAGCGCCTCGTCGCGCTTGTGGTCCGCCGCGCGGCGCCACATCGAGAACAGCTTGCCGTCATGCGAAAGCGTCGCCATCTGCACGTTCTCGGCGACGGTGAGCGATGCAAAGGTTTCGGCGATCTGAAAGGTGCGGCCCACACCCTTGCGCCAGATTTCGCGGGGCTTCTGACCCACGAGCTCGTGGCCGTCGAAAACGATCGAGCCCTGGTCGGCCTTGAGCTGGCCGTTCACCATGTTGAAGGTGGTGGACTTGCCTGCGCCGTTGGGGCCGATGAGGGCGAGCAGCTCGCCTGCTTTGAGCTCGAAGCTGATGCCGTCTACGGCTTTGACGCCGCCGAAAGACTTGCCTAAGTTATCTACTTTGAGGAGGGTCATTTGCTTTACTCCCTCTCCCCCTGGGAGAGGGTTGGGGTGAGGGCTGGCGGCTTTTCCATCGCTGCTGATGGTTTGCTTCCCGAGGCCGGGTGTCGCCCCGGCGGGCGACTCACTTTCTTTTGCTTCGCCAAAAGAAAGTAAGCAAAGAAAAGGCGACCCCACTGTCTGCGACCCCTGCGCTTCGCTACGGGGCAACCTGCGGTGCTCGGGTTTCGCGGGGTCTCGCAGAACTCGCTTCGCTCAAACAGCTGCGAGCCCTGATCCGCGAAACCCTGCGCTCCTCG
>NZ_JAUSRN010000003.1 GCF_030811855.1 Variovorax paradoxus | reverse complement strand
CGTCGATGGGGTGCCTTGCGCAGCGAAATAAAGGAGGAGCCCGAAGGGCGGGGGACATTCGCGGAGAAAGGTACCCCGTCGGCGGGAGCGCGCCCCGAACAAGCAACCTGCGCAGCCCAAATAAAACAGGGCTTCAGTAATGCGGCGGCAGCTCGTCGCGAAGATTGCGCGCCGCCCCCTCCTGCCCCGCGTTCTGGCTTTGCTGTTTCAGCTGCGTGACCTGAAGAACCAGGCTGTCGATCTGCTGCTGTTGACGGTAGATCGTCATGTTCAGCTGCTCCAGCAGGTCCTCGGCATAGCTCGACTTGATCTCGAGCTCGGTCAGCCGTTCTGCGAGTTCGTTCGGTGGGTATTCCATGCCGCTATTGGACAGGAAGATTCACCCCTATTCCGCCGCCCGCCGCAGCGTATCGACCACCGGCCTGCGCAGCACGTCGCGCAGGCCCCACCAGCCCGCCGCCAGCGCCAGCACCGCGCCTGCGAGCGCACCGGCAACCGGCACGATGGGCGATGCGGTCCACGTGAAGTCGAACACATAGCGCGCCAGGCCCCAGCCGATGGCCGAAGCCACGATGCTCGCCAGAAAGCCCGCGAGCAAGCCCACGCCCACGAGTTCGGCACGCTGCACTTGGCGCAGCAGGCTGGCCCGCGCGCCCACTGCACGCATGACGGCGAACTCGCGTGCGCGCTCTTCGCGCGTGGCCGTGACCGCGGCAAACAGCACCACCAGACCCGCCGCGAGCGTGAAGCCGAACAGGAACTCGACTGCGCGCACCACCTGGTCAAGCACCCGCTGCACCTGGTTGATGGTGGCGCTCATGTCGACGTTGGTCACATTGGGGTAGCTGCGCACCAGTGCGTTATCGAAGCCCCGGGTTTCGGGCGCGCGGAAGGCACCCATGTAGGTCACGGGCACATCGGGCAACGCGGCCACCGTGTACATCACGAAAAAGTTGGCATGCAGCGAGCCCCAGTCGACCTTGCGCAGCGAGGTGATGCGCGCGTCGTTCTGCATCCCGCCGATGTCGAAGCGCATCGTGTCGCCGAGCTTCAGGCCAAGTGTTTCGGCCAAGCCTTCTTCCACGCTCACTTCGCCTGGCGCGTCAGGCTTCCACACGCCCGCGACGATGCTGTTGTGCGGCGGTGCCTGCACGCTGTTGCTGAGGTTGAACTCGCGATCCACCAGCCGCTTGGCGCGGTCTTCCACGTAGTCGTCGGGTGACACCGCCTTGCCGTTCACGGCCACCAGCCGGCCGCGGATCATCGGGTACCAGTCGAACTTGTTCACGCCGGCATCGCGCAGCGACTTCTGGAAGGCGGTGCTCTGGTCTGGCATGACGTTGATGACGAAACGGTTGGGCGCATCGGGCGGCGTGGCCTTGCGCCAGCTCGCGACGAGGTCGGTGCGCAGCAGCACCAGCAGCACCAGCGCCAGCAGGCCCACGGCCAGTGCACTGACCTGCACCACCGCATAGGCGGGTCGCGCCGAGATCTGGCGCGTAGCCAGCACCAGCCAGCGCGGCGCGGTGGTTTCATTGACGCTGCGCCGCAGCACCCACACCGCCAGCCAGCTCAAGAGCGCGAACACGGCCACCGCGCCCGCAAAGCCGCCGACGGCGATCAGGCCCAGTTTCAGGTCGCTGCTGGCCGCGATCAGCAAGGCCGCGAAGCCGGCCACGCCGATGCCCAGCACCGCGAGCGATGCGGGCTTGAGCCCGCCCACGTCGCGCCGGATCACCCGCAGCGGAGGCACCCGCGCCAATTGCAGCACCGGCGGCAGGCCGAATGCGAACAGCAGCGTGAGCCCCATGCCCAGGCCGAACGCCACCGGCCACAACGTGGCCGCGGGCAGCGCGGTTTCGACCAGCCCCGCGAGCAGCACGACGAAGACGTAGTGCACGGCGAAGCCGAGCGCCACGCCCAGGCCGCTGGCCACGAGCCCGACGATTGCGAATTCGAACGAGTAGGCCAGCGCAATGGTGCGCTGGCTCTGGCCCAGCACGCGCAGCATGGCGCAGTCATCCAGGTGTCCGGCCGCGAAGCCGCGCGCGGCCAGCGCGACGGCTACGGCCGAGAGCAGCGCCGCGAGCAGCGCGACCAGGCTCAGGAATTTCTCGGCGCGGTCCAGCGTCTGGCGCATTTCGGGGCGTCCGCCCTCGAAGGAGTCGAGCCGCACGCCGCGCAGGTCGCCCTTCTTGATCGCGGCCTCGGCCCAATCGGAAAAGCGCTTGACGGCCGCCTCGTCGCCAGCCACCGCATAGCGGTAGCCGACGCGGCTCGCAGGCTGGACGAGGCCGGTGCGCGGCACGTCTGCCTGGTTGAGCATCACGCGCGGTGCAAAGCTCATGAAGCCCGCCCCGCGGTCCGGCTCCAGCGTGATCACGCGGCCCACGCGCAGGCTGGTGTCGCCCAGGAGAAGCGGGTCGCCCACCTTGAGCCCCAGCGAATCGAGCAGCGAAGCATCGACCCACGCCTCTCCCGTCGCCGGAATGTCGCGCGTGACGGTGCCTGGCGCCTCGGCACTGCTTGCGGTCTGCAGGCTGCCGCGCAACGGGTAGCCCGCGGCCACGGCCTTGAGCGCGACCAGCTTGCTGGCGCCGCCCTGGGCATCGTCGGCACGTGCCATGGTCGGGAAGCCGTAGGTGCCGGATCCCTCCAGGCCGAAAGCACGGGCCTGCGCTATGAAGGCCGCCGGCGTGGGGTTGTCGCTCACGATCACTGCATCGCCGCCGAGCAATTGCCGCGCATCGCGCTGCAAGCCGCCCTGCAGCCGGTCGGCAAAGAAGCCGACCGCCGTGAGCGCGGCCACGGCCAGCAGCACGGCAACGATCAAGAGGCGCAGCTCGCCAGCGCGCAGATCGCGCCAGAGGGTGCGCCAGCCAAGGCGGAGGGAGGCATTCATGGGCGAGACGATAGCCGACGCGCGGGCGCCGGTGCGTTTCAGGGGCTTACCGCGAGAGGAAGCAGCCTCAGGCCGGGCTGCGGCGCGCGAGTTCGGGCTGCAGCACCAGCCGATCGACGCCCGCATAGCAGACGAAGTGCCGATTGGTCGCACGGCCAATGGCGCACAGCCCCACGCGCGTGGCCACCTCATGGCCCATCTGCGTGATGCCGCTGCGCGAAACCACGATGGGCACGCCCATCTGGGCCGACTTGATCACCATTTCGCTCGTGAGCCGGCCGGTGGTGTAGAACACGCGGTCACCCGCGAGTGCGCCCGGCGGCTGCATGGCGCACCAGCCCGCGATGGTGTCGATGGCGTTGTGGCGGCCCACGTCCTCGACGAAGCAGTGCATCGTGGCCTCGGCATCGCCGGGCTCCAGCGTGAACAGCGCGCAGCCGTGCACCGAGCCGGCCGACTTGTAGGTGCTCTCTTGAAGCCGAATGGCGTTGACCAGCGCATAGAGCTGCGCCTGTGTCATGCGCGTGGGCGGCAGTTCGAGCTGGTCGATGTCGGCCATCAAGTCGCCGAACACGCTGCCCTGGCCGCAACCGGTGGTCACCACCTTCTTGGCGGTGCGCTCCTCGATGCGGTCGATGCCGGCGTGGGTCTTGACCGCGGCGCCGCCCACCTCCCAGTCGACCGTGACCGACTCCACGTCGCTGGCCGATTCGATGAGACGCTGGTTCAGCAGGTAGCCCAGCACCAGCAGTTCGGGCTGGGCGCCGAGCGTCATCAGCGTGACGAGCTCGCGCCGGTCCACGTACACCGTGAGATCGCGCTCGGCGGGAATGGAAACCGTGCCGCGCGCGCCATGCTCATCGACGACCTCGACCTCGCGCGTCAGTGCGGCGCGGGCCTGTGTGAGACGTGGGAGCGGCAACGGCGGCAGCGGCGTTGTCACTGCGCTTTCTTCGGCGCAGGATTGACGGCGGCGTCAGGCTGCGTGGTGCTGGGCGGCGAAGCGGCCGTGGTCGCCGGCGAATGCGCGCCCGCAGCCTCGATGGGCTTGGCGTCCGGCGGCGGCGCAAAGACGAAGGGGCCGGGGTCGGAGCAGGGTGGCGTGGCCACAACTGCCGTTGACACCGGCTTGGCGGCCGACGCCGCGCTCGCACGGTACTTGGCCGCCACGCGGTCCTGCGCTTGGCAGAGCTTGTAGGCATCGACCTTGGCGGTCCAGGCCGTCTTTGCGGCGGTTTCGGCGGCCTTGGCTTTTGCCTCGGGCGTGGCGGGCGGCGGCGGCAACTTGGCCCAGGCCGCAGGCGCAGCCAGCGCGAGCACCAGCATGCAGAAATTCAACGACAGCTTTTTCATGAGAGCTTTCCTTCGGCGGATATCGCGGGCCGTACGGGCGGCACCACCGAGCCGTCCGGCACTGAGCGCTGCGCCGGAATCTTGCCCGCGGCAATGTCGTCGTACCAGAGCTCGTGGTGCTCCCTGGCCCAGGTCTCGTCGACGTAGCCGGTGCGCATGGCCTTGTAGGCGCCCGTCATGCCCAGGGTGCCGATGTAGATGTGGCCCATGATCATCGCCATCATCAGCAAGGTTGCGATGCCGTGGACCATGTGCGCCACCTGCATCTCGCCGCGCGTGTAGACGAAGCCCGGCAGCAGCTTGTCCAGGAAGAGCCCCGAGGCGATGACGAAGAGTCCGAGGAACAGCACCCCGCCCCAGAACACGACCTTCTCGCCCGCGTTGAAACGGTGCGACGGCACTTCCCGTCCGCCGAAGAGGCCGCCGAAGCGCGCGAGCCACTTCAGGTCGCCCGCGCGCGGGAGGTTGTCGCGAATGAAGGTGAACACCATGAACACCGTCGTGATGACGAAGAGCGGACCGACGAAGTTATGCACGTTCTTGAGCGCATAGGCGATCCAGCCGAACAGCGTCAGGCCCATCCACGGCAAGAGGAAGAACTTGCCGAAGGCCATCACGATGCCGGAGATCGCAAGCGTGACGAACGCGATGGCGTTCGACCAGTGCGTGGCGCGCTCGAACGGCGTGAAGCGCTCGATCTTGCGGCCGGTTTCGTGGCCATGCAGACGGATGGGGCCGCGCGTGAAATAGAAGATCGCCAGCGCAAGCAGCGTGACGAACAGCAGCGCCGCGCCGTAGGGAATGATCCAGTTGTTGCGCACCTGGCGCCAAGCCTCGCCGGCCGTGGTGTAGCGCGAACCCGGGTACTGCACCGAAGGCTGGATCAGGTTGCCGGCCTCGGGCGCTTCGCTCTTCGGCAGGCTGCTGTAGCCGGTCACGCCCTGCCCCACCTGGCGCCATATGGGCGCGTTGTTGCCCGGCTGCACCCGCATGCGCTCGCCATTGGTCTGGTTGAGGTAGTTGGGGTCGTCGCTGGCTTCGGGCTTGACCTCGAAGATGTTCTGGCCCCGGATGCCACCCGTAGGCTGCGCCGGCGTGGCGCTCACCCCGGGCGCCGAGGGAGCGGACGTGGTTCCGGGTGCGGCCGGCGGCTGCGCCTGCCCGAAGGCCGAACCCAGCGCGGCGCAACAAAGAACCAGAGCGGTCAGCGCTTGCTTCATAAGCTCTCCGTTCAGTTCTCTTTGTTGTATTCGTTCTGCCCGTTCTGCGTGCGGGTCTTGAGCTGCTGCTGCCAGGCGGTCTTGTCGCCCACCTTCCAACCGGGCGCGGTGAACACCGTGCCAGCGTTCTGCTGGCTGCTCGTTCCGCTCCACGGCACGGCATCGCGCTTCACGCCTTGCGCGTTGGTCTGCGGCTTCTCGCCGCAGGCCACGAGGCAGGTTGCGGTCAGCGCAACACCCAGGGCGATAAGGCCCGGCCGCTTCATTTCTGCACTCCGTTTACCGGCGGCTTGCCCGCTTGCTGCGAGCCGTAGGCGGTGCCCCAGCCCCAGACTTCGGCGCCCTTGCCGCGCTGGACCACGCGGGTGCGGAAGATGTCGGCCACCACGTCGCCGTCGCCGGCCAGAAGCGCCTTGGTCGAGCACATCTCGGCGCAGGCCGGCAGCTTGCCTTCGGCCAGCCGGTTGCGGCCGTACTTCTCGAACTCGGCTTCGGAGCCGTTGGTCTCGGGGCCGCCGGCGCAGAAGGTGCACTTGTCCATCTTGCCGCGCACGCCGAAGGTGCCTTGCGACGGAAATTGCGGCGCGCCAAAGGGGCAGGCATACGAGCAGTAGCCGCAGCCGATGCACACGTCCTTGTCGTGCAGCACAACGCCTTCATCGGTGCGGTAGAAGCACTGCACCGGGCACACCGCCATGCAGGGCGCGTCGGAGCAATGCATGCAGGCCACCGAGATCGACTTCTCGCCCGGCACCCCGTCGTTCAGAGTGACCACGCGGCGGCGGTTCACGCCCCAGGGCACCTCGTTCTCGTTCTTGCAGGCGGTGACGCAGCTGTTGCATTCAATGCAACGCTCTGCGTCACAGACAAATTTCATTCGAGCCATGGTGCCCTCCTTATGCTTTTTCCACGTTGCAGATCGTGGTCTTGGTCTCTTGCATCATGGTCACGCTGTCGTACCCGTAGGTGGTACCGGTGTTGATGGCCTCGCCGCGCACCACGGGCGCCGCGCCCGCCGGGTAGTAGCCGAGCATGTCGACGCCCTGCCAGTGGCCCGAGAAGTGGAACGGCATGAACACGGTGTCGGGTCCCACGCGCTCGGTGACCAGCGCCTGCACGTTGAGCTTGGCGCCGGTGGGCGTGTGCACCCAGGCGCGCTCGCCGTTGCGGATGCCCTTCTCGGCCGCGACCTTGGGGTTGATCTCGATGAACATCTCCTGCTGCAGCTCGGCGAGCCAGGGGTTCGAGCGCGTTTCCTCGCCGCCGCCCTCGTATTCGACCAGGCGGCCGGAGGTCATGATGTACGGGAATTTCTCGTGCACCTTGTCGGCGATGTTCTTCTGCTGCACGCTCTTGTAGAGCGTGGGCAGGCGCCAGAACGCCATCTTGTCGTCGTGCGTCGGGTACTTGGCCATCAGGTCGGGCCGGTTGCCGTACAGCGGTTCGCGGTGCTGCGGAATCGCGTCCGGGAAGTTCCAGACCACCGCACGCGCCTTGGCATTGCCGAACGGATGGCAGCCGTGGTTCTTCATGAACACGCGGATCATGCCGCCCGAGCTGTCGGTCTTCCAGTTCTTGCCTTCGGCCTTCGGCTTCTCGGCCTCGGTGAGCTCGTCCCACCAGCCCAGCTTCTTGAGCAGCACGTGGTCGAGTTCGGGGTAGCCGGTGGTGATGTCGGCGCCGGCCGAATGCGAGCCGTCCTCGGCCAGCAGGTTCTTGCCGTCGCGCTCCACGCCAAAGTTCGCGCGGAAGTTGCCGCCGCCTTCCATCACGTGCTTGGACGTGTCGTAGAGGTTGGGCGAACCCGGGTGCTTGAGTTCCGGCGTGCCGTAGCAGGGCCACGGCAGGCCGAAGTAGTCGCCGGTGAGGTCGTAGCCGTTGACCTTGTCCTTCACGCCGGCCTTCACCTTGAGCGTGCGCACGTCGAAAGCGCCCATGTTGCGCATGTGCGCTTGCAGCCGCTCGGGGCTCTGGCCGGTGTAGCCCACAGCCCAGCAGGTCTTGTTGATCTCGCGCAGGATGTCGTCGGGCAGGGGCTCGTCCATGCCCTTGACCTTCTGCATCTTGAAGTTCTTGCTGAGCTCCTTGCCGAAGCCCAGGCGGTCGGCGAACTGCTGCATGATCATGTGGTCGCTGCGGCTTTCCCACAGCGGGTCGATCACCTTCTCGCGCCATTGCAGCGACCGGTTCGACGCCGTCACGGAGCCGCTGGTCTCGAACTGCGTGCACGCGGGCAGCAGGTAGACGGCGCGGTTCTTGTTGAGGTCATCCGGGTTGCCCGGCATCGCGGCCATGGCGGCCGTGGCCGAAGGATACGGGTCGACCACCACCAGCAGGTCGAGCTTGTCCATGGCGCGCTTCATCTCGAGGCCGCGCGTCTGGGAGTTGGGCGCGTGGCCCCAATAGAACACGCCTCGCAGGTTCGAGTCCTGGTCGATCAGTTCGTTTTTCTCGAGCACGCCGTCGATCCAGCGCGACACGGTGATGCCCGGCTTGGTCATCATCGCGGGCGAGGCGAAGCGACCCTTGATCCATTCGTAGTCGACGCCCCAGGTGGCGGCAAAGTGCCTCCACGAACCTTCGACGATGCCGTAGTAGCCTGGCAGCGAGTCGGGGTTGGGGCCCACGTCGGTAGCGCCCTGCACGTTGTCGTGGCCGCGGAAGATGTTGGTGCCGCCGCCCGTCTTGCCCACGTTGCCGAGCGCCAGCTGCAGGATGCACGAGGCCCGCACGATGGCATTGCCGATGGTGTGCTGGGTCTGGCCCATGCACCACACCACGGTGCCGGGGCGGTTCTCGTTGAGCCACGTGGCCACCTTGAGCACCTGCGCCTCTTTCACGCCGCAGGCCTCCTCGACCTTGTCCGGCGTCCACTTGGCCAGCACCTCTTCGCGGACCTTGTCCATGCCGAAGACGCGGTCGTTGATGTATTGCTTGTCTTCCCAGCCGTTCTTGAAGATGTGATGCAGGATGCCGAACAGAAAAGCGATGTCGGAGCCCGAGCGGATGCGCACGTACTCGTCGGCCTTGGCCGCGGTTCGCGTGAAGCGCGGGTCGACCACGATCATCTTGCAGCCATGCTCCTTGGCATGGAGCATGTGCAGCATGCTGACCGGGTGCGCCTCGGCCGCGTTGGAGCCGATGTACATCGCCACCTTGGCGTTGCGCATGTCGTTGTACGAATTGGTCATGGCGCCGTAGCCCCATGTGTTCGCGACGCCGGCCACCGTGGTGGAGTGGCAGATGCGTGCCTGGTGGTCGCAGTTGTTGCTGCCCCAGAAGCTCACGAACTTGCGCATCAGGTACGACTGCTCGTTGCTGTGCTTGGACGAGCCGATCCAGTAGACCGAATCGGGCCCGCTGGCCTGCCGCAGATCCTTCAGCTTGGCCGTGATCTCGTCGAGCGCGGTGTCCCAGCTGATGCGCTCGTACTTGCCGTTGACCAGCTTCATCGGATAGCGCAGGCGGTACTCGCCATGGCCGTGCTCGCGCAGCGCGGCGCCCTTGGCGCAATGAGCGCCGAGGTTGATCGGCGAATCGAACACCGGCTCCTGGCGCACCCACACACCGTTCTCGACCACCGCATCGGAGGCGCAGCCGACCGAGCAGTGCGAGCACACGGTGCGCTTGATCTCGACCTTGCCGGCGCCAATCGCGGCAGGCCGCGCATCGCCAGCCGCCTCGGCCTTGCGCATCAATGTGAGCTGGCCCGCGGCCAGGCCTACGCCCACGCCAAGCCCCGAGCGCCGCAGAAAGGCGCGCCGGTCCATGGTGGGCAGCGCTCCCGAAAGGCCGCGCCGCAGGCTGTGAATGAACGCGGAAGACTCGCGTTCCCCTTGCCGCGAAGCACTGTTCGCGGGGGCTGTTTTCTTGGTCAACAACATCGTGGGGTCCGCTTCAGGTCGAAGCGGTCTTGTAGTAGTGCTTGACGTGTTCGCTCAGCGAATAGCCGCCGCCTTTTTCAGGCGCGGGCTTCGCCGCGGGCGCGGCGACTTCGACCGCCGCGGGGGTGTCGACGACCTTGGGGAGCACCGACACCGCGGCAACCGCGGCGCCGGCACTGGCGGCACCTAAAAAGAAACCTCGACGCGAGGCCGGCTTGATTCCGGCCGCTTGGCTGTCCTGCATGTGATCTCCAGGAGTGGCTGGGGGCAGACCAGATATGAACTGATCTACATACATCTGGATACTAGTCTAGACCCTTATTTCCCACAATCCGACACTTCCCTATGTCGATCATCCGAGCATGTCAAAGCCTTGGACTTCGACCTCGGCAAAGGCGCGGGTGAAGCCGGCCAGAGAGGCATAGAAATTCGCCTTCGGATGTTGCGCCACTGCGTCGCAGAGCGTCGGCAGCCACGACTGCAGATGGGTGGCGAAAAAAGCCTGTTGCTGCGCAAGGTTGGCTACCGCTGCGTCGTCACCGGCAATAAGGTAGCGCATTACCTCGAACAGGCAGGCGACATGGTCTTCGCTTTCGGACACGGCCTCGCCGCGCGCGAGCCCGAGCCGGGCCAGGTCGGTGCGCAGTTGCGCCAGCGGCTTGTCGTTGAGAAAGCCGCTCAGGTAGTGCGAACCGAACAGGTATATCTCGGGTTTACCCATGCCGCCGAAGAGCGCGTCGTACTCGGCATGCACTGCAGCCGCGTCGGTGCCGCGCGCCGCACCCACCAGTTGCCGCCAGGGCTCTTCGAGAAAGGCGCCTGCCGCGGGCGCCTCGGTCGGCGCCACGCTGAAGGCATCGAGCAACTCGGCGTCGGGCGCGGCATACCAGAGGCGCGCGAGCAGGCCATAGATCTCGGCGCGCGCAATCTCCTCGTCGAGCGCGGAGGTCATTGGAGGAAATTGACTCATAGCTGCGTGATCTTCATCTCGTTCTGCGCGCTGTACAGGTCGATCACCCGGCAGTCACTACACATCTTGAGCCGCTCGAGCGCCTCGCCCTGGAACATGGCGTGGCCCGCGAGCTTGCCGAGCATCGCCTCGATGGCTTTCTGCGTTCCGAACGGCTTGGCGCAGCGAATGCAGGCCCATGGCTTGGCCTCGTTGAGCACCACGGGCTGCTTGCGCTCGGGGGCGGTCGAAAGCCGCGGCACGAGCGCAATCGCGTTTTCGGGGCAGGTGGTGGCGCAAAGGCCGCACTGCACGCAGTTCTTTTCGATGAAGCGCAGCTGCGGCGCATTCTGGTTGTCTTGGAGCGCGCTCGCGGGGCAGGCGCTCACACAGGCCAGGCACAGCGTGCAGCTGTCCTTGTTGACGGTGACCGCGCCCAAGGGAGAACCCTCGGGCAGGGGGATCGCCAGCGGCGCGGCGGCTTCGTTCGCCGGCGCCACAAGCGCGGGCGCCTGGGCCATCAGGTGGTCCAGCGTCATTTCGAGCGTGCCGCGCTTCTCGCCGCCGACGGCAAAGCGCGCAGCGCTGCCCGGCACGCGCTGCCGCGTGGCGCGCAGGCCGGCCAGTGCCGCATCCAGCGTGGCGGGCGTGGCGGCCTCGATCAGGTGGAAATGCGTGCCGGTGTAGCCCAGGCCCGTGAGCAGCGCTTGCGCGACGGCCATTTGCTTCTTGAGTGCGTCGAGGTACTGGGGCGCCTCTTCGCCCGTCGACAGCACCGCCACCTGCGACGCGCCGAAGGCAATGGCGCTGAGCCAGATGTCGATGCCGGTGCTCGCCACATGCATCAGTGCCACCGGCAGCACGTGCGCCGGCACGCCGCCAAGGCCGTCGCGCTTGCCGCGCTCCAGTTGCGCCGCGCGGCCGAGTCGTTCGACCAGCGCCTGCCCGCCCTCTTCGTTGTGCAGCAGCACCGTGGCATCGCGGCCCCCGGCGCCCAGATAGGTGGACAGCAGCGTGCGCAGCTTGCGTCCCTGGTCGGGCGTGCGCGGATAGGTGTAGCCCAGCGCCCCGGTCGGGCACACCGTGGTGCAGGCGCCGCAGCCGACGCACAACTGCGGGTTCACGACGATGCGCTGGCGCGCCTTGTCGCTGGAGATGGCGTGCGCCGAGCACACCTCGACGCAGGCGTTGCAGCCCACCACTTCGTTGCGGCTGTGGGCGCAGAGCTTCTGTTTGTAGTCGAAGAACTTCGGCTTCTCGAACTCGCCCACCAGTTCGCGCAGGCGCAGCAGGGTCGACAAGCCTTCGGCATGCGCGAGTCCGCCCGCCAGGTGGAAATAACCTTGCGGCGGCGCATGCCAGTCGATCAGCGCAGTGGCCCCAAGGTCGAGCACCAGGTCGAACGCGGCATCGAGCGCTTCGGGTGCCCGGCTGAAGTTGATGGCGCCGGCCACGCTGCAGGCCTTTTCGCAGTCGCGGTGCGAAGTGCACTTGGCCAGGTCGATCTGGTAGTCGAGACCGATCGCCTGCTCGGGGCAGACACTCAGGCAGGCATTGCAGCGCGTGCACAGGTCGAGGTCGATAGGGTTGTCCCGCATCCACTTGAGCGAGAAGGCGCCGAGCCAGCCTTGGAGCGATGTGATGCGTCCGGCCATGACGGGCCAGCGGCGTTCCTGCCCGCCGCCTGTGGCGCCAGGACCGGTGGAAAAGATCGACACCTGCAGCGTGTCGGTCACCAGCGCGGCGGCCTTCTCGGCCTCGTCGAGCGGGCCGACGATCAGGAGCCGGCCCTGGCTCGCATAGCTCACGGTCGAGACTGGATCGGGCTCCGGCAGGTGGGCCACCGCCAGCAAGGCGGCGATCTTCGGGCTGGCGTTTTTCGCGTCGCGGCTCCAGCCGCCGGTTTCGCGGATGTTGACGAAGCGGATCGGCGAGGTCGCGCCTTCGGTCTGTTCGGCCAGCTCGGTGAACAGCTTGCGCTCCTGCGTGCAGGCCACCACCACCTCGTCGCCCGAGCGGATGGCGCGCTGGAAAGCCGGCGCCTCACGGCGGCACAAGGTGGAATGAAGGGGCAGCGGCTCAGCCAGCGCGGCGCCGAGCGTCTTCGGCTCGAGCGGCATCGTCTGGTTGCAGTCGCAGATCAGCGTGGTGGTCATCGGTTGTGTGGCTTGCGGGTTGCGCATCGGCAACCTGCTGGCTGGGGATATCTCCCGGAGGCTCGGACTGTGCCACGTCCGGCGGCGCGGCGGCGTGGGGGGTTTCCGGGGGTGGTCCGAGGGGTTCTGTTCCCTCGGTTTCTTCCTCGTGCTCGAACAGCTTGAGGAACTTGGCGCTGGCCATCTGGCGCAGCACGCAGTCGGGGATGGGCATCGACTGGGAATAGTCGTCGACGTAGGTGTCCAGGCCGTCCATCACGTTGAACTGCGGATCGGCAAAGAGCTTTCGGAACGCAGTGTTCTTGACCTCGGGCGCTACGTTCCTGGCCATGAAAGGCCGAAAGTCGGACTCGGGCGTGAGCGCCTCGGCCTCGGCGAGCGTGGGCGGGGGTGGCTCCCCCTGCCCTTCGGCGGCAACGCCCTCGGCAACTGGAACCGGGTCTGCAGGAAGCTGCGTCTCCGGCACGACGGGAGGCGGCGCGAGTTCTTCGCGCACTTCGTTCTTGCGCCGCGACCAGCGGTCGAAAAAGTTCTCAGGCATCACCCGCTCCGTGCCCGCGCTTTTTCTCGGTCGACACGCTGGCCGCGTTGCCGAAGCGGTCGACCAGCGGGCGGAAACTCTCGGGCCGCTTGCGGCGCTTGGGCTCGATCACGTAATGCTCCTGCACGAAGCCGCGCATCCACTCGATCACCTCTTCGGGCGCGGGCACCTGCTCCACCGTTTCCTGCGCATCGAGCCAGCGGCCGGCTTCGTTGTAGCTGAGGCTCACCACCACCGGGCGCGCCAGCGGCTCGTCGGCGATGCTGGGGTTTTCCTCCATGCGCCACAGCACGAACCAGCAGGGCGCGGGCGTGGTGGCGTTCAGGTGGTAGCCCTCCGCTTCGTCGCGGAACAGCTCGGTCTTGAAACCGGGGTACAGCCAACGCTGCGCGCCATCGCTCGCTTCGAGCAAGCGTGGTTCGGTGCCGAAGCCGGGCTGGTCGGGGCCGACGCTTTCGAGGATCCAGCGCCACGATTGCCAACGGCTCTCGACACGCTCTCGGCGCATCACGACGGCAACATCGATGGAAGGATTCATGCGTCGATCGTAGCGCCGCCGCAAGTCGCTTTTGCGCTGAGGGTCATACGCGCCAAAGCCTCAGGCGCCGGGCGCGTCATGCAGCAGCAGGCCGCGCAGCTTCCGGTGTAGCGGCGTGGCCTCGGCAGGCGGCACGCCGCCCGCCTCGCGCAGCGCAAGGTTGCGGCTCGCGCCGTTGTGCAGGTCGATCTCCCGCACCACCTGCCCGCTGTCGTAGACGAAGGCCACGTCGGCCAGCGCCAGCACGTCGTCGATGTCGTGCGTGATCATCAGCACCGGAATGCCCCACTGGCGGCGCACCTGCGCGAGCTCGTTGCGCAGCTCGCTGCGCAGCATTGGGTTGAGCGCGGCAAAGGGCTCGTCGAGCAGCAGCACCTGAGGCTGGCAGGCCAGCGCGCGGGCGAGCGCCACGCGCTGCTGCTGGCCGCCCGACAGCTTCTGCGGCCGGCTGTCGGCCAGCGCGGCCAAGCCGAAACCTTCGAGCAGCGACTGCACCATCTCGGCCTCGCGCGGCGGCAGCTTGCGCCGGTGCCACGCGGTCAGGCCGAAGGCCACGTTTTCGCGCACCGATAGGTGCGGGAACAGCGCGTAGTTCTGGAACAGGTACCCGATGCGCCGCGCCGGCGCCGGCACGTCGATGCCGCGCGCGGAGTCGTAGAGCGTGCGGCCGTCCAGCCGCACATGGCCGGCGGAGGGATGCAGCAGACCCGCGATGGCTTGCAGCGTGAGCGTCTTGCCGGCGCCCGAAGGTCCGTAGAGCGCCGCGAACGGCACGTCGGTCGCGAAGCGCGCCGCCAGGTCGAAGCGGCGCGTGCCGTCGGTGACCGTGAGCTTCAGGTCGACGTCGATCATGGCGTGCCGAACCCATAGCGCGCGAGGACTTCGCGTGCCGCGTCGCTCGATAGAAAGGCCACGAAATCGCCGGCCAGCGCTTTCTGCCGGCTGTCGGCGACCACCGCGACCGGGTAGGTCACCGGCACGGAGGTTGCAGGCGCGAAGGCGACCCGGACCTTGTCGCCCATCACGGCCGCATCGGTGCGGTAGACGAAACCGGCCTCCACTTCGCCGCGCGCCACGTAGTCGAGCACCTGGCGCACGCTGTCGGCCTGCACGAACTTGGGCTCGAGCACGCTCCAGAGCCCCGCCCCTTCCAGCACCTGCCGCGTGTAGCGGCCGACCGGCACGGTGGCGGTCTTGCCAACTGCGATTCTTCGCACGCCCGCGCCGGCAAGGTCTTGCAGCGACCGCACGCCTGCCGCGTCTCTCAGCGGCTCGATTAGCACCAGGGCGTTGCTCGCAAAGTTCCGGCGCGTGGCCGCATCGATGAGCTTCTGCTCGGCGGCGCGGCCCATCGTCTCCTGGTCGGCGCTGGCGAACACATCGACCGGTGCGCCCTGTGCAATCTGCTGCAGCAACACGCCCGAAGCGGCGAAATTGAAGCGGACCGTGGCGCCTGGTTTCACGGCCTCGAACTTCGGCCCCAGCGCCTTGAACGCGTCGGTCAGGCTGGCCGCCGCTGACACGGTGATCTGCTGAGCCACCGCGCCCAGCGGCAGCGCCAAGGCCAGCACGAGAGGCAAGAGGCGGAGGGGATGCATTCAGGTTTTTACGGGTGGGATGCGCGGGCCATCAGCGCAGGGAGAAAAACCGGTTCGACAGCACCAGCACCGTGACCGACAGCAGCGAAGTCACCACCACCAGCAGCAACGCCAGGTCGTCATGCCCGGCCTGCACGGCGTCGTAGATCGCCATCGACAGCGTCTGCGTCTGCTGCGGGATCGAACCCGCCACCATCAGTGAAGCGCCGAACTCGCCCATGGCGCGCGCGAATGCGAGCAGCGTGCCAGCCAGGATGCCGGGCCAGGCCAGCGGCAGCGTGACGCGCAGAAAAACCGAGAACGGCGACTGCCGCAGCGTGCTGGCGGCGGCCTCCAGCGAGCGGTCCACACCCGCGAAGGCGGCGCTGGCCGACTTCAGCACCAGCGGCAGCGCCACCACGGCGGACGCCACGACGGCGCCATGCCAGCTGAAGATGATGCTGTAGTCGAGGTGCTCGCGCAGCCAGCTGCCGAGCGGGCTATGGCGCCCGGCAGCCACCAGGATGGCGTAGCCGATGACGGTGGGCGGCAATACCAGCGGCAGCATGAACACCGCCTCCAGCACCGTGTCGCCCGGAAAACGCTTGCGTGCGAACACCCAGCCCAGCGCCACGCCGGCAACCAGCGCCAGCAGGGTCGCGACCGCGGCCACCTTGAGCGACAGCGCCAGCGGAAACCAGTCGGCCGAGGCGATAAGGGAGTTCGTCGTATTCATGAAGATACAACGCAATTGTGCACGAACGAACCTTCCCCCTCAGCAGGAGGTCCGTGGAGGCTGAAGAGCGGTGGCGCCGATATCCTTCCGGATACAGCGCAAAAACGGAATCAGGAGGCCAGCAGGCGCGTCAGCGCACGCACGTCGGCCGCCGTGGCCAGTCGCGCGGCGTTCTCGATGGCGCGGTAGTGCTTGACGATTTCCTCGCCCACTGGCGTGAGCGCGGTGCCGCCGCCGCGCGAGCCGCCAGCGGCGGTGTTGACGGCCGGGGAGCTCAGGGCGTGGTTCATCTCGTCGATGAGCATCCAGGCACGCCGGTACGACATGCCGAGCTTGCGCGCCGCGGCCGAGATCGAGCCGGTCTCCGCCACGGCCTCCAGCACGGCGATCTTGCCGGGGCCGATCGCGATGCTGTCGTCCCTGTAGATGCGCAGGCGGAACTGGACTCTGGTTTTCATGCCGGTGGTGGTGAGCGGTGCGGGAGCGTCGGGGCGCAAAGGTTAAACCATGCGCACCTCAACGCCAGCGCTGCTTGCGCCACCGCCCGTGTCAGTCCACCGTCGCCAGCACGCCAGAACCGGTGCCGTAGCCGGCCGCCGCCATCGGCTGGCCGCCGCGCGCAATGCGCACCGCGCAGTACTTGAACTCCGGGATCTTGCCCATCGGATCGAGCGCGGCATTGGTCATCAGGTTGGCCGCCGCCTCGTAGTAGGCGAAGGGCACGAACACCGCGCCGTTCGGCGTGCCGTCGTCGCGCCGAACGTGAATGGCCACCTCGCCGCGCCGCGACTGCACGGTGATCACGTCGCCGGCCTGGAGCCCCAGCTTCAGCAGGTCGGCCTGGTTCATCGAGGCGGTCGCCATGGGCTCCAGCGCATCGAGCACGGTGGCGCGGCGCGTCATGCTGCCGGTGTGCCAGTGCTCCAGCTGGCGGCCCGTGATGAGCACGAACGGATACTGGGCGTCGGGCCGCTCGTCCGCCGGAATGATGTCGGCGGGCACCAGCTTCACGCGGCCGTCGGCGGTCGGGAAGTCGTCGATGAACACAGTCGGCTGGCCCGGGTCGTCCTCGCTCAGGCAAGGATAGGTCACGCTCGAATCGCGCTGCAGCCGCTCCCAGCTGATGCCGCTGATCACCGCATGCATGGCCTGGCGCATTTCCTCGTAGACCGCGGCCACGCCGGACTCTTCGCCCTCGTAGTTCCACGCGAGGCCCATGCCCTTGGCGATCTGCTGAATGATCCAGAGATCGGGCTGCGCGTCGCCCGGCGGGTTGAGCGCGCGCTTGCCCAGTTGCACCATGCGGTCGGTGTTGCTCACCGTGCCGGTCTTCTCGGGCCAGGCACTTGCAGGCAGCACAACGTCGGCGAGCCACGCGGTCTCGGTCATGAAGATGTCCTGCACCACCAGGTGCTCCAGGCTCGCGAGCGCATGGCGCGCATGGTTCAGGTCGGGGTCGCTCATGGCCGGGTTCTCGCCCATGATGTACATGCCGCGCACCTTGTGCGGATCGGTGTCGGGCGCCAGCGCCTTGTGCATGATCTCGACCACGGTGTAGCCCGGCGTCGCGTCCAGCGGCGTGCCCCAGAAGTTCTCGAACCACGCATGCACGGCCGGGTTGTCGACGCGCTGGTAGTTGGGGAACATCATCGGGATCAGGCCCGCGTCGCTCGCGCCCTGCACGTTGTTCTGGCCGCGCAGCGGATGCAGGCCCGAGCCTGGTTTGCCGATTTGCCCGGTGACGGTGGCCAGTGCAATGAGGCAACGCGCGTTGTCGGTGCCGTGCACGTGCTGGCTCACGCCCATGCCCCAGAGAATCATCGAGCCCTTGGCGGTGGCAAAGGCTCGCGCCACTTCGCGCAGAGTTTCGGCCGGCACGCCGCAGATGGGTGCCATCGCCTCGGGGCTGTAGCCCTTCACGTTCTCGCGCAGCGCCTCGTAGTTGCTGGCGCGCGTGCGCACAAACTCCTGGTCGACCAGCCCTTCGTCGATCACGGCGTGGATCAGCGCGTTGAGCATGGCCACGTCGGTGTCGGCCTTGAACTGCAGCGTGCGCCAGGCGTGGCGGCTGATGTCGGTGCGGCGCGGGTCGGCCAGCACGATCTTCGCGCCGCGCTGGGCGGCATTCTTCATCCAGGTGGCGGCGACCGGGTGGTTGGCCGTGGGGTTGGAGCCGATGACGAAGATCAGCCCCGCATGCTCCACGTCGTTGACCTGGTTGCTCACTGCCCCCGAGCCCACGCCTTCGAGCAGCGCGGCCACGCTCGATGCGTGGCACAGGCGCGTGCAGTGGTCGATGTTGTTGCTACCGAAGCCGGTGCGCACGAGCTTCTGAAAGAGGTAGGCCTCTTCGTTGCTGCCCTTGGCCGAGCCGAAGCCCGCGAGCGACTTGGCACCGTAGGTGTCGCGCAGCCCCGAGAGCTTGCCGGTGGTGAGCGCCAGCGCCTCTTCCCAGGTGGCCTCGCGGAAATACTCGCTCCAGTCGTCCGGACGCGGCGTATCGCCAAAATCTTTCGGCACGCCGGCCTTGCGGATCAGCGGCTTGGTCAGGCGCTGCGGGTGGTGCGCGTAGTCGAAGCCGAAGCGGCCCTTCACGCACAGGCGGTTGTGGTTGGCCGGTCCGTCGCGGCCGTCGACGCTGACGATCTTCTCGTCCTTCACGTTGTAGGTGACGAGGCAGCCCACGCCGCAGAACGGGCACACCGAATCGACCTTGCGATCGACTTCCTGCGAGCCGATGTGGCTCTTGGGCATCAGTGCGCCGGTCGGGCAGGCCTGCACGCATTCGCCGCAGGCCACGCAGGTGCTGTCGCCCATCGGGTCGTCCAGGTCGAACACGATCTTGCTGTCGCCGCCGCGCAGGGCATAGCCGATGACGTCGTTGACCTGCTCTTCGCGGCAGGCGCGCACACAGCGGTTGCACTGGATGCAGGCGTCCAGGTTGACGGCCATCGCGGGGTGCGAGATGTCGGTTTTCGGCTGCTCGCGGCGCAGCGCCTTGAGCTCGGGCCGCACCGCGATGTCGAGCTTCTTGGCCCAGGCGCTGAGTTCGCCATGCTGCTGAGTGGCGTCGTCGCCAATCCATTTGTAGCCCTGGTCAGGCATGTCGGACAGCAGCATCTCGACGACCATCTTCTGGCTCTTGAGCGCGCGTTCGCTGGTGGCCTTCACTTCCATGCCGGCCGTGACGCTGCGGCAGCAGCTGGGTGCGAGCGTGCGCTCACCCTTCACCTCGACCACACAGGCGCGGCAGTTGCCGTCGGCGCGGTAGCCGTCCTTGTAGCAAAGGTGCGGGATCTCCACGCCATGGCGCTCGGCCGCCTTGTAGATGGTCTCGCCGTCGAAGGCCTGGATGGCCTGGCCGTCGAGCGTGAATTCGATGGTTTGCGGCATGAGCTCCGCGAGCTTGGACGGGGCGTTCATGCCACCTCCTCCGGAAAATATTGCTGGATGCACCGAATCGGATTGGGGGCCGCCTGTCCGAGGCCGCAGATGGAAGCGTCGCCCATCACTTGCGCCAGGTCTTCGAGCGTGGCGCTGTCCCACGTGGGCGCCTGCATCAGCGCCGCGGCCTTGGCGGTACCGACCCGGCACGGCGTGCATTGGCCGCAGCTTTCGTGCTCGAAGAATCGCATCACGTTCAGCGCAGCGTCGCGGGCGCGGTCGTGCTGGCTCAGCACCATCACCGCGGCCGATCCGATGAAGCAGCCATGGGGCTGCAGCGTATCGAAGTCGAGCGGAATGTCGTTCATTCGCGCCGGAAGGATGCCGCCCGACGCCCCACCAGGCAGATAGGCATAGAGCGAGTGGCCGTCGAGCATGCCGCCGCAGTATTCGTCGATGAGTTCCTGCACCGTGATGCCCGCGGGCGCGAGCTTGACGCCCGGGTACTTCACCCGGCCGCTCACGCTGAAGCTGCGCAGGCCCTTGCGGCCGTTGCGGCCAAAGCCGCTGAACCAGGCGGCGCCTTTTTCGACGATGTCGCGCACCCAATAAAGGGTTTCGAAGTTGTGCTCCAGCGTTGGGCGGCCGAACAGGCCCACCTGCGCGATGTACGGCGGGCGCATGCGCGGTTCGCCGCGCTTGCCTTCAATGCTTTCGATCATGGCCGACTCTTCACCGCAGATGTAGGCACCTGCGCCACGCCGCAGCTCGATGCGCGGCAGCGCGCACGGCGGATCGGCCTGGAGCCGCGCGAGTTCTCTTTCCAGCAGCGCGCGGCAGTCGTGGTATTCGTCGCGCAGGTAGATGTAGCACTGCTCGATGCCGACGATCTGCGCCGCCACCACCAGGCCTTCGAGAAAGCGGTGCGGATCGCGCTCGAGGTACGTGCGGTCCTTGAAGGTGCCGGGCTCGCCTTCGTCGATGTTCACGGCCATGAGCCGGGGCGCGGGCTGGTCGCGCACGATGCGCCACTTGCGCCCGGCCGGAAAGCCCGCGCCGCCCAGGCCGCGCAGGCCCGAGTCTTCCATGGTCTTGATGATGGCCTCGGCGTCTTCCTCGCCGTTGACGAGCGCGGCCGCAAGCGTGTAGCCGCCATGCGCACGGTAGGTGGCATAGTCGGTGAAGGCCGGCATGCGCTCGATGGCGCCCGGCAGCGGCGAGACGCTTTTCTCGGCGAACGCGGCGGCGTCGAAGTACGCGACCGTGGCTTCGTCGGGATCGGACTTCAGCGCCTGCAACACCTTGCCGGTGGTCGCGAGCGGCACGGCCTGCTGGTCGACGACCGCCACGGGTGCCTGCTCGCAGCGGCCGACGCAGGGCGCTGCAATGACGCACACGTCGCCGCCTTCGACGCCGAGCAGTTCGGGTAGCCGCGCGAGCAGATCCTTGGCGCCGGCCAACTCGCAGGCCAGGCCGTCGCACACGCGCACGGTGAGGCCCGGCGCCGCATCGTCGCCGCGCACCACCTCGAAGTGGTGATAGAAAGTCGCGACTTCGTAGACCTCGGCCATCGGGATGTTCATTTCCCGCGCCAGCGCCACCAGGTGGCGGTCGTGCAGGCAGCGGAAAGCGTCGTTGAGCTTGTGAAGATGCTCGATGAGCAGGTCGCGCCGGTGGCCCTCGGCCGTGGGCGCGCCGATGAGCGTGCGCACTTCGAGCAATGCCGCTTCCTCAGGCTGGCGGCCCTTGAGCTTGCTTTTGCGGCGGATGCGCTCGCGCATCTCATCGGCGGTCGCGAGCGGCACGATGGTGTGCGTCGGGGCCGCCTTTGTCGTTGTCTCGCGGGTCGTGGCTGGGTGGTTGTTCACTGCCTAGGCCTTTTTTCGGATGTCTGTCTGGCTCTGCCCCGAGCGGATGCTGGGAGGCTGACCGAGTGTGTGGGGCCGTCCTGGGTGCGTCAAATTCGATCGGCGCATCGATCGATTCAATAACTAAATGGTGCGCCAGGACAGCGCCGGGCGCCAGCTATTCGCCGAGCGCGCCGCTGTGCAGCCGCACCTGCTCGCGCCATGCCGGCGTCTGCAGGAACACGAGGGCGGCATCGAGCGCGCGCGAGGGGCGCACGCCGGTCTGGGTCATGAAGCCCAGCGGGGTCTTGACCTCGGGCCCCACCAGCGGCAGCGCCTCCAGTTCGCGGTAGCTGCGCACCGCCGCGACCATTGACCCCGGTAGCACGCTGCTGACGCTGCCCGCGAGCACGGCCAAGGCAAGGGTAAGTACCGAGTTCGTCTCGATGGCCGGCTCCACCACGGTGTCGGCTTCGCGCAACGCCTGGTCGATGATGGAGCGGTTGTGCATGTCGGGCGTGAGCAGGCACAGCGGCAGCTTGCCGGCATCGGCCCAAGACATCGGCCGGCCGATGCGCAGCCGGTCGGACGAGGGCTTGGCTGCGCGGCGCAGCAGAAAGTAGTGCTCAACGCTCTGGGGCCAGGCCGTGAGCTTGATGCCCGGCAGGTGCATGCGTTCGGTGTAGCCCAGCGCCAGGTCAACGGAAAGGCTCTCGAGCCCCATCTCCAGGTCTTGCGAGCTCATCGACAGCACGGCCGGCACGATGCCCGGGTGCAGCTCGTGCAGCATCGCCGCAAAGCGCGACAGCATCGGAATGGCGGTGGGCACCGCCGCCATGCGCAGCCGCCCGCGTGGGTGGCCTTCTTCGCTGCGCAGCTCCTGCTGCAGCACCTCGTTGTCGCGCAGCATGCGCTGCGCCGTGGCCAGCACGCGCTCGCCCTCGTGCGTGAGGCCCACGTACACGCGCGCCCGCTTCACGATGACCACGCCGAACTCGCTTTCGAGCGAGCGCAGCGCATTCGAGAGCGCCGGCTGCGTGATGTGGCAGGCCTGCGCCGCGCGTCCGAAATGCTTGTGCTCGCTCAGTGCGACCAGGTAGCGCATCGACGCGAGAAGATTCACGAGGCGCGCCGCCGATCAGGTGTTCTTGCTGATCGAAATGGTCGGGAACTTGGCGGAGAAGTCCTTGGCCTTTTCCGCAATGCCCACGGCCACTTGCCGCGCCACGGCCTTGTAGATGCCGGCCACTTCGCCGTCGGGATCGGCCACCACCGTGGGCTTGCCGCTGTCGGCCTGCAGGCGGATATTGATGTCCAGCGGCAGCGCGCCGAGGTATTCCATCTGGTATTGCTCGGCCATCTTCTTGCCGCCTTCGGAGCCGAAGATGTGCTCCACGTGGCCGCAGTTGGAGCAGATGTGCACCGCCATGTTCTCCACGATGCCCAGGATCGGCACGCCGACCTTCTCGAACATCTTGATGCCCTTCTTGGCGTCGAGCAGCGCGATGTCCTGCGGCGTGGTGACGATCACCGCGCCGGTCATCGGCACGCGCTGCGACAGGGTGAGCTGGATATCGCCGGTGCCGGGCGGCATGTCGACGATCAGATAATCGAGGTCTTTCCAGTTGGTCTGGCGCAGCAGCTGCTCCAGCGCCTGGGTGGCCATGGGGCCGCGCCAGATCATGGCCTCGTCCTGGTCGACCAGGAAACCGATCGACATGACCTGCACGCCGTGGTTCTCCAGCGGCTCCATGGTCTTGCCGTCCTCGCTCTCGGGCCGGCCCTCGATGCCCAGCATCATGGGTTGGCTCGGGCCGTAGATGTCGGCATCCAGCAGCCCGACGGCGGCCCCTTCGGCCGCCAGCGCCAGCGCCAGGTTGGCCGCCGTGGTGCTCTTGCCCACGCCGCCTTTGCCGGACGCCACCGCAATGATGTTCTTGACGTTGGGCATCAGCTGCACGCCGCGCTGCACCGCGTGGCTGATGACCTTGGTGACGATGTTGACGGAGACGTTGCTCACGCCCGGCACCGTCTTGGCGGCCGCCACCAGCGCCTTGCGCAGAGCCGGGTGCTGGCTCTTGGCCGGGTAGCCGAGCTCGAGGTCGAACGAAACGTCGCCTTCGGTAATCTGCAGGTTCTTGAGCGAACGCGTCGCCACGAAATTCTTGCCGGTGTTCGGGTCCTGGACGGCTTTGAGCGCGTCCATGAGCCCTTCTGGGGTGAGTGCCATTGATCTAACTCCTGAATGGCGGGTAGTCTAGTGGCTTGCCAGCGGGCCCCGCGCGCTTCGGGCCGCTTCGCCTTCCCGCTGCCGGGGGCAACACCCGCTGAAGCGGCTTGCGAAACCTTTTTTCAACAGCCACGGCAACAAGAACAATGCCTGAGACACCCCCCGCCACCGGTCTGTTGCTCACCGGCGGTGGCGCTCGGGCCGCCTATCAGGTCGGCGTGCTCGAGGCCATTGCCGGCATCCGGCGTGCCGCAGGTTTCGCCGGCGGTGCCAATCCCTTTCCCGTGATCACCGGCACTTCAGCGGGCGCCATCAACGCGGCCGCGCTGGCCTGCGGCGCCGACGACTTCGACCGAGCCGTTGCGCGCATCGCAGAGGTCTGGCGCGACTTCCACGCCGGGCAGGTCTATCGCGCCGATTCGCTGTCGGTCATCGGCAGCGGTACGCGCTGGCGCATGCTGCTCGGGCTCGGGCGCTTCGCGGCCAACTGGATGCGCATCAAGCCCCGCTCGCTGCTCGACAACACGCCGCTGGCCCAGCTGCTGGGCCGCATGGTGCCGCTCGACCGGCTGCCCGGGTTGATGCAGCAAGGCCACGTGCAGGCACTGGCCGTCACCGCATCGAGCTATAGCTCCGGTGAGCACGTCACCTTTTTCGAAGCCGCCGTGCCGATGGAGCCCTGGGTGCGTTCGCAGCGGCTTGCGGTGCGCGACCGCATCAGCCACGCGCACCTGCTGGCCTCGTCGGCCATTCCCTTCGTGTTCCCGGCCACGGCGCTTTCGATGCAGGGGCATACCGAATACTTCGGCGACGGCTCGATGCGCCAGTCGGCACCGATTGCCGCGGCCATTCACCTCGGCGCCAAGCGCATCCTGGTGATCGGCGCCGGCCGCATGCACGAGCCGCGCGACGCCGACGCGCCCAACACCTACAGCGGCTATCCCACCATGGCGCAGATCGCGGGCCATGCGCTGTCGAGCATCTTTCTCGACGCGCTGGCGGTGGACATCGAGCGGCTTCGGCGCATCAACCACACGCTCGGCCTCATTCCCGAGGAAGCCCGCATGTCGAGCTCGCTGCGTCCGCTCGACCTGCTGGTGATTTCTCCGTCGGAACGGCTTGACGTGATTGCGGCACGGCATGTCGATGCCCTGCCCGGCGCGGTGCGCCACCTGCTGGGCGGCCCCAAGGCCGCAGCCGATGTGAAGGGCGGCGCGCTGGCGAGCTACCTGCTGTTCGAATCGGCCTACACGCGCGAGCTGATGGCGCTCGGGCGGGCCGATGCGATGCGGCAGCAGGGCGAGGTGCTGCGGTTCTTCGGGTGGGATCCGGTGGCCTGAGCCAGCGCGATCAGCGCGTACCGCCGCCGTCCGCGCACAAGCCCGCCAGCAGCAGATCGAATCAGCCCGCCTCGGAAATCCCAAGCTCCGAACACACCCGCCCCACCAGCGCCTTCAGCGATGCGAGCTCGGCCTCGAGCCGCGCCACGTTGGCCTTGAGCGCCGCAACCTCGCCGAGCGATGCATCGTGCGACGCATACGCTCCCTCGGCCGAACCGCCACCCGGGCCGGCAACCTCTTCCGTCGGCGCGCCGCTCAGCAGATGGGCCCAGCGGCTTTCTCGCGCGCCGGGCAGGCGCGCGAGCTTTACTACCAGCGCGCCGGCTTGGCGCACGGCGAGTTCATCGAGGAAGCCCTCGACCGACGAGATATCCGCGAAGTTGTGCATGCGGTCGCAGGCAATGCGCAGTTCGCCGGCCGTTTGCGGACCGCGCAGCATCAGCACCGTGAGCAAAATGACCGACTGCGATGGAATGCGCAGCACGCGGTCGATGTTGTGCTCGTATCGAAAGGCTCGGCCGCCGCTGGTTTCCGCCACCAGGCTGTAGCCCTTCAGGCTGTCGATGGCACCCTGCACTTGCGCCTCGCTCAGTTCGAGCACCGGGTTGCGGCTGGTCTTCTGGTTGCAGCCCGACACCAGCGAGTTGAGCGTCAACGGATAGCTGTCGGGCACGGTGCGCTGCTTCTCGGCGAGCACGCCGAGCACGCGGGTTTCAACGAGCGAAAGAATGGGAAGGGCTTGGGTCATGGCTCAAAAATCGTAATGGAAACGACGGTGACCAGAGACCGGGTCATGGCACCGCCACGCCGAGTATCGGGCCCAGCTCCCTGACGAAGTCGGTGCGCCGCAGCGCGAGCGAATGCAGAGCAGACACGGTACCGTCGAGATAGAGCGCATCGCGGCAATGCAGCACGTCGCGGAAGTAAAGCGCGAACTCGTAGAAATTCACAGGGTCTTCGCTGATCACGAAGATGGCCGTGTGGCCCGACACGCCGACGCCGTTGCGGATCTTTCGCGAATCCGAGTTTGGAATCAAAGCGGGATGCACCCTGCCGCGGCGCAGCAGCAGCGGGCCCGACTGCGTGGCCAGCCGAACGCCTTTTGAGAGCGCCGGATACTCCGACGACTCGACCACGCGCGGCCGCGTGCCGGACACCAGGAACACGCCGTTCGGCTTCAAGAAAAAGTTGCCCTCGCCCGCCGACAGGTTGAGTGGCGAGACTTCGCGCCCTTCCTGCACCAGCAGGCCGACGGGTGCAAAGTCGGCGTGGTACATGCCGGCATTCATCGCGAACACGAGCTGCCGGTTGTGCCTGGCGAGCCAGGCCTCGAGTCGGTCCAGGCGCTTGAACTCGACGCCGGCATCGTCGCGCAGGAAGAGCTCGAGCCGTTCCTTGCGCAGGTCGATCTTCACGACGGTGTAGCGCGGCTCGGCGTTGGCCGCCGCGGCGGCCAGGGTGGCAGCGCCGGCCACGCACAAGGCCAGCAGGAGCAGCAGCTTTCTCATGAAGCCACGAAAAGCCGCCTCTCGCTTCAGCCGTTCTGGATGCGGGCGACCAGCGCCTTGGTGAACGCCGCCGTGCCCGCGGTGCCGCCCAGGTCGCCGGTGCGCACCTTGTCGATGTTGAGCGTGTCGTCGATGGCCTTGCGCAGGCGCGTGGCAAGGTCAGGCAGCCTGACGTGCTCGAGCATCAGCGCGGCGGCCAAGAGCAGTGCGGTCGGGTTGGCAATGCCCTTGCCGGCAATGTCGGGTGCCGAGCCGTGCACGGCCTCGAAGATGGCCGCATCGGCGCCGATGTTGGCGCCCGGCGCCATGCCCAGGCCGCCGACCAGGCCCGCCACCAGGTCGGACAGGATGTCGCCGAAGAGGTTGGTCGTCACCAGCATGTCGAACTGCCAGGGATTGAGCACCAGCTTCATGGCGCAAGCGTCGACGATGATGGTGTCGAGCTCGAACTTGCCCTTGTACTTTTCCTCATAGAGGCGGAGGCCGGTTTCCAGGAACAGGCCGGTCAGCACCTTCATGATGTTGGCCTTGTGGACCAGCGTGACCTTCTTGCGGCCGGTGGCCACGGCGGTCTCGAAAGCGTATTCGAGCAGGCGCAGGCACCCCTGTCGCGTGTTGATGCCGGTGGCCATGCCCACGGCATGCGGGTCACCGTCGATGCGCACATAGTGCTCATGGCCGATGTACAGGCCCTCGAGGTTCTCGCGCACGACCATCAGGTCGATCTTGTCGAAGCGGCCGCCCGGAATGATGGTGCGCGCGGGGCGCAGGTTGGCGTACAGCTGGAACTCTTCGCGCAGCCGCACGTTCGACGAGCGGTAGCCGCCGCCCGAAGGCGTTTCCAGCGGGCCCTTGAGGGCAAGGCGGGTGCGGCGGATGCTGTCCAGCGTGGCTTGCGGCAGCGGATCGCCCGAAGTCTGGACGCCGCCGAGGCCGGCAATCTGGCGGTCCCACTCGAAGGGCGCCTTCAGCGCGTCGAGCGCGGCAAGGGTGGCGTCGACGATTTCGGGGCCGATGCCATCGCCAGGAATCAGGGTTGCGGAAATGGGGGTGGTCATCGGAAACTCGCTTTCTGTATATCTATCTTGTATATCTCTTCGCCATATGGGGAGGGAGCGTGGCGAAACGCGCGGGGTGGAGCATACGTCGCGCCGGAGACACCCCGGCGGCTTTCGGGTCACTGCGAGTTCGGCACCCCGTGGCCGAGCTCCGGGATGGGGGTGTTCGGCAGGGCGCGGCGGCGCCACCTAAAATGCCCGGTTCCCGAATGCGGCCCCAGGTCGCCTTCGTTGCCAGCAAGTCCGCCACTCCCGAAAGCGCCCTTCCCGATGTCCGCCCCGCGCAAGCTCTTCGTTACCACCGCCCTGCCGTATGCCAACGGCAAGTTCCATATCGGCCACATGATGGAATACATCCAGGCCGACATCTGGGTGCGGAACCAGCGAATGAATGGCGCCGAGGTCAACTTTGTCTGCGCCGACGACGCGCACGGCGCGGCCATCACCATCGCAGCCGACAAAGCCGGCGTGACGCCGCAGGCCTTCGTGGCCGAGATTGCCGCGGGCCGAAAGCCCTACCTCGACGGCTACTACATCTCGTTCGACAACTGGCACTCGACCGACGCGCCCGAGAACCACCAGCTCGCGCAGGACATCTACCGCGACCTGCGCACCAACGGTTTCATCAGCACCAAGAGCGTCGAGCAGTTCTACGACCCGGCCAAGGGCATGTTCCTGGCCGACCGCTTCATCAAAGGCGAATGCCCCAACTGCCACGCCAAGGACCAGTACGGCGACAACTGCGAGGTGTGCGGTGCCGTGTATGCGCCCACCGAGCTGATCAACCCCTACTCGGCCCTGTCGGGCGCCAAGCCGGAGCTGCGCAGTTCGGAGCACTTTTTCTTCAAGCTCTCGGACCCGCGCTGCGAGGCCTACCTGAAGGAATGGACCACCGCGCCGGGCCACGTGCAGTCCGAGGTGCAGAACAAGATCCGCGAATGGCTCTACAAGGACGACGAAGGCAAGGGCGGCCTCGGCGACTGGGACATCAGCCGCGATGCGCCGTATTTCGGCATCGAGATTCCCGACGCACCGGGCAAGTACTTCTACGTGTGGCTTGACGCGCCCGTGGGCTACCTGGCCTCGCTGAAAAACCTGCTCGACAAGCGCTGCATCGAGCTGGGCGGCGACGGCATCTCGTACACCGAGTACATGGCCGATCCCGACCTGGAGCAGGTGCACTTCATCGGCAAGGACATCATCACCTTCCATACCCTCTTCTGGCCCGCGATGCTGCATTTCAGCGGCCGCAAGGCGCCCGATGCGGTGTACGTGCACGGCCACCTCACGGTCAGCGGCGAGAAGATGAGCAAGAGCCGCGGCACCGGCATCGACCCTCTCAAGTACCTTTCGCTCGGCCTGGACCCGGAGTGGCTGCGCTACTACATCGCGGCCAAGCTCAACGGCCGCAACGAGGACATCGACTTCAACCCCGAGGACTTCGTGGCGCGCGTCAACAGCGACCTCGTGGGCAAGTACATCAACATTGCGAGCCGCGCGGCGGGCTTCATCGGCAAGCGCTTCGGCGGCAAGCTGGGCGAGGTGTCGGCCGACGGCGACGCACTTCTGTTCGCGCTGCGCGACGCGGCGCCGCAGCTGCATTCGCTGTACGACGGCCGCGACTACGCCCGCGCGCTGCGCGAGGTGATGGCGCTGGCCGACAAGGTGAACGAATACGTCGACCAGAACAAGCCCTGGGAGCTGGCCAAGAAGGAAGGCCAGGAGGCGCGTCTGCACGACGTGTGCACGGTGTGCATCGAGGCCTTCCGCCTGCTGACGCTCTACCTGAAGCCGGTGTTGCCGGCGCTTGCCGTGAACGTCGAGTCCTTCCTCAAGATCGCACCGCTCGCGTGGGCCGATGCCGCGCAGGCGCTGCCCGTGGGCCATGCCATCGGCGACTACAAGCACCTGATGCAGCGAGCCGACGCCAAGGTGGTCGACAAACTGTTCGACGCACCCGAACCGGTGCCGGCGGCCGAAGCGGCCACCGCTAGCGCGCTGCCCGGCGGCGAAGCCATCGCGCCCACCATCACCATCGACGATTTCGCGAAGATCGACCTGCGCATTGCGAAGATCGTGGAATGCGAAAAAGTTGAAGGCTCGACCAAGCTGCTGCGGCTGACCCTGGACGCCGGCGAGGGCAAGACCCGCAATGTGTTCAGCGGCATCGCCTCGGCCTATGAGCCCGAACAGCTCGTGGGCAAGCTCACGGTGCTGGTCGCCAACCTGGCGCCGCGCAAGATGAAGTTCGGCATCAGCGAAGGCATGGTGCTGGCTGCGAGCCACGCCGACGAAAAAGCCGCCCCCGGTATCCATGTGCTCGAACCCTGGCCCGGCGCCACGCCCGGCATGCGGGTCCGCTGATTCCCGAGAGGACCCTCCCATGGCGATACGCACCCTGCTCCTGTTGACCTTCATCGCCATGCTGAGCGGCTGCGCGGTGGTGACCGTGGCGGGTACGGCCGTGAGCGTTGGCGCCAGTGCCGTGGGCCTGGCAGCGGATGCGGCCATTGGCACCGCGCGCATCACCGGCAAGGCGGTGGGCGCGGCGGCCGACGCGGTGATTCCCGACAGCGACTGAACGGGCGGGGGCCGGACAGGCCTCTCGCGGGGTACACAATGGGTGCCCCATGCAGTCACCGCTGAACATCACCCGCTTTCGCCCACGCCTGCTGGACGCGCTGGAGGGCTACGACCGGACACGCTTCTTCAAGGACCTGGGCGCGGGCGCGACGGTCGGCATCGTCGCGCTGCCGCTGGCCATGGCATTTGCCATCGCCTCGGGGCTCAAGCCCGAAGCCGGCATCTGGACCGCAATCATCGCGGGCTTCCTGATCTCGCTGCTGGGTGGGTCTGCGGTGCAGATCGGCGGACCGGCGGGCGCTTTCATCGTGATCGTCTACGGCATCGTCGAGCGCTACGGCGTGGCGAACCTGCTGATATCGACCGCCTGCGCCGGGGTGCTGCTGTTCGCGGCGGGACTGTTCGGGCTCGGGCGGCTGGTGCGCTTCGTGCCGCTGTCGATCGTGGTCGGCTTCACCAACGGCATCGCGGTGCTGATCCTGCTGTCGCAGCTCAAGGACATGCTCGGGCTCACGGTGGCCAAGATGCCGGCCGACGTGTTCTCGCAGCTGCATGAGATGGCGCTGCAGATCGGCACCTTCAACCCGTATGCCTTCGCGCTGGGGCTGGCCTGCGTGCTCGGCCTGGCGGTTTGGCCAATGCTGCTGCGCAATGAGTCGACGGCGGGCCACGCGGTGCAGCGCCTGGCGGCACGCATGGCGCGCTCGCGCGCGGTGCAGGTGGGCGCGCGTCTGCCGGGGCCGATCGTGGCGCTGGTCACGCTCACGCTGGTGTCGTGGGGCTTCGAGCTGCCGGTGGAAACCATCGGCACTCGCTTCGGCGGCATTCCCGAAGGCGCCCCCACCTTCGCGCTGCCCGACTTCTCCTGGGAAACGGTCAAGCAGCTGTTCACGCCCACGCTGACCATCGCGCTGCTGGGCGCCATCGAGTCGCTGCTGTGCGCCCGCGTGGCCGACCAGCTCAGCGGCCAGCCGCGCCACGACCCCAACCAGGAACTGATGGCGCAGGGCATTGCCAACCTGGTGACGCCTTTTTTTGGCGGCATGCCGGCCACCGGCACCATCGCGCGCACGGTGACCAACATCCGCTCGGGCGGCAGTTCGCCGATCGCCGGCATCGTGCACGCGGTCACGTTGATGGTGGTGGTGCTGCTGGCCGCCCCGCTCGCGCGCCACGTGCCGCTCGCGGTGCTGGCGGGCATTCTGGTGTTCGTAGGCCTCAACATGGGCGAGTGGCGCGAGTTCACGCCGGGGCAGCTGCGGCACTTCAGCCGCCACTACCGGCTGCTGATGCTCGGCACCTTCTTTCTCACGGTCGTGTTCGACCTGACCGTGGCGGTGCAGGTGGGCATCGTGCTCGCGTGTGCCCTTTTCGTTCGGCGCATGAGCGAGCTTTTCAGCGTCGAGCTGGTCACGATGCAGCCGCCGGTGCTCACCTATCGGCTCTATGGCGCGATGTTCTTCGGCGCCGCGGCCAAGCTGGACGAGGCGGTGAACGCGGCCGAGAGCGCACCGCGCGGCATGACGGTGGTGCTCGATGCCACGCACCTCATCTACCTGGACGCGACCGGCGTCGATGCGCTGCGCCAGTTGCACCGCGCAGTGCTGGCGCGCGACGGGCTGCTGCGCCTGGAGTCGCTACAGCCGCAGCCGCTCGAGGTGATCGTGCGCTCGGGCTTTGCCGACGAGCTGACGAGCGGCCAGCCGCGCGCGGCCGAAGACTAGTTCGCTTCGGTGGCGCGGTCGGGCGAAGACCCGCTTCGCACCACACGCTGGTCGTCGTTCAATGTGGCGGTGAACACCATCGGAGAATTCGGCGGCTGGACCCAGCGCCACTCCCATTCGGTTTCGCGCTTGAGCGCATAGGGCGTGACCTTGGCGGGCTTGCCGAGCAGCTTGCGCAGGTCTTCCATCATCATGCCCGGCTGCACCTTGGCAAAGTTCTCGGGCGTCAGCACCTGGCGCAGCGCGCTCATCTTGCCGTCGGCGCCGATGGTGATCATGTAGTTCTTCTGGCCCTGCGGCTGGCGGTTGTACTCGAGCACCCGGCCGTTCGGCGCGTCCCAGATGTTCTCGGGCTCGCCGAACTTGGCGCGCACGTCAGCCTCGGTCGAGACTCCTTCTTCCAGCTCGGCGATGCGCTGCCGATCGCATCCCGAGAGCCCGATCACCGCCGCCAATAACGCTGTTACGCAGCCTATCCGCCACTGTTTCCGTCGCTTCATGCCATCCCCGGTAAAATTCGCGCTTCAAAGGTCCAGTCTATGTCCATCTTCCGTCGCCCCCACTACACCTCCGAGATCACCAGCTTCATCGAGGAGATGAAGGAAAAGAAGCCGACGCTGGAAGCCGAACAGCGCGCCGGCCGCGCCCTGCTGTGGGACAAACACCTCGACCGCAGCCTGCTCAAGGAATACAGCGAGGCCAACGTACCGCAGCAGCCGTACGTCTACCAGACCCAAGTCAAGTAATGGTGCCCAGCCGGCATCCATCGTTCGTCCTTATCGTCTGCAGCTATTGAAATGATAGCAAGCACCCGATGAAGGGCAACGAGGACAACGACACGCTCGTGGCCAGCATGCCCGAGGTGGTCGACCAGGTCGCGCTCGCCAGGCTCTATGGCGAGCCGTTGTTCGCGATGCCGAAGGACCTGTACATCCCGCCGGAGGCGCTGCAGGTCTTTCTCGAAGCCTTCGAAGGTCCGCTGGACCTGCTGCTCTACCTCATCAGGAAGCAGAACTTCAACATCCTCGACATCCCGATGGCGGGGCTCACGCGGCAGTACCTGAGCTACGTCGACGAGATCCGCCAGACGAATCTCGAACTCGCGGCCGAGTACCTGCTGATGGCCGCGATGCTGATCGAGATCAAGTCGCGCATGCTGCTGCCGCCCAAGAAGGTGGCCGACGGCGAAGAGGCCGAAGACCCGCGCGCAGAGCTAGTGCGCCGTCTGCTCGAATACGAGCAGACCAAGCTTCAGGCCGCCGCCATCAGCGCCATGCCGACCTACGGGCGCGACTTTTGGAAGGGGCAGGTTTACATCGAGCAATCGCTCAAGCCCCGTTTCCCCGACGTGAACGTGGTCGAGTTGCGCGACGCGTGGGCCGACATCATGAAGCGCGCCAAGCTCGTGCAGCACCACAAGATCTCGCGCGAGGAACTCAACGTGCGCGAGCACATGAGCATCGTGCTGCGGCATCTGCAGGGGCAGCGCTTCGTCGAGTTCGAAAAACTGTTCGACCCGTCGCGTGGCGCGCCGGTGCTGATCGTCACCTTCATCGCGATGCTCGAGCTCGCGAAGGAAACGCTGATCGACATCACGCAGGCAGAAGCCTTCGCCCCCATTTACGTGCGCCTGGCGTACTCCCCGGCCTGACAGCGGAGCCCTGCGTGCGCGATTTCGACGTCCTCATCGTCGGCAGCGGCCTCGCAGGCCTCTCGGCCGCGCTGCACCTAGCACCCACGCATCGCGTGGCCGTGCTCACCAAGCGCGCACTGAACGATGGCTCCAGCGCCTGGGCGCAGGGCGGCATTGCGGCCGTGCTGGCCGCGGGCGACAGCTTCGATGCGCACGTGGAAGACACGCTGGTGGCCGGCGCCGGGCTGTGCGACCCCGAGGCCACGCGCTTCGTCGTGGAGCATGCGCCCGAGGCCATCGGCTGGCTGCGCGAACTGGGCGTGCCGTTCTCGGAAGAAGCCAAGGAAAACGGCGGCGGCCTGCACCTCACGCGCGAAGGCGGCCATAGCCAGCGCCGCATCGTGCACGTGACCGACGCTACGGGCGCGGCCGTCCAGCAGACTTTGATCGAGCGGGTGCGCCGCACGCCGAACATCACGCTGTTCGAGCACCACACGCTGGTCGACCTCATTACCGGCACCAAGCTGGGCCTTCATGACCCTGCCTGCCAGGGTCTCTACGCGCTGGACGATGAGACCGACGAAGTGCTCGCCTTCCGCGCCCCGCACACCATCCTGGCCACCGGCGGCGCGGGCAAGGTGTACCTGTACACGACCAACCCCGACACCGCCACCGGCGACGGCATTGCCGCCGCGTGGCGCGCCGGCTGCCGGGTGTCGAACATGGAATTCATCCAGTTCCACCCCACGTGCCTTTACCACCCGCACGCCAAGTCATTCCTGATCAGCGAGGCGGTGCGCGGCGAAGGCGGGCTGCTGAAGTTGCCTGAATCGGCGGGAGGCACGCGCTTCATGCCGAAACACGACGAGCGCGCCGAACTCGCACCGCGCGACGTGGTGGCCCGCGCCATCGACTTCGAGATGAAGAAGCACGGCCTGGACTGCGTGCATCTCGACATCTCGCATCAACCGGCCGCGTTCCTGAAAGAGCACTTCCCCAACATCCTCGCGCGCTGCGCGGAGCTGGGCATCGACATCACGCGCGAGCCCATTCCGGTGGTGCCGGCCGCGCACTACACCTGCGGCGGCGTGCTGAGCGACCTCGCCGGGCGCACCGACGTGCCCGGCCTCTACGCCATCGGCGAAACCGCCTGCACCGGCCTGCACGGCGCCAACCGCCTTGCGAGCAACTCGCTGGTCGAGTGCATGGTGTTCGCGCGCGCCGCGGCCGGCGCCATCGCCGCGGCGCCGTCGCGCGGCAGCGCCGATCTGCCGGCCTGGGACGACAGCCAGGTGACCGATGCCGACGAGGCGGTGGTCATCTCGCACAACTGGGACGAGCTGCGCCGCTTCATGTGGGACTACGTAGGCATCGTGCGCACCAACAAGCGCCTGGAGCGCGCGAGCCATCGCATCGCGTTGCTGCAGGCAGAGATCCAGGAGTTCTATGCGAACTTCCACGTCACGCGCGACCTGCTCGAACTGCGCAACCTGGTACAGGTGGCCGAGCTGATCGTGCGCTCCGCGCAGGCCCGCCACGAGAGCCGTGGCCTGCATTTCAGCCGCGACTATCCTTCGCTCGCCGAACCCACCGCACCCACGGTGCTGGTGCCGGCCGACTGATCGACCCACCCGCTTCGTTTTCTTCATTCAAGGATGCCCGGCCACCGACGCCCGCAGGGAGAAACCCAACCATGTCGAACACCACACCCTTCGCTGAAACGCCTCCGGCCTCGCCCTACGGCACGCTGCCGCCGGCTTCCCCGCTTGCCTCGCGCAAGCCCGTGAGCCTGCCGCGTCTGGCCGACATGCACGCGCGCGGCGAGAAGATCGCAATGCTCACGGCCTACGACGCCACCTTCGCGGCCATGGCCGACGCGGCGGGCGTCGACTGCCTCCTGGTCGGCGATTCGCTCGGCATGGTCTGCCAGGGCCTGAACAGCACGGTGGGCGTAAGCCTGGACACCATGCGCTACCACACCGACAGCGTTTCGCGCGGCCTGCGCCGCGTGCAAGGCACGGCCTGGCTGATTGCCGACCTGCCCTTCGGCAGCTACCAGGAGTCGCGTGAGCAGGCCCTCGCCAGCGCCACGGTGCTGATGCAGGCCGGCGCGCACATGGTCAAGCTCGAAGGCGGCGGCTGGACCACCGAGACGGTGCGCTTCCTGGTCGAGCGCGGCATTCCGGTGTGCGCGCATCTGGGCCTGACGCCGCAGACCGTGCATGCGCTCGGCGGCTATCGCGTGCAGGGCAAGGGCGATGCCGCCGGCGCGCTGCTGAAGCAACAGGCTCATGCGCTGCAGGACGCGGGCGCCGCGATGCTGGTGCTCGAGATGGTGCCGGCCGCGCTGGCCGCCGAACTCACCGCCGAGCTGAAGCACTGCGCCACCATCGGCATCGGCGCGGGCAAGGCCACCGCCGGCCAGGTGCTGGTGTTGCATGACATGCTGGGCATCAATCTCGGCAAGATGCCGAAGTTCGTGCGCAACTTCATGGCCGACGCGCCGGGCGTGCTGCCCGCCCTCAAGGCCTACGTGCAGGCCGTCAAGGACGGCAGCTTCCCCGACGACCAACTCCACGCCTGGTAAGGAACCGAGACCATGTACATCGCACACACCGTTGCCGAACTGCGCGCGCATCTCGCCGCGTTTAAGCGTCCCGCCTTCGTTCCCACCATGGGCAACCTGCACGACGGCCACCTGGCGCTGATCAGGCAAGCCAAGCCGCTGGGCGACGTGACGGTGGCGAGCATCTTCGTCAATCGCCTGCAGTTCCTGCCGCACGAGGACTTCGACACCTACCCGCGCACCTGGGACAGCGATTGCGAGAAGCTGCGCGCGGCCGGCTGCGACGTGCTGTTCGCGCCCGATGAAAAGGCGCTCTACCCCGAGCCGCAAACCTGCAAGGTGCATCCGGACCCGGCGCTGGCCGACATCCTCGAAGGCCACTTCCGCCCTGGCTTCTTCATCGGCGTGTGCACGGTCGTGATGAAGCTCTTCCAGTGCGTGCAGCCGCGCGTGGCCGTGTTCGGCAAGAAGGACTACCAGCAGCTCATGATGATCCGCCACATGGTGCGGCAGTTCGCGATGCCGATCGAGATCATTGGCAGCGAGACCTTTCGCGCCGACGATGGGCTGGCGCTGTCGTCGCGCAACGGCTACCTGAGCAAGACGGAGCGTGCCGAGGCCGTGCAGCTGTCGAAAGCGCTCAAGGTTATGGCCGAAGCAGTGCAAGCCGGCGAACGGGATTTGGCCGCGATCGAAGCGCGGGCAATGCAGACGCTCACAGAGCGCGGCTGGCAACCGGACTATCTTGTGTTGCGGCGGCGTGCCGATCTGCAGGCGCCGGTGCCAGGCGACTCACTCGTGGCGCTGGCCGCGGCACGGCTGGGTGGCACGCGGCTGATCGACAACCTCGAGATCGAGGCACTGGCTTCATGACCTACAGCGTCAAGGAAATCTTCTATACCCTGCAGGGCGAAGGCGGCCAGGCAGGCATGCCGGCCGTGTTCTGCCGCTTCGCCGGCTGCAACCTATGGAGCGGCCGCGAGGAAGACCGCGCCGCGGCCGTCTGCCGTTTCTGCGACACCGACTTCGTCGGCACCGACGGCACGCTCGGCGGCAAGTTCAAGGATGCCGGCCAGCTCGCCGACACCGTCGCCGCGCAGTGGCCGGCTGGCGACGCCGAGCATCGTTTGGTGGTTCTCACCGGCGGCGAACCGCTGCTGCAGGTGGATGCGGAGCTGGTCGACGCGTTGCATGCGCGCCGCTTTCGCATTGCCGTCGAAAGCAACGGCACCGTCGCGGCGCCCGAAGGCATTGACTGGCTCTGCATCAGCCCCAAGGCCGGCGCGCCGTGGGTGCAGCAGCGCGGGCAAGAACTGAAGCTGGTCTGGCCGCAAACCGAATTCGACCTCCACACCATGGCCCGCACCGGCGAGTTCACCCACCGCTTTCTGCAGCCGATGGACGGCCCCGACCGCGTGGCCAACACCGAACTGTGCATTGCCGAATGCATGCGCGACCCCATCTGGCGGCTCAGCGTCCAGACTCACAAGATCACCGGCATCCGCTGAGTGCGGAGAGACTTTCCCGATGCGATTCACCGTCAGCCAACGCTTTTTCTTCGACGCCGCGCACACCCTGAAGCGCGACATCGAGGTCGAAGGCAGCCGCCGTATCCACGGCCATACCTACCACGCAGAAGTCTGGCTTTCGGGCCAGCGCGATCCCGTGACGGGCATGGTGATCGACCTCGGGCTGCTGCGCCGCCGGCTCGACGAGGTGCGCGAGCGGCTGGACCATCACCTGCTCGACGACGTGGAAGGGCTGCATCCGCCAACGCTGGAAAACCTGTGCCTTTTTATTGCCGATGCGCTGCCGGAATTTCATGCGACGCTCGCGCGCGTGCGGGTGTGGCGCGAGGCGCTGGGGGACAGCTGCACGCTGGATTTCTAGGTTTTACTCCCTCCCCTTCCGGGGGAGGGCTGGGGTGGGGGCATGCGGCCTTCACTTCACGGCCGGCCTCATCCAGCGCCGCAAGCCCCCATCCCAGCCTTCCCCCAGAGGGGGAAGGAGCAATTCAGGCAGCGCCTATTCCTGCGATCAGACTGCCTGCCGGCTGCCCATTCTTGAGCCCCGCGGTGAACGCCAGCATCCGATCGATCGGCACCCGCGCGCGCAGCCCTAGCGCCGGATCGACATGGATCTCGCCCGCACCTGTTTCCAACGCATTCGCCAGTTCCACCAGCCCGTTCATCGCCATCCACGGGCAATGCGCGCAGCTCTTGCAGGTGCCACCATTGCCTGCGGTCGGCGCTTCGATGAAGGTCTTGCCGGGATTCAGCGTGCGCAGCTTGTGCAGCATGCCGGTGTCGGTGGCGACGATGAATTCCTTTGCGTCCATGCCCCGTGCCGCATTCAGGATCGCGGAGGTCGAGCCGACCGCATCGGCCAGTGCGATCACGTCGGCTGGCGATTCAGGGTGCACCAGCACCTTGGCTGAGGGATGCTCTTTCATGAGCAGGTCGAGCTCGAGCGCCTTGAATTCGTCGTGCACGATGCAGGCGCCGTTCCAGCTCACCATGTCGGCGCCCGTCTGGCGCTGGATGTAGTCGCCCAGGTGGCGGTCGGGGCCCCAGAGGATCTTTCGGCCCTGTGCATGCAGCGCGCTCACCACGTCGAGCGCGCAGCTCGACGTGACGAGCCAGTCGGCGCGCGCCTTCACGGCCGCGCTGGTGTTGGCGTACACGACCACGGTGCGGTCGGGATGCTGGTCGCAGAACGCACTGAATTCGTCGACCGGGCAGCCGAGGTCGAGCGAGCAGTTGGCGTCCAGGTCGGGCATCAGCACCCGCTTCTCGGGCGAAAGGATCTTGGCGGTCTCGCCCATGAAGCGCACGCCCGATACCACCAGGGTGGTGGCGGCGTGGTCACGGCCGAAGCGCGCCATCTCGAGCGAATCGCTCACGATGCCACCGGTTTCCTCGGCCAGGTCCTGCAGGTCGGGGTGCACGTAGAAGTGCGACACCATGACGGCATTGCGCTCGCGCAGCAGGCGGCGAATGCGCTCCTTGAGGGCGATGCGCTCGACGGGCGAGGGCTCGGGCGGCACGCGCGCCCAGGCGTGGCGGGTGTCGCAGACGCTGCCTTGCGCTGCGGGCTGTTCGTAGTCGACGTCGATGACGGAAGCGGTCGCCATGGCGGTTCAGTCGTGCTCGGGTTGGAAGCGCATCGAATAGTCGATGGCTTTGACGTCCTTGGTCAACGCACCGACCGAGATGCGGTCGACACCGGTTTCGGCCAGGGTGCGCAGACCCTCGAGCGTCACGCCGCCGGAGATTTCGAGCACGGCCTTGCGGTCAGCGCCGGCCTCATCGTTGATACGTACGGCTTCGCGCAAGGTCGGCAGGTCCATGTTGTCGAGCAGCACCATGCGCGCGCCGGCTTCCAGCGCTTCGCGCAATTGGGCCAGCGTCTCGACCTCGATCTCGACAAAGGCCGCGCGCTGCGCCATCGGCGCCACCGCACGCAATGCGGCAGCCACGCCGCCGGCTGCGGCAATGTGGTTTTCCTTGATGAGCACCGCGTCGTAAAGGCCGATGCGGTGGTTGAGGCCGCCGCCGGTGCGAACCGCATATTTCTGCGCCAGGCGCAGGCCCGGCAGCGTCTTGCGGGTGTCGACGATGCGGGCGCGCGTGCCGCGGACCGCGTCGGCGTACAGGGCGGTCTTGGTGGACACCGCGCTCAGCAGCTGGAGAAAATTGAGCGCGGTGCGCTCGGCCGTCAGCAGCGCGCGGGCCGAGCCCTCGATCTCGAGCACGACCTGGTCGGCCGCGCAGCGCTCGCCTTCGCCGCACAGCCAGCGGATGCGGGCCTCTGGATCGAGCTGCCGCACGGTGGCTTCGACCCATGGGGCACCGCAGACCACGGCCGGCTCACGCGCCAGCACGCGGGCAAGGGCCCGGCGGCCTGGATCGACCAGCGAAGCGGTCAGGTCGCCGTCGGCCACGTCTTCTTGCAGGGCGCGAGCGGCGTCGGCGCGGGCCAGCTCGGCCACGGCCGGCGCCGAAAAATCAAAGCGAAGGCTCATGGCTCTCTTGTCTCTTCAGTCTTGTTGGGGTGAACCGCGCGCATGCGCAGGAGCGAGCACCGATTCAGGCACCGGATCTCGGCCGGTGAGCGAGGCAACCGCCTCCCGTGGGCTCAGCTTGCCGTCGAGCAGCGCGACCACGCCTTCGGCGATCGGCATTTCGACACCCAGGCCCCGCGCGCGCTGCACCACGGTGCGTGCGCAATAGACGCCTTCGGCCACGTGGCCCAGCGACGCCACGGCCTCGGCCAGGGTGCGTCCCTGCGCCAGCAGCAGGCCGACCTTGCGGTTGCGCGACAGGTCGCCGGTCGAGGTCAGCACCAGGTCGCCGAGTCCCGACAGGCCCATGAAAGTCTCGGCGCGTGCGCCGAGCGCCAGGCCGAAGCGTGTCATCTCGGCCAGGCCGCGTGTGATGAGCGCCGCGCGCGCATTGAGTCCGAGCGCCAGGCCGTCGCACAGGCCGGTGGCAATGGCCAGCACGTTCTTGACGGCGCCGCCGACCTCGACACCCACGATGTCGTCGTTGGCATAGACGCGCAAAGCCGGTCCGTGGAAGGCATCGACCAGGGCGTCGCGCACCTCGGCATGCGGGCTCGCGGCCACCAGGGCCGTGGGCCGGCCTTCAGCGACCTCTTGTGCAAAGCTCGGCCCGCTGAGCACGCCCGCTATCAATTCAGGAGCAACTTGCGCCCATATCTCGTGGGCCAGCAAGCCGAAGGAGTTGGGGGATTTGCCGCGCGCGGGCTCCACGCCCTTGCAAAGCCAGGCCACCGGCGCGGTCGTGCCGCGCAGGTCGGTGAGTTGCTGGCGCAGAGCGGCCATGGGCGTGGCCACGATGACCAGTTCGGCGCCGGCTCGGGCCTGGCGAAGATTGCCGGCCCGCACCGTGAGCGCGGGCGGCAAGGCGAGGCCGGGCAGGTAGCGGATGTTTTCGCCCGCCTTCGAGATCGCATCGGCCTGGGCGGCATCGCGCGCCCAGAGCGTGACCTCGTGGCGGCCCGCCGCGTTGACGGCCAGCGCCGTGCCCCAGGCACCGGCGCCATGAACGCAGATCTTCATCGGCGTTGGCGGCCTTGAGCCGGTTTACTGCGCGAGGGTCGGCGAGGGCTGGCCGGCGGCCTGCGCCTGCTGCTGCTCGTACATGGCCTGGAAGTTGATTTCGGCCAGGTGCACGGGCGGGAAGCCGCCGCGCTGGATCACGTCGGCCACGTTGCCGCGGAGGTACGGGTAGACGATCTGCGGGCAGGCAATGCCCAGGATCGGGCCCATCTGGTCTTCGGGCAGGTTGCGGATCTCGAAGATGCCGGCTTGCTTGGCCTCGACCAGAAACACGGTCTTGTCCTGGATCTTGGTCTGCACGGTGGCTGACACGGTGATCTCGAAGATGCCATCAGCGACCGGCTGGGCGTCCACGCCAAGCTGGATGTCGACCGTGGGCTGCTCTTGCTCGAGCAGGATGCCGGGCGAATTGGGCTGTTCGAGCGACAGGTCCTTGAGGTAGACGCGCTGGATCTGGAAAACGGGATCTTGGGCTTGCTGGTCGGCCATGGCTGAACTTTCGAGAATCAAAACAATGCCCGCCGGGGAGAGTTTCCCGCAGCGGGCTGCAGATGAATGAGCAGGCGATTATCGCCCGGCGCCCGAACCGCTTCGGTGGCGCCCGGCTGCTTGGTGCATCAGGCGCCCTGCAGCAGCGGAACCAGTCCGCCGCGGCTGTCGAGCGCCATCAGGTCGTCGCAGCCGCCCACGTGGGTGTCGCCGATGAAAATCTGCGGCACGGTGCGGCGCCGGGTGATCTCCATCATGGTGTTGCGGGCGGCCGGGTCGCTGTCGATGCGAATTTCTTCGATCTCTTCGACACCCTTGGATTTGAGGATCTGCTTGGCACGAATGCAGTACGGGCAGACAGCGGTGGTGTACATCTTGACGGCTTGCATACGCTTTAGCTGGGGAAGACCTTATGCTTTTTCAACCGGCAGGTTAGCGTCTTTCCAGGCCTTGAGGCCGCCGGCCACGGCTTGGGCCTGCTCGTAGCCGAGTTTCTTGGCCATGGCCACGGCGCGCTGGGCGCGGGCACCGGTGGCGCACACCAGAAGAAGCGGCACGTTCTTGTTCTTGACCGCGCCGGTCAGCTTTTCCTCCAGCTGGTTCAGCGGCACGTTCTTGGCGCCGATCATGTGGCCGGTGGCAAACTCTTCAGGTTCGCGCACGTCGACCAGCACCGCGCGTTCGCGGTTGATGAGCTGCACCGCTCCCTGGGCCGTGAGAGTGCCGCCGCCGGCGCCGCGGACCAGCGGCCAGGCCAGCATGCCACCCGAGCTGAGTGCGATCAGGATCAGCATCCAGTTGGCGGTGACGAATTCGATCAATTTCACGGGGATTCCTTGGATGGCAAACCCGGGATTTTAGAATGCTGGTTTTCCCAAGCGCTGCCAAAGGCTTCCCACATGCACAAACTGGTACTGATCCGCCATGGCGAATCGACCTGGAATCTCGAAAACCGCTTCACCGGATGGACGGACGTCGACCTGACCGAAACCGGCATCGAGCAGGCCAAGCAGGCCGGCCGGCTGCTCAAGGCCGAGGGCTACGACTTCGACGTGGCCTACACCAGCGTGCTCAAGCGCGCCACCCGTACGCTGTGGCACACACTGGACGAGCTCGACCGCACCTGGCTCCCGGTGGTCCATTCCTGGCGCCTGAACGAGCGCCACTACGGCGGCCTGCAGGGGCTGAACAAGGCCGAAACCGCCAAGAAATACGGTGACGAGCAGGTGCTGGTCTGGCGCCGCAGCTACAGCACCCCGCCGCCGCCGCTGGAATCGGACGACCCGCGCAGCGAACGCAGCGACGTGCGCTACGCCAAGCTGTCGCCCGAGCAAATCCCGCTGACCGAGTGCCTGAAGGACACGGTGGCGCGCGTCCTGCCGTTCTGGAACGAGTCGATGGCGCCGGCCATTCGCGCCGGGCGCCGCCTGGTGGTGGCGGCACACGGCAATTCGATCCGGGCGCTGGTCAAGTACCTGGACGGCATTTCGGACGACGCCATCGTCGGCCTGAACATTCCGAACGGCATTCCGCTGGTCTACGAGCTCGACGACGAGCTCAAGCCGCTGCGGCACTACTACCTCGGCGATGCCGCAGCCGCCGAAAAGGCCGCCGCGGCGGTGGCGTCGCAGGGCAAAGGCTGAAAAAAGAAAACCCTTGGCGGCGCTCCCCCGTGGAACCCCGGCAGGCATTCTGCTTCCAAGCTGTGTATATTGGCTCGACAGCCGACAAGGACAATCACTCATGATGGGCCAGAAATTGAAGATTACCGGCTGGGTCGCCGCTGGCGCCGTTGCCGGCGTCCTGACCACCGTCTCGTTACAGACGGTCGCGCGCGGCTCGCTTGCGCCGCTCCCGCTCGAAGAATTGCAGCAGCTCGCTGCCGTTTTCGGCATGGTCAAGAGTGACTATGTCGAGCCGGTCGACGAGAAAAAGCTCATTTCCGACGCCATTTCCGGCATGGTGGCCGGGCTCGACCCGCATTCCCAGTACTTCGACAAGAAGTCCTTCAAGGAATTCAGGGAAGGCACGACCGGCCGCTTCGTCGGCGTGGGCATCGAGATTTCGCAGGAAGACGGCCTCATCAAGGTGGTTTCTCCGATCGAAGGCTCCCCGGCCTTCCGCGCGGGCCTGAAGCCGAATGATCTGATCACCAAGATCGACGACACCGCGGTGCGTGGCCTGTCGCTCAACGAAGCCGTCAAGCGCATGCGCGGCGAGGCCAATACCAAGGTGCTGCTGACCATCTTCCGCAAGGACGAGAGCCGCACCTTCCCGGTCACGATCACGCGGGAAGAAATCCGGACCCAATCGGTGCGCGGCAAGGTCATGGAACCGGGCTACGGCTGGATTCGCCTGTCGCAGTTCCAAGAGCGCACGGTCGACGACTTCGTGAAGAAGGTCGAAGACATCTACAAGGAAGAGCCCAATCTCAAGGGCTTGGTGCTGGACCTGCGCAATGACCCGGGCGGTCTGCTCGACGCGGCCGTGGCCATTTCGGCCGCCTTCCTGCCCGAGAACGTCACCGTGGTTTCGACGGACGGCCAGCTGGCCGAGAGCAAGTCGGTCTACAAGGCGGCGCCGGAGTTCTATCAGCGCCGGTCGGGCAGCGATCCGCTGCGCAACCTGCCCGCAGCCCTCAAGACCGTGCCACTGGTGGTGCTGGTGAACGAAGGCTCGGCCTCCGCGAGCGAAATCGTGGCCGGTGCGCTGCAGGACCACAAGCGCGCCACCGTCATGGGCAGCCAGACCTTCGGCAAGGGCTCGGTGCAGACGGTGCGCCCGCTCGGCCCGGACACCGGCCTCAAGATCACGACGGCCCGCTACTACACGCCAAGCGGTACCTCGATCCAGGCCAAGGGCATCGTGCCCAACGTGCTGGTCGACGAAAGCGCCGAGGGCAGCCCCTTTGCAGCCCTTCGCATGCGCGAGGCCGACCTTGAAAAGCACCTGGCCAGCGGCCAAGGCCCGGAGACCAAGGACCCGGAACGCGAAAAGGCGCGCGACGAAGCCCGCAAGCGCCTCGAGGAAGAAGCCAAGAAGCCGCCGCAGGACCGCAAGGTGCCCGAGTTCGGCACCGACAAGGACTTCCCGCTGGTGCAGGCGCTCAACCGCCTCAAGGGCCAGCCGGTGCTCGTGAGCAAGACGCAGGTCATCGTCGACAACAAGGAAGAGAAAAAAGAGAACTGATCTGGAGCCCGGCGCCCTCAGATCCCGAAATACCGCGGAACCGGCGCTGCCGGGCCGCGGTATTTTGCGTTTGGCTAAGACCCGGGACGAGCCATGAACGACAACGACCTGCTTCGCTATTCGCGCCATATCCTGCTCGAGGAATTCGGCATCGACGGCCAGGCGCGCGTCAGTGCCGGGCGCGCGCTGGTCATCGGCGCGGGCGGCCTGGGTTCGCCTGTGGCGCTGTACCTCGCGGCCGCCGGCGTCGGGCACATCGCGCTGGTGGACGACGACGAAGTCGACCTCACCAACCTCCAGCGCCAAGTCGCCCATACCAACGCACGCGTGGGCCAGCTGAAGGTCGAATCGGCCGCCGAGGCCATGCGCGACATCAACCCCGACATCGCCATCGAGACGCACGCCCTGCGGGCCGATGAGGAGCTGCTGTCGCGCCTGGTTGCGGCGGCAGACGTGGTGCTCGACTGCTGCGACAACTTTGCCACCCGGCACGCCGTCAACCGCGCCTGCGTGGCGCACGGCAAGCCGCTGGTGGCTGGTGCGGCCATCCGCTTTGATGGCCAGCTGAGCGTGTACGACACGCGCGACCCCGCCTCTCCCTGCTACGCGTGCATCTTTCCGCCCGACGCGGCTTTCGAGGAAACGCTGTGCGCGGTGCTCGGCGTGTTCGGCCCTGTGGTGGGGACCATCGGCACGCTGCAGGCGAGCGAAGCACTCAAGCTGCTCGCAGGCATCGGCCCGTCGCTGGCGGGCAAGCTCCTGATGTTCGACGGGCGCCGTACGGCGTTCGACACGCTGAAGGTTGCGCGCGATCCGCATTGCAGCGTGTGCGCGCAACGCGCGGCGGCAGACAACTGAGGGGAAGCGCGGCGCCAAGTGGCGGCGCAACAGGCACGCAGGCATCAGCGCGGCGGCGGCTGCTGCTTTGCACCCTTCGCCTTGGCCGCGCCCGCGGCCGCCGCACCGGTCGAGGGCTTGTTGGCTTGCGACAGAACACCCTTGCAATCGGCGTCCTCGCCCGGCCCGGTCTCGACCGTGGCAGCCAGGGCCAGCAGCGGATTGAGCGCGCCCAGCACCAGAGCGGCGATGCCGCGCTCCGCCAGAGGCGCCGCCTGCACCCCGCCGGTCGGCGCCCCGAAGGTACCGCCGACGACCAGCGGCGAACGCAGCGACAGGAAGCTCCGGTCCTTGGGCTCGGGGCGCACCACGAAGTCGAGCTTTTCGGTCGCGAGGTTGGCCTGGCCGCTGGCATAGAAAACGGTGTCTTCGGTGTCCAGCACCATGCTGCGGCTGGACATGACGCCCTTGTTGACGTCGAAGGCCATGGCGGCGCAGCGCAGTTCGACGTTCTGGTCGCCACGCAGCAGGAACTTGATGATCTCGGCGCCGTCCAGCCCCATGAACTCCAGCAGCAGGTTGCTGAACCGCCCTCGCCCGGTCATCGCCGCCACGTCGCCCGAGGCACCGCCGAGCCAGGTTGCCACCGACGTGCCCCGCCCCGACAGGTTGATGCGTCCATCGAGCCTGCTGAAGCTGCTTCGCATCGTCTCGATCTTGGGGATCAGGCGGTTGAGCTGCACGTTGCGCAGGTCGAGCGAGGCGCGGATGTCCGCCGGGTTCTGGGTGGCGTCGATGCGGATGGCGCCGGCCAGCTTGCCGCCGCCCACGCCGAGGTCCAGCGGCTCCAGCACAAGCACGCTGTTGTTCAGCTTCACCTGCACGCTGCCGCGGTCGAGCGGTACGTCGCGCACGTTCTTGATCCGGTCGGCCGCGTATTTCACGTCGGCGTTCATCGCGCGCAGCCGGTCGAAGTCGAGGCTGGCGCTCGGCAGCACCTTGGCGTCCTTGCCGCGCTTGGTCTGCTTGATGGTGGGAGGCGGCGCGACGCCCTCGACCGCCTTGGCCGACCTCTCGGTGGGCGGCAGGCCAATGAGCGGGCCCAGGTCGTCCATGTCCATCACCCGAGAGCGCAGTTCGCCCGCGAGGTGCGGCACCTTGCCCGTCTGGTCGAAGCGCATGTCGCCGGCGATGTCGGACAGGCCGAGCTTGCCCTTGAGTCCGGCCACCTCCCATTGCTTGCCGCGCTTGCGCAGGTCGCCGCTCAGCGCATAGGGGGAGGTTTCCGGCAGCGCGATGCCCAACAGAGGGAACAGCGCGCCGAGCGTCTGGCCCTTGAGATCGAACTTCGCGTCGATGCCGTCGAGGTCGGCAAAGTCGGTCACCGTGCCCGATGCCTTGAGCCGCGTGTGGCCTGCTGCGCCGTCGATCTCCAGCGGAAACGGCTGCCCACCGGCCGCCTTGAGCTGCAGCACGTTGCCCGTGCGACCTTCGGCCGTGAGCGGCTGGCCCTTGTAGCGGCCCTTGATGCGGTAGCTGAGCGGGAGCGTGCCGAGACTGGTGTCGTAATTCACGTCGGCGTGCAGGTCGACTCCCAGGTGCTTGGCCAGGAAATCGACCGAACCGTTGTCGACCTCCATCAGGCCAATGACGGGAACGGTGCCGGGGTCGGAGGTGTCCTTGCCGAGCGCCCAAGTGCGGCGTCCGTCGGCCTCCATCTGGAGGCCCAGCGTGGGTGAGACGAGCGCCAGCCGCGGAATCACGACCTTCTGCCTGAGGAGGGGCCAGAGCCGGATGTCGAACTCGGCGCGCTCAGCCTTGACCAGGTAGGGGTCGCGCGCCCACTGCGGATTGGCAAACTCGATACCGTCGGCCTTGACCGTGGCGCCGCGCAGGCCGATGCCGACGTCGAGCCGGCGGGTAATCTCGAACTTGCGGCCGGTCTTCTCGCTGACGTATCGGTTCAGCGGCCCACGCAATGTGTCCCACGGAAAGAGCGCCAGCACCACCGCCAGCATGGCGAGCAGCAGCACGACGACCGCGAGCACCTTGACCCAGAGTGGTCCGTCGCGAAGCCGGTTGCGGAGGACGTTCGTTGCCATGCCAACTGGATAAACCTCCCTCGGCGCTCCATGGGTCGGCAGCGAACCGCAAAAACCGTGAGGCATTGCCTACGGAACGACGAGATAAAGCTGCTTCGTCAGAACCCGCCTACAACACGCTCCCCCCGAACCCTGCATGATGCTTTCCGGCGGCGCATCAATGTTCGATGAGCAGGCATTCGCCAGCAGGAGTTCGGAGACAGGCACCTGCCAACGTCAGAGGAAGCGCGGTTCGGCATGGATAACAGATTGCAGACCTATATCGTCGAAGACAACCCCACGATCCGTGAAAACCTCATTGGCACTCTGGAAGAACTCACCTGCACGACGGTCGTGGGCTTTGCCGAAACCGAAGCGCATGCCAGGCAGTGGCTGCACGACCACAGCGAGGAGTGGGACTTGGCGGTGGTCGATCTTTTCCTCAAGCAGGGCAGCGGGCTGGGCGTGCTCCAGGCCTGCACCACGCGTCGGACCAACCAGAAGGTGGTGGTGCTCAGCAACTATGCGACGCCCGACATCCGGCGGCGCTGCGCCGAATTCGGCGTCGACGCGGTGTTCGACAAGTCGAACGAGATCGACGCGCTGGTCGACTTCTGCATCCTCGAGGCCGTGGCTCACCGCCCCGCTGCGAGCACTGACTGAAGCAAACAAAAAAGCGGCCGCAATGGGCCGCTTCTTCTTGTTCGGCGCTCTGCCGTTCTTCTCAGTCGATCAGCTTGTTCTTCAGCGCGTAGTACGTGAGGTCGCTGTTGGAAGACAGGTTCATCTTCTCCATCAGGCGCGTCCGGTAGGTGCTCACCGTCTTGACCGACAGCGACAGCGTCTTGGCGATGTCGCCAGCGGTTTCGCCCTTGGCAAGCTTCAAGAACACCTGGAACTCCCGTTCCGACAGTTGTTCGTGCGGTGCAGCATCGTCCTTGCGGTCGAGCTGGCGCGCGAGCAACTCCGCCACGGCCGGCGTGATGTAGCGGCGGCCGAGCGAAATAGTGCGAATTGCATTGACGATCTCGATCGGGTCGCACTCCTTGTTGAGGTACCCGCTCGCGCCCTGACGGATGAGGTTCATCGCGTAGTGCTCTTCGGGGTAGCCGCTCAGGATCAGGATGCCCACGTCCGGCGCCTTGGCGCGGATCATCGCAAGGGCGTCGATGCCGCTCTGCCCGGGCATGGAAAGGTCCATCACCAGCACGTCGAGTTCGGTGGTGCGTACCAGCTCGATGGCTTCGCGGCCGCTGGCGGCTTCACCGGCCACGCGCAAGTCGACGTGTTCGGAGAAGAACTGCCTGAGGCCAGACCTCACGATGGCGTGGTCGTCCACAATTCCAATTTTGATCATCTGTTACTTTCTTCGTTGTGTCGCATCTGTGGAAGCTGCAACATGCCGGTCCCCTGCTAGTTATCGATTATTCACGAACTTGTGTTGAAAGCACCGTCGAAAGTTTCATGCACTGGTTAGCCCCTCCAAAAATGGCCGTGAGCCTCCTGCTCGCGGCGCTGGCTGCACTGGCACTCGTTGGCATCAACGAGGCCGGTTATCGCCAGTCGAGCCGTGCTCTGGCGGACATCAGCGAGGCGCAAAAGGTGCGCGCCACGCTGAACCTCATCCTGCAGAACATGCTCGATGCCGAAACCGGCCAACGAGGCTACCTCCTGACCGGCGAAGCCAGCTACCGCCAACCCTACGACGCGGCCGTGAAGCAGGTCGACGGACATCTGGCCACGCTACGCCAACTTTACGCCGAACAGCCGACCGAGCGTACCCAGTTGGCGGAGCTCTCCAAGCACGTGCTGCGCAAGATCGCCGAAATGGACATGAGCGTGCGGCTGCGTCAGGACGGCAAGGATGACGCGTGGAAGTTCGTCATCACGACCGACGTCGGGCGCGAGGAAATGGACGCCATCCGCAGGAGCGCCCTCGACCTGGTGGCCATCAGCAACAAGACCTTGCAGGACAGCCAGGTGCAGGTGATGAAGTCGCTGCAGCTCGCGCGTATCGGCACGGCGATCGTGGCGCTCGCGGCCTTTTTTGCGTTTTTCCTGTACCTGCGGCAGACGCATGCACTGCGCTCCATCGGGGAGCGCCAGCAGGAAACGCTGCAGCGTGAGCGCAACGCGCTGGAAGACGAGGTGCGGGACCGCACCGCGTCGCTGGCCGAACTGGCCACCCACCTGCAGGACGTGCGCGAAACGGAGCGCGGCTACCTGGCCCGCGAGCTGCACGATGAGCTCGGATCCCTGCTCACCGCCGCCAAGCTGGACGTCGCCCGGCTCAAGTCGAGGCTGCTGGATGCGCCTGACGCTACTCAGCGGCTGCAACACCTTACGGAGCTTCTCAACAGTGGCATCGCGCTCAAGCGCCGCATCATCGAAGACCTGCGGCCCTCGTCGCTTTCGAACCTCGGGCTGGTCGCGTCGCTCGAAATCCTGGGGCGTGAATTCGCCGAGCGCTCGGGCATCCAGGTGCAGATGGCGCTCGAACCCGTGATCATGGACGAATCGCGCCAGCTCACGATCTACCGCATGGTGCAGGAGAGCCTCACCAACATCGGCAAATACGCCGAAGCCACCGAGGCCACCATCGTGCTGAAGAACTACGACAACCACGTGATCGTGGAAGTGGCCGATAACGGCAAGGGCTTCGAACCCCGTCGCGTGCACCCATCGACCCACGGCCTTGCCGGCATGCGCCACCGGGTCGAGGCCGCCCGCGGCAGGCTCACCATCTCGTCGACGCCGGGCCGGGGCACCCGCCTGAGCGCCATGCTGCCTACGGTCAAGGTGCTCTGAGGCAAGCAGCCTGGCCACCGCGGCGGCACGCTGCCGCGCCCCGCTGAGTGGGCTGCCCCGGAGGAACTCGGCCATCTCCTACGCACCCCGCGCCCGGTCGCTGACAGGGCCTCGCGGGGGGGCCACTTAAGGTTGGAGCCAAGCCGTTCATCTCCTCTTCTTCTTTGAACGGGCCACTTCAAAACTACGAGCGAAGCCTCGAAGGAGTCCACATGTTGTATTACGCAGTGGTGTTTCTGGTCATCGCCCTGATTGCCGCCGTGTTCGGTTTCGGCGGCATTGCAGCCAGCGCGGTCGGGATCGCCAAGATCCTTTTCGTGATCTTCGCCGTGCTTGCCATCGCCAGTTTCCTGGCCGGCTTGCTCAGGCGCAAGTAGCGTCGTTACGATCAACAGGCTCCCGCAATTCATCTCCCCGGAAAGGAAACTCTCATGAACACGACGACCAAGACTCCCTCGCAACTTGCCGACGAGGCTCGCCAGACCGCCAATGACGCCGTCGAGACGACCCGCGCCTATGCGCAGAACGCGGTGAATGCGGCCGGCGAGAAGGTCCGAGAACTGCGCCGCGATGCGGAACCCGCGGTCGAGCAACTGGCTGCACGCGTGCAGCAGGCCGTGCAGCGCGGGCTCGATGCAGCATCGACCACGAGTGCCCGCGCCCAGCGCCGCCTCGAACAGGCGGCGGACGTCACTGGCCGCTATATCTCCGACCAGCCCGTGCGCTCGGTGCTGATCGCCGCCGCAGCCGGCGCCGCGATCACCGCGCTGATCGTGCTGGCCAGCCGTAACCGCCGGGACGACTACTGATCCACTGCCGCTGATACGCCGTTCCACCGATCCCCCGCACCATGCTTCATCCGATCTTTTCCACGGTGCTCGGGCATCCGGAACTCATTGCCGAACACGCCGCGAACTATGCAGCCTTGGTGAGGCAGGAGGCCTCCGAGGCGGGGCGCGGGATCGTCACGCGCATAGTGGCCGGCGTGCTGGCGGCGGCCAGCGCCATGCTGGCGCTGGGGCTCATCGGCGTTGCGGTGCTGATGGGCGTGCTGCATGGCAGCTTCCACTGGGTGCTGGTGGCCGTGCCTGGCGCGGCGCTGGTGATTGCCGGCATTTGCGCCTGGCTGGCCGCGCGTCCGTTTCCAGCCTACGGGTTCGACGACCTGCGCGAGCAGGTCCATGCCGACCTGACGGCATTGCACGAAGCAGGAGCCCGCCATGAACGACGTTGAGCGCAATTCCCTCACGCCGAAAGAGCGGCTTGCCATTTCGCGCCGGGCGCTCGTCAGAGAGCTGAACGGCGACGACGAGCGGGACGACCGCCCTCGCTTCAGGCGCGCTGCGGCGCCGCAGGAGCCGGCAGGAACGCAAGACTTCGCCGACACCGAGGCGCAAGGCCATTCGTTCGGCGGGACCCGACGATGGGTACAGATGGCGCGCAGCATGACCGAGCGCTGGTGGCGCCGCCATCCGGCCCATGCCATGGGCCAGCTTGCGCGGCCGGTGCTCGAACACTATGCGCGCAAGGAGCCCGCCAAGCTCATGGCGATTGCTGCGGCCACGGGGGCCGCGCTCGTGCTACTCAAGCCGTGGCGCCTGCTTTCCTTCACGGCGGTGCTGGCGGCTGTGCTCAAGACATCCGACGTGGCTGACGTCGTCAACACGCTGATGCAGAAAAACACAAGCCCACGAAAGGACCCTTCATGAATGCCCAAGTTTCCACGGCCGCGAACCCGGCAGGGCACCAGCGTCTGGTGCTCGACGAGAAAGCCATCGGCGAGGCCGCCAAGAGCCTCGACGAAGGCGCCGTCACGCCGAGCTACGGCCCCTGGCGGGACGACGTCGTGAAGCTGTTGAACGACGCGCTCGCAACCGAACTGGTCTGTGTGCTGCGCTACAAGCGCCACTACTTCACTGCCAACGGCGTCTCGTCGCCGAAGATTGCCGAAGAATTCCTGGTGCATGCCAACGCAGAATCGGCCCATGCCGACCGCATTGCGGAGCGCATCGTGCAGCTGGGCGGTGAGCCCGACTTTGCACCCAATCACCTGCTCGATCGCAGCCATGCCAGCTACGATGAATCCACCGACCTGCAAGCCATGGTGCGCGCGAACCTCGTGGCCGAACGCATTGCAGTGGAAACCTACCGCCAGATGATCAACCTGATCGGCGACAAGGACCCGACCACCCGGCGCATGCTGGAAGACATTCTTTCCGACGAGGAAGAGCATGCCGACGAGTTGAAGGACTGGCTCGGCCACTGAGCGGGGTCAATCCCCTTCACGCAGAAGAAAGCCCGGAAGATCGGGCTTTTCATTTGGACGGAAGAAGCGAAGCGATCAGCCCTTCACCTCGAGCTGGTTGTTCACCGAGGTCACGCCCTGCACGCCCTTGGCGATTTCCTCGGCACGCGTCTTGGCAGCGGCGTTGGGCGCGGGCCCCTTGAGGCTGACGACGCCGCCTTTGGTGTCGACGTCGATCTTGATTGCACTCAGTTCCGGGTCCTTGGCGAGGCCGGCGGAAACCGACGAGGTGATCGCGCCATCGTCCGCCGTCGCACTCACGGCGTTGCCGGCGCTCTTGGCGGCATCCTTCAGGTTGGCGAGTCCCTCCTTCACCTCGGCGGTGGCGCCGGAGGCATCGATCTTGGCCTTGGCATCGCGGACGGCCTCTCCCGTCTTGGCTGCAGCGGTATCGGCCGCCTTCTCGGTCTTCTCAATGGCGCTGTCGAGCTTCTGGCCCGCCGTGCGGTTGTCTGGCCCATCGCATGCGGCGAGCGTCAGTGCGGCGCCGGCCAGCAGCAGGGCGAGCCACGTTCGCGGGTACGGCAAGGTAGTTTGACGAATCTTGTTCATTTGAGTCCTCCAGGCGCTCTCACGGAGCTGGGAAAAAGGCATGGCCGCGGAAGCAGCCGTCCTCACTCTAGCTTTAGGGCTGGGTAGCCAAGGTATGGCGAGTGGCCCGAAATCCTGTAGGACAGGAATCAGGCTGTCACGATCCAGCCTTCGAGCGGATCGAACTGCTCCGGCAGGCCGTAGCCCGGTCCGGGTGTCGAAGCGCGCTGTGCGCTCCAGGCCGCCTGCACCAGGCAGAGCACCGCATCGACATGGTCGCCGCGGGCATCGCCGAGCAACTCGGCGCGCTGCGCATCGCTGAGCACCAGTTGCAGGCCCAGCCGGGAGGCACCGGCTTCGAGCGCTGCGAGCAGATCGCGTCGCGCCGCAAGCCGCTCAGGCGTCTGCTTGGCCAGGTCGTCGCTCTTGTAGCTGCGACGCCCGATCAGTTCGCGCGCCAGCAGCCCCGGATAAGCCTCGAGCGCCACGCGGTTCCGGTTGCCGCCGGCGTGCAGGCCCGGCAATTTCGCGCCCGCGGCCAGCAGCGGCGGCACGCCCGCATGGAGCATGAAGGCCACGGGCGGGTTGACCCATTTCATCGACGGGCTCGAACCGGCGGGCGCGTCGGTGGCCCGGTGCGCGAACTTGCCGCCGACCGGCCGCGCGGCGCAGAAAGCGGCAAAGGTGATGCGGATCTCGGCACGGCTGAGGCTGGCGTAGTGGGCGATGAGCGCGTTCCATTCCGTGGGCCAGCGCAGGTGCTCGACCAATTCGCGCGGAAGGCCGAACGGAAAATCGAAGCCGCCGATCCACTCAGGCTGGGCGCGCAGCCAATCGGCCCAGGCATCGAGCGTCGTGAAGCGCTGCAGGCCTTCCAGCACCAGGGCGCCTGCCCTGCTTTCACTGCCGCTGGCCACGACGATCGGTTTGCGCGAGGTGGGCGCGCATGAAAAATCGCATCCGAAGAGCAGCATCGCGCGCTCCTTCACCCCAGCGCGAGCGCCACCACACCAGCGGCAATGAAGGCGGCGCCCAGCAGGCGCAACAGGCGATCGCCCTCGCGCAGCAGATGGCCGCCGATGAGCGCCGCAAAGAGCATCGAGACTTCGCGCGCGGGCGCCACGTGCGAAATGGGCGCCTGCTGCACCGCATAAAGCACGAGCACGTAGGAGACCGGACTGATCGCCGCCACGAGCAGCGCGTACTTCCACTGCGCGCGCCACATGCGCGCCGTGGTGGCGCGGTCGTGCAGCGCCGCGGGCAGCAAGAGTCCCACGCGCACGAAGTTGCTGAAGTAGTCGAGCAGGATCGGCGACATCGCCAAGAATTTGACCGCATAGCTGTCGGCCACCGTGTAGGCCGCGATAAAGGCGCCGGTCAGCACGCCGTAGCGGATGCCCTTTTTCACGCGGGCGCGCTGGATGACGTCATGCTTCTTGCGCCACAGGCCCGGCCCGCCGGCCACCAGGAACACGCCGAGCACCACGCCCGCGATGCCGGCAACGCCGATCAGGCTGATGCGCTCGCCAAGGAAAAGGATTGCGACCAGCGACGACAGCAGCGGCCCCGAACCACGCGCCAGCGGATAGACCACAGTGAGGTCGGACTTGCGGTAGCCGCGCAGCAGGATCACGTAATAGAAGACGTGAAGCACGCCGCTCAGCGCGATGAAGCCCCACTCCTTCAGGCCCCAGCCTGGCACCACGCGCCAGCCCAGTGCGATGCCTACCGGCGCCCACACGATGGCCATGAACACACCGCTCTGGAAGGCAAAGCGTGCATCGCCATTCGCCTTTTTGGCGGCGATGTTCCAGCTGGCGTGGATGATCCCGGCGAGCAGGATCAGTGCGAAGGCGGAGAGGGGCACCCCTGACTACAAGCTACGCGCGATCGAGCGCCGCCGGGCCGCCCCAAGGCGCGAGCGGCCCCCTCGGGGGGCAGCGAGGACACGAAGTGCCGAGCGTGGGGGCACGTGTTCTAGTGGCGGCCGACGATGGCGGCGGTGGCCATCAATTCTTCGAGCAGCGCCAGCGAGACCTTGCCCGACACCGCGTACGGATTGAGCTCGGGCTTTTCCGAGTACTTGAGCAGGGTCGAGGCATTGAGCTTGGAGAGGTTGACCTGCCCCATGGTCCAGCCGCCGAAGCGGCGCTCGGAAATTTCTTCGTAGTGCAGCAGCACCACGTCCTTGTGGCGCGCATCGCGCTGGATGTGGCCGTACAGCTCGCTGATGGCCGTGCGCCCGCCTTCGATGGCCTGCAGGAAGGTGCCTGCGCCATAACAAAGAATGCCGGTGATGCCGCAGGACGTGTTGTGCGCGCGCGATTGCGCAAGGATGGCTTCGACCGCCTCGGGGCTGTTGTCCACGGCGCGGCTGGCATAGAGAAGTCTCACGAGCATGTTCAGCTCCTTCTCGGCAAGAGGGAAAGAAATTCGCGGCGCAGGCTCGGGTCTTTCAGGAACACGCCGCGCATCACGGAGTTGATCATCTTGCTGTCCATTTCCTTCACGCCGCGCCAGGCCATGCAGAAGTGCTCGGCTTCCATCACCAGCGCCAGGCCGTCTGGCTGGGTCTTTTCCTGGATCAGGTCGGCCAATTGCACCACGGCTTCTTCCTGGATCTGCGGACGCCCCATGACCCATTCGGCAAGGCGGGCGTACTTGGACAGGCCGATGACGTTGGTGTGCTCGTTCGGCATGATGCCGATCCACAGCTTGCCGATGATCGGGCAGAAGTGGTGCGAGCAGGCGCTGCGCACGGTGATCGGGCCGACGATCATCAGCTCGTTCAGGTGCTCGGCGTTCGGAAACTCGGTGAGCGAAGGCGGCGCCACGTAGCGGCCCCTGAACACTTCGTTGAGGTACATCTTGGCCACGCGGCGCGCGGTGTTGCCGGTGTTGTGATCGTTCTCGAGATCGATCACCAGGCTTTCGAGCACGCCCTTCATCTTGACCTCGACCTCGTCGAGCAAAGACTCGAGCTCGCCCGGCGCGATGAACTCGGCGATGTTGTCGTTGGCGTTGAAGCGCTTGCGCGCGGCCGTCAGGCGCTCGCGGATCTTCACCGAGACGGGTGTGCCCTCGTCGTCATTGTTGCCATCAGGGCGCGGTTCCACGTCGGTTTTCCTCAGCATCCGCGCATGGTATCAGCGAACGCATTTGGGCTGCCGAGGCGGGAGAAGCGGTGCGCGGGCCGCAAAGACCGCCGGATCGGCCTTAGGCCAGCGTGAAATCGGCCACCAGCGGCAGGTGGTCGGACATCCGGGCCCAGATCGGGCCCCGCGGCACCGAGCAGGCGGCCGGCTCGAGCTGCCTCGCGTAGATGAAGTCAAGCTGTGCCACGGGCAGGCGCGAGGGATAGGTGAGCGTTGGCGGGCCGCGCAGGTCGCTGGTGTCGCGCAGGCCCATGGCATTCATGGCGTGGCGCATGCGTGCGCCCCAGTCGTTGAAGTCGCCCGCCACCACCACCGCTTCGCCCGCCGGCACTTCGCGTTCGATGAACTCGCGCAGCCGGGCCACCTGCCGCACGCGGCTGCCCTTGATGAGTCCCAGGTGCACCACGATGGCATGCACCGGTCGTTCCTCGAATTCGATGACGACGTGCAGCAGCCCGCGCTGCTCGAATCGATGGTCTGAAATATCCTGGTGCCCGGTACGGATCACCGGCCACCGGGTGAGCAGCGCGTTGCCATGCTCCCCGTGGCGCGTGACGGCATTGGTTTCGTAGACTGCGGTGTAGCCCTCGGGCGCCAGAAAATCGGCCTGCGGCATCTCGGGCCAGCGCGCAAAACGCGCCTGCGCCTGCCGGTTCATCTTGCGCACCTCTTGTAGGCAGATGATGTCGGCATCGAGTTGCTCGATGGCGTGCCCCAGGTTATGGATTTCCAGGCGCCGGGCAGGGCCGATGCCTTGCACACCCTTGTGGATGTTGTAGGTCGCGACCCGAAGCGTGTGTGCCGGCAGGTTCATCGAGCAAATTTTGGCAGCAACAGAATGGCTTCGGCATTCGATGGAGAAAAACACGCATCGGCGGCCTCGCGATAGGGCAACCATTTCCAGGCCGTGTGCTCGCGGGGGTGAAGCGTGGGCACCATGCGCTCGGGCACGCAGAGCCCGAAGAGATGCTCGGTGTTGTGCGTGATGCCGGGCTCGTAGCGCGTACGCCAGCCGGGATAGATTTCGTAGACGTTGCGCAGCTGCCAGTCGACCAGCCGGGCTGCCAGCGGGCTGCCCTCCCCGCACTGGATACCGGTTTCTTCCGCCACCTCGCGCGCCGCGGTGAGCGCCAGCGGCTCGTCGAGCACGTCCTTGCTGCCCGTAACCGACTGCCAGAACTCATGGGCATCGGCGCGCCGGATCAGCAGCACCTCGAGCGCCGGCGTGTGAATGACGACCAGCACCGACTCCGGAATCTTCCAGGGCCGGGCGATGGTCGTCATGGGCGCATCAGGCAGGCTGGTGGACGTTGCGCAGCCGGATGTGCAGCTCGCGCAGCTGCTTTTCGTCGACCGGGCTCGGCGCCTGCGTGAGCAGGTCTTGCGCGCGCTGGGTCTTGGGGAAGGCAATCACGTCGCGGATTGACTCGGCACCGGTCATGAGCATGACCAGGCGATCGAGGCCGATGGCGATGCCGCCGTGCGGCGGTGCGCCGTACTGCAGCGCGTCGAGCAGGAAGCCGAACTTGAGCTGCGCGTCCTCTGCGTTGATCTTGAGCGCGCGGAAGACCTTGCTCTGCACTTCCTCGCGGTGGATACGCACCGAGCCGCCGCCCATCTCGATGCCGTTCAGCACCATGTCATAGGCCTTGGCAATGCACTTCTCGGGCGCGGTGTCCATGAGGTCTTCATGGCCGTCCTTGGGTGCGGTGAACGGATGGTGCACGGCCGACCAGCGCTGGCCTTCCTCGTCGAACTCGAACATCGGGAAGTCGACGACCCAGAGAGGCGCCCAGCGGTCGTCGAACAGGCCGCTCTTCTTGCCGAAGGCGCTGTGGCCGATCTTCACGCGCAGTGCGCCGATGGCGTCGTTGACGACCTTTTCCTTGTCGGCGCCGAAGAACAGGATGTCGCCGTTGCGGGCACCCGTGCGGGCGATGATCTCGGCCAGCGCCGCGTCGTCGAGGTTCTTGACGATCGGGCTCTGCAGGCCTTCGCGGCCGGCTTGCGCGTCATTGACCTTGATGTAGGCCAGGCCCTTGGCGCCGTAGATCTTGACGAACTCTTGATACGCGTCGATCTCGCCGCGCGAGAGGCCGCCCTCGGCGCCGCCGCCTGGCACGCGCAGCGCGACCACGCGGCCGCCCTTCATGGTGGCGGCATTCGAGAACACCTTGAACTCGACGCGCTTCATGAGCTCGGTGAGCTCGGTGAATTCGAGCTTCACGCGCAGGTCGGGCTTGTCGGAGCCGTACTTGAACATGGCGTCGGCATAGCTCATGGTCGGGAACACAGGCAGGTCGATGCTCGCGGCATTGCGGAACACGGTGCGGATCATGCCCTCGAACATCTCGCGGATTTCTTCTTCGGCGAGGAACGAGGTCTCGATGTCGATCTGCGTGAACTCGGGCTGGCGGTCGGCGCGCAGGTCTTCGTCGCGGAAGCACTTCACGATCTGGTAGTAGCGGTCGTAGCCGGCCACCATCAGGAGCTGCTTGAAGAGCTGGGGCGACTGCGGCAGCGCAAAGAAGCTGCCGTCGTGCACGCGGCTGGGCACGAGGTAGTCGCGCGCGCCTTCGGGCGTGGACTTGCCGAGCATCGGGGTCTCGATGTCGATGAAGCCGTTGGCATCGAGGAACTTGCGCGTCTCCATCGTCACCTTGTAGCGCAGCATCATGTTGCGCTGCATGGCGGGGCGGCGCAGGTCGAGCACGCGGTGCGTGAGGCGGGTGGTTTCCGACAGGTTGTCGTCGTCCAGCAGGAACGGCGGCGTGACCGACGGGTTAAGCACCTTGAGCTCGTGGCACAGCACTTCGATCTTGCCGCTCTTGAGCTGGTCGTTGGTCGTGCCTTCGGGGCGCGAACGCACCAGGCCCGTGATCTGCACGCAGAACTCATTTCGCAGGTTCTCGGCCACGGCGAAGGTGGAGGCGCGATCGGGGTCGCACACCACCTGCACGTAGCCTTCGCGGTCGCGCACGTCGACGAAGATCACGCCGCCATGGTCGCGGCGGCGGTTGACCCAGCCGCACAGGGTGACGGTTTGGCCCATCAGGGCTTCGGTCACAAGACCGCAATAGTGAGTACGCATGGCCATATCTTGGATTCCAGCGCCGCGAAGGCGCGTTTTCTACTTGTTCGCGAGGGAAGAAGGGCCGCCGGGAACGACCACCCCCATCGAGACGATGTACTTGAGCGCTTCGTCCACGCTCATCTTGAGTTCGATGCAGTCGCTGCGCTTGAGCATCACGAAATATCCGCCCGTGGGATTGGGCGTGGTCGGTACGTAGACGCTGAGGTAGTCGCCGCCGCCCAGGTGCTCGACCACGTCACCGCCGGGCGTGCCGGTAACAAAGGCGATGGTCCAAACCCCCTCGCGCGGCCACTGCACCAGCACGGCCGTCCGGAAGGCATTGCCATTCTCGGAAAAGAGCGTGTCGGACACCTGCTTGACGCTCGAATAGATCGAACGGACGACCGGAATGCGCCGCACCACCGCGTCGCCCCAGCCGAGCAGGCGCTTGCCCACGAAATTGCTCGCAGTGGCGCCCACGCCCAGCAGGATGCCCAGCGTGAGCAGCACGCCGAGACCGCGCACGTTGTTGTCGTACAGCCACTTCTGCCAGACCGACGGCAGCACCCAGAGCGTCTGATCCAGCGTGTCGATGATCCACTTCAGCACCGCCAGGGTGATGAACAGCGGAACGATCACCAGCAAGCCGGAAAACAGCCATTTGCGCAGGGCGAGCATGGTGTGTGTTCTCAGGCGCCCTTGGCGGCTGCGGCTGCGGCGGGGGCCGGCGCCGGGCTGGGCGCGGGAGCTGGCGCGGGGCTGGAAGCTTCCGCGGTCTTGGCGGCTGGGGCCGGCGCGGCGGCGTCACCGTTGGCTGCCGCGGGAGCCGCGGTTGCAGGCTCGGCCTTCTTGCCGCCGCCGTCTCGGAAATCAGTCACGTACCAGCCGGAACCCTTGAGCTGGAAACCGGCGGCGGTGACTTGCTTCTCGAACGCACTCGCGCCGCACGTCGGGCACACCGTGAGCGGCGCATCGGACATTTTTTGCAGTGCATCCTTGGCAAAGCCGCAGGCACTGCACTTGTAGGCGTAAATGGGCATTGGAATTGAGTGGAAAAGCGGCGCGGACTCGGCAAAAGGCTTGGTAAAAGCCTGGCAAAGGTCGCTCGCAAAGCCCTCGATTATAAGGGCCGCCCCGCCAAGAGGCGCGTCTTCAGGCCGGTTCCGTGGCCAGCAGCCGGTGCGGTGTGCGGGTATTGGCGACCCACTGCGGTGCCAGCGACCCGGCCACCATGCCGGCAAAGGAAGCGAGCACGCCGGCCAGCTGAGCCGGGAATGCCGCGCCCCAGGGCATCGACAGGAACAGCAGCCAGGTGCCGATGCCGAACAAAATGGAGGCGACAGCGCCCTGGGTGGTGGCGCGGCGCCAGTAGAGCCCGCACACCAGCGGCACGAATGCGCCGACCAGCGGCACCTGGTAGGCGCCCGACACCAGTTCGTAGATGGGCGTGCCCTGCATGCGGATGGCGTAGGCCAGCACCGCCGCACTGAAGACCAGCACCGTGATGCGCATGGTCATGAGGTTCTGGCGGTCGGTTCCCGCGGGCCGAAACTGGCGCCAGATGTTCTCGGTGAACGTGACGCTCGGTGCCAGCAAGGTGGCCGAGGCGGTCGACTTGATGGCCGACAGCAGCGCGCCGAAGAACAGCACCTGCATCACGAAGGGCATCTTCTCGAGCACCAGCGTGGGCAGCACCTTCTGCGGATCTTCCTTCAGCAGCGCGGCCGTCTGCTCCGGCATGATCAGGAGCGCGCTCGCCACCAGGAACATGGGGACGGAGGCGAAGAGGATGTAAGCGACGCCGCCAATGACGGGGCCCCGCGTGGCGGCCTTGGTGCTGTTGGCCGACATGACGCGCTGGAACACGTCCTGCTGCGGAATGGAGCCCAGCATCATCGTGATGGCCGCGGCAAAGAAGAACACCATGTCGTGCCAGTTGGGCTCGGGCCAGAACTTGAAGAGGTCCTTGCTGACCGCAAAGGCCACCACCTTGTCGGCGCCGCCAGCCATGTTGCCCGCGAACACGGCAATGATGGCAAGCCCCGCGACGAGGATGATCATCTGGATGAAATCGGTGACCGCCACCGACCACATGCCGCCGAACAGGGTGTACGCCAGGATCGAGACCACGCCGATCACCATGCCCACCGGAATGCTGATGGCACCAGCCGAGAGCACGTTGAATACCAGCCCCAGCGCCGTGACCTGCGCCGACACCCAGCCGAGGTAGCTCAGCATGATGATGAGCGAGCAGGCCACCTCGACGCCCCGGCCATAGCGCTCGCGGTAGTAGTCGCTGATGGTCAAAAGCGTCATGCGGTACAGCTTGCCCGCGAAGAACAGCCCCACCAGGATGAGGCAGGTGCCCGCGCCGAAGGGGTCTTCGATCACCCCGTTCAGGCCGCCCTCGATGAACTTGGCGGGAATGCCAAGCACCGTTTCGGACCCGAACCAGGTCGCGAAGGTGGTCGTCACGATCATGTAGAGCGGCAGATGCCGACCGGCAATCGCGAAGTCGGTGGTGTTCTTCACCCGCTTGGCGGCGTAGAGGCCGATCGCGATGGTGACCAGCAGATAAACGACAACCAGCGTCAACAGCACGGGGACTCTCCTCTAGAACAACTTCACGCGCACCAGCAACTGCATGGCGAGCAACCCCAATACAAATCCCATGCCACCATAGAGAATGGCCTGCAGCATCCGGTTGGCGCGCTTCTGCGCTGCCAGCAGTTCCAGCAGCTCGCGGCGGTGGTCGGCGGGCCGATTCTCAAGGAAATCGTGCAGCAGGCGCGGCAATTGCGGCAGCAATTTTGCATAGCGCGGCGCCTCGGCCTTGAGCTGCTCGAACAGTTTCCTGGGACCGATCTGGTCGACCATCCATTTCTCCAGGAACGGCTTGGCCGTATGCCAGAGGTCGAGCTCGGGGTCGAGCTGGCGGCCCAATCCCTCGATGTTGAGCAGGGTTTTCTGCAGCAGCACCAGCTGTGGCTGGATCTCGACATGGAAGCGGCGCGAGGTCTGGAACAGCCGCATCAGCACCATGCCGAGCGAGATTTCCCGCAGCGGCCGGTCGAAGTACGGTTCGCAAACGGTGCGTATCGCCGCTTCGAGCTCGTCGATGCGGGTGCCTTCGGGCACCCAGCCGCTCTCGAGGTGAAGCTCGGCCACGCGCTTGTAGTCGCGCCGGAAAAAGGCCACGAAGTTCTGCGCCAGATATTCCTTGTCCGACTCGGTCAGCGTGCCGATGATCCCGAAGTCGAGCGAAATGTAGCGCCCGAAGGTCTCGGGCGCGAGGCTCACCTGGATGTTGCCCGGGTGCATGTCGGCGTGAAAGAAGCCGTCACGGAACACCTGCGTGAAGAAGATGGTGACACCGTCGCGCGCCAGCTTGGGAATGTCCACGCCGGCTGCACGCAGGCGGTCGAGCTGGGCAATGGGCACGCCGTTCATGCGCTCCATCACGATCACCTCGGGGTGGCAGAAGTCCCAGAACATCTCGGGAATCAGCACCAGGTCGAGCTCGACCATGTTGCGGCGCAGCTGGGCGGCGTTGGCCGCTTCGCGCACCAGGTCGAGCTCGTCGTGCAGGTACTTGTCGAACTCGCCCACCACCTCGCGCGGCTTCAGGCGCTTGCCGTCGGGCGAGAGCCTCTCGACCCAGCCGGCCATCATGGCCATGAGCGCCAGGTCTTTCTCGATGACGCCGCGCATGCTGGGACGCAGCACCTTGACCGCGACCTCGCGCACCTCGTCATCGTTGGTGCGAATGGTCGCAAAGTGCACCTGCGCAATCGAGGCGCTGGCAATCGGCGTCTCGTCGAACTGCACGAACACGTCGCCCACCGGACGGCGGAAGGCGCGCTCGATGGTCGCGATGGCCACCGACGAGGGGAACGGCGGCACCCGGTCCTGCAGGAACGCGAGCTCGTCGGCAATATCGGGCGGCAGCAGGTCGCGCCGGGTGGACAGCACCTGGCCGAACTTGACGAAGATGGGCCCCAGCCGTTCGAGCGCCTCGCGCAGCCGCTGGCCGCGGGGCGCATCGAGATTGCGGCCGATGGAAACGACGCGCGCCACCACGCGCAGCCAGGGCTTCTGGAAGCTCGTGAGCACGAGCTCGTCCAGGCCGTAGCGCAGCGCGACCCAGACGATGAAAAGCCCGCGGTAGAAGCGCCTCATTCGGGCGTGCTCGCCGAACCGCCGGCCTGCTGGGGCTTGCGATCGCCGACGAACTGGCGCAGTGCACCCACCACCCGGCGCGCGCCGTTGGAAATGGTGTGCGCCGGCACATCGCCAATCAGCCGGGCGAGGTCGTCCTCGAGATCCCAGCGCACATGGTCGACCAGCCAGTTGACTTCGGCCGCGAGCTGCACGTCGCCGATGATCTGCACCGATGGCTTGCCGCCGCGCAACGTGTTGCGGGCCAAGTCAAAAGGGGATTCGTCGGTGACGGTGAGCGTGAGCTCGGGCACCGATCCGGCGGGCGCGAGGTCGAGGAGGCCGGCGGGCGTGGCCACCAGCTCCATCGTCACAAAGCGCCACTGGAAGCGCACCACCCTCCCCTGCTGCCGCAGCAGCCGCTGCTGGGCCTCGGGTTCCTGCTGCAGCACGTGATTCAAAAACAGCACCGCGCGATGCTGTATCTCGTGCACCGCCCAGGCAGGCGGCTGCAGACGCTCGCCGATGCGATTGAACAGATCGTCGAGAAAAGAAAATGGGGACGATGGTGTGGCCATGTCCCCATTATCGGTTCTGCGGGCGGCCTTCCGGCCGCCGGAATGCGCTTACTGCAGCGCTTGCACGCCCGCCACGAGCCAGCCGCTGGTGCCGCTGGTGGGCTTGGTCATGTTCCAGACTTCGCGGAACGGGCCAGGGCCTGCGGAGGCGTCTTCGCGGATCATGCCGGAGAACTCCACGCTCGCCATGTAGACGTCGGCCAGTTCCTCGATGCCCAGCAGCTTGGCGTCGAGCATGACGACTTCGGTCTTGTTCGAGGCGCCGCCGGTGTGGCTGGCGCGGTCGGCCAACTGGGCGCGAATCTCGTCGACCATGCCGTCGGTCATCATCGAGCGCAGGGTGCTGACGTCAGCGCGGTCCCAGGCGTCCTGCAGGGTCACGAAGTTGCGCTTGGCGGCTGCCAGGAATCCGTCGACGTCGAAGCCGACCGGGATGCCCCACGACTGCGAACCCGACAGCGCCGAGCCGATCATGCTGCCGCCGGCCGCTGCACCCGCTGCGGAAAGGCTGCTGCCGTGCCGTTCGTCGGTGTGTGCGGGCGTGGCGTCGAACGCGCTGGTGTTGCGCTCCCAGGGCCGGGCCGACGCGTCATTGCCGACGTTGTTCGGGCTGTACTGCGCGGGAGAACTGGCATTCGCCGGATTGCCTGCGCCTTCGAATGCGAAGCCGCCCGGGCGGTTGGCGCTCGACGACGCCGCCGAGCGCGCCTTGAACATGCGCCACACGAACAACGCGGCCATCACGAGCAGCCCGATCAGCAGGATGTTGGCAAAGCCGGCGCCAAGGCCCAGCGAATTCGCGAGCCATGCGAGGCCAAGGCCGGCAGCGAGGCCGCCGAGCATGGCGCCCCAGGGCCGCTTCGGCGCCGCGGCGGCCGGTGCCGGCGTGGCTGGCTTCGGCGCTGTGCTGGTCGCGCTTTGCTGCGTGGGCGCGGTCGGCGATGCGGATTCGCGCTGCGTCACGTTGGACGACTGGCGGCCGACCGACTTGCCGCCGCCGATGCGCGCTGCATCGGCTTGCACGCTGACCAGGGCCAGCACGCAGGCCAGGAACAAAGAACTCAAACTTTTCATGTCGTCTCCTCTTTTGAGCGAAGAATTCGCGTCATCAACACTTGATTCCAACATGAAGGGCAACCACGCCACCCGTCATGTTGTGATAGTCCACATGCCCGAAACCGCCCTCTTTCATGAGGGTCTTGAGCTCGTCCTGCGCGGGGTGCATCCGGATGGATTCGGCCAGGTAGCGATAGCTCGCGTCGTCGCCCGCCACCAGCTTGCCCAGGCGCGGCAGAACGCTGAACGAATACCAGTCGTAGGCCTTGGCAAGCGGCTTGGCGACCTTCGAGAACTCGAGCACCAGGAGCTTGCCGCGCGGCTTGAGCACGCGGTTCATCTCCTTCAGGGCCAAGTCTTTGTGGGTCATGTTGCGAAGGCCGAATGCCACGGTCACCACGTCGAAATGGTCGTTCGGGAACGGCAGCTTTTCCGCGTCGCACACCAGCGTTGGCAGCGCCACGCCCGCATCGAGCAGGCGGTCGCGCCCGGTGCGCAGCATGGCTTCGTTGATGTCGGTGTGCACCACTTGGCCGCTGGCGCCCACCTTCTTGGAGAAAGCCAGCGCGAGGTCGCCGGTGCCGCCCGCGATGTCGAGCACGCGCGAACCTTCGCCCACGTTGGCGACCATCACGGTGTAGGCCTTCCAGGCGCGGTGCAGCCCCATCGACATCAGGTCGTTCATGAGGTCGTAACGCGTGGCGACGGAATCGAAGACGCCGCGGACACGTTGCGCTTTCTCGCTCTCGTCGACTTTTTCGAAGCCGAAATGGGTGGTGCTCATGGGCCTGATATTAGGGCGGAAGCACACACCTCAAGAACGCGACCCTCCGAAGACGGCGGGCATTCGTTGCTTTTTCTTCAAACAGCGGGCGCCGCAAGGCGCGCCCCGCAGGCGTGCGAGGCGCTATTTTCAGAAGTGGAAGCGGTCGCGCCGGGTCAATGGCTGCCGCAGGCGGCGCCACCGCCTTTGTCGATCATCGGCGCATCGCGGTCGACGCCCGCCGCGGCAAGCCGGCGTTCATATTCGGCCCAGAGCTCGGATTGCTTTGCGCCGAGCTCATACAGCAGGCCCCACGAAAAGATGCCCGTGTCGTGGCCGTCACTGAAGACCGGCTGCACAGCGTAATTCCCGACGGGCTTCAGATCGACAAGTTCGACATCGCGCTTGCCCGTCTGCAGGATCTCCTGCCCCGGGCCATGGCCCTGCACTTCGGCAGACGGCGAATAGATGCGCATCAGCTCGAAGGGAATGCGGAAGGTCGCACCGTCGGAAAACCCGACCTCGAGCACGCGCGACTGGCCATGCACGGTGATCGATTGCGGCGTTGGTGCGCCGGCTTGCAAACCTGCCATCAGAAGCTCCTTGTGCCCAGTCGGGCCATCATCGCACGCTCCAGTTCAGGCAGGCGCGCGGCCACGGCAGCCAGCTGGGCGGCATCTGCCTCGCGCTGCACCGGAGCCCACACCGAGCCCGGAAAATGGGTGTCGCCTGCAAAGCGCGCGATCACGTGCCAATGCAGGTGCGGGACCATGTTGCCGAGCGCCGCGAGGTTGATCTTGTCCGGCGACAGGTGCTCGCGCAGGCACTGCTCGACAATCGTCACCGCTTCCATGCACAGCGCGCGGTCGGCCGCATCAAGGTCCGAAAATTCCGCCGCATGTTCGCGCCAGATCACGCGGTAGAAAGCCGGGAAGCCGGCCTCCTCGGCATGGATGACGCGAAGCTTCGCACCTTCGAACACGATGCGGCCGCCGGGGCCTTCGCAAAAGGGGCAACCCTGCTGCTTCGTCATACCAGCACCCGCTCAATTCCGCCGTGGTTAGCCGCTGCTACGTATTCGGGCATCCAGTCCTTGCCGAGAATCTTGTTGGCCATCTCGACCACGATGTAGTCGGCTTCGAGCAGACCGTTGTTCAGGTCGTTGCCATAGCGCGAGAGGCCTTGCAGGCAGCTCGGGCAGCTGGTGAGGATCTTCACGTTGTCCTTTTCGCCGACCTGGCCGTTCGCGCGCAATGCGGCTTCGCCCTTTTTCAGCTCTTCTTCCTTGCGGAAGCGGATCTGCGTCGAAATGTCGGGCCGCGACACGCCCAGCGTGCCCGATTCGCCGCAGCAGCGGTCGTTCTTCAGCACGTTGTCGCCAACCAGCGCCTTCACGGTCTTCATCGGGTCCTGCAGCTTCATCGGACTGTGGCAAGGGTCGTGGTACAGGTAGCCGCCACCGCCCGCATCGGCGAGCGTGATGCCCTTCTCGAGCAGGTATTCGTGGATGTCGATGATGCGGCAGCCCGGAAAGATCTTGTCGAACTGGTAGCCCTGCAGCTGGTCATAGCAGGTGCCGCAACTCACCACCACGGTCTTGATGTCCAGGTAGTTCAACGTGTTGGCGACGCGATGGAAGAGCACGCGGTTGTCCGTGATCATCTTCTCGGCCTTGTCGAACTGGCCGCTACCGCGCTGCGGATAGCCGCAGCACAGGTAGCCCGGCGGCAGCACCGTCTGCACGCCCGCATGCCAGAGCATGGCCTGCGTGGCGAGGCCAACCTGCGAGAACAGGCGCTCCGAGCCACAGCCCGGAAAGTAGAACACCGCCTCCGTCTCCGAGGTGGTCGCCTTCGGGTTGCGGATGATCGGCACGTAGTCGGCATCCTCGATGTCGAGCAGCGCGCGCGCCGTCTGCTTCGGCAGGTTGCCCGGCATCTTCTTGTTGATGAAGTGGATCACCTGCTCCTTGATCGGGGCCGGGCCGAGCGTGGCCGGCGGCGCAGCAGTCTGCTTGCGGGCAAGCCCGCGCAGCAGGTCGTTGGCCAGGCGCTGTGCCTTGAAGCCGATGCCCACCATGCCCGCACGCACTGCCTTGATGGTCTGCGGGTTGGTTGCATTGAGGAAGAACATCGCTGCCGCGTTGCCGGGGCGGAAGCTCTTCTGCCCCATCTTGCGCAGCAGGTTGCGCATGTTCATCGACACGTCGCCGAAGTCGATCTTCACCGGGCATGGCGTGAGGCACTTGTGGCATACGGTGCAGTGGTCGGCCACGTCCTCGAATTCTTCCCAATGCTTGATGCTGATGCCGCGCCGGGTCTGCTCTTCATACAGGAAGGCCTCGACCAGCAGCGAAGTGGCAAGGATCTTGTTGCGCGGGCTGTACAGCAGGTTGGCGCGCGGCACGTGAGTGGCGCACACCGGCTTGCACTTGCCGCAGCGCAGGCAGTCCTTCACGCTGTCTGCAATGGCGCCAATGTCGCTCTGCTGCATGATCAGCGACTCGTGTCCCATGAGGCCGAAGCTCGGCGTGTAGGCGTTGGTCAAATCGGCATGCAGCTCGACGTTTTCGCCGGCAGGGGGGCGCACCAGCTTGCCCTTGTTGAAGCGGCCCTCGGGGTCGACGCGCTGCTTGTAGTCCATGAAGGGCTTCAGCTCTTCGTCGCTCAGGAATTCGAGCTTGGTGATGCCGATGCCGTGCTCGCCCGAAATCACGCCGTCGAGGCTGCGCGCCAGCGCCATGATGCGCACCACCGCGGCATGCGCGGTCTGCAGCATGTCGTAGTTGTCGCTGTTGACCGGAATGTTGGTGTGCACGTTGCCGTCGCCGGCATGCATGTGCAGCGCGACCCACACGCGGCCCTTGAGCACCTGCTTGTGGATGGCCACGCATTCGGCAACGATGGGCGCGAATTCGGCGCCGCTGAAGATCTCCTGCAGCGGCTGGCGCAACTGAGTCTTCCAGCTGGCGCGCAAGGTGTGGTCCTGCAGTTGCGGAAACAGCCGGTCGGCGTCGCGCAGCCATTCGGCCCAGAGCGCACGCACGCTCTGCACCAGCGCCACGGCCTGCGCCACGCGGTCTTCGAGCAGCTCGGCCGCCGGAATTTCATGCGCGTCGTCGCTCTTGCCAAGCGGCAGGTTGCCGCGCAGCAAAAAGGCCTCGAGCGCGTCGGTGAGCTCCAGCTTGTTCTTGAGCGAGAGCTCGATGTTGATGCGCTCGATGCCGTCGCTGTACTCGGCCATGCGCGGCAGCGGAATCACCACGTCTTCGTTGATCTTGAAAGCGTTGGTGTGCTTGCTGATGGCGGCCGTGCGCTTGCGGTCGAGCCAGAATTTCTTGCGCGCCTCAGGGCTGATGGCGACGAAGCCTTCGCCGCTGCGCGAATTGGCGATGCGCACCACTTCGGAGGTGACGCGCGCCACCGCGTCGGCATCGTCGCCCGCGATGTCGCCGAACAGCACCATCTTCGGCAGGCCGCCGTGTTTTTTTGACTTGGTGGCGTAGCCGACTGCCTTCAGGTAGCGGTCGTCCAGATGCTCCAGGCCGGCCAGCAGCACGCCCGAGCGCTTCTGCTCGGCGAACATGAAGTCCTTGATCTCGACAATGCTGGGCACCGCGTCCTTCGCGTTGCCGAAGAATTCGAGGCACACGGTACGCGTGTGCGCCGGCATGCGGTGCACCACCCAGCGGCAGCTGGTGATGAGGCCGTCGCAGCCCTCTTTCTGGATGCCGGGCAGGCCCGAGAGGAACTTGTCGGTCACGTCCTTGCCCAGGCCCTCCTTTCGGAAGGTGCGGCCCGGAATGTCGAGGCGCTCGGTGCGCAGCTTGGTCTTGCCGTCGGCGGCGTAGTACTGCAGCTCGAACACGGCGCTCTCGGCGTCGTGGATCTTGCCGAGGTTGTGGCCAATGCGCGTGACTTCGAGCCATTCGGCCTGCGGCGTCACCATGCGCCACGACGCCAGGTTGTCGAGCGCCGTGCCCCAGAGCACGGCCTTCTTGCCGCCCGCATTCATCGCCACGTTGCCACCGACGCACGAGGCTTCGGCGGAGGTGGGGTCGACCGCGAACACATAGCCCGCGCGCTCGGCGGCGTCGGCCACGCGCTGCGTGACCACGCCCGCCTCGGTCCAGACCGTGGCCACGGGCGCATCTAGGCCTGGAAGCGAGACCATCTCGACCTCGGTCATGGCCTCGAGCTTCTCGGTGTTGATGACCACGCTCTTCCACGTGAGTGGAATGGCGCCGCCGGTGTAGCCGGTGCCGCCGCCGCGCGGAATGATGGTGAGCCCCAGCTCGATGCAGCCTTTGACCAGCAGGGCCATCTCGGCCTCGGTGTCGGGGCACAGCACCACGAAGGGATATTCCACGCGCCAGTCGGTGGCGTCGGTCACGTGCGACACGCGCGAGAGGCCGTCGAACTTGATGTTGTCCTTGGCCGTGAGGCGGCCCAGCACGCGCGTGGCCTTGCGGCGAAGGGCCGCCACGTCCCGAAAAGCGGTGTCGAAAGCCGCGACGGCCTGGCCGACGAGGCCCGTGAGTTCGCCCACGAGCTGGTCGCGCGGCAGGTCGCTGTCGGGGGTGCGGCGCTTCTGCACTTCAGCAAGGCGGTGCCTGAGCGCATCGACCAGTTGCCCGCGGCGGCGAGGATTGTCCAGCAGGTCGTCGACAAGGTAGGGGTTGCGCTGGACCACCCAGATGTCGCCGAGCACTTCGTACAGCATGCGGGCCGATCGGCCGGTGCGGCGCTCGGCACGGAGCGTCTGGAGCAGTTCCCAGCCGCGCGCGCCCAGCAGGCGGATCACGATCTCGCGATCGGAAAAGCTGGTGTAGTTATAGGGGATCTCGCGCAGTCGTACAGGCTCTGCGGCCTGCGACAACAGCGTGGTCAACGCAGTCGGAGCATTCATCGGGGGTGGCACCTCGGCCGGGCGCTGCGCGCCCATAGCCGGGGGTGGGGATTTTAGGCCAGCGCCCGGGGGTTTGCCCGGAGGCGCCTCAGAACAGCACGCGGCTGCGGATCGTTCCGTTCACCTTGGCCAGCTTTTCCAACGCAAGGTCGGAGTACGCCGCGTCGATGTCCATCACCACATAGCCGATCTTCTCGTTGGTCTGCAGGAACTGCGAGGAGATGTTGATGTTGTTGTCCGAGAAGATCTTGTTGATGTCTGACAGCACGCCCGGCACGTTGCGGTGAATGTGCAGCAGCCGGTGCTTGCCGGGGTGGGCCGGCAGCGCCACCTCGGGAAAGTTGACCGACGAGGTCGAGGTGCCGTTGTCGCTGTACTTCACCAGCTTTTCCGCCACTTCGAGGCCGATGTTGGCTTGCGCCTCCATCGTCGAGCCGCCGATGTGGGGCGTGAGAATCACGTTGTCGAGCCCGCGCAGCGGCGACAGGAACTCATCCTTGTTGGTGCGCGGCTCGACCGGGAACACGTCGATTGCGGCGCCCAGCAGCTTCTTCTGCTTCAGCGCCTCGGCCAGCGGCTCGATCTGCACCACGGTGCCGCGCGACGCGTTGATGAGAATGGAGCCTGGTTTCATGGCGGCGATCTCGGGCGCGCCGATCATCCATTGCGTGGCCTGCGTCTCGGGCACGTGCAGGGTCACGATGTCGCTCTGGCCCAACAGTTGGTGCAGTTCGCGGACCTGGCGCGCATTGCCAAGGGGCAACTTGGTCACGACGTCGTAGAAGGCCACGTTCATGCCCAGCGCCTCGGCCAGCACCGACAACTGCGCGCCAATAGAGCCGTAGCCCACGATGCCCAGCGTCTTGCCCCGAATCTCGAACGCGTTCTCGGCCGACTTGAGCCAGCCGCCCCGGTGCGCCACCGCGCTTTTTTCGGGCACGCCGCGCAGCAGCAAAATAGCTTCGGCCAGCACCAGCTCGGCCACCGAGCGGGTGTTGGAATATGGTGCGTTGAACACTGCCACGCCATGCTCGCGCGCGGCTTCCAGATCGACCTGGTTGGTGCCGATGCAGAAGCACCCCGCCGCCACCAGCTTCTGGGCCGCTGCAAAAACTTCAGCGGTCAATTGCGTGCGCGAACGGATGCCCAGAAAGTGCACGTCGGCGATTTTGGCCTTGAGCTCCGCGTCGGGCAGTGCGCCCGGCAGCGACTCGATGTTGGTGTAGCCCGCGCCGCGCAGCACCTCCACCGCCGAAGGGTGAATGCCCTCCAGCAAAAGGAACTTGATCCGGCTTTTTTCGAGGGAGGTTTTGCTGCTCATGGCGTACTCGCGGAAGCCCCGGCCGCGGCAACAAGCTAGGCCGAAAAAGGCGAATGCGATGCTAGCATGCTGCGGCGCAACACGAGGGCTCCCGCTCCGCGGGAAGCCTTGTGCCAAAGGGGTTTTCCCGATTGGAAGATGACAACTGTCCGTGCGCCAATGTGACGCGGCTGTGTCATCCACATGGCCTAGCATCCGCGCTTTCATTTTCCCATCAGGAGTCTTCATGCGATTCAAGACGCTCGCGCTGGCATCGGCGCTGGCCGCCACCACGCTTTTCAATGTGGCCCACGCCCAGACCGAAATCCAGTGGTGGCATTCCATGAGCGGCCCGCTCGGCGAATGGGTCAACGACCTCGCCAAGCAGTACAACGCCAGCCAGAAGGAATTCAAAGTCGTGGCGACCTACAAGGGCCAGTACGACGAATCGATGACCGCTGCGATCGCGGCCTACCGCGCCGGCAATGCGCCGGACATCCTGCAGGTGTTCGAGGTCGGCACCGCCACCATGATGGCCTCCAAGGGCGCCATCAAGCCCGTGGGCGAGGTGATGAACTCGGGCGGTGCAAAGTTCGACCCCAGCGTGTACGTGCCCGCCGTGTCTGGCTACTACACCGCGCCCAACGGCCAGATGCTGAGCTTCCCGTTCAACAGCTCGACGACCATCTTCTATTACAACAAGGACGCCTTCAAGGCAGCCGGCCTCGACCCCGAGAAGGCGCCGACCACGTGGCCTGAAGTCATGGCAGCAGCCGACAAGCTCAAGGCGAGCGGCCACAAGTGCCCCTTTACCACCAGCTGGATGAGCTGGACCCAGCTCGAGAGCTTCTCGGCCTGGCACAACACGCTCTATGCGACGCAGAACAACGGCTTTGGCGGCACTTCGGCGCGCCTGGCCTTCAACTCGCCTCTGCACGTAAAGCACTTCGAGAACCTGGCCAAGATGTCCAAGGACGGCACCTTCGTCTACAAGGGCCGGAACAACACGGCCGACGCCGCCTTTCCCTCGGGCGAATGCGCGATGATGACCGGCTCCTCGGGCCTGTACGCGCGCGTGGCCAAGGACGCCAAGTTCAAGTACGGCATCTCCACCCTGCCCTACTACCCCGACGTGAAGGGCGCGCCCCAGAACACCGTGATCGGCGGCGCCAGCCTCTGGGTCATGTCCGGCAAGCCGGCCGACCACTACAAGGGCGTGGCCAGCTTCTTCACCTTCCTGTCTGACACCAAGGTGCAATCCGAAAGCCACAAGCGCACGGGCTACCTGCCCATTACCACGGCGGCCTACAAGCTGACCGATGCCTCGGGCTTCTACAAGGACAACCCCGGCACCGACGTGGCCGTGACACAGATGATCCGCAAGACCACCGACAAGTCGCGCGGCGTGCGCCTGGGCAGCTTCGTGCAGATCCGGACCATCATCGACGAGGAAACCGAACAGATCTGGAACGGCAAGCGCACCGCCAAGGAAGCTCTGGATGCCGCCGTCAAGCGCGGTAACGAGCAGCTCGAACGCTTCGAGAAAGCAAACAAAGGCTGAAGCTCCGGGCGCCTCGGCGCCGAAGTAGACTCGCCCGCCCGCCACTGCAAAAGCCGTGGGCGGGCGTTTCGTTTTTTGAGGGATTCGAGGGGCTATGGAAAAACGCGTTCTATTCCGATCGGCATGGCTGCCATGGCTGCTGATCGCGCCGCAAATGGCGGTGATCCTGGTGTTCTTCTTCTGGCCCGCCAGCCAGGCAATCTGGCAGTCGATGCAGACCGAGGACGCCTTCGGCACCTCCACCGTCTTCGTGGGCCTGGAGAACTTCAAGACCCTGTTCGATGACCCGGCCTACATCGAGTCGTTCAAGGTCACCGCACTGTTCTCCGTGCTGGTGGCCGGCATCGGCATCTCAATATCGCTGCTCCTGGCGATCTTCGCTGACCGCATCTTGCGCGGTTCGCTGTTCTACAAGACCTTCCTGATCATTCCGTACGCGGTGGCGCCGGCGATCGCGGGCGTGCTTTGGGTGTTCATGTTCTCGCCCAGCATCGGCGTGGTGAGCTACGGCCTGCGCAAGATGGGCATGGACTGGAACCACCTGCTCAATTCGAATCAGGCGCTGTCGCTGATCGTCGTGGCCGCGATCTGGAAGCAGATTTCCTACAACTTCCTGTTCTTTCTGGCCGGGCTGCAGTCCATTCCCAAGGCGCTGATCGAGGCCGCGGCCATCGACGGCGCCGGTCCGCTGCGCCGCTTTCTGACAATCCAGTTCCCGCTGCTGTCGCCCACCACTTTTTTCCTGCTGGTGATCAACGTGGTCTACGCGTTCTTCGACACGTTCGCGATCGTGCATGCCACGACCGAAGGCGGGCCGGGCCGGGACACCGCGATCCTGGTCTACAAGGTCTGGCACGACGGCTTCCGGGCCCTCGACCTGGGCGGCTCCGCTGCGCAGTCCGTGGTGCTGATGGTGATCGTCGTCGTACTCACGGTCATCCAGTTCCGCTACGTCGAAAAGAAGGTCCAGTACTGATGGCGCATCCTTTCCCTTTTGCATTCTTCTTCCGGAGCACCCGCCATGATTGAACGCCGGCCCGGCCTCACCGTCCTGTCGCACGTGGTGCTGATCCTGGGCATCGCCATCGTGGTCTTTCCCATCTACCTGGCCTTTGTCGCGTCGACCCACACGCGCGACGAGATCCTGCGCGTGCCGATGCCCCTTGTGCCTGGTACGCACATGATCGAGAACTACACCGCGGCTCTCCTAGGCACCGAGACGCAGGGTGCGCGCGTGGTGGTGGGCCGCATGATGTGGATCAGCCTGGTCACGGCGCTGGTCATCAGCATCGGCAAGATCGCGATCTCGCTGCTCTCTGCTTTTGCTATCGTGTATTTCCGCTTTCCGTTCAAGAAGATCGTGTTCTGGATGATCTTCGTAACGCTCATGCTGCCGGTGGAGGTGCGCATCCTGCCCACCTACAAGGTGCTGGCCGACCTGAACATGCTCAACACCTATGCGGGCCTGACCATCCCGCTGATCGCGTCGGCCACGGCGACCTTCCTGTTCCGGCAGTTCTTTCTCTCGGTACCCGACGAACTGGTCGAGGCCGCGCGAATAGACGGTGCGGGGCCGATGCGCTTCTTCAAGGACATCCTGGTGCCGCTGTCGCAGACATCGATTGCCGCGCTCTTCGTGATCCAGTTCATCTACGGCTGGAATCAGTACCTGTGGCCGCTCCTGGCCACCACCACCGAAGACATGTACCCGGTGGTCATCGGCATCAAGCGCATGATCGCCTCGGGCGACGCCGCGGTCGACTGGAATCTTGTGATGGCCACCGCCATGCTGGCGCTGATACCGCCGGCCATCGTCGTGGTGCTGATGCAGCGCTGGTTCGTCAAAGGCCTGGTCGACACCGAGAAATAGCCCATCCCGAAGCGGCTCCCTTCGGCCAAGCCTGCCAGCCAGCCACAACCTGATATTCACAACAGAACAACATGTCAGCCATTTCCTTTCGCAACGTCATCAAGCGCTACGGCAAGGGTGCCAAGGCCAACCAGGTCATCCACGGCGTCTCGGCCGAGGTGAACAAGGGCGAATTCGTCGTCATCGTCGGGCCCTCGGGCTGCGGCAAGTCCACGCTGCTGCGCATGGTGGCCGGCCTGGAAGATATCTCCGCCGGCGACATCGCCATCGGCGACCGCGTGGTGAATAACCTCGAACCCTCCGAGCGCGACATCGCCATGGTGTTCCAGAACTACGCGCTCTACCCGCATATGAGCGTGTTCAAGAACATGGCCTATGGCCTGAAGATCGCCAAACTGCCCGAAGCCGAAATCAAGACCCGCGTCGACAAGGCAGCAAAGATCCTCGAGCTGGGCCATCTGCTCGAACGCAAGCCGCGCGAGCTTTCGGGCGGCCAGCGCCAGCGCGTGGCCATGGGCCGCGCCATCGTGCGCCAGCCGAAGGTGTTCCTGTTCGACGAGCCGCTGTCCAACCTGGACGCCAAGCTGCGGGCGCAGACCCGCCTGGAAATCCAGAAGCTGCATCGCGAGCTCGGGATCACCTCGCTCTTCGTCACGCACGACCAGGTCGAGGCCATGACGCTGGCGCAGCGCATCATCGTGATGAACGGCGGCGCGATGGACCAATTCGCAACGCCTGAAGAGGTGTACAACCGGCCAGCCACCACCTTCGTGGCCAGCTTCATCGGCTCGCCGCCGATGAACCTGCTGCACCATGCGCCCGGCGTGCGGCCGGGCCAGATCCTCGGCATCCGTCCCGAGCACATGAAGCTGGACGAAAGCGGCTGGTCCGTGCAGGTCGAATCGGTCGAACTGCTGGGCGCCGAGCGGCTCGTGTACGGCCGCATCGGCGAAGAGCAGATCATCATGCGCACCGATGAAAGCGACCATCCGCCAGTCGCGGGGGACACGGTAAAAATTGCGGCGCGCCAGGACAAGCTGCACTGGTTCGACGCCGGTTCGGGCAAGAGGGCAGACTGAACGATGCCGGCGTTGCAGCCCTGGCCCTACCCGCGCTGGATCGCGCACCGCGGCGCCGGCAAGCTGGCGCCTGAAAACACGCTGGCGGCCTTTCGGCTCGGCGCCGTGCACGGCTACCGCATGTTCGAGTGCGACGCCAAGCTCAGTGCCGACGGCGTGGTTTTTCTCATGCACGATGCCACGCTCGACCGCACCACCAGCGGCCATGGCATTGGCGGCGCGCAACCCTGGAGCGCGCTCTCGCAGCTTGACGCGGGTGGCTGGCATTCGCGCGCCTTTGCTGGCGAGCCGCTCGCCACGCTCGAAAACCTGGCGCGCTTCTGCCTTGCCAACGGCCACCTGCTCAACATCGAGATCAAGCCCACGCCGGGTACCGAGCGCGAGACCGGCGAAGCGGTGGCACGGCTCGCAGCCAGGCTTTGGCAGGGCGCGGCCATTCCGCCGCTGCTCACCTCGTTCCAGACCGAATCGCTGGAGGGAGCGAAGGCGGTCCAGCCCGAGCTGCCGCGCGGGCTCCTGCTCGACACGCTCCAGGACGGGTGGATTGCTGTGGCGGCTCGGCTCGGCTGCGCTGCCGTCGTCTGTAACCACGCACTCTGGGATGCCGCCACGGTGCCCCAAGTGCATGGTGCCGGGATGCGCGCGCTGAGCTACACCGTCAACGACGAATGGGCCGCGGAGCGTCTCACCGAGCTCGGCACCGACGGCATCATCACCGACCGCGTCGACCTGTTCAGTCCCGCCGGTTGACCAACGCCACCGGCCGCAGCCGCCCGACACACGCTGTCACGCGCCGCGCCGGGGGCTGGAAATGGCGCCTTCTATGATGGCAGCCATGAGTTTGATCCCACGCCTGATGGCCCTTTGCCTGGCCGCCATGCTGTCGTGCGCCCCTGCGATAGCGCAGCCCGACAGCAACATCGGCACTAACAGCAGCAGCACCGCCACGGCGCCAGTGCCCGAACCCACGGTGGCCGAACTGCGCGAGCAGCTCACCAAGATCACCTCCGCCGCCGATTCCAACGAGGACATGCGCAAGCTGCTGGCGCAGATCAGCGACATCGGCACGCAGGCCGACAAGTTCGTCACCGCGCGCGCCAGCGAACTGGCTGACCTGAACGCCCGCCTTGGCGAGCTCGGGAATCCGCCGGGCGCTGGCGCCAGCGAGGACCCCGACATCACGCGCCAGCGCGCCCGGCTCACGAAAGAACGCAATGCGCTGGATGCCGACATCCGGCTGGCGCGCCTGCTCTCCATCGACGTGCGGCAGCGCGCCGCTGAACTGGTGACGCAGCGCCGCGAACTCTTCGAGGCGCAGATCACCGAGCGCGCCGCCTCGCCGCTGACCGGCGAGTTCTGGCGCGACCTGGAAGCGGCGTGGCCGAACGATCTGGTGCGCCTCAAGGCAATGGTGGCCAGCCTGCGCGACGGTCTTTCCCAGGCCATGGAGCAAGGAACCCGGGTTGCGGTGATCGGGGCGCTGATCGTCGCACTGATGTTCGCGGTGCTCGGCAACTGGGTGGCCGAGCATCTGCTGACGCGGATCGCCGCGCGCTTGCTGCCCGCGGGGCGGCTTCGGCGCTCTCTGCTGGTGATTGCCATCGTGGCGAGCCATGTGCTGCTGGTGGCCGCGGCGGCGCACGGGTTCGTTCGCGTGCTCGAGGAATACGCCACCTGGGAGCCGCAGGCGCGCAAGGCGATGCGGTCGATGGCGCAGGCGCTGGTGTTCATGGCCTTCGTCATCGGCCTGGGCCGCGGCCTCCTGGCGACCCGAAGGCCCTCGTGGCGGCTGCCGCCAATTCCGGACGCCATGGCGAGCCGCCTCGCACCGCTGCCGTGGCTGGTGGCCGCGGTGGCCGCACTGGCGTGGGCGCCGGTCGAGATCAATGCATTGGTCGAAGCCAGCTTTGCGGCGGTGGTCGCCACGCACGTGCTCACCGCGCTGGTGCTCACCGCGCTGGTCGGCGCGGTGCTCCGGCGGCTGCGGCCGCTGCGCGCCGACACACCCGACGCCGACCTGCCGGAGCGGCCGATGTGGGTGGGCCTGCTGGTGGCCTGCATCGGCATCCTGATGCTGTCGATCTGGGTGCTGGTGGCCCTGGGCTACGTGGCGCTTGCGAGCTTCCTGGCCTCGCAGCTCACCTGGAGCGGCATTGTCGCGGCGGCCTTCTACGTGCTGTTCAAGTTTGCCGACGACGTCTTCATGGCCAGCGTGTCGTCGCGCAGCACCTTCGGCCAGGGCATTCAAAAAAGCTTCGGGCTCGCGCCGCAGACGCTCGACCAGGCGGCCACCGTGCTCTCCGGCCTGAGCCGCGTGGGGCTGTTCTTCTACATGCTGATCGCGCTCGCGGCGCCCCTGGGCACCGGGCCGAGCGAAGTGTTCCAGCGCAGCGGCAAGTTCGGCACCGGCGTGAAGGTGGGCGAGTTCCAACTGGTGCCGGGTGCCATTTTGAGCGCCGTCGCCGTGGCGGTGATCGGCTTCATCGTGCTGCGCGTCTTCAAGCGCTGGCTCTCGCGCAGCTACCTGCCCAGCACGCAATTCGAGCCCGGCATGCAAAGTTCGATCACCACCCTGCTCGGCTATGTGGGCGGCATCCTGGTGGTCGCCTTCGCGCTGTCGGCGCTGGGCATTGGCATCGAGCGTATCGCTTGGGTGGCCAGTGCGCTCTCGGTGGGCATCGGCTTCGGCCTGCAGGCCATCGTGCAGAACTTCATCTCCGGCCTCATTCTCCTGGCCGAGCAGCCGGTGAAGGTGGGCGACTGGGTGGTGCTGGGCAGTACCGAGGGCGACGTGCGACGCATCAACGTGCGCGCCACCGAAATCCAGCTTGGCGACCGCTCCACGCTGATCGTGCCCAACTCCGAGTTCATTACCAAGACCGTGCGCAACATGACGCTGGCCAACGCCGAAGGCCGGGTGCTCATCCGCCTGCCGATGCCGATGACCACCGACGCGCAGCGCGTGCGCGAGCTCATCCTGGAAGCATGCCGCGCGCACGAGGGGGTGCTGGAAACACCCGCGCCCTCGCTCACGCTGGAAGGTGTCGAAGGGGGCCTACTCATATTCCAGGCGATTGCCTATGTGCCGAGCCCCCGGCTGGCGGGCGGGGTGCGCAGCGATCTGCTGTTCACCATTCTTGAGCGCATGCGGGTGGAGCGGATCGAACTGGTGCCCTATGCGGCGGTGCCGCCGCCCGTGGCTGGCGGCGAGACCGGACCGATGGCCGCCTAGTTGCAGCGCCGATCGCCCGATTCCTTCATTGACTGAAGCAACATCCAGAAACGCCCTCGGACCGAACCTTTGCGACTCCTTACCCGCGCCAGCCGCGCGACACCAGCCATTGGCTGATACCGCACGCAAACACGAGCGCGGCGTAGGCGCCCATCGTGCCATCGCGTCCTGAAAAGATCAGCCCGCCCAGGAGTGCCAGCGCTCCCGCGCCGGCATTGACCGCGGCTTGAATCCACCAGGCGAGTGCGCCGGCTTTCCGCCCGAATCCCCCGCCCCCCAGCGCGCACACTAATCCGACCGCCAAGGCGGGTGCCAGGAAGTTGAGCAGATGGTTGAGGAGATCCAGCAGGGACATGGAATGGGGAGAAGCGAGCGCGGCGAAACCCCTCGGGAGCCGCATAGCTCCTGCTGATTTTATAATCAGCGGATATGTCAGTCTGGGCCCTCGGGTTGAACCACACGACCGCGCCGCTCGATCTGCGCGGCCGCTTCGCGTTCGCGCTCGACCAGCTGGCTCCCACGCTGCACAGCCTGCGCAATTCGTTTGCCGCCGGCCGCCACCCCCAGGTCGAAGCCGCGATCATCTCGACCTGCAACCGCACCGAGATCTACTGCGCCGCCGAGCATGCGGCGCTCGACCACACAGTGGGCTGGCTGGCCGAGAGCGGCGGCGTGGCGCCCGCCCTGCTGCGCTCGCATGCCTACACCCTGCAGGACGACGAGGCCGCTCGCCACGTCTTCCGCGTGGCCAGCGGGCTCGATTCGATGGTGCTCGGCGAGGCTCAGATCCTCGGCCAGATGAAAGACGCCGTGCGCGCGGCCGAAACCGCCGGCGCCCTTGGCAGCACGCTCAACCAGCTGTTCCAGCGCTCGTTCGCTGTTGCGAAAGAAGTCCGCACAGCCACCGAAATCGGCGCCCATTCCATCAGCATGGCGGCCGCGGCCGTCCGGCTGGCCGGCCAGCTGTTCGAAGACTTGCAACAGACGCGCGTGCTGTTCGTCGGTGCGGGCGAAATGATCGACCTGGCCGCCACGCACTTCGCGGCCAAGGACCCGAAATCGATCGCCATTGCCAATCGGACGCTCGAGCGCGGTGAAAAGCTGGCCTCGCGCTTTGGCGGCGAGGCAATGCGGCTGGCCGACCTGCCGAGCCGGCTGGCCGAGTTCGACATCGTGGTGAGCTGCACCGCCAGCACGCTGCCAATCATCGGCCTGGGCGCCGTGGAGCGCGCACTCAAGGCGCGCAAGCACCGCCCGATGTTCATGGTCGATTTGGCCGTGCCGCGCGACATCGAGCCCGAAGTGAAGGCGCTGGAAGACATCTACCTGTACACGGTCGACGACCTGGCCCAGGTGGTGCAGCAGGGGCAGGCCAATCGCCAGGCGGCTGTGGCGCAGGCAGAAGTCATCATCGACGCCGGTGTGCAAAGCTTCATGCACTGGCTGGGCCAGCGCGGCACGGTGCCGCTGATCCTGCAGCTCAACGCCCAGACCGACGAGTGGCGCGCGGCCGAGATCGCACGCGCGCGCAAGCTGCTGGCCAAGGGCGAATCGGTCGATGCGGTGCTCGAAGCCATGTCGCGCGGGCTCACGCAAAAGATGCTGCACGGCGCGCTGGCCGAACTGCACGCGGGTGATGCAGCCTCGCGCGAGCAGACGGCGCACGCTATTTCGCGCCTCTTTTTGCGCAAAGAGCGTTAGCGACGCTGGCCGCCGCCGGCCCGGCCTTGTTGCCGCGGCCTCCCCGTGCCTTGCCGCCGCGAGACGCGCTCCCCCATCTTTTTCGGCCCTTTCGACGTGAAAACTTTTCTGCGCCACCAACTCGAGCGCTACGTGCAGCGCCTCGGCGAACTCGACTTTCTGCTTTCGCGCGAAGACATCATGAGCGACATGGCGCAGTACCGCACCATCTCGCGCGAGCATGCCGAGGTGACGCAGATCGCCGGCCGCTACGAACGCTACAAGCAGCGCGAGGCCGACATCGCCGGTGCGAAAGAGATGCTCGACGACCCCGACATGGCCGAGATGGCCAAAGAGGAAATTGCGGGTGCCGAAGCCGAGCTTGTGCAGCTCGAGGAAGAGCTGCAGCGCCTCCTGCTGCCCAAGGACCCGGACGACGCGCGCAATGCCTTTCTCGAAATCCGCGCCGGCACCGGCGGCGACGAGTCGGCGCTCTTCGCGGGCGATCTGCTGCGCATGTACACGCGCCACTGCGAGCGCGCCGGCTGGCGCTGCGAAGTGGTGAGTGAAAGCGAGAGCGAGCTTGGCGGCTACAAGGAAGTGGTGATCCGCATCGTGGGCACCGACGTGTTCGGACACCTGCGCTTCGAGTCGGGCGGCCACCGCGTGCAGCGCGTGCCAGCCACCGAAACCCAGGGCCGCATCCACACCAGTGCCTGCACCGTGGCCGTGCTCGCCGAGCCCGACGAAACCGTGGCGGTGCAGATCAACCCGGCCGACCTGAGAATCGACACCTATCGCGCAAGCGGCGCGGGCGGCCAGCACATCAACAAGACCGACTCGGCCGTGCGCATCACGCACATTCCCACCGGCATCGTGGCCGAATGCCAGGACGACCGCAGCCAGCACCGCAACAAGGCCAAGGCGCTGCAAGTGCTCTCCGCCCGCATCCAGGAAAAGGAGCGCAGCGAGCGCGCCGCCAAGGACGCCGCCATGCGCAAGGGGTTGATCGGCAGCGGCGACCGCTCGGACCGCATCCGCACCTACAACTTTCCGCAGGGCCGGCTCACCGACCACCGCATCAACCTGACGCTCTACAAGCTGCTGGCCATCATGGAAGGCGACTTGGGCGATGTGCTGGATGCCCTGCGCGCCGCGCGCGAGGCCGAGCAGCTGGCCGAGCTGGAGTCGAGCCTGCCCGCATGACCATGACCGAGATCGCTACACCCGCCACCGTGGCGCAGGCGCTGGCGGCCGCGATTGCGTTGGGCATCGACCGGCTGGATGCGCAGTTGCTGCTGCTGCATGCGCTGGGCCGCGCGCCGCATGACCGTGCCTGGCTGCTGGCGCACGACACCGATGGCATGTCCGATGCGGTGTGGGCAGCGCTTTCAACTCAGCTGTCGCACCGCCTGGCCGGCGTACCGGTCGCCTACCTGCTCGGCGAAAAAGAGTTTCACGGCCTCAGCCTCCGCGTGGACGCGCGGGTGCTGGTGCCGCGTCCGGACACCGAAACACTGGTCGAATGGGCCCTGCATTGCCTCGAAGGCCACGTGGCGCCGCGCGTGCTCGACCTGGGCACCGGCAGCGGCGCAATTGCGCTCGCGCTGCAGCATGCGCGCTCCGATGCGCAGGTCGACGCGATCGATGCGAGTGCCGATGCGCTGGTCGTTGCACAGGCGAATGCCGAGCGCCTGGGCATGCCGGTGCGCTTCGGCCAGGCCCATTGGCTCGACGGCGCCGCAAGCGGCTACACGGTCATCGCCAGCAACCCGCCCTATATTGCCGCCAACGACCCGCACTTGCCCGCGCTGCAGCACGAGCCGTTGGGCGCGCTCGTGGCCGGGCCCGACGGGCTCGACGACATCCGCCAGATCGTGCGGGACGCTCCTTTGCACCTCGCCGAAGGCGGCTGGCTGCTGCTCGAACACGGGCACGACCAGGCCGCGGCCGTGCGCCAGCTGCTCCAAACCCGCGGGTTTGCCGAAGTCCAAAGCCGCAACGACCTTGCCGGCATCCAGCGCTGCTCCGGCGGAGTCTGGCGCACGGTGAAATAATCCCCTCAGCCCACTTTTCAGGAGTCCCCATGTCCGACGACCAGCAACGCATCGACGATCTCGTCAAATCCAACGACCTCGTGCTCTTCATGAAAGGGAATGCGAGCTTCCCGATGTGCGGTTTCTCCGGCCGCGCGATCCAGATCCTCAAGGCGGTCGGCGTCGACACCAAGTCGCTCAAGACCGTCAATGTGCTCGAAGACGACGGCATCCGCCAAGGCATCAAGGAATACAGCAACTGGCCCACGATTCCCCAGCTCTATGTGAAGGGTGAATTCATCGGCGGCTCGGACATCATGATGGAGATGTACGAGTCGGGCGAGCTGCAGCAGGTCCTGGGCGGCAGCAACCCCGCCTGATTTTTCCGCTCTCGCCATGAGCCACGACCACGACGGCCACTCGCACGGCAGCGAGTCCGCGTCGCCGGCCTGGAAGCACGACGGCGTGCGCGTGATCCCGGCCAACCAGCTCGACACCAACACCGTGCAGACGCCCGGCATGAACCGGGCGGCGGCGATCAACTTCGCCCGTGTGGGCGCCCAGAAGCTCTGGGCCGGCACGGTCACCATCCATGCCGACGCCAAGACCGGCGCCCACCACCACGGGCATCTCGAGTCGGTGATCTACGTGGTGCGCGGCCAGGCCCGCATGCGATGGGGCGAGAAGCTCGAGTTCACGGCCGAGGCCGGGCCTGGCGATTTCATCTACGTACCGCCCTACGTGCCGCACCAGGAAATCAATGCCAGCGCGACCGAGCCGCTCGAATGCGTGCTGTGCCGAAGCGACGGCGAAGCGGTGGCCGTCAATCTCGACATCGAGCCTGTCGAAAAACCTGAATCGGTACTCTGGATCGACCCGACGCACCCGCACGGCGGGGTTTAGCCTCGCCAGTCATGGCACCATGGCACCCTTCGCCGTGCCACCATGACTCTTACCCAAAGCCTGCTCATCATCGCCTTGCTGATCGCGATGAGCGCGTTCTTCTCGATCGCCGAAATCACCCTTGCTGCCTCGCGGCGCCTGCGCCTTCGCCAGATGGCCGACGATGGCGATGCAAGGGCGGAAAAGGTGCTGCGCGTGCAGGAGCAGCCCGGCCACTACTTCACCGTGGTGCAGATCGGCCTCAATGCGGTGGCGATTCTCGGCGGCTTGGTCGGCGAGGGTGCGTTCAGCCCTTACTTCGCGCGCTCCTTCGAGAAATGGATGAGCGTGGAGGCCTCGACGAACCTGGCCTTCCTGTGCTCGTTCGTGATCATCATCGCGGTGTTCCTGGTGTTTGCCGACCTCTTTCCCAAGCGGCTCGGCATGAGCGACCCGGAGCGCATTGCCGTGCGCATGGTCGGGCCGATGCTGCTGCTGATCACCGCCCTCAAACCCCTGGTGTGGCTGTTCACGCGCACGACCGACATGCTCTTCAAGCTGCTCGGCATGCCGCTGGTGCGCGACGACAAGATCACCTCGGCCGACATACTGGCCATGACGGAGGCCGGTGCGCTCGCGGGTGTGCTCGCGGTGCGCGAGCAGCAGGTGATCGCCAACGTGTTCGAGCTCGACACGCGGCTGGTCAGCAGCGTGATGACGGTGCGGGACAACATCGCATGGTTTCTGCACGACGACCCGGAGTCGGTGCTGCGGGCGCGCATCATGGCCGAGCCTTTTTCAGCCTACCCCGTGTGCGATGGCGACATCGACCACGTGCTCGGCTATGTCGACGCAAAGGAAATGTTTCAGCGCGTGCTGAGCGGGGAGCCCCTGGCTTTCGACCAAGGCTTGACGCTGCACAAGGCGCTGGTCATCCCCGACCGGCTCTCGCTCACTGAGGTGCTCGAGCAGTTCCAGCAGGCGCGTGAAGACTTCGCCATCATCGTCAACGAGTACAGCCTGGTCGTGGGCGTGATCACGCTCAACGACGTGATGAGCACGGTGATGGGCGAGCTGGTGTCGACGCCCGACGAGGAACAGATCGTGAAGCGCGACGAGAACTCCTGGCTGATCGACGGCGTCACGCCGATCCAGGACGTCCAGCGGGCGCTGCACATCGACGAGCTGCCCCATGCGGACGAGTACGAAACGCTGGCGGGCTTCTTGATGGTGATGCTGCGCCGTGTGCCCAAGCGCACGGACAGCGTGAGCTGGGGCGGCTACACCTTCGAGGTGATGGACGTTGACAGCTACCGGATCGACCAGGTGATGGTCACGAAGACTTAGCTCGCCCTCAGGCTGCTGAACGGTCCCTGTCCACGAAGGTCCAGAGGCGCTGGTTGGCGAACACGGCGCTGGGGTACGGCGCCTTGCCGCGGCTGCCGTTGTAGCGGCCGAGGGTCATGTAGAGGTCGCCGTTCTCGCGGTCGAGATAGTGGCGCAGGATGACGCAGCCGAAGCGCAGGTTGGTCTGCATGTGGAACAGCTTGGCGGGGTCGCTGTCGCCGATCACGCGGGTCCAGAACGGCATGACCTGCATATAGCCGCGCGCGCCGGCGCTGGAGACAGCGAACTTGCGGAAATTGCTCTCGACCTGGACCAGCCCGAGCACCAGGCTCACGTCGAGCCCCGAGCGCTTGCTTTCGTACCAGACCGTCTGCAGGAATTCCTTGCGCGTCGGCCAGTCGGCGATTTTCTTCTTGAGGCGCTCGCTCATCTCGCCCAGCCAGCGCAGGTAGGCCAGGCGGGCCTCGGTGTCCGAGAACTCGGGCACCGGCGGCGCCTTGTTGTGCACGGCCGAACTCAGTGCGGTGCGCACCGAGTCGATCAGCGGCTCTTCGATCTGCGCGCCGGCGCGAGCGGCCTGCGGCAGCGACAGCACCGAGAGGGCGCCCGCAGTCACGGCGCCGCCCAGGCAACGGCGTCGCGAGAGGCTGCCCTCCAAGCTCATTTCGCGAGCTTGCCGGTGATGAATTCGGCGACGCCCACCGCCGGCACCTTGGTGGCGGCAGTGTCGCGGCGATGCTGGTATTCGAGCTGGCCTTCCTTCAGGCCGCGGTCGGAAATGACCACGCGGTGCGGCACGCCGATCAATTCCCAATCGGCGAACATCGCGCCGGGCCGCTCGCCGCGGTCGTCGAGCAGCACGTCGACGCCGGCCGCGAGCAGCTGCTCGTAGAGCGCCTCGGCGGCCACCTTGACCTCCGGGCTGCGGTCCATGCCGATGGGGCAGACCACCACGGTGAACGGTGCCAGCGCGTCGGGCCAGATGATGCCGCGCTCGTCGTGGTTCTGTTCAATGGCGGCAGCCGGCAGGCGGGTGATGCCAATGCCGTAGCAGCCCATCTCGAGGAATTGCGGCTTCCCTGCTTCGTCGAGGAAGGTGGCGTTCATGTCCTTGCTGTACTTGGTGCCGAGCACGAACACATGGCCCACCTCGATCCCACGCTCGATCGCGAGCACGCCCTTGCCGTCGGGTGAGGGATCGCCGGCCACCACGTTGCGGAGATCGGCCACCAGGTCGGGCTCGGGCAGGTCGCGGCCCCAGTTGACGCCGGTCATGTGGAAGTCGATCTCGTTGGCGCCGGTGATCCAGTCGGCCAGAACGGCGGCCTCGCGGTCGACCACGAGCTTGACCGGCTTCTTGAGGTTGAGCGGGCCGAGGTAGCCTGGCTTGCAGCCGAAGTGGTCTTCGATCTCGGCCAGGGTCGCGAAGCGGAACCCCTTGTCCAGGCCGGGCACCTTGCCGACCTTGATTTCGTTCATGTCGTGGTCGCCGCGCAGGAGGAGCAGCCAGACGTGCGAACCCTTGAGGTTGCCGGCCGCGTCGAGGATGTCGGTCGCGAGCACCAGCGACTTGACGGTGGTCGAGAGCGGCACGCCGAGCAGCTCGGCCACGTCGGCGCAGGTACTCTTGCCGGGGGTCGGCGTCTTCTCGAGCGGCTTGGCGGCTGCGGGGCGCGGACCGGCCGGGGGCAGTGCCTCGGCCTTTTCCATGTTGGCCGCGTAGTCGCTGCCCGGGCAATAGACGATGGCGTCTTCGCCGGTGGCGGCGATCACCTGGAACTCTTCGCTCAGGTCGCCGCCGATGGCGCCGCTGTCGGCCGCCACCGCGCGGTAGCGCAGGCCGAAGCGATCGAAGATGCGGCGGTAAGCATCGGCCATGACCTGATAGCTGGCCTTGGCGGCGCCCAGGTCGCGGTCGAAGCTGTAGGCGTCCTTCATGATGAATTCGCGCCCGCGCATCAGGCCGAAGCGCGGACGGCGCTCATCGCGGAACTTGGTCTGGATCTGGTAGAAATTCTTCGGCAGCTGCTTGTAGCTGCGGATTTCCTGGCGCGCGATGTCGGTCACCACCTCTTCGCTGGTGGGCTGGATCACGAAGTCGCGGTCATGCCGGTCCTTGATGCGCAGCAACTCGGGGCCCATCTTGTCGAAGCGGCCGGTCTCCTGCCAGAACTCGGCCGGCTGCACCACGGGCATCGTGAGCTCGACGGCGCCGGCGCGGTTCATCTCTTCGCGCACGATGGCTTCGACCTTGCGAATCACACGCAGGCCCATGGGCATGTAGGTGTAGATGCCCGTGCCGAGCTTCTTGATCATGCCGGCGCGCATCATGAGCCGATGGCTCGCGACCTCGGCGTCAGCGGGCGCTTCCTTGAGGGTGGAGACAAAAAATCGGGAAGCTTTCATCGGGATCGCGTGATGGAATCGGTATGGGATGTGGGGGCAACTCCCCGGGGAGACCCTGAGAGCCTGGCATCGGTTGCTTGCCGAGTGCAACCCGGCATGCATAATCGACTCAGTTCAAAAATTGGGGTTTGATTATGCTCGACCGGGACGGCTTCAGGCCCAACGTCGGCATCATCCTGCTCAACCAGAGAAACCAGGTTTTCTGGGGCAAACGCATACGCACGCATTCCTGGCAGTTTCCGCAAGGCGGCATAGACCGCGGCGAAAGTCCGGAACAGGCCATGTTCCGGGAGCTGCATGAGGAAGTGGGGCTCCATCCGGAGCACGTGCGCATCGTGGCCCGTACCCGCGACTGGTTGCGCTACGAGGTGCCGGATCGGTTCATCCGCCGTGACGCACGGGGCCACTACAAGGGCCAGAAACAAATCTGGTATTTGCTGCAACTCATCGGCCACGACTGGGATCTGAACCTGCGTGCCACAGACCATCCTGAATTCGACGCTTGGCGCTGGCACGACTACTGGGTGCCGCTCGACGTAGTCGTCGAGTTCAAGCGCGGCGTCTATGAAATGGCGCTGACCGAGCTTGCTCGCTACCTGCCGCGGCAGGATTTCCGCAACCGCTTTTTGCGCAGCAACGTGCGCGCCCGTGAATTCGAGCGCCACACGCCAGATGGCGGCGCACCCGCGGGCCTGGACCTGCCGCCCGGCGGCAGTTTCGACCCGCATCCCGACATCCATTCCGCGAGCGATGAACCCTCTCTTCCCCCCAACAAAACGCCCTTCTTTCCGTCGCAGCGCTGAGCGCATCCTTCTTCTCGCGTGCTTCGGCATTCTTGCCGGCTGCGCATCGGGCAATCACGACACCGACAACCCGGACTGGGCGCAATCGGGCATGCCGCCGCCGCCCAAGCGCTCCGAGGCGGACGCCGAATGGGAAGAAACCGTGGCACCGCCGCCGCCTGCTTTCAGCGAAAGCCGTCTGCTGCCGATCGAAATGCCTCCGTACATGAGCCTGAAGTTCGGCATCGATCCGAACACGATCGCAATCACCAAGGACGGCATCGTGCGCTACGTGGTGGTGGCGCAGAACCGCAACGGCGGCGGCGTCAACGCGTTCTATGAAGGTGTGCGCTGCTCGACTGGCGAGATGAAGAGCTATGCGCGCTACAACAACGGCACCTGGCAGGAAACGAAAACGCCGGAGTGGAAGCGCATCAACGACCTGAACTCGCGCTACGCCAAGGCGCTGTCGACCCAGGCACTGTGCCGCGGCAATGCGCCGCGCAAATCGGTTGGGGACATGGTCCAGAACCTGCGCAATCCGGTTCGCGAAGTGCAGTGAACCAAGAAGAACGGGGCCATGGGCCCCGTTTCCTTATCAGCCGGGCATCAGCACCATGTTGTCGCGGTGGACCATCTCCGGTTCCGCCACGTAGCCCAGCAGACGCTCGAACTCGCTCGAAGGCTTGCGGCACAGCAGACGGGCCTCGACACTCGAGTAATTGGCAAGGCCGCGGGCCAGCTCGACGCCATCGACGTCGCGCACCGCGATCACATCGCCACGCGAGAACTCGCCCGACACGCTGGTCATGCCGATGGGCAGCAGGCTCTTGCCCTCGGCACGCACCTTGGCCGCGGCCCCGGCATCGACCGTGACAGCGCCGCGCAATTGCAGGTGGTCGGCCATCCAGCGCTTGCGCGCCTGGTGCTTGGCCGTCTGCGCCACCAGCAAGGTGCCGATGGGTTCGCCGCGCGTGAGGCGCAGCAGGGCATCAGGCTCGCGTCCCCAGGCAATCACGGTGGAGGCACCCGACCCGGCCGCACGCTTGGCCGCAAGGATTTTGGTGATCATGCCGCCGCGTCCAATGCTGGAACCTGCGCCGCCCGCCATGGCTTCGAGCGCCGGGTCGCCGGCGGCCGCCTCGTGCACGAACTTTGCGTCCGGGTCCTTGCGCGGGTCGGCCGTGTAGAGGCCCTTCTGGTCCGTGAGGATGATCAGCGCGTCAGCCTCGACCAAGTTGGCCACGAGCGCGCCCAGCGTGTCGTTGTCGCCGAACTTGATCTCGTCGTTGACGACGGTGTCGTTCTCGTTGATGACCGGCACCACGCGCAGGCCGAGCAAGGTCACAAGGGTCGAGCGCGCATTGAGATAGCGCTCGCGGTCGGCCAGGTCGGCATGGGTCAGCAGCACCTGGGCGCTGCCGATCTCGTTCTCGCGCAATTTGGTTTCGTACATCTGGGCCAAGCCCATCTGCCCGACGGCGGCAGCGGCCTGGAGTTCATGGACCTCGTGCGGCCGGGTGCGCCAGCCGAGCCGCTTCATGCCTTCGGCAATGGCGCCGCTCGACACCATCACAACCTCGCGGCCGTCGCGCACCAGCACCGCAAGCTGCCGGCACCACTCGCCGATTGCGCCCTCGTCGAGGCCGCGCCCGTCATTGGTCACGAGGCTGGAGCCCACCTTGACGACGATTCGGCGGGCGTCCCGCAAGGCAGTGGATCCGGAATTCGAGGTCATTGAAGGCTCTGGCGGTCGTGTCGTGAATACTGCGTGTGCGGCTGCTGTCTGTGGAAGCGGCGCATCGGGCGCCGATGCGCTGCGGTCTCAGTTTGGATCGGGGGGCAATTCGGCAAAGCGCGGATCGACTTCGACCGGCACCTGCTCGGCCACCTGCTGCGCTTTGATGTGCTGGTAGACCGCCTGCACCAGGTGCTCGCAGCCTTCACGCGTGAGCGCGGAGATTTCGAACACCGGCCCCTTGAAGCGCATGCGCTTCACGAAGTCCTTGATGCGTGCCGCGCGTTCGTCGCCGGGCACCATGTCTAGCTTGTTGAGCACGAGCCAGCGCGGCTTCTCGTAGAGCGCGGTGTCGTACTTTTTCAGCTCGCCGACGATGGCCTTTGCCTGTGCCACCGGATCGACGGCATCGTCAAAGGGTGCCATGTCGATCACGTGCAGCAGCAGGCGCGTGCGCTGCAGGTGGCGCAGGAACAGGTGGCCGAGGCCGGCACCTTCCGAAGCGCCTTCGATCAGGCCGGGAAGGTCCGCCACCACGAAACTCTGCTCCGGGCCGACGCGCACTACTCCGAGATTCGGATGCAGCGTGGTGAAAGGGTAGTCGGCGATGCGAGGGCGCGCATTCGAAATGGCGCTGATCAGGGTCGACTTGCCCGCGTTGGGCATGCCCAGCAGGCCAACGTCGGCGAGCACCTTGAGTTCGAGCTTGAGGCTCTTCTTCTCGCCGGGCCAACCGGGGGTCTTCTGGCGCGGGGCGCGATTGATGGCGCTCTTGAAGCGCATGTTGCCGAAGCCGCCGTCACCCCCCTTGGCGATGGTAACGACCTCGCCTTCCTTCAGCAGCTCGTACAGCACCTCGCCCGTCTCGGCGTCGGAAATGATGGTGCCGACCGGCATCTTCAACACGATGTCGTCGCCCGCTGCGCCGAACATGTCGGAGCCCATGCCGTGCTCGCCGCGTCTGGCCTCGTGGCGGCGCGAATAGCGAAAGTCGACCAGCGTGTTGAGGTTGGAATCGGCTACCGCGTAGACGTGGCCGCCGCGGCCGCCGTCACCACCGTTGGGGCCGCCGAATTCCTTGTATTTTTCATGACGGAACGACACGCAGCCGTTGCCGCCATCGCCTGCGGCGATGTCGATGAAGGCTTCGTCGACGAACTTCATGGGGTATCCAGTGTACAAATGAAGAAGCCCCGGCAAAGCGGGGCTTCGAGCTGATCGAAGTGACCTGGGCTTATGCCGCGGGGGTCACGTTGACCATGTGCTTGTTCAGTGCGCCCTTGACGCCGAACGACACATGGCCGTCAACCAGTGCAAACAGCGTGTGGTCCTTGCCCACGCCGACGTTCACGCCGGGGTGGAACTGGGTGCCGCGCTGGCGCACGATGATCGAGCCTGCGCTGATCAGTTCACCGCCAAACGCTTTCACGCCGAGCATCTTGGGCTTGGAATCGCGCCCGTTTCGCGTTGAGCCGCCGCCTTTTTTCTGTGCCATGGAATCTGCTCCTTAGCCGGCGATCGCGCCGATTTGCAGTTCGGTGAACTGCTGGCGATGGCCTTGACGTTTCTGATAGTGCTTGCGACGGCGCATCTTGAAGATGCGAACCTTGTCGTGCTTGCCGTGCGACAGTACCGTGACTGTCACCGTTGCGCCGGATACCAGGGGCGTACCAACCTTGATTTCGCTGCCGTTGCCGACTGCGAGAACCTGATCGATCACGATTTCCTGGCCTACATCCGCAGCAATCTGTTCTACTTTAATTTTTTCGCCGGAAGCAACGCGATACTGCTTGCCGCCGGTTTTTATGACCGCGTACATGTGAACCTCTTGGGAATATGAGCTCCGCGGCGAATTCCGCAGAGCCCAAGATTCTAGCACGGTTTGCGCACGCTAACATGGTTTAGGCGCGAAGCGCGCCAGGACCGCACGCGCTCCTACCTATAATCTGCGCCTTCCGGCCTTGTGCCGCTGCCACCTTCGCATTCAGACGCGCCGCGCGCAAACGCTTTGCCAGTTCACGCCGCCGATACCTCCCCCACCGCCACCGTGCTGGATTTGATCGCCGGCGACATGGTCGAAGTCGACCGTGTGATTGCGCGGCGCCTCGATACGGGCGTGCCCCTGGTCAGCCAGGTTTCCAAGTACATCATTTCCGCCGGCGGCAAACGCCTGCGGCCGGCGTTGCTGCTCCTCATGTCGGGGGCGCTCGGATACACGGGCGAGCAGCGCTTCAACCTGGCGGCGGTGGTGGAGTTCATCCACACGGCCACCCTGCTGCACGACGACGTCGTCGACGAGTCGACCCTGCGCCGCGGACGCCCGACGGCCAATGAATCGTTCGGCAACCCCGCCAGCGTGCTTGTCGGCGACTTCCTCTATTCGCGCGCTTTCCAGATGATGTTGGATGCAAACAACATGCGCATCATGCAAATTCTGGCCGAGGCGACCAATGTGATCGCCGAAGGCGAGGTGCTGCAGCTCATGAACATGCACGACGCGTCGCTGGACGAAGCGGCGTACCTGCGCGTGATCCGCTCCAAGACCGCCAAGCTTTTCGAAGCCAGCACGCGGCTGGCCGCGGTGCTGGCGGGAGCCACGCCCGAGGTCGAGGAAGCCTGCGCTACCTATGGCCAAGCCCTTGGAACGGCGTTCCAGGTCATCGACGACGTGCTCGATTACGCCGGGGATGCTCACGAAACGGGAAAGAACGTTGGCGACGACCTGCGCGAAGGCAAGACGACGTTGCCGCTGATCTTCGCGATGCGGCGCGGCAGCCCCGCCCAGGGCGCGTTGGTTCGCGCGGCCATCGAGGCCGGCGACACCGCTCAGCTGGGCAAGATCGTCGAGATCGTCCACAGCACGGGCGCTTTGGAAGCTTCGCGAGCCGCCGCGGCCGACGAAGCAAAACGTGCGATTCATGCGTTGCGCGACTTCCCGTCCAATTTGCACGCCGACGGTTTGCTACAATTGGCGGCTCAGTTGCTTGAGCGACGTGCCTGAACACCTCACAAGAGTTGGCAAGGACGACTTTCTCTTTTCTGCAACCAATCGGGGTGTAGCTTAGCCTGGTAGAGCGCTACGTTCGGGACGTAGAGGCCGGAGGTTCGAATCCTCTCACCCCGACCAGTCTTTTCGGCTGGCACCAATAATGCCCATGCCTGTTGCTACGTAGCGATTTACACGGCGAGGGCGTTCAGCGATGATCGTGAAGCACTTTTTCACATCTTTTGCAATTCCGCTGAATGGCTGCTGCCGAACTTCCTGTTAAAGAAAACACGCAAATCGCTCTTCCGGGCCTTGCGCGCGCGCTAGTTTCTGCCGGCAAGCTTCCGGCGAAGACGGCGGAAGACATCTATCAGAAGTCGCTCAACGGGCGCACCAGCTTCATTGCCGAGCTGACCGGCAGCGGAGCCGTCTCGGCCGCAGACCTGGCTCACACCCTTTCTTCCGCGTTCGGCGCCCCGCTGCTCGACCTGGACGCCATCGACCATCAGCGCCTGCCGAAAGACCTGCTCGACCCGAAGCTGTGTCAGGCGTACCGCATCGTTGTGCTCAGCAAGCGCAACAACCGCCTCATTGTTGCAACAGCCGATCCCTCGGACCAGCAGGCCGTGGAGAAGATCAAGTTCGCCTCCCAGATGGGCGTGGACTGGGTCATCGCGGAATACGACAAGCTGTCGCGCATGATCGAAGCCGCCGCGGTCACCGCGTCGGAAACACTCAACAACATCGTCGGCGGCGGGGACTTCGAGTTCGACGACGTCACGGCCGATACGTCGGGCGATGCCAACGAACAGGCGGCCATCGCCGAGGTCGAGGATGCCCCGGTCGTCCGGTTCCTGCACAAGATGCTGCTCGACGGCGTCAGCATGCGGGCCTCCGACATCCACTTCGAGCCCTACGAGCACAACTACCGCGTGCGCTTTCGCATCGACGGCGAGCTGCGCGAAATCGCCAGCCCGCCCACGCTGATCAAGGACAAGCTGGCGTCGCGGATCAAGGTGATCTCGCGGCTCGACATCTCCGAGAAGCGCGTGCCGCAAGACGGCCGCATGAAGCTCAAGATCGGCGCAGACCGCGTGATCGACTTTCGCGTGAGCACCCTCCCCACGCTCTTCGGCGAAAAGATCGTGATCCGTATTCTCGACCCGAGCAGCGCACGCCTGGGCATCGACGCGCTCGGCTACGACGCCGATGAAAAGGAGCGGCTGCTGAACGCGATCGGCCGGCCATACGGCATGGTGCTGGTAACCGGCCCTACGGGTTCCGGCAAGACGGTGTCGCTTTACACCTGCCTGAATCTGCTGAACCAGCCCGGCGTCAATATCGCCACGGCGGAAGATCCGTCCGAAATCAACCTGCCGGGCGTGAACCAAGTCAACGTGAACGAGCGCGCTGGCCTTACCTTTGCCGCCGCGCTGCGCGCTTTCCTCCGGCAGGATCCCGACATCATCATGGTCGGCGAAATCCGGGACCTCGAAACCGCCGACATCTCGATCAAGGCCGCGCAAACGGGCCACCTGGTGCTGTCGACGCTGCACACCAATGACGCGCCGACGACGCTCACGCGCATGCGGAACATGGGCATCGCCCCGTTCAACATCGCTTCGAGCGTCATCCTGATCACTGCGCAGCGGCTCGCCCGCCGCCTGTGCCACATATGCCGCGCGCCGGCCGACGTGCCGCGCCAGGCCTTGCTCGACGCGGGTTTCAAGGAAGCAGAAATCGATGGCTCCTGGAAGCCCTATCGCCCTGTCGGCTGCTCGGTGTGCAACGGCGGCTACAAGGGGCGGGTCGGCATCTACCAGGTGATGCCGATCTCCGAAGCCATCCAAGCCATCATCCTGCGCGACGGCAGCGCGCTGGACATCGCTCGCCAGTCCGAGGCCGAGGGCGTCCGCTCGCTTCGGCAATCCGGGCTCAGAAAAGTCATGCAAGGGCTCACCTCACTCGAAGAAGTGGTGGCGGTCACCAACGAATAACGAACACACTGCAAGAAATCGGAGATCGAATGGCAACAGTGGCATCCACCCGCACCTCAAGCACGCTCAAGGAATTTGTCTACGAGTGGGAGGGCAAGGACCGCAACGGCAAGCTGGTGCGCGGCGAGCTCCGGGCCGCCGGCGAAAACCAGGTGCAGGCCGCCTTGCGGCGCCAGGGGGTTCTCGCCTCCAAGATCAAGAAGCGCCGCATGCGCTCGGGCAAGGCAATCAAGCCCAAGGACATTGCAATCTTCACCCGCCAGCTGGCGACGATGATGAAGGCCGGCGTGCCGCTTTTGCAGTCGTTCGACATCGTCGGCCGGGGCAATGCGAACGCAAGCGTTGCCAAGCTGCTGAACGACATCCGCAGCGACGTGGAGACCGGAACCTCGCTCTCGGCCGCGTTCCGCAAGTTTCCGAAGTACTTCGACAATCTCTATTGCAACTTGGTTGAAGCTGGCGAGGCCGCCGGTATCCTGGAAGACCTGCTGGACCGCTTGGCCACCTACATGGAAAAGACCGAGGCGATCAAGTCCAAGATCAAGTCGGCGCTGATGTATCCGACTTCCGTGGTCGTGGTGGCGTTCGTGGTGGTCGCCATCATCATGATCTTCGTGATTCCGGCGTTCAAGGAGGTGTTCACGTCCTTCGGCGCCGACCTGCCCGCGCCAACGCTGTTCGTGATGGCCATGAGCGAATTCTTCGTCTCCTACTGGTGGCTGATCTTCGGCGTCATCGGCGGCGGCACTTACTTTTTCCTGCAGGCCTGGAAGCGCAACGAACGCGTGCAGCGGGTCATGGATCGCGCGCTGCTGCGCGTGCCGATCTTCGGCACCTTGATCGAAAAATCGTGCGTGGCCCGCTGGACCCGCACGCTTGCCACCATGTTTGCCGCCGGCGTTCCGCTGGTCGAAGCGCTCGACTCGGTGGGCGGTGCCTCGGGCAACACGGTGTACAGCGATGCCACGGCCAAGATCCAGCAGGAGGTTTCGACCGGCACCAGCCTCACCTCGGCCATGACCAACGTGAACCTGTTCCCGTCGATGGTGATCCAGATGACGGCCATCGGCGAGGAATCCGGTTCCATCGACCACATGCTCGGCAAGGCCGCGGACTTCTATGAATCCGAAGTGGACGACATGGTAGCGGGCCTCTCGAGCCTGATGGAACCCATCATCATCGTGTTCCTTGGCACGATCATCGGCGGCATCGTGGTGTCGATGTACCTGCCCATCTTCAAGCTGGGCCAAGTCGTTTGATGTTGGTTTCGCAGGAGATCGACGCCGCGTTTGCGGGCGTCCTCGGGTTGCTGGTCGGCAGTTTTCTCAATGTGGTGATCTACCGCACGCCGGTGATGATGTACCGGGAGTGGCTCGCCGATGCGGTGGCCAACCTGATGTCGTCCAAGGACGTCCCATCGCTGTGGTCGCTGGTGTTCGGCCCGAAGGCGGCGCCGCCCGCCGGTCTCGAAGCCGCGGCCGACAAGGCAGCGCTGGAGATCGAGGGCCTGCCTCCCTTCGACCTGTCCCGTCCGGCTTCGCGCTGCGGATCGTGCGGGCACAAGATCCGCTGGTACGAGAACATTCCGGTGTTGAGCTACCTCGTTTTGCGGGGCCGCTGCGCCGCCTGCAAGACGCCGATCAGCCCGCGCTATCCGCTGGTCGAACTGATCACCGGGGCGCTCTTCGCCCTTTGCGCCTACCGCTTCGGCCTCACGCCCGCCGGCGCGCTCTGGGCCGCCTTTGCGGCGCTGCTGGTCTGCCAATTTCTGATCGATTTCGACACCCAGTTCCTGCCCGATGCGCTGAACTACCCGCTGCTGTGGCTGGGCCTCATTGGCGCGGCCATGGGCTGGACCGGTATTGCGCTGAGTTCGGCCGTCTGGGGCGCAGTGTTCGGCTACCTGAGCCTCTGGCTTGTGTACCATGGCTATCGCCTGGTCACAGGCAAGGAAGGCATGGGGCATGGCGACTTCAAACTGCTCGCGGCGCTGGGCGCATGGCTGGGGGCCGATTACCTCATTGCCATCATCCTCGTCTCATCACTGGTGGGCGCAGTGATCGGCCTCTCACTGCGCTTCGTCGGCAAGCTGGCGCACAAGGACATTCCCATGGCCTTCGGTCCCTTCCTAGCCGGTGCGGGCCTGGTCTGCCTTGTGGCGGGTCCCGAACTCGTGCGGCAATGGATTCCCTTCGCGTTTCCGCTTGGCGCATTCGCCCGTTGAAGAGTCGGTGATGCGGCGCGTCGGCTTGACGGGAGGCATCGGCAGCGGCAAGAGCACCGTCGCCGCCTTGCTGGTTGCAGAAGGTGCGATGCTGGTCGATACCGACGCCATCGCGCGCCGCATCGCACAGCCCGGCGGCCTTGCAATGCCTGCCATCGAGGCTGCTTTCGGCCGGTCGGTCATTGCGCCCGATGGCGGGCTTGACCGCGCAGGCATGCGGCAACTCGTGTTTGCCGACAACAGCGCGAGGAAACGCCTCGAATCGATCCTGCACCCGTTGATCGGTGTCGAGACCGAGCGCTTGGCGACGGCCGCGGGGCCGGACGCCGTGGTGGTCTTCGACGTCCCGCTGCTGGTCGAATCCGGCCGCTGGCGAGCCATGGTGGACAGGGTGCTCGTGGTCGATGCCAGCGAGGAAACGCAGTTGCGGCGCGTCATGGCGCGCTCCGGTTGGACCGACGAAGCCGTGCGCGCGGTGATCGCCCAGCAGGCCGCGCGCAAGTTGCGCCGAGCCGCCGCGGATGCGGTCATTTTCAACGAGTCGATCTCGCTGGAGGAACTCGGTGCCGCGGTGCGGAGTCTCTGGAAGCGGTGGGTTCCGCCCGGCACGCGATAATCCGAGACTTGCCGCCGCAGCGGCCGCATAACGACCAAGACAAAAAAGGCGCTCGCCGGAGTGCCCTCCCTCCCGCGATGCTTTTCAATTCGTATCCCTTTATTTTTGTCTTTTTTCCGCTGGTCCTGATCGGTTTCTTCCTGATCGGCAAGCGCAACGCCCGATCCGCAGCTGGCTTTCTGGCCCTGGCTTCGCTGTTCTTCTACGGCTGGTGGAGCGTCAAGGCGCTGCCGCTCCTGGTGGCGTCCATCTGCATCAACTATTGGTTCGGCTTGCATCTTTCGCCCGCGCCCGGCCGCGACGACCGCAAGCGGAAGTCACTGCTGGTGCTGGCGCTGGTCGTCAACCTCGGCGTGCTCGCGATCTTCAAGTACGCCAACTTCTTCGTCTCGAACGTGAACGAAGGCCTGGCGTCGGCTGGTCTGTCGCAGATCCCGCTGCTGCACATCGTGCTGCCGATCGGCATCTCGTTTTACACCTTCACGCAGATCGCCTTCCTAGTCGACTGCTGGCAGGGCAAAGTGCATGAACGAAGCTTCATCCACTACGTGCTGTTCGTCACCTACTTTCCGCACTTGATCGCAGGTCCGGTGCTGCATCACGCGCAAATGATGCCGCAGTTCGCGAACCCGGCCACCTACCGGCTGGACCCCAACAAAGTGGCGCTCGGCGTGGCGATCTTCACCTTCGGGCTTGCCAAGAAGCTGCTGATTGCCGACCCCATGGGGCAGTACGCCGACATGATGTTCAACGGCGTGCACAAGGGCATCGAGCCCACGCTCTACACCTCGTGGTTCGGCGCGCTGGCCTATACGCTGCAGATCTATTTCGACTTCTCGGGCTATTCGGACATGGCTGTGGGCCTCTCGTTGTGCCTGGGCGTGCAGCTGCCGCTCAATTTCCGCTCACCCTACAAGTCGACCAACATCATCGAATTCTGGCGGCGCTGGCACATCTCGCTGTCGAACTTCCTGCGCGACTATCTCTACGTGCCGCTGGGCGGCAACCGCAAGGGCCCGGCGCGGCGCTACCTGAACCTGTTTCTCACGATGCTGCTCGGCGGGCTCTGGCACGGCGCTGCATGGACCTTCGTGATCTGGGGCGCGCTGCACGGCGTGTTCCTGATGATCAACCACCTCTGGAATGCCAGGGTGCGCCGCAACGCCACGCCGGGCCGCATTGCCCACGTACTGGGTTGGCTGCTGACCTTCCTTTGCGTGGTGCTGGCCTGGATCGTCTTTCGCGCGGACGGCGTGCATACGGCCATGGCCATCTACAAGGGCATGCTCGGAATGCATGGCGCACCGGTGTCGGCCTTCAGCGAACTCGGCCCCGTGCCGTTCCGCAAGCCGGAGTTCTTTCAGACCATGCTGGTGGGCATCATCATCTGCCTTGCGCTGCCTCCGACGATCTCGCTCGAACGCTGGATTCCCCATCCGAAAGCGGTTGCCGGCCAGCCTGTGATGGCGTGGGTCTCTTCGGCTGTGCTCGCGATCGGCACCTTCGCGCTCTTCGCCTGGTGCGTCTCGAAGCTGGGCAACTACAGCCCGTTCCTCTACTTCCAATTCTGATTCGACATGACGACGCCCGCCAAAGTCTGGCTGCGATTCTTCCTCATCGGCTACATCGCCCTGATGGTGCTGTGGATCGTTTCGCTCACCAGCCCCGTGCCTTACGGCGACCTCACGCGGATCGGCCGCCTGTCCGAACGCGAATTCGGTTGGACCGCTCCGCCACCCAAGGTCGACCCTGCCGTGCTGAAGGGCACGCCCGTCGACCAGGCTGACATCCTGGTGATCGGCGACAGCTTTTCGATGACCTTCCGCTGGCAGTCGGTACTTGCCAAGGCCGGCTACCGCGTCTCGACCACCTATTGGGGCCAGTATGAGAACGCGCTCTGCGGCGATTTCGACCAGTGGATCGCGCGCACCGGATTCAAGGGCAAGCTGATCATCATCGAGAGCGTTGAGCGCCTGTTGGGCGATCGCACCAAGGACAGCATGAAGTGCCAGAAGATGGTCCGGCCCTTCGATGCCATGGATCACCCCCTGATCACGCCCGATGAGACGGTGCCTAGCCCCGCTCCCAATTGGAACGTGCAATTCATGACCGGGATCACGACCTACTACAACACCTGGAAAGCGAAAAATTCTGCAACAGACGTTCACTTCGACTGGAACACGTGGGTTCGGCCGGTGCCCGATGGTTGCAAGCTCTTCTCCCATCGCTCCTGCGACAAGATGCCCTTTTTCGCCGAAGATGACGACAATGGCCCGCTGACTCCCGCGCACCTGGAGTGGATGAAGAATTTCACAAAGGCGCACAGCAAGCTTCCTATCATGTGGATGGTGATTCCCAACAAGACCACCGTGTACCTGAAGCCCGATTACTCCAAGGATTTCGAAGCCGGCTTCCGCACGTCCGGCCTCGGACCCGACCTTTACGCCTTCACCCGCGAGAAGCACACGCAGATTCGCGACTTCTATTTTTCCAACGACACCCACATGTCCATGCACGGCCAGCTCGCGCTGGGCGAACGCATGCTTACCGCCGTGCGCGAAGTGCTGCCCACGCCCCCATCGAAATCGCCCTGAAGCTATGATGGCGCGACAGGAAACCGACACAAACGCGTGATCCTCTACGAGTACCCTTTCAACGAGCGCATCCGCACCTACCTGCGGCTGGAGCACCTCTTCCGACGCCTTGGGGAACTGGTGCCCTCGGAGTCCGCGCTCTCGCATCACTACGCGCTGGTCACGATCTTCGAGATCATGGACGTTGCCGCGCGCGCCGACCTCAAGGCCGACGTGATGCGCGATCTCGACAAGCACAAGAACGTCTTCAACGGCTACCGGGGCAATCCGGCCATTGCCGAGGCCGTGCTCGACCAGGTGGTTGGCCAGCTCGAGCGCAACTTCGCAACCCTCAATGGCGTTGCCGGCAAGGCTGGCCAAGCCCTGACCGAAAACGAGTGGCTCATGAGCATTCGCAGCCGCGCGGGCATTCCGGCCGGCACCTGCGAATTCGACCTGCCCGCCTACTACGCTTGGCAGCATCGCAGTGCGGCAAGCCGCCGCGCCGACCTCGAACGGTGGTCTGCCACGCTGTCCCCGCTGGCCGAGTCCATCTACCTGCTGCTCAAGCTGCTGCGCGATGCCGACGTACCGTACAAGGTCATCGCCACGGGCGGACATTTCCAGCAAAACCTGCCGCAAGGCCGCAGCTTCCAGCTGCTGCGGCTGCGCATCGATCCAGCGCTCGGACTCATTCCCGAGATCAGCGGCAACCGGCTCATGGTTTCGGTGCGGATGATGCGGCACGAGGCCGACCGGCTGCACCCGAGCACGGACGACGCGGCATTCGAACTCACCCTTTGCGCATGAGCCCTCGCCCGGCCGTTCCGAAGGGGGCTCGCACCGCAGTGCGGAGCAAGGAGGCTACCCAATGAGCGATGTGAACAAGATCGGCGAGCGGATCGTCCGCTGCCCTGCTTGTGGCGGAGACAGCGTCTACTCCGAACGCAATCCTTTTCGCCCCTTCTGCAGCGCGCGATGCAAGGGCATCGATTTCGGCGCCTGGGCAAGCGAGGAATTCCGCATGCCAGCAGAAACGCCGGCCGACGACGAGCCCTTCGGCGACCCGAAGAAGGTCCAATAAGCGCGCCGTGCGCTACGGCGCCAAGAACACGCGGTCCAGGTAGTCCGCGTGTTGGCGGACATACGCTGGACGCAGATGCTCCCGGTCCTTGTAAGCCGGCGCATCGTCGGGCGTCGCCCGGAGGCACTGCCCTTCCGCGCACAGCCTTGCCATCACGTCGATGGGTTCCGCGCCGGTGGATAGCGCGAGCGCGCGCAGCTGGTCGTTGAGCCGCGCCTGATCCGGCGGCAGAGGCGCCACGCGGGTGCTCGTCAGTGCCACCATCTTGCCCATGCGGCTGCCTTCGATGAGGCGCCGGGGCTCGAACTCGGCGCCGCTCGCATTGTCCAGCAACAAGTAGACCTTCTTCTTGTGCTGCCCCAGTTGCACCAGCAGTTTTTCGAGCGATGCCAGCGAGGGCCCGAGGCCTGCACCCCCGTTGTTCACGAGATAACCCGAGGCGCCGTCCTGAAAATAGAACGGAAGCGGAAAGTCGCCGGTGAAATAGCAGTTCCAGCATGCTCCGACCACCACCGCATCGATCTGCGGATCGACGGCCAATGCCAGCATCTCGCGGCGCGCCTTCTCGCATCCGGGGTTGCCCTCGGCCACCATGCCAGGTACCGGCGGACACGCACCGTAGGTCGAGAAATAGGTCGTTGCCATGCGGCCAGGCGCGCTGCGTGCGAGCGCCATCGCGCGCGGCGCATATTGCTGGATATGGCTGTCGCCGATCAGCAAGACCTTGCGATCGCCACTGCCTACGCGCTTGACCGGAAAGCCGCCGAGCTTCTGCTGCTCGAAGCCGGCGTAATAGTTGTCGTCCGCCGTGGCGTCGGTCACTTTGCGCAGCAGGTCGCTGCCGTTGCGCGGCGCCATGCCGCCCAGCGCCAGCAGCCCGGCGACCGCGATCGCCATGCTGCCGCCGGCGAGCGTGCGCAGCATGCCGACATTCGCTCGCGCTCGGGTGAAGCGCTCGACGAAGCGATACGTGAGCCAAGCCAGCACCACGCTCGCCAGCACCATGGCGCCGCGCACCCAAGGCGATGGCTCGCCTTCATTCACGATGCGTGCGTAGACCAGCAACGGCCAATGCCAGAGATAGAGCGGATAGCTGATGAGACCGATCCACACCATTGGACGGCTGGCGAGCACATACCTGTTCAGCACGCCCGAGGGGCCGGCCGCAATACAGCTCGCCGCGCCCAGCGTGGGCAGCAGCGCCCACCACCCGGGAAACGCCTTGTCGCTGCGAGTCATTACGAGACCCAGCGCGATCAATCCCACGCCCACGCACGACTGCAGGTGGCTACGCCAAGCCAGAGCCGGCTGAAGGGCAGGCCGCAGTCGCATGCAGGCCAGGATGCCGCCCACCATCAGTTCCCAGAAGCGCGAAGCGGGCGAGTAGAAGGCCGCCGTGCGAAAGGGATGGATCGTCAGCACGTTGACGAGAAACGAAGCCACCGCCAGCACCCAGAGCAACCGGAGGACCGGCCAGCGCCGGCGCCACGCCAGTGCCAGCAACATGGGCCAGAAAATATAGAACTGCTCCTCGATGCCCAGTGACCACAGGTGCAGCAGCGGCTTGGTCTCCGCGGCCGTATCGAAATAGCCCGCCTCGCCCCAGAAGATGAAATTGGCAATGAAGGCGGCACCGCCAGCCGCCTGCTTGCCGAGCTCGGTGAACTCCCTGGGCAGCAGCGCATACCAGCCGAAGGCGAGCGTGGCCAGCAGCACCAGCGTCAGCGCCGGAAAGATCCGCCGGATGCGCCGTGCATAGAAATCGCGGTAGCTGAAGTCACTCGCCGCGTGGCTCTGCATGATGATCGTCGTGATCAGGAAGCCCGAGATCACGAAGAAGATGTCGACCCCGATGAAGCCTCCTGGCAGCGCGTCGGGAAAGGCATGGAAGGCCAGCACCGACGCCACCGCCACGGCACGCAGTCCGTCGATGTCGGCGCGGTACTTGGGATGCAGCATGTCGTGCCTAGGCCCGCGGTGCTCGCAGAACGTGCGCGCCCGCCCTCGCGACCGGGCCCATCAGGCCAGGGTCGAAACGGCCTGCGCCGCCGACGCGGGCAGCCCGCGCTCCTGGGTCAGCCACTCGAGCACCGGCAGCGCGCCCGGCAGCACCGGGGCCACGTCCAAAGGCAGCTGCTGCCAGCGCATGGCCTGCCCTTCGCGCATCTCGAATTCGCCGCTCCAGGCCGTGACCTTGCACCAGTGCAGTCGCACCAGCGCATGCGGGTAGTCGTGCTCGGTCACTTTCCAGACCTCGGCGCCCGCGATGGTGATGCCCAGTTCTTCGTGCAGCTCGCGGCGCAGCGCCTGCTCCACCGTTTCGCCGGGCTCGATCTTGCCGCCCGGAAATTCCCAGTAGCCGGCATAGGCCTTGCCTTCGGGCCGTGTCGACAGCAGCAGCGCGTCGTCGGCCGGGCGAATCAATACGCCGACAGCCACCTCGGTGTGCTTGCGGCCTTGGGCCTCCGGCTGTGCGCTCATGCGGAAGCCCGCCCGGCGTAGTCACGCGCAAACTGGTAGGCCACGCGGCCGCTGCGCGAGCCGCGCTCCAGCGCCCACACCAGCGCCTCGGGGCGCGCAGCCTCGATGGCGGCCTTGTCGACGCCGAACGACGACAGCCACTGCGCGACGATCGCCAGGTATTCGTTCTGGCTGAAAGGATAGAAGCTCACCCACAGGCCAAAGCGCTCGGACAGCGAGATCTTCTCCTCGATCACTTCGCCGGGATGCACTTCGCCATCCTCGGTATGGGTGTAGCTGAGGTTGTCCTTCATGTATTCCGGCAGCAGGTGGCGCCGGTTGCTGGTCGCGTAGATCAGCACGTTGGGCGTGGCTGCAGCAATCGAGCCGTCCAGGATCGACTTAAGTGCCTTGTAGCCGGGCTCGCCTTCGTCGAAGCTCAGATCGTCGCTGAACACGATGAATTTTTCGGGCCGCTGCGACACCACCTCGACGATGTCGGGCAGGTCGGTCAGCTCGGCCTTGTCGACTTCGATCAGACGCAGCCCCTGCGGCGCATAGGCCTGCAGGCAGGCGCGGATGAGCGACGATTTTCCCGTACCGCGCGCACCGGTCAGCAGCACGTTGTTGGCCGGTTTGCCCTCGACGAACTGGCGCGTGTTGCGTTCGATCTTTTCTTTCTGAACGTCGATTTCCTTCAGCGAATCAAGTGCCATGGCAGCCACGTGCTTCACAGGTTCGAGGACGCCATGACCCGAGCTGCGGCGGCGGTACCGCCAGGCGATCGATGCGTTCCAGTCAGCAGGCGCCGACAGCGGCTGCGGCAAGATCGACTCGATGCGGCCGATCAGCTGTTCGGCACGTTCGATCAGCTTTTCGAACTTTTCATTCATCGACGCCCGCCCGGCCGCCCGAAGGGCGTTGAGCGCCCCCTCGGGGGGCAGCGACGACACGAAGTGCGGAGCGTGGGGGCATCATCATGACCTGTAGTCGGCGTTGATGGTCACGTACTCGTGGCTCAGGTCGCAGGTCCACACGGTCTCGCTCGCGTTGCCGCGGCCCAAGACGATGCGCACCGTGATCTCGCTCTGCTTCATCACTCGTTGGCCGTCTTCCTCGCCATACGACGGATTGCGCCCGCCCTTGACCGCCACGTGCACGTCGTCGAGGAACAGGTCGATGCCGGTCTGGTCCAGATCGGCAATGCCCGCATAGCCCACTGCCGCCAGGATGCGGCCCAGGTTCGGATCGCTGGCGAAGAACGCGGTCTTGACCAGCGGCGAGTGCGCGACGGCGTAGGCCACCTGCTTGCACTCGTCCGCGCTGCGCCCGCCTTCGACCTGGATGGTGATGAACTTGGTCGCGCCTTCACCGTCGCGCACGATCGCTTGCGCCAGCTGGCGCGCCACGTTCTGCATGGCGGTCACCAGCGCTTGGCCGTCGGCCGACTCCAGCGAGGTGATGGTGGCGTGCGTGGCCTTCTGCGTGGCAATGACCACGAACGAATCGTTGGTCGAAGTGTCGCCGTCGATCGTCACGCGGTTGAACGAAGCATCCGCCAACAACTTGGCAAGCGGCTGGATCAGCGACGGGTCGATCTTCGCGTCGGTGGCCATGAAGCCCAGCATAGTCGCCATGTTCGGTCGGATCATGCCGGCGCCCTTGCTGATGCCGGTGATGGTGACCGTGGCGCCGCCGACCTGGACCTGCTGGCTGAAAGCCTTCGGGATCGTGTCGGTGGTCATGATGCCTTCGGCGGCACGTGCCCAGTGGTTCTCCGAAGCGTCGGCCAGCGCGGCGGGCAGGCCGGCTTCGATGCGGTCCACGGGCAGCGGCTCCATGATCACGCCGGTCGAGAACGGCAGGATCTGCTCGGGCGCGATTTCCAGGTGGCGCGCCAGCGCGATGCAGGTGGAACGCGTGCGCATCAGGCCGTCTTCGCCCGTGCCTGCATTGGCGTTGCCAGTGTTGATCACCATTGCGCGAATGCCGTAGTTGGCGGCCAGGTGGTCGCGGCAGACCTGCACCGGTGCGGCGCAGAAGCGATTCTGGGTGAACACGCCGCCAACCGCAGAGCCTTCATCGATCAGCACGACGGTCAGGTCCTTGCGGTTCGCCTTGCGCACGCCCGCTTCGGCCACGCCGATGCGGACGCCGGGCACCGCGAACAAGGCGGCAGGATCAGGAGCGGACAGGTTCACGGGCATGGCGGTAATTTCTCTTCGGATGTTTCTGGGTCAGCTGAGCTTGCCGTGGCAGTGCTTGTATTTCTTGCCGCTGCCGCATGGGCATGGGTCGTTGCGGCCGACGCGTGCGAACGCCGCAGCTTCTGCACTCAGACTGCCGAGCCCCAGGCCCGCGGCCGCGATGCGGCGCTGGTTTTCCTCGTCCAGGCGAACCTCGACTTCGCCGGTTTCGGTCGGCGCGCTGTAGGTGATGTTCGAGACGTTCTCGCCGCGGCTCTCGAGCGCTTCAGCCGCTTCTTCGAGTTGCTCGCCCGACTGCACGCGCACCGTCATGAGCTGGCGCGTGACTTCGTTCTTGACCGAATCGAGCAGCTGGCCGAAGAGCTCGAAGGCTTCGCGCTTGTATTCCTGCTTGGGCTGCTTCTGCGCATAGCCGCGCAGGTGAATGCCCTGGCGCAGGTAGTCGAGCGAGGCAAGGTGCTCGCGCCAGTGCGTATCGATGCTCTGCAGCAGCACCATGCGCTCGAACTGGGTGAAGTTTTCCTGGCCGATGAGCGCGACCTTGGCGCCGAAGCTGTCGTTGGCGGCATTGACCACCTTTTCGACGATGTCCTCGTCGGCCACGGCTTCGGCTGCCTCGATTTCCTTCTTGAGCGGCATGTCGATGCCCCACTCGTTGAAGAGGGTCTTCTCCAGGGCGTCGAGGTCCCATTGTTCCTCGACCGATTCGGACGGCACGTATTGCCGCACGAGGTCGGTAAAGCAGCCTTCGCGCAGCGCCGCAATCTGCGCCGTGAGGTCGGCCGCGTCGAGGATGTCGTTGCGCTGCTGGTAGATCACCTTGCGCTGGTCGTTCGACACGTCGTCGTATTCGAGCAGCTGCTTGCGGATGTCGAAGTTGCGCGCCTCGACCTTGCGCTGCGCGCTCTCGATGCTGCGCGTGACGATGCCAGCTTCGATGGCTTCGCCATCGGGCATCTTGAGGCGGTCCATGATCGCCTTCACGCGGTCGCCCGCGAAGATGCGCATCAACGGATCGTCCAGGCTCAGGTAGAAGCGCGAGGAGCCCGGGTCGCCCTGCCGACCCGAACGGCCGCGCAGCTGGTTGTCGATGCGGCGCGACTCATGGCGCTCGGTCGCGATGATGCGCAGACCGCCGAGCGACTTCACGAACTCGTGGTCCTTGGTCCATTCGGCGCGCACGTGCGCGATGTCCGCCTCTTTGGTGGCTTCGTCGCGACCTTCGTCGTTCTCGATCGCCTCGATCATCTTCTCGATGTTGCCGCCCAGCACGATGTCAGTACCGCGGCCGGCCATGTTGGTCGCGATGGTGATCATCTTCGCGCGGCCGGCCTGCGCCACGATGTCGGCTTCGCGCGCATGCTGCTTGGCGTTGAGCACCTGGTGCGGCAGGTCGGCTTTGGTGAGCAGGCCGTCGATGATTTCGGAGTTCTCGATCGACGAGGTGCCCACCAGCACCGGCTGGCCGCGCTCGTAGCACTCGCGGATGTCCTGGATTGCCGCTTCGTACTTTTCGCGCGTGGTCTTGTAGACGCGGTCGAGCTGGTCGTCTCGCTTGCTGATGCGGTTTGGCGGAATGATGACGGTCTCGAGACCGTAGATTTCCTGGAACTCGTAGGCCTCGGTGTCGGCCGTGCCGGTCATGCCGGCCAGCTTGTTGTACAGGCGGAAATAGTTCTGGAAGGTGATGGAGGCAAGCGTCTGGTTCTCCGCCTGGATCTGCACGCCTTCCTTGGCTTCCACGGCCTGGTGCAGGCCGTCGCTCCAGCGGCGGCCGGTCATCAGGCGGCCGGTGAATTCGTCGACGATGACGACCTCGCCCTGCTGCACCACGTAATGCTGGTCGCGGTGGTACAGGTGCCGTGCACGCAGCGCCGCGTTCAGGTGGTGCATCAGCGTGATGTTGGCCGGGTCGTAGAGCGAGGCGCCTTCGGGCAGCAGCTTGAATTCGCTCAAGAGCTGCTCGGCCTTCTCATGGCCGTCTTCGGTCAGGAACACCTGGTGCGTCTTCTCATCGACGGTGAAGTCGCCCGGCACCGTGACGCCTTCGCCCGTGCGCGGATCGGCCTCGCCCTCTTGCTTGGTCAAGAGCGGCACCACCTTGTTGATGGCCAGGTACAGGTCGGTATGGTCTTCGGCCTGGCCGCTGATGATCAGCGGCGTGCGGGCTTCGTCGATCAGAATCGAGTCCACCTCGTCGACGATGGCGTAGTTCAGGCCGCGCTGAACCCGGTCGCCGGGCTCGTACACCATGTTGTCGCGCAGGTAGTCGAAGCCGTATTCGTTGTTGGTGCCGTAGGTGATGTCGCTGCCGTAGGCCTGCTGCTTTTCTTCCCGCGGCATCTGCGGCAGGTTGATGCCCACCGAAAGCCCCAGGAAGTTGTATAGGCGGCCCATCCACTGTGCGTCGCGATTGGCGAGGTAGTCGTTCACGGTGACCACGTGGACGCCGTTGCCAGTGAGCGCGTTCAAATACACCGGCAGCGTGGCGGTCAGGGTCTTGCCTTCGCCGGTGCGCATTTCGGCGATCTTTCCGTTGTGCAGCGCCATGCCGCCCAGCAGCTGCACGTCGAAATGGCGCATCTTCATGACGCGCTTGGAGCCTTCGCGCACGGTAGCGAAGGCCTCCGGCAGCACGGCATCGAGGGTCTCGCCCTTGGCGATGCGGTCCTTGAACTCCTGCGTCTTGGCGCGCAGCCCGTCGTCGCTGAGCTTCTCGAACTCGGGTTCGAGCGCATTGATGCGCTCCACCGTCTTGCGATACTGCTTGAGGAGCCGGTCGTTGCGACTGCCGAAAATCTGGGTCAGGAAGTTGGTTGCCATTGGCGTGGAGATGGGCGGGCACCTGACACACAGGCACTGCGACCGGATTCCCTAAGATATGGTGAAAGCAGTTGGGCGCGCCTTCTTCGAATGCAAGCCTCGAAAGCAAGCGGCACCAGACCGATCTGCCGGCGCAAGCGTCGGCAAACCGGGCATTTTAGCTGCCCTTGTTCCCCCTTCCGGATTACCCATGAATCGCCGCTCCGTCCCCCCGTTCACGCTGCAGCAGGCCGCCGAAGGTTCGCCCACCCTGGCAAGCCTGATTGCGCGTGCGCGCGACGCCAACGAACGGCTGCGGGCTGTCGAAGGGCTGATTCCGCCAGCCATGCGCCCCGCAGTGCAGGCCGGCCCCGCTGAAGGGGACGTGTGGTGCCTGCTGGTCAACGGCAGCGCAGCCGCCGCCAAGCTGCGCCAGCTGTCGCCGATGCTTGTCACCCGGTTGCGCAGCAAGGGCTGGGACGTGAACACGATCCGAATCAAGGTGCAATCCGGCCGCTGACCGCAGAGCCGGGCCGGGATTGCCGCTACTTCCAGGAAAACTCGTGGTTCAGTCCCACGACAAAGCCGCGCACGTGCTGCGGCCCGGTCCTGGAAGCGCTGACGTCAACGCTGATCAGCGGCGTGAGGCTGAAGCGCCCGCCAATGCGCGACGTCCATAAGCCCGAGGCGCGGCTGCGCTCAGCGATCAGCGAGAGCTTGTCATCGAGCGCCCACTCCGCCGCCAGCCCGCCGCGCGCCGTGCGAACTCCGGTGCCGGTGGCCCAGTCGGCGCCCAGATTGGCGTGGATCTGCAGGCTGCCCGTCGGGCGCCAGGTGACCGGCAGCACCAACTGTCCGCCCGCGCGGCCGCCGCGCTTCAGGTCGAATACGGCGCCAACCGACAATGCCGCGCTCAACGGCGCATCGGTCGCCGGGCCGAAGAAATTCCATTTGAGTTGCGGGCCCGCAACGACCGAGCGCACGCCCTCTGCCGAAAGCCGGTCGAGGTTCAGCCCCAGTTCGACCGGTCCCACGCGGCAGGCCGGTCCGACGTGCAGAACGGTCACGGGCTCGGCTCCGGTGCGGCCCCACCAAGCTTCGTACTGGCATTGGCCCGGATCGAGCGTGCCGGCATCGTCGACATCGAAATGCCCGCCAGCCTGCGCGCCCGCACTCGCCAGAACGAAGGCGATGCCAAGCAGCCAGGCGTTTCGCGCCGGTCGAATCGTTGTTCTGCGTCTGTTGTCGTTCATCGCCAGCATCCCCCGAGGACCCGGCGATTCTAGGGACGGCAGGCGCCCTTAAATTTCGAACTGCGGCTGCAACTCGCGAATGCGCTTGATGGCCACCCCGGCAGCGGCCGTGCGGGTCTCGACGCCAAGCTTCACGTACACCCGCTCCAGGTGCTTCTTGGCCGTGGCGGGGCTGCTGCCGAGAATTTCGCCGATGTCCTTGTTGGTTTTGCCCTTCACCACCCAGTAGAGCACCTCGGCCTCGCGCGCCGTGAGCTTCAGGCTCAGGCTCATGGCTTCGATCACGGCAGTGTCTGAAACCTCGCGCATGACGATCATCCACTCGTCGCCGTCATCGTCCTGGCCGGTCTGCCGATGCAGGCGAAGGCTGAGGCTGCTCGCGGTTGGCATGGCCCCCACGCTCGGCACTGCGTGTCCTCGCTGCCCCCCGAGGGGGCCGCTCTCGCCTTGGGGCGGCCCGGCGGCGCTCGGCGTGCCCCCCACGCTCGGCCGCACGATCGAAAGCGCCGGCGGCTCGATGCCCTGCTGCCGGGCATCGGGCGCGTGGCGCCGCAGCCACTCGAGTACCACGGGCGGCGTCTCGGGTGCACGGGTGTCGCAGTAGCGCTGCAGCAAATCGCGCGCGAGCGCCGTCTGCCAGATCAGCTTGCCCTCGGGCAGGCGCACGGTAATGCTGGCGTAGCCGAAGGCGTCGAGCGCATTGCGCGCCTGGCCGGCCTGCCGCGCATCCTGCCGGGCGCGGCGGGCGCCCTGCAGGTGCACGTTCATGCGTGCCAACACTTCCTTGGGCTTGATCGGCTTGGTGACGTAGTCGACACCGCCGGCCTCCAGCGCCGCGACCAAGTGCTCGGTTTCGGTGAGCCCGGTCATGAACACGATGGGGATGTGCGCCGTCGCGGCATCGGCCTTGAGCCGGCGCGCCACCTCGAAGCCGTCGATGCCCGGCATCATCGCGTCGAGCAGCACGATGTCGGGCCGCGCCTGCGCCGCCCGCTGCAGCGCCTGCTCGCCGCTGGTGGCAATCAGCACGGTGTAGCCCGACTCGTCGAGCGCGTCGTGCAGCACCGCGAGGTTGTCGGGCACGTCGTCGACGATCAGGACCAGGTCGCTGTTGGCCCCCTGTTCACGCAGCGTTCTTGCAAGTGGTGTGGTTTCCATGGGACTTGTTGTTCTTCAGGCCGCGCTCACCGCGGCGGCCAGCGCCCGGCCCATGGCCTCGAACTGGAACTGGCGCGCGAGCACGCGCTGCGCCTCGGTCCACGCCATGCATTCGGGCTGTTCGGTGTCGATCTCGTCGAGCTGGTTCATGATGCCGCGAAAATAGCCCAGGCTCACCGCTTCGTCGAGAGCGCGCAGCCTGGAAAGCGAAGGCGCCTGCATGGCCAGCGGCTCGGCGGCGGGCGGCGGCTTGGCGGCACTGTCCGTCCATCGCAGGCCGAGGCGGCGTTCGAGCCAGTCGAGCAGTTCCGTATGGCGCACCGGCTTGACGAAAAAATCTTCCGGCGCAATGCCCACGTCGTTGTCCAGGCCCTTGTCGAAGGCATTGGCCGAGACGATGGCCACCGATGCTTCTGCCAGGCCGAGCTTTCGCGCGCGGCGAATCGTCTCCCATCCGTCGATGCCCGGCATGGCGAGGTCGACGAACATCGCATCGGGCCGGTAGCCGGCCGCGATGAGGTCCAGCGCGTCGTGGCCGCTGGCGGCGGTGCGCAAGTCGAAACCGAGCGGCGACAGCACGTGACCGAGCAGGTCGCGGTCGGCCTCCTCGTTGTCGACCACCAGCAGCCTCCGGCGAGGGCCTTCGTAGCCGCGCCGAGCGCGCTGCACCGGGACCGGCCGGCCTGCAGCACCCGCCGCGTCGTGCACGCGCGGCAAGAAGAGCCGCACGCGGAACAGCGAGCCCTTCCCGGGCGTGCTGCTCACCTTCATCTCGCCGCCCATCAGGTCGGTCAGCATCTTCGCGATGGTGAGGCCCAGCCCTGCGCCGGGCGATGCGGCCGCGGCCGCGTCGCCCCGCGTAAAGGGCTCGAAAATCCGCTCGATGTCTGCAGGCGTCATGCCGGGCCCGGTGTCCTCGATCTCGACCGAGGCGAATTCGCGCGCATACGAAAGCCGCAGCGTCACCTCGCCCGCGGCCGTGAACTTGATGGCGTTGCCCAGCAGGTTGATGAGGATCTGGCACACCCGTTTTTCGTCGGTGCGCACCACCTCGGGCAAGCCGCCCGTGGTCTCGAAGCTAAAGCGCAGCCCCTTCTCGGCGGCCTGCAGCTCGAACATGTCGGCCAGCTCGCGCAGGGTGTCGGCAAAGCGCATGGGCCTGGCATGCAACGTGAGTTTGCCGGCCTCGATGTGTGCAATGGCCAGCGTGCCCTCGATGAGCGACAGCAAGTGCTCGCCGCCGCGCTTGATCACCGCCACCGCCTGCTGGCGGTGCGGCGGCACGGACTGGTCTTCGCCCATCAGCTGCGCATAGCCCAGAATGCTGTTGAGCGGCGTGCGCAACTCGTGGCTGATGGCGCTGATGTAGCGGCTCTTGGCCTGGTTGGCCTGGTCGGCAGCGCGACGGGCCTCCTCGGCCGCGAGCTTGGCCTGCTCGGCGACTTCGCGCGCTTCTTCCGCCGTCTGCTTGGCCGACTGCAGCGCGCGGTCAGTGGCGCGGTGCAGCTCGATCTCGCGCATCAGCAAATGGGTCTGGCGGTTCGACTCTTCCTGCGCGACCCGGCGGCTCTGGTGCGCCAGCACCAGCCACCAGGCCACCACGCCGGCGATCACCAACAGCGCCATGTAGGCCTTGAGAAAACCCGAGCGCAGCGACGACTGCTCCACGCCGGCCAGAGCTTCGGCCAGTTCCGACTGCGAGGCGATCTGCAGCGCACTTTCGCTCCATGCGCGCAGCTCCTGCTGGTAGAGCACACCGAACACCACGGCCAGCACCGGCACGATGATCAGCATCAGCAGCAGGAAGTGCCCAAGGCCCGTGTCCAGATAGCGCCAGCTGAAGCGCGGCAAGAGCCAGCGCAGCGCCGACGACCACTGCGCCGAAAGGCTTGCATGCGGCTTGCACAGGTCGCCGCAGCGCGCATCGAGCGTGCAGCACAGCGAGCAGATCGCCCCCTGGTACGCGGGACAGTGCGCCATGTCGGGACCTTCGTACTCGCGTTCGCAGATCACGCAGTGCTGCACCTTCAGGCGCTGATAGCTGCCTTCCGCACCACCCTCGTACGCATCGTGCTCGACCCGTGCCCAGCGGACTGCGCGCGGGCCCGCTGTCGGAGCGAAGGGCACCGCGCCATGGGCCACCGAACCCCTCGCCAGGTAGTACTTGCCGCCCGTGGCCCACGCGAGCAACGGCGAAACAACCAGCGCCGTGCCCAGCGCGATGAGCGCCGAAAAGGACTGGGCCAAGGGTCCGAAGACCCCGAGGTGCGCGGTGATGGACAACACCGAGGCCAGCGCCATCGCACCCACGCCCACCGGATTGATGTCCCACAGATGCGCCCGCTTGAACTCGATGCCGGGCGGCGACAGGCCCAGCGGCTTGTTGATGACCAGGTCGGCCACCACGGCCATCATCCAGGCGATGGCGATGTTGGCAAAAAGGCCGAGCACGTCTCCCAGCGCCTCGAACACGTTCATCTCCATCAGCATGAAGGCGATGAGCGCGTTGAACACCACCCACACCACCCGCCCCGGGTGGCTGTGCGCCACGCGCGAGAAAAAATTGCTCCAGGCCAGCGAACCCGCGTAGGCGTTGGTCACGTTGATCTTGAGCTGCGAGATCACCACGAACAGTGCGGTCGCGGCCACGGCCCAGCCGTAGTTGGGGAATACGTACTCATAGGCCGCCAGGTACATCTGGTTCGGATCGACTGCGCGCTCGACCGGCACCATGTGGGTGATGGCCAGGTAGGCCAGCAGCGCGCCGCCCAGCATCTTGACCACCCCCAGCACCACCCACCCTGGCCCGCCGGCCAGCACGCCCGCCCACCAGCGCCGCGCGCTTCCTGCCGTGCGCGCGGGCATGAAGCGCAGGTAATCCGCCTGTTCCCCCATCTGGGTGATCAACGCGATGCCGACCGTCAGGGCAGCGCCAAATAGGTGCAGATCGAAGCCTTTGGTGCTTGCCTTCGACCCGTTGTAGTGCACGATACCCGCGAACGCACCAGGATCGCGCACGAGTACGAAGACAAAAGGCACCACCAGCATCACCAGCCAGAGCGGTTGCGTCCACAGCTGCAGCCGGCTGATGGCCGAAACGCCGTGGGTGACAAGCGGAATCACCACCAGCGCGCACACCAGGTAGCCCCAGACCGGCGGCACGCCCAGCGCGAGCTCAAGCGCATAGGCCATCACCGCCGCCTCGAGCGCGAAGAAGATGAAGGTGAATGACGCGTAGATGAGCGATGTGAGCGTGGAGCCGATGTAGCCGAAGCCTGCCCCGCGCGTGAGCAGGTCCATGTCGACGCCGTAGCGCGCGGCATACACACTGATCGGCAGCCCCGCCAGGAAGATGATGAGCCCCGTCGCCAAAATTGCCCAGAAAGCGTTGGCAAAGCCGTACTTCACCAGCAGCGTGGCGCCGACCGCCTCGAGGATGAGGAACGACGCAGCCCCGAAGGCCGTGTTGGCGACCCGCCATTCAGACCATTTGCGAAAGCGCTGCGGCGTGTAGCGCAGGGCGTAGTCCTCGAGCGTTTCGCTCGCGACCCAGCTGTTGTAGTCGCGCCGCACCTTGACGATGCGCTGGGGTGCGTCGTCGGGGCTGGTGGAAGTCTCGGCGGGGTTCACACCGTTTCGGTGCATCTTTCGTGCCATCCATACGTCGTTTGGCGAACACCGGCACGACTGTTGCAAAGCCGAAGCCTGCCCAATAATGGCCGACCTCAACGCCATCCGATGCCGCCCACATGGAACTGACCCCCCGCGAAAAAGACAAGCTGCTGATCTTCACCGCAGCATTGCTGGCAGAACGCCGCAAGGCGCGGGGGCTGAAGCTCAACTACCCCGAAGCCGTCGCCCTGATCTCCGCCGCCGTGATGGAAGGCGCCCGCGACGGCAAGAGCGTTGCGGCGCTCATGAGCGAAGGCCGCACGGTGCTCACCCGCGCCGACGTGATGGATGGCATCGCCGAAATGATCCCGGACATCCAGGTGGAAGCCACCTTCCCGGACGGAACCAAGCTGGTCACCGTTCACCAGCCCATCGTCTGACTCCTACTCCAGAAAAAGAAAGACCTGTCATGCGCCACCACGCCTCCAAGACCCTTGCCCTCGCCGCCCTGCTGCTGCCGTTGGCGGCCAGCGCACACACCGGCGTCGACGGTGGGATGCATCACGGTTTCGTCACCGGCTTTATGCACCCGCTCACGGGCGCCGACCACCTCGCGGCCATGGTCGCGGTCGGCCTGTGGAGTGCGCTAGCCGCGCGCCGTGCCTGGCCCGATCTGCTGTGGGCACCGCTGGCCTTCGCGGGCATGCTGCTCGTGGGTGCGCTGATGGGACTGGCCGGCGTGCAGTTGCCGGCCGTTGAACCGATGATCGCGGCCTCGCTGCTGGTGCTGGGCCTGCTGGTTGCCACGCGCATTCACCTGCCGGCCGCGGTGGCCGCGGCGGTGGTGGGCGTGTTCGCCATCTTCCACGGCGTGGCGCACGGCCACGAACTCGCGAGCGAACAGGGCGCGGCATTGACGCTGGCCGGCATGGTCGGCGCCACCGTGCTGCTGCACCTCGCGGGCATCGGGCTCGGCTGGGCGCTGCGCCATGCCAATGCCTGGCTGCCGCGGTTGGCGGGTGCTGCCGTGGTGGCGTTGGGCGCCACGCTTCTCTCGCAGGCCGTCTGAACAAAGGCACCGCCACCATGACACCCGGCGAACTTTTCACCGACGAGGGCGAGCACACGCTCAACCCTGGCCGCCGCACGCTCACGCTGGTGGTGCAGAACACCGCCGACCGGCCGATCCAGGTCGGATCGCACTATCACTTTGCCGAAACCAATGGCGCGCTCGGCTTCGACCGCGAGGCCGCGCGCGGCATGCGGCTCAACATCGCTTCGGGCGCCGCCGTGCGCTTCGAACCGGGCCAGCAGCGCACGGTCGAGCTGGTCGACTTCTCTGGCGATCGCATCGTCTATGGCTTTCGCGGCCTCATCCAAGGAAAGCTCTAAGCCATGGCAACGATTGGAAGGCGTGCGTACGCCGAGATCTTCGGCCCGACCGTGGGCGACCGGGTTCGTCTCGCCGACACCGATCTGCTGATCGAAGTGGAAGCCGACTACACGCTGCGCGCAGGCGGCTACGGCGAAGAAGTCAAATTCGGCGGCGGCAAGACCATTCGCGATGGCATGGCCCAGTCGCAGCGCACAAGGGCGCAAGGCGCCGTCGACACCGTGCTGACCAACGCGCTGATCCTCGACCACTGGGGCATCGTGAAGGCCGACATCGGCCTGAAGGACGGCCGCATTGCCGCCATCGGCAAGGCCGGCAACCCCGACGTGCAGCCGGGCGTGGACATCATCATCGGCCCAGGCACCGAGATCATCAGCTGCGAGGGCAACATCGTCACGGCCGGCGGCATCGACAGCCACATCCACTTCATCTGCCCGCAGCAGATCGAGGAAGCGCTCGCTTCGGGCGTGACCACCATGCTCGGCGGCGGCACTGGCCCGGCCACAGGCACCTTCGCGACCACCGCCACGCCCGGCCCGTGGCACATCGAACGCATGCTGCAGGCCGCCGATGCATTCCCCATGAACCTGGGCTTCCTGGGCAAGGGCAACGCCAGCCTGCCCGATGCCCTGCACGAGCAGATCGAAGCCGGCGTCATGGGCCTGAAGCTGCACGAGGACTGGGGCACCACGCCCTCGGCCATCAGCAACTGCCTGGACGTGGCCGACGCCACCGACACGCAGGTGGCGATCCACAGCGACACGCTCAACGAATCGGGCTTTGTCGAGAACACCATCGCGGCCGTGGGCGGCCGCTCGATCTGCGCCTTTCACACCGAAGGCGCGGGCGGTGGCCATGCACCCGACATCCTGCGCGTGGTGGGCGAGGAGAACTTCCTCCCCTCTTCCACCAACCCGACCATGCCCTACACCGTGAATACGCTCGACGAACACGTCGACATGCTCATGGTGTGCCACCACCTGGACGCCGGCATTGCCGAGGACCTGGCCTTTGCCGAGTCGCGCATCCGCAAGGAAACGATTGCCGCCGAAGACGTGCTGCACGACCTGGGCGCCATCAGCATGTTCAGCTCCGACAGCCAGGCCATGGGCCGCGTGGGCGAAGTGGTGCTGCGCTGCTGGCAGACCGCGCACAAGATGAAGCTGCAGCGCGGCTGGCTGCCACCTGCGCCCGGTACGGGTGCGGACCCGCTGGACAGCAACGAGCGCAACGACAACTTCCGCGCCAAGCGCTACGTCGCCAAGTACACGATCAACCCCGCCATTGCGCACGGCATCGCGCACGAAGTGGGCTCGCTCGAGGTCGGCAAGTGGGCCGACATCGTGATCTGGAAACCCGCCTTCTTCGGCGTGAAGCCCTTCACCCTCATCAAGGGCGGCACCATCGCCATGGCCGCCATGGGCGACCCCAACGCGTCGATCCCCACGCCGCAGCCGGTGCACTACCGGGCGATGTTCGGCAGCTATGGCGGTTCCCTCGCCAAGAGCTCGCTCACCTTCGTTTCGCAAGCCGGGCTGGCCGCGGGCATCAAGGAACGATACGGCCTGGCGAAGCACCTCAGCGCGGTGAAGAACATCCGCAACGTGCGCAAGAAGGACCTGATTCACAACGGCTACACGCCAAAGATGGAGATCGACGCGCAGACCTATGCGGTGCGCGCCGACGGGCATCTGCTCACCTGCGATCCGGCGGTGCAGCTGCCGCTGACGCAGCGGTATTTTCTGTTCTAGATGCCGCGGGCCTCAGGCCGAACGAGGTGTCATGTGGTCGCGGATCCAGCCGGCAAAGCTGCTTTCGTCCATGGCGCTGGCCGCCAGGTCGATCATCACCAGCGTGGCCTCGGCTTGCATTGCCACCAGACGCTGGCCGTTCAGCGCAAGGAACAGACCGACGGACAGGAATGCCGCGCGCTTGTTGCCGTCGACGAACGGATGGTTCTTGGCCAGTCCCACGCCGTAGGCCGCCGCGAGGTCGGCCACGTCGGGCGATCCGTAGCTCAGAAGGTGGAGCGGGCGCGACAGCGCGGACTGCAACATCGTTTCGTCGCGAAGGCCCGAGGCCCCGCCGTGCTCAGCGAGGCTTTCGTCATGCAACAGGATGAGGGTGCGCCTGTCGATCCAGCGCCAGACGCTCATTTGGCGAGCTGGTGGAAGGTGTCGCGGAACTCGCGCATGAATTCACGGCCCAGTTTCAGCTGTTCTTCGACATCGGGGTCGTACGGTGTCAGGGTGACCCCATTGGCAGCCTCGGTCAGGAACAGCGTATCGCCCTTTTCCACCTTGAGCCGCGCCAGCACTTCCTTGGGAAGAATCACCCCGACGGAGTTGCCGATCTGGGTCAATTTGAGTGCCGACATGAAGGGCTCCAAAGTTATAACGGACGTTATATTATCGACGTCTTCCCGCTGAAAGCAAGTCCCCATGCTCACCGCCAACAAACTCATGCCCCAAGGCCGCGGCCTTGCGCCCGTGCTGCTCAAGCGCGCCGCCACGATCGAACTCGACTGGGACGTGCGCCAGAAAAGCCGGTTCGATGCCACCGATTCGCAGGGCCGGCAGATCGGCGTGTTCCTGCCGCGCGGCACTGCGGTGCGCGGCGGCGACGTGCTGGTGGCCGAAGACGGCTCGCTGGTCCGCGTCATCGCGGCGCCGCAGCCGGTACTGCGCATCACGCATTGCACGGCCCACGGCACGCCGTTCGACCTGACGCGCGCGGCCTATCACCTGGGCAACCGGCATGTGCCGATCGAGCTCAAGCCCGACCACCTGAAGATCGAGCCCGACCATGTACTGGCCGACATGCTGCGTTCGATGCACCTGATCGTCGTCGCGGTCGAGGAAGCCTTCGAGCCCGAAGGCGGCGCTTATGGGTCGCACGAGCATTCGCACGGGGCTGGCCACAGCCATGACCACGCGCACGACAATGAACTTTCGCATGGCAAGGGCCCCATGCCTCTCGTCCTTGCGCCGGAACTGCTCGACGACCACGACGGTGCGCACGACCACTCGCACCACGGCCATTCGCACTGAATCCGCCCCGACGATGTCCGACGAAGAGACCGCCGACACACTCGGCGCGCAAAGCCTTTTGCAGCTCATCTGGCTCGCCTCCCCGGCCCTGCCGGTTGGCGGCTTTTCCTATTCGGAGGGTGTGGAGGCGGCAGTGGAATGGGCCGGCATCGATTCGGAGACCAAGGCCATCGAATGGCTCTCCGATCAGTTGCACTTGAGCTTCGCGCGCGGTGACCTCGCGCTCGTGGCGCAAGCCATCCCGGCCTGGCGCGCGGGCGACGCCGAACGGATCCGCGCGCTCAACGAATGGGTTCTGGCCACGCGCGAATCGGCCGAGTTCTTCCTTCAGACTGAGCAGATGGGCCGCTCCTTCGTCGAATGGCTCAAGCTGCACCACGCGGACACGGCCGAGGTCTTCGCGGACCTGCCCGCAAGCTACCCTGTGGCCTTCGCCTTCGCGCTGAGCCGCACCGGCGCCACGACACACGACGGCTGCCTGGCCTTCGCCTTCGGCTGGGCCGAGAACATGGTGGCCGCGGCGGTCAAGGCCGTGCCGCTGGGCCAGAGCGCGGGCCAGCGCATCCTGGCGCGGCTGGCGCATGAAATCCCTGCCGCCGTCGCCCACGCGATGCGCCTCGGCGACGAAGAGCGCCAGGCCTTTGCGCCCCTGCTGGCGGTGTTGTCGGCCCGCCATGAAACACAATACTCGCGCCTCTTTCGAAGCTGACCGAACCGGACAACGCCCATGACCTCCGCCCTGCACCACATTCCTCATCGCACCAAGAAACTGCCGCCGCTGCGCGTGGGCATCGGAGGACCGGTCGGCTCGGGCAAGACCACGCTGCTCGAAATGCTTTGCAAGGCGATGCGCGACAAGTACGACCTGATCGCCATCACCAACGACATCTACACCAAGGAAGACCAGCGCCTGCTCACCGTGGCCGGCGCACTGCCGGCCGAGCGCATCATGGGCGTGGAGACCGGCGGCTGCCCGCACACCGCCATCCGTGAAGACGCCTCGATCAACCTCGAGGCCATCGACCGCATGCTCGAGGACTTTCCCGATGCCGACGTGGTGTTCGTCGAATCGGGCGGCGACAACCTTGCGGCGACCTTCAGCCCCGAGCTGTCAGACCTGACCATCTACGTGATCGACGTCGCCGCCGGCGAGAAGATTCCCCGCAAGGGCGGGCCCGGCATCACCAAAAGCGATCTGTTCGTCATCAACAAGACCGATCTCGCCCCGTACGTCGGCGCAAACCTCGACGTGATGGAGCAGGACACGCAGCGCATGCGCCGGCAGCGCCCCTACGTGATGACCAACCTCAAGACCCACACCGGCGTGGCCGAGGTGGTGGCGTTCATCGAACAGCGCGGCATGCTCACCGCGGCCTGAGCCGCTTTTTCTTCTTCAGAGTTCACTGCCGCCGCGGACCTGCCGCGCCTTGTAGACGAGCCGCAGGCTCGCGCGGCGTGTGTCGCGCACGTGCTGCACGTACACATCGGCGTCGGCGCTCGTCCATGCCGCATAGGCGGCACCGGGGTCGTTCGATGCCACCTCGCTGCCGAAGGCCGCGCGTCCCCACCGGACCAGTTCGGCAAATGCAACCGATCCGCCATCGGGCAGCGCCTCCGCGGATGCGACGAACTCGACGCGCTGGAGCTGCGAACCAGCAAAGAAGAAGGTCGGCTCGAACGCCAAACCTGCCATCGAAACCGGCGTCGCTTGCCAGCTTCCCAATAGCCCGCCGGCAAGCCGCTGCGGCCGCTGCACGCGTTGGACCGTGGGCATTGCCGCCCGCAGTTCATCGGCCGACATGCCGAGCCGTACGCCGGCCGGAAGGACCTGTGCATGCAGCGCCTGCACGGCGAAGACCGCCACGCACACAGCAAGCGCCCGAATAACAAAATGGGAAGAAAACAGGAGAACGACGGATCGCAGCTTCGGCATGGGAACGAGAAACACTGGCGGAAAGAACAGCCGCAAGTATGGCGCGAGCGAAGGCGGGATGTGCGATTAGAGGCTGCAGCCAAGCTGCTTTGCTTGAAGCACCCCTGCGCCGTGCCTAGACTGGATTGGGAAGGCACCCGCAGTGCCGGGGGCCAAGGAGTCGGCCATGTACAAGCGCATCCTCGTCGCCACCGATGGCTCTTCGCTCTCCGAACAGGCGGTTGCCACCGCCATCGACCTTGCCGTGCTGACCCGGGCCGAACTGGTGAGCGTCAACGTCGTGCACGTCCAGCCTTATGGTTATTTCGAAGGCTCGATGATGCTGAACCAGCGCGAAATCGAAGCTTCGCAAGAGCAGGCCAACCTGAGCGGCCAGCGCCTGGTGGATGCGGTCCGCGACACCGCGGTTGCCAAGGGGGTCCGCAGTGCCCAGGCGATCGTCATGAAGTCCAACCAGGTGGCCGAAGCGATCATCGCGACGGCCAAGAACCAGCAGTGCGATCTGATCGTGATGGCTTCGCATGGCCGCCGCAGTTTTGCACGGCTGCTGATGGGCAGCGAGACGCTGCACGTGCTGACGCACTCTCACATTCCGGTACTCGTGCTGCGCTAGCCGCACGGCGTCGATGGGAGCCCTTGTCCGCCCTGTGGGTTTACCCAGAACCGCGGAAGGTACAGTCCACGGCATTGCTGCATAACGCAAGGGCCGTTCAAGGGTGTCTGAATGAAATCGATGTTCCCCCGCCTCGCGGGTTGGACTTTGCTGGTCCTGTCGATCCTGGTGGCCATCTGCTTCGCCGTCGTGTCGAGTTTCGACTGGAACCGCGCCAAACCCTGGATCAGCCAACGCGTCAGCGAAGCGACCGGCCGCCCCTTCGCGATCCAGGGCGACCTGGTTCTGCAGTGGGACAGTCCCGAGGCTGAAACCGGCTGGCGGCGCTGGGTGCCATGGCCTCGGCTGAAGGCGCAGGACATCACGCTGGGCAATGTCGATTGGGGAAAGACCGGCCCGCACCTGGCCCAGATCAAGCAGCTGACCTTTTCCCTCAACCCGCTGCCCTTGCTGGACCACACAATCCGGATTCCCACGCTGGAACTCGATGGCCCGGCGCTTTCGCTCGAGCGCGCCGCCGACGGCAGGAACAACTGGACGCTGGCAGCAGGCAATGCAGCCCCATCGCTCTGGAAGCTCGAGCTGCAACGGCTGGTGCTGAGCCACGGCACGGTAAAGCTCGTGGATGCCACCGCAAAGGTCGACCTGAAGGTGGACATCGACAGCTTGCCGAAAGAAAGCACAGAAGGCTACGGCATCGGCTGGAAGCTCAGTGGCACCTTCCGGCAGACATCGGTGCGCGGAAGCGGCCAGGCCGGTGCGGTGCTTTCGCTGCAAAAAGACGATAAGCCCTACCCGCTGCAAGCCGGCGTGCAGATCGGCGCGACTCGCATCGACGTTGCCGGCACGCTGACCAAGCCGGACGCGCTGGCGGCACTCGACCTGCGGCTCAAGCTCTCGGGCGCCAGCATGGCGCACCTGTACCCGATCACTGGCATCACGCTGCCCAACACGCCTCCTTTCAGCACCGAAGGCCATCTGATAGGCAAGCTCGACAAGGCCGGCGGCCGCTGGCTGTACGAAGACTTCAAGGGCAGCGTGGGTGCGAGCGACATTGCGGGCACACTGGAATACATTTCCCGGCAGCCGCGGCCGCTGCTGCGCGGTCAGGTGCAATCCAACCAGCTGCGCCTGCAGGACCTGGCGCCGTTGATCGGCGCGGACTCCAACGCGAGCAAGGCCAAGCGGGGTGCGCCTGCCGTGCAGCCGGCGGACAAGGTGCTGCCGGTGGAAAAGTTCGACACGGCAAGCTGGGGCAGCATCGATGCGGACGTGAAGTTTTCGAGCCGCAAGATCCTGCATGCGAAGGACCTGCCCATCGAAAGCCTGGTGGCCGACCTGCATCTGGAGGACAGCGTGCTTTCGCTCACGCCGCTCAGCTTTGGCGTCGCGGGCGGCACGCTGGCCGCAACGGCAAGGCTCGACGGCCGGCAAAATCCCATTCGAGCGAACCTGCAGCTGTCGGCGCGCAAGCTCAAGATCAAGGAGCTCTTTCCAACCCTAGACACGATGCGTGCCAGCCTGGGCGAAGTGGGCGGCGACGCGGCACTGTCGGCATCGGGCAACTCGATCGCGGCTTTGCTGGGCACTTCCAACGGCGAGGTGAAAGCCCTGGTGAGCAAGGGCACCATGAGCAAATTTCTGCTCGAAGCCATGGGGCTGAACATCGGCAACGTGGTGGCGACCCAGCTCTTCGGCGACAAGCAGGTTCAGCTCAACTGCCTGGCCAGCGACTTCAAGGTGACGCAGGGCGTCATGCAGACCCGCTCATTTGTTCTGGATACCGACGAATCGGTCATCGAGGTTACGGGACTCATCAACCTGTCGAACGAACAACTTGCGCTGGAGATTCAGCCGCGAAACAAGGCGTTGCGCGTTCTCTCGCTTCGCTCGCCGCTGTACGTCAAGGGCACGCTCAAGAATCCCGACGTGGGCGTCGACAAGGGAGCGGTGGCACTCAAGCTAGGCGCAGCGGTGGCGCTGGGTGCAGTGGCGGCACCGGTGGCCGCACTGCTGCCCTTGTTGAACGTGGGTACGCAGGAGTTCGCAGGGTGTGCGCCGCTGGAAGCTCAAGCAAGCAAGAAGCCGCAGGCACCCGCCGTGCGGCCGGCAAAGCTGCGTCGGCAGTGACTATTGCTTCAGGGCGCGGACCCGCGCTTGGCCTCGAGAGCCGCTCGGCATGCCTCGGTGGCGCGATGAGATGCGAGCTCGAAGCAGCGCATTTGCGCTGCGCGTGCAATGGCTTCGAGCGAGCGGCGTTCCTCTGCCGCTCCAACCTGAAATTCGACAAGCCATTTCATGGCCATTGCGAGCGCGATCAAAAGGCCGACCAGCGCGGCCATCAATGTCCCCCGCCAGTTCCGGATCAGATAGGCGGGGGGTTCGGGATTGTTCATGGGTCGCGCGGAAGCACGGATGGCTCAAGGCTTCAGGCTTGTCCGGGTTCAGCAATTGCCTTTCTTGGCTTGTCCGGGCGGGCAGAAGTTTCCACCTTTTTGCCCGCCTCCTCCCTCGTAGACCGGAACCACACAGCCGCTCATGAGCAAAGACATGACAAAGGCGAACATCAGGGTGGCAGCAGTTTTTTTCATGGGGGCTCCTTGTTGAAATTGTGGTGCGCCGTTGCGAGCGGCCTGGTGCCGTCGTCAACAATGGCGCCAAGATAGTTTGCGCCATAACATTTTTCCAGGAACTGTTTCACGCTCGGGTTTTGTTTATGCCGGCAGGGGTATCTAAGATGCAACTCTGCCCAGTACTTCACGCACTTGCGAATGTGCGATCCATTCGATAGACGATCAGAGACATTCGTCAATAGAAAATTGCGCGGCGCACTTCCGTCAAACTCGCGTGCTGTCATTCCTAGATTTCCACAACTGTTCTACTGAAAAGGAACCCCTGTTTTGAACAAGACCGAACTCATTGCCGCCATCGCAGAAGACACGAACCTCAGCAAGGCCGACGCCGGCCGCGCTTTCGATTCGGCGCTCGAGCAACTCTCGCGCGCCCTGGTGCGCGGCGAGTCTGTCCAGCTGATCGGCTTTGGCACCTTCACCGTTGCAAGCCGTGCCGAACGCACCGGCCGCAATCCATCCACCGGCCAGCCAATCACCATCAAGGCCAGCAAGAGTCCCAAGTTCGCCGCGGGCAAGGCGCTGAAGGACGCCATCAACGCGGCCTGATCCTTCAGCCCAGCCTCTGACCTGAGACCGGCGGCGCGCATTCGCTTAACCCTGCGCGCTGCTGCTCCACCCACCTCCGAGCGCCTTGTACAGGTTGACCATGTTCACGGCCTGCTTGAGCTGCAGTTCGATCAGCTGCTGTTGCTCGGCATAGAGTTCGCGCTGGGCATCCTGGCTCGAGAAGTAATCTTCCAGGCCGCTGCGAAAGCGCGTGCGCGAAATGCTGGCCACTTTTTCAAGCGACTGCACACGGGTCTGCTGCGCCTCCAACTGCGGACGCAGGTGGTCGTCGGCAATCAGCGCATTGGCGGTCTCCCGGAAGGCCACTTGCGCCGCGTATTCATACGACGACATGGCGGCTGCGAGCCGCTCTTCGTTGGCGGTGATGTTGGCCGAGCGGCGACCCCAGTCGAAAATCGGCAGCGACACACCGAGCACGCCAGCCCAGCTCCTGTTGCCGCTGCTCAATAGCGAAGACAAGTCCCCGCTGATGCCGCCCGCCAAGGCCGTGAGCGAGATGGTCGGCAGCATCGCAGCCTTGGCCGCACCGACGCCCGAATTGGCGGCCTCGACCCGCGAATAGGCGGCCAGCAAGTCGGGTCGGCGCTGCAGCAAGCTGGACGGCAGGCCTGCGGTCACCGGGGCCGTCGAGCGCTCGGGCCAAGGCCGTGCGCTGCCTGTGTCCGGTGGCACCGGCTGGCCGACCAGCACGTTCAACCACTGAAGATCCTGCGCCACGCGCATGCGGTATTCCTCTTGCCGCACGCGCGCGTTCTGCAACAGCGATTGCGCACGATAGACGTCGAGCTGCGCGGCGCCGCCGGCCGCCTTGGCGCGGCCGATCATGTCGGCGTTGGAGGAAAGCCCGCCTTCGTTGGCATTCGCCAGCGCGAGCAATGCGCGGTCGGCGCGCAGCGTGAGGTATGCATTCGACACCTCGCCCACCAAGTTCATGCGCGCGGCCGCGTAGTCCTTGTCGCCTGCTTCGGCCAGGGCGCCACCTTGCTGCGCCGTGCTCTGCTGGCGGCCGAAGAAGTCGAGCTCGTACGAAGTCACGCCCGCCTGCACGTCGAAGCTGTTGGACACGCCTCCGTTGGTCGGTACGTTGCCGATTGGGCTGAGCGAGCCCTGCGGCGTGGTCTGCGCGCGCTGAGCGTGGCCCGAAAGGCCGATCTGCGGGAACAGCGAAGCGCGGGTTCCGGCATAAACGGCGCGAGCCTCGCGTGCCTTCGCAGCGTAGACGCGCAGGTCGCGGTTCTGCTTGAGAGCGGTGTCAATCAGCCCGCGCAGTTCGTCGTCCTGCACGAAACTGCGCCAGTCCACTGGCTCGGCGCTTGGCGCCGCGGTGCCGGCCGGCCATTGCGTGGGCACGGTCAGGTCTGGCTGCTTCATAGGCGGCGTGAGGTTGCATCCGCTCACCACCAACACCACGCAGGTTGCGATCACCAGCAGGAACAGTCGCAGAAAGAGGCGCATGAAGCCCGCTCCGGGCGCGCCGAATCCCGCACTCTCGAGCAATGCCGAAGCGGCGCGCCACGGCTTCACCTGAACGGCGACATGGCTCGGCGGCACGGTGAACACGTGGCTCACCAATTGCTCGCGCTGTGCCTCGGAAGTGGCGTCGAAGCGCAACTCTGCGCCCGCGGAGCTTTTGCGGGCAAGGCGCGCCGGTAGCCAGCCCACGGAATCGACGTACACCTCCAGCGGCTGACCTACGCGCAGGCGCTTCAGCGGCGCCTTGGCTTCCACCAGAGCCCCGTCCGCCGCGATGTTGACGAAGCGGGCCTCGCCCTCGCCCGCCGCGGTGCGGACCCGGGTGCGCGCGCGCCAAGGGAAGCGCTCTTCCTGCTCCGGCCGTGGCAAGTCGACGCAGGCCATGAGCGCGGCCAGACACAGCAGCAGTGCGATGCCGGTCCACACCAGGTTGAGCTGGTCGCCCGGCGTGAGAGCCTCGCCGCTCAAGGCCACCGATGCGCCGCCGAGCTGCAGAGCCACCAGCAGCCCGCCGAACATGGCAACCAATTTCCAATGCACCACCGTCTTCGAACGATCGAGCCCCTTGTTCGTCACCTTGAAAGGCCGGCCGAAGGGACGCAGCATGGCGCTCGCGAGCGTGCTGGTGACCGCCATGGCCGCGACCAGCTGGCTCACCTCGCTGAACACGGGCAGGCAGCGCCGCTCGCTGATCCAGTAGCTGTAGGCCCAGAACATCACGAGCGGCGGCAGCCCGTAGGCGGCAAATGCTTGCGGCGAGGCATGGAAGACCGAGACGCCCGCATACCAGTACAGCGCAGGCGCCAGCATGATCAGCGCCATGAAAGGCTTGCCGAGCCAGTGCAGCAGGCCGTGCAAGAAATGCATCCGCGCCGAGAAGGTGTAGCCCCTGCCGCGCAGCGGCCCCTGGGGCAGGAGCGCGAGCTGCACCGTGCCCAGGCACCACCGGCTGCGCTGGTTGATGTAGTCGATGATGCTCTCGGCCGACAAGCCGTTCGAAAGCCGCTCGCCCAGCCAGCGCGTGATGTGGCCATGCCGAAGCAGCAAGAAGGTGGTGTGAATGTCTTCGCACACGCTGCCCACGGGGAAGCCGCCTGCGGCAGTGATGAGGTCGCGCCGCACGATGAACGATGTGCCCACGCAGAACGCAGAGTCCACCGCATCCTTGGCGGGCTGCAGCACGTCGAAGAACACGCGCTGCTCGTCGACCCAGCTGTCGGTGGCGCGCAGGTTGTGCTGGATGGGGTCGGCGTTGTAATAGAACTGCGGCGTCTGCACCAGCCCCACCTTGCGGTCTGCGAAAAGGCCCAGCATGCGATAGATGATCTGCCGCTGCGGCGCAAAGTCGGCATCGAGCACCAGGATGTATGGCGCGTTGGTCACGTCCGCCGAGATGCGCAGCCCGTTGTTGAGATTGCCGGCCTTGGCGTGGCTGTTGTCGGGCCGCCGCGCATAGTGCACGCCCTTGCGCTCGCAATAGTCGCGCAGCCAGTCGCGCCGCGTGTCGTCGAGCACCCAGACTTTCACCTGCGGATAGTCGATGGCCTGTGCGGCGATGATGGTTTTTTCCAGCACGGCCAGCTCTTCGTTGTAGGTGCAGATGAAGACGTCCACCGCCGGCACCTTGGCACCCAGGCGCCGCAGCTCGGCTTCACCGCGGTCGGCCAGCGCATGGTTGTCGCGCCGCCGCACCAGCATGTGGATGGACATCAGCGTGTAGATGATGGCCGTGAGCTCGAAGGCGAGGAACACCCACGCGAACAAGGTTTCAAAGCCCAGGTCCGAAGGCGGCATGGTGGCGACCACGCGCCATATCGCATACCGCATCAACAGCAGCGCCGTGAGCCCGCCGAACAGCATGCGATCGGAGGCGCGCTGGACCCGCCCCCATGTCATCAGGAGAAGTGCGAGCCCCGCAACAAGTGCGTTGAGCTGGAACTCCGGTGTGGCAATCAGGTGGGACATGGTGAAGCAGCTCCTGCGGCAGTGGTCTTGCCGGTAAAGGGGTTGAAGCCCGCCGCGGCCAGCGCGATCCAGGCGGTGGCGCCGAGGTGGGGCCAGCGGTAGTAGAAAAAGTCGGCACCCGCCGAGTCCGGGCCAATGGCCAGGCCGGTGGAAATGCGCGCACTGGGCGTTGCGTAATACAGGCCGTTGCCGGCGCGCTGCGACGCCAGCAGTTGCCACAAGGCTTCGGGCGCCGAGCCCTTGCGCGCCACCAGGGTTGCAGCGGCTTGTGCGGTGCCCTCGGTCCAGATGCCGTCAGGGTTGCGCGAGAAGCCGTAGCCCTCGCCGGAGCGATGGTTCTTCTCCACCCAATCTAGCCCGCGCGTCCAGGCGCATGAGCCTTCGGGCGCGGCGAGCAACGGCCACAGTTGCGCGTCCAGGCCGGAGCTCTCGGTGGAGATGGTGGCGCCGTCTTCCTTGGTGCCGATGTAGAAGCGCTGCTCCGACGGGTTCCACATGCGGCGCACGAACTCGAGCGCGGTGCGCGCCTGCTGGCGCTCCGCGTCGGCCTGCCCGCCTGCTGCACGCGCCGCCCATGCAGCTGTCATCGCGATGTCGATGTTGTGCTCGGTCGACTTCCAGGTCTGCGCGCGCTGCGCGTTGTCCCAGCCATACCAGCCGCCGTTGTAGCCGTCGGGCGCATTTTTGGCGCGCGTGCGCTGCTCGATCCAGCCGAGCAGCTTGCGTGCATTCGCCAGATAGGCGGGCGATGGTTCGGCCTCGTTCAAGTTCAGCAGCAGCAAGGCGGCCCAAGCCACGTTGCCGGTTGCGGTGCTCACCTGGTAGGCGTCGGCGATCCACTGATTCTTGGCCGTGTCCCAACGCCCCGGCAGCGCGGCTTTGTCCTCCGTCATCGGACCCGCGCGGTAGGCGTTGCGCACACGTCCGTCGGCCGCGTTCGGGTCGCGCTCCATCGCACGCACCACGGCGTCGCCGATGCGCTTGGCCGATGCGGTGTCGCCGCATGCCAGCAACGCAATGCCGGCCAGTGCGTTGTCATACGTGAAGGCCGCGCCCACCAGCGCAGGCTCCAGCGGCGTGCCTTGCTTCGGGTCGGCCAGCCGGTAGCTGGCAAGGAACAGCGGCCCCGACGCGGCGCCTTTCTGATCCTCCGCCACAGCCCGCCGCAGGCCATCGCAGCTCTGCCGCGCGAGCTCTTTCTGCACGGCGCTGCCGGCCTGCCGAGGCTGTTGGGCCAAGGCCGCGGACACCGGCAGCGCCAAGGCCACCGATGCCACGGCGCAATGCGCCAGAGTCCGGGTGAACGGGAAGAGCTGCATGTTTCCTTTCGAAGCGGGCACGTCCGCGCTCAGGATTTGAGGGTGGCCGTGACCACCTTGCCTGGCGCGCACAAGTTGCTGCCTGCGGCGGTTGCGGCGGACGACACGTCCTTGGCCTCGATGCGCGCCACCGCATAGATCGAGCCCTGTTCGGCAAAGGGGAACGGCACGCTGTAGGTGCTCTGCAATTCTTCAGATGCCACCGGCAGCAACTGCTCCACGCGCGCCGGCACCGCGGCGCCGTTTTCGGTGAGGGTGACGTCGAGCGCCGAGCCGATGCTCAGGCGCTTGGCCACACGCGCCGGAAACACCGCCACCACGCCCAGCCGGCTGCAATCGGTCACGCGCACCAGTGAGGCACCCGCCGTGACGTACGCGCCTTCAGGTGCGAGCACCGAGTGAACCTGCCCCGCCTGCGCGGCCTTGATTTCGTAAGAGGACAGCTTCTCGACACGGCGCCGCTCTTCGTCTTCGAGCTGGATCACCTGCTTGAGCTGCTGGAGGATGGCGGCGCCGTCCTGCTGTGCGCGGCCGACGCTGTTGCGCAGCACTTCGCGCCGGCTTGCGAGCGTCTGGAAAAGGCTGTTGCCACCCGTGCCCACAAACGCCCCCTGGCCTGCGCTGGCCACGGTCTGCGCCTGCCCTGCAAAGGCCTGCTCCGCCACCGCCGCATTGGCGCGCGCAGTGTTCAGCTGCGCCATCGACGCGTTCATCACCTGCTCGCTGATGGCGCCCTGCTCGAGCAAGGCCTGGTTCGTCTTGACCTTGTTCTCTTGCTCTTCGACCATGCTGTGCGCCACGTCGCGCTGGCGCCGCGCAATTTGCCAGGCTTCCCAGGCTTGCGCCACGGATGCCTCGCGGTGAACCGTGGCCTCTTGCCCGACCGACCTCATCTCCTGGTTGTCGGCCTTGAACTGGTTGCCCAATTGCGCCAGCTGGCTCTGCAGCGCGAGATGCTGCGAACGCAGCGTCGTGAGGATCTCCTGGCTCACCGTCGGGTTGCGCACGGTCGCCACCACGGTGCCGGGCTCCACCACGTCACGCGCATGCACCACCATCTGCGACACCACGCCATTGATTGGCGACGTGATCAGGCCGACAGGCGCCTGCAGCACCGCCCGCGTGGCCTGCGAAGACAACAGCGGCTGAACCAGTGTGGCCACCATCAGCCACAGCACGAAGGCCAACAGCGCATAAGCCGCCAGCTTGGGAACGAAGGCGCCCGCCTGGCGGCCTCGATGAGGGCCGCGCGGAACCCGACGGGCCCTCGCGCTGCCAGTGCGGCGATCGCCGCGGGGAAAAACAAATGAAGGCAGTTTCGACACACGCATACCCCACCTCTTGATGCGAAAGGCGTGCGCCGAAGACCGGCGCAACATCCATGAATGAAAGGGAACTTGCCTGTAGCCCGAACGGAGCTGCCGGCGCCTCGAGGGCCGCCGCGTCCGCAATGCTGCAGTGCAATACAAAGGTACGGCTAAACCCGAATTCACACTGCTTCGGTGAGCAACAAGATGTGCAGACTTCACATACTGACCGACCATTCGGTCGAGCGAAGGTCCTACGTCGCCGTCGGATTCGGCCGTGTTGACAACGAAAGGTTTCGCCCGGCAGGCAACCCCGCCGGGTTTTGAGTCCGCCCAATGAGCTTGCGAAGAGGTGAGCACGGAATCGTCGTCGCGCGAAAGTTCCGCGTTCTGCGGGGCTGGGTCACGTGCGGCGGACGGCCGAACATATCCGGTAACGATCCTGATCGACTCTGAGGTTTTTCGACAACGCCCGGGTCGGGGCAAGCGGGTCAGGAAGCTCTTTGCCGGTCGCCGTGCGAGCTGAACTGGCGGCATCCGGAGCGGTTCTTTTAAGGGCTCCCGCGGTACCCCCGACACAAGGCCATACAAGCATTGGCGCGCTTGGCTTCATAGTGCTCTCCCGCGGTCCGGAACGCCCTGCCAAGTCGCTTCCAATCGCACCCCACATCGCTCTTCGGCCATTCACCGAGGGGCCACCGGAGTACAGGTCGTGTCACTGATGCAAACAAACACCGCCTTTGTCGACGCTCCCTGGCCACAGCCACTTGACGCGGCAGTGGAAAGCAGCGCACAGCACGTCTCCTCGCGCGCACGGACTGCGTCCAGTGCGCAAGGACTTAGCGCTTTTTAGTTAATGCCATGTAACGCAATTGAAGAGCAGTACACGCCCCGATGCTTGTCCGATTCGGCTGAATGCCAGCCGCCCACTACCCGAGGAAATGATTAGCTGAGCAGACTTGTCGAAGCAAACCCTTCGCCGCCGCGCACACCTCAGTGCGGCGGACCAACGTTTGGTCGAGCTTGCCCCATCCGAGTGACGTTTCCGGCAACGTCAGAAGGGCATGTCATGTTCACGCGCTACGCCATCCGCACGCTGCTATGCGTTGCTGCCGTTCCCGCCATCTCCGGAGAGCCGGCACCCACCCATGACCGCGTGTATCTGAACAGGGCCGAGATCGAGAGCACCTTGATCGGCAAGCCCATCGTTTCAAGCAATCTTTCGACCGGCATGGTCTCGCGCTGGCAGTTCTATCCGGACGGCCGCGTCGAATTTGCCAACCGGAGCGGGCCTGGCAAGGCCTCTGGCAAGTGGTTCTTCAACCCCGACGGCTCCATGTGCGTGACGATGATTGCGCGAACCGGCTGCCGCTACTGGTTCCGCAACGAGAGGGACGGCGCCCTTGCGAATGCCGATACGCGGGCGCCGAATGCGCCTACGGTGGCGGAGATACGGTTTGAGTAGCGGGGCGAAGTGGGCGGCCGGCGCTTCGGCTTCGAAGTGCTGTTGCGCGCAGTGGCAGATTTGGCGGAGAGTGTGAGATTCGAACTCACGGACGATTTCTCGTCGGCAGTTTTCAAGACTGCTGGTTTAAACCACTCACCCAACTCTCCGGAACCGTCGATTTTATGCTGACCTGCGCCCTCAACCCTCGGGCAGGAAAAGCGTCTGCAAGTCGCTCAGAAAATCCAGCCCGCGCTCGGTGGGCCACACGCGGTGCAGGTCACGCGCGATGAGGCCCTTGCGCTCGGCTTCTTCCATCCCTTTTTGGATGCTGGTCATGGCTAGCCCGGTGCGCTCGCAGAACTGAGGCAGCGTGAAGCCTTCTTTCAAGCGCAGCGCGTTCAGCATGAACTCGAACGGCAGGTCGGCCAGTGCGACTTCTTCGCTCTGCGACACGGCGGCGCCTGCGCGTGCGTTGTCCATGTACAGGCGCGGTTCGCGAAAGCGCACCTGGCGCACGATGCGATGGGCAAAGCTGAGCTTGCTGTGGGCGCCGGCGCCAATGCCAAGGTAGTCGCCAAACTGCCAGTAGTTGAGGTTGTGCGCGCAGGTGTGGCCGGGGCGCGCGTAGGCTGAAACCTCGTAGCGCGACATGCCGCTGGCGGCGGTGCGCTCGGTGATGCGGTCGAGCATGGCGTAGGCCACGTCGTCTTCGGGCAAGGCCGGCGGAAATTTGGCGAACCAGGTGTTGGGTTCGATGGTGAGGTGGTACACCGAGATGTGCGGCGGCGCGAGCGCCAGCGCCTGGGTCAGGTCGGCATCCAGGCCCTCGATCGTCTGGCCCGGCAGGGCGTACATCAGGTCGAGGTTGAAGGTGTCGAATGCGCTCGCGGCCTCTTCGACGGCGGCAATTGCCTGTGCGCGATCGTGCACGCGGCCCAACGCCTTCAGGTGCTCATCGTTGAAGCTCTGCACACCGACCGACAGGCGCGTGACGCCTGCACTGCGGTAGGCACGAAAGCGGTTGCGCTCGAAGGTCCCGGGGTTGGCTTCGAGCGAGATCTCGCAGTCGGGCGTGAGCTTGAGGCGGGCGCGCACGTCGCCCAGAAGGCGGTCGATGGCCTGGGGCGAAAAGAGGCTGGGCGTTCCGCCGCCAATGAAGATGGTGTGGACGGTGCGGCCCCAGATGAGCGGCAGCGCGGCGTCCAGGTCTGCAATGAGCGCATCGAGGTAGGCGGCCTCGGGAATGCCTTCGGCCTCGGCCTCGCTGGTGGCGCGCCACTCGTGCGAATTGAAGTCGCAATAGGGGCACTTGCGCAGGCACCAGGGCAGGTGGATGTAGAGCGACAAGGGCGGCAGCGCAGCAAGCTGCAGCGGGCCAGGCCGCATCCAGTGCAGCACGTCGTTGGCCTGCGGCGCGCCCGCGGCTTGTGCCGGCTGAATGGGAAACACAGTGGCCATTGGGTCAGAACCAGCGTTCGCGCATCAGGGCCAGCATGGCTTTCGCCGCCTGGCCCCTGTGGCTGTTGGCGTTTTTTACCTCGGGCGGCAGCTGCGCAAAGGTCTTGCCGAAGCCGGGCAAATACATGACGGGATCGAAACCAAAGCCGTTGTCGCCGATGGGCGCCTTGGTGATTTCGCCGACCACGCGGCCGACGGCGATGAGGGGTTCGGGGTCGTCGTGCCCGCGCAGCGCGACCAGCGTGCTGACGAGTGCGGCGCGCCGGTTGACCACGCCGTCGAGCTGCTCCAGCAGGGCCTTGACGTTGTTGGCGTCGCCCTTGGCATAGCCGAACTGCGTGGCATAGAAGGCGGTGTCGACACCCGGCAAGCCGCCAAAGGCGTCGACGCAAAGCCCGGCGTCGTCGGCAATGGCGGGCAGGCCGGTTGCGGCGCTGGCATGACGGGCCTTGGCCAGGGCGTTTTCGACGAAGGTGCGAAACGGTTCCTCGGCCTCGCCCACGCCCAATGCCGACTGGGGCACGAGCGTGACGGCCAACTCCGCAAACAGCTGCTGGAGTTCGGCAAGCTTGCCGGCGTTGTTGGAGGCCAGAACCAGTTTCATCGCCACTACTTAGTTACTTCGACTCGAGGGACTGCTGCTGCAGCACGATCAGTTCGCCAATGCCCTTCTCAGCCAGACCGAGGAGGATGTTCATCTCTTCGCGCGAGAACGCGGCGCCTTCGGCGGTGCCTTGCACTTCGACGAAATGGCCGGCGCCGGTCATGACGACGTTCATGTCGGTGTCGCAGGCCGAGTCTTCGGTGTATTCCAGGTCCAGGAGCGGCGTGCCGGCGACGATGCCGACTGAAATGGCGGCCACGTGGCCCCTGATGGGCGATGCGGGGATCGTGCCGGCGGCCAGCAGCTTGTTGACGGCGTCTTGCGCGGCAACGAATGCGCCGGTGATCGCCGCGGTGCGGGTGCCGCCATCGGCTTGCAGCACGTCGCAGTCAAGGTGTATGGTGCGTTCGCCCAGCGCAGCCAGGTCGAACACGGCGCGCATCGAGCGGCCGATGAGGCGCTGGATTTCCTGCGTGCGGCCGCTTTGCTTGCCGCGGGCGGCCTCGCGGTCGCTGCGCGTGTGGGTGGCGCGCGGCAGCATGCCGTATTCGGCCGTGACCCAGCCTTCACCGCTGCCGCGCTTGTGCGGCGGCACGCGCTCTTCGACCGAGGCTGTGCACAGCACGCGCGTCTGGCCGAACTCGATGAGCACCGAGCCCTCGGCGTGGATGGTGAAGCCGCGGGTGATGCGCACCGGGCGCAGCTGGTCGGCGGCGCGGCCGCCGCTTCGTGTGAAAGCAGTCATTTGTGTGAAGGGTGCGTGGAAATGGAAAAAACGGAACTCATCGGCCCGTCGTGCTGTGGAGCCGGTCTCGAGTGTGGGCGGCTGCGCAAGGCGCGGCACACCCGGTAATCAAATCTTCTTTGCCGCAGAGCGGCGAATGGCCTCGTTGATCTCGGCAATCGAGCGCTCGATGGCGTCTTCGTCCATGTCTTCGATCTCGCCGTCCGAAGGCATGCCGGCCTGGATGGTGGATGCAAAAACGCCGTCGTCGATAGTCTCTGTCGAAACGCCGCGCTCTTCGCGCGTCGAGTCGGGCTGTTCCCATTCGAGCGCGATGAGCGTCACGTTGTCGCTGTGGGCGCCACCCTTGCGAAGCGCCATTTCGGCGAGGTCGGGCGCCGCATCGGACACCGGCTTGTCGGAAGACAGCGTGTGCACGATGACGGCGTCGTCGAGCACGCCCCACACGCCGTCCGAGCACAGCATGATGCGGTCGCCGCGCTGCAGTTGCAGCGGAGCAGAAATATCGAACAGCGGCGTGGTCGGCGAGCCCAGGCAGGTGAGCAGCAGGTTGCGGTTGACCGGCATGTCCGAGCCTTGCGGGCGCGGGCGTTCGGCGTGCGAATGGTCGCGCGTGCGCGTCAGCAGGCGGCCGTCGCGAACCACGTAAAGGCGCGAATCGCCGCAATGCATCCAGGTAGCCGTGGTGCCCTGCAGCAGGGCCGCGACCACGGTGGTGCGGGGCGTATCGAGCATGGCCTTGTGGCTCGCGTACCGCATGATTTGCTGGTGCGCAGCCATGGCCGATTCGGCCAGGAAGGCCTTGGCGTCCTTGACGGTGGGGCGCGCTTCGCGCTGATAAAGCGCCGCAATGGTCTGCAATGCCAGCTGGGCCGCAACCTCGCCCTCGGGGTGGCCACCCATGCCGTCGGCCAGCACGAAAAGGCCCGACTCCCGCGTGTAGCAATAGCCCATGCGGTCTTCGTTCTTGAGACGGCCGCCCTTGCGGCTGACCTGGAATACGGAGAATTTCATGCCGGACGCGTCGTAGGTGCCGCCGCCCTGGGCAGGGCCTTCTTATCGAAGGAGCGGATGTTGTCGAATGAAAGCCGCACCTTCTCGCCAACGGTGAGCTTGGTGTAGCGCCGCTCGCCTTCGCGGCTCAGTTCTTTTTGCAGCGCAAAAACAGACTGCGGCCGCGAGAGCGGATCGAGCGACATGCACCACTCGACCACTTCGATGAGGTTGTCGGAATACACGCCGCGCAGGCGAGACAGCGACAGGCTGAGCCGGTCTTTCTCGATGCGGCGCGGGGCGTCGTTGGGCGGGTAGCCCTGCATGCAGGCGTAGATGCAGGCGCCAATGGCGTAGATGTCGGTCCAGGGGCCCATGGACGAATCGCGCCGGTACATCTCGGGGGCTGCAAAACCGGGGGTGTACATCGGCCGGATGAAGATGCCCTCTTTGCTGAGCACCTCGCGCGCGGCGCCAAAGTCGATCAGCACCGCGCGGTCTTCGTCGGTGACGAAGATGTTGGCTGGCTTGATGTCCAGGTGCAGCATCTTGTACTGGTGCACGATTCGCAGGCCCCGCAGAATTTCGTCGAAAAGCGACCGGATGGTCGATTCCCGGAAAACCTTGGGCTTTTTCAGGTCGCGCGCGGTCACGACGAAGTCCTGCAGGGTCGCGCCCTCCAGGTAGTTCATGACCATGTAGACGGTCTCGTTCTCCCTGAAAAAGTTGAGAACGCTGACCACCGAGGCATGCGAGATCTGCGCGAGCGAGCGGCCTTCCTCGAAAAAGCTCTTCAGGCCGAGCCGGTAGAGGGAGAGCTTTTCGGGCGGAACCTCGGGCGTGAGCTCGCCCGGCCCGCGCGTGGCGAGCGAGGACGGCAGGTATTCCTTGACGGCAACCTGCTGTCCGCTGGGGTCTATGGCGAGATAGACAACGCCAAAACCGCCTGCGGAAAGGCGGCGAACGATGCGGTAACCGCCAATGACCGTATCGGGCAGCAGGGGCGAAGGCTTGACCTTTGACATAATCCGGGAGTTTCGCCCGAAGGCGATGGTGCGGCAAGCGAACGCCATGCCGACGCCTCGGTGCATGCAAGCAAAAACCACAGTGAGGCGCAATGCCAGTTTACAGCATGACCGGCTATGCCAGTGGCCAGAACGGCCCCGTTGGCAGCCACTCCGAAGCCGAAGCACGGCCTACCGCCGCGGGGCGACTCGGGGTCGAGATCCGCTCGGTCAACAGCCGCTTCCTCGACCTCACCTTCAAATTGCCGGAGGAACTGCGCCAGCATGAAACCGCGCTGCGCGAGCTGCTCACGGGCAAGCTCAAGCGCGGCAAGGTCGAAGTGCGGGCCGCCATCGAGAACACCGCCCAGGCAGGTGTCGTCGAGCCCTCCGTCAAGCTGCTGCAGCGGCTCAACGGTGTGCAGGACGGCATCAAGGCCTGGCTGCCCAGCGCTCGTGACTTGAGCGTGGCCGACGTGCTGCGCCTTGCCGGCGGCGACAGTGCCGCCCGTGGCGACTGGGGCAGCGACCTGCTCGACGTGACCGGCAAGGCGCTGGACGCCCTGATGTCCGCCCGCCAGCGCGAAGGCGCACGGCTCGCCAAGATGCTGGAGGCCCACCTGGCCCAGCTGCGTACGCTGGTCGAACAGGCCGGTCCGCTGATTCCGCAGCTGGTCGAGCAGCAGCGGGCGCGTTTCCTGGAACGCTGGCAGGAGGCCATGGGCCTCACCGGCGGCACCCTTCCGGAGGCGGCTCAGGACCGAGCGCTGAACGAGGCCACCGCCTTTGCCATTCGCATCGACGTGGCGGAGGAGCTCACGCGCCTGAATTCGCACCTCGACGAAATCGAGCGGCTGCTCAAAAAGGGCGGCGAAATCGGCAAGCGGCTGGATTTCCTGATCCAGGAGCTGCACCGTGAGGCCAATACACTGGGCTCCAAATCGGCCGCGCTGGAGCTCACCCGCATTGGCGTGGACATGAAGGTCCTGATCGAGCAGATGCGCGAACAGGTACAAAACATCGAATGAGCGAGCGAATGGACTATCCGGGCAACATTTTTGTCGTCGCGGCACCAAGCGGTGCCGGCAAGTCGAGCCTGGTCAAGGCGCTCATGGAGCTGGACACGGCCGTCCAGCCCTCGGTTTCCCACACCACGCGGCCACCGCGCGGCCAGGAAAAGCACGGCCGGGAGTACTTTTTCACCTCCCCATCCGAATTCGACGCCATGATCGCCGCCGATGGCTTCGTGGAATGGGCCCATGTGCACGGCCACCGGTATGGCACCTCCAAGAAAGCCATCGAAGAGCGGATCGCCCAGGGGGCCGACGTCATCCTGGAAATCGACTTCCAGGGCGCGATCCAGATCCGCAAGACCTTTGCCAACGCGGTCATGATCTTCATCCTGCCGCCCAGCTGGGAGGAATTGCGCTCGCGGCTGGAGCGCCGCGGCGAAGACAGCGCCGCCGTCATCGAACTGCGCCTCAAGAATGCCGCGGAAGAAATGGCCCGGGCGGGGGAATTCGACTTCGTTATAATCAACGAGTTATTTGAGCGCGCGCTTTTCGATCTCAAGGCGATCGTCCACGCTCAGCGGCTTCGGTATTCTGCACAGCGCCGCGCACGTGCCGACACATTCGCCGCCCTGAACATCCCCTGATTTCCTGCTCACCCGACCGAAAGATTCTCATCATGGCCCGCATCACCGTCGAAGATTGTCTGCTTCAGATCCCTAACCGCTTCCAGCTGGTTCTGGCCGCCACATACCGTGCGCGCATGCTGAGCCAAGGCCACGCGCCCAAGATCGAGAGCAAGAACAAGCCGGCCGTGACCGCCCTGCGCGAGATCGCCGAAGGCAAGATCGGCATCGAAATGCTCAAGAAGGTACCGGGCTGATCTGACGCCCCCCTGCAACGAAAAGGCACCGCAAAGCGGTGCTTTTTTTACGTCTGGACGCGTCCATACAGCGGTCACGCTAAAGTGGTAGCCATGAGCGCGGTTGCCAAACATCAGTCCCATGCCCCTTCGGGCACGCCGAAGCCTAGCCCGGCGGCGCTGAACGCGGCCGCCGCAAGCTTTGCCGCCTTGACGGCACGCCTCGATTATCTGAGTTCCGAAGACACCGAGCTGGTACGCCGCGCCTACCGCTTTGCCGACGAGGCCCACCTGGGCCAACTGCGCAACAGCGGCGAACCGTACATCACCCACCCGATCGCGGTGGCGGCGCAATGCGCCGAATGGAAGCTCGACGCCCAGGCGCTGATGGCCGCGCTGCTGCACGATGCCATCGAGGATTGCGGGGTTACCAAGCCGGAACTGATCGAGCGCTTTGGAGCCCCGGTGGCCGAACTGGTCGACGGGCTCACCAAGCTGGACAAGCTGCAGTTCAATACTCGCGAAGAGAATCAGGCCGAATCGTTCCGCAAGATGCTGCTGGCCATGGCGCGCGACGTGCGCGTCATTCTGGTCAAGCTGGCAGACCGCACGCACAACATGCGCACGCTCGACGATGCGCCGCGTGAAAAATGGGCCCGCATTTCGCGCGAAACGCTCGAAATCTATGCGCCCATCGCGCATCGGCTGGGTCTGAACCAGACGTATCGCGAACTGCAGGAGCTGTCGTTCCGCCACCTGAAACCCTGGCGCTACGCCACCCTGTCGAAGGCCGTGGCCAGGGCGCGTGGGCGCCGCCGCGACCTGATTCATAAGGTGCAGCGCGAGGTCGAGACCGCCTTTGCCAACGCCAACATGACGCTGCGCATCGCGGGACGCGAAAAAACGCTCTATTCGATCTACCGCAAGATGGAAGAAAAGCACCTGAGCTTTGCCCAGGTGACCGACATCTACGGCTTTCGCCTGATCGTGCCGAACGTGATCGCCTGCTACACCGGCCTTGGCATCCTGCACCAGATGTACAAGCCGCTGCCGGGCAAGTTCAAGGACCACATCGCCATCGCCAAGCTCAACGGCTACCAGTCGCTGCACACCACGCTGGTGGGCCCGGCCGGCGTGAACGTGGAGTTTCAGCTGCGCACCGAGGCCATGCACGTGGTGGCCGAATCGGGCGTTGCGGCGCACTGGCTCTACAAGGCCGCAGAGCCGAATGCGGCCAGCAACGACAGGCTCGGCACCAAGTGGCTGCAGTCGCTGCTCGACATCCAGGACGAAACCCGCGATGCCGCCGAGTTCTGGGACCACGTCAAGGTCGACCTTTTCCCGGATGCGGTTTACGTGTTCACGCCCAAGAGCCAGATCCTGGCGCTGCCACGCGGCGCCACCGTGGTCGACTTTGCCTACGCCATTCACAGCAACATCGGCGACCACACCTCGGCCGCCCGCATCAACGGCGACCAGGTGCCGCTGCGCACCGAGCTCAAGAACGGCGACGTGGTCGAGGTGATCACGGCCCCTGTATCGACGCCCAACCCGGCATGGCTCGGCTTCGTGCGAACCGGCCGCGCGCGCTCCAAGATCCGCCACTACCTGAAGACCCTGGCCCACGCGGAATCCGAAGGCCTCGGCGAAAAGCTGCTGGCTCAGGCGCTGCGCGCCGAGGGCCTCAGCAAGCTGCCGGCGGACGACGCCGAACACCAGGCGCTGTGGGACAAGCTGCTGCGCTTCACCGGCAACCGCACCCGCGCCGAACTGCTGACCGACATCGGCCTGGGCAAGCGGATTGCCAGCATCGTTGCAAAGCGACTGGTGGCCATGCTGTCCGAACTGGGCGAGCGGCCGGATGCGCTGCTGCTGAGTCGCGAGCGCTTCATTTCGCACGAAACCATCTCGCAAGGCGCCGTCACGCTGGATGGCAGCGAGAACTCGTCGGTGCGCTTTGCGCTGTGCTGCCGGCCCATTCCGGGCGACGAGATCGTCGGCTACCTCGGGCATGGCGAAGGCCTGGTGGTGCACACCGAAAGCTGCGGCGTCGGGCAGCGCCTGCGCCACAAGGACAGCGAGCGCTTCTTCGCGGTCGAATGGGCGGACGAACCCACCCGCGCCTTCGAGACCGGCGTGGTCATCACCGTGCGCAACGACAAGGGCGTCCTGGCCCGCGTCGCCGCGACGCTGGCTGATGCCGAAGCCGACATCACACACGTGGAGATGGCCGACGAGACACCGCAGGATTCGACCGACCTGCGCTTCGTGATTGCCGTGCGCGACCGGACCCACCTCGATGCCGTCTTGCGCGCGGCGCGTCGAACTGCTTCGGTACTGACGGCTGCGCGAACGGTTCCCGCAGCCTGAAGAACCCCCGGCTACGCCGTGCCCGACCCTGGGGCCGGGTAGCTGACCGACAGCAACTCCACCTCGTGCGTGCCGCCCGGCGTCACCAGCTTCACGACGTCGCCTTCGCGTGACTTGAGCAGCGCCCGCGCAATGGGAGAAATCCAGCTGACCTGCGATTGGGCGCTGTCGGCTTCGTCGATGCCCATGATAGTCACGCTGCGCTCGTTGCCGGTCTCGTCGACATAGCGCACCGTGGCGCCAAAAAAGACCTGGTCGCTGCCATGGTGCACCGAAGGATCGGTGACCTCGGCGATCTCGAGCCGCTTGGTGAGAAAACGGATGCGCCGATCGATTTCGCGCAGCCGCTTCTTGCCGTAGAGATAGTCGCCGTTTTCCGATCTGTCGCCATTCTTGGCAGCCCAGTGCACGGCCTCCACCACCTTTGGGCGCTCTTCGTCCATCAGTTGGAGCAATTCGTCGCGCAGCCGGGCATAGCCGGCAGGCGTCATGTAGTTCTTGCTGCCGCTGGGCAATGCGGGGGCAGTGCCGTCGCCGTCATCATCGTCGGCGTCGGTGTCGGTTTCCCTGGTGAATGCTTTGCTCACGGTAGAAGCTCCGAATCAACTTTCCTCAACCCATGTCCGAGCGCTTGCAGTCGAAGACCACGCCTTGCTCGACTGCTCTCAGCGCGGGCACCTTGCTCGCGACAGCAACGGCGGCACTGATGAGCCGCCACTCGCCCGCCTTGAATAGCCTGAAGAGGTGCGTGACCTCGGTCCCGGCCGTGGGAATGGAATTGAAAACATAGACCGGCTCCCCCGTCTGGCTGTCTTCCATGCTCACGAGGTCGGCCCTCATTTTCCCCATGGTTTCGGTGTCTTTGGTCCGGGAACGGACGACGTCCAGGTTGACGGTGCGGGAGTGCTCGTCGATGGAAATCCTGCGGACCCAGTTGAAGGGCGACGCAGGGCCGTTGCTCGCGCCCGGAATGCAGGTGATGGTCCCTGCCGATGCCGCACCTGCTGCCGAAGACAACATGAGGAACTGGAGTGCAAGCCGCTTTGCCGAAATGCTCATGGTGCCCTGCGCGTTGTATGACTGGGCTGAACTTTAGCCCCATGCGCATGAGCGTGCTTCGGCTTGGAGCGCCGTGCCCATCGCCCCATCAGTTGCGATGACCCAAAAGAAAATGGCCTAGAAGATCGAAACCTTCTAGGCCATTCAAAGAGTGGTGCGGCTGGCAGGAATTGAACCCACGACCCCTTGGTTCGTAGCCAAGTACTCTATCCAACTGAGCTACAGCCGCACAGCTATCGATTATAGCATCCATTTTTGCCCTCGGCGAGCCAAGAGAGAAATGAATGCCAAGTGGTAGGCCGTGATGGGCTTGAACCATCGACCAACGGATTATGAGTCCGCTGCTCTAACCAACTGAGCTAACGGCCCACGAGAGGCCATGATTCTATTCGCGGCGCCGCCTACTTGCGGTGGCTCAGCGCATTGCTGACCAGCCGCGAAGTGATGTCGACGATCTGGATCATGCGTTCGTAGGGCATGCGCGTGGGCCCGATGACGCCCAGGGTGCCCACCACCTGCCCGTCGACCTCGTAGTTGGCGCTGACGATGGAAAGCTCCTCGAACGGCACCACCTGGCTTTCGCCGCCGATGAAGATGCGCACGCCTTCGGCCTTGCTCGACACGTCGAGCAGCCGCATCAGTTGCGCCTTTTGCTCGAACAGTTCGAAGGCTCGGCGCAGCTGCCCCATGTCGCTCGAAAAGTCGGTCACGGACAGCAGGTTGCGCTCGCCGGAGATCACGACGTCGTCTTCTTGCGCCTCGGTGAGCACCTCGGAGCTGACGTTGACCGCTGCCTGCATCAGCGCGGCAATCTCGCCGCGGAGTTTTTCGACTTCGGACTGGAGCCGATCGCGCACCTGCTCGATGGTCAGGCCGGCGTAGTGGGCATTGATGTAGTTGGATGCTTCCACCAACTGCGACTGCGAATAGTCGGCCTCCGGAAAGATCACCCGGTTCTGCACGTCGCCATCGGGCGAGACGATGATCACCAGCAACCGCTGGTCGGAAAGCTTCAGGAATTCGATCTGCTTGAACACCGAGGCACGCCGCGGTGCCATAACGACGCCGACGAACTGCGACAGGTTGGACAGCAAGTTGGCCGCGTTCGCAATCACCTTCTGCGGCTGGTCAGGCGCGAGGCTCGGTGCGCTCATCTGCTCGCGCTGGGCGGTGAGCATGGTGTCGACGAAAAGCCGGTAGCCGCGAGCTGTGGGAATGCGTCCGGCCGAGGTGTGCGGGCTCGCAATCAGCCCCAGCGACTCGAGGTCGGACATCACGTTGCGGATGGTCGCGGGGGACAGGTCAAGACCGGGCGCGCGCGACAAAGTCCGCGACCCGACCGGCTGGCCTTCGGCGATGTAACGCTCAACCAGCGTCTTGAGGAGCAACTTGGCACGGTCGTCCAGCATTGGAAGATTTTAGTGTTGTAATTTGTACATGACTTCCCGCTTTCGTCACGTCGCTCTGATCGGCAAATACCAGGCTTCAGGCGCCCGGGCGCAGGCAGACGCGCGCGACGGCGTCATGGAAGATATCGGCGCCTTTCTGGAATCTCAAGGGTGCCACGTGTTCGTCGAAAAATCGGCTGCCGGCGAAGCCGATGCGGACGCGATTGTCGGCGGCCGCTACGAAGCGCTCAGCGTCGAGGAGATCGGCCAGCGCTGCGATCTTGGCCTGGTGGTTGGGGGTGACGGCACCATGCTCGGCATTGGCCGCCAGCTGGCGTGCTACGGCATTCCGCTGATCGGCATCAACCGCGGCCGGCTCGGCTTCATCACCGACATTCCGCTCGACAACTACCAGGCCACGCTGATCCCGATGCTGGCCGGCGAGTACGAGGAAGACCACCGCAGCCTCATGCATGCGCAGGTCATGCGCGATGGCGCATCGGTTTTCGATGCGCTGGCGATGAACGACGTGGTGGTGAACCGCGGCGCCACGTCGGGCATGGTGGAACTGCGGGTATCGGTCGGCCGGCATTTCGTGGCCAACCAGCGCGCCGACGGCCTGATCATCGCCTCGCCCACGGGCTCGACGGCCTACGCGCTGTCGGCCGGCGGGCCGCTGCTGCATCCCGCCGTGCCGGGCTGGGTGCTGGTGCCCATTGCACCGCACACGCTCTCGAACCGCCCGGTGCTGCTGCCCGATGCCGACGAGATCGTGATCGAACTGGTGGCCGGACGCGACGCCAGCGCCAATTTCGACATGCAGTCGCTGGCGTCCCTCGCCATCGGCGATCGCGTGGTGGTGCGGCGCTCCGACTTCCGGGTGCGCTTTCTGCACCCGCGCGGCTGGAGCTATTTCGACACGCTGCGCAAGAAACTTCATTGGAACGAAGGGGGCTCCTGAGATGGCGCTGCGACGCATCGCACTGCGCGACTTCGTGATCGTGCGATCACTCGAACTGGATCTGTCCACCGGCTTCACGGTGTTGACCGGCGAAACCGGCGCAGGCAAATCTATCTTGATCGATGCGCTTCAGCTGGCGCTCGGCAACCGTGCCGACGCGGGCGCGGTGCGCGAGGGTGCCGAGCGGCTCGACGTGAGCGCCGAGTTCGACGCCGATCCGGCCTTTGCAGCCTGGCTCGACGAAGGCGGATTCGAATCTGGTGATGCCCTGCTGCTGCGGCGCACCGTCGACCTGCAGGGCCGCAGCCGCGGCTGGATCAACGGCAGCCCGGCCACGGCCACGCAGTTGCGGGAGCTTGGCGACCGCCTGCTCGACATTCACGGGCAGCATGCATGGCAAAGCCTGACGCGCCCCGAGGCCGTGCGCGGCCTGCTCGATGCCTACGCCGGTGTGCGCACCGATGCACTCGATGCGGCTTGGCAAGGCTGGCGCCAGGCCCTCTCCGCGCTGGATCACGCGCGCTCGGCGCAAGATTCGCTGCAACGCGAGCGCGAGCGGCTGCAATGGCAGATTGCCGAGGTGATGAAGCTGGCCCCCGCCGAAGGCGAGTGGGAAGAGCTCTCGACCAACCATGCCCGCGTCTCCAACGCACAGGCGCTGATCGACGCGGCGCAAGGCGCCAGCCAGGCGCTTGAGGACGACGACAACGGTGCCCTCGCAGCGCTCTCGCGCGCGGTCACCCTGCTACAGAACTGCGAACACATCGAGCCCGAATTCCGCGCGCTTGGCGAGGTGCTGGCCTCCAGCGTGGCGCAAGCCTCCGACGCCGCACATTCATTGCACGGATACCTGCGCGACGCCGAAGCCGACCCGCAGCGCCTGGCCGAGCTCGACGAGCGCATGGGTCTGTGGATGTCCCTGGCACGCCGCTACAAACGTACGCCAGGCGACCTGCCCGCGCTGCTGGCAGGCTGGCAGGCCGAGCTGAAGGCTCTCGATGCGCAAAGCGATCTCGAAGGGCTCGAACGCGCCGAACAAAGCGCGCAGCAGGCCTACATGAAAGAAGCCAAGGCGCTCGGCAAATCGCGTAAGCAGGCGGCCCCGCGCCTCGCCCAGGCGGTCACGCAGGCCATGCAGGGCCTGGGCATGCAGGGCGGCCGGTTCGAGGTCGAACTGCAGCCGCTGGCGCAGCCAAGCCGAGCCGGTCTTGAAGAGATCGCTTTTCTGGTGAGCGGCCATCCCGGCAGCACGCCGCGTCCCATCGGCAAAGTGGCTTCGGGCGGCGAGCTCTCCCGCATTGCCCTGGCCATTGCAGTCACCACGAGCCAGCTTGGCGCCGCGCAGACGTTGATCTTCGACGAGGTCGATGCCGGCGTCGGCGGTGCCGTGGCCGAGACCGTGGGACGCCTCATGAAGCAGTTGGGGCGCGACCGCCAGGTTTTGGCGGTGACCCATCTGCCGCAAGTGGCGGCCTGCGCCGATCACCATCTGGTGGTGGCCAAGCGCCAGACGACCGCAGCCGGCCAGGACGGCCCGCGCACCGAAAGCGGCGTCGCACGGCTCGACGACGACAACCGCGCGCGCGAAATTGCCCGCATGCTCGGCGGCGAGAAGGTTTCGCAGACTTCGCTGGCGCATGCCCGCGAAATGCTGGGCCACAAGACTTCGGCAGCGCTGTGATGGACCTCGACCTGGTGCTCATCACCGGCATGTCGGGCTCGGGCAAGTCGGTCGCACTGCATGCGCTGGAAGACGCCGGGTACTACTGCGTCGACAACCTGCCGCCCGAGCTGCTGACGCCGTTCATAGCCCTTCAGCACGAACAGCAGGCCACGCGGGTCGCCATTGCGATGGACGTGCGCAGCGGTGTGTCGCTGCCCATCGTTCCGCAGCAGCTCGATGCCCTACGGCAGGACGGTGTCTCGCTGCGATCGCTTTTTCTCGACGCGACCACAGACGCACTGCTGCGGCGCTATTCGGAAACCCGACGGCGCCATCCGCTGTCGCGCCAGGAGGGCCGCACCGATGCTCCCGAGCAGGAGCGCGCGCTGGTTCAGGCCATCGAACTCGAACGCGAATTGCTGGCCGACTTGCGCGACGGCGCCGACGTGATCGACACCAGCCTCATCCGCCCCGCCCAGCTGCAGAGCTACATCAAGGCGCTGATCTCTGCGCCGCAGAGTCCGTTGACGCTGGTGTTCGAATCGTTCGCCTTCAAGCGCGGCGTGCCGCTGGACGCCGACTTCGTTTTCGACGTGCGCATGCTGCCCAACCCGCATTACGTGGCCACGCTGCGGCCGCTCACGGGCCGAGATGCGCCGGTAGTCGAATGGCTGCGCGAACATGAAGACGTGGCGCGCATGTACGACGACATCGAGCAATTTCTTTCGCGCTGGCTCGATGCGCTGGCCCGGGACCATCGCAGCTACGTAACCGTGGCCATCGGCTGCACGGGCGGCCAGCACCGCTCGGTGTTCCTGGTCGAACAGTTGGCGCGCGCTTTCGGAACTCGTTGGGGCGCCCTCAAGCGGCACCGCGAGCTCGACGCCGTATAGGCTCGCCCCCAGGCTGCGCGCACTTCGTGTCGCTTCTCCCTCCCCCTACCGGGGGCAACACCAGAGGCCCGGCAAAGCCGGTTCCTCGGTGTTCCACGAAGGAGCCAGAGCGCTAACTTGCGCTGCTTTCTAGAAGCAGCTTGCGCATGGGCGCTGGCAGTCCCAGGCGGCTCCACTCTTGTGCATCTACCCAGCGCGCGGCATCGCCCTGCGGCTGCCCGCCGTTGAGAAGCAGCACCGGGTGAAGATGCAGGTCCTTGTGGGTCAGCACGTGCACGAAGGGTGGCAGGTCTTGCGTATGGTCCTGCTCGGCGGGCGGCAGCGCGGCGAGCAAGTCTTCGCGGGAATCGAAGACTGGCAGGCAATAGAGCCCGGCCCAGATGCCTTTTGCGGGGCGCTTCTCCAGCCAGACACGGCCTTGTGCATCGCGCGCCAACAAGGCCCAGAGCGACTGGGCGCTGCGCTTCAGCTTGCGGGTCTTGACCGGGTAGCGCTCGGGCTGCCCTTCCGTCAGTGCGACGCAGCTGGGGTTCACCGGGCAGATCATGCAGCTCGGCTTGCGCGGCAGGCAGACCGTGGCGCCCAGGTCCATCACTCCTTGCGTGTAGCTCGCGATGGCTTCTTTCTGCTCGGCGGGCGGTAGCAGTTCCGTGGCCTGATCCCACAGCGCGCGTTCCTGAGCGGACGAGGACATGTCGCCGCCAAAGCCGAGGATGCGGGTCAGCACGCGCTTGACGTTGCCGTCGAGAATCGCGACCCGCTCACCAAAGCAGAAGGCCGCGATCGCCGCGGCGGTGGAGCGGCCGATGCCGGGCAAAGTCGTGAGCTCGGCGGCCGTGCGCGGGAACTCGCCGCCGAAGCGCGCCACCACCTCCTGTGCACAGCGGTGCATGTTGCGCGCGCGGCTGTAGTAGCCCAGGCCGCTCCAGAGTCCGAACACCTCGTCCTCGGTGCCCGCAGCCAGTGCCGACACGTTCGGAAAGCGTTCGAGAAAGCGTGCGAAGTACCCGAGCACCGTCGAGACCTGGGTCTGCTGGAGCATGACTTCCGAAAGCCACACGCGGTAGGGATCTCGCGTGTTCTGCCACGGCAGTTCGCTGCGGCCATGGCTGCGCTGCCACGCCACGATCTGCTCGGAGAACTCGGTGGATGATTGCAGTTGGCTGGCCGCGGCGGACAACACCGTAGGTTCAGGCCGCACGCAGTTCGCCGATGGCGGCGGCCGCGGCGGCCGGCCTTCCCTGTTGCGTGATCATCGAAGTGAATTCCTGCAGCCGCACATGCAACTCGGCCAGGCTGCTCTCCTGCACGGAAAGTTCGAGCAGGCGTTCGTCGAGGTTGCCGGCCGCATTCTGGATGCGCTCGATCGCCTCGATGCGCTTGGTGAAGTTGCGGCGGCGCTCCTTCAGTTGAGCATCGATCTGCGCACTGGCGCCCTTGCTCCAGCGCTCCACCTCGGTCATTGCCGCTTCGTTGACCAGCCGCAGGCGGCTCGCAAGCGCACGCACGAGCTTGTCGCAGAAGTCCGCTTGCGCCAGCTTCAGCAGATTGCCGACGCCCAGATAGTGAATATGGCTGCGTTCGATCTGGCTCAGCTCCTGTTCGAAGCTGCTCAGGTCCGGCTCGGCGGGTGCTTGCAAGTTAAAGCCCTGCTCTGCGTTCAGCTGGCGGAACGTGGCGTGCAGCATCGACTGGATTTCGGCCGTGGTCGCTTGCACTTCACGCAGGTTGTTGCGCAGCGCGTCGAAAGTCTCGCCGTATACCTTGCGCACGTTGAGCTTGATGCCCGGGCGCTTGAGCGCGCCCGAAAGCCGCACCATGTCAGCCTTGAGGGCGGTGCGGCCGAGCACGGCATACACCTCGCGCAGCAGCTTGCCCTGCACCGAGCGCAGGGCCAGGATGCGCGTGTTGCTGCCCTCGAACTCGGTCTGTTCCTGGTCGATGCGCCCACGCATGTGGCGAATGACCGAGATGTTCTTGCCGCGCAGGCCCTGCAGCTCCAGCGCCTGCTCCGACAGGTCGCGCTGGCGCACCTTGAGAATGCGCTCGGCTTCGGCCCGCAACGCCACCATGCCGGCATCAACGGCAAGCCGCAGCATCGTTTCGCGCTTGCCGAGCACGCCGTCGGCGAGCAGCGTCTCGAGCGCCGGCAGGCGGCTGGCGTCGAGCAGCCGCGCGTCGCGCTGGATCTTGGCTTGCAGGCCCTTCTGCGCCGACACCGGCAGCACCTGCACGAGCGGTACCTCGAGAAACCTGGCCGCCACTTCACGCTGGCGCTCGATCTGCAGGTCGATCTGTGCGGGCGTGCTGAGCGAATCCCACATGGTGTCGATCTTGTTGAGCACCACGAAGCGCGTGTCGCTGCCTTCGCTTTCTGTGACCAGGTGCTCGCGCCAGATGGACAAGTCGGATCGCGTGACGCCGGTCTCGGCGCCCAGGATGAAGACCACCGCATGCGCCTGCGGGATCAGGCTCACCGTGAGTTCGGGTTCGGCGCCAATCGCGTTCAGACCCGGGGTGTCGAGAATCACCAGCCCCTGCTCCAGCAAGGGATGCGGCATGTTCAAAATCGCATGACGCCAGCGCGGAATCTCGACCCGGCCTTCGGCGTCCTGCACCGGGTTGTCGTCCGGCGTCTCTTCGTTCCAGAAGCCCAGCCCGTGCGCTTCGTCCTTGCTGACCCAGCGCACTTCGGCCACCTTGCCCATGGCCTGCGCGAGCTGCTCGGCGTTGTCCATGTCGATCGCGATCTCGGTCCAGCGCGTTGGTTTTTCGCGCCAGTGCGTGAGCGAATGGGGTTCCAGGCGGGTTTCGATCGGCAGCAGGCGCAGCTTGGGCGCCTGCGCGGCGTCATAGCCCAGTTCGGTCGGGCACATCGTCGTGCGCCCTGCGCTGGCCGGCATGATGCGCCGCCCATAGCCCGCAAAGAAGATCGCGTTGATCAGCTCCGACTTGCCGCGCGAGAACTCGGCCACGAAGGCCACCATGACCTTGCTGTTGCGAATCTGCAGCTCCAGGCCGCGCAGGCGCTCGGCCACGGCCTGGTCGAGCAGCTCGTTTTCGGTCAGCCAGCGGGTCAGCCACTGGAGGCGATGCGCAAAATTGCTTCGCCAGGCACCGTGCTGATCGAGTTGTTGATTGAAAGAGCGGCTCAAAGGGAATATGTAAGAAACAGTTTACAAATATAGCATCGCAAGCTGTGGGGCAACCGTTTGCAGGATATTCGAACGCGGGTGCTGAAACACTATTTTTGACAATTCGGGCAATAGTAAGTCGAGCGCTGGCCCTGGCGCAGCTGCCGGATTGGCGTTGCGCAGACCCGACAAGGCTCGCCGGCCCGGCCATAAACCGTCGCTTCGAGCTGAAAGTAGCCGTTCTGCCCGTCGACATTGGAGAAGTCGCGCAGCGTGCTGCCGCCCTTTTCCACTGCCCTGGCCAATATTTCGCGCACTGCCGCATGGAGCTTGGCAGCGCGCGGCCGGCTGATGCGCGCGGCCGACAGCGTCGGGCGAATGCCGGCCTGGAACAGCGCCTCGGACGCATAGATGTTGCCGACGCCCACCACCACGTCGCCGGCGAGCAGCACCTGCTTGACTGCCGTCCGGCGCTTGCGAAGGCCAGCATGAAACGCATCCAGGTCGAACTCTTCGCCCAGTGGCTCCATGCCGAGGCCGCCGAGCAGCTTGATGGCCCACGGCGCCGCCTCGTCCTCCACGTAGACCACGGCACCGAAGCGGCGCGGATCGTTGAGCCGCAGCGTGCCGCGGTCGGTGACCAGGTCGAAGTGGTCGTGAACCCCGGGTGCGGGAAGCGCCCCGTCGAAGCGCAGGCTTCCCGACATGCCCAGGTGCAGCAGCAGCAGGCCGCGGTCCAGGTCGATCAGCAGGTATTTGCCGCGCCGGCGCACCTGCAGCACCCGCCGTCCGGCCAGCGCCTCGGGCGCGACCATGAGTGCCCAACGCAGGGGCTTGCCGATGCGAACCACATCGATGCGTGCACCAGCGATGCGTTCGGCAAAACCGCGCCGCGTCACTTCGACTTCTGGAAGCTCAGGCATGAAATTGAAAACTCCGGGCTGCTACGAAGCCCCACGTAATGCTGGCTCAAAAGCTTGGATTATTATGGTTCGATGATTCCATCGCTCCGCCGACACCGCCTTGCGGCGGCCGCGTCTCTCGTCTTGTTGGCTTGTGCCGTTCAAGCGCAAACCTCCGACCCTGCCTCGCCCAAGAGTCCGGCACCCATCATCGAGCGGCCGACCTCACCCCGGGGGACAAGGCCCGCGCCGACGCCCGCCGCCGCGAAGCCGACCGATGCAAAGCTTGCCAGCGAACCCATCGCGCAGCCCTCGGCCCTGACCGCGGAGCTGTTCTACGAAATCCTGATGGGCGAGATGACCACGCGCGCGGGCGACCCCGGATCGGGCTACGCGCTGGTGCTCGACGCGGCCCGACGGTTGCGCGACGGCAAGCTGTTTCAGCGCGCTGTCGAAATCGCCCTTCAATCGCGCTCCGGCGACGCAGCGCTTGCGGCCGCGCGGGCATGGCAGGAAACGCTGCCCAACTCGCGCGATGCACGCCGCATCGAGCTCCAGATCCTGATTGCACTCAACCGAATCAGTGAAACCGTCGAGCCGCTGCGAGCCGAAATCGCGGCCACGCCGCAGATCGAGCGGCCGATGCTGATGGCGGTGATCGCGCGCAACTATTCGCGCGCCTCCGACAAGAAACTGGCTGCGTCGGTGGTCGAGCAGGCGCTGGTCGACGAACTCAAGAGCCCCACCACCGGCGGACTGGCCTGGGCGACGGTCGGGCGCTTGCGCCTGAATGCCGGCGACACCTCCGGCGCACTGGATGCCGCGTTCAAGGGCCAGCAGCTCGACCCCGCCTCAGACGCCCCGGCCGCGCTGGCGCTCGAGATGATCGACCCGGGCCAGCCGCTCGCGGAACCAATCGTCACGCGCCATCTGGCCAACAACCCCAAGGCCTCGCCGGACCTGCGCATTGCCTATGCGCGCGTGCTGGTCGAGAACCGCCGCTACGCCGATTCCACAGCGCAATTGCAGGCACTCACCACGGCCAGGCCCGAATTGGCCGAACCCTGGCTGCTGCTCGGCAGCCTCCAGGCTCAGGCCCGGCAGGACGCGGCGGCCGAAACGTCGCTCAAGCGCTATGTCGATCTGGCGGCCAACCAGAAAGATGCGGAAGATCGCCAGCGCGGCACCACACAGGCCTACCTCGTTCTGTCGCAGTTGGCCGAACGCCGCAAGGACTTCACGGCCGCGGAGCGCTGGCTTGCACGCGTCGATAGCACCGACGAACTGGTAGTTGCGCAAACGCGCCGCGCGGGCCTGCTGGCGCGGCAGGGCAAGCTGCCCCAAGCACGCGAACTCGTGCGCGGCCTGCCCGAGCGCACAGCGGAGGACAAGAAGCAGAAATTCCTGGCCGAAGTGCAGCTGCTGCGCGATGCCAAGCAATTCCAGGCGGCCTACGACATGCTGGCCCAAGCTTCAGCAGCTGCTCCCAATGACAGCGACCTGGTCTACGACCAGGCCATGGTGGCCGAAAAGCTGAATCGCCTCGATGAAATGGAGCGGTTGCTGCGCCGGCTGATCGAGCTCAAGCCTGAGAACCAGAACGCCTACAACGCGCTCGGCTACTCTTTCGCCGATCGCAAAATCCGGCTCGACGAGGCGCGCACGCTGATCCAGAAAGCGGTGCAGCTGGCGCCCGAAGATCCGTTCATTGCCGACAGCCTGGGTTGGGTGGAATTCCGGTTGGGCAACACGACCGAAGCCATCCGCATCCTCGAAGCCGCCTACAAGACCCGGCCCGATCCGGAAATTGGCGCGCACTTTGGCGAAGTGCTCTGGGCCACCGGCCAAAAGGACCGCGCGGTCGTCATCTGGAAGGAAGCCTTGTTGAGCGACGCTGAAAACGAGACCCTGCAGGAGACGCTCAAGCGCTTGCGGGTCAAGCCGTGACGGCGATGCTTTCTCCCAGGCTCAATGGTGGCCGCCGGAGCATGCTGGCGGCGGGCGTTGCAGCAATGCTGCTCGCGGCCGGCTGCGCGCAGATCCCGAGCGGCACGCGGCCCCAAGGCACGGACGCATGGAGCGGCCGCATGTCGCTGCGTATCGACAGCCAGCCTGTGCAAACCTTCTCTGCCTTGTTCGAATTGCGCGGCTCCCCCGAATCGGGCGAACTCTCGCTCACGAGCCCGATCGGCAGCACGCTGGCCCAATTGCACTGGTCACCGGGCGAAGCCCTGCTCAAGAATGGCAGCGAGACTCGGCGCTACGAATCCGTCGATGCGCTGATCGAAGCTGCCACCGGCGCCGCGATCCCCGTGGGCGCGCTCTTCGGCTGGCTTGCGGGCCGCGACGACCGTGTGCCCGGCTGGCGTCCCGACCTTGGGCAAATCGCGAACGGCCGCCTGCAGGCCACCCGCGAAGCTCCGAGCCCCACGGCGGACCTGCGCATCGTGTTCGAACGGTCATGAAGGCGATCTACGACCTTCCCGCACCGGCCAAGCTCAACCTCTTCTTGCACATCGCCGGCCGGCGCGAAGACGGCTACCACCTGCTGCAATCGGTCTTCATGCTGATCGACTGGTGCGACACGCTCCACGTCGAATTGCGCCACGACGGCCAGCTCAGCCGCGAAGACCTGACGACCGAACTGCCGCCCGACGATCTGGTCCTGCGTGCGGCGCGCGCGCTTCAGGCGCATGCGGCGCCCGGCCAGGGTGCCCACATCGGCATTGCCAAGCAGGTGCCGGCGCAGGCCGGCATGGGCGGCGGTTCTTCCGATGCCGCGACCTGCCTTTTGGCTCTCAACCGGCTGTGGAAGCTGGACTTGCCCCTGAGCCGGCTGGGCGAAATTGGCGTGAAACTGGGCGCCGACGTGCCGTTTTTCCTCGGCGGGCGCAACGCGTGGGTTGAGGGAATCGGCGAAAAAATCACCCCTGTGGACATCCCTTCTGCAAGGTTCGTGGTGGTCAAGCCACCCGAGGGACTCGACACCCGGCTAATTTTTTCTGCGCCGGAGCTTCAACGCGCAACTCCTGTTGCTATAATCTCGGGCTTTGCTGCAGATAGCGAACAGCTTGAAGCCCAAGACCCAGAAAGCAGCGCTTTCAAGGTTTTCGACTTCGGCCACAACGACCTGCAGCCGGTTGCAGAGCGGCTTTGCCCCGCGGTCTCCGACGCCATCGAATGGCTCGGCGCCCAAGGACTGAAAGCCCGGATGACCGGCTCCGGAAGTTCGGTATTCGCGAAAATGCCGCAAGGGCCGCAAAAAGCGGAACTGGCCAAAGCCCCAGCGGGCTGGCAGGTTCGTCAATGCAGCAATTTGGCCGTTCATCCACTTTGGGGATGGGCGACCTGAAGATGATCGGATCGTTAAGGTCCGATGCGACATATAACGGTTGATGGTGAAAACCATCGACCCGTGTAGGGGAGTCGCCAAGTTGGTTAAGGCACTGGATTTTGATTCCAGCATGCAAAGGTTCGAATCCTTTCTCCCCTGCCAAATCTTTTCAGGCTGCGGTCTCACCCGCCGCAGCGCTCTTCAGGCTGCGGTTTAACCGCCGCAGCGCTTCAAACTGCGGCCCACCGGCCGCAGTGCTTCTTTTGCAGCCCACCCGCTGCAATAATTGGCGGCCCCTGGGTCGCCACGACTCAAACTCTTTGGCGGCTTCCTAAAAGCCAATTCGCACTGCCGGGACGCGCTCATGCAGGCTAATCACCCTGATTTCATGGTTTTCACCGGTAACGCCAATCCTGGCCTGGCCGCGGAAATCGCGCACAACCTCGGCACCTCGCTGGGTGCCGCACGCGTGGGTCGCTTCTCCGACGGTGAAGTCACCGTCGAGATCAACCAGAACGTGCGGGCGCGCGACGTGTTCGTGGTGCAGTCGACCTGCGCACCGACCAACGAGAACCTGATGGAACTGCTGATCATGGTCGACGCGCTCAAGCGCGCATCGGCCGAGCGGATCAGCGCGGTGATTCCCTATTACGGCTATGCCCGCCAGGACCGCCGCCCGCGCTCGAGCCGCGTGCCGATCTCGGCCAAGGTGGTGGCCAACCTGCTGGAAACCGTGGGCGTCGAGCGCGTGCTCACCATGGACCTTCACGCCGACCAGATCCAGGGCTTCTTCGACATTCCGGTCGACAACATCTACGCGTCGCCGGTGCTCTTGGGCGACCTGCGCCAGAAGAACTACGAAGACCTGATCGTGGTTTCGCCCGACGTTGGCGGCGTGGTGCGTGCACGCGCGCTGGCCAAGCAACTCAACTGCGACCTCGCCATCATCGACAAGCGCCGCCCGAAGGCCAACGTGAGCGAGGTCATGAACGTGATCGGCGAGATCGACGGCCGCAACTGCGTGATCATGGACGACATGATCGACACCGCCGGCACGCTGGTCAAAGCGGCCGAGGTGCTCAAGGAGCGCGGCGCCAAGAGCGTCTACGCTTATTGCACGCACCCGATCTTCTCTGGCCCGGCCATCGAGCGCATCACCCACTCCGCGCTCGACGAAGTGGTCGTGACCAACACCATTCCCCTTTCCGACGGCGCCTTGGCGTGCGGGAAGGTCCGCCAACTCTCCGTGGCACCGCTGATCGCCGAAACGATCCAGCGCATTGCCAAGGGCGAGTCGGTGATGAGTTTGTTCTCGGACCAGGACAACCTGTTCTGACCGAGCAAAAAGCGGGCGCCACCTTCCTTTTTTACGGAACGGCGCCCTTGTTGAACCGGAGTCGCACTGGTCGCGGTGGACTCTCACAGGAGTTGTTATGAAATTCGTCGCTTTTGAGCGCGCAAAGCAGGGCACGGGTGCGAGCCGCCGTCTCCGCATCTCGGGCAAGACGCCCGGTATCGTCTACGGTGGTGAAGGCCAGCCCCAGCTGATCGAGCTCGATCACAACGCGCTGTGGCACGCCCTCAAGAAGGAAGCCTTCCACTCGTCGATCCTCGAAATGGAACTCGGCGGCGCCACCAGCAAGGTTTTGCTGCGCGACGTGCAGTACCACCCGTTCCGTCAGCTGGTGCAACACATCGACTTCCAACGCGTCGACGCCAAGACCCGCCTGCACATGAAGGTGCCGCTCCACTTCAAGGGTGAAGAAGAGTCCGACGCCGTCAAGCTCGACCACAATCTCGTGAACCACGTGATGACCGAGCTCGAAATCAGCTGCCTGCCGACCGACCTGCCCGAGTTCATCGAGATCGATCTCTCCGGCCTGAAGAAGAACGCCACGCTGCACGTCAACGACATCAAGCTGCCCAAGGGCGTGAAGTTCGTGAGCCACGGCAAGCTGAACCCGGTCGTCGTGTCGGCCGTGCCGCCGCTGGTCGCCGAAGAGCCGGCAGCTGCCGCTGAAGGCGCCGCACCAGCCGAAGGCGCCGCACCGGCTGCCAACGGCAAGCCTGCCGCCAAGACCGCAAAGCCCGCCGCGAAGAAGTAATTTCCTTCGCGTCCCTGCAAAAGGCCCGCCTCGTGCGGGCCTTTTGCTTTGGGGCCGGCGAGATAATTCCCCTCATGATCAAGTTGTTTGTCGGCCTCGGTAACCCGGGTCCTGAATACGAAGCCACCCGGCACAACGCAGGCTTCTGGTGGATCGACGCCCTGGCGCGCGACTGGAAACTCAATCTCGCGCCCGAGCGCAGCTATCACGGCCTCGCGGCACGCGCGAACATCAACGGGCAAAGCGTTTGGCTCCTGGAGCCGCAGACCTTCATGAACCTGTCGGGAAAATCGGTGGGCGCGCTTGCACGGTTCTTCAAGATTGCGCCCGAAGAAATCCTCGTGGTGCACGACGAGCTCGACGTGGTGCCCGGCCAGGCCAAGCTCAAATTCGGCGGGAGCCATGCCGGCCACAACGGCCTGCGCGACATCCACGCACAGCTGGGCACCGGCGACTACTGGCGCCTGCGCTTGGGCATCGGCCATCCTGGCGTGAAGTCGGAGGTCATCAACTGGGTGCTCAAGAAGCCGCTGAAGGAGCAGCGCGAAGCCATCGAAGACGCCATTGCGCGCACCCTGCACGCGGCACCCGCACTGGTGGCGGGCGAGATGGAAAAAGCCACCCTGATCATTCACACGAGCAAACCGCCCCGGCCCAAACCGCCGCGGCGAGAGCCCGGCGATGGAGGCGCGCCCGCCGCCCCCTAGTCAGCCGGCCCCAGTGCGCGGGAGAGCGAGAGAAAAGGGAGAGAAAAAGAAATGAAAAGAAAATCGACCGCCGGAAAAACAGCCAGTGCTATCTTTTTGATAGCCTCTGGTGCTTTCTGCCTGTCCGCCGCTGCGCAAGGAAAGGCCGAAGCCTACCGATGCGGCAACAGCTACACTGACCGTCCCTGCGAGGGCGGAAGACCGGTGAAAGTCGACGACGCGCGCACAGATGCAGACCGCCGTGCCTCGGAGGCCGGAACGCACAGGGCCGAAACGCGCGCCGACCAGCTGGAGCGCATTCGGCTGTCCCAGGAAAAAGAAACCTACGAGCGCAGCCGAAGGTCGGCCCATGAGGCACGGCAAGCCGCCATCATCGAGCGCCGGCTCGCGTCCTCCGAGCAGCTGGCGCGGGCACGGGCGCAAAAACTCGGCGCCGAGCCGCACAAGTCGAGCGCGCGCTTCAGCGGCTCGGCCGATGGAAAACAGGCATCTGCCCCGGTCGAGGGCAGCAAGAAGAAAAAGCGGAAACCCTCGTCCGACTCAAGCGCCAGCTGAGGGCGTCTCGGTCCGCGGCTGCGGCTCTGAAGCAGCGGCAGCCGCGGCGGCCTTGGCCGCGGCGAGCCGCTCGAACTTCTGCCACAGCGTCTCGCGGCTTTCCACGTGCTCCGGATGGATCGGAATGCACGCGACGGGGCACACCTGCACGCACTGCGGCTCGTCGAAGTGGCCGACGCATTCGGTGCACTTGTGCGGGTCGATCTCGTAGAACTCCGCGCCCATGTAGATTGCATCGTTCGGGCACTCGGGCTCGCAGACATCGCAGTTGATGCATTCGTCGGTGATCATGAGGGCCATACCCGATTATCGCGAACAAGGCACGCTTGTTGCAGGAGTCGGGTTATGCTGCGCCCCGCCCTATGAGCCTGTTCATTCTCAAGCGCCTCACCACGCTGATCGCCACGTTGATCGGCGCTTCGGTCATAGTCTTCCTCGTCCTGGAGATCCTGCCCGGCAATGCCGCGCAGATGCTCATGGGGCCCGACGCAGCGCCTGAGGCGGTGGCCGCCCTCGCCACCAAGCTCGGCCTCGACCAGCCCGCCTGCACCCGCTATTGGCACTGGATTGCCGGCCTTTTGACGGGCAACCTGGGCGACAGCTACGCCTACAGCTCGCCGGTGCTCGACCTGATCCTGGAGCGGCTCGCGCTCACCGTACCGCTCGCGCTGCTCGCGATGGCCTTGACCACGGTGCTCGCGCTGTTGGTGGGCGTGACTGCCGCCGCGCGCCACAACAAGCTCGGCGACGTGGGCCTGATGGGCCTCACGCAGGTGGGCATCGCCATTCCCAATTTCTGGTTCGCCATTCTGCTGATCCTGGTGTTCTCGGTTCAGCTGCAGTGGTTCTCGGCCGGCGGCTTCGAGGGCTGGAGCGAAGGCATCTTCGCGGGCATCAAGTCACTGCTGCTGCCGGCCCTGTCGCTGGCGGTGGTGCAGGCCGCGATCCTCGCGCGCATCACGCGCTCGGCGGTGCTCGAAGTGATGCGGGAAGACTTCGTTCGCACCGCGCGCGCCAAGGGCGTTTCGCAGCGTGCGGTGCTTTGGACCCACGTGCTGCGCAACGCGATGATTCCAGTGGTCACGGTCATGGGCATGCAGTTTTCCGAACTGCTGGCCGGCACCATCGTGGTGGAAAACGTGTTCTACCTGCCGGGCCTCGGCCGGCTGATCTTCCAAGCCATCAGCAACCGCGACCTGATCGTGGTGCGCAATTGCGTGATGCTGCTCGCGGCGCTGGTGGTCATCGTGAACTTCGTGGTCGACGTGCTCTACGCCGTGATCGACCCGCGCATCAAGGCAAGCGACATATGACGGCGATGACCGTTTCGAGCGCAGCGGCGCTCAAGGTGCCGGGCTTCTGGCGCCGAGCGCTACGGCACCGCAGCTTCGTGCTCGGCGGCGCGCTGACGCTGCTCCTTCTACTGGCCGCCTTCGTTTCGCTGGTGTGGACACCCTGGTCGCCCTACGAGATGGACATGGCCAGCAAGCTCAAGCCGCCGTCGGGCTCTCATTGGTTGGGCACCGACACCTACGGGCGCGACGTCGCCTCGCTGCTGCTGGTGGGCGCGCGCGCATCCATCCTGGTGGGCGTGATCGCGGTGGGCATCGGCCTTGTCGTCGGCACGGCGCTGGGCCTGCTTGCCGCGGCGCGCCGCGGCTGGGTCGAGGAAGCGATCATGCGGCTCACCGACTTTTCGCTCGCCTTCCCGGCCATTCTGTCGGCCATCATGATGACGGCCGTGTTCGGCGCCGGCATCGTCAACGCGATCATCGCGATCGGCATCTACAACATCCCGACGTTTGCGCGAATCACGCGGGCGTCAGCCAACGCCATCTGGTCGCGCGAATACGTGGCCGCCGCGCGCGCCTGCGGCAAGGGCTCGTTCGCCATCACGATGCAGCACGTGCTGCCCAACATCTCGGCCGTGCTGATCGTGCAGATCACCATCCGCTTCGCGATTGCCATCCTGGCCGAGGCCGCCCTCTCCTACCTCGGACTGGGCACGCAGCCGCCGCAGCCCTCGTGGGGCCGGATGCTCAGCGAGGCGCAGACGATGATGTTCCAGTCGCCGCTGCTCGCGGTGTTTCCCGGCATGGCCATCGCGATGGCGGTGCTGGGCCTCAACCTGCTCGGCGACGGGCTGCGCGACCTGCTCGACCCGCGCCTTGCGCGCGCCCGATAAGCGATATGCCTCTTCTCGAAGTCAAGGACCTGCACGTCGAACTGCAAACGCAGCGCGGCCCCGCCGAGGCCGTGCGCGGCATTGGCTTCACGCTCGAGCGCGGCGAAACGCTGGGCATCGTCGGCGAATCGGGCTGCGGCAAGTCGATCACGGTGCAGTCGCTGATGGGCCTGCTGCCGTCCACCGCCAAGGTCACCGGCAGCATCCGCTTCGACGGCACCGAACTCGTCGGCCGGGACGAAAAAGCCATGTGCCAGATCCGCGGCAACCGCATCGGCATGATCTTCCAGGAGCCGATGACGGCGCTGAATCCGGTGCACACCATCGCGCGCCAGGTCGGCGAGCCGCTGCGGCTGCACCGCGGGCTCACGGGCGCCGAAGCGCGCACGGAAGTGCTGGCGCTGCTCGAGCGCGTGGGCATTCCGGATGCGGCTTCGCGGCTCGATGCCTATCCGCACCAATTCTCGGGCGGCCAGCGCCAGCGCATCGGCATTGCCATGGCCCTGGCCTGCGGCCCCGACCTGCTGATTGCCGACGAACCCACCACCGCGCTCGACGTCACCATCCAGAAGCAGATCCTCGATCTCATCCAGGGTCTCGTTGCCGAGCGCGGCATGGCGCTGATCCTGATCTCGCACGACCTCGGCGTCATTGCCCAGACCGTCTCGAAAATGCTGGTGATGTACGGCGGGAGCGTGGTCGAGAGCGGCCCTACCGAAACCGTGTTTGCCGAGCGCGCACATCCCTACACGCAGGGCCTGTTCGCAGCGCGGCCGGCGCTTGGCGCGCCGCGCGGCATTCGCCTGGCCACCATTCGCGGCAGCGTGCCCGAACTCGTCGACCTGCCGCCGGGCTGCCCTTTTGCCGGGCGCTGCAAGTACACGGTCGATGCCTGCCACGCGACCCGGCCACCGCCCACGATATTGCGGCACGACCACGCCGTGCGCTGCATCCGGCTCGAGGAAATTGCGGCGGAAGGCGCACTCGCACCATGAGCCACCCTACCAGCAACCAGCCCCTGCTCGAGGTGACGGACCTCGTTCGCCACTACGCACTGCCGCGCGAAAAACTCTTCGGCCCGCCGCCGACCGTGAAGGCGCTCAACGGCGTCAGCTTCAAGGTCGCGGCCGGCCGCAGCCTGGGCATCGTCGGCGAATCGGGCTCGGGCAAGTCGACCATCGCTCGCCTGGTGATGGCGCTCGACACCCCGACGTCGGGCAGCGTGCGCATGCTGGGCCGCGACCTGCACCAGCTGCCCCGGAGCGAACTCCGCGTGGCACGGCGCGACTTCCAGATGGTGTTCCAGGACCCCTACGGCTCGCTCGATCCGCGCCAGACCGTGGCGCGCATCGTGGCCGAGCCGCTCGAGGCGCTGGCCGAGACAAGCCGTGCCGTGCAGCGCGAGCGCGCCTCGGAGGCGCTGGCGGCCGTGGGCTTGCGCACCACCGACATGGACAAGTACCCACACGAATTCTCTGGCGGGCAACGCCAGCGCATCGCGATTGCACGCGCGCTCATCACGCGCCCCAAGCTCATCGTGGCCGACGAACCCGTGAGCGCGCTCGACGTGTCGGTGCAGGCCCAGGTGCTTAACCTCATGCAGGACCTGCAGCAGCAGTTCGGCATCAGCTACCTGCTCATCAGCCACGACCTCGCCGTGGTGAACCACCTGTGCGACGAGGTCTGCGTGGTGTGGAAAGGCAAGATCGTCGAGCAGGGCCCGCCTGGCGAGCTGTTCCGCAATGCGCAGCATCCGTACACGCGCACGCTGCTCGACGCGGTGCCGCGCACACCCACCGGCGGCACGCTGCTGGCGGCCTGAGTCTCTTCAGGCAGGCCATGGCCTGATGACATCGAAGCGTCGCGGAGCAGCTCTAGGATGAGTGCGTCATAAGCATCTGGTTGCGCCCCGTCGCCGTGTCGCTGAAGATGCCTGCCCCCTGTTCCGAGGACATCGCTTCATGCTCAAACGACGCACCCTGCTTGCCACCGGCGCCGCGGCCCTGGCCCCCGTCGCGCTGCCGACGATTGCATTGGCGCAGCGAAAAAAGGACGCGCTGGTGCTGGCGCTCACGCTGGAGCCCACGGGCCTCGACCCTACGGTCAAGGCAGGTGCCGAGATTGCGGAGGTGGTGCTCTACAACGTCTTCGAAACACTCACCAAGATCAACTCCGACGGCAGCGTGACGCCGCTGCTGGCCGAGAGCTGGGAAATCTCGCCCGATCTCAGGACCTACACCTTCAAGCTGAAGCGCGGCGTCAAGTTCCAGAACGGCGAACCGTTCAACGCCAACACGGTGAAGTTCTCGTTCGACCGCGCCGCCGCAGCCAACAGCACCAACAAGGACAAGCGCACCTTCACCAACATCGCGGCGCAGGTGGTCGACGAACATACTGTGGTGCTGATCAACAAGGAGATCGAGCCCGAACTGCTCTTCCTCTTGGGCCAGGCCTCCGCCATCATGGTTGAGCCGAAGACTGTGGAGTCGAATGCCACCAAGCCGGTCGGCACCGGCCCCTACAAGCTCGACAACTGGGCCAAGGGCTCGGCCATCGTACTCGCCAAGTGGGAGGGCTGGCGCAACGCCGACACGGTGCAGATCCGCAAGGCGAGCTTCCGCTTCATCTCCGAACCGGCCGCGCAGACGACGGCGCTGCTCTCGGGCGATGTCGACCTGTTTCCGCACGCCTCGGTGTCACGCAGTCTGCCGCAGTTCCAGAACGACAAGCGCTTCCAGGTGGTTTTCAATGCCTCGCGCGGCAAGACCATCCTTGCCATCAACAACAGGCGCAAGCCGCTCGACGATGTTCGCGTGCGTCGCGCGATTGCCGCCGCCATCGACCGCAAGGCGGTGATTGAAGCCGCCGCGGATGGCCGCGGCGTCGCCATCGGCAGCCACTATGTGCCCGGCGCGCCGGGCTATGTCGACACGACAGGCATCAACCCGTTCAACGTCGAGAATGCGAAGCTGCTGCTTGCCGAGGCCGGCGTGAAGACGCCGCTCGAACTCGACTTCGTGCTCCCACCGCCGCCCTATGCGCGGCAGGGCGGCGAGCTCATCGCCGCGCAGCTGGCCAAGGTGGGCATCGTCGCAAAGATCCAGAACGTCGAGTGGGCCCAGTGGATCAGCGGCACCTACGGCAACAAGAACTACGACCTTTCTCTCATCCTGCACGTCGAGCCCTTCGACCTCGTGAACTACACCAAGCCCGAGTACTACTGGGGCTACCAGTCGGCCAGGTTCAACGAGCTGTTCGACAAGGCGCGCAACAGCGCGCGCACCGCTGATCGGCTGCGCTACCTGGGCGATGCGCAGCGCCTCCTGGCCGAGGACGCGGCCAATGTATTCCTGTACCAGCCGCAGTTCATCACGGTGGCGGCGCGCAACCTGCGCGGGCTCTGGAAAGACACGCCAATCTTCGTCAACGACATTGCCGCGCTCTCCTGGAGCTGAGGCGGGCATCCGGGAACGTCCCGAGGAAAAACCGCCTCTGCGGCCCAGCGCCAAGGCGCCTGCTGCGAGAGAATGACTTTGCTGCGCGCGTGGCATCTTTCGTGCTGCGTGTCCTTCCTTCGTGCCGCCGTGCCTCCATTCGGGGCGGCCGCACACTGGAAGCAGTCATTCGCACACTCACCGTTTTTCCGGAGATCACAACGTATGTTGAACCGTCGCACCCTCCTTGCCACCGCCGGCGCCACTGTTGCGCTGGCCTCTCCCGTCGCCGGCATCGCGCAGGGACGGAAGGACGCCATCGTGATTGGCATGGCGCTCGAGCCGCCGGGCCTCGATCCAACCGCCGGTGCCGCGGCCGCGATTGCCGAGGTCGTGCACTACAACATCCTGGAGACGCTCACCAAGATCAACGCCGACGGCAACGTGACGCCGCTCCTGGCCGAAAGCTGGGAAGTCTCGCCCGACCTGAAGACCTACACCTTCAAGCTCAAGCGCGGCGTCAAGTTCCAGAACGGCGAACCGTTCAACGCCAACACGGTGAAGTTCGCCTTCGACCGGGCCGGCAGCGAGAAGAGCACCAACAAGGACAAGCGCACGTTCGCGAACCTGAGCACGCAGGTGGTCGACGACTACACCGTGGTGATCATCAACAAGGAGATCGACCCCGACCTGCCCTTTGTGCTGGGCCAGGCCACCGCCGTCATCGTCGAGCCCAAGAGCGCCGACACCAATGCCACCAAGCCGGTCGGCACCGGCCCCTACAAGCTTGACAGCTGGGCCAAGGGCTCTTCGCTCACGCTCAGCAAGTGGGACGGTTTCCGCAGCCCCGGCACCGCAAAGATCAACAAGGTCACGTTCCGCTTCATTGCCGACGCCGCCGCGCAGGCCGCGTCGCTCTTGGCCGGTGACGTCGATGTATTCACGCGCATCGGCACGCGCGTGGTGCCGCAGTTCAAGAACAACCCGCAGTTCCAGACCATCCTGGCCGGCTCGCGCGCCAAGACCATCCTGTCGATCAACAACAAGAAAAAGCCGCTGGACGACGTGCGCGTGCGCCGCGCCATCCTCGCGGCCATCGACCGCAAGGCGGTGATCGAAGGCGCGGCCGACGGCTTCGGCGTACCGATTGGCAGCCACTACGTGCCGGGCGCTGCGGGCTATGTCGACACCACCGCGATCAATCCGTTCGACATCGAGAAAGCCAAGAAGCTGCTGGCGGAGGCCGGCGTGAAGACGCCTCTCGAACTCACCATGACCCTGCCGCCGCCACCCTATGCGCGCCAGGGCGGCGAGGTGATCGTGGCCCAGCTGGCCAAGATCGGCATCACGGTGAAGGTGCAGAACGTCGAGTGGGCGCAGTGGCTGAGCGGCACCTACGGCAACAAGGACTACGACCTGTCGATCATTTCGCACGTCGAGCCCTTCGACCTAGGCAACTACGCCAAGCCCGACTACTACTGGGGCTACCAGTCGAAGGCCTTCAACACGCTGTTCGACAAGATCAAGGCCACGGGCAACGCCGCCGAGCGCAACAAGCTGCTGGGCGAAGCGCAGAAGCTGCTGGCCACCGATGCGGCCAACGGCTTCCTCTACCAGCCGCAGTTCCCGACCATCGCGAAGAAGAACGTGAAGGGCCTCTGGAAGGAGAACCCGATCTTCGTGAACGACCTGTCGGCCCTGTCGTGGGGATGAGCGCCGACGTGTCTTCTTCTTCGCTCAACGACCTCTCCGCGCAGGAACTCTCGGCCGCCTACCGCGACAAGCGGCTGTCGCCGGTTGAGGTCACGCAGGCCGTCATCGCGCACATCGAGCGCTGGGAACCGCAGCTGCAGGCCACCTGGCTCTTCAGGCCCGAAGCCGCGCTCGAGCAGGCGCGCGCCTCGGAAGCGCGCTGGCAACGCGGCGAAGCGCTCGGGCCGCTCGACGGCGTGCCGGCCACCATCAAGGAAAACATTGCCACCCGCGGCGACCCGATGCCGGCCGGCACGGCCGCTGTCGACCTGAAGCCGGCAGCTGCCGACGCGCCGCCTGCCGCGCGCCTGAAGGAAGCCGGCGCGGTGATCGTGAGCAAGACCACCATGCCTGACTACGGCATGCTGTCTTCGGGGCTCTCGAGCTTTCACAAGCTGGCGCGCAATCCCTGGGATCTCCGCAAGACGCCGGGCGGCTCGAGCGCCGGTGCCGGTGCGGCGGCTGCCGCGGGCTATGGCCCGCTGCACATCGGCACCGACATCGGCGGGTCGCTGAGGTTGCCCGCGAGCTGGTGTGGCATCTTCACGCTCAAGCCGAGCCTGGGCCGCATCCCGATCGATCCACCCTACATGGGCCGCGCCGCGGGGCCGATGACCCGCAGCGTGAGTGACGCCGCGCTGATGATGCAGGTGCTCTCCAAGCCCGACGCGCGCGACAGCATGAGCCTGCCGCCGCAGGAAATCGATTGGGCCGCCTTCGACGTATCGCCGGACCATCTGCGGGGGCTGCGCATCGGCCTGCTGCTGGACGCAGGATGCGGCCTCGCGGTCGAGCCCGAAATCCAGGCGGCGGTTGAGCATGCGGCGCGCCTGTTCGAAAAAGCCGGCGCAATCGTCGAAACCATGCAGCCGTTCATGTCGCAAGCCATGCTGGACGGCATGGACCACCTGTGGCGCATGCGCTCGCTGGTGGACATGAAGGCGCTGCGTGCCGATCAGCGTGCCAAGGTGCTGCCCTACATTCGCGAATGGGCCGAGAGCGCGGCCGAGTTCAGCGGCGAGCACGTGTTCCGCAGCTTCAGCCAGTTCCACGCAACGCGCGTGGCGGCGGTGCAGGCGTGTGCGCGCTTCGACTACGTGATCTCGCCGGTCTCGCCCAACATGCCCGCGGCCGCGGAAGCGCCTTCGCCTACGAATGACCCATTGCGGCCGCTGGAACACATCGGGTTCACGGTCCCGTTCAACATGTCGGAGCAGCCGGCTTCCTCGGTGAACTGCGGGTACTCGGCCAGCGGACTGCCAATCGGGCTGCAGATTGCTGGAAAGCGTTTTGACGACCTTGGCGTGCTGCGCGTGTCGCGTGCGTTCGAACAGATTCGGGAGCCGCAGCGCCCCTGGCCGGTGGTGCCTCGAGGTTGAGATTCATTCCGGGCGCGCTCCCGCTGGCGGGGTACCTTGCTCCGCGAATGTCCCCCGGCCTGCGGCCTCCTCCTTTATTTCGCTGCGCAAGGCACCCCGCCAGCGGGAGCGTGATTCAGAGCAGTCGTTGATCAGCGGTACACCAGCAGCATGCCCCAGTGCACAGGGCGCCGGGTGCTCCCCGCAGCGAAATAAAGGAGGAGCCGAAGGCGGGGGACATTCGCGGAGGGGAGTACCCGGTGGCCTTTGCACACGCCCTGAACAATAGCGCCCTGAACAAGCTCAAGTCGCAGCGTACCGCCCCGGCTTGTGATTGACCCACAAGAAAAGCCCCATCACCACAGCCGCCAGCACCGACCCGCCCACCCGCTGCGGCGGGATCACGAACAGCGCGAGCAGCACCACCGCGCAGTCGATGCCGATCTGGACCTTGCCGGCAGGCCAGCCGCGTTTCTCTTGCAGGTACAGCGTCAGCACCGTCGCGCCGCCCAGGCTCGCGCGATGGCGCGCGAGAAACAGGCAGCCGGTGCCCAGCAACAAGCCGCCGAGCACGGCTGCCAAGGCCGGGTGAAGGGAATCGATCGAGATGTAGCGCGGCGCCAAATCGGTCATTGCCGACAGCAGCGCGATGGCCAAGAAAGTCTTGACCGTGAAGGCACGCCCCATGTGGCGCCATGCGAACCAGTAGAACGGCAGGTTCACCAGGAAGAACAGCTTTCCGAAGCTCACGCCGGTGGCGTAGTGCAAGAGAAATGCGACCCCGGCCGTTCCACCCGTGAGCAAACCTGCCTGGCCGAACAACATCATGGCAATCGCAACGAACAGCGTGCCCGAAAAAATGGCCTGTGCGTCGTCGAAGCCGGAGTGGCGCAGCAGATCCGGTGGGGTTGTAGGTTGTGGCACGTCCATGGCGGGTTTCACGCAAATCCCGCGCCACCCCGTGTGTCACACCAGGTGCGTCGCCAGCATTTCCCGAGCTCGGGTCACAAACTCTGTCTCGCCCCTGCGGGCGGGCAAGAACTGGAACGCGACCCTGGGCAACGCTGGCAACCCGTGCGGCGCCGCCAGCCGAACCACCCCGTCACACAACGCGGACTCGTTCAGGCAGGCGACCCCCAGCCCCGCAGCCAGCGCCGACTGCAAGCCTGCCACGCCCGACGCCACATGCGCCAGCACATATGGCACCCGGCGCCGCCGCAACAGCGCCACGGTGTACTGATGCAGCGAGCAGGTGTCCGGCAATGCCAGCAGACGAACCGGCTCGCCGCGCGCCAACCGCATGCCTGCTGCGCCGAGCCACGTCAGCGATTCGCGCCGGATCACCGGTGCCTTCGCACCCCCCTCCGCCGCTGAGGTCGCACCCGTGATGTTCATTGCCAGCCCTACGTCGAACTCGCCATTCGCATAGGCGAGCCGCAGCGCATCGCTCTTCAGAATGCTCACGTTCAGCCGCACCTTCGGATAGCTCTGGCCTAGGCGCCCAAGCAGCCGCGTGAGATCGCCCGGGCGAAAGTAGTCGGTCACCGCAAGCCGTAGCTCGCCATGCAGGCTCTCACCATGCAGATCGCGAAATGCCTCGTCGCTGAGCGCGAGGATGCGGCGCGCATAGGTCAGGAGCCGTGTGCCCGCCTCGGTTGGCAGCACGCCGGCCTTGCTGCGCGTGAGCAGCGACTGCCCGGCCCGCTCCTCCAGCTTGCGTATCTGCTCGCTGACCGACGACTGCGAGAGGAACACGCGCGGAGCGGCCGCCGTGAGGCTGCCAGCCTCGATCACCGCGGCCAGGGTGCGAAGCTGTTCCAGGTCAAAGTTCTGCATGGCGATCTATCCGCTTAACCGATGACATCCATCATATCTTCCCGCTTTTCCGATGGATAGCCACTCTCCACAATCTCCCCATCGTTCACTCATTCATGGAGTTCCAGATGCCGCATATCGTTGTCCACCTCTCGGGCGAACCCGATGCCCAGCTCACGCGCAAGACCGTCGACGTGGTCGCCGAGTTGACCCAAAGCGTGCTCGGCAAGCAGCTGCCGGTGATCGCTATCACGGTGCAGTACATCGCCGCCGACACCTGGTTCATCGGCGGGCAGTCGCTGTCCTCGCTCGGCAAGTCGGCGTTCCACCTCGACATCAGCATCACCGACGAAACCAACACCAAGGCCGAGAAGGCGCGCTACCTGCGCGAGGTGCATGCCGCTATGGCGCGGCTGCGGCCCAACCTGCACGAGGTGTCGTACATCCACGTGATCGACGCGCGCGGCGCGGCCTACGGCTATGGCGGCAAGACGCAGGAGTACCGCCACCAGCAAGCGGGCGTTTGAAGCTTGCGGCGGGGCGTGGCACCATGGCGCCATGCCCCCCGCAACCCTGCATGCCGACAGCTTCGGCAACCCGCTCACGCTCGACGATGCCGCCAGCCTGCCGCTCGTCGACGACTTCGTCTTGGGCTTCGTTTCGACCGAGGCGCGCGCGGTCAACCTGCTTGCATTGGCCGACCGCGACGCAAGCCCCATCGCCCAAGCCTATTGCGCGACGCTGCACCTTTTTGCGGAATCGCGCGAGGCCGCGGCCAACGCACGGCCCTTCCTCGACAAGGCGCGCGCCGGGATGGCGCGCGCCACGCCGCGCGAGCAGCGCTACATAGCGGCCATCCAGGCTTGGTCCGAGGGCGACATCGCCAAGGCCATTGCGTTGCACGCGGAGCAGGCGCGGGAGCATCCGCGCGACCTCGTCTCGGTGAAGTTGGGGCAGTACCACTGCTTCAATACCGGCGATTGCCCCGGCATGCTGCGCCTGGCGCTCGCTGCGCTGCCGGCTGCCGCCGATGTGCCCTACCTGCACGGCATGGCCGCGTTCGGCTACGAGCAGTGCCACCTGATGCGCGACGCCGAGGCCAGCGCCCGCCACGCCATCGGCATGTGCCGCAAGGAACCCTGGGCGCACCACGCGCTGGCGCATGTGATGCTCACCGAAGGCCGGCTCTCCGAAGGCCTGGCGTTCATGCAGGGCGTCAGCGAGACCTGGACCGGGCTCAATTCGTTCATGGTCACGCACAACTGGTGGCACGTGGCGCTGTTCCTCATCGAGCTTGGGCACGATACCGAGGCCCTTGCGGTGTACGACCGCGAAGTGTGGGGCGTGGTGAAGGACTACTCGCAGGACCAGATCGGCGCCGTCTCGCTGCTCGCGCGCTTCGAACTTGCGGACATCGACGTCGGTGCGCGATGGGACGACGTCAGCGGCTACCTTGTGCAGCGCACGGCCGACCACGTGCTGCCCTTTCTCGACCTGCAGTATCTGTACGGGCTGGCCCGCGCGGGCCGCCCCGAGGCCGATGCGCTGCTGCGCAACATCGAAGCCCATGCGCCACACGCGCCGCTCTCCGCGCGCGCCGCCTGGGAGCACGTGTGCATGCCGGCCGCGCGCGGCCTGGTTGCGCATGCGCGCGGCGATTTCGCTTCCGCCATCGAAGGACTGGGCATGGCCTTGCCGCGGCTGCTCGAGATTGGCGGCAGCCACGCGCAGCGCGACCTGTTCGAGCAGGTGTACCTGGACGCCCTCGTGCGCGCCGGCAGCCAGGCCACGCTCACGGGTGCGCAAGGCATCCTGCAGCAGCAGTTCAACGGCCAGCCCGAGTCGCTGCGCCTGAGGCGACAGGCCAGTGCCGTCTATGCGCGGCTCGGGCTCGAACAACTGGCATCGCGGCTCTGAGTGGGGCAGAAAGAGGCCATGCCTTCCGGTCATGGGGCGTATCGCAAAAGGAATTAACGGTGCGCGGGAGCGACTCCTAAACTGCCCGCTTCACATTTCTCCGGATCGCTCGCCCATGCAGAAATCAGTTGTCGTGCTCGCCGCGCTCGCGGCCCTGGCGGGTCTTTCATCCGCCGCCGATGCCCCGGTCGAGCTCGACCTGCTGCTGCGCGGCGGCACCGTCTACACCGGCGATTCGAACGAGCCCATCGTGGGCGACGTCGGCGTCCTGGGCGACCGCATCATCTTCGCCGGCCCGAAGGCGCCGGCGCAATTCAGCGCGCGGCGGACCATCGACGCCACGGGCATGATCGTGGCGCCGGGCTTCGTCGACGCGCACACCCACGCCGATTCCGACCTGCATTCCACCGATCCGCAGAAGCGCCTGAACATTCCCTTTCTCACCCAGGGCGTCACCACTGCCGTGATCGGCAACGACGGCTTCGGCGGCTTCGACATCGCGGCGCAGACGAAGCGGTTGCGCTCGGCGCCCGTGGGCACCAACGTGGCCATGTACGTGGGATTCGGCCCGGTGCGCATCAGCCAGCTCGGCGAAGCCAATCGCACGCCCACGCCCGAGCAGCTCGACGCGATGCGCCAGCACGTGAGCCGGGCCATGTGCGACGGTGCGCTGGGCCTATCGACCGGTCTTTTCTATCCGCCGCAGAATTTCTCGAAGACCGAGGAGGTCATCGAGCTCGCGAAGGTCGCGGCCCGGCACGGCGGGCTCTACGACAGCCACATCCGCGACGAGTCGATGTACAACATCGGACTGAAGGGCGCCATCGAGGAAGTGATCCGCATCGGCCGCGAAGCCCGCCTGCCGGTGCACGTGGCGCACATCAAGGCGCTGGGCGTGGACGTGCAGGGCCAGAGCGGCGACATCATCCGCCGCATCGAGAAGGAGCGTGCCGCCGGGCTCGACATCACGGCCGACCACTATCCGTGGACGGCATCGAGCACGCGCTTCTCGGCCGCGCTGGTGCCGCCATGGGCCGTCGACGGCGGCCGAGAGGCCATGCTCAAGCGCTTCGACGATGCGTCGGTGCAGGAGCGCCTGCGAACCGGCATGCGCGAGAACCTGCGCCTGCGCGGCGGCCCCGAGACGATCCTGTTTTCGGCCGGCAGCACCAAGTACGTCGGCAAGACGTTGGCCGACGTGGCCAAGGCCTCGAATGCCGATCCGGTGGATGCTGCCATTGCCGTGCTGCGTGACGGTGACCTGATGATCGCGTCGTTCAACCAGAGCGACGACGACGTGCGCGCGTTCATGAAGCGGCCATGGGTCATGACCTCGTCCGACTCTTCGCTGGGCCACCCGCGCGCCTACGGCACCTTCGCGCGCAAGTACGACCAGTACGTCGTGAAGGAACACACCATCTCGCTCGGGCAATTCATCCACAGCAGTTCATCGCTGACGGCCGACACGCTGGGGCTGAAGCAGCGCGGGCACCTGCGGCCGGGCTACTACGCCGACGTGGTCGTGTTCGACCCCTCGCGCTATGCCGCCCGGGCCACCTACACGCAGCCTGCGCTGCTGTCCGAGGGCGTGGTCACGGTGCTGGTGAACGGCCGGCTCGCGGTGGATGGCGGCAAGCCCACCGGCATTGGCGCGGGGCAAGCGCTGCTGCGCACACCGAAGGCCGGCAGCTGCACCTGAGGAGGCGCGCGCTTTTTCAGCTTCGGCGGCTCAGTTCTTCTCGAGATGCCGCCGCTGGTCGTAGGTCGGCTGCGGCGGCAGGTCGGCAAGATGCCGGGTGTCGGCCCAGTCGACGATCTCGATCGCATCCGGCATCGCGGGATCGGCGATGCGAATGCGGTTGAAGCCCGCATTGGGGATGTCGCTCTGGCGCGGCCCGCTGAGGCTGAGCCCGCGCGCGGTGCGCCACACCATGTCGAGCACGCCGCCATGGGTGACCACGATCAGGTGCTGTCCGCGATGCGCGGCGGCCAGGGTTCCGAGCGCCGCGACGATGCGCGCATGAAACTCGCGCGCCGACTCGCCCTCGGGCATGGCGTGGTCCTCGCGAAACTCCAGCCACTGCTCCCAGGCGCGCGGATGCAGCGCCTGGATCTCGTCGGCTCGCAAACCTTCGACGACGCCGAAATGCTGCTCGCGCAAACCCACCGAGGTGACCACCGGCAGCGACAGTTGCAACGCCGCGGGCGCGGCGGTCTGCTGCGCGCGCATGAGGTCGCTGCTGATGATGTGCTGCGCCGTTTCGCTGGCCAACCGCAGGCCGAGGCGGCGCGCCTGCTCGTGGCCCATGTCGTTGAGCGGCACGTCGGCGTGCCCCTGGAAGCGCAGTTCGCGGTTCCAGGCGGTTTCGCCGTGGCGGATCAGGATGAGTTCGGTCGCGAAATCGGATGTGGGCGTAGGCATGGAACACCCATTCTCCACCGCATGCGTGACGCGGGTGCACTCGACGGCCGCATCTGTTGCATGGCCGCCACCTGCAGGAAGGGCGACGGCGAAAGCACGCCAATCCGACGCCTCAAAACCCCCTGGCCGGGCAGCCTATGCCGCTGCGCCAGATCGCCCGATCACGCAGAATGGCCCCATGCCGAATCTTGTCCTGCTGCCTGGCCTCGCCTGCGACGAGCGCCTCTGGGAAGCGCAGCTTCCCGTCCTCCCGTCTGCGTTCGAAGCCCGTGTGAGCGATGCCCACACGCGGCACGACACCATCGAGGCCATGGCCGCGGCCGTGCTGCGCGAACACCCCGGTCCGCTCGTGCTCTGCGGCGCGTCGATGGGTGGCATGATCGCGATGGAAGCCGCGCGGCAAGCACCCGAGCGCATCGCCGGACTCGCGCTGCTGGGCACCAATCCGCGGCCCGAGGCGCCCGAGATGTACGAACTGCGCGAAGGCGCGATCGAACTGTTCGAGCAAGGCGATCTGCGCGAGGTGATCGAACCGAACGTGGTGTTCGCTTTTCATCCCGCGCAAGCGGCCGACGAGGCGCTGGTACAGCGCTATCTCGACATCGTGCTGGACGCCGGCGCACAGCAGCTGATCCGGCAGAACCGCGCGGTGATGCGCCGCCCCGATGCGCGCTCCCACCTGCCTTCGCTGCGCGCGCCGGTGCTGCTGATCTGCGGCGATACCGACCGGCTGGCGCCGCCCGACTGCACGCGGGAGATCGCGGCGCTGGTGCCGCATGCCGAAGTGGTGTGGGTGGCGCAATGCGGCCACATGCTGACGATGGAGAAGCCCGCATTCGTCAACGCGGCGCTGCTCTCCTGGCTGGGTCAGTGGAGCTGACCGCCGGTTTCGGCAATGTCTTTTTCAACGGCCAGCGCGCAAGCCACTGCAATGCGCAGCGCCTCGATCATGGTGGCCAGCGACATGCTCGGCACCCCCGGAAAACGCGCCGCCTGTTCGGGCAGGTAAGGGATGTGGATGAAGCCGCCGCGCTGCCCCGGCACGGGGTGCGTGGCCATACGGTGCATCAGCCCGTAGAAGATGTGGTTACAGACAAAGGTGCCTGCGGTGTTCGAGACGGACGCGGGCACGCCGGCCGCACGCAGATCGCGCACCATGGCCTTGATCGGCAGCGTCGAGAAATACGCCGCCGGCGCGCCAGGCACCACGGGCGCGTCGATGGGCTGCCTGCCCGCGTTGTCGGCAATCCGCCCGTCGTCGACGTTGATGGCCACCCGCTCGGGCGTGATCTCAGCGCGGCCGCCGGCCTGGCCAATGCACAGCACAAGTTCAGGCTGCAACTCATCCATCACGCCCGCAAGCGTCTCGATCGCCTGGCCGAAAACGCAAGGCATCTGGCGCACATGCACGGTGGCGCGACCGCACTTCCAGCCGTCGAGCGCGCGCACGGCCTCCCATGACGGATTGAGGGCTTCTCGGTCGAACGGATCGAACCCGGTCAGCAGGACATTGGTTCGCTGCACCACGGCTTGAACAGCGCGCTCAGGCCACAGCGCGAACCGCGATGCCTTCTTGCTGGAGGCGGTCGCGGATGCGCCGCGCAAACTCCAGTGCGTGGGCGCCGTCGCCATGCAGGCATACCGTCTGGGCGTTGACCGGCACGGTGCTGCCGTCGATGGCCGTGACCTTGCGGTCACGTACCAGCGAGAGCGTCTGGGCGAGCGACTGTTCTTCGTCTTCGATGAGCGCACCGGGCTGGCTGCGCGGCACCAAGCTGCCGTCGGGCATGTAGCCGCGGTCGGCAAACACCTCTTCGACGGGCGTGAGGCCTGCGCGGCGCGCGGCGTCGATCATGCCGCTGCCCGCCAAGCCGAAAAACTTGAGCGTGGGATCGAAACGCCGCACCGCCTCGCACAGCGCGTCGGCGAGTTCGGGCTCCTTCACGGCCTGGTTGTAGAGCTGGCCGTGCGCCTTCACGTGCGAGAGCTTGCCGCCTTCGGCCTTGGCGATCGCGGCCAGCGCGCCGACCTGGTAGAGCACGTTCGCCACGATCTCGTCGGGTGGCAGGTGCATGGTGCTCCGGCCAAAGTTTTCGCGGTCGGGAAAGCTCGGATGGGCGCCGATGGCCACACCGTGTTCGATGGCCCAGCGCACGCATTGCCGCATGGTCTTGGCGTCGCCCGCATGCCAGCCGCACGCAATGTTGGCCGAGCTTACGAGGCCGAGCAGCGCTTCGTCGCTGCCGGCGCCTTCACCGAGATCGGCATTGAGGTCGATTTGCATAAGCTTTGTTCCTTCGTCGAGCGCTGAGGCGGGCCGGCGAGCGCCTGCTGATTGCAAGTCTATGCCGGTCTCGTCCAACCCGCAGCCGCAAGCCCTTGCGTCACCTGCGCCAGATAGCGCTGCTGCTCGGCCCATGCCTCGAGCGCCTCGGCCATGTCGACCTGCACCAGCCGCAACCGGCCGTCGAGCGGTGCCTGCGCGAGCTTCCACAGGTCGGCGCGGATGACCACGCCGATGCGCGGATAGCCGCCGGTGGTCTGCGCGTCGCCCATCAAGATGATCGGCTGGCCCGAGGGCGGAACCTGGATGGTGCCGGGAATGACGCCCGACGAGAGCATGTCGGCACTGCGCTTGCGCTTGAGTTCCGTGCCCGCGAGCCGGCTTCCCATGCGGTTGCTCTGCGCGGTGATGCGCCAACGTTCGCTCCAGAGTTGCGTCTGCGAGGCTGCGGTGAACTGTTCGAATTCGGGGCCCGGCAGCACGCGAAGGGCGATGGCCCCATCGTTTGCCTCAGGGCCCCAGTCCGGTCCGCGCAGACCGAACGGGCGTCTCGCCAGCCGGGCGGCGTCGAGCGCGGTGGCGCCCAGCGCGAGCCGGTCGCTCTTGCGCAGCGCGCGGCCCTGATGGCCGCCGAAGCCCGCCTTCAGGTCGGTGCTGCGCGAGCCGAGCACCGGCGGCACGTCGATGCCGCCCGCCACGGCGAGCCAGCTGCGCAAACCGGCCTTCTTCACGCCGGCCGCATTGGCACCCGCGAGCGTCAGCGTCTGGCCGGCCGCTACCGGCACGCTCCAGCAGGGCCAGAGCGGCGCGCCGTCGAGCCGGGCGCCGAAGCCGTCACCCACCAGCGCGATGCGGGTGGCGGCTTCGAAGCGGATTTCGCAACCGCCCATGGTGATCTCCAGGCCGGCCGCTCCATCGGCATTGCCGACCAGCCGGTTCGCCAGCGTGAGCGCCAGCACGTCGAGCGCGCCGCCGGGACAGATGCCCAGCTGCCTATGCCCGTGCCGCCCCAAATCTTGCACCGAGGCCAGCATGCCGGGCTTCTGGACCAGCATCATGTGATGTGCACGCTTTCGACGACAAAGCGCACGCGGTCGCCCGGGCGCAGCAAGGTGGGTGGCTCGGCCGAAGGATCGAAGAGTTCCAGCGAGGTGCGGCCGATCAGCTGCCAGCCGCCCGGCGACACCAGCGGATAGATGCCGGTCTGCTCGCCGCCGATGCCGACCGACCGCGCAGGCACTGCGGTGCGCGGCTCGGACCGGCGCGGGGTGGCCAACTCGGGCGGCAGTCCGCCCATGAAGGCGAAGCCCGGCAAAAAGCCGAGCAGGTAGACCACGTAGTCGGCCGCGCAATGGCGCCGCACCACTTCGGCCTGCGTGAGACCTGTGTGTGCCGCCACGTCTGCAAGGTCGGGGCCATGCTCGCCGCCATACGCTACCGGAATCTCCACCCTGCGGCCTTCGATGGCGTTGGCCGACAACCGCGGCCAGGCCTCGTTCACGCGTTCCATCAGCGCATCGATTCCGATCGCGGTCGGGTCGAAAGTCAGCGTGAGATTGTTCATGCCCGGCAGCACCTCGCCCACACCGGCCCACCGCTCGACCTCCGCGCCCAGCGCCCAGATCCGTTGCTGCTGCGCCAGCGTGGCCGGCGGCGGCAGCTCGCACAGCAGCGCCGCGTCGCCGAGCGGATGCAAGCGAGGCAAAGGAGGTCGGCTATTCACGACCGAGGCTGCGCACCTTGGCTGCTAGCTGCTTCTCCACATCGGGCGAAACGAACTTGTGGACCTCGCCACCCAGCATGGCAATTTCGCGCACGAAGGTGCTCGAGATGAACTGGTATTTGTCGCTGGGCGTCAGGAACACCGTCTCCACGTCGGGCATCAGCGAGCGGTTCATGCCCGCGAGCTGGAACTCGTAGTCGAAGTCGGTCACGGCGCGCAGGCCGCGCACCATCGCCTTGCCACCGCGCACCACCACGAAATCGCGCAGCAAGCCCGAAAAGCTCTCGACTGTGACCTGGTCGCTGTACGGCTTCACGGCCTCGCGCGCCATCTCAATGCGCTCCTGCAGGGAGAACAGCGCCTTCTTGTGATGGCCCGCCGCAACCGCGACGATGACCTTCGAGAAAAGCTGGGTTGCACGCCGCACCACGTCCTCGTGGCCGAGGGTGATGGGATCGAAAGTGCCGGGATAAACCGCGATCACGTTGCTGGCCATGGTTTTTCTTCCTCATGCAGCCGGTGCGGCTTGTCCGGCGGATTATGCAGTCCCGTTTGCAGCCTGCCGCAGCAGGTGCGCATGGACCGCCCCTGCCTTTAAGTAACGAAAATCAACAAGGCCGACGGCGGCAAGCTCTTCGTCGCCCCAGCGGCGCGGCGCTTCAAGGTAAACGGCGCCTCCGGCTTTCACGGCCCGCGCCGCCGCACGCAGAGCAGGTTCGTAGAGGGCGATGTTGTCGAAAGGCGGATCCAGAAACACGGCATCGAGGCTGCCGGCAGCCGTGCGTTCAAGCGCAGTGAGCCCATTGCCCCGCTCAATGCGAACGGCCTCGGCCGAGAGCTTGGCCTTGGCGGCCTGGAGCTGTGCCACCAATGCGGCGTCCTGCTCGCAGAGCAGCACGCTTGCGGCGCCGCGCGAAGCCGCCTCGAGCCCGAGCGCTCCGGTGCCCGCGAAGGCATCGACGCAATGCCAGCCCGGCAGCTCGCCGCCGCCCGCCCCGGCCAGGCTCGCGAGCCAGTTGAACAGCGTTTCGCGAACACGGTCGGGTGTGGGGCGCAGGCCCGGCTTGTCGGCCACCGGAAGACGACTGCGCTTCCATTGGCCTCCGATGATGCGCACTTCGCGCGGCAGCGCTTTCGAACGCACGGGGGACGGCGATGGCTTCGAGGTGGAACGCTGGGCGGCTGCGGCTTTCTTCTGGGGCATGGGGCGAGCTTAACGCCGCTGCTGGGCCTCCTAAGCGCCGAGCAGGGCGCGCCGCGCCAGCAGCGCGGCCAGCACCAGCATCGTGCCGCCAATCAGCGCATCGAGCATCTGCCAGGCACGCGGGCGCGCGAACACCGGTGCCAGCCATCGCGCCCCAAAGCCCAGCGCCGAGAACCACAGTGCGCTGGCCAGCGCCGAGCCCGCGACGAACCAGACCTTGAGCGAGCCGCCGTACTGGGCGCCCGTGCTGCCCACGAGCAGCACGGTGTCGAGATAAACATGCGGGTTCAGCAAGGTGAAGCCCGCCGCCTGCGCCAGCACGGTCGCGCGCGAGAGAGGTGCGCCCTGTACCGCTGCCTGCAATGCGCCGGCCTGCCACGAGCGCCACAGCGCGCGCAATCCGTACGCCCCCAGAAACAGCGCACCGAACCCCGCCAGGGCCGTGGCAAATACCGGCCGCCCCTTCAGCGCCTGCGCCATGCCGGCCACGCCCGCGGTGATCAGAATCGCATCGCTGGCGGCGCAGAACAGCACCACGGCGCTCACATGCTCGCGGCGCAGGCCTTGGCGCAGCACATAGGCGTTCTGCGCGCCGATGGCGACGATGAGCACCAGGCTCATGAAGAACCCGTTGATGAATGCGGTGGTGATCTGTTCGTAAGCCATGGCGCAAGCTTGCCGCCGCGAATCAGTTAATTCAAACTAAACTTTCTAAGCCATATTCAGTTTTTCTAATCTCACGAAGAACCATGCTCGATTACGCCGCCCTGAACGCATTGGCTGCCGTGGTGCGCGAAGGCAGCTTCGAGCGCGCGGCCCGCGCGCTGAACGTCACGCCGTCGGCCGTATCGCAACGCGTCAAGCTGCTCGAAGAGCGCACGGGCGGAGCGCTGCTGGTGCGCGGCCAACCCTGCGTGGCCACCGAAGCCGGGCAGCAGCTGTGCCGGCACATCGAGCGCGTGGGCATGCTGGAGCACGAGCTGCGCGACGCCCTGCCCTCGCTTGGCATGGGCGGCGGGACCGGTAGCGCGGGCGAGCGGGTCACTGTGCGCGTGGCGGTCAATGCCGACAGCCTCGCCACCTGGTTCATGGCGGCCGCTGCGGCCTTTGCGCAGCAGGAAGAATCCGCCCTGCTCGACCTGACCGTCGACGACCAGGACCACACCGCCGAGCGCCTGCGAAACGGCGCGGTGCTGGCGGCCGTCACCGCCCTGGCGCAGCCGGTGGCGGGCTGCAACAGCGAGGCCCTGGGCGCCATGCACTACGTGGCGGCCGCAAGCCCGGAGTTCGTGCGACGCTACTTCGGCAAGGGCGTGGGTGCGCGCACATTGGGCAACGCACCCAGCCTGGTGTTCGACCGCAAGGACCGGCTGCAGGCACGCTGGGTGCGTCGCATCTGCCATCGCAGCATCGAGACGCCGCGGCACTGGCTGCCCTCCGCGCAGGGTTTCGTCGACGCGGCGCGAGCCGGCATGGGCTGGGGCATGCTCCCGGCCAGCATGGCGGCCGACGCTCTGCGAACGGGCGCGCTGGTAGAACTGGTGCCCGGCTCGACGCTGCAGGTGCCACTCTACTGGCAGCAGGCGCGCGCGGCGCCGCAACTGCTCGAGCGGCTCAAGGCCGCGGTGCGCACGGCCGCCGGAAGCGGGGCGCACGCGCTGCGCTGAGAACGCCCGTTATTGTTTTCCGCCCACCACCACCGTCACCATGCGTTCGGGCTGAAGCTTGCGTGCAAAGGCGGCGCGAACTTCGGCTGCGGTGACCGCGTTCATGCGCGCGGTCCAGGTGTCCAGGTAGTCGAGCGGCAAGTCGTACCACGCGATGTTGGCCACATTGCCGATGAGCTTGCGGTTGCTGTCCAGCAAGAGCGGAAAGCCGCCGATCAGGTTGTCCTTCGCGGCCTTGAGCTCTTCGGCGGTTGGCCCTTCTGCCACGAACTTCGCGACCACGTCTCGCGAAACCTTGACGGCATCCTCGGCCTGGTCGGGCCGCGTCTGGAAGCCGACCCGGAACGCACCGGAATCCAGCCCCGGAGAAAAGCCGCTGTAGACGCTGTAGGCCAGGCCGCGCTTCTCGCGCACTTCGTTGGTCAACCGCGAGACGAAGCCGCCACCGCCCAGCACGTAATTGCCGAGCGTGAGCGCGAAGTGGTCCGGGTCCTTGCGGGGGTAGCCCGGCTGCCCGATCAGCACGTGGGCCTGGGCCGACGCGAACGGAATGCGATCGTCCTTGGGCGCCGTGAGCGCAGTCACCGGCGCAATGGCGGGCAGCGGCGTGCAAGCCTCGGGCCCCGGCAGCCGCGAGAGCAGCGCGGTAGCCATGGCCTCGGCCTCGGCGCGGGTCACGGCGCCCACGATGCTGAGCTTGGCGCGGCAGGGCACGATGAGCTGCTGGTAGCGCTGCCGCATGGCGGCGGTGTCGATCCGCGCGAGGGTGGCTTCGGTGACTTGCTGCCCGTACGGATGAATGCCGTAGACGCCCTGTGCAAAGGCACGGCCCGCGATGGTCGCCGGCTTGGTGTTGGCTTCCTTCAGCGAGGCGTTGATGCGTTCGCGCTCTCGCGGCCAGATGTCATCGGGAAATGCCGGCTCGCCGATCTCGCGCGAAGCCAACGCCACCACCTTGGCCAGCAGCGCCGGTTCGGAGAGCGTGCGCAGCGAGTAGCTCGCGCGATCGGTGCCGGCGCTGGCATTGAACTCGGCGCCCAGATCGGCCCAGGCTTCGCCCAGTGCGTTCTCGTCGAGCGCCGGCTCGCCGTTCTTGCCGGCGCGCACGCCCTTCTCGACCATGGTCGCGCTCGCGCTGGCAAGGCCCGCTTGCGCCGCCGGATCGCGCCGGCTGCCGGCGTCGAAATCGATTTGCACGTCAACGATGGGCAGGGCCTGAGTCGACACCAGGTAGATCTTGGCGCCGCTCGCGAGCGTCCAGTGCTCGATGGGCAGCGCGGCTTGCGCGGCGTTTGAACCCGCCACGGCGGCAAGGGCCGCGAACAAAGCAGGACTCAGGATTTTTTTCATGGGAATCATGGAATACGGCCCTTCAGCGCAGTTCGCCCTGGGGCGCTGCAAAACCGCGGCCGCGGGGCTTGGAGTCGAGCGGCAGGGGGCGCAAGGTCGCCACGGTGAGCTGGTCGTCTCCAAAGTACTTGCCGGCCACGGCCTGCACCTGGGCTGGTGTCACGGCCTGCAGCTTCGCGACGATCCGCGCGCTGGTGTCCAGCGGCAGCCCCTGCACCCAGTTGCTGCCGAGTTCGCGGGCCTGCGCCATCACTGAATCGCGCTTGTAGGTTTCGCTCGCCACCCATTGCGTCTTGACGCGCGCGAGTTCGGCTTCGCCTACGCCTTCCTTGGCAATGCGCGCCACCTGGGCGCGCAGCGCGGCCTCGACCGCCTCCGCGCTCTTGCCATTCGCCGGCACACCCACCAGCGTGAACAGCTGCGGCCCGCGGCCAGCCAAGCCCGAATAGGCGCTGGCGGAATCGGCCACGCGATCAGGGCCCTGGGTCAGCGCGCGATCGAGCCGCGCGCCGGTATAGCCGTCGAGCACGGCGGAGAGCACTTCGAGCGCCCACACGTCGCTGTCGGCTGCGTCGATGCTCTCCAGCTGCGGAATGCGGAACGCGAGCGACACGTAGGCCTGCTCGGCCGGCGCCTTGAACTCGATGCGGCGGATGCCGCGCTGCGCGGGCTCCGTGCGCGGCTTGCGCGCAGGCACGGCGCGCGCGGGAATGCCGCCGTAGTACTTCTCGGCCAGCGCCCGCACTTTGGCCACGTCGACGTCGCCGACCACCACCACGGCCGCATTGGCGGGCACGTACCAACGGCGGAAGAACGCACGGGCATCCTCCGGCGTCATGGCGTCGAGGTCGCTCATCCAGCCGACCACGGGGCGATGGTAGGGCGAGGCCGTGAAGACGGCCGCGTTCTGCTGTTCGCCGAGCAATGCGCGCGGCTGGTCCTCGGTGCGCAGGCGGCGTTCTTCCTTGACCACCTCGATCTCGCGCTTGAACTCGTCGTCGGGCCACTGGTTGTTGGCGAAGCGGTCCGATTCGAGCTTCATGATCTGCTCGAGGCTGGCGACCGGAATCTGCTGGTAGTAGCCGGTGTAGTCGCGCGTGGTGAACGCGTTTTCCTGTCCGCCCAGGGCCGCCACGCGGCGCGAGAACTCGCCGGGTTTGATGTCCTTGGTGCCCTTGAACATCATGTGCTCCAGCACGTGGGCCACGCCCGAGGTGCCGTCGACCTCGTCGACCGAGCCCACGCGAACCCACAGCATCTGCACCGCGGTGGGCGCGCGCCGGTCGGGCAGCACCAGCAGCGTCATCCCATTGGCCAGGGTGAACTGCTGGGGAGCGGGTGCCGCGGCAGCAGCGGATGATGAAGCGGCGGGAGCCGGTGTGGACTGGGCCTGCGCAGGCATGGCCCACAGCGCCGAAAGCGCCACTGCCAGCACCGCACCGGACGCAGCACGGCGTGGCGAGGGGTGTTTCATAGAATGGGTCGGATTGTAAAAAGCTCCTGATGTTCAGTTTCTTCAAGAAAAAACCGCCTGCCGAATCACCGGCCGCGCCGGCGCCCTCCCCGGCCGCCGAGCCGGCACCGGCCCCCGAGCCTGCGCCCGCACCCGCGCGCTCGGTGTTCTCACCGTCGAGCTGGTTCGGCTCGAAACCCCCCGTGGAGGAAGCGGCGCCTCCGCCCGCCGTGCCGGCCCCACCGCCTCCGGTGGCGCCGCCACCGGCCCCTGCAGCCGCGCCTGTTGCGCCGGTCCTCGCGCCAGCGCCAGCACCTGCACCCGCCGAACCCGACGAACCCCTGCCCGCGCTCATCACCGACGCAGCCATGGCGGCCGAGCGCAAGGGCTGGTTCAACAAGCTCAAGACCGGCCTGCGCAAGACCGGTACCGGCATTCAGGCGGTGTTCGTCAACGCCCAGATCGACGACGCGCTGTACGAGGAGCTCGAATCGGCCCTGCTGATGGCCGACACCGGCGTGAAGGCCACCGAATTCCTGCTCGACGACCTGCGCAGCCGCGTCAAGCGCCAGATGGCGACCGACGCGGCGCAAGTGAAGCGGCTGCTGGCCGACGCGATCACCGACCTGCTCAAGCCGCTCGAGAAGCCGCTGGTGATCGGCCAGTTCACGCCGACGGTGATCATGGTGGCCGGCGTCAACGGCGCGGGCAAGACAACTTCCATCGGCAAGCTCACCAAGCACCTGGCCAACGAGGGCGCCTCGGTGCTGCTGGCGGCGGCCGACACCTTCCGTGCGGCGGCGCGCGAGCAGCTGCTGGTCTGGGCCGACCGCAACACGGTCGAGATCGTGAGCCAGGAGGGCGGCGACCCCTCCGCCGTGAGCTTCGATGCCGTGACGGCCGGCAAGGCGCGCGGCAAGGACGTGGTGCTGGTCGACACCGCCGGCCGGCTGCCCACGCAGCTGCACCTGATGGACGAGCTCAAGAAGATCAAGCGCGTGGTCACCAAGGCCGATGCCACGGCCCCGCACGAGGTGCTGCTGGTGATCGACGGCAACACGGGCCAGAACGCCCTGGCGCAAGTCAGGGCCTTCGACGAGACGCTGGGCCTCACCGGCCTGGTGGTGACCAAGCTCGACGGCACGGCCAAGGGCGGCGTGCTGTGCGCCATTGCGCGCGAGCGGCCGATTCCGGTCTATTTCATCGGCGTGGGCGAGAAGCTCGAAGACCTGGAGACTTTCAACGCGCGCGAGTTCGCTCAGGCGCTGCTGGGCTGAGGCGGCCGGCCCTCGCGGGCGCTCAGATACAGCCGCTTGCTCCCGGATTCATAGCACTTGCCACCGGCTCCGCGCGGGGGCACCATCCGGATACCCTGCCGCACCGAACGGCGCCCTGGAGACGAAACATGCTGCACACCGCTGACGCCCCGCTGGCAACTGGCGACCGCAAGGTCGACCGGCTGCTGGCCCACTATGGCGAAAGCCACCGCCACCCGACCAACGAGCTGATCCACTTCATCGCGATCCCGGCCATCATGCTGAGCATCGTCGGCCTGCTGTTTGCACTGCATCCCTGGATGGCCTACGGCTTCGTGGCGGCCAGCCTGGTGTACTACGCCACCCTGCGCTCCCCCGTGTTCCTGGTCACCATGCTCGTCGGGACGGCACTGGTACTGGCGCTGGTTCACGGCATGGGAGCCCTTGTACTGCCGGTCTCCGCCGCCATCTTTGTCGTGGCGTGGATCTCCCAGTTCATCGGCCACAAGATCGAGGGCAAGAAACCTTCCTTCTTCGAAGACATCCAATATCTCTGGGTGGGGCCCCTCTTTGTACTTTCGAGGCTGTTTTTGCGCCTGGGTATCCGCTGGTAGGGCTTCAGGTCGGACAATGCCGCAGGTCGGATTAATGTCCGGCCGACAGGTTTGCCTATCGGCGCGATAGAAACTTAGGGGGAACCCTTGCCTTAGCACTCCCTCTAATCGAGTGCTAATATGCCCAATACAAAGGAGTTTCCCCTGATGACCATGCTGTCTGGAGCCTCTGCCAACCAGCTCGCCGTCGCCAATCCATGGTCGATGGTGCCGCCGCTGGGCAACCTGGATGCTTATATTTCGGCCGCCAACCGCCTGCCGATGCTCACGCTCGAAGAAGAGCAGGGCTTCGCACGCCGTTTGCGCGACCACAACGATCTCGAAGCGGCTGGTGCGCTGATCCTCTCGCACCTGCGCCTCGTGGTTTCCATTTCCCGCCAATACCTGGGCTACGGGCTGCCGCACGGCGACCTGATCCAGGAGGGCAATGTCGGCCTCATGAAGGCCGTGAAGCGTTTCGACCCGGACCAGGGCGTGCGGCTCGTGAGCTACGCCATGCACTGGATCAAGGCCGAGATCCACGAGTACATCCTGAAGAACTGGCGCATGGTCAAGGTCGCGACGACCAAGGCCCAGCGCAAGCTGTTCTTCAACCTGCGCTCGATGAAGCAGGGTTTCAAGGCCGATTCGGCTGCGGCCGACAACGGCACACACCGCGAGACGCTGAGCCCTGAAGAAGTGTCGCAAATGGCGACCCGGTTGAACGTCAAGCCCGAAGAAGTGCTGGAAATGGAAACCCGCCTGTCGGGCGGCGACGTGCTGCTCGATCCGGGCCCGTCGGACGACGGCGATGAAGCCTTCGGCCCGATCGCCTACCTGGCCGATGCCACGCAGGAACCGACCGCCCTGCTCGAATCGCAGCAGCGCGACCGGCTCTCGAGCGACGGCATCGCCACCGCGCTCGAAGCGCTGGACGACCGCAGCCGCCGCATCGTGGAAGAGCGCTGGCTCAAGGTCAACGACGACGGTTCGGGCGGCATGACTCTGCACGACCTGGCCGCGGTGTACGGCGTGAGCGCTGAGCGCATTCGCCAGATCGAAGTCGCGGCCATGAAGAAGATGAAGAAGGCGCTGGCCGATTACGCCTGAGCCCTGCCGCTCTTCATTCCCAAAGAGCCCGGCCGCGCGCCGGGCTTTTTTTATGCCTGCTTCGAAAGCGTTCGCAGGGCCCGTTTGGCGATGTACCGCGTGGCCAGCGTGTCGGACTCATCGAGCCAGCGCGTGCAGAGCCGGTCGACCCACTCCGGCTGAGTCTTGCTCGCGTCATTGAGCCAGTTCGCCACCGAGTTCTGCACGTAGCGGCTGGGGTCGGCGCGCAAGGCCTCGATCAGCGGCAGGGCGCGCCAGGGTTCGGCCTTGAGCGCATCGATCTGCGCGCACCACACGCCGCGCGGGCGCGTGAGTTCGCTGGCAAAGCGGCGGATGTTCGGGTCGACATCCGCCGTCCATGGCTGCAGCAGCGCCAGCGATTCATCGAGCGAGGCGACGACCGCGTCGCGCACCGCCATCCAGGCGATTTCGCGCACGCCGAAGTGCGGATCAGCGGCAAAACGCCGCACCGCCTCCAACTGCGCCGCCAGCGGCAGGCCCGACAGCGTGACCCACTGCGCGGCCCAGCAACGCGCGGCGTCGCTCGCGTGCGTGGCCAGGCGGTGGGCGACGGCATCGCGCTCGGCATGCTGCGCCGCAAGGTCGTAAAGCGCACGCGCAATGTGGCCGTGCCGCTGCATCGGTTTGAACGCACCCAGCATGGCGAGCGTGTCGGCCAGCCGCTCGCTCGCCGGATCGAGACCAATGTGACCCGCCACGCTGCGCGCGAGCTGCGGCAGTTCGAGGGCCAGGAATTCATTGAGGTTGACGGTCTCAAGCAAGCCGTCGTTGAGCGCGCGCAGCACCTCGGGCGGAATGAGCGCAATGCGGAAAGCGCCTTTGCGCGCCTTCAGATGATCGACCGAGGCCAAAGCGACGACGGCATCCATCGGGAGAGGCTGCGCCTGCTCAGGACTTGAGCAGCGCCTTCACGTCCGACACCATGGGCGCCACGCCCGCGCCATAGCGGGCGTAGAGCCGGAGTCGACCCTGGGTGTCGTAGACAAAGCTTGCGGCCGAATGGTCCATCGAGTAGCTGGTCGGGGTCTTGCCCTCGACCTTCTTGAAATAGACCTTGAAGTCCTTGGCGATCGTGGCGAGTTGGTCGGCTGTGGGAATCAGCGCGACGAAGCCCGGATCGAAGGCACCCATGTAGGCCTTCAGTACCTCGGGCGTGTCGCGCGCCGGATCGACCGTGACGAACAGCACCTGCAGCTTGTCGCCGTCGCTGCCGAGCTGCTGCTTGACTTGCGCCATTTCGGTCATGGTGGTCGGGCACACGTCGGGGCATTGCGCGTAGCCGAAGAACAGCACCACGACCTTGCCCTTGAAGTCGGCCAGGGTGCGGACCTTGCCGTCGGCGTCCTTCAGCGAGAAGTCCTTGGCGTAGTCGGCGCCCGTGATGTCGACCGCATTGAAGCTGGGACGGGGTTCGCTGCAGGCCGCCAGCCCCAGCGTGGCGGCAACGCCGGCCCACGCCGCGCTGCCGGCCATCAGTTGAAGGGCTTTTCGCTTGTTCATGGATGCAGATCGATTCAGCGCAGGTAATGGTCGACGAGCAATGCCGCGAACAGCACGCTCAGGTGAATCAGCGAGAACTTGAAGGTCTTGCGCGCCAGGGCGTCGGAGTAGTTGCGCCAGAGCGCAAAGGCATAGCCCGTGAAACCGATGCTCACGCCAACCGCCACCGCCAGGTAGAGCCAGCCGCTCATGCCGTAGATGAAAGGCATCAGGCAGGCCGCAAACAAAATGAAGGTGTACAGCAGCACCTGCAGCCGCGTGAACTCGTTGCCGTGCGTCACAGGCAGCATCGGCAGTCCGGCCTTGCGGTAGTCCTCGACGCGGTAGAGCGCCAATGCCCAAAAATGCGGCGGCGTCCACAGGAAGATGATGAGGAACAGGATCAGTGCTTCCGGCCCCACGTCGCCCGTCATCGCGGCCCAGCCCAGCACCGGCGGCATCGCGCCCGAGGCGCCGCCAATCACGATGTTCTGCGGCGTCAGCGGCTTGAGAATGACGGTGTAGATCACCGCATAGCCGACGAAGGTGGCAAAAGTAAGCCACATGGTGAGCGGATTGACCTGGAACCACAGCAGCACGGAGCCGGCCACACACAGCAGCGCCGAGAACACCAGCGCCTGCAAGTCGCTGAGCTGACCGCGGGCCGTGGGGCGCCAGGCGGTGCGCTTCATCTTGGCGTCGATGCCCTTTTCGACCAGGCAGTTGAACGCCGCCGCCGCGCCCGCCACCAGCCAGATGCCGATGCAGGCCAACACGGCGCGCTGCACGTCGGCCCACGAAGGCATGCCGGGCACGGCCAGCACCATGCCGATGAGGGCGCAAAAAACGATCAGCTGCACCACGCGCGGCTTGGTCAGCGCATAGAACTGGCGCAGCACGTTGGCGGTGCTTGTCTGCTGCACGGAAATCGGCGTGCTCACGCGGTGGCCTCCCTCTGGTTGTTATGTGGCGCACCGGGCGCCTTGTCTCTGTCGTGGGCGACCGTGGCGGCGACCTTGCGGCGGCTCTCGCACAGCGCCCAGGTCAGCACCACGGCCAGCGCCGCGGCGCCGCCAGTGTGCAGTACCGCGGCGGCCAGCGGCCAGCCGAGCAGCACGTTGCCCAGGCCGGTGGCGAGCTGAAGCAAGGCCAGCCCCGCGAGCCAGCGCGCCTGCGGCCGCAGCGGTTCGATGCGGCGCAGCTGCCACGCGAGCACGCCCAGCGCGGCGAACACGGCGTAGGCCATCAGCCGATGTGCATAGTGAATGGCGGTGAGCGCCGAAAAGTCGAGCGGAGCGCCCTCCCCGGTCACGCCCAGGTGGCGCCAGATCTGGAAGCCCTGGGCAAAATTCATCGGCGGCCACCAGCTGCCCTGGCAGGTGGGAAACTGCGTGCAGGCCAGCACGGCATAGTTGGTGCTGACCCAGCCTCCCAGCGCGATCTGCAGCAGCAGCAATGCAGAGGTGGCAAGCAGCCCGTTGCGCAGCGCCGGCGATATGGGCGCGGGCAGGCGGTCCGCGGCGGCCTGCCGGTAGCGCACCGACTGGATGCACAGCAGCACCAGCAGCACCACGGCGCCCAAGAGGTGCAGCGTGACGATGGCGGGAAACAGCTTCCAGGTCACGGTCAGCGCACCGAATGCGCCTTGCAGGCAAACCCAGACCAGCGTGAACGCCGGCCACCATGCGCTGAGCGTGGCGTGCTCGCCCTCCGCAGGCGCGGGCAACCGGCGCTGGCGCCACCGCACGATCCAGGTGGCGGCCGCAAGCGCGAGGATGAGTACGCCGACGCCGGTGGCCAGGTAGCGGTGGACCATTTCGACCCAGGCCTTGCTGTGCGTGACCGGACCGGTCGGCTGGGCCGACTGCGCCATGGCGATCTCGTGACTCGCCCCAGCCGGGCTCGCGTTGCCGTAGCAGCCTGGCCAGTCGGGGCAGCCCAAGCCGGAATCGGTGAGCCGGGTGAAAGCGCCGAACAGCGTGAGGTCGAAGGTGAGGAACAGCGTCAGCACCGTGAGCGCATGCAGCCGTCGCGCCGGCCCGGCGCCCGCGTTGCGGCGCCACACCCACACCAACGGGCCGAGCGCGATCAGCACGCCGGCCGCCATCAGCCAGGCGATGGGCGTGAGGTCGTAGAGCGAGCCGGTGTCCATCGTGCGGTCTCAGCGGCCGGGCTCGTCCCAGGAGGCGGAGGCGCGCAGAAGGCGGTCGAGGTCCCGTTTCGCGCGGCTCGCGCCCTGCGTGTCCATGCGGGCCGGGAAGCGCATCATCCAGTTGCCCATGGGATCGACCACGTACAGGTGCTCAGCCAGCCCATGGCCTGCTACAGGCGTGAGCCACTTGGCGAGCTGCTCGGCCGGCACCCGCAGCACGGTGGCGCCGTGCAGGCCGTGGTCCAGCCGCGCCGGAATGGGGGCTGCATCGCTTACAAGCCAGACCCGGTCAAGGCGGTCTTTCTCGCGGCCCAGGCTTTCACGCAGCTGGCGTTGCAGGTAGAGTTGCTGCTCGCAAAGCGCGTCGCAAGCCGCGTCGGCCACCGCAACCAGCAGCCACTGGCCCTTGAGCGTGGAAAGATCGACCGGCGCGCCGTTACGGTCGGTGCTGGCGAGCACGGGTAGCGTGCGCTGGGGATCGATGAGTTCGCCGTAGACGCTGCGCCCCTCGGGTCGGATCACGTAGTAGGTGAAGTACGACGCGATGACCGGCGCCGCGCACATCAGCATCACGGCGATCATCTTCCAGCGCCCGACGACCGTGCGCCGGCCCTCGGCGCCGTCGAGCGCCTGGTTGGGCGACGGCATCGAATGCACCGTCAGGCCCAGCGGCTCGTCAGAGGCTGCTTGCATCGCGTGCGCGGCGCCTCGAGCGGCGGAAGGGGGCAATGAATTGAAACCAGACATAGAGGATTACCACGAGGGCCGAGAGCCCGAACCACTGGAATGCATAGCCGTAGTGCTTCTCCAGACCCAGAGCGGGGGCCGGCCAGTCGCGCTGCAACCCCTCGGAAGCGGGGCCGATCTGCTGCAGCGACACATCGGTTCGCAGCGGCAGCTTGGTTTCGGCGCGGAACGCTTCCAGGTCGAGATTCTGCCGGATGGGCGAAGACCCCGCGGCTTCCGGTGCCGCGGCGGCCGGCGCCGGCTTGCCGAGTTCGAACAAATGGCCGGGCGGCGGTTCGATCAGGCCCGTGACTTCGACGATGCCCGGCGGGGTGTCGACCGCGCCCAGTTGCGTGCGGTCATTGAAATTGCGCTGCACCCAGCCGCGCTGCACCATGACCGTCTGGTTGCTGCCTTCGAGTGCAAACGGGGTCAGTACATAGAAGCCTGGCACGCCGTGCATCTGCCGGTTGTCCAGGTAGACCGTTTGCGGCGTGAGCCAGAGGCCCCGCAGCCGCACAGGCCGGTGCAGCTCGCCGGCCGGCGCTTCGAGCGCCAGGAAATCGGCCTGCGCGAGCGGCGGTTTCTGCTTCTGCGTTTCGATCTCGGCCTGCAATGCCTCCTTTTGCGCCGCCCGCGAAAGCTGCCAGCGCCCCAGCGACACCGTGGCGCACACGGTCAGCACGGCGGCCAGCGTCACCAGCAGGAAACGACCTCGCTTCGGCCTCGCCCGGGCGGGGTGAAAAGGCTCTGGCGTCACTGGAGCGGATGAGGCGTGCGGCCGATAATCGGAGTCATGAAATATTTCGTCGCCCTGGCTTTCGTGGGCATCTTCGCGAGCCTTGCCTTCGCGCTCTTCTACATGCTGAAAGACGGGCGCAACGGTCGCGCCAAAAGCGGCGGCATGGCGCGCGCGCTCACCTTTCGGATCGGCATCTCCGTGTTTTTGTTCCTCTGCATGCTGCTGGCCTGGAAACTCGGCTACATCCAGCCCACCGGGCTCCCGGTCGGCAAGTAGGTGGTGCTCGTTCCACGAGAACCATGAAAAAGGCGCCTTTCGGCGCCTTTTTGTTTGCATGCCGCGGGGTTCGCTCAAAGCCAGTAAACCAGCGTGTAAAGGCCGAGCCACACCACGTCCACGAAGTGCCAGTACCAGGCCGCGCCTTCGAAGCCAAAATGGCGCTCCGGCGTGAAGTGGCCCTTTTGCAGGCGCAGCGTGATGAACAGCAGCATCAGCATGCCGATGAACACGTGCATGCCGTGGAAGCCGGTCAGCATGAAGAAGGTCGAGCCGTAGGCGCCGGAGCTGAGCTTGAGGTTCAGTTCGGTGTACAGGTGATGGTATTCATAGCCCTGCACCCCAAGGAAGAGCACGCCGAGCAGCACGGTGAGCCACATGAAGCGGATGGTCTGCGCACGATGGCCGGCACGCAGCGCGTGGTGGGCAATGGTGAGCGTGACGCCCGAGCTCAGCAGGAGCGCGGTGTTGATCGTGGGCAGCCAGAACGGGCCGACGGTCTGGAACGGCTCGACGATGTCGGCCGGCGAACCGGTGACGCCGGCGGCAATGCTGGGCCAGACGGCCTTGAAGTCGGGCCAGAGCAGTGCATTCTCGAGACTGCCGAGGGCCGGCAGCGAATGGGTGCGGGTCCACCACAGAGCGGTGAAGAACGCGCCGAAGAACATCACTTCGGAGAAGATGAACCAGCTCATGCTCCAGCGGAACGAGAGATCGATCTTGTGGCCGTACTGGCCGCTTTCGCTCTCGCCGATGGCGGTGCGGAACCACACGAACAGCGTGGCGAGCCAGACCACCATCCCGACCAGCAAGGACCATGCGCCCCATTGATGGCCGTTGATCCATTGGCCCGCGCCCAGAATCACGAAGAACAGGCCGGTCGCGGCCATGACCGGGTAGGCCGATGGTCCCGGTACGAAGTAGTAGGGCGTGGTGCCGTGGGTGGTTGAACTCATATCAGCTCCTGGCTTTCTTTCTTCTCTCGATTCGATGGGGTCTGGATGTCTAGTGCCGCCTGGCTCATGCGCCGTGCGCAACCACGTAGCGCACCAGCAGCACCAGGCCGACGATGAAAACGATGACCGCGGCAAAGGCCACCGCGATGATGTGCAGCGGGTTCAGCTTGGCCAGGTCGTCCTGGTAGGCGCTTTTCTTGCGCACGCCGAAGAACGACCAGCAGACGGCCTTCACCGTCTCCCACAGCGTGGCTTTGGGCGGCGTGTTCGGAGAGGTCACGAACGGGGCTCATGCGCGGCATTCGAAACGGCGGCCACCGGGGCCGCGGGCGTCTTGCCGCCCACCTCGAAGAACGTGTACGACAGCGTGATGGTCTTCACGTCCTTGGAGATCTTGGGGTCGATCACGAACGCGACCGGCCACTGCTTCTTCTCGCCCGGATCGAGCGTGTACTGGTTGAAGCAGAAGCACTCGAGCTTGTTGAAGTACGGCGCGGCCTGCTGCGGCGCATAGCTCGGAATGGCCTGCGCCGCCATGCGGCGGTTCTGCACGTTCTGGAACTCGTACAGCACGGTGTTGAGCTGCCCCGGGTGCACCTGCATCGTCCGCTCGGCAGGCTTGAAGTCCCAGAGGCCGCCACGCACGTTGGAATCGAACTCGACCGTGATGGTGCGCGTGGTGTCGACCTGGGTGTTGTCGGGCAAGCGCACGTTCTTGCCGCCGCTCGCGCCACCCGGCACCTCGAGTTCGCTGAGCGCGAGGATGTTGATGCCGGTCATTTCGCAGATGGCGCGATAGAGCGGCACCAGGGCGTAGCCAAACGCAAACATGCCGCAGGTCACCACGGCCAGCTTGCCGACCATGCGGACATTGGCGCGCTTGATGCGTTGACCGAGGCTCATGCGGGCGGCTCCGTTCGCTGCTGCTTCAGCGTCCGCTGAACCAGATCATGCGGACCAGGAATCCGAGGAAGAACAGCACCGCAATGGAGGCCAGCGTGAGCCCCATGCGTCGGTTGTTCTTTCGTTGTTCGGGTGTGGTCATGGTCGTCATGCGGGCCTGCGGCCGGAATGCATTCAGCCGATCACCTTGGTGGCGGTCGGATCGAGCTTGGGTGGGTTCTCGAAGGTGTGGAAAGGCGCCGGCGACGGCACTTCCCATTCGAGGCCTTCAGCGGCTTCCCAGGGCCTTTGCGGCGCCTTCTCGCCCTTGCCGAGCATGTTCGGCAGCACGATGAAGAAGAAGAAATACACCTGTGCGAGACCGAAGGCGAAGGCACCGACCGACGCCACGGCGTTGAAGTCGGCAAACTGCATCGGGTAATCGGCATAGCGGCGCGGCATGCCGGCCAGGCCCAGGAAGTGCATCGGGAAGAACGTGACGTTGAACGAGATCAGCGACCACCAGAAGTGGAGCTTGCCGCGTGCTTCGTTGTACATCACGCCAGTCCACTTGGGCGCCCAGTAGTAATAGCCCGCGAACATGGCATAGAGCGAGCCGGCCACCAGCACGTAGTGGAAGTGGGCCACCACGTAGTAGGTGTCCTGCAGCTGGATGTCGATGGGTGCAATGGCCAGGATGAGGCCGGTGAAGCCGCCCATCGTGAACACGAAGATGAAGCCCACGGCAAACAGCATCGGGGTCTCGAAGGTCATCGAGCCCTGCCACATGGTGGCGATCCAGTTGAAGATCTTCACGGCCGTCGGCACCGCGATCAGCATGGTCGCGTACATGAAGAACAGCTGGCCCGTGACCGGCATGCCGGTCGTGAACATGTGGTGCGCCCAGACGATGAACGACAGGATCGCGATCGACGAGGTGGCGTACACCATGGAGGCGTAGCCGAACAGCCGCTTGCGCGAGAACGCCGGCACGATCTGGCTGATGATGCCGAAGGCCGGCAAGATCATGATGTAGACCTCGGGGTGGCCGAAGAACCAGAAGATGTGCTGGTACATCACCGGGTCGCCGCCGCCGGCGGGGTTGAAGAAGCTGGTGCCGAAATGGCGGTCGGTCAGCGTCATGGTGATGGCGCCTGCGAGCACGGGCATCACGGCGATCAGCAGGTAGGCGGTGATGAGCCAGGTCCAGCAGAACATCGGCATCTTCATCAGCGTCATGCCGGGAGCGCGCATGTTCAGGATGGTGACGATGATGTTGATCGAACCCATGATCGACGAGGCGCCCATGATGTGCATCGCGAAAATGCCGGCGTCCATCGAGGGGCCCATCTGCAGCGTGAGCGGCGCATAGAGCGTCCAGCCCGCCGCGGGTGCGCCGCCGGGCATGAAGAACGAACCCACGAGCATCAGCGCCGCCGGGATCAGCAGCCAGAAGCTGAAGTTGTTCATGCGCGCGAACGCCATGTCGGACGCGCCAACCTGCAGCGGGATCATCCAGTTCGCGAAGCCCACGAACGCCGGCATGATGGCGCCAAACACCATGATCAGGCCGTGCATGGTGGTGAACTGGTTGAACAGCTCAGGGTTCACCAGCTGCAGGCCGGGCTGGAACAGCTCGGCGCGGATCATCAGGGCGAGCACGCCGCCCACCATCAGCATCGTGAAGCTGAACAGCAGGTAGAGCGTGCCGATGTCCTTGTGGTTGGTGGCGAACACCCAGCGGCGCCAGCCGGTGGGCGCTGCGTGGTGCTCGTCGTGTGCGTGGCCGTCGTGGGCGTGACCGTGGGGGTCGAGGACTGCACTCATTTCGTTGTTCCTTGCAATTTCTTCGTCGCGGGGCGCTGGGGCTGGATCTTCGCGATCACTTGCCGCGCAAGGCCAGAACTTCGGCCGGCTGCACCAGCTGGCCCGTCTTGTTCGACCAGCTGTTCTTGGTATAGGTGGCAACGGCCGCGAGGTCGGTGTCGCTCAGCTGCTTCCAGGAAGGCATTGCGCCATTGTTCTGGCCGTTGAGCAGCACCTGCAGCTGAACCTTGTGGTCGGCGTCGACCACCTTGGGGCTGGCATCCAGCGGCTTGATCGGGCCGGCGCCCTTGCCGTTGGCCTGGTGGCAGGCCGCGCAGTTGGCGGCATAGACCTTCTCGCCGCGCGTCATCATGTCGGGCAGGGCCCAGACCTTGCCCGGATCGTCGAGCTTGGCTGCGGCTTCCTTGCGCTTGCCGTCGACCCAGGCCGTGTAATCGGCGGCCGAGACCACCTTCACGTGGATGGGCATGTAGGCGTGCTCCTTGCCGCAGAGCTCCTGGCACTGGCCGTAGTAGTCGCCCACGGTTTCAGCGCGGAACCATGTGTCGCGCACGAAGCCGGGAACCGCGTCCTGCTTGATGCCGAGCTGCGGCACGGCAAACGCGTGGATCACGTCGTTGGCGGTGGTGATGATGCGGACCTTCTTCTGGACCGGCACCACCAGCGGGTTGTCGACCTTGAAGAGGTAGTCGTCGGGCATCGTGCCCTTGGCGCCGGCGTCGGACATGGCGCGCTGCGAGCTGTCGAGCGTGGAGATGAAGGCCAGGCCCTCGCCTTCGCCGTTCAGGTAGTCGTAGCCCCACTTCCACTGGTAGCCGGTGGTCTTGATGGTGAGGTCGGCATTGGTGGTGTCCTTCTGGGCCACCAGCACCTTGGTGGCGGGCAGCGCCATCGCAATCACGATGATGAAGGGCACGATGGTCCAGATGACTTCGACCACCACCGACTCATGGAAGTTGGCCGCCTTGTGGCCGACCGACTTGCGGTGCTTCCAGATCGAATAGAACATGACCGCGAACACGGCAACGAAGATGACCGTGCACAGGATCATCATCACTGTGTGCAGGAAATGCTGTTCCTGCGCGATCTTGGTAACACCAAGCGGGAGGTTCAGCTGGCGCACCGAGGGGCCGCCGGGCAGATCGTTGACTGCGTGCGCCGCGCCGCTGAAAGCCGCGCCGGCCGCCAGCAACAGATTCGCCGGCCTGTACTTGTTGCGCCAAATGCTCTTCATCGTGTTCACGTTTCTCAATTTTTTCAACAAACCCAACCGTGCAGCGCCGCGTGAGCCCTCAGGCGCCACGCAACGCCATGCGAATCTCGCGCGCCAGTGCGGCTCGCAACTCCGGGCGTACATAGCGCCCCACCCTGACCGATCGACCCTGACCCGAGACCTCGATCAGCGAGCGATCGCCGGCCTGAGGCTCGATCCGCACCTGGTGCGGCAGAAATTCCGTGCGCTCGTAGTCCCCACCGTTTTCGAGCTCCACCACCAGCCGTCCGCCCTGCAGCGCGATCTTTTCGCCATCGGTCGCGTGCCGTGCGTACAGCATGAACACGAAACCCACCGCGGCCAGTTCGAGCCAGGCAAAAGGCAGCACCAGCGGCGCGCCGAGTTGCCAGAACACCGTACCGATACCGAGCGACACCACGCACAGCGAGGCGTAGAGCCAGCCCAGCTGGCTCGGCGTCACCGAGCAGTTCCGCTTCAAGAACCATTGGATGCTCTGGCCTGAAACGGTGGCAAAACGAAACACGGAATTCGACACGGGCGAGTTCAGCAAATCGGTGCGTCGACGACCGGCCAATCTTTGTCTCCACAGGATCGGACAGCCCTCGTTCGCGGAACAATACCCGCGAGTTTCACGCAACGGCGGATTGTAGCGGGTAGACACAGGCGCCCGGCCACCGGACGCACAGCTTGCGCACCCCGCCGTTCATTCGATAACCTCCGCGCTGCGCGCTACGGTCTTCGCCTTGGGAGCGGCCCGGCGGCTCATTCGATAACCTCCGCGCTGCGCGCTACGGTCTTCGCCTTGGGAGCGGCCCGGCGGCTCATTCGATAGCCTCCGCGCTGCGCGCTACGGTCTTCGCCTTGGGAGCGGCCCGGCGGCTCAGGCGCCGGGCCGGCCGCGCTGCAGCATCGAGCGCATCTCGCGCAGCGACACCGCGCTCTCGGCCGAAAGCGCCACGCGCGGCGCCGGCTTGAAGGCGTGCCCATAGATGACTTCGAAGGTCAGCGCGATGCGCCCGCCGCCCTCTGCGGCCGGTGCCAGCTCGGGCAGCGCGTGCTTCAGCGCCTGGTGCCACCCCCTGCCGCGCAGCGCCGGAAAGCGCGCCGGATGCAGGTTGCGGCCCAGCGTGCGCAGTTCGGCCAGGGCCGCCTCGGGCGTCGCCCAGGTAAGCACGATGCGTTCCATGTCCATCACGGGCTCGGCAAAGCCGGCATGCACGAGCATGTCGCCCCAGTCGTGCATGTCTGTGTACTCGTGGCCCGCCGCCGGCCAGCCCAGGCGGGCGTGCAGCGCCCGCAGCTCGCGGACCGTGTCGGGGCCGAGGCACGAGAACATCAGGAAACCATCGGTTGCCACCAGCCGGTGCCAGCGGGCGATGAGCGCCTCGGGATCGGCGGCCATGTGCAGCGACATGTTGGCCCAGAGCAGGTCCACGCCATCTTCGGGCGGCGCATCGAAGCGCGCCTTGCCGCCCTGCCAGCGGCGCGCGCTCCACCAGGGTGCGGCCAGCGCCTCGCCGGTCTCGGCGGCCAGCGCCGCTTCGGGCTCGATCACGAAGCAGCCGGCCTCGCGATAGCGTTTGGCCACGAGCTCGTGCGCCTCTAGCCCACCGCGAAGGGGCGCCCAGTCGGCCCAGGTGCGGGGCTGCGCCTTGATCCATTGGAGGCGGTCTTCCATGCGGCGGCCAATTTCCTCGTGCAGCCAGGGCGAGCCGGCGGTGGGCGCGAGCCGGCTCCAGCGGTCGGCCGCCGTGGGATCGATGGTCGGCGGTCTTCTTGCGGGGTCGGTGGCCATGGGGCCGTGAGTATATTGAGCCCATGTTCAGCCGTTGGGCCGCCCGGCCTTTGACCTCTCTTCTTGCACGGCTGCCCAGCCAGTGCGAGGTGTGCCGCGCCTGGCCGTCGCGGAGGGTTTGCGACGCCTGCGTGGCCCGCTTCGCGCCGCCGGCCGCCCGCTGCGGAAGCTGCGCCCTGCCCGTCCCGGAAGGCGTTGCCCGGTGCGGCGAATGCGTGGGCGATCCGCCACCGCTCGACGCCTGCCTTGCGGCATGCAGCTATGCGTGGCCGTGGCCCGACTGCATCGCCCAGTTCAAATTCCGCGGCGAGGCCGGCTGGGCCGGCCCCCTTGCCACGCTGATGCGCAGCGTGCCCTGGGTGGAACCGGCCCTGGAGCAATGCGACACCGTGCTGCCGATGCCGCTCGCGCCCGCCCGGCTGCGCGAGCGCGGCTTCAACCAGGCGGCCGAACTGGCGCGCCGGCTGGCGCCCGCCAAGACCGACGCCACGCTGCTCCTGCGCACCCGCGACACACCGGCGCAGATCGGCCTTGCGCGCGCCGAGCGCCTTCGCAACCTGCGCGGCGCCTTTGCGGTGGAGCCGCTGCGCGCCAGCCAGCTCCAGGGCCAGCGCATCGTGCTGGTCGACGACGTGATGACCACGGGCGCCTCGCTGTTCTCGGCGGCCGCGGCGCTGCGGCTGGCCGGCGCGGCCCACATCACGGCCGTGGTGTTTGCGCGCACCGGGCCGCCGCATTGAGCGGACGCGCCGCCGCGACAATCGGCGCATGTTCCATATCGTCCTGGTCCACCCCGAAATCCCGCCGAACACAGGCAACGTGATCCGTCTTGCGGCCAACACCGGCTGCGCGCTGCACCTGGTCGAACCCCTGGGCTTCTCGATGGACGATCGCCTGCTGCGCCGCGCCGGTCTCGACTATCACGAATACGCCGAGGTCAAGCGCCATGCCAGCTGGCAGGCCCTGCTCGACACCGAACAACCGCTCGCCGAGCGCATGTTCGCACTCACCACGCGCGGCACGCGGGCCGTGCACGACGTGCGCTTCCAGCCCGGCGACTGGCTGGTGTTCGGGTCGGAAACCAGCGGCCTGCCGCCCGCGGTGCGCGAGACCTTCGCCGAGCCCCAGCGCCTCAGGCTGTCGATGCGCGAGGGGCAGCGCAGCCTGAATCTTTCGAACGCGGTGGCGGTGACCGTCTTCGAGGCCTGGCGGCAGAACGGATTCGGCTGAGCGGCTGCGGTCCAGCGCCGCGGCTGCCGCGGATTTCAGCGGTAGCGGCGCACCACCGACTCAGCCACGCAGGCCGGCTTGACCGCGCCTTCGAGCTCGATGGTGGCTTCCCAGGTCATCTGCAGGCCGTCGTCCGCAATGGGCTCAGCGGTGAGCAGCTTCATGCGCGCGCGGAGGCGCTTGCCCACCGGCACGGGCGACATGAAACGCACCCGGTTCAGCCCGTAGTTCACGCCCATGCGCGACTCGGCCACCTCGAACGCGGACTCGTAGAAGCGCGGCAGCAGCGACAGCGTGAGGAAGCCGTGGGCGATCGGGCCGCCGAAGGGGCCGGCCTTGGCGCGCTCGACGTCGACGTGGATCCACTGGTGGTCGCCGGTGGCTTCGGCGAACTGGTTCACCTGTTCTTGGGTGACGGTGATCCAGTCGCTCACGGCAACTTCCTGGCCGACGCAGGCGGCAAGATCCTGAAGAGTCTGGAATGTCTTTTTGGTCATGCGGGGCACTCTAGCGCCAAGCTTGCCGGGGCGTCTGTCGGCATCGCGACACGCACTTGGAGCCCGGCAGGGCGCCACCGGGTGCGCGCAGCCCTGGCAAGGGCTGATCTTGCGCTATGTTCGCGGCATGACGACAACAACATCCGCCGCCGACTCGGCCGGCATTTACGTGCTCGCGGCACATCCGCATTGGCGCGATTCGCGTGTCAACCGGCAGTTGCTGGCGGCCGCGCGCTCGGTGCCGGGCGTCGAGGTGAACGACCTGTACGGCAGCTACCCCGACTTCTCGATCGACGTCGAGGCCGAGCAGGCCCGGCTGGCCAAGGCCAGCCTGGTGGTGCTGCTGCATCCGATCCAGTGGTATTCGGCACCGCCGCTGCAAAAGCTCTGGTTCGACGACGTGCTCAGCTACGGATGGGCCTACGGCCGCGGAGGCACTGCGTTGCAGGGCAAGGACTGCTGGCTGGTCGCCACCACGGGTGGCCCCGAGGCGAGCTACCACCCTCAAAGCTACAACCGCTACTTCTTCGACGCCTTCCTACCGCCTTATGAGCAGACAGCCGCGCTGTGCGGCATGCGCTTTCTCCCGCCGCTGGTGTTCCACGGCGCGCGCAGCGCCAGCGACGCCGAGGTGGCGGTGCATGTCGAGGTTTTTGCCCAGCGGCTCGGCAGCTATCCCCAGTGGCCGGAGCTCGAGGAACTCGATGTCTGCGTGGCCTGCCCGGTTCCCGAAACCGACCGCCCGGCAGAGCTCGACGACGCGGACAAGGCGGCGTCCGCCGCCTTCTACTCCGCGACGGCCCGGGGCCTCGCTTCCATGTCCGCCGCCAACGAAGAAAACAACAACAACGAAAAAGGCACGGCCTGAGCATGGAACACGCACCCGCCTGGCTGACCAGCAGCCTGATCTACCTGGGGGCCGCCGTCCTGGTGGTGCCGCTTTCCAAGGCCATGGGCCTGGGCTCCATCATCGGCTACCTCGTCGCCGGCATCGCCATCGGCCCGTGGGGTCTCGGCCTCGTTTCCAGCGTGGAAGACGTGCTGCACTTTGCCGAGTTCGGCGTGGTGCTGATGCTGTTCCTCGTGGGCCTCGAATTGGAACCCAAGCGCCTGTGGAACCTGCGCCGGCCCATCTTCGGCTGGGGCGCGGCGCAGGTGCTCTGCTGCGCCGCAGTGCTGTTTGCCGTGGGCTGGGCCGCGGGTGCCGAATGGCGCGTGGCGCTGGTGGCGGCGCTCGGCCTCGCACTTTCGTCCACGGCCATCGCGCTGCAGGTGCTCGGGGAACGCAACCTGCTCCGTACGCCCAGTGGCCAGGCGGGCTTTTCGATCCTGCTGTTCCAGGACGTGGCGGCCATCCCGATCCTCGCGCTGCTGCCGCTGCTGGCGGGCGCCACGGCGGCCGAACAGTCGCTCAGCGGGCTCGACCGGACGCTGGAAGGGCTGAAGATCGTCGGCGTGATCGCCGGCATCATCCTCGGCGGCCGGCTTGCCCTGCGCCCGCTGCTGCGCTGGATCGCGCGCAGCGACACGCCCGAAATCTTCACCGCCGCCGCGCTGCTGCTGGTGGTGGCCATCGCCGCGCTGATGCAGTTCGTAGGCCTCTCGATGGCGCTGGGTGCTTTTCTTGCCGGCGTGCTGCTGGCGGAAAGCGAATACCGGCGCGAGCTCGAAACCGACATCGAGCCCTTCAAGGGCCTGCTGCTGGGCCTGTTCTTCATTGCCGTGGGCATGTCGATCAACTTCGGCGTGCTGATCGCGAGCCCCTGGCTCATGGCACTGCTGGTGGTCGGCTTCATGGCCGTCAAGCTGGCGGTGATCTACGCCCTGGCCAAGGCCATGGGCCTCGCCTACCAGGAGCGCCCGGTGTTCACGCTGCTGCTGGCCCAGGGCGGTGAGTTCGCATTCGTGGTGTTCCAGGCCGCCGGGCCCGATGTGCTGCCGCCCGAAATTACCTCGCTCCTGATCGGCGCGGTGGCACTGTCGATGCTGCTGTCGCCGCTTCTCCTGGTGTTGCTCGACAAGTTCGTGCTGCCGCGCTACAGCCGCAACAACGGCACGCAGCTGGAAGAAATATCCGAGCAGCAGGACGCCAAGGTGCTGATCTGCGGCTTCGGCCGCTATGGCCAGATCGTCGGCCGCATGTTGATGTCGCAGGGGCTTCGTGTCACGGTGCTCGACCATGACGCCGACACGGTCGAAGGCCTGCGGCAGTTCGGCTTTCGCGTGTTCTATGGCGACGCGACGCGGCTTGATTTGCTGCGCACCGCGGGCGCCGGCACGGCCAAGGCCATCGTGGTGGCGGTGGACGACATCGAGCAGTCGCTGGAGATCGTCGATTTGGTGAAGGAGCACTTTCCGCAGGCGCGCATCATCGCGCGAGCCCGCAACGTGACCCACCTCTTCCAGCTGCGCGACCGCGGGGTGACGGAGGTCGAGCGCGAGGTGTTCGAATCGTCGCTGCGCAGCGCCCGCTCGACGCTCGAAGCGCTGGGCTGGCCCGCGCACGAAGCGCGCGAAACCGCGCTCCGGTTCCGCCGCCGGAACATCAAGCTGAGCGACGAGATCTATCCGCACTACAAGGACCGCGCCAAGCTGATCGCGGCCAACAAGGCGGGCCGCCAGCAGTTCGAGGAACAGATGGCGCGCGAACGCGAAGAGCGGCGGCGCCGCTCGGGCCGCGACTGGGACCGGATCGGGGAAGAAGAGGAAAAGCAGAAAGAAGAAGCCGACGCGTAGCCGGCCTTTTCTTTTCGTTTGTCCTTCAACCCTCCAGTTTCAGCAGCCTGACCGCGTTGCCTTTCAGGATCCCCGGCATCACCTCGGGCTTGAAGCCGGCCGTCTCGAAGTCCTTCATCCAGCGGTCGGGCGTGATCAGCGGGTAGTCGCTGCCGAACAGGATGCGATCCTTCAGCAGCGTGTTGGCGTACTGCACCAGCTGCTTCGGAAAATACTTGGGGCTCCAGCCCGACAGGTCGATCCAGACGTTGGGCTTGTGCGTGGCCACGCTCAGCGCCTCGTCCTGCCAGGGGAAGCTGGGGTGCGCCATCACGATCTGCATGTCGGGAAAGTCGATGGCCACGTCGTCCAGGTGCATCGGGTTGCTGTACTCCAGCCGGAGCCCGCCGCCGCAGCGCATGCCCGAGCCGATGCCGCTGTGGCCCGTGTGGAAGATGGCCGGCAGCTTGTACTCGGCGATCACGTCGTAGATGGGCCAAGCCATCTTGTCGTAGGGGTGGTAGCCCTGCACGGTAGGGTGGAACTTGAACCCCTTGACCCCGTGCTCCTCGATGAGCCGGCGCGCCTCGCGGGCGCCCATCTTTCCCTTGTGCGGGTCGATGCTCGCGAAGGCGATCATCATGTCGCTGTTCTTCTGCGCGGCCTCGGCAATCTCTTCGTTCGGGATGCGGCGGCGGCCCATGTTCGACTCGGCGTCGACCATGAACATCACCAAGCCGATCTTGCGTTCGCGGTAGTAGGCCACGCTCTCGGCAATGGTCGGCCGGCCGCTCGAACCAAAGTATTTGTCGGCGGCGCGGTCGTATTCCTCGCCGTAGTTGTCGAACGGGTTCCAGCAGCTCACTTCGGCGTGGGTGTGGATGTCGATCGCAATCAGGTTCTGGTGGTCCATGTCGTTGTCTCCAATACGGGTAAATCCCTAGGAATTGAGGCGCCCAAGCGTCTTGAATTGATTATTTATCATAACCATAATCCAACTCACACACGAATGCAATCATGACCAATCCTGATCTCCATATCGACATCCGCGACGAAGTTGCCATCGTCCGCCTGACGCGCGGCGCCAAGCGCAACGCGCTTTCGGACAGCTTGGTGCTCGCGCTGCGCAATACCTTCGAGACCCTGCCCTCCACGGTGCGCGCCGCGGTGCTCGACGGCGAAGGTCCGCATTTCTGCGCCGGCCTCGACCTGAGCGAGCTGAAAGAGCGCGACGCGGGCCAGGGCATGCAGCATTCGCGGCTGTGGCACAGCGCCCTCGACCTGATCCAGCACGGCCCGGTGCCGGTGATCGCGGCGCTGCACGGCGCGGTGGTCGGCGGCGGCCTCGAGTTGGCAAGCGCCTGCCACATCCGCGTGGCCGACCGCAGCACCTTCTACGCGCTGCCCGAAGGCTCGCGCGGCATCTTCGTGGGCGGCGGCGGCTCGGTGCGCATTCCCAAGCTGATCGGCGTGGCCCGCATGACCGACATGATGATGACCGGCCGGGTCTACAACGCCGAGGATGGCGAGCGCGCCAACTTCGCGCAGTACCTGGTCGACGAAGGCACGGCTTTCGACAAGGCCTTCGAGCTTGCGAAGCGCGTCGCCACCAACGCGCCGCTGACCAACTACGCACTGATGCACGCGCTGCCGCGCATTGCCGAGCAGTCGGCCGACCACGGCTTCTTCACCGAGGCGCTGATGTCCGGCATCGTGCAGAACGCGCCCGAGGCCAAGGAGCGCGTGCGTGACTTCCTCGAAGGCCGCGGCGCGAAGGTGAGCAAGGGATGACCACGATCCGATACCGTCCGCTGGCGTTCGGCGTCACGCGCGCCGTGCTGCGCGACGGCGCGCCGGGCACGCGGTACCTGCGGGCCGAAACACGGCTGGCACCCTACCGCGACCGCATGACCGACCGCCTGGCGCACTGGGCCGAAGCGGCGCCCGACCGCACTTTCATCGCCCGCCGCGAACGGCTGGCCGACGGCAGCACCGGCGACTGGCAGCGCGTGAGCTACGCCGAGGCGCTGCAAAAGGCGCGCAGCATCGGCCAGGCCCTGCTGGACCGCGGCCTGGATGCGGAGCGCCCGGTCGCGATCCTCAGCGAGAACGGTATCGAACACGCCCTGATGGCGCTCGGCTGCCTGTATGCCGGCGTGCCGTACTGCCCGGTGTCGCCGCCCTACTCGGTGGTGAGCCAGGACTTCGAGAAACTGCGCCACGTGCTGGACACGCTCACGCCCGGCCTGGTGTTTGCCGCCGACGCCGCGCGCTTCGGCCGCGCCATTGCCGCAGCGGTGCCTGCGGACACCGAAGTCGTGATCGCCGAAGGCACGATCGAAGGCCGCGCCACCACGCCGTTCGATGCGTTGGCCGGCACGCCTGCAACACCCGCCATCGACGCCGCGATGCGCGCCACCGGCCCGGACACCATCACCAAGTTTCTCTTCACCTCGGGCTCCACCAAGATGCCCAAGGCAGTGATCAACACGCACCGCATGTGGTGCGCCAACCAGCAGCAGCTGCGCCAGTCGATTCCCGCGCTGGGCGAGGAGCCGCCGGTGCTGGTCGATTGGCTGCCCTGGAACCACACCTTCGGCGGCAACCACAACGTGGGCATCGTGCTGGACAACGGCGGCACGCTCTACATCGACGACGGCAAGCCTACGCCGGGCGGCATGGCCGAGACCCTGCGCAATCTGCGCGAGATCGCGCCCACCATCTACTTCAATGTGCCGACCGGCTTCGAGGCCATTGCGCACGCCATGGAAACCGACGCAGTACTGCGCCGCAACCTGCTGTCGCGGGTGAAGATGTTCTTCTACTCCGGCGCCGCGCTGTCGCAGCCCGTGTGGGACAGCCTGCACAAGACGCAGGAGGCCGAGATCGGCGAACGCATCGTCATGGGCACCGGCCTGGGCATGACCGAGTCCGGCCCCTTCGCGCTCTATGTCACCGGGCCCGAGGTCAAGTCGGGCGACGTGGGCCTGCCCGCGGCCGGCATCGAGCTCAAGCTGATCGAGGTCGACGGCAAGACCGAGGTGCGCTACCGCGGCCCCAACATTACGCCGGGCTACTGGCGCGCACCCGAGGCCACGGCCGAGGCCTTCGACGAAGAGGGCTTCTTCTCCACCGGCGATGCGGTGAAGTGGATCGACGACCAGAACATCCACCGCGGCCTGCGCTTCGACGGCCGCATTGCCGAAGACTTCAAGCTGGCCACCGGCACCTTCGTGAGCGTGGGTCCGCTGCGCGCCAAGATCATCGCGGCCGGTGCGCCCTATGTGCAGGACGCCGTGCTGACCGGCATCAACCTGAAGGAAGTCGGCGCGCTGGTCTTCCCGACGCAGAAGGTGCGGCAGCTGGCCGGCCTGCGCGAAGGTGCAACGATGCAGCAGGTGCTCGAAAGCGCGCCGGTACAGGCGCACTTCCAGCAGGTGGCCAACGAACTGGCGGCCATGGGCACCGGCAGCGCCAACCGCATCGCGCGGCTGCACCTGATGGCCGAGCCGCCCTCCATCGACAAGGGCGAAGTGACCGACAAGGGCTCCATCAACCAGCGCTCCGTGCTCAAGCACCGCGCCGAGATCGTCGAGGCGCTGCATGCCGACACCCTGCCCTTCACCCTGAAGCCCCGCTGAACCCATCCAGGAGACAAACACCATGAAGATCGAAGGACAAGCCGCGCTCGTGACCGGCGGCGCATCGGGCCTCGGCGAAGCTACCGCGCGCGAACTCGCGCGCCTGGGCGCCAAGGTGGCGGTGCTCGACCGCAATGCGGAGCTCGCCGACAAGGTGGCCGCTGAAATCGGCGGCATCGCTTGCGTCTGCGACATCACCGACACCGAGAGCGTCAATGCCGCGCTCGACAAGGCCGCTGCAGCCCACGGCCCCGCGCGCATCCTCATGAACGTGGCGGGCGTCGGCAGCGCAAAGCGCATCGTCGGCAAGGACGGCAACCCCGCGCCGCTGGAGGACTTCGTGCGCGTGGTCAACATCAACCTGATCGGCGGCTACAACATGGCGCGCTTGTTCGCGGCGCGCTGTGCGAAGCTCGATGCGCTCGATAACGGCGAGAAGGGTGTGATGCTCTTCACCGCCTCGGTCGCGGCCTTCGACGGCCAGGTGGGCCAGCAGGCCTACAGCGCCTCCAAGGGCGGCCTGGTCGGCATGACACTGCCGATGGCGCGCGACCTGGCGCAGCACGCCATTCGCGTGTGCACCGTGGCGCCCGGCCTCTTTGCCACGCCGCTTTTGATGGAACTGCCCGAAGCCGTGCAGCAATCGCTGGCCGCGTCGATCCCGTTTCCGCCGCGCCTGGGCAAGCCCTCGGAGTTTGCCGAACTGGCCTGCCATATCGTGACCAACGGGCACTTGAACGGCGAGGTGATCCGCCTCGACGGCGCCCTGCGCATGGCGCCGCGCTGATTCAGCTTCAGCACCAACAACCAGGAGACAAGACCATGACCAACAGACGTCAATTCGTGAAGGCACTCGGCGGCGCAGCCGCACTCGGCGCCCTGTATCCGCTCGGCGCATTCGCTCAGGCCGTGCAGCAGGCCAAGATCTACTACGGCTTTCCGGCCGGCAGCGCGGGCGACAGTGTGGCGCGCCGCGTGGCAGAAAAGCTCGGCGACACGCCGTACTCGAAGATCAACGCGGTGGTCGAGAACAAGCCGGGCGCGGGCGGGCGCATTGCGCTCGACACACTCAAGACTTCGCCGGCCGACGGCTCGGTGCTGTGCCTCGCGCAGGCCTCGGCTCTGTCGACCTACCCGCACATCTATACCAAGCTGAGCTACGGCCTCGCGGACTTCGCGCCGATCTCGATCGGCGCCGTGATGACGCACGGCCTGGCCGTGGGCCCGATGGTGCCGGCCAGCGTGAAGACGCTGAAGGACTACGTCGCCTGGGCCAAGGCCAACCCCGGCCAGGCCAGCTACGGCTCGCCCGGCGCGGGCTCCACGCCGCACTTCCTGGGCGCGCTGCTGGGCCTGAACAGCGGCACCGACCTGCGCCACGTTCCGTACCGCGGCTCGCTGCCGGCCATCAACGACGTGGTGGGCGGGCAGATCGCCTCCAGCATGACGCCCGTGGGCGATTGCCTGCCCTTCGCCAAGGCCGGCAAGCTGCGAGTGCTCGCCACCTCGGGCGCACAGCGCCCGGCCTACCTGCCCGACGTGCCCACCTTCACCGAGCAGGGCTTTCCCGAAATCGTGGCCGACGAATGGTTCGGCTTCTTCGCCCCAGCCAAGACGCCTGCCAATGTGATCGCGGCGGCGAGCACGGCGATCCAGGCCGCGCTCAAGGACAAGACCGTGGCCGAGGGCCTGCTCTCTGTCGGGCTGGTCGCGCACGGCTCCTCGCCTGAGGACATGAAGAAATCGCTCCAGGCCGAGTACGAGCGCTGGGGTCCGCTGGTCAAGAAGATCGGCTTCACCGCCGAGTCCTGATACACCGATGGATTACCGGCCCCGCCCCGAAGACCACCGATTCATCCTGAACGCGGTGCTCGACGCACCGTCGAAACTGCGCACCCTCCCGCCCTTTGCGGAGGTCGACGAGGCGTTGCAGGGCCAGGTGCTCGATGAAGCGGCGCGCTTCGTGGCCGAGGCAGTAGCGCCGACGAATCGCGGCGGGGACGAGATCGGCTGCCGTTTCAGCCAGGGTGAAGTCATCACGCCGCCGGGCTTTCGCGAGGCCTACCGGGCTTTTGTCGATGGCGGCTGGCCCGGCCTGTCGGCCGCACCGGAAGACGGCGGCCAAGGCCTGCCGACCATGCTCGAAGCCATCCTGTACGAATGGCTGAGCGCAGCCAACCACGGGTTCACCATGGCGCCGGGCCTGCTGCACGGCGCTTATGCCTGCCTCAAGAATCACGGCAGCGAAGAACTCCGCGCGCGATACCTTTCGAAGCTCGCATCAGGCGAATGGCTCGCCACCATGTGCCTCACAGAAGCCCACGCCGGCAGCGACCTGGGCCAGGTGCGCACGCGCGCCGTCCCGCAGGCCGACGGCAGCCTGCGCGTGAGCGGCGGCAAGATCTTCATCTCCGGCGGCGAGCACGACCTGACAGCGAACATCGTGCACCTGGTGCTCTGCCGCCTGCCCGATGCGCCCGCGGGGCCCAAGGGCCTGTCGCTGGTGCTGGTGCCCAAAGTGCTGCCCGATGGCGCGCGCAATGCGGTGCACTGCGAGCGCATCGAAGAAAAAATGGGCCTGCATGGCAGCCCGACCTGCGTCATGCGCTTCGACGAAGCCACCGGCTGGCTGGTCGGCGAGCCGGGACGCGGGCTGGCCGCGATGTTCGTGATGATGAACGCGGCGCGCCTGCACGTGGCATTGCAGGGCATCGGCCTGCTCGACGCCGCCTGGAAGAAGGCCGATGCCTACGCGATGGAACGCCGCCAGATGCGGGCGCCCGGCGCCGTGCCGACCAGCCGCAGCGGCGAGGCGGCGGACCTCATCGCCGAACACCCTGCCATCCGACGCATTCTCGATACTCAGCGCGCCTGGATCGAAGGCGCGCGCACGCTCGCCTACCGCAGCGCGCTGATGCTCGACGTGGCGGCGCACGACGCCGACCCCAAGGCGCGCGAATGCGCACAGCGCTGGTGCTCGCTTGTCACGCCAGTGCTGAAAGCGGCCTGCACGCACCAGGCTTTCCATGGCGCGAGCGAATGCCTACAGGTGTTCGGCGGCCACGGCTACGTGCGCGAATGGGGCATTGAACAGATCGTTCGCGACGCGCGCGTGACAATGATCTACGAAGGCACCAACGAGATCCAGGCCATCGACCTGCTGGTGCGCAAGGTGCTGCCCGACGCAGGCGCCGCAATGTCGGCCGTGCTGCTCGAACTGCGCGACACGCTCGATGCATCGCGCGAGGCCGACGCCGACGTGCAGCGCCGGCTCGCGCAGCTGCGCTACCTGGGCACCACCATTGCCATGGCAGCGCACGCCAACCCCGTGCTGCCTTACGAAGTGGCCGACGACTACCTGCGCGTGGTGATGCTCACAATGATGGCCTGGGCCTGGGCACGAATCGACGCGGCCGAGGCATCGGATGCGGAGCGCGCTGCAAGAGCCGGCCCGGCCGCCGCCTTCCGGCGCTGGGTGCTGCCCGAGTTCGAAATGCGGCTTGGCATCGTCAAGCGCGCCTGCGAAGGTGTTGCCATGTCGCACGACGCCGCTAAAACACCGCTGGCTGGCACTTAGCGGACGCGTCGGCGCGGCCCAGCGCGGTTACGCTTGGAGCCATGCCCCGCCCATCCAAGAAAAGTTCCGCAAAAACAGCCGCGCCGGCGGCGGCCGCCAACGGCAAGTCCGACCGGCTCGATACGCATGTGCTCGAAGCCCTGGTTGGCTACAACGCGCGCCGCGCCTGGCTGGTCGTAAGCGGCGTGTTTTCCGAGCGCATGGCGCCATACGGCCTCAAGCAGATCGATTTTTCGGTGCTGTCGCTGCTGGCGCACAACCCGGGGGCCACCTCGCGCCAGCTGTGCAACACGCTCGACATCCTGCCGCCCAATCTGGTGAGTCTGGTCGCCACGCTCGACAGCCGCGGGCTCATCGAGCGCAGGCCGCACCCGCATGACGGCCGAGCGGTGGGGCTGCATCTCACCGAAGCGGGCGAAAAGCTGATCGGCGAGGCCGAGCAGACTGTGGCGCAGCTAGAGGCCGATGCCAGCGCACGACTCACGGCGCGCGAACGCGAAACGCTGATTCGGCTGCTGCAGAAGATCTATCTCTAACCTCGAGCCTCCTGGCTAAAGCCCCCGCTCCACCATATCGATCAGCCGCTGACCCAGCGCGTGGGTGGCTTCCGCGTCCATGTCCTTCAGCGGCCCCTCGATGATCAGCAGCGCCAGCCCGTGCACGGCCGACCAGGCCAGGTATTCGGCATTCGGTCGCCGCGAAGCGTTGAGCGCGCCCGCATCGACCAGCCGGTCGATCGCGCTGCTCAGCAACTGGAACGGGTCCATGCCGCTCGCACCTGCGCGCCCCGGTCCCACCTCGCCCTGGGCGTCTTCCGACGACACGAGAAAAGCCGTTTTGAACAACCCCGGTTCGGCCTGCGCAAAACGCAGGTAGGCGGTGCCGATGGCCCGCACCCGCGCCCGCGCGAAGTCGGCAGGGGGCTGATCGCAGGGCAGCACCGCCAGTTCTTTTTCCATGGCCGTGGCCGCCGCCGACAGCGCGGCCGCCCGCACCGCGAGCAGCAGCTCGCGCCGGCTCGCAAAATGCCGGTACGCCGCGTTGGGCACCACGCCTGCACGCCGCGTCACTTCGCGCAGCGCCACCGCGTCGGGGCCGCCGTCGCGGGCCAGTTCGATGCCCGCATCGAGCAGCGCGCGGCGCAGGTCGCCGTGGCGGTACGTGCTGCGGGCGGCCGGCGCGCTGGGCTCGGGCGGAACGATGCGGGGGCTCATCATGAATCTCCATGTGGACAGTGTCCATTATGTCTGCTATTCTTTGTGGACGGTGTACACAAACTAGTAATTCCGTATGCGCGCAGGTCCCTGCGCATCCTTTCATCCTCAGTCCAAAGGAAACGCCATGAAAGTCCAGTCCTATCTCTCGTTCGAAGGCCGTTGCGACGAAGCGCTCGCGTTCTACAAGAAGGCGCTCGGCGCCGAGGTCGTGCAGCTCATGCGCTACAGCGAGGCGCCGGAAATGCCGCCCTCGTCCGATGCCGACGCGAGCTGCGGCGGCAGCACGCCGGGAGCCGACAAGGTGATGCACGCGGTGATGCGCATCGGGGAAACCGAGTTGATGGCGTCCGACGGCCGGTGCTCGGGCCAGCCGGAGTTCAAGGGCATCATGCTCGCGCTCACCGCCTCCACCGACGCCCAGGCGCGCCAGTGGTTCGATGCGCTGGCCGACGGCGGCCAGGTGATGCAGCCGCTGATGCCGACCTTCTTCAGTTCCAGCTTCGGCATGCTGGCCGACCGCTTCGGCGTAGGCTGGCTGCTGGTGGTGGCGCCGGCCGCTTGAGCCCCACGCCCCGTTTTCATTCCCATCGGAGGAATCGCTCTTCATGACCGACACACTCGACAACCGAAAGCGCTGGCTCGCATTGATGGTGCTGTGCCTTGGGGTGCTGATGATCGTGCTCGACACCACGATCGTGAACGTCGCGCTGCCCTCGATCCGAACCGACCTGGGCTTCACCGAGACCTCGCTGGTCTGGGTGGTGAATGCCTACATGCTGACCTTCGGCGGCTTCCTGCTGCTCGGCGGGCGGCTGGGCGACCTGTACGGCCACCGCAAGATCTTTTTGATCGGCCTCGTGCTGTTCACGCTCGCCTCGCTGGCCTGCGGCATCGCCAATTCGCAGGCCCTGCTGGTGGCGGCGCGGGCAGTGCAGGGGCTGGGCGGCGCGGTGGTCTCGGCGGTGGCGCTCTCGCTCATCATGAACATCTTCACCGAGCCGGCCGACCGGGCGAAGGCGATGGGTGTCTATGGCTTTGTCTGCGCAGGCGGCGGCAGCATCGGCGTGCTGCTGGGCGGACTGCTCACGAGCACGCTGAGCTGGCACTGGATCTTTCTGGTCAACCTGCCGATCGGTGTGGCGGTGTATGCGCTGTGCATCGCGCTGCTGCCGTCGGCGCGCGGCCATGCCCATGGCGAGAAGCTCGACGTGGCCGGCGCGGTGGCGGTCACGCTGTCGCTGATGCTTGCGGTGTATGCCATCGTCAACGGCAATGAAGCGGGGTGGCAGTCCACGCAGACGCTCGGGCTGCTTGGCGCCGCGGTGGCACTGATGGTGTTCTTCATCGGCATCGAGTCCAAGGTCCAGCATCCGCTGATGCCGCTGGGCCTGTTCCGCCTGCGCAGCGTCTCGGTCTCCAACGTGGTGGGCGTGCTGTGGGCTGCAGCCATGTTCGCGTGGTTCTTCATTTCAGCGCTCTACATGCAGCTTGTGCTGGGCTACACGCCAATGCAGATCGGCCTCGCCTTCCTGCCCGCCAACCTGATCATGGCGGTGTTCTCGCTCGGTGTGTCGGCCAAGCTGGTGATGCGCTTCGGCATCCGCAAGCCGCTCGCCGTCGGGCTCTGGCTGGCGGCCATCGGGCTCGCGCTGTTCGCGCGGGCACCGGTGAACGGCAGCTTCGCGGTCGACGTGCTGCCCGGCATGCTGCTGCTCGGCCTGGGCGCCGGCATGGCGCTGAATCCGTTGCTGCTCGCGGCCATGAGCGAGGTGAGCCCCACCGAATCGGGCCTGGCCTCGGGCGTGGTCAACACGGCCTTCATGATGGGGGGTGCCTTGGGGCTGGCAGTGCTGGCCAGTGCGGCCGTGGCGCGCACCAGCGCGATGTCGGCAGCCGGCGCACAGGTCCCGCTGGCGCTCACCGGCGGCTACAACCTCGCGTTTCTCATCGGTGCTGTGTTCGCAGCCGTGGCGGGACTGCTCGGGGCCGTGCTGCTTCGCACGGCAGGCAACCAAGGGGCCGCGGCATCCGCCGGTACGGAAAACCGTGCGGCGGCGTCCTGAAGGCACGCCGTTGCGGCGTCCCCTGTTCTTTTTCTTCCTTCCAATTCTTTCAAGGAGACTTTCTATGGCTCGCTATGTCGATGGCTTTCTCGTTCCCGTTCCCTCGAACAACATCGAGGCCTACCGCAAGCTGGCACGCAAGGCCGGCAAGATCTGGATGGAATACGGCGCGCTCGAATACGTGGAGTGCATTGGCGATGACGTGAAGCCGGGCAAGCTCACCTCGTTTCCGCAAGCCGTGAAGCAGAAGACGGACGAAACGGTGGCGTTCTCGTGGATCGTCTACAAGTCGCGCAAGCACCGCGACGCGGTCAATGCAAAGGTCATGGCCGACCCGCGCATCGCCGCGATGGACCCGAAGACCATGCCCTTCGATGCGAAGCGGATGATGTTCGGCGAGTTCAAGTCGATCGTAGAGTTTTAAAGCTTGCCGGCCTCAGGCCAGGAAGCCGTCGTAGACGAGCTTGAGGCCCGTGAGCAGCATGCCCAGGTACACGAAGCGATAGAACCACGTCGCATTGATGCGCCGGGCAATGCGGATGCCGACCCAAACGCCGAGCGGTGCCAGCGGCATTAGCACCGCCGACGTGGCGAACGTGCGCAGGTCGAGGAGGCCGAGCCATGCGTAGGGAATCCACTTGCTCAGGTTCACCACGAAGAAAAAATACGCCATCGTGGCGGTGAACACCACCGGCTTGAGGCGCAGCGGTATCACGTAGGCGTTGACCGGCGGCCCGCCGGCGTGGGCGATGAAGCTGGTGAAGCCCGAAACCGCCGTGAGCGCCGCTCCCACCACGCGCGAAGGCAACGGGTCGTCGGGCTTGGGCGGAAACACCAGACGCTGGGCCAGGAACAGCAGCGTGAACACGCCGACGATGCCCGCCACGGTGTGGGCAGAAAGCGTGCGGAACAGCAGCGTGCCGATCACCGTGCCGAGCAGCCCGAACGGAATCAGGAACTTGAGCAGTGCACGGTCGAAGTCGCGCCGGAAGGCAGCGATCCCCAGCAGGTCCATCAACAGCAGCAGCGGCATCAGAATGGCCGCCGCCTGCGGCACCGTGACCGCCAGCGCCATCAGCGGCACCGCGAGCGAGCCGAAGCCGGCGCCGAAACCGCTCTTGCTGATCCCGAGCAACAGCACGGCGGGAATGGCGACCGCGTAGAAATGCGGATCGGTGATAAGAGGAAAGACCATGGAGAAAGAGGCGGCGCAGGCAGAAAAAAGCCCGCTGGATCGGTGGGCGGGCCGTTCGAGCGTAGCAGGAAGGCGTGGGCTCTGCAGCGGTCCCGTCCGGCACGCCGCAGTTCGAAAACTGTGCGTAAACGCACATACGGGCTATCGGCGACTCCGCACACTGGAACTGCAATCGCCGCACTCCCGCGGCGGCCCTTCCACTTTCCAAGGATTTGCCATGAACAACCAGGCCGTAGCCGCCCCCTCGGCGCGTGCGCCTAACGCACCTGCACAGGCCTCCTCCATCTCTCCCGCCACCCTGGACGACTCCGGCAAGCTGTTGCTGCGCGTGGTCGTTGGCGTGCTCGTGCTGCTGCACGGCATTTTCAAGATCTCGGCCGGCGTTGGCTTCGTGAGCGCGATGCTCGTCAAATCCGGCCTGCCGGGCGGACTTGCCTACCTGGTGTACGTGGGCGAAATCGTCGCGCCGCTGCTCATGATCGCCGGCTTCTGGACCCGCGCCGCCGCCGGCGTGGTCGTCATCAACATGCTCGCGGCCTTTGGCCTCGTGCACATGGCCGACCTCTTCGCGCTGACCAAGCAGGGCGGCTGGGCGCTCGAACTGCAGGGCCTGTACCTGTTCGGCGCGCTCACCGTGGTGCTGCTGGGCGCCGGCCGCTTCAGCCTCGGCGGTCTGCGCGGCCGTTGGAACTGACTGATCCGGCTCAGCCGCCGTCGCCCCGCACCTGCGAGACCATCGACTCGAGCCGGGCGGCGTCGGCCACCAGCAGGGCCTTGCCCTCCTTTTGAAGCACGCCGCTGCGCACCAGCACGTTCAGTTCACGGGTTACTTGCTCGCGGTTGGTGCTGATCTGGCTCGCAAGGTCCGCATGTCTGGGCGCCGGTTCCAGGCGCGCCTGATTGTTCTCCACGCCGGCCACACGCGCGAGGCGCAGCAACTCGGCATGCAAGCGGTTCTGTACGCCGAGCGTGCTCAAGTCGATCACGCGTTCGGAAAGCTGCCGCACCAGTGAGGCCAGCCGCTGCATCACGCGCTCGGCCACCACGGGCTCCTCGCGCAGCAAGGCCATGAAGGCGGCCCGGTCCAGGCTGGCGAGCACGCTCGCCTCCAGCGTGACCACGTCGGCCGAGCGCGGGCCCCCGTCGATGGCGGCAATGTCGCCGAAATGTTCGCCGGCCTCCGAATCCCTGAAGGTGACCTGCCGCCCATTGGCCGAATAGGTGGTCACCCGGACACGGCCCGATACCAGCAGGAACACGTCGCCCTGCTGCTCGGCGCGCATCAGCAGCGGCTTGCCGGCGTCCACGCTGTGCCACGAGCAATGCTGCGCCAGCAGGTCCAGCCGCTCGTCGGACAGGCCTTCGAGCAGTGCGATGCGGCGCAGCGCGAGGCTGGATCGAGGAATGGGGGGAGATGAGGCCATGCGGGTCGGTAAAGGGCGCGCGCATTATGCTCGGGTGCCGCTTCGAACCCATTCATGGACAGCCCCTTCCCCCGACTCGCTTTTCTTTCGCGACCGCCGACACGGCGCACTTTGCGCTGGGTGAGCGGGCTGGTGCTGATGGCTTATGTCACGGTGCACCTGCTGAACCATTCGTTGGGGATCGTCTCGTTTTCGGCGGCCGAAACCGTGCTGCGCGGCGTGCAGAAGTTTTGGCACAGCCTGCCGGGTACGCTGCTGCTGTATGGCGCGGCGGCCGTGCATCTGGCATTGGCCGTGGCAGCGCTGTGGGAGCGCCGCACACTGCGCATGCCGCCGCTCGAGGGCGTGCGCGTGCTGCTGGGATTTGCGCTGCCGCTGCTGCTGGCCACGCACTTGACGGCCATGCGCGGAGCCTATCTTGCCTATGGCATCGAGGGCTCCTATGTCCGCGTCGTCTGGGGGCTGTGGAACCTGCCCGGCGCCAGCGCGCAGTTCGCCTTGATGCTCGCGGCCTGGAGCCACGGCTGCCTGGGGGTTCACTTCGCACTGCGGGCGCGGCCCGGCTACCGCCGCTTCTTCCATCTGCTGCTGGCCATTGCGGTGGTGCTGCCGCTCACGGCGGCCATGGGCTTCATCTCGATGGGCCGCGAGTTCGAGTGGACGGGCGTTCCGCCCACCGTGCTGCCGACGCCTGCACAGGGCAAGGCGCTCAATGCGGCCGAGGGCTACATCAAGTGGTTCTACGGTTTTGCGCTGCTCGCCTTGCTGGCGGCCCGCTGGGGCCGCAACGGCTTGGCACGCTGGTCTCGCCAACCTTCCATCGCGCTGCGCTACCCCGACCGCACGGTGCATGTGCCGCGCGGCTGGAGCGTGCTGGAAGCGAGCCGCTCGCACGGCATCGCTCACCTGTCGCTGTGCGGCGGGCGGGCGCGATGCTCGACTTGCCGCGTGCGGGTGCTCGGCCCGGCGGAACACACGGGCGCACCGGGCCGCGACGAGCAGGGAACGCTCGAGCGCGTGCGAGCGCCGGCCGACGTGCGGCTGGCCTGCCAACTGCGCCCGCGCGGCGACATCGAGGTGACGCCGCTGTTCGCACCGCCGGCCAATGGAGGACGCCCCTCGCCGGTCCGCAGCTTCGGGCACGAGCGCGACGTGGCCATCCTGTTTGTGGACCTGCGGCGCTGGTCGGGGTTGTCGGAGCGGCAGTGGCCGTTCGACCTGGCCTATGTGCTCGACCGCTACTTCGCTACCGTGGGTGCCGCCGTGCGCGAGACCGGCGGTGTGCCCAACCAGTTCATCGGCGACAGCGTGATGGCGATCTTCGGCCTCGAGACCGACCTGCCCAACGCATGCCGCCAGGCGCTGCGTGCTACCGAACTCATCGGCCAACGCATGGACGCGTGGAGCGAAAGCTTCGAAGCCCAGTTCGGCCAGCGGCTGGACTTTGGCATGGGCCTGCACGCCGGGCGTGCCGCGGTGGGCGAAGTGGGGTATCTGGACACCACCACCTTCACCGCCATCGGTGAAGTAGTCAACACTGCGAGCCGGCTCCAGGACCACGCCAAGGCGGCCTCGTCGCGACTGGTGGTTTCGTTGTTTGCGGCGCAGCAGGCCAGCCTTGCCCACACGATGGACGAGGTCGACATGCTGCGCGTGCGCGGCCGCTCGGAACCGCTGGCGGTGATCTGCCGCCAGCCTGGACCGCCGCGACCTTCCTCGTGAGCAAGGTGGGCGGCGTCGTCGCTCAGGCTGGCCTGGCCGAGATGGTGGCCACCCCAGACACACTCGAGATGTCGTAGCGCACGGGCAGAAAGCGCTCGATCACCGCGCAGTTGGTGCGCGTGTGCTCCGTCACTTCGCTGCACGTGAAAGTGCCCGCGCTGCCGCTTTGCCATGCGGCCAGGCCCAGCAGCAATGCCAGCTGGTCGGCAAGATGCGGTCCCACCGCGCCCTGGCTCTTCTGGAACTCGCGCAGCTCTTTCACCAGCGCATGCGCCACCTGCTCGGCGCTCAGCGTCTTCTCGCCGAACGCCGTAAACACCTCGGTCACGTGCTCGTAGGCCAGCGTGGCGAGCAGCGCATTACCCGGCCCCTCGTTCTGCCGCGCCGTTCCTGTGCGCAGCTGATCGCCCGACCATCCCATGGCCTGGCCCAGCGTTTCGAGCTCGCGCGTTGCCACGTGCCGCGCAAGCCCCGGCGCCAGGCACTCCGCATGGCCCGACAGCAGCGCGCCGCGCGCGACGAGATCGAAAGGCCGCAGCCCATCCACCGCGGGCACGATCGTCGCTTCCACTTCGCCGCCACCGGCGGGGTAGAAACCACAGCGGCGCAGCGTCAGTTGCAGATCCGCACCCAGGCGACGCACCAGCGGCGCGAAGGCACGCTCCAGAAAGTGAAAAGGCGGCGCCATCGGGTTGTGCGTGCCACCGCGCAGGTGCACCTGACTCGGCGCGCCGGCCAGCAGCAGCGGCGGCAGCACCGTTTGCAGCACCAGCATGCAGCTGCCCGCACTGGCAATCGTGAAGCGGTACTCGCCCGCGCGCACCGGCCCGGGCACGAAGCGCAGCGATTGCGACCCGAGCTCGGCGCCTTCGACTTGCGCGCTGCTGATTTCGGCCGCGGCGTTGACGCACGCGAGGTGCTGGCGCATCAAGCCCGGCTTGGCGCGACCCGCGCGAATGTTGTCGATGGCGATGGGCTGGCCCGTTGCCACCGACAGGGCCAGGCTGGTGCGCAGGATCTGGCCGCCGCCTTCGCCTTGGGAGCCGTCGAGTTCGATCATGGGCGGCCTCCTTCGTTTGCGGCAGACACGGCCGCGTCGAAGCGCAGCACCGTCTCGCAAAGGAACGCATCGAGCCCCGCTTGCTCGGCCTGCGGCAACGGCGTCACCGGCTCGGCCGCATTGGCCGCCAGCTCGGACTCGATGAACGCATGGATGCCGGGCCACCGCGGGCTGGTCGCGGCTTCGCCGGCGCGCATCTTCACCTCGAGCAGCGCGTTGATCTCATCGATCAGCGCGGCATCGCGAACCGCGTCGAGCGTCTTCTGCGCCAGGTCGGCGAAGCGCATCGGCGGCACGCCGGGCTGTGTGCGGATCCAGCGCGCGGCCAGCAGCGGGCGCAGCACGTAGAGGTATTTCTTGTAGCGCACCTCATCGGCTTGAAGATGCTCGCGAAAGTTCTTCTTCGCCATCGAGCTGTAGTGATGCCAGCCGCGGGCGTTGGAAAACACCGCTTCCGACAGCGCACGAAAGCGCGGCATCGCGACCGCATCCTCGCGGTACACGATGGGCGAGCGCAGCCATTCGAGCAGCGTGGGGTTCGACTCGCGCATCAGGCCCAGCGCCTTGCGCAGGTCCCAGCCGTTGATGTCGAGATCGCCGCTGATCGGCACCTCGATCACGTCGCGGCGCTCCGTCACCGTGAGGTACCACGGCAGGCGGTTGACGTAGATGAAGCGCACGTCGTAGTCGCTGTCGGGCGAGGCGAAACCCCAGCCGCGGCTGCCGGATTCGCAGGCGAAGAGCACGGTCACGTCGTAGCGGACTTCGATGTCACGCAGGTTCTCCATGACCTGCACGCGCATGGCGGGGTCGATGGGATGGGCGGAGCATAGGAATTCTTGAGTCGTCATGAAAATAGCCTTGTCGCCTGATCGTTCATTTCTTCAGGCGCGGGTCACAGTCACCTTGCCGGTGCTGTCGAGTTCGAACACGTCCAGGTCGTTGGCCAGGAAAGCGTTGCCACGGTAGTGGGCCTGGGTCTCCGCCATCAGTGCCGCCATGCCCTCTGCGTTCTGGTGGCGTGGGCTCAGGTGCGTGAGAACCAGGTTGGGCACTTGGGCCGATTGTGCAAACTCGGCCAGCAGGCGCGCCGAACTGTGCATGGGCCCAGGTCCGACCTTGTCGAGTACTTCTTGCGTGTAGGTGGCCTCGTGCACCAGCAGCTGCGCCCCCTTGCAAGCGTCGTGCAGCAACGCGGGCTCGGCGTTGTCGCCCCCCAGCACGGCGCTGGCCGTGTCGATCTGCGTCTCCACAAAATCGGCGCTGCGCAGCACTCCTGCGTTGAAAGGCACGTCCTCGCCGTTCTGCAGCGCGCGCCATGCGGGTCCCGCCGGCAGGCCGGCCGCACGCAGGGCGTCGGCCTTCAGCCGCACGCGCCGGGTTTCTACCTGCACGCGGTAGGCATGGCTGGGCACGCGGTGCCGCAGCACATGGCGATCGATGCGAAGGCCCGGTGCTTCGTAAACGAGCGCCTGGGCTTCGACATCCACATGCTCGACCTCGTACGGCAGGTGCAAGTCCGTCAAGCGGCGCGTGGCCTCGAACCACTCCCACACCGGCAGCGGCGCGATCAGTTTCAGGGGCTTGATGCGCTTGCCCATGCCCGCGCTCGCGAGCAGGCCCGGGAGGCCGTAGCAATGGTCGCCATGCACATGCGTGATGCAGACAGCCGCCATGTCGTGCAGCGACAGAGGCGTTTGCTGCAGCCGGTGCTGCGTGCCTTCGCCGCAATCGATGAGGAACCAGTCGGCGCCGAGCACGGTTTGCACCGCAAGGCCGGACACGTTGCGCTGGCGCGTTGGCGTGCCCGAGGACGTCCCCAGGAAAGTGAGCCTCAGCATTCTCGATTCGCCTCCGAATGGCGCGCCAGGGCTTTTGCCGCTGCGTTGGCCGCTTCGTATTCCCAGCTTCCGTAGCTGCGTCCACGATCTGCCGCGAACGCCTGCAGCCGTTCGATCTGCTCGGGGCCGCCCCACCGACCCATGACTTCGATTGCGATCACGCGCAGGCTGCGCCACTTGCTCCGCAAGGAGGCCTCCACCTGCGCCAGCGAGTCGGCGGTCGGCTTCTCCGTTGCCAATGCGCGCAGCCGGGCCACCTCGTCGCCCAGCAGGTTGGCACCCTCGTTTCGAAGCGCTGCATCGCGCAGCGCGCGGCGGGCCTGCCGGCACGCACGGCATCGAACGGCCTGGCTGTACACCGAGCCTTGCGCAACCTCGTGCCACCACTTCTGCTGCTTGGCCGTCCACACCTCTTCGGCGCCGCAATCGCGGCAGGTGTAGGCCTGATCGAGATAAAAATCGGGAACCTCGCCGAAGGTGGTGTTGTAGTGCGCAAGCCGCGACTTGTCGGCCATGGCCATGCCCGGCACGAGCCCGCCGGACGACAGCTGCCGGGCGTCCTGGGTGCGCAGCTTCGCCTTGAGGTCGGCGGCGCGTTCAATGCGACGGGCCTTGATTTCGGTGCGCCGCTGCTTGTTGCTTTTCATGATCAAAGGCTCGCCATGCGAGCACCTGTTTTTATTGCTTGGTTGACGGCTCTTCTCTCAGCCGTTCAGCCGCTTAGTCATCACCCCTTCACGCACACCACCTGCTTGAGCGTGTAGACCACCTCCACCAGGTCCTTCTGCGCCTCCATCACCGCGTCGATGTCCTTGTAGGCCATCGGAATCTCGTCAATCACGTCGGCGTCCTTGCGGCATTCCACCCCTTCGGTGGCGGCGATCTGGTCGGCAATGGTGAAGAGCTTCTTCGCCTTGGTGCGGCTCATGACTCGGCCCGCGCCGTGGCTGCAACTCATGAAGCTCTCAGGGTTGCCCTTTCCGCGCACGATGTAGCTCTTGGCACCCATGCTGCCGGGAATGATCCCGAGTTCGCCGGCCTTGGCGCTCACCGCGCCCTTGCGCGTGACGAGCACGTCTTCGCCGAAATGCGTTTCGCGGCTCACGTAGTTGTGGTGGCAGTTCACCGCTTCCACATGCGCCTCGAAAGGCTTGGTGATGACCTTGCGCGCGGCCACGACCACGCGCTGCATCATCACTTCGCGGTTGGCACGCGCGAACTTCTGGGCCCAGCCCACCGCACGCACGTAGTCGCCGAAGTACTTGGCGCCCTCCTCGAAGTACGCCAGGTCCTGATCAGGCAGGTTGCGCTGGTGCAGCTCGGCGTCCTTCTTCGCGAGTTCGATGAAGTGCGTGCCGATGGCATTCCCCACGCCACGCGAACCCGAGTGCAGCATGAACCACACGGCGCCCGCTTCGTCCAGGCACACCTCGATGAAGTGGTTGCCGGTACCCAGCGTTCCCAGGTGCTTGTGGTTGTTCGTGTTCTTGATACGCGGGTAGTCCTCGCAGATCGCGTCGAATTCGTCCACCAGCTTGGCCCAGGCCGCATCGGTCTCATCGGGCGGCGTTTCCCACGAGCCCTTGTCGCGACCCATGCGCTTGGGGTTGCTTCCGTGCGGCACGGCTTTTTCGATGGCCGAGCGCAGCGGGCCCAGGTTATCGGGCAGGTCGCGTGCATTGAGCGTGGTCTTGCACGCCATCATTCCGCAGCCGATGTCCACCCCCACCGCGGCCGGGATGATGGCCTTGAAAGTCGGGATCACCGAACCCACGGTCGCGCCGATGCCGTAATGCACGTCGGGCATGGCCGCAATGTGCTTGAACACGATGGGCAGGCGGGCGGCGTTCTCGAGCTGCTTTTGCGCTTCGTCTTCCACGGGCACGCCGTTCGTCCACATCTTGACGGGGACGCCGTTGGCGACTTCGTGCAGTTTGTAGTTCTGTTCCATTTTTCTCTCTCTATCTATTCTTCACGACTGTTGATTCAAGCGCTGGATTCGATATCCGACTTGCCGAATAAAAAAGGTGACGAGGAGCGACAGGTTGTTAACTGAGCTAACTGCCGAAGCAGACCGGGAGTTGAACCCGGGACCTCCATGGCCAAGACCATGGCGCTCTATCCTGTAAACCCGCCTGCATTCACCTCAAAACAAAAAGCAGCGACAAAAAATCGGCGAAACAGTCGTGCTCTACCACTGAGCTACGGTCTTGCGACCGGCAGGATTCGAACCCGCGACCCCGAGCGTTGAAAGCTGTAGTTCCGCCAGCATTCGCTGCAAAAAAACAGTACGACAAGGATGGCAAGACGTAGACCACGCCGAAGACCGGCGCCGGGAGTCGAACCCTGGTCGCACCAGATGTAGTCCTGCCTGCATTCGCACAAAAACTCATTCATTCATCCCCGTTCGGCGACCAACAATCGATGCGAGGAAGAACATTTTTTCGATGTACTCGCATCTGCATTCGCCGAACGACGACGTTCAATTCATTTCGGATCGGGCACCGCAGGCCGAAGCCCACGACACCCTCTCGATCGTTTCTCAGATCGAAGTCTCTTCGATCACACCCACCCAGTGGTCGGCGCCCAGGCCACCCGCGGCATACACCGCCAGCAGTTTGAACACTTCGTCGCTGAAGCCGCCGATATTCAGCACATCGGCCTGCTCCTGCGCCTGGGTGGTCGCATAGGGCTGGATGTCGATGCACACCATCCGCGCCTTCGGGTTGCGTTGCTTGAACACAGCCCACTCCTGCATGGTCGCGGTTCCGCGGCCACGTGCGGGGTCGGCCCACGATTCGTTGTCCGACACCAGCACCACCAGATCGGCTTGCGCCTTCTCCTTGTTCAGCAGCGCCAGGGGCGCGCTGCACGAAGTTCCGCCACCACCCACCGCCGCCAGCTTGGCCGCGTTGGTCATCACCGAATCACGCGGATTCAGCTTCAGCGACACCACCTTCGTCTCGAAGGGCAGCACACGCGCATCTGCATTGCGGCGCAGCACGGCGGCAGCCACCAGTGCGGCCACGTCGATGCAGCGCACCGCCGAAGTCGCCGAACCACGGTGGCCCGTCACGGGCGAGCTCATCGAGCCCGACACGTCGGGGCACACAACCACGCGGCCCTCGAATGCCGGCACGTTGGCCAGCGCGAGTTCCATCGCGTCCTGCAGCGCTTCCTTCACCACGTGCGGCACCTCGGCGCCAGCTGCGGTGAAGGCCGCCATCAGCTGGTACGGCAGCACGCGCGCCTTGGCCACGGCCTGTGGGTCGCGCAGCTTGGCAGCCACCGCTTCCGCGAGGCCCGGCAGTTCGAACACGCCATGGCGGGCGAAGGTGTTCAGGTTCTGACGCACCATCTGCCACGATCCACGTTGCGCAATCTGCGACCAGGCCTGGGCGTTCAGTTCCAGCGCAGTCAGCATCTGGAACGGCACGTCGGGCACCGGTTGAGTACGGTCACGCTTGAAGCGTTCGAAATCCTGCGTCACCGGAGGCAGCGCCTCCAGCGCATGCGGACGATCGATCAGCCATGCGAACCACGCGGCGCGCCAGGCTTCGGCGGGCTTGGGGTGAACCATCTTCACCACGTCGGCCAGCGACGGCGTGTTGCCCACGGATGCGTTCAGCAGCTGCGCTTCGGACGCTTCGAGCAGCCATTGCTGCACGAGCTTCTTCGGCCGGGTACCGAGCGACTTGCGGCCGACGGCGCCAGAACGCAGCATCTGCACGAAGTTGCGCAGCATCTTGCCGTTGTCCACCACGCGGGGGAACACCTTGGCGAGCAGCGTCACCTCGCGCGCAGCCAGCGTGGCGGCCAGCAGCGCGGGCATGTCCTTCATGTGGCCGGCGCGGCGGGCATACACGGCCGTCTTGGCCACGAAAACCGGATCGACTTCGCGGGCCAGGGACAGCACGGTATCGAGCTGGTCCTGCGCTTGTGCGTAGAAGGTGCTGTTCAGGCAACCGGTGGCCGCGAGCTGCGCCAGTTGGTGCTTGGGCGAAAGCGAGTAAGCCACGCCGCCCGCTTCGTTGAGCGCGTTGCCCGCAGGCAGTTGCACGCCGCGGTGGGTCTTGAAAAGTTGAAGGTTTGCCATGGTGACTTCTCCTCGGGGTTCTCTTTTTTTTCGATTTCGTATCTGGGTATGCATTCCTTATCGCAACGGGTGTGCCAAGTACCGGCCACCAAGCGAAGCGAGCACTCAACTCCTTGATTTAAAAGGAGATTTTTTGGTAGATGGCGCACTGCATCGGGCTCGACGTGCAGCTTTTATTCATAGTTCTTATAATTTTGGATAGTTTTTTATCTGACCAATGAAGAAACCCACCGTCGTCATCGGCTTCCTCGGCACGCAACTCGATGCCGGACAAGGCACCGGCCGATGGGAGAAGTGGCGCCCCACCGTCTCGCTGGCCCAGCACGACGACATGGTCGTCGCGCGCATGGAGCTGCTCTACACGCTGAAGCACAAGGCGCTTGCCGAGGTGGTCAGGGCCGACATCGCCACCGTGTCGCCCGAGACGCAGGTCAACCTGGTTCCCGTCGATCTGGAGGACCCGTGGGATTTCGGCGAGGTCTACACCCGCCTCTACGACTGGGCGCGCGCCTACCCATTCGACACCGAGCGCGAGCAGTACTGGGCGCACATCACCACCGGCACGCACGTGGCACAGATCTGCATGTTCCTGCTGGCCGAATCGCGCGTTGTTCCGGGCGTGCTTGCGCAGACCTCGCCGCCCAAGCGGCAGCGCGCGGGCCACCCGGGCGAGATCGCGCTGATCGATCTCGACCTGTCGCGCTATGACGCCATTGCGCGGCGCTTCGATGCCGAGCAGCGCGATGCGGTCGCCTTCCTGAAGAGCGGCATCGCCACGCGCAACGCGCGCTTCAATGCGCTCATCGACGAGATCGAGCGCGTGGCGGTGCGCTCGCGCGCGCCGATCTTGCTGGTGGGTCCGACGGGCGCGGGCAAGTCGTTTCTGGCACGGCGCATGTTCGAGCTCAAGCAGGCGCGCCACCAGGTGACCGGATCCTTCGTTGAAGTGAACTGCGCCACGCTGCGCGGCGACGGCGCGGCCTCCACGCTGTTCGGCCACAAGAAGGGCGCGTTCACCGGCGCAGCGGGCGAGCGCGCGGGCCTGCTGCGCACGGCGCACCAGGGGGCGCTCTTTCTCGACGAGATCGGCGAACTCGGGCTTGACGAACAAGCGATGCTGCTCAAGGCAATCGAAGAAAAGCGCTTCTTCCCGGTCGGTGCCGACAAGGAAGTGGAAAGCGACTTCCAGCTCATTGCCGGCACCAACCGCGATCTGCGCAGCGACGTGGCGGGCGGACGTTTTCGCGAAGACCTGTTCGCGCGCATCAATCTCTGGACCTACGACCTGCCCGGCCTCGCAAAGCGGCCCGAAGACATCGAACCGAACATCGACCACCTGCTGACCATCCACGCGAGTGAAAACCATCGCGTGGTGCGCTTCAACGCCGAGGCGCGCGCGGCCTACCTGCGATTTGCGCAGAGCAGCGAGGCGCTGTGGTGCGGCAACTTTCGCGACCTGTCGGCCAGCGTGACGCGGCTGGCCACGCTCGCGGACGGCGGCCGCATTCCGGTCGCATTGGTCGAGGCCGAGATCGCGCGGCTGCGCTGGCTGTGGAACCGCGAAAGCCCCGTGAAGCGCGGCAATGGCGATGCCGATGTCGACCTCGACGCCCTGCTCGGCGACGAACGCGCGGCCGCGCTCGACCTGTTCGACCGGCTGCAGCTCGAAGCGGTGGTGCACGTGTGCCGCGAATCGCGCAGCCTGTCGGACGCTGGGCGGCAGCTCTTCCAGGCCTCCCGCGCGCAGCGCAGCGTGGTGAACGATGCGGACCGGCTGCGCAAGTACCTGGCGAAACACGGGCTCGAATGGAGCCGCATCGCCGCAGGCTGACTGAGCTATCCTCCGCCCGGATGGCCATCTGCGCATTCGGCCGCACTCTAGGAGAAAACTCATGTCGCTGACGCTGCTCCTGCGATGCCACGATCTGGCCGCGACCCGAACCTTCTATGCCGATGGCCTCGGCTTCGCGGCCACCCCATCGGCGGAAAGGACCCTGACGGTCGAGAAGCAGGGCAGCAAGCTCGTCTTCACGCAGCAGGATCTCTGGAAGAGCCCGCCCATCTGCGCCGGCACTTTGTATTTCACCGTGGCGGATGCGGCCGGCTACTACGCGGCCATCAAGGACAAGGTGTCCATCGCGTGGCCCCTGCAGAACATGCCATACGGCTCCAGCGAATTCGGAGTTGTCGATTGCAACGGCTATCACCTCGCTTTCCAGCAACAGGCCTGAGCGGTCGATCTGGAATGCGCCCCACACAGCCGTGCTTCTTCTTCAGAAAAAGCACTCGATGATGAACTGGAAGCCGGCGCTGTTCGCTCTGCCCCTGTTCCTCACCGGCTGCGTCCAGTCGATGTTCTATTACCCCGACCGCGTGCGCTACGAGACGCCCGGTGCGCTCGGGCTGCGCTACGAAGCGGTGGAGTTCCGGAGCACCGACGGCACGCGCCTCAGCGGCTGGTTCATTCCGGCGACGAATCGCCAGAGCCCGAAGGAAGCCAAGGGCACGGTGGTGCATTTCCACGGCAACGCGCAGAACATGTCGTCGCACTGGCGCTTCGTGGCCTGGCTGCCGACGCAGGACTTCAATGTGTTCGTGTTCGACTACCGAGGCTATGGCCAGTCCGAAGGCAAGCCGGAGCCCAAGGGCGTTTACGAAGATTCCAGCGCCGCACTGAACCATGTGCGCTCTCGTGCCGATGTCGACCCTGAGCGCCTCTTCGTCTTCGGCCAGAGCCTGGGCGGCACCAACGCCGTCGCGGTGGTGGGATCGGGCAACCGGGCCGGCGTGAAGGCGGCGGCCATCGAGTCGACCTTCTATTCGTATTCGTCGATTGCCAACGAGAAGCTCCCGGGTGCCGGCCTGCTGGTGAGCGACGAATACGCGGCGTCGAAGTTCATCGGCGCCATTTCGCCCATCCCGCTGCTGCTGATCCACGGCACCGACGATCCGGTGATTCCGCACTCGCATTCGCGGCGCCTGCTGGACGCCGCGCGCGAGCCCAAACGCCTCGTCGAAGTGGCCGGCGCCGGCCATCTGGAGCCAATGACCGAGCGCTTCGGCACCACGTACCAGCGCGCGCTGGTCGAATTTTTCGACGCCTCGCTGCGTCCACGGCAACCATGAAGCACTTCGACGAAACCGCCACGCGCGAGCCGTTGGCCTTTGCACGGCTCGTGCCCGCGCTGCACGCCGCCTTCGCGGCCGAGGCGCACGTACCGCCGCGCCATGTGCACAGCATCGAGACGGCCGGCGCAGACAAGGGCACGGTACTCATCATGCCGGCGTGGAGCGACGCGGGCTTTCTGGGCATCAAGACCATCAACGTCTTTCCCGGCAACAGCGCGCGCGGCCTGCCCGGCCTGCACGCCACCTATGTGCTGTACGACGCGCACACCGGGGTGCCGCTCGCCATGATGGACGGCAACGAACTCACCGCGCGCCGCACGGCCGCCGCGTCGGCGCTGGGCGCCTCGTTCCTGGCACGGACCGATGCTCGTCGCCTGCTGGTGCTGGGCAGCGGCCGCATTGCCCGGCTGCTGCCCGCCGCGCATGCCAGCGTGCGCCCCATCGACGAGGTGCGTGTGTGGAACCACCGGCCAGATGGCGCCGAAGCATTGGCCGCGCAATGGCGCGCCGAAGGATTCAACGCGCAAGCGACCCCGAACCTGGAGGCGGCCGTTCGCGAGGCCGACATCGTGAGCTGCGCCACGCTGGCCACCTCGCCGCTCGTTTGCGGCGAGTGGCTCGCTCCGGGCTCGCACCTGGACCTGATCGGCAGCTTCACGCCCGCCATGCGCGAGGCCGATACACGCTGTTTCGAGGATGCCCGCACTTTCATCGATACCCCGGAGGCGCTGCAGAAGGCCGGCGAACTGCTCGATGCCATCGCGGCCGGCACGCTGCGCGCCGATGCGGTGCAGGGCACGCTGGCCGCACTCTGCCGGGGCGAACGAAGCGGCCGCACGGACCGCGAGGAGCGCACCGTGTTCAAGGCCGTGGGCAGCGCGCTCGAAGACCTGACCGCCGCCACGCTGGTCTGGCAGCATGCCGGATCGCCCTCCCCCTAAGGCATAAGGACTAGAAAGCGGCCGCCAGCCGTCCAGGGAGATAGCCTTTTGCTGACACGCGCATACGTCATGCGGCTGATGGCACGGCTTTTGCGCTGAAGCTAACCTGATGCTCATACAAAGAGATCCAGAGGCCAGTCGCATGCTCACCATTCTTCAGAAAGCCACCATCCTCAGCAAAGCTGGTTTCGAGGTACCCGCCTGTCCGAACGAAGACACGCCGACGTCCACCGCCAGCGCCGTTTCCCAGAAGATGCAGGAGTGGGGCAAAGCCATCGAAACGATGTATGTGGCCTACGTGGCCGCCCGCGCGGCCAAGAGCCTGCGAGACGCCGAAGAGTCCCGCCAGACCGACATGCTGCGACGACTGTCGCTGAACGCCTGGGCGGCCTGACCTCGCGGTCCGTGCCCTTCGTGGAACTCATTCACCCAAAGGTGAACGCATAGGCCTGCGCGCCGGCGTCGAGAAATTCGATTTCGAACAGACGGTCCTTCGCGCCGCCCGCCTGGCGCACCAGCTGATACAGCTTCTGGGCATCGATCACCCCATGGCCCTCTGCATCGGTATCCGAGCCATGATCCGCAAGCGGCGGCTTTCCATCGACCAGTACCCTGAAGCGCACCGGCTTGCCATTGGCTGCGGGCCCAAGCACCAGATGCAAGTCGCGCGCCTGAAAGCGATAGGCAATCCGCCCGCCGACACCGTTCAGCACGGCGCGCTCGGCCTCCACGGTCCAGTCGCCGGCTATCGCCCATTGGTTGATGCGCAGCGATGAAGACGCTGGTTGGTAGACCTTCGCCTGGTCCCGCACGATGCCGCCGGGCGATGCAAAGCCGTGCGCACGCTCGTGGCCGAGGTAGGTCTCACCGGACAGCGCAGGCTGGGCACCGGGTGCGGCCTGGGTCCCCTGCCCCAGCGGCGTCACCAGTCCGTCGGCGACGCGGATCTTCTGTCCCGCCTCGGCCAACAGCTGCTGGATGACCAGTTCGGCCTTGTCGTAGCGGTTCTCGCCGAACTGGTGATGGCGGATGCGGCCCTCTGCATCGATGAAGTAGAACGCGGGCCAGGCGCGGTTGTCGAAGCCGCGCCAGATCGCGTAGTCGTTGTCCATGGCGACGGGAAAGTCGATGCCCAGGTCCTTCGCGGCCTTGCGCACGTTGGCCGAACGCTTTTCGAACGCGAACTCCGGCGTGTGCACGCCGATGACCACGAGGCCGGCATCCCGGTACTTCTCGGCCCAGGCGCGAACATAGGGCAGCGTGCGCAGGCAGTTGATGCACGAATAGGTCCAGAAGTCGATCAGCACTACCTTGCCGCGCAATGATTCTGGCGTCAGCGGCGTGCTGTTGATCCATTCGGTGGCGCCGGCAAGTGAAGGAAAGTTGCCTTCGACCTTGAGCTCGCGCGCAGGCGCTGCGGCCGGGCGGACTTCTTGTTCCGACACCCGCACCAGGTCGGTGTCTTCGCGCAGCGCGACCGGTTCAGCGTGCGCTTCGCGCGGCGGCTGCGGCTTGTTGCTTTCCTTGATCTTTTCCACCAACGCCTGCTCGAGCTGCGACGTGGTGCCCACCGACAGGCGTGCGAGCAGCCCGGTGTCCAGCCCCAGCGCGATGGCGCCAACGCCCACCAGCACGGCGGCGCCCGCGGCGCGCCGCATCCATTCGCCGGCATGCAGCGAGCGCTTCATGGCCGCGAACAACCGTCCGCCGAAGAGCAGCGCGGCCGCAAGCGAGGTGCAGGCACCGGCGGCGTAGGCGAACAGCAGCAGCGAGGTCCCCACGCTTGCGCCATTGAGCGCGGCGCCGGTCAGGATCAGGCCGAGGATCGGGCCCGCGCACGGCGCCCACAGCAGGCCCGTGCCCACGCCCAGCAACAGCGGCGAGAAGATTGAAGCGGTACCCGCGCCCTCGCCCGCATTGCCGCGCGGCTCGGACATGCGCAGCCCCAGCGCCACCAGCGGCCGGGTCATGCGATCGGCGACAGCCGGAAACAGCAGCGTCACGCCGAACAGCGCGAGCACGGCCAGGGCGGCGTAGCGCCCGTACTCGTTGAGCGTGACGATCCAGCCGCCACCCACCGCGGCCAGCGTGGCCACCGCGGCAAAGGCCAGCGCCATGCCCAGCAACATGGGCAGGCCGTGCGAGCGAAACGGGCGGTCGGCGCGCGCAAACACGAAAGGCAGCACCGGCAGGATGCAGGGGCTCAGGATGGTGAGCACCCCGCCCAAGTAGGCAACGAGAAGGATGAGCATGATGTCGGTCGTTCGTGACGGATGAATTCAGCGAGTGGGCGCGGTGGACAGCGCGAGCCGCGCCTCCAGCCCGCCTTCAGCGCGGTTGTGCAGCGTGAGTTCGGCGCCCATGGCCATCGCCAACTGGTGCGCAATGGCCAGGCCCAGCCCGGTGCCGCCGGTGCTGCGGTTGCGCGAGCTCTCGACCCGGTAGAAGGGCTTGAGCACCGCCTCCAGCTCATCGGGCGGAATGCCCGGCCCGTTGTCGAGCACGCTCAGCACCAGTCGCCCGCCTTCGGCATTCACGCGCAAGCGCACGTCGCTGCCGAACTTCAACGCGTTGTCGATCAGATTCATCAAGATCCTGCGCAGCGCGTTGGGGCGGCTCACGATGGGCGCGCCTGCCTTGCCTTCGAGCCGCACTTGCCGGCCCACGTCTTCGTAGTCGGCCACCATGCTTTCCAGCAGCGCATCCGCATCGATGCGCAGCGGCGGCTCGGTGGCACCGTGCAGCGTGCGCGCATAGGTCACGCCCTCGCGCACCAGCGAGTGCATGGCATCGAGGTCCTGCCGGAATTTTTCGCGGTCGTGCTCGTTGTCCATCAGGTCGGTACGCAGCCGCATGCGCGTGATCGGCGTCTGGAGGTCGTGCGAAATGGCGGCGAGAATCTCGACCCGCTCCGCCATGTAGCCCGCAATGCGCTGCTGCATGGCGTTGAAGGCGCGCGCCGCATGCGCCACTTCGGTCGGGCCTTCTTCAGCGAGGCTCTGCGCCTTGAGATCGGGCCCCAGGTCGTCGGCCGCGGCGGACAGCTGCGCGAGCGGCCGCGTGACCAGCCGAACCGCATACCAGGCGCAAACGGCCAGCACCAGCAGCTGAACGACCAGCACCCACATGACCCAGCCCGACACCGGCATGCCCACGCGCATGGCATGAACTACTACCGAAGACCCGTCGCTCAGGCGCACCTGGATCTGCAGGCCCTCGGGCGGCCAGGCCACCTCGCCGACCTTGACGATTTCGAACGGGCGCATCGCATCGACGATGGCCGCGGCAAATTGCCGCGAAGGCTGCGAGCCGGGCTCCGCGCCCTCTGCGCTGCCGCCCAGCACGAAGCGGTAGTTGCGCCGCGCCAGCCGGTCGAGCCAGCCGGCGCGTTCCGCCGCGGGCAGGCGGTCGAGGATGGCGACCGAGCTTGCGATGTCGCGCTCGATGCCGATCATCATCAGCTCGCGAAGCGCCATGTTCCGCTCGTAGCGGATGGCCGCAAAGGTAAGAAGCTGCGCGACCGCCAGCCCCACCACGATGATCAGCGTCACGCGGGAGAACAGCGAGGCTGGAAGCAGCCGGCGCCAGCCTCGGGCGCCCGGGCCCACATCGCCAGCACCGGCGGGGTTCGCGGAAGCATTCGCGGGAGTGGACATGGGCACCTTTTGTCTATGAAAACCGCTGGCTCACACCAGGTGGATGGCAACGTCGATGTTGCCGCGGGTGGCCTTGGAGTATGGGCAGGTCTGGTGCGCCGCGTCGGTCAGTGCCTTGGCCACTTCGCGGTCCAGGCCGGGCAGGCTCACGTTCAGGCGCGCCTGCAGGAAATACTCGGTGCCCGCAGTACCAAGATCGACCTCGGCATCCACGGCCAGGTCGGGCGGCAGCGTGACCTTCATCTTGCCGGCCGCCTTGCCCATGGCGCCGATGAAGCAGGCCGACCAGCCAGCGGCAAAGAGCTGCTCGGGATTGGTGCCGCTGCCCGCGCTGCCGGGTGACGAGAGCTTGATGTCGAGCCGGCCATCGGAGCTGCGCGCTTCGCCGTCGCGGCCGCCCGACGAGGTGTGGGTCTTGCCGGTGTAGAGAACCTTTTCGATGCGAGACATGGTCATTCCTTGGGGAGTGGTGGATTGGAGAACGGACGGATTGTTGAGCCGCGCCTGCCTTGCCAACCCAGATTGCGTATGCCTGTGTATCTGCGAAAGAAATCCACACACTACGTTTCACGGTCCGCGTTCCTCTCGCGCCGGGGGCGCTACATTCCGGCTGCGGACGCCCCCCGCGCCACACCCTGCTGCCCACTGCCATGACGCCCAAGACTTCTGACCACATCCTCATCGTTGACGACGATCGGGAGATTCGCGAACTGCTCACGACTTACCTGGTGAAGAACGGCTTGCGCGTGGTCGCGGTGCCTACCGGCCGGCACATGCGTGCGGCGCTGGAGGAATCGGGCCCGTTCGACCTGATCATCCTGGACCTGATGCTGCCCGGCGAAGACGGGCTCACACTCTGCCGCGACCTGCGCACCGGCAAGTACAAGGCAACACCCATCCTCATGCTGACCGCGCGCAGCGAGGAAGCCGATCGCATCCTGGGCCTGGAGATGGGTGCCGACGATTACCTGGCCAAGCCGTTTTCAGCGCGCGAGCTGCTCGCGCGCATTCGTGCCGTGATGCGCCGCACGCGCATGCTGCCCCCGAACATGGGCGCTACCGAGCCTGCGCAAAAACTGGGGTTCGGCGAATGGCAGGTCGACACGGTGGCGCGCCACCTGATCGACGACAGCGGGGTGATGGTGGCGCTGAGCGGGGCCGAGTACCGGCTGCTGCGCGTGTTTCTGGACCACCCGCAAAAGGTGCTGAGCCGCGACCAATTGCTAAGCCTGACCCAGGGCCGTGAAGCCGAGCTCTTCGAGCGCTCGATCGACCTGCTCGTGAGTCGGCTGCGCCAGCGCCTGCGTGACGATGCGCGCGAGCCCCGCTACATCAAGACCGTGCGCAGCGAAGGCTACGTGCTCGCTTCGGCCGTCGAGGCGCTGGACTGATCGACGCGATGCACTGGCAGCTGGTCGGGTTGCGCACCTCGTGCGCCACACCCCCGGCAAAGAACAGCAGCGCGAACCAGAGCTTCTTCATTTGAGGTTCCCGCTCGGCGCGGCGGTGGTTGCGGTTGCCGTCGAAGGCTCCGCAAGCAGCGCCTGGATCTTCTTCTCGGTGGTGCCGTAGCTGCCTTCGCCGAAGTGCGAATAGACGATGCGCCCCTGTTTGTCGATCAGGTACACCGCGGGCCAGTACTGGTTGCTGAAGGCCTTCCAGGTTCCGTAGCTGTTGTCTTGCGCCACCGCATGCTTGATCTGCAGGCGCTGAATCGCGTCCTTCACGTTCTTGGTCGATTTCTCGAACGCGAACTCCGGCGTGTGCACACCCACCACGGTCAGGCCCTTGTCCTTGTACTTCTCGTGCCACTCCTTCACGTGCGGCAGATGGTTGAGGCAGTTGATGCACGTGTAGGTCCAGAAGTCGACCAGCACTACCTGCCCGCGCAACGCTTCGAGCTTGAGGGGCGGCGAATTGAGCCAGGTGTCGATGCCCTGGAACTCCGGCGCAGCGCGCGCAGCGCCCGCGGGCGTGTCACCGCCCATCGGCGGTGCGGCAAAAGTCAATGCAGCCACCGACGCGGCAATGGCCGCACCAATGGCAAGGCGGGAGAGCTTCATGGTGATTTCCTCGGTGCGATGCGCAATGAGCGCTGGTGGACGACGAGCGGATTGTTTTCCGCCCATCGAGCCCCCGGCGCACATCGCGTATGCCTCTGTGTCGAGGCTGGAAATCGACACACTACGTTGCACGAGGCGGGTGTGTGCGCCCTGTCTCGATGGAGTCAATAGGCCGGGCAGCAGGCCGCGCCCGGCGCGGTTCTCAGACCCGTTCCAGGATCACCGCAATGCCCTGCCCCACGCCAATGCACATGGTGCACAGCGCATAGCGGCCGCCGCCCTTGTGCAGCTGGTTCACGGCGGTGGTGGCCAGGCGCGCACCGCTGGCGCCGAGCGGATGGCCGAGTGCGATGGCGCCGCCGTTGATGTTGACGCGCGGGTCGTTGTCCTGGAGGCCCAGCAGGCGCAGCACGGCAAGGCCTTGGGCCGCAAAGGCTTCGTTGAGTTCGATCACGTCGATCTGGTCGATGGTGAGACCGGTGAGGGCCAACACCTTTTGCGTGGCGGGTGCGGGGCCGATGCCCATCACGCGCGGCGCGACGCCGGCGGTGGCCATGCCAACCACGCGGGCGCGCGGCGACAAGCCATGCTTGGCGGCGCTGGCTTCGTCGGCCAGCAGCAGTGCGCAGGCGCCGTCGTTCACGCCGCTGGCATTGCCGGCCGTCACGGTGCCGTCGGGGCGCACCACGCCCTTGAGCTTGGCGAGCGATTCAAAGCTGGTCTCGCGCGGGTGCTCGTCCTTGTTGACGATGATGGCATCGCCCTTTTTCTGCGGCACGCTCACAGGCACGATCTCGGCATCGAAGAAGCCGGACTTCTGCGATGCCACAGCACGCAGCTGCGAGTTGAGCGCCATCAGGTCTTGCGCCTCGCGCTCGATCTTGTAGTCGGTGGCCACGTTCTCGGCCGTCTCGGGCATGGAGTCGACGCCGTACTGCGCCTTCATGAGCTTGTTGACGAAGCGCCAGCCGATGGTGGTGTCGTACACGGCGTTGTTGCGGCTGAAGGCGGTCTCGGCCTTGGGCATGACGAAAGGCGCGCGGCTCATGCTTTCGACGCCGCCGGCGATCATGAGGCCGGCTTCACCGGCGCGGATGGCGCGGGCGGCCGTGCCCACCGCATCGAGGCCGGAGCCGCAGAGGCGGTTGATGGTGGCGCCGCCCAGTTCGAGCGGCAGGCCCGCGAGCAGCGCCGACATGCGCGCGACGTTGCGGTTGTCTTCGCCGGCCTGGTTGGCGCAGCCGTAGAGCACGTCGCCCACGGCTTGCCAGTCGACGTTCTTGTTGCGTTCCATGAGTGCGCGCAGCGGCACGGCGCCGAGGTCGTCGGCACGCACGCTGCTGAGCGATCCGCCGTAGCGGCCGAAGGGGGTGCGGACTGCGTCGCAGATGAAGGCTTGGTTGGTCATGGTGTGTCTCGTTGGAAGTGAATCGAACTCGGGAGTCCGCCTTTATGCGGCGATCGGCAGTCCCACGAGCTTCTCGAGCTCCTCGCGGCTGAGCCCTTCGACCACATCGACGAGCTTCAGGCCTTCGGGCGTGCATTCGAGCGTGGCGAGGTCGGAGTACACGCGCTTGACGCAGCCGATGCCGGTGAGCGGATAGGTGCATTCCTTCACCAGTTTGCTCGCGCCCTGCTTGGTGAGCAAGTCCATCATCACCCACGTCTGCTTGGCGCCGATGGCCAGGTCCATGGCACCGCCGACGGCGGGAATGGCGTCTTTCTCGCCCGTGTGCCAGTTGGCGAGGTCGCCCGTGGCCGATACCTGGAAGGCGCCGAGCACGCAGATGTCGAGGTGCCCGCCGCGCATCATCGCGAAGCTGTCGGCATGGTGAAAGAACGAGCCGCCCGGCAGCAGCGTGACAGGCTGCTTGCCGGCGTTGATGAGGTCGTAGTCTTCTTCGCCGGCCGCAGGCGCAGGGCCCATGCCGAGGATGCCGTTCTCGCTCTGCAGAATGACCTCGCGGCCCTTCGGCAGGTGGTTGGCCACCAGCGTGGGCTGGCCGATGCCAAGGTTGACGACGGCGCCGTCGAAGATGTCTTGCGCCACGCGGGCGGCGAGCTGGTCCTTGGTGCGACGTGTGTACGTAGTGCTGCTCATGGTCATGCTGCCTTCTTGAAACCGCCGGCTTGCGTCGCCACGCGTTCGACTCGCACCACCTGGTGCACGAAGATGCCCGGAGTCACGATGGTCTCTGGGTCGAGGGTGCCGAGCTCGGCAATGTCGTGCACGGTGGCAATGGTCTTCTTCGAGGCCATGGCCATCACCGGACCGAAGTTGCGTGCGGCCTTGCGGTAGACCAGGTTGCCCCAGCGGTCGCCGCGCTCGGCCTTGATGAGCGCCACGTCGCCATGGATGGGGTACTCGAGCACGTACTGGACGCCATTGATCTCGCGGGTTTCGCGGTTGCCCGCGAGTTGCGTGCCGTATCCCGTGGGGCAGAAGAAGGCGCCGATGCCGGCACCCGCTGCGCGAATGCGTTCGGCCAGGTTGCCCTGGGGCACGAGTTCGAGTTCGATCTTGCCGCTGCGGTAGAGCCCATCGAACACCTGGCTGTCGGCCTGGCGCGGAAAGCTGCAGATGATCTTGCGCACGCGCCCGGCCTTGAGCAGCGCGGCAAGGCCGGTTTCGCCGTTGCCGGCGTTGTTGTTGACCACGGTGAGGTCCCTGGCGCCCTGCTCGACGAGACCGTCGATGAGTTCGCCGGGAATGCCGGCGGTGCCAAAGCCGCCGATGAGAACCGTGGCGCCGTCCTCGATGCCCGCAAGGGCATCGGCGACCGTTCGCGCGATCTTGTTGATCATGAAGCCTGTCTCCGGGAGTGATGAAAAGAATCGAACCGTGCGAACAATGCGCCCCCAAAGCGCCAAACAAATCGGCCGACCCGCTCATTCTGCGAATCGCAAATTTGTTCGTCTAAAGAACATTTGTTCGTATAATGAATTCTAAAGACGAAGGCTCGACATGGCAACCCCTAAGGACCACCCACCCGGCACACCGGCCCCCGGCGACAGCTACGTGCAGTCGTTTGCGCGCGGCCTCCAGGTGATCCGCTCATTCAGCGCAAGCGCGCCCCGGCAGACACTGAGCGAAGTGGCGGCCGCCAGCGGCCTCACGCGGGCGGGCGCGCGGCGCATCCTGCTCACGCTGCAGACGTTGGGCTACGTGGTGAGCGACGGCAAGCTCTTCACGCTCACGCCGCGCATCCTCGACCTTGGCTTTGCGTACCTCTCGTCGATGCCGATATGGAACCGCGCCGAGCCGGTGATGGAAGCGCTGGTGCAGCAGGTGCAGGAGTCTTGCTCGGCCGCCGTGCTGGACGCGACCGACATCGTCTATGTGATGCGCGTGCCGACGCAGAAGATCATGCGCATCAGCCTGGGCGTGGGCTCGCGGCTGCCGGCGTACTGCACGTCGCTTGGCCGCCTGCTGCTGGCCGATCTGGACGACGACGAGGTGCGCGCGCGGCTCGAAGCCTCGGAGCGCACGGCGCTCACCAAGCACACGGTGACCGATGTCGACGCGCTGATGGCCAAGGTGGCGCAGGCGCGCAAACAGCAGTGGTGCCTGGTGAACCAGGAGCTGGAAGAAGGCCTGATCTCGGTGGCCGCGCCCATCGTGAACCGCCAGGGCCGCATGGTCGCCGCGCTCAATATTACCGGGCAGGCCAACCGCACCAACGCCAAGGTGATGCAGGAGACGATGCTGCCGGCGCTGGTGGATGCCGCAAAGAAAGTCTCACAACTGCTGTAGCGGCAAAGCGCGGGGCAACCCATCCCAGCGCACCCGCGGAACCGGCTTTGCCGGGCCGCTGGGTGCGCCCCCCAGTGGGGGCTGAGCGCCCGCGGCTCCAGGCCCGCCCGCGCGGGCTTGGACGGGCACGAAGGGTCCGTGCCTCCGGCATGGACACCGGGCGCCGCAGGCGCTTCGGGGGGCGTCTAAGTGTCCGAGTGGATGCCCTTCATGATGATCACGCCGCCCAGCCGCGCGGTGTCGGCGCGCATGCGCTTGGCCAGCGCATCGGGCGTGCCCGGCTGCGCCTGCCACCCGGTCTTCAGCAGCGCCTGGCTCACTTCGGGCGAGCCCGTTGCCTCGGCCAGCGCGGCATTGAGCTTGGCAATGGCAGCGGGCTTCATGCCCGCAGGCGCGGCCAGCGCGGTCCAGATCTCCAGGTCGGCGCCGCGCACGTCTGCATCGCGGATCGTGGGCAGTTCATTGACGAGCGGGCTGCGCTCGGGCGACGTCACGCCGATGGCCTTGATCTTGCCGGACTTCACATGGGGCATGGCCAGGCCGGGCGGAAGCAGCGCCAACTGGATCTCGCCCGCCAGCAGACCGGCGATCACTTGCGGATTGCCCGTGTAGGGCTTGTGCTGGGCCGTGATGGCGGCGCGGCTCTTGATGAGCTCCATGCCCAGGTGCCCGACGGTGCCTACGCCCGGCGTGCCGTACTTGCCGCTGCTGCTGAGGTTGCGCGTCCACAGCAGCAGGTCCGCCGCGGTCTTGCCCGTGGCATTGCCCGAGACCACCAGCACCAGCGGCGCAGTACCGATGAGGCCGACGGGTGCGAAGTCTTTCTCCGGATCGAAGCTGAGCTTGGGATTGAGCAGCTTTGCAATGGTGAGATTGCCGTTGATCAGCGCCCCGATGGTGTGGTCGTCGGTGGCCTTGGCCACCAGGTCGGCCACGACGTTGCCGCTGGCGCCCGGCTTGTTCTCGACCGTGACCGGCTGGCGCAGGATCTTCGACAGCGGCTCCGCAATGGCACGGGCTGCAAGGTCGGGCGAAGCCCCGGCGGGAAAGCCCACCAGGATGCGAACAGGCTTGGTCGGCCATGCGGCGTCGCCGCCGACGGCTCCGGCGCCGGAGCGCTGTGCCCATGAACCGGGTGCAAAAAGCGACGCGGCAAGTGCCGCGGCGCCGCCTTCGATCAGGCGGCGTTTGGTGATCTTCAAGATGGCTCCAGGGGAAAGGCGTTGCTTACTTATATTTACATAACGTTACATGAGCATGCGCGATCGCGCAAGCCGAAGACCGTGCTCGTCCTCGGGGCAAGGTCCTGCAAAGCAGGGCCTTCTGTTACGTGATCGTAACTGTGTCGTTACGTGGCGTTCGCGACGCTGCATGCACTAAAGGCCCTTTCCATCCAGTAAGTGTTTCAATCGACTCTCCTAAGTCTTTGTCCACATTCATTTTTTTCAACACCGCCGAAGCCGGGATCGGGACGATGCGCATCGATCGAGAACTACGGAAAGCAGTGATGTTCATCGGAGCGCCAGATTCTTAGCATCGGTTGCACTGTGTAACTTAATGATTCCGACTTAAATCAGCGCCGTCGTCCCGGAACTCTCCGGCTTATGGAACTGACATTCGGATAACCAAAAGGTACTCAGTGGACTGCCCCGGATTACCACTATCGCTGGTGGGTCTGGGTAATTACAACGGTGTACCGAGTGCGGCCGACCATGCCAGCGCACTCTCACGACGAGGATTGCTCCGTCCATGAATTCTTTGACCGGAACTAAAGTCTTGGTGCTGGGTGGGCGAGGCTTTCTCGGACGCAATCTCGTCGATGTGCTTCTGCGCGACGGCGCGTCCGTCCGAACTTTCGATCGTCAGCTTTCCTCCTCCTCTACGGACCAGCCCGCGTTCAAGGGCAAGGTCGAGGAATTCGAGGGAAACTTCATCGACGGCCAGGGTCTGGAAGCCGCGTTGGACAACGTCGACTTGGTCTATCACCTCATCAGCACGACCGTCCCCAGCGGTTCGAACGCCGATCCGATCGGAGACGTCACCAGCAATCTTGCCGGGACCTTGCGCCTGCTCAAGGCAATGTCGCGCTTGGGCGTCAACCGCCTCGTCTATGCGTCCTCTGGCGGAACGGTTTACGGAAATCCTTGCGTGCTTCCGGTTCCGGAATGGCACACGCTGCAACCGATCAGTTCCTATGGTGTGGTCAAGGTCGCCGTCGAGAACTATCTACATCTTCATTCCGAACTCCACGGCCTCCAGGCCAACGTCTTGCGGATCTCCAATCCCTACGGAATGCACCAGCGGCGCATTGGCACGCAAGGCGTGATCGCGACTTTTCTCAACAAGCTGGTGAATGGCCAGACTATCGAGATCTGGGGCGATGGTTCGGCCGTTCGCGACTACATCTACGTCGCCGATGTCGCCAGGGCGCTGCTTCTTGCGGGGCACCGCGAGAAGTCAGGCACCTTCAACATCGGCAGCGGTGTCGGCCACAGCCTCAACGATGTGCTTCGCGTTCTTCGCAACCAGACGGGCCTGGAAACCGAAGTCCGGTATCTGCCCCATCGGAAATTCGACGTCTCCCAGACGTTTCTCGACATTGAACGTGCGCGCGAAAAACTCGGCTGGAACCCTTTCTATTCGCTGGAAGAGGGCTGCGCCCGTTTCTGCCAGTTGATGGAGCGGGCCCGCGAGCCGGCGCTTTCCTGAGCCGTCGCCGCAATTGCAATGCTCTTGTCACCTGTTCTGGATGGTCTTCTACATCTGTCAAAACAGGGCGCGAACTTCACAAAACGAGTGTCATGGACCTGCGTTCCTTGAGGGATTTATCTTGAATACAAGCGAAGTAGAAATTTTTCAGGTCGACGTTGAAGTACTCAACGATCGTTTGAGTGCCGAAGGACGCAAGCTTCAGGTCGCCGAGACTGAATCCAATCGCCTCCGGCGCACTATTGAAGCGCACGAGGCGCACCGCTTGAATCTTGAATCCCGCATCGAGGGGCAGGAGTCTGCCCTGCAGCGGCTCGCGACTCGCAATGCGAGTCTGGCCCATGAAGCACATGGGCATGCTCTAGCGCTGATCAGCGAGCGCGAAGCGCACGCGCTCGCGCTCGCACTTGCCGGCGAACGCGAAGCGAATGCGCTCGCACTTGCCGGCGAACGCGAAGCGGGTGCGCTCGCGCTTGCCGGTGAACGCGAAGCGAGTGCGCTCGCGCTTGCCGACGAACGCGAAGCGAGTGCGCTCGCGCTCGCCGACGAACGCGAAGCGAGTGCGCTCGCGCTTGCCGACGAACGCGAAGCGAGTGCGCAGCTCGCTGCTGAACTGGCCCGCTGCGGCGAGGAATTGGCCCGCTGTACCGAGGAACTCCTCAAGCGCGACTCTGCAATCGCAGCGCTCCACGAGGAGTTGGAACACCAGGCCAAAGCACATGCCAGCGCGCTGGAATGCGCGAGGGGTGCTTCCGTCGCGGAGATAACCCAACTGCACTTCCAGTTGCTCAAGCAACTGCAGCGAGTTACCGAGCTGCAGGAAGCAGAGCTTCACCGTGTGGCACTGATCGAGCATGTGCGGGCGGAGCACGCCGGCGCCGTCGCTGGGCTTCAGGCGCAGCTCACGGCACTCGAGAGTCGCTCTGCCACTTTCGAGGCATCCGAATCGGAGCTGCAATCAGCTCTGGCAGCCATTCACAGTTCGAATTCCTGGCGACTGACTGCTGGGGCGCGTTTCGTGCGGCGTTCGATCTCCCGGTTGGCCGCTAGCTTGCCCAAAGTTCGAGGCAACAAACCCTTGCCCATTTTCCCGATACCCGCGCCCTCGCTCATACACATGAAAGCCGAGCAAGTCGTCGATGGCAGCCCGCCCGCCAGCGCTGGAGACGAAACGTTCAAAGAAGAATCGAGCACGCTGGATCCGAGCGAGTTTGATCTCAACTACTATCTTCAACGCTATCCGGACGTAGCGCGATCCAGCATGGACCCATACCATCATTACTGCGCGAACGGCAAAGCAGAGGGGCGAGCGGGTCGACCGCCGAAGTTGAAATTGCAGCGATTGCGGGCCTTGCATCCGGACCGGGATTGCATTCTCATCGTAAGCCATGAGGCGACTCGCACTGGTGCACCGGTGTTGGCTTGGAACATTTGCAATCAACTGCGAGAGCGCTACAACGTCGTGGTGCTGTTGCTCGACAGCGGGGACATCCTCGAATCATTCGAAGATGTTTGCAACGTGCTCGTGGGCCCTTATCAACCGGGCGACCGCTCGGACTTGGGTCTGCAGGCAATTCTCAACGAGGTGTGCGACCTTTTCAATCCGCGCCTCGCGCTCGTCAACAGCATTGTTTCACGCTCGACGCTGCCCGGGTTGGCAAAAAAGAATGTGCCTTCTATCCTACTCGTTCACGAATTTTTCCGATTCCACTGTTCGGAGATGGACCTCGTGGATGCGATGGGCTGGGCCGCCAGCACCGTGTTCTCGGCCAACATAATCCGCGACCACGCGACCACGGAACGCACGCGCGCTGCAATTGAGGCGGCTCCCATCATCGCGCAGGGCAAGTCGATCATTCCGCCATCGTCGAAGCTGCTCGCGCCGAAACCCGGCAAGGATCCACTATCGACACTGCTTGCCAGACGCAAAAGCCGCCCGTTCGTGGTTCTTGGCGTTGGCACGATCGAGTATCGAAAAGGCGTCGACCTCTTCGTCGCGACTGCAGCCGAAATGCTGCGGCAAGACAGCAATGCAGATATTCTTTTCGTTTGGATCGGCGCCGCGCACGCCATTCACCGAGAGTACGCAGCATTCGTCGCGCAGCAGGTGGAGGCATCGAATCTGGGCGACCGCTTCCATTTGCTGGGCGTCACTTCCGAGCTGGAGGCCATCTACGCTCGGGCACAGGTCTTCTTCGTATCCTCACGGCTCGATCCGCTTCCAAATGTCGCACTCGACGCCATGACGGCGGGGCTACCGGTGATGTGCTTCGAGAACGGGTCGGGGCTCGTGGAAAACTTCGAAGCTGATCAGATTGCCCGCACTTGTATCGTGCCTTCGCTGAACGTGCAAGAAGCAGCTCGACAAATTCTCGCTCTGTATCGCCAGCCTGACAGCTATAAGAGCGTCTCGAATCGAATGAAGGAACTCGCGGCAGAAAAGTTCGAGATGCAGCGGTATGTCGATCGTCTGCTGTCCTTGGGCGAAACCCTGACGGATGCGGTCGAGCAATTGAAACTCGACATCCAAGCGCTTGAGAGGGGTCCCGATTTTCTGACCGATTTCTATCTGCCGCCCCGCTCGCCGCGGTCGCGCGAAGATGCCATTCGCGAGTACGTTATCGCAACCCAAAGCGGGATCTATGGGCGCAAGGCGCTCCCCGGCTTCGACCCGCTGGGATACGCGAAAGCGGCAGGCATCGATCGCAAGGCCAATGCGCTCGCACACTATGTTGCAGCGGGTCGACCAGTGGGTCCATGGCGCCTGCCTGTCCTGGGCTCTTTCGAGGGCTTCCCGATCTTGCCGACCACGCTCAAGGTAGGCATCCACATACACGCGTTCTACACCGATCTTCTTTCGGACATCGTCGAGCGCGTTCAAGCTAACGCCCTTTCTTGCGATCTGCTCGTGAGCGTCTGCTCCGATGAAGCCGCAGAAGCGGCTCGCTCACGACTGGTCGGCTTTTCGGGCGGTGCATGCGACGTCCGTGTGGTTCGGAATCTTGGACGCGATATCGGTCCAATGCTCGCCGTGTTCGGCGAGACGCTATGCAACTACGACGTCATCGGTCACTTTCACACGAAGAAGAGCACGCATGTGACAGAGGTGAACCTGGTTCCCGATTGGATCAACTTTCTGATGGGCAACCTGCTTGGCGGCGAAACACCTCGCGCCAGGAGCATCCTCTCCGCCTTTGTCGAGCAGCCTTCGCTAGGCCTGGTATTTGCCGACGATCCCAACAGCATCGGGTGGGACAAGAACCTGCCGTTCGCCGAAGAACTTGCGGCGCGCATGGGGATCGACACGCTGCCAAAACACTTCTTCTCGTTTCCAACGGGAACGATGTTCTGGGCGCGGCCAAAGGCGCTTCAGCCGTTGCTCGACCTGCACCTTGGAGAGAATGACTTTCCCCCGGAACCCGTGCCGATTGATGGGTCGATGCTGCACGCTGTCGAACGAATGCTTCCGATCATCACGCACCATGCGGGCTATGGAACTGCGGTCTCGCATGTCGCGGGACTGTCGCGTTGAACCAAGGTCGACGAGTACCTCTGCCCTCACCGGCCACAGATCCATGAGCAAAAATATCGCAGCACCCACGGCCGCTTTCTATCGAAGCGTAGAGGACATTGCAGCGGCGCTTCATGCAATGCGAGCGTCCGGCGACGACGAGACGGCGTTGGGCGAGATCTCGCGCATTGTCCGTGCGTGCATGTTGGACAGGCGCAGCCTCGGCAAGGTGATTGCCGATCGCATGCTGGATGACTTTTGCCAGGACATCGGGCGCGAGGCCCTGACCGACCTGCGCAAGACGGTCGTCGATATCCACGAACCGCCTGCAGATTGCGTAATCCTGGCCACGGAGGTCTATCGGACCGGCGGCCACACAGCGGTCATCAATGACCTGATTTCGACAGGCCGCTTCGGGCCGCGCACGGTCGTGATTCTGACCGACGCGTTCGGAACCGCAGATGCGCAAGTCGCTGCGGAGAGCTTTGCAAGCGGTGTGCGAACCGAGATTTCGCCGTCCGGACACCTGATCGACAAGCTGCACTGGACACTCGGTCGCCTTCTCGCGCTCAAGCCGACACAGCTGGTGCTCATGAACCATCACAACGATTCGGTCGCCATCGCAGCCGCGCAGCCCTCATTGGCTCAAAAAACTGTGTTCTATCACCACGCCGACCTGCTGCTGTGCCTGGGTGTCACGCTCGATCATGCAATGCACGTCGATCCGCATCCAATGGGCGTGCACCATTGTCGCGCCAAGGCAGGGATCGAACATCCGCTCTACTGGCCGCTCACGGCGGAAGACAAGGGGACAAGGCCTGCATTGCAATTCCTGACGCGGGGCCGGTTACGCACCGGGTGTTCGGGCTCGCCCGGCAAGTTCGAGACGCCCTACAAATATCCCTACGCAGACTTGGTGCCGCGCCTGCTCGCGTGTACCGGTGGCACGCATGTGCATATCGGGCCGTTGCCTGTTCAGACACTCGATCGCATTCGCTCGGGGCTGCTCAAAGCCGATGTACCGCTGGATCGTTTCGTCCACATTTCGTGGGTGCCCAGCGTCTGGCTCGCCTTGCACGAGCAGCAGATCGATGTCTATCTGGATTCCTTTCCCATAGGAGGCGGTCGCGCCATCATCGAAAGCATGGGTGCCGGTGTGCCGGTGATCGCACATCAGAGTTACATCTCTCCGTTTCTGGGCAACATAGACAACTTGTATTCGGAGGCCTTCGCCTGGGAGCGTCCAGACCAGCTGCTGGACCATGTGGCAGCGCTCGGCGCGGCTCGTCTGGCAATGGAATCAGCACGAGCCCGAAGTCAGTTCGAACGCTTCCACTGCGTCAAAGCTCTTGCCAATGCGATCGACGCAGGCGCGCAAGCGCCCCTCGCACCGGCATTGAGGCCGAGTGTGGCCGATCCCTTTCAATCTTTTCTTGACGATGTGGATCTGGCACTCTCGGATCACCTGACCGCGCCGCTCGTCGCGGCCCGTGAAAAGCAGATGGCAGCTCATACGGCCGAGATCGAGATGCTCGAACGCGCCTTTCGCGTCGAACTCGACGAGCGTGCACGCCTTGCCGACGGGGCGGGCTCCACATGAACGCAGGTCTTGCAAGCCCAAGCGTGCATCAGTGCCGCATCCTGGAGTTTTCTCGCATCCGCGATCCGAGAGGCGTTCTGACGCCCATTGAAAGCTGTCGGGACGTACCGTTCGAAATTCAGCGCGTCTACTATTTCTACGAGCTCGAGATCGACGCATCGAGGGCCGGCCATGCGCACAAGGAATTGCAGCAGGCGCTGATTGCCGTGTCCGGGAGCTTTGATGTGCATCTTGACGACGGACACGAGCGGCGTACCGTCACGCTGAACAAGCCCTATCAGGGGCTCTATGTCCCACGGATGATATGGCGCGACATCGACAACTTCACACCCCGCTCGGTGTGCGTGGCGTTGGCTTCGTTGCCCTACGACGAGACCGACTATTACCGCGAATACGACGAATTCCTGCGCGCTGCAGGCTATTGAACATGACCGAGATTCCGTTCCTCGATCTCGCAGCAGCCAACCAGGAAGTGAGTGGAGCACTCGAGGCTGCGTTCCAGCGCGTGATGCAATCCTCGCAGTTCATTCTTGACGGGGAAGTCGCCTCGTTCGAACAGGAATTCGCTGGTTACTGCAACTCCAAGGTATGCGTCGGCGTCGGCAATGGGCTCGAGGCGCTGGTCCTTATCCTGCGTGCATTTGGCATCGGCCCCGGTGATGAGGTGCTCGTACCGTCCAATACCTTCATTGCCACTTGGTTGGCGGTGACACAAGTCGGCGCCACGCCGGTGCCGGTGGAACCGGAGCCATCAACGTACAACATCGATCCCGCTGCCATAAAACGCGCGATCACGCCTCGAAGCAAGGCCGTGATCGCGGTGCATCTGTACGGTCAGCCGGCACAGATGGAAGCGCTCGGCGCCGTCACGCGGCACCATGGCCTGCGTCTGATCGAAGATGCCGCGCAGGCGCACGGAGCCCGATACGCCGGCCGCCGCGTCGGTGCGCTGGCAGACGCGGCCGCATTCAGCTTCTATCCGAGCAAAAATCTGGGCGCATTGGGCGATGGCGGCGCAGTAGTTACTGACGACCTCAGCCTGGCTGCCGAAATCCGCCGCATCGCGAACTACGGCTCGCGCGAGAAATATGTGCATGATGTTGCTGGCTGCAATTCCCGATTGGACGAATTGCAGGCAGCATTCCTTCGATGCAAATTGCCGCTTCTCGATGAGTGGAATGGTCGGCGCCAAGTGCTTGCGCAGCGCTACATTCGCCAACTGGAGGGCGCCGTCGTCTTGCCAAGGGTCGCGCCTCACGCGGAAGCCGTCTGGCATTTGTTCGTGGTGCGAGTACCGAACCGGGATGCAATCGCGGCAAGCTTGAAGAATGCCGGCATTGGGACCCAGATTCACTATCCGGTGCCGCCGCTGCGCAGCGGCGCATATGCCGAATTGGCCCGCCATATGCCGCCGTGCCCGGTCGCCGATGAATTGAGCAACGAGTTGCTGAGTCTGCCGTTGGGTCCCCACATGACAGCAACGCAAGTGGACCGTGTCTGCGACGCGCTGCTCGCAGCGCTCCACGAGCACTCCGGTTCGAGGGCCGTGCGCAAAGCAACGCTCTGACCACTCTGAACACTATCGCTTTGCCACCAATCCAATGATCGACAACCGCATCGACGAATACCAACAAGCCTACATGGCAGACTACGGCTTCGAACGCGTCATGGTGCATTACCGTCGCAAGCTGCTGATGCAGCGACTGGCCGACATTCGACCGCGGATCGTCGTCGAGATCGGCTGCGGATCGGAGCTGTTGTGCGAGGCCTGGTCGCACGCTGGGCACGAGGTGAATCACTGGCTCATCGTCGAGCCTGGGGACGAGTTCGCTGCGATTGCACGAAAATCGACGCTGCCCGGCGTCCGCGTGATTCAGGATTACTTTGAGAACGCACGCGATGAAATCCTGAAAACACTTCCAGAAAAGCCGGACCTGGTGATCTGCGCAGGACTGCTTCACGAGGTTCCTTCCGCCGATGCAATGCTTCAAGCCATCCGGTCGATCATGGGTCCATCGTCCATCCTGCACGTCAACGTACCGAATGCGAATTCGCTGCACCGGCGCATTGCGCAGGCCATGGGTCTTATCGAAGACGCGAAAGCGTTGAGTGCGCAAAACCGCAAGTTGTTCCAGCGCCACGTCTATGACATGGCTGACCTCCAGCAGGAGCTTTCCGCCAATGATTTCGACATCCGCAACAGCGGCGGACATCTGATCAAGCCCTTCACGCACGCTCAGATGGAAGCCATAGCGGGTGTGATCGGCAGTGACATCCTGGATGGGCTCTTCAAGCTCGGGCAGGACATTCCGGACCTTGCTTCTGAGATTTACGTAGAGGCGAAGTTGAAATAGGTCCGCATGACCAGCTTTTCGATTTCTCCGTTCAGTCCGCGCGAAACAGCGGAATGGGATGCGGTCATCCGAAATTCCAAGAACGGCAACTTTATGCATTCGAGGGCCTACCTCGACTATCACGCGAACAGGTTTGCCGAACGTTCCCTCATTGTGCGCAAAGGCAGCAAGTCCATAGCAGTTTTTCCAGCCAATGCCGTCGGCGAAAAAATCGTCAGCCACAGCGGCTTGACATACGCGGGCCTGATATATGGCTCGGAGTTAAGAGCGGAATCCGTGCTGGAGATCTTCGGACTCATTTCCGGTCATTTCAAGGCCACGGGCGGGCGCACCGTTCTCTACAAGGCTGTCCCCCACGTTTTTCACAGCTATCCCGCCGAAGAGGATCTCTATGCGCTGCATCGCTCAGGCGCACGACTGATTCGTCGCGATCTCTCTTCCGTGATCCAGATGGACATGCGAAGCCGGCCCGGGATGTTCAGACGGCGCGCCGAAGTTCGAAAAGCGCTGGCAAATGGAATCCGGATCGAGGAAGAATCGTCGCTCGACCGATTTCATAGCCTGCTCACCACGGTGTTGCAGAAGTTCAACGTCAAGCCGGTTCATTCACTCGATGAACTCACGCTTTTGCACTCGCGCTTCCCGGCCCAAATCCGCCTGTTCTGCGCCTATAAGGACACAGAGCTCGTGGCAGGAACCATCGTCTACGACTTTGGCCAAGTGGCGCACTCCCAGTACATTGCATCATCGGCGAAGGGGCGCCTTCTGGGAGGGGGCGATCTACTCTTCGACCATCTCCTAGGTAACGTGTTTCATCACCACCGTTATTTCAGCTTCGGCATTTCGACCGAGCGAGAGGGCACGCACTTGAATGAGGGGCTGATCTTCCAGAAGCAAGGGCTCGGCGGACGAGGCATTGCCCACGATTTTTACGAGTGGGATCTCTAATCTCCCGCGCACGGCGATGATGGGACACGTGTGTCCGCAACAACCTGAGGGCGCTGAATGAGGCGCAGACCTCGTCGATTCGGGACGTCTGGCGACGCGATTCATCACCCGCACACTATTGCCTTCATCGCACGCCGATTCGCGCGGCTGGCCAGCCAGGCCTACAGCAAGGCATTGCAACTCGACCAGAACAACACGGCGGTGCAACCCAAGCTGGCGGTGATCCGCACCTTGTTCACCCCGGCACCGGTTGGCGGCAAATCCGCGGCCGGCCTGTCCCTGGTGCTGCCGTTCTTCTCTCCTCTGCTGCCCTTTTTGTTGCTTAGCCCAGCAGGCCGTGCAGGACGTTCGTCACGGGCGTGAGAACGTTGCCGGTCCCTGCGGCTTGATCGACCAGGCTCGTGATCGGGGTCACCACGTCGGTCACGATCGGCGCTGCTTCCGCCACGGTGTCGAGCACGCCGTGAACCGTTTCAATCGCCGGAGTGAGCGTCGGGGTTGCGCCCGCCAGGATGTCGGTCACCGGTTCGGCCACCTCGGACACGGCGGAGACCACGGGTTCCAGGACCTCGCCGACGGTGCCTGCGGTGTCGAGCACCGGATCCAGGATGTTGGCAACCGAGTTGCTGCCGCCCAGGGTGCCGCCGAGCAAGCCGTCGCTGCCAAGCAGGCTACCGACCAGGCCATCGTCTCCGAGAAGATCGCCGCCGAGCAGGCCACCCGCCACGCCGTCCTCGCCGAGCACGCCGCCGAGAAGGTCGCCACCCAGGAGGTCGCCGCCGAGCAGATCGCCACCCAGCAAGTTGCCGACGAGGCCGTCTTCACCGAGCACGCCACCCAGCAGGTCGCCGCCAAGCAGGTCGCCGCCAAGCAAGTCGCCACCCAGGAGATCGCCGCCGATCAGGTTGCCGACGACGCCGTCCTCGCCGAGCACGCCACCCAGCAGGTCGCCGCCGAGCAAGTCGCCGCCCAAGAGATCGCCACCGAGCAAGTTGCCGACAAGGCCGTCTTCACCCAGCACGCCACCCAACAAGTCACCGCCCAGCAGGTCACCGCCGAGCAGATCGCCACCCAGGAGATCGCCGCCGACCAGGCCACCGACCACGCCGTCTTCGCCCACCAGGCCGCCGAGCAAGCCTTCGCCACCGAGCAGCCCGCCCAACACGCCGCCGTCACCCAGCAGGTTGTCGACCAGGCCGTCGTCACCGAGAACGCCGCCGAGGAGGCCGTCGCTGGCAAGGAGGCTGCCGACCGCGCCGTCGCTACCCAGCAAGCCGTCTTCACCGAGCAGGCCGCCGGCGAGGCCTTCGTCGCCGAGCACACCGCCCAGCAGGCCATCGCCGCCCAGCACACCGCCGGTCAGACCACCGAGCAGGCCGTCTTCGCCGCCAAGCAAGCCACCCAGCGGGCCGTCTTCGATCAGGCCGCCCCCCACGCCATTCGCGCCGAGCAGGTTGTCCACCACGCCGTCCTGGCCGAGCAAGCTGCCCGTGAGGCCTTCGCTGCCCAGCAGGCCGGCGGCCGTGCCTTCTCCGCCAAGCAGGCCACCGACCAGGCCGTCGCCGGCGAGCAGGCCGCCCAATGGACTGTCGCTGCTGAGCAAGCCGCCCAGCAGGCCGTCTTCGCCCAACGGTCCGCCGAGCAGGCCGCCCAGGGCGCCGCCATCGCCCAGCAGGCCACCGACGAGGCCTTCGTCGCTCAGGACGTTGCCAAGCAGGCCGCCGACGGCGCTGTCTTCGCCGATGAGGTTGCCAACGGCGCCGTCGTCGGCAAGGAGCCCGCCCACCAGGCCGTCTTCGCTCATCAGGGTGCTGACAAGGCTGTCCTCGCCGAGCACGCCTTCGACCAAGTCGCCGACCACGCCGCCGCCCAGGGCTGCGCCAAGCGCGGCGGCACCCAGTGCGCCAAGCGCGAATTCGCCCAGCCCGAGGCCGCTGCCGGCCGCGACCTTCTTGGTGACGGCGAGTGCGGCTGCTTCGGCATCGCTGTCCGGTGGGGTCACTTGCAGGTCGCCCGAGGCAACGTCGACGTTGACTTGTTCAAGGCCGCCGGGCAGCTTGGTCGAACCGATGGTGGCATCGGTGCCACCGGTGAAGACGCCGGCCAGCGGCGCCTTGTTGCTGGCCGAGCCGGGGAAGAGAACGTTGGCCTGTCCGCCTTCGGGAACGATCACGCGGTCGCCCGCCAACAATGTCTGGATGCCGTCGACCGGAATGCGGACACCGTCCCGCATCACCGCCACGCCCGGCGTAGCATTGGACAATGTGCCCACGCCGGCGGGTGCCGTCGTGCCAGCCGCGGCGGCAGGTGCCGGCGAGCCGAGCATGGTGGGTGCGCCCAGCGGTGTGCTGGTGGCTTGAGCGATGACCACAGGAGCGACGCCACTGGCGGCAAGTCCTTCGGTCGATGGGGTCGGTGCTTGTGGTGCGTTCATGACAGCCTCTGTGACAAAAGATGCATGTACAGGGGCAACTAGCGTGCCGATTCGTTACCGCTCTTCGATATCGGCCCAGCCAATGACGCAAGCTATTGATTCATATGGACATTTATTTAAAACGAGGCGTGCGCGCCGGCGTTGAAATAGGCCTCCGGAGCGGTCTTTTGCCGCTTCGTTACGTAACGATGTAACGTCTCGCTACCGGAACATCGACCTCCATTTCTCTTCTTCATACAGATATGTTCAACCCCTCCCAGGAAGACGTGCGCCGCTTCTTTTGCGATGTGTACGCCAAGCACCGACAGGGCTTGCCGATGGAAGCGCTCGAGACGATTGCCGCGGGATGGATCGATGCGCACCCCGAATACAACGAAGACCTGGCCGATGCCGATGCAGCGGTCGCACGCGTGTACGACGGCTCGAATGGCCGGGAGAATCCGTTTCTCCATCTGTCGATGCATCTGTCGATCAGCGAGCAATGCTCGATCGATCAGCCGCGCGGAATCCGTCAGGCCGTTGAGCTGCTGGCGGCCCGCCGCGGTTCGCTGCTCGACGCGCATCACGAGGCCATGGATTGCCTGGGCCAGATGATGTGGGAGAGCCAGCGCGCCGGCCGGCCGCCGGATGGCGACGGCTACGTGGCGTGTGTGCAGCGACGAGCAACAAAAGACTAGAGGCACATCCGCAGGGCTGGATCGGATCGCTACCTACCCCTGCGGCTTTCTCCTGGGCTGCGAAGGCGGCGCGCCCTGCTGCTTCGCGCCTTCGCGCAGCAGCGCGGCCATGGCGCCGCGCAGGGTCGAGGCTTCGGCATCGCTGCGCAACAGCAGGCCCACGGGCTCGTCCGTGCCGGTGGTTTCGATGCGCAGCCGGACCAGGCGTTCGTCCGCCAGTTCGCCGCGCGCGGCGCCGAGCGGCGTGATCCAGACCGCATCGGACACCGCGACGAGGCCGCGCGCCACCGCCACGTCGAGCGTCTGCAGCGCACTGGACGGCAGCACCAGCCCGCGCGCCGACAAGAAGCTTTCGGTGTTGTGGCGCGGGATCGTGCCTTCGCCGTACACCACCAGCGGATAGTCGAGCACCGCCTGCACCGACACCGTCCGTGCGGCCTGCGCCACCAGCGGATGGCCTGCGCGCACGGCAAACACCAGCGGCTCTGTGTAGAGGAGCTCGAAGCTCAGGCCGCCCATCAACCGCGGATCGCTGATGCGGCCGACCACCATGTCGAGCTCTCCGGCGCGCAACTCGTCGAGCAGCACCGGATTGGCCGCACTCTTCACCACCACCTGCACCGAAGGCCAGTGCTCGCGGAAACGCGCAAGCGCCGTCGGCAGCAGCGCCGGTGCCACGCTCGGCAGCGCACCGATGCGCAGCCGCTCGATGCGCTCGCCCGACGCCGGCGCCACCGCTTCTGCGCTGGCGTCGAGCGCCTCGAGCACGCGCAGCGCGTGAGCCAGCAACTGTTCCCCGGCCGGCAACAGCCCCTGCACGCCGCGCCGCCCGGCCTTGCTGCGTTCGACCAGGCGCGCGCCGACGATGGCTTCGAGCTCCGAGAGCGTCTTGGAGACGGCCGGCTGGCTCAGCGAAAGGCGCTCTGCGGCGCGCGCCAGGTGGCGCTCCTGCGCCACCGCAACCAGGCAGCGCAGGTGCCGCAGCTGCACGTTGCGCACGAAGTCCTGGCGAAGCTTCTCAGGAGTGTTCAATTACTCTTGGTTATTCAAAACGGATCAATCTTCAATTTACATCATCGAACGGGACTTCTAAAGTTCAGTCTCCAAAACTCGATCCGCCCCACCGCAGGAGACAACGCATGTCGACCCCAACCAAGGCATCCCCCGCCATCCTCACGCCGCGCGACTGGGAGGCTCACCCCTCTTACGTCTACCCCGGCTACAAGTCGACCGTGAAGCGCGGGCCGCAAAAACCCCTGATTCCGCTGAAGGCCTCGCTGGGCGAGCTGCAGCAGCCGGTCTACGGCCACGACAGCATCGCCGCGCTCGACCACGACCTGACGCGCAACGCACGCAGGAACGGCGAGCCGCTGGGCGAACGCATGATCCTCACCGGCCAAGTGCTGGACGAGCGTCGCCGCCCGGTCGCCAACACGCTGGTCGAGATCTGGCAGGCCAACGCCGCGGGCCGCTACGTGCACAAGGTCGACCAGCACGATGCGCCGCTCGATCCCAACTTTCTGGGCGCGGGCCGCTGCCTGACCGACAGCGAAGGCCGCTACCGCTTCCTCACCATCAAGCCCGGCGCCTACCCTTGGGGCAACCACCCGAACGCCTGGCGTCCGCAGCACATCCACTTGTCGCTGTTCGGCCAGAGCTTTGCGAGTCGCCTGGTCACGCAGATGTATTTCCCCGGCGATCCGCTGATGCAGTACGACCCGATGATCACCGGCACGCCCGAGCGCTACCGCAACCGTCTGATTGCCGACTTCAGCCTCGACATCACCGAGGAAGGCTACGCACTGGGCTACCAGTTCGACATCGTGCTGCGCGGCGCCGACGAAACGCCGTTCGAGAACCGCTGAAAGGATTTCCCATGCCATTGATGACAGCCCAGGAAGCCGACTACGGCCAGACCCCCTCCCAGACCGTAGGCCCCTACTTCGCCTACGGCCTCACCGCCACTCAGTACGGCTACGATTTCAACCAGCCGTTCGACGCGGTCGTGGCGCTGGACAACGCCACGGGCGAGCGCATCCGGCTCGAGGGCCGCGTGATCGATGGCGACGGCAATCCCATCGGCGATGCGCTGGTCGAGATCAGCCAGCCCGACGGCGAAGGCCGCTATCCGCAAACCCCGGCCGAGGCCCACGAGATCGGCTTTCGCGCCTTCGGTCGCGCGGGCACGGGCACCGATTCGCAGAACCGCTTCGTCTTCCACACCGTGAAGCCGGGCGCGCAGGCGCCGGGCGAAGCCCCGCACATCAACGTGATCGTGCTGATGCGCGGCCTCTTGCTGCACGCTTTCACGCGCGTGTATTTTGGCGACGAGGCCGAAGCCAACGCCAAGGACACCGTGCTGGCCAGCGTGCCGGCCGAGCGCCGCCACACGCTGATTGCCGAGCGCGTGGAGCAAGGCGGCGCGGTGAGCTATCGCTTCGACATCCGCATGCAGGGCGCGGACGAAACGGTGTTCTTCGACGTCTGACCTCGGTTACAGACGCAAAAAAGCCCGCTCGATGCGGGCTTTTTCATTGGAGAAGCAGTGCTGCCCGCTTCTTACTGCGCGCCGTGGTGGATGCGCGATTCCGGCACCGTCTTGAGTTCGCCAGGCAGCGAGCTGATGTAGCTGGCGAGCGTCTTGAGTTCGGCGTTGGTGAACTTCTTGGGCTCGACTTGCTGCGCCATCACCGCATTGGAACGGCCCAGGTGCGGATTGTTCTTGACGCGGTACGACTTGAGCGCCACGAAGAGGTAGTCGGCATGCTGGCCGGCCAGCTTGGGCACCGTGCCGTCGTTGGGCGTGTTGAAGTTGGCGCCGTGGCACTTGGTGCAGCTGTTGTCCTTGTCGCGCGACACCAGGGCCTGCACGTTCTCAGGCATGGGCTTGGCCAGCGCGGCGGGTGGCGCATCGCCTTCCTTCATGCCCAGCTGGCTGTAATAGGCGGCCACGTCGGCAATGTCCTGATCCTTCAGGGTGTCGGCAATGGCGCGCATGGTGGGGTGCTTGCGGTCACCGCCCTTGTAGGCGTTGAGGGCCGAGGTGATGTAGCTGGCGCTCTGGCCGGCAATCATGGGCACCTTGTGGATCTCCGGAAAGCTGGCTTGGTAGCCAATGATGCCGTGGCAGCCCACGCACATCGCAACCTTCTTGGCGCCGTCCTGGGCATTGCCCGTGACTTGCTGGGCTTGCGCCGAGACCGTCACGCAAGCGACAGCGAAGGCAAACATCGTGGTCAACAACTTGTTCATTTTGCGCGCACAATCTCGTGGAGCTACAGTTTTTCGAATCAACATTCGATTATATGCAAGGGTCCTCCGGGAACCCTCGCCGGCCGTCCAAAGGCCGCGCAAAGCGAATCGAGTGTGTTCTTTTCTCCACCCGGCCTCCTCCACCTGCTTGCGTTCCACTCATGAAATTCAAGGGCTCAGACAACTACGTCGCCACTCAGGACCTGATGCTGGCAGTCAATGCCGCCATCACGCTCAAACGCCCGCTGCTCGTCAAGGGCGAACCCGGCACGGGCAAGACCATGCTGGCCGAGGAAGTGGCCGAATCGCTCGGCCTGCCGCTTTTGCAGTGGCACATCAAGTCGACCACCAAGGCGCAACAAGGCCTGTATGAATACGATGCCGTGAGCCGCCTGCGCGACTCGCAGCTCAAGGACGTGGACGGCGGAGAGCGCGTCAAGGACATCCAGAACTACATCGTCAAGGGCGTGCTCTGGCAAGCCTTCACGGCCGACCAGCCGGTGGCGCTGCTCATCGACGAGATCGACAAGGCCGACATCGAGTTTCCGAACGACCTGCTGCGCGAAATCGACCGCATGGAGTTCTATTGCTACGAGACGCGCGAGCTCATCCGCGCCAAGCACCGGCCGGTGGTGTTCATCACCTCCAACAACGAGAAGGAGCTGCCCGACGCCTTTCTGCGCCGCTGCTTCTTCCACTACATCAAGTTCCCGGACGCCGAGACGATGAAGAGCATCGTGGCGGTGCACTTCCCCGGCCTCAAGCAGGAACTGCTCACGTCCGCGATGAAGACCTTCTACGACGTGCGCAACCTGCCGGGCCTCAAGAAGAAGCCTTCCACCTCCGAGCTGCTCGACTGGCTCAAGCTGCTGGTGGCCGAAGACATTCCAATCGAGGCCCTGCAGAGCAAGGACGACAAGGTTGCCGTGCCGCCGCTGGTGGGCGCGCTGCTCAAGAACGAACAAGACGTGACGCTGTTCGAGAAGCTCGTCTTCATGCAGCGGAACAACCGATGAGTCCCCGCCCGGCCGCTCCGAAGGGGACTCGCACCGCAGTGCGAAGCACGGAGGTTTCCTTGTGAGCCAGCCACAAGCGCCGCATCCGGTCGGGCAGCTGCTCAAGCTGGGCGTGGCGCAGGCCGTGCTGTTCGTGGCCGGTGCGCTGCTCGGCCGCTGGATCGGGCTCCAGCTGGGGCTGGATGCCTTCGGGCCCAACGGCTACGGTAACCGCGAGATCTTCGGCATCCTGCTGATCGGTGTGGGCGGTGGCGGCGGCGTGCAGCTGGCCCGGGCCTGGTACGACCGCAAGTACGGCAAGCCGCAGCGCTGAAAAATTTCAGAGGGGTGTCTTGAAGATGGCGTTCGTCGAACCTGTCACGCTGAAGGCCCGCGACCTGGCCCTGGTGCCGCTGTCGCTCGGCCATGAAGAGGGCCTTCGCGCCGCCGCGGCCGATGGCGAACTCTGGAACCTGCGCGTCACCTCGGTGCCCGAGCCGCACGAAACCCGCGCCTACATCGAGACCGCCTTGCACGGCCGCGAGGCCGGCCACCGCTTTGCGTTTGCAGTGACCGAAGCGGAGACCGGCACCGTGCTCGGCAGCACCAGCTTCCACGACATGCTGCCGGCCGTGAAGCGCGTGGAGATCGGCTACACCTGGTATGCCAAGCGCTGCCAACGCACGCACATCAACACCACCTGCAAGCTGCTCATGCTGACGCACGCCTTCGATACCCTCGGCTGCAACGTGGTGGGCTGGCGGACCGACAATTTCAACTTCGCTTCGCAGCAAGCCATCGAACGGCTGGGCGCGAAAAAAGACGGCGTCATTCGCGGCCATGCCATGCGCCGCGACGGCACCATCCGCGACACCGTCATGTACAGCCTGCGCTCGGGCGAGTGGCCCGAGGTGAAGGCCCAGTTGCTCTACCTGCTCGACAAGCCGCGAAGCTGAAGACAAGCCCAAGGAAAGCCCGACCATGCTGATCGATTTCTTCTACACGCTGCGCTCGGCCAAGCTGCCGGTCTCGGTCAAGGAATACCTCACGCTGCTTGAGGCGCTGCAGGCCGACGTGGTGGGCCCCAACTCCGACGGCGCCTTTGGCCTCGACGACTTCTACTATCTCTCGCGCACCGCGCTGGTCAAGGACGAGAAGCACTACGACAAGTTCGACCGCGCCTTTGCCGCCTACTTCAAGGGCGTGGAGATGCTGGCAGACTTCACCAAGGAAGTGCCGCTCGACTGGCTGCGCAAGACGCTGGAGCGGGAGTTCACCGCCGAGGAAAAAGCCAAGATCGAGAAGATGGGCTGGGACGAGCTCATGGAAACGCTCAAGAAGCGCTTCGAGGAGCAGAAGGAGCGCCACGAGGGCGGCAACAAGTGGATCGGCACCGGCGGCACCTCGCCCTTCGGCCATGGCGGCTACAACCCGCAGGGCGTGCGCATCGGCGGTGCTGGCAAGAACAAGAGCGCCGTCAAGGTGTGGGACCAGCGCGCCTACAAGGACTACGACGACAGCCAGGAGCTCGGCACGCGCAACATCAAGGTGGCGCTGCGGCGGCTGCGCAAGTTCGCGCGCGAAGGCCATGAAGAAGAGCTGGACCTGGACGACACCATCCACTCGACCGCGGCCAATGCCGGCTATCTCGACATCAAGATGCGGCCCGAGCGCCACAACAACGTCAAGGTGCTGCTGCTGATGGACGTGGGCGGCACCATGGACGAGCACATCCAGCGCGTGGAAGAACTGTTCTCCGCCGTGAAGACCGAGTTCAAGCACCTGGAGTTCTATTACTTCCACAACTGCGTGTACGACTTCATGTGGAAGAACAACAAGCGCCGCTTCTCCGAGAAGTTCGCGACCTGGGACATCCTGCGCAAGTACAACAAGGACTACAAGCTCATCTTCGTCGGCGACGCGACGATGAGCCCCTACGAGATCCTGCAGCCTGGCGGCAGCGTCGAATACAACAACGAGGAAGCCGGCGCCGAGTGGGTCCAGCGCCTCACGCACGCCTTTCCCAAGTTCGCCTGGATCAATCCCGAGCCCCAGGGCGTGTGGCAATACCGCCAGAGCATTGCGGTGATGCAGCAGCTCATGTCGAACCGCATGTACCCGCTCACGCTGCGGGGCCTCGAAGACGCGATGCGAATGCTTTCGAAGTAAGGCGGCGTGCGGCGCCCGCTTCTGTTTCCGGACGCTTACGGAGCCCGGGCGCCTTGCTGTCAAAATCCGCCCATGTTCAGGGTGGTTCCAGTCCTTCGGCCGGCGTGGTTGCCGGCTTTGCTTTTTTTCGGCGTCCTGCTTGTGCAAGGCTGCAGCCTGCTGCCGAAAAAAGAAGCCGCCGCGGACACAGCCGCCCCGCCCCTGGTGCGCAGCGGCGACACCACCGCCGATGAAACCCGCAAGGACAGCGACAGGGGCGCACGGCGGGACGCATTCACCGTCGACGTGCGCGGGCCCGACACTGTGCGCGAATACCTCGCGCTGCATCTTGAAATCCAGCGCTACCGCGCGCTCGACGACCTGGGCGCCACTGAGATCTCGCGGCTCATGGTGGCGGCGGAATCCAACGCGCGCGAACTGCTCGGCACGCTGGGTTATTTCACGCCCACGCTGACGCTGGAGCTCAACGAAACCCCGGCCAGCACCAAGGCCCCGCGCGAGATCGTCATCACCGTGGAGCCGGGCGAGCTCACCCGCGTGAGCAACGTTCAGCTCAGCTACGGCGGCGCCATAGCAGACGACCCCACTGCCGAGGCCCAGCGCGATTCGATCCGCACCGCCTGGGCGCTGCGGCCCGGCCTGCCCTTCACGCAGCAGGGCTGGGACAACGCCAAGGCCACGGCCTTGCGCAGCCTCACGGCCAAGCGCTTTCCCACCGGCAGCATCGAGGTAAGCCGCGCCGAGGTCGATGCCGACCGGCAGGAGGCCCGCCTCAGCGCCACCTACCAGTCGGGCCCCGCCTACCGCTTCGGTCCGTTGGTGCTGCGCGGCACCGAACGTTACGACGCCGACGGCGCGCGCCGCATCGCGCAGCTTCCCACCGGCACCGACTACGACCAGCAGAAGCTGCTCGATGCGCAGCAGCGCCTGGCCAGCAGCGGCTACTATGACTCGGTGTTTCTCACGCTGGACACCGAGAGCGGCAACCCGCTGGCGGCGCCCGTGATCGCGCAACTGCGCGAAGCCCCGATGCAGAAGGTCGTGCTGGGCGCCGGCTTCACCACCGACAGCGGACCGCGCCTGTCCGTCGACCACATCCACAACCAGCTGCCGCTGCTCGGCTGGAGAGCCGTGTCGCGGTTGTCGGTCGATACCGACGTCAAGTCGCTGTCGACCGAATGGAACGCCATTCCCGACGATCACGGCTGGCGCTGGTTCGCGGGCGCTGGCCTCAAGAGCGAAACCTCGGGCAGCTACGTGGTCGACAGCGGCCGTCTGCGCAGCGGCCGCAGCAAGTCCAGCGGACACATCGACCGAAGCTACTTTCTGCAATACGACTACGCGCAGAACCGCGGCACCAACGCCCCGCCCTCGGCTTCCGCGGTGACCGCCAACTGGGGCTGGACTGGCCGCTACTTCGACGACAACGCCGTGCCCACGCGCGGCTTCGCCCTTGCGCTCGAACTGGCCGCGGGCTATACGCTGACCGGCGAGCAGCTGCCTTTCACGCGCACCTATGCACGCTGGCTCGGCGTGCTGCCACTGGGCTTCGCGGAGGACCGGGACGCCGCCACGCTGGCGCGCCGCAGCCGCCTGCAGCTGCGCGCCGAAGCCGGCGCGGTGTCCGCCAAGGACAGCGCGCAGATCCCCTCCACGCTGATGTTCTTGACCGGCGGCGACACCACCGTGCGCGGCTACAGCTATCGCCAGATCGGCACCGTGCGCAGCGACGGCCAGATCGTGGCGGGCCGCTACCTCGGCGTCGTGAGCGCCGAGTGGCAGCGGCCCTTCGTTTACAAAGACAAGCTCACCGAGTGGGAAAGCGTGGTGTTCGTCGACGCCGGCGTCGTGGCCGACAAGCCCGGCGAACTCAAGCCGAAGGTCGGCGTGGGCGTGGGCGCGCGCTGGCGCAGTCCGGTGGGGCCGGTGCAGGCCGACCTTGCCTATGGCGTGGACACGAAGAAGTTCCGCCTTCACTTCCGCCTCGGGTTCACCTTCTGACGCGCGCCCCATCGATGCAGACAGACGCCGAACCCCAGCCCCAAGAAGCCGCGCCGCGCGCACGGCGTTCGCGTACGCGGCGCGCGCTGCGTGCGTTCGGCTGGACGGTCGGGGGCCTGCTGGCGCTGGTGCTCGTTGTGGGCGCGGGCGCATGGTGGTGGCTCGGCTCCAACCAGTCGCTGGCCTTCGCGCTGGCCAGGGTCGCGCTCTACCTGCCTGCCGGCCAGTCGCTTGAAAGCCGCGATGTCACGGGTTCGCTGCGCACGGGCGGGCGCATCGGCCGGCTGCGCTGGCAAAGCGAGAAGCTGGCCGTCGAGGTGCATGACGCAGACATCGGCTGGCAGCTTGGGCCGCTGTTCCAGCGCAAGCTGCAATTGGGTGAGGTGCATGCGGCACAGCTTCTCATTGAACGCCGCGGCCCGCCGAGCGACACGCCCACCGAGCCGCTCGAACAGCTCGCGCTGCCCATCGAAGTCGACCTGCCGTTTCGCATCGACGAAGTGCGCTGGTCCGGTCCGCCGGCACTGCAGGCGAATCAGCTCACGGGCAGCTACCGCTATACCGCCGCGGAGCATCACCTGGAGGTCAAGGGCGTCGATATTGCCGAAGGCCACTACAGCGCGCGCGTGAAGCTCCAAGGTCCCGCGCCGATGGCGCTCGACGCCACGCTGAATGGCCGCGTGAAGGCGCCGCTGGCCGAAGGCCGCAGCATCGACGTGCTAGCCGAGGCCGCGATCAAGGGCAAGCTCGCGGGCGCCGATGCGCGGCTGCAGATCGCCGCCGAGCTGAAGCCCTCTGAGCCCAACGCCGAGGCGCCCATGGAAGCCAAGCTGCAAGCCAATGTCGCGCCATGGCTGCCGCAGCCAGTCATCGATGCCAAGACCGACCTTCGCAACGTCGATGCGGCCACGCTCTGGCCCGGCGCTCCGAAGACACGTCTCACCGGAACGGTTGAACTGCAGCCCGATTCGGCCACCGGCCCCACCGCGTGGCAGGCCTCGGCGAGCATCCGCAACGCGGTGCCCGGCCCGTGGGACAAGGGCGCGCTGCCGCTCGAAGACGTCCAGGCACGCGTGGGTTTCGACGGCACCAACTGGATCATTCCCCAAGCCTTGCTGGGTGTGGGCGGCGGCCGCATCGAAGCCGAGGGCCGCTGGAGCCCCGTCCCCGCGCCATGGCAAGTGCGCGCCAACGTGCGCGGTGTGCGGGCGGGCCTGCTGCACAGCGAGCTTTCGGGTGCGCCGATCAGCGGCACGGCCACGGCACAGCAGCGCGAAGACACGATCGGCTTCGACGTGGCGCTCCGCGCCGCGGGTGGCGCCGGCAGCAAGGCGATGCCCGGCTTCGGCCTCGACCGCGTACTGGCCCAGGGACAGTGGAAGAACCAGGTGCTGGACCTGCGTACGCTGCGCGTGCAGGCCGAAGGCGCCAGCATCGAGGGCAAGCTTCAGGTGCGCGTGGCCGAGCAGGCCGCGAGCGGCAAGCTCGACCTGTCGCTGCCTGGCGGCAGCGCGCAACTCGAAGGCCGCATCGCACCGGCGCAAGGGGGCGGCGACATCAAGGCACGCATCGACGATGCCGACGCCGTGCAGCGCTGGATCGAAGGCCTGCCCGAGCTGTCGAAGGTGTTTGCGGGCAAGAGCGCCAAGGGCTCCGCGCGGCTCGACGCGAGTTGGCAGGGCGGCTGGCAGACCATCCAGCGCCGGCTCGAGAACCCTGCCGCTCCGGCGCAGCGCGGCATCGCGGAGCCGAGTCTGAAGGGGTCGCTCGGTGTGCCGCAGCTCGAACTGCACATGCCTGCCGTCAACGGCAACGGCGAAACAGCGGCCGCCACCACGGTGCAGCTGAAGGACCTGCGTGCGGACCTCGCCGGCAGCCTGGCTGAGGCGACGCTCGCGCTGCAGGGCGAAGCCACAACCGGCACGCAGAAGCTCACGGTCGATGCACGCGCGAGCGGTGGCCTTGCGGGTCCCAACCACTGGCGCGCCGCGCTCGCCAGCCTGCGCCTGCAAGCCCAGGACAGCGCGCGTTTTGGCATCGCCGCCGCCCCCTGGACCCTGGAGCTCGGCCGCGAAGTCACCGCCGCCATCAAGACCAGCGGAAGCGGCACCTCGAGCCGCCTGGATGTCGAAGCCTCCGCAGCCACGGCCAGCCTGCGCGGACCGGCACCCGGTACCGTTCGCATCGAATGGCAGCCGCTGCGCTTCACTCGCAGCGGCGTGGCGCCCAACCAGGCGTTTCGCATGCAGTCCAAAGGCAAGCTGCAAGGCCTTCCCATGGCATGGGCCGAGGCTTTCGGCGCCAGCACCACCTTCAATGAACTGGGCGTAAGCGGCGACCTCATGTTCGACGGCGACTGGGACATCGACGCCGGCGACACGCTGCGCGCCCATGCGCGGCTCGCGCGCCAGAGCGGCGACATCCGCGTGCAGGCCGGCGAGGCCGCGTTGGTCACGCGCATCACGAGCCGCGGCACCGGCACGGCCAGCGAGCGCACGATGAACTCGAGCGCGGCCGGCGGAGCAGCCGCACCCAGCACGCCCGCCGGTTTGCGCCAGGCCGAACTGCGGCTCGATGCGCAAGCCGATGCGGTGCGCGCCACGCTGGCCTGGGACAGCGAACGCGCGGGCAAGATCGACGCCCAGCTCAACACGCGCATGCAGCAGCGCGGCGAGGGCTGGCAGTGGGCAGCCGATGCGCCGCTGGCCGGCAACATCAAGGCTACGCTGCCGAACCTGGGCGTGTGGTCGATGCTGGCGCCGCCCGGCTGGCGCGTCGCAGGTACGCTGGACGCCGATGCCGCACTATCGGGCAACCGCGCCACGCCGCGCTGGAACGGCACGCTGGGCGCCGACAAGCTCGCGCTGCGCGCGCCTGTCGAAGGGCTGGATCTGCGCGACGGCCGCCTGCGCGCCACACTCACGGGTACCAGTGTCGAGATCACCGAATTCACGCTCAAGGGCGGCACCGGCAGCACCGCGCGCATCGCGGGCCAGAGCGGCAACCGAAGCACAGCGGCCAGCCTGGCCAATACCGATGGCGGCTCTCTGTCCGCACGCGGCAACATCGGCTGGAGCGCGGCCGGTGCCCCGAGCCCATCAGGCACCGGCATTCGCATGGCGCTGCAAGCCGACCTGCGCGCACTGCGCGTGCTGGTGCGCACCGACCGCCAGATCACGCTCTCGGGCAACCTGCAGGCCCGGCTCGAGGGCGGCCAGTTCAGCGTGCGGGGCAAGCTCAAGACCGACCGCGCAGTGATCATCCTGCCCGATGAAACCGCGCCGAGCCTGGGCACCGACGTTGTCGTGCGCTCGGCCGCCAAGGACCGCGAAGCGGCCGAGCAGGCGCAGCGCGACGCCGCGAGCAACGAAGCGCGCGCTGCCCGGCCGGAGACCGCGAAGCCGCCCGACATCGCGGTGGACTTCAATCTTGGCGACGACTTTGCGGTGCAGGGGCGCGGCATCACCACGCGGCTCGAAGGCGAGGTCGAAATCCGAAGCACCAAGCTCAATGCGCCGCCGCGCATCACTGGCGAAGTCAAGACCGTGAAGGGCCAGTACCGCGCTTACGGCCAGCAGCTCGACGTGCAGACTGGCGTGGCCCGCTTCAACGGGCCGTTCGACAATCCCTCGCTCGACATCCTCGCGATCCGGCCCAACATCTCGCAACGCGCCGGCGTGCAGATCACGGGTACCGCGCAGTCGCCGCGCGTCAAGCTCTACTCCGAGCCCGCGCTGTCCGATGCGGAAACGCTGTCGTGGGTGGTGCTGGGCCGCGCCTCGGCCACCAGCGGCGGCGAATCGGCACTGCTGCAGCAGGCGGCTCTTGCGTTGATCGGCCATGTCAGCAAGGGCGGGAGCGGCGGCAGCCTGGCAAGCCGCTTCGGACTCGATGAACTCGGCTTCAAGGGGCCTGGCAACGGCGGCGACCTGCGCGAGTCGGCAGTGACGCTCGGCAAGCGGCTGTCGAAGGATTTTTATCTCACCTACGAACGCAGCGTGGGCGGCACCTTCGGCACGATCTTCATCTTCTACGACCTGACACAGCGGCTCACGCTGCGTGGGCAGGCCGGGCAGACCAGCGGGCTCGACCTGATCTACACCTTGAAGTACGACTGAGGTGGGGTCTGCCGCCTTGACCGCGGTAGTTCACGGGATAAGAATCGTCAGCGCCCTTCTAACAAGGAACGACGATGCACGATGATGGAGACAAGGGCGAGTGTTCCCCACTGGACCGTCAGAAGTACGACCCGCCGGGCTACTCGCGAACCACGTTCTTGCGCACTGCATTGCAGTGCGTCATTGCAATCATCGCAACCGGCGCCGCGGTGGCGTCCATACCCTATTGGGGAGGCGACGACTTTCCGCTGATGAGCCTGATCATCTACGTCGCGGGCATGGTGTTCATCGCCATGCCGCTGTGCCTCTACTACGAGTCGCTGCTCCAGTCGCACCAGCAACGCGTGGAGCGCGCAAGGCACATGCTGGCCGTCTGACGGCCTCTTCTCACGTTTCTCACGTTTCTCACCTTTCTCACGCCCCTTCTCGCGCTTCTTCGGGCTTGGCCCTGACGACCTGCCTCAAGCCCTCGAGCGCAGGGTCCACGATGGCGCTGTCCGCCCCCACCGCATACACCGCGTAGGCAGGGTAGAGAAATTCCGGCGTGTCGGGCACGCGGCGCAGCCGGCCCGACTCCAGATGGCTGCGCACCACGTCATGCCGAAAGTAGCCGGTGCCGCCAGCCGCCAGCAGGTATTCACGGCCGAGCGGGCCCAGGCCCGCGCTCACCGCGGCATTCGAGAGCTCCGGATACGCGAGGCCATGCTGCACCGCAAACTCCGGGCCCCAGTCCACATACACGTAGTCCGCCGGCCGCGGCACGCGCGGGTGCTCTGCGGTGGTGACCATGACGAGCTTCTCCTCGATGAGCAGTTCCACGCGCAGCCCGGGCCGCTGCTGCGGTGCGTAAGCAATGGCAATGTCGAGCACGCCCGCGGCCACCTTGTCGAGCAGGTCATGCGGAAAGCCGACCTCCGTGCGAATGGCCAGCTGCGGCGCCGCGCTGCGCATCCAGAGCAGCCACTGCAGCAGCAGCGGATCCCAAAGGCTGATCTCGCATCCGATGGCGAGCACGGCGCGGCTCCCGCTCGGCACCGCGACCTGATGCCGAGCACGCTCCCACACCTGGACCAGCATGGTGGCGTGCGGCAGGAACTGCTCGCCCGCCGCGGTCAGCACCGCGCCTGCCTTGTTGCGCACGAAGAGGGGCCGCCCCAGCAGCTCTTCGAGCGTTCGCACCCGTGCGCTCACCGACGTTTGCGTCACGTGCAGCCGCTGCGCTGCGCGCTGGAAGCTGCGTGTGTCGACGATCTCGAGAAAGGTTCGGGCGAGGTTGATGTCCATGCCGCATCCCGCTTTTTTGAGTGCATTATTTTTGCACCCAACTGGCAATTAATATCGTTTTACTTGTAGCGAACGCGCGCCGAAGATGAAGGCATCAAAGCAACAGGAGTTGATCGATGCCTACCCTTCGTGAGCCATTCCATGCCGGCCCCACCGAAAGTCTTGCCGATGCATTCAAGGCACTTTTCGACGAGGCGCTGATGCTTGTGGATGCCCTGCTGAGCCCGAACAAGATCATCAACGAGGTGGAGCAGATGCGTGCGCTGCAAGTCGCGGCCGACAACATCGAAGCCATCGATCCGCAGCAGGCCGAACTGCTGCGCTCGCGCGCCGCGCGCATCGGCCTGCGCTGAGCGTCGGCGCGGCGTTGGCAGCTAACTGCTACTGGGAAAGCCGGCTCTGCTCGATGTGCTTGCGGCGCATCGGGCGCAGGACGAACCACGCCATGAGCGCCGCGGCCGCATTGACCGCGCTCGCTGCAATGAACACGGCCTGCCAGCTGCCCGTGGCTGCGGCGAGCACGCTCGACAGCGGCACCAGCAAAGAGGCCGTGCCCTTGGCGGTGTAGAGCATGCCGGCGTTCGATGCCGCGTACTTGGAGCCGAAGGTGTCGGCGCAGGTCGATGGAAAGAGGCTGTAGATCTCGCCCCAGGCAAAGAACACGATGCCCGTGAGCACGACGAAGAGGATCGGGTTGTGGCCGTAGTGATAGAGCATCAGGATGCCCACCGATTCGAGCGCGAATGCGATGAACATCGTCTGCTCGCGCCCGATCTTGTCGGACACCCAGCCGAAGAAGGGCCGCGTGAGCCCGTTGAGCACGCGGTCGATCGCGAGTGCAAAAGTCAGCGCCGGCAGCACCAGGCCCATGATGTTGACGGGCACGTCCATGATCTTGAAGTCCTGCGCGATCGGTGCGAGCTGGGCCGTGGCCATCAACCCGCCCGCGGCCACCATCACGAACATTGCATACATCACCCAGAAGACGGGCGAGCGCAGCACCTCGGAGGGCGCGTAGTCGCGCTGCGACTGCTGCACGTTGCGGCTGTTCGAGCTCTTGGCATGGTCGGGTGCGCGGGTGAGCGCCCAGGCCAGCAGGAAGACGATCAGGCCCTGCCCAATGCCAAAGTAGAGAAACGCCGACTCGTAGCCGCTCGACTTGATCATCGCGGAGATGGGGATGATGGTCAGCGCCGAGCCCGCACCAAAGCCTGCCGCCGTCATGCCCGCCGCAAGGCCGCGCCGATCGGGGAACCACTTGAGCGCATTGCCCACGCAGGTGCCGTAAACGGCGCCCGCACCAATGCCGCCGATGGCCGCCGCAATGTAGAGCAGCGGCAGCGTGTTGGCGAAGGAGTTGATCACCCAGCCCAGGCCACAAAGAATGCCGCCCACCAGCACCACAGGACGCGGGCCGAAGCGGTCGACAAGATAACCCTCGATGGGCACGAGCCATGTTTCGGTGAGCACGAAGATCGTGAAGGCCACCTGGATCGCGGCGCGGCTCCAGCCATGTTTCTCGGCGATCGGATTGACGAAGAGCGTCCAGCCGTACTGCAGGTTGGCAATCATCGCCATGCACACGATGCCGATTAGCAACTGGCCCCATCGGTAGGTCTCCGATCGGGTTGCCGTGGCGCCGTGGGTTCCCGCCGGGGAGTACATCGCCGGTGTGGAACCGGCGATCGAGGTCGTTGGCCGAGTCATGGGTTGTCCTTTGTCTTCATGTTGTGTGTTGGAGGTCCGACGATGTCGGTACGCGGCCCGGTCAGTCGAGTGATTGGCACATCAGACGAAGCGCGAAGAATGCCGCGCTGAACGCCATGCAATCGATGCGCATCGGCAGCCGAACCACCCTGCTTTCCGCGCGTGAACGACTGTCGGACCTCGCGCTTCAAAAGCTCTTGACCGCAGTCAAGTTCCCACCAACCTCGGCCTCTCGATGACCCATGATTTTTCGAGCGGGGAATGCATGTGTGGCATGTGTCGATTCGTGTCTTTGAAGGCCGCCGAATCGCGTGCGGATGCGAACGGATTTCTGCGTGCCCGCCGACTGTTTGGCGCAGTGGCACGCAGGGCAAGAGGGGTTTGCCTGAATTAGGGGTAAACCCTATAATCACCCTCAGTCTTCTCAACTTTCCGGAGCGCTCAATGAACAACACCGCAGTGAATTCCAACGCACTCAAGAACACCGCTTCGCTGGCCGGCAACGAGACCCTGCGCGGGCTCATCGCAGCCATGCCGATCGTGATCTTCGCCAAGGCCGCGCGCGCCGCGCTGAAGCGTTCCGCCGGCGCACGCGCCCGCTGATCGTCCAGGGGGTCCGCCTCCGCTCGGAAGGTGCGCCATGCACCTTCCTTTATTTTTCAAGCCCCCGAGTCGAAGGGCACGATCTGCGAGATGAGCGCCGGCCCGTCGGTGAGCAGAAAGTCCTTGAAGGCCTGCGCCACCGGCGGCAGCCGCTTGTTGCGGCGGTGCACCACGTACCAGTTGAGCATCAACGGAAAGCCTTCCACGTCGAGCACGCGGAGGCTGCCGGCGCGGGTTTCCTGGCTGATGGTGTGCGCCGACACGAAGCTCACGCCCATGCCCGCGATCACCGCCTGCTTGATGGTTTCGGTGCTGCGGATCTCCATCGCGATGTTGATGCCGCTGAGGTCGCCGCCGAAGCCCTCTTCCATCGAATGCCAGGTGTCCGAGGCCTTCTCGCGCACCACGAAGGGCTCGCGCATCAGCCGCTTCAACGGGATTCTCGGCACGCCTACCAGCGGATGGTTGGGCGCCGCGACGATCACGTAGGGATGCGGCGCAAACGGCTGGTTGATGGTGTCCAGGTCGGTCGGCGGGCGCACCATGATTGCCAGGTCGGTGAGGTTCTCCGCGATGTGCGTCATGAGCCCTTCGCGGTTGTGCACCGTGAAGTTCAGCGTCACGCCGCGGTGCCGACTTGCAAACTCCACCAAGAGGCGCGGAAAGAAGTAGTCGCCCGCGCTGATCACGCCCACGTTGAGCTTGCCGCCCGAGACGCCGTTGAACTGCAACATCGCATTCTCGGCCGCCTCGAATTGCTGGATGATGGCGCGGCTGATCTGCAGCAGCTCGGTGCCCGCGGGGGTCAGGTAGATCTTCTTTCCGAACTGCTCGAACAGCGCATTGCCCGCGTGCTCTTCGAGCTTGCGCACCTGCGTGGACACGGCCGGCTGCGTGAGGTGCAGCTCTTCCGCCGCGCGCGAGAAGCTCAGCAAGCGCGCCACCGCTTCAAACACTTTCAACTGGCGCAGGGTCGCGTGCTTCATTCGGAAAAAAGTTGCTGCAATCGAGCGGGCATCGTACTGCGCGCCACGCCCCGCGCGAATGCCGCCTAGGGTACGCGCGCGACGTGCAGCAGGTTCGTCGTTCCCGAGAGACCGAACGGCAGGCCAGCCACCACCACCACGTCGTTGCCCACATTCGCGAAGCCTTCGGTGCACGCAATGCGGCAGGCGCACTCGATCATCTCGGCCACGTCGTGCACGTCATCGACCAGCACCGCATGCACGCCCCACACCATCGCCATGCGGCGCGCGGTGGCCACGTCGGGCGTGAGGCTCAGGATGGGCACGGCCGGCCGCTCGCGCGCGGCGCGCAGGCTGGTGAAGCCCGACGAGGTGTAGGTGACGGTGGCGGCGGGCGCCAGCAGCGCGGCCACCTGGCGCATCGAAGCGCACACGGCATCGGCGGTGGTCGACAGCGACGCCTCGTGCGTGGCGTCGATGCCGATGCGGTATGACGCATCGGCTTCCACGCGCGAGATGATGCGGTCCATCATGGCCACCGCTTCGAGCGGATACTTTCCCGAGGCCGATTCGGCGGAGAGCATCACCGCGTCCACGCCGTCGTAGATGGCGGTTGCGACGTCGGACACCTCGGCGCGCGTGGGCACGGGCGCGGCAATCATCGATTCGAGCATCTGCGTGGCCACCACCACCGGCTTGCCGCGCTTGCGGCAGGCGCGCACGATGAGGCGCTGCAGTTCGGGCACGCGCTCGGGCGGCAGCTCCACGCCGAGGTCGCCGCGGGCCACCATGACCCCGTCGCACAGGTCGACGATCGCATCCAAGTGGTCGATGGCCGCAGGCTTCTCGAGCTTGGCCATGATCCATGCGCGCGTGCCGATGATGGCGCGCGCCTCCTCGATGTCTTCGGGGCGCTGCACGAAGGAAAGCGCCACCCAGTCGACGCCCATGGCCAGGCCGCAGGCCAGGTCGTCCAGGTCCTTCGGTGTCAGCGGCGAGATCGGCAGCAGCACGCTTGGCACGTTGACGCCCTTGCGATCGGAGATCGGGCCACCGACCAGCACGGTAGTCTCGGCAAAGTCGGCGCCGTAGCTGTCCACGCGCAGCCGCAGCTTGCCGTCGTCGAGCAACAGCTCGGTGCCGACCTGCAGCGCCGCAAAAATCTCCGGATGCAACAGCGGCGCACGGCGCGCATTGCCGCTCGCCTTGTCCATGTCGAGGCGGAAGCTCGACCCTGCGTCGAGCTGCGCGCGTCCGCCTTCGAAAGTGCCGAGCCGCAGCTTGGGCCCCTGCAGGTCGAGCAGCACGCCGATGGGCCGGCCGAACTCTTTCTCGAGCCGCCGGATCGTATCGAGCCGGCGTGCATGGTCGTGCTGCGTGCCGTGGCTGAAGTTGAGCCGGAACACATCCACACCGCGCTCGAACAAGGCACGAATGGCCGGCTCGTCGGTGGTGGCTGGGCCCAGGGTGGCCACGATCTTCGCGCTGCGTGTACGTCGCATCATCCGTTCCATTTCATCGATCGATCACAACGCGCACACGGCGCAGGATGCGCAGCCTGAACAAGGCTTTAGTCCGCCATCTCGTGAAGGCAAACCCGGCCGCGCTGTTCTTCCATCGTACGCGCCAGCAGCTTGACGAGCGAGTACACGGTGTCGATGTGCGGTGTCGGGGTCTCGGTGAGCCGAGCCAGTTCGACCACGGCGCCCACCAGCGCGTCGATCTCCGGTGCGCGGCCGGCTTCGACGTCCTGCAGCATCGAGGTCTTGTGCTTGCCGACCTTCTCGGCGCCGGCAATGCGCTTGTCGAGCGTCACGCGAAACTCGATGCCCAGCTTGTGCGCCACCGCCTGCGCCTCGCGCATCATCGCGGCGGCCAGCTCGCGCGAGGGAGGGTACTGGCAGATGTCGACCAGTGTCGAATGCGAGAGGCTGCTGATCGGGTTGAAGGTCAGGTTGCCCCAGAGCTTGAGCCAGATCTCGGCACGGATGTTGTCGAGCACCGGTGCCTTGAAGCCGGCCGCGCCGAAGCACGCCGAGACGCGGTTCACGCGATCGCTCGATGAGCCGTCGAGCTCGCCGACCGGGAAGCGATCGCCCTCGATGTGCTTCACCACGCCCGGCGCTGTGAGCTCCGATGCGGGGTACACCACGCAGCCGATGACCCGCTCGGCGGGAATCTTCGCGGCCACCAGTCCGGTGGGATCGACGCTGCGCACCGGCGTGCCCGCCAGCGCGCCGCCGTGGTCGTGGAAGTACCAGAATGGGATGCCGTTCTGCATCGTGACCACCACGGTCTCGGGTCCGAACAGCCTGGGAACGTCGTTCGCCACGGCTTCGACCTGGTGTGCCTTCATCGCGAGGATGACGATGTCCTGCGGCCCCGCCTGGTCATAGCGGTCGGTGGCCTTGACGTTCCGCGCCACCTGCTCCACGCCATCGGCCCCGATGAGCTTGAAGCCGTTGGTGGCAATGGCGTCGAGATTTTTCCCGCGCACGATGAACGTCACGTCCTCGCCGGCCAGCGCGAGCTTGGCGCCCACCAGGCCGCCGATGGCGCCCGCTCCAATGATTGCTATCTTCATGTCGATCCCCAAGGTTGTAGATTCTTTTTGCGCGCGTAGGGCTCAGCCGAAGCGGTTGCCAAGCCTGCCGATGCCGCCGATCTCGACCTCGACAAGACTGCCGGGCTTCATCGAACCAACTCCGATGGAAGTGCCGCACAGGATCACGTCGCCGGGGTTCAGCGTCATGTCGAGGGAGATCAGGCTCACGAGTTGCTGGACCGAAAAGCGCATGTCGCTGATCGGATAGTTCTGCCGCACCTCGCCATTGAGAAGCGTGGTTACGGTGAGAGTGGCGGGGTCGAGGCCGGTGGCCACCACCGGGCCCATCGGGCAGAAGGTGTCGAAGCCCTTGGCCCGCACCCATTGGGTGAACGACGCGTCGCGGTTCAGTATGTCCGCCACGGTCACGTCGTTGGCGCAGGTGTAGCCGAACACATGGGCCAGAGCATCCATCTCGGGCACGGCGGTGCATGTCTTGCCAATGACGATGCCGAGCTCGCCCTCGAACACCACTTTGCCGTCGCACAAGGGCTTGCGAATGTCCGCGCCGGGGGCGAGGTATGAATTGGGTGCCTTCAGCAGGTACAGCGGCTCCGCGGGCACCGGCAGCTTCAGCTTTTCACCGAGCGCATGGAAGTTGTTCCACAGCGCAATGACCTTGGTGGGCTCGGTGGGCGTGAGCAGTCGCACGCCGGCCAGCACGAACACGCGGCCGGTCGGCTCGGGGCGTTCGAACATGTTGCCGCGGTGCTCGTGCACGGCATCGCCGACGAGCGTGCCGAAACCTGTCTCGCCGCCGTGTTCGAAACGGACCCATTGCTGCTGTTGTTGCTGTTGCTGCTGCATGTCGCGCCTTCCTTGGTTCTGTTGGAGTGTGTTTTTTCAGGGCTCAGTCGAAGGGCAGGTAGTCGGGGATGACGAGCGACGCGAGCAGCTTGCCCATCTCGGCCGGGTTGTCGGTCACGTGAATGCCGCACTCCCTCATCACCGCCAACTTTTCCTTTGCCGTTCCCTTGCCGCCCGAGACGATGGCGCCTGCGTGGCCCATGCGCTTGCCTGGCGGTGCGCTGGCACCGGCAATGAAGCCAACGACGGGCTTGTGCATGTGGTCCTTGATCCAGCGTGCGCAGATCTCTTCGTCGTTGCCGCCGATTTCGCCGACCATGATCACGGCGTCGGTGCGCGGGTCGTCGTTGAACATCTTCAGCACGTCGATGTGCCGCAGCCCGCCGACCGGATCGCCGCCGATGCCGACGACGGTCGATTGCCCGATGCCATAGTTGGCAAGCTGGCTCGCGGCCTCGTAGGTGAGCGTGCCCGAGCGCGACACCACGCCGATGCGGCCCTTCTGGTGGATGTGGCCCGGCATGATCCCGATCTTGATTTCGTCGGGCGTGATGAGGCCGGGGCAGTTGGGGCCGAGCAGCAGGGTCTTGCTACCTTCCATGCGATGGCGGGTGCGGATCATGTCGCGCACCGGAATGCCTTCGGTGATGCACACGACAAGCTCAAGCCCGGCGTCCACGGCCTCGTCGATGGCTGCGGCCGCGAAAGGGGGCGGCACGTAGATGACCGAGACGGTGGCGCCTGTTTCGGCCTTGGCTTCTTTGACTGTGCCGAACACTGGAATGCCGTCGAACGACTTGCCTGCCTTCTTCGGGTTCACGCCGGCGACGAAACACTTCTGGCCGTTGCCGTAGTCGCGGCACATGGCGGTGTGGAACTGGCCGGTCTTGCCGGTGATGCCCTGGGTGATGACGCGGGTGTGCTTGTTGATGAGGATGGACATCTTCAGCTCTCCACCTTGCGTTGCTTGTGTTCTTGGCGCTCTTGTCCAGGGCTCTTGTTCAGGGCGCGTGCACAGGCCACCGGGTACTCCCCTCCGCGAATGTCCCCCGGGCTTCGCCCTCCTCCTTTATTTCGCTGCGGGGAGCACCCGGCGCCCTGTTCACACCAAGCGCTGTCGTTGTGCTGGCTGATAAACGTCCGCCCTGCCCAACGATCCCGCTGGCGGGGTGCCTTGCGCAGCGAAATAAAGGAGGAGGGGCGCAGCCCCGGGGGACATTCGCGGAGCAAGGTACCCCGTCGGCGGGTGCGCCGCCCTGAATGCACGACCCGACAAATCAAGGAGCGAGCCTTCATCGAGCCCCCCGCCGAGCCGCAGCCACGACCGTCTGGGCCGCATCGGCCATGTCGCTCGCGGAGATGATCGGAAGCCCCGACTGTCCGAGGATGGTCTTTCCCAGGCTCTCGTTGGTGCCCTTCATGCGCACCACCAGCGGAACCGACAGCTCGACCTCGCGCGCCGCCGCGACGATGCCGCGTGCGATCACGTCGCACTTCATGATGCCGCCAAAGATGTTGACCAGGATGGCGCGCAGATTCGGGTTGCGCAGCATCAGCTTGAAGGCTTCGGTCACCTTCTCGGCCGTGGCACCACCGCCCACGTCGAGAAAGTTGGCCGGCGATCCGCCGTAGAGCTTGATCGCATCCATCGTCGCCATCGCGAGGCCCGCGCCGTTCACCAGGCAGCCGATGTCGCCGTCGAGCGGGATGTACGAGAGATCGAACTTCGAGGCCTCGACTTCCGCCGGGTCTTCCTCGTCGAAGTCACGCATCGCGGCGATCTCGGGCTGACGGAACAGCGCGTTCGGATCGAAGTTGAACTTCGCGTCCAGCGCGATGACGCGGCCGTCGCGCGTCAGCGCCAGCGGGTTGATCTCGGCCAGTGACGCGTCGCATGCGTCGAAGGCTTGGTAGAGGTTCTGCACCAGCGTGCGCACCTGCAGCAGCGACTTGCCCGAAAAGCCGATGTCGCGCGCAATGCCATCGGCCTCGGCCGACTTCACGCCGGTGACCGGGTCGATGAACAGCTTGCGGATTTTTTCCGGCGTGCGGGCCGCAACGTCTTCGATGTCCATGCCGCCTTCGCTCGAAGCCATCAAGGCTACGCGCCGCGAATCGCGGTCGACCGCCATGCCGAGGTAGAACTCCTTTTCAATCTCGACGCTCTCCTCGACCAGCAGCCGCTTCACCAGCCGGCCTTCGGGGCCCGTCTGGTGCGTTCTGAGCGTCATGCCCAGCAGCTCGTCGGCGTGGCGCCGCACTTCGGCGGCCGACCACGCGAGCCGGACGCCACCGCCCTTGCCTCGGCCGCCGGCATGGATCTGCGCCTTGACCACCCACGCCCTACCCCCAAGCCGCGCGGCCGCGTCGGCCGCTTCGTCGGGTGAAAAGCACGCATATCCACGCGGCGTGGGCACGCCGTACTTGCGCAGTACGTCCTTGCCCTGGTATTCGTGGATATTCATGGCGGGCAATTCAGGCGCCGAGTTCCGCGCCGCGGGTTTCGGCCCAGTTGAAATAGCGCTTTTTCATGGCGCCCGTATTCAACTCGCGCTTTTGATGCTCTTCCTTCTTTTGTTCGATCACCTCGGCCAGGAATTTGGCGTCGTAGGCGCGCAGCAGATGCGGCTGGTGGGTATTCAGGTAATGACTGACCCGCTCGATGCCGTCGTGGCTCTCGCGCAGCAGCTGGCAATAGATTTCGCGGTCCCAGTGCCAGCGGAATCCGAGTTCGTAGAAGGCAGCGTTGTAGGCGTTGCGCTCGGTTTCGCTGTTCCAGTATTGAATTGGCAATTCATCGATCATGAAATTTCTCCTAGAAATTGAACGCCGAGCGACAAATGTTTTGTGGATCGGCATGATCAAAATGTAGGTTCGTTGATCGATAAATAATAGTTAAACTATTTTATTGAATGCATTCACGATAAGTTATACATTCGAGGCGACGAATTTCCATCGCCAGCGCATCGGCCGCCGGTGTCTTTATTGCGCTGTTAAAAAAGCAGCGCCGCGGCTCAGATCACACCCTCGGCGCGCAGCGCCTCGACATCGCTCGCGGTGTAGCCCAGTTGCATCAACACTTCTTCGGTGTGCTCGCCGAGCAGCGGCGAGCGCGTGACCTCGGTCGGGCTGTCGGACATCTTGATCGGGTTGCCCACCGTCAGGTATTTGCCCCGTGTCGGGTGGTCCACCTCGACGATGGTGCCGGTCTCGCGCAGCGACTCGTCAGCGGCAATTTCCTTCATCGAAAGAATCGGCCCGCACGGAATGTCGTACTGGTTGAGGATGTCCATGGCCTCGAACTTGGTCTTGGTCATGGTCCATTGCTCGATGCGCGCGAAGATCGGCTTCAGGTGCAGCAGGCGCGCCGCCGGCGTGGCGTAGGCCTCGTCGGTGATCCAGCCTTCTTCGCCGATGACCTTGCACACCGCCGGCCACACCGCGCCCTGCGTGATGAAGTAGATGTAGGCGTTGGGGTCGGTCTCCCAGCCCTTGCACTTGAGGATCGAGCCGGGCTGGCCGCCGCCTGACGCGTTGCCCGCGCGCGGCACCGCGTCGCCGAACTTGCCGTCCGGGTACTGCGGATATTCATGCATGGTGCCGGTGCGCTCCAGTCGCTGCTGGTCGCGCATCTTCACGCGGCAGAGGTTCAGCACCGCGTCCTGCATGGGCGCGAGCACCTGCTGGCCGCGGCCCGTGTTGTTGCGCTGGTAGAGCGCCGCCACGATGCCCAGCGCCAGGTGCAGCCCGGTTCCGCTGTCGCCGATCTGCGCGCCCGTGACGACCGGAGGGCCGTCTTCGAAGCCCGTGGTCGAGGCCGCGCCGCCCGCGCACTGGGCCACGTTCTCGTACACCTTGCAATGCTCGTACTTGCCGGGGCCAAAGCCCTTGACCGAGGCCACGATCATGCGCGGGTTGAGTTCCTGGATGTGGGCCCAGGTGATGCCCATGCGGTCGAGTGCCCCGGGCGCGAAGTTCTCGACCAGCACGTCGCAGGTCTTGATCAGCGTGTCGAGCACCTTCTTGCCCTTGGGCTTCTTGGTGTCGAGCGTGATCGAGCGCTTGTTGTGGTTCAGCATCGTGAAGTAGAGGCTGTCCACACCGGGAATGTCGCGCAGCTGGCCGCGCGTGGCGTCGCCCTCACCGGCGCGCTCCACCTTGATCACGTCCGCGCCGAACCATGCCAGCAACTGGGTGCACGTGGGACCGGACTGCACATGGGTGAAATCGAGGATGCGAACGCCCTCTAGTGCCTTGCTCATCAGCTGTCTCCTTTGATCGTGGTCTCTGCTTCTTGCAGACGAGCGCGCAATTTACGCTCCTCCGCAAAGCGGGCTGTTTCGTCTCGCACGAAGGCAACGATGCCCGTGACTTCACGATTTTCCGAGAACAGCATCGACACCGTGAAGGCAATCGACAGCGTGTGCCCGTCCTTGTGCAGCGCCGGCACGCGCAGCAGATCGGCACCGTATTTGGTGATGCCGGTTTCCATGGTCTTGTTGTAACCGTCCCAGTGCCGCTGGCGCTGCCGCTGGGGAATGATCATGTCAAGCGACTGGCCCAGGGCCTCCGCCTCGGTGAAACCGAAGATGCGCTCGGCCGCGCGGTTCCAGAGCGTGATCGCTCCTCCCGCATTGCACACCATGATCGCGTCGCCGGCGCCTTCGACGATCTGCTTGAAATCAACGTTCGCTTGCATGTTTACCTCTGGCGCTTCATGTCATTTCGCAGCTCGCCCGCCTGTGATCAAGCGGGCGAGCTGGGGTGGGTCCGCTAGACGGCCTTCGATTCTTTCAGGTTGTCGATCTGTGCCTGGGTGTAGCCCAGTTCGGCCAGCACCTGTTCAGTGTGCTCGCCCAAGAGCGGCGAGGCAGTGACCTCGGGCTTGAGGTCCGAGAACTTGATCGGGCTGCCGATGGTCCAATAACTGCCGCGCTCCTTGTGCGGCACTTCGACGATGGAGCCGCTCTTGCGCAGCGACTCGTCATGCAGCAGCTCTTTCATCGACAGCACCGGGGCGCAAGGAATGTCGTGCTTGCGGAAGATGTCGACCGCCTCGAACTTGGTCTTGTCCTTGATGAAGTCTTCGATGGTGGCGAAGATCTGGTCGATGTGCGGCTGACGGGCCTTGGGGGTCATGTAGTCCGGATCGGTCTTCCACTCGGGCTTGCCGAGCGCATCGCAGATCGGGTCCCAGGCGTGGCCCTGCACGGTGAAGTAGATGTAGGCGTTGGGGTCGGTCTGCCAGCCCTTGCACTTCAGGATCCAGCCCGGCTGGCCGCCGCCGCCGGCATTGCCGCCGCGCGGCACCACGCCGTCCTTGAAGGCGTCCATCTCGTGCGGGTACTGCGGGTATTCCTCCAGGTAGCCCACGCTGTCCAGGCGCTGCTGGTCGCGCATCTTCACGCGGCACAGGTTGAGCACGGCGTCCTGCATCGAGCAGGCCACCTTCTGACCCTTGCCGGTTTGCTGGCGGCCGATGATGGCCGTCAGGATGCCGATCGCCAGGTGCATGCCGGTGTTCGAGTCGCCCAGCGCCGCGGCCGAGATCGTCGGGGCGGAGTTTTCGCCCTTCCACCAGCCGGTGGTGGAGGCGGCGCCGCCGGCGCACTGCGCTACGTTCTCGTACACCTTCAGGTCTTCATAGTGGTGGCCGTCGCTGAAGCCCTTGACCGAGGCAACGATCATCTTGGGGTTGAGCTCCTGGATGCGTTCCCAGGTAAAGCCCATGCGGTCCAGCGCGCCAGGGCCGAAGTTTTCGACCAGCACGTCGGATTCGCGAATCATCTTCTCCAGCACGGCCTTGCCTTCGGGCTTCTTCGTGTCCAGCGTGATCGAGCGCTTGTTGCTGTTGAGCATGGTGAAGTACAGCGCGTCGACGTTCGGGATGTCGCGCAGCTGGCTGCGAGTGACGTCGCCGGCGCCGGGGCGCTCGACCTTGATCACGTCGGCGCCGAACCAGGCCAGCATCTGGGTACAGGCCGGGCCGGCTTGCACGTGCGTGAAGTCGATGATCTTGATGCCGTTGAGGGGTTTGTTGCTCATTGAATTAACTCCTGGGTTGCCTTGGATTACTGCTGCTGCTTTTTCTTTGCCGTGCTCGGATTGAGGCTGGTGATCCGGCCGCTTTCCGTTCCGGCCGTCTCGTCGATGACGGCATTGATCAGGGTCGGACGGCGCGAGGCGACGGCTTCGGCCAGCGCCTTCTGCAATTCATCCGCGGTGGTGGCGTTGACGCCCACGCCACCGAACGCTTCCATCAGCTTGTCGTAGCGCGCGTTCTTCACGAACACGGTGGGCGCCACGTCGGGCGTGCCGCTCGGGTTGACGTCGGTGCCGCGGTAGACGCCGTTGTTGTTGAACACGACGATGCAGATCGGCAGGTTGTAGCGGCAGATGGTCTCCACCTCCATGCCGCTGAAGCCGAAGGCGCTGTCGCCCTCGATGGCGATCACCGGCTTGTCGGTGACCACCGCGGCCGCCACGGCGAAGCCCATGCCGATGCCCATGATTCCCCAGGTGCCCACGTCGAGGCGCTTGCGCGGCTCGTACATGTCGACGATGCTGCGCGCGAAGTCGAGCGTGTTGGCGCCTTCGTTCACCACGATGGCGTCGGGCCGTGCCTTCACCTGGTCGCGGATCACGCTCAGCGCGCTGTGGAAGTTCATCGGCGAGGGCCGCGCGGCCAGCGTCACGGCCATCTTCGACAGGTTCTTGTCCTTGCGCTCGGCAATGGCACCGGTCCATTCGGCCGGGGGCTTGGCCCACTTGGCATCGACGCCCGCGAGCAGTGCCGCCACGCAGGAGCCAATGTCGCCGATCACCGGCGCCGCAATGGCCACGTTGCTGTCGATCTCGGTCGGTGCGATGTCGATCTGGATGAACTGCTTGGCGCCCTTCTCCTGGCCCCAGGTCTTGCCCTTGCCGTGCGACAGCAGCCAGTTGAGGCGCGCGCCGACCAGCATGACCACGTCGGCTTCCTGCAGCACGTAGGAGCGCGCGGCCGCGGCCGATTGCACATGCGTGTCGGGCAAGAGCCCCTTGGCCATCGACATCGGCAGGTAGGGAATGCCGGTCTTCTCGATGAATGCGCGGATGTCGGCGTCGGCCTGTGCGTAGGCGGCGCCCTTGCCCAGCAGGATGAGTGGCTTCTTCGCGCCCTTGAGCAGGTCGAGCGCGCGGTTCACGGCGTCAGGCGCCGGAATCTGGCGCGGTGCCGGGTCGATCACTTTGATGAGCGAGCGGCGACCGGCTTCGGCGTTCATGGTCTGAGCGAACAGCTTGGCCGGCAGGTCGAGGTACACGCCGCCGGGGCGGCCCGACAGCGCCGAGCGGATTGCGCGGGCGATGCCCACGCCGATGTCCTCGGCATGCAGCACGCGGAAGGCGGCTTTGCACAGCGGCTTGGCAATGGCGAGCTGGTCCATCTCTTCGTAGTCGCCCTGCTGCAGGTCGACGATCTCGCGCTCGCTTGAGCCGCTGATGAGAATCATCGGGAAGCAATTGGTGGTGGCGTTGGCCAGCGCGGTGAGGCCGTTCAGGAAGCCGGGTGCCGACACGGTCAGGCAGATGCCGGGCTTCTGCGTCAGGAAGCCGGCGGCCGCAGCCGCGTTGCCCGCATGCTGCTCGTGGCGGAACGAGATGACCCGCAGGCCTTCGGCCTGTGCCATGCGCGTGAGGTCGGTGATCGGGATGCCCGGCAGGCCGAAGATGGTGTCGATGTCGTTCAGCTTCAGCGCATCGATGACCAGGTGGAAGCCGTCGATCGTCGCGTCGTGCGCGGCCGTTGCCTCCTCCGTGGGGTGTTTGAGGGCGACCACGACTGCGTCGCCGTCTGCGGCCCGGTTCTTGGGCTTGAGGGCGTCGTCCAGGGTCGTGGATGCCTCTTTGTCCGTTCTTACTGAAGACATGTCTCTCCTTCTTGCTTGGGTGAATGGCCGAGGCCCGAGCCGGGACTATGATTCGGGGGCATGCTTTCGGGCGTTGACCTCGGTCAACTTTCCGGAAAACGGCACCGGCCAGATGAACCAGATGTTGTTGTTGCGAATTCGAGCAAGACGGGACCCATGACGTTGTTGGAAAACCACCCGGAGAAAAACATCATTCGTGCGCAGCTCCGGCAGAACATCCTTCTCAAGGACCTGAGCGAGAGTGAGCGTGCCGAGCTGGAAACCCATCTCGTCATCGTGGACGGCAACAAGGGCGACTTTCTGCTGCACCAGGGCGTGCGCGAGATGGAGCAGTACTTCATCCTCGACGGCATCCTCAAGCGGGTGGTGAGCAACCCCGAGGGCAAGGAAATGATCCTGCGCTTTGCCGATGCGCACGACATGGAAACCAGCTATGCGGCGCTGCGGCTGGGCACGCCCACGCCCTATGGCATCGTGTGCGTCACAAAGGCGCGCGTGGCCAGCCTGCCGCTGAAGGAGTGGATCGCGTTCCTGGACCGCCACCCCGAGACCAAGGAGCTGTTCGAATATTGCGTGATGCGCGGCATGAGCGAAATCATGGCGCACACCATCACGCTGCATTTGCTCGATGCACCCGGCCGCGTGCACCGGTTCATGCGCAAGCACCCGGAGCTCGAGGACCGCATTCCGAGCAAGGAGCTGGCCTCGTACCTCAATCTCTCCGCGGAAACCCTGAGCCGCCTCCGCAAGCGCGGAAAAATCTAGGCGGGCGCCGAACTCAGGTCTGCTTCGCCGACGCGAAGCGGCGTGGAACCGTCATCAGGCGCAGCGCGTTGTCGACGTCGCTCACGCCGTCGACCTTGGAGGCCACTTCCTGCGTGAGCGCGCGTTCCTGTGCATTGAGCACGATGCCGCTCAGCTTTACCTTGCCCTGGTCGGCCTCCACGGTCACGCGGATGTCGCCGGTGGCGTCGTTGTCCTTCAATGCCGACTTCACCCGCGCAGCGAGCGCCATGTTGGCCAAGAGCGCGCGCGAGGCCGGCGTCTCGGCAAACTCCGGGCGCTCGACCAGCGCGCGGATCTGTGCCACGCAGCTGTCCACCGAGAGGCGATCGGTGTTGAGCACCAGGTCGTAGAGCACCGGGTCGCCCCATGTCACGCCGAACTGCGCATGCATGCGCGCCGCATGCGCGTCATCGCTGCGCCGGATCTCGGCTTCTGCAAACTCTGCATCGTCGGTTTCGAGGTGCGCCATCAGCCATTCGACACGCTTCTTCATCGAGCGCGTGATGCGCACGCACACCACGTGCGGCACCGGCCGCAGCAGGCATGTTGCGCCCCAGCCGCGCAGCACCACGTTGCCGCGGTCGGCCAATGCGAAGAGTTCCTCGGCCGTGTAGAGCGCAAGGCTGCGCTTGTCGGCGGTGAGCCGTTCGACAAAACCGGCCTTGCCGTCGCGCAGGCGGCCGATGAAGCTGGTCGGCACCTGCATGCGGTCGGCCACGCGCTCGATCGTCTCGTGGCGCATGGCCTCGAGGCCGAGCTGCTCGGCGAGCCTGAGCGACACGTCCTTGGCAAGGGAGCCCATTTCCTGGGTGAGTGCAATCACTGGCATGGTGAGTTCCGTTCCGTTCAGTCGACAGGGCGCTCGACGGCGAACTCGTCCGGCTTCTTTGGCTTGATGAAAGCCAGCGCCTTGGAGATCAGCGGCCAGAACAGCAGCAGGAGCGCCAGCGTGGTGATGCCACCGACCAGCGGGTTCGAGAACATGATCATCACGTCGCCTTGGGAGACCAGCATGGCCTGGCGGAACGAGTCTTCCGCCTTGTCCCCGAGTACCAGGGCCAGCACCAGCGGCGCCAGTGGAAAGTCGAGCTTCTTGAACAGATACCCCACCACGCCAAAGCCGAGCATGAACCAGATGTCGAGCATCGCGTTGTGCACGGTGTAGGCACCAATGGCGCAGATCACGATGATCACCGGCGCAATGATCGAGAACGGAATGCGCAGGATCGATGCGAACAGCGGCACCGTGCTCAGCACCACGATCAGGCCGACGATGTTGCCCAGGTACATGCTGGCGATGAGGCCCCAGACGAAGTCCTTCTGCTCGACGAACAACAGCGGTCCGGGCTGCAGGCCCCAGATCAAGAGGCCGCCCAGCAGCACAGCGGCAGTGGGCGAACCCGGGATGCCGAGCGCCAGCATTGGCAGCAGCGCGCTGGTGCCGGCCGCGTGCGCCGCGGTCTCGGGCGCCACGACGCCTTCCATCTGGCCGGTGCCGAACTTAGAGCCGCGCTTGGACATCTTCTTGGCCAGGCCGTAGGCCATGAACGAAGCCGGCGTGGCGCCGCCTGGCGTAATGCCCATCCAGATGCCGATGAGCGAGCTGCGCAGCGACGTCACCCAGTATTGCGGCAGCTGCTTCCACGTTTGCAGCACCACCTTTGGATCGATCTTCGCTGTCTTGCCCGAGAACTTGAGGCCCTCTTCCATCGACAGCAAAATCTCGCCGATGCCGAACAGGCCGATCACCGCAATCAGAAAGTCAAAGCCGCGCATCAGCTCGGACTGGCCGAACGTGAGCCGCAGCTGGCCCGTGACCGTGTCCATGCCTACGCTGGCCAATGCAAAGCCGAGCGCCATCGACGCGAGGATCTTGAACGGTGACCCCTTGCCCATGCCCACGAAGCTGCAGAAGGTAAGCAGATACACCGCAAAGAATTCGGGCGACCCGAACTTGAGCGCGAACTTGGCCACCAGCGGCGCGAGGAAGGTGATCATGATCACCGCCAGCAGCGCCCCGACGAACGACGACGTAAACGCGGTAGTCAGCGCGGCGCCCGCGTTGCCCTGCTGCGCCATCGGATAGCCGTCGAAGGTAGTGGCCACCGACCATGGCTCGCCGGGAATGTTGAACAGGATGGATGTGATGGCTCCACCGAACAACGCACCCCAGTAGATGCACGACAGCATGATGATCGCCGAGGTGGGCGACATCGTGAACGTGAGCGGCAGCAAGATTGCCACCCCATTGGCGCCGCCCAAGCCTGGGAGCACGCCAATCAACACCCCAAGAATGATGCCGACGAACATCAAGCCGATGTTCATGGGTGTGAGGATCACCGAGAAGCCCTGCATCAGGGCACTGATTTCATCCATTTCGCATTTGCTCCGTGAGATTCAGTAGCCGAGAAAACGAAGAGGATCGAGGGCGCCCTTGAACAGCGGCACCTTGAACCACACCTCGAACATGCAGAAGAAGACCGTGTTGACGACCAGCGCCGCAATGACGCTCTTCACCCACGAGTACTTGCCCAAGAACACCATGAACAGCGCGATGTAGATCGCCGAAGCCACGTACAGGCCGAGCAGCGAAATGGCCGCCACATAGATAGTGGCCGGCACCAGCACAGAGAGCACGCGCTTGAGCTGCACCGTGTCGACGAAGACCTCTGTCTTCTTGTCCTTGCCGAGCAGCGCCTGGTACAAGATGCCGGCACCTGAGATGGTGATGATCACGCCGATGTAGAACGGGAAATACCCCGCGCCAGGACCGTCGCTGGTCCAGCCCGAGCCCAGCCTCTGGCTCTCGTAGATCACCACCAGCCCTATCACCAGCAGGACCAGCGCAACCACCGCCTCTACCACGTTGGTTGCTACGCCCCTGCGCGGTGCACCATCGGAAATCTCATCGTGCTCCATGGAGTCCCCATCGTTCGTGTGTGTGTATGTGCCGTCAAAAAAACGAGAACGCAGCGCCCCGCCCGCCGCCCGTGCGGCGGCAGTTTCTTCAGTCGAAAAGCTCTGCAGCGCGCTCGATTGCCGCCGTTGTCGTCGTCGTTACTTGTTGCTGGCCAGGAAGCCGGCTTCGCTCATCAACGTGCGGTGCGTGGCTTCCGCTTCGGTGAGCCACTTGGTGAACGCGTCGCCGCTCATGAAGGTCGGGTTGAAGGCACCCTTCTCCATGTACTCCTTCCAGTCCGGCGTGGCGGCGATCTTGGTCAGCAGGTCGACGTAGAACGCGCGCTGCTCGGGGGTTACGCCCGGGGGCATGAAGATGCCGCGCAGCATGGTGTACTTGGTGGGAACGCCAGCTTCCTTGCAGGTGGGAATGTCGTTCCACGACTGCGTGTCGGTCACCTTGGCCTTGAACGGCATGCGCTCGTCATCGAACACGCACAGCGCACGCAGCTTGCCCGCGCGCCACTGAGCCACGGCCTCGATCGGGTTGTTGACGGTGGATTGCACGTGACCGCCCACCAGCTGCACCGCCACCTCGCCGCCGCCCTTGAACGGCACGTAGATGAACTTGGTGCCAGTGGCCTTCTCGAGCGCCACCGTGATGATCTGGTCTTCCTGCTTGGAGCCGGTGCCCGCCATCTTGAACTTGCTCGGCCCCGCCGCCTTGGCCGCCGCGATGTATTCCGCGGCGTTCTTGTACGGCTGCTCGGCATTGGTCCACAGCACGAACTGGTCGAGCGCCATCATCGCGACCGGCGTCATGTCCTTCCAGTTGAAGGGCACGCCCGTGGCCATCGGCGTGGTGAACAGGTTGGATAGCGAGATGACGATCTTGTGCGGATCGCCCTTGGCTTCCTTGATCGCCAGGAAGCCCTCGGCGCCAGCGCCGCCCGACTTGTTGACGACGATCAGCGGCTCCTTCATGAGCTTGTACTTGATGACGATGCCCTGCAGCAGCCGACCCATCTGGTCGGCGCCTCCGCCGGTGCCCGCGGGAATCACGAACTCCACCGGTTTGGTGGGCTCCCATGCGAAGGCTGGCGTGGCCACCGCGAGCGCCATCATGGCTGCGGTGAAGACTTTGGCCCGACAAGCGCGGGTGCGCGAAAAGAAGTTCTTCATCCTGTTGTCTCCTGTGTATGTGCGCTCTTTTTTTAATGAATCTGAGCCGAGGTGCGAACAGGGCAGATGGTGCGCGCTGGAGGAACTTCGCTTGCTTGACCATGGTCAACTTTTTCAAGATTTTGTCTTGGGGTAACCCCGTGCCGCATGGTGGGCGATCAAGCGGGAACGGCGATCCAATGCGACCCCCGCACTTGGGCAAAGCCACGCGGAGCGGCAGGCAGTACGCGGTCTTTTTGGCCTTGCCGAGGGGAATTCGGGTAAACCCTAAAATGGAGGGCAATTCAGCCTATCCATCTAACGCAGGAGTTTTTTATGCCTACCCTTGAACGATCGTCCGGCGCGAGCGCATTTGGTGGTGGCTTGGCTGGCGCGCTCAAGGCATTTGCCGAAGAGGCCAGCGTGCTCGTTCAGGCCTTGCTGAGCCCCGGCAAGGTCATCGACGAAGTTGAGCAGATGCGCGCCCTCCAAGTGCGCGCCAACCGCATCGAGGCATCAGACCCGCTGCGCGCCGACGTGCTGCGCTGGCACGCCTCGCGCATCGGCCTGCGCTGAGCAGCAGCAGCAGGCCACTCGGCGGCTCAGGCAGTCGACAAGCCGGAGCCGCCCCGAACTGGTAAAGTCAGGGCCGCCCTCCGTCTTCGTAGTTCAATGGATAGAACGGGGTCCTCCTAAGACTCAGATACAGGTTCGATTCCTGTCGAAGGCACCAAGGACCCGGTTCACGGCGTCTCACCCCACATCAGAAACCCCGCACGCTCCAAGGCGTGGCGGGTTTTTCTTTGTTCATCCTGTCTCAGTCGGTAGCGATCCCATCGCAGCGGAATACCATCATTTTTGCCGGTAGACACCGGCTCCAACAGACTCGACACCAACAAGGAATCATGGCGCTCACTTGTGGGTCACGTGTCGAGATTGTCCCAATCGTCACCCATCGCCCACCTCAGGGCCGAAAGCTTCCCGCTGATCATTCCCCACTCAAAGTCACTGTACGGCCCGATGTTGTTCGTGCCAAGCTCCTTTTCGGCCTCCTTTGCGGCCTTGAGCGCGCCCTTCCATATATCGTCGACGATCATGTCGCCGGTGTTTCGACCAGGCGTTGCGCCCCACTCCGCACGAGTGACGATCTTGGTCCGGCCCTGATTAATGAGGTACTCGCGGCCTTTGTGACGGTTGTGCCAGACTTGAGTAGTCAGGCGGTCGATCCACCACATCACCTCAGACAACGGTCTGGGCTCTTCCTCAAATGAGTCCATGTACAGAATCTCGCTGACGAATTCAGGGTTGATCTTGTGCAGGCACGAGTTCAAATTCGTGAAGTACATCGACCTGATCTTGCTGAATCCTGAAGCGATGTCGGCGTGAGGCAAACGATCGTCGCCGGCAACAGCGCCGTAGTCATGCTTGTTGTGCGTGACGAAAGCGAACCGCTCGCGCGGCGCACCCGCTTTCACCGTCTCAAAGTACGTCTCAATGATCAGCGCATCGGCCATCGAATTCTTGTCTTGATGGCACGGCCCCTTACGCTGTAGCGCACGGTCAGCTGCCTTGATCTTAGCGGCGTCACTGGTCTCGATGATCGGGAACGCCTCGAGAATCTCCTGAATGCGATCAAGCGTCTTCTTGGCCGAACCCCCGACCTCTGCCCCCTTTCGCCCAAGGTCACCGAGGTACGCGAGGATGCGATCCTTCTTCCTCTTGTCGTCCTTTGAGCGGCGCACAGCATCCTTGACGAGATTGAGGTGCGTGTTTAAGCCCTTGTTGCTCTTCTCAGCGACGCGCCCCCGGTTCTTTTTGAACTCCTCAAGCACGATCCTTGGCACCAGTAGGTTGATGCCGCCATAGGCCAGTATCCCTTCAAGCGGCGCCATTAGAGCCGTCTGCTGCGGCTTGTCGGCGAGGTCAAGCCAGATACACGTGTCGATCAGCACGTTGAACATCACTTTGTCTCGGGCTTCATGTGTGGCCGGTGTTCCTTCGGGTTGAAGAACTTCTGGACCTGATGGTGCACGTTGAGCAAGCCGAGCGCGTCGAGCCACACAAGAACCGCCGTGAACCTGTACTTGTAAAAGTCCATGACGACCTGCGAACCCTGATGCATCTCATACTGCAGCAGCATATAGCTCAGTGACTCAAATTCGAGCCGTAACGGCACCGTCTGCGCATCGAGGGCCTTCTTCAGCCCTTCGGCAGTTATGTCGTCCCAAGCCCACTTCAACCAGTTCGTCTCGCCCTCTTCCGGCACGCTCAGGACCATGGTGCCCAATGAGGCCACCAACTCGAATACTGTCTGAGGGTTATCCGCGAACCGGTGAAGGTTCTTGTACTCGTTGGTGTTCACGATGACCTGCGACGTCAGTAGGTGGTCGATCCGGCCAGCGATGGTGGACTGCACGCGCTGCATTTCCTCAAGCTCGGAGCTCCGCCTGGCCTCGTCAATCTGTCGAGCCTGCAGGACGATGGTGACGACCAAACCGCCGAATGCCAGAGACGAAAAAATCGGATTCAGGAGGCCGCCGATGTAGTCACCATATTGACCCCAAACGGCGGGGTCGCTGGACAGCGTAAGCCAAGCACCTGGGCCAAATTTGTACAGGTACGTCCCCTGGACACCGACGGCAGCGGCTGCACCGAGGGCGAGTAACCACCGAAGTGAACGATTCATCGTCTGCGCAAGCGTGTACTTCATCAGGCATCTCTGATATTTCGGAGCCACGATTAAACACGGAGGCTGGGGAGGTGCGGGACAACAGCGGGCGCGCATGCCTGTAGACAGACCTCAGCCTGCCGAATCGTGCTGGATGATGGCAAGTGAGGTCAAAGAAGGCGATCTTGAGTGCTTGGGGTGCTTCGATGGCGGTTGCGACCTAGGACAGCAGAGGAGCTTTGCACTAGCGATCACAATCGAGAGTCAACCCCTTGGCTCTGACCGTCTGTATTGACGGCGAAACCAACGTCAGATCGGAACAGCTGCGAGGTTCTGTTCGCATGCCTCACATGCAGTTCGCCACCGTTTGAGTCTTCCGGCAGTCGGGCAGGCAAGCTCGTGTGTCAGAACTGCAACATCCGGTCCAGCGGGGAATTCGGCTGGTAGATCTGTCGGCACACCCATACGTTCTCTGAGTGAAATCAAGCATTCATGCGGGATACAGCCCGATTTTCGATTCCTGCCGAACACCAGCAAGCCTTCGCATTTGTAACCGGCAGCAAGGCAATTAGCCATCCAGGCGCTGCCTAGACAGGCTGCCCGCCATGGCGGTTGTCGCCCAATCGATGGGCGAGGAAGAACCGAAGCATCTCGCGGCTCGCGTCGACGCCTTCGGGCTGCGTATAGCTGCCGTGCGCGCTGCCACCCGACCACGCATGGCCCGTGCCGTGAAGACGCCAATGCTCGGAATCTCCGCAGGCTTGGGACGCGGGATAGAGCGTTCGCGTGAAGCGCCGGCCCGATGGCGATTGGCCGTCCTTGACCTCTCCCGGGATCGCCCCCGCGAGGATGGCCAGCCCGTTGTTGGCATGAACGGTCGTGTCCGCGTCGCCATGAAAAACAATGGTCGGCGGCCGCTTTGCTGTTGCACCGGAGGAACCCCGCGCTGCGCCTGTTCGCATCGCGCTCAAGGCCGACGCCACGTCATGCGCGGCACCGTGCGGAAGACCGGAATGCACGCCCACGGCGGCGTAGACATCGGGATAGCAATGACCGAGGACATCGGCCATGGCGCCCCCTGCGGACAGGCCTGCCACGTAGACCCTGTGACGGTCTGCGTGCTGCTGCTGCGTGATGTGTTGGGTCAGCGCAGTCAACAACGCGGGTTCGCCCCGGTCGCGTTGCTGATGCTGGGACTTGAACCAGTTCCAGCATTTCTGGCCATTGGCCCTTTGCGCCTGTTCGGGATAGAGCACCATCGCGCCGCAGGCACGTGCGTGCTCGTTCATGCGCGTGCCGGCGGCGAAGTCGGTAGCGTTCTGGGTGCACCCGTGAAGCATCACGATCAGTGGCTGCGGCGACTCGCGCTGCTCTGCGGCTGGCACCGGAACGAAAAGCATGTAGTCGATGGTGCGGCCCTGGTGCGCGAACGTGCCCTTGACCCATTGTTCGGTGCCCTCTGTCGCCCGGGGCGACTGCGTTGGGCGCTCCTCGTCGATCACTCGGGCTTCGACCTCGATGACGTCTGAGTCGGCCTTGGACAAGTGCGATCCGTCGGGCGCTGCCGGCTGCGGCCCTGCGCCGCTCCGCAGTGCGCGCTGAATGGCCTGGGTGGCTTCGGCCAAGCGCCCGTGGCGGGTGAGATGGGCGGCCTTGTCCATCAGGCCCGCGAAAAGTGGATTCATTGATTGGTCCGGGAAATTGGGTAGAGAAAAAACTAGCGGATGCGTCCTGCCAGCGCCGCCTTGACAGCCGGGGATGCGTGAAGCGCGCCGAGCACGGTCAGCGAGTCGATGGTCGCGCTGGCGAGCGCGGGACTGACGTTCGGATCTATGACGGCAAGGCCAAGCACCCGAATCTGGAGTTTCTCGCCAGCGGCGCGGGCGGCCTCGAGGTCTGCGACCGAAAAACTCTGCAGACCCAGCACCAGCATCTTGCGTGTCACGGCCTGGCGCAGCACGTCGGCATGGGTCGAAAGATGGGTACGGATGGCCGTGCGAATGAAGTCCGTGCGGTTCGAATAGAAGCCTTCCGCCACGAGCAGGTCGATATTGCCCAGATCGACGAAGCCCATGTTGATGGTGATCTTCTCGGACTCCGGCGTCTTGGCGGTTGGAGGTGCGATTGCGGTTTTGGATGGCATACGCCATCCTATCACCATCCACATGGATGGCGCACTTCCCTTAGACGCGGCGTCTCCCCCTGCATCCCAGTACCTGTCAAAAAGCCCGCTGCGACATGACAAATGCCCCTCGCGCCCGCACCTTTGCCGCCTTAGCCTATCGATGCACTCAATCGAAAGGCGGCCCCATGGACGTACTCGAATGGATCATGCTCAACGCGGTGGTTCTGGTCATCGCCGCAGCCATCTACGATTTCTGGCGAGGCTGCAAGGGGCGATGATGGGCAATGCCGCGATGACAATTTCAAGGCGCTTGGGCCGCGTGGTGCATCGACTGTTCGTCGTGTTCCAGTGGGCGACGGCCGTGCTGGTTGTTGCCGTTGGATGGGCTGCGCATCCGCAGCCGATCGAACAGCTGATTCCGTGGGAAAAGAAGGAAAGTTCTTATGCCAGTCCGCAGCTGATGCCGCTGGACGGCGAACCCTTCGCCGCGAAAGCCTTGCCTGCGCCGAAGCGCGAAAAGCCCGTCAACCTTCCGGCGAAGCCTGCGTCTTCGAGTCCTGCGACGCCTGCATCTGGCGTTGCGGTGGACCGACCAGTGCGGCAGGTCCGGTCTGCTCGCCCAGATCTCTATGCCCAAGGCCTCTCACGAGGCGCCGCGGTATGTGGTGTGTTTTTAGAAACTGCGCCAGGGCCTCGCTGCGCGCAGGTTCAGAAGCCGGTAGAAACATCTGCATCACGCTCATGATGTCGTCCCGTAAAAAGCCAGAAATGCAATATGGCTGGCTCGCTTCCTGAAGGCCCGGAGCCGTGGGTTTGACGCGACTCTGGCGTGTCGCAGGCGGATTATGGGCGCCGAATTTCAGTGCGGTTGCACAGCCCCTTGGCAAGTAGTGTTGCTGGCGTGCTTAGGACTTACTGCTGGGTGCTTTTCTCGCCAATGCTTACTTAATAACAGCACTTTCCAACAAGTTGCCGTGGGTTTCTGGAAGCTGTAGGCACCCACCCACGCGTACGGACTGGTTTCTCCCGCAAGCCGTGGCTGCGGGCCCCGCCAATGTAGAGGCCTATCCACACAACGGAGACCCCGATCATGAAAAGCATCATCCTTTGGCTCTGCGGAGTGCCACTGGTCGTGATCATCGGCCTGAAGGTCTTCGGCATCCTCTGAAGAACAAGAGCAATACGAAACGAACGCAGGTTCCTCCTCACGGCGCATTCGTGCGTCGTTAAGCGCTCCTCCGGAGCGCTTTTTTTTTGCGCGCCCTTGCCGCTGCGCACGGCTGAGTCAGTGGGTGTCGTGGCGCAGCTGCTGCACGTCTTCACGCAGCGCCAGGGCCCACGCGCGGCGCTCGCGCCCGAGCGAGGGCTGCGGTTCGCCAAAGCGCACGATGGCCAGCAGCGGCGGCGCGCGCAGCGTGTTCCATAACGAAGTCAGCAGGTTGTCGTCGTCGATGTAGCGCGGCGCCTGGCTGGTCTGGCCGGTGGCCGCGTCGGCAAAGCGCAGCGCGGCGGGCAGCACGGGTGCACCGGAAGAAATGGCGGCTTGCAACAGGTTGGCGTGAAAGGGGAGCAGCCCGTTGCCGTCGCTGGTGGTGCCTTCGGGGAACACGCCGATGCGATCGCCACCCTGCAGCGCCTCGGTCATGTGGTGCACCACGCGCATTGCGTCGCGCCGGCGCTCGCGCTCGATGTAGAGCGAGCCCGCGCCGGTGGAGAGCGTGCCGATGAGCGGCCAGTGCTTCACGCCCGACTTGGAGACAAAGCGCACGTGGCAGGCGGCGTGGATGGCCGTGATGTCGAGCCACGAGAGGTGATTGCAGATGAGCAGCACTGGCCCATCGCCCGGTGGGTTGCCCTGCACCTTGAGCGTGACGCCCATGATCTCCAGCAGGCGCCGCGACCACTGCTGCACGCGCCGGTTGCGCTCTTGCGGCGAGAGGCTCGGAAAAGTGAAGCGGATCGTCCACCAGCCGCCGAGCGCGTGTCCCACCGCATGCAGTAGGCGCCAGCAAGCCTTCAGTGAATGAACCATCGAGATGCGGGCCCTCTTTTCAATCAGCCGTGGACGATGCGGCCAGCGACCAGGGTGTGGCGCGCGCGACCCTGCAGCGGGTAGCCCGCGAACGGCGTGTGCTTGCCCTGGCTCCTGAGCGCCTCAGGCTGCACCTGCCACTCGATGGCCGGGTCGAAGACGCACAGGTCGGCCACGCCGCCCTCGGAGAGCCGGCCGATGCCGGTGGCCGCATCGGCGGCCGTCAGCAGCTTTGCCGGCGCAGAGCTGATGACCTCCAGCGCGCGCGACAGCCCGGCACCGCTGCGCTCGCCCCATTGCAGCGCGAGCGGCAGCAGCAGTTCGAGCCCGGTGGCGCCGGGTTCGGCTTCGGCAAAGGGCAGGGTCTTGGCATCAGCCTCGACGGGCGTGTGGTCGGACACCAGCGCGTCGATGGTGCCGTCGGCCAGCCCGGCCGAGAGCGCGTCGCGGTCGCCCTGCTGGCGCAGCGGCGGATTGAGGCGCGCGCGGCTGTCGAAAAAGCCGATGTCGGTATCGGCCAGGTGCAGCGAATTGATGCTGACGTCGCAGGTGAGCGGCAGGCCTTGCGCCTTGGCCGCGCGCACCAGCGCCACGCCCGCAGCGCTGGAAATGCGGCACAGGTGCACGCGCGCGCCGGTGCTCTTCATGAGTTCGACGATGGTGAAGATGGCGATGGTTTCCGCTGACACCGGCACGCCCGAAAGGCCCAGGCGCGTGGCCAGCGGGCCGCTGGCGGCCACGCCCTTGCCCAGGTCGCGGTCTTGCGGCCGCAGCCACACGGTGTAGCCGAAGGTGCTTGCGTAGAGCAGCGCGCGCTGCAGCACCTGGGTGTCGGCAAGCGGCACGTCGGCCTGGCTGAAGCCGATGCAGCCGGCTTCAGTGAGCTCGGCCATTTCGGTGAGCACGCCGCCGGCCAGGCCGCGCGTGAGCGCGCCGAGCGGGAACAGGCGCGCGCCCTGCAATTTTTCGGCGCGAAACTTGAGCATCTCGACCAGGCCGGGCTCGTCGAGCACGGGGTCGGTGTCGGGCGGGCACACGACGCTGGTCACGCCGCCTGCGATGGCGGCGGCCATTTCGCTTTCGAGCATGCCTTCGTGTTCGTAGCCGGGCTCGCGCAGGCGCGCCGCCAGGTCGACCAAGCCGGGTGCCACGATGCAGCCCGCGGCGTCGATGGTGCGGTCGGCCTTGAAGCCAGCCGGAATGCCGCCGATGCCGGCGATCTTGCCGTCGGCAATGGCTATGTCGGCTTTCTTGTCGGTACCCGACGCCGGGTCGATGACGCGGCCGTTGGTAATCAGTGTTCTGCTCATGCTTCGTTTCCTGCGACGATGCTCATCACTGCCATGCGGACGGCAATGCCGAAGGTGACCTGGGGCAGGATCACGCTCTGCTTTCCGTCGACCACGGCAGAGTCGATCTCCACGCCGCGGTTGATCGGCCCTGGGTGCATGACGATGGCATCCGGCTTGGCCAATTGCAGCTTCTCGGGCGTAAGGCCGTAGGTCTTGAAGAACTCTTGCGACGAGGGCAGCAGCGCGCCGCTCATGCGTTCGTTCTGCAGGCGCAGCATGATGATGACGTCGCAGTCCTTGATGCCCTCTTCGAGCGTGTGGCACACGCGCACGCCCATGCCGGCCATGTCGCCGGGCACGAGAGTTTTGGGGCCGACCACGCGCACTTCGGCGCAGCCCAGCGTGGTGAGGGCATGAATGTCGGAGCGCGCCACGCGCGAATGCAGCACGTCGCCCACGATCGCCACCGTCAGGTTCGAAAAATCCTTCTTGTAGTGGCGGATCGTGTACATGTCGAGCAGCCCCTGCGTAGGGTGCGCATGGCGGCCGTCGCCGGCATTCACCACGTGCACGTGCGGCGCCACGTGCTGCGCGATGAGGTAGGGCGCGCCAGACTCGCTGTGCCGCACCACGAACAGGTCGGCCGCCATCGCACTCAGGTTGGCGATGGTGTCGAGCAGCGACTCGCCCTTGGTGGCCGAGGAGCGCGCAATGTCCAGGTTGATGACGTCAGCCGACAGGCGCTTGGCAGCGATCTCGAAGGTGGTGCGGGTGCGGGTGCTGTTCTCGAAGAACAGGTTGAACACGCTCTTGCCGCGCAAGAGCGGCACCTTCTTGACCTCGCGATCGCTCACGCTGGTGAAGTTGGCGGCGGTGTCGAGGATGTGCGTGACTATGTCCTTGGGCAGGCCCTCGATCGACAGCAGGTGAATGAGTTCGCCGTTCTTGTTGAGTTGCGGATTTCGCTTGTAGAGCATCAGCGGTTCTCCTCGACTTTCAGGCTGAAGGCGCCGTCGTTGGCGCGGGCCAGCGCAAGCAGCTGCGTGTTGGGCAGCGTGAGTTTCGCGGCCGCGAAATCGGCCGCCACAGGCAGTTCGCGCCCGCCGCGATCGACCAGCACGGCAAGCCGCACGCAGGCCGGGCGGCCGAAGTCGAACAGCTCGTTGAGCACGGCGCGGATGGTGCGGCCGGTGTAGAGCACGTCGTCGAGCAGCAACACGTCGGCGCCGTTCACGTCGAAGGGCAGCGCGGTCTGCGCACTGGCCGAGAGGCCGCGCCGCGCGAAGTCGTCGCGGTGCATGGCCGATGAGATGACGCCGGGGGCGCCACTCAGGCCCAGGTCTTTCTGCAGGCGCTCGACCAGCCAGGCGCCGCCGGAGGTAATGCCCACCAGTTTTGTCTCGGGACGCATCAGCGCCTTCACGCCTTTCAGCAGCTCCTTGTAGAGCGCTTCGGCATCGGGTATTGAACTCACGGGATGCTCCTCAAAAATTGTTCCAGGATGATGCAGGCGGAGGCGGCATCGGCGTCGCGGGCGCCGGAGGCCAGCGCTTCGGTGGTGCTGTAGCGCTCGTCGACCTCGAACACCTGCAGATTGAAGCGCCCGCGCAGCTGGCGCGCGAACTTCTGCGCGCGGCGGGTGTTCTCGTGGGGGGCGCCGTCGGGGTGGTAGGGCACGCCGACCACCAGTGCGTCGGGCTGCCATTCCTTGATGCGGGCCTCCACCAGCGCAAAGCGGGCATCGCCCTCGGCCTTGATGGTGGCCTGGGGGGTGGCGGTGCCCAGCAGCCGGTTTCCGCTGGCAACGCCAGTGCGCTTCAGGCCGAAGTCGAAAGCCAGGAAGCTCTGGAAGTGCGCGGGAACGGCAACAGGAACGGGAACTGAAGAAGAGGAAGCGGAGGGTTCGGAAGCGTCTGGCATGGCAGCGGCCATCACGCGTGCCCCGCTTCCGGCGAGAGCTTCCACGCTTCCAGGCCCAGCAGCATCAGCGCCTTGTCGTAACGCTGCTCGACCGGGGTATCGAAGATCACGGCCGGGTCGGCGATCACGGTGAGCCAGCTGTTTTCGGCCAGTTCGGACTCCAGTTGGCCCTCGCCCCAGGCCGAATAGCCGAGCGAAACCAGTACCTTGCGCGGCCCGGCGCCGGTGGCCAGGGCCTCCAGCACGTCCTTGGAAGTGGTCATTTCGAGCCCGCCGGGAATGGTCATGGTCGAGGCATAGACCGATTCCTCGGGCTTTTCGGCATGGGAGAACACCGGCTCGTGCAGCACGAAGCCGCGTTCGGTCTGCACCGGCCCGCCCTGAAAGACGGGCGCGTTGCCCAGTTCGGGGCGCACAAGGTGGAGTTCGATTTTCTCGAACAGCTCCTTGAGGTTGAGGTCGCTGGGCTTGTTGATGACAAGGCCCAGCGCACCGCGCTCGCTGTGCTCGCAGAGGTAGACGACGCTGCGGTTGAAAGTTTTATCTTCCATCCCCGGCATCGCAATCAGGAAATGATGCGTGAGGTTCATCGGGGCAGAATCGGCAGCCATATGCCGCCGATTTTACTGGCCGTCGACAAGACCTATCCCAAAGGGCTCATGTGGTTTCGCCGCGACCTGCGCGTGGACGACAACGCGGCGCTCTACCAGGCCCTCAGGGCCTGCCGGCAGGTGGTGTGCGTTTTCGTGTTCGACCGGGCGATTCTGGACCCCCTCCCCCGGGTCGACCGGCGGGTGGAATTCATCCGCGATTCGCTGCTGGAACTCGACGCCGAGCTGCAGGCGCTCAGCGGCGGTTTGATCGTGCGGCACGCCGCCGCGGTCGATGAAATTCCGGCGCTGGCGCACGAACTGGACGTGCAAGCCGTCTTTGCCAACCGGGACGACGAGCCCGACGCCCTGGCGCGCGACGCCCAGGTGCTCGGCGCCCTGGCCAACGCGGGCGTGAGCTTTCACACTTTCAAGGATTCCACCGTTTTCGACCGCGACGAGCTGCTGAACAAGACGGGCCAGCCCTACACCGTGTTCACGCCCTACAAGCGGGCGTGGCTGGCCAAGGTGGATTCGTTTTTTCTCAAGTCTTATCCGGTTCGTGCCCACGCCGACGCGCTGGCGCCACCGCCCGAAGCCTACCGGGGGGCGGTGCCGACGCTGGAGGAAATCGGCTTTCAGAAAAGCAATCTTTCGGAGCTCGAGATCCCGACCGGCACCAGCGGCGCGGCGGCGCTGTTCGAAGATTTTTTCCAGCGCATCGATCGCTATGACGCGGCTCGCAACTTTCCGGCCGTCCGGGGGCCGAGCTATTTGGGCGTGCACCTGCGCTTCGGCACGGTGTCGGTTCGGCAGCTGGCGGAGGTGGCGCACCAGCTTTCGCTGCAGGGCGATGCGGGTGCGGCGACCTGGCTCAGCGAACTGATATGGCGGGAGTTCTATTTCCAGATCCTGGCGCACTTTCCGCACGTGCATTCGGGCGGCGAATCGAAGAGCTTCCGACCCGAATACGACAAGATCCAGTGGCACCACGGCAAGCATGCCGACCAGCTGTTCGAGGCCTGGTGCCAGGGCCGCACGGGCTACCCGCTGGTGGACGCCGCCATGCTGCAGATCAACCAGAGCGGCTACATGCACAACCGGCTGCGCATGGTGGTGGCGAGCTTTCTCTGCAAGGACCTGGGGCTGGACTGGCGGCGCGGCGAGCGCTACTTTGCGCTGCACCTGAACGATTTCGAGCTGGCGTCGAACAACGGCGGCTGGCAGTGGGCCAGCTCCAGCGGCTGCGACGCGCAGCCCTACTTCCGCATCTTCAACCCGGTGACGCAGAGCGAGCGCTTCGACCCCGAAGGCAAGTTCATCCGGCGCTACCTTCCGCAGCTTGCGGGGCTGTCGAATGCGGTGATCCACGCGCCCTGGACGGCTTCGCCAGTGGAACTGGAAGCGGCAGGCATCAAGCTGGGCGAGAACTACCCGAAGCCGGTGGTGGACCACGCCGAGGCGCGCGAGAAGACGCTGCAGCGCTACGGCGTGGCCCGGGCCAAGGCGCTGCAAAAATGACAAAGGGGCCCGAAGGCCCCTTTGTTTCTGGGTGAACGCCGCAGCGTCAGGCGGCGGCAGCCAGCGCCGGCTCGCTCGTGTACGCACGCACCAGGCGCAGCAGTTCCTCTTCCGAGTAGGGCTTGCCGAGGTAGTGGTTCACACCCAGGGTGCGGGCGTAGTCGCGGTGCTTCTCGGCAATGCGCGAGGTGATCATGATGATCGGCAGACCCGCCATGGAGTCGTCCGCGCGGATGTTGCGTGCCAGGTCGAAGCCGTCCATGCGGGGCATCTCGATGTCGGACAGCACCACGGCCGGGCGCTCCTGCTGGAGCCGCTCGAGCGCCTGCAGGCCGTCGGCCGCAAGCGACACGCGATAGCCTTCGCGCTGCAGCAGGCGCTGCGTGACGCGGCGCACGGTGATGGAGTCGTCGACCACCAGCACCAGCGGAACCTGCGGCACCGGCGGCGCCAGAACCGGCAACGGTTCGTGCGGCACACCGCCCTGCTCGGCACCGGTGGAGGCGCCGTGCGCGGGTGCTGCCAGTGCGGCAGCCTGGCGCAGGCGGGCCTGTTCGCCATGCACCGCGGCCAGCGCCACCGGGTTGTAGATGAGGGCCACCGCGCCAGAAGCCAGCACCGAGATGCCGGCCAGACCCGGCAGGCGCGCGAGCTGCGGCCCGAGGTTCTTGACCACGACTTCCTGGTTGCCCAGCACTTCGTCCACGTGCAGGCCCACACGCTGCGCCGCGCTTCGCACGATCACGACGGTGTTGTTCTTGCTGGTGGGGTGCTCGCTGCGAGCCGAAGCCTGCAGCAGTGCGCCAGCCCAGTAGAACGGCACCTGTTCGCTGCCGAACGGATGGCTGTTGTGCAGGTAGGCGGCTTCGAGCTCGGTGCTGCTCACGCGCTGCACCAGCTCCACCAGATTGGACGGCACGCCAATCGACACGTCGCCGGCGCGCAGCATCACCACGTGCGTCACCGCGGTGGTGAGCGGCAGCACCAGCTTGAAGGTGGTGCCCTGCCCGGCCGTGCTGTGCGTTTCGATGCGGCCGCCGATCGCCGCGATCTGCGCGCGCACCACGTCCATGCCGATGCCGCGGCCTGCCAGCTCGGACACTTGCCCGGCGGTGGAGAAGCCTGGCTTGAAGATCAGCTCGGTCGCCTCTTCGGGCGACAGTTCCTGGTCCGCTGCCAGCAGACCCAGCGTGCGGGCACGCTCGGCAATGCGCGCGTGGTCCAGGCCGGCGCCGTCATCGCGGAAGCTCACCGAGACGTCGTTGCCTTCGTGATGCAGGTCGATCACGATCAGGCCGTTGGCGTCCTTGCCAGCCTTTTCACGCGCCGCCGGCTCCTCGATGCCGTGCGCCACGCAATTGCGCAGCAAGTGCTCGAAGGCAGGCGTCATCCGGTCGAGCACGCCGCGGTCCATTTCGATGGAGCCGCCAACGATGTCCAGGCGCACCTGCTTGCCGGTGTCTTTCGACGCCTGGCGCACCACGCGGTAGAGGCGGTCAGAGATGCCCTCGAACTCCACCATGCGCGTGCGCAGCAGGCCGCGCTGCAGTTCGCGCGTCTGGCGCGCCTGCACGCTGAGGTCGTCTTCGGTCGCCTGCACCGTCTTTTGCAGCGTGCGCTGGACGGTGGCCACGTCGTTCACCGACTCGGCCATCATGCGCGTGAGTTCCTGCACGCGGGTGAAGCGGTCGAACTCGAGCGGGTCGAAGCTCTGCTGCGAATCCTTGGCCTGCGCGAGGCGAGACTGCATCTGGCTTTCGGCTTGCACCTCGATGTCGCGCAATTGCTGGCGCAGACGGTCCAGGTTGCCGGTCAGGTCGGAGAGCGAACCGCGCAGCTGGCCCAGCTCGGCCTCCAGGCGCGAGCGGGTGATGATGACCTCGCCGGTCTGCGCCACCAGGCGGTCGAGCAGTTGGGTGCGGATGCGCACCGCCTGGCCCGACACTGCGCGGGTCGGCGTGAGCAGCGCGGGCGCGGGGCGCGGCAGGAGCATCGGCACGGCGGCCGTTTCCGTCGCGGGCACGGAGCCTTCGCTGTCGTCGGCAGCGGCTGCTACTTCGTCGTTGGCGGACACCCCGGACTCAGCTGGGACCTGCACCAGCTGGACGCCTGGCGAGGTGGCGGATGCCGCGGCCACCAGTTGGGCGACTTCGGCCTGCGTGGCATCGTCCGCGGCACGCAGTGCGTCGAAAGTGGCCTGCAGCGCGTCGAGGCGCGTGAGCAGCTTTTCGATCTCGATCCGATCGGCGCCGCCCTGGCTGCCCAGGGCCTCGATCTCGGATTCCATGCGGTGCGCGCGCTCGCCAAGGCGCATGGCGCCGGCCAGCCGAGCGCTGCCCTTGAGCGTGTGCAGCGTGCGCAGCACGGAGGCGCGCGGTGCGTTGTCGTCGGGGTGATGCGCCCACTGGCGCAACGCCTGGCCCAACTGCGGCAGCAGTTCCTGCGCTTCTTCCTCGAAGATCGGGAACAGGTCGACGTCGACCGCGTCGGCCATGTCGATGGCGTCTTCGGAATCGTCCAGTGCCACGTCGGCCATGCCGTCGGACGCCATCACCTGCTGGTGCTGACGGGTTTCGATGCGAGCCGCGGCTTCGACCGGCATGGGCGCGGCGGCGATGTCGCGCAGCGCCTGAAGCGTGCCTTCAGAAGGTTCGCGCAGGAAGCCGACTGCAAACTGATGCAGCAGGCGGCGCAGCTCGTCGGCAGCGGCAACCAGCACCACGCCCTGTTCACGCGAGCCACTGCCCTGCATCTGCAGATGCTGCAGCGCGGCTTCGAGCAGTCGCGCCATGCCGGAGAGGCTGTGGAAGCCGACCGTGGCCGAACTGCCGGCCAGCGAATGCGCCAGCGCGATGGTCGAATCGGACAGCCGCTCATGGGATTCGAGCGCCCACTCGCCGACTTCGGTCGCCAGTTGCCTGGACCACTCGTCGGCCTCGTTGAGGTAGACGTTGTAGAGCGCGATGCCGATGCGTAGCGGGCCGATGACCTTGACTTGGTCTTCGGCGCTCGATGCGGCAGCCACTTCCAAAGATTCCACAGACTCCACCGCTTCGGCGGTTTCCTGCGGTTCGGGCTGCGGAGATTCTTCGGCCATGGCAGGAGCCGTTTGCTCGGCCGGGGCGGGAACTTCTTCGGCCACGGCCACCGCGGGCTCTTCGGGCTGCAGCTGCAAAACTGGCGCTTCCACGATCTCTTCGGCCGGCGGGAGCTCCGCGGCAACCGGCGTGGGCTCTTCTGCCACCACTGGCGCCGGCTCGGGCGCCCAATGAAGATCGGGGAGTCCATCGAGGGAGGGCAGTTCGGCCGCGGGCTCGATCACCGGCTCATCGGCGGCTTCGGGCGGGGACGACGCGGCCGGCTCTGCCTTGGCAATCTCGGGGAAGTCGAACTTGTCGAGATCGGACCAGGAAGGCTCGTCGGCCGGCAGCGGCTTCGATTCGAAGTCGAGGAAGTCGGTCGACGTGAAGTCGTCTTCGGGTTCAGGCTTGGCGGCCTCCTCGGGTGCCTGCGTGGGCGGCCACTCGAACGCGGCAGCGGGTGCGGGCTCCGGTGCCGCGGCGGTGAGCGAAAGATCGGGCAGCTCCGGGAGCTCCGGCAATGGAAGCAGGGCAACCGCCGGCGGCTCCGCGGCAATGTGGCGCGCGGCCACAGCCAGGGCTTCCGCATCGGCAACGCGCGACGGCATGGCGGGCACGGGCTCCCCGGCCAGCAGGGCATCGGCCACGCGGCTGAAGTGCGAAGACTTCCAGCCGTGCTGCGAGCCCGAAGCAATCGCTTCGACCCACTGGCTGAATTCTTCCATTGCCTTGCGGGTGCCGACGAGCAGATCGGGCGTGGCGTCGCGCTGGTCGGCGAGCCAGGTGTTGAGCACCTGCTCCAGGGACCAGGCGGCGTCGCCGAAGTCGGTCAGGCCGACCATGCGAGAGCTACCCTTCAGCGTGTGGAAGGCACGCCGCAGGATGGTGAGTTCCTCGGTGTCGTCCGGGTGGCTGCCGAGCTCGTCGATCGCGGCCAGGCCGTTTTGCACCACCTCGCGCGCTTCGTCGAGGAAGATGTTCTGCAGGTCGTCTTCTTCGAGCTCGGTGACCTCGGTGTCGGGCAGCGCCGAGGGACCGGTGATCTTGTTGGTCCAGCTGTCGGCCTTGCGGCTGAATTCCTCGATGGGCGAGACCTTCGCCTTGCGGTTGGGCGTGGCGAGGGCGGCAAGCTTGGAGGCAATCTGGGCGTCGACTTCCTCGATGCTGAGCACACCATCGCCGGGGGTGGCGGCAGCGCCCGGTGCCGCGACGTCCGCGGTGGGGGCGTCGGTGGCCTGTCGGCCCATCAGCGGCTTGAGTTCGCCGGCTTCCTGGTCGAACACGAACAGGCGCTTGGCCAGCGTGGGCTGATAGCCCAGCATGTCGATCAGGAAACCGAGTGCGCCCAGGTTGTTGCCGAGCGCGTCGAAGCTCTGCATCTCTTCCACTGGCGATGCGTTGCCCACCAGCATCTGCTCCACGTCGTCGCGCATGCGCTGGACGGTGTGGGCGGCCTGCTCAAGGCCAAGCACCGAGAACACGCCGCGCATCTGCAGCAGCTGGGTGGGGACGGTGCGCAGCAGGCCCTTCTCTGCGGGCCGGCGGAAATACTGGTCGAGCGATTTTTCGAGTTCGCTCAGGTGGCTGCGGAGTTCGTCGACCACTGTGCCCATGGTCTGGCGATCGCTCACGCGTCGGTAAAGGTCCTCCATCCAGGGCTCGAGCGGCTCCGAATGTCCGCCTTCGCGCACGCGCTCGATGCGGCCTGCCAGCTGAAGCGTGCGGGAGGTGAGCTGCGGGTCGCTCGGATCAAGGTCTTCAAGCGCGGCTTCGAGGTAGAGCACCGAAGTGGCGACTTCCATCGCAAGCTCGGTATCCGGCGCCTGACCGGAACGCACCGAGGCTTCGACGGCATTCGTCAGTGCCTCCACCATCGGCAGGATGGGCGGGTGCAGCTTCTGCAGCGACTCGCCGAGCTGCGCGAAGGTGTCGGCCACCTGGCGCGTGCGAGTGACGTCGCCGCCCGAAAGCGCCGACCACATTTCCTTGGCGGTTTCGATGCGCTTGCGGGCTTGCGCCAGCACCAGTGGATCGAAGCGGCCGAACTGCTCGACGCTGTAATCGACACGCGGCTCGCCAGCGACGCCCCAGGCGGCGCGCACGGTGCGCAGCGTGGCGGCTTCGTCGGAGCCGGCGGCGGGCACGGCCTGCGCGCAGAAGAACAACAGGTCCTGGCCCAGTCGGTCCGAGACGGTGCTGTCGCCGCGCGCCAGCGTGGCGTATTGCAGCAGCACGCGCGAGGCAGCGCGCTTGACGTAGGAATCGGCGGGAATCAGCTCAAGCGCCAGGCCTTCGAAAAAGCCGGCGGCCAGGGTCCAGAAACTTGCAACACGGGGCAGCAGCGCTCCGCGTCCGAGCCCCAGGCACAGCGCCTGAAGCCGGCGCGCAGCCTGCGGGTCGCCGGTCTTGACCAGCTGGAGCACCTCGCGGTCGAGCCGCGAACGCACGGCCGGGTCATAGGCCAGCGCGGCCTGGGTCAGCGCGGGTCGCACTTCGACCCAGCGCCAGGCAACGCTCCAGAGATCCGCGGGATGCACGCGCTCGTTGCCGACCAGTTCGAGCACGTCGCGGTATTGCGGGAACAGCGCGACAGACGACACGGCCTTGCCGGCCAGCAGTGCGTTGAGAAAATCGACGACGGCAAAGCCGGCGCGCTCGATCTTCAGGACCGCGCTGTCGGTGCAGCGCTGCGGTTCGGCAATGAAGCCCTGCACCGCGAACTCGATGGAGCCGAGCACCAGCGCGGGGGCGTTGTTGCCCACCATCTGAAGCGCGCCGACGGACTGGTGCAGTTGCTGGCGGGCCATTTGCAGCGGGCCGCTCTCGAGATCCGAGGCACTGCCCACGTCGCGCACGAAGCGCCGCAACGACTTGCCCACACCATCGAGGGATTTCTGAATTTCTCCCAGCACCCAGGCCAGCGGCCCGAGGTCTTCGGTGGCCGGCACGTTGCCGGCAATGGGGGCCGTGGCAGGGGATTGAATCGACACGTTGGATGCTCGCCGTTCTTAACTTTTGTCAGGCAATCTTGAATCGGGCGACCGAGCGGCGCAGTTCTTCCGCCATCTGCGAAAGCTCACGCACCTGCTGGGCCGTGGTACGGGTACCTTCACCGGTCTGCTCGGTCACCGCAAAAATGTGCTGGATGTTGGCAGCCACCACGTTGGCCGAATCGGCTTCGCGGGACGCGGACTGCGAGATCTGCTCGATGAGGTCCGCAAGGCGGCGCGACACGCGGTCGATCTCGGTCAGGGCGGTACCTGCATTGTCGGACAGCTTGGCCCCTTCGACCACACCCTGCGTGGAGCGCTCCATGGCGCCCACGGCATCCTGCGTGTCGGTCTGAATGGCCTTCACCAGCGCCGAGATCTGGCGCGTGGCGTCTGCGGAACGTTCAGCCAGCCGCTGCACTTCTTCCGCCACCACCGAGAAGCCGCGACCGGCTTCACCGGCCGATGCGGCCTGGATGGCGGCGTTCAGTGCCAGCACGTTGGTCTGTTCGGTAATGTCCGAGATCAGTTCGGTGATTTCACCGATCTCCTGCGAGGATTCGCCCAGGCGCTTGATGCGCTTGGAGGTTTCCTGGATCTGGTCGCGGATGGAGTTCATACCGCCGATGGCGTTCTGCACGGCCTGCAGACCCGAGGACGCAGCTTGCAGCGACTGGCGCGCCACCGTGGCGGACTCTTGCGCTTGCGTGGACACGCCGTTGATTCGCTCGGCCATGGTCAGCACCGACTGGCCGGTTTCGCGAATTTCGCGCAGCTGTTCGGTCGAAGCGGCCAGCAGTTCGGTCGAGGTGCTTTCCACCTGCGACGTCGTCTGCGCCACGCGGGTTGCCGTGTTCTGCACGTTGCCCACCAGCAAACGCAGTTCTTCCACCGTGTAGTTCACCGAGTCGGCAATGGCGCCGGTGATGTCCTCGGTCACGGTGGCTTCCTGCGTCAGGTCGCCTTCGGCCACTGTCTGCAGTTCGTTCATCAGCCGAAGAATGGCGGCCTGGTTGGCGTTGTTGACGCGGCCGGCCTCATCGCTGGCCTGCTCGGCCGCAAGACGTTCGCGTTCGGCGACGGCTGCGCGTTCACGGCCTTCGCGCACCTGCACGAAACCGATGGCGCCGGCAAGTGCCAGGGCGGCCAGCGAGAGCACGAACAGCATCACGATCGTTCCGGCGCCCAGGCCAGTGCGGGCGGACAGCTTGTCTTGCAGCTCGCCGAGCGACTTACGCAGGGGCTCGCTGTCGGTCAAGATGGAAGCCTGCGCTTCGCGCGCAGCCACCAGGCCCTGAAGGTTGCCCAGAATGGCGGAAGCCTGCGTCCGCATCTGCTCGTAGGTCTTGAGAATGGCTTCGAGCTGCTGGCGCGTTTGCGGGTCCTTCGAGCCGGGGAAACGCTGCTGCGCATTGCCGTCGAGCAGGCCGCGCGTAGTTTCCTGGAAGGTGTTCAAGTCCTTGCCGAGCAGGAACACGGCGTCGGGGTTCACGCCTTCGACAGTGAAGAATTCGTTGGTCGACTTGCCGATGCGCTGGGTCAGCATCACGAGCTGGCCGGCGGCCGAGATTTCAGGCAGCGTGGCGTTCTGCTGCATCTTGAGAGATGCCACGGTTTCCGTCATTTCGAGCAGCGCGGACGACTGCTGGTTGATGTCGCGCAAGGCGGCACCCACCTGGGTCAGGATCTGGCGCTGGGCCAGCACGGCCTTGGCGCTGGCATCGGCACGGGCGACCAGCGGATTGATCTTGGCCATGTCCTCGTCGTACTGGTTGCCCACACGTTCGAGGCGCAGGGCATCGTCGCCGTTGGTGAGGCCTTGCACGCGGCGCGAGAGGTCGTCGGCGCTGTCCTTCACTTCGACGAACGCGGGCGCGCTGCCGACGAGAGCCTGCGAGATCGACTTTGCAAGCCGCTGCGACTGCATCAGCGACTGGCCGGTGGCGGCCACTTGCTGCGCGAGGCGCTCGGCGCGAAGAATCGCGGAGCCGGCCACCAGCAACAGCAGCAGCACCACGACCGCCAGCATGATCGCCAGGATTCGCTGCTGGCGCGCGGGGCTGGAGCCCCCTCGCCCCGCGGGGGCCTGCGCCTGGGCTTCGGCCGATGCGGCGTCGGCCTCGTTGGCGGCCTCGCCGATCAGCGTGGCGCCGTCGGCAAAGCCGGTGGGCGGTGGCGCGTCGGGCGTGTGGCCTTGTTTTCGGGCCAGGCGAACGGTCTTCTCGTCCGGCACCTGCACCGTGTCGACATCGTCGAGCGATATGGTGGAACCGGAGCCATCGACACGGGCGTTGTCGTTGCCACTGTTCGCGGGCAGTAATTTCTTGAACTTGTCAGCGATCGAGCTCACGGTCGGTCCTTCAGGTGGTTGTCTTGTGGCTGTGCGGATGCACTAGGCGCCAATACTCAAAAACTGGGGTTGCTGCGAGAGTGCCTGCAGGTTGATTTCCTGCCAGCGCTCACCCGCCGCATCGGTGTAAAGATGCCCAAGCCAGGCAGGTGCTTCTGCGCCCGGAGGTTCCGCGGCCGTGAAGGCCTCGGCCCCTCGCAACCCCGCCAGTCGGTCGACCAGCAAAGCGCAGTTGACTTCGAGCAGCTCGTTGAACGCAACGAGCCGCGATTGCATGCGGGCCGCCTCGGTGGCCGCGAGGCCATCGGACTTGCCCGAGGCGAATGCCGACAGCTGCACCACGCCGTAAAGGCCGCCGCGCAGGTTGGCAACGCCGAGGAACCAGGGTTCCGTGTAGGGCACAGGCTGGGGCGGCGTCCAGGGGAAGATTTCGCCCGCATGGCCCAGTGGAAAGAGGTACTTGCCCTCGCCCGCCTCTACCGCGAGCCACGTGGCGGCAACGCCGGTCGTGCGGGCAGCCTGCAGGCGGCTTGCAAGCCGGGACTGGAAGGCTCGAAGAGCGTCGCGATTCGCCATGGACTCGGCTGTCTTCCGTTCAGGCCAGCGCGCTGATCTTGGACATCAGCTCGGCCGTGTTGACCGGCTTCACGATGTAGTCGCGGGCGCCCTGTCGCATGCCCCAGACGCGATCGGTTTCCTGGTTCTTGCTGGTGCACAGGATGATCGGGATGGCGGCGTACTGCGGGTCGCGGGCAATGGCGCGCGTGAGCTGGAAGCCGTTCTGGCCGGGCATGACGACGTCCATGAGGATCAGGTCGGGCTGATCCTCTTCGAGACGGCGCATGGCGTCTTCGGCGTTTTCGGCGGTCTTGACGGCAAAGCCGTTCTTCTGGAGCAGGTCGGACAGGAACATCAGTTCCGTCTTGGAGTCGTCGACGACGAGGATTTTTCGAATGGGCATTACTGCACTTCCTGTTGAACGATGCCAAACTGCTGCACGGCCTGCAGCAGCTGGTCTTTGGTGAAAGGTTTGGTCAGGTAGTCTTGCGATCCGACCATGCGGCCGCGGGCCTTGTCGAAGACGCCGTCTTTCGAGGAAAGCATCACCACCGGAACGTTGGCGAACTGAGCGTTGCGCTTGATGATGGCGCAGGTCTGGTAGCCATCCAGGCGCGGCATGAGGATGTCGCAGAAAATGAGGTGCGGCTTGTGGTCGTTGACCTTCGAGAGCGCGTCGAAGCCGTCCTCCGCAAGAAGAACCTCGTGTCCGCCTTGCTTCAGAAATATTTCGGCACTGCGCCGGATCGTATTGCTGTCATCGATGACAAGCACCTTGTAACCTGATCCATTCGGCCCCATTGCACACACTCCTGCTGAGATGAGACTTGGATGCCCGCCGCACCGTACATCGGCGCAGATCGCGTAGCCCTATGCCATGCTTCAGATTTCAACCATTTCGAAGTCTTCCTTGCGTGCACCGCACTCAGGACAGGTCCAGTTCATCGGGACATCGGCCCAGGCCGTGCCTGCCGCAATCCCGTCTTCCGGTACACCCACCGCTTCGTCATAGATCCACCCACAAATCAGGCACATCCAAGTTTTCGTATTCATCGGAGCTTAAAGTCCTTGTTCATTAAATGCAACGAGTGTATCTATGCGTATCTCACTGGCGGGCGGTAAACGTCGCGCCTATGCCACCATTGAGGCGATTTCGGCCCGCGTATGACCATTTACTTACATTCCGCAGACAACACCCGCAAACCGGGCAATCTTAACGACCCTCCGCCGGAGGCCGAAGAAGTGGCCGAACGGGACCTGAATCCGCCCTGCGTGCTGGTATTCAATGCCAGCGATCCCAGCGGCGCGGGCGGCCTGGGGGCCGATGCGCTGGCCATGGCGTCGGTGGGCGCACACATGCTGCCAGTGGTCACGGGCGCCTACGCACGCGACACGGCCGAGATATTCGACCATTTCGCCTTCGACGAGGAAGCCATTGCCGAGCAGGCGCGCGCCATCCTCGAAGACGTGGAAGTCCAGCTCATCAAGGTGGGTTTCGTCGGCAGCCCCGACGCCCTGAGCACCATCGCCGAGACCGCCTCCGACTATCCGGAGGTGCCGCTGGTGGCGTACATGCCCAATCTCTCGTGGTGGGACGAGAACCTGATCGAGCCCTATCTCGACGCTTTTCGAGAGTTACTTTTGCCCCAGACCACAGTGTTGGTTGGAAACCACAGCACCCTCTGGCGATGGCTGCTTCCCGACTGGAGCGGCGAGCGTCCGCCCGGTGCGCGGGACATCGCCAAGGCTGCCGGCGAGTTCGGCGTGCCCTACACGCTGGTGACCGGCATGGTGCTGCCCGACCAGTTCATCGACAACGTGCTGGCATCACCGCAGTCAGTGCTTGCCAACGAAAAATACGAGCGACTCGAGGCCGTCTTTGCTGGCGCTGGCGACACTTTGTCAGCCGCGCTGGCCGCCCTGCTGGCAAGCGGCACCGACCTGGTGGCAGCCACCACCGAGGCCCTGGCGTACATGGACCGCTGCCTGGACGCGGGCTTTCGGCCCGGCATGGGCCACGTGCTTCCGGACCGCCTGTTCTGGGCCGAGCCGGAAGACGAAGAAGACGACGATGAAGACCCCGGCGCTCCCCCCGACTTTGCCCTGCCCCCTCACGACACCAGACATTGATGCCAAACGCTGATCAAAACGACATTCTTTTCGAGCGCGCCCGCGCCGTCATTCCCGGCGGCGTCAATTCACCGGTTCGCGCCTTCAAGGCCGTGGGCGGCACGCCGCGCTTCATCCGCCGTGCCGAGGGCGCCTACTTCTGGGACGCCAACGACAAGCGCTACATCGACTACATCGGCTCCTGGGGGCCCATGATTCTGGGCCACGGCCATCCGGCCGTGGTCGAGGCGGTGCAGAAGGCCGTGCTGGAAGGCTTTTCGTACGGCGCACCGACCGAGCGCGAGATCGAACTGGCGGAAGCCATCCTCGCCCTTGTGCCGTCGATGGAGATGGTGCGGCTGGTGAGCTCGGGCACCGAAGCCGCCATGAGCGCGCTGCGCCTCGCACGCGGAGCCACTGGCCGCAAGCACATCATCAAGTTCGAAGGCTGCTACCACGGCCACGCCGATGCGCTGCTGGTGAAGGCGGGCTCCGGCCTCGCCACCTTCGGCCATCCCACCTCGGCCGGCGTGCCGCCCGAGGTCACGCAGCACACGCTGGTGCTCGAGTACAACAACATCGCGCAGCTCGAGGAGGCCTTTGCGCTGCACGGCAACGACATCGCCTGCCTGATGATCGAGGCGATTGCCGGCAACATGAACTTCGTGCGCGCGACGCCCGAATTCGCCAAACGCTGCCGCGACCTTTGTACGCAGCATGGCGCACTGCTGGTGTTCGACGAAGTGATGACTGGCTTTAGGGTCGGCCTGCACGGCGCGCAAGGCGTGCTGGGCATCACGCCCGACCTCACGGTGCTCGGCAAGGTCATCGGCGGCGGTATGCCGCTCGCGGCCTTCGGCGGCCCGCGCGCCATCATGGAACAGCTCGCGCCGCTCGGGCCGGTCTACCAGGCCGGTACGCTTTCGGGCAACCCGGTGGCCACGGCCTGCGGTTTGGCAACGCTGAAGGAAATCGCCAAGCCCGGCTTCTATGAAGCGCTGTCGAAGAAAACGCAGTCGTTGGTCGAAGGCCTCAAGGCTGCCGCCGCGGCCGAAGGCCAGCCCTTCAACGCCGATAGCGAGGGCGGCATGCTCGGCTTCTTCCTGATGAACGAATTGCCGCAGAACTACGCCACGGTGATGACCACAGACAACGCGAAATTCAACGCGCTGTTCCACGGCCTGCTGGACCGCGGCGTGTACATCGCGCCGGCGCTTTACGAAGCAGGCTTCGTGAGCGCCGCGCACAGCGATGAAGACATCGCCGCCACCATCGAAGCCGCAAGGCAGATCTTCAAGGCCTCGCAGCCTCGTTGATCCGATCGCCTGCGGGCGCGAGTGTCAGTGGCGGAAGTGGCGCACGCCCGACAGCACCATGACCACGCCGCGCTCGTCGGCGGCGTCGATCACTTCCTGGTCGCGCATCGAGCCACCCGGCTGAATGACGCAGCTCGCGCCGGCATCGACCACCACGTCGAGTCCGTCGCGGAACGGGAAGAAGGCATCGCTGGCCACCGCGGTGCCTTTCAGCGACAGGCCCGCATGCTCGGCCTTGATGCTCGCGATGCGCGCTGAATCGAGGCGGCTCATCTGGCCCGCGCCCACGCCCATGGTCATGCCCCCGGCGCAGAACACGATGGCGTTGCTCTTCACGTACTTTGCAACCTTCCATGCGAACAGCAGGTCTTGCAGCTGCTCGGGCGTGGGTTGCTTCTTGCTCACCACCTTGAGGTCGCTGGCCGAAAGCTCGTGGTTGTCGGCGGTCTGCATCAGGAGGCCCGAGCCGACGCGCTTCACGTCGATCGCGTTGCGGCCGTTGTCCCAATCAGTGGCACCGCCTTTGGGCAATGCGATCTCGAGCACGCGCACGTTGAGCTTGGCCTTGGTCGCCTGGAACACCTCCAGCGCCTCAGGCGTGTAGCCCGGTGCCATCAGCACTTCGACGAACTGCTTGGCAATGGCCTGCGCGGTTTCGCCGTCAACCGGACGATTGAAGGCGATGATGCCGCCGAAGGCCGAGGTCGGATCGGTCTTGAAGGCCTTGCCGTAGGCTTCGGCCGCATCCTTGCCAACAGCCACGCCGCAGGGGTTGGCATGCTTCACGATCACGCAGGCCGGCACGTCGAAGCTCTTCACGCATTCCCATGCGGCGTCGGCATCGGCGATGTTGTTGTAGCTGAGTTCCTTGCCCTGCAGCTGCTTTGCGGACACGAGTGAGCCGGGCGCCGGATACAGGTCGCGATAGAACGCGGCCTGCTGATGCGGGTTCTCGCCATAGCGCAAATCTTGCACCTTCACGAAGCGGCCGTTGCTTTGCGCCGGGAACAGCGAACGCGTAGGCGCAGGCTGGCCGATGCTGGCGTCGAAGTCGATGGCCGAGAGGTAGTCGCTGATGGCGCCGTCGTAGTCGGCAATGCGGTTGAACGCAGCCACGGAGAAAGCGAACTTGGTCTTGTCGCTGAGCTTGCCGCCGGCCTGGAGCTCCGCCAATGCCAGGGGGTACTGCGAGGCGTCGGTCAGCACGCCCACGTCCTTCCAGTTCTTGGCCGCGCTGCGCACCATGGCCGGGCCGCCGATGTCGATGTTCTCGATGGCGTCCTCGAGCGTGCAACCGGCCTTGGCCACTGTGGCTTCGAACGGGTAAAGATTGACCACAAGCAGGTCGATGGTGTCGATGCCGTGTTCCTTGATGGCCGCAACGTGCGCCGGCAGGTCGCGCCGCGCGAGCAGGCCGCCATGGATCTTGGGATGCAGCGTCTTCACGCGGCCGTCGAGCATTTCAGGAAAACCGGTGTGGTCGGCCACTTCGGTCACGGGCAGGCCGGCGTCGGCCAGCAGCTTGGCGGTGCCGCCGGTGGACAGCAGCTTGATGCCAAGGCCATGCAGCGCTTGCGCGAATTCGAGGATGCCGGTTTTGTCGGAGACGGAGATGAGTGCGGTCTGGGCCATGGAATATGCCGTGGAGTTATTTCAAAAGTTTGTGTTCAACCAGCTTCTTGCGAAGCGTGTTGCGATTCAGGCCCAACCATTGCGCAGCCTTCGACTGGTTGCCCTCGGCACGCGTCATCACGACGTCGAGCAGAGGCTTCTCGACCACCCGCACGAGCATCTCGTACATGCCGTCGGGCTCGGTGCCGCGCAAATCGCGAAAGTAGCTGTCCAGACTGGTGCGAACGCAGTCCTCGATGTGTTTCTTGCTCATGCTTTTTCTTCTCTTCTTCTCTCTCAATCAGCGGCGCAGGCCGCCTCCTCTTCACCTGACAGCTCTTCGGCCGCCTGGTGTACGGGCATGCGGTCCATGCGGTCCGCCAACCCGTCGAAATAATCGCTGACCGCACGCAGTTGCGCGGCCGAGTCTTCGATGGCGTTCATCTGAGCGCGGAAGGCTTCGCCATCCGGCAGCGTACGCACATACCAGCCAATGTGCTTGCGCGCCGTGCGCACGCCGCTGAACTCGCCGTAGAGCGCGTAGTGCTCCACGAGGTGGTCGAGCAGCAGGCGGCGAACTTCGGCGACCAGGGGCGGTGCAAGGTGCGTGCCGGTATCCAGGAAATGCGCGATTTCGCGAAAGATCCAGGGCCGGCCCTGCGCTGCGCGGCCGATCATCACCGCGTCGGCGCCAGTGGCCGCGAGCACGTCGCGCGCCTTCTCGGGCGAGCGGATGTCGCCATTGGCCACCACGGGCACGCGCACTGCGGCCTTCACGGCGGCAATGGTGTTGTACTCAGCATTGCCCTTGTAGCCCTGCTCGCGCGTGCGCCCGTGCACGGTGAGCATCTGCACGCCCGCCGATTCGAAATCGCGCGCGAGCTTCACCGCGTTGCGGTGCTCTTCGCTCCAGCCGGTGCGCATCTTGAGCGTGACCGGCACGTTGAAGGGCTGGGCCGCATCGACCACGGCGCGCACGATCTCGAGTGCCAGAGGCTCGTCGCGCATCAGCGCGGAGCCGGCCCACTTGTTGCAGACCTTCTTGGCCGGGCAACCCATGTTGATGTCGATGATCTGCGCGCCGCGCTCTATGTTGTAGACCGTGGCCTCGGCCATCATGGCCGCATCGGTGCCGGCAATTTGCACCGCGATGGGGCCGGGCTCGCCATCATGATTGGCGCGGCGCGATGTCTTGAGCGTGTTCCACAGTTCCTTGCGCGAGGTCACCATCTCGCTGACCGCGTAGCCCGCGCCGAGCTCGCGGCACAGCATGCGGAAGGGCCGGTCCGTCACGCCGGCCATGGGCGCGACGAACAGCCGGTTCTTCAGCGTGTGGGTGCCGATTTGCAAGGTCATGGGAGAAAAGTGTCGCGCGTTCGGCTGCTGAAAAATGAGGCACGATTGTAGCCACGCGCCGTTTTGTCGGCTGAAACGATTTGCGCCCGGGGTACCGGCGCAAACACCCTTGTGCACGGCGCTTTTTCTGACCGTGATTTGAAAGCGCGCTGCCTATACTGCGTCGACTCATTTCACCTTATGCAAGCCTGGCTCGACGCTCTTCTCGCACTGCTCGCACTTCCGCAGTTCGGACTTTCCACGCTGTTCATTGCGGCTTTCGTCTCGGCCACGCTGTTGCCGGTGGGCTCCGAGCCCATTCTTTTCGGCCTGCTCAAGCTCAACCCCGAGATGTTCTGGTCGGCCATTGCGGTGGCCACCGTGGGCAACACGCTAGGCGGCGCGGTCGACTGGTGGATAGGCTATGGCGCGCACAAGGTGGCCGACAAATACTCGCACTCGAAACATCATGTGCGCGTATTGGGCTGGCTGGAACGGCTTGGCCCGAAGGCCTGCCTGTTGAGCTGGCTGCCGATCGTGGGCGATCCGCTGTGCGCGGTGGCGGGCTGGCTCAAGCTGCCCTTCTGGCCATGCCTCGGCTACATGGCAATCGGAAAATTCCTGCGCTACGTCACCATGACGGTCGCGCTGCTCTACGTGTTTCCGTCGTGATGCAGTTGCTGCTGTTTCAACTTAGCAGGCCGTAAGGGCCGCCGCGTTCCAGTGCGCGCTGGTAGGCCGGGCGCGCATGAATGCGCTCGAGGTAGGCCATCAGCCGGGGCCGCTTCGCATCGAGGCCGCCACGCGCCTGCGCGGCTTCGACCGGGAAGCTCATCTGAATGTCGGCGCCCGTGAATTCATTGCCGGCAAACCACTCGCTCTTGCCGAGCTCGGCTTCCATGAAGTTCAGGTGGCTCTCGATGTTCGGCGTGACGATGGCCGCCTTGGCCTTGCCGGCAATCATCCTGGCGATCGGCTTCGCGAAGAATGGCATCTTGCCGTTCTCGATCTTGTCGAACACCAGCTTGAGCAGCAAGGGCGACATGGCCGAGCCTTCTGCGAAATGCAGCCAGTAGCGAAAGCGCACGGCCTCCGGCGTGCCCGGCGCTGGCGCCAGTTGGCCGTTGCCATGGCGCTCGATCAGCGTCTCGATCACCGCGCCCGATTCCGCCAACGCAAGCCCGTCGTCCGTCGTCACCACTGGCGACTTGCCAAGCGGATGAACGGCCCGCAGCGAAGCGGGCGCCAACATGGTTTGCGGATCGCGCTGGTAATGGACGATTTCGTAGGGCAGCGCGAGTTCTTCGAGCAGCCAGAGCACGCGCTGGGAACGCGAGTTGTTGAGGTGGTGGACGGTAAGCATGCGAGGCTTCACGAGCTGAAAAGGAAGTTCATCACGTCGCCATCCTTGACGACGTATTCCTTGCCTTCCGAACGCATCTTGCCCGCGTCCTTCGCGCCCTGTTCGCCCTTGTAGGCGATGTAGTCCTCGAAGGCGATGGTCTGGGCGCGGATGTAGCCCTTTTCGAAATCGCCGTGGATCACGCCGGCCGCCTGGGGGCCGGTATCGCCGATGTGGATGGTCCAGGCGCGCACTTCCTTCACGCCGGCCGTGAAGTAGGTCTGCAGGCCAAGGAGCTTGAAGGCCGCGCGGATCAGGCGGTTGAGGCCCGGCTCGTCCTGGCCGATTTCGGCAAGGAACATCTTCTTGTCTTCGTCATCCATCTCGGCCAGGTCGGCTTCGATCTTGGCGCAGATGGCGACCACGGGCGCGCCCTGCTTGGCGGCGTATTCGCGCAGGCGATCCAGGTACGGGTTGTTCTCGAAGCCGTCTTCCGCCACGTTGCCCACGAACATCGCGGGCTTGGCGGTGATGAGCGTGAACGACTTCACCAGCGGCTGCTCTTCCTTCGTGAACTCGAGCGCGCGCACCGGCGTGTTCTCGTTCAGCGCGGCCTGGCAGCGCTCGAGCAGGGCGACGAGCTTTTGTGCGTCCTTGTCGCCGGATCGCGCCACCTTGGTGTGGCGGTGCAAGGCCTTCTCGACCGTGGCCAGGTCGGCCAGGCAGAGTTCGGTCTGGATCACTTCGATGTCAGAGATGGGATCGACCTTGCCGGCCACGTGGATCACGTTCTCGTCGTCGAAGCAGCGCACCACGTTCACCGTGGCGTCGGTTTCGCGGATGTGCGCAAGAAACTTGTTGCCCAGGCCCTCGCCCGTGCTGGCACCGGCCACCAGGCCGGCAATGTCGACGAACTCGACGATGGCAGGCACCACGCGCTCGGGCTTCACGATCTCGCTGAGCTGCGCGAGACGCGGATCGGGCACTTCCACCACGCCCACGTTGGGCTCGATGGTGCAGAACGGATAGTTTTCCGCTGCGATGCCGGCCTTGGTCAACGCATTGAAAAGAGTGGATTTACCGACGTTGGGCAGGCCGACGATGCCGCATTGCAAACTCATGGGGGGTCCTCTTGGGTAACCGGCGATTTTAAGGGACGCGGTTTGGGAACGCGGTTTAGCTGGCTGGGGTGGGGCTCTTGATGCGGAAAACGTGCTCAGGGTAAAACCGGATTAGCAAACGTTTGCGCAAACGTTTTCGTTGGTTAACATCGGCATCCCCGGCAAGAGACCGGCGCACCGCTCAACCCTCTCAGGAGACAACACCCATGAAGTTCACCCGCCGTACGCTGCAGAGTGCAGCCGCCCTGACGCTGCTGGGCGCCCTTGCCGCCTCGCCCGCCCTCGCGCAGGAGAAGCCCAAGGTCGCGCTGGTCATGAAGTCGCTCGCCAACGAATTCTTCCGCACGATGGAAGACGGCGCCAAGGCGCACCAGAAGGCGCATGCCTCGGAGTACACCCTGGTGGCCAACGGCATCAAGGACGAGACCGACACGGCCGCCCAGATCAAGATGGTCGAGCAGATGATGGCGCAGAAGATCAACGCGCTGGTCATCGCGCCGGCCGATTCGAAGGCGCTGGTGCCGGTGGTCAAGGCCGCCATCGACCGCGGCATCCTGGTGGTCAACATCGACAATCAGTTCGACACCGCCGCGCTCAAGGAAAAGGCCATTCAGGTGCCTTTTGTCGGTCCCGACAACCGCGCCGGCGCCAAGCTGGTCGGCGACGAGTTGGCCAAGAGCCTGAAGGCGGGCGACAAGGTCGGCATCATCGAAGGCGTTTCGACGACCTTCAATGCACAGCAGCGCACCCTCGGCTACCAGGATGCGATGAAGGCCGCCGGCGTGACGGTAGTGGGCGTGCAGTCGGGCCAATGGGAAATCGACAAGGGCAACACCGTGGCCGCCGGCATGATGCGCGAGCACCCCGACCTCAAGGCTCTGCTCGCGGGCAACGACAGCATGGCGCTCGGCGCGGTCGCTGCCGTCAAGGCCGCGGGCAAGACCGGCAAGGTGCTGGTGGTGGGCTACGACAACATCGGCGCCATCAAGCCGATGCTGAATGATGGCCGCGTTCTTGCCACGGCCGACCAGTTCGCGGCCAAGCAGGCGGTGTTCGGCATCGAGACCGCGCTCAAGGCGCTGGCCGAGAAGAAGCCCCAGTCGAGCATGCCCGCCGAAGTGAAGACCGACGTGGTGCTGGTCACCAAGTCATCGCCCAAGTAAGCCCCTGAAGAAGAAAAAGAGCCGACGTTGAACGCATCCGCCGTCGTCATGAATACAGGTCTTGCCGCCCCCGTGCTCACTCTGGGCGGGCTAGGCAAGGACTATGCGGCGCCGGTGCTCGACGATGTTTCGCTGGTGCTGAACGCCGGCGAAGTGCTCGCGCTCACGGGCGAGAACGGCGCCGGCAAGAGCACGCTGTCGAAAATTGTCTGCGGGCTGGTGCAACCGACGCGCGGGCAGATGGTGCTCGACGGCGTGCCGTTCCAGCCCGCATCGCGCCGCGACGCCGAACGCCTGGGAGTGCGCATGGTCATGCAGGAGCTGGGGCTGGTCACCACGCTGTCGGTGGCCGAGAACCTGCTGCTCGACCGGCTGCCCAACCAGATCGGCTGGATCCGCCGCGGCAGATTGCATGAGCTGGCCGCGCGCCAGCTCGCGAAGATCGGCATGCAGAACATCGACCCGGCCACGCCCGTGGCGCGGCTTGGCATCGGCCAGCAGCAGATGGTCGAGATTGCGCGCAACCTGCAGGACGACACGCGCGTGCTGGTGCTGGACGAACCCACCGCCATGCTCACGCCGCGCGAGACCTCGCATCTCTTCGAGCAGATCGAACTGCTGAAGGCGCGTGGTGTGGCCATCGTCTACGTGTCGCACCGCCTTGAAGAGCTGCAGCGCATTGCGGACCGCGTGGCGGTGCTGCGCGACGGCCGCCTGGTGGACGTGCGCGCCATGGCCGGCGTGCGTGAATCCGAGCTGGTTCAACGCATGGTGGGCCGTGCGGTGCACGAGCACGAAGGGCGCGACCGCCGCGTGGCGGGCCCGGTGCTGCTGAGCGCGCGCGGCATCGGCCGCGCACAGGTCGTGCGGGATGTCGACATCGACCTGCGCGCAGGCGAAGTCATGGGCCTGGCTGGCCTGGTTGGCTCCGGCCGGACCGAACTCGTGCGGTTGCTGTTCGGCGCCGACCGCGCCGACCGCGGTGAAATTCTTCTCTACGACGGCGCATCCAACGCGCAGCCGGTGCAGCGGGCCCGCAAGGGCTGGCGCTCGCCGATGCAGGCAATCCGCGCAGGCATCGGTCTGGTCACCGAAGACCGCAAATCGCAGGGGCTGTTGCTTGCGCAATCGATCCGCGTCAACGCCACGCTGAGCGACCTGGGCGCGATCTCTCGCGCGGGCTGGCTCCAGCGCGCCAGGGAGCGCGGCATTGCGCGGCGCCTGGTCGAACTGCTGCGCATCCGCTCGCGCAGCATCGAGCAACCGGTTGCCACGCTGAGCGGCGGCAACCAGCAGAAGGTGGTGTTCGCACGCTGGCTGCATCGCGAATGCAACGTGCTGCTGCTCGACGAACCCACGCGCGGCGTGGACGTGGGCGCGCGTGCCGATCTCTATACCGAGCTCGACCGCATGACCGATGCTGGCAAGGCGCTCTTGATGGTGTCGAGCGACCTGCGCGAGCTGATGGCCATGTGCGACCGCATCGGCGTGATGAGCGCCGGCCGGCTGGTCGCGGTGTTCGAGCGCGGCCAGTGGAGCGAGCAATCGCTGCTCGCCGCGGCATTCACCGACGCGGCAGGACGCACCGCCGCCGCGACGACCCCGATGGCGGGTTCCGCCGTTTCCGATTCGAATCCGGCCCAAGCGGCCATCGCCGAGACACCATGAACGCAGCCGCTGCTACTTCCGCCACGACATCCGCTCCGCCCTCCGCTTTCAAGGGCCAGCTGGGCACCTACCTTGGCTTGACCGTCGTACTCGTGGGCATGATCGCGCTCTTTGGCGCGCTGAGCGAATACTTCTTCACGCGCGAAACCTTCATCTCCATTGCCAACGAAATTCCGGCGCTCGCGGTGATGGCGGTCGGCATGACCTTCGTCCTGATCATTGCGGGCATCGATCTTTCGGTGGGCTCGGTGCTTGCGCTCAGCGCAGCGGTGACGGCCGCAGCCATCCTCCAGTGGAAGCTCTCGGTGCCGGCCGCTGCCGCGCTGGGCCTTGCCACGGGTCTGGTATGCGGCACCGTGACGGGTGCCGTCTCGGTCGCATGGCGGCTGCCGAGCTTCATCGTCTCGCTGGGCATGCTCGAAGCGGTGCGCGGCGGTGCCTACCTGGTAACCGATTCGCGCACGCAGTACGTGGGCGACGCCATCTCGGGCCTTGCGGCGCCATGGGTCGGCGGCATCTCCGCGGCTTTCGTGCTGGCGGTGGTGCTGGTGGCCGTCGGCCAGCTGGTGCTCACGCGCACGGTCTTCGGCCGGCACGTGGTGGGCATCGGCACCAACGAAGAAGCCATGCGGCTCGCGGGCATCGATCCGCGGCCGATCCGCATCATCGTGTTTGCCGCCACGGGCCTCCTGGCCGGGCTGGCGGGGCTGATGCAGTCGGCACGGCTCGAAGCGGCCGACCCCAATGCCGGCGTCGGCATCGAGCTGCAGGTGATCGCAGCCGTGGTGATCGGCGGCACCAGCCTCATGGGCGGACGCGGCTCGGTGGTCAACACCTTCTTTGGCGTGCTGATCATCGCGGTGCTCGAGGCCGGTCTCGCGCAGGTGGGTGCCAGCGAGCCGAGCAAACGCATCATCACCGGCGCGGTGATCGTGGTTGCGGTGATCATCGACACCTTGCGCCAGCGTCGTGCGGACCGCCGTCTGGCCTGAAGCTGCAAACAAGGGGAACACACCATGGCCACCATCAAGGACGTCGCGCTGCGCGCGGGGGTTTCGGTTACCACCGTCTCGCATGTGGTCAACGACACGCGCCATGTGAGCGCCAAGGGGCGCGAGCGCGTGGAAGAGGCGATCCGCGAACTCGGCTACGTGCCCAACGCGATGGCGCGCAGTCTGAAGAGCAACACGACGTCGACGCTCGGCATGCTGATTCCGAACAGCTCGAACCCCTACTTCGCCGAGATCGTGCGCATTGTGGAAGACCGCTGCTTTGGTGCCGGCTACACGCTGGTGCTGTGCAACACCGACGACGAGCCCCGCCGCCAGAGCGTGTACCTGCAGGTGCTGGCCGAGCGCCGCATCGACGGATTGATCGTGGTGTCGACCGGTGCCGGCGACGACGACTCGCTCGTCACGCAACTGCACGGCCTGCGCATTCCCACCGTGCTGGTCGACCGCGAGATTGCCGACCCGGCCTGCGACCTGGTGGAAACGGCCCACATGCAGGGCGGCCTTCTCGCGGTGCGCCACCTGCTGTCGCTCGGCCACAAGCGCATTGCCTGCATCGGCGGACCGGTGGGCGTGATGCCGAGCGAGCAACGCATCGAGGGCTGGCGCATGGCGCTGGCCGAAGGTGGCGTGACACCGAATGCAGACACGCTGCTGTGGCGCGGCGGCTTCACGAGCCAAGGCGGGTACGAGGCGATGCACGCCATCCTGCGCACCGAGCAGGCGCCCTCGGCCGTGTTCGTCTGCAACGACCTGATGGCCATCGGCGCCCTGCGCGCTGCGCATGAAAGCGGCGTGCACGTGCCCGATGACCTTTCGATCGTCGGCTTCGACGACATCGAACTCTCGGCCTACACCAGCCCGCCGCTCACCACCGTGGCGCAGCCCAAGGAACGCATCGGCGCGCTGGCGGTCGACATGCTGCTGGAGCGCGTGGGCGGCAAGCGGCGCGATGCACGCAAGGTGGTGCTGCAGCCCGAGCTGCGCGTGCGCGCCTCGACCGCGCGCCATGCGAGCTTCCGCGAAGCCGCCGCACCTTCCGCTCCTTCTTCTGCGTCCGAACCTTCGTCCCAGGAAAACCGAAAGTCCCGCGCCCCGTGAGTTCAAAGCCTCTTTCTTCTTCCAACGCCGGCGAGCCGCCGCGCATCGTGGTGCTCGGTAGCCTCAACATGGACATCGTGCTGCGCGTGCCGCATGCGCCGGCCGCGGGCGAAACCCTGCTGGGCCGTTCGATCGCGCACATTCCCGGTGGCAAGGGCGCCAACCAGGCCGTGAGCTGCGCGCGCGAAGGCGGCCGGGTGGCCATGATCGGCTGCGTCGGCAACGACGCGCATGGGCGGGCACTGCGTGAAGCGCTCACTCAGGACGGCATCGACACCGCCGCGCTGCGCACCGCCAGCGCCGAACCCACGGGCACGGCGCTGATCCTGGTGGAAGACAGCGGCCAGAACCGCATCGTGATAGTCCCCGGCGCCAATGCGCAGATCGAGATCGACGAGGCTGCGCTGCGGCAGCACCTGCAGGGCGCGGCCTTCCTGGTGACGCAGTTCGAAACGCCGATGGACCAGGTGACGCGCGCCATCTCGGTGGCACATGGCGCAGGCTGCAAGGTGCTGCTCAACCCGTCGCCCGTGCAACCCATCGCCGAGCCGCTGTGGCCACGCATCGACACGCTGGTCGTCAATGAGATCGAGGCCCACGCGCTGTGCGGTCAGGCGGCCGACAGCCCGCAGGAAGCAGCACTGGCCGGCCAGGCCCTGCGCGCCAAGGGCATTGCGCGCGTGGTTGTTACGCTGGGCGCGCGCGGCGCGGTGGCCATCGATGCAAATGGCGCGCGCCACCATCCAGCGCCCAAAGTGCAGGCAGTCGACACCACCGCTGCCGGCGATACCTTCCTGGGCGCGCTGGCGGTTGCACTCGGCGAAGGTCAGCCATTCGACGAAGCCGTTCGCCTGGGCATTCGAGCGGCTGCGCTGTGCATCCAGCAACCCGGCGCCCAACCCTCCATTCCACAGCGCGATGCCGTGCTGCAGAGCCCCATGCCTCCCGACTGGATCGCGCTGTGAAACGTACCGCCTTGCTCAACTCCGACCTCTCGCAGGTCATCGCCTCGATGGGCCATGGCGACGTGCTGGTGATCGGCGATGCCGGCTTGCCGATTCCCGACGGACCGCGGCGCATCGACCTGGCCGTGACGCGCGGCGTGCCGCTGCTCACCGACGTGTTGCAGGCCGTGCTGTCCGAGATGCAGGTCGAAGGCGTGGTGGTGGCCGACGAGGCGCTGAGCGGCGCAAAAGCCCTGCCCGCCTGGTATCCGCAGTCGCTCGGCATCGCTCCGAAGACTGTTTCGCACGAGGAGTTCAAGCGCCGCAGCGCAACGGCGCGCGCCATCGTGCGAACCGGCGAATGCACCCCTTACGCCAACATCATGCTGATTGCTGGCGTGAGCTTCTGAGGCGCCGCGCCTTTCCCGCCTATTCGAAGCGGTAGTTTGCGCCCACGGCCTGCCCGACCTTGAGCATGTGCTCCACGCCCTTCAGCACGACGCAGTTCATGCCGAAGGTGATGCGCCCGTCGACGCGCGCATCGGCGCGGTAGGTGCGCAGCATGTCGCCGACCTCGGGGCTGCTCACGGCCGTGGCCGGGTCGATGTCGGGAACCGGGCAGCGGGTGCAAGGCTTGACCGGCTTGAGCTCGGCCTCGCCTTCGTTCGTCGTGACGTGCAGCGCATCGACCCGGTCCTCGTCGTGCGACTCGATACCGGCCAGCACGATGTTCGGCCGGAAGCGCTCGATGCCGACCGCGTCGTGGCCCGCGGCGGCCAGCCGCTCGTTGAGTTCGGCCAGCGAGCCCTCGCTGGCCACCAGCAGCGGATAGCCGTCGGAGAACTGGTTCTCCGCCTCCACGCCGCCGGTCCATTGCAGATTCGACAGGCGCTTTTGCTCGGGATCGAAGCGCACCAGCCGCAGTGCCTGCGGCTTGCCCGGCTCGGACAGGAAGTCGCTGAACCACTGGGCGGCAATGTCGCCCATGTCGTAGGCGGCCACTTCGTCTTTCCAGACGCGAACGCGCACCGGCTCCTCGACCCGGTCGAATGCCAGGTGCAGGGCCAGCATCCCCGGCGCGCGGAGCACGACTTCCATGTGCTTCATCTGCGGCCGGATGAGCGCCATGCGGGGCAGCTGCCGCTGGGTGACGAACTCGCCCTTTGCGTCGACCACCATCCAGGCGCGGTCGAACTCCAGGCCGGTTTCGGTCAGCAGCGCCTCGGGGAGCTCGACCCCAGCGCACGATTTGACGGGGTAGACGAACAGGCGCGCAATGGTCGCTAGGAGGTCGAAAACTGGCTGTGGCACGTGGGGTTCCTTGGAATTCGGCAGCGATTGTCCCGCATCGTCCTGGTGGTGGGCAGAGTTCTTACAATGGCCCGATGGCCCTTTCCCCTGAAGTTTGCATACGCGGCGCCGGCATCGTCGGCCGCACGTTGGCCCTGCTGCTGGCGCGCGAGCGCGTGCGGGTTGCGCTGGTGGTTCCGCCCGCCGCGGCCGCCAAGGAAGACATCCGGGCCTATGCGCTCAACACCGCCTCTCGCACCCTGCTCGAATCGCTGCGTGCCTGGCCCGATGCGGCGCATGCCACGCCCGTGCGCGAAATGCTCGTGAACGGCGACGAAGGCGGACGCGTGCAGTTCAGCGCCGTGCGCCAGAAGGTCGACGCACTCGCCTGGATCGTCGACGTGCCGGCGCTCGAGCAGCAGCTGGCCGATGCCGTCCGCTTCCAGCCCCAGGTCGAGGTGGTGTCCGAACCCGTTGCCGCGCCGCTCACGGTGGTGTGCGAGGGCAAGGCCAGCGCCACGCGCGACGCGCTCGGCGTGAGCTACGCCGTCACCCGTTATCCGCAGCACGCGATTGCGGCGCGGCTCGAAGCGGCGCAGTCGCACGACGGCGTTGCGCACCAGTGGTTCAACGACAAGGGCGAGGTGCTCGCGCTGCTGCCGATGGGCGGCCTGCAGAGCCGTTCGGTCGCGCTGGTGTGGTCCGTCGACCAGCTTCGCGCCCCCGCGCTGCTGGCGCAGAGTGCCGATGAATTCAACGCAGCCGTGAGCGAAGCCAGCCACGGCGTGCTGGGCCCGCTTCAGCTCACGAGCGAGCGCGCCGCCTGGCCGCTGTCGCGCGCCATCGCCGACCGCTGGACGGGCACCATGCCGCAGATCAAGGGTACAGCTCAATCGCAAACCTGGGCGCTGGCCGGCGATGCCGCGCACACGGTGCATCCACTTGCGGGTCAGGGCCTCAACCTGGGCCTCGCCGACGCAGCCATGCTGGCCGACGTCATCAAGCAGCGCGAATACTGGCGCAGCGTGGGCGACCCGCGTCTGCTGCGACGCTACGAGCGTGCGCGCCGCGCCGACGTGCTTCAGATGAGCCTCGCTACCGACGGCCTGCAGCAACTTTTTTCGCACAGCATGGGTCCGCTGCCTGCGCTGCGCAACTGGGGCATGCGCGGCTTCGACCGCACGCGCCTCCTCAAGCATTGGATCGCCAACCAGGCGATGGGCTTGAAGGCTTGAATCCATCGACCGGACTTTCCATGAAACTCGCACGCAACCTTCTTCTCGCCGCCTGCACGCTGGGCGCGGCCGCCACGGCCCTGGCCGGCGAAGCCGAGATCCGCAAGAACCTTCCGGCTCGCATTCCGCAGTTCCCGGCCATCGACGAGGTCACCAAGTCACCGCTGCCGGGCCTCTATGAAGTGCGCGTGAACGGCTTTCAGATCTACTACACCGACGAGCAGGGCAACTACCTGCTGCAAGGCAATCTCATCGACGTGAAGGCGCGCAAGAACCTGACCGAGGAGCGCATCGAGAAGCTCAGCGAAGTCTCTTTCGACAAGCTGCCCGTGAACGACGCCATCAAGATCGTGCGCGGCAACGGCAAGCGCAAGCTGGCGGTGTTCGAAGACCCGAACTGCGGCTACTGCAAGCGCTTCGAAAAAGACATGAAGACGGTCGACAACGTGACCGTGTATCTGTTCCTGTACCCCGTGCTCGGGCCCGATTCGGCCGTTAAGTCGCGCGACATCTGGTGCAGCAAGGACAAGGGCAAGGCCTGGGGCGACTGGATGGAAACCAGCGCCAAGCCCGCCACTGCGGCCGCCAGCTGCGACGTGGCCGCGCTGCAGCGCAACGTGGAGTTCGGCCGCAAGTACAACATCACCGGCACGCCCACGCTGATCTTCAGCGACGGCACCCGCGCCCCGGGCGCCATTCCCGCGGAGCAGGTCGAGAAGCAACTCACCGCTTCCAAGAACTGATGGCCGCCCCAGCCGTCTCGCGGCGCGCAGTGTCTGCGCCGGCCGCCGCAGTGCGCTATCGCGTCGAATGCGCGGACCTGCACGCGCACCTCTTCACCGTCACCCTGACCATCGAGTCGCCCTCCGCCCAGCAGCGCGTGGCGCTTCCGGTGTGGATTCCGGGCAGCTACCTGGTGCGCGAGTTCGCCAAGAACCTGCAGGGCCTGCGTGCCACGCAGGGGCGCCGCAAGCCCGCGCTGACTCAACTCGACAAGTGCAGCTGGCAGATCGATTGCGTACCGGGCCAGCCGCTGGTGCTGCATTACCAGGTCTGCGCCTACGACAACTCCGTGCGCACCGCCTGGCTCGACGCCGAGCGCGGCTTCTTCAATGGCACGAGCCTCTGCCTGCGGGTCGAAGGCCAGACGGACGCGCCGCACGCGCTGGAGATCATTGCGCCTTCGTTTTCGGCCGACGGCACGCGCTGGTCCTGCGCCACCGCTCTGGTGCCTTCAAAAACCGACAAGCACGGCTTCGGCCGCTACCTGGCTGCCGGCTACGACGAGCTGGCCGACAGCCCGGTCGAGATGGGCGCCTTCTGGAGCGCCGAATTCGAAGCATGCGGCGTGCCGCACCGCTTCGTCATCGCAGGAGCCGCGGCCTCTTTCGACGGCGAGCGCCTGATCGCCGACACGCAGGCTATCTGCGAAGCCGAGATCCGCTTCTGGCACGGCGACAAAGTCGGCAAGCGCGGCGGCCCCAAGCCGCCGATCGACCGCTACGTGTTCATGCTCAACGCAGTGGACGACGGCTACGGCGGGCTCGAGCACCGACATTCCACCGCGCTCATCTGCAACCGGCGCGACCTGCCGCAGCTCAGCGCCAAGAAGCAGCCCGAGGGCTACACCACGCTGATGGGACTCATCAGCCACGAGTACTTCCACACCTGGAACGTCAAGCGCATGCGGCCCGCGGAGTTTGCGCACTACGATTACGGCCGCGAGAACTACACGCACATGCTGTGGTTCTTCGAGGGCTTCACCAGCTACTACGACGACCTGCTGCTGCGCCGCGCCGGGCGCATCGACGACGCGGGCTATCTGCGCCTGCTCAACAAGACCATCAACCAGGTGCTGCAGACGCCGGGCCGGCTGGTGCAGCCGGTGGCCGACGCGAGCTTCGACGCGTGGGTCAAGTACTACCGGCAGGACGAGCAGACGCCCAACAGCACCGTCAGCTACTACACCAAGGGCGCGCTGGTGGCGCTGTGCTTCGACCTCACGCTGCGCCGCGAAGGCAATGGCACGCTCGACGATGTAATGCGCCAGCTGTGGATGCAAAGCGGCGGCGGCCCCATCAGCGAGGCCGACGTGGCAGCCGCGCTCGAAGCCGTTGGCGGCCGATCGTATGCGGATGAGCTGGCGCAGTGGGTTCATTCGACCGACGAGCTGCCGCTCTCCGAGCTGCTGCGCGCGCACGGCGTTGCAGCGCTCGAAGACCCTTCGCAACCGGCGCAGGCCCTGGGCTTGCGTGTGGCGGAGGCCAACGGCAGCGTCCAGGTCAAGGTGGTGCTGCGCGGCGGCGCGGCCGAAAAGGCGGGCTTCTCGGCACACGACGAATGGATCGGCGTGGAGTTGCCGGCGGTCGGCAAGAAAGGCCAGCAAAGGCCTGCTCAGGCTTGGCGCATCGCCAAGCTCGACGACCTGGCGCTTTATCTCGGCGACGCCGCGCGCTGCACCGCGCTGGTGGCACGCGACCGCAAGCTGCTCCGGCTGCCGCTGGTGCGCCCCGAAGGCGCCACCACCTGGCGGCTGTTCCTGCACGACGCGGCGAAGGTCGCGGGCTGGCTCATGCCGGGCGCACGGCGCTGAGCTGCGTGTCCCGCCCAGGCTGGGTATAGTGAACCGCGTTTTTTTCTTCTCCCGGAGACACCCATGAGCTACGAAAACATCGAAGTGCGGACCGAAGCAGGCAAGGTCGGCATCATCACCCTCAACCGCCCCAAGGCGCTCAACGCGCTGAACGATGCGCTCATGACGGAATTGGGCACCGCGCTCAAGGCCTTCGATGCTGACGACGCGATCGGCTGCATCATCCTGACGGGCAGCGAACGCGCGTTTGCGGCCGGCGCCGACATTGCGGCGATGGCCAAGTACAGCTTCATCGACACCTACAAGGGCGACTACATCACGCGCAACTGGGAAACCATCCGCTCGATCCGCAAGCCGGTGATCGCGGCCGTGAGCGGCTTTGCGCTGGGCGGCGGCTGCGAGCTCGCGATGATGTGCGACTTCATCATCGCGGCCGACAACGCCAAGTTCGGCCAGCCCGAAATCAAGATCGGTGTGATACCCGGCGCCGGCGGCACGCAGCGCCTGCCGCGCGCGGTGGGCAAGAGCAAGGCCATGGACATGGCGCTCACCGCCCGCATAATGGATGCGGCCGAGGCCGAGCGCGCGGGCCTCGTGAGCCGCGTGGTGCCTTTCGAAAAGCTGGCCGACGAGGCGCTCGGCGCGGCGCTGATCATTGCCGGCTACTCGCAGATCGCGGTGATGGCGGCCAAGGAGTCGGTGAACCGCGCTTTCGAAAGCGGACTCTCCGACGGCGTGATGTTCGAGCGCCGGCTGTTCCATGCGCTGTTTGCCACGGCCGACCAGAAGGAAGGCATGGACGCCTTCCTGGCCAAGCGCCCGCCGGATTTCAAGAACGCCTGATCGCTTCGTGTGAAGGCGGGCGCAGCGCACCCGCCGAGGCGCTACTGGCGCACGAGCAGCGCCCGCAACGCGGCGAGGGTCGACGCCGGCGGCGTGCCGACCGATGCACCGCCACCCGTCCCCGCTTGTGGTGTCCAGCGCACCTGGTCGCCGGAGATCTCGAGCACCGCGAGCAGCGTGGCGCCCCGGTATAGCTCCAGCCGCGCCTCGACGGGCGCGGCCAGTTCGGCGCCCGGCGCCGTGGCCGAGCGTGCGACGGCGTTCACCAGTGCCGCAAGCCCCTCCGTATCGCCGCGCGCCTGTCGCGAGCCCTGCCCGGCACGCGTCAGGTTCAACGAGGTCCATTGGTCCAGCGCGGAGAACGCCGATGCGTCGTCCGCGCTGGCCTTGGCCTTGGCCGCGGCGGAAGCGGGTGCGGGCGCGCGGGCAGCGGGCGCCTGGCGCAAGGCGCCGGAAGCCTCGGTACTGGAGTTGGCGCTGCGCTGAGCGGCTGATAGCGCCGGAGAAGCGCTGCTGTCGGCCGACTCGCGAGGCGACGGGGGAGCGGCTGGTGCCATGGCCGCAGCCGGCGGCGCGCCTGCGGCATCGCGGCTTCTTCGCTGCCGGTTTTCCGGTTCGCTTTCTTCGTGTCGCTCCTCGGTGCGCGGAAACGCGCGTGGCGCGGGTGCGGATTGCTCCGCCATCGGAGCTGGCGATGGCTGCACGACTGCGGGAGCCGACGGAGGCGGAGGTGCAGCCGCAATGACCGGTGCAGGCGCGGTCGGCTTGTCGGAGGGCACTGGTGCTGGCGCCGTTCGGCGCACCGGGTCCTCTCTTCGCTGGGGCGCCCCCCCGCTCACCGCGTCTCGCGCCGCTTCGGTCGGAGGCTGCGCCGGAGCCGGAGCCGGGGCTGGCGCAGGAGGAACAGCGGCCGGCGCCGAAACGGACGCGGCAGGAGGCGCGGAGGCAACCCTGGCTTCTCCGTCGAGCCGCGCATCAGGCACCGGCTCGCGGTGCCAGAGCACGGTGACGAAAGTGGCCACGAGCACGGTGGCAAAGGCGGCATTCCACGGCATGCGGGCATGCGTTTCACCGCCACCACCGAAAAGCCGGCGCCACCACGGCGCGGCCGCCGCGGGCGGTGTCGCGGGCACGGTCGCGAGGTTGTGCGCCATCTTCCGGATCGCGTCGCGCGTGCGCGGATCGGGCAGCGCGTCATGGTCCGGCGCATGATCCAACGCACGGCGCAACATGGGGTCGCGCAGCGCGCCGTCGTCTCCAGCCGACTGCGCAGTTTTGTTGTCGTCGCTGCTCATGCGCGCTGCTCCAGCACCGATAGATAACGTTCCATGCAACCGCGCAATTTCTGCAGCCCGTAGCGCAAGCGGCTGCGCACGGTCTCGAAGCCGATCCCCAGGCTGGCCGCAAGCGCCTCGACGGTCAACCCGTCTTCATGGTGCAGCAGGAAGGCGGCGCGCTGCTCGGCCGGCAATTCGTCGAGGCAGGCCAAGAGGCGCCGGCCGGCGGCGCGCCAGAACGCAAGCTCTTCAGCCGAAGGATGCGCCGCTGCATCGAGAGCCGCGCCGCGCACGCCGCGGTCGAGCGCGGGGACCGCGGCGTCGCCGTCGTCGGGATGCGCGTCGAGCGCCACTTCGCGCCCGCTCACGCGCAGCCGGTCCATGGCCAGGTTGTGCGCGATGGTGAAGGCCCAGGTGCGCCACGCGGCACCCTGGGGCGAGAAGCTGTCGCGCGCGGAGATGATGCGCACCCAGGTGTCCTGGAACACTTCGTCGGCCTGCGCGGCGAGCTTGGCGCCGAGCAGCCGCTTGACGAAGCGAAACAGCCCGCCCTCGTGGCGCGCATAAAGCACATCGAACGCCGCGCCGTCGCCCTGCGCGTACGCCAGCATCAGCTGGTCGTCGGGCATGGCGTCGCGCTCGGTGGCGGCTTTGGTGGAAGGGGCGCGGGGGAGCGCAGACATCGGCGGATTTTCACCCGTGCTTGTACGGATGGCGGCCTGCTTCGGGGTTGAGCGTCGCAAAAAGACACCGCATTGGACCTGCCGGACTTGATTGGGGCCCCGCGGCCTGCGCTATAATCTTGGGCTCGGAGCAAAACTGCCCGAACGGCTCTTTAGCTCAGTCGGTTAGAGCGATGGAATCATAATCCACAGGTCCGCGGTTCGAGTCCGTGAAGAGCCACCAACATCATCAAAAAGCCTTGCGAGTCAATGACTTGCAAGGCTTTTTTGTTTTCCCGGCGCCCAATTTTCCAGTCTCTGCCAGCCGATTTTTTGCGCCAAAAAGGCCAGTGCCCATTCAGCAGGCAATGTGGTGCGAACCCGCGCCGTTGCTCGCTTTGGCGACCCGGGTCCTCAGACAACCCACAGAGTTGTGCACAGAAAAGCAGGACAAGTCATCCGCTTGACTTGAGCGAAATGTAGGCCGTCCTGCTCAACCTGCCTTGCGGAAAGTGAGGTTGATGCGGCGCCGGCCCAGCAGCGCATGCGGCCTGTCCTCGAGCGGCAACACGCCGTGATAGCGCAGCCTGTCGGGGCCGCCCCACACCACGACATCGCCGTGCACCAGCGGAATGCGCGCGGCCTTGTCGCTGCGCGCGAGCCCACCGAAAAGAAAGGTGGCCGGCATGCCGAGCGATACCGAGACGATGGGCGCGCCGTAGTCCCGCTCGTCCTTGTCCTGATGCAGCGACAGGCGCGTGCCGGGCTCGTAGCGGTTGACCAGGCATGCATCGGGCTCGAACCCCTCGAATCCCGCTTCGGCAGCAGAAGCTTGTGCCAGACGCTCGAACACCGCCGGCATCGGAGGCCACGGCCGGCCCGTTTCGGGATCGAGCTCGGCATAGCGATAGCCCCGCCGGTCCGAGATCCAGCCCAGGCGGCCGCAGTTGGTCATCGCCACCGACATGGTGAGGCCGCCGGGGGTCACGAGATGCCGAAAGGCTGCGCGCTGTTCGACCTCATGCAACGCGGGCAGAAGATCGTCCACGAAGGGCAGCGCAAAGCCACGCAGCACAAATGCACCAGGGCCGATCGCCTCGTTACCCCGCGGCAGTTCGGCATCGGAAAAAAGATCGAGCGTCACGCAACGATTTTCTCGCGCGCCGGGCCATCGGCGGCCGCCGCAGCCACCAGTCGCCCCAACGTCTGCACCGCCTTTTCGGCATGCCCGTCCCAGGCATGCCCATAGTTCAGCCGCAGGCAATGCCCAAAGCCGCGCGTGGCCGAAAAGATCGGTCCTGGCGCCACGCTGATGCCGAGTTCCAGTGCCTGGGCATGGATTTCGAGCGCATTCACATGCGCCGGCAACTCGACCCACAAGAAATACCCGCCCAACGGCCGCGTGGCGCGCGTGCCCGCCGGAAAGTAATGGCCCACCGCCTGCGCGAAAACCGCCTGCTGCACCGCCAGTTGCTGGCGCAGCTTGCGCAGGTGCTTGTCGAGGCCGCCCTTCTCCAGGTAGGTCGCCAGGGCCAGCTGCGCAGGGACCGAGGTGCTGAGCGTGGTCGTCAGCTTCAGCCGTGCCACGTTGCGTGTGAAGCGCCCAGGCGATGCCCATCCGATGCGGTAGCCCGGTGCCAGGCACTTCGAAAATGAAGAGCAATGCAGCACGAGCCCCTGCGTGTCGAAGGCCTTGGCCGGCGGCGGGCGCCGGTCGCCGAAGTAGAGCTCTGCGTACACGTCGTCCTCGATCAGCGGCAACATGTGGCGCGCCAACAGTTCCACCAGTGCCTTCTTCTTGGCGACAGGCATCAGGCTGCCGAGCGGGTTCTGGAACGTGGTCATCAGCCAGCAGGCCTTGGGCCGGTGCGCTGCAATGGCGAGTTCCAGCGCAGCCAGGTCGATGCCTTCGCCGGGATGCGTCGGCACTTCGATGGCGCGCAGGCCCATGCGCTCGAGCGCCTGCAGGGCCGCGTAGAAGGTGGGCGACTCGACGATCACCGAATCACCCGGGCGAGTGACCGCGGCGAGGCACAGGTTGAGCGCCTCCATCGCGCCGTTGGTGATGACGATTTCATCGGCCGGCACCTGCATGCCGTCGCCGAGGTAGCGCAGCGCGATCTGCCTGCGCAGTGCCGCGCTGCCTGGCGTGAGGTCGTCCACGGTGCTCCATGGATCGAGCGACTTGGAGCTCGCGGCCATGAACTGGCCCAGCCGCGCAAGCGGAAACAGCAGGGGGCTCGGAAAAGCCGAGCCGAAGGGCACCACCTTGCGCGACATGCTGGCCTCGAGGATGCCGAACACGTGGTCGCTCACGTCCAGAGACTTGGGCCCCTCCGCCGGGCGCGAGACGATGTTGGCCTCGGGCGGCGCATCGCGCAGCGCGCCGCCCGTGACGTAGTAGCCCGAGCGGTCCCGCGCGCGCACCAGGCCGCGGGCTTCCAGCAGGTAGTAGGCCTGGAACACCGTGGATGGGCTCACACCCCGGCTCTCGCCGGTATGCCGCACTGAAGGCAAGCGATCGCCCGGCTTCAGCGTACCGTGGCGGATCGACGCCTCGATGTCGGCGGCCAAGGCTTCGTAGCGCTTCATTTCAGGACGTACCTCATTCGGGGGAGACTTTATCTGCTCCGATGATTCGGCTCGGATCTGCATCTGTTTTTTCCGGCCCGGTTGCGGCACAGTCGGTGCATGTCCAATTTCTTGCGCGCACTGCGGGCCGTTCTCTGGAGTTTCATCGGGCTTGGCGGCCGCCGCGCGGATGCCGACCGGCGCACCGAACAAATCGGCGTGCTGCCACTGATCGGCGTCGCGCTGGCCGTGGTGCTGCTGCTCATTGCGGGGCTGCTGGCACTCGCGCATTTCGCGGCCGGCACATGAGGAAGTCCGTCCACCGCATTGCAGTCATGGCGCTGCTCCTGCTGCTCGGCCACGGGATCGCTGCCATCGCGGCGACGCCACCCGCGCCTGCCCCATCTTCCCGCGGCGACATCGAGCGTCGCGTGGCCGCCTGCATCGCCTGCCACGGGCGAGAAGGCGCGACCACCAACGCGGGCTACTTTCCGCGCCTGTCCGGCAAGCCCGCGGGCTACCTTTTCAATCAGCTGCGGAGCTTTCGCGACGGGCGGCGCTTCAACACCGACATGACCTACATGGTGCAGCACCTCTCCGATGCCTACCTGATGGAAATGGCCGAGTACTTCGCGGGCCTGAACCTGCCCTACCCGCCCGTGCCGCCCGTGAACGACGCACCGCCCGCGCAGCTGGCGCGCGGCCGCCAGCTGGCGCTCGAAGGCGATGCCACCCGCCGCATTCCGGCCTGCGTGGAATGCCACGGCGCCGCGCTCACCGGCGTGCAGCCAGCGATTCCGGGCCTGCTCGGCCTACCCCGGCTCTATGTGTCTTCGCAACTCGGCGCCTGGCTCACCAGCGAGCGGCATGCACTCGCTCCCGACTGCATGGCAGACATCGGCCGCCGCATGACCACGGCCGACATCAATGCCGTGGCCAGCTGGCTTGCGGTGCAGCCCATGCCTGCGGACCCGAAGCCCGCCACGTCCCTGCCCGCTGCGCTGCCGATGTCGTGCGGCGGCATGCCGAAGTGAGGCGGCCATGAGGAAGATGCGGAAGATGCGCTACCTCGGCTGGACGCTGCTTGCATTGGTCCTTTTGCTCGGCGCCGCGGCGGCGGGAATCGTCGCGCTCAACCTGCGCGGCGAAGATCCGCTGCCGGAGCAGCCGGAAGCCTTCAATGCCACGCCCCAGCTGATCGAGCGCGGGCGCTACCTCGCGCTGGCCGGCAACTGCGCCGGTTGCCACACCACGCGCGGCGGACAGGCCTATGCGGGAGGATTGCCGATCGAGACGCCCTTCGGCACGGTTTATTCGAGCAACCTGACGCCAGATGCCAAAGCCGGCATCGGCAGCTGGAGCAGTGCGCATTTCTGGCGCGCCATGCACAACGGCCGCAGCAAGGATGGCCGCCTGCTCTACCCCGCGTTCCCGTATCCGAATTTCACGCAGGTGACGCGCGAAGACTCCGATGCCATTTACGCCTACCTGCGCAGCGTGCCGCCGGCCCCGACGCCCAACCTCTCGCACCGGCTGCGTTTTCCCTACGACACGCAGGCCGCGCTGGCGGTGTGGCGGGCCCTCTCTTTCAAGCCCGAGACTTTCGTCGCCAATGCGGGCAAGCCGGCCGAATGGAACCGCGGCGCCTACTTGGTCGGCGGATTGGGCCACTGCATCGCCTGCCACGGCAGCCGCGATTCACTGGGCGCCACGCAGGCGAACCTGGGCCTCTCGGGCGGGCTGATCGCGGTGCAGAACTGGTACGCGCCCTCGCTCGCCGACCCGCACGAGGCCGGCGTGTCCGACTGGCCCACGGCCGACGTGGTCGCGCTGCTGAAGACCGGCGTCGCGCCACGCGGTGCGGTCATGGGACCGATGGCCGAGGTCGTGTTTCGCAGCACGCAATACCTGAGCGACGCCGACCTGGGCGCGATAGCCAGCTACCTGAAAGACCTGCCCGGTGTAACGGCGCAACCGGTGATGCGCACCGTCACCAACGCCACGCGCCGCGATGCCGGCACCATGGCCCGCGGCCAGAAGATCTATGACCAGCGCTGCGCCTATTGCCACGGGGACCAGGGCCAGGGCGAGCCGGGCGCCTTTCCGCCACTGGCGGGCAACCGGGCCGTGAACATGGCGCAAACGGCCAACCTGATCCAGGTGATTGCGCACGGCGGCTACCTGCCCTCCACCCAAGGCAATCCGCGCCCCTACGGCATGCCGCCCTTCGGGCAGGCGCTCGACGCGGCCGACGTAGCCGCGGTGCTCACCTTCATTCGCGGCGCATGGGGCAACGACAGCCCGCCCGTGACATTACTCGACACGACACGTCGGTGAGCGGCGGACCACCACCGCGAAATTGCGCGAGGGGAGATGCGGCGCTTCTCATGTCCCAGGCGCCTTGGCGCCGCAGCGGCCTCGACCGCTCAGGCGGCCACGGCTTCGCGTGGCGCACCCGTCTTCGCGGGCACCGGCATATGCTGCGCCCAGTCGATGATCTCCAGCGTGCCGTCGGCATGCTCGGCCAACGCCGTGAGGCTTTCGACCCAGTCGCCGTCGTTGCAATAGAGGATGCCGTCGATATCGCGCATCTCGGCATGGTGGATGTGGCCGCAGACCACGCCCTGCACACCGCGCTTGCGGGCCTCGCGCGCGACGGCGTTTTCAAAGTCGCCCACGTAGCTCACGGCGCGCTTGACCTTGCCCTTGAGGTACTTTGAAAGCGACCAGTACGGCAGCCCCATGCGCGCTCGCAGCGAATTGAGGTGGCGGTTGAGCTTGAGCGTGAATTCATAGAGCGAATCGCCCACATGCGCGAGCCACTTGGCGCACTGGATCACACCGTCGAACAGGTCGCCGTGAATGATCCAGAGCTTGCGGCCGTCGGCGGTCTCGTGGATCCACTCTTCGGCCACGTCGATGCCGCCGAAGTTGTGGTGCAGGTACTTGCGCGCGAACTCGTCATGGTTCCCCGGAATGAAGATCACGCGGGTGCCCTTGCGTGCCTTGCGCAGCAGCTTCTGGATCACGTCGTTGTGCGCTTGCGGCCAGTACCAGTGGCGCTTGAGCTGCCAGCCGTCGATGATGTCGCCGACCAGGAACAGCGTTTCGCACTCGGTGTGCTTCAGGAAATCGAGCAGCGCGCGAGCCTGGCAGCCGGGGGTGCCCAGGTGCAGGTCGGAGATCCAGAGGGTGCGAAAGCGCAGCGGCGGCCGCGCAAGATCATCGTCCTCCGGATCAGAAGCCCGGGTCGCGGTGTCGCGCCATGCGCGGAGGAAAGCATCGTCGCGTTGCATGGACGGGTAGGCTCCCACCAATGCATGACGGCGCGATGGCGTTCCAGTGACATTCCGGTGACGCGTGGCCCGGAGGCAATGCGCTGCAACCGACTCAAGGGGCGCAGCGCTGGATTTCCACGGTCGAGTGGCGAATTTCCTCGTGCATCGAAAAGCAGGCGCGCACCTCGTCGGCCGAGAGCGTGGCGGAATGCGTCACCACCGTGAGCGCGCAGGCATAGGCCTCGCGGCCCACGCGCCACACGTGCAGGTCGGCCACGCGGGTTTCCGAATCGGCCAGCATGGTTTCCACGCCTTCGCGGATCTCGGCCGTGACGGGGTGGTCCATCTCGCGGTCGAGCAGCACGCGGCCGGTTTCCTTGAGCAGGCCTTTGGCCCAGACGGCCACCAGCACCGCGCCGACGATGCCCATGGCCGGGTCGAGCCAGGCCCAGCCGAAGAACCAGCCGCCGAGAAGCGCGGCAATGGCGAGCACCGAGGTGGCGGCATCGGCCACCACGTGCAGGTAGGCGGAGCGCAGGTTCAGGTCGTGGCCATGGCCGTGATCGTGGTGCGCATGGCCGTGCCCGTGCCCATGGTCGTGACCATGCCCGTGATGGTGCGCCGATCCCAGCAGCCGCGCACAGACCAGGTTGACCACCAGCCCGAGCACGGCCACCGCCACGGCTTCGCGGTAGTGGATGGCCGAGGGCGAGAGAAGCCGCTCGATGGAGCCCACCACCATCAGCGCCGCAACGCCCAGCAGCATCAGCGCGCTGGCAAAGCCGCCCAGTACCTCGATCTTCCAGGTGCCGAAGGCGAACCGCGGATCGCGTGCGTAGCGCCTCGCGGCCGCATAGGCGAAAGCGCTCAAACCGATGGCCAGCGCGTGCGAACTCATGTGCCAGCCGTCGGCCAGCAGGGCCATGGAGTTGAACCACCAGCCGGCGCCGATCTCGACCACCATCGCGGCGATGGTGATCCACATCACGTGGCGGGTGCTGCGCTCGGCCGATTCGTTGCCTGCGCCAAAGTGGTGGTCGTGCTGCCAAGCACTCAGATCATGCGTGTGCATGGTTTCAAACTCCAAATAGGTCTTGGCCGTCGGAGCGGCTCGAGGGCGGCGCCACACCGAGATGGCGGTAGGCCGCCAATGTGGCGATGCGGCCGCGCGGCGTGCGCTGCAGGTAGCCCTGCTGAATGAGGTAGGGCTCGATCACGTCCTCGATGGTGCCCGGCTCCTCGCCGATGCTGGCCGCCACGTTGTCCAGCCCCACGGGGCCGCCGTCGAAGCGGTGGATCACGGCCTCCAGCAGCTTGCGGTCCATCAGGTCGAAGCCTTGCGGATCGACGTCGAGCATGGCGAGCGCCTTGTGGGCGATCTCTTCGGTGATGCGCCCGTTGCCCTTCACCTCGGCGTAGTCGCGTACGCGCCGCAGCAGGCGGTTGGCGATGCGGGGCGTGCCGCGCGAACGGCGCGCAATCTCGAAGCCGCCAGCCGTGTCGGTCTCCACCTTGAGCAGCCCGGCGCTGCGACGCACGATGAGCGCCAGTTCTTCCGGCGTGTAGAACTCCAGCCGCGCCACGATGCCGAAGCGGTCGCGCAGCGGATTGGTGAGCATGCCGGCGCGGGTGGTGGCGCCCACCAGCGTGAAGGGCTGCAAATCGAGCTTGATGCTGCGCGCCGCGGGGCCTTCGCCGATCATGATGTCGATCTGGTAGTCCTCTAGCGCGGGATAGAGGATTTCCTCGACCACCGGGCTCAAGCGATGGATCTCGTCGATGAAGAGCACGTCGTTCGGCTCGAGGTTGGTCAAAAGCGCCGCCAGGTCCTTGGGCTTTTCGAGCACCGGGCCGGACGTCTGGCGCAGGTTCACGCCCAGCTCGGCCGCGATGATGTGCGACAGCGTGGTCTTGCCGAGGCCGGGCGGGCCGAAGAGCAGCACGTGATCGAGCGCTTCCTTGCGCTTGCGGGCGGCGCCAATGAAGATTTCGAGCTGCTCGCGCACCTTGGCCTGCCCGACGTATTCATCGAGCAGCTTGGGACGCAGCGCCCGCTCGATGGCCTCTTCCTGGGGCGAAGCGGGGGCGGCGGACACCACGCGTGGGGGCGCGGGCGCGAAGTCGTCAGTCTGAATGGTCATGGGAGAGGGTTTTGCGTTTGTGAGTTTAGTGCCTGCTCACTGGCAGAATGCTTCGGCCATATAACAAACGAGGGGAAGCCAAGGGTGTCGATCTACGAACTGAAGCCTCGGTTCCAGGCGCTGCTGCGGCCGCTCGTCGGCCGCCTGCATGCCATGGGCATCACAGCGAACCAGGTCACCCTGGCCGCGTGCGCGGTGTCGGTCGCACTCGGGCTCTGGCTGTTCTTTGCCGCTCCCTCGCTGGCTGCCTTCGCGCTGATTCCGGCTTGGATGTTCGTGCGCATGGCTTTCAACGCCATCGACGGCATGCTGGCGCGCGAGCATGGGCAGCAAAGCAAGCTCGGCGCCTTCCTCAACGAACTGACCGACGTGGTCTCCGACGCCGCGCTGTACCTGCCGTTTGCGCTTGTGCAGCCGTTCAGCCCGTTCTGGGTCGGCACGGTGATCGTGCTCGCGGGTTTGAGCGAATTCGCCGGCGCGCTGGGCCTCACGGTGGGGGCTTCGCGCCGCTACGACGGGCCGCTCGGCAAGAGCGACCGCGCCTTCGTTTTCGGCGCGCTTGGCCTCTATGTGGCGCTGGGCTGGCCCCTGCCGGATTGGTCGGCGTGGCTGATGCCCCTTCTTGCCGTGCTGGTGGCCTGGACGGTGGTCAACCGCATCCGGCGCGCGCTGGCCGAGGCCGCATAAACCTGAATACAACGAACAAAACAATAGCCAATAGCGACAGGGATTCGATGACCGACACAAACACCAACACCAACCCACGCATTCCGCAAGAGCGCCAGTTCCGCACGCACGACGGCGAATCGCTCTTCTACCGGCACTGGCCGGCCACCGGCAAAGCGCGCCGCGGCGCCATCGTTCTGTTCCACCGCGGCCACGAGCATGGTGCGCGCATGGCGCACCTCGTCGACGAACTCGACCTGCCCGATTTCGACTTCTTTGCCTGGGACGCGCGCGGCCACGGGCGCTCGCCGGGCCAGCGCGGCTACAGCCCGAGCTTTGCGACCTCCGTGCGCGACGTGCAGACCTTCGTCCAGCACATCGGCAGCGCGCACGGCGTGGCGGAGCACGACGTCCACGTGATTGCGCAAAGCGTGGGAGCCGTGCTGGTCTCCACCTGGGCGCATGACTACGCGCCCAAGGTGCGCGGGCTCACGCTGGCCTCGCCCGCCTTCAAGGTCAAGCTCTACGTGCCGTTCGCGCGCGCTGGGCTGGGCCTGATGCACAAGCTGCGCGGCCTGTTCTTCGTCAACAGCTATGTGAAGGCGAAGTTCCTCACGCACGACCCGGAGCGCATCGCCAGCTACGAGAGCGATCCGCTGATCTCGCGCCCGATTGCCGTCAACATCCTGCTCGGCCTCTATGAAGCGGCCGACCGCGTGGTGGCCGATGCCAATGCCATCACCTTGCCGGTGCAGCTGCTGATCTCGGGCGCGGACTGGGTGGTGCACCACAAGCCACAGCACCAGTTCTTCGAGCGGCTGGGCAGCGCCATCAAGACCAAGATGGAACTGCCGGGCTTCTTTCACGACACGCTGGGCGAGAAGGACCGCGCACCGGCGGTGCAAGCGATTCGGGAATTCATTCTGCAGCTGTTCGACCAGCCGCCCACGCCGGTCGACCTGCGCGCGGCGCACCTCAGCGGCAACACCGCGGACGAGTCTCGCGCGCTGGCGGAGCCGCTGGCGCCAATGTCGCCGCGCGGCGCCTACTGGGCCATGACGCGCGCCGGCCTGCGCATCGGCGGCAAGCTGTCGAGCGGCGTCGCGCTGGGCCATGCCACCGGTTTCGATTCGGGCAGCACGCTCGACTATGTCTACCGCAACCACCCGCAAGGCAAGGGCCCGCTGGGCCGCTCCATCGACAACACCTACCTGAACTCGATCGGGTGGCGCGGCATCCGGCAGCGCAAGATCCATGTCGAGGAGCTGATCCGCATCGCAATGGAACGCCTGGCCGAAATGCACCGCGAGGTGCGCGTGATGGACATCGCGGCCGGCCATGGCCGCTACGTGCTCGACGCGGTGGCTGCGAGCCCCGTGAAGGCCAGCTCGATCCTGCTGCGCGACTACAGCGACATCAACGTGCGCGACGGCCGCGCGCTGATCGCCGAGAAAGGACTGGAAGACGTGGCGCAGTTCGTGCAGGCCGATGCCTTCGACCGCATCAGCCTGGCCACCGTGACGCCGCGCCCCACGTTGGCCGTGGTGTCGGGCCTCTACGAGCTGTTCCCCGACAACGAGATGGTGCGGCGCTCGCTTGCGGGCGTGGGCGACGCGGTGGAAGACCGCGGCTACCTGGTCTACACCGGCCAGCCCTGGCATCCGCAGCTCGAGATGATTGCGCGCGCGCTCACCAGCCACCGCCAGGGTGAGGCCTGGGTGATGCGCCGCCGCACGCAGGCCGAGATGGACCAGTTGGTGGAAGAAGCCGGTTTCCGCAAGATCGACCAGCGCGTCGACGAGTGGGGCATCTTCACCGTCTCGCTTGCGGTGCGGGTGGCATGACCTCGGGGCTTGGCGCGAAATGAAGGAGTGGCTGGCGCAGCGCCCCTGGAAGCGGGCCGCCCCGTGGCTGGTGTTCCTGGGGCCGCTCTTCTATGCGACCTACGGCCTTGCCAACTGGTGGGCCACCACGCGCGCGCAGGTGCCTTCGATGGCCTTCGAATGGGAGCGGCAGCTGCCCTTCTGGGCCTGGACCATTTTTCCGTACTGGACGATCAACGTCTTCTACGCGCTCTCGCTCTTTCTTGCGCGCAGCAAGCACACGCTCGACCGGCATGCGCTGCGGCTGGTGAGCGCCACGCTCATCGCCTGCACCTGCTTCGTCCTTTGGCCGCTGCATTTCAGCTTCGGACAGCCGGCGGTGGAAGGCGCACCGGCATTCCTTTTCAATGCCTTGCGCGGCTTCGACCAGCCCTACAACCAGGCGCCTTCGCTGCATATTGCGCTGGCGGTCATTCTGTGGGACTGGTACCGGCAATTCGTTCGCGCCGCCTGGGCAAGGCTGGTGCTGCACGTGTGGGCGTTCGCCATCTGTGCCTCGGTACTCACGACCTGGCAGCACCATTTCATCGACATTCCCACGGGCGCGCTACTCGGCGTGTTCTGTGTCTGGCTGTGGCCGCTCGCGCGTACGGTATCGATGCGGCGCGCCTGGCAATGCACGCGCGATGCGCAGCGCTTGAAGCTCGCGGGTTTCTATGCCGCCGGCGCGGCGCTGATTCTTGCGGCTGCCTTGTATGGCGGCGGTGTGTGGCTGTGGCTCGCCTGGCCCGCGGCTTCTCTGGCGCTGGTGGCGCTCAACTACATCGGCTTAGGCGCCCGAGGTTTCCAGATGAACAGCTGCGGCCGCATGGGCTGGGCTGCGCGCTGGCTCTTTGCGCCCTACCGGCTGGGCGCGGCCGTCAATGCGTGGCTTTGGACGCACAAGCTGCCAGCATCGGTTGAAGTGGTGCCGGGCCTGCGTCTTGGCCGCTTGCCGACGACGGCGGAATGGATCGCTGCCGGCAAGCCCCGGCTCGTGAGCCTTTGCGCCGAGCTGCAGACGACCGCAGGTGTGCCGCATGCGCGCTGTGTGCCGATCCTCGACCTGACGGTGCCGCCGACCGTGCGGCTGCAACGTGCCGCGGCGGTCATCGAAGGCCAGCGCCTCAATCCCGAAGGCGCACCGGTATGGGTGTGCTGCGCGCTGGGCTTTTCGCGCAGCGCCGCGGCGGTCATTGCATGGCTGGGACGCTACGGCTCGGCGGGCGGTCTGGCGCAAGCCGAGGACACGGTACGCCTCGCCCGGCCGCAAATCGTGCTGCGCCCGGCCTGGCGGGTCTCGCTCGAGCCGCTGGCCACCACTGTGCCAGGAGCGCCGCCACATGACTGACAACGAACGCGCCACCTGCGCGGCGCTGGCCGGGCTGCTGCGCGCCGCAGCGGTGCTGGCAGTATGGGGTTTTGCACTCATGTGCATTGCAGCGCTGGTGCTTGCGCTCACAATGCGCTCGCTCTCGACCACCGCCGCCATGAGCTTTGGCGCGGTGGCGGTGCTGGGCGCACTCGAGCGCTATTTCGCGTTCAGGCTGCGGCTCGACCAGACCCTGTTCGGCGACCTAGCACGCGGCGCCATCGTTTCGCTGGATGCGCTCGACAGCGCGCTCGAGCGGCTCGGCCTGCGCAACGCAAACACGCCCGCTGCCCTCCGCCCCCTCGATGACCGCGTGCAAGGCACCCGGCAGCTCATGCAGCGCCATGCCATCGTCGTGGTTTGCCAGAGCGCGATGTTTCTCCTTGCCTTGATGACACAGGACCTGTCGTGACTGAAGAAAACAACAACATCAACGAAAAAGAGCGGCCGCCCGAAAGCACGGCGCTGCGCCGCGCGCTCGCCATCGTCGCAGGCAAGCTGATCATCGGCGCGGCCGGCCTGCTGACCGGCGTGCGCGCCATCTGGAGCGGCACCACGCCCAAGGCCGAGCAGACGCTGTACTTCGCCAACCACACGAGCCATGGCGACTTCGTGCTGCTGTGGGCCACGCTGCCGCCCGACCTACGCGCACTGACGCGGCCCGTGGCCGGGCAGGACTACTGGATGGCTTCCAAGGTACGGCAGTTCATCGGCGCGGACGTGTTCAACGCACTCATGATCCGGCGCGACGGCTCGGGCCAGGGCGGCAACCCGGTCGATCAGATGAAGGAGGCGCTGGAGGGCGGCGACTCGCTCATCATGTTTCCCGAAGGCACGCGCAACACCGGCGACGAGATCCTGCTGCCGCTCAAGAGCGGCCTCTATCACCTGGCGCGCGCCTGCCCCAACGTGCGTCTGGTGCCGGTGTGGATCGAGAACCTGAAGCGTGTGCTGCCCAAGGGCACGCTGGTGCCGATTCCACTCGCCTGCACGGTCCGCTTCGGCGCGCCCATCCAGCTGGCCGAGGGCGAAGACAAGGCCAGCTTCATCGCGCGCGCACGCGCCGCCATGCTCGACCTGCGCCCCGAATACGACCGCGTGCCGGAACAAGAAAAAGCAGCCACCACGACGCCATGAACATCTCGCCCTCGACCCAGACCACGCTGCAATTGTTCGGCGGTGTTGCCGGCGTGCTGATTCTTGCCTCGACCATTGGCGCGCTGCTCAAGTGGCGCGTGGCGCAAGGCCAGCCCAACTCGGTGATCGACAACCTCAATGCGCGAGTGAACGCGTGGTGGCTGATGGTGGCGGTGATCGGCGTTGCCTTCGCTTTCGGCAAGGGCGGCGTAATCGTGCTCTTCTACCTGATCTCCTTCTACGCGCTGCGCGAGTTCATCAGCCTGGCCTACACGCGGCGCGGCGACCATCATGCGATTGCTGCGGCCTTCTACATCGGGCTGCCGGTGCAATATTTCCTGGTGTGGATCGACTGGTACGGGCTCTATTCGATCTTCATTCCGGTCTACGCTTTTCTCGTGCTGCCGATTCTTGCAGCGGTGGGCGGCGACACGCAGCGCTTTCTGGAACGCACCTCGAAGATCCAGTGGGGCCTGATGATCTGCGTGTTCTGCATCAGCCACGTACCCGCGCTTCTCACGCTGCAGATCCCCGGTTTCGAAGGCCGCAACCTGCTGCTGATTGCATTTCTCGTGATCGTGGTTCAGGGCAGCGACGTGCTGCAGTACGTGTGGGGCAAGCTCTTCGGCAAACGCAAGGTGGCGCCCGAACTCTCGCCCTCCAAGACCTGGGAAGGCCTGGTCGGCGGCGTGGCCAGCGCCACCGCCCTGGGCGCCGCGCTCTACTGGGCCACGCCGTTCAACCCCTGGCAGGCCGCGCTGATGGCGCTCACCATCTGCCTCATGGGCTTCTTCGGCGGTCTGGTGATGTCGGCCATCAAGCGCGACCGCGGCGTGAAAGACTGGGGCTCGATGATCGAAGGCCATGGCGGCATGCTCGACCGGCTCGACTCGGTGATCTTCGCGGCGCCGATCTACTTTCATGCGCTGCGCTACTGGTGGGTGCCGTGAGCACGGCACGCGCAAGTACAAGGGCAAAGAAAGCGATGGCGGCCGAGCGCGTTCCGCACGACACGCCCGTCGAATGCACCACCGCCGCCTCATGGGAGCGGTGGCTCAAGCGACACCATGCCGCCGCAGCCGGCGTATGGCTGCGAATGGCCAGGAAGGACAGCGGCATCGCGTCGGTCAACCACGCAGAGGCACTCGAGGTTGCGCTGTGCTACGGCTGGATCGACGGGCAGCGCAAGGCGGAAGACGACAAGCACTTTCTGCAGCGCTTCACCCCGCGCACGTTGCGCAGCACCTGGTCGAAGATCAACCGCGACAAGGCGCTGAAGCTGATCCAGGAAGGCCGGATGCAGCCTGCCGGCCTGGCCGAGGTTGACCGCGCCCGCGCCGACGGCCGCTGGGATGTGGCCTACGACGCCCAGAGCGTCGCTACCGTGCCACCGGACCTGCAGGCCGCCCTCGACGCAAATCCCAAGGCCGCAGCCTTCTTTGCCAAGCTCGATTCACGCAACCGCTATTCGGTGCTGTTCCGCACGCAGGGCGCAAAGAAGCCCGAGACCCGGGCGCGGCGTATTTCGCAGTTCGTCGAAATGCTCGCCAGGGGCGAGAAGATCCACCCCTGAGTACCGCCGCGGGCGCTACGTTTCCGCTCGCTGGAGCGTGTACTCGCCGGGCTTGTACGGCCCCATGGCCGCGCCGATGTCCCACAGCTTCAGCGCGCCCGGGAACACGGCCCGGCTACCGACCTTGGCGACACCGCGTTTCCGGATCTCGCGATTGAACCTGGATGAAAAGGACGTGATCTTTGCGAAGTCCCAATCCTCGATCGCGCCCAGACCGTCCGCTGTGTCCGCCCACAATTGCGCGCGCGTGAGCGAGTTGTGATTGGTGTGCGAGTCTTCCAGCCGCACGTCACCCGCGGAAGCGGAGCTCAGGTAAAGCTGCACCAGGCCCCATCCATCGGCGTTGTAGCGGAAGGTGGCGCCGCCACAAGCCTGCGGGTCCAGCGCCACGCGTCGGGGCATGAAGACGGGTCCCGCGCCCCGCACATACAGCTGCAGGTGCACGGAGCGCCACTTTCTGCCGTTGGCGTAGCTGCGCTCGAATTGCGCCAGCACCTCCGCCGCAGAGCGGAAGCACTTCAGTGGCTGCTCGAAGTCGGACGCAAGTTCATACACGTCGCAGCTCTCTTCCGCGAAAAGCCACGTGAGCAAGCCTTCGTGGTCTTCCTTCGTCGCATAAAAATCGCAATTGGGCATGACCGGCTCCCGCGCCTTCGACCTACTTCGCCAGCGCCTTCAGCGCCAGCTTGATGCCCTCGCTCACCGTCGCATCCTTGGGCAATGCCTTCAGCGCGAGTGCGGCTTCCTTGTCGCTGTAGCCCAGCGAAATGAGCGCCTGGAGGATGTCGGCCTGCGCGTCGGAGGCGGCATGCGCGGGCAGGCCGATGTCGGCGCCGAGCTTGCCCTTGAGTTCGAGCAGCAGGCGCTCGGCGGTCTTCTTGCCGATGCCCGGGATCTTCACGAGCCGGCCGAGCTCCTGCGTGGTAATGGCCTGCGACAGCTCGCCCACGCTCATGCCCGAGAGCAGGCCGAGCGCCGTGCGCGGACCCACGCCGGTGATCTTGATGAGCTGGCGAAAAGCCGCACGCTCCTCGGCGGTGCCGAAACCGTAGAGAATCTGCGCGTCCTCGCGCACCACGAAGTGAGTGAGCAGTGAAACACGCTCTCCGGTGCCAGGCAGGTTGTAGAACGTGCTCATCGGCACATCGACCTCGTAGCCGACGCCGTTGCAGTCCACCACCACCTGCGGCGGGTTGCGTTCGGCCAGTACGCCGGTGAGTTTGCCTATCATTGGCCCACCCCCGTTGCTTGCTCACTTCGTGTAGCCGCCTCCCCCCTCAAAGGGGCAACACCGGCGGCCCGGCAAAGCCGGTTCCGCGGTGTTCCCCGCTTTGGATTGCGTTTTTTCGAGCATGGCTGGTCTTGCATAGGGCTGCCAAAAAGATGGAAATGGATACCGCGTGATTCTGCGACACACCTTTACCCCACTGAACAATTCGCGCCTCGGCCACTTGTGCGGACCTCTGGACGCGCACCTGCGCCGCATCGAGGAAGCGCTGGGCGTGAAGATTGCGCACCGCCACGAACAGTTCAAGGTCGAGGGGCCCAAGGCCCCTGCGCAGCGAGCAATGGACGTGCTGCAGGCACTGTACGAAATTGCCCAGCGCTCCATCGACCCCGCCGTGGTGCAGCTGACGCTCGCAGGCGACGGCACGATGATCGACGGCGACGAGGATGCGGCGATGCTGGTCACGCGCCGCGCCGACCTGCGCGCGCGCACGCCCACGCAGGCCTTGTATCTCGACAACATCGCCAAGCACGACATCACCTTCGGCATCGGACCGGCTGGCACCGGCAAGACCTATCTCGCCGTGGCCTGCGCCGTGGACGCGCTGGAGCGCGCCGCGGTGCAGCGCATCGTGCTTACGCGCCCGGCGGTGGAGGCCGGCGAGCGGCTCGGCTTTCTGCCGGGCGACCTGACGCAGAAGGTCGACCCCTATCTGCGCCCGCTGTACGACGCGCTCTACGACCTCATGGGCTACGACAAAGTTCAGAAGGCCTTCGAACGCAACGCGCTCGAAATTGCACCTCTGGCTTTCATGCGCGGGCGCACGCTGAACAACGCCTTCGTGATCCTGGACGAGGCGCAGAACACCACGGTCGAGCAGATGAAGATGTTTCTCACGCGCATTGGTTTTGGCGCCAAGGCGGTGGTGACCGGCGACGTGAGCCAGATCGACCTGCCCAAGCAGCAACTGAGCGGGCTGATCGACGCCGAGCGCGTGCTGCGGCGCGTGAACGGCATCGCGATCACGCACTTCACCAGTGCCGACGTGGTGCGGCATCCGCTGGTCGCCAAGATCGTCGATGCCTACGACGGGCAGCGCAAACGTGCGGGAGCGCACTGACATGGCACTGGCCCAGCTTTCTCTCTCGCTGCAATTCGCGCCGCGCTTCAAGGGGATCGAGCGGCACCGCGCCGCGTTGCCGCGCCACAGCGTGGCACGCTGGATCCGCCATGCGCTGGAGGTGGACGGCGAGATCACGGTACGCATCGTCGACGCCGAGGAGGGCCAGCGCCTGAACCGCGAATTCCGCGGCAAGGACTACGCCACCAACGTGCTGACCTTCGACTATGCGCAAAGCCCGATGGTGATGGCCGACCTGGTGCTGTGCGCGCCGGTGGTCGCCAGCGAGGCGAAAGAACTGCGCAAAACGCTGTCCGCGCACTACGCGCACCTGCTGGTTCACGGCACGCTGCACGCGCAGGGCTGGGACCACGAAACCGGCGAAGCCGACGCCGAGGAAATGGAAGCGCGCGAGATCGAAATCCTGGCGGGCCTCGGCATCCGCAATCCGTACGGGCGGTAGATGACTGCGGCTGCGGCGCCCAACGACCCGTGGCTGCAGCGCTGGCTTCCGCTGGTCGCCGAGCGCGCGGGACCGGACCCGGTGCTCGAACTGGGTTGCGGCACTGGCCCCGACAGCGCCGTGCTGGTCGGCGCAGGTTTGCGGGTGGTCGGCATCGAGCTGTCGGCCGAATCCGTGGCGGCCGCGCGGATTCGAGTGCCGCAAGGCGCGGAGTTCCACTGCGGCGACTTCCGTGAGGCGCCCTTCCCGCTACCCGCGGGGGACGCGGAAGGCAGCGTGGGCGTGGTGGTCGCGAGCCTCTCGCTGCATTACTTCGCCTGGGACGAGACGCTCGCCCTGGAAAGGCGGATCCACCGCGTGCTTCGCCCGGGCGGCGTGCTGCTCTGCAGGCTGAATTCGGTGAACGACTTCCGCCATGGCGCCAGCGGGCCTCCGCCCGACGGAAAGGATTCCTTTTATCTGGTGGACGGCGTACCCAAGCGATTCTTCGACCGCACCGCGGTGGAACGGCTCTTTGCCCACGGCTGGCGCATGCTGCATCTGGAGGAACTCACGGTGCACCGCTACCAAGAGCCGAAGGTGCTCTGGGAAGCCGTGCTCGAGCGCACCTGAGGGCAGCGCTACGCCAGCATCTGCAGCGGAATGGTCACGGGTCCGTCGTTGACCAAGTGAACCTGCATGTCGGCGCCGAATTCGCCCGTGGCCACCACCGGGTGCGCAGCGCGGGCCTTGGCCACAAAGTACTCGTAGAGCCGCCGCCCTTCGTCGGGCGCCGCTGCCTGCGTGAAGCTGGGTCGGTTGCCGCCACTCACGTCGGCCGCCAGCGTGAACTGGCTCACCACGAGAAGGCCGCCGCCGATGTCCTGCACGCTGCGGTTCATCTTGCCGGCGTCATCTGAAAAGATGCGCAGCTTCAACAGCTTTGCGAGCATGCGATCGGCCAGCACATCCACATCGCCGCGCTCGGCACAGAGCAGGACCAGCAGGCCGCCGTCGATGGCACCCACGGTCTGGCCGGCAATGTCGACACGCGCGCTGGCCACGCGCTGGACCACGGCCTTCATGCCTGTCCCTCCATCTGGGTGGCGCGGGCTTCCATGCCCAGCGGCAGCAACTGGATGGTCACGCGCAATCCGGGCACGGCATCCATCAGCGTCTGCTCGAGTTCGTCGCGCAGGGCGGCTGCGTGCTGCAGGGTCCAATCGCCAGGCACGTGCATGTGCAGGTCGGCAAAGCGGCGCTGGCCTGCGCGCCGCGTCACCATGTCGTCGAAGCGCACGCGCGCGCCTTCGGGCAGGCGGGCGGCGAACTGGTCGAGCGTGGTGCGCAGCGTGGCGATGGTCTCGGGGTCGAGAGCTTCGTCCATCAGCCCTTGCGATGAGCGCCACACCAGCTTGACGCCTTCACGCACGATGTTGAGCGCCACGCCGATGGCCAGCAGCGGGTCGAGCCAGAGCCAGCCGCTGAAGTGCACGGCCACGATGCCGATCACCACCCCCGCCGAGGTCCATACGTCGGTCATGAGATGCCGCGCATCGGCCTCCAGTGCAATTGACCGGTGCGACCGAGCTGCGCGAAACAGCGCGAAGGCAAGGGCCGCATTGAAGCCCGAACTGACGACCGAAAGACTCAAGCCCCAACCCAGCTGTTCGAGGGGCTCGGGAGAAAGCAGGCGTTGCACCGAAACCCAGAGAATGGCCGCCGCAGCGCCGACGATCAGGATGCCTTCGAAACCCGAGGAGAAATATTCGGCCTTGTGGTGGCCATAGGGATGGTCTTCGTCAGCAGGCCGAGCGGCAATGGTCACCATGGCCAGCGCGAACATGGCGCTGGCAAGATTGACGAACGACTCCATGGCATCCGAGATCAAGCCCATCGAGTTGGTCAGGTAGCCCGCCAGTCCCTTGAGCAGAATCGTGACGAGGGCAACGGCAACGGAAACGCGAAGCAGCGTCTTGGGCGTAAGGATCATGCGCGGCGAAAATCGTCAAGCGATAAAGACAGCAAAAATGAGGCAAAAGGCCACATCTGGCTGTTGGATTATCTGGGGTAGGCTCTATGCGTACGCACGCGTTTTAATATTTGTCTCACCGCGAGACATTCGCAGAGAGGGTGATGTGATGAAAAAATTCTCGAGCGTCATGGGAGGGCTCGCCTTGTGTGGCGCAGCGGCGTTCGCCCAAGCACAGAGTCCTTCGAGCCCGCCAGTTGCCAAGCCCGTCGCCGAGCCCCAGGCGGGATTCGTTAAGTCGGTACGCGGCAACGTTCAACTACTGAGCGCCGCCGGCACGAGCCGAACGGCCAGCGCGGGCGATGCACTGGCCGCCGTCGATCGTATCGTGACGGGTCCGGACTCATCCGCCTCGGTGGTCCTGCGCGACGACACCACCCTGATGGTCGGGCCGTCTTCTCGATTGGACTTGAAGGAATTCCATTTCAATTCCACGACGCATGAAGGTGGCGTGCTCGTTTCGCTGCTGCGCGGTTCGATGCGCATGATCACCGGCCTCATCGGCAAGACCAATCCCGACGCGATCCGCGTGGAAACGCAAACCGCCACGATCGGCATCCGCGGCACCGATTTCATCGTCCAGGCCGACGGCCAGCCATGAATGTGTTGAAGACCCGCGCCCTCTCCTCTCTTGCCGTGGCGATCACGGCGTTGCTCGCCGCTTGTGCGGCACCGGGTACCCGCGTGGTGCTGCTGCCCCAGGCGGACGGTAAGCCTTCTGCCGTGGCGGTACGCGTCAAGGACGGCGAAGAGATTCTTTCCAAGCCCTACCAGCGCGCCACCGCCTCGGTCGGCGCGTCCGGCGCTCCGGTAGTCGACCAGGTCGACCCGGCCAAGGTGCATGCCGAGAACAAGTTCCTGTTCGACATGCAGCCACCCCCGCCCCAGCGCTACACGTTGTATTTCGACGTGGGCGGCACCCGGCTCACGCCAACGTCGCAGCAAATCGTGAACGAAGCATTGGCTGCAGCGCAGACCCGCAGCGGCAGCGACATCGTGGTGACCGGGCATACCGACACCAAGGGCGCGCTCGAGCAGAACGACATGCTCTCGCAGCGCCGCGCACAAGAAGTGGCGCAGATCTTCGTGGAGCGGCAGTTCCCTGCGAAGCGCATCGAGGCTGTGGGCCGCGGCGAGCGCGAACTCGCCGTTCCCACCGCCGACGAGGTGGACGAACCGCGCAACCGGCGCGTCACCATCGAGGTCCGATGAGGTCCGCGGCGCTGCCTGGCGCCGCTCCCCCGTCCGTCAGCCGACCGTCACGCGCGCAAACTTGCGCTTGCCGACCTGCACCACATAGCGGCCCGCGGCCAGCTTGAGCGCTTTGTCGCTGATCACCACGGAGTCCACGCGCACGCCCCCTCCGTCGATCAGCCGATTACCCTCCGAGGTCGAAGGAGCCAATCCCGCTTGCTTGAGCAGTTGCGCAATGCCCAGCGGGGCGCCTTGCAGCGACACCTCGGGAATGTCGTCGGGCACACCGCCCTTGCTGCGGTTGATGAAATCCTGCTCGGCCGCATCGGCCGCCGCCGCGCTGTGGAAGCGCGCAGTGATTTCCTTGGCCAGCGCCACCTTCGCATCCTTCGGGTTGCGCCCGCCCGCGATCTCCGCCCTGAGCGCCTCGATCTGCGCCAGCGACTGGAAGCTCAGCAGCGTGTACCAGCGCCACATCAGCTCATCGGAGATCGACAGCACCTTGGCGAACATGGTGTTGGCGTCTTCGCTGATTCCGATGTAGTTGTTCTTGCTCTTGGACATCTTTTCGACGCCATCAAGCCCCTCCAGCAGCGGCATAGTGAGTATGCACTGCGGCTCTTGACCGTATTCCTGCTGGAGATGCCGGCCAACGAGCAGATTGAACTTCTGGTCGGTCCCGCCCAGCTCAAGGTCGCTTTTGAGCGCCACGGAGTCGTAGCCTTGCATGAGCGGGTAGAGGAATTCGTGCACCGAGATCGACTGGCCGGCCTTGAAGCGCTTGCTGAAGTCGTCACGCTCCATCATCCGCGCCACCGTGTACTTGGCCGCCAGCTGGATCATGCCGCGAGCGCCCAGGGGGTCGCTCCACTCGGAGTTGTAGCGGATCTCGGTCTTTTCGGGGTCCAGCACCAGGCTGGCCTGCCGGTAGTAGGTCTGGGCGTTGGCTTCGATCTGCTCGCGCGTCAGCGGCGGGCGGGTGCTGTTGCGGCCCGACGGGTCGCCAATGGTGGTCGTGAAGTCGCCGATCAGGAAGATGACCCGGTGCCCCAGGTCCTGAAGCTGCCGCATCTTGTTGAGGACAACCGTATGGCCAATGTGGATATCCGGCGCGGTGGGGTCCAGCCCCAGCTTGATACGCAACGGCGTTCCGGTGGCTTCGGAGTGCTGCAGCTTGCGCACCCACTCGTCCTGGGGCAGGAGCTCGTCGGCACCGCGGAGGGATATTTCGAGCGCTCGTCTTACACCATCGGACAGGCCATTGGATGTAACAGATTCGGGATTCATAGGCTTTTTGGCTGATTTTCAGGTTGCCGAAGCTATACTCAGCCCGACTATTCAAGCGCCGGATTCTAAGCGGCGCTTTTTCCGCACCGTCCTGCCGCCCTGACCATCCTGGGCTTTGCAGCGCGGATTTGCAGAACCTGAGCTGGAATTCAAAGTTTGATCAACGGCATTCTTGCCGCCGAGGAGCTCCTCGCTTCTCGCGTGGCCTATACGTTCCGTACCTACCCCAAGCAGATCACCGCGGCCATTGCGGCGGTCCTGCTGAGCGCCGGAACCCTGGCGGTGGCCTCCCTGGGCCCCGATGCATCCGACCTCCCGGTCCAACAGGTCCTCGAAGCGACCGCTCCGCTGTCTTTCGCAGAACAGAGCCAATCGCTCGAGAACTTCAGCTTCACGCTGTTTCGCACCGACATCACGCGGTCCAGCGACACGGCCGAGGCCCTGTTGAAGCGCCTGGGCATTTCCGACCCCGCCGCCACCGCGTTCGTGCGCGGAAGCAGCGAAGCCCGCAATGCGCTGTTCGCGCGCGCTGGGCGCACCATCACGGCCGAAGCCACGCAAGAAAACCAGCTCAAGAAGCTGAGTGCCCGCTGGATTCCCGATGGTGACGGCGGCTTCAAGCGCTTTGTCATCGAGCGCACGCCGACCGGCTTTGCCGCCATCACGGAGCGCGACACCCTGACGCCGGGTTCGCGCCTGGCCAGCGGCAGCATCCGCACATCGCTTTTCGCGGCCACCGACGACGCGCGCATTCCCGATGCCGTGGCAAGCCAGCTGGCAGACATCTTCGCGGGCGACGTCGACGTGCGCTCGCTGCGCAAGGGCGACCGCTTTGCCGTGGTCTATGAAACCTTCGAGGCCGACGGCCAGGCGCTGCGCAGCGGCCGCGTACTCTCGGCCGAGTTCGAGAGCGGCGGCAAGGTGCACCAGGCCGTGTGGTTCCAGCCGCAGGGCCAGAAGGGCAGCTACTACCGCCCGAACGGCGACAGCCTGCGCAAGGCCTACCTGAGCTCGCCGGTCGAGTTCTCGCGCGTGTCCAGCGGCTTCGCGATGCGCATGCACCCGATTCTCAACAGCTGGCGCCAGCACAACGGCATCGACTTTGCGGCGCCAACGGGCACCGCGGTTCGCAGCGTCGGCGATGGCACGGTCGATTTCGCCGGCACGCAGAACGGCTACGGCAACATCGTCATCATCAAGCACCGCAACAACCAGCAGACGGCTTACGCCCACCTGAGCCGGGTCGACGTCAAGGCCGGCGAAAGCATCAGCCAGGGCCAGACGATCGGTGCAGTGGGCTCCACCGGCTGGGCGACGGGCCCCCACCTGCATTTCGAGTTCCGCGTGAACGGCGAATACCAGGATCCGGCCTCGATTGCCCAAGAGGGCGGCGCCCCCATCACCGCGGCCTTGCGGCCCGCCTTCGAGCGCATCGCCGTGGGTGCCCGCACCGAACTGGCTGCCGCGTTCTCGGTCATCCAGGCCAGCGCGGACTGAGTCGCAGCGCACGGCGTTCGTCGCGATCGCCCTCTTATTCAGCAATGGCCGCCGGCGAACTGTTCATCGGCCTGATGTCCGGCACGTCGCTCGACGGGGTCGATGGCGTACTGGCCGACTTCTCGCACGGCCGCATGTCCGTGCAGGCCTACGCCACCGCCCCCTTTCCTGACGCGCTGCGAGCCGAGCTGCTGGCTCTGAACACGCCCGGCGACAACGAACTGCATCGCGCAGCCTTGGCCGGCAATGGCCTCGCCCGGATCTATGCCGGCGTGGTGGGCCAACTCCTGGCGGACGGCGGCACTTCAGGCAGCAAGATCGCTGCTCTCGGCGCCCACGGTCAGACGGTGCGCCACCGGCCCACCGAATTCGATGGCGTCGGTTACACGCTGCAACTCAACAATCCCTCGCTGTTGGCCGAGTTGACCGGTATCGAGGTGGTGGCGGACTTCCGCAGCCGCGACCTCGCGGCCGGCGGCCAGGGTGCCCCGCTGGTGCCGGCCTTTCACCGCGCACTCTTCGCGCGGGCCGGCCAATCCGTGGCGGTGCTGAACATCGGCGGCATTTCCAACCTGAGCCTGCTGCCACCCGCCGATGCGCCGGGAGATCCTGCCGTGCTTGGCTTCGATTGCGGGCCTGGCAATGCCCTGATGGATCACTGGTGCCAGCTTCACACTGGCCAGCCCTTCGACGACGCCGGCCAATGGGCGGCCAGCGGACAGGTGCTTCCCGAACTGCTCGCACGGCTGCGGGCCGAGCCTTTTTTCGCGAAGCTGCCGCCCAAAAGCACGGGACGCGACCTGTTCAACCCCAGCTGGCTTTCCGCGTGCCTCGGCACAGCGGCAAACGCCGCGGCCGCCGACGTGCAGGCCACCTTGGCCGAATTCACTGCCAGCGTGTGCGCGGCCGACCTCCTGAGCTACGGAAACAATAGCAAGGTGCTGATTGTTTGCGGCGGCGGCGCCTTGAACGACCACCTGCTTGCTCGCTTGCGCGCGCTGCTGCCGGGCGTTGAAGTGGACCCCTCCTCGAAGCACGGCCTGCCGCCGCAGCAGGTCGAGGCCGCGGCGTTTGCCTGGCTGGCGCGCAGCACTGTGCGGCGCGAGGCAGGGAACCTTGCCAGCGTCACGGGAGCGCTCGGCGCTCGCGTCCTAGGCGCGATCTATCCCGCTTGAGCCGAGCGAGTGGGCCCTGCGCCCAGCAAAAAGCCGCCCAAAGGCGGCTCTTCAAAGAACGCAAGGACGACCGGCTCAGGCCGAGAAGCTCGATCCGCAGCCGCAGGTGCTGGTGGCGTTCGGGTTCTTGATCACGAACTGGGCGCCCTGCAGATCTTCCTTGTAGTCGATCTCAGCGCCGACCAGGTACTGGTAGCTCATGGCGTCGATCAGCAGCGACACACCGTTCTTGGTCATGGTGGTGTCGTCTTCATTCGTGATTTCATCGAAGGTGAAACCATACTGAAAGCCCGAGCACCCACCGCCCTGCACGAATACGCGCAGCTTGAGATCGGGGTTGCCTTCTTCCGCGATCAGGTCGGCCACCTTGGCGGCCGCGCTGTCGGTGAAGACAATCGGTTCGGGCATCTGGGTCTGGATGTTTTCGGCAACAGCGCTCATGTGGGGTAACTCCTTGGGGGGCCGGACATGCGGCCAATGAACCAATGCTACTGCAATGCCGCATTCCTGGCTGGACGACGGCAGCGAGCACCCATGGAAAGTGGGGTCGAACACACCACTACCAAGGTGCTGCAATGAAAAAGCCGCCCGAAGGCGGCTCTTGTCCGTAGCGAACAGTATCAGCGCTTGCTGAACTGCTTGCGGCGGCGTGCAGAGTGCAAACCGACCTTCTTACGCTCGACTTCACGTGCATCGCGCGTGACGTAGCCAGCCTGGCTCAGCACCGGCTTGAGGCTCGCGTCGTAGTCGATCAGCGCACGGGTGATGCCGTGGCGCGTTGCGCCGGCTTGGCCCGATTCACCGCCACCAGCCACGTTGACCATGACGTCGAACGTTTCGGTGTTGTTGGTCAGCACCAGGGGTTGCTTCGCGATCATGATCGAGGTTTCGCGGCCGAAGAACTCTTGGATGTCCTTGCCGTTGACCGTGATCTTGCCCGAGCCCTTTTTCAGAAACACACGGGCGACGCTCGATTTGCGACGGCCGGTGCCATTGTTCCATTCACCAATCATTCTCAAGGCTCCTTACAGTTCCAGCACTTTGGGCTGTTGGGCGGTATGCGGGTGCTCAGCGCCACCGTACACCTTGAGTTTCTTGATCATCGCGTAACCAAGCGGGCCCTTGGGCAGCATGCCCTTGACAGCCTTTTCCAGGGCGCGGCCCGGGTGCTTGGATTGCATGTCGCGGAAGTTGGTCGCCGTGATACCGCCGGGATAGCCCGAATGACGGTAGTACACCTTGTCGATCGACTTGGCGCCGGTGACGCGCAGTTGCGCGGCGTTGATGATGACGATGAAGTCACCGGTATCGACGTGAGGCGTGTAAATGGCCTTGTGTTTGCCGCGCAAACGGAGAGCAACTTCGCTGGCTACTCGTCCGAGGACCTTGTCGGTCGCGTCAATCACAAACCACTCGTGCGTCACGTCAGCGGGCTTGGCGCTGAACGTTTTGGTCATGAGTTTTTCTCTTGAAAAGAGGGTTTGGCGAGCCCTTTTCCACGGTCGGCGTTCCTCTGACGGGAATCTCTTAGGTGGGAAGTTGATCTTCGCCGCGGGGCTACAAAAACGCTGCGAAGCCCGCGATTATACGAAGAATCGGCCAATCCGGGCAAATTGAGCGCGCCACCCGCCCAAGCCGTTACCATCGACCCTATGTTCAGTTACCGCCACGCGTTCCATGCCGGCAACCACGCCGACGTGCTCAAGCACACGGTGCTGATTGCCACACTCGACCACCTGCTCGAAAAAGAAGCAGCGCTGACCGTGGTCGATACCCACGCCGGCGCCGGCCTGTACCGGCTCGACGGGGACTACGCCGGCACTAGCGGCGAAGCGGCCGAAGGCATATTGCGCCTGCTTTCCGAGAAGAAAGCACCTGCCGCCCCTGCTCCGGCTGCAAAGTCAGCTACCAAAAAGGTAGCAACACCTGAAGCCGAAGCCCCCTTGGCCGATGCGATTGCGCGCTACCTGAGCGTGATCCACGACTTCAACCCCAAGGGCGGCGCCCGCATCTACCCCGGCTCGCCTTTTATCGTGCAGCATCTGCTGCGCGACCACGACAAGCTCAAGCTGTTCGAGCTACACCCGACCGATGCCCGCACGCTGGACGCGAACATCGCGCAACTTGAGGCGGGTCGCCAGATCGCGGTGCTGCGCGAAGACGGCTTCGGCAGCGCCACCAAGTTCCTGCCGCCGCCTTCGCGCCGTGCGCTGGTGCTGATGGACCCGAGCTACGAGATCAAAAGCGACTACGGCCGCGTGCTCGACTTCGCGGCCGAGGCGCTCAAGCGCTTTGCAACCGGCACCTACGCCATCTGGTACCCGATCATTCCGCGGCCCGAGGCGCACGACCTGCCGCGGCGGCTCAAAACGCTGGCCACCAAAGCCGGCAAGCCCTGGCTGCACGCCACGCTCACGGTCAAGTCGAGCAAGCTGACCACCACGCCCACGGGCGAAACGCAGCGCCCAGGCCTTCCGGCCAGCGGCATGTTCCTGATCAATCCGCCCTATACGCTGAAGCCGCTGCTGGCCGCCGCCCTGCCCCAGCTGGTGGAGCGGCTGGCCCAGGATCGGCACGCCGCCTTCTCGCTCGACGCTGGGGGCTAGCCTCTCCCTTGCGGGTCTTCTTCAGGGCTTATCGGCGGCCGCGCGGCGGCACTTTCGCCTGGCGGCGTCCAGGTGAGGGGGAGGCCACTGGCGCCTGCGCGTCCGCCACCTCGACCTCGGCACCCCCGCAGCGCATGCCCTCGTGGTCGACGATCGTCAGCGCAACCTGCTTGATTCCAAGCCCGATCAGCCCAATGCGCTCGGCGGCGCCCCGGCTCAGGTCGATGATGCGGCCCTGCGCATACGGCCCACGATCGGTGATGCGCACTAGCACCTCGCTGCCGTTGACCAGGCTGCGCACGCAGACACGGGTATTGAACGGCAAGGTCTTGTGGGCCGCGGTCATGGCCATCATGTCGAAGCGCTCGCCGCTCGCGGTCTTGCGCTGGTGGAACGGAATGCCGTACCAGGACGCCCCGCCGCGCTCGAAGATCTCGCGGGGCCCGTCGCCAGGCACGCCGTCGTCCGGCCCCAGCTCGCCGCTACCCGACACGGCCAGGTCGTAGCGCACCGACGGCACGCTCGATCGAGCCGGCGCGCCCGGCGGCACAGCCAACTGGCGCGGCAGCGGCAGGAGCTTGGCGTCCTTCTCCGGCTGGCCGCCCTCGGTTGCGGGAGGCATGGCACAGCCGGCCATGGCGCAGGTCGCCACCACAAGCGCGACGCGAAACGCCGCGCGCAGCGAACTTGCTGCTCCTGCGCGCGCCTCCCTCAATCGAGGCGCTCCAAAACAGCCAGCGTCGCGGTTGACTGGTTCATCGTGTAGAAATGCAGCGCCGGTGCGCCGCCGTCTCGCAGACGCGCGCAAAGCTCGGTCACCACGTCGAGGCCGAAAGCCTTGATGGATGCCGTGTCATCGCCGAAGCCCTGCAGCCGCAGCCGGATCCAGCGCGGGATCTCGGCGCCGCAGGCATCCGAAAAGCGCATGAGCTGCGTCGAGCTGGTGATCGGCATGATGCCGGGCACGATGGGCGTGTCGAGCCCCAGCTTGCGGGCCTCGTCGACAAAGCGAAAGTAGGCCTCGGGACTGAAGAAATACTGCGTGATCGCCGAGTCGGCCCCGGCCTTCACCTTGGCGGCGAAGGCCTGCATGTCGGCTTCAGGCGAACGCGCCTGCGGATGCACCTCGGGGTAGCACGCCACCTCGATGTGGAAATCGCGGCCGGTTTCTTCGCGGATGAAAGCCACGAGGTCGCTCGCATGCAGGAATTCGCCACCGATGCCGTAACCGCTCGGCAGGTCGCCGCGCAATGCCACGAGGCGCTTCACACCCATGGCCTTGAGCTCGGCGAGTTGCTCGCGCACCGTGGCCCGCGTGGCACCGATGCACGAGAAGTGGCTCGCGGCATCTACGCCTTCGGACAGGATCTCGCGCACCGCACCGAAAGTGCCCTGGTGCGTGGAGCCGCCCGCGCCGTAGGTGACCGAGCAGAACTCGGGCTTGCGCGCATACAGCTGCTGGCGCACCGCGCGCAGCTTGACCGCGCCTTCGGGCGTCTTGGTCGGAAAGAATTCGAAACTGAGTGGAAGGCGCACCTGCGTCTCCTCAAGAGCCGTTCGCGCCAACTGCGCGCACGGCGTGAATGAAAAACTCGCGGTTGCCATCACCGCCGGCAATGGGGCTGTCGAACCACTGCAGCACCCGCAGGTCGAGCGCCTCGCAGGCATCGCGCAAGCGCTTTTCGACCACCGCATACATCGACTCGTCGCGCACGATGCCGCCCTTGCCGACCTGCCCCGGCTGCAGTTCGAACTGCGGCTTGACCAGCATCAGCAGGTGTCCGTCGCCGGCCAGGAAAGGCACCACGGCAGGCAGCACCAGCGTCTGCGAGATGAACGACAGATCGCCGACGATCAGGTCGAAGCGCAGCTCGGATGGCTCTTCGCCCTCCTCTTGCAAATCGTCCGGCGACAACGCACGCGCATTGACGCCCTCGATGGCGACAACACGCTCGTCCTCGCGCAACCGCGCATGCAACTGCCCGTGGCCCACGTCCACGCCAACCACCTTTGCGGCTCCGCGCTGCAGCAGGCAATCGGTAAAACCGCCGGTCGACTGGCCGACGTCAAGGCACAGCTTGCCCGATGGGTCCACGCCGCTGGCCGCCAGCGCGCCTTCGAGCTTGAGTCCGCCGCGCGAGACGTAGCGGGCCTCCGCAGCGTCGTCGAGTTCGACTTCGGCCGATTCGGGCACTTCGTCGCGATTCTTCACGACCGAGCGCCAGGCGTCGCCCGTGCCCGCGTCGCGCCAACGCATGCCGCCGGCAATCAGCCGCACGGCCTGTGAGCGCGAAGCGGCAAAGCCGCGTTCCACGAGCAATTGATCAGCGCGCATCAGTACCGGTACGTGTCCGCCTTGTACGGACCCGCCTTGTCGACGCCGATATAGGCAGCTTGCTCGTCGGTCAGCTCGGTGAGCATGGCGCCAACCTTCTTCAGGTGCAGCCGCGCAACCTTCTCGTCCAGGTGCTTGGGCAGCACGTAGACCTTGCCGGCCTGGTAGGCATCGGGCTTGGTGAAGAGCTCGATCTGGGCGATGGTCTGGTTCGCGAACGACGACGACATCACGAAGCTCGGATGGCCCGTGCCGCAGCCCAGGTTCACGAGGCGGCCCTTGGCCAAGAGGATGATCTTCTTGCCGTCGGGGAACTTGATGTGGTCGACCTGCGGCTTGATCTCTTCCCACTCGTACTTCTCGATCGACGCCACGTCGATCTCGTTGTCGAAGTGGCCGATGTTGCAGACGATCGCCTGGTCCTTCATCGCAACCATGTGTTCGTGGCGGATCACGTCCTTGTTGCCGGTGGTGGTCACGAAGATGTCGGCCTTGTCGGCGGCGTATTCCATCGTCACGACCTTGTAGCCTTCCATCGCGGCCTGCAGGGCGTTGATCGGGTCGATCTCGGTGACCCAGACTTGTGCCGACAGCGCGCGCAGCGCCTGGGCCGAGCCCTTGCCCACGTCGCCGTAACCGGCCACGCAGGCCACTTTGCCGGCAATCATCACGTCGGTGGCGCGCTTGATGCCGTCTACCAGCGATTCGCGGCAGCCGTAGAGGTTGTCGAACTTGCTCTTGGTGACCGAGTCATTCACGTTGATGGCGCGGAACAGCAGCGTGCCCTTGGCGCTCATCTCGTTCAGGCGGTGCACGCCGGTCGTCGTTTCCTCGGTCACGCCGATGATCTCGGCCGACTTGCGGGTGTACCAGGTCGCATCCACAGCGAGCTTGGCCTTGATGGCCGCGTAGAGAATGCGTTCTTCCTCGCTGGTCGGGTTGGCGAGCACGCCCAGGTCTTTTTCGGCGCGCTGGCCCAGATGCATCAGCAGCGTGGCGTCGCCGCCGTCGTCCAGGATCATGTTCGGGCCTTCGCCGTTCGAACCCTTGGGTCCGAAGTCGAAGATGGCGTGGGTGTAGTCCCAGTAGTCCTTCAGCGACTCGCCCTTGATCGCGAACACCGGCGTGCCGGCGGCGGCAATGGCGGCGGCGGCGTGGTCCTGCGTCGAGAAGATGTTGCACGAAGCCCAGCGCACGGTGGCGCCGAGCGCCTGCAGCGTCTCGATCAGCACGGCGGTCTGGATCGTCATGTGCAGCGAGCCCGTGATGCGCGCGCCCTTGAGCGGCTGCGCCTTCGAGAACTCTTCGCGAATGGCCATCAGGCCGGGCATCTCGGTTTCCGCGATGCGGATTTCCTTCCGGCCCCAGGCGGCCAGCGACAGGTCGGCAATCGCCTGGTCGGCGGTGGAAACGGGGGTGGGCTTGAGAACAGCGCTCATGAGAACTCCAACAAAGCTAGTTTGAAAGGTGCCACTGCGTTCGGGGAAAAGACTCACCGCGAGAACAGCGGGTGAGCGTGGTTGCGATGTGGTCCGAGCCTCACGCCTGATGGCGCTGCAACGCTCCTCGGAACCGCGAATTGTAGACGGGGCGGGCAAAACGAGCCAATCGCTCGGATATCCCGCATCCCGGAAAGCGCCTTTCGGCACTGGGGCGTACATTGATTTGCCCTCAAACCACGGAAATTACATTCATGCGCTTCAGAAGAATCTCCCCCGCCCTGCTGGCCTCGGCGGCCCTTCTGGCCGCCGGCGCGCCGGTCCTCACCTCCGCACAGGCGGCGTCCGACCCGGTGCGCATTCGCGGCACCATCGTTCGCGTCGATGCAAAGACCCTCGTCGTGCAAGACCGCGGCGGTGAGGTCGTCAGCCTCGCGCGGCCGGCCGACATGACGGTGTCGGAGGTCTATCCCATCAAGCTGAGCGACATCAAGCAGGGCAGCTTCATCGGCACCGCCGCCATGCCGCAGGCCGATGGCACGCAGAAAGCGCTCGAGGTGGTGGTGTTCCCGGAGGCCGCGCGCGGTACCGGCGAAGGCCACCGTCCATGGGACCTGCTGCCACAGAGCACCATGACCAACGCCACCGTCGCCGACCTGGCCGCGGCGCCAAAGTCGGTGCGCGGCGGGCAGCAGCTTCGGCTGACCTACAAGGGCGGCGAGAAGACCGTGGTCGTCCCGCCCGATGTGCCTGTCGTGACTTTCCGCCCCGGCACAGAGTCGCTGCTGGTGCCCGGCGCCAAGGTGCTGGTCAATGCACAGGAAAAGAACGGCACGCCCACGGCGCTGCGCGTGACCGCGGGGCGCAACGGCTTTGCGCCCCCGATGTAGCCCAAGGGAAATCCCGCAGGCGAATTTGTCGCCGCGGGCACCGCGGCCGAGCCGGTGCGGCGTATCGTGGCGAGGGACTTTTGCCATCCGGCCGGTCCTCGTCATTCCCCCGTCCACCCGACACAGGAGATACCGCACCATGGCCACTGCCAAGAAAGCCGCCGCGAAGAAAACCACTGACAGCAGCACCGAGACGGAGGCCCCTGGTGCCGCCGACATGCTCAATCCAATGAAGAATCTCAAGGCCATGACCGACCGGCTGCAGGAGCTCAACCTGACCGGCGGCGCGAGCAAGCTGCTCGAGAGCGGCCAGAAGGACCTCCAGGCGCTGATGCAGGCCAACGAAAAGTCCTACCAGGGCCTGCAGACCGTGGTGCAGCGGCAGACCGAGATGATCAAGAGCGCCATCGCCGAGTGGCAGACCGCCGCCAAGGAGATGCCCGGCAAGGACCCCAAGGCCAACCTCGCCAACCTCGCCAAGCTCGACGAGCTCGGCCGCCAGTCGTTCCAGCGCGCCATCGACGACATCAAGGAACTGGCCAACCTCGCCGCCAAGTCGCAGGCCGATGCCTTCGAACTGGTGCGCCAGCGCATCCAGTCCAATGTGGACGAAGTGACCAAGATGCTCAAGCGCAAGTAAGGCGTTTTCGGCGGCTCGGGCGGGCGGCCCGGGACCGCCCTTCTAAAATCGGGCATTCCCCTGCAGATTGCCCACCTTGTCTTTTCTTGCCGAAACCCGCCGCCGCCGCACCTTCGCGATCATTTCCCACCCTGACGCCGGCAAGACCACGCTGACCGAAAAGCTGCTGCTTTTCTCCGGCGCGATCCAGATCGCCGGCTCGGTGAAGGCGCGCAAGGCCTCGCGCCATGCCACCTCCGACTGGATGGAAATCGAGAAGCAGCGCGGCATCTCGGTCGCCTCGTCGGTCATGCAGATGCTGTACCGCGACCACGTGATCAACCTGCTCGACACGCCCGGCCACAAGGACTTTTCGGAAGACACCTACCGCGTGCTCACCGCCGTGGACTCGGCGCTGATGGTGATCGACGCCGCAAACGGCGTGGAATCGCAGACGCGCCGGCTGATCGAGGTTTGCCGCCAGCGCGACACGCCCATCATCACCTTCGTCAACAAGATGGACCGCGAAGTGCGCGAGCCGCTCGACATCCTGGACGAGGTGGAGCGCGAGCTGGGCATGCCCTGCGTGCCAATGACGTGGCCCGTGGGCCAGGGCAAGTCGTTCCGCGGGATCATGAACCTGCGCACGCAGGCAATGACGGTGTTCGAGTCGGGCAGCGAGCGGCTGCCGCACGACTTCGAGACGATTCCGCTGTCGGAACGCGACACGCTCACCAAGCGCTTCGGCGCCGATTTCGAATCCGCCATGGACAGCATGGAGCTGGCCACCGGCGCCTCGCCCACCTGGGACCGCGAGGCCTTTCTAGCCGGCAAGCAGACGCCGGTGTTCTTCGGCTCCGGCGTGAACAACTTCGGCGTGATGGAAGTGCTCGATGCGCTGGTCGACCTCGCGCCTTCGCCGCAGTCGCGCACCAGCACCACGATGGTCAACCGCCAGCCCGTGGTGAAGGAGATCCAGCCCGAGGACAAGGACTTCGCGGGCGTGGTGTTCAAGGTGCAGGCCAACATGGACGCCAATCACCGGGACCGCATCGCCTTCGTGCGCATGGCCTCGGGCAAGTACACGCCGGGCATGAAGCTCAAGGTGCAGCGCACCTCCAAGGAGCTGCGGCCCACCAGCGTGGTCACGTTCATGAGCCAGCGGCGCGAGGCCGTCGAAGAGGCTTACGCAGGCGACATCGTGGGCTTCACCACGCACGGCGGAGTGCAGCTGGGCGACACCATCACCGACGGTGCGAGCCTGCAGTTCACCGGCCTGCCGTTCTTCGCGCCCGAACTCTTCATGACCGTGATCCTGAAGAACCCGCTGCGCACCAAGCAGCTGCAGCAGGGCCTGGCCCAGCTTGGCGAAGAAGGCGCGATCCAGGTTTTTCGCCCAGAGATCGGCGGGCCGATGTTGCTGGGCGCCGTCGGGCAACTGCAGTTCGAAGTGGTGCAGCACCGGCTGAAGGCCGAGTACGACGCCGACGTGCGGCTCGAAGGCTGCCAGTACACCGGTGCACGCTGGATCACGGCCGATTCGCCGGCCGAGTTGCGCGAGTTCGTCCACGCGTACCCGCAGCGCATGGCAAAAGACGCGGCCGATACCCTGGCCTTCCTGTGCACCTCGCCTTACGACGTGCGGCTGGCGCAAGAGCGGTTTCCCAAGATCCATTTCCATCCGCTGCGGGAGCATGCGGGGTTGGCGCTGCAGAGTGCCGGCTGAGCCAGGCATGCGCCAGCCGATCTCCCTGCCCTCTTCGCCCCATCATCTGCTGCCTCTGGCGCAGTGGGCGGCGGCAGCGCGCAGCAACCTGATCGGCGTGTTCACCGACATCGACGACACGCTCACCACCGAAGGCGCCATCACGCCCGATGCGCTGAAGGCGCTGGGCGACCTGAAAGCGGCCGGCCTTCACGTCGTGGCCATCACCGGCCGCCCGGTGGGCTGGAGCGTGCCCTTCGTTTCCGCATGGCCCGTCGACTCCATCGTGGCGGAGAACGGCGCCGTCGCCCTGCTGCCCGTGCCCGGCGGCAAGCTGCAAAAACGCTACCAGCAGGACGCGGCAACCCGCGCTGCCAATTTCGATCGGATGCAGCAGGTGCTGGCGGGCATCGAGCGCGAGATTCCGGGCGCCCGGCGCGCCACCGACTCGCCGGGCCGCGAGACCGACATCGCCATCGACCACAGCGAGTTCGTGCAGTTGAGCGAAGAGACCATCGCCCACGTCGTGGCCTTGATGCGCAGCGAAGGCATGCACGCCACCGTGAGCAGCATCCACATCAACGGCTGGTATGGCGACAACGACAAGCTCGAGGGCGCGCGCTGGATCGTGCGCGAACTCTGGGGCCGCACGCTCGACGACGAGATCGACCGCTGGGCCTACGTGGGCGACTCCACCAACGACCAGCTGATGTTCCGCACCTTCGCCCACAGCATCGGCGTGGCGAACGTGGCGCGCTTCGTGCAGCAGCTTGAGCACCTGCCGCGCTACGTGACCGAGGGCGAGCGCGGCGCGGGGTTCGCCGAAGCGGTGCGCGCCATTCTCTCGGCCCGCGCTACTCGCTGACCGGCAGGCTGCGCGTGGGACGCCGCAGCGCCGCCCACTGGCTCCAGGTGCCGAAGGCTGCGATCAACAGCAGCACCGCTGCATAGCCCTCGGCGGTAGCCAGCAGCCCCAGCGGTGCCACCAGGAAGCCGGCCAGCATCGCGGGCAGGCTGAACGCGAGGTAGCTCACCACGAAGATGGCCGCGAACAGCTCGCCGCGTTCGTGCGATCTGGCAAGCGGCGCCAGCGTTTGCACCAGCGCCGAGAACGCGCCGCCGAAGCCCATGCCCACTACCGCCGTGCCCACGAAGAACAGCGCCACTGATCGTGTGTGCAGCGACGCCAGCAGCAGCCCCACCCCGACCGTGATGCTGGCCATGCCGATGATGGTCGGCCGTGGCGCCGCGAAGCGCCCAAGCAAGGTGGGCGCAACGGCGCCGACACCGGAGAGCACGGCCACCGTAAGGCCGTTGACCACGCCGCTGTCGATGCCGAACACATGCAGCATGAGCGACGGCGCCAGCGAGAGATACAGCCCACCCATCGCCCACACCACGATGAACACCGGCAAGCCGCGCACGAACTCGGCCCTGGCCTGCTGCGGGATCGAAATGCGCGGCACCAGCGAAGCCAGCGCACCTGCACGCTGTGTGACGGTCTCCGGCATCCACAGCACCACGGCCGCGCCCAGCGCGAACACCACGGCCAGCACACCGAACACCAGTGCCACCGGATACCCGGTGAAGCGTATCGCCATACCCGTCAAGAGCGCACCCGCGGCGAGCCCCGCCAGCGGCGATACGCTCGTGATCAGCGCGCCCAACCGCTTGCGCGAGGCCGGCGCGGCCTCGACCACGGCCGCGCTCAGCGCACCGCTCGCGACCCCCGTGGCCACGCCCTGGACGACACGCGCGACGATCAGCCCGCCGATGTCATGCGCCAGCAGGAACAAGCCCATCGCCACCGCCTGGAGCACCAACGCCCCCAGCACCACCGGGCGGCGCCCGACATGGTCCGACAGCGAACCCGCCACCAGCAGCGAGATCAGCAGCGCAATCGCATATATCGCAAAAGCGACCGTGAGCATCGACGACGAAAAGCCCCAGGCATGCTGGAACACCACGAACAGCGGCGACGGCGCGGCCGCCGCGAAGAAGAAGGCGAAGAGCACCGTGGCCAACAGCGGAAAACCGACGGCGACCGGCAGGCGCCACGGCTTGGAACGGGCGGCAACGCCGGCCGTGGCAGCGGCAAGTTCAGGACAAGAGGAGGGCATTGCAATCCTTAACGCAACGATTTTTGCTTTTGCAATTCTATGCCTGCACGCTTTTAAAGCAAATATCTTTGCGTTAGAGTCCTTACCATGAACGATGTCGTCCTTCCCAACAAGCGGCCCGGCGGCCGCAGCGCGCAGGTGCAGGCGCTGGTGCGCACCGCCCTCGAAGAGTTGGTGGCCGAACAGGGGCGAGAACGCGTCACGGTGCCTGCCGTGGCCGAGCGCGCTGGCGTCAGCGCTTCCAGCATTTACCGCCGATGGGGCGATCTGTCGGGGCTGTTGGCCGAAACGGCCACGCACCGGCTGGACCCCAACCGGCCGCTGCCCGATACGGGCTCGCTGCGCAAAGACCTGACCGCCTGGGCCAAGGAACTCATCATGCACCTCGCGAACCCTTGCAACACCTCGCTGCTGAAAGCCGCGGCCGCGCTGGCCAACGGCGACTCGGACACCGATTGCCTGCGCAACCGCCGCAAGGAAGCGCTGACGCTGGTCGAGCAGGCGCACGCCCGCGGCGATCACGCGCCCGAGGCGCAGCAGGTGATCGACCACCTGATTGCACCGATCGTGTTTCGGCTGGTGTTCGGCGCCGATCCCGTGAAGCCGGAGTTGGCGGAGCGGCTGGTGGGGGAGTTGTTTGCGATCAGTTCGTCTTCGGCTGTTCCTTCGCCAACCCTAGCTTCTCGATAACCACCTTCTCCTTCACCACCGTGTCCTGCGCAAACTTGGTGTAGGTCGCCGAGCTCATGTAGTTCGGCAGCATGTCGTAGCGCCCCAGCGAAGCCACATAACTCGGCTCTTCCATCGCCTGCTTGAACGCGTCGTGCAGCTTCTTCACCACCTCGGGCGGCGTGCCTTTGGGTGCGCCGATGCCGAAGGGCGAGTTCTGCACGATGTCGTAGCCCAGTTCCTTCAGCGTCGGTGCGTCGGGGAATTTGGCCAGGCGCTTCTCGCCCCAGGTGTTGAGCACGCGCAGCTTGCCGGCCTCGACCTGCGGCGCGAAGCCGGTGCTGTCGGCCGCAGCCATCAGCTGGCCGCTGACCACAGCGAGCATCAGGTCCGCGCTGCCCTTGTAGGGCACATGCTGCAGCTCGATGCCGGCCTTCTGCGCAATGATTTCCGTTGTGAGGTGCGGACTGGTCAGGTTGCCGGTCGAGCCGTAAGTGAGCTTGCCGGGGTTGGCCTTGGCGTAGGCCACGAAGTCGGCCCAGGTCTTGAACGGGCTGTTGGCCGGTACCACGATGCCGAAGGCATAACCCGTGACGTTGAGGACGTACGTGATGTCCTTCAACGGGTCCCAGTTGATCTTGGTGGTGTAGCCGAGGCGGAACACGCCGAGCGGGATCTGCGCGACGGTGTAGCCGTCGGGCTGTGCGGTCTGCAGCGCCTGCGCGGGGAGCGTGCCGCCGGCGCCGGGCTTGTTGTCGATGATCACGGGCTGGCCGATGATCTTGCTCGCGTTGTCGGCGAGCTGGCGCATCGTGATGTCGGTCGGGCCGCCTGCGGGAAAGGCGATGACGAGCTTGATCGGCTTGCTGGGAAAGGTCTGCGCCAACGCCGTCAGCGGAGAAGCAAGGCCGCACGCGGCGAGCGTGGCGGCACAGAGAAGGGAACGGCGGGACATGACTGACTCCTGAAACATGGACAAAGCGCGCATTGGGCCCTGCCCCGCCCGTTGCGGCAATCGGTGCTCACCCGACTGCTGTCGCCGAGGCGGCTCAGCCGGCGGTCTGGCCGAAACCTTCCAGCACGTTGACCGCGTTCACACCCACCTCTGCCACCGCATAGCCGCCTTCGAAAACGAACACCGTCGGCAAGCCGGCGCGCGCCAGGTCTTCGCCCATGCGCAGGTAGTCGTCGCTCTTGAGGCGAAAGCCCGCGACCGGATCGCCCTCGAACGTGTCGACGCCAAGCGACACGACCAGCGCGCCCGCGCGCACCGCGGCGATGCCGTCGAGCGCGGTCTTCAGCGCCGCGCGCCAAGCGGCAAAGTCGGTGCCGCGCGCGAGCGGCAGGTTGTGGTTGAAGCCGAGCCCCGCGCCGGCGCCGCGCTCGTCGGCGTGGCCCAGGTAGTACGGGTAGTCGGTCATCGGATCGCCATGCAGGCTCGCAAAATGAATGTCGCTGCGCTCGTAGAAGATGGCCTGCGTGCCGTTGCCGTGGTGGTAGTCCACATCGAGCACCGCAACGCGTTCCACGCCCGCGTCGCGCAGCGCCTGTGCAGCCACCGCGGCGTTGTTGATGAAGCAGTAGCCGCCGAAGAAATCGGCGCCCGCATGGTGGCCCGGCGGGCGCGTGAGCGCAAAGGCGGCGCGCTGGCCGCTGATGACGCGCTGCGCCGCGGTCCACGCACAGGCCGCGCCGTGGCGCGCGGCGGCCCAGCTGCCGGCCATGAGCGGTGTGCCCGCATCGAACGCGAACAGCCCCATGCGCGCGGGGAAGCTCTTGGGCAGCACATCGGTGCGCATGCCGCGCACGGGCCAGTAAGAAGGCAATGCATCGCGCGACACGTTGGATGGATCGAGTGCCACCCACTCGTCCCAGGCATGGGCGATGAAATCCAGGTAGCGCGGCGCATGCACCTTGGCCAGCAGCGCCTCGTCGAAAGCTTCAGGCCTTTGCAGCGCGCCCAGGCCGCGGCGCTCCAACTCATGCTTCACATGGTCGACGCGCGCGGGCACCTCGAAACACGGCACCAGTTCGCCGCGGAACATTTCGAATTTGCCTTGATGCAGTGCGTGCTGGTCGTTGTAAATGGTGAGCATGCCGCCATCATGCCGCACGCCGCAGCACCGCCCGGCGCCGGCCGGAAGCGGTCATGCCGAACAGATCCTTCGGGTCATCGAGCTCGGGCACCAACGCAATCCGCTGGCCAATGCCGCGCTCGATGGCCAGCTGGTGGATGTAGCGCAGCGCGGTGTAATCCTCCAGTGCGAAGCCGACCGAATCAAACACCGTGACCTGGTCCGCGCTCTCGCGTCCGGGCACCTTGCCGAGCAGCACCTCCCAGAGTTCGTGCACCGGAAAGTCGGCCGGCAGCTGCTGAATCTCGCCCTCGACGCGGGTCTGCGGTTCGTACTCGACGAAGACGCGCGCCAGGCGCAGCACGTCAGGATGCAGCTCGGTCTTGCCGGGCGAATCGCCTCCCACCGCGTTGATGTGCATGCCCGGCTCGATCATCTCAGGCGCAAGCACGATCTCGTGGCCCTGGTGCGCCGTGACCGTGGTGACGATGTCCGCGCCGCGCACGGCCTCGGCAATCGAATGGGCGCGCACCACTTCGAGCGAAGTACAGGCGGACAGGTGGCGCACCAGTTTGTCGGTGGCGTGCGGATCGATGTCGAACACGCGCACCTCCTCGATGCCCAGCAGCGCATGAAAGGCCAAGGCCTGGAACTCGCTTTGCGAACCATTGCCGATCAGCGCCAGGCTGCGCGAACCGGGCCGCGCCAACGCCTGTGCCGCCATGGCCGAGGTGGCCGCGGTGCGCAGCGCGGTGGTGAGCGTGAGCTCCGACAGCAGCACTGGGTAGCCGGTATCGACCTCGGCCAGAACACCAAAGGCCATCACCGTGGGCAGCCCGACCGCCGTGTTGTGCGGATGCCCGTTCACGTATTTGAAGGCGTAGGCGCCATCGTCGGCCACGGGCATCAACTCGATCACGCCAAGGTGAGAGTGGCTGGCGACGCGCGCCTTCTTGTCGAACTCGCGCCATCGCATGAAGTCGTCGCGCAGCGCGTCGGCCAGCGCCGCGAGAAATTCAGGTACGCCGGTTTCGTCCACCAGGCGAACCAGGCTGTGAACATCGATGAAGCGGGTCATGACATGGCTCCTTGCGTAGCCCGGCACGGCGCTTCATCCCCTCACATGTTTACTCCACCATGGCTGATTCAGGATGCGCCTGCGCCAGGGGTCGAAGCCATTGTGCGCCCGCCTGCATCAACGCGCCAGCACCTGGGCCAAGGCCACACCGGTATGCGTACCCAGCCGCACCACCTCTTCCGGCGGAGCCGCCGCAACGATGCGCCCGCCAGCGTTGCCGCCTTCAGGGCCAAGGTCGATGATCCAGTCGGCCTCGGCGATCAGGTCGAGGTCGTGCTCGATCACCACCACGCTGTGGCCGCCGTTCACCAGCCGGTGCAGCACGTGGATCAGCTTCTCGACGTCGGCCATGTGCAGGCCGACGGTCGGCTCGTCGAGCACGTAGAGCGTGTGCGGCGCCTTCTGGCCGCGCCGCGTGACGTCGTCGCGCACCTTGCTGAGTTCGGTCACCAGCTTGATGCGCTGCGCCTCGCCGCCCGAGAGCGTGGGCGACGGCTGGCCCAGCGTGAGGTAGCCCAGCCCCACGTCCTTCAGCAATTGCAGCGGATGGCTGATGTTGGGCATGGCGGCAAAGAACTCGACCGCCTCGTCCACCTCCATCTGAAGCACATCGCCGATGCTCTTGCCGCGCCAGCTCACGGCCAGCGTCTCGGGGTTGAAACGCGCGCCGTGGCACACCTCGCAAGGCACCTTCACGTCGGGCAGAAAGCTCATCTCGATGGTGCGCACGCCGGCGCCATCGCAGCCGGGGCAGCGTCCTTCGCCGGTGTTGAAGCTGAAGCGCGCCGGGCCGTAACCACGCGCCTTGGCCTCGAGCGTGTCGGCAAACAGCTTGCGGACGGTGTCCCAGAAGCCGATATAGGTGGCCGGACAGCTGCGCGGCGTCTTGCCGATGGGGGTCTGGTCGACCTCGAGCACGCGGTCGATGGTTTCGTAGCCCTCGACGCGATCGCAGCCAGACCATGCGGGGCGCTTGCCCGCGGCGTCGGCGTCGCGGCCGGCCTTGGTCATGCGCTGCACCACCACGGCATGCACGCTGGCCAGCAGCACGTCGCGCGCAAGCGTGGACTTGCCCGAGCCGCTCACGCCAGTGACCACCACCAGGCGGTGCAGCGGCAGCGTGGCGGTCACGTCCTGCAGGTTGTGCAGGTCGGCGCCATGCACGGTGAGCCAGGCATTGGCTCCCTCCCCTCCCGGGGGAGGGTTGGGGTGGGGGCTGGCGGCGCTTGCACGGCCAGAGGCCTTGTTGGAGGCCGTCGTGCCCCCTCCCCGGCCCTCCCCCGGAAGGGGAGGCAGAGGGACAAGACGCCGTGCTTGCAAGGGGTGCTTGATGGCATCGCGCAGGTAGCGGCCAGTCTGCGAATCGCTCGCCGCCTGGATGTCGGCCACCGAGCCCTCCGCCACGAGGCGGCCGCCCCGCTTGCCGGCGCTCGGGCCGATGTCGATGATGTGGTCGGCGCGGCGGATGGTGTCTTCGTCGTGCTCCACCACCACCAGCGTGTTGCCCTTGTCGCCCAGCTTATGCAGCGCGTTGAGCAATATCTGGTTGTCGCGCGCGTGCAGGCCGATGGTCGGCTCGTCGAGCACGTAGCAAACGCCCTGCAGGTTGCTGCCAAGCTGCGCCGCCAGGCGGATGCGCTGCGCCTCGCCGCCGCTCAAAGTCGGCGCGCCGCGGTCGAGCGTGAGGTAGCCCAAGCCCACCTCTTCGAGAAATTCGAGGCGGCTCTTGATCTCGGGCACCAGGTCGCGCGCAATCTCCGCTTCGCGGCCTGTCAGCGCGAGCCCCTCGAACCACTGCCGCACCTCGGTCACGCTCATGCGTGCGAGCTCGGTAATGCCGATGCCGCCCATGCCGTCCGCCAGCGAGGCGCCGAAGCTCACCGCGCGAGCCGTCGCGTTGAGCCGCGTGCCTTCGCAGGTCGGACACGCCACGTCGGCCAGGTCTTCCACTTCGGGCTCGGCAAAGGTCTGCTCGCGGCCCTTGCTGTCGTCGTCGCGAATTGAGTCATCGAAGACCTTGCGCTGGTCCTTGCTGAGCTTGACGCCCGTGCCCACGCAGTCGGGGCACCAGCCGTGCTTGCTGTTGTAGCTGAACAGGCGCGGGTCGAGCTCGGCATAGCTGGTGCTGCAGACCGGGCAGGCGCGCAGCGTGGAGAACACGTTCACGCGGCCGATGCCGTTCGCCGACACGCCGGCCATCATCGCGGCCTTCAGGCCGTCGAGCTGGCTCAGCACGTGCACCACGCCCTTGCCGTGTTCGAGCGCCTTGGTCAGCGCCTCGCGCAGTTCGTTCTCCTTCGAGGGCAGCACGTCGAGGCTGGCCACCGGCAGCTCGATGCTGTGTTCCTTGAAGCGGTCGATGCGCGGGAAGCCCGTGGTCGGCAAAAACTCGCCGTCCACACGCAGGTGGGTAAATCCGCGCGGCCGCGCCCAGTCGGCCAGCTCGGTGTACACGCCCTTGCGGTTGCTCACCAGCGGCGCGAGCAGGCCGATGTGCTGGCCCTTGAAGTTGCGCATCAGCTGTGCAGCGATGCTGTCGGGCGTCTGCGGCTGCACGGCCGCGCCGTCGTGCGTGCAATGCTGGATGCCCAGCTTCACGTACAGAAGCCGCAGGAAGTGCCAGACCTCGGTGGTGGTACCCACCGTGCTCTTGCGGCCGCCGCGCGACAAGCGCTGCTCGATGGCGACCGTGGGCGGAATGCCGTAGACAGCGTCGACCTCGGGCCGGCCTGCCGGCTGCACGATGCTGCGCGCATAGGCATTGAGCGACTCGAGGTAGCGGCGCTGTCCCTCGTTGAACAGGATGTCGAAGGCCAGCGTCGATTTGCCCGAACCGCTGACGCCCGTCACCACGCTGAACTTGCCGCGCGGGATGTTCACGCTGAGGTTCTTCAGGTTGTGCTCGCGCGCGTTGACGATCTCGATGGCGTTGCTGCCGGGCGCCGTCCTGGCGTTGGCGATGTATCGCCGCGCCGCGCGTTCGGCCACCTTGTAGGCCTCGGGGCCGATGGCCAGTTCGTAGTCGGCCAGGGCCGCGCCGGTGAGCGAGGCGCGGTTCTCGCGCAGCTGCTCGGGCGTGCCCTCGGCCACCACCATGCCGCCGCCCTCGCCGCCTTCGGGGCCGAGATCGATGCACCAGTCGCTGGCCCGAATCACGTCGAGGTTGTGCTCGATCACGATCAGCGAATGGCCCGCGTCGAGCAGCTTGCGCAGCGCGCGCATCAGTCGCGCGATGTCGTCGAAATGCAGCCCGGTGGTCGGCTCGTCGAACAGGAAGAGCGTGCCCCGGCGCGCCACCGACTGCTTGCTCGCCGTCGCGCTCTTCGCCGCTTCGGCCAGAAAGCCCGCGAGTTTGAGGCGCTGCGCCTCGCCGCCGCTCAGCGTGGGCACGGGCTGGCCGAGCTTCACGTAGTCGAGCCCCACGTCGGAGATCGGCTGCAGCACGCGCAGCACGTCGCGGTCAGCCTCGAACACCGCCGCTGCCTCCGCCACAGTGAGGTCGAGCACGTCGGCCACGTTGTAGCTCTTGCCCTTGCGCTCGACCTTCACTTCGAGGATCTCGGGCCGGTAGCGCTTGCCGTCGCAATCGGGGCAGCGCAGGTACACGTCCGACAAAAACTGCATCTCCACGTGCTCGAAGCCCGAGCCGCCGCAGGTCGGGCAGCGCCCGTCGCCGGAGTTGAAGCTGAACTTGCTCGCGGTGTAGCCGCGCTGGCGCGACAGCGCAGCGGTGGCGAAGATCTCGCGGATGGCGTCCCACGCACCCACGTAGCTCGCGGGATTGGAACGCGCCGTCTTGCCGATGGGCGACTGGTCGACGAAGACCACGTCGCCGAGGTGATCGGCGCCCAGCATGCGGTCGTGCGCGCCCGGCGTTTCGGTGGCCTTTCCGAAGTGGCGCATGAGCGCGGGCGCCAGCACGTCCTGAATCAGCGTGGACTTGCCCGAGCCGCTGACGCCGGTCACGCACACGAGGCGCGCGAGCGGAAAGTCGACCGTGATGCTCTTGAGGTTGTGCTCGCGCACGCCCTCCAGGATGAGCCGGTGCGTGTTCTCGCTCACCAGCCGCTTGAAACCCATGCCGATCTTCTTGCGCCCGCCCAGGTACTGGCCGGTGAGCGTGTCGGCGTCGCGCAATTGATCCGTCGTGCCGTCGAACACGATCTGCCCGCCACGGATGCCGGGGCCGGGACCCATGTCGATCACGCGGTCGGCGGCGAGCATCACGGCCGGGTCGTGCTCCACCACCACCAGCGTGTTGCCGGCATCGCGCAAGCGAAGCATGGCCTCGGTGATGCGGTTCATGTCGCGCGGATGCAGGCCGATGCTGGGCTCGTCCAGCACGAACAACGTGTTGACAAGCGAGGTGCCGAGCGCGGTCGTGAGATTGATGCGCTGCACCTCGCCGCCCGAGAGCGTGCGGCTCTGGCGGTCGAGCGTGAGGTAGCCGATGCCGACGTCGTGCAGGTAGCGCAGGCGGGTTGTGATTTCTTCGAAGAGGAGCTTGAGGGCCTGCGCTTCCCCGCTTCTTGCTCCTTCCCCCTCCGGGGCAAGGTTGGGATGGGGGCTCGCGGCCTCTTTCGAGCTGGCGAGGCTCGCGGGCGCCGCTTGCCCCCACCCCTGCCCTCCCCCAGCGGGGGAGGGAGTCATACCCACGCGGTCGAAGAAGCGGCGCAGCCGCTCGATGGGCAGCAGCATCAGGTCGTGCAGGCACAGGCCGGGCAGTGATTCGAGCTGCGCCCGCGTCCATTTGGCCCCTGTCGGCATGAAGCGCTTGGCGGGCTCCAGCACCGCATCCGCATCTTCCTTGCTGCCGATACGCCACAACAAACTGTCAAGCTTCAGGCGCGCACCACTGCACACCGGGCATGGCGTATAGCTGCGGTACTTGGACAAGAGCACGCGGATGTGCATCTTGTAGGCCTTGCTCTCCAGGTAGCCGAAGAAGCGCCGCACGCCATACCACTGCTTGTTCCAGTTGCCTTCCTTGTAGTTGGGCGTGCCCTCGATCACCCAGTGCTTCTGCTCATCGGTGAGCTTGTTCCAGGGCGTGTCGCGCGGAATGCCGGCTGCCTCGGCGTGGCGCATGAGGTCGTCCTGCGCCTCCTTCCACGCAGGAGTCTGGATGGTCTTGATCGCGCCGGCGCGCAAGGTCAGCTTGTCGTTCGGAATCACCAGCCCCAGATCGACGCCGATCACGCGGCCGAAGCCGCGGCAGGTGTCGCACGCGCCGACGGCCGAGTTGAACGAGAACATCGACGGGATCGGGTCGGCGTAGCGAATGTCGCTTTCGGGGCAGTGCAGGCCGGTGGAGAATTTCCACACTTCGGCCGGCGCGGCCTCATCGGGTGCCAGCGCATGCACCGTGACCCGCCCGCTGCCGCGCTTGAGTGCGACCTCGATCGCTTCGACCACGCGCGAACGCTCGGCGCTCGAGATGCGGAAGCGGTCGGCCACCACGTCGAGCACCTTGCGCGGTCCGGTGGGCGTAGCCACCTCGCGCTCCGACTGCACGCGCGTGAAGCCGCTGGCCGATAGCCACTGCGTCACTTCTTCCGCCGAGGTGCCCGCCGGCAGTTCGACCGGAAAGGTTACGACCAGCCGCGGATCGCCCGCCGCAGCCGCCCGCTCGGCAATTTCGGCATAGATGCTGTCGGGCGAATCGTGGCGCACCAGCAGCGCGGTCTCGCGGTCGAACAGCTGGGCCGCGCGCGCGTAGAGCAGCTTCAGGTGGTCGTTCAGCTCGGTCATCGTGCCGACGGTGGAGCGCGAGGAGCGCACCGGGTTGGTCTGGTCGATGGCGATGGCGGGCGGCACGCCCTCCACCTTGTCGACCGCCGGCTTGTCCATGCGGTCCAGGAACTGGCGCGCATAAGCGGAGAAGGTCTCCACATAGCGCCGCTGGCCCTCGGCATAGAGGGTGTCGAACACGAGGCTCGACTTGCCCGAGCCGCTGGGCCCGGTGACCACGGTCATCTCGCCAGTGCGGATGTCGAGGTCGAGGTTCTGGAGGTTGTGCTGGCGTGCGCCGCGAATCCGAATGGAGCCCTGTGTCATGAGTGCCTTGGGGGTGGGGCAAACATTCTAGGGAGAGCTTGGTGACGTATTCGTGCACTCCGTCACATGGTCTGCGGCCGCGCAGGGGTTTGTACGGATTCCGTTTAAGACACTTTATGTAACAAATAGCACCTTTGTTTACGTCTCACTGCATTGGAAGATGTCCATGAACAAGCTGCATGTGCTTTGCGCCGCCCTGCTGGCACTGGCCACGACGGCCGCTCCCGCCCAGATCCTGATTGGCCAGACTGCCGGCCTGACCGGCTCGGTGGCCGCGGGCGTGAATGAAACCATCGCCGGTTCCCAACTGGTGATCGACGCCGTGAACGCGCAAGGCGGCATCCATGGCGAAAAGATCGAGGTTCTCCGCATGGACGACACCTTCGACGTCAAGCGCGCCAGCGAGAACGCCCGCGTGCTGATCGAAGATAAAAAGGTGCTGGCCCTCTTCATGAGCCGCGGCACGCCGCATTCGCAAGCCATCATCCCTTGGCTCGACAAATACGACGTGGCCCTGATCGGCCCTTCCACCGGCGCGATGGTGCTGCACAAGCCGGTGCAAAAGCACGTGTTCAACGTGCGCGCCACCTACCAGCGAGAGGCCGAGAAGGCCATCCAGCACCTGCTCACCACCGGCATCGCCCGCATCGCGGTGGTGCACGTGACCGACTCTTTCGGGCAGGACGCGCTGGAAGGCGCGATGACCGGCTTTGCCAAGGCGCAGGCCAAGCCCGTGGTGACCGTGCCGGCGGACCGCGAAAAGCCCGACTACAAGACCATCGTGCCGACCATCAAGGAAGCCAATGCGCAGGCCGTGCTGTGGATCGGCTCGGGCGCGGCCGTGGTCGACGGCATCAAGGCGCTGCGCGCCTCGGGGTCGGCCGCGCAGGTGGTCACCTTGTCGAACAACGCCGCTTCGGGGTTCATCAAGCAATTGGGGGATGCAAGCAAGGGCGTGATCGTGACGCAGGTGTTCCCGAACGAGCGCTCCATCAGCTACCCCATGGTCAAAGAGGCCCTTGCGCTGGCGCAGGCCAAGGGCCACGCGGAACTCTCACCGGCCACGCTCGAAGGCTTTGCCGCGGCCAAGGTGCTGGTCGAAGCGCTGCGCCGCGCCGGGCCCAAGCCGACACGCGCCAAGGTGCTCGCGGCGCTCGAAAGCCTTCGCGCCTACGACCTTGGCGGGCTTGAGGTGAGCTATTCCCCCCAGGACCATTCGGGCATCGATTTCGCCGACCTGGCGATCATCAGCGACGGACGGTTCAAGCGCTAAGACCGCGCTGGCGCCCCGCCGCGCCTTGCGCTGTTGCTTACTTGGGTGCGGCGGCGGGCGCAGGTGCGGGTGCAGGTGCAGGCTCGTGCACCGCATCGCCCCCGTGCTTCTCGCCCGACATGTCGATCTTGTCTCCGGCCTTGGAAATGACGAACAGAGCAACGGCGGCAAAGACGACGAAGCCGACTACGAGTTTCCACATTTGGTTTGTCTCCTGAAGATGAGGATGTGAGGGTTCAAGAAAAGGGCCTCATGCCGACGGCATGAAGCCCCTTTGTTGAACGGAGGGCCGGCTTGCGCCACCCTCCTTCTGGACCTGCGTTCAGTCGTTCGCGTAGATGTCGACGTCCTTGGTTTCCCGGATGAACAGCGTGCCGATGACCAGCGTCATTGCCGCGATGATGATCGGATACCAGAGGCCGTTGTACATGTTGCCGGTGGTCGCCACGATCGCGAAGGCGGTGGTCGGCAGCAGGCCGCCGAACCAGCCGTTGCCGATGTGGTACGGCAGGCTCATCGAGGTGTAGCGGATGCGCGTCGGGAACAGTTCGACCAGCATCGCGGCAATGGGGCCGTAGACCATCGTGACCAGCAGCACCAGCCAGAACAGCAGCGCGACGACCATCACCTTGTTCATCTTCGCGGGGTCGGCCTTGGCCGGATAGCCCGCCACCTTCAGGTCCTCGGCCACGCCCTTCTTGAAGGCGGCGATCTCCTTGGCGGAGGCTTCGTCGAACTTCAGGTTCACCACGTTGCCGATCGGCGCTTCGATGGTCTTGTCGCCGATCTTGACGATGGCCTTGGAACCAGGCGCGCCTTCGACGTTGTCATAGCTCACCGAGTTCTGCACCAGGTAGCGCTTGGCAATGTCGCAAGAGCTGCGGAAGTCGATCTCGCGGGCCACAGGGTTGCCCTGGAACGAGCAAGACTTGGGATCCGCCGTCACCGTGACGCCAGCCGTGGCTTGCGCCTTGGCGAGGTCGGGGTTGGCGTAGGCCGTGATCATCTTGAAGACCGGGAAGTAGGTCACCACGGCCAAGAGGCAGCCGGCCATGATGATCGGCTTGCGGCCGATCTTGTCGGACAGCGTACCGAAGACCACGAAGAACGGCGTACCGATCAGCAGCGAGGCGGCGATCATCAGGTTGGCGGTCGTGGGGTCGACCTTGAGCTGCTGCGTCAGGAAGAACAGCGCGTAGAACTGCCCCGTGTACCAGACCACGGCCTGGCCGGCGGTCAGGCCGACCAGCGCCAGGATCACGATCTTGAGGTTCTTCCACTGGCCGAAGGATTCGGACAGCGGCGCCTTCGAGGTCTTGCCCTCGGCCTTCATCTTCTGGAACGCGGGCGACTCGCTCAGCGAAAGGCGAATCCACACCGAGATGCCCAGCAGCGCGATCGACACCAGGAACGGCACGCGCCAGCCCCACTCGCCGAACGCCTGTTCGCCGAGCCAGGTGCGCACACCCAGGATCACCAGCAGGCTCAGGAACAGGCCGAGCGTGGCGGTGGTCTGGATCCACGAGGTGTAGGCGCCGCGCTTGCCGTGCGGCGAGTGCTCGGCCACGTAGGTGGCAGCACCGCCGTACTCACCGCCGAGTGCCAGGCCCTGCAGCATGCGCAGTGCGATCAGGATCACCGGCGCCGCAACGCCAATGGTCGCGTAGCTGGGCAACAGGCCGACGATGAACGTCGACAAGCCCATGATCAGGATCGTGACCAGGAAGGTGTACTTGCGCCCGATCATGTCGCCGAGCCGGCCGAACACGATGGCGCCGAACGGCCGCACCAGGAAGCCTGCGGCAAACGCCAGCAGTGCAAAGATGAAGGCCGCGCCGGCATCCAGGCCGCTGAAGAACTGCTTCGCGATGATCGCAGCGAGCGATCCGTAAAGGTAGAAGTCGTACCACTCGAACACCGTGCCAAGGGAGGAAGCGAAGATGACCTTCTTTTCCTCCGCGGACATGGGCCGGGGGGCCGGGTGAGGCATCCCCCTCGAATCCAGTGTTGCTGCCATATGCGTCGTCTCCTGTGTATGCGTTCGTGTCGGTCCCGGCATTCGGGACCGTGAAGCATTCTTGGAGGCGCGACTGACCCGAGCCTTTCGCGAAACTGAACCGACGCTTACGAATTAAGGTGAAACCCGCGGGGCTCGTTTCAGCTTGTAAGAAATCGGCCGGTTGCTCAGTTTTTGCTGCTTCGCAGCAAGGACGGGCGCTGATCGGCGCCGGTCCACGCCGGACCATCGAACCACGTGTCGCCGTGCAGGTAGGCACGCATCATCGCCAGCCCGTCGAAGCCCCAGAACAGCCGGCCGTCGACCACGCAGGTGGGGGTGCCGAACACGCCCAGTTGTAGGGCCGTATCGGTATTGCGCTTGAGCAGCGCCTTGTTCTCGTCGCCGTTCATGTCGCGCTTGGGCGTCAGCTGCGCGGCCAGAGCGGCCAGTCGGCTGGCATCGCCTGCTTCTTCACCGCCGCGCCACACGTGGCGAAAGATGTTCTCGGCCACATGGCGGCTGATGCTGCCGTCTTCCGAAGTCGAGAGCGCAAGTCGCAGGTGCGGAAGCGGGTTGTAGGGATGCGAGGCAGGCATTTCAATCTGCACGCCGTTGGCATGGCCGAGCCAGAGCACGTGGCGGTAGGTCCAGCTGCGCTTGGCCGGAATCTCGGCCGGGCCAAGCTGCCCGTGGTGCTTGAGGATTGCACCGAGCAGAACCGGCTTGTAGGCCACGCTGTAGCTCAGGCCTTCGAGCGCCTCGGGCAGATGCTCGAAGGCAAGGTGCGCATAGGGCGAGATGAAGTCCAGGTAGAAGTCGATGTGCTTCATGCGTGCGTGTCTCCTGATTCCTCGGTGACGCGCCAAATGCCGGCACGTGCCCGCAACTCTATCGCGTGCCACACGCCGCGCCGCGCCTCGTCTTCCATCTTGCTCCAGCCCGCGATCTCCGGAATGGTGCGCAGGCACCCTTCGCAAAAACCGCTCAGGCGGTCCATGCGGCAGACTGAGGTGCAGGGCGATGGCACGTCGCCGGCTGCGCGCTGCACGGCAACAGCGCGCTCGGCCAGGGTTTCCGCCGCATCGAAATTCACACCACGTCCGCCACGGGTGCACCGGTCAGTTGCTCGAGGTCTTGCGGGCGCAGCTGGAACACCGCGTGCGGATGGCCCGCGGCGGCCCATATCTCCTCGAAACGGAACAGCTCGCGGTCGATCAGCACCACGGGTGGCGTGGCATGCGCCACCGGCGACACGCCGCCAATGGTGAAGCCGGTGCGCGCCTTCACGAATTCGGCATCGGCGCGGCCGGTCTTGCCGACCAGCGCGTCCACCTTTTTCTCGTCGACGCGCTTGTCGCCGGAGGTGATGACCAGCACCGCCGCGTCGTCGCTCTTGCGCCGGAAGATGATGCTCTTTGCGATCTGCCCGACCAGGATGCCGAGCGCGTCCGCCGCCTGCTGCGCGGTGCGGCAGGCATCGTCGAGCATGCGCGGCGAATGGGGGTGGCCAGCGTCCTGCAGCATGCGCGAGACACGCTGCACACCTTCGGGCAGCGAATGAAGTTCAGCGCCGCACATCACATGGCTCCCACGGTTGTCAGCGTGCTCATCAGCCAGCCCTCTTCGTGCGGATCGCCTTCGACGCCCGCGAGTTCGGCTCGCGCCCCAGCGCCTCGCTGATGTACACGCCCGCGTCGATCAGTTTGTCCAGGTCGATGCCAGTCTCGATGCCCATGCCGTGCAGCATGTAAACCACGTCTTCAGTCGCCACGTTGCCCGTCGCGCCCTTGGCGTAGGGGCAGCCCCCGAGGCCGGCGGAGGACGACTGGAAGTTCCAGACCCCCAGCTCCAGCGAGGCCAGCGTGTTGACCAGCGCCTGGCCGTAGGTGTCGTGGAAGTGGCCTGAGATGTGGTCCACGCCGAAGTGCGCCAGCGTGGCCTCGATGGCGGCCCGCACCTTGCGCGGCGTGCCCACGCCGATCGTGTCGGCCACGTCAACGCGCTGCACGCCGATGTCCTTCATCAGCTTCGCCAGCATGCCCACGCGCTCAGGTGCAACCTCGCCTTCGTACGGGCAGCCGACGGTGCACGACATGGCGCCGCGCACGTCGATGCCTTTTTCGCGCGCCGCCGCCACCACAGGTGCGAAGCGCTCGATGCTCTCGGCAATCGAGCAGTTGATGTTCTTCTGGCTGAAAGCCTCGCTCGCGGCGCCGAACACCACGATCTCGTCGGGCCATTCTTCGCGCGGCGCGGCAATGGCGGCCTCGAAGCCCTTCATGTTGGGCGTGAGCACCGAGTAGCGCACGCCGGGCTTGCGTTGGATGCCGTGCATCACCTCGGCGTTGTCGGCCATCTGCGGCACCCACTTGGGCGACACGAAGCTGGTGACCTCGATCTCTTTCAGGCCGGCGTCCTGCAGGCGGTGCACGAGGCCGATCTTCACTTCAGCCGAGACCGGCTGCTTTTCGTTCTGCAGTCCGTCGCGCGGGCCGACGTCGACGATCTTGACTTTGGTGGGGAGCTTCATGGCATGTCTCTGTGTCTGAGTTTTCACGGAAAAGAAAAAAGCCGTCTTTCAATTGTCGGCCGTCTGCGCGCGGCGTGCTTGGCGGCGCGGCTCACGCCGTTTCGCGCTGCACGAAATCCGATGGCGGCTCGGCCGGCGCGGGGACCTCAGTCACCTCCAATGCACTCACCTGCGCGCCGTCCGGACCGCTGCGGGCCCACGCCATCAGCGACTCGACCGCCGAGGCCGGTCCGCAGGCCAGCGCCTCCACGCTGCCGTCGCGCCGATTGCGCACCCAGCCGCGCACGCCCAGGCGCCGTGCGGCCTGCACCATTGACCAGCGATAGCCCACGCCCTGCACGAGGCCGCGGACGACGAGATGGCGGGTGACGGCGGGTGGATTCATGGCAATGGCAACATCGGTGCGAGGTGGGCGGTTCCAGCGCGCTTTCAGTAGCCCCGGATCGGATCAACCACGCCGCTGACCGGCAGGCCCTGCTCCATCGCGCGGATCTTCCCGGCGATCTGGCTGATGGATTCTTCCCGCAGCGTGCGCGCCGAAGCGTGCGGCGTGACGACAATTTTTGGATGGCGCCAGAACGGGTGATCGGCCGGCAGCGGCTCGACCTGGAACACGTCGAGCGTGGCGCCAGCGAGCTGACCTGCGTCGAGCATCGGGATCAGGTCGTCTTCGACCATGTGCGCGCCACGCGCGATGCTGATGAGGTAACCGCCCGGCTTGAGCTTGCCGAGCGTATGGCGGTTGAGGATGCCGCGCGTGGCTTCGGTCAGCGGCAGCAGGTTGACGAGCACGCGCGTGGACGACAGGAACTCGTCGAACTGCGCCTCGCCGCTGAACACCTTCACGCCATCGATCGCCTTGGGCGAGCGGCTCCAGCCCAGCACCGGAAACTCGAACTGCGCAACGGCTTTCGCGACCCGTTCGCCGAGCACGCCCAGCCCCATGATGCCGACCGGAAAGTCGCGCCGCAGCTTCGGCTTGCGATAGCTCCAGCGGCCTTCGCGCGCATCGGCTTCGTAGGCATCGAAATCCCGAAAGTGGCGGATCAGCGTGTGGCAGACGTACTCCGCCATCTGCACCGACATGCCCGCATCGTCGAGCCGAACGATGCGCGTGTGCGCCGGCACATTGAGCTTGAGCAGCGCGTCAACGCCGGCACCGATGTTGAACAGGCCGCGCAGGCCCGGCTGCTCGTCGAGCAGCTGCTGGGGCGGCACCCACACGACTGCATGGTCGGCCTGGGCCGCGCCCGGCTGCCAGGCCTCGACCTGTGCTTCGGGCAGCTCGGCCTTGAGGCCTTCGATCCACGGTTCGGGGCGGTTGTCGGTGAGAGAGACGATGATTTTCATGAATCGAATCTTATTAGGGCCGCGGAACGGCCCGCAGCTTGTCGCACTGTGTTCCTTCTTCTATGCTCGTGCGCCAGCATCCAAGACCAGGCACACCAGGAGACCGAAGCATGATCAAAGTCAGCGTGATGTACCCCTACACCGACGGCGCGAGGTTCGACCACGCCTACTACCGCGACAAGCACATGCCGCTTTTGAAGGCGCGCATGGGCGACGCCTGCAAGTCGTACACCATCGACAAGGGGTTGGCCGGCGGCGCGCCCGGAACCCCGCCGACCTACGTCGGCATGTGCCACGTGTTCTGCGACTCGGCCGAGGCGTTTCAAACCGCATTCGGCCCGCATGCCAAGGAAATCCTTGGCGACATCAAGAACTACACCGATATCGCACCCGTGATGCAGATCAGCGAAGTGGTGGTGGGCTGACCCGCAATACGGTCAAGCCGCCGCGGCCATCCGCAGCAACTCGTCGCCCTCGGTCACCTGCTCGCCGGGCGAGAACATCAGTTCTTCCACCGTGCCGTCGGCCGGCGCTGCAATGGTGTGCTCCATTTTCATGGCCTCCATCACCGCCAAGGGCTGGCCGCAGCTGACCTTGTCGCCGGCCTTGACCGCAAAAGACACCACCTTGCCCGGCATCGGCGCCGTGAGCCGGCCGCCTTCGGCATGGGTGTCGCCCGCGTGGGCCAGGCGGTCGATGGCGATGATCTTCGTGGCGCCCTTCGACGCGAACACATGGGCCGTAGCACCGTCCAGATGCACGTCCACGGTCTGCCGCGTGCCGGCAAATTCGACCTCGAACTCGCCCGACGGAAATTGGCCAACCGTCAGCAGGCCTTGGACGCCGCCCGCCTCGAGCCACAGGCTGCCGTCGCGCTTGTAGGTCAGCAAGGCGGTCTGCTCGGCACCGCGAAACTCGAAGTCGAAGTGGCGCCGGTATTCGCCATGGGAGCGCCAGCCGTCGCGCCGCTCGAATGGATCGGGCGCGCCGGTCGGCCGTTCGGTGATCAGCGTGCGCGTGATGGCGGCCGCGGCGGCCAGCGGCAGGCCCAGCGCTTCGCGGTCGAACAGCACGTCGCGCTCGCGCTCGATCAGCGCCGTATCGAGGTTGGCCTTCGAGAACGACTCCGTCGCGAGAATGCCGCGCAGGAACTGCACGTTGGTCGAAACGCCCACGATCTGCACCTGCGCCAACGCCGCGTCGAGCCGCGCCAGCGCCTCGGCGCGCGTGCTGCCGTGCACGATCAGCTTGGCGATCATCGAGTCGTAGAAGGGCGAGATCTCGCCGCCTTCTCGCACGCCATCGTCGATGCGCACGCGGCTGCGCTGGAACGCCGTGGCTTGCGGCTTGCGGTACACGCGCAGCGTGCCGGTGGCGGGCAAAAAGTTGTTGTCGGGGTTCTCAGCGCAGATTCGCGCTTCGATGGCGTGGCCGTGGATCTGCAGCTCTTGCTGCTTTGCCGGAAGCGTCTCGCCCGATGCCACGCGCAGTTGCCACTCCACCAAGTCGAGACCTGTGATGGCCTCGGTCACCGGGTGCTCCACCTGCAGCCGAGTGTTCATCTCCATGAAGAAGAAGTTCATCTCTCCGCCTTCACGCTGCTCGACGATGAACTCGACCGTGCCCGCACCCACGTAGTTCACGGCACGCGCGGCAGCCACGGCGGCTTCGCCCATCTGCTTGCGCATCGCCTCGGTCATGCCGGGTGCGGGCGCTTCTTCGAGCACCTTCTGGTGGCGCCGCTGCACCGAGCAGTCGCGCTCGAACAGGTAGATGTAGTTGCCGTGCGTGTCGCCGAACACCTGGATCTCGATGTGGCGCGGGCGCTGAACGTACTTTTCGATCAGCACCGCGTCGTCACCAAAGCTGTTGATCGCCTCGCGCTGGCATGAAGCGAGTGCGGCCGCGAAGTCTTCCGCACGGTCGACAGCGCGCATGCCCTTGCCACCGCCGCCCGCGCTGGCCTTGATGAGCACCGGGTAGCCGATGCGGTCGGCCTCGCGCTGCAGCAGCGCGGGGTTTTGGTCATGGCCGTGGTAGCCGGGCACCAGCGGCACGCCGGCCTTTTCCATCAGCTGCTTCGATTCAGCCTTGAGGCCCATCGCCTTAATGGCCGAAGGCGGCGGGCCGATGAAGACCAGGCCCGCGTCGGCGCAGGCCTGCGCGAACTCTTCGTTCTCGCTCAGGAAGCCGTAGCCCGGGTGCACCGCTTCGGCGCCCGTGGCCTTGGCGGCTTCCAGGATCTTTTCCCAGCGCAGGTAGCTGTCTTTGGGCGCGCTGCCGCCAAGGTGCACCGACTCGTCGCAGGCGCGCACATGGTTGGCGTGCGCATCTGCGTCGGAGTAGACGGCCACGGTGCGGATCGCCATGCGTCTCGCGGTTGCGGCAACACGGCAAGCGATTTCACCGCGATTCGCAATCAGGATCTTCTTAAACATGGTGGACTTTCGCGGTGAAATTGCCAGAGCACGCTGCGCGTGCCATGCGATTTGGCTTCGCCGCTGCGCCGCTTTGCGGCTGGTCACCGCGATTCGCAATCAGGATCTTTTTAAACATTCGGAGTGTCTCCCGGAGGATTCTTTTTCAGTTGAAACGCAGGCGTGACGCCCGGATCGGGACGGCCGCTGAAGATGCGGGCCACGCGGGTGAACAGCGCCTTGAGAAAGCGCCAGCTCTTGCGGATGAGCCATACGCTGAGCACCAGCACGAGGATGAACAGCGCGAGAAAGACCAGCGGATGCGCCACCGCGAGCCACAGCCCGGCGGGCACCATGCTGTCTTCGACCAGCGATGCGCCCACGTTGGAAAACGGCTCGGGCGAGGTGTTGATGGCCGCACGCGTCGTGGCCTTGGCCGCATGCGCGGTGGCCGCAAAGCCGCCGCCCAGGAGTGCGGCCACGACGGCCATCACGCCATGGTCAGCGCCGAACACGCTGGCCGCGAGCGCCGCACCGGCGGGAATGCGGATGGCGGTGTGCACCACATCCCACAGGGAATCGAGGCCGGGAATCTTGTCGGCGAAAAACTCGATGAACACCATGAACCCGCTGGCCGCGATGACCACCGGATGCGCGAGCAGCTGCAAGCCGCTCGGCAACGGCACCCATCCGAAGTAGCCGGCGAGCCCCGTCAGGAGCACGACGAGGTACAGCCGCACGCCGCTGGCCCAGCCGATGGCCGCGGCCAGGGCGAGCAGTTGGGGCATGTCGAGCGCGTTCATCGCATGCGCTCAGTGGCCCAGCCAGGATGGCTTGCGCTTCTGCAGGAAAGCCTGAACGCCTTCGCGGCCTTCATCGCTGGCGCGAATGTCCGCGATGCCCTCCACGGTCTTGGCGATCAGCGCGTCGTCGATCTCGCGGCCATTCACATCGGCAATCAGCTGCTTGCACGCGCGTACCGCGGCCGGGCTGGCGCCGGTGAGTGCTTTCAGCAACTCTTCGACCTTGGCATCGAGCGCATCGGCAGCGACCACCTCATGCACAAAGCCGATCCGATGTGCCTCCGACGCGCTGAAGCGCTCGGCCGTGAGAAAGTAGCGCTGCGACGCGCGCGTGCCCATCGCACGCAAGACATACGGACTGATGGTCGCAGGCACGAGGCCGATCTTGACTTCGCTGAGGCAGTACCACGCCGAGTCGGCGCTCACCGCCATGTCGCAGGCGGCGACAAGCCCCATGCCGCCGGCATACACATCGCCCTGCACGCGCGCGATGGTGGGCTTGGGGCACTCGGCAATGGTGCGCAACATCTCGGCCAGCTTGCCCGCATCGGCGACGTTCTCGTCGCGGGTGTAGTCGGCCATGCGGCGCATCCAGTTGAGGTTCGCTCCCGCGCAGAAGGCCGGGCCGTTGGCGCCGAGCACGATGGCTTTCACCTGCGGCGCGGCGCCGGCTTCGGTGAAGGCCTGCGTCAGCTCGGCGATCACGACATCGTCGAAAGCATTCCTCGCATCGGGCTGATCGAGCCAAATGCGTGCGATGGCGCCTTCGATCGTGAGGTTCAGCTTGGTGAAAGTGCTCATGCCGCGTCCCTCGTCACATGCGGAAGATGCCGAACTTCGGCTCTGGAATGGGTGCGTTGCGCGCAGCCGCCAGGCCCAGCGCCAGCACGCGCCGCGTATCCGCCGGATCGATGATGCCGTCGTCCCACAGCCGCGCCGTCGCGTAGTAGGGATGGCCCTGGTCTTCGTACTGCTGGCGGATCGGCGCCTTGAAGGCCTCTTCCTCTTCCTTGCTCCAGCTGCCGCCCTTGAGCTCGATGCCGTCGCGCTTCACCGTGGCCAGCACGCTCGCGGCCTGCTCGCCGCCCATCACGCTGATGCGCGCGTTGGGCCACATCCAGAGGAAGCGCGGGCTGTAGGCACGGCCGCACATGCCGTAGTTGCCGGCGCCGAAGCTGCCGCCGATGATGATGGTGAACTTGGGCACGTTGGCCGTAGCCACGGCCGTCACCATCTTGGCGCCGTGGCGCGCGATGCCTTCGTTCTCGTACTTGCGGCCCACCATGAAGCCCGTGATGTTCTGCAGGAACACCAGCGGGATCTTGCGGTGGCAGCACAGCTCGATGAAGTGCGCGCCCTTCTGCGCCGATTCGCTGAACAGGATGCCGTTGTTGGCGATGATGCCCACCGGCATGCCCTCGATCTCGGCAAAGCCGCAGACCAGCGTGGCGCCGAAGCGGGCCTTGAACTCGTGGAATTCGCTGCCGTCGACGATGCGCGCGATGATCTCGCGCACGTCGAAGGGCTTGCGCGTGTCGGTCGGGATCACGCCGTAGAGTTCTTCGCGAGGGAACGCGGGCGGGTGCACCTCGGTCTTCTCAGTGCCTTGCGCCGCTCCCGCTGCGTTGAGATTGGCCACCGCCGAACGTGCCAGCGCCAAAGCGTGCAGGTCGTTCTGCGCCAGGTGGTCCACCACGCCCGAGAGACGCGTGTGCACGTCGCCACCACCCAGGTCTTCGGCCGTGACCACCTCGCCGGTGGCCGCCTTAACGAGCGGCGGGCCGCCCAGGAAAATGGTGCCCTGGTTCTTCACGATGATCGACTCGTCGCTCATCGCCGGCACATACGCGCCGCCTGCCGTGCACGAGCCCATGACCACCGCGATCTGCGGAATGCCCTGGGCGCTCATGTTGGCCTGGTTGTAGAAGATGCGGCCGAAGTGGTCGCGGTCGGGAAACACCTCGTCCTGATTCGGCAGGTTGGCGCCGCCCGAGTCGACGAGGTAGATGCAGGGCAAGCGGTTCTGCTCGGCAATCTCCTGCGCGCGCAGATGCTTCTTCACCGTCATCGGATAGTAGGTGCCGCCCTTCACCGTCGCGTCGTTGCAGACGATCATGCAGTCGACGCCGTTCACGCGGCCGATGCCGGCGATGAGGCCTGCGCCCGGTGCCGACTCAGCGCCGCTCTTGTCCAGGTACATCGCATGCGCAGCCAGCGGCGCAATCTCCAGGAACGGCGTGCCGGGGTCGAGCAGCTCGTCCACGCGGTCGCGCGGCAGCAGCTTGCCGCGTGCCGTGTGTTTGGCACGCGCAGCCTCGCCGCCGCCCTGCTCCACTTTCGCGAACTGCTTGTACAGGTCGTCGACCAGCGCGCGCATGGCGGCGGCGTTGGCTTGAAAGTCCGCCGACCGTGCATTCAATTTCGTTTCGAGTTTGCTCATGCTGTCTTTTCTTGTTCGAGGCCGAGTTGTTCCGCCATCGCTTCGCGGATCTTGAATTTCTGGATCTTGCCGGTCACCGTCATGGGGAACGCGCTGACGAACTGGATGTACCTCGGCACCTTGTAGTGCGCGATCTGGCCCTTGCAGAAATCGCGGATCTCGTCTTCGGTCGCGGTCTGGCCCGGCTTCACGATGATCCAGGCGCAAAGCTCTTCGCCGTACTTCTTGTCGGGCAAGCCGACCACCTGCACGTCCTGCACCTTGGGATGGCGATACAGGAACTCTTCGATCTCGCGCGGGTAGATGTTCTCGCCGCCCCGAATTACCAGGTCCTTGATGCGGCCGACGATGTTGACGTAGCCCTCGGCGTCCATGGTGGCGAGGTCGCCGGTGTGCATCCAGTGCTCGGCGTCGATGGCTTCGCGGGTTTTCTCTTCGTCTTGCCAGTAGCCGTGCATCACCGAGTAGCCGCGCGTGCAGAACTCGCCGGACGTGCCGCGCGGCACGATGGCGCCGGTCTCGGGATCGATGATCTTGATCTCCAGGTGCGGCTGCACCGTACCCACTGTGGACACGCGCTTGTCCAGCGGCGTGTCGGTGCTGCTCTGGCAGCTCACCGGGCTGGTCTCGGTCATGCCGTAGGCGATGGTGATTTCGCTCAGGTGCATCTCGTTCACCACGCGCTTCATCACCTCGATGGGGCACGGTGAGCCGGCCATGATGCCGGTGCGCAGCGTGGAAAGATCGAACTCCTTGAAGCGCGGATGGTCGAGCTCGGCAATGAACATGGTGGGCACGCCATGCAGGCCGGTGCACTTCTCGGCCTGCACGGTCTCCAGCACGGTGAGCGGGTCGAACCCATCGTTCGGGTACACGATGGCCGCGCCGTGCGTGAGGCAGGCCAGGTTGCCGAGCACCATGCCGAAGCAGTGGTACAGCGGCACCGGAATGCACAGCTTGTCGGCCGGCGAGAGCTTCATGCACTTGCCGATGAAGAAGCCATTGTTCAGAATGTTGCGGTGCGTGAGCGTCGCGCCCTTCGGAAAGCCCGTGGTGCCGCTGGTGAACTGGATGTTGATCGGGTCGGTGGCCTTGAGCGTCTTCTGCACCTGCGCCACGCGCGGATCGGCCGCATCGCCGCTCGCGAGCAATTGGCTGAAACGCTGCATGCCGGGCTCTTCGACATCGGCCGCGGCCTTGCCGTCGATCCAGAAGGTGTGCTGCAACTGCGGCAAGCGCTTCGGTCCGAGTTCGCGCAGCATGCCGAGGTAGTCGCTGGTCTTGAACTGCGCCATGGTCACCAGCACCTTGCAGCCGACCTTGTTCAGTGCGTATTCGAGCTCCGACGTGCGATAGGCCGGGTTGATGTTGACGAGAACGAGGCCGGCCTTGGCCGTCGCGATTTGCATCAGCACCCAGGGTGCGTTGTTGTGCGACCAGATGCCGACACGGTCGCCGGGCTCGAGGCCCAGGCTCAGCAATGCGCTGGCGAGCTTGCCGGACTCGGCCTGCAGCTCGCGGTAAGTGAAGCGCTTGCCTTCATGGCGGCTGATGAGGGCCTCGCGATCGGGATGCTTCGCGACCATGTCGTCGAAGAAGTCGCCAATGGTTTGTTCGATGAGGGGGACGTTGGTGGCGCCTTTGTCGTAGCTCTGCATATCCATGTCCTTGTCTCCGTTTCGTCTTGCTCCTTCCCCCTCTGGGGGAAGGTGGGGATGGGGGCAAGCGGCGCTGGTTCGGCGCAATGCTTCTTTGAACGCCGCCTGCCCCCCCCTGCCCCCCCCCTCCGGGGAGGGAGAAAAACAGCTTACGCAGTTTCCGCGAACAACTCGCGCCCGATCAGCATCCGGCGAATTTCGCTCGTCCCCGCGCCAATCTCGTACAGCTTGGCATCGCGCCACAGCCGCTCGACCGGAAAGTCCTTGGTGTAGCCCACGCCGCCCAGCGCCTGGATCGCCTCGCCGGCCATCCACGTCGCCTTCTCGGCCGAATAGAGAATCGCGCCGGCGGCGTCCTTGCGGAAGGTGCGCGCGTGGTCGTTGCGGTCGCAGGCCTTGCCCACGGCGTACACATAGGCGCGCGTGGCCTGCCACGTCGAATACATGTCCGCCAGCTTGCCCTGCATCAGTTGGAACTCGCCAATGCTCTGGCCGAACTGCTTGCGCTCGTGGACGAAGGGCAGCACCGCGTCCATGCAGGCGGCCATGATGCCCAAGGGGCCGCCCGAGAGCACCGCGCGCTCGTAGTCGAGGCCGCTCATCAGCACCTTGGCGCCCATGCCTTCGCCGCCGAGCACGTTCTCTTCGGGCACTTCGCAGTTGTCGAAGAACAGCGGGTAGGTGTTGGAGCCGCGCATGCCGAGCTTGTCGAGCTTGGTGCCGGCCGAAAAGCCCTTGAAGCCCTTCTCGACGATGAAGGCCGTCATGCCGCGCGCGCCCATCTCGGGTTCGGTCTTGGCGTAGATCACCAGCGTGTCGGCGTCGCCGCCGTTGGTGATCCACATCTTGCCGCCGTTGAGCACGTAGTAGCCGCTCTTCTTCTCGGCCTTGAGCTTCATGCTCACCACGTCGGAGCCGGCGTTGGGCTCGCTCATGGCCAGCGCGCCCACGTGTTCGCCGCTCACCAGCTTGGGCAGGTACTTTTTCTTTTGCGCGTCGCTGCCATTGCGATGGATCTGATTCACGCACAGGTTGGAATGCGCGCCGTAAGAGAGGCCCACCGACGCCGAGGCGCGCGAGACTTCTTCCATGGCCACGATGTGCGCCAGGTAGCCCAGCTCGGTACCGCCGAACTCTTCCTTCACCGTCATGCCGTGCAGACCGAGCTCGCCGAGCTTCTGCCACAGGTCGTGCGGAAACAGGTTGTCGCGGTCGATGTCCGCGGCGCGCGGAGCGATTTCGTTGGCAGCAAAGTCCTGGATGGCGCTGCGCAGCGAATCGATGGTCTCGCCCAGGTCGAAGTTCAGGCCGGGATCGTGCATGTGTCTTGTCTCCTCTGAGGGGGTCGGCGCGCAGGCTGTCCCACGCGGATTGGCGCTTGGTAGAAACGCAGCTTACGCCTCGCGGCGCCGCAATTGGCGCCACAATGGTTGCATATTGCGCCACGTCTTATCCGCCCATCCATGACTTCGCCCGCCGTCCTCCGACCTGCCCGCGCTGCCACGCCGATGGCCTTTGTGAGAGCCATCGTGCGGGGCTACGAGCGCTACGGCGCCGATCCGGCGGGGGCCCTGCATGCGGCACAGATCACGCCGCGTGAACTGACCCGACCGGACGCGCGCGTGACGGCCGGGCAGTTCGAGGCCCTGTCGGGCCACGCGATGCAGGAACTCGACGACGAGGCCCTGGGCTGGTTCTCCCGGCGGCTGCCATGGGGCAGCTACGGCATGCTGTGCCGCGCCTCGCTGACCTCGCCCGACTTGGGAGTGGCCATCAAGCGCTGGTGCCGCCACCACCGCCTGCTGACCGACGACATCACGCTGGCACTGGAAGTGTCCGGCGGCGTGGCCACGCTGCGCATTACCGAGAACCGCCCGCTGGACGACGCGTTTCGCGAGTTCTGCCTGGTGACCACCCTGCGCTTCCTGCACGGGTACGTCTGCTGGGCCATCGACTCGCGCATTCCGCTGCGCGACGCCGCGTTTCCGTTCGCGGCGCCGCTGCACCACGACGCCTACCCGCTGATGTTCACGGCCGATGTGCGCTTCGATGCGCCCGAGGCCAGCTTCAGCTTCGACGAGCGCTACCTTGCTCTGCCGCTGCAGCGCGACGAACGTGCGCTGCGCACCATGCTCAAGCGCGCGCTGCCGCTCACCGTGCTGCAGTACCGGCGCGACCGCTTGCTCGGTCAGCGCGTGCGCGAACTGCTGCGCTCACGCGCCAGCGAGGCCACCACTGCGGAGGCCTTGGCCACGCTGCTCAACGTGTCGAACCGCACGCTGCACCGCCAGTTGCACGAGGAAGGCACGTCGATGCAGACGCTGAAGAACGAGGTGCGCCACGAGATGGCGGTGGACCTGCTGCGCCGGACCACGCGCCCCATCAAGCAGGTGGCGCTGTCGGTCGGCTTCAGGAACGAGAAGAGTTTTTCGCGCGCCTTCCTGCAATGGACCGGGTACGCACCGCGCGATTTTCGGCAGCAGGGAAAGTAGCCGCCGCGGTCAGGCGGTGGGCGCGTCGATGAGCGCGAGCGCCTCGGCGATGGATTGGCTGTCTTCCGGCCGCACCAGCTTGGCCACCTGCTTGCCGTCGCGCATGAACACCAGCGTGGGCCACAGCCGCACGTTGAACGAACGGCCTAGCGGACGTCCGCTGCCGTCTTCGACCTTGATGCGTTTGATGTGGGGGTACTTGGCAAAGGCCTGCGCGATGCTCGGCTGCGCAGCCTTGCAGATGCCGCACCAGTTGGTGCCGAACTCGACCACGGCGGGGCCCGCAAGCGCATCGATCTCGGCGCGGTCGGGCTGCTCGGTCTTGTACTCGGAAGTCATGAGATCTGGCTCCTTGTGGACTTGCTTTGCTGTCATTGCAGCAGAAACCCGGCAGGCTTGCTCGCGACAGGGGCTTGGTTTTTTATCGTTCTTTTTTCAGGCCGGCTGTAAGCCATGAGCCGCCAACAGCGCGGGCAGTTGCTTCATGTCGCTGAACACCTGCAGCGCACCGACGCTGCGCAGCGCCTCGGGGCCGCTGTGGCCCGATTCGCCGGTGCTGTAGCCGAACACCGTGGCACCCGCGGCCACGCCGGCCATTGCGCCGGTGACCGTGTCCTCGATCACCGCGCAGCGCTTCGGATCGACGCCGAGCGCGGCGGCCGCGGCCAGGTACACATCGGGGTGAGGTTTGGAGCGCGGCATTTCGTGCCCGCTGAAGATGCGGCCCTCGAAGCAGTCGAGCAAGCCGACCTTCGCCAGTTGCAGCTCGACCTTGTGGCGATCGGCGCCTGAGGCGCAGGCAATGCGGCCCTCGAGCGCGGCGTGTATTTCGCGGATGGCCGCGGGGGCGTGGGGAATGGCCTCCAGGTCGCGCTCGAGAGCTTCGTTGCGGCGACCCCTGAATGCCTTGAGCCACTCTTCGGTGATCCTGACGCCGGTCTTGGATTCGATGAGCGCGGTTTCGTCCTTCACGGCCTTGCCAGTGAAGGTGTTCATCGACTCTTCGGTGGTGAGATGCCAGCCGAGTTCGCCGAGCATTTCGGCGAGGACGCGGTTGGTGATGGGTTCGGAATCTACTAGGACGCCGTCGCAGTCGAAGAGGATGGCGTCGAAGGGGTATGAGGGCATCTTTGTTCGGCTTTGCTCGGATTTGGGGACGATGGTAGCAATTGGGCTTGTTTGCTTTCCGAGGCCGGGATATCCGCCCGGCGGCGGACTCACTTTCTTTTGCTTCGCCAAAAGAAAGTAAGCAAAGAAAAGGCGACCCTACTGTCTGCG
>NZ_JAUSRN010000002.1 GCF_030811855.1 Variovorax paradoxus | reverse complement strand
ACCAGCCTGAAGCACGCCACGCACTTCAAGCGCCACAGCCAGGCGGGCATGGTGATGGTGAACCTGCCCACGGCGGGGGTGGACTACCACGTGCCGTTCGGCGGGCGCAAGGGTTCGAGCTACGGGCCGCGCGAGCAGGGCAAGTACGCGCAGGAGTTCTTCACCACGGTGAAGACGGCGTATACGTTGGCTTGAGGCTTTCCAGGCCGGGCGCGGTGCGCCCGGCCATTCGCCTTATCGGGCGTGGCCGCCGCGTGCCAGCGAGCGCCGCAGCCCGAGCGCAAGCAGCACGCCGATCACGCCCGCCACCGCAACGATGGCGGCCGCCGCGGACCAGCCCAGCGAATCCACCGCGCCGCCCACGACCACGGGGCCGACCATCTGGCCCAGGTTGCTCCCCAGCATGAGCAGGCCCATCGACATTGGCGCCAGCCGCGCGCTCGGCGCCACGATGGCGGACGTACCGATCAGCGTGGCGGGAAGCAGGCCGCCCGCGGCGGAGAAGGCCAGGCACAGCGCAAAGGCCGGCATCGCGCCGAGCACCGGCAGGAAGATGCCGATGGCGGAGAGGCCCATCAACGCGCTGGCAGACGCTGCCAGCAGCCAGCGCGCGGCGCCGCGCTTCAACAGGACGCCGGCCACAAGGTTGCCCGCCACATTGATGCAGCAGGCCACGGCACTCAGCGATCCGGCTGTGGCTGTGCTCACGCCCATGCGCTCGATCAGCAGCACCGGCAGAAAACTGAAGAGCGCAAAAAACTGCAGGCTGTAGATCACGAAAGACGCTGCAATCAGCGCCGGCGCGCCGGTTCGGAGGGTGAGGACCGCGTCGCGCACCATGCCGCGCCACGACACTGGCGCCTCGCGGTCGCTGCTGCCGCGTGAAACGCCGATCAGCAACAGCACCGCGAGCACGGCCGCGAGCGCGGCATTGCCGAGCCAGAAGCCGCGCCAGCCGCCCTGCAGTGCGCCGCTGAAGAGCGCAATCGCAATTCCCGCCGGCATGAAGCAGCTCCAGATTGCGAAGGCGAGGTCCTTGCCGCCGGGTGCGACCATGCGCTGCAGCACCGAGGGGCCGGCAATGGTGATCAGCACGAAACCCAGGCCTTCGATGACGCGGCCCGCCAGCAGCACTGCAACGCTGCCTGCCAGCGCGCCCGCCGTGCTGCCGACGGCAATGGCCAGCAGGCCGACGAGTACCAGACGCCTGTCGCCGGCGCGCGCGACCCACGCGCCGACGGGCACGGCGCCCAGCACGCCCAGCAGCGAGAACACCGCCATGAGCCATCCGACCATCGAGAGATCGAGGCCGAAGTCGGTGCGCAACTGCGGCACTGCGATGGCGACCTTGCCGACCTGAAGGGACGCCACCACACCGGCGGCCACGACCAGGGCGACGCCGGGCCAGTGGGTTGAAGAAGGCGAGCGGGGTACGGTGGCGGGCGGTGCGCCGGGCATTTCGAATTGCTTGTGCATGCCGCCACTTTGAAGTGAATGCCGTATCAATGAAAGCGAATAATATCGGCCAACTCAATCGATTATTCAGATCATGTTGGACATCCTCACGCTGAGTCAGATGCAGATGTTCGCCGCCGTGGCGGACGCCGGGAGCTTTCGCGCCGGCGCTGCCCGGCTTCACCGGGTGCAGTCGGCCGTGAGCCATGCCATCGCCAATCTCGAAGAGCAACTCCAGGTGCGGCTCTTCGATCGTTCCGGCCACAAGCCGGTGCTCACGGCCACGGGCAAGGCGCTGCTCGGCGACGTCCGGGGCATCCTGTCGAAGGTCGAGGCCTTGCGCTCGCGCGCGCAAGGGGTCGGACAGGGCATCGAGCTCGGCCTGGCGCTGGCGGTGGACACGCTCTTTCCGCCGGCCCTGGTGGCCAATGCCCTGCGCGGCATGTACGCGGTGTACCCGAGCATCGCCATCCGCGTGGAATACAGCTCCATGGGCGGCACCATCGATGCGCTGAATTCAGGACGGTGCAATCTCGCCATCGCGGCATTCGGCCATGCGGACGAAAAAATCAGCCGCGAATTCCTGATGCAGCTTCATACGGTGGCCGTCGCCGCGTCTTCGCATGCGCTGGCGGTCCACGCAGGGCAGCGCGGCGCCAAGGACCTGGATGCCGCCGCGGCAGAGCACGTGCAGATCGTGGTGGAAGACCCCAGCACGCTGAGCCAGGGCTACGACATCGACGTGCTCTCGCCTTCGACCTGGCGCGTGACCGACATGTACATCAAGCTCGAATTGCTGCGCGCGGGCCTCGGATGGGGAAAGATGCCGGCGTGGCTGGTGGCGAACGACCTGGCCGCGGGAACGCTGGTGCAATTGCCGGTGAGCCGCATCGGCCCGGGCGGTGGAACGGAGCAGCCCTCGTACTTTTGCCACCGTGCCGACAAGACACTGGGCGCGGGCGCCACGCTGCTGCGCGAATGCCTCATGGCGGAAGCGAAGACGGCGGCGTCCGGCGCCGGCGGCGCATCAGCATCTCCACGAGCTCGAAGATCCCCTCGCTCAGCAGCGCCAGCGCCGCGGCCGGCAGCGCGCCCGCCACGAGCAGCTCGCGGTCGTTGAGCGCCAGCCCCGTGACGATGCGTTCGCCGAATCCGCCCGCGCCGATGAAGGCGGCAATGGTTGCGGTGCCAATGGCAATGGCCGTGGCTGTTCGAACGCCCGCCAGCAGCGTGGGCAGCGCGAGCGGCAGCAGCACCAGCCGAAGGCTCTGCGGCGGCGTCATGCCCAGCGCGGTGCCCGCCATGCGCAGGCCGTTCGGCACTTCGGCCAGGCCGGTCACCGTGTTGCGCATGATCGGCAGCAGCGAATAGAGCGTGAGCGCAATCAATGCGGGCAGCGCGCCGATGGCGCCGAGCAGGGAGATGAGCACCGCGAGCAATGCCAGCGACGGTATGGTCTGCAGGATGCTCGCAACACCGAGCACCACCGCGCGCAGCCGCAGATGCGGAAACACCAGGATGGCGAGCGGCACGCCGATCAGGATTGCAACGCCCACGGATACGGCCACCAGCACCAGGTGCTGCCGCGTGAGCTGCCAGAGGTCCGGCCCGAACAGCTTGGCGGTGAAGCCGCGCCTGGATTCCTGGGGTTGGGCCTTGCCGTTCTTGCCCGTGCTGGCAAGGAAGTCGCGCGCAATCGCGTCGAAGGGCACGCTCTGCAGCTCGGCGCGCGCATTCATTGCGATCATCGCGCGCTCGTCGATACGGCCTTCGAGCGTCTGCAGCGCGGCCCAGGCCTTGGGCAGCCGCGACGGCAGGTCGAGCTTGTAGAGCACCACCGCGTCATAGCGCGGAAAGTATTTCTTGTCGTCTTCCAATACGCGCAGGCCGAGGTGATCGATCTTGGCGTCGGTGGTGTAGATGTCGATCGCGTCAATCTGCTTGGCGGCCACCGCTTCGTAGGCCAGGCCGTGGTCGAGGCCGGTCGGCGCCTGCGTGAAGCCGTAGCGCGCGGCCAGACCCTTCCAGCCATCGGCGCGGCCGATGAACTCGTTCGAGAGGCCCAGCTTGAGTTCGGGGTGTTTTGCAAGGTCGCTCAGCGTGCGCAGGCCTAGCCGCTCGGCATCTGCCGCCCGCACGGCCAGCGCATAGCCGTCGTTGAATCCCAACGGAATCGCCACGCCCAAACCCAGCGGTGCCAACGCCGCATTCATGGCCTCGCGCGTTTCAGCCGGCGAGCCCTTGAGGATTTCGAGTGCGATGGTGCCGGTGTATTCGGCATACAGGTCGATGGCGCCCGAACGCAGCGCTTCATACACGATGGCCGTGTTGCCCAGCCCCTGCCGCACCACAGGTGGCGATGCGGTGTGCGGCGCCGCCGTCTGTGCCAGCAGCTCGGCCAGGATGTACGACTCGGTGAAGCGCTTGGAGCCGACCCGCAGCGTGCCCTCGCCGGGCTGCGCCGACGCAGCGGCACCGAGCCAGGCAAGAGCGAACAACAACAGGGCGGCGCGCAGGATGCGGCGGTGGGGCAGGCACATCGGAGGCCAGTGTATAGACATCGCCCCGTTCGGCGCACCCGCCAATCTCCTACAAACCCTGGTGCGGGCTACCGATGCCTTGTAGATGCCTTCGCATCCATCATGGCCCCCATGAAAAAGAAAACCCGAGTCCTGCCCGGCCCTGACGTTCACGGCCTGCGCGAACTTCCGGGCCTCAGGGTGGAGGGCTACAGCCTGCAGCTACGGGACAAGGACGGCTTCGTGGGCGACCAGGCCAGCCAGACCGCCTTCAGGGAGTTGCTCGAGCGCTGGCGCAAGCGTCGCCGCAAGACCGGCACCGATCCGCTGGGCAAGGAACACTCGCGCGATCTCACCAAGAAGCAGCTCGACCGCGTGCTGCAGAAGCCCTCGGATGCCGGCGACCTGATGCACGCCGCCATCGAGGAATTCGCCGAAGAACTGGCCTTGGTGATCCAACGCTTCACGCGCCAGCCCTCATGGAAGAAGGTGGAGCGCATCGTGGTGGGCGGCGGCTTCACCGAAAGCGACGTGGGCGAGCGCGCCATTTTGCAAACCGGCGCCATCCTCGAGGACATGGGCGTGCACGTTCAGCTCGGGCGCCTGTCGCACGAGGTCGATGATGGCGGCCTCATCGGCTGGGTGCACCTCACGCCGCCGGCCATGCTGAAGAAGCACGACGCCATCCTGGCCGTGGACATCGGCGGCACCAACGTGCGATGCGGCATCGTGAAGACACGCCGGCGAAAGGCGCGGGACCTGTCGCTGGCCAAGGTGGTGCGGCGCGAGAAGTGGCGCCATGCGGACGACAGCCCGAACCGCACCGACATGGTCGAGCGCATCGCGCTCATGCTGGAGGACATGGTCCGCTACTGTGAGCGCAAAGACATCCGTCTCGCACCCTTCATCGGCATTGCGTGCCCGGGGCTCATTCGCAAGGACGGCTCGATCGAGCGCGGCACGCAGAACCTGCCCGGCGACTGGGAAAGCCGCGCGTTCCACCTGCCCAGCGCGCTGTGGCGCCGCATGCCAATGATCGGCTCCGGCCCCACGCTGATCCTGATGCACAACGACGCGGTGGTGCAGGGGCTGAGCGAGCTCCCGTTCATGCGCGATGTTTCCCATTGGGGCGTGCTGACCATCGGCACCGGCCTTGGCAACGCGAGCTTCACCAATACCTTCTAATCCGGTGCCGCTGCGGCGGCGGACGGCATGGCGCCGCCGAGCGCCTTGTAGACGGCCACCATGCCAACCGCCATGCGGCTCGTGCTTTGAACCCGGTCGCGCCGGGCTTGCAATAGTGCGCGGCGGGCGTCGAGCTCGACGCCGAAATCAGTGAGCCCGTTCGCATAGCGCGCATGCGCCAGCGTGAGTGCGTCGCGGCTGTTGCGCTCGCGCTCGACCAGCTCCGCATGGCGCTGGCGCTCGGCGGTGTAGGCGCTCAGCGCGGAGTCGATCTCGTGCCACGCCTTGAGCACCGTCTGCTGGAAAGCCACCGCGGCTTCCTGCTGCTGCAGCTCGCGCAGGGTTACCGTGCTGCGGCGCCGGCCGTTGTCGAAGATCGGCAGGCTGATGGAAGGGCCGATGTGCCATTGCCGGCTGCCCCATTCGCCAAAGCGCTCGCTGCCGGCAGATTCGGAGCCGAAGCCCGCGCCGAGTGTGACGCGCGGGTAGAGGTCCGCCACGGCCACGCCGATGCGCGCCGTCGCGGCATGCAGCTGCGCTTCCGCCGCGGCAATGTCAGGGCGCCGTCGCGCCACGTCGGAAGGCAGGCCCAGTGCAAGGTCGGGCAGCGGCGGCGCTTGCAGTGTTTCGAGCGTATCGCCCGTGCCGTTGGCAGGCGGCGCGAGCTCGGCGTTCAGCGTGCCAGGCGGCGCACCGGTCAGCAGCGTGATCTGGTTCATGGCCCGGGCCTCCTGCTGCAACAGCATCGGAATGCGTGCGCGCAGCTCGGCCAGCTGCGTGCGCTGGCGTGTCGGGTCCAGGTCGGTGACCAGGCCGCCGTCGGCGCGCGCCTGCACCAGCTCGAGCGACTCGGCCGCCGCCGAAATGTCGGCGCGCGCCAGCCGCAGTTCGCGCTGCACACCGCGCAGCTCGAAGTAATTGCGCGCCACCTCGGCCTGCACGCTGAGCTGGGCCTGCTGCAACAGGGCGGCCGATGCGCCGGCGTCCGCATCAGCGGCCTCGATGCTTCGCCGCACGCGGCCCCACAGGTCGATTTCCCATGACGCATCGAATCCCGCCTGGTAGAGGTTGTAAGGTTCACTCAGGGTGCGGATCAGCTGGTCGCGGTTGGACACCGAAGAGCCGAGCGCATCGATCATCCGGGTGGCGGCGCCGGTTTCGCTCTGGCGCTGCCGGTTGACGCTGCCACTGGCATTGAGCTGCGGTGCCTGCTGCGCCGCCGCTGCGGTGCGCTGGGCGCGGCTTTGCGCGAAGCGGAGGGCAGCAGTCTGCAGATCGTGGTTGGCCGCGAGCGCGCGTGCCTGCATGCGATCGAGCAGCGGATCGTTGAAGGCCCTCCAATCGCCGGATGCAACGGCCGTTGGCGCTGCTGTACGCTCGGTGCCGAGCAGCGCGGGCGAGCCGCCGTGCCATGCAGACCAGTCGGCAGGTGCCTGAGGCTCCGTCGGCCGATGGTCGGGACCCATGGCGCAACCTGCAAGAAGAAGCGCGAGAACTGAACAGGAGAAGAAGAGGGTGCGTGATGCAGACATGCGGAGCTCCCGGGTTTAGGGCCTGTGAACGCTATGGAAGGGGATCGCGTTGCTTCGCCAAGGGGCTGGATGCAAGGCGCCCGGGCGCAGCAAGGCTTTGGCCTTGCAAGCGCGGGCAACGCCGCAGACGGCCCCTTGGCGAAGCAACCCGCAGGGAAGCTCGCCACAGCCCGCCCCTCGGCGTTGCGCTCCTTGTGCGTGCGCATGCACGCACGGCGTCACGCGCCTCGATGGGCGGGCTGTGGCGAGCTTCGCGACCCCTTCCATAGCGTTCACAGGCCCTACACCAGGCGATGGCGAAACAGCCAGGCCGCCAGCGGCAGCGTGACGACGGCGATGATCGACAGCGGAATCAGGTTGTGCCACACCGTGGCCAGGCCCACGCCCTCCAGGTACACGCGCTGCACCAGGTCGATCGCAAAGCGCAGCGGATTGGCCATGGTGATCACCTGCAGCGCGTGCGGCATGTTGCGCACCGGCGTGGTCAGGCCCGACAGCAGCATCATCGGCATCAGCAGCACGAAGGTGTAGAGCATGGCCTGCTGCATGTTGGCCGACACCGCCGAGATCGAGAGGCCGATGCCCACGCTGGCCACGGTGAAGAAGATCAGTCCGGTGTAGAGCGTGGCCAGCGAGCCCGCCATCGGAATGCGAAACCAGAACAGCGCCACCAGCAGGATCAGCGTCGACTGCGCAAGGCCGACCAATACTGGCGGCAGCGCCTTACCGATCATGATTTCGAGCGGCGACATCGGCGTGACCAGCAGTTGGTCGAAGGTGCCTTGCTCGCGTTCCCGAGCCACCGAGAGGGCGGTGAGCAGCAGTGTCTGCAGCATGCTGAGCGCGGCGATGAGGCCGGGTAGCAGGTTCCAGCGCGTCTGGAGATTCGGGTTGAACCACGCGCGCGACTCGATGGTGAGCGGACTTGGCGGCGCGCCGGCGCGCGCGCGCAGCTCGGCGTTGTAGCGCTCGACCACCGCACTCACGTAGCCGGCTGCAGAACCCGCCGTGTTGGAGTTGCGCGCATCCAGGATCAGCTGGATGGCCGCGGGCTGGCCCGCACTGAGCTGCTGCTCGAAGTTGGGTGCGATCTGGATCACCAGCAACGCTTTTTCGGTATCGATCACCTCGCGGATGTCCGCCTGCGTGCGCAGCGTGGCCACGCGGTGGAAGACGCCGGTGCTGTCGAGATGCGCAATCAGTTCGGTCGATGCGCCCGTGCGGCTCTGGTCGAGCAACGCGTAGGGTACGTTCGACAGATCGTAGGTGGCGGCGTAGCCGAAGATCAGGCTTTGCATGATCGCGGGAACGAACAGGATCACGCGGCTCGCCGGGTCCTTGAAGATGGCGAGCAGCTCTTTCCTGCAGAGATTGGCGATGCGCAGCAGAAAGTCGGTCATGTAGTGCCGTCCTTCAGTCGAGGCTCTTGCGCGTGACGGCGCGTGCGAGCAGCAGCAAGCCCACCGCATAGGCGAGCAGGACCGCGCAGTTGCGCCAGATCAGGGGCCAGACGTCGCCCGCGAGGAACAGCGTCTTGATCAGGTCCATGAAGTAGGTGGCCGGCAGCACATGGCCGATCACGCGCACGGCAACGGGCACGTTGCGCAGGTCAAACAAGAAGCCCGACAGCATCATCGACGGCATGAACGTGGCGATGAGCGCCACCTGGCTCGCAAGAAACTGGTTGCGCGTGACCGACGAAATCACGAGGCCCAGGCTCACCGCAACGATGAGGTAGAGCATGGAGCTGAGCACCACCGCGAACAGCGAGCCGACCATCGGCACCGCGAACAGGAAGCGCGCGGCCAGGAGGCACAGCGTCAAACCCAGCATGCCGACCGCGAAATACGGAATGATCTTGGCCAGCAGAATTTCCACCGGCCGCACCGGCGTCACGAACAGCGCCTCGAGCGTGCCGCGCTCCCATTCGCGGGCCATCACCAGGGCGGTGAGAAAGGCGCCGACCAGGGTCATGATGAGCACGATGAGTCCGGGCACCAGGTACCAGGTGCTGGTGTTCGCGGCGTTGAACCACATGCGCTGCTCCACCGTCACGCGGCCCGCGGCGGGCGCGTCGGCTCCGGTGGCGCCGCCGCCGCGGTCCGCCTGGCGCACGGCCGTTTGCGCAAGAGCGCCGCTCACGTAGGCCTGGATGATGGTCGCGCGCCCCGCGTCGGCGCCATGCACGATGAGCTGCACGCGCGCATTGCCCGCGGCCAGTGCGCGCGAAAAGTCGGAGGGTACGCGCACGATGCCGTCGATCTTGCGTTCGCGCATCAGCGCCTCGGCATCGTGCATGGAGCCCAGCAGCACGGGCGCGATGGTGGGCGAAAGCTGCAGGCCGGCAATGGCTTCGTGCGCCGTGGGCGACGGGTCTTCGAGCACCACGCCCACGGGTGCGTTCTTCACGTCGAGCGACATGCCGTAGCCGAAGATCAGGATCAGCACCATCGGCAGAAGGATGCCGATGGCCAGGTTGCTGCGGTCGCGCAGCAGCTGGCGAAATTCCTTGCGCGTGAGGGAGATGAGGCGGGTCCAAAAGCCACTCATGCCGCCACCTTCTCGTCTTTCTTTTCGCGCTCTTCCCGCCGCGCCTTCTCGACGATGCCGATGAAGGCCTGCTCCATGTCGATGCGCTTTTCATGTTCCTCGCCATCGAGCGCCTGCGTGCGCACCTCCCGCGGTGTGCCAATGGCCAGCACCTTGCCCGCGTCCTGGATCACGATGCGGTCGCAGTACTCGGCCTCTTCCATGAAGTGGGTCGTGATGACGATGGTGGTGCCCCCTTCGGCCAGGGCCGTGATGCGGCGCCAGAACTCGCGGCGTGCCAGTGGGTCGGCGCCGCTGGTGGGCTCGTCGAGAAACAGGATCTCGGGCTCGTGAAGCAGGCCGGTGGCCATCGCCAATCGTTGCCGATAGCCGCCGGGCAGTTGCCCGCTGGGTGCATCGAGTTCGCGTTCGAGGTCGAACTGACGCAGCACCGTGTCCATGCGTTCGCGCAGCTGGTCTCCGCGCAGGCCGTAGGCGCCGCCGAAGAACGAGAGGTTCTCGCGCACCGTGAGGTTGCCGTAGAGCGCGAACTTCTGCGACACATAGCCGATGCGCTGGCGGGCTTGCGCGCGCGCATGGCGCAGGTCGACGCCGGCCACGCGAAGCTGTCCGCCGCTCGCGGGCAAGAGGCCGCAGAGCATGCGGAACGTGGTTGTCTTGCCGGCGCCGTTGGGTCCGAGCAGGCCGAAGATCTCGCCGCGCCGCACCGAGAAGCTGGTGCTCGCCACGGCGACGAAATCGCCAAAGCGGCGCACCAGGTCTTTCACCTCGATGACCACTTCCCCGGGCTCGCCCTCGGCCGGTGCAAGACCCTCTGCCGTCGCGGGCGGCGCGACGTTCGGCGCAGTGGGCTGGTGCGCACGCAGCAGCATCATGAAACCGTCTTCAAGCCGCGGCGGCACGGGTTCGGCGCGCGCGCCGTCCAGCAGATCTTCAAGCGCCGCGTCGTCCGCGCCCTGGCGGCGGATGAAGTGCACTTCGCCGCCTTGCGGCACGGCATCGATGATGTCCTGCCGCGCATCGAGCAAGCGAGCCTGCATCAGGCGCGGCGGCTCGCCCTTGGGCGGCGCGGCGACGAAGCACATGCCTTGCGCATGGCTTCGGATTTCCGCCGGCGTGCCCTTGGCAATCAGCCGGCCTTCTTGCAGCACGAACACATGGCTGCAGCGCTCGGCCTCGTCGAGGTACGCGGTGCTCACGATGACCGAAAGCTTTTCGTCATCGACCAATTGCTGCACGATCTGCCAGAGTTCGCGCCGCGAGAGCGGATCGACGCCGACAGTGGGCTCGTCGAGCAACAGCAGCTCGGGCGATCGCACCAGCGTGCAGGCGAGGCCGAGCTTCTGCTTCATGCCGCCCGAGAGCTTGCCCGCCGGCCGGCTGGTGAAGCGGCCGAGGTCGGTCATTTCCATCAGCCGCGCATAGCGTTCGCGTCGTTGGCCGGCGGATACGCCGTGCAGGTCGGCGTAGAGGTCGAGGTTCTCCTGCACGCTCAGGTCGTCGTAGAGGCCGAAGCGCTGCGGCATGTAGCTGATGCGGTCCTGCACCGCCTGCGGTTCGGCAGAGACGTCGATGCCCAGCACGCGCAGTTCGCCTTCGTCGGCACGCATCAAGCCGGCCATGAGCCGCAGCAGCGTGGTCTTGCCCGCGCCATCGGGCCCGACCAGCGCGGTGAGCGTGCCGGCCGGCACTTCGAGCGACACAGCGTCGAGCGCGCGCACCACCTGCTTCGAGGCCTTGACCACGAAGCGCTTGTGCAGGGAGCGCCCGCTGACGGCCGGCTCAGTGCGCAGCATTCAACGTCCCTCCGAGCATGCGGTCTTGCTCCTTCCCCTTCCGGGGGAAGGTTGGGATGGGGGCGGGGCAGAGCGCCCGATAGACATGCCGCTTGCCCCCACCCCAGCCCTCCCCCGGAAGGGGAGGGAGCAATGCGCAAACGACGGTCGATGAGATCCGCATCACGGCTTGCCGTTCGGAGGCAGCTGCAGCCGCACGGTGGCCGGCATGCCAAGCCGCAGGCGGTCTTCCTTGTCGTCGACCATCACGCGGATTTCGTAGACCAGGCTGCTGCGCAGTTCCTCGGTCTGAACCGTCTTGGGTGTGAACTCGGCCACGGACGAGATGTAGCCCACCTTGCCCACGATCGGCTGGCCGGGGTGGCTATCGGTGGTCACGCGGGCCTCCTGGCCGGGCCGCACGCGGCCGAGGTCGGGTTCGGCCACATAGGCGCGCACCCACTTGGGATCGGTGATTGCGAGCGTGAAAGCCGGGCGCTGCGGGGAGGCCATGTCACCGGGCTCGAGCAGGCGGGCGCGCACCACGGCGTCGATGGGCGACCTGAGCTCGGCTTCTTGCAGCTGATGGTTCATGAGCGCGAGATCGGCGCGCGCGGATTCGAGCTGGGCCTGCGCTTGCGCGATGTCTTCTTTGCGCGGACCGGAAACGGCGAGCTGCTGAGCCTTGCGTACGTTTTGCAGTTGCGCCATCGCCACCTTGCGGCGGGCTTGGGCGCTGTCGAGGTCCTGCTGGCTCACGGCCCGACCGGCCGTCGTCTGGCCGATGGCCTGCAGGCGTGCGAGCTGCTGCTGTGCAAGGTCGGCATCGGCCTGCGCCGCGGCCACTTGAGCGCCGGCCTGCGCCAGTTCTTCGGGTCGGCTGCCAGTCTTCAGGCGCAGCAGGGCTTGCTCCTGCACGCCGATGCGCGCCTGCGACTGCGCCACGCGCAGCACGAGCGAGCGCGTGTCGAGCCTGCCCAGCAACTGCCCCGCGCGAACGTGGTCGCCTTCCCGCACTGCGAGTTCGGCCACACGGTCATTGGCGTTGAAGGCCAGCGAGACCTGGCGCACGTCGACGTTGCCGTAAAGCACGAGCTGGTCGGACGGCGTGGCCGAACGATGGAAGAACCACCAGCCGCCCGCTGCGGCGGCCAGCACCACGACGGCAGCGGCAATGAGGGGTTTCTTGTTCATTTGGCGGGCTCCTGCCGATTTCCGGACTAGGCCGGATGTTATCAAATTGAAATTTGAATTTGAAGTATTTTTTCATTTCGATTAACCTTGGGCCATGGCTTCCCGCTCTCCCGTCGCCCGTCCTTCGAGCGCCCGTTCCCTCGCCCCGCGTCAGGCTGCGGCGCGCATTCCGCGCACCTCGCGCACCGACGGCAGCGCCACGCGCCTGCACATCCTCGAAACCGCCGGCCAGCTGTTTGCGGAGCGCGGCTTCGCCGAGAGCACCAGCAAGGAAATCTGCACGCGCGCCGGCACCAACATGGCTGCCGTCAACTACCACTTCGGAAGCAGGGACGGCCTTTACGAGGCCGTGCTGATCGAGGCGCACCGCCAGCTCGTGAGCATCGACGAACTGGTCAGCCTGGCGAGCGTGCCGACCGATCCACGGCTCAAGCTGCGGACCTTTCTTACCCACCTGATCGAGATGGGGAGCCAGCCCAAGGCGCCCTGGGGTTTTCGCGTGGTGCTGCGTGAGGCGCTTTCGCCTTCGCCGGCGCTGCCGGTGCTGATCCGTCAGGCTGTGCTGCCCAAGGCCAAGCTGATCCGCGGATTGATCGGCGGCATCATGGGTTTGCCCGACGATCATCCCTCGGTGCAGCGGGCGCTGCTGTTCGCAGTGCTGCCCTGCATCGTGATGACGGTGGCGCCCAGAAACCTGCGCAACGACGTGCTGCCGGCTCTCAAGGACACCGAAGGCCTGGCGGACGACCTGATGCGCTACGTTTTCGCAGGGCTCGATGCGCTGGCGAAGGAGGCTAAGGCGCAGGCGCCCGCTATAGCTGGAAAGCGACGGTGAGCAGCAGCCCCTCGGCCACGTCGCGCAAGAGGCCGGGGCGCCGCGCGCGGTAGGGCTCGCCGGCGGAAGCCGTGGTGTCGATCCACTCGGCCAGCCAGTCGATCTCGCCCGGGCCGTAGAACACCACGGCCGCCTCATGGTTGAGCAAGAGGCTGCGCAGGTCGAGATTGATGGAGCCGCACATGGCCAGCTCGTTGTCGATCACCACGGCTTTGGCATGCGCCATGAAGGGCAGCATGCGAAAGCTCGCGCCCGCGCGGGCCAGGTCGCGCATGGCGCGTGCGCGCACGAAATCGGCGAGGCGGTGGTTCGAACGGGCGGGCATCGCGATGGTCACCTGCACGCCGCGCCGCGCGGCCAGTCGAAGCGCATCGCGCAGGCCGTCGCCGGGCACGAAGTAGGGCGTGATCGCGAGCACGCGGTGCTCGGCCCGAAAGCAGGCGTCGATGAGCAGCGCGTGGGCCGTGTCCTCGGTCTGGTCAGGGCCGCTCGGCAGGAACTGCGCCATGGCGCCGCCCGCGCTTTCGTCCACGTCGTCGGCCGTGATGGCGCGCGCCTTGCGGCCGCGTACCGAGCTCCAGTCGTGGTCGAACTGGCGGGCCGCCGCGGCGGCCACGCTGCCGCGCAGGTCGAATGAAAGATCGCGCCAGCCTTCGGGATGCTTGTCGTTGCCGGTGAAGTATTCGCCCGCAAGGTTGCGCCCGCCAGACCACAGCCAGCCGTCGTCCGCGATGGTGAACTTGCGGTGGTTGCGCAGGTTGCGCGGCCCAATGCGGCGCAGGCTGAAAAACGGGCGGAACACGGCGACCTCGCCGCCCGCGCCGCGCAGCACTTCGAAGTGGCGGCGCGGCAGCGTCAGCGCGCCGAAGCCGTCGAGCAGCACGCGCACCTTGATGCCTTCGCGCGCGCGCTGCGCCAGCCGCTCGATAACGGCGCGGCCCAGCGCGTCGTCGCCGATGATGAAGGTGCACACGTCGATGCGCTCGCGCGCGCCGTCGATCACCTGCCACAGCGCCTCGCGCGCGGCCTCTCCGTCGGCATGCATGCGGATCGCGCAGCGCCCCGGCGGCGCGAGGCCGAAGCTCTCGATCAGGTCCGCCGCCCAATGCCCCGGCGGTACCGAGCGCGGCGGCCGCGGCGAGCCCGCCGGACGCAGCTTGCGCTGGCCGAACAGCAGGTACATCGGCAGGATGAAATAGGGCATGAGCACCAGCCCCATGACCCAGGCAATGGCCGTGGTGGGCGCGCGCTGCTCGCGGCGTGCGCGTGTGGTCAGCACATAGACCAGCAGCGCGAAGGTGACGACGAGGAAATGCTGGGACGGTGAAGGAAGCCAGTCGAAACGGGTGTTCGGCATGCGGCAATGATGCCTGAGGAGCCGGAGTTGCCGCCAGCGATCAGCGTGGCATCAGGAATGAGGCCACGTCGCGCCCTTCGGAGGCCAGGAAGCGCATCATCGGTTCAACCACCGTTCGCGCCGCGGGCCGCTCGCCCATGCGGCTGCGCCAGGCCAGGAGCCGAGGCGTGGCCTGCGTCATGCGGGCACCTTTGCGGTCGGCAAAGATGCAGGCCATGTAGAAGGCGATGTCGGCGAAGGAATATGTGCCCGCGAGGCAATCGCGCGTGGCCAGCAGGCCTTCCATCTCGTCGTAGTAGCGGGCGCATGCGGCGCAGGCCGCCACGGCGGGCGCGCTCTGCATGTCGTGCTGCAGGCCGAAGAGCCTGATCACGTTGGGAAAAAAGACCTCGTCCGACTTCTGCTCCAGCTGCCGCGCGCGCGCCCGTTCGGCGATGCCCTCGGGCCACAGCGCGGGCGTTGGATATCGGTCTTCGAGGTATTCGAAGATTTGCGTCGAGTCGAAGAGCTCGACCTCGCCGTCGATCAGCACCGGCACCTGCTGCTTGACGGGGTTGATGCGCAGCACATCCGGGTGCTTAGGCTCGTAGGCGTCGCCTTTGGTGAACGGCACCATGATCAGCTCGAAGTCGATGCCTTTTTCGAGCGCGGCGATCTGCACCTTCGCGCCGAACATGCTGAGGGGGCCTGAGTAGATTTTTGTGGTCGTCGTCGTCATGCCCCGACTACATCAGAAATGACGGTTCAGGTCGAGCCCCAGACCTCTTGTGCGGTCTCCACGACGAGGCGCAGCTTGTTGCGCTGCGCCTCCACCGCGATGTTGTTGCCGTGCACCGTGCTCGAGAAGCCGCACTGCGGCGACAGCGCGAGCTGCTCGAGCGGGGCGTACTTGGCGGCGTCCTCGATGCGGCGCTTGAGTTCGTCCTTGTCTTCCATCTCGCCGAACTTGGTGGTCACGAGGCCCAGCACCACGGTCTTGCCCTTGGGCAGGTAGCGCAGCGGCTTGAAGTCGCCGGATCGAGCGTCGTCGTATTCCATGAAGTAAGCGTCCAGGTCCATCTCCTTCAAGAGCGCCTCGGCCACCGGCTCGTAGTTGCCGGCCGCGGCGTGGGTGCTCTTGAAGTTCCCGCGGCACAGGTGCATGGCCAAGAGCATGCCCGGCGGCTTTTGCGCGACCACCTTGTTGATGAACGCGGCATACCGGTGCGGCAGTTCGTTCGGGTCGTCGCCGCGCTTGCGGGCAGCTTCGCGCATGTGCTCGTCGCACAGATAGGCCAGGTTGGTGTCGTCCATTTGAACGTAGGTGCAGCCTGCCGCGGCCAGCGAGCGCAGCTCGTCGCCATAGGCATTGGCGACGTCGTCGTAGAACACCGGGTCGAGCTCGGGATACGCGTCCTTGCTGATGCCGGCACGGCCGCCGCGGAAGTGCAGCATGGTGGGCGAGGGAATCGTCACTTTCGGCGTGCGTCCGGCCGAAACCTGGCTCTTCAGGTACTGGAAGTCCGCGAGCTGGATGTCCTTCACGTGGCGCACCTTGTCGATCACGCGCATGGCGGGCGGCGCGAGTTCCTCGGTGCCGTCGGGCCTACGGATGGTGACCGGTATGTCGGTCTTCACGCCGCCGAGCTGGTCGAGAAAGTCGATGTGGAAGTACGTGCGGCGGAACTCGCCGTCGGTGATGCTCTTCAGGCCGATGTCTTCCTGGAAGCGGACGATCTCGGTGATGGCCTTGTCTTCGACCTTGCGCAGCTGCTCGTGCGTGATCTCGCCCTTGGCCTTCTGCTCACGCGCTTCGAGCAGGTATTTGGGGCGCAGGAAGCTGCCGACGTGGTCGTAGCGGGCGGGTAGGGCGGCGTGCTGGGACATGTTGATCTCCGTCGTGGCTGAAAACGAATCGAACATCGTATCGCCTCGGAAACACGCCTATGTGTATACATTGAAGTCGGTGTTTACCCTCATTTCGTCGGATTTCACTGGATTTTTATGCATTGATGTATACATTGAGTATTCATGAAAACGCCTACGACCGCCTTTCCATTGAACGCCTGGTATGCCGCCGCCTATGACGTCGAAGTGCGTCATGCGCTGCTTCCGCGCACCATCTGCAACGAAAAACTGGTGCTGTTCCGCCGCACCGACGGACAGGTTGCCGCGCTCGAAGACGCCTGTTGGCACCGCCTGATGCCGCTCTCGCTGGGCAAGCTCGAAGGCGACGAAGTGGTGTGCGGCTACCACGGTCTGGTCTACAACAGCCAGGGCCGCTGCACCCACATGCCGAGCCAGGAAACGCTGAACCCTTCGGCTTGCGTGCGCAGCTTCCCGGTGGTCGAGAAGCACCGCTTCGTCTGGATCTGGCCCGGCGATCCGGCCAAGGCCGACCCGGCACTGGTGCCCGACATGCACTGGAACGACGACCCGGCATGGGCCGGCGACGGCAAGATGATTCGCGTGAACTGCGACTACCGCCTCGTGGTCGACAACCTCATGGACCTGACGCACGAGACCTTCGTGCACGGTTCGTCCATCGGCAACCGCGAAGTGGCCGAGGCGCCCTTCGTTGCCACGCACGGCGACCGCTCGGCCACCGTCACGCGGTGGATGGAGAACATCGATCCACCGCCGTTCTGGGGCGGCCAGATCCGCCATGCGCGCGGCTACGCCGGCAAGGTCGACCGTTGGCAGATCATTCGATTCGAAGGGCCGTGCACGGTGAACATCGACGTCGGCGTGGCCGAGGCGGGCAGCGGCGCGGTGCCGAAGGACGGCAACCCCGGCGACCGCAGCAAGGGTGTGAACGGCTACGTGCTCAACACCATCACGCCCGAGACCGACAAGACCTGCCTCTACTTCTGGGCCTTTGCGCGCAACTACTGCCTGGGCGAGCAGCGCCTGACGCACGAGCTGCGCGAAGGCGTGGCGGGCATCTTCCGCGAGGACGAGCTCGTGCTCGAGGCGCAGCAAAAGGCCATGGACGAGCGGCCCGACCATCAGTTCTACAACCTCAACATCGACGCGGGCTCGATGTGGGCGCGCCGGCTGATCGACCGTATGGTCGAGAAGGAAAAGCCCGCGCGCGCCGCGATTCCGATCCATCCCGCCGAGACGCAAACCGCATGAAAGTCGCGGCCGTATCTCCCATCGAACCCGGCGACGGCGGCAGTTCGCAGGCCGTTAAGGCACAACTGCGTTTGCGCGAAATGATCCTGGCCGGCGAACTGCCGGGCGGTGCGCGCATTGCAGAAGTGGCCATTGCCGAGCAGCTCGGCGTTTCTCGCACTCCGGTGCGCAGCGCGCTCATGCGGTTGGAGCAGGAAGGACTGCTCGAAGCGCTGCCGAACGGCGGCTACGCAGTGCGGACATTTTCGGAGCGCGACGTGGCCGACGCCATCGAACTGCGCGGCACGCTCGAAGGCCTGGTGGCGCGGCTCGCGGCCGAGCGCGGCGCGGCGCCGGTGGTGCTGCGCGAAGCGCGCGCCTGTCTGGCACGCATCGATGAACTGCTGCGCGAACCCGCGCTCGATGACGCGGCGTTTTCGCGCTACGTCACGCACAACGAGAAGTTCCATTCGCTGCTGTGCGAAATGGCGGCAAGTCCGGTCATCGCACAGCAGCTCGAGCGCGTGATCAATCTGCCGTTCGCATCGCCGTCGGGCTTCGTCATCGTGCAGGCCAACTCGCCCGCCGCGCGAGACATGCTCGTCATTGCGCAAGACCAGCACCTTCAGGTGCTCGACGCCATCGAGGCCGGCGAAGGCTCGCGCGCCGAGGCGCTGATGCGCGAGCACAGCCGCATCGCGCGGCGCAACCTGCGCGAGGCGCTGCACGGTACGCCCACAGCCGAGCAGCGGCCGCTGCCCGGCGTGCAGCTCATCCGTCGCCGCGGCTGAGCGGCCGATTTCCTTTTCCGCTGGTTTTCTCCCCGATGAAAAACGACCTTCAATGGATGCAAGCGCAGATCGTTGCGCTACGCGACGTGACGCCGACGGTACGCGAGTTCGAACTGCGGCCGGATTCCGGCTATGCCGCCACCTACGAGCCCGGTTCGCACCTGCAGGTGCAGGTGATGGCGGCCCATGGCAAGCTGCAGACGCGCTCGTATTCGCTGGTGGGCGAGGGCGACGGCCAGTGCTGGCGCATTGCCGTCAAGCGGCTCGACGACGGCCGCGGCGGCTCGCTCGCCATGTGGCGCCTGGCCGTCGGCGACCGGCTGCAGGTGAGTGCGCCGCAGAACCACTTTGCGCTCGACCTCTCCGCGCCTGGCTACCTGCTGGTGGCCGGCGGCATCGGCATCACGCCGCTGGTGATGATGGCAGAGCGCCTGGGCGACCACGCGCGGCGCAGTGGCGTGCCGGTGAAGATGCTCTACGGCGCGCGCCATGCGGGCGAATTGGCCTATCTCGATAAATTGCGCACGGCCCTTGGCGACGACGTCGTCGCGCATGAGGGCGCGGCGCCCATCGACTTCGCGGCCGCCATCGCGGCGCTGCCGCCCGGCGGCCAGCTCTACACCTGCGGCCCTGTGCCCATGCTCGAGGCGGTCAAGCGCGCATGGCAAGCCTCGGGCCGAGCGCCGGCGGACCTGCGCTTCGAAACCTTCGGCAGCAGCGGCCGGCTTCCGACGCAGGCCTTCACCGTACGCATTCCCCGGCACGACCTGGCGATCACCGTGCCGGCCGACTGCACCTTGCTCGAAGCCCTGGACGCCGCCGGCGTGGAAACGCTCTGGGACTGCAAGCGCGGCGAGTGCGGCCTGTGCGCCATGGACGTGCTCGCGGTCGATGGCGAAATCGACCACCGCGACGTGTTCCTGAGCGAACAAGAGAAGCAGGCAGCCACTCGCATCTGCGCCTGCGTGTCGCGGGCCGTCGGCACCCTCACGCTCGATTCCGCGTACCGGCCCGACAGCTGAGAACGCGTTGCGCGATCATCGCGCAGTTCATTTGTTCATCGCGCACCAAAGGTCCGGCCCAGGGGCGGAGTAGGTGATTGTCTGCTCCGCCGGATGTTGCAAAGTGTTGAAAAATAGCCCGGTATCCGCTTTCGTCGTACAAGGAAAAACCTCATGCAAAGACGCCAACTCATCCAGACCGCAGGCTTCACGGCGCTTGCGCTTTCCATGTCGCTTGCCAGTGCGCAGGACAGCAACAAGTTCAAGATCGGCCTCATCCTGCCCATGACCGGCCAGCAGGCGTCCACCGGCCGGCAGATCGAAGCGGCGGCGCGGTTGTACATGGCGCAGAACGGCGACACCGTGGCGGGCAAGAAGATCGAGCTCATCATCAAGGACGACGTGGCCACGCCCGACGTGACCAAGCGCCTGGCGCAGGAACTCATCGTCAACGACAAAGTGAACGTGATCGCGGGCTTCGGCGTCACGCCGGCCGCACTGGCCGCCGCGCCGCTTGCTACCCAATCGAAGACGCCGCAGGTGGTAATGGCCGCCGCCACGTCGAGCATCACCGAGGCCTCGCCCTACATCGTGCGCACCAGCTTCACGCTGCCGCAGGTGTCGGTGGCCATGGGCGACTGGGCGCCGAAGAACGGCGTGAAGACGGTGGTCACGCTGGTGGCCGATTACGGCCCCGGCAACGACGCCGAGAAGTTCTTCAGCGAGCGCTTCCAGCTCAATGGCGGCAAGGTGGTCGAGAAGCTGCGCGTGCCGCTGCGCAACCCCGACTTCGCGCCGTTCCTGCAGAAGGTGCGTGATGCCAAGCCCGACGCGTTGTTCGTCTTCGTGCCCTCAGGTGCCGGCGCGGCGGTGATGAAGCAGTTTCTGGAGCGCGGCATGGACAAGGCCGGCATCCGCATGATCGCCACTGGCGATGTGACCGATGACGACCAGCTCAACGACATGGGCGAAGGCGCGCTGGGCGTGGTCACCTCGCACCACTACTCGGCCGCGCATCCGTCGCCCGCGAACAAGAAGTTCGTCGAAGCCTTCCAGAAGGCCAACCCGAAGATGCGCCCCAATTTCATGGCCGTCGGCGGCTATGACGGCATGCGCGTGATCTATGAAGCCCTGAAGGCCACCAAGGGGCAGGGTGGCGGCGATGCGCTGCTGGCCGCCATGAAGGGCCAGATTTTCGAGAGCCCGCGCGGGCCGGTGTACATCGATGCGCAGACGCGCGACATCGTGCAGGACGTGTATCTGCGCAAGGTCGAGAAGAAAGACGGGCAGCTCTACAACGTCGAGTTCGACGTGATTAAAGGCGTGAAAGATCCGGGCAAGGCGAAGTAACTGCCTCCAGGGCGGCGCTCCCGCCGACGGGGTACCTTGCTCCGCGAATGTCCCCCGGCCTGCGGCCTCCTCCTTTATTTCGCTGCGCAAGGCACCCCATCGACAAGATCGTTGGACAAAGCGGTCGTTGATCAGCGGTGCACCAGCAGCGCGTCCATGTGCACAGGGCATCGGGTGCTCCCCGCAGCGAAATAAAGGAGGAGGCGAAGCCGGGGGACATTCGCGGAGGGGAGTACCCGGTGGCCTGTGCACGCGCCCTGAACAGTGCGCCTAAAACGAAGAACCAACGCGAGCCAAGCAAACGCCGTAGCGGAACACTGACATGTTGACCATTCTTTTCGACGGCATCGCCTACGGCATGCTGCTCTTTGTGCTCGCCGTGGGGCTGGCCGTGACGCTCGGGCTGATGAACTTCATCAACCTCGCGCACGGTGCCTTTGCCATGGCGGGCGGGTACCTCACCGTGTTTGCGATGCAGAAGCTGGGCGTGCCGTTTCTGGCCTGCCTGCCGCTCGCGTTCATCGTGGTGGCATTGGCCGGGGCGCTGCTCGAGCGTACGCTCTACCGGCCGATGTACGGCAAGCCTCATCTCGACCAGGTGCTGTTCTCCATCGGCCTTGCGTTCATGGCGGTGGCGGCCGTCGACTACTTCGTCGGCTCGTCGCAGCAGAACATCCAGTTGCCCGAATGGCTACGTGGCCGCACCGAGATCGGCGATGGGGCATTCCTGCTCGGCATGGGGCACTACCGGCTCTTCATCATCGCCGTGTGCGCCGTGCTCACGGTGGTGCTCCAGCTCATTCTCTCGAAGACGCGCTTCGGCAGCCGGCTGCGGGCCGCGGTCGACGATCCGCGCGTGGCGGCGGGGCTGGGCATCAACGTCAATATCGTGTTCCTGCTGACCTTCGCGGTGGGATCCGGGCTCGCGGGGCTGGGCGGTGCACTGGGCGCCGAGATCCTCGGGCTCGATCCGACCTTTCCGCTCAAGTACATGATCTATTTTCTGATCGTGGTGTCGGTCGGCGGCACCTCGTCGATCACCGGGCCGCTCGCGGCCGCACTGCTGCTCGGCATTGCCGACGTGGCGGGCAAGTACTTCATTCCCAAGATGGGTGCGTTCACCGTCTACCTGCTCATGATCCTGATTTTGATGTGGCGTCCCCAGGGCCTATTCACGCGCAAGGGAGGCCGCTGAATGAGCGCACCTTCGTCGTACGAATCGGCCTTGCTGCACAAGGCGCGCTGGCGCCCGCTCGAGTTCGTGGTGTGGGCCGTGGCCTTCGCGCTGCCCTTCGTCATGCCCTCGCATTCGCTGCTGGTCAACGAGATCGCCATCGTCGCGCTGTTCGCGATGTCGCTCGACCTGATCCTTGGCTACACCGGCATCGTGTCGCTCGGCCATGCCGCATTCTTCGGCTTCGGCGCCTACACCGCGGCGCTGTTCGCCAAGCTCGTGATGCCGGACCCGACCGTCGGCCTGGTGCTGGCCACCGCGCTGTCGGCGCTGCTGGGCCTCGTGGCCAGCGTGACGATCCTGCGCGGCAGCGACCTGACGCGGCTGATGGTCACACTCGGCACCGCGCTGCTGTTGCTCGAACTCGCCAACAAGCTCGACTGGCTCACCGGCGGCGCCGACGGCCTGCAGGGCGTGGTGATGGGACCGGTGCTCGGCGTGTTCGAGTTCGACCTCTTCGGCCGCACAGCTGCCTGGTATTCATTGAGCGTGATGCTCGTGCTGTTCCTCGTGATGCGCCGGCTCGTGCATTCGCCCTTCGGCGCCACGCTGAAGGCGATCCGCGACAACCGGCTGCGCGCCATGGCCATCGGCATTCCGGTGGTGTCGCGGCTCGTTGTCATCTACACCGTGGCCGCCGGCATTGCCGGTGCCGCGGGTGCGCTGCTGGCGCAGACCACCGGCTTCGCCTCGCTCGACGTGCTGGCCTTCGACCGCTCGGCCGACGTGCTGCTGATGCTGGTGATCGGCGGCGTGGGCTGGCTCTATGGCGGCGTGGCGGGCGCCATCGTCTTCAAGCTGCTGCAGAACTGGCTCTCGGCCGTGACGCCGCAATACTGGATGTTCTGGATCGGCCTGCTGCTGGTGCTGCTGGTGCTCGTGGGGCGCGACCGCGTGCTCAAGCCGTGGACGTGGCTGGGCAAGAAGAAGGGGGGCGCGGTATGACCGAAACGGTGCTCTCGACGCAGGGGTTGGTGATGCGTTTCGGCGGCATCACGGCCACCAACAACGTCACGATGGAACTCAAGCGCGGCGCGCGCCATGCGCTGATCGGCCCCAATGGCGCCGGCAAGACCACGCTCATCAACCTCTTGACCGGCGTGCTCACGCCGACCGAAGGCCGCATCTCGCTGCTGGGCGAAGACATCACGACCCTGGCGCCGCACAAGCGCGTGGCGCGCGGGCTGGTGCGCACCTTCCAGATCAACCAGCTGTTCGATTCGATGACGCCGCTCGAGACGCTGGCACTCGTTGTGTCGCAGCACCAGGGCATCGCATCGCAATGGTGGCGCCCGCTGGGGGCCACCAAGGCCGTGACGGAACGCGCGGCGCAACTGCTGGAGCAGTTTCATCTGGGCGACGTGGCGCAGCAGCAGACCAAGTTCATGGCCTATGGCAAGCGCCGCTTGCTGGAGATTGCAATCGCACTGGCCTGCGAGCCGCGCGTGCTGCTGCTCGACGAGCCCGTGGCAGGCGTGCCCGCTGGCGAGCGCGAAGAGTTGCTGGAGACCGTGGCGGCATTGCCGGCCGACGTGTCGGTGCTGCTGATCGAGCATGACATGGACCTGGTGTTCAGTTTTGCAGACCGCATGACGGTGCTTGTCAACGGGACGTTGCTGACGGAAGGCGACCCCGAAACCATCGCCAACGATCCGAAGGTGAAAGAGGTCTACCTCGGCCACGGGGAGCATGCCCATGTCTGAACTGCTGCGCATCGAGAACCTGAGCGCCGGCTACGGCGAAGCCGTGGTGCTGCACGACGTGGCGTTCGCGCTCGGCGAGGGCCAGACGCTGGCGCTCCTGGGCCGCAACGGCACGGGCAAGACCACGCTGATCAACACGCTGGCGGGGGCCACGCGGCAGCACGGCGGAACCATCTCGCTCGGTGGGCAGGCCCTGCACAAGCTGGCGCCCCACCAGCGCGCCGCGGCCGGCATCGGCTGGGTGCCGCAGGAGCGCAACATCTTCAAGTCGCTCACTGTGCATGAGAACCTCACTGCGGTGGAGCGGCCGGGCAGGCCCGGAGGGACTTCCAATCCCTGGAACCCGCAGCGCGTCTACGAGATGTTTCCGCGCCTGGCCGAGCGCAAGACCAATCTCGGCACGCAGCTTTCGGGCGGCGAGCAGCAGATGCTCGCGGTGGGCCGCGCGCTGGTGCTGAACCCGAAGCTGCTGCTGCTCGACGAGCCGCTCGAAGGGCTGGCGCCGATCATCGTCGAGGAACTGCTCCGCGCCATTCGCCGCATCACACAAGACGAAGGCCTGGCCGCGATCATCGTGGAGCAGCACCCGCAGGCGATCCTCGCGATTTCCGACCACGCGGTGGTGCTCGATCACGGCACCATCGTTCACACCGACAGCGCAGCGGCATTGCGCAGCCAGCCGCAGGTGCTCGAACGGTTGCTGGGCGTGGCCCGGTAGCAATTCCGACGACGAAGAAGAAGGAGACAGACACATGGCGATCCCGAAGACCCTGTTTCGCGGGGGCGCCATGTTGGCCTCCGCCGTGCTGCTTGCGGCATGCAGCACCACCGGGCCGCAGAGCCTCCCGCTCGGCGCCAATCCTGCAGCGGCTTGCGCGGCGCTCGCGGCCCCGGTTGCACCCGCGGCCATCGGCCTGCCGAGCGGCGCGGCGACGATCGATTCCGCAACGCTGGTGCCTGCGTCCGCACTGGCTGTCGCAGAACGCGGCCCCAGCCCCGCATCGCGCATCACACCGCCCACGCCTGCGCACTGCAAGGTGCTGGGCCGCATCGCGCCGCTCGATCCCAGCGCGCCGTCGATCCTGTTTCAGGTCAACCTGCCGCTCGCGTGGAACGGCCGCAGCGTGCAGTACGGCGGCGGCGGGTTCAACGGCGTGCTGATCACCGGCCTCTCGCTGGTGCCAGCCGGCCGCTTCGACCAGCCCACGCCGTTGGCGCAGGGCTACGTGACCTACGGCACCGACTCCGGCCACCAGAACGTGGCCGGCCAGCCGCCGCAGGCCTTTGCGCTCAACGACGAAGCGCTGGTCAACTTTGCGCACGCCTCGTACAAGAAGGTGCGCGACGTGGCGGTGGCGCTGATGCAGCGCGCCTACGGCCAAGCGCCGCAAAAGCTGTATTTCGTGGGCAGTTCCGAAGGCGGGCGCGAGGCGCTCACCATGGCGCAGCGCTATCCGCAGGACTTCGACGGCATCTTCAGCCGCGTGCCGGTCATCAACTGGACGGGGCTGCAGCACGCCGGCACGCGCAACGGCATTGCTACCTTCGGCGAAGGGTGGCTCCGGCCGGCGCAGGTGCAACTGGTGCAGGACGCCGTGCTGGCGTCGTGCGATGCGGCGGACGGCGCGGCGGACCGCATCGTGTCGAACCCCGTGGCCTGCTTGCAGCGCTTCGATCCCGCGAGCCTGCGCTGCGCCGCCGGCACCAGCGGCGACAACTGCCTCAACGATGCGCAGGTGCAGGCGGTGCGCACGCTGCGTTCGCCGTGGCGCTCGCCCGTGCCACTGGCCAACGCCGTGGCGGTATACCCCGGCTGGGGCATTGGCGGGGAGGGCACGCCGGCCTTTGCGTCGATGGGTGGCTGGAACGCTTGGTGGACTGGTACGGCTGCACCGACCGTGCCGCCGCAGCCGAGCAATGGCATTGCATGGTTCTACGGCAGCGGCGCGCTGCAGTATTTCTATGCGCGCAACCCGTCCCTCGACGTGCGCAACTACCGCGCGGAAGACTTTGCCGCGCGCATCGCCACCGTGTCGCAGCTGATGGATTCGACCAACCCCGACCTCGGCGCCTTCCAGGCGCGCGGCGGCAAGCTGCTGATGCTCGAACACATGGCCGACTACGCGCAGAGCCCGTTCGCCGGCATCCTTTATTACGAATCGGTGGTGGCACGCATGGGGCGCGACAACACGGACCGCTTCATGCGCCTTTACACCGCGCCGGGCGTTGACCACGTGGGCAGCGGGGCCCCGGCCAACGTCGACATGCTCGCCGCGTTGGCAGATTGGGTCGAGCGGGGCCGCGCACCGGCGGGCCTGCACCTCGCCGAGCAGGAAGTGCAGCCGCCGTTCCGCATCGTTCGCTCGCGTCCGCTGTGCGAGTGGCCGCTGTGGCCGCGCTACACGGGCGGCGACGTGTCGCAGGCCGCGAGCTTCCAGTGCAGCAGGTAACGTGGCGCGACTGAACGCCTAGATCGCGCAGCTGTCCGGACCGCACGACGCCGAGCCGGTGGCGGCATCCGCTTCCACGGGCACGGGCGGCACGAGCTTTGTCAGCTGCGCCTTCCATTCCTCAGGCCGGCCAAGCCAAGGGCCGATGTCGACGCGGCTTGCGGTGCCGTCCGCCTGCGACAACACGAAGGTCGGAAAACCCTGGCCGCCTGCGCGTTGCAGCCACTGGCGGCTTTCGGCCATGTGCTTGGACGTTGCTTCGCCCGACAGGCGCGCGAACGCCGAGGAAAACGCATCCGGATCGAAGCCGAGCTCTTTGGCGATTGCAGCGAGCACCTGCGCTTCGGCGATGCGCCGGCCTTCGACGTAATGCGCGCGCTGGAGCCGATGGATCATGTCCAGCCCGCCGCCGGCGCGCAAGGCTTCGGCCGCGAGGATGGCGGTGGTCGGCGGTTCGGAATCCATCACCGCGCCGATATCGCGCAGCAGGCCCTCGAAGTAGGCTTCCCCAAAAGGCTGGCCCGTGAGCTCGGCGATGCGGCGGTCGTGCGGCAACACGTAGTCGCGCCACTGCGGAGTGATGGGGCGCCGATTGGCACCGGTCATCATGCCGCCGCCGTGAAACGCCACCTCCAGGCCCGGCACGTTGCGCGCGGCGTCGACCAGCGGTGCCGCCGCGTAGCACCAGCCGCACATCGGATCGAAAATGTAGTGCAGCGTGGCGCCGGACGTTGAAGTGGTGTTGTCGTTCATTGCGTGATTTCCTTTGCCCGAATGTTAGGTTTCAGGAACGGAAACAAAAACCCCGCTTTCGCCAATGAACAGTTTCTGATTCCGTTCGAGTCTGGGGTCTAGCGATCCGTTGCGCACTGCTCCAGATGCGCCACCAGCAGTTGCGCCGCCAGCGACAGCGTCGCTACATCGCGAAAGCAGATCGCAAAGCGCCGGCGCGCCCAGGCATCGGTAAGCGGCATCAGCCGGAGGCGGTAGGTGTCGGCAAAGGGCTGCGCCACTTCCGCCGGCACCACACTGATGGCGAGGCCGGCGCGCACCACGCGCAGGGCGGCGTCGAAGTTGGTCACCAGCACTCGATAGACCAGCGGCTTGCCCGCCACGGCCGCCTCGCGGGCCAGCATCAGCTGTACGGCGCTCAGCGCGGGCATGCCGACGAACTCGTGATCGAGCACGTCCTTGAACCGCACCTTGCCGCGCCGCGCCGCCGGGTGCGAGGGGTGCGCCACGATGGCCAGGTGGTCGCTGCGGTAGCTGCGCCGCTGCAGGCCGTCGAGGTCGGCGGCGTCCCAGCACAGGCCGATCGAGGCGCTTCCCTCGCGGATGCCGCGCACGATCTCCGGGCTCACGCGCTCTTCCATGTCGATCCGGATGTCGCGGTGTGCCGGGTTCTGCAGAAAGTTGGCGACGTCCTCGGCCAGGGATTCGGCCAGCACCGAGGCCGAGGCGAGGATTCGAACATGCCCCTGTGCACCGCCGGCATAGGCCGCCATGTCTCGCTCGATGCGCTGAGCGCTGCCGAGCATGGCGCGCGCATGTTCCAGCAGCGTTTCGCCGGCCGCGGTCGGCACCACGCCGCGCCGTTTGCGCAGCAGCAACGGCGTGCCCACCGTGTCCTCCAGCTGCGCCAGGCGCTTGCTGATGGCCGAGCCGACGATGCTGGCCTGCTCGCCCGCGCGCGCGATGCTGCGCGTTTCGCAGACGGAGACGAAGAGGCGGAGGGTGGTCAAGTCGAGGTCGCGCATGGGGGCTCCGGTCGAGCGATGTGATATTCCATTTTGGAACGAATTGGCTTCCAAAATCTATTTTCTGAATCGAATAGGAACTTCTAACATCAGCGCCAGACCTTCAAAGGAGACACCTTGAACGAAGCCACGGTTGCGCCCGCAGCGCACGCTTTTCTGCCGCCCCGCGCGGTCGTCCGCGAATCGGGGTTGCGCGACGGCCTGCAGAGCATTGCGCGAACATTGCCCACGGCGCAAAAACTCGAATGGATTCGCGATGCGCATGCCGCTGGGCAGCGTGAGATCGAAGTCGGCTCCTTTGTGCCCGCGCGTCTGCTGCCGCAGCTGGCCGACACGGCCGAGCTGCTGGCGTATGCCAAGACGCTGCCGGGGCTCTTCGCCTCGGTGCTGGTGCCCAATCTCAGGGGCGCCGAACTCGCCATTGCGGGCGAGGCCGATCTGATGATGGTCCCGCTGTCGGCCAGTCATGCGCACAGCCTTGCCAATCTGCGCAAAACGCCAGACGAAGTGGTGGCCGAGGTCGCGCGCATCCGTGCGGCACGCGACGCCGCAGGCTCGAAGACCCTGATCGATGGCGGTGTCGGCACGGCCTTCGGCTGCACGATCCAGGGCCACGTGGCGCCCGACGAGGTGCTGCGCCTGATGCAGGCGCTGCTCGACGCCGGCGCCGACCGCGTGAGCCTGGCCGACACCGTCGGCTATGCCGATCCCGCGATGGTGCGCAGCCTGTTCGAGCGCGCAAGGCGCATCGCGGGCGACCGCCTGTGGTGCGGCCATTTCCACGACACGCGCGGCCTCGGGCTCGCCAACGTCTATGCGGCGCTCGAAGTCGGCATCCCGCGCTTCGATGCCTGCCTGGCCGGCATCGGCGGCTGCCCGCATGCGCCCGGGGCCAGCGGCAACGTGGACACCGAAGATCTCGTGTTCATGCTCGAGAGCATGGGCGTTGGCACCGGCATCGATCTGCCGACGCTGCTCGACCTCCGCCGGCGCGTGGCCGCCTGGCTGGAGGGCGAGACACTGCAGGGCACCGTGTGGCGCGCGGGTTTTCCGAAGACCTTCGTGGCGACGGCGGGAGCAGCGGCATGAGCGCGAACACCGAAGAAAAACGCCTGCCGCTCACCGGCATCCGCGTGGTCGAGTTCACGCACATGGTCATGGGCCCGACCTGCGGCATGGTGCTGGCCGACCTGGGTGCGGAGGTCATCAAGGTCGAGCCGATCGACGGCGACCGCACGCGGCACCTGCTGGGCGCGGGCGCCGGTTTCTTTCCCATGTTCAACCGCAACAAGAAGAGCATCGCGCTCGACCTGCGCCACCCGCAGGGGCTCGAAGCGGCGATGCGCCTGTGCGCCACGGCCGACGTGGTGGCACAGAATTTCAGGCCCGGCACCATGGAGAAGTACGGGCTCGGCCATGCCGCGCTCAGCAAGCTCAATCCGCGCCTGGTGTACGTGAACCACACCGGCTTTCTGCCAGGCCCCTACGAGCATCGCACCGCGCTCGACGAGGTGGTGCAGATGATGGGCGGCCTGGCCTACATGACGGGCCGGCCCGGCGACCCGCTGCGCGCCGGCACCAGCGTGAACGACATCATGGGCGGCATGTTCGGTGCCATCGGCGCCATGGCCGCGCTGATGCAGCGCACTCAGACCGGCAAGGGCCAGGAGGTGCAGTCCGCGCTGTTCGAAAACAACGTGTTCCTGGTCGGCCAGCACATGCTGCAATACGCCATCACGGGCCAGGCCGCGGCGCCGATGCCCGAGCGCATCTCGGCCTGGGCGCTGTACGACGTGTTCACTGTGAAGGACGGCGAGCAGATCTTCCTGGCCGCGGTGAGCGACGCGCAATGGACGGTGTTCTGCGACGCGCTGGGCTTCGACGACCTGAAGGCCGACCCTGCCTTGCGCACCAACAACGACAGGGTGCGGCTGCGGCCCATGCTGCTGGCGGACTTGCGCAAGCGGCTGGCCGACCGCCCGGCCGCCGAACTGTCGGCGATCTTCGAAGCACGGGGCCTGCCTTTCGCGCCGATCGTCCGGCCCGAAGACCTCTACGAGGATCCGCACCTGAAAGCGACTGGGGGCCTCGCCGACATCCGCCTCCCCGATGGCGAACGCGCCGGGCAGACGGCGCAGACGACGCTGTTCCCGATCACGTTGGGCGGCCAGCGGCTGGGCGTGCGCCTGGACCCGCCGACACTGGGCGAGCACACGCGCGAACTGCTCGCCGAGCTCGGCTATGCGGAGTCGCAGATGGCGGCGATGCAGGCTGAATCGGCCGTTGCCTGAACGCGTTTTTCGAAGACATACAAAAGAGAGACAAGACCATGCACAAGATTCTTCCCCCCATGACCCGCCGTGCCGTATTGGGCTTCGGCGCCTCCGCCGCCGCGCTGGCCGCATGCCCCGTGCTCGCGCAGGGCTCCGACAAACCCATCCGCTTCATCCTGCCGATCAGCGCCGGTTCGGGCGTAGACGCCATCGTGCGCGCGGCCTCGGTGGCGCTTGGCAAGGCCTTCGGCCAGCCGGTGGTGATCGAGAACCTGCCCGGTGCGGGCGGCATCACCGGCACGTCGGCGCTCGTCAAGGCGGCGCCCGACGGGCTCACGCTGGGCATGGTGTCGAACAACCACGTCATCAACCCGGCGGTGTACAAGAAGATGCCCTTCGACGCCATCGCCGACGTGACGCCGATCAGCGTGGTGGGCGCGACGCCGCTGGTGCTGGTGGTCAATCCGAAGCTGCCCGCCAAGAACGTGAGGGAGCTGGTGGCGCTGCTGCGCGCCAAGCCCGAGGGCTACAACTACGCCTCGTCGGGCAACGGCACCATCATTCACCTGGCCGGCGAAATGTTCATGGACGAGGCCGGCGTGAAGGCGCGGCACATTCCCTACAAGGGCACGGGCCCGATGGTCACCGACATGATCGCGGGTCAGGTCGAGATGGGCGTGGTGGCGCTCCCCGCGGTGCAGCCGCACCTCAAGAGCGGCGCGCTGCGCGCCATCGGCCTGTGCGGCCCCACGCGCTCGCCGGCCGCGCCCGAGATTCCGACCATCGCGGAGCAGGGCCTCCCCAACTACGTGGTCGAAGGCTGGTTCGCGGTCATCGGCCCGCCGAAGATGCAGGCCGCCGACATCCAGCGCGTACATGATGCCGTGGCCGCAGCGTTCACGAGCGCCGAGGTGCGCGACGCCATGGACAAGCAAGGCAACGTCATCAAGCCGACTTCGCCCGAGCAGGCCGCGAGCTACTTCCGCAGTGAAGCGGCGCGCTATGCGGCGCTGGTGAAGAAGGCCAACGTCGTGCTCGAGTAGGCTCTGAGCCTTGTTCCCTTACGCCGGTCCCACCGCGCGATAGAGCGCACGCACGAAGTCCGATTGCGTGATCATTCCGACGAGGCGCCGCTCGCCGTCGATGATCGGAATGTGGTGGTGCCCGCCTTCCGAGAAAAGCGGCACCAGGTCGACCACGGGCCGCTCGGCGCTGGCCACGCGCACCTGGCGCGTCATGATCTGTCCGACCACCTCGGGCTTGTTCGAGACGACGGTGCGCGTGGCGCGGATCAGATCGCGCAGCTTTCCGGCAATGCCTTCGTGGTGCTCAAGGTCGAGCAGGCGAAAGAAGTCGGCCTGGGTCACGATGCCGACCACGCGGCGCGTGCGGTCGGTGACCGGCAGCGCCTTGATGCGGCGCTGGGTCATCAGCATCCAGGCCTCCTGCAGCGGCGTGCCGAACTCCACCGACACCGGGTCGCGCGACATGATGTCGCCGCAGTGCAGCGTGCCGAGCCGGCGCTTGTAAGACTCCAGCTCGGTCTGCTGGATCAGCGACTCGAGGTCGTCGCGGCTGATGTCCAGCACCTGGTTGTAGCGGGCCAGCACCGCATCGATGTCGGCCTGGCTGAAACGCGCATCGGCCGAGGGCGGCCGCACCACCTGCACGTGGGGATAGCGCCTGCCCGTGAAGGTGTTGTAGGCCACGCCCGCCAGCACCAGCAAGAGCGAATTGGTAAAGGTGGGGAACAGCGCCGCCGAGAAGTGGTCGGTGTGCGTGAGCACCGCGAGCAGTGCCGCGGCCCCGCCCGGCGGATGCAGGCTGCGACTGGCGAACATCAACCCGATGGCCGCGCCCACAGCGACGGCCGCGGCCCAGGCCGGATCGGGTATCCAGCGGACGCAGGCGATGCCCACCACGGTGGACAGCGTGTTGCCGACGATGACCGACCAGGGCTGTGCCAGTGGACTCGCAGGCACGGCAAACACCAGCACAGCGCTCGCGCCCATCGGCGCAATGAGCCAGATGCTGACGTCCACCGCTTCCGCCATCCAGCGGCACAGCAGCGCGGTGATCAAAAGGCCGATGGCCGCGCCGGCCACGGCACGCATGCGCTCGCGCGCATCGACGGTGTTGCGGCCCGGCAGCCAGGCACGCGCATGCGTTAACAAGGCAGGAAGCTGTGGCATGGCGTCAGACCTCCGCAGCGACCCGGCGGCCGATTTCGGGCCACTGCCCATGCAACCAGACCCAAGCGACCAGGCCGATGCCCAGCATCAGCGTGGAGGTGAGCGCCAGTGCCAGCGTCGAATGCATGACCAGCGGTGCCACTACACCAGCCACCACGCCGTTGGCGGTGGAGCCGATCACCGCCTGCAGCGAAGAGGCCATGCCCCGCCGTTCGGGATGAAGATCGAGCACCAGCAGGGTCACGACCGGCACCATCAGCGCCCAGCCGAAGGCGAACACAGCCAGCGGCCACAGCGCCCACGCGGCGTGCGCGGTGAAGAGCGAGTTGGCCACCACGTTGACGAGCGAAGTCACCAGCATGATCAGAAAGCCGTCGCGGATCTGCCGCTTGGGCGCCACCTTGCCAGCCATGCGGCCGCTGGCCCATGCGCCCGACATGATGCCGCCGATGGTCAGCAGGAAGAACCAGAAGAACTGGGTTGGCGCCAGCGCGAGGTGGTCGCCGAGGAAGGCGGGCGCGGCCAGCACGTAGAGGAACATGCCGTTGAACGGAACACCGCTTGCAAACGCGAGCAGCAGAAAGCGCGGGTCGGAGCAGAGGTCCCAGTAGCCGCGCATCAGGTGCCGCACCTGGAACGGCTGGCGCTGGCTCTGGTGCAGCGTTTCGGGCAGCAGCTTGTAGTTGGCCACGAACAGGATCACGCCGACTGCGACCAGGAACCAGAAGATGGCGTGCCATCCGGCATGCACGAAAAGAAAACCGCCGACGATCGGCGCAATGGCCGGCGCGACGCCGAAGTAGATGGTCACCTGGCTCATCACGCGCTGCGCATCGGCGGGCGGGAACATGTCGCGGATCACGGCGCGCGAGACCACGATGCCCGCGCCGGTCGAGAGGCCCTGCAGCCCACGGAACAGCACCAGCTGCGCAATGTTCTGCGACAGCGCGCAGCCCAGCGAGGCCAGCGTGAACACCGCCAGTCCCCACAGCACCACGGGCCGGCGTCCGAAGCTGTCCGACAGTGCGCCATGGAACAGGTTCATGAACGCAAAGCCGAAGAGGTAGGCCGAAAGCGTTTGCTGCATTTCGGCCGGCGTGGCGCCGATGGAGCGCGCAATGCCCGAGAAGGCCGGAATGTAGGTGTCGATGGAAAAGGGACCGAGCATGCCTAGCACGGCGAGCAGCACGGCAAGCGCCCAGCGCGGGGCTTGCCAGAGCTTGGCTGCATCGGGATTCATGGGAGTTGCTCCATTTTTCTTATCGGTAGGGGCCAAAAAGAAAGCGCCCTTGCGGGCGCCTCCTCGTCAGAGAGAAATACCGGAGACCGGCTCAGAGCGTATCAATAAAGCTGCGCAATTTGTCGGAACGCGAAGGATGCTTGAGCTTGCGCAGTGCCTTTGCTTCGATCTGGCGAATGCGCTCGCGGGTCACGTCGAACTGCTTGCCGACTTCTTCCAGCGTGTGGTCCGTGCTCATCTCGATGCCGAAGCGCATGCGCAGCACCTTGGCTTCGCGCGGCGTGAGGCTATCGAGAATGTCCTTCACCACGTCGCGCAGGCCCGCCTGCATGGCGGCTTCGATGGGCGCTGTGTTGCTGCTGTCCTCGATGAAGTCGCCCAGGTGCGAATCGTCGTCGTCGCCGATGGGGGTTTCCATCGAGATCGGCTCCTTCGCGATCTTCATGATCTTGCGGATCTTGTCTTCCGGGATCTCCATCTTGGCCGCCAGGATGCCGGCGTCGGGCTCGAAGCCGAACTCCTGCAGATGCTGGCGCGAGATGCGGTTCATCTTGTTGATGGTCTCGATCATGTGCACCGGGATGCGGATGGTGCGCGCCTGGTCGGCGATGGACCGGGTGATGGCCTGGCGGATCCACCACGTGGCGTAGGTCGAGAACTTGTAGCCGCGGCGATATTCGAACTTGTCGACCGCCTTCATGAGGCCGATGTTGCCTTCCTGGATCAGGTCCAGGAACTGCAGGCCGCGGTTCGTGTACTTCTTGGCGATGGAGATGACGAGGCGCAGGTTGGCCTCGATCATTTCCTTCTTGGCGTCGCGCGAGGACGATTCGCCCTCGTTCATGCGCTTGTTGATTTCCTTCAGCTGCGTGAGCGGCACCACCACGCGCGACTGGATGTCGGTGAGCTTCTGCTGCAGTTCCTGCACCGGCGGAATGTTGCGCGCGAGCACGGCGCTCCAGGGCTTGCCGGCGGCGGCCTGCTTCTCGACCCACTTCAGGTTCAAGAGGTTCGATGCGATGCGGTTGCCGCTCTTGTCGTAGCCCGAGAAGTCGCGAATGAACTCGTCCTGCGGGAAGCCGCACTTGTCCACGATGATGCGGCGCAGCTCGCGTTCCTTTTTGCGCACGTCGTCGACCTGCGTGCGAACCAGGTCGCACAGCTTCTCGATGGTCTTGGCCGTGAAGCGGATGGTCATGAGCTCGTCCGACAGGGCCTGCTGGGCCTTCTGGTAGGCCGGCGTGCCGTAGCCTTCCTTGTCGTAGATCTTGTGGACCTTCTCGAACATCCCCGCGATGCGGTCGAAACGCTCGAGCGCGTCGCGCTTGAGTTCCTCGAGCTTCTTGGTGAGCGCCTTGGAGCCGCCCTTGCCGTCGTCGTCGTCTTCCTCGTCGAATTCGTCGAAGTCTTCTTCGGCCACGTAGTCGTCGGCCTCGTTCGGGTTCGAGAAGCCGTCCACCACGGTGGAGATGACGACCTTGCCTTCACGGATATCCGCGGCCAGGCGCAGGATTTCGGCAATGGTGGCGGGGGAGGCCGAGATGGCTTCCATCATGGCCATCAGGCCGCCTTCGATGCGCTTGGCGATTTCGATTTCGCCTTCGCGCGTCAAGAGCTCGACCGTGCCCATTTCACGCATGTACATGCGGACCGGGTCGGTGGTGCGGCCGAACTCGCTGTCCACCGTGGAGAGCGCGGCTTCGGCTTCTTCCTCGGCTTCTTCGACCGTGGTGGCCGTGGGCGCGGTGTTGTTCAGCAGCAGGGTTTCGGCGTCGGGCGTTTGCTCGTACACCGCCACACCCATGTCGTTGAGCATGGTGACCACGACTTCCATGGTCTCGGCGTCGACCAGCTTGTCGGGCAGGTGGTCGGAGATTTCGCCGTGCGTGAGGTAGCCGCGGGTCTTGCCGAGCGTGATCAGGGTCTTCAGGCGCGAGCGGCGCTTGGCCAAGTCTTCTTCAGAGAGCACGGTCTCGTCGAGGCCGAACTCCTTCATCAAGGCGCGTTCCTTCGCCTTGCTGATCTTCATGCGCAGCGGCTTGACCTTTTCCTCGGTGGTCGTTGCGGTTGCCGGTTCGTCGCCGACCAGATCCTCCTCGATGTCCGACAGGTCGATGTCGCTCTCGGGGGCGTCATTGCCAGCCTTGGGCTTGCGGCCGCGCTTGGCGCCGGTGGCGGGCGCGGCGGCGCCGGCAGCCTTGGGCGGACGGCCTACTTTCTTGGCGGCAGGGGCGGCGGCAACCGTCTTGGCGGCAGCTTTTTTCGGATCGTCGATGACAGTCGATTTCGTGGGCACGGTTTTCACTTTCGTTGCGGCTGCCGATTTGGACGCGGCGGCACCCGACTTAGTTGCCGGCATAGCGCCAGCTTTCAACGGTTTTTCTGAGACAGACTTTGGGGCGGCGCCTTTGGCGAGGGAAGGAGCAGGCTTCTTTGAACTGGGCATACGACCTCGTTACAGCAAGATGGACCAAGCGAAATCACAGGCGCACCGCCACATAGGCAGCGCCACCACAGCCCGCGCACAGGCACGGGCAATACTCAAAGCCCGCGCACAGGCACGGACAAAACAATTGGGAAAGAGGAAGAAAATTCCTCGTCAGGCAAGATGTCGGGCGAACATTTGGTGTGCAGTCCTTGCGGTAAGTGACCCTTTCCGTCGGATGTTTTCCGTTGGAGTGCGTTGCGCTAGGGGTCGGCCCGGAGGTGCTGCTGTCGCTCTTGCCTAATTTCGCCAGTTGCGAAGCCTTACATTATAGCCTACTGCGCAAATTTCAAGCAGTTTTATGACCCTGACGACTTGAGGCGGGCGCGCAATTCGAGTCTTCGCGCCTCCAGCGCCTTGTAGCGCTCCAGGGCCTTGGGGTCCGAGCCCACGGCGGCTATGGCCTCGCTCTGCTGAGCCTTGAGGAGGTCATCGAGCATGAAGTCGAGCACGCTCGAAAGCTCCTTGGCGGCGTCGCTCAGATGCTGCGCTTCCTCGCCTTCGGCGGGCGGGGCGCTCTCCGAGACAGCCATGAGGCGCTCCGCCAGCGGTTCGAAATCGAGCCCGCGCATGCCTTCGCGCAGCGCCGCCCAGGGCTGCACGCCATGCTCGTGCAGTTGGCTGTCGAGCCAGGTAAAAAGCGCCCCGTGCGCACCGGGCAGGTCGCATAACATGACGTGAAGCTCGTGCGACAGGGCGTCCCACTGCGCCATGTTGGACAGCAGGAGCCGCACCGCCACGTCGGGCCGGCTCGGCGGCTTGCCACGACCGCGCAGCGGCTCGATGGGCGCCTCGAACTTGCCGCCCCAGCGCTTGCCTTTGGTGAACTTGCCCCGTGGCTTGCTATCGTTTTCGTAGCGCGGCTGTTCGTATTCCGACGGCGGCGGCATGTCGGAGTAGTCGAACGGGTCGCCCGGCTCATTGCCATGGCGCGGCGAAGGCGCCGCTGCGGCCTTGCGCGGGCCGGGCGTGGCGGCCCAGAGCTCCGACAAGGCGGCCGCGTCGAGCTGCACCAGCGTGGCGATCTCGCTCAGCATCTGCCGCTTGAGCGCGCCGTCGGGCATGGCGCTCCAGAGCGGCCGGGCATTGCTGCTCATGTGGGCGCGGCCTTCGGCGGCGGTGAGGTCGCAGCCTTCGCGCGCGGCCTCGATCATGAAGCGCGAGAGCGGGGTGGCTTCCTGCACGAAGCGGGCGAAAGCGTCGGCGCCGAATTCGCGGATGAAGCTGTCGGGGTCGTGCTCGGCCGGCAGGAACAAGAACTTGATGCTGCGCACGTCGGTGGCATAGGGCAGGGCGCCATCGAGAGCCTTGCGCGCGGCGCGCCGGCCGGCCGCATCGCCGTCAAAGCTGAACACCACCGACTCGGTGAAGCGGAAGAGCTTTTGCACGTGCTCGGTGGTACAGGCCGTGCCTAAGGTGGCCACCGCGTTCGGGAACCCGAGCTGGGCCAGCGCCACCACGTCCATGTAGCCCTCGGTCACCAGCGCATAGCCGCGCTCGCGGAAGGCGGCGCGCGCCTCGTACAGGCCGTAGAGTTCCCGGCCCTTGCTGAACACCGGGGTTTCGGGCGAATTGAGGTATTTGGGCTTTTCGTCGCCGAGCACCCGGCCGCCGAAGCCGATGCATTCGCCCTTCACGTTGCGGATCGGGAACATCACGCGGTCGCGGAAGCGGTCGTAACGCTTGGCGTCTTCGGCGCCGTCCTCGGTGTTGACGATCACCAGCCCGCTTTCGGCGAGCAAGGGGTCGTCGTAGTCGGGAAACACGCTGGCCAGGGTGCGCCAGCCCGCGGGCGCATAGCCGATGCCGAACTGTTTGGCCACTTCGCCGGAGACACCCCGGCCCTTCAGGTATTCGATGGCGCCTGGCGCCTGCCGCAAGGCCTTGCGGTAGGCCTCGCCGGCTTTTTCGAGCACGTCGGTCAGCGTGGCCTGCTTCTGGCGCTGGTTCGCTGCGCGCGCACGTTCGGCGGGGGAGGCATCGTCTTCGGGCACCTGCAGGCCGTATTGGCCGGCGAGGTCGTGCACCGCCTCGACAAAACCCATGCCGGCGTGCTCCATGAGAAAGCCGATGGCGTTGCCATGCACACCGCAGCCGAAGCAGTGATAGAACTGCTTGGTCGGGCTGACCGAGAAAGAGGGCGATTTTTCGCCATGGAACGGGCACAGCCCCATGAAATTGGCGCCGGCCTTCTTGAGCTGCACGTAACGCCCGACGATTTCCACCACATCGGCGCGGGCGATGAGTTCCTGGATGAAAGAGGCGGGGATGGTCATGTAGGCGAAGAGCGGCAAATCATACGCAAGCGGCCGAACGCCCGCGCGCGGGCGCCATACTCGGAGTGACCCGGAGTCCACGGATGACGACGCCCAAACCATTGCACCACGCCGCACCGCTGTTGCTGCGCCATCCCTTGAATTTTGTCTGGGATGCACTCAAGGCCTTCCGCGCCAACCAGGGCCTGCTGCTCGCGGGCGCGGTGGCCTACTACGCGCTGCTGTCCATCGTGCCGCTTTTGATCGTGAGCGTCATTGCGATGTCGCACCTGATCGAGCAGGCCGAACTGCTGCGCACCATCGGCAGGTATCTGGAATGGCTGCTGCCGGGCCAGTCGAAGGCGATTGTCACGGAGCTGTCGAACTTTCTCGACCATCGCGACGTGATGGGCCCCGTACTGCTGGTGACAATGATTTTCTTCAGCTCGCTGGCCTTCAGCGTGCTCGAAAGCGCCATGGCGGTGATCTTTCACCACCGCAAGGCCGACCACCGGCGGCATTTTCTGGTTTCCGCCGTCATGCCGTACCTGTACATCCTGTTCCTGTGCGTGGGCCTGGTGCTGATGACGCTGGTGTCGGGCGCACTGCAGCTGGTCGGGCAGGAAAGCGTCGACCTGTTCGGGCGCGACTGGTCGCTGTCGGGTGTGTCGGGGATGCTGCTCTACCTGCTGGGGCTCGGCGGCGAGATTTTCATGCTGACCTCGCTCTACCTCGTGATGCCGGCGGGCCGCATGTCGCTGCGCCACGCGCTGCTCGGCGGCGCGACGGCCGCGCTCCTATGGGAGGGCACGCGGCATGTGCTGATCTGGTACTTCTCGACGCTTTCGCAGGTCAACGTGGTCTACGGCTCGCTCACAACGGCCATCGTGGTGCTGCTGAGTCTGGAGATTGCCGCCACGCTCGTGCTGCTGGGCGCCCAGGTCATCGCCCAGTACGAGCGCCTGGACCGCACCGGCAGCACGGCGGTTCCGCCGATTACCGGGGCGGAAGTCGAATCGCTCCGTCGAGACGAATCACCTCCCCGTTGAGCATGTCGTTCTCGATGATGTGCTTCGCGAGCTTGGCATAGTCCTCGGGCGTGCCCAGGCGGGAGGGGAAGGGCACGCTGGCGGCCAATGCGTCCTGCACTTCCTGCGGCATGCCAAAGAGCATGGGCGTGCCGAAGATGCCGGGGGCGATGGTCATGTTGCGTATGCCGTTGCGGGCCAGGTCGCGCGCGATGGGCAGCGTCATGCCGACCACGCCGCCCTTGGAAGCGCTGTAGGCCGCCTGACCCATCTGGCCGTCGTAGGCCGCCACCGAGGCGGTCGAGATCAGCACGCCGCGCTCGCCGGTGGCTTCGGGCTCGTTCTTGCTCATGGCCTCGGCCGCGAGGCGGATCATGTTGAAGCTGCCGATCAGGTTGACCGTAACGGTCTTGCTGAACACCGCCAGCGCGTGCGCGCCGTTCTTGCCGACGGTTTTCTCGGCCGGGGCGATGCCCGCGCAATTGACCAGGCCCACCAGCTTGCCGAGCTTCTGCGCCGCGGCAACCGCCGTCTGGCCATCGGCCTCCTGGCTCACGTCGCACTTGACGAACACGCCGCCGATGCCCTGGGCGACGGCTTCGCCCTTTTCAGCCTGCATGTCGGCCACGACCACCTTGCCGCCATTCGCCGCCAACATGCGCGCCGTGCCTTCGCCAAGGCCCGAAGCGCCACCGGTCACGATAAAAACCTTGCCGTCGATCTGCATTGAGAGTCTCCTGAAATGAGACTTGCATTATCCAAGCCAGAAACACCGAGGAACCGGCTTTGCCGGGCCTCTGTGTTGCCCCCGGTAGGGGGAGGGAGAAGCGACACGAAGTGCGCGCAGCCTGGGGGGCGAGCAAAAGTGCTCAAAAAAAAGGCCTCATCCGAGGATGAGGCCTGAATTGGATCCGTGAGGACCCAAGGAGACAACTTGTGTAGCGGGCGGCTTAGCGCTTGCGCGTGGTGGTCGCGGTCTTGGCGGCGGCAACAGCTTGCGACGACACGGCGTTGAAGTTGGCTTCAGCGACGTCGGAAGCTTGCTTGACAGCCTTCTGGACCGATTCGAAAGCGTTGTTGGCGGCAGCCACGGCGCTCTTCAGCACGGCGACGGCGGTTTCCGAGCCGGCGGGTGCGTTCTTGGAAGCGCTGTCGACCAGGCCGACGAAGGTTTGCTGGGCTTCAGCAGCCTTGGTTTCGAAAGCCTTGGTGAATTCGGCGCCGGTGCCTTGGGCGATGTCATACAGATGACGGCTGTAGGCGGCGGTCTTTTCGGCCAGGGGCTGGAACAGGCTGGCTTGCAGCGTCAGCAGTTCTTGCGCGTCCTTGACGTTCAGGGCGGCTTGAGCGGTGCCAGCGGCCTCGACCAGCGCAGCCTTGGAAGCCGTCACGTTCAGTTCGACGAGCTTCTCCACGCCTTCGAAAGCCTTGGTGGTCAGGCCGAACAGGGTTTCGAGGTTTGCTTTTTGGGCGGCGAGGATTTGGTCAGCGGTCAGGGCCATTTGAAAACTCCAGAAAGATGGGTGGTCGGTTCACGATTGCGCTGCCCCTCGTCGTCTATGTTGCGGTGCAGCATGGCCTCAAGTATAGGCAGCACAGATTTCCAATCAAGGGGGTTTTGCTGCTTTGCAGCAATTTAGAACACACTTTCTAAATTCGCGCGGCGCCCCAGAATGCAGGCCATGCGCGCCTTCTATTCCGGCCAGTTCGTGCTGCCCCTGCCCCCCGGCCACCGGTTCCCCATGTCCCGTTATGCCTTGCTGCGCGACCGATTGCTGGAGCACCTGCCGGCTGTGGAGATGGAACAGGCGCCCCGCGCCAGCGATGGCGAGCTGGCGCTGGCCCACACGCCGCAGTGGATCGCCGCCATCAGCGACGGCAGCGTGAGCCCGCAGGCCATGCGGGAGATCGGCTTTCCCTGGAGCGAGGCGATGGTCGAGCGTTCGCGCCGTTCCACCGGGGCGACCATTGCCGCCTGCCGCGCCGCGTTTGCCGGCGGGGTGGCGGCCAACATGGCGGGCGGCACGCACCATGCCTACGCCGACAAGGGAGGGGGATTCTGCGTTTTCAACGATGCCGCCGTGGCCGCGCGGCTGATGCAGGCGGAGCATGGCCGCAGCGGCCGACAGCTGCGCATTGCGGTGATCGACCTGGACGTGCACCAGGGCAATGGCACGGCCAGCATCTTCCGCAATGACCCGAGCGTCTTCACGCTCTCCCTGCACGGGCAGAAGAACTTCCCCTTTCGCAAGGAGGCGAGCGACCTGGACGTGGAGTTGCCCGACGGCTGCGGCGATGCCGAATACCTCACCGCGCTCGAGCATGCGCTGGACGAGCTCGACCGGCGCTTTTCGCCCGGACTGGTGATCTACCTGGCGGGCGCCGACCCCTTCGAGCGCGACCGGCTCGGCCGGCTCAAGCTGAGCTTCGACGGCCTGGAGGCGCGCGACCGGCGCGTGTTCGACTGGGCCTGGCAGCGCCGCATTCCGCTGGCCTTTGCGATGGCCGGCGGCTACGCGACCGATATTGCCGAAACGGTGCAGGTGCAGCTCGGCACCTTCAGGGTGGCCTTCGACTATTGGCGCCGCTGGCAAAATGCCGCGTGATGAGCTCCGCCAACAAACCCACGCCGAACGCCAGAAGCAGCTACCGCGCATTTCGCAGCATCCCCACGCGGTGGGCCGACAACGACATGTACGGCCACGTCAACAACGTCGTCTACTACAGCTGGTTCGACACGGCGGTGAACGCGCTGCTGATCGAGCGCGGCGCGCTCGACATCCACCAGGGGCAGATCATTGGCTTCGTGGTCGAAACGCAGTGCAACTATTTCGCTCCCATCGCGTTTCCACAGACGGTCGAAGCAGGGATCAGGGTGGCCCAGGCGGGCCGCTCGAGCGTGCGTTACGAGATCGCTCTCTTTGCGGAGGGCGCCGACACGGCGGCCGCACAGGGCCATTTCGTGCACGTGTACGTGGACCGTGCCACGCAGCGGCCAGTGCCTTTGCCCGAGGCGCTGCAGCGGGTGGTCGACTCGCTAAAGGCCTGATTTAAAGACAAACGGCGCCCTCGGGCGCCGTTGTCTCTTGCCACGCAGCCGCTCGGGCCACGGGGGTTCTTACATGGACTTCTTCATGGCCTTGATGTCGGCCTTGCCTTGCGATTCGTCGGCCTTGGCCTGCTTCACGCAGGCTGCCTTGGCATCGCCGGCCTGGTCGTCGCACTTTTCCTTGGCGACTTCGTAATTGGCCTTCACCTTCTCTTCAGCCACCTTGCGGGCATGGGCGTCGCTCGGCTTGTATTGCTGTTCGAGTTCGGCCTTCGCCACGTTTTCCTTGCCCTTGGCTTCCTTCTGGCAGACGTCCTTCGCGTTGTCCTTCAGCGCGTCGCACTGGGCCTTGGCGGCCTTGTAGTCGGCCTCGATCTTTTCCTTGCCGGCCTTGTACTCGTCCTTGGTCATCGCTCCGGCCTGGGTGGCCATGAAGCAGGTCGAGGCAAGCGCGAGCATGAGCAGATGTTTTTTCATTGGTTTTTCCTTGTGGTTGAGTGGATCAATACTTTTCGTACCAGAGGGTTTCCGGCGTGCGGCCGTCTCGCGTTTCCCAGTCCTTGACCTGTTTTTCGGCCTCGTCGCGGCTGATGCCGTGGCGTTCCTGAATGCGGCCGAGCAGCTGGTCGCGCTTGCCCGCAATCACGTCGAAGTCATCGTCGGTCAACTTGCCCCATTGCTCCTTGACCTTGCCCTTGAGCTGTTTCCAGTTGCCTTCGATGGTGTCCTTGTTCATGCGAATCTCCTTGTAAGGTTGATTCGGCGAGCCCATGGCCGCCGTGAACACACTGTCGCGGGGCCTATTCACCCTGACGGTAGGACGCCCAGTGCTGGCTCCGTAGGCACAAGCCGACGCTGCCCGTGATAATCGGACGCACGCCGAAAAAGCCCGGGACAACGCGCGCCGCAACAGCACCATGATCATTCACAGCCTGCTCGACACTGACCTCTACAAGTTCACCATGATGCAGGTCGTCCTGCATCACTTCCCCGGGGCCCAGGTCGAGTACCGGTTCAAGTGCCGCAACCCGGGCATCGACCTGGCCCAGTTCGCAGGCCAGATCCGCGAAGAGGTGCGAAGCCTTTGCTCACTGCAGTTTCGCGACGCCGAACTCACCTACTTGCGCTCGATGCGCTTCATCAAGAGCGACTTCGTCGACTTCCTGGGCCTGTTCCGGCTCAATGAGAAATACATCAGCATCACGCCCCAGCCCTCGGGCGAGCTCGAGATCCGCATCAAGGGACCGTGGCTGCACACCATCCTTTTCGAGATCCCGGTGCTCGCGATCGTGAACGAGGTCTACTTTCGCAATACGCAGAAGAAGCCCGATTTCGCAGAAGGCCGCCGGCGCCTTGAAACCAAGATCGGGGAACTGCAGGATGCAGGCCTGGCCGATCTCAAGATTGCCGACTACGGCACACGCCGCCGCTTCTCCAAGGACTGGCACGAAGAGGTTCTGCGGACGCTGAACAACAGGCTCGGCGCCGTCACCTCGCCGCCGGTGCTGGCCCAGCCCGGCGCGCGGCTGCCCCAGCTTGCGGGCACCAGCAACGTGCTCTATGCCATGAAGCTCGGGCTCATTCCGCTCGGCACCATGGCGCACGAATATTTGCAAGCCTGCCAGGGCCTCGGCCCGCGGCTGCGCGACAGCCAGATCTTCGGCTTCGAGAGCTGGGCTCGCGAATACCGCGGCGACCTGGGCATTGCGCTGTCCGACGTCTACGGCATGAGCGCCTTCCTGCGCGACTTTGATCTTTACTTCTGCAAGCTGTTCGATGGCGCGCGCCACGACAGCGGGGATCCGTTCCAGTGGGGCGAGCGCATGCTGGCCCACTACATCGCGAACCGGGTCGATCCGCGCACCAAGACGCTGATCTTCAGCGACAGCCTCACCGTGCCGCGCACCATCGAGCTCTACCAGCAGTTCCGCGGCCGCTGCCAACTGGCGTTCGGCATCGGCACCAACCTCACCAACGACCTTGGCTACGAGCCGCTGCAGATCGTCATCAAGATGATCACCTGCAACGGCCAGCCGGTGGCCAAGCTGTCGGACACTCCGTCCAAGAACATGTGCGAGGACGAGAAATACCTGGCCTACCTGCGCCAGGTGTTCGAGATCGAACAGCCGCCCGCCTGATGCCCGTCTGGTACGGCACGGCTCCAATGAAAAAAACAGTTCGCCTGGCGGCAGCCGCGGTGCTGCCGATGATGTTTCCGGCGCTTGCCATGGCCGCCGACCTCGACGGCAGCAAGCTGTCGGCGATCTGGGGCATTCCGTTCGCAGGCCTGCTGCTGTCCATTGCGCTGATGCCGCTGCTCGCCCCTTCGGTCTGGCATCACCACTACGGCAAGATCTCGGCCGCCTGGGCGCTGGCGTTCCTGCTTCCCTTTGCCGCAATCCACGGCGCGCCGCTGGCTGGTTCCCAGCTGGTGCACGCGCTGGTCGAGGAATACATCCCCTTCATCATCTTGCTCACCGCGCTGTTCACGGTGGCAGGTGGCATCCACATCCGGGGCAACCTGCACGGCGCGCCCGGGCTCAACACGGCCATCCTCGCCATTGGCGCGGTGCTCGCGAGCCTGATGGGGACGACGGGCGCCTCGATGCTGCTGATCCGGCCGCTGATCCGCGCCAACGACAACCGCTTGAGCAAGGCGCACGTGGTGGTGTTCTTCATCTTCATCGTGTCGAATGCGGGCGGCTCGCTCACGCCACTGGGCGATCCGCCGCTGTTCCTCGGCTTTCTGAAGGGCGTCGACTTTTTCTGGACGGCGCAAAACATCCTGCCTGAAACGCTGTTTCTCGTCGGCCTGCTGCTCGCGCTGTTCTACGTGATCGACCGCCACTACTACCGCAAGCAGGGCGTGCTGCCGATCGACCCGACGCCGGACACCCGCCGCATCGGCTTCGACGGCGCCGCCAATTTCTGGCTGCTGGGCGGAGTGGTCTTCCTGGTGTTGCTCTCCGGCATCTGGAAATCACCCGTCGGCTTCGACGTGTTCGGCACGCACGTCGGCCTACCGGGGCTGGTGCGCGACGTCGGGCTCATCGCCATCACGCTGCTCTCGTTCAAGACCACTTCGGCCAAGGTGCATGCCGACAACCAGTTCGAATGGGGCCCGATGGCCGAGGTGGCCAAACTGTTCGCGGGCATCTTCCTCACCATCGTCCCGGTGATCGCAATGCTCAAGGCCGGCGCGAACGGGCCGTTCGCAGCGGTGATTGCGGCCGTGACAAAGCCCGACGGCCAGCCTGATCCGGCCATGTATTTCTGGGCTTCAGGCATCCTGAGCTCGTTTCTCGACAACGCGCCCACCTACCTGGTGTTCTTCAACACCGCGGGCGGCGATGCGGCCACGCTCATGACCACCTACGCCACCACGCTGGCCGCCATTTCTGCCGGCTCGGTATTCATGGGCGCCAACAGCTACATCGGCAACGCACCCAACCTCATGGTCAAGGCCATTGCCGAGAGCCGCGGCGTGCGCATGCCGAGCTTCTTCGGCTACATGGGCTGGTCCGTGGCCGTCCTCATTCCGTTGTTCGTTCTTTCCACCTTCATCTTCTTCCGTTGAGTGCAAACATCATGAGCAAGCCCAAGATCCTGGTCGCCCGCGCGATCTTTCCGGAAACCATCGAGCGCCTCTCGCAGCATTTCGAAGTCGAGTCGAACCAGGCCGACGAGAGCTGGAGCAAAGAGCAACTGATCGCCAAGCTCAAAGGCAAGCAGGGCGCCTTCACCACCGGCAGCGAGCGCATCGACGCCGCGGTGCTCGACGCCTGTCCTGACCTGAAGATCTGCGCCAACATGGCCGTGGGCTACAACAACTTCGACGTCGACGCGATGGCCGCGCACGGCGTGCTCGGCACTAATGCGCCCGACGTGCTCACCGAAACGACGGCCGACTTCGGCTTTGCACTGCTGATGGCCACGGCCCGGCGCATCACCGAAAGCGAACACTTCCTGCGCGCGGGCAAGTGGCAAAAGTGGAGCTTCGACATGTTCGCCGGCTCCGACATCCACGGCTCGACGCTCGGCATCATCGGCATGGGCCGCATCGGGCAGGGCATTGCCAAGCGCGGCGCGCACGGCTTCGGCATGAAGGTGGTCTATCACAACCGCTCGCGCCTAGACGTCGCGCTGGAGGCCGAATGCAAGGCCAGCTACGTGAGCAAGGAAGAGCTCCTTAAGACCGCCGACCACGTGGTGTTGGTGGTCCCCTATTCGCCGGCGTCGCACCACACCATCGGCGCGGCCGAGCTCGCGCTGATGAAGCCGACTGCCACGCTGGTGAACATTGCGCGCGGCGGCATCGTCGACGACGCGGCGCTGGCCGTGGCCTTGCGCGAGAAGCGCATTTCGGCGGCGGGTCTCGACGTATTCGAAGGCGAGCCCAAGGTCCACCCCGACCTGCTGACCGTGCCCAACGTGGTGCTGACGCCGCACATCGCGAGTGCCACCGTGCCCACGCGCCGCGCCATGGCCGATCTTGCGGCGGACAATCTCATCGCCTGGTTCAGCGGCAAGGGAGCGCTGACGCCCGTCACGCCCGTTCCGCCGGCCGGCAAATAAACAAGCGGCGAGCAGCGACGCAATTCGACCTTGGAACTTCCTGACTTGATTCTTCTTCTGCTGGCGGCGCTCGCCGTCGTGCAGCTCGCGCTGCTGGTCTGGCTGCTCGCGCGGCGGCCGCCCAGGCCCGACCACAGCGAGATGCTGACGGTGCTGGCCGCCATGGGCGCAGCCAACGAACGCACCGAGCGCGAACTGCGCCATGAGATTGGCGAAAGCTCGCGTGGCGCGCGGCAGGAAACCGCGCAGGCCTTCGCCACTTTTCAGCAAGCGCTGGTGCAGCAGGGCGCGGAGGCCACGCGCACGCAGAACGCGCAGCTGGACGCTTTTTCGCTGCAGCTCGCGGCCTTGCAGAAGATCCTCGCCGACACGCTCAATACCCAGCTGCAAGGCCTGAGCGAGTCGAACGCACGCCGCCTGGCCGAAGTGCGCACGACCATGGAAACGCAGCTCGCGCAGCTGCAGCAGAGCAACACCGCCAAGCTCGACGAAATGCGCAAGACGGTCGACGAGAAGCTGCAGAGCACGCTCGAAGCCCGCCTGGGCGAAAGCTTCAAGCAGGTGGCCGACCGGCTCGAACAGGTGCACAAGGGCTTGGGCGAAATGCAGACCCTGGCGGTGGGCGTCGGCAGCCTGCAGCGCGTGCTGACCAACGTGAAGACGCGCGGCGTGTTCGGCGAGGTTCAGCTCGAGGCGCTGCTCGAGCAGGTGCTCACGCCCGACCAGTACGCCAAGCAGGTCGAGACCAAGCCGCGCAGCGGCCAGCGCGTCGACTTTGCCATCCGGTTCCCGGGCCGGGGCGGCGACGGTGCCCCGGTGTGGCTGCCCATCGATGCCAAGTTTCCGCGCGACGACTATGAACGCCTGATCGATGCGCACGAGCGCGCCGACGCCGTCGCTGCCGAGCTTGCGGCCAAGGCGCTCGAAGCGCGCATACGCAGCGAGGCCAGGTCGATTGCCGAGAACTACCTTGCCGCGCCGCACACCACGGATTTCGCCATCCTGTTCCTGCCCGTCGAAAGCCTCTACGCCGAAGTGCTGCGCCGGCCGGGCCTGATGGACGCCATCCAGCGCCAGCACCGCGTGACACTGGCAGGACCGACCACCTTGCTCGCCATGCTCAACAGCCTGCACATGGGCTTTCGCACGCTGGCGCTGGAGCATCAGGCCTCCGAAGTCTGGAAGGTGCTGGGCGCGGTCAAAACCGAGTTCGAGCGCTATGGCGAATGGGTGTCGCGCATCAAGGAGCAGGTGGCCAAGGCGTCCGACACGCTCGACAAGGCGGATACGCGCGCCAAGCAGATGCGACTTGCGCTGCGCAAGGTCGAGGCGCTGCCCGAGGCGCAGTCGCAGGCGCTGTTGCCTTCCACGGCTGAAGCAACCGACAGCGAGGGCGACGACACCCCGTGAAAGGCTCCGAACTGCTGCGCGTCATCGGCGCCCAGGTCTGCCTGCACGCCACCATGGCCGGCATGCGGCTCGCAACTCCGCTGCTGGCGCTGCAACAGGGATACAGCGCGGCAGCGGTCGGCGTGCTGATTGCACTGTTCGCGCTCACGCAGGTTTTCCTTGCCCTTCCGGCGGGACGCTTTGCCGACCGTTATGGCTTCAAGCGGCCGCTGTGGCTTTCGGTCATCGCGGCTTCGGCCGGCGCGGGCCTCGCGCTCGTCTTTCCAACCTTCCCGGTCATGTGCGTTGCAGCGCTGCTCACGGGCGGGGCCACGGGCGCGACCGTGATCGCGCTGCAGCGCCACGTGGGCCGCTCCGCCACCAATGCCAATCAGCTCAAGCGGGTGTTCAGCTGGCTGGCGATTGCGCCCGCCGCTGCCAACTTTGTCGGTCCGTTCCTCGCCGGCCTCTTGATCGACCATGCCGGGCGCGCGCCGGCGGACATGCTGGCCTTCCGGGTCTGCTTCGCGGTCATGGCGGCACTGCCGATCGCCTGCTGGCTGCTTGCGCGCGGCGCGCACGAGCCGCCGCGCATTGCGCCCGTCGCAGGGGCTGCGCCCACGCGGGCCTGGGACCTGCTGCGCGAGCCGATGTTCCGCCGCCTGCTGTTCGTGAACTGGCTGCAATCGTCGAGCTGGGACGTGCACGCCTTCGTGCTGCCGGTGCTGGGGCATGACCGCGGCATCAGCGCTTCGGTGATTGGCTCGATCCTCGGGGCTTTCGCCATCGCCGCGGCCGTGATCCGGGTGGTGCTGCCCCTGATTGCGTCTCGCGCCTCGGAGCGCAGCGTGATCCTGAGCTCCACCATCGTCACGGCCGCGGTGTTTGCGGTCTATCCGCTGCTCGACTCGGCCTTGACCATGGGGCTGTGCTCGGTGATCCTGGGCTTTGCGCTTGGCGCGGTCCAGCCGATGGTGATGAGCATGCTGCACCAGATCACGCCGCACGCACGCCACGGCGAAGCGCTGGGCCTGCGCCTCATGACCATCAATGCCTCCAGCGTGGCGATGCCGATGTTGTTCGGATCGATTGGTGCGCTGATCGGGATCGCGGGCGTTTTCTGGGTAGTGGGCGGTGTCATCGCGCTGGGAGCGCGCGCCACCTGGGGTTTGAAGGCGCCCTTATAGTTTGTAGAAGCGCTTGATCGCGTCCCAGGCGTCATCCGCCGCGTCGACGTACTCGAACAGATTCACGTCGGTCGGCGAGATCACGCCTTCTTCGATCAAGAAATCGAAGTCGATCAGCTTCTTCCAGTAGGCCGAGCCGAACAGCACGATCGGCACCGGCTTGGACTTCTTGGTCTGTACCAGCGTGATCACCTCGAACAGCTCATCGAGCGTGCCGAAGCCGCCTGGAAACGCCACCAGCGCCTTCGCACGCATCATGAAGTGCATCTTGCGGATGGCGAAGTAATGGAACTTGAAGCTCAGCGCCGGCGTGACGTAGGGGTTGGCTTCTTCCTCCATGGGGAGCGCGATGGCCAGGCCAACCGAAATTCCGCCGCCTTCGTGCGCGCCGCGGTTGGCAGCCTGCATGATGCCGGGGCCGCCGCCGGTGCAGACGAAAAGCTTGTCCTCGGGCTCCTTGTCGCTGCTGTACTGCGCAACCAGCTTGCCGAAGGCGCGCGCCTTCTCGTAGTAGTGCGAGCTGCGCGCGAGGCGCCGCCAGCGCTCGGCTGCCACGGCGTCTCCGGCGGCATCGGCCTGCGCGACCAGCGCGGCTGCCTCTTCCTCGCTGCGGAAGCGCGCACTGCCGAAGACCACCACGGTGTTCTCGATGCCGTGGGCGCGCTGCTCCAGGTCGGGCTTCATCAGCTCCAGCTGCATGCGGATGCCGCGGGTTTCACGGCGCAGCAGGAATTCCGGATCGGCGAAGGCGAGGCGCGAAGGATCGAGATCGAGCGGGAGGCCTTTTTCCGAGTGCGCCTTGAGGGTGGCCCAGGCGTCCGCGAGGCGCTTGTCGTGAAGGTCGTGCGTGTTGTTCATGAAGAAATCAGACAGGAAGATTCGCTGCATTGTGCAGCGTTGCGGCCGCCATGCCCCGCGGATCAGGCTCAGCAAGTGCCATGCCGGCCCGCGCCGCGAATGAAGCGCTCGGCGCCCGCCGCGCCTTCGGCCGCCACCATGGGGACGCCGAGCCGGCCTTCCTGCCGCAGCGCATCGGCCAACGGCAAATTCCACTGGGCGTAGGCTGAATGGCGGTCCGCGCGCATGCACTGCTGGGGGAACGACGCGATCTCACGCGCGAGCGCTTCGGCCGCGTGGCGGGATTGGCCGCGGGGCACCACGCGGTTGACCAGGCCCATGGCGCTCGCCTCTGCGGCATCAACGGGCCGGCCGGTCAGGATGAGGTCGAGCGCGCGGCCCATGCCGACGATGCGCGGCAGCCGCACCGTGCCGCCGTCGATCAGCGGCACGCCCCAGCGCCGGCAGAACACGCCGAGCACGGCGTCTTCCTCGGTCACGCGCAGATCGGCCAGCAGCGCGAGTTCCAGCCCGCCGGCCACGGCATGGCCGCTGATGGCGGCGATCAGTGGTTTTGAAAGCGCCATGCGCGTGGGGCCCATCGGGCCCGAGCCGCCGCCTTCCGGATCGAGTTCGTTGCGCCGTGCCGGATCGCTCACGGCACCCAGGTCGGCACCCGCGCAGAAGGTACCGTGCTCGCCCCAAAGCACGGCGACAAGCTGGCTTTCGTCGGCCTCGAAGCGTTCGAAGGCATCGCGCAGCGCATCGGCCATGGGCCGATCGACGGCATTGCGCTGCCTGGGGCGGTTCATGACGATGGTGCTGACCGGCCCATCGATCTCGGTGCGGACGCTGGCGGACGTGTTCATGGGCACAAGGGTAAGCCCATCAACGAAAAAAGGCTCCTTGCGGAGCCTTTTGTCATGCGCCGGCCAGGCGGCCGGAAGCGTTCAGACGCGCTTGCGGTATTCGCCGGTGCGGGTGTCGATTTCGATCTTGTCGCCTTGCGCAACGAAGAGCGGCACCGGCACTTCAAAGCCGGTGGCGATCTTGGCGGGCTTCATGACCTTGCCCGAAGTGTCGCCCTTGACGGCCGGCTCGGTCCAGGTGATTTCGCGTTCGACGCTGGTCGGCAGTTCGACCGAGATGGCCTTGCCGTCGTAGAACACCACTTCGACAGCCATGCCGTCCTCGAGGTAGTTGAGGGCGTCGCCCATGTTCTCGGCTTCGACTTCGTACTGGTTGTACTCGGTGTCCATGCAGACGTACATTGGGTCGGCGAAGTAGGAGTAGGTGCACTCCTTCTTGTCGAGCACGATCTGGTCGATCTTGTCGTCCGCCTTGAAGACCACTTCGGTGTTGAAGTTGGCGATCAGGCTCTTGAGCTTCATGCGCACGGTAGCGGAGTTGCGGCCGCCGCGGCTGTATTCGGTCTTGAGGACGACCATCGGGTCCTTGCCGTGCATGATGACGTTGCCGGCGCGGATTTCTTGAGCGATTTTCATATCAGGTTCTCTGGATGTTGGCCGCTCGGTGCGCGGGGCCGTCGGCGACGTTTGCAATGTTGCGATGCAACGTCTTGCCGGCGTCATTGGCCCCGCGGTACATGTCCCGCGGCAGGTTTGGCGGAGTGCATCTCGGATCCTGTTAGATCCGGGCCGAAATCCGCAAAGCCCGCTATTTTAGCTTTTTCCGGCGACCAGATGCCGCAGCTGCGAGACCAAGTCCTCCTGGCGGCCCAGCTTTTCGCGCGCGGCCTGCACGGTTTCGCGCCAAGGGCCTTCGGTTTCCAGTGGGGGGAGGGTGCTGTCCGCGAAGCCGTTCCAGGCGTGGTGAAACTGCCGGACGGACGGCGGGGCGCCGAGCCAGTCCAGCCAGGCGCCAAGCTTGACGTGGTGCGCGTCGTCGTCCTGCGGGTAGATCTGCCAGACCAGTGGGGCGCCGGCCCAGAGGGCGCGCACGAGCGAATCTTCGCCGCGCACGAAATTCAGGTCGCAGGCCCACAGGAGATGGTCGAAATCCGGCTGCGTCAGGTAGGGAAGGTAGGAAATCGACAGCGCACCGAAGCCTTGCGAAGACCTGCCGGGCGGATGCTTAGGGCTGGAGAAAAAGGCCGTGACCGCGTGCGCCGCACGGCCGGAAGTCACCAGAAGCCGCGTGGGTTCGATGTCGGCGGCCAGCTGTTCGAGCAATTGGGCCAGCGCGGGAGGCTCATAGCAGAAGAGCGAGACGAGGCGCTCGTCCTCCCGCCAAGGAATCTCATGCGCCGCCAGCCATTGCGCGCGGTCGAAATGCGCTCGCCGCTCCGGCAGGCCGGGCTCCCGCAGCAGCCCTCCCGTGCCGGGCGTGAAGCCCGGATAGAAAAAGCGTTTCGTCAGCCCCGCGCCCGGTCCTTTGAACACCGGCGAAGGCAGGCCGTGCAGCCGCTCGACATAAGGTTCCGCCGACAGGTATTCGAGATTGATCCAGGCCCGGGCGGGCGCTCCGGCATTGGGCGGCTCGGCAAAGCGCGCGATCAGCTCGGGTGCCGGGTCGCATCCGAAGGCTTCGATCAGCACGTCGGGCGTCGGGGCCGCCGCGGCCTTGTGCACAGCGGCAGGGTCGAGCCAGTCGACCACCTCCACGCCGTCGCAGCCCGCGGGCGCCATCCAGTGCAGCGCCGTGGCGTCGTCGATCCACAGGCGTACGCGCTCGCCGAGCGCCGCCAGCTGGCAGGCCAGACGCCAGCACACGCCCAGGTCGCCGTGGTTGTCGATGACTCTGCAGAAGATGTCCCATTGCATGGGGCAAGTGTGCCCGTCTTCGGCGGATCGGGGCAGCGTGGCTGCTTGGTATGCTGGCCGCCACCACAACATTCCGGAGCGAGAAACCATGCGCATGAAGACCCGTCGTTCGCCGCTTTCCCTTGGTTCCCCTGGTTTTGCGAAAAGCGTGCTCGCGCTGTCTCTCGCCCTGTGCGGCCTGGCCGCATCGGCGCAGACAACGCCATCGCTGACCCCGCAGCAGCAGCGCTTCCACGACATCTACAAGGAGTTGATCGAGATCAACACCAGCCATTCGGTGGGCGACAACACACTGGCGGCGCGCGCCATGGAAAAGCGCCTGATCGAATCGGGCTTTGCGCCCGGCGACATCCAGGTCTTCGAGCCGTTTCCCAAGAAGGGCAACCTGGTGCTGCGCTTCAAGGGCAACGGCAGCAAGAAGCCGCTGCTCCTCTTGGCCCACATCGACGTGGTCGAGGCCCGGCGCGAAGACTGGAAGACCGACCCGTTCAAGCTGCAGGAAACGGGCGGCTATTTCACGGCGCGCGGTTCCATCGACGACAAGGCCATGGCCTCTGCCCTGGTGTCGGTGCTGGGGCAGCTCAAGCAGGAAGGCTTCAAGCCGAGCCGCGACATCATCCTGGCCCTGACCGCCGACGAGGAGCGGGGCGACGCCCTCAGCAACGGCGCCTTCTGGCTGATCAACAACAAGCCAGAACTGCTGCAGGCGGAATTCGGCATCAACGAAGGCGGCGGCGGCGAACTGCGCGGCGGCAAGCCCAACCTGCACCGCATGCAGGTGGCCGAGAAGATGTACACCACCTACATGCTAGAGGCGCGCGACGTGGGCGGCCACAGCTCGGTGCCAACCAAGAGCAACCCTATCTACGCGCTGGCGGCCGGGATGGAGCGGCTGGGAAATTACGCGTTCCCCGTCAAGCTGGCAGACGTCACCAAGACCTACTTCGCGCGCAGCGCCCCGTTTGCCACAGGGCAGCTGGCCGACGACATGCGCGCCATCGGCGCCGGCAACCCTGACGCCGCAGTGATAGAGCGACTCTCGGCCAACCCGGCCTACAACGCGCAGCTGCGCACCACCTGCGTGACGACGATGGTCCAGGCGGGCCACGCCGAGAATGCGCTGCCGCAATCGGCCAAAGCCACGGTCAACTGCCGCATCCTGCCGCACGACGACCCGGAGGAAGTCGAGCGCCTGCTGACCCAGGCCGTCGGCAACGACAAGATCGTGGTGCGCAATCTCGGCAAGCCCTTGCGCAGCCCGGCCTCGCCGCTGAACGGCGATCTGGTGAAGACGGTGGAGTTGGTGACGCAGGCCATGTGGCCGGGCGTGCCGGTGATCCCCGCGATGAGCACCGGCGCCACCGACAGCCGTTTCATGCGCAATGCCGGCATTCCGATGTACGGCGTGACCGGCATGTTCCTCGACCCCGCGGACGCGCGCGCCCACGGGCTGGACGAGCGCATCGAGATCCAGCGGCTCTACGACGGCCGCGAATTCCTGTACCGGCTGGTGAGCGAACTCGCGAAGTAACCCGGGGATCTCAGAAGGGAGAAGGGCGGTGGCCGTGCCGGCCGCCGCCTCGATAGCGCGCCACAATAGCCGCCATGTCAGACGTGCATTCCGATCAATTGCTCAGCGAAGTCGCGGCCTTGCCGCAGCTGCCGGGCGTCTACCGCTATTTCGACGCGGCCGGCGCGGTGCTCTACGTGGGCAAGGCGCGCAACCTCAAAAAGCGGGTTGCCAACTATTTTCAGAAGAGCCATGGCGGCACGCGCATCGGCCACATGATCTCGAAGATCGTGCGCATGGAGACCACGGTGGTGCGCTCCGAGGCCGAGGCGCTGCTGCTCGAGAACAATCTCATCAAGACGCTCAAGCCGCGCTACAACATCCTGTTCCGCGACGACAAGAGCTACCCCTACCTGAAGATTGCCTCGCACGAGTTTCCGCGGCTGGCCTACTACCGCGGCGCGGTCGACAAGAAGCACCGCTACTTCGGGCCTTACCCGAGCGCCTGGGCAGTGAAGGAATCGATCCAGCTGCTGCAGAAGGTGTTCAAGCTGCGCACTTGCGAAGACACCGTGTACGCCAATCGCACCCGGCCCTGCCTGCTGTACCAGATCAAGCGCTGCACCGGGCCGTGTGTCGGCTACATCACGCCCGAGTCCTATGCGCAGGACGTGGCCAGCGCCGAGGCCTTCCTGATGGGCGACACCCAGCTGGTGCTGTCGAAGCTGGAGGCGCGCATGACCGAGCACGCCGAGAAGCTCGAGTTCGAACAGGCCGCCGAACTGCGCAACCAGATGTCGGCGATCTCGCGTGTGTTGCACCAGCAGTCGATCGAAATAGCCTCGGACAAGGACGTGGACATCCTGGCCGTGAAAGTGCAGGGCGGCAAGGCCTGCGTCAACCTGGCGATGGTGCGCGGCGGCCGGCATCTTGGCGACCGCGCCTACTTTCCCGTGCACGTGGAAGACGCCGCCCAAATCCACCATGGCGAGCTCGATGCCGAGGAAGGCGTGGCGCCCGCGCCGGCCGACCCGATCGAGGTGCAGGTGCTCGAAGCCTTCATCGCCCAGCATTACATCGACGTGCCGGTGCCCGCCACGCTGGTGCTGAGCCATCTCGTGAGCCGCGAACTGATCGAGGCGATTTCGCAGCAGGCCGGCGCGCGCGTGACGGCCGTGTTCCAGCCGCGCGAGCAGCGCCGGCACTGGCTGGAAATGGCCGAAACCAACGCCGGCCTGCAACTGGCGCGGCTGTTGGCCGAGGAGGGTTCGCAGCAGGCGCGCACCCGCGCGCTGGCCGATGCGCTGGAGCTCGCGCCCGACGACCTGGACAACTTCCGCATCGAATGCTTCGACATCTCGCACACCGCGGGCGAGGCCACGCAGGCCTCCTGCGTGGTGTTCGAGCGCCACACGATGCAGAACCGCGAGTACCGGCGCTACAACATCGAAGGCATCACCCCCGGCGACGACTACGCCGCCATGCGCCAGGTGCTGCACCGCCGCTACGGCAAGCTGGCCGAGGCGATGGCAGCCGAAACCGACGCGCCGCCGATGGGCGATGCCGGCGGTGTGGGCAGCGATGCGCCACCCAAGACAAGGGCGGCGCGCATGCCCGACCTGGTGCTGGTCGACGGCGGCAAGGGGCAGGTGTCGATGGCGCGCGAAGTGTTCGGCGAACTGGGCTTGGCGCTGTCCCTCATCGTGGGTGTCGAAAAGGGTGAAGGCCGCAAAGTCGGACTCGAGGAACTGGTCTTCGCGGACGGGCGCGAGAAGGTCTACCTGGGCAAGGATTCCGCGGCGCTGATGCTTGTGGCGCAGATTCGCGACGAGGCGCACCGCTTCGCCATCACCGGCATGCGCGCCAAGCGCGCCAAGGTGCGTGTGGGCGGCAGCCAACTCGAAGACATTCCGGGCATTGGGCCGAAGCGCCGCGCGCGCCTGCTGCAGCGTTTTGGCGGAATTCGCGGCGTGGCGGCAGCCAGCGTCGAGGACATCGCATCGGTCGAAGGCATTGCCACCGACCTGGCCGAGGAAATCTATCGCGCGCTGCATTGAGGCCGATTGCCCCTGGCTTTCGGCACGCCACGTGTGCATGACACAATCGCCCGCATGTTCTGGACCCTTCCCACCATCATGACCTGGACGCGCATCGTCGCGATTCCATTGATCGTTGGTGTGTTCTACCTGCCGATGGCCGAGCCGATGCGCAATCTGATTGCCACGGTGATGTTCATCGTCTTTGCCGCCACCGACTGGCTCGACGGCTTCCTGGCGCGCAAGCTCAACCAGACCTCGGCCTTTGGCGCTTTTCTCGATCCGGTGGCCGACAAATTCCTGGTATGCGCCTCGCTCTTGGTGCTGGTTCACCTGCAGCGCGCCGACGTGTTCGTGGCCTTGATCATCATCGGCCGCGAGATCGCGATCTCGGCCCTGCGCGAATGGATGGCGCAGATCGGTGCCAGCAAGAGCGTGGCGGTTCACATGATCGGCAAGGTGAAGACCACAGTGCAGATGGTCGCGATTCCGTTCCTGCTCTACGACGGACAGCTTTTCAAGGTCATCGACACTGGTTTGTGGGGGCGGTGGCTGATCTGGATCTCGGCCGTGCTCACCATCTGGTCGATGGTCTATTACCTCCAGAAAGCGATCCCCGAAATCCGGGCCCGCGCGAAATGAGTGCGGCGGTTGCGGCCCGCAACGCGGGCTGGCTGCGGGCCATGCCCGCGGTCTTCGTGCTGATATGGAGCACGGGCTTCATCGTGGCGCGCTACGGCATGCCCTATGCGCCGCCGCTCAAGTTCCTGGCCGTGCGCTATGCGCTCTGTCTCGTGTGCTTTGGCGTCTGGGTCGCGCTCGCGCGGGTCGCCTGGCCCAAGGAGCGCAAGCAGTGGGGGCACCTTGCGGTCACGGGCGTGCTGATGCAGGCGGGTTACCTGGGCGGCGTGTGGGCCGCCGTGCACGCGGGCATGGGCGCTGGGCTGGTGGCGCTGCTGGTCGGCATCCAACCGGTGCTGACCGCCGTCTGGCTGTCGTTCAATGGTGGGCGCATTTCGTGGCGCCAATGGACCGGGCTTGTCCTGGGTTTCGCTGGCCTGGTTCTCGTGGTGTCGCGCAAGTTCGGGCAGGGTTCCGAAGTCAGCGCATTGACGATGGGGCTTGCCATCATGGCGCTTCTTTCGATCACGGCGGGCACGCTGTATCAGAAGCGCTTCGTCGCGCCTTGTGACGTTCGAAGCGCCAGTGCCGTGCAAATGGCGGCGGCGTTGCTCGTGACCTTGCCCTTTGCGTTGATGGAGACGCAAGGCATCGAATGGAACGCGCACTCGATGGGCGCCATGGCGTGGTCGGTGCTTGCGCTGTCGCTCGGCGGCAGCTCGCTGCTTTACATGCTGATCCAGCGCGGAACGGCCACCGCCGTCACGAGCCTGCTCTACCTGGTGCCGCCGTGCACGGCCGTCATGGCCTGGCTCCTGTTTGGCGAACCGATCACCGTGGTGACGCTGCTCGGCATCGGGCTTACCGCGGCCGGCGTGAGCCTGGTGGTGCGCAGCGAGCGCTGACCCACACGCTTTTTTAGCGCGGCGAGCCCGCCTTGCCCGGCTTCCACGGCTCGCCGCGAAACTGTTCCGCCAGGTGATCGAGCAGCAGCCGCACGCGGCGCGGCGTCTTGGGTCGCCAGGGCGCAATCCAGTGGATGTCGGCATCGGGCATGGCGTAGTGGGACAGCACGCGCACCAATTCGCCGGAAGCCAGTTGCGGCGCAATGTCCCACAGACTGCGCAGCATGATGCCGTGGCCGGCCAGGCACCAGTCGCGCACCATTTCGCCCGAATTGCTGGCCAGCGGTCCCTGGACGCGAACGCGGGCCGTGCTGCCGTCGCGCGCGTGCCGCAGCGTCCATAGTGAGGACTGGCGCTGGTTGGGCTCGCCGTTTTCGCGCGCCACCAGGCAGTCGTGCGCGCTCAGCGCATCGACCGTGGCCGGCGTGCCGCGCCGCTCTATATATGCAGGCGAAGCGGCAAGCACGCGCTGGTTGCGCGCAATGCGTCGCGTGACCCAGTCGGCCTCGCGGCGCTGCTGCACGGCCCAGAGCCATAGCGCGCCGTCGTAGCCTTCGGCGCCAAGATCGGGGAGCCGCTCGGTCAGCAGCAATTCGATCTGCAGCCCGGGGTGGCGCGCCTGGAACGTGGCCAGCGCAGGGCCGAGCCAGCGCCGACCGAAGCCAAAGGTGGCCGCCAGCCGGATGGTGCCGACCAGGTCGTTCTGCCGCTCGCCCAGTTCGCTTTCGAGTGCTGCAAAGCCTTCGAGCAGCGTCTTGGCGTGCAGACAGACGGCTTCGCCCTCGGCCGTCACGCTGAGGCGGCGCGTGGTGCGTTCGAACAAGCGCTGGCCCAGCCTGGCCTCCAGCGCGCCCAGTCGCTTGGTGATGACGGAGGGCACCACATCGAGCGTGGCGGATGCGCCTGCCAGGCTTCCCTGGTCGCGTATGGCCAGCACGAGCTCCAGATCGCCGCGGTCCATGGACAATGAATTCATGCCAGATCGGAAAGTATGAATTGGCTGATTGTTGCTTGATGGCCGATCGGGTGCAACGCACAATTGCCCGCGTGACTGCTTCATTCTTCGACTTTCCGCAATTCGACATCGAGCGCAACGGCGTGCGCGTGCATGGCCGCATCGGCGGGCGCGGCGCCCCTTTGCTGCTCTTGCACGGCCATCCGCAGACACATCTCATCTGGCATCGGGTGGCACCGGCGCTGGCCGAGCAATTCACGGTGGTGGCACTCGACCTTCGAGGCTATGGCGACTCCGGCCGCCCGGCGGACGATGAGGGTCACATGGCCTACAGCAAGCGCGAGATGGCGCTCGATGCGCTCGCCGCCATGCGGCACCACGGCTTCGAGCGCTTCGGCGTGCTGGCCCACGACCGCGGTGCCCGGGTTGCGCACAGACTGGCCGTGGATCACCCTGCGGCCGTTGACCGCATGATGCTGCTGGACATCGCACCCACGCTCTCGATGTACGAGAACACCACCGAAGCGTTTGCGCGCGCCTACTGGCACTGGTTCTTTTTGATTCAACCTCCGCCGCTGCCGGAGGCGCTGATCGCCTCGGACCCCGTGCGCTACGTGCGCAGCGTAATGGGCGGGCGCCACGCAGGCCTTGCGCCTTTCGCGCCCGAAGTGCTGGCCGAATATGAGCGCTGTGCCGGCATTCCGGGCACGGCCGAATCCATATGCGCCGACTACCGCGCCTCAGCCACCATCGACTTGGTGCACGATCGCGCCGAGATGGCCGCCGGCCAGCGGCTCGCGCAACCGCTTCGCGTGCTCTGGGGCGAGCACGGCGCGGTGGGCAAATGCTTCGACGTGCTGGCGCTCTGGCGCGAGCGCGCACTTCAGGTTTCGGGCCGCGCACTGCCGTGCGGCCACTACGTTCCGGAAGAAGCGCCGGGCGAGCTGCTCGCCGAGGCACTCCAGTTTTTCACACCGCTCCAGCAAGAAGGAATCCGATCATGACCACCCACAGAATCGCAGTCATCGCCGGCGACGGCATCGGCAAGGAAACCATGCCCGAAGGGCTGCGCGTGATGGATGCCGCGGCGCGCAAGTTCGGCATCGACCTGAAGTTCGACCACTTCGATTTTTCGAGCTGGGATTACTGCGAGAAGCACGGCAAGATGCTGCCCGACAACTGGAAGGACCAGATCGGCGGGCACGACGCGATTTATTTCGGCGCGGTCGGCTGGCCCGAGAAAATTGCCGACCACGTGTCGCTCTGGGGCTCACTGCTCCTGTTCCGCCGCGAATTCGACCAGTACATCAACCTGCGCCCCGCGCGGCTGATGCCCGGCATCACGGCCCCCGTGGTGCGGCGCGACGGCTCGCCACGCCAGCCCGGCGAGATCGACATGTACATCGTGCGGGAAAACACCGAAGGCGAATATTCGAGCATCGGCGGGCGCATGTACGAAGGCACGCCGCGCGAAATCGTGGTGCAGGAAACGGTGATGTCGCGCGTGGGTGTTGACCGCGTGCTCAAGTTCGCTTTCGAGCTTGCACAATCGCGCCCCAAGAAGCACCTGACCAGCGCCACCAAGTCGAACGGCATCTCGATCACCATGCCCTATTGGGACGAGCGCGTGGCCGAGATGGCAAAGAATTACTCGGGCGTGAAGCTGGACAAGTTCCACATCGACATCCTCACCGCGCACTTCGTGCAGCGGCCCGACTTCTTCGACGTGGTGGTGGCGAGCAACCTGTTCGGCGACATCCTGTCCGACCTGGGCCCGGCGTGCACCGGCACCATCGGCATTGCGCCCAGCGCCAATCTCAACCCCGAGCGCACGACGCCCTCGCTGTTCGAGCCCGTGCACGGTTCGGCGCCCGACATCGCTGGCAAGGGCATCGCCAACCCCATCGGACAGATCTGGTGTGGCGCCATGATGCTCGAGTTTCTGGGCCACAAGAATGCGCACGACGCGATCCTATCCACAATCGAAAAGGTGCTGGCGCCCCAAAGCGGAGCACCGCGCACGCCCGACATCGGCGGGACCGCGAGCACCAGCGACCTCGGCAAGGCCATTGCCGAAGCCCTTTGAAATTCGGCTTCATGAAACGCCCCTAAAATCGCGCGCTCCGTTGATCTGCATGGCCTCGTGTCGTATTGACACCCTGCAGACCAGTGGTTGTAATCCTCGCTGGCAGCGCGCTGCCGAGGCGTCAGTCCTGCCAGGCTTTGCGCGTCGCGTCGTTTCGCGGCCAGCTCGCAGCTGACGAAAGCCGAAAAACTTTATTTCTTCGACAAGGGGCCCTTGTGAACAAGACCGAACTGATTGAGCACATCGCAAAAAACGCCGATATTTCCAAGGCAGCCGCTACGCGCGCGCTTGAATCCACCATCGGCGCGATTCGCACCACGCTCAAGAAAGGCGGCTCTGTGTCGCTCGTCGGTTTCGGCACTTTTGCAGTCGGTAAACGCGCCGCTCGCACCGGCCGCAATCCACGCACCGGCGACGCGATTAAAATCAAGGCCGCCAAGATTCCGAAGTTCCGTCCGGGCAAGGCGTTGAAAGACGCGCTGAACTAAGACGTAGACTCGGAGAGTATTCCCGGTGGGGTGCTTAGCTCAGTTGGTAGAGCGGCGCCCTTACAAGGCGTAGGTCGGGGGTTCGAGCCCCTCAGCACCCACCACCCACCCGATGCAAAGGCGAACACAGGTTCGCCTTTTTTATTGCCGCCCCCGACATCCGTCGCCAAAAGAGTGTTCAAGCATGTTTGATTTCTTCCGCAAGTACAACAAGATCGTCATGATTTTCTTGTTCTTGCTGATCATTCCCTCGTTCGTCCTTTTTGGCGTGGAGCGCTACCAGGGCTCCGGCGACGAGAAGGTTGCACGCGTCGACGGCAACAACATCACGCGGCCCGAGTGGGATGCGCAGCATCGCATCGAAACCGACCGCATCCGGCAGCAGTCGCCGAACGTCGATGCGGCGCTGCTTGAGTCCGATGTAATGCGCTACGGCACGCTGGAGCGCATGGTGCGCGATCGCGTGCTGGCTGCGGCAGCGGCCAAGTCGAACGTCACGGTTTCCGAAGAGCGCCTGTCGCGAATCTTTGCGCAGGACGCAGGGCTTGCCGCGTTCCGTACGCCGGACGGCAAGTTCGACCGCGAAACCTTCCAGCGCGTGACGGGCCGCACCCCCGAGCAGTACGAAGCTGCAATGCGTGCCGACCTGGCCACGCAGCAGGTGCTGCTGGGTATCTCGGGTACGGCATTCACGCCGCCCGCATTGGCCGCGGCCACGATCAACGCCTTCTACGACCGCCGCGAGATCCAGATTGCCCGCTTCACGCCTGAAAGCTTCGCATCGAAGGTGACGGTCAGCGATGCGGATGTGGAGGCTTACTACAAGGCCCACACGGCACAGTTCCAGTCGCCCGAGCAGGCCAGCATCGAATACCTGGTGCTCGACATCGAGGCGGCCAAGAAGAACATATCGGTCAACGAGGCCGATCTCAAGACCTACTACGAACAGAACACGGCGCGCTTCGGCACCAAGGAAGAGCGCCGCGCCAGCCACATCCTGATCACCGCTCCGGCGAGCGCGTCGGCGGCCGATCGCGCCAAGGCGAAGGCCAAGGCTGAACAGCTGCTGGCCGAAGTCAAGAAGGCGCCCGCCACCTTTGCCGACGTTGCCCGCAAGAATTCGCAAGACCCGGGGTCGGCGGAGAAGGGCGGCGACCTCGACTTCGTGACGCGCGGCGCAATGGTCAAACCATTCGAAGACGCGATGTTCGCGCTCAAGAAGGGCGACATCAGCGACGTGATCGAAACCGAGTTCGGCTATCACATCATCCGCCTTGCCGACATCAAGCCGGCCGTGGTGCCGCCGTTCGAACAGGTGCGCGCCACCATCGAGAACGAAGTTCGTGCGCAGCAGGCCACGCAGGAGTTCGCCAAGGCCGCGGAGACTTTCACCGATGCGGTCTACCAGCAGCCGGACAGTCTCAAGCCCGCGGCCGAAAAGCTGAAGCTTACGATCCAGACCGCAAGCAATGTCGCGCGCACGCCCGCACCCGGCGTGGCCGGTGTGCTGGCAAACCGCAATTTCCTGAACGCGCTGTTCGCGGCCGACTCGCTGGAGCGCAAGCAGAACACCGAGGCGATCGAGGTCGGTTCCAACCAGCTCGCGTCGGGCCGCGTGACGCAATACACGCCTGCTCGTCCTTTGCCACTGGCAGAGGTCAAGGACAAGATCCGTGCGCAACTCGTGACCGAGCGCGCCGCGGTCATGGCCAAGGCCGAGGGAGAAGCCAAGCTCGCCGCTTGGACCGCGAAGGCCGACGGCGCAACGTTCGGCGCGCCTGTCACGGTGTCGCGCCGAGAGTTGCAGAACCAGCCAATCTCGATCATCGACGCAGCACTGCGCGCCGACACGGCCAAACTGCCCTCACTGGTGGGCGTGGACCTGGGCACCCAGGGTTACGCCGTGGTGCGTGTCACCAAGCTCGTTCCGCGCGCGCCGTCCGCCCCGGAACAGGCGCAGCAGGAGAACGCGCAGGTCGGCCAATCGGTCACCGCAGCGGAAGAGCTCGCTTACTACAACCTGCTGAAGGAACGGTTCAAGGCCGAGATCCTGGTGCCGAAGCCGGCGGACACGCTGCCCGCAGCCGCCCGCTGATGTAGTACGCGATGTCGCGTTCGGGTCGCTGACCCAGCGCGCCCGTCGCACGTGGGACAAGCGCACCATGCGCTTGTTGCCAGAATCGCCTGCATGGGAACCCTCTATCTTGTGCGCCATGGCCAGGCCAGCTTCGGCGCCGTCGACTACGACAACCTGAGCGAGCTCGGACACAAACAGTCGGCGCGCCTGGGCGAATACTGGCGCGAACGCCGCATGCATTTCGATGCCGTGATCACCGGCACGCTGAAGCGGCATCGCCAGACTTGGGAGGGCATTGCCCAAGGGCTTGGCCTCACGCGCAACGACGTGCTTCCGTGGCCCGGGCTCAACGAGTACGACAGCGAAGCGTTGATTGCCACCATTCACGAAGGCAAGCTCGAGAAGCCCGATACGCCCGAAATGTACCGGCATCACTTCCGCCTCTTGCGTGACGGACTGGGTGCCTGGATGCAAGGCAAGACGCAGCCTGTCGGCATGCCGAGCTACGTTGATTTTCTGGCGGGCGTGACGACGGCTCTCGACCATGTTCGCGACCGGCACCATGGCGCCAAGGTGCTGGTGGTGTCGAGTGGCGGGCCGATCAGCACGGCTGTCGGCCATGTACTGGGTACGAGCCCTGAAACCACGATCGAACTCAATCTGCGCATCCGCAATACGGCGGTGACCGAGTTTGCCTTCACGCCCAAGCGCCACATGCTGGTGACGTACAACACGCTGCCGCACCTGGATGGACCGGCCTATGAAGGCTGGGTGACCTACGCCTGACGAAGCACGGACGCGGGGAGGGCGCCGATGTCAGGCCTGCCAGACGCCGTAGCCGTTCTTGCGCAGCGCGATGCCGAGCTCCACCTCCATCGATCGCGCGTCCTCGTAGCTCAGCGGGTTGTAGCGTTCGTAAAGGGTCGGCAATAGCCGGAGGCCGAATTCCTTCACGAAGCTGTTGGCCTGGATGCCCGCCTTGTGCTTGTCGAAGCGTACGTCCGGGTCGAGCCCGGTCATTCCCACGTACACAAACGGCTTGCCGAGCTGGTAGCCGGGATTGGCGCGCCGGAAGCGGCCGTGGTTCCAGACGCGGTCGTCGAGCTCGACCACGTAGACGTGATGCTTGGCCCTTGGCATGCGCGGCACGGTGCGCACTGCCTCCCTGTGTCAGCTCTTGCGCTTGATCAGGCTGTAGAGAACCAGCAGCACGATCGCGCCCAGCACGGACGCAATGAAGCCCGCACCCTGTCCCGCGGTGTACCAGCCCATGGCCTGGCCGACATAGGTCACGATCAACGATCCCGCAATGCCGATCAGGGTGGTGACGATGAAGCCGGCCGAATCGTCGCCCGGCTTGACGGCGCGCGCCACGAGACCCACGATGAACCCGATCAGAATAGTCCAGACGATGCTCATGAAAAATCCTTTGGCGGTGAATGGGAGCGCATAGAGATCCTGCGCCGTCGGTGCAGGTGGCATCGATGATAGCGGAGCAATACAGGCGCCAAGCCTCGCCAAATTGATGAAACCGCGGTCTGGTAGTTTTGCCGTCGATGGCGATGCCGTGCATGGTGCAGCGTCCTACAGGTCGCGCAGGCGCGCCGCGCTATACCGGCGCCATGCTCGAGAAACTGCCAGAAGTCATCGGTCACGCGTTGCATGGAATGCGCGCGGGCCTGGACAAGATCATTTTCAATACGCTGGGCATGCGCCAGGGTATGGCATCGATCGCGCTCACCAGCGTTGCCTTCGCGGACCATGCACCCTTGCCGCCGCGCTACACCGCCGATGGCGAAGGCGTTTCGCCGCCGCTGCAATGGACCGATCTTCCGGCGGAAACCACCTCATTGGTGCTGGTGGTGGAGGACGCCGATTCGCCGACCCCGAATCCCCTGGTGCACGCGATCGTGGTGGGGCTGCGACCAAGCGAAGGCAAGCTCGACGAGGCGGCCATTCCAAGCCGCGACAACGACGGTGCCGCCGGCTTGCATGTCGGACGCAATTCCGCGCTGCAAGCAGCCTGGCTGCCGCCCGATCCACCGCCGGGGCACGGCGCACACCGATATGCCTTCCAGATCTTTGCTCTTGGCGGAGCGCCGTTGTTTTCTGCCACTCCGGGGCGCGATGAGGTCTTCAACGCCCTGCGCGAGCATGCGCTTGCAAGCGGCCTGTTGATTGGTACCTGGGAGCGGCCGGACGGCTCGATCAAGATCGAGGAGGCCGCGCCAGCGGGCCCGTTGGCAACGGGTTGAGAAGATTTTCAAGTGCATGAACCAGTCGGGGTGGCGAAAACGGCCATTTTTGCCGCTACAATTGCGGGCTCTGCGGTGGCTGTAGCTCAGCTGGTAGAGTCCCAGATTGTGATTCTGGTCGTCGTGGGTTCGAGTCCCATCAGCCACCCCAAAATTTCTTCCTGACTGCTATTGCGCAATAGCGTCCTTGGAAAACCACTACGCCGGGCCAGCCCCGGCGTTGTCATTTCCGGCTACCGCTTTGCGGGCGCTTGGAGTCCTCCTTCTTCCATTTGTTCGATAAAACGCCCGTGGCAACGAGCTTTCGGCTGCGCGCTGTCGAATCCGCGTGCGCCAAGGGTTTTTTCTCACCGTGTCCTGCTTGTTTTAAATTGGAACTGAATTAAAATCCGCCCGTTTCCAATTTTCAGGAGTCCAAAAATGGCTTCGACCCTTGCCGATATCAATTCTCAGATCAAGAAGTACGACGAGCAGATTGCGCAATTGCGCAAGCAGGCCGAAGACCTTCGCAACGAAGAGCGCGCTGGCGTCATTGAGGATGTGCGCAGAAAGATCGCCGAATACGGCTTGACGGCTTCTGACTTGAAACTGAGCGCACGCGGCGCCCCGGTCAAGCGCAGTGCAGGCGTTCCTGCAGCGAAGGCAGCGGCCAAATACCGCGGCCCGACCGGCGAAACCTGGTCCGGTGGCCGTGGCCGCAAGCCGCGCTGGGTTACTGAAGCTTTGGCTGCCGGCAAGTCGCTGTCCGAATTCGAGATCAAGTGAACCTCTGCTGAGGCACTGCCCATAAAAAAGCCCGCATGCGCGGGCTTTTTTATTGCAGGAAGAACTCTGGCGCAGCGGCGCGTCAGTTCACCATCACGAGTTTTCCTTTGACGCCGCGCGAGCCCATGTGGGCGTAGGCCGCCTTCAATTGCGCCATCGGCATGGTGCTGTCGATCACCGGCTTGATCTTTCCCTGGCCGTACCAGTGGGCCAATTCGGCCATCATTTGTGCATTGGCCTTGGGCTCGCGCTTGGCGAAATCGCCCCAGAACACACCGACCAGCGAAGCGCCTTTCAACAGCGTCAGATTCAATGGCAGCGAAGGAATCGGGCCCGAGGCAAAGCCAACGACCAAATAGCGGCCGCGCCAGCCAATCGAGCGAAATGCCGGCTCGGCGAAATCGCCGCCCACGGGATCGTAAATCACATCGGGGCCCTTGCCGTCGGTCGCGGCCTTGATGGCATCGCGAAACCCGTTTGGAAGTGCGTGCGTCGTGTAGTTGATGGTGGCGTCGGCGCCAATGGAGCGGCAGAGCTCGCATTTCTCGTCAGTCGAAGCGGCTGCTATTACTTTGGCGCCCGCCGCTTTTGCGATCTGGATGGCCGCGGTGCCCACGCCCCCGGCAGCGCCGAGCACCAGAACCGTTTCGCCGGCTTTCAATTGAGCGCGATCCATCAATGCGTGCCATGAGGTGGCATAAATCATGATGAATGCCGCCGCATCGACGTGGCCGAAGCCTTCAGGCAGCGGCATGCACAACGCAGCGGGTGCCAATGTATGCGTTGCAAATCCGCCGGTGCCCGAGAGGCACGCAACGTTTTGTCCGACCTTGAGATGCGTCACACCTTCGCCCACCGCCTGAACGACGCCAGCGTATTCGGAGCCCGGCACGAAAGGCAGTGGCGGCTTCATCTGGTATTTGTTCTGAACGATCAGCAGATCGGGAAAATTGAGGCTCGCGGCTCTTATTTCGATCAGCACCTGGCCCGGACCCGGCGTTGGTGTGGGCAGTTCTTTCCAGGTCAGCGCGTCGACGCCAGTGGGGTTTTCGCAAAGCCATGCGTGCATGCTCGGGTCTCCTTTGAATCGGTCGGGGGTGGGCAATGATTGCGAGGCGATGATAGGGGGCGCGGCAGAGCGCCCTTGTCCCTGCTGCGACCCACCCGGCGCCTACAATCCGGGCACCGAAAAGCACCATGAAGATACTCATTTCCAACGACGATGGCTTTCAGGCACCTGGCATCGTCGCATTGCACGACGCTCTGAAAGACATCGCCGATGTCGAGGTGGTTGCACCCGAGCACAACAACAGCGCCAAATCGAATGCACTCACCCTCGCGGCGCCCCTGTACGTGCACAAGGCACACAACGGTTTTCGCTATGTGACAGGCACGCCGGCCGACTGCGTGCACATCGCGCTCAAGGGGCTGCTCGACTACCGGCCCGATCTGGTGGTGTCCGGCATCAACAACGGCGCCAACATGGGCGACGACACCATTTATTCGGGCACCGTGGGCGCGGCAATGGAGGCGTATCTGTTCGGCATTCCGGCCATCGCCTTCTCGCAAATCGAAAAAGGTTGGGCGCACGTCGCTGCGGCTGCGCAGGTGGCGCGGCGGCTGGTGCAGCAGATCGAGCGCGAGCGCATGCTGGATGGCGGCGCCTTCCTGCTCAACGTGAACGTGCCGAACCGGCCATTCGACGAACTCAAACCGATAAAGGTGTGCCGCCTGGGCCGCCGCCATGCGGCGGAAAAAGTCATTACGCAGGAAAGCCCGCGCGGCGAGACCATGTACTGGATTGCAGGCGCCGGCAGCGCCAAGGACAGCGGCGAAGGCACCGACTTTCACGCCACCGCGGCTGGCCACATCGCATTGACGCCGCTGCAGATCGACCTGACAGACCATGCCAACCTGGGGCAATGGCGCGAGACGGTTGCCCGTCTCGGCAATTGACATGGCCACGCAACGGCCTGGATTCCCGGTTCGCCTGACACCCACTGCTTCAGCCGCCACGCGAGGGCGGTTGCCCGCTGTGCCGGCGAAGCCGATGGTGCCCACCACGCCCTCGATGGCTTCCGATGCCGTGCGCGCGCGCATGGTGCAGAAACTTGCCGCCCAGGGCATCTCCGATCCGCGCGTGCTGCGCGCATTGGGCACGGTGGAGCGGCATCGCTTCGTCGACAGTGCGCTGGTCAACCAGGCGTACGAGGACACGAGCCTGCCCATCGGGCTGGGCCAGACCATCTCCAAGCCTAGCGTGGTGGCTCGAATGATCGAACTGCTGTTGGGTGCGCCCGCGCTGGCCGGCAAACCGCAGGAGCGCCTGGGGCGCGTGCTGGAAATCGGCACCGGCTGCGGCTACCAGGCGGCGGTGCTGAACCACGTGGCCACGGAGGTCTACAGCATCGAGCGCCTGCGCGGCCTGCATGAGCGCGCACGCGCCAATCTGCGTCACTTCCGATTGGCAACCGTGCACCTGATGCTGGGAGACGGCATGGTGGGCTATGCCAAGGGCGCCCCCTATGCCGGCATCATTGCCGCGGCCGGCGGCGAAGCAGTCCCCGAAGCCTGGACCGAACAACTCGCCGTGGGCGGCCGCATCGTCGCTCCCACCCAATCGGCGGGGGGCGGACAGGCCCTCGTCGTCATCGATAAAACCGCCCGCGGACTCGAGCGCCGCATTCTTGAGGCGGTTCACTTTGTCCCCCTAAAATCGGGCATCGCTTGAAGGAACAACAAATGCAGGGTTTTGGCAATCGGAGTTGGTGCGCTGGTATCACGTTGGCCGTTGTGCTCGTGATCGCTGGCTGCGCCGCACCGCGAGGGCCGGCACCGGTCGAAGACCGCGGCACCATGACGCGTGCGCCCAGTGCGGCACCCGGTGGCCCGCTCATCACCACCGATGCTTCGGGCAAGCCGCTGCCGGGCATCGAAAATTACGGCAAGCCGGGCTACTACACCGTGCGGCCCGGTGACACGATTCGCCGCATCGGAAACGAAACGGGTCAAAGCTGGCAGAACATCGTCCGCTGGAACAATCTCGAGAACCCCGACCTGATCGAAGTCGGCCAGGTGCTGCGCGTGATTCCGCCGGTAGGACCGGCGAGCGGGGCCACCTCTCTCGCGGCCGCGCCCGCCCCTGCACCCGCAGATGGCGTGGTGACCAAGCCCGTGGCGCCGCCATCGGTCGTGGTGCCCACGTCACCTGCGAGCGCCGCGGCCGGCAAGCCGCCGGTCACTGCGTCGCCATCGGCGCCCGCCTCGAACTCGGCCGACGAAGACCTCGGCTGGATCTGGCCAGCGCATGGCACGCTCATCGCTGGCTTCGACGATGCCAAGAACAAGGGTTTCGATATCGGCGGCAAGGCCGGCGATGCGGTGCTGGCCGCGGCCGACGGGCGTGTGGTCTACGCCGGCGCTGGCCTGCGCGGCTATGGCAACCTGATCATCCTGAAGCACAACAACACCTATCTCACGGCGTATGCGCACAACCAGACGCTGCTCGTGAAGGAAGACCAGTCAGTGCAAAAGGGCCAGAAGATCGCCGAAATGGGCAACAGCGACGCGGATCGCGTGAAGCTGCATTTCGAAATTCGCCGACAGGGCAAGCCCGTCGATCCGGCGCGCTACCTGCCGAGCCGGTGATGCCATGGCCGCCGCTCGTCTCCGTCGCACGCTTGCTGTGCGTCGGCCGGCGGGCCGGGGCCGGGCTGTAGAGAACAGCCAGCAAGACGCGGCGCCGGCCAGGCCCGCCTTCTCCCCAGAATTCGAAGCGACAACCGAGCCGCCGATTGGCGGCGAAGGCGCGGATGCCCTGACGATCTATCTGCGGCAGGTGCGGAGAACCGAACTCTTCACGCCAGAAGAGGAATACCAGGCGGCGTGCGCCGCGCGCGCTGGCAGCTTCGAAGCGCGGCAATCGATGATCGAACACAACCTGAGGCTGGTTGTGAACATCGCCAAGGCTTATCTCGGCCGCGGCGTTCCGCTTTCCGATCTCATCGAGGAAGGCAATCTGGGCCTGATGCATGCCATCACCAAGTTCGAGCCCGAGCGCGGTTTTCGCTTTTCCACCTACGCCACCTGGTGGATCCGCCAGTCGGTGGAGCGCGCGGTGATGACCCAGGCCCGTGCCATCCGCCTTCCGGTGCATGTGGTGCGCGAACTGCAGCAGGTGCTGCGGGCGCGCCGAACGCTGGAAGGCGACGCGGAATTCTTGGTGCATCGGCCGGACGGCGTGCGGGTGGAAGACATCGCGGCGCTTCTGGGCCGTGACGTGCGGGCAATTACGGAACTACTGGCCCTTTCGGAGGCGCCGCGGTCACTCGATGCGGGCGACGCACGCGGCGAGGAGGCCTTTACGCTGGCCGACACCGTGGCTTCCGACGATGAGCACGGCGATCCGACCGACGTCACGCAGACCCACGAAGTCGCGCGCCTGCTCGACCAATGGGTCCACGCCCTTGATGCGCGCGAGCGCGAAGTGCTGGAAGGCCGCTATGGCCTGCGCGACCGCGAACCCGAAACGCTCGAGGTGCTGAGCGTTCGTCTCGGCCTGACGCGCGAGCGCGTGCGGCAGATCCAGAACGAGGCGCTGGCCAAGATGCGGCGCCAGCTGATCCGCTCCGGCGTGGGGCGGGACGCATTGTTCTAGCCGTGGCCGCCGCCGCGATGGAAGCCACGGCTGGCGCTGAGACAATCGGGGGATGACGGAATCCATTGAAGAAAAGAAAGTCCCCGCGAAAACCCCGGCAACCGCGGCGGACGAATGGCTCAAGGTCGAGTCGCTCGACCTCGACGCGCAAGGCGTGGCGCATAACGCCGAAGGCATGGTCGTGTTCATCGAGGGCGCCCTGCCTTTCGAAGAGGTGCAGTTCAACGTTCACCGCCGCAAGAACAACTGGGAGCAGGGCACGGTCACGGCCATCCGGCGCGAGTCGTCGCAGCGGGTGCACCCCGGCTGCCCGCATTTCGGCTTGCACACCGGTGCCTGCGGCGGCTGCAAGATGCAGCACCTGGACGCCGCGGCGCAGGTGGCGGTGAAGCAGCGCGCGCTCGAAGACAACCTGTGGCACCTTGGCAAGGTGCGGCCCGAGAACGTGTTGCGGCCGATGGAAGGCCCGGCGTGGCATTACCGCTATCGCGCGCGGCTCTCGGTGCGCCACGTGGTCAAGAAAGGCACGGTCCTGATCGGGTTTCACGAACGCAAGAGTCGCTATCTCGCGGACATGCAGGTCTGCCCGGTGCTGCCCAAGCAGGTCAGCGACATGCTGATGCCGCTGCGCGCGCTAATCGGTTCCATGGATGCGCGCGAAACCTGCCCGCAGATCGAACTCGCCTGCGGCGATGCGCCCGGAACGACCGCGCTCGGCACCATTGCGCTGGTACTGCGGCACTTGCAGCCGCTCTCCAACGCAGATATTGGGCGACTGAAGGCCTTTGCGGCGCAGAACGCGGGCGTCCAGTGGTGGCTGCAGGCCAAGGGACCTGAAACCGTGAAGCTGCTGGAGGAGGGCGGAACGCCGCTGTCGTACGAGTTGCCCGAGTTCGGCGTGACCATGCCGTTCAAGCCGACCGACTTCACGCAGGTCAACCCACACATCAACCGTGCGCTGGTGGGCAAGGCGCTGCGCCTGCTCGATGTGCAGCCCGACGAGCGAGTGATCGACTGGTTCTGCGGGCTCGGCAATTTCACCTTGCCGCTGGCGAGCCGTGCCCGCGAAGTGCTGGGTATCGAGGGTAGCGACACCCTCGTGGCGCGTGCGGGCGACAACTTCAAGAAGAACCAGCCGGCCACGCCCGCCCGCAGGGCGCTTTCGCCGACCCGGTTCGTGGCGCGCAACCTCTTCGAAATGACCCCCGCAATGCTGGTGGCAGACGGCAGCGCCGACAAGTGGCTGGTCGACCCGCCGCGCGAGGGTGCCTTCGCGCTCGCCAAGGCCATGGCCGACCTGCATCTGCAGCCCGAGCTGCGAACCGATGGCTGGACGCCGCCGAAGCGCATCGTGTACGTGAGCTGCAATCCGTCCACACTGGCACGTGATGCCGGGCTGCTGGTTCACCAGGCCGGCTACCGCTGCACTTTTGCCGGGGTGATCAACATGTTCCCGCACACGGCGCACGTCGAGTCGATGGCGGTGTTCGACCTGGCATGAAAAAAGGGCCTCGTTGGGCCCTTTTTTCGTTGGCGCACGCGGCGCCTTGCTGCTCGTTCGTTCAGTCGCGTTCGCCGCCGGCAATGCCCAGCAGGGCCAGCAGGCTCTGGAACACGTTGAACAGGTCCAGGTAGAGCGCGAGCGTGGCGCTGATGTAGTTGGTCTCGCCGCCGTCCATGATCTGCTTCAGGTCATACAGCATGAAGGCCGAGAAGATGCCGATGGCCGCTACCGAGATGGCCATCATGCCCGCGCTGGAGCCCACGAAGACGTTGATGATGGCGCCCACCATCAGCACCAGCGCGCCGACGAAGAGCCACTTGCCCATGCCGGACAGGTCGCGCTTGATGACGGTCGCCAGCGAAGCCATCACGAAGAACACGCCAGCGGTGCCGCCGAATGCGGTCATGACGAGCTCGGGGCCGTTCTTGAAGCCCAGCACCATCGCAATCAGGCGCGACAGCATGAGGCCCATGAAGAAGGTGAAGGCCAGCAGCACCGGCACGCCGGCGGCCGAGTTCTTGGTTTTTTCGATGGCGAACATGAAACCGAAGGCGCCGCCGAGGAAGACCATGAGGCCCAGGCCGCCCGTGAGCGAGCGGGTAATGCCGGTGCTGACGCCGATCCAGGCGCCCAGCACGGTGGGGAGCATGCTCAGTGCCAGCAGCCAGTAGGTGTTGCGCAGCACGCGTTGGCGTTCAGCCTGCGGCAGCACCTGGCCGTAGCCGGTGGAAGTGTCGAGGGTGGTAACGCGGTCGTTCATGGCCGTAGCTCCTTTGATTGCTGCAGTGATGCAGTTGGGCGCATTCTAGGGGTCTGCAAGAGGGGCCAGCGAAAAGACCGTATGGGCGATGGTCCTAAGCCGCGCCGGCGTTCTGGGCGCTTTGGCCGTTATGCTGTCGGGTTTTACGAACCCTGCTCCCAACATGAAGACCAAGTCCTTCCTCGAACTCTCCGACGTCAAGGCCATTGCCGCCGCAGCCGAAGCCGAAGCCCTCAAGAACAATTGGGCCGTGACCATTGCCATTTCGGACGATGCCGGCCACCTGCTCTGGCTTCAGCGCCTGGACGGTGCCGCAGCACTGTCGTCGCATATTGCGCCTGCGAAGGCCCATACGGCCGCCATGGGCCGCCGCGAGAGCAAGGTCTACGAAGACATCATCAATGGCGGCCGTACGGCATTTCTCACGGCGCCAGCGGTGCAGGGCCTGCTCGAGGGCGGCGTGCCCATCGTCAAGGACGGCCAGGTGATCGGTGCAGTCGGCGTGAGCGGCGTCAAGTCGAACGAAGACGCCCAGATTGCCAAGGCCGGCATCGCCGCGCTCGGCCTCTGAGAACCTGAGCCCCAAAGCAAGACGCCGACCAAGGGTCGGCGTTTTTGTTTGAGTGCTCAGCGTGGAAAAAAAAGCTTGGCTAGTCGGCGAACCGTTGGCTAGCAAAAAACGACCCTCGGAGATGAAATCTCCTCAAGTCGCCCCACGATGAAACTTGCGCGAAGGGCGGGCTGATTGCTTACTTGGTAAGGATCAGCTTGCCGAGTTTGGTGGCCTGCAGCCGGTAGAGGGAGCCGTTGTGCATGATGCCCACTGTCTTGCTGCCTTTGAGAAGCTCGGCGCTTTCGACCAGGGGTGCCGGACGGGCGGCCTGGATGGTTGCATGTCCGCCCCCCGATTGGTCGAGCGAGGGATGGCTCAGAACAGAAAAGGCGTTGGGCTTGGCTTGCATTTGTGATTCCCTTATCGAAGCGATGAGTGAATGATAATGATTCGCAATAAAAAGTCAATCGCGGCGATCAACTTTTTTTAGTGCAGTAGCGGCCTATTTCACGTCGGGTTCTGTAATAAAGCCAATCTTGCGCACGCCCGCTTCTCGCGCCTGCGACATGGCCTTGGCCACGCGCTCGTAGCGCACGGCTTTGTCGCCTCGGATGTGCAGCTCGGGCTGGGGATCCTTGGCGGCCTCGGCCGCCAGGCGGGCCGGCAACTCGCTGTCTTCGACCTTCTGTTCGTTCCAGTAGTAGCTCCCGTCGGCCGTGATGCTGAACAAGATGTTCTGCGGCTTGGGCTGCTCGGGCTCGCTGGTGGCGCGGGGAAGGTCGATGTTGACTGCGTGCTTCATCACCGGCACGGTGATGATGAAGATGATCAGGAGCACCAGCATGACGTCGACCAGCGGCGTCATGTTGATCTCGTTCATTACCTCATCGGGTTCGTCCTGGGTACCAAAAGCCATGATGCTCAGCCCTTCTTGAGCGGAACCACGATCGCGTCGCCGGTGCCGCTTTGGACGCGTGCGCCGGTCACGAAGTAGGCGTGCAGGTCATGCGCAAAGCTGTTGAGCTTGGTCAGCACGAACTTGTTGCCACGCACCAGCGCGTTGTAGCCCAGCACCGCGGGAATGGCCACCGCGAGGCCCAGCGCCGTCATGATCAGTGCTTCGCCGATCGGGCCCGCCACCTTGTCGATGGTGGCCTGGCCAGCCGTGCTGATGCTCATGAGCGCGTGATAGATACCCCAAACGGTGCCGAACAGGCCGATGAAGGGTGCGGTCGAGCCGACCGATGCCAGGATGGCCAAGCCAGTCTGCAGGCGGGCGGTGAATGCGTCGATGCCGTTGCGCAGTGCGCGCGTGATCCAGTCGCTCACGTCCAGCGCGTCATGCAGGTGGGCCTTGGTGTTGCGATGGTGCGCAGCCGCTTCGCGGCCTTCGAGCGCGAGCGCGCGAAACGGGTTGCTGTCGTCCTTGCCGAGCTTGTTCAGCGCGGTTGCAAAGTCTTCGCTGTGCCAGAAATCCTGCGAGTGCTTGGCAAGGCGCTTGTATTTGATGACGTCGAGGGCCTTGATGATGATCACGATCCACGACACAAGCGACATGCCGATCAACAGCACCGCGACGGCCTTGGTGACGAAGTCGCCCTGGTTCCAGACGTTCATCAAGCCGAATTGGGAATCCATACGAAGTTGCTCCAGAGAAAAATTAGTTCAGTTTGAATGAGAAGGGCGCACGCAGAAGGTATGTGGTCTGCGCATTGCCTCCCGTTTGTCTGAAAGGGGTGACCTGGGCGGTCCGTGCGGCGCTCAGCGCCGCTTCGTCGAGCCGTTCGAATCCGCTGGACTTGAAGAGTTCGACCCGCTTGGCAAAGCCTTCGCTGTCGAAATAGATCGAAACGACCGTGGTGCCGGATTCGCCCAGCCGCTTGCTCATGCTGGGATACACGAGCCTCGGTTCCCTGACGTAGCGCGTCTGGCCTTCCGTGATCTCGATCGTCCGCGGTGCGGGCGGCGCGGGCGGAGCTGGCGGCGGCGCCGGGGGAGCAGGCGGCGCCGGGGCTTCTGCCACGGGTGCGGGTGCCGGGGGAGGGGGTTCGGGCACGCCCACGGGCGCAGCGGGCGCGGGTGTCGGCTTGGGCTCCCGAACAGCCACCGGCCGCGGCGGAGGCTTGACGGCCTCGGGCTTGCGCTGCGGAGGCGGCGGGGGCGGAGGAGGCGGTTCGGCCGGCTTGGGCGGCTCGACGAACTGGCTGAGTATTTCGACGGGGATCACCACTTCGGCGGCGCGGCGCAAGAGGCCGCTTTGCAGCGCCCACAGCGCAGCCGCATGAAACAGGATCACGCCCCCGGCAATGAGTGCATTGCGCGAGAGGCCCAGAACGGAGGGGGGAGGGGCAAAGCGGTCAGACACGATCAACCATTCGAATGCGGGCACGCCGAAACGTGCCCCGATTGCAGCAAAACCGCTACGACTACTGTTTACTTACGAAAGATCCACCAGACCGAACCTGCAACGAATATCAGGCTGCCGCCGAGTGCCGAGAAGAGTTCCATGCCTTGCTTTCCGAAATGGATGTGGCAAGCTGGATCGCACTCGTTCCGGATTCGCGGTTCAACGCGGCGACCGGATGGGAGGCGCTGCACTGCGCGACGATATCGCGCGCACAACCTTCACATTGGCCACACTGGGTGGCCACGCCCAACTCGAATTGGACTTCGTCGAAAGTCATGCCCGCCCGCACGTGACGTGCGATTTCACGGTCGGAGACTCGGCGGCAGACGCAAACGATCATGGCGGTGAAAGCGGCAGTTGGCTGGCTGGTTTGGATTCGAGCCGATTATAAATACGAATCTCTCGCATTTTCAATAACTATCCCGAAGATAGGTCTTCGGTACTGGTTTGGGGGAATGTTGCTCTCTTGCAACGGCGAATCTCAATGCGAATGATTAAGAACTACGTTCGCACTACACTTCAGCCCGATTTCGGCAAGCCACGCCGGTGCAAGCACCGATCCTAGCCAGCCATTCCATTCAAAAATCCAGCCGTTTGGCTTTTTCGGGAGGTTATCTTGGCCAATGTCGTCCGTCGGCGCGCGCGTCTGTCGCGCCCCGTGTCTTCTTCTGCTCCTGCCGCGGGCGCCCCGAATGCCGTAGCGCGAGAAGCGGCAATGCTTCCTTTCGGGGCGCTGATGCTGGCTGCCTCGGTCAGCAGCTGGGCGCAGACGCCGCCGGCCACGGTGCAGGGCGGAACGCTAGGCACCGTCACGGTGACGGAACAGGCCGAGACGCAGGGCAAGGACCAGGTCCAGACCAAGAAGACCAACATCGGCAAGGGAACGCAAGAAATTCGCGACATTCCCCAGTCGATCAACGTCATCACCGAAAAGCTCATCGACGACGTCAAGCTCGACACGCTCCGTGACGCCTTGCACTATTCGGCCGGCATCACTTTCGCCGCGACCGAGAACGGCACTGACCAGGACATCCGGCTGCGCGGTTTCCCGGTGGCGACCGTCGGCGACTTGCTCATCGACGGCATGCGGGACCCTTCGCAGTACGACCGCGACACCTTCAACCTGGAGCGCATCGAGGTGCTGCGCGGTTCGGCATCGATGATCTTCGGACGGGGCTCCACCGGCGGCGTCATCAACCAGGTGACCAAGAAGCCCTTGCTTGCCGACCAGACCGACGTGGAAGCCACCGTTGGCTCGCGCGGCTACTACCGCACGACCGCCGACTTCAATGTGCGCACTGGCGAGACTTCGGCGCTGCGCATCAACGGCATGTGGAACAAGGCCGACAACGGGGGCGCCAAGGTAGACAAGTACGGCATTGCGCCTTCGTACAGCTGGGGCGTGGGCACGGCCAATGAATTTACCGTGGGCCTGTTCCATCTGAACGTAGACAACGTTCCGCTGTCGGCGGTTCGCTGGGTGGCGACCGGCCGCCAAGGCATTACCGGCTACAACGCAAGCGGTGTGCCCACCATTGGCAGCCTGGGAACAATCGCTCCCATCAAGCCGGGCAGCTTCTACGGCACCACGGCAGATAAGCTCCTTGGCCAAGCCACCTACGGCACGGCTTCCTGGCTCCATCGCTTCGATGATGGCGGCGAACTGCGCACGCAGGTGCGCTCCGGCACCTTCGACCGCAACCAGTGGTCGACCGCCGCCGGTGCCAGCACCACTTTCGGTGCGCCGACCACGCTGGCCAACTTCGGCGACTACACGGTGCTCACGCGCAGCGGCCTCACGCCGCGCAAGGACGAATACAAGGGCACCTACCTGCAAAGCGACTACAGCAAGGAGCTGAACCTGGGCGGCATGAAGCACCAGTTGCTGGCCGGTATCGATGCTTCCAAGGAGGAAGCGAGCCGCTACCAGAACGACGCGTTCTTCAACAACAGCTTCCGCGGCCGCGCGCTGGGCTCGCGGGCCAACACCTTCGTCGGCACGCCGAACGATGGTGCCGGCCTGAGCGGCACGTTCGTGGAGCCGGTGTACCGCGACTCGAGTTCGTATTCCGCCAAGTCGATCGGCCTCTACCTGCAGGACCTGGTCCAGGTTGCGCCCGACTGGAAGATTCTGGGCGGCGTTCGCTACGACAGGCTCAGCGGCGACTTCAACCAGTACAACTACACGAACCCAGCCTGCGTGAGGCCCACTCCGGCCCCGCGCGGCTATACGCAAACGGCAAACTGCACCGATCCGCGCGAGCGCTACTCCGCCGGCAGCCCGCTGCCGACGGTCGCGACCACCCATTTGTCGCAGGGCGCCTGGAGCTACCGCGCCGGCGTGCTCTATCAGCCTTCGACCACGCAGTCGTATCACCTGTCTTACAGCACGTCGTTCAATTCTTCGGCTGACACCTACCAGTACGTGACCCCCCAGACCGCTGGCACGCCACCGGAGAAGAGCCGCAACATCGAACTCGGCACCAAGCTCGACTGGCTCGATGGCAAGCTGTCGACGCGCGCGGCCCTCTTCCGTACCGAGAAGACCAACGAGCGCACCACCGATTCGGACTTTGCAAGCACTTCCTACCTGCTGTCGGGCAAGCGCCATTCCCAGGGTCTCGAACTCGACGTGGTCGGCCGCCTGACCTCGCAGTGGGAAGTCTATTTCTCGTACTCTTACATCCCGAAGGCAACGATCGACCAGGTCGGCAGCACCGCAACGCCGGGCACCGTCGGCTCGCGCGTCGGCCTGACGCCCAAGCACAGCGGCGCCGCATGGATCAGCTACCAGGCCACGCCCAAGTTGCGCATCGCGGGCGGTGTGCGCGGCGCGTCCGAGAACCGGCCGCTGCAGGGCGCCAGCGGCGCCGCCAGCCTGGCCAACAGCACGCCGGGCTACGTGGTGGGCGACATGATGGTCGAGTACAAGTTCACGCCTGATCTGTACGCGCAGCTCAACGTCAACAACGTGACGAACAAGCTCTACGGCGATCAGCTCTATCCGGGCTTCGCGATTGCCGGTGCCAAGCGCACGGTGCTCTTCACGGTGGGAGCACGTTTCTAGAATAGACCGGCACAACCGATCTTTCGCTCTTCATGCTCTTGCACATTCGCGAAGTCCTCACGCCTGACGAAGTTCGCCAGGCCAGGGAAATCCTGGGCCAAGCGCCCTGGGAAGATGGCCGCCTGACCGCCGGCGAGCAGTCGGCCAAGGCGAAGAACAACGAGCAGTTGAGGGAAGATTGCGAAGAAACCCGCGCGGTCCAGCAACTGCTGCTGCGCGGGCTCGAGCGGCATCAGCTTTTCTTCTCGGCCGCGCTTCCTAAGCAGATTTCGCCGCCGCTGTTCAACCGCTACGGCGGTACGGCGAACAGCTTCGGCAATCATGTGGACAGCGCGGTCCGTTTTCTGCGCGATGGCACGGGGCGGGTGCGCACAGACATTTCGTGCACCCTGTTCCTGGCCGAGCCCGACGAATACGACGGCGGCGAACTCGTGATCGAGGACACCTTCGGCACCCAGCGCGTCAAGCTCGCGGCCGGCGACATGGTGCTTTATCCGGGCACCAGCGTTCACCGGGTGCAGCCCGTCACTCGTGGCCTTCGTATCGCGAGCTATTTCTGGATCCAGAGCATGGTGCGCAGCGACGAGCAGCGCAGGCTGCTGTTCGATATGGACAACCACCTGCGCCATCTGCGCAGCCAATACGGCGAGACCGATCCGGGCGTGATCGGGCTTACCAGCACTTATCACAACCTGCTGCGCATGTGGCTCGACGTCTGAGCCGCGGCGTGGCACCTGCAATGCCAGGAGATCATTCATGAACAAGTCACTTCTTTGTCTTGCGGCCGCATCCGCTGTCCTCTGGTCCGCATCTGCCTCCGCACAATTCGTCGAGCACGACGCGGTCAAGTGCGCACCGGTAGCCAAGGAGGAAATGCGCCCGCAAATGGAGCTGCAGCGCAAGCTGACCTCCGAAGGCTGGAAGGTCCGCCAGATCAAGAACTTCAATGGCTGCTATGAGGTCTATGGCTTCGACGAGAAGGGCCAGCGCGCCGAGGCGTTCTTCGATCCCAAGACCTTCGAGAAGGTCGGACAGGTGAAGCAGCCATCCTGAGGAGCCGCGCGGTGCGTGCGGCTGTCGCGCGTCCGTCGACGCGGGTCTGGGCGTTCTGGCTGCGTGCCACGCACTGGGCGCTGGTGGTCGCCATTGCCGTGGCATGGTTCAGCGGCGAGGCGCTGCTGCGGCAGCATGAATGGGCGGGCTACGTGGCACTCGCCCTGGTCGCGGGTCGCTGTATCGGAGGCGGGCTAGGTGGGCGCTATGCCAGGTTCCGGCAGTTCGTCCGATCTCCGTCGGAAGTGCGGCGCTATGCGGCCCAGGTGCTTGCCCAGCGCGAAAAGCGCTACCTGGGCCACAACCCGCTGGGCGGCTGGATGGTGCTTGCGCTGCTGGCCGTGGTGGCCGCCGTCGGCGTCACGGGCTGGATGTACTCGCTCGACATGTTCTGGGGGTTGGCGTGGGTGGAATGGCTCCACCGCACATTGGCCTGGGTGCTGGTGGCTTTGATTGCCCTGCACCTGGCCGGCGTAGCTTTCACGAGCTGGCGGCACAGGGAAAACCTGGTGGCCGCCATGCTCAGCGGGCGCAAGCGCCCCAAGGCGCCGGGCGACGTCGACTGACGAAGGCGCCGGGCCTTGAGATCAGCTGAGCTCGCCCATTTGCGATTGCAGGTAGTTCTGCAGTCCGACCTTGTCGATCAGATCGATCTGGGTTTCCAGGAAGTCGATGTGCTCTTCGGTGTCGTCCAGAATTTCTTGCAGCAGGTCGCGTGAGACGTAGTCGCGCACGGTTTCGCAATAGGCGATGCCGTCCTTGATGGTGGCTTGCGCGCCGGTCTCGGCGCCGAGGTCGCAGCCCAGCAACTCGGGCACGTCCTCGCCGATGTTCAGCTTGCCCAGGTCCTGCAGGTTGGGCAGGCCGTCGAGCATGAAGATGCGGTCCATCAGTTTGTCGGCGTGCTTCATTTCGCCGATCGATTCCTCGTATTCCTTCTTGGCCAGCTTGTCCAGGCCCCAGTGCTTGAGCATCCGGTAGTGCAGGAAGTACTGGTTGATTGCGGTGAGCTCGTTCTTGAGCTGCGCCTGCAGATGTTCGATGACCTTGGGGTCGCCCTTCATGATTGTTTTCCTTGTTCTGAAAGTAGGGATTGTGAGAGGGGCGAGCGAGCTCTTGCAAGCAATCCCATGCTGCACTGGTCTGCATGCGTTTGATGGTGATACACGTTCGTATTCGAGCAGGAGGCGAGGGCGAAGGTGCCTTTGTCTTTCATAGGCCGCAGCGATGCAATCGATAGCTCATAGCTATGGCTTTCTATCATTTGGTAGTTATACTCATGGCTCGCACTTATTTTTGTCCACCCGCAGCATCCAAGGAATCACCATGTCCCTGATCAACACTCAAGTCCAACCCTTCAAGACCCAGGCCTACCTCAACGGCAAGTTCATCGATGTGTCCGACGAGACGCTCAAGGGCAAATGGTCCGTGCTGATCTTCATGCCGGCGGCCTTCACCTTCAACTGCCCGACCGAAGTCGAAGACGCGGCCGACAACTACCCCGAGTTCCAGAAGCTGGGTGCCGAGGTCTACATCGTGACGACCGACACGCACTTCTCGCACAAGGTCTGGCACGACACGTCGCCCGCCGTGGGCAAGGCCAAGTTCCCGCTGGTGGGCGACCCGACCCACACGCTGACCAACGCTTTCGGCGTGCACATCCCTGAAGAAGGCCTGGCACTGCGCGGCACCTTCGTGATCAACCCGGAAGGCATCATCAAGACCGCTGAAGTGCACTCCAACGAAATCGCCCGTGACGTCAAGGAAACCCTGCGCAAGCTGAAGGCAGCGGTCTACACCGCCGCCCACCCGAACGAAGTTTGCCCGGCCAAGTGGAATGAGGGCGACAAGACCATTGCACCGTCGTTCGACCTCGTCGGCAAGATCTAAGCGTCCCGCGCGAAAGCCCGGGCGCTCACAAGGCCCCGGGCTTTTTCGGCCCAAGTTGATAGTTTTAAGTTATCGAAAGTGAGTCCGTCATGCTCGACGCAAGCACCAAAGCCCAATTGAAGAGTTACCTCGAACGCGCCACGCAGCCGATCGAGATCGTCGCTTCGCTCGACGACAGCAAGGCCTCGGGCGAAATGCTGTCGCTGCTGAAGGACGTCGCAGAAGTGTCGCCGCTGGTCAAGTTGACCGAAAGCCGCGACGACAACCATCGCAAGCCTTCTTTCTCGGTCAACCGTCCGAGCGAGAACCATGGCCCGCGCTTTGCCGGCCTGCCGATGGGCCATGAATTTACGTCCCTGATCCTTGCGCTGCTGCAGATCGGCGGCTACCCACCCAAAGTCGAGCAAGCCGTGCTCGACCAGATCCGCGCACTCGACGGCGACTTCGAGTTCGAGATCTACGTTTCGCTCACCTGCCACAACTGCCCCGACGTGGTCCAGGCGCTGAACCTGATGGCGATCCAGAACCCGCGCATCCGCACCACGATGATCGAGGGCGGGACCTTCCAGGAAGAAGTCAAGGAACGCCAGGTCATGGCCGTGCCGACCGTGTTTCTGAACGGCACCGAATTCGGCCAGGGCCGCATGAGCCTGGAAGAAATCCTCGCCAAGATCGACACCAGCGGCGTCGAGCGCGAGGCAAAGAAGATCGCCGCCAAGGACCCGTTCGACGTGCTGATCGTCGGTGGCGGCCCGGCCGGTGCCGCGGCTGCCGTGTATGCGGCGCGCAAGGGCATTCGCACTGGCGTGGCATCGGAGCGCTTTGGCGGCCAGGTGCTCGACACGCTCGGCATCGAGAACTTCATTTCCATCAAGGAAACCGAGGGGCCCAAGTTCGCCCATGCGCTCGAGGAGCACGTGCGCGACTACGACGTCGACATCATGAACCTGCAGCGCGCCAAGGCGCTGGTACCGGGCAAGGACCTGATCGAGGTGCAGCTCGAAAGCGGCGCCTCCTTGAAGAGCAAGTCGATCATCATCTCGACCGGTGCACGCTGGCGCAACATCAACGTGCCCGGCGAGCACGAGTTCAAGAACAAGGGCGTGGCTTACTGCCCGCACTGCGACGGCCCGCTGTTCAAAGGCAAGCGCGTTGCGGTCATCGGCGGCGGCAACTCGGGTGTCGAAGCGGCAATCGATTTGGCCGGCATCGTGGGCCATGTCACGCTGATCGAGTTCGACACGGCGCTGCGTGCCGACGCCGTGCTGCAGCGCAAGCTCAAGAGCCTGAGCAACGTCGACGTGTTCACGAACGCACAGACCACCGAGATCACCGGCGACCAGAAGGTCAACGGCCTGGTCTACAAGGACCGCGCGACGGGCGAGCTGAAGAAGGTCGAGCTCGAAGGCGTGTTCATCCAGATCGGCCTGGTGCCCAACACCGATTGGCTCAAGGGCGTGGTCGAACTGACGAAGCACGGCGAGATCGTGGTCGACGCCAGGGGGCAAACCTCGGTGCCGGGCGTGTTCGCGGCAGGGGACGTGACCACGGTGCCGTTCAAGCAGATCATCATCGCGGCCGGCGACGGCGCGAAGGCGGCACTGGGCGCTTTCGATCACCTGATCCGAACTTCGGCCCCGGCCTGAAACGCGGCTGCGGCGGGCCGACCGGGCGGCAGGTTCAGTACACCAGCCGCTCCGGTTTCAGTTCCTGCAGGATGGTGGTGGCAATTTCCTCGATCGATTTGGTCGTCGTCGAGAGCCACCGGATGCCGGCTCGACGCATCATGGCCTCGGCTTCGGCCACCTCGTGGCGGCAATTCTCAAGGCTCGCGTAGCGCGAATCGGGGCGGCGCTCGTTGCGGATCTGGCTCAGCCGCTCGGGCTGGATCGTGAGCCCGAAGATCTTCTTACGATAGGGCATCAAGGCCGGAGGAAGCTGGCGGCGCTCGAAATCTTCCGGAATCAGGGGGTAGTTGGCCGCCTTCAGACCGTGCTGCATTGCCAGATAGAGAGACGTGGGCGTCTTGCCGCTGCGGCTCACCCCCACCAGGATCACGTCGGCGCCTTCGAGGTCTCGGTTGCTTTGGCCGTCGTCGTGCGCCAAGCTGAAATCGATGGCCGCAATGCGGGCGTCGTATTCCTTGCTCTTGCTGACGTCGCTGAAACGGCCGATGCGGTGGTTCGACTTGACCGCCAATTCGATCTCCAGCGGACGCACGAAGGTGCCGAACATGTCCAGCAGCATGCCTTTGCAGCCGGTTTCGATGACTTCGAGCACCTCCATGTTGGCCAGGGTCGTGAAGACGATGGGGCGAACGCCCTCCAGTTCAGCCGTGTGATTGATCTGCCGCACCGCCTGATGGGCCTTGTCGACCGTGTCCGTGAACGGCAGGCGCACATGGCGCGGCTTCATCTCGAACTGGGCGAGCACGGCGTTACCGAAAGTTTCGGCTGTGATGCCGGTGCCGTCGGAAATGAAGAAAACAGTGCGTGTGTGCATGATGTAGCTCTTGCGGCCTTGTCCTGCGGCGCATGCAATCTCGCCGCGCCTACAATCCGGGCCATTATCGGGAATCCGCTTTCCCTTGCCCCAATTCTTTCCATGCACCCCGCGCCCGCACCCAAAGCAACGACAACGATCGTGCCGCGCCGCCTGCATGCAGCACCGGTTTCAACTTCTGGAGCTTTCCCATGTCTGCACTTTTCGACGCGACCGCCCTGGTCGTACCGTTTGAAAACCTGAGGATGACCGACGTCGAGTCGGTCGGCGGCAAGAACGCCAGCCTCGGCGAAATGATCTCGCAGCTGCCGCAGGGCGTGCGGGTGCCCACGGGTTTCGCGACCACGGCGCACGCGTTCCGCCAGTTTCTGGCCCATGACGGACTGGCCGACAAGATCAGCAAGCGGCTTGCCGCGCTGGACACCGAAGACGTGCGAGCGCTGGCCGCGGCCGGCGCCGAGATCCGCGCCATGGTCGAGGCCCAGCCTTTTCCGGCCGATCTTCAGACAGCCATTGCGGACGCTTTCGCCAAGCTGAGCGCTGGCAACCCCGCCGCCTCTTTCGCCGTGCGCTCCTCGGCTACCGCCGAAGACCTGCCGGACGCTTCCTTTGCCGGCCAGCAGGAAACCTTCCTCAACGTGGTCGGCATCGACGACGTGCTGCACAAGATGAAGGAGGTCTTCGCCTCCCTCTATAACGACCGCGCCATCAGCTATCGCGTGCACAAGGGCTTTGCCCACGACGTGGTCGCGCTCTCGGCCGGCGTTCAGCGCATGGTCCGCTCCGACCTTGGCGCGGCCGGCGTGATGTTCACCATCGACACCGAGTCGGGCTTCGAAGACGTGGTGTTCATCACCTCCAGCTATGGATTGGGCGAAACGGTGGTGCAGGGCGCCGTGAATCCCGACGAGTTCTATGTGCACAAGCCGACGCTGCGCGCCGGCAAGAAGGCCGTGATTCGCCGCAACCTGGGCTCCAAGCTGATCCAGATGGAGTTTGCGACGCCCGAAGAGAAGAAGGCCACCGGCAAGCTGGTCAAGACCACCGACGTCAAGGCCGAGCAGCGCAACCGTTATTCGCTGAGCGATGCCGACGTCGAGCAGCTCGCCAAATACGCGCTGGTGATCGAGGAGCACTACGGCCGCCCGATGGACATCGAATGGGGCAAGGACGGCACCGACGGCCAGCTCTACATCCTGCAGGCGCGGCCCGAAACCGTGAAGAGCCAGCAGCAGGGCAAGGCCGAGCAGCGCTACAAGCTGCTGGGCAAGGGTGCCGTGCTGGCCGAAGGCCGTGCCATCGGCCAGAAGATCGGCACCGGCCCCGTGCGGCTCGTGCACAACATCAGCGAGATGGACAAGGTGCAGGCCGGCGACGTGCTCGTCACCGACATGACCGATCCCAACTGGGAACCGGTGATGAAGCGCGCCGCCGCCATCGTCACCAACCGTGGCGGGCGCACCTGCCACGCGGCCATCATTGCGCGCGAGCTCGGCATTCCGGCCGTGGTGGGCTGCGGCGATGCCACCGACCTTCTGAAGGAAGGGACCCTGGTGACCGTGAGCTGCGCCGAAGGCGACACCGGCTTCATCTACGACGGCCTGCTTGAGACTGAGGTCACCGAAGTGCAGCGCGGCGTGATGCCCGAGATCGACATCCAGTTGATGATGAACGTGGGCAACCCGCAGCTCGCCTTCGACTTCGCTCAGCTGCCGAACCATGGCGTTGGCCTGGCGCGGCTCGAGTTCATCATCAACAACAACATCGGCGTGCACCCGAAGGCGATTCTCGACTACCCGAACGTCGACAACGACCTGAAGAAAGCCGTCGAGTCGGTGGCCCGCGGCCACGCTTCCCCGCGTGCCTTCTATGTCGACAAGGTGGCCGAAGGCATCGCAACCATCGCGGCAGCCTTCTGGCCCAAGAAGGTCATCGTGCGCCTGTCCGACTTCAAGTCGAACGAGTACCGCAAGCTGATCGGCGGCAGCCGCTACGAGCCGGAAGAAGAAAACCCGATGCTCGGCTTCCGCGGCGCCGCGCGTTACCTGAGCAAGGATTTCGGCGAGGCCTTCGCCATGGAATGCGAGGCGCTGAAACGCGTGCGCAACGACATGGGCCTCGTCAACGTGCAGATCATGGTGCCCTTCGTGCGCACGCTGGGCCAGGCCGAGCGCGTGACCACGTTGCTCGGCGAGCATGGCCTGAAGCGCGGCGAGAACGAGCTCAAGCTCATCATGATGTGCGAGGTGCCGAGCAACGCGATCCTGCCCGAGGAGTTCCTGAAGTACTTCGACGGTTTCTCGATCGGCTCGAACGACCTGACCCAGCTCACGCTCGGCCTGGACCGCGACTCGGGGCTCGAGCTTCTGGCCGCCGACTTCGACGAGCGCGACCCGGCCATCAAAGCACTGCTGAGCCGCGTCATCAAGGCTTGCAAGGCCGAAGGCAAGTACGTCGGCATCTGCGGCCAGGGTCCCAGCGACCATCCGGACTTCGCGCTCTGGCTGGCGGAGCAGGGAATCGAGTCGATTTCCCTCAATCCGGACAGCGTGATCGACACCTGGCAGCAACTCGCCAAGCGTTGAAGGCGCGGCGGCGCGTATTGCGCCGCCTGTCGCGTTGCAGCCACTGCGGGAATTCCCATGGGAATTCCGCGCCAATGCCTGCAGAATTGAATCAGAATGTGTTACTAGGTGTCAGTTCCGTGACTTCACGGGGCCGACCAGCCGCTCGCGGACTGCGTATGGCGAAACCGCTCGTCGCCGCGCCCGCCGGCATTACGCGGAAGAAACCATCATGATTCTTGTCAAGACAGAAGCCGGACAGCAGGTTCTCAAAGATCGTTCGGTGCCCCTTTCGCCGCGCCAGCGTACTGCGTTCATCCTGTTCGACGGCAAGCGTTCGATCGACGAAGTGCTTGCGGGAACGGGCATTGCGCGCGAAGAAATCGACCAGCTGGTCACGCTGGGCCTCCTCGGGCCGGCCGCTGGCAGCAGCAAGCCGGCCGTTCCGGCCAAGGCACCTGAACCTCCGGCCGCGAGCAGGGCGCCAGCAGCTGCAACGCCGTCAGCAACGCCATCAGCAGCGCCCACGCCAAAGCCGGCCGAATCCGCGCCGTCTGCCGGGCGCAGCAGGCAGCAGCGCTACAAGGATGCTTATCCCATCGCCACCCAGCTGACGGGTGCTCTCGGGCTGAAGGGCTTCCGCCTCAACCTGCAGGTTGAGGGCACCACCAGCTTCGAAGATCTGGCGGCGCTGGCGCCCAAGATACGCGCCGCCGTCGGCCCAGAGAAGGCCGCCGCGCTCGACAAGGCCTTGAACGACTGAGGCTGGACGAGCACCGCGTAAGCAGTGCTACAATAGCCGGCTTTGCCTTGCCACACTGCGCCCGACGCTGCAGGTGGCTTTTCCTCTTCCTCGGAAGAATCCACAAGGAGTGCCATGCGTCACTACGAAATCATTTTGCTGATCCACCCGGATCAGAGCGAACAAGTTCCGGCCATGCTGGAGCGCTACAAGGGCCTCATCACGGCCGGCGGTGGCAAGATCCACCGCGTTGAAGACTGGGGCCGCCGCCAGCTGGCATACCAGATCAACAAGCTCAACAAGGCGCATTACCTGTGCGTCAACATTGAAGCCGAGCAAACCGTGATGGGCGAACTCGAACACGCGTTCAAGTTCAACGATGCCGTGCTGCGCCACCTCACCGTTCAGAAGAAGAAGGCCGAAACCGGTCCTTCGTCCATGATGAAGACGGTCGAGCGCGAAGAAGCCCGCAAGGCCCAGCAGGCCGAATACGCCGCCAACAACAGCTGATGGCGTGACCGCTGCCGCTGCTGCGGCAACCGGGGTCAATCAGCTTCTGCTGACAGCCTCCGTTGCCGAACTCGGAGCCTTGCGATACACGCCGGCCGGCCTTCCCGCCATCGACTTGAAGCTCGAACACGAATCGACGCTCCAGGAGGCAGGAAAAGCCAGGCAGGTGAAAACGGCCCTCAAGGCCGTTGCCTTCGGCGGCATCGCCGAACGGCTCGCAACGCAGTCGATGGGAAGCCTCTGGCGTTTTCAGGGTTTTCTCGCGACACCGGGCAACGGCAAGCATCCGGTCCTGCACATCCAGGATTTTCAGCAAGATTAATTTTCGACAAGAGGTCCCCAAATGGCCACGTTCAAGAAATTCAACAAAGACAAGCGCCCGAAGCGCAACACCCAGTCGCTGCTGTTCAAGCGCAAGCGCTTCTGCCGTTTCACCGTCGCTGGCGTCGAGGAAATCGACTACAAGGACATCGACACGCTGCGTGACTTCATCAGCGAAAACGGCAAGATCATCCCCGCACGCCTGACCGGCACGCGCGCGATCTACCAGCGCCAGCTCAACACCGCGATCAAGCGCGCGCGCTTCCTCGCGATGGTGCCGTACAGCGACCAGCACCGCGTCTAAGGAGCCGTACCATGCAAATCATTCTTCTGGACAAGGTTCTGAACGTTGGCGGCCTGGGCGATATCGTCAAGGTCAAGGACGGCTACGCCCGCAACTTCCTGATCCCGACGGGCCGCGCCCGCCGCGCCACCGCTGCCAACAAGGCCGAATTCGAAGCCAAGCGCGTCGAACTCGAAAAGGCTGCGGCCGCCAAGCTGGCCGAAATGCAAGCCCAGGGCGAGAAGCTCGGCGGCACGACCGTCAAGCTGACCCAAAAGGCCGGCGTTGACGGCCGTCTGTTCGGCTCGGTCACCAACGGCGACATCGCCGAAGAGCTCGGCAAGCAAGGCTACAAGGTTGCGAAGTCGCAAGTGCGCCTGCCCAACGGCCCGATCAAGGTCGTCGGCGACAGCACCGTGAGCGTTGCGCTGCACACCGACGTGGTGGTCGACATCACCGTCACGGTCTACGGCGAAACCGCCTGATCGTCACAGCGCGTCGCGCGCTGCTGCAAAAGCCGCCCTCGGGCGGCTTTTGTCTTTTTGCGCACCGGTTTTCCAGACTGATGCACTGAAAGATCACCGTTTATTCACAACCTTGTCCACACACGCCAGTGCGTGCGCGGCTTAGCATGCAGGGTTGCAAGGAAGTCCATGTCCGCCGTTTTCTCCTATGCCGACAACGACCCGTCGGCCGACCGCCAAGTCGCCAAACTTCGCATTCCGCCTCACTCGATCGAGGCCGAATCGAGCGTGCTCGGCGGGCTGCTGCTCGACAACGGGGCGTGGGATCGCATGGGCGACCTGCTGGTGGATGGCGACTTCTATCGCCATGAGCACAAGCTGATCTACGCCGCGATCGGCGGGTTGATCAATGCCAGCAAGCCGGCCGACGTAATCACCGTCTACGAGCAGCTGCAGGGCCTCGGCAAGGCCGAGGAAATCGGCGGTCTGGTGTACCTGAACTCGCTCGCGCAATACGTGCCGAGCGCGAGCAACATCCGCCGCTATGCGGAGATCGTGCGCGAGCGCTCCATCTTGCGAAAGCTCGTCTCCGCGAGCGATGAGATCGCGACCAATGCGTTCAACACGCAAGGCAAGTCGGTCGACAAGATCCTGGACGAGGCCGAGCAGAAGATCTTCAACATCGGCGAAGAAGGCACGCGGATGAAGCAAGGCTTCCAGAGCATGGATGCCCTGGTGGTCGAACTGCTCGACCGCGTGACCGAGATGGCGGAGAACCCGAACGACATCACGGGCGTGCGCACCGGCTTCTACGAGTTCGACAAGATGACCTCGGGCTTGCAGCCGGGCGACATGATCGTGCTGGCCGCGCGTCCTTCCATGGGCAAGACCTCGCTGGCCATCAACATCGCCGAGCACGTGGCGCTCAACGAAGGGCTGCCGGTGGCGGTCTTCTCGATGGAAATGGGCGCTTCGCAGCTCGCGGTGCGTATCGTCGGCTCCATCGGCCGCATCGACCAGGGACACCTGCGCACCGGCAAGCTCAGTGATGAAGAGTGGCCGCGCCTGACCGAGGCCATCGAGAAGCTGCGCAACGTATCGCTGCACATCGACGAGACGCCGGGCCTCACCACCAGCGAACTGCGCGCCAATGCGCGCCGCCTGGCGCGGCAGTACGGGCGGCTCGGCCTGATCGTGGTCGACTACCTGCAGCTCATGAGCGTGTCCAGCAGCATGAGCGACGAGAATCGCGCCACCGCCGTGGGCGAAATCTCGCGCGGACTGAAGATGCTCGCCAAGGAGCTCAAGTGCCCGGTGATCGCGCTGTCGCAGCTCAGCCGCGGCGTTGAGAGCCGCACCGACAAGCGCCCCATGATGAGCGACCTGCGCGAATCCGGCGCCATCGAGCAGGACGCGGACATCATCATGTTCATCTACCGCGACGACTACTACGACAAGAACAGCAAGGAGCCCGGCGTGGCGGAGGTGATCATCAGCAAGCACCGCAACGGGCCCACAGGCACCGTCAAGCTGGCCTTCCTGAAGCCGCTCACCAAGTTCGAGAACCTGGCCGGGTACGGCAGCAACGACGACTACTGACGCTGTCTCGTTTATTGCTGCTGCTGTTCGAGCCGCTTCGCTTCCGCCGAACGGGCCTTCACCTGGCGCAGCATGTCGGCCAGCGTCTTGCCCGCTTCGTCGCGAAAGCGGTCCGGCAGCACCTCCACTGCGTCCATGCGGTCGATGCGAAAACCGCGAAAGTCGCTGCGCAGTTCGCACCAGGTCGAAAGCGTCCAGACTTTGCCCCAATAGAAGCAGCCGAGCGGGCGCACGGTTCGCTCACTGGCGTCGCCTGACACGTCGTGGTAGCTGAGCCGCAGCTTCTGGCGTGCCTCGACGGCTTCGCGCAAGGTCTGCAGCCGATTTCGCATGGTGTCGTCCAGGCCCAGCGCCGGCGCATAGAGCGCCAGTGCTTCTGCCGAGACGCGGGCCGCCGCAGGTAGCACCGAGAGGATCTTGCCCAACCCTGTTTCGATGTTGCGTGCCAGCGCTGGATCGACCCAGCTCTGAGCGAGCCGCGCCGCCGCCACGAGCGCGGAAGCCTCTTCCTGCGTGAACATCAACGGCGGCAGCTCGAAGCCTGCGCCCAGCCTGTAGCCCACACCGGCTTCGCCTTCGATCGGCACGCCCTGGTGCTGGAGGTCCGCCACGTCGCGGTACACCGTGCGCTCCGAAACCTCGAGGCGCTGCGCGAGGAAGGCGGCCGTGGTGAGCCGGCGGCCGCGGATCAACTGCACGAGCTGAAACAGACGGTCGGCGCGGCGCATCAGCGCGGTCCTTCAGGTTGAGGGGCGCGCCCGTCGGGCCAACCCTGGCATGTACTCATGAAACTCCGATATGGATCGCCACCTTGTCCGGACCTTCGTAGGCTTCGAAATCGCTGCGATAGCGGCGCGTGATTGTCGGATGCGCGTCGAAATACTGCCAGATGCGCTGCCAGGTATCGATCACCATGTGCGGCATTTCGCCCTGGCCCGCAAAGACGAGGTAGTCGCCGGCCTCGATGGCCGCTGCTTCGCCTGCTGCATGCGACACGGCCACGCCGACGGTCAGGTCGAATGCGCCATCGACGTTCGATTCATAGCCGGAGTAGACGCCGAAGATGCGGGCGTCGCTGGTGCGATGCGGCATCCACCGGTAGGTCTCTTCTGCGAAGAAGCGATTCCACAGGCCTCCAATGCGGGCCGTTGCGGGATCGTTTTCTTCGCGATTGGTGGTGCGGGCCGTGAGGCCCGCAACGTGGAAAGCGCCGTGGTGCCGGCGAACGGGTTCCATCTGCTTTTTTCTCCTGCGTAGGTGGCGTCAGCGGGGTCGGTCAGAGTGCGAGCGCCTTCAGTTCGCACTTCATCGCTTGGGCGATCAGCGCCATGTCGGCGTCACTGACGTCGAACATGCCGAAGCGAAATTTGTAGCCCCACTGCTTGGGGTTCTCGATGAAGGCGAGCCGTTCGATGAGGGGAGCGATCGGCGCCTCGTGCGCGGCCGCATAGGCCACGTCGCGGCGCCAGGGGACAAAGCCCCCGCCGATATCGAATTCGTAGGGTTCGCCCGGCTGCACGATGCCGATCGACACGAAGCTCTGCAGCTTGTCCGTGCCGCCGAACACTGTGGCCGGCGCGTAGTAGGCCACGCGGTCGCCCGCCGCGACGCGCTTGAGCGGCCCCAGCTTGCCATGGCCGACCTGCATGAAGCCGACCGGCCGGTGGTCGCGTCCGCGCCGGGCATGCTCGGCGCTGGCAACGGCGATCCAGTTGCGCTGTGCCATTGCGGCTCAGGCCAGGGCGTGAAGGCCGACTTCGTTGCCTTCGGTGTCCCGCAGATGGGCGATGAAGCCCATGCCCGGCGGCAGTGCGGACTTGGGAGCTACGATCTGGCCGCCGGCGGCCTCCACTCGCTCGAGCACCGCGTCGATGCTCGGCATGCAGTCAAGGTAGATGCGGATGCCGCTTCCCGCGCGAGCGCTGGCGTTCGCGCCGGCCTGCAGCGCACCGCCGGCGGCGGGTTTTTCGTAGGGAAACACGGCCAGCGTCTCGCTGCCGAAGCTTTCGCGGCGCAGCTTGCGGCCCAGCACGGTTTCATAGAAGGCTTGGGCGCGGTCCATGTCGGCTACGGGAATCTCGAACCAGCTGATTGCGTTTTGCATGAGGACTCTCTTTCGTTTGTTGTGTTGAAGGAGCCTCGATGGTGCGGACCGCCTCCTGACAACGTCTTGTCAGGAGCCTGTCACCGCCGCCAAAGAAAAAGCCCGCGATGCTCTTCAAGAGCATGCGCGGGCCTGATCGGATCGTAGGAAGACTAGAGCACGTCGCTTGCGAAGTCCGCCAGCCGCGAGCGTTCGCCGCGCGCCAGTGTGATGTGCCCGCCGTGCGGCCAGCCCTTGAACTTGTCCACCGCAAAGGTGAGGCCCGAGGAGCCTTCGGTGAGGTAGGGCGTGTCGATCTGAGCGAGGTTGCCCATGCAGATGATCTTGGTGCCCGGGCCGGCCCGGGTGATCAGCGTCTTCATCTGCTTGGGCGTCAGGTTCTGCGCTTCGTCGATGATCACGTATTTGTTGAGGAAGGTGCGCCCGCGCATGAAGTTCATGCTCTTGACCTTGATGCGGCTGCGGATCAGCTCGTTGGTGGCCGCGCGGCCCCACTCGCCGGCGCCGCCGCCGTCGCCCTTGGCCAGGAACTCGAGGTTGTCGTCGAGGGCGCCCATCCAGGGGCCCATTTTTTCTTCCTCGGTACCCGGCAGAAAGCCGATGTCCTCGCCCACGCTTACCGTCGCGCGGGTCATGATGATCTCGGTGTAGCGGCGGTCGTCGAGCACCTGCGTCAGGCCCGAGGCCAGCGCCATCAGCGTCTTGCCGGTGCCGGCGGTGCCCGTCAGCGTGACGAAGTCGACTTCGGGGTCCATGAGCAGGTTCATCGCGAAGTTCTGCTCGCGGTTGCGCGTGTTCACGCCCCACACCGCGTTCTTGCCCGAGCTGTAGTCTTTCAGGGTCTTGAAGACTGCGGTCTTGTCGCGGATTTCGGTGACGCGCGCATACATGCTCGGCTCGCCCGGCGCCTCGAAGTAGACGAACTGGTTGATGTACAGGTTGGGCACCAGCGGCCCGCTGACGCGATAGAAGGTGTTGCTGCCGCTTTGCCAGCTCTCGACCGTCTTGCTCTGGCGAGTCCAGAAATCGGGCGGCAGCGCGAGCGAACCTGCGTAGAGCAGGTCGCCGTCTTCCAGCGTCTTGTCGTTCTGGTAGTCGTCGGCTGCAAGGCCGAGGGCGCGCGCCTTGACGCGCATGTTGATGTCTTTGGACACCAGCACCACTTCCTGCTTCGGGCGGCCGGGCTGGTCCTTGGCGTAGACATCGCGCAGCGCCTGCACAACGCCCAGGATCTGGTTGTCGGCCTTGCCCTGGGGCAGGCTGACCGGCAGCGAATAGTCGAGCGGCGCCGTCTGGAAAAACAGCTTGCCGCCGGCCTCGCGATGGCCCGTGGTGTCCAGCTTCAGGCCCTTGGCGATATCAGCGTCCTGCGCCGCGGCCAGGGCATCGAGCGTGCGGCTGGTCTGGCGGCCGTTGCGCGCCACTTCGGTGGTGCCTTTCTTGTGGCCGTCCAGTTCTTCCAGCACGATCATCGGCAGGAAGATGTCGTGCTCTTCGAAGCGGAACAGGCACATCGGATCGTGCAGCAGCACGTTCGTGTCGAGCACGAAGAGTTTGGCCGGACCATTGGTTTTGGCGCGCTTGGCACGGGTTGGAACCTGTGGCGCCGCGGCTGGCAATGGCGGCGGCACATAGACGGCTGGCGGCGCCTCGGGCTCGCCGCGGGCGCCGGGCCTGTGGTCCTGATTGCGGTCCTGGTTGCGCTCGGCGCTGCGGGAGGGGGCGGGTTTCGACCTGCCGCGGGCCACGGGCGCGGCCTCGGTGCCGCCGCCTACCGCATCTGCGGCGCTGCGGTCGAACAGTTCAAGCGGCTGGGAGCCGCTCGATGAAGCCGAATCGGCGCGCGATTCGCCCGAGCGCCGCGAGCCCCTGTGGGAGGAGCGGGCGGGCGCATCGTGCGCATCCGGCGAGAGCAATGCGGCGCGTTTCGTGGGGGCGGGAGGCAGTGGCATGTGTCAGGTCGCTCGCAGGAAGTGGAAACCAGAAAACGAAAAAGCCGCCTGTAGACCAAGGCGGCTTTGTTCGGGGGATGCGGTCGTGGAGCTCAACGGCATGAGGCCATTATGCACACCCGCGGCGACGCGTCTCGCGCTCTTTGCACAGTCCGTTGGGCATTTCCCACGGGTTGAAGCAAAAGCGCACAGTCCGCGCTTGTTGTAACGGTCAGGCAGCCTTCTTGAGCGCCTTGACCGCCTTGAGCACGTCGTCGACGTGGCCGGGGACCTTGAGACCGCGCCATTCAGCCTTGAGGATGCCGTCAGCGCCGATCAGGAAGGTGCTGCGCTCGATGCCCTTGACCTTCTTGCCGTACATGATCTTGTTCTTGACCACGCCGAACATGTGGCACATTTTTTCTTCGGTATCGGCGATGAGTTCAAACGGGAGTTCGAGCTTGGCCTTGAACTCGTCGTGCGACTTCATGTTGTCGCGGGACACGCCGAACACCGTGGCACCGGCCTTTTCGAAGTCTTTGTAACGATCCCGAAACTGCATGGCTTCGGTCGTGCAACCCGGAGTGTTATCTTTCGGGTAAAAATACATGACCAGCACGTGGCCGAGATGCGAGGTATTCGAGACTTTCAGGCCACCCGTGGCGTTGGCGTCGAATTCAGGAATGGGTTTGTTGACAACGATCGCCATGAATCTTGTTTTCTCCGTTGGTTTCCATTGGATCGAGCGCTTTGAGGCACACTCGACGAGATGGAGGATTGGTCGTTGCTAACTGAGGGCAGCAGGCCTGTTCGCAACCCGGTATTTTACCCCGAAAAGCGCCCCCTCAGCCATTGCTGGGGGGTTCAACCAGCAGGGCGGCGATCACGTGGCGGCCTTCGCCGGCCAGGATGTTGTAGGTGCGGCAGGCTGCCGGGGTGTCCATGGTCTCCACGCCGGTGCGCTTGGCCATGAGGGGCTGCAGCCAGGCCGGCTGCGGAAACCGGATGCGGGATCCACTCCCGAAGATGACCAATTCGGCGCCCAGCGACGCAAGCTGGGCGAAATGCTCGGGCCCCAGCTGGTCGAACCGGGTGCAATTCCACTCGAAACGCTCGCCGCGCGAGCCCACCACCACGCTGCCCTCGACCTTTTCGTTGTTGATCGCGACCCACCCAGGGCCGTGGGCGGTGAGGGACTGGGCGTCGGATTTGTCAGGCTGGAGCTTCATCGGGGCACTGGGAACTGTGGTCAAATTATAGGTTTTCCCCAGTGACACGAGGCCTTCAAGGGCCTTTCGACATCGAGTAACCCGCGCCCGGGAGGGCCCTTTGAAGCAGTTCAAGAAATCGGCCAAGCTGGCCAACGTGCTCTACGACATCCGCGGCCCCATCATGGAGGCCGCCCAGCGGATGGAGGAAGAGGGCCAAAAGATCATCAGGCTCAACATCGGCAACCTTGCCGTATTCGGCTTCGATGCGCCCGAAGAGGTGCAGCAGGACATGATCCGCAACCTGCCGGGTTCGGCGGGTTATTCGGACAGCAAGGGCATCTTTGCGGCACGCAAGGCCGTGATGCACGAAACGCAGAAGCAGGGCATTGCCGGCGTCACGCTGGACGACATCTACCTGGGTAACGGCGCCAGCGAGCTGATCGCCATGGCCACCAACGCGCTCTTGAACGACGGCGACGAAATGCTGCTTCCGGCGCCGGACTATCCGCTGTGGACCGCGGTAACCAGCCTGTCGGGCGGCAAACCGGTGCACTACCTCTGCGACGAGGACAACGGCTGGATGCCCAACCTCGACGATATCCGCGCCAAGATCACACCGCGCACCAAGGGCATCGTGGTGATCAACCCGAACAATCCGACCGGCGCGCTCTATTCCGATGAACTGCTCAAGAGCATCGTGGCCATCGCGCGGGAACACCACCTGGTGATCTTTGCCGACGAGGTCTACGACAAGGTGCTGTACGACCACGCGAAGCACACCGCGATCGGGAGCCTTTCGACCGATGTGCTCACGCTCACCTTCAATTCGCTTTCCAAGAGCTACCGTTCGTGCGGCTATCGCGCGGGCTGGCTCGTGGTGTCGGGCGACAAGAAGCGCGCGGAAGACTACATCGAGGGCCTGAACATGCTCTCGAACATGCGCCTGTGCGCCAATGTGCCCGGGCAATGGGCCATCCAGACCGCCCTTGGCGGCTACCAGAGCATCAACGACCTGGTGGGTGACGGCGGCCGCTTGCGGCGCCAGCGCGACCTGGCCTATGAGCTGATCACGGCCATTCCGGGCGTGAGCTGCGTCAAGCCGAGCGCCGCGCTCTACATGTTCCCCAAGCTTGATCCGAATGTCTATCCGATCGCGGACGACCGGCAGTTCTTTCTCGATCTGCTGAAGGAAACCAAGGTGATGCTGGTGCAAGGCACCGGCTTCAACTGGGCCACGCCCGACCACTTTCGCATCGTGTTCCTGCCGCATGAGGAAGACCTGCGCGAAGCCATTCACCGTATTGCCAAGTTCCTGGAGCTGTATCGCTTGCGCAGCCAGAACGGCTCATGAAATCACCATCAACGCGAATCTCCCAATGAAACCCATCCAAGTAGGCTTGCTCGGCGCAGGCACGGTCGGCAGCGGCACCTTCAAGGTGCTGCTGCGCAACCAGGAAGAAATCAAGCGCCGCGCGGGCCGCGGCATCGAGATCACGATGGTGGCCGACCTCGACCAGGCCCGTGCGCGCGAAGTGGCGGGCGAGGGCGTGAAAGTGGTCAGCGATGCGCGCGCCGTCATAGCCAACCCGGATATCGACATCGTCATCGAACTCATCGGCGGCTACGGCATTGCGCGGCAACTGGTGCTCGAAGCCATTGCGGCCGGCAAGCACGTGGTCACGGCCAACAAGGCGCTGCTCGCCGTGCACGGCACCGAAATCTTCGCGGCCGCGCACGCCAAGGGCGTGATGGTGGCCTTCGAAGCCGCGGTGGCCGGCGGCATCCCGATCATCAAGGCGCTGCGCGAAGGCCTCACGGCCAACAGCATCCAGTGGCTGGCCGGCATCATCAACGGCACCACCAATTTCATCCTTTCGGAGATGCGCGACAAGGGCCTGGACTTCGCGACCGTGCTCAAGGAGGCACAGCGCCTGGGCTACGCCGAAGCCGACCCGACCTTCGACATCGAAGGGATCGACGCGGGCCACAAGGTCACGCTGATGAGCGCCATCGCCTTCGGCATTCCGGTGCAGTTCGACAAGGCGCACATCGAAGGCATCACCAAGCTCGCCGCGCAGGACATCAAGTACGCCGAACAGCTCGGCTACCGCATCAAGCTGCTTGGCATCACCAAGCGCACCGCGCAAGGCATCGAGCTGCGCGTGCATCCGTCGCTCGTGCCATCGAAACGGCTGCTCGCAAACGTCGAGGGCGCCATGAACGCCGTCGTCGTGCACGGCGATGCCGTGGGCACCACGCTGTACTACGGCAAGGGCGCGGGCAGCGAGCCGACCGCCAGCGCCGTGATTGCCGACCTCGTCGACATCACGCGCCTGCATACGGCCGACGCCGCACACCGCGTACCGCACCTGGCCTTCCACCCCGATGCCATGAGCGACCTGAAGGTGCTGCCGATGGCCGAAGTCGTCACCAGCTATTACCTGCGCCTGCGCGTGGCCGACCAGGCCGGCGTGCTGGCCAAGGTGACGGGTCTGCTGGCCACCGCCGGCATCAGCATCGACGCGGTGCTGCAGCGCGAAGCGGACGAAGTGGGCGGCGAAGGCTCCACCCAGACCGATCTGATCATCCTCACGCACGACGCGCGAGAAGGCACCGTGAACGACGTGCTCGCCGAACTGCAGGCCCTGCCCACCGTGCTGCAGCCGATCGTGCGCATCCGCAAGGAAGAGCTGTCCTGAAGGCGGCGCAAGAGAACACCGTGAACTACCTGAGCACCCGCGGCCACCCTGACCGCAAGCGTTTCTGCGAAATCTTGCTTGAAGGCCTTGCGCCCGATGGCGGGCTCTATCTGCCCGATGAGTATCCGCAGATCGACACCGCCACGCTCGCGAAGTGGCGCAAGCTGCCGTATGCAGAGCTGGCTTTCGAGATTCTCTCGCTCTACATTGACGACATTCCGCCGGCCGACCTGAAGGCGATCTGCGCCAAGACCTACACGCCCGAGGTGTTCGGCACCGAAGAGATCGTGCCGCTGCGCGAGCTCGAAGACGGCGTGTACCTGGAAGCCTTGTCCAACGGCCCCACGCTGGCCTTCAAGGACATGGCGATGCAGCTCCTGGGCAACCTGTTCGAGTACGAACTGGCCCGCCGCGGCGCGGAGCTGAACATTCTGGGCGCTACCAGCGGCGACACCGGCAGCGCCGCCGAATACGCCATGCGCGGAAAAAAGGGTGTGCGCGTCTTCATGACCTCGCCGGACGGCCGCATGAGCCCGTTCCAGCAGGCGCAGATGTTCAGCCTGCAGGACGAGAACATCCACAATATCGCCATCACCGGCGTGTTCGATGATTGCCAAGACATCGTCAAGGCGGTGTCGAACGACCTCGGCTTCAAGCGCAAGTACCGTATCGGCACGGTCAACTCGATCAACTGGGCGCGCCTGCTCGCGCAAGTCGTCTATTACTTCGCCGGCTATTTCCAGGCTACGGCCAGCAACGACAAACCGGCGAGCTTCACCGTGCCGTCGGGCAACTTCGGCAACGTTTGCGCCGGCCACGTGGCGCGCATGATGGGCCTGCCCATTCAGACGCTGGTGGTCGCCACCAACGAGAACGACGTGCTCGACGAGTTCTTCCGCACCGGCATCTACCGCGTTCGCGCGGCGGCCGATACGCATGAAACCTCGAGTCCTTCGATGGACATCAGCAAGGCCAGCAACTTCGAGCGCTTCGTGTTCGACCTGGTGGGCCGCGATGCCGCCAAGCTGCGCTCGCTGTTCGTGGACGAGCTGGGCGGCCAGGGCCGTTTCGATCTGAGCGGCGATCCTGCCTTCAAGCAAGCCGCGGAGCGCTTCGGTTTCAAGAGCAGCCGCAGCACCCACGCTGACCGGCTGGCCACCATCCGCGACACCGACAAGCGCTTTGCCACCTTGGTCGATCCGCACACGGCCGACGGTCTCAAGGCCGCGCGGGAACACCTCGCGCCCGGCGTGCCGATGGTGGTGCTGGAAACCGCGCTGCCGATCAAGTTTGCAGCCACGCTGGTGGAGGCGCTCGGCCACGAGCCCGCGCGGCCGGCCAGGTTCGAAGGCATCGAGGCACTGCCCAAGCGGGTCGTCAAGCTTCCGGCCGATGCAGAGGCCGTGAAGGCCTATATCGCCCAGAACTGTGATTGACCTTTGTCGCACGCCGTGCATGGCGGCGGCTGCCTCGCAACTGCATCTGCATTCGGCTGCCGCGTAGACGGCAGCCACAGGAACTCGACATGAAGGTGATCGGCTTTTCCGGGTATTCGGGTTCAGGCAAGACCACGCTGGTCGAGCGCCTGATTCCGGTGCTCAAGCTCCATGGCCAGCGCGTGTCGGTGGTCAAGCATGCGCACCACAAGTTCGACATCGATCATCCGGGCAAGGACACCTACCGCCACCGCGAGGCCGGGGCCTTCGAGGTGGTGGTGGCATCGGACAAGCGGCTCGCGCTGATCCGCGAATTCGAACAGCCCGCGCAGCTGACAGTGCACGACCTCATTGCAGAGCTCCATGATGGCGTCGACTGGGTTCTGGTCGAAGGCTTCAAGCACAGCGACCTGCTCAAGATCGAAGTCTGGCGCGCCCCCGAGGCAGGCCAGGCGCCCCGGCCTTCGAAGTACATCGACGATGCCTTCGTGACCGCCATTGCCACCAACGCGCCCGAAGGACTGCCGGCGCCCACCAACCTTCCCTTGTTCGACCTCGACGACATCGAGGGCATCGCGCAGTGGTTGATCGACAGCGGCAGCCGCTTCGAATACAACCCCGAACACCATGGCTGATTCTGCTGTTCTTTCGCGCCCCTCGCTGATGGCGCTCGACGAAGCGCTGGCAAGCCTGCTCGAGAAGGCGCAGCCCAGGCTGCCCGCCGAAAGCGTCGCCACCTTCGACGCAGATGGCCGCGTGCTTGCGCAAGACCTCGTGTCCGCGCTCACCGTGCCGCCGCGCGACAACAGCTCGATGGACGGCTATGCAGTGCGCGTTGCCGATTGCGCCGCTCCCGGTGCGGTGCTCCAGGTGGCGCAGCGCATTCCTGCCGGCACCGTCGGCACGCCGCTCGCGGCCCGCACCGCGGCACGCATCTTCACCGGCGCGCAGATCCCCGAAGGCGCGGACGCCATCGTGATGCAAGAAGACGCGCAGGCGCTGCCGCAGGAAGGCACTCTGGGCGCCGTGCGCATCGAAACCGTTCCCGCAGCCGGCCAGTGGATTCGCCGTGCGGGCGAAGACGTGGCGTCCGGCGACGTGGTGCTGCGCAAGGGTGATCGGCTGACGCCCGCGGCGCTGGGCCTCGCGGCCAGCGTAGGTTTCGACCGGCTCCAGGTGGCACGGCGGCCCCGTGTGGCGTTGCTCTCCACCGGCGACGAATTGGTGATGCCCGGCGAGGTCGCGCCCGAGGCCATGAAGCCCGGCGCGATCTACAACTCCAACCGCTTCTTCATGCGCGCTTTGCTTCACCGGCTCGGCTGCGAGGTGAACGACCTCGGCATCGTTCCGGACAAGCGCGAGGCCACCATCGAGGCGCTGCTTGGTGCGGCCGCGAACAGCGATCTGATCATCACCACCGGCGGCGTGTCGGTAGGGGAAGAAGACCACATCAAGGCGGCCGTGCAGACGCTCGGCGAACTGAAGTTGTGGTCGCTCTCGATGAAGCCCGGCAAGCCTTTCGCCTATGGCTCTATTCCGAGAGCCGGCGGCGAAGCGCAAGGCCGCTGCCACGTCACAGGGCTCCCCGGAAATCCTGTATCGAGTTTCCTGACCTTTCTGCTGCTCGTTCGCCCCTTCCTGTTAACGCTGCAGGGCGCCACGCGCGTGGCACCCGAGCCCGTGCAGATGCGTGCCGATTTCGACTGGCCGCGCGCCGACAAGCGTCGCGAGTTCTTGCGCGCGCGGCGCAATGCCGCAGGTGGGCTCGACCTGTTCACCAACCAGAGCTCGGGCGTGCTGACGTCGATGGTCTGGGGCGATGGCGTCATCGACAACCCGCCAGGCCAGACCATCAAGGCCGGCGACACGGTGAAGTTCATTCCATTGGCCTCGCTGCTGGCCTGAGGCGCATCCATGAAGGTCCAGATCCGTTACTTCGCCTCGGTGCGCGAGGCGCTCGACACCAGCAGTGAAACCGTCGACACCGGCGCCGCCACGCTGGCCGCATTGCGCGACGAACTCATCGCCCGCGGCGGCGCGTACGCCACGGCACTGGCGCGCGGCAAGGCCGTGCGCATGGCGCTCGACCAGGCCATGAGCGACGAGGCGGCCGCGCTGCGCGAAGGCTGCGAGGTCGCCTTCTTCCCACCCGTTACGGGCGGCTGAGCCGGGCGTCCAGCGCCACCAGGCGCTCGCGCAATGCATCGGATGCGCGGGTCATCGGCGAGCGCAGTTCGTCGCTCATCGATCCGTCGTGCGCCAACAGCGCCTTGAGCGGCCCGGGGTTTGGTTCGGCAAACAGCATCTCGATCAACGGCTGCAGCGGCTGCCATTCGGCGCGCGCTTCCGCGAGCCGGTTTTCGGCCAGGAGGCGCAGCACCTGCACAAAGCGCCGCGTTTGCACATGCCCGCTCGCCGCGATGGCGCCCACGCCGCCTTCGGCCACGGTGCTGAAGATCTGGTGGTCTTCGCCGGACAGCACCTGGAGCCTGCCATCCGCAATCACGGCGCGTGTCTTGGCCATGTCGCCGCCGCAGTCCTTGATGCCGCGGATGCGCGGGTGCTCGGCGAGTGCCAGCAGTGTTTCGCGGGCAATGGTCGCGCCGGTGCGATAGGGAATGTCGTAGATCAGCACCGGCGCGGCGCTGGCGTCGGCAATGGCGCGGAACCATTCGAGCAGGCCGGCCTGCGATGGCCGGATGTAGTGCGGCGCGGGCACCTGCAGCCCCGCCAGGGGCCGTTCGGCGAGCCGCCGTACCCAAGCTGTTGTCTTGCCCAGGTGGTACCCCGACAGACCCATGATGATCGGCAGCCCTTCGGCGGCAGCTTGCACCGTGTCGAGTGCGGCCAGCTGTTCCGCTTCATCGAGCGCTGCGGCTTCGCCTGTCGAGGCGCAGACCACGAAACCGGCCACGCCGTCATCGGCGAGCCGGTGTGTCAGCGCCGACAGCGCCGCATGGTCGACGGCGCCGCCGCGAAACGGCGTGACAAGAGGAATCCAGAGGCCCGAGAAATCAGGGCGGGAGGAGGGGTGAGATGGTTGCGGCACGCGAGGCTTCCTTACGGGAATCGACCGATGGAAAAGAACCGTCGTTCGATGCGCGCGCAACCCAAATCGGGGCCAAGGCCTTTGCAGGTTCCGTCGCTCATCCGACGACGGAACCGCGGCTCCGGTCAGACGAGCTTTGGTTTTTTGGCTTTGCTGCCCTGGCGCGCGCGGCTGCCTTCGAGGCGCAAAAGCACCGAAGAAAGCGTGGCGTGGCAAGGCATTGCCGAAGTCTAGCGCGGTGCCACAATCCCGGCATGAGCGATGCACGCGTTTCGATCCGGACAGCCGATTTCGACCTGGGACAGGAGGTCGCCGCGTTGCGTGCCGGCGACAAACGCGTGGGCGCGGTCTGCAGCTTCGTCGGCACCGTAAGAGATCGCAATGACGGCAGCGCCATCGCGTCGATGGAACTCGAGCACTACCCGGGCATGACCGAGAAGGCCATCGAGGCCATGATCGATGAAGCGCACCGGCGTTTCGACATCCTGGGCGCACGCGTGATCCACCGCGTGGGCCTGCTGCAGCCGCTCGACCAGATCATGATGGTGGCGGTGGTCTCGGCTCACCGCGGCCAGAGCTTCGAGGCCTGCGAGTTCCTGATGGACTACCTGAAGACGCAGGCGCCGTTCTGGAAAAAGGAACAGACGCCTGACGGCGCACGATGGGTGGATGCGCGGGTCGCCGATGACAAGGCGCTGGCGCGCTGGGGTATCGACGCCGGCAACGCCTGAATCGCAGCGAGCCTCCGGTGATCGGCGGTGCGCTGACACCGCCTTCGCCTTGCCTCACCCGCGTGCTGCCCGTGTCTCCTTGACCTGCCGGCTAACGCCAACGTCAACGGTTCACCGGGACTCGACTGGAACATATTCGCCATAGCGCTGCCTATCTCTTCTACTCACCTTGGCGCACAAGCGGCCATCGCATAGCGTGACGTCTGCCTGGTTGTAGGCCCCCATCAGATCGGCGGACACCTGACTCTTGCGAATCTCTTCGTAGTAGTGCCAGGACAACCAGCCTCCGCCTGCCAGAAGGAGCGCCAGACTGCCCAGCGTGATACCGGCAACTTTCCAGATCAATTGCTTGTGCAGCGTTTCAGCGCGCAGTAGTTGTGTGGTGAGTGCAGTCGATGCTCGCTGCAACTGCTCGCCCGCCTCGCGCAAACGCTGTTCATAGGCGACGACGGGCCGCTCGATTCCGGATCGGATGCTGCCCATCACCTCGTCGGGAATGCGACGAAAGTGCTCATCGACCGACTGCCGCACCACTCCCGGCATCTGTTGCGCAAGGTGGCGCAACTGTCCGCTGGCGAGCTCGCAGTGACGGTCGAATTGCTCGACAAGTGCCGCAATCTTGCTGACCAAAACCATGCTTTTTTCTTCGTTCATTTCTTCCCCTTTTCGCTCCCGTTCCCGATCCGTTCAATGGCGATCTACTGGGTGTTACATGCGCATGACCGGGCCACTGACCTGCGCTGCTTGCTGCAGTTGGGCTTGATGCTGTGCGGCCAATTGCTCCTGTTGGTCTACGGCGGCAACGGCTTCGGCGCGCAGCTCGCGTCCGGGTGGTAGATCGGCCAAGGTCTGGGTCATCTTGCGGAAGGAAGCGTCGTCGCCCGACTGCGCGGCGGCAAGCATGCGGTCGAGATAGGCGGAGAAGTCGACTGTGGGCGAGAGTTCCGGCTGCGCCTGGGGTGTGCCGGAAGGCTGAACAGACTCCGGATCGCGTGGATCGCCGGCTTTTGCCCCGGGCGATCCTGTCGCGCCGGGAACCACCGGCACATGCTGATGGCTATTGGGCATGCCGGGCGGCGTGTTGGTGTGATCGAAACGATGCGGTGCCGGCGGCAACTGGCTGGTGTCGTTGTAGGGCTGCGGCGTGCCGGGGTTTTTTCCGATGGTGATGCCGTTCCGCTCCATCAGGTCTTCGCGCAGGCCCAGGCGAGACATGTCGACCTGCATGCTCGGCGCATGGCCGTTGATGGGCTGGGCGTAGGAGCGCTCCATATCGATAGCGCGCCCCACCGCATGGGCACCGTAGTAGTTGCGGTAGTCGGAATCTCCGTGAAAGCCAATGCCGGTGGTTTGGTTCTCCGGTACGCCGGGCGTCCCCTTGGGCGGCTTGTCGAAGTAGTACTGCCCCGCTGCGGCAATGTTGGCGGGGGTTTGAGACAGGGTGGCGTCGGGGTTGAAAGTCAGACCGGGGCGGGCTTGGGCGGAGTTGGGTGTCAATCCGAGTTCGACGAAATCTTTGACCCTGAAATTTCCAGTCCCCAGCATCTCACTGAGCCCTGCCATTGGATTGATTTGCTGACGTTGACTCAGCAATGCATTCCATCCCGCGATTTGCGCGCTGGCCTCATCCTCGCGCGAAGCCTGAGTCAGCTTGCCGATGGGACGCGTGTAGTCGTGCGCAAGGCTGTTGCTTTGGGCGATCTGCCGGGTCTCGGTGTTGAAAGACTGACTGGCCGCAGCCATGGCGGCGTGATTGAAAGCATGCTGGACTTCGTGGCCCAGCACAAAGGTCATGTCCGCCGAATTGAACTTGCCTGAAAGACTGGACGGCGGCAAGCTCATGGTCTTGGTGTCACCGCTGTAGGTGCCGCCTGCCACCGTCCCGCTGAGCGGCGCAAAGTGCTGCAAGGGCGCTTCCTGCCCCGGACCCGGCGGCATGACCGCCTTCTTCATCTCCTGCGCCAGCACCGGCGAGCCGTTGATGGTCGATTGCAGGTTGTTCACCATCTCCTGCGTGACCGGACGGCAGAGCTTACCGGCGGGGTCGTCGTAGTCGCCGTGGGCAAAGCGCAGCGACATGTCCTGCAGACGCAGCGCCGCGCTCAAGTCTGCACTGGCGGTTGTGCCGGTGGGCGCAAAACTGCTGGACGGCAGGGTCACGACGCCGGAAGCCTTGTCGTACGTGCCGGTCAGATTCGGTTGGGCACCAGCCTGCGACAGCGCAAAGCCCTTGAGGTCGCCGTCGGTAGCAGCCTGGTTTAAGTGCTCCTGCAATCGGGCATCGCTGGCCATGGCAGCACGCAGCTGCGCTTCGTGCGCGGGTGTGAGGCCAGGTTGGGCGGCGAATTGGGCAAGGGCCGTTTGCAGCTGGGAATTGGGGTTTGCCATGGTTTATCTGACGGCGATGGATTGCACGCAGGCATGGCGCAGCTTTTCGTCTGGGGCATCCGCTTCGCGCCAACGGGTGATCTGCACCACGACGCTTTTGCGCGTAAAAAAATAAACTGGCAGGCGCCGGAACTTGGGTGGAGGCGTTTCGAGGAGCCCTGTCCGTTCATTGAGACGGGGCGGCAACGTCGGATACGTTTCGTACTGGGCCATGTCCTCCCGTTCCTGAAATCCCATGCCCTTTAGCGCAGTCACGTAAGCGTCGTAGTCCATCGTACAGACTGGTGCCATATCGGCGGCTTCATTCTTATTGATGAAGTTGTAGCTGATGTTTTTCAAATCTGGGGATTTGGGGTTGTTGTAATAAGCAAAGACATAGCGCCAACCCGACGCTGGTAAGTGCATCCCAAAACCGTGTGAAGTCGTCTCAGGAATGTCGTACAGAGGCAGCCGCGTCACCTCCCGCACCCGCTCCAACGACAACTCGTCGAAGGATTTGAGGCTGTCGATCAGCTTGAGCATTCGTCGGCCGATCTCGTCCGGTGTGAGTTCGGGGTATTCATCCAGCGTGTGAGGGCGGTAGGTTCCTGCAGACATGGTCATGGGCGCAGCCTCTTTGAGTAGGGTTGGTGGGACTTGGGCGCAGGCACCCAGCATCAGCGCCGCAAGCATCGGCAATATGAGCTTGCGGGCAATCATCGGGATGCCTTCTGGTTCCATTGCTCCAGCAATCGGGCATCGCTGGCGACGGCGGCACGCAGTTGTGCTTCCTGCGAGGGAGTGACACCGGGTTGGGAAGCGAATTGGGAGAGGGCGCTCTCCAGTTGGGGATTGAGGTCGGTCATGGCCTTGATCCTTTGCCGAAGCGGCGGACATCAATCCTCTCTACGCACGCGTGTCGCAGCTTTTCGTCAGGAACGTCTCCTTCGCGTCGGGGGATGATCTGCACCACAACGTCGTTGCGCGTAAAAAAATAATCAAGCAAGCGCCGGAATTGAGGGGGGGAGGGCTCTAACAGTCCTGTCTGTTCGTTGCGGCGCGGATAGGGGTCGGGGTGCTCATCCAGCGTGTGGGGACGGTAGGCTTTCGCAGATGCATTCATCGGCATGGTCTTTTTGGAGTCAGGCGCGGGGGCATGAGCACAGGCGCTCAGGGCCAGTGTTGCAAGCATCGGCAATATGAGCTTGCGGGCAATCATCGGGATGCGTCCTGGTTCCATTGCTTCACCAACCGGGAATCGCTGGCGACGGCGGCGCGCAGTCGCGCCTTCTGCGTGGGAGTCACGCCGGGCTGAGCTGCGAGCTGAGCCAGCGCCGCTTGCAGTTGGGGGCTGAGGTTGGCCATGACCCATTGTGGTTGGCCGAAATAGTCAAAGCCGCAGTGCCTCCCCGATTGCGGTAAACGAACCGTGAAAGAATGCAGATCTCCGGCGGGCGCGTGAGCCATCCGAAGCGCGTGCTATCTCCGGTACTTGCTCCAACGAAACTCGTTGTGTGGACTTCGTGCAAGGGCGTGCCACTGCCGCGACGTCTGTGGCAGGGCCGGCGCGCTGGGAGGATTCGGGTCACAGCGGCGCCCCTGCCTGTGAACAGCTACAGCGGCTTGAACCCGCTCGACTGAATGATCCGCTCCCAAGTCTGCGTGTAAGTGCGCACGCGGCCCGCGAATTGGCCTTGCGGCTCGTACGCCACCGTCAGGCCCATTGCAGTGAGCTTCTGCTTCACGTCGGGCATCGCCAGCACCTTCTGCAGCGCATCGCCGTACTTGTCGATAATGGGCTGCGGCGTGCCAACGGGCGCGAAGATGCCGTAGTAAGGCAGGTCTTCAAGATTGGAAAAGCCCAACTCAGTGAAGGTAGGCACGTTCGGAAGCACAGCCTGGCGCTTGGCACCGATCGAGGCCACGATGCGCACTTTGCCAGCTTTGTGGTTCTCTATGAAGTCGGGCACCGAGGCGATGCCGGCGGTGATCTGGTTGCCCAGCATGTCCGCCGTCATTGGCGCGCTGCCGCGGTAGGGCGCGGGCTGCACGTCGATCTTGTATTTTTCCGAGATCATCTTCACCAGGAATTCGGGGATCGAAGCCGGCGCGGGGATGCCGATGGTCTCCTTGCCGCCGCGCTGGGTACGAACCCATTTCACGTATTCATCAATGCTCTTGGCCGGCGTGCCGCCCGAGACGGCCAGCACGTTGGCGAAGGTGGCGAAGCCGGCCACCGGCACGAAGTCGGTGGCGGGGTTGAAGCCTGGGTTCTTCACCACCTGCGGCAGGATGGAAATCGAGTGGTCGTGGGAGAGGAACAGCGTATGGCCGTCAGCCGGGGCTGCCTTGAGCGCCTGCGCCGCAATCTGTCCGCCCGCGCCGGCGCGGTTCTCCACCACCACCGGCACGCCCAGCACGTCCTTGAGTTTTTCGCCGAGCGTGCGTGCAATGGCGTCCGAGCCGGCGCCGGCCGGAAATCCGACCAGCAGGCGGATGGGCGTGCCTTGCGCGTGCGCAAGACCGGTCAGGCCAAAGGCCGCTACAAGGAGGCCGACGCCGAGCGCCCGGCGAGCCGGATGGGGGCGCTGCATTGAAAAAACCATGATCGACTCCATTCGAAAGATGAGCGGGCACAGTGCAATAGACGTGCCCGAAGCGCCGGGCACCTTGAATCGCGCCCGAACAGTCCTATTTTGAGTGCAGGAACACCACCATGCGACAAGACAAACTCACCACCAAATTCCAGGAAGCGCTGGGCGATGCGCAGACGCTCGCGCTCAGCAACGACAACGCCTACATCGAACCGGCCCACCTGCTGGTCGCGATGCTGCGCCAGGAAGACGGGCCCCGCGCCCTGCTGGAACGCGCCGGCGTCAACGTCCACGGCTTGGCGAACGCGGCCGAGGCGGCTATCAAGAAGCTGCCGCAAGTGCAGGGCCACGACATCGTGCAGGTCGGGCCCGAGCTCGGCAAGCTGCTGCAGGCGACCGAGAAAGAGGCCATCAAGCGCAACGACCAGTTCATTGCAGGCGAGCTCTTCCTTTTGGCCGTGGCCGACAGCAAGTCGGACATCGGCCGCATCGCGAAGGAAAACGGCCTGACCCGCAAGTCGCTCGAATCGGCCATCGATGCCGTGCGCGGCGGCCAGGGCGTGAACAGCGCCGACGCGGAAGGCCAGCGCGAAGCCCTCAAGAAATACTGCCTCGACCTGACCGAGCGCGCCCGGCTGGGCAAGCTCGATCCGGTCATCGGCCGCGACGAGGAAATCCGCCGCGCCATCCAGGTGCTGCAGCGCCGTACCAAGAACAACCCGGTGCTCATCGGTGAGCCGGGCGTGGGCAAGACCGCCATCGTCGAAGGCCTGGCGCAGCGCATCGTCGCGGGCGAGGTGCCTGAATCGCTCAAGGGCAAAAGGGTGTTGTCGCTCGACATGGCTGCGCTGCTGGCCGGCGCCAAATACCGCGGCGAGTTCGAAGAACGCCTCAAGACCGTCTTGAATGAACTCGCCAAGGACGAGGGCCAGACCATCGTCTTCATCGACGAGCTGCACACCATGGTCGGCGCAGGCAAGGCCGAAGGCGCGATGGACGCGGGCAACATGCTCAAGCCGGCGCTAGCGCGCGGCGAGCTGCACTGCGTGGGCGCCACCACGCTCGACGAATACCGCAAGTACATCGAGAAGGACGCCGCGCTTGAGCGCCGCTTCCAGAAAATCATCGTGGGCGAGCCGAGCGTGGAGGCGACCATCGCCATCCTGCGCGGCCTCCAGGAAAAGTACGAAGTGCACCATGGCGTGCAGATCACCGACCCGGCCATCGTGGCCGCGGCCGAGCTGAGCGACCGCTACATCACCGACCGCTTCCTGCCCGACAAGGCCATCGACCTGATCGATGAAGCCGCGGCCAAAATCAAGATCGAGATGGACTCCAAGCCCGAGGTCATGGACCGCTTGGACCGTCGCCTCATTCAGCTGCAGATCGAGCGCGAAGCCGTGCGCCGCGAAAAGGACGAGGCCTCGCAGAAGCGCTTCGGCCTCATCGAGGACGAGGTTGCGCGCCTGCAAAAGGAAATTGCCGACTACGACGAGATCTGGCAGGCCGAGAAGGCGCAGGCGCAAGGCAGCGCGAAGATCCGCGAGGACATCGACAAGATCAAGTTCGAGATCGAGGAGTGGAAGCGCAAGGGCGACTTCAACAAGCTCGCCGAACTGCAGTACGGCCAGCTGCCGGCCCTGGAAAAGCGCCTGCGCGAAGCCGAGGAGAGCGAGGCGAGCAAGGGCAAGTCGAGCGCGCCCACGCTGCTGCGCACACAGGTCGGCTCGGAAGAAATTGCCGAAGTCGTGGCGCGCGCCACCGGCATTCCGGTCGCCAAGCTGATGCAGGGCGAGCGCGACAAGCTGCTCGTCATGGAAGACAAGCTGCACGAACGCGTCGTGGGGCAGGACGAAGCCATCGGCGCGGTTGCCAACGCGATCCGCCGCTCGCGCTCGGGCCTTTCCGATCCGAACCGCCCGACTGGCTCCTTCCTGTTCCTCGGCCCCACCGGCGTGGGAAAGACCGAGCTGTGCAAGGCGCTTGCGGGCTTCATGTTCGACAGCGAAGACCACCTCATCCGCATCGACATGAGCGAGTTCATGGAGAAGCATTCGGTCGCCCGCCTGATCGGCGCGCCGCCGGGCTACGTGGGCTACGAGGAGGGCGGCTACCTCACGGAAGCCGTGCGCCGCAAGCCCTACAGCGTGGTGCTGCTCGACGAGGTCGAGAAGGCCCATCACGACGTGTTCAACGTGCTGCTGCAGGTGCTCGACGACGGCCGCCTGACCGACGGCCAGGGCCGTACCGTCGACTTCAAGAACACCGTGATCGTGATGACCAGCAACATCGGCTCGCCGATCATCCAGGCCATGGTGGGCCAGCCGGCCGAAGAGATCAAGGAAGCGGTGTGGGATGAGCTGAAGAACTACTTCCGCCCCGAGTTCCTGAACCGCATCGACGAGACGGTGGTGTTCCATGCGCTCGACGCGAAAAACATCGAATCGATTGCCGCGATCCAGCTCAAGGTGCTGCAGGCGCGGCTCGCGAAGATGGACCTGGGGCTCGAAGTCTCGCCCGCGGCGCTGGCCGAGATTGCCAAGGTCGGCTTCGACCCGGTGTTCGGCGCACGGCCGCTGAAGCGCGCCATCCAGCAGCGCATCGAGAATCCGCTCTCCAGGCTGCTGCTCGACGGCAGCTTCGGGCCGAAGGACACGATCGAAGTGAATACCGATCCGATCCGGACCCCAGGCCAGTTCTCGTTCACAAAGGCCGGGGAACCATCGGAGGCCATTGCGGCCTAAAGTCGGATGATGAACTTCATATTTCGCGTCATTCTTCTGCTTCTTGGCCTGGTTTTTGCGGCCAGTCTCGCGGTGGCGGTCATGCTGCTTGCGGCTGTGTGGAGCGTGCGCTACGCCTGGGGGCGCATCACGGGCAAGCCCGTGACGCCCTGGATGGCTTCGATGGGCGGGCGCTTCAACCCGCGCTCGGGCTTCGAGCGTTTTCGCAATGCGGCACAGCCGACCGAGCCCACCGCGGCCGACATGGCCAATGCGCGTGCGCGCGGCGAATCGGTGCGCAGCCCGCTGGCCCTGCGTCCCGCGGGCGACGTGACCGACGTGCGGGCCCGGCCTGCGCGCGGCGAGTAGGCACGCCCCCGTCTTCGAACGCGTTTGAAGGCACACTTGCCTTCATGCTTCGCCCACCCCTTCTCATCGACCCTGACGAGGTAGAGATCAGCGCCATTCGGGCGCAGGGTGCGGGCGGGCAGAACGTCAACAAGGTGTCGAGCGCGGTGCATTTGCGCTACGACATCCACGCGAGCTCTTTACCGCCTGACGTGAAGGAACGCCTGCTTGCGCTGCGCGACAGCCGCATCACGCAGGAAGGCGTCTTCGTGTTGAAGGCCCAACAGCACCGCACGCAGGAGATGAACCGGGCCGACGCGCTCGCGCGCCTGCAGGCGGTGGTCGATAGCGTGGCTACGCCGCCGCGCGTGCGACGCCCGACCAAGCCGACCTACGGCTCGAAGCAGCGCCGACTCGAAGGCAAGAGCCAGCGTTCGCAGATCAAGAACCTGCGCGGCCCGGTGCGGGACTGACCTTTAAGGCCCCGCTAAGCTGAATGACACGGCCCCGACGCACAATGGAGGCCATGAGAGTCTTCCTCCGCCGCGTCTTGCCGGCATTCCTGCTGGCTCTGGGTGCGGCTGCCCTGGCGGGCTGCGGCCCGGATTCCGACACGAAGGCGGCGACCGCGGGCCCGGTGCAGGAGCTCAAGTGGGAAGAGCTCGTTCCCAAGAACTGGGATCCGACCAAGCGCTACCGCAACATCAGCCTCGAATCGCTGCGCGACAACGACCCGCGCGCGATTCAGATGCTGGACGAGATGCGCGCCGTCTGGGACAACGCGCCGGTCAACGTGGCGCTCGACGGCACGTCCGCGCGGCTGTCGGGCTTCGTCGTTCCGCTCGACAACACGCAAGGCGGCATCCGCGAGTTTCTGCTGGTGCCTTACTTCGGCGCTTGCATCCATACCCCGCCGCCGCCCGCCAACCAGATCGTGCACGTGATCGCGGCCGACACCGTGAAGGGCCTGCACGCGATGGGCACGGTGCGGGTCAGCGGGCTGCTGAAGGCGGCGCGCTATTCCTCGGTGGACATGGGCGTGAGCGGCTACGAGATCAAGTCGGCTTCTGTCGAGCCTTTTGTCTCGGCGCGCTGAGCTTCTTCCGGCTGCGCCAGCGCAGCCAGCGCCTCTGCATCGGTGCGGTAGCTGAAAAGCATCGGCCCCGCTGTAAGCAGTCCGGCACGCTCCAGCACCTGCATGGCCGGCAGCTTCAGGCCGCTCAAGTGCAGGCGCACGCCCTTGGATTCCATCATCCGGCGGATCGAGCCGAATACTTCAGCGCCCGTGATGTCGATGCGGTTGATGGGCTGCGCAAAGAGGCACACGTCCGTCAGGTCGGGGCGCTCGGCAAGGGCGACCGTGAGTGCGCGCTCGAGCGTGGAGGCCGATGCGAAGTCGAGTTCGGCATCCATGCGCAGCGCATAGAGGTGCGGTGCCAGCGGCGGCAACTTCCAGAGGTGGCGGTCGCGCAGGCTGCCGTCGGGATGCAGGCCCACCTCGATGATGCGCGGATGCAGGTGGCGGTACATGTAGTGCGCCATGCTCGCGAGGAGCCCGCCCAGCACGCCCCAGTAGATGCTCGGCGCGGTGGCAATGGTCAGCACGAAGGTGCCGAATGCGATGCCGGCCTCGATGCGCGACACGCGCCACAGCGCGACGAAGCTCGCCGGCTTCACCAGCCCGAGAATGGCCGTGACCACTACCGCCGCCAGCACGGCCTGCGGCACGTGATAAAGCAGCGGCATGAGCCACAGCAGCGCGCCGGCCACCACCGCCACGCTGAACAGCGTGGCCCACCCGGTCTGCGCGCCCGCATACAGTGTGATCGCCGATCGCGAGAAAGACGAACTGGTGGGAAAGGCGCCCGTGAACCCTGAAGCCAGCTTGGCCAGCCCTTGGCCGATCAAGTCCTGGTTCTCGTTCCAGAGCGTGCCGGCGCGCGCGTTGTCGATCTTGGCGCTCGATGCCGTCTCCAGAAAGCTCACCAGCGTGATCATCAGCGCGGGCAGCACCAGCGCGCTGAAGGTGTTCAAGGGCAAGAGGCCCGGCCAGTAGAAGGAGGGGAGGCCAGAAGGCAGGCTGCCCACCACGGCGCCGCCGCGCAATGCGTAGTTGACCGTCCAACTGATGGCCGCGGCGCCTGCCACCAGCGCCATGGTGGTCGGAAAGCGCGGCGCCAGCCGCTTGCCCAGCCACAGCACCGCGATGCTGCCGAGCCCGAAGGCAATGGCGACAAGGTCTGGCAACGGACCGCCCTGCAGCACCTGGGGAATGGTGCGGCCCGTGAAGCCGAGCAGCGCCGGCAACTGAGAAATCGCAATCAGCACGGCGGCGCCCTGTGTGAAGCCAATCAGCACCGGCGAATTCACCAGCCGCAGCAGCCAGCCGAAACGCCCCGCGCCCAGCACCATCTGGATGGCCCCCGAGATCAGCGTGAGCCACACCGCCATCGCCACCCATTCGGTGCTGCCGGGCACCGCCAGCGGCGCGAGCGAGGCGCCCACCAGCAGGCTGGTGAGCGCGGTGGGGCCGACCGACAGCCGCTGCGAGGAACTGAAGATCACTGCAACCAGCGCCGGGAACAGTGCCGCATAGACGCCGGTAACCAGCGGCATACCCGCCAGCGCCGCATAGGCCACGCCCTGCGGAATGACCATCAGCGCCACCGTGAGGCCCGCCATCGCCTCATTGCGCAGCAGCGCGGCGGAAGGGCGGGGCCATGCGAGACAGGGAACCCAGCGCGCGAGACGTTGGCGCAAGGAAATGGAAGAAGAGGAAGAGGCTGCCGGATTCATGAAGCGTTACGAGCGCACGGAAGAAGCGGGACGGCACGTGCGCGGTGCGCCGCGCGCGTTGCACGCAGGAGCGCCGTCAGATCAGGGAGGTGGCGTTTTTCAGCACGTAGTCGCAGGCCTTCGTCTTCAGCTTCGACGAGAGCATCTTGAGGTTGAGCGTCTTGCCGTCCCCGCCCTTGAGCAGGCCCTTGGCGCCGCTATCGAAGTTCTTTTCCTGCTGCTTCTGGCCAGTGATCTTGGCAAGGAGCTTGTCTTTCACCGAGGCCGCATCGCCGCCCAGGTAATTGTTCTTGACACAGTACTGCAGCACGCCGGCCGCGCTGCCGATGGTGCTGGAGCCGATGGCGGGCATCTTGAAACCGAGGTTTTCGCCAAGCGACGAACCGGCCTGGTCCTTCAGCTTGCCGAGGAGGTCCGACTGGGCCGAAACTGTGCCGCTTGCCGCGACCAGCGCGAGAGAAACCAGTGCGAAGCGAAAGCGCATGACGAACCCCGTCTGTGGATATGAATGAAGATTCCATCGTCAGCATACCCCCGACGGAACTTGGGTTCACGCGCGGCGGAACAGCAGCACCGAATTCGTCCCGCCGAAAGCGAAGGAGTTGCTCATGGCCGCTTCGAGCGCAGGTGCGCCCGTGTCGTTCTGCGTCACCAGGTTCAGGCTGCAGGCCGGATCGATCTCGCTGCAGTTGGCATTGGGCGGCAGTTGCCGACGGTGCAGCGCAAGCACAGTGATGAGCGCTTCAATGGCTCCCGCCGCGCCCAGCAAGTGGCCGTGCAGCGCCTTGGTGGAGCTGACGCGCAGGTTGCCGAGATCGTCGCCCCACACATCCGCCAGCGCATTGCGCTCGACCACGTCGCCGATGCGCGTGGCCGTGCCGTGCGCATTGCAGTAGCCCACGTCGCGCGGCTGCAGCCCGGCCTGGCGCAGGGCGGCGCGCAATGCGCGGGCCTGTCCCGGAGCGTCGGGTTTGGTGAGGTGCGTGGCGTCGCTGCTGAGGCCCCAGCCGGCTAGCGTGGCATAGCTGCGGGCGCCGCGGCTGCGCGCGCGTTCGGCCGACTCGAGCACCAGAAAGGCCGCGCCTTCGCCCAGCGCGAAGCCGCTGCGGTCGGTGGCAAAGGGCCGCACCGCGCCGGCTGCTTCGCCGGGCTGGAAGCTGGCCAGTGTCTGCATGGCCTGCCATGCGAGCACCACGCCGGGCACGATGAGCGCCTCGCTGCCACCAGCGATGGCCACGTCGACCTCGCCGCGCTGGATGGCCTTGGCGGCTTCGGCAATGGCCACTGACGACGAGGCGCAGGCCACCGAGTAGGTGATCACCGGGCCCTGCACGCCGTTGCGCATGGCCACGTGGGCGGCGGGCGCATTGGGCATGAAGGCGGGAATGGTGAGCGGCGACACGCGCCCGTTGCCGCGATAGGCCGCCTCGAGCGCCGCGGCGCCGCCCATTCCGCAGCCGGCGTACACACCTACGCGCTCGGGATCGGCATTGCTCATGGCAAGTCCTGCATCGCGCATCGCGAGGTCGGCCGCCGCCACGGCCAGCTGGCTCACGCGGTCGACACCCGCAAGCTGCAGTTTGGTGAACCAGGGTGTTTCGTCGAACGCGACCGTGGCCGCGGCAGCCGGCTTGGGCAGGTCGGGAAAGATGGGCTGGAGGGCCGATTGGCCGTCCAGCAGGGCCTGGAACAGCGTGCCGGGCTCGCCGCCATGCGGCGCCATGACGCCCAGTCCGGTGACGCAGACCTCGTGGTTCACGCTGTCTTCGCGGCCCTGACCTTGTCGACCAGCAAGGCCAATTCGCCCAGCGTGTCGATGTTCGCGTCGTCGTCGGGCATGGTGATGCCGAAGTGGTCTTCGATGGCAAACAGGAATTCGGCCAATGCCAGCGAGTCGAGCCCGCCGGTTTCGCGCATCGATGCGTGGGGGTCGAGCTTCGACGGTTCGATACCGTACTTCTCGTGGATCAGGTCCTGCAATTGCTTCAGCGAACTCATCGTGCGATGCCTGTTGTCGTGTGCCGGCCGCTTGATCGATCGCCGCCCTGGGGGCGCTCCATGAGATCGACCCCTTCCTCGCTCGGCTTGTGGGTCAGTGATGGCCAATGATATCCGCTCCAACCAAAGTATTGCCTCCGCTCCTGCGCTCCGGACGCCACCGCAGCGAAGGGAGTGCGAAGGCCATTCCCAGCAGGGCGCCGGCCAGCGCGTCGAGCACCACGTGCTGCTTGACGGCCAGCGTCGACCAGACGATGGCAGCAAACCAGGCCCAGTTGGCAAGGCGCAGAAACAATGGAGTGCGTGCCTCGCGCAGCACGTGGTCGAGCCGGATGGCCGTGAAGATGGCCACGGCCACGTGCATTGAGGGACAGGCGTTCCCCGCGGCATCAACGCCCTGCAGCATGGCAAAGCCGGGGTAGCCCGACACGTCCATGGCAAGCGGCGGTATCTGTGTCGGCCAGAAGTAGAAAAAGCCCAGGCCCGTGAGGCACAGCGCGCCAATCCAGAGCCCATAGACCACCAGCTCGCGAAAGCTCAGCTGCAGCCCGGGCGCGATGCCCACATAGAACCAGAGCGACAGGTAGGCGCCCAGCGCATAGGGCTGGAACGGAATCAGGCGGTCGAGGGCCGTGAGCGGCATCACCGCGACCGGATAGGCCGGATTGCGCAGCAGGTGAAAGTAGCCGATGAAGAAAAGCCAGGTGAAGACCGTGGTGCCGATCGCCTTGAGCCAGAAGAGGCGGCGCATCCGCTCGCCGATGTCCATGGTCCAGGTCTTGGGGCGATGCGATCGGGGAAGGGGCGCCATGGGCAGGTCGGTCGGGGTGGTCCGTTGTTTCTTCAGCCCTTGGATCTTGCCAGAGCCCCGTGACGGCTCGGCGCCATTCAAGAGATGGCAGCGGAGCGCTTGCGGTGCTGGAACGAAGTGGGCGAGCGCCCGGTGGCTGCCTTGAACATGGCGCAGAACGCGCTGTCGGTGGCATAGCCGCTGGCTGCCGCCACCTGGCTCACGGCCATGCCGCGCGCGAGCAGTGGCAGCGCGTGTGCCATCACGGCCTGCTGCCGCCATTGCTGCCAACTCATGCCGAGCTGGTCGCGGAAAAGCCGCGCCACCGTGCGCTCGCTGGCGCCGATGGCCGCGGCCCGCTCGGCCAGCGTGGCCCGGTCGGCCGGATTGCGCAGCAGCGTTTCGCACAGCTGGCGCAGCCGCTTGTCGGTGGGCAGCGGCACGTCGATGCGGATCTGCGTGGCGCGCTCCAGTTCGTCCACCAGCAGCGGGGCGATCATGCGTTCGCGCTGCGCCGCATGCGGATCGGCCGTCGGCAGGCCGTCGGGCGTGGTGTCGAGCGCGAGCATCAGAGCGCGCAGCAAGGGGCTGATTTCGAGCACCTCGCACTTTTCCCACGGCGGCCCGAGCCAGGCATGCAGGTACACGGTGCGCAGCTCGGCGTCTTCGATCAGCATGATGCTGTGCGGCATGTTGGCCGGGACCCAGACTGCGCGCGACGGCGGCACGATGTAACTGCCGTCCTGCGTGCTGAGCCGGATCACGCCGCGGGTCGAAAAGGTGAGCTGCGGCCACGGGTGCTGGTGCAGCTCCACGAAAGTGTCGGCGCTCAGGAAATGTTCCTTGGCGCGCAGCGGCCGCACGGCGTCGGGCGCGTAGAGATGCGGCGTGAGCGAGGCCACGCTGGTGACCTGGGAAGGGGTGGAAACGGCGCTTGGCATGGTTTCGACAAATGTTGTCGCTGTATCGCCATTCTGCCGCGACCGGTACGAATAGCATCGGTGCCTGCCCCGGTTTTTTGTAGCAATCCATGTCTTCATCCTCCTCCCCGACAGCCGCTTCTTCCACCAGTTTGCGAGGCGACGCGCAACTGATCGGACTGGTCGGCCTGGCTCATGCCATCAGCCACTTCAGCCAGCTGATCCTGGCGCCGCTGTTCCCTTGGCTGAAGGACGCTTTCAACGTCAGCTACACCGAGCTTGGCGCGGTGCTGACGGTGTTCTTCGTGGTCTCGTGCATCGTGCAGGCGGCCTCGGGCTTCATCGTCGACAAGCTGGGGCCGCGGCCGGTGCTCTTCGTGGGACTTGGCGCGCTGGCGCTGGCGGCTTTCGGCTATGCCCTGGCCCAGAGCTATTGGATGCTGCTGCTGTGCGCCATCGTGGGCGGCATCGGCAACGGCGTGTTCCACCCGGTCGACTACACGCTCTTCAACCGCAAGGTGGCGCCTACGCGGCTCGGCCACGCCTATAGCGTGCACGGCATCACCGGCAGCCTCGGCTGGGCGCTGGCGCCGGCCTTCGTGGTGCCGATTGCCATCGCGTTCTCGTGGCGCGTGGCGCTGGCATCGGCCGGTGCGTTGGCAATCGTGGTGCTGCTGGTGCTTTGGGCGTATCGCAGCGTGCTCTCGCTCGACGTGAAGACGGTGCAGAAGGCCACCGGCCACGGCGAGCCTGCACCCATCGGCGGCGAGTTCGACTTCCTGCGCATTCCTGCCGTGTGGATGTGCTTCGGTTTCTTTTTCTTCTATGCCGTCGTGATCAGCGTGGTGCAGACCTTCGCGCCGGTGGCAGCAGGCCACCTGCACGCGGTGCCGGTGGCGCTGGTGGCGGTGTGCCTCACGGTGTACATGGTGGCCAGCGCGGGCGGCATGGTGGTCGGCGGCTTTCTCGCCTCCGACCCGTCGCGCTGCGAACGCATCGTGGGAACCGGCTTCGGCATTGCGGCCGTGTTGGCGCTGGTGCTCGCTTTTGCGCAATTTCCGCCCGTGATGGTGCCGGTGCTGTTCGGCGCCATGGGTTTTGTCTCCGGCGTGGCCGGGCCTTCGCGCGACTTGCTGGTCAAGCGCTCGACGCCTCCCAACGCCACGGGCCGCGTCTACGGCGTGGTGTATGCGGGCCTCGACATCGGACAGGCCCTGGCTCCGCTGGTGTTCGGCCGCCTCATGGACCACGCGCAGTACACGAGCGTGATCGTTGGCCTTGCACTGGTGCAGGCCGTGCTGATTGCCAGCGCCTTCAACGTGAGGCGGGTGCGCCGCACGGCGTTGGTGCCGGCATCGGCCTGACTGATTCGCGCTTGCACCAGATGCGGTCGATATCATCGGCCGCATGCAGGCCTTGTATGTGTATGTGATCGCCGGCGCCGTGCTGGCGGGTTTTGTGCAGGGCCTGTCGGGCTTCGCCTTTGGCCTGGTGGCGATGTCGGTCTGGGCCTGGACCCTCGAACCGCAACTGGCGGCGGTCCTTGCCTTGTTTGGCGCGCTCACCGGCCAGGTGATTGCCGCCGTCACCGTGCGCCGAAGCTTCGACAAGCATGTGCTGTGGCCCTTCGTGCTTGGCGGATTGGTCGGCGTCCCTTTCGGCGTGTGGCTGTTGCCGCACCTCGACCTCGTGGTCTTCAAGGTCTGCCTGGGCGTGCTGCTGGTGCTTTGGTGTCCTGCCATGCTGATGTCGCAGCACTTGCCAAAGGTCACCTTCGGAGGGCGAATCGCCGACGGCATCGCCGGAAGCATCGGTGGTGCCATGGCGGGCATCGGGGGCTTCTCGGGCACCATTCCCACGCTGTGGTGCACGCTCCGCGGCTTTCAGCGCGACACGCAGCGCGCGGTGATCCAGAACTTCAATCTCTCGATGCTGCTGGTGGCGTTCGCAATCCACGTCGCGAGCGGCAGCATAGGCCGCTCGATGTTGCCGCTGCTGGGGCTGGTGGCGCTGGCCGTGGCGGTGCCGGTGCTGCTGGGCGCGAGGCTCTATATCGGCATCAGCGAGACGGCGTTCCGCAAGGTGGTGCTGGGCCTGCTGACCGCATCGGGCGTGGCAATGCTGGCTTCGGGCGTGCCTGCGCTGCTGCAGCGCGCGTAAGGGCCGGCTCGGTCTACGCCGCGGGCAAGATCTCGCGCACGCGCGCCCACGGCCGGCACATCAACGTGCCGCGTGGAGAAACGACGATCGGCCGTTGCAGCAGGATCGGATTCGCGACGATGAAGTCGAACAGCTGGTCGTCGGTCCATTTCGGATCGGCCAGCCCCAGTTCCTCGTAGGGCGCTTCCTTCGTGCGCAGCAGGTCGCGCGGGCCCATGCCCATGGCCTTTGCCAACTCGCGCAGCTTCTTCTTCGTGGGCGGTGTCTCCAGGTAAAGAACGATCTCGGGCTCCACGCCGCTCTCCCGGATCAAGCCCAGCACATTGCGCGAGGTGCTGCAGTTGGGCTTGTGGAAGATGGTCATCGGGTAGGCGGTGGTCGGCGTGCGTGTGGTCATGTCTCCGGGTCCAAAGAAAAAGGAAAGCGCGCCGCCCAGAACTCGGCCAGACGCGGATCGGCATCGACACGCCGCACCACGCCGGCCATGCGGGGTGCTTCGCGATAGAAGCGTTTGCGATGCGGCGTCCAGCGCGACAGCACCGTGACGTACAGGTCAAGCATGCTCAGCTTCTCGCCGAGCAGGTAGGGCGCGGGTTCGTCGATCTGCGTGTCCATCAGGTGCCAGCAGTGCGCAATGCGCTCGGCCGTGCGTTCAAGCATCACGGTCTGCGCCGCCGGATCCGGTGTGAGGCGCGTGGGTTCGTCGCGCACCCAGTACATCCAGTAGATCGCCGCCGGCAGGTAGACCATCCATCGCAGGTAGCGCGCACGCAGCGGATCGTCCGGCGCCGGGCAAAGCCCGGCTTCCGGATAGCGGTCGCCGAGCCAGATCAGGATGGCCGCGCTCTCGGTCATCACTTCGCCGGAAGGCAGCACGAGCGCAGGCACCTGGCGCATCGGATTGACTCTTGCCATGCGCTCGCGTTCGGACTCGCTTTCCCACGGCGAGACGTCGACGACGTCGACCTGCGCTCCGATCAGCGTCAGCGCCGCATGAACGGGCGTTGCGCCCGAACCGGGGGCGCCGTAGAGGGTGTATCGGTCGTTGGAAGCGGATGAAGAAGCCATCCGCCCAGATTACTGCAGCCCCGTGCCGCTTGTCACGCGATGGCCAGCGCCGCGTCGACCTTCTTCAACCCTTCGAGTGTCCTCACGCAGGCTTCGGCTACTTCAGTGCCCTTGACGGCAAAGTGCCGGTGGAAGTATTTGCGGTGCTCCACGTGTTCGTGGAAATGGTGCGGCGTGAGCACGGCCGAGAAAATCGGCACGTCGGTTTCGAGTTGCAGCGACATCAGCGTGCTGACTACGGTGCTGGCCACGAACTCGTGCCGGTAGATGCCGCCATCCACCACCAGTGCGCAGCCGATGATGGCCGCGTACTTGCCAGAGTTGGCGAGCCGCTTGGCATGCAGCGGAATCTCGAAGGCGCCCGGCACGTCGAACACGTCGATGAGATCGCGCGCCACGCCGAGCCGTTCCATTTCGGCAAGGAAGGCGTCGCGCGCCTGGTGGACGATGTCGGAATGCCACTGCGCCTCGACGAATGCGATGCGCTCGCCGCGCGGTTTGCCCGACGCGTCGATGGCGGAAAGGGGAAGGTCGTTGATCTGACTCATGGTGTGCCTCTTGCTTGAAAGCAGGTTTCCTGAATCAGGGCGCACGAAACCGCAGGGCAGACCGCGCGCTCCAATGGAAAGCGCACAGGCCGGCCCGCATTTCGCGCTCTCTTTCATCCGGACTGTGACCGTCGGCTTCGGAATTGCACCGAAATCTGCTGACCCCGCAACCCATTGCAGGCCGCGGGCGCTCGCGGGCTCGTGCGACCCTCTTTCGAAGAAGCCGCCATTACCGCCGGTGGGGAATTTCGCCCCGCCCTGAGAACGCTTGCCATCCGGCATGCCGGACGACGGGGCGATTCTAGAAGCCCGCGGCGACGCGGGTTGTCGCCCGTGCGCCAGACCTTCAGCGGCGCGGGGATTCTGCCGGGGCGGCTCAGCGGCCGGCCAGGAACTGCGTCATGCGGTGCAGTTCTTCATCGAGTGCCTGGCGAAATGCCGCATCGCGGGGCTTCTTGTTGACGTAGCCAAAGGCCGGCTGCAACCGGCCCTCCGGTGCGCTCATGTTGGCCCAGCCGATCACGCGGTCGTGCCAGAGCATCGGCAGCGCGTAGTAGCCGAACTGCCGCTTCGGCGCCGGCGTGTAGGCCTCGAACTTGTATGTCCAGCCCCACAGCAGCTCGAAGCGGCGACGGTCCCACACCACGGGGTCGAAGGGTGCGAGCAGGCGCACAGCGTCGTCGGGTGCATGGCGCTTCGAGGCCGGGTTCTCGCCGGCGGGCCAGTACCAGGTGGTGCCGTCGATGCGGCAGCTTGCCAGATGTTCCTCGCGTGCCAGGCGCAGCGCGGCTTGCGTCTGCGCTGAGAGATGCGGCGCGCCGTAGCCGAGCAGCCGTATGAGATAGGTGAGGCTCGCTGCCGGCAGAGGCGCGTACTTTCGCACCACCAGGTCCACGAGCGCGGCGGCGCGTCGCGCACGGCCGGCGGGACTCTCGTCGGCGGGCAGATGAGTTACGGCTTCATAGACGCGCGTGCCGCTGTCACGACGCACCACGCGCAGCATGCCGCGGTAGTGCAAGCCGTCGAGCAGGCGCGTGGTCGCGTTGCTCGAACCGCCCCAGTAGTTCTTCACGCGGCCATGCGCGAAGTGCTGTTCAACTTCGCGCGGGTGCACAGGTCCGCGTTCGCGCACGAAGGCCAACACATCGGCGGCCTTGCGGTGGGTGTCCGCGTCCCAGGGCTGCCTGGCTTCGCGCGGATGCATCAGCGCCAGGTGTTCGCGCGGCAAAAAGCCGTAGTTGACGAGGCAGTCTTCCTCGATGGCAAGGCGCGTGTAGCGGGTTTCGAGATCGCCCGCGCGGTAGTCTTTCACGCGGTGGCGCAGCGTCAGGTCTTGGGCGCGCGCGGGCGCGCGGATCGGGTCGGCCTGAACGAAGCCGAGTTGGCGGATCGCTGACGGCAGGGTGGTCGGCTTGAAGAGGGTGCGCGCTATTGCGTAGCGGCGCAGGTCATCGAGGGTCGGGGTAGCCATGTGGCGGATTGCAGCACAGGTGGCGCGATTCTGCGTGCTGCTGTTCAGGGCTCGCTCCCGCCGACGGGGTACTTTGCTCCGCGAATGTCCCCCGCCTTTCGGCCTCCTCCTTTATTTCGCTGCGCAAGGCACCCCATCGACGGGATCGTTGTTCAGAGCACTGGTTGATCGAGCGGAACAAGAGCAGCGCCTGGTGTGCGCAGGGCGCCGGGTGCTCCCCGCAGCGAAATAAAGGAGGAGCCGAAGGCGGGGGACATTCGCGGAGGGGAGTACCCGGTGGCCTGTGCACGCGCCCTGAACAAGAGCGTCAAAAGTAATCTAGACGGCTTGCTTGTGCCGCTCAATACACACGTCGAGCGTTTCGCTCCCGGCCCGCTGCCACCAGTCGAGGTTCGAAAAAATCTCCACCTCGCTAAACCCCGCGAACCCCGCGTCTTCAACCCAGCCACGGATCTTCTTCAGCTCGACCACGCCGTCGCCCATCATCCCGCGGTCGGAGAGCAAATCGCGCGTGGGCGTGAGCCAGTCGCAGACGTGGTACGCCAAGAGGCGCTCCCGGCCGGCGCGGGCGATCTGCTGCTGGAGCTTCGGGTCCCACCAGACGTGATAGATGTCCAGCGCCACGCCGAGCATGCCGCTCTTGCCCGAATCCAGCTCGTCGCAAATGTCGAGCGCGTGTTCGAGCGTGTTGATGCAGGCGCGGTCGGCGGCTTGCATGGGATGCAGCGGCTCGATGGCCAGCGGCATGCCGACTTCGCGACCGTATTCGAGCGAGGCGGCGATGCCGTCGCGCACCTCGTTGCGCGCACGGGCGATGTCCTTGTAGGCCGCTTTGCCTTCGAGTGCGCCGGGGAGGGCGCCGACGACCAGCACGAGGCAGGGCGCATCGAGCGTCTTCGCTTCGTCGATGGCGCGGCGGTTGTCGTCCAGTGCAGCCTTGAGGCCTGTTGCATCGGCCGCTGGGAAGAAGCCGCCGCGGCAGTAGCCCGAGAGACCGATGCCATGTGTCTTCAACTGCTTTGCAATCTTGTCGAGCCCGACGGCGGCCACCTGGTCGCGCCAGGGGCTGATGGCGCGAATGCCGCGCTCGGCGCACTGGTCAATGATGCGGTCCAGCGGCACCTCGGCGCTGAGTTGTTTGCGGACGGTCGCGGTGTTGATCGACAGCCAGTCGTGGTTCTGCGAGAAGTCGCGCATAGCTTTTCGATCAGCCTTCCACGCCGTGCAGGGCTAGCAGAGTCTTCATGCGTTGTAACGCCAGCTCCGGATGCTCCAGCAGGTTCGCCGCATCGGCCAGCCGGAACAACTCGGCAAAGTGCTGCAGCGACCGCGTGCTCTGCTGGCCGCCGACCATCGTGAAATGCTTCTGGTGGCCGTTGAGCCAGGCCATGAACACCACGCCGGTCTTGTAGAAGCGCGTCGGCGCCGCAAAGATGTGGCGCGATAGCGGCACCGTCGGGCCGAGGATGGCGTGGAATTTGTCGGTATTGCCCTGCGCCAGCGCGCCCAGTGCCGCACTCGCGGCGGGTGCGATGGCGTCGAAGATGCCCAGCAGCGCGTCGCTCCGGCCGTGCGTCGGCTCGCTGCTAAAGCCGTCGCCGGCAATCAGCTCGGCATAGTTGAAGTCGTCGCCGGTGTACATGCGCACGCCCTTGGGCAGGCGGCGGCGCATCGCAATTTCCTTGTCCTTGTCGAGCAGGGAAATCTTGATGCCGTCCACCTTGTGCGGATGCGCGGCAATCACGGCCAGCGCCGTGTCCATCGCTGCATCGACGTCCTTGCTGCCCCAGTAGCCCGCGAGGGCCGGGTCGAACATGTCGCCGAGCCAATGCAGCACCACCGGCTGCTTCGCCTGACTCAGGATGCGGTTGTACACGCGCTCGTAGTCGGCCGGGCTCTTTGCCACGCGGGCCAATGCACGGCTGGCCATCACGATCAGCTTGCCACCCAGCGCCTCGATGGCGGCCATCTGCTCTTCATAGCCGCGGATCACGTCATCGACGCTCTTCACCTCGTCGATGTTCAGGTGGTCGGTGCCGCAGCCCGAGGCGACCAGCGCGCCGGGCACGTCCCTGGCCGCATCGAGCGAGCGGCGGATCAGTTCGAGCGAGGTCGGCCAGTCCAGGCCCATGCCGCGCTGAGCCGTGTCCATGGCCTCGGCCACGCCCAGGCCCAGCGAGAACAGATGGCGCCGATAGGCAATGGTCGCGTCCCAGTCGACCGCGCATTGCAGCCACGGGTCTATAGCAGCCAGCGGGTCGGCCACCACGTGCGCCGCCGAATAGGCGATGCGGTTGAACTTGACGCCCGCATCGGGCTTCACCGGCGCGGTGCCGCGCAACGCGTAGGGCGCGAGCGAGCCGCTCGCGGTGGGAAGGTTCAGGGAGAGTGCCATGCCTGCCGCCTCAGATCTTCAGTTGCGGCACGTCGATCCAGCGGCGGTCCTTCCACGACTCCAGTGCCGCCTCGACCAGCTGCACACCCTTGGCGCCTTCGGGCAGCGTCCACTTGTAGGGCTCGTTCTCCACCACGTGGCGGATGAAGTGCTCCCACTGGATCTTGAAGCCGTTGTCGTACACCTGCGAATCCGGAATCTCCTGCCACTGGTCGAAGAAATTCATCATCTGCTTCTCGTCCGGGTTCCACACCGGGCGCGGCGTGGCTACGCGCGACTGGGCGCGGCAGCTCGACAGGCCCGCCACGGCCGAGCCGTCGGTGCCATCGACGTGGAAGGTCACGAGGTCGTCACGGCGCACGCGCGTGACCCAGCTCATGTTGATTTGCGCGATCACCGGCTCGCCGTTGTGGCCGGTGAGCTCGCAGGTGGCGTAGGCCGCGTCGTCGGCGGTGGCGGCATACGGCTTGCCGGCTTCGTCCCAGCGCTTGGGAATGTGGGTGGCGCCAATGCACGATACCGACTTCACCTCGCCGAACAGGTTGTCCAGCACGTAGCGCCAGTGGCACATCATGTCCAGGATCATGCCGCCGCCGTCTTCCTTGCGGTAGTTCCAGCTCGGGCGCTGGATCGGTTGCAGGTCGCCCTCGAACACCCAGTAGCCAAACTCCAGGCGCACGCTGAGCATGCGACCGAAGAAGCCGGCGCGGCGCAGCATGTCGAGCTTGCGCAGGCCGGGCAGGAAGAGCTTGTCCTGCACGGCGCCGTGCTTCAGGCCGGAGCCTTCGGCCAGCCGCGCGATCTCTACCGCCTCGTTCAGGTTGGTGGCAATCGGCTTCTCGCAGTACACGTGCTTGCCGGCGCGGATGGCCTTGGCCAGCAGCGTGGGGCGCATCTGCGTGGTGCCGGCGTCGAAGAAGATCGTGTCTTCCTTGTTCTCCAGCGCCTTGTCCAGGTCGGTGCCCCAGCGCGCGATGTTGTGCGTCTTCGCGAGCGCCTCCATCTTTTCGGCGTTGCGGCCGATGAGGATGGGGTCGGGCATGACCTTGTCGCCGTTCGACAGCGTGACGCCGCCTTGCGCGCGAATCGCGCAGATCGAGCGGATCAGGTGCTGGTTCATGCCCATGCGGCCGGTGACGCCGTGCATGATGATTCCGAGTCGTTGTGTAGCCATGTCTTCAGCCGAAAGGAGTTGGAGAAAGAGGAGGGGAAAGGGAGGGGGCGGATTACTGCGTCGGCGTCAGGCCGGCGGCCTTGACCAGCGCCGCGTTGGTCTTGATTTCGTCCTTGATGTACGCGTCGAACTGCTCCGGCTTGAGCGTCCATGCATCTGCGCCGAGCTTCAGGAAGCGTTCCTTGACTTCGGGCGAAGCGAGAGCCTTCACCACTTCGTCGTGCAGCCGGTTGACGATTTCGCGCGGCGTCTTGGCAGGCGCCATCATTCCGATCCAGAAGTTGAACTCGGAGCCGGGCACGCCCGCCTCGGCCGTGGTCGGAACGTCAGGCAGGGCGGCCGCGCGCTTGGGCGAACCCACTGCCAGTGCGATCAACTGGCCCTCCTTGATCTGGCCGATGACCGGCGCGATGGGCGAGAAGTAGTAGTCGACCCGGCCCGACAGCACTTCCGTCACGGCCTCGGCCGAGCCCTTGAACGGGATGTTGGTGGCGTCGATCTTCGCGGCCAGCTTGAACTTCTCGGCGTTGAGGTGGGTGGCGCTGCCCTGACCGGCCGAGGCGAAGTTGATGGTGCCGGGCTTGGCCTTGGCCGCCGCAACCAGCTCCTGCAGCGTCTTGATGTTCTTCGAGGGCGAGATCACCAGCGCATTGGGCAGCGACGAAATGGGTGTGACTCCGGCGAAGTCGTTCACCGTGTCGAACGGCAGCTTTGCGAAGGTCGAAGGGCTCACCGTGTGCGACGACGAGTGAATCATGATCGTGTAGCCGTCCGGCGCGGCCGTGGCCACGGCCTGCTGGCCGATGGTGCCGCTGGCGCCGCCGCGGTTGTCCACGACAAGCGTCTGGCCCATGCTCTGGCCCATCTTGTCGGCGATGGCGCGGGCAATGATGTCTGTGGTGCTGCCGGCTGCGAACGGCACGATAACTCGAATGGGTTTGTTGGGATACCCGCCCTGTGCCGATGCCGGCCCCGGCATCAAGGCGGCGAGGCAGGTGAGCGTAGCGAGTGCAGTGGTGCGTACGAGTTGCTTCATGGTTGTCTCCGTGCGGTCGGGCCGCCTTGTCTTTACGATTAATTCACCAGCGAGTGAATTGCCGATTCTAGAAAGGCTGCCGCCGCAGTGCAACCGCTGCTGATCGGTAAATACCCGGAGAGAAGGAAGGCGCCCGGAGGGCTCAGTGCAGCACGTAGCCCAGCACGAGGTCGGTCATGTGCGAGAGGCGTTGCGCCATCGCCTTGGGCGCGCGCAGGTCACGGCCGAAGACAGCCGAGAGCGTGTGGTTGTTCGAGAGGTAGAAGTAGCAGAGCGAGGCGATCGAGATGTACAACTGCACCGGGTCGACGCCGGCGCGGAACAGCTTGTCGCGCTTGCCGCGCTCAAGCACCGTATCGAGCAGCTGCACCAGCGGCGAGTTCATTTCCTGGATGCGCTCGGAGCGCTTGAGGTGCTCGGCGCAATGCAGGTTCTCACTGTTGAGCAGCGTAATGAACTCGGGGTGCTCCAGGTAGTAGTGCCAGGTGAACGAGACCAGCTGCCGAATGGCCTCGACCGGGTCTATCTCGTCCAGGTGCAGCTGTTGCTCGGCCTCGCGGATGTCGGCGTAGGTGCGTTCGAGTACCGCCAGGAACAGGTCGTCCTTGCTGCCGAAGTAGTAGTAGATGAGGCGCTTGTTCAGGCCTGCGCGCGCCGCGATGCTGTCCATGCGCGCACCCGCCAGACCCCGTTCGGCAAACTCGTCGCGCGCCGACGCAAGAATGGCGAGTTGCGAACGATCGGCGTCGCGCGAGCGCGGCTCGACCATTTCGGGCGGGAGATCCTTGGGGGCTTTCATGGCGCGAATTTAACCAGTTGGTGAATTAACGCAAGACGTTGAGAGCGGACGCACATAATTGCCGGAGACATTTTCAGCTGAGGTTCGACTTCTCATGAGTACATCACAACCCGCCGGCCACCTGATCGTCGAATGCCTGATCGAGCAGGGCATGAAGATCGCTTTCGGCGTTCCGGGCGAAAGCTTTCTGGCGGTGCTCGACGGCTTTCATGCCTACCGCGAACGCGCCCGCTTCATCGTCAACCGGCAGGAGGGCGGCGCGGCCTTCATGGCGGACGCGCACGGCAAGCTCACCGGCCGGCCGGGCGTGTGCTTCGTCACCCGCGGGCCGGGCGCCACCAACGCATCGATCGGCGTGCACAACGCCTTCCAGGACTCGACGCCCATGGTGCTGTTCGTTGGCGACGTCGGCAGCGACTTCCGCGACCGCGAAGCCTTTCAGGAGGTGGATTACGGCAGTTTCTTCGGGCCGAGCACCAAGGGCTTTGCCAAGCGCGTGGAGCGCATCGACGACGCTAACCGCATCCCGGAATACGTGGCGCGCGCTTTTGCCACGGCAATGAACGGGCGGCCGGGGCCCGTGGTGCTGGTGCTGCCCGAAGACATGCTGCGTGCGCAAACCGCTGCGAGGCCCCTGCCGCGCGTCGAAGCGGTTCAACCCTGGAGCGACCCCGGCGCGCTGCGCACCCTGCGCGAACTGCTGCTGAAGTCCGAACGCCCGCTGGTGATTGCGGGCGGCGGCGGCTGGACGACGCAGGCCGCGCAGGCGCTGCAGCGCTTTGCCGAGAACTGGCGGCTGCCGGTGGCCAATGCCTTCCGCTTTCAGGACACCTTCGACAACCACCATTCGCTGTATGCAGGCGACGTCGGCATCGGCATCAACCCCAAGCTGGCGCAGCGCGTGAAAGACAGCGACCTGATCATCGCCATCGGCCCGCGGCTGGGCGAGATGACCACCGGCGGCTACACGCTGCTCGAGGCGCCGAAGGCGCGGCAGAAGCTGGTGCACATCCACGCCAGCGCGGAGGAACTCAACCGTGTCTACCAGGCGGACCTGGCCATCAACGCCGGTATGAGCGCGGCCGCGCGCAGTCTCGAAGTGCTCAGCGCGCCCACCACGCTGCCGTGGGAAGCGTGGGCAGTGCAGGCCCATGCCGACTACGAAGCCAACCTGGAGCCGCAAGCGTTGGCCGGCATGCCGGCTGAAACGCCGCGAGGCCCGGTCGACATGGCGGAGGTGGTCGCGCTGCTGCAAAAGCACCTGCCGGCCGATGCGGCCATCACCAACGGCGCGGGCAATTTTGCGAGCTGGGTGCATCGCTACTTTCGCTATCACGGGCTTGCGAAGGGCCACAAGACGCAGCTCGCGCCCACCAGCGGTGCCATGGGCTATGGGGTGCCTGCGGGCATCGCAGCCAACCTGGCCACCGGCCGCGTGGCATTCACCATTGCGGGCGACGGCGATTTTCTGATGACCGGGCAGGAGCTCGCGACGGCTTCGCAGCACGGCGGCAAGAGCATCATCGTGCTGCTGAACAACGGCATGTTCGGCACCATCCGCATGCACCAGGAGCGTGAATATCCGGATCGCACGAGCGGCACCGCGCTGCAAAACCCCGACTTCTGCGGCCTTGCGCGGGCCTACGGCTACGTTGCCGAACGCGTGACGGAAACCTCGCAGTTCGAAGCCGCACTGCTGCGCGCGCTGGCGGCCGATACAGGCACGCTGATCGAAATTCCACTCGACCCCGAGGTGATCACCACCCGCGGCACGCTCGCGTCGATCACGCGCGCGGCCCAGGCGCGGGCCTGAGAAGAGCGGCGCAGCGAGCCGGCGTGCGCGCCGGCCGCGGACAAAAAAAAGCCGGCACGTGCCGGCTTTTTGATTCGGGAGCGCGATGAACGCGCAGTGCCCGAGCGCTTACTTGACGTGCTTGCCGATCAGCGCAGCCAGTTCGAACATCGAGACTTGCGGCTTGCCGAAGATTTCCTTCAGCTTGGCGTCGGCGTTGATGTTGCGCTTGTTGGCCTTGTCTTGAAGGTTGTTCTTCTTGATGTAGTCCCACAGCTTGCTCACGACTGCGGTGCGCGGCAGAGGCGTCGAACCGACCACAGCGGCGAGTGCCGGGCTGGGGGTCAGGGCCTTCATGAACGCGGCGTTGGGCGTGCGCTTCTTGGCAGGAGCGGCCTTCTTTGCAGGAGCAGCCTTCTTTGCCGGAGCAGCAGCCTTCTTCGCAGGAGCGGCAGCCTTCTTTGCGGGAGCAGCAGCCTTCTTGGCCGGTGCGGCCTTCTTCGCAGGAGCCGCAGCCTTCTTGGCGGGAGCGGCTTTCTTTGCCGGAGCTTTCTTGGCCGGAGCCTTCTTTGCAGTTGCCATGGTTGATTTCCTTTTTTGGTTGAACGTTCACCAATGAAAAACTTGCGTCTCCAGTGGCATTGCGGATGCTAAAGGAGAAAAAACGCGTTTCCAAGGGAAAAAGTGGTTTTTTCATTGGGAGCTGTTGTTTTTTCAGAGGGGAGAACCCGAGGTTTTCAGCTTCGGCGTTCGGGCCACGTGGCCAGCACCACACCGACGAGCGCAAGAGCGAATGCAATGAGCTGTGCCCAAGAGAGGCTCTCGCCAAGCACCAGCACGCCAATCAAGGCCGCGCTCACGGGCAGCATCACCGCGAAAACGCCCGCTTGTGCAGCGGGCACGTGGCGCAGACCGGTCATCCAGAGCCACACCGTCCAGATGCTTGCCGCAAGCGCGTAGACCACGAGCAAGGCCCAGATGCCCAAGCGCACTGCAGAGAAATCGAACTGCAGTGCGAACCAAATGCCGAAGGGCATCGACAGCACGAAGCCCCACAGGTTGATGAGCGACGAGATCCGCTTGGGGCCGAGGCGGCCGGTGAGCGACTTGCCGATCACAGCATAGGCCGTCTCGCACAGCACCGCGCAGAACACCAGCAGATTGCCGAGCCACGGCAGGGACGAGCGCGAAGGGGCCTCTGCGTTGGCTTGGACGTGCGCAGGCGCAAGTGCGAGTAGCCCGATGCCGATTGCTGCGCACCCGATCGCCAAGCCGATGCGCATCGTGATGCGCTCGCGCAGGAAGAGCCAGCTCGCAACCGCCACGGCCGCTGGCATGGACGCCATGATCACGCCGGCCGACACTGCGCTCGTGAGGCTCACGCCGAAGAGCATGCAGACGGAGAAAAGGAAGTTGCCGAAAAACGATTCGAGAAACACCAGGCCGCGCGTGCGACCGCTCATCGGCGGTTCGCCCGGCGATCGCTGCAGCCAGTGCGGCATGGCAAGCGCGGCAATGCCGAAGCGGAGCCACGCGAGCAGCAGCACCGGGAAGGCGGCGACCAACGGTTTGGAGAGGGCGACATAACCGCCGACGAGCGACATGCTCAAAGCCAGGCAGCCGTAGGCAACGAGGCGGCTGGAGGCGGGGACAGCGGTGTTCAATAGACTCGATGCTTGTTGTGGGACGATGGATTCAATGATGCCGCAATCGCCGAAATCCGATGACCCGCCGGGCGCGCGCTCTCTGCGCCACGTGTTCGTCTACGGCACGCTGCGCCGAGGTGGGCGCAACGACATTGCGCGCTTTCGCCCCGAACCCTTCTACGTGGCCGACGCCGCCATTGCGGGCACGCTGTACGACCTGGGCGCCTACCCCGGCGTGGTGCTGGGCGGCAAGCGGCGCGTAGTGGGCGAGATCTACCGCATCGAACCCGAGGTTGAAGCCGCGCTCGACGTGCTCGAAGAAGTTGCCGACGACGGTTCCGGCGAATACATCAGGCGCCATGTGATGGTGGAAGCGAGCGCGCAGCAGTTCGAGTGCCTGGTCTACGAGATCCATCCCTCGCGCATTGCAGGACGCGCAGTGATCAGGAGCGGCGACTGGATTGCGCACGCGGCCGCGCAGTGAAGCCCGCGTTCGCGCAGCTCTTTTCACGCCTGAAACACCCATTGCATATTGCGAAATCCTCGCCTGCTGCGCCGCAATATTTTTTCTCAATATGAGAAAAATAATTTCGCATTGAGAAATACTTCCGCAAGTGGTTGATTTTTAAGAACTAAAAATATGTCTTCTATAAGACATAAGAGTCCCGAGACGGTTTACAGTGACTCCACGGCCGCAGCGCCCAACCTTCAATCAACCTCACGGAGTGACCATGCCCCAGACCCTCACAGAACAACTGAGCCGCGAACAGCAAATTGCCGCCCTCGAGAAAGAATGGGCCACCAATCCCCGCTGGAAGGGCATCAAGCGCGGCTACAGCGCTGCCGACGTCGTGCGCCTTCGCGGCTCGTTCCCCATCGAGCACACGCTGGCACGCCGCGGCGCCGAGAAGCTCTGGGAGCTGGTAAACAACGAACCCTACGTCAATTGCCTTGGCGCGCTCACGGGCGGCCAGGCCATGCAGCAAGTGAAGGCCGGCGTGAAGGCCATCTACCTGTCGGGCTGGCAGGTTGCCGCTGACGCCAACACCTATTCGGCGATGTACCCCGACCAGTCGCTGTACCCGGTGGACTCGGTGCCGACCGTGGTCGAGCGCATCAACAACACCTTCCGCCGCGCGGACGAAATCCAGTGGTCCAAGAACGTGAACCCCGGCGACAAGGGCTACGTCGACTACTTCGCGCCAATCGTTGCAGACGCTGAAGCCGGCTTTGGCGGCGTGCTGAACGGTTTCGAGCTGATGAAGGCCATGATCAAGGCTGGCGCCGGCGGCGTGCACTTCGAAGACCAGCTCGCCTCGGTCAAGAAGTGCGGCCACATGGGCGGCAAGGTGCTCGTGCCGACGACCGAAGCCGTGCAGAAGCTCGTCGCCGCACGCATGGCGGCCGACGTCTGCGGCACGCCGACGCTCGTGATTGCCCGCACCGACGCCGAAGCAGCCGACCTCATCACCAGCGACTACGACGAGAACGACAAGCCGTTCCTCACCGGTGAGCGCACCGCCGAAGGCTTCTACAAGACGAAGAAGGGCATGGACCAGGCCATCAGCCGCGCCGTTGCCTATGCCTACTACGCCGACCTGGTGTGGTGCGAAACCGGCACGCCCGACCTCGAGTTCGCCCGCAAGTTCGCCGAAGCCGTGCACAAGATCCACCCCGGCAAGATGCTGGCCTACAACTGCTCGCCGTCGTTCAACTGGAAGAAGAACCTCGACGACGCCACCATTGCCAAGTTCCAGAAGGAACTGGGCGCCATGGGCTACAAGTACCAGTTCATCACGCTGGCCGGCATCCACTCGATGTGGTTCAACATGTTCGACCTGGCGCAAGACTACGTGCAGCGCGGCATGTCGGCCTACGTCGAAAAGGTGCAGGAGCCCGAGTTCGCAGCGCGCGACCGCGGCTACACCTTCGTCTCGCACCAGCAGGAAGTGGGCACCGGTTACTTCGACGAGGTGACCACCGTCATCCAGGGCGGCAAGTCCAGCGTCACTGCGCTGACCGGCTCGACCGAGGAAGAACAGTTCCACTGACCCGCTGATCGCCTGAACAGACGATTCGCTGTCACCATCCAGCCCGGCCTCGCGCCGGGCTTTTTTTATGGAAAGCCGCAAAACCCGCCGGCCGATGGCCTGGGCGGGCACCGGATAGAATTGCGGCTCTCTGCACCCAACAAGAGCGAGAAAGGCACCTTGGTTATGACACCGCGAACTACTCCGCAAGGATTCAGCGGCTTTTTCTTCGTCTCCGAAGGAAAGGGCCGGTAGCCCGCGCTCGCTGGTTTCTGCCAGTTCCCAAACCAAGCAAAGCGCGGCCAGTCACCGCGCTTTTTGTTTTTCTGCCCCGAGGTTTTTCATGATCCAGATCACGCTTCCCGACAACTCGCGCCGCGAGTTCCCAGGCCCGGTTTCGGTGGCCCAAGTTGCCCAGTCCATTGGACCGGGGCTCGCCAAGATGACGGTGGCCGGCAAGGTCGACGGCAAGCTCGTCGATGCCAGCGACGTCATCGACCGCGACGCCAAGCTCCAGATCATCACGCCCAAGGACGACGAGGGCCTGGAGATCATCCGCCACTCGACGGCCCACCTGGTCGGGCATGCCGTGAAGCAGCTCTACCCGACGGCCAAGATGGTCATCGGGCCCGTGATCGAGGAGGGCTTTTATTACGACATCTCCTACGAGCGCCCCTTCACGCCCGAAGACATGACCGCCATCGAGGCACGCATGAAGGAACTCATCGCGCAGGACTACGACGTGGTCAAGAAGATGACGCCGCGTGCCGAGGTCATCGAGGTCTTCAAGTCGCGCGGCGAAGACTACAAGCTGCGCCTTGTCGAAGACATGCCCGACGAGCAGGCCATGGGCCTTTACTACCACCAGGAATACGTCGACATGTGCCGCGGTCCGCACGTGCCGAACACGCGCTTCCTGAAGGTCTTCAAGCTCACGAAGCTGGCCGGTGCCTACTGGCGCGGCGACGCCAAGAACGAGCAGCTGCAGCGCGTCTACGGCACGGCCTGGGCCGACAAGAAGCAGCTCGACCAGTACATCCAGCGCATCGAAGAGGCCGAGAAGCGCGACCACCGCAAGCTGGGCAAGGAACTCGACCTGTTCCACATCGACGAGGTGGCGCCGGGCGTCGTGTTCTGGCACCCCAAGGGCTGGGCCGTGTGGCAGGCCGTGGAGCAGTACATGCGCGGCATCTACCGCGACACGGGCTACTGGGAAGTGAAGGGCCCGCAGATTCTGGACAAGAGCCTGTGGGAGAAAACGGGCCACTGGCAGAACTACCGCGACAACATGTTCACGACGGAGTCGGAAAAGCGCGAATACGCGCTCAAGCCGATGAACTGCCCCGGCCACGTGCTCATCTTCAAGAGCGACCTGCGCAGCTACCGCGACCTGCCGCTGCGCTATGGCGAATTCGGCCAGTGCCACCGCAACGAACCCAGCGGCGCGCTGCACGGCATCATGCGCGTGCGCGGCTTCACGCAGGACGACGGCCACATCTTCTGCACCGAAGACCAGATCCTCGATGAATGCATTGCCTATACGGAGCAACTGCAGAAGGTGTACGCCGACTTCGGCTTCACGGACATCCTCTACAAGGTGGCCACGCGGCCCGACAACCGCGTCGGCTCAGACGAGCTGTGGGACAAGGCCGAGCATGCGGTCATGGAGGCGCTGCGCCGTTCGGGCGTCGACTTCATCATCTCGCCCGGCGACGGCGCCTTTTATGGCCCCAAGATCGAGTACACGCTGAAAGACGCACTCGGCCGCCAGTGGCAGTGCGGCACGATGCAGGTCGACTTCAACACGGCCGAGCGCCTGGGCGGCGAATACGTCACTGAGTCGAGCGGCCGCGCGCACCCTGTCATGCTGCACCGCGCCATCGTGGGCAGCCTTGAGCGCTTCATCGGCATGCTGATCGAACACCATGCGGGTGCACTGCCCGCATGGCTCGCTCCGGTGCAGGTGGCGGTGCTCAATATCAGCGAAGGGCAGGCCGATTACGCTGCTTCAGTGGCTAAAACGCTGCAGAATCAAGGGCTTAGGGTTCAGCTCGATCTGCACAACGAGAAGATAACGTATAAAATACGCAAGCATTCGTTGCAAAAGCTTCCCTATATCCTCGTCGTAGGCGACAAAGAGAAGGAAGTTGGTGCCGTCGCAGTGCGCGCCCGGGGCAACCAAGACCTCGGTGCAATGTCCCTCGAATCGTTCGTGCAACGGCTCAACCAGGATGTTGCTGACAAGCGTTGATTCGTCCCGGAAGCGCCCCCATATGTGCTTCTCTCGACCAAATCATGCCGCTTGTCCGCGAGGACTGCCCCGGCTTCCGCTACAGATTTTGTAGCAATTTTTGAAGGATTCTGACCATCGCTACTGCATTTCGCGACCGCCGCCACCGCGAGGAACGCCAACACCGCCTGAACCGGGAAATCATGGCCCCGGAAGTCCGCCTTGTAGGCCCGGAAAACGAGCCATTGGGTGTTATGAGTCTCTCCGAGGCCTTGCGCCTCGCTGGTGAGGCTGACGTGGATCTGGTAGAGGTCGTTGCCGCGGCCAATCCGCCAGTGTGCCGCCTGATCGAGTACGGCAAGTTCAAGTACCACGAGCAGAAGAAAGCGGCCGAGGCGAAGTCGAAGCAGAAGGTCATCGAGGTCAAGGAAATCAAGTTCCGCCCCGGTACCGACGATGGCGACTACAACATCAAGATGCGCAACATCAAGCGCTTTCTTGAAGAGGGCGACAAATGCAAGATCACGCTGCGCTTCCGCGGCCGCGAGATCACGCACCAGGAGCTCGGTCTGGCCTTGCTGCAGCGCATTCGCGATGAGCTGGCCGACCTGATCGTCGTCGAGCAGTTCCCCAAGCTCGAAGGCCGGCAGATGATCATGATGATCGCTCCGGGCCGCAAGAAGCCGGGTGGCGGTGGTGCCGCCAAGCCCGCGTCGACGGAAACGTCGTCGGCGCCCGCGGCAGCCTGAAAAGGCTGGCCGGGCTAGAGAGAGTCAGTTAGCAGGGTTTAAAGAATTTCGCCGTTGCCGGCGCTTCGCAAGAAGGGCAGGCAAGGGCGAGATAAAGAAGTGTCTCGGGGCCAACAAGTCCGTGGAGTATCCGCGGCGCCTCACGAGCACAAACTAAAGGAGCATTCATATGCCCAAAATGAAGACCAAGAGCAGCGCGAAAAAACGTTTCCGCGTTCGTCCCGGTGGCACCGTCAAGCGCGGTCAAGCCTTCAAGCGTCACATCTTGACGAAGAAGACCACCAAGAACAAGCGTCACCTCCGTGGTGCAGTCGCAGTGCATGAAACCAACATGGTTTCTGTCGCCGCCATGCTGCCCGGCCGTGGCATTTAACTCAGACGAACAAGGAGTACACACATGCCTCGCGTCAAACGTGGTGTAACGGCTCGCGCCCGCCACAAGAAAGTTCTCGCACTCGCCAAGGGTTTCCGTGGTCGCCGCGGTAATGTCTTCCGCATCGCCAAACAGGCGGTAATGAAGGCTGGGCAATATGCCTACCGTGACCGCCGCAACAAGAAGCGCGTTTTCCGTCAACTGTGGATCGCGCGTATCAACGCCGCCTCGCGTGAACTGGGCCTGACCTACAGCCAGTTTGCAAACGGCATCCGCAAGGCCGGAATCGAGATCGACCGCAAGATGCTTGCGGACATCGCAGTGCACGACAAGGCCGCTTTTGCCGGCATCGTGGAGCAGGTCAAGGCCAAGCTGGCTGCTTGATCCTGTAAAGCAAGGGCGGCTGCCTTCGTGGCGGCCTCCTGCGCCCACGACACAAGGGCTGGCGCTTGAAAAGGCTCCAGCTCTTTTTTTATTTCCCCGCCTATTTTCTGTTGCTATGAACGAGTTGGACTCCCTGGTAGCCACCGCACGCGCCGCCTTCGCCGAAGCGAAAACGCCCGCCGAGCTCGAGAACGCCAAGGCGCAGTTCCTCGGCAAGTCGGGCCGCATCACCGAGCTGATGAAGGGCATGGCCGCACTCAGCGTCGACGAGAAAAAGTCGCGCGGCGCCGCAATCAACGTGGCCAAACAGGCCATCGAGTCCTCGCTGACCGAACGCCGCCAGCAGCTGGCCGACGAAGAGCTTTCGCTGCAACTGCGTGCTGAAGCCCTCGACGTGAGCCTGCCCGGCCGCCGCCGCATTCCGGGCGGATTGCACCCCGTGAGCCGCACCCTGGAGCGCATCGAAGAGATCTTCTCCAGCATGGGCTTCGACGTGGCCGACGGCCCCGAGATCGAGAGCGACTGGCACAGCTTCACCTCGCTCAACAACCCGCCAAACCATCCTGCACGTTCGATGCAGGACACCTTCTATGTCGACCTGAACGGCGACGACGGCATTCCGTACAACCTGCGTCCGCACACCAGCCCCATGCAGGTTCGCTACGCGCATCAGCACATCAAGAAATACGCGGCTGAGTTTGCCGCCGCTGCAGCCGACACCACCGGTGCCGTCAAGGCGCCCGAGATCCGCGTCATTGCGCCCGGCCGCACCTACCGTGTCGACAGCGACGCCACGCACTCGCCCATGTTCCACCAGTGCGAAGGCCTGTGGCTCGGCGAAAACGTGAGCTTCAAGGACCTGAAGGTCATCTTCACCGACTTCTGCCGCACTTTCTTCGAGAGCGACGACCTCGTGCTGCGCTTTCGCCCGAGCTTCTTTCCGTTCACCGAGCCCAGCGCTGAAATCGACATCCAGTTTGCGAGCGGCCCCTTGGCCGGCCGTTGGCTCGAAGTCGCGGGCTCGGGCCAGGTGCACCCGAACGTGGTGCGCAACATGGGCCTCGACCCCGAGCGCTACATCGGCTTTGCCTTTGGCATGGGGCCCGACCGGCTCACGATGCTGCGCTACGGCGTGAACGACCTGCGGCTGTTCTTCGACGGCGACCTGCGCTTTCTCTCGCAGTTCCAGTAAGCACCCATCCATAGAACAAAACCGAATACGAGATCGAAGAGATGCAATTCCCGGAATCCTGGCTGCGCGAGTTCTGCAATCCGCCCCTTGGCAGCGCCGAGCTGGCCGAAACGCTCACCATGGGCGGCTTCGAGGTCGAAGAACGCCGCCCCGTGGCGCCGCCCTTCAGCCGCATCGTGGTTGGCGAGATCAAGGAAGCCGTGCAACACCCCAACGCCGATCGCCTGCGCGTGTGCCAGGTGGACGTGGGGCAGGGCGCCTTGCTCAACATCGTGTGCGGCGCACCCAATGCGCGCGTCGGCATCAAGGTGCCCTGCGCGCTGGTCGGTGCCGAACTGCCGCCCGGTGAAGACGGCAAGCCCTTTCTCATCAAGCTTGGCAAGCTGCGCGGCGTCGAGAGCCAGGGCATGCTGTGCTCGGCCCGCGAGCTGCAGCTGAGCGAAGACCACGGCGGCCTGCTCGAGCTCGATGCCGATGCACCCATTGGCACCGACGTGCGCGACGTGCTCAAGCTCGACGACGCACTGCTCACCCTCAAGCTCACGCCCAACCTCGCGCATGGCCTGAGCGTGTACGGCATTGCACGCGAACTCGCTGCGCTCACCGGCGCGCCGCTCAAGACGCCCGCCATTGCGCCGGTCGCAACATCGTTTGCCGACGTGCTGCCGGTGAAGGTGGAAGCGCCCGAACTCTGCGGCCGCTTTTCGGGCCGCATTGTGCGCGGCGTGAACACCAAGGTGACCACGCCGGCGTGGATGGTCGAGCGCCTCGCGCGCTGCGGCCAACGCAGCGTGACGCCGCTGGTCGACATCTCGAACTACGTCATGTTCGAGTACGGCCAGCCCAGCCACATCTTCGACCTCGACAAGATCCATGGCGGCCTCACGGTGCGCTGGGGCAAGGCAGGCGAGCAGCTCAAGCTGCTGAACGGCGCCACCATCAGCGTCGACGACAAGGTCGGCGTCATTGCCGACGACGAGGCCGTCGAATCGCTCGCCGGCATCATGGGCGGCGATGCCACCTCGGTGTCGGACGACACGCGCAACATCTACGTAGAGGCCGCGTTCTGGTGGCCCGAAGCCGTTCAGGGCCGCTCGCGCCGCTTCAATTTTTCGACCGATGCCGGGCATCGCTACGAGCGCGGCGTCGACCCGAGCCGCACGGTGCAGATCATCGAGCGCATCACGCAGCTTATCGTCGAGATCTGCGGCGGCCAGGCCGGCGCCATGGACGACAAGATCTTGAACGTGCCCGAGGCCATGCCCGTCACGCTGCGCGTGGCACGTGCCGCGCGCGTCATCGGCATGCCTTTGACGCAGGCGCAATGCGCCGACGCGCTGCGTCGCCTCGGTTTTGCCCTGCTCGAAGGCGAGGGCACCTTGACCGTTACGCCGCCGCCGCACCGCTTCGACCTGCTCATCGAAGAAGACCTGATCGAAGAAGTCGCACGCCTCATTGGCTTCAACAACCTGCCGACCACCGCGCCCCTCGCGCCCATCACCGCTCGCGTTCGGCCCGAGGCACAGCGCAGCCGCTTTGCGGTGCGCCGCAGCCTGGCCGCGCTCGGCTACCAGGAAACCATCAACTTCAGCTTTGTTGAAGCGCACTGGGAACAAGACCTGGCCGGCAATGCCAACCCCGTCAAGCTGCTGAACCCCATTGCCAGCCAAATGAGCGTGATGCGCTCGTCGCTGATTGGCTCGCTGCTGCAGGTGCTCAAGTTCAACCTCGACCGCAAGGCCCCGCGCGTGCGCGTGTTCGAAGCCGGCCGTGTGTTCATGCGCGACGACAGCGTGGCCACCACCGACAGCACCGTGCGCGGCGTTCACCAGCCCATGCGCGTGGCCGGCCTTGCCTGGGGCGATGCCGAAGATGCGCGCTGGGACGGCAAGCCGCACCGCGTCGATTTTTACGACGCCAAGGGCGACGTCGAAGCGCTGCTCGCACCTCTGGTGCCAAGCTTCGAGCCGGCCGAGCACCCGGCCCTCCACCCCGGCCGCTCCGCCCGCGTGCTCATCAACGGCAAGGCCATCGGCTTTGTCGGCGAGCTGCATCCGCGCTGGCGCCAGAAGTGGGACTTTGCCCTGCCCCCCGTGGTTTTTGAACTCGACCTCGATGACGTGACCGCGCGGCCCGTGCCCGTGGCCAAGCCGGTGCCCAAGCACCAGGCCGTGGAGCGCGACATTGCCGTGGTGGTGGCCGAGGCCGTCACGCACAATGCATTGATGCAGGCCATTCAATCGGCGGCCGCTGCGCAAGGGCTGCTGCGCGACGCCACGCTGTTCGACATCTATCGTCCGCAACCTGCACGCGACGGCACCGCGCCTGCATCGGGCGGCTTGGTGCAAGGGGAGAAGAGCATGGCGGTTCGCCTGAACTTTCAGGACGACAACGCCACGCTGACCGACGAACAGGTGGAACCTGCCGTGCGCGCCATCGTCGAACAACTGAGCGCCACACTCGGCGCCCGCCTGAGAGGTTGATGAGAATGAACGCTGCGGAATTCACGCTCGAAGCCCTCGAAACGCCCGCACTCACGAAGGCGCACCTGGCTGACTTGCTGTTCGAGCAAATCGGCCTCAACAAGCGCGAATCCAAGGACATGGTCGAGGCTTTCTTCGACCTCATTGCCAACAGCCTGATCGAAGGCACCGACGTCAAGATTTCGGGCTTTGGCAACTTCCAGATCCGGGTGAAGGCCCCCCGGCCCGGGCGCAATCCGCGCACCGGCGAGGCCATTCCCATCGGCGAGCGGCGCGTGGCCACCTTTCACGCCAGCGCCAAGCTCAAGGAACAGATCCACGGAAGCATCGAGCCCAGCGGCACTTCAGAGGTCGAGTGGAGCCTGGGAGCCGAATAAGGGCTTGGCGCTGCGCGGCTGCGTAGAGTAATCTCTAAGGTTTCCCGCGCACGGTCTTGATTTCAATGGAAATAATGGAGAAAGCGCTCCCGCCGATTCCCGTCAAACGCTACTTCACCATTGGTGAGGTGGGCGAGCTGTGCGGTGTCAAGCCGCACGTGCTGCGCTATTGGGAGCAGGAGTTCACGCAACTGCGTCCCATGAAGCGGCGCGGCAACCGGCGCTACTACCAGCACCACGAGGTGCTCATGATTCGCCGCATCCGCGACTTGCTCTACGACCAGGGCTTTACCATCAGCGGCGCGCGCAACAAGCTGCAAGAACTCGTCCAAGGCGAGCGCGAGCGCCGCAAAGCCGGCATCGTCCCGCTCGAGGGGATGGAAGCAGTCGAAATCGACCAGGAAGAGTTCGACGCGGTCCTGCACCAGGACGACGAAGACACCTCCAACCCCGAGCCTCAGCAAGCCACCCGCACCGTCGATCCGTCGCAGCTGATGCACTTGCGCCGCGAGCTTTTTGAAATTCGTGAGCTCCTGACCGTCGGACGGTGATTTCCGCCGGCTATAATTGAGGGCTTCGGTGTGTGGCGCAGCCTGGTAGCGCACTTGCATGGGGTGCAAGGGGTCGAAGGTTCGAATCCTTTCACACCGACCATATCGTCAGATAGAAAAACGGGTCAGAGCCACAAGCTCTGACCCGTTTTTTTTTGTTCTTGGACGACGGCAACAGTCGCAGCGCGCGTCTTGAAGAGCAGCCAATGCTCAAAAAAGCCGATAAATTCGCGAGCCGCAAAGATTGCAATTGCGATTACAAAAGTATTCGTCGCGCCAAAACCGGGCGCACTCAGATTGCTTTCGATGTATTAACGCTCTAATACTTTGAACTTCTATTATTTCAAAGATTAGTGCGTGCACCCCAAAAAATAGTTGTCGAAAGACGACGTATTTGGGCTGGAATTTCGCCGCCATCACCTGCTTAAGGCGGGCTAGGGAACGCGTGTGCAGTAACCATCGAGCGCCGCGATAGGTTAGGCGACATGTAGGCCGACCGGCTTTCTCCCCTCTGGCATGTCTCCTCATCCTCCTCCTGATCGCATCAAAAACGGCATCGCTTGCCGTCGATTTAACGCCACCACACTTCTATCAAATTGTGGGTTGCCAAACGTAAGTAGTGTTATCTATTTTGGAGCCGTAATTGCGCCCCCTTTCCACTTGGGAAACCTTTTGGCAACAATAGTTAAGATGGCCTCAATAGAGGAGGCATAGAAAACAGCTAATCCTCAGCGAGATGTTCGCCGCAAGGCGCAATAAAAAGCGGAGGTTTGTTTTGTGAGACATATATCGGTCGCTGCTCTATTGGTGGGTGCCCTGCTTCAAGCCTGCACCATCGTGCCTGGCATGGGCACCGTAGAGCCCTACCAGAGCGCCGAGGATCTTCCACCCAAGTTCCAGTACCTGCCCGACGCGGCGCCCGAAGACCGGATCACCCCCATCACGCCGGCCCTTGTGCGCACGCTGGCCAAGCTGACGCCCAAGAGCGTGCCGCCAGAAGTCGGAGCGCTGTTCGGCAAGCCGCAGCGTTACACCATCGGCCCTGGAGACGTGGTGGGCGTCATCGTTTACGACCACCCCGAGCTGCTGCCCAATGCCGGCGCCGTCATCTCGCAGCAGTCCGACCCTACCGGTGTGAGCGTGGCGCCCGGCTTCATCGTCGACTCGGCTGGCGAAATTGCCTTTCCGTATGTGGGCCGCGTCAGGGTTGCGGGACTCACCGAAGCCGAGGCCGGCGAACTCATCTCCAAGCTGATCGTCACCCAAGTGCGCGAGCCCCAGGTGACGGTGCGCATTCAGTCGTTCAGAAGCCGCCGCGCCTACGTAGAAGGCGAAGTGCGCGCACCAGGCTCGCAGGTCTTCACCGACTTGCCCATGACGCTTGCCGAGGCCATCAACCGGGCCGGCGGCATCACCGCAAACGGAAACTTTGCGAACGTGACACTGGTTCGCGATGGCAAGTCCATCGATATCAACCTGACGCGCCTGCGCGAAGCCGGCCGCGACGGCAACGACATCCCCTTGATGAGCGGCGACACCATTCGCGTGGGCCACCGCGAAGACGCGAAGGTGTTTGTGATGGGCGAAATCTTGCGGCCATCGGCGCTCACGGTGCGCAGCAACGGCCGCCTCAACCTGAACGAAGCGTTGGGCGAAGCGGGCGGGCCGATTCTCACCACCTCCAACCCCGGCCAGATCTACGTGATTCGCCAGGGTGCCACGGGCTTGCCCGCCATCTTCCATCTGGACGCCAAGAACCCGGCCGCCATGGTGCTGGCCCGGCAGTTCAGCCTGGAGGCGCAAGACGTGGTCTACATCGACCCCGTGCCGCTCGTGAAGTGGAACCGCGTGATCAGTTTGATATTGCCCGCCGCCCAAGTGGTGAATCTGGGTAGCGAAACGGCGGATCGGTTCCGCTGATAGCGGCCGGGGTGGTCATGGTGAACGGGTCTTGCCAGGGCACACCGGCCAATTTGGTCGGTTGTTCTCCGAGTTCTTCAAGTCGAACTTGGAGCCTTGCAGTCCGCGGCTTTGCCCAGTTGTGGCTAGAGCGCTTTATCTCCGGGACTAGGCCCGAATGAACTCGAACAATCCAAAAGTTGCCGTAATCGGCTTGGGCTACGTGGGCTTGCCCCTAGCCGTCGAATTCGGAAAGAAGCGCGACGTCATTGGGTTTGACATCAACCCCAAGCGCATTGCCGAACTGAGGGTTGGGCGTGACCACACGCTTGAAACCACATCCGAGGAGTTGAAGACTGCGAGGCAGTTGGTCTTCACCTCCGAGACAGCTGACCTGCGCGATTGCGGAGTCTTCATTGTCACGGTGCCCACTCCTATCGACAACGCCAATCGACCTGACTTGACTCCGTTGATCAAGGCTAGCGAAACCGTGGGCAAAGTCATGCCGCCCGGTGCGATCGTCATTTACGAATCCACGGTCTACCCCGGTGCCACCGAAGAGGTGTGCGTTCCGGTGCTGGAAAAGTTCAGCAATGGCAAGAAGTTCAACATTGACTTCTTCTGCGGCTATAGCCCCGAGCGGATCAACCCGGGCGACAAAGAACACCGCCTGCCCACTATCAAGAAGGTGACCAGCGGCAGTACACCCGAGGTCGCAGAAATCGTCGACCAGTTGTATCGCGAGATCATTACTGCCGGCACCCACAAGTCCAGCAGCATCAAAGTGGCCGAAGCCGCGAAGGTGATTGAAAACACCCAGCGGGACGTGAACATTGCGCTCATGAATGAGTTGAGCCTGATCTTTCACAGGTTGGGCATTGACACGCTAGAGGTATTGCAGGCCGCGGGCACCAAGTGGAACTTTCTGCCTTTTCGCCCGGGACTGGTGGGTGGCCACTGCATAGGTGTGGATCCGTACTACCTGACGCACAAGGCGGTCGAAGTCGGCTATCACCCTGAGGTGATTTTGGCGGGCAGACGCATCAACGACAACATGGCTACGCACGTAGCCGACGAAGTCATCAAGTTGATGCTGCGCAAAAGCTTGCCCGTACTAGGCAGCAAAGTCTTGGTGCTAGGTCTGACCTTCAAGGAAAACTGTCCGGACGTGCGGAACACGAAGGTGGTGGACATTGTGCGCACTCTTCAGAGTTACAACGTCCATGTGGACGTGTTCGATCCTTGGGTCAATGTGGCCGATGCCGAGCATGAATATGGACTGAAATGCTTGAGCCAAACGCCTCAATCCGGCCAATATGCTGCTGTGGTGCTGGCGGTGGGACACCACCAATTTGTTGCCATGGGGGAGTCTGGCATCAAGGCCTTTGGCCAAGCGGGCGCTGTGCTTTTTGATGTAAAAAGCCTTCTGCCGTTGGGTGCTGCGGATGGCCGGCTATGAATACTTCCGCTCTTAGCCTAACTGCGTACGAGCAACTGCTCGGGCGCCTGACCAGCGAACGGCATACCTGGCTAGTCACCGGCGTCGCCGGCTTCATTGGCAGCAACCTTCTCGAGACGCTTCTGAAGCTCGACCAGCAAGTGGTCGGTTTGGATAACTTTGCAACCGGCCACCAGCGAAATCTTGACGAGGTTCGGACTCTGGTTACCGCAGGCCAATGGGCGCGGTTCACCTTCATCGACGGCGACATTCGCAAGCTGGAGGATTGTCGCCGTGCATGCGAGGGGGTGGAGTACGTTTTGCACCAAGCTGCATTGGGTTCCGTGCCGCGCAGCCTTGCAGACCCGATTACCACGAACGCTACCAACATCGATGGCTTTCTCAATATGTTGGTCGCGGCACGCGATGCGGAAGTGCGGAGCTTCACCTATGCCGCAAGCAGCTCGACATACGGCGATCACCCGGCGTTGCCGAAGGTCGAGGACGTCATTGGCAAGCCGCTGTCGCCCTATGCGGTCACCAAGTTCGTCAACGAACTCTATGCGGATGTCTTTGCGCGCAGCTACGGCTTCACGGCGATCGGTCTACGCTACTTCAACGTGTTTGGTCCGCGCCAAGATCCTAACGGTGCCTATGCAGCGGTGATTCCGAAATGGACCGCGGCAATGATCGCCGGTGAGGACATCTTCATTAACGGAGATGGCGAAACCAGCCGCGATTTTTGCTTCATAGCGAACGTCATTCAGGCAAATTTGCTCGCGGCAACTACAACGCTGGCCGATGCGCGCAATCAAATTTACAACGTTGCGGTTGGAGACCGTACCACGCTCAATCAGCTTTTCGAGTCGTTGCGGGATGTGCTGGCAGCAAACGGATTCGCATATGAGAAAAGTCCGTCTTACCGCAGTTTCCGCGCAGCCGATGTGCGGCATTCACAGGCCGATGTGACCAAGGGCGGGAGACTCTTGGGTTACTCGCCCGTTTATCCGATTCGACGCGGAATTGTTGAAGCGATTGTTTGGTACATAACCCGCAATACACGCCCAACCGGCAACGCGCCTGCGCACTAGATGCGACACGCGAGCAAGATCCAAATGTCAAACCAAGTGGTGAATGCTGGACAAGACCGGTATCGTCGCGCCGCTTCAACAGCGGTTATGAATATGGCGGCGCAAATTATCCAGGTGGCGACTGGTCTGATCAGCGTGCCACTTGCGCTCGACTATGTGGGGCCAGAACGGTTCGGCATCTGGATGACTCTCTCGACCGCCTTTGCGTTCATAACCTTTAGTGATTTCGGTGTCGGCATCGGGATGCAAGATCGCATATCCCGACACGCGGGTAAAGGTGACTACAGGGGGGCGCGAAACGCGTTTTATAGCGCATTTACCTTGGTTGGCGGCATCGTAATTGCAGTAGTGGTGATTGGCTACGTTGCATTGCCACGGTTGGAACTGGCTTCCCTGTTCTCCTTGCAGAGTACTGAAGGCCAAAGTGATATCGGTCCAACTGCATTCGCCACTATCACCGTCATCGCGTTGGGATTGCTCGGTGGACTGGTGCAACGTGCATTTAATGCTATTCAAGAGGGATTTTGGGTCGCCGTCCTGCAAGTTCTAGCTCGATTTCTTTCGCTTGGACTATTGTTTGTTGTTGTTCATTTTCGACTAGGCCTTCCTGCATTGGTCTTTGTCGTAGGCGGCATGGCAAGCTGCGTTCTGCTGCTTGCAGGCATACCCCTCCTGCTTTACCGACACAGATGGTTGAGGTTGCGCCGATCAGAGATTTTCAAAGCAATCGACCTTGAAAGCGCAAAAAGTCTGTTATCGGTTGGTGCTATGGGGTTGGGTGCATCTGTGGCGATTTATCTTGTCAACAATTCGATTCCGGTTCTTATTTCGTACAAGCACGGCGCAGAATCTGTTGCAGACTTTGCAGTGCTAATGAAATTGATTGCAATTCCCGGCATGCTTTTGACGTATGTCTTGAGCCCGCTCTGGCCCGCAATCGCCGAGGCGAACCAAAAAAACGACGCACGATGGATTCTAGGGGCGTACCGAAAATGTTCAATTGCATGTATTGGCGTCGCAACAATTAGCAGCGCTGTAGTCTTATTCGGTGGTTCCGTCATTATTGAGCATTGGATAGGCATAGCCGAAATCGTTCCTTCGCCGCACCTTGTCGTCGCATCGACCGTATTTATGGTTCTCGGCTTTTGGAACAGCGTTGCGTCAATCATTTTGAACGGGCTCTCCCGTTTCAAAGGACAGGCCAGCTATGGGTTATTGCTCGCCGCGGGCGGAGTGCTCGCGGCCGCACTTATTCCGAGCTCTTTTTCAAAAGAGTATGCGATATGGATGATCAATATTGGATTCGCCTTCAGGTGCATTTTGATGCAGATCGAAGTCAATACAAGTTTCGCCCAACTCTCGAGAAAAAGTATGGCGAGTTTACGGGCTAATGAATCGAGTATCTCGTGAGAGTACTATTGTATCGGCTCGCTCAAATAGTTCTCCAGCATTTTTTGTCTAAACTCTTGCGGGCTCATATTTTTTGCGACGTTCGCAGACACAAATAGTGATGATTTGCCAATCTATTTATATTCCGTGAATCATTTTTTGTCGCCAGATCGAGACGTGACAAACAAGTTTTGCCTGACATAAGATTTCTAGCTGCTGAGTGAGAGGTATAACGTGAATTCGATTGAGGCAAAGTTTCCGAAGGTATTGGTGGTCAGCGCCGCTCCAATAAATCGTATCGACGCGACCGGAATCACGATGTCGAATTTGTTTGCCGGATGGCCAATCGATCGTATTGCGCAAATTTACGATTCGGCCAGTGCGCCGGATCCGGCGTATTGCGCAAAGGTATGGCGATTCTCGAGCAATGACATCGCTTCGGTCCGACTGGCGAAAAAAATACTAGGGCGGTTTCGAGCGTCGCGCAGTCGCCAAATTGCCATTTCGACTGATACCTCTACCGTCCAAGTCCAAGATTTCTCTAATGACCTAGGATTGCTTGCCGCCGTAGGCGATATTGCACCCTTTCGAGCGTCGCCTACATTGCTCGAATGGGCGGACGAGTTTGCACCGGATGTCATCTACACACTTCTTGGTGGATCGCGCATCTGCGGTCTGGTTATACAGCTTGCCAAGCGTCTCGGTAAGCCGGTGGTCCCCCATTTTATGGATGATTGGCCCAGTACCCTTTATGAGTCGCACCGTCTTCGCAAACTATTTCGAGGTGTGATGGCTCGTCGTCTCACCGACGTTTTCCGCAGAGCCCCTATTGGGCTGGCAATTGGATCGGGCATGGCCGAGGCAATGAATGCCCGATACGATAAGAAATTTGACTATTTCATGAATTGTGTCGAGTGCAATAGCGGCATACCCGTGATTAAAAATTCTGACTCCAATGCAGTCCGATTCGGATATGTAGGTGGACTGCATCTGAATCGGTGGCGGACCCTGTTGGCACTGGCCGAAACACTCGAAGCGACGACCTTTTCCGGCATATCACTTTCGCTCGAAATCTGTGCACCAGCGAAAGACATCGAGTTGTACGGGAAACATTTCTCGTCCTTTGGTTCCGTTTCGCGGTTGTTTTCCGTTCCCCCAGATCAAGTGGCTAACGTATTAGGTTCGTATGATGTGCTAGTACACGCCGAATCCTTCTCGCCCGAGGATTCGCGCTTTACGAAGCTTTCTGTTTCCACAAAGATCCCTCAGTATATGGCTGCAGGGCGTCCTATCTTAGCGATCGGCCCAAATAGCCTGAGTTCGATTCAGTACATCGTGCAGTCACAGGCTGGCCTAATTGTGACAGAAGAAGGAGTTAATTCGATGCTGACTGATGCGCTACGCCAGCTGGCTGAATCGGAAACTCGAAGGTACATGCTTGGCCAAGCTGGCTATCGCACGGCGCTTAAACGCCACGATGCCATTCCCGAGCGACGGCGGTTCGCATTGGTGCTGTCTCAGGCGGCGGCGCAATTATCTGACTAATCCTTTTCTCGGATTTTCAAAATCATGCGAACAAGCAGTTGGATAGCGTATGTGGGCCCATTTCCTTTTCCCTGGGGGCAGGCCGGGTCTCGCCGAATGGTTGGAATCGCTCGTTCGCTTGCACAAACGGGCTATTCAGTTGTGGTTGCAGGCGGTAGTGATGTGCCTGTCGCTGAGCAGAATTTAAACGAAGGCGAGCCGAAGGATAGCATCCGGTATGTCGGAGTTGGAGAGTCTCCGGCCGCGGGAATGTCTTCATTGAAGAAGTTATGGAGAGTATTTGTCGAGTGGGGAGGAAAGACCGTTCAATGGTTAGACCGTCAACCCTCCAAACCATCTCATGTCGTTGTATATGGAGGGAGCGCGCAATATATGCTGAGGTTGTTGCCGTGGTGCAAGCGACACGGCATACCTCTGATTGCAGACGTTGTCGAATGGTACGACCCACGACAGATGAAGGGCGGACGATTTGGTCCGTTCTACCTTAACGCTCAAGTCGCCCTGCGTTACTTTTATCCTCGATGCGATGGAGTAATCGCGATTAGCTCCTTGCTCGAAAACCATTACCGAGAATTGGGATGCAAGGTTGTTCGAATTCCTCCATCGCTTGACGTACAAACCGATCAAAATATTTTCCGACTAAAGAATCCTGGAGCACCCTTGGTGCTTCTCTATGCCGGAACCCCGGGTAAGAAAGACCTGCTGCTACATGTCATAGAAGCGGTAGAGGCCCTCGACGTCACCGGTACAAGGCTTCGACTGAAAATATTGGGGCCTACTTTGGAGCATCTGAAAGCAAGTTATAACCGCTCCGAATTTTCCTCGAATATCGAGGTCTTGGGATACCTGAATCAAACCGAAATTGCACAGCATATTCGCGCTGCCGATTTAACTGTATTGCTAAGAGAGTCTGCGCGTTTTACTAACGCTGGTTTCCCAACGAAGCTGGTTGAAAGCTTAGCGAACGGTACTCCCGTGATTGCCAACCTGACCAGCGACATCGGAATGTATATCCGCGATGGAGTGGAAGGATTGGTTTGCACCGACTGTTCAGTTCGTGCTCTCACGCTAGCCATTGAACGCGCATTGGAACTTTCCGGCCTTCAACTTCAAGCAATGCGGTATTCGGCGATTGAGCAAGCGAAGCGATCTTTTGATTTTCGTGCTCATTCAGAGGATCTGGATTCTTTTTTTAAAAGCACCGAGCGAGCTTCCAGTTGATTCGTATCCCCATTCGCCTTTGCCTCGTTTCTCCGGTGCCTCCCCCGTACGGTGGCATCGCGCATTGGACTGCTTTGATTTCCGCTTACGCGAAAGGCAGGCAAGATATCGTGATTTCGCAGGTCAATACTGCTCCAAATTGGCGCTCTATTCACCAAACTGGTATTGTAATTAGATCCATTGGTGGATCGTTGCAGTTGCTCTTCGACATTGTGAGGCTATGCATTTCCCTGTGTAGCAATCGTTTCGATGCTATTCATTTAACCACATCCGGGCATTTGGGTGTGGTGCGCGATCTAGCTGTAGCCCTTCTCGGGAAGATTTTTGGAGTGCCATTGGTTCTTCATATTCGATTCGGACGTATTCCAGCGATCGCTTTGGCGAACTCGCTGGAGTGGCGCTTGCTTCGGATTGTTATGGGCATGTCATCCCGGGTTGTCCTAATTGATAAAACAACTTATGAGGCGGTGAGAAGTTATTTGCCTGCGAGCAAGGTTGAGCTGATTCCCAACTGTGTGAACACGCACTTGCTGCCATCCGGTCAGCCTCGAGACCCCTACGCGACTCGGTCGATTGTGTTTTTAGGCTGGGTAATTCCGGCAAAAGGTGTTGATGAACTCTTGTCTGCCTGGGGTCGCCTTCAGCCGCAAGGCTGGCGACTCGATTTCATTGGTTCATATAAGCCCGATTATCGCGATCAGCTAGTTCGGAGCCATGGTGCAGAAAATGTGAATTTTCTAGGCGAGTTGCCCCACGATATCGCCATGCAGCACGTGGCGTCGTGTGACTTGTTTGTTCTGCCCAGTCACTCCGAAGGTTTTCCTAATGTCATTGTCGAAGCCATGGCTCTTGGCCGGGCGATCGTGGCAACGAAGGTTGGCGCAATCCCGGAAATGTTGGCGGAGGGCGCTGGCGTGCTTGTAAATTCCCGAGACCCGGACGAATTAGAGCGCGAAATGCGGAGGCTTATTCTGGATGCACAAGCACGAGTGTCCCTTGGAGAGGCGGCAAAGAAAAAAGCAGAGCGCTGTTATTCAATTGATGCTGTTTTTCTGGACTACATGCGTGTTTGGGGCGGGGTGTCGAATCAAAGATAGTCTAGTGGCTCGAATTTAATCAAAAAGATTTATGTTTTCGAACAAGACATTATTAATTAGCGGCGGCACCGGTTCTTTCGGTAATGCTGTACTCAAGCGTTTTATCCCGACTGATATTGGAGAAATTCGCATCTTCAGCCGCGATGAAAAAAAACAGGATGACATGCGAAAGCGCTACAGCCATCCCAAGGTCAAGTTCTATATCGGCGACGTACGTGATTCGCGAAGCGTCGGCGCGGCCATGCGCGGCGTCGACTTTGTCTTTCATGCCGCGGCGCTAAAGCAAGTACCGTCTTGCGAGTTCCACCCGATGCAGGCAGTCCGCACGAACGTGCTTGGCACCGAAAACGTCTTGGAGGCTGCAATTGCAGCGGGCGTCAAGCGTGTCGTATGCCTAAGTACCGACAAGGCGGTCTATCCCATCAACGCGATGGGCATCAGCAAAGCCATGATGGAAAAGGTCATGGTCGCCGCCAGCCGAAATCTTGAAAGCACAAACACCGTTATTTGCGGCACCCGCTACGGCAACGTCATGGCGTCCCGCGGCTCGGTCATTCCGCTGTTCGTGGAGCAGGTGCTGGCAGGTAGGCCCATCACCGTGACGGACCCGACCATGACGCGCTTCATGATGACACTGGAGGACGCGGTCGAATTGGTGCTGCATGCCTTCAAGCACGGCAGCAACGGCGATATCTTTGTGCAGAAGGCGCCGGCAGCCACGGTGCAGGTGCTGACACGAGCCATTCTGGAGGTAATGCGCAAGCCGAATCATGAGGTGCGTGAGATCGGCACGCGCCATGGCGAGAAGCTCTATGAAGCGCTGTTGAGCCGAGAGGAAATGGCCTGTGCTGAAGACCAAGGCGATTACTACCGCGTGCCGCCCGATGGTCGTGATCTGAACTACGCCAAGTACGTGGAACAGGGCGAGCAGCGCATTACCCGCAGCACGCACGGTGAAGACTACAACTCGCACAACACCACCCGGCTCGATGTGGACGGCATGAAGACGCTGCTGCTCAAGCTCGACTTCATGCGACGCATTGCCCGCGGTGAACCCGCCTTGGCGCAGGAGTAAGGCCATGAAGGTATTGATCACCGGCTCCAGCGGCTTCGTGGGCAAGAACCTGCAGTTGCACTTGGCCGAGCGCAAGGATGTGCAGGTGGTTTGCTTCACTCGCGACGACGGCGTGGAGCAATTGCCTGCGCTGTTGAAGGGGGTGGACTTCGTGTTTCACCTGGCGGGCGTCAATCGTCCGCAAGACCCGCATGAGTTCGCTAGCGGCAACACGGAACTCACAAAAAGCCTGTGCCAGGCCATCGGCACCGTGGCCGAGTCCACAGGCAAGAAGGTGCCCGTCGTCTACACCTCGTCCACACAGGCAGATTTAGACAACCCCTACGGCCGCAGCAAGCGCGGAGCGGAAGAAGCGCTGCAGGCCGCTAACCGCAGCCAGGGCATTCCGGTGCACATCTTCCGGCTGCCCAATGTGTTCGGCAAATGGTGCCGGCCAAACTACAACTCAGCCGTGGCTACGTTCTGCCACAACATTTCGCGCGGCCTTCCCATCCGGGTCAATGACCCGTCCGCTGCCGTCACCCTGGTTTACGTGGACGACGTCATCGAGCGCCTTCTTCAGTTGATGGACGGCGCAGATGCTGAGGCCAACGCAGATGGCTTTGCCGCCGTAGCGCCGCAGTACATCACCACTGTGGGCGAACTGGCCCAGCAGATTCAGTCGTTCAGGGACAGTCGCAACACGCTCACCATCGATCGCGTGGGAACAGGGTTGGTGCGGGCGCTCTATTCAACCTATGTGAGCTACTTGCCACCCGAGTCGTTTGCCTACTCGGTGCCGCAGTACGGAGACGCGCGCGGCGTGTTCGTCGAGATGCTCAAGACGCCGGACGCCGGCCAGTTTTCGTTCTTTACCGCGCACCCGGGCATTACGCGAGGCGGCCACTACCACCACAGCAAGACCGAGAAGTTCTTGGTGATCAAGGGGCAGGCGCGCTTCAAGTTCCGGCACATGCAGACGGGCGAAGCACATGAGCTGCTCACCGCGGGCGAGAAGCCTGAAATTGTCGAGACCGTGCCCGGCTGGACGCACGACATCACCAACATCGGCGCTGAAGAGATGGTCGTCATGCTCTGGGCCAACGAGGTGTTCGACCGCGCGCGGCCCGACACCTTCGCCTGCCCGCTGTAGGCCCTTCGATTACTGATTGTTCCCATGAAGAAACTCAAGGTCTTGACAGTGGTGGGCACGCGCCCCGAGATCATTCGCCTCTCCCGTGTGTTGGCGCGTCTGGACGAGCATTGCGACCATGTGCTGGTTCATACCGGCCAAAACTACGACTACGAACTCAACCAAGTCTTCTTCGATGACCTCGGGGTTCGCAAGCCCGATCATTTCTTGAACAGCGCGGCAGATTCGACAGGGGCCGCGCACACCATAGGCAATCTCATCATCGCGGTCGACAAGGTACTTGGGCAGGAACAGCCCGAGGCAATGCTGGTGCTGGGCGACACCAACAGTTGCCTATCCGTCATTCCGGCCAAACGTCGCAAGATTCCGATCTTTCACATGGAAGCCGGCAACCGCTGCTTCGACCAACGCGTGCCGGAAGAGACCAACCGGCGCATCGTGGATCACACGGCCGATGTGAATCTGACCTATAGCACCATCGCCCGCGACTACCTGCTGCGAGAGGGGCTGCCGCCAGACTTGGTGATCAAGACTGGCAGTCCCATGGTCGAGGTGTTATCGCACTACCGCTCGAGCATCGATGCGTCCGATGTGCTCACGCGGCTGAGGCTTGAGGGAAGCCAGTACTTTGTGGTGAGCGCCCATCGCGAGGAGAACATCGAGTCTCACCAGTCCTTCGCCAAGCTGGTCGATGTGCTCAATGCAGTGGCTGAAGATCATGGATTGCCGGTGATCGTTTCCACGCACCCGCGCACCCAAAAGCGCATCGACGCGGCAGGGGCTCACTTTCATGCAAATGTTCGCCTGCTCAAGCCTCTCGGCTTTCACGACTACGTCAAGCTGCAGATGTCTGCCCGCGCAGTTCTTTCCGACAGCGGCACCATCAACGAAGAGTCGTCAATCCTGAACTTTCCGGCGCTCAACCTGCGCGAGGCGCACGAGCGGCCTGAAGCAATGGAAGAGGGCGCGGTAATGATGGTGGGGCTCGAGGTTGCGCGTGTGCGCCAGGGGCTGGCCATCCTCCAGACCCAGCCTCGCGGTGATCTGCGTGGCTTGCGTCAGATTGCCGACTACAGCATGCCGAATGTCTCGGACAAGGTGCTGCGCATCATTCACAGCTACACCGATTATGTGAATCGGGTCGTGTGGAAGAAGTACTGATCCCATGGCCACGCGTGTATTGCTGCTGACGCAATGGTTCGATCCCGAGCCGACCTTCAAGGGCATTGTGTTCGCGCGTGAGCTCGTGCGGCAAGGCTTCGAGGTAGAGGTCGTCACTGGCTTTCCAAACTACCCGGGTGGAAAGGTCTATCCCGGGTACCGCATCAAGTGGCTGCAGCGCGAAGTGATCGATGGCGTCCATGTCACTCGCTTGCCGCTATACCCCGACCACGGCCAATCCGCCATCAAACGGGTGTTGAACTACGCGAGCTTTGCGGCGTCTGCGTTCATCTATGGTTTGCTCTTCGCCAAGCGCCCTGCGGTCATGTATGCCTACCACCCGCCACTGACTGTGGGCGTGGCGGCTGGGTTGATCCGCCTTCTCCGCCGGATTCCGGTCGTCTATGACATCCAGGACATGTGGCCCGACACCTTGCGCGCAACCGGCATGCTCAACAACGAGCGGGCATTGGGCATCGTCGCATCGGTCTGCCAATGGGTCTACAAGCATGTGGATCACATTGCCGTGCTCTCGCCCGGCTTCAAGAAGCTGCTGGTGCAGCGCGGTGTTCCTGAAGCAAAGATAGACGTGATCTACAACTGGGCCGATGAGGCTTCGCTGACGGCGCCGCAAGGCAAATTGCCGGAAGCGTTTCCAGCGGCCGAGAAGTTCCGCATCCTGTTTGCCGGGAACATGGGCAAGGCACAGGCGCTCGATGCGGTACTGAGTGCGGCCGTGCTGCTGCAGCAACGCGAGTCGCGCGTCTGCTTTGTGTTGTTGGGCGGCGGCGTGGAAGTAGGTCACCTTGTCGAGCGGGCCGCACAACTGCGCCTGAGCAATGTGGTTTTCTTGCCGGCTGTGCCAATGGCTGAAGTTGGCACTTTGCTGAATGCGTCAGATGCATTGCTGGTGCATCTGCGTAAAGACCCGTTGTTCGAGATCACCATTCCCTCCAAGACGCAGGCTTACATGGCCGCCGGCAAGCCGTTGCTCATGGCAGTAGATGGCGATGCTGCCAATCTGGTCAGAGAGTCCGGCGCTGGGGTCATTGCTGCGTCTGAAGACCCGCAGTTGTTGGCGGCCTCCGCCGAAGCACTGGCAGCAATGGCGCCGGATGCGCTGGGAGAAATGGGAGCGAAGGCACAGCGTCACTATCGCGAGTACCTGTCGCTGCAGATCGGCGTTGAGAGGTTCGGAGCGCTTTTCAGGCAGCTGGGCGCGAGCAGAAGATTCGATATGAAGCGAGCGTTTGATGTCTTCTTGGCCGCGGTGGCATTGCTGCTGTTTTCCATCCCCCTTGCAATCTTGACGTGGCAGGTGAGTCGCAGGCTAGGCAAGCCGGTTTTCTTCCGTCAGGTTCGGCCGGGTCTTGGAGGGCGGCCTTTCGAGATGGTCAAGTTCCGCACCATGACCGACGCGCGCGACACCAGCGGGCAGTTGCTGCCTGATGCCGAGCGGCTCACGCCATTCGGCCGCTTCATGCGTTCGAGCAGCCTCGACGAGCTCCCCGAACTCTGGAACGTCCTCAAAGGCGAAATGAGCCTGGTGGGACCTCGCCCCTTGTTGACTGAGTACATGCCGCTGTACTCGGCGGAGCAAGCGCGGCGTCACAACGTGCGCCCCGGCATTACCGGTTGGGCGCAGGTCAATGGCCGCAACACCCTTAGCTGGGAAGAAAAATTCAAACTCGACGTCTGGTACGTAGACAACCGCACGCTGTGGCTCGACTTCAATATCCTTTGGCTCACTGTGCGCAAGGTGCTGGTGCGCGATGGAATCTCCGCGGCAGGCGAGGCGACCATGCCGCGCTTTACCGGCTCTGCTACCGCCTCGCCCGGAGGTGAGTCGTGACGCAGCCTTTGTTCGCCGTTTATGGCGCCAGCGGCTGTGGCCGGGGCGTGATGCCGCTGGCGCGCGCGCAGCTGGCGCGGCAGGGCATCGCAGACGCTCGGCTTGTTTTCATAGACGACGCTCCCGTGGCAGCAGTGGTCAACGGCCAGCGAGTGCTGGGCTACACGGAATTCCTGCAAGAAGAGGCGAGCGAGCGTTACGCCGTCCTGGCCATTGCAAACAGCAAGATGCGCGAGCAGTTGGCCGTGCGTTGCATGGCAGATGGCGTGCGTCCCTGGACGGTGAGCGCGGACAACGTGGTGTGCATGGATGACGTGACGCTGGGCGAGGGCGCGGCTCTCAGCCCCTTCGTCACCATCACTTCCAACATTCGCATCGGCCGGCATTTTCACGCCAACCTCTACAGCTATGTGGAGCACGACTGCGTGATCGGCGATTTCGTCACTTTTGCGCCGGGCGTTAAGTGCAACGGCAATGTGGTCATTGAAGACCACGCCTACATCGGCTCGGGTGCCGTTATCAAACAGGGCCAGCCCGGAAAGCCTCTTGTCATCGGGCGCGGTGCCGTAGTCGGCATGGGCGCCGTGGTCACGCGCGATGTGCCGGCTGGCGCCACGGTGGTGGGCAATCCGGCTCGCCTGTTTTCTTCCAAAGGTTGATTGTGCTGAATACCTCGTTTTCTCCCTGGCCCAGCTTCACCGCCGAAGAGGCAGAAGCGGTGCAGCGCGTGCTGCTCTCCAACAAGGTTAACTATTGGACCGGGCAGGAATGTCGCGAGTTTGAAAAAGAGTTCGCCTCGTGGTCGGGCACTGCGCATGCGGTGGCGCTGGCCAATGGCACGCTGGCGCTCGACGTGGCGCTAAAGGCGCTGGGCATCGGCCCGGGCGACGAAGTGGTGGTGACGCCGCGCACCTTCATGGCCAGCGTGTCGTGCGTAGTCAATGCGGGTGCCACGCCGGTGTTTGCGGATGTAGATGCCGACAGCGGCAACCTCTCGGCGCAAACTATTGCACAGGTTCTCACGCCGCGCACGCGCGCGGTCATCTGCGTGCACTTGGCCGGTTGGCCCTGCGACATGGATCCGATCATGGCGCTGGCCGAAGAGCATGACCTCAAGGTTATCGAAGACTGCGCCCAGGCGCATGGCGCGTACTACAACGGGCGCCCGGTTGGCTCCATTGGGCATATTGGGGCCTGGTCTTTCTGCCAGGACAAGATCATGACCACGGGTGGCGAGGGCGGAATGGTCACCACTAACGACGAATCGCTATGGCGCGCCATGTGGGAATACAAGGACCACGGCAAAAGCCACGAGGCGGTGTTCAACCGCGAGCACCCACTGGGCTTCCGTTGGTTGCACGAAAGCTTTGGCACCAACTGGCGCATGCTCGAGATGCAGGCGGTGATCGGTCGCATTCAGTTGCGCCGCATGACCGAGTGGACGGTGCAACGCACCCGCCATGCAGAAGCGCTGTGGGCGGCCTGCCGCCCCTATGCAGCAGTGCGCGTGCCAGAGCTGCCCGAGGTCAGCGTGCATGCGCACTACAAGTGCTATGTTTATGTCCAGCCCGATCGACTGGCACCCGGATGGAACCGCGACCACATCGTGAATGCCATCCAGGCCCAGGGCGTGCCCTGCTACCAAGGCTCTTGCTCGGAGGTCTACCTTGAGAAGGCTTTCGACGGCACCGGTTGGCGGCCGGCCGACCGCCTGCCGGTGGCGCGTGCCCTGGGGGAAACCAGCCTCATGTTCCTGGTGCATCCCACGCTGACGGCTGCTGAAATGGAGGCCAGCTGTGTGGCCGTCAAGCGGGTATTGAAAGAAGCGAGCGCCGCATGAGCTTGCACACTGCGCGAAGCTGGTTGCCTAAGCCAGGAGCCCGGGTCTGGAGCTGGCTGCTGGCGCTGGCCATGTTCGTGCTGCTGGTGTTGAGCCTGGCGCCGTCCTCGCTAGCCTTGCCCACCACCGGCTGGGACAAGGCCAACCATGCCTTGGGTTTTGTGGTGCTGGGGCTGCTGGGCCAATGGGCCTGGCCGGGGCGTACAGCCGTCGTCCTGACCGCGTTGCTGGCCTATGGCGGCCTTATCGAACTGCTGCAATCGTTCACGCCCGATCGCAGTGCCGAGGCTGTCGATCTGCTGGCCGATTGGGTGGGGTTGCTGATTGGCGCCGGCTTGGCGTTCTTGCTGGAACGCCTGCGCCCCGCCGGGCAGGGGGCGCAATGATGGATTCACAGCATGCCGGGTTGGTAAAAACTTCTCCAGGAGGTTCGCATGATCGATCGTATGGCTCAGCCTATGTTGGCGCTGCCGCGCCCCGTAAAGCGGGTGTTGGCCTTGTTGGTGGATGCCGGACTGTGCGTGCTGTGCGTGTGGCTGGCATTCAGTTTGCGCTACGAGCGGTGGATAGAACTGACGGGCGTGCATTGGCTGGCGGTTGCCGGTGCAATTATGCTGGCGCTGCCGCTTTTTGTGGTCTCGGGCCTGTACCGTGCAATCTTCCGCTACGCCGGCAGCGCGGCGCTGATGGCTGTCGTGCATGCCTGCTCCCTGTTCAGCGTCGGCTATGTCCTCATATTCACCGCATTCGGCGTCGAGGGAATTCCGCGCACGGTGGGGCTCTTGGTGCCTGCGCTGCTGTTGTTTACCGTGGGCGCTTCGCGCGTCGTGGCGCGCTATTGGTTGGGCGGCTTGTACACGCAGGTGCTGCGTGGCAAGGCGCTGCCGCAGGTGGTGATCTACGGTGCCGGCGAGGCCGGCCGGCAGTTGGCCGCGGCACTCGCGCACAGCCCGGAAATGGTGGTGCGGAGATTCGTCGACGATTCAGTGCAGCTGCAGGGCAGTACGCTCAACGAACTGCCCATTGATCCGCCGTCCTGGCTCGCGGCCCATGCCGCCGCTGAGGGCATTACCGACGTGCTGCTGGCGCTGCCGTCGGTTTCCTATGGCCGCAGGGCGCAAATTCTGAACGAGCTCTTGTCGTTGCATCTGCGCGTGCGCACGCTTCCTGGCATGGCCGATCTGGCGCAGGGCCGGGTGCAGGTCAAGGACCTGATGGAAGTCGACATCGAAGACCTACTGGGCCGCGATCCGGTGGCTCCCGTCGACGATCTGCTGAATCGCCATGTGCGTGGCAAAGTGGTTCTGGTGACCGGTGCGGGCGGTTCCATTGGCAGCGAGCTGTGCCGCCAGATTGCACAGTTGAAACCTTCGGTGCTGTTGTTGGTTGAATGGAGCGAGTACGCGCTCTACGCCATTCACCGCGAGCTGGAGCAAGAAGCCCCCGCGCTGAGCGTGGTGCCGCTGCTGGCATCGGTTTGCGATGGCGCGCGCATGCGCCAGATCATGAGCGTGTGGCGGCCCCATACCGTCTACCATGCCGCGGCCTACAAGCACGTGCCGCTGGTGGAGCACAACCCCGTAGAAGGCTTGATCAACAACACGCTGGGTACCCTTACAACGGCATTGGCGGCGCGGGACAACGGCATTGACCAGTTTGTGCTGGTTAGCACCGACAAGGCGGTGCGACCGACCAACATCATGGGGGCAAGCAAGCGCCTGGCTGAGATGACGCTGCAGGGCCTGGCGCAGCAGAAGCCGCGCACCTGCTTTTCGATGGTGCGATTCGGCAATGTGCTGGGCTCCAGCGGCTCAGTGGTGCCGCTGTTTCGCCAGCAGATCGAAGCGGGCGGACCCATCACGCTCACGCATGAAGACATCACGCGTTACTTCATGACCATTCCCGAGGCGGCCCAACTGGTGATCCAGGCCGGCGCCATGGCCGAGGGCGGCGATGTGTTTGTGCTTGAGATGGGGTCGCCGGTTCGCATCATCGACCTGGCGCGTCGTTTGGTGGAGCTGTCGGGGCGCACGGTGCGCGATGCTCGGAACCCGGAAGGTGACATCGAGCTGTTGATCACCGGCTTGCGTCCCGGCGAAAAGCTGTATGAAGAACTGCTGATTGGCGACAACGCCATGGCCACTTCACATCCGCGCGTGATGAAAGCTCATGAAGCGTGCCCGCCGTGGGCAGAGCTGGCGGCACAGATCGATGAGCTTCGCACGCTGCTCGCGCGCAACGACGTGCCTGCAATCAAACGCCAGCTGCAGCAGCTTCTGGGCGGCTATCGACCGCACGCGGAGGTGGTCGACTGGGTACACCTGGAGCGTGAGCGCCAGAGTGAGGTACTCCCGGCACAGGTATCAGTCACGCCAGAGGGCGCGACTGCTGGTGCTGCTGTCTCGCCCTCAGCACTCGCCCCGATCTGACGAACAATTTTTCGTTCCAGAAGGCGCGGTAAGTATCAATCCCTGAGCCGCCTGAACTCGCCCGTCCAATGTCAAAAGCGCTGACATCAACGCTGTCTACTTTCTTCCCGCGGGAAAATAATCTCGAGTGGCTGCGACTTGCCTTCGCAGTTCAGGTTGTGCTGCTCCATGCGGCAGAGCATCTGGGTGTGGTTGGACCTGGATTGGCGCTGATTCAGCATTTTCCTGGAGTACCTGCGTTCTTCTTTGTTAGTGGCTTTTTGATCTACGCAGCCTACGTGAACACGCCGGATCATCGGTATTTTCTGAATCGATTTTTGCGGCTTTATCCTGGTCTAGTCTTCGTTACCCTAGGAGGAGCGGCGGTCGCACTGATCGCCCATGGTTGGTCTGATCTTTTGATCAAGTTCTCAACCTATGCGACGTGGTTCTTCGCGCAAACGACGTTGGGCCAAGCGTATAACCCGGAGCATTTTCGAGACATTGGTGTCGGTGTAATCAATGGCTCGCTCTGGACGCTCACCACTGAGATTTTCTTCTATCTTTGTGTCCCGGCCCTCGTATGGTTAGAGCGGCGGTTTCGCTACGCCGTGCTGCTTCTTAGCTGCGTCTCCTTTGCCATTTATGCGCTGGGGCCAACGATCTGGCAAGACGCAATTTATCGGGGCAAGACGGTTTACGATTTCATCGCACTGACCCCTATCGCTTGGGGTTGGATGTTCGGCGCCGGGATACTGGCAGTGAAGCATTTTTCCACGATACAACGCAGCATTAGATTTCTTCCTCTAGCCATCCTGCCTTTGGCCGCATTGACGCTAGTCGAACCGGGTCCATTCCTCGGATCAGCAGGGAATCGACTAGGACTGATCTACTTCGCCCTTTATATGGCCGTGGTTCTATGGTGCGCGTTCGGGACTCCTTTCCTTCCTCTCAGTTTTGACTTGAGCTTTGGCGCCTATGTCTGGCACATGCCGGTGATCAATCTTCTCTTGGTCCTAGCCGTACCCAGCCTTTCGCTAGCATTGTTCTTGACGTTCTCGATCGCTGCGCTGTCGTGGCTCCTAGTAGAGCGTCCTGCTTTGAGACTCAAGCGTCACTCTTTGAAGCCCGTAGCTAAGGCAGAGGCTGTTTTGGTTCGGCAACGGGCGACTAAGTAGTCCGCAGACTCACTACGACAGCCGCATCCAATGCGGCAGGCCATATTGCCCTCTCGCTCGGCGCCTAGCAAGCTGAACCTCAAGACCATGCTTGAGCCTCAGCGCCAGCGGCCCCGCTGGCCTTCGGATGGCTCGGCTCGAGCGGATGATCGAGAGTGGTCGATTTGAAAGGCTACGGCCGCCGAAACTCAGCGTCGCGCCAAGTGCGCCCTACGAAGATCGGTGCCGCGACGCGGCCGTCTTGGTCAGCTCAGAATCGCTGGCGACACCTGCGATGGCTGATGGCCTGATCGTCACCATTGAATCCTGAGACGCCTTTGCCGCTTGCCGTCCAGCTGCTCGGGCGGCTCATATGGATGCTTCGATGCGCCGAAGTACCAGCCAAATGCCATCCACGCGACGGCAGAAGCCTCCCACACACCCGTCATCGCAATCGGCACCCAAGTCACCAATAGCAAGAAACCGCCCTTGCGCACCTCTGGGTTCGCCGATTTGAAGATAGTGCGCCAAAAAACCGCAAGGACTGTGAAGCTGAAAAGAATAACCCCCGGCAATCCCGTCTCTGCGGCCATCGTCAGAATTGCATTGTGCACAGAAATGCCATCACCGTTGGCAGCACGAAATGCACCAAATCCAATTCCCGAGAACATATTCTCAAAGAATAGCTGTGTTGCTAGGGGCCAGACGTATTCTCGGCCTGAAAGATCTACTGCGTCGCTAGATTGAAAAATGGCTTCGGTAAAAAATTCCATCCGATCTCTCACCGAATCTGGGAGGTAGTCAAATAAGAAATAGATTCCGGCAAAAGCGAGGGCAATTGAAGCGACTGACGAAATGAACTGTCGTTTGATGGACAGCAGAAAATAGAGTAACACCGACGCTCCCCCAGCCATCATGGCGCCGCGCGACCCGGTTAATAAGATTGCCGACATCGCTAAGGGGACATACAGCACCGTAGCCAATTTTACGAACCATCGTTGCGGCTGATAGTTGTGGAGGGTCAGTGCCATTGCAATCGATGTGGCGATTGCATAAGCGATGTAGTTAGCGTTTAGTTCTCCTACAGTTGCTCGATCATCGCCTTGTCCCCCTGTCGCAAAGCTTACTGCGGACGTGAGCACTATTAGGCTTGCAACCACGCATCCAAGAACGTAGAAAAGGCCAACAGACTTCCAGTATTTAGGCGAAAGAGATAGCCGCAGCGTTGCTATGAATACCAAAAAAGCAAGAAGCGAAGTGCCAAATATCTGAGCTGAAGAGAGCGCTGAGTCAAGCGACCATAGGAGGGAGAGGAGGCACCAAATCCACAACAGTGCAATGCTAATCTCAACACTTTCAAGTTTGGCCATTCGCCGCTTGCGCAGCGCATCGTAAATTAGGATGGCGAGCGTCGCAAACGCGAGTGTCCTAAAGAGTGAAATTCCCTCAATTAGAATGGTCACACCCCAACTTGCGGAAAAGGCTGTGGCGGCCATCATCAACGCAGCACTGCGAGTTGCGAGCGTGTCCAGGTGTTTCATTATTTCGGCCTGTTGATCGCACGAATTGTAGGGTGAGCGGGGGCTCGCTGACGCCCACGGTCGTCGACTGCTAGTTGTATCGCATCAAAGGCGCCGAGCACTTCTGCGCTAAGAGGGACTTCTCCGAACTCGCGCAAGCTTTCTGCACCACTGTGATTCCGCATCAAAGCTCGAGCCAGCGCTTCGATGCTGGCTGGCTTGTGGGAGACTCGTCGCCACCGTGACCCGTCAGATCGGTCGCAATGCGCAATGAGAGAAATGTGAACTACAGAAAAGACATTCAGATTTTGCGAGGGATAGCGGTGCTCCTCGTCGTTTGCTTCCACCTTGGGTTTCCCGGATTCGCCAGCGGATTTCTTGGTGTGGATGTGTTCTTCGTAATCAGCGGATACCTGATGGCCGTCATGTACGACCCGACGAAGAAGGCGGATTTTTTCGCTAAGCGGGCCAAACGCCTGTTGCCGGCTTACTTTGCGGTTGTACTTGCGACGTTGATGCTCGCCGCAATCATGACCACGCCGAACGAGTACTCGCAGGTTTCAGACCAGACCGTCTTTGCCACCTTCTTCGCATCGAATATCGGGTTGTGGTACGAAAACTCCTACTTCGACAAGAGTGCCTTTAGGCCGCTTCTGCATCTATGGTCGCTCGGCGTTGAGATCCAGTTCTATCTACTGGTTCCGATGCTCTACTGGTTCTTTAAGAAGTTAAAGGCGAGCTATTTTCTTGTCGCCGTTGCTTCGGCTGTACTGTGCTTTGTGATCGTTGGGCTCTCTCCGAAGACATCATTTTTCTGGATGCCACTGCGCCTCTGGGAGTTCCTCGCTGGCTATGGCGTCGCGAAGTATCTTTCGAACATGAGAGCGCACAAAGGGCGGGCCTGGACTTGGCTGGGTGCCGCCGCGATGCTAGCCATCGTCAGCATTCCATTCTTCCGCGTCAACGGCGAGGCGCTGGGTTTCCTGCGCGGTCATCCAGGGGTGGTGTCCGTTCTGATCAGTCTCGCGACCGCGACCGCATTGACCTTCGGCCTCCCTGCCCGCATTGAGGCAAACCCGCTGGCAACTCTGCTTGAGCGTCTTGGGGGCTACTCTTATTCGATCTACCTGGCACACTTTCCGGTGATCGTCCTCTTTCTGTACAAGCCGTTTAACGGGACCGTGATCAAGGCGGAAAACAACTGGCAGACAGTTGCAATGCTCGCCTTGGTTGTAGTGGTTTCAACGCTGCTCTATGCGCTGGTGGAGCGTCCATTCCGTTTGAAGGTGAATCTTCTGGGGTGGTGCTTCGCCGCGGCCACAGCCTCGCTTACGCTCATTCCCATGGGAGGATTTCTCCAGCGAGCGATCTATCCAGCGAATGAGATGTCGGTGTACCAAGCTTGGTCTGATCGCTCTCCCTATCGATGTGGGAAGCTGATGCGGATCGTGGATCCCAAAGCCATCTCCTGCGACTTGACTCGCGGCGTGCCCGCGCTTCATCGACGCGTTTTGCTGGTGGGCAACAGCCATGCCGATGCGATAAAAACAGTGTTTGCTGGTGTGGCGGCCAGCGGCGGCGTGGGAGTCTCGTTCGTGGCCGACAACTCGCCGTTAATGGCGGGGGGCCTTTCGCCGGCCAGCGTTGTCAAAGAGGCAAAGTCTGGTGGCGCTGACACGATCGTATTGCACTACGCATCCCGCACCCTGGGGACCGACGCTCTGAGAAGAGTAGCGGAGTTCGCACGTAAAGATGGAATTGCAGTAGTGTTGATCAAGCCTGTGCCAGTGTGGCCAGATTTGGTGCCGTCGCTAATTCTGCGGAACATGCAGGGCGAGCCGTTGCCAGTTCTTGGCATCGAAGATGTGCAGGCACAGAACGTTGAGTTGCAAAGCGCGCTTGAAACGACACCAAGTGTCAAGGCATTCGAAGTGGCGGATGCATTCTGCGAGCCAAAATGCACACTGATGGACCGAAATGGGAAGCCCCTCTATTTCGATTCGAACCACCTGACGTTGACGGGGAGCGAGCGCCTCAGACCGGTTTTCGAGCGGGTACTCGATATCAGGTCGTCACGTTCATTGCCCTAACACTGGCGGTGCTGGAGGAGTGTCTTCGGACTACCGAAAATTCGGGATCTAAGCCGAACCTCCTTCGACCCAAAACCACAGCATTGGGGGACACCCGCTTTCGGGTCTAGTCGTTGTACTTGTACGCCGTGTACCGGTAGCCGCCGTAGCGGTACCCTTGGCTGCCGTAGTGGCGCCGCGTCAGGTCGATGCCATTGAAGATCACGCCGCTTACTGCCTTACCGCCGTGTGCGAGGCGTTTGGCGCTTTCGTTGAGTTCGCCAAGCTGGGTCTGATCCGCGCGAGCCACTAGCAGCACCGCGCCCATGTACGGTGCTACGGCGGCCGTGTCGGCGGCAACCAGCACCGGCGGCGTGTCGATGACGACCAGTTCGTATTGCGCGGACATCATGTCAAGCAGGCGCACAAAGCTTTCCGACATCAGCATATCAGCCGGATTGGTCGGCAGCTTGCCTGTGGTCAGAATGTCAAGGTTGGGCAGCACCTGCGAGCGGATCGCCTGCTGTGCCGAAAGCTCGCCGGCCAGCAGTTCCGAGAGGCCGTTCTCGCGCGGCAGGCCGAATTGCTTGTTCAAGTGGCCCTTTCGCATGTCCGCATCGATCAGTAGCACCCGCTTGCCAGCGTGGGCCATGATGGCGGCAAAGTTGCCTGAAACAAAGCTCTTGCCAATGCCCGGCGTTGCGCCGGTAATGAGCACCCGGTTGTTGCCGGCTTCGAGAGTGGCAAATTGCAGCGCGATTCGCAGACTGCGCAATGCCTCAATGGATGGGCTGTCAGGGTGAGTCACAGCCAGCAGCTTGATGCCCTTGACACCAGCGGCAATACTTTGGTCTAGCGCCGTCTGTTCGGCTGTGAAAGGCACGACCGAATAGACCGGAAGGCCGGTGTGGGACTCGATCTCCTGCGGATCCTGAACGCCCCTGAAGAGCCAGCTGCGTACGATAGCCAATGCCGTGCCGGCCAGAAGGCCCAACGCCAACGCCAGCGCCACGATCAGCGACTTCTGCGGCTTGATCGGCTGCTTGGGCTTCGCGGCCTTGTCGAGCAGGCGTACATTGCCCGTCTTGCCTTCCTTCACCAAGCGCAGCTGCAGCGCGTTGTTCTGCAGCGACTGGTAAAGACCGCTATTGACCCGCACGTCGCGCTCTAGGCGCAGTGCATCTTGCTGCAGCGTGGGCATGCGGCTCACGCGCGCGTTCAGACCACCGATCTCCTTTTCGATGGCGGCAATCTGGCCATCAATGGTCCTTACGCGCAAGTTGGCATCGGTAAAGTGCGCGGCCAGTTCGCGGCGCTTCTGCTGAGCTTCGAGCAACTTGGTCTGCAGCTCGATGGTCTGGGCCAGCACGCCCTTGGCTTCTTCGTCGAAGGCCACCGTGCCGTTCTTGTTGCGAAAGCGTGTGTAGGCGTCTTCTGAGGCTTCGAGCTGGCGCCTAAATTCAGGCAACTGCTCGTCCAGGAAGATCAGCGTTTTCTGCGCTTCGGCCGCCTTCCGCTCGACGTTCTGCTGCACATATTGTTCGCCGATAGCATTGAGAATGCGGGAGAGCCGGTCGCGGTCGCTGTCTTCCAGTACGACGCTGATCACGTTGGATTGCTTGCCCTGTTCACTGAGTTGCAGCCGCTTTTGCAGATTTTCGACGGTGCGCAGTTGCGAGGCACGCGATACAATGAATTCCGCTCCGGGCTTTCCTTCGAGCTTGTCGATCAGTAGGTCGATGGCGCCGTCTTCTAGCGCATGGTGCAGCGGCTGGCCGACTATGCCGGTCAGCGGCCGGTCCAGCGCCGCATTTTTCAGTGTGTATTTGCCTTCGCCTTGGGCGGTGAGCAAGAACGACGCTTCGTCTTCAAGCTCCGCCGGCACGTCGAAGCGTACGACCCTGATGCTTTCCTTGCCGTTGACGTAGCCGCCGATTCCAAGGAAGCCGGGCTCTGAAAGGCCACTGGCCCTCCGTGCCAGCCAAGTGCCGAGCACCGGCAGGTAGCGCGGCCTGGCGTCGACGTAAGCGCGCGTTTGGTCCACTGCCGCACCTAGCACCATTCGCGATCGGATGACCTGAATTTCGCCGGTGGCGGGGGTCTTCACTTCGAAGAGGCTGGAAGCTTCGCCGAGGAAACCCTTGGCATCGGGTGCAGCGTCCTCGACCTGCACTAACAAGTTGGACTGGTAGATGGGGGTGGCCATCACCGCGTAGGCCACGCCGAGCACCAGCGCCAGCGCGGTGACGGCGGCCACGAGCCACTTGCGATCGATCAGGATGTCGATCCACTCCGAGATGTTGATCTCGTCATCGTCCGCCGCTGCAGTTGAAATTGCAGCAGGCTGACCAGTGCGCGCGCCGCTGGAAGTGGTGACAGCAGTAGTGTTCATTTGAATTGCCGAATGCGTTCGGCCCAGGTCTTGACGCCAGCGTCGATGAGTTGGAGCGCGTGCTCGAAGGCTTCCTGTCCCATACGGTAGGGATCGGGAATATTCAGCTTGGCGGTTTCGGCAAGGCGAAAGACCCTGCCGCGCGTCAGCGGATAGTTGTTTTCGATGTGGCGGCGCTGACCTTCGTCCATGGTGAGGATCAGGTCGGCCTCAACGCACATAGCTTGGGTGACCTGGCGCGCGCGGTGGTAGCCAAGGTCGAGCCCTCGCTCGGCCATCAACGCCTGGGCAATAGGGTCCGCAGGGTGACCGATCAACGCGCCCGTGCCGGCCGAAGACACGGTCATCTGCGGCAGGCTCTTGGCGAGCAAGGCTTCCGCCATCGGGCTTCGGCAGATGTTGCCGATGCAAACGACTAGAACGGTATTCATGGGCTGCGATCGAAGTTCAAGATGTTGTCTCCGGCACGAGGCTTTTTATCTTCAGGGGCCGCAAAGTTGAAGGCGCCTTTGTCGCGCACGGAGGTAAGTTCGTAAAGGGTGTTGCTGCGGCCCAGGCGGGCGCCGCCATCGCGCGTGAGCGGTGACCATCCAAAGCTCAGCGCAAACTTGGTCGACCGCGGCAGCAACGCGTCGAGCGGAATCGAAAGATAAATGCCCTTGTCGAAATCGCCTTCGCCAAAGCGCGCGGCAGAAACGTTGGTCTTGGTTGCATAGGCGCCAAGCACAAAGCCGTTGTCAAAGCGGCGAATCACTTCAAGGGTCACGCCGCGGTCGCCCGCAAGATACTGACCGGCGCTGATCTTTGCCATGACGCCGTTCCAGCCGGTGTCCCAATACAGAGTGGCGTGGCCGGTCGTCACCTTGTAGTCGCGCAGGCCAAAGTCCTGGTTGAAGTCGCGCTGGCGCACGCGGTTGATGTCCACGCCAAAGGCCACGGGCGAGCGTGCCGGCCGATACAGCCACTCGGCGCCCACGCCGGCGAACATGGATTCGAGCAGGCCGCCATACATGCTGTAGTAGTGGTTGCTCGACATCTGCCCCACGTGCGTGAGCTGCAGCGACGGAATGGTGAAGCGCTTTGACGTGACGTACTCGCGCTGGTAGGTGCGCACGCGCGGAAGGTCACTGGGCGCGGTGTAGGTGAACTTGTCGTAGTTGTCGGCCAGCCGCAAGTTCACCGCGCCGCTGAGCCATGTGCGCGGGGTAAAGCGGTATTCGGCCGTGGCCTGGATGCCAAGCTGGTACAAAAGAAATGCGTCCGGCCCGCCAACGATCTGGCCATAGCTCGGCGCAATTCCAAAGGTGAACTTGTCGCGGGGACGCACCCAAGGGGCCTGCGGCTCGGTGGCGGCGGCCTGGCTGGCAACGCTGCTTTCCGCGGTCTTGCTCTTGTTGTCGGGCCGGGGCAGTTCGGGTTCGTAGTCGCGCTTGGACACGGCGCGCGCCGCATGCGGCGGCAGGGCCTGAATGCGCACGGCCACCCACTCGGCCCGGTCGATCGCCTGTGCATGCACCGCGAGCCCGCGCTCCGAGTAATGAAAGACAAAGCTCTTGATGGTGTCCGGCGCATCGTGGTGGAGCACCGCAATGGCTTTTTCTACGCGGGCAGTGCGGTAGACGGTGTTGCTGTCGGTCACCCACACGTGCAGCACGTCGTCCTTGGGCGCAATGCGCTCCACGGTCCACTCGGTCAGTGCTTCGATCTCTGCCGCGGTGGCGGCCCAGCCGGGCGAGCGCTCGGCCGCCTGTGGCCTGAATTCCGGCACCGGCCGATCGGCCGGTTTGGGCGACTGCGACGCCGCCAGGTTGCTTGCCAGCGTGAGGCCAATCATGAACTTGTCGCCGCGCTCGAAGCCGGCGGACAACGTGACCTTGGGCGACACGCGGTAAGAAAGGCCGATGTTGAAGGGCGTGCGCCGGCGCTGGTTGTTGGCCTGCGGCTCGCTTTGGTAGTCGTTGCCGTCGTACTCGAGCTTGAGCGTGAGCGGGTCCCAAGGCGTGCGCCACTGCACACCGCCAAAGAGGGCGGCCGGGCCACGAAAGTAGGAGCCGAATCTGGCTTCATTGGTGCTTGATCGGGAGCGGGTATCGAAGCGGCTGCCCAGCAGCTTGAATGGGTTGCTGATGTTGCCGCTGGTGCCCAGGTAGCCCCAGCCAATGCCAAGGCTGAAATCGAAGTCGTGCCAGCGCTTGCTGGCCACCAGGTATTCGCCGGAGAAAAGGCCGGTACCGCCAAGGTCGCGAAAGCCCAGCGCCAGCTCGGGCACGCGGGCAGTTTCCTTGAGCAGCCGCACCTTGATGTCGATGCTCTTGTCCTTGTTCGACTGGCCGGTGGTGCTGGCCTCATACGCGCGGTTAGAAATCGACGTGTAGCGAAAGCCCGCTTCCAGCCAGTCCAGCGGCTGGAACATGAAGTTCAGCCGCGTGTAGGGCCAGATCGACGTGAACGACGTGCGCACGTCGCCGGCCAGTCCCATGCGGGCCGATGGCGTTTGCAGCAGGCCGATTTCGCCCCAGTCGTTGCCGCTGATGTCGAGCGGGCGGGGCTGCGAGGCCACGGCGTCGGGGAGGGTGCCGGTGGCAGTCGCACTGGGGGCGGCTGCCACCGATGCGTTGGCGGCCGGGGACGCCTTGATTTCCTGCGGCGACGGGCCTTGCACCGCCAGGAACTTGATCATGCCTTCCGATAGGCCAGCCAAGTCGGCCATGCGGCTCGGCGGGGCCCAGATCCACGCGCCGGGCGAGGGTTCATCGGCCGGTTCGGCGTTCCAGCCCGCAACGCCGGCGCGCGCAGTGCGGCCATCGGGCTGCGCAATCCAGGCCCAGTCGGCTTGGCCGCCGAGTCCGCAGGCGCTGAGATAGTCGAGCACCGAGCGTCCACTTTCGTGCGGCACCTGGCAAAAGCTGCCGTCCGGCTGCATCACGGTCACCGACCGCAGCGGAGCCGGCGGAACGGCGAGCCGCTGGCCTTCGCTCAGCACCGGGTCTTCTTTCGGATTCGCCTGCAGCCAGCGCGCATCGACGATGCCCAGAGCCACGCGGCCCGTGGCCGGCAGGCTGTTCAGCATGGCAAGGAGCCGCTCGCGCGACGCGCGTTCCTCGGGTGAGGGGGCCGATCGAATGGCCGCTTCCACGTGAACCATCAGCGTGTCCTTCAGGAACTGCTGGGGCAAAACTTCCTGCGGCACCTGCCATGCGAGGCCCGGGCCGGCTGCTTGCTCGGGCTGGCGCAGCAGCCAATCGCTCAGCCGCTCGCCCGGGCGCACTTGCGCGGCGTCGGCAGGGGCGCTGGTGGTGGCATGGGTGGGGGACATCATCAGCACGCTCGCTGCGGCCAGCAGGGTGAGGTGAAGTGGATGGGTGACCGGGCCGGGCGGGGGCAGGGTCATGAACCAGCGCTTGACGAAGCAACGTTGGCCGGCACGGAGGGATTCCACCGTTCAAAGCTCAAGCACAGATCACGGGAAAGGCACTGCTTGGAATAAACCACCTCGAGCTTGTCGCCAAGCCAGTCGATCGCGAGGCCCGCTATTCCCACAAGGCGTCCCCGGCCCTCGAAAGTGGTGCCCAAATAGCTGAATTCCGGACGAAACGTCGTGTGGGAGTCCGAGGGCGAGGCCTTGTAGAGGTGCCGAGCCGTGGCAAGTATTGCCGTGCAGCCCGAAGAGCATCCGCCCAAAAAAAAGGATGATGCGAGTACGCAGCATCCTTTCTTTCGCACCGCGCCGGCGGTGCGTTGGACTCTCGCTAGGAACCCCCCCTTGCGGAGGGCTCCGTTCATTACCTGGTGCCGGTGCTGCCGGTGGTGCCCGTCCCGGTTCCGGTCCCCCCTGGGCCGGGAAGGAGGAAACCGCCGCCACCGCCGCCACCGCCGCCGCCAGCGGCTGCCGCCAGCAACACTCCGCTGCCAGCAATGATCCCGACCTGTTGTCCGGTGAGGCTACCGCCGCCTGCTGCGCGCACGGCAGCAGCCGCGTCGACCGGCGGCGTGGGCAGTTGCTGGGCCAGTGCAGGCGCGGTCGCAAAAGCTGCGACGGCCATGGCTGCGATCAGGTGACTGTGTTTCATGGATATTTCCCGTTCGGACGAAGCTTGAAAGGCTACCGTGGCTCGTGAGCTGCGATTGGCATTGTTACCCGTGAGCGTCCAAATGTTAACACTTCGTGAGCAACATCAATAGGCAGAAATGGGTAACAACGGGGGCGGCGTTGCGCCCAAACGGCACCCTTCGCGCGACGAGCGAATTGAAGACTTGAGGCTGACAATGAGAATAAAAATTAGAACTTCCTAATTCTTTTGAGAGCGAATTTTTATAAATTGCAGCGCGGTTGAAGCAGAGGCTTCAGTGCTACTGAAATTATTGGTTTCAATTAACGAATCAAGCGCTTGAAATCGGCCGATTCGAAAGCTTGGGCGCTTTGTTTTTTACTGGAGCGCGCAGTTGGGCGCACCCAGCACCAGGCGCTCGAAGACATCGTCCGATCCCATCTGCCCGCCCTTTAGCATGATCTCCATGCCGTCGAGCGCCGGGTTGTCGCTGTGAACCCGGCACAGCGACGCGCCCGCGCCCATGTCGGCCACGTAAGAAAGCCCCCAGGCATCGAGCGCCTGCACGGCGTGGCTCGAGGTGTCGCCCCCGGCAATGCCGACGCGTTGCAGCGGCACCTTGGCCAGCACCTTGGCCAGCAGGTCGCCGCCGGCGCACGCGAGCGCCTGGGCGTCGAGCTTGAATTCCTTGACTTCCTGGCCGGCGGGGCGGGTACAGGCCAGCACGTTGCAGCCGCGTGCCAGCCCTTTGGCAATTTCTTGCGCTTGGCGCTCCAGCGTGGCGGCGTCGCGTTGCGCGAGCCTTGGCGCGTCGAGCCACACGATGTCGAAGGACTGTGCCGCCGCCACCTGCCGCGCCGTTACGGGCGACAAGCTCCCGGCGAGCACCAGCACGGGGCCGCGCGCGGGAGCGACGTGGCGTTGTTCGGCCTTCGCATTGCCGTGCGCACTGAATGCGGTGGCCAGCGCACCGACAACGCTGCTCGGGCCGACGGCAAGCAGGGTGGCACGCCGTGCCTGCGCCCACAGCACATGGCCGATGGCTGCGAGCTGCGGGGCGTCGGCCACGTCGAATAGCACGGCGCCGGTTTCGGCGTCGTCGGCAAAGGGTGCATGCAATGTGCGGTTCAGCGCCTCGCCGAGCACCTTCGCCCCCTGCGAGATGACCGTGAAGGGAATGGAGCGCACATCGGCCAGGCCCTGTTCGGCCAGATGAAGCCGCAGGTCCGCCTCGTGCATCGGCGTGACGGGATGCCGGCTCATGGTCGGATGCCGATCGATGCGAAACACCTCGCCACCGGCGCCGGCCGCCGCGAAAAGATTGCCGAAGAGGCAATGCCGCCCAAGGTTGGGTTGCCCGCCGACGATGGCGGTCCACGGCTGTTCGACGGCGCCGCGCAGTGCGCGCACTGCCGCGCCGATCGAGCCGATGTGCGGTGCGCTGTCGAAGGTCGAGCAAGTCTTGTAGTGCAGCACGCGTGCGCCCAGGGAGCGGAACAGCGCGGCGACGGGTGCCAGTTCGGCCTCGATGGCTTCGGGCGGCATGGCGCGCGCCGCCCCGGCAATGCCCAGCACGTCGAGCGGCCCTGCTTGCGCGAGCCGCGCGGCATCGGGCGTCTTGAGGAACAGCAGGGCACGCAAGCCGGCGCGCGCCGCGGTGCCGAGGGTGTCGGTGGCGCCGGTGAAATCGTCGCCGTAATAAACGATGACCGGAGCCGGGTTCATCGCTTGCCAAAGAAGGCGAGGGCGCGCGCCAGTTCGGGCGCGCTGAGGGCCGCTTCGTCCAGCGTGGTGCCGGCGCACACGGCCGACCAGGCTTGGCGGATGCTGTTCACGCCGGCCGCCGCGCCATCGGGATGCGCGAGGATGCCGCCGCCGGCCATGAAGAGCAGGTCGTCGCTGCCGATGGCCGCCCAGGTGGCAGGCACGGTGCCGGCCCACTGGCCCGACGAGAAGGCGGGCATCACCCGGTCGTCCGCGGCATCGGCCAGCGGCGTGAAGCAGTCGCGCGCCGATTCGATGACTTCGCTGTCGGGCTGCGAGAACTTGCCCTGCAGGCCGTGCACGTGCATGTGGTCCACGCCCGCAAGCCGCCACAGCGTTTGATAAGCCTGGAACGAAATACCGAGCAGCGGATGCCGAGACAGCGCGCCGTAGCCATTGCGGTGCCCATGCAGCGTCAGGCCGGTATGGCGCCGCAGTGTCTGGATGCCCGAGTGGCCGCACCAGTTGAGGCTGGCCATCACGCAAGATCCGCCTTCGCGCTCCACCAGGTCGGCATGCCGCTTCATCGCATCGGTTTCGTCGGTGATGTTGAAGGCCACCATCACGTGCTTGCCGGTACGCTCCTGGTGTGCGCGCACCGCGGCCATCACGGCGGGCACGCGCTCGGCGAGCGGCGCATGCGCGGGGTCGGCGCAAACCTCGTCGTCCTTGATGAAGTCGACGCCCGCGGCGCAGAGCCTTGCGACCAGCTCGGCGGTCTCGGCCGCGGAAAGGCCCACGTTCGGTTTGATGATCGTGCCGACCAGCGCGCCACTTGCCACTCCCGTCGCACGCCGCGTGCCAGCGATGCCGGCGCGCGGCATCTCGAAGCGTGCGCGGTAGGCGGCAGGAAGGCGCAGCGATTCGAGCCGCAGGCCGGTCACTTCGCCCAGGTCGTACAGGTTGCCCGACACCGTCGCCGCAAGCGTCGGCAAGTTGGCGCCGATGTTCGCCACCGGAAAAGAAATGTCGACATGCGCGCGCCGCCACGGCCCGCGCGTGCCTTTGCGTTCGAGCAGTGCATTCGGCAGGCTGGGCGCTTCGGCGGGCGCAAGCTCGTTGATGGCCTCGACCGTGGCACGCGCGCGTTCGCGCAGCGCATCGGTCTCGCCCTCCACACGCGTGAAGGTGCCGCAGGATTGCTCGCCGGCCATCACCTCGGCGACGGCGGCCAGGTCCAGCGGAGTCTCGATGAGGTAGCGAGCGTGGATGCGTTCGGCATGCGCCATCGACGTGCTCACAGCTTGCTCAGGTCGGGGAAGGGCCGCACCGGTTCGCTGCCGTTCCAGCCTTCGGATGCACTGCGGATCAGGTCGAACATCTTGCCCTTGGGGCCTGCCACTTCGGAGAGCTCGATCACCGTGCCCGGGTGGTATTCGGTATCGAAGTAGATGAATCGGCCGCGCTCGCCCACTTCGCCGCTCATCACGGGCTTGAAGCCCTGCGCGGTGAGGCGCGCCAGGTCGGCGTCGTAGTTGGCTGTCCAGTACGCCACGTGCTGCAGCCCGGTGCGCCCGGCCTGCAAGAAGTCGCGGTACATCGAAGGCACGTCGTTGCGGGTCTGGATCAGCTCCACTTGCACGTAGCCCGAATTGGCCAGCGCCACCGAGTTGTGCGGCTCGTGCGCCTCGCCCTTGTAGCGGTAGTTCTTGATGGGCACCTTCGGGTTGTAGAACCACGGGCCCACGCCCAGCGTGGTGCTCCAGTAGTCCATGGCGGCCTCGATGTCGTGCACGACATAGCCCAGCTGGCGGATCTCGCCGAGGAATCGACTCATTGCGGTTGCTCCGGTGATGTGAGTGTGTTGTTGTTGTCAGAACTTGAGAAAGCCGGTCGAGAACCATGGGAAGGCGGCCACGATCACCAGGCCCACCAGCATTGCGGCGATGTAGCCCCAGATGTGCTTGATGCCTTCGTCGGGGTTGACCTTGCTCACCGCGCAGGCGCCGTAGTAGCCCACGCCAAAGGGCGGCGCGAACAGGCCGATGCCCATCGCGAAGATGACAACCATGGCGTAGTGCACCTCGTGCACGCCCGCGGCCTTGGCAATGGGAAACAACAGCGGCCCGAACAGCACGATGGCCGGAATGCCTTCGAGCACGCTCCCCAGCACGATGAAGGCGACGATCGACACCGCCAGGAAGCCGTAGGCGCCGCCCGGCAGCGCGCCCATCACGCGCGCCAGGTCTTGCGAAAAGCCCGACTGCGTGAGGCCCCAGGCCATGGCCGTGGCACAGCCGACAATGAAGATGATCGCGCCCGAGAGCGATGCCGTGTCGATCAGCATCGGCTTGAGCCGCTTCCAGTCGAACTGCCGGTAAACAAAAAGCCCCACCAGCGCCGAATAGACGATGCCGATGGTCGACACCTCGGTGGCTGTGGCCACGCCTTCGACCACGGCCGCGCGAATCACGAAGGGCAGCAGCACCGCCGGCAGCGCGACCAGCAGCAGCTTGCCGATCTCGCGCTTGCTGTGGCGCTGCACGCCGCTCAGGTCTTCGCGCCGGTAGCGCCACCACACCACCACGCACAGCGCGGCGCCGAGCACCACGGCCGGCAGCAGCCCGCCTGTGAACAGCGCGGCAATCGAAATGCCCGTGACCGAGCCGATGGTGATCAGCACGATCGACGGCGGTATGGTCTCTGTCTGCGCCCCCGTGGCCGAGAGCAGCGCCACCAGGTCGCCGGGCTTGGCGCCGCGCTTGACCATCTCCGGAAACAGCACGGGCGCAATGGCCGCCATGTCGGCGATCTTGGAGCCCGAGATGCCCGATACCAGGTACATCGCGCCGATCAGCACATACGAGAGGCCGCCGCGCACGTGGCCCAGCAAGCTCGCAAGAAACTGGATCATGGCGCGCGCCATGCCCGTCATCTCGATCAGCGCACCCAGAAAGATGAAGAGCGGCACCGCAAGCAGGATGAGGTGCGACATGCCTTCGTCCAGCCGGCCTACCATCACCAGCAGCGGCGTGCGTGTGGTGAGCGCCAGGTAGCCGAATGTGGCCAGCGCGAAAGAGAAGGCAATGGGCACGCCCGAGAGCACCGTGGCCGCCACCACCACCACGAAGAAGATCACCAGGTTGAACTTGCCCAGCGTAGCGAACAGCGGCGCCGCGACCCAGAAGGCCGCCACCAGCGCGCCCATGCCCAGCACCGCGACCGCGATCTGCCGCCCCGTGCACACGCGCAGCAAACGCAGCAGGGCCATCACCACCATGATGCCGATGCCGGCCGGGATGGCCGCGGCGCGCCAGGCGTTGCTGATCTCCAGTGCGGGCGTGACGATGAACGACTCTTCGTGCGCGTAGTCGATGGACGGCCAGATGATCAACACCAGGAACGCGATCGAAGCCGCGATCGCGAAAGCATCGAGCATGGCGCGCGTCGAGGGCGTCACCTTCTGCAGCAGCGCCGTCATGCGCATGTGCTCGCCGCGCCGGAGCGCGACCACCGCACCGAGCATCGACAGCCAAAGGAAGAGGATGGACGCGAGCTCGTCCGACCACACCAGCGGCGCATGGAACACATAGCGCGACACCACGCCCGCGAATAGCACGCAGATCTCGGCCAGCACCAGCAGCGCGGCCACCGCCTCGACCACGCTGCCCAGCACGCGGTCGGCGCGGCCCGCCATGCCGCTCAGTGCGTTGGCGGACGGCCCCGCGCCCACGAACGGCGCAGCCTCGAAAGTGGATTCATGCACCATGGACGATCAGGCCAGCTTGCCGACCGCGCCTTCGAGCAGCGCCCACGCTTCGGGGCCGAAGCGGCCCTTCCACTCGCCATAGAAGCCAGAGTCGCGCAGCTTGGCGCGAAAGCTGTCAGCCACCGGCCGATTGATGGTGAGCCCCTTGGCCTGCAGGTCGCCAACGACAGATTCGTTGAGCTTCTTGATGTCTTCGCGCTGCTGCATGCCGGCGTCATTGATGGCGCGCGCGACGATGGTCTTCAGGTCGTCGGGCAGCGCCTCCCATGCGCGGCCGTTGGCAATGAACCAGTAGCCGTCCCAGATGTGGTTGGTGAGCGAGCAGAACTTCTGCACCTCGAACAGCTTGGCCACCTGGATGATCGGCAGCGGGTTCTCCTGCGCATCAACAATCTTGGTCTGCAGGGCGGAGTAGACCTCGCTGAACTGCAGGCTCGCGGGCGCGGCGCCCAGGCCCTTGAACATCGATATGGACAACGGGCTCACTGGCACGCGGATCTTCAGGCCGTCCATGTCCTTCGCGTTGGTGACCGGGGCCTTGCTGCTGGTGGTCTGGCGAAAGCCGTTGTCCCACATCTTCTCGAAAGCGTAGAGGCGCGACTTGGCAATGGCGCCGCGCACGTGCGCGCCGAGCTTGCCGTCCATCGCCGACCAGACCTGGCCGTAGTCGTTGAAGGCAAAGCCCACCGCGTTGATGGCCGCCACCGGCACCAGCGTGGCAATGACCAGCGCCGAGGGTGTGAAGAACTCGATGCCACCCGATCGCACCTGCGCCAGCATGTCGGTGTCGCCGCCCAGCTGGTTGTTGGGAAAGATCTTGATCTCTACGCGGCCCTTGGTTTCCTTGGCGATGCGGTCGGCCGCCTCTTGCGCCCGAATGTTCAGCGGATGCGTGAGCGGCAGGTTGTTGCCGTACTTGTACGAGAACTCGGCCGCGCGTGCCATGCGCGGCACGGCCGCCACGATGCCGGCGGCGGGGAGGGCGGAAAGCGTGCGCAGGGCGCCGCGGCGGGTCAGGCGGGTGGTCGAGGTCATGTCTTGTCTCCGTGATGCGGTTGATGCAATCTGATGCATCCTTGTGTTTGGTGCCCAGTGAAGATAAAAGCCTGCATGATCCAGGTCAAACTCTGGCTTGATGGTTTTTGATGTATGCGGGATAACCCTTCAACCGATGCACGCCGCGCACGCGTGGTCGACATTGCGCGCGCCGCGCAGGTCTCGACCGCCACCGTCGACCGTGTGCTCAACCGCCGCTCTGGCGTGCGCGACGCCACGGTGCAGCGCGTGCTCAAGGCCGCGGGCGAACTCGACTACCTGCCCGGCCCCGAGCTCTACGCCGCGCTCACGCCGCCGCCGCTCAGGCTGGTGTTTCTGCTGCCGGCGGGCACCAACCGCTTCATCCGCATGCTTGGCGACATGGTCGGCTATTCGCAGGAACACTGGGCGCCTTTCAACGTGCAGTGCCGCACGGTGTTCATCGAGAGCTTCAACCCGCAAGAGCTGGCCGATGCGCTGCGGCGCCATGGCCAGCGCTGCGATGGCATCGCGATGATGGCGCTGGAGCACCCCGCGGTGCGCGAGGCCGTGGCGGCGCTCGCTGCGCGCGGACTGCCTGTGGTCACGCTGATTTCGGATCTATCGAACTCCGAGCGCGCCGCCTTCGTGGGACTCGACAACCGGGCAGCGGGTCGCACCGCGGGCTATCTCATCGGTCGCTTCATCGGCGCGCGCGCCGCCAAGGTGGCGCTCATCGCGGGCAGCCTGAGCTACAAGGCGCACGAGGAGCGCGAAGCCGGCTTCCTCCACGTGATCGACGAGATGTTTCCGAAGCTCGAAGTGGTGGGCCTGCGCGAAGGGCAGGACGACGCCGGCAAGAATTACCGGCAGACGCGTGCGCTGCTGGAGCAGTACCCCGACATGGGCGGCATCTACAACATCGGCGGTGCGTCCGACGGCGTGGCGCGGGCGTTGAAGGAGGCGGGGCGAGAGCAGAAGGTGGTCTTCATCGGGCACGGCCTCACACCCGACACGCGCACGCTCTTGATCGACGGCAGCATGGATGCGGTGATCACGCAGAGCCCGCACACCACACTGATGAACTGCGTGCGCATCTTCGCCAACCTGCGCGACAAGCGCGAAGCGCTCAGCGGCGTGGAGACCACCCGCAGCCAGGTGATCTTTCGCGAGAACCTTCCGTAGGTTTTTCTGATCTTGTTTTCAGTAAGCCGCGCGCGAGACCGGCTCTGCAGCAGGCGGCGCGCCGTTGAAATCGGCGGCCAGCTTGCGGGCGGCGCCCGCAAACAACAGCACGTCGACACCGACCGCCACAAAAGTGCAGCCGAGTTCCAGATAGCGCCGCGCCAGCTTCGGATCCGACGTGAGCGTGCCCGCGGCCTTGCCCGAAGCCACGATGGTGCGCATCGCGGCTTCGATCGCGGCCTGCACCTCAGGGTGGCCGGGCCGGCCCCGATGACCCATCGATGCGGCCAGGTCGGCTGGGCCGATGAAGACGCCGTCAATGCCATCCACTTCGCATATTTGCGTCAGGTTGGAGAGCGCCTTCACCGTTTCCACCTGCACCAGCAGGCAGACTTCTTCGTCGGCGATGTCCAGGTAGTCGGTACGCGCGCTCCACTGAGACGCGCGGCCCACGGCGCTGCCGACCCCGCGGATGCCCAACGGTGGATAGCGAGTGGCCGAAACCAATGCGCGGGCCTGATTGGCGGTATCGACCATGGGCACCAGCAGGTTCTTGGCGCCGATGTCGAGCAGTTGCTTGATAAGCGCCGTCTCGCCCTGCACCGCGCGAACCACCGGCTGCGCGGCGTGGGGCGCCACGGCCTGCAGCGCGGCCAGGGTCGAGCGCAGGTCGTTGGGCGCGTGCTCGCCGTCGATCAGCAGCCAGTCGAAACCCGCGGTGGCGCTCACCTCGGCCAAATAGGGGGCGGCCATCGAGAGCCAGAGGCCGATCTGCGGGCGGCGTGCGGCCAGGGCCGTCTTGAAAGAGTTGTGAGCTGGCATGAGGTCTCTTGAATTGGATAGTGTTGTGTGCGCGCCGTCAGCTGACGATGCCCAGATGCCATGGCACGAATTCATGATCGCCCAGGCCCAGCGCTTCGCTGCGCGTGCGTTCGCCGGAGGCATGGCGCAATATCTGCTCGAAGATCTGTTGCCCCAGCTCGGGGACAGAGAGTTCGCCGTCGATCACCACGCCGCAGTTGATGTCCATGTCTTCTTCCAAGCGCTTGAACATCGGCGTGTTGCTGGCCAGCTTGATGGTCGGCGCCGGCTTGCTGCCGAACATCGAGCCGCGACCGGTGGTGAAGCAGATCAGCTGCGCGCCGCTGGCAATTTGCCCGGTGACCGCCACGGGGTCGTAGCCCGGCGAATCCATGAAGACGAAGCCGGCCTTGTCGATGGGCTCCGCGTATTCGTACACGGCCTGCAGCGGCGTGGTGCCGCCCTTCATGGCCGAGCCGAGCGATTTTTCGAAGATGTTGGCCAGCCCGCCGGCCTGGTTGCCGTGCCCGACCACGCCGTTGAACTGTGCGTTCTGGCCGGCCGCATAGCGCTCCCACCAGGCCAGCCGGTCGAGCAGTTTCTGGCCGACCTCGGGCGTGACGGCGCGCCGCGTCAGCATGAATTCGACACCGTGAATCTCGGGTGTCTCGGAAAGAATGGCCGTGCCGCCATGGCGCACCAGCACGTCCATTGCCGCGCCCAATGCGGGGTTGGCCGTGATGCCCGAGAAGCCGTCCGAGCCGCCGCACTCCAGCCCGATCTTCAGGTGGTTTGCACCGACGCGGGTGCGCTGCGCGGCATTGGCTTCGGGCAGCATGTCTTCGATGGCGCGAATGCCGGCTTCGATCGTCTGGCGCGTACCGCCCACGTCCTGCATCACCATCGTGCGCATCAAGCGGCCCTGCTGGAGCCCTTGCGAGTCGACCAGCGCATCGACCTGGTTGCGCTCGCAGCCCAGGCCCACGATCAGCACGCCGGCCAGGTTGGGGTGGCGCGCATAGCCCGCCAGCGTGCGGCGCAGCACGTCGAAATGCTCGCTCGGCGAAGACATGCCGCAGCCGCTGGTCTGCGCAAAGGCGGCCACGCCGTCCACGTTGGGAAAGGCCGCCAGCCGCTCGGGCGTGAAGTGCGCCGCAATGCGCTTGATGACGGTGGCCGAGCAGTTGACCGACGAGAGGATGCCGATGAAGTTGCGCGTGCCCACGCGGCCATCGGCACGCACAAAGCCCATGAAGCTTGCGCGCTCCGCATCGGGCACATAGGCCACCGGCCGCACGTCCTGGCAAAAAGCCGGGTCGCGGTAGGAGTCGACCAGCGTGAGGTTGTGGCTGTGCACGTAGTCACCCGCCTCCAGGTCGCGCGAGGCCACGCCGATGACCGTGTCGTACTTCTTGACCTGCTCGCCGGCCGCAATGGCGCGCGACGCGATCTTGTGCCCCGCGGGAATCTGCGCACGCGCACGCACGCCGAATTCGGCAATCGTTTCGCCCAGGGCGATAGGGCTCTTGGCAACCAGCACGTTGTCGTGCGGGTGCAGGCGAAGCAGGGGGCTGTCGTTCATCTCAACCCTTCTCCATCAGTTCCTTGAGGTTGAGCTTGCGGATCAGCTCGGTCTCCTGCTTGTAGACGGCTTCGACATACTTCTGGTAGTCGGGCCCGTCTTGGTACATGACCGGCGCATCGATGCTGTCGGCCACCTTCTTGAATTCTTCGCTGTTCACCGCCACGCGGAACGCATCGCGCAGCCTCTTTTCCACCGCGGGCGGCAGCCCGCGCGGCGCGCCAATGCCGTTGGGTGCTTCCACCACCACGTCGTAGCCCAGTTCCTTGAGCGTGGGCGTGTCCTTGAAGCGCGGCGTGCGTGCCTCCCCCCAGGTGGCGAGCAGGCGCAGCTTGCCGCTTTCCACGTGCGGTGCCCAGGAGCTGCTGTCGGCCAGCATGTCGACTTGTTCGCCCAGCACGTCCTGCAGCGCAGCGGCGCCGCCCTTGTAGGCGATGGCGTTGAACTTCACGCCAGCCGCCTGAGCGAACTGCTCCATGCCCACGTGCGTGGCGCCCCCCACGCCTGCATGGGCATAGCTGATCACGCCCGGCTTGGCCTTGGCCTGCGCCACCATGTCGCGCAGCGACTTGAACGGCGAACTGGCGGGCACCGCAATGCCGAAGGTCTGGCCCGAGGTGCGGGCGAGATAGCTCAAGTCTTTGAGCGGATTGATCTGCACGGTGCCGATCTGCGCAAAGCGCGTCACCGAAATAGGAATCTGTCCGATCGTGTAGCCGTCGGGCCGGGCCGATGCCAGCGCCTTGGTGCCGATCATTCCGGACGCACCGGCGCGGTTTTCCAGCGCGATGGGTTGGCCGAGTTCCCGCGCAGCGATCTGGCAGATGGCGCGCATGGATCGGTCCGCGGTGCCACCGGCCGGCCACGGGCAGATGAAGTTGATGGGGCGGTCCGGGTAGTCGGCGGCCATTGCGCGGCCGTGTATGGCGGCCAGTGCGGCGGCACCCAGGCCGCCCAGCATCAGTTGGCGCCGCTGCAGAGAGCGATGGAAGGTCATGTGTCTTGTCTCCGACGATTTGTAGTTCGATGAAAGCAAGGCGCATTCTTCAGCAGACAATCATTGCTATCCAATGAAATAGCGGACTCTCTTCATAGCCCAAAGGTTATGAAGCCAAGAAGAGGCCGCAAGAACCCCGATGAGCCAGATCGACCGCGTCCTGCGTTCCAACCTCAAACTGCGCCACCTGCAGATGCTGGTGGCGCTCGACCAGTTCCGCCATCTGGGGCGCGCGGCCGAGTTCCTGTCGGTGACGCAGCCGGCAGTGTCCAAGTCGCTGGCCGAAATCGAGCGCATGTTCGGCCTTGCCCTGTTCGAGCGCTCCACGCGCGGCACCGAGCCCACGCCGTACGGTGACAGCGTGGTGCGCTTCGCGCGCTCGGTGCTCGCCGACTACGACCGCACGCGCGACGAGATTGCCGCGGTCGCCAGCGGCGCCGCGGGCCGCACCAGCGTGGGCGCCATGGTGGTGGCCTTGCCGGTGCTGGTGGCGCGCGCGGTCGAGATGCTCAAGATGCATTCGTCGCAAACCACCGTGCTGGTGGAAGAGGGCGATCTCACGCGCCTCTTGCCCAAGCTTCGCCTGGGTGAGCTCGACTTGTTCGTCGGGCGGCTCGAGCCCGGCTACGCGGCACCGGATCTCGAAACCGAGGCCCTGCTCTCGGAGCCCATGACGGCAGTGGTGCAGCCCGGTCACCCGCTGGTCGCCAAGCGCCGTGTCAACTGGAACGACCTCGCCAAAGAGCGCTGCGTGATGCCGCCGCCGTGGGCGTCTCTACGCGTCAAGCTCGACCAGATGTTTTTCAAGGACGGCGTGAATCCGCCGGCCGACATCATTGAATCGGCGTCATTTCTGGCGCAGATCAGCTTTCTGCAGCAGCGCGATGCCGTGGCCTTCATGGCGCGTTCCGTCGCGCGGCATTTCCAGCAGCAGGGGCTGCTGAAGGTGCTGGCGCTCAAGGTGCCGATTGACCTGCCGCCGGTCGGCCTCATCACCATGCGCGGCCGCAGGCGCACGCCCAGTACGCAGCAGCTGATCGAGTGCCTTCGGCGCGCGGCCAAGGCCAAGTGAGGCGGCGCGAAGGCCAGAGCCCGTTGCACTCGCGGGCTTTTGCTGGGAAAATCCGCTTCAGTTAACATTTTATAACACTTTGGTTGTATTTGAAGGCAGGCAATGCCGCGCCTGGGAGTGTTTTGTCGATGAACCGCCGCGTCCCGCTGCCGGGAGTGCACTCGACCCTGCACAACGGCATTGCCCACAGCCATTTCAGCGTGGCGGCGGAATCGCCGCAGCGGCGGCTGACCGCATGGCGGGAGCGCGTCGGGCACGTGATCGATGTGCTGCCTTCGCGCTCTGACTTTGAGAAGCCCTTCAACGCATCGATCGACCGCTACGAGCTGGACGGCATGGCCTTCACCGATTGCCGCTCGGACGCCATGTCGCTGGACCGCTCGCTCGCCCGCATCTCGCGCGACAGCGTGCGCAATTTCGCCTTGCACGTGTTCGTCGAGGGTGAAATGCGGGACGTCTCGGTGCGTTCGCTCTCGCGAGCCGCCGCGCCCTCTGCCGCCAAGGTGCTCGCGCTCGACATGGGCCAGCCCGTGCGCATGCGGCGCACCGACTGCCGGATGCTCACCTTGTTTGTGCCGGCCGCCGTGGTGCAGGAGGTGTTTCCCGATCCGGAAGCCATCCACGGACTTGCGCTCCAGAAGCTGGCGACACCAGTCGCCAGGCTGGCGGTCGAACATGTTGCCGCGCTCGGCAGCCGCGTCGGTCGTCTGAGCGCCGCTGCCGTGCAGGCGGATGCGCGTGCGGGCGCGCAGCTGCTGGTCGCGGCCCTGGGCAAGCAGGTGCGTCTGGGCGACACTGCCAGTGCGGCCGCGCGCGCCGCGGTGTTCGGCCAGGCGCGGCGCTACATCCAGGCCCACCTGCATCGTGCGGACCTCTCGCCCGACAGCGTGGTTGCGGCGCTCCGAATTTCACGCCCGACCGTATACCGACTGTTCCAGCATGAAGGTGGCCTGGCGTCCTATATCCGGCACCTGAGGCTGCGCCATGCGGCCGATGAGCTGGCCAAGCACCCGGGCGCGATGGTGGCAGACATCGCCTATGGCGCCGGATTCAAGAGCGCATCGGACTTCACGCGGGCCTTTCGACGTGCCTTCGACATGGCGCCGCAGGATTTTCGGGCCGCGGCGGGGAAGTCCGGGCAGGTCGGCGGCCGCGGCTATCCGGTTGCCAAATTCGATGATCACGCCGGAGGAAATAACGGCGAATTGTGAAAGAAAGTCATTTTTTTCCTGGTTTCTCTCCGGAATTGAGACGCACGGTCAAGCCGGTCAGGCTGTAGAGAGCAATCTTGTGCCTGTGCGAGCCGTCGGGAGGCCGCCGCCGACCTAAAGACAAACGCCGCCATGTACCTGCATCCTCTTCTCGCCAAAATGCCGCCGGCCGAGCGCGAGGCGTTGATCAAGCGCAGCGAATTCCGTTCATATAGGCGCAGCGAGACCGTCATGGCTGCGCAGGAGTGGACGGACTGCATCTACTGCGTGACGAGCGGCCTGCTGCGCGTGGTCGAACATGGCAGCGATCCCAGCGGGGACGTGACGACCGATTTCATTCGCCGCAACGACTTCTTTTTGGGGCCCTCGCTCGGCGAAGACCGCTACGTGGCCCGACAGACGCTTGTCGCAGCATTGCCTTCTTCGGCGTACCTCATTCCGATTCCGGTGGCTCGCAAGCTTTGCGAAGACCATCCAGAAGTGGCCATGGGCCTGTTCGAGTTCGCGGCAACGCGCATCAGGGCGCTTCGCAGCCAGCTTCGCAAGATCTCGGCGCTCTCGTCCGAAGACCTGGTGAGCCGGGTTCTGCACCAGCTGACGCAGCTCGCGCCGGCCAGCACCGGCGGCTTCGACAAGCGCATCACCCAGGCGGTGATCGCGTCCTATACGGGGCTCTCGCGCGAAGTGGTCAACAAGATCATGCGCGACCTGGAGAGCCGCGGCCTCGTGTGGCGCGACGGGCAAAGCGTTCACGTTTCGACGGACTTTGCTTCCACCGATATCGGCGGGCTGGAGCCGACGGGTTCCCCATCTTTGAATAAGCGCGAGGCGAACTTGTAACCGCGCCGCTGGCGCTTGGGAGTGGGATCGGTACGACATCCCCCATTTATGGGTATGTGGCGACGGCAACGTCCCGCATCATTGGGGCATGTATTTGAATGCTTTGGTTTCTGGGTTGCCGGCCTTGGAACGTGCAGCGCTGGTCCAGGCAAGCGAACTTCGCTCTTACCGGCGCAACGAAACCGTTCTTGCCGTGGACGAATGGACGGACCGCTTCTACTGCGTGGCCAACGGTCTTTTGCGCGTCGTGGCGCATGGGCGCGGCGGCAGCGGCGACGTCACCACTGAATTTATCCGGCGTGACGATTTCTTTCTCGGATCCTCTTTCACCGAAGACCGGCACCAAGCCACCCAGACACTGATTGCCGCGCTGCCCTCGTCGGTGTACCTGATCCCCATTGCCGCCATGCGCAAGCTGTGCGAGCGGCATCCGCAAATGGCCTTGGCGCTGCTCGACATTGCCATGAAACGTGTGAGCGTGATGCGGGGGCAGCTTCGCAGGATATCCGCGCTGTCGTCCGAAGATCTGGTGAGTCGGGTGCTTCATCAACTGACGCAACTGGCGCCGGCATCCACTGGCGGCTACGACAAGCGCATCACGCAATCGGTGATTGCTTCCTACTCTGGGCTGTCGCGAGAGGTGGTCAACAAGACCATGCGCGACCTGGAGAGCCGTGGGCTGGTTCGCCGCGACGACTACGGCGTGCACGTGCCCGCCGATTTCGCGGCAACCGATTTCGATCTGCCGTCTCCCGAACTGGACTCGGACAAGCCGGCGACATCGTTGCGGAAGTCGTGAATATAGCTAACTTTAGTTTGCGTTTGTGAACTGCGCCACATCCGCTGGGCGAAAGCCAATGCCACAGAGCGGCGTTGTTCGTAGCATCGAATCAGCTTCATTCATGTTCTCCGGGGCTTGCAACGCGATGGTGTTCAGGTCCCAGTCTTGCGGAACGCCAGAGCCGGCGAGCTTTTGAAATGTCCAACGCAAACATCGAATCGACGATCACGTGGTACCCGTCCTTGAAACAGGGGGACCGATTTCCCATTGGCTCGCTTCCGGGATCTGCCGCAAATGACGATTGGCGCGTGAATTCCACCGCGGCCGCGGGTGTTGTGCGCGATCTCTTCGCAAAAGCCAACGCCACGGATCTCGCTTCGCTGATGCGCTCGATCGAACTCGGCAACTCTCCGGCAGCCTCTCAAATTGCTCGGCGCATCCTGGGCTCGTTCGGCACGCCCGCCGCGCCGAAGCCCGTCGCGGAAGCGAAGGGTCTTTTGTCGCCCCGCGAGCTGAAGGTGGTGCGGTTCATCTCGGAGGGGCAGAGCAACCGGCAGATTGCCGAACAAACCCATCGTTCGATCAACACGATCGAGGCGCAACTCAAGAGCATCTACCGCAAGCTGAACGTCCAGTCGCGCACCCAGGCGGTTCGCACGGCCACCCAGATGGGCCTGCTGAACTGGGACGAATCCTGCTGAGCCGCAGAGGCTCGGCGAGCCCGGCTACTTGCTTTGGCTATTTGCAGGTGCTGGCGCGGTCTGCGGCGCAGTGGTACTTGAAGGCGCCGTCTGCGGCGCAGTGCTCGAAGGAGCGCTCTGCGAACCGGTGGTGCTCGAAGACGGAAGCTGCGGTGCGCTCTGGGTCGGCGTCGACGGTTTGACCGGGCCTTCTTCGCGCGTCTGCGCCAGAAAGTTGTAGGCCAGTGCCAGCAGGAAGATGAAGATGGCGGCGCCGATGCCCCATCGGATCACGCGCTGGTTGTCTCGTTCGTCGCTCCTGGCTTGTTGAGGCTTCATTCTTGATCACCCTTCAGTGCAGTTTTCGAACGCTGCACCGGTGCGCGCGAGCAAGGTGTCGGACAGCGTGCCGGATCGCTGTCGCGAAAAAACAGAAGCACGCGGCGCCGATTCAACGCCGCAGTGCGCTGCACGTCAGCCATTGGAGACGGCTGCATCGCGATGCGAGCCTACGTGGCGATTCTCCCCATCGCACGCGCGCAAAAGCGCAGAGCGGCCAAGCTCGCCGCATGCGCGATGAAACGAACAGCACATCCGCCCCGGGCCCGGCAAGGTCGGCCATGCGAACCGGGTTGATCGCGGGCGCCTTTGCCAGCGTGGCGTCGAGCATTGCGCTCGCGGTGTGTGGTCGCCATGAAGCGGGAAGCTCGGTGGCGCCGACCAATGCCATCAGCCATTGGGTCTGGGACCGCAAGGCGCTGTTCAGGAAATCGCCTTCGCTGCGCTACACCGTGCTCGGCTACGCCATCCACCACGCTTCCGCAACCTTCTGGGCCGTGCTCTATGCGTGGCTGCACGCCAACCGGCGGCCAGCGCAGTCCTTGCCCGCTGCGCTTTCGAGCGCGGGCATTGCCGCAGCGACCGCATGCGCCGTCGACTACATGGCCACACCCCGGCGCTTGACGCCCGGGTTCGAGCACCATCTTTCCAAAGCTTCGCTGGCGGCGGTGTATGCGAGCTTTGCAGTCGGCCTGGCGTTGGGTTGCGCAGTGGCAAACCGCGCGCCACGGCGTTGAAGCCCGGCCTGCCGCGGCACGGCGAAGGACGAGCGATGAGAGTGGTGATCGTCGGGGCGTCCGGGTTTCTCGGCCGCGCGTTCGCCGAAGCATTCGCCCATCGCGGCGCGGACCTGCTGTGCACAGCACGTGACGCTGAGACTGCCCGCACGCAGGCCTCCTGGCCGCAGGCACACACGGAATGGATCTCCGCCGACCTCGCGCAGGTTCCGCCGGCTTCCTTCTGGACGCACCACCTGCGCCGCGGCGACGTCGTCGTCAACGCGGCCGGCCTGCTGCGCGAGCGCGGCAGGGGGGAACTCGAGGCCGTGCATCACCACGGCCCTGTGCAGCTGTTCGACGCCTGCGTCGAGGCCGGCGCCGCGCTGGTCATCCAGATTTCGGCACTGGGCGCTGCACCCGATGCCATCAGCGGCTATCACCGCAGCAAGGGCGAGGCCGACTGCCACTTGCGGCAATGCCGCGTCGCGTCGGCTATCGTGCAGCCCTCTCTTGTGTGGGGCGATGAAGGCGCGAGCGCAGCGCTGTTTGCGGCGCTCGCGGTGATGCCGCTGCTGGCGCTGCCCGGCGGCGGCCGGCAGGCGGTGCAGCCGGTTCACCTGGACGATGTGGTGGCAGGCGTGCTGGCGCTGGCAGAGGCGCGCCCGGTGCGCAGCCGCACCATCGATTTCGTCGGGCCCAAGCCGGTGAGCTTTCGCGATTACCTGGCCGACCTGCGCGTGCAGCTTGGCTACGCCCGCGAGGCATGGGTGCTGCCAATACCCGAGGGCCTGTTCCGCTTTGGCGCAATGCTGGCGGGCCGGTTCAAGGGCAGCTTTCTCGACACCGACACGGCCGGCATGCTGCTGCGCGGCAATGCCGCTCCGGCCGACGACTTCGCGCAGTGGCTCGGGCGCGCGCCGCGCTCGCACCGCGCCTTCGTTCCCGCCCATCGCGCAGAGGCACTGCGCCGCGCCTCGTGGCTGCAATGGATGCTGCCGCTGCTGCGTGTGTCGGTGGCGCTGGTCTGGATCTGGACCTTTGCCGTGTCCATCGGGCTCTATCCGCGCGACCAGAGCCTGGCGCTGCTGGCCCGCGTGGGCGCCAGCGGTGCGTGGGCCGAGCTGCTGCTCGATGGCGCGGCGCTGTTCGACCTGGCGCTGGGCATCGGTACGCTCGTGCTGCCGGCTGCCTGGCGCGCCCGGGTGCTGTGGCCGTTGCAGCTTGCCCTGATCGCCTTCTACATGGCGGCCATCAGCTGGGCGATGCCGGAGTTCTGGCTCCATCCCTTCGGTCCGCTCTCCAAGAACCTGCCGATGTGCGCGGCCATCGTGTTGCTGTGGGCCATGGAGCCGCCCGTGCGCCGCGGCCGGCGCGCCGCACGGCCGCCTCGGGAAAAGCCGCCATGGAATACCTCCTCCTGAAATACGTGCACGTGATCTCGTCGACCCTGCTGTTCGGAACCGGCGTCGGCTCGGCCTTCTACCTGCTGGCCACCACGCTGTCGCGCGACGTGCGGGCGGTGGCGGTCGTGTCGCGCATGGTGGTGCGCGCCGACTGGCTCTTCACCGCGACCACGGCCGTGCTGCAGCCGGTCACGGGGCTTTGGCTCGTGCATCGCATGGGCATGCCGCTGTCCACGCCGTGGCTGGCGGCCTCGCTGGCTTGCTATGCGCTGGCCATCGCGTGCTGGCTGCCGGTGGTGTGGCTGCAGATGCGGCTGCGCGACCTGGCCGCGCAGGCGGCACGCGAGGGCACCCTGCTTACGCCGCGCTACTGGTTCTTCTTCAAGTGGTGGGTGGCACTGGGCGTGCCGGCCTTCTTTCTTTTCCTGGCGCTGTTCTGGCTGATGATCGCCAAGCCCGCGCTCGGCGCCTGATCAGGCCACGGCTTTCGCGTGCTCGATGATTTCATGCACCGTGTACGAAAGGCTGGAGAGATAGCGCGCATCCGCCGCAAACGAACGGCTCATGGCCCCGATCAGCTCGCTGAAGTCCTCGTCGGCGGGGCCGTCGCCGGCATCGCTGCACCCGTGCGACAGCAGATCGTTGATCCGGGTCTGCACGCGCATGTAGTCGGCGCGCAGCAGCACGCTGCGGGCGAGCAAGACATCCAGGTTCAAAAGGTCCAATGCGGTCATGGGATGTTCCTTTCTTCAGCCCAGCGCGGTGTCGAGCACCATCATCACCACGAAGCCGAGCATCAAGCCGCCAGTCGCGAAGGCTTCGTGTCCTTGCCGGTGCGATTCAGGAATGATCTCGTGGCTGATGACGAACAGCATCGCGCCCGCCGCCAGCGCCAGCCCCCACGGCAGCAGGCTGGCCATCAGCGTGACCACTGTTGCGCCCAGCACGGCCATGGCGGGCTCCACCAGGCCGGAGGCCACGCCCAGGCCCACCGACAGGAGCCGCCCGTAGCCCACGCCGCGCAGCGCGAGCGCCACCACCATGCCTTCGGGCACGTCCTGGATCGAGATGCCCGTGGCCAGCGCGGTGGCCGCCACCGGATCGGAGCCTGCAAAGGCGACGCCGATCGCCAGGCCTTCAGGCAGGTTGTGCAGCGCGATGGCCAACACGAAGAGCCAGACCCGCTTCAGCTTGAGCGCCTTCGGTCCTTCGACGCCTTTCACGAAGTGCTCGTGCGGCACCAGCCGGTCGATGGCCAACAGCAGCGCCGCGCCCAGCAGCACGCCGGCGCCCACGATGCCGCCCGCACCCCACGAACCGGCACCCTGCGAGCGTGCCGCCTCCAAGGCTGGAATTACGAGCGAGAACGAGGTGGCCGCCAGCATCACGCCTGCACCAAAGCCCAGCATGCTGTCGAACACGCGCTGCGAGAACTGTTGTGACAGCAGCACCGGTATCGTGCCGAGGGCAGTGGCCAATGCCGCCAGGCTGCCGCCGAGCAAGGCGCCGCGCACGCGCGCATCGCCGGCGGCAATCGCTTCCGCCGCCTCGAACATCAGCAGGGCCAGGCCGGCCGCGACGATGGCAAAGCCAAACACCCGCCGCAACGGTCGCATCCTGGGGCCGCGTGCACACAGCAGATCAAGAGTCGTCATCTTCGATCAGGGCGAGAGGAAGGGCCCGCAAAAAAAGCGGCGGCCACCACGGCCGCCGCCTAACTCGCACCTGCATGAACAAGGTTGTCGAGCCGGTGTCGTCACCTGTCGGCAGATTCGGGTGGCGGCGGAATGCGCCGCGTAGGAACCTTTCTCGTGTGAGTCGGCTGCGCAGACTACACGTGCACGCCCAAGCCGATGCGGGCATGCCGTTTGCCCCTCTCGCGGCGTCCTTCCTCTTCTTCTTCAACGCCTTGGATGTGCCGCCATGAAAAGATCGCAATCGCGCGTGGGCCACGCCAGCGAGTGCTATGAACTGCTTGAACTCCTCTCTCGCCGGCAGATGCCCGTGGTGTGTTCCGAGCCCGACGACATTCACAAGATCCTTGCGCTGCGCAGCGCGTCACTGCTGCAGGCGATGACCGAGCCGACGGTCGTCCTGCGCACGGGGGAGCGGCGGATCGCGCGCGCCATCGTGACCGGTATTACCGCAGAAGGCCGTGCCGCCTGCATGTTGCGCAACGCAACTGCGCTGCCGGCCGGCCGGCGTTGAGAGAGCGAGAGGCAGCGCGCCGCGTGCGCGTGCCCTTCAGAACTGCCCCTGGCCGTCTCCCGTGCGGTCGTGCACCCAGCGCATGGCTTGCTGCTGCGCGTGCCGCAGCGCCTCAGCTTCGGTGGCGTAGGCGATCTCGTCGGTGTCGTCGGGCAGCATGGTTTCCTGGTCATCGGTTCCTTGGCCGAGGCAGACCACCACCGGTCGGTACACACCCGTGCGCATGCGCGGAGCGCTGTATGCGAAGCGCCAGCCCCGGTACACGAAGATGTGGCGCTGCTGCTGGTCTCCGGCAGCCGAAGGGGAGCCGGGCGCCATCTCCGGTGGGTCCTGCGCGGTCATCGGACCTGCTCCACCAATGCCGCCGCGGCTTCCGCCTGGCGGGGAGGACGCGCACTGGCCAGGTCGAGCGCGCTGCGGCCGTCCGGCGTGAGCGCGAGGAACCGGGCCACCTCGGATTTTCCGGCGACGGGCCTGAGCGTCAGGGCCACCACGAGGCCAGCGGCGCGCAGCACCAGCAGCTTGTTGATGTCCTCGGGATCGGTGAGCGTGAGAGGCGCGCGGCACTTGGCGAGCGTGTGCAAGAAATCGATGGACATGGTTCTCCTTGTGCTTATGGTGCGGGCGACATGCGGCGGCGCTCGAAGGGGTCGATGTTCATGCTCTGGCGGTACTTGGTGACGGTGCGGCGCGCAATGCGGAAGCCCTGTTGCGCAAGCTGGCGAGCCAGCGCGGCGTCACTGAGCGGCGCCACGGGCTTTTCCACCGCAATGAGCTCGCGGATGAGACCCTGCAATGCCACCGGCGCGCTGGCGCCGCCGGCCGCATGGTTGAGCCCGCGCGAAAAGAAGTGCTGCAGCTCGAAGACGCCAGCCGGCGTGGCCATGTACTTGTTGTGCACGGTGCGCGAGACGGTGGATGGATGCACCCCCACTTCATCGGCGATCTCGCGCAGCCCGAGCGGCTTCATGGCGAGCGGGCCGTGCTCGAAGAACATCTTCTGGCGCGCGACGATGGCGCGCGCCACGTCCAGGATGGTGTTTGCGCGCTGCGACACGCCGCCGACCATCCAGCGCGCCTGTTCCAGGCATTCCTTCATGGCGGGGCATTGGCTTGCGCCGTGTTTCTCGAACATCTGCGCGTAGGCCGTGTTCAGTTTCACGCGCGGCAGCGCGCTGGCGTTGAGCGATGTCTTCCACGTGCCGCGCACCTTCTTCACGGTCACGTCGGGGATCACGATGCGCGCCGCCGTTTCGCCGAACTGCCAGCCCGGATGCGGGTTGAGGCGCCGGATGCAATCGATGGCCGACTGCACTTCATGCGCCGACGCGTCGAGTGCCTTGGCAAGCTTGCTGACGTCGTGCGCCGCGAGCAGGCCGATGTGCTCTTCGACCATACGGCGCGCGAGCCGGCGAATGTTTTCGTCCCCATGATCGGAGGAAGCCGCCAGTTGGAGGCACAGGCATTCGGCCACGCTGCGTGCCGCCACGCCCGCCGGGTCGAGCGCCTGCACGCGCCGCAGCGCCGTGCGCAGTTCGCGTTCGGCCTCCGCGCCGGTTTCACCCAGGGCGGTGCCGATGTCTCCGAGCGCAATGCGCAGGTAGCCGTCGTCGTCCAGGGCCTCGACCACGGCGCGCGCAAAAGCCATCTCGCGCGCGGACAGGCGCAGCACGCCGAGCTGTCCGTGCAAGTGGGCGCGCAGCGAATCGGGCAATGGCACGCGCTGCATCAGGTCGAAGCTTTCGTCATGCGACAAATGCCTGTCGCTCGAGGCGGGCGCGGCGGTGATGCGGTCGACGGCGGCTGCCGCTTCAAGGTCTGCGGCGGCCTCGGTTTCGGCTTGGGCCAGTGCCTGGGCCGGCGCGGTTTCGGCAGCGTCGTCGTCCTGCGGCGGCGCATCAATGTCGAGAAATGGGTTCAGTTCGGCCGCGTCGCGCAAGGCCTGCGCGTATTCCTGCGCCGACATCTGGAGCAGCCGCACGGCCTGCTGCAGCCGGGGCGAAAAGACAGGAGCCTGCACCTGGCGGGTTTGCAAAACAATCGATGGTTTCATGGTTCTCCGTAGCGCCTGCCACCCCGTGGCCGGATTGGAAAGTGCAACGGTCGTGCCAGGCATTTCGTGCCCGAAATGGCTGAAACTCAATAGAATTTTTGTAAAAATGCGGCCGATCCAACGCGGCGCCGGCAGCCTTGCCGTAAATCTTGCGGCGCTCCGAGGGACAGACAGGGAAGGCTTCTTTGTCGCAAACTTCCGCCATGAAAAATTCATCGCGAGAAGCCGCGGGCGCTGCGGCGGGCACGGCAATGCTGATCGGCCTGAGCGCCGCGGCTCTTGCGGGCATAAGCCTCGCGCTCCGGCAGAAAGCGCGCTCCGACAAGGCAGCCGCCGACCTGCTCGCAACCCACCAGGCGCACCAGGCCCGGCAAGCCCGGCAGGCCATGCAGGCGCAACGCCTCGAACACGATCTGCGCAGCCCTATCGGCGCCATGGCCGTGGCGCTGGAGCTCTTGCGCACCTCTGATGACAGCGCCACAAAGCTCGAAGCCCTGCAGGTGCTGGAGCGGCAGGTCGCGCGTATGACGTCTCTGACAGAGCAAGTGCACCAATTCGCACAGGGCTTGAACGATTGAGCCGTCCGGTGCGCGTGCGTTCGAAGCGCAGTATCTTCACTGGAGCGAGACGAGTCGGAAGCAAAGCAAGAAATCGCGGCGAAGCAGATACAGCGCAGCACGGGCATCACGCCAGGAACGAAGTTGGGCCACGCACTCATAGTTGAAGACGACGAGGACTCGGCGAAGATGATCGCCGCCTTGGTCGCACGCGAAGGGCACACGGTCATGTGCGCCCACGCCATCGCTGCGGCCCGCCGGCTCATTGCCATGCAGCGGCCCGACCTGTTGCTGCTCGACCTGCATCTGCCCGACGGAAACGGCTTCGACCTGCTGGACGACCCGCAGATCGTGAGCGACACCATGCTGGTCCTGATGACCGGGCAGGCGAGCCTCGAGACCTCCATCCGGGCCCTGCGCCTCGGCGCGGCCGACTATCTCGTAAAGCCCATCAACCCGCAGCACCTGAAGGGCCTGCTCAAGCGCCTGATCCCTCCATCGCAGCTGCGCGCCGAGCTCGACGAGGTGCAGGAGCTTTGGCGCGAGACGGGGCGCTTTGGTCACCTCATCGGCCGCTCGCAACCCATGCAGCGCGTCTATCGGCAGATCTCACGGGTGGCCGGCACGGCCGTGACCGTGTTCATCCATGGGGAGAGCGGCACCGGCAAGGAGCTTGTGGCCCGCGCGGTGCACGACCTGAGCCGGCGGCGCGATCAGCCCTTTCTTGCGGTCAACTGCGGTGCGCTGTCGCCACACCTGGTCGAAAGCGAAATCTTCGGCCATGAGCGCGGCAGCTTCACCGGGGCGGAGCGCCAGCACCAGGGCTTTTTCGAACGCGCGCACGGCGGCACGCTGTTTCTGGACGAGGTCACCGAAATGCCGCCCGAACTGCAGGTGAAACTGCTTCGCGTGCTGGAGAGCGGCACCTTCATGCGGGTGGGTTCCACCCAGGTGCAGCAGACCGACGTGCGCATCATCGCGGCCACCAACCGCGACGCCGCCGAGGCTGTGGCGCGCGGCAAGATGCGGGAAGACCTGCTGTACCGCCTCAACGTGTTTCCGATCGGGCTGCCGCCGCTGCGCGAGCGCGGCGACGACATCGCGCTCATTGCCACCAGTTTTCTGCAAGACCTCGGCCGCCAGGAAGGCGGCACCAAGCGCCTCACACCGGCGGCGCTGGCGCGGCTGGCGGCGCACCGCTGGCCGGGCAACGTGCGCGAACTGCGCAACGTGGTGCAGCGCGCCTGGGTGATGGCTTCCGGTAACGAGATCGACGAGGAATGGCTTCCAGCCGGCGGCTCTTTGCCCGAGCCGGAGCTAGAGCCGGCGCTGGGCCAGGCGTTTGCGCCGGCCGCGCTCAACGGCCATCGCAACGGCGCCGAGGCGGTTACCCCGCCCGGCGCAGGGGAAGACCAGATCGTGATCGAAGTGGGGACGCAGCTCGCGGAAGTGGAACGGCGCGTCATCCTGGCTACCTACGAACGGTGCGGACGCCACAAGGAGCGCACCGCGGCGCTGCTCGGCATCAGCATGAAGACGCTCTACAACCGGTTGAAGGAGTACCAGCAATGAGAGGAATGCGGCTGCGTCGGCGCATGCCGACGGCCGCGTGAAGAAGGGCCGGTGGCCGCAGCCGAAGCGCGCATTTGCGCACGGTGGCGTTCCTTCCATCCGCGCAGGCGCAACCGGTACGCCGCGGCGCCTGCGGGATCGAAGTCGGTTCCCAGATAGTTCGCCGGATCTTCCAGGGGATGGCGGGCGAAATAGCTGCTGAGTTCGTTCATTGCGTGTCTCCGGTGCGTGAGGGTTCTCGCTCGGCGAAGGTCTCGCGCAAGGCAACCCGGCAAACAGCGTGCCAGCCGGTGCCGCAGCCCCGGGCCGGAACGCCGTTTGCCGCAGAAAAGGAGAAAACGCATTGGATGCAATGACCCCCGACGAGGCCGAGGAAGAGCAGGGCGATCAGAACGACGACGCCGTGCCTTCGCGCGGCTATCGCATGCTGCCCGTGGTCGGCCTCGGCGGCGCCGCCGGCGGCATCCAGGCTGTGGGCGGCTTCCTCGAGGCCACGCCGGTCGACACAGGCATGGCCTTCGTGGTCGTGCTCTCCCTGCCGGCAGAGGAGGAGGACACGTTGGCCCAGGTGCTGCAGCGGTCCACCCGCATGCCGGTGGTGCCGGTAGCCGGCAAGGAGCGCATCGCGCCCGACACGGTGTACGTCATTCCGCCCGGCAAGGCGCTGCGCACGCGCGGCGAACACATCGAACTGGCGGCGCTGCCGCCGGGCCAGGGCCGCCATGTGGCGGTCGACTTCTTCTTTCGCACGCTGGCCGATACGCACGGCCCGCATGCCATTGCGGTGGTGCTCTCGGGCGCGGACGGCGACGGCACCATCGGCGTCAAGCGCATCAAGGAACGCGGCGGACTGACCATCGCCCAGGAGCCGCAGGAAGCCCTGCACGGCGGCATGGCGCAGTCGGCCATTGCCACCGGAATGATCGACTGGGTCTTGCCGGTGCGCGAGATCGGCGCCCGCGTCCACGCCTATTGCCGCATCGAACGGCAACTCAGGCTGCCGCCCGAACAGCTGCCGGACCACGGTGAGGACGGCGCACCGCCGGCCGAGGACGTCGACGAGGCGGCTTTCCGGGAAGTGCTGGCTTTCGTGCGCAACCGCAGCGGGCGCGATTTCACCCACTACAAGCGCTCCACCGTGCTGCGGCGCATCGGCCGCCGCATGCAGGTGAACGGCGTGAGCAATCTCGCGGCCTACCTGGATTGCCTGCGCACGCGCCCCGGCGAGGCCGGCGCGCTGCTGCAGGACATGCTGATCAGCGTGACCAACTTCTTCCGCGACGGCGAATGCTTTGCGGCTCTCGAAGGCATGGTGCACGAGCTGTTCCGGGGCAAGACGGCGGCCGACACGGTGCGCGTGTGGGTGGTGGCCTGCGCCACCGGCGAAGAGGCCTACTCGATTGCGATGCTGCTGGCCGAGCACGCCCGCATGCTCGAGAGCCCGCCCTCGATCCAGATCTTTGCCACCGACCTGGACGAGGATGCGGTGCAAGCCGCCCGCGAAGGCATCTACCCGATGGTCTCGGAGGCGGATGTCTCGGAAGAGCGCCTGCGGCGTTTCTTCGTCCACGACCAGCGCGGCTACCACGTGCGCCGCGAATTGCGCGAGATGGTGCTGTTCGCGGTGCATGATGTGCTGAAGGATTCGCCGTTCTCGCGCATCGACCTGGCCACCTGCCGCAACCTGCTCATCTACCTCGACCGCGAAGCGCAGGCGCGCGTGTTCGAGACACTGCATTTCTCGCTGCTGCCCAGCGGGCGGCTGTTCCTCGGCGCCTCGGAGGCGGTGGATGAAGACAGCCCCCTGTTCTCGGTGCTCGACAAGAAGCACCGCATCTATGTGCAGCGCCATGCGCCCAAGGCCGCCTCGCCGGTGCCGGTGGGCCGCAGCAGCACGGCCATGGCGCTGGAGCACAGGCGCCCGCCGCCCGTCATTCCAGGTGCGGCCTTCGCGGCCCTGCAGCGCGGCACGCCGCCGACGCTGTCCGACGGCCGCCCAATCACCTGGGCCGAGCTGCACCTGCGGCTGCTCGACCGCCTTGGGCCGCCCTCCATCCTGCTGGACGCCGAGCACGAGATGCTGCACATCTCGCCCGCGGCAACGCAGTTTCTGCACTTCAGCGGCGGCGAGCCGTCGCGCAACGTGCTGCGCGCTATCGTGCCCGACCTGAAGGCCGAGCTGCAGACCGCGCTCTACCACGTGAATGAACGGCGCGAGCCGGTGGAAGTGGCGCCCGTGAGGATACGGCTGGGCGCGACGGGCGAGGCCGACGTGTCGCTGCGCGTGGTGCCGGTGGAAGAGCTGGGGGGCGGTTTGCTGGTGCTCTTGAAACGCGACGATCCGGCGAGCGGCGGCGGCACCATCGTGGTTCCGCGGGTGGACGCCGAGCCCATTGCCGAGCATCTGGAGCGCGAGGTCGGGCGCCTCAAGCTGCAACTGCGCGAAACCGTGGAGCAGTACGAGACGTCGACCGAGGAGCTCAAGGCGAGCAATGAAGAATTGCACGCCATGAACGAAGAGCTTCATTCGGCGACCGAAGAGCTCGAGACCAGCCGCGAGGAGCTGCAGTCCATCAACGAAGAGCTCACCACCGTCAATCACGAGCTCAAATGCAAGGTGGACGACCTCGGCCAGGCCAACAGCGACATGCTGAACCTGATGGACGCGACGGCCATTGCCACCGTGTTTCTGGACCGCGAGTTCCGCGTGACCCGCTTCACGCCCAGTGCGGTGTCGATCTTCAAGCTGATTGCAACCGACCTGGGGCGGCCGCTGTCGGACCTGACCACGCCGCTGGACTACCCGCAGCTGCCTGCCGACGCGCGCCGCGTGCTCGAGACGTTGCAGCCCACCGAGCGCGAGGTGGGCGACAGTGCAGGCAACTGGTACCTTGCGCGCGTGCGGCCCTACCGGACCATCGAGGACCGCATTGCCGGCGTGGTGCTGACCTTTGTAGACATCACCGAACGCAAGGAGGCGCAAGAGTCGCTGCGGCAATCGCAGGAGCGCTTCAGCGCCATCGTCAACCAGGCGTCGGTGGGCGTGGCGCAGACACGGCTCGACGGCGAGATCACCTTTGCCAACACCTGCTACCACGCGCTCATGGGCTATGACGAGAACGAGCTCGTCGGCCAGCGCGCGCTGGACCTGGTGCATGCCGCGGACCACGCGGCCATGTCGGCCTTGTTCGGGCGGCTTGCGCAGTTCGGCGAGCCGTTCCAGTGCGAGAGCCGCAACGTACGCAAGGACGGCTCCTTCATCTGGCTGCACAAGAGCGTGACGGTGCTCACGGATGCGAGTGGCAAGCCCGACTCTGCGCTCATCGTGTGCAGCGACATCAGCGAGCGCAAGGCCGCGGAGGAAGCACTGCGCGAAAGCGAGGAGCGGTTCCGGCTGATGCTGGAGAACGCGGTCGACTACGCCATTTTCTCGGTCGACATGGAGCGCTGCGTGAAAAGCTGGAACACCGGCGCCGAGCGGCTCCTGGGCTACACCGAGGCCGAGATCCTGGGCCGCTCGGCCGACGTCATCTTCACCGAGGAAGACCGTGCGGCCGGTGCGCCCGAGGAAGAAGTGCGCACCGCGCTTCGCGCCGGCAGGGCCTCCGACGATCGGCTGCACCAGCGCAAGGACGGTTCGCGCTTCTGGGCCAGCGGCGCCCTCATGCCCATGCACAACGGCGACGGCGCGGTGATCGGCTTGGTGAAGGTGCTGCGCGACCAGAGCGAACAGCGCGCCGCGCAGCAGGAAGTGGAGCAAAGCCGAAGCGAACTGCTCGATGCGCTGCGCGCCAATGAGGCCGCGCGCAAGGCGCTCGAAGCCGCGGACGCCGCCAAGGACCGCTTCCTGGCGGTGCTCTCGCACGAGCTGCGCAATCCGCTCGCCTCGATCAGCGGCGCCGCGGAACTGCTGGCGCCAGTGGAGCTTCCCACGCCGGAGCAGGGGCGCGCGGCGCGCGTGATCCGGCGCCAGGCTTCGGCCATGAAGGTGCTGCTGGGCGACCTGCTGGACGTGTCCAGCCTGCGCCGCGGACGGCTGGTGCTGCGCCGCGAACGCGTCACGGCACAGGGCATCGTCGAAGCGGCGCTGGAGGCGACCGACCCGCTGATCGAATTTGGCCGCCACAAGCTGGAGCTGGATGTTTCCGGCGACGAGATATTGCTCGACGCCGACCCCATGCGCCTGACCCAGGTGGTCTCGAACCTGCTCTCTAACGCCGCCAAGTACACGCCCGACAAGGGAGAGATCCGGCTGTCCCTGCACGCCGATGGAGGCGATGCGGTTTTCGCGGTCACCGACAACGGCATCGGCATGGACCCGGAGACGGTCGAGACGATGTTCGAGATGTTCACGCAGAGCGTGCATGCCCATGACCGCGCGGCGGGAGGGCTGGGGATCGGTCTTGCGCTGGTGCGCAACATCGTCGAGCTGCATGGCGGCACGGTCACGGGCGAGAGCAAGGGGCTCGGCCTCGGCAGCCGATTCACGGTGCGCATTCCGCTGGCCGAGCGGCGCGTGGCCGAGACAGAGCCTGCGCAGGAAACTCCAGCGGCGGCCTTGTCATCGGCGATGGCTCCTGTAGAGGCCGGCGCGCCGCGCGTGCTGCTTGCGGACGACAACGTGGATGCTCTGTGGGGCATGGCCCGCATGCTGTCCATCTCGGGCTTCAGCGTGAAGACCGCCGACAACGGCGTCGATGCGCTGCGCGTGGCGGAGCACTTCAGGCCCGATGCCGCGGTGCTCGACATCGGCATGCCAGGGCTCGACGGGCACGAGGTGGCGCGCCGCATTCGCGCGCAGCCGTGGGGGCGCGGCATGCTCCTGGTTGCGGCCACTGGCTGGAGCCAACCCGAGGACAAGCTCGCGGCGCTGGAGGCGGGCTTCGACGAGCATCTGGTGAAGCCAGTGGCGGCGACCGATGTGCAGCGCCTGCTGCGTGCGCGCGATGGAAGCGCCGTGACCGACGGCTGACCCACAGCCCTTGGCGCGTGCCGGGCACGCCGCTTGCCACGCAGGAGGGATTCGCCGTACTTCTGCTTGTCAGGAATGCCCCATTCGCCCGAACAACAGGCCATCTTCATAGGCGCTTCCGCGGGAGGCGTCTATGCAATGCTCGATCTCGTCCGTGCGCTGCCGGCCGCGTTTCCCGCGCCCATCTTCTTCGTGCAGCACATCGGCGCCCACCGCAGCCATCTCGCCTTCCTGCTCGACGGCCGCGGCCCCATCCGCGCCGTCGAGGCGAGGGAGGGCGACGTGCCGGCGCCCGGCACCATCTACATCGCGCCGCCCGATCACCACATGCTGCTGGAAGGCGGCGTGGTCCGCCTGACCCGCGGACCCAAGGAACACCATGCCCGCCCCGCCATCGATCCGCTGTTTCGTTCTGCCGCGCTGGATTGCGGCACGCGCGCCGTGGGCGTGGTTCTCACCGGCATGCTCGATGACGGCAGTGCCGGACTGCGCGCCATCAAGGACTGCGGCGGCATCGCCGTCGTGCAGGACCCGGCCGAAGCCCATGAACCCAGCATGCCGCAGAGCGCAATGGCCGCGGTGGAGGTGGACCACGTGGTCCCGCTGCAGGGCATGGGCCAGCTCCTGTTCGAGCTTGCACAGCCGCGCACCGGCCTGCCGGCTCCTGAGGCCCCGGCGACGCTGCGCCGCGAATACGCCGTGGCCCTGGGGGAGCGCGCCGTGGAAAACCTGAAGGCCATCGGCAAGCCCTCGATGTTCAGCTGCCCCGATTGCGGGGGCGTGCTGTTCGAGCTGAACGACAAGCGCCTGGTGCGCTACCGCTGCCACACGGGCCACGCGTTCAGCATGCGCAGCCTGGCCGCCACGCAGGAGCAGGTGACCGATTCCGCACTTTGGACCAGCCTGCGGGCCTTGCAGGAGAAGGAGTCCATCCTGCGCCGGCTGGCCGAAGTGCAGAAGGCGGAGGGCGTCGGCAGCGCCGAGGCCTCGCTGCGCGAAGCCGACGAACTCGCGGCCGCGAGCGCCGCACTGCGCAAGCTCACGTTGAAGGCGCCGAGCTCGGCGAGCTTCGACGCGAGCTGAGGCGGCGCCCGGGCCGCGCGCCTGCGCGCACCGGAAGCGGGCACGCCGGTTGCCAAGAGATCGGTCGGCGCGCAGAGGTTGTGCGCACAGGCCCGCACTGTGTTCGCGGATCGAAGGAAATCACCCAATGAACGACCAAGAAGGGCGTATTCGTACCCGTCGCGGCTTTGCCGGCATGGATCCCGAACGCCAGAGAGAGATCGCCAGGCAAGGCGGTCGCGCGGCCCACGAGCTGGGGCGCGCGCATGAATTCACCCCCGAGGAAGCCCGGCATGCGCGGGCCAAGAGCCTCAATGGACGGGCGCAGGCGGCCGGACGGCTGCAGGAGTGAGCAGGCGGGCAGCAAGGCGCAGCCGCCGCGCTCAGGCGATCGCGGCTTGCAGTGCAGCGGGCTCGAAGCTTCTTGCGAGCACGGCATCGAAGCCTGCAATGCCGCCACTGTCCTGCGGCTCGCGTTGCTCCTGCGCCAATGGAGAATCCTCGACCGCAACCATGCGGCCTTCGAAGCCGGCGCCCCGCGCGCGCTGTCCCAGCGAGAGCGCCGTCCCGGTCGAGGTGCGCACGTCGATTACCGCGATCTCGGGCGCGCGCTGCATGAGGGCGGCATAGCCGCTGTCACAGGTCGCCGCCAGCTCGACCCTGTAGCCCGCGTCCCAAAGCAGCCCACCCAGCACCGCCAGCAGTCCCGCGTCGTCGGACACGGCCAGCGCGCGGCCGGCGTTGCCGGCGCCGCGCTGTGCATGCGCGACGAGCTCGGTCATGTGCGCCGAGAGCTGGCGAACCTGGCGCCCCACCACGATGCTCGCATCGCGCAGCACCGCGTGCGGGAGCTCCACGCGCGCGAGCACCTCGCTCGCCGACGAGATCGCAGCCAGCGCGTTGCGGGCGTCATGCACGCAGCGGTTCAGATCCAGGTTGTTGTCGGGGGGGGAGATCGGGCATGTGAATCCATCGCGTGGAGATGCGAGACGCCATGGCATACGGCGTGCCCGGTAGCAATGGCAAGGCAAGGCAAGGCGGGCGCTATTTGCGGCAAGTTTTGCAGGAATGGCCGGCTCGGTTGCAATGGTGAACGCGGCGCTAGCCGACCACGGCCTCCAGGAACTCGATCAACGCCTTGGATGGATCGTTGCGCGCGAGTGGAATCATCTCGATGCCCCATTGCGCGAGCACGGCCTGCTGCACTTCGTTGGCCGAGGGCGAGAACAGGTAGGAAACCGGCTGCGCCACGTCGGGCACCGACTGCTTCCAAAGTCGCGAAAGTTTGTAGAACAGGTAGCGGATGTTCACGTCCGCCAAGCTGTAGCCGATGAAGACGACCGAGCGGCCGAGCACGTCGGCGCGCAGCTTGATGTCCAGCGGCGACTCGAAGTCCAGCCGCGCAAAGTAGCTGCTTTCATCGAGCACGATGGAGGCGTCGTCCTCCAGGTCGCCGTGGAACTTGATGATCTGCGTGGTGCCCGGATGCAGCTTGGCAAGGTCGGCCACGCTCACGATCTTGGTGTACTTGACCTTGTGGTGATCGAAAGCGGCTTCGAGCCAGCGGTCGTAGTTGGTGGTGTAGATGATCGGAAAGCGGCCCTTCGCCAGCAGCTCGTGGATGCGCGAGGTCTCCACGCGCACGTCGCCACGGTGCCATTCGCGGTCCATCCAGCTGCGCAGCGGGCCGATGCTGCCGTGCCGAAGTCGGAAGTATTCGGCCAGTGTCAGGTAGCCGCCCTTGTCGCCGAAGGAGCGTGCATCGATGCCGAGCTCGCGCGCCATGTGCTCGATGAGCGCCGACCACGGCGGCAGGCCCAGGTCCATCGAGATGCCGGCCCCCACGAATAGCACCACCTTGCCGCGTCGATGGGCTTCGCGCAGCTGCGCCAGCTTTTCGTCGTGCGGCTTGCGCACTGAAGGGCGCGGCGCGACAGGGGGTGCGCTGCGTTTTCTGGCAACGTGTTTTTCGGTGCGGCGCGTGGTGGACATGGGCAGGGCACTAGCGGAGGCTGCCCGGCGTTCGCACGCGGGCCAGCACGCGGTTGAAATCGGCGGCGAAGCGGCGGCGTTGCGCCTCGGCCAGGTACACGGCCACGGGCACGCGAGTGCGGCCGCTGCACAGCGCCGGCGGGTCGGCATCGGCCCTGCATTCGAGCCGGGTCCAGCATGGGTTCAGGCGGACGGTGGCTGAACGAAAGCCCCGCGTGGTGTGCACTTCGAGTGTGTCGCCGGCCAGCACGAGCTCTTCGCCGTCGAGCGCGTGAATCGCCTGGTGAATGAAGGCCGCGGCAAGTGCCAGGGCCTGCAGTGCGCAGAAACCGAACACCATGGGATAGCCGACGATCCAGAAGCCGATGCCGATGGCGCAACTCAAGCCGGCCGCAGCGCCGATGTGCAGCATGAAGGCATGCGGTGTCATCGCAAAGTGGCGCCGGAGGTTCCAGCCAAAGGCCGGTGGTGCGCTGTCGTTGCCCGTTGTAGCGGCCTGCGCGTTGCCGCTTGCGGTGTGATCGATGAGGTCTGGCATTCTTTTTCTCCAGCATGTGTCACGCCCACAGGCATTTTCTCAAGCAATGGGTGTGCCCATTCGCGCTGTGGGCTTCGTCCGACGAGGCCTCTGGGCGTCTGCTGGCGCGGTGTACTGCCATGCGGCCGATGCTGAGTGCGTTTCCCACTTTTCCCGGAGGCAATGGCATGAAGAAGGACTCGGTCAAGGAGATTCGGCCCGGCGCGTCCTCGCAATCGGTGCCCGGCGAAGAAGACCCGGGCGCCTCGGTGGACCTCGTCCAGACGCCGCCGATGCAGCCTGGTGACGAGGCACCGCGCGGCGTGCCCGGAACCGGTGAAGCCATCTGCCGCCTGTGCGGCGGCAGCGGGCGCAGCAAGGGCGGCGAGACCTGCCCGGAATGTGGCGGCACGGGCAAGGTCAACGTGGGCGTCGGAGGCGGCTGAGCACAGGCCGCACTTCATCTCGTCGCCGCCAACCCGCACCATGTCGGCGCCGGCATCGCGAAAAACCCTGGTGGCCGGCGGCTCCGGCCCGTTCGCGGGCTTTGAACGGCTCAAAACCGAGGGAAAAAACCGGCGACAAAACCGGAAACAGCAGCCGACAAAGGGGCAAAATTTAAGGACTGAAACGAGCGCACGGCAAGCCTGGGGTTCCCGCTCCGCCACCGACTTTCAATGCCCACATCGAACCCGCCTCCGCCTTCTTCTCCCGCCAGCGCTGAACGCGAGCTCACGCCCAGCACGCTGAGCTTCCCGATCATCGGCATCGGCGCCTCCGCGGGAGGTCTGGAAGCATTGATCCGTTTCTTCGAGCAGATGCCCGCCGACCCTGGCATGGCCTTTGTCGTCATCCTGCATCTTTCGCCCAAGCACGAGAGCAACGCGGCCGAGATACTGCAACGCTCCACCCAATTGCCCGTGACCCAGGTCACGCAGCCGGTGCCAGTGGAGGTGAACCATGTCTACGTGATTCCGCCGGGCATCGAGCTGACCATGAACGACGGCTACGTGCGGGTTGCGCCCGGCGAGCGCGTCAGGGGCCACCAGGTGGCGGTGGACGTGTTCTTTCGCACCATGGCCGAGGTGCACAAGGAGCGGGCCGTCTGCATCGTGATGTCGGGCACGGGCAGTGATGGTGCGGTCGGGCTCACGCGCGTGAAGGAAAACGGCGGCTTGACCATGGCGCAGTCGCCCGAGGACGCGGCCCACGACGGCATGCCGCGCGCGGCCATCGGCACCGGCATGGTCGACATCGTGCTGCCCGCGGCCGAGATGGGTCCGCGCCTGGTAGAGCATTGGAACAATGCCCGGCGCATTCGCATGCCGGTCGACGAGCAGGTGGACCTTGCCCCGGAGGCCGACGGCGGGGACGCGGCCCGGCAGGCCGAGAAGGCGCTGCAGGAGATCATGGCGCTGCTGCGCACCTACACGCGGCACGACTTTCTCCACTACAAGCGCGCCACGGTGCTGCGCCGCATCGAGCGCCGGCTGCAAGTGAACCGCCTGGCCGACCTGCCGGCGTACCGAGACTTCCTGTACAACCATCCCGAAGAGGCGACGCCGCTGCTGCAGGACATGCTGATCAGCGTGACCAACTTCTTCCGCGACCCCGAGGCCTTCGAGGCGTTCGAGCACGACGCGATTCCCAAGCTCCTTGCAAACAGGCAGCCCGGCGAGCAGGTGCGCGCCTGGGTGGCAGGCTGCGCCACGGGCGAGGAAGCCTATTCGCTGAGCATGCTGCTTCGCGAGCAGGTCGACCGGCAATCCAAGCCTCTCGACATCCAGATATTTGCCACCGACATCGACGAGCGCGCCATCGCCACGGCACGCCGGGGCCTTTACGCGCAGGGCATTGCCGAGGACATCTCGCCCGCGCGGCTGCAGCAGTTCTTCGTGGTCGAGCAGGACCAGTACCGCATTGCGACCTCGGTGCGCGAACCGGTGCTCTTTGCGCTGCACAACCTGCTGCGGGATCCGCCGTTTTCGCGGCTGGACATCATCTGCTGCCGCAACCTGCTGATCTATCTGGACCGTGCGGCGCAGGCCCACGTGCTGGAGATGTTCCGCATCGCGCTGCGGCCGGGCGGCTACCTGTTCCTGGGCACTTCGGAATCGATCGACGCGGTGGGCAGCCTGTTCACCGCGGTCGACAAGAAGAACCGCATCTACCGAGTGAACCCCGATCTGCCGCCCGCGCGGCACGTGCCGCTCATCAGCGATGCGCCGGCAAAGCCCGGTTGGGCCGGCCCCATGGAGGCGCTGCGTTCGCCCAAACGTGCCGCAAGGCTGAGCTTTGCGGAACTGCACCAGCGTGCACTGGAACAGTTTTCGCCGCCCAGCGTACTGATTAACAGCGAACACGAGGTGCTGCACCTGTCCAACGGCGTGGGCCGCTTCATGGAGCGGGCCAGCGGCGAGCCGTCGAACAACCTGCTGAGCAATGTGCGGCCCGATCTGCGCCTGGAACTGCGAACCGCGCTCTTCAAGGCGGCGCAGACGTCCGGCAGTGTGGAGACGCGGCTGGTGCAGCGGCGGGAGGACGGGCGGCAGGTGTTCCTCAACATCACGGTGCGTCCGCTGCAGCAGCAAAAAGACAACGAGAAGGAAGCCGCTCCGCAGCTCACACTGGTGGTGTTCGACGAGGTGGAAGAGAGCATGCGCCCCGAAGGCGGCGAGCCGGCCGATGCGGCGCGCGAGCTGCTCATCGGCCAGATGGAAGGCGAGATCCGCCAGCTCAAGCTGCATCTGCAGGACACCATCGAAGGCGCCGAGACTTCGACCGAGGAACTGAAGGCCTCCAACGAGGAACTGCAGGCCATCAACGAGGAGTTGCGCTCCGCCACCGAGGAACTCGAGACCAGCAAGGAAGAGCTGCAGTCGATGAACGAGGAGCGCGTGACGGTGAACTTCGAGCTCAAGATGAAGGTGGAAGAGCGCGGCCGCATCAACGACGACATGCAGAACCTGATTGCGTCGTCAGAGATTGCGACCGTGTTCGTGGACCGTGGCATGCACGTCAAGCGCTACACACCGCATGCGAGCAACCTGTTCAACCTGATTGCAACCGACCTTGGGCGTTCGCTGTTCGACATCACCAGCCGGCTCGACTACCCGCAGTTGGCGGAAGACACTGCCGCGGCCTTCAAGGAGCTGCGCACCAGCGAGCGCCACGTGACCAGCACGGAAGGGCGACACTACCTGGCGCGGATCCTTCCGTACCGGACGGCGGAAGACAAGATCGAAGGCGCGATCCTCAACTTCTTCGACATCACCGACCTCACCGCCGCCGAAGAGCGGGTGCGCGCGGGCGAAGAAAGGCTGCGGTTGGTGGCGGCCACCACGCGCGACTTCGCCATCATCACGACCGACGACCGCGGCCTGATCGCCACCTGGAACGTGGGCGCCCGCCGCATCTTTGGCTACACCGAAGAAGAAATGCTGCGCAAGCCGCTGGCGACGATCTTCACCGCCGAAGACCAGGCGAACGGCGTGCCGGAAAAAGAGATGCGGCGCGCGCGCGAAGTGGGCCGGTCCGAGGACGAGCGCTGGCACCAGCGCAAGGACGGCAGCCGCTTTTTCTGCAGCGGCGTGACCACGCGGCTGGAGCCCGCGGCAGGCGGCGGCTACGCCAAGATCGCGCGCGACATGACGGGCACCAAACAGCATGAGCTCGCACAGGAGCACCGGCTCTTCAAGGAAAGGAAGGCCAGCCTCAGCGCGCAAATGGCCAACGAGCTCAAGGACAAGTTCCTGGCCGTGATGTCGCACGAACTGAAGCAGCCGCTCAACCTGATCCAGATGAACGCCGAGCTGCTGATGCACACGCCCGCCACCGCCGACAACCCGATCGTGCGGCGCGTGGGCGAGACCATCAAGCGCGCCGTGGCAAGCCAGACGCGCATCATCAACGACCTGCTCGATCTCTCGCGCATCCGCACCGGCAAGCTGCGACTGAACCGCGTGGCTGTCGACCTGGGCGAGCTGGTGCTGGCCACGGCGCACGGCGCGGTTGGCGGCGCGGCCGGCAAGAAGCTCGAGCTGGAGGCGGACTGCGAAGCCGGCGTGATCTGCGACGGCGACCGCGTGCGCATCGAGCAGATCGTGTGGAACCTGCTCAGCAACGCAGTCAAGTTCACGCCCGACGGCGGATGCATTTCAGTGCGCGTGAAGGCCGACGACGAAAACTTTGGCCGGCTCACGGTGCGCGACACGGGTTGCGGCATTGCGCCGGAGTTTCTTCCGCACGTGTTCGGCATGTTCAACCAGGCCAGCAGCGACGCCACGCCGCCCAACGGCGGACTGGGCATCGGCTTGGCGCTGGTGCAGGAGTTGACGCGCGCGCATGGCGGCCGGGTGGAGGTGCATTCGAACGGCGTCGGGCAGGGCGCGGAGTTCGACGTCTGGCTACCGCGAGTGGGCGCGCATGTGCAGGTGCCGGTGAATGAGGTCCCTGCCGAGGTCGACTTGCGCGGCTGGCGCGTGCTCGCGGTGGACGACTATGCCGATGCGCTAGCCCCCTTTGCCGAGGTGCTGCGGCTCGAGGGCGCGATTGTCGACGTCGCGCAAAGCGCGAAAAAGGGCCTGGAGCTGCTTGACGCGAACAATTACGACCTGCTCGTGTCCGACCTGGGCATGCCGGAAATGGACGGCTACCAGTTCATTGCCGAGGTGCGTCGGCGGCCGGCCACGCGCGAGCTGCGTTCCATCGCCATGTCGGGCTTTGGCCGGCGCGCCGACGCGCGGCGTGCGCTCGAAGCGGGATTCAATGCGCATCTGCCGAAACCCGCTTCGCTCGAGGAGCTCAAGGCGGCCATCGGCCGGCTGTGAATCGGCGCTGTCAGCCGATCCGGCGGAAGATGAAGCCGCTGGCCGGTGCGATCCATTCGACCTCGATGCTTGTGTGCGCCGCCGGCATTCCGGCAGTGCCAGTGAAGAGGAAGCGTTCCTCGGCCAGCAGAAATTGTCGCGCGGCCGAGCCATTGTCCGCGGGCCTTGAGTGCAGGGCGTGCAGCGTGGAGCCACCCATGTCGAGGGTCTCCCCAGGTTCAGGCCACAGCACCGTGGCATCCGGCCATGCGGACGATCGGAGCTGTTCGAGCGCGGCGGCCGCTTCTTCAGTGCGCGCTGCGGTCGAGAGCAGCCAGCGCACGCGACCCGGAGCCGCCTCGCTTTGCGCCGAGCCAGGCGGTGCAGGGTCGATCAATGCCCACTGTCCGCCGTCGCTGCCGACGAAGTAGCTGTGCGGCAAACCTGCCTCGCCCGCCACGCGGCGGATGCGTGCCGACAGCTGCGTGACCAGGCCGGCTTCGAGCGCATAGCGCGCATCGCCGCGGCCATCGGGATCGAGGCGGCCGATCTCCTCATAGGCCGCCTCGTCGATGTTCACCGCGCGCCGACCTGCAGGTCCGTCGGCCAGGCGCGGCATGTTCAGCGGAATGCCGGAGAGGGCGCGCGCATGGGCCATGCAATGTTCGGCACTGTCGAAAGCAGCCAACTGCTCAAGCGTGCGCCGCGTCACATTCATCAGCTTGAGACCGCGCGCGGGGTCTACCGCCTCAGCTGGCTTGAGCCACGAGTGAGCCACGATCTCCCGCCCGTCGGGCTTCACGTCCTGGGCGGGAGGCATCCGTGCGATGAAGAAACGGGTGTCGAAGCGGCGCGGCATGCCGGGCGGCGTCAGCCAGTGGCTGAAGTAGGCCAGCCGGTCCATCGCCAGAAGCCAGCCTTGCGCTTCGCACATGGCAAGCAGCGCATCGGTGCCTTGCTCGGCCGCATGGCGCATGGCCTCGAGCCGACCGTCGGGCAACCTGTCGAGTTCGACCAGGCGGTCTTCGCTGTCGCTCGCGAAAAGGATGCCGGCTTCCTCGAAGCATTCGCGCACCGCGGCGGCGTAGTAATCCAGGCCGCCATCAGGCAGGCCCAGGCGCGTGCTTGCCGCGCCGTCGTCCAACCCCTTGCACATCAGGTGCAGGCTGCGGTCGTGCGTGTCCACCACGCCGCCCGGGAACACGCTGGCGCCGCTGTTCTGGTCGTCGGCTTTTTCGGCGCGGCGCAGCAGCAGCACCTCCATGCCGCGGTCGCTGTCGCGCAAGAGAATCAGACTGGCTGCGGTGCGGATGGGGCGCAGCACGGACGATGGCGGGGCCGGCGCGGCCGCCTGAGGCTTGGCGTTCATGGGCGCCGATTGTCGGGCCAAAGCCTCAGATGGCGCGCTGGTTCACCCGCTTCGAAAGCTGCTCGGCGCTTTCCTTGCGCTCGCTGTAGCGGTCGACAAGGTAGTCGGCGGCGCCGCGCGTGAGCAGGGTGAACTTCACGAGCTCTTCCATCACGTCGACCACCCGCTCGTAGTACGAGGAGGGCTTCATGCGGCCGGCTTCGTCGAACTCGAGGAAGGCCTTTGCGACCGACGACTGGTTGGGAATGGTCAGCATGCGCATCCAGCGCCCGAGCACGCGCAGCTGGTTCACCGCATTGAACGACTGCGATCCGCCCGACACCTGCATGACGGCGAGCGTCTTGCCCTGCGTCGGCCGTACGGCGCCCACGCTGAGCGGGATCCAGTCGATCTGCGCCTTCATGATGCCGGTCATCGAGCCGTGGCGCTCGGGCGAGCACCACACCATGCCCTCGGCCCATTGCGCGAGTGTGCGCAGCTCCTGCACCTTGGGATGATCGTCGGGTGCGCTGTCCGGCAGCGGCAGGCCGGCGGGATCGAAGATGCGCGTTTCGCCGCCCATGGCTTCGAGCAAGCGCGCGGCTTCTTCGGTCAAGAGGCGGCTGTAGGAACGTTCGCGCAGCGAACCGTAGAGCAGCAGGAAGCGCGGTGCATGGCGCGGCGATGTCGCGCTGGCCAGTCGCTCGGACGAGGGCCGGTCGAACTGCTCGGCGTCGATGTTGGGGAGTTCACGCAGCGCGATGGACACGGCGGCCCTCCGCATCAATGACGGCTTCGCCGTCTTCCTTGGTGAACGCGCCTTGTTGCGGCGAGGGCAGGATGTCGAGCACTTCTTCGGAAGGGCGGCACAGCCGCGTGCCCAGGGGCGTGACCACGATGGGCCGGTTGATTAGGATCGGATGCGCGAGCATGAAGTCGATTAGCTGCTCGTCGGTCCACTTCGCATCGTCCAGGCCGAGCTCTTCATACGGCGTGCCCTTCTTGCGCAGCAGCGTGCGCGGTGCCATGTTCATTGCGGCAAGCAGCTCGCGCAGCGTCTCCTTGCTGGGCGGCGTCTTCAGGTATTCGATGACCTGCGGCTCTTCGCCGCTGTTGCGGATCAGCGCCAGCGTGTTGCGCGAAGTGCCGCACGCCGGGTTGTGAAAGATGGTGATGGAAGAAGAGGGCTGTGTTTGCATTCTTGCAATTATGCAACTATTATTGAAATATGGAAGAACAAGACATCGTCAGATCCCTCGCAGCGTTGGCCCAGCCCGTACGCCTGCAGGTCTTTCGCGCGCTGGTGGTGGCGGGACCAGCGGGCCTTACGCCCGGCGCGCTTGTCGAAGCGCTCGACGTGCAGGCCACCAGCCTGTCGTTTCACCTGAAGGAGCTCACCCATTCGGGGCTGGTGACGCAGGAGCGCAGCGGCCGCAACCTGATCTACCGGGCTGCGTTCGAACGGATGAATGCGCTCGTCGGCTACCTCACCGAAAACTGCTGCCAGGGCGAGGCGTGCCTACCGCACGCAGCGCAGGCTTGTGCATGCTGAATTAACGAAAAAATGAAGCAACTGCGTATCCATCCAAAGGCCCAGGTCGCCATGGCGAGGCCGCTTCTTTCATGAGCTCCAATCCCGCCGCCGTGGTGCCGTCCACATCTTCCGCACCGCCCCCCGCCATCGGCTTCTTCGAACGCTATCTCACGATCTGGGTCGCGCTGTGCATCGTGGCCGGCATTGCGCTCGGCCAGTGGCTGCCCGGCGTGTTCCGCGGCATTGCATCGCTGGAGGTGGCCAAGGTCAACGTGCCGGTGGGCATGCTCATCTGGGTGATGATCATTCCGATGCTGCTGAAGATCGACTTTGCGGCGCTCGGGCAGGTGAAGGCGCATTGGCGCGGCATTGGCGTCACGCTCTTCATCAACTGGGCCGTCAAGCCTTTCTCGATGGCGCTGCTCGGCTGGATCTTCATTCGTCACGTGTTCGCGCCGCTGCTGCCGCCGTCACAGCTGGACAGCTACATCGCGGGCCTGATCCTGCTGGCCGCGGCGCCGTGCACGGCGATGGTGTTCGTGTGGAGCCAGCTGTGCAAGGGCGATCCGTACTTCACGTTGTCGCAGGTGGCGCTCAACGACGCGATCATGGTGGTGGCCTTCGCGCCCGTGGTTGCGCTCTTGCTCGGGCTGTCGTCGATCACGGTGCCGTGGGACACGCTGCTGACCTCGGTGGGCCTGTACATCGTGGTGCCGGTGATCATTGCGCAGCTGCTGCGAAGGCAGCTGCTCAAGAAGGGCACGGCGCACTTCCAGGCGGTTGCCGCGCGGCTGGGGCCATGGTCGATCTCGGCGCTCTTGCTCACGCTGGTGCTGCTGTTCGCCTTCCAGGGCGAAGCGATCCTGCGGCAGCCGCTGGTGATTGCGCTGCTCGCGGTGCCCATCTTGATCCAGGTGTTCCTGAACTCGGGGCTGGCGTATGTGCTCAACCGCAAGTTGGGCGTGGCGCACTGCGTGGCGGGCCCGTCGGCGCTGATCGGCGCCAGCAACTTCTTCGAGCTGGCGGTGGCCACGGCCATCAGTTTGTTCGGCTTCCAGTCGGGCGCTGCACTGGCCACGGTGGTGGGGGTGCTGATCGAAGTGCCTGTGATGCTGCTGGTGGTCGCGGTGGTCAACCGGTCGCAGGGCTGGTACGAAAAAGGCGCCAAGGCGGCCTGACGCCACGGGTGATTGGCGGCCGCGGGCCGATGCGCCTCAGGGCATGTTCTCCGACATGGCCGGTGCGGCTTCAAGGCCATGATCAGGACTCTCGATTCTCTTCTTCGATGCAGAGTCCATGAAGATTGCGACCTTCAACGTCAACGGCGTGAACAGCCGGTTGCCGCGCCTCCTGGAGTGGCTGGCCGAGTCCCGCCCCGACGTGGCATGCCTGCAGGAACTCAAGTCGCCCGACATAGGCTTTCCCGCGGCCGCGATCCGCGAAGCGGGCTACGGCGTGGTGTTCCATGGGCAGCGCTCGTGGAACGGCGTGGCCATTCTGGCGCGCGGAAGCGAGCCGATCGAAACGGGCCGTGGCCTCGACGGCAATTCCGAAGACAGCCAGAGCCGCTACATCGAAGCGGTGGTGAACGGGGTGATCGTCGGTTGCCTGTACCTGCCCAACGGCAACCCGCAGCCCGGGCCCAAGTTCGACTACAAGCTCGAATGGTTCGAGCGGCTCAACGCCCATGCAGCGCGCCTCTTCCGCTGCGGCCTGCCGGTGGTGCTGGCCGGCGACTTCAACGTGGTGCCGACCGACGCCGACATCTACAACCCGGCCTCATGGCGGGACGATGCGTTGCTGCAGCCCGAAAGCCGCGCCGCCTTTGCGCGCCTCCTGGCGCAGGGCTGGACCGACGCCATCCGCACCCGCCACCCCAGCGAGGCGATCTATACCTATTGGGACTACTGGCGGAACCGGTGGCCGCGCAATGCGGGCCTGCGCATCGACCATCTGCTGCTCAACGACGAACTCGCGCCCTTCCTGGTCGATGCGAACGTCGACCGCGAGGTGCGCGGCCGGCCCGGCGCAAGCGACCATGCGCCGACCTGGGTCGACCTGGCGCTGCCCGCAAGCTGAGTTTTTGGGGCAGAAAATGGGCAACTGGCGCGTAAAAACGACGGATCGCCGGAATCGGTGACATACCGGTTACATTTGAATACTGTGCACTATTCAATTACCCTGGCCCATTCCTGAGGATCCATTCCTGTGATTACCGGAGCAACGGCCAATGCCACCATTCCTCGGGGTTACGACTCCGGGTTTGTCATGGCCTTTCAGCCAATCGTGGATTTCGAGCGGCGGGAAGTCTTTGCGCATGAAGCGCTGGTGCGGGGCGCCTTGGGGGAGGGCGCGCTGGAGGTTTTCTCGCGCGTGACCCCGCAGAACCGGTTCGCGTTTCATGAGGCTTGCCGCGTTAAGGCCATTGAAACCGCATCCGCCCTGGGCATGGAATCGAAGCTCAGCCTCAACATCATGCCCAACGACGTGGCCGGGCAGACCGAGTGCTTTCATACCGCCATGGCGGCCGCCGAGCGTTGCAACTTTCCCGTCCATCGGCTGATGTTCGAGATTACCGAAGGCGAACGCGTGGCCGACCTGCCGGGTTTGGCGGCTGCCTTCCGCACCTACAAGGGCTACGGCTTTACCTCGGCCATCGACGATTTCGGCGCCGCCTATGCGGGCTTCGAACTGCTTGCGGGGTTCCAGCCCGACGTGGTGAAGATCGACATGGGCCTGGTGCGCAACATCCACAATGACCCGGTGCGGCTCAGCATCGTGCGGGGCTTTGTCGGCACCTGCCTGGAGCTCGGCATCCGTGCCGTGGCGGAAGGCGTCGAGTCTTCCGACGAAGTGCATGCGCTCCAGTCGCTGGGCGTGGAACTCTTCCAGGGCTACCTGTTCGCACGTCCCGCCATCGCCACGCTGCCGGCGGTGGCGTGGGATGCCGCCTGAGCGGGGTATCGCCCGGCGCGTTCCGGCGCCAACTCACATGTTGCTGGTGGCCCGGACCTCTTCAATGGTGGTCTTGCCCGCAAGCACCTTGTCGATGCCGTCCTGGCGCAGGGTGCGCATGCCTTCCTGCATGGCCGCTTCCTGCAGTTCCTCGGCGCGGGCGCCGTTCTGGACCAGTCGGCGCAGCGTCCTGGAGATCATCATCAGTTCGTGAATGCCGACGCGGCCGTTGAAGCCAGAACTGTCGCAGTGCGGGCATCCGGTGCTGGTGAAGACTTGCAGCTGGCCATCGCGGCCGTATTGGCCGAGCCATTTCTTACGCACCGCCTCGCGTTCGTCCGGCATGGCCTCGTGCGCGGCGAATGAATGCATGTAGTCGGACAGCAGTTCTTCGACTTCTTCGTCACGCATGGGCCGGCTCTGGACGCAACGTTCGCAGAGGCGGCGCACCAGCCGCTGCGCCAGCACCGCCAAGAGTGAATCGGCGAAATTGAACGGGTCCATGCCCATGTCCAAGAGCCGCGTCACGGTTTCAGGCGCGCTGTTGGTGTGCAGCGTCGACAGCACGAGGTGGCCGGTGAGCGAAGCCTCGATGGCTGTCTTGGCGGTTTCCTCGTCGCGGATTTCGCCGACCATGATCACGTCGGGATCGGCTCGCACGAAGGCCCGCAGCGCCTTGGCAAAGGTCCAGTCGATGCGCGGATTGACCTGCACCTGGCGCAGGCCCGGCTGGGTGATTTCGATCGGGTCTTCGGCCGTCCAGATCTTTCGCTCGGGCGTGTTGATGTGCATCAGCGCCGAGTGCAGCGTGGTGGTCTTGCCCGACCCCGTAGGGCCCACGCACAGCACCATGCCGTAGGGACGCTCGATCGCCTGCGTCAACTGCGCCAGGTTTCGCTCGGAGAGGCCAAGCTGCTTCAGCGCCAGGGGTTGCGCCGAGGCAAGGATACGCATCACCACGTCTTCGAGGCCGTTGGCGGTGGGAATGGTGGCCACGCGCAGCTCGATGCGGTGCTGCGGCGAATACTTGGCGAAGTTGATCTTGCCGTCCTGCGGCTTGCGCCTCTCGCTGATGTCCAGGTCGCACATGATCTTGATGCGCGCCACCACCACGTTGCGGTAGGTGGCCGGCAGCTCCAGGTGGGTGCGCAGCCGCCCGTCCTTACGAAACCGGATGCGGGTCTTCTCCTGTCCCGGATAGCTTTCGATGTGGATGTCCGACGCGCCTTCGCGGTGTGCGTCGATGATCATGCTGTTGATCATCCGCACCAGCGAGTTGTCCGACTGTTCGATGGGCGCCTCTTCGATCGTGGTCGGTCGCTCTTGCCGCTCTTGCCGCTCTTCCTTCTCCAGGGTGACCAGCAGTTCGCTGGTGTCCGCCGTGTCGAACTCGAGCGGCCGCGAGGGATCGTGGACGATGGTGGGGTCGGGCGTGTCCTGCCCGAGCTTTCCGTAAGCCTTGTAGAGCACGGTGTCCAGCACCAGGCACTCCCCGATCACCGGCACCACCTTCATCTGCGTGATGAACTCCACCTCGTCGATCGCGGCCAGGCGGCTGGCTGGATCGTCGAGCGCAAGAATGAGGCGCCCCTCGTGGATCATGAGCGGCATGACCTGCAGGCGCCGCGCCGCGCCGTGGGTGATGGTTCGCAGGGCGTCCACGGCCACCGGGAACACGTGCAGGTTGACGAGCGGATAGCCCATCTTGCGCACCAGCGCCGTCTGCAGCTGGGCCCGCGTGACCACACCCATGCGCACCAGGGTTTCGCCGAGCGGCACGCTCCGATCGAGCTTCTGCTGCTCCAGCCCCGCACGCAGCTGCTCCTCGGTGAGCACGCCGAGCGCCATCAGCGCCTGGCCGATGCGCAGGATCGGCATGCGGCTTTGAACCTCCAGCGCATGCAGCAATTGCTCGGGCGTGACGACTTCGGTGGGGGACATGAATGGATCTCCTGTGGGGTGATTCTGAGGGGGCCGGACGGCCTTGTCAGCAAAGGCGCGCCGGCGGCGCAGTGCGGGCGCAACGCAGCACTACGAAAGTATTCAGAACGACCTGGGCGCGGCTGAGGCGCGTCAATCGGAAAAGCCGAAGGTGTTGCGGCCCGACGACTTGGCGCGGTAAAGGGCTGCGTCGGCGCGCGCCAGCAGGTCGGCGTCGGTGACGGCCGTGTCGGTCGGCTGGTGAAACGCAATGCCGATACTGGTGGTGACCCTGAGGCTCTGGCCATCGAGTTCAAAAGGCGAGGTGCCGATCTGGCTGACGATCTTGCGAGCCACGCTCACTGCGGCTTCGCGCGTGTGGACGTTTTCCAGCACCACCACGAACTCGTCGCCGGCAAGGCGGGCCACCGTGTCGGTGCTCCGCACGCTGGCCAGCAGGCGCTTCGCATACTCGACCAGCACACCGTCGCCGGTCGCATGGCCGAAGGTGTCGTTGATGGTCTTGAAGCGGTCGATGTCCAGGAACAGCACCGCCAGCGCATTGCCCGAGCGCTGGGCGCGGGCCAGGGCGCTCGGCAGGTATTCGTTAAAGGCGAGCCGGTTCGAAAGCCCGGTGAGCGGGTCGAGCCGCGCCAGGTCGATCAGCTGGCGCTCCACCGCTTTCAAGGCGCTGATGTCCAGGCTGAGCGAGAAGATCCCGCGCGTGACGCCGTCGGGACCGATGTCCGGCACGTAGCTCACGCGGGTCGTGCGGTCGAAATCCTTGGTTCGGGTCTTGGCCTCGAACTCCACGCGCTCTCCGGCCAGCGCACGCGCGATCATGGCCTTGCGCGAAAGATAAAGTTCTTCGCCCGCTACCTCGCTCACATGGCGGCCCAGCAGCCGGGCGGGATCCAAGCCCATCCACTCGCGGTAGGTCGCATTGGCAAAGGTGATCTTTTCGTCGCGGTCGATGTAGGTGATGAGCGCCGGCAGGTTGTCGGTGATGGTGCGCAGGCGCATTTCGCTCTCTGCCTGCCGCAGCTCCGCCTGCTTCAAGGCGGTGATGTTGAAGGTCATGAGATAGAAGCCGATGAACTTTCCCTCGGCATCCAGGTCGGGAATCAGGTTGACCTGAAAGTACCCGGTCTTTCCATGGAGCGGCGCCTGCACCGGAAAGCGCACCGACTTGCCCTCGCGCACCAGCGGAAGGTAGGGCCGCTGCTGCCGGTACACCGCCTTGCCCACGGACGAGCGCAGGGTCACGCCGTCCAGCGGGCCGTCGCCAAGGCCGGCCATGCGCCGCGAGCGGCTGTTGGCGAACAGGCAGTTCTCGTTGCTGTCGAAGTAGCCCACCAGTGCCGGAATGCTGTCGGTCACGTCGCGCAGCCGTTTTTCCTGCGCGGTCAAGGCTTTGCGTATGTTCACCTCGTCGGTGATGTCGAAGGTCATGGCGAACACGCCCTGCACCACGCCGTTCGCGTCCTGGTCTGGAATGTAGTGAGCCTTGTAGGTTCGGTCGCCAATGCCCAGCGCCGCGTCGCCGGCTTTCTCGATGACCACCGTTTCGCCAGCCAGCGCGCGCTCATAGGCTGGCTCCACGAGCGAGAAATCAGCCGGACCCCGAACCTCGGGCATCGAGCGGCCGACCATCGCGCGTTCCTTGTGCAGCGCCCTGACCTGGGCGTTGACGAAGGTGTAGCGCAATGACGCATCGACGTGCGACACCAGCGCAGGGATGTTATCCGCGATGATGCGCACCTGCGCTTCGCTGTGCGCCAGGCTGAACTCGATGCGCTTGCGCTCCGTCACGTCCGAGGTCATGGCGTAGTAGCCGCGAACCTGTCCGGCCTTGTTGCGGTCGGGAATGAGCTCGGTCTGGAAGTAGCGGTCTTCCTCGCCGCGGCGCGCATCGCCCCTTCTTTCGAAACTGACGGCCTCGCCGGCCATCACGCGCTGGACGGCGGCCTCCATGGCCTCGTCGTCGTCTCCGAAGCTGCGCGCCTCGCGTCCGATCAGCTGGGCCGCGCCGCGATCGAGCTTTCTGCAAAGCGGAGCGTTCACGAAGGTGTAGCGGCCTTGCGCATCGACGTGCGACACCATCGCGGGCAGGTTGTCGGTGATGTCGCGGAGGAATTTCTCGCTCGACTTGCGCTGCCACATCAGCGTGTCGAAGGTGCGCGCGATGTCGCCGATCTCGTCCTTCGGATAAGTGCGCGGCACGGCGGCTTCGAGCGCGGGGTTGTCCACGTCGAGCATGTGCCGGTGCAGATGCGTGAGCGGCCTGAGTTGCCGGCGCACCAGCGCCAGTGCCAGGGCGCCGGCAAGCGTTGCGAGCACCACCGCGCCCATCCAGGCCGAGCGCTCGATCGCGTCGATCCGGGCAAAGGCCTCCTTGGTGGGATACATGGAGCCCATGACCCAGTTGGTCTCGCGCAGCCGCTTGAAGGCGTACAGGGCGTGCACGCCCGCGTGGTTGACGCCCTCGGCCGCGCCTTCGTAGCCTTCCATCGGACGATCGATCTCGGGATTGCCGACCCCCTTCAGGCCCGTCTGGTTGATGATGCGCTCCGTCGACGGATGGTCGATCACGCTGCCTTCCGTGCTGGTGATGAACAGGTAGCCGGTCTGGCCGAACCTGACGTCGGCGAGCTCGCCCAGGATGTTCCGCTCCCGCAGGTTGATGGCGCCCGAGATCACGTACTTCACGTTGCCGGCCGTGTCCAGCACCGGCTCGGTGAGGGCAATCTGAGCCAAGCCGTTGAGCCGGTTCAGATAAGGATCGGAGAGGACGCCGGTTTTGGACGCGATCGTCTGCTTGAAGTAGGGGCGGTCCGCGATGTTCACCTTGCCGGGCTGCTGCGCGCCGCTGAGGCTCGCGATCAGGTCACCATCGGGCGTGAAGAACGCGACATTGCTGAACGCCTTGCGAAGCGAAGGGTGCTTTTCGATGAAGGCCTGCAAGCTTGCCGCGTCTGCAAAGCCGTTCGTCTTTACGCTGTCGGCAAAGGTCTCGAGCAGCGTGCGCCGGCTGACGAACTTTTGGTCTACCGTGTTCGCAATGGCAGACAGCCGCGCGAATGCTTCGCTTTCGATCGAGCTCTTCATGCTGGTCTTGACCAGCTGCAATGCCACCGTCGCAATAGCGAAGGTGGCCGCCAGGACCACCGCGGCCACGCCGAGACTTAGGCGCGTGTTCAAGCTGATGTGGATGTTCCGGAGACCTGATGAGTTCATTGGCGTGGAAAAAGCAGCGCGATGCGGCCCGCGCTGCGCGCCTAGTGTGTCAGAAGAGGGGGGATGGGTACCTCGCGCAATCCCCCATAACTCGTGGGTTGGCGGGCGGCGTCACATCTCTTCGCGCTTGAGCAGGTAATCCAGAGGGCCGACCCGGAACCACCGGTACCCGTAGGGCTCCAGAAGCATGCAGTGCGTGCCCTTGGAGTTGGCGCGGCTGTGCGCATTGGAGAGCAGGTTGATCAGCTGCCCGCCATGCCGGCCGAACGACTTGGCGTCGAGCTTGATTTCGAGCGGGTCGGCGCGAAAGTTGTGGATGAAGGCCACCGCATTGCCGCGCCATTCGTAGCGGATCACGAGCACGGACTTTTCCACGTGGGGAATCACCTTGAAGTCGCCCCATCCGATTTCCGGCACCTCCTTGCGCATGCGGATCACGCGTTCCATCCAGTTGAGCAGCGAGTCGGGGTCGCGCCGTTGCGCCGCCACGTTCACGTGCTCGAAGCCGTAGGCGCCGCCCGAGATCACCGGAATCACCGGCTTCGACGAGGTGGTGAACCCGCCCTGGCGTTCGGTGGACCACTGCATCGGCGTGCGCGCACAGGTGCGCTCGGGCAGATTGAGGTCGTCGCCCATGCCGATCTCGTCGCCATAGCGCATCACAGGCGTGCCGGGCAGGGTGAGCATGAGGCTGTAGGCGAGCTCGAGCCTGCGCCGGTTGCCGCCGAGCATCGGCGCGAGGCGCCTGCGAATGCCGCGGTCGTACAGCTGCATGTGTTTCTCGGGGCCGAAAGCATCGAACACGCGCTGGCGCTGAGCGGGGCGCAACCGCCCGAGGTCGAGCTCGTCGTGGTTGCGCAGGAACATGCCCCACTGCGATGTAGCGGGCCGCTCCCTGGTGGACTCCAGCGCCTTGGCCAGCGGCCGCGTGTCGCCAGCGGCCATGGCATAGAACAGGTTCTGGTTAACCGGAAAGTTGAACATCATGTGCAGCCGCTCGCCCTCGTCGCCGAAGTAGGCCATGTTGGTCTTCGGCAGCACGTTGGCCTCGGCCAGGATGATGGCGTCGCCGCGGCGCCATTGAAGCAGCTCGCGGAACTCCCGCAACATGTCGAATCTTTCGGTCGGGTGCACGACCTTCGGGCCCTTGGCGCCGATCACGAAAGGCACCGCGTCCATGCGGAAGCCCGACACACCCATCTGCGTCCAGAAGCCCATGATCTTGAGGATCTCCGCCTGCACGGCGGGGTTTGCCGTGTTCAGGTCGGGTTGGAATTCGTAGAAGCGGTGAAAGAACCAGCGCCTTGCGATCTTGTCGAATGTCCAAGTCGATTTCTGCACGCCCGGAAAAACCACACCGTCGCTGAAGTGGGGCGGCTTCTTGTCGGACCAGACATACCAGTCGTGGTATTTTGAATTCCGGTCCTTGCGCGCTGCCTGGTACCAGGGGTGCTGGTCCGAGGTGTGATTGACGACAAGGTCCATCAGCACGCGCATGCCGAGCTGTTCGGCCGAATGCGTGAACTCTACGAAGTCGCCGAGCGTGCCGAATCGGGGATCGACGTTGTAATAGTCCGAAACATCGTAGCCGTCGTCACGGCCCGGCGATGGATGGAACGGCATCAGCCAGAGCGTCGTCACTCCCAGGCCGTGAAGGTACTCCAGGCGCCGTGTCAGGCCTTCGAAGTCGCCGCAGCCGTCGCCGTTCGAATCCATGAAGGTTCCCACGGACAGGCAATACACCACGGCGTTCTTGTACCAAAGGTCGTTGATCATGCCGGGGAACCTCCTAAGAATAGGTGCCTCGCAATGCAACAACACGAAAGGAAATTCGATGTCGGCCGATGCTTGGTGGAAGAACGGAATCGTTTATCAGATCTATCCGCGTTCGTTCCAGGACAGTGATGGAGACGGCATCGGCGACTTGCGAGGCATCCAGAGGCGGCTCGATTATCTGGTCGAGCTTGGCGTGGATGCCGTCTGGATTTCGCCGATCTACCCCTCACCAATGGCCGACTTCGGGTACGACATTTCCGACTATTGCAATGTCGACCCGCGCTTTGGCACGCTGGAGGACTTCGATGCGCTTGCGGCCGAGTGCAAGGCGCGCAGCCTGAAACTGGTGCTTGATTTCGTCCCCAACCACACGTCGGACAGGCACCCGTGGTTCGTGCAGAGCCGGGGCTCGCGCAACAACCCCAAGCGCGACTGGTACCTGTGGCGAGACCCCGCGCCCGGCGGTGGACCGCCCAACAACTGGCTCAGCAATTTTGGCGGACCCGCATGGACCTTCGACGAAGTCAGCGGGCAGTATTACTGCCACTCGTTCCTGAAGGAGCAGCCCGATCTCAATTGGCGCAATCCCGAGGTGCGCCAAGCCATGTACGACGTGCTGCGCTTCTGGCTGCGCCGCGGCGTGGACGGCTTTCGCGTCGACGTGCTGTACCACCTCATCAAGGACGTGGAGTTTCGCGACAACCCGCAGAACCCCTCGTTCCAGGTGGGCCAGGATCCTTCGCACCAGCTGCTGCCGCTGTACACCACCGACCGGCCAGAGATGCAGGACATCATCGTGGAGATGCGCCGCGTGGTCGACGAGTTCAGCGACGAGGCTTCCGCGCGCGTTCTGATCGGCGAGCTCTATCTGCCGCTGGAGCGGCTCATGGCCTACTACGGGCGCACCTCCGACGGGCTGCTGCAGGGCGTTCAGCTGCCGTTCAACTTTCAGCTCATTACCGCGCCGTGGCATGCGGCCGACATCGACCGCATCGTGCGCAACTACGAAGCGGCATTGCCGCACGGCGCTGCGCCCAACTGGGTGCTGGGCAACCACGACAAGCCGCGCATCGCGAGCCGTGTCGGGCAGGAGAGGGCGCGGCTCGCGGCCATGCTGCTCCTCACGCTGCGCGGTACGCCCACGCTCTACTACGGCGACGAGATCGGCCTCACCGACGTTCCCATTCCGCCCGATGAAGTCCAAGACCCGTTCGAGAAGAACGAGCCCGGCAAGGGTTTGGGGCGCGACCCGCAGCGCACGCCCATGCAGTGGAGCGGCGCGCACGCCGCCGGCTTCACGGACGGCACGCCCTGGCTGCGCCTGGGCGGCGACTGGGGCATGCGCAACGTCGAGGCGCAGCAGGGCGATTCCGCCTCCATGCTGCAGCTCTACAAGAAGCTGATCGCACTGCGGCGCAACGAGCCCGCGTTGCACGAAGGAAGCCACGAGCAACTCGAAGCGGGTGCCGATGTGCTGGCCTATGCGAGAAGCGCAGGCAAGCGGCGGTTGGTGGTGCTGCTGAACTTCACGACCAGCGAGACCCCCGTGGCCGCGGAACTGCTGCCGGCCGAGACCGTCGTGCTCGTCTCGACCCATGCGGACCGCACCGGCGCATTGAAGGGCGGCCTGGTGCTGCAGCCGCTCGAGGGCGTGATCGTCGCGCAGTAGGAGGCAGAGCTCCCTTTGGGGGGCGCTTCTACTTGCCGGAGGGATAGGTTTCCGGCACCTCGATATCCGGCGCGGCCGCATCGCGCTCCAGCGGATCGACCGCGCGGGTCCGGTCGAAGTGCAGCAGCGCATCGAACTGGACCGGCAAGCGCGCGAAGAAGTAGTGGCTTTGCCGCTCGGTCTCGGGGCGGTAGATGACGCCGATGGCGCGCTCCAGTCGGGGTTCCCGCAGCGCGAAGAAATGGCTTCCTTCGCCGCGCAGGGGCAGCATGAAGCGTTCGAGGCCAGTGTCGTGCATGAGCCCTTCATAGCTGTCGGGCCGCGAGGCGAGAACCTGCTTGCGCTCGGGCGCCGCACCCCAGTCGGACGCCGCCATGACGGTGCCCGTGTGGGTGGTGAAGCCCACCAGCACCGCATCGCGGCCCTGGCGTTCGCGAACCAGCTGGCCGACGTTGAGCTCGCCGCGCTGCTCGCCCATTTCGGTCGCGCGCGCATCGCCCAAATGCGAGTTGTGGGCCCACACCACGATCTTCGGCCGTTCGCTCGTGCGCCACAGGTGGCGCTCCAGTTCGCCCAGCGTCTCGACCATGTGCCGGTCGCGCAGGTTCCATGACGACACGTCGTGGAGGGACATCGAGCGATAGTAGGCCTCTGCGTTCTTCACCAGGCGCGCGTTCTGCTCGGCATTGAATGCCTCTTCCTCGTTGACTGCATTGCCGTTGCGCCAGGCCTCGCCTGAAGCACGGCGCATCTCGACCAGCATGTCGATCACTTCCTGCCGGCATGAATCCGACTTGCCCAGGCCCGCCATCAGCCCGTAGACCTGCCCGCCGTCGCCGAAGCGATCGAAGCAGCCATAACGTTCGCGAGCGCTGCGTGCGGTGTCCGGATCGGTGCGATCGAAGTAGGCCAGCACGGCTTCGATCGAGGCATGCAGGCTGTACAGGTCCAGCCCATAGAAGCCGGTCTTTCCCTGCGCCGGGTTTGCCGCGTTGAAGGCGCGCTGCCACTCGACGAAGCCGGCCACGTCTTCGTTGCGCCACATCCAGGTGGGAAAGCGCCGAAAGCCCGCCAGTGCATCGCGCGCACTGGCGTCTTCGCCGTCGCCGCGCACATAGCGGTTGACCCGGTAGGCATCAGGCCAGTCGCCTTCGATCGCCACGGCGTTGAACCCCTTTTCGGCCAGCAGGCGGCGCGTGATGTCGGCGCGCGCCGCATAGAACTCGTGCGTGCCGTGCGAGGCTTCCCCGAGCAGCACGTAGTGCGCGTCGCCAATAAGGTCGAGCAGGGCGTCATGGTCGCCCGCGGAGCCGTCCATCGGGCGGGCTGCGGCGCGCAATGCGTCGGTCTCTCGTGAAATGCGTGATGGCTGCATCGTTCGTTGTCCTCAGGCGGAGCGCGGGCTGTGGCGGTTCGCGTCGTCGAGCAGGTGGCACACTTCTTCGTCGCTGGTCTGCGAAAAATCCAGGTACCAGCGGCCCACGCCCAGGAAGGGATCGGGCATCTCGGCGCATACCACCTCGTCGGCCTCGCCGCGCAAAAGCTCGCAGGCTTCGGGCGCCGCCACGGGCGCGGCCACCACGACGCGGGCTGGTGACTGCCGGCGCACCGCGCGTACGGCAACGCGCATGGTCGAGCCGGTGGCAAGCCCGTCGTCCACCAGGATGACGGTGCGGCCACCCAAATCGGGCGCGGGCCGTCCGCCGCGGTACACGCGCTCGCGCCGCTCGAGTTCGTATGCTTCGTTGCTCGCTACTTCCTCGACGTCCCGGGTGGAGATGCCGAGCTCGCGCACCAGCATGTCGTCGATGAGCCGTTCACCACCGCTTGCAATGGCGCCCATGGCAAATTCAGGGTTCCACGGCACGCCGAGCTTGCGCACCACCAGGACGTCGAGCGGAGCATGGAGTGCCTTGGCCACTTCATAGGCGACCGGTGTGCCGCCGCGCGGCAAGGCAAGCACCGTCACGTCGCGGCGGCCGGCGAAGAGTCCCAGGCGCTTGGCGAGCGCGCGGCCCGCGTACTTGCGATCGCGGAAAGATTCGAAAGCCATTTCGATGTCCTTGCTCCCACCTTATTTTTGCGGGCGCGAGGGCGTTGTAGGGGGATGCGCACATCGGCGTAGGCATGCGCTGCCACGCGGAGGGCAGGGTGCCGTGCGGGCGCCGGCTTCGCCTCAGGCGCCGCGATGCCTGGGTTCCGGCCGCGCTTGCTGCGCGGCCTGCCAGGCATTGACGATCAGCTCCCGCGCCTTCGGGTGCTCCGGATCGGTCACCACCCATTCGGGATACGCATCCGGCAGGCTGGCGGCGGTGACGCGTATCGCATCGAACTCGACGGGCGAAAGCGGCGCAGTGGCGCTGGCGCGGTGCGCCAGCGTCTTGTGCAGGCCCGCCTTCCATGCGTCCGGCAGGTGCTCGACGGCGGGCAGAAGCGCCAGCGCGATGTGCGCGGCGCGCGGGCTCAGGGCTGCGGCGTCGGCGCGCAGGCGCGCCAGTCGTTCGGTCCCGCTCATCGTTCATCACCTCCGGAGCGCATGTGGCATCACCCAATCAAGCCAATCAGGCAAGTCAGGCCACTCAGGACGCCTGGATCTCAATGCGGCGCGGCTGGGCGTGCTCGGCCTTCGGGATGCGCAGCTTCAACACGCCCTGCTTGAGTTCCGCCGAGATGTTGTCGGTGTCCAGCTCCTTGCTCAGCGTGAACACGCGGCGGAAGCGGCCCAGGCCCACTTCGGTGTGGCTCGACTCGAGCGCCTCGGGCACCGACAGGTCGGACTCCGCTTCGATGGTCAGCGTGTCCGACGCCACGTGCAGGCCGAGCTTGTCGCGCGAGACGCCGGGCAAATCGGCATAGAGCGTGATGCCACCGCTGTCCTCGATCACGTCCACCGGGGGCGTGAGCGCGGCGTCGCTGTAGCGTGTGTCGTCTTCCTTGCCTTTGCGGGCGAGCTGCGCCCGTTCGGAAACGCTAGGCGATGTGTTGGTAGTCATGGTCGTCTCTCCTTTCGTCTCTTGTCTTACTGAACGGTGATGCGGCGCGGCTGCGACGAAGCGCGGCGCTGCACCGAGATCTGCAGCACGCCGTCGCGGTACTTGGCCGTCACGGCATCGGGGTCGGCGTCGTCGGGCAGGGTGAGCACCCTGCGGAACGTTCCCTCGAAGCGTTCGTTGATGTGGATGGCCGCCTTCTCGTCCTCTTGCGGCAGCGCGTTCTCGCGCTTTCCGGCAATGGTGAGAAGGCCGCGCTCAAGGTTGACCTCAAGGCTCGACGGGTCGACGCCCGGCGCAAACGCGTAGATCTCCACCGTTTGCGGCGTGCCGCCGATGTTCAGGGCCGGGAAGCCGTTGCGGCCGAAGCCACGGATGGTCGGAGACAGATCGAAAGCCTGCTGCATCTCGCGCTGCAGGCGATCCATTTCGGCGAACATGTCGCGCGGGAACAGGGATCGATACATGGCGAAAACCTCCATTCAAAACTAAAGTTGAACGGAGCGCCGGAGGCGTCTCCAGCGCTTCCGATAAGCGAAATAGACGCTGGCTGCGCTTTTTCAAGAGGGGTTTTTTCGCGCTTTTTGCGTTGGTCGCGCCGATTGCTTGCGTGCTATGGAACGCGCCTCACGAAGAAAAAAAACCAATCGTCCGGGCTCTTGAAAGCTCGGCCGCCAAACCTATGTCGTTCGTCGTCGAAATCGTCAATCGTCATTCCAAAGCTAAAGGAGATTTGCCATGTCGATGGACCTGCTCAAGCAGATTGCCGCATCCCGCCTGCCCGTGTCTTTTCGGACGCCCAAAGAGATGGACGCAGTCCGGATTCTTCGCCAGGCCGGGCTCGTGATCGCTTTTGTTCCGGCACCGTCTGATCCATTGAAACTGTCTGGCGCCGAGCCCGCGGCGCAGGTGCTGGCCATCACCGAAAAGGGCCGCGAGGAACTGGCCCGCATCCGGTATCCGGGCGAGGCAGAGCAAGCCGGCTCGCGCCACATGGGCCTGAAGAACTGGCTCATCGGTGGGCGTGGCGGACATGGATTGCAGCAAGTCTTACGCGCACGAGGCCACGATTCCCGGCCCTCTTAACGCATGTAGGGCGCATCCTTCTTGAATATGCGCGGAAGTCCATCCCGACGGGGGCGTGGAGCCGCGCTGAATTCGAGTTGCAGATGAACGCGCTCGAAAGATCAGGAGACAGCCATGGATTTTGAAGGGATCTACTGCTTTGACACGGCGACCGTCCGATTCGCCATTTATCCCGACGGCCATGATGGCGCGCGCATCATCGCGCAGATCTCGGAGGAGACCCTGCACGATGTCTTCGACACCAGGAACCTGGGCGACCGCCTGCTCGACACCTGCAGGATGCACTGCGAAGCCCTCAGCGCCGCCGCGCTCCGTCGCTACATGGCCAACCCGCGTGCGCCCATCGTCCTGACCATCGAGGACTTCTCGCCGCGCTTTGCCACCACGCAAGACGCGGCCTCGTCTGAGGCGCCGGTTGCCGCGTAAGTAAAAAAGCCGCATCGCGCCCGGGTTTTGCATACCCCGGTCGCGTGATGGGCAACTCTCCGACACGGCAAGGCGGCTTCAGCCTTAACTGCGGGGGCCGGTTTTTTTGCAAATTGGGCGGTCAGGTCTTGTGAAAGCCGCAAGCGTGCTCCTTTGGGCACCCGGTTCGCTGGCCTTCTGCACGCAAGGAACACCGGTGCCAGTGAACCCGCCGCCAAGAAAGCCAGAAGCACAAGACGCCTACCTGTTCCGAGAAGGAACCCATTCCCGCTTGTACGACCTCCTGGGTTGCCACCCGGATAAAGACGGCGGTGCGCATTTCGCCGTCTGGGCACCCAATGCCGAATCGGTGTCGGTAGTGGGCGACTGGAACTACTGGTCGGGCGAAGCCGATCCGCTTTCGCCATCGCCCGACAGCACGGGCATCTGGCAAGGCCATGTGCCCCACGCGGCGCTGGGCCAGGCCTACAAATACAGAATCCGGTCCCGCTTCGGCGGCTTCGTCGTCGACAAGGCCGACCCTGTGGCGTTCTGTAGTGAGCCGCCGCCCGCCACGGCCTCGCGCATCTGCAAACTTTCTTATGAATGGCAGGACCACGAATGGATGGCTATCCGCGGCGCGCGCAACGCACTGGACGCGCCCATGTCCGTCTACGAGGTGCACCTGGGTTCGTGGCGCCGACGCGATGGCCAGTTCATGAGCTACCGGGAGATCGCGCATGAACTTGCGGCCTACGTGAAGCAGATGGGCTTCACGCACGTCGAGCTCATGCCGGTGACCGAGCATCCGTTCTACGGCTCCTGGGGCTACCAGACCACGGGCTACTTTGCGCCCACCGCGCGCTTCGGTTCGCCGCAGGATTTCATGTACCTGGTCGACCATCTGCACCAGAACGAGATCGGCGTGCTGCTCGACTGGGTGCCCTCGCACTTTCCGACCGACGAGCACGGCCTTGCGTATTTCGACGGCACGCACCTCTACGAGCATGCCGATCCGCGGCAGGGCTTTCATCCGGAGTGGAACTCGAGCATCTTCAACTACGGGCGCGCGGAGGTGCGCAGCTTCCTCGTGTCGTCGGGCCTCTTCTGGCTCGACCGCTACCACCTCGACGGGCTGCGCGTCGATGCCGTCGCGTCGATGCTTTACCTGGACTACGCGCGCAATCACGGTGAATGGATTCCCAACCGCCACGGCGGCCGCGAGAACCTGGAGGCGATCGATTTCCTGCAGACGCTGAACCGCGCCGTGTACCGCGAGCATCCCGACACGATCACCGTGGCCGAGGAGTCGACTGCGTGGCCGCGCGTCTCGCGGCCCACCGACATGGACGGCCTGGGCTTCGGCGAGAAATGGAACATGGGCTGGATGCATGACGTGCTCGCCTACATGAAGGAAGAGCCCATCCATCGCAGGTACCACCACCACAAGATGACGTTCTCGCTGGTCTATGCGTTTCACGAGAACTTCGTGCTGCCGCTTTCGCATGACGAGGTGGTCCACGGCAAGGGCTCGCTGCTGGGCAAGATGCCGGGCGACCCGTGGCAGCAGTTTGCCAATCTGCGCGCGCTGTTCGGTTTCATGTGGGCGCACCCGGGCAAGAAGCTGCTCTTCATGGGCGGCGAGTTCGGGCAGCGGCGCGAATGGACGCACGACGGCGAACTTGAATGGTGGGTGTGCGACCTCGAAGGGCACTCGGGCCTGCAGCGGCTGGTGGCACAACTCAACCGCGTGTACCGCGCCGCGCCCGCGCTTCACCAGCAGGACTTCACCGCCTCGGGTTTCGAGTGGGTCACCGCGGACGATGCCGAGCACAGCGTGTTCGCCTTCTTGCGCAAGGGGCAGGGCGGCCATCCGCCGCTTTTGGTGGTCAGCAACATGACGCCGGTCCCGCGCACCAACTATCTCCTGGGGGTGCCGCAGGGCGGCTTCTGGCACGAACTCATCAACACCGACGCGGTGGAATTCGGCGGTTCGGGCTGGGGCAACCTGGGCGGCGTGGAGTCGGCGCCCGTGCGTTCGCATGGCCGCATGCAGTCGGTGTCCATGACCCTGCCGCCGCTTTCCACGCTGATCCTCGAACACCGGCCATCATGAAAAAACTGTTCGCTACCCCGCAGTCACCCGCAACTTCAAGAATGCCCGAGGTGCGCGACGGCGAACGGCGCGCGGTCATCGACGCCATCTTGCCGTCGGTGGACAACGGCCGCTTTCCGGTCAAGTGCGTGGTGGGAGAAATGGTGCGCGTGAAGGCGCATTGCTTCACCGATGGCCACGACGTGCTGCGCGTGCAGCTGTGCTGGCGGCCGCACGACAAGGCCGAGTTCCGCGAAGTGCCGATGAAGCTGCTGGTCAACGACGTATGGGAGGCTTCCTTCTCGCCGCCCGCACTCGGGCGCTACTACTACACCGCGGTGGCGTGGGTCGATCCCTTCGAATCGTGGCGCAGCGAAATGACGCGCCGCGTGGAGGCCGACGACGTGCGCATCGCGTCGCAGGTGGGCGCATTGGAAGTGGCCGCGGCCGCCGAGCGCGCAGAGGGTGCCGACAGGCAGGCGCTCGCGCGATGGGCGACCGAGCTCGATGCCGTGGCGGCTCATCCGTCGTCCGAGGTGTCGACCCTCAAGGCGCTGGCGCTCGACGAAGAACTGGCCATGCTCGCGCGCCGTCATCCCGACCGCCGCCATCTGGTGCGCTTTCCGGTCGAGCTGCCGCTGGAGGCCGAGCGCGAGCGCGCGCGCTTCAGCACGTGGTACGAACTGTTCCCGCGCTCGGCCAGCCCGACGCCCGGCGTGCACGGCACCTTCAAGGACGTGGAGGCGCGCCTGCCCGCCATCGCGGCCATGGGCTTCGACGTGCTCTACTTTCCGCCGATCCACCCGATCGGCCGCATACAACGCAAGGGGCCCAACAACGCGCTCACCAGTGGGCCCGACGACGTGGGCAGCCCCTGGGCCATTGGCGCGGCGGAGGGCGGGCACAAGTCGATTCTTCCGGCTCTCGGCACTGCCGAAGACTTTCGCCATCTTTATGCGGAGGCCGCGAAGCACGGCCTCGAGATTGCGCTGGACATCGCGTTCCAGTGCGCGCCCGACCATCCCTACGTGAAGGCGCATCCCGACTGGTTTCGCTGGCGGCCGGACGGCAGCGTGCAGTACGCCGAGAACCCGCCCAAGAAATACCAGGACATCTATCCCTTCAACTTCGAGAGCGAGGATTGGCGGGGCCTTTGGGCGGAGCTGCGCAGCGTCATCGAGCATTGGATCGGCGAGGGCGTGCGCATCTTCCGCGTCGACAACCCGCACACCAAGGCCTTTCCGTTCTGGGAATGGGCCATCGGCGAAATCCGGCGCGAGCACCCGGAGGCGATCTTTCTTGCCGAGGCTTTCACCCGGCCAAAGGTGATGCACCGGCTGGCCAAGCTGGGCTTCTCACAGTCGTATACCTACTTCACCTGGCGCAACACCAAGCAGGAGCTCATCGAATATTTCACCGAGCTTTCGACGCCGCCCGGTGTCGACTACTTCAGGCCCAACGTGTGGCCGAACACGCCCGACATCCTGCACGAGCAGCTGCAAGGGGGCGAGGCCTCGGTGTTCATGGCGCGGCTGGTGCTTGCCGCCACGCTGTCCGCCAACTACGGCATCTACGGCCCGGCGTATGAGTTGCGCGAGCACCTGCCGCGTTCGACCGGCAGCGAGGAATACCTCAACTCCGAAAAGTACCAGCTGCGCCACTGGAACCACGACGACCCGGCGAGCCTGGCGCCGTTCATCGCCCGCGTGAACCGCATTCGCCGCGACAACCCGGCGCTGCAATGGGACCGGAGCCTGCGCTTCTTGCCCATCGACAACGACCAGCTGCTGGCCTATGCCAAGACTTCGGAAGGCGGCGACAACGTGATCGTCACGGTGGTCAACCTCGACCCGTACAACGTGCAGACGGGCTGGGTGGAACTCGATCCTGCGAGCGTGGGCGTGGACCCCCTGCGCGGGTTCCAGATGCATGACCTCTTGAGCGGACAGCGGTTCAACTGGCAGGGCGGGCGGCACTACATCCGGCTCGATCCGCACAGCGTGCCCGCGCACATCTTCGTCGTGAGGCGGCGCCATAGCGACGAGCGCGACTTCGACTACTTCCTGTGAGGCCGCGCCCATGAACGCTCCCGTCTCCCACATTGCACTAGAAACGGTCGAAATCGACATCAGCGACGACCCGCTGTGGTACCGCGACGCGGTGATCTACCAGCTCAACGTCAAGGCGTTCTTCGACTCGAACAACGATGGCATGGGCGACTTCAAGGGCGTGACGGCCAAGCTCGACTACGTGAAGGAACTGGGCGTCAACACCATCTGGCTGATGCCGTTCTACCCCTCGCCGCTGCGCGACGACGGGTACGACATTTCGGCCTACGAAGACGTGAACCCGCAGTACGGCACGCTCGACGATTTCCGCGAGATGCTTGACGCCGCGCACGAGCGCGGGCTGCGCGTGATCACCGAGCTGGTCATCAACCACACCTCGAGCGACCACCCCTGGTTCCAGGCCGCGCGCCGTGCGCCCGCCGGCTCGCCCGAGCGCGACTTCTACGTGTGGAGCGATACCGACCAGATCTACCAGGGCACGCGCATCATCTTCACCGACACGGAGACCTCGAACTGGGCCTGGGACCCGGTGGCCAAGGCCTACTACTGGCACCGCTTCTTCAGCCACCAGCCGGACCTGAACTTCGACAACCCCGCTGTGCTGGAAGCCATCTTCAAGGTGATGCGCTTCTGGCTCGACATGGGGGTGGACGGCTTTCGCCTGGACGCGATTCCCTACCTGGTGGAGCGCGACGGCACCAGCAACGAGAACCTGCCCGAGACCCATGCGGTGATCAAGAAGGTGCGCGCCGCCATCGATGCGCAGTACAAGAACCGATTCCTCCTGGCCGAAGCCAACATGTGGCCGGAAGACGTGCGTGAATACTTCGGCGATGGCGACGAGTGCCACATGGCGTACCACTTTCCGCTGATGCCGCGCATGTACATGGCCATTGCACAGGAAGACCGGCACCCCATCGTGGAGATCATGCAGCAGACGCCGGACATTCCCGAGGGCTGCCAGTGGGCGATCTTCCTGCGCAACCACGACGAGCTCACGCTCGAGATGGTGACAAGCAAGGAGCGCGACTACATGTACACCATGTATGCCGCCGACATGCGTGCGCGCATCAACCTGGGCATCCGCCGGCGCCTGGCGCCGCTGATGGAAAACGACATCGACCGCGTGAAGCTCATGAACGGCATGCTGCTTTCGATGCCGGGCTCGCCCATCATCTACTACGGCGACGAGATCGGCATGGGCGATAACGTGTTCGTGGGCGACCGCAACGGCGTGCGCACGCCCATGCAGTGGAGCCCCGACCGCAATGCCGGCTTCTCGCGCGCCGACCCGCAGCGCCTGTACCTGCAGCCCATCATGGACCCGATGTTCGGCTACGAGGCGCTCAACGTGGAGGCGCAGGCGCGCGACAGCAGCTCACTGCTCAACTGGACCAAGCGCATGCTCGCAGTGCGCAAGACCAGCCATGCCTTCGGCCGCGGCAAGCGGCGCTTCCTGAAGCCGGGCAACCGCAAGATCCTGGCCTACCTGAGCGAGTACGGCGACGACATCATCCTGACGGTGTTCAACCTCTCGCGCGCCGCGCAGCCGGTGGAGCTCGACCTGTCAGCGTTCAAGGGCCGCGTGCCCATCGAGATGCTGGGCCGCGCGCCGTTTCCGCCCATTGGCGAACTGCCATACCTGCTCACGTTGGCCTCGTACGGCTTTTACTGGTTCAGGCTCACGTCCGACGCCGAAATGCCAAGCTGGCACCAGGAGGGCGTGGCGCTGCAGGAGTGGCCCACGCTGGTGCTGTTCGACGGCTGGACCAGCTTCTTCCGCGACCGCGTGATGCCGTGGCGCATCGGCATGTCCGAGCGCATGCGCAATCAGTTCGAGCTGGAGACGCTGCCTCGCCACATCGAGATCCAGCGCTGGTATGCGTCGAAGGGCACCACCATCGAACGGGCGCGCCTGGCAGACCACGTCATCTGGGAGGTCGGCCCGCTGAGCTGGATGCTGCCCCTGCTCGAACTCGACGGCCCGCCCGGCGGTGCCACGTATTTCATGCCGCTGGCGCTGGCCTGGGAAGAGCGCGATGAAGAGCGCATGGCCGGCGTTGCGCAGGCGGCGCTCGCCAAGGTGCGGCAGCAGGCGCAGGTGGGGCTGATGGGCGATGCGTTCTACGACGAGGCGTTTTGCCGCGCGCTCTTGCAGGCCATCCGCAGCGGCATGGAACTGGAAACCGCCAACGGGCGGATGCGGTTCCGCGCGACGGCCGCCTTTGCCGCGATGGGCCGCGACATTGCCAGCCTGCCGGTCGGGCGTCCGAGCGGCGTGAGCAGCAACACCGTCGTGACGGTGGACGAGACCCTGTTCCTCAAGGGCTACCGGCACCTGCGCGAAGGCCTCAACCCCGAACTGGAGATGGGTCGCTTCCTGACCGAGGTGGCCAAGTATCCGCACTGCGTGCCGGTGCTGGGCGCGCTCGAATACACCGGCAACGACGGCCGCACCATGACACTGGCGATGGTGCAGTCCTATGTGTCGAACCAGGGCGACGGTTGGGACCACACGCTGGGCTACCTGGAGCGCTTTCTGCGCGATTTCGCCACCACCAGCGGTGCGCTGCCCAACCCCGTTGCGGTGCACGGCGGCTTTCTCGCGCTCATGGCCACGCTGGGCCGGCGCACGGCGGAGCTGCATCAGGCGCTGTCGATGCGCACCGGCGCGGCAGCGTTCGACCCCGAGGCGCTGCTGGCCGAAGACATCGCGCGCTACACCGCGCAGGCAAGGGCCGACGCCAGTGCCACGTTGGGGCTGCTGCGCGAAAGGGTTGGTCAGCTGCCGGCCGCGGCACAGCCCGATGCGCAGGCACTGCTTGCAATGGAAGACGCGCTGCTGGCGGCGGTCGACGCGCGCAAGCCACGGGCGCAGGGCGCCATCAAGAGCCGTTACCACGGTGACTTCCACCTGGGCCAAGTGCTGCTGCGGGACAACGATTTCGTGATCATCGATTTCGAGGGCGAACCGGCCCGCGGCTTCGACGAGCGCCGGGCCAAGGGATCGCCGCTGCGCGACGTGGCCGGCATGCTGCGCTCGTTTAACTACGCGCGATGGTCGGCCCTCCGGCGTGTGGCCCAAAGCGCGGAAGAAGCTGCCTACCTCGCGCCGGCCGCGGCCGGCTGGGAGCAGGCCGCACGCCAGGCCTTCATGGACGGCTATACAGGGGTGTTTGGCGAGGAGAGTGGCGCGGCGCGCATCGACACCGAACTGCTCGCGCTGTTCGAGCTCGAGAAGGCGCTGTACGAGCTTCGCTACGAACTCAACAACCGCGCCGACTGGGCACAGGTGCCGTTGAACGGCGTGCTCGCGATCTTGCAGGCGGAGCGGCCCGGTTGATGCTTGCACCGCATCCACCGCTTTCGTTTGCCACCGCAACCGCACTCGCAACCGCAATCACGCACCGGAGAGAAACATGGACAGATTTGGCATTCACCTGGAGCCGCTGAACGCAATGCTCTACCAGGTTGGAGCCTTCGTGCCCCGCCTGGCCATTGCGCTGGTCGTGGTGCTCGCCGGCTGGCTCATTGCCAAGACGGTGCGTTTTGCGGTGACCAAGGCGTTGCGCGCCATCAATTTCAACGTGCTGACCGAACGCGCCGGACTGGACAACTTCCTGCGCCAGGGCGGTTGGCCCGGCGACACCAGCAGCCTATTCGGCGTGCTGGCGTATTGGCTGGTCATTCTGGCTGCGCTGCTGATGGCGTTCAACGGCATGGGCCTGAGCTACATCGCCGACTTGCTCGGGCGCGTGGTGTGGTTCGTGCCGAATCTCTTTGTGGCCTTGCTGGTGTTGGCCTTCGGTTCGTATTTCGCCCGCTTCGTGGGAGAGGCGGTGTCGAGCTACTTTCGCGGCGCGCAAATGCGCGATGCCGTGCTGCTGGGGCAGATCGCGCGCTATGCCGTCATGGCTTTCGTCATCTTGATCGCGCTCGACCAGGTGAAGGTTGGCGGCGACATCGTGCGCGAAAGCTTCCTGGTGGTGCTGGCCGGCGTGGTGTTTGCCCTGGCACTGGCCTTCGGGCTGGCAGGCAAGGACTGGGCCGCGGAGCAGATCGAGCGCTGGTGGCCGCGCCTGCCGAAGGACAACATCCCGCCCAAAGGTCCGCACGACGAGCGGCCGCCGCGTTGACATTTTTCTCTCCCACATTCCAATTTGATGACACGCAGCCAACGCAATTCGATCACGGCCGTGTGGCCGGGACGCCCTTATCCGCGGGGCGCCAACTGGGACGGCGAAGGAGTGAATTTCGCGCTTTTTTCGCAGCACGCGCAAGGCGTGGAGCTGTGCCTCTTCGACGAGAAGGGCCGCCATGAACACCAGCGCATTCAGATCCGGGAGCGCACCGACGGTGTGTGGCACTGCTACCTGCCCGAGGCGCGTCCCGGGCAGGCCTACGGCTACCGGGTGCATGGGCCGTACAAGCCGGAAGAGGGGCACCGCTTCAATCCGCACAAGCTGCTGGTCGACCCTTATGCGAAAGACACGGTGGGCGAGCTGCGTTGGGGCGATGCGCTCTACGGCTACACGGTAGGCAGCAAGCGCGAAGACCTTTCGTTCGACCGCCGCGACAGCGCGCCGCTGGTGCCGAAGGGCCGCGTGCTGGAGCCCGCCTTCACCTGGGGCAACGACCACCGGCCGTCGGTGCCCTGGCAGGACATGGTGATCTACGAGCTGCACGTGCGCGGCTTCACCATGCGCCACCCCGATGTTCCGCCCGAGCTGCGCGGCACCTACGGCGGCCTGTGCTGCGCGCCCGTGGTCGACTACCTGAAGCGCCTGGGCGTGACCACCATCGAACTGCTGCCGGTGCACAGCTTCCTGAACGACCGGCACCTGGCCGAGAAGGGCCTGCAGAACTACTGGGGCTACAACTCGCTGGCCTACTTCGCCCCCGAGATGCGCTACAGCGCCTCGGGCAAGGTGAAGGAGTTCAAAACCATGGTGAAGACGCTGCACTCGGCGGGCATCGAGGTGATCCTCGACGTGGTCTACAACCACACCTGCGAAGGCAACCAGCTCGGGCCCACGCTCTCGATGCGCGGCGTGGACAACGCCTCCTACTACATCGTCAACGCCGAGCGGCGGCGCTACTACGACGACTTCACGGGTTGCGGCAACACCGTCAACCTCGAGCATCCGCATGCCCTGCAGCTGGTGATGGATTCGCTGCGCTACTGGGCGGAGGAGATGCACGTCGACGGGTTCCGCTTCGACCTGGCCTCGGCGCTCGCACGCGAAGCCGGCAAGGTCGAGAACCTGGGCGGCTTCTTCGACGCGATCCGGCAGGACCCGACGCTCAACCGCGTCAAGCTCATTGCCGAGCCCTGGGACCTGGGGCACGGCGGCTACCAGGTGGGCAACTTTCCGCTCGGATGGGCCGAGTGGAACGACCGCTATCGCGACGGCATGCGCGGCTTCTGGAAAGGCGATCCGGGCGTGATCGGCGAGGTCGGCAAACGGCTTTCGGGCTCGGAAGATCTCTATGGCTGGTCGGGCAAGCGGCCCAATGCGAGCATCAATTTCATCACCGCGCACGATGGCTTCACGCTCAACGACCTGGTCTCCTACAACGAGAAGCACAACGAGGCCAACGGCGAGGACAACCGCGACGGCAACAGCCACAACATCTCATGGAACTGCGGTGCCGAGGGGCCGACCACGGACCCGGAGATCGAAAGCCTGCGCGAACGCCAGAAGCGCAACCTGCTTGCCACGTTGCTGCTGTCGCAAGGTGTTCCGATGATCTTGGCCGGCGACGAACGCGGCCACACGCAGAACGGCAACAACAACGCCTATTGCCAGGACAACGACATCAGCTGGATCGACTGGACGCCCACGCCGGAACGCCAGGCGCTCATCACCTTCGTGGAGCGCACCATCGCGCTGCGGCGCGCGCATCCTTCGTTCCGGCGGCGCAGCTTCTTTGCCGGCAAGCCCTCTGAGGCCGAGAGCGTGACGGACGTGGTCTGGCTCAAGCCCGACGGCGCCGAAATGCGCCCCGAGGACTGGAGCGATGCCAACGCCCGTTGCCTGGCGATGTACATGTCGGGCGGCGGCATCGCCGACCGCGGACCGCGCGGCGAGGCGCAGCACGACGACGATTTTCTGGTGCTGTTCAACGCGCATCACGACGAGATTTCGTTCACGCTGCCGGCCGCACGTTATGGCGCCTGGCGTTTGCTGCTCGACACAGCCAGCGGCACGCCGCCGCCCGCCACCGAAGACGTGGCCGCGCTTGCACCCGCCTGGTCGGAGCCCGCTTACCCGCTGCAGTGCCGCTCGCTGGTGGTGCTGAGCCGGCCGGACGTGCGGCCATGAAACGTGTCCACGCAATGCCCTTTGGCGCCACGGTGCATGGCGGCGGCGTTGACTTCGCGCTTTGGGCGCCTTCGGCCAACGACATCTTGCTGCTGTACACGCCCGCCGGAGCAGCGACTGTGTCGCACGCCATGCAGCGCAGCGCCGATGGCTGGCACCGTCTCACGCTGGCCGATGCGCACCATGGCGACAGCTATGCCTACCGCCTGCCCGACGGCATCACCATGCCTGACCCAGCCTCGCGCTTCAACCCGCAAGACGTGCACAAGCCGAGCCAGATCGTCGATCCCGTCCGCTTCAACTGGACCGATGCCGAATGGCGCGGCCGCCCGTGGCATGAGGCCGTGGTGTACGAGCTGCACGTCGGTACCTTCACCGAGGAAGGCACCTTCAACGCCACGCGCGAGCGGCTCCGCGAATTGGCGGAACTCGGCATCACCGCAGTCGAGCTCATGCCGCTCGCGGATTTTCCGGGCGCGCGCAACTGGGGCTACGACGGCGTGCTGCAGTTCGCGCCGGACGCGAGCTACGGCCCGCCGGAGGATCTCAAGGCGCTGGTTGCCGCCGCACATGCGCTGGGGCTCATGGTGCTGGTCGACGTGGTCTACAACCACTTCGGCCCCGAGGGCAACTACCTGCATGCGTGCTGCCCCGAGTTCTTCAATACGGCGGAGCGCACGCCCTGGGGTTCGGCCATGAACTTCGACGGCCCGCACTCGCGCACCGTGCGCGACTTTTTCATCCACAACGCGCTGTACTGGGTGGAAGAGTTCCACGTCGACGGCCTGCGCATGGATGCGATCCACGCCATTCGCGATACCTCTCCCAAGCACATCGTGCAGGAGATTCGCGAGGCGCTGGACGCCGGCCCCGCGCGCGAAAGGCACGTGCATCTGGTCCTGGAGAACGACGCCAACCAGGCCTCGATGCTCGCGCGCGACGGCAGCGGCCGGCCCATCGCCGGCACTGCGCAATGGAATGACGATCTTCACCATGCGGTGCACACACTGGCCACTGGCGAAGGCGACGGCTACTACGCGGACTATGCCGACGACCCGGCAGCCGGCTTTGCGCGCGCGCTGGCCGAGGGTTTCATTTACCAGGGGCAGCCGTCGGCTTTTCGCGGCGGGGAGCCGCGGGGCGAACCCAGCACGCAGTTGCCGCCCACGGCCTTCGTGTCTTACCTGCAGACCCATGACCAGGTGGGCAACCGCGCGTTCGGCGAGCGCATTCATACGCTGGGCGACCCGGTGCTGGTGCGCGCCGCGTTCGCCTGCCTGCTGTTGTCGCCGCACGTGCCCATGTTCTTCATGGGCGACGAGTTCTCGGCCTCTTCGCCATTCCTTTATTTTTGCGACTTCGGGCCCGAGCTTGCTTCTGCGGTGGCCGAAGGGCGCCGCGCAGAGTTCGGCGGCTTCGCGGCCTTTGCCGACGAAGCGGCCCGCGCACGCATTCCCGATCCCAATGCCGAGGAGACGTTCCTTGCGTCGAAGCTGCGGTGGCGCGAGCGGGGCACGCGACCGCACTTTGCGCGGCTGTGCGAAGTGCAGCAGTTGCTCGACGTGCGCTATCGGCTGTTGGTGCCGCATCTGGCGGGTGCGCATCGTGCGGGAAACCATCGCGTTGAAGCAGGCGTCATCCAGCTCGATTGGGAGCTGGGCGAAAAGCGTCTTCATCTGGTCTCCAACCTTGGCACGCAGACGGCCGTGCAAGCTGCGGCACCGCCCGGCGCAGTGATCTACAGCACGGGCTCCGCGGCCGATGCAGCGGGCCTGCGGCTCGAGCGCGGCGCCGTGCATGCGACGCTGGAGGACATGGGCGTTGACTGATCCGAGCCACTGGGACCACGGCGCGCTGGAACGCCTGTGCCGGCACCACGGCATTTCGCCCGCCTATGTGGATGCGTTTGGAACGCAGCGCCACGCCACGCCCGAGAGCCTGGCAGCGCTGCTGGGCGAGTTCGGCGTGCATGCGGGGGCCGCCGAAGTGGACGCCGCCGGTTCGTCGCCCGTTCCCGCCATGCCGCCGGTGCTGGTGGTGCAAGCGGATGCGCGGCACTGGTCGCTGCAGCTGCCGCATCTTTCCGGCAGGCTGCATTGGCGGTTGAGCGACGAGGAAGGGCGTTCGCGCCAGGGCGAAGCCGACGCACAGCCATGGCCGCATGGCTGCTGCACGATGGAACTCACGGAGCCGCTCGCGCCCGGTTATCACTGGCTTCACATCGATGGCCTGGTGGGCCGCACCCTGGTGGTCGCATCGCCGGGCCGCTGCTACCGGCCGCCCGCGGTGCGCGATGGCGGCCGGGTGTGGGGGCCGGCGGTGCAGCTGTATGCGCTGCGCTCGCAACGCAACTGGGGCATGGGCGACTTCGGCGACCTGGAGGCGTTGATCGACGGCATGGCCGGGCAGGGCGCCGACGTGGTCGGGCTCAACCCGCTGCATGCGCTGTTCCCCACCGACCCGCTGCGCGCCAGCCCCTACAGCCCGTCGTCCCGGCAGTGGCTCAACGTGCTGTACATCGACGTGGAAGCGGCCGATGATTTTGCGCACTGCGAAGCCGCGCGCCGGCGCGTGGAGTCGCCTGAGTTCCAGGGCCGCCTCGCGGCGCTCCGGGCTGCGCCAATGGTCGACCATGCCGGCGTCGCGGCCGTAAAGTTCGAAGTGCTGGAGCTGCTGTTCGAGCACTTTCGCTCGCATCACTTGTCGCCGGCCGGTGCGCCCGATGAAAGAGGCGAGGCGTTCCTTGCCTTTGTGTCCGCGCATGGCGAACCGCTGCGGCGGCATGCGCTTTTCGAGGCGCTGCAGGCCCACTTTGCCGCGGCCGATCCGCACTGCTGGGGCTGGCTCGCATGGCCCGAAGCCTACCGCGAGGTCGATTCGCCCGAGGTGAAGGCCTTCGAGGCGCAGCACGAGAGCCGCCTTCAGTATCACCAGTATTTGCAATGGATCGCAGATTGCCAGCTGGCACGCGCCGGCAAGCGCTGCACGGCGCTCGGCATGGGCATCGGGCTCTACCTGGACCTGGCCGTTTCGGCGGACCGCGGCGGGTCCGACGCATGGACGTCGCAGCATTGCTTCGCGGTCGGCGCCAGCATCGGCGCACCGCCCGACGAGTTCAATCCCGCGGGACAGAACTGGGGCCTGCCGCCGCTGCGCCCTGACCGGCTTCGCACCCATCACTACGAGCCCTTCGTCCAGATGCTGCGCGCCAACATGCGGCATGCGGGCGCGCTGCGCATCGACCACGTGATGGGCCTGATGCGCCTGTTCTGGATCCCGCCGGGCCGCACCGCGCATGACGGCGCCTACGTCCGCTACCCGGTGGAGGAGATGCTCGCCATCGTGGCGTTGGAGAGCCATCGAAACAGTTGCATGGTGGTGGGCGAAGATCTGGGCACAGTGGAAGACGCGATGCGTGAAGCGCTCGCGCGCGCCGACGTGCTGTCGTACCGGCTGCTGTACTTCGAGAAGCAGCAGGACGGCGGCTTCACACCCCCCGAGACCTATCCCGCGGCGGCGTTGGTCGCCATCAGCACGCACGACCTGGCCACGCTGTCCGGCTGGTGGTCGGGCCATGACCTTCGGCTGCGGCTGGCGCTCGGGCTCTTTCCCGATCCGCGTTTGTTCGACGCGCAGCTGCTCGGCCGTGCGCAGGAGCGCATCCGCTTGCTGCTGGCGGTGCGCGAGGCGGGCCTGCTGTCGCAAGACGAAGCGGCGCAGGCGCTGGCGCATGCCACGCCTTCAACGCGCACCATGCAGGCGGTGCATGCCTTTCTTGCCGCGGCGCCGTCGGCGCTGATGGTGTTTCAGCTGGAGGACGTGGCCGGGGAAGTAGACCAGGCCAACATGCCCGGTACCACCGACACGCATCCCAACTGGCGGCGCAAGCTGGCACCGACGGTGCAGGAACTCGTGGCCGGCGATGCGATGAAGGGCCTCTCGGAGCGCCTGCGCACGGCGCGCCCGCGCCGCACCATGGGCGCGGAGCCGACGCCCCAGCGGCTGCAGGCGCGCGTGCCGAGGGCCACCTACCGCCTGCAGTTTCACCAAGGCTTCGGCTTCGATGACGCGATTCGCGTGCTGCCCTATCTTGCGCAGCTTGGCGTGAGCCACGTGTATTGCTCGCCGATCCAGCGGGCGCGCGCCGGCAGCACGCACGGCTACGACGTGGTGGCCCATGCCGAGATCAACCCCGAGCTCGGCGGCGCCGAAGGATTCGCACGCTTCGTCGAAGCACTGCACGCGCACGGCCTGGGGCAGCTGCTGGACATGGTGCCCAACCACATGGGCGTGCTCGGCGCCGACAACGCTTGGTGGATGGACGTACTGGAGAACGGCCCGGCCTCGCTGTTCGCGCATCATTTCGACATCGACTGGCAGCCGCTCAACAAGGAACTGGCTGGCAAGGTTCTGCTGCCAGTGCTTGGCGGCCATTACGGCGAGGTGCTTTCCAGCGGAGAGCTGGTGCTGCATTTCGAGGCGGCGGAGGGCAGCTTTGCGCTGCGCTACTTCGACCACCGGTTTCCGCTTGCGCCGGAAAGCTACCCCGTGGTGCTGGCGCGCGCGCTGCCGCACCTGAAGGACCCGGCGCTCACGGCGCAATTGGCCAGCCTCTCGACTGCCTTTGGGCACCTGCCCGGCCAGCACGCGCAAACGACCGCCGAGTGCACGGAGCGCGTGCGCGACAAGGAGCTGTTCAAGGCGCGGCTCGCGCATCTGGCGCAGGCGCATCCGTCGTTGGCGCGCGCCGTGCTGGCGGCCGTGGCCGAGCTCAACCTGAGTTCGCCCGAGGCCCGCGACGATCTGCACAAGCTCATCGACGTGCAGGCCTACCGGCTCTCCTACTGGCGCGTGGCGGCCGACGAAATCAACTACCGGCGTTTCTTCGACATCAACGACCTGGCGGCGGTGCGCATGGAGCGCGACGAGGTGTTCGAGGCCACGCAGTCCTTCGCGCTCGACCTGGCGGCGGCCGGCGTGGTGGACGGCTTGCGCATCGACCACCCCGACGGCCTCTACGACCCCGCGCGCTACTTCCGGCAACTGCAGGAAGGCTATGCGCGCCGCGCGGGTATCGTGCTGCCGGCCACCATGGACGCGGACGGCCGTCCGCCGCGCCCGCTCTACGTGGTGGCCGAGAAGATCGCCGCATCGGAAGAAGAAGTGCCTGTGCAATGGCATGTGCACGGCACCACCGGCTACCGCTTTGCGAACGTGGCCAACGGCGTGCTGGTCGACATCACCGCGGCGGGCGCCTTGCGCAAGACCTGGCATGAGTTCACGGGCGAGACGCAAGAGTTCGATGCCGTGGCCCGGTCGAGCAAGCGCGAGGTCATCCGCAATGCGCTGTCGTCGGAACTGAACGTGCTCTCCACAGAACTGCTCAGGATTGCGCGGGCCGACCGCAGTACGCGCGACTACACGCTCAATGCATTGCGCCGCGCGCTCACCGGCGTGGCGGCGTGCATGCCCGTGTACCGCACCTACATCGTCGATGCGCCCTCCGCGCAGGACGCGCATTTCATTGAAGCTGCCACCGAGTCGGCCGAACGCCAGAGCCGCGACGCCGACCGCTCGGTGTTTGCTTTTGTGCGCCGCGCGCTGCGCGGCGAAGCGGCCGAGCATGCGACGCCCGCGCTGGCCGAACGCGTGCGCCGCTTCGCGATGCGCTTCCAGCAGTTCAGCGCACCGGTGGCGGCCAAGGGCGTGGAGGACACCTCGTTCTATCGCTACTTTCCGCTCAGTTCGCTGAACGAAGTGGGCGGCGAGCCCGATCACTTCGGCTTCGACGTGCCGGAGTTTCACTTGCTCAGCGCCGACCGCGCGCGGCACTGGCCGCACACCATGCTTGCGACTTCGACGCACGACAACAAGCGTTCGGAAGACGTTCGCAACCGCATCGACGTGCTCTCCGAAATACCCGGCGAGTGGCGCGATGCGCTCGCGCGCTGGCATGCGCTCTGCTGCGGCGGGCAGGAGGCTGCCGCACCTTCACGCGCCGACGAATACCTGCTCTACCAGACCCTGCTGGGCACTTTGCCGTTCGGCGGCCTCGATGCGGACGCAGTGCCGGCATACGCCGCGCGCATCTGGCAGTACATGCAGAAGGCCGCGCGCGAAGCCAAGCTCCACACGCGCTGGACCCAGCCCGAGCCTCAGTACGAGGGGGCGCTCGAAAGCTTGGTGCAGCGCATCCTGTCGGACCGATCGGAAAGCGGCTGCCTCGCGGACATCCAGCGCATGGCCGATCGGCTGTCGTGGTTCGGCGCATGGAACGGCCTGACCCTCACGCTGCTCAAGTACGCCTCACCCGGCGTGCCCGATCTGTACCAAGGCAGCGAGCTCATCGACCTGAGCCTGGTCGACCCGGACAACCGGCGGCCGGTGGACTATGAACTGCGCACCCGGCGACTGGATCAACTCCGGACGATGGCAGGCGAGCCCGACCTGCCAGCGCGCGTGCAGGCGCTCGCCGCGGCGCCGCACGACGGCGGCGCGAAGCTCTGGTTCATCTGGCGGATGCTGTCGATGCGGCGCGAGTGCGCGGGGCTTTTCCGCGAAGGCGGGTATGAAGGGTTGCCTGTCGAAGGGCCGCTGGCGCGGCACGTGGTGGCTTTCGCGCGCAGGCACGAAGGGCGTACGTTGTTGGTGATGGCCGGGCGGTTGTTTGCCGGAATGCCGCGCGAGGCAGAAGGCAACGCGCCGATGCTTTCGGATGCGGCGGCTTGGCAGGGAACAAGGGTGACGTTGCCCGAAGGGTTGGAAGGCGCGGGGTTCGAGAACGTGCTGACGGGAGAAACGCTCGCGGTCAAAGGGAATGTTGTTCCGCTCGACGAGGCGTTCTGCCGCGTGCCATGGGCTGCTTTCAAGATTGAGCGATAGGCCGCGGCGTCTTTCCAAACCCCGCGGCCCGCACCCTCCTATAACCCGTAATACTTGTCGATCGTCCCGCTGTACCTGTCGTCGTAATCCGGCACCTGGTCATTCGCGTAGCGCGGCGCGCCGTCGATTTGCTCCTTGGTCAACGGCACTACGTAGCCGTCTTGCGAAGTGTCGTACTTCAGCATGGACCAGGGGAGTGGATAGCGGTCGGTGCCCATGCCCAGGAAGCCGCCGAACTCCAATACGGCGTAGCGGACCTGACCTGAGATCTTGTCGATCATGAGATCGTCGATGCTGCCGAGTTTGTCTCCTGCCGGGTTGTAGACGGCTGTTCCCTCGACACGCTCTGAAGAAATAACTGAATTGGCGCTTGCCATGGAAGTAAGTCTCCGGTCGCCATTTCTGGGGAATGACGGCGTTGGTTGCAATGCCCAGACACGCAACTTTCGGCGCGGAAAATTTCCGGCGCATCGGCCATGAGACCGTCGTGCTGTAGGAGTTGGTCGGGCGCGCGGCGTCAGGTCAAACCAGGACCAGCAGCAGGACGCAGGCTGCGGTCACGGCCAATGCGGTCATGTCGGCGCGCGACATGCTGCGCACGCGGCGCACGGTCAGTGTCGCCAGCGGCAGCAGCAGTGCGAGGCCGATCCAGCGGTCCAGCGGCATGAGGCAGATACGCGCGAGCGCCCACAGCCAGGCGCAGTGGCCGACAAAGCCCCAGAACTCGGCGCGGCTGGTGGGGGACGCCAGGTCGAGCGCGCTGCGCCAGCCGCTGGCCACGGTGTCCCACCAGCTGATCTGTTCGTTGTCCAGCAGCTTGAACAGGCCGTGCAAGGCCAGCACGCACAGGAGAACAGGGCCGAAGTAGAGGCTCCACAGCGCAATGCCGGTGAAGAGGGGATGGCCGTAGCCCGTGCCGCCGCTGCTCACGCTTGCGGTGGCCAGCACGGTCATGCCCGCGCCCGCCAGCAGCGTGCCTGCCGATATGACGAGCTTCGGCATGCCGAGGCGAAGCAGGCCGCGCCCGGCGGCGAACAAGCCAAGGGCGAGGACCGTGGCGCCAAGGAAGTATTTCAGCGCCTCCATCGAACCCTTCCAGCCCTGGTGGGGCTGCGCGGCCCAGCGGCTCGAGACAGGCGGCTCCAGCGCACTCGCGCCGGGGGCCCACTGCCGCGCGGGCTCGTGGCGTGCCGTCAGGAGCCGCCGGCTCCACTCTTCGCCCTGCGGCGCGAGTGCCGCAAGCGCCGCCTCCAGGTGATACAGGCGCCGTGCGTTGTCCAGGTCATGCGGCACGAGGAGCGGTTTGGCGGCGGCGCCGACGGCTATGAGCGCGGGCAACTGGTCGCGCCAAAACATGGGGACGGGCTGCGCATCGCAAGCCAAGGGCGCGGATGTTTCGCCGGGTTGCACCAGGGTCACTGCATTGGCCTCCATCTCGCTCAGGCGGCGCTCCGGGCGATCCCAGGCGCAGGCAAAGGCCAGGCTGTCGAGACCGCTGCCGGGCGCACCGCCCAGGACGATGCCGGGCCGGAATATCGGCAGCGGCTGCGTCGAGGTGTTGACCAGGCGCAGCGCCAGCATCAGGTGGACTTTGCCGCCGGCCGCCGGCGCGGCCCAGAGGCCGGGTGCGACGAGCTGCATGTCGCGCATCTCGAAGGTGAAGAAGGGAGCGCGCGCGGCGCCGGTCTCCCATTGCGGGGCCAGGCCCTGGTTGAGTGCTCCTTGCCATGCGGCGCGAAACGGTGCGTCGAGCACGGGGCTTCGCGCTTGGCCGCGGGCGATCGCGGCGGCGACGGTGTCTGCGGGGGCAGGGGCCATGCCCGGCAGCCGGCGCTTCAGGGACGCCCAGGGGCCGGGCCGGGGCGCGGGTGCCGGCGCCGGGCCGGTGATCTGCCCCACGTACGCATGCAGCAGCTCCTGGCGCAAGGCCTCCACCTCGGCAGTCGGCGCTCCGGCGCTGCGCATCAGGCCGACGAGGAAGAAGGCCTGGGCCGCGTTGCCGCCGAGCGTTGTCTCTCGCAGGGCGGTGGTGAATCGGGAGGGCTCCGATGCCAGCACCCAGGCCGGCAGGCAAAGCAGGACAACACAGAGAACGCCGCGCAGGGAGTGCGTCATGGGCGATGCCGGCTGGCGGCGGAGTCAGGGGGGGCGAATCTTAGTGGAGTTGCCGGCTTGCCTTCGGGTTGGGCGATCGCTTGACGGCCCCGGATGCCGCGGCCCGCAAGATGCGCTGGAAGGTCGGGCATTCCATGTGGCTGGGCGCGGGGCAGGCCGCGGCGTGGCGCAGGCCGTCGCGCATGGCGCTGAGTTTGCGGATGGTCTTGTCCAGTTCGTCGGCTTTCGACGCGAGCATCTTGCGGTCGATGCTCGGCTTGCCGTCCCGCGCGAACATGCGCCCGATCTCCTCGAGCGAAAAGCCCGCGTCGCGACCGACGGCAATCAGCGCTAGCTGTTCCAGCACGCCAGAATCGAACAGGCGGCGCAGGCCGCGCCGGCCGATGGAGGCGATGAGCCCCTTTTCTTCATAGAAGCGCAGCGTCGATGCGGGAACGCCCGATTGCTGCGCCACCTGGGAAATATCTAGATGTGTTGTCGCCACCTCTTGACCTCAAGTCGACTTGAAGTTGCACAGTCTAGCTTTCGCCTCTCGAGGCCAGCCAAGGAGAAACGATCATGGACATGACGCAACAGCAATACCAACAGCAAACCGAAGCCGATCAGGCGGCGCTCTGGAATGGCCGCGCCGGTCGCGCCTGGGTCGATGCGCAAGCGTCCCTCGACGCCATATTGCAGCCCTTCGAAGACCGGCTCGTCGACGAGGTCCGCGCCGGTTCCGCGCAGCGGGTGCTCGACGTGGGCTGCGGCACCGGTGCCACCACACTTGCAGTGGCGCGGTTGCTGGCTAGCGCGAAAGGGCAATGCGTGGGCGTCGATATCTCGGAGCCGATGATCGCCGCCGCCCGCGAACGCGCCCGGCGCGAAAGCTCCCCGGCCGCCTTCATCTGCGCCGACGCGCAGCGCCACGTTTTCGCGCCCGCAAGCTTCGACATGGTCATCTCGCGCTTCGGCGTCATGTTCTTCGACAGCCCGGTGCAGGCCTTCGAAAACCTGCGTCAGGCGGCACGGGGCGGCGCGGTACTCCGTGCCCTTGCCTGGCGCAGCCCCGCGGAAAATCCGTTCATGACGACGGCCGAGCGTGCCGCCGCACCGTTGCTGCCGAAAATGCCGGCCCGCCAGCCGGGCGCGCCGGGGCAGTTCGCCTTTGCCGACCGCGAACGCGTGTCTTCCATCCTGGAGGAGAGCGGCTGGACGGGTGTCGACATCCAGCCGATGGATGTCGAGTGCGCGATGCCCGAGAAGGACTTGAACGGCTATTTCACCCGGCTCGGCCCCGTGGGCCTGATGCTTCAGGAAGAGCCCGACGAGCACAGGCGCTCACAGGTCATCGAAACCGTGCGTACCGCCTTCGAGCCCTTTGTACGAGGCGGGGAGGTCCGCTTCACCGCCGCCTGCTGGATGATCGGCGCCCACGCGCCTTCCGCATAGAAGCGCCTACCCCAGCAGCCGTGGCACCAGTTGCACCGTGAGCGCTCCCAGAATGCCTTGCGCGGTCACGCAGTGCCACATCGGGGCCGTGTTATCGATCGTCGCGCGGGCCGCGGGCTGAAGCCGGCCGGCCCACGAGCGCACCAGCACATAGCCGCCCATCAGCAGCAGCACGGCGATGTGAAAGGCCTGGTAGCCCAGCAGCATGCCGACCGATGCGCTCCAGCCTTGCGCGCGCGGCTCGAGCCCGGTCAGCAGATGGCCGCCGATGTCGAGCGCAGCCGAGGCGGCCGCACAGGTCATGGCCAGCGCCATGAGAAGGCGCAGCCCGTGCTGTTTGCGCGCATCGGCCGTGCGCAATGAACGCGTGGCCAGCGCCATGGCGGCGGAGCCAGCCGCGAGCAGCAGAGCCGCGCCGACCGGCCAGCGCGCGGCCGGTAGCGCGGCGCCGGGCGGCGGGCACACGTCGCTCGCCATGGCAAGGTGCAGGTGGGTGTACAGCAGCGAGATGAAGATCGTCATGTCCACGGCGACCAGCACGATCATGGCCCACCACGAATGCGAGGCCCGGCCCTCTGCACCGACCGGCAGTCGCAGGCCGTGTCCCACGTCCGCCATGGGGATGGGCGGTGGACGGTCGGAATCCCAGAGCCAGCGCAGGATGCACGCCACCGCGACCACGCCGCTCGCAAGGGCAAGCAGCGTTTGCGACACCGTGAGAAGAAGAAAGAAACCGGCTGTGCCTGCGGCTGCCGCCAGCGGCCACCAGTTGTCGGTCGGCAGGCGCAGCAGGTGCATCGGGCGGGCATCGCGCCAGCTGGTCACCAACGTTTCGCGGCCGCCGAGAACGGTGCCTGGCAGCAAGTGCCGGCCGGCATCGACCTCTTGCGGCAGCGTGGGGTGTTTCCACAGCGGATAGTCCGAGTCGACCTGCGGAATGCTGCGCGCGCCGTATTCGCGCGTCGGCAGCCATTCGAGCGTGCCCGCACGCCATGGGTTGCCGTGGTCGCGCGAGGGCCGGCGCAGCGTGCGAATGGCATCGACGAAGAAGAGCAGCACGCCGGCCGCCAATGTATAGGCGCCGAGGGTCGACAGCATGTTGAGCGTGTTCCAGCCCAGGTCGCCGCCATAGGTGTACACGCGCCTAGGCATGCCGAGCATGCCCGCGATGTGCATTGGGAAGAACGCCAGGTTGAAGCCGCCGAACATGAGGCCGAACACCCAGCGGCCCCAGCGCTCCGAAAGGCAATGGCCGTTGAAGAGCGGCGCCCAGTAGTAAAACCCCGCGAACACCGGAAACACCATGCCGCCGATCAGCACGTAGTGCAGATGCGCCACCACGAAGTAGCTGTCGTGCGCCTGCCAGTCGAAGGGGAGCACCGCCACCATCACGCCCGTGAGCCCGCCCAGCACGAAGATGAAATGAAAGCCGAGCAGGAACAGCGTCGGCGCGTTGAGCATCACGCGGCCGCGCCAGAAGGTCGCGATCCACGCGAACACCTGCACGCCGCTCGGCAGGGCGACGATGAAGCTCGCGGCGGACACCACCAGCAGCGACAGGTTGCCAAGGCCCGCGGTGAACATGTGATGCGCCCAGAGCGCAAAGCTCACCACGCCCACGCCGATGAGCGCCAGCACCACCGCTCGGTGGCCTACCAGCGGCGTGCCCGCGAGCGTGGCCACCATCATCGAGACCATCCCCGCCGCGGGCAGGAAGATGATGTAGACCTCCGGGTGGCCGAAGAACCAGAACAGGTGCTGCCACAGCAGCGGATCGCCGCCGCGTGCGGGAATGAAAAAGGGCCAGTCGAACGCGCGCTCCAGTTCCAGCAGCATGGTGGCGGCAATCACCGCCGGGAAGGCGATGACGATCATCAGCGCCGTGATCAGCATGGCCCAGGCAAAGATCGGCATGCGCGCGAGCGTCATGCCGGGCGCGCGCGTGAAGAGAATGCCAATGATCAGTTCGATGGCGCCCGCAATGGCCGAGATCTCGATGAAACCGATGCCGAGCAGCCACCAGTCGGCGCCGCGCCCGGGCGAAAATTCCTTGCCGGTGAGCGGCGGGTACATGAACCAGCCGCCGTCGGGCGATACGCCGAAGAAGATGGTGCAGAAAAAAGCCAGCCCGCCGATCGCATAGGCCCAGAATGCGTAGGCGGACAGCAGCGGAAACGGCAGGTCGCGCGCGCCGAGCATGCCCGGCAGCAAGTAGACGGCCACCGCTTCGACGATGGGAACTGCAAACAGGAACATCATCACGGTGCCGTGCATCGTGAAGAGCTGGTTGTAGGTCCGCGGGTCGATCAGGCCGTTGTCGGGCACCGCCAGCTGCGTACGCATCATCAGCGCCAGCACACCGGCCAAGACGAAGAAGAGCATGGCCGTCACGATGTAGAACACGCCAATGCGCGTGTTGTTCACCGCCGAAAGCTGCCGCCATCCCGTTGGCGCGGCCCATGCGCGCTCGAGCGCCTCGCGCTCTCCATCGGGGCGCGGCGGCGGGTTCGAAACGGCGTCGAGGGCTTGCGTCATTTATTTCAATTGCGTGAGCCAGGCGGCGATCGATTGCAAGTCTGCGTCCTCGATGCGTTCGCCCGACGAAGGCATGCGCGCGCCCGGCTTCAACTGCTGCGTGTGGGCCACCCATGCGGCGAGTTGCGCTGCGTCGTTGGGCACGGTGCCGGCACCCAGGTGCAACCGGCTGCCCACGTGGGTGAGGTCTGGCCCGAGGCGGCTTTCTTCGCTCACGCCGCGCACCGTGTGGCAGGCGTTGCAGCGATTTGTCAGGAAGGCCTCGCGGCCGCGGTCGACCTCGCGCGGCGCCGCCGATGCGGCAGCGGGCTTGGCCTGCGCCGCCAGCCAGGCGTCGAACGCGGCCGGAGCTTCGGCCACCACGTGCAGCGCCATGCGCGCATGCTGCTCGCCGCAGTATTCGGCGCACTGTCCGCGCCACGTGCCGGGCCGGTCGGCCTGCAGTTGCAGGTGCTGCACGCGGCCGGGTAGCATGTCCATCTTGCCGCCGAGCGACGGCACCCAGAAGCTGTGGATCACGTCCGCGCTGCCCAGCCCGAAGTACACCGGTCGACCAACCGGAATGCGGATCTCGTTGGCCGTGACCACCTCGGCGCCGGTGGCGGGGTCGCGATAGCGCACTTCCCACCACCACATGTGGCCCGTGACCCCCACGATCAGCGCGTTGGGCGGCGGAACGGGTTTCCACGGCGGCCGGTGCCATTCGCTGTAGGCGAAGAGCGCCGCCAGCACCACGCCCGGAAACACGAGGCCGCCGCCGATGATCCACCAGCGGGTGTCGATGGCGCTGCCGCTGCGGCGACGCACGGCAAGGACAAGCAACAGCATCACCCCGGCAAAGATCAACGTACCGCCCACAGCCAGCACGCCGCTCACTTCGAGCAGCATCTCCGCCACCGGACCCGCGGCGCGCAGGGCGGATTGGGGCTGCCCGTCCGCCATGGCCTTCATTCGAGCGCCAGCAGGTACGCCGCCATGTCGCGCGCGTCTTCCGGCGACACACCCATTGCCGGCATGGTGGTGCCGGGCACCACCGCAGCGGGCGTCACGATCCAGCGCACCAGTTGCTCGGGTCCGTTGGGCACGTGGCCGGCGATGTAGCTGCGGCGCCCGAACGCGCTGAGCGTTGGGCCCGTGCGTCCGCGCGCGGCCTGCACGTCGGGAATGGTGTGGCAGCTGCCGCACTGGTATTGGGCCAGCAGCAAGCGCCCGCGCTCGCGCTGAGAAGAGGGCGCGCGATCGTGTTGTTCCTCGGGCCTGCAACCGCCCGCGAGCAGCGCCAGAACCAACAGGGCGCAAGGGCAGACAGCGCAGTACGACGGGGCGGCCACCATGCCGCGATTCTGCGGACCGGAACGCGGCTTGCGCCGACACGCCGGCGCCGGTGCGCGTCGGACAATGCCGCCAATTGAATGCTGCCGATGGGTGCGCCGAAGACCGTTCTCCTCACTGTGGCCGCGCTGGGCCTTGCAGGCGCGGCGGCCGGCGCGCTGGTGGTGTACGGCGGCTTGTACAACGTGGCCGCCACGGTGCAGCACACGCAGCCGGTTCATTCGCTGCTGGAAACCGCCATGCACCAATCGGTGAAGCTGCGAGCCCGCAACATTGAGCCGCCGCGGCTGGACGACGAGCGGCTGGTGATGCGCGGTGCCGCGTGTTTTCGCGACAAGTGCGTGCAATGTCACGGCGCGCCGGGTGTGGCGCAGGGCGACATCGGAAAGAGCATGCAGCCGCTGCCGGGCCCGCTGGTGGATGCGCGCCACCATTGGAAGCCGCGCGAGCTCTACTGGATCACCCGGCATGGCATCAAGATGAGCGGCATGCCGGCGTGGGAACACAGAATGTCCGAGGAAGACTTGTGGGCCGTTGTGGCATTCCTCGCGCGCCTGCCAGACCTCACGCCGCAGCAGTATGCGGAGGCCACGCGCACAGAGCCCCCAGGTGTACAGGGCCTCCTCGCCGCACCGGCATGCGGCGCGGCGTCCGGTGCGGCACCGGCGCATCCCGGCGATGTGCGGCGCGGCGCGCGAGCGATTTTTCAATATGCCTGCAATGCCTGCCACACGATCCCCGGAGTCACCAGTTCGTCGCCCAACGTGGGACCGCCGCTCGAGGGCATTGGCGGCCGCTCGCTCATTGCGGGAAAGCTGGCCAACACACCCGACAACATGGTCCGCTGGCTGCGCCATACGCACGAGGTCGACCGCCTCACGGCCATGCCAGAAATGGGTGTGACGGAGCAGGACGCGCGCGACATCGCCGCGTACCTTGCCACGCTGCGGTGATGTTTTCTTTCGATGTGGACCCTGGTTCGGGTCCGACGCCCTGGCTAGTATTTGGCGGCCGTGCGCTCGTCGTCGACGGTAGCGATCCGCAGCCGCGCCCGCTCGTGCTTGATGACGAGTTCGGCGCAACGCTCCTGCATGGATGTGTCCGCCGGCGGGCCTTCTCTGCATTCGACGAGAAGTTTCGATTCGTCGAAGTCGAGCCCGTGAAGAACCTCCTGGCCATGCGAATTGATGGCCAGGAGATTTTCCGCCGCCAACTGGGCGCGCAGGGCCTCCGAAATGGCGAGCGTCTGCAATGGCGTCACCATCTCGTCTTTAGAGGGCTGCTTTGCGCCATTCATTACTTTTTCATTGCCTTGATGTCGGCCTTGCCCTTGGCCTCTTCGGCCTTGGCCTGCTTCACGCAGGCGTCCTTGGCATCGCCCTTCTGGTCGTCGCACTTTTCCTTGGCAACGTTGTAGGTGGCTTCCACCTTGGCTTCGGCGACCTTGCGGGCGTTGCCATCGCTGGGCTTCTGCTTCTGGTCGAGCTCGGCCTTGGCAATCTTTTCCTTGCCCTTGGCTTCTTCCATGCAGACGTCCTTGGCGTTGTCCTTCATGGCATCGCAGGCAGCCTTGGCGGCCTTGTAGTCGGCCTCGATCTTGTCGCGTGCAGCCTTGTATTCGGCCATGGCCGGATCCGTTGCTGCCGAGGGCGTGGTGTTCACTTGCGCATGCACCTGGACGACAGTCAGGCAGGAAGCCGCGGCGCACATCAATAACAGTTTCTTCATGGTGTGATCTCCTGGACGCACGGCGGGTTTGTCTGCAACGGAGAGTCCGGCGTCGGAATCAATATAGAGATCGGCAGAGCTGAGACGGTAGGACGCTTCGCGAAGCGGCCGTAAGCACACGCCGACGTTTTGGCGCAAGGTGTTTTGTGCCATGCGGTCGTCGGCAGGCACCGCCGTGGGTCATGCGCCGTGTCCTACCGGGCAGAGGGGAGCGGGGCGCACACTGGCTGGACGCGGATGTAAGGAGATCGCCATGCAAAAGCTTCACGCGTTGTTGTTTGTTGCCCTTTGGCTTATGGGCGCAGCCGTGGTGCCGGCAGCAGCACAAACCCCGCCGCCGCACCCGGCCGAGATCGACCCCACCATCGTCGAATACGGCGCCGCCCGCGAGCGGATCGGCGCCACTTCCAAGGCGGCCCTGGAGAAGTGCGAGGCACTGGCTGGACCGGGCAAGACCGTATGCATCAAGGAAGCCAGGGGCCGCGAAAAGATTGCCCTGGCCGAACTCGACCAGCAGCGCAATCCGAGCGACGCCAATGCCCGCCGACTCGCGGAAACCAAAGTGGCCGTGAACTACGAGATTGCCATCGAGAAATGCAACGACCGCCAAGGCGGCGACAAGGCCGAGTGCCTTTCACGCGCCAGCGCGGACGAGTCGAAGGCCCGTGCCGGCATGAAGGCGGGACAGTAACGAATCGGGGCGCTGTTCGGACCAATGGCGCTGGCCGCGCACCCAGTGCAGCCACCGCCAGACTGCTCCGACGCACAAGCCCTGCGTCTTCCGACCCAATCGGTGGGTGGGCGGTGCACGATGCAATTTCCTTCACACTTCAGGAGAGCAATCATGCCGAGAGGTGACAAGTCGTCCTATACGGACAAGCAGAAACGCAAGGCCGAGCACATCGAGGAAGGCTACGAGCATCGCGGCGTGGGCAAGGCCGAAGCCGAGAAGCGCGCATGGGCCACGGTGAACGCCGAAAGCGGCGGCGGCAAGAAGAGCGGCAGCGGCCGCGGCAAGGCCGAGAACCATGCGCCTTCGCGCAAGGGCGGCCACAAGGGCGGGGCAGCGGCTGCATCGCGTACCGCGGCGGAGCGTTCCGCATCGGCCAAGAAGGCCGCGGCCACCCGCAAGCGCAACGCCGAGCATCGCAGCAGCTGACCAACGATGAATCCGGGAGATTCAGAATGACCCGCGTATCCGAACTCATGACCCGCGGCGTGCGGTCCCTGTCGCCCTCCGACTCGGTGGCGCTGGCGGCCCAGGCCATGGACGAGCTGGACATCGGCGCCATTCCGGTGTGCGACGGCCAGCGGCTGATGGGCATGGTGACCGACCGCGACATCGTTCTTCGCGTGGTGGCGCAGAAGCTTTCGCCAGACACCGCGTTGTCCGACGTGATGTCCAAGGACGTGAAATGGTGCACCGACAGCGACGACGTTGAAACCGTGATGAATGAAATGGCGGGCTACCAGGTTCGCCGCATGCCGGTCGTCGACCGCGACCGCAAGCTGGTGGGCATGCTCTCGCTGGGCGACACGGCCGCCAAGGGCGACGTCGCCAAGGCGGGCGATACGCTCAACATCATTTCGCAGCCGGCCGAGCCCGACCGCTCGAAGCAATCCGCCGCCAGCGGCCCCGCAGGGGGCGGCGCCTCCTGAGCCAGCCGCGCGGATCGCCTTCGGCCTCAGAGGCTTGGGGTGTGCACGAAGCACAGCTTGGGTCCTCCATTTTTTTAACGCTTCGCGGGCAGTCGGATGCGCGATGCGAGGGGCGTGGACACGCGCAGCGCTTCCTTCGCCTGGCGCAGGAAGCGCTCGTTGCGCGCGGCTGTCTGCGAGGCCACGCAATCGCGCGGAACAATGGATTCCAGGTCGCGCATGCCCGCATCGGCCACGGTGGCGACGATGCACTGGTCGCTCGCCACGCCGGTCACGATCAGGCGACTGGCCTTCAGGTAGGCGAGCAGCAGCTCGAGCGGCGTCGCAAAGAAGGCCGACTGTTTGGGCTTGAGAACGAAGTAGTCCGCCTCCTGGGGCAGCAGCGCCGAAGTGATCTCGGCGCCGGCGCCGCCCGCAGCGAGCGACAGCTCCACCAGCTTGGGAAAATCCGACCGCCATCGCCCGCGGTTGTCGTTGACGTAGATGGTGGGCACGCCGGCGCGCGTGCACCGTGCCTTCAGCGTGGCAATCCGTGCGGCGATGGCGTGTGCGCCGGGCAGTAGCTTTTCCGCATCGGGGAAATCCCAGCAGCTGATCATGTCGATGACCAACAGGGCCGTTTGGCCGGCCGCGGGAACGGGTGCAAGCACGGGAGGCTGGGAACGCGCCATGAGCCGGATTCTTTTTGCGAGCGGAGACCCCACGATTCCCAACGGCCGGCGCGCGTGCCGTAGGAAAGCCGCGCGAGGCGGCGAAAGGCGCCGCCACGCGCAAAGGTCAGGGTCCAGTGAGGGCGCCCGTTCAACGGTCGTCTGGCACGCCGAACGCCTGAGCTGCGGTTTGTCCCCGCTTCGGATGCATCACCCGCCGATCGGCATCCTCGGCCGTTGCCATTTGCCATCTCCCTGGAACAGGTTTTGAAAGCAGCTCTCGCAGGTGCTCATCATTCATAGCAGGTCATCCCGCCCCGGGTTCACTCCGGGTTTCAATTTTTGGTGCTGGCGCTGCGGATATCGAGTGACTGGGCTCGCGTAGAACCTAAAGCGTTATTCGTCGACGGGCGTCGTTGCGGCGCCGCGACTTGCGGTGTGAAGTAAGTAGCGCTTCCGAACTGAATCAGCGCGCTGCGAGATTCCGCGACATTTGTTCTGGCCTCTCGATCCCAGAATCCGTCATGTAGTCGCCGACACACGGCGATCCAGCACGTTGCCTTCGCAGCGTGCATTGCTGTCACATGGGCGATCAGGGAAGAACGAGATGAATAAGAATTTGCACCGCATTGTGTTCAATGCCAAGCGCGGTCTGAGGATGGTGGTGCAGGAGACTGCGAAAAGCACGGGCAAGGGTGCTTCCAAGGCTACGGGAGGTGGGGGTGCAGCGTCAGCATCGGCGGTGGTGGCGCTCGTCGGCGTGCTGGTCGCGTTCCCTGGACAGGCCCAGATCGCCGGCGCGCCCAACGTCCCCGGCAACCTGCGTCCCACCGTGCTCGTGGCGCCCAACGGCACGCCCCTGATCAACATACAAACCCCGAGCGCCGCCGGTGTCTCGACGACTACGACCACGGCGCCGGCACCGCCTCCCATCGAGCCGGGCACCGTCACCGCCGCCGGGGCAATCTTGAACGACGGCGGCAAGATCTACGCGGGTGGCCCGATCACGCTGCAGACCGCCAATCTGATCAACAACGGCGGCACGCTGAGCGTCGCTAGCATGGCGCTGAACCAGCCGAGCTTCTCCAACCACGGGGGCACCCTCAACGTCTCCGGCGCTTTCACGGGCAACCTGGGCACCTTCGACAATTCGGCAGGGACGCTGAACGCCGGCAGCCTGAACATCGCGACCAGCGGCGACTTCGTGAACACCGACGGCGTGCTGACCAGCGCGACCGATGCGAACCTCTCCGTGGGCGGCGCGCTCGAGAACACACGGGGAACGATCACGGCGACCGGCGCGCTGACCGCCAACGTGGCCGGCGCGATCCAGAACACCTCGGGCACTCTGGCCTCCAACCAGGCCGTCACGCTCACGGGCCAGTCCCTGAACAACAGCCAGGGGACCATCCAGTCGGCCGGCGGCAACGTCCAGCTCGGCATCGGCCAGCAGCTGCTGAACACCGATGGCCATATCGCCAGCGGCGCGAACCTCGCGATTCAGACCGGCAGCCTCGAGGGCACGAATGGGTCGCTGCAAAGCACGGGCGACCTGTCCGTCACCGCCGCGCAAGGGCTGACCGCCACCGGCGCCACCGTCGCGGGCGGCAACGCCACGCTGCAAGGCGCCTCGGTCGACCTCTCGGGCAGCCAGACCGGCGCGTCGAACATCGCGATCACGGCGACACAAGGCGACGTGACCACCAGCGGCGCCACCGTCGCCACCCCCGGTACGCTCGCCGTCACGGCCAATGCACAGTCCGGCCAGACGCTCGTGAACAGCGCCGGCATCCTGAATGCCGGCCAGCTGCAGATCAGCGTCTCGAACCTTGCCAACACCAATGGCGGCGAGATCGTCCAGACCGGCACCGGCGCCACCACGCTGGCGACCAGTGGCACGCTGAATAACGACGGCGGACGCATCGCGAGCAACGGGCAGGACCTGACCCTCCAGGCCGCAACGATCACGAGCACGGGCGGAACGATCGAACACGCAGGCACCGGCACGCTGACCATTGCGGGCGGCAGCTACAGCGGCGCCAACGGCACCATCACCGGCAACGGCGCGTTGAAGGTCGCGATGTCCGGCGACTTCAACCAGGACGGCGGCACCACCACCGCCCAGCAGATCACCATCGACACCGGGTCGCTGAGCAACCGAAGCGGCCAGATCACCCAGACCGGCACGGGCGACACCCACATCGCCACGGCCGGGGCCCTGGACAACAGCGCGGGCCTCATCGCCAGCAACGGCCAGAACCTGAGCCTGAGCGGCGCGAGCATCACGAATACCGCCGGCAAGATCGAACACGCCGGCACTGGCACCCTGAGCCTTGCAGGCGGCAGCTACAGCGGCGCCAACGGACAGATCACGACCAACGGCGCATTGGCGGTCGCCGTGTCGGGCGACTTCAACCAGGACGGCGGAACGACCTACGCGCAGCAGATCGACCTGTCGGCCGGCTCGCTGAGCAATCAGAGCGGCGGCAGCATCGTGCAGGCCGGCAGCGGCACCACCACGCTCAACGTCGGCGGCGCCCTGACCAACAGCGGGGGAGCCATCGCCAGCAATGGCGCGATCGTCGCGAGCGCAGGCTCGATGGCCAACCAGGGCGGCACGCTGCAGGCGGCCGGCACCTCCGACCTGAGGCTCACGGTCACCGGTCCACTCGACAACTCGGCGGGCGGCAAGATCCTCGCGGGCGGCAATGCCACCGTCGCGGCGGGCAGCCTGAACAACAACGCCGGCAGCGTGACGGCAGTCGGCGACCTGACCGCCACCATCGGCGGCGCCGCGACCAACGTCGGCGGCACGCTGGCCGCCAACGGCCACACCACGCTCGTGGCCGGCACGCTGGACAACAGCGGCGGAACGAGCGCAGCCGTCACCGGCGACCTGAGCGTCACGACCTCGGGCGCGACGACGAACAACGGTGGCACCCTGCAAGCTGGCGGCGCCACCACCTTGAGCAACGGCGGCCTGATCAACCAGACGGGCAAAGTCTTCGGCAACAGCCTGTCCGTGAACACCAACGGCAACACCCTGGACAACAGGCAGGGCACGCTGGCCGCGACCACCACCGTCGCGCTGAGCTCGGGCGCGCTGCAGAACGACGCCGGCCTGATCCAGTCCGGCGGGGCGATGACCGTCAACACAAACGGCCAGGGCCTGAGCAACACCAATGCAGCCGGCTACGCCAACGGCCAAGGCGGCATCGCCAGCGGCGACGCGCTCGACCTGACCACCGCAGCGCTCGACAACACAGGCGGTTTCATCGGCGCGAAGAACGCACTGGCGGCCCACACGCAGGCGTTCTCGAACACCGCTGGCGGGCAGGTCATCGGACAGGCCGCCGTCACGATCGACACGAACGGCGCAACCTATGACAACGGCGGCGGCCAGACCCAGGCGATTGGCGCGCTCACGATCAATGCCGGCACCGTCCAGAACACGGGCGGCCTGCTGCGGTCCAGCGACACCACGACGCTGAACGCCGCCTCCGTCGTCAACGCCAACACCAGCGGCACGAACCAGGGCATCGAAGGAACGAACGTCGTCATCAATGCGGCCACCCTCGCGAACCAGGGCGGCGCCGTACACGCCGCGCAGGACCTGACCGTGACCAGCGGCGGCACCGTAGACAATTCCGCGGGCGGATTGCTCTCGGCGGGTGGCAGCCTCAGGATCATCGATCCGAACGCGGCGAATCCCGGCGCCAAGACGCTCAGCGTGATCAACACCGCAGGGACGCTGGTCGCCACCAACGACCTGCAGATCGACGCGGCGAACTTCAGCAACGACGGGAGTTTCACGGCCGGCCGGGACCTGTCGATTCTGCTCACGCAGGACATCGTCAACAACCGCGACATCAGCGCGAGCGGCAATCTCACCTACGGCACCACCGGCCAGCTGACCAACAACGCCAAGCTGCTCGCGGGCGACACGCTGACGGTCAACGGCAACGTCGTCGACAACACCGCCACGGGCGAGATGTCGGGCACGAACACCACCGTCAACGCGGCCGCCACCCTGACCAACCGCGGACTGATCGACAGCCAAGGCGCCACGCAGATCAACGCGGGCACGCTGAACAACATCGGCACCGGCCGCATCTATGGCGACCAGATCTCGATCGGCGTCGGCACGCTCAACAACGACACCGAGACCGTCAATGGCGTGACCAAGGCCGGCACCATCGCGGCACGCGACACGCTGGACATCGGCGCGACCACCATCAACAACCGCGAGCATGCGCTGCTCTTCAGTGCCGGCGACATGTTCATCGGCGGCGCACTGGATGCCAATCGCTACGCCATCGGCCAGGGCGGCACGCTCAACAACCTGAGCGCCACCATCGAATCGCTGGGCAACATGTCGATCTCGATGGGGCAGATCAACAACTGGGACACGCACATCCAATTGGGGCCTAAGGCGATCACGACGACGCAGACGGTCACCGTCGCACCGGTCGGCGGCAGCGGCTTCTACACGCTCGATGAGGTCGTTGTCATTCCCGGTCAGCCCTTCGTGTGGGCGCGCAACCCTGACGGTTCCACAGGCGCTCTGCTGTACAGCAACGGCTACGGCATCTGGACCACCACCGCCACGACCACGGCCGACATCGCCATCAACGCCGACCCGGCCCTCATCTCGTCAGGTGGCAACATGACGCTCGTGGGCGCGGTCTACAACCGCGACAGCCGGATCATCGCGGGCGGCACGCTGACCGCGAGCAACGTCACGAACGAGGCCCTGAAGGGGAACTACCAGACCACCAGCTTTTCGACGGTGGTCAATGACAAGGGGCAGCTGCAGCCGCTGGTGATCGGGCCGACACAAACCGGAACGGTCGACGTCGGCGCGTTCGAGTACGTCGACCACGTCAACGCCACGAGCGGCTACAACGCCGGAACTGCAGCCACCGGCTCCGCCAGCGCCAATGGCGGCGGGGCGACGGGTGCGGGTGGTGGTTCGCGAGTGGGAACTATCGTCGAGGTGGCCGCGAACGTCGGCGGCGTGGCCGGGGCCGCTGGGACGGGTGCCGCAGGTGCGACTGGCACAGGCGCGGGAGCTGCGGGCGGCGCCGGCGGCGCGAGCGGCCAGGCCATCCCGATCGTGGTGCGCACCAGCACGCCGAACCTCGCGGTTCCGCAGGCCAGTCTCTTCAGCACCCATCCCGATCCATCGAGCCACTACCTGATCGAGACCGATCCGCGCTTTGCGAACTACCGCAATTGGCTCAGCAGCGACTACCTGCTGAACAGTCTCGGGCTCGATCCGAACAACACGCTCAAGCGGCTGGGCGACGGGTTCTACGAACAGAAGCTCATTCGCGAGCAGGTGGCGCAGCTCACGGGTTATCGCTATCTCGACGGCTACGCCAACGACGAAGACCAATACATCGCGCTGATGAACGCGGGCGTGACCTTCGCCAAGGAATACGGCCTGCGGCCCGGCATCGCGCTGACGGCTGGCAGATGGCGCAGCTCACGAGCGACATCGTCTGGCTCGTGGAGCAGACGGTCACGCTGCCGGACGGCAGCACGCAGCGTGTGCTCGTGCCCCAGGTCTATGTGCGTGTGCGGCCCGGCGACATCGACGGTTCGGGGGCCCTCCTGTCCGGCAACCAGGTCCGCATCGACGGCAAGGACAATAACCTGGTCAACACCGGCACCATCGGTGGGCGCCAGCTGGTCAGCATCAATGCGAACACCATCGACAACCTGGGCGGCCGCATCAGCGGCGGGCAGGTGGGCCTGACGGCCCAGGTCGACATCAACAACCTCGGCGGAACCATCGATGCACGCGACAAGCTGACGCTGGACGCCGGGCGGGACATCAATGTCCGGACGACCACGGCTTCGGGCGGCATGGGCAACACCAATATCGATCGGGTCGCCGGCCTGTACGTGACCAACCCGGGCGGAACCTTGGTGGCCAGCGCCGGGCGCGACGTCAACCTGATCGGTGCGGTCGTGTCGAACCAGGGCGCGGGCGGCCTGACTTCCATCAAGGCCGGGAACGACATCAACCTGGGCACCGTGACCACCTCCTCGACCAGCGTGACCTCCGGCGGCAAGGTGAGCGGCAATTCGACCACGACGCGCGAACTCGGCACCACGATCACCACGAACGGCGCCACCTTGCTCGACGCCGACCGGGACATCAATGCCCGGCAGGCCACGGTGGACGCCGGGAACGGGCTGTTGAACCTGCACGCCGACCGGGACATCAACATCGCCTCGGGACAGACCACGACGGCCGGCAGCTTCAGCACGCAGTGGAGCGACAAGGGCACCTTCAGCCGGACGGACCATCAACTCACCGGACAGTACGGCAGCAGCACCAGCGTCGGGAGCCAGTTCTCAGGCGGTGTTGTGGCGATGGGGGCCGGAAGGGACATCAGCATCGAAGGCTCGCACATCAGCGGCACGCAGGGCGTGGCGATCAGCGCCGGACGCGATCTGACCATTGTGGAAGGACGCAACACCTCGAACGCCAGCACGCAGGTGCAGAGCGACAAGAGGGGCATCGGCGGCCTCGGAGGGCTGCTCACGGGCGCACCAATCATTCCTACGTTGCCCTACGGCAAGACCACCACCAACGGCATGGACTTGCAGACGGACACCGCATCGGCCAGCACCATCAGCAGCAGCCAAGGCGGCGTGCTGCTCCAGGGCGGCAATACCGTTTTCCTGCAGGGCGTGCAGGTCGATGCGGCCAAGGACATCAACATCAAGGGCGGCAACGTCATCATCCAGGCGGCGACCAACACCACGTCGGCAACGTCGTCAGCCAGCGCCCGCACCAAGGGCATCGAGCCGGGGCAGATCCTCTGGCACGACCCGAGCACGGGCATCAATGCGCGCAAGACGACCGACACCACGGTCAAGGACAGCACGCTGACGCGCACCACCCTGAACGGTGCGAATGTGTCCATCGAGGCCGTCGATACGCTGGCAATGGCCGCCACCACGGTCAACACACCCGGCAAGCTGACCCTGACCGCCGACAACCTCATCCTCGGCACGCAGAGCACGGAGCACAGCGAGCAGACCACCAGCCAGGGCCGCGACCTGGCCTACCAGAAGTTCAAGGACCAGGGGCAGAGCGACCAGACCACGAACTACAACCAGTTCAATGTGGGCAACCTCACCGTCAACGCCAACCACATCCAAGCCGGTCTCGGCGCCCGGGACAGCGTGGAGGCATTGGCCAAGCAACCGGGCATGGGCTGGGTGGATCAGATCACCAAGGATCCGAACCTCAGCGGCAAGATCGACTGGCAACGCGTCGAGGAAGCGCACAAGAAGTGGGACCATGACCAGCAGGGGCTGACGCCGGAGGGCGCGGCGATCGTGACGATCGTGGTGGCGTACTTCACAGCAGGGGCGGCTTCGGAGATTGGGGCGGCCGCTGGTGAGGCGGCGGCCGGGGCGACCACCGGCAGCGTGGCGGCCCTGGGCGAGGGCGGCTTTATAGCGGCCGGAGGTATGACCGTTTCAGGCGTGGTGGGCGGGGCCGTCACAGCGGGCCTCACCGCCTTGGCCAGCCAAGCGGCGGTGGCGCTGATCAACAACCAGGGCGACATCGGGGGCGCGTTGCATGACCTGGGCAGCAGCGCGAGCGTCAAGAACCTGCTGACGGCGGTCATCACCGGAGGCGTGCTCGGCGGGATGAACCTGAACCCAACCGGGTTGCCGACCGTCGGGGGAGGCAGCGAGCGGTTCTTGAACCAGTTGGGGCAGAACTTGCAGGCAGGTGCGGCCCGTGCGTTGATCGATACCGCGATCAATGGCGGCAGTTTTGAAGAAAACCTGAAGAACGGGTTGAAGAATGCCATTCTGGACACCATCGCGGCGCAGGGCGCCAATGCGATTGGGGACAACTTCGAGGGCTTGAGCAACAAGGTCGCGCATGCAATTGCGGGATGCATGGTTGGTGCTGTGAGAGCAGATAGTGCGAGCGGGTGCGGTGCTGGCGCGCTGGGTGCGGCTATCGGTGAGATCGCGGCGGAAGCCTATGGGCGACAAGCTGACACCGTGCAGTTCGCCGCCATGATGAGTGCACTTGCCGTGGCAATCACGGGCGGAGATGCGGCGCAGATCAACCTTGGAAGCCAAGCGGGCAGTAACGCGGCGGCGAACAATTATCTGAATCATGCCGAAGCCCGGGAGCGTGATCGCCTCACGGAAGAAAGAACTGCGTGCCAGACGCAGGCGTGCAGAGACGAAAAGCAGTCTCAGATCGACACGCTCAACACCGTCGATCGTTGGCGTGACCGGCAGCTGAAGAACGCCTGCACCAATCCGGCGGCCCAGGCTCAGTGCGGCGTTCTGTATGCGGACCTGCAAGCAGCAGGAGCGACCTACAAGGACATCTGGCCCCTGGCAACCTCCGTAAGGGCAGAGGGAGAGAGCATCCGTGCCGACCTGCGCGAATACGCGTTCGCGCAGGCCTATCCCAAGACGTACGGCGCATTGACTGCGGGCGTCAACACCGTGGAAGGGCTCATGGGAGCGCCCATCATGCTGTCCGGTCTGGCGGCCAGCGCCGCACTGGGAGACGAGGCGGCACAGGACGCATTGAAGAATCTGGTTGTTCAGACCGCCGTCACGATCACCGATCTGCCGGCCGCGGTGCAGACCAAGCTGAACGAAGCGGATGCCGCCGAGGCGCGAGGCAACACCACGCGGGCGACGGAGATTCGGACCCAGTTGCTGCTGGACGGCACGCTGGGCGCGATCGGTACAACCTCGCTGCTGAAGGCCATGGGGTGGACGGGGTTGGTGCAGCGGCCGATGCTGCGGCCGGTCGCAGCCGTGGCGGATTTCGATGGAAACCTGATTCCTACGTATGCAGCCGATGCGAGGTATGCGTATGTCAGAGATTCGAACTTCAGAGAAACTGGCAAAAATCTTGAGGCGTCCGCCCTTCAATTGGCAAAAGAAGAGAATGGCCAGAATTTTGTCGCCTCGTTTGAAACCAAGATTGGAAAGTCGGACAACGGTTTCGATTTGGGCTACGCCAAAATGGTGGACGGCAAGCCTCAACTCGTCATCGGCGAAGCCAAAGCTGGCGACTCGTCACTGAGCGCGCTGGGTGAAAATCGACCACGCACGCTGGACACGAATTTGGCAAAGCTCGAGAAGAGCATTAAAGAATCAACCCTAAATGATGAAACCAAATCCATCTTGCTGAAGCAACTAGAAGAAAAGGCATATCAGGTCGAGTTGTACGTCGGTCCAACGAATGCGGCTAAGGCAGGAGTCAGGTTCGATGGCACTTTGGTTGGTCGGATAGGTAGTCGCCCAACGCGCATCATCAAGTTTCAACAGCAATAGCGAGCGTCGAGATGAAATTTCAAAATGAATGGCGTGCCAACATCGAAGCACGAATCGCGCGTGAAGGTGGGCTAAAAAAGGTCGTCGAAAAGAAGGATAAAGACGGTTTTTATGCATACGGAGACTGGTCCAAGCTAGCAAGGCCCGGATCACTCGACCAAGATCTGGAGACCGCCGTAGAAGTAGCCATAGGCGAATACGGTCATCCTTATGTCTGCAAGTTCTTGGGTTGGGCAATCGAGGGCTTGGAGAAAGCACTTGTCGATCCCCGCTTCGAGAGCGACGACGACTCAATGCGTGGCTGGAAGATCGACGGCATCTTCCCAGGCAACCATGGCCAAGTGCTGGTCGCCTTGGCGCTCGCGAGGGCGATGCGTGACGATGCTGAACCTGACAGCCCGATGCTTGTACAGGGCGCTCGCGAGATCGCACAAACGGAGCTGGAGTCAGGAAGCTACTGGACCCAGGGGCAAAGCGCCTATATGCGTGCGATCAACCTGCTGCTGATCGCGGGCGAAGTTGCAGAGGCCAAGATGATGTTCAAGACGCGCAAGAAATTCATCTATACGCAGCAGCACTTCGATTGGCTCAAGACCTTTGTGATGGCGATCCCCGATCAGCCGCCGCACGTGCTGACGGACCCTGCAATGCACCAGCATTTCCAGGGCAAGTTCGACATGTACCGCAATCCTGCCTATGTCGCGCCGTCGAAGGATGATCACGGCGGCAATCTGACTGGCAGCATCACGATGCTGCGGCTTGAGCTAGCTCTTCTGAAGCAACGCTATGTGCTGGGCTTGCCATCGGCTGGCCGGTGGGAGCACATCGTCAGTCACATCAGTGAATGAGTTTCTGAACGACGGAGCAATGCGCGCCACTAGGACCGTTGATGCAGCCAGAAAGATGGCCTCGCGCTTCGATGACACGCTGATCCAGCGTCTGGGCGGTCGGCCCACGCGCGTCATCGAGTTCCCACTGCAATGAATAGCGAGCATTGATATGAATTTCAAGAATGTATGGCGTACTCAGGTTGAGGCGGACATCGCGGACGAACAGGGGTGGAGTAAGGTCGTTGAGAAGAAGGAACTCAAGGGGTTTTATGGCAATGGGGACTGGTCCAAATTGGCGATGCCTGGGATGCTCGATTCCGATTTTCAGTACGCCATAGAAATCGCCCTTGGCGAGTTCGGACACCCTTATGTTCGTAAATTCTTGAACTGGGCGATCGAAGGCCTGGAGAAGGCATTGATCGACCCGCGCTTCGAGACCGATGATCCGAAAGTTCGTGGCTGGAAAGTCGAAGGCATCTTCCCCGGCAACCACGGCCAAGTGCTCGTTGCCTTAGCGCTCGCAAGGGCCATGCGGGATGACGCGGAACCGGACAGTGCGGCTGGCACAGGGTGCTCGCGAGATCGCGCAAACGGAACTGGAGGCGGGCAGCTACTGGAGCCAAGGGCAAAGCGGCTACATGCGTGCGATCAATCTGCTGCTGATCGCGGGCGAAGTTGCGCAGGCCAAGGCGATGTTCAAGACGCGCAAGAAGTTCGCCTACACGCAGCAGCATTTCGATTGGCTCAAGACCTTCGTCATGGCGATTTCTGATCAGCCGCCGCATGTGCTGACGGACCCTGCGATGCACCAGCACTTCCAGGGGAAGTTCGATATGTACCGCAATCCTGTCTACGTCGCGCCATCAAAGGATGATCACGGCGGCAATTTGAGCGGCAGCATCACGATGCTGCGGCTGGAGATCGCGCTTCTCAAGCAGAAATACATCTTGGGGCAGCCGGTGGCCGGGCACTGGGAAGACGCCATCGCTCACATCAGTGAATGATCCGGACCTCTCGACGCGCAGGAGTCATCGGTGCCCGTGAACGATAAGACGATAGTCCATCGGCAGGTTGTCGAATGATTCTGCGCGCGAGAAAGCCGCCCGTGATTGAGATAACTGAGCGTGCATGCGGCTCCGCGCGACGGGCTTCCGCACCAAGGCGTCGAGTTGGTCAGATCCTCTGGCACGACCCGAGCACGGGCATCAATGCGCGCAAGACGACCGACACCACGGTCAAGGACAGCACGCTGACGCGCACCACCCTGAACGGTGCGAATGTGTCCATCGAGGCCGTCGATACGCTGGCAATGGCCGCCACCACGGTCAACACACCCGGCAAGCTGACCCTGACCGCCGACAACCTCATCCTCGGCACGCAGAGCACGGAGCACAGCGAGCAGACCACCAGCCAGGGCCGCGACCTGGCCTACCAGAAGTTCAAGGACCAGGGGCAGAGCGACCAGACCACGAACTACAACCAGTTCAATGTGGGCAACCTCACCGTCAACGCCAACCACATCCAAGCCGGTCTCGGCGCCCGGGACAGCGTGGAGGCATTGGCCAAGCAACCGGGCATGGGCTGGGTGGATCAGATCACCAAGGATCCGAACCTCAGCGGCAAGATCGACTGGCAACGCGTCGAGGAAGCGCACAAGAAGTGGGACCATGACCAGCAGGGGCTGACGCCGGAGGGCGCGGCGATCGTGACGATCGTGGTGGCGTACTTCACAGCAGGGGCGGCTTCGGAGATTGGGGCGGCCGCTGGTGAGGCGGCGGCCGGGGCGACCACCGGCAGCGTGGCGGCCCTGGGCGAGGGCGGCTTTATAGCGGCCGGAGGCATGACCGTTTCAGGCGTGGTGGGCGGGGCAGTCACGGCCGGCCTCACTGCACTGGCGGGTCAGGCAGCTGTAGCCTTGATCAACAACCAGGGCGACATTGGCGGGGCGCTGCACGATCTGGGCAGCAGCGCAAGCGTGCACAGTCTGCTCACGGCAATCATCACCGGAGGTGTGCTGGGCGGGCTTGACCTGAATCCAATGGGCCAACCGACGTTGAGCGGCGGCGCACAACCATTCATGGCCCAACTGCAGCAAAACCTGACCGCAGGTGTCGCACGCGCGGTCATCGGTACGGCGATCAACGGCGGCAGCTTGGAAGACGCATTGAGGGATGGGATCAAGGGTGCGATCTTGGACACGGTGGCGGCACAAACGGCCAACGCTATTGGTGACCTCACAGGTCCGGGCAAGCTGAACACCTTCACGAATGCGCTTGCTCATGCGATCGCCGGTTGCGCCGTCGGCGCTGCACGAGCCGACAACACAGGTGGGTGTGCCGCTGGTGCCTTGGGCGCGGCGGTTGGCGAGTTGGCGGCGACAGCTTATGGCGGACAGGCCGACACGGTTCAGTTCGCGGCGATGATGAGCGGACTTGCCGTGGCTATTGCAGGCGGGGATGCCGCACAAATCAACCTAGGCAGCCAGGCGGGAGCTAACGCTGCGGCGAACAATTATTTAAACCATCTGCAGGAAACTGCATTTCAAAATGCATTAAAAAACTGCAATAAAGATACCGAATGCATTAAAGATACCGTTGCCAAGTGGCAAGCTTTTGAGCGCGAACAAAGTGCCAAGGTTGATTCTTGCGAAACAAGTAAAATCTGCACCACCTATTCGCATGACGCTCGCGACAGCAGAGGTTTCACGAACAACGAAATTAACGAAATGTGCGGAGGCGTCGCGACTTGTATCTCGTTTGCTTCAGACTTACCTCGGCTGAATGTAATCGACGAAATCAATGGGCGCCAAAATGGCCATTCAGTTGCACTGGCACGCGCCGTTCAGCAACTCGTTGATTTAGGCATAAGTCCGGAGACGGCTTCTGTTGCCGCAGGATTAACCCCGGCGGATCTTGCAGGCGTCGCCTTGGGAGTTGGTGGGGCTATCAGAGGGGTTTTGACGCCTGTCCTCTCCGCCAATGGAGTGGTGGTGCCACGCATTGTTGCTGGAACGTTGCCAGCAGCAGAAGAGGCCCTAGTAAGAACGACGATGGACCACATCACCGCTGGAACTACCCCGAGCGGCAATTTGAGCATACGATGGGGCATTCCTTTTGAAAATAGAGCGGGCGATTTGCCGGGCGGGCAATACGCGTCGTCTCCATACAGGGAGTATCGCGTGGCGCCGCTTCCTGGACAGGCGGGCCCAGGGCCAAATCGGATCGTGGTCAACAGTGTAACTGGCGAAATGTATTACACATGGAATCACTACGGCAGCGGCAATGCAAAGCCGCCTTTTGTACAGGTGAAGTAAATATGAATATATCTGACGGCGTTTTGATCGCAAAAAAAGATGAAGTTCTAGAGATTTGCGAAGAGAAGGCAAAACTGGGATGGAGAGTGTTTGATTTGCCATCTGACATAGGCAATAAGTTCGAGTTTTTTGATGCAGTGCGGGCAGTGTTGCCACTTGACCCCCCCTTGCATCCGGTTGGCGAAAATTGGGACGCATTGAACGATTCGCTATGGGCCGGCCTTCACTCTTTGCGCACTCCGGGCAATATAATTGTGTGGAGGAGATTTGATCTATTGAAAAACAACTCCCGTTCGGATTTTGAAATTGCTGTGGGAGTTTTTAACTCTATTGCAAACACGATTTCGGATCCAAAATATGGCGGCGGATTTTCGAATCATCTGATTGTTTTTCTGACTGAAAACTAAATGCTTTGTGGCACTTCAGATATTGTGCATTTCATCGTTGACCATTAGATTGGGGTTTCGAGGCATCGATCGTGAAATTTTGATGATTGCCGGCCGTCGCCATCTGTCTATCAGCGTTCTGAGACCAAAAAGCCAAGCAGTTGGCATCTTCGGGATGACCAAGAGCTCTACAAGAAAACAGGGAGAAGTATTTCGTGAAACTCAATTGGACGGTCGCGGTGTTGGCGGCCATTCCCGTGGCCGTGGTCGCCCAGCAGTCCCCCACCACCCCCCAACCCTTCGTCGAACAGCAACGCCAGCAGGAACGCGAACGCGCCCTGCGCGAGCAGAACGAGCGAACCGTCGACCAGCGCCTGCAGGCGGCACCGCCCGTGCCCACCCAGCGCATCCCAGCCTCCGAAGCCCCGTGCTTTCGGATCGATCGCGTGCTCTTGGTCGGCGAGCAGGCCGCGGCCTTCCAGTGGGCCGTCTCTGATCTTTCGGGCCCTGAAGGAAATGATTCACCGGTGGGCCGCTGCCTCGGCACCGCCGGCGTGAACGTGGTGCTCGCCCGCGCCCAGCAGGCTGTGATTGCGCGCGGCTTCGTCACCACCCGCGTGCTGGCCGCGCCGCAGGACCTGTCCAGCGGCACCCTGACCCTGTCGCTGGTGCCAGGGCGCGTCGCGGCCATCCGGACCACGCCCGATTCCTCGGCCACGCTGCTGGGCAGCGGCGCCTTGCTGGGTTCCGCCATTCCCGCGCGGCCCGGCGACCTCTTGAACCTGCGCGACATCGAGCAGGGGCTGGAGAACCTCAAGCGCGCCCCCACGGCCGAGGCCGACATCCAGATCGAGCCCTCGACCGCCCCGAATGTCCGGCCCGGCGACAGCGACCTGGTGGTCAAGTACGTGCAATCCAAGAAGTGGCGCGTCACCCTGAGCCTGGACGACAGCGGCACCGAGGCCACCGGCCGCTACCAGGCCGGCGCGACCGTCTCCATCGACAACCCCTTGGGCCTGAACGACCTGTTCTACGTCAGCGCCAACCACAACCTCAACGGCCATGTCTTCAGCGACCCGGCCAAGGGCACCGAAGGCCAGACGGTGCACTATTCGCTGCCCTACGGCTACTGGATGCTGGGCTTCACGGCCTCCAACAGCCAGTACCACCAGCGCGTGGCCGGGCTGAGCCAGGACTATGTCTATGCGGGCAAGACCAACAACGCCGAGGTCAAGCTCTCGCGCCTGCTGTACCGCGACCAGCGCCGCAAGACCACGCTGGCGCTGAAGGGCTTCCGCAGGGAATCGCGCAACTTCGTGGACGACACCGAAGTCGAGGTGCAGCACCGCGTGGTGGGCGGCTGGGAGCTGGGCCTGAACCACAAGGAGTTCATCGGCGACGCGACGCTGGAAGGCACGCTGGCCTACAAGCACGGCACCGGCGGCTTCGGGTCCATCGCCGCGCCGGAGGAACAGTTCGGCGAAGGCACCTCGCGCCTGCGGCTGTACACGGCCGAGGTCAGCCTGAACGCACCATTCAAGCTGGGCGAACAGAAGCTGCGCTACTCGGGCCTGGTGCGTGCGCAGTGGAACCGCACGCCGCTGACACCGCAGGACCGCTTCGCCATAGGCGGGCGCTACACGGTGCGCGGTTTCGATGGCGAGACCAGCCTGATGGGCGAGCGCGGCTGGCTGATCCGCAACGACATCGGCTGGGCGATGGGGCAGAGCGGGGCGGAGTTGTATGTCGGGGCCGACTACGGGCATGTGGGCGGGCGTTCGACTGCGGACCTGCTGGGCCGCAATCTCGCCGGTGCCGTGATCGGCGTGCGCGGGCAGTGGAGCAAGCTCAGCTATGACTTCTTCATGGGGGCGCCGATCAGCAAGCCCGAGGGGTATCGGACGGCCAAGACCACCTTCGGGTTCAACCTGAATGCGAGCTTCTGAAGCGGCATAGTAAGAGGCGAACGCATGTCCGATAGCAGAGTTTCCAAGCGCACCGACATCGAACCTGCGCAAAAGCACAACGCACCAGTCGAACGAGGCCAAGCCCGTAAGTCCAGGCTCCATCCGTCAGCTATGTACGGCATTACCCCCTCCAGCGACGGCAGGAGCTGGTGCGTCAGCTTGACACGCGAGGGCGTGCATTTGTACAAGACTTTCTCCTTCACATCTACGACGGTAAAGAAGCGGCACTAGTTCGAGCGCAGGCCTGGCGCGACGAGATGGCGAGAAAGCACCCGCCGGCGTCGCGTCAGAAGTTGGCCGACAAGGTACGGCGCAACAACAAGTCTGGCATTCCCGGTGTGGTGTGTATGTTTGATCCGCAAGGTGCGCCGACGGGTTGGATTGCACAGACATACCTCGGACCCGGCAAACACCTCAGCAAATATTTCGGCGTGACCCGCTACGGTGCGACCGAAGCCAAGTTGCTGGCAATCGCAGAGCGCCAGAGGCAGCTGCAGCAGATGACGGGCCTGCGGTGCGTACATCCGGGGGAGGCGCTCGTCAGAACCGCGCCGAAACGCGCACCCGACTCGCTGCCAGCTCCCAAGGCGCGCGGCACCATCTTTTTGTCCACAAACTCTTCGGGCATCGTTGGGGTTTCGTCGGAGAGGGACAAAAACGGGCGACCGACGCGATGGATCGCGACAACGCGCCTAGGCAGCAAGCAGTTGAGCAAGAGTTTCTCGGTGCTGATCCATGGCGATGAGCAAGCCAAGGCACTGGCGGTCGCGGCCCGCGAGGAGCAGTTGCAGAAGAGAGCAGAACTGCAGCGCCAAAAATCGCAATCTGAGAAAACCAACTAACAGGATGAAGGTTCTCGCATGCCGTTGAAAGAAGCTTTCGATATCCTTGACAAGGTCAATACACGCCCGTTGCTCACTGCGTTCTGCGGGCTTTCGCTCTCCGAGTTGTTGGCCAGTTGGGCTTCGTTCCCGGACCCGCTCTCTTGGGGGCGAATGTTGCTGTTGGCATGGTCTGTGTTCGTTGCGTTCGCGTTGGTCTGGGGGTGGATCTATCTGGTCATGAGCATGAACTCGAGGCTGAAGAGCGGCGACATCGTGAGTTGGGGACCGATGCTGGGCGCCATTCTGCTTGCAGGCTGTGGTCGCATAGCGTTCTCATATTTGTCGGCGCATCCGGAGGGGCTGACCTTTGCACTGCTTGGCGAGCCGAGCTTCATCTATTTCTGTACATTGTTTCTTCTTGCCGCGCAAACACTCAAGATCCGGCGCCGCCGTGAATAAGCATCGCACTGCGTTGACCAATACTTGGAAGACAGAACGGACGTAACCAACGGCGGGCGCGCATGCCGTAGGAAAGCCGCCGCCACGCGCACGCGTCAGGGCCAGTGCGCGCGCCCGTTCAACGGTCCTCTGGCACGCCGAACGCAGCGCGCATTTCGTCGAGCCGGGCCTGCGCGATGTGGAAGCATTCGGACAGCTGCTCGGCCGTAGCCGGCGGATAGCCGGCAGGCGGCTGCAGCGCATTGCCCAGCCGTTCCCAGGCCGCCTCCCATGCCAGCTTGGCAAGCGCGCGGGACTCCGAGGTGGAAGGAAGGGCGGGCATATTCGTCCTTGGTTGCAAACCAATGGAGTATGCGCCCGGACAACGCTGGATGGTCCTGGCGGGGCGGCGGCGTAGGAGGCCGCTTTCACCGGTGACGCGCGTTATCCCGCCCCGCCGGGGCCAAAGCTGCTCAACCATGGGGCGAGGATGACGGCTGCTGCTGCAAACGCAAAACTAGGCCGGAGCACGAAGACGTCTTGTAGGAGCCGGACCCATCCACATGCACGGATCACCGCCGTGCGCCCAGCCACCGTTCACAAGGAGCTGTCCCGATGAACACGACTGATCTTTCCTGGCAGAGCAAACCCCAGTCCACGGTGGCCGGCATCACGCCTTCGGCGATGCCCGGCTGGCCGCTTCGCAAGATGGCCGGGCCCGGCGCGGCGGAGCATCGCTGATACCGGGCCGATGCCATGGACACCCTTTTCAGTTCGGGAGTCGCCGTCGTGGACACGGTCCTCAAAAACACAGGCGGCAGCGTGGTGGTCTGGAGCGCGGATCCGGAGGCCTACAGCAGCGATCATGAACGCGCCACGCGCAGCAATTTTGCACAGCGGCTGGCGGCGCTGAAGCAGTTCCGCTTTGCCGGCGAATACGACGCTTCTCGCGCCCACGAGTACACGCCGCTGTACTTCGTGCCGAGCGACACAGTCTCCAGCACGCAACTCGCGCGCTCGCTCGGCATTTCGACGCTGCACGACCTGTTCGGTGGCGTGGTTCCATACCCCTTCGTTGCCACCAAAGCCATCACGCATCCGCTGGTCGGCCGCGCGGCTGCCTGCCCCGAGGGATGGTCGCAGGCCTTTGCCGCCAGCGTCCCGGATGCGGTGCTCGACGGCTACACGGCGTTCTCGCTGGAGGATGCGCGATGGGCCGGGCGCCAACTGCTGGAGAACGGCCCCGTGCGCGTCAAGGCCGTGTGCGCGACCGGCGGGCGCGGCCAGTCGACGGTCACCGACGCCGAGGCGCTGGACCGCTGTCTTGCCGACATGGACGAGAGCGTGATCGCGGCCAACGGCGTTGTGATCGAAGAGAACCTCGAGAACCCCGAAACCTACAGCGTGGGGCAGGTGATCGTCGACCATCTGATCGTGAGCTACTACGGCCGCCAGCGCATGACGCAGGACAACGACGGGCAAAGCGTTTATGGCGGCTCCGACCTCACGCTCGTGCGCGGCAACTTCGACGCGCTGCTCGCCACCACCAGTCCGCCGCCGGCGCTCTGCCTGGCCATCGAGCAGGCACGGCGCTATAACAAAGCCGTGATCGATTGCTTCCCGGGCTTCTTTGCCTCGCGCGTCAACTACGACGTGGCGCAGGGCGTGGGCGCGGGCGGCACCTGGCGCTCGGGCGTGCTGGAGCAGTCCTGGCGCGTCGGCGGTGCGACCGGCGCCGAAATGATCGCGATCGAATCCTTCTGGCGCGACCCGGCGCTCGACCGGATTCGCGTTTCCTGTTTCGAGGCGTATGGTGCGGCAGCGGAAATCCCGGCGGATGCACAGGTGCACTACCGCGGTATCGACAGAAAGACGGGACACCTCACCAAATACGCATTGCAAAAGCCGTATGACAGCGACACGACATAACTTCATAGACATATCCGTAGACGGTCAGCACATTGCCGGAACGTTGGTTGCCGCCTCCACCATGGTTCCCGGCGTTCTCCTGGTCCATGGCTGGGATGGCAGCCAGGAGCAGTACATCGCGCGCGCGCACGAAATTGCGGCGCTCGGCTGTGTCTGCCTGACCTTCGACCTGCGCGGCCACGCGCGCCACGCCTCGCTGCGCCAGGAGGTCACCCGCGAGGACAACCTGCGCGACGTGCTCGCGGCTTATGACACGCTCATCAGCCACCCGACGGTCGACCCCGGCGCCATTGCCATCGTCGGCAGCAGCTACGGGGGCTACCTGGCGGCGCTGGTCAGCGCCATGCGGCCGGTGCGCTGGCTCGCACTGCGTGCGCCGGCGCTCTACCGGGATCGCGAATGGCTGGCGCCCAAGGGGCAGCTGAGCAGGCCCGATCTCGTGGCTTACCGCCGCACGCTGGTCGGCCCGCGCGACAACCGTGCGCTGGCGGCGTGCGAGGCGTTCACGGGCGACGTGCTCATCGTCGAATCGGAGCACGACCAGATCGTGCCGCATCCGGTGATCGAGAACTACCTGGGCGCATTCAAGCGCGTGCGCTCGGCGACCTATCGCGTCCTTTCGGACGCCGACCATGCGCTGTCGAAACAGGCGCACCGCCAGGCCTACGGGCAGCTGCTCGTGTCCTGGATGACGGAGATGACCATCGGCGCCAGGGCGACCGGCGCCATGACGCGGCCCGTGGCCGCGAGCCCTGCGTAGGAGGCCCCATGAAAATTGCAAGCCTGCGGCAGCTGCCCGTGCTGCGAACCGGCCTCGTGGCTGGCACCCTGGCCAGCCTTGCCTCCACAGGCGCGTTGATGCTGTGCGGCCGCCGCGACGCCGGCAGCATGGTGGCGCCCACCAACGCCACCAGCCACTGGCTGTGGGGCGACCAGGCTTTTGCGGTGCGCGAGCCGACGCTCAAGCACACCGCCATCGGCTACGCCACGCACCATGCGAGCGCCATTTTCTGGGCGCTACTCTATGCCTGGCTGCACGCGAGCCGGCACCCTGCGCAGTCGGTGCCCGCAGCGCTTGCCAGTGCCGGCGCCGCCACGGCGGTGGCATGCGCGGTCGACTACACGATCACGCCGAGGCGGCTCACGCCGGGTTTCGAGCATCACCTTTCGAAACGCTCGATGGGCATCGTCTACGGCCTCTTCGCCGTGGGGCTGGCGGCTGGCTGCCTGCTGGCTCAGCAGCAGCGGCGCGTATAGGGCCGCGACTCAGGCGTGGGTAGTGCGCCTTGCTACGCGCACTCAAGGAGCTTTCCTACGTCGCGCGGTTTGCGGTCCTTTCATCGTTCAGCTTCCATTAACCCAACCGGAGCCCACGATGCCCACCTCCACCAAGCGCGCAGCACCCGATGCATGCAGCCTTCTCGACTCGGATCACCGCAACGTCAAGAAGATGTTCAAGGAGTACGAGGAACTGACCCACTCGCGCGCTGCCAGTGCGCAGCAGAAGAAGCGCGAGCTTGCCAACCAGATCTGCACCGAGCTGACCATTCATGCGCAGATCGAGGAAGAAATTTTCTACCCGGCGTTGCGCGGGGCGATCAGCGAAACCGACCTGCTTGACGAAGCCGAGGTCGAGCATGGCAGCGCCAAGGAACTGATCGCACAGATCGAATCGGCCACCGACGTGGACGACAAGTTCGACGCCAAGGTCATCGTGCTGGGCGAGTACATCGACCACCACGTGAAGGAAGAGCGCAACGAGATCTTCGTCAAGGCGCGCGCCGCCAAGGGCCTGGACCTGGTGGCCATGCGCGAGCAGCTTGCAACGCGCAAGGAAGAGTTGATGGAAGAACTCACCGGAATGGCCGCCTGAGCGGGCGCTCCGCTCGGGTTGTCCTAAATCGGTTCATGCACCCGGCCGACATCGGCCGGGTGCGCCGCTTTTTTCGTTTCGCCTTGGAGCTCACCATGACAAACATCGTCTCCCGGCTGTTTCCCACGGCGACCAACATGATTCGCCTGGACCACACGCACGTTCTTTCCACCTTTCACCAATACAAGGCCAGCGCGCCCGCGCGCGTGAAGAAGGGCCTGGTCAACACCATCTGCACCGCGCTTGAAATCCATGCACAACTGGAGGAAGAAATCTTCTACCCCGAGATGCGCAAGGTCTGCGAGGACGAGCGCATCACGAAGGCGCTCGACGAGCATTCCGAAATGCGCCGCCTCGTCGGCCTGCTGCGCACCATGGAGCCCGAGGCGCGCGACTACGACGAAACCCTGCAGACTCTGATGCGTGACGTGATGCATCACGTCGCGGACGAGGAAACCATTCTGCTGCCCGCGGCCGAGAAGCTGCTGGAAGACAAGCTCGGCGACTTGGGCGCGCAGATGACCAAGCGCCGCCTGCAGCTTGCAGGCCCGCGGTCGGGCGAGATCGCGCTCGACATGGGCCGCGCGGCATCGGGCAACACGGCGGCCATCGCGATGGTCGGCCTGGCCGCGGCGGGCCTCCTGCTGGCACGGCGTTCGGGCCATCGGCGCTGGCATGCGCGCGCCTGAGGAACGCGCCATCGCGCCTACATCATGTCCCTGAGGCGGTAATACATCATTCCCAGCACCAGAGCGGGCGTGCGTAGCATGGTGCCGCCCGGAAACGCATGGTGTCCGATGCGGGCGAAAAGATCGAAGCGTTCGGCCTGGCCCGCGATGGCCTCGGCCGCCAGCTTGCCGGCCATGCCGGTGAGTGCCAGGCCATGGCCCGAGAAGCCTTGCAGGTAGTAGATGTTGCTGCCAATGCGCCCGAAGTCCGGCGCCTGGTTCATCGTGATGTCGACGAAGCCGCCCCATGCGTGGTCGATGCCCAGGTCCGAGAGCTGCGGAAACACCGTGAGCATGCTCTTGCGAATCTTGTCGATGAGATTGCGCGGCGTCCTTCCGCTGTAGCTGTCGCCCGATCCAAACAGCAGGCGGTGGTCGGCGCTCAGGCGAAAGTAGTCGAGAACGAAGTTCGTATCTGACGCCGCCGGCCTGCCGCGCATGAGCGCGTCGGCGCGTTCCTTGTCCATGGGTTCGGTGGCGATCATGTAGGTGCCCACGGGCATGATGCGCGATGACACCTCGGGCGCCACGTCGTCGCCGTATTCGGCCAGGTACACGTTGCCTGCGAGCACCACGAAGCTGCATCGCACCTCGCCCTGCGCCGTTTTGACCACTGGCCGGGGCCCGCGCTCGATCACCTGCGCGGCCGAGTTCTCGTGCAGCTGCGCGCCCGCGGCACGCGCCGCGCTTGCCAGGCCGAGCGAGTATTTCAGCGGATGCAGGTGGCCCGAACGCGCATCGTAGGTGCCGGCGTGAAAGCGATCACTGGCCACGCACTCCGCCACTTCCTTGGGGCTCAGCCATTGCAGCGGATAGCCGTGCACGCGCTGCACGTGGTCCATCCATTCGCGAAGCGCGCGCGACTTCGATGGCTTGACCGATAGATTGAGGTAGCCGGGCTGCCAGTCGCAATCGATCGCATAGCTCGCGATCCGCTCCTGCATCAGGTCCAGTCCCTCGACCGAAATGTTCCAGGCGCGGCGCACGTCCTCGGGCGAAAACTGGTCTTCAATGGCTTCTTCGCCATCCGAGCCGAAGCCGACGATCACCTGTCCGCCGTTGCGCCCCGATGCCCCCCAGCCGACCCGCTGCGCCTCGAGCAGCACCACGGAGAAGCCGCGCGTGGCGAGCTCGAGTGCCGCCGAAAGCCCCGCGAGCCCGCCGCCCACCACGCAGACATCGGCTGTTGCGATGCCTTCGAGCGGTCGCGCCGGCTCGAACCGCGCCGCGCGCTGCACGCTGGCTTCGTAGTACGAGTTCTCGACGACGCCGAGTTCCTTACGCAGCAGCAATCACGTCACCCGGAAGTTGAGAAACTGCCACGGGTCGTCCTTGTCCATTTCCTCCTTGAAAAGCGCACAACGGTCTTTCAGCGGGGTCCAGTCGCCATACACGCCCACCACCTCACCGAGATAGGGCAGGGCGGCTTCCAGCACCACGCGGTGGTCGAGGTCGTCGGGCTCCACCAGGCCCGCATCCGGGTTCTGCAGCGCCCACAGCATTCCGCCCAAAATGCCGGCCACCACCTGCAGGCTGGTGGCGCTGTTGGCGGGCGCGAGTTCGCGCGCCTGTTCGATGGTGAGCCGCGAGCCATACCAGTAGACGCCCTTGGAGTTGCCCATCAGCAGCACGCCGAGTTCGTCCATCCCCTCGACGATCTCGTCGCGCACGATTCTCTGGCGGTGCTGCAGTTGCCAGTTGTTGCCCGCCAGTTCGTGCAGCGAGAGCACGGCGTCGTCGCAGGGGTGGTAGGCGTAGTGCACCGTGGGGCGGTACACCACCGCGCCGTCCTTGCGCAGCGTCAGGTGGTCGGCAATGGAGATCGACTCGGCGTGCGTGACCAGGAAGCCGTGGTAAGGGCCTTCGAGCGGCGTCCAGCTGCGAACCCGCGTGCCGATGCCCGGGCGGCTCAGGTAGATGGCGGCATCGCTGCCGAAGCCGTGGCGTGCCGCGTCGGCCGGCCAGTGCCGCTCGTGCGTTCCCCAGCCCAGCTCGGCGGGTTGCAGCCCTTCATCGACGAAGCCCTGGATCGACCAGGTGTTGACGAACTCGTTTCTCTCCTTGCGCTGGGCGGCAACCTGCGTGTCGCGCTCGGCGATGTGGATCACCTTGATCCCCAGCTGCTGCGCCAGCGCGGCCCAGTCTTCGTAGCTGGCGGGCATCGACTCGAGTTCGGCGTGCGTGTCGGCTGCGATGTTGAGCAAGGCCTGCTTGACCAGGGCCGACACCACGCCGGGGTTTGCACCTTGCGTGATGACCGCCGTGGGGCCGTTGCGCTTGTCCAGGCGATACGCCAGCAGTTCCTCGCGCAGGCTGTAGTTGGAACGTCGCGAAGGCGGGAGGCCGGCGTCGTCGTAGCGGCCGTCCCAGGGCTCGTTGCAGGTGTCGAGATAGAACACGCCGCGCTCGCGGCAGAGCTTGATGAGCGCAAGGCTGGAAACGTTGACCGACAGGTTGACCAGGAAGTCGCCCTTGCCCAGCATCGGCTCGAGCACGGCGGCAAAGTTGCCTTCTTCGAGCCGCGTGGGTATGAGTTCAACCCCCAGCTTCTTGGCGAGTCCGCTGCGGTCTTCGCCGGCCTGCACGATCTTGATGTCCGAAGGCTTGAGGTCGAAATGGCGCAGCAGCACGGGCAAGAGCGCCTGGCCGATGCAGCCGAAGCCGATCATCGTCAGCTTGCCGCCGAAACGCGCCAGCAGTTCGTTCTTCTTCGCCATCCGCACACCTCGCTGAATGCACCGGCCGGGGCCTCCGGAATGCGCGGCCCGCTTCGGTTCGATTGGCTCCAATGTGGCGCGGCCGCGAGGGCCAATGCGTCAGCTTGCATTTGCCGATGGTGTAGGAAGACTCCATGCCCGCAGATTCTTTGCGCTCATGGTAGAAACCGGCCACCTTGCGCGCGTCGCGCACCGCATCGACCGATGTCAGAACACCTCATCCCGCAGATTTCAGAGAAGACCAACGGCGCTGCCCTGCGCCTCTCATGGCGGCAACTGCCGCTGTGGCTGTTGCTCGTCATCACGCTGCTGTTTCTGGGTGGCTGCGCCGGTCTGCCGGCAGGGGTCGAGCGCAAGCCTTCGGTGGCCATCACGGACGGCGCCGACACGGTGCTGGGCCGAATGGTCACCGCGGCTTCGCCACCCGAGCAGGGGCTAAGCGGCTTCCGTCTGCTGCCGATGCCGCAATATTCGCTGCATGCGCGCATCGAGCTCGCCCGCCGGGCCCAGCGTTCCATCGACCTGCAGTACTACCTGGTGCAGAACGACGAGACCGGGCGCTACCTGCTGCGCGAGCTGCGCGATGCGGCGGAACGCGGCGTGCGCGTGCGCCTGCTGGTGGACGACCTCTACACCGCGGGTGCCGATACCTTGTTTGCCGGCTTTGCGGCGCACCCGAACGTCGAGGTGCGGATGTTCAATCCGTTCCCGGCCGGGCGCGGCCGGCTGGGCACGCGATGGGCGTCGTCGCTGCTCGACTTCGACCGCGTGCACCGCCGCATGCACAACAAGCTGTTCGTGGTGGACAACAGCATGGCGGTGATGGGCGGGCGCAACATCGCCAACGAATACTTCCTGCGCGACGGCGGCTCCAATTTCATCGACATCGACACGCTGGTGGCAGGCACGGTCGTGCCGCGGCTTTCATCGCTGTTCGACATGTACTGGAACAGCCCCTACGTGTATCCCATCGAGTCGCTGGCCTCGACAGGCGGCGCCACGCCGCAGCAGCTGCGCGAACGCTTCGAGCAGCTGACCGGCGGGCCGAACACGCTGCACCCCGAGCCCATCGTTTCCACCGATCTGCTGGGAAACAACGCGCTGGCCAAGGACCTGGACGAAGGCGTGCTGTCGCTCGTCTGGGCGCGCGCCGAAGCGTATGCCGATGCGCCCGCCAAGGCGCTGGGCCCCACGGACGAAGCGCGCGGGCTGCCGGCTGACGAGTCGACCGACAGCGTGCTCTACAACGTGCGTCGCTACATACGCAGCGCGGAGCATGAGGTTCTGCAGACCACGCCGTACCTGATTCCCGGGCGCGGCGGCATGGAGACGTTCCGCCTCGTGCGGCAAAAGGGCGTGGGTTACACCATCGTCACCAATTCGCTGGCGGCCACCGATGAGTCGCTGGTGCACATCGGCTACCGCCGCTACCGGCCCGAGATGCTGCGGCTCGGGTTGGCGCTCTATGAACTGAGCCCCAAGCGGATCGAAGAAACCAAGCGCTTCGGCATCTACGGTTCTGCGAGCGGGCGGCTGCACGGCAAGTCGGCCGTGGTCGACCGCAACATCGTCTTCGTCGGTTCGATGAACTTCGACCCGCGCTCGATGCTGCACAACACCGAGATCGGCATCTTCATCTTCAGCCCGCAGCTCGCGCAGCAGCTCACCAGCCTGATCGGCTTCATCCGGCTGGACGGCGCCTACCAGCTGCAGCTGGGCCCCAGGGGCGGCATCGAGTGGGTGAGCCCCGCGTCGGGTGACGGGGCCGACACCATCCTGCACGTGGAGCCGGAAACGGATTTCTGGTCGCGCTGGAAGCTGGAGCTGTTGGCGCCGCTGGTGCCGGAGAGCCTGCTTTGAGGCCCGTTGTGCGCTATTGCTGCAGGCGCCCGCTCAGGTAGGGCTCGGGATCGACGGCGGTGCCGTTCTTGCGGATTTCGAAGTGCACCTTTACGCGGTCGGTGTCGCTCTTGCCCATTTCGGCGATCTTCTGGCCCTGCCGCACCACCGCGTTTTCCTTCACGAGGATGGTTTGCGCGTGCGCGTAGGCGGTGAGGAAGGTTTCGTTGTGCTTGATGATGACCATGTTGCCGTAGCTGCGCAGCTCGCCGCCCACGTACACCACCCGGCCGTCGGCCGAGGCAACGATGGGATCGCCGACATTGCCGGCAATGTCGAGACCCTTGTTGCGCACGCCATCGAAGCGGGCAATAGTGGTGCCGCTGGCGGGTCGGATGAACATGGCCTGCGGCTGCTGGACGGGCGGCGGTATGTACACGCCTGGCCGCGCGGGCGGCTGCGGGGTGGTGCAGGCTGCGAGGCCGGCCGCCAGGAGAACCGCGGCGCCGGTACGAAAAGCTAGATCTTGAAGGTGCATGGCTCTGTTGGAACGATTTCGTTGCGGAGGGTTCCTTCGGGTCGGCGCGCCGGGCAAGCCGCCGCGGGGCATGCTAGCAAACTCGCGAAAGCCGCCTGAAGCAGGGCGGTGCGGCCGGACCTGGCGGAAGCTACTTGAGCGGGATGGGGGTGCCGCGGTCGATGGGCACGGCGGTGACGCTGTTCTTGGGTGACCCGTCGATCAGCAGGTCGGAATAGGTGAGATAGACCAGCGTGTTGCGTTTGGGGTCGACCATGCGAACCACCCGCAGCCGCTTGAAGAGAATCGACAGCCGCTCGGTGTAGACCTCCTCGCGCTTGGGCAGGGGCTGCGTGACGCTGACCGGGCCGACCTGGCGGCAGGCAATGGAGGCCTCCGACTTGTCCTCGGCCACGCCGAATGCGCCGGCCAGTCCGCCGGTCTTGGCACGCGAGACATAGCAGGTCACGCCGTTGACCTTGGGGTCGTCGTAGGCTTCGACCACGATTTTGTGATCGGGCCCGATGAGCTTGAACGCGGTGTCGACGTCGCCCACGACTTCAGCGTGCGCCACCACGGCCAGGCCCGCACCAAGGGCAAGGCCGCAGGCGAGGGCGCCGCGGCGCAGCAAGGTGGTCGTGGGGGTGGTGCGGGGTGCCTGGGTCATGCGGTTCAAACGATGCTGAGTTCGTGCACGCGGTCGAAACTGCCGCGCCGCCGGTCTTCGAAGAAGTGCTCCAGCGCCTCGCGCACCGTGCGAAAGGCGATTTCTTCCCAAGGGATTTCTTCCTCGGTGAAAAGCCGGGCTTCGATGGTTTCGTGGCCGGGATCGAAGCGGTCGTCGAGCAGGCGCGCGCGGTAGAACAGGTGCACCTGGCCCACGCGCACCACGCTGATCACCGCGAACAGGCCCTGCATCTCGTAGTGCGCGCCGGCCTCTTCATCGGTCTCGCGGGCCGCGCCCTGGGCCGCGGTTTCGCCAAGCTCCATGAACCCCGCGGGCAGCGTCCACTTGCCCCAGCGCGGCTCGATGTTGCGCTTGCACAGCAGCACCTTGTCCCCCAGGACGGGAATGGTGCCCACTACGTTCAGCGGGTTCTCGTAGTGGATGGTGCTGCAGGCCGGGCAGACCGCGCGCTCCTTGGTGTCGCCGTCGTCGGGGACGCGGTAGACCACTGCGGTGCCGCAGTTCTTGCAGTGCTTGATGGGTACGCGCAGGATCATGGAATGTTGAAATATGGGGGCTCAGACGACCTTGACGGTCAGCTTGGGCAGGCCGGCCACTTCGCCCACCAGTGTGTCGCCCGCCACCACCGCGGCCACGCCTTCAGGCGTGCCGCTGTAGATGAGGTCGCCGGGCTGCAGATCCCAGGCGGCCGACAGGTGCTCGATGGTCTCCCCCACGTTCCAGATCAGCTTGCTCACGGTGCTGCGCTGGCGGTCGACGCCGTTGACCTGCAGCGAGATCTCGGCGTTCTCGGCGTCGCCGGCCTTTGCCACCGGCACGATCGGGCCGATGGGCGCGCTCTGCTCGAAGCCTTTTCCGATGTCCCATGGGCGGCCCTGCTTCTTCATCTCCCCCTGCAGGTCGCGGCGCGTCATGTCCAGGCCGACGGCGTAGCCATAGATGTGCTTGTGCGCATCGGCCGCCTTGATGTTCTTGCCGCCGGTACCGATGGCGACGACGAGTTCGATCTCGTGGTGCAGGTTCTTGGTGAGTGAAGGGTAGGCCATCGTGCCGGTCTGGCCTTCGTCGACCACCAGCAGCGCGTCGGTCGGCTTCATGAAGAAGAAGGGCGGTTCGCGGCCGGTAAAGCCCATTTCCTTGGCGTGATCTTCGTAGTTGCGGCCCACGCAATAGATGCGGTGCACCGGAAAGCGGGCGGCCTGCCCGACCACCGGAATGGAAACGGCCGCGGGCGGGGCGAAAACAAACTCGGAAGCCATTGCGTCTGTCCTTTTCAGCGAATCTGGAAAAACGGCAGTGTGCCAGAGGCAGGCGGGGGCTGCCGGTGAGCGCTATGCTCTCCGGATCATGAAGCTGCACAACTACTTCCGCTCCTCTTCATCGTTCCGGGTGCGCATTGCGCTGAACCTCAAGGGCCTGGAATACGACTACGTGCCAGTGCACATTGCCCGCGGCGACCATCGCACGGGGCCGTATTCGGCCATTTCGCCTGACATGCTGGTGCCGCTGCTCGAAGACGAGGGCGAGCGCTTCTCGCAGTCGATGGCCATCATCGAATATCTCGACGAAACCAACCCCGAGCCGCCGCTGCTGCCGAGCGACCCGGTCGGCCGTGCCCACGTGCGAGCGCTTTCCCAGTCGATTGCCTGCGAGATCCATCCGCTGAACAACCTGCGGGTGCTCAAGTATTTGGTGAAAGAGCTCAAGCTCGACGACGCCGCCAAGAACGCCTGGTATCGGCACTGGGTTCGCGAAGGCATGCTGGCCTTCGAGCGCCAGTTGGCGCTGCAACCCGCCGGCATTTTCTGCTACGGCAACACCCCCACGATGGCCGACTGCTGCCTGGTGCCGCAGATCTTCAACGGCAAGCGCTTCGACTGCGACTTCAGCGGCCTGCCGCGCACCATGGCCGCCTACGAGGCCTGCATGGAGCTGGACGCTTTCCAGCGCGCCCAGCCCTCGCAGGCGCCCGACGCGGAAGCCTGAACGGGTGACCGGACTGCCATGATGGACGCGCACTGGCTCGTGCCCGACTGGCCGGCGCCGCCAAACGTGCGGGCCGTGTGCACCACGCGGCAAGGTGGGGTTTCGCAGGGCCGCTATGAGAGCCTCAATCTTGGTGACCACGTGGGCGACCTGGCCGCCCATGTCGCCGAGAACCGCCACCTTCTCGAGCAAGCCGTCGGCGCGCATCCTGTCTTTTTGCTGCAGGTGCATGGCACCGCTGTCGCGGCGCTCGACGATGCCGACACGGACGGCATCGCACGCGACGGCACAGCGGCCGACGCATGCACCGCCACCGCCATCGGACTGGCTTGCACGATCATGGTCGCCGACTGCCTGTCCGTACTTTTCACCGACGGATCAGGGCAGCGAGTGGCGGCCGCGCACGCCGGCTGGCGCGGGCTTGCCGGCGGTGTGCTCGAAGCCACTGCACGCTGCTTCACTCCGGAGCCTGAAGCGGGTCCAACGCACGGCGCTAGCAAAGTCATAGCGTGGCTCGGCCCGTGCATCGGGCCCAAGGCTTTCGAAGTCGGGCCAGAGGTCAAGGCTGCGTTCGAGGCGCACGCACCCGAAGCCGCAAGTTGCTTTCAACCCGCCACGGCCGCCGGCAAATGGCTCGCCGACCTGCCAGCGCTCGCACGCCAGCGCTTGCGCGCGGCCGGCGTGGATGCCGTGTACGGCAACGACGGCGGCGACGGCTGGTGCACCGTCGCCAACCCATCACGGTTCTTTTCGCACCGGCGGGACGGCGTCAGCGGGCGCTTCGCTGCCTTGGTCTGGAAGGCCTGAATCATTTTTGGCGGCCGCCGCTGCATCCGCGGCCGCCGCGGCAGCCAGGCGTGCCGCCTCCTGCGCCTCGGCTTCGCGCTGCCTCATGGCGCGGCGCCGGCCCGGCGTTCCCATCAGGTAAACCACCAAGCCCACCGGCGCCAATCCGTACAAAAGAAATGTGAAGATGGCGCCCAGCACGGTGCCCGTGGTGTTGGTGGCTTCGGCCACGGCCATCATCACGGCGACGTAGAGCCAGCCGATCACGATCAGGTGGATGAACACAAGAAGTTTCAGTCGGTAAGTAGGTGGGCGGCGTTGTGAGCGCCTCATGAAATGCAGCATACTCAAAACACGAGAAGCCATCCGTTCAGACTCAGGTGAGGACCAGGAGACATGATGAAGCAACAAGCGACGGGGGCCGATGCGTTCGCGCCCTTCCAGCAGGCACTTTCAGAGGGATGGAACAAGGCGCTGGAATCATTCCAGCAGTCCGCCGCACAGGGGGCCTCGGCCTTCAATGTCACCGGCGGCACGCCGCTGTGGCAGATCCCGCAGGCGGGCGGCATGCCCGAGCTGCCCAAGATCTCCATCGATCCCGAAAAGCTTCAGTCCATCCAGCAGCAATACGTGGCTGATGCCACCGAGCTCTGGCGACAAGGTTTTGCCGCCAAGCCCGAAGGCGACAGGCGCTTTGCGTCCGATGCTTGGGGCAGCAACCCGCTCTCGGCTTTTTCGGCGGCCGTGTACCTGCTCAATGGCCGCACGCTGCTGAACATGGCCGACGCCATCGACGCCGACGAAAAGACCAAGGCGCGCCTGCGCTTCGCGGTCGAGCAATGGATGGCGGCCTCCTCGCCGAGCAACTCGCTCGCCTTCAATGCCGAGGCGCAGAAGAAAGCCATCGACACCCAGGGCGAGAGCATTGCCAAGGGCATCCAGAACCTGCTGCACGACGTGAAGCAAGGCCACCTCAGCATGACGGATGAGAGCGCATTCGAAGTGGGGCGCAACGTGGCGACCACCGAAGGCGCGGTGGTTTTCGAGAACGAGCTCTTCCAGCTGCTCGAATACAAGCCGCTCACGGCCAAGGTGTATGAACGGCCGTTCCTGCTGGTGCCGCCATGCATCAACAAGTACTACATCCTCGACCTGCAGCCCGAGAATTCGCTGATCCGCTATGCCAACGAGCAGGGCCATCGCGTCTTCGTGGTGAGCTGGCGCAACCCCGATGAATCGCTGGCCAATGCCACCTGGGACGACTACATCGAGAACGCCGCCATCAAGGCGATCCACACGGTGCAGGACCTTAGCGGCAGCAAGCAGGTCAACGTGCTTGGTTTCTGCGTGGGCGGCACCATCCTAAGCACCGCGCTGGCCGTGCTCGCGGCGCGCGGTGAAAAGCCGGCCGCGTCGGTCACGCTGCTCACCACCTTCCTCGATTTCAGCGACACCGGCATCCTCGACATCTTCGTGGACGAGCCGATGGTGGCCTACCGCGAAATGCAGCTGGGCAAGGGCGGCCTGCTGCCGGGCATGGACCTGGCCTCGACCTTCAGCTTTCTGCGCCCGAACGACTTGGTGTGGAACTACGTGGTGGGCAACTACCTGAAGGGCGAAACCCCGCCGCCGTTCGACCTGCTTTACTGGAACAGCGACGCCACCAACCTGCCGGGCCCGTTCTATACCTGGTACCTGCGCAACACGTACCACGAGAACAAGCTGGCAAAGCCGAACGCGGTCACGGTGTGCGGCGAGAAAATCGACCTCGGCAAGATCGACATTCCGGCCTACATCTACGGCTCGCGCGAAGACCACATCGTGCCCATCGGCGGCGCCTATGCGTCCACGCAGCTGCTGCCGGGCAAGAAGCGCTTCGTCATGGGCGCATCGGGCCACATTGCTGGCGTGATCAATCCGCCGGCCAAGAAAAAGCGCAGCCACTGGATTCGCGACGACGGCAAGTTTCCGAAGACGCAGGCCGAATGGCTGGCCGGCGCCACCGAGCAGCCCGGCAGCTGGTGGACCGACTGGGCACAATGGCTCAAGGGCCATGCGGGCAAGCAGGTTCCGGCGCCCAAGGCGTACGGAGACGGCAAGAAATACAAGGCCATCGAGCCGGCCCCGGGCCGGTACGTCAAGGCCAGGGCATAACCGGCCGGCCGACGCACTCGTTCACTCACTTCAAATCACTTCAACGGAGAACCTCATGGAAGACATCGTCATCGTTTCGGCTGCACGCACGGCGGTCGGCAAATTCGGCGGCTCGCTCGCCGGCATTGCGGCCACCGAGCTGGGCGCCCTCGTGATCAAGGAAGTGATTGCGCGTGCCAACCTCACGGCCGACCAAGTCGGCGAAGCGATCATGGGCCAGGTGCTGGCCGCTGGCGCTGGCCAGAACCCCGCACGCCAGGCATGGCTCAAGAGCGGCGGCGCCAAGGAAACGCCGGCGCTCACCATCAATGCGGTGTGCGGCTCCGGCCTCAAGGCCGTGATGCTCGCGGCGCAGGCCGTGGCAACGGGCGACAGCGAAATCGTGATTGCCGGCGGCCAGGAGAACATGAGCGCCGCGCCGCACGTGCTGCCCAACTCGCGCAACGGCCAGCGCATGGGCGACTGGAAGCTGGTCGACACCATGATCGTGGACGGCCTGTGGGACGTCTACAACCAGTACCACATGGGCATCACGGCCGAGAACGTGGCCAAGAAGTTCGGCATCGACCGCAACGCGCAAGATGAGCTCGCACTCGGCAGCCAGACCAAGGCCGCGGCCGCGCAGGACGCTGGCAAGTTCAAGGACGAAATCGTCGGCGTGAGCATTCCGCAGAAGAAGGGCGACCCCATCGTCTTCGACAAGGACGAGTTCATCAACCGCAAGACCAGCGCCGATGGCCTGGCCGGCCTGCGCCCCGCCTTCGACAAGGCCGGCGGCGTGACCGCGGGCAATGCGTCGGGCCTGAACGACGGCGCAGCCGCCGTGATGGTGATGACCGCGAAGAAGGCCGCCTCGCTCGGCCTCAAGCCGCTGGGCCGCATCGCGAGCTTTGCCACCGCTGGCCTCGACCCGGCCATCATGGGCATGGGCCCCGTGCCCGCGTCGACCAAGGCGCTGCAGCGCGCTGGCTGGAAGGCTGCCGACCTCGACCTGCTCGAGATCAACGAAGCCTTTGCCGCACAGGCCTGCGCCGTGAACAAGGAAATGGGCTGGGACGTGAACAAGGTGAACGTGAACGGCGGCGCCATTGCCATCGGCCATCCTATCGGCGCGTCGGGCTGCCGCATCCTGGTGACGCTGTTGCATGAAATGCAGCGCCAGAACGCCAAAAAGGGCATTGCCTCGCTGTGCATCGGCGGCGGCATGGGCGTTGCGCTGACGATCGAGCGCTAAGGCGGTTCTTTGGGCGACGCACTTTGTGCACCGCCCAAATTTTGAGCACACTGATTATTCCTTATATAAAACAACGACTTAAATCGTGTTTACAAGGAAGAACATCAGTTATCCCCAAAGTTGTCCACGGAAATTGGGGACGGCACGCGCTTCATCACGATTCGCCCGCAAGTCCTTGTTTTCAGTAGCGCGAGGCGGCCTTCAAGCAACGGCCGCCTGCTCATTGGCATAGTGCCGGCACAGCGTGTCGACCAGCGCCTGTGCATAGATCGGCAGGGCAGCCCGGTCTCGCACCAGCAGATAGCGCTCCCGTACGCACCACGCATCGCTGAGGTCGATCAGCGCGAGCTGCATGCTCTCCTGGTTGCGACGTGCGGCCGATTCCGGCACCACGCCAATGCCCACGCCGCTGCCGATCATTCGGCACATGGCGTCGAAGCTCCCGAGCTGGATGCGCAGCTTCTGCCGCTTGCCCAGGTTGTCGGTGATCTGTGCCAGAAAGGCCTGCAAGGTGCTGCCTTGCTGCATGCCGATGGCGTCTTCATCGAGCGTCTCGGCGAATGAAATCTTGCGGCGCTTCGCGAAGCGGTGCTTGCGCGAGGTGACGAGCACCAGCCGGTCGGTGCTGAAGTGGATGGCTTCCAGGCCCAGCGTATCGACGCGGCCCGCCACGATGCCGATGTCGGCGCGGCCGTCGAGCACGCCGCGCGGGATCTGAGCATTCGGTTTTTCCTGAAGGTCGACGTTGATGCGCGGGTTGTGCGCAAGAAAGCCGGGCAAGATCTCAGGCAGGAAATCGGTCACCGCCGTGGTGTTGGCAAACACACGCAGATGGCCGCGCAGCCCGCCGCCGTATTCGAGCAGGTCGGCGCGCAGCTGCTCGGTCTGGTGCAGCACCAGCCGCGCATGATGCAGGAAGGCTTCGCCCGGCGGCAGCAGGCGAACGCCTCGTGCTTCCCGCTGCAGCAGCTGCAACCCGGCCTGGGTCTCGAGCGCCTTGATGCGTGCACTGGCCGCCGCAAGCGACAGATGCTGCCGCTCGGCCGCCCGCGTGAGGTTGCCCAGCTCGGCCGTGGCAACGAAAAGGCGCAGGTCTGTCAGGTCGAAAAGCATGGCGCCATCGTACCCAAGCCTTCGGAATTTCAGAAGACTGGGTTCCGAAATCGCAGATTGCGCGAAGGCTGGGGGCCAACGACCATGCGGGCATGGAGACAACACACATGACCCTCAAATTCCGCGTCGGCGCGCTGCTTTCATTGGCTGCCGCGCTCGTGTTTGCGATGAGCCCGGCGAGCGCAGAGCCTTATCCCTCCCGGCCCATCACGCTGGTTGTGCCGCAGGCCGCGGGCGGCACCAACGACATCGTCGGGCGTCTCGTGGGGCAGAAGCTCGGCGAGGTGATGAACAACGCCAGCGTGGTGGTCGACAACCGGCCCGGCGCGGGCGGCAACATCGGCACGCAACTGGTCGCCAGGGGCCCGAAGGACGGCTACACGCTGCTCATGACCATCAGCAGCAGCCAGGCGATCAATCCGGCGCTCTACAAGAACCCGGGCTTCGATCCGGTGAAAGACTTCAAGCCCGTGGGCCTGGTCGGCGCGGTGCCCAACGTGCTGCTGGTCAACCCCTCGTTTCCGGCCAAGGACTTCAACGAGTTCCTGAAGCTTGCGCGGCAGAAGGGCGCCAACTACCAGTACGCCTCCGCCGGCAACGGCACGCTCAATCACCTGCTCGGCGAAATGCTCAACAGCATGGCCGGCATCTCTTTGCAGCACGTGCCGTACAAGGGCGTGGCGCCTGCGATCAACGACGTGCTCGGTGGGCAGTTGCCGATCGTGTTCGCGAGCCTGCCGTCGGCACTCTCGCACATCAAGGCCGGCAAGCTGCGGGCGCTGGCCGTGAGCGGCGACAAGCGCTCGCCCGTGCTGCCCGACGTGCCCGCCATCCGCGAGGCGGTGCCGGGCTACAACGGCACGCTGTGGATCGGCCTGTTCGCGCCCGCGGGCGTGCCGGCCGATGTGCTGGCCACGCTGCAGGATGCGACGCGCAAGGCGCTGGCCGCCAAGGACCTGCGCGACAAGCTCGACCAGCAGGGCGTCGAGATCGCGGCGCCCACCACGCCCGATCAATTCTCGAAACTGCTGCAGGACGACCTTGCCAAGTGGGTGCGCATCGTCAAGGCATCCGGCGCTGCGGTGGATTGAAAGAACCATGAGCGATCCCATGCATGAAACTACTTCCGCGTTGATCGACGGCGATGCGCTGGCCAGGCTCCAGGCGTGGCAGGGCCGCAGCGAAACGCTGGCTGACGAGGTCACGGCCGCGCCCGTGCGCGCACTCTCCGCCACGCTGGATCGCGACGACACACCACCTTTGGCCGGCACGCGCCTGCCGGAGCTCTGGCACTGGCTCTACTTCCTGCCTCACCATCGCCAGTCCGAAATCGGCGACGACGGACATGCGAAGCGCGGCGGCTTCCTGCCACCCGTGCCGCTGCCGCGACGCATGTGGGCCGGTGGGCGGCTGGCTTGGGAAGAGGGCAACCCGCTGCAGGTGGGCGACAAGGTGGAGCGCATCTCGACCATCGCGTCGGTCACCCACAAGGCGGGCCGCAGCGGCGAGCTGGTGTTCGTGCTGGTGCGCCATGAAGTGCGCAACGAACGCGGCCTTGCGCTCACCGAAGAGCACGACATCGTCTACCGCGCCGCGGCCGCACCCGGTGAAAAGGCTCCGCCGCCCACGCCGGCCCCGAAGGACGCCGCCTTCAGCCGCGAGATCGTGCCGGACGACGTGCTGCTGTTCCGCTATTCCGCACTCACCTTCAACGGCCACCGCATCCACTACGACCGCCGTTACGTCACGCAGGTCGAGGGCTATCCAGGTTTGATCGTGCACGGGCCGCTGATCGCGACGCTGCTGATCGATCTGCTGCGTCGCAACGTGCCGGGCGCACGGCTCGCACGGTTCGAATTCCGCGCCGTGCGGCCGACCTTCGACACTGCGCCGTTCCGCGTGCACGGCAAGCCGGCCGAAGGCAGCACGGACGGCAAGACATTCAGCCTCTGGGGCGAAGACGCCGACGGTTGGCTCACGATGCAGGCCACGGCCGTGCTCGCATGAACAACAGGAAGAACAAGCACATGACCAGACCTCTAGACGGCATCACGGTGATTTCGCTCGAACATGCGATTGCGGCGCCGTTCTGCACCCGGCAGCTGGCGGACCTCGGCGCTCGCGTCATCAAGGTGGAGCGACCCGGCGTCGGCGACTTTGCACGCGCCTACGACGCACGCGTGGGCGGCGAGGCCTCGCACTTCGTGTGGGTCAACCGCTCCAAGGAAAGCCTCACGCTCGACCTCAAGCAGCCCGCCGCAATTGCGGTGCTGCAGGAGCTGGTGGCCGAGGCCGACGTGCTGGTGCAGAACCTCGCACCCGGCGCGGCCGCACGCATGGGGCTGGGCGCCGAAGCGCTGCAGGCAAAGCATCCGCGGCTCATCGTCTGCGACATCTCGGGCTACGGCGAAGACGGGCCGTACCGCGACAAGAAAGCCTACGACCTGCTGATCCAGAGCGAGGCGGGTTTCCTGTCGGTCACGGGCACGCCGGACGATCCGTGCAAGGCGGGAAATTCCATCGCCGACATCGCGGCGGGCATGTATGCGTACACCGGCATCCTCGCGGCGCTGCTCCAGCGCGGAAAGACCGGCAAGGGCTCGCACATCGACGTGTCCATGCTCGAATCGCTCGCGGAGTGGATGGGCTACCCGATGTACTACGCCTACGAAGGCGCGCCGCCGCCGCCGCGCAGTGCCGCCTCGCACGCCACCATTTATCCGTACGGGCCATTTCCGGCGGGCGATGGCGGCACGGTGATGCTGGGCCTGCAGAACGAGCGCGAATGGCGCCTCTTCTGCGAGAAGGTTCTGCTGCAGCCGGGGCTCGCGACCGACATGCGCTTTGACAGCAATGCGCGGCGCAACGCGAACCGCGACGCGCTGCGCGCCATCATCGTGGAGACCTTCAGCACGCTCGACACAGTGCAGGTGGTCGAGCGGCTCGACGCCGCGCAGATTGCCAACGCACGCATGAACGACATGGCCGGGCTGTGGGCGCATCCGCAGTTGCAGGCGCGGGAGCGCTGGCGGAACGTGGGCTCGCCGGCCGGCGACATTCCCGCGTTGCTGCCGGCCGGACGGCAGAGTGCCTTCGACTACCGCATGGACCCCGTGCCCGCCGTGGGCGAGCACACCGAATCCATCCTGCGCGCCCTGGGCCGAGGCGATGCCGACATTGCCGCGCTGCGCGAGGCAGGGGCGGTGTGAGCATGTCGACGACGCTGGCATTGGCACGCACCTTTCTCTTCGTGCCCGCCGACCGGCCCGAGCGCCACGCGCGCGCGCTGGCCACGGGTGCGGGTGGTGTCATCGTCGACTTGGAGGACGCCGTGGCGCCCGATCGCAAGGTGGTGGCGCGCGAGCAGCTGCGAGCGTCTGTCGCCGCGTTGACCGCCGCGGAAAGAGGGCGCCTGCTGGTGCGCATCAATGCCCACAGCACGCTTTGGCACGACGGCGACCGCGCGCTGGTGAGTGAGCTTGCCGCCGAAAGCCTGATTGCCGGCGTGGTGCTGCCGAAGGCCGAGCGCGCCGCGGACCTGCATCGGCTGGCCACGGACATCGGACCCAAGGGCGTGCTCGTTCCGTTGATCGAATCCGCTGCGGGCCTCGAAGCCGCCGCTGAACTCGCGGCCGCGCCGCAGGTGCTGCGGCTCGCCTTCGGCAACCTCGATTTCCAGGCCGACCTGGGGCTGGCCTGCGACGCCAGCGAGGCCGAGCTGGTGCCGGTGCGCCTGGCGCTGGTACTGGCCTCGCGCCGGTCAGGACTCGCCGCGCCCATCGATGGCGTCACGCCCGATTGGCGCGATGCCGAGCGGCTCGCGGCCGACACCGCACGCACGCGCCGCGGCGGCTTCGGCGCCAAGCTTTGCATTCACCCCGACCAGGTCGCACCGGTGCACGCCGCGCTGGGGCCGAGTGACGATGAGCTGGCATGGGCGCGCCGCGTGCTGGATGCGACCCAGGCCGCGGGCGGCGGCGTGGTCAGCCTCGACGGGCGCATGGTCGATGCCCCCGTGGTTCGGCTGGCCGAGCGCCTGCTCGCGCTCGGCGCTCAAGCCGCGCCCTGACAAGTACCGCAAGTTCCGCGGATCGAACCAAGACTTAGGAGACAAAAAGATGAACGCAATCAAGAACCGAACAACACGCGCAATGTTTGCGGCCGCGCTGGGCGCCAGCCTATTCGCCGCCCAATCGCCCGCGGTGGCGCAGGCGCCATGGCCCGAGAAGCCCATCACCATGGTCGTGCCGTATTCGGCCGGCGGCCCCACCGACGTGGTTGCGCGCATGCTCGCGATTCCCATGGGCAAGTCGCTCGGGCAGACCGTGATCGTCGAGAACACCGTGGGCGCGGGCGGCACCATCGCGCCTGGCCGCGTGGCCAAGGCTGCCCCGAACGGCTACACCATCCTCATCCATCACATGGGCATGGCCACCGCGCCCGCGCTCTACAAGAAGCTCAATTACGACCCGCTGAAAGACTTCGAATACGTCGGCCAGGTGATGGACGTGCCCATGACCTTGCTTTCACGCAAGGACTTTCCGGCCAACAACTTCCAGGAGCTGCTGGCCTACGTGAAGACCCACAAGGACAAGGTGACGCTGGCCAACGCCGGCGTCGGCGCCGTGTCGCAGCTGTGCGGCATGCTCCTGGCGCACCAGATCGGCGTGCAGCTCACCACCGTGCCCTACAAGGGCGCCGGTCCCGCGCTCAACGATGTGATGGGCGGGCAGGTCGATCTGCTGTGCGATCAGACGACGCAGACCGCGCCGGTCATCAAGGACGGCAACCGGGTCAAGGTGTTCGGCGTGACCACGCCCAAGCGCCTGTCCAGCATGCCCAACATTCCCACACTCGACGAGCAGGGCCTGAAGGGTTTCGATGTGAAGGTGTGGCACGGCATCTACGCACCCAAGGGCACGCCGCCGGCGGTAATGGAAAAGCTCAACAGCGCCCTGCGCGCCGCGCTGCAGGACGACATGGTGAAGCAACGCTTCGCCGAACTGAGCACCGAAGCCGTGCCCATGGACAAGGTGACGCCCGAGGCGCTGCGCAAGCACCTTGCGGCAGAGACCGAGAAATGGGGCAAGGTGATCCGGGCGGCAGGGGTGCAGGCCGACTAGCCTGCTGAAGATTGCGCGCGCAGCGTCTCGTCGAAGAGCAAGAGCAACTGCCGCGCGAACACGTCCATGTTCGACACGCGGTCCGCATCGCCGGTCTCGATGGTCCTGCTTGCGGTGGCCGCACCGGCGATGGCCACGCACACATGCCCCGGCGCGTCGCCGTACGGGCTGCCGAACGGGCCGGCCGCGCCGCTCTCGGCGATTCCCCACGTGGCGCGGTGGCTGTCGCGGATCCTGCTCGCGATGAACCTGGCATAGGGTTCGGTCTCGGCGCGCATGCCGTCGGCCATGTCCTCGGGAGTCAGCCCCAGCAGCGCTTTGGCGGCGCGGCGCGAATAGACGACCGCGCCGCCCAAAAAGAAAGCCGAGGCGCCGGGGATGGCGAGCAGTGCGGCCGACACGAGGCCGCCGGCCGAAGATTCGGCCACGGCCACCGTCTGGCGCCGCTCGCGCAGGGTGGCGCCGACGCGGGCGGCGAGGACGGAAAGCGGTTCCAGGCCGGAAACGTCAGGCATTGGACCGCCGCATGTACGCGACGAAGTCGAGTTCCTCGACCTCGGGGAAGATGATGATCCCGAAATTCATGCTTTCGAACTCCTTGACAGGGGAAGAGCGCCTGCGCAACAACAGCAACAGTGCCGCGGAGATTGTGCGCGCCCGGAACGGGCGTCACCGCTGCGTCATCGCAGGTTTCTAGCATGCGCCCACCAACGAGGAGACTCCCTTGAACAGCTTGAGAAAAGTCTGCAGTGCCCTTTTCGGCCTGGCCATGTTGCTTGCCGCTGCAACACCGGTCGCGGCGCAAGTAGAGAACGCACGGCGTCGTGCCGACAATGCACCACTGGTGATTGGACACCGGGGCGGCGCCAACGGCTACCTGCCCGAGCACACGCTGGAGGCTTATGCGCTGGGCATCTCGCTGGGCGCCGACTACATCGAGCCGGACCTGGTCGCCACGAAGGACGGCCATCTGATCGCACGGCACGAACCCAACCTGATCGACACCACCAATGTCAAGGACCTGCCGCAGTTCGCCAATCGGCGGCGCACGGTCATGCTCGACGGGGTTGCGACCGACGGCTTCTTCGCCAGCGACTTCACATTGGCCGAGATCAAGCAATTGCGCGCCGTGCAGTCCTTTCCGGAGCGCGACCAGGGCTTCAACGGCAGGTTCCAGATTCCGACGCTGGTCGAGGTGATCGAACTCGCCAAGCGCAAATCCCGGGAGGAGGGGCGGCGCATCGGGATCTATCCGGAGACCAAGCATCCGACCTACCACCAGGGCATCGGGCTCCCGCTGGAAGACCGGCTGCTGAGCGTGCTGAGTGCGGCGGGCTGGAACCAGCGCAACGCCCCCGTCTTCATCCAGTCCTTCGAAACCGCCAATCTTCGCTACCTGCGCAGCAAGACGAGCGTGCGGTTGATTCAGCTGGTCGACGCGAACGACGTCAAGCCCGATGGTTCGCTGGACTTCAGCAAGCCCTACGACAAACCGTACGACTGGGTGGTGTCGAACCGCGACGGCCAATTCAAGGATCTGCTGACGCCGCGCGGCCTGCAGGAAGTCAGGGGCTATGCCGACGGCATCGGGCCATGGAAGCCATACCTGATCTCCAGCGCCTGCAAATCGATACAAGGTGGCGCGTGCGCCGACGTGACGGGCGATGGCGTGGTGGACGAGCGCGACCGCGTGCTGCTGCCGCCGAGCGACGTGATCGCGAACGCGCACAAGCTGGGTTTGCTGGTGCACCCCTACACCTTCAGAAGCGAACAGAAGCGCTTGACCGGAAGTTTCGCAGGCAATCCGATCAACGAGTACCGGGCGTTCTACGAGGCCGGCGTGGACGGACTGTTCAGCGACTTCGCAGACACCGCCGTTGCCGCGCGCGCCATGTTCCTGCTGAAGCATGACCCCCACTATGCCGGCTGTCTCGTCAACGCGCGCAAGTGCGAGCGCAACAACGATTGACGACGCGGCTATCGCAATTGGCCCACGACCGGGAAACGGGCTCGCCATTTCGAGAGCTCGGAAATTCATACTTTCGAACTCCTTCAAGGCGCCCGCAGTGCGCAAGAAGGTACAGACTCATGCATATGGTTGCACATCGCCCATGCATTGACAGCTGCTTGCCAGCTTGGCTCAGTGTTTTCCTCAGCGATAGGTGGCTTGAAATTCGCTAGAGTGAAGGTGGCCGTTCAGGCTTTAGCTTCGCAACACATCAAGGAAGATTACATGAGCAAAAAGGTTGCATATGTCACCGGAGGCATGGGTGGCATCGGAACTGCCATCTGCCAGCGCCTGCACAAGGACGGGTTCACCGTCATCGCAGGCTGCGGCCCGACGCGCGACCACGCCAAATGGCTGGACGAGCAGAAGGCGCTTGGCTTCGAGTTCCATGCGTCGGTCGGCAATGTTGGCGACTGGCAATCCACTGTCGAGGCGTTTGCGGCCGCGAAGGCGGCGCACGGCCCCATTGACGTGCTGGTCAACAACGCGGGCATCACGCGGGACCGCATGTTCCTGAAGATGACGCCCGAAGATTGGAGCGCCGTCATCGAGACCAACCTCAACAGCATGTTCAACGTCACCAAACAGGTGGTGGGCGACATGGTCGAAAAAGGCTGGGGCCGCATCATCAACATCAGCTCGGTCAACGGCGCCAAGGGCCAGGCGGGCCAGACCAACTACTCGGCGGCCAAGGCCGGCATGCACGGCTTCACGATGGCGCTGGCACAAGAGCTGGCAAACAAGGGCGTCACGGTCAATACCGTGAGCCCGGGCTACATCGGCACCGACATGGTCAAGGCCATCCGCCAGGAAGTGCTCGACAAGATCATCGCGACCATTCCGGTCAAGCGACTGGGCGAGCCGAGCGAAATTGCCTCCATCATCGCGTGGCTTGCCACCGACGAGGGCGGCTACAGCACCGGGGCCGATTTCTCGGTCAACGGCGGCCTGCACATGCACTGATCATGCTGACCGCAACCTGATTGAAAAGACCCGCTTCGGCGGGTTTTTTCATTTGAAGGGATGTGGCTTCTACGAATGGAAAGCGGCTCAAACGGTCCTACAGTTTCCAACCCGATCCGGAGGCAAACATGGCAGACACAACAAGCACACCACCCAGGAAGCTCCCACTTTATCGCTCGCTCTACGTTCAGGTGATCACCGCGGTAATCATCGGCGTGCTGCTCGGCCACTTCTATCCCGACATTGGCGCGTCGATGAAGCCGCTGGGCGACGGCTTCATCAAGCTCATCAAGATGATCATTGCGCCGATCATCTTCTGCACAGTGGTGGTTGGCATCGCGGGCATGGAAGACATGAAGAAGGTCGGCAAGACCGGCGGCCTGGCGCTCTTGTACTTCGAGATTGTGAGCACCATTGCGCTCGTGGTCGGGCTCTTGCTGGTCAATGTTCTCAAGCCAGGCGCGGGCATGAACATCGACCCGGCCACGCTCGACACCAAGGCCATTGCCTCGTACACCGGCCCGGGCAAGATGACCGGCACGGTCGACTTCCTTCTCAACGTCATTCCCAACACGGTGGTCGACGCGTTCGCCAAAGGCGAGATTCTTCAGGTGCTGCTGATCGCGGTGCTGTTCGGTTTTGCGCTGCATCGCTTCGGCGGCCGCGGCACGCTGGTGTTTGACGTGATCGAGAAGGGCTCGCACGTGCTTTTCGTGATCGTGGGCTACATCATGAAGCTCGCGCCCATCGGCGCCTTCGGCGCAATGGCTTTCACCATCGGCAAGTACGGGCTCGGCAGCCTGTTCTCGCTCGGCAAGCTCATGGGCACCTTCTATCTCACCTGCATCTTGTTCATCTTCGTGGTGCTGGGGCTCATTGCGCGCTTCCACGGCTTCAGCATATGGAAGTTCATCAAGTACATCAAGGAAGAGCTGCTGATCGTGCTGGGCACCTCTTCGAGCGAATCGGTGCTGCCGCGCATGATGGAGAAGATGGAGAACCTGGGCGCCAACAAGGCTTGCGTGGGGCTGGTGATTCCCACCGGCTACTCGTTCAATCTCGACGGCACGTCCATCTATCTGACGATGGCGGCGGTGTTCATTGCGCAGGCCACCAACACGCCGATGACGCTCACGCAGGAGATCACGCTCCTGGCCGTGCTGCTGCTCACATCGAAGGGCGCGGCGGGTGTCACAGGTAGCGGCTTCATCGTGCTCGCGGCCACGCTATCGGCCGTGGGCCACGTGCCGGTGGCGGGCCTGGCGCTCATCCTCGGCATCGACCGTTTCATGTCCGAGGCCCGTGCGCTTACCAACCTGATCGGCAACGGCGTGGCGACCATCGTCGTGGCCAAGTGGACCAATGAACTCGACACCGAGCGATTGCAGGCCGGGCTCAACAACGAGACCTGGATCGAGGCGCAGGAGCCCGAGGTGCTCGAAAGCGCTCGCGTCAGCAAGATGGCCAATTGATGGCCGTGTGAAGTCGAGGGAAAGGCATCGTTCCTGCAAAATGGAACGATGCCCCACAGCGTTTCCCTGATCAACACCATTGCCGCCGGCTTGGGGCTGGCGCTTGTTCTCGGCTTCTTGGCGGTGCGGCTGCGATTGCCGGCCCTTGTGGGCTACCTGCTCGCGGGCGTGATCATCGGCCCCTTCACGCCAGGCTTTGTGGCCGATGCGGGCATTGCGGCGCAGCTGGCCGAAATCGGTGTGATGCTGCTCATGTTCGGCGTGGGCCTGCACTTTTCTCTGGACGACCTGCTGGCGGTGCGCAAGATTGCTTTGCCCGGCGCGTTGGCGCAGATCGCAGTGGCCACGCTGCTTGGAGGCGCGCTGGCGCTCTGGTGGGATTGGCAGTGGGGTGAGGCGCTGGTCTTCGGCCTTGCGTTGTCGGTGGCGAGCACGGTGGTGTTGCTGCGGGCGCTCGAGCATCTGGGCATTCTCGACTCGTTCACGGGCCGCATCGCCGTGGGTTGGCTGGTGGTCGAGGACCTGGCCATGGTGCTGGTTCTGGTGCTGTTGCCGCCGCTGGCGGGAGCAATGGGTGGCCATGCGGGCGATCCGACGGGTGGGCCGCCGGACCCTCTCTGGCAGACGCTCGGGCTGAGGCTGCTGCAGGTGGGCGGCTTCGTGGCGCTGATGCTGGTGGTCGGAAGGCGCGCTTTCCCGTGGATTCTCTGGCAGGTCACGCGCACCGGCTCGCGAGAACTGTTCACGCTGTGCGTGATAGCGGCGGCCGTGAGCATTGCCTTCGCATCGGCGGCGCTGTTCGGCGTGTCGTTTGCGCTTGGCGCATTCTTCGCGGGCATGGTGATGCGCGAGTCGGAATTCAGCCACCGTGCGGCGGAGGAGTCGCTGCCGCTGCGCGATGCCTTCGCGGTGCTGTTCTTCGTGTCCGTGGGCATGCTCTTCGATCCGTCCGTGCTCATCGATCGTCCGCTGCAGGTGCTGGCCGTGGTGGGGGTGATCGTGCTGGGCAAGTCACTGGCGGCCTGCGCGCTGGTGCTTGCGTTTCGCTACCCGCTTCGAACCGCGCTGACCGTGAGCGCGAGCCTCGCGCAGATCGGGGAGTTCTCGTTCATTCTTGCGGGGCTGGGCGTGTCGCTCGGCGTGCTGCCGGTCGAAGGCCAGAGCCTCATTCTGGCCGGTGCGCTGATCTCCATTGCCACCAATCCGTTGTGGTTCAGCTTGATCGCGCCCTTGCAAAAATGGCTGCATGCCCGTTTCCCCTTGGCGCGGGGGCTCGAATCGCGCGATCATCCGCTGGCCGAATTGCCAAGCACCACCGAGGCCAGGTACCTGTCCAGGCAGGTCGTGCTGGTGGGCTATGGCCGCGTTGGGCGCCGCATAGCGGCCGAGCTCGAGGCGAATGACGTTCCCTACGTGGTGGCCGAGCAGAACCGCGAGCTGGTCGAGAGGCTGCGCGAAGCAGGCATTGCGGCCGTGTGGGGCGATGCGGCCGACTCCGAGGTGCTGATCCAGGCGCACATTGCGCGCGCCCGCGTGCTGGTCGTTGCAACGCCGGACGCCATCAACGTGCGCCAGATGATGAAAATCGCGCGCACGCTCAATCCTGCGATCGAGACCGTGATCCGCAGCCACAACGAAGACGAAGCGCTGCTGTTGACGCAGGAGACGGCCGCAACGGTCTTCCTGGGGGAACAGGAGTTGGCGCAGGCCATGGCTCGCGACGTGGTGCGGCGTGCCGTGGCTCCAGCATGAGCTGCCGTAGCGGTCAGGGACTCACAGGTCCTCGATGACCAGCGTGCGATAGCGCTGTGCGATCGAGTAGGGCACCGTGCGCACCACCTCCATCAGGTTGTTGGCGGCCTGTTCGTTCTTCGTCCTGACCAAGAGGCCGGTATGGCCTTCGCGCGCAAGCTTGGTGTAGGCGCGCACGGTCGCGGCGTCGGTGCCGGCCGAAGGCAGCGGCTCGTCGGCCTCCCTCACGGTGGGGCTGATCTCCTCGAGGATCGTTGCCGCGGGAATCAGGTAGATCTCGTCGCCGCTCACGCCGTCTTCGATCAGTTTGTGGCCGATGCGGCTGGCGTCTTCCGCGCTCGGAAACATCACCATCGAATAGCCAGTGGGGTAGAACGCCCCGCCGAAGCTTGCCCGCATGTGGGGCTCTAGGACGAAATTCTTCATGATGCTGCCTCCTGGATGATGCAGTTCTTTTCCCCACGACATTAGGCCTGCCGCCGGCAGAGCGATGTAGGCCTGCTCCCCGAATTTCAGAGCTTTGGCGCGGGAAATCCCCGCTGTCAGGCGGGTCTTGTGTACACTCGCGCTTCATGTCGTGCCCTTTTTCCCCCACCTCCGTCTGCGCAGCCTCCGAGGCCCGCCTGGCGACGCCTGCCTTCGCGCGGGCGAACGGGGCTCTGGTTGCACGAATGATTACCACCATTACCACCGCGGCCTCCTGAGCACGCGCAGGTGGCCGTTTCGGCAGCCACCTGGTGTATCGCTCTTCTCCGAATGAATGAAACCCAGCTCTGGCAGCTGGGTTTTTTGTTTTTCACCCGGAGATTTCCATGTACCGCGATCCAGTCCAGTCACTCGAACCCTTGCCCAGCCGTTCCGCGGCCCCTCGCGCACTGCGCGTGGGCATGATCGGCATCGGCACCGTCGGCGCAGGCACTTTCCGGGTGCTGGCACGCAACCAGGCCGACATCGCGGGACGAGCGGGCCGGCCGATCGAACTGGTGATGGTGGCGGCGCGCAACCTGGAACGGGCCGCGAGTATCGTGGGCGGTGCTGTTCCGCTGACCGACGACCCGCTGCGCGTGGCGACGCATCCGGACGTCGACGTGGTGGTGGAAGTGGCCGGCGGCACCGGGCCGGCGCGCGACTGGGTGCTGGCCGCCATTGCGCACGGCAAGCACGTGGTTACGGCCAACAAGGCCCTGCTGGCGGTGCATGGAGCCGAGGTCTTTGCCGCGGCCCGGCAGCACGGCGTGGCCGTGGCCTACGAGGGCGCGGTGGCGGTGAGCATCCCCATCGTCAAGGCGCTGCGCGAAGGGCTCACGGCCAACCGCATCGAGTGGGTGGCGGGCATCATCAACGGCACCACCAATTTCATCCTGAGCAAGATGGAGGGTGAAGGACTGGACTTTGCCGCCGCGCTCGCCGAGGCACAGACGCTGGGCTATGCCGAGGCCGACCCGTCCTTCGACATCGAGGGCATCGATGCCGCGCACAAGCTCACCCTGCTGGCCGCCAATGCGTTCGGCACTTCCGTGCGGTTTGACGACGTGCAGGTGGAAGGCATCACATCGCTTCAGCGGATGGACGTGGCTTGCGCCGCGCAGCTGGGCTATCGCATCAAGCTGCTGGGCGTGGCCCGCCGGAAGGAGGAGGGCATGGAGCTGCGCGTGCAGCCCGCGCTCGTGCCCGCATCGCACCTCATGGCGCATGTGAACGGGTCGATGAACGGCATCATGGTCAAGGGGGATGCGGCCGGGGTGACGATGTACTACGGCGCGGGTGCCGGGTCGGAGCAGACCGCGTCGGCGGTGATTGCCGACCTGGTGGACGTGGCGCGGCTCGATGGCACCCATGCGGCGCAGCGCGTGCCGCACCTCGGGTTCCATGCGCATGCGATGAGCGCCTTGCCGGTGCTGCCCCGCGCCGCGACGTGTTCATCACACTACCTGCGCGTGCCCGTGCATGCGGCCGGCGACATCGAGGCGGTGTCGGACTGGCTTGCGGAGCAGCAGGTGCCGGTGCGTCAGGCAACGTTGGCCGCGGTTGCAGAGGCCGACATGGGCCCCCAAGTGCTCGTGCTGACGCAGCCGATGCGGCAGGACGCGCTGGACAGTGCGCTGCGTGCGCTGGAGGCACATCCCCAGGTCGCAGGAAAAATCACGGCGCTGCGAGTGGAAGAACTGGCCTGAGACAGAATGAGGCACAGCGGGCCTGGGCCTCCGCTAACAGAATGGAAGCGGCAATGGGTTTCGATCGGCACGGTGGCTTTCAAGGGCAACAACAGGAGCCGGGCATGAAGCGCGGCCTCCTCGCCGCTGCGCTGCTGGTCCTGGCCGCATCCGCCTTCGCGCAGGCGCAAGCGCAAGCCGTTGAACCGCCGAGCGCCGCTTCGTGCCAAGCCGAAGAAGCTGCGCTGGAGCGCGACATCGACCTTGCGCGCTCGCGGGGCCAGATGCTGCGCCGGCGGCAACTCGCCGAAGCCCTGGCTGCGCTGCGCACGCGCTGCGAGGCGTCCGACCCTTCCATGAGCCGTGCCGCGCGCATCGACAAACTGGAGCACGACATCCAATTGCTCAGGGCAGAACTCGAGCATGCCGAGGAGCAATTGCGCGAGCTGAAGAACCAACGGCCCTGAGGCCTGGCGCTACAGCCTCGGCAATTGCATGCGCAGGCGCCGCGCCGCTTCTTCCTCGCGCGCGTCGTCCACCTCGCGCAGCACGTTGCCCAAGTCGACCGGCCCGGTGTCGCGTACGTGGGTGCCGGTCAGCACCGTTTCGACGCGCAGCAGACCGCGCTCGTACAGGTGCCAGATCTCGTCGCCGTAGTGTGTGCCCAGGAGCGCCGGCGCAAACTGGCCGAAGAAGTTGCGCAGGTTCTCCACGTCGCGCAGCAGCATGCGTTTGGCGTGGTTGTTGCCCGCCGCATCCACGGCCTGCGGCAGGTCGATGACCACCGGGCCGTCGGCTGCCAGCAGCACGTTGAACTCCGACAGGTCGCCGTGCACGACCCCCGCGCACAGCATGCGCACCACCTCCTTCAGCAGGCTGGCGTGGTGCTGCATGGCCTCGTCGGGCGTGAAGGCCACGTCGTTCAGGCGCGGGGCCGCATCGCCGTTGGCGTCGGTCACCAGCTCCATCAGCAGCACGCCCTCCAAGAAGTTGTAGGGCACCGGCACGCGCACGCCGGCCGCCGCCAGCCGGTAGAGCGCATCGACCTCGGCGCTCTGCCAGATGGCCTCGGTCACCTGGCGGCCGAAGCGCGTGCCCTTGGCCATGGCGCGCGTTTCGCGCGAATTGCGCACGCGGCGGTTCTCGGTGTAGTCAACCGCCTGGCGAAAACTGCGCTTGTCGGCTTCCTTGTAAACCTTGGCGCAGCGTGTCTCGTCTCCGCAGCGCACCACGTAAACCATGGCTTCCTTGCCGCTCATCAGCTGTCGTACCACCGTATCGATCAGTCCTTCGTTGACCAGCGCCTGCAGGCGTGGTGGTGCTTTCATGGGTGCCGCTCCGTCGGTGTTGTCAGCGGCCGGGTCGAGAGGAAGGCCCTCAGGCTTTCCGGGCCGATCTGGTAGACCCCATCATGCCTGTGCGCGGCAAAGCCCAGACGGTGGTTGATGGCAAGCATCGGCGCGTTGACTTCGGCGTTGTTCGTGATGGCGGTCGCCACCTCGGGATGGCGTTCGCGCACCAGCGCCAGCATGGCGGCTTTCACGCCCTTGGCAAGACCCCTGCCGCGCCAACGGGGCGCCACGGCCGTCAGCTGCTGATACATGCGATCGGGAAAGCGCTGGTCCCAGCTGGCATCGCACACGGCGGCCACCTCGTCGCCATCGAGCAGCAGCACCAGAAAGTGCTCCCCGCCGCGCCGGTCCATGTCGGCATACCAGGTGCGATAAGCCTCGAGCTCGTAGCGTATCCGCGGCATTTCCAATGCATTCGTGGGTGCGTCGTTGATGAGCGCAGACATCGGCTCGATCAGCTCAGCCAATCGATCGAAGGGAACACGTCCCGCGTGGATCTCCGCGCGCAAGCCTGTGCTCGAGTCGAATGCCCGTGATTGCCAGTGGGCCAGTTCGTTCCAGGGCATCGTTGCAAGCGCGGCACGGTTCTCGATGGCCCGATGTTTTTCAACCGCGCCGATGGCCGAGAGGAAGGCATGGCCTTCGGGCAGGTGAGCCCTGACGCTTGCCGTGGTCTTGCCGCGCTCTTCCATGAACACGAGAAGCGCGTGCAGCAGTGCGCGCGCTACGCCACGGCGCCGGTGAGGCTGCAGCACGCCGCCCCACGCATCGACGTAAGGTGCAAAGGCGTCGCAATCGGGAGAACCCTCGCGGCGGAAACTCAGCGTGAGGCTGCCGATGAATTCGCCGTCGCAGCTTGCCAGCACTCGATGGAAGGCTTGCAGAGGCAGGTACTCCCGCACCGCATGCTCGGTGTCGGCATCGGAGCTGCGGCGCTCTCCCGGATGGTCTTCCTCGGTGCGAAGCCGCCAATAGCGATGGAACTTCTGCCAGGTTTCGGCGGAAACACTGTGAGGGTCGAAAACGGATATCGAGAAATGCCGCGAATGCGCGGCACGGGTTTCAAGCATGGTGTGCCTTAAAGATTCGGGAAACGAGCGGATCGCGGCCGGCACCTTGTGCCGACCGCGGCGTTTTGAATCTCGGGCGGTTTGTCTGTGTTGCGGCCAGGAGGCGCCGCAATGGTCGAACTGGCCTTGGCCCGTGAGGGCGCGCGCTACAAATGCGCTTCAGCAGTTCTTTGGCGACCCGACAAACCGACCGAAAGTGGGGCAATGAATTGCTGTGTCTTCCATCGCTCACCTCCGGTCTGTTTGTTTGTCGAGACGCTCAATGTAGCGGCCATGTTGCACATTGGGAAGTGGCGTGTGGCGTCCACGCAGCGGCTAGCAAGTGCCGGAGAGCAGAGTGGGCTCGGCCCTTCCAGGTCCCAATGGCCGGAGGATTCAATCTGAAATCCAGATCAATTGATCCGAATTTTCGATTTTACGGATGACGACGCGCTGCCTAAAGTCGGCTCCGATGAATGCCATTGCACCGCCTCCACTGCTGATCGGCTGCGCGGCCGGCTTTTCGGGCGATCGCACCGATGCCGCCGGGCCGGTGGTCGACACGCTGATCGCGCGGCTCGCCAGCGGGCCGGCACATCGGCGCGCTTTCCTGATCTTCGAAACTCTGGCCGAACGCACGCTCGCGCTCGCTCAACTGCGGCGCCGTGACAACCCCGAGGCCGGCTACGAGCCCTTGCTCGATGCGATGCTGCGGCCCGTGCTGGCGCGTTGCCTGGCACACGGCATTCGCATCGTCAGCAACTTTGGCGCGGCCAACCCGCGCGCCGCGGCGCGCCACATCGCCCGCATGGCGCGCGAGCTTGGCGCCGCGGCGCCTCTCATCGCGGTGGTGGAGGGCGACGATCTGTCGGGCCCCGAACACCGTGCGCTGCTGCATGAAACGCTGGGCGCGCAGATGGAGGGCCTTCGCATCGTCAGCGCCAATGCCTACATCGGCGCCGAGCCGATCGCCGCCGCTCTGGACGCCGGCGCGCAGATCGTGGTGTGCGGCCGCGTGGCCGACCCGTCGCTCACGGTCGGCCCGGCCATGTCGCACTTCGGCTGGCGCGCGGACGACTGGCACCGGCTGGGCCGCGCCACCATGGCGGGCCACTTGCTGGAGTGCGGTGCGCAGGTGTGCGGCGGCTACTTTGCCGACCCGGGCTACAAGGATGTGCCGGGTCTCGAAGCGGTGGGCTTCCCCATTGCCGAGATCGACGCCGACGGGAACTGCTCCATCGGCAAGGCCGACGCGACAGGTGGCCTCGTGAGCGAAGCCACGGTGAAGGAGCAGTTGCTGTACGAGGTGCACGACCCGAGCGCCTACCTCACGCCCGACGTGGTGGCCGACATTGCCGAGGCCGAGGTGAGGCTGCAGCAGGGCGCGGCCGATCGCGTGGCGCTTTCAGGCGTGCGCGGGCACATGCGGCCGAGCCACTACAAGGTGAACGTATGCCACGAAGGCGGCTGGCTCGCCGAGGGCGAGATCTCCTATGCAGGGCCGCGCGCGGAGGCGCGTGCGCGGCTCGCGGCCGAGGTGCTGCGCAAGCGGCTCGATGGGCTCGTGCTGCGCGTGGACCTGATCGGCGCACTCAGCATTCTGGGCGACGACGCCGGCCGCATGCTCGCGGACACGCCCGACACAGGCCTTCGCGACGTGCGCCTGCGCGTGGCGGCTACGCATGCGGAGCGCGGGCAGGCCGAGCGCCTGGCGCGCGAAGTGATGGCGCTCTACACCTGCGGGCCCGCTGGCGGCGGCGGGGTGCGTACCGCGCTCACGCCGCGGCTCAATACCTTGTCTTGCCTGCTGCCGCGAGAGGCGGTGCCGGTGCGCTTCGAAGTGCTCGGTGAGGGGGCCCTGGCATGAACACGAACGCGACAGCAGACATGGTCGAAGTGCCGCTGTACCGCGCCGCCCATGGCCGCACCGGCGACAAGGGAGACCGCTCCAACATCAGCGTGATCGCCTGGCATCCGGAGCTCTATACGTTGCTGGTGGAACAGCTCACTCCTGAAAGCGTGTCGATGCAGTTTCGCCATCGCGCGCCGGCACGGGTGCAGCGCTTCCTGCTGCCCCGGCTGCATGCGATGAACTTCGTGCTCGACACGGTGCTCGACGGCGGGGTCAACGATGCGCTGAACCTCGATGCGCACGGCAAGGCGCTGTCGTTCCTGCTGCTCGACATGCCCATTCGGGTGCCGACAGCACTGATACCGCTGCTGACAGGGCCGTAGCGGCTGCCTTCCTTTTTTTCCTAGCCATTCCATCCGGAGACAAAACAATGAAACGACGTACCCTGACCCTCTCTGCCGCCGCGCTCGCCCTGGCGCCGCTGCTGGGCCATGCGCAGCAGGCCTTTCCAGAAAAGCCCATCACCTTCGTCGTGCCCTTTGCGGCCGGCACCGCCACCGACCAGATCGCGCGTGCGCTGGGCAACAGCATCACGGCAGAAACGAAGCAGCCGGTCGTGATCGACAACAAGGCAGGCGCGAGCGGCTTCATCGCCTCGCAGCAGGTGGCCAAGGCCGCGCCCGATGGCTACACCGTGCTGATCACCACCAACACCACCCACGCTGCCAACGAGCACCTGTTCAAGAAGCTGCCCTACGACCCGGTGAAAGACTTTGCGCCCATCACAGCGCTGGGGAAGGGTGGCCAGATCATGGTGGTGAACCCGTCGTTCCCGGCCAAGAGCGTGGCCGAGTTCGTGGCGCTCGCCAAGAAGGAGCCGGGCAAGTACAGCTTCGGCAGCGGCAGTTCGTCCAGCCGCATGGCGGGCGAGCTGCTGCAGCAGATGGCCGACATCAAGCTGCTGCACGTGCCTTACAAGAGCAACACGCTGGCCGTGACCGACCTCTTGGGCGGGCAGATCCACATGATGATCACCGACGCGGCCACCGGCCTGCCGCAGGTGAAGGGCGGCAAGCTGCGCGCGTTGGGCGTATCGAGCGCCGCGCGTTCGCCGCTCGCCCCCGACGTGCCCACCATCTCGGAAGCGGGCGTGAAGGGTTACGAGATGGGCTACTGGTTCGCGGCCTATGCGCCCGCCAAGACGCCGCCGGCGGTCATCAAGCGCCTCAACGAGCTGCTCGTGAAGGCCGCGAAGAGCGAGTCCGCGAAGACTGCTTTCTACGAACCCACGGGCACCGAGGTGTTCACCACCTCGCCCGAAGAACTCGCCAAGTTCCAGACGGCGGAGTCGCAAAAGTGGGGCCGCATCGTGAAGGCAGCCGGCATCGAAGCCGAGTAAGCGAGCAGCAGCCGTAGCGGAGACCGGCGCCGCACAAATACCTCAACGAAGGAGACAAACCATGAAACGCTGGAGCCTGTTGGCTGCCACGGTGGCTTCGGCCGCCCTTTTTCTGAGCGCATGTGGCGGAAGCGGCGGCGGTGGAGGTGGAGGCGGTGGCTTCGTGCTGCCGCCGCCAGGCGCGACGACACCACCCCCCGCCGCCTCCGAAGCGCCAAAGTTCAAGCTGGCCATCACGAAGACCGAGGACGTGGCCGGCACCTTCGGCAGCGTGGGAGCCTACGAGAAGATCACCGGCACCTTCACGGGCGAGGTCGATCCGAAGGACCCGCACAACGCCATCATCCAGGACCTGTTGCTCGCACCGCGCAACGCGAATGGCAAGGTGGAGTACAGCTCCGACTTCGTGCTCTTCAAGCCAAAGGACATGAGCAAGGCCAGCGGCGTGCTGCGCTACGACGCACCCAACCGCGGCAACATCGTCAACCTCGATCCGTACTTTGCGTCGCGTGGCTACGTGTTCCTCACGGCTGCCTGGCAGGGCGACGTACCCGCCGCGGCAGGCAAGCTCACGCTCCAGGTGCCGGTCGCAAAAAATGCGGACGGCAGCACCATCACCGGCCCCTACCGCGCCGAACTGCTGCCCACTGCGGCCACCAACGATTCGCTGCCGCTGCCCGGCGGGCCGTACAACTCGGCGATGCAGGCCTATGCAACGGCGAGCCTGGACAACACGCAGCCCGGCTACGTGCTCACGCGACGCATCAACGAAGCTGACGCGCGCCAGCTCATTCCCGCAAGCGAATGGAAGTTTGCCAAGTGCAGCGCCGCCGCACCGTTCCCTGGCACACCGGACGAAACGAACGTGTGCCTCAGGGAAAAATGGGACCCGGCCTACATGTACGAGCTGGTCTACGTCGCGAAGGATCCGAAGGTCATGGGCCTGGGGCTCGCGGCCGTGCGCGACATGATCGCCTTCTTCCATCGCGAGGCGAGCGACGCCGCGGGCACCGCCAACCCGGTGGCCGCCGCCATCAAGAACACCATTGCGTCCGGTGTGTCGCAGTGCGGCAACTTCATGAAGACCTTCATCCACCTCGGCTTCAACGAGGACCGGGCAGGGCACAAGGTGTTCGACGGCGTGTACGCGCAGATTGCAGCGCGGCAGACCAACATCAACATGCGCTTTTCGATTCCCGGCGGCGGCGGCGGCGTGCGCACCGATCACACGGCCTTTGGCCAAGCCGGCACTCGCGGGCTGTCGAAGGACTACGTGGACGACGTGGCTCAGCGCCGCGGCGGAATTTTGTCGCGCTGCGAGGCGAGCGGCACCTGTCCCAAGCTCTTCATCGGCTTCAGCGGCACCGAGTTCTTCGTGCTGCAGGGATCGCCGCTGCTGACGGACGCATGGGGCACGGCGGACCTCGTGCAGCCCGGCAATGCGCGCATCTACTACTACGCGAGCACGCACCATCTGCTGGGTCTTCCGTCGCTTCCTGGCGCGAGCGCGGGGGCGCTCTACGCCACCAACGCGAACGCAGGCGTAGTGCCGGTGGTGCGCGCGCTCTACCAAAACCTCGAAGAGTGGGTCGTCAAGGGCATCACGCCGCCCGACAACCAGGTGCCCAAGCTGGCCGATGCCACGCTGGTGCGGCCGCAGCAGCTGAAGTTTCCGGCGATTCCGGGTGCGAGCTACACGGGCCTGGTCAACACCTATTCATTGCTCGACTGGGGTCCGAACTACCGGCCGCAGGACGAGACTGGCATTGCCACGCAAGTGCCACCCGCTTACCTGGGCCGCGACTACGCGATTCTCGTACCGCAGGTGGATGCCGACGGCAATGACATCGCAGGCATTCGCAGCCTGGACGTGGCGGTGCCCGTGGGCACCAACACGGGTTGGAACTACACCAACAAGCCGGGAACCATCGACCTGGCCGGCCTCTTCGGCTCGTACTTTCCTTTTGCCAAGACGCCGGCCGAACGGTCGGGCAGCGGCGACCCGCGGCCTTCGCTCCAGGAGCGCTACACCGACCAGGCCGGCTACGTAGCGGCCGTGACCGCCGCCGCCAACGACCTGGTCACCAAGCGCTTCCTGCTGCAGGTGGATGCCGATGCGGCCATTGCGAAAGCGGTGGCGAATCCGGTGCTGCCCTAACGCGTGTTGTTGTCCGATGCGGTGGTGTGCACCGCAAAACCTTCTTCACCCGGCGCGATGTCGTCGCGCAGGGTGAGGGCGGGGATCTCGTAGTCGCCGAAGTTCTGCGGCCGGAATGGGATCGGATCGGTGGTCCACAGCGTGTCGAGCCGACGGCCCAGGTCCTCGGTGATTCGGTCATAGGCGGCCGTATCGACCTTGCCGGTGCGGTACACCACGAAGGGCGGCAGCACCTCGAAGCCTGGGTAGTAGAGGATGCCATGATGGATCGGGAATAGAAGGTCGTCCATCGGCCCATTGATGCCGCGCGGGCTGTAGTGCGAAGCCCACCCGCCGGTCGTGACCACGAGCATGGCGCGCTTGCCGGCCAACACGCCTTGGCCGAAGCGGTCGCCCCAATGACTGTCGGAATGCTCGCCTACGCCATAGGCAAAGCCATAGGCATAGACGCGGTCGACCCAGCCCTTGAGGATGGCCGGCATCGTGTACCACCAGAGCGGAAACTGGAAGATCACGGCGTCGGCCCACAGCAGCTTGGCTTGTTCGGCAGCGACTTCTTCGCGCTGGGTGCCGGCCTCGAAGGCGCGCAGCGAATCCGTGATGGGATCGAAGGGCGCGCCGGGCTCGAGATGCGCAAAGTCGTCGGCGGCCAGTGTCGCCTTCCATTGCATGGCGTACAGGTCTGACACGCGCACTTCATGTCCCGATTGCACGAGACGTTCGACCATGAATTGCTTCAAAGATCCATTGAGCGAGCGGGTTTCAGGATGGGCATGAACTAAAAGGATTTTCATGCACGCAGCTTAGGCACCGCACGGCTATATTGGAAATGAATAATCTGAATTCCAGGAATAGCCATGGACAATTTCAAGCGGCTCGACCTCAACCTGCTGCTCACCCTCGACATGCTCCTGGCCGAACGCAGCGTGACGCGCGCGGCCCAGCGCCTCAACCTCTCGCAGCCTTCAGTGAGCGTGCAGCTCGCCAGGCTGCGAGAGGTGTTCAACGACCCTTTGCTGGTGCCCGCCCAGCGCGGCATGCGGCCAACCGCGCGCGCCGACGAACTGCGCGAGCCCTTGCGCGAAGCGCTGGAGGCATTGGGCCGCGCCGTGGCGCCCACCAAGCCTTTCGACCCCGCAGAGGCGACCACCACCTGGCGAGTGGCAGCGGCCGACTACGCCGAGTCGGCGATCTTGCTACCCGCGCTTGCAGGGCTTCGAGCTGCTGCACCGAACACCCGGCTCGCCGTGGTGGAGGCGGTGCCCTCGCGCATGGCAAGGCAGCTGGAGCAGGGAGAGATCGACCTGTTCTTTCACACCAGCGTGGGCGCGCCGCCCGGGCTGCACCGGCGGGTGCTGTTCAATGAGCGCTACGTGCTGGCCGGGCGCGCGGGCCATCCGCGGCTGAAGAGAAGGCCCACGCTCGCGCAGTTCTGCGCGCTGGAGCACGTGGTGGTGTCGCTCGGCGGCGGAGGCTTCGCCGGGCCGACCGACGATGCGCTGGTCCAGAAGGGCTTGGCGCGGCGCGTGGCCCTATCGGTGCCGCACTTTCTTTTCATGATGTCGGTGCTGGCCAGCACCGACATGGTTGCGATGCTGCCAGAGCGGCTCGCTCGCGGCGCGCCCGGGCTGCGCGTGGTGGAAGCACCGCTGGAAGTGCCCGGCTTCGAGATGGCGATGCTGTGGCACGAGCGGCGGCACCGGGATCCGGCGCACCGGTGGCTGCGCGAACAAATTGCCGCAGGCCTTTAGGCGGTTTCGGATCCGCCGGTCTGCCGATGGCTACTTGCCAGAGTTGAAGATCCGCTTCAGCACCGGCACCGTCGAGAAGACATTGGGCCACCCGCCGTAGCAGGCTAGATGCGAGACGTTCTTCGGCGCTACCGTATGCACAAGACCGTCGTCGTCCGTCACACCGTCGAGGTGGTAGGAAATCCGTTGAAACGTGGCCGCCATTTTTTGCACGGGATGGCGCGAAGGCGCCGGCTCCAGTTGCGGGATGAACGTAGGTGTTGCTGCGAGCCCAGGTCGAGCCAGATGCCAGCGCCGGCTGTGCTGCCCCTGCTTCGCGAACGCATGAGCGAGGTGCGTCTTGACCGTATTCACGCTAATACCAAGCTGCTCGGCAATTTGCTTGTTGGACAGGTCGCGGTTCATCAGCGACAGGACCTCGTCCTCCCGCGCGGTCAGCCCCACCGCTGGCAAGGCCGCACCGGCGGCCGGACGCCCGCCGATCACCGCCAGTTGCAGCACCGAAAGATACAGCGCCTGCAATACGGGACTCGGAAAGCCCAGCGCGCCTGCCAGGACTGCATCGAGCGATTGTGCGAACTGCTCTGCGCTGGCTCCCCAGTCGACGCAGCCGCGCGCCTGGATCCGGATCGCTGCGTTCAGTCCCTTCGTCGAAGGCTGCTCCCAACCCAAAAGCCAGTCGGTGGCTGGAAAGCGGCGGCGCATATCGTCCAGCCGGCTGATTTGTTCTATCGAGATCAACGTGATGTCCACCAACAGCAGGCGTGGCACTCGTTGCTGGCAGCGGGCTTCCAACTCATCAATGGCGTTCAACTGCGCGTGCTGGATGTCATACATCCGCTCAGGCCTGTGCCGCGAGGCTAGCAGGCCCATTCCCAAGAACGCGGACTTGCGGCTTGCGCAGGTTGCGATGAGAACCGGAACACAGCCTTCCAACGCAGGCTGCGCCACGGGAGGCCGGAGCCAGGCAGGTTGAAGAGAACTCGACGTGCGCAGCGCGGGTTGCGCGAATGGCGACGGCGGGCGAGAGCCTTGCGTAGGCGGCGATGAACCTGCATTCCATGCAGATTCCAGCTCCGCAGACGACGAGCGTGGGACCTGTTTCATGCTTCCCCCGGGCGTTTGTTGAGGAGCCCTTGAAGTAATGATAAAGGTTACACACTTGTCTGGATTGGTTCCGGCCCCTTGCAAGGTATCGAGTTGTATGCCGGGCCAAAACGCTGATGAGTTGTGCGCCGCGTCATCCTTTGGGTGACAACTTTAGAACTATGGACAGCGCGCGGGCCCGAAGTTCAGCATCGGCTCCCCTTTGCTGATAAGTGAACCTGGTCAATTGCCAGTGAACGCACCTCGTTCGGAGTTGCGCTGTTCTCTGTTGGCGTTTTTTTAACCAATTCGAGGAGCGTTTATGTCTTTGCTGGCTTTGACACCCGGATCGACTGTGACTCTGGACGAAACCGCAGGTTTGCAGAACGCTGCTGACCTTCTCGCACTTCCAGGCGACAGTAACGACAACGACACCGCACTTACGCTGCCGACCGCATTCAGCAATCGCCTGACGGGTTTGGGAACACCTCTCGACACCGCCCTGAGTGGCTATACCGGAAGCAACTCCGGCACCAACGCATTCACGTTCAGCGTAACCGGCGCTGTCACCGATATTTCGTTCACGGACTCAACTGGCGCTCCACTCGCTGGTTTGGACAGCGGCCTCGATACGGCCAGCGGCGCCAGCATCTTGCTGTACACCGACACGATCAACAACAACGTCGTCTACGGGAAGGTCGGCACTGTCGTCGTGTTCGCGGCCTATCTGGAGGAGACGGGAAGTCCGGTCTCTGGCGCCAAGATCTGGATGGTCCAGTACCAAGCGATAACGAATCCTGATGCGACCAACCCCGACGATTCAGTCAACCTGCTGAACAAGATTTACGTCAGTGTTAGCCAAGATGCGGAGTTCAATCTCGCAGGTGCGCCTTCTGGTCAGAACCTGTTCCTGATGTTCACGAAGACTAACCCGACGATCGTTGATGGCCGGATTACTGACGTGTCGATCATCGCGACGGGTAAAGAGCCGGCAAATCAGTCGGGGGCGACCGACAGCACCGCCGACGACATCAGCATCACGACCGGTGACACGATCAACACCAGCAAGGCTGGCGGGCCGACCACGTTCGGCACCAACAGCCAGATGATCACGGAGCAGGAGGGCATCCGCTTCACCTTCGTGACCGGCGCCAGGGCGGACGTCACCATTCCGAACCTGGACCAGAACGAGGCCGATCTTGAGTCGAACATCGATTTCCAGGCCATGTTCGGAGCAAGGACTGCCGATTTTGATGTTGTGCAGTTGCAAAGCGGAAAGAGTGCGCAGGTCAAGGTCACCGCGTACACCACTGCCAAGGAGAGCGGCAACAGCTTCATCGAGGGCTATTTGAACGACACGGTCGTTCCTATCTCGGGCGTGCGCGTGCTTGACTCCGTCACTGGGGCGGTTCTCGAAACCTTTTCGAGCGGTGCCGAGGGCGCGCTCAGTTCGACCATCGGCATCAGCATCGACAGCATCACCGGCGTCGCGACGATCATCGGCGTCAAGGCCGGCTACTCAATCGAATACACGACGTCCGCCGACCACAACCGCGTGCTCATCGAAAACGGGGCGGAGACCAATGCCTCGGGCAACACCCACGCGGACTTCGACATTGGCGGGTTCCGGCTGCTGCAGGTTTCTGCCGCAACGGCCGAGGTCGGCTCGATGATGAACTTTGAGGACGATGGCCCGTCCATCGTGCTGGCGACGCCTACCGACACGGCGGTGGTCAACACGCAGGACGCCGACACCATCGGAGCAGCGACCGACTCCGCTACCATGAACTTCGCGACCGCCTTCGGCACGACTTCGAGCAGCTATGGCGCGGACGGAGCAGGCTCGACCAATTCGGTCCTCGCTCTTGGCGTGAAAACGCAAGGTGGCGACTCGGGGCTCAAGAGCAATGGCGTGACCATCTACCTGTACCTGGTGGGCGGCAAGGTCATCGGTTCGACATCCGCTACCGAAGCCGGCATTCTTGCCGCCAACACCATTTTCGACTTGGCCGTGGCAAGCGGCTCGGTGACGCTGCAGCAGTTTGCCGAAATCGATCACGCACTTCCGGGGTCTTCGTCGAACTACGCGGACCAGGAGGCCACGATGGCCGACGATCTGGTCACGCTCCGCGATACGGTGACCATCACTGATAGGGACGGCGATACCGCAAGCGATTTCAAGGTGCTCAATATCGGCGCCAACATCAGGTTCGACGACCATGGTCCATCGGTCGTACTGGCGGCGCCGACGGACACGCTGCAGGTCGGCACGCAAGACGCCGACACCATCGGAGCCAACACAGATTCCGCCGTCCAAAGTTTCGCGAGTGCCTTCGGCGTGACTTCGAGCAGCTATGGCGCCGACGGGGCGGGCACCACCAATTCGAGCTTCACGCTCGGCGTATCGACCCAGGGCGTCTCTTCCGGGCTCACGAGTGACGGCGCAACCATCAGGCTATACGTGGTGGGCCTCAAGGTGATTGGTTCGACTTCGGCCACCGAGGCTGGCATCACGGTGGGCAACACCATCTTCGACGTCGCGGTCAGTGGAGCCGGCTCGGTCACGCCTCAGCAGTTCGCCGAAATTGACCACGCGGGTCCGGGCGTCGGATCCAACTACGCGGCCCAGCAGGCCACGATGACCGACACGCTGATCACCCTGACCAACACGGTGACGCTCACCGACGGAGATGGCGACACCGCCAGCGATTCGAAGCTGCTCAACATCGGCGCTAACATCAAGTTCGACGACCACGGCCCAACGGTGACCGCTATCTCCGACCTCACCGGAGCAAACGACGGCCAGCCCATTGCGGGAACCTACAACTTCTCCGTGGGCGCTGACGACGTGGACAACGCCTCGACCGACGGCATCGTGCTGACAGGGACAGGCCTGACCGGCACGACTGCCGGCGGACGGCCGATCACCGATACGGCCGTCACGCACTTTGCCGAAGACGCCACGACGGTCACTTACCACTTCAGCTTCAACTACTACCCAGGGCCCACCTCGACGACGACACAGGCCGCAACCGGCTCGGTCATCTTTAACAAGACGAACGGTACTTACAGCTTCGACCTGGACCAAATCTTCGGAGGACAAACGACGTTCTCCACGAGTGCACCACTGGCTACCTTCAACTACGACACCGAGGGCAACAACTCGCCCGAGATCGTGGTTCAGAAATACAGCAACGACTTCTTCGGGGTGCTGTCCGCCAGGGCCGCCACACCTCCGAGCGACACCAGCGACCTGGTGTCAAGCACTCTCAATGATCACGAGTATGTTGCGGGCGACACCTTCAACAGCGTGAGTGCCGGTTTTGTCAATGTCGCAACCAGCACCCTTGGCGTGAACTCCGACACCGTGCAGGCAGGCGAGTTGCTGAACTTCGACTACTACAGATCGAATCCGGTGAGCAACCCCACTGTGACGAGTCCGCCGCCAAGGCCCGACGCGACGATCGTCGGTACGGACAGGGCCTACGCTGACGCGATCAACATCACGATCGATCAGATCACGGACGGTGAAGACGTGGCTGTTCTGCTGAAGTTGGTCAGCAAGACGAACAGCGCCAACACGACGACCACGCTCCTGATTGCCAACTCTGCGACGGACTATCAGTCCGCCGGAGGAGGCATGAAGATCGTCAGCATCGGCACGGACGACTACGACAGCGCTAACTACAAGATTGCCGGCGTGCAGGTCGTGAGCAGCACTGAAGACCTCACCGGTACAGGCGTCAGCCTGAGTACCCATGGCTCGGTCGATCTGACCGCGGCCGGGATGAACTACGCCGATACATCGGACAACGACGTGTTCAAGATCATCAAGATCGACGTGATCACATCGACCACCATCAACTCGGATGTGGACCTGAACTTTGCGGGCCAGCTGATCGACGGCGATGCGGACTACGCGAACTTCAACTTTGACGTACACCTGGAGATCGATGGCGTCGCCAACCTGATCGGCACGACCAACCAGCCTGAGGTCGTGTAGCGGTCTCTCGGGCAAGGGGAGGCAGCGATGCCGCCCCTTGCCACTTCGCCTGTTTCCAGGCGAATCGATGTCAAAGGAGCGAGTTGGCATGAAAGCTCAGGAAAAGTCCGGCGAACTGCGGCAGGCGATGACGTCGCTCCACGCCTACTTCGTGCGGGCGGCCTGGTTCAGTGTGTGCTCGGGCCTTCTCTTGCTGGCGCCGAGCGCCTACATGCTCGAGGTGTATGGGCGGGTCGTGAACAGCCGCAGCACGCTCACGCTGGCGATGCTGACGTTGCTGGTCCTGGCCGCCTACTGCCTGATGGAAGTGCTCGACTGGGCGCGCGCGGAGGTGATGTACCGGGCGGGGCAGAAGCTCGATCAGAAGCTGCGAGACCGCGTGTTCGTCGCCATCTTCGAAGCGGGTCTCAAGCGCGTGTCGGGCGGAACCGCGCAGCCGCTCAACGACCTTCGTACGCTGCGGGAGTTCCTGTATTCACCGCCGCTGCTGGCGCTGATGGAAGCGCCGGTGGCGCTGGTCTTCATGGGGCTCATGTTCGCGATCAGTCCTGTGCTGGGCTGGTCGGCCGTGGTGGGCTCAGTTTTGCAGGTGTTCGTCGGTTGGCTCAACGACCGGAACACGCGGCCACCGCTGGTGTCGGCCAATCGCTGCGCGATCGAAGCGCAGCAATATGCGGATGCTGCCCTCAGAAACTCGCAGGTCATTGAGTCGATGGGCATGCTGCGTGACGTCCATCGCCGCTGGATGGGCAAGCGGCGCGATTTTTTGCAGCGCGAGGCTGTGGCCTCGGACCGCGCCGGGGCCTACCAGGCCATCAGCAAGTTCATGCAGATCACCATGGGTTCACTGTTGCTTGGCCTGGGTGCCTGGCTGCTGCTGAAGAACCAGCTCAACGGCGATGCCGGAATGATGGTGGTCGGCTCGATCCTCGGCGGCCGTGCCCTGGCGCCGCTGGTGCTGCTGGTGGCGCAGTGGCGCACGGTGGTCCAGGCGGGCGATGCGTGGCAGCGGCTGAGCAGCCTGCTGAGCGCCATTGCGCCGCGGCCGGAAACGATGCCCTTGCCGCCGCCCAAGGGCGCGCTGCAAGTCGAAAACCTTGTCGCAGGCGCTCCGGGTGGTGGCTCGGCCATCTTGAAGAACGTGGCCTTCAGCCTGCTGCCTGGCGAGGTGCTTGCCGTCGTCGGTCCTTCTGCTGCGGGAAAGACGACGCTGGCACGCCTGATCGTCGGGCTTTGGCCGACGGCGAGCGGCAAGGTGAGGTTGGACGGCGCTGACGTATTCGCATGGGACAAGACCGAGCTCGGTCCGCACATCGGCTATCTGCCGCAGGACGTGGAGTTGTTCGAAGGCACCCTGGCCGAGAACATTGCGCGCTTTGGAGACGTGCGGCCTTCAAAGGTCAAGGAAGCTGCGCTGGCCGTCGACCTGCATGCCTACATCACCAACCTTCCGCTGGGCTACGACAGCCCCATCGGGCCCGAAGGCACGGTGCTGTCGGGCGGCCAGCGGCAGCGGGTCGCATTGGCGCGTGCGCTGTACGGCGATCCCGCACTGGTGGTGCTCGACGAGCCGAACTCGAGCCTCGACGACGCCGGCGATGCCGCGTTGACGGCCGCCATTCTGAATCTCAAGGCGCGCGGCACCACGTTCGTGATCATGACGCACCGCACCAGCGTGCTGTCCGTGGCCGACAAGATGCTGGTGCTGTCCGACGGCGCGATGCAGGGGTTCGGCCCGCGCGACGAAGTATTGGCTGCGCTGCGGAAAGCGGGCGAGCAGGCAATGGACCGCGTGCGAAAGGCCGCCAACCAGCCCGTGTCGAGACGGCGCGACGCCGAAAACGCCGCGAGCGTTGCGCCAGAAGGGGCGAGCCCACAGCCATGAAAAAACCATCGTTCTTCAACCGCAGCGAAATGGCGCGCGCACTTTGGGGATTCCGAAAGGAGTTCCTGCTGGTAGGGGCGCTCAGCTTCCTGGCCAACCTGCTCATGCTGGGGCCGACCCTCTACATGCTGCAGATTTTCGATCGCGTGCTGTCCAGCCAGAGCGAACTGACCTTGCTCGCGGTGTCCTTGATCACGCTGCTGCTGTTCGTGGCGCTGGCCTTGTCGGAATGGCTGCGTTCGCGCCTTTTGGTGCGTGCCAGCCTGCGTTTCGACCGGCAACTGAGCACGCGGGTGTTCAACGGGAGCTTCCGGGCCTATCTCGGGCAATTCGGCCAGTCGGCGTCCAACAAGTCCAGGCCCTTCTCGGACCTCAACCAGATCCGCCAATTTCTCACCGGCCCCGGCGTCTTTGCGCTCTTCGATGCGCCTTGGACCCCGATCTACATCGCGGTGATTTTCTTTCTTCATCCCTGGCTGGGCATCCTCGCGCTCGGCTTTGCGCTGGTTCAGGCTGCGCTGGCATGGTTCGGACAGCGGCAGACCGTCGCGCCGGCGGAAGAGGTGCTGAAAGCCTCAGGCGAAACGATGGGCGACTTGCAGGGCAAGCTTCGGAACATCGAGGTGCTCGAATCGATGGGCATGATCGCCAACCTGCAGAAGCGCTGGAATCGCCAGCATGCGGCTTGCATGGACAAGGGCGCCATGGCGCAGGGCTTCATCAACCGCGTGGCCGGCTGGAGCAAGTTCATTCGCTACAGCCAGCAGTCGCTCGCATTGGGGGCAGGCGCGCTGCTGGTGATCGATGGCCAGTTGACGCCAGGCGCCATGATTGCGGCGAACGTGCTGATGAGCCGCGCGCTGGCGCCTATCGACCAGCTGGTCGGCACGTGGCGCGGCTTTGTCTCTTGCCGCAGCGCATTCCAGCGGCTCGAAAGACTGTTGGACGAATACCCGCAGCAGGAACACGTTCCTTCCCGGGCCGCACCGACCGGGGCCATCAGCCTGCAAGGCGTCTTTGCAGGTGCCGCGGGCCGCCCCGCACCCATCCTCAAGAATATTTCGTTTGCGGTTTCCGCAGGCACCGTGGTCGCGGTGCTGGGCCCTTCGGGCTCGGGCAAGTCGACGCTGGCGAAGGTGATGGTGGGCATCTGGGGCGCGTCTTCCGGCGCAGTGCTGCTAGACGGCGATCCCATCAGTGACTGGAATCGCCTGGAGCTGGGGCCGCACATCGGCTACCTGCCGCAGGACGTGGAGTTGTTCGGCGGCACCATCGCCGAAAACATCGCGCGGCTCGGCGAGGTCGATTCGCGCAAGGTCCTCGAGGCCGCAAGCAGCGCCGGCATGCACGAGACGATCCTGCGTTTTCCCAAAGGCTACGACACCCCCATCGGCGACGCAGGCAGCCTGCTTTCCGGCGGGCAGAAGCAGCGCATCGGCCTGGCGCGTGCGATCTATGGCGACCCTTCGCTCATCGTGCTGGATGAGCCGAACGCCAACCTCGATGACGCGGGGGAGGCTGCACTGGTCATCGCCATTCGGCAGTTGAAGGCCAAGGGAAAAACAGTATTCCTGGTGACGCACCGCCAAGGCGCGATCTCCGTGGCCGATCGCCTCATGGTCTTGAGGGATGGCGTGCTGGCCGCGGACGGCCCACGCGACGCCGTGCTCGCGTCTCTCCGTCGCCCGCAGCCTGCGGTGCGAACGGTGGCCCTGGTGCAGTCGGCTTGAGGCGGCGCCTTCGTCCATTTATCGATTCATCTCCGGGAGCTTCAAATGGCCAAACCGAATCTTCTCAGGGACGTCACCTCCAACCCGTTGCCGGCTGAAGACGTCGACCGGTCGCAGGACGATGCAAATGGCCTCAAGAGCGATTTCGGCCGCGCAGGGCGCATCGGCGCGTGGGCACTGGCCGCCGGTTTCGGCGGCTTTCTGCTGTGGGCTGCATTTGCGCCGCTGGACGAGGGCGTGCCGAGCCAGGGGCAGGTGGCCATCGACACCAAGCGCAAGGCTGTTCAGCACCAGATCGGCGGCATCCTCAAGGAGGTGCGGGTGGGCGAGGGCGACCAGGTCAAGGAAGGCCAGTTGCTCTTCAAGCTCGACGACGCCGCGGCCCGGGCGAGCTTTGAAACCGTGCGACAGCGCTATCTGGGTTTTCGCGCCATACAAAGCCGGCTGCTGGCGGAACAGGCGGGCCAGAACACCATCGACTTTCATCCGGACTTGCAGGCGGCGGCCTCGGACCCGCTGATCCGGCAGCAGATGTTCAACCAGGAGCAACTGCTCAGGTCGCGCCGGGCCGCCTTGCGCGCCGACCTGCAATCGATCGAAGAGAACATCCAGGGCCAGCAGGAGTTGTCTCAAGCTTATTCGAGCATGCTGGTCAGCCGCAGAACGCAGCTTTCGCTTCTGCACGAAGAACTGGGCCAGACGCGCAAGATGGTCGGCGAAGGCTTTGCCCCGCGCAATCGCCAGCTGGAAATGGAGCGCCAGGTTGCGGAATCGAACACCTCCATTGCCGAACTCATCGGCAACATGGGCCGCGCGCGGCGCTCCATCGCAGAGCTTCGCCAGCGTGCCATTGCCCGGCAGCAGGAGTACCACAAGGAAGTGGAAACCCAGCAGGCCGAAGTCAGCCGCGAAGTGCTTGGCGACTACGAGAAGTTTGTCGCCCTGCGCGATGAACTGGGCCGCACCGAGATCCGCTCGCCCGCATCGGGCCAGGTGGTGGCGCTGGTGGCGCAGACCGTTGGCGGCGTGATCGCGCCGGGGCAAAAACTGATGGACGTGGTTCCTGTCAACGAGCCCTTGCTGCTCGAGACCCGGGTGCCGCCGCACTTGATCGATCGCATCCGCGCCGGCATACCGGTCGATGTGCGCTTCTCATCCTTTGCGCATTCTCCGCAGCTCGTGGTGCAAGGCAAGCTGGTTTCGGTTTCTGGCGACCTGCTGACCGACCCGCAGACCAACGCGAGCTACTACTTGGCGCGCGTGGCCGTGACGCCGGAAGGCCTGAAGAAGCTCGGAAAGCGTTCGCTGCAGCCGGGCATGCCGGTCGAGGTGGTCTTCAAGACCGGGGAGCGCTCGCTGCTGGTCTACCTCCTGCATCCGCTCACCAAGCGCATTGCCGCCTCGATGACGGAAGAATGAAGGTGAAGCAAAAAAAACAACTGCTGGCATTCGCTGCTGCTGCCGCCGGCCTGTTCTCCGGGCAGTCTTGGTCGCTCGACTTGTCGCAGACCTATGGGGAAGCGCTGGTTCAAGACTCGACGATCCGCGCCGTGCGCGCGGCCACGGACGCCCGGCGCGAGCGCTTGCCGCAGGCCCGGGCGCAGCTGCTTCCGAGCGTGTCGGCAAGCGTCTCCCGCTATCGAAATTCGCTGGAACGAACCTCGCCCGATGCCTCCGGGCAGCTGGTCACCGCAAACCTGCGCTACACCAGCAGCAGCGAAGCGTTGACCTTGCGGCAGCCGCTCTTTCGCATGCAACTGCTGGCCGACTACCGCCAGGCGCGAGCGCAGGTCGACGATGCGGAGGCAACGCTGGAGCGCGAGACGCAGAACGTCGGCGTTCGTGTGAGCGCTGCCTATTTCGAGGCGCTCCTGGCCGAGGAACATCTTGCGCTGGTGCTGGCGCAGAAGACGGCCTACACGACCCAGTTCGATGCCGCGCAGAAGCGTTTCAGCGCAGGCTTGGGCACGCGAACCGACATTGACGAAGCACGTGCGGCGCTGGACCTCAACGTGGCGCAGGAACTCGAGGCGCGCCAGAACCTGGACTTCACACGCAGGCAGATCCAGAGCCTGGTCAATCGCCCGATCGACAGGCTGGCGCCGCTCGATCCGTCCAGGATGCGGCTGGTCCCGCCGGTGCCAGACCGGCTGGAAGCCTGGGTCGAGCAGGCCGAGATCAACAGCCCGGAACTCCAGTCGCTTGTCGCGCAAGTCGAAGCGGCCAAATACGAGGTGGAGAAGGCCCAAGCCGGCCACTACCCAACCTTGGACGCCGTCGCCCAGTGGTCGCGCAACGACAGCGACACGATCACCAGCATCAAGACCCGCTACACCAATCGGTCCATCGGCCTGCAACTCAACATTCCGCTCTATGCCGGCGGCTACGTGAGTTCGACCGTGAGGCAGGCGCTTGCAGGGCAGCAGCGTGCCGAAGAGGCCCTCGAAGCCATGCGCCGCGACCTGGGGGTGCGCCTGCATCGCGAGTTCCGCGGTGTGACGGAAGGCGTCCTCCGGGTGCGGGCGCTCGAACAGGCGGTGCGGTCCGCGGAGCAGGTCGTCATCTCGAACAGCCGATCGTTCGAGGCCGGCAGCCGCACCTTGCCCGACGTGCTGAATGCGGAGCAGCTGAAGGTTTCCGCGCAGCGCGACCTGGCACAGGCCCGCTTTGTCTACATGCTGTCGCGCGTACGCTTGCAGGCGCTTGCGGGCGGCCCCAAGACCGAGGTCATCGACGAGATCAACGGCTGGCTCGTGCGTTGATTCCTTGCCCGTCAGATGACAGGCACGCTGGTCTCCTTCAGCACGCGCAGCACGAAGTGCGATTTGCTGTGGCGGATGCCGGGGATCTTGTAGAGCTTTTCGCGCAGCAGCCGCTCGTAGTCGCGCGTGTCGCGCACCGCGATGCGGATGTAGTAGTCGTAGTCGCCTGACACGAGATACGCCTCCTGGATCTCCGGAATGGTTGCGAGCACGCGGCCGAAGTCGTACAGCGTTTCGTCGGTGTGGCTTTCGAGCGTGACCTGCACGATGACCGAATCGTGATAGCCGAGCTTGGACGGATCGACGTCGATGGTGTAGCGCTTGATCACGCCCTGAGCCTCCAGCTTTTTGATGCGCGTCCAGCAACTGGTGGGCGACAGGCCGACCTCTTGGCCGATCTCCTGCAGGGTCTTGCGCGAGTCGAGCAGCAGCACCCGCAGGATCGCCATGTCGATCTTGTCGAAAGATCCTTCTTCTTTGGTGGGTATTTTCCGAAGGGTTTTCATTAAATGGGGTGAATGAGCCAAAAGAAAGACGCAAATTCTGCATCAGAATCGGAAGAATCGACGGCATGCGACTGCTCGACCTTCCTCCCACTTCTTCTCCATCCCTTCAGCACGCGGGCTCCGTCGATGCGACCCGCGTGCGCAATGGGGCCGAGGCGCTGCTCGACACATTGGTCGAATGCGGCGTCGACACTCTTTTCGGCTACCCCGGCGGCGCCGCGCTGCCGCTCTATGACGCGCTCCACGGCGAGCCGCGGCTGCGCCACGTGCTTGTGCGGCACGAGCAGGCCGCAGTGCATGCCGCCGAAGGCTATGCGCGCACCACGGGACGCGTGGGTGTGGTGCTCGTCACGTCTGGGCCGGGCGTGGGCAACACCATCAGCGGCCTGCTCGACGCCATCAGCGACTCGGTGCCGCTCTTGTGCATCAGCGGGCAAGTGGCGACGGGGGTGATCGGCACGCAGGCCTTTCAGGAGAGCGACGCGCTCGGCATGTCCAGGTCGGTGACCAAGTGGAACCAGCAGGTGCGCGCGCCCGACGACGTGCCGCAGCTGGTGCGCCGCGCGCTGGAGATCGCCGCATCGGGGCGGCCCGGGCCGGTGCTGCTCGACGTGCCCAAGGATGTGCAGCTCATGCGGCTTGGGCACGGTGCCGAACCCCGGCCGCTGCGTGCGCTGCGCACGGGCAGGGCCGCGCTGCCGCCAAGGGCCATGCTGCAGCGCGCGGCCGACCTGATCTCGACGGCTCGCCGCCCAGTGCTCTATGGCGGCGGAGGGCTGATCAACTCGGGCCCCGCCGCGTGCGAAGCCTTCGCGCAGCTGGCGCACCGCCTGCACGCGCCGTGCACGCTCACGCTGATGGGGCTGGGCGCCTTTCCCGCATCGGACCCGAAGTTCATCGGCATGCTGGGCATGCACGGCATGCTCGAAGCCAACCTGGCCATGCACGAGGCCGACCTGGTCGTATGCGTCGGCGCACGCTTCGACGACCGCGTGACCGGCAAGCTCGACGAGTTCTGTCCGCATGCGCGCAAGATTCACATCGACATCGATCCGGGCAGCATCAACAAGGTGGTGAAGGTCGACGTGCCGATGGTGGGCGATTGCGGCGACATCGTCCAAGCCCTGCTCGCGCTGTTGCCCGCGAACGACTTTGCGCCGGAGCGCCTTGCGCCCTGGTGGCAGCGCATCGAACGCTGGCGGGCGGAAGATTGCCTTGGCTTCACGCCGCGCGCTGATGCGATCCTGCCGCAGCAGCTGATGTCGTCATTGCAGCGCGCCATCGCCGGGCGCGATGCCATCGTGTCGACCGACGTGGGACAGCACCAGATGTGGGCCGCGCAATACCTGCGCTTCGATCGGCCGCGGCGCTGGCTCACATCGGGCGGCGCCGGCACGATGGGCTACGGATTGCCGGCAGCCATTGGCGCGCAGGTTGCGCACCCTGGCGCGCTCACGGTGTGCGTGAGCGGCGATGCGTCGGTGCTGATGAACATCCAGGAGCTTTCAACGGCTGTGCAGCACCGCACGCCGGTGAAGCTGGTGCTGTGCAACAACGGCTACATGGGCATGGTGCGCCAGTGGCAGGAGCTCAACCACGGCAACCGGCTGAGCCACAGCTGGAACGAGGCGCTGCCCGATTTCGTGGCACTGGCCAAGGCTTTTGGTTGGGGTGCGCGGCGCGTGAGTGATCCGGCCGAGCTGGAGGCGGCGCTTGCAGAATGCCTTGGCAGCGAAGGGCCGTTTTTCCTCGACGTGCAGGTTGCTGCACAGGAGAACTGCTTTCCGATGATGCCGGCGGGGTGTGGGCACCACCGGGTGATGCTTTCGAAGGACCGGTGGTACGAAGCGGCCTGAGGTCTTTCTCCCTCTCCCTCTGGGAGAGGGCAGGGGTGAGGGCATGTGCTTGTGATGAGGCGCGGCCGTTTCATCGACGCCGACGCCCTCACCCCAACCCTCTCCCAGAGGGAGAGGGGGCAAGAGGCCCTGCTACAGGGCCGGTGGAACGCTCAGGACTTGATGAACGCCAGCAAATCCGCGTTGAACTTGTCCTTGTGCGTATCCGTCAGCCCATGCGGCGCGCCCGGATAGACGATGAGCTTGTTGTTCTTCACCAGCTTGGCCGATGCCAGGCCCGAAGCGCCGATCGGCACGATCTGGTCGTCGTCGCCGTGGACGATGAGCGTGGGCACGTCGAACTTCTTCAGGTCTTCGGTGAAGTCGGTTTCCGAGAACGCCTTGATCGAGTCATAGGTGTTCTTGTGGCCGGCCATCATGCCCTGCGTCCACCACGCGTCGATCAAGCCTTGCGAGACCTTCGCTCCCGGACGGTTGAAGCCGAAGAACGGACCCGTGGGCAAGTCCTTGTAGAACTGCGAACGGTTCGCGAGCTGGGCCGCGCGCAGGCCGTCGAACACCTCCATCGGCAGGCCGCCCGGATTGGCGGCGGTCTTCAGCATTTGCGGCGGCACGGCCGAGATCAACGCGGCCTTGGCCACGCGCTTGGTGCCGTGGCGGCCGATGTAGCGCGCCACCTCGCCGCCGCCAGTCGAGAAGCCGACCAGGATGGCGTTCTTCAGGTCCAGCGTTTCGATGACAGTGGCCAGGTCGTCGGCGTAGGTGTCCATGTCATTGCCGTTCCAGGGCTGGCTGGAGCGGCCGTGGCCGCGGCGGTCATGCGCCACGGCGCGGTAGCCCTGCGATGCAAGGAACAGCATCTGCGATTCCCAGCTGTCGGAATTGAGCGGCCAGCCGTGGCTGAACACGACGGGCTGGCCCGATCCCCAGTCCTTGTAGTAAAGCTGGGTGCCGTCCTTGGTGACGATGGTGTTGCTCATGAGTTGCTTTCCTTTTGAAGATGCAGGTACCGCACCGGCTTTCGGCGCGGCGGTTGAAGCGGCGGATGCCACTTGGGAGAAGCCGGTCCCCACAAGGGCCCCGGCTGCAACGGAAGCGCCGCCGACCAGCAGGCTGCGGCGGGTCGGGGCGGCGGTAGTGAGATTCTTGTTGCTGTTGGCGGACATGGTGCGTTCCTTTTTTGACGTGGTGGTTAATGCAAACTAAAACTATCGTTCGTATGAATATCGCGTGCGATATAAATCCGAGAGAAAAACAGGAAGGCAGACGCGGCAGGCCATCACGCGTTCCTGTCGAGGTTGGAACGCAGCGTTTTCAGCTGCGTGCGCAGCTTGACGATGTCCTTGGGCGGCAGCTCCATGGCCTCGGCGAGGCATGACGGAAGCGCCTTGGCCTTGGCGCGTAGTGCTCGGCCTTCGGCGGTGAGCGACACGATCACCTGCCGTTCGTCCGTTGCCGACCGCACCCGCTGGATGAGGCCGCGCGCTTCGAGCCGCTTGAGAAGGGGGGTGAGGGTGGTTGTTTCGAGCGCCAGCCGTGCGCAGATCTCGGATACGTTCACGCCGTCCTGCTCCCACAGCACGAGCATGACGAGGTATTGGAGGTACGTCAGGTCGAGGCCCCGCAGCAGGCCGCGGTACACCTTGTTGAGGCTCAGCATCGTCGAATAGAGGGCGAAGCAGAGCTGCTCGTCCAGCGCCAATGCATCGCCCTGGGGGGCGGCTGCGGACTTGGCGGGAAGTGGCTTGGAAGGCATGGGCCGAATGATATATCGCATGCGATCTAATTGCAAGCGATAGAGTGCAAGTGCCAGATGAGCAACTCCGGCATTTGTACACCTGGCGCAGGCCAGATGAAAAGGGGGCGGCATTTTTGCCGCCCCCTTTTTCCCTTGCTTGAGAGCCCGCTACACGATCACCGCTGGCTGGCCGGTCGTGCCAATCAGGTTGGCGATGCCATCGATCTCCAGGTGCACGTCGAAGTCGAAGTTCGCGAAGTCCTCATCGTCGTCGATCACCTGGCCTGCAAAGTTCAGGTCCACGTCCGAGTTGATGGTCGTTTCCGTGACCACATCGATCTTGATGATCTTGAACACGTCGTTGTCCGCCGTATCGGCATAGTTCATCCCGGCCGCGGTCAGGGTGACCGCGTCATGGGTGCTCAGGCTGACGCCCGTGCCGGTGAGGTCTTCGGTGCTGCTCAGCACCTGCACGCCAGAGATCTGGTAGGTGGCGCTGTCGTAGTCGTCCTCTCCGATGCTGACGATCTTCGTGCCTCCCGTGCCCGATTGATAGTCCGTCGCGGAGTTGGCAATCAGCAGCCGTGTCGTGGTGGTGTTGGTCGATGCATCGAACAACTTCAGAAGGATCGCCACGTCTTCGCCGTCCGTGATCTGATCGAGCGTGATGTTGATTGCGTCGGCATAGGCCTTGTCCGTACCGACAATGGTCGCGCTGGGCCGTTGTGGCGGACTCGTGAGGTTGGGACTGCTCACCGGATTCGACCTGTAGAAGTCGAAGTTCAGCAACTCGCCGGCCTGCACGGTGTCGGAGTTCACGCCGAGAGTGTTGGTTGCGACGTTGACGAAGGCTTTGCTCTCGCTGGTGAAGATTTCGCCCGCTGCAAACGCGTGATCGTTGCCCGACATCAGATCGCCAGTGTCGCTCGGTGGCTTGGCGGAACTCGCGGACAGCACGCCAAAGAAGTCGCTGCTGTATTGCTGGACCACGATCTCGGGCGAGTTGTTGCCTTCGGTGTCGTAGTTGAAGGAAGCCAGCGGCGAGCTCGTGGAGAACGTCGTTTGTCCACCGATGAGCTGATCCATGTCAAACGTAAAGGTGCCGTCGGTCTTGTTGAAGACGACCGAGCCGGTTGCCGGCTGTGTCGTCGCCGACGTGGGCCCTGGGTAGTAGTTGAAGCTGAAGTGGTAGGTGACCGTCGTGGCATCTTCGGCAAAGTGCGTAACGGTCGCATCGGTGATCGGCCGGCCGCCGCCGGTCGTGCCGCTCAGGCCTGTCAGCACGATGCCGTCGGTCGGCGAGTTGTCCACGTCGTCCGCGCCCACGGAGAAGTTGTAGGTTCCCGCAATGGGTAGGCCGTCGTTTGCTCCGGTGAGGTCGGAGATGGCCGTGACCGTCGGGCCGTCGTCGTCGAACCGGATGTTGGCGCCGATGTTGAGCACCTTCGAATCGCTGGCGGTGTCGCCATCACCATCGGTGACCGTTACGGAATTGGTCAAGGTAATCAGCGTGTCGGCCAGCGTGGCTTCCTGGTCCGCGTAGTTCGACCCCACACCTGGCAGCGCGTGATCGATCTCGGCAAACTGCTGCAGCGTGACCGAACCGGCTGCGCTGACCGCCACGTCGAAGATGGTGTTGCCCGCCGTGATACCGGCTTCGGTGGCCGACGTCGACCCGATGACCTTGCCAGCCACCAGGTACAACCGGATGGTGGCGCCATCGCTCTTGAGCCCTGAGTCACCGCCCTGCGTGGCCACACCGAGCGTGAAGGTCGAGACGGTGGTGCCCGGCCCGTCGGCGCCGTAGTTGACCGAGGCCGTGCCAAAGGCGGCTGCAAAGCTCTGCGTGTCGGAGTCGGTGGCTGCGCCAATGGTCTGTGCATCCTGCGTGTTGAGCACCACCGTGTCGGCGGCCGCTCCCAGCGACACGGACGGACCGTCGTCATCGAACTTGATGTTGGCACCGATGTTGAGCACCTCGGAGTCCGTGGCGGTGTCGCCGTCCCCGTCGGTCACCGTCACCGTGTTGGTGAGCGTGATCAGCGTGTCAGCCAGCGTGGCTTCCTGGTCCGCATAGTTGGACGAAGACCCTGGCAGCGCATGGTCGATCTCGGCAAACTGCTGCAAGGTCACCGACCCGGCTGCGCTGACCGCCACGTCGAAGATGGTGTTGGTGGCAAGAATGCCGGCCTCGGTGGCCGATGTAGAACCGATGACCTTGCCGCCGACCAGGTACAAGTAGATGGTGGCGCCATCGCTCTTGAGCCCTGAGTCACCGCCCTGCGTGGCCACACCGAGCGTGAAGGTCGAGACGGTGGTGCCCGGCCCGTCGGCGCCGTAGTTGACCGAGGCCGTGCCAAAGGCGGCCGCAAAGCTCTGCGTGTCGGAGTCGGTGGCTGCGCCAATGGTCTGTGCGTCCTGCGTGTTGAGCACCACCGTGTCGGTGGGCGCTGTCAGCGAGACGGACGGACCGTCGTCATCGAACTTGATGTTGGCCCCGATGTTGAGCACCTCGGAATCGGTCGCCGTGTCGCCATCCCCGTCGGTGACCGTCACGGTCTGGGTCAGGGTGACCAGCGTGTCGGCCAACGTGGCCTCCTGGGCCGCGTAGTTGGACGAATCACCCGGCAGTGCGTGGTCGATCTCGGCGAACTGCTGCAGCGTGACCGAGCCGGCTGCGCTGACCGCGACGTCGAAGATGGTGTTACCCGCCGTGATGCCGGCCTCGGTGGCCGATGTAGAACCGATGACCTTGCCGGCCACCAGGTACAGCCGGATGGTGGCGCCATCGCTCTTGAGCCCTGAGTCACCACCCTGCGTGGCCACGCCCAGTGTGAAGCTCGACGTGGTGGTGCCCGGCCCGTCGGCGCCGTAGTTGACCGTCGCCGCGCTGAAGGCGGTCGAGAAGTCCTGCGTGTCCGAGTCGGTGGCCGCGCCGATGGTGTCGGCATCCTGCGTGTTGAGCAGCACCGTGTCGGTGGGCGCTGTCAGCGAGACGGACGGACCGTCGTCGTCGAACTTGATGTTGGCACCGATGTTGAGCACCTCGGAATCGGTCGCCGTGTCGCCATCCCCGTCGGTGACCGTCACGGTCTGGGTCAGGGTGACCAGCGTGTCGGCCAGCGAGGCCTCCTGGGCCGCGTAGTTGGACGAGTCACCCGGCAGCGCGTGGTCGATCTCGGCAAACTGCTGCAGCGTGACCGAGCCGGCTGCGCTGACCGCGACGTCGAAGATGGTGTTGGTGGCAAGAATGCCGGCTTCGGTGGCCGACGTCGATCCGATGACCTTGCCGCCCACCAGGTACAGGTAGATGGTGGCGCCATCGCTCTTGAGCCCTGAGTCACCACCCTGCGTGGCCACGCCCAGTGCGAAGCTCGACGTGGTGGTGCCCGGCCCGTCGGCGCCGTAGTTGACCGAGGCCGCGCTGAAGGCGGTCGAGAAGTCCTGCGTGTCCGAGTCGGTGGCCGCGCCGATGGTGTCGGCATCCTGCGTGTTGAGCAGCACCGTGTCGGTGGGCGCTGTCAGCGAGACGGACGGACCGTCGTCGTCGAACTTGATGTTGGCACCGATGTTGAGCACCTCGGAATCGGTCGCCGTGTCGCCATCCCCGTCGGTGACCGTCACGGTCTGGGTCAGGGTGACCAGCGTGTCGGCCAGTGAGGCCTCCTGGGCCGCGTAGTTGGACGAATCACCTGGCAGCGCATGGTCGATCTCGGCAAACTGCTGCAGCGTGACCGAGCCGGCCGCGCTGACCGCGACGTCGAAGATGGTGTTACCCGCCGTGATGCCGGCCTCGGTGGCCGACGTCGATCCGATAACCTTGCCGCCCACCAGGTACAGGTAGATGGTGGCGCCATCGCTCTTGAGCCCTGAGTCGCCACCCTGCGTGGCCACGCCCAGTGCGAAGCTCGACGTGGTGGTGCCTGGCCCGTCGGCGCCGTAGTTGACCGTCGCCGCGCTGAAGGCGGTTGAGAAGTCCTGCGTGTCCGAGTCGGTGGCCGCGCCGATGGTGTCGGCGTCCTGCGTGTTGAGCAGCACCGTGTCGGTGGGTGCCGCAAGCGCGGCCGACGGCCCGTCGTCCTCGAAGATCATCATGGAGCCGACTTCTCCCGTCGACTGCATGGTCTGGGGCAGACTGAATCCACCGATGTCGAAACTGGCGTTGAAATTCTTGTCGGTCGAGCCGACGTTTTCAATCAATACGCGGTTGTGGCCGCCACTCGTCTGGTATTCGATCACATAGCCGGCCTTGACTCCGCTGATCACGGCGGTGTCACCGCTGAGATCAATGGACAGGCCGGTTACGAGGTTTCCGGCTGAATCACGGACGACGACCGAACTGATATTGACGGCCGTATTATTTTGAAGGTTGTCCACATAATCGTCGCCAGTTGCCAGCACTGTCGTAAAGGCACTGATCTTGATAGTGGCCGCTTTATCGGGCTGCAATTGCGCGACCGTGAAAGCTGCCGATGTGGTGCTGACAAGGCCGGTGAAATCGATGTTCGATTCTTCGTCGGCCTCATTCTGATCGAGATTGGGAACCGTGTCGTCGGTGCTTGCGCCACTCACGAAAGTGAAATACATCCCTTCGGCAGGGCTCTTGGCGCCGGGAGGATCAATCATCTGGTTGTTGGTACCCAGGCTCGTGAACCCGCCGCCCTGACTGGAATTGACCGTGTCTCCTTCGTTGAATTTAGCGCCCGTCGATTCATTCGCCGGATTCTTGCCAGTCACGACGATGGCGGTGGTCGCATTGCCGAACATTGCGAACAGATTCTGGCCTGAGGGCACATTGGCAAAAGAAAACGCGTTATCCGAAGTGACGGAGACAAATATCTTGTCTGCAAGATTGACGGGGTCGTCCGGGTTCGAAGCGTCGGGATTCGATATTGCTTCGTATTGAACCGTCCAGAGCTTCGCGCCTGACACAGGTGTTCCGGTTTCCTCCAGGTAGGCCGCAAACACGACGACATTGAGGGCCGTCTTCCCGTAGACGATGTTGTTGTTGGTTGTGTCGGTGTAAAGGAAGATATCTTCGCCGTCGGTGGTATTGAGGCCGCTGTCGGCACCGTTGAACAAAGCGCCGTTGGTGTCCGTGAATGCAAGATCGCTCACCGTTCCGGACACGGTGAATGTGAATGCGTTGGTGCCGGTATTCGTGCCGTCGTAGCCGCTCAAGGCGGCGTTGATGGCGGTCCCGACATTCTGGGTCGCCAGGCGGGTGCTGAAGGCAGTCGGCAGCGAACTTGCGGCAATGTCGTTGTCGTTACTGTCGCCCGCAACAGCGGGCGAAGTCGCAAGGTTCTGCAAATTGGCGGATTCGTCCAGAGTGACGGTCGAACCGGCCGTCAAATTTAGCGCGGGCATGAAACACTCCTTTGCTGAAAAAATACTCCGTCAGGAATAAGAACTTCGAGGGAGGCGTCTGCGGTCACCCAGGCTCGCGTACGAAGCGGGATGTCGATGCTGAACCGCGCGACTGCGCCATGTCCATAGGCCGAAAGTTGTCACCCAAAGGATGATGCGCAGTGGCATTGGCGCACTCATCCGTCGGGAGGAGCCGTGGCGCCTAGATGCGTCAGCGCCGCGCGTGTTGCGCGCGCCTGGCTGTCTTCACACTTCGATACCTTGCCAGGACCAGAGGCGGCGGAGGACAACGGCCTTCGACGACGCCGCAGCCGGTCCGCGTGACACATTGTCCCGCTCCTGGAACATCGCCGCGCTTCTCCACGCGCGACTCAGCAGTGCGCCCCTGTGAAGGCGCGGACGGAACGGGCCTTGCTATGACAAGCGGGTCCATGACTTCGCCGCGTCGCCCACCACCGCCCATGAACTCCGCCGATCTCGCCTTCGCCCCCCGGCACGACCTGGGCATTCGCATGGTGAGCGTGAGCGCCCCCGGGCGCCTGCACCTGGGCTTTCTCGATCCCTCCGGCTCCCTGGGGCGCGCCTTTGGCAGCCTGGGCGTGGTGATCAACGGTTTCACGACCGAGCTCGAGTTGTCCGCTTCATCGTCGGACCACCTGGCGGCCGACACGCCTGCGGCCGAAGCCGAACTGGGCCGCGCCGCCGCGCATCTCTCGGCGCTTCGGCAGCGCAGCGGGTGCCATGCGCCGCTGGCGCTGCGCCTCTGCCAGGTGCTGCCGCCGCATGCGGGCTTCGGTTCGGGTACGCAACTCGCCACGGCCATCGGGCGCGCCTTTGCCGAGTGGCATGGCCTGGACGCGAGCACCGCAACGCTGGCGCATTGGCTCGGCCGCGGCTTGCGGTCGGGCATCGGCATTGCGGGCTTCGATACCGGCGGCCTGCTGCTCGACGGCGGTCCCGGGGCCGACGGCCTGCCGGCGCCGCTGCTCTCGCGCATTCCATTTCCGGAGGATTGGCGAATCATCGTGGTCCAGGACCCTGGACACCGCGGCCTCTCGGGAGGTGCCGAAAAAAGCGCCATTGCAGCCTTGCCGCCGCTGCCGCAAACGGCGGCCGCCGACATCTGCCACCAGGTGCTGATGCGCGTGCTGCCCGGCGCTGCGAGCGAGGAGTTCGCGCCGTTTGCCGCCGGCATCAACCATATGCAGCAGCTGCTCGGCGAGCACTTCGCGCCGGCGCAGGGCGGTGTCTTCACCAGCCTGGCTGTCGCGCGGCTGATGCAATGGTTCGCCGATGCGAGCCGCGCCAACGGCGCAGCCATCGGGCAAAGCTCATGGGGCCCGACCGGCTTTGCGATCGTGCAGTCGGAAACCCGCGCCCAACTGCTCGTCGACGCCGCTCGGGCCGGCGGGCATGTCGACCCGGCGCTCGAGATCCGCATCGTCACCGGCCGCAACCGCGGTGCCGTGGTGCGTGACCGCAACGCGCCGCCGCGCACGCGCTGAAGCCGTCCGCCTACTTTTTTCAACCACTCCAACGCAGGCTCTCTCACATGGAACGTCCCCGCATCCTCCACATGTTCACCCCTGGCCCCCAGATGAGCCCGTTCGACATCAACATGGCGGCGGACGCGGGCTACCAGATCATCGTGCCCTATTGCGGGGTGGCCATCGACCGTATCACGGGGCTCACCCAGGACACCATCTTCTCGCGCGGGCCCAAGGGCGTTGCGCGCACCGGCATCTTCATCGGCGGGCGCGATGCGCAGCTGGCGGCCGACATGCTCGAGCGCGCACGCACCTCGATGGTCAAGCCCTTCGTGGTCTCGCTGATGGCCGACCCGAGCGGTGCCTACACCACGGCCGCGGCCATGGTGGCGTGCGTGGAAGCCGCGTTGAAGCGCAACCACGGCCACGGCCTGGAAGGCCAGCGCGTGGTGATCCTCGGCGGCACGGGCCCGGTCGGACGCGTGGCCGGTGTGATCGCGGCGCAAGCCGGGGCCGACGTGTACCTGTCGAGCCGCAACGGCATCGACGCGGCGCAGGAGGCCGCGGACGAAACCGGGCAGCGCTTCGGGGTGAAGCTGCACGGCCTCTCGGGCGGAGACCCCGACGCGGTGCGCCGCTCCATCGCCGATGCCGACGTGCTGCTGGCCTGCGCGGCCGCGGGCGTGCAGGTGGTGTCCGCCGAAGCGCTCGGCGCCGCGACGCGGCTCAAGGTGGCGGCCGACGTGAACGCCGTGCCGCCCGAAGGCATTGCGGGCGTGGGCGTGATGGACGACGCCAAGCCGCTGCCCGGCACGCAGGCCGTGGGCATTGGCGCGCTGGCCGTGGGCAACGTCAAGTACCAGACGCAGCACCGCCTGCTGGTGCAGATGTGCGAAGCCGAGAAGGCGCAGGTGCTGAGCTTTGCCGAAGCTTTTGCCGTGGCACGCGCGTTCCTGGTCGAGCAGGCAGCCAAGACGGCTTGACAGGCCTTCGAAAAAAATGCCGACGATTGCTGTTGCCGCCATCTCCGCGCGCGCCATGGCCGAGGCGGCGGCAAGCGATGGCTTCAAGGTCGTCGCGCTCGATCTCTTCGGCGATACCGACACGCGCCGCGCTGCATCGCGCTGGCTGCCGATCGGCGCGCCCGGCAGCTTGCAGATCGATGCAGCCAGCGTGATGGCGGCGTTGCGCACCTTGGCACAAGAGGGCGTGGACGGCGAGCCGGTGCTCGGCTGGATCGCAGGCAGCGGCTTCGAAGGCGAGCCCGACCTGATCGAAGAGGGCGCGGCCGTGCTGCCTTTGATCGGCACCGCGCCCGCCGCCGTGCGCCGTCTGCGCGACCCGGCGGCGTTCTTCGGATTTCTGTCGGCGCACGTCATGCCATTCCCGCAGGTGTTGCTGCAGCCGCCAGAGGACCCCGCGGGATGGCTGATGAAAGACGCGCACGGCTGCGGCGGCTGGCATGTGCGCCATGCGCCCTGGTCGATGGACGAGCCGCCATCGCCGCACCACTACTTCCAGCGCGAGATGGCCGGGCTGCCGATGTCGGCCACCTTCATCGCCAATGGCCGCGACGTTCATGTGCTCGGCTTCAACGAGCAGAGCGTGCGCCGCTTTGGCACGCGGCCCTACGTGTTCTGCGGTGCCGTTGGGCCGGTGCCTTTGGCGGACGAGCTTGCGAACCGCATGACAGAGGTCGCGCGTGCATTGACGGTGGAGTTCGAACTGCGCGGCCTCTGCAGCCTCGACTTCATGCGCGACGGCGACACCCTTGGCGTGCTCGAGATCAACCCGCGTCCGCCGGCCAGCATGAGCCTCTACCGCTGGCCTGAAGGCACCCCAGGCGTCATTCAGGCGCACCTGCGCGCCTGCCTGCACGGCGAACTGCCATCGACGCCTTTGCCCGCGCAGGACATCGAAGGCATCGAGATCGTCTTCGCGCGCCAAGCGATAGAGCTGGATGCGTCAGCGGCAGATCGTCTCGCCGCATGGCCAGGACTGCGAGACGTACCGGCCGCGGGCCAGCGTTTCGACATCGACGACCCCGTGTGCACCTTGACCGCCAGCGGCACCAGCGCGCAGGAGGTGAGAACCCGCTTGAACGAAGGCCGTGAACGGCTGCTGCAATCATTGGAGACCCACGCATGAGCAATATATCCTCGCCCACGGCCGCCGCGGGCCTGAGCGTCAACCTGCTGGCCCGTCCGCTGGTCGAGCGGCTGCTGGCGGACGCCGACGCGCTCGGATTGCGGGTGCGGCGTGACGACACCGGCGTGCACATCGTCGATGCCGGCATCGACGCGCCCGGCAGCGTGGCGGCGGGCCTGCAAGTGGGCGAGATCTGCATGGGCGGGCTCGGGCATGTGAACCTGCGAAGCGGCTCGGCTGGCGAGGGCTGGCCCACGTGGCTCGACGTGCGCAGCTCGCAGCCGGTGCTGGCCTGCCTGGGCAGCCAGTACGCGGGATGGAGCCTCTCGGCCAGCAAGGAAGAGACCGGTGGCAAGAAGTTCTTTTCGCTCGGCTCCGGTCCGGCGCGTGCACTGGCTGTGAAGGAAAAACTCTTTGCCGAACTGGACTACCGCGACCATGCACCCTGCGGCGTGCTGGTGCTCGAGGTCGACCGGGCGCCGCCGAAGATCGTCATCGACAAGCTGCTGCGCGATTGCGATCTGGCTCCCGAGGCGCTGACGCTGATCCTCACGCCCACCACCAGCCTGGCGGGCACGACGCAGGTGGTGGCGCGCGTGCTCGAGGTGGCGCTGCACAAGGCTCACGAACTGGGCTTTGCGCTTGCCAACATCGTCGATGGTGCCGGCACCGCGCCGTTGCCGTCGCCGAGCGCAGATGGTGTCGAGGCCATGGGCCGCACCAACGACGCCATCCTGTACGGCGGCCGAGTGCACCTCACGGTTCGCGGCGATGACGCCGCGGCGCGCGAGCTGGCCCGTGCGCTGCCGTCGCGCAATTCACGCGATCACGGCCGTTCCTTCGCGCACATCTTCAAGGAGGTCGACTACGACTTCTACAAGATCGACGGCGCGCTGTTTGCGCCGGCCGAGGTGTGGGTCAGCAACATCGACAGCGGCAACACCTGGCACGGCGGAGCGCAGGAGATGGGGTTGCTGCAGCGGCTTTGGCTGCAGGAAGCATGAAGGCAAGCCCATGACCACTCGCGTCGTCATCATGACCGATGAAATCGGCTGGCACACCCGCCAGCTGCAAGCCGCGCTGCGTGCACGCGGCGCGGTGGGGCGCTGTGTCGATCTGGCCGACTGCAACATCGACACCACCGCCGCTTGGCACGGCCTGGTCATTCCTGGCTATGGGCGCGAACTGCCCGATGCGGTGCTGGTGCGCGGCATTGCCGGCGGAAGCTTCGAGCAGGTCACCAAGCGGCTCGGCGTGCTGCATGCGTTGCGCGAACTCGGCGTGCCGGTCTACAACGATGCGCGCGCCATCGAGCGCACGGTCGACAAGTCGATGACCAGCTTGCTGCTGCATGCCGCGCGCATACCGGCACCGGCCACATGGGCCACCGAGTCGGCGGCGCAGGCGCGGCGCATCGCGATGCGCGAGGTGGCGGCGGGACATGCGCTGGTGCTCAAACCCTTGTTCGGATCGCAAGGCAAGAACCTCCGGCTCGTGGGCAAGGTCGACGGCGTGCACCACCCCATGCCCGACATCGATGCCGGCTATGCGGGCCTGGCCTATCTGCAGCGCTTCGTTCCGCCGATGTCATCGCCTGGTTTCGACTGGCGCGTGATGGTGGTGGGCGGGCGTGCCATCACGGCAATGCGGCGCGTCAGCACGCACTGGGTCCACAACGTCGCGCAGGGCGCACGCTGCGAGCCGGCCGAGCTGGAGCCAGCGCTCGCGCAGATGGCCGAAGGCGCGGCCCGGGCGCTCGACATGGACTATGCGGGCGTGGACCTCATTGCCGCCGCCAGCGGGCCGAAGATCCAGGTGCTGGAGGTCAACGGCGTGGCCGCGTGGCAAGGCCTGCAGCGCGTCACGGGCTTCAACATCGCACGCGCCATCGTCGATGACCTGATCGACCGCAAGTTGGCGCAGGCACACAGCGCCGCGCAGGCGGGCGTTGCGCCAGAGCGCCGCGCCTGATGGCCATGCGCGCAGAGGCCATCGAGCGCGCACGGGCCTGTTTCCTTCGGGCCTGCTGGCTCGACGTGGCGGTGCGCAAGCCGGGCAACGTGAGCCTGGCTTCGCCCGGCCATGGCATGCAGGCGTCGATGTTCATCGCCAGCGCGCGCGCCGCGGCCGTGCCGCTGTTCGAGACCGGCCGCTCCGTAGGCGAGCGCATCGAGGCCGCGGTGGAGGCCACATGGGGCGTGGCGGGATGCAACACCAACCTCGGCATCCTTCTGCTGTGCGCCCCGGTTGCACTCGCCATCGAACAGCATCCCGCCGCCGCGACGCCCGCTGCATTGCGCGCCGCCATTGAGAGCGTGCTGGCCACGCTGGACATCGACGACGCCAGTGCCGCCTACAGGGCCATCGCGCGCGCGCATCCGGGCGGCCTCGGAAGCGCCGCAGAGCAGGACGTGCACGACGCCCCCACCATCGACCTGCGCGCCGCCATGGCGCTGGCCGCCGACCGCGACCTCATTGCGCGCCAGTACCGCGACGGCTTTGCCGACCTGTTCGCCCTGGCGTTCCAGGCACCGGTCTTCCAGCCTGGCTGCGTGGAGGCGCCCGCCGATGCGGAGACGCCGCCGGATACAGCCACTGTGGCTTCGGTCCAACGGCTTTACCTCGCTTGCCTGGGTGCCTTTCCCGATTCACACATTGTTCGAAAACACGGCGAGCGCGTGGCACACACTGTCATGACGGCGGCGCAAGGCTGGCGCGAGCGTGCCGCCGCCGGCACCGTGCTCGATGCCGATCCTGCCTTTGCCGAGTGGGACCTTTCGCTCAAGGCCGCAGGCGTCAACCCTGGGACAAGCGCCGATTTCACCGTGGCGGCGCTGCTGCTTTCAGGCTGGATCCGCTCGTGCGCGGCGCCCACGCGCGATGCGGCAAGCGCATGGCACGGATCGTGATACCCATGGCATTGCGCTGGTCTTCCTGACCGGTGTCGTAATGAACCTAATCACCTTGGACCTCTGAGAGGAGACTCGAAACCATGGCAAAAATCGATCGACTGATGGTGGGCGAATCGCTTGTTGGCGACGGCAATGAAGTAGCCCATATCGACCTGATCATCGGGCCGCGCGGCAGCGCTGCCGAGACCGCCTTCGCCAACGCGTTGACGAACAACAAGGACGGCTTCACCTCGCTGCTCGCAGTCGTGGCGCCCAACCTGCTGACCAAACCGGCTACCGTGATGTTCAACAAAGTGACCATCAAGGGCGCAAAGCAGGCGGTGCAGATGTTCGGCCCGGCGCAGCGCGGCGTGGCCCTGGCAGTGGCAGACAGTGTCGAGGATGGCACCATCCCCATGGCGGAGGCGGACAACCTGTTCATCTGCGTCGGCGTGTTCATCCACTGGCTTGCCGACGACGACAAGAAGATCCAGGACTTCAACTACCAGGCCACCCGCGAGTCCATCCAGCGCGCAGTGGCTGGCTTGCCGACCGCCGCCGAGGTGGTGGACAAGAAGGGCACGACGGCGCACCCGTTCGCCGCCCATCTGTAAGCCTTCCGTCTTTGAAGCGCACAAACAAAAACCGACGCGTGAACCGCGTCGGTTTTTTTCCATCTTCCGCCGCAAGAGGCGGCGGAGGGCACTGTTCAGTGCTTGGCAGGCACCATGCCGCTGGCGAGAAAGTTCAGCACCGTGGCACCTGGGGCCGACTTGGAAGCGCGATGCGTGGGCGCATGGCGTTCGATCTGCACGCCCACCGCCTGCACGTCGTCGAACTTGCGCGGCTTCACCACCTTCACGCGTGCCCAGCTGGCTCCGAACTCGTCGATGAGGATATCGGCAATGGCCTCGGCAAAGGCCTCGAGCAGTTGCAGCCGGTGCTCGGCCATAAGACGCACCAGCCGTTCGCGCACCACGCCGTAGTCGATCGTGTCGCCGATGCGGTCGGTGTCGCAGGCGCGCGCGCGCGGCACGCCGGCATGCACGTCGATCACCAGCGGCTGCGCCTGATGCAGCTCCGAATCATGGATGCCGATTACCGTCTGACCGCTGAAGCCTTCAATGAAGATCAGGTCCATGGGCACAGTCGCCTCCGCATGCGAGACAGTCGAAGCGAAGGGAGCGTTGGAAGGACGCGAGCTGGTGTTCAAGGGGTGTCTCCAGTGATTCGAATGTGTTTGAAAGTGTGTCGGACAGCAGGCAAGTCAGCCAACGACAGGATTCATCTGCAAAATGCAGGCCAGAGATCGGACCCGCCGCAGGGCTGCTGCGAGTGCTTGGTGTTTCACCCGGTGCGCAGTAACTCAGCAGGAATAACAATGGGCCGACCAAGGAGACATATGGAACGCGCCGGAGTAATCCAATGACAGTGACGCTGCGACAAGGCGACAGGCACGCCGACCGTGTGCTCGACGTGGTGAGGCGGGGCTTCCACGAGGAGGGCAATGATCTGGTCACGCGCTCCTGGAGCCGTTGCCTGAATCAGTACCAGCTCGATCCCGGCCGCCCGCGGGAGCCCGTGATCGTTGCTTCTTCGGCCTTGCAGAGCCGGCGCAACCAGCATGCCGACGTGATCGAGTGCGCGCGCTACGAAATGACCACGCTCTACCAGCAGCTCGCGGATGCGGAATCCGCCGTGGTGCTGACCGATACCGACGGCGTCATCGTGCACATGGTGTCCTCGCCCGAGTTCGCGGCCGAGGCTGAGCCCATGGGCCTGCGCGCAGGCGGCATGTGGGGCGAGGCCGAGGCCGGCACCAACGGCATGGGCACTTGCCTCGCCGCCGCACATCCGATCTCCGTGCGGCGCGAAGAACACTTCTTCAGCCACTTCACACAGCTCACCTGTTCGGCGGTGCCGGTGTTCGATCCATCCGGCGAGATCATCGCCGTGCTCGACGTGACCAGCCGCTCCAGCCTGATGCAGCAGCACGTGCTGGTGCTGCTCGGCATGACGGCACGCATGATCGAGAACCGGCTCATCGACAAGCGCTTCTCGAATGCGCATCCGCTGCACTTCCACAGCCGGCCGGAGTTCGTCTACACGCTGCACGAAGGCAAGCTCGCGGTGGGCGACGACGGACGCATTCTCGCGGCCAACCGCAGCGCGCTGTTCCAGCTCGGCGTGCAGACGATGGACGAGATCCGCACGCAGCGCATCGATGATCTGTTCCAGACCTCGCTCGAAGACATCGTGCAGCGCAGTCTTTCTTCTTCATTTCATCCGGTGGTCGCCTACCGAGCCAACGCGGCGCTGCGCTTCTTTGCGGTGGCGCGTCGGCCCGCCTCCGATGCGGCAACGCCGTCGCGCGCAACGCGTGCAGTCGGCGCGGGTTCGGGTCCCATCGTGGCGGAGACCGGTGTCGAAGCCTTCCGCGCACCGTCGCGCCCATCGGCCCCGCGCGCGCCCGGCATTCGCACCTTCAAGGACGCACGCCTCGTTGCGCACCTGGACACCGCCCGTCGTGTGGTCGCGCGCCGCACGCCCGTGCTGCTGTGCGGCGAAACAGGCTCGGGCAAGGAGGTGTTCGCGCGCGCCATCCACGAGACCAGCCCGCATGCCGAAGGCGCCTTCGTGGCCGTCAATTGCGCGAGCCTGCCCGAGACGCTGATCGAATCCGAGCTCTTCGGCTACAAGGCGGGCGCCTTCACGGGTGCGCAGCGCAGCGGCCGGCGCGGCAAGATTTTGCAAGCCGACGGCGGCACGCTGTTCCTCGATGAAATTGCCGACATGCCGCTGGAACTGCAGGCCCGCCTGTTGCGCGTGCTCGACGAGCGCCAGGTCACGCCGCTCGGCACCGAGGAAACGCATCCGGTCGACTTTCAGCTCGTGAGCGCAAGCCATCAACACCTGCCAAGCCTGGTGCGCGAAGGCCGCTTCCGCGAAGACCTTTATTACCGGCTGGCCGGCATCGAACTCGACTTGCCCCCGCTGCGCGACCGCACCGACAAGCGCGAGCTGATCCACGACGTTCTGAAGGACGAGGGCGGTAGCGACAGCCGCCTCGGCGAAGACGCCGAACGCCTGCTCATGGCCTATGCATGGCCCGGCAACCTGCGCCAGCTGCGCCACGTGCTGCGCAGCGCCGCCGCGCTGGCCGACGGCAAGACCATCACGCGCGAACATCTGCCGTCGCTGGCCGCAAGGGTGGTGCCTTCGCCCGTCTCGGCCTATGCCGCGCTGCCTGCTGCATCCGAGCCCGCGGAAGCTTCAGCGGACGCCGCGCCGTCCGACGCGGCACCCGCCGTCAAACTCAACCCGATCCAGGCCAACGAGCGGCAAGTGCTGTTGCAGATGCTCGAGCAGCATCGCTGGAACGTGAGCAACGTCGCCAAGGCGCTCGATGTCAGCCGCAACACCTTGTACCGAAAACTCCACAAGCTTCACATCGAAATCTCTCCACCCGATTGAGCCGGCAGGCTCGCTGGACATGACGACGAACGGGGAGCCACCGGCCACGGGCAGCAAGATCGATCCACGCGGCGCGGCCCTGGCGGTCGAAGACGGAGAACCACCGCTCGCGGCCGCGCCGCCGCGCTCGCGCATCGCGTGGTGCATCACGGGTTCCGGCCACTTCCTGGAGGAGTCGCTGGCGCTCGCCTCGCGGCTGCCGTCGGTGGACCTGTTCCTCTCGGCCGCTGCCGAGGAGGTGCTGCCCATCTACAAGCTGCACATCGAGGCATTAAAGGAGCGCTTTCGCGTTTTTCGCGATAAGACCGCGAGCGGCGTGCCGGTGGGCATGCTCTACGACGACGTGTATCACACGGTGGTGGTGGCGCCCGCCACCAGCAACACGGTGGCCAAATGCGCTTTCGGCATCAGCGACAGCCTGCCGACCAACATGTTCGCCCAGGCCGGCAAGCTCGGCATTCCTGGCATCGTGTTTGCATGTGATACCGAACCGGTGGTGGTGACCAAGTCGCCGCATGACTGGGTCACGCTGCGTCCGCGGCGCATCGAACTGGACAACGTGGAGCGGCTGCGCGGCATCGACTTCTGTCACGTGGTCGCGTCGCCGGCCGAACTCGAAGCCGTGCTCGATGCACGCATGAAGGAACTCTCTCTCGCATGGAACACATCGTCTTCCTGACCGGGCGCCTCGCCCAAGCCAGCCTCACGCGGGTGCTGGCGGGTATCGAGGCGGCACCGTTCACGTGGGAAGTACGGGAGATCGGGTTGCAGGTGGCAGCGCTGATGACGGCCGACATGATCCGTCGCCGCGTCGCCGCACCGGTGGTCACCGAGGCCGAGGGCGGGGGCGCCACGCCGCGCGCAGCCGACCGCATCATGGTGCCGGGCCGCTGCCGCGGCGATGTCGAGGCCCTGAGCCTTCACTTCGGTGTTCCGGTGGAGCGCGGCCCGCAAGAACTGAAAGACCTGCCGCGCCACTTCAACCGCAGTGCGCTTGCCGTCGACCTCAACGAGTACGAGGTCTCAATCTTTGCCGAGATCGTCGACGCGCCGCGCCTCACGGTGCCGCAGATCATCGATCGCGCGCGATTGCTGGCAGCCGACGGTGCCAACGTCATCGACCTGGGCTGCCTGCCCGAGACGCGCTTCGACCATCTGGCCGACAGCGTGCGTGCCTTGAAGGCCGAAGGCTTCCAGGTGAGCGTCGATTCGAGCGAGGCGCAAGAGTTGCTGACCGGCGGCAAGGCCGGTGCCGACTACCTGCTGAGCCTCACGCTCGACACGCTGTGGATCGCCGACGAAGTTGAATCCACACCGGTGCTGATTCCGCGCGTTCCGGCCGATGAAGAATCGCTGTACGAGGCGGTGACGCTGATGCAGCAGCGCGGCCGCGCCTTCCTGGCCGATTCGATCCTCGATCCGATTCCGTTCGGCCTCACGGCATCGATCGTGCGCTATCACCGGCTGCGCGAGCGTTTTCCCGATGCGCCGATCATGCTCGGCGTCGGCAACCTCACCGAGCTGACCGAGGCCGACACCAGCGGCATCAACGCCGTGCTGTTCGGCATTGCGGCCGAGCTCAACGTGGCGGCCGTGTTGACCACCCAGGTGAGCCAGCATGCACGCCGCGCGGTGAGCGAGGCCGACTGGGCGCGGCGCATCATGCATGCAGCGGCACGCAACGCCACGCTGCCCAAGGGCATGAGCGACGCGCTGATGACGGTGCACGCCAAGCACCCGTTTCCCGACACGCCCGAAGAAATCGGCGAGATCGCCTCGCAGGTGCGCGACCCGAACTTTCGCGTGCAGATTTCGCCGCTGGGCCTGCACGTGTACAACCGCGACGGCCTGCGGCTGGGGCAGGGCGCGTTCGAGCTCTGGCCGCAGCTCAAGCTGCAGGACGATGCCGACCATGCGTTCTACATGGGCGTGGAGCTTGCGCGCGCCGAGATAGCCTGGCAGCTGGGCAAGCGCTACGTGCAGGACCAGCCGCTGGACTGGGGCTGCGCTGCGCCAAGGCCTACCGAAGACCTCGCCCGCTGGTGCGCACCCGGAACGACCATGAAGACAGCGAAGAAGAACGACAACAACAACGCCGCCGAGCCCGGCGCCGTGAGCGCGACCACCGCGCCATCACCCTCATGAACGACCAGATCTTCGAAGCCGTGGTGACCACGGTGTCGCCCGGCGGCCAACCGCACGTGGCGCCCATGGGCATCCGCTACCAGGAGGGCGGCATCCTGCTGATGCCGTTCAAGCCCTCGACCACGCACGACAACATCGTGGCCACCGGCCATGCAGTGCTCAACATCGTATGCGACACGCGCGTGTTCGCGGGTTGCGTGACGGGCCGCAAAGTGTGGCCCACGCTGCCGGCCGAACGCATCGAAGGCGTGCGGCTCGCCGCCGCGCTGCGCCACGTCGAATTGAAGTTGGCCGAGCAGCGCGACGACGCACAGCGCCCGGTGCTGCGCATGGCGGCCGTGCACGAGGCCACGCACGCGCCCTTCGTCGGCTTCAACCGCGCACAGGCCGCGGTGATCGAGGGGGCCGTGCTGGTCAGCCGCCTTCACATGCTGCCCCCTGAAAAAGTGGAAACCGAAATGACCTACCTGCAGATTGCGATCGACAAGACCGCCGGCCCCGAAGAGCGCGAAGCCTGGGAGTGGCTCCGCACCGCGGTCGCGCAGCACCGTGCCGGCATGCCGGAGCGCGCATCATGACGCGCATGTTGGTGAGCGTGCGCAGCGTGGACGAAGCCCTGATCGCGGCGCGCGGCGGGGCCGACTTCATCGACCTGAAGGAGCCCAGCGACGGCGCGCTGGGCGGCTTGCCGGTAGCGACCATCGGCGCCATCGTAGGGGCACTGCGCGCGCATGGCATCGGCCTGCCCGTGAGCGCAACCATCGGTGACCTGCCGATGCATGCGCTGGACCGCATTCGTGCGCAAGTGGACGCGGTGGGTGCCTGCGGCGTGGACTACGTGAAGGTCGGCATCGAGCGAGGCCATGAAGCCTTTGCGGTACTCGATTCGCTCGCAGCCTGCGATTGGCCGGTGGTGCCGGTCTTCATTGCCGACAACGGGCTGGACGCTGCGCTGATCGCGCACGCCTGTGCACTCGATTTTCCGGGGATCATGGTCGACACCGCCGACAAGCTCGCCGGCAGCCTGTTCGATGCGGTGCCGATGGCAGACTTGCGCACCTTCGTGGCCAAGGTGCGCGCGTCGGGCCGAATGGCCGGTGCGGCGGGTGCGCTGCGCGTGGCGCACATTCCCTTGCTGCAGGCGCTGGCGCCCGACTTCGCGGGATTCCGCAGCGCAGTGTGCGTGGCGGACCGCAAGACGGCGCTCTGCCCGGAGCGGCTCGCGGCATTGGCCGCGCTGCTGCATGGCGAGGCCGCCCTGGAGCCGGCGGCGGCCTGAGCTTTCTTGCGCGGCAAGCCCGTTGTTCAGCGCGGCGTGAAGGTGGCCTCGCCCAGCAGCAGCGAACGCATGATCGCCAGCTGGTTCTTGTGAAGCAGCGTGATCGGAAATGCCGCGTCGTCGGACTGTGCGGCAAACTGCTGGTCGAGCACGCCGGCATCGCCGAGCTCCGCCAGCGTCATCTGTGGATCGATGGCGCACGACTTGACCAGCACCAGCTGCTCGGCATTGAGATGCTTCGCCAGATCGAGCGCAATGGTGTCCGACGTGGCGTCCCAGCCGGTGCGCTCGTCGGGGTGGTCGCGCCGCAATTCGAGCGGCAGCCACAAGGCCGTCTTTCCCTGGCGCAGCAGGTCGGGGATGTCGGTCTTGCGCGTGGCCAGCTGCAGGCCCGGATTCAGCGCATGCAGCTGGTAGGCCGTCTGTGCCATGGCCAGCACGGCCATGTTGTGCGCCGCCAGATCGTTGAACTGCCAGTGCGACTGCACGCGCCGCACTTCATCCGCAAAGGTGCCGCCGCCGCAGACCACGGTAACGCGCCCGCCGCCGATCTGCGTCAGAAGGTCGAGCCATTGCGGCAGCACCGGGTCCGAACAAAGGCTGCCGCCGATCTTGACGACCCACATCAGTCGTGCTCCCTTTCGAACAGCGCCGCCACCGCGACGCTCGGTGCGCACACCTGTGCCCAGGTGGTGGTGCCCTCGGCGGCATGGCGGGCCACGCTCGCGACGTCGCCGCCATAGGCGGCAAAGCGGCGCGGCACGGAGCCGGGCGTTTCGGCGGCGGCCGCGGCGGCAAGGTCGGGCACCAGGAAGGCACCGCAACCCGCGCTCACGATCACAGCCTCGCGCGAGAGCGCATGCGCGGCCAGCACCCGGCGCAACTGCCCGGCAATGGCTTCGACCTGCGCTGCGCGCCACACCCGCGCAAGATCCAGCCATTCGCCCGCGGAGGCGTCGCGCTCGTCCAGCCCCACCATGCGCGCGAGGCGCTGGCGCGTTGCGGGCAGGCCTTTGTCCGCGTTGTCGGCGCTCGGGTACAGGTCGTGCGCCGGGTCGAGCTCACCGCACAGCCGGTAGACGTCGGCCGTGGTGGCGAAGAACTCGTTCATCACGTGCCGTGCCTGGCCGCGCCATTCGATCCGCTGCGTCAGCGCACATACCGGGGTTCGCACCACGCCGTGGTAGGCGAGCTCGCTGCTCACCAGGCGTTCGGCGTCGGTGCGGCTGGTGGTCAGCACGCCCTCGTTGCCGAAGGCGATGAGGTCGGTGGTGGTGCTGCCGATGTCGACCAGCACGCCTTCAGGGAACACAAGCGCCGCATGCCGCGCGGTGGCGAGCCAATTGGCCGAGGCGATGTGTTCCCAATGCCGTGAGACGTCGGCGGCGGTGGCGCACCAACCGGCATCTCCGGCAAAGAAGTGCAGGGCGCCCGGCGGCACGGGAAGCGCTGCCGACAGCGCCGCGGCAATGCCGCGCACGCCAGCTTCGCGATCGGGAAACAGGTCGACCATCTCGCCCGTCATGGTCACCGCATGCTTCGCTGCGCCGAGGCCGGGCCAACGCGCTTCTGCGGCTTGCAGAGCGCGCGTCAAATGGTCGAGCCCCTGCCAGAGCGGACAGCCCCATTGCGCCACGTCGACCACCTCGCCGCCTTGCAGCAAGCAGGCCTTGACGTGCGCGCCGCCGATGTCCCACCCGATGGTGATGCGTTCAGGCGACCGCACGCGCAAGTTCCCGTTCTTGGGTACCGCCGCCGTGCAGGCGGTCTGCCAGCAGCTCCGCGGCCAGGTTGCGGCCCAGCGCCGCCGAGAGCCCGACATAGGCGCAGGTGACACGCGGATTGACTTCGATCACCACCGGCCCGCGCTCCGGATGCCAGACCAGGTCGATGCCCGCGAAGCCCCGCAGCCCGGGGATGGCATGCGCCACCTGCTGGGCCAATGCCGCCAAGGAGACGCGGCGCGGATCGCCCTGGCCCACGGCATCGACGCTCACGCCGTCGAAGGACAGCCGTCCGTGCGGATCGATGGAGATGCGTTGGCGGTTGATGCTGAGCATTTCGGCATTCTGCGCCGTGCACAGCAGCGAGAGGCTCAGGGCTTCACCTTCGATCCAGGGCTCGAGCGTCAAGGTGGCGCCGGCTACGGTTCGACGTGCCAGATCTTCGAGCGCATCCGCATGGCGGGTGTGCACGTGGGTGGCCACGCCGCCGGCGCCATCGTCGGGCTTGACCACCCAGCGCGTGATATCGGGTGCATTGGCAAAAGCCAGGGTCGTCTGCACACCATGCGCGGCCAGGTGCGCCAGCGTGGCCTTCTTGCCCGCCGTGAGCTCGATGGCTTCGACGCTGCATCCGAGCCAGCGCGCGTTGCCCACCGTGCGCTGAAAGCGCGCCAGCAGGCCGTCCGTTTCGGGTGCCACCAGCCACACCAGGTCGTGCAGCGCGCTTTGCCGCGCCACGAAGTCGAAGGCCGATTCGTTGGTGCGCGGCCGCAGCGGCACGGCGCCGGCGGGCAGGGTGTTCCCCGGTTCGCAGACCGCCGCCGAGACCGAACAATCGGCAGCGCGCCGCAGGTCCGCCACCATGGCATCGCGCATCGACAGGCCCAGCGGCAACAGCTCGTCGGCGGCCGCATCGTCGCCGTAGTCGCTCCAGCCGCCGCCGCTGAGATACTCGTAAACAAAAACGCGTGTCGTCATTTCATCATCCACTTTCCGGGCTCTTCCCCATGACTTCCGAACTGAACCTGATCCCCGTCGTCGACCTGCTGCAGGGCCAGGTGGTGAGGGCCGTGCGCGGCGACCGCAAGGCCTACCGGCCGATCGTGTCGGCGCTGTGCGCCAGCAGCGATCCGGTGACGGTGGCGCGCATCCTGTGCGACCACTGCGCGGCGCGGCAGCTGTACGTGGCCGACCTCGATGCCCTGCAGGGCGGCGCGGTGCAGATCGCGGTGCTGGCCGATCTGCTGCAGGCGCTGCCCGAGGTCGAGCTCTGGCTCGACGCGGGCCTGGCCGACGCCGCCGCCGGCCAGGCGCTGCGCAGCCAGCTGGCGCCATTTGCCTCGCGCGTCGTGCTGGTGTTCGGCAGCGAATCGCTGCGTTCGCGCGAGGCGCTGGAGCGCTGTTTTGCCAAGGAGGAAGGCGGCGCTGGTGAAGGCCAACTGGGCGCCGCGCTGTCGCTGGACCGGCGTGACGGCCAGCGCCTGGACCCTGCCGGCTGCTGGGACGCGGTCGACCTGTGGCCAAAGCGGTTGATCGTGATGACGCTCGAGCGCGTCGGCTCCGGCGCCGGGCCCGATTTGGAAACCTTGCAGGAGGTGAGGCGCCTGGCACCGGCTGCCATGGTCATCGGCGCCGGCGGAATCCGCAGCGAGGACGACCTGGCGCGTGCCAGCGCGGCCGGCGCCGATGCATGGCTCGTGGCCAGCGCTCTGCACGACCTGCAACTGCCGCGCGTGCGCCGCTGAGCTGCCGGGGGTGGCGCAACGGGGGTGGTTGGGGCATGCCATCAACCCGCTGCACTCACGAACCGTGCCATCCCCGATGGCCCTCGCATGCCCCGCCGGAGGCCCCCGCCGGCACGCATTGACCGCCAAAAGCGCAACACTATGTCTCACAAACTGTGTGTCATAGGGCGCTACCCCTAGGCGCACGGGCCTCGCGGCTGAATGGCACATGGCTTGCGTAGTTGCCTGCCCATGAATGATCTCGACACTGCCACGCAGCCCGGCAATGCCCCGTGGACCTGTCCGTTCTGTCCCTTGTTGTGCGACACCTTCGGCGTCGACATCGGGCCGCCCGGCACGCCGCTGAAGCTCACGGGCAGCGATTGCCCGCGTGCGCGCAATGGCCTGGCCAACTTCGACGCGACGGCGAGCGCGGGACAAGCGCAAGTCGACGGCCGCGACTGCGATATCGACACCGCGTTGGCCGCCGCCGCCTCGCTGCTGGCCGCCAGCCGCCAGCCCCTGTTCGGCGGCCTCGGCACCGACGTTGCTGGCGCGCGGGCTCTCTATGCGCTGGCATGCGAAACAGGTGCCATCTGCGACCCCGCGCAGGGAAAGGCGCTGATGCACGGCCTGCGCGCATTGCAGGATCGCGGCGGATTCAGCACCACGCTGGCGGAGGTGCGCACGCGCGCCGACCTGATCGTCTGCATGACCGAGGAGCCTACGGCGCACTACCCTGAATTCTTTCGCCGCTGCGGAGCGGGGGAACGCGAAGACCTGGCCATCGAGACCTTGCCCCTGCACGGCGACCTGTTCGACACCGTGGCCCTGTTGGCCGCGCTCGTGGCGGGTCGCGTCCGGTCGGACGACGATCGCGTGCCCGCCGAGCTTGCAGCGTTATCGGCGCGTTTGAAGGCGGCCCCCTACGCGGTGTTGGTGTACGAATCGGCCCGCCTGCCTGCCCAGGGAGCGCTGATCATCGAGGCCATCCAGCGCATCGTCGGCACGCTCAACCGCGCAACGCGCGCGGCCTCGCTGCCGCTGGGCGGCGGCGACGGCGCGTCCACCGTGAACCAGGTGTTCGCCTGGCTGTCGGGCCTGCCGCTGCGCTCGCGCGCCGGGCCGCGAGGCCTCGAGCACGAGCCGCTGTGCTTCGACACAGAACGCCTGCTGGCGGATCGCGCGGCCGACACGCTGCTGTGGGTGTCGAGCTACGGCCCCGAGCCCGCGCCGCCAGGCACCGACGTGCCGCTCATCGTGCTCGGCCATCCGGCCATGCGCTTGCCGCAAGGTGCGGCCGAAGGCGTATTCATTCCCGTGTCGACGCCGGGCATTGGTTCCGGCGGTCATCTGTTCCGCACCGACGGCTCGGTGATGATGCCGCTGCGGCCGCTGCACGACGACGGACTGCCCAGCGTTGGCGAGGTGGTCCGGCGCCTGGTGCATGCGGTCAAGGCACAGAAGATGGAGCGCGTGCAATGACGGCCACACTTCGCCTGCGCGGCGGCCGCGTCATCGACCCTGGGAACGGTTGCGACGAGGTGCGCGACCTGTACGTGCGCGACGGCCGCATGGTCGAGCTTGCGCCGCACGAAGCTGCCACCGAGGAGATCGACCTCGGCGGCTGCATCGTGATGGCGGGCGGCATCGATATGCATACCCACATCGGCGGCGGCAAGGTCAACCTCGCGCGCATGCTGCTGCCCGAAGACCACCGCGCCAACGCAAACCCGGTGGCGCTGCCCGACAACGTGCTGGAGCTGGCCTCTTGCGGCACCTGCACGCCCGGCACGCTGGCCACCGGCTACCGCTATGTGGAGATGGGCTACACGGCAGCCTTCGAGCCGGCCATGATGGCCTGCAATGCGCGCCACACGCACATGGAGATGGGCGACACGCCCATCCTCGACCACGGCGCCTACGTGATGCTCGGCAACGACGAGCTGTTTCTGCGGATGCTGGCCGAGCGCTGGGATTTCGAGCGCATTCGCGATTACGCGGGGTGGACCATCAACGCCAGCAAGGCGATGGGCGTGAAGGTGGTGAACCCCGGCGGGATATCTGCCTTCAAGTTCAACCAGCGCAAGCTCGACGTCGATGAGAACCACGTGCACTGGCAGGTCACGCCGCGGCAGGTGGTGCACACGCTGGCCCGCGCGCTGCGCGAACTGGGCGTGCCGCATCCACTGCACATCCACGGTAGCAACCTGGGCGTGGCCGGCAACATCCAGTCCACGCTCGACACCATCGCCGCACTCGACGGCCTGCCGGGGCACCTCACGCACATCCAGTTCCACGCCTACGGCACCGAGGGACCGAAGAAGTTTTCTTCGGCCGCGCTGCAGCTGGCCGAAGTGGTGAACGCGAACAAGAACGTGAGCATCGACGTGGGCCAGATCATGTTCGGTCAGACCGTCACGGCCTCGGGCGACACGATGCGCCAGCATGCGCAGTCGGGCCTGGCCGATCCGCGCAAGTGGCTCGGCGCCGACATCGAATGCGAAGCCGGCTGCGGTGTGGTGCCGTTCCGCTACCGCGAGCAGAGCTATGTGAATGCGCTGCAGTGGGTCATCGGGCTGGAGATCTTCTTGTTGGTCGACGATCCGTGGCGCGTGGTGCTGACTACCGACCATCCCAACGGCGGCCCGTTCACGAGCTACCCGCATTTGATTCGCCTCTTGATGGACCGCAGCTTTCGCGAGGAGCAGCTGGCCAAGCTGCACCCTGAAGTGGCGGCGCAGGCCGCGCTACGCTCGATCACGCGCGAGCTCTCGCTCTACGAAATTGCCATCATGACGCGCGCCGGCCCAGCACGTCTGCTCGGCCTGCCTGACCGCGGCCACCTGGGCGCGGGCGCGGCGGCCGACATTGCGGTGTACCGCGAGAACCCTGACCGCGAGGCCATGTTCGCGACCCCCGAATACGTGTTCAAGGACGGTGTGCTGGTGTCGCGCGCGGGGCGCGTCACTGCGGCGCCGGTGGGCGGCACGCACTTCGTTGCGCCGAACTACGATCGCGGCATCGAGCAGCGCTTGCGCCGGCATCTTGCGGCAGAAGGCTCGGTCAACTTCGACCACATTGCCATTGGCCACGACGAGCTGTGCCAGTGCTGCAACGGCGGGCGCCTGCTGCCGGCGGCTTGCTTCCAGGAGACGTCGTCGTCATGACATTCTCCGTGCAGCGCAACGGCGTCGTCATCGACCAAACCTTCGCCGAAGCCTTTCCGATGAAGGCCACGCGCATCGTCATCACGGCACACAACATCGAATGGGCGCGCCACGCCGGCGTGTCGGCGACCGGTTTCGCCACCTCGGTGATCGCCTGTGGCTGCGAGGCCGGCATCGAGCGCGAGCTCGGCCCGCATGAAACGCCCGATGGGCGCCCCGGTGTGAGCGTGCTGATTTTTTCCATGTCGGGCAAAGAACTCGGCAAGCAGCTCGAACGCCGCGTCGGCCAATGCGTGCTGACCTGTCCGACCACGGCCGTGTTCGCGGGCCTGCCCAAAGGCGCGGGCAGCGACGTGGCGGCGCTCGGCAAGAACCTGCGTTTCTTCGGTGATGGCTGGCAGATTTCGAAGGTGATCGACGGCGTGCGCTACTGGCGCGTGCCGGTGATGGACGGCGAATTCGTCGCACAGGAAGACACGCCCGTGGTCAAGGCCGTTGGCGGCGGCAACCTGCTACTGCTGGCGCGCGACACCGATGGCGCGCTGGCCGCCGCCGAAGCCGCGGTAGTGGCGATGAAGCGGCTGCCCAATGTGGTCATGCCGTTTCCGGGCGGCGTGGTGCGCTCGGGCTCCAAGGTCGGCAGCCGCTATGCGAACCTGAACGCATCGACCAACGATGCGTTCTGTCCCAGCCTCGTCGGCCTGGTGCCTCACAGCGAGTTGGCGAGCGGCGGCCAGTCCACACAGGAGATCGGCTGTGTGATGGAGATCGTGATCGACGGCTTGACCGAGGGCGACGTGGCCGCGGCCATGCGCGTCGGCATGGAGGCGGCCATCGGCATCGGCCCCACCGGTGGGCTGTTGCGCATTTCGGCCGGCAACTATGGCGGCAAGCTGGGCCCGTTCCACTTCCATCTGCACAAGCTGCTGGACGATGCAGGAGATGCCTCATGAGCGGATGGCATTTCAGAGTACGGCAGACGCCGGCATTGCGCGTCGACTTGCGCGGCATCACGCCGGCGGCGCTCGCGGAGCTCTCGGCCGATCAGGTCGAACAGCTGTCCGTGGGCCATGGCAACGAGATGCTCGCATTGGCCGAACTGTTCGACGTTGCGCCGGGCGAGGAGGGCGTGCTTCGCTTCGAAGGCAGCCTGGAGCGCTTCGACCGCATCGGATGGCAGATGGACGGCGGCAGCATCCGCGTCGAAGGCCATGTCGGCCACTACGCGGGCGGCTGCATGCGCGGCGGCGAGCTGTCCATCGAAGGCCATGCGGGCCTCCTGGCCGCCTGCGAAATGGCCGGCGGCAGCATCGACGTGAAAGGCGACGTTGGCGACTTTGCCGCGAGTACCTTGCCCGGCAGCATGGACGGCATGCGCGGCGGCACCTTGATCGTCCATGGCAATGCGGGCGAGCGCTTCGGCGATCGCATGCGCCGCGGCACCGCGCTGGTCCATGGCGGCGCGGGCGCGTTCCTGGGCTCGCGCATGGTGGCGGGTACGATCGGCGTGGGTGGCAGTGTCGGCGCGCATGCGGGCTTTGGCATGCGCCGCGGCAGCATCGTCTTTGTGGAGGCTGGAGCGGCCTTGCCGGAAGGCGTTGGATCGGCGCTGACCTTTGTGCCCAACCGGGCTGCAACGCCGGTGTTCTGGGCGCTTCTGGCGCGAGACCTCGCGCGCCATGGCGGATTGTTCAGCGACCTGCCGGCACGCCGCATCGAGCGCCATCTGGGCGATCTTTCGGCCGACGGCAAGGGCGAGCTCATCACGTGCTTATGACTCCCTTCCCAACTTTCAACCTCGAGTGCTTATGACGCATCCTTATCTTTTTCATGCCGGCGAAGCCACCGTGCTCGCCAGGGAAGGCCAGTTCACCGATGCCATGCCGGAGATCCTGATCGGCGCAACCGACGGCCCCGTGGGCCAGGCCTTTGCCAACATGATGGCGCAGAGCAAGGGCCACACTGCGATGTTCGCGATCCGGGCCTGCAACCAGCTGGTGCGGCCCGCGACCATCATGGTGCCCAAGGTCACGCTGAAGGACGCGGCCAACATCGACCTGTTCGGCGGCGTGGTGCAGAGCGCGACGGCCGACGCGGTGGTCGATTGCCTGATCGAAGGCATCATTCCCAAAGAACATGCCAATACGCTGTGCATCATCAGCCTGGTGTGGATCGATCCGCGCTGCGCCAAGGACCAGGACCTGGACAAGAAAGACATGTACCGTACCAACTACGAAGCCACCAAGCTCGCGATCCGCCGTGCGCTCCACAACGAGCCCTCGGTGGAGGAGCTGATTGCCAACCGCCATCGCATCAAGCACGATATGGACGACTGGAGCTGACCGTGCCTTCCTTCGCGCTCCTCGATGACTGCGGCTCGACGCCCGAGCGGCCCACCAGCCGGCTGCACACGGGCTTCGTGCGCGAGCACCGGTGCACCGACGCGGCGCGCCTCGACAGGGTGTGGGCGCGCGTCGATGCCGACTTGCGGCAAGGCCTGCACGCGGTGCTGCTGGCCGACTACGAATGGGGCGCCAAGCTGCTTCACGCGGGGCAGAGGAGGCTCGCGGCCAACGATGCTTCGGCACTGCGCGTGCTGATATTCCGCGATTGCGAAAGGCTCTCGGCTGCCGAGGTGGCGGCTTGGCTCGAAAAACACGAGGCGGACGACACGCATGCAGCCGGCCAGCCGCCACCCGCCGGCGTGATGAACCTGCAACCCAGCATCGACGAGGCCGCGTTCACCGACGCCATCGCGCGCATTCACGGCGCCATTGCGGCGGGCGAGACCTACCAGGTCAACTTCACGTACCGGCTGAACGGGCAGAGCCATGGCTCGCCCGTCGCGCTGTACCGTCGCCTGCGCGAGCGGCAGCCCGTGGCCTATGGTGCGCTGATCGCATTGCCGGAAGGCAGCGAAGACAACATCACGCACGTGCTCTCTTGCTCGCCCGAACTGTTCTTGCGCCACGACGCCGGCGTGCTTACGGCCAGGCCCATGAAGGGCACGGCGGCACGCGCGGTTGCGCCCGAGGGCGACAGCGAGATGGCGCGCCTGCTGTCGGTCGACACCAAGAATCGCGCCGAAAACGTGATGATCGTCGACCTGCTGCGCAACGACATCGGCCGCGTGGCGTGCACGGGCTCGGTCAAGGTGCCCATGCTCTTTGCCGTCGAGCCGTATGCCACGGTGTTCCAGATGACCTCGACCGTGCAAGCGAAGCTACGCCCGGGTGTGGGCATGCCCGAGCTGCTGCGCGCTGTGTTCCCCTGCGGCTCGATCACCGGTGCGCCCAAGCATCGCACGATGGAATGGATCTCCGAATTGGAGAGCACGCCGCGCGGCCTTTATTGCGGGGCCATCGGCTGGATCGAGGCGCCCGCGAAAGGCGCGACCATGGGCGACTTCTGCCTTTCGGTGGCCATTCGCACGCTCACGCTCGGTGCGGAATCGCAGGGCGCGAGGCCGCTGCGCATGGGCGTCGGCGCCGGCATCGTGCAGGACAGCAACGCGGCCGACGAGTTCGAAGAGTGCCTGCTCAAGGCGCGCTTTCTCACCGCCTTGGACCCCGGCTTCGAGCTGTTCGAAACCATGCTGGCCACGCCAGGCGACGGCATCCGCTACCTGGACCGCCACCTGGGGCGGCTGGCGGGCAGCGCGCGTGTGCTGGGCTTCGAATTCAACTGCGATGCCGCGATGGAGGCGCTGCGGAATGCGTTGCCCACACTGGCACCCGACCAGCCTTCGCGCCTGCGCCTTTCGCTGGCGTACGACGGGCGCATGGGCATCACGCATTCGGCGCTTCCGCCTTTGCCCCCCGGCGCGGTGAAGCTGCTCATTGCAAGCCAGCGCTTGCCCAATGCCAACCCGCTGGCCGCGCACAAGACCACAGTGCGCCAGCACTACGATGCCGGCGTGCGCACCGCCGAGCGCGCCGGTGCCTTTGACAGCCTGTTCTTCACGGAGGACGGGCGGCTCGTCGAAGGCGGGCGCAGCACGGTGTTCGCACGCATCGACGGGCGCTGGTGGACACCGCCTGTTGCCGACGGCGCACTGCCCGGCGTAATGCGGGGCGTACTGATCGAAGACTCGATCTGGGAGGCCACGGAACGCAGCCTGTCGCTGGAAGACCTGCAGGCGGCGCAGAAGCTGGTGGTGTGCAATGCGCTGCGCGGCGTGCTGCCGGCGCAGCTGCAACTTCCTCAGGTGCCATCCCGGCTGCGGCCGCCGTTGCAGCCGCAGGTCCATGCGGCATCGGCCGCCTGAGGCGGGAGCGCGCTTCGATCCCGGTTCCGCGATGAAGCTCGCGCTGTTCGACCTCGACCACACGCTGATCCCATACGACAGTGGCATGGCCTGGACGCGCTTCCTCGTGGCGCGCGGCGTGCTGCCGGCGGATGCCGAGACCGTCTACCTGGGCTACTGCCAGCAATACGTGGACGGCACGCTCGACATCCGTGAACTGCATCGCGTCAGCGTCGCGCCGCTGGCAAGCTTTGCCATGGCCACGCTGCGGCAATGGGCGGCGGAGTTCGAGGTCGAAATTTCGCCGCGCGTGCCGGACCAGATGCGTGCGCTGGTCAAGAAGCACCAGGACGCGGGCCACCTCTGCGCCATCGTGACCGCCACCACCCGCTTCATCGCCGAGCCTTTCGGCCGTGTGTTCGGCGTGACCGACGTACTGGCGACGCGCTCGCTGGTGATCGACGACACGCTCGACGGCGGCATCGACGGCGACCCCTGCTTCGGCGTGCACAAACTGATGCACGTCAACCAGTGGCTGGCGCTGCACGGCACGCGCCTTGATGCGCTCGAACGGTCGTGGTTCTATTCCGATTCGACCAGCGACCTGCCGTTGCTGGAGGCGGTGTCGGATCCGGTGGCGGTGGCTCCTGACCAGCGACTGCGCGCCCATGCGCTGAAAGCCGGCTGGCCGATTCTCGAGCGCAGCTGAACCGAAGGCCCGTGCGCGGGCGCCCTAAACCTGGATCAACCCCCAGCGCAGCGCCACCCATGTCAGCTCGGCCTGGTTGACCGCGCCCAGCTTCTGCTTCACGCGGTACAGGTGCGAGCCCACCGTGCTGAGCGACAAATTCAGCGTGCTCGCAATCTGCGCCACCGTCATGCCGCGCGCGAGCTGGATGAAGACAGAGAACTCGCGCTCGCTGAGCAGGTCGGCCGGATTGGCCTCGCCTTCGATCTGTGCCGTGGCCAGGGCTTGCGCGGTGGTCGCGTCGATGTAGCGCTCGCCGCGCGCCACGGCCCTCACGGCGGCGATCAGCGCCTCGGGGGCACTTCGCTTGGCCAGGTAGCCCAGCGCGCCGGCGCGCAGCACCCGGCGCGGATGGATCGTGTCCTCGTGAGCGGACAACGCCAGCACGCGCGCCTTTGGGTCGTGGGCCAGCAGGCGACGAAGCGCCTCCAGGCCGCCCATGCCGGGCATCGAGAGGTCCATCACCACCAGGTCGGGGCGCACTTGCGGATAGTCCTGGCAGGCCTGCTCGCCGGTGTCGGCTTCGGCTGCCACCTCGATCTTCGCGTCGGCCAGCAGCATGCGAAAACCCATGCGCACCAGCGCATGGTCATCGACCAGCATCACTCGAATCGTCTGATCCGCTTGGTTGTTCATGAGTTCTCCGTGGCGGCCGCCGGCAAGGGCAGGCGCACCGTCAATCGGGCGCCGCTGGGTACGGCGGGTTCAAGGCGCAATTCGCCGCCGAGGCTGTCGATGCGCTCGGCGAGCCAACGCAGGCCATAGTGCCCGACGCTGGTTTCCCTTGCGGCTTCAGGGCCGGGAAGCCCGCGGCCGTCGTCGGTGAGCATGAGATTCACCGCGTGTTCGTCGCCCTCCAGCGCCAGCACAATGCGGTGCGCCTCGCCGTGCCGCAGCGCGTTGGTGATGCCTTCCTGCGCAGCGCGGTACAAGACCAGCGCCGTGTCGGTGTCCAGCCGGAGGCGATCGAGTTCGATGCCGAGGCGCCATTCGAGCTCCACGCCGCCGTGGCTGTTACGCGTGCGCTCGACCAGGTCTTCGAGCGCAGCCACCAGCCCGAACTTGTCGAGAACCAGCGGCGTCAGGCGCGGGATCATGCCGTGCATGGCGGTGTACAGGCGCGCCGATTCCTCGGCGATCAGCCGCGCCGCCTGCTCCGCCTGCGGATCGAGCGCCTGCACGCGCTGCGCGATCGACAACGCCATGCTGCGCATCGCGGTGACCGATTGGCCCAACTCGTCGTGCAGCTCGCGTGCGATGAGGCGGCGTTCCTGCTCGATCTTCTGGTCGACCCAGCGGCCCAGCTCGCGGCTTTCGGAAAGGCGGCTTTCGGCCCGCACCGCGCGCCGCTCGGTCTCGATGTGCTGCTGCAGCATGCCGACCATGCGGTTGAACGCGGCGCCGATGGCCGCGGCCTCGGTGCCGGGCAGGGTGCGCAGTGCCACGTCGAAGCGCCCGCTCTCGAGCTGGTTGAGTGCATCGACGATGTCGGCGAACGGGCGCGTCGCGCGGCCCACGAGCCAGAACACGCCCGCATTGACGACCGCCAGCAAGCCGAGCGCACTGAGCATCAGCAATACGAAATCGTCCCAGGCATCGAGTACGGCGCGCGAGGCGTTGGAGTGCACCACCAGTTTGCCGCCAGGAAAGGCGATGGACAACTTAGAGGGCGGCGGCGAGACCAGCCCGGCGAACCAGTCGGGCGCATCGCGGCCGGCCTTGTAGACCGAGGTTGGCGAGCTGTACAAGACCTGGTCGTCGTTGTCGAGCAGCGTGATGTCGTTGGAACGCACGCGCCCCACGCCCTGCAAAAACGACAGCATCGCCGGCGTGCCCTGGGCCGCATAGAGCCATGCGGTGCGATTCAGCAGCTGCGCGGCCACGCGGTTGGCCGCCACGACTTCCTCGTGCACCGATTCGCGCATGGCGCGCAGCTGCAGCGCGAGCATGGCCGTGACGAACAGCAGGGTCAGCAGGCTGACGATGAGGTTGATCTTCAGGCGCAGCGTCATGGCGCAAGTCCGCCTGCGAAGTGGCCGTGCCGCGCATAGCTGTCGAGCGCAGCGACCATCGCGGAGGCCATGGCCGGATGCGAGGGGTCGTGTCCTGCGCCGACGACCCAACGCAGTTGGCTGTGCGCGATGCGGCCGTGCACGGCCTGTGCACCTTCGGGGCGGCAGATGCCGTCGTCGCGCGAATGCAGAAGCAGGGTCGGCACCTGCGGTAGCGCGCCGAGGCGGTCGAGCAGCGGCGGCGCGTCGAGCCAGCAGCGGTGTTGAAGATAGTGGCTTTGCACGCGGTAGCGGTCAACCAGCGCGTCGAGCATGGCGCCATCGGGCTCGCTGGGCGTGGGCTCTTCGTTTCGTAGGGCTGTGCCGCGCGCCAGTGTCTGTTCCCAGCGCCACCAGGCCACGGCAAGGCGCCGCGGCAGATCGCCGGACGATGCATTCAGCAGCCCGCGAGCCAGGAAGCCCAGCATGTCGTGGCGCTCTTCGGCCGGCGCCACGGACGCGAAGCGCGCCCATGCGCTCGGCGCGCGGCCATCCGTGTCCTGGAAGAAAGCCTCGATGTCTTCGGCCCGCGGCAGGAACACCGCGCGCAGCAGCAGGGCCGCCACGGCGCGCGGTTCGAACGCCGCGTAGGCGAGTGCCAGCGTCGCGCCCCATGAGCCGCCGGCCACGAGCCAGTGCGGCACTTCGAGCTGTTCGCGCACGTGGCGCATATCGTCCAGAAGATCGGCCGTGCTGTTGTGCGCCGTCGCACCACGCGGTCGGCTCCGGCCGGCGCCGCGCTGGTCGAAGGCGATCACGCGATAGCGCGCCGGATCGAAGAAGCGGCGCAGCAGCGGCGAGCTGCCCGATCCGGGCCCGCCATGCAGCACCACCGCGCAAATGCCCGCCGGATCACCACTTTCTTCTACATGCAGCACGTGGCCGTGCGACACGGCCAATGCATGGGTTCGCCAGGGCGGAGATTCGGGGTACAGGCCGGTAGGAAGCACGGGGGCCATGGTACGCGGTGACCCCACGGCCGCTATTCATGAAAATCATGAAGTGCCATTCATGATTTCACGGCTAGGTCGCGGGGGGTCATGGGTTCAATATGCGTCCTGGAGCACACGAAGTTCCCGCAGCCGCCACGTGGCGCTGTGCAACTCTGCAGGAGACACTACATGAAATGGGAAACCCCGACGGCAACTGATCTTCGCTTCGGCTTCGAGATCACGATGTACGTCAGCGCACGCTGAATTGCGCGCCTCGTCACAACCCGTCCCGTCAATCGCGGGGCGGGTTGTTTCGAACCTCTTTCTTCTTTTTTATTCCCCTCGATGCGCATCACCGTATTGGGCTCCGCCGCGGGCGGCGGCTTTCCGCAGTGGAACTGCAACTGCCCCAATTGCGCCGGTGTGCGAGCGGGCACTGTGCGCGCCCAGCCGCGCACCCAGTCCTCCATATTTGTGCGGCCCGACGACAGCACCGACGGCGTGCTGTTCAACGCCTCGCCCGACATCCTGGAGCAGATCCGCAGCAGCCCGGTGCTGCAGCCGGCCCGCAAGATGCGCGACACCGCCATTGCCGGCGTGGTTCTGATTGATGGACAGATCGACCATGCCACCGGCCTCTTCATGCTGCGCGAGCGCGGCACGCCGCTCCCGCTGTGGTGCACCGACCCGGTCGCTGAAGACCTGAGTCAGGGTAATCCCGTGCTGCGCGTGCTTTCGCACTATTGCGGCGTGGCGCGCCACCCCATCTCGCTCGACGGCGGCGCGTTCGAAGTGCCCGGTGTGCCCGACCTGAGCTTTCGCGCGATGGCGCTGACGGGCAAGGCCGCGCCGTATTCTCCGCACCGCGAACAGCAGGTGGAGGGCGACAACATCGGCGTGACCATCTTCGACCGCAAGAGTGGCAAGAGCCTGTTCTATGCGCCGGGCCTGGGCGCCATCACGCCGCCCGTGTTCGACGCCATGGCCAATGCCGATGCGGTCATGGTCGACGGCACCTTCTGGACCGACGACGAGATGGTCCGCCTCGGCGTGAGCGGCAAGCATGCTCGGGAGATCGGCCACCTGCCGCAGTCAGGCGAGGGCGGAATGATCGAGTGGTTGTCCCGCTTGCCGCCGACCACCGAGCGGCGCATGCTGATCCATATCAACAACACCAACCCGATCCTCGACGAAGATTCCGAAGAGCACGCGGCGCTCAGGCGCGCAGGCATCGAACCGTGCGAAGACGGAATGACCATTCAACTCTGATTGAAAGCGCTCCAGCGCGACACCATGCACGCCGACAGAATCCAGGACCCATTTCGCACGGCCGCGGGCAGCGACAAATCCGCGCCAGCATGGAGCCGTGAAGAATTCGAAGCCAAGCTGCGCGAGCGCGGCCGCAGCTATCACATCCATCATCCGTTCAACGTCATGCTCAACGGCGGCCGGGCCACGCCCGAACAGATCCGCGGCTGGGTGGCAAACCGCTTCTATTACCAGATCGCGATCCCCATCAAAGACGGCGCGGTGATCTCGAACTGCCCCGACCCTGCGGTGCGACGCGGCTGGGTGCAGCGCATCCTTGACCATGACGGCTTCGAGCTGGGCGGGATCAAGGACGAAGGCGGCATCGAAGCGTGGTTGCGCCTCGCCGAGGCCGTGGGCCTTGCGCGCGAGGAAGTGCTCGACTTGCGCCACGTGGTGCCGGCCATGCGTTTCGCGGTCGATGCCTACGTGAACTTTGCGCGCCGTGCGCCGTGGCAGGAGGCGGTGTGCTCATCGCTCACGGAACTCTTCGCGCCCGAGATTCACAAGCAGCGCCTGGCCACTTGGCCGGAGCACTACGGCTGGATCGAGCCGGGCGGTCTGACCTACTTTCGCAACCGCGTGAGCCAGGCCAGGCGCGACGTGGAGCAGGGCCTGGCCATCACGCTCGACCACTTCGACACCCGCGCGCTGCAGGAGCGCGCTCTGGAGGTGCTGCAGTTCAAGCTCGACATCCTTTGGGCCATGAACGATGCGATGGCCACGCGCTACGGCGTGGGCGGCGCATGACAGCGAGCAAGACCATGCTGACCGCCGAGAGCAAACCTCGCGTCGGCCCCGGCTTTCGCCTGCAATGGGAGCCGGCGCAGGAATGCCATGTGCTGCTTTATCCCGAGGGCATGGTGCGGCTCAACGGCAGTGCGGGCGAGATCATGAAGCGCTGCGACGGCGAACGCAGCGTGGCGCAGATCGTGGCCGACCTGGAACAAGCCTTCGACACCACCGGGCTCGAACCCGAGGTGCGTGGCTTCGTCGAAATGGCGGCGCAGCAGAACTGGCTGCGTTGGGACGCCCCATGACCACCTCGCCTCCGCGCCCCGGACCGCCGCTCTGGCTCTTGGCCGAGCTGACTTACCGTTGCCCGCTGCATTGCGTGTTCTGCTTCAACCCGGTCGACTTCGCCCGGCAGGAGGACGAGCTCAGCACAGACGATTGGCTGCGCGTGCTGCGCGAGGGCCGCGAGCTCGGCGCGGTGCAGTGCGGCCTCTCGGGCGGCGAGCCGCTCTTGCGCGACGATCTTGAAGTCATCATCGCCGAGGCCGCACGCCTGGGCTACTACACCAACCTGCTGACCTCCGGCGTCGGCCTCACGGCGAAGCGCGCCGCCGCGCTCAAGGCCGCGGGCCTGGACCACGTGCAGCTGTCGTTCCAGGACTCCACGCGCGAGATGAACGACTTTCTCTCGCACACCAAGACCTTCGAGCTGAAGAACAGGGTCGCGAAGATCATCAAGGACCAGGGCTGGCCGATGGTGCTGAACGTGGTGATCCACCGCATGAACATCGACCATATCGACCGCATCATCGAGATGGCGCACGAGATGGGCGCCGAGTACCTCGAGCTGGCCAACACGCAGTATTACTCGTGGGCCTTCGTCAACCGCGACCAGCTGCTGCCCACGCACGAGCAGCTGCGCCACGCTGAAGAGGTGACCGACGCTTGGCGCAAGCGCCTGGGCGAGCGCATGCGCATCTTCTTCGTGGCACCCGACTACCACGAGGGCAAGGCCAAGAAATGCGTCAACGGCTGGGGCAGCATGTTCCTTACCGTGGCGCCCGACGGCACCGCGCTGCCTTGCCACACCGCCAAGATGCTGCCCGGCCTCGAGTTTCCGAACGTGAAGGCGCACAGCCTGCGCGAGATCTGGCTCGACTCGGAAGGCTTCAACCGCTACCGTGGTACCGGCTGGATGAAGGAGCCCTGCGCAAGCTGCGACCAGCGCGAGCAGGACCTGGGCGGCTGCCGCTGCCAGGCGTACCTTTTGGCGCAGGATGCGGCCGCCGCTGACCCTGTGTGCGCGAAGAGCCCGGACCACCACCGCGTGGTGGAGGCGGTGGAGCGTGCCGCTGCAAGAGACCCCTCGGCGCCGGTGGAGCATCCGCTGGTGTTTCGAGATCCGGCCAACTCGCGCCGGCTCTCGGCCGCGCTCGTTACGCCGGACGCGTGAGTCCGCGCGGCTGAGCGCGGTCCGTCGCCTTCTTCTCCAGCTTGCTCGGCCGCCGCTCCCGCAGCCAGCCGAAATCCGGCGCGAACCGCCACACCAGCAGCAGCAGCGCCAGCAGTGCGGGGATCCACCGCAGGTCAGTGTCCGTCGGCACGAGCTCTGCATAACGGCGATCGAGCATGGCGGTCATCAGCGCATCCGGCTTGTTCAGGCGCCGGTAGTTCACACCCATCAGCTCGGCCAGCGACCGCAGGTGGTCTTGCCGCAGTTCGGAAAGATGCTCGTGGTTCAGGGTGCCGCCCATGGCCGAGCCTTGCACCACCTCGTCGGCACGCCAGTAGCCTGCGGGCTCGCCGTTGCTGCCGGTCTTGGGAATGGGCACCGGCACGTCGCCGCCCACGCCGATCAGCCAGCCCTTCACGTCGCCGGGCTTGATGTCGGTCATTGGCGGGGTCTCGTTGATGCGCAGCGGCGGCGATTCCTGCCCGTCGCTGATGAAGACAAAGCTCGTGTCCGGCCCGATGCTGCGTGCTCCGCGCACCGCCCAGGTCACGCCCTTGCTGACGTTGCTGGCGTTGGCCCAGCGCATGCGGCCGTCGATGCGCTCCAGCGAGGCCAGCAGCTCTTCATAGTGGCTGCAGACCTCCACGGGCGTGAGGATCACTACCGAGCGGTAGTCCGCAAACACGCTCCAGCCCACCTTGGAGCCGCAGGGCAGTGCGCCCAGCACGTCGCGCATGGCCGCGCGCGCGAGCGTGAGCCGGCTGACCGCCGCATGGTTCAGTTCGACGTCCTCGACGTTCATGCTCTGCGTAATGTCGAAGCTCACTTGCCAGTTGAACACCGGGCGCTGCAGCTGTACGCGCGGCGGCCAGACAGCGAGCGCCAACAGCAGTACGGCCAGCAGCAGCGGCCCGTTGCCCGTGCTGCCGCCGAAGCGTCTTGCGGCGGAGAGCCATCGCCGCGCCGGAGACGATGGCGTCACGGCAGGTCTCCCGCAACGAAGCCCGGAACCCGGACCCGGCGCTGCTCGTGCGCGGGCTGCTGCTCGGCGGAGAAGGCCTCGTGATCTTCGGGGGCCAGCCGCAGCGCGCGCTCGAGGTTGTAGCGCGCATCCCAGTCCTGCGGCGACGCGCGAAGCAGGTCGCGCAGCCGCTGCTTGCCCAGTTCGAACAGGGGTAGCGCGCCGGCCTCTTGCGCCATGCCCTGGCGCAGGTACATGTTGCCCAGGTTGAACAGCGCCTGCTGCGCGATAGGGTCGCGTTCGCCGGCCTGGATCAGCGCTGCGTATCCCTTGAGCGCCGCATCGTGCGCGCCGGCTTTAGACAGCGCCAGCGCCTGCGCCAGTTGCAGCTCGCGCGGCGCCGAAACGGGCGCGGGCGATGCATCCTTGGCGACCGCCGCGGCGGCGATGTGCGCGATTTCGGCATTCAGTCCTTCCGTGCGCTGCAGGCTTAGCCCACGCTCCAGCGCGATGCCGGCGCAGCACAGGCTCATGACGCCAAAGACCAGGTGAACCGTGCGTCGTTTCATGCGTTTTTCCGCCAGCTTTGCAGTTGCACCGCGCGGCAGGCGAGCAGACCCGCGCAGCACAGCATGGCCGCCAAATAGAACGCGGCACCGTGGTCGCGCCGCGGCACCCGCTCATGAATGGTCAGCGGAAAATTCTGCTGCCTGTCGATCTCTGCCATGGCCGCCGCCATCGCGTTGGAATCGTCCACCTGATAGAGCCGGTAGGGCGTGGCGAGCGTCTTGAAGAACTGGTGCAGCGCAAGTTCCTCGCCGAGACCGTAGGCCGAGACCGTCTCGGTGTTGAGGTTGGGCGAGTTCGGACCGCTGCGCACGTAGATCCAGTACAGGCCGATCTTCTCGCGCGCCAAGCCGGCGTGAACGCGCTCGCGCGTCGCTTCGTCGAGCTGGGCACCGCCGTCCGAGACGATCAGGATCACGCGGCTCCCCGAATAGCTGCGGCCTTCGAATTCCTCGATGGCGGCCAGCAGCGCGGCGCCCATGCGGGTCTCGGGCAGGCCGCGGCCGATGGCGGTGGCGGCGAGCGCGGCCTGCACCGTGTCGGTCTTCTGCGTGAAAGGCACGGCGACGATCGGTACCGTGCTGAAGGTCATGAAGGCAAAACGGTTGTCGGGCCGCTTGGCGACGAATTCGCTCAGCAGATCGCGCACGACCTTGGCCTTGGGTTCCTGCGACATCCGGCCCGCGGTCTGCAAGCCGTTGGTGTGCACGGTCGCGTCCATGCTGCTGCTGCGGTCCATGAGGATGAGCACCTCCGCGCCGCGGCCGGGCCGCTCGACCACGGCGCCCGATTGCCCCGGTCCCGCAAGACCGAACACCGTAAACGCCATGGCGCCGGCCGCAAACGCGCGCCACATGAAACCGACAAGGCGTCCAACCCGGTCGGCCGGCAGCCAGGCCAGGTACGAAAAGCCGAGCGTGTCGCTGCGCCTGCGCAGCAGCGGCAGCAGCGCAAGCGGCAGCAGCATGAGCATCCAGGGCTGGGCAAGGTCGAAGCGCATTGTTCGGGGCCGCCGTCAGTGCTTGTGGCGCTTTTCCGCATTGCAGAGGGCGCGGCACAGCGGCTTGAGCGGATAGGCGGCGTGCGGCTGGGCCGATGCGGCAGCAGCGCTCTCGGCAAAGAAGAAGCGGCGTGTCGACTCGCGGTAGAAGTCTTCCAGGCGCGGCTGCAGCGGTCGGAGGTAAGGCGCCTCGGCCAGCAGCTGTGGCAGGCTCGCACCGTGCACGACGCGGCCGGCGCTCTTGTTCAACGCGCGATGCACCACGCGCCATGCCTCGGGGCTCGAGGAATCGCCGAGCCGCTTCAGCTCGCGCCAGGCATTGGCGAACGGAAGCTGCTGCGCTTCACGCTGGTTGCGCCACGCCCACCAACCGAGCCAGGCCGCGAACACGGCCAGGAGCGCAAGAAGCGAGAGCTTCAGCTGTTGCTGGACCGCATGGGTCGGAAGCGCCGCAACCGGACGGTCCGGGCGCAACGCCTGCAGATCGCCTTCAGCGAGCACGTCGAGCGGGGTCAGCGGCCCGATGCTGATCGGCCAGGCAGGCAGCGCGAGCGGCGGGCCCGAGGTGGTCGCGATGCTGAGCGCCGGCAGCGAGATGGCGGTCAGCGCGCGCGGCGCGTTGATGACCTGGTAGTTGATGGCGAGCCAGCGCTGGCCCTCCGCGTCGGTCTCGATGCGCGACTGCCTGCGTTCCAGCCAGAGATCGATGCGCGCCGTGCTGGGCAATGCGCCCGGCTGCAACGACTGGCCGGCCTCTTCGAGCAGCACGCGCTGCGTGAGCACGTCGCCGATCACGTGGCCGAAGGCGCGTGGCTGCTGGACTGTGGCCGCACATGCCGCGCCCGCCGTCGTCGCAAGCACCAGTAGCGCGGCATGGAGCCGCTTCATGCCGTCGTCTCCATGAAGTAGCGCGTGAGCGCCTCGGCATCGAAACGGCCATGAAGGTGAAAAGGTGGCATGCCGTGCGCATTGAAGAGTGCGGTGAGTTCGCTTCGCCGCTTTGCGACTGCATCGCGCCACCGCGTGCGCAGAGATTCGCGCATCCAGAGGCTGCGCCGCACACCGGTTTCGGCGTCGCTCAGGGCGACCAGGGCGCGCGCATCCGGCGGTTCGGTTTCGGCCGGGTCCCAGACCACCAGCGGAACCACGCAGGCGGGCGAAAACTGTTCGAGCAGTTCGCCGAGCGCGGCAGTCGGCCAGTGGAAGTCGGAGGCAAGGAATACCAGCCCGCCGCGGCCCACCAAGCGTTCAGAGGCGCGGCGCAGGCCCGCCAAAGCGCTGTCGCCCGTGGGCGGCGCACCGGGCGTTGCACGGCAGTCGCGCAGCATGCGCGCCATCAGGCTGCCGTTGCCGCGGCTGTGGCGCGCGGGCACAAAGAGGTCTTCACGCTCGCGGTGGTCGAAGGCCAGCAGGCCGACCGTATCGCCGGCACGAAATGCGCTGTAGCCCAGCGCCTCGACGAGGTCGGCCACCACGTCGAGCTTGCGCCGCTCGGCGCCGAAATGCATCGACGCCGACACGTCCACCACCACGTGCACGGGTATGGCCACGCGCAGCCGGTGGATGCGCACCAGCCAGTCGCCGCGGCCGTCGCGCACGCTGGCGCGCAGGTCGATGCGGCGCGGATCGGGATGGTCGAACAAGCGCCGGTGCGCGGCAAATTCCTGTCCGCTGCCCTGGCTCAGCCCGCGCTGCGCACCCGGACGCCAGCCGCCGAAGCGGCGCGGCAGCTGGTAGTGGAATTCGTCGACGCGGTCCATGGCCAGTTCGATGGCGTCAAGGCGCTGCGATCTTGTCCATGATCTGGGCAACCAGCGCTTCCGACAGCTCCGCCCGGCGCAACTCGTACACCGGCGTGAAGAACACGCGATGTCCGAGCACCGAGGGCAGCACCGCCGCAAGATCGGCCGGCTCCAGGTGCGAGCGCCCCTCGAGCCAGGCGACCGTGCGCGCCGCGCGCAGCAGCGCACTCATGCCGCGCGGGCTGGCGCCGGCAAGGATCAGGCGGTCCATGTCCACGTTGTCGAGCCGGATGCCGAACTTCTGCGGCGCCTCGGTGGCTTCCCACACGTCGAGCACATAGCGTTCGATGGTCTCGCTGGCACGCACGCTGCGCTGCACCTGTGCGCCGATGGCGTTGAGCCGGTCCCAGGGCAGGATGGCCGGCGCCACCTTGTCGATCAGGCTCTCGGTGTCGTGGTAGGCGGTGTCGAACACCAGCGACTGGCGAATGCCGCGGTCGCTCGGCTTGGGCATGCTCAGCTCGAACATGAAGCGGTCGCGCGCCGCCGAGGCCAGCTCGAAAGTTTCTTCGCGCTCAACCTTGTTGCGGTCGGCAAACACCGTCATGTGCGGAAAGCTGTATTCGCGGTCGAAGGCCGAGACCGTGCGCTCGGCCATGGCACGCAGCAGCAGCGATTGCACCTGCGGGCGGGCCCGATTGATCTCGTTGAAGAAGAAGGTGACCAGGCGCTCGCCGTGGCGAAGCAGGGGACCCGGGTCGATGCGTGGCCGGCCTTGCGCGTCGACGTAGGTGTGATAGACCAGATCGCCCGGCATCAGGTCGACCGTACCTTCGACCCGCTCGAAGTCACCTCCGATGGCGCGCGAGAAGGCGCGCAGCACCGTCGTCTTGCCGACCCCCACGTCGCCTTCGAGCAGCACGTGGCCGCGCGCGAACAGCGCCACGTTGATGAGCCGGATCGTCTCCGTCTGCCCGATGATCGCCTTCGCGACCTCGCTTTCGACGCGCAATGCGAGGCGGCGCCAGTCTTCGAGTTGTTCTTCGTTGCCCATGGTGTTGCCTCTTGTTGCGCGATGCCGCGGGCTACTTCGATTCCATCATCTTCTTCAGATTGGCAAGCCCGCCGCGGTAGAAGTCGGTCACGGCCTTGAGCGCGGCTTCGTCGTTCTGGTCCGGCGGCGGGTTGTTGTTCGGAAAGGCGCGATAGAAGGCGCCGCGCCACTCGACAACGGACTTGCCGCCGTCCGCCACCACGGTGAGGGTGGAGGTGTAGTTGGTGACCGGCAGCGCGCCGCCGTCCTTCGCGCGGTAGCTGTACTTCTTCTGCGCCTCGTCGTAGCTTTCGAGCGTTTCGACCAGCGTGCCGCCGCCCTTGAGCTTGAGGGTTCGCACCGAGCCTTCGGCGTTGCCCTTGTCGGACGGGCTTTCGGACACTGCGGGATGCCAGTCTTTCAGCGCGTTGAAATTCTTGATCTTGGCCCACACGGCATCGGCAGGCGCTTCGATGGTGACCTTCTCGCTCACCTTCTGGCGTGTAGGCCCGTGGGCCAGGGCAGGGGCGGATGCGGCAAGCAGGACGGATGCGAGAAGGGCAGTGAGAGTCCGTCGGCGGGAAGGAAGTGTCGGCATGGAAACGTCCGTGATGAAGAATGAAAAAGGTCGGTCGAAAAAAATCAATGGTCCATCGGCGCACCGATGAAGGCGCCGAACCCGCGGCTGTTCTGTCCCGTGGCAATGGTCTTGAGCTTCTGGCCGCTCGCGGCGTCGAGCACCTGCACGTTGTCGTCCATCCAATTCACGACGTACACGCGATCGCCGTGCGCGGCAATGCCTTCTGGATATGCGAAGCCGGGGAGGGTGCGCAGCACTTTGAGCGAAGCCGCATCGATCACGCTGACGGTGTCTTCGTGCTGGTTGGTCACGTAGAGCAGCGCGCCGCCCTGGGCCAGCGCGGCGCCGTAGGGCGCCTTGCCGACCTTCACGGTACCAATGACCGCTGGCTGTCGGATGTTGCGCATGTCGACCACCGAGACGTCGTTGCTCTGCACGTTGAGTGCATAGAGCCGGGAGCGCGGCGCGTCATAGAACAGTGCAAACGGATGGCTGCCGACCCGTACGCGCGCCAGCACCCGCCGCGCACGGGCATCGACCACGGCCACGCTGTCGTCGTCGCGCTCGGCCACGAATACGATGGTGCCGTCAGGATGCGCAGCCACGCCGGCCGGCGCGCGGCCGACCGCAATCGAGGCCAGGGGCTTGGCGGCATTGGCGGCCTGTGCGTCGAACACCAGCAGCCGGCTGCTGTACCAGTCGGCCACGTACAAGTGCTTTCCGTCGCCCGAGATGTCGATGCCGACCGGCCCATCGCCGGCTGGCAACGTGTTCACGACCTTCTGCCTGCGCATGTCGATGATGGAGATCGTCTTGCTGTCGGGGTTGGATACAAACACACGGCCGGCGCGACTGGACGCCACCACGCCCGCGGGCGACCGCCCCACTGGCACGGTGGCCACCACCTGCTGCGACGCAACATCGATCACCGAAACGTCGTGGCTGCCCTGGTTGGTGATGTAGGCGAATGGCGCAGCCCAGGCCGACGTGCAGCAGAGCAGAACCGCGGCAACCCAGGTGCGCACAGGTGTTGCGGTACCCGTCATGGTCACTTGCCGGGGGTTGGGTCAGCGCGCGGTGGCAGGGCCGATGAAGCAGCCATTGTTCACCTTGGCCTGCAGCGCCTTGTAGCGCTTGATGTCGGCCTGCAGCTTTTCCGAGTCTCGGATGTAGCCGCCGCGCTCGCCGCCGATGGTGGTGGCCTTGGCCGCGGTGCTCAGGTCTACATACTCTGAATACCTGATCTCCTTGGCGATGGCGTCGACGGCGCAGGAGCATTTGCTCGTCATCTCGAAGCGGCCCGCGTCCGGATGCGCGGCGATGCATTCCTGCACGTACAGCACGCGGTCGATGGTGGGAAAGTCGTTCGCGTGCTGCGGCGCGCCATGCACGGCTATTGGCAGGCCAAGAAGACACAGAAGGCGGATTGTTTTTCTCATGGCGTTCGCGTTGGGTTCAGGAAATGGCGGCACTAGCGCGCCGGCGCCTTGGCTCCGTCGATGAGCAGTTCCTCGACCAGGAGGGGCTGGGCCGTGGCGCTCTCGCCCGGTATGGAGGTGCGAATGCCGTAGACGCCGCCCGGCACCGCGTCGGACAGCGTGAAGCGATAGGTCTTGCCCGCGAACTTTTCGTACTTCGGCCGGTTCGGGTCGTCAAGGAAAGGGCTGAACGCGATCTCCTTGCCCTTGACCGTGCGGCCCTGGTAGCGCAGCGACACGTCGCGCACCTCGGCATCCTGGTAGATCGCCATGCGGATGCGCTTGCGGAAGTGGTATTCGGAGCCGCGCGTGAGTCGCTTCATCTCGCGCACGTCATGCTCCAGAAAATAGAGGATGACGGGGTTGCCTTCGGCCGCCGGGACCTCGGGCACCGCGAGTTTGCGCGCGCCGCTCAGGAACGCGCCCTTGGCGTCGCAGCAGCTGCCGTCGGCCTTGGCGATCAGCGCCACGGTGACGTTGTCGGAAAAGGCTTCTTCGAAGCTGCCGGCCTTGCCGAAGGTATAGCGCAGCAGCATGGGCGCCTGCAGGCCCTGCAACTGCGGCGTCATGAACAACAGGCGCTCTGCGGCCGAGAAGTCGCGCTTGTCGGCCTCGGCATGCGAGGCCAGGGGAGCACAGAGCAGGGCGCAGAGCGAAAGACGAAGCGGAAAGGCAATGGCGAGGCGCATGAAAGACCTGGTCAGTTGTTGGGCACTCCGAACGATGCATCGACCAGCGGAACGCCGTACTCCTTCAGGATGGCCTGGATCTCGGGCGCCTTGGATTCGATCAGCCCTTCGATCTGCTGCTTCCATTCGCGTTCGCCGTAGCGCACGCCCATGGCCATCTGATAGTCCAGCCGCAAGCCTTTTTCGGACTTGAGCGGCACCACGACGAGCGCGGGGTTCTTGACGCGCCGGGCAAAGAAGCCGGCGATCGGCCCCCAGACCACGACGGCATCGAGCTTGCCTTCGGCCAGGTCCTTTTCGACGATCTCGCCCGGGTACTGCGCGGGGTCGGCGCTCATGAGCTTGTAGGGAATGCCCTGTTCGAGCAGACCGTGCTTGTTGAGCCACTGCGAAGCCGGCGAGCGGTCGTAGATGCCGATGCGCAGCGACTTGAGCTTGGCCGGATCGAGCTTCAGGAAATCTTCCGCCGAAGCCACGTTGTCCATGCCCTTGCCCTTGGGAAAGACCAGGGCGTAGGTCGAGCGGTAGTAGGGCTTGGTGACCGAGACTTCGTCGAGGCCGACGGGCACGCCCATCACGATGTCGCAGGGATAGTCCTGCCCCGGCAGCTTGAAGCGCAGCGTGTTGCGAAAGAAAGCCAACCGCTGCGGAAACGAGTAGTAGACGACCGGAAGGCCGAGCGTCTTGCCGAACAGCTCGGCGATGCGGTTCTCGATGCCTTCTCCCTTGACGTTAGAGAAGGGCATGTTGTTGGGGTCCTGGCAGACGCGAAACTCCTTGCGCGCTGGCGTCTCCTGGGCCATGACGGGAAGCAGCGCGCAGCAGCATGCCGCGCCCAGGAGGCCCGCCCGCAGGCGAGCGCCAAAGGACATGGGCCAGCCAGCACGCGGCCGCGCGGTCATTTGTTTTCTTCCACGCGTGCGCGCGTGATCGCGCCGTCGGAGCGGCCCTTGAGATAAGCGTAGAGCTGATTGATGTTTTCCATCACGGCGGGGTTGTTGCCGAAGCTCTGCATGCCCTTGTCGAGCCGTCCGTCGCGAACGGTCTTGATGAAGTCTTCCTTCTTCATCGTCTTCAGGCTGTTGATCAGCGAGGGGCCGACCATGCCTTCCTGATTGGGGCCGTGGCAGCGGTCGCAGGCCGCGGAGCGCCAGGTGCGGAAACCCTTCATGGTTTCAGGATCTACCTTGTAGCCGTCGGTCACTTTGTAGGGCGCCGGATCGGGCGCGGCGGCGACGGCCAGTGTGCAGGCGGCGCCGGCAAGCAGTACGAGGGAAGGCAGCAACGTTGACTTACGAAATTTCATGGCTCCTGGGTCTCCGGTATCTTTTGAAAGTACGGTGGGAGAGCCCTCGAGCGAGTGCTCTCCCGGTCCGCATGTTGCGTCTATCTATGATTCGATGACGGCCTCAGTCATAACGCGTCACTTGGGCAATGCGAAGACAGTCAGCGAGCCGCCCAGTTCGGTGTACTGGCTCAGCTCCTTGTAGCCGCCGACGGCGCCGAGGCCTTCGGTGCTCTTCTCGGGGTCGATGCCCGCGGCCATGCCGATGCCGGCCCAGCCGCCAATGCCCGAGAACACCCCGATGTACTGCTTGCCCTTGTGCTCATACGTGAACACGTTGCCGATGATCCCGGACGGGGTCTTGAACTTGAACAGCTCCTTGTTGATGTCCTTGGCATCAACGCACTTCAGGTAGCCTTCGAGCGTGCCGTAGCAGGAGATCCCGCCGGCGGTGTTCAGCGAACCGCTCCACACCGAGAACTTCTCGGCCTTGGTCTGCACGATCTTGCCGGTGCCCGCATCCCATGCAATGAAGTTGCCCATGCCGCCATGGCTGTTCGGCGTCGGGTACATCGAGAGCGTCGCGCCCACGTACGGCTGGCCTGCCGTGTATTCGACCTTGAACGGCTCGTAGTCCATGCAGACGTGGTTCGTCGGCACGTAGAAGAGCTTGGTGTTGGGGTCATACGAGGCGGGTTGCTGGTCCTTGCTGCCCAGCGCCGCGGGACAGACACCCTTGGTGTTGACGTCGGCACCGTTCTGCGCGGTCGAGTACTTGGCAACCACTTGCGGCCGGCCGGTCTTCATGTCGACGTGCGTGGCCCAGTTCACCTTGGGGTCGTACTTCTCGGCCACCAGCAGCGCACCGGTCACGCGGTCCAGCGTGTAGGCGAAGCCGTTGCGGTCGAAGTGCACCAGCGCCTTGGTCGGCTTGCCCTTGACGTTGATGTCCGCCAGGATCATTTCGTTGATGCCGTCGAAGTCCCACTCGTCATACGGGGTCATCTGGTAGACCCAGTTGACCTTGCCGGTATCGACGTCGCGCGACCAGATGCTCATCGACCACTTGTTGTCGCCAGGCCGCTGTGCCGGGTTCCAGGTCGACGGGTTTCCGGTGCCGTAGTACACGGCATTGGTCGCCTTGTCGTAGCTGTACCAGCCCCAGGTGGTGCCGCCGCCGATCTTCCACTGATCGCCCTTCCAGGTCTTCAGCGAAGAGTCCTTGCCGACCGGTGCCATCTTGCCGTCGGTCCAGGTCATGGTTTTGGCCGGGTCCATCAGCATTTCTTCATCGGGACCCGTGCTGAAGCCCTTCCAGGCCAGCTTGCCGTCCTTGATGTTGTAGGCGGCCAGATAGCCGCGCACGCCGAACTCGCCGCCGCTGATGCCGGTGATGACCTTGTCCTTGAACACGTGCGGTGCGTTGGTGTTGGTGGCGCCCAGCTTCGGGTCGCCGTTCTTCACCGTCCACACCACCTTGCCGGTCTTGCCGTCGAGCGCCACAAGCGTGGTGTCGGCCTGCTGCAGGAAGACCTTTCCTTCCGCATAGGCAAGCCCGCGGTTCACCGTGTCGCAGCACATGACCGCGATCACCGACTGATCCTGCTTGGGTTCGTACTTCCACAGGATCTTCTGGGTTTCGACGTCGACCGCGAACACCTTGTTCGGGAACGGCGAGTGCAGGTACATGGTGCCGTCGACCACCAGGGGCGAGCCCTCGTGACCGCGCAGCACGCCGGTGGAGAACGTCCACGCGACCTGCATCTTGCCCACGTTGCTCTTGGTGATCTGATTCAACTTGCTGTAGCGCTGGTTGAACATATCGCCCGCTTGCGTGGCCCAGTTCTTGGAGTTGGCGATGTTTTTCTCTACGTCGGCATTGGCAAGCGCCAAAGCCGGAAGAGCCAACATCGCGACGCCGATATGCCGTACAAGACGGCCGGCGATCTGCCTGGAAAACTTCATAAATGTCTCCTCACATCTCAGTGGGTTTCGAACACGATCATGGCAGCACCCGCGGATCTTTCGATCGCTTTGGCGAATGCTGCGGTCCGCAACATCCATGCCTGCCAGTTCCAGCACGGAGCACTTCGAAGCCGCATGCGTGCTCCATGCGAAGACACTCAGCTTCCCTCGGGAGAAGCGTGCACGAGGCCGCGTTCGCGAAGCCCACGGCGACGTGCCGCAATGCGATCCGGACCTAGGGAAATCCCGGGCGTTCGGCGCATCGTCACGCGTTGGACGATGCGCATTGCCGCGGCCTTGCAACGTGTGTGCATCCAAATTTGGCGCAAAGTGTCTCGTGCGAAGTACGGGTGTGCGGTGCAGCAAGAGCGCAAACGTACTTGCGCGGGCCAATGCGTGGCAACGCGGCACAGTGAAAACCCTCGTCGTTCAGAGGCACAGAATTTGCGGATTGAATGCGAACCGCAAATACCATCGGAGCTCGATCTGCTCGACATATCCCACCGGCCTACATGCTGCGAACCATCGACTTAACCAAGCGCTATGGCACGCGAACGGCGCTGCAATCGTTGTCGCTGCGTTTGCCTGCAGGCCAGTTCGTGGCGCTGCTCGGACCCAACGGCGCGGGCAAGTCGACGCTGTTCCAGGTGTTGACCGGCATGTTCGCGGCCGACGAAGGCGAGGTCGAAGTGGCGGGCCATTCGCTGCGCCGTTCCGCGACCGCGGCGCTGCGGCACATCGGCGTCGTGTTCCAGCAGATGTCGCTCGACCTGGACCTGAGCATCCGGCGCAATCTGCTGTTCCAGGCCGACCTGCACGGCCTGCCGCGGCGGCTGGCGCAAGAGCGCATCGCATCGGCCTGCGAGCGCCTGAACATCGATGCTGACCTGGACCGAAAGGTTCGCGAACTGTCGGGCGGCAACCGGCGCAAGGTCGAGCTTGCGCGCGCGGGCCTGCACCGGCCGGCGGTGCTGCTGATGGATGAGGCCACGGTCGGGCTCGACCCGAAATCGCGCCAGGACTTGCTGGCCGCACTGCATGCCGACGTGCGCGAGCGCGGCGTGTGCGTGCTATGGGCCACGCACCGGGTCGAAGAGGCCGAAGAGGCCGACCGCGTGCTGGTGCTGCACAAGGGCTCGCTGCTGGCGGACGGCACGCCAGCGAATGTGAGCCAGTTGCTCGGCGGTGCCACGCTGGAGGCCGGCTTCATTGCACGCACCGCATGAAACAAAAAGAATCCGAGTCATAAGAATGGAGACATCGAATGCCGCAAGTTTCTTTCCTTTCGCTTCCTGGCGCGCACCTTGGCGCGGCCTGCAGCCGTAGCGTGCTCGCGCTCGTGCTGGCCGCGGCGGGCGGTGCCGCAATGGCGCAGGGCACCGCCTATGTGTCGAGCGAAAAGGACAGCGCGCTGACGATGATCGACCTGAAGACCCTGGCGGTGAAAGGCACGATTGCGACGTGTAAGCGCGCGCGCCACGTGCAGCTCACGCCCGAGCGCCTGATCATGGTGGCTTGCACCGACTCCAACCAGGCCGACCTGATCGACCCCGCGAGCGGCAAGTCGGTGCGGCGCATTCCGCTCGGCGACGAGCCGGAGGCTTTCGACCTCTCGCCTGACGGCAAGGTCATCTATGTTTCCAATGAAGACGCGGGCGAGGCCAGCTTCATTGATGCGGCCAGCGGCAAGAAGCTGCGCTCGGTCAAGGTGGGCGCGGAGCCGGAGGGCGTGAAGGTCAGCGCCGACGGCAAGACCCTGTACGTGACCTCGGAGGTGGCGAGCCTCGTGCACGTGATCGACACCGCGAGCGGCAAGGTGGTGAAGAACATCCGCGTCGGCAAGCGCCCGCGGCGCATGGCCATCACGCCGGATGGAAAAGAGCTGTGGGTCACCAACGAACTGGGCGCCAGCGTCAGCATCGTCTCCACCGCCACGCACGAGGTGAAGGACACCCTGAAGTTCGAGGTGAAGGGCGCGCGCGCCGAGGACATCACGCCCGTGGGCATCCAGATAACCAGCGATGGCAAGCGTGCCTTCGTGGGCCTGGGCCGCGCCAACCATGTGGCCTTTGTCGACGTGCCCAGCCGCAAGGTGAGCTCGCTGGTGCTGGTCGGCAAGCGGGCGTGGAACGTCACGCTCGACAAGGCGCAGGCGCGGCTCTATGTGGTCAATGGTTTGAGCGACGACGTGACCGTGGTGGACGTGGCCGGCGCCAAGGCCGTGAAGAGCGTTCCGGTGGGGCGCGTGCCCTATGGGCTCGTGATCGTCGAATGAGGCTGCGCGCAACGGCTTTCCGGTATTGGGGTGCGGGGTTGGCCGCGCTGCTTGCGCTGCCGTTCAGCGCGGGCGCGGCGGTGCTCAAGGCAACGCTCATCACACCCGCAGACGATCCGCGCCTGGAGCGCACGCGCGTCGAGCGGGCCTACCTCGGCCATCCCGGCGGCCCGCTGGCCGAAGGGGTCGAGGTGGGGCTCGACGAGGCGAAGTTCGAGCTCGACGCGGCCGGTGCCGAGGTGACCCTGGCCAGCGCGCAGGCCGCTTCGCTCGATGCGGCGCGTGCCGCGGCCGTGGCGGCCGAGAAGGCCGGTGCCGCGGTGCTGCTGACCGACCTGCCAGCAGATTGGACACTGGCCGTGGCCGATGCCGTGAAGCTGCCGGTGCTGAACCTCGGCGACCCATCCGACCGCCTGCGCCAGCAAGATTGCCGCGCCCGCCTGTTCCATCTGATTCCGAGCGAACGCATGCGCAGCGATGCGCTGGCGCAAACGCTGGTGTCACGCAAATGGAGCAAGCTGCTCCTGCTGGTGGGCGGCAGTCCGCAAGACGCGCTCCGCGCGACCACCGTGCAGGCGTCGATCAAGCGCTACGGCCTGCAGGTGGTGGCCAGCAAGCCCTTCAAGCTCTCGGCCGACCCGCGCGAGCGCGACCTCGCCAACCCGCTGCTGCTCACGGCCGGCAACAGCTACGACGCCGTGTGGGTGGTCGACAGCGACGGCGAATTCGCCCGCACGCTGCCCTACCGCACCGTGCTGCCGCGGCCGGTGGTGGGCGATGGCGGGCTGGTCGCGCTGGCCTGGCACGCGCAGTTCGAACGTTATGGCGCGCCGCAGGTGTCGCGGCGCTTTGCCAAAGCCGCTAAGCGCCCCATGACCTCGCAAGACTGGGCCGCGTGGATGGCTGGCAAGGCCCTGGCGGCCGCCGCCATATCTGCCCCCAAGGGCCCGAACGCAGCCTGGGCCTCGGCCCTCGCCAAAGGCACGCTCGACGGCTCCAAGGGCACCAACCTGAGCTTCCGCGCTTGGGACGGCCAGCTGCGCCAGCCCATGCTCTTGAGCGACGGGCAGGGCGTGATCTCGCAGGCGCCGGCCGAGGGCATGCTGCACCCCCGCGACGTGCTCGACACGCTGGGCGCCGACGCACCGGAGAAGCTATGTCCGACCGCACGCTGAAGACCGCAAAAGCGCCTGCAGGCGAAAACGCCGAGCCGCTGGCGCGGCGGGGCATAGCCCATGCGCTGCAGGCCATGCGCGCCATCGTGCTGCGCGAGCTCTTCAAGTTCTCGCAGCAGACCGGGCGGCTGGTGTCGGCGCTGGTGCGGCCGCTGTTGTGGCTGGCGGTGTTCGCGGCGGGCTTTCGCAACGTGTTCGGCGTGGCGATCGTCGAGCCCTACGACACCTACATTCCTTACGACGTCTACATCGTGCCGGGGCTCGTCGGCATGGTGCTGCTGTTCAACGGCATGCAGTCGTCGCTGGCCATGGTGTACGACCGCGAGATGGGCCTGATGCGCCTGTTGCTCACGGCGCCGCTGCCGCGGCCCTGGCTGCTCTTCTCCAAGCTGTGCGCCACGGCGCTGCTGTCGGTGCTGCAGGCGCTGGCCTTCGTGATCGTGGCGGCGCTCATCGGCACCGAGCTGCCGCTGCTGTCGCTGTCCGGCCTGCATGCGCTGGTGGCTCTGGCCGCCGGTGCGCTCATGCTCGGCGCACTCGGCCTGCTGCTGTCGGTGCACATCAAGCAGCTGGAGAACTTCGCGGGCACGATGAACTTCGTCATCTTTCCGATGTACTTTTTGTCGACCGCGCTCTATCCACTGTGGAAGCTGCAGGAGTCCGGGGCCGAGTGGGTGTATCAGCTGGCGCGCTTCAATCCCTTCACCTATGCCGTGGAGTGGATTCGCTTTGCGCTCTACGGCAAGGACCCGGGCCTTGCGCCCTATGTGGTGCTCGGCTGCCTCGCGGTCTTCTTCGGCCTCGCGTGCTGGGGCTACGACCCGCAGCGCGGCTTCGGCGGGCTGACCAAGCGCGGTGGAGGCGGGCCATGAAGGGGCAGGTCGCTTCCACGCGACGCCGCTGGCTGCGCGATGCGGCCGCACTGACGGTCGGCGCAATGCCGCTGGCACGCGCATTGGCTTCGACCGAGCCTTTTCCTTCTCGCGCAGTGACGCTCTGGGTGCCATGGCCCGCCGGTGGCGCCACCGACATCTCGCTGCGGATCCTGGCCGAGCTGGCCGCGGTGGCCCTGGGGCAGCCGGTACTTACCGAGAACCGCGGCGGCGCTGGCGGCACGCTGGCCATGCCGGTGCTGCAGCAGGCGCGGCCCGACGGCTACACCATCGCACAGATGCCGCAGACGGTGTTCCGCGCGCCACACACGCAAAAGGTGCTGTGGGATCCGATTCGTGACGTGACGCCGATCATCCAGGTCTCCAGTGTGACCTTCGGCGTGCTGGTGGCGGCCGGAAGCGGCTTTCGTTCGCTGGAAGACATGTTCGCGTTCGCGCGCGCCCGGCCCGGCGAGCTGACCATCGCGACCAACGGCATCGGCACCACGCCGCACATGGTGCTGGAGGCGCTGTTCACGGCACGCGGCCTGCGCTACATCCACGTGCCGTACAAGGGCACGTCAGAGCAGCTGAACGCGATTGCGGGCGGCCAGGTGATGGCCGGCGTCAATTCCACCGGTTTCGGGCCCGCGGTCGACTCGGGCACGCTGCGGCTGCTGGCGATCTTTTCGGGCGAACGCTCGAAGCGCTGGCCGCAAGTGCCGGTGCTGCGCGAGCTTGGCTTCGACATCGTGGCCAAGTCGCCTTACGGACTGGCCGGGCCGCGCGGCATGTCGCGCGGCGTGGTCGCGACGCTGCACGACGCATTCAAGAAAGCCATGTTCGACCAGCGCTTCAAGGACGAACTGGCCAAGTACGACCAGGAGGTCGATTACCTCGGGCCGGAGGCGTACGCGCAATCGTGCCGCGAGATCTTTGCGCAAGAGCGCGCCATCGTGGAGAAGCTGGGGCTTGCGCGCACCGGCACCTGAGGAGGGGAACCCGTGATCCGATCGAAACAGACGACGAACCGCCGCCTGATCGGCCTTGCCGTGGCCGCTGCGGCCTGCCCGATGCCGGGTCAAGCGCAGGAGACCGGGCCACAGGCAGGCAGCCTGCCGACCGTGGAAGTGGTCAGCACCACGCCCGTGCCGGGCATCGAGGTGCCGAAGGATCAGATTCCATCCAATGTGCAGACCGCGGACGATACGCATCTGCGCCGCGCGCAGAGCCTGAACCTGCCCGACTTCCTGGCCACGCAGATGCCGAGCGTGAACGTGAACGAGATCCAGGGCAACCCGTACCAGGTCGACGTGAACTACCGCGGCTTCAGCGCGAGCCCGGTGCTCGGAACGCCGCAGGGCCTGTCGGTGTACCAGGACGGCGTGCGAATCAACGAGCCCTTCGGCGACGTGGTGAACTGGGACCTCATTCCCAAGGCGGCCATCTCGAGCATCACGCTGCTGCCGGGCTCCAACCCGCTGTTCGGCCTGAACACGCTCGGCGGGGCGTTGTCGCTGCAGACCAAGCGCGGCGACACTCACCCGGGCACCGAGCTCGAGTTTCAGGCCGGATCCTTCGGCCGGGTGAGCACGGAGCTTTCGCACGGCCGCAAGCTCGCCGATGGGGGGCACCTGTTCCTGGCCTTCGGCGGGCTCAACGAGGACGGCTGGCGCAGTTACTCGCCGTCGCGCGTGCGCCAGCTCTTTGCCAAGGTGGGGCAGGACAGCGGCAAGCTCTCTTGGGACCTGAGCTTTACCCATGGCGACAACCGGCTGGTGGGCAACGGCCTGCTGCCCGAATCGATGCTGATGCAGGATCGCAAGCAGGTCTACACGCGGCCCGACCGCACCGGCAACCGCATGTCGATGCTCACGCTCAATGGCAGCTACCGCCTGAGCGACCAGCAGACGATTTCGATGACCGCGTACACGCGGCGCTCGCGCTACAGCACGCTCAACGGCGATCTGAACGACGGTTTCAGTCCGCCGGACAGCTTGAATTCGGGCGTCGAGAACCGAACCTACACGCGCCAGCACGGCGAAGGCGTTGCGCTGCAATCGAGCTATACCGCGGGCATGCATCAGCTCACATTCGGCGCCTCGGTGGACCGCGCGCGCACGCACTTTTTGCAGACCGAGGCCGAAGGCATTCTCGACGCCACCCGCGCCGTCGTGCCGCAGGAAGAAGCCGAGGTCGATGCGCTGCTTGCAGGAAAGAGCCGCACTGCCAGCGTTTATTTTTCCGACTTGGTGACGCTGCGGCCAGACTTGCAGCTGAGCCTTTCGGGCCGCTACAACGACACCCGCGTGACCACCCGCGACGACGGGCGCGCCTTGCTCGGGCTCTCGACCCAGCTCGATGGCGAAGGGCGCTACAAGAAGTTCAACCCCGCCATCGGCCTCACGTGGCAAGCCACACCGCAGCTCACGGCGTATGCCGGGTGGAGCCAGGGCAACCGCGCACCGAGCCCGATCGAGCTCGGCTGCTCCGATCCGGCAAACGCCTGCGTGCTGCCCAATGCGCTGCAGTCCGATCCGCCCCTCAAGCAGGTGGTGTCGCAGACTTTCGAAACCGGCCTGCGCGGAACTTTCGCCAAGGACCTGCGATGGAATGCATCGGTGTTTCGCACCGTCAACAAGGACGACCTGCTGTTCGTCAGCAGCGGGCTTTCGCGCGGCTACTTCAGCAACTTCGGACGCACGCTGCGCCAGGGCGTGGAGCTCGGCCTCTCGCAGCAGACCGAAAGAATCGACTGGTCGCTGTCGTACAGCTACCTGCGCGCGAGATACGACTCCCCGGCCTGCCTGGTGGCCGAGGCGAACAGCAGCGCAGAAACCAGCGCTGCCTGCACCGGGGAGGGCGAAATCGCGGTGCGGCGCGGCGATCGCCTACCGGGCCTGCCGGCGCATTCGCTGAAGTTCAACGTCGACTGGCGCGTGACGCCCAGTTGGACGCTTGGCGCGCAGTACCGCGCCTACTCGCGGCAGACCGTGCGCGGCAACGAGAACGGCCTGCACGCACCCGACGGGGATCTATTCAGCGGCAGCGGCCGCATCGGTGGCTATGCGCTGCTGGACCTCACGACGCGCTGGAAGCTGGGCCGCAACGTGGAGCTTTTTGCCAAGGTGGCGAACGTGTTCAACCGCCGCTATGCCTCCGCCGGCCAGTTGGGTCGCAATGGCTTCGATGCCAACGGCGCGGTGCTGGCGCCCGATGCATGGCGCAACGCGCAGTTCGTGGCGCCCGGCGCCCCGCGCGCGGTGTGGGTCGGCGTGCGCGTGCAGCTCGGGGTCTGAGGCCGCGTACCGAAAGGTTCAGGCGGCGCGCTTCACGCTGCGCTTTCTAGCAGCGGGGCGCGCGGCCGGCAGCGTGCCGAGCTGATGCTTGATCTGCGCTTGGCCGTGCGCGCGCAAATAGTCTTCAAAAGCCAGTGCCACCTGCGGCAACTGCCGGGATGCAAGGTGCATCACGTACCAGTCGCGCACCACCGGATTGCCGGGCACCGGCAGCACGCCCAACAGGCCGGCGTTCATCTCGAGCACGCAGGTGTGCATCGACAGGAAGGCGATGCCGAAGCCCGCGGCGCACATCTGCTTGATGGCCTCGTTGCTCGACAGTTCGGAGCCGATGCGCAGCGGAAGTCCCTCGTCCTTGAAGAAGCGTTCGACCGTGGTGCGCGTGCCCGAGCCGCGCTCGCGCACCAGCATGCGCGTGTCCGACAGCATGGCCAGCGTGGGTTTGAGCGCTGACATCAGCGGATGGGAGGGTGCCGCGAGAAAGGCCATCGGGTGCTTGGCGAAGGCGCTGGAGTCGGTCTTCAGCTCCGCAGGAGGGCGGCCCATGATGGCGATGTCGATCTCCTGGCCTGCGAGCATGCGCACGATCTCGTCGCGGTTGCCCACCTGCAGCTTGACCTTCACCTTCGGGTGTTCCTTGGCGAAGTTCACCAGGATGGGCGGCAGCAGGTACTCGGCCGTGGTGATGGCGCCGACGCGCAGCGTGCCCGAGAACACGCCCTGCAGCATGGCCATTTCGTCGCCCGCCTCGCGCCACAGGTCGAGGATGCGGCCGGCATAGCCCGCCAGCAATTCTCCCGCCTCCGTCAGGCGAATGCCGCGGCCCGTGCGCTGCAACAGCGGCGTGCCGGCCGACTCCTCGAGCGTGCCGATCTGAATCGATACCGCGGGTTGCGTCAGGTGCATTTCGTCCGCAGCAAGTGAAACGCTGCCGAGCCGCGCCACTGCATGGAAGGTGGCGAGCTGGCGAAAGCTCGCGTGCTTGGATAGAGGCATGAAGTGATATTAGGTTTGGTAAATGTGAATGTCAAAAGATTTAATTTTTCTTTATCTGTCATGCGGCCTACATTCACTTCACCGACAGCACCAAACCCCTTCACTCGAGAGGCACCCCATGGGCAACATGAACGAAGCAATACAGATCACCGACGCCAAGAAGCGCTATTCGGCCGGTGTGCTGAAGTACGCGCAAATGGGTTATTGGGACGGCGACTACCAGCCCAAGGACACCGACATCCTCGCGTTGTTCCGCATCACGCCGCAAGACGGTGTGGACGCGATCGAAGCTGCCGCGGCGGTGGCCGGCGAATCGTCCACCGCGACCTGGACCGTGGTGTGGACCGACCGCCTGACCGCCTGCGACATGTACCGCGCGAAGGCCTACAAGGTGGAGCCGGTGCCCAACAACTCGGGCCAGTATTTCTGCTACGTGGCATATGACCTCTCGCTCTTCGAAGAGGGCTCCATCACCAACGTGACGGCTTCCATCATCGGCAACGTCTTCAGCTTCAAGCCGCTGAAGGCCGCGCGGTTGGAAGACATGAAGTTTCCGGTCGCCTACGTCAAGACCTTCCCTGGCCCCCCGACCGGCATCGTGGTGGAGCGCGAGCGGCTCGACAAGTTCGGCCGGCCTCTGCTGGGCGCGACCACCAAGCCGAAGCTTGGGCTCTCGGGCCGCAACTACGGCCGCGTGGTGTATGAGGGCCTGCGCGGCGGCCTCGACTTCATGAAGGACGACGAGAACATCAACTCGCAGCCGTTCATGCACTGGCGCGATCGCTTCCTGTTCGTGATGGACGCGGTCAACAAGGCCAGCGCCGCCACAGGCGAGGTCAAGGGCAGCTACCTGAACGTCACAGCCGGCACCATGGAAGAGATGTACCGTCGCGCGCAGTTCGCCAAGGAGCTGGGCTCGGTGATCGTGATGATCGATCTCGTGGTCGGCTACACGGCCATCCAGTCGATGAGCCACTGGTGCCGGCAGAACGACATGATCCTGCACCTGCACCGCGCGGGCCACGGCACCTACACGCGCCAGAAGAACCACGGCGTGAGCTTCCGCGTGATTGCCAAGTGGATGCGCTTGGCCGGCGTGGACCACATCCACGCGGGCACGGCGGTCGGCAAGCTCGAGGGCGACCCGATGACGGTGCAGGGCTACTACAACGTCTGCCGCGACACGCACACCAAGGTCGACCTGCCGCGCGGCATCTACTTCGACCAGGACTGGGGCGCGCTGCGCAAGGTGATGCCGGTGGCTTCGGGCGGCATCCATGCAGGGCAGATGCACCAGCTGCTCGACCTGTTCGGCGACGACGTGGTGCTGCAGTTCGGCGGCGGAACCATCGGGCATCCGCAGGGCATTCAGGCCGGCGCAACTGCCAACCGCGTGGCGCTCGAAGCGATGGTGCTGGCCCGCAACGAAGGGCGCGACATCGCCAACGAAGGGCCGCAGATCCTGCGCAACGCGGCCAAGTGGTGCACGCCCCTGGCGGCCGCGCTCGACACCTGGGGCGAGATCTCCTTCAACTACGCCTCCACCGATACCTCCGACTACGTGCCGACGCCGTCGGTGGCTTGAGCACACGTTCCCCCCGTTCCGCAGTTCTCCAGGAGCAACAGACATGCGAATCACACAAGGCACTTTTTCCTTCCTGCCCGACTTGAGCGACGAGCAGATCAGCCGCCAGATCGAGTATTGCCTGGACAAAGGCTGGGCCATCGGCCTCGAATACACCGACGACCCGCATCCGCGCAACACCTTCTGGGAGATGTTCGGCAACCCGATGTTCGACATCAAGGACGCGGCCGGCGTGATGCTCGAACTCGCGTCCTGCCGCAAGACCTTTCCGCAGCAGTACATCCGCGTGACGGCGTTCGACTCGACGCACGGCACCGAGTCGGTGGTGATGTCCTTCATCGTCAACCGTCCTTCCAACGAACCGGGCTTCCGCCTCATCCGCACGGAGGAGCCGGGCCGCACGATCCGCTACAGCGTGGAGAGCTACGCGGTGCAGGCGCGGCCCGAAGGCAGCCGGTACTGAGCGAAACCGGCCGCAAGCACATTGCCAGAGGCACGCATGGACGCCACAGAAACCCCCACCACCCCGGCCATTGCCACGGCGCCGAAGCAGCTCTTCGAGTCTTCAGGCGTGAAGGCGCTGCTCGACCAGCTCGACGCCGAGCTGATCGGGCTGGCGCCGGTAAAGGGACGCATCCGCGACATCGCGGCGCTGCTCCTGATCGACAAGTTGCGCCAGGAGCAGGGGCTGCAGTCTCAGCCGCCTTCGCTGCACATGTCGTTCACCGGCAACCCGGGCACCGGCAAGACCACGGTGGCCATGCGCATGGCCGAGGTGCTCAAGCAGCTGGGCTACGTGCGCAAGGGCCACCTGGTGGCGGTGACGCGTGACGACCTGGTGGGGCAGTTCATCGGCCACACGGCGCCCAAGACCAAGGAAGTGATCAAGAAGGCGATGGGCGGCGTGCTGTTCATCGACGAGGCCTACTACCTCTATCGGCCGGAGAACGAGCGCGACTACGGGCAGGAGTCGATCGAGATTCTGCTACAGGTGATGGAGAACCAGCGCGACGACCTGGTGGTGATTCTTGCGGGCTACAAGGACCGCATGGAGACGTTCTTCAGCAGCAACCCGGGCATGGCCTCGCGCATTGCGCACCACATCGACTTTCCGGACTACAGCGAGGCCGAGCTGATGCAGATCGCGCAGCTCATGCTGGGGCGGCTGAACTACAGCTTCGACGATGGCGCGGCTTCCACCTTCTCGCGCTACGTGAGCCTGCGCCGCAGCCAGCCGCACTTTGCCAATGCGCGATCGATTCGCAATGCGCTCGACCGCATCCGACTGCGCCACGCCACGCGGCTGTTCGGCAGCGAAGAGGCTCTGACGCGCGAGCAGCTCTGCACGCTGCAGGCGCAGGACATTCTTGCGAGCCGCGTCTTCAATCCTCCCGCGAATGCGGCGCAAACGGAAGGAGCCCAACGATGAGCATCGAAGCCCTCGTATTCGACGTCGACGGCACCCTCGCCGACACGGAGGAGGTCCATCGCATGGCCTTCAACCTCGCGTTCGAAGAGCTCGGGCTCAGCTGGCACTGGACGCAGGCCGAGTACCGCTCGCTGCTGGCCGTCACGGGCGGCAAGGAGCGCATGAAGACGTATATCGATTCGCTGCCTCTCGGCGGATCGGAGAAGAAACGACTGCACGAGTGGGTGCCCGCGATCCATGCGGCCAAGACGCAGCACTACACCGACATGGCGCGGCGCGGCGGCATCGAGCTGCGCCCCGGCGTGCTGCGTTTACTCGACGAGGCCCAGGACGCCGGCTTGCGGCTGGCGATTGCAAGCACCACCACGGCTGCCAACATCGATGCGCTGCTGCAGGCCACGCTCGGTGCGCGCGGTCTTGCAATGTTCGACGTGATTGCCTGCGGCGACCAGGTGCGCGCGAAGAAGCCGGCCTCCGACATCTACCTGCTGGCGCTCGACACGCTCGGCGTGCCGCCCGAGCGCGCCATTGCGATCGAAGACTCGGTCAACGGACTTCACTCGGCCCTTGGTGCGGGGCTCTGGACGCTGGTCACGCCCACTTTCTGGACCGAAGGCAGCGATTTCAGCGGCGCGGGCCTGGTGCTGCCCAGCCTCGGCGACCCCGCGCAGCCGTTGCCGGGGGAGCCCGGTGGGCATCTGGCGTCTTCTGCGTGGCTCGGCATCGAGGAACTGCTGCGATTGGCCAGCGTGGCCCCGCCATTGAATGCCGTGCAGGCGCTCTACCGTGAGGACAGCTAGATGCAGAAGAACCAGAACACCATGCGGATCGCGCCCAGCCTGCTGTCGGCCGACTTCGCGCGGCTCGGCGAAGAGGTCACGGCGGTCATCCAGGCCGGGGCCGATCTGATCCATTTCGATGTCATGGACAACCACTATGTACCGAATCTGACAATCGGTCCGCTGGTGTGCGAAGCCATCAAGCCCTACGCGACGGTGCCGATCGACGTGCACCTGATGGTCAAGCCGGTCGATGCGCTGATCCCGATGTTCGCGCAGGCGGGCGCCTCGATCATCTCGTTCCACCCCGAGGCCAGCGAGCACATCGACCGCACGATTCGGCTGATCACGGCCAGCGGCTGCAAGGCCGGCCTGGTCCTCAACCCCGCCACGCCGCTGCAGGTGCTCGACCACGTGCTGGACCAGCTCGACCTGGTGCTGCTGATGTCGGTCAACCCCGGCTTCGGCGGGCAGAGCTTCATCGAGAGCGTGCTGCCGAAGATCGAGGCGGTGCGCCGCCGCATCGATGCGACCGGACGCGACATATGGCTGGAGGTCGACGGCGGCGTGAAGCCCGGCAACGCCGCGCGCATCGGCGCCGCGGGGGCCGACACGCTGGTGGCGGGCTCGGCTGTGTTCAGCGGCGGCCGCTACCGCGAAGCCATCGATGCGATCCGCACCCAGGCGCTGCAGGGCCGGCGCGACGTGGAAGGGCGTTCCGCATGACAAAAGACTTGCGCGATATCGACGCGATCGCGTTCGACCTGGACGGCACGCTGGTGGACAGCGCACCGGACATCCGCTTGGCCCTGAATGCCGCGCTGGAAGAGGCTGGGCTTGAACGTTTCGACCTGGACACCGTGCGCGCATGGATCGGCGACGGTCCCGATGCTTTGATCCTGCAGGCGCTCCGGCGACAGGACCTCGGCGGCAGCGAGGCGCTGCGCACACGGCTGCGAAAGTCCTTCGATGCGGCCACGCTGGCGGCACCGCTGAAGCACGGCAGCGTGTTCGAGGGCATTGCCGAACTCGTCGATGGCCTGCGCCGTGCGCTACCGATGGTGGTGGTTACCAACAAGCCGACGCCGCTGGCACGCGCCGTGCTGGATGCAGCCGGCCTGCTGCAGCCGATGGCGGGGGTTTTTGGTGCCGACGCGGCTGCGCAGCGCAAGCCCGCGCCTTTTCTGCTGCAGGCCGCGGCGCGCCAGTTGGGTGTGGAGCCCGCGCGCCTGCTGATGGTGGGCGACGGGCCGGCCGACCTGCTCGCCGCGCAAGCGGCCGGCTCCCCGGCGGCGCTGGTGGCGTGGGGCTATGGCGGCCATGCGGCTTCGGACGCGGCCGCTGTGGCGCCGGCCTGGCGAGTCGCAACGCCGCAGCAGCTGCTGTTGACGTTGCGCGAGTCGCGCGCCGTTCGCCGGGATGAAGAAACGACAACGACCAGATATTGAAATCAACCAGGAGACGATCATGCCCATAGCAGGCAAGGCCACGCTGACCCAATACATCATCGAGGAGCGCCGCCGCCACCCCGGGGCCACGGGCGCGCTCAATGCGCTCATCACCGACGTCTCTCTTGCCTGCAAGGCGATCTCGCGCAAGGTGGCGCTCGGCGCCCTGGGCGACGTGCTGGGCAGCGCCCTCACGCAGAACGTGCAGGGCGAGGAACAGAAGACGCTCGACGTGGTGAGCAACGACATGTTCCTGCGCGCCAACGAGTGGGGCGGCCACGTCGCGGGCATGGTGTCGGAAGAGCTGGAAGAACCCTACCTTCCGCCGCGGCAATACCCGCGCGGCAAGTACCTGCTGCTGTTCGATCCGCTCGATGGCTCATCGAACATCGACGTGAACGTGGCGGTGGGCAGCATCTTCTCGATCTTGCGCGCGCCCACGCCAGAGGCCGATGCGAAGCCCGAGGACTTTTTGCAGCCGGGCACCGAACAGGTCGGCGCGGGCTACGCGATCTACGGGCCCTCGACCATGCTGGTTCTGACCCTGGGCAACGGCACGCATGCTTTCACGCTCGATCCGCAGCTGGGCGAATGGGTGCTGAGCCACCCGAACCTGCGCATTCCGCGGAATACCAACGAGTTTGCGATCAACGCGTCGAACAGCCGCTTCTGGGAACCGGCCGTGAAGCGCTACGTCGACGAATGCCTGGCCGGCAAGGAGGGCTCCCGCGGCATTGACTTCAACATGCGGTGGATCGCCTCGCTGGTGGCCGAGACGCACCGCATCCTGATGCGCGGCGGCGTCTTCATGTACCCGCGCGACAGCAAGGAGTCGGGCAGGGACGGGCGGCTGCGGCTGCTTTATGAAGCGAACCCGATCTCCTTCCTGATCGAGCAGGCCGGCGGCATGTCGAGCACCGGCCGTAGACGGCTGATGTCGGTCGAGCCAGAGTCGATCCACCAGCGCATCGGCCTGGTCTTCGGCTCATCCGAAGAGGTGGCGCGCGTGGAGGCGTATCACAACGAGGCGCCGCAGGATACCTACCAGGCGCCGCTGTTCGGCAAGCGCGGCCTCTTTGCAACGGCCGCCTGAAACGCACCAGAGCACCCACACACACCGGGGCCGAGCCCGAGCGGCCCCGCAAGAATTTTTTTATCTCCCCGAGGCCACCATGTCAGCCAAACATCCCATCGTTGCCATCACCGGCTCATCCGGCGCAGGCACCACGTCCGTCACGCGAACCTTCGAGAACATCTTCAGGCGCGAGAGCGTCAAGGCAGCCATCGTGGAGGGCGACAGCTTTCACCGCTACGACCGCACGACCATGAAGGCGGCCATGGCCGAGGCCGAAGCCGCCGGCAACCGGAACTTCAGCCACTTCGGCGAGGACGCGAACCTCTTCGCCGAACTCGAGGCGCTGTTCCGCGACTATGGCGAAGCGGGCGTGGGCCAGAGCCGCAAGTACCTGCACGACGCCACGGAGGCCGCGCCCTACAAGCAGGAGCCCGGCACCTTCACGCCATGGGAAACGCTGCCCGACAGCGAGTTGCTGTTCTATGAAGGTCTGCATGGCGGCGTGACGACGGAGAAGGTCGACATCGCGCGCCACGTCGACCTGCTGATCGGTGTGGTGCCGGTGATCAACCTGGAGTGGATCCAGAAGCTGCACCGCGACAAGAACACGCGCGGCTATTCAACCGAGGCTGTGACCGATGTGATCCTGCGCCGCATGAACGAATACGTGCACTACATTTGCCCGCAGTTCACGCGCACGCACATCAACTTTCAGCGCGTGCCCGTCGTCGATACCTCCGACCCCTTCATTGCGCGCACCATTCCAAGCCCGGACGAGAGCCTGGTGGTGATCCGCTTCGCCAATCCGATTGGCTTCGACTTTCCGTATCTGTTGAGCATGCTGCACGACTCCTTCATGTCGCGCGCCAACACGCTGGTGGTGCCGGGCGGAAAGATGGAGCTCGCGATGCAGCTGATCTTCACGCCGATGATCCTGCGGCTCATGGAGCGCCGCAAGAAGTCGTACGCGATCTAGCGGCTGCACCGCCCTAACCACAGGCTTCCATACATACGAACAAACAACAGGACCTCCGGCATGACGATTGAAAACCTCGCCTTGCGCACGCAGTGCGCCAACGCCATCCGCGCGCTGGCCATGGACGCCGTGCAAGCCGCCAACTCCGGCCACCCGGGCATGCCGATGGGCATGGCCGACATTGCCGAGGCGCTGTGGCGGCACCGGCTGCGGCACGACCCGGCCGACCCGCGCTGGATGAACCGCGACCGCTTCGTCGTCTCGAATGGCCACGGCTCGATGCTGTTGTATGCGCTGCTGCACCTGAGCGGCTATGCGTTGCCGATCGACGAACTGCGGCGCTTTCGGCAGCTGCATTCGCGCACGCCAGGGCATCCCGAGGTCGGCGTCACGCCGGGCGTGGAGACCACCACGGGGCCGCTGGGGCAGGGCATCAGCAATGCGGTCGGCATGGCCCTGGCGGAAAAGCTGTTGGCCGAGGAATTCAACCGGCCGGGCCACGAGGTGATCGACCACCGCACGTATGTGTTCCTGGGCGATGGCTGCCTCATGGAAGGCATCAGCCACGAGGCATGCTCGCTCGCGGGCACCTGGCGCCTCAACAAGCTGATGGCGTTCTACGACGACAACGGCATCTCGATCGACGGCGAGGTCAGCGGCTGGTTCAGCGACGACACGCCGGCCCGCTTCGAAGCCTACGGCTGGACCGTGCTGCGCAACGTCGACGGCCACGATGCCGCGGCGCTCGATGCGGCCATTGCGGAGGCCACCACCGCGGACCGACCGGTGCTGGTGTGCTGCAAGACGCGCATCGGCCAGGGTTCGCCGAACCGCGCGGGAACCGCGAAGGCGCACGGCGAGGCGTTGGGCGATGCCGAGATTGCGCTGACGCGGCAGGCGCTGGGTTGGAACGCCGCGCCGTTCGAAGTGCCGCCTGCGGTTGCCGAGGCGTGGTCGGCGCGCGAATCGGGCGCCGCGCTGCACAAGGCTTGGCAAGAACGCTTTGCCGCTTATGCAGAGGAATTTCCGGTGCTGGCGCGCGAGTTGCTGCGGCGCCACCGCACCGATGCGCCGCTCACTGCGCAGGTCGAGGCGGCGCTGGCTTCGGCCGCGTCCGGCGCGGAGCAGCGCAAGGCCTCCGTCGCCACGCGCAAGGCTTCGCAGGTGGTGCTCGACGAGGTCGGGCCCGCCATGCCGGAACTGATCGGCGGCTCGGCAGACCTCACGGGATCGAACCTCACTGACTGGAAAGGGCACCGCGCGCTCAAGGGCACGGGCACAGGCAACCACGTACATTACGGCGTGCGCGAGTTCGGCATGGCGGCCATCATGAACGGGCTGGCGCTGCATGGCGGCTTCCGTCCGTTTGGCGGCACCTTCCTGACATTTTCCGACTACGCGCGCAACGGCGTGCGCATGTCGGCGCTGATGAAGCTGCCGGTGGTTTACGTTTTCACGCACGACTCCATCGGGCTCGGTGAAGACGGACCGACGCACCAGCCGGTGGAGCATGCCTCCAGCCTGCGTCTGATCCCTGATGTCGACGTCTGGCGGCCGGCCGATGCCACCGAAACGGCCGTGGCCTGGCGGCAGGCGCTGCGCCGCGTGGACGGACCGAGCTGCCTGCTGCTCACGCGCCAGGCGCTGCCGCATGCGGGCGGCGGCGAGGAGCGCATCGAATCGATCGCACGCGGCGCCTATATGCTGCGGCGCCCTGAGGCCGAAAGCGTCGCGCTGCTGGCGAGCGGCTCCGAAGTCGGCGTGGCATTGGCCGCAGCGGCGTTGCTGGCGGAGGAGGGCATCGAAGCGCGTGTGGTGTCCGTGCCGTGCATGGACGTGTTCGAGAGGCAGGACAAGGAATGGCGCCACGCGGTGATTCCGCGCCATCTGCCGCGTGTGGCGGTGGAAGCCGGCAGCACGGGGCTGTGGTGGAAGTTCGTCGGCGAGTACGGCGACGTGGTCGGGCTCGACCGCTTCGGCGAATCGGCGCCGGCCGGCGAACTGTTCAAGCTGTTCGGATTGACCGCCGAAGTGGTGGCGGAGCGCGCGCGGCGGCTGCTGGCGAACGCCGCGGTGGTTCATGTGAAAGAGGCCGCATGACGTTCAACACGCTGGACCAGGTCGACCTGCGCGGGCAGCGCGTGTTCATCCGCTGCGATCTGAACGTGCCGTTCGACGCCGCCGGACGCATCAGCGACGACACGCGCATCCGCGCCAGCCTGGCCGGCATCCGGCATGCGCTGTCGCAGGGGGCGCGGGTGATGGTCACCTCTCATCTGGGCCGGCCGAAGGAAGGCGGGCTTGCCGACGGCGAATCGCTGGCGCCCGTGGCCGTGCGGCTGGGCGAATTGCTGGGTGCGCCCGTCACCTTGGTCAGCAACTGGATCGAACGGCCCTTCGACGTGGCGCCCGGCCACGTGGCGCTGCTCGAGAACTGCCGCGCGAACGTGGGCGAAAAAGCCAACGCGGAAGCCCTGGCGCGGCGCATGGCGGCGCTCTGCGACGTGTACGTGAACGACGCCTTCGGCACCGCGCACCGCGCCGAAGCCACCACCGAGGCGCTGGCCCGGCTTGCGCCCGTGGCCTGCGCCGGGCCTCTGATGGCGTCGGAACTGAATGCGCTCGGCCGGGCGCTCGCGAATCCTGCGCGGCCGTTGGCGGCGATCGTCGGCGGGTCCAAGGTGTCGACCAAGCTGTCGATCCTGGAGTCGCTGGCGGCGCAAGTCGAGTGTCTGGTGGTCGGGGGTGGCATGGCCAACACCTTCCTGCTTGCGGCAGGGCATCCGGTCGGGCGCTCGCTGTGCGAGCCGGAGATGGTCGAGACGGCGCGTGCAGTGACTGCGGCGCTTTCGGTGCGAGGTGCGCGGCTGTTCATGCCGACCGACGTGGTGACCGCCATCGAGTTCTCGCCGAACGCGCGCGCGACGGTGAAGGCCGTGGCCGACGTGGCGCCGGACGACATGATCCTGGACTTTGGTCCCGAGTCGGTGGCGCAGCTCGTCGCCACGCTCGGCCAGTGCAAAACCATCGTCTGGAACGGACCGCTGGGCGTGTTCGAGATCGAGCAGTTCTCGCACGGCACGCGCACGCTGGCCAACGCCATCGCGCGCATGGATGCGTTCTCGCTGGCGGGCGGCGGCGACACCGTCGCGGCCATCAACCAGTTCGAGGTGGAGGAGTGCATCGACTACGTCTCCACTGCGGGCGGCGCATTCCTCGAATTCCTCGAAGGCAAGAGCCTGCCGGCCGTCAAGGCGCTGCAGGACCGCCGGCACTGACGCAGCTCGTGCCCTCATAACTATTTCCAACATCCACAGGAGCTTCCCCCATGGCCATGATTTCGCTGCGTCAATTGCTAGACCACGCCGCCGAGCACCAGTACGGCGTGCCGGCGTTCAACGTCAACAACCTGGAGCAGATCCAGGCCATCATGCAGGCCGCGAAGAAGACCGACAGCCCGGTCATCCTGCAGGCCTCGGCGGGTGCGCGCAAATACGCGGGCGAGCCCTTTCTGCGCAAGATGGTCGAGGCGGCGGTCGAGATGTACCCCGAGATCCCGATCGTGATGCACCAGGACCATGGCGCCAGCCCCTCGATGTGCATGCAGGCCATCCGCTCGGGCTTCACCAGCGTGATGATGGACGGCTCGCTGATGGAAGACGCCAAGACGCCCGCCAGCTACGACTACAACGTGGACGTGACCCGCCGCGTGGTGGAAATGGCGCGCGCGGTAGGCGTCTCGGTCGAGGGTGAGCTGGGTTGCCTCGGGTCGCTCGAGTCGGGTATGGCCGGCGAGGAAGACGGCAGCGGCGCGGAGGGCGTGTTGTCGCACGACCAGCTCTTGACCGATCCGCAGCAGGCGGCCGATTTCGTCTCACGCACCGGCGTGGATGCACTGGCCATTGCCATCGGCACCTCTCACGGCGCCTACAAGTTCAGCCGCAAGCCGACCGGCGACATCCTCGCGATCGACCGCATCAAGGACATTCACGCGCGCATTCCGAAGACGCACCTGGTGATGCACGGCTCTTCGTCCGTGCCGCAGGAATGGCTGGCCGTCATTCGCGATTACGGCGGCGACATCAAGGAAACCTACGGCGTTCCGGTGGAGGAGATCCAGGAGGGCATCCGCCACGGGGTGCGCAAGGTCAACATCGACACCGACATCCGCCTGGCCATGACGGGCGCCATGCGCCGCGCCATGGGCAGCGACCGTAGCGAGTTCGATCCGCGCAAGTTTCTGAAGGAGGCCACGGCGGCCGCGCGCGATCTCTGCATCGATCGGTTCCAGGCTTTCGGGACCGCGGGCATGGCTTCGAGGATCAAGCCCGTGGCGATGTAGCGGCTGGCTGACGCTTCAAGCAGGACAAAAGCCCCAGGCTTTCTGGGCCGTTCCAGTACTTATCGAAGGAGAAGGAAAGGACATTCCTTCCATGTGCTCACGTCGCCGGCGCGATCCAATTTGCCAACAAATGGGATACCGCGTCGAGACGACATGCGCCGGCATTCCGGCGCCCACCAAGGAAGCACATGACCACGATTACCGGCTCCAACGGCAGCGACCTTCTCACCGGCACGGCCGGAAGCGACACCATCAACAGCGGCAACGGGGACGACACCGTCAGCGGCGGAGCCGGGAACGATTCACTGAATGGTGGCGCGGGAAACGACACGCTCGATGGCGGCAGCGGCAGTGACCAGCTCAACGGGGGATCGGGGAACGACACCCTGATCTACAACGTCAGCGAAAACCTCGTGGCGGGCACCAAGGACGTGTACACGGGCGGGGCGGGCGTCGATACGCTCCAGCTTCTGTTCACGCGGGCTCAGTGGCTGGACTCTGCCACCCAGACGCAGATCGCCGCCTACCTGGCCCATCTTGCGGCAGTGACCAATGCGAAGACCGGTGAGGTTTCCAATGGCTCGGCCAGCGATTTCGTCTTCACCTTCGGGTCGTCCACGCTGACCGTCCAGATGACCGAAGTACTGAGAATCCTTGTGGACGGTGTCGAGGTGAATCCGGCCAATGAGGCGGCGACAGCACTAGGCGATGCGGTGGCGACGACCGAAGACGGGCCGGGGATCCAGATCCATGTGCTGCAGAACGATCTGGTCCCCGACCTGATCAAAAGCTTGGCGCTGGCTTCTGCGCCGGCCCACGGGACGGCGACGCTCGTTCAGCCTGCGATGGACGATCCGTCGACCTGGTATTTCCAGTACCAGCCCAATGCAGCCCATTTTCAGCACCTGGCCGCGGGCGAGAACGCAACCGACACCTTCACCTACCAGGTGACCGACGCCGATGGCGGAACGGGACTGGCCACGGTGACCGTCACCATTACTGGTGCCAACGATGGTCCGATCATCACGTCCCAAGACCTGGTGGGCGCGGTGAGCGAACAGGTCGCGCCCGCTGGGACGCTGAGCGACAGCGGCGTCATCGGCTTCAGCGACCTGGACCTGAGCGATGTGCACCTGGTGAGCGCCACCGGCACGCCGGTCGGCAGCGTGCTTGGCAGCCTGACGGCGGTCAAGAACAGCGACACCACGGGGACCGGCACCGGGGGGCAACTCACCTGGACCTACACCGTGGACGCCACGGCCGTCGAGTACCTGGCCGCGGGCGAGACCCGGGTCGAGAGCTTCACCATCACCGTGAACGACCAGCACGGCGGCGTCGTCACCCGGCAGATCGATGTGACCATCACCGGTACTAACGACGCGCCGATGATCGGCGCGGCCGATGCGGCTGCGGCGGTGACCGAGGATGCGGCGACGCCGATCCTGAGCGACAGCGGCACGATCACCTTCGACGACGTAGACCTGAGCGATGTGCACGGCGTCAGCGTGGCGGCCGGTCCAGGCAACACGCTGGGCGGGGTCTTGACAGCCGGCGTCAGCGATTCGGCCACGGGCGCGGGCGACGGCACGGTGAGCTGGAACTACAGCGTCGCCAACGCGGCCACGCAGTATCTGGCTCAGGGCCAGACGGCGACGGAGACCTTCACCGTCAGCATCAATGATGGCCACGGCGGCACGGTCAATCAGCAGATCACTGTGACGGTGACCGGGACCAACGACGTGCCGGTGATCGGCGGCGTGGCCAGCGGGGCGGTGAGCGAGGATGGCTCGACGCCGAACCTGAGCACCAGCGGTGCGCTGACGATTGCTGATGTCGACCAAGGCCAGTCGAACTTCACACCTCAAGCGAGCACTGCCGGCAGCAATGGCCACGGCAGCTTCACGCTGGCGGCCGATGGAAGCTGGACCTACATCGCCAACAACGGCCAGGGGGCGATCCAACAGCTGGGTGCCGGGGAGTCGATCAGCGATAGCTTCACCGCAGTCTCGTCCGATGGGACAGCAAGCCGGGTGGTGACCGTCACCATTACCGGGACTAACGATGTTCCGGTGATTGGCGGCGTCGCGAGCGGCGCGGTCAGCGAAGATGCCTCGACCCCGAATCTGAGCACCAGCGGGGCATTGACGATTGCTGATGTAGATGCGGGCCAGTCAACCTTCGCCCCACAGGCGAGCACAGCCGGCAGCGGTGGCTACGGCAGTTTCACGCTGGCGGCCGATGGCAGCTGGACCTACGCGGCCAACAATGGTCAGGCGACGATCCAACAGCTGGGCGCCGGCCAGTCGCTCAGCGACAGCTTCACCGCGGTGTCCTCCGACGGCACAGCCAGTCAAGTGGTCACGGTGACTATCACAGGCACAAACGACGTGCCTGTGATTGGCGGCGTCGCGAGCGGCGCAGTGAACGAGGATGGCTCGGCACCGAACCTGAGCACCGGCGGCGCATTGACGATTGCCGATGTCGATGCAGGGCAATCCAGCTTTACAGCCCAGGGTGGCACAACCGGCAGCAGCGGATACGGCAGTTTCACGCTGGCAGCCGACGGCACTTGGGCCTACACGGCCGACAACAGCCAAAGCGCGATCCAGCAGCTCGGTGTGGGTCAATCGATCAGCGACAGCTTTACTGCAGTCTCGTTTGACGGGACTGCCAGCCAAGTGGTGACGGTGACGATCACCGGGACCAACGACGTTCCCGTGATCGGCGGCGTCACCAGCGGCGCGCTGAGCGAGGATGCCTCGACCCCGAACCTGAGCACCAGTGGCGCGCTGACGATTGCCGATGTCGATGCGGGCCAGTCGAACTTCGCGCCTCAAGCAAGCACCACCGGCGGCAACGGCTACGGCAGCTTCGCGCTGGCGGCCAATGGCAACTGGACCTACACGGCCAACAACAGCCAAAGCGCGATCCAGCAACTGGGCGCCGGCGAGTCGATCAGCGACAGCTTCACGGCAGTGTCATCCGACGGTACGGCCAGCCAGGTGGTGACGGTGACCATCACCGGGACCAACGACGTGCCGGTGATCGGTGGCGTCGCCAGTGGCGCGGTGAACGAGGATGCCTCGACGCCGAACCTGAGCACCAGCGGCACGCTGACGATCGCCGATGTAGATGCGGGACAGTCGAACTTCGCGTCACAGGCGAGCACCGGCGGCAGTAACGGCTACGGCAACTTCACGCTGGCGGCCGACGGCAGCTGGAGTTACACGGCTGACAACAGCCAGAGTGCGATCCAGCAGCTTGGTGCTGGTCAATCGATCAGCGACAGCTTCACCGCGATGTCGTCCGACGGTACGGCGAGTCAAGTGGTAACGGTGACGATCACCGGCACCAACGATGTGCCCGTGATTGGTGGCGTCGCGAGTGGCACGGTGAACGAGGATGCCTCGACGCCGAACCTGAGCACCAGCGGCACGCTGACGATCGCCGATGTGGATGCGGGCCAGTCGAACTTCGCGAGTCAAACGAGCACTGCCGGTAGCAATGGATACGGCAACTTCAACCTGCTGGCTGATGGCAGCTGGAGCTACACGGCCGACAACAGCCAGGCAGCGATCCAGCAGTTGGGCGCCGGCGAGTCGCTCAGCGACAGCTTCACGGCAGTCTCGTCCGATGGCACGGCCAGCCAACTCGTAACTGTGACCATTACCGGGACCAACGACGTTCCGGTGATTGGCGGCGTCGCCACCGGCGCGACGAGCGAGGATGCTTCGACTCCGAACCTGAGCACCGGTGGTGCTCTGACGATTGCCGATGTCGACCAAGGCCAGTCCAACTTCACGCCCCAAGCCGGCACCAGCGGCAGCAACGGCTACGGGAGCTTCTCGCTCACGGCTGATGGCAACTGGAGCTACACGGCTGACAACAGCCAAGCGGCGATCCAGCAGCTTGGTGCAGGTCAATCGCTCAGCGACAGCTTCACTGCAGCTTCGTCCGACGGGGGCGCCAGCCAGGTGGTGACGGTGACGATCACAGGCACGAACGACGTGCCGGTGATTGGTGGTGTGGCCAGCGGCGCGGCGCAGGAAGACATTGCAGTGTCCGGTGGCAGCCTCGCGGCCAGCGGCGCACTGACGATCGCCGATGTCGATGCAGGACAGTCCAGCTTCACAGCCCAGGCTGGAACCGCCGGTAGTAACGGCTACGGCAGCTTCAACTTGCTGGCCGATGGCAACTGGAGCTACACGGCCGACAACAGTCAAAGCGCGATCCAGCAGCTTGCTGCGGGTCAATCGATCAACGACAGCTTCATCGCAGTCTCGTCTGATGGAGCGGCCACCCAACTCGTAACGGTGACGATCACTGGCACCGACGACGTTGCGGTGATTGGCGGCGTTGCCACTGGCGCGGTGAGCGAAGACGCCTCGACCCCGAACTTGAGTACCGACGGTGCACTGACGATCGCGGACGCCGATGCAGGACAGTCCAGCTTCATAACCCAGCTTGGCACTGTCGGCAGCAACGGCTACGGCAATTTCACGCTGGCAGCCAACGGCACCTGGACCTACACCGCCGACAACAGCCAAAGCACAATTCAGCAGCTGGCTGCAGGTCAATCGATCAGCGACAGTTTCACTGCAGCCTCCTCAGACGGGACCGCCAGCCAGGTGGTGACTGTGACCATTGCCGGCACCAACGATGCGCCCGTGCTGAGCGCTGCCGCGACGCCCGCTCTGCAATCGGTCAACGAGGGTGCAGGTGCACCGGCCGGGGCCGTGGGGACGCTCGTATCGAGCCTCGTGAATCTGACTCCACCCAGCGGCGACCTCGACAACGTGAGCGATGCGGACAACGGCGCGGCCACCGGCATTGCGCTGACGGGCGTGAATGCCGCCAATGGAAGCTGGTGGTATTCCACAGACGGCGGCACCAATTGGGCCGCGGTAGGTGCGGTGTCGGACGCGTCCGCAATGCTGTTGGCCGCGGACGCGAACACGCGTGTCTACTTCCAGGCGGATTCGAACTTCAGCGGATCGGTCAGCGATGGCATCACCTTCCGCGCCTGGGACCAGACGAGCGGCACGGCGGGAACCACGGTCAGCACCGTGACGAACGGAGGCAGTTCCGCGTTCTCGAGCGCGACCGATACGGCGACCATCACCGTCAACGTGGTGAACGTGAATCCGGTTCCCGCCAGCGACGTGCTCTATGTGTCGAACAACACCGCCGTGACGCTGTCGACCAGCGTGCTGCTGGCCAATGACACGGACATCGATGGTGCTGCGCTCAGCGTCACGGCGATCAGTGTTGTGACCGGGACGTTGGCCACCCCGATCACCATCAACGCCGACGGAACTTTCTCCTTCACGACCGGTTCGACCGGCGGCACGGTCGGCAGCCCAACCGTCGTCACGCTCAGCTACACGCTCAGCGACGGCGTCGGCGGAAGTGCGACCGGCTCCGTCACGCTGAACGTGCTGGACACCACTTCGGGCGCGAACACCGTCGACCTCACCGGCGTCGCGGTCTATCAAGGCGCCTACATCGACGGCAAGGCAGGAGGCGACACCCTGCGTGACGGCGCGTTCCAGTCGGTGCTTGTCGGCAGCAACGGCAACGATCAGTTGTTCGGCAACGCGGGTTCGGACCTGCTGATCGGAGGCGAAAACGTCGACACCCTCGATGGCGGAGCCGGGAATGATGTGCTGCGTGGGGGGGGCAACGATGACCAAATCGATGGCGGGGCCGGTACGGAGGATCTCATCGACTTTTCCGATGGTTCCAACGGCATCACCTTCACCCTGACGCAGTCCAGCGGCAATACCGTCTTCAACGGACCAGGTTCAATGGGAACCGATACCTACCGGAACATCGAGGGCGTAATCGGCACGGCCAACGCCGACACCCTCACCGGCAGTGCCTCGAACGACATCCTCCGCGGTGGCGGCGGCAATGACACGCTCGATGGCGCGGGGGGCGCCGGTGACCTGCTCGACTTCTCCGACGGCACTGCCGGCCTCACGTTCACGCTGGCGCAAAGCACCAGCACGACGAGCTTCAATGCCAGCGCCGCGGGGCTAGGCACCGACAGCTACAAGAACTTCGAGGGCGTCATCGGCACGGCCTTCGCCGACACGATCACCGGCTCGGCGTCGAACGATCAGTTGCGCGGCGGCGGCGGCAACGATGTGATCAACGGCCTTGCAGGCGACGACCGCATCGCCGGCGGGACCGGCGCCGACATCCTCACCGGCGGCGCCGACAACGACACCTTCGTCTTCGATTCGGCACCGAACGCGGTGGACTCGGTCACCGACTTCAATGCTTCGGGATCAGCGGCGAGCGGCGACCTGGTCGAGCTGTCGCTCGGCACCTTTACGGCCCTTTCGACCTCGAGCGGAAGCACGCTGTCGGCGGTCGAGTTCGCGTCCTCGGACGGCGGCGGTGCGGGAGACATGGTGGGCGCGGGCGTGCATGTGATCTACGACAGCGCGACGGGCAACCTGTACTACGACGCAGACGGCCTGAGCGCCGCCAACCGCACGCTGGTGGCAACGTTGACGCTGACCAATCCGGCCGACACCTTCGACAGCAACGACATCAAGGTGGGCCTGTGAGCTTTCGCCAGCCGCCCGCGGATGCGGGTGGCAGCACGCGAGAGACATCGACATGAAGCCACTTCTCCAGCTTCTCAAGCGACCGCTTCTCTTTGTCGGCGGCTTCTCGTTCTTCGTGAACCTGCTGCTGCTGGCTCCCGCGCTCTTCATGCTGCAGGTTTTCGACCGGGTGCTGACGAGCCAGAGCCGGGAGACGCTGCTGGTGCTGTTGCTTGGCGTTGCCGTGGCGCTCGGCCTGATGCTGATGCTGGACTACCTGCGCAGCCGGCTGCAGGGCGTCGCGGGCAACCTGATCGCCGAGCAGCTGTCTCCGGTGGTTGCCAAGGTCATGCTGGTGCACACGGCGCGCCGTGCCGAGCGCGCGCCCTGCGAAGGCTTGCGCGACGTCGCGGCGCTGCGCAACCTGTTTTCCTCCCAGGGGCTGCTGGCCCTGTTCGATGTGCCATGGGCATTCGTCTATGTCGCGGTGATTTGGCTGGCGCATCCGATGCTGGGTATGGCCGCGGCCGCCGCGTCGTTGCTGATGCTCGTCCTTGCCGTGGTGAACGACCGCATCACGCGCCGCGATATCGAAGCCCTGCAGAAGGAAGCCGCCAGGGCCACGCGCTACCTCGAATCGTCGATGCAGAACGCGGAGCTGGCGCAATCGCTCGGAATGGGGGAGGCAGTGATCGGACGCTGGCGGACTCTCAACGCCGGTGTCGCCGCGCTGCAGGGGCCGACCGCGCGCAAGTCGGTGGCGATGGCCGCGCTCACGCGCGCCACGCGCCAGGCGGTGCAGGTGCTGTTGCAGGCACTGGGCGCCTACCTGGTCATCACGGGCGAAGGCACGCCGGGCATCCTGGTGGCCTGCACCATCCTGCTCGGCCGGGCGCTGGCGCCGGTCGAACAGGTGGTGGGTAGCTGGCGCGTGCTGGCCGAGGGGCGCCTGGCCTTCGCGCGCCTGTCCGAGGTGCTGGGCGCCGCCGAGCGCCAGCCGCAACGCATGGCGCTGCCGGCTCCGAGCGGCCGTCTGCACGCGGAAGGCCTCGTGTTCCGGCCTTCGCAGGGCGAGCGGATGATTCTTGCCAGCGTGTCGCTGAGCCTGGAGCCCGGCGAGTCGCTGGCCATCACCGGCGCCAGCGGTGCCGGCAAGTCGACGCTGGTGCGCCTTCTGACTGGCCTGTGGAGGCCCCATGCGGGTGTCGTGCGGCTGGACGACGTCGACATCGCGCAATGGCCGCGCGAAGAACTAGGCCCCTGGCTCGGCTATGTGCCGCAGGATGTCGAGCTGTTCGCCGGCACCGTTGCCGACAACATCGCGCGGTTGGGCGAGGTCGATCCGGACAAGGTCGTGCAAGCGGCGCAGCGTGCCGGCGTGCATGCGCTGATCCTGACGCTGCCCGAGGGCTACGACACCGTCGTCGACAACATGGGCGTGATGCTGTCGCCGGGCCAGCGCCAGCGCATTGCGCTGGCACGCGCTCTCTATGGCAATCCGAAGCTGCTGGTGCTGGACGAACCCAACTCCAACCTGGACGGGGCGGGCGAATTGGCGCTGGGCGAGGCCTTGAAGGCGCTGCGCGGCCAGGTCACGGTGATCGTCGTCACGCACCGCAGCGCGCTGGTTCAGCACATGGACAAGCTGATGGTGCTGGAGGCCGGCCGCGTCAAGCAATACGGGCCGGTGGCGGAAGTGATGCAGGCGATCAGGCGTCCGGGTCAGAACCCGGGCGGCGCCCAGGTGGTGATGATGCCGGCGCGCGCTTCGGAGGTTGCCCGATGAATCTCATGGCGCATGCGATCGCGGCCAACGACCCGCTGGCGCTCCATGTGCGCGAAGCGCGTCGCTTGGCGCACTGGGGCTTGGCCGTGCTGGTCTGCGGGCTGCTGCCGGCTGCCGCGTGGTTGAGCTTTGCCCCGCTGTCGTCCGCCGTGGTGGCGCAGGCGTACGTGAAGGTGGACCTGAACCGGCGCCCGGTGCAGCACGCCGAAGGCGGCATCGTGCGCGAAGTCCTGGTGCGCGACGGCCAGCATGTGCGGCAGGGGGAGCCCTTGCTCGTGCTGGGCGACGTCTCGGTCGATGCCGACAGGAATCGGCTGGACCACCGCGTCAAGACCGAGCGTGCCAGCCTCGCGCGGCTCGACGCGGAGCAGACCATGGCGCGTGCGATCGCTTTCCCGCCCGACGTGGTCGAGACCGCGGCAGCCGATCCGCGCCTGGCCGCGCAGCTGAACAAGGAGAACGCACTGTTCGAAGCGAGGCGCGATGCGCTGGTGGGGCAGGTGCGCCTCTTGCGTTCGCAACGCGAGAAGGTGGCCGAGGAAATCGTGGCACTGCGCGCCCAGATCATGCGGGCGAGCGAGTCGATGACCTTCCAGAAGAACGATCTGGAGACCAACCGCAAGCTGCTCAAGGACGGCTTCATCTCGGCCGCGCGCATTGCGCAACTCGAAGGCACCGTGGCCGACTACGGCGTGAAGATCGAGGAGCGGCGCGCGGAGCTCGCGCGCGCCGAGCAACGCACGGTCGATGCCGATCTGCGCATCCGCTCGCTGGAGAGCGAGTACCGCCAGCAGGCGAGCGATCAGCTCAAGGTCACGGCGGCCCGGCTGGCGGAAATCGAGCAGGAGCGGCGCAAGTCGACCGACGCCTCGGCGCGGCAGGTGATCACTGCGCCGGCCAGCGGCGAGATCATCGATCTGAAGTATTCGACGCCCGGCGCGGTGATTCCGCCCCGCGAGACCATTGCCGACGTCGTGCCGGACGACACCCGCCTGGTGACCGATGCGCGCGTGCGTCCCGAGGACATCGGCCGCATCCAGCGCGGGCAGCCGGCCGAGATCCGCTTCACGGCATTCAAGTACCGCACCACGCAGCTGGTGCATGGCAAGGTGGTCTATGTGTCGGGCGACCGCCTGATCGACCGTGCGACGGGCGCTCCCTACTACTCGGTGCTGGTCGAGGCCGATGCGGCTTCGCTCGCGACGGCGGGTGACCTGAAGCTGCTGGCCGGCATGCCGGCCGAGATCTACCTGCAAGGGGACGAGCGCACCGCGCTCCAGTACCTGGTGGAGCCGATCACCCAGGTGCTGCGCCGCGCCGCGCGCGAGCGTTGACGCGTCGCGGCCTGCTGACGGACCAGCCACGGTGTGCATGGCGCCGGGTTTGCTCGGGGATCGCCCTCTCGATGATGCGAATCACGGGTGTCACTTGTGAATATTGAGCGACCGCGTTCACGAACTGGACAATCGCCCAATGACAGTTCGGCGAACAACCTCTTGACTACAGGCCCTAGCAAGCGGCCCTTCGGGACGGCGCCTGACCTGCATTCGGGCGTGACGCAGTGCTTGAAGCTCTGCGCATCGTTTGTGGCCGAGCGGAAAATCCTGCGTCTGCTCCGAAGTAGCGGGCGACAGCCCGTCCCAGATGCGTAATCTCGTTCACGGTCGTACACGGTGGTGCCGCGCCTTGGGGCGGTGAGAAGGCCACCTTGATGTACCCGGCGTCTTCCAGGTGCTTCAATTGATCGATGACAGAGGTGCCCCAGACCTCCACCGGCAGTTGCGCCGTTAGGAGTTGGGTGAACAGCGTATGCCCATGTGCCTCTCCAATCTTGAGGAGTGTTATGCAGAGGTCGGGCCGCGTGCGTCACATCAAGCGCGCCCCGCGGATAAATCGCATCGAGCGCTGCGCGAAGTTGCGGATGTCGCCCAACTTTGCGATCTCGGCAAAGCCCTCTTCGGTGATGCCCGTCACCGTTGCCATCGATGCGCGGGTGTACGGGCTTGCTGGCTCAAAGAGTGTGATCCTGGCTTCAATCAACCCCGTGGCCATGAGCACGGACACGTCTCGAATTTCCTCGGGCTCAACGACCTGCACGGGCAATTGGGTGTGGAGAAGCCTCATCAGGAACGAGAGCGGCATTTCGGTACCTCCGGTTGCCGGCTAGCTAATGCCCAAAGTGCCGGCGTGTTTTGGGAGGGGAATTTTGTTACCGCGCTTGATACATTTGCAACCGGGCTTATGTCCAGCTGAGGATTCAATCTGTGAGGCACATCACATCTGCGGACGTGTTCATGGTTTCGTTCCTTTTTGCCGGCAAGTAAATGGGCGAGATTGACCCACCTCGGTCAAAGTTCAACCGGCGGATCAGCGCATTCGGCGTCCAATAAGAGGCAGCAATTCTTATTGGACACGTCGAAACTAACGTAACCAGCTAAAACGCGGGCAACTGGCCCTGGGTAGGGTCCAGCATGCACTGCGTTCCGACTTCCGGTGCCAACGAGTATTGGGTTGCAATGCTTCGCGCTGAGGCCCCGGAAAACGGTACAGCTACGCGGCACCCGTCTCGCAAGGGCCGATTAGATTGCCATGTGAGGAATGACGTCGAAACGTATCGAGGTGTTGCCACGGAGATAAGCTCCTCCGGCGCCTACTCCGGTGGGTGATTGGCAGCCTTATTTATTAAGTTCAGCATCCGCCCCGTTCTCCGGCCGCCGCGACGTTGACCTTATCGCCAGCACCGAGACGCACCCAAGAACAGATGATTAATTCAAACTAACTTGGAGAGCTAATATGAAAAAGTCATTACTCGTAGCGGCGGCGTTGACGTTTGGAGCCGGACAGGCGCTTGCCGCGGCACACTTTTTCAGTGCCGACGCATCCGTCAATTCAAATGGGGCGCTGGTGGTCAGTTTTGATGAAGCCGGAGTGGCGAATGCAACAGTGGTTGAAAGCCTCACTGCTCAGGGCTCGGCGGTGTATGCGTGCATCAACCACGGGGGAAAGAATCCGAGCGCCAGCAACAAGACCGCGGTCTCGGGAGCCGTGCGTGCCGACAACACATTCTCAGCCACCAAGAACGGCCGAGTCAGGGGGACCTTGGACGCCGGCCCACCGGACGAGGGCAACTTCTCGTGCCCAAATGGTCAAGATCTCGTAGTGGCATGCGTCAGATACACGGACGCGCTGCTCACTGATCTGACGAATGGTGTCACTATCGTGCCAACTGGGACCTTCTCCAGAAACTTCTTGAGCATCCCAGGTTCTTGTCCCAATTAGCAAGAAGCGAGTCGAAAAGGGCCCCGGGCAAGCCGGGGCCAGACCAAGGACACAGTCGTGGCCCATCGACAACGTGGCACGCGCCCAGCGCTTGCAGGTCTTTGCCTGGCAGCCCTGTCGGCAACCGCGGGTGCGCCGGTTTTCGCAGCAGAAGCTCAGAACCCGTCCTCCGCCGAAGCCGACCGGATCGAACAATCAGCCGGCGCCGACGAGTCTGGCTTGGTCAGTCATGGCGGCGCGCTCTACAACCCGTTCAGCACCGCTGTTGACACGGCCGCGCCAAACCCTCACGCCGACGCCGCGCCGACGCGACAACGCGCGGACGAAAGATGGCCCGACCTCATGGCCACGGCAGTTGGCGCGCTCGTTGCTGCCGGGTTCCTCGTCATTCTTGTTCGCGTCCTGATTGCGAGTTAGGGGCGCCTGCGCGCTGACTCGCGACTACTTGCGTGCCGTTCGACTGCACCGCGCGAAGCACATGGTGATCGACGGCGAGCCTGTCGCCGCTGTGGCGGCCGAGTGTGGTTTCTCGGACCAGGCGCACTTCACGCGCTGGTTCAGGCGAGCGTTCGGCTACACGACGGGCGATCTGGTGCACGCGATGCGGCAGGCCGGGTCCGATTGAACCGACGGGGAACCCGTTTCGCTTGCTCATGCTTGCTTCATGTCTCGGCTGCGACTGCCCGGTGCCCCCCGATGATTGCCAGGAAAGAATCTTTTGTCGCAGAATAACTTACCGTGCGACAGGTAATATTCGGTTAGATTTCAAGGAGACATTGATGACTTTCAACACGTTGCAGCTGGCGATCGAGGATCGGATCGCCGTGGTCACGCTCAATCGCCCCCCCGTCAATGCCCAGAACGCTGAATTGCGCAGCGAACTCACCCAGGTGTTCGATGAACTCTCCGACCGCGAGGACGTGTCTGTAGTCGTTCTCACCGGCAGCGGCAAGACGTTTTCGGCTGGCGCCGACATCCGCGAGCGACCCAATCTCGGCGCAACGCCGGGGGCCTACGGCCGGCACAACAGGCTTGTGCGCGAGTCGTACTACGCGGTGGTCGAATGTGCCAAGCCGGTCATCGCCGCCATCAACGGGCCAGCAATGGGCGCGGGCTTCGGTTTGGTGATGGCTTCCGACATCTGGGTTGCATCCGAAGATTCATTCGTCTCGATGCCCGAGATCAACGTCGGCCTGGCTGGTGGCGTGACTTTCCTGCAGGAAGTGTTCGGCCGCTCGCGTGCCCGGCGCATGTTCTACACGGGCATGAAGGTCACCGGCCAGGAGCTGTATCGGCTCGGCTTGGTGGAGGCCTGCCTGCCCGCCGACCAGCTCATGCCTTTCGCGATGGAGATCGCCGCCGAGATTGCCTCCAAGAGCCCGATCGCCTTGCGCCTGGCCAAGGAAGCCGCGCGGATGACGCAAGTGATGCCTTCGCGCGACGCCTACCGCTACGAGCAGGGCAACACGGTCGCGCTGTCGAAGACTGAAGACGCGAAGGAGGCGCAACGCGCCTTTCTCGAGAAGCGCGCGCCGGTTTATACCGGCCGCTGATGGCGGACTGCCCATAGGGCTCGTGCTATTATTTTTGACGGCCCGCGGGTCGTGCGCCGGAGTTTCCGGGCGCTCCCGCTGGCCCCCACGGCAAGAACTTCAAGAGGACCTTCGCTCATGGCAACCCTGTCCAACGCCGTCGAGGCGGCAGATCCGGAACGGGGCTCCAGGCGCAAGTCCGACGTGCGCCAGGAGCAGTTGACTGAAATCGCCTGCCGGCTGTTCGCCAAGAAGGGCTACGAAGGCACTTCGCTGCGCGACATTGCCGACGAAGCCAAGATCACCAAGGCCGCGCTCTACTACCACTTCCCCAACAAGGAAGCGCTGTACGAGCGCATCGTGCTCGAGTCGATGCAGGCGCTGGTGGACTCGGTGCGCGACGCGATGTCCCGCGGGGCGAGCCCGCTGGACAAGGTGCGCCTGTTCATGGAGTCGTCGGCCGACTTCCTGGACCGCAACCGCAACTCCTGGATCGCGGGCTCCAATGCCTTCTGGTCGGGCAGCGAGGGCGATCCGCGCGCGGGCGCCGTCTATCTGCGCGACGAGTACGAGCACCTTCTGCGTGATTGCATCGCCGAGGCCATCGCCAAGGGCGAGGTCCGCAAGGTTGACCCCGCCATTGCCGGGCGCATGCTGCTGTCGATGCTCAACCACATCTGCCGCTGGCATTCGCCCAAGGGTCGGCTGAGCACGCGCGAGGTGATCGAGCAGTACCTCGACATGGCCTTCGGCGGCTTGCGCGCGGCGCCGCGCACCTGAGCGTTTCCGACCCGCGGCACGAACGCGCGCTGCATTGTCCGGAAGGGTAAACCCGGCTACTAACTTACCGGCCGTTAAGTAAACTTTGCTAAAGATTCAGCGATGCAAGTCCTTCAACGATTCCTTCTTTCGGTGTGCTCCGGCGTACTTGCTGCGGCACCGGTTCTGGCTCTGGCGTTCCCCGACAAGCCGGTGCAGCTCATCGTTCCGTACGCGGCTGGCGGGCTGACCGACAACCTGGCACGCGTTATTGCTCCAGCGCTGTCCGCACGCTGGGGACAGCCGGTGGTGATCGAAAACCGAAACGGGGGAGGGACCTCGATCGGCACCGCAGCGGCTGCCCGCGCGCCCGGCGATGGCTATACGCTGCTGCTCACCGCCTTCGGCTACATCGGCAATCCGCTGCTGATGAAGAACCTGCCCTACGACCCTGCCGCCCTGGTGCCCGTCACCATCGTGGCAGACGCGCCCAGCGTGCTGTTTGTGTCGGCCAAGCTGCCTGTGAACACGGTGCCTCAACTGATTGCCTACGCCAAGGCGCATCCGAAGGGGGTGATGTTCGCGTCCTCGGGCAATGGGTCGAGCCCGCACATCGCCGCGGAACTGTTCGCCTCGCTGACGGGTATCGACATCGTGCATGTGCCCTATCGCGGCAACGGGCCCGCGATGAACGACCTGCTAGGTGGCCAGGTGCAGGCCATGTTCGACTCCTCCGCCTCGATGTCTCATGTGCGCGGCGGGCGGCTCAAGGCACTCGGCGTGGCCAGCGAGGCGCCTGTGGCGCGTCTGCCCGGGGTGGAGCCCATCGCGCGTTTGGGCGTGCCGCAACTCGCCGGCTTTGCCGCGGGCGGTTGGTTCGGTTTCTTTCTGCCGAGCAAGACCCCGGCCGACTTGCAGCAACGCATCTACGCCGACCTTCGTGCGGTGCTGGAGACCCCCGAAGTGCATGAGGCCATCGAGCGCGCAGGCGTCGAGCCGAGACTCATGACCCAGCCCGAGTTTGCGGCCTACCTGCGTGCCGAACATGACCGCTGGGCTCCGGTGATCCGCGAGCGCCGCATCCAACTCGATTAAGGAAGACGCCGATGACATCAATCGACCCCTACGCCGCGTTCCGCGAGGAACTGCGCCAGTTCGCCGCCGAGCAGTGCCCGGAAGACCTCAAGCGCTTCGTGCGCAGCAATCGCAAGATCACGCGCAACGAGTACCGCATCTGGCAGGAGAAGCTCTTCGCCCGCGGCTGGGCCGCGCCCAACTGGCCGGTGGCCCACGGTGGCACGGGCTGGGATCTGCAGCAGCGCTACCTGTTCGAGGAGATCACCGCGCAGGCCGATTGCCCGCCGCAGTACCACCACGGCCTGGGCCACATCGGCCCGGTGATCCTGCACTTCGGCACCGAGGCGCAGAAGGAGCGCTTCCTGCCGCGCATACTGGACGGCAGCGAGTGGTGGTGCCAAGGCTACTCGGAGCCCGGTGCCGGTTCCGACCTGGCTTCGCTCAAGACATCGGCACGGCGCGATGGCGATCACTACGTGCTCAACGGCCAGAAGATCTGGACCTCGCACGCGCAGGAGGCCGACATGATGTACACGCTGGTGCGCACGTCGAGCGAAGGGCGCAAGCAGGCCGGCATCTCGCTGCTGCTGGTGCCGATGAACACGCCTGGCATCGAGGTGCGCCCGATTCCCACCATCGACCACTGGCACCACGTCAACGAGGTGTTCCTCAACGACGTGCGCGTGCCGTGCGAAAACCTGGTCGGCGCCGAAGGCGAGGGCTGGAAATGCGCCAAGTTCCTGCTCGACCGCGAGCGCCTCTCGCCCGCGACCGTGCCCCGCCTTGCCCGGCTCGCCGAGCAGGTCGAGGAGCTCTTGATGGCTCGGCGCGGCGCCGATCCCGCCGCCTCGCCCAGCTTCCATGTGCTGCTGGAGCGCCTCTACCTGGCCCAGGCCGGCGTGAAGGGCGCGCGCGAGATGCTGTTGAGCGCCATTCAGGAGGAGATGCAGGGCACGCTGGCGGCGTCCAAGTCGTCGGCACTCAAGCTCTTCTGTTCCGAGCTGTCGCAGCAGATCATCGGCATCGCGCTCGACATCGCGGGACCGGCGCATGCGGCACGGCTGGTGGCGTCCACCGGCGTCGATGCCGAGCAGGACGTGGACCTGGAGCGCGAGCTCGTGCACACCTATCTTTTCTACCGTTCGCGCACCATTGCCGGCGGCACCAGCGAAGTTCAAAAGAACGTCATCGCGCGCGACCTGTTCGGAGCCTGAACCTATGCCATTCCATGCAGAGCCGATGTTCCCCGGCGACCTCTACGACACGACGCTGCGCGTCGCTTCTTCCGCGGCCGCCAAGGCCGGTGCCGACTCCGATGCCCGCGCGGCGGGCGCGGCCTGGCGCCAGTTCCTGGACCTGGGCTGGCAAGCCGTGCTGGTGGCCGAGGCGAGGGGCGGCGCCGGAGCTTCGCTGGGCGACATCGCGGCCATTGCCGAGGCGGCCGGCCGCCATGCGCTGGCCGCACCGCTGGTCGAACGCTGCGCCGTGGCGCCGACCTTGCTGTCGCGCATCGCTGGCAACCCCGCTGCCGATGCGCTGCTGGGCGAGATTGCAAGCGGCGAGGCCTCGGTCTGTCCGGTGCTGGCACTCGACGAGCCCGCACCCACGGCGCGCCTGGAGGGCGGGCGCGTGGTGTTCGACGGCTGCCTTCGCGGCGCCGACCTGACCGAGCCGGTGACGCACCTTCTCGCGCTGGCCGTGCTGGGTGGCAAGGATGCGCTGGTCCTGTTGCCGCGCGCCGCGCTGGCCGAGTTGACTGGGTCCGCGCGCCGCTACATGGGCATCGATGCACGCCATACCGCGGACATCGACGTCGCGGGGCTCGCACTGCCCGAGGCCGCCGTGCTGCTGCACGGCGACATGGTCCGCCCGCTGGTGGAACATGCCAATGCGGTGGGTGCGCTAATGTCGTGCGCGCAGATGGTCGGTGCCATCGGCGCCATGATCGAGCAGACCATCGAGTACCTGAGCATGCGCGAGCAGTTCGGCGTGGCGCTAGCCACCTTCCAGGCCTTGCGCCACAAGGTGGTGGAGATGTACGTGGCCTACGAGAATGTGCGCGGCATGGTGCGCCAGCAGGTGCAGGTGCTGGACAGCTTGCGCGGGGCGCTGCCGGGGCGCGAGGTGTGCCGCGAACTTGCGCTCGTGAAGTTGTACCTGGCCGTCACCGGCCGCCAGATCGCGGAGACGGCCATCCAGTTGCACGGCGGCATCGGCATGTCGCGCGAACTGCCTGCGGCACGCCTGGCCATGCACGCCCTGGCCTGCAGCCAGCAGTGGGGCGATCGTTTCAGCCAGCTCGACCGGCTCGCCGCCGATGCCGTGCTGCATTGAGGAGCCTGTGGTGCATTCGCTTGATTCGCTTTTTCATCCTTCGTCGGTGGCGTTGATCGGCGCCTCGTCCGATCCCGAGCGCATCGGCGGACGGCCGCTGCGCTTCATGCTCGAAGGCGGCTTCGAGGCGCCGCTCTATCCGGTCAACAAGAGCGGCGACACCATCCAGGGCCTGCCCGCCTTCGCCAGCGTCCTGGACATTCCGCACCCGGTCGACCAGGCCGTCATTGCCGTGCCTGTGGCTGGCGTGGAAGCGGCGGTGCGCGACAGCATCCGCAAGGGAGTGAAGGCGATCCAGGTGCTGACCGCCGGCTTCGCCGAGATCGACGACGCCGGCCGGGGGCTGCAGGACCGCCTGGTGCAGATGTGCCGCGATGCCGGCGTGCGCATGGTGGGGCCCAACTCGCTGGGCCTGCTCAACGTGCCCACACGCTTCTTTTCGACCTTCTCCACCGCGCTGAATGGCCTGAAGCCCAAGGCCGGACCCATCGCGCTCGCCACGCAAAGCGGCGCCTTCGGCTCCGCCGCCTATGGCATGGCATCCCTGCGGGGGCTGGGCTTCAGCAAGATCATCGCGACCGGCAACGAAGGCGACGTCGACGTGGCCGAGTGCATCGACTATCTCGTGGACGATGCCGGCACGCGCGTCATCTGCGCCGCGCTGGAGTCCTGCCGCGACGGCGAGCGTCTGCGGCGCGCGCTGCTGAAGGCCGCCGCCGCCGGCAAGCCCGTGCTCATCATGAAAGTGGGGCGCACCGAGGTCGGCGCCGCCGCAGCCTCGACGCACACCGGCTCGTTGGCCGGCAACGATGCGGTTTACGACACCGTCTTTGCGGAGTGCGGCGCCTGGCGGCCCGAATCGCTCGAGGAGATGCTCGATATCGCCTACGTGTTCTCGGTGGCGAACACGCTGCCGCACAACGCCGACATGGGCATCGTCACCGGCTCCGGCGGCATCGGCGTGCTGATGGCCGACGACGGCGGTGGGCGCGGCATGTCGTTGCCGTCGCTGCCCGAGGCTGCGCGCCGTGCGGTGCTCGAGCTGCTGCCGTTCGCGGTGGCGAGCAATCCGCTGGACATGACGGCGCAGGTCACATCGGTTGCAAGCGGCGTGTCGCGCACCGTGGGCATCATGCTGGACCACGCGGACTACGGCACCGTGTTCGCCTACCTGGCGCACGTGGGCCTGTCCCCCGAGCGCTTCGCCTCGACGCAGGCCGAACTGATCGCGCAGCGCCAGCGGCATCCGGACCGGCTCATGGTGCTGGTGATGCTGTCGAAGCCCGAGGTCAACCTGGCGCTCGAACAGCACGGCATTCCGGTTTTCGAGGACCCCTCGCGCGCGGTGCGTGCGCTGGCCGCGCTGGCGCACATCCGCGCGCGACGGCAGGCCCTCTACAAGCCGGTGCAGCAGGTGGCCGCCGCACCGCTGCGCGGCGACGTGTCGACCGAGGACGGTGCCAAGCGCGCGCTGGCGCAAGCCGGCCTGCCCGTGCCGCCGGAGCGCCTGTGCCGCAGCGCCGCCGAAGCGGCGGCTGCTGCGCGGGCCCTGGGCTTCCCGGTGGTCGCCAAGATCGTCTCGCCCGATATTCCCCACAAGACCGAGGTCGGCGGCGTCGTGCTCGGCCTGCAGGACGCCACGGCGGTCGAGGTGGCATACGCATCGCTGATGGCGCGCGCCGGCAAGGCGCGACCCGACGCGCGCCTGGAGGGCGTGCTGATCGCGCCGATGCTGCAGGGCGGTGTCGAGGTCATCCTGGGCATCCACAGCGACCCGACGTTCGGGCCGATGGTGATGTACGGCTCGGGTGGCACGGCCGTCGAGCTGTTCAAGGATGTGGCCTTCGCGTCCGCGCCGCTGACGCCGTCGCGCGCCGCCGGACTGATCGAGCGCGTGCGCTCGACGCAGCTGCTGCGCGGCTGGCGCGGCGGGCCGCGCTACGACGAGGCTGCGTTGATCGATGCACTGTGCCGCCTGTCCGACTTCGGCATGGCGCATGCGCACGAGCTGGAAAGCGTCGACATCAATCCGTTCGTGGTGCGCGCCGAGGGCGCCGCATGCCTCGACGCGGTGATCGTGCTGCGTGAAACGGAAACGAAGGAGCATTCGCATGCCATCTGAAGAACGCCTGGCCGCGCTGGAGGCGCAACTCGAAACCTTGACCGCGCGCGAGGCCATCCGCGCATGCCTCTACCGCTATTGCCGCGGCATCGACCGCTGCGACGAAGCCGCGCTGCGCTCGTCCTACTGGCCCGATGCCACCGACCGCCATGGCCCCTACAGCGGGAGCGCCAATGGCTTCATCGACTGGGCACTGGCCAAGCTCAAGGAGAGCGGGCGGGTGATCCACACGATCGGCAACATCTCGATCGAGCTGCGCGGCGCCGAGGCGGCGGTGGAGAGTTACTTCCAGGCTTTCCAGGTCGACGCAGACGCGCAAGGCAAGGAGCGCGAGACATTTCTCGTCGGCCGCTACATCGACCGTTTCGAGCGGCGCGGCGCGGGCGAATGGCGTGTGGCCGCCCGCACCGTGGCGTACGACTGGATCCGCGAGTCGGCGGCGCCGGTCGGCACCGAAGCCGAGCGCTTCGGCGTGCGCCAGCCGAACGGTGGCCGCTTTCCCGACGACCCCTGGTACGCGCTGACGGCATCGCTGCCGTAGCCGGCACTCACCGCTGCGCACCCGCCCGAAGAGACAAGAGTCCCTCGCGCTTTTTTCCTGATTGCCGCCCCTGGCCTTGCCGGAGGGTGGCTTTCTGCGTGCCGGCCTGCAGGCGATTTCTGAAGGCGGCCGGGCTCCCTTCAACGGGGCCCGCGCTCAAAAAATCCCATACGAGGAGACAAATCTTGCCAACGTTCTTCAAGCCATTCGCAGCCGCCACTGCAATTCTTTGCGGCACACCGTTCGCATTCGCCCAACAGGCGCAGAAAGAGGAGTTGAGGCAGATCGTGCTGCCCGCCGGAGGCATGGCGGCGTCGCCGTCCAGCCTGACGGTCTATGGGCTGATCGACACCAGCCTGGCATATGCCACCAATGCCGGGGGACGCGTGAAGCGCCTGGACAGCGGCCACATGAACGGTTCGCGCCTTGGCTTCAAGGGCAGCGAAGAGCTGGGCGACGGGCTGCGCGCCAACTTCCTGCTGGAGATGGGGCTCAACTCCGACGCGGGCACGCTGGGGCAGAACCAGGGGGCGGGCGCCAAGTCGTTCGGCCGCGGATCGATCGTCGGCCTGTCGGGCTCGATGGGCGAGATCCGCCTGGGGCGCACCGTGGTGGCCATCGGCTCCGAGGTCCAGGCGGTGGGCGACGCATTCGGGCTTGGCGGCGGCGGCAATCTTCAAGGGATCCAGCCCGCGCCGGGACGGGTCAACAACACCATCTGGTACCAGTCGCCGAACCTGGGTGGCTTCATCACCAAGCTGTCTTACTCGCCCGGTGAAACCACGGTCACCAGCGGCACGGCAGCACGCTTCAAGGCTGGCGCAAGCACCGCCGCTTCCGTGTTCTACGTGGGGCATGGGCTGAGTGCCGCCATCGGCTACTCGACCTACAAGCAACTGACCGACGCCAGCACCTTGCGCTGGTTCCACTCCGCGGCCGCCTACGACTTCGGTGTGGCCAAACTGTTCGGCTCGTACGCGACCTTTCGCAATCCGGGCATCGCAACCACACCGGCCACCCACGCGGCAGCGGACAACAACCTCATGTTCGCGGGCTTCCCGCTGGTGGGCTACTACAGCGGGCAGAACGACCGCAGCGCGTCGATCGGGGTGGCGGTGCCTTTCGGTTTGAGCACCGTGCTTGCGCAGGTGGTGCGCGTCGACGACAAGGGACCACTGGACCGGGACGCGACGCAGTTCGGCATTGCCTACATCTATGCGCTGTCCAAGCGCACCAGCCTGTACGCCGACCATGGCCGCGTGCGCAACCGCAACGGCGCGTCCTACGCAGTGACCGGCGCCACCACGCAGGCGGGCCTGGACCGCGGCGGCAACAGCCGCGCCACCCACGTCGGGCTGCGCGTGGCGTTCTAGCCAGCCTCATGGTTCGCCCGCTAGGGAAAACGCATGCGGGGTCACTACCATCGCATGCGTGATTTCTAAGGACATGGATGCCCACCGGAACAGTCAAATCGGCCACGCGCGTGCTGCAGGTGCTGGAGTATTTTGCGCAGTTGCGCACGCCTCTGGCGCTCAAGCAGATCAGCGATGCGCTGGGCTATCCGCAGTCCAGCACTACCGTGCTGCTCAAGAACCTCATTGCGCTGGGCTACCTCAATTACAACCGCGCCGATCGCGTGTACTTCCCGACGCCGCGCGTGGCCTCGCTGGGCGACTGGGTCACGCAGGCGCTGTTCGGGCAGGGGCGCATCGTCGAGGTGATGCGCGATCTGCACAGCGCCACCGGCGAGACCGTGTCGATCTGCATGCTCAACGACATCTACGTGCAGTACATCCGCGTGATCCAGTCGACGCATCAGTTGCGCTTTCACACCGACGAGGGAAGCATGCGGCCGCTCACGCTCTCGGCGGTCGGCTGGCTGCTGCTGACCGACCGCTGCGATGCCGAGATCGAGAACCTCGTGCGGCGCGCCAACATCGCCGTGCCGCGCAAGGAAGACCGCGTGGCTCTGGATGTCATTGCCCCGCAGGTGGCCGACGCGCGCGAGCGCAAGTCGCTCTACATGGAGAACATGCCGCTGCTTGGCGGCGCCACCATCGGTGTGGTGCTGCCTTGCCTGGTGCAGGGGCGCATCGCGGTGCTGGGCATGGGCGGCACCATCGAGCGCATGCGCCCGCATCGCGCGCGCTACACCGCGTTGATGCGGCGGCTCGTCCAGCCGCTGAGCGAAGTCCAGTCTGCATAGGCTCTTGCAAGCCTTGCAAAAATCATGGATGTGATGTTGTTTCCCGCAAGTGTGATTTTCTTGATGACCTGACAGGTGGTGGGCATCATTTCCTTGCATGAGGTCCGCGCCGCCGCGGCCGCAACAAACAAGGAGACACACACATGACCACCGAGCCTCGCAACCTGCATCCATCCCGCCATCCACTGAATCCGCAGACCGGGGCTCAGCGGCTCGACGTGGTCGTGGTCGGCGCTGGCTTCGGCGGCATGTATGCCGTGTACCGCTTCCGCGAAATGGGCCTTCGGGTTCAGGGCTTCGAGGCGGGAGGCGATGTCGGTGGTGTCTGGTACTGGAACCGCTACCCGGGCGCACGCGTCGACCTGCCGAGCATCGACTACAGCTTTTCGTTCTCTCCCGAGATCGAACAGGAGTGGACCTGGTCGGAGCAGTTTGCCGCGCAGCCCGAACTGCTGCGGTACATCAATTTCGTGGCCGATCGGCTCGACCTGCGCCGGCACATCCAGTTCAGCACACGCGTGACCCACGCAGTGTGGGACGAGTCGCGCAAGCTGTGGACCGTGACCACCGATCGCGGCGACACGTACGAGGCCACGTACTGCATCATGGCGACCGGCCCGCTGTCGATTCCCAAGGACCCCGAGATTCCCGGCATCGACCGCTTCAAGGGCCAGCTGCTGCGTGCCGCCAAGTGGCCGCATGAATCCGTCAGCTTTGCAGGCCGCCGCGTGGGTGTCATCGGCACGGGATCGACCGGCATCCAGATCGTCCAGGAAGTCGGCAAGGAGGCCGGCGAGCTCTTCGTGTTCCAGCGCACGCCGAGCTTCACCATGCCAATGCGCAACGAAGCGCTCGAGCCGGACTACGTGGCCGAGGTCAAGCGCCACTATGCCGGCATCCGCGAGTCGGCCCGCAACAGCGCGGTGGGCGGTGTGCGCCCGCAATCCACGCGCGCCTTCTTCAGCGTGACACCCAGCCAGCGCCGGCAGCTCCTTGAAGACGCCTGGAAGAACGGCGGCCTGGCCATGCTCGGCACCTTCGCGGACCTGCTGACCAACGCGGAAGCCAACGAGCAGGTTGCCGAGTTCGTGCGCGGCAAGATCGGCGAGATCGTGAACGATCCGCAGACGGCCGAGAAGCTGAAGCCGCGCGGGTATCCCATCTTCGCGCGCCGGCCCTGCCTGGACAGCAGTTACTACGAGACCTTCAACCGGCCGAACGTGCATCTGAAGGACTGCACATCGGACCCCATTGAAGAGATCACCGAGCGCGGCGTGAAGACGCAGGCCGGCGAGGTCGAACTCGACGCGCTCATCTTCGCCACCGGCTACGACGGCCTCACGGGCGCGCTGCTGGCCTTCGACATCGTCGGGCGGGACGGGCGCACGATGAGCGACAAGTGGAAGGACGGTGCGCGCTCGCACCTGGGCCTCATGATGGAAGGCTTCCCCAATCTTTTCATGACCACCGGGCCGAACGGTCCTGCCGCGCTCGCCAACATCATCCGCATCAGCGAGCATGACGTCGACTGGATCGCGGCCGCCGTGACGCACATGGACAAGAACGGACTGTCGACCATCGAGCCGACGCCGCAGGCAGAACAGGCGTGGATGGACATCGTCTTCGCGCTCTCGCAGCGCTCGCTGCTCCTCAAGGCCAAGACCTGGTACGTCGGTGCCAACGTGAAGGACAAGCCCCAGGGGCTCACGCTCTTCACGGGCGGATTCCAGAAATACAGGGAGCATTGCGCCGCGGCAGTGCAGGGCGGCTATCGCGACTTCGTGTTCGAACACGCACAGGAAGCCCTCGCAGCCTGACGCCATGGCCCGGGACCCGCGTGCGCGGGTCGGGCGTGGCCTTACACGGCCAGCGTGCCGCCGTCTACCGGCAAGGTGACGCCGTTGACGAAGCTCGCAAGCCCCGAGGCCAGGAATACCGCCGGGCCGGCGAGTTCGTGCGGCTGGCCCAGGCGCCCGGCCGGAATGCGCTGCATGAAGCGGCCCAGCCGCGCCGGGTCGGCACGCGTGGCTTCGGTCATGGGGGTCTCGATCACGCCGGGTGCGAGCGCATTCACGCGAATGCCGTCCGGCGCGAGGTCGAGCGCCAGCGACTGCGTGAGCATCTTCACCGCGGCCTTGGAGGCCGAATAGCCCAGTGCGCCGCCTTGGGCGATGAACGCGGCGCCCGACGCCACATTGAGGATGCAGCCACGCGTGCGCCGCAATGCCGGCAGCCATGCGTGGACGGTGTTGAAGACGCCGAACAGGTTCACGTCCATGGTGCGATGAAGGTTCTCCTGCGCGCGCGGACTGTCGATGCCCTCGCGGATGATCACGCCGGCGTTGTTGACCAGCGTGTCGATGTCGCCGACGGTGTCCTTTACCGCTTCCGCCAGCGAAAGGCAGGCCTGGGCGTCGGACACGTCCAGTGCGTAGGCCCAGCCTTCGGTGCCCGCCGCATGCACGGCCTGCATGGTTTCGGCGCAGCGATCGCTGCGCAGGTCCGTCACGATGACGCGCGCGCCTGCCTGGGCATAGGCCACCGCGATGGCGCGGCCGATGCCGCTGGCGGCACCGGTTACCAGTGCCAGCCGGCCGGAGAGAAGCCCTGGCGTGGCCGGCCAGGTCGAAGGAAGGTCATGGGCTGCCATTGGCATGCTCCTCAGGGTGCCGCGGCCGCGCGGCGCTGCCGGCGGGTGGCAAGACAGGAATGGAACTGGCCGACGATGCCCTTGCGGAACAGCATGACGACCAGCACGAAGACGACGCCCTGGATGATCAGCACCCATTCGGCGAAAGACGCGAGATAGTTCTCCATCGACACGATGACGATAGCGCCGACCACGGGGCCGAGCAGCGTGTGCATGCCGCCTACGATGCAGATCAGAAGCGCCTCGCCCGAAGTCGCCCAGTGCACGTCTGTCAGCGAGGCGAGCTGGAATACCAGCACCTTGAGCGAGCCGGCCAGCCCCGCCAGCCCGGCCGACAGCACGAAGGCCAGCAGCTTGTAGCGATTGACGCGGTAGCCCAGCGACTGGGCGCGCGGTTCGTTGTCGCGGATGGCGCGCAGGATCTGTCCGAACGGCGAATGCACCACGCGATAGATCAGCCAGAAGCCGAAGACGATCAGCGCCGCTACGAAGTAGTAGAGCGTCAGCGTGTTCTGCAGCGAAAACAGTCCAAGCACCATCGGCCGCGGAATCTCCTGGATGCCGTTTTCACCGCCGGTGAAGGGCATGCGCAGCGCAATGAAGTACACCAGCTGCGCGAAAGCCAGCGTGATCATCGAGAAGTAGATGCCCGAGCGACGGATGGCCAGCAGGCCGGTGACCAACCCCACGAGCGCCGCCGCGGCGATGCCCGCGAGAACGCCGGCGGCGCCGTCCCAGCCCCACACCTTGACCGCGTGCGCCGTGACATAGCCCGCGGCGCCGTAGAACATCGCATGGCCGAAAGAGAGCAGGCCGACGTAGCCCACCAGCAGGTTGACCGAGGCGGCCAGCAGTGCGAAGCACATCAGCTTCATGAGGAACATCGGGTAGACCGCCAAAGGCGCGAGGGCGAGCACCGCCAGGGCGGCGGCCAGCAATGCGGTGTGGGTGCGGCGATGCAGGGTGTCCATGTCGGTTTCCTCAGTGGGCGCGGCCGAACAGGCCGTGGGGGCGGACCGCGAGGACCAGGATCATCACGACGAAGATCACCACGCCGGCGCCGTCGGGATAGAAGATCTTCGTCAGGCCCTCGATCGCACCGAGGCCGAAGCCGGTGAAGATCGAGCCGAGGATCGATCCCATGCCGCCAATCACCACCACCGCGAACACCACGATGATCAGGTTCGAGCCCATCAGCGGGCTCACCTGGTAGATGGGAGCGGCCATCACGCCGCTGAGCCCGGCCAGGCCTACCCCGAGCCCGTAGGTCAGCATCAGCATGCGCGGCACGTTGATGCCGAAGGTGCGCACCAGCGGCGCGTTCTCGTTGGCGGCGCGCAGGTAGGCGCCGAGCTGCGTTTTCTCGATGAAGAACCAGGTGCCCATGCACACCGCCAGCGCGGCCACGATGACCCACACGCGGTACATCGGCAGGAAGGTGACGCCCACGTCCAGGCCGCCAGACAGCGGGTTGGGGTAGGGCTGCCCGCTCACGCCGAACTGCAGGCGGAACGCGCCTTCCATGAGCAAGGCAACGCCGAAGGTCAGCAGCAGCGCATAGACATGGTCCAGCGTGTACAGGCGCCGCAGCATCCAGCGTTCGAACAACAGCCCGAAAGCCGCCACCACCAGCGGCGCTATGACGATGGCGCCCCAGTAGCCGATGCCAAGGTACTCCAGCAGTCCCCAGGTGACGAAGGCGCCCAGCATGTACTGCGCGCCGTGCGCGAAGTTCACCACGCGCAGCAGCCCGAAGATGATCGACAGCCCCAGGCTCATCAGCGCATAGAAGGCGCCGTTGATGAGCCCGACCATCAGTTGCCCGATCAGCGCCGCCGGGGAAATTCCGAATAGCCCGTCCATCGTGTGTTCGTCCTGCGTTGATTGCTTTGTTCAGAGCCCCAGCAGGGACTCGATGCGGCCGCGCTGCGCGTCCAGCTCGTCGCGGCGGAAATGCGCCGCGACCTGCCCTTCCTCGATCACGTAGAAGCGATCGGCCAGCGTGGAGGCGAAGCGGAAGTTCTGCTCCACCATCAGCACGGTGAAGCCGCGCTGGCGCAGCATGCCGATGGTCTGGCCGATGCGCTCGACGATCACCGGCGCGAGGCCTTCCGTGGGTTCGTCGAGCAGCAGCAGCCGCGCGCCGGTGCGCAGGATGCGCGCGATGGCCAGCATCTGCTGCTCGCCGCCCGACAGCCGCGTGCCGGGGCTGTGGCGGCGCTGCAGCAGGTTGGGGAACAGCGTGTAGATCTCGTCGACGCTCAGGCCGCCCGGGCGCAGCACCGGCGGCAGCATCAGGTTTTCCTGCGTCGTGAGGCTCGCGAAGATGCCGCGCTCCTCCGGGCAGTAGGCCAGCCCGAGCCGGGCAATGGCTTCGGGCTGCAATCCGATGGACGGGGTCGGGCCAATGTGGATCAGCCCTTCGCGCCGCCCGAGCAGGCCCATGATGGCGCGCAGCGTGGTGGTCTTGCCGGCACCGTTGCGTCCCAGCAGGCAGACCACCTCGCCTTCGTGCACTTCGAGGTCGATGCCCTGCAGCGCCAGCGTCTCGCCGTACCAGCCGCGCAGGCCGTCCACGCGCAGCATGGCTGTCGCTGGCTTGCTTGCTTCCATCACTGCGGCGTCATGCATGCACGCCTCCCACATAGGCTTCGATCACGCGGGCATCGCGCGACACCTCGTCATAGCTGCCCTCGGCCAGCACCTGGCCGGCCTGCAGTACGGTCACCTGGTCGCACAGCGCCTCGATGACTTTCATGTTGTGCTCGACCATCAGCACCGTCCGGCCCTTGGCCGCGTCGCGGATCAGCTCGACCACCGGGCCGATGTCTTCATGGCCCAGGCCCGCCATCGGTTCGTCGAGCAGGATCATCTCGGGTTCCATCGCGATGGTGGTGGCGAGCTCCAGTGCGCGCTTGCGGCCGTAGGGCAGTTCGCCGGCCAGCGCATCGCGCCAGTTGGCCAGGCCCACGCGCTCCAGCAGCTCCATGGCGCGGGCGTCCAGGCTGCGCAGCACGCTCACGTTGCGCCAGAAGGCAAAGCTGCCGCCGGCCTTCTTCTGCAGCGCGACGCGAACGTTCTCCAGCACCGTCATCTGGCCGAACACGGCCGAGATCTGGAACGAGCGCACCAGGCCGGCCATCGCCACCGAGGCGGGGTCGCTGCGCGAGATGTCCCGGCCATTGAAGATCACATGGCCGGCGCTCGGCCGCAGGAAGGTGGTCAGCAGGTTGAAGCACGTGGTCTTGCCGGCGCCGTTGGGGCCGATCAGCGCGTGCACGGAATGCCGGCGCACCCGCAGGTCGACGTTCTTCACGGCAAAGAAGCCGCTGAATTGCCGGCTGAGCTGCCGCGCTTCGAGGATGGTGTCCATGGTGTGGGGGCGTGGGCGAGCCGGCGCTCAGAGAAAGGCGTGCGTCACGCCGCCGTCCACCAGCAGCGATTCGCCGGTGATGAAGCTGCTGTCGGATGAGGCGAGGAAGCACACCGCCTTGGCCACGTCGTCCACAGCGCCGAGCCGCTTCATCGGTGTCTTGGCGAGCCGCACCTGGGCCTTCTCGGGGGTGAGATTGATCTTCACGCCTTCGGTCTCGATGGACCCCGGGCAGATCGCGTTGACACGGATGCCGCGCGGCCCGAGGTCCACCGCCGCCGAGCGCGTGAGGCCCAGCACGCCGGCCTTCACGCCGCAATACAGCATGCCCTCGGGCAGGCCGAGGTAGGCTGCCGACGATGCGATGTTGACGATGCTGCCGCCGTCGCCCATGGCCTCGGCCGCCACCTGGATGCCCCAGGCGACCGAGTTGAAGCCGGTGCCGACCATGCGCTCGAGCATCTCGGGCGTGATGGCATCGATGGGGCCGTAGCGCACCCAGATCGCGTTGTTGACAAGGATGTCGAAGCGGCCGAACTTTTCCTTCATCACCGGGATGGACTGGGTGAAAGTGTCGCGGCGCGCCACGTCGCCGCCGAAAGCCATGGCGCTGCCGCCTTGGGCTTGAATGGCTTCGGCGGCTTCGCGTGCCAGGTCTTCCTGGCGGTCGAGTACGCCGACGATGGCGCCTTCGGCCGCCAGGGCTTCCGAGATGGCGCGGCCGATGCCGCGAGCACCGCCGGTGACGAGCGCCACCTTGCCTTCGAAACGATGAGTCATGTTGTCTGCCTTGTCAGATCGGATGAGAGGCGTCGGCAAAGCGGGACTCCTCGAGTCCGCGCACGCCGGCGCCGTGAATGGCGAACACCGCACCCGCATCCGGATGGTCGCTGCGCAGCAGGTTGCCGCTGTTGCTGATCGAAGTGAGGTAGATCACGTCGAGCTCGGGGCCGCCGAAGCAGGGGCAGGTGACATAGGTCACAGGCAACTGGATGGTGCGTTCGAGCCGGCCTTCGGGAGTGAAGCGCGCGAGTTGCCCGGCCTGCACCAGCGCCACCCAGAGGTGCCCCTGGGCATCGACGGCGGCGCCGTCGGGAACGGAGCCGAGTGCGCGCGTGTCCACCAGCACTTCGCTCGGGCCCGCGGCGCCGGTGGCCGGGTCGTAGGGATAGCGGTGGATCTGGTGCGTGTGGCTGTCCGCAAAGTAGAGCCAGCGGCCATCGGGGCTGAAGCTGGTGGCGTTGGCGACAGCGATGCCGCGCTCCAGCGTGGCCACCGTGCCGTCGGAAGCCAGCTGGTACAGCGCACCCTGGGGCTCGGCGCGGCCCAGGGTCATCGAGCCGACCACGAAGCGGCCCGCGCGGTCGGTGCGGCCGTCGTTCAGGCGCATGCGTTCGGCGACATGCGTCACGCCCGCTCCCATGGGCATGAGCGAGCCGCTGTGGGGGTCGAGCAGCCAGAAGTCATGCTCCAGTGCCAGCAGCAGGCGACCGCTCTCACACAGCGCGATGGAGCCGATGTGCTGCGGCGCCTGCCATTGCGCGCTGGCGCCGGTGGCGGGCGTGTGGCGGCGCACGAGCTGTGCGCGGCCGTCGATCCAGTAGAGCGACTGGCTGCGCACGTCCCACAACGGACACTCGCCGAGCAGGTCGCGCCGGGGATCGAGGATGTCGATCCGCAGCGGCTGAGCGGGGGAGGCGGCAGCCATGGGGCGATCACTTGCCCTTGATGAAATCGCAGCTGCTCTCGGCCAGAGGGCGCCAGGTCTGCTCCGGCGAGATCTCGGCGCGCACTGTGTAGTAGTCGTTCGCGCCCTTGGACTCGGCGGGCTTCTTCACCTGCACGGCATAGACGGGGCGAAGCGCCTGGCCGTCCTCGCGGATCCTGACGTCCTTCGAGAAGAAATCGTTGATCGACATGGCCTTCATCTTCGCCGCGACGGTGGCGCCATCGTCGGTGCCCGCGGCTTTGACGGCGTTCAGGTAATGCATGGTGGCGCTGTAGGCGCCGGCATGAATGTAGGTCGGTACCACGCCCTTGTTGCGGGCCATGAAGCGCTTCGACCATTCGCGCGAGGCATCGTCGCGGTCCCAGTAGAAGGGCACCGTCAGCTGCAGGCCCTGGGCCACGTCCAGGCCCATCGCCGCCACGCTGTTGATGGTCATGCCGAACACCGACACCACCTGGCCATTGCGCGTGAGCTTGTATTCGGCCGCCTGCTTCAGCGCGTTCGAGAGGTCCAGGCCCGCGTTCAGGATGACGATGGCCTGCGCGCCGCTGGCCTGCGCCTGCAGCAGGTACGACGAGAAATCGGTGGCGCCCAGCGGGTGCTTGACGGAGCCCACCACCTTGCCGCCTGCCGCCTGGATGAATTTGGTGGCGTCGTCCTGGAAGGCCTGGCCGAAGGCATAGTCCACGGTGATGAAGTAGAAGCTCTTCACGCCCTGCTTCATCAGGCTCTGCACACCCGCCTTGGGCAGCGCATAGGTGTCGGTGAGGAACTGGAAGTTCATCGGCGAGCACGACTTGTTGGTCAGCTCCGCACTCACCGTGCCGGCGATCAGGTAGGGCTTCTTGCGTTCCTTGAGCAGCGATGACACGCCCAGCGCGATGGAGGAGGCCGAGCCGCCGACGATGGTGTCGACTTTCTCGGTGTCCAGCCATTTGCGCGCGATGTTCAGTCCCACGTCGGGCTTGTTCTGGTCGTCGGCCAGCAGCACCTCGACGGGCTTGCCGAGTACCTTGCCGCCAAAGTCCTCGACGGCCATCTTCACGGCCAGCGAAGAGCCGGGACCGCCGTTGCCCGAATAGGGGCCCGTCTGGTCGGCCATGACGCCGATGCGCACCACGTCTTCGCTGATGGCGCTGCCTTGGGCCGCAGCGGCCGCACTGACGAGAAGGGCGACCGCGCAGGCCGCAAGGCGGAATCGATGTTGCATGTTTGTCTCCGTTGTGTGTGTGTGTGAGGGTTGCTGTCGCTTGAGCTTTGCCGCAGCTCCGGCGCCTTGGATTTGCCGAAGGGAAGAGGAAAGCCTCAGCCACCGGGTACGTCGGTAGGAAGCCGGTGGCCGCGGAATTGCTCGCGCAGCCGGGTCTTCTGCAGCTTGCCGGTGGCGGTGTGGGGCAACTCGTCGACGAAGACGACGTCGTCGGGCATCCACCAGCGCGCCACGCGGTCCTGCATGAAGCCAAGGATTTCCTCGGACGTGAGTTGCGCGCCCTCGTTCGGGACCACGATCAGCAGCGGGCGTTCCTGCCACTTGCTGTGGTACGCGCCGATGACCGCCGCCTCCTTCACCTTGGGATGACCGACTGCGAGGTTTTCCAGGTCGATCGACGAGATCCATTCGCCGCCCGACTTGATCACGTCCTTCGAGCGATCGGTGATCTGCACGTAGCCGTCCTTGTCGATCAGCGCCACGTCGCCGGTGTCGAACCAGCCGTCGGCGTCGAGTGATGCGCCGGGCTCCTGGCCGTAGTAGGCCGATACCACCCAGGGGCCGCGCACCTTCAGCTCGCCCGGTGTGTGCGAGCCGTCGGGCAGCCTGCGTCCCTCGGCGTCGAACACTGCGATCTCGACACCGAAGATGGCGCGCCCCTGCCGCACCTGCACGTCGAAGCGCTCCTCCAGCGGGATGCCCTCGTGGCGCGGCAGCAGGTTGCAGATCGTGGCCAGCGGGCTGGTTTCGGTCATGCCCCAGGCCTGGATCACATAGGCGCCGAACAGGTGCTCGAATTTCTCGATGACGGCGCGCGGCGCAGCGGAGCCGCCGACCACGACGCGTTCCAGGCACAGTTCGGCACGCGTGGCCGCATCGAGCTTCTCCGCATGCTGGAAGAAGCCGAGCCACACGGTTGGCACGCCGAGCGAAAAGGTGCAGCGCTCGTCGCGCATCAGGGTGAAGAGGCGCTCGCCGCCGAGGTCCGGCCCCGGCAGCACCAGCTTGGCGCCGCACATCGCGCTCGCATACGGGATGCCCCAGGCGTTCACATGGAACATTGGCACCGCGAGCAGCACGCTGTCGTGCGCGCGCAGCTGCAGGCCGTCGGCCGCGCAGGCCGCCCACGAGTGCAGCACCGTCGAGCGGTGGCTGTAAAGCACGCCCTTGGGGTTGCCGGTGGTGCCGGAGGTGTAGCAAAGCGAGGAAGCGGTGTTCTCGTCGAGTTCGGGCCACTGCGCCAGCGGCTCGGCCTCTGCCACCAGGCCCTCGTAGGACAGCAGCGGCCCCGGCAGGTCCAGTGCGGGCAGCTCCGCGCGGGAACAAAGCGCGACGAATGCCTTGACCGACTTCAGATGGGGCGCGACCTGCGCGAGCAGTGGCGCAAACCCGAGATCGAAGAAGAGCAGGTCGTCGGCCGCATGGTTGACGATGTAGCCGATCTGGTCCGGAAAGAGCCGCGGGTTGACCGTGTGCAGCACCGCCCCGATGCCTGAGACGGCGTAATAGAGCTCCAGGTGCCGATGCGTGTTCCAGGCTAGCGTCGCGACACGCGCGCCGGGCTGGATGCCTCGCGCCTGCAGCGCCGATGCGAGCCTGGCCGCGCGCTGTGCCACCTGCCGCCAGTTCGTTCGCTCGCACTGCTGGGCGTTGACGTGCGAGACGATTTCGACGTCCGGATGGTGCCGTGCCGCGTGCTCCAGCAGTTTGGAAATCAGGAGCGCGTTGCTCTGCATCAAGGCATTCATCTCGTTGTCTCGTGTCTTTCTTCTGTCACGTCGAGCGATTTGCCGGCTTTGTTTTTACATGCCGGCCGGTAAGTTAACTTATGCTAGCAGCTTTGATTGCCCACTACAACGCGAGCTGGCCCGGGGAAACCCGGGGAATAGCGGTAACCACCGTGGCGAGCTACCTGGCTGGGCTGTCACGCCGCGCCACAGAGCCGGCAATGCATGATTCACGCAACTTTTCCGGCAACTTTCCAATTCATCATGAACATTCGACGCCACGTCTGCGCTTTCATTCTCGGAGCCACTTTCGCGGGAGCGCATGCACAAAACACAGCGCCCGCGACGCCCTCCACGCTGCTGTCACAGGCCCTGGTCCTGTCCGATGGCACACAGCCCCAAGTGGTCGAGTGGCGCCGGCATGTCCACCAGAACCCCGAGCTGGCCTACCAGGAAACCGATACCGCGAAGTACATCGCCCAGGCCCTCGCTGGCATGCCCGGCGTCGAGGTGCGCACCGGAATCGCCGGCACGGGCATCAAGGCCGTGCTGCGTGGTGGCCGTCCGGGCCCTGTGGTGGCGCTGCGGGCGGACATGGATGCCTTGCCCGTGGAGGAGCGCAACGATCTGCCCTTCAAGTCCACAGCCAAGGCGGACTGGCTGGGCAAGCCCGTCGCCGTGTCGCATGTCTGCGGGCACGATGCGCACGTCGCCATGCTGCTGGGCGCAGCCAAGGTGCTGTCGTCGTTGCGCGAACAGTTGGCTGGCACGGTGGTCTTCATCTTCCAGCCGGCCGAGGAGATCGGCCCGGGCCTGGGCAAGTCCAGCGGCGCCATGGCGATGGTGCGCGAGGGCGTGCTCGACAACCCCAAGGTCGATGTCGTGCTCGGCCAGCACATCAGCAACCAGGCGCCGTCCGGCGCGATCCGCTACAGGCCGGGCCCGATGCTGGCCAGCATCGACGTGTTTCGTATCCAGTTCAAGGGCACGGGCGGCCACGGAGCGGCGCCGTGGGCCTCCAACACACCCATGCTGGCCGCGGCCGAGACCGTGCTGGGCCTGCAGAACATCGTGAGCCATCGGCTCAACCCGACCATCGACGGTGGGCCCACGATCGTGACCACCGGCATGCTGCAAAGCGGGAATCGCTTCAATGTGCTTCCCGAGACGGCCGAGATCGCCGGCACGATCCGCGCGCTGTCGCCGACGAACCAGAAGATAGCCCAGGAGGAAATCCGCCGCCGCGCCACGGGAATCGCGGCCAGCTACGGCGTGCAGGCGGACGTCAAGATCGACAGCGGAGACGGCTACGAGGTGCTGGTCAACGACCGGGACGCCACGCTCTCGCTGGTGGGCGCTTTCGGTGTCGCCGCGGGAGGTGCCGCGAAGGTGAGCCAGATGCCTGCTTCCATGGGATCGGAAGACTTCGGCGCCTTCGGTTCGACCGGTGTGCCGGTCGTGTTCTGGATGCTGAACGCCTCGCCGATGGGCGACAAGGACGGGCCGGTGAATCACTCGCCGTTGTTCCAGATCGACGAGTCAGCGATGCGCGTGGGCGTTCGCGCACTGACTGCGGCGACGCTTTCTCAGTTGGCCGACGAGCGGTTTCAGAGACGCTGAGAACTGCTTGCGCTCTCGTGGGGCGCGCACTGACAGTGGATGACCGGCGCTCGACGTCTTGACCTGGCAGCTTGCCGCACTCAACGAAGGTGAATGAACTGGGGCTTCGAGGGTGTGCCCCTTCGCGGACTAGCGCAACCGGTCTACCGCGAGCAGCGTCCTTGATTCGGATGCGGGCCATGTGCGCTACGCTTCCGTCTGCGCGCTTGGGTTTAATGATGCTGCCCAAGGTGCACCTCAAGTTGGTACACGCCGAATTTGTGGCAGAAATGTACCAACGACGGCTCCGAAATGGCACCAAACGACATCGAATGACACCGAGAGAGAACAGCAGTAACCCCGCGTCAGGCCTTGGTTTTCCTAGAGAGAGCCCTATTTCCGAGGCTATGCGCGTTTCCGTGGCGCCGATGATGGATTGGACGGACCGCCATTGCCGGTACTTCCACCGCCTGCTGTCGCGCCACGCGCTGCTCTACACCGAGATGGTGACCACCGGCGCGCTGATCCATGGCGACGTGCCCCGTCACCTTCGCTTCAACGCCGAAGAGCACCCCGTGGCTTTGCAACTGGGCGGCAGCGAGCCGGCCGACCTGGCGCACTGCGCGAAGCTCGGCGAAGAGTGGGGCTACGACGAGATCAACCTCAATTGCGGCTGCCCGAGCGAGCGCGTGCAGCGCGGCGCTTTTGGCGCCTGCCTGATGGCGGAGCCGGCGCTGGTGGGCGACTGCGTGAAGGCCATGGTCGACGTGACGAGCCTTCCGGTCACGGTCAAGCACCGCATCGGCATCGACAAGATCGAAAGCTACGACTTCGTGCGCGATTTTGTCGGCGCGGTGAGCGATGCAGGCTGCGGCACGTTCATCGTCCACGCCCGCAATGCCTGGCTGCAGGGGCTGAGCCCGAAGCAGAACCGCGAGATTCCGCCGCTGCGCTACGAGCTCGTGCACCGGCTAAAGCACGACTTTCCGGCCCTGGCTTTTTCGATCAACGGCGGTATTTCGGCCAATGCGCAGGTGCATGAACACCTTCGGCTGCTCGACGGCGTCATGGTCGGGCGGGAGGCGTATCACAACCCCTGGTGGCTGGCGGAGTGGGACGCCGAGTTCTACGGCGCGGCGCCGCAGCCGTTCACACGGGAAGAGGTCGAGGCGCTGATGTGCGACTACATGGTGCGCGAGGCGGCCGACCACGGCACCCAGTGGTCGTCGATCGCCCGGCACATGCTGGGCCTGCGTAACGGGCTGCCAGGCGCGCGCCGCTGGCGCCAAGTCTGGAGCGATCATCGGCTCAAGACACGGCCCCCGCACGAGGTGATGGCGCTGGCGCATGAGCCGGTGGCAGAGGCCGCCTGAGCCCTGTCGGAGAGCGTACTGGCGCCCGAGCTTGGCGCTTCAGCAACGCAATGTGTTCCAAAATGATAATGATTTGATGGGGGCTGCATCTTTTCAATTTTTCTGCTGAAGAATCAAGAAACAACTGATAAGTAGGGGTTTCGCATTCATGACTGACACGGCAGGGGGCAAGGAAGAAGTCACCGCGCTCGGACGCGGGCTGGCCCTGTTGAAGGTCATTGGGATGGCGGCGGGTCCGGTGAGCAACCGCGAATTGGCCGACGCCACGGGCATTCCCAAGGCGACGGTATCGCGCCTGACCGCCACGCTGGTCGGTGCGAGCTATCTGCGGCAGGCAACGGACAGCGAGCGCTTCAGCCTCGGTCCGGCACTGCTGGACATGAGCAGCCGCTACCTTCGCCAGTTCGACTTGCGTTCCGTGGCAAGGCCGCACCTGGCGGAGCTATCGGAATTTGCAGGCGCCAGTGTCCACGTCGCGGTGCGCGATGATCTCGATATGCTGGTCATCGATTCGCTGCGGCCGCGCTCGGCCCTGATCAGTTCGCGCCTGGAGATCGGCACCCGGCTGACCGTGGTCACTTCGGCCGCTGGACGGGCCTGTCTTGCGGCGCTGCCCGCCGCGGAGCGGGCCACGCTGCTGGAACGGATCCGCGAGGAAAGCGGCGAAAAATGGCCTTCCATCGAGCCGCGCCTGATGGCCGGAATCGAAGAGTACGACCGGATGGGCTATTGCAGCTCTTTCGGCGAATGGCATCCTCACATCCACGCGCTCGGCTTCGCGCTAAAGGGCCCGCATGGCGAGCACTACGGCGTGAGCTGCGGCGGCCCAGCCTACCTGCTGCCGAAGGAAATGATGCTCACGGAGGTCGCGCCCCGCCTGCTCGAAGTGGCCCGGCGCATCTCGGCCGAAACCGGCTCCGTGAACCCCGATTAGCGACGCGGCAGCGTGGCTCCTTCGTGGAACACCGAGGAACCGGCTTCGCCGGGCCTCAGGTGTTGCCCCCGGTAGGTGGTTGGAGTAGCGACACGAAGTGCGCGAAGACTGGGGGGCGAGCTCAGTTCGCGGCTTCAAGGCCATTCTTGAAATGCTCGCGCATGCGCGCCATCGCCGCCGTGGCGTCGCGCGATTCGATCGCCGCCATCATTGCGCGGTGCTCCGCCAGCGATTCGGCAATCCGCCCCTCCTTGAGCAGCGAATTGTGGCGGTTGAGCTTCATCACCTTGCGGAGGTCGGCCACCATCTGGTCGCGCCACTTGTTGTTGGCAATGGCCAATAGGCGCATGTGAAAGCGCTCGTTCACCGCAAAGAAGTGTTCCCGGTTTTCCTTGCCCGGGGCGGCGGCGGCCTCCAGTTCGGCGTGCAGCGCCTTCAGTTCCGCGCGCTGCGTATCGGTGGCGCGCTCGGCCACCACCCCGGCCGCGTCGCTCTCGAGCAGCGAGAGCAGGTGGTACACGTCGGCCAGGTCTTGTTCCGACACTTCGGTGACGTAGGCGCCGCGCCGCACCTTCATCGTCACCAGGCCTTCGGCAGCCAGCACCTTCAGCGCTTCGCGCAGCGGCGTGCGGCTGATGCCGTATTCCTCGGCCAGCTTGAGCTCGTCGATCCAGCTGCCCGGCTCCAGCTCGCGGCGGAAGATCCGCTGGCGCAGCAGTTCGGCCACCTCTTCATAGAGGGCGCGCGGTGTGAGGGTAAGGGCGGACATGGGTCGGACTGTACCGCAAAAATTGGGTTTGAATTAATAATTATGGATCGGTTAGACTCGCTGCGGCTTGCAAATCCCTTGCAGGCAAATTTGCGACTACCCTGCAAGACACCGCACAACGGCCCCTCATGAGCAGCACACCCGAACCCACCTTCAAGCCCGCCAACCTCGCTGATTGGGCCAAGGCCGCGGCCAAGTCCGCGCCGGGCGGCGACGTGAACGCGCTCAACTGGATTACGCCGGACGGCATCACCGTCAAGCCGCTGTATACCGCCGGCGATCTGCAGGGGCTCAAGTACACCGACACGCTCCCAGGGTTCGAGCCCTACCTGCGCGGGCCCCAGGCCACCATGTACGCGGTGCGGCCGTGGACCATCCGGCAGTACGCCGGCTTTTCGACCGCCGAGGAATCGAACGCCTTCTATCGCAAGGCGCTGGCCGCCGGCGGGCAGGGCGTGAGCGTGGCCTTCGATCTGGCCACCCACCGCGGCTACGACAGCGACCATCCGCGCGTGACAGGCGACGTCGGCAAGGCCGGCGTGGCCATCGATTCGGTCGAGGACATGAAGATACTGTTCGACCAGATCCCGCTCGATAAGGTCTCTGTGTCCATGACGATGAACGGCGCCGTGCTGCCGGTGCTGGCGGGCTACGTGGTCGCGGCCGAAGAGCAGGGCGTGGCGCAAGACCAGCTGAGCGGAACCATCCAGAACGACATCCTCAAGGAGTTCATGGTCCGCAACACCTACATCTTTCCGCCCGCGCCAAGCATGCGGATCATCGGCGACATCATCGAGTACACGGCGCAGCGCATGCCCAAGTTCAACTCGATCTCGATCAGCGGCTACCACATGCAGGAAGCCGGCGCCAACCAGGCGCTGGAACTGGCCTTCACGCTGGCCGACGGCAAGGAATACGTGAAGACCGCGTTGGCCAAGGGCCTGGACGTCGACGGCTTTGCCGGGCGCCTCTCTTTCTTCTGGGCCATCGGCATGAACTTCTACCTCGAAGTGGCCAAGATGCGCGCTGCGCGCCTCTTGTGGTGCCGCATCATGAAGGAGTTCAACCCCAAAAACCCCAAGAGCCTGATGCTGCGCACGCACTGCCAGACCTCCGGCTGGTCGCTCACCGAGCAAGACCCGTACAACAACATCGTGCGCACCACCATCGAGGCCATGGCCGCGGTGTTCGGCGGCACGCAGAGCCTGCACACCAACGCGCTCGACGAAGCGATTGCGCTGCCCACCGAGTTCAGCTCGCGCATCGCGCGCAACACGCAACTCATCATCCAGGAAGAGACGCACATCACGAACGTGGTCGACCCGTGGGCCGGCAGCTACATGATGGAAAAGCTCACGCAGGACATGGCCGACGCGGCCTGGGCCATCATCGAAGAGGTCGAGGCGATGGGCGGCATGACCAAGGCGGTCGACAGCGGCTGGGCCAAGCTCAAGATCGAAGCGGCCGCCGCCGAGAAGCAAGCGCGCATCGATTCGGGCAAGGACGTGATCGTCGGCGTCAACAAGTACAAGCTCAAGAACGAAGACGCGATCGACAGCCTCTCCATCGACAACGTGATGGTGCGCGACCAGCAGGTGGCGCGGCTGCAGAAGATCCGCGCCTCGCGCGACACGGCCAAGGTGCAGGCCGCACTCGACGCGCTGACCGAAGCCGCCGAGAACGGCACCGGCAACTTGCTTGCGCTCAGCATCGACGCGGTGCGCCTGCGCGCCACGGTGGGCGAGATTTCGGACGCGCTCGAAAAATCATTCGGCCGCCATCGGGCCGACACGCAAAAGGTGACCGGTGTGTACGCTGCTGCCTATGACTCCGCCGAAGGCTGGGAAGCCCTCAAGACCGAGATCAATGCCTTCGCAGAAGAGCAGGGCCGCCGCCCGCGCGTGATGATCTCCAAGCTGGGGCAGGACGGGCACGACCGCGGCGCCAAGGTGGTGGCTACGGCGTTCGCCGACCTGGGTTTCGACGTGGACATGGGGCCGTTGTTCCAGACACCTGAAGAGTGCGCGCGGCAGGCCATCGAAAACGACGTGCATGCCGTCGGCGTGAGCACGCTCGCGGCCGGCCACAAGACGCTTGTGCCGGCCATCATCAACGAGCTCAAGAAGCAAGGCGCGGACGACATCATCGTGTTCGTCGGCGGCGTGATTCCGCGGCAGGACTACGACTTTCTCTACGAAGCCGGTGTCAAGGGCATCTATGGCCCGGGCACGCCGATCCCCGCCAGCGCCAAGGACGTGCTGGAACAGATTCGCGCGGCGGTGTCGGCCTGATCGGGACGCTAGACGTGGGCGATCTCTTGTCACGGCTGTCGCTGCAGCCGGTGGATTCCAGCGATTTCGAAGCCATGCTCGCCTTGCGCGTCGATGCGATGCGCCCGAGCCTGGAGCGCGTCGGGCGCTTCGACCCCGCGCGTTCGCGCGAGCGGCTCCAGGCCGGCTTCATCGTGCCCTTCATGCACCACATCGTGCTCGACGGCGACCGGCGCATTGGTTTCGTCACGCTCAAGCCCGAGGGTGCGGATGCGCTACGGCTCGATCATCTCTACCTGCGCACCGGCTTCCAGGGACTGGGCATCGGCGAATGGGCGCTGGAGTGGGCCAAGTCACAGGCGCGCGAACAGCAACTGGACATCAAGCTCACCGCGCTCGTGCAGAGCGACGCCAACCGCTTCTATCAGCGGCACGGCTTCGTGCTCGAAGGCGAGGAGGGCGTCGATCTGCACTACCGCTGGCGCGCGTCGTCGGAGGGGGCGTGCTGAAGTCGGCCGAGGCACTCGAACGCGCGATCACCGAGCCGGACGGCATGGTGCAGCGCCGCGCCATCGCCAAGGCCATCACGCTGCTCGAATCCACCCGCGCCGACCATCGCGTGCAGGCCGACGAGCTGCTCACCGCGCTGCTGCCGCGCACCGGCAACTCCTTTCGCCTGGGTATCTCGGGCGTGCCGGGCGTCGGCAAATCGACCTTCATTGAAACGCTGGGCCTGCTGCTGATCGGCAAGGGGCACCGCGTGGCGGTGCTCACCATTGACCCGTCGTCCACCGTGTCGGGCGGCTCCATCCTGGGCGACAAGACGCGCATGGAGCGGCTCTCGGTTCACGAGCGCGCCTACATCCGTCCCAGCCCGTCGAGCGGCACGCTCGGCGGCGTGGCCGAGAAGACGCGCGAGGCCATGCTGGTGTGCGAGGCTGCGGGCTACGACGTCGTGATCGTCGAGACCGTGGGCGTGGGCCAGAGCGAAACCGCCGTGGCCGGCATGACGGACATGTTCGTGCTGATGCAGCTGCCCAATGCGGGCGACGACCTGCAGGCCATCAAGAAGGGCGTGATGGAGCTGGCCGATCTGGTCGTCATCAACAAGGCCGACATCGACAAGGATGCCGCCACGCGTGCGCAGGCGCAGATCACTTCTGCATTGCGCCTCTTCGGCCACCAGGGCAATCCAGACCACGCGCATGCGGTGCACGATGCGCACAGCGGCGTGGAGGTGCGCTTCTGGCTGCCCAAGGTGCTGCAGCTCAGCGCGCTGGCCGGCACGGGCGTCGATGCATTCTGGAATGCCGTCACGCAGTTCAGGCAACTGCAGACCGCCAATGGCAAGCTCGCCAAGCGTCGGGAAAAACAAGCGACGGCGTGGATGTGGGAACGCATCGACGCCGGACTCAAGCAGGCCTTCAGGCATCACGCGCAGGTGCGTGAACTGCTGCCCCAACTCACTCAGCAGGTGGCAGAAGGCTCGCTGCCCGCATCGACGGCGGCACGCCAGCTGCTTGCGGCGGCGGCCATTACGGCCAGGCCATGACGGCCCACACAATTCAGGACCACAGCTTCGGAAGCACACCATGCAAGAACTGATCGAACAACTCGAAAAGCGCCGTGCCCAGGCACGCCTTGGCGGCGGACAAAAGCGCATCGACGCGCAGCACGCGAAGGGCAAGCTCACCGCGCGCGAGCGCATCGAGCTGCTGCTGGACGACAACACCTTCGAAGAGTGGGACATGTTCGTCGAACACCGCTCGGTGGATTTCGGCATGGCCGAGCAGAAGATTCCGGGCGACGGCGTGGTCACTGGCTACGGCATGATCAACGGCCGCCTCGTCTTCGTCTACAGCCAGGACTTCACGGTCTTCGGCGGCGCGCTGAGCGAAGCGCATGCAGAGAAGATCTGCAAGGTGATGGACCAGGCGATGAAAGTCGGCGCACCGGTCATCGGCCTCAACGACTCGGGCGGCGCGCGCATCCAGGAGGGCGTGGCCTCGCTCGGCGGCTATGCCGACGTGTTCCAGCGCAACGTGATGGCCAGTGGAGTGGTGCCGCAGATCAGCATGATCATGGGCCCGTGTGCCGGTGGCGCGGTGTACTCGCCCGCCATGACTGACTTCATCTTCATGGTGAAGGACTCGAGCTACATGTTCGTCACCGGGCCCGACGTGGTGAAGACCGTGACGCACGAGAGCGTCACGGCCGAAGAGCTCGGCGGCGCCGTCACACACACCACGCGCAGCGGCGTGGCTGACATGGCGTTCGAGAACGACGTCGAGGCGCTGATGATGCTGCGCCGCCTGTACAACTATCTGCCGCTCAACAACCGCGAGAAGCCGCCGGTGCGCCTGGGCAACAACGGCCAGGGCGACCCGGCCGACCGGCCCGACTATTCACTCGACACGCTGGTGCCCGACAACCCCAACAAGCCCTACGACATCAAGGAGCTGATCCTCAAGGTGGTGGACGACGGCGACTTCTTCGAGCTGCAGCCCGACTATGCGAAGAACATCGTGATCGGCTTCGGGCGCATGGAAGGCCAGACCATCGGCATCGTGGCCAACCAGCCGCTGGTGCTCGCTGGCTGCCTCGACATCAAGAGCAGCATCAAGGCCGCGCGCTTCGTGCGCTTTTGCGATGCCTTCAACATTCCGGTGGTGACCTTCGTCGACGTGCCCGGCTTCATGCCCGGCACCGGTCAGGAGTACGGCGGCATCATCAAGCACGGCGCCAAGCTGCTGTACGCGTATGCGGAATGCACGGTGCCGAAGATCACCGTCATCACGCGCAAAGCCTACGGCGGTGCTTATGACGTGATGGCATCCAAGCACCTGCGCGGCGACGTCAACCTCGCCTGGCCACGCGCCGAGATCGCGGTGATGGGCGCGAAGGGCGCGGTGGAAATCATCTTCCGCGAAGACAAGAACGACCCCGAGAAGCTGGCCGCCCGCGAGGCCGAATACAAGGCCCGCTTCGCCAACCCCTACGTGGCGAGCGCGCGCGGCTATATCGACGACGTGATCCTGCCGCACGAAACCCGCAAGCGCATCTGCCGCTCGCTCGTGATGCTGCGCGAAAAGAAGCTCGAGAACCCGTGGCGCAAGCACGGGAACATCCCGCTGTGAGCGGTACGGAGAAGAAGAACATGTTCAAGAAAATCCTGATCGCCAATCGCGGTGACCAGCCGCAAAGCGGCGCAGCGACGAAGTCACATTGCTTGGCACGCGAAGCGTGCGGCGATTTCATCGCGGAGACCACAGATGTTTAAAAAAATCCTGATCGCCAACCGCGGTGAAATCGCCTGCCGCGTGATCCAGACGGCCAAGAAGATGGGCATCCTTACCGTTGCCGTCTATTCCGACGCCGACAAGGAAGCCCGCCACGTCGAACTGGCCGACGAGGCCGTTCACATCGGCGCCGCGCCGAGCCGCGAGAGCTACTTGCAGGCCGACCGCATCATTGCGGCCTGCAAGCAGACCGGCGCCGAGGCGGTGCATCCGGGTTACGGCTTCCTGTCGGAGAACGAAGCCTTTGCGCGCAAGGTCGAGGAAGAGGGCATTGCCTTCATCGGGCCCAAGCACTATTCGATCGCGGCGATGGGCGACAAGATCGCTTCGAAGAAGCTCGCGAACGAAGCCAAGGTCAACACCATTCCGGGCTGGAACGATGCCATCGAAACGGCCGAGCGTGCGGTCGAGATCGCCAAGGACATTGGCTACCCCGTGATGATCAAGGCCTCAGCCGGCGGCGGCGGCAAGGGCCTGCGCGTCGCGTTCAACGACAAGGAGGCCTTCGAGGGCTTCACCTCGTGCCGCAACGAGGCGCTGAACAGCTTTGGCGACGACCGCGTGTTCATCGAGAAATTCGTGGAGGAGCCGCGCCACATCGAGATCCAGGTGCTGGGCGATTCGCATGGCAATGTCATCTACCTGAACGAGCGCGAATGCTCGATCCAGCGTCGACACCAGAAGGTGATCGAGGAGGCGCCATCGCCCTTCATCTCTGACGCGACGCGCAAGGCAATGGGCGAGCAGGCGGTGCAGCTGGCCAAGGCTGTTAAGTACCAGAGCGCGGGTACCGTGGAGTTCGTGGTCGGCAAGGACCAGAGCTTTTATTTCCTGGAGATGAACACGCGGCTGCAGGTGGAGCATCCGGTGACTGAGTGCATCACCGGGCTCGACCTGGTCGAGCTGATGATCCGCGTCGCGGCGGGCGAAGAGCTGCCGCTCACGCAGGCCGAGGTGAAGCGCAATGGATGGGCCATCGAGTGCCGCATCAATGCCGAAGATCCGTTCCGCAATTTCCTGCCTTCGACGGGCCGTCTGGTGAAGTTCCAGCCGCCGGCCGAGACCATGTTTGCCAGCGACACCGAACGCCTGAACGGCGTGCGCGTGGACACCGGCGTGTACGACGGCGGCGAGATCCCGATGTATTACGACTCGATGATCGCCAAACTCATCGTGCACGGCAAAGACCGGCAGCATGCGATAGCCCGCATGCGCGAGGCGCTCAATGGCTTCGTGATCCGCGGCATCAGCAGCAACATTCCTTTCCAGGCGGCGTTGCTTGCGCATCCCAAGTTCGTGGCGGGCGACTTCAACACCGGCTTCATTGCAGAGCACTACGGCAAGGGCTTCCATGCCGAAGACGTGCCGCACGCCGATCCGTCGTTCCTGATTGCGCTCGCGGCCTATGTGCATCGGCGCTACCGCGCGCGCGCCTCTGGCATCAGCGGTCAGCTCGAAGGCCATGGCGTGAAGGTGGGCGAGCAGTTCGTGGTGGTGGAACTGGGGCCGGAGGGCAAGCACGTGCACCATCCGGTCTCGGTGACCGACTTTCACGGCAAGACCGGCGCCAGCGCCGTGGCCGTGGGCGGCAAGAGCTACAAGATCGACAGCGGCTTTGCGCTGGGCGCCGTTCGCGTGCAGGGCATGGTCAATGACCGGCCGTTCACCGCACAGGTGGAGCGCGGCGCAGGCAGGAACCCGCTGGCGCTGCGCGTGTCGCACGACGGCACGCAAATCGAGGCCATGGTGCTGTCGCCGCTGGGCGCGCGGCTGCTCGCGCTGATGCCCTACAAGGCACCGCCCGACCTGAGCAAGTTCCTCATGTCGCCAATGCCGGGCTTGCTGGTCGAGGTGTCTGTGCAGCCGGGCCAGCAGGTACGCGCCGGCGAGAAGCTGGCGGTGATCGAGGCGATGAAAATGGAGAACGTGCTGTTCGCCACGCAAGACGGCGTGGTGGGCAAGGTTTCGGCCAACAAGGGCGAGTCGCTCGCGGTCGATCAAATTATTCTGGAGTTTGAATAAAGCTCACCCCCAGGCTTCGCGCACTTCGTGTCGCTTTCTCCAACCCTCTTCCGGGGGCAACACCTGCGGCCCGGCGGAGCCGGTTCCGCGGTGTTTCCCGAACAGGCAACGCTTCGGGCACTTACGAAAGATTTCATTGATATGACGACCTCCGATCTTTTTTTTGAAGCGCCTATCTCGGCGCCTGTCACGCTGCACCGGCCCGCCAAGACGCCGGCCCCGCAAGGCCCCTGGTCGGTCGAAGCGATCCAAGCGCTGCTCGACAAGCCGCTGATGGATTTGCTGTTCGAGGCGCAGACGGTGCATCGCCAGCATTTTCCCGAAGGCGACATCGAACTGGCGACCCTGCTTTCGGTCAAGACCGGCGGCTGTCCCGAGAATTGCGGCTACTGTCCGCAGTCGGCCGAGTTCGACACCGGCGTGAAGGCGCAGAAGCTCATGGAAGTCGACGAGGTGGTGCGCGCCGCGCAGGCCGCCAAGGACGCCGGTGCCACGCGTTTTTGCATGGGCGCCGCATGGCGCGCGCCGAAGGACCGCGACGTGGAGAAGGTGGCCGTGCTGGTTGAAGCGGTGAAAGGCCTCGGCCTGCAGACCTGCGCCACGCTCGGCATGCTGGAGCCGCACCATGCGCACCAGCTCAAGGCCGCGGGCCTGGACTATTACAACCACAACCTTGATACCGCGCCCGAGTACTACACCGACATCGTCGATACGCGCACCTACCAGGACCGGCTCGACACGCTGGCCCATGTGCGCAGCGCCGGCATCAGCGTGTGCTGCGGCGGCATCGTCGGCATGGGCGAGCAGCCGGTGCACCGCGCAGGCCTCATCGCGCAACTTGCCAACCTGAACCCGTACCCGGAGTCGGTGCCGATCAACAGCCTGGTGCGCGTGCCCGGCACGCCGCTGGCCGATTCGGAGCCGGTCGATCCTTTCGACTTCGTGCGCATGATCGCGGTCGCCCGCATCACGATGCCGACTGCGCGTGTGCGGTTGTCGGCTGGGCGTCAGCAGATGGGCGATGCGGTGCAGGCGCTGTGCTTCATGGCGGGCGCCAATTCGATCTTCTATGGCGACAAGCTGCTGGTCACCGGCAACCCCGACGTGGAGGCCGACGTGCAGCTGCTGCGCAAGCTGGGACTGCAGTCGCGCCGGACCACTACCACCGAAGAAACAGAGGCCTGCGCATGACGGCCGCGGCACGTCCCTTCAAGGTGCTGGGCATCCAGCAGATTGCCATCGGCGGGCCGGACAAGATGCGGCTGCAGAAGCTCTGGGTCGACATGCTGGGGCTCGAGGTCACGGGCACCTTCAAGAGCGAACGCGAGAACGTCGACGAAGACATCTGTTCGATGGGCAGTGGCCCGTTCAAGGTCGAGGTCGACCTGATGCAGCCGCTCGATCCTGAGAAGAAACCGGCGGTGCACACGACGCCGCTCAACCACGTGGGCCTGTGGATCGACGACCTGCCGAAGGCCGTCGAATGGCTCACTGCCCAGGGCGTGCGCTTTGCGCCCGGCGGCATCCGCAAGGGCGCAGCGGGCTTCGACATCTGCTTTCTGCATCCGAAGGCGAACGACGAATTTCCGATCGCGGGCGAGGGCGTGCTGATCGAGATGGTGCAGGCGCCGCCCGAGGTGGTGAGGGCCTTCAGCGCGCTGGCCGCTACGCGTTGAGCACCTTCTTGATCGGCGGCTTCACGTCGGAGCGCTGAGGCGGCAGCATCGGCTGGTGTTCGCGCGCCGGGTTCAGGATGATCGAGGTGGCGGTCTCTGTGAGGATGCAGAACTTGGTGACCACCGCGTCGAGGTGGCTCACGTCGATGACGGCGATCTCCAGGATCCAGCTGTCGTCGCCGGTCACGTTGTAGGCATTGACGCATTCGGGCGTCTGCTGAATCAGCTCGACCACACGCGCATAGTCGGCACGGCCGACTCGGATGATCGCGCGAATGCCATAGCCGAGCTTGCCGAGGTTGACCGTGGCGCGGTAGCCGCTGATCACGCCCGCGGCTTCCAGTTTTTTCACGCGCTCGGTCACGGCCGGCTGGCTCAGGTGCACGCGGCGGCCGAGCTCGGCCATAGTGAGTCGCGCATCGGCCTGCAGTTCGGCCAGGATGCGCGTGTCATGGGCATCGAGTGCGGGGTTTAAGGGCAAGTCCATAAAACTCCTTTAAATCGACGGTGCAAGATAGTTGGAACCATGAATTGTGCATGGCCGCGGAGGGTTCGCTTTCATACCATCGATGGCGTTCCAATACCAACAAGACTGACCTCGCATGCCTACTCTTGCATCCCCCGCCCAAGCCGCGCACGGTTCCGTACGCGGTTCGCTGCCGCCGCTGCTGTGGCTTTGCCTGGCTGCCACCTGGGTGGTCTGGGGCTCGACTTATCTCGCGATCAAGTACGCGCTGATCAGCTTTGCGCCTTTTCTTCAGATGGGCTCGCGCTTCCTGTTCGCGGGCATGCTGCTTGCCGCGTGGATGCGCTGGCGCGGCGCGGCCTGGCCATCGCGCCTGCAATGGCGCAATGCCCTGGTGGTCGGCTCGCTGATGCTCGGCGGCGGCATGGGCGGAACCGCTCATGCCGAAGTGTCCATCGGCTCCGGGCTGGTGGTGGCCTTCATTGCGGTCGTGCCGCTGCTGATCGCGTTGCTGAACCTCATCTGGGGCGTGAAGCCGACGCGGCTCGAAGCCACGGGCATTGCGCTCGGCCTCGTCGGCGTGCTGATGCTGACGCAGGGGAGCGGCTTCCAGTCATCGCCGGCGGGCCTCGTCGCGATTTCCATCGCGTGCGTCTGCTGGTCGATGGGCAGCGTGCTGAGCCAGCGCAGCCTGCCGCTTGCGCCAGGAGCGATGGGCTTTGCCAGCGAGATGATCTGCGGCGGCGTGGTGCTGCTGGTGCTGTCGGCAATCTCCGGCGAGCAACTCGTGTGGCCGCCGCAGCCCGAGGCTGCTGCGGCCTGGCTGTACCTCGTGGTGTTTGGCTCGCTGATCGCGTTCAACGCCTACATGGTGCTGCTCGCCAAGGCGCCGGCCGCACTGGCGGCGAGCTACACCTTCGTCAACCCGGTCATCGCGATGCTGCTGGGCGTGTGGATTGCCAACGAGACTGTGACGCGCTTTGAGTGGTACGCCGTGGCCGTCGTGCTGGCCGGCGTGCTATTGCTGCTCTTCAAGCGTTCGAAGAAGGGCTGAGCCAATGACTCAGGTGCCCGGACGGCGCCAGAAAGCCAGCGTGGCCGCCAGCAGCCACATGCCTGCCGCGCAACTGCGGTTCAGCGCCTTGAGGCCGCGCCGCGAGAGCCAGCGCACGGCCTGTGTTCCGGCGGCCGCATAGGCCAGCATCACGCAAGTGTCGAGCGCCACGAAGATCGAGCCCAGCAACAGGTACTGCGTGCCCTGCGGCTTGGCGATGTCGATAAATTGCGGCAGGAAGGCCGCGAAGAACAACACGGTCTTGGGGTTCGACAGCGCCACCAGCAGGCTGCGCATGAGCGCGACGCGGCCGTGGGGGCGAACCTCGACGGCCGACTTGGCCAGCGCCGCACCGAGATCCGCCGCCTCGCTGCGCCACAGCTTGACGCCGAGCCAGACCAGGTAGGCGACACCCGCCACGCGGATCGCGTTGAAGAGCAGCTCCGATGCGGCGAGCAGCGAGCCGAGCCCGAGCGCGACCACCGCGATCAGCGTGACGCTGCCGAGCGACGCGCCGGCAATGCCCCAGCTCGCGCGGCGCATGCCGCCGTCGATGCCGTTGGACAGCGCCAGCAGCATCGTGGGCCCGGGAATCACGGCCAGGGCGAGCGAGGCGACGACGTAGATCAGCAATGTGTCGAGTGTCATGGCTTGGCGGCGGGTGGGCGTCGTTGCGAGGCGGCGCGGGCACGCGCCAGTGCAGCTTCGACGATGGATCGCTTGCGCGTGTCGGCAGTTTGCGGTTCAGCAGCGGCGGCCGGGGTCGGTTCGTTGGCCTGCTGCCTGTCGGCACGGCGATGCACGCCATGCAGCTTGTAGCGTTGCAGCGCGGCGTCTGCCTGAGCGTCTGACCAGGCTTGCCAGCCTGTGCGGCCGGGTGTCTCGACTTCGAGCGAAATGCAGTCCACGGGACAGACCGGAATGCAAAGCTCGCAGCCCGTGCAGTGCGCTTCGATCACGGTGTGCATGCGCTTGTTGATGCCGACGATGGCATCGGTGGGGCAGGCGTCCAGGCAGAGCGTGCAGCCGATGCACCAGGCTTCGTCGATGACCGCCATGGCGCGCGGGCCTTCGGTGCCGAACTGCGGATCGAGCGGGAGCGGCTCGCGGCCTGTCAGCCCCGCGAGCCTTGCGATGCCTTCGGCGCCGCCGGGAGGGCATTGATTGATGTTGGCGGCGCCATCGGCCACCGCCTGGGCATATCCGGCGCAATCAGGGTAGCCGCAACGTGTGCACTGCGTCTGGGGCAGTGCACTGTGGATGCGTGCGGCCAGCCCGATCACTTCCTACGTGCCGCGGGCTTCTTCACGGCGGCGACTGCCACCGCTTTCTTGGCTGCGACATTCTTCCGGGCTGCCACGGCAGGCGTGCTCCGGCCTGGCTTGATGCGGTCTTCGGCCGGCAGGCTTTCGCGCGCATCGCTGCGCCGCTGGGGCTGGTCGTGCGCGGCGATGAACTTCTGCATCTTGGGATAGACCAGGTCGCGCCAGCGGCGGCCGCTGAAGATGCCATAGTGGCCCGCGCCCTTGACTTCGTAGTGCTCGCGCTGCGCGTTGTCGATGCCGGTGCACAGGCTGTGCGCAGCCTCGGTCTGGCCCGAACCCGAGATGTCGTCGAGCTCGCCTTCGACGGTGAGCAGGGCCGTGGAGTGGATGTCTTGCGGGCGCACGCGCTCGATCTGGCCCTTGGGGTTCTTGACGTCCCAGGTGCCGTTCACGAGTTCGAAGTCCTGGAACACGACGCGGATGGTGTCCAGGTAGTAGTCGGCGTCCATGTCGAGCACGGCGTTGTACTCGTCGTAGAACTTGCGATGGGCCTCGGCGCTGGCGTCGTCGCCCTTGATCAGGTCCTTGAAATAGTCGTAGTGACTGGTGGCGTGGCGATCGGGGTTCATGGCCACGAAGCCCGTGTGCTGCAGGAAGCCCGGATACACGCGACGGCCTTCACCCGGGAAGCCTTGCGGCACGCGGTAGATCACGTTGTTCTCGAACCACTCGAAGCTCTTGTTCATCGCGAGGTTGTTCACCGCGGTGGGCGACTTGCGCGCGTCGATGGGGCCACCCATCATCGTCATGGAGAGCGGCAGCTGCTCGCCGCGGCTTGCCATGAGCGACACGGCAGCAAGCACCGGCACAGTGGGCTGGCACACGCTCACCACGTGGCAGTTGCCGTATTCGGCCTGCAGCTGGCGGATGAAGTCTTGCACGTAGTTGATGTAGTCGTCGAGGTGAAACTCGCCTTCGGACATCGGCACGAGGCGCGCGTTCTTCCAGTCCGTGATGTAGACCTTGTGGTCTTGCAGCATGGTGCGCACCGTGTCGCGCAGCAGCGTGGCGTAGTGGCCCGACAGCGGCGCCACGATCAGCACCACGGGCTGGCTCTTGAGCGTCTTGAGAATGTGCGGCTCGTCGGTGAAGCGCTTGAAGCGGCGCAGCTCGCAGAAAGGCTTGTCGAGCTCGACGGCCTCCTGGATAACAACGTCTTCGCCCTCGACCTTCACGGACTTGATGTTGAACTCGGGCTTCTCGTAGTCCTTGCCCAGCCGATAGAGCAGGTCGTAGCCCGCTGCCATGCGCTGGGCCATGGGCGCTTGTCCCCATACGGCACCTTGGCCGAAGAGCTTGGACGCCGCTTGCGCGAAGTCCGAAAACGGTTCCATCAAGGAACGCTGGGCTTCGTAGAGTTGGTAAAGCATCGCTGGTGTTGGAGTGGAATGTTGCGGTGCAATATATCAGCGCCATGACCGCCGCGCAGCCGGCCTTACCCGTACGTAGATCCCGCTGCGGGGGCGCTATTTCTTCACCAAATGTGAAGGAATGTCAGATGATGAATTCCCTCACATTTTCCTGACAATCAGATGACCTTGGCGATCGACGCGCAGACGTAATCGATGTTCTTGCTGTTGAGTGCGGCCACGCACATGCGGCCGGTGTCGGTGCCGTACACGCCGAATTCGTTGCGCAGGCGCACCATCTGGTCCTTGCTGAGGCCCGAGTAGCTGAACATGCCGATCTGCGTGGTGATGAAGCTCATGTCTTCCTTCACGCCGGCAGCCTTGAGGCCGTCGACCAGCTTCTGGCGCATGGCCTTAATGCGAACGCGCATTTCGCCGAGTTCCTTTTCCCACAGGGCGCGCAGTTCGGGGTTGCCGAGCACCGCGGCCACCACGGCACCGCCGTGGATCGGCGGGTTGCTGTAGTTGGTGCGGATCGCGATCTTGAGTTGCGACAGCACGCGGCCGGCTTCTTCTTTGCTCTCGCACAGCACCGACAGGGCGCCCACGCGCTCGCCGTAGAGGCTGAAGCTCTTCGAGAACGAGGTCGAGACGAAGAAGGTCAGCCCCGCATCGACGAACTTGGCAACCGCCGCGCCGTCTTCCTTGAGGCCGTAGCCGAAGCCCTGGTAGGCCATGTCGAGGAAGGGCACGAGATTCTTGGCCTTGACGGTTGCAACGACCTGGTCCCACTGCTCGGAGGTGATGTCGTAACCAGTGGGGTTGTGACAGCAGGCGTGCAGCACGACGATGGTGCCGGCCGGTGCCGCGTTCAGGGCGGCCAGCATGCCGTCGAAGTTGATGCCGCGCTTGGCGGCGTCGTAGTAGGGGTAGCTGTCGACCTCGAAGCCTGCATTGGTGAACAGGGCGCGGTGGTTTTCCCAGCTCGGGTCGCTGATCAGGACCTTGGCGTTGGGGTTGAGCTTCTTGAGGAAGTCAGCGCCGACCTTGAGGCCGCCGGTGCCGCCGATGGCCTGGATGGTCGCCACGCGGCCCGACTGCACGGGTTCGCTGTCGACGCCAAAGACCAGGCCCTTGACCGCGTTGTCGTAGGCCACGATGCCGTCGATCGGCAGGTAGCCGCGAGCCGACGGGGCTTTCATCATGTTCTGTTCGGCGGCCTGCACGCACTGGAGCAGAGGCAGCTTGCCGTTGTCGTCGTAATAGACGCCGACGCCGAGGTTGACCTTGTTGGGGTTGGTGTCGGCTGCAAACTGCTCGTTGAGGCCGAGGATCGGGTCGCGCGGTGCCATTTCGACCGCGGTGAACATAGACATGGAAAGGTCCTTTGGGATGAAAGCTTCGCTGGCAACCGGAGAGGCTTTATGCTTTCCGGTTGCCTTGAATTTTACCGGCGCTACCGCCACCTGTCGGGAACAGCCATGCCAGAGAACAACGAAGCCATAGCAGACCTGAAGAAACTGGACCCGATCGGTCCGGCCAAACAGGGCGAATTCATCAAATATCCGGGTTCGCCTTTCGAACTTTTCCAGCCCTATCCGCCCGCCGGCGACCAGCCTAAGGCGATCGACGGGCTGGTCGAGGGCGTGCTGGACGGCGAGGTGTTCCAGACGCTGCTGGGCGTGACCGGCTCCGGCAAGACCTTCACCATGGCCAACGTGATTGCCCGGCTGGGGCGCCCGGCCATCGTTTTTGCGCCCAACAAGACGCTGGCGGCGCAGCTCTACAGCGAGTTTCGCGAGTTCTTCCCGAAGAACGCGGTCGAGTACTTCGTGAGCTACTACGACTATTACCAGCCCGAGGCCTACGTGCCCCAGCGCGACCTGTTCATCGAAAAGGACTCGTCGATCAACGAGCACATCGAGCAGATGCGGCTGTCGGCCACCAAGAGCGTGCTGGAGCGGCGCGATACGGTCATCGTGGCCACGGTGAGCGCCATCTACGGCATCGGCACGCCCGAGGATTACACACAGATGCGTTTCATCATGCGGGTGGGCGACAAGATCGGCCAGCGCGACGTGATCGGCCGGCTGATCCGCATGCAGTACACCCGCAACGAGCAGGATTTTTCGCGCGGCACCTTCCGCGTGCGCGGCGACACCATCGACGTGTTCCCGGCTGAGCACAGCGAGCTGGCAATTCGCATCGAGCTGTTCGACGACGAGATCGAGACGCTGCAGCTGTTCGACCCGCTCACGGGTCGCATCCGCCAAAAGATCCCGCGCTTCACGGTGTATCCGTCGAGCCACTACGTGACGCCACGCGACAAGGTGCTGGGCGCGGTCGAAACCATCAAGATCGAGCTCGCCGAGCGGCTGAAGGAATTCTTATCGCAGGGCAAGCTGGTGGAGGCGCAGCGCCTGGAGCAGCGCACCCGCTTCGACCTGGAAATGCTGGCCGAGATCGGCCACTGCAAGGGCATCGAGAACTACACGCGCCACCTTTCCGGAGCGGCGCCAGGAGAGCCGCCGGCCACCCTGACGGACTACATGCCGAAAGACGCGCTGATGTTCCTCGACGAGAGCCACCAGATGGTCGGCCAGCTCAGCGCCATGTACAACGGCGACCGGGCGCGCAAGACCACGCTGGTCGAATACGGCTTTCGGCTGCCGAGCGCGCTGGACAACCGACCGCTCAAGCTGGAGGAGTTCGAAACGCGCATGCGCCAGTGCATCTTCGTTTCGGCCACGCCGGCGCAGTACGAAAAGGACCATGCCGGCAATGTGGTCGAGCAGCTGGTGCGGCCCACAGGCCTGATCGACCCCGAGGTTGAGGTGCGCCCCGCCACGCACCAGGTGGACGACGTGCTGGGCGAGATTCGCATCCGCGTCGAGAAGAACGAGCGGGTGCTCATCACCACGCTCACCAAGCGCATGGCCGAGCAGCTGACCGACTATCTGGGCGACAACGGCGTGAAGGTGCGATACCTGCACAGCGACGTCGACACGGTCGAGCGGGTGGAGATCTTGCGCGACCTGCGGCTGGGCACTTTCGACGTCCTGGTCGGCATCAATCTGCTACGGGAAGGCCTGGACATTCCCGAGGTGTCGCTGGTGGCCATTCTCGATGCCGACAAGGAAGGCTTCCTGCGCGCCGAGCGCTCGCTGATCCAGACCATCGGCCGGGCGGCGCGGAACCTGAGCGGCAAGGCCATCCTGTACGCCGACCGGATGACCGACTCGATGAAGAAGGCCATCGACGAAACCGAGCGCCGCCGCGCCCGGCAGATCGCCCACAACGAAGCCAATGGCATCACCCCGCGCAGCATCGTGAAGCAGGTGCGCGACCTGATCGATGGCGTCTACAGCGAAAAAACCGGCAAGGAAATGGCCAAGCTCGACCTGGAACGCGCCAAGGTCGAGGACATGAGCGAAAAAGACATTGCCCGGGAAATCAAGCGGCTCGAAAAGCTCATGCTCGAGCATGCCCGCAATCTCGAATTCGAGAAGGCGGCGCGGGTGCGCGACCAGCTGGCGCTTCTGCGCGAGCAGGCGTTTGGCGCCTCTGGCGGGGACAACATCGCCGTGTTGCCGTCGTAGGACGAGGTTTCGGTTTGTTCAAGCGGTTTCCGCTGGGGTTTACCCGAGCAAACCTCAGGGGCTTCTGTTATACTTGACCGAAATACTCAACAACAAAGAAAAAAGAACTTCGCGATGAAGGACCGATCCCACTGGCTGGTTCACCAGCGTCAGGGGTCGGGCAGGGCGGAGACGAAGTCACCGCGGGCCCCCGGGGCCACGGTGTCATTTCAACGGTAAGCACTTGAAGGAGCTTGCGATGCGTCTCACTACCAAAGGCCGTTTTGCGGTCACAGCAATGATCGATCTGGCGCTGCGTCAGAACACCGGTCCGGTCACGCTGGCCGCGATCAGCCAGCGGCAGCAGATTTCATTGTCGTACCTCGAGCAGCTGTTCGGCAAACTGCGCCGTCACGAGCTGGTCGAGTCGACCCGCGGCCCCGGCGGCGGCTACAGCCTCGGCCGCAAGGCTGCGGATATCACCGTCGCAGACATCATTGTTTCCGTCGATGAGCCCATCGATGCCACGCAGTGCGGCGGCAAGGAAAACTGCCTCGGCGAAGCCGGTCGCTGCATGACGCACGAGCTCTGGGCCTCGCTGAACCAGCGCATGGTCGAGTTCCTCGATTCCGTCACGCTGCAAAAACTGGTCGACGACCAGATCGCGAAGGGCGTGCAAATCGAGAACAAGCCAGTCGTCAAGCGCGCCATCTCCGCGCAGCCCGTGGTCAAGCCCATTCGCGTGAATGCGCCGAATTCGGTGTTTGCCCTGGGCAACGCGTTCGCGAAGTCCTGATGCACCGTGTCGCAGGCGGCGCCTTGGGGCGCCGCTGCGAAAAGCCGCCCAGATAAAGAAACAAACCCCCCACGCCAGCCCGAGCCAGCCATGGACGTCACTCCTCATTTCCCGATCTACCTCGATTACGGCGCCACCACGCCGGTTGACCCCCGTGTGGTCGACGCCATGATTCCCTGGTTGCGCGAGCATTTCGGCAACCCGGCGTCGCGCAGCCACGCTTGGGGCTGGGAAGCTGAAGAGGCGGTCGAGAAAGCGCGCGTGTACGTGGCCGAGCTGATCGGTGCCGACCCGCGCGAAATCGTCTGGACATCCGGCGCCACCGAGTCGAACAACCTCGCCCTCAAGGGCGCGGCGCACTTCTACAAGGGCAAGGGCAAGCACCTCATCACGGTGAAGACCGAGCACAAGGCCGTGCTCGACACCATGCGCGAACTCGAGCGCCAAGGCTTCGAAGTGACGTACATGGACGTCGAGGAAAACGGCCTGCTCGATCTCGACAAGTTCAAGGCCGCGATCCGGCCCGACACCATCCTTGCGAGCGTGATGTACGTCAACAACGAGATCGGCGTCATCCAGGACGTGGTCGCGCTCGGCAATGCCTGCCGCGAAAAGGGTGTGATCTTCCACGTCGATGCGGCCCAGGCCACCGGCAAGGTCGAGATCGACATCGCCAAGCTGCCTATCGACCTGATGAGCCTGGCTTCGCACAAGACCTACGGCCCCAAGGGCATTGGCGCGCTGTACGTTCGCCGCAAGCCGCGCGTGCGGCTCGAGGCGCAAATGCACGGCGGCGGCCATGAGCGCGGCATGCGCTCGGGCACCCTCCCAACGCACCAGATCGTGGGCATGGGCGAGGCTTTCCGCATCGCCAAGCTCGAAATGAAGGAAGACATTGCCAAGGCCGCCAGCCTGCAGAAGCGCCTGCTCGACGGCCTGAAGGACGTGGAGCAGGTGTTCATCAACGGCGACCTCGAGCAGCGTGTGCCGCACAACCTGAACATGAGCTTCAACTACGTCGAAGGCGAGTCGCTGATCATGGGCATCAAAGGCCTGGCGGTGTCGTCGGGTTCGGCCTGCACGTCGGCCAGCCTGGAGCCCAGCTATGTGCTGCGCGCCCTGGGCCGCAGCGACGAACTGGCCCACAGCAGCCTTCGCATGACCATCGGCCGTTTCACGACCGAGGAAGAAATCGACTACGCCATCTCGACCATCAAGCACAACGTGGCCAAGCTGCGCGAGCTGAGCCCCTTGTGGGAGATGTTCCAGGACGGCGTCGACATCAGCACGATCCAGTGGTCGGCCCACTGACGCATTGACGTACTGGCCCACCAGTGCTCCACGATTGAACAAAGTTTGAGAGGTACACCATGGCATATTCATCCAAGGTCATCGACCACTACGAAAATCCCCGCAACGTCGGCTCCTTCGAAAAGGGCGACGATTCGGTAGGCACCGGCATGGTCGGCGCACCGGCCTGCGGCGACGTCATGAAGCTGCAGATCAAGGTCAACCCCGAAACCGGCGTGATCGAAGATGCGCGCTTCAAGACCTACGGCTGTGGCTCCGCCATTGCCTCGTCCTCGCTCGTGACCGAATGGGTCAAGGGCAAGACGCTCGACGAAGCGGCTGCGCTCAAGAACGCGCAGATCGCCGAAGAGTTGGCCCTGCCACCTGTCAAGATCCACTGCTCGATCCTGGCCGAAGATGCCATCAAGGCCGCCGTGAGCGACTACAAAGCCAAGCACGGCGCCAAGACGGCGCAAGCCGAGTCGGCAGTCCACTGACATGGCCGTCACGTTGACCGAAGCTGCTGCGCGCCACGTGACCCGCTACCTCGGCAAGCGGGGCAAGGGCGTGGGTGTGCGGCTGGGCGTGAAGACCACCGGCTGCTCCGGCCTGGCCTACAAGCTGGAGTACGTGGACGAGTTCACGCCAGAAGACGTGGTGTTCGAAGACCATGGCGTGAAGGTGCTGGTCGATCCGAAGAGCCTGGCCTACATCGACGGCACGCAGCTCGACTTCGTGCGCGAGGGCTTGAACGAAGGCTTCAAGTTCATCAACCCGAACGAACGCGACCGTTGCGGCTGCGGGGAAAGCTTTCGCATCTGATGCGCCGTCGCTGACCGCGACAACAGCCGCCACCATGTCATGTGCTGGCGGTTTTTTCTTGATCCATATGAGCTCCCACGTTCGGCACTTTGTGTCCTCACTGCCCCCCGAGGAGGCGCAGACCGCCTTTGGGGCGGCCCGGCAGGCAGTCTGATGAACCTGAACGACACCGACTTCCAATTGTTCGCCGTCCCGGCCACGTTCGCGCAGGACCGCGCGGCACTCGATGCGCGCTGGAAAGAGCTGCAGCGCGAGGCCCACCCGGACCGCTTTGCCGCGCAAGGCGCCGCGGCGCAGCGCGTGGCCATGCAGTGGTCGGTGCGCATCAACGAGGCCTACCAGCGGCTCAAGGACCCGATCCGGCGTGCCAGCTACCTCTGCGAACTCAACGGCGCGCCGCTGAATAGCGAGAACAACACGGCCATGCCGCCCGACTTCCTGATGCAGCAGATGGAGTGGCGTGAGGAGCTCGACGACGCCGACGACATCGAAGCGATCGAGAAGCTGCAGGCCGAGGTCGAAGCCGGTCGTGCGCGCGCGCTGTCGTCGCTTGACTGGCTGATCGACGAGAAGGGCGACTATCCCGCCGCCGCGCAGCAGGTGAGAGCCCTCATGTTCATTGAGCGTTTCGGCCAGGACGTCGAAGCCAAGTTCGATCAGTTGGGACAATAGGCCCCTATATATGGCTCTTCTACAGATTTCAGAACCCGGCCAGGCGCCCGATCCGCATCAGCGCCGCATTGCCGTGGGCATCGACCTCGGCACCACGCATTCGTTGGTGGCCGCGGTGCGCAACGGCGTGGCCGAATGCCTGCCCGACGACCAGGGTCGCGTGCTGCTGCCTTCGGTCGTGCGCTACCTCGCGGGCGACCGAAGGCAGATCGGCTTCGACGCCGTGGCGGCGCGAGGGCAAGACCCTGCCAACACCATCACCTCGGTCAAGCGGCTCATGGGCCGCGGGCTCTCCGACATCTCGAACCGCGAGTCGATGTCGTATCACATCGAGGGCAGCGACGGCGGCATGGTGAAGGTGCAAACCTTCGCGGGCGAGAAGTCGCCGGTCGAGATCAGCGCCGAAATTCTCGCGACGCTGCGCTTCCGCGCTGAAGACACCTTCGACGACGAGCTCTACGGCGCGGTCATTACCGTGCCGGCCTATTTCGACGAAGGCCAGCGCCAAGCCACCAAGGACGCCGCACAACTTGCGGGCATCAACGTGCTGCGGCTCATCAGCGAACCCACGGCCGCTGCCATCGCCTACGGCCTGGACAACGCAAGCGAAGGCGTCTATGCGGTTTATGACCTGGGTGGCGGCACCTTCGACATCTCTATCCTGCGGCTGACGCAGGGCGTGTTCGAAGTGATCGCGACCGGCGGAGATTCGGCCCTGGGTGGCGACGACTACGACCACGCCCTGGCCGGCTTCGTGCTCGCCCAAACCGGCCTCGAAGTCGGCAGCGACAACGACAAGGCCGCCATGCTCGTGGCCGCACGTGCCGCGAAAGAGGCGCTGACCGACACCGAGTCGACCACCTTCCGCGCGGAGCTTGCCGGCAAGGCGGTTCAATTCGAACTCACTCGCCACCAATTCGACGCCGCCACCAAGCCGCTCACCGACCGCACGATTGCATCGGTTCGCAAGGCGCTGCGCGACGCCAAGCTCAAGCCCGACGACCTGAAGGGCATCGTGCTGGTGGGCGGATCTACGCGCATGCCGCAGGTCCGCCATGCTGTCGCCGAGTTCTTTGGCCGCGAGCCGCTGGTCAATCTGAATCCCGACGAAGTCGTGGCGCTCGGCGCCGCCATCCAGGCCAACCAATTGGCCGGCAACAATGGCGCGGGCGACCTGCTGCTGCTCGACGTGATTCCACTTTCGCTGGGCATCGAGACCATGGGCGGGCTGGTCGAGCGCATCGTGCCGCGCAACCAGACCATCCCCACCGCGATGGCGCAGGATTTCACCACCTACCAGGACGGCCAGACCGCTCTTGCGCTGCACGTGGTGCAGGGCGAGCGAGACCTGGTGGCCGACTGCCGCAGCCTTGCGCGCTTCACGCTGCGCGGCATTCCACCGATGGCCGCGGGCGCGGCGCGCATCCGTGTGACCTTCACTGTGGACGCCGATGGCTTGTTGAGCGTCAGCGCCAAGGAGCAGGGCAGTGGCGTCGAGGCCAGTGTCACCGTCAAGCCTTCGTACGGGCTCTCGGACGACCAGATCGCGACCATGCTGCAGGAGAGTTTTTCCACCGCGCAGCAGGACATGCAGGCACGTGCGCTCGTCGAGTCGCGCGTCGATGCCGAGCGCTTGCTGCTTGCCACGCAGAGCGCGCTCGATGCGGACGGCGATCTGCTGAACGAGCAGGAGCGTGCGGTCATCGATGCATCGATGGCGCAGCTGCGCGAAGCCGCCAAGGGCAGCAGCGACGCGGCGGCCATCGAGGCGGCCACCAAGGCTTTGGCCAACGACACCGAAGCTTTTGCCGCCCAGCGCATGAACGCGGGCATTGCGCGCGCGTTGTCGGGCCGCAAGGTCGAATCCCTCTAAGAACTACATGCCCACCATCAAGATATTTCCGCATCCCGAGTACTGCCCGAAGGGTGCAGAAATCACGGCGCCGGCCGGCACTTCGATTTGCGAGGCGCTGCTGGAGAACCACATCAACATCGAGCACGCCTGCGAGATGAGCTGCGCCTGCACCACATGCCACGTGATCGTGCGCCAGGGGTTCAGCTCGCTGAACGAAGCCGAGGAGGGCGAAGAAGACCTGCTCGATCGCGCCTGGGGCCTGGAGCCACAATCGCGTCTCAGCTGCCAAGCCATCCTGGCGCAGGCAGACGTGACGATCGAGATTCCCAAGTACTCGATCAACCACGCCAAGGAAAATCACTGATGTCGCGCCAGATCGTCCTCGATACCGAAACCACGGGTCTTTCTGCCGAGAACGGCGACCGCGTGATCGAGCTTGGCTGCGTGGAGCTGTTCGCGCGCAAGCTCACCGGCAACGACCTGCACATCTACTTCAACCCCGAGCGCGAGAGTCATGAAGACGCGCTCAAGGTGCACGGCCTGACGACCGACTTCCTGCGCGACAAGCCGAAGTTCGCCACCCTTGCCAATGACATCGTCGAGTATCTGCGCGGCGCCGAGCTGATCATTCACAACGCGGCCTTCGACGTCGGCTTTCTCAACAAGGAGCTCGAGCTGGCCGGCCTGCCGCCGCTGCGCAGCTTCGTCGGCGAAGTGACCGACACGCTGGCCATGGCCAAGCAGGTCTACCCGGGCAAGCGAAATTCGCTGGACGCGCTGTGCGACCGCTTCGGCGTCGATCGCTCGAACCGCACCTTCCACGGCGCCAAGCTCGACGCTCAGCTGCTGGCCGACGTCTACATCAACCTCACGCGCGGCCAGGACGCGCTCTTGATCGACGTTTCGTCCAGCGAGCCGGCGCAGGGCACCACCCTCGTCACCATCGACTTGAGCCAGTTCGACCTGCCGGTGATCCTGGCGGGCGAGCAGGAGCTGGCGGCGCACGAGGCGCTGTTGTCGCAGCTCGACAAATCCAGCAACGGACGCACGCTGTTTCGCCAAATCGGCTGAAATGCTGTGGCATAATCGAAGGCTTCGCGCAACGCGATTAATTCCAAGGCACTGCACTTGCAGTGCCAAGGGGTTTGCAGGGCGGTTAGCTCAGGGGTAGAGCACAGCATTCACACTGCTGGGGTCGGAGGTTCGAAACCTCCACCGCCCACCAATTTCCTCGAAATTAAAAGCGATTTGGATTGTCCAAGTCGCTTTTTTTGTTTGTGCGCTGCTTGGACTCAATTGTCGGCTCGTGCTGACGCCAGCTGCCGCCTCGCACCGGCTCTATTTCCTCGCGGAGCGCGTACACCCAACGGGAAGGAGACCGACCATGGCCACTCATCCCGACATTCCGCCCGACCTGCCCGTGGAACCCGACGAAGGGCCGAGCACGCCACCGGACGATCCGACCGATCCCGAGCCTCCTCCCACCACCTCGTAAACCTGGCGCGCGAGCCGCGATAAGCTCGCGCCATGGATGAACTTGATTGCGCTGTCATCGGCGGCGGAGTGGTGGGCTTGGCCGTGGCGCGCGCGTTGGCGCTCGCAGGCCGCGAAGTGGTGGTGCTAGAGGCTGAGAACGCCATCGGCACAGGCACCAGTTCGCGGAACAGCGAGGTGATTCACGCGGGCATCTACTATCCGCAAGGCTCGCTCAAGGCGCGGCTGTGCGTCGAGGGCAAAGAGGCGCTCTATGCGTACGCAGAGGAGCGCGGCGTGCCACACCGACGCTGCGGCAAGCTCATCGTGGCGACTTCGCCCGAACAGGTGGGTGAGCTCGAAAACATCCGCGCCAAGGCTGCCGCCAACGGTGTCGACGACCTCGTGCTGCTAACGGCGCAACAGGCCAGGGCGATGGAGTCGCAACTGCATTGCGAAGCGGCGCTGCATTCTCCGAGCACCGGCATCGTCGACAGCCATGCGCTGATGCTGAGTCTCTTGGGCGACGTGGAGAACGCGGGTGGGATGCTGGCGCTCAAATCTCCTATCGCGCGCGCGGAATGCGGAGCTGACTCCATTGTCCTGGTCGCGGAGGATGGCACGGCATTGCGCTGCAACTCCGTGGTCAATGCGGCCGGTCTTGGCGCCCCCGACCTCGCGAAGCGGTTCGAAGGCCTCCCCGCGACGGCCGTACCGACCGCCTACTTTGCCAAAGGCAGCTATTTCACCTTGTCGGGCCGCGCGCCTTTCAGCCGGCTCGTCTACCCGGTGCCCGAGCCGGGAGGCCTGGGCGTGCACCTGACCATCGACTTGGGCGGCCAGGCGAAGTTCGGTCCCGATGTTCAGTGGGTGCAGTCGGCGGACGACCTCGTGGTCGACCCGGCACGCGGCGACGGCTTCTACGCCGAGGTGCGCAAGTATTGGCCAGCCTTGCCCGACGGTGGACTGATTCCCGGCTATGCGGGCATTCGGCCCAAGATCTCGGGGCCGGGCGAGCCCGCGCGCGACTTCATGATCGACGGGCCGAAGGCGCATGGCGTTCGCGGCCTGGTCAATCTCTTCGGCATCGAATCGCCGGGACTCACGAGCAGCCTGGCCATCGGGCGCTACGTGGCGACCCTGCTCGCCGGCAACTGAGGCGAGCAATGAAGCCCTGTGTGCAGAAGTCTGCAGAACTGTCGCGCACGAGGGGCTTTTGTGCCTGTAACATGACACCACGCCATCCGATGGCGTGAAGCCGCCGGCGCGGTGCCGGTGTCATCACGGAGGAAAGATTCCAATGAGTGCATCCAACAACATTGAAGCGGCAGCCGAAGACATCGCGAGCGACGTGCGCGGCGTGCTGGCCAGCAAAGACCTGGATTCGGTTCCCCACATCAAAGCGCTGCGCCAGCGCATCGACACCAAGCTCGCCATTGCGCGCGAGCTCGCGGCAGAGAAAAGCAAGCTTGCAGCCCAGAAGGCCCGCGAAGCGGCCAACAGCGCCAACGCCTACGCCCACGACGAGCCGTGGCAGATTGCCGGCGCAGCGCTGGCCGTCGGTGTGCTGGTGGGTTTGCTGCTTGGCCGCCGCTGACCTGAGCGCACACCGCCGCCGCGTCATCCATCGCCGAGCGGGAGCCGGCGCATGAGGTTGCTGTCCCTGTTCGGGCTCGATGCCCGCTTGCGGCGGCTGCGGATTGCTGCGGCCGAAGGAGCGCTGGCCGCCGAAGACCGTGTGCAGCTGCTGCGCATGGCCTGGGAGGACGAGAAGCAGCGCCTCAAGCTGATGCTGGTCCTCGTGGTGGCCGTCCTAGGCCTGACCACGGTGGCTGTGGCCTTGCTGTCGATGGCGGTGGTGGTGCATTTCTGGGAAACGCCTCACCGCATTGCGGCCGCATGGGCGGTGGCTGGCGTGTGGATCGTGCTGTGGCTCGGGGCCGCAGTGGGCCTGTACCTGAGCTTTCGCAATGCGTCGAACGGCTTCATGCCGGCCCGGCACGAATTCGAACGCGACTGGGCCTGGGTTCAGGACAGCTTCGGACTTGGCAAGGACCCGGACCAGGACGACGAAGCGCCGCGTCCGCCGCGGCCAGCCACACGCGAAGAGCTGCTCGCGCGCATGGAGCGCCAGCGCGAACGCATAGCCACGATGCAGGGCGCAGGCGCGGCGCAGCAGCCTGCGAGCGCAGCAGGGGGTGCTTCTTCCGAAGCGCCTCCCGCTGATGAGTCGGCTGCCGCCGCGGCACTTCGCATCGCGCGGGAGCACCCGGTTGCCACGGGCGTGGTGGCCGCGGTCGCCGTGGTGGTGATTCGTCCCAGGCGACTGTTGCGCTGGGCGGCGTTCATCGCGCCGGTGCTCTGGCGCATGCGCTGAGAGAGAAGAAGCGCCGAAAGAAGGCTCAGGCGGTGCTGCGGCTTTGCTGCAGCAGCGCCTGCGCCGCTTCGCGCACGAGGGCCGGGCCTCGATAGATGAGCCCGGTGTAGATTTGCACCACGTCGGCGCCCGCGGCAATCTTTGCCTTGGCATCGGCCGCGCTCAGGATGCCGCCCACCCCGATGATCGGAAAACTCGGCCCAAGGGCGGCACGCAGCTGCGCAATCACCCGGTTGCTGGCTTCGCGCACCGGCGCGCCCGAGAGCCCGCCCGCTTCGCCGGCATGCGGCAGTCCCGCCACTGCATCGCGGGCCAGCGTCGTGTTGGTGGCAATCACACCGTCCATGCCGTGGCGCTGCAGCGTGGCGGCGATCACGTCGACCTGGGCCTGGTCGAGATCGGGAGCGATCTTCACGAATAACGGCACGCGCCGGCCGCTGCGTTGGGCGAGCGCCTGTCGGCGCTCGGCAATGGCGCCCAGCAGGGCATCGAGCGCCTCGTCGCTTTGCAGCGTGCGCAGGTTGGCCGTGTTGGGGCTCGAGATATTGATGGTCACGTAGTCGGCATGCGCATACACGCCGTCCAGGCAGGCCAGGTAGTCGTCCACCGCCCGCTCGATGGGCGTGGCGGCGTTCTTCCCGATGTTGAGCCCGAGCAGCATCGGCTTCTTGCCGGCGCCGCCGCCGCCATTCTTGCGAAAGCGGGCCTTCTGCACGTTGGCGAGAAAGGCATCGAGCCCTTCGTTGTTGAAGCCGAGCCGGTTGATGAGCGCGTCGCGCTGCGGCAGGCGGAACATGCGGGGCTTGGGGTTGCCTGGCTGCGCCTTGGGCGTCACGGTGCCGACCTCGACGAAGCCGAAGCCCATGGCGGCAAAAGCGTCGATGCAGCGGGCGTTCTTGTCGAGCCCTGCCGCCAGCCCGACGCGGTTCGGAAACTCCAGCCCTGCCAGGGTGATCGGGTCGTCGACACGCGGCGCGGCGTAGGCGCAGGCGAGCGGCGTGTTCTGCGTACGGGCCAGGCCGTCGAGCGTGAGTTCGTGGGCGTGCTCCGGGTCGAAACCGAACAGAAAGGGCCGGGCCAGGCCGTAGAGCGAAGAGGGGAGCAGGAGCATCGGATAATTCTCGACTTCAATGAGCCAAGGATTCTCCGCGATGACCGCACCCGTTTCTCCTTCTTCCGCTCCCGGCACCGCCGCCATCTCCCAGGACGAGCTCAAGGCCCAGGTCGGCCGCGCCGCATTGGACTATGTGGTGAAGGGTGAAATCGTCGGCGTGGGCACCGGCTCGACCGTGAACAAGTTCATCGACGCACTGGCGACGATCAAGGACCAGATCAAGGGCGCGGTGTCCAGTTCGGTGGCTTCGACCGAACGTCTGCGCGCGCTCGGCATTCCGGTGTTCGACAGCAACGAGGTCGAGGAGCTCGGCGTGTACATCGACGGTGCCGACGAAATCGACCACCGGGGCTTCATGGTGAAGGGTGGCGGCGCGGCGCTCACGCGCGAAAAGATCGTGGCGGCGCAGTCGCGGCGCTTCGTCTGCATCGCCGATGCGTCCAAGCTGGTCGATACGCTCGGTGCCTTTCCGCTCCCCGTGGAAGTGATTCCGATGGCGGCGCGCCGCGTGATGCGCCAGTTCGAGGCCATGGGCGGCATTGCGCAGGTGCGGGAAAAAGACGGCTCGGCGCTCGTGACGGACAACGGCCAGCACATCGTCGACGTGACGGGACTGCGGATCAGCGATCCGCTGGCTTTCGAATCCGAGGTGAGCCAGTGGCCCGGCGTGGTCACGGTCGGCGTTTTCGCGCACCAGAAGGCCGACGTGTGCCTGCTCGGTACGCCGACTGGTGTGCAAACGCTGCAGTTCGACTGATGCAAGTCCGCCGAGGCGGACCGTCGGGCGCTTACAGATCGATCAGAACTTGATGCCGGCCGGGTTGCTCGGACTCGGGCCGCTGGGTGCGGGGGCGGTCTGCTGCGGCGCAGGCGCTGGTGTCGCGGGCTCGGGCGCAGCAGGTACTGCCTGTTGCGCAACCAACGGACGAGCTGGCGGATTGCGGTAGCCCGCAGGCAGGCTGTTGCTCTTCGGGTAGCCAGCGGCATCGAGGTATTGCGACCATTCGGCGTCCGAGAAACCCTTGAGCTGCTGAGAGCCGATGGTCAGCAGCGGCAGCGAAGCCCGGCCGGTCAAGCGCTGCAGCGCCTCGACGTCCTGGTCGCTCTTGACGGTGCGTTCCTCGAATGGAATGCCGCGCGTGACGAGCAGCGACCGGGCCGTGCCGCAGGGCGCGCACTCCTCGCCGCTGTACAGCGTGACGGGGTAGCGCTGCGCAACCTGCCGCAGCTCATAAGGCAGCCCGGCGTTCGAGGGCTCGGCGCTGGCGGCCTGCGGCCCCTTGGCCGGCTCGGTGCTGGCGGTGGGCGCGCGGTCCGAGAAAGTGACCTTACCGTTCTTGTCGACGTTGCGATAGATCGGCTGGGCCATGGCACCCGCGGCAATCAGCAGGAGGGCGGTGGCGGACAGGCGATGCAAGGGAAATTTCTTGTGGATCGAAGGCATCGCCCGAGTATCGCAAGCTTCAGGCCCGCATCAAGCGGGCTGCGACTCCGCCATGCCCTGGTGTCGCAGCAATGCATCAAGCTGCGGCTCGCGGCCACGGAAGGCCTTGAACGATTCCATGGCGCTGCGGCTGCCGCCGGCTTCGAGAATGGCCTGCCGGTACCGGCGGCCCGTCTCGATGTTCGGCTGGCCGTCGACGCCCACGGTTTCCTCGAAGGCCGCATAGGCGTCGGCGCTCAGCACCTCGGCCCACTTGTAGCTGTAGTAGCCGGCCGCGTAGCCGCCCGAGAAGATGTGGCTGAAGGTGTTGGGCGTGCGGCTGAACGGCGGCGAGGGCATCACGGCCACTTCGGCGCGCACCTTGCCCAGCAGCGCGAGCACACCGCCAGGCTGTGCGGTGGCGGCCTGGTATTCGGTATGCAGCAGCATGTCGAAAAGCGAGAACTCGATCTGGCGCAGCGTCTGCAGGCCGCTTTGGAAGTTCTTGGCGGCGGTCATCTTGTCGAACAGCGCGCGCGGCAGCGGCTCGCCGGTGTCGACGTGGGCCGTCATATGCGTAAGCACGTCCCACTCCCAGCAGAAGTTTTCCATGAACTGGCTCGGCAGTTCGACAGCGTCCCACTCGACGCCGCTGATACCCGAGACGTCGCGCTCGTTCACCTGCGTGAGCATGTGGTGCAGGCCGTGGCCGAATTCGTGGAAGAGGGTGGTCACGTCGTCGTGCGTGAGCAGCGGCGGCTTGCCGTCCACGCCGCTCGCAAAGTTGCACACCAGCTGCGCCACCGGCGTTTGCAGCGCGCCGTCATCCGGCCGCAGCCAGCGCGCGCGCACGTCGTCCATCCAGGCGCCGCCGCGCTTGGCGGCACGGGCCGAGGGGTCGAGATAGAACTGGCCCACCTTTTGGCCGGCACGCTCGATGCGATAGAACTCGACGCTCGGGTGCCACGTGGGTGCGCTGTCGCGGCGAATGGTCACCTCGAACAGCGTCTCGACGATTTTGAACAGGCCGGCCATCACCTTGGGGGCCGGGAAATACTGCTTGACCTCCTGCTCGCTGAAGGCATAGCGCGCTTCCTTCAGCTTCTCGCCGATGTAGCTCCAGTCCCAGGCTTGCGGATCGGTGATGCCCAACTGCTCCGATGCGAACACGCGCAGGTCGGCCAGGTCGCGTTCGCCATAGGGCTTGGCCTTGGCCGCAAGGTCGCGCAGGAACTTGATCACCTGCTCGGGCGATTCGGCCATCTTGGGCACGACCGAGAGTTCGCCAAAATTCTTGTAGCCGAGCAGCTTTGCTTCCTCTTCCCGCAGCGCAAGAATCTCGTTGATCAGCGCGGTGTTATCGAAGGCCGGATCACCGAGTTCGCTGGCGCGCGTGACGTAGGCGCGGTAGAGCGTTTCGCGCAGCGCGCTGCTCTTTGCAAACTGCATCACGGGCAAGTAGCAGGGCATCTTGAGCGTGAGCTTGTAGCCTTGCTTGCCTTCGGCTTCGGCTTCGGCGGCCGCGCGGGCCGCGCTCACCACGTCTTCCGGCACGCCGCCCAGTTCGCCCAGCGCTGCGTAATAGGAGAAGGCGTCGGTGGCGTCGAGCGCGTTCTCGCTGAATTTCTGGCTCAGCTCCGCCTGGCGTTCCTGGATCTCGGCAAAGCGCTTTTTCGCGTCACCCTGCAGTTCCGCGCCGCCGAGCACAAAGTTGCGCACCGCATTGCGGTGCGCTTGGCGCTGCTCGGCGTTAAGGGTGGCCACGTCGATGGCCTTGTACTTGGCATAAAGGCGCTCGTCCGAACCCAGGCGGGTCCAGAACGCGGTCACGCGCGGCATCGCTTCGTTGTAGGCGGCGCGCAGTTCCGGCGTATCGGCGACCGCGTTCAGATGGCCAACCGCACCCCAGGCGCGGCTGAAGCGTTCGGACGCCACATCGAGCACCTTGGAAATCGCATTCCAGTCAGCTGGAAAGTCAGCCGCGGTGACGGTCTGCAGCGCCGCCTCGGCATCGGCCAGCAAGATATCGACCGCGGGCGCAACGTGCTCGGGCTTGATGCGGTCGAACAGCGGGAGATCGGCGAAGTCGAGGAGGGGGTTGGTCATGGAAATCACTTTGCGGCGCGTTCCGCAGCTTCAAGGGTGTTGGCGAGCAGCATGGCGCGAGTCATGGGACCGACGCCGCCGGGCACGGGGGTGATCCAGCTGGCGACTTCCTTGACGCCGTCGAAGTCGACGTCGCCCGCGAGCTTGCCGTCTTCCTTGCGGTTCATGCCCACGTCGATCACGACGGCGCCGGGCTTCACCATGTCGGCCGTGAGAATGTTGCGCTTGCCGACAGCGGCAACGACCACATCGGCCTGCCGGGTGATGGCGGCCAGGTCTTGTGTGCCGCTGTGGCAGATGGTGACGGTGGCGTTCTTGGCCAGCAGCATCATGGCCATCGGCTTGCCGACGATGTTGCTGCGGCCGATGACCACCGCATGTTTGCCGCGCAGGTCATAGCCAATGGATTCGAGCATCTTCATGCAGCCATACGGTGTGCAGGGCCAGAAGCCGGGCGCGCCGGTCATCAGCGCGCCGGCACTGGCCACGTGAAAGCCGTCCACGTCCTTGGCCGGCGAGATCGTCTCGATGACCTTCTGGCTGTCCATGTGCTTGGGGAGCGGCAGCTGCACCAGGATGCCGTGCACCAGCGGGTCGTCGTTGAGGGCACGAATGCGGGCCAGAAGGTCCGCCTCGCTCATGTCAGCAGGGTAGCGTTCCAGCGTAGCCAGGAGGCCGGTTTCGGTGCTGTCGTTGACCTTGTGCTTGGTGTAGACCTGGCTGGCCGGATCGTCACCGACGAGGATGATGGAAAGAGCCGGGTTCACGCCGCTGGCCTTCAGTGCCGCGGTACGGCCGGCAACCTCGGCGCGGATGGTTTTGGCGAGGGCGTTGCCGTCAATCAGTTGGGCGGTCATCGGTTTCGATTTTCCAAGTAAAAACGCCCGCTTGCGCAGGCGTGGTGGACATGTATTGCTATGGGGACAATAGCTTCTAGGCTTTGGAGGGCGCCGCCTGTCCAAGGGCGATCTTGAGCAGATCGGCCACGGTGTTGGCGTTGAGCTTTTCCATGATGTTGGCGCGGTGCGCCTCGACCGTCTTGATGCTGATGCCCAGGTCGTCGGCGATCTGCTTGTTCAGGCGGCCGGCCACGATGCGTTCGAGCACCTGGGCTTCGCGGCCGGTGAGCTTGGACAGCAGCGCGTCGCGGCTGGCCGACTGCTGGTGCTGGGTGAAGGCGCCGCGCGCATGTTCGAGCATGCGCTCGACCAGCGTCACTAGCTCTTCGTCGTTGAACGGCTTCTGGATGAAATCCATGGCGCCCTTCTTCATGCTGTCGACCGCCATCGGCACGTCGCCGTGGCCGGTGATCACCACGATGGGCAGCGGGGAGCGCCGTTCGATCAGCCGGTCCTGCAGTTCGAGGCCCGTCATGCCGGCCATGCGGATGTCGACGATCAGACAAGCGACTTCGCGCGGGTCATATCGGGAAAGAAAGGACTCGGCGGAATCGAAACAGCGGACTCTGTAGTCCTTGCCTTCGAGCAGCCATTGCAGCGAATCTCGTACCGCCTCGTCGTCGTCGACGACATAGACAGTGCCCTTCTTCGGAATCAAACTCATGCAGGTACCTTTGCCTCGTCGCTTGCTACGGAACTGGGAGCATCCAACACCGGAATCCAGAAGGAAAAACGGCATCCGATCACATCCGGGCCATTGTAGATGTTCTCCGCCTGCATGCGCCCGCGGTGCGACTCGACAATGGTGCGGCAAAGGTTCAACCCGATACCCATGCCTTCCGGCTTGGTAGAGAAAAATGCTTCATACAGCCGGTCCATCACTTCGGGTGCCAGGCCCTTGCCGGTGTCTTGCACCGAGAACTCGATGGCGTTGTGGCCCTCGATCACCTTGGGCAGCACGCGCAGCTCGACGCTCCGGCGCGCCAGCGGGCGCTCGGCAATGTCGATCGCCTCGGCCGCGTTCTTCAACAGGTTGACCATTACCTGCTCGATCAGTATCGGGTCCACCTGCACCACCGGCAGCCGAGCCGCCACGTAGTGGTTGAGCCGCACATTACGCCGGCGCAGCTCGATGCCCGCGAGCTCGACCGCCTCGCTCACCATGGTGGCCACGTCGGCGGCGGTGCGGTTGGGCTCGCTGCGTTTCACGAACGAGCGGATGCGCTGGATGATCTGGCCCGCGCGCTGGGCCTGCTTCGATGTTTTTTCCAGCGCCGCAAGCAGCGCGTCGGAATCGATCGCCTGGCCTTTGATGCGCGACATCATCCCGTTGCAGTAGTTGGTGATGGCAGTCAGCGGCTGGTTGAGTTCGTGCGCCACGCTGGAGGCCATTTCGCCCATGGTGATCAGTCGGCTTGCCGCCTGGGCGCGATCGGCTTGCGCGGCGGCCTGCTCCTCGGCGTCGCGCCGGGGCGTGATGTCGGTGGCAATCACCAGCTGGGCGAGCCGGCCGTCAACCCACGTCAGGTAGCGCGAACGCACTTCGAGCCACTTGCCCAGGTGCGGCACGAATATCTCGTTGTTGGCGGTCTGGGCGGCGGTCAGGGTATCGATCGGCAATCCGGCGTAGGGGTCGACGTCGTCCAGCCCTTCGTCGTGCGCATTGGAGGCCGGCACGCCGGCCTGCGCCACCATCCCCAGGTGGCCCACGGTGTCGGAGCCGAACCACAGCCGGTACAGCTTGTTGGCGAACAGCAATTCCTCGCTGCCGATGGGCGCCACCGACACCGCGGCATCGAGCGCCTCGAGCACCGTGGTGAAGCGCTCGTAAGACGCCGACAGCTGCTCGCGGATGCGCGTGGGCTCGGTGATGTCGGTCATCGATGTCATCCAGCCCGTCTGGTGGCCGCGCGCGTCGATCAGCGGCGACACATAGAGCCGTGCATTGAAAACGCTGCCGTTCTTGCGTTTCACGCGGACCTGGAAGCCGCCGGGCAGTGCGCGCCCGTGCAGTTCTTCCTCCAGCCGCTCGTTCATGACCTCGCGGTCCGATTCCAGCCAGTAGGGGAAGGGCGGCGACTGGCCCACCAGTTCGGCCTCGCTCCAGCCGGTCATTGCGCAGAACGCGGCGTTCACGTAGGTGATGCGGCCTTGCAGGTCGAGCACCCGCATGCCGGTGAGCATGGAGTTTTCCATCGCGCGCCGGAAGTTGGTTTCGGCCACCAGCCGCTGCTGGGCCTGCTGGCGCCGGCGGGTGTGGCGCCAAGTGCCAATCAGCATCCAGCTCGTCAGCACGCTGAGCGCACAGACCAGCCAGAAGAGGCCATTGCCGACAACCCCCTGCGAGGTGCGGTAGGCCTGTGCCCGCAGCACCAATGCGTTGCCGACGGGCGACACCGGCACTTCGTATTCGTTGGTTCTCTCCGACCAGGGCAAGAGCCTCGTGCCGCCTTCCCGGGTGCTGGCGGTGGTGTTGCCGGCGATCACGTTGCCCTTGGCGTCGAGCAGCGAAACGGCATAGCGCGCCTGTACCTCCGAAGGCATGCCATATCGCAGCAAGCCGTCGACCGAAAACTCGCCCAGCACCACGCCCGCGAACAGGCCTTGGTCGAAAAGCGGAATGTGCAGCTGCAGCATGGCCGTGGGGTCGGCGCCAGCCATGGGCTGCGAGAAAACCGGCTGGCGCAGCTCGCGAGCGAGTGCGTAGTTGCTTTCGATGTCGCCGGGGCGAAGCACGTCGCCGATCAGGTGTTGCTGCGAAGGATGGACACTGGGCGCGGAATAGCCGGCCTTGAACCGGCGCCTGTCGTCGATCCACGTGACGGTCTGCAGCTCGGGAAACTGGCTCACCAGCGATTCGGCCCGGCTCGCGAACTCGACCGGATCGATCTCCCGGTTGGAGGCGTCGCGCGCGATGCGCATCAGCTGTTCCTGGCGTTCCAGGAGGCGAAGGCGCATGCGCTGTTGCGCGTACTCGACGTCGCGCCGCACCGATTCCTGCTCGCGCTCGACCTCTTCGGTGCGCAGATACCAGAACGCCGAGACGATTGCGGCCAGAAACAGCAGCACCGCCGCGATGGGCGCCAACATGGCGACGGCGTCCTGCAGCACCGGCGTTTGCCGACGCCACCAGCGGCGCCACCATGAAAGAGGTGACGCATTCACGGCGCTGCGGGCCGCCGCCAGCGGAGAGGAAAGAGGCATCCTGCGAGTTTAGGTGATGCCTCTTGCGCGGTTGGCACCGACGCCGCAGTGACACTGGTTCCGCCACGGTTTGGGCGGGAGAAAAGGTTAAACGAAAATATCACATTAAGAAATCGTCATGCACTATTTGAAATTGAAGTATTTCTATGAGAAACTTCGGCGCGTTGAACGAAGAGCGCACTAAATTACCGCCACAGCCCTAAAAGGAGAGACAAGCATGTCGGCAAATCCAGAGAACCTGTTCGGCTCGGCCGCAAACGACGCGGACGCCCAGGAAACCCGTGAATGGATGGATGCACTGTCCTCCGTGATTCAGAGCGAGGGGCCTGAGCGGGCTCACTTTCTTCTGGAGCAACTGCTGGAGCATGCGCGGCAGCACAGCATCGATAAGCCGTTCTCCGCCAATACCGCTTATGTGAACACCCTGGAGCCCGACCAGGAAGAACGCTGCCCCGGCAACCTCGAGATCGAAGAGCGCCTGCGCGCCTACATGCGCTGGAACGCCATGGCCATGGTGGTCAAGGCCAACCGCCACCATCCGCCCGAAGGCGGCGACCTGGGCGGCCACATCGGTTCCTTTGCCTCGCTGGCCAACATGTTTGGCGCCGGCTTCAATCACTTCTGGCACGCCGAGAGCGAAAACCACGGCGGCGACTGCCTCTATATCCAGGGCCACGTCTCCCCCGGCATCTATGCCCGCGCCTACCTCGAAGGCCGCCTGAGCGAAGAGCAGCTGCTCAACTTCCGCCAGGAAGTCGACGGCAAGGGTCTGTCGAGCTACCCGCATCCGAAGCTGATGCCCGAGTTCTGGCAGTTCCCCACGGTGTCGATGGGTCTTGGCCCCCTGATGGCCATCTACCAGGCCCGCTTTCTCAAGTACCTGCACGCCCGCGGCATTGCCAACACCGAGAACCGCAAGGTGTGGGTGTTCTGCGGAGACGGCGAAATGGACGAAGTCGAATCGCTGGGCGCCATCGGCCTGGCCGCGCGCGAAGGCCTCGACAACCTGATCTTCGTCATCAACTGCAATCTGCAGCGCCTGGACGGTCCGGTGCGCGGCAACGGCAAGATCATCCAGGAGCTCGAGGGCGAGTTCCGCGGTTCGGGCTGGAATGTGCTCAAGCTGATCTGGGGCAGCGGCTGGGACCCGCTGATCGCACGCGACAAGGAAGGTGCGCTGCGCAAGATCATGATGGAGACCAATGACGGCGACTATCAGTCGTTCAAGGCCAACGATGGCGCCTACGTGCGCAAGCACTTCTTCGGCCGCGATCCGCGTACGCTCGAAATGGTGTCCAAGATGAGCGACGACGACATCTGGCAGCTGCGCCGCGGCGGCCACGATTCGCAGAAGGTCTACGCAGCCTTCGACGCGGCCGTGAAGCACAAGGGCCAGCCCACGGTGCTCCTGATCAAGACGGTCAAGGGCTTCGGCATGGGCAAGATCGGCGAAGGCAAGAACACGGTCCACCAGACCAAGAAGCTCGGCGACGAGGACATCAAGGCCTTCCGCGACCGCTTCAACATTCCGATTCCGGACAGCCAGATTGCCGACCTGCCGTTCTACAGGCCGGCCGACGACACGCCGGAAATGAAGTACCTGCATGAGCGCCGCAAGGCCCTGGGCGGCTACCTGCCGCACCGCCGCACCAAGGCAGACGAGAGCTTCACGGTGCCTTCGCTCGAAACCTTCAAGGCGGTGATCGAACCGACGGCCGAAGGCCGCGAGATCTCGACCACGCAAGCCTACGTGCGCTTTCTCACGCAGCTTCTGCGCGACAAGGCGCTGGGCCCGCGCGTCGTTCCCATCCTGGTAGACGAAGCCCGCACCTTCGGCATGGAAGGGTTGTTCCGCCAGATCGGCATCTACAACCCCGCAGGCCAGCAGTACACCCCGGTCGACAAGGACCAGGTCATGTACTACAAGGAAGACAAGGCCGGCCAGATCCTGCAGGAAGGCATCAACGAAGCCGGCGGCATGTCTAGCTGGATCGCGGCGGCCACGTCGTACAGCACCAACAACCGCATCATGGTGCCGTTCTACGTGTACTACTCGATGTTCGGCTTCCAGCGCATCGGGGACCTGGCCTGGGCGGCGGGCGACATGCAGGCGCGCGGCTTCCTGCTGGGCGGCACCTCCGGGCGCACGACGCTGAACGGCGAAGGCCTGCAGCACGAAGACGGCCATAGCCACATCCTGGCCAATACGATCCCGAACTGCGTGAGCTACGACCCGACCTTCGCGCACGAAGTGGGCGTGATCCTGCACCATGGCCTGAAGCGCATGGTCGAGAAACAGGACAACGTCTACTACTACCTGACGCTGCTCAACGAGAACTACCCGATGCCCGGCCTCCAGCCCGGCACCGAAGAGCAGATCATCAAGGGCATGTACCTGTCGAAGCAGGGCCCCGCGCTCAAGGCCAAGGCGCCCACGGTCCAACTGCTGGGCAGCGGCACCATCCTGCGCGAAAGCTTTGCCGCGCAAGAACTGCTCGAGAAGGATTGGGGCGTCTCGGCTTCCGTGTGGAGCTGCCCGAGCTTCAACGAACTCACGCGTGACGGCCAGGACGCCGACCGCTGGAACCTGCTGCACCCCGACCAAACGCCGCGCGTGCCCTTCGTGGCAGAGCAGCTCGCGCCCACGACTGGCCCGGTGGTCGCGTCGACCGACTATATGAAGGCGTATGCGGAACAGATCCGCCCCTTCATTCCCAAGGGCCGCACCTACAAGGTGCTGGGCACCGATGGTTTCGGCCGCAGCGATTTCCGCAACAAGCTGCGCGAGCACTTCGAAGTCAACCGCCACTATATTGTGGTGGCCGCGCTCAAGGCGCTTTCCGAAGACGGCACGGTACCAGTGGCCAAGGTGGTCGAGGCGATCAAGAAGTACGGCATCAATGTCGACAAGGTCAACCCGCTTTACGCCTGAACATCAACAATCAACGAACGAACGGCGCCTCACGGCGGGAGACAAACGATATGGCAGCAGTGGAAGTCAAGGTGCCGGACATCGGCGATTTCGATGAAGTCGCGGTGATCGAGGTGCTGGTGAAGGTGGGCGACACGGTCAAGGCCGAGCAGTCGCTCATCACCGTGGAATCGGACAAGGCCTCGATGGAGATTCCGTCGTCGAGCGCCGGTGTGGTGAAGGAAATCAAGGTCGAGGTCGGCGGCAAGGTCAAAGAGGGCTCCGTGGTGCTCGTGCTCGAGGCCGAAGGCGCGGGTGCTGCTGCAGCACCGGCCCCTGCGCCTGCTGCGGCCCCGGCTGCCGCTGCGCCTGCGCCAGCCGCAGCGGCGCCTGCCCCGGCTGCCGCACCGGCCGCCTCGGGCCCGGTCGAGGTCAAGGTGCCCGACATCGGCGACTTCAAGGACGTCGCCGTCATCGAGTTGCTGGTCAAGCCCGGCGACACGATCGCGGCCGACCAGTCGCTGATCACGGTGGAGTCGGACAAGGCCTCGATGGAAATTCCGTCGTCGGCTGCCGGCGTGCTCAAGGAGCTCAAGGTCAAGGTGGGCGATACGGTCAACATTGGTGACCTGATTGCCGTGTTGGAAGGCACTGCGGGGGCTGCAGCACCTGCACCTGCGCAGGCCGCGGCAGCCGCGCCCGCCGCTGCAACCGCCAGCGCCCCCGCGCCGGCCACTGCTTCGCCGGCGCCGGCCGCTGCCGCACCGCACGAACCCACTGTGGCGCCCACGGGCAAGCTTCCGCACGCCTCCCCGTCGGTGCGCAAGTTCGCACGCGAACTCGGTGTGCCGCTCGAAGAGGTCAAGGGTTCCGGTCCCAAGGGCCGCATCACGCAGGAAGACGTCCAGAGCTTCACCAAGGCCGTGATGAGCGGCCAGGCCAGCACCAAGGCTTCGGCAGCCAAGGCGCCGGCAGGCGGCGGCGCGGACGGCGCGGCGCTGGGTCTCATTCCGTGGCCCAAGGTCGACTTCACCAAGTTCGGCACGGTCGAGCGCAAGGACCTGTCGCGCATCAAGAAGCTCAGCGGCGCCAACCTGCACCGCAACTGGGTGATGATTCCGCACGTCACCAACAACGACGAAGCCGACATCACCGAGCTTGAAGCCTTCCGCGTCTCCACCAACAAGGAGAACGAGAAGTCGGGCGTCAAGGTCACGATGCTGGCCTTCGTGATCAAGGCAGTGGTCGCGGCGCTGAAGAAGTACCCCGACTTCAACGCCAGCCTCGACGGCGACCAGCTGGTCTACAAGCAGTACTTCCACGTCGGCTTTGCGGCCGACACGCCCAACGGGCTGGTGGTGCCGGTGCTGAAGGATGCCGACAAGAAGGGCATCCTGCAGATCAGCCAGGAAATGGGTGAACTCGCCAAGAAGGCGCGCGACGGCAAGCTCGGCTCGGCCGACATGCAGGGCGGCTGCATGTCGATCAGTTCGCTCGGTGGCATTGGCGGCACGCATTTCACGCCCATCATCAATGCCCCCGAAGTGGCCATCCTCGGCCTCTCCAAGGGCCAGATGAAGCCGGTGTGGGACGGAAAGCAGTTTGTGCCGCGCCTGACGCTGCCGCTGTCGCTGTCTTACGACCACCGCGTGATCGATGGTGCCCTGGCTGCGCGTTTCAACGCCTACCTGGGCCAGGTGCTCGCGGATTACCGTCGAATCCTGCTATGACCACGGTAGTGGCCGTCCGCAAGGGCGGTCAGGTCACGATGGCAGCCGATTCTCTGGTGACCTTCGGCGACACGCGGCTTTCGCACCGCGCCGAGGCCAACCAGAAGATCTTCACCGTCGAGGACGCGGCGGGGCAGAGCCTCTTTGCCGTGGCCGGCGCCGCCGCGCACTTCCTGGTGCTGCAGCATGCGCTGGCCGCGCAGCCGCGCGAGGCGCTGCTGTTCGGCAGCAAGCACGAGATCTTCCGCACCTTCACGCTGTTGCATCCGGTGCTGAAAGACTCGTTCTTCATGCAGACCAAGGAAGACGAGCACGAGCCCTACGAGTCGAGCCAGTTCACGATGCTGATGGCCAATGCCAGCGGCATCTACGGCATCTACAGCTACCGCGAGGTGTTCGAGTTCAAGCAGTTCTGGGCCATTGGCTCGGGACGCAGCTTTGCGCTGGGCGCCATGCACGCGGCCTATGACATCAAGTCGCGCACCTCGCGCGACGTGGCGGAGGCGGGAATCGCCGCTGCCTGCGAATTCGATCGCAATTCGGCCCCACCGGTCGACGTTCTCACACTCAAAATGAAAGTGTCCAAATGAGCGAACAACAAATCAAGGTGCCCGACATCGGTGACTTCGACGAAGTCGCGGTGATCGAGGTGCTGGTCAAGGTCGGCGACGCGGTCAAGGCCGAGCAGTCGCTGATCACGGTCGAATCGGACAAGGCCTCGATGGAGATTCCGTCGTCGGCGGCCGGCGTGGTGAAGTCGCTGGCGGTCAAGGTGGGCGACAAGGTCAAAGAGGGTTCGGTGGTGCTGACGCTGGAGGTCGATGGCGCCGCGGCGCCCGCCCCAACCGCGGCTGCACCCGCGCCCGCCGCAGCGGCCCCCGCGCCGAAGGCGGCAGCCCCGGCTCCGGCCGCGGCGCCCGTGGCTTCCACCTACGGAGGCAAGGTCGACGTCGAGTGCGACGTCATCGTGCTCGGCGCCGGCCCCGGCGGCTACTCGGCCGCGTTCCGCGCCGCCGACCTCGGCCTCAAGGTGGTGTTGATCGAACGCTACGCCACGCTCGGCGGCGTGTGCCTGAACGTCGGCTGCATTCCTTCGAAGGCGCTGCTGCACGTCGCATCGGTTATGGACGAAGTGAAGCATTTCGCCGACCTCGGCGTCAGCTTTGCCGCGCCCACGGTAGACCGCGCCAAGCTGCTCGGCCACAAGAACAAGGTGGTGGGCAAGCTCACCGGAGGCCTCACGGCCATGGCCAAGATGCGCAAGGTGACGGTGCTGCGCGGCGTCGGCAACTTCATCGACCCGTACCACCTCGAAGTCGAGGAAACCTCGGGCACCAGCTGGGACACGACCGGCAAGAAGCAGACCGTCAAGTTCCGCAACGCGATCATCGCGGCCGGTTCGCAGTCGGTGAGCCTGCCATTCATGCCGAAGGGCGATCCGCGCATCGTTGACTCCACGGGCGCGCTCGAAATGGGCACCGACCCCAAGCGCATGCTGATCCTGGGCGGCGGCATCATCGGCCTCGAAATGGGCACGGTGTATTCCACGCTCGGCGCGCGCCTGGACGTGGTCGAGATGCTCGACGGCTTGATGCAGGGCGCCGACCGCGACCTGGTCAAGGTGTGGCAGAAGATGAACACGCCGCGCTTCGACAACATCATGCTCAAGACCAAGACGGTCGGTGCCGAAGCCACGAAGGAGGGCATCAAGATCACCTTCGAGGGCGAGCAGGCGCCGAAGGAGCCGCAGGTGTACGACCTGGTGCTGCAGGCCGTGGGCCGCAGCCCGAATGGCAAGAAGATCGGCGCCGAGAAGGCCGGCGTGGCGGTGAGCGACCGCGGCTTCATTCCGGTCGACATCCAGATGCGCACCAACGTGCCCCACATCTTTGCCATCGGCGACATCGTGGGCCAGCCCATGCTGGCGCACAAGGCGGTGCACGAGGCGCATGTGGCGGCCGAGGTGATCGCCGGCGAGCAGAAGGGCGACAAGGAGCTTTCGAGCGCCGCCTTCAATGCCCGCGTGATCCCGAGCGTGGCCTACACCGACCCCGAGGTGGCGTGGGTGGGCCTCACCGAAGACCAGGCCAAGGCCGAAGGCATCAAGATCAAGAAGGGCCACTTCCCGTGGACCGCTTCGGGCCGCGCCATTGCCAACGGCCGCGACGAGGGCTTCACCAAGTTGTTGTTCGATGCCGAGACACATCGCATCCTGGGCGGCGGCATTGTCGGCACGCATGCTGGCGACATGATCGGCGAGATCGCGCTGGCCATCGAAATGGGTGCCGACGAGATCGACATCGGCAAGACCATCCATCCGCACCCGACGCTGGGCGAAAGCATTGGCATGGCGGCCGAGGTGGCGCACGGTACCTGTACCGATCTGCCGCCGGCAAAGAAGGCCTGATCGATCGGGCGGCCGCTCCCGGGCAACCGGAGCGGCCACAAAAAATCCCGCCGCGGCGGGATTTTTTTGGTTCTGATTCGCGAAGGAGCGGTTGGCTCAGTTGCCGGAGTGCGCCGCGGCGGCGGCAGCGGCCTTGACCTCTTCGTTCGGAGCGCCACCGAGCACGCGGCGGGCGCCATCGAAGCGGCGGCTCCAGTAGCTGCCGTTCATGTCTTCCACGCGCACCTGGGCGCCGGTACGCGGCGAATGGATGAATTTGCCTTCGCCAACGTAAATGCCGACATGGCTGAAGGCGCGGCGCATGGTGTTGAAGAAGACGAGGTCGCCGGGCTTGAGCTGGCTGCGATCGATCTTTTCGGTGGCGGCCGCTTGCTCCTCGGCACGGCGGGGCAGCAGGTGGCCGACCGTCTGGTTGTACATGGCGCGAACGAAACCGCTGCAGTCGAAACCTGACTCTGCGGTATTGCCACCCCGGCGGTAGGGAACACCGAGAAAGCCGATGGCCGTGACGACCAGGTCGGAGGTCCGTTCGGCGACGGTTTGGCGGACCTGCTGGAGTTGTCCGATCAGGCCCTTGTCGGCGAGCAAGCGGGCAAGTTCGTCATCGGTTCGGTCCTGTTGGGGGGCGGCCTGGACGGCGACGGCAAACAAGAGAGACGCGGGTAGGACGAAAAAACGCATGGCGCGTAGGATATTGATGACGCGCGGTTATGTCAACCTCATCCGAATTAACGAATGTAGCCGCAACCTATTGATTTAAAAACTATTTTTCGATTCGGCTGAAGAAAAAATGTAACGGTCAACCTTTATGAACCATAAGTGATTGCCTGCAGGTTAACTTTTGTACTCAGCTTGATTGGGTTAACAGCGTGGATTTGCACCGCAATAGGCGTCAAGATTGGTTCAATTACCTGGAAAAGACATGAACCTGCGCATCCGCACGATCCTCTGCCTCCTGGGAAACGGTGCTCTCGTCGCCGGTTTGGGTTTTTGGGGGACCGCCTTGGCGCAGATACGGCCGGAGACTGTTTCTTCCGGACTTGAGAATCCGTGGGGCGTGGCCTTTCTGCCGAGCGGCCGTTTTCTGGTTACCGAGCGTCCGGGCCGGTTGCGGCTGATCGGCGCCGACGGAAAGATCGGCGCACCCATCACCGGCCTGCCTGCGATCGCTGCGGGAGGCCAGGGAGGCTTGCTCGACGCACTGGTCGATTCAGGCTTCGAAAAGAATCGCACCTTGTATTTCTGCTTTTCCGAGCCAGCGGCCAACGGGTCGTCCAACAGTACGGCGCTGGCGCGCGCCCAACTCTCCGAAGACGGCACCAAGCTGGAGAACCTCAAGATCATTTTCAGCCAGCAGCCCAAGGTGGCGAGCCGAAACCACTTCGGTTGCCGCATTGTCGAGTCGCGCGACAGCACGCTTTTTCTCACGCTGGGCGATCGATTCAGCCGCAAGGAAGATGCACAGAAGCTAGACAACCATCTGGGGAAGATCGTGCGCATTGCCAAGGACGGCACGGTGCCCGCGGACAACCCATTCGTCGGCAAGGCCGGCGCGCTGCCCGAAGTCTGGAGCTACGGCCATCGCAACGGGCAGGGCGCGACGCTTGCGCCTGACGGCCGCTTGTGGATGATCGAGCACGGCCCGCAAGGCGGCGATGAGATCAACATTTCGCAAGCGGGCCGCAATTACGGCTGGCCAGTGATCACCTACGGCGAAAACTACGGCGGCGGCAAGATCGGCGACGGCATCACCGCCAAGGAAGGCATGGAGCAGCCGCTGCATTACTGGGTGCCTTCCATCGCGCCATCTGGCATGGCCTTTCTCACCAGCGAGCGTTATGGCGCAGGGTGGAAGGGCAATCTGTTCGTAGGATCGCTGAAGTTCGGCTATCTCGACCGAATCGAACTGAAAGACGGCAAGGTAGTCGCCGAACACAAGCTGCTGGCTGATGGCAGGGCCCGCATACGCGATGTGAAGCAGGGGCCGGACGGATGGCTCTATGTGCTGACCGATGAGTCCGATGGCAAGTTGCTGCGGCTGCGTTCGAACTGATTTTTCGTTCAGCCGGGACAGCCCGGCAGTGGCAGCGTCGGCAGCATGCGCCGCCAGAGCCGCGTCCACTCGGGCCAGTCGTGGCCGCCCTCGGTCGTGAACACGCGCTCTTTGGGCAGCGCGGCGGCCAGCAATTGGTGGCTGAAAGCAAAGCGATCGTCGGTGCCGTAGCCCAGGTAGAGCGGCGCCCGGGCGCCGAAGGTGGCGGTGGTGCCCACGTAGCCGCGCAGCCATTGCCAGAGCTGTGTCTCGTTCGGGGCTCGCGGGTCGCTGCCTGGCAGATCGCCCAGCGGCCCGGTCCAGCGCGCCAAGCCGCCGGCATTGGCGATGTCGGCGCTGAGCGCGCGTTCTCCGAGGTAGGGCGCAAGTGTCACCAGGCCAGCGAGTTCGCCGGGATGCGTTTGCGCGTACAGCAGTCCGCCGAACCCGCCGACCGAGATGCCGACGATCCAGATCGACTTGTAGCCTTTGCCGCGAGCCTGCACCATCACGTCACGCTCCAGGCGATCGAGGATGGTCTTGCCTTGGTAGTAGCCCAGATGCGCGTCGACCAGCATCACGTCGACTGCGAGCCTGTTGTCGTTCAGTGCCTTCACGAAGCCTTCGCGCGTGAACTCGTCGGGGTGCGAGTACGCGCCGGGTAGCAACACGAGCAGGGTGTCGGCGTTCGGCGTGCAGCTGCTCTTTTCGAGCGTGCTGTCCAGCGGCGCCTTCGCGGTGCGCAGCCCGCCGCATCCGGTCACCACGAGCACCGCGCAAAGGGCCAGAATCCGCAAATGAAGCCGGGTCGGAAAGAAGATCTGCATCCGCTCGGAGTCTAGTTTCGGTGGTACGGTCTGGCCCATCAATTCCATCTGAATGAAAGAAACGGTTCATGCTGCTCGACGCCTCGCAATCCCAACTCGTGCTGGTCGACTATCAGGCGCAACTGATGCCTGCGATCTTCGAGGCCGATGCCGTGGCGCAGAACGCAGTGCGCCTGGGCAAGATGGCGCGCCTGTTCGAGGTGCCGGTCTGGGGGACCGAGCACAACCCCTCGAAGCTCGGCGAAAACGTGCCCGACATTCGCGCACTGTGCCAGCGCACTTTGTCCAAGATGCACTTCAGCGGCATGGAGGAGGGCCTCGGCGAATGGCTGCGCGTGCCGGCCAAGGCGCCGCAGGGCAATGCCCGCAGCCTGCCCAAGCACCTGCAGAAACCCGCCGCCGCGGCCGAAGAACGCAACATGATCGTGATTGCCGGCTGCGAGGCGCACGTCTGCCTGCTGCAGACGGCGCTCGACCTGCTGGAGGACGAGTTCGAGGTCTGGGTCGTGACCGACGCGTGCAGTTCGCGTACCGAGCGCAACCGCGATGCCGCCTTCGACCGTCTGGCCGGCGCGGGCGCCGAACTGGTCACGACTGAAATGGTCGGCTTCGAATGGCTGCGCACCGCTGAGCATCCGGCATTCGCCGAGGTGCTGAAGCTCATTCTCTGATGTGGAGTGAAGCCAGCTCGATAGGCGTTTAGCGTAGGGGAGGCGCGGGCGGAACCCGATTGTTCGAGCCGTCAGCTTGCTGCAAGATCGGTCTCCATAATTATGAATTCAGTTTTGGCGTGACCGCCGGACGATTCAATATAAGGAGACACCACAGATGAGCCGCTACGAAGAGTTCTATCGCCAGTCCGTCGACGCGCCCGAGGCCTTTTGGGTCGAGCAGGCCAGGCTGATCGATTGGCAGACGCCCCCGGCCCAGGTGCTGGATGCCAGCCGGCCGCCATTCGCCCGGTGGTTCGTGGGCGGCACCACCAATCTGTGCCACAACGCGGTCGACCGGCACCTGGCCGATCGCGCAGACCAGCCGGCGCTGATCTTCGTCTCGACCGAAACCGGCACCGAAAAGACCTACAGCTTTCGCGAACTGCATGCCGAGGTGCGGCGCACCGCCGCCAGCCTCGCCGCGCTGGGTGTCGGCAAGGGCGACCGCGTGCTCATCTATATGCCGATGATCCCCGAGGCCGCGTTCGCAATGCTGGCCTGCGCCCGGATCGGCGCCATCCACTGCGTGGTGTTCGGTGGCTTTGCAAGCGGCTCGCTGGCCACGCGCATCGAGGATGCCGAGCCCAAGGTGGTGGTGAGTGCCGATGCAGGTTCGCGCGGCGGCAAGGTGATTGCATACAAGCCGCTGCTCGACGAGGCCATCCGGCTTTCGAAGCACAAGCCTTCGGCGGTGATGCTGACCGACCGCGGCCTGGCCCCCATGGATCTGGTGGCCGGTCGCGATCATCTGGCTGCCGAGCTGGTCCGGAAGCACCGCGATGCCGAAGTGCCTTGCACCTGGCTGGACGCCACCGACATCAGCTACACCATCTACACCAGCGGCACCACCGGCAAGCCCAAGGGCGTGCAGCGCGACGTGGGCGGCTACGCCGTGGCGCTGGCCGCGAGCATGAAGCACATCTTCGACGGCCGACCCGGTGAAACGTATTTCTCGACCAGCGACATCGGCTGGGTGGTGGGTCACAGCTACATCGTCTATGGCCCGTTGATCGCCGGCATGGCCACCCTCATGTACGAAGGCCTGCCGACGCAGGGCATCGACAAGCAACCAGACGGCGGCATCTGGTGGCGTCTGGTCGAGAAGTACAAAGTGACGGTGATGTTCAGCGCTCCCACCGCGGTGCGCGTGCTCAAGAAGCAAGACCCGGCGCTGCTGAAAAAGTACGACCTGTCGAGCCTGCGTGCGCTGTTCCTGGCAGGCGAACCGCTCGACGAACCCACAGCTCGCTGGATCAGCGATGGACTGGGCGTGCCGATCATCGACAACTACTGGCAGACCGAGTCGGGCTGGCCGATGATCACCATCGCCAACGGCGTCGAGGCCAAGCCGAGCAAGTTCGGCAGCCCGGGCGTTCCGATGTACGGCTACCGCATCAAGATCCTGCACGAATCGACCGGCGAGGAATTGACCGCGCCGAATGAGAAGGGCGTGGTCGTGGTCGAGGGCCCGACCCCGCCCGGGTTCATGCAAACGGTGTGGAAGGACGACGAGCGCTTCGTCAACACCTACTGGAAGAGCGTGCCCGGCAAGATGGTCTATTCGACCTTCGACTGGGGCATTCGCGACGAGGACGGCTACTTCTACATCCTTGGCCGCACCGACGACGTGATCAACGTGGCGGGCCACCGCCTCGGCACGCGCGAGATCGAGGAGAGCATCTCGGGCCACGCCAACGTGGCTGAGGTGGCGGTGGTCGGCGTGGCCGATGCGCTCAAAGGCCAGGTGGCGATGGCCTTCGTCGTGCCCAAGGATGGCCGGGCTTTGGCCGACGCCGACGTGGCCCTGAAGCTCGAGGGCGAGATCATGAAAGTGGTGTCCGACCAGCTCGGCGCGCTGGCGCGGCCGGCCCGTGTCCGCTTCGTGAGCGGCCTGCCCAAGACCCGCAGCGGCAAGCTGCTGCGGCGCGCTATCCAGGCCGTTTGCGAGCAGCGCGATCCCGGCGACCTGACCACCATCGACGATCCCGCCACGCTGCAGCAGATCAAGCAGTTGGTTTCTTCGGCCTGAATGAGCAAAAGCGTGCCTTGCGAAGGCGCGCTCCATCGCCATATGTTTGACGTGGCACAATGCGAAGGTACTCAGGCCCTTCCCCAGCCACAGTCGCATCCGCCAATCGGTTCAGCCGTGTCGCGGAAGGTTTCTTAAACCAGCTAGTGCTTCCTTCAGGGAAGCGAAGGTCAGCGGAATATGAGCGATTCTTCTACGCCATCGGCGTACACCGCCTATCAAGGCAACACCTACCTCTTCGGCGGCAATGCGCCCTATGTCGAGGAGATGTACGAAAACTACCTCGCCAACCCCGGCAGCGTGCCAGACAACTGGCGTTCGTATTTCGACGCGTTGCAGAACGTGCCCGCGGTCGACGGCACCAACACCCGCGACGTGCCGCACCAGCCGGTCATCAACGCCTTCGCAGAACGCGCAAAGCAAGGCACGACCAAGGTCGTGCAGGCCAGCGGCGCCGATTCCGAGCTCGGGCGCAAGCGCACCTCCGTCCAGCAGCTGATTGCCGCCTACCGCAACGTCGGCGCACGCTGGGCCGATCTCGACCCGCTCAAGCGCGCCGAGCGCCCGGCCATCCCGGAACTCGAGCCCTCGTTCTACGGCTTCACCGATGCCGACCTCGAGACGGTGTTCAACACCAGCAACACCTTCTTCGGCAAAGAGGCCATGTCGCTGCGCGATCTGCTCAATGCCTTGCGTGAAACGTACTGCGGCACCATGGGCGCCGAGTACATGTACACCACCGACCAGAACCACAAGCGCTGGTGGCAGCAGAAGCTCGAAAGCGCGCGCACCAATCCGCAGCTGACGACCGAGCAGAAGAAGCATGTGCTCAACCGCTTGACGGCCGCTGAAGGCCTGGAGCGCTTCCTGCACACCAAGTACGTCGGCCAGAAGCGCTTCTCGCTCGAAGGCGGCGAAAGCTTCATCGTCTCGATGGACGAGCTGATCAACCAGGCCGGCGCCAAGGGCGTGCAGGAAATCGTGATCGGCATGGCCCACCGCGGCCGCCTCAACGTGCTGGTCAACTCGCTCGGGAAGATGCCGGCCGACCTGTTCGCCGAGTTCGACCACACCGCACCCGAAGACCTGCCGAGCGGCGACGTGAAGTATCACCAGGGCTTCAGCTCGGACGTGACCACGCCCGGCGGCCCGGTGCACCTGAGCCTCGCGTTCAACCCCTCGCACCTGGAAATCGTGAACCCCGTGGTCGAAGGCTCTGTGCGCGCCCGCATGGACCGCCGCGCCGACCCGCAGGGCAAACAGGTGCTGCCCGTGCTCGTGCACGGCGACGCCGCCTTCGCAGGCCAGGGCGTCGTGATGGAAACGCTGGCGCTGGCTGAAACGCGCGGCTACTTCACCGGCGGCACGGTGCACATCGTCATCAACAACCAGATCGGCTTCACCACCAGCGACCCCCGCGACAGCCGCTCGACGCTGTATTGCTCGGACATCGTCAAGATGATCGAGGCGCCGGTGCTGCACGTGAACGGCGACGACCCCGAGGCCGTGGTGCTCGCCACCCAGCTCGCCCTTGAATTCCGCATGGAGTTCCAGAAGGACGTGGTGGTCGACATCATCTGTTTCCGCAAGCTGGGCCACAACGAGCAGGACACCCCCTCGCTCACCCAGCCGCTCATGTACAAGAAGATCGCCAAGCACCCCGGCACGCGCAAGCTGTACGCCGACAAGCTGAGCGCCCAGGGCCTGGGCGAGACGCTCGGCGACGACATGGTCAAGGCGCAGCGCGCCGCCTTCGATGAAGGCAAGAACACCGTCGACCCGGTGCTCACCAACTTCAAGAGCAAGTACGCGGTCGACTGGAATCCGTACCTCAACAAGAAGTGGACCGACGCAGGCGACACGGCCATTCCGACTAGCGAATGGAAGCGCCTGGCCGAGAAGATCACCACGGTGCCGGCCGGCTTCACGGTGCATCCGCTCGTGAAGAAGGTGTTGGACGACCGCGCCGCCATGGGCCGAGGCGACGTGAACGTCGACTGGGGCATGGGCGAGCACATGGCGTTCGCCTCGCTGGTGGCCAGCGGCTATCCGGTGCGCCTGTCGGGCGAGGACTGCGGCCGTGGCACGTTCACGCACCGCCACGCCGTGCTGCACGACCAGAACCGCGAGAAGTTTGACGAAGGCACCTACACGCCGCTGCAGAACGTGGCTGAAAACCAGGCCCCGTTCGTCGTGATCGACTCGATCCTGTCGGAAGAAGCCGTGCTCGCGTTCGAATACGGCTACGCCTCGAACGACCCGAACACGCTCGTGATCTGGGAAGCCCAGTTCGGCGACTTCGTGAACGGCGCGCAGGTGGTGATCGACCAGTTCATCGCTTCGGGCGAAGTGAAGTGGGGCCGCGTCAACGGCCTCACCATGATGCTGCCGCACGGCTACGAAGGCCAGGGCCCCGAGCACAGCTCGGCACGCCTGGAGCGCTTCATGCAGCTGAGCGCCGACACCAACATGCAAGTGGTGCAGCCGACCACGGCCAGCCAGATCTTCCACGTGCTGCGCCGCCAGATGGTGCGCAACCTGCGCAAGCCGTTGATCATCATGACGCCGAAGTCGCTGCTGCGTAACAAGGACGCGACCTCGCCGCTGTCCGAGTTCACCAAGGGGAGCTTCCAGACCGTCATTCCGGACAGCAAGGGTCTCAAGGCCGAGAAGGTCAAGCGCCTCATCGCCTGCTCGGGCAAGGTCTACTACGACCTGGCCAAGAAGCGCGAGGAACGCGGCGACGACGACGTGGCAATCATCCGCGTCGAGCAGCTCTATCCGTTCCCGCACAAGGCCTTTGCCGCCGAGATCAAGAAGTACCCCAATCTCGCCGACGTGGTGTGGTGCCAGGACGAGCCGCAGAACCAGGGCGCCTGGTTCTTCGTGCAGCACTACATCCACGAAAACATGCAGGACGGCCAGAAGCTCGGCTACTCCGGCCGTGCCGCTTCGGCATCGCCGGCGGTCGGCTACTCGCACCTGCATCAGGAACAGCAGAAGGCGCTCGTCGATGGCGCATTTGGCAAGCTCAAGGGCTTCGTGCTGACCAAGTAAAACAATTTCTTTTCACACGAACACCTGAAGAAAAAAGCGGAGCTCACTCCAAATGTCTATCGTAGAAGTCAAAGTCCCCCAGCTTTCCGAATCCGTGGCCGAAGCCACCATGCTCACCTGGAAGAAGAAGGCCGGCGAAGCTGTCGCCGTCGATGAAATCCTGATCGAGATCGAGACCGACAAAGTCGTGCTGGAAGTGCCCGCACCCTCGGCTGGCGTGCTGTCCGAAATTGTGCAGCCCGATGGCGCCACCGTGGTGGCTGATCAGCTGATCGCGAAGATCGACACCGAAGGCAAGGCCGGTGCCGCAGCGCCTGCTGCTGCGCCCGCCGCCGCAGCGGCCCCCGCCGCAGCAGCGCCAGCAGCTGCAGCCGCCGCTGCCACCGGTGGTTCGAAGTCCGACGTTGCCATGCCTGCAGCTGCCAAGCTGCTGGCCGACAACAACTTGAAGACCAGCGACGTGGCCGGCACCGGCAAGGACGGCCGCGTGACCAAGGGCGACGTGCTCGGCGCAGTGGCCTCGGGCGCCAAGCCTGCGGCGACGATTCCGGCACCGGCTGCCAAGCCCGCGCTGCCGCAAGTCGCCGCGCCCGCTCGCGCGCCCGACCTGGGCGAGCGCCCGGAGCAGCGTGTGCCAATGAGCCGACTGCGCGCCCGCATTGCCGAGCGCCTGATCCAGTCGCAGTCGACCAACGCCATCCTCACCACCTTCAATGAAGTGAACATGGCACCCGTGATGGAACTGCGCAGGCGCTTCCAGGACAGCTTCACCAAGGAACACGGCGTGAAGCTCGGCTTCATGAGCTTCTTCGTGAAGGCCGCGGTGCATGCGCTCAAGAAGTACCCGGTGATCAACGCCTCGGTTGACGGCAACGACATCCTGTACCACGGCTACTTCGACATCGGTATTGCCGTCGGTTCGCCGCGCGGCCTGGTGGTGCCCATCCTGCGCAACGCAGACCAGATGAGCTTTGCAGACATCGAAAAGAAGATCGCCGAATACGGCAAGAAGGCCCAGGACGGCAAGCTCGGCATCGAAGAGATGACCGGCGGCACCTTCTCCATCTCGAACGGCGGCACTTTCGGCTCGATGCTATCGACTCCGATCATCAACCCGCCCCAGTCCGCGATCCTCGGCGTGCACGCCACCAAGGACCGCGCCGTGGTGGAAAACGGCCAGATCGTCGTCCGCCCGATGAACTACCTGGCCATGAGCTACGACCACCGCATCATCGACGGCCGCGAAGCCGTGCTGGGCCTGGTCGCCATGAAGGAAGCGCTGGAAGACCCGTCGCGGCTGTTGTTCGACATCTGAGGAGACTGATCAGATGGCAAACAAACAATTCGACGTCATCGTCATCGGCGGCGGCCCCGGCGGCTACGTGGCCGCGATCCGCGCCGCGCAACTCGGCTTCAACGTGGCCTGCATCGACGAGTGGAAGAACGGCAAGGGCGGCCCGGCACCGGGAGGCACCTGCACCAACGTAGGCTGCATTCCTTCGAAGGCGCTGCTGCAATCGTCGGAGCACTTCGAACAAGCCGGCCACCACTTTGCGGACCACGGCATCAAGGTCGAAGGCCTGGGGCTGGACATCGACAAGATGCTGGCCCGCAAGGACCAGGTCGTGAAGCAGAACAACGACGGCATCCTGTATCTGTTCAAGAAGAACAAGATCACCTTCTTCCATGGCCGCGGTTCGTTCGTGAAGACCGACGCAACCGGCTATGAGATCAAGGTGGCGGGCGCCGCCGAGGAGTCGATCAGCGGCAAGCACGTCATCCTGGCCACGGGCTCCAATGCCCGCGCATTGCCCGGCACGCCGTTCGACGAGGAAAACATCCTGTCGAACGACGGCGCACTGCGCATCGGCGCGGTGCCCAAGAAGCTGGGCCTGATCGGCTCGGGCGTCATCGGCCTCGAAATGGGCTCGGTGTGGCGCCGCCTCGGCGCCGATGTCACGGTGCTCGAAGCACTGCCGACCTTCCTGGGCGCGGTGGACGAGCAGATCGCCAAGGAAGCCAAGAAGGCTTTCGACAAGCAGAAGCTCAAGATCGAACTCGGCGTCAAGGTCGGTGAGATCAAGACGTCCAAGAAGGGCGTGAGCGTGGCGTGGACCAACGCCAAGGGCGAAGCCCAGACGCTCGAGGTCGACAAGCTGATCGTCTCGATCGGTCGCGTGCCCAACACCATCGGCCTGAACGTCGAAGCCGTGGGCCTCAAGCTCGACGAGCGCGGTGCCATTGCGGTGGACGACGACTGCAAGACCAGCCTGCCCAACGTGTGGGCCATCGGCGACGTGGTGCGCGGCCCGATGCTCGCGCACAAGGCCGAGGAAGAGGGCGTTGCCGTGGCGGAGCGCATTGCGGGCCAGCACGGCCACGTCAACTTCAACACCGTGCCGTGGGTGATCTACACCAGCCCCGAGATCGCGTGGGTCGGCCAGACTGAGCAGCAGCTCAAGGCCGCGGGCCGCGCCTACAAGGCCGGCACGTTCCCGTTCCTTGCGAACGGCCGCGCACGTGCGCTGGGCGACACGACCGGCATGGTCAAGTTCCTGGCCGATGCTGCAACGGACGAAATCCTCGGCGTGCACATCGTGGGCCCGCAGGCCAGCGAGCTGATCTCCGAAGCCGTGGTGGCGATGGAGTTCAAGGCCAGTGCCGAAGACATCGCGCGCATCTGCCATGCGCACCCGTCGCTGTCGGAAGCCACCAAGGAAGCGGCACTTGCCGTGGACAAGCGCACGCTGAACTTCTGATCCCTTGACCAGCGTTAAAGAGGCCTATGAGGCGGAACTCGCTGTGCGCGGGTTCCAGAGCGATCCCGCGCAGCTGCGTGCCGTCGAGGCGCTGGATCGCTGCGCGAGGGAGTGGGGCGACTACAAGGCCCAGCGCTCCAACGCGCTGAAGAAGTTCATCAACCGGCCCGAGCTGCCGCGCGGCGTCTACATGCATGGTGGCGTCGGGCGGGGCAAGAGCTTCCTGATGGACTTGTTCTTCAACGCGGTGCCGCTCAGGCGCAAGACGCGCCTGCACTTTCACGAGTTCATGCGCGAGGTGCATCGCGAACTGCGCGAGCTGCAGGGCACGGTCAATCCGCTCGACGAGCTTGGATTGCGTATTTCCAAGCGCTACAAGCTGATCTGCTTCGACGAGTTCCACGTGGCGGACATCACGGACGCGATGATTCTTCATCGGCTCTTGGTGGCGCTGTTCGAGAACGGCGTGGGCTTTGTGACCACGTCCAATTTCAAGCCCGACGACCTGTATCCCGGCGGGCTGCACCGCGACCGCATCCTGCCTGCGATTGCGCTCCTCAACGAGAAGCTCGAAGTGCTCAGCGTGGACAACGGCACCGACTATCGCCGCCGCACGCTCGAGCAGTTGCGCATGTACCTCACGCCCAACGATGCAGGGGCTGAAAGGGAAATGCGCAAGGCTTTCGAAAAGCTGGCCGAAACGGCCGACGAGAGCCCGATCCTGCACATCGAGGCGCGCGAAATCCGCGCCCGGCGCAAGGCCGGCGGCGTGGTCTGGTTCGACTTCAAGACGCTCTGCGGCGGACCGCGTTCGCAGAACGACTATCTGGAAATCGCCAGCCAGTTCCACACCGTGCTGTTGTCCGACGTGCCCCACATGCCGGTGCGCATGGCCTCGGAAGCACGCCGTTTCACCTGGCTGGTCGACGTCTTGTACGACCGGCGCGTGAAGCTCATCATGTCGGCCGAGGTACCGCCGGAGGCGTTGTACACCGAGGGGCCGCTTGCGCATGAGTTCCCGCGCACGGTTTCCAGGCTCACAGAAATGCAATCGAGCGAGTTTCTTTCCCTGGAACGCCGCATCGTCGACACTCGACTGACATGAAACATATCGTTCTCGCCGCGTTGATGACACTGGGCAGCCTGCCTTCGTGGGCGCAGTCCACCGCGGCCGCGGGCAATGCCAATTTCGAGGCCGAGCGCAGCAGGCTCACGGCCGAACGCGCAGCCATCGATGCGCGCTTCGAAAAGGAGCGCGCCGCCTGCTACCAGAAGTTCGCGGTCGAGGATTGTCTGCGCGACAGCCGCAGGCGCCGCCGCGCCGAGACCGATCACATCAAGCGGCAGGAAACCGCCATCAACGACATCGAGCGCCAACGGCGCGGCGCGGCCGAGCTCGAGAAGCTCGACCAGAAGGCCGCCACGCGGCGTCCGCAAGACACGCCCGAGAAGCAGGATGAGTCTCGCCAGGCCCAGAAAGATCGTGAGCAGCGTGCGGCCGACCATGCAGCGAGCCGTGCCGCCACGGCGGCCGAAGCGGACGCGCGCCGGCGCGAGCTGGAAGAAAAACAGAAAGCGCACGTTGACAACCAGGCCAAGGCGGCCCAGAAGCGCTCCGAAGCGCCCGCGGCCGCCGAACGCTTCGAGAGCAAACAGAAGAAGGCGGCCGAGCACCGCGCCAGCCGCGAACGCCAGAACGCCGAACGCACCAAGCCGCGCGGCGCACCCTTGCCTCCGGCATCGCCGGCGTCCGCACCCGCGCGCTGAAACGCGCTGAGCCTTTCGCTCTAAAGGTGAGAGGCGACGTTCAGGCTTCCGCCGGCAGGGCCTCGAGCTTCACCACCGCAATGGAGATGTTGTCGCCCGAGCCGCGAGCGCGGCGGCGCGCTTCTCCCACCAGGATTTCGACTGCTTCGCGCGGCGGTTCTGCGTAGAGAACACTCGCCAGCTCCTCGGGGCTGAAGTAGTGCCATAGCCCGTCGCTGCATGCCATCAGGAGGTCGCCGGGCTGCATCATCGGAATGTAGTGGGGCTCGATAGGAGGCGGCATCGAGGTCATGCCGAGGCAGCCGAGCAGGATGTTGCCCTTGGGGTGGACGTTGGCCTCGGCTTCGCTGATTTCGCCGCGGTCGATCAGCACCTGCACATAGGAGTGGTCGCGGGTGCGCGTGACGAGCTGGCCGTCCTGGAAGTGATAGATGCGGGAGTCGCCGGCGTGAATCCACGCGCAGTCGCCCTTGGGATTCATGAGGAAGGCCGCCAGCGTGCTGTGCGGCTCTTGCTCGCTCGACAGGGCCGTGAGCTTGATGACCGTGTGCGCATCTTCCAGCAGTTGCCGCAGCACCGCCGTTGAACTGTCGCGCTCCGGACTGTAGCGAGAGAACAGCTGGCGCGCCGTCATCAGCACCTGGTCGGAGGCCTTGCGCCCGCCGCTGCGGCCGCCCATGCCGTCGGCAATGACGCAGAGCATGCAGCCGGGCACGCGCGGATGGCTCATCATCAGCACCTGGTCCTGCTGATAGGCCCGGTCGCCCTTGTGGAGCCCGGTGGCGGCGGCAAGTCGAAAGCCTTGGGTCATGAGCGCAAATGCGCCAGCGGCGCGCTTTCTATCTTCTCGGGAGGTCGAACCAGGACGTATTATCGAGTGAACACGAGCTGCGGCGGAATAGGTCGCATCGCCAACGTTGGACTCCAATCTTCATTCCCTTTCCCGCCAATTGATCGAGCTGCGCATGGAGCATGCCGACCTCGACGCCACCATCGACCGGCTGGCCGAGGCTTCGCCGCAAGACGAACTGCTGCTGCGCCGCCTGAAAAAACGCCGCCTTGCGCTGCGCGACCAGATCGCGCGGCTCGAAAACGTGCTCGATCCAAGAGAACCCGCGTGACCGAAACACTCGAGGACAAGGTGCGCGACGCCTTCGCGCAGGGAGGCGTCCTGTCCCGCGCGGCCGAGCAGTTCCGCGAGCGCGCGGGACAAACCGAGATGGCGCTGGCCGTTGCGCGCACCATCGAAGAGGGCGGCGTGCTGGTGGTCGAGGCCGGCACCGGCGTGGGCAAGACCTTTTCATACCTCGTGCCGGCCTTGCTGAGCGGCGAGCGTGTGCTGTTGTCCACGGCCACCAAGACGCTGCAGGACCAATTGTTCGGCCGCGACCTGCCGCGCCTGGTCGAGGCGCTCGAACTGCCGGTGAGAACGGCGCTGCTCAAGGGCCGTGCGAGCTATCTGTGCCTGCACCGGCTCGACCTGGCGCGCCACGACGCCTCGCTCCCGGAGCGGGGCAGCCTGCGAACGCTCGCCAAGATCGAGCAATGGTCCAAGGCCACCCGGACCGGCGACCTGGCCGAGCTGCCAGGGCTGGACGAGCGCTCGCCGCTCATTCCCCTCATCACTTCGACGCGCGAGAACTGCTTGGGCGCGCAATGCCCGCAGTTCAAGCCCTGCCACGTCAACCTGGCGCGGCGCGAGGCGCTGGCGGCCGACGTGGTGGTCATCAATCACCACCTTTTCTTTGCCGATCTTGCGGTGCGCGAAACCGGCATGGCGGAGCTGCTGCCCACGGTGAGCGTGGTCGTGTTCGACGAGGCCCATCAGCTCAACGAAACCGGCGTGCAGTTTCTTGGGGCGCAACTCGGCAGCGGACAGGCGCTCGACTTTGCGCGCGATCTGCTCGGCGCGGGCCTGCAGCATGCGCGCGGGCTGGTCGATTGGCAGCAACTGGTGGCGGGCGTCGAGCGTGCTGCACGCGAGCTGCGCCTTGCGGTCGGCAAGCAGTGGCCCGGGACCAAGCTGCGCTGGGTGGGCCCGGCGCCCGAAGGCATCGACCCGACCCTCTGGCAGGGTTCGCTCGATGCCCTGCAGCACGCGTTCGAACAGGCGGCGGAAGGGCTCGATACCGTCAGCGAAATTTCGCCGGATTTCGTGCGCCTGCACGAGAGGGCGCAGCAGCTCGCCACGCGTGCGGCGCGTTTCGCGCTGCCCTGCGAGGTGGAGTCTGTGCGCTGGGTCGATGTGGGGACGCAACTGCGCCTGGTCGAATCGCCACTCGACATCGCCGAAGCCATGCGCACGCGCGTGCTCAAGATCGATCAGGACAACCGGAATGCTTACGGTGAAGAGGAAGACAGCCGTGCGGGGCCGGAAGATAGCGGCCGCGCCTGGGTCTTCACCTCCGCCACGTTGGGCGACGAACCTACGCTGCGCTGGTTCACCGAACCGTGCGGCCTGCGCGATGCCGAGGTGCTGCGGGTGCAAAGCCCCTTCGACTATGCAGCGCAGGCCGGGCTCTATGTGCCGCGTGTTTTTCCCAAGCCCAACGATGCCGCGCACAGCGTGCGCGTGGCCCAGTTGGCCGCGCGCGGCGCTGCCGAGCTTGGCGGGCGCACGCTGGTGCTGACGACCACGCTGCGTGCCTTGCGTACTATCGGCGACGAGATGAAGCAGCAGTTCGAGCGGCTCGAAGCCGACGTGCGGCCCGAGGTGCTGGTTCAGGGCGAACTGCCCAAGCGCGTGCTCATGGACCGCTTTCGCGAAGGCGCGGAAGGCGGCCGCACCGGCTGCGTTCTGGTGGCCTCCGCGTCGTTCTGGGAAGGCTTCGATGCACCGGGCGATGCACTGCAATTGGTGGTGATCGACAAGCTGCCGTTTCCACCACCCAACGATCCGCTCGTCGAGGCACGCTCGCAGCGGCTGGAGGCACAAGGGCGCAGTTCGTTCAGCGACTATTCGCTGCCCGAGGCGGCAGTAGCGCTCAAGCAGGGGGCAGGGCGCTTGATCCGCCGCGAAACCGACTCCGGGGTGCTTGCGATCTGCGACACCCGACTGGTTGCCATGGGCTATGGCCGGCGGCTGCTGGCCGCACTGCCGCCGATGCGGCGGCTGGAGAGCGAAGCGGATTTCGAGGCGGCCATTGCCGAACTGAAGAATTCTCTGTCGGCCTGAAGAAGACCACGGGTCGTCGCAGTCGCGCCTGACCGATCGGGACGAAGAAAAAGCCCCGAAGGGCTTTGTCTTTTTACCGGATTACCAGACCTTCCACCACGGATCGTCCTTGCCCTTGAAGCCGCGCGCCAGGTACTCGCTCTGCGGGTAGTTGGTGGTCAGTACGCGCTGGGCATCGTCGCGCAGGTCCTTCATGCCGAGCGCATCGTAGGAGCGGACGATGATGTACAGGGCTTCTTCGAGCGCGGGCACTTCGCGGTAGTCGGACAACGCAAGCTGTGCCCGGTTGATGGCAGCGAGGTAAGCGCCGCGCGAGTAGTAGTAGCGCGCCACGTGCACTTCATACTGGGCGAGCGAGTTCACGATGTAGTTCATGCGCTGGCGCGCATCGGGCGTATAGCGCGAGTCGGGGAAGCGCGTCGCCAGTTCCTTGAACGACTCGAACGATTCCTTGGCGGCCTTCTGGTCGCGCTCGGACAGGTCCTGGCGCGTCAGGAATGCGAACATGCCGAGGTCGTCGTTGAAGTTGATCACGCCCTTCAGGTACAGCGCGTAATCGAGCGCCGGACTGGCCGGGTGCAGCTTCAGGAAGCGATCGATGGTGGCAATGGCATTGGCCTTTTCGCCCGACTTGTACTGGGCGTAGGCCTTTTCGAGCTGGGCCTGCTGCGCGAGCGGCGTACCGGCGGCGCGCCCTTCGAGCTTCTCATAGAGCGGCACGGCCTTGTCGTAGGCGCCGGAACCGGCTTCGTCCTTGGCTTCCGCATAGATGCGGTTGGGGCTCCAGTTTGCGGTCTTGTCGACGCTGGTGGAGGAGCAGCCGGCTGCAAGCAGCGCTGCCGCGCTGAGCGCGATCCAGGAGGGGACCGATAATTTGGCGCGAAACATCACATACGGCTTTCGTGAAACAGTTGCCCTCAATTATATCGACCGACCCCCTGGACATTGCCCCTGACACGGCCGAGGTCGATGAGGGCGCGGATCCGGTCGAGCCCAGCGAATTGCGGCCCTTCGCCATAGGGGAGGCCGAACACGGCCTGCGGCTGGACCGCGCGCTGGCCGCGCTGGTGCCCGAATTTTCTCGCAACTATCTGCAACAGCTGATCGATGCCGGTGCCGTGGAGCTCCAAGGCCGCACGGTGCTGAAGGCTTCCGCCACGGTGCGTGCCGGCCAGGCCGGGCGCATTGAACTGCGGCCCACCCCCCAGAGCCAGGCGTTCCGGCCCGAGGCGATGGACATCGTCACGGTGCACGAGGACGAGCACCTGCGCATCGTCGACAAGCCCGCCGGCCTGGTGGTGCATCCGGCGCCGGGCCATTGGAGCGGCACGCTGCTGAACGGCCTGCTGGCGCTCGACCCCAAGGCTTCGCTGCTGCCGCGCGCGGGTATCGTGCACCGGTTGGACCGCGACACCAGCGGGCTGATGGTCGTGGCGCGGACCCGGGCTGCCATGGATGCCATGGTGGCGCTGATTGCGGCGCGCGAAGTGAAGCGGCAGTACCTTGCCATCGGCCACAAACCCTGGACAGGGGCCGCGGCCCGCCAAGTGGACGCCCCTATCGGCCGTGATCCGCGCAACCGTTTGCGCATGGCCGTCGTCGATCTGGAGCGGCACGCAGGCAAGACGGCACGCACGCTCATCGAGCGTCTGGACAGCATTGCAGAGGGCTGCGCCGTGCGGTGCACCCTCGAAACGGGTCGAACCCACCAGATCCGTGTGCACATGGCGTCGATCGGGCATCCGCTGGTTGGCGACGCCCTCTACGGAGGCGCGCCGGCTGCGGGTCTGGAGCGGCAGGCCCTGCATGCTTTCAGGCTTGCGTTCGTGCATCCCGTCACGCAGGCGGCGATGGAATTTCGCTCTCCTCCGCCGGCCGATCTCGTCAATGCGTTACAGGCCTGGGGGCTGGATTACAATCGCGCATGACGGCCCGAGGGCCGCGCCGGCCACCCCGATGCCGGCCTTGCGTTGCACTCGCCGCGTGCCGGCAGCGCCTTCTTCCATCCTTCTGAACAAGCGTCCCTGAGACGCCTTTTCCCGGATAACGCGAACCATGAATACGGCGGATGCCAAGCGCATTCTCGAAACCGCCTTGATCTGTTCGAGCCAGCCGCTGCCAGTGCGCGACATGCGCGTGCTGTTCGACGACGAGCTGGGCGTGGACACCATCAAGGTGCTGTTGCTTGAATTGCAGGAAGACTGGGCGCAACGCGGCCTGGAGCTGGTGAACGTCGCCAGCGGCTGGCGCTTTCAAAGCCGGCCCGAGATGCGCGACCACCTCGATCGCCTGCATCCCGAAAAGCCGCCGCGCTACACGCGCGCCGCCCTCGAAACGCTGGCCATCATTGCCTACCGCCAGCCGGTCACGCGCGGCGATATGGAAGACATTCGCGGCGTCACCATCAACTCCCTCATCCTCAAGCAGCTCGAAGACCGCGGCTGGGTCGAGGTGATCGGCCACCGCGAAACTGTCGGGCGGCCCGCGCTCTACGCGACCACGCGTCAGTTTCTCGATGACCTCGGCCTCGGCTCCCTTGACCAACTGCCGCTGATCGAAACTCCGGCCCAGCAGGCGGCGTTGGTCGATGCGCTCGACCAGGCCTCGGGTAACCAGCCAGGCTTGCCGATGGAAATCGCCGGCGAGGCCGATGACGATGCTTCCGCCGTCACCGAACCGGACTTGGAGGCAGATACCGAACTTGCGCTGCCTCCTGCCGAGGCTCCCGAAGCGGTCGAAGCCCTCGAGGCTGCCGCTGCGCAATTCGCGGAAGACGCGGCTCGCACCGAAGAGCCTGCAGAAATCCCGGCTCTCCCGGACGTCGGGCTCCCCGCCGAGCTCGAATCCGAAGTCCCGTCGTCCGACGAGACCGATCCCCACGCTGTTTTTCCCGGAAAAAACCAATGAGCTCCTCCGACATCGACGACGCGGCCATCGTGCCAGTCCCGCCTGAAGCCGATAAAAAAGACGGGGAGACGACGAAAGCGTCCGGCCAGCCTTCGGACGCGGGTGCGGAGGCTCTGCCCGCGTCAGGGGGGGAGGGGGAAGCTCCAAAGAAGCGCCGTCCCCGCCGGAAGAAGACCGCCGAGCAGGCCGTAGAGGGTGAAGCTGTGGCACCGGTGGCCGCCGAAGCTTCCGAACCCGTGGCCGATGCCGCCCCGGTCACTGCGCCAGTCGCCGACGCGCCGGCCGAGCTTGCCGAGCTTGCCGCTCCCACCGTAGCCACCGAACGACAAGCGCCCCAGGAACGCCGTGCGGAAGAGCCTGTTCGCACCAGCAGCCAGGACGACGGCGACGAAGAAGATGAAGAAGAAGAGCCTGACGAGGAAGAGGACGACCTCGACCGCGCACGCCGGGCTGCCGAACGCGAGCAGCGCAATGCGCCGCCGCCCGAACCCATCCGCTTCGCGGACGTCATCTCCGGCCAATTCGACGCCGACGAAGAGAGCCCCGAGGTTCCGCCGCTCAAGCGCGTGCTGCTGCCCGAAGCCGATTCGCCCAAGCTGCACAAGGTGCTGGCGCAAGCGGGCCTGGGCTCTCGCCTCGAGATGGAGCAGCTGATTCTCCAGGGGCGCATCTCGGTCAACAACGAGCCGGCCCACATCGGCCAGCGCATTCAATACGGCGACCAGGTCAAGATCAACGGCAAGCCGATCCGCTACCGTATTGCGCCGCCTCCGCCGCGCGTCATTGCCTACCACAAGCCCGTCGGCGAAGTCGTCACGCACGACGACCCGCAGAACCGACCCACGGTGTTCCGCAAGCTGCCGCGCCTTCAGCAGGGCAAGTGGCAGTCGGTCGGCCGGCTCGACCTGAACACGGAAGGCCTGCTGCTGTTCAGCAGCTCCGGCGACCTGGCCAACCAGCTGATGCACCCCCGCTTCGGCCTGGAGCGCGAATACGCGGTGCGCGTGTTGGGCGCGCTCGATGCCGAGGAAAAGAAGCGATTGCTCGAAGGCGTTCGGCTCGACGACGGCATGGCCCAGTTCGGCACCATCGAAGAGGGCGGCGGCGAGGGTTCCAACCACTGGTACCGCGTCACCATCTCCGAAGGCCGCAACCGCGAAGTGCGGCGCCTGTTCGAATCGGTGGGCCATGCAGTCAGCCGCCTGATCCGAATTCGCTACGGTGCCATGGTGCTGCCGCGCGGCCTGAAGCGCGGCGCGTGGATGGAACTCGACGAGCGCGACATCAATGCGCTGTTCCAGGCTTCGGGCGGCGGCGCGCCGCGCCCACAGCAGCAGCAACAGCGTGGCCCGGGCGGCCAGGACGGCGCTGGCGGCGGACGGAACGGCCGCAACAAGAAGCGCCGCGGCAACCGCAATGCCGGCGGCGGGCAGGCGCCGCGCGATGAAAACCGCGAGGCACCCATTCCGAATCCGCTCGGCGACGGCCGGCCGCCTCGGGGCGACCGCGGTGGGCGCGCCAACCGGGGCGGTGGTGGTGGCGGCAACGCAGGAATGCCCCCGCAAGGGCGCCGTGGCAACAACAACAGCAATCGTGGCAATCGCCAGGGTGAGGAGCGTCCGCCGAGCGGCGCGAACCAGCCCGATCCGATGAAGACCTCGCTCGGCTACATCGGCGCCGACAGCTTTTCGCGGCAGCGCAAGGAACAGCGCCAGGGACCTGGACGCCGCGGCGGCGGCCCCTCCGGCGGTGGTTTTGGCGGTGGCGGTGGCGGGTCGGGCGGAAACCGGCGCCGCGGCCGCTGAAAGCCAGCAGTCCAACGCAGCCTTTCGCTGCGTTTTCACCAAAGCCGGCGCTTGCGCCGGTTAAAATCAGAGGCTTTGTCGACTGACGATGCAACTTATTCGTTGCATTTGTGACAAATCACTTCAAAATCAAAGCTCAGGAAGCACTTCAATGGCTATCGAACGTACCCTCTCCATCATCAAGCCCGACGCCGTCGCCAAGAACGTCATCGGCAAGATCGTTTCCCGCTTCGAAGCTGCCGGCCTCAAGATCGTTGCCGCCAAGCTGGTGCATCTGTCGCGCAACGAAGCCGAGCAGTTCTACTCGGTCCACAAGGAACGTCCGTTCTTCAAGGATCTGGTCGAGTTCATGATTTCCGGCCCCGTGTTCGTGCAAGTGCTCGAAGGCGAAGACGCCATCGCCAAGAACCGCGACCTGATGGGCGCCACGGACCCCAAGAAGGCGGCTCCCGGCACCATCCGCGCCGACTTCGCCGACAGCATCGACGCCAACGCCGTGCACGGCTCCGACGCGCCTGAAACCGCGGCGAACGAAGTAGCTTTCTTCTTCGCCGGCCTCAACGTCTACGCGCGCTAAGCGCACCCTGCTGATTTCATGAACACGGCCAACCTGCTCGAATTCGATCTCGAGGGGCTGGCTGCGTTCTGCGAAAAGCTCGGCGAGAAGCGGTTCCGCGCCACGCAACTGTTCCGCTGGATCCACCAGCGCGGCGCCAGCGACTTCGCCCAGATGACCGATCTGGCCAAGTCGCTGCGCGAAAAGCTCGCCACCACCGCTCGCGTCGAGGCACTTCCTGTCCTCACGCAGCACGAATCCAAGGACGGCACGATCAAGTGGCTGTTCGACGTCGGCGACGGCAATGCCGTCGAAGCCGTATTCATTCCCGAAGACGATCGCGGCACGCTGTGCGTGTCGTCTCAAGCTGGCTGTGCGGTGGGTTGCCGCTTTTGCTCCACGGGGCATCAGGGCTTCAGCCGCAACCTGAGCACGGGCGAAATCGTCGCCCAGCTTTGGTTTGCCGAGCATTTCCTGCGCAAGCACCTGAAACGCGATGAGCGCGTCATCTCCAACGTGGTGATGATGGGCATGGGCGAGCCGCTGCAGAACTACACCGCTCTGGTGCCTGCGCTGCGCACCATGCTCGACGACAACGCCTACGGCCTTTCGCGCCGCCGCGTCACCGTATCGACCTCCGGCGTGGTGCCGATGATCGACCGCCTGGGCACTGACTGTCCCGTGGCCCTGGCGGTGTCGCTGCATGCGCCCAACGATGCGTTGCGCGACGACCTCGTGCCGCTCAATCGCAAGTATCCGATCGCCGAACTGATCGAGGCCTGCAAGCGCTACCTGGCGCATGCGCCGCGCGACTTCATCACCTTCGAATACTGCATGCTCGACGGCGTCAACGACCAGCCCGAGCATGCGCGGCAGCTGGTGGAACTCGTCCGCACGCACGGCATCTCGTGCAAGTTCAACCTGATTCCGTTCAACCCGTTTCCGGCCTCGGGACTCCTGCGTTCGCCGCAGCCGCGCGTGCTGGCCTTCGCCAGGACGCTGAGCGAAGCGGGCCTGGTGACCACCGTGCGCAAGACGCGCGGCGACGACATCGATGCCGCCTGCGGACAGCTGGCCGGCGACGTCAAGGACCGCACCCGCGCGGCCGAACGCATGGCACAGCGCCGCGTGGTGTCGGAGCGCCCCGTCGTTTTGCATCCGGTTCGCAAGACCACCCCCCAGGAGCATTGACCCCATGAGCATGGCCTTTCCGATGGCGACCGCGAGCGCACAGCGGCTGCTGGCCGCAAGCGTTGCCGGTGTCGCCGTGGCGTTTTTGCTCGCGGGCTGCGTTAACACGCGCACCACCACCACCAGCCTGGCCGATACCAGCTCCGCGGGCAAGGGGGGCGAGATCGTCACCGAGTCCGACGAGTCCAGCCGGCAGCGCCGCGCGCGCCTGCGCATGGAACTGGCCTCGGGATACTTCGAGCATGGCCAGAACACCGTGGCACTCGACGAGATCAAGCAGGCTCTTGCCGCCGACCCCAACAACGCCGATGCCTACAACCTGCGCGGCCTTGTCTACATGAGGCTGGAGGACGCGGGCATGGCCGAAGACAGCTTCCGCCGCGCCACTGCCATCAGCCCGCGCGATCCCAACGTGCGGCACAACTATGGCTGGCTGCTCTGCCAGCAAAACCGTTTCGGCGATGCGGCCCAGCAGTTCACCGCTGCTCTTGCGATCCCGAGCTACACGGACCGGGCCAAAACGCTCATGACGCAAGGCGTCTGCCAGCTCAGGGCCGGCCAGCGTCCGGAGGCGGAACGAAGCCTCATGCAGGCCTACGAGATCGATGCCGGCAATCCGGTGATCGGCCTCAACCTGGCTTCGCTGTTGGCGCAGCGCGAGGAATGGCAGCGGGCCCAGTTCTACATCCGCCGCGTCAACAACAGTCCTTCGGCCAATGCGGAAACGCTCTGGCTCGGCATCAAGATCGAACGACGGCTCAACAACCGCGAAGCTGTTGCGCAGTTGGGAGGACAACTGCAACGGCGCTTCCCGCAATCCCGGGAGGCAATCGCGTACGAGCGCGGGAATTTCAATGACTGAACGGGTTTCGGAGTTCGGCACTTCCGCGGTACTGCCGCTCGAGGAAGGCGACAACACGCACAAGACAGCCGGCGACATGCTGCGCGAAGCGCGCGAGGCGCACGGCCTGCACATCGAAATGGTGGCCGCGGCCCTCAAGGTGCCGCCGCAAAAGCTCATGGCGCTCGAGGCGGACGACATCGCCTCGCTGCCCGACCCGGTCTTTGCCCGGGCGCTGGCAAGCAGCGTTTGCCGGGCCTTGCGCATCGAATCCGCGCCCGTGCTCGCAAAGCTGCCAGGCGCGCAGCGCGCGCCATTGGCGGCGGCTGACCGCACGCTCAAGGGCAACGTCGTTTCCGGCACGCCGCGATGGAGCAGCGGCGCCCGCTCCACCGGACTTCCGTCGCGTCCGTTGCTGACGGTCGTGGCGCTGCTTCTTGCTGGCGCGGCCATCTTGTTCTGGCTGCCTCAATCGGTGTTCGACAAGGTCGGCGCTTCCGTGTCGCGCTGGACCGCCCGCGGCGACGGCGACACGAACTCGGCGGCCGAAACGCCCGCAGCCGCACCGGCCCCAGGCGGACCTTCGGTGGTCGTCGAAAACGCACCAGTCACGCCGGTGGCCCCTACAACGCCTTCAACGCCTGCATCGACGGCGACAACTGCCGCACCCGCGGCAACCGCTGCTCCCCAGGCCGCTTTGCCACCGGCCGGCACGAGCGCCGCTGCCGCCTCGGCAGCGTCCACGTCGGCCACTGCCGCTGCTGCCGGCGGCAATCAGCCGCTCGTCTTCATCGCGCGCGAAGAGTGCTGGATCACGGTCACGGAGGCTGGCGGCAAGCAGCTGCTGCGCCGCAGCCTGAAGGCGGGCGAAACGGTGGGTCTGTCGGGCGCGCTGCCGCTGTCGGTGGTGGTGGGCCGGGCCTCGGCGGTCGATGTGCAGGTGCGCGGGAAGCCCTACGATCTGAAGCCTGTCACGCGCGGCGGCGGCGTGGCGCGTTTCGAGGTGACATCGTGACCGACTGCACCCCACAACCCATCGAATCGGCGGCGCCCAAGGCGCGCCGTTCGCGCCAGGCCCGGGTGGTTTGGGGCGCACGCACCGTCACGGTGGGCGGCGACGCGCCGGTGCGGGTGCAGTCGATGACCAACACCGACACTGTCGATGCCATCGGCACGGCCATTCAGGTGAAGGAGCTCGCCATTGCGGGTTCGGAGATGGTGCGCATCACCGTCAACACGCCGGAGGCCGCGGCCCAGGTGCCCTATATCCGCGAGCAGCTCGACCGCATGGGCATCGACGTGCCGCTGATCGGCGACTTTCATTACAACGGCCACCGGCTGCTCACCGACTATCCGGCCTGTGCCGAGGCGCTCAGCAAGTACCGCATCAACCCGGGCAACGTGGGCAAGGGCGACAAGCGCGACCGCCAGTTCGGCCAGATGATCGATGCGGCCATGCGCTGGAACAAGCCCGTGCGCATCGGCGTGAACTGGGGCAGCCTCGACCAGGAACTGCTCGCCAGCCTGATGGACATCAACAGCCAGCGCGCCGAGCCGTGGGACGCCAAGCAGGTGATGTACGAGGCGCTGATCACCTCGGCCATTGAATCCGCCAAGCTGGCCGAGTCAATGGGCATGCCCGGCAACCAGGTCATCCTGTCGTGCAAGGTGAGCGGTGTGCAAGACCTGATCTCGGTCTACCGCGAGCTTGCCAAGCGCTGCGACTATTCGCTGCACCTCGGCCTCACCGAAGCTGGCATGGGCACCAAGGGCACGGTGGCCTCGGCCACGGCACTTTCCATCCTGCTGCAAGAAGGCATCGGCGACACGATCCGCGTATCGCTCACGCCGCAGCCGGGCGAGTCGCGCACGCAAGAAGTTCTCATCGCCAACGAAATCCTCCAGGCGCTGGGCCTGCGCGTGTTCGTGCCGAGCGTCACGGCCTGCCCCGGCTGCGGCCGCACCACGAGCACCACGTTCCAGGAGCTTGCCAAGCAGATCGACGACTACCTGCGCCTGCAGATGCCGGTCTGGCGCAAAAAGTATCCTGGGGTCGAGACATTGAAAGTGGCCGTCATGGGCTGCATCGTCAACGGTCCCGGCGAGAGCAAGCATGCCGACATCGGCATCAGCCTGCCAGGCACCGGCGAGGCACCCGCCGCGCCGGTCTTCATCGACGGCGAAAAGGCTCTCACGCTGCGCGGCGACAATATCGCCAACGAGTTTCACCAGCTCGTCGAAAACTACATCGAAAAGCGCTTTGGCGGCGAGCACGCTGCCCTGGCCTGAACCTCCGCAGACTCATGGCTGAAAAACTGAATGCCGTCAAAGGCATGAACGACATATTGCCGCCCGAATCGGCGCGCTGGGAGTGGCTCGAGGCCACCGTGCGCGACCTGATGGGCCGCTTTGCATACCGCAACGTGCGCACGCCCATCCTGGAGCACACGGCGCTCTTCGTGCGGGGCATTGGCGAGGTGACCGATATCGTCGAGAAGGAGATGTACTCCTTCCACGACCGCTCGGACAAATACGGCGACAACGACCACCTGACGTTGCGGCCCGAGAACACCGCCGGCCTGGTGCGCGCGGTGATCGAGCACAACATGCTGTACGACGGCGGCAAACGTCTCTGGTACACCGGCCCGATGTTCCGGCGCGAGAAGCCGCAGCGCGGGCGCTTTCGACAGTTCCACCAGATTGGCGCCGAGGCGCTCGGCTTTGCCGGCCCCGATGTCGATGCCGAGCTGATCCTGCTGGCCAACGCCCTGTGGAAGGCCATTGGCCTCACCGACGTTCGCTTGGAGCTCAACAGCCTGGGACAACCCGCCGAGCGCGCGCTGCACCGCGCCCAGCTCATTGCCCACTTCGAGAAGCACGCCGACAAGCTCGACGAGGACGGCAAGCGCCGCCTGCACAGCAATCCGCTGCGCATTCTCGACACCAAGAATCCGGCGATGAAGGAGGTGGTCGAGTCCGCCCCCCGGCTCATCGACTTTCTGGGTGCCGAATCGCTGGCCCACTTCGACGGCCTCAAGGCCATCCTCGATGCCAACGGCGTGGCCTACACCATCAACCCGCGGCTGGTGCGCGGCCTCGACTACTACAACCTGAGCGTGTTCGAGTTCGTCACCGATCGCCTCGGCTCGCAGGGCACGGTGTGCGCCGGCGGCCGCTACGACGACCTCATTGCGCAGATCGGCGGAAAGCCGGCGCCGGCCGTGGGCTGGGCCATCGGCGTCGAGCGCGTGCTCGACCTGATGAAAGAGCAGGGCGCCGCCATTGCAGCGCCCGTGCCCGACGTCTACGCCGTGGTGCCCGATGCCGCGGCCATGCCGGTGGTGCTGCGCACGCTGCAGCAGCTGCGCGATGCCGGTGTCCGCGTGCAGATGCATGCGGCAACGGTCGACGGCATGGGGAGCTTCAAGTCCCAGTTCAAGAAGGCCGATGCCAGCGGTGCCACCTACGCGCTGATTTTTGGCGCCGATGAACTTGCGCGCGGCGAAGTGACTCTCAAGTCGCTGCGCGACGGCAGTGGCGCGCAAACCGCTCGGCCTCTCGCCGAAGTGGCCACCTGGGCCGCCACCCTACAATCGCCGGCTCCCAACATCTGATACGCATGGCAACCAACCTCGATCTCGACGAACAGGAACAGCTCGACCAGCTCAAGCATTTCTGGAACACCTACGGCACCCTGATCACCTGGGTGGTGCTGCTCGTGGCCGGTGCCTTCGTGGCCTGGAACGGCTGGCAGTATTTCCAGCGCAACAAGGCGGCGCAGGCTGCTGCGCTCTACGACGAGGTCGAACGCAGCACGCAGTCCGGCGACGTTGAACGCATTCAGCGCGTGCTGGGTGACATGAAAGAGCGCTTTGCCGGCACGGCCTATGCACAGCAAGCCGGTTTGCTGGCCGCCAAGACGCTGTACGAGAAGGGCAATCTCGAAGCCTCGCGCGCAGCCCTTGGCTGGGTCGCGCAAAGCGCCGTCGACCCGGGCTACCAGGCTGTCGCCAAGCTACGTCTCGCGGCCGAGTTGCTGGACAGCAAGTCCTACGACGAAGCGCTCAAGCAGCTGTCGGGCAACGTGCCCAAGGAATTCGAACCGCTGGTGGCCGACCGCAAGGGCGACATCTACATGGCCCAGGGTAAGCGCGCTGAAGCGCAGGCTGAATACCGCAAGGCCTGGACCGGGCTGGGCGCCACGTCCGACTACCGGCGCCTGGTGGAATTCAAGCTCAATGCGGCCGGCGTCGACCCGAAGAGCCTGGCACCCGTGATCACCGTCACGCCAGTAGCCCCCAAAACTTCCTGATCGCAATATGAATTTCAAGCGTCTCATGCCTGAATCGCCCGCCCTGCGTGCGGGCTCGGCCATTCTCCTGGCAGCAATGCTGGCCGCCTGCTCCGGCACCAGCAAGCCCAAGCCGGCTGAACTGCCCGCCAACCCCGCGTTGTTTGGCGTGCGCCAGGCGTGGAGCGTTCGCATTCCGGCCGTGAGCTTCCCGCTCGCCACCGACGTCAGCGGCGACATCGTCACGGTCGCCGGTACCGACGGCACCGTGGTTGCCATCGATGCGCGTGCCGGCCGCGAAACCTGGCGCGCCAACGTGGGCGCCAAGTTGGCGGCGGGCGTCGGCAGCGACGGCTCGCTGGCGGCTGTCGTCACCACCAACAACGAACTGGTCGCCATCGAAGGTGGCAAGGTCTTGTGGAAGCAGCGGCTCTCGGCCCAGGCCTTCACTGCCCCGCTGGTGGCCGGCCGACGCGTCTTCGTGCAAACGGCCGACCGCAGCATCAGCGCCTGGGACGGCCAGAGCGGCCGCCGCCTGTGGCTGCAGCAGCGCACCGCCGAGAACCTCGTGCTGAAGAAGTCGGGTGTGCTGATTGCGGTGGGCGACACGCTGGTGTCGGGCATCGGCGGCCGGCTGGTTGGCCTCAACCCGGCCAACGGATCCTCGCGCTGGGAAGCGCCGATTGCCGCACCCCGCGGCACCAACGACGTGGAACGCCTGGTCGATCTGACCGGCAGCGTGAGCCGTGTTGGCGACACGGTCTGCGCACGGGCCTACTACGCCAATGTGGGCTGCGTCGACACCGCGCGCGGCCAGCTGCTCTGGAGCAAGCCCGCCGCGGGCGCCGAAGGTGTCAGCGGCAATGAGAGCTTTGTCTATGGCACCGAGAACGACGGCACCGTCGTGGCGTGGCGCCGCGCCGATGGCGAGCGCGCGTGGCAGTCGACCCGCTTCAAGAACCGCGTCCTGACCGGGCCGCTGGCAGTGGGGCGTTCGCTGGTGATCGGCGAAAGCACGGGAACGCTGCACTTCGTTTCGCGCGACGACGGCGCGTTGCTCAACCGCGTCACACCAGACGGCTCCGCCATCGGCGTGACCCCGGTCATGGCCGGCAACACGGTTGTCGTGGTGACTGCGAATGGCGGTGTGTTTGGATATCGCCCTGAATAACTATTTTCTGCAAGGCCCGACCATGAAAACCGCGCCAATGAAAGGCCGGCCATGAAACCGGTCGTGGCCCTGGTTGGGCGTCCGAATGTCGGCAAGTCGACCCTGTTCAACCGCCTGACGCAGACGCGCGACGCCATCGTCGCCGACTTTGCCGGGCTCACGCGCGACCGCCACTACGGCAATGGGCGCCTGGGCAAGCACGAATTCATCGTGATCGACACCGGCGGCTTCGAGCCCGATGCCGGCAGCGGCATCTACAAGGAAATGGCCAAGCAGACGCGCCAGGCCGTGGCCGAGGCCGACGTGGTGATCTTCGTGGTCGATGCCCGCGAGGGCCTTTCGGCGCAAGACCACGACATTGCCAACGAGCTGCGCCGGCTCGGCAAGCCTTGCGTGCTGGCGGCCAACAAGGCCGAAGGTATGCATGACGGCACCAAGCTGGTCGATTTCTACGAGCTCGGCTTTGGCGACGTGCACGGTGTGTCCGCCGCGCACGGGCAGGGCATGCGCGACCTGGTCGAACTGGCGCTCGCGCCGCTGAACCTGCCCGATCCGGACGATGAGGACGCAGAAGATGACGTCAACAAGCCGATCAAGCTGGCTGTGGCGGGGCGGCCCAACGTGGGCAAGTCCACGCTGATCAACACCTGGCTCGGCGAAGAGCGCCTGGTGGCCTTCGACCTGCCGGGCACCACGCGAGACGCCATCTCGGTCCCGTTCGAACGCAACGGTCAGCGCTTCGAACTGATCGACACGGCCGGCCTGCGGCGCAAGGGCAAGGTGTTCGAGGCGATCGAGAAGTTCTCGGTGGTCAAGACGCTGCAAGCCATCGAGTCTGCCAACGTCGTGTTGCTGCTGCTCGATGCCACCCAGGGCGTGACCGATCAGGACGCGCACATTGCCGGCTACATCCTGGAAAGCGGACGGGCGGTGGTGATTGCCATCAACAAGTGGGACGCGGTCGACAGCTACCAGCGCGAGCAGATCCAGCGCCAGATCGAAACCCGGTTGCCGTTCCTCAAGTTCGCGTCGCTGCACTTCATCTCGGCCATCAAGCGCCAGGGCCTCGGCCCCGTGTGGCAGGCCATTGCGCAGGCGCACAAGTCGGCCACGCGGAAGATGTCGACGCCCGTGCTGACCCGGTTGCTGCTGGAAGCGGTGCAGTTCCAGGCGCCCAAGCGTGCGGGCATGTTCCGGCCCAAGCTGCGCTATGCGCACCAGGGCGGCATGAATCCGCCAGTGATCATCATCCACGGCAACTCGCTGGAGCATGTCACCGAGGCATACAAGCGCTTTCTCGAAGGACGCTTCCGCAAGGAATTCGACCTCGTGGGCACGCCCTTGCGCATCCAGTTCAAAAGCTCGCAAAATCCGTTTGCGGACAAAGACGAATAACGGGCTTGGCGGCTGTTGCGAGCCAATGAGCTCCGGCTGCGCTGGAAGTTCCGCCTTTTGAGAACCGTTATTTTTCAAAGGCTTTTGACCCCGATTGCTGCGACGCAGAAACCCTGTGTTAAGGTCATCTCTCCAACAACTACTCTTGAACACGGAGAATATCGTGAGCAATAAAGGGCAACTTCTACAAGACCCGTTTCTGAACACCCTGCGTCGCGAGCATGTGCCGGTTTCCATTTATTTGGTGAACGGTATTAAGCTGCAGGGCCAGATCGAGTCTTTCGACCAGTACGTCGTGTTGCTTCGCAATACAGTGACGCAAATGGTCTACAAGCACGCCATTTCCACTATCGTGCCGGGTCGTGCCGTCAACTTCTCGGCTGCCGAGAACGAAGACGCCGCAGCCTGATCGCGCGGAGCGCGGCGGCAACCCCGCCGCGCTTTTTCCATATTCATCCCGCTTGTCTGAACTGAACTCCCGCCAGGAAGGCGCCGCCGTTCTCGTCGGCGTCGATTTCGGGCTGCCCCATTTCGACAGCGAACTCGAGGAACTCGGCCTGCTTGCGCAGACCGCTGGCCTTGCGCCTGTCGCACGCCTCATCTGCAAACGCAAGGCACCCGACGCGGCGCTCTTTGTCGGAAGCGGCAAGGCCGACGAGATCAAGGAACTGGCCGCGCTGCATCAAGCCAGCGAAGTCATCTTCGACCAGTCGCTGAGCCCCGCGCAGCAGCGCAACCTCGAGCGCCAGCTCGACGTGGCTGTCTACGACCGCACGTTCCTCATTCTCGAAATTTTTGCGCAGCGTGCGCGCTCGCATGAAGGCAAGCTCCAGGTCGAGCTTGCCCGCCTGCAGTACCTGAGCACGCGTCTGGTCCGCCGCTGGTCCCACCTGGAGCGCCAGACCGGTGGCGCCGGCGTGCGCGGCGGCCCGGGTGAAAAGCAGATCGAACTCGACCGACGCATGATCAGCGAATCGATCAAGCGCACGCGCGAGCGCCTCGCCAAGGTGCAAAAGCAGCGCGGCACGCAGCGCCGTCAGCGCGAGCGCCGCGAGACCTTCAACATCTCGCTCGTCGGCTACACCAACGCGGGCAAGTCGTCGCTGTTCAATGCGTTGGTCAAGGCACGCGCCTATGCGGCCGACCAGCTCTTTGCCACGCTCGACACCACCACACGCAACCTTTATCTCGGCGATGCCCGCCGGCAGGTCTCCATTTCGGACACCGTCGGCTTCATCCGCGACCTGCCTCACGGCCTGGTCGATGCATTCAAGGCCACGCTGCAAGAGGCGGTCGACGCCGACCTGCTGCTGCACGTGGTGGATGCATCCAACCCGCACTACCCCGAGCAGATGGCCGAGGTGCAATCGGTGCTTCGCGACATCGGCGCCGACACTGTCCCGCAGCTTCTGGTATTCAACAAGCTCGATGCTCTTGAAACCGCGCAGCATCCGCTGCATCTGCAGGACGACATGGAAATCGACGGCGTGCGGGTTCCGCGTATCTTCCTCAGCGCCCGCAGCGGCGAGGGCGTGCCCCTGCTGCGTGCCGAGCTGGCCCGGCGATCGGGTTCCGTGGGCGATACGATGACCCCTGAGGCCGACACTGAATTGCACGATACCGCCAATTGATTGGGCACAATCCCGCCACTGACAAGAGAACGAAGCGAATGAATGCAAAGCCAGCGTGGAGAGGGTTTCTGGGCATGTTCAACCTGAACGACGGCCGTTGGGGCCGCGGCGACGAGCCCGCATCCAACGGCGATCGCCCGACCGGCAATCGACCTCCTGACGCAGATCCGCCGGGCGCACCGACGCCTCCGCCTTCGGGCAACAACAGCAACGGCAACCGTCCTCGCGGGCAAGGTCCCAACCAGGGCCCACCTGACCTCGACGAACTCTGGCGCGACCTCAATCGCAAGCTCGGCGGCTTCTTTGGCGGCAAGGGCGGCGGCAATCGGCCGAGCGGCAGCAGCAACGGCGGTGGCGGCGGCAATGGCTACAGGCCCGACATGAAGAACGCGGGCTTCGGCCTCGGGCTGGTGGCGGCGGTGGCTGTCCTCATCTGGCTGGGCACCGGCTTCTTCATCGTGAACGAAGGCCAGCAGGCCGTGGTCACCCAGTTTGGCCGCTACAAGGCGACCGTGGGCGCGGGCTTCAATTGGCGCCTGCCATACCCGATCCAGCGGCACGAAGTGGTCGTGGTCACGCAGATCCGCTCCACCGACGTGGGCCGCGACGCCATCGTGCGCACCACCGGGCTGCGCGAATCGGCCATGCTGACCGAAGACGAGAACATCGTCGAAATCAAGTTCGCCGTGCAATACCGCCTGAGCGATGCGCGCGCCTACCTGTATGAAAGCAAGTCGCCGAGCGAGACCGTGGTGCAGGTGGCGGAAACCGCCGTGCGCGAAGTGGTCGGCAAGATGAAGATGGATGCGGCGCTTGCCGAGGAGCGCGACCAGATTGCGCCGCGCGTGCGCACGCTGATGCAGACCATCCTCGATCGCTACAAGGTCGGCGTCGAAGTCGTCAACATCAACCTGCAGCAGGGTGGCGTGCGTCCGCCTGAACAGGTGCAGGCTGCCTTCGACGACGTGCTCAAGGCCGGCCAGGAGCGCGAGCGCGCCAAGAACGAAGCGCAGGCCTACGCCAACGACGTGGTGCCGCGTGCAACGGGTACGGCGTCGCGCCTCAAGGAAGAGTCCGAAGCCTACAAGGCGCGAATCGTCGCGCAGGCGCAGGGTGATGCCGGCCGCTTCAGCGCGGTGCTGGCCGAATACCAGAAGGCGCCGCAGGTCACGCGCGACCGCATGTACACCGATGCCATGCAGCAGATCTACGCAAGTACCACCAAGGTATTGGTCGACACCAAGCAAGGTTCCAACCTGCTGTACCTGCCGCTGGACAAGCTCACGCAGCTGAGCGGCAACAATCCGCCGGCGACGCCGGTCGATGCCGCCAGCCCCAGCGTGGCCGGCACCGCACCGGCCCAGTCGTCGGTGATTCCGGTGGCGCCGGCCGCCGGCGACACCCGCGCTCGCGACGGCCGTTCGCGCGATCGCGACGTGCGTTGAAAAGGGCAAGAAGAACATGAACAGAATCGGATTCATCGCCTCGTCGATCCTCGTGCTGCTGGTGCTGCTGAGCTCGACCCTCTTCGTCGTCGACCAGCGCCAGTTCGGCGTGGTCTACGCCCTGGGCCAGATCAAGCAGGTCATCACCGAGCCGGGCCTGAACTTCAAGCTGCCGCCGCCGTTCCAGAACGTGTCGTACATCGACAAGCGGCTGCTCACGCTCTCCAGCCTGGACACCGAGCCCATGCTCACGGCCGAGAAGCAGCGTGTGGTGATCGACTGGTACGTGCGCTGGCGCATCACCGATCCGCAGGCCTACATCCGCAACGTCGGCCTCGACGAGAACGCGGGCGCCATGCAGCTCAACCGCGTGGTGCGCAACGCCTTCCAGGAAAACGTCAACAAGCGCACCGTGCGCGACCTGATCTCGGTGCGCCGCGAAGCCCTCATGGCCGATGTGCAGCGCGAAGTGCTGGCCGTGGTGAAGGGCGCCAAGCCCTGGGGCGTGGACGTGGTCGACGTACGCATCACGCGAGTCGACTATGTGGAAGCCATCACCGAATCGGTCTATCGCCGCATGGAGGCCGAACGCAAGCGCGTTGCCAACGAACTGCGCTCGACCGGCTATGCCGAAGGCGAAAAGATCCGCGCCGACGCCGACCGCCAGCGCGAAGTGATCGTGGCGAACGCCTACCGCGACGCCCAGAAGATCAAGGGCGAGGGCGATGCCCAGGCCGCTTCCGCCTACAGCGATGCCTTTGGCCGCGACGCCCAGTTTGCGCAGTTCTACCGCAGCCTGGAAGCCTACAAGCAGAGCTTCAACAAGAAGAGCGACGTGATGGTGGTCGACCCGTCGTCGGACTTCTTCCGGGCCATGCAGAGTTCCGGTACGCCAGCGGGCAACGCGCCGCGCCGCTAGGGCTTCGGGCCGGGCTTTCGCGTGAGCGCCGAAATATTCTGGAGCGCGCTGGCACTGGTCCTGGTGATCGAAGGCATCCTGCCTTTCGTGTCGCCGGGCGGCTGGCGGCGCGGCTTCACCCAGCTCATGCAGCTGCGCGACGGCCAACTGCGTTTCTTCGGACTTTGCAGCATCTTGCTGGGTTTGTTTCTGCTTTGGCTAATGGGGTAGCGCGTCCCGGTAGAATCCCGGTTTAACCACGCCCCCGATCCCCATGTCCGCCTGGGTCCTCCCGGATCACATTGCCGATGTGCTGCCTTCCGAGGCGCGCCACATCGAAGAACTTCGACGCCAGCTGCTCGATACCGCCCGTGGCTATGGCTACGAGCTGGTAATGCCGCCGCTGCTCGAGCATCTCGAGTCGCTGCTTTCGGGCACCGGCGAGGCGCTCGACCTCCAAACCTTCAAGCTCGTGGACCAGCTCTCCGGCCGCAGCATGGGCCTGCGAGCCGACACCACCCCCCAGGTGGCGCGCATCGATGCCCACCTGCTGAACCGCGAAGGCGTGGCGCGCCTGTGCTACTGCGGGCCGGTACTGCACACCCGCCCCGACCGGCCGCATGCCACCCGCGAGCCGCTGCAGTTCGGCGCCGAGATCTACGGCCATGCCGGCCTTGAAGCCGACACCGAGGTCTTGCTGCTGGCGCTCGACTGCCTGCATGCTTCCGGCATTGGCGAGGGCCTGATCGTCGACCTGGCAGATGCACGCATCGTGCGGGCGCTGTTTGCGGGCGTGCCGGTCGATGCCGCGGTGCTGGCGCGCGTGCATGCGGCGCTGGTGGCCAAGGACGCGAGCGAACTGCGTGCGCTCACGCGCGACTTCCCGGCGGCGTCGCGCGACGGCTTGCGCGCGCTGGTCCAGCTGTACGGCGACGCGTCGGTGCTCGACGAGGCGGCCAAGGCCCTCAAGGGCACGCCCGCCGTGAGCGCGGCGCTCGCCGGCCTGAAGCAGCTGGCCGCCAGCCTGCAGGGCGATTCGGCGCGGCAGATCAGCTTCGACCTGGCCGACCTGCGCGGTTATGCCTACTACAGCGGCATGCGCTTCGGAATCTACGTGCCGGGTGCGGCCGATGCGCTGGTGCGCGGCGGGCGCTACGACGAAGTCGGCGCGGTGTTCGGCCGCAACCGCCCGGCTGTGGGCTTCAGCCTCGACGTGCGGGAGCTGGTCGGCGTGCTGCCGGCACGGCCGCTGCGCGCAGCCATCCGCGCGCCGTGGAGCGATGCGGCCGGCCTGCGCCAAGCCATTGCCGCATTGCGCAAGGCCGGTGAAACCGTGGTCTGCGTGCTGCCGGGACACGGCAGCGAAATCGATGAATTCCATTGCGACCGCGAGCTCGTCGAGCAAGCAGGGCAGTGGCAAGTCCGAGCGATCTGAATTTTTGAAGCAATGGAACGAGCATGAGCGTAACCACCGGAAGAAACGTGGTCGTCGTCGGCACCCAATGGGGCGATGAGGGCAAAGGCAAGCTGGTCGACTGGCTGACCGAAAGCGCCCAGGGCGTGGTCCGCTTCCAGGGCGGCCACAACGCAGGCCACACGCTGGTCATCAACGGCGTGAAAACTGCCTTGCACCTGATCCCCAGCGGCATCATGCGGCCGGGCGTCAAGTGCTACATCGGCAACGGCGTCGTGCTGTCGGCGGCCAAGCTTTTCGAGGAAATCGAAGGGCTGGAGAAGGCCGGCGTCGAAGTGCGCTCGCGCCTGCGCATCAGCGAGGCATGCCCGCTGATCCTGCCGTTCCACGCGGCGCTCGATATTGCGCGCGAAACCTACCGCGAAAAGGGCGGCGTCGAGAAGATCGGCACGACCGGCCGCGGCATCGGCCCAGCTTACGAGGACAAGATCGCCCGCCGCGCTCTGCGCGTGCAGGACCTGAAGCACCCCGAGCGCTTTGCAACCAAGTTGCGCGTGCTGCTCGACCTGCACAATCACGTGCTGACCCAGGTGCTCGGCGCCCCCGCCATCGACTTCGACACGGTCTTCGACGAAGCCATGCGCCACGCCGTGCTGCTGAAGCCGATGATGGCCGACGTTTCGCGCGAACTGAACGACGCACACAAGGCCGGTGCCAACCTGCTGTTCGAAGGCGCGCAGGGCACGCTGCTCGACGTGGACCACGGCACCTACCCGTACGTCACCTCGAGCAATTGCGTGGCCGGCAACGCCGCCGCCGGCTCGGGCGTGGGCCCGGGCATGCTGCACTACATCCTGGGCATCACCAAGGCCTACTGCACCCGCGTGGGCGGCGGTCCGTTCCCCACCGAGCTCGACTGGGCCACGCCGGGTACGCCCGGCTACCACATGAGCACCGTGGGCGCCGAAAAGGGCGTGACGACCGGCCGCAGCCGCCGTTGCGGCTGGTTCGACGCGGCGCTGCTGAAGCGCTCGGCGCAGGTCAACGGCCTGTCGGGCCTGTGCATCACCAAGCTCGACGTGCTGGACGGACTCGAAAAGCTCGAACTCTGCACCGGCTACGAACTCGACGGCGAAACCACCGACATCCTGCCGATGGGTGCCGACGAAATCGAGCGCTGCACACCCATCTACGAAACCCTCGAAGGCTGGACCGAAAGCACGGTCGGCGTGACGCAGTACGACAAGCTGCCGGTCAATGCGCGGCTCTACCTGCAGCGCATCGAGCAGATCACGGGCGTGCCGATCCACATGGTGTCGACCAGCCCCGATCGCGACCACACGATCATGATGCGCCACCCCTACCTTGCCGACTGACCAGGAACGAACCCCACCATGTTGACCGAAGACGGCAAGCATCTCTACGTCAGCTACGACGAGTACCACAACCTGATCGAGAAACTCGCGATCAAGATTCACCAGTCGGGCTGGCAGTTCGACACCATTCTTTGCCTGGCACGCGGCGGCATGCGCCCCGGCGACGTGCTTTCGCGCATCTTCGACAAGCCGCTGGCGATCATGTCGACCAGCTCGTACCGCGCCGATGCCGGCACGGTCCAAGGCCACCTCGACATCGCCCGCTTCATCACCACGCCTAAGGGCGAGATCGCGGGCAGGGTGCTGCTGGTGGACGACCTGGCCGACTCGGGCCACACGCTGCACGCGGTCATGGACATGCTGCGCAACAACTACAAGCCCATCAGCGAGCTGCGCAGTGCGGTGCTCTGGACCAAGGCCCTGTCGACCTTCACGCCCGACTACTCGGTCGAGTACCTGGCCACGAACCCGTGGATCCACCAGCCCTTCGAAGGCTATGACGCGCTCGGCCCCGAGAAGTTGCTCGAAAAGTGGTCGGTCTGAGCTGATCCGCGCGCGCCGGTTGCCCGCTCAACCGGCCGAATCGAACATTGCGGTGTAGCGCCGCTGCATTTCCTCCGGCGTCAGCTTCTCAATGCTGTGGCCCACGTTCCAGCGATGCCCGAAGGGGTCGCGGAACACTCCGGATCGCTCCCCATAGAACTGGTCTTGCGGCGCCATGTCCAGCGTGGCACCGGCCGCGACGGCGCGGGCCACCACCGCATCCGCATCGTCCACATGCAGGTGCAGCGTCACCGCGGTGCCGCCGAGCGTCTTGGCGCTGCGGATGTCGTATTCGGCAAACTCGTCGGAGAGCATGAGGATGGCGCCGTTGTGAAAGTCGAGTTCCGCATGCCCGATGCGGCCGCTGGGCTCTACAAGGCGGAAGATCTCCTTCACCTCGAAGACCTTGCAGTAGAACTCGATGGCGGCGCCGGCGTCGTCGACACACAGGTAAGGGAACAGTTCGTGGATTGCCATGTGGGTTGCCTTTCCGGACTAAGAAGAAGTAGGGCAGTGCGTCATTCTGGGCGCTGCACGGCTGCTTTCTCAAGCCCCAAGCCGTGGGGGTGCCACAGGCCGGTCGTTCGCCCGGGCGGCGGCCGCGCTAGCATCTGCACATGAGCAAGCCTTCCACGACCCTGATCCACCACCCCTACACCCCGCCCGCAAACTTTGCGGCGCCGCAGCCGGGCATCTACAAGGCCTCGACCGTGTTTTTCGCCGACGTGGCTGCCATGCGCGCACGCGACTGGAAGACCAAGGCCGGCTACACCTACGGCCTGCACGGCACGCCCACCACCTTCACGCTCGAGGAGCGCCTGGCCACGCTCGAAGGCGGGACCGAGTGCCTCTTGGTGCCGAGCGGGCTCGCGGCCATTTCGCTGGTGTCCTTTGCCTTCCTGAAAAGCGGCGACGAGGTGCTGATTCCCGACAACGCCTACGGCCCCAACAAGGCGCTGGCCACCGGCGAATTGGCCAACTTTGGCATCACGCACCGCATGTACGACGCAATGAACCCAGCCGACCTGGCGGCCAAGCTGTCGGACCGCACGCGGCTGGTTTGGGTGGAGGCGGCGGGCTCGGTGACCATGGAGTTTCCCGATCTGCCGGCGCTCGTGAACGTCTGCCGCGCACGCGGGGTGGTCACCGCGCTGGACAACACCTGGGGCGCGGGCCTGGCCTTCGCACCTTTCGATTTCAATGGCAGCGGGCAGGGCGTGGACATTTCGGTGCATGCGCTCACCAAGTACCCGAGCGGCGGCGGCGACGTGCTGATGGGTAGCGTCGTCACCCGCGATGAGCGCCTGCATCGCGCGCTCAAGCTCACCCACATGCGCATGGGCTTCGGCGTGGGCGTGGGCGACGTGGAGACGCTGCTGCGCTCGCTGCCCAGCATCGGGCTGCGCTATGCCGCGCACGACCGTTCGGCGCGCGAACTGGCGCGCTGGCTCAGCGGCCGCGAAGAGATCGCCCAGGTGCTCCACCCCGCCCTCGAAGAGTCGCCCGGCCATGCCAACTGGCGTGCGCTGTGCGGGGCATCCGACCTGGCCGCCGGCCTCTTTTCGATCGTGTTCGACGAGCAGTTCAGCACCGAGCAGGTCGACCGCTTCTGCGACAGCCTGAAGCTCTTTCGACTCGGGTATTCGTGGGGCGGCCCGGTCAGCCTGGTGGTGCCCTACGACATCGGCCTGATGCGCGACCAGGCCGTGGCACGCTGGCCGCACAAGGGCACGCTGGTGCGCTTCTCGGTCGGCCTCGAAGACGTGGAAGACCTTCGGGCCGACTTGCAACAGGCACTGGCGCGGCTCTAGCGGCCTTAGGGCTGGTTCATGTTCCGGCGCCATCCGGCTTTGAAAGGTGTGTTCGAGTTCGAAACGACACCTCGCCCGCCGCCTTGAGACCGCACCGTTATCGCTTACAGTAGGCGACGCACAGTCAACGGGACTGTCTCGCCTCAAGGAGAAGCAGTGGCAACACCAAATTACGGCTACGAAAAGCGCCAGAAAGAACTGGCCAAGAAGAAGAAGAAGGAAGAAAAGCTCCGCGAGAAGGCCAATCGGAAGCTCTCTCCAAGCAGCGATGGTCTTGCGCCGGGCGACCCGGAAACAGATGTCGCTTCGCTGGAACGCGATCCGCCCACCATCCCCGATCTGCCCACCAAGAACGGTTGATTTTTCGCAACCGGGCTCACGACGAGAAAAAGCCGCCGCAGGCCTTCGGGCTTGCAGCGGCTTTTTGCTTTTGAGCCCAGCCTATTTGGCCGCGAGCAGCTTGCGCAGTTCCGGCCAGACGTTGTCGAGCAGCTGCGGCTGGGCCGCGGCGGTGGGATGGATTCGGTCCGCCTGGAACAGCGAGAGCGCATCGGGCGCGTCGGCCACCCCCTTGAGCAGGAACGGCACCAGCGCGGCCTTGGTGGCGCCGGCCACCTTGCCGAACACGGCCTCGAAGCGCCGCGTGTAGTCGCCGCCGTAATTGGGCGGCACCTGGATGCCGACGATCAGCACCTTGGCGCCCGCGGCCTGCGCGGCCTTGGTGATCTGCAGCAGGTTGTCCTCGGTGTTCTGCAGCGGCAGGCCGCGCAGCGCGTCGTTGGCGCCCAGCTCGACCACCACGTGGCTGGGCTTGTGCTGCGCCAGCAGCGAGGCAAAGCGGGCCCGCCCGCCTGAGGTGGTGTCGCCGCTGATGCTGGCATTGACCACTGTGGCGGGGATCTTTTGCGCCACGAGGCGCTTTTCGAGCAGGGGCACCCAGCCTTCGCCGCGCTTCAAGCCGTATTCGGCGCTCAGCGAATCGCCCAGCACCAGAATCACGGGCTGGCGGGGCGCCGCAGCCTGTGCGGCCTGGGCGTGCGCCAGCGCCGATGTCCCTGCGCTGCCGAATGCGGCCGCGGCCAAGATAAAGTCACGTCGATTCAAAACGAAAAGCCTTTTCATGTCCCAACCCTCGCCTGATGCCATTGTCGCTGTCGAGCACGTGTTCAAGTCGGTGACCGACTCGACCGGCACGCTCGACATTTTGCAGAACATCGATTTCACCCTGGGGGCGCGGGAAACTGCCGCCATTGTCGGCGCCTCGGGTTCGGGCAAGAGCACCTTGCTGTCGATCATCGCCGGCCTGGACACGCCCACCCGCGGCACCGTCAGGCTGGCGGGTGACGACATCTTCGCCATCGACGAGGATGAGCGCGCCGCGCTGCGCGCCCAGCGCGTGGGTTTCGTGTTCCAGAGCTTCCAGCTGCTGGGCAACTTGAGCGCCCTGGAGAACGTGATGCTGCCGCTCGAGCTGGCCGACCGCAAGGACGCGCGCAAGGCAGCCACCGAGATGCTCGGGCGCGTTGGGCTCGGGCAGCGCCTGGGCCACTACCCCAAGGTGCTGTCGGGCGGTGAGCAGCAGCGCGTGGCCCTCGCACGGGCCTTCGTGGTGCAGCCGGCGCTGCTGCTGGCCGACGAGCCCACCGGCAGCCTCGACTTCGCCACCGGCGAGCAGGTCATGCGGCTGATGTTTGACCTCAACCGCGAGCTCGGCACCACGCTCGTGCTCGTCACCCATGACCGCGGCATTGCGGCCCAGTGCGAACGCCGCATCACCATCGAGGCTGGGCAAATGGCGCTCAACGAGTCCAGGCCCGTGCTGGTGGCCTCGCTCGAAGCATGATCGTCCCCCGGTTCTGGGCCGAAGGCCGCATCCAGGAGCAGGTGGCGGGCAAGCAGATCACCGTGCGGCGCTACGGCTGGTCCGACGACAGCCCGATCGCCGCGCAGGCGCATGCCGACCAGCGCACGCGAGAGGCGTTCGAGCGCATCGCCGCGGGGGAGCCGCTCAAGCGCCGCGAGCGCAAGCTGGCCTACAACGGGGCCGAGGGCATGCCGATCCGCGAGGAAATCGTCGAGCGGCAGGGCGACACCGTCATCACGCGCAACAGCTACGGCGCACGCTGTCTCAACACGCCCGACGTGCTCTTCGTCGATATCGATTTCGATGAGCCCCTCCGCGGAAGTGTGTTCGGTTTTGCGCTGGTGCCCGCGCTGATCGCAGGCGTCGTCGGCGGCTGGACTGCCAAGACGTGGGTGGGCGGGCTCATCGCCGCCATCGTGGTCTTCATCGTCGCCTACCGCATCGGCCTGGCCAAGAAGCGCGGTGAGGCCAGCAGCAACCCCGCGCCCGAGAAGCGCGCGGCCGACCGGATCGGGCGCTTTGTTCATCAGCATCCCGACTGGCACCTGCGCCTGTACCGCACGCCAGCCGGTTTCCGGGTGCTCGCCATGCACGACGTCTTCAGCCCGGCCGACATGGCGGTTGCGGACTGCTTCCACGCGTTGGGCGTGGACAAGACCTACGCCCGCATGTGCCGCAACCAGAACTGCTTTCGCGCCCGCCTGAGCGCCAAGCCCTGGCGCATCGGCATCGGCGAGCACATCCGGCCGAGGCCGGGCGTGTGGCCCGTGTCGCCCGAGAAGCTGCCCGTGCGCGATGCCTGGGTCGCACACTACGAAAAAGCCGCCGAGGGCCATGCCGCGTGCCAATACCTGGAGAGCGCCGGCAACAGCGCGCGCGTGCATCCGAATGCGCTGGCCGTGCAGGAACTGCACGACGAACGGACCCGGGCGCACAGCGGATTACCGATTGCCTGAAGGAGAGGGCGCGCAGCCCTCGATAATCGACAGATGTCTTCTCCCAAAGTGATCTTCGGCTTCCATGCCGTGGGCGTGCGCATCAAGACCGCGCCCAAATCGGTGCTCGAAGTGATGTTCGACACCAGCCGGCGCGACGCGCGCATGAAACAGTTCATCGCACGCGCACAAGAAGCCGGCGTGCGGCTGGTCGAGGCCGACGGCCTCCGACTCGCCAAGCTCAGCGGCAGCCACGGCCACCAGGGCGTGGTGGCGCGCGTCGAACCCATCGCGCAGGTCCGCTCGCTCGACGAATTGCTCGAAGGCCTCGAGGAGGCCGGCACCGTGCCCCTGCTGCTGGTGCTCGACGGCGTGACCGATCCGCACAACCTCGGCGCCTGCCTGCGCGTGGCCGATGGCGCAGGCGCGCATGCGGTCATCGCCCCCAAGGATCACGCAGCCGGCATCAACGCGACGGTCGCCAAGGTGGCGAGCGGCGCCGCGGAAACCGTGCCGTACTTCATGGTGACCAACCTGGCGCGCACGCTGAACGAACTCAAGGAGCGCAGCATCTGGTGCGTCGGCACGAGCGACGATGCGCCCGGCACCCTCTACCAGAGCGACTTCAAGCGGCCACTGGCGCTGGTGCTCGGCGCCGAAGGCGAGGGCATGCGGCAGCTCACACGCAAGACCTGCGACGAGCTGGTGAGCATTCCGATGGCGGGTGCGGTGGAGAGCCTGAACGTTTCGGTGGCCAGCGGGGTGTGCCTCTACGAGGCGATGCGGCAGCGCGGCGCCTGATGACGCGCTGCTAGCCCCTGGACAAGGGGCTGGCCTTGCGGTGGAAGTACACGAGTTCCGCCATGCGCCGCATCTGCGGCGTACCCAGCAGGCGGTTGAACATCCAATCGCTCTGGAAATGATCGAAAGCCCAGCGCAACGCGCGCTTGAGCCGGAAGCGCGGATAGCTGCGCACGAACCAGCTCGCCGGGTCTTCCACCTCGCCACGGACGAACCGCGCAATCGCCTCGCCGGCGCGCTCGCCATGCTGGAGCGCCGTATGAATGCCGCCGGCCGTGACCGGCGACACCATGCCGGCCGCATCGCCCACCAGCAGCGCGCGTTCGCGTGCGACCACGGGCAGCACGCCGCCGCACGGGATCATTCCCGCGCGAATCGCCACGGGCGGCGCATCGCCTGGCGAGACGACCGAGGCAATCTTTCGCAGCAGCGGGTCGATCCGAAGCGCCGGTGCAGCCTGCGTGCCCATGCGGCGTGCAAGCCCGATCTGGCTCACGCCGACGCCGTCGAGCGCCCATCCGATGTAGCCCGGCGCCAGTTGGCGGTCGACGAAGCAATGGAGAAAATCGGGCGCCATGCGCGCGCCCCGGTATTCATGCTCGACACCGTAGAGAAAGCGCGTGTTGCGCGACAGCCCTAGGGCCTTGGCAACGCGCGAATGCGGGCCGTCTGCACCCACGATGTAGCGGGCCGAAATGCAGGTGTCGCGGCAAGGGCCGTGGGCCAGCGGGATCTCCCAGCGGTCATTCATCCACAGCGCCTGTTCGAACAGCGCACCAAGCTGCACGTCAACCCCGCTGGCACGGGCGGAATCGACCATCCAATCGAGCAGGGCGGGCGCGTCGGTGGCCCAGAACCAATAGCCCGGCGCGTGCAGGTCCACATGGCGCATGTCGGGCGAATAGAGCCGCACACCGTCGATGCGGCGCACCAGGGCGGGCGGCACTTCCGCGAGCCAGGGCACCGTGTCGACCGCATCCTTGACGATGATCCCGGTGGTATGGAGCTTGGCGCCGGCGCTGGACTTTTTCTCCAGCACCATCACGCTGAGCCCGGCCAATGCAGCGGCGCGGGCGCAGGCCAGCCCTGCGAAGCTCGCCCCGACCACGAGCAGGTCGACCACGGTATTCGAGCTGCGCTCCCCGGCCGCCGGAGGGGCAGGGCAGGCGAAAAAGGGAGGGGTGTCGAAGCGAGAAAAGGAACTTGAAGCGGACATGGGCGAGCTGACTTCGGCGTTGTGCACCGCGATTTGCGGTGCGCACGCGAAAGTTAGCTACGCCATGTGCGCGCGGCGTGAAGCCTGTGTGAACTCGAAGCGCGGCGGCTTCAGGACGGGTCTTTGCTGCGCGTGCGCGCCACCGCGCTGAAGATGCCAATGCCCAGGACGATGAGCGCGCCGATGCCGATGTAGAGCGTGGGCACGCCGGCCACCGAGGCGCCCCAGGCGACGCCGGCCAGGAAAATCAGAAAACCGATCATGTAGAGCGCAAAGGACATGCTTGTTCCCCCGGAAGCTTTGGATGCCTTGCAGTATCCCGGCCGATGTCGTGGCCAGCAGAGGCCTTCGTCCCCAGTCGCTGTGGGAACTTGCCTACTGCTGTTATTTTTGATTTTTTGCTTACCCGCTCGAAAAGGAACACCCATGCACCTGGTCCCATGCACCGAGGAAGCCCACGCGGGCGCCATCCTCGCCATCCTCAATGAAGCCATCGCCAACTCGACCGCGCTGTACGACTACAAACCCCGCACGCCCGAGAGCATGGCCGCGTGGTTCGCCACCAAGCGCGCCAACGGGTTTCCCGTGATCGGCGCGGAAGACGACGACGGCAAGCTGCTGGGCTTTGCGAGCTACGGCACCTTCCGCGCCTTTCCCGCCTACAAGTACACCGTGGAGCATTCGGTGTATGTGGAGGCCGGCCATCGCGGCGAGGGCCTGGGCCGCACGCTCATGGAGGCGATCATTGCCGAGGCGGCTGCGCGCGACGTGCATGTGATGGTGGGCGCGATCGACGCCGCGAACGTGGGCAGCATCGGCCTGCACGAGCGGCTGGGCTTCGAGCATGCCGGCACCGTGCGTCAGGCGGGCTTCAAGTTCGGCCGTTGGCTCGACGTGGCTTTCTACCAGCGGACTCTCTCGACGCCGTTGAATCCGGTCGACGGTTAGGCGGCGGGAGTTAGGCGGCGGGATTCAGGCCGCGTCTTCGGCGCTGGCCCGGTCCAGCATCTGGATGGTGCCGGCATCGAGCTTCAGCTGGGTGGCCACCACCAGTTCCTCCAACTGCGCGATAGAGGTGGCGCTGGCGATTGGCGCCGTGACCGAAGGCCGCGCGATCTGCCATGCAATGGCCACCTGGCCCGGCTTGGCGTTGTACTGCTGCGCCACCTTGTCGAGCGCTTCGAGAATGCGCAGGCCGCGCGGGTTCAGGTACTTCTTGGTGGTGTTGGCGCCGCGCGCACTCTTGGCCGCGTCGGCTTCGGTGCGGTACTTGCCGGTCAGGAAGCCTGCGGCCAGTGCATAGAAATTGATGACGCCCACTTCGCGCTTCACGCACAGCGGCTCCAGCGCATCTTCGAACACGGCGCGGTCGTAGAGGTTGTACAGCGGCTGCAGGCTTTCATAGCGCGCAATGCCGAGCCGTTCTGAGATGTCGAGCGCCTCGGCCAACCGGGGTGCGCTGTAGTTCGAGGCGCCGATGGCCCGCACCTTCCCGGCCTTGACGAGCTCGTCGAAGGCGCCCAGCGATTCTTCGAGCGGCGTCGCGGCATCGTCGTCGTGCGACTGGTACAGGTCGATGAAATCCGTCTGCAGGCGTTTGAGCGAAGCTTCCACCGCCTCGCGGATGTAGGCCGGTGAGAGACCCGACTTGCCTTCGCCCATCGGCTTGCCGACCTTGGTGGCCAGCACCACGCGGTTGCGCTTGCCGCTCTGTTTTAGCCACTTACCGATGATGGTCTCGGACTCGCCGCCGGTGTGCCCAGGCACCCAGCTCGAATAGACGTCGGCCGTGTCGACGAAGTTGAATCCGGCGTCGAGCCAGGCATCGAGCAGGCGGAACGAAGTGGCTTCGTCCACCGTCCAGCCAAACACGTTGCCGCCGAAGGCGAGCGGCGAAACCAGGAGGCCGGAGCGGCCGAGCGAGCGAAGTTGCGACATGAGTTTGTTTCCTTCTTGAAGAGACGAGGATCAGACGAAGCCCACGGCGCCGAGCAGCGCACCCGCGCCCAGCAGCCAGAGCAGGTGGACGCGTGTGCGCCAGACGATAAGCGCGGCCACCGCGCTCAGCAGCCACAAATGCCATGCGGGCGCGTCGCCGGCATGGTTACCCGCTGCCAGCACCCAGCCGGTGGCGATGAGGAGGCCGACCACTACCGGCGCCATGCCCTGCTTGAAGGCGCGAACGCCGCGCCGCTCGCGGTTGCGGTGCCCCCAGCGCGTGGCAAGGTAGGTGAGGGTGGTGCTCGGCAGCATGATGCCGAACATGGTGACCAGGAGCCCGAAGAAGCCGAGCAGCCAGGCGGCCGGCCCGGCGCCAATGCCGCCGCCGGCGTTGAGCCCGACGTTCCAGCCCATCAGTGCGACGAAGAGCACGTTCGGTCCCGGCGCAGCCTGGGCGATGGCAACCGACGAGCTGAACTGCGCGTCGGTGAGCCAGCCGTGCTGGGCGACAAGGTAGCGATGCATGTCTGGAACGGTGGTAATGGCGCCGCTGATCGACAGCAGCGACAGCAGCATGTATTGGCCGAAGAGCGCGAGCCAGTCGTGCCATTGCATGGCGATGGCAATATGGCTCATGAACCGATCCTCCGCCAGGTCCACGCGCAAGCCACGCCGCCTACGGCCAGCAGCACCCAGCCGAGCGGCATCTTGAAGAGTGCGATGGCGCCGAACACCAGCGCGACGAACGCGAGGCAGGTGGCAAAGCCCAGCGGGTGCTTGCGCAGTTGGGGAATCAGCTTGATGCCGGTTGCCGCGATCAGCCCGCCCGACACCGCGCCCATGCCGCGCAGCGCGGCCGCCACCTGCGGGTTGGCGGCGTAGTGGGCGTAGAGCACGGCCAGCACCAAAATGACCACCAGCGGTATCGCGAGCATGCCCGCCACTGCCGCCACGGCGCCGCGCAGGCCGAAGTAGCGGTCGCCGATCATCAAGGCCAGGTTGATCACGTTGGGGCCCGGCATTACCTGGGCGACGGCCCAATCTTCGAGAAACTGCTCGGGCGTGAGCCAGCGCTTTTTCTCGACCATCTCGCGCTGGACGATGGCCAGCACGCCACCGAATCCTTGCAGCGCAAGCCAGGTGAATGAAACAAAAAGGTCGCGTGGCGACGTCGGTTGCGGAGGAACGGTCGGCGCTGCCGCGCCTGGAGGGGACGGATGCATGTGCGAGCGATTATCGTAGCCAAGCCTGCAATGTGCCGGGCATCGGGCTGACATGCCCCTGCATCACTCCACGGGAGACTCCATGCTCATGCAACTACGCGCGCTGTTCGATCTCTGCAAGGAGGCCATCGCTTCGTGGTCGAACGACTACGCGCCCAGCATGGGCGCGGCGCTGGCCTACTACACGGTGTTCTCGATTGCGCCACTGCTGCTGATCGTGATTGCGGTGGCGGGGCTGGTGTTCGGCCAGGAGGCTGCGCGCGGTGAGATCTTCCTGCAGCTGTCGGACCTCATGGGCGCGCAAGGCGCGGCTGCGGTGCAGGGCATGCTGCAGGCCGTCAACAAGCCGGCCGAAGGCGTCGTGGCCACCGTGGCCGGCGTCGGACTGCTGGTGATCGGCGCGACCACGGTCTTCGGCGAGTTGCAGGATGCGCTCGACCGCATCTGGCGCGCGCCGGCACGCACCAGGAACAAGGGCCTGTTCACGCTCCTGCGCGTGCGGCTGCTGTCGTTCACCATGATCATGGGAATCGGCTTCCTGCTCATGGTGTCGCTGGTGGCCAGCGCGGCACTGGCGGCGCTCGGCAAATGGTGGTCGCCGGTGTTCGGCGCCTGGGCCACCCTGGCGCAGGCTGTGAACTTCGTCTTCAGTTTTGCGATGGTGACGGTGATCTTCGCGATGATCTACAAGATCATGCCGCGCACCAAGGTGCAGTGGCGCGACGTGTGGGTGGGTGCCGCGGTCACGGCGCTGCTCTTCACGGTCGGCAAGCATCTCATCGGCCTGTACATCGGCAAGAGCAGCGTGGCCTCGGGCTATGGCGCCGCGGGCTCGCTGGTGGTGGTGCTGGTGTGGGTGTACTACTCGGCGCAGATCTTTCTCCTGGGGGCCGAGTTCACCTGGGTGTATGCCAAGACCTACGGCTCGCTCAAGCACGCCAAGGACGCCGGCGAGGCAGCCAATCCTTCGCCGACACGTGCGGCGCCGCTGCCGCGGAAGAGCTAGCCCGCGAAGCCGCCTTCGTCCAGGAAGCGCTGTTCCTCCGCCGTGGTGGTGCGCCCGAACAGCGCGTTGCGATGGGGAAACCGGCCGAAGCGCGCAATGATGTCGCGGTGCAAGACCGCAAAGCGCTGGGTGTTGGCATCGAGCGCGGCGTTCAGCTCGACCGAGCGCTCCTGGTCCGCCAGCGATTCGGAGTGCATGAAGGGCAGGTAGAAAAAGCGCCGGAGGGCTTCGTCGACTTGGAGGTCGAAGCCAGCCTCGATGGCTTCTCGGGCGACGGCCAGCGCCTTTGGGTCGGTCGCGAAGGCGCGCGCGTGGCCGCGAAAGGTGTTGCGCGGAAACTGGTCGAGCAGCACCAGCAGGGCCAGTGCGCCTTCGGGCTCCTTGGCCCAATGGTCGAGTTCGCCGCGGGCGGCCGCCTCGTGCGCGCCGAGAAAGCGCGTGCGGAACTCGGCATCGAAAGCATCGTTCTTGGCAAACCAGCGTTCGGGCCCGGCGTCGCGCCAGAAGTTGACGATGTCGAGGGCAGTGGGGAAGTCGGGGGAGGTCATCGCCGCATTTTCTTTCAGCCCGCAAAGTCGCGGTGGTGGCCGACAAGGTCATGCGCCCAGCCTGCCTATGCTGTAGCGGTCCTCATAACTCAGGAGATACAGCTCATGAACCGATATGGCACCTATTTGCGCGCAACCCTCATTGCGGGCCTGGCCACTGCCGCGCTCGCCGGATGCGGGATGATGTCGAAGTCGAACACCGCGAGCTTCAGCGGCGCCATGAACGCCGCCAGCGAAGTGCCGCCCAACATGACGCGCGGCAGCGGCATGGCGGAGGCCTGGCTCAACAAGGACACGAACGTTCTGAAGTACAAGATCACCTATACCGGCCTGAGCGGCCCGGCCACGGCCGGTCACTTCCACGGGCCCGCCGCTGCGGGCGCCAATGCCGGCGTGGCGCTGCCGTTCGCCAATCCGGCGAGCCCGATCGAAGGCCAGGCCACGCTCACGCCGGCGCAGGCGGCCGACCTGATGGCCGGCAAGTGGTACGCCAACATCCACACCGCTGCCAATCCTGCAGGTGAAATCCGGGGACAGATGCTGCCCAAGATGTGAGGTGGCTGGTCAGCTTGCGGCCGCGGGGCTGGTGTCAAATGAAGCCCTATGACGACAAAGCCTCAGAAGCCCCGCACCGCACGCAAGAAGACTCTCAACAATTTCGAGGAACGGCGCGACGACATGCGCGCCGCGCGCAAGGCCCTTGTGCTGCAGGGAGGGGGCGCGCTCGGCGCCTATCAAGCCGGCGTGTATGCCGCGCTCAGCGAAACTGATTTGCAGCCGCACTGGATTGCGGGCGTCTCGATCGGCGCAATCAACGCGGCGCTGATCGCGGGCAATGCGCCCGAGCAGCGGGTCGATCGGCTGCGTGAGTTTTGGCACTTGGTTTCATCCGGCCCGGCGCAGCGCCTGCCTGGCTGGCTTGGCGATCGCGCCGCACAGAACCAGTGGAGTGCGGTCATGGCATCGCTAGTGGGTATTCCTGGCTTCTTCGAGCCGCGCTACTCGCCCGCGCTGCTGCTGGGCGCCGCGGCACCGCTCTTGAGCTACTACGACACCACGCCGCTCAAGCTCACGCTAGAACGGCTGATCGACTTCGACCGCATCAACGCGTGCGAGGCACGCTTCAGCGTCGGCGCGGTCGACGTGCGCACCGGCAACTCGGTGTACTTCGACAACACGCGCCAGCGCATCGGGCCGGAGCACATCATGGCCAGCGGCGCGCTGCCGCCGGGCTTTGCTCCCGTCCACATCGACGGCGACGACTACTGGGATGGCGGCATCGTCTCGAACACGCCGCTGCAATACGTGCTCGACATCCATCCGCGCTCCGAGCCGCTGGTGGTGCTGCAGGTCGACCTTTTCAATGCGCGCGGCGAAATGCCGCGCACGCTGGCGGGCGTGCAGGAGCGGCAGAAGGACATCACCTACTCGAGCCGCACCCGCATGAACACCGATGCGCTGGCTGCCAACCTGAACCTTCAGCAAGCGATTGCAGACCTGATCTCCAAGCTGCCCGCGCACCTGCGCAACGACCCCTCGGTGCTCGCGGTGCAGGCCGAGCTCACGCACCATCCCATCGACATCTTTCACCTGATCTACCGCGACAAGCCCTACGAGCTCGAATCGAAGGACTACGAGTTCTCGCGCGCCGCGGTCGAAGAGCACTGGGAGGCCGGTGCGCGCGACATGCGCTGCACGCTGGCGCATCCTGAAACCTTGCGCAGCGATGCCACCGTGAACGGCGTGACCACCTTCGACCTCGGCGAGCCGGGGTTGGGGCGCGTCAAGCGTCCAGGGCTCTTGCGCTGAATGCGGGCGAGCCCGTACTAGCCCGCTTCTTGCAACGCGCTTTTCTCACTTCTTTCCATTCCTCAAGGACACTCACCATGCAACTCAAGGACAAGGTCGCGTTCATCACCGGTTCGGCCAGCGGCATCGGCAAGGAAATTGCCATTCTGTTTGCGCGCGAGGGGGCCAAGGTCGTCATCGCCGACCTCAACAAGCAGGCCGCCGACGCCACCGCGGCTGAACTGCAAGCCACGGGCGCGCAGGCGATCGGCGTGGCCGTGGACGTGACCAGCGAAGACCAGGTCAATGCCTCGGTCGAGGAAGCTGCCAAGGCTTACGGCGGCATCGACATCCTGATCAGCAATGCCGGCGTGCAGATCGTTCATCCGGTCGAAGAGTTCAGCTTTGCCGACTGGAAGAAGATGCTCGCCATCCACCTCGACGGTGCCTTTCTCACAACCAAGGCCTGCCTCAAGCACATGTATGCCCAGGGCCGCGGCGGCAGCGTGATCTACATGGGATCGGTGCATTCGAAAGAAGCTTCGCTGCTGAAGGCGCCTTACGTCACGGCCAAGCACGGCCTCATCGGCCTGGCCAAGACGGTCGCCAAGGAAGGCGCGAAGCATGGCGTGCGCGCCAACGTGATCTGCCCGGGCTTCGTGCGCACGCCGCTGGTCGAGAAGCAGATTCCGGAGCAGGCGAAGACGCTTGGCATTACCGAGGAACAAGTCATCAAGAACGTGATGCTCAAGGAGACGGTCGATGGCGAATTCACCACCACCGACGACGTGGCCCGCGTGGCGTTGCTGTTCGCGGCCTTCCCGACCAATGCGCTCACTGGCCAGTCGCTGGTGGTGAGCCACGGCTGGTTCATGCAGTAGCGAAATAGCGCCCGCTGCATGCGGGACACGATGGTTCACCCTAATGTCTCTGGCAAGCGAACTGTGAGAAAAACCTTTCTTGCCTTTCAATCGTCATACCAATGACTTTCGCCAGGAGACAAAGACCATGCGTGTTCCTTCAGCCCGCTTCTTTTCACGGCGCTCTTTCGTGGCCCATGCCGCAGGTGTCGCGGCAGGGCTCGCAATGTTTGCGGCGGCGGCTCCCGCGGCAGCCCAGGCGTATCCGAGCCGGCCCGTCACGCTGATCGTTCCGTGGGGTGCGGGCGGCGGCACCGATGCCACGGCCCGCATCATCGCGAGCCTGCTCGAAAAGGAACTCGGCCAGCCATTCACGGTCGTCAACCGCACCGGCGGCAATGGCGTGGTCGGCCACGCGGCCATTGCCGCCGCACCGCCGGACGGCTACACCATCGGCATGGCGACGGTCGAGATTGGCATGATGCATTGGCAGGGCCTCACACCGCTGAACAGCACCTCGTACACGCCGATCGGCCTTGCCAACCTCGATCCGGCGGGCATCCAGGTCCGCGCCGACGCACCCTACAAGACGGTCGCCGAGCTGATGGCGGCCATCAAGGCAAGCCCCGGCAAATTGAAGGCTTCCGGCACGGGGCAGGGCGGCATCTGGCACCTGGCCATCGCGGGCCTTCTGCGCGACCAGAAGATCGATCCCGCGGCAGTGCCATGGGTGCCCAGCAATGGCGCGGCACCCGGCCTGCAGGACGTGGTGGCGGGTGGCGTCGATATCGCGCCCGTCTCGCTGCCCGAGGCGCGCTCGCTGATCGATGCCGGCAAGATCAAGAGCCTTGCTGTCATGAGCGACAAGCCTTCGGCGCTGTACCCCAACGTGCCCACGCTCAAGGCAGCCATCGGCAGCGACTGGTCGATGGCGGCATGGCGCGGCATCGTCGCGCCGAAGGGCCTGCCCGCCGACGTGCGCGACAAGCTGGCGGCCGCGCTCAAGAAGGTGGTGGCCAGCAAGGAGTACACCGACTTCATGGCGTCGCGCGGCTTTGGCGTGATCTACGCGGGACCTGATGATTTTGCGACGTACATGGCGAAGTCCGATGCCGAACTCGGCGCCACGATGAAGGCCGTGGGTATCGTCAAGTGAGTGCCGCGGAAGGCGTGGGCGGAGGTGCCGGAGGCACAGCGCCATGAAGTTCAACGACGCGGTCTTCGGATTCATTCTGCTGGCGCTCGGCGCTCTCGTGCTGGCCGTAGTGCGAGGCTATCCCGGCATGCCCGGCCAACAGGTGGGGCCAGCGCTGTTTCCGGGACTGATTGCGGTGGGGCTGTGCGTGAGCGGCGCCATGCTTCTGGTCAAGGGTTGGCGGCAGCGGCACGCCATGGCCTGGGTGCGGCTCGGCGACTGGGCCGCATCGCCGCGCCATATGCTGGCTGCCGCACTGGTCATAGGCGCGGTGCTGTTCTACGTGTTCGCCTCCGAGTGGCTCGGGTTCCTGCCCACCGCGGCCATCTCGCTCTTGGCACTGATGCTTGCGATGCGCGTGCCGCCGGGTCGCGCGGTGCTCATATCCTTGATTGCCACGCTGCTCATCCATGCAGCGTTCTACAAGCTGTTGCGCGTGCCGCTTCCCTGGGGCCTTCTGACGCCCATTGCCTGGTAACCGGAAAGCATCACCCATGTCGGCAGCACTCTTGCAGGCTTTCTCGATGGTCTTCGAGCCCTACACCATCCTCGTGATGGTGCTGGCTTCGCTCTATGGCCTGTTCGTTGGCGCGGTACCGGGCTTGTCGGCCACCATGGCGGTGGCACTGCTGGTGCCGGTAACCTTCTTCATGCCGCCGATTCCCGCTATCGCGGCCATGGTCACGTCCACCGCCATGGCCATCTTCTCGGGTGACATCCCGGGTTGCCTGTTGCGCATTCCGGGCACCCCCGCATCCGCGGCCTACACCGACGAGGCGTTCGCCATGACGCGAAAGGGCATGGCCGAAACCGCGCTGGGCGCGGGCCTGGTGTTCTCGGCAGTGGGAGGGCTCTTCGGCACCGTGGTGCTGATCGTGGCAGCGCCGGTGCTGGCTGACTTTGCGCTCAACTTCAGTTCCTTCGAGTACTTCTGGCTCGTGCTGCTGGGCCTGACCTGCGCGGTGTTCATCACCTCCGACCGGCCGCTCAAGGGCCTCGTCACGCTGCTGCTCGGCTTGCTTGTGGCCTGTGTGGGGCTGGGCAATCCGGCGGGGTTTCCGCGCTTCACGTTCGGCAATGCCGAAATGACCGGCGGCATCGGCATGATCCCGATGATGATCGGCATGTTCGCCATCTCGGAGGTGATCCGCTTCGCCGTCGACACGCTGCCGCCCGGGGAGATCGTGGTCGAGAAAGTGGGCCGGGTGCTGGCGGGCCAATGGGCGCTGGCCAAGAAGTATCCGGTGCAGATATTGCGCGGCAGCGTGCTGGGCACGGCGGTGGGCGCCTTGCCCGGCGCGGGCGCCGACATCGCGGCCTGGATGTCGTACGCCATGAGCAAGAAATTCTCGAAAGAGCCCGAGAAGTTCGGCACGGGCCATGTCGAGGGCATCGTCGAATCGGGCTCGGCCAATAACAGCGCGCTGGCCGGCGCGTGGATTCCGGCGCTGGTGTTCGGCATTCCGGGCGACTCGATCACCGCCATCGTGATTGGCGTGCTCTACATGAAGAACCTGAATCCAGGGCCGACGCTGTTCACCACGAACCCGCAGAACATCTACGCGGTGTTCATGCTGTTCATCATTGCCAACATCATCATGATTCCACTCGGCATCCTGTGCATCAAGGTGTCCAAGCGCATCCTGCGGGTGCCGCGCAACGTGCTGATGCCGCTCATCCTGCTGTTCTGCGTGGTGGGTGCGTTCGCCATCAACAACTCGCTGTTCGACGTGGGTGTGATGCTGGTGGCCGGCATCGTGGCCTACCTGCTCGAGGAGAACGACTTTCCGATCGCCCCGGCCATCCTTGGCGTGGTGCTCGGCGGCATGCTCGAGGAAAACTTCATCACCTCCATGATCAAGTCGGACGGCAATCTGGCCGGCTTCGTGTCGCGGCCGATTGCCGCGAGTTTGGCGGTCGTGGTGCTGCTAGTGTGGTTTGCCCCCTTGCTCAAGAAGCTGTGGCAGAGGGGACGGCGCGCCGCGTCTACCGCAGCTTGAGCGACCAGGTCTCGCCCACGAGCTGCTGGCCGAAGCCCTCATAGGGCTCTGCCTTGTCGAGCTTGAAGCCGCGCTTGGCGTAGATGGCGCGGGCGGCCTCCAGGCAGCTGTTGGTCCAGAGCACCATCTTTCGGTAGCCCTTGGCGCGAGCGAAGGCAATGCATTCGTCGGTGAGGCGCGCACCCAGGCCCAGGCCGCGTGCCGCGGGCGCGAGCAGCAGCAGGCGCAACTGCGCCGTGGTGGCCGATTTGCGCACCACGAAGATCGCGCCCACGCGTTCGCCGTCGAGCTCGGCAATCCAGCACTTCTCCCATGCCGGCTGAAACTTGCGCACGAACTGGGCCACGATGTCGGCCACCAGCGCCTCGAACTCGCTGTTCCAGCCGTACTCGCGCGCATACAGCTCGCCGTGCTGCTGCACCACCCAACCCATGTCGCCCGGAGCCGGATCGCGCAGAACGACAGTGCGGGTGCGCGCCGAGGGAGCGGAGGCCGGATCGAGCAGGCGCTCGATGCGTGCCATGGCGTCGACCACCTGCTGGCGGTCGCCGGGTGGCAGCGGGGAGAGCAGGGCCGCCGCCTCGTCGCGCGACTTTTGTTGCAATGGCGCAAACGCGGCGTGGCCGGCTTCTGTGAGCCGCAGCACGCTTTGCCGCGCGTCGCGGCCGTGAGGCTCACGCGCGAGCCAGCCCGCCGCCTCGAAGCGGCGCAGGATGCGGCTCAGGTAGCCGGCGTCGAGCCGCAGATCGCGCCCGATCTCGCTGGCCACTGGCGTTTTCCGGTGAGCCAGCTCGTACAGCACGCGGACATCGGTCAGCGACATGTCGCTGCTAAGGTACGGGTCCAGCACGCCGATTCGGCTGGTATAGAAGCGGTTGAAACGACGGATGGCCTTGACTGCGGCAGGATGTGGCGTTGCCGGATTGCTGGAAACGGTTGCTGTTGTCATATTGATTATTGACTGAGGCAACTATTTAAAGGCCTTGCCATCGTCGCGTCAACAAGCGCCGACGCGACAGAAGTGGTGGAAAACCCTAAAATCGCGGGTTGCCCACTGCGGCGCCGTGCCCGCCAAGCCGCGCCGCCCAAATCCCCACTGATGAACGCCCCCGTCGACGTCTCCTTTTTTGCGCGTGCCGCCAAGCCACTAACCAGCTACCGCAAGTACTGGGCGGCCCGATTCGGCACGGCCAAATTCTTGCCCACCACGCGCAAGGAAATGGACGCGCTCGGCTGGGACAGCTGCGACATCATCGTGGTGACGGGCGACGCCTACGTCGACCATCCGAGCTTCGGCATGGCCGTGATCGGCCGCATGCTGGAGGCGCAGGGCTTTCGCGTCGGCATCATTGCGCAGCCTGACTGGCAGAGCGCCGACCCGTTCAAGGTGCTGGGCAAGCCGAACCTGTTCTTCGGCGTGACCGCCGGGAACATGGATTCGATGATCAACCGCTACACCGCGGACCGCAAGATTCGCAGCGACGACGCCTACACCCCCGGCGACGTCGGCGGCGCTCGGCCCGACCGCGCGGCCATCGTCTATTCGCAGCGCTGCAAGGAAGCCTGGAACGACGTGCCGATCATCCTCGGCGGCATCGAAGGGTCGCTGCGCCGCATTGCCCATTACGACTACTGGTCGGACAAGGTCCGCCGCTCGATCGTGGTCGATTCGAAGTGCGACCTGCTGCTGTACGGCAACGCCGAGCGCGCAATCGTCGAAATCGCCCATCGGCTGGCAGCCCGCGAGCCGGTGCACGAAATTACCGACGTGCGCGGCACCGCGTTCGTGCGGCGCGACACGCCCGAAGAGTGGTTCGAGATCAACTCCACCAGCGTGGACGAGCCTGGCCGCGTCGAGGCCCACGTCAATCCGTACCTCATGGTGTCGGAGCAGGCCAAGGCCAACGGCGCCACGTGTGCGAAGGAAGACGAGGCCCAGGCCGTGGCGCAAGCCGCCGAAGCGGGCGCCGCAATGAGCGCCGTGAACCCGGCCATCAAGCCGCTGACCTTCGTGCCGAACCCTGCGCTCCAGCAGCGCGCCAAGATCAAGGTGCCGCCGCGCGACCGCAGCGTGATTCGCCTGCCTTCATACGAACAAGTGCGCGCCGATCCGGTGCTCTACGCCCACGCCAACCGCGTGCTGCACCTGGAGACCAACCCCGGCAACGCCCGCGCGCTGGTGCAGGCGCACGGCGAGGGCACCACGGCACGCGACGTATGGATCAACCCGCCGCCTATTCCGCTCACCACGGCCGAGATGGACTACGTGTTCGACCTGCCGTACGCACGCAGCCCGCATCCGCGCTATGCCGACGAAAACGGCAGCCACGACGGCGCCACCAAGATCCCCGCGTGGGAAATGATCCGCTTCAGCGTGAACATCATGCGCGGCTGCTTCGGCGGCTGCACCTTCTGCTCCATTACCGAGCACGAGGGCCGCATCATCCAGAGCCGCTCGGAAGAATCGATCATCAAGGAGGTCGAGGCCATCCGCGACAGCGTGAGCGGCTTCACCGGCACCATCTCCGACCTGGGCGGCCCCACGGCCAACATGTACCGCCTCGGCTGCAAGAGCGCCGAGATCGAGGCCGCCTGCCGCAAGCCCAGCTGCGTGTACCCGGGCATTTGTCAGAACCTGGGCACTAATCACGATCCCCTCATCAAGATCTACCGCCGCGCGCGTGCGCTGCGGGGCATCAAGAAGATTCTGATCGGCTCGGGCCTGCGCTACGACCTGGCCGTGCAGTCGCCGGAATACGTGAAGGAGCTGGTGCAGCACCACGTGGGCGGCTACCTGAAGATCGCTCCTGAGCACACCGAGCAGGGCCCGCTCACCAAGATGATGAAGCCCGGCATCGGCAGCTACGACAAGTTCAAGCAGATGTTCGAGAAGTTCTCGGCCGAGGCGGGCAAGAAGCAGTACCTCATTCCGTACTTCATTGCCGCGCATCCGGGCACCAGCGACGAGGACATGATGAACCTCGCGATCTGGCTCAAGAAGAACGGCTTCCGCGCCGACCAGGTGCAAACGTTCTATCCGAGTCCGATGGCCACGGCCACGACGATGTACCACACCAACAAGAACCCGCTGCGCAAGATCACGCGCGACAGCGAGACGGTGGACATCGTGCGCGGCGACAAGCGCCGCCGGCTGCACAAGGCGTTCCTGCGCTACCACGACGCCAACAACTGGCCGCTGCTTCGAGAAGCGCTGAAGAGCATGGGCCGCGCAGACCTGATCGGCAACGGCAAGCACCACCTCATTCCGACCTGGCAGCCGCTGACCGATGGCGGCTACACCAGCGCGCGGCGCAAGAACTCGACCACCGCGCCTGCTGTCGCGACGAAGGCCAAGGCATCGGCCCCGGTCAGGCTGGCGCCGGTCAAGCCTTCCAAGGGCCGCATCCTCACGCAGCACACTGGCCTGCCGCCGCGTGACAACGGCAGCAAGCCGATTGGCAAGCCTTCACGCAAGGTGCGCTGAGCGGGGCGCGGCGGGCAAGCGCTAGGTCGCGTACTGCATCTCGCCGTTCCCGAACGACCAGTTCTCCTTCATCACCTCGACAAGGTTGATGAAGACGTCCTCGCGGCGGATGCCCAGCTTCTGGTTCAGGTCGTCGGCCAGGCGCTTGTAGAACGCCTTTTTCATCTCGATCGTGCGACCCTGGTTCAGCGTGATCTGAATCAACACGAACCCCGATGAATATTCGACCCCGAGATAGCTCTTCGGATGGACGAGGTCTTGTGCGGCATGTCGCGTGATGACCTGGAACTTGTCGTCCTTCGGCACATTGATGGTCTCGGTCATTACCTGGTAGATCACGTCGCCAATGGCGGGACCGAGCGTTTCCGGCGACGCATCCGACAGTTCGATTCGAACGAATGGCATGGAGGTTCCTTGTAAAGAGGGGAGGAGCCTAACGCCAGAGCGCCGGCCAAGCACCCGCCAGCCAGAAAACCCAGGCCAGCACTGCGGCGCAGTGAACTGCGACCGTGACGCGATACACGGTCAGGAAGCTCTGCTTGCTTGACTTGTGGCGCAACAGCCTTTGCGCGGCCCAGGCTCCTGGCCAGCCACCCGTCAGCGCGAAAAGGTGCAGGGTGTTCTCCTTCGTGCGCCAGCGGCCCGTCTGGGCCGCGTTCTTGTCTAGCGCATAGGCGCAGAAGGTCAGCAGGCTCAACGCTGGAACGACACCGAGCGCCAGCGGTGACAAGCGGCCCGACCAGACGGCTGCGCCAAGCAACACACCGTAGGCCAGGATAAAAAGAACGCCCCACGAAGCAGGTGATTCTGGCGCACTCGCGCGACGCGTTGGTGCGAGAGGTGCGCGAGGTGCAGGACGGCGATTGCTGCCGATCGGCGCACGGTTCGGTGGTGGCGCTCGCGAGGCGCCGGCCGACGTTGCCTGCACGGCCACGGCGCGTGGTCCCTTGCCCCCGACGTGGATCTCTTCGAAGCTCAGTTCCATGCCGACCTGTGGGTTCAGCTGCCGGTCGCTGAAGTCGCGCAGGTGCACGAACACGTCGGCCGACACGTCCGGACTGCGGATGAAGCCGAAGCCGCGCTCGGCCTCCCAGCGTACGAGTCGGCCTTGGCGCTTCATGGTCGGTGGCGAGCAGGGGTGGGGCACATGCATCCGATTCTCCCTTGTCGCTGGGGTGCCTGGCTTTCCATGCGGCGCGCAAGAATGGTCAAACGAGGCGCTGAGTGGCGCTGGAGACCACTCGTTGTATGGTGTGGACCTATGAGCAGTCCCGTTTTTCTGCCGGCATCATGGTTGCGCACCTTGGCGGGGGCTGTTCTGTTCGCGGCTTCGGCCCATGCTGCGGCGTTGCCATCCGAGCCAGGGGGCAATTCCGCTTCTGCGTCCGCCGCCGCCGACGCCTTGCGCGCCACGCATCAGCGCATGAGCGGCAAGCTCGCGCGCAGCAGCTTCGGGCGGCCGATCCAGCTCGATTCGCAAGAGACGCCGAGCGGGCTGCAGGGCGACATCCATGCGGTAGTGGACCATCCGCTGCCTGAGATAAGCGCCGCACTCAAGCAATCGACTCAATGGTGCGAACTGCTCGCGCTTCACATCAACAACCGCCGCTGCCGCGCGGGCAGCACGTCGCAAGGGCAGGACATGCTGACGCTGTTCGTCGTGCGGCGCTACGACAAGCCGGTGGAGCAGGCCTTTGAGTTGCCTTTCGTCTATCGAGTGGCCAGTGCAACGCCGGAGTACCTGTCGGTCGAGATGAACGCGGCCAGCGGGCCGCTGGGCACCAGCAACTACCGTGTCACGCTCGAAGCGGTGGCGCTCGACGATCGAAGGAGCTTCCTGCACTTCAGCTACAGCTACGACCACAACATGATGGTTCGCATGGCCACGCAGGCCTACCTTGCCACCTTCGGCCGCGACAAGGTGGGCTTCACCGTGGAGGGCAAAGGCGCGGACGGCCAGCCCGAGTACATCCGCGGCCTGCGCGGGCTGGTGGAGCGCAATGCCATGCGCTACTTTCTCACTCTGGACGCCTACCTCTTGTCAGGGGTCGGCGCACCCTCCGAGCGGCGCGAGCGTGCCTGGTTTGCAGCCGCCGAGCAGTATCCGCGGCAGCTGCACGAGGTCGATCTGGACACCTACCTGGCGCTCAAGCGAGAGGACCGGCAGCGCGACGGCACGAAGCGTTGAGACTCAGTCGGCCAGGGTGAGCAGCGGCACATCGCGTTCGCGCGCCATGGCGTCGAGCTCGGCGCGCGTGCGGGTGCGAAACCACGCGGCAATGCCCTCCCGCGTGGCCGTGGCGAACATGTCGGGCGGCGCCACGCCAGCGGCTTCGCAGAGACGGGCCGCAAAGTGCGGCTCCAGCGCCGCAACGGCCACGCGCCCGTCGGCGCAGGGATAGACGCGGTAGCCCGCGTGCGCCCCGCCCACTGCGCCTTCGGGCCGGGTAAGTCCCCAGGTGCGCGGCAGCGCCAGCCAGTCTGCCGAGGCATTGAGCGCCACTTCGAGGTAGATGCCTTTTGCGCCCGCTGCCGAACGCGCGTGCAGGGTGGCTTGCAGCACCGCTCCCGCTGCGAGCAGCGCGCCGCCCATGTCCGCGTACAGCGTTGGAGGCAGCTCGGTGCCGGTGACGAGTCCGCTTTCGGCGACATAGGTCAGGTCGTGCCCTGGTTCTTCGGCGCGCGCACCGGGTGCGCCGACGATCGCGACTTGGCACAGCGACGGATGACGCGACTGGAGCGAGGCCCAGTCCAGCTTCAGCTTGCCGAGGGCGGAGGGCCGGAAGGAAGTCAAAAGCACGTCGGTCCGGGCGAGTTCGGCGTGCAGTTGTGCCTGCCCGGCGTCGGTCTTGAGGTCGGCAGCCTGAACGGCAATGCCTTCGTGCATGGCGGCATACGCGGCCTTGTTGTACAGCGCCATCGGGTCGCCGGCGGGCGGCTCGAGCTTCACGCAGGTGGCGCCCATTCCGCGGCAGCGCAACAGGGCGGCGGGGCCGGGAAGGTTGAGCGCCAGGCTCAAGACGCGGACGCCCGCGAGCGGCTGGAAAGAGGAGGCAGCGGGACTTGGCATGGGCATAGTTCCAGAGTACAGGGCTACAGCCATTTTCACCTTGGCGGGGGAGCCAGATTTCGCAAGCCATGGCAGCCGCTGCGGCGTAGCATGTGCCACGGCAGACCGCCTCCTGCCGCTGTTGCAACGACGACCAAGGAGACCACCATGTTTGAAGCGTCCCTCATGAGCGGCCAGCGCATTCTCGTGACCGGCGGCGGCACTGGCCTCGGCCGGGCCATGGCCGAGCGCTTTCTGGGCCTGGGTGCCGACGTGGCCATCTGCGGCCGGCGCCAATCGGTCTGCGACGAAACCGCGGCCGAGTGGCGGCAGCAGTTTCCAGAGCGCCGCATCGACACATTCGGCGTCGACATCCGCAATGCGCAGAACGTCGACGAAATGGTGGAAAGCCTGTTCCAGAGTGGCGGGCTCACGGGGCTCGTCAACAATGCGGCGGGCAACTTCGTGGCGCCGACCGAGAGCCTGTCTCCGCGCGCTTTCGATGCCATTGCGAACATCGTCTTTCACGGCAGCTTCTACGTCACGCAGGCTGTCGGCAAGCGCTGGGTGGCCGAGGCCAAGGCCGGCAAATGGAAGGAGGGCGATGCCTTGCGCAGCGTGATGAGCATCATCGTCACATGGGTCGACAACGGTAGCCCCTACGTGGTCCCTTCGGCCATGAGCAAGGCCGGCATCGAGGTCATGACAAAGTCGCTGGCGGTGGAATGGGCGCGCCACGGCATTCGCCTGAATGCCGTCGGGCCAGGCGAGATTCCGACCGAGGGCATGAGCAAGCGGCTGAATCCCGGCGAGGAGCCCGGCGCGCGCAGCAAGAAGACCAACCCGATGGCACGCACCGGCCGCATGAGTGAACTGCAGAACCTGGCAGCCTTTCTCATGGCGCCTGGGCAGTGCGACTGGCTCACAGGCCAGAGCATCATGATGGATGGCGGCAATGCGCTGGCCACGGGCGGCAACTTCTACGAGCTGCGCCAGTGGAGTGACGACGACTGGCACGCCGCGCGCGAGCGCATCGAGGCGCAGAACCAGAAGGACAAGGCGCAGCGCTGACGAGCGCAGTGGGACCACAGGGTATCGTTGCGCCTCGACAAAAATTCAGGAGAAAAGAAGATGCAACTCGTCGGCATGCTCGACTCGCCCTATGTGCGCCGCGTGGCCATTTCGCTGCGCCTCTTGGGCCTTCCGTTCGAACACCGCTCGGTCTCGGTCTTCAGCACCTTCGAACAGTTCCAGGCCATCAATCCTGTCGTCAAGGCGCCGACGCTGGTGTGCGACGACGGCACGCTGCTGATGGATTCCACGCTCATCATCGATTACGCGGAAACAATCGCCGGCCGCAGCCTCATGCCCTCGGACGCCAATGAGCGGCAGCATGCGCTCCGGGTGCTGGGGCTCGCGCTCGCAGCGTGCGAGAAGACGGTCCAGATCGTCTACGAGCGCAAGCTGCGCCCACTCGAAAAGCAGCATGCCCCGTGGGTCGACAGGGTGCGCAACCAACTGGCCGCCGCGTATGCGGGGCTTGAGGCCGAAATACGGAAACTGCCCGCGGTGGCTGGTGAAGCCTCCATGGGGCAGGCCGCGCTGACGGGCGCCGTGGCTTGGAGCTTCACACAACTGGTGATTCCCGACGTCATCGCGCCGGCCGATTACCCGTCGCTCGCCGCCTTTGCCGCCGATGCGGAAAAGCTGCCGGCCTTCATGGCGCTTCCGCAGGTGTGATTCAGGTGGCGATGTCCGCTCCGCGCTCGGCCAGCAGGCCGCGCAGCAGCGAGCGATGGCAGCGCGATTCTTCTTCGCAGTAGCAGCCCACCGAGAAGGCCGTGCTGTGCGAGAGGGCGGCCAGAAGGTCGAGGCTTCGGCTCGCGTCGGCTTCGGCCATCTCGGCCTTGTACTTGCGCATGAAGGCGTTCCATTGCGCGGGCGTTTCGGCTTCCTGGCCCAGCTTCATGGTCTCAGCGGAAGGTGCGAGATTGGGGTACCACACGTCATACCAGTTCTGCGAGGCGAACTCGGTTTTGGGAACTCCGCGCGGCGGGCGGCGTACGGTGCCGATGCGAAGGCCCTCGCCGCTGGCGCGCGGCGTGCCCAGGCGAACGATGCGGATGCTCATGTGCGGTCTCCTTCTCTTGTTGTGATGAATTTCAGGTGCCGACGATCCCGCCGTCTCGCCGGCGTATGGCCAGCGTGGCCGAGCGCGGGCGGGCGCTTCCAAGGGCCGTGCCGTCGGGCCATGCGCTGTTCGGTGTGGCGTTGCCATCGTCGCGCGACTCGCCCGGATGCTGGATGTTGACGAACAGCGTGCGTCGGTCCGGCGTCACCACGCAACCCGTGACCTCGCTACCGTTCGGCGCCGTCAGGAAGCGCTTGATGCGGCCTGACGCGGGGTCCGCGCAGAGCATCTGGTTGTTGCCGAGCGATGCATAGGGCGGCTTGCCGATCAGCTGGCCGCTCATGTCGGTCTGGATCCAGAGCAGGCCGCCGCTGTCGAAGTGAAGGCCGTCGGGGCTGCCGAAGATGTCGGCATCGCCGGACGGATATCGCGCGCCGCTGTTCTCTTGCGCGGGGTCGCCTGCCAGCGCGAAGTGCTCCCAGGCGAAGCTCGTGCTGCCCGCATCGGCGTCGTCCTCGCGCCACCGCAGGATGCCGCCGAAGAGGTTGTCGGCACGCGGGTTGGCGGCATCGGGCGCGGGCTTGCCGGCGTTGCCGCGCTGGCTGTTGTTGGTGAGGGTGACGTACACCTCGCCAGTTTGCGGATGCACCGCGATCCACTCGGGCCGGTCCATCCGGGTGCCGCCCACGACGTCGCCGGCCAGCCTGGCGTGGATCAGCACCTCGGCCTGGTCGGTGAAGCCGCTGCCCGCATCGATGCCGTTGCGGCCATGCACGAGTTCGAGCCAGCGGCCGCGGCCATCGGCATCGAAGCACGCCACGAAGAGCGTGCCTTCGTCGAGCAGGCGCCCGTTGGCCGCAGCACTGCCTCCAGCCGAAACCTTTCCATGGCTCACGAACTTGTAGATGTATTCGAATCTTGCGTCGTCGCCCATGTAGACCACCACGCGTCCGTCCTTGGCGAGCGTGCAGGTCGCGCTCTCCTGGCGCTTGCGGCCGAGCGCCGTGCGCTTGATCGGCTTGGCCGTGGGATCGAACGGATCGATCTCCACCACCCATCCGAAGCGATGGGCTTCGTTCGGATGACGGCTCAGGTCGAAGCGCTCTTCGAAGCGCCAATACTCCACCCATTGCGAGCCCGGCACCGTGCCGTAGCGGCGCTGCGCGGGCGTCATGTCTTTCGCCGTTTCCTTCGGGCCACCGAAGTAGCCATGAAAGTTTTCTTCGCAGGTCAGGTAGGTGCCCCACGGCGTGACGCCCATGGCGCAGTTGGCGAAGGTGCCGAGCACCTCGTCGCCGGCCGGATTGGCGGCGGTGCGCATCAGCGGAGTGCCGGCCGCAGGACCGGCAATGCGAATGGGCGTGCGGCCGTGCACGCGACGCGCATAAGTTGAAGGCCGCACCTGGCGCCAGCCTTCGCGCGTCCACTGGACCTCGATGACCGAGACGCCCATGGCATGAAGCGACTTGCGCACCTTCTGTGCGTTCCATTCCTTGACGCCGTCGGAATGCAGCAGCTGTTCGTCCGTGTACTCGTGGTTCATCACGAGCAGCGCGCGGCCCGGTGCCGCGAGCGGAAAGAAATGCATTCCATCGTGATGCATGCCAGCCTGCAGCGCCTGCTCGTCCGCGCTGTTGCCGCCGTCGGGTGCAAAGGCCGGCATCGGTTGTCGCGCAATGCCGGTCGGCGTGCCCCAGGGGTAGAGCAGCTGCCACTCGTATTCGGGCGGCACCACGACGGCATCACGCAGCGACGCCGGCACGCCGGTGAAACCGAGCACGGCTTGGCCGTCCGCGGCGGGCGACGCGATCGCGCCACTTCGGTGAAGCAGCGCTACCACGGCGGCGGCGCCTGATTGCAGAAAGATGCGGCGGTCCAGAGGCATGGGTCAGGGTGTTGGGTAGGCGACAGCCGCCATCATCGCCGAGCGCCATGCGGGGCGATACTGGCGCGAAGAAAACCCAAGGAGACACCGAATGGCCGAACGAATCGAATGGATCCGCCACCCCGACGGCGTGGTGGAACTGCAGCTTGCACGGGCCGACAAGATGAACGCGCTCGATCCCGCGATGTTCGATGCGCTGATCGACGCGGGCAAGGCACTGTGCGGCGACGCCACGGTGCGCGCGGTGGTGATGTCGGGCCAGGGCAAGGCCTTTTGCGCAGGCCTGGACATGGCATCGTTCGAGCGCATGGGCAAGGGCGCCGCCAGTGCAGTGCTGGGCGCGGCAGCAAGCGGCGCAGATCTGTCGGCCCGCACGCACGGCATTTCGAACGCGGCCCAGTACGTCGCAATGGCCTGGCGCGAGGTGCCGGTGCCCGTCATTGCCGCGGTGCATGGCGTGGCCTTCGGCGGCGGGCTTCAGGTGGCGCTGGGTGCAGACATCCGCATCGTCGCGCCCGACACCAAGCTGTCGGTGATGGAAATCAAGTGGGGCCTGGTGCCCGACATGGGCGGCATGGTGCTGATGCGCGAGCTCGCCCGCAGCGACGTGGTGCGCGAACTCACCTTCACGGGACGCGTCTTCTCGGGCGAGGAAGCACTGCAGCTTGGCTTTGCCACCCGGCTGGCCGCCGATCCGTTCGCGGAAGCGCTTCGGTTGGCACACGACATCGCCGCCAAGAGTCCCGACGCCATGCGCGCCGGCAAACGCCTTCTCAACGCGGCGCTGTCGCACGGGGCGCGCGATCTGCTGATCGCCGAATCGGTGGAGCAGCAGGCTCTGATCGGGAGCCGCAACCAGGTCGAAGCGGTGCAAGCCAACATCGAGCGGCGCCCGCCACGGTTCGACCCGCCGGCCTGAGCGCGGGCCCCCGTCCGGGGGGCTTTATTTCAAAAACGTGTACTTAACGACAGAAAGAGCCGTCGTTGTGTGATGAAGGTCACGTCTGGCGTCAATTAAAGGGAGGCGGGGGGTGGCGCGACTTGTCACATTCCCTAACAATTATTTCTTTTTGACTGCGACGGCGCTTCTGCATGTCGACCACGTTTTTCTGCAACTTCAGTGTGCCCGTCCCAGTGGCCGAGGATCGGTACAAGTACGTCCCTATCGTCGGGGTCTTTCGCAGCATCCCGGTGGACCAGATCGATGCGTGGGTCATGCACCCTGGCGGAGGCCCGCGCAGCGACCGTGAGCTTGCGAGCGAAGTTCTTGTCGAGGTGCGCAAGCCGCTAGGGACGAGCGGACGCACCGTGCCGCACTCTTTCGATGTGGCCGATGTTCTTCAGCTGGACCGTGCCGCCGCCATCGTCGTGTCCACCTTTCTTGCGGCATTGCCTCGCGGCTGAGGAGCCGCTGCTCCGTCGGCCGCTGCAGCTCAATGCCTGCCGCGGGCGTCCACCGGCCAAATCGCGATCAGCGTGTCGCCGTCCACCACGTGATAGGCGTCATGCAAATTGACGGTCGGGTCGCAGTGCGGCGTGACGAACTCGATGCGTTCGCCGAGGGCAGGACGCTCCCCGGCAAACAGCAGCTTGCCATGTTCATCGCCGAAGAATGCATAACGGCTCGCCAGATCGGCGCCGCGCGCCACCAGCGGAACGCCGCTGTCGGTTGCAAAGCACTTGGTGCCGCCGTCGACCGTGACCCAGTCGGCCGCATGGGTGCTGACCACCGCGGTTTGCACGAACAGTGACACCTCGAAGGGCGAAGACTGCCCCGGGCCGGCGAGCACTTGGGAATATTCGGCGTCCATGAAGACATAGGAGCCGGCCTGCAGTTCGGTGAATGCGTCGCGTCCTGCATCGAGGTCATGGGTGCCGGTGCCCGCGCCCGTGACGATCTCGAAATGAATGCCGCCGCGTTTGGCCTCGGCCACGATGCGCGCAATGGTTTCGCGCAGGCTGGCTGCCGCGGCACTGCGCTGTTGCCGGTCGGGTACGTGCTGCAGATTGCCGGCATAGGCCTGCAGGCCGCGCAGCTTCAGGCGCGGCTCGGCTGCAATGAGCCGTGCGAGTTCGAGCACCTGCGCCTCGCTGGCAGCGCCGGTGCGGTTGTAGCCGGCGCCGTAGTCGACCAGCACCTCGAGCGGGTGCGGCAGGCCGAGCGTGGCTTCTGCAAGGTCAGCCGCGTTGCGCGGATCGTCCACCACCACCATCATTCCGCCGGGGCCCGCGAGCCTGGCCAGCTTGACCACCCGCGCGATCTTGCTCGGAGTGACGGCAGGCGAGGTGATCAGTACCCCCGGAATGCCGGCCTTGACCATCACCTCCGCCTCGCCCAGCGTGACGCAGCTCACGCCGACCGCGCCCGCGGCCACCTGGCGCCGCGCAATCTGCACCGACTTGTGGGTCTTGACGTGCGGCCTGAGGCCGACACCCCGTGCCTTGGCAAAGGCGGCCATGCGCTCGATGTTGCGCGTCAGCGCGCCAAGGTCGAGCAGGAGCGCGGGTGTATCGAGCGACTGCCGACCACCTGCAAGGCCGATCAGCGGTGTGTTGACGTGCGTATCTGGAAGCATGAAGAGGCTTTCGGAGGGGCAGGGTGGGTCGCGTTCGTTGGCGAGGCCAAGAAATCGAACAGGGGAAATGATCGCACCGAAGGCATTCGGATGCCAGTTCGCGGAGGCTCCGTGAGCGCAGGAGAGCCCGTCAGTCGCCCCTCGACGATGACCGGAGCGTGGTGCGCCGGCGCGCCAGCCACCAGAGAAGCGCCGCATTGAAAGCCCAACCTCCCGCAAGCAGGATGAGTGCAGTTTGCGCGACGCCCGGCGTCAGATCGAGCGTCAGCAGCGCCAGCGACCATGGCAAAGCCCCCGCGATGGCCGCCAGCATGGCGGCCTCGCTCTCGGGAAAAGCCGCGGATGACGCGACGCACACCACGCCCATGGCCGTGTAGGCAATCGCGCCAAGGCGCCACCACGAAGGAAAGTGCGGTCGAGGGTTGGGTTCGGCGGTGTGCATGGGCTGACAATTGCGGTTGGCAGCATCATGCCGCGACAGCCGCTCGCGCGTGGCGGTGTAAGTCTTCACGCGGCGTGTTGTGCGGCAGGCTCATTCGCGGATGTTGGGTAGAATCCGGCCTTCCTTTCCGGCCCGGAATCTGCCCGTAGCTCAGTTGGATAGAGCACCTGCCTTCTAAGCAGGTTGTCGGGGGTTCGATCCCCTCCGGGCAGGCCATCTCACACCTTCACGCAAGCATCAGCTCTCCCGCAGGCATCCTGCGGCGAAGGTCATTTCATCCGGGAAACTGCACCACCGGGCCGGCAGGCTTGGTGCCCGGCGGAACAAAAGCGGGCGCCGGGTCGCCGCCGCGACCAAGCGAGCGGGTATAGGTGTAGATGGCCTTCAAGTCTGCGTCGGTCATCGCTCGCACGTTGAACCACGGCATGGGCGGGCGAGGCGTCATGGTCCGCGCATACTTCACCCATTGCTGCTGGCTCATGTCAGCCATGAACAGGCGCAGATTGACCGGGTATGTGGTGCCCCACGGGCCGGACCAGCCCAAGGCGTCACCTGTCAGCCACAGCTTCTCGTCGACCTCGCCGTTCTTGGGGGCGTAGCCGGGCGTGTGGCAATCGTTGCAGCCCGCGATCATCACCAGGTAGCGGCCGCGCTGGATCTCGCTCTTGTTCGCCTTCTGGCCGCTGCCTGTTTGCGCCCCAGCCAAGGCCGAGGACAGGAGGACGGCCAACACGGCGGTGGAGCGTGCAACGCGGCGAATCAGGTGGGCAGTCGGGGCGGCATGTGGATATGTGCAATCCTTCATTGGCTGGCTCCTGGGTATGGTGTTCATGTCGAAGTAGACATGGCACCACGGTAGCCACCGGTGGCGGGCTGCGCATGGGCGCTTCAACCATTTGTACCTGGGTCTTTTGTCATGGGGTAGCCAAAAAGCAAAACGCCTGCAACAACTTACGTCATTGCAGGCGTTCACATTTTTGGTCGGGGCGAAAGGATTCGAACCTTCGACCCTCTGGTCCCAAACCAGATGCGCTACCAGGCTGCGCTACACCCCGACAAGCCTTCTATTCTAGCCCGGATATTGAGCCTCTCAGCGTTTCTCGTATTGAGTCTTTCCGAAAAGGATCTCGCGCTCCTTGTCGCCGGTGATCGGCTGGCGCAAATCGGCCAGCACTTTCACGCCGCGCTGCACGGCCGGACGCGCGGCAATGCCGTCGAACCAGGCCTTCAGGTGCGGGTAGTCGGTGAGGGTGATGCCCTGGTTTTCCCAGCTGCGCAGCCACGGAAAAATGGCGATGTCGGCAATCGAATAGGTCTTGCCGGCGATGAACTTGTTCTTCGACAGTTGCTTGTCGATCACGCCGTAGAGGCGCTTGGCCTCGTTGCTGTAGCGCTCGATGGCATAGCTGATCTTCTCGGGCGCATACATGCGAAAGTGATGCGCTTGCCCGAGCATGGGGCCCACGCCGCCCATCTGGAACATGAGCCACTGCAGCACGTCGTAACGCTCGCGATCGCTTTTGGGCAGCAGCTTGCCGGTCTTGCCCGCCAGGTAGACGAGGATCGCACCCGATTCGAAGAGCGAGATCGGCTTGCCGTCCGGACCGTCGGGGTCGGTGATGGCCGGAATCTTGTTGTTGGGGCTGATCTGCAGGAAGTCAGGAGTGAACTGGTCACCCTTGCCGATGTTGATTGGCCGGGCGTTGTACGGCAGGCCGCACTCCTCCAGCATGATGTGAATCTTGTGGCCATTGGGCGTGGGCCATGAATAGACCTCGATGGGCGATGCGGGCATGTCGCGGGGCTCCAAATGTGGGGTGTTGATTCGAGGGAGGCAGCATATACGCGGCCATTCAAACGCGCGCAGGCGCGGGAATTTCCCAAGCGGCTGACGAACGGTGAAGCCGATCAGGCCACGGCTGAATTGGATGACAGATGCTGGTGGATCAGCGCGACCACGGCAGCGCCTTCGCCAATAGCGCCGCCCACGCGCTTGACCGAGCCGGAGCGCACGTCACCCACGGCAAACACACCGTGCACGCTGGCTTCGAGCGCCGTGGCCGGCCGCGCCGGAAAGCCGCTGCTGGCCGCGCTGCCCGTCAGCACGAAGCCGTGCTTGTCGACCGACACACCGCAGCCGTCGAGCCAACTGGTCTCTGGTTCGGCGCCGACGAAAAGAAAGATGTTGCGCGCCGCGCAGTCGTGCTCGAGGCCGGTGTCCTGGCAGCGCCAGGTCGCACCCGTGAGGCCTTGCTCCGAGCCGCCGTTCAGCTTCACCAGCTGAGTGTGCGGATGCAGTTCGATGTTGGGCGTGGCCTCGATGCGATCGATCAGGTAGCGCGACATGCTGGCCGCGAGCGAAGGGCCGCGCACCAGCACGTTGACCTTGGCGGCATGGCGCGACAGGAACACCGCGGCCTGGCCCGCCGAGTTGCCGCCGCCGACCAGCGCCACCTCCTGCTGCGAACAAAGCTTGGCTTCGATGGCAGACGCCCAGTACCAGATGCCGCGGCCTTCGAATTCGGAAAGACGCGGCACGTCGGGCCGGCGGTAGCGTGCGCCGCTGGCAATCACCACCGTGCGCGCGTTGATGGTTCGGCCGTCGGCAAGGGCGATGCGCAGGCCGCCAATAGGGTTGTCGCGCGTGCAGTCCAACGACGTGACCTTGGCCGGAATCAGCATCTCCACGCCGAACTTCTGCGCCTGCACGAAGGCGCGGCCTGCTAGCGCCTGGCCCGATATGCCGGTCGGAAAGCCCAGGTAGTTCTCGATGCGCGCGCTGGCACCGGCTTGGCCCCCGAAGGCCCGGCAGTCGAGCACGATCACGCGCAGCCCCTCTGAGGCCGCATACACCGCGGTCGCAAGGCCGGCGGGGCCGGCACCGACCACGGCCACGTCGTACAGCTCGTCGCGCTCTTCCGTGTCGACCATGCCCAAGCAGCGCGCCAGCGCATCCTCCGCCGGATTGACCAGTACCGAGCCATCAGGGCACACGGCCAGCAACTTGCAGGTGCCGTACTGTTCCAGCAGCGCCGCGGCATCAGGATCTTCCGCCGCATCGACCAAGTGATAGGGGTGGCCGTTGCGGCGAAGAAAGTTCTCCAGCCGCGCCATGTCCGGCGACTGCGGCTGGCCGATCAGCACCGGCCCGCTGGCGCCGGATTCGATCAGCGCCACGCGTCGCAGGATCAGCGCACGGGTGATGCGCTCGCCAAGATCGGCCTCGGCCACGAGAAGCGCGCGCAGCTGTGCCGGCGGGACGATCAGCGCTTCGACTTCTTCGTCGGCATGGCCGTCGACCAGGGAAGGGCGGCCGCTCAACTGGCCTACTTCGGCAAGAAATTCGCCCGGGCCTTGGCGCACGATCGGCACCACGTGCCCCAGGCCGTCGCGCTGCGTGACGGCCACCACGCCCTTGAGCAGAACGAACATGCCGGGGCTCGTTTCCCCGGCGGTGAACAGCCGCTCCCCGCGTGCAAAGCGCTGCACGGCTCCGAAGTGCGCAATGCGCGCGATCTCGGTGTCGCTCAGAACGGGAAAGGTCTGGTGAAGACGATTGTCGAAATTGCTGCTTGCGGCTGTGGCCATGTACAGAAGCTCCTTGTCGCGGACCCAACGCATTAGACAACCAAGCGGCCCTCTCATGCGCATGCCCGTCGAACACGCTGTAACCCGCGTCATGCAAATGCAATGCCACTGACATGCGGGTTTCACCGCAGGTGCAGAGACTCCATCGGCAGAAAGGGTTCCCCATGAAAGAACTGCCCAACCCGACGTTTCCGCTGTCGCAGATCGGACTGCGCGCCGCCTGGTGGCCGGCTCCGGCCGCCGCGCGCACGGCGGTGCCTGAGGCCCCCGCTGCCGTGCCGGTGCCGCCGGTGGTCGTCGACGCCAAGCAAGGCATCACCGTGAGCTGGGCGCGCCACCTGGACGAAGTGCGTGCGGCGCAGCGACTGCGCCACCAGGTGTTCGTCGGCGAAATGGGCGCACGCGTGAGTACGTCGCTGGCGGGCCACGACATCGACCTGTTCGACGATTTCTGCGAGCACCTGCTGGTGCGCGAAGAACTCACGCAACAAGTGATTGGAACTTACCGCGTACTCACGCCGGCCCAGGCCCGGCGCGTGGGCAGCACCTACAGCGACACCGAGTTCGACCTGACCCGCCTGCGCGACTTGCGCGAGCGCATGGTCGAGCTGGGCCGCAGTTGCGTGCATCCGGACCATCGTCAGGGCGGCGTAATCCTCGCGCTCTGGGGTGCCCTGGCGGGCTTCATGCATCGCAACAAGCTCGACACCATGATCGGCTGCGCGAGCATTCCCATGTCGCACAACGGCGTGACCAGCGGCGACGCGGCGGCCAGCATCTGGCGCCAGCTGTCGGCCAGCCACATGGCGCCGATCCAATACCAGGTGCAGCCGCGGCTGCCGCTGCCAATCGAAAGGCTGGACGGCGCGCTCGACGTCGAGCCGCCAGCGTTGATCAAGGGTTACCTGCGCCTGGGCGCCAAGGTGCTGGGCGCGCCGGCCTGGGACCCCGACTTCAACACCGCGGACCTGCCGATGCTGATGCGCATCGACGACCTGCCGTCGCGCTACCGCAAGCACTTTCTCGGCGCATGAAGCCGGCGGTTGCCCGGCCCGCTGCCAGGCCATCCGCCTCTTCGTCTGGCATGGAGGAGCCGGGCGCCGGCCAGCCGGCGTCACAGGAGCGTCACGGAAACGTCACAAACGAGGGCGACACTGTCATATTTCCGCCTACATGTGCTCCCGTGCCGCTTGCTCCAGAATCAGTGCCCATGCAATCTGCTCCCGCTGACCGGACGCTGTCGTCCGCGGCATCGGCTTTCACGCTGCTCGACCGCGATCACAGCATCCTGTCTTTCAACGAGCGCGTGCTCGACTGGGCCCACCGGCCCGAAGTTCCGCTGATCGAGCGTCTTCGCTACCTGTGCATCGTTTCGTCGAACCTCGACGAGTTCTTTGAAGTGCGTGCCGCGCCGCACCTGATTGCAAGCAGTGCCGGCGACCAGAAGGGCAGCTACACCATCGAATCGTTCGAGCGGCTGGCCGAGGCGGCCCACACGCTGGTGGCGCGCCAGTACACGCTCTACAACGACGAGCTGATGCCGACCTTTGCAAAGCACGGCATCCACATCATTTCGCACGGCGAACGCAATGCGGCGCAGCGCAAGTGGGTCAGCGAATATTTCGAGCGCGAAGTGCGTCCGCTGCTGATTCCGGTCGGATTGGATCCGGCGCACCCGTTTCCGCAGGTGGCCAACAAGTCGCTCAATTTCATCGTGCGGCTCGGCGGCAAGGACGCCTTCGGCCGCGAGAACCCGATCCAGATCGTCAAGGTGCCGCGCGTGCTGCCGCGCGTGATCCGCATGCCGGCCAAGGTGTCTGACGGCAAGACGCTGTTCGTGGCGCTTTCGAGCGTGGTGCGCGCGCATCTCTCCAGCATGTTCCCGGGGCGCGAAGTGGGCGACTTCTCGCAGTTCCGCGTTACCCGGCATTCCGATCTTGCGGTGGACGAGGAAGACGTCAAGAACCTGCGCACCGCATTGCGACAAGGCTTGCAGCACCGGCATTACGGGCAAGCCGTGCGGCTCGAGGTGTCTGCCAGCTGCGCCGAATCGCTCGCTAGCTTTTTGCTGGCGCAGTTCAACCTGCCCGCGCAGGCGCTCTACCGCGTGCACGGGCCGGTCAATCTGGCGCGGCTGACCCAATTGATCGATCTGCTGGAGGAGCCGCAGCTGCTCTTCCCGCCTTACGCCGCCTCGTATCCGGTCACGCTGTCTCCTGCACAGTCCTTCTTCGAGCGGCTGCAGCGCGGCGACGTGCTGATCCACCAGCCCTTCGAGAGCTTCGATGGCGTGCTCGCGTTCTTGCGCGAAGCGGTCCAAGACCCGCAGGTGCTGGCCATCAAGCAGACCATCTACCGCACGGGCGCCGATTCTGAACTGATGGACCTGCTGCGCGAAGCCGTGCGCCGCGGCAAGGAAGTGACCGTGGTGGTGGAGCTCAAGGCGCGCTTCGACGAAGAGGCCAACATCAACTGGGCCGAAATGCTGGAGTCGATTGGCGCGCAGGTGGTGTATGGCGTGGTCGGCTTGAAGACCCACGCCAAGATGCTGCTGGTGACGCGCCGCGAAGGCAAGCAGATGCGCCGCTACGGCCATCTCTCCACCGGCAACTACAACCCGCGCACCGCCAGGCTCTACACCGACATCAGCCACCTGACGGCCGATCCGCTGCTGACGGCCGACATGGAAGCAGTGTTCGTCCATCTTGCCAGCCAGAGCCGGCTGCCCAAGCTCAACCGCATGTGGCTGGCGCCGTTCGACCTGCACAAGAACCTCATCTTGCAGATCGACGCGCTGAGCCTGGCGGCCGCCACGGGCGAGCCCACGCGCATCGTCGCCAAGATGAATGCGCTCACCGACGAGCAACTGGTGGCCGCACTCATGCGGGCGGGCCAGAGCGGGGTGAAGATCGACCTCATCGTGCGCGGCGCTTGCACCTTGCCGGCGCAGGTGCCGGGGCTGACCGACAACGTTCGCGTGCGTTCGGTGATCGGACGTTTTCTCGAACACTCGCGGGTCTTCTACTTTCGCAGCGGCGAGGAAGAATCGCTCTACCTTTCGAGCGCCGACTGGATGAACCGCAACATGATGCGGCGCATCGAGCTGGCTTGGCCCGTGACCGACCCCAGCCTTCGCCAGCGCCTGATCGACGAATGCCTGGTGGCCTATCTGCACGACGGGCGCGATGCCTGGGGCCTGGGAGGCGACGGCATCTATACGCGCGTCGACCACGACACCCATCCGGGCGAGGAGGGCGCGTCGCGCGTCATCGAAGCGCATGGCGCACAGACCGCGCTGATGAACCGATATGCATTGCGAGGCCACCACTCCGATGCATCCAGCAACTGACGACCGAAAGACCACAAGCATGGACTTGATCTTCTGGCGCCATGCCGAGGCCGAGGACTGGACCGAGGGCTGCGACGACCTGCAGCGCTCCCTTACCGCGCGCGGTGAAAAGCAGGCCAAACGCATGGCCAGCTGGCTCGACCGGCAACTGCCCGATGGCACGCGCATCATCTGCAGCCCTGCACGGCGCTGCGAGCAGACCGTGCTCGCCCTCGGCCGCAAATACAAGCTGCGCTCCGAACTCGCGCCGGACACCACGCCCGAGGCCATGCTGGGCGCGGCCGGCTGGCCGAATGGCAAGTCGGTGGTGCTGATGGTCGGCCATCAGCCATCGGTGGGGCAGGCCATTTCTCTGCTTCTCGGCCTGAAGCAGGACAGCTGCCCGGTTCGCAAGGGTTCCCTGTGGTGGATCCGGACCCGCGAACGCGACGGCGACGTGCAGACCGTGGTGGTCACCGTGCAGTCTCCCGAGCTTCTCTAGCACCCATCGCCGTCTTCGCGGCGGCAATCTTTGACCGCCTCTTTCGGGCAGGCGCTTTGTCATGGGGCCAGCCAAAGGCGGCGGGGCGCTTGTCTCCCGGGAGAAGGTGCGCACCGCTCATGTGCGCACGGGGCGCAATTTCTACAGTGACTCCACGGCAAGACGCCTTGCCCCGATGAGGGGAAAGAAGCGGCTCCAGCCGGCCAATTCACTGGGGAACACGCATGAAACTGCTCCACCCGCTGCCAAAAAGCTTCACGAGCATGCTGCGCCGAGACGCATGCATGTCGTTGAATATGCTGACGCTTCTGCTCGTTGCCGCAGCCCTCCTGTCGGGCTGTGCGACGAACACCTCCCAGCCTGCGCTGAAGGCCCGCTACGAAGCTGCCCGCTCGATCGTGAGGGTCGAACTCATCTACAACGAGGAAGACCAGCTCATCGTCACGGACGGCGGCGGCTCCGGGTTGACGGGCTTCGCGGGGCTCCTGGGGCCCATCGGCGCGATATTGGCTCTGACCGTTGACACCAGCAGCCGGATGGGCATGGCCGCCCGCACCGACCAGCGCAGCAAGGAGTTCACAGCGGCTTTGAAGAGCAGCGGCGCGGCCATGACACTCAACAGACAATTCGCGGAGCAACTGGCAACGCGCCTGCGCAGCAGCGGCCGCGAGGTGAAAGTGACGCCTTTCATGCGCGCGACCGGACAGCTCGCCGAGATGCAGGTGCCCGAACTCCGTCCCACGCCCGGCTACAGCACGCTGATCCTGCGAATCACGACGGCGTACAGCGCCGCTGATGCGACGTCGAGCTTCAAGCCGTTCGTGCTGGTCGAGCAGCTGCTGCGCAACGAGCAGCAGGCAGTAATCCATCAGGCGTCCAGCTTCGCTGATGTGACTGAGCCGACCTACTTCATGTACGACGGCTTGCTCAAGGACACCGCAGCTGCCCATCAAGGGCTGAAGCAGGGGCTCGACCGGGTCGTGCAGCCGGCCTATGCGGGCATGTTCGGGGACGACGAGCCGCGCACGGTTCGGGCGGCCTCGACCCAGACAGCTGCCTCGAGCTCAACTGAAGCTGCGCAAGCCCGCTGAGTTCTTGGCGCAATGCATGAGAACTTAGTGCGTTAAATCTGCGCCGGACGAGAACTTTTTAACGAAATCTCAAGGGCCGGAACGGGCCAGGCTGGCATACTGCCCGGGTCAGATGCATTTAGTCACAAATAGCATCGATAACTTACAAAGTGGGCGGCGAACGCTGCCGCAACGGTCCTTCCCCGCAGTCGCCATGAAAACGCTTGTATTCCTGCTTGCAGCCGCGGCCCTCCTGGCCGGATGTGCGACACACCAGCCCGAACTGCAGGCACGCCCCGACGCCACCCGATCGCTGGCAAAGATCGAACTCCTCTACAACGAAGAAGACCAGTTCACCGTGGTGGACGGCGGCGGTTCCGCCATCGTGGGCTTGGCCGGGTTTCTGGGACCCGTCGGCACGCTGGTAGCGCTTGGTTTCGAAGTGGGCAGCCGGGCCAACCTGGGCGAGCGCAACGAGCGGCGCAGCAAGGAATTCATGGCGGCACTGAAGAACGATAGCGCGGCCGCCCCGTCCCTCAGCAGGCAATTCGCGGAAAATTTCGCGGCGCGCCTGCGGGAGAGCGGCCGCGAAGTGAAGCTGACACCCGCCTACCGCGTCAACGGCCCGGTCGCCGAGATGAAGGCGCTCGGACATCGGCCCACCCCTGGCTACGGCACGCTGACGATGCGGATCACGGCAGCGTACGGCGCCCCCGATTCCACGTCCAGCTTCAAGCCCTTCGTCGCCGTCGAGCAGGTGCTGCGCGACGAGCAGCAGTCGGTGGTGTACCAGGCAACCCACACCGCCGACCTGGCGCAACCGGCCTACTTCATGTACGAGGGCCTCCTTCAGGACTCCAAAGGAGCGCGAGAAGGGCTCAGGCAGGGCTTTGCACAGGCTGTGCAGCCGGCTTATTCCGAGATGTTCGGCGCCGACGAGCCGCGTCTTGCTGCCACCGCCGAGCCCACGCGTACGGCCGGCCTCGACGCAGCCTCAACGCAAAGCGAAGTGAAGTGAAGCGCCTCAGCAGCCGCTGAGTTCCACGCGCCAACTGCTGGTCTTCTGCCAGGCCAGCACTTCTTCCCGGAGCAGGTGTGCGGACTGCGGATAGGCCTCGGCCCAGTCTGGCGCGCAGGCGATCGTGAATGCCCTGGCGCCCAGCGTCGCGAGATGCAGTGCCCGCGGATCGGGATCGCGGCGGGCGTGGCATAGGATCACCGCAAGGCGCAGCGACAGCAGCTGCATCACGAAGGTCTCGTCTTCCAATGCGGCATCGAGCTTGCGCAGCTTGCCGCGCTGCCCCAGCACCAGTTGGCCCAGCGCGTGCAGTTCGTTGACGGCAAAGCCGGGCGCATCGGTGTTGTCCAGGATGTAGGCACCGTGCTTGTGATAGTCGCTGTGCGAAACCAGCGTGCCGATTTCGTGCAGCTGCGCTGCCCAGCCGAGCTTGCGCAGCGCACGCCCGGCGCGGCTGCCGGAGCTGCCGCCGCGCGCGGCGGGTGCGAGCTGCACGTACAGTGCCGCGGCTGTTTCGCCGACCCGACGGGCCTGGGCCGTGTCGACAGCGAACCGGTTGGCCAGCCGCGCCACGGTGGCGGTGCGCATGTCGGCCACGCCTTCGTCGCGTTCCAGCAATTCGTAGAGCACGCCGTGGCGCAGCGCGCCCTGGGCCACCTTCATCTCGTCGATGCCGAGCAGGTCGAACACCGCCCGCAGCACGCTCACGCCGCCGCCGATGACGGGCTTGCGGTCTTCGCGCATGCCGTCGATGCGCAGCTTGTCGGTGCTGCCGGCCTTGAGCAGGCGGTCGACCAGCCAGTCGAGGCCGTCGCGGGTGATCAGGCCCGGCTCGCCGCCTGCCGCGGCCAGCACGTCGCCCACCGCGCCGATGGTCCCTGATGCGCCATAGGCCACGTCCCACTGGTCGCGGGTGTAACTCGAGAGCGCGTCGTCCAGGACGGCCTTGGCAGCCACCTCGGCGGCCCGGAATGCCGCCGGGGTGAAGAGGCCTTCCGCGAAGTGCTTCATCGACCACGCGACGCTGCCGACGCGGTAGGACTCCATCAGCTCGGCGTCCATTGCGCGTCCGATGATCATTTCTGTAGAACGCCCGCCGATGTCGACCACCAGCCGGCGTTCCCGGTCGGACGCATCGGTGTGCGGCAGCATGTGCGCCACGCCCTGGTAGATCAGGCGGGCTTCTTCACGGCCTGGAATCACGTCGATGCCAAACCCCAGGATGGTGCGCGCGCGCAGCAGGAATTCTTCTCGGTTGCGGGCCTCGCGCAGCGTTTGGGTGGCCACGGCGCGCACCTGCGAGCGCTTGAACCCGGCCAGCCGCTCGCCAAAACGGGCGAGCGCGTCCCAGCCGCGCTGCATGGCTTCCGGCGTGAGGTTTCGGGCGCTGTCCAGGCCGTTGCCCTGGCGCACCGTTTCCTTGAGGTATTCGGTGCGGTGGATCTGGCCGTGGTCGACCTGGCCGATCTCGAGCCTGAAGCTGTTGGAGCCGAGATCGACTGCGGCGAGGCGGGTGCCGTTTTGCATGTAGTTGTAGTGAAGAGGGCGGTATCTCTGATCGTAGCGCCGTGACAGGTGCGCCGCCCCCGCGATTCGCCGGTGGCGAGGCTCGAAAGGCTAGGCGCGGCGAATGACGTTTGTGTGACAGCGTCACAAACGCCGGGAGGGAGCAGCGCCATTTTCCCTCTACGGCCGGGTGTCACACCGATGTCACACAAGCTTCCTAGAGTCCGTTCCAAGCCCGAAAGGGACTACTTCTTACTTCTAAACGGAAGCCATATGAAAACGACTTTCAAATTTGCAGCCGCCGGCCTCGTGGCCGCGGTCTTCGCCCATGTTCCCGCTTTCGCACAAGACGTGACCGGTGCCGGCGCCAGCTTTCCGGCGCCGCTGTATGCCAAGTGGGCCTCCGATTTCAACAAGGCCACGGGCGTCAAGATCAATTACCAATCGGTTGGTTCGGGCGCGGGCTTGAAGCAGATCGAAGCCAAGACGGTCGATTTCGGCGCTTCCGATGCGCCCCTGAAGGACGAAGAACTCCAGTCCAAGGGCCTGATGCAGTTCCCCACCGTCATCGGCGGCGTGATTCCCGTGGTCAACATCCCAGGCATCAAGCCTGGCGAACTGAAGCTCAACGGCCAGGTCCTGGGCGACATCTACCTGGGCAAGATCACCAAGTGGAACGACCCCGCCATCAAGGCGCTGAATGGCTCGCTGGCCCTGCCGGACGCTGCCATTGCGCCGGTTCGCCGCGCCGATGGCTCGGGCACCAGCTTCCTGTTCACCAACTACCTGAGCAAGGTCAACGCCGAGTGGAAGACGAAGGTCGGCGAGGGCACGGCCGTGAACTGGCCGACCGGCGCGGGTGGCAAGGGCAATGAAGGCGTTGCTGCCTTCGTGAACCGCCTGCCCAACTCGATCGGCTATGTCGAGTACGCGTACGTCAAGCAGAACAAGATGAACTTTGCCCAGCTGCAGAACGCGGCCGGCAACTTCGTCTCGCCTGAAGACACGGCCTTCAAGGCCGCCGCCGCTGGCGCCGACTGGAACAAGAGCTTCTACCAGGTGCTGACCAATCAGGCCGGCAAGGATGCATGGCCCATCACCGGCGCCACCTTCATCCTGATGCACAAGGTGCAGGACAAGCCCGCCAACGCGACCACCGTGCTCAAGTTCTTCGACTGGGCCTACAAGGGCGGCGACAAGACGGCCGACGATCTCGACTACGTGCCGATGCCCGATGCCGTGAAGGCCACGATCGCCAAGGCATGGGGTGAAGTGAAGGATGCATCGGGCAAGCCGGTCGCCTTCAAGTAAGCCATCAACCCTAAAGTCAAGAACGGCGCATCCATGAGCAGCTCTTCGCTCCAGGACGCGCCGCATTCGTCATTGCCGGAGCGACCCGTGTCATCCACTTATCCTGCTTCCGCATCCACGATCGACCTCGCGGCTGAACGCGGCCGCGCCACCGCGCCGCCGCCTGCCAAGGCTCCGCGCTCGGGCCCCATGGCCGACCGTCTGTTCGGCTGGGCCGCCAAGGGCGCCGCGCTGCTCACGCTCGCGATGCTGATCGGCATCCTGCTGTCATTGATCGCCGGCGCCTGGCCCGCCATCTCGAAGTACGGCCTGGGCTTTCTCACCAGCAGCGTGTGGGACCCGGTGCAGAACGAGTACGGCGGCCTGGTCATGATCTACGGCACGCTGGCCACGTCGATCATCGCGCTGGTGATTGCCGTGCCGGTGAGCTTCGGCATTGCGCTGTTCCTCACCGAGCTGTCACCCAACTGGCTCAAGCGCCCGCTGGGCACGGCCATTGAATTGCTCGCCGCCGTGCCGTCGATCGTGTACGGCATGTGGGGCCTCCTGGTGTTCGGCCCGATCTTGTCAACCTGGGTGCAGCAGCCGCTGCAGAAGCTGCTTGCCGGCGTGCCGTACCTCGGCGCGCTGGTGTCGGGTCCTCCCGTGGGCATCGGCATTCTTTCGGCCGGCATCATTCTCGCGATCATGATCATTCCGTTCATCGCCTCGGTGATGCGCGACGTGTTCGAAGTGACGCCGCCGCTGCTCAAGGAGTCGGCCTACGGTCTCGGCTCCACGACATGGGAAGTGGTCTCGAAGGTCGTGCTGCCCTACACCAAGGCCGGCGTGATCGGCGGCATCATGCTCGGCCTTGGCCGGGCGCTGGGCGAAACGATGGCGGTCACCTTCGTGATCGGCAACATGAACCAGCTCAATTCGCTGTCGGTGTTCGAGGCTGCCAACAGCATCACCTCGGCACTTGCCAATGAGTTTGCCGAAGCCGGCGCGGGCCTGCACCAGGCTGCGCTGATGTATCTCGGCCTGGTGCTGTTCTTCATCACCTTCGTTGTGCTGACGCTCTCGAAGGTGCTGCTGGCCCAGATGAAGAAGAGCGAAGGGACCAAGTCGTGAGTACTGCTGAAAGCCTCTTGAGCGCGAAGGCGCTCGCTGAAACCCGCCAGGCCAAGTTTGCCGCGCGCAACCGCGTCAACAAGATCGCGCTCACGCTGTCGCTCGCGGCGATGGTGTTCGGCGTGTTCTGGCTCGTCTGGATCCTGTGGGAGACGCTGCGCCTGGGCCTCGGCGGCCTGGCGCTTGCCACGTTCACCGAGATGACGCCGCCGCCAAACGAGGCGGGCGGCATCGCCAACGCCATCTTCGGCTCGTTCGTGATGGTGGCGCTGGCCACCTTCGTGGGCACCCCGATCGGCATCATGGCTGGCATCTACCTGGCCGAGTACAACCCCAAGGGCTGGCTGTCATCTGTGACGCGCTTCGTCAACGACATCCTGCTGTCGGCGCCGTCGATCGTGATCGGCCTGTTCGTGTATGCCGTGGTGGTGGCCTACTTCAAGACCTTCTCGGGTCTCGCGGGTGCGCTGTCTCTGGCGCTCATCGTGATTCCGGTGGTGATTCGCACCACCGAGAACATGCTGCAACTGGTGCCTCCGGGACTGCGTGAAGCGGCCTATGCGCTCGGCGCGCCGAAGTGGAAAGTGATCTTGAGCATCACGTTGCGCGCCGCGCGTGCCGGTGTGGTCACGGGTGTGCTGCTGGCCGTGGCCCGCATCGCCGGCGAAACCGCTCCGCTTCTCTTTACCGCGCTGAACAACCAGTTCTGGACCGCCGACATCAGCCAACCGATGGCCAGCCTGCCGGTGACGATCTTCAAGTTTGCGATGAGCCCGTACGAAAACTGGCAGCAGCTGGCCTGGGCCGGCGTGTTCCTGATCACGGTGGCCGTGCTCGCACTCAACATCCTGGCGCGCGTCCTCACGCGCAACAAACTCTGATTCAAGAAGAAGTAGCAACCATGCCAAATATCGTCGCAACACCGTCGCGCTCGAAGATCTCGGTCAAGGACCTGAACTTCTACTACGGCAAGTTCCACGCGCTCAAGGGCATCAACCTCGAGATCCCCGAGAACAAGGTCACTGCTTTCATCGGTCCGTCGGGCTGCGGCAAGTCGACCCTGCTGCGCACCTTCAACCGCATGTTCGAGCTCTACCCCGAGCAGCGCGCCGAAGGCACCATTGCACTGGACGGCGAGAACCTGCTCACGTCCAAGCAGGACGTGGCGCTGATTCGCGCAAAGATCGGCATGGTGTTCCAGAAGCCCACGCCGTTTCCGATGTCGATCTACGACAACATCGCCTTCGGCGTGAAGCTGTTCGAGAACCTGAGCGCCAGCGAAATGGACGACCGCGTGGAGTGGGCGCTCAAGAAGGCGGCGCTCTGGACCGAAGTGCGCGACAAGCTCCAGCAAAGCGGCTCGGGGCTTTCCGGCGGCCAGCAGCAGCGCCTGTGCATTGCCCGCGGCATTGCCATCAAGCCCGAAGTGCTGCTGCTCGACGAACCTTGCTCCGCACTCGACCCGATCTCGACTGCGAAGATCGAGGAGTTGATTGCCGAGCTGAAAAACGAGTACACCGTGGTCATCGTGACGCACAACATGCAGCAGGCCGCACGCTGCAGCGACTACACCGCCTACATGTACCTGGGCGACCTGATCGAGTTCGGCGCGACGGAGCAGATGTTCTTCAAGCCGCAGCGCAAGGAGACCGAGGACTACATCACCGGCCGTTTCGGCTGATGCCAAGGAGGCACACATGACTGAAAAACATCTCTCCAGCCAGTTCGACAGCGAACTCAACGGCGTTTCGTCGCGCGTGATGGAGCTTGGCGGCATGGTCGAGGCGCAGATCCACCAGGCGGTGTATGCGCTGCTGCAGTTCGACGCCGACGCGGCCGACCGCGTGATGGAAACCGAGCACCGCGTCAACGCGATGGAGATCGAGATCGACCGCGAGCTGTCGTCGATCATTGCGCGGCGCCAGCCGACGGCGCGCGACCTGCGCCTTTTGATTGCCATCTCCAAGACCACGGCCAACCTTGAGCGCGTGGGCGACGAGGCCAACAAGATCGCGCGCATGGTCAAGTCGATCATCGAGAGCGGCTCGGCCCGCGCGCTGCCCTCGAACGAGCTGCGCATTGCGGCCGACCTGGCCTCGGGCCTGCTGCGCACCGCGCTCGACGCGTTCGCGCGCCTGGACACGGCCGCGGCGCTGTCGATCCTGAAGGACGACGACCTGATCGACAAGGAGTTCGACGGCTTCGTGCGCAAGCTGGTCACCTACATGATGGAAGACCCGCGCACGATCTCCGCCAGTCTCGACCTGCTGTTCCTGGCCAAGGCCATCGAGCGCATTGGAGACCACGCCAAGAACATCGCCGAATTCATCATCTACATCGTCAAGGGTGCCGATGTGCGGCACACTTCGATGCAGGAAATCGAATCGGCGTTGAAGTAACAGCGAGCGAACGACTCCAAGCAAAGCATGAAGAAACCCCGAGTCCTGATCGTAGAAGACGAGTCGTCGATCGCCGAGCTGATCGCCGTCAACCTGCGCCACAACGGCTTCGAGCCGATCTGGTCAGAGGATGGCGCGGCTGCTCAGCGCGAGATCGACGCCTTCTTGCCGGATCTGATCCTGCTCGACTGGATGCTGCCGGGCCAGAGCGGCCTGCAGCTCGCACGCCAGTGGCGCAAGGATGCGCGCACCAAGGCGATCCCCATCCTGATGCTGACGGCGCGAGGCGACGAACCCGACAAGGTGGCCGGTCTCGATGCGGGTGCCGACGACTACATCACCAAGCCGTTTTCCACGCAGGAAATGCTCGCGCGCATCCGCGCCGTGCTGCGCCGCCGCGCGCCCGAGGTGGTCACGGAACGCGTGGAAATCGGCGAGCTTGCGCTCGACACCGCCACGCACCGCGTCACCTGGCAGGGCAATGCGCTCAAGGTGGGTCCGACCGAATTCAAGCTGCTGGCCTATCTGATGCAGCACGCGGAGCGCGTGCACAGCCGGGCGCAGCTGCTCGACAAGGTGTGGGGCGACCATGTCTACATCGAGGAACGCACGGTCGACGTGCACGTGAAGCGCCTGCGCGAATCGCTGGGCGCCGCTTCGCCCATGGTTGAAACGGTGCGCGGCGCCGGCTATCGCCTGACGGCCCAAGTCACGGTTTGATCGCGCCGGCTTTCATGGTCCGCGGGCGCGGATAATCGCCCGCCATGCCTTTCCGTATTGCTACATTTCTCATAGCGTCCATTGCAATAGGAGTGGGCGCTGGCGCTATTTTTGGCTGGAAGTTCGGATGGCTGGGCGCCTGGCTGGGCGCGGCGCTGTGGCTCGCTCTCGATGCATGGCGGGCCGAGCGCCTGCTGCAGGTGCTGCGCAATAACGCGGCAGGCCTGCCGACGCGCGGAGCCGGTGTTTGGGGCGAACTCTCCGAGCGAATCCGCAAGCTGCTGCGCGAACGCGAGCAGCAGACGCGACAGGCCGAAGACCGGTTGCAGGAGTTCCTGGCGGCCATCCAAGCCTCGCCCAACGGCGTGATCCTGCTGGACGAGCAGGGTCGCATCGAATGGTGCAACCAGACGGCGGCAAGCCAGTTCGGCATCGATGCCGAACGCGATCTCCTGCAGCATCTTGCGAATCTTGTACGCGACCCCGCTTTCGTGGCCTACCTTGCGTCGTGGAACTACAGCCGCGACGTCGTCATCGATGCTTCCGGCCCGGGCCAGGCGCAGCAGCGCAGCCATCCGGTGCGCCTGTCGGTGCAGGTGCATCCGTATGCGGGCAACCGCCGCATGCTATTGACGCGGGACATCACGGCGCTTGAGCAGGCCGAAGCCATGCGGCGCGACTTCGTCGCCAATGTTTCGCACGAGATCCGCACGCCGCTCACCGTGCTGGCGGGCTTTGTCGAAACGCTACAGAACCTGCCGCTCGATGCGGACGAGCGTGCACGGTATCTCTCGCTGATGAGCCAGCAGTCGCACCGCATGGAAACGCTGGTGAACGACCTGCTGACGCTCTCGCGCCTGGAGGGCAGTGCGGCGCCGTCCGGCAGCCAGTGGATCCGCATCCGCGCGCTCATGGCGCATTGCGAGGACGAAGCGCGCGGGTTGTCGGGCCGGTTGGCGCCGCAGGGCCATCGCCTTTCGTTCGACATCGAGGCCGAGTCCGAAATCTCCGGTGCGCCGACCGAACTTCAGAGCGCCATGTCGAACCTGCTGAGCAATGCAATCCGCTACACGCCAGGTGGCGGCGAGGTGGCTGTGAGCTGGCGGCTGCTGCCCGACGGACGCGGCGAATACGCGGTGCGCGATACCGGCCCCGGCATTGCCGCCGAGCACATTCCGAGGCTGACCGAGCGCTTCTATCGCATCGACCGCAGTCGTTCGCGCGAGACCGGCGGCACCGGGCTGGGCCTGGCGATCGTGAAGCACATTGCGCAGCGGCATGGCGCCGAGTTGCGCATCCAGAGCACGGTGGGCAAGGGCTCTCGCTTTGCGCTCGTGTTCCCGGCCACCCGGGTGCGCGAAGCGCGGGTGCTAGCGAAGTGAACGCCGCATCGTCCACCGCAGCAGCGCGCCGAACAACACGGCCGTGACAGCGAGCGCGCCCGCGCTCATGAGCCAGAACGCCAAGGGCGACTGCATCGCGGGCCAGGGGCCGAGCCCGCGGTAGGCCAACAGGTAGCTCCCGCCGAGCCCGAACCCCCAGAGCAGCGTGCAATAAATGACCAGCGGCACAAGCGTGACACGGTAGCAGCGCAGCACGAAAACGCAGAGCGTCTGCAGCGCATCGGCAAAGTGGTACACCGCCACCACCAGCAATAGCGCTGCGGCAAGCGCAATCACGGCTGGGTTGTCGGAATACACATGGGCCAGCTGGAAGCGCAGCGCCACCAGTGCGCCTGCGAAGAACAGGGCGCAAAGCGCAGTGAGCTCAAAGCCCATGCGGCAGGCGCGGCGAGCCTTGATCGCTTGCCCGGCGCCGAGCCAGAAGCTCACGCGCGCGCTGGTGGCAATGCCGAGGGAGAGCGGCACCATGTAGGCCACTGCCAGCAGGTTCGAGGCGATCTGGTGCGCGGCGGCTGCGGCCGTGCCGAGGCGCGCGATAAACAGCGCCATCAGCGTGAATGAAGTCACTTCCACCAGCACCGCGAGGCCGCCCGGAATGCCAAGGCTCGCGAACTGGCGAATCTGCCGCCAGTCGGGTGCTTCGATGCGCTGCCAGAGGCGATAGTCCTTGTAGAAGGAGCTGCCGCGCAGGAGCCAGACCGCGCAGCCCAGCATGCTCCAGTTCACGCACAGTGTGGCCCACGCACAGCCCACCAGGCCCATGGCCGGCAGTCCGGCACCGCCGAAGGTGAACCAGATCGACAGCGGCAGCTTCACGAACAGCGAACCCAGCTGAAGCCAGGTCACGACCTGCGGTTTGCCGAGGCTCTGGTTCAGCGTGCTGAAAAGACGGAAGAGCAGGGCGGGCGGAAGCGCGAAGGCGAGCACAGCCAGGTAGGCCTCCACGCCGGCGCGCATCTCGGGAGGCACCTGGGTCCATCGCAACACGGCACCGGGGAAGAGCAGCACGACCATGCCGATGGCGATGGTGATGCCGCTCAGGTAGAGCGACTGTCGCACGGAGCGGCCAACTTCGCTCCTGCGGTCGGCGCCGTGCAGTTCGGCCCACACCGGCAACAGCGCCTGCAGCACGCCCATGAGCGAGACGAAAACGCTGATGAAGATGGCCGCGCCCACCGACAAAGCCGCCAGCGCGCTCTCGGCATAGCGGCCGGCCACGATGGTGTCGGTCACACCAAACGCCATCACGGCCAGTTGGCCGACCAGCACCGTGCCGGCGTGCCGCGCGATCAGGCCTCGTTCGCCAATCACTTGCTACGGTGCGATCTTCTGGTAGAGCAGCAGGTCGTCGGTTGCACTGCTGGGCCGGCGGAGGGTGCCACTGAAGTGCCATTTCTCCAGGGGAATGATGAGGTGCAGCCGCTCGATGGTGTCGGGGCTCACCAGCAGCCAGGGGCAGTTGGTGCCAAGCAGCAGCGGCTGCAGGTTGAAACGGCCGTGGTGCTTCAGGGCCGCAATGTGCGCCCGGCTGAGCGCCAGTTCGGCGATGCAGCTTGGCTGGCCGACACGCTCGGCCACCGCACGAACCTGCGGCACATAGCTGCGTGCGTAGTCGATGGAAGGCAGCCAGAGCGTCATCAGCAGCATCCAGCACAGCGCAGTGCCGCCGGCCGGAAGCACCAGTGTTTTCCAGAGTGCCGCGCGGTGGCGCCCCGTACGCCAGCGCACCAGCCAGCACCAGGCGATGCTTGCGGCCAGGGCCAGCACGAAGGGAATGGTCGAGAACTCGGGCACGAAGCCGGGCACCAGCCGCGCCACGCTGGCCGCCGGCTTGGGCGGGACGCCGGTCTGCATGGCGACCCAGTAGATCCAGCCGAGCACCGCCAGGCCGCTGAAGAACAGCACGTTGAACCAGTCGATCAGCGCCGCCACGCTCCGCCGGAACGTGGGCAGCGCAAAAGCTGCCAGCGTGGCGAGGGCGGGGAGCGCCAGCAGCAGCGACCGGTCGGAATAGTCGGTGGTCCAGGTGGCGGCAAGCGGTACCAGCGCAAACCAGAACGGCAGGGCCACGTGGCGCGCGGTGAGCAGCCGGCGCCAGCGCCAAAGCGTCCAGAGAGCGAGAGGCCAGACCGGCCAGGTGAACCACACCAGCAGCTTGGCCTGGCTGCGCACGTCGCCCAGCACAGAGGTGCTGCTCGGATGCTGGCCGGGTAGCTGGATCTTCCACTGCAGCAGGCCCAGCCCGGCGGCCAGCGCCGCGGCCACCAGCGCGGCTGCAATCATCGTGGCCAGTGCATCCTTGCTGTAGCCGGGACTTTCGTCGGTGGCGGTGTTTGCCTCGGCCTTGGCGGTGCGCCGCTCATAGGCCATGAAGAGGGCACTGCCCACCGCCAGCGCCAGGCCGACTGTCGGCCCGCCGCTCAGCGTCATGCCGATGGTGCCGACCATCAGCGCGATGACCGGGCCCAACCGTCGGTACGGCAACGCGGCCACACCGTAGAAAAGATGCGAGGCAAAGTACAGCTGTGCCAGTGCCGGCGTGGTTTCATGGCCGAGTTGGGCCAGCCCCAGGCAGGCGATCAGGGCCAGCAGCCCACCGTCGGCAATCGCGCGGGCGTAGTCGGTCGGGCGCGCCTCGCCGCCGAATGCGAAAGCCACCGGCTGGGCCCGCGAGGTGCGGGCAAGGTAGTAGACCGCGTACCAGGTGGCGGTGAACGTGCCCCAGAGCAGCAGTGCAAAGACGATGCGCACCGCCAAGTCGGGGTGCAGCCACGAGGGCGCGATCTTGATCGCCCAGGCACCGATCCAGTACGGGATGAGCGCCGGCGTTTCGGGCCGAAGGCCCAGGAGCAGGGGGTCGAACCAGCGAGAGATGCCCTCGGTGTTGCGCGCCAGCTCGGCCATGTAGCCGAACGAGGTAATGTCCGCGCTTTTCCAGGGGCCGCGGCCCAAAAGGCCCGGCAGGAGGTAGGCGGCGCATAACAACAGCAATGCGATGCGCGGCAACCGGCGCACGGCGCTTTGGGCAACGATCGCTGGGGTGGGCTGGTTCACAAGGTGGTTCGGACGGCAGTCTTGGGAAAGAAAAAGGGCAGCGCGGTAAACCGGGCTGCCCTCGATGCGAAAGCGCGTGCTTTACTTGGAAGCAGCGCCGGTGGTCTTGCCGAAGCGGTTGCGGAACTTCTCGACGCGACCGCCCATGTTGTCGACCGACTTCTGGGTGCCGGTGTAGAACGGGTGCGATTCGCTGGTGGTGTCGAGCTTGAACAGCGGCAGTTCGCGGCCGTCGTCGGTCTTGCCCATTTCCTTGGTGTTCGCGCACGAACGGGTCACGAACTTGAAGCCGTTCGACATGTCGACGAACAGAACTTCGCGGTAATTCGGGTGGATGCCTTCTTTTGCCATGGTCTTTCCTTTGGGGTCGATGCGAGAGCCACAAGCTCGCCCTACAGAGGGGCAAGCCATCCCGGGTGGGGAATCGCCGGGCAAAACGCCCAGCCGCACTTTTCGCGGAGCCAGCGATTATCGCATACTGGCCGTTTTGAGCGAAAGGCGGCCTCTCAGATGACCTCCAGAACGTTGCGCGCCGGCCTCGTCGGCTACGGCTTTGCCGGCCAGACCTTCCATGCGCCAGTGCTTTCGGCCGTTTCAGGGCTCGAATTGGCGGCCGTGGCAAGCTCGCAGCCGCACAAAGTCCATGCCGAATGGCCTGGCGTGGCCGTGGTGCCCGACGTCGATGCGCTCGTGGCTCGGGCGGACATCGACCTGGTGGTGGTGGCCACCCCCAATGCGCAGCATTTTCCGGTCGCCAAGGCAGCCCTGGAAGCCGGGAAGCACGTGGTGGTGGACAAGCCTTTCACGCTCGATGCCGCCGAAGCGCGCGAACTCGAGCTGTTGGCCGAGTGCAACAATCGCGTGCTCTCCGTTTACCAGAATCGCCGTTTCGACGCCGACTACCTCACGCTCAAGGACCTGCTGGCCAGCGGCGAAGTGGGCCGGCCGGTGTACCTGGAGTCGCATTTCGACCGCTTCCGCCCCGAGGTGCGCGACCGCTGGCGCGAGCAGAAAGTGCCCGGCTCCGGTCTTTGGGTCGACCTGGGCGCCCATCTGGTCGACCAGACGGTCCAGCTGTTCGGCAAGCCCGACACGCTGCAGCTCGACACCGCGGTGCTTCGAGAGGGCGCGCAGGTCGAGGACTATTTTCACGCCGTGCTGCGCTATGAAAGCGGTCCTCATGCGCCGCTGCGCGTGGTGCTGCACGCCACCACGCTGGCCGCCCATGCCGCGCCGCGCTACATCCTGCACGGCACACGCGGCAGCTATGTGAAGCACGGCGTCGATCCGCAGGAAGACGCGCTGCGCGCCGGAGGCCGCCCGGGCGGCGACGACTGGGGTGTGGACCCGTTGCTGGGTGAACTGAAGACGGTGGCGGTCGAAAACTGGGTGCGCGAGAGCACGGTGCCCAACCGCCGCGGCAACTACGTTGATTACTACGCCGCGGTGCGCGACGCCATCCTCGGCATCGCATTAAACCCAGTGCCGCCTGAGGAGGCGGTGGCACTCATGGAACTGCTCGACCTGGGCACTCGCAGCGCACGCGAGGGCCGGGCTTTGGCACCATGAAAAAAGCGCGTCGCCCCAATGGGGACGACGCGCTTTCGGGCGACGATCGCGAGGGGGCTCAGCCGCCTCGGCGCATCATGTCGAAGAACTCGACATTGGTCTTCGTTGCCTTCATGTTCTTGAGCATGAGCTCCATCGACTCGATCTCGTCCATGTTGTACATGAGCTGGCGCAGGATGCGCGTCTTCTGCAGGATCTCGGGAGCCAGCAGCAGCTCTTCGCGACGGGTGCCGCTGCGGTTGAGCTGGATCGACGGGAACACGCGCTTTTCGTACAGGCGGCGGTCCAGGTGGATTTCGGAGTTGCCGGTGCCCTTGAACTCTTCGAAGATCACTTCGTCCATGCGGCTGCCCGTGTCGATCAGCGCGGTGCCGATGATGGTCAGCGAGCCGCCTTCTTCGACGTTGCGCGCCGCGCCCAGGAAGCGCTTGGGGCGCTGCAGCGCGTTGGAGTCGACACCGCCGGTCAGCACCTTGCCCGACGAAGGCACGACGTTGTTGTAGGCGCGGGCAAGGCGGGTGATCGAGTCGAGCAGGATCACCACGTCCTTCTTGAGCTCGACCAGGCGCTTGGCGCGCTCGATCACCATTTCGGCCACGTGCACGTGGCGCGCGGCGGGCTCGTCGAAGGTCGAGGCAATGACCTCGCCCTTCACGGTGCGCTGCATTTCGGTCACTTCTTCAGGTCGCTCGTCCACCAGCAGCACCATCATGTGCACTTCGGGGTAGTTGGCGCTGATGGCGTGGGCGATGTGCTGCATCATCACCGTCTTGCCGCTCTTGGGCGGCGCCACCAGCAGAGCACGCTGGCCCTTGCCGATGGGGGCGATGATGTCGATGATCCGGCCCGTGATGTTCTCGTCGCTCTTGACGCCGTCGCGTTCCAGCTTCATCTGTTCCTTGGGGAACAGCGGCGTCAAGTTCTCGAACATCACCTTGTGCTTGTTCTGCTCGGGCGGACCGTCGTTGACCTTGTCGAGCTTGGTCAGCGCGAAGTAGCGCTCGCCGTCCTTGGGCGTGCGCACTTCGCCTTCGATCATGTCGCCGGTGTGCAGGTTGAAGCGGCGCACCTGGCTCGGCGAGATGTAGATGTCGTCGGTGCTGGCGGTGAAGCTGGTGTCGGGGCTGCGCAGGAAGCCGAAGCCGTCGGGCAGGATTTCGAGCACGCCGTCGGCAAAGACCTGCTCGCCGGCCTTGGCGCGCTTCTTGATGATCGCAAACATCAGCTCCTGCTTGCGCATGCGGCCGACGTTTTCGATCTCAAGCGCTTCAGCCTGCTTGAGGACTTCAGACACGTGGAGTGCCTTGAGTTCGTTTAAGTGCATGGAATGACCCCTTGCGGGGCAATCGATCGGAAAAACGGGGGGAGGTTTAGTGTGAAGCGAGAGCTGCTTCACAAACCGGGGAACTCGAACCGGTTACCTCGAAGGGGCCGGTGATCTGTGGGAGATTATGACAGCAAAAAACCGTCCGGCCAACGCATTGCGCGCTGGCCGGTTGAAATGCCTCAGGCGAGCTGCTGGTCGATGAAGGCGGTGAGTTGCGCCTTGCTCATGGCGCCAACCTTGGTGGCGGCCAGCTGGCCGTCCTTGAAGAGCATGAGCGTGGGGATGCCGCGGATGCCGAACTTGGCCGGGATGTCACGGTTCTCGTCCACATTGAGCTTGGCGATCTGCAGCTTGCCTTCGTAGGCGGTCGACACTTCGTCCAGGATGGGCGCAATCATCTTGCAGGGACCGCACCATTCGGCCCAGTAGTCGACCAGCACGGGCTGGCTGGACTTGAGCACGTCGGCTTCGAAGGAAGAATCGGAGATGTGTTTGATCAGGTCGCTGGCCATGAGATGTGTCCTTGTGCGCGGAGAGTTTCGGTGCAGCTAAAGTGCTGGTCATTGTGACAGAAACCAAGGGGTGGGGTGCCAGCGGGAACGCTATGACACCGATAGCAAAAGCCCTTTGCGCGTCGCGCCTCCACGCTCCCAAACCCCTCGACAGAACATGAACGAAGGCCACCCCGTCCAGGCCCTGTGGTGCGACCCCGCCGATGGCGTCGTCGCGCGCATTGCCGGCGCCATTGCACAGCGCCAGCTGCACGCGGCGCGCACCGTGGTGCTGGTGCCGTATGCGCAATTGATGGGCGTGGGGCGCAGCATGTGGGCGCGATGCGGGACCCCGGGCTTCGTGCCGCGTTTCGAAACCACGCGCAACTGGGCGCGCAGCGCGGGTGGGTTCTTGCCCTCGGGCTACGACATCGCCTTCGACATGGCGCACGACCTGGTCACGGCCCAGGCACTGCTGTCGCAGGCCGGCTTTACCGCTGAGCGCTTTGCGCTGGCCGGGCGCGTGGTCGAGCTGGCATACCAACTTGCGCCCCTGGCGGCTGCCGCGCTCCCCGAAGAGCGGGGCAGCGAATGGGCGCAGCGGGCGGCTCACGTGGCCGAGGCGGGCAGCGAGTCGGAATGGTTTCGCATCGAAAGCGCGCTGATCCGCGTGGCGGTGGCCTGGGCCGCCAACTCCGGCTACGCCACCGATGTGCTGCTGCGCGAGAACGTGCGCGCCCAGGTCGATGCGCTCATCGTGCTTGACGGCTTCCAGACCGATCCGCTGACGCAGACGCTTTGCACCTTGTGGGGCGATCGCGCGATTCATCTTTCGCTGGTTCCTACGGCCTCGCCAGCCGCGGCGGCCAGCGCCCATGTGGCTGCCGACCCTGAAGACGAAGCGGAACTGGCGGCTGCCTGCGTGCTGCGGCACCTGGCCGAGGGCCGGGCACCGGTCGCGCTGATCACCACCGACCGCGCGCTTACGCGGCGCATCGGTGCGCAGCTCCAGGCCGAGGGCATCACGGCGCACGACGAAACCGGCTGGAAACTTTCCACCACCCGCGCCGCCGCCACGGTAATGAGCGGTCTGCGCGCCTCTGCGCACGACGCAGGCAGCGACCAGGTGCTCGACTGGCTCAAGAGCGGCGCTGACGGCGATGCCATGGCTGTTCAGGCGCTGGAGGCTCGGCTGCGCCGCGAAGGCGTGCGCGAGTGGTCCGCCTGGTGCGGGCAGGTGGCGCGCAGCGAGAAGCCGCAGGACATCGCGCTGCTCCCGTTCACCGAAGCCATCGAAGGCCGCCGCATGGCCATGGCCAAGTCGAGGCCACTGGCCGATTGGCTCCGCGCGCTACGCGAACTGCTGGAAGCCGGTGCCCAATGGGAGTCGCTCGCAGCCGACATGGCCGGCGCCAAGGTTATCGGCGCGCTGTGGCTCGATGCCAATGCGCACGGCGACGACGACGATTTTCCCGGCGGACGCCACACGTTGGCCGAGTTCACAGCCTGGGTGCGCGACGTGCTTGAGGATGCCAGCTTCGTGCCGCCAGCCGGCAGCGACGCGCCCCAGGTGGTGGTGTTGCCGCTGCACCAGTTGCTGGGCCGCGCGTTCGGCGCTGTGGTCATTCCCGGCTGCGACGACCGGCGCTTGCCGGCGTCGCCCGAGCCGCCAGGCAACTGGAGTGCTGCCCAGCGCGCCGAACTGGGCCTGCCCGCACGCGAAACCCTCGAGGCCGCGCAACGCGCAGCCTGGGCCGCGGCCCTGTGCAACCCGTGCTGCGAAATTCTGTGGCGGCAGTCCGATGCCAGCGGCGAGCCCGTCCGCCCGAGCCCGCTGGTGCAGGCGCTGCAGCTCGACCATGCCCTGCAGCTTGCGACAGACCCGCGCACGCCGCGTGAGGTGGCTCTGCAGCCGACGATGTATCCAACGCCTTCCGGCGCGTTGCTGCCGCTGCGGAACATCTCGACTACCGTCTATGAGGACCTGCGCCGCTGTCCTTACCGCTTCTTTGCCTTGCGGCAACTGGGCTTGCGCAGCGCGGACGAGCTCGATGCCGAGGTCGACAAGCGCGACTTCGGCAACTGGCTGCACGCCGTGCTGGGTTATTTTCATGAAGCGCTCAAAGAGAAGCCGACCCACGACGCCGCCGAGCGCATGGCCCTCATGAGCGCGGCGGCAGAGGATGCCACCCGCGAGTTCGCGTTGTCTGATGCCGAGTTTCTGCCCTTCGCCGCGGCTTGGCCGGCCGTGCGCGACGGCTACCTGCAATGGCTTGGGGAGCACGAGGCAAGCGGCGCCGTCTTCGTCGAGTCGGAGCCGTGGAAGGAACAACCGCTGGGCAACCTGCAACTGGTCGGCCGGCTGGACCGCATCGACCGCATGCCCGACGGCCAGGCCTTCGTGATCGACTACAAGACCGAATCCGCCGCGGTGACCAAGGAGCGCGTGAAGGACCCGACCGAGGACACGCAGCTGGCCTTCTATGCCGCGCTGGTTGCCGACGACACGCTGCGCGCCGCCTACGTCAACGTCGGCGAGAAGTCGTCGGGCACGCAGACCGTCGAACAGCCCGTGGTGGTGGAGGCGCGCGATGCGCTGGTGGCGGGCATCCTCGATGACTTCGTCCGCATTGCGCAAGGCGCGGCGCTGCCGCCGTTGGGCGAAGGCGCAATCTGCGACTACTGCGCGGCGCGCGGCCTCTGCCGTAAAGACTTCTGGGAGGTCGAGAGGCCCCCGGTTTCGATGGTGGCTGGAGCATTGGCGAAATGAACGGCGCCGCCTACGAACACAACGGCCGGCATGTCACGCGCGAGGCCTTCTACACCGTCGCCTGCGATCCGCGGCGATCGGTTGCCGTCGAGGCCTGCGCCGGCGCGGGCAAGACCTGGATGCTGGTGTCGCGCATCTTGCGCGCGTTGCTCGAAGAGGGCGACTCCGCCTGCGAGCCGCACGAGATCCTGGCGATCACTTTCACCAAGAAGGCCGCCGGCGAGATGCGCGAGCGCCTGGACCAATGGCTCGAACAATTCGCCGAGCGCAGCCCCGAGGATCTGGTGCGCGAACTCGTGGTTCGGGGCGTGGAACCTGCGGCCGCGCTAGGCGCCGTGCCGCGCCTGCAGGGCCTCTACAGGCGCTTGCTCGAAGGCGGACGGCCGGTGCAGTTCCGCACCTTCCACGCCTGGTTTGCGGGCCTGCTGCGCAACGCGCCGCTGGCAGTGCTGCGCGAACTCGGCCTGCCCGCGAACTACGAACTGCTCGAGGACGATGCCGAGGCGCGCGCACGCACCTGGCGGCCCTTCTTCGAAGCCGTGACCTCCGACAAGGAGGCTCTGGCCGACTACTACGCCGTCGTCGCCACCTATGGCCGATCGCAGACCGCCAAGGCGCTGGGCGAAGCGCTCACGCGCCGCGTCGAGTTCGTGCTGTCCGATCCTGCCTCCGCCGTGCAGCACTTCAGTGCCATGCATCCCGCGCTTCAAGGCATGGACGATCCGACCGATGCCTTGAGCGGAGAAGCGGTCAGGCGCCGCTGGCTCGACCGTGCCGCCGCGCTCGGCCGCGAGGCCAACAAGACGCCGCAGAAGGCCGCCGAGGCGATCATCGACGTGTTCGGCACCGGTGAGCCGCCGCGCGAGTCGCGCGCCGCCGCACTGGCGCACCTGCGCAAGAACTTCTTCGTCGCCGCCGAAGACCGGCTTACGAAGAATCTGCAGAAATACCCCGCCGCGCAAGAGGCGGAGGCCGAGCTCCAGACCCTGTGTGCAGCACAGGCGCAGCACGCGGCCTGGCTCTACCAGCAACGCATGACGCGGCTCACGCGCATCCTCATCTCCGCCTTTGCCGAGGTGAAGCGCGCGCATGGCTGGGTCGACATGAACGATGTCGAGCAGGCTGCACAGCTGCTGCTCGGCCAGTCGGCATTGTCGGGATGGGTGCAGGAGCGGCTCGACGCGCGCATCGCGCACCTGCTGATCGATGAGTTCCAGGACACCAATCCGCTGCAGTGGCAGGCGCTCTACGGCTGGCTCAGCGCCTACACCGGTGCGGGCGGCAGCGCGCCGCGCGTCTTCATCGTGGGCGACCCGAAGCAGAGCATTTACCGTTTCCGCCGTGCCGAGCCGCAGGTGTTCATTGCGGCGAAGAAGTTCGTGCGCGAAGGTCTCGGTGGCGAGCTGCTCAACTGCGACCACACCCACCGCAACGCGCGCGCCGTCGTCGGGTTGGTGAACCAGGCCATGCTGGCTGCGCAAGAGGCCGGAGAGTTCGACGGCTACCGCGCCCACACAACGGAGCGCAACGACGAAGGCGAACTGCTCAAGCTGCCCGCCATCGACCGCGATGCCCTCAACACCGTCGCCCAGGCCGCGCCAGCCGACGACGGCATGCTGCATTGGCGCGACAGCCTCGTGACCCCGCGCGTGTTGCCCGAAGAGCAATTGCTGCAAAAGGAATGCGAGCAGGCTGCGCGCTGGGTGGCGCAGCGCATTGCCGACGGCACGCCGCCGCGGCAGATCATGGTGCTGGCGCGCCGGCGCAACCGGCTGGCCGCCATGCAGGACGCGCTGCGCCAGCGCCATATTCCCGTGCAGCAGCCCGAGAAGAACGAACTGCACGACGCACCCGAGGTGCAGGACGTGGTGGCGCTGATCGATGCACTGGTGTCACCCGCGCACGATCTTTCGCTGGCACGTGCACTCAAGTCGCCGCTGTTCGGCATTGGCGACGATGCGCTGGTGCAACTGGCGCTGCGCCAGCGCGAGCAACCTTCCCTGAGCTGGTTCGGATTGCTTCAGAAAGGCGAGGGCTTGCCCGCGGCGTTGGTCGAAGCCGGCACCTCGCTCAAGCGATGGCAGCGCTGGCTCGCGGCATTGCCGCCGCACGATGCGATCGATGCAATTTTTCATGACGGCGACGTGCTGGCCAAGTTCGGCGCCGCCGTGCCTGCCCCGATGCGGCAGAGCGCGCTGGCCAATCTGCGCGGGCTGGTCGCGGCATCGCTCGACATCGAGGGCGCGCGCTTTGCCACGCCCTACGCGCTGGTGCGTGCATTGCGAGCAGGCGGCGTACGCGCGCCGTCCGTCGCCGTACCCGATGCGGTGCAGCTCCTGACCGTCCATGGCGCCAAGGGCCTCGAGGCTGACACTGTGCTCATGCTCGATTGCGATGCTCCGTCACCGCGCGCGCAGACCATGGGCGTACTGGTCGAATGGAAGGGCAGCGACAGCGCACCGACGCGTTTCGTGTTCATGGCGAGCGAAAAAACGCCGCCGAGCTGCGCCACCACATTGCTCGAAGAAGAGCAGCGGGCGCGCCATCGTGAAGAGCTCAACGGGCTCTATGTCGCGACCACGCGGGCGCGCGAGCGGCTGGTGCTGTCGTCGGTGCAGCCTGCCCGTGCCAACGAGAGCAGCTGGTGGTCGCGGCTCGAGTCGATGTGCGAACCGGCGGAAGCCGACGAGCCGCTGGTCCTGATGCCGGTGGAGTCCGTAGTTGGCAGTTTCTCGATGAACAGGATGCCTGTGCTCGCGCCCGCGGCCAAAGAACCAGTGGCCGTCAAGAAGGCCGTTACCGCAACGGTCGACGCACGGGCTGCCGCGTTCGGCCAGGCGATGCACCGGCTGCTTGAGTGGGCAGTGCCGGGCGAGGCGCTGCCACCCGCGCACGTGCGCGCTGCGGCCCGCGAGTTCATGCTCGATGCGCAACAGGCGCGCGGCGCCGCCGTGCTGGCCGAGCGCATTCGCGCGGGAGCCGGTGCATGGGCGTGGGATGAGCGCATGATCGACTGGCATGGCAACGAAGTGACCCTGGTCCACGAAGGCGAAACGCTGCGCATCGACCGGCTGGTGCGCGAGCGCGCCAGCGGTGCCTGGTGGATCCTCGACTACAAATCTGCCGCGCGCCCTGAACGGGACGCGGAGTTGATCGCACAGATGCAGCGCTACCGCGCGGCAGTGCAACATGCCTATCCCGGTGCCTCGGTACGCGTCGCGTTCCTGACCGGGCAGGGCGAACTGGTAAATCTCGAATGACTCTTTCCCATACCGTCGCCGTGATCGGCGGCGGACCCGCCGGCCTGATGGCGGCTGAAGTCCTGAGCGCGTCCGGCGCACAGGTACACGTTTATGACGCCATGCCCTCGGTGGGCCGCAAGTTCCTGCTGGCCGGCCGTGGCGGGCTGAACCTCACGCATTCCGAGCCCTTCGATGTGTTCATGAGACGCTTCGGCGAGCGCCGCGCGCAGCTCGAACCCATGCTCACGCAGTTCGCGCCGCAGCAGGTGCGCGAATGGGCCGCCGGCCTCGGCATCGAGACCTTCGTGGGCACGTCGGGCCGCGTGTTTCCGACCGACATGAAGGCCGCGCCGTTGCTGCGCGCCTGGTTGCACCGGCTGCGCGCGGCGGGCGTGCAGTTTCACATGCGCCATCGCTGGCTTGGGGATGTGCCATTCAACGCCGCATCGTTGCGGTTCGCCACGCCAACCGGCAATGCCACGGTCAAGGCCGATGCGGTGGTGCTTGCGCTCGGCGGTGCGAGCTGGGCGCGGCTGGGCTCCGACGGTGCATGGGCCCCATGGCTGCAAGAACGCGGCGTCGATATTGCGCCGCTGCTGCCTGCCAATTGCGGATTCGACGGGGCAGGGTGGAGCGAGCATTTCTCCAGCCGTTTTGCGGGCCAGCCCTTCAAGTCGGTCGCGATCTCTTTCACCGACAGCCAGGGGCGCCGCTTTGCGCGCAAGGGCGAGTTCGTTGCAACGGCAACAGGCATCGAGGGCAGTCTCATCTACGCGGCTTCGGCGTTGCTGCGCGACGAAATCGCCGCGCACGGCAGCGCGACGCTGCTGCTCGATCTGTTGCCCGACCGCAGCGCCGAGCAGGTGCTGGCCGCCGTCAAGCATCCGCGCGGCGCACGGTCGCTCAGCAGTCACCTCAAGAGCCGGCTGGGCCTGGAAGGCATCAAGGCCGGCGTGCTGCACGAGGCATTGAGCCGGGAAGCCATGCAAGACGCCGAGCAACTGGCGACGACGATCAAGGCCGTCCCACTGCGGCTGGTCGCAACCCGGCCCATCGACGAAGCCATCAGCACTGCGGGTGGCGTGCGCTTCGACACGCTCAACGAAGGGCTCATGGCCAGCGCGTTGCCGGGCGTGTTCGTGGCGGGAGAAATGCTCGATTGGGAAGCGCCGACCGGTGGCTACCTGCTGACGGCGTCGATGGCCAGCGGGGCGGCCGCGGCGCGCGGAGCGATCAAGCACCTGGGCCTTTGAAGGCATAACTGAATACTTTTGTATTGTTTATTGCGCACACAAGGAATAAGCTACCGCTCAGACAAAAAAAAGGAGCAGCGATGACCAGCGTTACATCGCCGCGCGCCGCGCGCGGGCTTGCTTATGCATCCCTGGTGTTCCTGGTTTGGTCCGGCGGTGACGCAGGAGGCGGCGCCCGCGCGCAGGGCACAAATCCGACGCTGGCGGGCACGTCCGCATCGGCAAGCAAGCCGGCTCCACCAGACGGACAGCCGGCATCCCTCATCAGTCCGTCCCCCGGCACCAAGTTCGCAAGTCGCAGCGCGACCTTCGTCTGGAATAACACGGGTGCCAACCAGTACGGCCTGACGATCCTGTCGGCCTCTTCGGCGACACCCGTGGTGGACACATCGACAAGTGCGACAACGCTGACGGTGACAAACCTTCCCATAGACGGCGCGGGGCTCGTGGTCCGGCTGCGCTCCCGATTCAAGGGGAAGTGGCTGCCGGCCAACGAGTACCTGTTCACGGCAGCCGGATACACCGCGGCGCAATCGACCGCCGCGGTGAAGCCCTGGTCCGATCTGATCGCGCTGCCACTCGTGCCCGCATCGGCCGCCAACCTCCCCGACGGCAAGCTGCTGCTGTGGGCAGCCCGCTCGCCCACCAGCTTCAGCACGAGCAGCAGCGAGGCGTACACCTACACCTCGGTGTTCGACCCCGTCACGCGAAGCGCCAGCCCGCTGGTGGTCACGGCCACCGGCCACCAGATGTTCTGCCCTGGCCTGAGCATGCTGGCCGATGGCAGCGTGCTGGTCAGCGGCGGCAGCGATGCGACGAAGACCTCGATCTACGACCCGGCGCTGGGCGGCTGGGTGACGGGTGCGCAACTCGGCATTGCACGTGCCTACCAGGCGAGCACGACGATGTCCGACGGCTCCGTGTTCACAGTCGGCGGGTCGTGGAACGGCGGGCAGGGCGGCAAGTACGGCGAGGTGTGGTCGGCCGCCACCAAGACCTGGCGCACGCTGTCCGGCGTACCGGCCAACATGCCCGATGCGAGCAATGTCTCGAACCCGCCGCTGGCCGGCCCGGACGCGGCCGGGGTCTACCGGGGCGACAACCACATGTGGCTGTTCGGCGCCGCCAACGGCTGGGTATTCCACGCCGGGCCTGCTGCCGCAATGCATTGGATCGACACGCGCGGCAGCGGCGCCATCCTGCAGGCCGGGCTACGCAGCGACGACCCCTACGCCATGACCGCCAGCGCCGTGATGTACGACATCGGCAAGATCCTCAAGCTCGGCGGCGCGCCCAACCACGACAGCGGCAACGCCTTCAAGACCGCCTACATCATCGACATCAGCGCGGGCGCGCCGACGGCGCCCACGGTGCGCAAGCTTTCGCCGATGGCCTATGGCCGAACCTTTGTCAACAGCGTGGTGCTGCCTAACGGCGAGGTGTTCGTGATAGGCGGACAGACGCAGCCCGTTCCGTTTTCGGACTCCTACAGTGTGCTGGCGGCCGAGCTGTGGAGCCCGGAGCTGGAGAGCTTCATCACGGTGCCGCCGATGCAGAAACCGCGCAACTATCACAGCGTGGCCCTGCTGCTGCCGGACGGACGCGTGCTGGCGGGCGGCGGCGGGCTGTGCGACTGTGCGGGCGACCACCCGGATGCCGAGATCTACACGCCACCGTACCTGCTGGCAAGCGACGGTTCGCCGGCGTCCCGCCCGGCCATCACGGCCGCGCCGGCCAGCGCCACATGGGGGAGCCAGATCGCCGTGGCGACCGACCGCGCAGCGGCCCGCTTTGCGCTGGTGCGCATGGCGTCGGCCACTCACTCGGTCAACACCGATCAGCGCCGCATCCCGCTGTCATTCACGGGCACGGCAGGCAACTACCAGTTGGGCATTCCGACCGATCGCGGGACGGTGCTGCCGGGCAACTACATGCTGTTTGCACTCGACAGCAGCGGCGTGCCGAGCGTGGCGCGCACCATCAACATCCGGTAGCGGCCCGGCCCGCTTCGCGAAGCCAAGGCTTTCGATGATTAAGCTGGCGCTGGCGCTCGGAACCGCACTGGCCTTTGGCCCGGCGTGGTCCGGAAAGCCTGAAGCCGCCGTGCCTTCCTCGGTGGCGCGCGGCGCGCGCCTGTTCGATGGCACCGAGCCACTCGCCGGCACGCTGTCCGGCCACAGCGCGCCTCTCCCGGGCGCAGCGACGCGCTGCATCCAGTGCCACGCGGGCCCCGGCAAGTCCACTGCCGCTGTCTCCGGTTTCGCGCCGCCGCTCGACCGGCGCCAATTGCGCGAAGTCCTCCCGCGCCGCGGCGGCCCGCCCGTCGCGTACGAGCGCGCATCCTTCTGCCGCACGCTGCGCACCGGTATCGACCCGGCCCATGTCGCGCTGCCCCGAGCCATGCCGCGCTTCGATGCCGACGAAGGCCAGTGCGCGGCGTTGTGGGACTACCTGACGCAAGCCCTTTCTCAATGAACCCAATGAACGCGCAGGGCCCCTTCATACCCTCGCTGGTTGCATCCCGCGGGCGCCGGCGCCTGCTTGCCGCCGGTGCACTGGCGTGGCTGGGTGTGCCTCCGGCACGCGCAAACTCCAGCATCGGCCCGGTGCTGCCGGCGGTGTCGGCTCCGGCCCTGCCGCTGCGGCGCCACGACGGCGCCACACCGATGCTCGCGGCGCAGTTGCGAGGCGCCCCAACTGCCGTTCAATTGATGTTTACCGGATGCAGCACGGTCTGCCCGATCCAGGGGGCCTTGTTCTCGACGCTGCAGGCGGCATTGCTGTCGGAGCGCTACACGGCGGTGCGTCTGCTGTCGCTGAGCATCGACCCGCTGGCCGACGACCCTGTTGCACTGAGCGCCTGGTTGCGGCGCTTCGGCGCAAGGCCAACGTGGAGCGCGGCGGCGCCAGCCCCCGAGGCACTTGAGTCGATGCTCTCGCTGTTCACGGGAGGCGCGGCAGCGGGCGACCGCCATACCGGCCAGGTTTATCTGTTCGATCGTCACGCCCGGCTGGTCTGGCGAACCAGCGAGTTGCCGCCGACCGAAGAGGTCATGGCCGGACTACGGCAGATTGGTTAGCTGGATGCAGCGGCGGCGGATTCAGCGCCGGTGAGGGGCCGCCTGCCTGCCCTATCCTTTCGATGCTAGGTTGAGGAGCCTTGCCCCTGGCACTGACCGCGCTGCGACCCGGGTGTCGGCGAAAACGCTGCGCCCGAGCCAGCGCCAGAGGTCGCGGGTATCGGATTCCGTGCCGATGACGCGCAGGCGCCGCTCGCGCAACGCAGCCTCGGCGTCGAGGTCGCCGGTCCAGATCTCGGTCAGGGTTCGCACGGTCGATTCGACAATCAGCGTCGGTTCGTCGCCGGGGTTGTCGCGGCAGAGGTCGGCGCTGCCCTGGTCGACGACCAGCCACCAGCGCCGCTCGCCCTCGGCTGCGTCGGTGAAGCGGAAGTGGATCACGATGCAGCGCGCGCGCGGGCACTCGTCGATCCGCACGAAGCGGCGGACGTCCCACATCAGGAAGCCGGCGTCCAGCTGGTCGCGCTTGAGCCGGCTGCCGATCCAGCGCGCACCCCAATGGCCCAGGGCCATCACGATTGGGCGCAACTCCTCGCCCGCCGCAGTCAGGTGATATTCGGCCGTGCTGCCGTTGCCCTGGAGCCGCTTGACGACACCCACTTCCTCCAGCTTGCGCAGGCGCTGTGCCAGCAGCGAGCCCGACATGCGCGGCACGCCGCGCCGGATGTCGTTGAAGCGCGTGCTGCCGCACAGCAGCTCGCGCACGACCAAGGGCGTCCAGCGCTCGCACAGCACCTCGGCGCCGCGCGCCACGGTACAAAACTGGCCGTAGTCGATCATGGTGCCAATTTAGTCCTTGAGGGGAGCCGAGGCCAGTACAAATTCTGGACTGGCGAACCTCGGGCCGCGCTGCCATTCTTGAGGCTCCCTCACTCGATGGAGACACATCATGGACACCGTCACAGCCGCGCCGGCATTCAACGCCGCCGCCTTCAAGACCACCACCCGCGCCCAATGGCAGGCTGCCGCCGAGGCCTGGCATCGCTGGGGGCCGTTTCTCGGCCGCTGGCTGGGCGACGCGACGGAAACGATGTTCGATCTGGCCCGCATCGAGCCCGGCAGCCGGGTACTCGACATCGCGGCCGGCGCGGGCGAGCAGTCGATCGGCGCCGCGCGGCGAGCAGGCCCCAGTGGCCGCGTGCTCGCTACCGACATCGCGCCGGCCTTGCTCGAGCGCGCGGCCGCGGATGCCAAGGCCGCGGGACTGTCGAACCTCGAGACCCTTGAACTCGACGGCGAGGCGCTCGACACGCTGCCCGCCGGCAGCTTCGACGCGGCAATCAGCCGCGTGGGCCTGATCTACTTCCCCGACCAGCAGCGCGCGCTCGCCGGCATGCGGCGGGCCTTGCGTCCGGGCGGGCGGGTGTCGGCTGTCGTCTACTCGACCCCCGAGCGCAATGCATTTTTCTCGATCCCCGTGAAGATCATTCGCGAACGCGCGCGGCTTCCCGCGCCGCTGCCGGGTCAGCCCGGACCGTTTTCGCTCGGTGCCGAAGGCTCGCTCGAGGCCGCGTTTGCCAAAGCCGGCTTGCACGACATCGAAGTACGCCGGGTGCCGTCGCCGGTGCGGCTGGCGAGCGCAGCCGAATGCGTGCGCTTCGAACGAGAGTCTTTTGGAGCGCTGCACCAGATGATGGTCGGGCTCGACGAGGCCGAGCGCGCGAGCACCTGGGATGCCATTGAAGAGGCGCTGCGACAGTTCGAAAGCAGCGAAGGCTTCGTCGGGCCATGCGAGATGCTCGTTGGCGCCGGAAGCACGTGAGGTTGGGAGCGAGGGCCCCCTGTTCAGCGCGTAAGTCCTTGGAACTCACGGCTTTTTGATGTTAGGTTGACGAGCCTTACCCCTGGCACTGACTACGCAGTTAGGGCTGCTTGGTTCCCCACCTGACCCGGTTGGCCACTTCACCATGCAGGGAGGCCCGTCAAAGGCTATTGTAACCCCCCAGGCTGCGCGCACTTCGTGTCGCTTCGCCCACCCCCCTGCTGGGGGCGATACCAGCGGCCCGGCAAAGCCGGTTCCGCGGTATCCCACGAAAAAACGGCTCTTTTTTTGATTCCGGGATCGGACTGGGAAGGGGCGCCGCCCCTTTTAGAATGCCCGCAATGTCTTATCTCGTGCTCGCTCGCAAGTTCCGTCCTAAAACCTTTGGTGAGATGGTTGGCCAGGGGCACGTGGTGCAGGCGCTCGAGAACGCGTTGACCACGCAGCGGCTGCATCACGCCTATCTTTTCACCGGCACGCGGGGCGTGGGCAAGACCACGGTTTCGCGCATTCTGGCCAAGTCGCTGAATTGCCAGGGCCCGGACGGGCAGGGCGGCATCACGGCCACGCCTTGCGGGGTCTGCCAGGCCTGCAAGGACATCGATTCGGGCCGCTTCGTCGACTACACCGAGCTGGACGCGGCATCGAACCGCGGCGTGGACGAGGTGCAATCGCTGCTCGAACAGGCGGTGTACAAGCCGGTGCAGGGGCGCTTCAAGGTCTTCATGATCGACGAAGTGCACATGCTCACCAACACCGCGTTCAACGCGATGCTGAAGACGCTCGAGGAGCCGCCGGAATACCTCAAGTTCGTGCTCGCCACCACCGATCCGCAGAAGGTGCCGGTCACGGTGCTGTCGCGCTGCCTGCAGTTCAACCTGCGGCCGATGGCGCCCGAAACGGTGCTGGAGCACCTGACGAGCGTGTTGCAGACCGAGCAGGTGCCGGCCGAACCGCAGGCGTTGCGTCTGCTCGCCCGTGCCGCACGTGGCTCGATGCGCGATGCGCTGTCGCTCACAGACCAGGCTATCGCATTCGGCAACGGCGAACTGCTGGAAACCGGCGTGCGCCAGATGCTCGGCAGCGTGGACCGCGGCCATGTGTTCAAGCTGATCGAGGCGCTGGCAGAGGGCGATGGCAAGACGGTGGTCGACACCTCCGAGGCGCTGCGGCGCGATGGCATGTCCGCCGCCTCCACGCTGGAAGAAATGACGGCGGTGCTGCAGGCCATGGCCGTGCTGCAGGCGGTGCCTTCGCGGGCCGAGTCGGCCGATTCGGCCACCGACCCCGATGCGGCCGACACGGCACGCCTCGCGGCCCTCATGCCGGCCGACGAAACGCAATTGCTCTACAGCCTGTGCCTGCACGGCCGCGGAGAGCTGGGCCTGGCGCCCGACGAATACGCGGCGCTCACGATGGTGCTGTTGCGGCTTTTGGCCTTCAAGCCTTCCAACGCGGCTTCTTCCTCGGCCTCCACGGAAAAAAAAACTCTGAATGAAGCCCGGAAGACGGTTTCGGCCCCTGCGGCCGTAGCACCGGCTCGGGCGGCAGAGGTTGTCGAATCGCCTGTTCCAGCCGCCGCGCCTGCGGCGCGGCAGGCCCCTTCGGCGCCGGCGGGACAGCGCCTTGCCGTTGTCAGCGAGCCCATCAGGCAAAGCGAGGCGAGGCCGCCCGCCATGGCTGAACCTCCGCCGTGGGAAACGGGCGCTAAGGTGCTTGCCGTTCCGATGCGCGTCCAGCCGCCGCCGAGCCAGCGCGACGTGCCGCGCCCCGACGAGCAGCGCAGCCCGGCACCGCCCATTCCACCCAGCGAAGACGGCGATTTCTGGCACGCCATGGTCACGCAGATGATCGCGGCCGAGAGCATCAATGCCCTGGCGCGCGAACTCGCGCTGCAGTCGCAGCTGGTGGCGCGCGACGTCGACCAGTGGATACTTCGGGTGGAGCGCGAGTTGCTCAACCAGCCTTCGGCCCGTGAGAAGCTCAGCGACGCACTGGCTGCGCTCGGCCACAGCGTGAAACTCGCCATTGAAATCGGCGGCGTGGTCGACAGCCCCGCGCGCCGCAACAAGCAGGCCGCGGAAGAGCGCCAGCGCGTGGCCGAGGACGCCATCCGCAACGACCCCGAAGTGCAGATGCTGATGCGTGAATTCGATGCGAAGATCGTGCCCGGAACCCTCAAGCCGGCCTGACAGAACGCTACTGAAAACTCGTGCCGGCACTTGCGGCATTCCGGTTCGACCGCCATCTCTCTTATCCTTCCCCCATTCCAACCAATCAGGACCAACGATGTTCAACAAAGGACAACTGGCCGGCCTCATGAAGCAGGCGCAGGCGATGCAGGACAACCTCAAGAAGGCCCAGGAAGAACTGGCCACTATCGAGGTCGAAGGTGAATCGGGCGCCGGCCTCGTCAAGGTCGTGATGACCTGCAAGCACGACGTCAAGCGCATCACCATCGACCCGAGCCTCCTGGCCGACGACAAGGACATGCTCGAAGACCTCGTGGCTGCCGCCTTCAATGCAGCGGTGCGCAAAGCCGAGGAAACCAGCGAGCAGAAGATGGGCAAGCTCACGGCCGGCATGCCGGGCCTTCCGCCCGGCATGAAGCTGCCGTTCTGAGCCATTGATGGCCGACGCCAGTTCGCTCGACGCGTTGGTCGATGCACTGCGCCGCCTGCCCGGTGTCGGCGTCAAGTCGGCCTCGCGCATGGCGTTTCATTTGCTGCAGCACGACCGTGAAGGCGCGCAGCTGCTTGCGCGCGCGTTGCAGCAGGCGGCGGGCAACGTGCGGCATTGCGAGCGCTGCAACACCTTCACGGAGGCGCCCGTGTGCAACGTCTGCCTCGATGCGCGCCGCGACGCGACCAAGCTCTGTGTGGTCGAAACGCCCGCCGACCAGGCCGCGCTCGAACGCACGGGGGCCTTTCGCGGCTATTACTTCGTGTTGATGGGCAAGCTCAGCCCGCTCGATGGCATCGGACCCAAGGACATCGGCTTGCAGAAGCTCTTCGACCGTGCGCTCGACGGCACGGTAAGCGAGGTGATCCTGGCCACCAACTTCACGGCCGAGGGCGAGGCCACCGCACACGTGATCGGCGAAGCGCTCAGGCAGCGCGGCCTCAATGTGACGCGCCTTGCGCGCGGTGTGCCGGCCGGCAGCGAACTCGAATACGTGGACCTCGGCACCATCGCGCATGCCCTAGTCGACCGTCGCTAGCGCACAGCGGCCGGCGCGGCCGCTGCCCAACGCAGACAACAATAAAACCGAATGACTTTCTCATTGCTCACCGTTGCCTACTGGTGCGTGTTCATCGCATGCGGGCTGCCGTATCTCGCAGCGTGGATCGCCAAAACCGGCAGTTTCGGTCCGCGCGACAACACGCATCCGCGCGACTGGGCCGCCAGGCAGAGCGGCTGGCGCGCGCGCGCCAACAGTGCGCAAGCCAACAGCTTCGAGGGGCTGCCGTTCTTCATTGGCGCGGTGATCATCGCGCACCAGCTGGGCGCCAACCAGGCGCGGCTCGACATGCTGGCGGCGACCTATGTCGTATTGCGAGTGCTTTATCTCGCGGCCTACATCAAGGGCATTGGCAGCGTACGCAGTGCGCTCTGGGCCCTCGGATTCCTGGTCAACATCGCGATTCTTTTCGTCGCGCGATAAGCCGTTTGGCAGAGGCCGAAGAGGTCTTCATGCTTACGTGAAAACCCGCACGGGATGACCCCGATGCACCCGACAGGGGCGCACCCCTAAGCTCGATTCGGTCTAAAGAATCAATGAGCCCGCAGGTCCGTTCCATGCTTCCTCGCAGAACCCTTCTCACCGCCTCCGCAGTCGCTGCCGCATCGATCGCGCTGCCGCGGGTTTTTGCGCAAGCCAAGCTCGAGAAGACAAAAATTTCCATTGCCGTTGGCGGCAAGGCGGCCTTCTACTACCTGCCGCTCACCATCTCCGAGCAGCTCGGCTACTTCAAGGCCGAGGGCCTCGATGTCGAGATTTCCGACTTTGCTGGCGGAGCGCGCGCACTGCAGGCGGTGGTCGGTGGTTCGGCGGACGTTTGCTCCGGCGCCTACGAACACACCATCAACCTGCAGGCCAAGAACCAGTTCTTCCAGGCCTTCGTGTTGCAGGGCCGCGCACCGCAGATCGCGGTGGGCGTGTCGACCAAGAACATGGCGGGCTACACCGGCATCCAGGATTTGAAGGGCAAGAAGATCGGCGTGTCGGCGCCGGGTTCGTCGACCAACATGGTGGCCAACCTCGTGCTGTCGCGCGGGGGCCTCAAGGCCAGCGATGTGAGCTACATCGGCGTGGGAGTGGCGGCTGGCGCGCTCACGGCGCTGCGTTCGGGCCAGATCGACGCTATCAGCAACACCGACCCGGTAATGACCATGCTCGAGCAGAAGGGCGACGTGAAGATCATCAGCGACACGCGCACGCTCAAGGGCACGCAGCAGGTGTTCGGCGGGCCGATGCCCGCAGCCTGCCTCTATGCGCCGACGGACTTCATCCAGAAGAATCCCAACACCTGCCAGGCACTTGCCAATGCCATCGTCCGCGGCCTCAAGTGGCTGCAGACGGCAGGCCCCGGCGACATCATCAAGACGGTGCCGGAGACCTATCTGCTCGGTGACCGCGCGCTGTACCTTGCGTCTTTCGACAAGGTGCGCGAATCGATCGCCACCGACGGCCTCGTACCGGCCGAGGGCCCCAAGACCGCGCTTGCCGCCATCGCCAGCTTCGATACCTCCGTGAAGCCCGAGAAGATCGACCTCACCAAAACCTACACCAACGATTTTGCTAGGCGCGCGAAAGACAGGTTCAAAGCCTGACTCCGAACGTCCCCGCGACCCGGCTTAGGCCGGGTTTTTTCTTGTGGCGGCCGACGCCAGAATTCCTGCCAGACATGTCCGACTACGCACTCGAACTTCTCTCCATCATCTGTACTTTTCACTCGAAGGACGATCCGGGCCAGCGCTACACCGCGGTGGCAGACACCACGCTGCGCGTGCGGGCCGGGGAGTTCGTCTCTGTGGTGGGCCCCACCGGGTGCGGCAAGTCCACGTTGCTGAATGTCGGCGCCGGTTTGCTGGAGCCGTCGTCAGGCACCATCAAGGTCTTCGGCCAGGCGCTGCAAGGGGTCAATGCGCGAGCTGGCTACATGTTCCAGACTGAGGCGCTGATGCCGTGGCGCAGCGCTGTTGCCAACGTGATGGTTGGACTTCAATACCGCGGCGTGCCCGATGCCGAGGCGCGTGAGCAGGCCGAGGCCTGGCTCTCGCGCGTGGGCCTCTCCGGCTTCGGTGACCGCTATCCGCACCAGCTCTCGGGTGGCATGCGCAAGCGCGTGGCATTGGCGCAGACGCTGGTGCTCGATCCCGACATCATCCTCATGGACGAACCCTTCAGTGCGCTAGACGTCCAGACGCGGCAGTTGATGGAAAACGAAGTGCTCGAACTGTGGAGCGCGAAGAAGAAGGCGGTGCTCTTTATCACACACGACCTCGACGAAGCCATTGCAATGAGCGACCGTGTGGTGGTGCTCTCGGCTGGGCCGGCCACGCATCCGATAGGCGAATTTGTCATCGACCTCGCGCGCCCGCGCGACGTGGCAGAAGTTCGCACGCAGCCGCGCTTCGTCGAGCTGCATACGCAAATCTGGGAAGTGCTGCGAGACGAGGTGCTCAAGGGCTACGCGCAGCAACTGAAGAAAGCCGCATGATGCCAAGCCTCAACGAACGCAATGCGCGCTTCTGGCAGCTGGTGTTGCTGGCGATGATCCTGGTGGGCTGGCATGCGGCGTCGCGCAACCAGCAGATCGCGTTTTTTCTTGGTGAGCCGATCCAGGTGGCAGGACGCGTCTGGAGCTGGTTCCTGCCGTTCGAGGTGCCGCCGAACCTGCTGTTCCCCGAGGGGCTGAAGGGCAATGCGGACATCTACCGGCACCTGGGCACCACGCTGCTTGAAACGGTGCTGGCCTTCGGCATTGGCACCGTGCTCGGCCTCGCGTGCGGGCTCTGGCTGGCGCTGGCGCCCACAGCCAGCCTGATTCTCGATCCCTACATCAAGGCCGCCAATTCGATGCCGCGCGTGATCCTCGCGCCGATCTTCGCGCTCTGGTTTGGCCTGGGCATCTGGAGCAAGGTGGCGCTGGCCGTCACGCTGGTGTTCTTCATCGTGTTCTTCAACGTCTATCAGGGCGTGCGAGAAGTGAGTCCTGTGGTGCTGGCCAATGCCAGGGTGCTGGGCGCCAACCAGCGGCAGTTGCTGCGCACCGTGTATCTGCCAAGCGCCACCAGTTGGGTGTTCTCGAGCCTGCACACCTCGGTGGGGCTGGCCTTCGTTGGCGCGGTGGTCGGCGAATACCTGGGCTCGGCGCGCGGCGTAGGCTACCTGATTCTCCAGGCCGAAGGCACGTTCGACGTGAACACCGTGTTCGCCGGCATCGTGGTGCTGACGGCCTTCGCACTGCTGCTCGACGGGCTCGTCGGCCTGATCGAAAAACGCCTGATGAAGTGGCAGCCGCGCAGCGGAGAAACCGAAAAGCTCTAGCGCTTCTCGGCTTCCGCGCTTCTTAGCGCTTCTTCTTTACCGGCGTGCCGCCGCGCTTTTCGCGCACGATCTGCTGTTGCTTGCCGGCCGGTGACTTCACGATGTTGGTGCCGCGCGCGGCCACGGCCTTTGCCGTGCCGCCACCGCGCTTGTCGGCAACGGCCGCGTGTCCGCGCGTCGGTGCGGCGCCCGACCCCACGCGGGCCTCGGCTGCCGCGCGAACCGGCAGGTACACCACCACGCTGTAGCCGCGCTTGAACGAATGGTTGAGCTTGACGTCGTTCCACTCGGCCACGCTGTCGGGCTTGAGCTTGTAGCGGCGCGCGATGCTGGCCACGCTGTCGTTGCGCCCCGCCTTGACGGTGGTGCGGCGATTGACGATCTCGGGCTGGAAGCTCAGGTGGCCGCTGTCGGCCACCAGGGCCGTTACGTCTTCCTTGACGCGGGCGCCGCGCGGCACGATGAGCGTGGAGCCGGCCTTGATGAGCATGCGCGGCGGAATGCTGTTGAGCGCGCGCAGGTCGGTTTCGCTCATGCCCGAGCGTTGGGCCGCATCGGCCACCGTCATGGTGTTGGGAACGACCCATGCCGTCCAGCTTGCGTATTGGCCTTGCGAGTAGGCGTCGAAGTTGCGCTGGAACACGGCTGCGTTGTCCCACGGCAGCAGGATTTGCGGCGTGCCGGCGGCCAGCAGCACCGGCTTGTGCGCGGCAGGGTTCAGGGCGCGGAAGTCTTCAAGCCGGATGTCGGCCAGCTTGGCCGCCAGTTCAACGTCGAGGTCGCGCGTCAGCGTGACGGTCTGGAAGTACGGGTGGTTGGCGATCAGCGGCAGCTCGGTGTTGAACGCCTGCGGATTCGCGACGATATTCTTCACGGCCTGCAGCTTGGGCACGTACAGCCGCGTTTCCGCCGGCATCGAAAGATCGCTGTAGGTGGTGGGCAGGCCGAGGCGCTGGTTCTTGGCGATGGCGCGGCTCACGCTGCCTTCACCCCAGTTGTAGGCCGCCAGGGCAAGCTGCCAGTCGCCGAACATGCCGTAGAGCTTTTGCAGGTAGTCGAGCGCGGCGCGGGTCGAGGCCACCACGTCGCGCCTGTCGTCGCGGAAGATGTTCTGCTTCAGGTCGAAGTCGGTGCCGGTGGCCGGCATGAACTGCCACATGCCCGCGGCACGCGCGCTGGAGATGGCCTGCGGGTTGAACGCGCTCTCGATGTACGGCAGCAGCGCGAGTTCGGTCGGCATGTTGCGCCGCTCGAGCTCTTCGACGATGTGGAAGATGTATTTGTTCGAGCGCTCGGTCATGCGCTGGATGTAGTCGGGCCGACTGGCATACCACTGCTCGCGGTCGCGCACCAGGTCGCTTTGGAGGTTCGGCATCTTGAAGCCGCGGCGGATGCGGTCCCACATGTCGGCGGGCGGCGCCAGCGTGACGACGCTTTGCGAGTGGGCCTCGCTGCTGGTGATGGGGGTGAGGGGGCCGCCCGGATAGACGGGCGCGGCGCTGCTCGAAGTCTTGGAGCCGGTGCCTCCCGCGGTAGGCTGCTGCGAGGCGGGAGTCGAAGAAGAGGAGGACGAAGAGGGGCCGCTCGTGGTGCTCGCGCAGCCCGCGAGCAAAAGTGAGCCAGCAAGGCAGACAGCAGCGATAAGTTTCATCGGAAGTCGTTTTTCCATTGGCGCAGAGCAGCAAACACGTCGGCTTCGGCCGCATTGGCGGAAAGCTCGGCGTGCTCGCGCACCGCTCTAAGGACAGTGGCTTCGCGGCTGCGAAGAAAGGGGTTGATTCGGCGTTCGGTTGCCAGTTGCGAGGGCAGCGTGGGCTGCCCCTGTGTGCGCAGGCTTTCGCAGCGCGCGGTGTAGTGAGTCAGATCGGTATTGCCGGGTTCCACCGCGTAGGCGAAACCCAGGTTAGCAAGTGTGTATTCGTGGGCACAGCATACGCGGGTGTCGCCCGGCAGCGCCGCAAGTGAGTCGGGAATACTCTCGCGCGTCGGGCCGAAGACGCGTGCACCAGAGGCCGCATGGAGCGCCTCCACGCCGCCCGTGTGATCGTGATGGTGGTGCGTGACTAGAATCGCGGCGAGCTGCAGGTTGTCGCGCGTCAACGCGTCGAATACCGGTTGAGCGTCGCCCGGGTCCACCACGATCGCGTTGGAGCCGTCCTGCAGCATCCAGATGTAGTTGTCAGCGAAGGCGGGCAGCGGAACGAGGGTCATGAGCGGTCAAATTATAGGTTTGCAGGATTGGTTCGCGACCCCCCCTGGACGGTACCTCCTGGCGTGGGAGCAGGCCCAGTTCGACCAGGCGGTCGCGGACATCTTCGGCTATCACGCCTTGCAGCTCGGAGCGGCAGGTGTCGACGGGCTGCGCACCAACCGCATGCCGCACCGCTGGCTGGCGCTGCCTGAGCTCGTGCAGGGCAGCAAGGCTGCGCTCTTTACCGATTTTGCGGCGCTGCCGTTTGCAGCCAACAGCCTGGATCTGGTGGTGCTGCCGCACGCGCTGGAACTGAGCCAGGATCCTCACGCCACCTTGCGCGAAGTGGAGCGCGTGCTGGTGCCCGAAGGCCGAGTGGTGATCTGCGGGCTCAACCCAGCCAGCCTATGGGGTATGCGGCAGCGCCGCGCGCACCTGTACCGCAAGCTCGGGTTTGGCGACCTCTTTCTGCCCGAAGGCGGCGAGTTCATCGGCTATTGGCGCATGCGGGACTGGCTGCGGCTCCTGAGCTTCGAGGTGGAGTCGGGGCGCTTTGGCGTCTACCGGCCTGCGGTGCGCAGCGAAGCCTGGCTGGAGCGCTGCCGCTGGATGGACACCGCCGGCGAGCGCTGGTGGCCGATTTTCGGTGCCGTGTATTTCGTGGTGGCGGTCAAGCGGGTGCGCGGCATGCGCCTGTTGAGTGCGGACTGGCGTCGCGCCGCGGCGCGCGCGACGGCGCCGGTGTCGATTGCGGGCAAGGTGCACAAGGCTGACCACCGCGACTGAAATGATTGATGAATGAATAGCGATCGATGGATCGAAAGAAGAAGGAAAAGTAAGTTTTGAACGAAGTCGTGATCTACACCGATGGCGCCTGCAAAGGCAATCCCGGCCCGGGCGGCTGGGGCGCCTGGCTCAAGTCGGGCGCCACCGAAAAGGAACTGTTCGGTGGCGAGCTCGATACCACCAACAACCGCATGGAACTCACGGCCGTGATCGAGGGCCTGGCTGCTCTCAAGCGGCCCTGCAAGGTCATTCTTTACCTGGACAGCCAATACGTGCGTATGGGCATCACCGAGTGGATCCGCGGCTGGAAAGCCAAGGGTTGGCGCACGTCGACCAAGCAGCCGGTGAAGAACGTCGAACTCTGGCAGAAACTCGACAAGCTGGTGGCCGAGGGCGGCCACGTGATCGAGTGGCGCTGGGTCAAGGGCCATTCCGGCGACCCCGGCAACGAACGCGCGGACATGCTCGCGAACAAGGGCGTGGACAAGGCCTTGGGCCGAATCTGAGGCGCGAAAGACTGGGGGCGAGCTAAATAACCCCGTCGAACATCATCACGTCGACTTCATCGCCTGCAGCCACGCTGGCTTGATCGTGGTGCAGCACGACGAGCCCGTTGGCTTCGACCATCGAACTCAGCACGCCCGAACCCTGGTTTCCGGCAATGCGGACTTCGGGCAGCGCACCGGACACGGCCTGCACGAAGCCGCGCTGATATTCGGTACGGCCGGCTTTCTTGCGGATGGCGCTCACGCTGCGCGCGCGCAGCAGGGGCGGCGGTGCCGCGGCGATTTCGTGGCAGCCCATCATGCGTAGCAGTGCGGGTCGAACGAAGGCTAGAAAAGTCACCATCACGGCCACTGGATTGCCCGGCAGACCGAAGAGCACCGCAGCGCCCGCTTGAGGTGAGGAGGCCTGGTTGCGTTGAATCAGCCCGACTGCCATCGGCCGTCCTGGTCGCATGGCAATGCGCCAGAACGCCATGTCGCCCAACTGCTGCATCACGGCGCGCGTATGGTCGGCCGCGCCGACGCTCACGCCGCCGCTGGTGATGATGGCGTCGGCCTCGCTGGCCGCGCGCTGGAGCGTGGCGGCGAGCGTGGCGGGATCATCGCGAACCAGGCCCAGGTCGATGACCTCGCAGCCCAGCCGCGTGAGCAGGCCGAAAACCGTGTAGCGGTTGCTGTCGTACACGGCGCCCTCGCGCGGCGGCTCGCCAAGGCTCAGGATTTCGTCGCCGGTCGAAAAGTAGGCCACGCGCAGGCGTCGCAGCGCAGGCACCGAGGGCAGACCTAGGCTCGCGACCATGCCGAGCGCGGCGGGCGACAGGCGTTCGCCGCGCTTCAGAGCCGGTTGCCCCTGCATCAGGTCTTCGCCGGCAAAGCGGCGGTTGTCGCCACGCCGCAGCACCTTGGCCGGAAAGCTCACCCGGTCGCCGTCGATCTTGCAGAACTCTTGCGCAACCACGGTGTCGAGTCCCTCGGGCATGACGGCGCCTGTCATGATGCGAACCGCGTCGCCAACCGCCAGGGTTCCACGCCAGGCCGTGCCGGCCAGGGCCGTGCCCACCACGCGCAGCACGATGGACTCGTCCGTGGGTGCATCGTCGCGCAGGATGGTGCCATCGAAGGCAAAGCCGTCCATCGCCGAGTTGTCGTGCGGCGGTACGCTGACGGGCGAGATGATGTCTTCGGCCAGCACGCGGCCCAGTGCTTCGCGTACGCCGACCATTTCGCTTTCCGCAACCACGGCCGGGCCCACGAGCTGCGCCAGAAAAGCCTGCACGCCGCCGACACTCAGGGCCTGGGGGTCGTAGCCTTCAAGGGCGGCGGCAATGTCGGCGATGCGGCTCATCGGTTTTCAAGGGCGTGCAGTTCAGCCAGCGTGTTGGCGTTGAAAAAGGCGTCGGGTGCATCGCCGGGCCGGTCGAAGGGGACGAGCACCGTGCGGTGCTGCGCGGTCCAGGCGTCGATCTTGCGGCCGCCGGACTGGGTGAAGTTCACCAGGCTTTCGAGCAGGGTGGTGCGCAGCAGGCAGAACACCGGCTGCGGCCGCAGCACCGGCGCCTCGCCGGGTTCGGCGGCAGCCTCGGGAGCGCTGACCATGGCGATCTCCGCGTTGTCGGCCACCATCGCTTCGGCCAGACGGCTGGCCAGATCGAGCGGAAACAGGGGCGTGTCGCACGGCACGGTGAGGAGATAGGGCGTTTCGCAGCGTTCCAAACCGGTGAGGAAGCCGGCCAGCGGACCGGCATAGTCGGCCAGGCTGTCGGGCCAGACCGGAACGCCGAATGATTCGTAGGCGGACAGGTTGCGGTTGGCGTTGATCATGACTTCGCCGACCTGCATGCCCAAGCGCAGCACGGCATGCATGGCAAGCGGCGAGCCATTGAAGTTCTGCAGGCCCTTGTCGATGCCGCCCATGCGTGAGCCGCGTCCGCCGGCCAGCAGCAGGCCGGTGATCTCGCTGGGGGAAATGGAATCTTGTGTGGAGGTCATCCGCCGATATAGCTCATTTCGACGCGGCGCGGCGCCTTGTTGTTGTCGTTGCCGTCGGACTCAGCGCTGTCGGGGCCACGGAGTGCGCGCAATTCGGAATATCGGTCGGCCCGGCCCTGCCAGATGTGGCCGATGGCCGAGGCAATGTCTTCGTCGGTGGCGGTGCCGCGCAGCAGGGGCCGCAGGTCGTGGCCCGCGCTGGCAAAAAGGCAGAGGTAGAGCTTGCCCTCGGTCGACAGGCGAGCGCGGCTGCAGTCGTGGCAGAAGGCCTGCGTGACGCTGCTGATTACGCCAATTTCACCGCCGCCGTCGGCATAGGCCCACCTTTGGGCTGTTTCGCCCGGCGCGCTGGGCTCCAGCGGCACGAGCGGAAACTCGGCGCCAATGCGCGCGATGACTTCGGCCGAGGGCAGCACCTCGTCCATGCGCCAGCCGTTGGTGGCGCCGACGTCCATGTATTCGATGAAGCGCAACACCACCTTGCCGCCGTGGTTGTCGCGAAAGTAGCGCGCCATCGGCAGGATTTCCTGCTCGTTGGTACCGCGCTTGACCACCATGTTCACCTTCAGGGGGCCGAGGCCGGCGGCCAGCGCCGCGTCGATGCCGGCGAGCACGTCGGCCACCGGGAAATCGACGTCGTTCATGTGGCGGAACACCGCATCGTCCAGGCTGTCGAGGCTCACGGTCACGCGCTGCAAGCCGGCGGCACGCAGCGCGGCCGCCTTGCGCTGCAGCAGCGAGCCGTTGGTGGTGAGCGTGAGCGCGAGCGGCTCGCCGGCCGGGGTGCGGAGCTCGGAGAGCTGCTCGATCAGCCCCTCGATGTTCTTGCGCAACAGCGGTTCGCCGCCGGTGAGCCGGATCTTGCGCACGCCATGGGAGGCGAACAGGCGCGCGAGCCGGGTCATTTCCTCAAAGCTCAGCAGCGCGCTATGCGGCAGGTATTGGTAGTCCTTGTCGAACACGTCCTTCGGCATGCAGTAGCTGCAGCGGAAGTTGCAGCGGTCGGTCACGCTGATGCGCAGGTCGGTCAGCGGGCGGCCCAGGCGGTCGAGCAGGCTCCCCGTGGCGGGCACGGCAGTCTCCGGCACCGAGACGGCCGGGCGCGCGCGGCCGACCTCGGATAGCGGGATGACGGTGGTGCTTTTGCTGTTCATGGGGGCAGCGGCCAATTTACTCCATGGCGCAAGGGTCGACCCGGAAAGGGCTACTCGGCGGGGCGGCCTTGCCTGGACTAGACGCAGCGCGCGCCGTCGACCTCGATGCACACGCCGCTGATGAAGGCGGCTTCGTCGCTGGCCAGGTACAGCGCGGCGTTGGCCACGTCCAGGGCGGTGGAGAAGCGGCCGAGCGGAATGGTGGCGCGGAACTTGGCCTTGCGCTCTTCGGTCAGCGGGCCGCCCGCGAATTCGGCGGCCAGGCCGGTGTCCGGGTTGAACACCGGGTTGATGCAGTTGACCCGGATGTTGTCGGGGCCGAGTTCGGCAGCCAGCGACTTGCTGGTCGTGATGACCGCGCCCTTGGAGCCGTTGTACCAGGTGAGGCCCGGGCGCGGGCGCACGCCGGCCGTCGACGCGATGTTGATGAACGAGCCCCCGCCATTGGCGCGGAACGCCGGCACCGCGTGCACGGTGGCCAGATAGATGCTCTTCACGTTGACGGCATAGCACTTGTCGAACTCGTCTTCGCCCACTTCAAGGGCGGGGCGGTTGCGGTGCGTCCAGCCGGCGTTGTTGACCATGACGTCGAGCTTGCCGTGGCGCTCCACCGCGGCCTCGACCAGCGCCTTGACCTCGGCCGACTTGGTGACGTCGGCCGCAAAGAAAGAGGCCTTGCCGCCGTCACGCAGGATCGCTTCCACCACCTGCTGGCCCGCCGCCGGGTTGATGTCGTTCACGAGCACCTGGGCGCCCTCGGCCGCAAGCCGCTTGGCGATGCCTTCGCCGATGCCGCCGCCGGCACCGGTCACGATGATGGATTTGTCCTTGACGCGCACGGTTTTGTCTCCTGGAAAGGTACAGCGGGGCAGTGTATCGGGCGATGGCGCCGAGCGCCCCGCGAAGCGGCTGCCGATTCGGCTTCAGCCGTGCTTTATGGCAACGGTCTTGAGGGTGGTGAAGCCGTACAGCGCCTCAAAACCCTTTTCGCGGCCATAGCCGGACGACTTGACGCCGCCGAACGGCAGTTCCACGCCGCCACCGGCGCCGTAGTTGTTGATGAAAACCTGCCCGCTGCGCAACCGCTTGGCCATGCGGAACTGGCGCGCGCCGTCGGCTGTCCACACGCCGGCGACAAGGCCGAACTGCGTGGCATTGGCGAGCGCCACCGCTTCGTCTTCGTCGGCGAACTGCATCGCCGCAAGCACCGGCCCGAACACTTCTTCCTGCGCCAGGCGATGGTCGACGGGCACGTCGCGCAGCAGGGTGGGGGCCTGGTAGAAGCCGGTTTCGGGCGCTTCGTCGACCACGACGCCGTGGGCCACCATGGGAATGCCGGCGACCTGGGCATCGCTTAAGAAATCCCAAACGCGCTGCTGCTGCGTCTGGCGGATGAGGGGGCCGACGTCCAGGTCCATGGCCGCGGGGCCGACGCGCAGGGCCGCAAAGGCGTGGCCGAGGCGCTCCAGCAGCGGCTCGTAGATGCCGCGCTGGATCAGCACGCGCGAGCCGGCCGAGCAGGTCTGGCCGGCGTTCTGCACGATGGCATTGATGATCACCGGAATGGCCGCGTCCAGGTCGGCGTCGGCAAAGATGATTTGCGGGCTCTTGCCGCCGAGCTCGAGCGTGACCGGGCAATGCCGCTCGGCCGCCACCTGCTGGATCAGCGTGCCGATCTTGGGACTCCCGGTGAAGCTGATGTGGTCGATGCCCTCGTGCCGGGCGAGGGCGTCGCCCACTTCGTGGCCGTAGCCTGTCACGATGTTGAGCGCACCGGGCGGAAAGCCGACTTCGGCCGCCAGCTGGGCGACGCGGATCAGCGACAGGCAGGCGTCCTCGGCCGGCTTCACCACGCACACGTTGCCCGCCGCCAGTGCGCCGCCCACACTGCGCCCGAAGATCTGCATCGGGTAGTTCCAGGGAATGATGTGCCCCGTGACGCCGTGCGGCTCGCGCCAGGTGAACACGCTGTAGCCGTCCTGGTAGGGAATGGTCTCGCCGTGCAGCTTGTCGCAGGCGCCGGCATAGAACTCGAAATAGCGCACCAGCGCCAGCGCGTCGGCGCGTGCCTGCTTCACGGGCTTGCCGCAATCGCGCTGCTCGATCAGCGCGAGTTCATCGACGTGCTCGGCGATCTTCTGCGACAGCTTGTAGAGCAGGCGGCCGCGGTCGGCCGCGCTTACCTTGTGCCAGACGCCATCGAAACAATCGCGCGCCGCACGCACCGCCGAGTCGATGTCGGCGGCATTGCTGCGCTGGATCTCGTCGAAGGGCTGGCCGTCGGACGGGTCGAGCACCTGCAGGGTGCGGCCAGAGGAAGACGGGACGTCGGCGTTGGCGATGAAGTTGAGTTGCATGGGACGGGATTTTGCGCGAAGCGGTCAAACCCGCCCGCGCACACGGCTACCTGGGCGGCCGCGGCCGCGGCAGCGCCCGCAGCGCATTCAGCATGCGCTCCACGTGCTTGTCCGGATTCAGGTTCTGGTAGTAGTACGCCACCTTGCCGTCCGGCGAGATCACGTACGAGAGACGGTTGGCGAAGTCCGGCCGGGTCTGCATCAGGGCGTCGAACCCGTTGATCACCGACTTCGATTCGTCCGAGGCCACGGGAAAGCGGTTTTGGCAGGACTTGACCGAAAACTTGGAGAGGGTGTCGATGTCGTCGGCCGACACGCCGATCACTGTGGCGCCCAGCGCGGCGAATTGGTCGACGGCTTCGGCGAAGGCGTGAGCTTCTATCGAGCAGTCGCTGGAGTCGGCCGCTGGAAAGAAGTACAACACCACCGGCCCCTTGGCCAGAGCATCGGCCAGCGAGTAGCGGAAGGTCTTGCCGGCGAGGGCGGCATTGGCGGTGAACTTGGGTACCGGGTCGCCGATGTCGAGGGCGGCCCAGGCGGGCAGCGCCATCCCGGCGGCGACCAGCACCGCTGCGATGCGTGAGAGGATCGGTCTTGCCATGGCGTAACTCCGGACGGGGATGGGACGAATTCTAGGACGGGGAGCCAGTTTTTTTGGACTGCAGCCCGGCTGAAACCGAAACCGACATGGACTGGCGGGCGTACCCATGACAGGGAGCCAAAAAACAATTAGGTCTGCGAGATCGATCATCATGAATGCCTGGACTCGACTTTTGCGAATTTGCCTTGCCGGCGCCATGCTCGCAGCGCTGACGGCCTGCGGCTCGCTACCCCCAGCGCGCGAGCGGGCGGCGGTGCATGCGGCGGCGGTCGATCCGACCACCACGCTGGCCAAGATCGCGGCGGACTCGACGCCGCCGGGTGAGCACTCTGGCTTCCGGCTGATGCCGCTCGGCGTGTATTCGCTGGATGCGCGAGTGCAGCTTGCGCAGCGTGCCCAGCGGTCGCTGGTGGTGCAGTACTACCAGTTCGAGAACGACGCCACGGGACGTCTCTTGATGCGGGCGCTGCGCGAGGCGGGCGCGCGCGGGGTGAAGGTGCGTCTGCTCGTGGACGACCTTTACACGGTCAAGAGCCAGCAGCTGCTGCTGGCGCTATCTCAGACCCCCAATGTGGAGGTTCGGCTGTTCAACCCCTTCTGCTGCGGGCGCAACGGATTCTTGTCGCGCTTCGCGGCGTCGCCGCACGAGATCGGGCGGCTGAACCACCGCATGCACAACAAGCTTTTCGTCGCCGACGGAGTGATGGCGGTGGTTGGCGGGCGCAACATTGCCGACGAATACTTCGTGCTCAGCGAAGCGCAGAACTTCATCGACATGGATGCGCTGGTGGTGGGCAAGGTGCTGCCGCAACTCGAGTCGATCTTCGATGCTTACTGGAACAGCGAGCAGGTCTGGCCCGTGACCGACATCGTCCGGGGCGAGGGCGGCCGGATGCCAACAGCGGCAGACTTCGATTCCTGGATCGGCATGGCGGCGGCGCCGCCGAAGATCGTGCTTCCGCCTTCCGACGTCCTGGGTTACGGGCCCATTGCCGAGGAGCTCGACGGCGGCCGCATGGGACTCTTGTGGGGCGAGGCCCATGCCATTGCCGATCCGCCCACCAAGCCGACCACCATGACGGCCGACGAGGCCATTGCCACCAGCGTGACGATGAAGGTCTGGACGCTGCTGATGGACGCCAAGTTCGAGGTCGACCTGACCTCTCCCTATCTGGTGCCCGGCGAGCGCGGCATGGCAGCGTTCGAAGATCTGGCGAAGCGAAAGGTCAAGCTCACTTTGCTGACCAATTCGCTGGCTGCCAACGACGAGCCGCTGGTGCACACTGGTTACGCGCGTTACCGCGAGCGGCTGCTCAGGAGTGGCGCCGACCTGTACGAGCTGAGCCCGCAGCGCACCACCGCGGGAGAGCGCTTCGGCATGTTCGGTAAGTCGCTGGGACGGCTGCACTCCAAGACCGCCGCCATCGACAAGACGCGCATCTTCGTAGGTTCGATGAACCTCGATCCGCGCTCGGCGAGCCAGAACACCGAGATGGGCGTGGTGGTCGACAGCCCGCAATTGGCGCGCGAAATGCTGCGCGTCATCAACATCAGCAAGCTGCAGAACTCCTACCGCCTGCGCCTCGCCAAGGACACCGGCGTGCTGCAATGGCTCACGAACGATGGCGAAAAAGAAGTCATCCTGACGTCGGAGCCTGAATCGAGCTTTTTTCAACGGCTCCACAACCTGATCCTTGCGCCCCTGGTTCCCGAAATGCTGCTGTAGCCTCGGGGGATGGCGCAAACCTTTACTTCGTTGTCGGCACTCCAGGTGATGTTGTGGGGGTTGGTGTTTTTCGGCGGCATCTATCTAGGGTTCGGCGCTCTCAATTGGCTGCTGACCCATCGCGTGCTGCCGGCGCTCGGCGTCGGACGCGTGCTCGACCCGCGGCCGCTGCAGCCCGGGCAGGTACGCCGAGAATTGGCGCAGTCGGGGGTGTCGGTGCTCGTATTCGGGCTGGGCATGGTGTTTCCCTGGGGCCTGCTTCAATTGGGGTGGGCGCGGCTCGACGCCGACGCGGGCTGGCGCCAGATCGTGGCTGAAGTCCTGGTTCTCGCGATCTGGAACGACGTTCATTTCTGGCTCAACCATCGCCTGCTGCACACGCGCTGGCTGCGGCGCTTTCACGGGCCGCATCACCGCTCGGTCGTGACCACGCCCTGGGCAACGTACAGCTTTCATCCGATCGAAGCGGCAATGCTCGGCAACGTGATCCTGCTGCCCATGCTGCTGCACGATTTCAGCTTCTGGTCGCTCGCCTCGGTGCCGCTGTTCAGCCTGTTTTTCAACAGCGTCGGGCACTCGAACTACGACTTCTTTCCCCGGGTCTCTTACAGCCACTGGTTTGCCGCCAGCCGCCGCCACCATTTGCACCATGCCTGCCACGGCGGCAACTACGGATTCCAGTTCACTTTCATGGACCGGCTGTTCGGCACGCGCATTGCCGCCGATGCGGCGGAGCCGCAGTTCCAGGCATTTCGCTCGAAGCAGCAACGCCAGCAACAGCATGGCACGCCGGCCTGAGGGGCCCCGCTGGCTGGCACGGCTGCGCCATTGGCGCGACTGGCAGAGCCTTGCGTATCTGGCAGCGCTTCCGGCATTGGCGGCATGGCAATGGACGCATGGCTTCTCCGTGCTGCTCTATGGGCCGATGCTGTTCCTCACGCTTGGCGTGGGCGTGATCCACCACAACCACGTGCACCTACGCATGTGGCGGGGGCGGCGCATGAACCGCCTCACCGACTTCTGGATCACGCTGCTGCAGGGGCATCCGACCTTTGTTTTCTGGCCCGCGCACGTGGCCAATCACCATCGCCACCGGCACGGTCCGCGGGACGTGGCGCGCACCTATCGCTTCGGTGGCGACACCAATCATTTGCGAGGCTACCTGCTGCATCCGTTCCAGGCCGTGTGGGTGCTCATGCCGGTGTTCTTCGGTTGGCTGGGGCGGCTTCGCAGGTACCGGCCGGGCCCGTGGCGCTACTGCATGGCGCAGTACGCGCTGTGGCTCGGCAGCTGGAGCGCGCTGCTGCTGCTCGACTGGCGCAAGGCCATCCTGCTCGTGATCTTGCCGCAGTTGCACGGGCTGCATTGGCTGCTGGCCACCAACTATCTGCAGCACGCGCATGCCGACGGACGCCGGCCCGTGGCGGATGCGGAGGCGCCGCGCGATACCGCAGGTACCCGCCTGAACTACGCGCGCAATTTCGAGGGGCTGGTGAACCCGTTGCTGTTCAACATCGGTCTGCACACCGCACACCACGAGAACCCGCATGTCCATTGGTCCGAGCTCACGCAATTGCACCGCACGCTCTATCGCGCTCGGGTCGATCCCGCGCTCAACGAGCAAGGGCTGGTGGCCTACATGGTTCGCGTGTTCGTGCTGGGAGCGCTGTGGCCGCGTTTTTGCAGCCGCTCGCTGATGCCACCTGTGCCTCCCGAGTCTTCAACCCACTGAACCATGCCTGTTCCATTTCAACGCGTCTATATCGAGAGCACCGGCTATTTCATGCCCGGCGAGCCCATTCCCAACGAGCGCATGGATGCCTACATCGCGCCGCTCAACCGCATGTCGGAGCGCATCAAGCGGCGCATCCTGGCCGAGAACGGCATCCTCACGCGGCACTATGCGATCGACGAAGAGGGCGTGACGCGCCATACCAATGCGCAACTGGCCGCAGGTGCGATTCGCGATTGCCTGCAGCGCGGCGGGGCCGAGCTGTCGCGCGTGTCGTTGCTGGCCAGCGGATCTTCGGGCGGCGACACATTGATGCCGGGCTTTGCCAACATGATCCAGGGCGAGCTGGCGGCGCCGCCAATGGAAACGCTGTCGGTGCACGGCATCTGCGCCGCGGGCGTGTCGGCCATCCAGTCGGCTGCGCAGGGCATCGAACTGGGCGCGCACCGCACCGCGCTCGCGGTGGCCAGCGAAATGCCGTCGCGTCTTTTCAAGCGCTCGCGCTTCGCGGCGCGCGGCTACGAAACCGACTTCGATTCGCACTTTCTTCGCTGGATGCTTTCCGACGGCGCGGGCGCACTGCTGCTGTCCGACGGCGTGCCCGCGCTGGCCGGCAACCCCGGGCTGCGCCTGAGGCTGAAATGGGTGCACCAGCGCGCGTTCTCGGGCGACTACCCCGTGTGCATGCAGTTAGGGCTGACCGAAGACCGCGCCCGCGGCCATCTCGACTTCGGCTCCTGGGCCGAGGCGGAAGCGGCCGGTGCCCTGTCGCTGCGGCAGGACATTCGCCTGCTGCCGCACCTGTTCGACATCGGCATCCATGAATACGCGACGCTGGTGCGAGACGGATGGGTCGATCCGAAGCGGGTCGACCATTTCCTGTGCCACTACTCGTCGGAAAAGTTCATTCCGGTGGTCGAAGACCTGATGACGAAGGCCGACCTCGCCATTCCGCGCGAGCGGTGGTGGAGCAATCTGGCCTGGCGCGGCAACACCGGTGCGGCGTCGATCCTGATCATGCTGTCAGAGTTCTTGCACACCAAGGCGCTGACGCCTGGTGAGCAGATCTTCTGCTACGTACCGGAATCGGGGCGCTTCATGGCGGCTTACATGCTGCTGGAGGTCGAGGCGTCCGATGCGCCTGCCCGGGCGGTGGCCGTATCTCACAAGACGGCCGAGGCAGCGCCCGACGAAGAGATTGCAATTGCACCGCCGCACGATCCAGCCGCCGCGCCCGAAGGCCTGGGCGCACTGCTGACCGAGCTGGCCGGCATCTGGCACGACTACCGCTCGCGCGTCTGGCGCACGCCGCTGATCCGCCAGATCCGCGAGCGCCGCTTTGCAGCGCCCGACTACCTGAACTGGATGGAGCAGTGGGTTCCGCAGGTGCGCGAAGGCAGCCGCTGGATGCGCGAAGGCGCCGCTTCGCTGACCGGTCCGTACAAGACTCTCGCCGCGCTGATCGACGTGCATGCGGGCGAGGAGCAGGACGACTTCAACATCCTCTTCAGCGACTACAGGAAAGCGGGCGGCACCGTGGCGCGGATCGACGACCTGCGCCGCAACCCCGGCGGGGAGGCGCTCAATGCCTACCTGCACGGGCTGGCGGCTACGCGCGACCCCATCGGCCTGCTGGGTGCCATCTACATCATCGAAGGCACGGGCCAGCGCATCGTGCCCGCGCTGCTGCCGCTCATCAAGGCCGGCCTGAGGCTGCCGCCCGATGCATTCCGCTTTCTCGAGTACCACGGCCACAACGACGAGAACCACCTGAACCGCTGGCTCGCCGCTGTCGAGATGGTGATGGCGGTGGAGGCCGGCAAAGGCGGCCAGGACGGCCAGGACGGCCAGGACGCCACCGGACGGAGGAGGGCGGCCCGCCAGATCATCGATACCGCGCGCCATACGGCTGCGCTGTACCTGATGCAGTTTCAGCACATCACGGAGCGGATGCCACATGAGCCGAATGCCTGATTTCCTTGCGCAGGGGCACGACGAGCGCGATCCCAGTCCCTGGCTCGCGCTCTATCTCGACCAGAGCACACCGCTGCCGGACGAGGTCAAGGCGGCATGGCTCGCCGATTCCAGTTCGGGTTCACGCCAGTACCTGCTGCCGTTCCTGCGGCCGGTGGCGCGGCTGACGATCGTCCTGATCCAGGTGGTGAAGGTGTTCGTGCCGCGCAACTGGTCGCATTCGAAGCTGCTGCACCGGCTGCTGGCCTGGGGGCTGAAACGCTTTGTGTCGCCGGAGGCCAACTGGCTGATCCTGCGGCACTTTCACCTGGGGTCGCAGGTGCTGGGCTTCATCGGGCGCAATTCGCCCGCGCCGGTGAGCACCTCCCCGCTGGAGCCGGCCGACATCGATGCGCTCAAGGACGATATGTTCCTGAAGCACGACCTGAACCTCTTCAACTTCGTGATCCGCTTGAATCAGGCTCTGCGCGACAAGGGGCTGGTGCTGGGCAAGGCGCCGGCTGTCGACTTCTCGATGATCAAGGACCCTGGGTTGCGGCTATCGGACATGCCGCACGGTCGGCTCAATTTTTTGGACCTGCAGAGCGCCATCGAACTGTTCACGCCGCTGTACCAGCTGATGTTGACGGACAACGACTTCTGGCGCGCAGCCAATTCGCTGCAACTGGATGAAACCATCGGCATCTACGCGGCCACCCTGCTGGGTGCACCGGAGCACCTGATCCTGGTGAACAACAAGCATCCGCTGGTACCGCTGTCGACACTGCGCGCCGGCCACCGGCTGGTGATCCACGGGCTGTCGACAGAAATGCTCCACAGCCTGCTCCAGCGCATGCGGACTGCTCAGGAGACGGCCCCACCGCCGGAGCAGTCACTTGCATAAGCGTATGCTGCCCCCAGATGCAAACCATGAACACGACCGACCATCCGTCTCCCAAGACCGATCTGGCAGTGACCCACGTGCTGGCTCAATTGCTGGAACGGCTCGAGCACAGCGCCGTTCCCGTAAGCGCCGAGCAGTACCGCTCGGTGGTCGAGCATTTGGTGCACGAATTCAGCGACGTCGAACCGGGCGCCGACCTTGGGCGCCTGCTCGATGCTTATCCGGCCGCCGCCCAGGTGTACGAAAATCTCAATTACCAGCATGCTGGCCTGTGCCGCTCGGCGCTCGACGCCGCGCTTGCCGCCGAAGTCAGCGCCAGGAAAGCCATTGAACGCGCAATGCGCATTACCGAACCCAAAAAGGATAAAGCCGATGGCCAAAGCTGAGGTCAAGACTGCCGTTGTGGCCGACGGCCTGCGTTACAAGTCGAAAACACCGGGCTCCCCGTTCCGCGCCTCGGCGTCTTTCAGCGGCGCCACCATGTCCTGTTTCATGTGCGGCAAGCACCGGGTGCGCTCGCAACTGCGTACCCGCCAGGTGCTCGGCAAGTCCCAGACGGTGTGCGCGCCTTCGTGCAAGGCACTGGACGAATCGCTCGAATAAGTCGGAATTATTTCCGCTTGGGCCGTGCGTCGCATTTGCGACATGGCCGTGCACGCGTTGCAGATTTTCTTTCCAAAATGGTTGGAATCGATATACAGTTAGAAACAAATGATGCATCTAATTGCATAATTAAAAAGTTCTAAGTTGTGGTCGACGACAAATGATTTTGTACACAGGCAAAGACGTCCAGCGCCGGGCGATCTGCGGAAGGACTTGCAATGAGTAAGCCGCGTCATGTCGTGATGCAGGTGGTCAAGCGCTCCTCGGGCAGCGCGACGCACCATGTCGAATTCCTCATGGACGACAACTTTGCCGAGCGCTTGCGCCAGCTGCGTTCGCTGGTTCCGCCCCTTGGCAGTCTCAACAGACAGCGCGACCTTGTGATCGACAAGGTGCGCGTGCGGCTACCGAATGCCATCTGGCGCACCGGAAGCCAAGTCGACCATGGCGTGGAGGGCTCCTGCATCGTCATTGCGTCGGAGGGCTTTTTCAATTGCGGCGGAAAAGACCGCAATACGCGCGAAAAGCTCGTGACCTACAACTTCTCGATTTCGCGCCTCGTCGAACTTCATGCTGAGCGGGCAGAAGGCGAAACCCTCTACATCCGCGATGGCAACTTCGCGAACGACGAACCCGCCGACTCGCCCGCGGGCCTGTGGGTTGCCTCGTTGACCGAGGAGGAGACGGTGATGCGCGTTCCGGACGCTCCGTCTGACTTCGACACTCTGCACGAACTCACCCTGCGTCCCGAGCAGCGCGCAGGCTCGGGCGCATCCACGCAGCGAGCCACGTTCTACTGAAGCGCGGTTGCCGCCTCGGGCGCAGCGCCCACCGAGGTGAACTGCGCGCGGTTGTCTTCGAGCCAGAGCACTGAAAGGCTGCTGTCCTGCTGCGCCGGATGGAAGTCCGCGCGGAAATAGCTGCGCCACGCACTCCAGTTGCCACGAAGGAGGCCGCCCCGGCTCAGCAGAATTCTTGCGGCGCTTTTCCAGGTCGCCCATTGCCACAACTGCCCTTCGTGGCGCAGGTTGGCGACTGTTTGTCGCATCAGATCGCCCAGAAACATGAGCGTCACGCTCCGAAACCATCGTGTGCGCCACGGGTGCGAACCTCCCGCTGCCTTGTAGAGGTCGAAGGCGACAGCCTTGTGCTCCAGCTCTTCGGCGCTGTGCCAGAGCCACATGGTCCGTAGCCGTGGTTCGGCACCATCGAGCACTCCAGGGTGGGCCAGCAGCCACTCGCCAAACATGGCCGTGAAATGCTCCGTGGCCGCAGTAATTGCCAATGCGTGGCGGGGGTCGGTACCTTCCAGGAGCTGCATCCGCTTGGCGGCTCGTGGCGACCACCGGTCCGTCAAGCCTTGGCTCTCGAGGTGCTCGTTGAAAAGCGAATGGATGCGGCGATGCGTCGCCTCCTGGCCGATGAAGCCGCGCACGTCGGCTCGGTATTGTTCCTGCGCTTCGGGCGGCAGCGTGGCCGTGACGTCGCGCACGGCATCGATGAAGAACTGTTCGCCGAAGGGAAAGCTCATCGACAACGCATTGAAGAAGGCGGTCGAGAATGCGTCGCCCCCGCACCAGTTGCGGCCGAACGGTGTCTGCAAGTCGATCAAGAGGCGGCGTACGACAAGGTCGGTCATGAAAAGCGGTCCTCGAAATCAGCTGGTACACATTCGTACCGCTGCGTCGAATGGTGCGCACAACCGCTGGTACCGTCAAGTACCAAGACGTAGGAAAATGTCGTCCACATGAGCGCAGCTACTGAAGCCCTGGCCCGGCCCACCCTTTCCGGGGAAATGGCCCATGAGCACTATTCGCGACTGCTGGAAGGCATGGCACGTGCCGTGGCGGCCAAAGGCTACGCCGACACGACCATTGCCGACATCGTGCGAGAGGCAGGGGTATCGCGCCGCACCTTTTATGAGCATTTCACGACCAAGGCCGAATGCTTGGTATCACTCTACGAAGCTGCGAGCAAGCTGGCGTTGCGGGCGGTGGCCGAGGCCTTCGACTCCGCGCAACCTTGGCATCAGCAGGTGGAGCGGGCCATGACGGCGTACCTCGACTATCTTGCACAGGATCCGGTGCTGCTGCGCACGCTGTTCGTCGAGATCCTGGGCCTTGGAATGCCGGGGCTTGCCGCTCGGCGCCGGGTGAACGGCGAAATCGCCAGCTTCATCCAGGCGGCCATCAACAACACCACAAGTGGTGATGCACAGGGACCTGCTGCGCACCTGACGAGTGAAATGGCCATGACCGTGGTGGGCGGCGTCAACGAACTGGTGCTCCAGGCTATCGAACAGGACCGCGTCGGCGATCTGCGGCAGTTGGTCTCGCCAGCCACGCGCCTGGTGCGCGCGGTGGCGGCTGAAAGCCTCAGATAGTGTGCTTGCTGGGGCGGAGCAGGTTTCGGGTCCAGTTGCCGGTCAAGCCGGTTTGTTTTGCGCGGGGTCGTAGAAAAACTCTTCCTCCGCGATGCGGTCGCCCGCCCAGCGCTGCCACGCGAGTTCTTCCATGCGCATGGCCTTGCCGCCCTTGAAGCGGAAATCGAAAACCCAGCGGATCACCACGTGATCGCCGTTCACGAACGCGGGGCGCACGCAAGTGGAGACGACGGATTCGGTACGGTCGAGCACCGCCTGTTCGTGAGCAACCAGCGTGCCGCGGCCGCGCCGGGGCTCGGCCTGGTTCTCCCGCATGGTCGCGTCCTCGGTGTAGTAGTTCTCGATGGCCTTGGCATGCGCGCCGCTTTCGACGGCGGCGATGAAGGCCTCGAGTCGTTCCGCAGTTGGCATCAGGTCGTGCCTTTCACTTCACGGCACCTGACGCCACGGCCGCCGCCGGCGCAGCAGGTGCAAGTGCCGCAGGTGCTGCCGATGCAGCTGGGGCGGTTGCGGCCGGAGGCGTCTCGATCTTGTGCGGTACGGCCGCGCCTGCGTCGCCGGCATGGAACTTGACCACCAGCGGCACGATCAGCAGCGCCACGATGTTGATGATCTTGATGAGCGGATTGACCGCGGGGCCGGCCGTGTCCTTGTAAGGGTCGCCTACGGTATCGCCGGTGACGGCCGCCTTGTGCGCCTCAGAACCCTTGCCGCCATGGTGCCCGTCCTCGATGAACTTCTTTGCGTTGTCCCAGGCGCCGCCGCCCGTGCACATCGAGATGGCGACGAACAGCCCGGTGACGATGGTGCCCATCAGCAGGCCGCCCAAGGCCTTCGGCCCGAGCACGAGGCCGACGACGATCGGCACCACCACCGGAAGCAGTGAGGGAATCATCATTTCCTTGATGGCGGCGCCGGTGAGCATGCCGACGGCCTTGCCGTACTCGGGCTTGCCTGTTCCTTCCATGATGCCGGGGATCTCGCGAAACTGCCTGCGCACCTCTTCGACCACGGCGCCGGCCGCGCGGCCCACGGCTTCCATGGCCATGGCGCCGAACAGGTAGGGAATCAACCCGCCGATGAAGAGGCCGACGATCACCATCGGATCGCTCAGGTTGAAGCTGATGTTCAGCCCGAAGCTCTCCAGCTTGTGGGTGTAGTCGGCAAAGAGCACCAGCGAAGCCAGGCCTGCGGAGCCAATGGCGTAGCCCTTGGTCACGGCCTTGGTGGTGTTGCCGACTGCATCGAGAGGGTCGGTGATGTCGCGCACGCTGGCCGGCATTTCGCTCATTTCGGCGATGCCGCCTGCGTTGTCGGTGATGGGGCCGTAGGCGTCCAGCGCCACCACGATGCCCGCCATGCTGAGCATGGCCGTCGCGGCCACAGCGATGCCGAACAGCCCCGCGAGCATGTACGAGGCCATGATCGCGATGCAGACGAAGATCACCGGCCACGCCGTCGAGCGCATCGAGACCCCGAGGCCCGCGATGATGTTGGTGCCGTGGCCTGTGGTGGAGGCCTGCGCGATGTGCTGCACCGGCTTGTACTGGGTGCCTGTGTAGTACTCGGTGATCCACACCAGCGCGGCCGTGAGCGCCAGGCCCACGAAGCAGGCGCCGAACAGCTTCAGCTGGCTGCCGCTCGGGGCGATGGCGTTGTCGGGAATGAGCCAGCGCGTGACGAACCAGAACGCGATGAGCGACAGGATGCCCGCCACCGCCAGGCCCTTGTAGAGCGCCGGCATCACGTTGACCATGCCCGGCGAGGCCTTGACGAAGAAGCAGCCGATGATCGAGGCAATGATCGATACGCCGCCCAATGCCAGCGGGTAGAGCACCGCATTGACAGGCGCCGATGTGACCATCAACGCACCCAGCACCATGGTGGCGATGAGCGTGACCGCGTAGGTCTCGAACAGGTCGGCTGCCATGCCGGCGCAATCGCCTACGTTGTCGCCCACGTTGTCCGCAATCACGGCGGGGTTGCGCGGATCGTCTTCGGGAATGCCCGCTTCAACCTTGCCCACCAGGTCGGCGCCCACGTCGGCGCCCTTGGTGAAGATGCCGCCTCCCAGCCGCGCGAAGATCGAGATCAGCGAGGAGCCGAAGGCAAAGCCGATCAGCGGATTGAGGATGTTCGAAAGGCTCCGGTCCGGCGTGAGATTGCCGTTGCCCGCCAGGAACCAGTAGAAGACCGAGACGCCCAGGAGCCCGAGGCCGACCACCAGCATGCCGGTGATGGCACCTCCGCGAAACGCGACGTCGAGCGCCGGCCCAATGCCTTGCGTGGCCGCCTGCGCAGTGCGCACGTTGGCCCGCACCGACACGTTCATGCCGATGAACCCGCAGGCGCCCGAGAGCACCGCGCCCACCACGAAGCCGACGGCCGTGGTCACGTCGAGAAAGATGGCAATGAGGATGGCCAACACCACGCCCACCACCGCGATGGTGGTGTACTGCTTGGCAAGGTAGGCCGATGCGCCGGCTTGGATGGCCGCCGCGATCTCCTGCATGCGCGCATTGCCGGGGTCCTTGGCGAGAATCCAACTTCGTGCCCAGAAACCGTAGCCGACGGCCACGAGGCCGCAGACGATGGCGAGTATCAGGGGGGTGTTGCCGATCATGCTTTGCTTCTCCATTCGTTCGTTGTGACTTGTGGAGACGGACAGCATGGGTCCTGCGCGCAACGCGTACGGGACCCAGGTTTTCCGTCGCGTTGCTTCCTCGAAGCTCGCTGCACAAAGTGCGGAGCCGATTGGCCAACGGTTGCAATTTACAGGCAAAAACGTGTGCGTGTGCGACCCTGCCGTGACACGGAAAGTAAACTCCGGGTTTGTCCCCATCTCTCCTCATACTTTTCAACTACCCGAAAACGTCATGTCCTTCGACAAAGTCTCCCCCGGCAAGAACATCCCCGACGCCTTCAATGTCGTGATCGAAATCCCGATGAACGCCGACCCGATCAAGTACGAAGTCGACAAGGAATCGGGCGCGATCTTCGTGGACCGCTTCATGACGACGGCGATGTACTACCCGGCCAACTACGGCTACGTGCCGCAGACGCTGTCGGGCGACGGCGACCCGGTCGACGTGCTGGTGATCGCGCCTTATCCGCTGCTGCCCGGGGTCGTGGTGCCTTGCCGCCCGCTCGGCATTCTGATGATGGAAGACGAAGCCGGCGTGGACGGCAAGGTGCTGGCCGTGCCCACCGACAAGGTGCTGCCGATCTACAGCCACTGGAAGTCGGTCGACGACGTGAACCCGATGCGCCTGAAGGCCATCAGCCACTTCTTCGAGCACTACAAGGACCTGGAAGCCGGCAAGTGGGTCAAGGTGCTCGGCTGGGAAGGCATCGACGCGGCCAAGAAGGAAGTGATCGACGGCATTGCTGCCTACAAGAAGTAAGAAAAGCTTCAGTCCGCAAGGCGCGCCGCAGCCGCGGCGCCTTGCAATGGCGGTCGCCCGACTGCCTTTCAACCAGCCTTGAAGGGGCTGCGTTCGCCCAGGTGGTCCATGTAGTTCTCGATGCCTTCGCCCTCACCCTCGAGAAAGCGCTCGACCGCGTTGGCGAACGCGGGGTGCGCGAGCCAATGGGCGCTGGTGGTCTTCACTGGCATCAATGCGCGCGCCATCTTGTGCTCGCCCTGCGCGCCTCCCTCGAATCGCCTGGCGCCGTGTGCAATGCACCAGGCCAGTGGCTGGTAGTAGCACGCCTCGAAATGCAGGCAGTCGACGCGCTCGAGCGCACCCCAGTAGCGGCCATAGGCCACCAGCGCGTCGTCCGCGTGCGTTGACAGCGCAATCAGGCTCGCGGCAATCGGCTTGCCCGCACGCTCTGCGACGAAAAGCAGCCAGGCCTCGGGCATGGTGTCGGCCATGCGCCGGAAGAAGTCGCGTGAAAGGTAGGGCGGATTGCCATGCTCGCGATAGGTGCGTGCATAGCAGCGGTAAAAAAAATCCCAATCCGAAGGGGCGATGTCGGCCCCGCGAGACCAGCGAAAAGTCACGCCGGCCTCGGCCACCTTGCGGCGCTCCTGGCGGATCTTCTTGCGCTTGTCGTGGGACAGGCTGGCAAGGAAGGATTCGAAGTCTCTGTAGCCGGTTGTTCCGTCCGGCGCTTCCGGCGCGGCGTTCGTCCAGTGAAACTGCACCGTGTTGCGCAGCATCAGGCCCGCTTCGGTGCAGGCAGCGATGTCGGCCTCGGCGCCAAACAGCAAATGGAGCGACGAAAGTTCTTCCTTCTTGCACCAGGCTACCAATGCTTGCACCAGCAGCGTGCGAGCCTGCGCGTTGCGTGCCAGCAGCCGCGCGCCGGGCACTGGTGTGAACGGCACCGCCACCACCGCCTTGGGATAGTAGGCCAGCCAATGCTGCTCGTAGGCATTGGCCCAGGCCCAGTCGAAGACGTATTCACCGTACGAGTGGGTCTTGATGTACGCCGGGCAGGCGGCCTGCAGTTCGTCGCCGCGCCACAGGGTGATGAACTGCGGGGTCCATCCGCTCTCGGGCGTGGCGCTGCCGCTCTCGTGCAGCGCCGCGAGGTATTCGTAGCGCATGAAAGGCGACGGCTCCACTTCGGCCGAAAGCAGCCCGTTCCACGCTTTCGGGCTCAGGTCCGACAGCGACGCTGCCACCCGAATGACATAATCGTTCAAGCCTTGTTCTTCCTTCCGTAGTGACGCTCAGGTGCGCCGTCGCGCGATTCGATTTTGTGGTGGGCGAGTTCGCCGGCGCATTCACCGAAGGCTGTGATGATGCCGTGAAAGCCGGCATGCCGAACGGCCTCCTGGCACGCTACATGCAGGACGATGCGGGCATCCACAAGGTCGAGTGGGTGTGCGGCTCAACAAGATCAATGAATACGAACGGCGCCAGGCGCCAGTGGGTATCCGGGTGACACATCGAAGCTTCGGCAAGGATTGGCGTTACCCTATCACCAGAAAATTCAATGAAACCGCCGGAGCGCAAAAACCATGAAGCAGATCACCGCCATCGTCAAACCCTTCAAGCTCGAGGACGTGCGCGAAGCCTTGGCCGAAGTCGGCGTTACCGGCCTCACCGTCACCGAAGTGAAAGGCTTTGGCCGCCAGAAAGGCCACACGGAGCTCTATCGCGGTGCCGAGTACGTGGTCGACTTCCTGCCGAAGATGAAGGTCGAAGTGGTCGTCAACGAGGACGACGTGGAGCGCTGCATCGAAGCCATCGTCAATTCGGCGCGCACCGGCAAGATCGGCGACGGAAAGATCTTCGTCACCAGCGTGGACCGCATCGTGCGCATCCGCACCGGCGAAGAGAACGAAAACGCCGTCTGACGGCTCGCCGCCAATCGTCGCGCGGATGGACTGACTGCCGGACTAGAGGTTTTCGGCCAGTTTGTCGCCGCGGGGATGGAGCGGTACTTCGGCGCGCAGCGCGCTGAGCAGTTCGGTGGCGTCGGTGCCGCTGCGGATCAGTTCCATCTGCCATTCGCCCATGAAGCCTTCGCGCACGCTGTGCGCAAGAAAGCCCAGCAGGCCGTCGTAGTAGCCGGCGGTATTCAAAATGCCGGTTGGCTTGTCGTGGTAGCCGAGCTGGCGCCAGGTCCAGATCTCGAACAATTCCTCGAAGGTGCCGATGCCGCCGGGCAGCGCGATGAAGGCGTCGGCGCGCTCGCCCATCATGGCCTTGCGCTCGTGCATGGTGCCGACCACGTGGAGTTCGTCGCACAGCGGGTTGGCCAGTTCGCGGTCGACCAGTGCCTTGGGGATGATGCCGACGACGCGGCCGCCGGCGTTGCGAGTGGCCTCGGCCACAGTGCCCATCAGCCCGGTGCGTCCGCCACCGTAGACCAGTTGGCCGCGGTGCGCGCCGATCCACTGGCCGACCGCTTCCGCGGCCTTGGAAAACTCAAGCCGTTCGCCGGGGCGCGAGCCGCAATACACACAGATCGAAAATTCAGGATTCATGCCGCCATCATGCCTCGTGCGGCCGGCATCCTCATGACGCGAAGCGCTGCCACAAAGCCGCCAGCCAGATGCCGCCACACAGGGCGAGCGATAGCAATACGGCGGCGCTGCCCATGTCCTTGGCACGCTTGGAGAGGTCGTGCCATTCGGGCCCGATGCGGTCGATGGCTGCTTCGACCGCCGTGTTGAGCAACTCGACGATCATCACCAGGATGGCACTCCCGGCGAGCAGAGCCACCTCGACCCAGCCGCGGCCGAGCCAGAACGACGCTGGAATCATCACGATGGCCATCACCGCTTCTTGGCGGAAGGCCGGCTCGCTCCACCCCGCGCGAAGTCCGTGCAGCGAAATCAGCGTGGCATGCCACACGCGGTCCAGGCCCTTGCGGGTTTTCTGCGGGTTGACGGCGGGATCAGGAAGCTTGGGCAAGGCACTCATTGGCGGCTCATGGGCTTGGAGGTGATGAGCCGCGTGCCGGCCCAGGCGTCATGCCAGAACTGGCGCTCGGGGTGAAAGCGCGCCAGCAATGCCCAGACGGCGACCCATCCGAAGATCAGCACCGCCGATTCTCCTCCCGACAGCTTGAAAGGTGCGATGGCCGCCAAGGGCGGCAGGAACCAGATCCAGCTCAGCAGGTAGCGCACCAGGGCGCGGCGCTGGGTGAGGGGGCGCCCGTGCAGGTCGACGATGCGGATGTTCCAGGTCTTCATGGCCAGCGTCTGTCCGCGGGTCCAGAACCAGACGAAGTAGACGCCGAAAACCACGAAGAGAAACGCCTGCAGCAGGTGCCGGCGGGAGTCCATGGCGTCGCGCATCTGGCCGAGCGTGCTGAACAGCCAGCCCGCCATAAACACCACGGCAAACAGCAGCATGCCTTCATACAACCAACAAGCCATGCGGCGCCACAGGCCGGGCACTATTGAACGAGGAGCGCTGCTTGGAGATTCTGCGGACGATGAAGTGGGATCCGATTCCGAGCTCTCGGACGCATTTGAAACCATCGAAACCTTGGGAATCAGGGGGGCGTAGGCTGCTCGGCAGTCCGGCCTGAAGAATTGGAAGACGTCGGACCGGGGCCAGGCGGTGGCACCAGCACTTGGGCCTCGGCCGGGGGAACCGGCTGCGACGCCACGCCGGACGAGCCGGACGGGGCGGGCGCGGTCACGAGGGCTGGAACGCGCTCCGGCGGCGACGCCACCATGACGGCGGCCGCAGGCGACGTGGCCGGCATGGCCGAGAGTGTGGGCGGTGGGGCCAGCATGATGCGCGGCGTGTGCTGCCCCGCGGGCGTGACGGCGGGCACCGTCACGAGCTTCTGGGCGGGAACGGGACGCACCGGAATGGCCGCGCCGCGCGGCTTGGCTGGGGCGCGCTCCGCGAGCCGGCGCTTTTCTTCCTCGCTCAATGCCTGGTACTGCTCCCACTTGGCCTTGCGCTCGTCGGCAGGCACGCGCTTGACCTCGGCAAAGTTGAGGCGGGCCTGTGCGCGCTGCTGGTTGCTGAGGGCCGCCCATTCGATCATGCGGCTGTGCAGGGTTGTTCGGTCATCGGCCGACATGTTCGCGTAGTTGCGTGACAGTGCCAGCCATTTGCGCTTCTGGCCCGCGTTCAGGGTGTGCCAATGCGACGCGAGCGGGTGCAGCGCCTGCTGCTGCTCGGCCGTAAGTTCGCTCCAGTACGGTCTGGTTGCCTTTGGCGCGGAGGGGCTCGAGGCGGCCACTGGTGTAGCCTGGGCGGTCTCGGCCGGCTTGACTGACGGGGATTGGGGCTGGGCGCTGGCCAGCGTCAGGCCGAACGCCGCAACAGCGAGCGCGAACGCCCAAATGACTGCGCCCGACGTTTGCGGGCGCAGCGGCTGGGACGCGTCGGTGCGGGAAACGGAAGTGCGTCGCATGCGTTCGGCGGGATTTCAGTCGGAGGCGCCGTCAGCCTTGACCTTGAGGAACTGCGCGAACCCCGGATCGGTGTACGCGGCGGGCGGGAGGTCGTCCGTCAGCAGGGCCGAGTCGACTTCGGCCAGTTCGCTGGCGCGGTCTTCGTCCTGCATCACGCTGATGGTGATGAGGCCCGCGACCAGTGCGATCAGAGGGACCACCGAGCCAATGCGTGTCCACCAGCCGCCACCCATGGTGGCCACATGACCCGATTGCATGATGACCGAGGCCGCTCGCAACTGAGGAGCCTGCTTGCGCATGGCAACCGCCTGCGCCCGCGCCACGCGCAGCCGTTCGCCGATGTCATGCGGCAGCTCTTGGGTGCCGGCCGAAAGCCGCGCAGCCACTCGCTGGCCGAATTGATCTTCGACGGCGAAAGAAGAGGTTGAAACCTTAGTGTTCATAGCGAAATTCCCTTGGCTTTGAGCGCCTTGCTCAGGGCGTGCACGGCCCGCGAACAATGGGTTTTGACGCTGCCTTCGGAGCAGCCCATTGCAGCGGCCGTCTCCGCCACATCCATTTCTTCCCAGTAACGCATCAGGAAAGCCTCGCGTTGACGTCCCGGCAAAGCGGCGATCTGTTCTTCGATCTCGTGGAACACCTGGGCGCGTCGGGTGGTGTCCTCCGCGCTCTCCGTTTCTCTAGAGTCGGTTGGCGAGACGAAGTTCTCCAGCAGGTCGAAATCGCCTTCGTCGCCGGCGGCCTCGAAGTCGCCGAGGTTCGAGAACAGGGCGCGGCGGGTCTTTTGCCGGCGAAACCAGTCGAGCGTGCAATTCGAAAGAATGCGCTGGAACAGCATCGGCAGCTCTTCCGGCGGTTTGTCGCCGTAGTGCTGCGCCAGCTTCATCATGCTGTCCTGCACGATGTCGAGTGCCGCTTCCTCGTCTCGCACGTGGTAGACCGAGCGTTTGAAAGCGCGCCGTTCGACGCTCTTCAGAAAGTCGGAAAGTTCTTGTTCAGTGGCCAAACGAGAGGGGGCACCGTGGCGCCGCGTGGGAATGGGGTGTCTGGGAAACGCTTGTTTTTCTGTCGCGGATTATGCCCCGGGGCCTTTTCGCAAGGGTTTTCGCGTGGCGGGCGCCGCATCAATGTCATAATCCGCGCTGCAAGTCAAAAGGCAAACGGGTCACGGTCCGGCGGAACATCAGTCCGCTCATGGCTTTGGCCTCAAGTCCTGGCGCGGCCCCACAAGGGCTGGCAAGGGGCACCCAAGGTTTTTCGTTCCCGAAAAAACTCCAAAGGTTGATCATGGAAATCTCTAAGGCGGAACTCGCTTCCGCAGCAGCCGCGTCCTCTGGCGCCGGCAACCAAACGCAAGAACTCATGGGCGCTGAAGTGCTGGTCAAGGCACTGCAGGCCGAAGGCGTCCAGTACGTCTGGGGCTATCCTGGCGGCGCGGTTCTGTACATCTACGACGCCTTCTACAAGCAGGACACCATCCAGCATGTGCTGGTGCGCCACGAGCAGGCGGCCGTCCACGCGGCCGACGGCTATGCGCGCGCCACCGGCGACGTCGGCGTGGCGCTGGTCACTTCCGGCCCGGGCCTGACCAATGCGGTCACCGGCATCGCCACGGCGTACATGGACTCGATCCCGATGGTGATCATCTCGGGCCAAGTACCTACGGCGGCCATTGGCCTCGATGCCTTCCAGGAATGCGACACCGTGGGCATCACGCGCCCCATCGTTAAGCACAACTTCCTCGTCAAGGATCCCAAGGATCTGGCCATGACGATGAAAAAGGCCTTCCACATCGCACGCAGCGGCCGTCCCGGCCCGGTGGTGGTGGATGTGCCCAAGGACGTCTCCTTCAAGAAGACGCCGTATTCCGGCTATCCCGACAAGGTCGAGATGCGTTCTTACAACCCAGTGCGCAAGGGCCATGGCGGACAGATCCGCAAGGCGTTGCAGCTGTTGCTGAACGCAAAGCGCCCTTACATCTACACGGGCGGCGGCGTGCTGCTCGGCAACGCCTGCAACGAACTGCGCACGCTGGTCGACATGCTCGGTTACCCGGTCACCAACACGCTGATGGGCCTGGGCGCCTATCCGGCGAGCGACCGCAAGTTCCTGGGCATGCTGGGCATGCACGGCACCATCGAAGCCAACAACGCGATGCAGAACTGCGACGTGCTGCTGGCCGTAGGCGCGCGCTTCGACGACCGGGTGATCGGCAACCCGAAACACTTTGCGATGAACGATCGCAAGATCATCCACGTCGACATCGACCCGTCGAGCATCTCCAAGCGCGTAAAGGTCGACATTCCGATCGTCGGCGACGTGAAGGATGTGCTCACCGAACTGATCTCGATGATCCGCGAGAGCACCACCAAGCCCGATGCCGGCGCTCTCGCCGACTGGTGGAAGACCATCGAGGCCTGGCGTTCGCGCGACTGCCTCAAGTACGACCGCGGCAACAAGGACGTGATCAAGCCGCAGTACGTCGTCGAAACCCTCTGGAACATGACCAAGGACGCCGACGCGTACATCACGTCGGACGTGGGCCAACACCAGATGTGGGCCGCGCAGTACTACCGCTTCGACGAGCCGCGCCGCTGGATCAACTCGGGCGGCCTGGGCACCATGGGCGTGGGCATTCCCTATGCCATGGGCATCAAGCTCGCGAAGCCCGATTCGGAAGTGTTCACCATCACGGGCGAGGGTTCGGTGCAGATGTGCATCCAGGAGCTCTCCACCTGCCTGCAGTACAACACGCCGATCAAGATCTGCTCGCTCAACAACCGCTACCTGGGCATGGTGCGCCAGTGGCAGGAGATCGAATACTCCGGCCGCTACAGCCACAGCTACATGGATGCGCTCCCCAACTTCGTGAAGCTGGCCGAGGCCTATGGCCACGTCGGCATGCTGATCGAGCGTCCCCAGGACGTGGAGCCGGCGCTGCGCGAAGCGCGCAAGCTCAAGGACCGCACGGTGTTCATGGATTTCCGCACCGACCCCACCGAGAACGTGTTCCCGATGGTCAAGGCCGGCATGGGCATCACCGAGATGCTGTTGGGTGCCGAAGATCTCTGATCCGCGGCGCATTCGCTTAACTCTTCACTGACGAATCTATTGCCCGCCAAGCCCGCGCATTACCGTGCACGGGGGAGGGCGGCGAAAAGAGGAGTCACGCAAACATGAAACACATCATTGCAGTGCTGCTGGAAAACGAGCCCGGTGCTCTTTCCCGCGTGGTGGGCCTTTTCTCGGCCCGCGGCTACAACATCGAATCGCTGACCGTCGCGCCGACGGAGGATCCGAGCCTCTCGCGCATGACCATCGTCACCGCCGGCTCGGACGACGTGATCGAACAGATCACCAAGCACCTCAACCGCCTGATCGAAGTGGTCAAGGTCGTCGACCTGACCGAAGGCGCCTACACCGAGCGCGAGCTCATGATGGTGAAGGTGCGCGCGGTCGGCAAGGAGCGCGAAGAAATGATGCGCATGGCCGAGATCTTCCGCGGCCGCATCATCGACGTCACGGACAAGAGCTACACCATCGAACTGACCGGCGACCACGGAAAGAACGACGCGTTTCTCGAGGCCATCGAGCGCAGCGCAATTCTCGAGACAGTGCGCACCGGTGCCAGCGGCATCGGCCGCGGCGAGCGCATTCTGCGCGTCTAGTTTTTTTCAGCAATTACCACCCCCCGAATCAACGAAGGAGCATCGACATGAAGGTTTATTACGACAAGGACGCGGATCTGAGCCTGATCAAGGGCAAGACGGTCGCAATCATCGGTTATGGGTCGCAAGGTCACGCACACGCGCAGAACCTGAACGACAGCGGCGTCAAGGTCGTGGTCGGCCTGCGCAAGGGCGGCGCTTCGTGGGACAAGGTCGGCAAGGCCGGCCTCCAGGTCGCCGAAGTGGCCGACGCAGTCAAGGCCGCTGACGTGGTCATGATCCTGCTGCCCGACGAGCAGATCGCCAACGTCTACAAGAACGACGTGGCCCCGAACATCAAAGAGGGCGCTTCGCTCGTCTTCGCGCACGGCTTCAACGTGCACTACGGCTTCGTGCAGCCGCGCGCCGACCTCGACGTCTGGATGGTCGCTCCCAAGGCCCCGGGCCACACCGTGCGCAGCACCTACACCCAAGGCGGCGGCGTGCCTCACCTCGTGGCCGTGCACCAGGACAAAACCGGCAAGGCGCGTGACCTCGCGCTGAGCTACGCCACCGCCAACGGCGGCGGCAAGGCCGGCATCATCGAGACCAACTTCCGCGAAGAAACCGAAACCGACCTGTTCGGCGAACAAGCGGTTCTGTGCGGCGGTACGGTCGAATTGATCAAGGCCGGTTTCGAAACGCTGGTGGAAGCCGGCTACGCGCCTGAAATGGCCTACTTCGAATGCCTGCACGAGCTCAAGCTGATCGTCGACCTGATCTATGAAGGCGGCATCGCCAACATGAACTACTCGATCTCGAACAACGCCGAATACGGCGAGTACGTCACGGGCCCGCGCATCGTGACCGAAGAGACCAAGAAGGTCATGAAGCAAGTGCTCAAGGACATCCAGACCGGCGAATACGCCAAGAGCTTCGTGCTCGAGAACGCTGCCGGCGCACCGACGCTGATCAGCCGCCGCCGCCTGAACTCGGAGCACCAGATCGAAGTCGTCGGCGAAAAGCTGCGCGCAATGATGCCCTGGATCAAGAAGAACAAGCTGGTCGACCAGACCCGCAACTGATCCACCAGGAAGTGGGCGCCCCGGCGCCCGTTTCACGAGGGCCACCCGCTGGGGTGGCCTTTTTCATGATGGGGGCGAAATCCCCTGAACTACACTGCGAAACCATGCGATTTACAGATCAAGACGCTATCGAGCGGGTAGCCGTTCGTGCAGTGTCCACGAGGGACGGAGGCCAACTCAATGCATGACGACACGGTTCCCGACGAGGTGCCGCCGCGCAAGCGCCGCAAGGGCATCTACATACTACCGAACCTGTTCACGCTCGCTGCGCTGTTCGGCGGCTTCTATTCGGTCGTGATGGCCATGAACGCGCGCTTCGACCTCGCAGCGCTCGGCGTTTTTGCGGCCATGATTCTGGACAGCCTCGACGGCCGCGTCGCCCGCATGACCAACACGCAAAGCGCGTTCGGCGAGCAGATGGATTCGCTGTCCGACATGGTGTCCTTCGGCGCCGCGCCGGCACTCATCGCCTATGAGTGGTCGCTCAAGGGGCTGGGCCGCTGGGGCTGGATCGCGGCCTTCGTCTACTGCGCTTGCGCGGCGCTGCGGCTCGCGCGCTTCAACGTCAACACGGGCGTGGTCGACAAGCGCTGGTTCCAGGGTCTTCCGTCGCCGGCCGCAGCCGCGCTGGTGGCCGGTTTCATCTGGCTCATGACCGAGTGGGGCAAGCGGGGTGGTGAGGTGCTGTATCTCTCGTGGACGCAGATCACCTGGATCACCTTCGCTTTCACGCTCTATGCCGGACTTTCGATGGTCACCAATGCGCCGTTCTACAGCTTCAAGGACGTGCAGATGAAAAAGAGCGTGCCTTTCGTGGTGATCGTACTGATTGCGCTCGGCATCGCGGTCATCAACATCCACCCGCCTACGGTGCTGTTCGGCCTCTTCGTGGCCTACGGCCTGAGCGGCTACGTGGTGTATGCATGGCGCAAGGCCAAGGGGCAGCAGGCGAGCGTGATCAGCACCTCGACCGAGGAGCCGGACGAGCGCGGCTTGCATAACTGAACGCGGCTTGTGCTACATTCGGAACCCTCATGACCAAGATTTCGCTGCTGGCCCTACTAGCCCTCCCTCACGGGCGGAGACGGTAGCGCACGCGCAAATCCCTCACCACGGCCCGTTCGCACCAGCAACGGGCCGTTTGTTTTTGGGGTTGCTGGTTGATTACCAACCATCCAGAGAAATCGACATGCTCAAGCAACCTCAAGCCAAATACCGCGCATTCGCCCCGATCGGCCTCAAGGACCGCACCTGGCCCGATGCCGTGCTGACCAAGGCACCGATCTGGCTGTCGACGGACCTGCGCGATGGCAACCAGGCGCTGGTCGAGCCGATGGACATTGCCCGCAAGATGCGCATGTTCGAGACGCTCGTGGCCATTGGTTTCAAGGAGATCGAAGTCGGCTTTCCCTCCGCCTCGCAAATCGAATTCGACTTCGTGCGCAAGCTGATCGAGGAAGACCGCATTCCCGACGACGTGACGATCCAGGTACTGACGCAGGCGCGCGACCACCTCATTGCGCGTACCTTCGAATCATTGCAAGGCGCACCGCGCGCCATCGTTCACCTCTACAACGCCGTGGCGCCGGTGATGCGCCGCGTGGTGCTCGGCATGGACGAAGACCAGATCGTCGAACTGGCCAGCAGCCATGCGCGCATGTTCAATGAGTTTGCCGCCAAGCAGCCGGCCACGAAGTGGACCTTCCAGTATTCGCCCGAAATGTTCTCGGGCACCGACGTCGCGTTCTCCAAGCGCGTGGTCGACGCGGTCACCGAAGTCTGGGCGCCAACGCCCGAGCACAAGTGCATCGTCAACCTGCCCACCACGGTCGAGCACTCCACGCCCAACATCTTTGCCGACATGATCGAGTGGATGCATCGCCACCTCGCGCGGCGCGATTCCATCGTGCTGTGCGTGCATCCGCACAACGACCGCGGCACCGGCACCGCAGCCGGCGAGTTGGCCCTGATGGCGGGCGCCGAGCGCATCGAAGGCTGCCTCTTCGGCAACGGCGAGCGCACCGGCAACCTCGACCTCGTGAACGTCGCGCTCAATCTCTACACGCAAGGCGTCTCGCCGGAACTCGACTTCTCGAACATCGACGAGATCCGCGCGACTGTCGAGCACTGCAACCAGATCCCGGTACATCCGCGCCATCCGTATGTGGGCGACCTGGTCTACACCTCGTTCTCCGGTTCCCACCAGGACGCGATCAAGAAGGCCTTTGCGGCGCGCAAGGAAGGCGACATCTGGGACATGCCCTACCTGCCCATCGATCCGAAGGACGTGGGCCGCAGCTATGAAGCGGTGATCCGCGTCAACAGTCAATCGGGCAAGGGCGGGATGGCCTACCTGCTCGAGAGCGAATACGGCATCGAGATGCCGCGCCGCCTGCAGATGGAGTTCATGCAGACTGTGCAGCGCGTGATGGACGTCGCTGGCAAGGAACTCACCGCCGCCGATCTCTGGCAGCTGTTCGTGCGCGAGTACGGCCTCGAAGCCGCGCATGCATTGCAGCACCGCGTACTCCAGGAAGAAGGCGAGGGCGCCAATGCCTCCGTCGTGCTGCGCGGCGACCTGCCCTGGGACGGCGAAATCCGCGCCATCGAAGGCCGCGGCAACGGGCCGATCGACGCCTTCACCCAAGCGCTGAGCCAGGCCACCGGCCACACCGTGCGCGTGATGGATTACCACCAGCACGCCATCGGTGCCGGTGCCGATGCCAAGTCGGCCGCGTACCTCGAACTGCGCGTCGACGAGGCCCAGACACTGTTCGGCGTCGGCATCGACGCGGACGTGATCTCGGCGTCGCTGAAAGCCATTGTCTCGGGCGTGCAGCGTGCGCGAACCCGCGGCGCGCACAGCGCACAATCGGTGGTTGAGCTCGCCTGACGCAGTCCCCGCCGTCCGCGCAAGGTGCGAAACGATTAAAGGAACAAAGGAGTCCACGATGACCGACCAACTCATTATTTTCGACACCACCTTGCGCGACGGCGAGCAATCGCCCGGCGCTTCGATGACGCGCGACGAAAAGATGCGCATCGCCAAGCAGCTCGAACGGCTCAAGGTGGACGTCATCGAGGCCGGCTTTCCGGCCAGCTCGAACGGCGACTTCGATGCCGTGAAGGCCATTGCGAATGCGATCAAGGATTCGACCGTGTGTGGCCTGTCGCGCGCGAACGATCGCGACATTTCGCGTGCGGCCGAAGCCCTCAAGGGTGCGGCACGCGGCCGCATCCACACGTTCATTGCCACCTCGCCGCTTCACATGGAAAAGAAGCTGCGCATGTCGCCGGACGAGGTGCATGAGCAGGCAAGGCTGGCCGTGCGCTTTGCGCGCAACCTCGTGGCCGACGTCGAGTTCAGCCCCGAAGACGGCTACCGCAGCGACCCCGATTTTCTCTGCCGCGTGCTCGAGACCGTGATCAACGAGGGCGCCACCACCATCAACGTGCCCGACACCGTGGGCTATGCCATCCCTGAGCTCTACGGGAACTTCATCAAGATGCTGCGCGAGCGCGTGCCCAACAGCGACAAGGCGATCTGGTCGGTGCATTGCCACAACGACCTTGGCATGGCCGTGGCCAACTCACTCGCCGGCGTGAAGATCGGCGGCGCGCGCCAGGTCGAGTGCACGATCAACGGGTTGGGCGAGCGCGCGGGCAATTGCTCGCTCGAGGAGATCGTAATGGCCGTGAAGACCCGCAGGGACTACTTCGGTCTCGACCTCAACATCGACACCCAGCACATCGTGGCTGCGAGCCGCATGGTGAGCCAGACCACGGGCTTCGTGGTGCAGCCCAACAAGGCCGTGGTGGGCGCCAACGCCTTTGCGCATGCGTCCGGCATTCACCAGGACGGCGTGCTGAAAGCGCGCGACACCTACGAGATCATGCGGGCCGAAGACGTGGGCTGGAGCGCCAACAAGATCGTGCTGGGCAAGCTCAGCGGCCGCAATGCATTCAAGCAGCGCCTGCAGGAACTCGGCGTAACGATGGAGAGCGAGGGCGACGTCAACGCCGCGTTCCTGCGCTTCAAAGAACTGGCCGATCGCAAGTCAGAAATTTTCGACGAAGACATCCTCGCGCTCGTCAGCGCCGAAGAGCATTCGCACGTTAACGAACAGTTTGCTTTTGTTTCTCTGTCGCAGCACAGCGAGACCGGCGAACGCCCCCATGCAAAGGTCGTTTTCACTGTCCAGGGCAAGGAAGTCACCGGCGAGTCCGATGGCAATGGCCCGGTTGATGCTTCCCTGAAGGCCATCGAGTCACATGTCAAGAGCGGCGCCGAAATGGTTCTTTACTCGGTGAATGCAATAAGTGGCTCGACAGAAAGCCAGGGAGAAGTTACAGTTCGGTTACAAAATGCAGGGCGGGTGGTGAATGGAGTAGGTGCAGACCCGGACATCGTGGTCGCGTCGGCCAAGGCTTATTTGAGTGCGCTCAACAAGCTCCAGAGCCAAGCTGAGAGAGTGGCGGCACAAGGTTAGATTTACTGCCCATCCTAAGTTAAGAAAGGGATGCAAGTAACTGATATTGCGTGCCTTTTTTGATTTGGATACACTGCGGTTCTCATTTTCGCCGCTGGAGATTTATAAATGCCTGAAGCCCGTCTCCGCCGAGTTTCCAGCCAGCGGTTCCTGCCCGCAGTCAAATTGGTCGCCGTCGCGTTCTGCGCCACGGCGTTTTTGCTGTCCGGAGCCCAGGCCGCCAAGAAGGAAAAAACAACCGCCGTCAAAACCTCGCTGGCCAAGAAGGCCGCGGGTCCGGTGCCGGTGGAAGTCAAACGAACTGCCAAGGCAGACCGCAGCGAGAAAGTCGTTCGCGGTGGCCGCAATGTGGTGGCCTCCATTCGCCAGAAGAATGGGCGGACCGTGGTTGCCGTGCAGCGCCGTTCGGTGGTGCGCGTCGAAACGCCCGCACGCCAGTCCTTCGGCCAGTTGGCCGGCCTGCATGGAACCGACGACGCTCTCGACCTGAAGTCGAGCGTTGCCCTGGTGATCGACCAGGACACGCATGAAGTGCTGTTCAGCAAGAACGACCATGCGGTGCTCCCGATTGCGTCGCTCACCAAGTTGATGACCGGTCTGCTTATCAGCGAGGCGCGCCTTCCCAACGACGAACTGATCACCATCACCCAGGACGACGTCGACACCGAGAAGGGCAGCCGCTCGCGCCTGACGGTCGGCACCACGCTGTCGCGTGGCGAGCTTCTGCATCTGGCTCTCATGTCGAGCGAAAACCGCGCGGCGCACGCCCTGGGCCGCACCTATCCCGGCGGACTTGCAACCTTCGTGAGCATCATGAATGCCAAGGCCAAGATGCTCGGCATGAAGGACACGCGCTACGTGGAGCCCACGGGCCTGTCGAGCCACAACCAGTCGAGCGCGCAAGATCTGGCGCTGCTCGTCAATGCCGCCTATTCCGACGCCACGGTGCGTTCGCTCTCAACCTCGCCTGAGTACCAGGTCGAGGTGGGCAACCGCGTGCTGCAGTTCAACACCACCAACCGTCTCGTGAAGAGCCCGGATTGGGAAATCGGCGTGCAGAAGACGGGCTACATCTCAGAAGCTGGCCAGTGCCTCGTGATGCAGGCCAAGGTGGCCGGGCGCAAGCTGATCATGGTGTTCCTGGATTCGGCCGGCAAGTTCAGCCGTATCGCTGATGCGGAACGCGTTCGCCGCTGGGTCGAAGCCACCCATGCTTCCACCGGTGCGCCGGCTGCCGCGTCACGTCCTCCCGCCTATCAGGTGGCTGGCTGATCCATCAACAGCCCTGAAAAGGGCTGTTCGTTCGATCGAGGTTGCGAAGGGTCAGGCCGTGGCTGAAGAAGAAGACCCAGCGCCGCCATCGGCCGCAGACCCTCTCGCTGCCGCCGCGGCAGCGTCCTTGTAGCCGAGCGCTCCCGAGATTTCGTTGGCCGTGGCCTGCAGCTTGGGCAGCCATCCTTCGTCCAGCCGATCGGCAGGCGCGGAAATCGACAGTCCCGCCACCAGCTTGCCCTGGTCGTCGTAGATGCCGGCGGCCATGCAGCGCACGCCCAGTTCCAGCTCTTCGTTGTCGCGCGCAATGCCGTACTGGCGTGCCTTCGACAATTCACGTTCCAGCGCGGACAGCTGCGTGATGCTGTTGCGTGTGTGTCCCGCCAGGCCGGTTCGGGTGGCATAGCTGCGCACGCGCTGCGGATCGTCGGCAGCCAGGAACAGCTTGCCGGTCGACGTGAGGTGCAGGGCCGCGCGGCCGCCGATGGCGCGCACCACCTGCATGCCCGAACGCTCGCTGTAGGAGCGCTCGATATAGACGATTTCGTCACCCTGCCGCATGCTGAGGTTGACCGGCTGCTGCGTGAGCTTGTGCAGCTCGCGCATCGGTCCCAGCGCGGCGTCGCGCACGTTGAGCCGCCCCTTGACGAGGTTGCCCAGCTCCAGCAATCGCATGCCGAGCCGGTAACTCCCGGCCTCGGGCCGGTCGACAAAGCGGCCGACTGCCAGGTCGTTGAGGATGCGGTGCGTGGTGGAGGGGTGCAGGCCGGTCTTTTCACTGATTTCCTTCAGCGAAATAGCCTCCTCGCGCGAGGCGAGCACGTCGATCAGCGCGAACATGCGCTCGATCACCTGAATGACTGGAACGGCAGGAACGTCGGATTGGGTTTTTCTCATGGCGCGATGCGGTGTGGACCGGGCGCCATTTTACCTTGTGAAATCATCTGGCGCTTGCCAGCGTCCGTCTATCAGCAGTTCGTGGGGACTGAAGCGCGCCTTGTAGTTCATCTTGGCACTGCCTTCGATCCAATAGCCCAAGTAGACGTGCGGGAGGCCCAGCTTGCGCGCCTGCTCGATCTGCCAGAGCACGCTGTAGGTGCCATAGCCAGCGCCGCTCTCGGGCTCGTAGAAGGTATAGACCGCCGAGATGCCGTCGTTCAGAACATCCAGGATCGACACCATCCGCAGCGCACCGGCGCTGCCGTCGGGCAGCGTCTCGCGAAATTCCACCAGCCTGGAATTGACCCGGCTTTGGAGCAGGAACTGGGTGTACTGGTCGATGCTGTCGTGATCCATGCCGCCGCCCGCGTGGCGGCCGTTCTGGTAGCGGAGATAGAGTTGGTAGTGCTCGGGCACGAAGCACAGCTTGAGCACGCGGGCTTGCAATTCCTTGTGCTGCTTTGCGGCTCGGCGTTGGCTGCGGGTGGGCCGGAAGCTGTTGACCAGCACGCGCAGCGGGATGCAGGCGCGGCAGCCGTCGCAATAGGGCCTGTAGGTGAACATTCCGCTGCGCCGGAAGCCGCTGAGCACGAGGTCGGAGTAGGCGTCGTTGTGAATCAGGTGGCTGGGCGTGGCCACCTGCGACCGTGCCTGGCGATCGGGCAGGTAGCTGCAGGGGTAGGGCGCCGTCGCGTAGAACTGCAGCGTGTGAAGCGGAAGATCCTTGAGGTGCGTCACGTCGATTCAGAAGGCCGCGTGGAAAGGAGTTCTGCCCAGTATACGGGCTCGAAATGCCACTGTGGCCCCTGTTGTTCGCGTGCCTTCGCCACGTGCGCGACGAAGCTCGCGCGAGACATCTCCCGGGCTCCCAGGCTCGCCAGGTGCGAGGTGTTCTGCTGGCAGTCGATCATCCGCACCTGGAAGCGCCGGCACAGGCACACCAGTGCTGCCAGCGCAATCTTCGAAGCATCCGGGCGGCGCGTGAACATCGATTCGCCGAACACCGCACGGCCGAGTCCCACGCAGTAGAGCCCGCCCGCCAGCTTGCCGTCGATCCAGGTTTCCACGCTGTGCGCGTGACCGGCCTTATGCAGCGCCATGTAGGCGTTCACCATGTCCGGGACGATCCACGTCCCCGACTGGCCGATCCGCGGCGATTGCGAGCAGGCTTTGATGACCGCCGCAAAATCGTGGTCGATGCGCACTTCGCAGCCGGGGGTCTCTGCGAAGCGGGCCAGCGTCTTGCGCAGAGACCTGTGGAGCTTGAATTCGGCCACCTGGAGCACCATGCGTGGATCAGGGCTCCACCAGAGAATCGGCTGGTCTTCGCTGAACCACGGAAACACGCAGCGGCTGTAGGCCTGCACCAGCGTGTCCACATCGAGCGCACCTCCGGCGGCAAGCAGGCCGGGTACGGGGTCGGCCTCGCCCCAGGCGGATGAAGGGTCGGGCAGTGCGTCGCCGGGTTCGAGCCAGGGCAGTTGTTGCATGGCCGTAGGTATACACGGCTTCGCGGCGCGCTTCATCTGGCTGCAGAAAATGGCTGTTCTTCAGCGGGACGGCAACCGATTTCGCCGGCGAGCCGCAGGCTCCGCGCGCGCGGCGCACAGGAATATTCCAGAGCCCATATAGTGCTGCTTCCATTTGCTCTCCATGGCACCCTGCAAAGCCGGTGTTGCCTGGCGGGCTGCCAGCCCAAGAGGACCATCTCGTTGACCACTGAATCCAACCCCACGCGTTTCGGCAGCGGCCATGCAGTGCGCCGCCTCGAGGACGAGAGTCTGCTGGCCGGCCAAGGCCGCTACACGGACGACGTCACGCTTCCCGGCCAGGCACATCTGGTCTTCGTCCGGTCTCCGTATCCGCACGCGCGCATCGTCTCGATCGACGCCTCTGCCGCGGCCGCCATGCCCGGCGTGCTGCGCGTGCTCACCGGCGCAGAACTGGCCGAGGCAGGCGTCAAGCCGCTGCCGGGTGCCGCAGGCTTCAAGCGGGCCGACGGTGGCGATTGCGCAAGCGCCCCACGGTTTGCCATGGCGCACGAGAGAGCCCGCTTCGTGGGCGAGGCGGTGGCGGCGGTGGTGGCCGAAACGGTCCAGCAGGCACGCGATGCCGCCGAGGCCGTGGCGGTCGACTATGAGGAACTTCCGATGGTGGTCGATCTCCCAAGCGCAACCGCCGACGGCGCGCCGCTGCTGTGCGAGGAGGCCACGGGCAACATCGCCGCCGAGATGCGCCACGGCAGCAGCGACGCCGCGGCGGCCGCCTTTGCCAAGGCGAAACACGTGGTTGCGCTCGACGTGGTCAACCAGCGCGTCGTGGCGCTCACCATCGAGCCGCGCTCGGTGCTGGCCGCGCCCGATGCCGGATCCGGCCGCCTCACCATCCGAATGAGCACCCAAATGCCGTCGGGCGTGCGTGACTCGATCTGCGCCGCGATCGGCCTTCCCAAGGAAAAGGTGCGCGTGGTGGTAGGCGACGTCGGCGGTGGTTTCGGCATGAAGACCGGCGCCTATCCCGAGGACATCGCTGTGGCCTATGCCGCGCTGCAGGTCATGCGCCCGGTGAAGTGGGTGGCCGATCGCAGCGAGGAATTTCTTTCGAGCGCTCACGGCCGTGACATCGAGGCCAAGGCCGAACTCGCGCTCGATGCCGATGGAAAAATTCTTGGGCTGCGCATCAAGACGCTCGCCAACGTTGGGGCCTATGCCACCGGCACCGGCGTCGCAATCCAGCTTCTCATTGGCCCCTGGGTGCAGACCAGCGTCTACGACATCCAGACCATCGACTTCCATTTCAAGGCGGTGCTCACCAACACCGCGCCGACCGGCGCCTATCGCGGCGCGGGCCGGCCAGAGGCCATCTTCACCATCGAACGGCTGATGGATGAAGCCGCGCGCCAGACCGGCATTGACCGCGTTGAACTGCGCCGCCGCAACTTCATCCGCCCCGAGCAGATGCCCTACACCAACCCGATGGCGCAGACCTACGACACGGGCAAGTTTGAGTCGGTGATGGACCAGGCGCTGGTGCTGTCCGACTGGAACGGCTTCGAGGCCCGCGCGGCCGAGTCGGCCGGCCGGGGCAGGTATCGCGGCCTCGGCATTGCGACCTTTCTGGAGTGGACAGGCGGGAATGTGTTCGAAGAACGCGTCACGGTCTCGGTGCAGGCGGACGGCGTGATCGAGGTGTTCTCCGCTGTCAACGCCATGGGCCAGGGCATTGCAACCTCGCTCGCACAGCTGGCCGTCGATGCCTTCGGCGTGCCGATCGAGAAGGTGCGCGTGGTGCTCGGCGACACCGATCGCGGCGACGGCTTCGGAAGCGCCGGTTCCCGCTCGCTGTTCACCGGCGGCTCGGCAGTGCGCATTGGCGCCGAACGCACCATCGACAAGGCACGCGAACTCGCGGCGCAAGAGTTCGAGGCGGCGGTCGACGACGTGACCTACACGAGCGGCGTGTTCACCGTGGCCGGCACCGACCTGGCGCTCGACCTGTTCGAACTGGCGGGCAAGCAGCCCAAGCGCGAGATCTTCGTCGACTCCACCAGCACCGTGGCCGGCCCGACCTGGCCCAACGGCTGCCACATTTGCGAGATCGAGCTCGATCCGCCGACCGGCGAGATCGCCGTGGTGGCCTACAGCTCGGTCAACGACGTGGGCCGCGTGATCAACCCGTTGATCGTGCGCGGCCAGCTCGAAGGCGGCGCGGTGCAGGGCATTGGGCAGGCGCTGTACGAGCAGGTGGTGTACGACAAGGAAACAGGCCAGCCCGTCACCGGCAGCCTGATGGACTACGCCGCGCCGCGCGCGGACATTGTCCAAACCCTGTTCCACATGGAAATGGACGAGTCGACCCCGTGTGCCAACAATCCACTGGGCGTGAAAGGCGTGGGGGAGCTGGGCACCATCGGGGCCACGCCAACCATCGTCAACGCCGTCGCCGATGCCCTCGCGCGCAATGGCCTCGCGAAGGGCACGCAGCGCCTGCACATGCCGCTGAGCCCGTCGCGGGTATGGCAGGCCATGCACACTGCGGATTGAGGCTGGCCCCTCGCGCAGCATCGCTCTCAGGGGGCGTGCAATTACAGGTGAATTGGAATGCTCGTCACCACCCAACTGCAGACCGAACCCATCCGCGTGTCGAGCTACCGCTGCGATGCGGGTCCGGATGCGCAGCCGTTCACCGAGATGCACGTGGATTACTCGGTTTCGTACGTGCGAAAGGGGAGCTTCGGCTATCGCACGCGCGGCCGCGCCTATGAGCTGGTGGCTGGCTCGGTGCTCGTGGGCTGCCCGGGCGAGGAATACGTCTGTACCCATGACCACCATGTCTGCGGCGACGAATGCCTCGCATTCCACCTGTCGCCCGGCTTCGTCGACCTGATCGGCGGCGACCCGCGGACATGGCGCACCGCGGGACTGCCGCCGCTGCCCGAACTCATGGTGCTCGGCGAACTCGCGCAGGTGGCGACCGAGGGCCAGACCGACATCGGCCTAGACGAACTCGGCATGTGCTTTGCCAGCCGTTTCGTCGAGGTGGCGAGCGGGCGCGGCAAGCCGGCGCCGAAGTCGGCCTCATCGCGCGACAGGCGCCGCGCGGTGGATGCCGCCTTGTGGATCGATGCGCACTCGCACGACGACATCGGCCTGGAAGGCGCGGCTTCCGAGGCGGGCCTGAGCTCGTTTCATTTTCTGCGCCTGTTTTCGCAGGTGCTCGGCGTTACGCCGCACCAGTACCTGGTTCGCTCACGGCTGCGCCATGCGGCGCGCCTGCTCGCAGACGATGACCGGCCGGTGACCGCCGTGGCCCTGGACGTTGGCTTTGCCGACCTGAGCAACTTCGTTCGGACCTTCCACCGAGCCGCCGGCGTGTCGCCGCGCGGCTTTCGCCAAGCCGCCAAGGGCGACCGCAAGATTTTCCAAGACCGGTTGGCAGCCCTGCTCGAAGATGACCGCCTGATTCATTCATCGAGGGCGAACCGCCACTGAGGCGCACAACCATGGCAACGATTTACAAGGAATTCATCGTCGAGGCCGACGCCGCGAAGGTGTGGGACGCATTGCGCGATTTTGGCGCGGTGCACACGCGCCTCGCGCCCGGCTTCCTGACCGATTGCAAGCTCGACGGGCAGGGCGCCCGCATCGTCAGTTTTGCCAACGGCCTGGTGGCGCGCGAACTGCTCGTGGGCATCGACGAGCCGAACCGTCGCCTCGCCTACACCGTCACCGGCGGCAAGGCCAGCCACCACCATGCCTCGGCCCAGGTGTTCGCACACGGCGAAGGCCGTTCGCGCTTCGTCTGGATCACCGACGTGCTGCCCGACGAATTTGCCGCCTACATTGGGTCGATGATGGACCAGGGCGGCGACGCGATGAAGAAGACTCTCGAGCAAAAAAGCCCGGCCTCGCCGGCGGGCTAGAAGTCTTCGAGCGGGAGACCCACGTAGTTCTCCGCCAGCGCGGTGGATGCTGCCTTCGAATGCACGAGGTAGTCGAGCTCGGCTTCCTGGATCTTCTGGCCGAAGGCACCGGTCTCCGGGAAGCGGTGCATCAGCGAGGTAAACCACCACGAGAAGCGCTCGGCCTTCCAGACCCGGCGCAGGCAGAGGTCCGAATACCGGTCGAGCGCGGAGGGCGATTTTTCGCCGTAGAAGATCTCGAACGCACGCGACAGGTAGCCCACGTCGGCCGTTGCAAGGTTGAGTCCCTTGGCGCCCGTCGGCGGCACGATGTGCGCCGCGTCGCCAGCCAGGAACAGCGAACCGAAACGCATCGGCTCGGCGACGAAACTGCGCAGCGGCGCAATGCTTTTTTCGAGCGAAGGACCGGTCACGAGCCGCTCGCGCGCTTCGGGGTCCAGCCGCGCGCGCAACTCGTTCCAGAAGGCCTCGTCGCTCCAGTTTTCCACCCGTTCTTCGGTCGGCACCTGCACGTAGTAGCGGCTGCGCGTGGCACTGCGCATGCTGCACAGCGCAAAGCCGCGCGCGGTGTTGGCGTAGATGAGTTCGTGTGACACCGGCGGCACGTCGGCCAGCACGCCCAGCCAGCCGAAGGGGTAGATCTTCTCGTAGGTCTGGATGGCGTCCGCGGGCACGCTGGCGCGGCTCACGCCGTGGTAGCCGTCGCAGCCGGCGATGAAGTCGCACTCGATCTCGTGCGTCTGGCCGTCTTTCTCGTAGCGCACGCGGGGGCGCTGCGAATCGAAGTCGTGAAGGCTGACATTGGCCGCGCTGTAGACGGTGGTCAAACCTTCGGCCGAACGCGCCTCCATCAGGTCGCGCGTCACCTCGGTCTGGCCGTACACGGTTACCTGCTTTCCGCCTGTAAGACCATGCAGGTCGATGCGGTGCCGCGCTCCCTTGAACAACAGCTCGATGCCTTCGTGCGGCAGCCCCTCGGCTTTGGCGCGCGCATCGACCCCCGCGCGCGCCAGCAGATCCATGGTGACCTGCTCGAGCACCCCTGCGCGGATGCGCCCCAGCACGTAGTCGCCGCTCTGGCGCTCCACGATGATGTTGTCGATGCCCGCCTGGAAAAGCAGCTGCCCGAGAAGCAGGCCGGCCGGGCCCGCGCCGATGATCGCGACCTGTGTTCGCATGTTCGTGTCTCCGTTGAGGTTTTCCCAAGCGTAGGACGTTGGGGGCATCCCGGCGCGGCGCTTTGAGAGGCACTGTGCGATCATGCGAGTGGCTGCGCGATGATCGCGCAACACTTCGCACCTTGACTCGCATGACCATCGCCAAAGCCGACTTCATCGAGGGCATTGCCAAGGGAATGGCGGTGCTCGAAAGCTTCGATACCGAGCGCCAGCGGCTCAATGCCACCCTGGCGGCCGAGCGCGCGGGACTCACGCGCGCCGCCGCCCGCCGGCACCTGCTCACGCTGGCCCACCTGGGCTATCTGGAAACCGACGGCAGCTATTTCTGGATGGCGCCCAAGGTGCTGCGCTTCTCGGGCAGCTACCTGGCGTCGTCACGCCTGCCGCGTGCGCTGCAACCCACGCTCAACCGGCTCGCGGCACAAACGGGTGAGTCGTTCTCGGCCGTGGTGCTCGACGGCGAAGAGGTGGTCATCATCGCGCGCAGCGGCAGCTACGGCACGCCGACCCGCGTGCTGGCGTACGGCTTGCACCTGGGCGCGCGGCTGCCCGCGCACGCCACCTCGACAGGGCGGGTGTTGCTCGCGGCCATGGCGCCAGCCCAGCTCACGCAGTGGCTCAAGGGGCGCCACCTCGCGCGGCTGACACCGAACACCACCACCCAGGCGCGCGGCCTGCGCCAGCTGGTGTCCCGCGTACGCAAGAACGACTACTGCTTTGCCAGCGAAGAACACGAGCTCGGCGTGCAGGCGCTCGCGGTGCCGCTGCGCGACATGCAGGGCCATACGGTGGCCGCGCTGAACGTGGTGCTCTCGGGCACGCGCTACCAGGAAGAAACGCTCCAGCGCGAGATGCTGCCGCTGCTCTTCGAGGCGGCGCGCGAGGTCAGGTCGCTGCTGTGATCTGAACTTCCGCGCTGCCGCCGCCTCGAATCCCGAAAACGCACACCACAACCATGCGACTCCTGCTTCTCGAAGACGACGTGATGATCGGCGAAGCCGTGCTCGACCTGCTGCGCGCCGAGCAATACGCCGTGGACTGGGTGAAAGACGGCGATGCGGCCGAGTCCGCCTTGCGCACCCAGCAGTACGACCTGGTGCTGCTCGACCTGGGCGTGCCGCGCCGCGACGGGCTCGAGGTGCTGCGGAGCCTGCGGGCCCGCAAGCAGCGCATGCCCGTACTGATTGCCACCGCACGAGACTCGGTGCAGCAGCGCATCGAAGGGCTCGATGCGGGCGCCGACGACTACGTGCTCAAGCCCTACGACCTGGACGAACTGCTGGCCCGCATCCGTGCCTTGCTGCGCCGAGCCGCCGGACGCGCCGAGCCGGTGTACGAGCACATGGGCGTGAGCATCAACCCGGCCACGCGGGAGGTCACGGTGGGCGGGCAGCCGGTGGTGCTGTCGGCGCGCGAATGGGCCGTGCTCGAGCCGCTGATCGCGCGGCCGGGAATGGTGCTGTCGCGCGCCCAGCTCGAAGAAAAGCTCTACAGCTGGAAAGACGAGATCAGCAGCAATGCCGTCGAGGTCTATGTGCACGGCCTGCGCAAGAAGCTCGGTGCCGAGCTGATTCGCAACGTGCGCGGCGTGGGCTACATGGTGCCGAAGGCATGATGCGCGCGCTGACCGGGTCGCTGCGCGCGCGCCTGCTGTGGTTCCTGCTTGCGGCCATCGTCCTGGCCGCCGGCGCGCAGGCGCTGGTAGCCTACCGAACGGTGTTGAAAGAGGCCGACGACATCTTCGACTATCACATGCAGCAGATGGCGCTCTCGCTGCGCGCGGGCTTGCCGCCGAGCGCGGCGGTCGGCGGCATCGGCAGTGGAGAGCAGAACTTCGATTTCGTGGTGCAGGTGTGGACCGCCGACGGCGTGCGCATTTTCGAATCCGCCGAGCAGGCGGCACTGCCGCAACTGGCGGTGCTGGGCTTTGCCGACGTGCGTGCACGCGGCACCACCTACCGCGTGTTCTCGATGCAGACGAGCGGGCTGGTCATTCAAGTAGCGCAGGACATGGCGGCGCGCCGCAACATGGCCGGGTCGCTGGCGCTGCGCACCATCGCGCCGGTCGCGTTGATGGCGCCGCTGCTCATGCTGGTGGTCTGGTGGGTGGTAAGCCGCTCTCTTGCGCCGGTGGCGCGCGTGCGCAAGCAGGTTGCCTCCCGACAAGCCGACGATCTTTCCGCAGTGAGCGAGGAAGACCTGCCCGACGAGGTGCGTCCTCTCGTGCAGGAGCTCAACCTGTTGTTCGACCGGGTGCGCCACGCCTTCGATGCGCAGAAGCACTTCGTGGCCGATGCGGCGCACGAGCTGCGCTCGCCGCTCGCTGCGCTGAAGCTCCAGGTGCAGGGCTTGCAGCGTGCGCCCGACGCCGCAGCGCGCGATCTGGCTGTGAGCCGGCTGGTCGCGGGCATCGATCGCGCCACGCGGCTTGTCGAGCAGATGCTGGCCCTGGCTCGGCACGAGGCCAGCATGGCCGCCGGTGCTAAGCCGCAGCCGGTCGACCTTGCCGAGGTGGCGCGCCTGGCGATTTCAGATGCCGTCGCGGCCGCGCAGGCCCGCCGCATCGACATCGGTGTTTCGCACGCCGACCCTGACGCCGTGGTGAGCGGCCAGCCCGAGGCGCTGCGCATGCTGCTGCGCAACCTGATCGACAACGCCGTCAAGTACACGCCTGAAGAAGGCCGCGTCGACGTCGGCATTGCGACGCTCGACTCGGGGGTCGAGCTCAGCGTGGACGACAGCGGGCCGGGCCTGCCCGAAGAAGAGCGCGAGCGGGTGCTCGATCGCTTCTACCGCTCGGGCGAGCCGCAGGCGCCGGGGAGCGGGCTCGGCCTTGCCATCGTCAAGTCGATTGCCGACCTGCACGGTGCCACGGTGACGCTTGCCGCGTCTCCGAGCCTGGGCGGGTTGCGGGTGCTGGTGCGCTTTCCCTCCAAGGCCTGAACTCGCTTCGAGCACTGGCTTGCTGTTTAAGCCGCGCTTAAGCCAGCGCACCGACATTCCTTTCATCGTATTTGCGTACAGACGCATTGAAAGGAAAGCCAGAATGAACACCCGCCTCACTTCTCCCCATGCCCTGGTCGTTGCCTTGGCGACCGCCGGGGTGATCGGTGCCGTCGGTGCCGGCGCCTACACCAGTGCCCGTGCCGTGAATGCGCCGACCAACGCAGCGAGCGTGGCGCCAGCCGCGATGGTGACGCTGCCCGACTTCTCGACCATCACTTCGCGCGATGGCCCCGCGGTCGTCAACATCAGCGTGACTGGCACCGCGAAAGCGTCGGACGCCGAAGCGGCCGAGATGCAGGGCATCGACCCCGATGATCCGATGTTCCAGTTCTTCCGCCGCTTCCAGGGCCAGATGGGCCCACGCGCTCAGCAGCGCGACGTGCCGGTGCGGGCGCAGGGCTCGGGCTTCATCGTGAGCCCTGACGGCCTCATCATGACCAACGCGCATGTGGTGAAAGACGCCAAGGAGGTCACCGTCAAGCTCACCGACCGGCGCGAATACCGCGCCAAGGTGCTGGGCGCCGATGCCAAGACAGACATCGCGGTGCTCAAGATCGACGCGAAGGACCTGCCCACGCTGGCCCTCGGCAACACCAAGAACCTGAAGGTCGGTGAATGGGTGCTGGCCATCGGGTCGCCCTTCGGTTTCGAGAGCACGGTCACCGCCGGTGTGGTGAGCGCCAAGGGCCGCTCGCTGCCTGACGACAGCTACGTGCCGTTCATCCAGACCGACGTGGCGGTGAACCCCGGCAATTCGGGCGGCCCGCTGCTCAACACGCGCGGCGAGGTGGTCGGCATCAACTCGCAGATCTACAGCCGCAGTGGCGGCTACCAGGGCGTGTCGTTCGCCATTCCGATCGACGTGGCCGTGCAGGTGAAGGACCAGATCGTTGCAACAGGCAAGGCCACGCACGCGCGCCTTGGCGTGGCGGTGCAGGAGGTGAACCAGGCTTTCGCAGACTCTTTCAAGCTCGACAAGCCCGAGGGCGCGCTCGTCTCGAATATCGAGAAAGGCGGCCCCGGCGACAAGGCCGGCATCAAGGCCGGCGACGTGATCCGCAAGGTGGACGACCAGCCCATCGTCTCCTCGGGCGACTTGCCCGCGGTGATCGGCCAGATGACGCCCGGCAAGAAGGTGACGATTGAATTGTGGCGCCAAGGCGAGCGCCAGGAACTCTCGGCCAAGCTGGGAGATGCGAGCGAAAAGCCTACCCAGGTCGCGAAGAACGAAAGTGCAGCGGGGCAGGGCAAGCTTGGCCTGGCGCTGCGGCCGTTGCAGCCGCAGGAAAAGCGCGAGGCCGCGATCGAGAACGGCCTGCTGATCGAAGACGTCGCGGGGCCGTCGGCCTTGGCCGGGGTGCAGGCGGGCGACGTGCTGCTGGCTATCAACGGCACGCCCGCCAAGAGCCTGGAACAGGTGCGCGAGGTGGTGGCCAAGGCCGACAAGTCGGTGGCGCTCCTGATCCAGCGCGGCGAAGACAAGATCTTCGTACCGGTGCGGATTGGATGAGCGGCGGCAACAGGTGCCAGGGCGAAACGTGACCTCATCGACCGGCGGCCTTTCGGCTCACATCCTGCCCACGTCGGCCACCATGATAGGCGTGTGCATGACGGTGATGTCGATCGGCCACCTGGGGCCGCGCGACGATTTGCGGCTCGTCATCGACCGCATGCTGGCCATCGACGCGCTGGTCTTCCTGGCCAGCGCGCTGCTGTCCTTCATCGCGATGCGATCGCGCAGATCAGGCGTTCGGCTGGAGGCCTGGGGCGAGATGGTCTTCATCGCCGGGCTCGGGCTGCTGGCGTTGGGCGCCGTGACGTTGGCGTTTGCCTTGCGCTGAAGCTAAAGCCGCGCGGCCTTGTCGAGCCGCGCCGCAACTAGCGCGAGATGCCCAACCAGTTCCTTGGGTGACTCGATCTCGAAATCGTGTCCCAGGCAGGCCAGCCACACGGCCAGGGCGTCGAGCGAATTGGCGCCGGTTTCGATGCGCGTGCGGCGTTTATCCACGACTTCTGGAGTGCCGCCGACCCAGGCCATGTGCGCCTCGAGCGCCTCGACGGGCGCGTGCACCACCACGCGCGCATGGTGCAGGAACGGCGACACCGTGAGCGCACGCCGCATGTAGGCCTCGATGTCTCCGTGCGGCAGCCTTCGCGCCGTGAACCGGGCGCCCGTATGAACGGGGTCTCCGATGCGGTCGAGGCGGAAAGTGCGCCAGTCCTGGCGCGCCGTGTCCCACGCCAGCAGATACCAGCGCTGCCCCGTCTGCACCACGCGATGCGGCTCCACCGTGCGTGCGCTGACGGTGGAGTGGTGGTCGCGGTAGCTGAAGACCAACTCCAGTCTTTCGGTGCAGGCTTCGGCCAGGAGCGACACTGCTTTCAGACGGACACCCGGCTTGCCGCGCATCACGGGCACCACCGACGCGCGCACGCTCTCCAGGCGCCTCCGGAGCCTCGGCGGCATCAGTTGCTCCAGCTTGGCCAGTGCACGCATGGAGGCGGTTTCGATATCGCTCAGCGCGCCGCCGGCCGTGGCGCCCAGCCCCAGCGCGACTGCAATGGCTTCCTCGTCTTCGAGCAGCAGCGGTGGGAGCGAGGTGCCGGCACCCAGGCGGTAGCCGCCGGCGACACCGGAAGTCGAGTCGACCGTGTAGCCCAGACTGCGCAACCGGTCGACGTCGCGGCGCAGCGTGCGCTCGGTAATCTCAAGCCGGGCGGCCAACTCGGCGCCGGTCCAGGAACGTTGGGCCTGGAAAAGCAAAAGGAGCCGGATGAGGCGTGCGGAGGCAGACAGCATGGCCGGCATGATGCCTGCGAGATCGAGGACAGGAACTGTCCGCAATGGGTCTTAGCCTTGGGTCTTCTTTAATCACCCGGGACATGACACATGAAGAAGACATACAGCGGAAGCTGCCACTGCGGCAAGGTACGGTTCCAGGCGGACATCGACCTGAGCCAAGGCACCGGCAAGTGCAACTGCTCCATCTGCACCAAGACCCGCGCCTGGGGCGCCATCGTCAAGCCCGAGGCCTTCAGGCTTCTGTCGGGTGAGGAGGCGCTTTCGCTTTATCAGTTCAACACGCACAGCACCGAGCATCTGTTCTGCCGGCATTGCGGCGTCCGTTCGTTCGGCCGCGGCAATGTGCCGGAGATCGGCGGCGCCTACGTGAGCGTGAACGTCACCTGCCTGGACGATGCGGCGGTCGAGGAACTGGCTTCAGCGCCGGTTCGATACATGGATGGGCGCAATAACAACTGGTTCGAATCGCCGGCCGAGACGAGGTATCTCTGATCGACGGGAACCCGATGGCCGCAACGAGCAGGCATCGAGAGGAATCAGCCGCGCCTACAGCTCCTTGCTGTCGTTGTCTGGAAGCTGGGCGTCGAGTTCGTCCTTGATGGTCCGGTCGCCGCGGATCGCCAGGTACAGCACGGCGCCGAGCCCCAGCACCACGACGACGATCACGGCGAAGAAGCCGCTTCCAAAGGTCCACCACCAAAACAAGCCGCTTGCAAGGAGCAGAAGCGCAACCAGGAGTAAAGAGTTCAAGTGCATGGACCGCGCAAATAGTACGTGGCGGTAATGTACGCGGCGTTGGCTGCCCGATGCCTGACTTTAGGTTCGGGAAATACCCTCTTTTCTGGTTTTTGCGAGTTCATTGAGCGCAGCCTTGGCTCGGCCAGGAGCCAGCCGCGCGTGGCTGCCGCGCATCACTCGCCTGCAACGGCTGCGACGTCATAGGTTCTGCGGAGAGTGTCCAGCTTTTCCTGCGCGATGCGAAAGCACTCACGGAGTTGCTCCGGCGTGGGCTCCGGATAGCCCGGTGGCGGCTGCAATGCGTTGTCGAGACGTTCCCATGCCGCTTCCCACGCCAGCTTTGCGACGGTACGTGCATCCGAAGACCTCGGCATCATCTTCCTCCGATTTTTCTGGTCGCCTGAATGATGTGGGCGAGCGGCCCGGATTCAAGAGGCGCGCGACGGTGCGGCCGGTCTAGCCGTATTCCAGGGCGAGTTCGTTGATGCCTTCTGGCGTGATCTTCTTCACCACCGCGCTCTCGTAGTCGCCGAAGGAGCGGCGCAGATCCAGCGGCGGCGAGATTTCCGCCTCCACACAGCCAAGCGCGGTGAGAACCGCAATGGCCTGGATGACCTCCGGGTCTCGAACGTGGACCGGGAAGCTGGCGTGCTCGATTTCGAGCAGGTACTCGATGGGTGTTGCTGGCACTGTCGAAACATATTCATCGAACAGTGGCAGTTTGGGGAGAGGCCGAACCCGATGCCGTTGTGCGGATCACACCCTACGGAATGTCGGACGGAAAGCACGGCCCATGCGGCGGGCGGAAAGCAGATCGTTCGAATCAGGTCGCAGGCCCAGGCGACCCAAAGTAGCGCGCCGCCGCGCGGCCCAGGTTCGTGACTTCGCTCACTGTCGCGCAGAGCGGCACGGCGCTGTGGGGCGGCGAGAACGCGACCTTGATGTACCCGGCATCGCGCAGGTCCCTGAGGCGGTCTATCTCGGACGGATGTGAGAACTGCATGGGCAGCTGCGATGCCAGGATCCGGTTGAAGAGCGCATACGCCAAGGTGCATCTCCCGATGGAAAGGGGAATTCAAGCGGCTTGCCACCGCCCGGGCTTCGACCTGGATCGACGATGCAGGCTCGCACCCCTCCCATGCGGTCGCGTCCGAAAGATACCCTGGCCGAGGCCGCCTATCGATTCCACGTCCGGCATAGGCCTTGGCGCGAGCCAAGGCTGCGGCAGACAATTCAAACAGGGTACTTACGAGGGATTTCATACTCGGGAACAGCGGCCTATGCTTTCGCCACCATGACCGCATCCCTGATGGATTTCGATTTGCCCGAAGGCTGGAGCTGCGCGGTGGAGCTCGAGCTCGCGGTCGAAGGCGTCTATGCCGGAAGGGCCGAACTGCGGCATGAACTCACGCAGTGCTGCGTGCTGGTGGTCACCCAGCAGCCGACCCGTGAAGCCGCGCTTCAATGCATGAAGTTTCAAGCCGCCCGTTTCGTGGAGGAATGGAGCTCACGGCTGACGCAGCCTTCCTAGGCTGGACGCATCGCACCGATTCAATCGCACTCTCGCTGCCCGCAGTGAGCCGTCTATGTGCCGGAGCGAGCCACGCCGCTGTGGCGAGATGAAGCGGTACCGGCTCGAGCGCTGTTCGACCTTGTAGCAGTGCAGCGGGGAAACCCGCGGCAAATCCCCCAGGCAAGGCCCTTGGAAGGGCCAGCAAGGCCGCATGGCGCGTGGCATGGTCATTGCCCTTGACTCTCGTGGAGGCATGCCCCTGGGCACGCTCGATCCGCCATCCACACCCACGAGGAGACACCCCATGCAATTGAAGCTCTTGAACGCGCTCATGGCCATCGGCCTGGCCGCGGCCGGCAACGCCGGCGCGCAAGTCACGGACAAGATGATCCAGTCCGAAGCCACGAAGAACGGCAGCGTCCTGACCTGGGGTGTGAACACCCAGGGCCAGCGCTACTCGCCGCTGAAGCAGGTCAACACCAGCACCGTGTCCCGGCTTGTCCCGGCATGGGCCTTCTCCTTCGGTGGGGAGAAGCAACGGGGCCAGGAGGCTCAGCCCGTGATCCACAAGGGCAAGATGTTCGTCACTGCCTCGTACTCGCGCATCTACGCGCTCGATGCCACCACCGGCAAGAAGCTGTGGAAGTACGAGCACCGCCTGCCCGAGGGCATCATGCCCTGCTGCGACGTGGTGAACCGCGGCGCCGCGCTCTACGACAACCTGGTGATCTTCGCCACGCTGGACGCGCAGCTGGTGGCGCTCGACCAGAACAGCGGCGACGTGGTCTGGAAGGAGAAGATCGACGACTACGCGGCAGGCTACTCGGCCACCGCCGCGCCGATCATTGCCAACGGCCTGATCCTCACAGGCGTCTCGGGTGGCGAGTTCGGCATCGTCGGCCGCGTCGAGGCGCGCGACGCCAAGACGGGCCGCATGGTCTGGTCGCGCCCCACGGTCGAAGGCCACATGGGCTACACCTACGACAAGGACGGCAACAAGCAGGAAGCGGGCGTTTCGGGCACCGCCAACAAGAGCTGGCCGGGCGACCTCTGGAAGACCGGCGGCGCCGCCACCTGGCTGGGCGGCACCTTCGATGCCAAGACCGGCCTGGCGTACTTCGGCACCGGGAACCCGGCACCGTGGAACAGCCACCTGCGCAAGGGCGACAACCTGTTCTCGTGCTCGACGGTGGCCATCGACGTGAAGACCGGCGAGATCAAGTGGCACTACCAGAACACGCCCAGCGACAGTTGGGACTTCGACGGCGTGAACGAGTTCGTCACCTTCGACATGGACGGCCGGCGCGTGGGCGGCAAGGCCGACCGCAACGGCTACTTCTACGTGAACGACGCCACCACCGGCCAGCTGCTCAACGCCTTTCCCTTCGTGAAGAAGACCACCTGGGCCGACGGCATCGACCTGAAGACCGGGCGGCCGAATTTCGTGGCCGAGAACCGTCCGGGCAACCCGGTCGACGGCGACGGTGGCAAGAAGGGCAGTTCGGTTTTCGCGGCGCCAGGCTTCCTGGGCGGCAAGAACCAGATGCCAATGGCCTATAGCCCTGACACCAAGCTGTTCTACGTGCCCGCCAACGAATGGGGCATGGACATCTGGAACGAGCCCGTGGCGTACAAGAAGGGCGCGGCCTACCTCGGTTCGGGCTTCACCATCAAGCCGCTCAACGATGACTACATCGGCGCGCTGCGCGCAGTTGATCCGAAGACCGGCAAGATCGCGTGGGAGATCAAGAACGGCGCGCCGCTGTGGGGCGGCGTGCTCACCACCGGAGGCAACCTGGTGTTCTGGGGCACGCCCGAGGGCTACCTGAAGGCGGCCGACGCCAAGACGGGCAAGGTGCTGTGGGAGTTCCAGACCGGCTCGGGCGTGGTCGCGCCGCCGGTTACCTGGCAGCAGGGCGGCGAGCAGTATGTGGCCGTGGTCTCCGGCTGGGGAGGCGCGGTGCCGCTGTGGGGCGGCGAAGTGGCCAAGAAGGTCAACCTGCTGGAGCAGGGCGGCATGGTGTGGGTCTTCAAGATCCCTTCCGCCGGCACAACGCGCACCGCGGGTGCGGGCGACGTTCGCGTGGCTTCCCCACTGAGGAGCGCGGCATGACGAATCGCAAGACTGAAGGGGGCGGCGACGCCTCCCGCCGGAACTTCGTCGGCCGCGCAGCCGGTGGCGCCTGCCTGCTGGCGGCGCTGCCGGTGAGCGTCGTATGGGCCGCACCGCCGCGCGTCGAGGAAAGCGACGAGATGGCGGTGCAGTTGGGCTACAGGCACGACACGAAGACGGTCGACAAGAAGAAGTACCCACGCCACGCGGTCACGCAGGAATGCGTGAACTGCGCCATGTGGCAGGGCACACCCGCCGATGCCTGGGCGGGCTGCGCCATGTTCGGCCGCAAGCAGATCGCGGCCAAGGGTTGGTGCCAGGCATGGGCGGGAAAACCCGCCTGAGCGGGCTTGAATGCGACATCGGCCCGCGCGAGTTGCTCCAGGCCGGAACAGCGCCGTGCCGCGCTGGTACAGGGATTTCCCCAGGGGGCCTTAGATGGGCCCTGTCATTCGACCTTGTTCCAGCGCAGCTTGCGATAGATGGTGTTGCGGCTGATGCCCAGCCGTTTGGAGGCGACGGAGATGTTGCCGTCGGCGGCCGCGAGGGCGCTGCGGATCATGTCGATCTCGGCTTCACCCAGCGTGCGCGAGGCTTCGGGCAGAGCGGCGGGCACGGGCTCGGCCTCGCGCGAAGGAAGCATCGCGTATTCGGGCGCGGCGGCAGCGTTCGCAGGCTCTGACAGAGCGGTCGCCTGAGGGGCGACTGGCATCGGAGCCTGCGCCGGCGCAGTCGGCGACGCATGGGACCGCACGCGCCGCACGTCCTCCAGGAAGTCGTCCGACAAGTGGTGTTCGCAGATGTGGCTTTCGCCTGCGCCCATCACGGCCGCGGTGCGCAGCACGTTGGCCAACTGGCGCAGGTTGCCCGGCCACGCATAGGCCTTGAAGAGTGCCAAAACCGAAGGTTCGATCTCGGGCGTGTCCTGCGGGCATTCGGCCAGGAGGATGCGCCGTGCCACCACGTCCAGGTCGCTGCGATCGCGCAGCGCCGGCAGCCGCACCACGAGGCCATTGAGGCGGTAGTAGAGGTCTTCGCGGAAGGTGCCTGCGCCGATCATCTCTCGCAGGTTGCGGTGCGTGGCGCCGATCACGGCAATGTCCACCGGAATCGACTTGAGGCTGCCCAGCGGCGTGACGTTGCGTTCCTGCAATGCCCGCAGCAGGCGGGCCTGCAGCGAAAGCGGCATGTCGCCGATCTCATCCAGGAACAGCGTGCCGCCATGGGCCTGCACGATGCGTCCGACCGCGCCTTTTCGGCGCGCGCCGGTGAAGGCGCCTTCCTCGTAGCCGAACAGTTCGGCCTCGATCAGCGACTCGGGAATGGAAGCGCAATTGACCGCGACGAAGGGCTGCCGGGCGCGGTTCGAGTCCTGGTGCACCGCGCGCGCAAGCAGCTCCTTGCCCGTGCCGGTCTCGCCCATGATGAGCAGGGGAATGTCGCGGTTGATGACGCGCCGCACCTTCTGCAGCGTGGCCGCGATTTGCGCATCACCGGTGTCCAGGTAGTGCAGGCCGGAGAAGGACGGGTTCGAGGCCGGGCAAGGCTGTCGCGCGGTTGCGGCGTCATCGCCGCGCGCCGCGGGTGTTGCACGGGCACCAGCCTCGCCGGACATGCGCGCCTCCACCGAGGTCACCGGCATGTCCAGCACCATTCCGCGCTGCGGCCCGTTGAACCGGGCGCTGACGTGGAACAACTGTCCGCTGGCCGCGTGCAGCATCATCGGCGCGGGCAGCGGCGAGCGGAAATGGTCGAACACGGCCGAGGCCGTGATGCCGAACAGGCTCGCCAGGCTCTGCATGCGCAGCGCGGCGATGCTCATGCCGAGCTGGTCCAGCGCGCTGCGGTTGGCGCCCAGGATCTTGCCGTCGGCACCGACGACGATGATCCCTTCGAGCAGCGTGCCGATGAACTCCGCGCGGCCATGGAAGTGCAGCCGCAGGCGATTGCCGTAGTCGTCGGACAACCACTGGTTTTCGATCATGCGCGCCGACATCCGCACCAGGCCCATGGTGTGCTGGTGATAGGAGTGCTGATCGCCGGTGACGTCGAGCACGCCCAGCATCTCGCCGCGGGGGTCGAAGATCGGCGCGGCCGAACAGGTGAGGAAGTTGTTGGCGTGGATGAAGTGCTCGCCGCCATGCACGACCGTCGGCGTCTCCTCGACCAGCGTGGTGCCGATGGCGTTGGTGCCCTTGGAATGCTCGGCCCAGCTCACCCCTGGCGTGAGCGCCACCTTGTTTGCGCGCTGCAAGAACCTGTCGTCTCCGACCGAGTGGAGGATGGTGCCGGTGGTGTCAGCCAGCACGATCATGCTGTCGGTGTCCACGATCTGCTCGAGCAGCATCTCCATCACCGGCGCCGCGTGCGTGAACAGCCGCTGGTTGCGCTCACGCGCCACCACGAGATCGCTGCGCTGCATCGGCTCGAAGTCCGGGCGTTCGACGCGCGACAGGCCCAGAGCAGCGCAGCGCTGATGCCATTGCTCGATCAGTTCAGTGCGGCCGGCTCCGGGTGGAGCGACGGCCAGCGCCGACGGCGCGGTCCAGCCCTGGGGAGGGCTGGCTGGGGCTTGGAGGGCGTCAACCATCTTTTGTCTCCTGTCCTGCTTCTTTGAGCCGGCAACTTGTCTCTGGCCAGTTCGAATGCTCTCACTGGTTCGCTTCATTTTGGAACATCTCCAGGGGCGAAGTGTTCGAAGCCGACGCTGCCGAGGCAAGCATGCCACAGCAATCGGCCCTTGGGGCACTGTCCCGGCGCCGGGACGGTACAGCTAAGGCAATTTGTGTTCCCGCTTGAAGCAATGGGGCGTTGGCACAGCGATTGCGCATTCGTGCGGGTTCCCCATCACCACAACGGAGACCTTCATGATGAATCCCGATCCACGAACCCTGCGGCCCCTGGTGCGTACGCCGAGGCTGCGCAAGGCGGCCGGTGCTCTGCTGGCGGCAATGCTGACCGCCGTCGCTTCCGGCGCTGCCTGGGCCCACGGCGACGTCACGCCGCAGGCCGTCGATACGTCGTCCCTGCCCAAGCTGGGCGACCAATGGCGCGCGGAGAATCCGTTCCGCGGCAACGGCGGGGCCGTCCAGATAGGCACGTCGGCCTACAACCAGAACTGCGCGCGCTGCCACGGCATCGACGCCATCTCCGGCGGCATCGCGCCCGACCTGCGCAAGCTCGACAACGACTGCGCCTCGCTCAAGGACGCGGCGCGCAAGGCGGCCTGCGTCAAGGAGATCGACGACTTCTTCCTCACCACCGTGCGGCGCGGCCGCACGCGCAATGGCGCCGTCTACATGCCGCCGTTCGAAGGAACGATGAACCAGGAGGCGATCTGGTCCATCAAGTCGTACCTGGAGACGCGGCGCGACAAGCCGTTGTGAGGCAGCTGCCATGCACACACTTCCTTCTTCCGTGCAGCTGTCGCGCCGCAACTGTCTGCGCTGGGCCGCGGCCGCCGGCGTGGCCGCGCTCGCCGGCACGGCGCGCGCGGGAGCGATCGAAAAAATCCGCGCACGCGGCACGCTGAGCGTAGCGATCTACCAGGAGATGCCGCCGTTCCACGTGGCCGGCCAGGGCATCGATGTGGAGCTGGCGCAAGCGCTGGCAGGCGCGCTGGACGTGAAGCTCTCGCTGCTGCCGTTCCAGGCCGACGAGAACATGCGCGACGACCTGCGCAACATGGTGTGGCGCGGCCACTACCTGGGTTTCGGCCCGGCCGATGTATTGCTGCATGTTCCGGTGGACCGCCCGCTGATGAACGACACGCCGCAGGCGCTCATCTTTGCGCCGTACTACCGCGAGCGCGTGGTGCTGGCGCGGCGCCTCGACCGGCTGCCGCAGATGGAAACGCTTTCGTCGCTGGGCGATGCGAAGGTTGCCGTGTCCGGCAAGACGCTGGCGGGCTGGCTCATGATCGGCGCCGACAACGGCGCTTACCGCGGGCAGCTCGACACCCAGCCGAAGGACGGCGCCGAGGCCGCGCGCGCACTTCAGCGCGGCGAGGTGGCGGCCGCCGCGGGGCTCGCCTCCGAGATGGAGTCGGTGCTGCACGGCGACGCGCGCTTTGCCATTGCGCCGCTGCCTTCGGTACGCATCCAGCGCAATGGCTGGGCGGTGGGCATGGCGGTGAAGAAGGACGCAACCGACCTGGCCCAGGCGCTGCAGGCCAGCGTCAATGCGCTGGTGCAGGGCGGACGTCTGCAGAAGATGTTCGAGGGGGGACACGTCGCATGGCAGGCGCCATGAGTTGACGCATCGAGCCAGCGCATTCCATCGGATACGAACGACAAACATCAACGACGGACGACGTGTCCGAAAACTACATGAGCATGCCCAACCCCATCGAATCCGTCCTTGTCGAGAACCGCGTGTTCCCGCCCGACGCCCGCGCCACCCAGGGTGCCCGCATCTCCGGCATGCCCGCCTACGAGGCCCTGTGCCAGGAGGCCGAGCAGGACTTCGAGGGCTTCTGGTCCCGCCTGGCCAAGGACAACCTCGCGTGGACCAAGCCCTTCACCAGGACCCTGGATGAGTCGAAGGCGCCGTTCTACGAATGGTTCGGCGACGGCGAACTCAACGCCAGCGCCAACTGCCTGGACAAGCACATCGGCACCCCCGTGGAGCACAAGACCGCCATCGTCTTCGAAGCCGACGACGGCGCCGTCACCCAGGTCAGCTACAAGGAACTGCTCGCCCGCGTGAGCCAGTTCGCCAATGCCCTGAAGGCCGCCGGCATCCAGAAGGGCGACCGCGTCATCGTCTACATGCCCATGACCGTCGAAGGCGTCATCGCCATGCAGGCGTGCGCCCGCATCGGCGCCACCCACAG
>NZ_JAUSRN010000001.1 GCF_030811855.1 Variovorax paradoxus | reverse complement strand
TACCGTTCCATGTCCTGCGGCATGTGCTCGACGTCTGAGCGCCGTCGACTCCGTCAACAAGTCGACGTCAAGAGGGCCTTGAGGCCGCGCTTACGGAACAGATGCGGGCATCGGCTGAATCCGGCGGCAAATCTCGGTCGCAGCACTCACACCCTGGGCGCATTTGAAGCATGGCGGAACCTCAGAAAGCTTGGTCGGTGGAGCTTAAACGAAGGCGAACTGGGCGACACAGGCGACCGTCCGGTCTTGGCCGACTGTAGCCGGTCGCGCTACCGTCGCGAAGGGCCCCTACCGGCCGTGTCCGGCTCCCAAAGCAGCCCATCTAGAACATCGAATTTGTTCCGCACCGACGACAGGTGTTTTAGGCGTTCACAACGTATGTGCCTGCAGCATGGTCGCCGAGGCGTCTGTTTTCACGGCCGAGGGCAAATAGCCAATCAATGAAGCCCAGTCCATTAAACGCGTTGCGGACTAGAGAGCGAGGCAGGCTGCATGAGTCACCTGTAGCCCTCTCCAAAACCTTGATCTTGAGGAGTCGCTTCCCGAAGCTTTGACCATTCAGGCCATCCTTGAAAAACAAGTATGCCAAGGCTACCCCGATGGATGCGTATCCAACCAAATCAGAGAAGGTCTTCGGGGTGTACAGATATATTGGGAAGTTCACGCCGAACAGCAAGAAGAAGAGTCCAGCATAGTCGAGTGTCGCAGCTACAAATCGCCTCCACAGCGGAGCCAGCAATGACTGGTCGAGCGGGCGCAGCGCAGAGGCGCTGGCAGGCACTGTAGAAAAAGAGTGCGCAACATCCCGCGACGCCAATTCAGCTTCGAGCACGACCTTGGCCTCAGGCGTCAGGTCAGTCGAGCGAAGACGGATCAACTCGTCAGTTTCAAGGCGGTCGTAGTGTTGCCTGAGATATGCGGCGTCCATGTTTCCCTCTGTCAATTCGGATTCTTATATGCCGACGCCAAAAGACGGCACTTAGTCGATTGTTATCTAAGACTCGGTCAGCGCGCACGCGCTTTCGAGGGCCGAGGCCGAAAGGACGCTTTTGGCCGACTGTAGCCTGCGGCGGTATTTAGATACTTGAGCCCCAAAAGCGATCATCGAAGCCGAAACAGTCTTGGCGCTCGCAAATGAGACATTGAGCATCGTTGAGCTACTACCGGGCCATGACTGGTACTGGATACTTGGCAGGATGCTCCGGCTGCCCTTCGGGTGTCAGCCTTGCCTTCACAAAGCAGTCGATCTCAGCCGGCAGGGCGATGCCCGACTGCGCCGAGCGGGTCCAAATGTTCGCCGCTACCTCCACCGCATTGGGGTTGTCGTAGCAACCCCGAGAGAGTGCGCGGAGATTGGGCCAGCGCTCAAAGGTAAGGCCGACGGTCGTTCCGCAAGTTGGGCAGAACTCGACATAGACTTTCTTCCCGCTTACATCCGATGTGTGCTCGTACTTGCGTATCTCGCCATCGTTGAACTCGACTGCCTCGACGGGGAATACGGAGTTGGCGTAAAACGAGGAGCCCGTCATCCGCTGACAGAAAGTGCAGTGACAAACAAGGGTTCTAAGCGGCGCCTGTTTGACGCGGAACTTGACAGTTCCGCAGAGGCAGCCACCGTCAAGAACAAACGACATCTTGAAGCTCCTGGTTCAATTCTTTGATGACGCAAGGCGATATCTTTGAATCCTGCCACAGGTCTGACCGTCAGCTTTTGGCCGACTGTAGCCTCTCGCGCGCTTCACTCCTTGAAGATGGCAGACGAGAAATCCTGCAGCCGATGTGCCGCCGCGACTCTTTCGCCGGCGCGGTAAAGAGCAAGGCTTTCGTCAAGGATGCCTTGCAATTCGCTGGAAATTTGGCGCTCGGGAGAGTCAGCTTGCACGAACTGCACGCCGGTTCGCAGTTCCTCGAACGCCTTCTCCAGCGTCAGCTGCTCATCGTCACGCAAGTAGTCTTCTCTTGGGAACTGGTCGGGCGCCCGAAGCACTACGTACCCGATAAAGTTATACAAGCTGTCGAGGTCTCGAACCCAAGCCATCGAAAAAATCTCCTCAGTAGCCGCCTGTCTTGAGCGACCGGTTTTGGCCGACTCTTGCCGGCCGTGGGCTGGTCACCGGCTTAGGTGGTGGCCTTCTTGCCTATGAGTTTGTCGGCGCCGCTGTGCCCCAGGGGCCGAGAGCACCTCTCTTCTGAAATGCTCCTACGGCCATGCCCCCGATGCAGCAAACCAGCAGGAGCGAAGCGCCCACCCATGGACTGGTAGACCGAAAGATCCAAAGATGAATCGCGCAGAAACTTGCCAATCCGAGCCCGAAGCCCACGACAGGTGCAACACTTTTCATTGCGCCCGCGACAAGTCCTATTCCGGCGCCGAGACAAAGGAGCGATACCGTAGATGTGATCGCTAAACCCAGGCTAGCACCGGGACCGTCCAAGTCGTCAACCGCAATCAGGCCCCAAATGCCGAGCACGAGTAGAAAGCATACTGAACCCAGAACATACCCGGCGAGTGGGACCGCTTGGCCAGCATTGAAGAACATCCAGACGATGAGTCCAGTCACAGCAACGAGGGCAACCATGGGAGCCAAGATGTTCATGCGGCGGTGATCTTGTTTATTGAAAGTGTATGACGAAGGTCCGCTATTGGCGGCGGATTCCAGTCACGCCGCCTGCGGCAGCTTGTCATCACGCAACAGTCCGTCGAGTTCAGACCAAAGTTCATCACAGAGGCCAGGCCTAAATGCGGATGCCTTGAACACCGCATGCTCACTGCGATAAAGGTTCCAAAGGTCACGATTGGCATCAGCCACGCACGCCCGCACGTTCGAGAGGCGGTCAGCGGCTTTCACAATCAGCGCGAGCTCTTCCGACCCTGCTACTTTCGCCAGCTTCGCGTACGTCTTCGACTTGCGCTCTTTTCTGTTCGCGCCAGGTTCGTCCGTGAGGAGTGCTACGCATGCGGCGACTTCTTCGCCAAAGCGGGAGCAGACTTCGGCGATCGTCGCACCAGTGTCTTCCACAACATCGTGCAGATACCCGATGACCTGAGCGGTTAGGCCATACGGCGCGAGCGTCGCTGCGACCGCATCCAAGTGGTGCGAATAAGGGTGTGGTCCATACATTTGCGCGCCGTGCATGCTGAGCGCATAGGCGCGGGCAGCGGAAAGTTTAGAGGGTTCCATCATGGAATTCTGACTCAGAATCGACCAACTTCTCATGGCCGACAGAGGTCTACTCAACGAGACTCAAGAATCGCCGCGAGCCTGCGAAGCTCCGCGACAAGATATGGAACGTCTTGGCGTGCGTTGGCGATGAACGCGATGTCGTGATCCGAGGCACCACTCAGGTCCATTGAGCCATCTGCAGTAATGATGCAGCTTGAACCACTAGTGTGATCTTCACCTTCGATTGATGCGGCCCAAGGTCCTCGAGAGGTGGCCTCCACTCGCATCGCGATGAGATCGACTCGTCGTTCGTCTAACCATGACTGGTTGCTCATTTTTGAAGTCCTCGTCGTACCGGATTTTGGGCGCATCCGCTGTTAGCGAGTAGGTGGAGTTGTCGCCACGGGCTACCGATAGGGCTTGAATGTCCGCCATCGGGTGGATTTTCGTTTGCGGGATCAATGTCCGGTTGTGGTCGACTGTCGCCTGTGAGGGTCGCCCGGCTTCGGGCTCGTTGCAGTCATCGAAGCTTCGCAGAAAAGCGGCACTCAGCCTGGTGGTCTGCAACGGGCGATGAGCGTGGCTTACGAGCCGCTACCAAAAGAATGTTCTTGCTTCTGGGACGAACAGGCCGACTAGGAACCAAAGTGTGTGGCCAGTCCAAATCAGAAGCGTATAGAGCGCGATTTGCTCCGATGTCCAGGTGACGGCTGGCAGCCAGTCGACGATGAGGAGCGAGCGCCATCCCTCAAATTTCGCCGCACCGCCGGCCCATACAACCCAATACACGAACAGCGAATTCGCAGCGTACAGAAGAAGCCACAAGGCGATGCTCATAGATGTGGTGCTGGACGTCTGGTCTTGGCCCGGATTCTGCCGCTTCGTTGAAGGCCCGCTCCTGGCCGAATGTAGCCGAGTAGTTCGGTGTCGCAAGGCTGTGCGACATTGCATCGCGGCCTCCACGGAGACGAAGCGCGGTCTCCTCAGCAGTCCAATGGGCTCAGGCCGCGGCAATGCGCAGAAGCTTTGACGTTCATCGGCATCAGCGTGGTGACCGGTATGGCCGCCCCTGCCTTGCGGTAGGGGATGAACTTGGCGCCAACGAGCGCTCGCGCTGCGGCGCTATCGAGCACGGCACTTCCGCTGCTGCTGACCAGCAATGTTTTGCGCACGGCGCCGCTCTCGTCCACGTGTAAGCGCAGCACAGCGGTTCCGTTGGGCATGGGGTCATTCGTGTTTCGCCGGGGCATTCTGAGTTGCAGTGGCTCGGCCAGTCGAAGTTGGTTCGACGATACGACCTTGTCCGGCCACGCGTCGGCCTCGCTGCTGGTTGCGCAACCTTCCATACCGAGCACGCCACAGAGAAGCGCAGCAATCGCAAGGGTTCTCATGTGCTTGTTTCCACGTTCGTTCCGAATGTCGGCAATTGGCCGACTGTAGCCCGCCGCCACATTGGCGCAAATGGCCCGAAGTGGAAGCTCAGAAAGCGCGAGCTAGCCTAGGCCGACACCCCCGCTTCCCCAACACACTGAACAGAGTTGGGGTTGATTCGATCAAGACTAAAGCTTCGCCCATTCGCTCCCCAGCCTCTGGCGTCCAGGGCGTCATCGGTCACATCGAAAACCTTGAAGTTCCACTCCGCTCCGGGGCGGGGAAATAGCAGAGTCCCATTCGACTCGGTGTACTTAAGTGTCCACTTGCTTCTTTGGACTTTCCAAGTGCCAGATGCCCTCACGGCCTTAGACAGCTTCCTGTCAGTGATCAGGCTCTCTACACCACGCCCCTTGAATGTCCCGTCCGCCTCGAACTTGAACACGACTGATCCGGGAAAAGGTGAGTCACTGCCTGCAGTTCCGACCCAACAGCCAACGAGCCTCCTCTCCAGGTCGGGATTTCGTGAAAGAACCTTCTCGTTGAAAAGGGCTCCGCCTACGAGAGCAGCAAGTGCGAAAAACCTCCAGGAGATACGGGGCAGCTTCATGGTTGGCTAAGTCTGCTAGTGGCCGGATTCTGCCCCGTGTGCGGCGCCATGGTAGCTTCAGCACGATGCATCCCACTTCTCGCGCGCTCATCCTGGAGCTCTGGTTGGCTCGATCCGAGGAAATTCGATACGCGCCCGCCACGGAAGACGCCCTCGGTTTCTTCGAGAAGGAGTTCGGTCCCATCCCGGAAGACTTTCGCTGGTTCCTCGCCGCGTGCGGCGGCGGAGTCGTGGGAAGCGAATGGATCGATGGAATTGAACAGCTTGCCGGCTCACATCGAAAGCATCTGGGAGAGAAAAAGCCCGACGGCTGGAGAGCGAATTTCTTCCTCATCGGGTGGGATGGCGCTGGGCAGCCCTTCGGTATCGACCGAGCGACTGGCGAGATTGTTGTGGAGCCTGAGGGAAGCGATACGGAGGTGGACCGGCTATCGCCGTCGATTGAAGCCTTCCTGCTGAAAGGCCTCATCGATTGAGCCTGTGTGTACGGCCGCTCTTGGCCGATTGCGGGTTGCGGACTATGAGGAGTACCCAGGGCAGCCACGTTCGCCTTGTCCGAGGACCGACATCGTGATGGTCCCTCCGAAGTTGGCCCTCAACAGTTCCGTTGCGGCAACGACTCGCTTCGTTGCCATCGCACCGCAAGCAGGAAGGGCCACTGTAGCCGGCTGCTTTGCCAGAACGGCTGCGACTGCGTCGGCCGGCGTTTGAAAGTCAATGCCGTCGACCACGTACATGTTCGGCAAGACGAGCAGCTCAACTCGCTCTACCCGGTCCCGGGGCACTGAGCAGCCAACTGCAACCACGGCGGTAAACAGAAATGAATAGAGCTTCTTCCAATCACTTGTCATGCGCGAATCCTGTGCTCAATGCGAACTTCCGCTTCTGGCCGCTCGATGACACGCCCTTGTGTCCTAGTCTGCTCTCACATCAGGCCCCACGCGGCGGTCCGGCTCAGTCCAGCAGAGGGCTGTCTCGACTCGATTCGTCGAATGTCCACTGATACAGCGACCTGTCAGACAGCGGACCTTTTCCCTCACATAGGTCTCGCCAAGACAGGAAAAAGTTAGCGTCGCGATCCTCGAAAATGGGACTGTTTTCCCGGATCCTTCGCCACATTTCTTCGCCCGCCGCGTCGTTTTTGGATTTGTATTCCGCGAGTCTCAACGCCACGTTGGCCTTGGAAAACGCCGGCACATCAGCGCTCGCGATCCGGACGCCGAAACACACGTCGATGATGGCCTTGACCACGCCGAGCCGAGCGATCAATTCGGCGCTTCGTTGGGTCGGCGCTCTGAGCCACTCCCGGAAATGCGGGATCGGGTCGTCATACCGCACTTCATAGAGCGATGGGACGGACTCAACCACGTGCAACGAGACTTGAATCTGATGCGACGAAGTCTGCGCATCAAACCAGTGGATGAGGGCTTCGGCGGGAGGGAAAGGGCCTTGCTTCTTCGTTTTAGCGGTGCTCATGTTTTTAATTATCCGCTGTCGCCCCGGCGCGGCCCATTGGCCCACCATCGCGAGAGCAATCCGGCAAGGGAGCCGAGATGGGAACATGGGAAACAAGCGCATCACGCATTTGGCAAGTCTTGGCGAATGTCTGGTCCTGGCCGGATGCGGCCCGTGCACCGACACTACACCGACTCCAGATAGCAGCTCAGAATTTGGGCCTTCCGATAAAGGTCAGGCCCCGATACATCCTCCTGAGGTTCGTCGAACTCGACCCAGTAGTAGTTCTCTGGCCCCTTCACAGTCTGAACCTGCTCGGCTTCACTACAGATCGTACCCAGGAAGGTGGCCTTCCAGCCGCCACTGGCAGCCACATAGACGCGGGCATAAAGGTCGAAGGTTTTCATCAGAATCCTACTAATTAGGCACCCCGAGCGCCAACCGTCGTCAACGTCTGGAAGTGGCCGCATTTTGCCCTTGACTGGCGCCCGCCAACCAGAGCGCCAGGGATCCGTCAGGCTTCCGTCTGCTCAGCCATCTCTAGTGCATCCTCGACCTCGATTCCGAGGTAGCGCACTGTGCTCTCGAGCTTGGTGTGGCCGAGCAGGAGCTGCACCGCGCGAAGGTTTTTCGTTCGGCGGTAGACCAAGGACGCCTTGGTCCGGCGCATTGAGTGGGTGCCGTACTCGGCCGGGTCCAGTCCGATCTCCTCTACCCAACCATCAACAATGCGGGCGTACTGCCTGGTCCCGAGATGCGGAGACGAATGCACCCGGCTCGGGAACAGGAAGTCCTCGGAACGAAGGTGGGCCAGATTGATCCAGCTCGACACAGCCTCACGCGTTGGATCGGTGAGTTCAAATTGGACCGGTCGCCCGGTCTTTTGCTGGACCACGTTCGCCCGTGCGGCCGTCCGATCGCCGTTGGCAACATCGCGGACCCGGAGCTTGACCAGGTCGCATGCTCGGAGCTTGCTGTCGATTCCGAGATTGAAAAGTGCAAGGTCTCGAGTACGACGGGACAATTGGAGCCGAGTGCGGATCGCCCAAATTTCCTTGAGCTTGAAAGGCCGCTTCTGCCCCACGAGTTTGTCTTTGTTCCACGGGGGCCGTGGTGCTGAGATGGTGAGAGCGTCCATGGCGATCTCCTATGCAGTTTAGGGATCGAAACTTTGCGCCAGTTGGAGCGCCTGCCGGCCCTGAGCGGCTGTAAAGAGTTCTCCAAAGCCGCCCTACGTTGGCCGTTTTTTGCGTTCAACGATCAAGCAGAAGCTACTCGGCCGTTTCACACCACGGTGGTCTGTAGATGATGGCGAGAGACGCTCCCTGTTCGACGTACCAAGCCGAAGGGTAGTCTTCTCGGTCGCAGGGCTCATCGCTCTTGTACGTTCCTCCGTCAGTGAAGTCGTAGTAGACGTTCATCGCGTCGAGATGACATCTCGCCCAAAACACCCACACGCAGGTGCTCTCGCCAACCATGCGTCTAGCGGCATCACCGGCTGGTCCGAGCGCTTGGCAACTGTGAAGGCCATCTGCATGGACGCGTACCTCGTGAAGGTAACCCCGGTGCAATCGAGATTGCTCATGTGGTGGCATCGTTCTCATGCGGAAGTCCGGTTCTGGCCGACTGAAGTCGGGCACGCCACCGTTGCGAACGGAGGCCGCCGGTCCCCATCGCTGTTCGCCGCCCCTCCGGCGCTACTCTCGGAACCAAATCTTGAGCGTCACATAGACCGCATAGCTCAGGCCAAGCACCATCCAAGCGAGGGTAAACATGTTGGCCCAGTAATCGCCCGCGTTTGCCGCCAGGGTGTAGATCTGAATCCTGCAAGCCTTGCCGACGCATGGCACCTCACCCCGAACCAGCGCGCGCAGAAACGCAAACAAGAGGTAGCAGGCCATGCCAGTAATCACGAGCAATCCCACCGGTCCTACAAGTCCTTCGGTGCGTTCGCCGTTCTCATTCCAACGCGGCTTCCGAAGCAAGTTTTGCCCAAATCTGTAGCAGGCAAATCCGAGCAGGAGCATCAGCGAGTAGTAAATAGCGGCACGCCTGTCATCGAGTCGTTGTGCGGTGAGCGGTGGGCGGGAAGTGCGTCGACAGGATGGTATCCGAGCAACGAGCGCGCTTTGGCGGGCGGGATTCAGTTAATGATCTCTCCCATGCCTACGCGTACGCGCTCCCTGAGCTGCCCGATGTACTCCGCATCAAAGAGTTCCCAGGTCTCCAGTTCGCCGACGATCCGAAGCGGCTCCCGGCTGCGGTACGAGCGTGTGGGATTGCCCGGAAACTTCTTGTCGGTGACGTTGGGGTCGTCCTCGAAGGCGCCCGTGGGTTCGACGATGTAGACGCGGCGACGGCCGTCGCCCTTCGCCATTTCGGCGGCCAGTCCGGCGCCCTTTGGCCAGGCGGTGAAGTAGATGTGGTTCATGACGACGTGGCCGTCGTAGTTTGAGCGGAAGCCTGCGGTGAGCAGGTCGCCCACCTGGAGGTCTGCCCGCGTGCCGTGGAAGTAGGGGCCGGTGTCCAAGACAGCCATCGCGGGTAGCTCCTCTCCAGAAAGGAAAAGCCGCGGAGTTTACTCGGGGCGATTTTCACGTGAGCCGTCATGAATGAGGGCCCCCTTTGGTTGCTGAACCTCAGGCTTCTTGGTTGGTTTTGCGGATATTCCCTTTTGGCCGACTGTAGCCGCTTGCGGCCGGTGGGGCTTTGGGCCCTAAGCCGAACTTTGGTTTGGATCTAGGTAGCCTTTTGTGCCTCGGCTGCAGCTACTCCAGGAACAATGCGAACTCTTCAAAGGTTGGTGGCAGTCGACTGAAAGCCCGATCGATGGTTTCGCGTCCCAACTGCGATTCAAGATCTGCCCATTCGTTTGGCAGCGGGGGGGCAAAACAACAAGTCGCTATTTCCGATTGATAGTGTGCAAAAACGCATGTCAACCACGGGCGCAACGAGCGCGCTCATCGTGATGAACGCGATAAAGCTGTCGCCGCGCGAGGCGGCATATTGGACGAGAGATTCACGCCCCTGGACGATAAAGCGATGAGTGAAACCTGGAGCAATTTGAGTTCGTCTCCCCGCCGCCAGTCACCTGGAGCGGTACGGAGACAAGGACATTCCATCGCTCAACAATGAGTTCGATTTCGTCACCCCAATTAACCTCGAGAAACGTACTTCGATAGCCTCACGACCGGTCGGCGCAAAGGGGCCCAAAGCGGCTGTACAGAATTCTCCAAAGCCCCCCTCGTTTCGAGCAAGCCGAAGCTACTCGGCAGTTTCACTCCGGGGGTCTGCAGATGGTGGCGAGATACGCAGATCACCCGTTGTCGAATCACACCTACAGACGAGTCTCCCTTTAGCCGCAAAGCTATCCGTTCCTACACACGCGACGAACAGGAGAAGCGCAGATGTACGTCATCATGGGTGGAACGGGTCGCGTCGGCTCGGCGACAGCGGCGGCGCTGCTTGCGCGCGGCGAACAGGTAACGATCGTCACGCATGACGCGAACCGCGCTGGCGCGTGCCTCAGGGAAGGTGTCGAAATCGTGGAGGCGAACGTCAACGAAGTGGCGTCACTGCGCGCTGCATTCCGGCGCGGTAGTCGTGCCTTCCTGCTCAACCCAAACGCCGATACGTCTGCGGACACCGATGCAGTCGAGAGGCGAACGGTCGCGAACATACTTGCCGCGCTGGACGGATCGGGGCTGGAGAAGGTCGTCGCGGCTTCGACCGCTGGCGCGCAGCCCGGCGATCGCATCGGCGACCTCAACGTCCTATGGGAACTGGAAGAAGGGCTGCGCCGGCAACCAATCCCTGCGGCGATCAACCGTGGCGCGTACTACATGAGCAACTGGGACGGCCAGCTCGACGCTGTCCGCAAGACCGGAACGCTGCAGACGATGTACCCCGCCGACTTGCTCATTCCGATGGTCGCGCCGCTCGACTTGGGCGAGATCGCAGCGCAGAGACTGGTCTCTACGCCGGACGACACCGGCATCCGATATGTGGGGGGACCGAGACGCTATTCCTCGGCGGACGTGGCGAAGGCCTTTTCGCAGGCGCTTGGCGCGCCCGTGGGCGTCGATGTCATCCCGCGCGACGAGTGGAAAGAGGCGTTCCAGGGCCTCGGCTTCTCCGAGGCTGCCGCGGACTCCTATGCGCGCATGACAGCGGTCAGCCTTGACGGCGGCTTCGACATGCCCGACGACGCGCTGCGAGGCGCGACGACTCTCGAGGCCTATATCCGCGATCTGCTTGCGAAAGCCTAGAGCCCGAGCGCAAACTGCAGCGAAGGTCTCGTCGGCGGTGTCAGGGTCGACCGTGTTGAGTTCTGCCGCCATTGCGGCACTGGGGAGTCGCAACGACCGCTTCCAGCCGCATTGTGCCGGGAAGGCGACCGGCCAGTCTTGGCCGAATTCAGCCGTTCACTATTGCCATTCGAGCGGGCCTGCGCGAGGGCGTCGAGGTCGCAATTTAGCCGCTAAATTCCAAACTTAAGGGGACAAACCCCAGAGAATTCCAACCAAAGTAAAACAACGGTTTCCTAGCGCGGTGATTGATCGGCGCGCAAGTATTTGACTCCATGGGACGCGGGACTCAATCCTTCTGACAGTCGACACTTGTGATCGCAGCAGCGGTCCGTTAACCAAAACACCTCAGCGCGAACTGCATGCACAACCATCACAACCTTCTGCCCTTGTGTCTGCTCATTTGGGCGACACACTGCTTTTCGTCGACGAGCATCGAGGACATGCGTTCCAACGACGCGGTGCACGGCTTGTACGAGATCCGGGAGGAAGCGCGCAATTTCGTGGCCCAGGAGAACGCAAGAAACCCCCAGAGCGAATGGGCGGCGCTGGATCCGAATCTGAAAGTTCTCGTTCCTCGATGTGCCGTCGCCCTAAAGGCACGGTGGCATGAGATCTGGTGGTTCGACACCAGTGCCGAAAGCAAACTACTGAAACGCAGCCGCCGGGTCATCGCGGTGGAATGCACCCGGACCGCGGGCTCCGCGCAAAAATGGGACGTGCACGTCCCGGTGTTTCAACGCTCGCGCCCCTGAATCATTTTCCAGCCGTTGCCCGACGGGTCGCGAAAGCCGGCGTCCACCGTACCGAAGCGGTCCACCGGCTCCTGCGTGAACACCACCCCGGCGGCAAGCATGCGGTCGTAGGCAGCGCGGCAGTCGGCCACCGTCAGCACGAGCGGCGGCATCGCGCCTTTGGCCACGAGGGCGCGCACGGCTTGCGCGGTCGCTGCATCGAGCACCGGCGGCCCAGGCGTGACCAGGCCGAGCTGAAACGACGGCTGCTCCGGGTGCTGCACCGTGAGCCAGCGGTAGTCGCCGTTCTTCACGTCCGTATGGACGCGGAAACCGATCTTCTCCACATAAAACGCCAGCGCCTCGTCTTGATCGCGCACGTACAAACCGACGACTTCAATACCCTCTTTCATGGACTCTCCTGTTGTTGGGACTCGTTTGTACCGCCGGCCTCGAGGCGCCGCTTCTCCGAAACTGCGGTCGTGAGATCGGGCCGGCGCGCGGCGTTGGCGATGCAAACGGGTACGCGGCCGATCTCGTGCGCCGCCGGCTTGCCGCGCGCGCGGACCGCGCTCGGGCTTTCACCGGTGATGTCGCGGAAGGTGCGCCCAAAGGTGCCCAGGCTCGCCCAGCCCGTGTCGAAGGCAATGTCGGTGATGGGCAGGTCGGTGTCGCGCAGCAGCGCCATTGCGCGCTCGATGCGCCGCGTGAGCAGGTAGCGGTGCGGCGGGATGCCGAAGGCCTGCTTGAACGACCGCGCGAAGTGGGCCTCGGACACGCCACTCACCTGCGCCAGCCGCCCGACGGGCCACTCCTCGTGCGATGCGGCGTCCATGCGGTCTTTGGCGCGCAGAAGGCGGCGCAACAGGTCGGGGTCCTGGATGGCGGGGCTTGCGCTCATGCGGGCACGCGCGAGCACGTGTTTTCGATCAGACCTGCAACGGTCATGCGTCAGAAGGCTCGCTGCGTTCGCGTTTCCGAGGGTCGTTCGCCGAAGCGGGTTCGGTATTGCGCCGCAAAGTGACCCATGTGGAGAAAACCATATTTTTGCGCAACGTCGCGCACGCCGCCATGGCCCGGCACCCGCAGCTCGGCGCGCACCTTGTCCAGGCGCAGCTCGCGCAGGAACTCCATCGGGCCCAGGCCCGCATGCTGGCGAAACGCCAATTGCAGCGCACGCGCGCTGCAACCGACTTCGCGGCAGACGTCGGCCAGCGACAAGGGTTGCTCGACATGCGCCGCCATGTATTCCTGTGCCCTGCGGACCACGCGCGGCAGCAGGCTGCGCTGCGCGTCGCCCGCCAGGGCGCACGAGTGGTTGTGCCTCGCCGACATCAAAAGGCTGGCCATCAGGTACTCCTCGGCATGCTCGGCCAGGCGACCGCCGGCCTGCAGTGCGTTGCCGGCGTCGAGCGTGAGCCGCAGATAGTCGATGAAGTGCACCATGGGCGCGAGGGCGGGGTTATCGAGCGGCACGCCAAGGTCGAACACCAGCGGCTGCCTGACGGGCGCCTGGAGCAAGGCTTCGAGCCGGGAGAGCAGCGCGGAACGCGACAGCTGCACGATCAGGTGCGGGCTGTCGTCGGCCCAGCGCATCGACAGCAGCTCGGTCGGCGAAGGCAGCGAGGCAAGGCGAGGCGTCGCGTCCACATGCTGCGCGCCGCAGCGGATCTCGGCGCCGCCGCGCAACGGAATCTGCAACAGGAAGAAATCCTGCAGGTAGCCGGGGTCGATCTGCACGCCGGGGCCGTATTGCACATAGTTGAGGCTCACGTCCCGATGAAGGCGCGCGCTGTGATGGCAGGCATCGAGCTCGGTGCGGGGCCGCAGCATGACCAGCCCGTGCGGACAGAACACGCGTGCCACACTTTCGCGGGCCTCGTCCATGTCGTGGCTCTCGAAAAGCCGGTAGCGCTGCAGCGGCAGCGGTGGAGTCGTGGCGGTGTCCATGGGGCCAAGGCACCCTAGCAAAAACCATCCCCGCCCACAATTCGGACCAGCCCTCGATAAAAACCTGCGCGCCAGGGACACGGCCTTGCGTTTGCGGGATTCGCCAAGGGCCTGCTCTCCCATAACGTTCTCTTTACAGGCCAACCCGGCCTGCCTGATCAACCGAGGAGAGCAAACGTCATGTTCAAGGGACTCGAAGGCAAGAGCGCCATCGTCACCGGTGGCTCCACGCTGATCGGCGCGGGTGTGGTGCGCGCGATGCACGCGGCGGGTGTGAAGGTCGTCATCGCCGACATCGATGCCGACAACGGCCAGGTGCTGGCGGATTCGCTCGGCACCGGGGTGCACTTCGTGCGCACCGACATCACCGACGACGCGCAGGTGCAGGCTTGCGTGGCGCAGGCGGCCACGCGGCACGGCGGTGTGCACTTTCTCATCAACCTGGCGTGCTCCTACCTGGACGACGGCTTCAAGTCGCCGCGCGCCGACTGGCTCGCTTCGTTCAACGTGAACGTGGCAAGCGCAGTGGCCATGCTGCAGGCGGTGCACCCCCACATGGTCGCGGCCGGTGGCGGGGCGGTGGTCAATTTCACGAGCATCTCTTCGCGCGTGGCGCAAACCGGGCGCTGGCTCTATCCGGTGAGCAAGGCCGCCATGGCGCAGCTCACCCGCAACATGGCGATGGACCTGGCGCCGGACCGCATCCGCGTGAACAGCGTGTCGCCAGGCTGGACATGGTCGGCCGTGATGGACCGGCTCAGCGGCGGCGACCGCGCCAAGACCGACCGCGTGGCCGCGCCCTTTCATCTGCTCGGGCGCGTCGGCGATCCGGACGAGGTGGCGCAGGTGGTGCTGTTTCTCTGTTCGGACCATGCGAGCTTTGTGACCGGTTCCGATTACGCGGTGGACGGCGGCTATGCCGCCATGGGTCCCGAGCAGGCCGTGCCCGCCATTCCCAAGTTGATGGACTAGCTCCGAACGGAGCATCAAGGAGCAAGCAATGAAGCGAATCGCCATCGTCGGCGCGGGCCAGTCGGGCCTGCAACTGGGTCTCGGACTGCTCGCAGCAGGCTACGAGGTCACGATGTTCAGCAACCGCACGGGCGAGGACATCCGCCATGGCAAGGTCATGTCGAGCCAGTGCATGTTCCACACCTCGCTGCAGATCGAGCGTGACCTGGGCCTGGACCTCTGGGCGCAGGACTGCCCCACGGTGGATGGCATCGGGCTGGCGGTGCCGCACCCCGAGCAAAAGGGCGACAAGGCCATCGATTGGACCGCGCGGCTGAATTCGAGCGCGCAGTCGGTCGACCAGCGCGTGAAGATTCCCGCCTGGATGGACCTGTTCCAGAAGAAGGGCGGCGAACTGGTCTTCAAGGACGCTGGCATCGACGAACTCGAGGCCTGCACCCAAAGCCACGATCTCACGCTGGTTGCCAGCGGCAAGGGCGAGATTTCGAAGCTCTTCGAGCGCGACGCCCACAAGTCCAGCTTCGACAAACCGCAGCGTGCATTGGCGCTGACCTATGTGAAGGGAATGACGCCACGCGCGCCTTTCTCCGCGGTGTCTTTCAACCTCATTCCGGGCGTGGGCGAATACTTCGTGTTCCCGGCGCTGACCACCACGGGGCCTTGCGAGATCATGGTGTTCGAGGGCGTGCCGGGCGGCCCGATGGACTGCTGGGCGGACGTGAAGACGCCGCAAGAGCACCTCGCGCGCAGCAAGCGGATTCTCGACACCTTCGCGCCATGGGAAGCCGCGCGTTGCGGGAACATCGAGCTGACCGACGACAACGGCATCCTCGCGGGCCGCTTCGCGCCGACGGTGCGCAAACCGGTGGCCACGCTGCCTTCGGGGCGCCGCGTGCTGGGCCTGGCCGACGTGGTGGTGCTCAACGATCCGATCACCGGCCAGGGCTCCAACAACGCGGCCAAATGCGCCGATACCTATCTGAAGAGCATCCTTGCGCGCGGCAATGGCGCGGCCGATGCGGCGTGGATGCAGCAGACCTTCGACCGCTACTGGTTCGGCTACGCGCAGTGGGTCACGCAATGGACCAACATGCTGCTGACGCCGCCACCGCCCCATGTGCTCAAGCTGCTCGGCAGCGCCGGCGCCATGCCGCCGCTGGCCAGCGCCTTCGCCAACGGCTTCGACGATCCGCGCACCTTCTTTCCGTGGTTTGCGGATCCCGCGGAAGCGGACCGCTACATCGAAACCTGCGCGGCCGTCGCGTAGCAAGGAGTGAAAGCATGAAGCGACGCGTGGCCATCGTCGGCGCCGGGCAGTCCGGCATGCAACTCGCGCTCGGCCTGCAGCGCGCGCGGTACGAGGTGACGGTTTTTTCGAACCGCACAGCAAAAGAGATCTTCGAAGGACCGGTGATGTCCAGCCAGTGCATGTTCGAGACTGCACTGCAGACCGAGCGCGAACTGGAACTGGACTGGTGGGCCGACGAATGCCCCGCCGTGGAAGGCATTGGCTTCGCAGTGCGCAACCCGGAAGGCGGCAAGGCCATCGAATGGAGCGCACGGCTCGACGGGCCCGCGCAGTCGGTCGACCAGCGCCTCAAGATACCCGCCTGGATGGCCGAGTTCGAGAAGCGTGGCGGCCGGCTGGTGCTGCAGGACGTCGGGCTTGCCGCGCTGGAAGCCTGCGCGGCGGCGTATGACCTCGTGGTCGTCGCCAGTGGCAAGGGCGAGATTTCGCAACTGTTCGAGCGCGACACCGAACGCTCGCCATTCGACCAGCCCCAGCGTGCATTGGCACTCACCTATGTGAAGGGAATGAAGCCCGCCCTGCCCCATGCGCGCGTGTGCTTCAACCTGATCCCCGGAGTCGGCGAATACTTCGTGTTCCCGGCGCTGACCACCACGGGCCCCTGCGAGATCATGGTGTTCGAGGGTGTGCCGGGCGGCCCGATGGATTGCTGGGCGGACGTGAAGACGCCGCAGGAGCATCTCGCGCGCAGCAAGCGGATTCTCGACACCTTCCTGCCCTGGGAAGCAGAACGCTGCACCGACATCGAGCTGACCGACGACAACGGCATCCTCACGGGCCGCTTCGCGCCGACGGTGCGCAAACCGGTGGCCACGTTGCCTTCGGGACGCCGCGTGCTGGGCCTGGCCGACGTGGTGGTGCTCAACGATCCGATCACCGGCCAGGGCTCCAACAACGCGGCCAAGTGCGCCGACATCTACCTGAAACGGATCTTCGAACACGGCGATGCACCGTTCGACGCGGCGTGGATGCAGGCGACCTTCGACCGCTATTGGGAAGGCTATGCCCGCTGGGCCACCTGTTGGACCCACAGCCTGCTCGCACCGCCGACGCCGCACTTGCAGAAGCTGCTGCAGAGCGCGAGCCATCTGACCGCGGTTGCGAGCACCATCGCCAACGGCTTCGACGACCCGCGCGTTTTCGCACCCTGGTGGTTCGATGCCGCCGAGGCAGACCGCTTCCTGGAAACCCGGGCGCGCGAGGCGGCTTGCGACCGCTTCGACCGGCGCGACTTCCGCAAGGCGCTCGGACAGTTCACCACCGGCGTGACCGTCATCACAACCCGGTCCATCGACGGCCGCCGCGTGGGCATGACCGCCAATTCGTTCTCGTCGGTCTCGCTGGACCCGCCGCTGGTGCTATGGAGCCTGGCCCGGCAGGCGCCGAGCGTGGCCGACTTCACCGGCGCCAGCCATTTCGCGATCAACGTGCTGGCGGCCAACCAGCATCACCTGTCGCGGCAGTTCTCGACACCGCAGGCGGACAAGTTCGGCGGGGTCGAATGCTGCGAAGGCGCGGCCGGCGTGCCGCTGCTGAATGGCGTCATCGCCCGGTTCATCTGCCGCAACGTGAAGCAGTACGATGGCGGCGACCACCTGATCTTCATCGGTGAAGTCGAGCGCTACGACCGCTTCGATGGCGAGCCGCTGGTTTTTCATTCGGGCTACTACCAGGTGACGACGCGACACCCGGAATGCGTGCAATGAACGCATGGCCCGCACCCTCCCACCCTTGAACGGAGCAGTTCACATGCAGGAAAAAGCACCCGGCGCTACGCCCCGAATCCGCATCCCGGCCACCGACGGCAGCGGCAGTTTCAGCGGCTACCTTGCCGTGCCGCGCTCAGGCAGCGGCCCGGGCCTGGTGCTCGCGCAGGAGATCTTCGGTGTGAATGCAACGATGCGCGAGGTGGCCGACTACTACGCCGAGGAAGGCTACGTCGTGCTGGTGCCCGACCTGTTCTGGCGCCAGCAGCCCGACGTCGAGCTCGGCTACTCGCCGGACGACTGGCAGCGTGCATTCGCGCTGTACCAGGGCTTTGACGAGGCCCGTGGCATGGAAGACATCCAGGCTTCCATCAGCACGCTGCGCCAGCGGCCCGAAGTCCAGGACGCCAAGGTCGGCGTGCTCGGTTTCTGCCTGGGCGGCAAGCTGGCCTACCTGGCGGCGTGCCGCACCGACGCGGACGTCGCCGTCGGCTACTACGGCGTGGGCATCGATGCGGCGCTGGACGAGGCCGACAACATCCGCTGCCGGCTCGCCCTGCATGTGGCGGAGCTCGACGGCTTCTGTCCACCCGAAGCGCGCGAACGCATCGTGCAGACGCTGCGCGGCCGGCCGAACGTCGAGGTTCACGTGTACCCGGGTGTCGACCACGCCTTTGCACGCACGGGCGGCGAGCACTACCACCGCCCTTCGGCGCTCATGGCCCACGAGCGCAGCATCGCCACGCTCAAGTCGGCCATCGGCCCGCATCACGACCTGGCCGCGCTATGGGACAAGCACTGCGAATACGAGTTCAGCACGCGCAATGTCGACGACACGATGCAAACGATGGTGCCGGAGCCGTACGTCAACCACATTCCGACCATGACCGGCGGCGTGGGCTACAAGGCGCTGCACCACTTCTACACGAACCACTTCGTCAACAGCAATCCGCCCGATACCTCCCTGGTGCCGGTCTCGCGCACCGTGGGCGCCACGCAAGTGGTCGACGAGATGCTGTTCTGCTTCACGCACACCACGGAAATCCCCTGGATGCTGCCGGGCGTTCCTCCGACCGGAAAGCGGGTGGAAATTCCGTTGCTGGCGGTGGTCAAGTTCCGCGGCGACAAGCTCTACCACGAGCACATCTACTGGGACCAGGCCAGCGTCTTGGTGCAGGTGGGCCTGCTCGATCCGAAACTGCTGCCGGTGGCCGGCGTCGAGACGGCGCGCAAGCTGCTGGACGAGACGCTGCCATCGAACGGCTTGCTACAGCGATGAGAGCACGCACTATCGGCTAGGCCGCCTGGCGCAGAGACGCGCGGGCGCACGCCAGGAAAGGCTCGATCAAAGGGCTCTGCCAATCGCTGCGCCAACACACGGCGATGTCCATCTTCGCGTCGACGTTGCGCAAGGGCCTGAACACCACGCCCGGCGGCCGGCCGATACGCGCGCAGGCGGGCAAGATGGCCACGCCCCTGCCCGCCAGCACGAGCGCCAACGCCGACACCATGGTCTCCACGCGCTGCGCGATCGGCATGCTCACATCGTGTCGCCTGAGCATCGAAGCAATGATGGATTTGTCGATGTCGCCATCGGGCATGGGGAGCCCGATGAGGGGCATGCCCGATAGCCGCTCCAGCGGAATGCTGGCCATCCGGGCCAAAGGCGAATCCGCACGCACGGCCAGCATCAAGGGCTGAGTGCCGATGCGCTCGACCGCAATGCCCGCGTGGGCGATGGGCGGAATGCAGATGGCCACGGACACTTGCGAATCGGCGATGGCCGAGACGTTGTTGGCGGCATTCAGCTCCACGTACTTGATCTCCACGTCCGGCAGCTTCGCGCGAAGCGCGTTCTCCAGGCGAGGCAGCATCAGGTAGGAAAGCACGACCATGGTGCCGACCGTGAGCCGGCCCCGGCTGCCCGAGCCGATGGCGCGCGCGGCGTCGAATCCTTCATTGGCAAGCAGCAGCGCTTCCTTCGCGCGCTGGAAGAGCGCATGGCCGGCGTCGGTGATTTCCATGCCGCGCGCCGCCCTGCGAAACAGCGGTGTGCCCACCGCCGCCTCCAGGTTCTTGATGTGGACCGACAGCGGCGGCTGGGCCATGTTGAGCCGACGCGCCGCCTTTCCGACGCTGCGTTCCTCGGCGACAGCCACGAAGTAGCGGAGCGTTCTGAAGTCAGGTGCTGCCATACGCTGTGCATATGCCTTTTCAAGAAAACAGTATTGGACCTGAAGGTGCGGCGCGTCAATCATTTACACCATGAAAAAGCTTCCTCGTCTTCCAAAATCCGAGATCTGCGAAATGTCCGCTGGGACGATGCGCATGCTCGTTGCGCAGCGGAAGCTCTCGCCGGTGGAGATCGTCGAAGAAGTCTTGCGCCGCGCCGACGCGGTCCAGCCGCACCTGAACTGCTTCATCACGCTCTGCCATGAGCAGGCGATGGCAGAGGCCCGGGCCGCCGAAGCCGCGCTAATGAAGGGCGAGGCGTTGGGCCTGCTCCACGGACTGCCCTTCACGGTGAAGGACATCGTCGACACCGCGAACGTCAGGACGACGTACGGCTCGGTGCTGCATCGCGACCACGTTCCCGCGCAAGACGCGGTGGCCGTGGCGCGCATGCGCGAGGCGGGCGGCATCCTGATCGGCAAGACGACCACGTCCGAATTTGGCGCCAAGTGCCTGACCGATGCGCCTCTTTTCGGAAGCACCCGCAACGCATGGGATGCCACGCGCACCAGTGGCGGCTCGAGCGGCGGTGCGGCCTCGTCGATGGCGGCGGGTATCGCGCCCCTGGCCATTGCCACCGACGGCGGGGGCTCGACGCGCATACCGGCCGCATGCAACGGCGTCGTCGGCTTGAAGCAGAGCCTGGGCGTGGTGCCCCACAGCCAAGTGCAAGACGCCTTCGGCAACTACACCTATGTGACGCCCACCACGCGCAACGTGGCCGACACGGCGCTCATGCTGCAGGCCATGACGGGTGCCCATGGGTCCGACCCGTGGTCGCTGGGCGTGCCGGCGCAGCGCTACTTCGACACGCTGCAGCCCGCCGGCGATCTTCGTGGCAAACGGATTCTCTACTCCGCAAGGCTCGAGGGGCGACCGATCTCCGCCGACGTTGCTGCGGCCTTCGAAGCCGCGCTTGCCACATTGCGTTCGATGGGCGCGGAACTCGAGTTGATGTCGGGCGAGGGCTTTGACGTCGAGCCGGTGTGGCGGGTCATCAACCACACCAGCTGGCGCGGCCGCTTCGCGCCACTGGCCGAAGCACATGCCAGCGAGTTGAGCCCGTCGCTGCTGCAGCAGCTCGCGCTCGCAGAGCACGTCGACGGGGTCGCCTTCCAGCAGGCCATGTTTGCCAGGACCGCGCTCTTTCGCAAGGTCCAGGCTCAGTTGGAGACCCACGACTTCATCTTCACGCCCACTCTGTCGCGCACCGCCCTGCCAATCGACCAGAACCTGTTCGGCAGCATCGAGATCGATGGCGAAGCGTATGCCGAGGTGCGGCCGAACTGGTTCCCGTGGACGATGCCCTTCAACCTCACGGGCCATCCCGCCATCAGCCTGCCATGCGGTGCCGGCCGCGACGGCCTGCCCATCGGCATGCAACTGGTCGGCCGCTTTCGCGAGGACCAGCAGCTGCTGCAGGCCGCGGCATCTTTCGAAGCCGCGCACTGGCCAGCCAACGCGCTGCCCGCCCTCGCCTTCTGAGTCCGTTCCTCTCCCTTTCCGTTCTCAACTTTGAAGGTACCTCCACCATGGCCTCGTTCCTCAAGACACTTTTTCTCGGTGCGTCGATCGCCTTGATCGGCGCGGCTGCGCAGGCCGACAACAACGCGCCCATCCGGCTGATCATCGGCGTTCCGCCGGGTGGCGCCCTCGACAGTCTGGCGCGCTCGCTGGCCGAGGATTTGCGCACCACGCTCAAGGAACCCGTGCTGGTGGAGAGCCGGCCCGGCGCCTCGACTCGGATTTCCATCGAGGCGGTCAAGACCGCACGGCCCGATGGCCGCACGATCCTGATGGGCGCCACACCGCCTTTCGTCCTTTTTCCGATGACCTATGCGCGGCTGAACTATGACGTCGACAAGGATTTCATACCTGTCGCGCACCTGGCGAATGTGCCCTGCGTCGTTTCCGCCGGCGCAGATCAGCCGTTCAAGACGATTCCCGAGTACGTGGCCTGGATCAAGAAGAATCCTGCCAACGCCAGCGTGGGACTGACCAACCTCGGAGGCGGGCTGCACTTCAGCGTGCTGCAGTTGTCCAAGGCCGTCGGTGTACCGCTCACGCCGGTCACTTACAAAGGGGGTGCGCCGCTCGCGACAGACATCATCGGAAACCATGTGCCGATGGGCACCGACGCGCTGGCCAGCCAGCTCGAACTCCACCGCGCGGGCAAGTTGCGGATATTGGGCGTTGCAGGCACCAAGCGCTTGAGTTGGCTGCCCGACGTTCCGACGATCAAGGAGTCGGGCTATGACGCCTTCGACCGCGCCAATGCTTCCTATGCCGCATTCGTGCCGGCGGGGACGCCGAAGGAGGTGGTCGCGAAGCTGGAGACGGCCCTTCTTGCCGCAATGCGCAATCCGCAAGTGCGCGGACAAGTCGATCGCATGGGCCTCGAGCCGACCGGGCTGCCGGGCGCGGAACTGAAGCGCATCATGGCCGAGGATCGGGTGTACTGGCGACCCATCGTCCAGGCGTCGGGGTTCAAGAGCGAAGACTGAATCGATGATGGCCGACGAAGCGGACAAGGTCGGCTGGGCGGTGCTGGTCGCCGCCAGTGCGGGCGCGCTGCTGTGCTTTCTCAATCTCAGCGCACTCAACGTCGCGCTGCCTGCCGTGGCGCACAGCTTGCGCGCTTCGCCGACGCAGGCGAGCTGGATTTTGCTGTCGTACATGCTGGTCAGCACGGTTTGCATCCTGAGCTTTGGACGGCTGGCCGACCTGTGGGGACGGCGCCGGCTCTTCCTCGCGGGACTGTCGCTCTTCGTGGCCGCCTGCGCGGCATGCGCCCTGGCGCCGACTGCGGAGCTGATGCTGGCCAGCCGCATCGGCCAGGCGATCGGCGCGGCCGGCGTCATGGCCAACGCCAGCGCCTTGGTGGGCGATGCGTTCGGCCGCCGCAAGATGGGACTGGCACTTGGCGTCCTCGCCATGGTCGCGGCCCTGGCCCAGGTCGTGGGCCCGCTGGCCGGCGGCTTCGTCGTGTCGTGGTGGGGCTGGCGCGCGCTCTTCATGCTCAACGTGCCTGCAGGGCTTTGCGTGCTGGCGTGGTCGTGGAAGGTGCTGCCCCAAAGTGAGGCCGCCCCACCCGAGCGATTCGACCTGGCAGGCGCGGCGCTGTCCCTCATTGGCATCGGATGCGTGACCTATGCACTCTCGATGGCGGGCACCCGCGGATGGACGAGCACGCCCGTGTGGACGTTCATACTCGCCGGGCTTTGCGCCATCGGGCTTTTCTCCGGCCTTCAGATGCGCGTGGCCAGTCCGTTGGTCGACCCGACTCTGTTCGGCGACCCGGGGCGCCGTACCGCCTACGCCGGCATCCTGCTCCTGTCGATGACGCAGGCTGCGCCCCTGCTGCTCGTGGCCCTGTATCTCCAGGCTTGCGCGGGCCTGCAGCCCTCAGAGGCGGGCCTGCGCATCGCACCGGTCGCATTCGGCATGCTGATGGCCGCACCCGTGGCGGGCATCCTGCTTCGGCGCTTCAGGCCCGAATCCATCTGCGTGGGCGGCATGCTGCTCGCGGCATGCGCATTGGCGCTGCTGGCTGCACTGCTGCAGCCCACGATCGGCGCCGTGCAGCTGTCGATGTGCCTCTGGGTGCTGGGCCTGGGCATCGGGAGTTTCGTGACGCCGAACAATGCATCGATCCTCCAGAGCGTGATGCCCCAGCGCCGGGGCATTGCCAACGGCGTCCGGTCGACGCTGCAGAACACCGGCATCATGGTGGGAACCGCGCTCGCGCTGAGCGTGGCGTTGGCAGGGCTGCCTTCCAGCGCGCACCGCAAGATCCTTGGAAATGTCGGCGGGCCGGCGCTTTCAAGTGCGGACGAGGCCACCTTCACCCAAGGCGCCAGTTCCGCGCTCGCCGTGCTTGCGGTCCTTTGCCTGGCCGGCGCTGCCCTGATTGCGAACACCCGCCGCCGAGCCCCGGCGGCCGCAGCGGCATGACCTCGGCAGCTCACGCCACCGGCGGCAGGCGATCGAGCAGCTTGTCGAGCGTGATCGGATAGTTGCGCACCCGCACGCCGGTCGCGTTGTAAACCGCGTTGGCCACGGCGGCCGCGACGCCGCACATGCCGAGTTCGCCCACGCCCTTGGCCTTCATCGGCGAAGAGATCGGGTCCGTCTCGTCCAGGAAGATCACCTCCTGGTGCGGGATGTCGGCGTGCACCGGCACCTCATAGCCCGCGAGGTCGTGGTTGACGAAGAAGCCGTGCCGCTTGTCGAGCGCCAGCTCTTCCATCAGCGCCCCTCCGACGCCCATCGTCATCGCGCCGATCACCTGGCTGCGGGCCGACTTGGGATTGAGGATGCGGCCCGCGGCGCACACCGCGAGCATGCGGCGCACGCGTATCTCGCCGGTGGCGGCGTCGACGCCGACCTCCACAAAGTGCGCGCCGAAGGTGGACTGCTGGTACTTCTTGTCGAGGTCGCCGTACTCGATGCCGTCCTCGGCCACCAATCCGTTCGCGCCCGCGGCCTCGGCAAGCGGCACCACGCGCTCCCCGCCGCGCACCATGCCGTCCGAGAATTCGGCTTCCGATACTGCGAAGCCCAGCTTGCGCGCCACGGCTTCGCGCAGCTTCATGCAGGCAGCATAGACGCCCGACGTCGAGTTGTTGGCGCCCCACTGTCCGCCCGAGCCGGCCGAAACGGGATACGCCGAATCGCCCAGGCGCACGAGCACCTTGTCAAGCGGCAGCCCCATCGTCTCGGCCGCTGTCTGCGCAATGATGGTGTACGAGCCGGTGCCGATATCGGTCATGTCGGTTTCCACCGTGACCATGCCCCGGTTGTCCAGGCGCACGCGCGCGGCTGACTTCGCCAACAGGTTGTTGCGGAACGCGGCGGCCATGCCCATGCCCACGAGCCAGCGTCCGTCGCGCTGCCGGCCCGGTGCCGCGTTGCGCTTGCTCCAGCCGAAGCGCTCGGCGCCGGTGCGCAGGCATTCGATCAGCTTGCGCTGCGAATAAGGCCGCTCCGGCTTCTCGGGATCGACCTGCGTGTCGTTGATCACACGAAACTCGACCGGGTCGATGCCGAGCTTCTCCGCCATTTCGTCCATGGCGATCTCCAGCGCCATCATGCCCGGCGCCTCGCCGGGCGCGCGCATGGCGTTGCCCTCGGGCAGGTCGAGCACGGCGAGCCGCGTGGTCGTCAGCCGGTTGGCGCCGGCATACAGCAGCCGGGTCTGGTTGACCGCCGTCTCCGCCTGTCCGCCTGGCAGATCACCGGACCAGCCCTCGTGGGCGATGGCGGCGATCTTGCCGTCCCTTGCGGCACCGATGCGGATGCGCTGGATGGTCGCGGGCCGGTGCGTGGTGTTGTTCATCATCAAGGGCCGCTGGAGTGCCACCTTCACGGGCCGCTTGGCCGCCCTCGCACCCAGCGCGGCAAGCACCGCATCCGCGCGCACGAACAGCTTGCCGCCAAAGCCGCCGCCGATGAAGGGCGAGACCAAGCGGACATTGGCCTTGGGAATGCCCAGCGTCTTGGCCACGTCGCCAACGCCCCAGGCAATCATCTGGTTCGATGTCCAGATGGTGAGCTTGTCGCCCTTCCATTGCGCAATCGACGCATGCGGTTCCATCATCGCGTGCGACTCGTCGGGCGTGGTGTAGGTCGCATCGATCTGTACAGGGGCCGCCGCGAACGCGCCGGGAAAATCGCCCGTTTTTGTTTCCGGTTCGCCAGAAAACGGATTGGGCTTGGGCAGCTGCGCCGCATCTTTTTCGGCGGCCAGGTCGAAGCGGCCCGGTGCGCGCGTGTACGCGATGTGCACCAGCTGCGCCGCGGCGCGCGCCTGCTCGAAGGTCTGGGCGACGACGATCGCGACCGCCTGGTGGTAGTGGTCGATCTCGGGCCCGCCCAGCAGCTTGGCGGTATTGAAGTCGCCCTTGGCGAGCTTGCCGGCATTGCGCGCAGTGACGATGGCCAGCACGCCCGGCGCCGCACGCGCGGCCTTCAGGTCCATCGAGGCGATACGGCCCTTGGCAATGCCGGCGCCCACCACATAGCCGTATGCGGCGTTGGGCACCTCGGTGTTGCGTTCATAGGCGTAGCGTGCGGTGCCGGTGGTCTTCAGCGGCCCGTCGATCCGGTCTGTGGGCTTGCCGATGATCTTGAGCTGGTCGATGGGATTGGTGGTGGCGGGTGTGTCGAATTTCATGATGTTCAGCTCCTCGCTTGCACCAGGGCCGCGGCCAGCGCCCGCTCGGCCAATGGCAATTTGAATGCGTTCTCGTGCGTGGGCTGCGCGCCGGCCAGCAACTGCGCGGTCACGGCCTTCGCACCCTGCGGCATCGCGGCCTCCGCAGCCTCGACACGCCACGGCCTGTGCGCCACGCCACCGAGTGCCACGCGGCCCGAGCCATCCCGCTGCACGATCGCGGCAACGGATACCAGAGCGAACGCATACGAGGCACGGTCTCGTACCTTGCGGTAGATCTGCGTGCCGCCGATGGGCCTTGGCAGCGTGACGCTGGTGATCAGCTCATCCCGCTCCAGCGCCGTCTCGATGTGCGGCGTATCGCCCGGCAGGCGATGGAAGTCGGCGATCGGGATCACGCGCGTGCGGCCGTCGGGGCGCACCGTCTCCACTGCCGCGTCGAGCACGCGCATCGCCACCGCCATGTCGCTCGGATGCGTCGCAATGCAGGCCTTGCTCGTGCCGATCACCGCATGCTGGCGGGTGACACCGCCGATGGCACTGCAGCCGCTGCCGGGCTGGCGCTTGTTGCACGGCTGGTCGGTGTCATAGAAGTAGGGGCAGCGCGTGCGCTGCAGCAGGTTGCCCGCCGTCGTCGCCTTGTTGCGCAACTGGCCCGAAGCGCCGGCCAGCAGCGCACGCGAGAGCACGCCGTAGTCGCGGCGCACGCGCTCATCAGCCGCCAGATCGGCGTTGCGCACCATGGCGCCGATGCGCAAGCCGCCTTCGGACGTGGGTTCGATCTTGTCCAGCGCCAGGCCGTTCACGTCGACCAGATGCGTGGGTGCTTCGATCTGCAGCTTCATGAGGTCCAGCAGGTTGGTGCCGCCCGCAATGAACTTGGCACCAGGGCTCTGCGCGACAGCCGCTGCGGCCTGCGCAGGAGACTGCGCGCGCTCATAGGTGAACGGCTTCATGTCCGGCTCCCCGCCACCTCGGTGATGGCATCGACGATGTTGGAATAAGCGCCGCAGCGGCAGATGTTGCCGCTCATGCGCTCGCGCAGTTCGTCGGCCGACAGCAGCGGCCGCACCGTGAGATCAGCACTCACGTGGCTCGGTACCCCGCGCTTGATTTCATCGAGCACGGCCACCGCCGAGCAGATCTGCCCAGGTGTGCAGTAGCCGCACTGATAACCGTCGTGCTTGACGAAGGCAGCCTGCAGCGGATGCATGTTCTGCGGCGTGCCGAGCCCTTCGATGGTGGTGATCTGCCCGCCGTCGTGCATGACGGCGAGCGACAGGCAGGCGTTGATCCGCCGCCCATCCGCAATGACCGTGCAGGCGCCGCATTGGCCGTGGTCGCAGCCCTTCTTGGTGCCGCCGAGGTGCAGGTGCTCGCGCAGCGCATCGAGCAAGGTCGTTCGCGTGTCGAGGTCGAGCGAGTGAGCCTGGCCGTTCACGTTCAGCGTGAGCTTTGCGCGCGGTATCGCCGATGCCGATGCAGAAGGCGCAGCCTGCGTGGCCATGGCGGGCGCGGAAGATGAAACCGCCGCGGCCGTAGCAGCACCGACGATGAGGGCATCGCGCCGCGAGATCAAGGGGGTTGTGGGACTGTCCATGTCAGCTCCTGTTGTTCGAAGTTCGGGCGAGTCGTGGGGAGGGCAAGCGCCGCGTAAAAGCGGGCACCCTGTCCACCATTTTTCTAGAGCTGCCCGCCGATTGGTAGAGCATTCCGCTCGTTTTCTTGCCCAATCCGCTGAGCTCGCGAGGTCTTGTGGACCTAAGTTCTCACGCGAGATTCGGCAGCCCTGGCTCGTGTGCGTCGATGCCCCTGGCTCCGCCGCGCAGCACGCCGATGTCCCGCTTGGGCGGGGCGCCGAACAAGCGGCTGTATTCGCGGCTGAACTGGGAGGGGCTTTCGTAGCCGACCCTGAAGGCCGCACTGGCCGCATCGAGGTGCTCGTTCAGCATCAGTCGCTTGGCCTCGTTCAATCGCAGCCACTTCTGGTACTGCAGCGGGCTCATCGCAGTGAGCTGCCGAAAGTGGTGATGGAAGGTCGGCGTGCTCATCTGCACGCGCACCGCGAGTTCATCGACGCGAAGCGGCAAGGCGTAGTTCAGCGTAAGCCAGTCGATGGCTCTTGCAATCCGATGGCCTTGTCCGTCCACGGAGGCGATCTGCCGCAGCTTGCCCGCCTGGTCGCTCCCAAGCAGCCGGTAGTGGATTTCGCGGTGGATCATCGGCGCGAGAACGGGAATAGCTTCGGGCTCGTCCAGCAACTCCACGAGGCGCGCGATCGGCGCCAGCAGCGCCGGCGTTGCCGTGCCGATACCCACGCCCGCGCCCCCGGAGCGATCGCGGTGCGACGGCAGACCGCCCTGCGCGATCAGCTCGGCCACCACGCGCACGTCGAGCTTCAGCACCAGGCCGAGGCAAGGCTGCTGCGGGCTTGCCATCCTCACCTCCGAATTGGCGGGCAGGTTCAGCGAGGTGACGAGGAATTGCGAGGTGTCGTAGGGATACGCCTCGCCGCCGATCCAAATCTGCTTTGCGCCCTGCGCCACGAGAACGATGCTCGGCTCGATCATGCAGGCGGCCGGCGGCGCGGGAGATTCGCGCCGGAAGAAGGCAAGCCCGGCAATCGGCGTTGGGAAGTCACCCACTCCCGGGGTGCGCGAGCCGATGATGCGCGCCATTGCTTCCTGCAGCGCTTTGCACTGCGCGGCCGCGTCGGGTTGTATGGATGCCATGTTGCTCGGAGCCTCCGCGGAAGACTCTAACGCGCAAGCAGCTCTTCATCCACAAAAGAGAAGCTTCGGCAGAGGATCAGGCAAGAAATCCAGCGAAGTGCGCAAGGTCTCTCCGCGGAGCTACCCGATCTTCGGCAGTCCGAAACCGAACCCAAAGGCCGCGCCGCTTTTCTTGCCTTCCGCGGGTTCTGATTCGGGCTTGGGTTCCGGCTTGGGTTCCGGTTTGCCTTCGGATTCATCTTCGCGCGGGCCCACGTCGAGGTCTTCGACCATCTGCTGCAGTTCGACCAGGCCGGCCGCCATCGCGGCATGGTAGGTCTTCGTGGATCGCGGCTGCTGGCGCAGCACCCGCCAGCTCTCTTCTTCCAGCTCGACCAGGCGCCAGCGGTAGGCACCCTCCTTGTCTTCAAGGACGGTGACGGCGATGCTTCGAAGCGATGGCATACCGCGATGGTCGGGCATCCGCGGTTGGCCCGGTGTCGGACGCGGCGCCGCCGCTTTCAACCGGAATGATGACCGTTGCAGCGTGCCGCCAACGGTTCACGTCCTGCGGCGCCGGCCCAGCACGACATGGATCGGCAGGGCCACGGCCGAGGCAAGCCCCGCAACCCAATGCACCTTGCTGATCCAGGGCCGCGTCTCTTCGCCGCTGAAATAATAGAGCGCGTAGCCCGTCAGCACCATCGCGGCCAGGAGACCCATGAAGACAAGCCCGCTCCTGTGATTCCTGCGCAGATGCCACGCGCGCACGACGTGGTTCAGGAGCACCGTGCCGACGATCACCAGGAAGCCCATGGCCGCCGCGCCGTGAAGGCGCAGCCACCACGGTTCGGAAGCCTGGTGCGGGTCTCCGAATTCGCTCGGGATGGCCAGGAAATAGTGGGCGATCAGCCAACCCGTGCCCGAGAGCAACAGCAGTCCCGCCAACCCATAGACCCAGCGCTCATGCCTGCGACCCAGCCGAATGGGCTGTGGCCAGGCGTGGTGAAGATGGGGTGGCCTCATGCTGCGGTGGCCTCGGCCGGCATGGCGATGCCGCATTGCCGCATCCCCCGGCGGTCGATCACGATGGCCCTCGCGCGACAGCGTTCGAGGATGCCCGGCGCGGCCTGCGCTGCGAGCCGCACGACCTTGGTCAATGCGTCGGCCGTCATGGCGTCGGGTGCAACGACCGTGACGCTTTGCCGCCAGCGGACACAAGCGCGGCGCAAGGGATCGACCAGCGGCTCCGTCACGCCGCCGCTGGACAACCGATCCGAAAAGTAGCCGCTGGACGTGGCCACAGCGCAATCGCTGAAAACGCCGAGCGGCACGAGCGAAGTCGGCGTCTCAGGGTCGCGGACATGGACCGGCTGCGGCTCACCGAAGAAACGCAGGTCGCCGCCGGCGTTGACGACGGCGCCGGCCACGCCATGCGCACGCAGCGCATCCACGGCGCAATCGACGGCATAGCCCTTGGCGATGCCGCCCAGGTCGATCCATCCCTTGCGGCGCCAGCGGACGCGATCGCCGGGCAGCAGCACCAGGTCGTGAAAGCTCGCTGCCGCGGGGGCATCCGCCGCAACGCCTTCTTGCCGCGGCAGGAAGCCTTCGCGCATCAATACATCGGCAATCGTGACATCGAAGACGCCGTCGGACAGCTCGCTCAGCTTGCGGGCGAAATGCAGGACGTGGGAGGTGTGGGAATCGATGCCGATCTCGCACTCAGCGTCGGCAGCATTGATCCTGGAAACGTCGCTGTCCGGCGCGTGGAAACTCATCAGCCGATCGATTTGCTCGATGGCCGCGAAGGCGGCCCCGAGCGCCGCCGGCAAGTGGGCCGATGCGCCGCTCGCGGCGATCTCGACCAGCGTCCCGAGCAGCGGCCGTGCCCGGCGCTGGCTACTTGAGCGCAATGGCATAGGTGGCCAGCACACGCTTGACGCCGTCGGTCACGTGCCTGGCGGACAGCGTCGCGCCGCTGATGTTGTGGATGTCCTGCTCCAGCTTGAGGGGCGCCGCGGAGGTCTTGCCCGTGAACTGCTTGCGCCAGTCGGGGTTGCGAACCTCGTAGCCATAGGACTCGCGGTAGTCGACGATCTCGATCTGCTTGACGCTGCCGTCGGGATTCAGTCCCACGGCATAGGTGATGAACTCGTGCTTGCCCACCACTTCGTCGAGGATGAACCACCCGCCGCCGCTCGCCTTCCAGACCTTGATGTCCTTGTGCCGCACGTTGACGTCGGTGGCATCCTCGATCTTCTTGGCCTGCTGATTGGTCAGCGTGACGAACGCCGGTGCCAGCTTCTCGCCAGGAAATATCGCTTGCTGCGCTTCTTCGGTGGTGAAGTAGGTCGTCGCATAAACCGACGTGGAGATCGCGGCCACTGGAAGCCACGCCCATTGATTGAGCTTCATGCCAGCGTCCGTCAAAAATAGTAGCCGGCCTTGACGCGGAGTCGATACCGCTCAAAGTCGTTGTCGAAGACACGGCCGCCAATGAGGGAGCCTTCCACGGTGTCCGAGTGCGCCTTGGCCCAAGGCAGCTGCTCCAGGAAGGTCGCCGTGATGAAGAAGTTTTTTCCGCCGTAGTGGATGGTCGGGCCAAAGAAGTAGCCGCTGTTCGATTGGTTCTTGAAGAGGTAGCTGTTGTATTCGTGTTCATTGACGAACTCGAATCCAGCCGACCAGTTCGGTGCGAAGCGATAGGACAGCGCCGCATTGAAATTGATGTCTGTCTCGTGCTGCCAGCTTCGGCCCGACGGGGTGCTGTCGTCGTCCAGGTATCGCCACTCAGGCGCATAGGTGAAGTTGAAGGCGGTGGTCAGCCGGTCGTCCAGAAAGTTCTTCTGCAGGATGATCTTGGTTTCCAGCTCTCTGAACGAGGGGCCCACCGTGGGCTCCACATAGAACGCCAGGCCCACGCCATCGGTGTAGGGGCTGAGCACTCGGTAGATCGCCTCGCCGGACACGCCGACGAAGCGCTTGCCGCTCCAGTGCGCGTCGGCATTCACGTTCTTGTCGGCAAACTGTTCGGGCGGCGTGGTCGCTCCGTTCGGTCCGTTGTGATAGGCCCGAGCCCACGCATAGTTGGCGTACAGGGCCACCTGGAGCCGATCGGACACGCCGTATTCGAACTCGGTTCGGCCCTCGAGCTGGTCGTAGACGCCGGCTATTTTCTTGTTGCGCCATGTCAGCCACTGCTCGATTTCCTTGGCCCCCTTGGGCAACAGGTCCGTCGTGTAGACGTACCCGAACTGGCTCTCTTCGGCAAAGGCGGTGGCATTCAATCCGCAACCCAGGACCAGCAGGATCAGGCAGCCCAACAGGCGAGACGGCAGTGGCATATGGCGGTTCTTATACTCATTGATCGCATCAAAAATGGTAACGAGAATCACTCATCCCAAGAGCAAATTGCGTGCAGCGTTGTCACCCCAACACAGAGGTCAGGTCGTGGTCATGCGCCGTGCGTTGCGTCGGCGTTGGGGCATGACTGCCGCGACTCGTACATGCAGCACGATCCACTCATCGAAGTTCGCAATCGCGCATTTCTCTCTTTTCCGGGTGCTTGGTTCGGCATCGACCCGGCGGGTGCTTTCTTTAGCATTGGGCGGAACTTGATCATGGCAGCTGACAACCACGCACCGGCTGATAAAACAGCGCCGCACCTGGCCGCGCTACGCGTCGATCACTTGCCTGACGCGGCCAGGCTATCCGCCACACTGGGATGGCCCTACCGCGAGGCGGACTGGCGCTTCGCCTTCGATCTTGGGAGCGGCTTCGCGGCGGAAGTCGATGGCCGCCTGGTGGCCACGGCGATGTGGTGGCCCTATGGCAAGACCCATGCCTCGGTGGGCATGATCATCGTCGACCCGCGCATGCAGGGGCGGGGCCTGGGGCGCGCCTTGATGCAACAGCTGCTTCACGCCGCGCGCAACCGCACGGTGCTCCTGAACGCCACCCAGGAAGGGCTCCCGCTCTATACGCAGCTCGGGTTCGTCGCCCGCGGACAGGTGTTCCAGCACCAGGTCCTAGTGCCCGCGGAAACCGTTCTTGCCGCCCCGGCGGGCGTGCGTCCCATGCAGGCAGCTGATGTCGAGGGGGTGCGCCGGCTGGACACGGCCGCCACCGGCATGGACCGCACCGCATTGCTGGATGCATTGTTCGCGGCCGGGACGACGATGGTCGTCGATCGCGGCGCCAGTGTGGCAGCCTACGCTTGCGCACGCGAATTTGGACGCGGCGTGGTGATCGGGCCAGTGGTCGCATCGGGCGCAAGCAGTGCTGCCGATGCGATGGACCTCATCACCGCTCTCGCCGGTCGAGCCCGCGGCCAGTTTCTTCGCATCGACGTGACGGAGGGCGGCGGTCTCTCTGCTTGGCTGACCGGCGTGGGGCTGCCCTGCGTCGGCCATGCGGTGCCCATGGTGCGCGAGATCCAGGCTGGTGCGATGGATGCCGATGCCGATGCAGATGTCGGCGCCGACGCCGACGCCGAAGTGGACGTGCGCCTGTTCGCCCTTTCCAACCAGTCGTTCGGCTGACTCGCCTGCTGGCGTGTCGCGCCGCTAGCCCAGGCGCGCCCGCCGCAGAGTGACGGAGGGCGATTCGCCGAACGCGCGCCCGTAGGCCGCTGCGAACTCGCCGACATGGAAGAAGCCCAGCTCCAGGGCCACATCCGCCACGCGCAGGTCGCCGCGCGCGGGCTTCTCGAGCAACGCGCGTGCGGCTTCCAAACGGCGCTGCCGCAGCCATGCAATTGGACCTGTGGCGTGATGCGCCTGAAATGCGGCAAACAGCGAACGTCGCGACACGCCGCAGGCAATGCTGACCTCATCCGCCGTCACCGGTTCACGCAGCCGCTGCAGCATGAACTCCTCGGCCAGCCGGACCACGCGGGGCGCAGCGGCCTTCGCGTCGGACTCCAGCAGGAAGCGATGGTTATGGGGGTGCTGCGTCAGCAGCACCGAAGCCACGCTGGCGGACAAAGCCGATTGCGCATACTCGCGCGCCGCGGTGCCCAGGGGAAGTCTTGCCACGCTCTCGCCCAGAGTGACCAGGGACATCCAACTGGCTGCGAGGGTCGGTGAATCCGGCATGGCGGAATCGAAGAACAGGGGCGCAGTGAGCGGCCGGCCCGAAATCCCCTGCCATGCACGCGCAAGGAACGCGGCATCGATGCGCACCAGGAGGTGGTCGAATCCCTCGTAGGCCTCGATCTCGAAGCTGCGCAAGGGGCTGAACACGCCGCACGTGCCGTGCGCGAGCGGCTGCACGTGCGAATCCTGCCGCACACGCGCCGTGCCGCGGATGGGCAAGTTGACGAGGTAATAGCCCGGCAGTGCTTCGGCCTTGGGCACGAGCGCGGTATGGGCACCCCAGCTCATGCGGTCGAAAGACACCGCACCGAAGGGCACGTGGTCGTGCGTGAAATGGAACGCACCACCGGCGCGCAGCCGGCGCATGCGTGCGGAGCCGAACAGGCGGGCGGAAAGTTCGTTGGACTGGTCGACGTCACGGCAGTCCGCCAGGCGCAAGCCGGCGATGCGGTGGCCGGCATATTCGATCCGGGAAGGCAGGGAGGAAACGCGCATGGCCGCACTCTCGGACCGATGACAGGAATGGGCAATGGGGGAAACCGCAGTTCCTGCACGCAATCCTCCGGCCTGCACCTTTCCGATATTCGTGCGTGCGGTTCGGCGCGAAGCTGCAAGCATCTTCTGAAACCCGACCCTCATGTACCTCACCCAAGGATTGCACCGCTCGCTCCAGCGCCACCCCGGCAAGGACGCACTGGTCCATCTCGGCGACGGCGCTCCGCGGCGCTTGACCTTCGTCGAGCTGCTGCAAAGCACGGCGCGGCAGGCGGCCGCGCTGGCGGGCCACGGCGTGGGCGCGGGCGACCGTGTCGCCTTGCTCGCGCCCAACGATGATCGCCTGGTCCAGGCGCTCCTGGCCTGCTGGTGGCTCGGGGCCGTCGCCTGCCCGCTCAACATTCGCTGGAGTGCGCACGAACTGGCCGATGCACTCTCCGACAGCGCTGCGGTGCTGATGCTGGTCGACGAATCGCTCATGCATCTCGTTCCGCAGGGCCCGACCCAGGTGCTCACGCTGGACGCCTTCGCGACACAAGCGCGCGGATGCGAGGGGCTGCCCGATACGCGCACGGGCGGCGATGCGCTCGCCGCCATCCTCTACACCGGCGGCACGACCGGCCGCGCCAAGGGGGTGATGCTGTCGCACGCCAACTTCTGGGCCGCTTCGGTCGCGCGCGGCGCGGAGTTGCCGAATTCGCCGGACTCGGTGGCGCTGCTGGTCGCGCCGCTGTTCCACGTCGCCGGCCTGGGCCGGCTGCTCGGGCAGATCGTCGTGGGCGGCACCTGCAACACGCTGGCCCGGTTCCAGCCCGATCGCGTGCTGGACGCGATCGAGCACCATGCCGTGAGCGACATCGTCGCGGTACCGACGATGCTGCAGTCGCTGCTCGATGCGCCCGAGTTCAGCCGTGAGCGGGTGCAGGGCCTCACGCGAGTCGCATTCGGCGCGGCGCCGATGCCGCCGGACCTGCTGGCCCGCGCCTTGGATGCCTTGCCGCAGGCCGAATTCTTTCAGGCCTACGGCATGACGGAGACCGCGGGCGCCGTGTGCATGAACCCGCCGGCCAACCACCGCGCAGGAGCTCGCGAGCGCGGGCTGGTCCATTCCGTGGGCCGCGCCGGACTGGGCGCCGAGATCCTCGTCGTTGACGAAGAAGGCCGCGAACTGCCGCGCGGCGATGTGGGCGAGGTGGTGCTGCGCGGGCCCATGGTGATGCGCGGCTACTGGCGCCAGCCGGAGGCGACGCAAGCCGTGTTCCGCGACGGATGGCTGCGCACGGGCGATGCCGGCCGCATGGATGAAAGCGGCCATCTCTTCATCGTCGACCGCCTCAAGGACATGATCATCAGCGGTGGCGAGAACGTGTACGGCGGCGAGGTCGAAACCGTGCTGCGAGGCCATCCGGCAGTGGCCCATGCAGCGGTGGTCGGCGTGCCCGACGTCCGCTGGGGCGAGGCCGTGCACGCGGTATTGGTACTGCGGCAAGGCTCAGCCCCGATCGAGGGCGAGGCGCTGCGCGAGTGGTGCCGCCAACGGCTGGCTGGCTACAAGTGCCCGCGCGCCTTCAGCTTCGTGCCCGAGCTGCCGCTGTCGGGCGCCGGCAAGGTGCTCAAGAACGTGCTGCGCGCGCAGGTCCGTGGATGAAGGCGAACCGATGAAGTACGGCATCTACGGTATCCCCGGCGGACGGCGGCAGCCCAAATCCCTGCTCGAAGTGCGGGACGTCACGGTGCGCTTCGGCGGCGTGGTGGCCCTGGACCACGTGTCCTTCGATGTCGCGAGCGGTGAGATCTGCGGGCTGATCGGACCGAACGGGGCGGGCAAGACCACCCTCTTCAACTGCCTGTCGCGCCTGTACGCGAACCATTCGGGCGAGATCCGTTTCGCAGGACAGGCGCTCGGTGCGCTGCCGCAGCACCGGATGGCGGGCCTGGGCATCGGACGCACGTTCCAGAACCTTGCGCTGTTCAGGACGCTGACGGTGCGGCAGAACATCGCGGTGGGCACCACCTGCCGCCGCGGCACCGGCTGGCTTGCGCACGCACTGCGCCTGCCCGCAGTCGCACGCGAGGAACTGGCGCAGGCGGCGCGCGTCGACGAGCTGGTCGAGCTGCTGCACCTCGGCAAGGTGGCCGACCTGCCCGCCGGCGAACTGCCTTTCGGCACGCAGAAGCGCGTGGAACTCGCGCGCGCGCTGGCCTCGTCGCCGCGCCTGCTGCTGCTGGACGAACCGGCATGCGGCCTCAACCACCAGGAGGTCGACGAGCTCGCCGTCCTGATCCGCACGCTGCGCCGGCGTTTCGAGCTGACGGTGCTGCTCGTGGAACACCACATGGGACTCGTGATGGCCCTGTCGGACAACATCGTGGCGCTGAATTTCGGACGCAAGCTCGCCGAGGGTCCACCCGCCGAAGTGCGGCGCGACCCCGAGCTGTTGAAAGCCTACCTGGGCGAGCCGAGGGAAGCGAGGGTCATGCAATGAGCGACGTCCTGCTCGACGTGCGAGGGTTCGAGGCCGGCTACGGCAACAGCCGCGTGCTCTTCGGCATCGACCTGCAGGTGCCTGTCGCAGGCGTGACCGCGCTGCTCGGCGCCAACGGTGCCGGCAAGACAACAACGCTGCGCGCCCTGTGCGGCTTGGTGCGCCGGCAGGGCCAGGTCACGTTCGGCGGCCAGCGCATCGACACCTTTGCCACGGAAGACATCGTGCGCCTGGGCGTGGCTCACGTTCCGGATGGCCGCGGCACGTTCGCGGGCCTCAGCACGGAAGAAAACCTGCGCATGGGCGCATGCACGCGCACCGACAAGGCCGGCGTGCGCGAGGACTTCGAGCGCCTCTACGAATATTTTCCCCGGCTGAAGGAGCGCCGCCACCAGCAGGCGGGCACGCTGTCCGGCGGCGAGCAGCAGATGCTCGCCATAGCACGCGCCCTGATGCTGCGACCCCGGCTGCTGCTGATGGATGAACCGTCGTTCGGCCTCGCGCCGAACGTGGTGCAAGACATCTTTCGCATCATGCGGCGCGTGCGCGACGAACAGCGCGTCGCGATCCTGCTGGTCGAACAAAACGCCGGGCTCGCCCTGGACCTGGCCGACACGGCGTACCTGCTCGAAACCGGCCGCATCGTCCTGCATGGGCCGGCGGCGGCCGTGCGCAACAACGAGGCCGTGCACGCGGCCTACCTCGGAGGAGACATCGCATGAACACATTGCTGCCGCAGCTCGCGGCGGGCCTGGCGACCGGCGGGATCTACGCCAGCCTGGCACTGGCACTGGTGATGGTGTACCGCAGCACCCACCACGTGAACTTCGCGCAGGGCGAGATGGCGATGTTCTGCACCTTCATCGCGTCGCTCCTCATCGAGGCCGGATGGCCCTACTGGGCGGCCTTCGCCGCCACCGTCGCGATCGCGTTCACCCTCGGCGCCGCGATCGAAGCCGTGCTGATCCGGCGGCTGCGCCATGCGCCGGTGCTGTCGATCGTGGTGGTGTTCGTCGCTTTGCTGGTCATCTTGCACAGCCTTTCCGGCTGGCTGTTCGGCTATGCGATCCGATCTTTTCCCAGCCCCTTTCCGCAGGCCGGCGCGACCGGCGGACTCGTCTCTGCGCATCAGCTCGGCGCGGTGGGCATGACGCTCGCCATGCTCCTGGTCGTGTACCTGTTCTTTCGCTATTCGCCGCTCGGGCTGCAGATGCGCGCGACCGCGGAGAACCCGGTGTCGAGCCGCCTTGTCGGTGTGCGGGTCGATCGAATGCTCGCGCTGGGCTGGGGGCTCGCCGGCGCGATCGGCGCCGTCGCCGGGATGATGATCGCGCCGGTCGTCTTCCTCGACGTCCACATGATGTCGGGCGTGCTGGTGTACGCCTTCGCCGCGGCGGTGCTCGGCGGCATCGGCAGCGCACCGGGCGCCGTCATTGGCGGGTTCATCGTCGGCGTGCTCGAGAACCTGGTCGGCACCTACGTGGTGGGTGCCGAGCTCAAGCTCACCGTTGCCCTGGTGCTGATCATCGCGGTGCTGGTGGCCCGGCCCAACGGCCTGTTCGGCAAGGCCGTCGTGGTGAGGGTCTGACATGCAGCGCCACCTGTTTCCCGCCGTCCTCCTCATTGCGATCGCCTGCGTCCTGCCGTTTGCGCTGCCCAGCTATGCGGTGTTCGAGGCCACCCTCGTGATCACCTATGCGGTGGCCCTGCTCGGCCTGAACCTGCTCACGGGGTTCAACGGCCAGATCTCGCTCGGCCACGGCGCGTTCTTCGCGCTGGGCGCCTATACAGCCGCGGTGTTGATGGAGCATGCCGGCTGGCCCTACTGGGCGACACTGCCGGCCGCCGCGCTGCTGGGCGGATCGCTCGGCTGGCTGTTCGGCCGGCCCGCCCTCAAGCTCGATGGCGTCTACCTGGCCTTGGCGACTTTCGCGCTGGGCGTGGCGACGCCGCAGTTGCTGAAGTACAAAGGGCTGGAGACTTGGACCGGCGGCTCCCAGGGCATCGTGCTGATGAAGCCTGAGGCGCCGTTCGGCCTGCCGCTGGATGCGGACCAGTGGCTCTATTTCTTCTGCCTGGCCGTGGCGGCCGCGCTGTTCGCCGCCGTGCACAACCTGCTGCGCGGCAGCGTCGGGCTGAACATCGTCGCCGTGCGCGACCACCCGATTGCGGCCCAGGCTATGGGCGTGGACAACGCGCGCATCAAGACACTCGCGTTCGGCGTATCGGCGCTGTGCACCAGCGTTGGCGGCGCCCTGTCGGCCATCGTGGTGCAGTTTGTTGCGCCCGACAGCTTCTCGATCTTCCTGTCGATCACGCTGCTGGTCGGCGCCGTGGTGGGCGGCTTGTCGTCGCTTCAGGGCGCGGTGTACGGCGCGCTGTTCATCCAGTTCGTGCCGCGCGTGGCGGAGCAGGTCTCCAAGTCCGCGCCCTGGGCCGTCTACGGCGCCATCCTGATCGCGCTGGTGATGCTCTGGCCCACCGGTGCAGCCGGCGGCATCCGTCATTTGAAAAACCGCTTTCTTGCGAGGAGCAAGCCATGAAGATATTGGGCCTGGGACTGGCAGCAGCCGTGCTGGCATTGGCATGCGGCAGCGCTGCCGCGCAGAAGAAATACGATCCGGGCGCATCGGACACCGAGATCCGCATCGGCCAGACGATGGCGTACAGCGGCGCCGCCTCGATCTATGGCGAGGTCGGCAAGACACAGGCGGCGTACTTCCGCATGGTCAACGACCAAGGCGGCGTGAACGGCCGCAAGCTCAACTTCATCAGCCTGGACGACGGGTACTCGCCGCCGAAAACGGTGGAGGGCGTGCGGCGCCTGGTGGAGCAGGATCAGGTGCTGCTGCTCTACGGCATGTTCGGCACTGCCACCAATTCCGCGGTGCACCGCTATCTGAACGCCAAGAAGGTTCCGCACCTTCTGCTGCTGACCGGCGCTTCGAAGTGGAACGACCCCGCGCGGAACCCGTGGAGCATGAGTTTCTATCCGGACTACGCATCCGAAGCGCGCGTCTACGCACGGCACATCCTGGAGCAAAAGCCGAACGCGAAGATCGGCATCCTGTACCAGAACGACGACTACGGGCGCGACTATCTGCGCGGCTTCAAGGGCGGGCTGGGTGCGCGCGCCAAGTCGATGATCGTGGCGGAAGCTTCGTACGAAGTGAGCGACCCCACGGTGGATTCGCAGATCGTGCAGCTGCGCGGCGCCGGTGCGGACGTGCTCGTGAGCTTCAGCACCGCCAAGGCGGCGATCCAGACGCTGCGCCGGGTCCACGACACCGGCTGGAAGCCGACGCACTACCTGGCCCAGGGCGCCGCGCTGATCGGAGCGGTGTTCAACCCGGCCGGGCCGGAGAAGGCCGCTGGCGTGATCTCCACCGCGTATTCCAAGGACCCCAACGATTCGCAGTGGGAGAACGATCCTGCGTTCCGCGAGTGGCTGGCCTTCATGAAGAAATACCGGCCGGAAGCCGACCTGCGCCTGGGCTCCCATGTGTACGCGTACTCCAGCGCAAGGCTCATGGTCGACATCCTGCGCGCCTCAGGCGACAACCTCACCCGCGAGAACGTGCTGCGGCAAGCCGCATCGATCAAGGCCGTGCAGCTTCCCATGTTCCTGCCCGGCGTCGTGGTGAGCAGCAGCCCTGACGACTACCGGCTCATCAAGTCCCTCCAGCCGGTCGTGTTCGACGGCAAGCGCTGGAACCGCCTCGGCGAATTCGTTTCCATCTTCTGATCTCCATGCCCATGCACCAAGCATTCCGCAAGCTTCGGCTCCCCGTCGTGGCCGCGCCGCTGTTCATCATCAGCACGCCGCAACTCGTCATCGCCCAGTGCAAGGCCGGCATCGTCGGCTCCATGCCCGCGCTCAATGCCCGGCCCGCCGCCCTCTTCACCGACTGGCTTGCCGAAATCACCGAGGAACTCGCGGCGCACGACCGACGCCATCCCGAAGCACCTTCGGCGCCGTTCGCCATCAACCAGATCGTGCACCGGAGCAACGACCGGCTCGAGCAGGACATGGCGGCCTGCGAGCGCTACAAGGTGCCGATCGTGATCACCTCGCTGGGCGCGCGGCCCGAGATCAACGACGCCGTGCATGCGTGGGGCGGTGTCGTGCTCCACGACGTGATCGACGACGTCTTCGCGCGTAAGGCGGTGGAGAAAGGCGCCGATGGACTGGTGGCCGTGGCCGCTGGCGCCGGCGGCCATGCCGGCACCGTCAGCCCCTTCGCGCTGGTGCACGAGATTCGACGCTGGTTCCGCGGGCCGCTCGCGTTGAGTGGTGCCATCGCCACTGGCGACGCGCTGCTCGCCGCACTGGCTGCCGGCGCCGACTTCGGCTACATCGGCTCCGCCTTCATCGCCACCGAGGAAGCACACGCCGACGCCGCCTACAAGAAGATGATCGTCGAGAGCAGCAGCCGCGACATCGTCTATTCCAACCTGTTCACGGGCGTGCACGGCAACTACCTGCGCGGCTCCATCGCGGCGGCGGGGCTCGATCCCGACGCGCTGCCGCACGGTGAGGCGCGCATGATGAATTTCGGAAGCGACCGCAAGAAGCCCTGGAAAGACATCTGGGGCTGCGGCCAAGGCATCGCGGCGGTGACCGAGGTGATGCCGGCCGGCGCGCTGGTCGATCGCCTACGCCGCGAATATGTCGCGGCGCTGCAGCGCCTCGGCGAAACGGCGCTGGCTGCCTGACGCGGGACGTTTGCCGCGATGTGCCTTTCAGGGCCTGCGCTTAGTATCGATGCGCGTCTTGCGACGCGACGGCGGCGATGGCTTCCGGTCCCAGGGCGCCAGGTCCCCGCCAAAGCGCTCGGCCAAGAAGTCGATCAGCAGCTTTAGCGGCCGCGGCTGGTGCTGGCGCGACAGGATCACGGCATGGAGACCCAGCACCTCGGGCTCGTGGTCCGGCAGCAGTCGCACGAGCGCGCCGCGCGCGAGTTCGTCTTCAACAAAGTAAGTGGGCAGCATCGCAATGCCAGCGCCCGCCAGCGCGGCCTCGCGCAGCACCGCCGTCTCATTGCTTGAAAGGCTGCCCCTCACCGCAATGTTGACCAAGCGTCCCCCCTTGCGCAGCCGGTACTCGGCGCGGCTGCCGAAGGCATGCGTGATGCATTCGTGCGCCGAAAGGTCTTCCGGCCGCTCGGGCACGCCACGCCGCTTCAGATAGGCGGGCGATGCGCACAGCACCGAGCGGCAAGTGCCAATCTGGCGCGCCACCACGCCGTCGTCCAGCCGATTGGATATACGGATGGCCAAGTCGATGCGTTCATCGACCAGGTCGATCGTGCGGTCCACCGTGAGCAATTCGACCTCGATGCGCGGATAGCGGCTTTGGAACTCCACGATGGCGCGCGTGAGATTCGAGACCGCGAACGACAGGCTGGTGGTGAGTCGCAGCTTGCCCGCGGGCTCCGTTCGCCGTGCGCCGGTGACGGCCTGCACGTCCGAGGCCAGTTCGAGCATCTGGCGCAGCCGGGGCAGCGCCTCCTGTCCCGCATCGCTCAGGCTCACGCGGCGGGTGGTGCGATGCAGCAGGCGCGCGCCGAGCCACTGCTCCAGGCCTTCGAGATGGCGGCTGACCATGGCGCGCGAAAGGTCGAGCACTTCGGCCGCACGTGTCAGGCTCCCCTGGTCGGCAATCTCGATGAAGGTCCGGATGGCGCTGAGGTGGTCCATGGGATTGAATCGAATCAGTTGACAATCATTTGATCGAATCGAAGTTTATCTTCGATAAACGAATCAATACGATGAGCCCATCCGCAACCTCTCGGCTTCGATGGAGTCCCTCATGAAAACGATCAAGTTCTTTTCCCTCGCCCTGCTGCCGGCCGCCATGACGCTCGGCATCGTCTCGACCGACGCGTCGGCGCAGCCGGCTCCGCCACTGACCCTTCAGGTCTACAACGCCGACGCCAACAGCTTCCACGTCAACTCGGTGCTGGTCGCCGGGCAGACCGACGCCGTGCTGCTGGACACGGGCTTCACGCGCGCCGATGCGCTGCGCATCGCAGCCATGGTGCTCGACAGCAAGAAGACGCTCAAGACCATCTTCATCACCCAGGCCGATCCTGATTACTACTTCGGCATCGAGGTGCTCAAGCAGTATTTCCCCGACGCCAAGGTGATGACCACCGCGCCAACGCTGAAGAAGATCCAGGCCACGCTGGCCACCAAGCTGCAGGTGTGGGGCCCGCGCATGGGCGCCAATGCGCCCAAGAGCGTGCCGCTGCCTGAAGTGCTCGCGGGCAACACGATCTCCCTCGAAGGTCAGTCGATCGAGGTACGCGGGCTCGACGACAACCAGCCGCATCGAAGCTACGTGTGGATTCCGTCGCTCAAGACCATTGCTGGCGGCGTGAACGTGTACGCCGGCCTGCATCTCTGGACGGCCGATGCGCAAACGCCGCAGGAGCGTGCCGACTGGGCCACCAAGCTCGGCGTCATGGCCGCCCTGCAACCGACCCGGGTCATTCCGGGCCACAGCGCCGTGGGCGCGAAGCAGGACGCATCGCAGATCGCCTGGAGCCAGGCCTACCTGGCGCGCTACGAGCAGGAGCTGCCGAAGGCCGCCGACAGCGCCGCGCTCATCGGCGCCATGAAGCAGGCCTACCCGGACGCGGGCCTTGGTGTGGCGCTGGACATAGGCGCCAAGGTGAACAAGGGCGAAATGAAGTGGTGAGTGCGCGCAGCCTCGCACTTCACTGGGATCAGCCCTCGCTCTGCAGCGCTTCCTCCAGGAAGTCCAACCGGTCCTGCCCCCAGAAGAGTTCTCCATCGAGCACGTAAGAGGGCGAGCCGAAGACACCGGCCGCGACGGCGGCATCGGTGTTGCGCACATAGGCGGCGAGGATGGCAGGCGTCTCGGCCAGGCGCAGCAGCGTGTCGGCTTCCAGACCCTGCAAGAGGAGGATCGCCCGCAGTGTCGCTGCTTCGGATATGTCTTGCTCCTCGCACCACTCGGCCGCAAGGATGGCCTTGTAGAGCGCAGCCACCCGCACGCCCATCGAGTCGGCCGCAATGACCACGCGCGACGCGAGCCCGGCATCCGGGCACATGTACCGGGGTGCTGCGTTGACATGGATGGCGAGGCGCTTGCACCAGCGCTTCAGCTCGGCAACGCGATAGGCCTGCCGCTCGGGCGCGCGCTTCGGCAGGATCACGCCGCCGGTGCGCGCATACACGGCCGGAAGATCGACGGGCATGTAGCGGATCGAAGCGCCTCGCCGCGCCGCCAGCTGCTCGAGCCGATCCGCACCCAGGTACGCCCAGTCCGAGTTCATCCAGAAGTAATAGTCGATCGTGCGCGGCATCTTCAAGGCGCCTTTGCCACGAGGGGCGATGCAACGAGCACCTTGAAGCGTGCGTCGCCGTGCATCTTCCACGCGCTGAAGCAGGCCAGTGCACCGAGCCCGCTCAGATACCAGACCACGTACTGTGGATTTCCGCCGCCCTTGGCCAGCAGCCAGGTCGCGACGATGGGCGCGAGGCCGCCGCCGATGGCGCCGGAGACCTGCACCGCCAGAGAGATGCCGGTGTAGCGGACTTCCGCAGGAAACTGGCTGGAGAAGAGGCTGCCTTCCGGTCCGTAGAGCGAGGCATACACCAGGCCCACGGCAAGCACCAGCGCGGCGTTGATCCAGAAGACCTCGCGTGTGTGAAGGAACGAGAAGAACAGCGGCGCGCACGCGAGGATGCCCACGGTGCCCAGCATGAACACCCATTTCTGCCCGATCTTGTCGCCCAGCCATCCGAAGAATGGCATCGTGAGCAACGCGGCGGTGGCACCCCAGATGATCGCATCGAGCATGGTGCTGCGCGGGATGCCGAGGGTCCCGGTGGAATAGGCAAGCGCGAACGTCACCGTGGTGTAGAACCAGGTCACCTCGGCCAGGCGGGCGCCCACGACGATCAGCGTTTCGCGCGGGTACTTCTTCAGCACCTCGACCACGGGCACCCGCACCTTCTTGCCCACCTGCTCGATGCCCTGGAAATCGGGCGACTCGGCCACCTTCGCGCGGATGAACCAACCCACGAGCAGCAGCACGACGCTGGCCAGGAACGGAATGCGCCAGCCCCAGGACAGCATGTCCGCTTCGGGCAGCTTGGCAACCGCGCCCATCGCCAGGGAAGACAGGATGAGGCCGGGTGCCACGCCGACTTGCGGCAGGCTTCCGAAGAATCCCTTCTTGCCTTCGGGCGCGTGTTCGACCGCCATCAGCACCGCCCCACCCCATTCGCCGCCCACCGCCACGCCCTGCAGGAAGCGCATGCACACCAGCAGCACGGCACCCCAGTAGCCGATCCGCTCGTAGGACGGAATCAGGCCGATCAGGATCGTGGGCACGCCCATGAGCATCAGGGTGATGAGCAGCATCGACTTGCGCCCGACCTTGTCGCCGAAGTGCCCGAACACGATCCCGCCGAGCGGACGCGCGAAGAAGCCGACGGAATAGGTGGCAAAGGCCGCCATGGTGCCGACGATCGGATCGAAGGCCGGGAAGAAGATCTTGTTGAAGATCAACGCGGCGGCCGTTCCGTAGAGAAAGAAGTCGTACCACTCGATGGTGGTCCCCATCATGCTTGCGAGGCCGGCCGTCACGTAGCGGCGCTTGGCGCCGGTCTTCTCGCTTGCACCGCTGTCAGTGTGTGTGTTCATGGTGTCACCAGGTAGTGTTGCGAATGCGTGTGGGATTCAGGCGGCTGCATGGCCTGTGCGCGGGGCCGTGGTCTGGCGGCACCAGTAGTTGAACGTCGCGTTGACGATCGAAGGCTTGAGTAGATAGTCGTGCGCCTCCCTGGCCAATGCGTCGTCAACGGGCGTGAGCGGCCCGAATGCAGCCTGCGCCCGAAGCTGCATGCGTGCCGCGCGCTCCAGGTAGACGGCAAGGTAGGTCGCCTCTTCGATGGTGTGGCCGGCCGTCAGGTACCCGTGATGAGCGAGCACGATCGCCCGCTTGCTGCCGAGCGCTTCGGAGATGAGCACGCCTTCTTGATCCGCAATAGGCACGCCCGGCCAGTCGGCAAGGAACGCGCAGTCTTCGTGCAGCGGCGTCATGTCCATCTGCGCGATGACGAGCGGCTGGCGCGCCGCCGCCAACGCCGAAGCCCACGGCGAATGTGTGTGGATCATCGACTGCACGTCGAGGCGGGCGCGGTACACCCACAGATGGAATCGAGTCGCCGGATTGGCCATGCCCGTGCCGGTCAAGGTGTTCAGGTCCTGGTCGACTTCGATGAAGTCGCCCGGCGTGGCCTCGTCGAAGCCGAGGCCGAATCGCAGGGTCCAGTAGGCGCCGGGGCGCTCCGAGCGGGCGCTGATCTGGCCGGCGAGACCGGCCTCCTGTCCCGTCATCGCAAGGATCCGGCAGGCAAGGGCCAGCGTCTCCCGCATGTCGCGCGGCGTGTCCTTCAGGTGCTGCGCCATCTCGCGCGTCGCGCGCTCGTCGAAATATTCCTTGGTTCGCAGGTCGTCTCTCATCATGCATGCCGTCCGTGGTTTGGGTTTGCGGCTGCATGAGCACCCCACGCACGTCCGCTGCCGTGCGAAGTATCGGAACAAGGGTCTTCGCGAGCCATGCAGCAGACCGCATAGCACCTATGCGGCGGCGAGGCTCAGGAAGAGGCGGCGATCGCGATGGCGGCGTCGACCAGGTGCTCGACAATCGGCGGCAGCACGCGTCCGGCCTTGACGATGACGACGACCCGCCGGCGCAGCGTCGGCCTAGTGATGGCGACCTTGCGCAGGCGGTGGTCGATCAGCAGCTTGTCGGGAATCCGGCACGGCAGGATGCAGCACCCGACGCCGGAAGACACGATCTCGAGCATGGCGTCGACCGTCTCGGCCTCGGCCACGATCTGCGGAACGAGCCCGCTGCTGTGCACCATGCGCCGCAGCATGTAGTGAGCAGGAAATGCGACCAGCTTCGGCAGATGCACGGTCAGGTCGATCCGATCCCCGAAGTTGCTGGCCTCCGGCACGAGCAGGCACATCTCGTCGTCGAACAGCGGCCGCGAGACCAGGCCGGCCGATGCAACCGCCGAGTCGTAGACGAAGCCGACATCCGCCTTGCCGCTTTCCACGAACTCCACCACCTCGGGAGAGCTGCGAGCCAGCAGCGAGAGGTTGACGCTTTCGTGCTGGCTGACGAAGCGGGCCACGACCTCGCCCATGAAGTAGTAGCTCAGGGTGTGGATCACGGCAAGCCGCACCGTGCCCTGCGTCACGCCATCGTGGACCCGCAGCATCTCCAGCGCCGTGTCGATGCTGCGGAATGCGCCTTCGGTCTGCTCCTTGAGCTGGCGGCCCGCCTCCGTCAGTTCGACGCCTCTTCCGGTTCGTGTGAACAGCGGCTTGCCAACGTGGGCTTCGAGGGCTGCGAGCTGCCGGCTCAGGCCCGACTGCGTCTGGTCCAGATCTTCAGCGGCCCGCGAAAGCGACCTGAGCTGTGCGATCTGCAGAAAATAGCGAAGCTGGCGGTCGAAGGTTTCCATGTGACCTTTGGGTCTGGAACGGAAGCGCCCTCTGAGAGAGTCGAGCGCACGCAGCATCGTACGACGCAAGGATCGGGCCCACCAGCGACCTCGCCTGCCGAGGAAGTCCGTGGTCACGGTCGGCGCCATTCATGCCGGCAGAGCCAACAATGTCATTCCGCAGAGCGCCGTACTCGAAATCAGCGTGCTGCGCTCGGCCGAGAAGTGCGCGACAGGCTCGAAGAGCGCATCAAGTCACTCGTTGCGGCACAGGCCGAGAGCTTTGGTGTCGGCGCCCGCGTCGACTGGCGGCCCGGCTATGCAGTGCTGGTCAACACGCCCGAGGAAACCGCCCTGGCGCGCGAAGTCGCACTCGAACTGGTTGGCGCCGACCGGGTCGTTCTGCAAGGACCGGCAGTGCCTGCCAGCGAAGACTTCGCATTCATGCTCGAGCGCGTACCCGGCAGCTATGTACAGATTGGCAATGGCGAAGGCGACAGCCACGGCGCCTGCATGGTGCACAACCCCGGCTACGACTTCAACGACGACAACGTGGCCGTTGGCTCGGCGTTCTGGGTACTGTTGGTTGAACGCTTTCTGCGTCTTGCTGCATGAAGCCGGGCGACTGGAATGAACCCGTGCGGCTGGCCAGCAGGTTTGTCCGCCATGCGACCATGGTGGGCCGCTACGGTGCAGGGCGGCCCCGACCTTCAACCAGCAGAATTTAACAGTCGGATTTCACTAACTTCGACTCTCTCCCAAACCCGCTGAACGACGTATGGGTCGGCCGCCAACCAAGCATCTAACGCGGCGCGGTCAGGAAAGGAGAAGTGCGCGTTCGATCCGACCATCTTGCCGTTCTGGTCAAGCACGACGCCGCCGCTGAGGAACGAGCCCGCAGCGGCCAATTCGCGCAACCGGGCTAAGTGCGAGTCGCGGCACGCTAGGCGCCTTTCAAGCGCTCCAGCGTCTTCGTAGTCGTGGGCAACTAGAGCAAATTGCATTGGATGGTCTCTGCGATCAAAAAAACTTCGGGCGAGGGTATTTGTCTTTCGACATTGTCAGGTCACAGTGCGCTGCGGAGGCTACCAGAACCTCCTTCTCGTTTGGCCCCGGTTCGGATGTCAGCGGCGCGCAGCCGCAGCGCACGCAGGGGTTTCGTCGGCTTGCCTAAGATACGCGATCAGGTCCGCCCGGTCTCCCGCATCAGGCACGCCGTCGTAGGTCATCGCGGTACCGGGCACCACGGCAAGAGGCTTGGCCAAGAACCTGTCGAGCGTCTTGTCGTTCCAGATGATCTTCGACTTCTTCATGGCCTCCGAATAGCTGAAGCCGGGCACGCTACCGGCCAAGCGGCCGAACAGGCCGCAGTGCCTGGGACCGACGCGGTCGACCGCCAGTGCATGGCAGGCGAGGCAGCGTGCATACACCTGCTCGCCGCGCACCGCATCGGGCGCTGCCTGGGCGTGCGCTCCGGCAGCCAGTGCCCCGACCGCCAGGAGCCATCGGCCGAAGGTCACGACATGAAGGCCGAAGGAACCGGGGCCTCGCCGAGTGCCTGGCGCAGCACGGCCCAATGCATGGCCTCATCGCCAAGAATGCTTGCAGCGGCCTTCGACAGATCGCGGTTGCCGAACAGGGGCACCGCGCCAAGGTACGCGCTCACTGCGCCCTGCTCCAGCTTGGCCGCGAAGCGCAGCACGTCCGCCTGGGACTTGAGCGCTTCCAGGGGAAAGCCATAGCTGGCCTGGGCCGACACGGCCTTGCCGCCGAGCTTGGCGACCGTCTTGGCAAGCAGGTCGGCGTGCTCCTTGTGATGACCTTGGAAGGTCACGGCAAGGTCGAGCACGGCCTTTTCGAGCAGCTTGCTCTCGGCGCCGGCCTGGTAGGCCGCAATCGCCTCGAGTTCCGCGGCCAGGGCGGTGTTGAGGATCTGCACGTCGTTGCCGGTCGCGCCGCCCGTCTTGGCCGCCAGTGCGTCCTGGCCGGCCAGCAGTGCAACCGCGGCACCGGAGAGGACCAGGCCCGAGCGGCCCAGGAACATGCGCCGCGCGGCGGCAGGAGAAGTCATTTGAAAGAAAGACATGGTTATTTTCCTCTTGGGTGAAGGTCGTCGGCGGGTAAGTCCCGCTCGCCGGCCAGGCTCGCCAGCACGCCCGCCACGATGCGATCGCAGCGCGCGCCGTCGAATGAAAATGCGTCGCCCATCGCCACGTCCATGTCGCGCGAGAGGCTCTCGCGCAGCAGGCTGCGTGCACGAAAGAAGCGGGTGCGCACGGTCGCTTCCGGCAACGCCAGCGCGGCCGCTGTTTCGGCAACGCTCATTTCTTCGACCGCGCGCAGCATGAAGACGGTGCGGTAGGCATCCGGCAGCCGATCGATGCGGCGCTCCATCAGCTGGCGAAGTTCTTCCCGCATGGCAAGGCGCTCCGGTTGTTCGTCGGGGTCGTCCGCCACGGTCGATTCGGTCTCCTCATCGAGACCGGGCGCCGCGGCGCCGTCGAGGGGAATCACCTGCGCACCCCGGCGCCGCAGCCGGCCCAGGGCTTCGTTGATGACGATGCGGACGAGCCACGTGGAGAGCTGCGCATCGTCCCGAAAGCTGCCCATCGCACGCCAGGCGCGAAGGTAGCTCTCCTGGAGCGCATCCTCGGTCTCTTCGTCGCTCTTGAGAATGCTGCGCGCCGTGCGGAAGAGCAGCCGGTTGTGGCGGCGCATGATGCATTCGAAGGCCGGCGTGTCGCCCTGCGCGGCTCGGGCGGCCAACTCGCGATCGGAAGCGAGTTCCGCACTGGCGGGTACGGCAGGTGGGGTGGGGACGGCTTGGGACATGTGTGCTTCTCCTGTCCATTGGATGGAGCAGCCGCGCGCCGCGTTTCATCTTTTTTCAAGACTTCAACACACGCCGTGCAACCCTCCAGGCAAAGCCGAAGAGACTACGGCCGATCGCCCTCGACCGGCAGCGCCGCGGCCTGGACATTGTTGCGACCCGACCGCTTGGCCTGATAGAGCATCTCGTCCGCCTGCTTGACCAGCGCAGCGGCCGTCGCGTCGCCGCCCTGGTAGAACGCCAGGCCGATGCTTGCGGTGATGTCGATCGTTCGCTGCTGCTCGATGATGAAAGGCGTTTGCATCGCCGCCACGAGCTTGGTCGCGGCGGACACCGCGATGTCGGCATGGGGCAGCCCCTCCATGATGACGGTGAACTCGTCGCCGCCCAGGCGCGCGCGCACATCGGTGGAGCGCAAGCCCTGCGACAACCTGCCCGCGAAGGCCTTCAGCAGTTCATCGCCCGTCTGATGGCCGAACTGGTCGTTGATCTGCTTGAAGCCATCGATGTCCAGGTACATCAGCGCCATCAGCGCGCCCGCGCTCCGGCTGCGGTCCATGGCCTCGCCCAGGCGCGCTTCGAAACCCGCGCGATTGGCCAGGCTGGTGAGCGGATCGATCTGCGCCAGGTTCACCAGCCGCTTCTCTTCGAGCTTCTGCCGCGTGATGTCGGTGATCACGGCGTGGAAGCCGACGATGGTTTCGGTGTTTGCCGCGGGCTGCGGAATGTACTGGGCCTCGTAGCAGTTGTAGCTGTCGCTCTGGCTGACCTCGCTCTGGAAGGTGACGACCTCGCCGGCCAGCGCGGCGCGGATGTGCGGCTTGACGCTCTCGTAGGCTGGGTCGCCCAGGAGTTCATGCACGGTGTGTCCCTGGATCTGGTCGCGGGAGAGCCCGAACTCGCGCTCGTAGGCCAGGTTGTTGAAGCGGTAGCGTTCGTCTGCATCGATGTAGGCCACGCGCATCGGCAGCGCGTCGGCCACGGTGCGCAGGCGGGCCTCGCTCTCCTGCAGCGCCTCCTCCGCCTCGTGGTGCGCGGTGATGTCGCTGTCCAGCGTATAGAGGCCCATCACCTCGCCCGCCTCGTTGCGCTCCGGCACCAGCGTGGCCTGGATGTCGCGGCGGCCGCCGGGGCCCGTCACCCGACGTTCGTAGGTCACCTGCCGTCCGCCCAGGGCAGCGCGGATGTAAGGTTCCATCTGCGCCCAGGCCTCGTTGCCATAGAACTCCTGCAGGCTGCGGCCAAGCAGCTGCCGCGGTTCGGCGCCGAACCAGTCTTGGTACGCCTTGTTGACGAAGCGGAAGCGCAGGTCGCGGTCCAGATAGGAGATGAGTGCCGGCAGGTGGTCGGTGACCATGCGCAGGCGGTGTTCGCTGTCGCGCAGCGCCTGCTCCGCGGCCTTGGCGTCCGAGATGTCGCGCATCAGCCCCGAGAAGTACTCCAGCTTGCCCTGCTTGTCGCGGTGCGCAATCACCATGTGGCTGACCGGAAACGCTCGCCGCTGGATGTCCCACACCAGCGACTCGCCCACCCAGACTCCGGTGGCGATCGCGGTCGGCACCACCTCGGACCTGAATCGCTCCAGCGTTTGCGGTGGATTGAAGTCGGACACCTTCAGCTTCTCGATCGGCGCATCGAGGTCCACGCCCGTGCGGCGGCGCGCGGCCGGATTCATGTAGATGAGGCGCCCCGTGGCATCGTTCTGAATGATGTAGTCCGTGGTCTTGTCGAAGATGGCCGTGAGCGTGCGAAGGGCCCGCTCGGCCTGCGTGCGCTCGGTGATGTCGGTCACCGTTCCGACATGGCCGGCGACGCGGCCCTCCGCGCGCACGGGCCGGCTTCGCAAGGCCACCAGCACACGGGTGCCGTCCTTGCGGTGCAGCCGGCGCGTGGCGTTCAGCGGTTCGTCGGTATTGACGAGGCGGATCCATTCCTTGCGGACCTCATCGCGGATTTCCTTGCGCACGAGCGTGAGCCATCCTTCTTCCGCATCTTCACGCGCGAGTCCGTGAATGGCCAGGTACTCGTCGTTCACGTAGGTCATGCGGCCGCTGCTGTCGCAGCGGAACAATCCCACGGGCGATGCATCGGTGACCGCGGCCACCTCGAGCCGCTGCTCGCGCAGCTCGGCCATCAACGCATCGAACTCGCGCGCCAGATCGCCGCGCTCGTCGTTGGCCACGACATCGAGCGCGACCTGGCTGTCGGGTGAACGGCGCAAGGTGCGGATGGCGTTGCTCAGCGCCTCCAGGGGGCGCATGACCCAGGCCGTACCGAGCCATACCAGGAATGCGCAACCCAGGCCGAGCCAGAGCAACTGCAGCAGCAGGTTGCGCCGCGCCTGCTCAAGCGGCGCGTAAGCAGCGTGTGCCGGCACCACCAGGCGCAAGTCCCAGTTGGCACTGCGCACCGTGGCGTGAGTTGCAAGATCGTTCTCCGGACCGGCGGTATAGGCCACCGTGGTGGCGGCGGCGGGCGTGAGCAGCCGCTTTGCGTCGGGGTGCATGACCACCTGTGGAGACTCGCCGCGTGTGACGATCTCGTAGTGCCCACCGCGGCCGACGCTGGCGCGGCTCAAGTCGCCGAGCACGTTGGCGCGCTGCAGGTTCAGCGCCGCACCGAGCACGCCGATGAGGCGGCCGTCCGGTGCCTCGACGGGTACGGCCATGACCACGGCCGGCTGGTGGCTGCCCTTGGTGAGCAAGGGCGCGGAGATGGCGGGTTGGCGCAGGTCACGCACCCGCTTGAAGTAGTCGCGGTCGGCAACGTTCGGCGGCTGGGCGGCGGGCGGATTGATGGCGACGATGGCGCCGTCGGGCGTGGCCAGCGCGGCGTTGTCGAACATCGCGCGCAGGTCCTTGTCCGCGAGGAAGCGCTGCTGCGCCGCGGGATCGGCGAAGCCGCGTTCGCCGAGCTCGCGGGCCGCACGCGACAGGGCGGCCAGATGTACGCCCAGCTTGTAGTCGAGATCCGCCGCGGCGCTCTCGGTCAGCGCCTGCTGCTGCTCGCGCATCAGGTCGACGTACTCGCTGGAGAGGTTTCGGTATTGCCACCCGCCGGTGGCACCCACCAGGGCGAGCACGAGCGATGTGACCAGCAGTGCGGTCTTCGTTCTCAGCTTGAGCCGCAATGTGTCTCCTTCGCCGCCAAGGCGGTCGTTCTGGGCTGCATTTTTCGATGATAGCAACGGGCCTTGCAGTGCCCTTCCAGCAGCTTGCGGGCAAAAGAAAAGGCGTCATCGATTGGATGACGCCTTGTTTAGTACGAATGCATTCGCTATTGCAGGCCCTTCCGCCGAACAACGGACTGCGGGAACCGGCCGAAGCCGGTGCCGAGGTCAGGAGCCGATGACCTGCAGATCGCCGCTCGCGCCCAGCAGCTGGCGCACTTGCTGCGCCAGCGAGCCGAAGATGCGCCCGGCGAGGCTGGGCTCCTCGCGGCCGAAGACGATGCGATCGCATCCGAAGTCGCGTGCGGCCGCAACGATGGTTTCGGCGCTGCGGCCGATCACCACGGTGCTGCTGCACGACACGCCCGACATGGCGAGCAGGTTTTGCGCGAACTGCAGTTCTTCTGCGCCCGCGCTTTGCTGCAGCTCGCGCAGCTCCTGCGCGTCGAAAAACATCGCGACGTGGCCGGAGACCACGGGCTGTACCCGCAGCAGCCGGACGGCCGCCGGCTCATGCCGGCAGATGCGCACGACCTGCTCGATGGCAGAGCGCGTGCGGGCCGGCTCGGTCGGGTCGATGGGGACCAGAATGCGCCGTCTCACGCCAACACCTTCAAGCCGACTGGTTGGCGGGTTCCGGCTCTTGCGCCGGCTCTTGCTTCCGGCGGCTGGTCAGCCACTTGCCGATCACGACGACGGAGATGGCGCCGATCGCGGGCACGATCTTGTGCAGCGCATGCTGGTTGGCGGCCCATCCAGCGATGGACGGATCCGACATCGCCATCTCGCCGGCGACCCAGCCGAGCAGGGCTGCACCGAGCGTGATGATGATCGGGAAGCGATCCATGAGCTTCAGGATCAGCGTGCTGCCGAAGATGATCAGCGGAATGCTGATCACGAGACCGAACACCAGCAGCGGCACGTTGCCCTTGGCAGCGGCGGCAACGCCCACGACGTTGTCCAGGCTCATGACCAGGTCAGCGACCACGATGGTCTTGATGGCGGCGGCCAGGCTCGAATGCCCGTCCAGGTTTTCTTCGCCTTCATCGCCCTTGAGCAGGCCAATGCCGATCCAGAACAGCAGCGCCGCACCCACCAGCTTGAGGTAAGGCAGCGTCAGCAGGTACACGGCAAAGAAGGTCAGCACCACGCGCAGCACGATGGCGCCCATGCTGCCGAACAGGATTGCTTTCTTCTGCTGCGCAGGCGGCAGCGAGCGGGAGGCCATCGCAATGACCACGGCGTTGTCGCCGCTCAGGACGATGTTGATCAGGATGATCTGCGAAAGGGCAATCCAGAAATCCGGACTGGACAAAAACGACATGGTGTCTCCTCGAAGTGGGGCGCGGAACCACATCGGTTCCGTCGGGTCCGAGGCTACGGGCCTGCGCTGTCACCTTTCTGCCGTCAGGCTGTCAGTTGCTTGTCTGCCAGCTGTCAGCCAGCTTACAGTCGGCCCGCCGGTTCAGGCCGAGCGCAACGGGAAGAAGACGCTGAAGGTGTTGCCCACGCCGTCGATGTCTTCCTCCAGCGTGATGCGCGCGCCGTGCAGCGTGGCGATCTCGCTGACGATGGCAAGGCCCAGACCGCTGCCATCCTCCTGCGTGCCGAGCAGGCGGTGAAAGCGCTCGAAGATGCGCGCGCGCTCCTCCACCGGTACGCTCGGCCCGTCGTCGCTGATGGCCAAGCGACAGTGGTCGCCATCGCTCTGGCTCACCCGAACCGTCACGCGGCCGCTCGGCTGGCTGTAGCGGATCGCGTTGTCGATCAGGTTGTTGATCAGCTCGCGCAAGCGGTCCCGGTCGGCGTTGATCACCAGCGGATGCTCGACGCCTTCGAAGCCGAGGTCGATGTCGCGCTTGAGCGCCTGCGGCACCCAGTCCATGCTGACCTCGAGCACGTAGGCATTCAGGTCGAGCGGCTGCAGTTGCATGGCGTCAAGCGCGCCGGGCTCGTTGCGGGCGAGAGAGAGCAGCTGCCGCACCAGCCGCGAGAGCCGGTCGGCACTGATGTAGAGCTGCGCGAGCGAGTGGCGCACGCGTTCCGCGTCGTTCTCCCGCAACGCCAGTTCGATCTGCGCCTTCAGGCCGCTGACGGGTGTCTTCAGCTGGTGCGCGGCATCGGCCACGAAGCGGCTCTGGAAGTCGAAGGTGCGCCCCAGGCGCGCCATCAGCTCGTTGACTTCATCCACCAGCGGCCGCACCTCGCCTGGCACGTCGTGCGTATCGATCGGGCTCAGGTCCAGGTGCGACCGATCGGACACCGCGCGCCGCAGCCGCTGCAGCGGCTCGAGTCCGCGCGAGACGCCGAACCAGACCACGGCCGTGGCCATCACGATCAGGAGCAGCTGCGGCACCACCACGTTGGCGACCATTTCCCAGGCCAGGCGCGTGCGCTTGTGCAGGGTCTCGGCGACCTGGACCAGGACCTTCGGCGTCGCGGCGTCGGCGCCAACGGGCATCCACGCCACGAGCATGCGCACCGGCTCGCCTCGCACCGTGTCGCGGTAGACGCGCGGCTTGCCGGGTTCTGCGGCGCGCTGCGGCGGCGGCATTTCGGCGTCGCCGCCGAGCGTCGTGCCGTCCTCGCCGACCACGCGGTAGAAGAGCAGGTCTTCCTGGTCGAGCAAGAGGATGTTGCTCGCGGCCTCGGAAAGATCGAGCCGCGGACGTGTGCCGTCGTCGAGCTTCACGTGCAGCACGATCTCGCGCCCGATCTCGTACAGCGCGCGGTCGTAGGCCAGGTCGGAAAAACGCAGCGAGTTCCAGTAGGCGGCTCCGGTGTCGAGCACCAGCAGCACCACAAGCGGTCCGAGCAGCCAGGCCAGCAGCTTGCGCCGCAGCCTCGGCTCAGGTTTCCGCATCGCTGCGGTCCATCAGGTAGCCCATGCCGCGCACCGTGCGGATCTCGCACCCGAGCGGCTCCAGCTTCTTGCGCAGCCGGTAGACGTTGACCTCGATCGCGTTCTCGCCGACCTCGTCGCCCCAGCCGTAGAGATGGTTAACCATCTGCTCTTTGCCAACGACGCGACCTTCGCGCATCATCAGCAGCTCGAGCACGGCGAGCTCGCGCGGCGACAAATCCAGAGGTCGCTTGTCGTAGAACACGCGCCGGCCCACGGTGTCGAAGCGCAGCCGGCCGTGTTCCAGAAACGGCGTGGAGTTGGTACTGCGGCGCAGCAGCGCACGCACGCGCGCTTCAAGCTCCGGCAGGTCGAAGGGCTTGGCCAGGTAGTCGTCGGCGCCCAGGTCGAGCCCGCGCACGCGGTCCTGCAGCGTGTCGAACGCAGTCAGCATCAGCACCGGCATGGTGGACTTGCGCGCACGCAGCCGGCGCAGCACGTCCAGGCCGCTGAGCTTTGGCAAGCCGATGTCGAGGATCGCGAGATCGTAGATGCCGAGGGCGAGCGCATGGTCGGCCTCTTCGCCAGTGGAGACGATGTCCACGGCGTGGGCGGACTGCACCAGCGCACGCGAGAGCGCGTCCGCCAGTACCTTGTCGTCCTCTACAAGCAATATCCGCATTGGTTGGCACCCCGCCCTTGTGCAGCGGAATATGCTAACCGCAATGCTTCGAGGGGAGGCGGCGATCCGCCGCGGGCTTCCCGGTCAGTCCACGCGGATGTTGCGGGCCTTCACGACACGGCTGTAGATCTCGGCATCGCGGCGCACCATGGCGGTCATTTCGGTGCGTGACACGCCGAGCGGCTCGCTGTTGAGGTCCTTGATGCGCTTGGCGAGGTCGGGGTCCTTGCTGGCCTCGACGAACACCGCATTGAACCGTTCGAGCACCGCGGTCGGCGTGTTCGCGGGTGCCCAGATGCCGTGCCACGACATCATCGAAAAGCCCGGCATCACCTCGGACAGCGTGGGCACGTCGGGCAGCGCGGGGTGGCGTGTGGGCCCCGAATAGGCCAGCGCATGGACGCGGCCGCTGCTGATGAGCGGATAGCCCGTGGCGATGGGCTCCATCAGCGTATCGACCTGTCCGCCCACCAGGTCGGCGATCGGGCTCGCGCGGTACGGCACGTGCAGCATGGTGATGCCGACCTCGTCCTTGAGCGACTCGACGATCAGCTGCGACGGGCTGCCCGCGCCGTAGGAGGCATGCGAGTAGACGCCGGGCTTCTCCTTGGCCGCGGCCACGAGGTCCTTGATGGTCTTGGCCGGGAACTTCGCATTCGCGATCAGCACGAGGCCCTGGCGCATCGTCGTGGCGACGGGCACCAGGTCCTTGTCCGGATCGAACGGCAGCTTGCTGTAGATGTACGGGTTGATCGTGAACGCCGTGGAGAGGTTGTAGAGAAAGGTGTAGCCGTCGGCCGGCGCCTTGGCCACCGTGTCGGACGCGAGGTTGCCCGCGGTGCCGGGCTTGTTGTCGATGAGCACCGGCACACCGAGCTTGCGGCTCGCGTAGTCGCCGTACATGCGCGCGAAGATGTCGGGCGGCGTGCCGGGCGCGAACCCGACCACGATCCTGATCGGCTTGCTCGGCCATTCCGCCGTCTGCGCAGCCGACAGGGTCGATGCCAGCCCGGCCGCAAGGCCCAGCACCAGGCCAAGCATTTTCTTGAGGGTAGTCGAACGCATTTCTTGTCTCCTTGGGCAACGCTGTGCCCGTTTTTGAACATTCCGCTTGCCGCCCGATATGGCCGGGCATTTGGCTCTTCTTCTCTTCTTCTCTTTCTCTTCAATCCACCTGCGCGCCCGAGCGCCGCACCGCCTCGCCCCACTTCGCGATCTCGGCCGCGCCGAACGCCACCATCTCCGCCGCGGTCATGGCCATCGGTTCGATGCCCTGGGCCGCGAGCTTGTCGCGCACCGCCGCCTGTGCGAGCACCGCCTGCGTGGCATCGCGCAGGCGATCGCGCTGCGCGGCGGGCATGTCGACCGGTGCATACAACATGAACCAGGCCACGAGATCGAAGTTGGCGATGCCCTGCTCCGCGAGTGTGGGAACCTCGGGTGCAGCCAGGCTCCGCTTCGCGCTCGACACGCCGAGCGCGCGCAGCTTGCCGGCGCGGATCTGCGGCAACACGGCGGCCGGGTGATAGAACATGAAATGCACGTTGCCCGCCATCACTTCGGTGAGTGCCTGCGCGCCGTCGCGGTACGGCACGTGCACGAAGTCCTTGCCGAGCCGCAGGTTCAGCGTCTCGCCCGCCAGATGGCCCGAGGTGCCGTTGCCCGCCGAGGCAAAGCTCATCGACTTGCCGCTGGCGCCCCGCAGGTCGGCCACGCTCTTCCATGGCGCCGCGGCCGACACCACCAGCAGCGTGGGCGTGGCTCCGATGAATCCGAGCGGCACGAAGTCCCGTTGCGGCTGGTAGGAGAGCCGCTTGTAGAGCGAGGCGTTGATCGCATGCGTGCCGACGGTGCCGAGCAGTACGGTGTGTCCGTCGGCGCCCGAGCGCGCGGCCAGTTCGCTGCCGATGGCGCCGCCCGCGCCAGGCTTGTTGTCGACGATCACTGGCTGCGAGAGCTGGCGCCCCAGCGCGTCGGCCAGCACGCGCGCCACGATGTCGGTCGAGGTGCCGGCCGCGAACGGCACGACCAGCTTGATGGCACGGCCGTCGCCGGCCTGGGCCCAGGCGCCGGCCGTCCACAGCGTTGCCGCGGCCAGCCATGGGCGACGCTTCATGAGGCCGCTCCGAAGCCCGCCGGCACGCTGCCGTCGTATCGCAGCTCGCGCGTGGCCTGGTAGGACAGCGCGAAGCCGCTCGGCGTCTCAGCCTCTTCCCCCAGGTGGGCGATCAGGCCCGCCGTGCGCGCCAGGATGGGCACGCCGCGCAGCGACGCGACAGGAAACCCGACGCCCAGCAGCACCGCTGGAATCGCCGCCGAGACATTCATGCGCAGCGCCTTGCCGACGATGTCCGGAATCACCTCCTCCAGCGCCTGCGCGATGCGCACGTAGCGCAGGTCGGCGCCCGCCTGCGCCGCCACGTCGATCAGGCGCTCGACCCGGGGATCGCGCGACTTGTGCAGCGGATGGCCATAGCCCGGGATCGGCGCGCGCGCGGCTTTCAGCTCGGTGATGGCCGCCGTGGCCGCGTCGTGCAGCCCGGCACCCGCGTCGACGCGTGCCGCCACGTCCATGAACAGGCGGCCGGCCGTTTCAGACGCACCGAGGATGACCGAGCCGCAGCCCAGGATCCCCGCCGCCACCGCGCCCTGCAGCGCATCGGGCGCCGCCGCGAAGGTCATGCGGCTGGCCTGCACGCTCGGCACGAGGCCGTGTTCGGCAATGGCGACCAGCGTGGCATCGAGCACCACGCTGCAGGCCGCATCGGGGCGGCGGCCGGTGAGCAGCAGGAAGAAATAATCCGTGAAGGACAGGTGGCCGATGAGCTCCTGGCACAGGTCCTGGCCGCGCACGACGATGGTGTGTTCGTCCGAGGTGCAGATGGCGGTGCTCGGGACGGTGGACTTTCCGATTTTCATGTGGCGTATTTCTGGTGTTCAGGCATGCGGGGTTCAAGGCGGAAGTCGTAGTGCGCGGACCAGTACGGGGTCTGCAGCGTCCGGCCGTCGGGCGCGCGGCCCGCGGGATGCGATTCGAAATCGACGATGAGCCTTGGACGCACGCCGAACACGGCGTCGGACTCGATGTACGGGCTGCCGGCCACGAAGAGATGCGTGGTCACGGGCACGTGGCCCGGCGCCGAGACCATCATGTGGATGTGGCCGGGCCGGTTCGGATGGCGGCCCATGGCTTCCAGCATGCGTCCTACCGGGCCGTCGGTCGGGATCGGATAGAAGCTCGGCCGGATCGACCAGAACCAGTAGCGGCCCTCGCTGTCGGTGCGGATGCGTCCGCGCGCCGCCATGGCGGCACCTTCGACCTGCATGTCGTACACGCCCTCGCCGTCGCCGGACCAGATGTCGAGCAGCGCGCCCGCGAGCGGCCGGCCCTCGGTGTCGGTGATGCGGCCGCTGTAGAAGGTCGGCTCGCCGCGCGCGCCCTGCGCCACGTCGGCGCCGAGCGGCAGGTCGGGCGCGCCCTCCCAGTAGAAGGGGCCCTGCACCGTCGCGTGCGTGGCTTCGGTGATCTCGGTGGCCTGCGTGGCCTCGGCGCCCGCCCGGCCGCGCTTGCCCGCTGCGGCGCGCAGCTGGTCAAGGATCACCACCATCATCGACGCGCCCAGCGTGTCAGACAGCAGGATGAACTCCTGGCGCTTGTCGGTGCAGGTCTGGCCGGTGGCGGTCAGGAACTCGATGCCCCGCATCCACTCCGCGGGCGTCAGGTCCACCTCGCGGATGAAGGCATGCAGGTGCGTGATCAGCGACTGCATGACCTGGGCGAAGCGTGCGTCGCGCGCGCCCTCCAGGCTCTGCAGCACGGTCTGCGTCAGCTCGCTTTCGTTCGATGGGGTCATGGCTTGCTTGTCTCCTGCTTTTTGTTGAATGGCTTCGGGCGGCCCGGCTATGCGGTGGCCGGCTGCCCCAGGCGCTTTCGGATGGGCGTGACGATGGCCGCGTTGTCGGCGCCGAGCATCGGCGGCGCGCTGACCTCCAGCGGGCGCTCGCCGTCGAAGCTCACAGGCGAACGGATCGTGTGCCACTCGCCGCCTTCGGGATGCGGTGCGCTCACCTGCAGCTGCAGGTGCCGCGCCTGCGGGTCTTCCATCGCCTCGCGGGTGTCGTACATCGGCGCATGCGGCACGTCCTCGGCCTCGAGGCGCGCGCACCATGCGGCGCGGCCGTGCTGGCGGAACAGGCCGCCGAGCAGCGCGATCAGGTCTTCTTGGTGCGCGATGCGGGCTTCGCGCGAGGCAAAGCGCGGGTCCGCGAAGAGCCGCGGCCGCTCGATCGCGTTGGCGAGCCCCTGCCAGAACTTCTCCGGCGAGGACATGTGCAGCGCAATCCACAGCCCGTCCGCGCACTCCAGCACATAGGACTGCGACACGCTCGGGCGGCTGAACGGACCCATGACCTCGCTCTCGGAAAAGAGGTGCGTGAACGCGTCGAGGTTGAAGTGGCACATGGCTTCGAGCATCGACACCTCGACCGCGCGGCCCTGGCCGGTGCGGCCGCGTTCGACCAGTGCGCCGAGCACGCCGTAGGCGGCGTAGAAGCCCGTCATGGCGTCGGCGAGCGCCGGGCCCACTACGCGCGGGTTGGCCGGGTTCACCAGCAGCTTGAGAAAGCCGCTCGCGGCCTGCGCGACCGTGTCGTAGGCCGGCCGGGCAGCTGCAGGGCCTGTCTGGCCGAAGCCGCTGATCGCGCAATACACGAGCCGCGGATTGAGGTCGCGCAGCCGGGCCTCGCCGGCACCGAGCCGCTCCGCCGCACCGGGGCGGAAATTCTGGATGTAGACGTCGGCGTCCTTGACCAGTTCGTCGAACACCGCCGCATCTTCGGGCAGCTTCGGGTTCAGCGTGATGCTGCGCTTGTTGCGGTTGTAGGTCTGGAAGTGCGGGCTGTAGAGGCCGCCGCGAAAGGCACGGAACGGATCGCCCGCGCCGGGCTGCTCGATCTTGACCACCTCGGCGCCGAGGTCCGCGAGGAACATGCCCGCCGCCGGGCCGGTGATGAACGTGCCTTGTTCGAGCACCTTGATGCCGCTGAGGACTTTTTGCACCGGGGAGGTCTCCTGGGGTTGTTGTTCGGGGTTGGAGAAACTGTAGGTGGCGCCCGCGGATGCGGAAAATGATTGTTTTTCATCGTTAGCATCGATGCCATCGATCATTGGTCCCAAGGAACGCCATGGAACTCCGGCACCTTCGCTACTTCATTGCCCTGTCGGGCTCGCTGAACTTCACGCGCGCGGCCGAACGCCTGCATGTGACGCAGTCGACGCTGTCGCACCAGATCAAGCAGCTGGAGGAAGAGATCGGCATCGCGCTGTTCGACCGCGTCGGCAAGCGCGTGAGCTTGACCGAGGCGGGCGACGAGTTTCTGCACTACTGCACCAAGGCCCTGCACGAGATCGACCTTGGGCTGGGCGCACTGCGGCAGGAGAGCTCGGACGTGGCGGGCGAGCTGCGCGTCGGCTCCACGCACACCTTCAACCTGGGCTTCATTCCGGATTGCATCGCGAGCTTCCATGGCAAGCACCCGCGCGTGAAGGTGGTGGTCGAGGAGCTCTCGGCCGACCAGATCGCCGCGCGGCTGCAGCAGGGCACGCTGGACCTGGGCATCGCCTACCGGCCGGCCGCGCCGGGGCCGCTGCAGTTCGAGCCGCTCTACAACGAGGAGATGGTGCTGGTGGTGGCGAAGAAGCATCCGCTCGCGCGCCGCAAGCGCGTGCGCATGGTGGAGCTGCATCGGCTGCCGATGGTGCTGCTGCCGGCGAGCTTCGCCACGCGCCAGATGCTCGACGAATGCTTCCGTTCCTGCGGCGCGCAGCCGCACGTGGTGGCCGAGATCAACACGCTCGCACCGATGATGGACCTGGTCGCCAAGACGCAGCTCGCGTCCATCTTGGCCGCGAACGTGGTGACGGCACTCTCGGGCCTCGTCGTGGTCCGGCTCGAAAGCCCGACGCCTGTGCGCACCCCCGGCATGCTGTGGTCGCCGGTGGCGCGCGATGCCGCGGCCACGCGGGCGTTCTCGACCATCGTGCGCAAGCTCGCGCTGCGAAGCAGCCTGCAAGGGGTGGCGCGGCCGGCGCGCTGACGCGCATCCCGGGCGGCCTTCGCCCAGCCATGCCGCCGCGACATATCTCGATGTGGACGGGCCGGATAGCGGCGCGCCCGCGCACTGGCGATAGTCCATCACGCCAGGGGTCAGGACCAAAGACACCCTTCGGCGCTTCAAAAAACACGGAGACAAGAAGATGGATATGCGCACCCGCGCCTGCCTTGCGGCGGGCCTCACGACTGCTTCGCTCGGATCGCTTCCGGCCTTTGCGCAAGGAACGCCGCCGGTGGACAGCGTGAGCATCTATGGTGTCGTCGACGAGTATGTGGGTTCGCTGCGCCGCAGCGACCAGCCCGGCCGCACCAAGGTACTGAACAGCGGCGGCATGACGACCTCTTACTGGGGCGTGCAGGGCAGCGAAGACCTGGGCGGCGGCCTGCGATCGTTCTTCGCGCTGGAGAGTTTCTTCCAGGCCGACAGCGGCACCTTCGGCCGGACGACGGCCGATTCCTACTTCTCGCGCAACGCCTATGTCGGCCTCGGCGGTGCCTACGGCCAGGTGAGCGCGGGCCGGCAGACCAATGCGCTCTATGCGGCCACCGGCAGCTTCAATCCCTTTCTCGCATCGGCCAACCTGAGCCCGGTGATGCTGCAGGTCTGGAGCACGGGCTACAACCGCGCGGTGCTCGGCGACAGCGTCTGGGACAACACGCTCCAGTACGCGTCGCCCGACATGGCGGGGTTCCGCGTGTCCGCCGCCTATGGGCTTGGCGAGGTGACCAACCGCGGGGGCGTGCGCAACGTCAACCTGACGGTCAACTATGCCAAGGGCCCGTTCGCCGCGGTGGTCTCGGCCCAGCAGGTCAAGGCGGGTCCGGGCCTGGCGGCGCCGATCTCGAGCCAGAAGGCGCAGATGGCCGGACTCTCGTACGACTTCGAAGCGGTGAAGTTCTACGGCCAGTATTTTCATACCGACACGCCCGACATCCGCACCACGACCCGGACCACGCAGCTCGGCGTGGCGGTGCCCGTGGGCGCCGGCCGCATCATGGCATCCGTCGCGCAGACCCGCAGGGACATGCCCATCACCGATACGAGCCGCACGACGGCGGCGCTCGGCTATGACCACTACCTTTCCAAACGCACCGACCTCTACGCGGTCTACCTTTCGGACCGGCTCACCGGCTACGAGCGGCGCGGAAGCCTCGTGCTCGGCATGCGGCACCGCTTCTGACACCTATTGCAAGCTTGTTCCACAGTGAATCGAACCTCATGAACACCCTCCTCAAGATCTCGCGGCGGTCGGCGCTCGTGCTGGCCGCGGCCTCCATTGCCATGGGCGCCAATGGGCAGCCCTCCAGCACCAAACCGATCCGCCTCGTGGTGCCCTTCGGGCCCGGCGGTGTGGCCGACCTCACGGCACGCGTCGTCGCGCAGAAGATGTCCGAGTTGATGGGGCAAAGCATCATCGTGGACAACAAGCCCGGCGCGGGCGGCGTGGTCGCCGCCGACACCGTGGCCAAGGCACCGCCCGACGGACTCACGGTGCTGCTGATGTCCAACGGCAATGCCGTGAGCGTGGGCCTCTTCAAGCGCCTGCCGTTCGACACCGCGCGGGACTTCGCGCCGGTCTCGACGATCGGCTATTTCGATCTGGCCGTCGTGACCTCGGCGGACTCCAAGTTCAAGACCATGCAGGAGCTGCTGGCCTATGCGAAGGCGCATCCGGGCACCGTCAACATCGGAACGATCAACGTTGGCAGCACGCAGCATCTGGCGGCCGAGCTCCTCAAGCGCAGCACCGGCATCGACGCGCAGGTGATTCCGTTCAACGGCTCCCCGGCCATGATCACTGCGCTGCGCGGCGGACAGATCGATGCCGGCGTCGAGATCCTTGCGCCCCTTCTCGGGCAGATCAGCGGCAAGTCGCTGCGGCCGATCGCGGTCATGGGCACCAAGCGCTCGTTCGCGTTGCCGGACACGCCTACCGTCGCCGAGAGCGGTGCGCCCAAGTTCAACGTCGCCTCTTGGAACGCCTTTGCGGTGCCCGCGAAAACGCCGCCGGCCGTTGTCGAGCGGCTCAACAAGGAAGTCAACGCGGCGCTGGCCGCGCCCGAGGTCAAGGAGCGGCTGCGCCAGATTGGCGTGGAGGCGCAGGGCAGCACGCCGCAGCAGCAGGCGGAACTCCTGAAGAACGAGATCCAGCGCTGGTCGGAAGTCATCCGACTGGCCGGCATTCCGAAGCAGTGAGCCTCAACGCGGCGCCAAGCCCGGTCACGCGGGCGGTGCCGTTCCGTTCATCGTCTCGGCCACTACTTCGCGGACCAGCTTCAGCACCGCCTGCTGCGTCAGCGTGGCGGGCCGCTGCGAACTGACGGCCAGCGCCAGCCGACTGCGCAGTTGCGGATCCGTGACCCGTTGGGTCGCAAAGGCCTTCGGGCGCGGCGCGGTGAGCACCGCATTCAAGGACAGCACGGCCAACCCCACCCCGTCGATGACGAGATCCAGGATCGCGGCCACCCCATCGATCTCCATCGCGATCGTCGGCCGGCAACCGATGTTTGCCATTTCCGCCTCGACCAGCATGCGAATCGAATTGGGCTTGGTCGGAATCACGAGCGGTTGCGACGCCACCTCGCGCAGCGAGACTTCGCTGTCGACCGTGCCACCGGGCTGCGCCGGCCCCACCAGGTACAGGTCTTCCTCGAGGATGACCACGCTGTCGATGTCGGCCGAGGGTGCGGGGTTGTAGAGCAGCGCAAGGTCGATGCGTCCGGCAATCACCGACTCCTGCATGGCGCTCGAGAGCGCCTCGGTGATCGAGAGGCGCGCATCGGGCAGCTGGTGGCGGAATGCGCGCGTCAGTGGCACGGCGATGCGCTTCGCGATGCTGGGCGGCAGGCCCACCACGACGCGGCCGGCGAGCGCGCCGCGCATGCGGCCGAGGTCTTCCTTTGCGCGCTCGATCTGGTGCAGGATGCCCCGGGCGTGCTCCAGCAGCAGCTTGCCGGCATCGGTCACAGTGACGCCGCGGCCGTTGCGCGTCAAGAGGTTCTGCCGCAGCTCTACTTCGAGCTGGCGGACCTGCCGGCTGAGCGCGGGCTGCGCGACGTCGATCACGATCGACGCCCGCGTGAAGCTCCCGAGCTCCGCCACACGGACAAAGTACTCCAGCTGCTTGAGGTCCATGGCGCCTAGTCTAGGGCTGCGCCCCCGTGCACGGTCTAGGACCAGTACAGACGCATCGGGTTGTCCACGAGCAGCTGGCGCTGCAGCTCGACCGTCGGCGCGATGCGCGGGATCATGTCGACCAGCGTGCCATCGTCGGGCATGTGGGCCTTGAGATTGGGGTGCGGCCAGTCGGTGCCCCACAGCACGCGGTCCGGGAACGATTCGACCAGGCGCCGCGCGAAGGGAACCACGTCGTCGTAGGTGGGCGGACCGGCGAGCGACAGGCGCTCGGGGCAGCTCACCTTCGACCAGATGTTCGGATGCTCGCGCAGCAGGGTCACGAAACGCTCGAACTGCGGCCCGTCGACCGGCTGGCTCACATCAGGGCGGCCCATGTGGTCGACCACCACGATGGTGGGCAGGCGCGTGAAGAAGTCCCACAGCTCGGGCAGGTCCCCGGCCTCGAAGTACACGACCACGTGCCAGCCCAGCGGCGCGATGCGCTCGGCGATGCTCATCAGCACCTCGCGCGGCGTGAAGTCGGCCAGGCGCTTGAGGAAGTTGAAGCGCACGCCGCGCACGCCGGCCTCATGGAGCCGGTGGAGCTCGGCGTCGCTCACGTCCGCCGCCACAGAGGCCACGCCGCGGGCGCCGCCATTCGAATGCGCCAGCGCATCAAGCAGCGCACGGTTGTCGTTGCCGTGGCAGGTCGCTTGCACGATCACGTTTCGCTCGAAGCCCAGTAGATCGCGCAGCGCAAAGAGCTGGTCCTTCGAAGCATCGCACGGCGTGTACTTGCGCTCCGGCGCGAAAGGAAACGCCGCCGCGGGGCCGAATACATGGCAGTGCGCGTCCACCGCACCGGGCGGCGGCGTGAAGTGCGGCTTCGACGGCGCGGGATGGAACGAGAGCCAGTCCTTGTCCATGGTGCTAGCCGGGCTGGCGGATGGCCGGGTCCGTTGAAGAGGAAGAAGAGCGGATGGCGCGGGTGTGCATGCCGTGCATCTTGCGCGGATCAGGGGCATCGAGCGAGGATGCAACCGCGCTAGCTGCTAGCGCGTTTCGGTATGGCTGGGCGCGAGGGTGCGCGGCACGCCTTGGTATGCCTGCGTGAAATTAAGCTCTAGCCGGCGGCCCGCACCGGCGCCAAGCTGGGCGCACGTTCAGCGGTCAGGTAGATGGCCGTCGTTCCCACCGATGAATGGCCGAGATTGTTCTGCACAATCTGGATCGGCACCGGCACCTGCCCCTCGCGGCCGTGCAGCGCGTGGGCGCCATGCGAGTGGCGCAGCCAGTGAGTGCTCGCTTTCTTCAACTGCAGCGCGTCTGCGCCCTCCAGGCCGATGGCGGCTTGGGCGACGAACGCCTTGATCGCTTGGTAAAGCCCCGAGGCAGACCAGGCGGCCGGGCGCCGCGACTCGGCGTCGAAACGCGCCAGCACATGGATGCCGCGGTTGCCCACGGCGCCGACTTGCCGTTCGAAGCCATGCCGCGCGAGTTCGTCCTCGAGCTCGGCCACGAGCGTGGAAGGCACCGGCACCTGCCGGCGGCGCCCGCCCTTGCCCGCCACAGCCAGCTGCCAGCCGATTGCGGACATACCGTCGGCGGTGCGGTACTCGACCTGCTCCAGGTCCTCGCATTTCGCTCCCGTGATCTCGGCCAGCCGCAGTCCGGTCGCATAGAGCCAGCGCATGCCGCGGCGCAGCCGGCGCCTCGCCTCGGTGTCGGCATGCGCCTGTAGGAGCGCGTCGACGTGGTCCCATTGCGCAAAACTCAGCGCGCGGCGCGAATCGAGCGGCTGCTGCAGGCCGGGCGGCGGCGCGAGGGTCGCGAACGGGTTGCCCACCAGGTAGTTCTGGTTGACGAGGAACGCGCAAAGACTCCGCAGAATGGCGATCGCCTGGCGCAGCGCCGACGGCGCGAGCGGCCCTTCCATCGGCCGCCACAGGGGCGACCAGCGTTGGTGGTGGCGCGCACCGCACCAGCTGTCGGGCGGATCGAGCAGAAAGTCGCGATAGTCGGTGGCGTCCAGGGCGGTGAGCGACGACAGTGCCTTGCGCCGCTCCAGCACGGCCCAGAGCAGCAGGCGCTCGGCCTCTTTGCGGTAGGAGCGCTGGGTGGCCGAAAGCTCGCCGCCTCCATCGCCGGGACGCTTGGCGCTGAGCCACGCGCCGATCGCCTCGTGGTCGTTGGCGGCCATGAGCAGACAGCGTTCGCGTGGCGCGCGGTTGGTGCCGGCACTGCCATCGAGATCGGCAGGAAGAACGAACTTTTCGTATGGCACGAGCGCCGTTCCGGTCGGCACCACGGCCGCGAGCGCCAGCGGAGCGAGCTGCGTCCTCGGCTTCAAGGCATGGGAACCAATACGCAATCCGAGCGCCTGCTGGTTTGCGCACAGCCAGTCGAGGATGCGCGCTGCCTTGAGTTCGCCCACGCCGGGCACGTGCACCCACCAGCGCGCGCCAATGCCGTTGACGCGGTCGACGAGGGCGGAAAGCGTCGAGACGCCGGCGCGCTCGAGGCGCGCGGCAACCGAGGGATTGAGCCACGCCGACACGCTGTCGCCGGGACGCGGATCTTGCGCGACCAGGTTCTCGAGCCAGCGCAGCGCATCGAGCTGGCGCTCGATGACCTGGGCACGGCGCGAGGGTCGTGCGCCCTGCCCTCCCCTACCCGCGGCGGGATAGGCTGCTTCGTAGGCTTCGATCTGCTCCGTTTCGGAGAAGTCCTCCAGGCCCTGCGCCGCAGCAAATTCGGCAAGGCTCGGCAATGCCGGCGCCGCGGGGAATCGATCGGGATCGAGAAGGATCAGGCGGGCGGTGCCCGGCCTGTGCTCGCGCCGCGCGGCCGCCGCGAACTCGTCGCGGATCCAACCGATGGTGCGGCGCACCGTGCGCAGATCGGTGTGTTCGCCCTCCAGCCGCAGGTAGCGGTCCCAACTCGCCCTTTCATCCAGGCCCTGCGCCAGGGCCCGCATGAACGCAAAGTGCCCGCGGTGCAGCTTGCGCGCGGTGCCGTGCTTCATGAAGCCGACGTCGGGTTCCGCTCGCCGGTCGATTGCCAGAACTTCCACCACGGCCTGGGTTCGGGAGGCGCCTCTGGCGGCAACTGCTGCAGCTGGCTCTCACGCGTGCGCCGGCGCTGTTCGACCTCGAGCGCATGCGCGATTCCGAAGGCTTCGCGGTCGCCGCGCCCGGCAAGCGCGCGCCAGCTCACCGCGAGGCGCGCGAGCTCATCATCATCGATGTGGGCCAATTGGGAGGGTGTAGGGACGGAAGCCATGTGGTTCAAGTCTAGGCGGAGATCAGCCGACACCGCACGGCGAGGCGGAACATGGCGCTGAGTGGCTGCTGGGCTGGAGCTTGGACGATGGTCTGTGTCATGAATTGCCTTGATGATAACTCGAGTAATCATCAATACACATTTTGTGTTGCAAGATCGCACCTAGATAAGGTGTCCGACCTAAGTTATTGATTTCAAACGATTTTATCGCGCGGTCAGCGGGTGTCCAGTGCCTGGCTTCAGGCCGCTTTGGGGGTGCCCATCGACTTGTCGGTCGGGGTTTCAACCCATTCTGCCCGCGGCCAAGCCAGGCCTGCGGCGCCCGCCGCTGTGTGACTAAAACAACGCAGCAAGGCTGTCATTGGTTCCGAGGACGCGTCGCTGGGGCCGCTCACCTATGTTCAGCGTCCCGTCCCGCTACCGCAATGTTTGCAGCCAATGCGCAGGAGTGCTCCTTGAAACTTCTTCACTTACAGAGAATTTCTTCGCTCTACGAAAAGCTGGTCGTACTGGCACTTGTCATGAACGCCGCGCTATTTGGCGTTTTCGTCCTGTGCCGAGCGCCCACGGCAAGGCCCCTGTGAAGGCGGCACAGCCCCAGGAAACCGCACAAATCGAGGCCGAGGCGCCCAGCCTCGCGGAAGAATGCACGCTCAAGGAGATGCACTCGGATCGAGGACGCGGAGACTAGCCGGGCGAGTTGCCGGGCATCACGGCGGACTGAGGAGGCCGGCGCCGCGCTGCCTCCAGACAGGCCGCCACGAAGCGCCGCGCGGCCGTGGCATCCAGGTCCTCCGGCGTCCACGGTGCGGAGCCATCGCTGGCCGCGCCTGCGGAGGCCGAAAGGGCGATGCCGAGCGAGCGCCGCAGGGGCGCCGGGATGGCATCGTCGGCGACGAGAAGAAGAGCGGCAATCCGTGCGGCCTTCGGGGTCAGTTGCACCGCCTGCTCGTATAGGGGGCCAGTATGCATACCAATCGACTGGCAAACGGCATGCCCGGAACGCTCCCCTCCCCTCCCCCTCCCCTTTTTCTTTCTGTCAGTGCGCGTTGGCAGGCGCAGGTCGCACGTGCGGAGAATCCCAACGGCTCTCACATTCAGGCCTGCCCGTGTCGGGGCGGCCCCTCGTCTTACAAGGTGCGTGCCTTGCGCAGGGCCTCGCCGATCCCGGTTTCCAGTGCCTCCGGGCTTGCATCGATCGCGGCTTCGGGGCTGAGGGTGATCGTGATCTCGCCGCTCTTGGCGCGAACCAGCGTGCCGAGCTTCTGGCCGCCAGCAACGACGTCCAGCTTTTCCGAACGCTCGAAGCCCGGTTTCGCGTCGAGCAGCCGGGCGACCACCATGGCAGGCGCGAGGCTGTGGCCCCGCAGCCTTTCGACGCGCTTCAGCACACCGCGCCGATCCTTTTCCATCGCCGCGTTGATCTGCTCGGCATGGCGGAAGCTGATCTCGAGCGGACTGCGGAAGCACTCCACCACGGCCGGCGGCAGCTGCGCGACCAGCAACGCCTTGCGCACCCAGGTGTGGCTCACGCCCAGCGCCTCGGCAAGCTGGCGCTGGGTCGGGAACAGCTGCTCCTCGAGCGCGCGCTGGTACATCAAGCCCTGCTCATAGTTGGACAGGTCCGCACGTTCGCGATTCTCGCGGTCCATTGCAGCAAAAAGCGCTGCATCCCCCAGTTCGTCGACCCAGATCGAAGCCAGCACGGGAATGCCCAACTCCAGCGCTGCCCGATGCCGGCGATGGCCGAAGACGATCTCGAACTGGCCCGGCTCCTCCTTGATCGGCCGCACCAGAATCGGCTGCACATTGCCGCCCGCGTGCTCGATGTCCGCCTTCAGGCCGGCGAAGGCGCTGCTCGAGAACGAAGCGTCGTGGCGGTTGGCCCAGCGGCTCGGATGAATGGTCTTGGGATCCATCTTCCGCGTCGGCAGCGAGCCTTCGTACTGGCTGAGCTTTTCGCGCAGCGCCGCCATCTCGCCTTCGACCTGCTGGATCTGGCCACGGAAAGCCATCATCTGGCCCGGGCCGGTGCGGGGCGCGAGGCTGCCACCAACGGCCGGTGGAAACCTGGTTTCCACGGCATTGGATGCGGAGGGCGGCTCCATGGCCGACGTGGCCGAGGCCGGCGCAGCGACCGGATCCTTGGCGGCTTCTGGAAGCATCAGGCCGGCGGTCAACGCCTCCAGCCGCTTGCGGGTGCTAGCCATGTTGGACACTCCTTGACGCGCCGTGCGCTGCGCTCGATGCCGTGGAACCCGACGGTTGGCGGGCGCGCCCGGCGCCCTCGCCCACCCTCACGGGCTCTGGGAACCGCCGTCGTGGAAACCAGGTTTCCACGGACTTCAGGATCTGCGATCCGGCTGGAACATATCGAAGTACGGGCCGCGTGGAAACCAGGTTTCCACCCGAAGGGTTGTTGGCCTGCGGTGGCACGATGCTCATTGCGCAGCCCTCCCCTGTGCCGTCCAGGCGCCGATCACCGACTGCTCGACGAGTTCCACGAACGAGTCGTAGGCGTCGACCGCGCGCTTGTAGGTCTTGGCGGCCCCTTCGTATTTCTGCACGTCGTAGACCGTGGCGAATTCGGCTGCCTTGTTGCTGGTCACACTGGTCTTGGGAATCTCGACTGGCAGCGTGTATTCGCCGTAGGTCGCCTGGATCCACTGCCGAACGGCCGGCATGGCCGGGTCAGCAGCGTCCACACGGCTCAGCAGCACATGGAGGAAGTCGAAGGCCTTGCCTTCGCGGTCCTTGCTCTGGCCGTCGAGATTGCCGCCAAGATCGGCAAGCAGGGACCAGAACTGCGCCGACGACGCAAAGTCAAGGCCCGAGGGCGGCACCGGAACGACGATGCCGTTCGCGGCCCACAGCGCATTGATAGTGACATATGACAAGGAAGGTGGCGTATCGATCACGATCACGTCGTACAAATCCCGGACCGACTCGAGGCCTTCGTTCAGCACGTCCCAGAACTTGGCGCCGGGCTGCTGCATCTGGCGGGCGGGAAGGGCGAACTCCGCGGAGAAGAGAAAAGGCGCGGCCGCGACCAGGTCGATCCCGTCCCAGTAGGTCGACCGGATGGCGTAGCGGATGTCGTTTTCGCTGCCATCGCACAGCGGGCCGATCGTCATGTCCTCGGTAACCTCGGCCTCGGGCAGCAGACCGTGCAGCGTCGTGAGCGAACCCTGCGGATCGGTGTCGATCGCCAGCACGCGGTGGCCGCGAAGACTCAGGCCCTGTGCCAGCACCATGGCGGTGGTCGTCTTGGCCACGCCGCCCTTGAAGTTGCCCACCGCAATGGTGATGGCTTTGCGGCCCGCCGGACGCATCTTTTCCGCGCGGTAGGTCCTGGTCCAGCGGCGCAGTTCGTCAAGCTCGAAGGTTCGCTTGCCGCCCGAGGGCGTCAGCCGGCCGGCCGGAAGATCTTCCTTGGTGATGCGGTAGGCCACATGGGCTTTGTCGACGCCGCAGAGCGCGGACAGTTGGGCCGTGGAGTAGGTCGGCGGAATCTTGCGGGCCTCGGGCGCCAGCAGCATGCCGCGGATCTGCTCCACCATCGACCCGGCGCGCGTAGCGAGCGCCGCAATCTTTTGCATGTTGATGGTTTGGCGGGGTGGAACCTGGAGTTCGGTGGAAACCAGGTTTCCACTGACCGACGGCACGGGAACTGACATTTTGTATAGCCTTATTCGACAGAATCCGGCAATTCTATGAGAATCTGTCGAATGGACAAGTTTTACCGACAAGCCCGCCTTACCAGCTCCAAGTATTGTGAGGACGGTTGGGGATCAGGGTCCTCGGGAGCGCTGGGCACGGCAGCTCAGGGGGTCGCGAACGGGGGCGGGGCGTCTTCGGTACCCCATAAGGGGGCTGCATCGCCGGGTTTGTGCCTTTTCACAGGTCAAGGGCAGGGCGGCAACCCATATCCACTCACATTGGAACCCATCCGAACTCACAAAAGTAGCGCTTGTTTCCCAACGAGGCTCACATCAAAACCCAACCGTTCTCACATTCAATCCCAACCCTTCTCACAGACATTGACGTAAGTACCTGTCACGACACAGGAAAATGCAAGCCCAACTCTTCAATATCCCAAGTGTTTATTGCAAACTAACCAAGGCACCGTTGCACGTCTAATGTGAATTGACTGAATCACAATGCAAAGGCATGATGTGAAACCACTTTATTGCCGCTGCAGCGCATGGACGAGGAAGAAAATTCACATTCACGGTCTCCGCCACGGCAATCACCCTCCGCCGAGGAACAGAGCGTGGCCAAGGCCAACGAGGCCATTGCCATTCGTCCCAAGCGCGGTCGGCTCACCTTGCTGTCGCGCCGCATCTACAACGCGCTGCTCTATCACTCCCAGCGCCAGGGCGTGGACGAGCCGGTCTACAAGCTGACGCTGAGCGAGCTGATCGGCGATGCCCGTTTCAATTCCAACAACACCGAACTGCTGAAATCGCACCTGCGCGACATGCAGGCCACGACCATCGAGTGGTCGACCAGCAGCAGTTCCCTCAAGCGGTGGGTGTCGTCGCAGTTGCTGGGTACCGTCACGATCGAGGAGCAGGGCAGGGGACGGCCCTGCATGGTGACCTGGCGCTATCCCGACGAAATCAAGGAGCGGCTGGTCAAGCCGCACCAGTACACCCGCGTGCTGCTGGAGATGAGCAGCCAGATGCGCAGCTATTCCGCCGCGGTGCTCTACGAGATCGGCGCGCGCTATCTCACCTCGCCCGGGCGCCTCTCGATGCGAGAGGACGTCGTCTGGTGGGCGGCGGTGCTCACGGGCCGCAGCGACATCAAGGAGGTGGACTACCGCTTTCTCAAGCGCGACGTCATCAGCAAGGCGCTGGCCGAGATCGACGCGCTGTGCGAAGACTTCGGGCTCGAATTGATCGAGCACAAGCGGGGCCGCAAGATCGAGGAAATCCAGTTCAGGGTCGTCCCCAAGGTCCAGCAGCGCCTGGGTGACATCAGTGCTGCGAACCGGAATGTCTTCGACCTGGAACTGGTCGGGCGCCTCATTGCCCTGGGCCTCAAGCAGGACGAGGCACAAGACCTCTACGCCACGACCGACGAAGGCCAGATTCGCGCCACGCTTGACCACGTGGACCAGCGGCTGCGCAACGCCGCCATGCCGGAGCTCAAATCGCCCGCCGCCTACTTCAAGGACGCCCTGAAGAAGGGCTACGCCGGCGTGACCGCGATGGAGCCTGCAACGGGTGGCAACGGACAGCCGCCCGCGCTCGCGCCCCCCACGTCGCCGTTGTCGGAGGCCGACCGGCTGCGGCGCATCCGCGAACTCTGGGAAAACGATCGCATGGGACAGGCCCGCGCTGTCTTCGCCGAGATGCCGCAGCCCATGCAGACCGAAGTGCGCACACGCTTCGAAACCGATCGGCTCGACCAGATGGCCGCTCCCATCGCACGTGCCTGGCGGCGCGACGGGCCGTCGAGCCGCGTGGCCGCGACCACCTTCTACCGCTGGCTCGCGCAGGACACCTGGCCCGAAGAGCCCACCGACCGGGTGCTGCTGGATTTCGCACTGCAGCGCGGCGTGGCAGGCATCTAAGTCCTTTTTTCCAGTCGCTGCTGCCTGCGAATCACAGCGGTTTGCTCATGCGCAAGAGCGGCACCGCCACACCGCCGCGATCGTCCGCGACGCGCTCGCAGGGCTCATAGCCGCAGGCGCGGTACAGCGGCTCGCCTGCCATGGTGGCCATCAGCTCCACGGTCCTGAAGCCTTCGGACCGCGCCGCCTCCTCGCAGAGGGAGAGAATCAGCCGCCCCGCGCCCTTGCGCGTGTGCTGCGGGTGGGTGTACATGGCGCGGACCCGCGCCGCATCCTTGGCCGGATCGAGCAGCACGGCGCTGCGCCCGGGCGACTGGTCTCCGCCATAAAGGGTGGCGCGGCGGCTCCATCCGCCGCAACCCGCAAGCTCGCCATCCGCTTCCACGATGAAATACGTTCCGTCGTCGATGAGCTGGGTGTCCAGCCCCATGATCGCCCGGCTCGAGACGATCTGGCGCTCGTCGAGAAACGGCTTCTGCAACTCCGATATCGCTGCGTCCATCAGCGCCCTCAGCGCCTCGAGGTCGTCGCGGTGGGCAAGCCGGTGGGTCAGGGTTGCACGGGTCATGGCTCTCTCTCTCTTCTCTCTCTCTCTCTCTCTCTCTCTCTCTCTCTCTCTCTCTCCTCGGGCGCCGCCGGGGCATTCACCCGTTCAGCGTAGACCAACCCACTGCTCGGCTGCAAGCGTCGCCGAACGCTCGAGAAGACACGGCCCTTGGTGGCGGCCTCCATCGCAAGGTACGTAGTTTCCCTCGCCTGCGCGTCAGATAGCGATCAGCTACGCAAAAGAGCATTCGATCGTCCGGCGCTTCATCCGGACGGAGACAAGCCCGGCCATATTCACTTGCCGGTCGCGTTCGATAAACCCACCCAGATCGGGAACGTATGAGAAACAGAAATCTTGTCAGGGGACTTTTCCTCATGGCAATTGCGCTGGCCTTCGGCCTCACGGCGCTTCGCTACCCCATTGGAGACCTGAGCCGCGCCGGGCCCGGTCTTTTCCCCGTCATGGTGAGCAGCTTGCTGCTGCTGATCGGCGTCTCCACAGTGGTGCGTTCGTTCTTCGTCGAGCCGGTGCGGCTGGATCTCCACTTCAAGAACATCGCCCTCATTCTCGCAAGCCTGTGCGGTTTCGCGTTGATCTCGATGTACCTGGACATGGTGGCGGGCATCGTCTTCATGGTGTTCTGCTCGGCCTTCGCGGGCAGTTCGAACTCCTGGGTGCGCAACGTGAAGATCTCCGCCGGCCTCATCGCCATGGCGTTCGCGCTCCAGAAACTCCTCGGCTTGAACCTGCCGCTTTTTTGAGGCCACGACCATGGAAGTCCTCCACAATCTGGCGTTCGGTTTCTCGCACGCCCTGACCTGGCAGAACCTGATGTTCTGCGCCATCGGCTGCACGGTGGGAACACTGGTCGGCCTGCTGCCGGGCCTCGGCCCGCTGGCAACCATCAGCCTGCTACTGCCGCTGACCTATTCGATTCCCACGACCGGTGCACTCATCATGCTGGCCGGCATCTACTACGGTGCCCAATACGGTGACAGCGTGAGCGCCATCACCATGAAGATCCCGCATGCGAGCAGCATCGTGGCCTGCATCGACGGGTATGCGATGACGCTGAAGGGGCAGACGGGCCTTGCGCTCTTCACGGCCGGCTTCTCCAGCTTCATCGGCGGCACGGTCGCCATCCTGGTGCTGTCGTTCTTCGCACCGATGCTGGGTGAGGTCGCCTTCCTGTTCGGTCCCGCGGACTACGTCGCAATGATGCTGGTCGGCTTCGTGTGCGTGAGCTTCGTCACGACCGGCAGCCTGCTGAACGGCCTGGCAATGTGCATGATCGGCGTGCTGCTCGGAACCATCGGCACCGACGTGAACAGCGGCATGGCGCGCTTCACGCTGGACATGCCTTTCCTGACCGACGGTGTCGGCATCGTGAGCATTGCGCTGGGCTGCTTCGGCATTGCCGAGATCACCAAGAACCTCGACTCCCGCGAGGAGCGCTCGCCCTTCAACGGCAAGATCAACCTCATTCCTACCTGGGCGGAATTCAAGCGGATCATCCCCAGCGCGTTGCGCGGCAGCGTGGTCGGTTCGCTGCTGGGCATCCTGCCCGGCGGCGGTCCCACCATCGCGCAGTTCGCGGCCTACGCGCTCGACAAGAAGGTGAGCAAGTACAAGCACGAGATCGGCACCGGCTGCATCGAAGGCGTGGCCGGCCAGGCCGCGGCCGACGAAGCCGCGGCGCGCACCAGCTTCATCCCGCTGATGAGCATCGGCATTCCCGAGAACGCCGTCATGGCGCTGATGCTGGCAGCCTTCATCATCAAGGGCATCCAACCGGGCCCGAACATGATCGGCGCCCACCCCGAGCTGTTCTGGGGCCTGGTGGCCAGCATGTGGATCGGCAACGTGTTCCTCTTGGTGCTGAATGTGCCGCTGGTGCGCTACTGGCTCTCGGTGTTCAAGATCCCGTACAGCGTGCTGTTCCCGTCGATCCTGTTCTTCTGCTGCATCGGCACCTACAGCGTGAACAACAACCTGGAAGATGTCTTCATCACCTCCGCCTTCGGATTCATGGGCTACATGTTCATGCGGCTGGAGCTGGACGCCGCGCCGCTCATGCTCGGATTCATTCTCGGTCCAATGCTCGAGGAGAACTTCCGCCGCGCGATGCTGCTGAGCCGCGGAAGCTTCGGCACCTTCGTGTCGCGTCCCATCAGCGGCACCTTGCTCAGCATGATCGGCATTTTCGTCGTGTGGCAGGTGGTCTCGTTCATTCTTCAGGCCCGCAGGAAAGGCGCCATTGCACGCGCGCCCATGGCGCTGGAACCGCAGGAGTAGGACCTCGGCCCGGTGCGCCACGCATGGATCAGGAATCCGGCGTGAAAAGCACCGTGCCGTGCGCATGAACACGGGTCCGGTCGTCCGCGCCTTTCATCACGCCCTGCAATTCGAGGATGCTGCCGCCTTTCGAGTGGGCGGCAATCGACGTCACCTGCCATTCCATGAGGACCGTCTCGGTCGCGAGCACCGGGCGCAGCAGGTCGACCGAGAAGCTGGTGCCCAGCACGCTCCCTCTCCTGGCGAAGTGCGTGGCGGTGAGTCCCAGCAGGAGAGACGTGGTGTGGGTGCCGCTTGCGATCAGTCCGCCGAAGCTCGTGCCGCGTGCGAACTCCGCATCGTGGTGCAGCGGGTTCTCGTCGCCCGCGGCCATCGCAAAGCGGCTCACCTGTTCCTCGTTGAACGCATGGGTCCGCACGAAGCGGTATCCCGGCGCGATCGGCGCGCCCAACGGTTCGGTCTCATTCATGGCGGGACAGCGATGTAATGGCTTCGCGGCTGCCGGCCTGCTGGCGCAGCCGGAACTTCTGGATCTTTCCCGTGGCCGTCTTCGGCAAGCTGCTGAATATCACCCGGCGCGGACACTTGAAGTGGGCCAGCCGCTCGCGGCAGAAAGAGATGATCTCTTGCTCGGAAGGCGCCGGCGCACCCGCCCTGAGCTCGATGAACACGCACGGCACCTCGCCCCATTTCTCGTCGGGCTGTGCGACGACGGCGGCATGCAGCACCGCGGGGTGGCCATGCACGACGCCCTCGACTTCCACGGACGAGATGTTCTCGCCGCCGGAAATGATCACGTCCTTCGACCGGTCGGTGATCTGCGCGTATCCATTGCCATGAAGGACCGCGACGTCGCCGGTACGGAACCAGCCATCGGCGAGCGCCTTGCGCGTCGCGGGCTCGTTCTTGAAGTAGCCCATCATCATCGTGTTCCCGCGCAGCATCAGTTCCCCTGCGGTTTTTCCGTCGTGCGGAACGGGCTCGAGCGTGTCTGCGTCGCCGACCATGAGACCTTCGAACATGGCGGCTCGCACGCCCTGGCGCACCCGAAGCTTGCCCTGTTCCGTCTGCGGCAGTTCGTCCCAGCCGTCTTGCCACACGCAACTCACCGGCGTTCCGGAAACCTCCGTGATGCCGAAGACGTGCTCCACGTCGAAGCCCATGGCCAGAACCGCATTCAGCACGGAAAGAGGAGGGGGAGATCCGGCGGTAAGGACACGCACCGGACGAGACAATCGGACGTGCCGCGCCGAGTCCGCGAGCATCGCCATCACGGTCGGCGCTGCGCAGAGATGATCGATCTCATGCTTGTCGATGGCTTGCAGCACCGCTTCGCCGGACACCCGGCGCAGGCAGACATGGGTACCTGCGGCCGCCGTGATGGCCCAGGTGAAGCACCATCCGTTCGCGTGGAACATCGGCAGCGTCCACAGATACTTCGGTGCGCGCGGCATCGCCCAGTTGGTGATTTGCAGCAGGCTCATCAGGTAGGTGCCTCGGTGGCTGGCAACCACACCCTTGGGATCGCCTGTCGTACCGGAGGTGTAGTTCAGGGCGATCGGCTGCCACTCGTCGCTTGGCCATCGTCCGGGAAAGCGCGGATCTCCGCTCGCCAGCAGGGACTCGTAGTCGGTCTGGCCCATGCTTTCACCGGGCGGAGCGAGATGGTCTTCGATGTCGACGACGACAGGAGGATTCTCGAGAAGCTTCAAGGCGGCCGCGACCGTCCCGGAGAACTCGCGGTCGACCATCAGCAGCTTGCACTCGCCATGGCGCAGGATGAATGCGATCCCTTCAGGGTCCAGGCGGTGGTTGATCGCATTGAGCACGGCGCCGGCCAAAGGTACGCCGAAGTGCGACTCCAGCATGGCCGGTGTGTTGGGCGCCAGGACGGAGACCGTGTCCCCCGGCAGGATGCCCCTGGCCACCAGCGCCGATGCCAGGCGATGGCAACGCTCTCGCGTTTGCTCCCAGTTTCGCGACAGGTCGCCATGCACCACCGCCAGGCGCTTCGGATGTGCCAGGGCGGCGCGATCGAGGAAGCCGAGCGGCGTCAGCGGCACATGATTCGCCTCGCAGCGATCGAGGCCTTCCCCATAGGATTCCGCACTCATGGTTTTGTCTCCTTGGCGGTGTTGTGGAACGTCGTGAACGTGGAAACCGGCTCTCGTTCAGTGACGAGCGAGTTCTCGATCGAAGACGGGTCGGCGTAGCCCAGGCTCATGCCGCAAACGAGCATCTGGCCCGCGGGAATTTCCAGCAGCGCGGCGATCTGGCGATGGAACTTCAGGAAGGCGGCTTGAGGGCAAGTGTGGAGATTGCGGGCTCGCGCGGCGACCATCACGCTTTGCAGGAACATGCCGTAGTCCAGCAGGCTTCCTTCCTGGAGCGCGCGGTCTACCGTAAAGAACAAGCCCACGGGTGCATCGAAGAACCGGTAATTGCGCCCGTGCTGCACGTGCATGCGTTGCTTGTCGCCCTTGGCGATTCCAAGCAAACCGTAGAGATCCCAACCCACCTTGCGGCGCCGCTCCAGATAGGGGGGAAACCATTCGCGCGGGTAATAGTCATAAGGCTCGGCCAGTTCCCGAAACCGGCCAGGATCTTCATCGAGCTGCGCAATCGCAGCGGACAGGCGGGTCTTCGCAGGGCCAGTGAGGACATGCACATGCCAAGGCTGCATGTTCATGCCGGAAGCGCTGTAACGTGCCGTGGAGAGAATCGATTCGATCTCTTCTTGCGAGACCGGACTGGGCAAGAACGCCCTCACACTGCGCCGGCTGGCGATTGCCCAATCGACTGCGTCCCGCAGGGCTTGCGCGTTCAAAGGCGGCGCCATCATTCGATTCATTCCAGATACCCTTGCAATTCACGGCCATGCACCCGCGGCAGGTGCTTGTTCATGGCCACTCTATCGGTCAAGGGTTTGCGGGTCGATGCCCAAAGACAGCGGCACGGCCGAGGTAACCGGGCACCCCTCCAGTACTCCGAGTGCAGTGGCTTCAGTCCCCGCGCCAGAACGCTGGCGGCTATTCCGCCGTGGGCGCTGCCGATCGATAGGCACCGGGGCTGACCCCCGTCCATTTCTTGAATGCGCGATGGAAGGCGCTTGTTTCCTGGAAGCCGGTCCGCTCGGCAACTTCGGCCACCGTCAACGACGCACTCGACAAAAGATCGATGGCGATGTCGCGCCGCAGATCGTCTTTCACCCGCTGGTAGCTCAGGCCCTCCTGTTGCAAGCGCCGTTGCAGCGTGGTGCCGGACACCGAGAGTTCCTGCGCGAGCTTCTCCAGGTCGGGCCATGCATCGGGCAGCTGGCTGCGCAAGCGATGTCGGACCTGTGCGCTCGTGCTCGCGTCGTTGCGATACTTGACCAGCAGATTGGCCGGCGCCGCTCGCAGGAAGTTGTCGACGGACTCAGGAGATTCAGCGATCTTCAGATCCAGCAGGTCGCTCGCGAAAGTGATGTGCGTGGTCTTGCCGTTGAACTTCACGTTCTCGCAGAACCGCGTGCGGTAGTGGCTGTCATCGCCAGGAGGCGGGCATCGGAACTGCATCTCGCGCAAAGGAATCCGCCGGTGCACGAGCCAGCATGCCAGCCCATGCACGAGGATGAACCAGGTGCCGTAGCCGAACAGCCGGCGCAACACGCCGCCGTCATGCAGGATCACGCACGCCTCGTCCGCCGACCGGACCAGCTCCCCCTGAAAATCATCCAACGTCGCGTGCAGGAACCGGAGGATGCGGCGAAGGGCGTGCTCCAGGTTGTCCGAGCTGACCGCGGCGCGTGTCATGAGCGCGTAGCTCCCCCGGCGCAGTCCATGGCTGTCGAGGCCGAAGAACTCGTCGTCCATCAGATCGGCCAAGGCGACCCACATCCGCGAATATGCCGCGGCCGACACGCGCGCGCGCGGTGCGTTGAGCAGGTCGCGATCGAGCTTCGCGGCTTCGAGGACACGGGCGAGGTCCATGTTCCGTAGCGCGGCGGCATGGATCGCCTCGTGCACCAACTCGATGGAAACCGTTCCCTTCAAGCCTGCTGACTTCATACGAACCCCGCTCAAGAATCGTCAGTCGGGGCGCGCCCGGCCTGGCTGCGGGCCTCGGGTGGCCTTGCTTGCCGGCCTGCGGCGCGTGAGCGCCAGGTTGGCCGTCAGCATGGCCGCCACCAGCGTGACCAGCCACGAAAAATACACCCACAGCAAGAACATGGGCAGGGCCGCGAACGCTCCGTACAGCGCCTTGTACGTCGGCACCTTCACAAGATAGTTGGTGAAGCCGCGCTTGCCGAGCTCAAAGGCCACGCTGGCGATCAAGCCGCCCGCGAAGGCATCGCGCAGCCGCACCTTGGTGTTCGGAACGAGGTAGAACATGCTCGTCAGCACGGCCAGGCCGAGCAGGAGCGGGCCGAGGTCGAGCACGAATGCGAGGGAGCGCGGGAGCGCGCCAATGAGGCCCAATGAAACGCCCAGCAGGTACGACGTGGCCCACAGGCTCAGGCCCAGCACGGGGGGACCGACGGCCAGCATCAGCAGGTACAGGCCGACCCGTTTGAAGAACGGCCGGTTCTTGCGGACCTTCCACATCTGGTTCAGCGCGTTTTCCACCGTGAGCAGCATCGCGATGGCGGTGCCCAGCAGGAAGAGCGATCCGACCCAGGTGAGGCCGCTGGCATTCCCGACGAACTGGTTCAGGTACTTCAACACCGTGCGGGCGATGTCGGGCGGAAGCAGCCTGTTCAGCAGAAACTCCTGCAGGGCATCCTTGAACCGCGTGAAAACCGGGAATCGTATGAACAGCGCGAAGCTCGCTGCCAGCAAGGGCACGATGGACAGCAAGGTCGTGAACGCCAGGCTGCCGGCGACCTGGGGCAGGCGCTCTTTGCGGGCGCGGTCGATGGTCAAACGGGTCAGTGTGAACATGGTTCGCAGGGGGAGAAAACTCGAATGGCTCGCGGCCGCGAGGACCGCTGCCAGTGCGCGCAATTGTGATCGGTAGATCGGAGACTTCTTCGGCCATGACGGCGCAGCGTCAAAGGAAATCTTCGGCCACTACCAGCGACAGTACCGACCAGCGAAGCCTCTGGGCCCAGTTCGATTCCGGCTCGCGGTGCAACACCCATTGGCGCCCGTCGCGAAGAAAGCTCCATTGCAGGCCGCCGCGCGGCGCGGTTGCCTCGCTCACGCTGAAGCTTGCAGGCATGCGCACCCGCTGGATCAGCTCCGCCAGCTCGCCGGCCAACGCAGGGCTCTCGACGATCAGGCCCAGCTCGGTGTTGCAGTGCGCCGAACGCCGGTCCATGTTCATCGACCCGACATAGAACCAACGCCGGTCGACCACCGCCAGCTTGGCGTGCAGGCGGCCCAGGGAACCGCGGGAGCCATCGGCGACGCTCCAGGCCGGATGCGGTCCGCTGGCCGGCATGAGCTCGTACAGCATGGCGCCCGTCTGCAGGAGTGCGCTGCGGTAGCGTGCATAGCCGTAGTGCACCAGCGGCTCGTCGGTGGTCGCGAGCGAGTTGGTCATTACCGACACGCGCGCGCCTTCGCGGCTCGCATGGGAGAGCGCCTCGATCATGCGGGGCATGGGCACGAAGTAGGGCGAGACGACGAGCACCTCGGAGCGTGCGGTGCGCAAGAGGTGGAGGTTCGCGGTCATCACCGCGCCCTCCCGGCCTTGCGATGGTCCGGCTTTTTCGGCGCTGCCACCGGCGTCGTTGGCCGAAAGGCCTCGCGCCACCGTATCGGCGATCACGCGCACCTTCGCGGGTACCAGCTCTACCCGTCCCTGTGCCAGCTGCGCGCCGACCGGGCCGCGCCCCAGCTCGTCGTGCTCGTCGCCAAGAGGCACCCAGCGCCCGAGGTCGCGCACGATCGCCGCGAAGCGCTCGCGCGCCTGGACCGGCGCCGTGCCGCCGCCGGATGCAATGGCCTCGAAAGGATAGGACAGCGCTCCGTTCCAGAAGGCATCGAAGCTCGCCGACAGTGCGCGCACGGCAGGCCCCGCCAGAAGCGCGTCCATGTCGATGAAGTTGGCCGGCTTGCTGCGCCCGAAGTACTCGTCGGCGATGTTGCGCCCGCCGGTGATCGCAAAGCTGTTGTCGGCAATGAAGAGCTTGTTGTGCATGCGCCGGTTCACGCGGCCGATCTCGTGCAGCGACAGCAGCACGCGCGTGCGCAGGCCGCCGCTGCGCACCGGCAGCGGGTTGAACACCCGCACCTCCACATTGCCGTATGCGGCCAATCCGGCCAGCAGCTGGTCGTCCCCGCTCGTGTACAGGTCGTCGACCAGGAGCCGCACGCGCACGCCGCGATCTGCCGCGTCGCGCAGTTCGCGCAGGAACTGCCGCCCCGAGATGTCGTCGGCCACCAGGTAGTACTGCGCGTCGACCGTGTGCCGTGCGGCCTGTGCGAGCGCGATGCGCGCCTCGAAGGCCTGGTCGCCGCCCGGCAGCAGGCGCACGCCGGACACATCGGACACATCGGCCACGTCGGCCACGTCGGCCGCGGCACCGAGCAGGCCCGGCAGCGACGCGGCGGCAATGCGCGCCAAGGCGCTGCCTTCGACGTCGGTGCGCGCCTGCGATGCGACCCGGTGCACCTCGCCCGGCAATGCGGCGCAGCCCGCCAGCAGCGAGAGAGCGGCCATGGCCACGCCGCACAGCCAGCGGGCGAGCTCCACGTGGTGCAGAGCCAGGATGCAGTACCGGCACGCAAGCGGCTCCCATGCGGCACGCAGCGCGGCAAGAGACTTGGAGGTGGTGGTCATGGCGGTCCTCGGTGCATCGGATGCGAAGTGGCAATCGATGCAGGCAGTCTTCCGCGCCGCGCCCGCCGCAACAATTGAACGCAGCGGCTAGGCCGCCGGCTGCCCGCGATCCAGGCTGCGGCCTAGTCCCGCGGCGCAGTGCGGCATGGCCATCCGACTAGGCCTTTGGTGTAGAGTGCGGGCGCTCGCTTATTGGGGGGCTTTGCGCTAACCTGCGTGCGGACGGGGAGGGTCACCGTAGACGAGAGGCCTGTATGAAGGTTCTGCTGGTCGATGACCATGAGATCGTCTGGAACGGCACGCGCCTCCTGCTGGAGCGCATGGCCGCCGAGATCGAACCCGGCCGCCCCTTCCACTTCGAGGCCGTGCGGGATGCCGAGCAGGCCTGCCAGCTGGACCCCGCCGGCGTCGACCTGCTGCTGCTCGACTACCACCTGCCCCAGCTCTCCGGTGTGGCCGCGCTCAAAGCCGTGAAGGCGCACTTCGAGGCCACGCCCGTGTGCATGCAATCGGCCGAAAGCTCGCCGCAGCGCGTGCGCGAGGTCATCGAGGCCGGCGCGGCCGGCTTCATTCCCAAGTCGTACCGGCTCGAGGACATGGAGGCCGCCCTGCGCGTGGTGCTGCGCCACCGCATCTACCTTCCGGCCGAGTTCGTGCTGGCCGACGACGTGACCCGCGCGCGCGAGCCCGACGAGCTGCCGCGCGAAGACCTTGCCGGCTTCCTGCGCGTGGAGCTGTCGCCGCGCCAGCGCCAGGTGCTGGCTCTGGCGATGCGCGGCATGCCGGTCAAGCTGATCGCGCGCCAGCTGCAGATTGCCGAGGGCACCGTGAAGGTGCACCTGTCGATGGTCTACCGGGCGCTGGGCGCGCGCAACCGCACCGATGCCATGTGCCGCGTCTTCGACGCGCAGGCGGCCTGGGCGCTCGAGGCCGCCTAGCATGCCGGCCGCGTCTGATGAATTGGACGAGCGCCGCCTGCAGGTGGTCGCCGAGCAGGCCGTGGGCTTGCGCTGGCAGATCCTGCTTACCGCTGTCGTGGTGGCCGCCATCGTCTGGCGCGACGTCCCCGCGCCGTGGGTGCTCGCCTGGTTCGCGGCGGTGATCGCCAGCCGCGAGTGGCGCGCCGCCGCGCTCGCGCGCATGGCCGCCGACCGCGCCCGCCCGATCGCCGAGCGGCTGCGCGCCACTGTGTACTGGAACGTGCTGATCGGCGCCTGCAACGGCTCCGCGGCGCTCTTCATGGCTCGCCTGGACCCGACGCTCGATGCGGTCCTCACGATGATCCTGGTGTCGTGGGGTGCGGGCGCTGTGTCCACCAGCGCCACCGTGATGCCTGCTTTCCTGGCCTACGCGGCGCTGCTCTTCGCGCCCACGGCCGTCATGTGGCTGGCGGCGGGCGGCTGGCTCGGCTGGGGCGTGGGCGCGCTGGTGCTGATGTTCTTCGGCGTGCAGACGCGCTTTGCCCGGCGCAACCTCGAGACCTTCGAGGAATCGTTCGGCATCCGCGCCGAGAACCAGGCGCTGGCCACTTCGCTGGAGTTCGAGCGCGCGCAGCTGGCCATCGCCCGCGACCAGGCGGTGCGCGCCAACAACGACAAGAGCCGCTTCCTGGCCGGCGCCAGCCACGACCTGCGCCAGCCGTTGCAAGCCATGGCGCTCAACGTGGGCGCGCTGCGCCACGTGGCGATGGCGCCCGATGCGCGCGCGATCGTCGAGGTGGTGGACAGCAGCCTGGAGCAGTTGCGCGCCATGCTCGACGCCCTGCTCGACGTGTCGAAGCTCGACGCCGGCGTGGTGGTGGCCCAGCCTCAGCGCGTGCGGATCGACCGGCTGCTGACGGCCGTGATGGCCAGCTTCGGCGCCGCGGCGTCGGCGCGCGGCGTCGGACTGCGCGCGGACTGCCCGATCGGCCTGGAGGTACGCACCGATCCCGATCTGCTGCGGCGCATGCTGGCCAACCTCGTGGACAACGCGATCAAGTTCTCGCCCGCGGGCGGGCAGGTCGAGGTGCGGATCCGCTCGCGGGAAGCGCCCGACGCGTCGAAGGACGAAGTCGAGCTGACCGTGCAGGACAGCGGCCCCGGCATCGCGCCCGAGAACCACCGCCTCGTGTTCGAGGACCTGGTGCAGCTCCAGGCGCAGGGCGCCGGCGCAGCGCCCGCCGCGGGGCATGGCCTGGGCCTGGGCATCGTGCGGCGCATGGCCGAGCTGCTGGGCGTGCCAGTCGAACTCGAGTCCAGCCTCGGCGCGGGCGCCTGCTTCCGCCTGCGGCTGCCGCGCGCCGCGCCCCTTGGCGCCGACGGTTCCGAAGGTGAGGGCGCAACTGCGCCGTGGAGCCTGGCCGGGCGCTGCGTGCTGGTGCTGGAGGACGATCCGATGGTGCGCGGTGCCTACCTCAATGCGCTGGGCGCGATGGGCTGCCGCGTGCTGTCGGCCGCCACGCTCGACGAGGCGCTGGGGCAGGTCGGCGAGCCCGATGCGGTGGTGGTCGACTGCCGGCTCGGCGGTGGCGTCTCGGGCTTCGATGCCGCCGAGCGCCTGCGCGCGCGTCGTTCCGCAGAGCCTGCATTGCCGATCGTCATGGTCACGGCCGATACCGATCCCGCCGTGGTCGAGGCTGCGCGGCGGCAGGCGCTGCCACTGCTGCGCAAGCCCGTCGACGACCGGGGGCTCGGCCGCGCGCTGGCCGCGGCCATCGAAGGTCCCTGAATTTCGCGAGCCATTGCGCGAGTAGTCGAACATGAACGACGGCGACCGTCTGCTCTCCGAAGGCGCTGAAGTGTTGGTGCGCGAGATCCTCGCGGCGCCGCCCGACGCGCTGCACTGCGACGTGCTGGTCATCGGCAGCGGCTATGGCGGTGCGGTGGCCGCGGCGCGGCTGGCGGGCGCGTTCTCTTTGGACACTGCGCCCGGCATCGCACCCGGCGCGTTGCCGATCAAGGTCTATCTGCTGGAACGCGGCAGCGAATACCTGCCGGGCGAATTTCCTGCCACCTTCGCCGAGCTGCCGGGGCACGTGCGCTTCAGCATGCAGGACGGCCGGCCCCCGCGCGGCAACGCCTCGGGACTGTTCGATCTGCGCTTGGGCGGGGACGTGAACGCGCTGCTGGGCAACGGGCTGGGCGGCGGGTCGCTCATCAATGCGGCGGTGATGGAACGCGCCACGCCCGACGCCTTCGAAGGCGGCGCCTGGCCCACGGGCGTCGACCTTGCCGCGCTGGCAGAGGGCTATGACAAGGCCGAGGCCATGCTGGCGCTGGAGCAGATTCCCGAGAGCGTCTCCAAACTCAACTCGCTGCTGAAGGCCGGCACGCGCATGCATGCGGCATCGGGTGGCAAGGCCCACGTCGCCATCGCCTTCGCTGACGGCACCCGCACGCCGGCCCAGGTGGCGATGCACCGGTGCCTGCGCTGCGGCGACTGCGTGAGCGGCTGCAACCACCGGGCCAAGAAATCGCTGGACACCAACTACCTGGCGCTGGCGCATGCGCGCGGCGCACGGCTGTTCACCGGCGGCACCGCGTACCGCATCGCGGCCCTGCCGGACGGGGCCGGCTATGCGGTCGAGTTCTTCTTCACCGACCGGCGCAAGGCCCGCACGGACAACGCCCGGCCCTACGTGGTGCGCGCGCGGCGGGTGGTGGTGGCGGCCGGCACGCTGGGTTCCACCGAGCTGCTCAAGCGCTCCGAGGGCCCCGGCCTGTGCCTCTCGCAAGCGCTGGGCGAGGGCTTCTCGACCAACGGCGACATGATCGCGGTGGCGGCCGGCCAGCATCGCGAAGCACTGTCCTCTGCACCTGAAGGCGACGCGCCCGCCACGCGGGGCATCGGGCCGACCATCACCGGCCTGTTGCGCACCCGCGCGAAGAAGGGCCAGCGCCCGCTGGTGATCGAGGAGTTCGCCATTCCCGCGCCGCTGCGCCGCCTGCTGGCCGAAGTGGTGACCACCACCGACGCGCTGCAGGCGCTCGCGCACATGGACCTCGACCTGCACGCGCCCGACGAAGTACGCGATCCGCTCACCGTCGACGACGACATGCTGCGCCGCACGCCGGTCTACGGAATGATGGGCGACGACGGCGCCGCCGGCAGCATCGAACTGGTCGGCTGCGGCGGCAGCGACAAGGTGCTGGCCGATGCACAGGTCCGCGTCACGTGGGACAAGGTCGCAGCCCTGCCGGTGTTTGCGGCGCAGATGCGTGCGCTGCACGCGGCCCACGACGGCGAGGGCGGTCTCGGGGGCCGCGTATTGCCCAACCCGCTGTGGAGCCCGCTGCCGCCGTTCCAGAGCCTCGCGGCCCTGCATCCGGCGGGCTCCGTGCTGACGGTGCATCCGTTGGGTGGCTGCCGCATGGCCGATGGACCCGAGCGCGGCGTGGTCGACAGCTGGGGCCGCGTCTACAACTGCGCCGCAGGAGAGCCGCCGCTGTTGCCGGGCCTGGCGGTGCTCGACGGCTCGATCGTGCCGGTGTCGCTCGGCATCAACCCTTCGCTCACCATCGCGGCGCTGGCCGAGCGCGCGGTGCCGGTGCTGGCCGAGGACTGGGGCCTCGCGCTGGCCGGGTCGCCGCCGCCGCCCGCGTCGGAGCGCCCGTTGCGCCGCGACCTGACCCGTCCCCGCGCGCCAGCGCCCACGCGCGTCTCGCTGCGTGAGCGCATGACGGGCCGCGTGCACATCGACGGCCAGGACTTCGCGCTCAGCGCCGAGGTCGAGTTCGAGCCCATCGACGTGCCGGCCCTGCGCGGGGCGCCGCGCGCGTTGGCGCAGCCGCTCGTGGTGCTGCGCTTCGGCAAGGGCGACGATGCGCCCATCGCACATTGCAGCGGCGCCGCATCGATGCTGGTGCGCGAGAAGAGCGACAGCATCGAGCGCATCCTGCGCAGCCACAGGCTGGCGCGCAAGAAGCTGCTGGCGCTGGCGGAAGTGCTGGCGGACGTGCTGCTGTCTGCGCGTGTCTCCACGGCGGACCTCAGCGGTGATGATGGCGAGGAGACCCCGGACTTCGAAGGCCCGCCCATGGCCGACCTGATGGCGCTGTGCTCCCATCTCGGTCAGGTGCGGCTCATCGAATACGACTGGACCGTGGAACGGGTCGAACAAGGGGCGCCGCTGAAAGTGGGCGACCGGCTGCGGCTCACCAAGCGCATCGCGTTCGTCGAAGGCGGCAACCCGTGGCGGCAGCTGAGCGAGGGCGAACTGCAACAGATCGGCCTCGATGAAGCCAAGCCGCTGGGCCGGATGGTGCTTGACCCTTCGTACTTCGTCGAGCAGTTGCAGCCGCTGCTGCGCGTCGAGCACCAGCAGGACATGCCCAACCAGCTTGGCGACCTGGCCGAGCTGGCGCTGTGGGTGCTGCGCATCGTGCTGCAGGTTCACCTATTGCATTTCGTGCCGCCGCCCGATTCGCCGCAGAACGACTTGGAGCGTCTGCCCGGCGAGGTGCTCGGCGTGTGGCCCGAACGGGTTGCCCTTGTCACCGCGGCCGGACCGGGCAGCGCGCCGCCGCGGCTGCTGTCGCGCTACCGCCCGCCGGTGCGCCGCGCGGGCACGCGGCCCGTGATGCTGATCCACGGTTATGGTGCGAGCGGCTCCACCTTCGCGCACAAGAGCATTCCCGGCAACCTGGTGCAGAGCCTGCTCGAGGCCGGGCGCGAGGTCTGGGTGCTCGAGCTGCGCACCAGCATCGGCTTCGCTGGCCGGCCGCGCGCCTACTGGTCGTTCGACGAAGTGGCCGAGGCCGACATTCCAGACGCCTTGCGCACCGTGCAGGCGGCGTATTCAACACCCGACGACGCAGCGCCGGTCCAGGTCGACGTGGTGGCGCACTGCATCGGCGCTGCCATGTTCAGCGTCGCGGTGCTGCGCTCCCCGAGCCTGCATGCGTCCATCGGCGCGGTGGTGCTGTCGCAGGTGGGGCCGTTGCTGCGCGCCACGGCCTTCAACCGCTTCCGCGGCTATGTGGCGGGCTATTTGCAGCAGTTCATCGGCACCGACGAGTTCGACACGCGGCCCGCGCTCACGCCCATGAAGCGGCTGCTCGTCGACGGCCTGCTGGCGACCTTTCCCTACCCTGACGACGACGGCGAGGCCGAGCGCCTGCGCAAGGCGCCGGGTTTCGCGGCCGTGCGGCACCGGGCGGATGCCATCTTCGGCCAGACCATGCGGCTGCACAACATCGGCAAGGACACGCTCGATGCGCTCGATTCGATCTATGGTTTCGTGAAGCTGCGGGGCTTGGCCCAGGTCGGCAGCTACGCCCGCGAGGAGGTGCTGACCGACGCCGGCGGGCAGGGCCACGCCGTCGGCTTCGAGCAGCTCGGCGAGCGCTTCGGCTTTCCGGTGTTCATGCTGCATGGGCAACGCAACGCGGTGTTCGACTGGCGCGGCTCGTACGAAAGCTTCTGGCTGCTCAAGCGCGTGTTCGGCAAGGACGGCGGCCTCTCGCGGGAGCCACCCGAGCTGCGGGATCCGTCGGACCCGGTCGGCAGCGACCTGTTCCTTGGCGAAGGCACGCCGCATCAATTGCTGGTGCTGCGTGCCTACGGCCACCAGGACACGCTGATCGGCGAGAACGCCTGCACCGACGTGTTCCCGCACATCGCGCGGTTCCTCGAGGCGTTCGATAAGAAGCCAGGTCCTGGCGAGCCCGAATCGCCCGACTGGGTGGCCCGCCTGCCGTGGACCGGCCCTTGGCTCGGCCATGCGAGCCGTGTGGCGGGCAACGCGGGCCGGCTGCATTGCCGGCTGGCGCTGCGCCCGCCGCCCGCGCACGTCTCCGCGAGCGCCGCGGTCTTCGTGCCTGCGTGGCGCCGCGATGGGCGCTGGTGCTTCGACTTCGAATGGATGGTGGCGCTTCCGATCACGCGCGAAAAGCTGCTGCAGGAGGCGCTGGAGATCGACCTCTTCGACGAACGACTCGCCGACTACCAAGGCTTTGCGGTGCTGACGGCGCACGACGACCTGCCCATGGCGCGCGGCCCCATCGACGTGCTGGGCCGCCGGCTCGCGCCTGGCCTCTTCGCAGAGCCGCAGGACGAACCCATCGAGCCCATCCGCAAACAGGTGATGGCGACGCTGGAATCGGCCACCGATGCGCAGCGCGAGCGCGCCGTGGTGCGACTCGACCCGGCGTGGATCCGCGCCGTGCAGCGCGAGGGCGAGCCTGCCCAGGATTCGCTGTGCTTCGCGCTGGCCAGTTGCCAGTACGTGCCGGGCCTGGTCGACCGAGTGCCCGCACAGGCCTCGTACCGGCGGCTCGCGCAGCGGCTCGAGGTGCTCGCGCCGCCGCACAAGCCGCAGCTGCTGGTGCTGGCCGGCGACCAGGTGTATGTCGATCAGACCGCGGGACTCTTCGTCCCGGCGGGCGGCGACGATGTCGGCCAGGCCTATGCGCTCACCTTCAGGCTGGAGGCACTGCGGCAGGTGATGGCCTCGCTGCCGACCTATCCGCTGCTCGACGACCACGAGGTGATGGACGACTGGGAGCCCAGTCCCGATCCCTATGTAGCGCCCGCCGTGCGCGCCGCGCTCGACGCCTACTTCGCGCAGCAGCACAAGCTGGTCAAGGGCATCGGTCCGCGTCCGGGCGGACGCCCCTTCGACTACCGCATTTCGCCGGCCGGCTTTCCGTTCTACATGCTCGATACGCGCAGCACGCGCCAGCGGCGGGCGCTGCGCACGGACACGCATGCCACGCCGCTAGACCGCGCTGCGATCCGCGCCGAGGCTGGCATGGGCGATCTGAAGAAGTGGCTGGAGGCCGCACCCGCCGAACTGCCCAAGTTCATCGTGTCGCCGGTTGCGCTGTTCCCCATGCCGCGCGCCGCCGCCTTCGGCAACCCGGCAGAGCGCCTGGGCATGGACGACTGGAGCGGATACCCGGCCTCACAGCGCGCGCTGCTCGAGCTGCTGCGCGACACCGCTGCACGGCACGTGATCGTGCTGTCGGGCGACCGGCACATGTCGAGCGTATCGAGCCTCTGGCTGCAGGCGGCGGACGGACCGGTGGAGGTGATCTCCGTCGTGTCCTCGGGCCTGTATGCGCCGTGGACCTTCGTCAATGCACGCCCCGACGCGTTCTGGCTCGACGGCGAAGTCGAACTCGGCGCCGCGCCCGGCGCCTTCAATGCCACCATGGCCACGGCAGCAGTGGGCACCGGCCAAGGCTTCGCCGTGCTGCAGGTAGAGCGCGGCGCGAGCGGCCATTGGGAGATCAACGTCACCCTCGATCTGGACGACGGGCTCACGCGCTGCCGTCGAGACCTCGACCCGTCGGGCGGCAGCGGCTGGGCCGTGGGGGGACCGGCGCGCTTCGCGCGCGTGTAGTGCCGGCCGTCGGCAAGACGCCAGGTCGATGTCAGCCGAAGTAATCGATGACCGTTCGAAGCTCTGCAATGGCGGGCGCTCCGGCCGTCAGTACAGGCGGCGCGCACCAGGGGGCCGGCAACGCCGAAATCCAGGCCATCACCGGCAGCAGATGTTCGGGCGCCAGGCTGTGCATCTGTTCGATCGTGATCGTGAGCTGGGTTGCCAATCGCGGCGCCTCGGAGGCGAAGACCCAATCGTAGCGGCCGCAACCGATGCGCACGGCGCGGCTGTCCTTTTCGGACATGCCGACCAGCCATTTGCAGCTGTACTGCGATGCGCCCTTCGTCGGAGGCGTGCCGATGCAGAGCGTGTACACGTTCTCGAAGGTACGGGAGAACTGGCGCACCAGCACGTCCGTGATCGCATCGATGCCTTGCGCCAACGGCGGAAACGAAATGGTCCCGGCGTTGACGACCATCTCCAGGCGGGCATCGGAGGCAAAAGCCTGACGCATGAGTTGCGGACGGTTGTGGTCCTTCGCGCGAAGGTAGGCGCTGACAACGTTCTGGGCGTGGGACATGTTCGTTGGGCTCCGCGATATTGTTGATGCGACTCGCCCGATTGTGGGAATGCGTGCCCACGAAAGCCAACGCAAAGTTTCTCGCTCAGATCATCGATTTTCTTGATGAACTAGTAGCGCATGGGGCCGATGGATGACATCGCGATGCCGTAGATGATCAGTAAGGAAGAGGGTACGGCGATCAGGAGTGCAAGCAGGCTCCCAACCATATAGGTAACCGCTGGCTTGCGACGGTCATGCAGCCATGAAACCAACGCAGCCAGAAGCGGAAGTGCGGCAGCCGCGGTCGGCAGAAATGCCACGAACATGGGCGTGTGTCGGTTGCTCGCGAAGGCGGTGGCCACTGCGATCGTCAAAACGACGGTGAGATGAAGCAGCATGAACTTGGCGCGGAAATTCTTGAGCTTCGATAGCCAGTAGATGGCGTACAGCGGATAGGTTGCACCGCCTGAAAAATGCAGCCACTCGATGCCTTGGTAGTTCGAAGTTCGAACGGCGTCGTAAACAATCGGAGGCAGCAAGAGGACGCAGAGCAAGATGCACGCGTGAAGCATGAACGCGGCCACGACGGACGGCCAGCGTCGGTTGGGAGTCTCTGAACGCGTGTCCGCTCGGGCGGCGTCGCTTAATTCGATGGAGGTGAGGGGTTCGTCTGGCATGAATGAGTGCGGACCGCGCACTCCAAGTGGCGGGATAATCGGAAAACCGGGGCGCGGGTCCGGGTCTGGAACCTGCGACCGCAGACACGGAAACTTCGACTACCGAAGCGTGACCGATGGTACCCAGTCACGCGCAAGGCAACTCACGCCACCTCCGACACGCCCAACAGCCCCTTTGCCCCAAGCAGCGCATGCGAATCCATGAATTGAAACAGCGTCTGCGCGAAGCCGGCGCGGGCCCGAGCCATGAGCAGCGGATCCTCCGGCTGTGGTCCCATGCGCTGCCCCGCAACAGCGGCAGGCGGCTGCCGGGGACATTCTTCCCGTCGTCACTGCTGGAGGCCCTGCCGGCCATCGAGGCCGAGTTGGCGGGGCTCGCGCGCATCCACGCGGTGCATCCCGGTGCGGATGGCTCCGAGCGGCTGCTCGTAGCCCTGGCGGACGGCCAGACCGTGGAGAGCGTGCTGCTGCCTCGGGACGGCCTGTGCGTCTCTTCGCAGGTGGGGTGCGCGGTCGGTTGCCAGTTCTGCATGACGGGGCGCGACGGCTTGCTTCGCCAAGTAGGAAGCGCAGAGATCATTGCCCAGGTCGCTCTCGCGCGCACGCGCCGGCCGGTGCGCAAGGTGGTGTTCATGGGCATGGGCGAGCCCGCTCACAACCTGGACAACGTGATCGAGGCGATCGAGCTGCTTGGCACGGTCGGCAACATCGGCCACAAGAACCTGGTGTTCTCCACCGTGGGCGATCCGCGCGCATTCGAAAAGCTGAGCCAGGCCCGCGTGAGGCCCGCGCTCGCGCTCTCGCTGCACACCACCAAGGCCGACCTGCGCAGGAAGCTCCTTCCGCGCGCGCCCAACATGACGCCCGAGGAACTGGTCGCCGCAGGCGAGCGCTATGCGCGCGCCACCGGCTACCCGATCCAGTACCAGTGGACGCTGCTCGAAGGCGTCAACGACGGGCCGGAGGAGATCGAGGGCATCGTCCGGCTGCTCTCCGGCAAATACGGCGTGCTGAACATGATTCCCTTCAACGCCGTGGACGGCGTGTCGTTCAGCCGTCCCTCGTGGGAGCGTTGCGAAGAGATCGCACGCGTGCTGCACGAGCGCGGCATCCTGACGAAGCTGCGCCAATCGGCTGGCCAGGATGTGGACGGCGGATGCGGCCAGTTGAGGGCGCGCGCCGCCGAAGTGCACGTGGTGACGCTTCGAAGGGCTTGAGACCGGCCGGCCGCGCACCGGCTTTCATTCATGCAGACGAGGCGACCCAGTCCCACACTTGATCGGGCGCCTCGACCATCACGTTGTGGCCGTGGGGTCCAAGGTCACGCGCACCGGGGTCGAGCGCACGGGCCTGCGCCAGCGTCACCAGCGCGTCATGGCCTCCGCGGCCCAGGTGCACGGAACAGCGCGCCAGCCTCAGCAGTTCCGGCAGCGGTGGCTTGCCCACGCCATTGGCGCGAGGATCCATCGCGAGGCGCCAGCCACTGTCGTCGTGCGCAATGCCCCGTGCGACGACGGACGCCGCCGCATCGGCAATGCCCGCGAGACCGGACACCTTCAGGTACCGGTCCCATGCTTCTTCTTCGGTGGAAAATTTCTTCGCGGGTTGCAGTGCGAGCGTCTCCATGCGCCGCAGCTCTTCATCGCTCCACGCGATCTTGATGCCCGCTGCAAAGACGTGGTGCGGCGTGACGCCGAACCAGCCCGTGGCCAGCGCGAGGCCGATCACGCCGCCTAGCGAATGTCCGAGCACCACGAGCCGGCCCGTGGGGTGGATGTGCGGCAGCACGGCGCTCGCGACACTGGCGGCATATTGGCCGATGGCATAGGCGTCCTGCCGGCCGGACAGGCCATGGCCGGGCAGGTCGAGCACGAGCCAGCGGCCCTGCCAGCGCGCACCGGCCTCGGCGCACATGGGCGACCACACCGCGCCCGTCGCACCCATGCCATGCAGCATGAGAAGCAGGTCGGGACCTTCGCCGCCTCGTTCCGTGTACATGGCCACTGCCTCCGTTGCAGATTCGATGGCGAAGAATACCCGCCAGCTCCGCCGGCCTGGCCACGGCCATCTTCCTTCAGTCCAGCCTGACCTTGGCTTCGCGGATCACCTTGCCCTGCATTGCGCGGTCCGCATTCATGCGAAAGCCCGGCGATTCAACATCCACAGCGCCAAAAGAAAAAGCCCCGGCACGAAGGCCGGGGTCGATGGCATTGCCAGTCGTGTCACGTGCCTCGTCGGCACACGAACTCAGCGCACCCAGCGGCACACGCGCTGATGGCGGTGCGCCTCCCACTTGCACACCTTGTGCGCGTGCGCCTTGTGGCCACGGGACGGCGCGGCCGAGGCCATGCTCGGCGCCAGCACCGCGAGGCTGGCGAATGCAACAACGCTGGAGAGAATGAATTGCTTGATCTTCATGGAGTTCTTTCTGAGCAATAACGTCAAACGAACAACGCCGCATGGCTCGGGCTGGACGAACGCGCGCCGGCGAAGGTGGCACGGAGCTACTTTACGGGGACAACAATGAGCTCACGATGAGCGCATGCGCCGCTCCTGCAAACTCTGTCACGAAAAGCCGAGTTGGATGTGCGCGAGGTCTAGGCCATTGCAGCTTCGGAAGCCGCCTGCACCGGAGTGTGCGCACGCTCTTCCTTGATGCGATTGGCGCCATCCACGAACACCAGCTTGGGCTTGTAGCCCGCCACCTGGTCTTCCGGCACCAGGCCAAAGGCCGCGATGATGATCAGGTCGCCCACCGATGCGCGGCGCGCGGCCGAGCCATTAACCGAGATGATGCCGGTGCCCCGCTCACCGCGGATCGCATAGGTGACGAAGCGCTCGCCGTTGTTGATGTTCCAGATGTGGACCTGCTCGTTCTCAGCCAGGTTGGCGGCATCGAGCAGGTCTTCGTCGATGGCGCAGGAGCCCTCGTAGTGCAGTTCGCAGTCGGTCACGGCAACGCGGTGGATCTTGGACTTGAGCAGGGTGCGGAACATGGGACGGTGGCTTTCTCTTTTGGCAAAAGTTGAATGAGAGCGGTGCGTCATCGACGAGCACACAGGACGAGAGTTGCAGCGGCGCAGCGCAGGATAGTCGAGCCGCCAATGGCTTTCGCGCTCTTTGGCTGGCGCGTAAAAACCACGGCATCGATTTTCACTGGGCGCTGATCGCCGAAAACCAGGAGTTCTTTCAGCCTACAAGTGAAGAAGCACGCGCTAAAAAGACCTCCATTGCCCTTGCATCGCGCTTTCTTTTTGAAGAATCTCTTACGAAATAAATCTCCTCTGGGCTACAGTAAAAAATCGTGTTTCGATCGATTTGACTGCGCGGCCAACCGTAGCCGCAACGCACTTCGGTATTGCGTTGGCCAATCAACCAGGTGGGGGCTGATATGCAGGATGCCGTCATTGCGCGCATTGACGCGACCGAACAGGTTGCGCCGGAGCCGTTGTTCATTCCGGGCTATGACTTGCTCGACGTGTTGGGCGTGGGCGGCTACGGCACGGTCCATCGCGCCACGCAGCATCACACCGGAAACACCGTCGCGATCAAGGTCGTCAAGCTCCAGCAGGGCCGGCAGCGCGTCGCGCGCTTCCATCGCGAGACCCGGCTCTGCGCGGCGCTGCATCATCCTCACATCGTGCAGTTGCTCGACAAGGGAGAGCAGGGCGCCTGCGTGTACGGCGTCTTCGAATACGTGCCGGGGGAGACGCTCAAGAGCCTCATCCGGCGCAGAGGCTCGCTGACGGCCGCGGAGACCGGGCATCTCATGGCCGAAGTGCTCGATGCGCTGGACTGCGCGCACCGCGCCGGCATCGTCCACCGCGACTTGAAGCCCGACAACGTGATGGTGAGCTTCACGGGCGCGCTGCCGCATGCGAAGGTGCTGGACTTCGGCATCAGCACCGTGATCCCGCTGCAGGGAGAGCTTCAGGTTGCAACGCTGACCATGGACGAGGAATGCCTCGGCACACCCGCCTACAGCGCGCCGGAGCAGCTTCGCGGCGAGCGGCCGAGCGCCGCGTCAGATCTCTATGCATGGGGTTTGATGTTCATCGAATGCCTGACGGGCGCGCCCGCGGTCCATGGCGATTCGACGGCCGAGATCGTGCATCGGCAACTGAGTCCGCAGGACGTGCAGTTGCCGGCGCAGATTGCCGCGCACCCGGTGGCGCAGCTGCTGCGGCGTGTGCTGAAGAAGAAGCCGTCCGAACGCTGCGGATCGGCATCCGCGTTGCTCGAAGAACTCGGTCGTCTCAGGCTCGACGATCTCGTGGGTGCCTTCGGATCGACACAGCGCCAAGGGGACGATTCGCTCGCGCGCACCGTCGTCACGGCCAGGACCTTTTCGGAGAAGCGGCAACTGACGGTGCTGTGCTGCAGCGTCGCGGTATGGCCCGAGGCCGGCGAGAACGAAGCGGGCGAAGGCGTGTCCGTCTCCTCGGACATCGAGGACTTGGAGCTGCTGCAGCGCGAAGAGCTCGGCCGATTTTCAGAGGCGGCCACGCGGCGCGGCGGCCTGCTGGCCGGCACGCTCGGCGATCGCATGATCGTCCTGTTCGGTTACCCGCATGCGAGCGACACCGATGCGCGGCAGGCGTGCATGACGGCGCTCGAGCTGACGGCGCTGGGCCGCAGCAGGTCGGCGCTCCTCAGGCAGTCCCACGGTGCGCACCTGGGCATCCGCATGGGCATGCACACGGGCATGGCCGTGGTGGCCGGCGGCGAGATCCCCTCCGGCCACGCCGTTAGCGTGGCGATGCGGCTTGAAGGCATGGCCGAGATGGGAACGCTGCTCGCCAGCGAAAGCAGTTATCGCCTGCTGGCGCGCCACGCGCATTTCGAAGCGGCCGGCAGCGTGAGCGTGCCGGGCCAATCCGCCGGCGTTCAGACCTACAGGCTGGATGCGCGGAAGCAATCTTCGTCGCTGCCTGCGTCCACGCCAGGCACACTGAGCCCCCTGTGCATCGGGCGCGACCGGGAGCTGGCGCTGTTGCGCGGCGAGTGGGCGGAGGCCAGCATGGGCCATGGGCGAGCGGTGTGGATCCGCGGCGAGCCGGGCATCGGCAAGTCCTGCCTCGTCGACGTGCTGCGAGAACACGTGGCGCAGCAGGTCGGCCATCGATCCGTCAACGCCCATTGCCAGCCCGAACACCGCAACAGTGCGCTGATGCCGTTCCTGGCGCTGCTGCGCCAGCAGCTCGAAGCCGTTCCGGGCGCAACGCCAGACGATCAGAGCGACCAGCTGCACGAGGCCCTGCAGGCCGCCGGTTGCGACGGCCCCGCCGTGGCTCCGATCTTCTGTTCGTGGCTGTCGCTTCCCCTGGGGGCGGGCCAGCAGGCCAGCCAGGCGTCGCCCGCAATGCAGAAGGCGCAACTGCTGCAATCGACCGCGCAGTGGCTGCTGCACATGGCCGCCGCAGCGCCGCTGCTGCTGGTGGTCGAGGACGTGCATTGGGCCGACCCGACGAGCATCGAATTTCTCGAGCAGTTGGTTTCGAAGCTGGCGGACCAGCGCGTGCTGCTGGTACTGACGGCGCGGCCTGAATGGGCCAAGCCTGAAGGCCTTCAAGCCGGATGCATCGAGGTGCGAAGGCTCGACGATGCTGAGGCCAGCCAGCTGGCCCACCAGGTGCTCGCGCCGAGGACCGTCGACCCCGCGGTGATCCGCAACATCGTTGCACGCACCGACGGCGTGCCGCTCTTCGTGCAGGAAATGGCACGCATGCTGCTGGACACCTACCTTGTCGAACAGGGCGGTGCCTGGGTCTTCAAGGACACCGCTCAGCCGGCCGCCATTCCCGTCACGCTGCGCGACTCCCTGGTGAGCCGCTTCGACCGCCTCGGGGCAGCGAAGAGCCTTCTGCAACTGGCTGCGACCATCGGCCGGCAGTTCGATGCGCAGTTGCTGTGCGCCTGCTCCGGCAAGAACCGCGACATGGTGGACGCAGAACTGGAAGTCCTGCGCGAGGCGGGGCTGGTCATGCCGGCCGAGCCGTCCGGCGCGGGCGCGGACGCCTTCATGTTCCGGCATGCGCTGATCCGCGACACCGCCTATGAATGCATGCTCGTCGCGCAGCGCCGGCAGCAGCATCGCAAAGTGGCGCAGGCCCTGCTGCAGAGCGACCCGCAGCGCGTCGCCGACGAGCCCGGCATCGTCGCGCAGCATTGGGCGGAGGGCGGAGACCACGCGCAGGCGGTGGCGCATGCAGTGCGGCAGCTTCGCCTCACGCAGCACCGTTCGCTGAACGACGAAACCATCGCCTATGCGCAGCACATCGACGGCTGGATCGGGCAACTGGACGGCGTGGCGCAACGCGAAGCCCGATTGGACGTGAACAGCTACGTCACGCAGGCGATGATGAACAAGCACGGCTGGGCCCATGACCAGGTGGTGAACCGCATCGCGCTGTCGCAAGAATTGCTGGACGACACGGTGGCCGCCGAGAAGCAGGTGCAGCACCTGTGGTCGATGATCACCTTCCATCATGTGGCGAGCAACCGCGATGAGGTCCGGCGGCTGAGCCACCGGCTGCTGGGCCATGCGAGGCACCAGCAGGACCAGGGCGTGCTCGTGGCCGGCCAGACCTATCTGGGTCTCGCGCACTATTCGGATGGCCGGTTCGCCATGGCGGAACGAGAGTTGACCGACGCCATCGAGCGCTACGACCCCCAGGCCCACGCCCATCATGCGGCGGACTTCGGCTTCGACACGCGCGTGTGGGCGACCACGGGGCGCTCGCTGGTGCGCTGGTTCACAGGTCACGGCAAGGCCGCGTCCGCCGATGCCGCGCAGGCCGTTCAGTGGGCCAGGGATATGTCCCACATTCCTTCATTGAGCATGGCCCTGCTGTACCAGAGCCTCGGCCACCAGGCCCGCGCCGACAAGGACGCGGCGCTGGCGAGCACCACCGAGCTGCTCGACATCACGGCGCGCTTCGGCCTGCCGGCCTTCCAGGGCTATGCCGACATCATCCGCTGCTGGTCGACGGGCGAGGTGCAATACATCGCACAAGCCGACGCCACCGTGCAGGCCCTGTGGAACATGGGCTGCCGCTATTGCCAGACCTACTACCGCGCCTTCGCCGCGGAGACGCTGGCCGGCCATGGGCGATGGGACGAAGCGATCGACCGCGTCGACGATTGCCTGCGCCTGGTGGAGCAACTCAATGAGCGGCTGTACGGCGCCGAACTCCACCTGAAGAAGGCCCGCTACCTACTGGGCGCCGGCGCCGAACGCGGGGCGGCAATGCTGTCTTTTTCGCGCGCCGCGAGGGTCGCGCGTGAAGGTGGAAAGCACAGGACCGAGTTCGATGCGCTGGCCGCGTTGCAGGCCCTGGCGCCGGCCGACCGGGACGTGTCCCGACGCTTGAAGGATCTGGCCGCCATGCGGCCGGAGTTGTGCCCGCGCAAGCCGATGCCTGCGCATTTTTCTTAACCAAGGAAGAAGTCATCATGACCCAGCGCCAAAGTGCAGCATCCGAGCCCTTGCTCGAGTTCCGTCTCGCCTACCTCCGGGCCCTTGCGCGATCGTGGCAGGACGACGCGTACCGGCGCGAACTGCTCGATCAGGAAGACATCCAGCCGATGCTGCATCGCGACTTCGGCCTGCCGACGCTGTGGCCGCTGGTGAACATCGGCCTGTACCTCAACAGCGATCCGACGCAGCGGGCCGAATGGAAGCCGGTACTGACGGCCGGCTGGATCAGCCCCGACGATGCCTTCGTCATCGTGCTGCCCCGGGCGCCGTCGTCGTCCCAAGCGGCCGAAGCCCTGGCCGCCTACTACCAGCTGTTTCCCAATTTCATGGGCGCGGCCGCGGCCTTCGAGAAAACGGACACGCCCGTCGGTCCACCGCAAGGCGCGCTGCCGACGGGGCTCGGCATTCCGGGGGGCGGTCCGGATTCGCTGCTGGCTTTCGGCGGCGTGGTGCTGCGCGCTATCGCCCTTGCATGGCAATCGCCGCAGTTCCTGGCCGATCTGACCGGCGATCCCGCCACCGACAAGGCCCCGGTGCTGAGCCAATGGTTGGGCTACAACAACCCGTTCAATTTCCAGATCCGGTTTGCCACGCATCCGAAGCTCACCTGGGATGCCGCACGCGGCGAGTGGAACCTGAGAGGCGGCCCCGAGGGTTCGCTGATCAAGAACACGATCCAGCTGAACTATCCGCAGGCACCGGCGGAGGAGGGCATGCGCCCGATTGCGCTCACCGCGTACAACAACACGGGCAGTGCCTATCCTTTCACCTGCTGAGCCCCCAGTCGAAGGGCTGCCGCCGACGGCGCTGCAAGGCGCCACCGCGACGCTGCTGCTGACGCTCGCGGCCCGTGCAGGTTCCGAGAGCGTCATCGCGGCGTCGGCGTTCTCTGATCCCGAGGCGCGGCGTATTGCCGCAGAGCTGCCGTACGACCTTTCTGCCGGCACGGGGGATGAGGCGTTCGTTCGCGGCGTGGTCTTGCGGGCCGCACTGATCGATCGCATGGCGGCCGAGTTCTTCGCGGCGCATCCGCTCGGCATCGGCATCACGCTGGGAGCCGGGCTGTGCACGCGCCGCAAGAGGCTGGGGCGGCGTGTGGCGCGAAGCGGCGGCGTCGACTGGCTCAACGTCGATCTGCCGGATGCGATACGCCTGCGCGAGCAGCATGTGCAGGCCGACGAAGGCGAGCGCAACCTGGCGTGCTCGATCCTCGACCCCGCGTGGCTGGATCTCGCCGACCTGCCGGCCGGCCGGCCCGTGCTCGTGATGCTGGAAGGGGTGTGCCCCTATCTGCCGCAGGCAGCACTGGAGGCCATGCTGCTCCAACTGGCCAGTCGTTTCGAAGCGTGCAAGTCCGCAAGCGTCGTCGTGTTCGACTACGTTCACCCGGTGCTGTCAAGGCAGCCGGTGCGGGTGGGCGGCATGCATCTGCCGCTGGTCTCGGGCTTCGAGGATTCGGCCCGGATCGCCGCCATCCACCCGTCGATTCGCGTGGTCTCCGAGGACCATCCGTATTCGCAGTTCTCCGAGCCGCACCGGCTCTTCGAGGCCGCATTCCGCGCGGCGACTGGCCGCTGGCCCTACACGGTCGCCCGCTTTGCGCTGGGACCGCCGCATGACGCCTAGCCTGCACTCGATGGATTTCTTCAACGATGTCTTCGAGTGGCACGGCAGGTTCCTGCCGCCGCTGGTGCGGCCGGACGGGCTGCTGCTGTTGAGCGAGAGCGACCTATTCCTTCTCGACGCGCCCGGTGTGCTGGCGGTCGAGCGCATGCTGCGCGAGCGTGTGAGCCTGGCGGCGCATTGCAGGACCGAGGGCGTGCCCGCACTGCTCGCGCAGATGCTGCATGCGCTCGAAGCCCTGGTGCGGCAAGGCCTGGCAAGGCCAGCGACGTTGAACGACACGGAGCGCCACGTCGTTCCCGATTTCTCGATGCCGTTCGAACGCGTCCCTGTGGAGGCGAATATCGACGCCATCGTGCTGTCGCAAGCCGTGGACCTCGAAGCGGCCCTGCGCTGGGCGAGAGCAGTGGGCGAGGATGATGAAGCGCGCACCATCGTCTTCTGCGATGACTACTTCGATCCCCGGCTCGGCCTGGTCGACGCGCAGCAAAGGGCCGCAAGGCGACGCTGGCTGCTGGTCAAGCCGACGGGAGAGCAGCCCATGGCCGGACCGCTGTTCACGCCGCATGCGGCCGCCGCCACGGCATGCTGGCATTGCCTTGCGCATCGCCTGCTCCGGAACAAGCCGGCGAGGGCCTGGTGGCAGGACAGGCATGGCGGTCGAACCGCCGGCTTGCCGATGCGGACCGACAACGAACTCGCCCGCGAGAGGCTGGAGCGCCTGCTTCCGTTGGCGCGCGAGATCGTTGCACAGACCGGCCAGTTGCTGTGGACCCTCGATCCCACGCAGCCCCACGCCGTTGTCGCAAGGCCCCAGTGCCCACGGTGCGGCGAGGCGGGGCTCATGGCGCAACTGCAGCATCGGCCGGTGGTGCCCGCACCTTGCCTGTCGAACCTTCAACCTGATGGTGGTTGGCGCACGATGCCCGCGGCCGCCACGCTCGAGCGCCTGGCTCCGCACCTCGATTCGCTGTGCGGCGTCATTGCGCGCGTCGTGCCATTGGGCACCCAAACGGAAGACGCGCTCACGGTCTATCGTAGCGAGATCTTCAGGACGCCTGCCGGCCACGGCGATCCTTCCGCCAGCGCGCTGGTCCAGGTTTGCCTTGGCAAGGGCATGTCCACGGACCAGTCCCGTGCCAGCGCGATGTGCGAAGCGGTCGAGCGCTACGCCGCCTTTCATCAAGGCGACGAGGCCTCGGTCTTCGCGGCAGCGTCGGCGCTGGACGCACCCTCAATCGCGCCGCAGGCGCTTGCGCTCTTCAGCGAAAGGCAGCGCGTGCAACCGGCAGCGCACAGTCCGCCGCATGCAGTGGCTGCCGCCGCGCTGCCCGCGCACGAGCCGGCATGGTGGGCGCCGGGCTGGTCGCTCACGTCGAAGTCCCGCTGCTATCTGCCGCTGGCCTTCTGCTATGCCAACGCCCCGGAGGAGAGCCAGCGCCATTCGGTGTGGACCTCAAACGGCTGCGCCGCCGGGAACACGCTGGAGGAAGCCATCTTGCAGGGCTTTCTCGAACTGGTGGAGCGCGACGCGGCGGCCATCTGGTGGTACGGCGAAATCCGCAGGCCCGGCATCGACCTCGCCGGCCTCGGCGCCCAAAGGCTTGCGCGCATCGCGCGCAGCCTGGGGCCGCAATGGCATTACTGGGCGCTGGACCTTACGCACGACTTCGGCATTCCGGTCGTGGCCGCCATCGGCCGGCATTGCGCGACGGGCGAGTGGGCCATCGGCTTCGGGTGCAGCCCGAGCGCGGCGCTCGCCTGCAAACGCGCGCTCACGGAAATGGGCCAGCTGATTGCCGCCGGAAAAAAATTTTCCGTACCGAATGCGGGCCGCCCGAAAGGCGAGGGGCCGCGCTTTCTCATGCCTGCGGAAGAAGGCGACGCGGCGCCGATGCGACCACCCGCCGTGGCGCCGAGTGCGGACATCGCTGAAGAGATCGACCGCTGCGTGCACATCGCTGAGTCCCTCGGCATGGAGACTGTGGTGCTTGATTACACCCGCCCGGACATTCCGCTTCGCACGGTGAAAGTGGTCGTGCCGGGCCTGTGCCACATCTGGCCCGAGCTGGGCAATCCGCGCCTCTACCGCGTGCCGGTCACCATGGGATGGCGCGACACCCCGCTGCAGGAAAGCGATCTCAACCCGCAGGCGCTCTACGTCTGAACGCGAAGCAGCAAAAACAAGCGATGGCCATCTTCCGCAACAAGCTCGACCAACGCCGCACCGTGCTGCGCCCCATGCATGCCTTCGGCCGGCGCCCATCGGCCTGCCAGACGGTGCTGCAGGCGCCCGACGTGTCGCAGATCCACGCGCTGGTCCGCTGGAACCGTGTGGCCTGGGAGATCGTCGATCAAAGCCGCAACGGAACCACGCTGAATGGCGAACGCTTGACCAGCGGCCGGTGGACCGTGGTGCCGCCGGGCGCCGAAATCCAACTCGGTCTGGGCGAGGAATCCATCTGGGTCGCTGAAGACCTGGCACCTCCGGCGACCTGTCTTTTTCCGAGCGATGGACAGGGCGCGTTAATGGCATTGAGCCCGCGCGAGAACCTTTTGCCGGACACGCAGCAGCCCGAGGTGAACGTCTGTTTCCATGAAGGCCGATGGGTGCTCGAGCACATCGACGGTGTCGACCAGCTGAGCGACGGCGCCACAGTGCGGACCTCCAGCGGCAGCTGGGAGTTCGTGCTGTGCGACGACCTGGAATCGACCGCGGAGAATCCGCTTGCTATGGCGTCGCCGCCCCCTGTGGAGGTGGCGCTGCACTTCGACGTGAGCCAGGACGAGGAGCACACGAGCCTTCGCCTCGTCGCGGGCGGCAAGTCGGTCTCGCTCGGTGAGCGCATTCACCACTACACCCTGGTGACCCTTGCGAGAGTTCGCTCCGAGGACGCGCAACGCGGGCTTGCGCCGCAAAGCCAGGGCTGGATCGCGCTGGACGAACTGTCTCGCATGCTCGGCGTGGAACCTTCCTACGTGAACATCCAGATCTTTCGCGCGAAGCACCAGATCTTGAATGCGCTGCCCACGAATTCGGCCGACGCGCCGCTGGTCGAGCGGCGGCGCGGCGACGTGCGTTTTGGGAGCTATCCCTTCCTGATCGAGGGCGGCGCACGTCGCTGAAAGTTCGCCCCGCAGGAGTCTGCGCTCCGTGTAATCGCCTGTAATTCCGTTGAAGAGGGTGGCTCCCTAGAGTTGGTTCCAGTTCGGTCCCACAGCGTCCGAACTGTTCCACCAACCACTTCATCTGGAGAGCGACATGGGCAATATCTATTCCGTCACCGTCAACAACCGTGCGAATCATTCGGCATATTTCATGGTGTTCCAGGATGACCCGACCAGTTGGGCACCCAACGCGATGTCACTCGCATGGTTCTCCAAGTATTCCAATCCTAGCCCGACCGCGCGCATCAAGTTCGAGTGGACGCTGGACACCGGTTTTTCCTGGGCTGAGACGGGCGAACTGCAGGCCGGCATTCAGTTCACAGCCTCCGAACTCTTCGACGCGAGTAACGGGCAGAACAAGATCACGCTGGACTACAACAAGGCCTATCAGTTCATCGAGCCCAGCAAGGGGCCCGATCCTGCGCGGTTCTATCTCCGTGAATCTCCAAACATTCCCATCAACTCGCAGGCGTCGGTCGGTGTAACCATGGCCGGCAAGACGGTGTATGCAGTGCAGGCGCGCCCCAATCAGAACCTGACTTTCTCGACGACACCCAAGTACTACATCGCCTACGGCAGCTACGAGGAAGGCGACGTGATCGATGTCGGTTCGATCAATAACCCCCAGGAGTTGTCGTACCCCACTGGCGTCTATTCGCTCACGACCACGCTGAACGTCGACAACACCTGGGATCCGCCGGTCACGCTGGCGGAGGCCAACACGCAGCGCCTGCGGCTGCTCTCCCGCTGATCGGCAATTGGCAAAAAACCGCGGGCCTGGCCTGGAAAGGAATTCGACATGTTCGATGCATGCGTCATAGGCAGCGTCTGCGGTTTTGCCGGACAGGTGAACCCCGTTTCGGGCGACGCCAACAACATCTGGAAGAACACCGCCTGCGCGAGCCAGAACTCGGTGGCGGCGCCCAAGCGCGACGACATCCCGACCACCTACCTCGAGGCGCAGGGCTGGATGCTGTGCGACGGGCGAAAGCTCAAGGTCAGCGCATACCCGGAGCTGTTCGCCGCACTGGGCTACCTGTACGGCGGCGTGAGCGACGACTTCTGCATCCCTGATTACCGCGGCCTCTTCCTGCGCGGCAACGATGCGGGCTCGGGCATGGACCCAGATGCCGCGTTGCGCATGGCGCCGACGGGCAGCGGGACCGCCAACGGCGTGGGTTCCTACCAGTGCGACGCCATTCAGACGCACACCCACACCTACAAGGCGGTGACGCTGGCAGCGGTGTCGCAAAGCGGCAATGCGGCGGGCCAGTCGTCGGGCGACCTGGAGACCAGCGCGCCCATCAAGCCCGCAAGGCTCACGTCGGAGACGCGGCCGAAGAACCTTTCGATCAACTACATCATCAAATTTCGCTGAGGAGAAAGACCATGAAAAACACGAGCCGACTTGCGATCGTTTGCGCCCTCTCGATGTCCGTGCTGGCCGGTTGCCAAAGTCTCGGATCGACGCCGGGGGAGAGCCAGGTGGGCGTGGACGCGCAGTGCGTCGTCACCGCGACGGGCTACCAGCACATCTTCGCGCGCCATTGCACGGCAACATCCGGCGCGAGCCAGCTGCTGCCGCAGTACTGCGGCAATGCCGCCGCGGCGCAGAACTTCTGCCGCATGGTCCAGAATGCACCGAACCAGACGCGCACCGTGCAGCCCGACAATCGCATTCGCTATGACGCCAACCTCAGCCAGGTCGTCGGCACGGCCGGCGAAAAGTGCGGACGCCTCATCATCGAAAGCGCAGGCAATGGCACGGCCGTTACCGAGTTTCCGGAATTCAACGGTGCACCGGGCAACTGCAGCTAGCGGCTGAAAAAATGCGGCGAATCATCCAGGCGCCAGGAGGAATGCAGCCCGACACGCCGGGCTTGCCCGCTCTCTCGATGGACGAATCCGTCTGGGAAGATGGCTATTCGCTCGTCATCGACGAGTTGAAGCAGGGCGCACTGCAGAAGTTCTGGAAGCACTACTACGGCACCTCCGCCGAGATGGTGCTGTCAGGCGATGACCTTTCAGCGCTCCGCAAGGACATCATGGCGGCCGTACCTAGCTGCGCGAACAAGCCGGCCGTGGTCGGCTTCCTGCTGGACCTGGCAAGGCTGTGCTCCCGCGCGCACCGCCAGCAGCACAGCCTTCACGTCATCGCCGACTAGCGCTGGCGGCCGCAGCCAGTCGCTTGCTACTCGAGCGTGAAGCCGATCTTCAGCGTCACCTGCCAGTGCGCGACCTTGCCGTCCACCACGTGGCCACGCGTCTCGGTGACGGTGAACCACTGGATGTTGCGAACCGTCTCGTGCGCCTTGGCGATGGCCGTCTGCGCGGCGTCCTCGATGCTGACGGGCGACGAGCCGGTGAGCTCGAGCGACTTGTAAACGTGATTCGACATGTCTGTGCTCCTTGTAGGCGTGATACATCGTAGCCAGTGGATGCAACGGCAGGGGAAACTTTCTGCATCTGCCTTGGCCGGCGGGGCTCAGCGTGTGGCGGCAGCAGCTTTTCGCCCCTGTTTCCAGGAGCCCGTGCGATCGCTTGCATCGATGTCGCTCGTGACATCGTCCGCCACGGCGAAGCTCGCGGCATCGGCATGAAGAACGGGTGTGCCCAAGTACCAGACATGCGCAGCGTCCGAGGCGTAGCCGCGCCCCAGAACACGCAAGGCCGCGGTGTCCGCGCCCCGCAGGGTGCGCACCACTGGGTGCGGACCCCGGTTGGGCGTATCGGTTTCGATGTGGCCGTGGTAGGCGCTGGTGCGGTCGCGCGCGTACCCGGCGTCGATCAGCGAGAAGGTCGGTCCGTGGCTGCCGGGAATCTCGGCACGAGCGAAATAGCCGCGCTCCGAATCGCGTGCAAATTGCGGGCCCAATGGCTCGAAGCTCGCAGCGTCTCGCACCGTGAAGCCAACACCTTCTTCGTAGGCGCGCGCGCGATCTCGCGCATAGCTGAAGCCCAGGACGCGATAGCTCGGGGCATGCGCGTCCTGGATGGGCGTGACGCGAACGTGCTGGATGGCCCAGTACTCCTGGCCCTTGCGGTAGGTGTCGCAGTAGTAGACCGTCTGGAGGTCGCGTGCCTCATGGTCGGACAGTGCCTCGAAGGTCGCGCCATCGCTGCCGTCGATGGTGCTGCCCCGGCAGTACCCGCGCATCGCATCGCGCGCAAAGTGCTTGTCCAGGGCGCGAAACGTCTTCGGGTCCTCGGGCTTGAAGGGGGTGCCGTCGTAAGACCACTGCAAACCTTTTTTTGTGTAGCTGCTGCCGTCGCAGCCGGCAAGACCGAGCAGCAGGCCCAGCAGGATGACGAGGATGCGGCGCATGCGTCTTTCTTGGTTGTTTGCACGGTCCGCGATGTTCCGCGATGCCGTGCCGGAACACCAGCATATATCGCATGCATACTCCGCGCGATGAGGAACCCGCACCACGTCTGCCGCGTCTTCGGCTCTCCCTGGGAGGGCGTGCATGGCACGAGCATCTCGAGCAATCGACACTACGGCCGGCACTGGCATGCCACCTTCGGCGTGGGAGTGATCGACGAGGGCGCCCAAAGCTCGGCCAGCGGATGCGGCAACGTCGATGCCTATGCAGGCAACCTCATCGCAACCAATCCGGGTGAGGTGCATGACGGCAGGCCGCTCGGTGCAAACGCCCGGCGCTGGCGCATGCTGTATCTCGAACCCGATGCGCTTCGATGGTCGGTGGATGCGGCTTTCGCCGGCGCGGTGCAGGAGGTGGCATTGGTTCGCCCGGTCATCGTGGACGACGAATTGCGGCGCGTGCTCGGCGAGCTCCTGCGCATGCTGGAGACCGAGACTTTGGCCGCCACACTGCGCTGCGAGGAACTGCTGGTGCAGGCCTGCACGCTGCTCGTCGGGCGTCACGGCGCAGGCCGGCTGCCCACCACTCCAGCAACGGCCGATGTTTCGCGCGCCCGCGAAATGCTTGCCGACAGCCTCGCAGAGCCACCCAGCTTGGGCCAACTGGCCGCCGCTTCAGGTCTGAGCAAATTCCAGCTGCTGCGGCGCTTCAAGCAAGTCCATGGCGTCACGCCGTTCGCGTGGCTGCTGCAGCAGCGCACGGAAGTCGCACGCGGACTCGTCCGCCAGGGTGCCGCGTTGACGGAGGCGGCGATGGCGACCGGGTTCGCGGATCAGAGCCACATGACGCGCGCGTTCGTCCGGCACTTCGGCTACACCCCCGGTGCATGGCAGCGCGCCTGGGCGCGGCCCATACCGCTGCAATAGCGTTCAAGACGCGCCGCCGCGCGAGCGACACACTGCGCCATGCATTTCTTCTTCTCTCATTCGCCGGACATCTGGGAGCGCCATCCCGAACTGGTGCCCGGCGTCCTAGTGGCCCAGGGCATCCACAGGAACGCCATCGTGCAGGCGCAGGTGGCGCACTACCACGCCATCGCGCGAGCCAGGCTCGGCGCCGTCGGCACGGAAGCCGATCTTCCGGAGGTCCAGGCCTGGCGCCGTACCTTCGGGCGCATGGGACTCAAGCCCACGCAGTACCGCTGCGCGTCCGAGTCGTTGCTGCGACGGTTCAGGAAGGAAGGTTCACTGCCGCCGATTCACCCGCTGGTCGATCTTTGCAATGCGGTGTCGGTGGCCTTCGCGATTCCGATCGCGGTGTTCGACCTGTCCCAGGTGTCCGAGGGGCTGGAGGTGCGGTGCGCGGACGGCACGGAAAGCTACCTGGCCTTCTCGGGCGAAACGGAAACGCCCGAGCGCGGCGAAGTCATCTTCGCGGATGCCGATGGCCGCGCGCACGCCCGGCGGTGGACCCATCGGCAAAGCGCCCGTTCCGCCGTGCGTGACGACACCTCCCATGTGCTCATCGTGGCCGAAGCCCTGCATGCCAATGCCGCCGCCGACGTGCCGCAGCTGCTGGCCGCACTGTTCGAGGCGCTGGCTGAGGCCTGGGCGCCGCCGGCAGCCTACGCAGTCTTGCGAAAGGATGCGCCTCGCCTGGTGTACTGAGGAGATGCGGTGAGCCGACCTCGCCTGCTATACACATCCGACCACGGCGAATGAAGCGCGCTTCAGCCTGTCCTATGTGGTGGCGACCGCGCTGGCGCATGGCAGCGTGCGCCTCGCCGCCTACGAACCCGCACGGCTGGACGACCCGGTTACACGGGCGCTGATGGAGCGCATCAGCGTCGCGGTGGATCCCGAACTGGACGCCGCCTTCCCGGGCCAGCGCGCTGCACGCGTGGTGATCGAGACCCGCGATGGCCGGCGCCTCAAACACCTGCAACCCAACCGCAAGGGCGACCCGGAAGAGCCGCTGACCGATGTCGAGCTCGAGGGCAAGTTCATGGAACTGTCTTCGCCCGTCATCGGTGAGGAGCGCGCGCGTGCATTGCTCGATTGCCTTTGGACGCTCGATGGCTGCGCGACGATGCGGGACTCGGTGTAACGCCCCTAAAGCGAGCGCGGCAGCAGCGCTGGCACGAGCGTGCGGTTGAGCCGCTCGCGCCACCAGCGCAGGGCCTGGCCGCGTGCGTTGGTCTTCCACGCGAGCCAGAACGCCTCGGGCGCGCGCGGCTCCTCGGTGGCGAGTTCGACCAGCGCGCCGCGCGCCAGTTCGCCGTGGATGCAGGCGCGCGGCAGGAAGCCGTGCCCAAGGCCCGCGGCCTGGCAGGCGATCTTCGCGGCCATGGACGGCACGGCCACGCGGTGCTGTCCGGCGAGCAGCCCTACGGTGCGGTCGGACAGCGTGCGTGCGCTGTCGCTCACCACGATGGCGTTGTGCTCGAGCAGGTCGCCGCGGTGCAGCGGCCGGCCGAGCCGGGTCAGCGGATGCGTCGCAGAGACGCAGAACGCAAACTCGAGGCTGCCCACCATCACGGCCTGGTAGCCCCCGCCCGCCGGCCCTTCGCCGGCGGCAATGACAATGTCCGCGCGCCCTTCGCGCAATGCTTCCCAGCTGCCTGTGAGCGCCTCGCAGCCGATGCGTAGCCGCGTGCCGCAGCGCAGTTCCTCGAAGGCGCGGATGTCGTCGATGAGCGCCTGGGTGGGAATCAGCGAGTCGTGCACCAACCGCAGCTCCGATTCGAAGCCGGTGGCGATCTGCCGCATGCGCGATTCGAGATCGCTGGCGGCGCCGAGCAGCCAGCGGCCTTCCTTGAGCATTTCTTCGCCGGCCGCGGTGAGCGTTACGCGCGGCCCGTTGCGCACGAACAGCAGCATGCCCAGCTGCTCCTCGAGCTTGCCCACCGCGTACGAGATGGTCGAGGGCACCTTGTTCAGGCGCACGCCCGCGGCGGCGAAGGAGCCGTGGCGCGCAATTGCGTCCACGAGTTCGATGGCTTCGAGGCTGAGCTTCAGCACGGGCGAGTCCTTGGAAATTGAATCATCGAAAAATTCGATGATCGACAGCTAAAAGTTTCGTCAACGGGTGGCCTGGAAAGAAAGATGATTCAGCCATGCCTCGGAGATTCTTCTTCGAGGCCATTGTGAATCAAATCGAATCCATCAAACCACAAAGGACGAACATCATGTTGGAAATTCGCAGCGCCAATGACCGCGGACTCGCAGACTTCGGCTGGCTCAAGTCGCGCCACACCTTCTCCTTCGGCCACTACCACGACGCCGCGCAACAGGGCTTCTCAGACCTGCTGGTGATCAACGACGACCGGGTGCATCCCGGCCGCGGCTTCGGCACCCACCCGCACCGCGACATGGAAATCTTCTCGTACGTGCTCGACGGCGCGCTCGAGCACAAGGACTCCATGGGCACTGGCTCCGTCATCCGCCCCGGCGACGTGCAGATGATGAGCGCGGGCACCGGCGTGCGCCACAGCGAGTTCAATTCGTCGGCGGCCGATCCGCTGCACTTTCTCCAGATCTGGATCACGCCGAATGCCAAGGATGTGGCGCCGCGCTACCAGCAGGTGCACTTCGCACCGGAAGAAAAGCGCGGCCGCCTGCGGCTGATCGTCTCGCCCGAGGGCACCGACGGCTCGCTGGCCGTGCACCAGGACGCCCGCGTCTATGCCGGCCTGTTCGACGGCGATGAATCCGCCTCGCTCGAGCTCGGTCCCGATCGCCATGCCTATGTGCATGTGGCACGCGGCACCGTCGAGCTCAACGGCCAGCGCCTGGGCGAAGGCGACGGCGCACGGCTGCGCGGCGAACAACGGATCGAGCTGGCCCGCGGCGAAGGCGCCGAGGTGCTGGTGTTCGACCTGCGGCCGAACGAGCTGCCTTCCTTCCAGTAAACCGACAACGCCTCCCGATTCCCTGCTCGCTTCTTTTTTCTTTCTTCAATCTTTTTTTTTAACGGAGTACTTCATGTCCATCAAAGCCACCCCCACCGCCGGCCCCAAGCTGCTCACCCCCGCCGACCACACGCTGGTCATGATCGACTTCCAGTCGCAAATGGCTTTTGCCACGCACTCGATCGACGCGGTGAACCTGCGCAACAACGCCGCCCTGGTGGCCAACGCGGCGGCCGGCTTCGGCGTGTCGACCATCCTCACCACCGTGGCCGAGAAGAGTTTTTCGGGCCCGATGTTCAGCGAGATCACCGATGCTTTCCCGGGCCAGAAGATGCTCGACCGCACCTCGATGAACACCTGGGAAGACGCGGCGGTGATCGATCGTGTGAACGAGATCGGCAAGAAGCGCATCGTGCTGTCGGGCCTGTGGACCGGCGTGTGCATCGTGGGCCCCGCGCTGTCGGCGCTCGACCAGGGTTTTGAGGTGTTCGTGATCGCCGACGCCTGCGGCGACGTGTCCACCGAAGCGCACAACCGCGCGATGGACCGCATGGTGCAGGCCGGCGCGCAGCCGATGACCTCGTTGCAATACCTGCTCGAGCTGCAGCGCGACTGGGCACGCACCGACACCTACGAGCTCACCACCGGCATTGCGAAGAAGTTCGGCGGCGCCTATGGCTTGGGCGTGACCTACGCCAAGACCATGTTCGGCGCGCACGAAGGCTGAGCGGGCGCATTCCGATGAAGCCCTATGTCCTGTCGCTTGCGCTGGGCCTTTTGGTCGGCGTGATCTACGCGCTCTTTCAGGTGCGCTCCCCGGCCCCGCCGGTGATCGCCCTGGTGGGGCTTCTCGGAATCCTGCTCGGCGAGCAGATTCCGCCCCTGGTCAAGGGCTGGCTCAAGCCCGAGGCCGCTGCTGCCACGTCGTGGCTCCACCACCAGGTCAAGCCGCATGTGTTCGGCGAATTGCCACAATGCGCCAAGGCCGGCCAGGCCACCGCACCGAGCAAAGACGCATGAGCGATCCATCATTCGACGAACAACGCCGGCGGCTCTGCCTCGGCACGCTCGGCGCCGCCCTTGGCGGTACGGCAATGGCCCAATCCAACCCTTCGAGGACACCCGACATGGCAGGCACCACCACCACTCCCGACCTCATCTTGCACAACGGCCGCTTCACCACGCTGGACCGTGCCAACCCCGTGGCCGATGCCGTGGCCATCAAGGACGGCCGCTTCACCCGTGTGGGCCGCGCGCAAGACATCCTGCCGCTGGCGAGCAGCGGCACCCGCGTGATCGACCTGCAGGGCAGACGCGTGCTGCCGGGCTTGATCGACAACCATCTGCACATCATTCGCGGTGGCCTCAACTTCAACCTCGAACTGCGCTGGGACGGCGTGCGCAGCCTGGCCGACGCGATGGCGATGCTGAAGCGCCAGGTCGCCATCACGCCTGCGCCGCAATGGGTGCGCGTGGTGGGCGGCTTCACCGAACACCAGTTCATCGAAAAGCGCCTGCCGACCATCGAAGAGCTCAACGCCGTGGCGCCCGACACGCCAGTGTTCCTGCTGCACCTGTATGACCGCGCACTGCTCAACGGCGCCGCGCTGCGTGCGGTGGGCTACACCAAGGACACGCCCGCGCCCCCCGGCGGCGAGATTGTGCGCGACGCGGCCGGCAACCCGACCGGCCTGCTGCTGGCCAAGCCCAATGCGAGCATCCTCTACGCCACGCTTGCCAAGGGGCCGAAGCTGCCTTTCGAATACCAGCTCAATTCCACGCGCCACTTCATGCGCGAGCTCAACCGACTGGGCGTGACCGGCGCGATCGACGCGGGCGGCGGCTTCCAGAACTTTCCCGAGGACTATCAGGTGATCCAGCAGCTGGCCGATGCCGGCCAGCTCACCATCCGCCTGGCCTACAACCTCTTCACGCAAAAGCCCAAGCAGGAGAAGCAGGACTTCCTCAACTGGACCGCCACGTCGAAGTACAAACAGGGCGACGACTACTTCCGCCACAACGGCGCGGGCGAGATGCTGGTGTTCTCGGCCGCCGATTTCGAGGACTTCCGCCAGCCGCGGCCCGACATGGCCCCAGAAATGGAAGACGATCTCGAAGAAGTGGTGCGTGTGCTGGTGCAGAACAAGTGGCCGTGGCGCATGCACGCGACGTACGACGAGACCATCGACCGCGCGCTCGGCGTGTTCGAGAAGGTCAACCGCGACACGCCACTCGCGGGCCTGAACTGGTTCTTCGACCACTGCGAGACCATCTCCGAGAAGTCGATCGACCGCATTGCCGCGCTGGGCGGCGGCATCGCGGTGCAGCACCGCATGGCCTACCAGGGCGAATACTTCGTCGAGCGCTACGGTGCCGGCGCGGCCCAAGCCACGCCGCCGGTCAAGCGCATGCTCGAGAAGGGTGTGAAGGTGTCCGCGGGTACCGACGCTACGCGCGTCGCCTCGTACAACCCGTGGGTCTCGCTCTCGTGGCTGGTCACCGGCAAGACGGTGGGCGGCATGCAGCTCTACCCCCAGCGCAACTGCCTGGACCGGGAGGCGGCGCTTCGCATGTGGACCGAGAACGTCACCTGGTTTTCCAACGAGGTCGGCAAGAAGGGCCGCATCGAGGCCGGCATGCTCGCCGACTTGGTGGTGCCCGACCGCGACTTCTTCGCCTGCCCGGAGTCGGAGATTGCCGACACCACGGCGCTCCTGACCATGGTGGGCGGCAAGGTGGTGTACGGCGCCGGGCCGTTCCAGTCGCACGACGAGGGCGCGCCGCCGCCGGCCATGCCCGACTGGTCGCCGGTGCGCACCTTCGGCGGTTACGCCGGCTGGGGCGATGCCGAGGGCGCACCGCTGCAAAAGGCGATGCGCCATGCGGCCCTGTCCTGCGCCTGCGCCAACAACTGTAGCGTGCACGGGCACCAGCACGCGACGGCCTGGGGCAGCAAACTGCCGATCGCGGATCTCAAGAGCTTCTGGGGCGCGCTCGGCTGCGCCTGCTGGGCGGTCTGATGACGAAACGCTGGCAACCCACCCCTGCGGTGCGCTGGATCGCCTTGCTGCTGCTGTGCGCAGCCTACCTGCAGGGCGGCTTCAACAAGGCCGTGGATTTCAACGCCGCCATCGCCGAGTTGAACCACTTCGGCCTGTCGCCCGCGGCGCCGCTGGCAGTGGCCGTCATCGTCCTGGAACTGGGCGCCTCGGCGCTGATCCTCACGGGCTTCTTGCGCTGGCTCGGCGCGCTGGCGCTGGGTGGCTTCACGCTGCTCGCGACCTTCGTCGCGCTGCGCTTCTGGGAGATGCCGCAGCCCGAGCGCTTCATGGCGGCTAACTCTTTCTTCGAGCACCTGGGGCTGGTCGGCGGGTTTCTGCTGGTGGCCTGGCATGACCTGAAAGAACGTACCCATGACTGATGCTCTCAAGACCGCCGTCCCTTCGCAGCCCGGCGCCTTCGCGCCGCTGCGCCAGCCGGTGTTCGCGGTGCTGTGGGCCGCCACCGTGCTCGGCAACATCGGCAGCTTCATGCGCGACGTGGCCAGTTCGTGGCTCGTGACAGATCTTTCGGCCAACCCCACCGCGGTGGCGCTGATCCAGACCGCGGCCACGCTGCCGATCTTCCTGCTCGCGATTCCGGCTGGCGTGCTGTCGGACATCCTCGACCGGCGGCGCTTCCTGATCTTCGTGCAGCTGGTGCTCGCGGCCGTCAGCGGCGCGCTGCTCGTGCTCTCGCACACCGGCGCGCTCACCGTGGAGTACCTCATCGCACTGACCTTCGTGGGCGGCATCGGCGCCGCGCTGATGGGGCCGACCTGGCAGTCGATCGTGCCTGAGCTCGTGCCGCGAGCCGAGCTCAAGGGCGCGGTGGCACTGAACTCGCTGGGCATCAACATCGCGCGCTCCATCGGCCCGGCCGCGGGCGGGCTGATCCTCGCGAGCTTCGGTGCGGCGGTCACCTATGGGATCGACGTGCTGAGCTATGCGTTCGTGATTGCCGCGCTCTTGTGGTGGAAGCGCCCGGCCGCCGTCGACAGCGGCCTGTCCGAGAACTTCCTGGGCGCCTTCCGCGCCGGCCTGCGCTACACGCGCGCCAGCCGCGAGCTGCACGTGGTGCTGCTGCGTGCGGCCGTGTTCTTCCTGTTCGCCAGTTCGGTCTGGGCGCTGCTGCCGCTGGTCGCGCGTCAGATGCTCGGCGGCACGGCCGGTTTCTACGGCGTGCTGCTGGGTGCGGTGGGCGCCGGCGCGATCGCCGGCGCGCTGGTCATGCCGAGGCTGCGCGCAAGGCTCGACGCCGACGGGCTCATCCTGCTCGCATCGCTGCTCACCGCAGCCGTGATGGGCAGCCTCGTGTTCGCGCCGCCGAAGTGGCTCGCGGTGCTGTTGCTGCTGGTGCTGGGGTTGGGCTGGATCATTGCCCTCACCACGCTCAACGGCGTGGCCCAATCCATCCTGCCGAACTGGGTGCGCGGGCGCGGGTTGGCGGTGTACCTCACGGTCTTCAACGGTGCCATGGCCGCCGGCAGCCTGGGCTGGGGCCTGGTGGCGCAGCAAGTCGGCGTGCCGACGACTCTGGTGGTGGGTGCGGTGGGGCTCGTGGCGGTGGCGCTCGCGTTCCACCGCGTGAAGCTGCCGGCTGGCGAGGCCGACCTGCAGCCCTCCAACCACTGGCCCGAACCGCTGGTGGCCGAGCCCGTGGCGCACGACCGCGGGCCCGTGATGATCCAGGTCGAGTACCGCATCCGCAAGGAGGACCGCGCCGCGTTCCTGGCCGTGATGAAGCGGCTCTCGCTGGAGCGCCGCCGGGACGGCGCCTATGCCTGGGGCATCACCGAACACACGGTCGATGCCGAGCGCATCGTCGAGTGGTTCCTCGTGGAGTCGTGGGCCGAGCATCTGCGCCAGCACCATCGCGTGTCGCATGCCGACGCGGACCTGCAAGCGGAAGCCATGCGCTTTCACGCGGGGCCGGGCAGGCCCGAGGTGCATCACTTCCTGTCGCTCTGAAGTCTGTACGTTTGCATGCCGCTCCGCGCTCTCGGATACTGCTTTCCATGAAGCACGCACCCGCCGAGACGCCGATGGCGTTCATCCAATCCATCGTGCTTGCGTACGAGCGCTATGGAAAGGATCCCACGCATGCGCTGCATGAAGCGCGGATTCTTCCGTCGCAGCTGAAGCGCATCGATGCGAAGGTGACGGCCGGGCAGATGGAAATCTTCTCCGGCCTTGCCATGCGCGAACTCGACGACGAAGCGCTCGGATGGTTTTCACGGCCGCTTCGGCATGGGGCGAACGGCATGCTTTGCCGCGCCTCTTTGCCTTCGCCCGATTTGCATGTCGCGCTGTCGCGGTGGTGCCGGCACTATGCGCTGCTGACCGAAGATATCCGGCTGGAGCTCAGCGTCGATGGAGCGACGGCATGCCTCACGATCCATGAGCATGCGGACCTTGGCGAGCAGCGCGAGTTCTGCCTCGTCAGCTCGTTCCGGAATATCCACGGATACGCATGCTGGCTGGCCGACTCGCGCATTCCGCTGTCCCATGCCACGTTTCCATTCTCGCCACCGCCGCACGCCAAGGCGTACGAGTGGATGTTTCGCGGGCCGGTGAGTTTCAATCAACCGTGCGCGAGCTTGCGCTTCGACGCGCGCTACCTCGGCCTGCCGGTGCTGCGCGATGACCGCGATCTGCGCCGGATGCTCCAGCGCCCGCTGCCCCTCATCGTTCTTCAGTACCGGCGCGACCGGCTTCTTTCTGGACGCATCCGGGAGCTGCTCAAGGCGAGGGGCATGGCACTCGCGACCGCGGAAGCCCTTTCCAGTGAGCTCAACCTGTCCACCCGCAGCTTGCACCGGCATCTGGCGGAAGAGGGCGCGTCCTTGCAGCAGCTGAAGAACGAGGTGCGCCGCGACATTGCGATCGATCAGCTGACGCGCTCGAAGAAACCGGTGAAGCAGATTGCCGCTGCAGCGGGATTTCAGAATGAAGGAAGCTTCAACAGGGCCTTCAAGGAATGGACAGGAAAGACGCCTGGAGAATTCCGAAAGCCGCCCGACGTCACGCGTTGACGGGCACCGGGTCGGTGGGCGCGTCCGGGGCCGGCAGCGTCGAGACACCCTGCGCCAGGGCCGCCTCCTCTTGCGCACGAAGGGCGCGAAGATAACCGTCGCGTGTCTGGAGCCGTTTCCAGTAGGCAGCGACGGCCGGTGTGAAGCGGGCCGTGAGTCCCAGATGCTCGGCCAGCAACAGCGCATAGCCGACGGACACGTCGGCAGCAGTGAAGCGACCGCCGCACAAATAGGTGTGCGTTGAAAGCAGCGGCTCCAGAGTGCGCAGCCGGGCCAGGAACCACTTGGCGTAGTCGTCGGCAACGGCGGGCTGCTGGCGGTGCGCGGGCTCGAAACGCGCGTAGCGCAGCACGAGCGTCTGGGGAAACGTGAGTGTCGCCTCGCCGAAATGCAGGTAGTTGAGATAGGCGCCGAAGTCGTGTTCACCGCGCTCGACCTGAAGAGGCGTCGGTGCGCTCAAGGCGCAAAGGTACTGGCAGATCGCCGCCGATTCGGTCATTCGCGTGTCGCCGTCGAGCATGAGCGGCACGGTTCCGAGCGGATTGACGTCGAGGTAGGTTCGCTGCAACGCGCGAGGGGGAAACGGAAGCATCACGAGCTCGTAGGGCACGCCCAGCTCCTCGAGCATCCAGAGGGGGCGAAACGAGCGTGCGCTCATGCAGTGGTAGAGAGTGATCATGTGAATGCCTGCCGCAAAGCATAGGCGCCGCTGCGTAACCCGGCGCGCCACCTTGTTTGCAAATCGTGCCACGCGCAATGAAGGCGCCTAGATCTCGCGCTCCTGGTAGTTGCGAAGCGCCGCAAGGTCGGTGACCACGAGGCTGCCGTATTCGGCATGAACGCAGCCCATGGCACTCAGCTGCTTGATCGCGATGTTCGCGCGCTGGCGTGGCAGCCCTGCGAGCTCGCCGAGCTCTTCCTGGGAGATGGGCAGCTTCTCGCCCATGTTGGGATAGAGCACCGGATTGAACATTCCGCTGATTGCACGCGCGAGCCGCGCCACCGGGTCGGTCAGCCGGTCGGCTTCGACCACCCCGAGGTACTGCGACAGGCGTTCGTTCAGCTGTTCGATGATGAAGTGGTTGAACTCGAAGCTGGTGTCGAGGAGCCACCGGAACGTGGTTCGTGGAATGTGGATGACGCGCGTCGGCCGCATGGCGATCACGTCGTAGCGCCGCACGCCCGTCTTGATGACCGAGCCTTCGCCGAACCAGCCTCCGGTTGGCACGCCGGTGAACATGACGACCTTGCCGCTGCGAAAGGCATTGGTGATCTTGAGCAGCCCGTCCGCGACGCCCACCCATGAATGAACGGGATCGCCCGCGCGAACCACGAATTCGTTTCTCTGGTGAATGGAGTCGTAGGCCTCGCACGCAATCCGCTCGCGCACCGGCTCGGGCAGCGTGCGCGTGCCGGGCATTTCAGCGAGCAGTGCGATCAGCGTCTTGTCTGCTCTTTTCATGGGTCGGCTTTGGGTTCAAGGCTCCGGCGATCAACGCTGGACCGCATCGGATCGCACTCGGGTTTGTGCTGCCTCACATTGTCTCGCTGCGTACAAACTGCCAGAAAAATCCGGCGAAGAATAAGCGCCGTCGAGAGCAGCAGTCAACACCAGGAGACAAGTTCATGCGCGATAGAAAGACATTCGGATGGCGGGCAGCCGGCCTCACGGCAGCGCTCCTGTCGCTTGCGGGATGCGGCGGAGGCGGCAGCAATGGCGGCGGCGGATTCTTTCCGGTGACCGCCGCACCACCGCCCGCCGCCGGCAACGGCGCAGCGCCTCCTGCGCCTGCACCCGCACCGCCGCCGATCACCGCACAGCAGGCCTGTGCAAGCCTTGAAGGCAAGACTGTCGGCGCGGCGACAGTCACCGCGGCGGCGGTGGTCGCGGCCAGCGGCGAAGTGCCTGCCTATTGCAAGGTCAACGCGAGGATCGACCCCAGGCTCAACTTCGAGTTGCGGCTTCCGGATGCATGGAACAGCAAGCTCCAGTACTTTGGCGGCGGTGGATACAACGGATCGATCCCACCGCTCGTGGCGGGGGATCTGTTGAGCCTGCCAGCCATCAAAAAAGGCTTTGCCACCGTGGGGAGCGACTCGGGGCATCAAGGCTCGGGCCTCGACGCCACATGGGCACTGAACGACCCGACGGCCGCGCAGTTGTTCGGCAGCCTGTCCGTGCCGACGGTCATGTCCTCGGTGGTGGAGATGCTCAAGCTGGCCTACGGCGCGGCACCTGCAAAGTCGTACTTCGAAGGCTGTTCGAACGGAGGTCGTGAAGCCTTGATGACCGCGCAGCGCTATCCCAACCTGTTCGACGGAATCATTGCGCGGGCACCGGCCTACAACTGGGTCGGCTTCATGGGCGGCTTCAACCGCACGGCAAAGGCGATGTCGGCGCCGGGCGGATCGCTCGATGCCGCCAAGGTTGCCACCTTGTCCAAGGCCGTGAGGGACGCGTGCGATGCCGGCGACGGCATCGTCGACGGCGTGGTGTCGAACCCCGCGGCCTGCAACTTCGATCCGCAGGTGCTGCGGTGCGTAGGCGGTGCGGACACGGGAAGCAACTGCCTGTCGGATGCGCAATTGGCGTCGGTGGCGTCCACCACTTCGGCGGCCGTGTTTGCGGGCAGCCCGACCTACCGCGATCCCGGCCGGCCGCTGGCCGGCAATGAAGACGATCCGGCCGCATTCGGCCTGTGGACGACTGGCGGCGGCAACCCCCAGACGTCGCTGCAGTACCTGTTCCAGGACACGACGGTGAAGACCTTCCTCGCGCGCAATCTCTCCGCCGATTCGCTTGCCTACACCTGGGACCAGGACACGGGCGCGCTGTATGGACTGGCGGCGCTCAATGACGCGACCAACGTCGACCTGCGCCCGTTCCAGAACAGTGGCGGCAAGCTGATCCTCTGGCATGGCGAGAACGACGCTGCACTCAGCTATCGCACCACCACCGAGTACTACACCAACATGGTGGCGGCCGTCGGCGGACAGGGCACCGCGGACACCTTCACCCGCTTGTACCTCGCACCCGGCGTGAATCACTGTGCGGGCGGGCCCGGCGCCGATGTGTCGGACCTGCTGGGCGCCTTGGATGCCTGGGCCGACAAGGGAACCGCGCCTGGAACGCTGGAGGCCAGCAAGATCGTTGCGGGTGCCAACGCGTTCAGCCGGCCGCTGTGCCAGTTCCCGCGCTATCCACGCTACACCGGCCCGTCGAACGACGCGGAGGCAGCCAAGCTCGCGTCGAACTACACCTGCACGTCGCCGTGATCCGGCCGGTCTGGCCATCGATCTAGCGGATGGCCAGCGCTTCGGATCGGTCGGGTTGCCAACCACCGCCCAGCGCCTTGAAGGCCGTGACCGCGGCGCGTGCGGATTCGGTTTGCGCCCGGGCCCGCGCATCGGAGGCGCGCAGCAGGTTGTCGTCGGCTTGCAGCACTTCGATCAGGCTGACCACACCTTTTTGATAGGCCGCGAACGAAGCGCCTCGCGCGCGGCCGAGCGACTCCACGCCCTGGCCGAGCACGGCCGCCTGCTCCTCGCGTTTGACCAGGGCGAAGAAGGCGTTCTCCACGTCCTCGGTCGCGCGCAGCGCGGCAAGCCGGTAGGCCGCCAGCATCTCGGCCTCCTGGCCCTTGGCCTGGTCGATCTGCGCATTGATGCGGCCGAAATCGAACAGGCGCCAGCGCAGGCCCAGCACGCCGGCCGCCTGGCTCGCACCGCTGGTGAACAGGTTGCCGCCGGACACGGCCGTTGCGCTGCCGATCAGTCCGCTCAAGGAAAGCTTGGGGTAGTACTCGGCCATGGCAGCGCCGATGCGCGCATTCGATGCGGCCAGGCGGCGCTCGGCCACGATCAGGTCGGGCCGGCGCCTGAGCAACTCGGCCGGCGATCCGGCGTTGGCGATCTGCGGGGGGAGCGGAATGGCGCCGGCTTCTGCCAGCTCCGCCCGATGCGTACCGGGCGCAGAACCCAGCATCACGGCGAGTGCGTTCATGGCGGCGTCCAGGCCCGCCTCGAGTTCCGGCACGGCGGCGCGGGCCTGGGCGAGGGCTCCCTCGGCCTGATTCACTTGAAGCTCCGCCGCCAATCCCTTGCCATGCAGAAGCTTGACGGTGGAGAGCAGGTCCTGCTGTGTCCGCACCTGGCCTTGTGCAATCTTCAGACGGGTCTGCAAGCCGCGGATGCTGATGTAGATGTCGGCTGTCTGTGCCAACACGGCCAACCGCGTGGCGGTGGCGCCGGCTTCCGACGCCTGGTACTCGGCAAGGGCCGCTTCCCGTCCGCGCCGCAGGCCGCCGAACAGGTCGAGCTCCCAGCTCGCGCCGGCGTTGACCTCATAGGAACTGCCCCAGCGGTCGAAACCCGGCGTCGAATTCAGCACCTGCCCCAACGGAGTCTCGACGGATTGGTAGCCCCTCGCCGCCTGGCCGCTCACATTGCCGGAGGGCAGCAACGCGGCATTCGCCGCGCCGACGCCGGCACGCGCCTGTGCCACGCGGGCGGAAGCCTGCGCAAGGTCGAGGTTCTGTTCCTGCGCAAGCGTGACGAACCGGGTCAGCTGCGGGTCGCCGAATCCCGTCCACCATGCGGTGAGATCGGCCGTGGCGCTCGCGTGCCGGCGATCCACCGCGGACTGGCCCTGGAAGCGTTCCAGCATGAGCACGTCGGTCCGGACGTAATCGGGCCCGACCGCGCAGCCTGTCGAAAGGCTTGCAACAACGAGTGCCGCAAAGGCATGTTTGGCCAGCATGGGGTTCCTTCATCGATAAGCAGTAGTGACCATATTACCAGATGGTCACAAGTTGTCCAATTGTGGGGACTCGCGTAAGCTGGACCCATGAAGACAACAAGCGCTTATCCCGTTTCGGCCCGAGGCCCGGCCGACCATGAGGTGCGAGACCAGATCGTGGCCGCGGCCACCGAGCACTTCAGCCGCTACGGCTACGAAAAAACGACCGTCTCCGACCTTGCCAAGGCCATCGGCTTTTCCAAGGCCTACATCTACAAGTTCTTCGAATCCAAGCAGGCCATTGGCGAGATGATCTGCGCCAACTGCCTGCGCGAGATCGAAGCCCAGGTCGGTGCGGCCATTGCGGAAGCCAAGCAGCCGCCGGAAAAGCTGCGCCGCATGTTCAAGTCCATCACCGAGGCGACCCTTCGGCTGTTGTTCCAGGACCAGAAGCTCTACGAGATTGCCGCCTCGGCCGCCACGGAGCGCTGGCAGGCGGTGCATGCCTATGAGGAACGCATCCAGAAGCTGCTGCGGGACATCCTGCAGGAAGGAAGGCAGAGCGGGGACTTCGAGCGCAAGACACCGCTGGATGAGACGGCGACGGCCATCTACCTGGTGATCCGCCCCTACATCAACCCGGTGCTGCTGCAAAGCAGCGCCGACTATGCCGAGGATGCGCCGGTGCATCTGTCCAACCTGGTCCTGCGCAGCCTGTCGCCTTGAATGCCGAGTTGTGCGGTGACTATTGACTAAAGTAGTCACTAGTACCAGAATGAACGTCCTGATCACTTTCTCGATGGGACTTTCATGCGCCGGCGCTCCCTTGCTACCTTCGCAGTCATCTGCGCCCTGCCATTCGCCTTGGCCGCGTGCGGCGAAAAGGCGCCAGCCGATCCGCGCACGGGGGCGCCGCTGGTGCGCACCGCCATCGTCCAAGGCGCAACCCCTGGGTCGCGTTCTTTCACGGGAACCGTAGCCGCTCGGGTGCAGAGCGACCTGGGATTTCGTGTCTCGGGCAAGGTGCTGGATCGGCTCGTGGACGGCGGGCAAACCGTCAAGCGCGGCCAGCCGCTGATGCGCCTGGATCCCGCCGATCTGAAGCTTGTCGCGCAGGCGCAGCAAGAAGCCGTGGCCGCGGCGCGAGCGCGCGCCCAGCAGACGGCGGACGACGAAGCCCGCTACCGCGACCTGCGCGGCACCGGCGCCATCTCGGCTTCGGCCTACGACCAGATCAAGAGCGCGGCCGATGCGGCCAAGGCCCAGCTCAACGCGGCCGTGGCCCAGGCCGACGTCGCGCTCAATGCGAGCCGCTACACGCAGCTGGTGGCCGACGGCGACGGCGTCGTCATGGAAACGCTGGCCGAACCAGGGCAGGTGGTGAACGCGGGACAGGCCGTGGTGCGCCTGGCCCACGCCGGGCGCCGCGAAGCCGTGATCCAGCTGCCTGAAACCCTGCGTCCCGTGGCCGGCTCCGCCGCGCAAGCCACGCTCTTCGGCAAGGAAGGACCGGGCGTTGCGGCCAAGCTGCGGCAGCTTTCGGATGCCGCGGACCGGCTCACCCGCACGTTCGAGGCGCGTTACGTGCTGGAGGGAGAACTGGCCAATGCGCCATTGGGCACCACAGTGTCCATCCAGATTCCAGATGGCTCTTCTTCCATGCAAGCAGGCTTTCAGGTGCCTGCCGGTTCCTTGTTCGACGCGGGCAAGGGGCCAGGCGTATGGGTCATCGACGGCGAGCCCGCAAAAGTTTCCTGGCGCGCAGTCCAGGTCCAGCAGCTGAATGACGATGGTGCACGTGTCGCAGGCCAGATCAAGCAAGGCGACCGGATCGTCGCGCTCGGCGCGCATTTGCTGCGCGAGGGTGAAGAGGTTCGGCTTGCAACGCAAGCCCCGGCAGTCAGCGCCGTTGCACAGCGAGTCCACCCGTGAGCGAAGGCCGTTTCAACTTGTCGGCGCTCGCGGTGCGCGAGCGCGCGATCAGCCTGTTCCTGATTCTCCTGATCTCGCTGGCCGGGGGCGTCGCGTTCTTCAAGCTCGGCCGCGCCGAGGACCCCGCATTCACGATCAAGGTGATGACGATCATCACCGCATGGCCCGGCGCCACCGCGCAGGAAATGCAGGACCAGGTCGCCGAAAAAATCGAAAAGCGCATGCAGGAACTGCGCTGGTACGAACGCACGGAGACCTACACCCGACCGGGCCTTGCCTTCACCATGCTGACCTTGCTGGACAGCACGCCCCCTTCGGAGGTGGAGGCGGAGTTCTACCAGGCGCGCAAGAAGGTCGGGGACGAGGCGCGCAACCTGCCCCAAGGCGTGATCGGACCGTTTCTCAACGACGAGTATTCCGACGTGACCTTCGCGCTGTACGCGCTCAAGGCCAAGGGTGAACCGCAGCGCCTCCTGGTGCGCGACGCGGAGACGCTGCGCCAGCGGCTGCTGCACGTGTCGGGCGTGAAGAAGGTCAACATCGTCGGCGAGCAGTCGGAGCGCATCTACGTCGAGTTCTCGCACGAGCGGCTGGCCACGCTGGGCGTCTCGCCGCAGGACGTGTTCGCCGCGCTCAATAGCCAGAACGTCTTGACGCCGGCCGGCTCCGTGGAGACCAAGGGGCCGGAAGTGTTCATTCGCCTGGACGGCGCCTTCGACGAGCTGCAGAAGATCCGCGACACGCCGGTGGTGGTCCGGGGCCGCACGCTCAAGCTGTCGGATGTCGCCACCGTCAAGCGCGGCTATGAAGACCCGGCGACCGTGATGATCCGCAATGGCGGTGAGCCGGCGCTGCTGCTGGGCGTGGTCATGCGCGACGGCTGGAATGGGCTCGATCTGGGCAAGTCGCTGGACAGCGAGGTCCGCGCCATCAACGCCGAGCAGCCACTGGGCATGAGCCTGGACAAAGTCACGGACCAGGCCGTCAACATCAGCGCAGCGGTCGACGAGTTCATGGTCAAGTTCTTCGTCGCGCTCTTGGTCGTGATGCTGGTGAGCTTCGTGAGCATGGGCTGGCGCGTGGGCCTCGTGGTGGCCGCGGCCGTGCCGCTGACGCTGGCAGTGGTCTTCGTGGTGATGCTCGCAAGCGGCAAGAACTTCGACCGCATCACGCTGGGATCGCTGATCCTCGCGCTGGGCCTCCTGGTGGACGATGCCATCATCGCCATCGAGATGATGGTGGTGAAGATGGAGGAGGGCTACGGCCGCGTCGCAGCCTCCGCCTATGCCTGGAGCCATACCGCGGCGCCGATGCTCTCGGGCACACTGGTCACTGCCGTGGGCTTCATGCCCAACGGCTTTGCCAGGTCCACGGCGGGCGAGTACACCAGCAACATGTTCTGGATCGTCGGCATCGCGCTCATCGCGTCCTGGGTGGTCGCGGTGATCTTCACGCCCTACCTTGGCGTCAAGCTGCTACCCGACTTCAAGAAGGTCGAGGGCGGCCACGAAGCGATCTACGACACGCCGCGCTACAACCGCTTTCGCCAGCTGCTGGCGCGCGTCATCGCGCGCAAGTGGCCGGTCGCCGGCTCGGTCATCGGCCTCTTCGTCTTGGCCGTGCTCGGGATGGCGGTGGTCAAGAAGCAGTTCTTCCCGATCTCCGACCGCCCTGAAGTGCTGATCGAGGTGCAGATGCCCTATGGCACGTCGATCATCCAGACCAGCGCCGCCACGTCCAAGGTGGAGGACTGGCTGGCCAAGCAGGCCGAAGCCCGGATCGTCACCGCCTATGTGGGTCAGGGCGCGCCGCGCTTCTATTTCTCGATGGGTCCGGAGCTGCCCGATCCGTCGTTTGCCAAGATCGTGGTGCGCACCGAGAACCAGGACGAACGCGAAGCGTTGAAGCATCGCCTGCGGCAGGCCATTGCCGATGGCCTCGCGCCCGAGGCGCGCTTGCGCGTCACCCAGCTGGTGTTCGGCCCGTACTCGCCGTTCCCGGTGGCCTACCGTGTCACCGGCCCCGATCCCGACAAGCTGCGCAAGATTGCGGCCGACGTGCAGCAGGTGATGGATGCCAGTCCGATGATGCGCACGGTCAACACCGACTGGGGCGCGCGCACGCCCACGCTGCACTTCACCTTGCAGCAGGACCGGCTGCAGGCCGTGGGGCTGAGCTCCAGCGCCGTGGCGCAACAATTGCAGTTTTTGCTCAGCGGCGCGCCAGTGACCGCCGTGCGCGAGGACATCCGCACTGTGCAGGTCGTCGCACGTTCGGCCGGCGGCATCCGGCTCGACCCGGCCCGCATCGGCGACTTCACGCTGGCTGGCGCCAACGGGCAGCGCATTCCGCTGTCGCAGGTGGGCCAGGTGGACGTGCGGATGGAAGAACCGATCATGCGCCGGCGCGACCGGGTGCCGACGATCACCGTGCGCGGCGACATCGCCGAAGGCTTGCAGCCGCCGGACGTGTCGGCGGCCGTGACGGCGCAGCTGCAGCCGCTCATCGACAAACTGCCGGGCGGCTATCGCATCGAGGAAGCCGGTTCCATCGAGGAGTCGGGCAAGGCGACGGCTGCGATGTTGCCGCTCTTTCCGATCATGCTGGCCATCACCTTGCTGATCATCATCCTGCAGGTGCGTTCGATCTCGGCGATGGTCATGGTCTTCCTGACCAGTCCGCTGGGGCTGATCGGCGTGGTGCCGACCCTCATCCTGTTTCAGCAGCCTTTCGGCATCAATGCGCTGGTCGGCCTGATCGCGCTGTCGGGCATCCTGATGCGCAACACGCTGATATTGATCGGGCAGATCCACCACAACGAACAGGCGGGGCTCGACCCGTTCCGAGCGGTGGTCGAGGCCACCGTGCAGCGTGCCCGGCCGGTGATCCTGACGGCCATGGCCGCGATCCTGGCCTTCATTCCGCTGACGCATTCGGTGTTCTGGGGAACGCTCGCTTACACGCTGATCGGCGGGACCTTTGCCGGGACGGTATTGACGCTGGTGTTTTTGCCAGCCGTGTATGCCATCTGGTTCCGGATCAGGCCCGCCAGCGGCCACGTGCCTTTGGTCGCGCAGCCGGCATGACCAGGGTCCGTGTCGTGAGTCCGCTCTCCCTGCTGTCCGTGAGTATCGAAAAAGGAATTGCCATGCTGGATACAGTTGTCGTCATCACCGGTGTGTCGTCGGGCATCGGCCGTGCCGCCGCTGAGAAATTTGCCAAGCTCGGCTGCCGCGTTTTCGGCACCGTGCGCAGCATCGACAAGACGCCACCGTTGCCGGGCATCGAGCTCGTCGAGATGGACGTTCGCGAAGACGCTTCCGTTGAACGCGCCATCAAGTACATCATCGACCAGGCCGGCCGCATCAGCGTGCTCGTCAACAACGCGGGCATGAGCACGCTCGGCGCGGTGGAGGAAACATCGGTTTCGGAGGCTGCGTCGCTGTTCGACATCAACGTGTTCGGCGTGCTGCGCACGACCCATGCAGTGCTCCCGCACATGCGAGCGCAACGCCGCGGAAGAATCGTCAACATCAGTTCGGTGCTGGGCTTTCTGCCGGCGCCGTACATGGGGCTCTATTCGGCTTCCAAGCATGCGGTGGAAGGACTGTCCGAAACCCTCGACCATGAGGTGCGCCAGTTCGGCATTCGCGTGACGCTGGTAGAACCGGCCTATACCCGAACCAATCTGGATGCCAATTCGCCCCAGGCAAGCTCGACAATCGCCGACTACGATCGCGAGCGTGCCATCGCGGCACGCGCTGTGGCGCACAGCATCAACGGCGCGCCCGGACCCGATGGCGTGGCCGACACGATCGTCGACGCCGCCCTCGGCACCTGGCGCATGCGCCGAACGCCGGCTGGGCAGGCATCGCTCCTGAGCAAGCTGCGCCGCTTCATGCCGGCCGGCCCGGTCGATGCCAGCTTGCGCAAGGCACTCGGCCTTGCCTGAACTCAGGTGTTGACGACCAGAAGGAATGAGCCCTGCATCTTTGGAATCAACCATCTACGCACTGATCAATCGCTGCGCCGTTGTTTCACTTAAGTCGGAATTCTTCGGGGTTTGTCTCCTTGAAGATTTCCTGCCTTTCCGGCGCCAATAGAACGCCGCTGCCACGAGATGGATGGAAGTGGCGGCCGCTAATTCACGGACCAGGAGTTCCCATGACCCGTCGTTCATTCTCGCTAGCCTTTTGGATTGCCATCAGCGCCGCGGCCCTTGCACAGGTTGGCTGCGCGTACAAGCCCGGGGTGATGGTCGACGCAGTCCGCTCGACCGTAACGACCGAGAACGGCAACGTCAAAGGCCTTGCGAAAGGGAACGCAGAGGTGTTCCTCGGACTGCCTTTCGCGGCGCCGCCAATGGGGAGCCTGCGTTGGGCGCCCCCGGAGAAAGCCGCTTCCTGGCAGGGGGTACGAGACGGGACGGTCGCGGGACCTAGTTGCCCGCAGACGGGTGGTTCCCCGGTCATCGGTCGAACAGAGAACGAGGACTGCCTTTATCTCAACCTCTATCGTCCCGCAGGTACTGCTTCGGGCGCATCGCTCCCAGTGCTTGTGTATGTTCATGGCGGGGCCAATACGGTCGGCGGCGCAATCCAGATCGACGGCGCTCGCATGGCGGCGGAAAACGGGATCTTGGTTATTGCCATCAATCACCGCCTCGGATCACTCGGCTTCTTGAATCATCCCGCGCTCGCCGAGCAGGCCAAGGATCGCCTGGCGGGAAACTATGCGTTGCTCGACATCAAAGCAGCGCTCGAATGGGTTCAACGCAACGTCGGTGCATTCGGCGGCAACCCAAACAAGGTGACGTTGGGAGGAACCTCGTCGGGAGCAACCAATGTTTGCGCGCTCCTTGTCAACCCTGGTACAGCTGGGCTTCTTCATGCTGCGATTATTTCCAGTGATGATTGCTTGCGGGACGTCGACACGGTCGCGCAATCGGAGGCGCGCGCGGCCGCCTTTGCAGCCAAGCTTGGATGCGCAAACTCGGGGAATGTCCTGGCCTGCTTGCGCTCCAAGAGCGCCGGCGAGTTGGTGACTGCCGGAGGCGCCTGGAATCCACACGTTGACCCCAAAGGATTTCACCGCAAGCCTGCGATCGAAGCGATCGCGGCAGGTGAATGGAGGGCGGTGCCTGTATTGATGGGCAGCATGCGCGAAGAAGGGCGTGGTTCCGGCACGGCTTTCGCCAACTTCACGTCCCAGGCGTACGCGGCCTGGGTCACCCGGCTCGTCGGGGCTGACCGTGCTCCAGCGCTGCTGGCGGCCTATCCTGCGGACAAATTCTCGGGGCAGTACGCGCTGCCCTACGTCATCGGCGACTTCATTACCGACAGCGGAATGCGCGGTCTCGGTGGTTGTACCAACCTGGCGCTGGCGAGGTATCTCGCGCGGCAAACGCCCACCTACTATTATCAATTCGAGGATCCAAACCCACCGGCGCCCTCGACGCCGCCCGGCTACGAGTTTCGCGCGTCACATGGTCTCGACACCCCGTTCACATGGCCCGATTCGCCTCACATGGCGCAGTCCTCCTCACGGTTTAGCGAAGCGCAGTGGCAATTGTCGAAGGAGATGACCCGCTACTGGGCCGCTTTCGCCAAGAACTTCAACCCGGAGGTTCCCGGCCAGGCGGCTTGGCCTCGACTGATCGCGGACGGATCGTTGATGTCGCTGCGGCCGGGCGGACGGAGCCAAGCCTCGCCTGTCTCACAGTTTGCAGAGCTCCACAAGTGTGCGCTGTGGGAAAAGATGCCCTGGGTGCTCGATCGCGGCGAACGCTGATCTGCTGCGACCGGAACGGAGATGACTTGGTATGGGGCGTTCCGAGCGGACACGGAGGCTGCTCGGCCGTGCCTCGTAGTCCGCACTTGCACTCCCCGGCTATGTTCTATCAACGACAGCTCTGGAGCGAAACGCACAGCCGCTTCGGTCGGTTGCACCAGCAATGGTGGGGCCCGAAAAGAGCGCACTCGCTTCCCGATACCGATCACGCGGCGCGAGCCCTTGCGGGGCTTCTGAGCAAGCTCGCCACACTCCCGGCCAACGCGGCCAAAGCCGCCATCGCCAGGCCCCAGTGCACTGCGCTGTGGGACGGCAGCAGCCCGAACATCAAACTCATCAACAGGCTGCCGAGCGTCAACCCCGTGAGTCGGGCGGTGCCTTGCGCGCCACCGGCCGCACCGCTGCGTTCCTTGGGTGCCGAGAGCAGCATGTTCTGGTTGTTCGGCGTCTGAAAGAAGCCGAAGCCCAGGCCGGCGAGGCTCGTGAACACAGCGATCGGTAAAGCCGGGTTGCCGTGCAGCGGCCACAGGGCACACAGGGCCAGACCGCTCGCGAAGCACGCACTTCCGGCCGCGCACAGCCAGGCGCTCGGCAAGCGCTGGGCCAGGCGTGCCGACAGCGGTGCAGCCAGCATCACCGCCAAAGGCCAGGGGGTCATCAAGAGCCCGGCAGTCACGGCGCTCTGGCCGAGTTCGTGCTGGATGTAAAACGGCAGAGCCACAAGGCCGGCCATCTGGCCGGTGAAGCAGCACACGGAGGCAACGATCGAGACCCGAAAGGAATGCACGCGCAGCAGGTCGAGCGGGATCAACGGCGCCGCCTTTGGCATCTCACGCCGCACCAGCAAGACCATGCAAACGGCCGACAACGCGAGCAACGCGCCGCCGTGCAACGGATGCACCACCAGTCGGTCACTCCCCAGTACAAAAGAGGCGAACATGACCGCGTTGAGCGCGATGCTCCAGACGTCGATGCGGTGCACCGAGCACGCCGGGCTCGGCAACCCTGCGCAGGCGGCGAGCACGAGGAGGCCGATCGGTAGATTCACCGCAAAGAGCCATGGCCAACTTGCCGCAGAGAGTATGAAAGCGCCAAGGGTGGGGCCCGACGCTGAAGCGGCCGCGATGGCGAGCGCATTCCAGGCGATCGAGCGCGCCAGCAGTCGACGCGGATAAGTGAAGCGCAACAACGCCAGTCCAAGGGGCATCACGGCCGCACTGCCCAGGCCCTGAAGGCACCTCGCGGCCACGAGCCATGGCAGCGACGGGGCCAACGCGCACAACACCGACGCCGCGGTGAACAGCGCGATGCCGCCAGCGAAGACCCGCCGATACCCGAACCTCTCCCCGACAGCAGAAGCGGGCAACAGGAACATGACCACGGCCAATTGGTAGGCGGTGATGATCCAGACGGCATCGGCGGGTGTCGCCTGCAATTGCTGGGCAATGCCTGGCAGCGCGATGTTGGCGATTGCGCCATCGAGCACCACCAGCACGCCCGCGCCCAGGATCGCGGCGACGGCTGCGTAGCGCCGCGGTAGAGGCAGACCATCGGCGTCATGCACTGCGTTCACGTCATTCACCTCATGGGTTTCGGCGGTGCGGGCAATGGTGGAAGAAGAGTTCGGTCGAAGCGTAGATGGCAACATGATTGACGACTGGAAGAGGCACGCTCTATCGCGCCAAGCCAGCTTAGGACTGCGCGCACGGCTTGCACAGCGCGCGGCGCTCAACTTGTCCCTGCACGCGGCGCCTGCCGAAATCCTCGCAGGCGTGCTAGGTTTCGGGCATGCCAACAGATGCCGACCTGAACCTGCTGTTTGCGTTGAACGCACTTCTTTCCGAGGGCAGCGTCGCGAAAGCTGCCGAGCGCCTGGGCCTGAGCGAGTCGGCGATGAGCCGGGCGCTCGCGCGGTTGCGGGAATCAACCGGGGACCAGCTCCTCGTGCGCGCGGGTCGCGCCATGGTGCTCACGCCGCATGCGCTCGCACTGCGCGACCGCGTCAGGGAGCTGGTGCAGGAGTCGCGCGCGGTGCTTCAGCCCGCCGGCACGAGCATGGACCCCCGCACGCTCCAGCACTTGTTCACCATACGAGCCAACGACGGCTTCATCGAAGCCTTCGCGCATCAACTGGTGACTCGCGCCGCGCACGAAGCGCCGGGCGTTCGCCTGCGCTTCGCGCCCAAGCCCGACAAGGACGTTCGCCCACTGCGCGAGGGATTGCTCGATCTGGATGTCGGCGTTCTCGGTGAGTCGGGCCCGGAGGTACGCGTTCAGGCGCTCTATCGCGACCGATTCATCGCGGTAGTGCGCCAGGGCCATCCCCTGCTCGCCGAGCCCGAGATCACTGCCGAGCGCTACGCTGCCTGCGACCACGTGGTCACTTCACGCCATGGCCGGACTGTGGGACCGGTGGACGACGCGCTCGCAGCGATGGGCCTGGTGCGCAATAACGCAGTCGTGGTGCCCAGCTTCAGCACCGCCTTGTCGATAGCGGCCGCGACCGAGTTAATTGCATTGATACCGTCCTCGTACTTTGAACACCTGAGGGCGCGGGGCACGCTGCGCTCGTTCCCTTTGCCGCTGCCTACGGAGCAGATCACCGTGTCGCAGATGTGGCATCCGCGCCTTGATCGGGATCCTGCGCATCGGTGGCTGCGTGGGGTGGTTCTGGAGGTTTGCCGGCCGCTGAATGACCAAGCAAGAGCGCGGTGAATGCATTCGAGCGTCGACCTCGAACGTCGGCTTCGCCGTCGAATCCAGCTACGGGAGCGTCACCCATGGCAAGTTCTTTGGCATCGCGAAGATGATCGCGATTACACCCAAGACTATTCGCCAGCGCCACAAGTGAAGCGTGGCCATGCTTTCCATCCAGCAACGGATCGACTGATACAGGCAACGAAAGTCAGCTTCCGCTGAATAGCTGCCGCGCGGGTAGGGATGGAGCAAACCTTGTGGGCGGCCAGGCCGTCGCGCTCTACCGCAATTTCGCTGCGTCGAAGATCCGTCGTTTGGCGTTGAGGATATGGAGCCGTGTTGCCTCGGCGGCGTCGGCCGGGGATCGTTTCTCGATGGAGTCGAGGATCTGCTGGTGCTCCATCTGGACCAGCCGGACACGCTCGACAGTCATCTTCGATCGCACGCTGCGCGCTAGTTCCATGAATTGCCTGATGGGCGCGACACTCGTTTCGACGGCGGCCACGAAGAACTGGTTGTGCGAGGCCCTCGCGATCGCCCTGTGGAAGCGGACGTCGTCTTCGATGCCTTTGTTTCCACCCTCCATGGCAAGGGTCTGCGCTTCCAGGCAGGCTCTGATCGTCGTCAGGTCGTCGGCAGTGCGGAACTCCGCTGCAGCGGCCGCCGCCCCCGATTCAACAACTGTGCGGTAGGCGTAATACCGCTCGATGTCCGAATAGTTCCTGATGGGGGGCATGCTCGATGCCGGTGTACCGGGGGCGCGCACGACCTGGCTGCCGGAGCCGCGGCGGGACTCGATGATCCCGTCCGATCGCAGCCTCGACAGTGCCTCCCGGACGGTCGGCCGCGAGACCCCGAATTGCGAGGCCAGTTCGGTTTCCGTCGGCAGCTTTTTCGAGTCGACGTAGTCCCCGCGCAGGATGGCTTCGACCATCCGGGCGTAGATCTGGTCGGGCAGTGTGCCGCCATTGACGTCTAGCAAGTGTTCCGCCATCGAATCGATACCCGGGAATATTTGTCAGACAACTATAGCAAATCTTCCGAACTTGACGAGAGCAGCGAGTGGCTCTCCCGCAGCGCCCTTGCTCTTCCAGAGGTGGAAGTGTGTTCGCCGGCTCAGCGAAAACCCGGATGACAACTCGGAAGTTGTCTTACAAGATTCCGCCTGCCAAGCCCATCCCTTAGGAGATTCCGAATGCGCCAAGTTTCCCTCTCGCGGTATCGCCACGCCATCATTGCGGCCGTTCTCGGGGCGGCGAGCTGTGCCGGCATCGGCCTGGTCCAGGCGCAGGAACTGCCAAAGTCGCCGGTGGTGATCAACGTGATCGACGCCGCCGGCAACCTGGCATTGACGCAGGGGGCGTTTGAGGCCTACCAGGCGCAGAACCCCAAGCTGGTCTCCAAGTTCACTTTCACCAAGGCCCCCGCCCCCGAGATCCCGGCCAAGATCAAGGCGATGCAGAACGCGGGCCGCAGTGACATCGACATGATCATTGTCGGCACCGATGCGCTCGCCGCCGGCCTCGAGATGAACCTGTGGGTCAAGTTGTTCCCCGACTACGCGGCCAAGTTCCCCAAGCTGCAGGAGAACTACCTTCCCAACGCCTACAAGATGCAAGCTCTGGCGAAGGACCACGGCCTGGCCATCGTCTTCATGCCTGCCGGCCCGCTGGTCGAGTTCAACCCCGACAAGGTCAACACGCCGCCGACGACGCCTCAGGAACTGCTGGCCTGGTGCAAGGCCAATCCCAACAAGCTGATCTATGCACGGCCCGCCAACTCCGGTCCGGGGCGCACCTTCTTGATGGGGCTGCCCTATCTGCTGGGAGACAAGAACCCTGCCGACCCGATCAACGGTTGGGACAAGACCTGGGCCTACCTGAAGGACCTCGACACCTGCATCGAGTACTACCCGACGGGAACCGCAGCCGTGATGAAGGAACTGGGTGAAGGCTCGCGCGACATGACGCTGACGGTGACGGGTTGGGACATCAACCCCAGGGCGCTGGGCATCGTGCCGAAGAACTTTCAGGTGCTGCCCTTCAAGGGCATGACGTGGGTCAACGATGCGCACTACATCGTGATTCCCAAGGGCGTCCCGCCGGAGAAGCAAGCGGTGGTTCTCGACCTGATGGCCTTCCTGCTCAAGCCGCAGCAGCAGGCGATGACCTATGACAAGGGCTACTTCTATCCGGGCCCGGCGGTCAAGGACGTGCCGCTGTCGCTGGCACCCAAGGACAGCCAGGACGTGATCAAGGAGTTCGGACGGTCTGACTACGACAAGTGGCTGGCCCAGTTCCCTCATGCCGTGCCGCTCGAGACCAAGGCCATGGTCGATGCATTCCGCCGCTGGGACCAGGACATCGGCACCCGCAAGACCAAGTGATTCGCTGCGCGCACTGCGCGCCCGACCGATGCTGCAAGCGCCCATGTGGGCGCTTGCAGGCTGCTTCTTTTCCACGATTGTGTCTCCATGACTTCAGACTTTTCCGAGTTGCGCCTCGATGGCGTCACGCGCCGCTTTGCCGCGGGCAAGGGCGTGCAGAGCTTCACCGCGCTCAATGCCTTGACCATGACGGTCAAGCGCGGCGAGTTCATCGCGCTGCTTGGACCCTCGGGCTGCGGCAAGTCGACGGCCCTCAATTGCCTGGCCGGGCTGCTGCCCTTGACGGATGGAGGCATCTGGCTCGACGACACCCGCATCGATGTGCTGCCGCCTGAAAAGCGGGGCTTTGGCATGGTGTTCCAGAACTATGCGCTCTTTCCGCACATGAGCGTGGCGCGCAATGTCGCGTTCGGGCTGGCGATGCGCGGCGTGCCAGCCGCCGAGTCTGCGCAGCGCGTGAAGCGGGCGCTGGACCTGGTGCAGCTGAACTCGCAGGCGCACAAGCTGCCCGGCCAGTTGTCCGGCGGACAGCAGCAGCGGGTCGCGATCGCCCGAGCGATCGTCATCGAGCCGCCCCTGGTGTTGATGGACGAGCCCTTGTCGAATCTCGACGCCAAGTTGCGGCTGGAGATGCGCGCCGAGATCCGGCGCATTCACCGCGAACTGGGACGATCGACGATCTACGTCACCCACGACCAGGATGAGGCGCTGTCGCTGGCCGATCGCGTCGTCGTCATGAAGGACGGCGTGGCACAGCAGATTGCCGAACCACAGCGCATCTACGCGGAGCCGGCCAACCTGGACGTGGCCCGCTTCATGGGCTATCGCAACCTGGTGGAGCTGAACGTGCGCTCGGAGGGCGGCGCGTCGGTGCAACTCACCGGCAGCGGCCTGGCGCTCAACGCGCGAGCGATGCAGCCACTCGCCAGCGGCAAGGCGATGCTCGCGATCCGGCCCGAGGAATTCGACGTCGTCTCTTCACCGGTGGACAACAGCTTCGCCGCCCGGGTGCTCAATGTCGAATACTGCGGCCACGACAACATCGTCGACGTCGAGGTGGCCGGCGGGCTCAAGCTGATCGTGCGCACGACGATGCGCCTGCGAGTCGGCGATCTGGTCACGCTGGCCATTGCGCCGGACAAGGCGCTGGCCTATCCCGTCGATGCAGCCGTGGGCATGGTGCCATGACCAGCGACAGCCCGTCTTCGTTCGACCGGTCCCTGCTGCTGCTGGTGCCGGCGACGCTCTTCATGGTGGTGCTGTTCGTCTATCCGTTCCTCTACGGCTTGCAGCTGTCGTTCCATCCGATGGAAGGCAACTGGTTGGCGAACTACACGCAGTTCTTCACCACCGGCAACCTGCGCGACACGGTGTGGACCACGCTCAAGCTGGCCATTCCCGCCACCGTGATCAACGTCGGTGCGGCGCTGCCGATCGCCTATCAGATGCGCCGCAGCAGCCGCTTCCAGAAATTGATCACCACGTTGCTGGTCATTCCGTTGACGCTGGGCACCGTCCTGATCGCCGAGGGCATGCTCGGCTACTTCGGCCCCAAGGGCTGGCTGTCGCAGTCGCTCCAGTGGCTGCACATCTACGAAGGCCCGATCCGGCTGACGCACAACTACTGGGGCGTCCTGATTTCGCTCGTCATCTCGGGTTTCCCGTTCGCGTTCCTGCTCACGCTGTCGTACATCACCGGCATCGACCCCAACCTGCCACGCGCTGCCTCGACCCTGGGCGCAACGCCGTGGAACCAGTTCCGGCATATCTATCTGCCGCTGCTGGTCCCGGGACTGGCGATGGCCTTCGCGCTGTCGTTCGTGCAGGCCTTCTCGGTGTTTCCGTCGGCGGTCCTGCTCGGGTCGCCGGCCGGTGCCACCCGAGTGATCTCGATCGCGGCGTATGAGGCCGCCTTCGAGCGCTACGACTATTCCATGGCTTCGGCCGTCGCGATGCTGATGGGCGTGGTGCAGCTGTTCGTCGTTGCCGCGGTCCTGGGCGCGCGCGGGATGTTCTATCGGGGCCCCGTCTCAGGCGGCAAAGGTTGACCATGGATACGCATCGCCTGCTGATGAAACTCTGGAAGTCACTGGTTGCACTGGTGATGGGCTTCTTCATCGTCAATGTCGCACTCATGGTGGCCGCGGTCGGCACCAGCTCGGTGGCCCGCCGCTGGCTCGGCACCTGGCTGCCCGATGGCTACACGTTCAACTGGTACCAGACCGCCTGGCAGGAGTTCCAACTGGACAGCGTGCTGTGGGTCACGATCGAGGTGGTCGCCGCCGTCGTGTTCCTGTCGATCCTGATCGGCGTGCCGGCGGCCTACGCGCTGGCGCGGCGCAACTTCCGCGGCAAGAACCTGCTGATGGGGCTGTTCCTGTTGCCGCTGATGATCCCGCCGATTACCTACGGCATTCCGCTGGCGACCGTGATGTACCAGGCGCACATCGCGGGCACCATCTTCGGCGTGATCCTGGCGAACATGATTCCGGCCGTGCCGTTCATGATCCTGGTGATGACACCGTTCATCGAGCAGATCGATGCCAACCTCGAATCCGCCGCCCGCGTGTTCGGCGCCAACACCTTCAAGCTGTTCTGGCACGTGCTGTTGCCGCTGCTGGCGCCGGGCATTCTGGCGGCCTCCCTTCTGGTGCTGGTGCGCACCATCGGCATGTTCGAGCTGACCTTCCTGACGGCTGGCCCGGATTCGCAGACGCTGGTGGTGGCCCTGTACTACGCCGTCTTCGCGGCGGGCGTTCGTGCGCCGCAGTCGGTCGATGCAATGGCGATGGTCTACATGGCGGTCACGCTGGCCTGGCTGCTGATCGCGCTGCAATTCGTCAACCCGACGCAGCTGGTCAGCCGCGTCAAGGAACATCCAAAAACGGCCTGATGCCGCCCCCCATGAAGATCACGCAAGTCGATACGGTCCACGCAGCCGCCTATCCCAACATCTTGTGGGTGCAGATCCACACCGACACCGGCCTGGTGGGCCTGGGGGAAACCTTTCGTGGCGCCCAGGCCGTGCAGGGGCAGATCCATGAACTGATTGCGCCCTACCTGCTGGGAAAGGATCCGCTCGCCATCGAAGCCCACAGCCAGCACCTGCTGTACGGCTATGTCGGCTTTGCCAGCAGCGGCGCCGAAACGCGCGCCGCTTCGGCGGTCGACATCGCGCTGTGGGATCTGTTCGGCCAGGTCACGCAACAGCCGCTCTACCAGTTGCTCGGCGGCGCCGTGCGCGAACGCGTCCCGGTCTACAACACCTGCGCGGGCTACACTTACAACAAGGCCCCACAGCGTCGCTCGGTGACGCAGGCCAGCGCCGACGTCGCGCCCGAAGGGCCTTACGAGGACCAGGTTGCATTCGTCAAGCGCCCAGCGGCGTTGGCCGAAAGCCTGCTGTCCGAGGGCTACAAGGCGATGAAGATCTGGCCCTTCGATCCCTTCGCCCAGGCCAGCGGCGGGCAGTCGATTTCGGCCCGCGACCTGGACACTGCGCTCGAGCCATTCCGCGAAATCCGGCGCGCTGTCGGCTACGAGATGGACATCATGGTGGAGCTCCATTCGATGTGGAACCTGCCGATGGCCGTGCGGATCGCGCAGGCGCTCGAGGAGTTCAAGCCCTATTGGGTTGAGGACCCGATCCAGATGTCCAACCTCGACACGATCGCCGAATTCCGTTCGCGCACCCGCATTCCGGTCTGCGGCAGCGAGACGCTGGCCACCGTTCAGCCATTCATCCAGCTGCTCAAGAACAATGCGGTGGACTATGTGATGCTGGACCTGGGCTGGGTCGGGGGTCTCTCCGAAGCCAGAAAGATCGCGACCCTGGCGAAGGCCTTTCACAAACCGGTCGCGCCGCATGACTGCACCGGCCCGGTCGTGCTCGCGGCGTCGCTCCACCTGGCGATGAGCACGACCAACGTGGTGCTGCAGGAAGTGGTGCGCGCTTACCTGGGGGGCTGGTATCGCGAACTCGTGACGCAATTGCCCGATGTCCGCGCCGGCCATGCGACGGTTCCGCCCGGCGCGGGCCTGGGCCTGGCGCTGTCGCCGGCGCTGCTGCAGCGGCCTGACGTCACCATCCGCAGTTCGAAGTCGTGAGCGGATGGCGATGCATCTGAACGTGACGCCCGACACCACGCTGTGCAGCGGAGCGCTGACGGCGACGCTGGCGCCAGCTGCCGGCGGACGCGTCACCAGCCTCAGCTCCCGCGCAACCGCGGGCGAACGAATCGACTGGCTGGTGCCGCTCGACGACGCCGTCCGCGCCGGCGGGTTCGAATCCACCCGGTGGCCCAAGGCCGGCTGCTATCCCCTGGTTCCGTTTTCGAACCGCATCCGCGATGGCCGCATCGCCGGCACGCAGGGCAGGGTGCAGTTGCCGCTTCATCCGGGGGAACGGCACGCGCTGCACGGCGTCAGCCAGCAGCGTCCATGGCACCTCGAGCAACACGCAGCGGACCGCGCCACCATGACCTATGTCCATGTGCCGGGGGATCACGGCTGGCCATGGGCTTTTCGGGCCGAGCAGGGAGTGGAGCTCGACTCCGCAGGCATCACGCTGAGCCTGCGGGTCACCAACGACGACCGGGAGCCGATGCCAGGCGGTTGCGGCTTCCATCCCTATTTCCCGGCCCGCTTCGCGCACAGCCTGCAGTTCGATGCGCGCATCGTCTGGCCGGCGGACGTCGAATTCCTCGCGAGCACGCCGGTGCCGACCGGTCCGGCGGACGACTACGCGTCGGCGAACGCCTTGCCCGATGTCGAATGCACCCGTTACTACGGCGGGTGGAACGGACAAGCGCGGATGGCGGCGACCGATGGTCCCGCCATCGAACTGCTGGCCAGTTCCGCGCTGCAGCACCTGGTGCTGCATCGGCCGGGTCCGGGAGCGTACTTCTGCGTGGAACCGGTCTCGCATGTCGCGGACGCCGCCAACCTGGCTGCGGCGCGCGCTGACACTGGCTGGCGGGTGCTCGCGAACGGCGAGGCGATGACATGCAGCCTGCGCCTGTCCGTCTCTTCTCTGTCGAGGCAGGCCAATGACAACACCCGCGCAACTACACGAGACCGACGACATGACTGAACCCACAACGCCCCTCAGGACCGCCCTGGACGGCATCTCAGGCATCCTGGTGACGCCCTTCGACGATGCGGACCACATCGCGCCCGATCGCCTGGGCCCCGTCGTCGACCGCGCCATCGAGGCCGGCGTCCATGTGCTGGTGGCCAACGGCAACACCAGCGAGTTCTTCGGCCTGACCATGGCGGAGGCCGAGCGCATGGTGCATGCCGCGGCGGAACATGTCCGTGGCCGCGTGCCCTTGTTGGGTGGCGTGGGGCGCAGCGTCCACGACGCCTGCGCCCTGGCGCGCGCCTCACGCAAGGCTGGTGCCGCTGCCCTGATGGTGCATCAGCTGACGGACCCTTTCGTCGCGCCCAGCGGTGTGATCACGTATGTGCGCCGGGTTGCCGACGCGGCGGACGGCCTGCCTGTCGTGCTCTATCTGCGTGACGACGCGATCGGTCTGCCGGTGATCGAAGCCCTGTGCCGAATCCCGCAGGTCATCGGCGTGAAGTGGGCGTCGCCCACGCCCTTGCGCCTGGTGCAGGCCATGGCGCAGGTGGCCGATCGCGGCCTGGCCTGGGTGTGCGGACTGGCCGAGCCCTGGGCCCCGCCGATGTATGCGGTGGGTGCCCGCGGCTTCACCTCGGGGCTGATCAACGTGCGGCCCGACCTGTCCGTGCGCATTCACGCCGCGCTCGCGAAGGGAGATCATCAGCTGGCGATGGAATTGATCGGCGGCATCGCGACCTTCGAGGAATTGCGCACGCATGAGCGCAACGGCTCGAACGTGAGCGTGGTGAAAGCGGCGCTGCGATACGCCGGGCGAGACTGCGGCGCGGCCCGGCCGCCCAGCACCTGGCCGCTGCCGGAAGCGGACCTGGCGCAGCTCAAGCAGCTGGTCGACGGCTGGCACTAGCATGGAACGCCGCTTCTTCGCCGCCCTCTTGTTCGGCCTCATCGCTGCTGCGGGCTGGCCTGTTGCCGCACAGACTTATCCAGCCCACCCGGTGAAGCTGGTCATCCCGGTTCCGCCCGGCGGCAGCGCGGACGTGGTCGGGCGCCTGCTTGCCAATGCGGCATCGGCGGAGCTGGGGCAGCCCATCATCGTCGACAACCGTGCCGGAGCCGCCGGCAGCGTGGGAACGGCATCGGCGCTGAAGGCGCCGGCCGACGGCTACACGCTGGTCCAGTGCAGCATTGGTAGCTGCGCCATCAATGCGAGCCTGTACAAGAACATCGGCTACGATCTGTTCAAGGACATGGCGCCGGTGATCCTGCTGGGCGCATCGATCAATGTGCTCACCGTCAACAACGAGGCGGGCATCCGCAGCGTGAAGGACCTGGTCGACCAGGCCAGGCGCCAGCCCATGGCCTACGCGTCTTCGGGCGTGGGCGCGTCCAACCACCTCGCCGCCGAGTTGCTCAAGAAGATGGCGGGCATCGAGCTGACGCATGTGCCGTACAAGGGATCGGGGCCTGCCATCACCGACCTCATCGGTGGCCAGGTCCCGGTGTTCTTCGACAACGAGCCTTCCATCCTGCCCTTCATCAAGCAGGGCAAGGTGCGTGCGCTGGCGGTGACGGGCAAGACACGCTCGGCCAATCTGCCGGACGTCCCGACGATGGAAGAACTGGGTTTTGCCGGCTTCGTCATCGAGCCGTGGTACGCCTTCGCGGCCCCGGCGGGCACGCCTGAGCCGGCGATCCGGCGGCTCAATACCGCGTTCAACAACGCGCTGAATCAACCGGCGGTGCGCGACAGGATGGTCGCTATGGGCATTACCCCGGCGGGCGGCTCGCCCGAAGTGCTCGGTCGCCTGATCCGCAGCGAATACACACGCTGGGCGGAGTTGATCCGCGTGCAAGGTATCAAGGGAGATTGAGGGCCAGCGGCCGCAATGCGGTGCGGATACGCCCGTCAGAGACCCACCAGCAAACGCGAAGGCGAAGCGAAGAGATCGCTGGAGCTTCGGGTCTTGGCCGCATTCTGCCCTTTGAGGTTCAACCGAAATCGACGGACCTGACGATGGTGGCCGCGTCGGCACCAAGAACCAAACCGCTTGCGGGCACCGCGAACGTCCGGCTTCGAGCGAATTCCGAAGCACGGCTGACCGGCCGCTGTTGGCCGACTGTAGCCGGTCGCGCGAAAGAACTTCGAGCTGATTCCTGTTTCCTGACCTTCTTGAAGGCAGTCACCGGCTGATGGCCTGAAAGGGTCAAATGCGCGCAGGTCGCCAAGTTCCGTGGAAGCCGAACGGTACGCGATGCGGCAAACGGGCGACCGCGACGGGGTCCGCCGCCAGGTCCATTGCATCGAATACCAGCAGGTCGCTGCGCCTGTCCTGTTTACGCCAGGCCACGGCGAGCAGCCAGCCGTCGCCCTCGGCTGCGTCGGTGGCGCGCGGCACGAACACCGGTTCCGACACCACGTCTCCATGCGGCAGCGTGTGCATGCTGCGCTCGCCGGTATCGAAATCGAAACGGGCTAGGCTGTCGTAGAGCACGCTTTCCGAGTCATCCCTTGCGCGCGCCGTCGCATGGCAGGTGTAGAAGCCATAGCGGTTGCGCCGGCCCGCGTAGCGCTCGTCGATGCGTGGAAACTCAGCCACCAAGTCGTCGAGGTACTCACGCCGGAATCCCGTGTCCGTGCCGCTCAAGTCGAAAGTCCAGCGGCACAGGCGCGCGGCCATGGCGTTGGGGTCACCCGGATCGCCTTCGGCATCGGGCAGGCCGGGCGCCGTTTCGGACTGCATCACATAGGCCACGACAGTGCCGCCGTCGTCCCAGGCATTCATCACATGGAACACGTGGCAGGCGTCGGCATCGAACCAGCGCAATGTGTCCGTCGCGCCATTGCGCCGCATCACTCCAACGTAGGTCCGCAGGCCGGCCTCCCAAGCCAGCAGTGGCTTGCCGCGCATCGCGCGTTCCACACTGAGCGTCAGCGGCGTGACGGGAAAGAGCACATGCCCTCGCGTCACCATGAAGTCATGCACCATGCTGGCATACGGCGCTTTGAACGACTCGAGCTTCGTGACGTCGCAGTGTTTGTCCATCACGCCATAGAGCATGGTCGGCGAGCAGGGGCCGTCGGGCGAGTACGCAAAGAAGTGCAGTTCGCCGCTCACCGGGTCCACTTTCGGATGCGCGGTGCAGCGCGAGGCCACGCGGTCGCCGAAGCTCTGGTGCCCCTTGGAAGCCAGCGTGTAGGCATCCAGCTCAAAGGGTTGATGCGACTCTTCGAGCGCGAACAGCCGGTCGCCATGCCACAGCATGCTGGTGTTGGCCGTGCCACCGTTTCGGCCTTGTACCAGCGGGTCGCTGGTGGCGGGGTTGCCGAATGTGCCGAAGAGCGCGCGTCCGGCTTCATGTTCGAGCTGCCATTTCGGCGTGCGTGCCCAACGGTTGCTGTACGACACGCTGCCCTTGTCGATGTGGAAGGCATGCACCATGCCGTCGCCGGAGAACCAGTGGTAGTTGTTGTCGCGCGGTGCGTATTGCGGGTTCGGGCCGACACGGTACAGGCTGCCCGACAGCCCGGGTGGCAGCGTGCCTTCGATGTGGAGCGCCGCGATGTCGTGCTCCTCCGTGAGCGGCGCGTAGTTGCCGGTGAAGAAGTGGGGGTTCGTCTGTGTTTCTGCGTTCACGTGGAGCCTTTGGAATTCAATCAGGAGGTCGACGTGCCGTTCAGATGCGCGATGGCTTGCCCAACGTAGGCGGTCAATGTCTCGTCGATGCCCGAGCCGACCCGCAGAGCCGCGTCGTGGTGGAACGCGCGTTGCAGCTTCGCGTCCAACGCGGCGTCGCCGCCGGCCTTGGCGAGCGAGAGCTCCTGCCAGCGCCGCGCCAGAGCACGCATGGCTGCGCCATCGGTGGGAGCGCCCGCCAACATCTGTTGCCGAACGTCGGCAATGAGCGGCGGCCATGCATCGGTCTGGGCAACGTAATGCTGGCGCAACGTGGCCATGTCGCTGGCGCTGCAGTAAAGCGCATAGAGCTGCAGGCGCGCGAAGGCCATCGCGTGAGAGATGTACCGGATGCCCGCGCGGTCCACACCGGTCAGCGCGTGGAGCGACGGCTCGTTCCAGTGCATGGTGTAGAGCTTCATCAGCAGACCTTCGTCGCCGCCGGCTTCTTCGAGCAACAGTTCAATCCAACGTTGCGCCAGGGTCTGCGCTTGCGGGCTCTCGGGCGATACGCCGGCGGCGACCAGGCGGTGCAGCCACGCCGACAACTCGGCACGCTCGGGCGCCACTGCATCAGTGAAACCGTCGCGCTGCGTCTTGAGCGTGCGCTGCTCGTCGTCGCTGAAGTACTTCGAGCCTGCGACCATGCTTTCGAGCGCCAGCAGCCAGTCGTCCATGCCGGGTTCTTCGCTGGCTTGCAGCTGGCCCTGCACCGCGAGCAGATGGGTGCGCAGCGCCGACGCCTGCAGGATTTCGCGGTCGAGCTGCGCCACCTGCTGCGCCACGACTTCCGAGATGCCGCCGGCTGCGTTGTCGAGCAGGCCTTGTATGTCGGAAAGCGACAGGTCGAGTCGCCGCAACGCCTGAATGCGGTAGAGCCGCGCCACGTCTTTCCGCCCATATAGGCGGTAGCCGCCACTGGACCTTTCAGACGGCACCAGCAGGGCGATATCGTCATAGTGCCGCAACGCGCGCACTGTCAGCCCGGTGCGCCGGGCCAGTTCACCAATCTTCAGAAACATGCCTTCCCTCTCAAATCGAAAGGCATCCTAGACCGTGCCGTTACGAGAGGGTCAAGCACTTTTCGTGGCCCGCGGTCTTTTCCCTCAGCCGCTATGTAGTTCCATCGGGGTGCTGGTAGACCCTTTCGATCACTTTCACTCGAGCGCCCAGCGCCTCGAAGCGGTGGACAAGGTCGTCCTTCAGGGCAACGCTGACGCTGTCGTCCAGCAGCTGCAGTGGCAGCTGATGCTTGAGCTTCAGCAGGCTTGCGCCTGCGAGGTGCCTGTAGTCCGGATGTGCCTTGAGCGCTGTCAGGACCCGCAGGGGTTCGTCGCCCAGGTCCGTCAGGTGCACCGTATGGAAGACCGTGGGCACACCGCCCCTCGGCACCAAAGGCGGCACATGCACCCGGATGCGCTCCATCAGCACCTGGAGATTCGGGAAAAGCGGCTGCGGCGACCAGCGTCCGCTCCCGTGCCAGTCCCACAGCACCGGCACCTCGGGCTGGCTGATATCGCCGATCAAGGGGTCGCCATCTGCGTTCTGTAAGACCACCCAGTGCGGCTGCCACAGGCCCGCATCCACGGCGTCGCTCCACACCAGATGCTCGGGCGTACTCGCCTTCTGGTCCAGGATGAAGCGGTAGCCTTCCATTTCGGCCAGCAAGCCAGGCGCGTCGACAGCGCCCGAGCCCGTGAGCACGCCACCCCAGTGTTCGCGCCAGTTCGGCTCCTCCAGCACAAGAGACTGGGTCCCCATGCGGCGGCACCACGCGAACCAGTCCTGGATCGGCGGGGGCAGGGGCGGCAGGGCGAACCGAGATGCTAGCGAAGCCTGCAAGGCGGCTCGGCTGGGCCAGTTGTCGCGTGTGAGGGCCATTGAGTTTCAGGACGTCTGCGGCGGTGGCACCGGCGGCACCGGAATGTCGAAATGCAGCACGTCTTCGCGCACGCCCAGCTTCGAGTACAGGGCGACGGCCGGCGCATCGGGCGGATCGGCCTGGACGAAGATCACGTAGGCCCCGCGTTCGGCGCCGATGCGCTGGAGCTCGCGGATCAACGCAGTCGCCGCGCCCCTGCGCCGATGCTCGGCGGCAACGGCCAGGTCGTAGATGTAGATCTCGCTGCGCTCCTGCTCGAACTTTTTCAATTCGTAGGCCGCGAGGCCACCGATGACTTGCGACCCCTCGCGCGCGGCGAGTGCAATGAAATAGTCGCTGCCCAGCAGCTGCCGGAAGTAGGTGGGCCGAGGGCGGCTGGCGCCGTAGGCGACCGGGTTATCGAAGGCTTCGCCGAAGACACCGAGAAGCGCAGTCATGAGCTGCCCGTCGTCAGCCGAGAGCTGCTGAACCGTGTAGCTGGCGGGGGGCGTGGACATGGCGGCATCCTAGCAACAGGAAATCTCAAGCGCCGCTCATGGTCTTGTCGGCACCCTCTCCACAACCGCAGAGTTACCCGTCGACGACGGCCTGGTGGTCGGCGTCGGCAGCAGCCAGTCCCAAGCTCAATGAGAAAATTCCATTCCCAATGAAATGCGACATCAGGCTTGCAAATTGAAAGGCAGCTGGCGCAACGGCTTGCCGGTGAGCTGCGCAACGGCGTTCGCGAAGGCCGGCGCCAGCGGCGGCAGGCCCGGCTCGCCGATGCCCTTCGGCGGGTCCGCGCTGGGCACGACGTGCACGGCGAACTCGGGCATGTCGGTAATGCGCGCCACGCTGAAGTCGCCGAAGTTGCTCTGCTGGACGACGCCGTCCTTCAGCGTGATCGCGCCGCCCGGAAGGCACATCGACAGCCCCATGACAGCGGCGCCCTGTACCTGGGCTTCCACGCTGCGCGGGTTGACCGCCAGGTTGCAGTGCACGCCGGCGGTCGCGCGGTGCAGCACAGGCTGGCCGTCCTTGACCGAGGCTTCGACCACGTAGGCCACCACCGATTCGAACGACTCGTGCACGGCCACGCCCCAGGCACGGCCGGCGGGCAGCTGCGTCTTGCCGTAGCCGCTCTTGTCGACCGCCAGTTGCAGTGCGGCGCGGTGGCGCGGATGCTTGTCGCCGAAGAGCTGCATGCGGTAGGCCACCGGGTCCTGTTTGGTGCTGCGCGCGATCTCGTCGAGCAAGGTCTCCATCACGAAAGCGGTGTGCGTGGAACCCACGCTGCGCCACCACAGCACCGGCACATTGACCTTCGGATGGTGCACCGTCAGGCGCATCGGAATCGGGTACGGCTCGCGCATGCCTTCGGCGGCCGTCGCGTCGATGCCATCCTTGACCTGGAACGACTCGAACACCGTGCCCGTGAGGATGGACTGGCCCACGATGACGTGGTCCCAGGCCAGCACCTTGCCGCGCTCGTCGAAGCCGATGCGCGCGCGGTGCAGGTGCATGGGGCGGTAATAGCCGCCCTTGATGTCGTCCTCGCGGCTGTACAGCAGGCGCACCGGAGCGCTCAGGCCCGCGGTGCGCGCGGCCTTGGCGATTTCGCAGGCCTCGACCACGTAGTCGCTCGAGCCCACGAAGCGCCGGCCGAAGCCGCCGCCCGCCATTTGCACATGCACGCTCACCTGCTCGGGCTTGAGCCCCAGCACACGCGCGGCCGCGGCCGCGTCCAGCCCGGCGCTTTGGGTGCCGACCCAAAGTTCGGCGCGGTCGCCCGAAAGCTTGACCGTGCAGTTGAGCGGCTCCATTGGCGCATGGGCGAGGTACGGGAACACGAACTCGGCTTCGAGCTGATGAGGTGCCTTGGCCAGCGGCGCCATGTCGGCGTCGAACTTGCGCGGACCCGGCTTCGAGGCCAGTTCGCGGTATTGCGCCAGCTGCTTGTCGCTGTCGACCTTCTCGACGGCGGCCGTGTCCCATTGCAGCTTCAGCGCATCGCGCCCGAGCTTTGCGGGCCAGTAGCCGTCGGCCACCACGGCCACGCCTTCTGCGCCGCGATCCAGCGGCACGCGCAGCACGGCCTTCACGCCCTTCACGGCACGCGCGGCGGCGTCGTCGACGGACTTCAGGCGCGCGCCAAACACCGGTGGGTGCGCGACCACGGCCGTGAGCTGGCCCGGATGCTTGACGTCGATGCCGAAGTCCTGGCGCCCGCTGCTCTTGGCGCGCGCATCGAGCCGCGTGGTCGGGCGGCCGATGATCTTGAAATCCTTCGGGTCTTTCAGCACGACCTTCTCGGGCACGGGCAGTGCCATTGCCGCTTCGGCCAGTTCGCCATAGCCCAGCTTGCGTCCACCCGGGCCCAGCACCGTGCCGGCCTGCGTGCGCAGCGTGGCCACGTCGACCTTCCATTTGGCGGCCGCGGCAGACAGCAGCATGGCCCGCGCGCGCGCGCCGAGTTCGCGATATTGCGTGAAGCTGTTCTTGATCGAGTTGGAGCCGCCCGTAAGGTGCATGCCGAAGACCGGGTCGTGGTAGGCCGCGTCGTTGGTGCCGCTCTTGCTGCGCACCAGGCTCCAGTCGGCATCGAGCTCTTCGGCCAGGATCATCGGCAGGCCCGTCTGCACTCCTTGGCCGAATTCAAGCCGGTTGTGCGTCACGGTGACTTCGCCGTTGGCAGCGATCTGTACGAAGGCCAGCGGCTGCTGCGTGGGCTTGAGCGCGCCGGCCGGCTTTGCCGCGCCATCAGCCTGTGCCATGGCCAGGTGCGGAAACGCGCCGATTGCGAGGCCGCCGACGCCGGCCAGCTTCAGGAAGCTGCGGCGCGGCAGCGCGGCGGCTGCGGCTTCGTCGGGTTGGCCTGCGGCCAAAAGGCGCTGCAGCGCGCGCGGCAGTTCGCTGGGGTCGATGTGGGTGGGCAACATGGTGGGTGCTCTTTCAGGCGAGGGCTCGGGCGGCATCGGCCACCGCGGCGCGAATGCGTGCGTAGGTACCGCAGCGGCAGATGTTGCCGGCCATGGCGCCATCGATCTCGGCGGCGGTGGGTTGCTTGCCCTTGGGCTGCGACTTGAGAAATGCCGTGGCGCTCATGATCTGGCCGCTCTGGCAGTAGCCGCACTGGGCCACGTCATGCTTGACCCATGCGGCGTGCACTGCGGCACCGACCGGGTCGCTGCCATCCGTCGCGGCCTCGATGGTGACGATCTTCTTGCCTTCGGCCGCGGAGATGGGCGTGATGCACGAGCGGATGGCCTGGCCGTCCAGGTGCACGGTGCAGGCGCCGCACAGCGCGGCGCCGCAGCCGAACTTGGTGCCGGTCATGCCCAGCGTGTCGCGCAGGGCCCAGAGGATGGGGGTGCCGGGGTCGGCGTCGACCGTGTGGTTTCGGCCGTTGACGTTGAGCGCGCTCATGTGCGGATCTCCGAAGGTGGGAGGAATGAAAGAATTAGAGAAAAAGTCAGAAGCGATGCGGCGGCTACTTGGCGCCATCGGCCAGCCACTGCGCGAGCGACTGCAGATCCGCATCGGGAACTTGCGCTTGCGGCGGCATCGGCATGGAACCCCACTTGCCTGAGCTGCCGGCCTTGATGCTGGCCGCGAGTTGCGCGGCCGTGCCTTTGCCGTCGCCGTACCGCGCGCCGATGTCCTGCCATGAGGGACCGACACCCTTGGTCGCGGGTTGATGGCAAGCGACGCATGTGTACTTTTGCGCTAGCGCCTGGCTGGCCGCGGCGTCGGTCGGCGATGCGATGCCCGCGCAGGTCGCAACCACCGCGGCGAGAGTCGCCGCAAGGGAATGCCGAACGGCTGTGGTGCGCTCGACTGCGGCTCGCGTTGTGCATGCTCTTGCCATGTCTTTGGTGTTTCGTAGGCTGTGGGTGCGCAGACTGTACGAACATGGATCTGAAAGAAAAATGGGGCAATGCTGCATACCGTGTGAAGTTAAGCTTCAAGGTATGAAGCTGAACCAACTCGACGGATTGATGGCATTCTGGAAGGTTGCGGAACACCGTGGGTTCACCGCGGCCGCCGCGGACCTGGCGGTGTCGCCCTCCGCATTGAGCCAGGCCATCCGGCAACTCGAGGCGCGACTGGGCGTGCGCCTGTTGAACCGGACCACGCGAAGCGTGAGCCTCACGGAAGCCGGCGAGGCCTACCTGGCGCGCGTCGGTCCGGCCCTTGGGCAGGTCATCGATGCGGGCGACGAGCTCAACGCTCTCCAGGGCCGGCCTTCCGGCACCTTGCGCCTGAACGCCGCGCGGGTTTCAACCGCGCTGGTGCTGCGGCCCCTGTTGGATGGATTTTTGCGTGCCAACCCGCATGTCCACCTCGAGCTGACCAATGACGAAGGTTTCGTCGATATCGTCGAGAAAGGATTCGATGCCGGCATCCGCTTTGGCGAGAGCATTCACCGCGACATGGTGGCCGTGCCCATCGGCGGGCCGGTCGCCGTTGCGGTGGTGGCTTCGCCCGAGTACCTGCAGCGCGTGCCGGCGCCTCGGCATCCGGATGATCTCGTGCGCCACAACTGCATCCGCTTTCGCTTTGCCGCCACGGGCGCCATCTACAAGTGGGAGTTCGAGGTGGACGGCCAGCTGGTGGACTACGACATCGCGGGCAACCTCACCCTCAGCGACACGATGTTCGGCCTGGACGCCGCGCTCGACGGTGTCGGGCTGGCCTACACCTTCGAGCAGCTGGCCCGTCCCCACATCCGGGCCAAGCGGTTGAAGCGCGTGCTGACGTCTTTCTCGCCGACCTTCCCGGGCTTCCATCTCTACTACCCGAGCCGGCACGACCAGCCCTCGAAGTTGAAGGCGCTGATCGAGTACGTCGGCCGGCACCGGCATTGAGCGAAGGGCGGCGTCAGCGCGGCCGCGCCAGCGTTTCGGCAAGCTCCCACAGCGATCCCATCTGCCCTGAATGAAAGAGCAGGGGCGGCGTGTCCGTGCGCGAGAAGCGGTCCACGCGCCCGAGGATGATGGTGTGGTCGCCTTCGTGATGGCGCGAGTAGGTCGTGCATTCGAAGGTGGCCACGCTCTCGATGAGCCGCGCGCATCCGTTGGATGCGGTTTCGAAGGCGTCGGAAAAACGCTCGAACTTGTCCGCCGCGGGCTTGGCGAAGTGCCAGGCGAGGTCGCGCTGCCCGGCGGTCAGCACGCTGAGGTTGAACGGCCGGGTTGCAAGGAACGCGTCGGCGCTGCGCGTGTCGTCGCGGATGCTCCAAAGAAGCAATGGCGGATCGAGCGACACCGAAGCGAACGAGTTGATCGTCATGCCCTCACGCTTGCCGTCCGGCGTGGTGGTGGTCACGAGGCACACGCCCGTGGGAAAGGCGCCAAGCGCCTGACGCAGCTGGCGGGCATCGACCGTTTCGGCCGCATCGCCCGTAATGAGAGCCCAGGAGTACATGGCCGGCGCCCCGATCAGTACTGGCCCTTGGGCTCGAGGCCGAGCAGGTATTGCCCGACCATCGAAGATACCGCGTCCCAGTTGAGGCTGATGTGGCGCGAGATCGCATTGGTGTCGCGCCACATGCGCTGGATCGGCTGGTTCAGCGAGAGGCCCGCGCCTCCCACGCTGGCGAACACCGCCTCGACCGCATCGCGCGAGAGGCGCGCGGCAAAGGCATGGTCGCGGCGGTTGCGGATGCGCTGTTCGATGCTGATGACATGCCCGTCGACCGCCATCTGCTCCACCTGTGCCGTGTCCCGATAAAGCAGGAGCCGCGCCGCGTCGACGCTTGCGGAGGCTTCGGCCAGGCGCGACTGCACAGGAAAGAATTCACTCAACCTGCTGCCGCCTCCGGCCACCGCCCCCCGCGTGACGCGCGTGCCGGCCAGCTCGATCAGCTCGTCGACCGCGCCTTGTGCGGTGCCGATGATTGGCGACACGAGGCAGACAGGCACCGCCGAAAGAAAGGGGATGCGGTAGATCGGATTCGCGTTGACCTTGGCGCCCGGCGGGTTGTTGGACGAGGCTTCCGCGAAGGTCAGCTTGCGGTGCCCCGGAATGAACACCGGCTTGTCGATGACGATCGCCTTGGAACCCGTGCCCGCCTGGCCGGCCACGTGCCAGTTGTCCTCGATGGCCCAGTCCGACCGCGGCGCGAGCAGAAAGCCGGCCGACGGCGGGGCGCCTTTTTCTTCGGGCGGAAACTGAACGCCCAGCAGTGCCCACTGCGAGTTGTCCACGTTGGACGCGAAGAGCCACTTGCCTTGCACGAGATAGCCGCCATCGACTTTCTCGGCCATGGTCGCCGGCGCATACGAGCCGCAGACGATCGCGCTCGGGTCCTTGCGCCAGACGTCGTCTTGCGCCTCTTCCGGAAAGATGGCGACCAGCCATTGGTGAATCGCGCCCAGCGAGCAGCCCCATGAGGACGACGTGCAGCCGCGTGCCAGTTCGCTGACCACGTCGATGAATGCGGTGAACCCGTACTCGTAGCCGCCGTAGCGCGCGGGCTGCATCAGCCTGAAGAAGCCCGCGTCGTGGAACGCCTGCGTGGTTGCCTCGGAAACGCGGCGGTCCTGCTCGGTGCGTTGTGCCCGCTCGCGCAGCATCGGCACCAAATTGCTTGCAGATGCAGCTATTGTTTCGATCGAAGGCACGTCTTTCACGGGAGACTTCCGACCCGGTGCGGGAAAGTCGACGCGGTTGAGTTGAGCAAACGGGTTCGCGGCTTCAGTCATGGTGGTCTCCGGATAATTTAAGGGGAACGCGATAGCGAAGGCCTCGATTGAAGTCCATAAAACTTGCAAACGCAACTAATAACTGCTTGGGGTTTACGCTATATCCGCGGCTAAATCTGCCTGTAGCATTCGGCATGGCAACAAGAAAATCCCCCGCGCCGGAACCTCGGCAGATGCGCAGAACCCGGGCCGATGCACCCGCCAAATTGAATGCAATTGCAGACAAGTTGCCAGACCACGATCTGGAGCGTGCCATTCCCTACCTGCTTGCACGCGCAGGCATGCGAATGGGGCAATCGTTCAGCAAGGAACTCAAGCAGTTCAAGCTCTCGCTGACCGAATGGCGGGTGTGCGTCGCGCTGCAGCACAAGGCGCACCAGCGGCTTTCCGACCTGGCGCTGCACACCTCGACGGACCCTTCCACGCTGTCCCGCGTGGTCGATGGCCTGCTGCAGCGCGGCATCCTGGTGCGCGACCGGTCGGACGAGGATGCCCGCGCGCTCGCGCTGAGCCTGACCGAAGCCGGCCGCGATCTCACGCTGCGGATCATTCCGCTGGCCCAGGTTTACGAGCGCGTTTCGTTGTCCGGGCTCACCGCGGCACAGGCCGAGTCCCTGCGGGACATGCTGCGAATGGTCTACGACAACCTGGCTGTGCTGGACAACGAGTAGCGGCTCGGAGAAGAAGGCGGCGCAATGAACATCAACTCCATCGACCTGAACCTTTTCCTGGTGTTCCAGGCGATCTATGCCACGCGCAGCGTCACGCTCGCAGGCGACCGCCTCGGCATGACGCAATCGGCGGTGAGCAACGCCCTCAAGCGCATGCGCGAGCGCTTCAACGATGCGCTGTTCGTGCGCACGGCGGACGGGATGGTGCCCACGCCGGTCGCCGAGCGGCTCATCGCGCCCATCGAGGAAGGCATCGCCTGCCTAGTGCAGGCCGTCGACCAGGGCCGTACCTTCGAGCCGGAGACATCGAGCCGCATCTTCCGGCTTGCCGTCAACGACATCGGGCAGCTGGTCATGATGCCCGAGCTGCTGTCGGTCGCGCGCGGCATCGCGCCCGGCGTTCGCTTCGAAACCGTGGACGTTTCCATGGCCGACGCGCGGCAGCGGATGCTGCATGGGCAGATCGACATCGCGTTAGGCAGCTGGGAATCGATGGGGCCGTCGTTCTACCAGCAGCGGCTGTTCGACGAGACCTTCGTGGTGCTGATGTCGAAGGCGTCGCCGCTGGGCGCGCGCGAGCGCATCGAGCTCGACGACTACCTCGCGGCCGAACACATCGCCTACCGACCCCAGGGAACGACCGATTCGCAGCTTCAGCAAACCCTGGACCGTGCGGGCGCGCTCGATCGGCGGCGGGTCGTGCTCACGGCCGCCCATTCGCTGGGGTTGACCTCGATCGTCGCTACCTCGGGCCTGCTGCTGACTGCGCCGGCACGCCTTGCCAAGGCGATGGTGGCGACGCGCGCCGACCTGCGCAGCGTCGACGCGCCTTTCGAGGTCAGGCCCTTCGAGATCCGCCAGCAGTGGCACGAGCGCTTTCATCAGGATAGCGGCAACCGTTGGCTGCGCGAGCTGATATTCGGCCTCTTTCATGAGCGATCGAGCCGCGATTCCGCGTCGCAAACGCGGAGCTGATTTTTCAAGCGGTCGGCGGGGCGCCTTCGAAGGCGCGGTCGAGCAGGGCGCGCAATGCCACCTTCTCGAGCGGGCGCGGATTCGGATACTGGTTGGACGCTGCCAGTTCGGCCGCTTTTTGAAGCCCGTCGGCGGGCATGCCGATCGCCTTCAACGATACCGGCGCGCCATGGGCCTGCGCCAATTCAAACAAGCCCATCGGCGCATCCGCAGCGCCGAGCGCTCTCGCAATGCGGGCCATGGCTTCGGGAGCAGCGCCGGCGTTGTACCTGAGCGCATGCGGCAGAACCACCGTATGCACCTGGGCATGCGGCAGGTCGAAGCTGCCGCCCAAGGTGTGGCACAGCTTGTGGTGCAGGCCCATCGACACGGCGCCCAGCACCGTGCCGCACAGCCAGGCACCGTAGAGCGCCAGGCTGCGTGCCGGCAGATCGTGCGGGTTGTCTCGAAGCGGTTGCAGCGATGCAGCGCACGCGCGGATTCCCTCTTCGGCCATCAGCGCGATCACGGGATTTCCGTCGTGGGCGTACAGGCCTTCCGCCGCATGGGCCATCGCGTTGATCGCGCTCGTGACCGTCAGATCGAGGGGCAGCGACAGCGTGAGCTTGGGGTCGTAGACGACCACGCCAGGAAGCACCCGTGGATCGCGCCCGGTCTTCTTCAAACCTTTTTCCGTGATGCCGTAGATGGGCGTCACTTCGCTGCCCGCATAGGTGGTCGGCACCGCGATGATGGGCAGGCCCGACTCCAGCGCAATGGCCTTGCCGAGGCCGATGGTCGAGCCGCCTCCGACGGCCAGGGCGCAGTCCGCCTTCAGCTCCGATGCCAGCGCGCGGGCCTTGCGCGCGACCTCGATCGGTACGTGCATGGCCGCTTCATCGAAGATGAATGCGACGCGGCCGGGAAGCCGGTCGGCAATGGCCTCGGCTTGGCCGCGCTGGTTGGGCGTGCACAGCACCAGCGCGCGCCGGGCGCCCAGGCGCTCGATTTCTGCCGGAAGCTGGTCGATGCTGTCCGCGCCGAAGACGATGCGCGAAGCGCTTGCGGTGTAGACGAAGCGGTCCATGCCTCTAGTCCCTCGGCACGCTGTTCAATACGAAGTCGTAATCGAGCGTGTAGAACGGTATGTCCATGCGCGTTCCGTCCGGAGCCACGCCGGGCTCGTGGCGCTTCCAGTCGGCGATGAGCGAGGAGCGCACGCCGAACACGGCATCCGAGGCCAGATAGCTGCCGCCCGCGCGGAACACGTGGGTGATGAGCGTTTCGTAGCCTGTTGCCTTGATCATGAAATGCAGGTGCGCAGGACGCCACGGGTGGCGGCCGAGCTGCTCCAGCAACTGCCCGACCGGGCCGTCATGGGGAATGGCATAGGGCACGGCAACGATCGATTTGAAGTTATAGCGCCCGTCTTCGAGGCTCGTCAGGTGTCCCCGACCCTGCGCATGGTCCAGCTCGGGGCGTTGCACGTCGTACCAGCCCTCATCGTCGGACTGCCACACGTCGATGCTTGCATGGGCAATGCGCTCGCCGTCGATGCCGCGGATGGTTCCGCTGACGAAGCAGGGTTCGCCGCTCGCTCCGTTCGCAATGTCGTCGCCATGCTCGTACTCCGGCGCATCGGGTACGTAGAAGGGCCCGAACACCGTGGCCTCGGTGCAGCCCGAAGGGCGCCGGTTGCACTGCGCGGTGACGAGCGTCGACAAGCCCAGCACGTCGGACAGCAGGATGAATTCCTGGCGCTTGTCGTCGGTGATCTTTCCGGCGGCCGTGAGAAAGTCGATGCCCTGCGACCACTCGGCTTCGGTGAGCTGTACCTCGCGCGCAAAGTCGTGCAAATGCCGCACCAGGCTGTCCATCACCGTCTTCAGGCGCGGGTTGGGCGTTGCGCCTTGCGCCTTGAGCGCGGCGCTGGTGATGGTCCACTCGTCGATGTCGATCATGGATGACCTTGGCTTTCGGGCGCGGCTCAGGATTGCGGCAGCTTGAACAGCGACAGCGCGTTGGTGCGACCGATCTTCTTGCGATCGGCCTCGCTGATGCTCGTGTCGTTGAACCAGTTGGACGCGTGGTCGATGTTCTCGAAAGGCCAGTCGGTCGAGAACAGAATCCGGTCCGATCCGATCTCCAGCATCGCATCGATCAGCGTCTGGGTGCGGAAGTTGCCCGACGTCGTGAGATAGAAGTTTTCGTTGAAGTAGTCGCACAGCTTGCGCTTGGCCGGGTAGCCCTTGGGCGCCTCGACCCAGGCGTTGCGGTGGTCGACGCGCCACATGTTGTAGGGCAGCCCTTCGCCCAGGTGGCCGAGGATGATCTTGAGGCCCGGATGCCGATCGAAGAGGCCGCTCGCCATCAGGCGCAGCGCGTGAACGGCGGTTTCCTGCGCAAAGGCCCAGGTGGGGCCGAGCAGCCATGGATGGCCTTCGTAGATCTGCGCCCAGCTTGCGAGCGGATTGCGCGGATGCAGGTAGAAGGGCGCGTCGAGACGTTCCGCCGCGGCCCAGAACGATGCGTACTGCGGCGCGTCGTAGTAGACGGCGTTGTCGGGCGTGCCGACCTGCGAGAAGCCATTGACCAGCGCGCCGCGAAAGCCGAGCTCGGTCATGCAGCGCTCGAGCTCCTGCGTGGCCTTGTCGGGGTCCTGCATCGGCAGGGCGGCGAAGGCCTGGAAGCGGTCGGGCCGCTTTGCCACCTGCTCGGCAAGAAAATCATTGGCGCGCACCGCGAGCTCATACGCTTTCTTGGGGTCCGGCACCGCCTGCACGGCGGGCGCGTTCAGCGAGAGGATCATCATCTCCATGCCGTTCGCGTCCATCTGGCGCAGGCGCACGTCATGAAGGTCCAGAAGGCGCATGCTGAGCTCCCGCCAATACGCGCCGGGCACGAAGCCGGCCGAGTCCTGCAGCGTTTCTGGAATCGCGAAATGTTCTTCGAGCCCGATCTTTCCTTGCATACCTGTCTCCTTTGTACGGGCAGCGCCACAGCGGCGCTCAACCTGCCGGTCAATCTATGAGAGCGGGTGAAAAGGGTCCAACAAAGATCGGTGATAGCGCGCATTCGGAGATCGCATGGCGGGCGGCATCGGCACCGAGCGGGCGTGACCCGTGGGTAGACCCGCCCCAACATTCACAGGCCGCATAAAGGGCATCCGGAAAATGCGTTGGACCCGCCGGGCCGGCAAGACCATGATCGCCAACATCGCCGCACAGCTGTGCAACTCCCCGTTGCGAGACCAGGGGCGGTGCATCAGGCATCTTTGCCATTCGAATCGGAGACAAGCGTCATGCGCCAAATCGACCTTCACAAGCTGGCTGACAATGCCCGCTTCAACCGCTTCCACGGCCTGGTGCTGCTCTGGTGCGCGCTCATCATCGTGTTCGACGGCTACGACCTCGCGGTGGTGGGCATCGCACTGCCGTCGATCATGAAGAAGATGGGCGTCGATGCGACCAATGCCGGGTTCATGGTCAGCTCCGCGCTCTTCGGCATGATGTTTGGGGCCATCTTCATGGGCACCATTGCCGACCGCATTGGCCGCCGCTGGGCGATCGCCATCTGCGTGGGCTTCTTCAGCGTCTTCACCGCTGCCGCAGGGCTGGCCGAGAGCCCCGTCGCATTCAGCGCGATGCGCTTCCTGGCCGGGCTCGGCATCGGAGGTGTGATGCCGAACGTGGTGGCGCAGATGACCGAGTATTCGCCGAAGAAGATCCGGTCCACCCTCGTGACGCTGATGTTCAGCGGCTATGCCGTCGGGGGCATCATCGCGGCGATCCTCGGCAAGGGCCTGATCGAGAGCTACGGCTGGCAATCGGTCTTCTTCGCGGCCGGCCTGCCGGTGCTGCTGATTCCGCTCATCCTCAAGTCGATGCCTGAATCAATGCCGTTCCTGCTGGCCAAGGGCCGCACCGAAGAACTCAAGAAAATCGTCTCGCGCCTCGACCCGAACTATCAACCATCGGCGACCGACAACTTCGTGGTGCCGGTGAAGGACCGGGCCGACAGCGCGCCGATCAAGCATCTCTTCTACGACGGCCGCGGCTTCAGCACGGTGATGTTCTGGATCGCGTTCTTCATGTGCCTGTTCATGGTCTTCGCGCTGAGTTCGTGGCTCACCAAGCTCATGGCGAGCGCGGGCTACAGCCTCGGCTCGGCCCTGACCTTCGTCTTGGTGCTGAATGTCGGCGCCATGGTTGGCGCCATCGCCGGCGGATGGCTCGCCGACCGCTTCCACATCAAGTACGTGCTCGCCGGGATGTATGCGCTGGCAGCCGTTTCGCTCACGCTGCTGGGCTACAAGATGCCGACGCCTGCGCTCTTCGTCCTCATCGGACTGGCCGGTGCCTCGACCATCGGCACTCAGATCGTGGCCAATGCCTACGCTGGGCAGTTCTATCCGATGGCCGTGCGTGCCACCGGCCTCGGGTGGGCGTTGGGCGTCGGCCGCAGCGGCGCGATCCTCGCCCCCATCCTGATCGGCGTGCTGGTGGGCATGAGTCTTCCGCTGCACCAGAACTTCATCGCCATCGCGATTCCAGCGGTCATCGGCATGGTCGCGGTACTGCTCATCCAGCACGACAGGTCGGCGTCGGCCTCGGCGCAGCGGGCGGAGGCTGTTGCTGCGTTGAACAAGGCGATAACGGGGGTGCCCGGCACGCCCGGCGCTTGAGCGGTTGAAGCGACGCGCTTGATTCCCTGCTCTTGGCGAGGACGCGTCCAGGAGGCCTATCGGGCGAGGAATTCGAGCGCCGTGGGTACGAACTCGGCGTGGAACTGGAACACCCCGCCGTGGCCGGCATCGGGATAGATGACCAGGGTGCTGTTGGGCAGCCGCCGCGCCAGGTCCCGCGTGTTCGAGGTAGGCACCATCCGGTCGTCGTCGCCGTTGGCGACGAGCACGGGTTGCTTCACCACAGAAAGGTCGGCAGGTTCCTTCCGGCCCCATGCCCCCAGCGCCCGCAACTGCGCCGCGTACGCGCTGAGAGTGATCTCCTTGTCGCGATTCTCCGAACGTTCCTTCAACCGCTGGAGAAAAGCCTTGCCCGCTTCGATGCCGCCTGGCGTGCGGGTGAAGAACAGGAATTGCTTTGGATCCTGGCCGGTGAACAAGCCGCGCAGCAGGTCGTAGTTTGCAATGCGGGCCACCGTGCTGATGCCCTCGCCGCCGGCGGGGCCCGTGCCCGCGAGGATCATCTTGCGCACGAGTCGCGGCTCCTTGAGCACCATCTCCTGGGCGATCATTCCACCCATCGAGAAGCCGAAGAGGTCGACCCGTTCGAACCCCTTCGCCTTGACGAAGGTGATCGCGTCGTCGGCCATCTGCTCCATCGAACTGGACGGCGATCCGCTGGTTGCCCCGACGCCGCGGTTGTCGAAGGCGATCACGTGGTGCTTGGCCGCAATGCCGTCCATGACGCGCGGGTCCCAGTTGTCCAGCACGGCGGCCAGGTGGACCAGAAACACCACGGGCGTGCCGCCGTTCTGCGTTCCCATTTCGCGGTACGCGAAATCGATGCCGCCCGCGGAGATGAATTGCGTGGGAACGTTGGCCCAGGTGACGCGCGCCACCTGGTCCGACACCGGCGCACGGGACTTCGCGCCGTCGGACGGTGCATCGGCGGCCCCCGCCGACTGCGAAATGGTGGATCCCGCTAGCACGAGAGCGAGCGCGGCGGCTTTGGACGAATGACGCATTGCATGATCTCCAGGGGTGCGCGAACGGTTCAGGCCGCCTGCGGCAGATAGCTGGGCCTGGGCGCCGTCATCCCGCGCTTGACCTGCTGGGTCAGTTCGTCGGCCAGCACTTCGTCGAGGCCGGCTTCGAGTCCGTCGAGCGCGCGCGCGACGATGTCCTCGGCGCTCGACTTGGGTACGTCAAAGCCGCGCGTGAGGTCGGTGTCGACATAGGCCATGTGCAGCCCGAGCACCTGGGTCTTCTGCGCCGACAGTTCGGTGCGAAGCGCATTGGTGAGCGACCAGGCGGCGGATTTGCTCGCCGAATAGGCGGCCAGTTCGCCGCCATTCACCCATGACGCAACCGACAAGACGTTGAGCAGTGCGCCGCCGCCGTTGGCCTTGAGAATCGGCGCGAAGGCCCTGCTCACGCGCAGCACGGCGAAGAAGTTGGTCTCGAAGATGCGCCGTGCGATTTCTTCGCTGTCGGCCGCGAGAAAGCCGCCGGGCTGGGCAATGCCTGCGTTGTTGATCACCAGCGTCACGTCGGTCGCCAGCGCCGCGGCAGCCGCCACGTCTTCCGGCTTGTTGACGTCGAGCCGCAGGGCCTGGACGCCCGCTTGCGTGACGGTCGCGGGGTCGCGTGCACCCACGTAGACCTTGCGGGCACCGCGAGCGAGCAGATCGCGTGCGAATGCCAGGCCGATGCCGCGATTGGCGCCCGTGACGAGGGCGACGGAATTTTCGATCTTCATGAGAATCTCCAAATAAAAAGAAAAAGGGGGACCAATACCGCTTACCGCTATCGCACCTTGACGACGACCTTGCCCCTGGAACGTCCCTGGGCGAGGTATTCAAGTGCTTCCTTGGCTTGCTCGAACGGAAACACCTTGTCGATCACCGGCCGGATGCGCTCGGCCTTGAGCAGTTCGCCAATCTCGGCGAGTTGATTGCCATCGGGGCGGGCAAAGAGAAACGAGTAGGTGACGCCGTTCTCTTTCGCCAGGCGCTTGATTTTTCGGCTCATCATCGCGAAGACGAACGTCAGGACGAAGTTCAGCCGTCGCGCCCGAGCGAAAGGCGCGTCAAGCGGCCCGACCAGCGAAACCATTGCGCCCCGCGGCTTGAGGATGCCGACAGATTTCTCCATCGCATCACCTCTGACCGTACCAAGCACCGCGTCGTAGCCGCGCAGCACGTTCTCGAATTCCTGCTTCTTGTAGTCGACGATCTCGTCCGCGCCGAGGCTGCGCACCAGTTCGACATTGCCCGTGCTGGTGGTCGTTCCCACCTTGGCGCCCAGGTGCTTGGCCAGCTGGATCGCAAAGGTGCCAATGCCGCCGGAGCCCGCCGGGATGAACACCTTCTGGCCGGCTTGAAGCTTCAGGCGTTCCTTCAGCGCTTGCCACGAGGTGAGCCCGACCATGGGGATCGATGCGGCTTGCACGAAGTCCAGGTTGGCCGGCTTCAGCGCGGCAGCGCGCTCCGGTACCACCGCGAACTCGGCGATCGAGCCCGTGCCCAGGTCGAAGATGCTGGCAAAGACCGCATCGCCTGGTTTGAAGCGGGTCACGCGGCTGCCGACCTCGGTCACCACACCGGCCAGATCGCTGCCCAGCGTGGCTGGAAACTCGAACTTCACGACGGCTTTGAAGAGCCCTGTCGGAATCATGTTGTCGATGGGGTTCACGCCCGCTGCGTGGACCTGCACCAGCATTTCGTCGGGCTTCAGCGTGGGACGGGGAACGTCGGTGAAGCCGATCTCGGGCGACTTGCCGTAGCGTTTGAAGGTGAGCGCTTTCATTTCTTTCCTTGTTGGGGCTTACACGGGTTTGCGAGCGGATCGCAGTAGGCGGTTTGATATCGCCAGTTTTCTTTGTCGCATGATGATCATCATATTTAGGGGCGAAAAAAATGGCGCTGCTTCACGACCTGGCTTCAACGCGGGGGCAGGTGCTTCAGCGCCGCCTCGCACAGGCTGGCCGACAGTGCGGGTTCATCGACCGCGCGCGCCAACATCAGCGTCCCCACCATGGTGGCGACGGTCACGAGCGCTCGTTCGTGGGCAGCAGGCTGACCCCAGTCCGGCGATTGGCGGGCGACGAAATCGATCATTTCCTTGATGTGCCGCGTGGTCACGCGGCGTACTTCCGCCGCTTGGCGGGGCGTCTCCGATCCCAGCGCGGCCAGGGGGCAGCCCAGCTCCACCTGCGCCAGGTGCTCGGGCGACAGGTAGGTACGCAGCATGGAGCTCAAGGCCTGCTCCGCCGGCACGCGGGAAACCACGCCGGCGGTCGCGGCGGCTGTTTCGGCGCAAGCCCGGGCCGCTGCTTCGGCCAGCATGGCCTCGCGGGACGGAAAGTGGGCATAGAAGGCGCCGTGGGTCAGGCCGGCCTCCTTCATGATGTCGGCCACACCGGTGCCGTCGTAGCCACTGCGACGGATCGCACGGGCAGCCGCTGACACGATGCGCTCGTGCGAGGCCTCCTTGGCGGCTGTCCTGGCGTTGTGTTTTGCGGTTCGCATGATGTGTATCATACGATATTTTCAGCGCATGTACAGCGCTTTTTGATGCGAGCTGGGTTTCAGCCGCGCCGAGCCGCCTCGATCTTTGCGATGTCGATCTTTGTCATCTCCATCATGGCTTCGAACGCGCGCTTGGCCGCTGCGGGATCAGGGTCTGCGATTGCCTCTATCAGCGCCCGCGGCGTGATCTGCCAGGACAGTCCCCACTTGTCCTTGCACCAGCCGCAGGCGCTTTCCTGGCCGCCGTTTTTGATGATCGCGTCCCACAGGCGGTCCGTCTCGGACTGGTTGTCGGTCGCAACCTGGAATGAAAAAGCCTCGTTGTGCTTGAACGCCGGGCCGCCATTCAGGCCGAGACACGGAATGCCCATGACCGTGAACTCGACCGTCAGGATGTCGCCCTCTTTGCCGGCGGGGTAGTCGCCGGGGGCGCGATGGACAGCGCCCACCGCGCTGTCGGGGAATATGTCGGCGTAGAACTTCGCGGCATCCAGCGCGGTGCCGTCGTACCAAAGACAGATCGTGTTCTTACTGGTCATCCTGGTTCTCCTAGGTTGGGGGTGACAGGACCTCGGACTTACTTCGAGCGCCCGTCGAAATGCTGCACCGGCACCGCGTCGAGATCAATGCCCTCGAGGCAGCGGATGTTGATGGCCGCCGTCTTGTTGCCCTTCGGATCGGTGCCCTCGCCGAAGGTGTGAATGCCGCAGACGGCGCAGAAGCGATGCGAGATCACATGCTTGTTGAACATGTACGTGCTCATGTCCTCGGGCGGCGTCTTCAGCGTGAGGCGATCGTGCGGCACGAACCACAGCAGCGATCCCCTGCGCTGGCACATCGAGCAATTGCATGCCATCGCACCTTGGATGTCACCTTCGACTTCGAAGGCAATTCGGCCGCAATGGCAGCTACCTTGGTAATTCATAGGACCTCCAAGTCATAGGACATCGAAGAAAAAGTCTAGGGCAGGACCGCAATCCGTCCATCCCTGGCCGCGTTGTCCATCCAGCGTGTGGCGTCTTCGTCGAGCATCAGGCCCTCCGCCTGCAGACGCTGCACCGCGCTTTTGACTTTCGCGAGGTAGGCCTCGCGGCTCGGGTACCGTTCCGCAATCGGGAGCCGGGGGTCGCGCTTGGCGGCGGCTTCGGTGGCGGTCGCCGAGAAGGGCAGGTAGCTGCCGTCGAGGCCGCACAACTGGCCCGGCGCGAAACCGGCCTTTCGCCGATTCCAGCCGGTGTAGGTGGCCAGCGGAACGGCCACGTCGGGCAGGCGGATGCCGGCCAAGTCGTTGCCGTCGGCATCGGTCTTGGGAACGAGCACCGTGTACGCGCGCATGGCGTCGGGCCTTGCAGGCACCACGCTGTCATCGTTCACCGTCAGAAGGTTGGGCGCCGGCAGCGTCATGCCGAGCGGCGACAGATCGGGAAAGCGCATCGCCGCGGCAGTCGCCGGAACCAACGTGCCATCGCGCACCGTCGGGTGGCGGCTGTCCGGCGGGGCCTTGCCGTCGCGCGCCCACTCGATCATGCGCGTGAGCAGTGCGCGGTACACCGGTTGCTGCTGCGCCGGGTTGATGGGCGTCTCGCAGATGGGTGAGGTCGCGTTGCGCGCTGTGACGTGCTGCGTCGACGACATCAGGTACACGCGCACGTCGCCCGGCAGTGCGATGTCGCGGCCGGCGCCGTCGGTGACGACCAGTGCGGCGCGGCCCTGCCAGTACTCGAGGCCGCTGTCGAGCTGAAAGACCTTGGGGCACGTCCGGTCGGCAGCGCAGCGCGCGAGCAGCCCGCCTTGCCGGCCGCTCAGCGGATCGGTCGTGGTTGCATAGCTGAACGGAAATTGGTCGCCGTAGAAGAAGTGGTCCTCGTGCTGGCGCGAGTAGCGGCCGGGCTGGGCCCAGCGCACGTTGGTGTAGGTCTTGCGCGAGCCGGCGATGGTGGCGACCATGCCGTCGAACACGCGCTGGCCACCCGGGCCGGCATTGAAGCCTTGCCACACCCAGTCGCGCAGGAAGCGACCCGATTGCGAGATGCCGATTGCCACCGTGGCCCTGGGCTTCAGGTCGGCCAGCGGGCTTGGTTGGCCGCTCGCATCGGGCAGGCCGGTCTTCAGGTGCGACACGACGTCGCGCAGCGACGCCATGCCCAGGCCCATCGGGCGCGGGTCGCGTGCCGTGTACCTGAACTGGTAGATCGCGCCGGCATCGAAGCCGGCGGGGCGTTCGAATTCGATCGCGTTCGCATCCTTGTAGCGCCACTGCGCGGCACCGATCAGGGTGGGCGCAGCTTCCGGCCGTGCACGCACGCTCAGTTCGCCCAAGGACGGATCGAGCGAGGCAGCCGGGTAGCTCAAGGGCAGGGTGCCGCGCGGACCGGGCGCATCGAACACGATCTCTTCGAACGCGGTGCCGGTGATCGGTTGACCGCCTTGCATCGCGATCGGCAGCACCATGCCGACGGTCTTGCCGGTGGGGTCCGCCGGAATATCGCCTTGCCAGCCGACCCACAGCAGCGTGTGGCCCTGGCGCATGAGCCAGCCCGTTCCGGCTTCATCGGCGCGGTCGGCCTGGAGGCTGCCGCCGTTGACGATCTCGAGCATCAGCTTGCGGCCGCGGTTCGCGACTTCGACCACCCATGTTCCCGATGCCCTCGCGCTATCGCGCGGCCGCAGGATGACGACGTCGGCCTTGTAGCGGACCTTGCCGTCTGCCGATGCGGCCGCCCCCGCGTCGACGATGCCGCGGTTGGCCGGATGCGCCGGATCGAGCGCCACCTGAGCCTGCGCGACCACGCGCTCGTAAAGGCCGGCATTGCCGAAAGCAGTGCCTCCAAAAGCGGGCTGGCGCTCGCGCACGAGAAGCTGCTCGACCACCGCGGGTGGGGCGCCCGAAGCAGGCATCATCCGTGCACAGCCGGCAAGGCCTGCCAGCAGTGCCGCCGCCATGATTGCGATGCGCCAGCGCAAGGCTTGCACCGGGGCTGCCAGTTTGTTATTCATTGTTTGTCTCCGGGTCCTTGGAAGTGCCGGCACCGCGAACCGTGCCGACCAGCATCATCGTGCGACGCCACCGTCAATGCTCGTCGAGGAAGCGTGCAGTGGTCAACCTGAATCCATTCGACCTCAGTTCGCTGCACTGCCGGCACCGAGCCGTGCAAAAGCCTCCGACAGGCAATCAACGAACACCCGGATGCGCGACGAGAGCTGGTGCCGCTGCGCATAGACGGCATGGATGTCGGCGCTCGGCGTGCGGTACTGCGGCAGCACCTGCACCAGGCGGCCGCTCGCCAAATAGCGTTGGATGTCCCACTCCGCGCGCATCACGATGCCGTGTCCATCGAGTGCCCAGCGCACCGCGATCTCTCCGTCGTTGGTGGTGAGCGCGCCGCGCACCTTGACGGCCTCGGTGTGTTCCTTGCGGCCCTTTCCGATCGACAGCCGCCAGACGCCGTAGGCGTCGTTGCCCTGGCGGATGCCGATGCAGTCGTGGCGTGCCAGGTCGGTTGGCACCACCGGCATGCCGCGCTGGGCCAGGTACTTGGGCGAGGCGCACAGCAGCCGCCGGTTCGGCGCCAGGCGCTTGGCGATCACCCTGGCGTCCGGCGGCTCGCCGAAGCGCACGCAGACATCGAAGGCATCGTCGGTGAGCGGCGGCGGATCGGCCGACAGCTGCAGCTGCACCTCGACGTCGGGGCACAGGCGGCTGTAGCGCGAAATCACCGGCGCCACATGCATGCGGCCGAAGCCCAGGGTTGCATTCACGCGCAGCAGGCCTTTCGGAGATCCCCGGCCTTTGGCCAGCAGTTGGTCGAGGTCGTCGAGCTCCCCGAGGATGCGCCGCGCATGCTCCAGGAACACCTCGCCCTCTGGCGTCAGGCTCATACGGCGCGTGGTGCGGTTGACCAGCGGCATGCGCAGGCGCTGCTCCATTTGCGACAGGCGCTTGCTCACGGCGGGTGTGGACACACCCAGATTGCGCGCCGCGGCGCTCAGGCTGCCGCTGGTGGCAATCTGCACGAAGAAGCCCAGTTCCGAAGGCTGGATGCCGTGGCTCATGGTCGATCTGATTGTTGACTTGCGGTTAAAGATGGATTCACTTTACCCGTGCGGTGCCACGGGTTGCAACCGACAGAATTGGCTCAACCCCATCACAGGACGCAGCCGCAAATGAAGACGTACAAGATCGCAACCATCCCCGGAGACGGCATTGGCAAGGAAGTGGTGCCCGCAGGCCAAGAGGTGCTGGAAGCGCTGGCCTCGGCCGGCAGCAGCTTCAAGTTCGAGTTCGAGAACTTCGATTGGGGCGGCGACTATTTCCGCAAGCACGGCGTGATGATGCCCAACGACGGCCTCGACGCGCTGCGCGACAAAGACGCGATCCTGTTCGGGTCGGCGGGCGATCCGCACATTCCCGATCACATCACGCTGTGGGGCTTGCGCCTGAAGATCTGCCAGGGCTTCGACCAGTACGCCAACGTGCGTCCGACGCGCATCCTCCCCGGCATCGACGGGCCCCTGAAACGCTGCGGACCGGACGACCTCAACTGGGTGATCGTGCGCGAGAACTCCGAAGGCGAGTACGCCGGTGTCGGCGGCCGCGTGCACCAGGGCCATCCGATCGAAGCCGCGACCGACGTGTCGATGATGACGCGCGCCGGCGTGGAACGCATCATGCGCTTCGCCTTCAAGCTGGCGCAGTCGCGGCCCCGCAAGCTCCTGACAGTCATCACCAAGAGCAATGCGCAGCGCCATGCCATGGTGATGTGGGACGAGATCGCGCTGCAGATCTCAAAGGAGTTTCCGGACGTCACATGGGACAAGGAACTGGTCGACGCATCGACCGCGCGGATGATCAACCGCCCGGCGTCGCTCGACACCATCGTGGCCACCAACCTGCATGCGGACATCCTCAGCGACCTGGCCGCCGCACTCGCGGGCAGCCTGGGCATCGCACCGACCGGCAACATCGACCCCGAGCGCCGCTACCCCTCGATGTTCGAGCCGATCCACGGCTCGGCCTTCGACATCATGGGCAAGGGCCTGGCCAATCCGGTCGGCACCTTCTGGTCGGTGGTGATGCTGCTGGAGCACCTGGGCGAGGCCGAGGCCGCACGGCGCGTCATGAAGGCCGTGGAGGCCGTGACCGCCGACCCGGCGCTCCACACGCGGGACCTGGGCGGCAGCGCCACCACCGCACAGGTCACGCAGGCCATGTGCACGCAGCTCGCGTCGGCCGAGCGGCAGCGCCAGGCCGCCTAGAGATTCACATACAAGCCCGCAAGAGGTACGGCGCAGACCGGCAACCTGGAGACAACACACATCATGACGACCCGACAATCCGCCATCGGGCGCCGCGCCCTCGCGGCCACCGCCATTGCAGCGCTCGGCCTTTGCATCGCGCCCTGGGCCGCCGCGCAGGAGAAGTGGCCGGCCAAGCCGATCAGTCTGGTCGTGCCGTTTCCATCGGGGGGCACCACCGACGTGCTGGCCCGCGCGCTGGCCGACGCGTTGTCCAAGAGCCTGGGCCAGCCCGTGATCGTGGAAAGCAAGCCGGGCGCAGGCGCCACGCTAGGCGCCGACTACGTTGCCAAGGCCAAGCCGGACGGCCACACGCTGCTGATGGGCGCGGTGCACCACACCATTGCGACCAGCGTCTACAAGAAGCTTCCGTACGACTTCCAGAAGGACCTGGCGCCGATCACCACGGTGGCGATGGTGCCGAATGTGCTGGTGGTCAACGCATCGTTCACGCCGGCCAAGTCGGTCGCCGAGTTGATCGCGCTCGCCAAGTCGTCGCCCAAGGAGCTGGCCTACGGCTCCAACGGCAACGGCACGGCGCAGCATCTGATCGGCACGCAGTTCCAGGCCAGCACCGGCGTCAGTCTGCTGCATGTGCCCTACAAGGGCAGCGGCCCGCTCACCACCGACCTGCTCGGCGGACAGGTGGCCATGTCCTTCGACACCATCACGCCCGTGCTGCAGCACATCAAAGGCGGAAAGCTGCGCGCGCTGGCTGTGACAACGGCCAAGCGCTCCGCCGTTCTGCCAGATGTGCCAACGCTCGAAGAGGCCGGGCTCAAGGGCTTCGACATCGGAACCTGGTTCGGCGTGCTGGCGCCTGCGGGCACGCCGAAGGACATGGTCGCGAAGCTCAACGCCGAGATGGTCAAGATCATCAAGTCGCCCGACTTCGGAGAGCGGATGCGCGCGATTGGCGCCGATGCGATCGGCGACAGCCCGGCCGACATGGCGGCCCGCATCCGCGAAGAGACCACCAAGTTCGCCAAGCTCGTGAAAGACGGCAAGGTCACGATCGAGTAGGCCGGCAGTCGGCCGCCCGATTGTTGGTCAGTGCGCGTGGGATTCCGAGGAAGCCTTTGGCTCCGGAACACTCACCGAGACTGTTTCACTGCCCAGGATCTTGTGGCCGGGATCGGCAAGCTCGATCAGCATCTTGTGCAAGCCAGGCTTCAATCCGACGACGATGATCGGATCGCCGCTCGTGTGGGCCCAGGTGCCGGGTCGGTCATCGACAGTCACGTGCAAGTGGCCGACCCGCGGCGAGACATCGACGGCGGCCTTGCCGAACACCGGGATGATGCGCAGGTTCTCGGTCAGGTACTGCACGATGACCACGCCGCGCGCCAGGGGTTCGGCCAGCGGTGGATACACGACGAGCTTGGCCGGCGCCTCCGATGCCAGCGGAATGACCGCCGCCGGGCGGCCGATGTCGGTGGCAGCTTGCGCCCAGGCGGAGGCGCCGAAAACAATGCCTGCCGCGGCGATGGCAAGAGGTCTGAAGAGGGATGTCACTGTGTTTCCTTGATGCGCTTGATCGATGTCCGGATCTTCAGGCGCGTGCAGCCTGTTGGATGCACATCACGTATGCCTCTGTATCGGCGCAAGGAATCCACACAGTACGTTTCACGTTCCTTCATTCAACCCATGGATGGCGCGTGCAACTGTGGCTCGAAGCAGACCTACAGCGGCAGCTCCAGCGTTTCCCAAGCGCGAAGCATGCTGACCTGCCGTCGCAGGTAGTCGGTCGAAATGGCCTGGGAGCCCCACACGGGCACACGCCCGGCGTACTCTCCCAGCAGCCAGAACTGCCGCACCGCCATGAAGCGCGCGATGGCGGCAAGGTCGGCGTCGGCGACGGGTCGCGCCTCGCGGTAGGCGGAAATGAAGCGCCGCCACTGCGTCTTCACCTTGTCGCTCGGCGCGACCTCGGGTGCACGCGGGTAGAGGCTCCATGGATACACCGCCAATTCGTAAGCAAGGTAGCCGGGGCCTACCTCGTCGAAGTCGAAGAACACCGCCTCACGCTGGCCCCTTGCACCGGAAACGACGAAGTTGTTGCTGCCATGCACATCGCCGTGGCACAGGACCCGGCTGAGCTCGCCCAGCGCAATGATGTCGTCATGCAGGTGCTGGCCCAGTTGCTCGAACTGCGCACGCAGTTCGGAGGTCATGGTGGGGGCGCGCAGCAGGCCCTGCAGCGGCTTCACCAGCAGATAGTCCAGATCCAGGCGATAGATGCTGTCCAGTCCTTGGAAACTTTCGCCGGCCGTGTGCAGCGCGGCCAGGCCACGTGCCAGGGCCTCGATGTCCTCGGCCGAATCGCTCGTGGCCTCGCCATCCAGATGTTCGAAAAGCATCAGCGCCCGAAGGCCTTCGGGCAACGGGACCTGTATGGCGATCTCGCCGCTTGCCGACGGCACGCAACGAGCGACGCGGCATCCGCGGCGTGCCCAATGTTCCAGCGCAGCGGCCTCGAACAACGCATTGGGGCCGCCGCGCGGACGTTCGGCGCAGAGGCGCGCGACCACCCGTTGTCCGCTGGAAAAGCCCAGCCCGTAGACCTGGTTGAAGCTGCGCCGCAGGAATTCGCTCTCGACCACTTCCCCCAGGTTGTAGTGCGCCTGCACGAGCATGGCCACGCTGGCTGCAGTGGGTGTGGATTGCGCGATCTCGAATTCCAATGGATCTCCAAGGAAAAAGGGCGAGATTATGCTTTGATGGCGTACAAGGAGATCAGGCATGCGCCATTTGTTCAACGTGTTCGGCCAGATCATGGCCATCGAGATGACCGACGATCGGTGGCAGAGCTACTTGATGGGGCCGGACGGAAAGCGCCGGAAGGTACAGCTTGCGATTCCGTCCGATGTCACTGGCGCAGAGCTTGCGCAGTACCTCTATGACATCTATCACGAAAACGCAACGCCCACCAACGGCGACGTTTTCGAGATCGTCGGCTCACGTGCTCCAGACTGATGAGCGGACGCCGGGCCGCACCGTTCGATAGCGACGCGGCGCACGCGGAAGCTCACGACATCAACCGCGATCCCCGCGCAAATCGCATCGAGGTTTTCGCGAACTTGGGAAGCTCGCCCATCTTCGCGATCTCGGCCAAGCCCTCCTCGGTGATGCGCATCACCGTCGCCATGCGCGATGCGGCATACGGGTCGGTCGGCTTGAGAGGGAAGATCTCGGCTTCGATCAACCCTGTGGCAACCAGCACCGAGACATTGCGGATCTCCTTGGGCTGGACGACACGGACCGGCAGCGGCGTGTGCTGCAATCTCATCAGGAACAAGAGCGGCATTCATTCCTCCAATTGCCGGCATCTGACGCAGTCAAAAAAAGCCGGCCCCTTTTTGGTTTTCTGAATGTAGCCTTAAGTAACTCTTCGGTGTACCTGGCCGGTTGGCATAGAACGGCCCTGTCAAGAGCATTGGCCCTTATGGATGAGTTGATGTCGCTCCAGGGAGCCAGGATCGAGTCGTGGGTGGTGAAGCAGGTCCTGACGCTCGGCGATGAATATCATCCCGCTCATGCCCATATCCGCATTGGTTGTCCAGGTGCCCGCCGCTGAATCCCTTGTCGCCGAACTGCGCCAGCGGTTCGATGCGACTGCCCAACTCGGTGTGCCGGCGCACATCACGTTGCTGGTTCCCTTCATGGACCCGCGGCACATCACACCCGAAGTTCTCGACGGGACGCAGCACGCGCTTGCGAAAGTTGCCGCGTTTTCGTTCTCGCTCGTGAAAGTCGCTCGGTTCCCGACGACGGCCTATCTCTCGCCCGAACCTTCGGCACCGTTCGTCGAAATGACTATGGCATTGGTGGAAGCGTTTCCGGATTTCCCGCCGTATGGGAGCGAGCACCAAGAGATCGTTCCGCACCTTACGGTGGCGCACGGCAGTGCATCTGAAGCCGATGAGGCCGAGGCCGAGTTGAGGCTTCGCCTTGGCGCATCCGGTCCGATCAAGGCGGAGTGCAGCTCGGTCGTGCTGCTCGAAAATTCGACGGGTCGCTGGAAGGAGCTGCACCGCTTTCAACTTCCGCCTCACGCTGGCGAAGTGGGTCGGCGCGGGTAGTTGGCAGAATCGGAGACAGCTTCACTTCATCGATCCCTATGCTGCGCTTCGTTCTCGTGATCGTGTCGAGCCTTGCCATGGCGATGGCGGCGCCTGCTCACTCGGCTGAACCGAAGGTTGTCGAAGGGGCCGTCGAGGCCGTGAAGCCGGTGACCACCTACGCGCGCCTTACCTCCTTCAAGGAGGAGCCAGACGGCAAGCTTTACGTTCGGCTGAAGTTGATCCCGAGGGCGAAGCTTCCCTTTACGGTCCAGGCCTTCAGGGTGAGGGACCGCACACTTCTGGAAGGTATCGCCGAGGGCTCATGGGTGAGGTTCACCGCGAAGCACATCGACGGCGAGAACACGTTGACGTCGATCCGCGTCACTCCGGAGTGCAAGCGCTTTCAAGAATGCGACTGACGAGGCGCCGATTGGCGTAGGCGGCGCAGAAGCATTCGGTGCGCCGGCTGCACCTCAGCCCACGCCGAGGATGGCCCGGTTGCGCACCTCGATGACGTCCTTCGTCTTTGCGGTCGCGCCCGGGCCGGCTTCGAGGCGCACGTCGTGCAGCCCGAGGCTGCGCTTTCCCACGCGCAGGCCCACCGGCTCGACCGGCTGGCCGCTTGCGTGCTCGACGAGCTGCAACGGTGCATCGTGCCCGCACCACTGGTCGCCCCAATGCATCAACGCAACGAGCGCTGGGTAGAGCGCCTCGCCCTTTTCGGTCAGCCGGTATTCGCTGCGCCGCTCGCTGCCTTCAGTCAGCACCTTCTCCAGCACGCCGTGTTCGACGAGGCTGTTCAAGCGGGCCGTGAGCACATTACGCGCAATGCCCAGGCGGCGCTGGAAGTCGTCGAAGCGCGTGGTGCCCAGTGTGCACTCGCGCACGACGAGCAGGCTCCACCACTCGCCGACCTCGTCGAGCGCGCGCGCAATCGAGCAGTTCATGCCCTCAAAGGTCTTTCGGTACATGGGGCCATTCTAACTTCATAAGTTGCGTGACGCAACTTAACCGGCTACATTCAAGTTTCGTCACGCAACTATCTTCGTTTTCGTCTCGCCCGGTCCCAGGCCCGGCTTCCTCAGGAGTTCCTCATGGACAAACGCCTACTCGTTCTGGCCTCCGGCATGTTTGCGATCGGCACCGACAGCTTCGTCGTGGCCGGCGTGCTGGGCCAGGTGTCTTCTTCACTTGATGTGTCCATCGCATTGGCTGGCCAGATGGTCACGCTCTATGCCCTGAGCTATGCGCTGCTGTCGCCGGTCATCGCGGCGACGGCCGCGCACTGGCCGCGCAAGCGGCTGCTGCTCGCGGGTCTCGCGGTGTTCGTGGTCGGCAATGTGATCACCGCGGTGGCGCCGAACATCGAGCTGGTGCTGGCCAGCCGGCTGCTGGCTGGGCTTGGCGCGGCCATGTTCAGCCCGACGGCCACCGCCACCGGTGCCTCGCTGGTGCCGCCCGAGCAGCGCGGACGCGCGCTCGCCATCGTCATTGCGGGGCTGTCCAGCGCGACGGCATTGGGGGCACCGCTGGGCACCTTCATTGGAGGCTGGCTGGACTGGCGCGCGACGATGTGGTTCGTTGCCATCGTCGGCACGATCGCGGCAGTCGGCGTGGCCTGGCGCCTGCCCAACATTCCCAACCCGCCGGCCGTCAGCCTCGCGCGACGTCTGGCACCGCTGGGCGATGCGCGCGTGCTGCTCACGCTCCTGACCACGTGGCTGGTGTATGCGGGCCTCTTTTTGGTCTACACCTACATCGGTTCGAGCTTCGACCGCGCAACGGGCGGCGACGCGCGCGTGCTGGCCGGTCTGCTGCTGCTCTGGGGCGTGGCGGCAACGGCGGGCAACCTGGCCGCCGGCCGACTGACCGACCGCTTCGGCAGCCGCCGCATCATCAACGTGGCCATCGCGCTGTTGGCGCTCGACTTTGCGCTGCTGCCCTGGAGCTCGGCTTCGCTTGCGACGGCCGTGCCCGCGCTGATCGTCTGGGGCGTGTGCGGCTGGGGCCTGCTTGTGCCGCAGCAGCATCGGCTGATCAGCATCACGCCGAGCGCGGCGCCGCTGCTGCTGGGGCTGAACTCGGCGGCGGTCTATGTGGGCGTATCGATCTCGGGGCTCGCGGGCGGCGCGGCGCTCGCGTGGTTCGACAGCCATTTTCTTGGCCTTGTCGGTGCGGCCTTCATTGCGGTGGCGCTGTTCGTTGCCGAGTGGGCGCAGCAACGCATCGCGCGCGCGGATCGCCAGTCTGCGGCTGCCACTGCCACTTCCATTGCGCCCAACGCAGTGCGCTGATGGTGCGGAAAAGCCCGCCATCCTCTGCACCGTTCGAAAGAATTGCGGCAAGCACGCCGTGCGCTTGCGACTGACACGGGCGTCGGCGCAAGCCTACGAAAAAATGGAAATTCTTCACATTCAATGGCGCCGACGTCGAAAGGGGATTGAGGCGTGCGGTGCGTCTCACCGTCGGCGGACCAGGAGACAGCCATGCGCACTGACGACAAGAAGAATGACCAGACAAGCCCCATCGCCGACGACGGCGGCATCGATCCCCAGCAAGGCCTGACAGGCACCACCCGACGATCGCTCTTGCGGAGCGCCGTGCTGTTCGCGATGTTCTCGAGCGGCGGCATCGGCCTGACCGCGTGCGGGGGTGGCGGCGGCGGTCACGGGGGAGGAGGGGGCTTCGGTGGCGGCGTGGGCGGCGGCAGGCCGCCAGATGGTTCCAGCTCGGTGTTCAAGCACGGCATCGCCAGCGGCGATCCGTTGTCCGACCGCGTGATCATCTGGACGCGCGTGACGGCGCTCGCGCCGGGCACCATCAATGTCGACTGGGAAGTGGCAAGCGATGACCGCTTCGGCATCATCATCGCGCGCGGCACCGCCAGCACGGGGGCCGAGCGCGACTACACGGTCAAGGTGGACGTCACCGGCCTTCAGCCGGCCAGCACCTACTTCTATCGTTTTGCCATAGGCAACGACAACTCGCCCGTCGGCCGCACGAAGACGCTGCCGGTGGGCGGTGTGTCGCAGGCCAAGCTGGCGGTGGTGTCGTGCTCCAACTTCCCGAGCGGCTACTTCAACGTCTATGCCGAAATCGCCAAGCGCACCGACATCGACGTGGTGCTGCACCTGGGCGACTACATCTACGAGTACGGCCGGGTGGGCTATGCCTCGCAGCTCGCCATTGCCATCGACCGCGAGTCGAACCCCGACCACGAGCTCCTGTCACTCACGGACTATCGCCTGCGCCATGCGCAGTACCGCACCGACAACGACCTTCGCGCCCTGCATGCGCGGCTGCCCATGATTGCCGTGTGGGACGACCACGACGTGGCCGACGATGCGTGGTCGGGCGGCGCCGAGAACCACGACGATTCGACCGAAGGCAGCTTTGCCGCACGGCGCGCGGCTGCCGTGCAGGCCTACCACGAGTGGCTGCCGACGCGGCTGCCCGACCCGGCCAACCCGCTGCGGATCTATCGCTCGTTCGACATCGGCACGCTGGCATCGATGCACATGCTCGACACCCGCCTGATCGGCCGCGAAAAGCAGGTCACGCTCAGCCAATACCTCGCCGGCGAGGCCTCCGCGCCCACGCGTCAGCTGCTGGGCCAGCCGCAGGTCGACTGGCTGTCCGGACGCATCGCCGCATCGCCTTGCACCTGGCAGGTGCTCGGGCAGCAAGTGCTCATGATGCGCATGCACATTCCCCTGAGCGTTGCGGCCAACTTCAGCCTGGAGACGCTGACCGAATACCTCGCGGCGCTGGCGCTCCCGGAGTCCGCACGCAGCGAAAGCCAGCGCGCCCTGATTGCGCAGCAGAAGGTGCCCTACAACCTCGATGCGTGGGACGGCTACCCGGCTGCGCGCGATGCCGTGCTGGCCATGGCGCGCAGCCAGGGCAAGAACCTGATCTCGCTGGCCGGCGACACGCACAATGCCTGGTCCGGGAACCTCACCGATTCCTCGGGCCAGCGGGTGGGGGTGGAATTCGGCACCTCCTCGGTGTCCTCCCCCGGTTTCGAACGGGCGCTGCCGCTGATCGCCAACGACCTGCTGTCCGATGGCTTCAAGCGCATGGTCGACGACCTGCGCTACGCCGAGACCAGCAAGCGCGGCTATGCCGTGCTGACCCTGACAACGGCCGAAGCGCGCTGCGAATACATCGAGATCAGCACGGTGTTCAGCCGCGACTATTCGGTGCGGCTGGCCGCCACGCTGCGCGTGCTGCCGGGCGCCAGCAACCTTCAGGTGCTCGTGGCCTGAGCCTGCACGGCACCGCTCGGGCGCGCCTGCCTCGGGTGCGCCCGTGCTTGCCTCTTTCGACCGACTTCGACTCTGCCTTGGCTCCACTGCGTGGAGGGGCCCTCGTGCGCCCTCGCACGTCCGCGGACGATGCTCTTCTTTGATCACCTCCGGTTATTGATCGATCAAGAGCTTTCAATTTACGGGGATCAATCGCCTGCCTACGATTGCCGCCAACGATTCCCGCAAAACAGTCGGAGACAAGCAGATGGAAAGAACGCTCATGGCCGCGACGGCTAAGGGATGGACTCGGCTCGACGCGGACAGCGCCGAAGCTCTCCACGTGGACACGCGCATCGACATCTTCGATTCTCGGCTATCCCCGGTGGTCGAAGGCGCCCGTCTCGAGCACCTCTGCACCGGCGCCGAGTGGAGCGAAGGCCCGGTCTGGATGCACGAGGACGACGCCGTGCTCTGGAGCGACATTCCCAACAACCGCATGCTGCGCTGGAGTGCGCAGGGCGGCATGGCGGTCTGGCGCGGCGGCGTCGAGTTCACCAATGGTCACACGCGCGACCTGAACGGCGATCTGCTGCACTGCTCGCACGGACTGCGCGCCATCGTGCGCACGCGGGCTTCGCCCGGTGGTGTGCATGCCGGCACGCCGGACGAGATCGTGGTCGACCGCTATCTCGGCAAGCGCCTCAATTCGCCCAACGACATCGTCGTGAAGCGCGACGGCACGATCTGGTTCACCGATCCGCCCTACGGCATTGCGAGCGACCGCGAAGGCCACCGCGCCGAGCGCGAGCAGGCCGCCAACTTCGTGTTCCGCTTCGACCCGGCCAACGGCCGGCTCGACGCCATGACCGATGCGGTCGAGGAACCCAACGGCCTTGCGTTCTCGCCCGACGAATCGCTGCTCTACGTGAGCGACACCTCGGCCGCGATGCGCGGCGAGGGCGGCGGACGCCACCACCTGATGGTGTTCGACGTGGATGCCGGCGGGCTCTCGAACCCGCGCGTCTTTGCCGAGGTGAACCCCGGCCTGCCCGACGGCTTTCGCCTCGATGCGCAGGGTTGGCTCTACACCAGCAGCCTGGACAGCGTGCAGGTCTATCACCCCGACGGCAGCCTGCTCGGCAAGATCCATGTGCCCGAGAAGGTGGGCAACCTCAGCTTCGGCGGCGCCCTGCGCAACCAGCTCTACATCGCAGCGAGCACCTCGCTCTATCGCATCACGCTTCGAACGGAAGGAATCCAGCGTCCATGACACAAGAAATCTTGCTCCTGGTGGAAAAGTGCAGCCACTGCTTCAGCTACTACGACGTAGCGAGTGGCGAGCGACTGCACAGCATCCAGCTCGAAGAGTTTCCGCATGAGTTCGTGGTGGACACGGCGAAGCGTTTCGCCTACGTGGGCCACTACGGTGTCGAGACCTCGGGCCACCTGGGCCATGGCGGCACGCGCATCTTCCAGATCGACCTTGCCGCGCGCAAGCTTGCGCGCACCATCGACATCGCGCCTTTCAACCGGCTGCACGGCATGCAGATGGACGAAAAGGGACGTCTCTATGCATTGAGCGAGGACCGCGCGCAGCTGGTGGTGCTCGACCGCCCCGAGACCGACCCCGCACCGCGTCGCGCCGTGCCCGCCGGCGGCATCAAGAGCCACCTGTTCGCGCTGACGCGCGATGGACAGACGGCCTACGTGATGAACCTGCTCTCGCACACCGTGACCAAGGTGCGGCCGCACGACGCCACGATGGCGCCGGTGTCCTGCTCGCCCGGCGAGAAGCCCGAGGGCTATGCGCTCTCGGCCGACGAGAAGACGCTCTACGTCACTAACCGCTGGAGCAACACGTTCGCGGCCATCGACACCGCGAGCATGAAGGTGCTGCGCGAAGCCCCTTCGCGCGACGACCCGACGCGCCTGTACCTGTACCGCGACGGGCGGCTGGTGGTCACCAACTATGGCGAGCGCAGCCTCTCGGTGGTCGATTCGGCAAGCCTGGAGGAACTGGCCCGCATTCCGATGGAAGCGCGGCCGATCGCGCTGAGCTTCCACCCCACCCGCCCGCTTGCCTTCGTCAGCCAGGACAACGACAAGCTCGGCTACTTCAACATGGAGACGCTGGCTTTCGAACGCTTCATCGCGACCCAGCGCGAGCCGGACGTGTCATGCGTGGTGATGCTGTGAACGGCCCGGCCACCGCGCGCCCCGTGCTGCGCGTCGAGGCGCTGAGCAAGCGCTTTGGCGGCACGCAGGCCGTCGACGATGTCTCGCTGGACCTGCATGCCGGCGAGATCCTCGCGCTGCTGGGCGAGAACGGCGCCGGCAAGTCGACCCTGATCAAGATCCTGGCGGGCGTCTACAGCCAGGACAGCGGCAGCGTGTTCCTGCAGGACCGCCCCGAGGCCGAGTGGCGCACGGTGCCCCGCGACCAGCAGGGCATGGCGTTCATCCACCAGGACCTCGGGCTGGTCGAATGGATGACGGTGGCCGAGAACGTGGCGCTCGGCATGGGATTTCCGCGCCGGTTCGGGCTCATCGACTGGAAGCAGGTCGAGCGCAACGCGCGCCGCGTGCTCGGCCACGTCGGCTGCGACATCGATCCGCGGCGCCGCGTGTTCACGTTGACGCGCGCCGAGAAGTCGCTGCTCGCGATCGGCCGCGCGCTGGATGCCGACGCGCGCGTGCTGGTGCTCGACGAGCCCACCGCCAGCCTGCCGATGGCCGACGTGCAGCGCATGTTCGCGCTTCTGCGGCAGCTGCGTGAGCGCGGCGTGGCAATGATCTATGTCTCGCACCGGCTCGACGAGATCATGGACATCTCGGACCGCGCGGCGGTCATGCGCGACGGCAAGCTGGTCGGCACCCGCGTGACGCAACAAGCGAGCGCGGCCGAACTGGTCGAGCTGATCGTCGGCAGCAAGTTCGATGCATCTCTGCCCAAGGCGCGCGGCGACGGCACCGAGACGCTGCTCACGCTCGACGCGGTGTATGCGGCCAACGCCGGCCCCGTGACGCTGCAGGCCCGCCGCGGCGAGGTGCTGGGCCTGATCGGCCTGCGCGGCGCCGGCCACGAGGCGATCGGGCGCATGCTGTTCGGCCTCATGGAACTGGAGCGTGGCCGCATCCTGATCGGCGATCGGTCCGTTGCGCCGCGCAACCCCGCGGAGGCCATCCGGCTCGGCATCGGGCTGGTGGCGGCCGACCGTATCGATGAAAACCTCGGCGCCAGCCTCAGCGTGCAAGAGAACCTGTTCCCCAATCCCGCGCTCGCGCTCGGCACCCTGATGACGCGGCTCGCGCCGCAAGCCGAATCGGCCGAAGCGCGGCGCCTGATCCGCCAGTTCGACATCAATCCGCCCGCGCCGCATGCCGAGATCCAGAACCTCAGCGGCGGCAACCAGCAGAAGGTGGTGCTGGCGCGCTGGATGAACCTGAAGCTGCCGCTCCTCATCCTGGAGGAGCCCACCGCGGGCGTCGACGTCGGCGCCAAGCGGCAGATCTACGAGATCTTGCGCGAGCAGGCCGATGCCGGCGTCTGCGTGCTGGTGATCTCCACCGACTTCGAGGAGGTCGCCAACGTGTGCACGCGCGCCATGGTGTTTCGCGGCGGCACGGTGGCGTGCGAACTCGGCGGCGCCGGGCTCAGCGTCGCGCGCCTGCTGGTCGCTGCTGCGGGCGGCGACGACACGGCGACACCCGCCAAGAAGACACCCACTACAACACCAGAGGCAATAGCGTCATGACCACTTCCATCCGGGCCACCGCGCTCGAACCCGATCCGTCCTTCGACACCGCCCACACGCTGGGCCTCTTGGGCCGCATGGGTCGGCAGATGCCGGTCTACGGCCTGCCGGTGCTGACCATCGGCCTCATCGTGCTGTTCTCGATCCTGCTGCCGCAGAGCTTTCCGACACTGTTCAACCTGCGCTCGATCCTCAGCGACAAGTCGGTGATCGCCTTGCTCGCGCTGGCCGCGACCATCCCGATGATGACCGGCAAGATCGATCTCACGGTCGGCTACGGCATCGTGCTGTGGCACATCCTCGCGATCAGTCTGCAGACCCAGTTCGGGCTCTCGTGGCCCGCGGCTGTGGCCGTGGTGCTGCTGTGCGGTGCGCTCTTCGGCGTACTCAATGGCGTGCTGGTGGAGCAGGCGCAGATCGACTCGTTCATTGCCACGCTGGGCACCGGCACCGTGCTGTACGCCATCGCCATGTGGCACAGCGGCGGGCGCCAGGTGATCGGCAGCCTGCCCGATGGTTTCGTGAACATCGCGGGCGCCGATCTCTTCGGCCTGCCGGTGACGGCGTTCTACGTGATGGCGCTGGCGGTGGTGCTGTGGCTGGTGAGCGAGCACACGCCGATCGGACGCGCGTTCTACGTGATCGGCTCCAACCCGAAGGCCGCCGTGCTCAACGGCATTCCGCTGCAGAAGTGCGTGATGGGCGCGTTCGTCGCATCGGGGACGCTGTCGGCCTTTGCGGGTGTGGTGCTGGCCTCGCGGCTGCAGATCGGCCAGGCCGGCGTCGGGCTCGAGTTTCTGCTGCCGGCGCTGGTCGGCGCCTTCCTCGGCTCCACCACCATCCGGCCTGGGCGCGTGAACATCTGGGGCACCCTGGTCGGCGTGGCGATCCTTGCCGTGGGCATCTCGGGCATCCAGCAGTTCGGCGGCGCGTTCTTCGTCGAGCCGCTGTTCAACGGCATCACGCTGCTGGTGTCCATCGGCATCGCGGGCTATGCGCAACGCAAGCGCGGCCAGTCGATCAAGCGCCGCATCGCCGAGCAGCAGATCGCCTCGCATCCCGCCACCGGCGCTCCGAAGCTGCCTGCGGAGTCCTGAGGTTCCCTTTTCCCACCACCAACCAGAGCAACGAGAGACAAACATGACAACAGCCTTCTTCCATGCATCCCTGCACCGTGCACGCCGCACGGTGTTCGCCGCCGCCCTGGCCGCGAGCCTTGCCGCCCTGTCGGGCCACGCCATGGCCGACGATTTTCTGGAGCTCGCCAAGACCAAGGTTGCTGCCGCCACCGCGCCGAAGACCAAGTGGGACGGCCCCACCACCGGCCCCAAGGCCGCGGCCGACAAGACCATCGTGTTCGTCGCATCCGACATGCGCAACGGCGGCGTGCTCGGCGTCTCCAAGGGCGTGGAAGAGGCCACCAAGGTCATCGGCTGGAAGGTGCGCGTGCTCGATGGACAGGGGACAGTGCAAGGCCGCACCGCGGCCTTCAACCAGGCGATGGCGCTCAAGCCGGCCGGCATCCTCCTTGGCGGCTTCGACGCCAAGGAGCAGGCCACCAGCGTCAAGAAGGCGGCGGAGGCCAAGATCCCCGTGGTCGGCTGGCATGCCGCGAAGGAATCCGGCGCCGTTGACGGCCTCTTCTTCAACGTGACGACCAATGCGCAGGACGTGGCGGAAATCGCCGCGCTCTACGCGGTCGCCAAGTCCGAAGGCAAGGCCGGCGTGGTGGTCTTCACCGATTCGGCCTACGCGGTGGCCATTGCCAAGTCGAACGCCATGGCCGAGGTCATCAAGAAATGCGGCGGCTGCACCTTGCTGGGCGTGGAGGACACGCCGCTCGCCGATACGTCGACCCGCATGCCGCAGCTGACCACCTCGCTGATCCAGCGCCATGGCGCCAAGTGGACCTATTCGCTGGGCATCAACGATCTCTACTTCGACTTCATGGGGCCGACCTTGCAATCCGCCGGCGGCATGGCAAAGAACCTGCAGAACCTCTCCGGTGGCGATGGCTCGGAGTCGGCCTACCAGCGCATCCGCAGCAAGCGCTTCCAGGCCGGCACCGTGCCCGAGCCGCTGAGCCTGCATGGCTGGCAGATGGTCGACGAGATCAACCGCGCACTCGGCAGCCAGCCGCCGAGCGGCTACTCGACGCCGGTGCATCTGGTCACGGCCGAGAACATCGCGAACGATGGCGGTCCGAACAACAGCTTCGATCCCGGCAACGGCTATCGGGACGCCTACAAGCGGATCTGGGGCAAATAAGCCGGGGCGGGCGCCGCGTTCAACAACGAAGCGGCAGCTCGATGCAGCCGGCGAGTTGAATCTGCGGAACGTGTTCGAGGCGGGCGCTGCTCGCAATGACGATCGCATGGCCCGGCCGCGCCGCGAGCGATTCGATGGTCTTCCACAGGCAGCCGATCGACCGCGCGTCGAGCGCGACTTCGGGCTCGTCGAGCAGCACCAGCGGCCGGCCGGAAGCCAGGGCGGCCGCAAGCCACACCTTGCGTTTCGATCCGGTCGAGAGCATGTACATCGGCTTGTCGATGTGCGGCAGCAGCGAGAAGCCCTCGACGAGTGTTTGCCACAGCGCCGCGTCGAAACCCGCATCGCCCTCGCCCAGGGCGGCCGTGCAGGCACGCGCGGTCACTTGGTCGAAGGCATCCGTGGCCGGGTCGCAGTAGAACACCTGGCTCTTGTAGGCGTTGGGCTCCGCGCCCAGGCGTGCGCCTGACAGTGCCAGTCGGCCGGAAGCAGGCAGCGTGCCGGCGATCACGCGCAGCAGGGTCGACTTTCCGCTGCCCGTGTCGCCATACAGCAGCGCGACGCCTTCGCCGATGGAGGCGCACCAGCCGGATGCCAGCGCCGGCTGGCCAGGGTAGGCGAAGCCCACGTCGTCGAGCTGGAGGATGGGGAGCGGGGTCGGGGTCGGGGTATTCATATGCGGTACGCCTTTGCCGGAATTCTGCCTTGGGCCGATGAGTACCCTTGCGGCAAGCGAAACAATGTAGGGCCGCCGTAACAGGTGTGCGAATGGCCGGCCATCTCAAAAAGGGCGAGCACCGATACGGCATACTCCCACCCCCCTATTCGCCAAAACCCCCCGCTGCATGGACAAGGAAGTCGATCCCCCCGTACTCGCCGTCATCGACGAGATGCGCCTGTCAGGACCGAGGCTCACGCCGGTCGAAATCGTCGCCAAGATGGGCGTGTTCGACGCGCGCGAAAAGCCGTTCGAGCAGGCCTGGCTGGCGACCGGCGACAACGTCATTGCGACCATCTGGGCGGAATATGTGAGCGTGGGTGCAGGGGGGCGCTGGTTCTGTCTCGAGTCGCTGGACACGCACCATCGGCCGGACGGCGCCGAACGCACCCCCTACCAGATCCAGCGTGCCAAGGATCGGCTGGCGCTGCTCAAGCGCACCTTCGATGCGGAGCAGGGCTTTCGCGCCGTGCTGCAGACGAACCGGGTGCCGATCGCCGAACTCGAAAGCAACAAGAGCGCGAAAGTGTCGACGCGGGTGCGCGACGAGAGCGAATGGCATGTCGCCCTCTGGGAGCCGGTGCGAAAGCTCGCGGTGCTGGTCCGCGGCCCGCGCGGCTGGGTTCCCGACGAAGCCGAAATCAAGGCCTCCAGGGCCCGAGGCAGCGTTCCCGACACCGCGGCGGAAAGCCAGCCGGGCTCCGGACAGGTCTCGCGCGAAGAGGTACAGGCCGCCGCCGCGGCCTACGTGATGCGCCACTTCAAGGGCTACGGCTACAACGCCGAGGACGTGAGCAGCCAGGGCCGCGGCTACGACATCGAGGTGTCGAATGCCAAGGGCGCGACGCTTCTGCGGGTCGTGGTGAAGGGTACCGCCACCGGCCTGCCTGCGTTCCAGCTCACGGGCGAAGAACGCGCCGCTTCGGCGGGCGAGCCGCTCTGGCGCCTGCTGGTGGTCTCCGACGCGCTCGGCCCAACGGCGCAACACAAGATCTACAAGGCCTCCGAAATGGCGCAGGCGCCGGGCTTCGATACGGTGGGCTAGCGGGCAGCAACCGCCTCGGCTTCAAGAAAAAGCGGCGTCCCGCAGTCGGACGCCGCTTTTTTTGCTTCAGGACAACGCACAGGTCCATGCCGGCGGCCGGCGTGGACCTGTGCGCCGGCGCCATGGCCTGCAGCGCTTTGCAAGAGGTTGCCGCCCAGCTTTTTTTGTGACGGATTCTTTCAGGAGCCCGCCGAGCAAAGGGCAGGCGCTCCCCGCGTGCAAGCGGCTTTGGCTGACACCGCGGCTCTTGCAATCCGGAAAAAATGGTTGCAAGGAAGCCGGCCTTCGTTCCATTTCTTCGCTCTCATTCCTTGTTCATTGATTTCCTTTCGAGGAGACTGTGTTGACGATGAAGATCGCGCAGATTGCCCCGTTGTACGAAGCCGTGCCGCCACGGTTTTATGGCGGCACCGAAAGGGTGGTCGCTCACCTGGCCAACGCGCTGGTCGATCAGGGCCATGAGGTCACGCTGTTCGCCTCCGCGGACACGCAGACTCGGGCCCAACTGGCGCCCACCCGGGCACAGGCTCTGCGCCTGGACCCGGCGCCCCTGAAGTCCGACCTGGCCAGCCACATGAACATGCTGCACGAGGTGCGACGGCGGGCGAATGAATTCGACGTGCTCCATTTCCATGTCGACCTGCTGCACTTCCCGTTCTTCGAGGACATGGCGGGCCGCACCCTCACCACGCTTCACGGCCGCCTCGACATTGCCGACCTGCCCGGCGCCTACATGCGCTGGAAGCAGTACCCGCTGGTTTCCATCTCGCGGCACCAGCGCAGGCCGCTGCCGTTTGCCAATTGGCTCGCAAACATTTCGCACGGGCTCGACGAGACGCCCTATGCCTTCGAGCCGAATCCCGGCAGCTACCTGGCCTTCCTCGGACGCATCTCGCCCGAAAAGCGGCCCGACCGCGCCATTGCGATCGCGACCAAGGCCGGCATGCCGCTCAGGATCGCGGCCAAGGTCGATGCGGTCGATGCGCGCTACTTCGCGCAGGAGATCCGGCCGCTGCTGGACAACCCGCTGGTCGAATTCATCGGCGAAATCGGCGATGCCGACAAGGCCGCGTTTCTCGGCGGTGCGCGGGCGCTGCTTTTCCCGATCGACTGGCCCGAACCCTTCGGCCTCGTGATGATCGAGGCCATGGCCTGCGGCACGCCGGTGATCGGATGGCGCTGCGGCTCGGTGCCCGAAGTTATCGAGCATGGCGTGAGCGGTCTCATCGTCGACGACGAGGCGCAGGCCGTCGAAGCGGTGCAGGCCATCGGCGCGCTCGACCGCCGCCGCGTGCGGCAGTGCTTCGACCGGCGGTTCTCGGCGCATGCGATGGCCAGTGCCTATGTTGAGCAGTATGAGCGGCTGGCGGGCGGCAGTGTGCTGCCCCCCCAGGGCGAGCTGTACCCCGAGGCGGCCTGAGCATGAGCGAGGATGTGCCCGCGACCGAACAGGCGGAGCCGGCGACCGAACGCGCGGTGCAGCACGCCTTCGTGCTCAAGGAGGGCGACACCTACTTCGTGATGGATGCGCATGGCGACGTGGGCGGCGGCGTGGACGGCCTCTTTCACAACGACACGCGCATGCTGTCGACCTTCGTGCTGCGGCTGAACGGCGCGCGGCCCTCGCTGCTGTCCAGCGGCGTCAGCCAGGACAACGTGTTCTTCACCGCCAACCTCACCAACCACCCGCTGCCGGTGCTCGGCTCCACGTCGATGCCGCAGGGCGTGATCCATCTCGAGCGCAAGCGCTTTCTCTGGGGCGCGCGGCTGTTCGAGCGCCTGCGGCTCGTGAACTACAGCGACCAGCCGGCGGAGGCGCCGCTCACGCTGCAGTTCGGTGCCGACTTCCGCGACATGTTCGAAGTGCGCGGCCAGCAGCGCGCACGGCGCGGCGAGTTCGATGCGCCCGAGGTGGGTGTGCAGGCCGTGGAGCTGCGCTACGAGGGGCTCGACACCGTGCTGCGGCGGGCCTGCATCGGCTTCTCACAGGTGCCGCGGCATCTGGACGCCGGCACCGCCAGCTTCAGCGTGCCGCTCGCGGCGCACGGCGAATGGACGCTGCACATCGAAGTGGGAATGGAGCCCGCGCGGCCCGGTCCCGAGCGTTTCAGGGACGCCGGCGTGCTCGCGCGGTGGCGCATGCGCGCCCGGCAGCGGCGCGGCTCGCGGCTGGAGAGTTCGGGTCGCCTGTTTCAGGCGTGGCTCGACCGCTCGCGCGCCGATCTTGCGTTGCTCACCACCGACCTGCCGACCGGCCCTTATCCGTACGCCGGCATTCCGTGGTTCTCGACGCCCTTCGGCCGCGACGCCATCGTGACGGCCTTCCAGACGCTGTGGATCGACCCCCGGCTTGCGCAGGGCGTGCTCGAATTTCTTGCGGCGAGGCAGTCGCGCCAGACCTCGAGCTTCCGCGATGCGGAGCCCGGAAAAATCATGCACGAGACCCGCAAGGGCGAGATGGCCGCGGTCGACGAACTGCCCTTTGGCCAGTACTACGGCGGGGTCGACACTACGCCGCTCTTCGTCGCGTTGGCAGGTGCCTATGCGCAGCGCACCGCGGACCACGCCACCATCGACCGGATCTGGCCCGCGCTGCTCGCGGCTTGCGAGTGGATGGAGCGCAACATGGCGCGCCACCCCGACGGCCTCCTTGCCTACCAGCGCGGCGAAACCAGCGGGCTCGTCAACCAGGGCTGGAAGGACAGCCACGACTCCATCTTCCATGTCGATGGCCGGACCCCCGAGGGGCCGATCGCGCTGGTCGAAGTGCAGGGCTATGTGTATGCGGCCTTCCTTGCGATGGCGTCGATCGCCGAGTGGCGCGTCGACTCGGGTGCTGCCCACTGGCGCCAGCGTGCGGCGGCCATGCGCGTCGCGGTCGAGAACCGCTTCTGGCTCGACGACCTGCAGTTCTATGCGCTGGCCATCGACGGCAGCAATCAGCCCTGCCGCGTGCGCGCGTCCAATGCAGGGCATCTCCTGTTCACCGGCCTGCCGATCGTCGAGCGCGCCGTCGCGGTGGGCCGGCAGCTGCTGTCGCCGGCCTTTGCCTCCGGCTGGGGTATCCGCACCCTGCCCATCGAAGCGGTGCGCTTCAATCCGATGTCGTATCACAACGGATCGGTATGGCCGCATGATGCTGCGCTGTGCGCGGCCGGCATGGCGCGCTATGGCGAACGCGAGGGCGTGGTGCGCATCCTCGACAACCTGTTCGAGTCGGCCGCGCACTTCGGCATGCGCCTGCCCGAGTTGTTCTGCGGCTTCGACCGGCAGCCGGGGCAGTCGCCGATCGCCTATCCCGTGGCCTGCCTGCCGCAAGCATGGGCAGCGGGATCGGCCTTCATGCTGCTGCAAGCCTGCCTGGGCCTCCAGGTCGACGGCATCCGGCGCCAGGTGACCATCGTGCACCCGAGGCTGCCGGCCGACATCGACCATCTGCACGTGCGGCATTTGCGCGTGGGCGACGCGCGGGTGGACCTGCATTTCCAGCGGCTGGAAGATCGGATCGTGGTGGTGGCGCAATCGTCGCCAGGGGGGCCGAGGGTGGCGGTGAACCTGCAGCTCTAGGCCGGCGCCAGCATCGTCCCGCGGCAATTCGGCGAGCCGCAACGGCAAGGGTAATTTTCAGCCGGCGAACCGTCGTCCGCGGTCAGCGAGTAGTCGATGAACAACTCGTCGCCCTCATCGACCGGCACAAGGGTTTGAAACTTCAGCAGCAACTCGCCCGCTTCATCGTATTCCTCGACCGCCTCGCAGTTGGGGTCGCAGGCGTGGTTCAGGTGGCGCGTGCCGTTGCCGCCCTTGGCGCCGTCGATCGTCTCGTGGTTGGAGAGCGTGAACAGATAGGTGAGCTGGTCGTCCCACGACTTGGCGGCGATCTGCTGCGGCGTGTAGCGCCGGCCTTCGTAGAGGCCGAGAAATGCCTCGGCCGGCAGATCGCGCGTCGCAAACGCACCGAGTCCGTGCACTCCGCTGGGCGCGACCCGGATGTTGGGTGTGGACGAGGTTTGCTTGCGGGGTTTCATGTGCGAAAGAGCCGAGGAGTTGCGGGACAGGCGAGTGTGCAAGTGTGCACCAGCCGTGCGCTCAAGCGTCCGACTCTTCGTCGGACTGGGCCTGGAACATGCGCGTGAAATCGCAGCATTCCTGCGCGAGCATGACGATGGACGAGGTGAGAGCGCTGCGGTGCTCGCCCTTGTGCATGGCCACGTAGCGCACCACGGGCAGGGCGGGCACCACGTCGATTACGGCCAGCATGCCGGCCGCAACCAGAGGTTCCAGGCACTGGCGCGGAAGATAGCTCACGCCCAGGCCCGACACGGTGAGACCGGTCAGCGCCACGAGGTTGCTCACCACGATGGTGTCGGAAGGCTGCACGCCCTGGTCCTTCATCCAGGCGTCATAGGCGCGGCCGGTGCCAGAGCTCTTGCCCTGCACCAGCATGCGATGCCGCGCAAGCTCGTGCAGCCGCATGCGGCCGGTGGCCTGCACCACACCGGGCTTGCACATCCAGGCACTTTTCACTTGGCCGATGGTCTTGTTCTGCATGCGCGCATCGGCAAAGGTGTCGGGCACGATCACGAGGTCGAGCTCGTCGGCCAAGAGCTTGTCGCGCAACTGCAGGCTGTCGTCGACATCGGGCTCGAGAATGACCTTCGGGTAGTGCCGCTGGATCAGGCCGACGAGCCGCGGCAGCCATGTCATCGCCGTGAGCTCGGTCACGCCGATGCGCAACCGGCGCTCTACCACGCCCGGCTTGCTGAATTGCTCGACCGCGGCATCGCGCTGCTCGAGCAGCCGGGTCGCGAGCACGAACATCTCCTCGCCCTTTTCAGTCAGGCGCGCGGTGCGCTGGCTGCGGTCGAAAAGCTCCGTGTCGAACAGCAGCTCGAGTTCATGCACCCGTTTGGACACGGCCGACTGCGAGGTGTGAAGCTGGTTGGCCGCCTGGGCGAAACCGCCGAGCTTGGCGATCCAGTACAGGGCTTCGAGTTGCTTGAAAGTCATCACGGTGCGTGCCCTTATATTGAATCCTTTTATTCATGTTATTCGATCACAAAAAATCGCTTTTAGAAATTTGAAGGTGCGCAGAAGATTCGCTCCGGTCCTGCCCGTGTACTTCCTGCCTCATTTTCAAAGGAACATTCCATGAACCTCAAACAGTCCCTCGCGCTCGGCGCCAGCATCGCGCTGCTCTGCGGTGCTGCCTTCGCGCAAGAGAGCCCGACGCTGCGCAAGATCAAGGAAACCGGCACGGTGCAGATCGGCAGCCGCGACACGCAGATTCCGTTCTCTTACAAGACCGGCGCCGAGAGCGCGCCGATCGGCTTCACCAACGAAATCTGCCTGAAGGTGGTCGATGCGATCAAGGCCAAGCTCGGCCTTCAGAAGATCGAGGTGCGCTACACGCTGCTCAATTCGACCAACCGCATTCCGCTGGTGCAAAACGGCACGGTCGACCTCGACTGCGCGACCACCACCAACACGGTGCAGCGCCAGCAGCAGGTCGACTTTGCGCCGAGCCATTTCGTCACCAACATCACCGCCGCGGTAAAGAAGAACTCGGGCATCAACTCGATCGCCGACCTGCAGGGCAAGACCGTGGCCACGGTGGCCGGCAGCACGTCCATGCAGCTGCTGCGCGGCTTCCGCAAGACCGAGAACATCGAGGTGCAGGAAATCGCGGGCAAGGACACGGCCGACGCCTTCCTGCTGCTCGCGAGCGACCGCGCCGTGGCTTATGTGCTCGACGACGTGCAGCTGGCCGGCCTGATCGCCAATCAGCCCAACGCCTCCGACTACAAGCTGCTGAAAGACGTGCTGCGGCAAGAACCCTACGGCATCATGATGCGCAAGGACGACCCCGAGTTCAAGGCCATCGTCGACCAGACCGTGACCGAGATGATGAAGTCCGGCGCCATCGACAAGCTCTACACCAAGTGGTTCATGACACCCATTCCGCCGCGCAACGTGAACCTCAACTTCCCGATGTCCGACGCCGTGCGCGAGGTCTACAAGAACCCCAACAACAAAGGCGTTTGAGGATGTCGGTCAATACACACCACGCCAAGGGGATGGCGTTCCCGGACGCGCTGATGCGCGAGGTGAAGCAGCGCTTTCTCCATGTCGACCACGACCACCACGGGCGCGAACGCCTCTACTTCGACAACGCTGGCGGCTCGTTCCGGCTGAAGGCCGCGGCCGAGCGTTTCATGCAGGTCGATGCCATCCCCGACAACGCGGAGCGCATTCACGCCACCGCCGTCGAGCTGCAGCAGATCCAGGCCAGGGCCGGGGCCGACCTGCGCACCATCCTCAACGCGCGCGGCGGTAGCGTCTATGCGTCGCTCACGGCATCGGGCGCGATGTTCGACATGGTGCGCGCAGTGGCCGAGAACGTGCCGGGCACGAACATGGTCACGACCGTGCTCGAGCACCCCTCGTCTTTCGACGCCATGAGCCTCTATGCGGGCAAGACCGGCCGTGAACTGCGAGTGGCGAGGAGCAACCCTGAGACCGGCGGTGTCGATGCCGACGAGATCGTGCGGTTGGTGGACAAGAACACCTGCCTGCTCAACGTGATCTATGCATCGAACATCTCGGGCGCCAAGCTCGACATGGAACAGATCGTCCGACGCGCGAAGGAAATCAAGCCCGATCTCTACATCGTGGTGGATGCCGTGCAGCATGCGCCGCACGGCCTGATCGACCTTGAGAAGACGCCCGTCGACGGCATCAACATGGCGCCGTACAAGTTCTTCGGTTGCCGGGGCTCGGGCCTCTCATGGGTGTCGGAGCGCGCGGCGCTGCTGCCGCACCACAAGCTCGCGGGCAAGAAGCCCGACTTCTGGGACCTGGGCAGCTCCGCGCCGTGGCAGTTTGCGGTGCTCACCGAAGTCGTCGACTACGTGTGCTGGCTCGGCGGCCATTTTTCGGACGCGACCGAGCGCCGCGCGCTGTTCGTGGCCGGCATCGCGCACATCGAGCTGCACGAGCGCGCCTTGCTCGCGGCGTTGCTGGACGGCAGCGGCAAGGCCAGGGGCTTGCGCCAGATCGAAGGCGTGAAGGTCTTCCTCGATCACCCGGACCTGACGAAGCGCGACCTCATCATCGGCATCGGCTTTGCGCAGCTCGACTGCACGCAGGCGGTGGTCGAGTACGGCAAGCGCGGCGTCACGGTCTACGAGCGCGTGGCCAGCAGCATCTACTCGAAGCGCATGCTCGATTCCTTTGGCCTTGAAGGCACGGTGCGGGTGTCGCCGCTGCACTGCCACTCGATCGCCGACGTGGAGAAATTTCTCCGGGTGACGCAGGAGATTGCCGTCAGCGGGAATGGGCTGCGGACAGGAACCGCCGGATGACCGGGACCACCTGCTCGAGGTGCGTCTCGAGCAGCCAGTGGCCGCCGTCCGTCAGCACCAGCTCGGCCTTCGGAAGGTCGCGCAAGTAAGCGCGGGCGGAGGCCTCGGGCATGTAGCCATCGTTGGGTCCCCAGACGATGAGCGCCGGCGGCTGGTGCTCGCGCAGATAGGCCTGGTAGCGCGGAAACCATTCGAGGTTTTTCTTCAGCCCCTCCATCAGCTTGAGCGAGAGCTTGCGACGCGGCGGCGTGTCCATCAAGGGCCAGTGCAGCTTCCACAGGTCGGGCGGAATCTGGGGGGCCTGTGCGGCGGAAACCTCGCCGACGAACTCGGCGCGAAAGCCGTCTTCGCTCACGGCCTCTTCGAGCACCGCGCGATGCTTGGCCGATGGATCGCGCCAGTATTCCTGAATGGCCCGGTACTTGGGGCCGAGCGTGTCTTCGTAGATGTCGCCGTTCTGGATGATCACCGCGGTCACGCGCTCAGGGCGGCGGATCGCCAGGCGCAAGCCGATCTGCGAACCGTAGTCGTGCAGATAGAGCGCGTACCGATCAAGTGCAAGCTTGTCGCAGAAGGCTTCAAGAAAGCCTGCATAGGCATCGAAGTCGAAGCCGAAAGTATCAGCGGGCGGCGTGTCGCTCAGGCCGAAGCCGGGATAGTCCGGCGCGACGAGGCGCCATTGATCGGCCAGTGCCGGCATGAGCCGGCGGTACTGGAACGACGAGCACGGGTACCCGTGCGGCAGCAGCAGCACCGGCGCGTTAACCGGGCCGGCTTCGCGGTAGAAGATCCGCATTCCGTCGACATCGGTGAAGCGGTGCTTGACCGCGCCGGAGTCGACGGTCAGCGGGGAGGCAGCGTGTGGGGGCGTGGATGGTTTGAAAAATGTGCGTTCGGTCATGCAGCCATGCTGCATGCCCAATCCGCCGCGCTGCTGTAGGTCGCGATTGACTTGCCCAGTCGGACGCCCCAACGGGGACATCCGATCATCAGCTCAAGCCAGCAGGTCGCTCAGCGTGCGCGCAATCACCTTGGTGGCGCGGCGCAGGTCTTCGAGCACCACGCGCTCGTCGCTGCGCTTGGCGTGCGACTCGAGCACGGTGCGCGGGCCAGCGCCGTAGATGACGCCCGGAATGCCGGCTTCGCCGTACAGGCGCACGTCGGTGTAGAGCGGCGTGCCCATGGCCTTGATCGGTTCGCCGAACACCGCCTGGCCATGCGTCTGGATGGCATCGACCAGCGGCTTGTTGCCGGCCAGCGGCTTCATCGAATTGGCGAGCAGCAGGCGTTTGATCTCCACCGTGATGCCGGCGCTTTCCGCAGCCGCATCGGCGATCACCTGGCGGATCGTCGCTTCGACCTCGACCGGGTTCTCTTCGGGGATCATGCGGCGGTCGAGCTTGAACACCACCTTGCCCGGGACCACGTTGGTGTTGGTGCCGCCTTCGATGCGGCCTACGTTGAGGTACGGGTGCGTGATGCCCTCGACCTTCGACGTCACCTGCTGGTAGAGCGTGTTCTGCGCATAGAGCGCATTGAGGATCTTGACGGCGCCCTGCAAGGCATCGACGCCCGTGGTGGGGATGGCCGCATGCGCCATCTTGCCGTGCACCGTCACTTCCATCTGCAGGCAGCCGTTGTGGGCCGTGACCACCTCGTAGCTGAAGCCGGCCGCGATCATCAGGTCGGGCTTGGTGAGGCCCTGCTTCAGCAGCCAGCCCGGGCCGAGGATGCCGCCGAATTCCTCGTCGTAGGTGAAGTGCAGCTCGACGCTGCCCTTGGTAGGCTTGGCCGCGGCCTCGAGCGCGCGCAGCGCGAAGGTGAAGCTCGCGAAGTCGCTCTTGCTCACGGCGGCGGCGCGGCCGTAGAGGCGGCCCTCTGCAATTTCTCCACCATAGGGGTCGTGCGTCCAGCCTTCGCCCGGGGGCACCACGTCGCCATGCGCGTTGAGCGCCACGGTGCGGCCTCCGCTGCCGTATTGGCGGCGCACGATCAGGTTGGTGATCGATTCGAGGCCGTATTCCTTGACCTCTTGCTCAGGTACCGCGTGCTTCTCCGCGTCGAGGCCGAAGTCCTTCAGCAGCTCGGCCGTGCGCTCGGCATGCGGCGCGTTGATGCCGGGTGGCGTGTCGGTGGGCACGCGCACCAGCTGCTGCAAAAACTGCACTTCCTCGTCGAAGTGGGCGTCGATCCAGGCGTCGAGCTTGGCGTAGTCGGTCATGTTTTTTCTTTTCAGTGAGCTTGTTCGGCTGCGAGGCCGTTCAGCAGGTGCTGGAAGGCCTGCACGGCCAATTGAATGTCGTCGTTGGTGCTCGATTCGAGCGGGTTGTGGCTGATGCCCGAGTTGATCCCACGCACGAAGAGCATGGCTTGCGGCATCACCTCGTGCAGCTTCATCGCGTCGTGGCCGGCGCCGCTGGGCATGCGAAAGAGCGGAATGCCGAGCGCGTCGACGGCCTTCTCCCAGCGCTGCTGCCAGTCGGGTGCGCTCGGCGCAGCGGCGGCGCGCATGGTCTCCTCCAACTCGTAGCGCAAGCCGCGGCGCTCGCAGATGGCTTTCAGTTCGGCGACCACGTCGGCGTCCAGCCCATCGCGCTGCGCGTTGTTGGGCGCGCGCAGGTCGAGGCTGAACTTGCAGCGGCCCGGCACCACGTTGATCGAGCCGCTGGGCACTTCGAGCATGCCCACGGTGCCGACCGAATCGCCGTCTTTCGCGGCGCGGCGCTCGGTGTAGAGAATGAGCTCGGCCACCGCGGCGGCCGCGTCGCGGCGGCGGTCCATGGGGGTGGTGCCGGCGTGGCTGGCCATGCCGATCACTTCGCCGACGTAACGCACGCTGCCGTTGATGGACGTGACGATGCCGAGTGGAAGATCGAGTTCGGTAAGCACCGGGCCCTGCTCGATGTGCACCTCGACGAAGCCGAGGTAGCGGGCCGGGTCTCGCTGGATCTTCGGGATGTCGGCCTCGTTCAGGCCCGCGCGCTGCATGGCTTCGCGCATGGTGATGCCATCGGCGTCCTTCTGGTCGAGCCAGCGCGGATCGAAGTGGCCGATGAGCGCGCCCGATCCGAGAAAGGTGGCCTTGTAGCGCTGGCCTTCTTCTTCGGCAAAACCCACCACCTCGAAGGCGAAGGGCAGGCGCTTGCCTTGCCGCTTGAGCTCTCGCACGCAGGCCATCGGCACGAAGATGCCCAGGCGGCCGTCGTACTTGCCGCCGTTGCGCACGGTGTCGTAGTGCGAGCCGGTGAGCAGGGCCTTCGCACCCGGCGTGGCCCCCTCGTAGCGCCCCACCACGTTGCCCACCGCATCGATGTGCACCGAGTCGAAGCCGCACTCGCGCATCAGGCCGGAGATTTGCGCGGCGCAGGCGCGGTGCGCATCGGTCAGGTAGGTGACGGTGAGCTGGCCCTTTTCGGCATAGCCGGGATCGGTGTGCACGGAGAGTGCCTCCTGCCAGTCCCAGACGTCGTTGCCGAGCGAAACGTCGGCGCCGAACTTGTCGTCGAGCCGGATCTCGGCAATGCGATGGATGTTGCGCAGTGCCTCGCCAAGCTCGAAGTCCGGATGGTGATGCAGCCGGCGCTCGAAGGTGTCGATGATCTCGCGCTTCGAGAGCCCGGTACCGCGCGGACCGCGCACCGCGAGGATGAACGGAAAGCCGAATTTCGCGTTGTAGCCGGCATTGAGTTGCTGGATCTTCGCGAACTCCTCGGACGTGCAGTCGGTCAGGCCGGCCTTGCTTTGCTCATTGGTCGACTCGGCCGTGAGCGTCTTGCTGACCATGGCCTTGCCCGCGAGCTCCGGGTGGGCGCGGATGAGGCCCAGCTGCTCGTCGGCCGAGGCCGCTCCCACCACCTTCACCAGCGCATGCTTCAGGTGCGCAAGCGAGCGGAAGGGCCGCGCTGCCAGCGCGCGCTGCGCGATCCAGGGCGAATGCTCGTAGGTGCCGTCGAGCAGCGCCACGGCTTCTTCGGGCGCGGCGGCGTTGAGTTGTTCGATGGTGAGGGTCATGTCTGGTTCCCTGTGGCGGCAGCGTCGAACGGGTGCGCCTGCTTCCAGTGGCGCGCGATGTCCAGGCGCCGGCAGACCCACACGTTCTCGTGCTGGCCGATGTGGTCGAGAAAGCGCTGCAGCGCCGTGATGCGGCCAGGCCGCCCGAGCAGGCGGCAGTGCATGCCGATGCTCATCATCTTGGGGCTGTTGTCGCCTTGCGGATCGCCTTCGGCATAGAGCGCGTCGAAGGTGTCCTTCATGTACTGGAAGAACGGGTCGGCGTGCGAATAGCCCTGCGGCAGCGCAAAGCGCATGTCGTTGCAGTCGAGCGTATAGGGCACGATGAGCTGGGGCACCACCGTGCCGTCGGTCTTTTGCACCTTCATCCAGAACGGCAGGTCGTCGCCGTAGTAGTCGCTGTCGTATTCGAAGCCGCCGTAGTCGGCCACGAGGCGGCGCGTGCGGGGGCTGTCGCGGCCGGTGTACCAGCCCAGCGCGCGTTCGCCCGTGAGCTTTTCGATGGCTTCCATGCCCATGCGCATGTGCTCGCGCTCGGTGGCTTCGTCCAGGTTCTGGTAATGGATCCAGCGCCAGCCGTGGCAGGCGATCTCATGGCCCAGTTCCTTGAAGGCGGCGGCCAGTTCGGGGTAGCGTTCCAGTGCCATGCCCACGCCGAAGACGGTGAGCGGCAGGCCGCGCTTTTCGAACTCGCGCAGGATGCGCCACACGCCGGCGCGCGAGCCGTATTCGTAGATGCCTTCCATGCTGATGTGCCGGTCCGGAAAGCTGGCCGGGTTGAACATCTCGGAGAGGAATTGTTCGGAGCCCGCGTCGCCGTGCAGCGTGGCGTTCTCGCCGCCCTCTTCGTAGTTGAGGACGAACTGCACCGCGATGCGCGCGCCGCCGGGCCACTGGGCATGCGGCGGGTTGCGGCCATAGCCGACGAGGTCGCGCGGGTAGGGCAGGGTGGTGTCGTAGACGGTCATGGTGTGGATCAGGACAGCGCCAGGGAAATGTCGTTTGTGGGAACCTTGCGGTCGAAGGTCAGGTTGGCCTCGACGTGTTCCAGGTGTTCGGTCATGAGGCGCACGGCGCGCTCTTCGTCGCGCGCGGCCAGCGCCTTCACGATGTCCGCATGCTCGTCGTTGGAGTGCTCGGCCGCGCTGGTGCTCTGGTACATGAGCGTGATGAGCGCGCAGCGCGAGATCAGCTCGCCGAGTATTTGCGCCAGCACCTGGTTGCCCATGAGCTCGGCCATGCGAACGTGGAAGTCGCCGAGCAGCTCGGTGCGGCCCGAGATGTCTTCGCCCGACACGGCCGATTTTTCGAGCGACACGTGGTCCTTCAACGCCTTGATCTTCCCGGGCGTGACGGTGCGCACGAATTCGCGCGTCATCTCGGCTTCGAGCATGCGCCGCACCTTGAACACCTGCCGGGCCTCGTCGACCGCCGGCGCCGCCACGAACGCGCCGCGCGCGGGTTCGAGCCGGATGAGCTTGTTCTGCGACAGCTGGAACAGCGCCTGACGCACCAGCGTGCGCGACACACCGAAGTGGTCGGCCAGCTTTTGCTCAGCCAGCTTGGTGCCGGGCTGAAGCCGGTGCTCGACGATCGCCTTGGTCAGCGCGTCGACGATCGAACGGGTGGTGGAGGACTCCATGTTTTTCATGATAGACCCAAAGCCAGGAACTGTATACACTTTTGTCCACCGGAATTTCCCGCACTGTTTGTTTTGACGAAGGAGCGCACCATGGGCCTGAGCACCCACGTACTCGACACGATGCACGGCGGCCCCGCGGCCGGCATGGAGGTGGCGCTTTACACCACCGTGGGCGACGACGCCACGCTGGTGAAACGCTTCACGTTGAATTCGGACGGCCGCAGTGACGGGCCGCTCTACGACAACGACACGCTCAAGGTCGGCACCTACCGGCTGGTGTTCGACGTAGCTGGTTATTTCAAGTCGCGCGGCGTGAAGCTGCCCGAGCCCAACTTCCTGAACAAGGTGGCGCTGGACTTCGGTGTGGCGCACACGGACCAGCACTACCACGTGCCGCTGCTCGTGAGCCCGTGGAGCTACTCCACCTACCGCGGGTCTTGAACCAGTGCGCCTACTGTTGGCCTTCGGTGAGCGTGTCGAGCTGGAAGCGCCCGCTCTTGTCCCAGAGCCAGGTGTCCGTCCAGGTGACCGCACCGAGGCGCGTGGCGCGCGGGAAGGGCGAAGCCTGCAACACGAAGCGCTCGATTTCGGCGATGACCTCGGGCGCATGCTTGGGCGCACGCATCCAGTGCAGCGACACCACCTTGCCGCCGGCATCGAGGTGCACCTCCAGCGTGCCCACGGCGTAGAGCATGGGCGGCAACTGGCCGTTGTAGATGCGGGCCTTGTTGGCATCGTAGATGTGGCGAGCAGCGTCGCGGCGGTACTCGCGCGCGGTGGCCGCATTCGATGCGCGCGCCGCGGGACCGATGATGGCCGCCGGCCCCGCCGGTTCGGTCTTGACTTCGCTCAATTGGCCAGGAACGGCCTTGGGGCCGCCGCACCCGGCGAGCCAGAGGGCGGAAGAAAGTGCGGTCACCGCCAATGCAAGGCGGTGCGGCGTAAGCTGACGTTTCATCATCGAGTTATACCGTGAGTCTTGTGCATACCCGCAATCGAAGGTATCGGAAATGAACGGCTTTGTCGATCAGCTGCTGTCCCGTCTCGCACACGAAGACGCGGTGCTGGTGCGCGTCGAGTCGACGCAGGGGTCGGCGCCGCGCGAGGCGGGCACGTGGATGGCCGTGTGGGCCGAAGGGCTCACGGGCACCATCGGTGGCGGCCAACTCGAGTTCCAGGCCACGCAGGAAGCGCGCGAGCTGCTCGCTGGCCAGAGCGCCTTCGACGGCATCCGGCGCTATCCGCTCGGCCCGAGCCTGGGCCAATGCTGCGGCGGCGTGGTGTTTCTCTCGTACCGCCGCATCACGGCCTCGGATGCGCCGGCGCTGCAGCGCGAATTGGTCGCGCAGCTCAGGCCGGTGGCGCTCTTCGGCGGCGGTCACGTGGGTGCCGCACTCGCGCGGCTTCTGGCGAGCCTGCCGTTCAGCGTGCGCTGGATCGACAGCCGCGACGGGGTGTTCCCCGAGGCGCTGCCGGCGCAGATCGACACCGAGCATTCCGAGCCCGTGCAGGACGCCGTGGCCGCGCTTGCGCCGGGCAGCCGGGTGCTGATCATGAGCTTCAGCCACGCCGAAGACCTCGATATCGTCATCGCCTGCCTGAAGCGTCTTCGCGCGCACGACGACTTGCCGTACATCGGCCTGATCGGCAGCAAGACCAAGTGGGCCACCTTCAGCCACCGGCTCGAGGCGCGAGGCTTCAAGACCGATGAGTTGGCGCGCATCACCTGCCCGATCGGCGTGCCTGGCATCACGGGCAAGGAGCCCGAAGTGATCGCCGTCGCGGTGGCGGCACAGTTGTTGCAATCGCTGAGTTGACCTGGGTTTTCCCGCTGGCAACGACTCAAAAAAAAGCATCCCGCCTCTTGCCAAAACTGTATACACTTTCGGTCCACAACAAGCCGCAGCGGAGCGAGGCCCAGTCCATGGAGCCTGCGTTCGCGGCACTTTCTCTGCTTACAGCGCCCGCAGTGGTGAGCAGGCTGAAACCCCTCGTTGGCGCCCCACGCGCCACGAGAGCTACGCAGATGTGAAGGAACCGTAGCGAGCGACCCGAGGTCGCGTCGAGGACCGGAACCGTACTCCCGTACGGTGAGGACCGCAGATGCGAGATCGGGACGCGCAGTAGGTTCATTCAAATCTGATGAGAGAGAGCACCACATGGAAAGCTACTACCTCGACTGGGCCAACCTGCTGCTGCGTTGGGTCCACGTCATCACCGCCATCGCCTGGATTGGCGCCTCCTTCTACTTCGTGATGCTGGACAACAGCCTCGAGAAGCCGCAGGACCCCGAGTCGATCGACAAGGGCGTGGGCGGCGAGCAATGGGCCGTGCACGGTGGCGGCTTCTACAACATGCAGAAGTACGCGCTCGCGCCCAAGAAGCTGCCGGACCACCTTCACTGGTCGTATTGGGAGAGCTACAGCACTTGGCTCACGGGCTTTGCGCTCTTCACGATGTCGTACCTCTGGAACGCCAGCACCTACCTCATCGACAAGACGAAGATGGACTGGCAGCCGGGCGCCGCCATCGGCGTGGCGCTGGCGTTCTTCGTCGTGTTTTGGATGGTGTACGACGGCATCTGCCAGATCTTCGGCCGCCGCAAGAACGGCGACACCATCGTCGGCGTTCTGATTGCCGTCTTCATCGTGTTCGCGACATGGCTCGCCTGCCAGTGGTTCGCCGGCCGCGCGGCCTTCTTGCTCGTGGGCGCCATGATGGCCACGACCATGAGCGGCAACGTGTTCTTCTGGATCATTCCTGGCCAGCGCAAGAACGTGAAGGCACTGCGCGAAGGCCGGCCGGTCGATCCGGTGCATGGGCAGCGCGGCAAGCAGCGCAGCGTGCACAACACCTACTTCACGCTGCCGGTGCTGTTCGCGATGCTGAGCAACCACTACAGCTTTACCTACACGCACAAGTACAACTGGGTCGTGTTGCTGCTCATCATGTTGGGCGGCGCGGCCATTCGCCAGTTCTTCGTGGTGCGGCATCGGTTCAAGCTCGGCAACGCACGCAATCCGCTGCCCTATGCGCTGATCGGCATCGTGGTGCTGGGGCTCACCATCGTCTGGATGAAGCCCGAGCCGGCGGCTGCGCCCGCGGCGGCCGCAGCGGTGCCCGCCGTGGCGTTCAAGGACGTGCAGAAGGTGCTCGAGCAGCGCTGCTTCATGTGCCACGGCGCGGCCGTGCAGATGAAGAACGTGCGGGTCGACACGCCCGATCAGGTGGCGGCGCATGCCCAGGCCATCTACCAGCAGGTGGTAGTGACAAAGATCATGCCGATGAACAATGCAACCGGCATCACCGAAGAAGAACGCGCACTGATCGGCCGCTGGTTCCAGTCCGGCGCCAAGACGAACTAGTAGGGCCTGTTAACGCTATGGAAGGGGTCGCGAAGCTCGCCACAGCCCGCCCATCAAGGCGCGTGACGCCGTGCGTGCGTCCGCACGCACAAGGAGCGCAACGCCGAGGGGCGGGCTGTGGCGAGCTTCCCTGCGGGTTGCTTCGTCAAGGGGCCGTCTGCGGCGTTGCCCGCGCTTGCAAGGCCAAAGCCTTGCTGCGCCCGGGCGCCTTGCATACAGCCCCTTGACGAAGCAACGCGATCCCCTTCCACAGCGTTAACAGGCCCTGGGTAGACCGCGGTCAACAGAGCGGGCCGCCGTTCGCCGCACAATTGCCGGATGGAGACAAAGCAAGCAATGACCGCATCGAACCTTTCTCTCGGCCCCGTACCCGATCCGCGCGAAACGCCGCGCGCCTTCCTCGAACATCTCTACCGCGTGGCGGTGGACCGCGCCCTGCCGCTGTCCACGCTGGGCGCCCACCTGCCGCCGCCGCCCAAGGGCCGCACGCTGGTGCTCGGCGCCGGCAAGGCAGGCGGCTCGATGGTGCAGGCGCTCGAAGCCCTCTGGCCGGCCGATGCGCCGCTGTCGGGCCTGGTCGTCACGCGCTACGACCACATTCCGCCGCGCCCCGAAGGCGTGCCGCAGCGCATCGAACTCGTGGAAGCCGCGCATCCGGTGCCCGACGCGGCCGGGCAGCAGGCTGCGGAGCGCATCCTCGCGTTGACCCAGGGCCTCACGGCCGACGACCTCGTGCTGTGCCTGATCTCGGGCGGCGGCTCGTCGTTGCTGGTGCTGCCGGCCGAAGGCCTCACGCTGGCCGACAAGCAGCGCATCAACAAGCAACTGCTCGACAGCGGTGCCGGCATCGGCGAGATGAACTGCGTGCGCAAACACCTGTCGCGCATCAAGGGCGGCCGGCTGGCTGCGGCCTGCGCCCCGGCGCGCGTGGTGACGCTCACCATCAGCGACGTGCCGGGCGACGACGCGGCCGTCATTGCGAGTGGCCCCACGGTGTCCGACGCCACGACCTGCGCTGACGCGCTCGCCATCCTCGACCGTTACGGCATCGAGGTGCCGGCGCCGGTGCGCGCCCAACTGGAAAGCGGCAAACTCGAAACCCCGAAGCCGGACGACGCGGTGTTCGCGGGCCACGAAGTCCACATGATCGCCACGCCGCAGCAATCGCTCGAAGCCGCGGCCAAGGTGGCACGCGAGGCCGGCATCGAAGCGCACATCCTCAGCGACGAGATCGAAGGCGAATCGCGCGAAGTCGGCAAGGTGCATGCCGCATTGGCGCGCGCCGTGGCGCACCGGGGCCAGCCGTTCGCGCGGCCCTGCGTCATTCTTTCGGGAGGCGAAACCACCGTCACCATCCGGCCGCGCCAGCCGGGCCAGGCCAAGGGCCGCGGCGGCCGTGCTGGCGAGCTGTGCATGGGGCTGGCCGGCGCACTCATGGGCCAGCCGCAGGTGTGGGCGCTGGCCGCCGACACCGACGGCATCGACGGCGTGGAAGACAACGCCGGCGCCTTCGTTGCGCCTGACACGCTGGCCCGCGCCAGCGCCGCGGGCAAGAAGCTGTCGGACCACCTGGACCGCAACGACGCGTACGGCTACTTCGATGCCATCGGCGACCTCTTCGTGACCGGCCCCACGAACACCAACGTCAACGACTTCCGCGCGCTCCTGATCCTGTAGCAGCAGGAGGGGCCGGAATCCCGGCTCCGACGGCCTTCGTGAACTCGGGTTAATCTATGCACCCGGCGGCAAATTGCCGCCGCTGTCGCAAAGCGCACCCTCCGGGGTGCCGCGCCGCGCATCCAGATTTCCCCCTTTTCACCATCATCCAGTCCTCGAAGGAAAAGTTCGCATGACCGCCACCTACACCGACACCCGCCTGCTGATCGACAACGAATGGGTCGACGCCACCGGGGGCAAGACGCTGGACGTCGTCAACCCGGCCACCGGCAAGGCCATCGGCAAGGTGGCGCATGCCAGCATCGCCGACCTGGATCGTGCCCTGGCCGCCGCCCAGCGCGGCTTTGAAAAGTGGCGCAACACCCCCGCCAACGAGCGCGCCGCCGTGATGCGCCGTGCCGCTGGCCTGATCCGCGAACGTGCCCCCGAAATCGCCAAGCTGCTCACGCAGGAACAGGGCAAGCCGCTGGCCGAAGCCAAGGGCGAAACGCTGGCCGCGGCCGACATCATCGAATGGTTTGCCGACGAAGGCCGCCGCGTCTACGGCCGCATCGTGCCCTCGCGCAACCTGGCCGCGCAGCAGCTGGTGATCAAGGAGCCACTGGGCCCCGTCGCCGCGTTCACGCCGTGGAACTTCCCCATCAACCAGATCGTGCGCAAGCTCGGCGCGGCGCTGGCCACCGGCTGCTCGTTCCTGGTGAAGGCGCCCGAGGAAACCCCGGCATCGCCCGCCGCGCTGCTGCAGGCTTTTGTCGATGCCGGCATTCCGCCCGGTACCGTGGGCCTGGTGTTCGGCAACCCGGCTGAAATTTCGAACTACCTGATCTCGCATCCGATCATCCGCAAGGTGACCTTCACGGGTTCCACGCCGGTCGGCAAGCAGTTGGCCGCGTTGGCCGGCTCGCACATGAAGCGCGTCACCATGGAACTGGGTGGCCACGCGCCGGTCATCGTGGCCGAAGACGCCGACGTGGCACTGGCCGTGAAGGCCGCGGGCGCCGCCAAGTTCCGCAACGCGGGCCAGGTCTGCATTTCGCCCACCCGCTTCCTGGTGCACAACAGCCTGCGCGAAGAATTCGCCCGCACGCTGGTCAAGTACACCGAAGGCCTGAAGCTCGGCGACGGCCTGGCCGAGGGTACGACGCTCGGCCCGCTCGCCAACGCACGCCGCCTCACGGCCATGGCCCACGTGCTGGACGATGCGCGCAAGAAGGGCGCCACGGTGGCCGCCGGCGGCGAACGTATCGGCGACACGGGCAACTTCTTCGCGCCCACGGTGCTGACCGACGTGCCGCTCGATGCCGACGTGTTCAACAACGAACCCTTCGGCCCGATCGCCGCGATCCGCGGCTTCGACACGCTCGAAGAAGCCATCGCCGAAGCCAACCGCCTGCCGTTCGGCCTCGCCGGCTACGCTTTCACCAAGTCGATCAAGAACGCGCACCTGTTGAGCCAGAAGCTCGAACTCGGCATGCTGTGGATCAACCAGCCCGCCGCGCCTTCGCCGGAAATGCCGTTCGGCGGCGTGAAGGATTCAGGCTACGGCTCAGAAGGCGGCCCGGAGGCACTCGAGGCTTACCTGAACACCAAGGCTGTTTCGATCATGAGCGTGTAAGACACGCAGTCCGAACAGCCCGCTCAAAAAAAAGCGGCATCGCTTCATCGCGATGCCGCTTTTTTATTTGATCGCTGCCTTCAGCAGCGACCCTTCAGCGTTGCGTGGTCGTGCGGGACGGTGGATCGAGCAGAAGAAAGAAGCTGCGGATGCGCCGCGTGGTCCAGAGCGCGGCCGCACGGTCCAGCATCTCGTTCTCGAGGTCCTGCTTCGTGGCCGCCGTGCGTGCGGACACGTGCGCCTGCGGGCGAGTGGAGTCCTGCACCGATTGCTGTTGCTGCTGCTGACGAGATTCGAATTGACGCATGGCAAGGCTCCTTCGCGATGAAGGGCCTCGTGCACGGACACACGCAAGCTGACGGAATAAGTCAGTGACGGAGAACGACGGGATTCGGAAGGGGAGAACCGTTTTGCCTGAATGGCGAACGGGTCACGCTGCGTGCACGGCGGCCGCAGCGCAAAGAGCCTGCGCTAGAGGGCCGGATGTGTCACGCCTGCCGAGGCACGCGTCTTGTCACTGATCCAACTGGCACTGTCCACGCACGGGGCTCCGAAGTAAAGATACGGGATTGTTGCACTGCGTCACGAGGGCCGTCAACCCTTTGTCTCGGCATTGCGCAGGGCTTTGGCGCGGTGCTCAAGACCTCGCGGCGAGTCGCGAAGCTCAGTAGCACTGGAACAGCACGCCGGATTCGGCGGGTGCCCTGCCGAGCCAGCGCGGCGTTGCGCCCTTGGCGCTGCAATGGTCGGCAGCCTGGGTGTAGCTGGGGGCACGCAGGACCCCATCGCGGAACGGGACCACCTCGTTGGGGGGTGACGAGCAGCCGGTGGCAAGCAAGGCAAGCGGAAGAAGGGTGCGCCAGTTCATCGGTTCATTCTAAGACCGAGGCCTATTCGCAGAGCGCGCGAATGGATGGGGGAATCGGCACCGCGCGAATGCCGCCGCCCTCGCGCTTGGCGGCAAAGATCCGCACCTCTTCGCATTCGAGGATCAGATCCTCGCCGCGCGCCACGCGGTAGGTCTGCACGAAGCTCTTGTCGCGCCACTCGGTGATGCGCACCGCAATCTGCAGCGTGTCACCGTAGCTCGCGGCCTTGACGAAGCGCGTGTGCGTGTCGACCAGCGGCGTGCCGATGACGCCAAGCGTCTCTGCTGTTTCTTCCCAGCGCGGCACGCCGCATTCCGCGAAGAAGTGGCGCGAGGCCGCATCGATCCAGCGGAAGAAGTTGGGGAACCAGACGATGCCGGCGGGGTCGCAATCGCCGAACTCGACGCGTGCGGTGTAGGTAACTTCTTTGCTGCTGCTCATGGACTCATTTTCGTCGGCAATCAGTGCTGGAGCGAAGCTTGCGCTCAGTCCGCACTGATCTTGCGGTCGCGGATCACCGCACCGAAGCGCTGCGAATCGGCCGCGGCGCGCTGGTGGAATTCGGCCGGCGAGCCCGGTACCGCTTCGCCGCCGAGCGCGGCGATGCGTTCCTTCACGGCCGGCAGCGCGAGCGCGCGGTTGATCTGCGCATTGAGCTGCGCCACCACCTCGGGCGGTGTGCCCGCGGGCGCGTAGAAGCCGAACACCGTATCGGCATCAAAGCCGCGCAAACCCGCTTCGTCGAGCGTGGGCACGTCGGGGAACTGCGGCGAGCGATGCGGACTCCCCACCGCAAGCAGCCGGAGCTTGCCAGCGCGCACCTGCTGCAGGCCGATGCCGGGATCGAAGGCGTAGTCGATCTGGCCCGCCAGAAGGTCTTGAAGTGCGGGGGCGGCGCCGCGGTAGGGCACGTGCAGCGCGAAGACACCGGCCTGGCTCTTGAACATTTCGCCCGCCAGGTGCGGCGAGCTGCCGTTGCCCGGCGAGCCGTAAGAGAGCTTGCCCGGATTCGCCTTCAGGTAGGTGATGAATTCGCGCACGTTGGTGGGCGGCAGCGAAGGCCGGGTCACCAGGAACACCAGCACGCGCGCAGCGGCGGCCACCGGCATCAGGTCCTTGGTGGGGTCGAAGCTCATGCGCGCATACAGGTGCGGGTTCACAGACACCATGCCGCCCGAACTCATGAGCAGCGTGTAGCCGTCGGCCGGGGCGCGCGCCACGGCCTCGCCGCCGACGTTGCCGTTGGCGCCCGCGCGGTTCTCGACCACCACCGGCTGCTTGAGAAATTCTTGCAGCGGCTGGGAGACCGCGCGTGCGATCTGGTCGGCGGCGCCGCCCGGCGGGAAGTTGACGACCATCTTGATCGGCTTGGTGGGCCACGGGGTGGCCTGCGCCTGTGCGTGCGCGGATGGCAGCAGCGCGCAGACGGCGGCGACCAGCAAGCTTCGGCGCCAGGCAAGGGTGGAGTGGGGCATGGTGTTGTGTCTCCTTGGTTGTTATGAAAATCGGCAGTCAGGCGGTGGTGGAGGGTGGCCGCTTCATCCAGCGTATCGGCTGAGCCTGTACCGGCCGCGGCGCGGCGCCGTGGTGGACCAGCGCGGCGTCGAGCGCCTTGCCGCCTTCGTCCGCCAGGGCCGCTTCGCGCGCCGCGGCGATCGCGTCGGCGCGCATGGGCGCCGGCAAGGCCGTGCGGCCCGCGAGTTCGTGGATCACGTGCAGCAGGTTGTGCTTGCCGCGCTCGTTGGTGCTGCCGTAGCCCTTGATGAGCCGCCCGCACAGCGCCAGCTCGCGGCCCAGTGCCCAGGCTTCGCGCGTGCCGGTTTCCACGGCCGCGAGCCAGCGTTCGATCAACGCTTGTTCCTCGGCAAAGCGCTGGCCGCGGCGGCGCAGCCATTTGAGCGAGGACAGCAGTCGCAGCGACGCCATACCGAACACCGAGTGGCTGCCCACCTTGAGCGGCAGCGCCCAGGGCTCACGGCCGCGCGCCTGGCGCCGCCGGTCCCAGGTCGTCACGCGGCGCGCGAGGCTCGGCGGCAGCAGGGCGGCGAACTCGGCCGTGCCGGGTTTGAAGTGGTCGTAGACCTTCACGATGTCTTCGTCGGCCGCGCGCACTTCGTGCCGCACACGCTGCGCACGACTGGCGCGGCCCTTGAGCGCGGCCACGCGCACGATGTCGTCGAAGGCCATCCATAGCGCGAGCCAGCGCGCGGTTTCGCGGGTGACGGCAAAGCCTTGGGCGCCGGCCGGGTCGGCGGCACGCTCGGCCTCGAGCACCTTGGTCAGCCGCGCGGCGTAGAGTTCGGCGTAGGCGGCGTCCTGGTAGTCGAGCACGCGTGCATGGCCGAGCGCGAGCATGTCGTGCACGGCGGGCGGGAAGCGCTGTGCCAGTTCGCTGGAGAGAGCACGCGCCGGCGGAGGCGCGTCGTGCGTGTCGCCGGCCATCACGCTGCTCACGAAGGCGGCCTGTGCGCGCGGCGCGCTCACGGCGTCGAAGGCTGCGGCAAAGCCGCGCAGGCTCGCCGCGGCCATCCTGTTCAGCTTCTCGGGCGCGCTGGTGTCGCCGCCGCGCACCACATGCTCGTAGGCCGCGCGCGGGAACGGGAACAAGCCGCTGCCCGCGATGGCGCCGAGCATCACCGCGCTGACCACCGTGCCGGCCTCGCGTGCGACGGCATTCATGTCGAACACATGGTGCTCTCGGCTGAAGGCCTTGACCACGTCGAGCAGTTGCTGCGCATCGGCGCGGCCGTCGCCGGGCTGCATACGCTCGGCCGTGGTGAGGGTGCGCGCCGACGAGCTGATGACCAGCGTGCGAAGCGGCGCGCTCATGCCATTGCCGATCTGCCGCGCGGTCTCGAGCAGCTCCGACGACACGATGGCGTCCAGCGCGCCCGGCACCGGGCTCAGGCTGAACACCGGGCGCCTGCCGCCGAGCTGCGCGAGCGGCACGGGGAACACCTCGATGTAGTAGGTGGTGGCGCCGGTGCGCTGCGCCACGCCCGGAATCGACGTGCTCTGCGCCGCATAGCCGGCATGGCGGGCGATGTCGACCAGCCATTCGGTGAGCACGCCGCCGCCTTCGCCGCCCAGGGCGCAGACGAGGAGGGTGATGGGACGGTTGCGTTCCATATCTTCGCCCTTCATGCGGGTTGCAGGGCTCGCACGAATGCGCCGCGCAGCGAATGCAGCAGGCGCTCGTGCCACTTCGGGTTCTGCACCACCTCCGCGCGATAGAAGCTCGGGCACAGCGTGGCCGCGTGCGCGTTCTCGCCGCACAGGCCGCAGCCCACGCAGCCGTCGATCACGGTGGCCACCGGGTCGACCTTGAGCGGGTCGGGGTTGTCCTTGAGCGTGAGCGTGGGGCACCCCGAGAGGCGGATGCAGGCGTGGTCGCCGTTGCACACGTCTTCGTCGACGCCGTATTTCACGCGCACCACGCGCTCGCCTTTTTTCAAGAGGCTGGCAATCCACGGCTTGATGCGGCGCTGGCGCTCGAGCTGGCATTCGCCTTCGGCAATCACTACCTTGAGGCCGTTGAAGTCGCTGGTGAGCGCCTCGGTCAGCGTCTTGCGCATGCGCTCCACGTCGTAGGTGGTCACGGTGCGCATCCACTTCACGCCCAGGCCGGTGAGCGTGGCCTCGATGGTCTGGTTCTTGTCGACCAGGCTCTGCTGCTTGTCGACCGCGCGTTCCTTCGTTTCGTCGTCGGGCGTGGAGATGATGTCCTGCGTGCCCGTGGCCGAGGTGTAGCCGTTCTTGAAGATGAGCAGTACCGCGTCGTCGTCGTTGAAGAGCGCGCTCTGCACGCCTGTGAGAAGTCCGTTGTGCCAGAAACCGCCGTCGCCCATGATCGACAGTGTGCGGCGGTTCATCATCGGCGCCACGCCCGCGCGGCTCGCCAGGCTCATTCCGTAGCCCAGGATCGAATGTCCCATCGAGAACGGCTCGAAGGTGCCGAAGGCATGGCAGCCGATGTCGGCCGCGATGTGCACCGGCCCGGTCTCCTGCTGCGCGAGCTTCAGGGCCGAGAATACCGGCCGTTCGGGACAGCCCACGCAGAAGCTCGGCGGCCGGTTGGGCAAGGCCGTCGAGAGTTGCCGTGCCACCGCCTCGCGGCGCTCGCGGTTGCCGGCCAGCCAGGCCTTCGCGGACGACAAGGCTTCGCCGACTTCAATGTACTTTGCCGCGAACGTGCCGATGCCGCCCGAGAGCACCTCGACGCCGTATTCGCCGGCCGAAGGCAGCAAGTCCTTGCCGTGCAGCGGCGTCTGGATGTCGCGCCGGCGCAGCAGGGTGGCAATGTCCTGCTCGATGTATTCGGGCTGGCCCTCTTCCACCACCAGCACCGCGCGCTTGCCCACGCAGAAGTCGGCCACCTGTTCGGGCACCAGCGGGTAGGTCACGTTGAGCACCAGGATCGGAATGTCCGTCTCGCCGAACGCATCGGCGAGGCCCTGCTGCTGCAGGCTGCGGACAAGCGCGTTGTAGAGCCCGCCCTGCACGACGATGCCAAGGTCGGCATGCCGACCGCCCGGGATCAGCTCGTTGAGCCCTTGTTCGACGATGTAGCGCCGCGCCGCGGGAATGCGCTCGTCGCCCTTGAGCTTTTCGTGCCGGAATGTGACAGGCGGGTGCGCAAGCCGCATGTAGTCGAAGCCTGCGGGCTCGTTCATCAGTGCGCGGGTCGACACCGCAGGCGCGATGTTGTCCTTGCATTCGAAGCTGCCGCGCACGTGGCAGGTGCGGATGCGCAGCTCCATCAGGCAAGGCATGTTCGAGGCCTCGGAAAGCCGGAAGCCGTGTTCGACCATGCGCACCATCACGCCCAGGTCGGGCCGCGGATCGAGCAGGCACATGCTCGACTTGAGCGCATAGGCATGCGTGCGCTCCTGGATCACACTGGCACCTTCGCCGTAGTCCTCGCCCACCACCACCAGCACGCCGCCGGTCACGCCCGGCGACGACAGGTTGGAGAGCGCATCGGCCGCCACGTTGGTGCCGACGATCGATTTCCACGTCACGGCGCCGCGCAGCGGATAGTGGATTGACGCGCCGAGCATCGCCGCAGCCGAGGCCTCGTTGGAGCAGGCCTCCACATGCACGCCGAGTTCGTCCATGTAGGCCTTGCCCTGGACCATCACGTCGAGCAGGTGAGACACCGGCGCGCCCTGGTAGCCGCCCACGTAGGCCACGCCGGACTGCAACAAGCCCTTGGTGATGGCGAGGATGCCCTCGCCGTGGAAGGTGTCGCCGGCGCCGAGGCGCAGCAACTCGACTTCCTTGCTGAATGAAACTTCCATCGTGTCTCTTTTGTTCTGGGGGTTGCGCAGTGTGGTCGCCGCGTCGCCATACATCAATAAAATAAGCAAGCTATGCGACATGAATGCCATGCATATTGAAAAGTTGGACCTCAACCTGCTGCGGCTCTTCGATGCGGTCTTCAGGGCCCGCAGCGTCAGCCGTGCGGCCGAGGCCCTGGGCCTCACGCAGCCGGCGGCCAGCCACGGCCTCACGCGCCTGCGCCTGCTGCTGGGCGATGCGCTCTTCACGCGCACCCCCGGGGGCGTGGCGCCCACGCCGCGGGCCGAGCGGCTGGCGGTGCCGGTGCAGGCGGCGCTGGCGATGCTGCAGCAGGCGCTCGCGGAACCCGAGCGCTTCGACCCGGCCACGTCGCGCAAGCTGTTCCGCATCCACATGAGCGACATCGGCGAGGGCAGATTCCTGCCGGCGCTGATGGCACGGCTGCGCGAACTGGCGCCGGGCGTGCGGATCGAGACGATGCCGCTGGCCACCGGCGACGTTGCCGCGGCGCTCGACAGCGGCCGGGTCGACTTCGCCTTCGGTTTCCTGCCCCAGGTGAAGGACACGCAGCGCGCCCAGCTGCTGAAAGACCGCTACATCGTGCTGCTGCGCAAGGGGCATCCCTTCGCGAAGCGGCGGCGCAGCGGGCAGGCGCTGCTCGAGGCGCTGCACGAGCTCGACTACGTGGCGGTGCGCACGCATGCCGACACGCTGCGCATCCTGCAGCTGCTGAACCTGGAAGACCGGCTGCGCCTCACGACCGAACACTTCATGGTGCTGCCGGCCATCGTGCGTGCCACCGATCTAGCCGTGGTGATGCCGCGCAACATCGCGCACGGCTTCGCGGAAGAGGGCGGTTATGCCATCGTCGAGCCGCCCTTTCCGCTGCGCGACTTCACGGTGTCGCTGCACTGGAGCAAGCGCTTTGAGGCCGACCCGGCGAATCGATGGCTGCGCCAGGTGATCACGGCACTGTTCTCGGAGCGTTCGTGAAGCCGGACCCCCGTTCATGCAGCGGTCAGGCTCGGATGCCACCATCGCCGCCCATGAAGAAACGCATTCCCTCCTTTCTGCGCCACGTAGGTCCCGGTGTCGTCACCGGTGCGGCGGACGACGACCCGTCGGGCATCGCCACCTACACGCAGGCGGGGGCGCAGTTCGGCACCGGCCTGCTCTGGACCGTGTTTCTTTCGCTGCCCTTCATGGTGGCGATCCAGCTGGTGTCGGCGCGCATCGGCCGGGTCACGGGCAAGGGGGTGGCCGCCAACATGCGCGAGCACATGCCGCGCGGCTTCCTGGCTGTGCTGGTGGCGCTGCTGGTGGCGGCCAACACCATCAACATCGCGGCCGACATTTCTGCAATGGGCGAGGCCATGCAACTGGTGGCGGGCGGCGGCGCGCACTTTTATTCGCTGGTCTTCGGCGTGATCACGGTGCTGCTGCAGGTGTTCGTGCCCTACCGGAAGCTGGCTCACATCCTCAAGTGGCTGACGCTCACGCTGTTTGCCTACGTGGCGGCGGTGTTCTCGGTGCAGGTGGAGTGGGGGCGGGTGCTGCACGACCTGGTCGTGCCCCGGCTGCAGTGGAGCGGGGACTACTGGATGATGATCGTGGCGCTGCTCGGCACCACGATCTCGCCCTACCTGTTCTTCTGGCAGGCCTCGCAGGAAGTCGAGGAACTGCGGCTGAAGGGCGGACAGCGCGGCACCGAGAGCGACGTGCGGCGCGACCTGCGTCGTGTGCGGCTCGATACCTGGATCGGCATGACTTTTTCCAACCTGATCGCGTTCTTCGTGATGGTGGTCGGGGCGTCGGTACTGTTTGCGGCAGGCGTGCATGACGTAACGTCGGCGGCGCAAGCGGCCGAGGCGCTGCGGCCGCTGGCCGGCGACTTCGCGTTCTGGCTGTTTGCCGGAGGGATCATTGCCACCGGCCTACTGGCCGTTCCTGTGCTGGCGTCTTCAGCCGCCTATGCCGTGGCCGAGGCCTTCGGGTGGGAAGAGGGGCTTGAGCGGCATTGGCGCGAGGCCAAGGAGTTCTACGGAATCATCGCGGTCGCCACGCTCGTCGGCACCGCGCTCGACTTCACGCCCATCGACCCGATGAAGGCGCTCTACTGGAGCGCCGTCATCAATGGCGTGGTCGCGGTACCGATCATGGCGGCCATGATGGTGCTGGTGACGCGCGAGAAGGTGATGGGCGTGTTCACTTCGGGACGGCGCACGCGCTGGCTCGGCTGGGGCGGCACGGCGTTGATGGGGTTTGCGGCGCTGATGATGGGGTGGGATCTGGTGCGCTGAGACGGTGGGCATGGGCTACCGGCCCAAACCGTAGCAGCCGCCCAACACCCGAATGCGCCGGCGGTAAACCTAAGCATTCATCACAAAAACTGAGGGTGTGACATAAGCCGCGTCCTCGGCCTGAATCTGTGCGCGCCACAGTTTGTTGACGTTTATTTCTGCCCCTCGATCCCAGAATCCCCTTGCTGTCACATGGGCGATCAGGGAACGAGATGAACAAGAATTTTTTCAGGGTGATCTGGAGCGCGGCGCGCGCGATGCGGCTCGCCGTTCCTGAGGCGGCGACCAGCGTCGGCAAGGCTACTGCACCGCCAAAGTCACGAGCGGCTTCAGCCTCATCTCCAATTTTTAACCCAGGAAGGACCAGAAGAATGAACAAGAACATCATCGCCCATGCAGTGGCATTGCTCGCGCTCGGTGCGCTGAGCGCCTGTGGAGGGGGAGGAGGCAGCGGTGGTGGCGGCGGCATCGCGCTGCCGCTGGTCGCCGGGGCCACGGACCAGACGCCCGCCCCGGCGCCGACTCCGGCCCCCGCGCCATCTCCAGCACCCGCACCCGCACCCGCTCCGTCTCCGGCGCCTGCACCATCGTCCCGGGCGCCGGTGGCCGGTAGCGAAGCCGGGCCCTCGCTCGCGTCGCCTCAAGCGGGATCGACCGCCGCGGTGGGTGGCAACGAAGGCATCTACGAATCGATGTTCGGCTACACCTACGTCGGCGCCGACGGTTCCATCGCGCGCAAGTTCACTGTCGGCTCGCTCTTCGGGTCGATCGCGGTCACGGGCCTGAACTGGGTCTTCAATCCCGGCACCGAGTTCCTGTTCGTGACGGCGTCCCCGACCACCGGCTCGGGCACCTTTACGCCTAAGACGTCGATGGACGGCACCTACGCAAAGGGGGGCGGATCGCCAGCCCCGTTCGGGCCCGTCAGCTACAGCACCGCGAACGCATTGGCCGTCTCGCAGGCCAGCGTGGCCGGCACCTGGACGGCCAGCGACACCCTAGGCATAGGGATCTCCCTCACGGTTGATCCTTCCGGCGCCTTCACCGGCACCACCTCCGGCGTCCAGATCGGCTCGTGCACCCTGTCCGGAACCGTCGCCCTGTCGGAACCCGGGACCGCCAAGAACATGTATGGCCTCACCCTGAATGCGGTCAACGCGGCGGCCAGTCCCAGCGCCAGCGACGCCTGCAAGCTGGAGACCACCGGGAGCTACACCGGGCCGAGCGCCATCGTTTTCTTGCCGGCCGGCATCTACACCAGCAACGGCTACTTCCGCTATCTCTCCTTCCTGGCCCGTACGAGCACCGGGGCCACGCTGACGGACGCCTTGCGGCTGCAGCCTTGATGGGCTGACGGAGCCCGAGCCTCCAGGCAGAACGCTCGGCGTTCGATCTGGCGGCGCCTGCATGGCGCGAAAAGCGCGCGCCTGATCGGCGACGCCAAGGCAAGCATCCCATCCAAGCAGAAACGGCGCAGGCCCACCCCGTGCGCTCAACGACCAGGAAGAATCTCATGTTCACAAAGACAATCGCAACGCTGATCGCAGCGGCTGCGCTGACTGCCTGTGTGAGGCCAACACCGTACCGGGCCGCAGGTGCCGAGGGCAACAACTTCGGTCATGCCAGCAGCAAGCTCTCCGACCAGCTCTACCGCGTGCGCTTCACGGGGTCGACCCGCACGCCATTACGCTGGGTCGATGCGTTCGTGCTCTACCGCAGCGCACAAGTCGCGAAAGAGGCTGGCGCTCCCGCGTTCAAGATCGTCGAGGGCACCATTGACGCCACAGTGCTCACGGGCGACGACGTCTTTGGGCAAGGGAGTCCGCTCGCAGATGTGGAGGTGAGCCAGATGAGCCGAGGGTCGCAGATCGATGGTGACCGCGTCGCCAGTGCCCATGCGCCCTACCTGCAGCGAATGGCAGGCACCATGCCGGTCTTCCGGGCGCCACCTCGCGCGCCAATGGTCAAGGGCCAGGCCCCTACGTTCATCTACATACCTTCCGGCGGAGCGGGACCTGCGCTGCCAGCGCGGTCGGTACTGGTCGAGCTGCGGTCCGATCTCCAGAACATGGACGCGCAGACGTTCGCCACCGAAGACGTACTCGCTCGCCTCGGCCCGCGGATCAAACGAGCGGCGCAATCAACGGACGCGCCGCTCCCTGCTTCGACCATTTGATCTAAGGACACCCGGCCATGCGCGACCCGCGTGTCGAGTCCAACTCTCAACAGGAAAATTCATGAGTCCCCGCAAACACGTCTTCGTCATTGCCGCCTTGGCCACCGCAGCGCTCACCGCCTGTGGTTCTCGCGGCCCCAGGGTTGCCGAAGCCGAACCGCCGGAGCCCACGGCCAATGACCGCAATGCGGTGATCCTGCCCGCCATCAGCTACGGCAAGACCACCAAGGGCGTGCAACTGACGAAGGCCGACGATGCATGCGATGTTCCCGCATCGCTGAATCAGGCCATCCAGGACCAATTGCTGGCGCCGTACGAGTTCGCAGTGCCGTCACCGTCGGCCAACCTGACCGGCGCACCGACCCTGCGCATCGAGATCACGGACATCCTGGCCAATGCCGGCGGGCTCTACGGCGGCCCCAAGATCGTTCAGCTGAACGGCGTGCTGGACCGCCCCGGCGCCGCGCCAGCCCAGTTCACGGCGCAGCGCCAGATGTTCATGTACTTCGGCATTCCACGCAGCACCTGCAGCATGGTGGGCGTGGTGACCTATGCGCTGGGCGGTGACATCGCCAAGTGGCTGCAAAAGCCAGTGGACGCAGCGAAGCTCGGAGAACTGTGAAGGAGGTCGCGAGCTTCTTACCCAGTTCGAGGCTTGCTTCGACCCGAGTTTCGTGTACTGCATTAGGAAGATCTCCTTCGTCATTCTTCTGGGCATTCACTGGCGCATGTTTGCGAACGTGCGCGACGGCAAGACATTCCTCGACACCGTCCAGCACGGTATGGTGGTCATCGGCGCGCTCGCAAGCATTTGCAAGCGGGTAATCACGGTAAAGAAGCGGCGCGTTGCGGTGCGTGCGACAACCGGTGCAGGTCATGGCCCGAGACTTGCTCTCACCCTTCAGGGTTTCTCCCTAGGTCGCATACCCGCGCCGACATACGCAATATGGTTCACGCGGTATGTGGGCCGGGGCGCAACCGGCTAACGTCCGGGCATGGCCGGGAAATCGGCCGCCCACGAGCCAAAAAGCATGAGCACAGAGCCCAAAAACATCCAACCGGTCCGTTTCTTCCATCGCGGCAAGATCGTCGAGGTCAGCGGTGTCCATCCGACCCGCTCGGTGCTCGACTGGCTGCGCGAGGACGCGCACTGCACGGGCACCAAAGAAGGCTGCAACGAGGGTGACTGCGGCGCCTGCACGGTCGTGATCGGAGAGCTGGCCACGGATGCCAGTGCCCCCGGCGCCATTGGTGGCCTGCAGTTGCAGACGGTCAACGCCTGCATCCAGTTCTTGCCCACTTTGCACGGCAAGGCGCTCTTCACGGTCGAAGACCTCAAGGACCAGTGCCCCGCCAATTCGCCCGCGGCCACCGAAGTGCAAGGACAGGACAAGCGCCCGCATCCCGTGCACCGCCTGCATCCGGTGCAGCAGGCCATGGTCGACTGCCATGGCTCGCAGTGCGGCTTTTGCACTCCGGGCTTCGTGATGTCGCTGTGGTCCGCATACGAGCACCACCAGGCCGAGGGCACCCAGCCCACGCGCCAGCAGCTGGCCGACGAGCTTTCCGGCAACCTGTGCCGATGCACTGGCTACCGGCCGATTCTGGACGCGGGCCAGCGCATGTTCGACCTGCCCGCGGTGCGGCTCGATACGGAACCCGTGGTGGCGGCGCTCACGGCCTTGCGCGGCAACGATGGTTTCGACTACGCCGCGCCGCTCGGCGCCCGGGTCGACCATTTCCATGCCCCCAGGACGCTGGCACAGCTGGCGGCGTTGCGCGAGCAGAAACCCGGTGCGCAGTTGCTCTCGGGCTCGACTGACGTCGGCCTGTGGGTGAACAAGCAGTTCCGCGACCTGGGCGACATCATCTACGTGGGCGACGTGGCCGAGCTGAAGACCATCGAAGTCCGCCAGAACGACACAGGCGGCGAGCTCTACATCGGCGCCGGCGCCTCGCTCGAATCGGCCTTCGAAGCCCTGGTGCAGCGCGTGCCCAGCCTCGAAGACGTGTGGCTTCGCTTTGCCTCGCCGCCCATCCGCCATGCCGGCACCATGGGCGGCAACGTGGCCAACGGCTCGCCCATCGGCGATTCGCCGCCGGTGCTGATGTCGCTCGACGCCGAGATCGAACTGCGCCGCGGCAACGCCGTGCGCCGCATGCCGCTGCCCGAGTTCTACATCGACTACATGAAGAACCAGCTGCAGCCCGGCGAATTCGTGCAGGCGCTGGCGGTTCCGCTCGCGGCCATGCAGCGCCAGGTTCGCGCCTACAAGATCAGCAAGCGCTTCGACTGCGACATCTCGGCGCTGTGCGCCGGCTTGGCGATCGAGCTGGAGCCAGGCAGCGACACGGTCAAGGCGGTGCGTCTCGCCTTCGGCGGCATGGCCGCCATCGTGAAGCGCGCAGCCAACGCGGAAGCCGCGCTCGTTGGCAAGCCATGGACCCAGGCCAGCGTGAACGCCGCCAGGCAGGCGCTCGCGCAAGACTTCCAGCCGCTGTCGGACATGCGCGCCTCGGCCGACTACCGCCTGCAGGTGGCGCAGAACCTGATCCAGCGCCTCTGGCTCGAAACCCGCACTGAAGACGCGCTGTCGCTCGAAGAGACCAGTGTGTGGAGCGCGATGCCGCATTCGACAACGATCAAGGCCGACAAGGCCGCGGAAGGGGTCTGACCATGAACAAACCCATCGACGCCCGCCTGCTGCAGCCCTCCGAGGCTTTTGCCGACTACCTCAAGAACACCGCCGCCCGCATCGATCAGGGCGCCGAAACCCTGGCGCACGACCAGGGCGCTCGCGTGGGCATCAGCCGGCCGCACGAATCGGCGCATCTGCACGTGGCCGGCGAGGCCACCTACATCGACGATATTCCCGAGATTGCCGGCACGCTGCATTGCGCGCTGGGCCTGTCGCCCGCGGCCAACGGGCGCGTGACGGCGCTGTCGCTCGATGCGATCCGCGCCATGCCGGGCGTCGTGTCGGTGCTCACCGCCGACGACATTCCGGGCAGCAACGACTGCGGCTCGATCGTCCATGACGACCCCATCCTGCTTTCGCTGAAGGACGGCGGCCAGATCCGCTACCTGGGCCAGCCGGTGTTCGCCGTGATCGCCGAAACGCGCGAGGCCGCACGCCGTGCCGCTGCGAAGGCCAAGGACGCCATCGCCGTCGACGCGGAGCCGCCCGTGCTCACGCCGCAGGACGCGCATGCGCGAGGCCGGTACGTGGTGCCGCCGATGCACATCGTGCGCAGCGGCGGCGCGGCCAACGAAGGCGACGAGGCCGCCGTGCGCGCCGCCATCGCCAAGGCGCCGCACCGCCACAAGGCCACGCTCGATGTGGGCGGGCAGGAGCAGTTTTATCTCGAAGGCCAGATCAGCTACGCCATTCCGAAGGAGGGCGGCGCGCTGCACATCCATTGCTCCACGCAGCACCCGAGCGAGATGCAGCACCTGGTGGCGCACGCGCTGCACCTGCAGTCGAACGAGGTGCATGTCGAATGCCGGCGCATGGGCGGTGGCTTCGGCGGCAAGGAATCTCAATCGGCGCTCTTTGCCTGCGTGGCCGCGGTGGCCGCCAGCAAGTTGCGCCGTCCGGTGAAGCTCAGGCTCGACCGGGACGACGACTTCATGATCACCGGCCGGCGCCACTGCTTCTGGTACGAGTACGAGGTGGGCTACGACGACGAAGGCCGCATCCTCGGTGCCGAAATCGTGATGGTCTCGCGCGCCGGCCACTCGGCCGACTTGTCGGGCCCAGTGATGACCCGGGCACTGTGCCACTTCGACAATGCCTACTGGCTGCCCAACGTGGCCATGCACGGCTACTCGGGCAAGACCAACACGCAGAGCAACACGGCCTTCCGCGGCTTTGGCGGCCCGCAGGGCGCCATCGCCATCGAGAACATCATGGACTCGGTGGCGCGCACACTGAGCCGCGATCCGCTCGACGTGCGGCGCATCAACTTCTACGGCAAAGCGGAGAACAACGTCACCCCGTATCGCCAGACCGTGACCGACAACATCGTGCACGAACTGGTGGCCGACCTCGAAGCCAGCAGCGACTACCGCGCGCGGCGCGAAGAGATCGCCGCCTTCAACGCGAAGAGCACGGTGCTCAAGCGCGGCCTGGCGCTGGCGCCGCTCAAGTTCGGCATCTCGTTCAACGTGAAGCATTTCAACCAGGCTGGCGCGCTGGTTCACGTGTACACCGACGGCTCGATCCTCGTGAACCACGGTGGAACCGAGATGGGGCAGGGCCTCAACACCAAGGTGGCGCAGGTGGTGGCGCACGAGCTGGGCGTGAGCTTCGAGCGCGTGCGAGTCACCGCGACCGACACCACCAAGGTGGCGAACACCTCGGCCACGGCCGCATCGACCGGCGCCGACCTGAACGGCAAGGCTGCGCAGGATGCGGCGCGCCAGATCCGCGAGCGCCTGGCCGAAAGCGCGGCCGAGCGCCACGGCGGCAAGGCGAGCGAGGTGCGCTTCGCCAACGACAAGGTCGAGGTCAACGGCCGCTCGCTGGCCTTCAGCACCGTGGTGGGCGAGGCGTACCTCGACCGCAAGCAGCTGTGGTCCGACGGCTTCTACGCCACGCCGGGCCTCAGCTGGGACAAGGACAAGATGCAGGGCCGCCCGTTCTACTACTACGCCTATGGCGCGGCGGTGAGCGAGGTGATCGTCGACACGCTCACCGGCGAATGGAAGCTCTTGCGCGCCGACATCCTGCACGACGCGGGCAAGTCGCTGAACCCGGCCGTGGACATCGGCCAGGTCGAAGGCGCCTTCATCCAGGGCATGGGCTGGCTCACGACCGAGGAGCTGGTGTGGCATCCGAAAAGCGGCATGCTCACCACGCACGCGCCCAGCACCTACAAGATCCCGACCGCCAACGATTGCCCGCCGGTGTTCAACGTGCGCCTGTTCGAAGGCCAGAACTTCGAGGACTCGATCCACCGCAGCAAGGCCGTTGGCGAACCGCCGCTTCTGCTGCCGTTCTCGGTGTTCTTCGCGATCCGCGACGCGGTGTCGGCGGTCGGCGGCCACAAGGTCGATCCGCCGCTCCAGGCACCGGCCACGAGCGAGTCGATCCTGCGCGCGGTCACCGCCGTCCAGTCCGCATAGCCAACCATAGACTTTGGCGCATGTCCAAAGTCCTCGCCATGCCCTACGCCCCGACCCCCTTCGCGAAACACCGCGGAACCGGCCATGTTTCGCCGGGATTGCGGCCCGCTGCCGTAGGGGAATGCCATGCGTGATCAGGCCCTCTTCGACAAGATCGATCTCCATCTGATCCGGGTGCTTCACACCGTGCTGACCGACCGCAGCGTCTCGCGCGCCGCCATCCGCCTGGGCATGTACCAGCCGGCCGTCTCGGCCGCGCTGAAGCGCCTGCGCGAGCTGTCGGGCGACCCTCTGCTGGTGCGCTCGGGCTCCGGCATGGTGCCGACCGATGCGGGGCTGCGGATGATCGAGCCCGCGGCAAGCATCCTGCGCGCGGCCGAGATGCTGTTCTCCGATGCGCGCGGCTTCGAGCCGCAGTCGGCGGCCACCACCTTTCGCATTGCCGCGAGCGACTACATGGACCCGCTCTTCCTGCCGATGCTGGTGGCGCACGTGAAGCGCGAAGCACCCCTCTGCCAGATCGAGATCCACGCGCTATCTCCCGACTCGGACTACCACGGCCATCTGGCGCTCGGCCAGGTCGATCTGGTGATCGGCAACTGGCAGAAGCCCCCGGAAGACCTGCACATGGCGCGGCTCTTCGGCGACGAGGTGGTGTCGCTGGTGAACCAGGACCATCCGGCGGTGCGCCGCGGCTGGGACCTGGAGACCTGGCTCGCGGCCGAGCACATTGCGCCCACGCCCATGCATCCCGGGGGGCGCGGCATCATCGACCAGATGCTCGACGAGCTCGGGCGGCAGCGCAACATCACGGCGCGCTGCGCGCACTTCAGCCTCATTCCCGACATGGTGGCCTCGAGCCTGCTGGTGCTGACGACCGGGCGCCAGTACTGCGAGCGCTTCGCGGCGCGGCTGCCGGTGAAGATTCTCGACTGCCCGGTCGCGCTGCCGCGCCTCATGTACTACCAGCTCTGGCACGAGCGCACCCACTCGTCGAGCTCCGCGCGCTGGCTGCGCGAATGCATCAAGGGCGTGGCTTCGTCGCTGCGGCCTACGCCCTCGACGCCCGTGTCGCGTCTTGCGTTGACTGAATTCCCGGATCCGCCCTGAAGCCTTCGGCCGCGCCGGCGACGCGGCACGGGCAACGATGAATCAATCGCCAAATACAACAGCTGGAGACAAGCGACATGAACAGGTTTGAAGAGGTGCCCAAGGTCACCGACTCCCGTGCCTCGGGGAGCACCGAGGCCGCGCGCCCGCGCAGCGCGCCATACAGCCCACCGTACAGCGCAAACTGGCTTGAGCGAATGTTCAAGCTCACCGAGCACAACACCACGGTGCGCACCGAGGTCATAGCAGGACTCACCACCTTCCTGACGATGGCCTACATCATCTTCGTGAACCCGTCGATCCTCGGCGACGCGGGCATGCCGAAGGGCTCGGTCTTCGTGGCCACCTGCCTGATTGCGGCGGTGGGCACGCTGATCATGGGCTTGTACGCCAACTACCCGATCGCGATGGCGCCGGGCATGGGGCTCAACGCCTACTTCGCCTACGTGGTGGTGCTGGGTATGGGCTACACGTGGCAGGTGGCGCTGGGCGCGGTGTTCATCTCGGGCTGCCTGTTCCTGATCGTCACGGTCACGGGGTTGCGGGAGCTTTTCATACAGGGCATACCGCAGTCGTTGCGAACGGCGATCACCGTGGGCATCGGCATGTTCCTGGCGCTCATCGCGCTCAAGAGCGCAGGCGTGGTGGCGGCATCGCCGGCCACCTTCGTCACGCTGGGCGACCTGCATTCGGCGCCGGTGGTGCTGGCAACGCTGGGCTTCCTGGTCATCGTGGTGCTCGACCGGCTCAAGGTGCGCGGCGCCATCCTGATCGGCATCATGCTGGTGACGGTGCTGTCTTTCTTCTTCGGCGGCAACAAGTTCCATGGCGTGTTCGACGCGCCGCCGTCCATCGCGCCCACCTTCATGCAGCTGGACATCCTGGGCGCGCTCAAGGGCGGCATCCTGAACGTGGTGCTGGTGTTCTTTTTGGTGGAAATGTTCGACGCCACCGGCACGCTGATGGGCGTGGCCAAGCGCGCCGGCCTGCTCGTGCCCGGCAAGATGGAGCGCATGAACAAGGCGCTCTTGGCCGACAGCGGCGCCATCTTCGCGGGCTCGCTGCTCGGCACTTCGAGCACCACCGCCTATGTGGAAAGCGCGGCCGGCGTGCAGGCGGGCGGCCGCACCGGCCTCACGGCGGTGGTGGTGGCGGTGCTGTTCCTGGCGTGCCTCATGATCTCGCCGCTGGCGGGCTCGGTGCCGGCCTATGCCACCGCACCGGCGCTGCTCTTCGTTGGCTGCCTGATGCTGCGCGACCTGGTCGAGCTCGAATGGGAAGACACCACCGAAGTGATCCCGGCGGTCGTGACCGCGCTGGCCATGCCTTTCACCTATTCGATTGCCAACGGCCTGGCCTTCGGCTTCATTACCTACGCGGTGCTCAAGCTCTTCACCGGGCGGGCACGGGAAGTGCATGCAATGGTCTGGGTGATCGCGGCGATCTTCCTGTTCAAGTTTGCCTATGTAGGAGGACACTGAGCGGGCCCGTCGGGCGCCGTTGGCCGCGGGCACGCCATTAGACTTGCAGCCATGTTTTCCGCTTGTTGCTGTTGAACGAGACAACCCCACCGAACCCGGCATGACAACTCCCAGACTCCAGCTTGCGAACATCACCAAGCGCTATCCAGCGGTGGTGGCGAACAGCGACATTTCGCTGGCCGTCGCGCCCGGCGAGATTCACGCCGTGCTCGGCGAGAACGGCGCCGGCAAATCGACCCTGATGAAGATCATCTACGGCTCGGTCAAGCCCGACGAAGGCACGGTCACCTTCGACGGCCAGGCGGTGGCGCTGCGCAACCCGCAGCAGGCGAGGGCGCTGGGCATCAGCATGGTGTTCCAGCACTTCAGCCTGTTCGATACGCTCACCGTGGCCGAGAACGTGTGGCTGGGCCTGGACAAGTCGCTGCAGCTGGCCGAAGTGGCGCGCAGCATCACGGCCAAGGCGAGCGAATACGGCCTGGACATCGACCCCTCGCGGCCGGTGCACACGCTGTCGGTGGGCGAGATGCAGCGGGTCGAGATCATCCGCGCGCTGCTCACCAACCCCAAGCTGCTGATCCTCGACGAGCCGACCTCGGTGCTCACGCCGCAGGCGGTGGTCAAGCTTTTCAGCGTGCTCAACAAGCTGGCTTCGGAAGGCTGCAGCATCCTCTACATCAGTCACAAGCTGCACGAGATCCGCGAGCTGTGCACGGCCTGCACGGTGCTGCGCGGCGGCAAGGTCACAGGCGTGTGTAATCCACAGAACGAAAGCAACGAGTCGCTCTCGCGCCTGATGATCGGCAGCGAGCCGCCGCCCTTGCAGCACCGTCCGGTGCATGCGGGCGCGGTGGCGCTGCGGGTCAACGCGCTCACGCTGGCGCGCGAAGACCAGTTCGGCGTCGACCTCGACGGCATCTCGTTCGAGGTGCGCGCCGGCGAGGTGGTCGGCATTGCGGGCGTGTCGGGCAATGGCCAGAAGGAGCTGCTCTACACGCTCTCGGGCGAGGACGTGCGTGCCGAAGCGGCCATGGTGCAGGTGTTCGACAAGCCGGCCGGCCGGCTCCGGCCGCGCGCCCGGCGCGCCATGGGCCTGCACTTCGTGCCCGAGGAGCGGCTGGGCCGCGGCGCGGTGCCCACGCTGGGGCTCGCCCACAACCTGCTGCTCACGCGCAGCAACGCCGTGGGCAAGGGCGGCTGGATCCGCACGGCGGCGCTTGAAAAGCATGCCAAGGCGATCATCACGCGCTTCAACGTCAAGGCCGGCGGGCCCGGCGCGGCGGCGCGTTCGCTCTCGGGCGGCAATCTACAAAAGTACATCGTCGGCCGCGAGATCGACGCCAACCCCAAGCTCTTCATCGTCTCGCAGCCGACCTGGGGCGTCGATGTGGGCGCGGCCGCGCTGATCCGCAGCGAGATTCTTGCGCTGCGCGACGCAGGCTGCGCGGTGCTGGTGGTCAGCGAAGAACTCGACGAGCTGTTCGACATCAGCGACCGGCTGCACGTGATTGCCAAGGGCCGGATGTCGCCGTCGATCGACCGCGCGGCCGCCACGCTGCCGCAGATCGGCGAATGGATGAGCGGTCTTTGGGAAGGACAGAAGAACAAGAAGGAGGCGACCCATGTTTAAGCTCGAACCCCGTCCGGAGCTTTCGCGCTTCTGGACTTTTGCCTCGCCGATTCTTGCGCTGCTCATCACGGTGCTGATCGGTGTGGCGCTGTTCGCCGCGCTCGGCAAGGACCCGATCAAGGGCCTGCTGGTGTTCTTCTACGAGCCCATCAAGAGCGGCTACGCGATCGGCGAGCTGACGATCAAGGCGACGCCGCTGCTCATCATCGCGCTCGGGCTGGCGGTGTGCTTCCGTTCCAACGTGTGGAACATCGGCGCCGAGGGCCAGTTCGTGTTCGGCGCCATTGCCGCGGGCGGCGTCGCGCTGCTGGCGGACAAGACCACCGGCTCGTGGATCGTGGTGGCCATCCTGGTCGCGGGCACGGTCGGCGGCATGGTGTGGGCCGGCATCGTCGCGTTCCTGCGCGACAAGTTCAACGCCAACGAGATTCTGGTGAGCCTGATGCTGGTGTACGTGGCCACGTTGCTGCTCGGCTATATGGTGTTCGGTCCCTGGAAGGATCCGCACGGCTACAACTTTCCGCAGTCCAAGACCTTCGAGGCGGTGACGCAGATTCCGCGACTCTTCAAGGGTTCGCGCGTGAGCATCGGGCTGATCATCGCGCTGCTGGGCGTCGGCGCGCTTTGGGTTTTCTTGTTCCGCACGCGGGCGGGTTTTGCGCAGCAGGTCGGCGGGCTCGCGCCGGCGGCCGCGCGTTACGCGGGCTTCTCGGCGCGGCGCGCCATCTGGATCGCGCTGCTCACCTCGGGCGGCGCGGCGGGCCTGGCCGGCGCGCTCGAAGTGGCGGGTCCGCTGGGCCAGCTCACACCGTATGTGCCGGCGGGCTACGGCTTCGCGGCCATCATCGTGGCCTTCGTGGGCCGGCTGCATCCGGTTGGGATGGTGTTCTCGGCCATCCTCATGAGCATGTTCTACATCGGCGGCGAGCTTGCGCAGTCGCGCCTTGGCCTGCCGAAGTCGCTCACGGGGGTGTTCCAGGGGCTGCTGCTCTTCACGCTGCTGGCCTGCGACACGCTCATCGCCTATCGCATCCGGGGCAAGGCGGCCCTCAAGGCACCAACGGCCGGAGGGGCGACGTCCTCGCTGCAGGCCAGCACGCCGATCACCGCGCCTGCTGTTGCGCGTTCGACCGAAGGGGCACTCTAGGATGAACGCCTGTTTCTCTATTCAACGCGCTGTGCGTGCTTGTTCGGGGCGCGATCCCGCCGACGGGGTACCCGGTGGCCTGTGCACGCACCACGAACAAGAGCATCAAGCAAGCCACCCGCGCTGGAGTAAATGACATGGACAGCTACGCACTCTTGCTAGGCTCCACCCTGAGCGCCGGAACGGTCCTCGCAATCGCGGCACTGGGCCTTCTGATCAACGAAAAGGCCGGCATCGTCAACCTCGGGGCCGAGGGCATGATGCTCTGCGCCGCCATCGCAGGTTTTGCGACCGTGGTCATCACGCACAACCCTTGGCTCGGCTTCCTCGCCGGCATGGCGGCAGGCGCCTTGCTTGCCGCGTTCTTCGGCGTGCTGGTGATCTGGCTCAACACCAATCAGTACGCCACCGGCCTGGCGCTCAGCCTCTTCGGCGTCGGCTTCTCGGCGTTCCTGGGCATCAACTTCGTGCAGGCCAAGCTGCCCGAGAGCGTGTCTTACGCGGTGCCGGTGCTCAGCGATATTCCGCTCATTGGGCCGGCGCTTTTCCGCCATCACCCGATGGTCTATTTTGCGGTGGTGCTGACCTTTGGCCTCATCTGGTTTCTCTACCGCACACGCGCCGGGCTGGTGCTGCGCTCCGTCGGCGAGTCGCCCGAATCGGCGCATGCGCTCGGCTACCCGGTGCGGCGCATCCGCTTCCTTGCGGTCATCGTCGGCGGCGCGCTGTGCGGGCTGGCGGGCGCGTACCTGTCCACTGTCTATACGCCGCTGTGGGTCGAGGGCATGGTGGCGGGCCGCGGCTGGATCGCGCTGGCGCTCACCACCTTTGCCACCTGGCGACCGATCCGCGTGCTGCTGGGCGCCTACCTGTTCGGCGGCGTCTCGATGCTCGGCTTTCATCTGCAGAGCAGCGGCGTCGACGTGCCGCCGCAGTTCCTCAGCATGCTGCAGTACATCGCGCCCATCGTGGTGCTGGCGCTGATTTCGCGCAATCCTGCCTTCATTCGCATCAACATGCCGGCCTCGATTGGGAAGCCGTTCTACCCCGGCTCATAATCTCGCTTCTCGATTTCCGCCAACCTGTCCTTTTTGAGGATTTCCGACAATGAATGATCTGAACAAGCGCTCCCTGCTCAAGCTGGCCGCCCTCACGGCGGTCGCTTCGGCGGCCCTGATCGGCTGCGGCAAGAAAGAGGAAGCCGCTGCACCGGCCGCGACGCCCGCACCGGCGCCGGCACCCACTGCCGCCGCCCCGGCACCGGCTGCGCCGCTCAATATCGCATTCGCCTACATCGGCCCGGTGGGAGACGGCGGCTGGACCTTCGCGCACGACAACGGCCGCAAGGCGCTCGAGAAGGAATTCGGCGACAAGATCAAGACCACCTTCGTCGAAAGCGTGCCCGAGGGCGCCGACGCCGAGCGCGTGTTCCGCGACATGGTCGGCCAAGGCAACAAGCTGATCTTCGGTACCACCTTCGGCTACATGGAGCCCATGCTCAAGGTGGCCACCGACAGCAAGGACGTGAAGTTCGAACATGCCACCGGCTACAAGACGGCCGAGAACATGCGCACCTACGACAGCCGCACCTATGAAGGCGCCTACATGGCCGGCGTGATCGCCGGTGCCATGACCAAGACCAACACGCTCGGCGTGGTGGGCTCGGTGCCCATCCCCGAGGTGCTGCGCAACATCAACAGCTTCACGCTCGGCGCCCAATCGGTCAACCCCAAGATCACCACCAAGGTGGTGTGGGTCAACGAATGGTTCAGCCCGCCGAAGGAAACCGAAGCCGCCACCGCGCTCATCAACGGCGGCGCCGACGTGCTGTTCCAGAACACCGACTCGCCCGCCGTGCTCAAGACCGCACAGGAAAAAGGCAAGCGCGCCTTCGGTTGGGATTCCGACATGACCGCCTACGGCCCCAAGGCCCACCTGGCCTCGGCCACCATCAACTGGGCCCCGTACTACATCAAGGCCACCAAGGACGCGCTCGAAGGCAAGTGGGCAACCGGCCAAAGCTGGTGGGGCGTGAAGGAAGGCGCCATCGACATCGTCTCGATCGCCGAAGACGTGCCGGCCGAAACCAAGGCCAAGGTCGAGGAAGTGAAAAAGGGCCTGAAGGACGGCAGCTTCGTGATCTGGAAGGGTCCGATCCTCGGCCAGGACGGCAAGGAAGTGGTCGCCAAGGACGCCGTGGCCGACGACAAGTTCCTGTCGGGCGTGAACTTCTACGTCAAGGGCGTCGAAGGCAAGGTGCCGGGCGACAAGAAGTAATCGCAGCGCGTACTTCGGCACGCGTAAATAATGGGTCGCCCGCGGGCGACCTTTTTTTTTGAATGACCCATCTCGACGCATCCCATCTCGCGCTGATCGACGACTGCACCCAAGCCTCGATCCAACTCCTGGAACGCAACCTCACGCCGCACGGTATCCTGGCCGCCAGCCGCACCAAGGCGGCCGTGGCGCGGCGCTACACGCGCATCTTCGGGCGCGACGCCGCCATCTGCGTGATGGCGATGTGTGGCAGCGGCGTGGCCGCGCTCGAAGAGGGCGCGGTGGCCAGCCTCGATGCGCTCGCGGCCCAGCAGGCGGCCAACGGGCAGATTCCCAAATACGTCGACCCCGAAGGGCAGGATGCCGATTTCTGGTACTTGGGCTGCATCGACGCGACGCTGTGGTGGCTGATTGCGGTGGACCACGTGCGGCGCCACGGCAAGGTCGGCGCTTCGCATTGGAGCGGCGGGGTGGAGCGCGCCATCGGCTGGCTGCTGGCGCAGGAGCACCAGCACTTCCGCCTCCTGCAGCAGAACGAGGCCAGCGACTGGGCCGACATCATGCCGCGCTCGGGCTACGTGCTGTACACCAATGCGCTCTGGTATGAGGTGAAGCGCCGCTTCGCGCTCGACCACGCCGAAGCCACCGAGCACCATTTCAACCACCTGTTCCATCCGTACCAACAGGACCTGCCCGAGTACCACCGCGCCCGGCTGCTGCGGCACTATGCGCGCCGCGGGCGAACGGATCCGGGCCTATATCTCAGCTTCGTCAATCTCTCCTTCGTCGGCAACGAGGGAGACGTGTTTGGCAACGTGCTGGCCATACAGAGCGGGTTGGCCGATTCCGCGATGGCCAACCGAATCGTCAAAACCATCGCCGCGGCGCGCGCGTGCGATCCGTACCCGCTGCGCGTGGTGCTGCATCCGCTGACGCGCGAGCACGAACTGTGGCGCCCCTACATGGCACGCCATCAGCAGAACGTCGTGCACCAGTACCACAACGGCGGAATCTGGCCCTTCGTCGGCGGCTTCTGGGTCATGGCGCTGGCGCGCCTGGGTCTGCATGACATGGCCTGGCCCGAGCTCGCGCGCCTTGCGCATGTGAACCATCTCGGCGGCTGGCGCTTCACCGAATGGTTCCACGGCCGCACGCTGGCGCCGATGGGCATGGCGGGCCAGAGCTGGAATGCCGCGACCTTTCTGCTCGCGCGGCGCGCATTGCAGGAGGACGCGGCAGCGTGGTGAGAGTTATCGGGATGGCGCCGGCTGGGAAAGAATCCACCCGGCCAGGGCCTTTTGCCTCCGTATCGGTCACGTGCGACTGGCGGGGCATGATGACGCGTCCCCAGGCGCCAACGCTGCCGTCCCGAATCTTGGCCGCCAAATGGGATGGCGCCGCCGGGTCATTGCCATAGCGGCCGGCAATTTGCGCGAACCCGGGGCCGACCTGCTTGCGCGTCAAGCCATGGCAGGCCAGGCACCCATGCTCGCGCGCCAGCGCTTCTGCGCCGCCCGCCGTGGCCGAGAAACCGGGAAGAGGTATCAGCAACGGGGCCATCAGCGCGAGGTGAAGAAGTCTCAAGATCGGCATGGCACGCATGGGCCGTATACGTTCTGGCGCATCTCCAAGGGGGCGGCTGCGCTTATGCTGTGCGAAATCACAACGTCGATTTTCCCACCATGACCGATTACCGACCCCTCTTCGACAAGAGCTTCGGCGAGAAGATCTCCGCCGACCGCCTGCCCGAGCTGCTGCGCATCATGCCCAAGGCCGAGCTGCACATGCACATCGAAGGCTCGCTGGAGCCCGAGCTGATCTTCGCGCTCGCGCAGCGCAACGGCGTGGCCATTCCCTATGCGAGCGTCGAAGACCTGCGCAAGGCCTACGCCTTCACCAATCTGCAGAGCTTCCTGGACATCTACTACGCCGGCGCCAGCGTGCTGCTGAAGGAGCAGGACTTCTACGACATGGCCTGGGCCTACCTGGAGCGCGCCGCGGCCGACAACGTGGTGCACACCGAGATGTTCTTCGACCCGCAGACGCACACGGCGCGCGGCGTGCCGATGGAGGTTGTGGTCAACGGCCTGCACCGTGCGTGCGCCGATGCACAGCCGAAGCTCGGCGTGAGCGCGGCGCTCATCCTGTGCTTCCTTCGCCACCTGAGCGAAGAAGAAGCCTTCGAAACGCTGGAGCAGGCGCTGCCCTTCCGCGACAAGTTCATCGGCGTGGGGCTCGACTCAAGCGAGGTCGGCCATCCGCCCGAGAAGTTTGCACGCGTGTTCGCGCGCTGCCGCGAACTGGGTTTTCACCTTGTCGCGCATGCGGGCGAAGAAGGGCCACCGGCCTACGTGTGGAGCGCGCTCGACGTGCTCAAGGTGGAGCGCGTCGATCATGGCGTGCAGAGCGCGAAAGATCCCGCGCTGATGAAGCGGCTCGCGCAAGACCGCATTCCGCTCACCGTGTGCCCGCTGTCGAATCTCAAGCTCTGCGTGTTCCCCGATCTGGCGCAGCACAACCTCGGCGCGCTGCTGGACGCAGGGCTGGTGGCTACCGTCAATTCGGATGATCCGGCCTACTTCGGCGGCTACATGAACCAGAACTTCACGCAGACCTTCGCGGCCACCGGGCTCGGCGTGCAGCACGCGTGGCAGCTTGCCGCCAACAGCTTCGAAGGCAGCTTCATCGACGGGGCCGCCAAGCGCGCTTACGTCGATCGGCTCAACGCCGTTTTCGCGAGCTTCTGATCGGCAACGGCGGCCCGCGGCACCAGCAGCGGCATCGCGACCAGGGCGCAGGCGCTCGCCGCGAGCCACACCAGCGGCCAGCCCTGCAGCGCGAGCAAGTGCGGGATCGAGAAGGGCGTGATGAAGCACACCAGGAACACGCTGGTGTTCGCCATGCCGAGTGCGGTGCCCGCGCGGGTCGCGCCGGCCAGCGTGGCGAGTTCGGTGTAGGCCACGCCGTGCCATGCCGACACGCAGACGCCGCTCGCCGCCAGCAGCACCACCAGCGCGATGCGTAGTGCTGATGAATCGGCGGCGTGTGTGCCCGCGCACAGCACCAGCAATGCGAGCCCCGCGAACAGCAGCACGCTGAGTGCGCTGCAGGCGCGCAGGTAGGCCGGGCGGTTGCGCCGGCGGTCGGTCCAGCGGCCACTCCACACGCGCATCACCATCGCCCCGACCTGCACGAACACCATGGTGGCCGTGATGGTTGCAAGGCCCGCATGGCCGAAGTCATGCAGAAACACCGTGCCGAAAGACAGCACCGCGAACTGCGGCGCACAAAGAATGCCGATGCCGGCCACGATGCGCCAGATACGCGCATCGCGCAAGGGACCGCGGCCCTTCGGTGCGCCCGATGTTTCGGCGGTATTGGCGCGCGGCGCCATCGGCGGCTCGTGCACCCAGGCCCAGCTCATTGCCGCACTGAGCGTGCACAGAAGCGCCAGCAAGCCGTAGAGCGCGGCAAAGCCGAAATGCAGCGCCACGAAGGGCAGCACCAGCGCACCGATGCCACCGCCCAGTGGCACAGCCGTCTGCCGGATGCTCATCGCAAGGCCGCGTTCGCCCGCTTCGAACCACGTCATGACCGCGCGGCCGCTGGCACCGTTGACGCTGCCCCCAAGCAGGCCGACCAGCAACAACCCGCCGCAAAGCCAGCCCAGACCCGGAATCTGCTGTGCGCTCGGCGCGGCCCAGATCGCCATCGCCACCAATGCGGCCGCGGTGGTGCCCAGGCCCGTGAGCAGCACTGGCCTGTCTCCCCAGCGGTCGGTCAAGAGCCCCCATGGCAGTTCGCTCACCGCGATCCCCAGGCCCATGAGGCCGAGCACCAGGCCGAGCGTCGCGTTGTCGAGCTGGTAGCCGGTGCGCATGAGTACCGCGGTCATGGGGATGCCGCTGAAGGCCACGGAGAAAGCTGCATTGGCGGCCACGCCCGCGGCCAGCACTTTCCAGCGGTGGCGGCGTGGGTAAGACGGGGAGGAGATCGAGTGCGTCATGTCGAGGCGCAGTGTCCGCCCTTGCAAAGGTTTTGAAAATCAGAAAATAATGATCCGATCGTTCGATAAAACAGGACGATTGAACAAGGAAGAAATCCATGTCCCAGGTGATGTTCGATCTCGATGTGCTGCGCAGTTTTTCCACCGGTATGGCACTCGGCAGCTATGCGCGGGCGGCCGACAAGCTGGGGCGCTCGACGTCGGCCGTGAGCGCGCAGCTCAAGAAACTCGAGGCGCAGGCCGGCGCCGTGCTCTTCCGCAAGGCCGGGCGCGGGCTGGAGCTCACCGACGCGGGCGAAACGCTGCTCGCCTACGCGCACCGCATGCTCGAGCTCAACGAAGAAGCCGGCGCCGCCATGCGCGGGGTGGACCTGCAGGGCTGGGTGCGGCTCGGCCTGCAGGAAGACTTCGGCGAGACGCTGCTGCCTGCCGTGCTCGGCCGTTTTTCAAGGGCACACCCCAAGGTGCGTATCGAAGCCTGCGTGGCGCGCAGCGCGGAGCTGCGCGAGCGGCTCGAACTCCGGCAGCTCGACCTTGCCCTGGTGTGGGACACCGGCGATCAGATGACGCCGCACGGCGAGCGCGTGGCGCGCCTGCCTTTGCAGTGGATCGGCCCCCGGGCGCCCGATGCGCTCGACGCGGCCTGGTGGAAGGAACGCGAGCGCCGGCCCGGCACGCGCAAGAGCAAGGAGCCGCTGCCGCTGGTGCTGCTCGATGCGCCGTGCCCGCTGCGCGACATCGTCACCGCCGCGCTCGATCGCGCAGGCACGCCGTGGCGCCATGCATTCACCAGCGCCAGCCTCGCGGCACTGTGGGCCGCTACATCGGCCGGGCTGGGGCTCTCGGTGCGCACGCCCTTCGGGCTGCCCGCGCACGTGCGCGCCATCGACCGCACGACGGTCGGCCTTCCGGCGCTGCCGCAGATGTCGCTCACGCTCTATCGCGCACAGGCCGCGGCCGAGGCGCCGGTGGGCCGGCTGGCCACGCTGCTGCTCGAAGCCGTGCGCCAGCATGTGCAGCCCGTGGCGCACTAAAATCCGCACCCCGCAGCCGGGCGTCCCGGCCGGCTGCGGGTTTTGCTTTTCCGGGGCCATGTAGAGGACCACCATGTACAAAAACCTCGCGGGCCGCGCCGTTCTGGCGTGGATGGCCGCTTGCTTTTTATCTCCCGCCTTTTCTCAAGCGCAAGCGCCGAAAGAGCCGCTGAAGATCGGCTTCGTCTACGTCACGCCGGTGACCGACGCTGGCTGGGTGCGCCAGCACGAAGAAGGCCGCAAGGCCGTGGAAGCAGCGCTGAGCGGCAAGGTCAAGACCACCTTCGTCGAGAACGTGCCCGAAGGCGCGGACGCCGAGCGCGTCATCCGCGATCTGGCGCAGCAGGGCAACCAACTGATCTTCACGCCCAGCTTCGGCTACATGGAGCCGACGCTCAAGGTGGCGCGCGACTTTCCCGAGGTGAAGTTCGAGTCCATCACCGGCTACAAGGCCGCGGCCAATGTGGCGACTGCGAATGCGCGCTACTACGAGGGACGCTATCTCGCGGGCATTGCGGCAGGCCGCATGACCAAGACGAACATCGCGGGCTACGTGGCGGGCTTTCCGATTCCCGAGGTGCTGCAGGGCATCAACGCGTTCACGCTCGGCATGCGTTCGGTGAATCCGAACGCCAAGATCGTCGTGGTGTGGCTCAACGAGTGGTTCGATCCGCCGAAGGAGCGCGATGCCGCCATGGCGCTGTTCAACCAGAACGCCGACGTGCTCGCCTTTCACACCGGTTCCACCGCCGTCATGGCCGCGGCGCAGGAGCGCGGCAAGATGGCCGTGGCCTACCACTCTGACATGCGCAGGATCGCGCCCGATGCGCAGATCGTCGCGGTCACGCACGAGTGGGGCGGCTACTACACGCAGCGCGCCCGTGCCGTGCTTGACGGCAGCTGGAAGAGCGGCAATGTCTGGGGTGGCGTGAAGGACGGAATGATCCGCGTCGGCGACTTCGGCAGCAAGGTGCCCCAGGCCGTGCAGCAGGAGGTGCTGGCGCGGCAGAAGGACATTGCCGCGGGCAAGCTGCAGCCGTTCCGCGCGGCGGCGGGTGACGTGCGCGACAACGAGGGCCGTGTCGTCATCGCCAAGGGCGTCCAGCTGAACGACGAGCAGATCCTGAAGATGAACTGGCTCGCCGAGGGCGTGCAGGGGCGCGTTGGGCGATAGCTAGCCCAGCCTTTCGACGACGAAGTCGACAAAGGTGCGCAGCTTGGCGCTGGGGCGGGCTTCGGGCAGTCGCATGATGTGCACTTGGCGCGTCGGAAGCTCCCACTTGGGCAGCAGCTGAACCACCTGGCCCGAAGCCAGCGCGGGGCCGAGCAATGCATCGGCCTGCACGATCACACCCACGCCCGCCATCGCGGCTGCCAGCAACGCCTGCCCGTTGTTGGTGGAAAACGGGCCGCGCACGGGGACATGCACTGTCTTGCTGCCCTGCGTGAAGCGCCATGAGTGGTTCGTCCCCCAGGCCGCAAAGCCCAGGAGCGGAAAAGCTTCGAGCTCCGATGGATGTCGGGGCTGGCCGTGGCGCGCGACCCAGGCCGGGCTTGCAACCGCGAACATGCGCGCCAATGCGAGCGGCCGCGCAATGAGCCGTTCGTCGACGGCCGCGCCCGATCGCACGCCACAGTCGAAGCCCTCTTCGGCAAGATCGACCACGCGGTCGTTCAGGCTCAGGTCCACCTTGACCTGCGGATAAGCGGCGATGTACTCGGCAATGACGGGTGTGAGGCGGTGTGCGCCATAGGCGACGGGCGCCGTCACGCGCAGCACGCCCTGCGGCATGGCCCGCAGCGATTCCGCCACGCCGTCCGCCGTGTGCACGCTCGCGAGCACGTCCCGGCAGCGCTCCAGGTAGGCGGCGCCGATCTCGGTCAGGGCGTGGCGCCGCGTGGTGCGTTCGAGCAGGCGGGCGCCAAGCTGCTCCTCGAGCGCGCGGATGTGCTTGCCCACCATCACGGCCGAGAGATCGAGCGCCTCGGCAGCGGCGGCAAAGCTCCCCGCGTCCACCGTTGCGACGAACACCTCCATGGCGCGCAGCTTGTCCATATTGAGAACCCATAGTTTCGAATTGCCGAACCGGATGGCAATTTATCAAACTATCAATTCGCAAAACAATGAGCCTTCACGATTCATTTTTTAGCGAGGTTTGCATGAAGGTTCTTGTTGTGGGCGCGACCGGCGCCGTGGGCAGCGCGGTGGCGCAGGCGCTGGCCGAGCGCGGGCATGAGGTGGTGCGCGCGGGCCGCACGCGTGGCGATCGGCAGGTCGACATCACGAGCGATGCGAGCGTCGAGGCGCTGTACGCGGCGGTAGGGCGAGTCGATGCGATCGTGTCGGCGGCCGGGGGCCTGTTTTTCGGACCGCTCGCCGAAATGAGGCCGGCCGATTTCAACATTGGCCTGCAGGACAAGCTGCTCGGCCAGGTGCGCCTCGCACTGCTGGGCCAGCACCTTCTGGCAGATGGCGGCTCGATCACGCTGACCACGGGCGTAGCGGCAGACGATCCGGTTCGCGGGGGAGCCAACGCGGCTGCCGTGAATGCGGCGGTCGAGGGTTTCGTGAAAGGCGCAGCCATCGAACTGGCGCGCGGCCTGCGCATCAATGCGGTGAGTCCGACGCTGCTGACCGAATCGTCGGCCGCGTATGGCGCGCTCTTTCCGGGCGTCGAAACCGTACCGGCCGCGCGCGTGGCGCTGGCCTATGTGCGCAGCGTCGAAGGCCCATTGACGGGGCGCGTGTTTCGCGTGTGGCAATGAGCAGGCGCACGCGACTGGCGGGCGCGCTGCTCGCGCTCGCCGCGATGGCGGCAAGCGCCGCACCTCCCGCCGTACAGGCGCTGCCCGAGGACTGGTATCCGGAAAGCGTCGCCATCGGGCCGGATGGTTCGTTCTACGTCGGCAGCTGGCGCCAAGGCGCGGTGGCCAGATTGAAGCCGGGTCTCGCGCCGAAGGCCGAGGTGCTCGTGAAGCCCGGCGCCAATGGATTGGCGAACGGGCAGGGCGTGCTGGTGGATGCCAGGCATCAGGCCCTCTGGGTTTGCTCGGGCAACATTGGCTTCACCACGGTGCTGCAGACGCCGAGCGCACTCAAGCGCTACGACCTGGCCACGGGCGCGCCGCGCGCGAGCTATGCCATGCCCGATGCGGGCTACTGCAACGACCTTGCGCAGGACGCGCGCGGCAACATCTACGTGACCGACTCCTTGCACCCGCGCGTGCTGCGGTTCACGCCGGGCGCTGCCGCGCTCACGGTCTGGAAGGAAGATCCGGCGCTGGCCGGCCCCGGCCCCTACAAGGGCCTGAACGGCATTGCGATCGACAGCGGGCGAAACGTGTACGTGAGCCTCGTGGCGGCCGCCTCCTACCTGCTGCGCATCGACCTCGGCACCGACGGCCGCGCCGGCGGTGTCAGCCGCATCGAGGCCCCGCGAGTGATGAAGAACGTCGACGCGATCCGAGCCTGGAAGCCCGGGCGGCTGGTGCTGTTCGAGAGCAATGCCTTCGGCGACGGCCCCTACGGTGGACAGGTCACCGTGGCGCGCGCCGACGGCGCGAAGCTGGCGCTGCAGACGGTGGTGGCGGGGCTCAACGACCCGTCGTCGGGCGCGGTGCTGGGCGACCGGGTCTACTTCATCGAATCGAAGTACCCGCTGCTGACCCAGCGCAAGGACGGCGATGCGGCGGTTCCGCTCGGCGTGCCCTTCGACATCCAGTCGCGTGCCTTACCGTCGGATTGAGGATTGAAGTGGGGACGGTATATAGCACTCATATGCGCATGGAAATTGCGGCGCTGCGGGGCTGGTTTACCCTCCGCAGCAACGATGAAAAAAGCCTACCGCGCCTCCCTCCTGCGATTCGACGACGCCGGCCTGCCGGTTTTCGATGAAGACGGCCTGCTGGTCGTCGGACCCGACATCGCTGGCCGCCAGCGCGTGCTCGATGCCGGCAGCCATGCTGCCGTGTCGCCGCGCCATCCCGATGCCGCAGTGACGCATCTGCCGGGGCGCATCCTCGCGCCGGGCTTCGTGGACATGCACATCCACTTTCCGCAGACCGACATCATCGGCGCGCCGTCGCCCGGGCTCCTGCCCTGGCTCGAGAACTACACCTTTCCCGCGGAAGCAAAATTTGCCGACGCTGCGCATTCGAACGAAGTGGCCGACGTGTTCTTTGATGAGCTGCTGCGCAACGGCGTGACCACTTCGCTCACCTTCGCGACGTCGCACGTCGCGTCGGTCGATGCCTTTTTCGAAGGCGCGCAGCGCCGCGGCCTGCGCATGATCAGCGGCAAGGTGCTGCAGGACCGGCATTCGCCCGATGGCGTGCGCGACCAGACCGAGCAGAGCCTCATCGACTCCGAGTCGCTGATCCGCAAGTGGCACAACGTCGATCGCCTGGGCTACGCCATCACGCCGCGCTTCGCGCCCGCGAGCACCGATGCCCAGATGCGCGGCGCGGGGGAGCTGGCCGCGAAATATGCCGACACGTGGATCCAGTCGCACGTGGCCGAGAACCGCGACGAGGTGGCGTGGGTGCGCGAGCTCTATCCGCAGGCGCGTTCTTATCTCGACGTGTATGCCGGCTTCGGCCTCATGCGCGAACGCGCCGTCTATGCGCATTGCATCTACCTGGACGACACCGACCGTGCGTTGTTGCGCGACACGAAGACGGCCGCTGCCGTGAGCCCGACCAGCAACCTGTTCCTGGGCAGCGGCTTCTTCGACTTCGACGCGGCCGACCGCGTCGGCTACCTCTACGGCCTGGCCAGCGACGTGGGCGGCGGCACCAGCTTCAGCCCCTTCCACACGATGATGGCGGCCTACTACGTGGGCCGAGAGGGGCAAACCAAGACCGGCCTGAGCATCGCCCCTTCGCAGCTGTGGTGGCGCCACACCGGCGGCGCGGCGCGCGCGCTGGGGCTCGATGGCGTCATCGGCAATCTGCAGCCCGGCTGCGAGGCCGACTTTCTGGTGCTCAATCCGGCGGCCACGCCTCTGCTGGGGCGCAAGACCGCACTGGCAAACAACCTCGAGGAACTGCTCTTCTCGATGATCGTGCTGGGCGACGACCGGCTGGTCGAACGCACGGTGATTTCGCAGGCGGGGTAGCAGCCCCGGAAGCTTGCGAGGACGCCAAGGCAGGGGCTGGGCCATGGCGCATGCCACAATTCGCGCCATTCCCCCCGCAGCAGCAATCAGCGACCGCATATGAGCATCAAGAGCGACAAATGGATCCGGCGCATGGCCGAGAAGAACGGCATGATCGAGCCCTTCGAGCCCGGCCAGGTGCGCGAGGCCGCCGGCCACAAGATCATCAGCTACGGCACCTCGAGCTACGGCTACGACATCCGTTGCGCGCCTGAATTCAAGGTCTTCACCAACATTCACAGCACCGTGGTCGATCCGAAGAACTTCGACGAGAAGAGCTTCGTCGACATGCACGGCGACTACTGCATCATTCCGCCCAACAGCTTTGCGCTGGCCCGCACGGTCGAGTACTTCCGCATCCCGCGCAACGTGCTCACCATCTGCCTTGGCAAGAGCACCTATGCGCGCTGCGGCATCATCGTCAACGTGACCCCGTTCGAGCCCGAATGGGAAGGCTACGTGACGCTCGAATTCAGCAACACCACGCCGCTGCCCGCCAAGATCTACGCGGGCGAGGGTTGCGCGCAGGTGCTGTTCTTCGAGAGCGACGAGGTCTGCGAAACCAGCTACAAGGACCGCGGCGGCAAGTACCAGGGTCAGCGCGGCGTGACGCTTCCCAAGGCTTGATAGGCCTCGGGGTACCCTTCGCGTACCTCATTTCCGACGGCGTCCCCGCAGGCATGCAAATGCCTGTTTTGCTTACAAGGCACCGGCACGGACAAAGTACCATCCAGCGACGCTCCGGCACACTTCTGCAAGGCCGGCAAGGAGACCGCGATGAGATGGGAAGGCAACGAACAATCCGACAATGTCGAGGACCGCCGCAGTGAGGGTGGCGGTGGCGGCAGTTTCATCGGCGGACGCAGCATCGGCATCGGCACCATCGCGGTCGCGCTGGTCGCGGGCTGGATCTTCGGCATCAATCCGCTGACCGTGCTCAGCATGCTGAGCGGCGGCGGTGGCGAGCAGGTCCAGGTGCAGCAGCAGCAAGGCCCCGCACCCAAGCCGCCTTCGGGCGACCGCGAAGCGGCCTTCGTCTCGACCGTGCTCAAGAACACCGAAGTGGTCTGGACGAATATCTTCCGGCAGAACGGCGGCGCCTACCAGGCGCCCCGGCTGGTGCTGTTCCGAGGTGCCACGCCCACGGCGTGCGGTACTGGCCAGGCCGCCATGGGGCCGTTCTACTGCCCCGGCGACAAGAAGGTCTACATCGATCTCGGCTTCTACGACACGCTCAAGAACCAGCTCGGCGCGCCCGGCGAATTTGCGCAGGCGTATGTCATTGCGCACGAGGTCGGCCACCACGTGCAGGACGAGCTCGGCGTGACCGCCAAGGTGGACGGCATGCGCGGCCGCCTGAGCCAGGCGCAGAACAACGCACTGAGCGTTCGCGTCGAGCTGCAGGCCGACTGTTTTGCCGGCATCTGGGCGCACCATTCGCAAGAGTCGAAGAAGTGGCTGGACCCGGGCGACATCGAGGCCGCGATGAACGCCGCGCAGAAGATCGGCGACGACGCATTGCAGCGTTCCGCGGGCCGCGCCGTGGTGCCGGACAGCTTCACCCACGGGTCCAGCGCGCAGCGCCAACGGTGGTTCGGCGCCGGCTATCAGAGCGGCGACGTCAAGTCCTGCGACACCTTCAACACACGCAATCTTTGAGGCCCGGGTCGTGAAGCGCCCGTGGCTGCTTGTATCGGCGCTATGAAATAAGTAGCAATGCCGCTATCGCGGGCGTTGTCACGCGCCCGTCACTGCCATTTTTTGCGGCAGTGCGACAATAGAAGGCTTAATGACAAGCTCCTTCTCCAATCTATCGCTGGCGGCACCGCTGGCGCGCGCCGTAGCCGAAATGGGCTACGAGACCATGACTCCCATCCAGGAGCAGGCCATTCCGGTCGTGCTTTCGGGCCAGGACGTGATGGGCGCAGCGCAGACCGGCACCGGCAAGACCGCGGCTTTTTCGCTGCCCTTGCTACAGCGCATGCTCAAGCACGAGAACTCGTCCACGTCGCCCGCGCGGCACCCGGTGCGTGCACTGGTGCTGCTGCCCACGCGCGAACTGGCCGACCAGGTGGCCCAGCAGGTCAAGCTGTACGCCAAGTACACCAACCTGCGCAGCACCGTGGTGTTCGGCGGCATCGACATGAAGCCGCAGACCCTCGAACTCAAGAAGGGCGTCGAAGTGCTGGTGGCCACGCCGGGCCGGCTGCTCGACCACATCGAAGCCAAGAACGCCGTGCTCAACCAGGTGGAGTACGTGGTGCTCGACGAGGCCGACCGCATGCTGGACATCGGCTTTCTGCCCGATCTGCAGCGCATCCTGAGCTACCTGCCCAAGCAGCGCACCACGCTGTTGTTCTCGGCCACCTTCTCGCCCGAGATCAAGCGGCTGGCCGGCAGCTACCTGCAGAACCCGGTCACCATCGAAGTGGCGCGGCCGAACGAAACGGCGTCCACCGTCGAGCAGCACTTCTACAGCGTCAGCGACGACGACAAGCGCCGCGCGCTCAAGCAGATCGTCAAGCAGCGCGGCATCACGCAAGCCTTCGTGTTCGTCAACAGCAAGCTCGGTTGCGCGCGCCTCGCACGCTCGCTGGAGCGCGATGGCCTGCGCACCACCGCGCTGCATGGCGACAAGAGCCAGGACGAACGCCTGAAGGCGCTCGCCTCGTTCAAGGCCGGCGAAGTCGATCTTCTGGTGTGCACCGACGTCGCGGCCCGCGGCCTCGACATCAAGGACGTGCCGGCGGTGTTCAACTTCGACATTCCGTTCAACGCCGAAGACTACGTGCACCGCATCGGCCGCACCGGCCGTGCCGGTGCGTCGGGCCTGGCCGTGAGCTTTGCCAGCGGGGGCAACGATGCGCGCCTGGTGGCCGACATCGAGAAGCTGATCAAGAAGAAGATCGAGCTCGAACCCGTCGAGTTCGAGGAAGACAATCCGCGCGGCCGCATCAACGACGGCCGCCGCCATTGGCGCGAGGAAGGCGAGGCCGGCGACGCACGCGACGTGCTCGACCAGCCGCGCGAACGCAGCAGCATCGGCGCCGATGCGCGTCGCGGTGGCGGGCGCCCGCACCGCGCGCCCTCAGCACCGCGCGATCCGTTCTTCGACAAGCCCTACGAAGCGGGCCAGGCCGACGCCACCCCCGCCTGGGAAGCCGCCGCCAAGGCCGCGCCCGCGCGCGGCATCTCGAGCAACATCAAGACCAAGCGCAAGGTCGCGGCCCTCTTCAAGAGCGCCGAGACCAACTGACGCCGGGCCCTATCGCCACCCGCGGTGCCATCCGTAGCGCGGGTGGTGCCAGCCATATCCGTAGCGCGGGTGGTAGTTCCACACGAAGCCCACGCCTGGCGCTGCATAGGTTGGTGCCACATAAGTAACGCCAGGAGGCGCGGCATAGACCGGCTGCGCCGGTGCGACCACGCAACCGGTGAGAACGACGGCGGCCAGCGAGGCGGCCGAGAGGGCGAGAATGGGCAGTCTCATGGGATGCTCCTGGGACGAGTTGATCGATATTCCCAAGAAACGCCTTGCCGCACCGTCGGATGACCTCCTTTACCCGCGAGAAATAATGTGACTGGCCGTTGCAGGCCGCATCCGACGGCCGCGCAGCCCGATGACCCGTCCTCAGATCACCGTGAAACGGTGCGTGCCGTCGCGGCCCAGCTGCCCGACGAGACCGTACTCCCAGTCGAGGTAGGCTTGCATGGCCTCTGGCGATGCGTCCGTGCCTTCGTAAGGCCGGCGATAGCGGTCAGTGCGCTGCGTCGCGAGCCGCGTCTCACCGAACTCGCCTTCGAAGCCCGCCGCGAACCAGGCCGCGTTGCCGCCCGCCAGCACCAGCACTTCCACGTCGCGTTGGCCCTGTGCGTCGAGGTGTTGGCGCAGGTCGGCCGCGGCGTAGCGCGCGAGCAGGCTGCTGCCGCAGGTCAGCACATAGCGCCGAGCCGGCGGAATGGCCGTGCCGATGGCCTCTGCCAACTGCGCGCGAATGGCATACCAGGCGCCGGGAATGTGCCGCTTCACATAATTGGCGCTGGTGGTCACGTCGATGACGGCCGTTGCTGCCGGCTGTTTCAGCAAGGCCGCCAGGTCATTGGGCGAGATCTCGCGAATGGCCACCGCGGCCAGCGGATATGCAGGCGGCGGCGCCGCCTTTTCCGTAAAGGCCGAAGCGGTCGGCACTGCGTCCGGCACATAGACTTCCCACCCCATCTGTGCGAGCCACGATGCGCTCATCGACGCCCGCACGCCGTCGTCGTCGGCCAGCACGATGCGCGCGCCGCGCACCGGCACCTGATGGTCGGTTTCCTGCACCAGCTGCCCGCCCGGAGCGCTTGCGAACCCGGGCAGGTGGCCTGCGTCGTATTCCTCCGGCGTTCGCACATCGAAGCGGTACAACGTGCGCCCTGGCGCTTCCAGCGTATGCAGCGCATCGAGCGCGATGCGGCGCACGCCGGCCTTGTCCGCCACGGGCCGCGCATCGGCCTGTGCCTGCGCGCGATGCGCATCGGACACGGCAGCCGGTGCCTTGCGGTCCGCGCCATGGTCTAGCACCTGCCCCGCGAGCTTCCAGCCGATGGTGCCGTTGCGCAGGGCCGCCACGGGATTCGGAATGCCCGCATTCACCAGCGATTGCGTGCCGATGATGCTGCGCGTGCGGCCTGCGCAATTGACGATCACCTGCGTGGCGGGATCGGGTGCCAGCTCTCGCACACGCAGCACCAGTTCCGCGCCGGGTACGCTGGTGGCCGATGGAATGCTCATCGTGCGGTATTCGTCGAAGCGCCGTGCGTCCAGCACCACCACGTTGGCCTTGCCATCGACGAGCGCCTTCACCTCGGATGCGGAGAGCGATGGCGTGTGGCGCTCGTGCTCGACCAGTTCCCCGAAGGACTTGCTCGGCACGTTCACGTCGCGGAACAACTCGCCGCCGGCCGCGCGCCAGCCTTCGAGGCCGCCTTCGAGCAGGTGCAGGTTCGTGTAGCCAAGCGAAGCCAGCGTGCGCGCGGCCAGTGACGCCAGGTCGGTGCCGCCATGCGCGCCGTACAGCACGATGAAGGTGTCCAGCCGCGGAATGCGCCGCCAGGCTTCGATTTCGATGCGTGAGAGCGGCAGGTTCGCGGCCCAGAGCGGATGCTCCTGCGCGAAGGGGTCTTCCTCGCGCACGTCCAGCAGCGCGGTTTCTTCGCGCGCCAACAGGCGCGCGCGCACTGCGGCAAAGGGCACAAGGGGAAAGGCGGAGGCTGAGGCAGAGGTCGTCATGCGGAGGTCGTCGATCTGAGTTCTTCGGCGGAGCGGTCCCACAGGTTGGGAAGAAGCGTGTTGGAGTAGCCCGAGACAAAGGGCTTGCGTCCGCCCTCGGCCGGGTAAGTATGCCGCCGCACGGCGCCGATGTTGGCACCGTACACGTGGATGCTGATCGACACGCGGTCGGCATGCGCGTTGTGCACGCGGTGCAGGTCGCCCAGGGTCGGCGACACAGCCTCCACGTCGCCGGCGTCGAGCCGCACCACTGCACCTTGCGGCCGCGCCCGGCCATCGAGATCAAGGGCGTAGCCTTGGCTGTACTCGGCGCCACGCAGCATGCCGATCAGCCCCCACACAGTGTGATCGTGCACCGGCGTCGCTTGCCCCGGTCCCCAGACAAAGCTCACGATCGAAAAACGCTCGGTGCTGTCGGCGTGCAGCAGGAACTGCTGGTAGCGCGCCGGGTCGGGTTGGGCAAAGGCGTCGGGCAGCCAGTCGTCCTGCGCGACCAGCGTGCGAAGCAGTGCGCCGCCTTCGGAAAGAATGCGCGGCTCGGCCGGGCCGCCATCGAGCAGGCGGCCGAATGCGCCGACGAACTCGCGCAGTGGCGCGATGCCGGGAACTGCGCTCACGCCGGACGTTTCCAGACCTGCGCGTCGGTGATGGCGCGCACGTCCACGCGCACCGGCAGGATGCCGTCGCGCGCCGAGCGGTCGGCCACCGCCTGCAAGGCGACGATGTCGGCTTCGGACACCGGACGGCCTGTGACTGAGGCCCGCGCAGTGATGATCCGGGCCGACTCGATCGGCAGGCGCGTGAGCTGGCTGTAGGCCTGCGCATACGCCTCGGGATTGGCCAGCGCCCATTCGCCAGCACGCGCGAGCCGTTCGAGAAACTGCACGATGGCTGCGCGCTTGGCGGGATCGGCCAGCGAAGGCTCGCTCGCGGTGATGAAGCCCAGTGCCGTGTTGATGCCGCGCCCGTCGCGCAGGATGCGCCCGCCCTGCTGAAGCGCAATCGTGTAGTAGGGGTCGAAGACGGCCCAGGCATCGATCTGCTTCGAAGCGAAGGCCGCGGCCGCATCGGTCGGCAGCACGAATTTCACCGTGACCTCGTCGCGCCGCACGCCGGCTTCTTCGAGAGCGCCATACAGCTGGTATTGCGAGATGCTGCCGCGCGCGGACGAAACGATCACCGTCTTGCCGCGCAGGTCGGCCACCTTCTGCAGCGGCGAATCGGGCTGCACCACGATGCCGAGCGCATCGGCCTTGCCCACGCGCGTGGCGACGATCTTGAGCGGTGTCCGACCGACGGCCGCGGCCAGCACCGGCAGGTCGCCGGCCACTGCCGTGTCTACTGCTGCGCTGCGCTGCGCTTCGAACAGCGGCGCCGCACCCTGGAAGTTGGCCCAGCGGTAGGCAAAGGGCACGCCCTCCAGCGCCTTCGAGGCTTCGAACAGCGCGCGCAGGCCGCCGGCCTGGTCGCCGAGCACCAGCGTGGCCTGCGGCTGCGCCCATGCGCGCAGCGCGCCGGCGGCCGTGAGCGAGAGGGCAGCACTCTGCTTGAGCCAGCTGCGGCGTGAGGCCTTGGGGGCCTTGGAGATGAGCAGGTCGGTCATGCGACTGCTCCCGAGGGCAGCAATGCACGCGCGCCCGCTGCGACCAGGATCGCGTCGTTCTGAGGCGTGTGGATGCGGCTGCACAGCACGTCGCGGTAGTGCCGCTCCAGCGGGTTCTGCCGCGTGAGGCCATGGTTGCCGCTCAGCTGCAGCGCAAGTTCGACCGCGCGGATCGCGTTGCTCGTCACGGTGTACTTGAGCAGGCCGCTGTCGGTGGCCGGCTGCGCGCGGCCCTCGTCCACCGCACGGGTCGCATCGTCGAGCAGCACGCGGTTGGTGCGCAGCAGCGCGGCGATCTCTCCGACATGCTCTTGCACGCGCGGCAAGCTCGCGAGCGGTGCACCCAGGTTGCCGGGCGCACGCTGGTTCAAGAAGCTCACGAGCCAATCGCGCGCGACCTGCGCCACCGCGTCGTAGAGGCTTGCGAGCAGCACCGTCATCCAGGCCTGCTGCGTGGCATGGGCGTCGATGTCGGTCTGGCTGCCGGCGTCGGGCGCCCAGTCGCTCGGGGCGCGCAGGTCGACGGCATGGTCGAGGTCGATCGCCACATTCTCGAACACCACCTCGTGACTGCCCGAAGCGCGCAGGCCCAAGTGGTCCCAGCTTGCGATCACGCGCACGCCGGGTGCATCGCGCGGCACCAGGAACACGCCGGTGCGCGGCGCGGGTTCGTCCGTGCGGCCCCACACGGCGAGCCACGAGAGACCCTCGATGCCGGTCGTATAGAGCTTGTGGCCGTCGATCTTCCAGCCACTGCCCTCGCGGCGTGCGACCGTCGCGGGCAGCCCGCCGCGCGCGGGGGAGCCGAGCGCGGGCTCCACGCGCAACGCGTTGATGAGCGCACCGCGATCCACCGCGTCGCGCAGCACGCGCTCGCGCAGGTGCGGCGGCCAGCGGCTGTCGATGCGTGCAATGGCGTGATGCTGCAGGTAGGTCATCGTCAGGATCAGTGCGGTGGCCGGTTCGCCGCGCGCCACGGCCGCGATCACGCGCCGCGCCGTTGCCAGCGAGGCGCCCCCGCCGCCGTGCGCCGCGGGCGCCACCAGGCCGATGAGGCCGTGCGACTGCAGCGCCTCGAAGTTCGGGCGCGGAAAGGCGCCGCTGCGGTCGTGGTCGGCCGCGGTGGCGGCGAACTGGGCCGAGAGCTGGGCCAGCACGGCGGTATCGACGGTGGCAGGGGCGGGATCTTCATTCGTGGCCGGCGGGCGGCGCAAGGGGAGTGCACTCATGGTCCGGCACGTTAGCGGGGCCTTGCCGCGCCGGAAACGACGCATCCTGCATATGCAAACTCGTTTTTCTGCGTTCGCGTTTGCCGTGTGCGCCGGTACGGTCCGGGGCATGAAACCTGAATTCCCACTCGATCGGCGGCGCCTGCTCCAGACCGCCGCGGCCTGGAGCGCCATGGCTGCAACTGGCGCCGCGCGGGCCGCGGCACCGGCACGCGACCTTTCCGGCGTGACCCTGCGCGTGGGCACCTACAAGGGCCTCTGGCGGCCGCTGCTGCAGGCTTCCGGCCAGGCCAATACGCCCTACAAGATCGATTGGCGCGAGCTCAACAACGGCGTGCTGCATATCGAAGCCATCAACGGCGATGCGCTCGACCTGGGCTCGGGCAGCGAGATTCCGCCGGTGTTCGCGGCGCGCCAGAAGTCGAGCGTCAAGCTGGTGGCCGTCACGCATGAAGACCTGAACAACCAGGCCACGCTGGCGCGCAAGGATTCGCCGATCCGCAGCATTGCCGACTTCAAGGGCAAGCGCGTGGGCTATGTGCGCGCCACCACCTCGCACTACTACCTGGCCAAACAGTTGGCGGAAGCAGGGCTCTCGTTCAGCGACATCCAGGCCGTGAGCCTTACGCCGTCGGACGGCCTGTCGGCCTTTGCGCGCGGGGATCTCGATGCCTGGGCCATCTACGGCTACAACGGCCAGCTTGCGCGCACGCAATACGGCGCGCGCACCATCAAGACGGGCGTGGGTTATCTCTCGGGCAACTTTCCCATCTACGCCAACCCGCGCGCGCTGGACGACTCGTTGCGCCGCGCGGCATTGAGCGACCTGCTGCAGCGCCTGCAGCATTCGTTCGCATGGATCAACGGCAACTTCCTGGCCTATGCGCGCGCGCAGTCGGCCGAGACGCGCGTGCCGGTCGGCGACCTGGTCGAGCTCTTCAACGGCCGCAGCGGCGACTACAGCCTGGGCCCTGTCAGCGACGCCGTGGTGCGCAGCCACCAGGAGGTGGCCGACACCTTCCTGAAGATCGGCGTGCTCGACGGCCCGGCCGACGTGAAGCCCTTGTGGGACCGCAGCTTCGAAAGCGTGCTGCGCCTGCCCGCCGCCTGAACCACCCTGCATTCAATCCTGAAAAACACGAGGACACCATGAGCCAGAACGACGTTGAATTCATCGGCATGATCCAGGGCCAGAAGGTCTCGGAAATCCATGCCCCCAAGGGCCCGGCCATCGACCGCGACTACGTACGCGCCTTCGCGCAGGCGCACGAGAACGCGGGCTTCGACCGCGTGCTGGTGCCGCACCATTCCACCGGGCCCGACGCCACGCTGACGGTGGCGTACGCGGCCTCGGTCACCGAGCGCATCCACTACATGCTTGCGCACCGCCCCGGCTTCGTGGCGCCGACGCTGGCGGCGCGGCAGTTCGCGTCGCTCGACCAGTTCACTGGCGGCCGGCTCGGTGTGCACTACATCTCGGGCGGCTCCGACGAGGAACAGCGGCGCGACGGCGATTGGCTCGATCACGACCAGCGCTATGCCCGCACCGACGAATACCTGGAGGTGCTGCACAAGGTGTGGACCGGCGAGAAGCCCTTCGACCACGAAGGCGCGCACTACCGCTTCCAGAACGCGTACTCGGAAGTGAAGCCGGTACAGACGCGCAACGGCAAGCCGCATGTGCCGGTGTATTTTGGCGGCGCGTCGGAGGCGGCGATTCCCGTGGCCGGCAAGTACGCCGATGTGTATGCGCTCTGGGGCGAATCGCTCGACCAGGCGCGCGAGCTCACGACCCGCGTGCGCGCCGAAGCGGCAAAGCACGGCCGCAGCGTGCGTTTCTCGGTGTCTTTCCGCCCGATCCTCGCGGAGACCGAAGAGGCCGCATGGGCGCGCGCCGACAGCATCCTGGCCGAGACGAAGCGCCTGCGCGTGGTGCAGGGCTACAACCGCGGCGGACCGCAGCAGAGCGAAGGCGCCAAGCGCTTGCTGGCCGCAGCCGGGAAGGGCACGCGGCTCGACAAGCGGCTGTGGACGGCCATTGCGCAGGAAATCGGCGGACGGTCCAACAGCACCGCGTTGGTCGGCACGCCCGAGCAGGTGGCCGATGCGCTGCTGGATTACTACGACCTGGGCGTGACCACCTTCCTGATCCGCGGCTTCGACCCGCTGGAGGATGCGACCGACTATGGGCGAGAGCTGATTCCGCGTACGCGCGAGCTGGTGGCGCAGCGCGCGGCCTCCGTCCGCAAGGCTGCCTGAGTTAGGTCTTTCTCCCTCCCCCTCTGGGGGAGGGCAGGGGTGGGGGCTGCGGCCTTCACGACGCCGCGCCGTTCGAGCGCCGCCTGCCCCCATCCCAACCTTCCCCCAAAGGGGGAAGGAGCAATAACCAATACCCAATACCCAGGAAGCCTTTCATGAGTGCCGTTCTTTCCATCGACCGCAACGCAGCGCAACCGCTCGAGCTCAATCCGAACCCGCAACAGAAATACTGGTTCGACCCGATCCCGCCACGCACCAGCGTGCAGGCCGAACGTCGCCATCGGCAGGAGCGCCTCGCTGGCGCCTTCCGCCTGTTCGCTCGCTTCGGCTTTGCACAGGGCTTGGCCGGCCACATCACCGCGCGCGACCCGGAGCTCTCCGATCACTTCTGGGTGAACCCGCTCGGCATCCACTTTTCCCGCATCAAGGTCTCCGACCTGCTGCTGGTCAATTCCAAGGGGGAGACGGTGATTGGCGACCGGCCGCTCAACAAGGCCGCGTTCGCGATCCACGCGGCAATCCACGAGCACAACCCGAAGATCATTGCCGCCGCCCACACGCACTCGACCTACGGCAAGGCCTGGTCCACGCTGGGCCGCAAGCTCGACACGATCACGCAGGACAGCTGCGTGTTCCATGAAGACGTGGCGCTGTTCGACGACTTCACCGGCATGGTGGTCGATACCAGCGAGGGTGACCGCATCGCACAAGCGCTGGGCGACAAGAAGGGCGCCATTCTCAAGAACCACGGCATCCTGACCGCCGGGCCCACGGTGGAGGCTGCGGCGTGGTGGTACATCGCGCTCGACAACGCCTGCCACACGCAGCTGCTGGCCGAGGCCGCCGGCAAGCCACAGCCCATCGACGAGGCGACGGCGCGCCACACCCACAGCCAAATCGGCGGCCCGGAGGGGGCCATCCATTCTTTCGACAGCCTTTATGAAGGCCTGGTCGAAGCGGAACCCGAACTGCTGCTCTGAACAAAGAAAACGACCGGAGTTCTCGATGACCTCATCCCTTTCACGCCGCAGCGTCTTACGCGCAGGCGGCGCCGCCGCCGTGGTTGCCTCGGGCGGCCTGATCGCCTCGCAGGCGTTTTCGCAGCAGGCGCGCAAGCTCACCTTCGCCTGGAACGCCGCCGCGTTCTGCCTCTCGCCCGTCGTCGTCGCGCAGGAGCGCGGCTACTTCGAGCGCAACGGGCTCCAGGTGGACCTGATCAACTACACCGGCTCCACCGACCAGCTGCTGGAATCGCTGGCCACGGCCAAGGCCGATGCCGCGGTGGGCATGATCCACCGATGGCTCAAGCCGCTGGAGTCGGGCTTCGACGTCAAGATCGTCGGCAGCTCGCACGGTGGCTGCGTGCGGCTGGTGGGCGCGAAGAGCGCGGGTGCGACCAGCCTCGCTAGCCTCAAGGGCAAGATCATCGGCGTGTCGGACATCGCGAGCCCGGGCAAGAACTTCTTCTCGATCCTGCTGGCCAAGAACGGCATCGATGCCGACAGGGACGTGACCTGGCGCCAGTACCCGGCGGACCTGCTCGACATTGCCGTGCAGAAGGGTGAGATCCACGCCATTGCCGATGGCGACCCGAACGTCTACCTGATCGAGAAGCGCAACAAGGGCGCCTTCGTGGAGATTGCGAGCAACCTCTCTGGCGAATACAAGGATAAGGTCTGCTGCATCGTCGGCGCGCGCGGCGAGCTGGTGCGCAAGGACAAGCCGACCGTGGCCGCACTGGTGCGCGCCATTGCGCAGGCCTCCGACTACGTGGCGGAGAACCCCAACGAATCGGCCAAGCTCTTCGCCAAGTACTCGCCCAAGGTGCCGGTGGAAGACCTGCGCGCGCTGCTGGGCACGCTCACGCACAACCATCATCCGCTCGGCAAGAACCTGCGCGACGAGGTGGAGTTCTATGCGCGCGATTTCCGCGGCGTCGGCGTGCTCAAGAAGACCACCGATCCGGTGCGCTTCGCCGAGCATGTCTCTTTCGATCCGCTGGCATGAGCGCCGCGCCGGGCCGCCCCAAGCAAGCTCGCTCCCGCTTGGCGGGAAGGCGCGCAGCGCCCAGGGTGCACCAGTGAGCACCCCAGACCCCGCATTGGGCTTCGATTCCCTCCCCTTCCGGGGGAGGGCGAGGGTGGGGGCCGCGGCGCCCGAACGCAGGCCTTCTCCCGCATCGACATCGCCCCGCATTCAAGCAGCCCTGCCCACATGGCGCATCGGCTTCGCCGCCGCTGCGACATGGCTCGCCCTCGGCCTGCTCACCATCTACTGGCCGAACCGGGCCGTGGGCTTCAGCGACTGGGCCTATACCCAAGAGTTCGGCATCGCAGCCATTGCCGTCGGTGCGTTGCTGCTGGCCATCGCATTGCTCGGCCCGCGCGCCGGCCGCGTCGCACGCCTGCTCCGGCCCGCCGGCCCCTGGCTCGTCGCGCTGCCGCTGCTCTTCGCCATCTGGGAGATCGCAACCGCAAAGCTCGCGCTGCTCCCCACGCCGTTCTTCGCGCCGCCGCAAAGCCTTATCGAAACCTACATCGACGATTGGCGCCGCCTTGGCGAAAGCCTGCTGCACTCGGCGCGCTTGCTCGCGCACGGCTTCGTGCTGGGCGCGCTCGCGGGCTTTCTCACGGGCGTGACCATCGGCTGGTCGCGCATCGCGGGCTACTGGGTGCATCCGGTGCTGCGCTTCCTCGGGCCGGTGCCGGCCTCGGCGCTGCTGCCGCTCGCATTTTTCTTCTTCCCATCGAGCTATGCGGCCGCGGTGTTCCTGATTGCGCTGGCTACGGGCTTTCCCGTGGCGGTGCTCACCTGGTCCGGCGTGGCGGGTGTCAACCGCAACTACTACGACGTGGCGCGCACCATGGGCGCGAGCGAGCGCTTCCTGGTGCTGCGGGTGGCCATTCCGGCAGCCTTGCCCCAGGTGTTCGTGGGCCTCTTCATGGGCCTGGGCGCGGCGTTCTCGGTGCTGGTCACTGCCGAGATGATGGGCGTGAAGGCCGGGCTCGGCTTCTATCTTTCGTGGGCGCAGGGATGGGCCTCGTACTCGAACATGTACGCCGCGCTGATCGTGATGGCCGTGCTGTGCTCGGGCCTGATCACGTTGCTCTTCAAGGTGCGCGACCGCGTGCTGTCGTGGCAGAAAGGAACCGTCAAATGGTAGCCGCCGCAGTTGCTGTCGAAGCGGGTGTGCGCCAGGCCGGCGCGCACATCGACATCCGCGGCGTGAGCCATTGGTTCGATGTGGCGGCAGGGCCGCTGCAGGTGCTCGACGACATCGACCTCACGGTGAAGCCCGGCGAGTTTGTCGCGCTGCTGGGGCCGAGCGGTTGCGGCAAATCGACCTTGCTGCGCCTCGTGGCCGGGCTCGAGCCCGCCACGGCCGGCCGCATCACGCAGGACGATGCGCCCATCACGCGGCCCGATCCGTCGCGCATCGTCGTGTTCCAGGACCCCACGCTCTACCCGTGGCGCAGCGTGTGGGACAACGTGGCGCTAGGCTTGCAGGCGCGCGGCGTGCTCAAGGCGCAGCGCGGGCGTGTCGACGAAGCGCTCAATCTCGTCGGCCTCACCGACTTTGCAAAAGCCTTTCCGCACCAGCTTTCGGGCGGCATGGCGCAGCGCGTGGCGTTGGCGCGCGCGCTGGTCAACGATCCGCAGTTGCTGGTGCTCGACGAGCCGCTCGGAAAGCTCGATTCGCTCACGCGCATCTCGATGCAGAGTGAGCTCGTCAACCTGTGGCAGCGCGCGGGCTTCTCGGCGCTGCTGGTCACGCACGACGTGGAAGAGGCGCTGTTCCTCGCCAACCGCGTGGTCGTGCTGAGCGACCGCCCGGCGCGCATCGCGGCGGAGATCGTGGTCGACCTGCCGTATCCGCGCCATCGCGGGCATGCGCGGCTGGCCGAGCTTCGGCACGAAGCACTGCGACACCTGGGGCTCGACGCCACGTGGTGACATGAACGGCACGCCGCAGGCCGATTGGCTCGACCTGCTGGTCGGCCTGCTCCAAAGCGCGCAGCTGCAGCTGCTGCGCGTGCTCGATGCGCTCGGGCTCGCACGGCAGGTGCACGGCCAAGCGGCCTGGCCGTGGTCGCATCGCCTCTCGGGCGAAAACCTGTTGATCGACCTGGGCCAGGCGCGCAGCCTTGCGTGGACGCTGGTCTTTGTTGCCGCAGCGCTGCTTGCGCTGTTGCTCGCGTTGTTGTGGCGGCGCCCGCGCCTCTACTTTCTGGCAGTGGTGCCGATGCTGCTGATCGCCGCGCCATGGCCCCAGGCGCACGTGGTGCTGGTGCCCGCAACGCCGACCAGCTTTCACTCCGCACCGCCCGGCTTTACAGCGGCTTCCATCGCACGCGGCCGCGTGCTGTACGAACAGAACTGCGTCGCGTGCCACGGCGCTGACGGCAGGGGCGAAGGGCCGCTCGCGGCCTCGCTGGCAGTCTGGCCGCCCAATCTCAACGGCGCCTTGCTGTGGCGGCGTGCCGACGGTGATCTGCTCTGGCGCATTCTTCATGGCATGCCCGATGCGCAGCATGGCGGGGCCACGATGCCGGGCTTCGGCGAAAAGGTCGACGAGGCCGAGGCTTGGGCGCTGATCGACTACATGAAGGCGCTGGGCGCGGGCCAGAGCCTGCGCGCGCTTGGCAACTGGCCGCAGCCCATCGGCCTGCCCGACATGGCGGTGCGTTGCGGCTCGCAACCTGCGCGGTCGCTTGCGAGCTGGCGCGGGCAGCGTGTGCGCATCGTCGCCGGCAACGCGGCGCCCGCTGAAGATCCGCGGCTCGTGACGGTGCTGCTCTTGCCGCCGTCCCCGATGGCATCGAGCGCCACCGCCGATTGCGTTGCGCAGTCCGCCGCCGCATGGGAGGCGCTGGCCTTGATAACCGGAACCGACCGCCTTGCCGGCACGCAGCTCATTGCCGACCGCGACGGTTGGCTGCGCGTGCGCGGCGAGCCCGGCAAAGCGGGCTGGTCTGACGACGACCTGGTCTGCCGCAGCGAACGCCCGCCCGCCCGGGCGGGGCAGGGCGCCGCCTTGCCCGCCGACGGGCTGGGCGCGCTCATCGCCCGCATGGACGCCGAGCCCGTGCGCTTCGTCAAGGGCGGCTTCATCCACTGATCGATTTTTTTCTCACACCGCAACGAACACGGAGAACCCATGAACTCATCACACCTCGACCGATCGCGCCGGCGGCTACTTACGCACAGCCTCGCCGCGGCCACGGCCATCAGCTTGCCTGCGTTCTCGTTCCAAGCCAATGCGCAGGGCCGCCCGGTGCTCAAGGCCGGGGATCAGAAGGGCGGGCTGCGCGCGCTGCTCGAAGCGGCCGGCGGGCTCGAAGGCTTGAACTACGACATCCAGTGGTCCGAATTCCCCGCGGCCGCGCCGCTGGCCGAAGCGCTGAATGCGGCGGCCGTCGATTCCGGCCCCATCGGCGACGCGCCGCTCGTCTTCGCGCTTGCCGCCGGCACGCGTGTCAAGGCCATCGGCGCGAACCGTTCGGATTCCTATGGCACGGCGGTGCTCGTGCGCCCCGATTCACCGCTCAAGACCGCCGCCGACCTCAAGGGCAAGAGCATTGCCACCAACCGCGGCTCCATCGGCCACTACGTGACGCTCAAGGCCATCACCGCGGCCGGCCTCAAGCCCGAGGAGGTGAACATCCGCTTTCTTGCGCCGGCCGACGCCAAGCTCGCGCTCACGCAAGGCTCGGTCGATGCCTGGGCCACCTGGGAGCCCTACACCGCGCTGGCCGAGGTCAGCCACCACGCGCGCGTGCTCGCCAGCGGGCGCGGGCTGCTGCCCGGGCTCAGCTACCTCGCGGCCACCGAGGCCGCCATTGCCGCCAAGCGCCCAGTGCTGCAAGACTTTTTGCAGCGCGTGGTGAAGGCGCAGCTCTGGTCGTACCGCAATGTCGATGCCTACTCGGCCACGCTCGCGCGCATCATCGGCATCCCGCCCGAGGCAGCGAAGCTGCAGTTCGAGCGCCGCCAGCAGAAGTGGGTGCCCATCGACGCGCAGGTCGTTGCCGACCAGCAGGGCACGGCGGACTTCTACCGCCAGGTCGGACTCATCAAGCAACCGCTCGATGTGAAGACCACCTTCGACACGGGCTTTGGGGTCGCGGCGCAGGGCTGATCGATCACGGGCGGCTGCGATCGGCGGCGCGCACCAGCTGCGAAAGCCGCATGACCAGCGGCTCGAAGAGTTCCGCCGAGGTGTTGCCGTATCCCAGCACCAGCCCGTTGTCCGCCGCCTTCGGCTGCATCGCGAAGCTCGATAGCGGTACGGGCGCGAGTTGATGACGCAGCGCTTCGGCGGCGATCCGCCGGTCGTCGAAGCGGGGCGGCAGCCGCACCGTGAGGTGCAGGCCGCAGTGGCCGCCGTCGATCTCGTGCGGCACCTTGAGGTGCCGGGTCAGCGCCAGCCGCAGTGCTTGCTGCCGCTCGCGGTAGAGCCGCCGCATGCGGCCCAGATGCCGGCTGAACTGCCCACTCTCGATGAAGTCGGCCATGGCCAGCTGTTCGTGGCGGTGGCCGCCGCGCAGCATTTCCCCGAGCGCCGTGTGCACCGCCGCCATGAGCTGCCGCGGCAGCACCAGGAAGCCGAGCCGAAGCGACGGAAACATCGTCTTGCTGAAAGTGCCGATGTAGAGCACCGGTGCATCGTCCACGAGCCCCTGCATGGCGCCGATGGGTTCGCCGGTGTGGCGGAACTCGCTGTCGTAGTCGTCCTCGATGATCCATGCACCGTGCCGGCGCGCCTCTGCGATCAGCGCCAGGCGGCGCGCGATGCTCAGCACGGCACCGGCCGGGTACTGGTGCGAGGGCGTGGAGTAGATCAACCGGGGCGGGTGCCTCTGCCAGTCGTTCGCGCTGGCGCGCAGGCCCTCGGCGTCAACCCGCACGGGCACGATGCGCATGTCGCCGGCATGCATGGCCGCCTTCACACCGCGATAGCCCGGGTCTTCGACCCAACCCGTGTCGCCGGGATTCGCCAGCAGCCGCACGCACAGGGAGATGGCTTCCTGCGCGCCTTCGGCAATGACCACCTGCGATGCGTCGCATCGGACACCGCGCGCAATGGCCAGGTGCCGTGCGATGGCCGCGCGCAGCGGCGGCTCGCCCAGCGGAGGTCCGTAGCCGAGCGTGGCCGGGCTGGCGGCACGCATGGCCCGGTCCAGTGCCCCCCGCCAGGCTGCGGAAGGAAAGTGCGACAGCGCCGGCACGCCCGGGCGCAGGGCCGCGTCCGGAATGGTGAAAGGCGTGCTCGGCTTGATGCCGGCCAGGCGACGCGCAGTGGCCGGCGCGCCCGCGGATTTGCCCGAGCGCCGCGGCAACGCCGGCGAAGTCAATTCGATAACCCGCGTGCCCTGGCGGTCTGGCCGTACGTAGCCCTCGGCGGCCAGATGCTCGTAGGTTGCGGTGACGGTGTTGCGTGAGATAGCGAGCGCCTCGGCCAACGCGCGCGAACCGGGCAGCCGGCTGCCCGGCGCCAGGCTGCCGTCGAGAATGGCGCGCTTCAGGCGCTCGTGCAGCTGGCGCTGCATCGAGCCGGCGTCGCGGTCCCGGGCCAGAGGGGATTCGAAGAGTGCGGCCGCGTCGAGGTGGGGAGGATTGCTCATGAGCGAAAACGTGGCACCATGAAATGAGTATGGCGTGGTACTTCCTGTGGCGCCACGCCGGGCGTACTTTACCGTACCCCGGCACTGCCGCTACCTTTGCTTCCGAAAGCTTCTCTATGTCAGCTCGCCACAACGAATACGGCCAATCCATCGGTCCCCTGGTGCCCGAATGGACGCCTCGTTCCCAGCCGCCGCGCCGCCCCATCGTGGGGCGCTACTGCGTGCTCGAACCGCTCGATGCCGCCCGGCACGCCGACGACCTCCACGCCGCCTATGCGCTGGCACCCGACGATCGCGACTGGACCTACCTGTTCTTCGACCGGCCCGCCGACGTGGCAAGCACGCGGGCCTACATCGAACGCGCCGCGCAGAGCGCTGATCCCATGCACTTCGCGGTCATCGATCTGCAGACCGGCCGGGCCGTCGGTACGCTGGCACTGATGCGCATCGACCCCGCCCACGGCACGATCGAGGTCGGCGTCGTCGTTTTTTCTCCGCTGCTGAAGCAGACGCCGATGTCCACCGAAGCCCAGTACCTGCTGATGAAGCTGGCCTTCGACGAACTCGGCTACCGGCGCTACGAATGGAAATGCGACAGCTGCAACGAGCCTTCGAAGCGGGCTGCCGCGCGGCTGGGCTTCCAGTTCGAAGGCATCTTCCGGCAGGCGATCGTCTACAAGGGTCGAAGCCGCGACACCGCGTGGTTCTCGATCGTCGACAGCGAATGGCCGGCGTTGCGCGCGGCATTCGAGCGCTGGCTTGCGCCGGGAAATTTCGACGCGCAAGGCAGACAGCGCATGGCACTCGATCGCTTCCGCCTGCCGCGCAGCTGACAGCTTGCGGGCCTGACAGTTCAGCCGGGCTTTTGCGCCTGTTCGCACTTCACCTGGATCAGTTCGCGCTCGTCCAGCGTGGCGCCAATGCGCACGGCGCTGAGGCAGCCGCCCCAGACGCAGCCCGTGTCGGTGGAAAGCAGGTCGGGCCGCGAAAGCCAGCCCAGCGTCGACCAATGGCCAAAGGCCACGGTGGCATGCGCGGTCTTGCGGCCGGGCACGTCGAACCAGGGCATGAAGCCCTCGGGGCCAGGCCGCATGCCGTCCTTGCTCTCGAACTCCATGACGCCTTTGGCCGTGCAGAAGCGCATGCGCGTGAGCGCGTTGACGATGGCGCGCAGCCGCGTCGCGCCGGTGAGCGTGTCGCTCCACTGCGCCGGCTCGTTGCCGTACATGCCAAGCAAGAACTCGCCCAGCGCCGGGCCGCGCAGCACCGATTCGACTTCCGCCGCCAGCACCAGCGTGTCGCTCACGGTCCACTGGGGCAGGACGCCGGCATGCACCATGAGCAGGTCGCCGCCGCCGATCTGCATGTGCAGCGCCATGTGCTGCTGGCGCACCCACTCGAGCAGGGCTTCGCTGTCTGGCGCCTCGAGCAGCGCCGTCAGCGTGTCCTTGCGGCTGGGCTTGCGCGCACCATGCGCCACGCCCAGCAGATGCAGGTCGTGGTTGCCGAGCAGGCTCAGCGCCGAGGCGCCGAAGCTCTGCACGCGCCGCAGCACGGCGGCAGAGTCGGGCCCGCGGTTGACGAGGTCGCCGAGCAGCACGATGGTGTCGCGGCTGGGGGAGAAAGCGATCCTGTCGAGCAGTCGCTGGAGGGCGGCGTCGCAGCCCTGGATGTCGCCGATCAAGTAAAGTGCCATGTCCTCATTTTCACCCCCTGTTCATGGATGTTCTCCTGCTGGCCTTGCTGACGACGCTGAATGCGTTGTTCGCAATGTCCGAAATGGCCCTTTCAACCAGCCGGCGCGCGCGCCTGGCAGCGCTGGCCGAGACGGGAGACGCTGGCGCGGAAGCCGCGCTCAAGTTGATGGAGGAGCCCACTCATTTCCTCTCCACCGTGCAGATCGGCATCACGTCGATCGGCATGCTCAGCGGTATCGTGGGCGAGGCTGCGTTCGCAGCGCCGCTCGCGGTGTGGATGGAGCACTTGGGCATGGGCCGCGGCACGGCGAGTGTGGCGTCCACCGCCGTGGTGGTGACCGGCATCACCTTCTTCACCATCATCTTCGGCGAGCTGGTGCCCAAGCGCATCGGCCAGCTCTATCCGGAGCCGGTGGCGCGCTGGGTGTCGCGTCCGATGCGGGGCCTCGCCAAGGGCGCCAAGCCCTTCGTGTGGCTGCTCGCGAGCGCCACCGCCGCGGTGCTCAAGTTGCTGCGCATCGACGCCAATGCCGCGCGCTCCATGACCGAGGAAGAAATTTCGGCCAGCCTCGAAGAGGGCGTGGATGCCGGCGTGATCGAGCAGCACGAGCACCAGATGGTGCGCAACGTGTTCCACCTGGACGACCGGCGGCTGTCGTCGCTCATGGTCCCGCGCGCCGACATCGAATGGCTCGACGCGTCGGACACCGTGGCAGAGGCACTGCAGAAGGTGGCGGATGCGGGCGCGCTCAACATCGTGCATTCGTGGTATCCGGTGTGTCGCCATTCGCTTGACGACGTGGTGGGCGTCATCAGCGTGGCGCACCTGCTGCGCCTGGGCACCGGTCATGACGGCGTACTTGGGCAAGAGGCCGCGCCGGCTGTGTTCGTGCCCGAGACGCTCACCGGCATGGAACTGCTCGAGCAGTTCCGCGAGCGGGGCGGCCGTCTCGTGTTCGTGGTCGACGAATACGGCGTGGTGCAGGGGCTCATGACCCCCCGCGACATGCTCGAAGCCATCACCGGCGAACTGCAGCCCGGCACCTTGACCGACGCCTGGGCGCGCGAGCGGCCCGACGGCGTGTGGGAGCTCGACGGGCTGATGCCGGTCTCCGAATTGCGCGCGCGGCTCGGCATCCGCGAGCTGCCGGACGAAGAACGCGGACGCTACAACACCGTCGCGGGCTTGCTGATGGCCGTGTCGGGCCACCTGCCCGCGACCGGCGAGGTCATCGACTGCGCCGGCTGGCATTTCGAGATCGCCGCACTCGAAGGACGCCGCATCGACCGGGTGCTGGCTGCGCCCGACAAGACGGCATCCAGGGACGACTAGGCCCGCCATGCTCTCGCTGCTCGCCCTCAGCTGCCCGCAATGTTCAGCGCCGTTGCCGCGTGCAGCGCGCTGGCGCACCGTCAACTGCAACTATTGCGGCGCCACCATCACGCGTGGCGAGGAAACTGTCGAACGCGAGAGCTTTCGCGCGGCGCTGCGCCGGGCGAATGCGGACCACGGCGACACCGGGCGCATGCTGCAATGGCGCGGCGCGCGCTACCGCGTGCTGGCACCGCTGGCCATCGGCGAGCACAGCGAAGTGCTGCTGGCCGAGCGGCTCGGTGCGCTGCCGGAGCGCGTCACGGTCAAGCTGGCACGCGAGTCCGCGGACGGCGCCGTGGTGCTGCGCGAAGCCGCGGTGCTGCAGGGCTTGCAGTCACTCGCCTTGCCGGGCGCTTCGTATTTCACGCGCCGCCTTCCGCAGCCGGTGGGCACGGGGCTGGCCGAAGGGCTTGCAGACGGTCGTCGCCAGGCGCTGATGCTGCGCCACCCGCCCGGTTTCTGGGGCAGCCTGCACAGCGTGCAGCAGGCCAACCCGCGGGGCATCGATGCGCGGCATGCCGTGTGGCTCTGGCGCCGCATGCTCGAGGTGCTGGCCTTCGTGCACGACGCGGGCTGGACCCACCGCGACCTGTCGCCCGCGCATGCACTCGTGCATCCGCGAGACCATGGCGTGCTGATCGTCGGCTGGTCGCGGGCGCAGCAGGCATCCGGGCCCACCCATGCCGCCGCCGCCGCGCGCGACCTGATGCAAAGCGCCTGGACCGTACGCGCCGTGCTGCACGGCGGCAAACCCGATGACAGCCCCGGTTTGGGCGACCGCACGCCAGCGCCGCTCGCCGCCTTGCTGCGCCGGTGCAGCGAAGACGCCGCCGAATGCCAGAGGCTGGGCGCGCGCGGCATCGAACAGGCGTTGTCCACCGCATCGCGCGAAGCCTTCGGCACGCCGCAGTTCGTTCATTTCGACCCGGCGCCCGGCGCCTGAAAACAATCATCGAAGAAACAGAGGAGCACGCACCCATGGGCTACGGAAACTACTCGCATGCCGCTCACACGGCACTCATTGCCGACCGCGCCGCCAAGCCCGGTTCCGAGGTGTTCACCCAGACCGCCACGCACCCGCTGATGAACCCGCACGGGCTCAAGGTGCGCGAGTCGCGCGACAACGCCGACCACCCCAACTCGCTGGGCATTGCGTTCGCGCTCGACGTCACGGGCTCGATGGGCGACATCCCGCAGATCCTCGCGCGCCGCGAGCTGCCCACCTTCATGAAGCTCTTGACCGATTGCGGCGTGGCCGATCCGCAGCTCATGTTCATGGCCATCGGCGATGCGAATTCCGACCAGGCTTCGCTGCAGGTGGGCCAGTTCGAATCGACCGCGCCGCTCATGGACCAGTGGCTGACCTGGAGCTATCTCGAAGGCGGGGGCGGCGGCAGCGGCGAAGAAAGCTACGAGCTGGCGTTCTACGTGATGGCGCAGCACACCGACATGGACTGCTGGGTGAAGCGCAAGAAGCGCGGCTACCTGTTCGTGACCGGCGACGAGCTGCCGTATCCCGCCGTCTCGCGCCGCCAGGTCGAGGGGCTCATCGGCGAAAAGCTCGACGAGGACATCCCGATCGAGGAAGTCATTGCCGCCGCGGCCGAAACCTGCCACTTGTTCTTCCTGATTCCCGACGCACAGCGCCGCCGCCGCTGCGAACCGCGCTGGCGTGAACTGCTCGGCGACCACGTGATCTGCATGGACTCGCCCGACGACGCCTGCGCGGTGGCCGCCGGCATCGTGGCCCTCACCGAGAAGGCCGTGCCTCATCTCGACGGCCTGGCCAAGGTGATGGCCGCCACCGGCATGGAGAAGCAGCGCGTCGCCGGCGTGCTGCATGCACTCGATGGCTATGCCGCGCTGCTCGATCCCAATGCACCGCGGCGCGCACCGCCCGCCGCGGCCTCGGCGCCGCGTACCTCGTGGTGGAAGCGGCTCTTCGGTTGACGCCCGTGTGAGCTCCGCGGCACACCCGACGCGCTACGTCTCGCTGCTGGGCCTGGGCTTTGGCGACTGCGGCAAGGGCCGCTTTACCGACCACCTGTGCGGCGAGCTGCAGGCCCACACCGTAGTGCGTTTCAACGGCGGCGCGCAGGCCGGCCACAACGTGGTGCTGGCCGACGGCCGACACCACACCTTTTCGCAGTTCGGCGCCGGCAGCTTTCACGCTGGCGTGGCGACCGTGCTCGCCAGCCCGGTGGTGGTGCACCCGACGGCATTGCGCATCGAGGAAGAAGCGCTGCGCCGCGTGGGCGTGACCGACGCCTTCGCGCGCCTGCTGATCGATGCGCGCTGCCGCGTCACCACGCCGTTCCACCAAGCCGCGGGCCGCCTGCGCGAATGGGCGAGGGGAGCGGCGGCGCATGGCAGCTGTGGCGTGGGCGTCGGAGAAACGGTGCGGCAGGCGCTGGCCGCGCCCGGCACGGCCCTGCACTACGGCGACATGCGGCACCCCGCGCGCGCTCTCGAAAAGCTCGAGGCCCTGCGCATCGCGCTGCAGCGCGAGTTCGCAGATGCGGAACCTCCCCATGCCGAGGCCGCGCAGGAACTGGCCCTGCTCGGCGACGCGACGCTTGCGCAGGTCTGGCTCGACGCGGCGGCGCCGTGCCTGCGCCTGTCGCCCCCCGCAAGCGCCGACGCCATCGGCCAGCGCCTCGCGCGCCCCGGTACCGTGCTGTTCGAAGGCGCGCAGGGCGTGCTGCTCGACGAGTGGCGCGGTTTTCATCCGCACACCACCTGGAGCAGCATCTCCACCGCCGCCGTCGAAGCCGTGCTGCGCGACGCCGGCATCGACGCGCCCGTGCAGCACCTGGGCGTGCTGCGCAGCTACATCACGCGTCACGGCCCCGGGCCGCTGCCCACACACGACCGCGCGCTCGACGAGCGGCTGGCCGAACCGCACAACGCCGACGAAGGCTGGCAAGGCGTGTTTCGCCGCGGCCATCCCGATGCGATGCTGCTGCGCTATGCGCTCGCCGCGGTTGGCCCGCTCCATGGGCTGGTGGCAAGCCATCTCGATGCAGTGGAGGGCGCAGATTTCCGCTGGTGTGCGGGCTATCGCACCGCCGACGGCGCCTGCCTCGCGTCGCTGCCATTGGCCGACGATGCGACGGACCTCGAGCAGCAGCACCGGTTGACGCAGTTGCTGCAAGGTGCGCAGCCGCTTTACGAGCCCGGCGGCATTGCCACCCCCGAGGCATGGATCGAAAGAGTCGAAGTCTTGAGCGGCCAGCGCGTACGCTACGGCGCATTCGGGCCTGCGCGCGGCGCGGTGCGGTCCTTGCATGCCATTCGCCAGATTGGCCAAGCTTGAAAAACCGGCGCAATCACCCTCAAGCAGAATCGGAAGCCATCCCCACGATCGACAGCCCACCATGAACCCGACCGAAGACATCTACACCGAGCCCAATGCCGATCCCGACACGCTGGCCAACCTGGGGCCGCTGCGGGCCATGGCCGGCATCTGGGAGGGCAGCAGGGGCGTGGACGTCAAGCCCAAGCGCGAAGGCCCGAAAACACAGGTCTACGTCGAGCGCTACGAGCTGCAGCCGATCGATCCGCAGACGAACGGCCCGCAGCTGCTGTATGGCCTGCGCTATCACACCTACATCCACAAGCCCGGCCTCACCAAGATGTACCACGACCAGGTGGGCTACTGGCTCTGGGAGCCGGCCACCGAGACTGTGCTGCACACCCTGGCCATTCCGCGCGGACAGGTGGCCATGGCCAGCGGCCATGCCAAGGCGGGCGACACGCGCTTCACGCTCAGCGCCGAGCGCGGCAGCCTGATGAACGGCATCGTGTCCAACCCGTTCATCGAAAAGGCTTTCACCACGCTGGCGTGGAACATCACCGTCACCATCAATGCCGACGGCACCTGGTCCTACGACCAGGACACGGTGATGCAGATCCAGGGGCAGGCCGAACCCTTCCATCACACCGACCGCAACACGCTGACGCGCATCGCAGCGCCGGGGCTCAACCCGCTGGCAATGCCCGATGCGCCGGCGGCCGTGACGACGCAGCCAAGGTCGTAGCGGCGGAGGCGGCGCGCCTCACCAGCGGACCTTCAACCCCACGCTGGCATTGAGGCCGCTCTTCACGCGCGCCCCGCCGCCCGAGGCCCACAGCTTGCCCACCTCGCCGTAGAGGCTCATGCCCGGCGTCAGGCGCAGCGTGGCGCCCGCGGCCAGCTCGGTGCTGGTGCCGCCGGTGCGTGTGGCAATGTCGGTGTAGCCCGCCGGACCGATGAAGCGGGTCACGTCCGTGCCGCTGCTGCTGCGGTAGAGGTTCAGCCGCGCATAGGGTTGCAGCGGGCCGGCGCTGGTGGTCATCTCGCCCTTGACGCGGACGCCGGCGCGCACCAGCCAGCCGCTGTGGCTGTCCTGCTGCACCAGGGCACCGACGATGCTGGCGTCGTCCAGGCTCACACGCTGGTGCACCAGCTGCAGCTGGGGCTCGACGATCCAGTCCGGCGAGATGCGGAAGCCCTGGCCCACCTCGATCGAGGCCAGCAGGCTGTTGCCCTTGCCCGAACCGGCGGAACCCAGCGCGGTCGATGCGGTGTAGCGGTTGCGCCCGGCCTGCAGCACACCGTCCAGGTACAGGCCGCTGTCGTTCTTCCAGGTGGCGTAGGCACCCAGGTACTGGCTTCGGAGCTCGCTGGAGCCGACCGCGTAGTTCGGCAGGCCGCGGGCAAAGCCGGTCACGCCCATGTGGCCTTCGAGCTCGCCCACGTAGAGGCCCACGTGCCAGCTGGGATTGGCCCACAGGTCGGCGCCGGCCTGGAAGCCCGTGAGTCGCCCTTCGCTGCGGGGGCTCACGGTGCCGGCCTGGCCGATGGTGCGGTCCATGCGGATGATGCGGGCCCAGGCCTGCCGATAGCCCTGGCCGTTTGTTGCGGTGATGGCGGCCGTGTCGTCGCCCACGCGCTGGTGCAGGTTGCCCACCATGGCCAAGTTGGCTTGGCGGAACTGTTCCGGCAGCGCAGCGTACAGCGGCACTTCGACTCGGTAGGTGGGCACCGTCACGCCGACTGCGGTCGATGGCGTGCTGCCATCGCCGCTCAGCGGGTCGCCTTCGTTCGGCGGTGGCGCGGGCGGTGCCGGCGACGCCGGGGGTGCCGACGGTGCAGGGGGCGCCGGTGGTGCCGGTGGCGCTGGGGGAGCCGGTGGTGCAGGGGGCGCCGGTGGTGCCGATGGCGCTGGGGGAGCCGGTGGCGGAGGAGGAGGGGGCGGTGGTGGCGGCGGCGGCGCGACGATGATGCCGGAGCGCAGGTACCAGTTCTCGCCCGCGCCGGCAGCGTCCGCCGCATGCAGGCGGTACTCGTAGGCGCCGGCGTCGACGTGGCCGCCCGCGAGGACGAAGGCGCTGCGGGTGGTCTGTGCGGTCGTGGTGGCCCCGTCCATCGCGGTCACCACCTCGATGCCGCTGCCGGTGGTCAGCGCGCCCAGGCCGCCCAGGTTGGTGATCTGTATGAATGTGGTGCCGCTCGCGACGGCCGAGCACCCGCACAGGATCAACCGGTCGCTCAGGCTGCTGCTCGTGCCGAGGGCCGTGCCCAGGCGCAGCGTGCCGCCTTTGCCTACCCAGGGGCCCTGCACCGTGAGCGTGGCGCCCGGCACGCTGCTCAGCAGCGAGACGGTGCCGCCGATGGCCATCGATGCGATGGTCTGGCTGTGGCCGGCCAAGTCGAGCGTGGCGCCCGGCGCCACCGTGAAGTTGCTGGCGTGGCTGAAGGTATTGGCTGCGCCCGCGCGCAGGGTGCCCGCGGCGACGTTGGTGGCGCCCGTGTACGTGCTGGCTGCGCCGAGCGTCAGCGTGCCCGCGCCATCCTTCACGAGCCCGCCGACGCCCGAGATGGGGCCCGACCACGTCATGCCGTAGCCGTGAGTGTCGATGGTGCCCGTGCCGTCGATCCGCAAGGCATTGGCCAGGCTCAGGCCATCGGCTCCGGCGATGATGCTGGCGATGGCCCCACTGTCGATGGCAATGGCGCCCACCAGCGATGAGCCCGCATTCACGGTCAGGGTGCTGCTGCCGCCGGTGAACTTCACGGCCGAAGCACGCGTGACGCCGTTGCCGCCCAGCCCGCCGGCAATGGTGCCGTTGTTGGTGATGAAGAGGTTGGCGCCCATCACGCCCTCGCCGCCGGCGCCGTTGGCACCGCTTGCGCCGCCGTTGCTGTTGGCCCCGCCGACGCCGCCGGTTCCACCGGCAATGGTGCCGCCGTTGATGAGCGTTGCGCCGGCCCCGGTGGACCGAAGCCCGATGCCGCCGTCTCCGCCGGCGCCGGGCGCGCCGGTGCCGCCCGCTCCGCCGCCGCCGGCACCGCCCGCGCCACCGGCGCCGCCGGTGATCTGGCCGGAGTTGTTGACCGTCACGGCGCTGCCCGCCAGCGTGACGCCGTGCCCGCCGGCGCCGCCGCCGCCGCCCGCGGCGTTGAATCGGGCCGGCAGCAGCTCGGAGCCGCCGGCTCCGCCCACACCCCCGGTGATATTGCCGCTGGTGCCGAAGTTGAATCCCGGCGAAGTCGGTCGCATGAAGAACCCGCCGCCGCCGCTGCCGCCGCCACCGCCTTGCGAATAGGCATCGCCACCCTTACCGCCCGCACCGCCCGTGGAGTTGCCGGAGGCGAAGTAGTCGCCCAGGGGGCCAATCAGCATGGACCCATAGCCGCCTGCGCCGCCACCGCCGGCCGCCCAGAAGCCGTTGCCGCCTGCGCCTCCGCGGCCTCCCGTGAAGTTCCCGAAGGTCGCGGTGGTGCTGGAACTCATCGCCAGGCCGTAGTACCCGCCGCCGCCTCCGCCGCCATACCCATTGCCGGCGCCGAACCCGCCGGTATGCGATTCGCCCGCGGCGCCGTCGGCGCCAGGCGAGGCTCCCGCCGCACCGCCCGCGCCCGCGGTGGCGCCTGCGAAGGAGCCGATGTCGGCGGCGGAACCTGCCGTCACGCCTGCTTCGGTCGACGATCCGCCGTCGCCCCCGCGCGAGCCCAGATTGACATCGTTGAGGGCACCAGCGCCGCCGCTGCCGTCGCTTCCGCCGGCCCCGCCATGCAGTGCGGTACTCACGGGTTGGCCGCCCGCGCCGCCGGCGGCCAGTGCCGCGGAGGCACTCAGGTACAGCACGGCGATGGCAATGGCATGCAGACTGACCAATGCGGCCGTGCGCGGCCCACCGCCAGTGCTGGCCGAGCGTGCATGGCCGCGCGAAATTTCAGGTGCGGCCACCCAGGCGCCGCGCGAGGGGTTCCAGAGCGTCCGGAATATTCTGTTCATGGTTTCACCTTTGAAGTTCTATTGCGCGCTTCAGGCGGCGCGCCGCGCCGCAAGCAGCAGGAGCAGGCACACGACCACCACGAGCGAAGCAAGCAGGGCGAATTCCATGAATGACATACCCGCGTCTTCATGCAGCAGGTTCGTCAGGTTTCTTGGCTGCAGGTTGAGCGGTTCCATAGGTGTCTCCCAGTGATGTGGCCGACAGCGCCGCCCGGTCCCCGCGTTGGGCTCGGGCGCTTCGCCGTGGAGTCACTGTAGAAATTGCGCCGCCCGCGCACATGAGCGGTGCGCCCCTTCCAGAACGAGACAAGCGCCCCGCTGGTATTGCAACGAGGCGTGACAAATCGCCTGTGTCCTACCGGCTCCGGTGCGCGCAGCCCCTAGGATTGGGGGGATGAGCAAACTGATCCTTGCCTGCCTCGGCGCGGCCGCGTGGTGGGCCGCCGCCGCTGCGATGGCAGAACCCGTGAAAGTGCCTGTCGACAGCGACGACAAGGGCACCCTGTACGTGGCGCCCAACGTCAATTCCACCGAAACCTCGGCCTACACCAAGGGCGCCACCGTCGGTGTCCAACGGCCCGACGGCAGCGGTACCTACATCGGCACCGACACCTCCACGCCCCGGCCCACCTACTCGCTGGGCGCGAGCACGGGCGGCAACGTCTCGCTCACGGGCGGCGTGCTGTCGGACGGCAAGACCAACAACGGCGTGAAGGCCGGGATCACCATCAAGTACTGAGCGACCTGCGCTTGAACAGCGCCGAAGCCCCACTGGCCTGCGCAACGTCTTGCGCCGTCGCGAGCAGGGCCGGCGCCAGTTCCCGCATGCGTTCTTCCGTCAGGCGCACCAGCGGCCCCGCGATGGTGATGACGCCGATCACTGCCCCGTTGCCGCTGCGCACGGGCGCGGCCATGGCGCTCATGCCCGGCGCAAACACCTCGTTGATCATCGCAAAGCCCTGCTTGCGCGCCGTACGCAGGTAGGCGAGCAGTGCCTTGACGCTGGTGGGCGCCTTCGGGCCGTAGTCTTCCGGCTTGCCGAATCCTTGCCTGGCGACGAGCTGCAGCGCCTGCTCGTCGGTCATGGTTGAAAGCCACGCATGGCCTGCGGAGCTGCACGACAGATTCACCGACAGGCCCATGTCCGGGTCGTAGCGCAGGCCGCGCGTTGCGCCCTGCGCCTTGGCGACGAAAGTGAGCTCGTCGCCGTCGACCACCGCGAGCCGCACCAGCTCGCCCGCCTCGGCCGCGAGCCGGTCGAGCAGCGGCTGCGCCACGTCCACGATGCCGCTGTTGCTCAAGAAGCTCAAGCCCAGGGACACGAGCTTGATGGTGAGCATGTAGTCGCCGTGGCTCTGGTCCTGGCGCACGTAGCCGCAGCGGATCAGTTCGCCCAGCAGGCGATGGGTGGCGCTCAATGGCATGTCGAGCTCGGCCGAGAGCGCGGAGAGGGCACGGCCTTCCGGGTGGCCGGCGAGATGCTCAAGCATCTTGAAGCTGCGTTCGAGTATGGCGGTCATGTCGTGCGAAGAATGGACAGGCGCAACTCTAGCTTTTGCCAAGTGTTTTCACTAGTGGAAAAGATTTCCATTTTCCTCATAAGATCGCGCTGAATCACTCGTTGTTGGAGATCACCGTGAGAAAGCTTCATCGTTCACTGGCCGCCGCCGGCCTGGCCTTTGCACTGGCCGTCCCCGCATTTGCACAAGACGTGCAGGAGCGGGTGATCCGCTTCGGCCACCTCAACAATGCCGACCATCCGGTGAGCTTCGGCGTGAAGCGCTTCGCCGAACTGCTCTCGGCCAAGAGCGGTGGCAAGATGAAGGTGCAGGAGTTCCCGGCCTCGCAGCTGGGCAACGAGATGCAGCAACAGTCGGCGCTGCAGGGCGGCGTGCAGCAGATGTCGGCGCCGGCCACCACCTCGCTTGCGGGCATCGTGAAGGAGTTCGGCCTGGTCGACTTTCCGTTCGCGGTCGGCAACTTTGCACAGGCCGATGCGCTGCTCGACGGCCCGCTCGGCCAGGCGCTGATCGCCAAGCTGCCGGAAAAGGGCCTGGTCGCGCTCGGCTACTGGGACCTGGGCTTTCGCAACGTGACGAACAGCAAGCGCCCGATCACCAAGCCCGAGGACCTCGAGGGCCTGAAGATCCGCGTGATTCCCAATCCCGTGTTCCTGGAGACCTTCAAGGCCTTCAAGGCCAACCCGGTGCCGATGCCGTTTGCAGAGTTGTATGGCGCGCTCGAATCGAAGGCGGTGGACGGCCAGGAGAACCCGTACTCGGTGATCCTTTCGAACAAATTCTTCGAGGTGCAGAAGTTCGTGAGCGCCACCAACCACGTGTATGCGGCCAACATCGTGCTGGTCAGCAAGAAGTTCTGGGACTCGCTGAGTCCCACCGAGCAGAAAATGATGCGCGAGGCTGCGGACGAATCGCGCGGCTACCAGCGGCAGGTGAGCCGCGCCGCCGCGCAAAGGGCGGTGGGCGAGCTCCAGGCCAAGGGCGCGCAATTCAACGAGCTCGCACCGGCCGAGCAGGCCCGCATGCGGCAAATCGCAAAGCCCGTTGTCGAGCGCTTTGCCGCCAGCTACGACCCCGCCATGGTCAAGCTCTACGGCGACGAGATCGCGCGGATCCGCAAATGAGCCTCAGCCACGCGAGTCCGACCATGAAGATCCTCGTCCTGCACGGCCCCAACCTCAACCTTTTCGGTCGCCGCGAACCCCACATCTATGGCACCACCACGCTGGCCGAGATCGATGCGCGGCTGCAAACGCTCGCGGGTGAACTCGGCGTGACGCTCGAAAGGATCCAGTCGAACCACGAAGGCGACCTGGTCGACTTCCTGCACACGCACATCGACGACGCGCAGGGTGCGCTCGTCAACCCGGCGGGCCTCACGCAGCACGGCGTATCGCTGCACGATGCGATCAAGGCGATGCCGTTTCCGGTCATCGAGGTGCACATGTCGAACATCGCCGCGCGCGAGGCTTGGCGGGCGCACTCGATCATCTCGCCGGCCGTCAGGGGCACGGTCCAGGGGCTGGGTCCGCAGTCTTATCTGGCCGCATTGCGCGCGCTGGTCGAGATGCAGCGGCAGCCGGCAGGCACCTGAAGAAGACGGGCGCTTCCGAGACGTTCAGGTCACGCTCATGGCAAGCGGCGTGGTCTGGAACGCCAGCTGTCGCCAGCGGCCCTCGTGTTCGGCCCAGACCTGCATCACGCGCGAGTCGATGCGCACGGTGCCGCTGCCGTCCTTGCGCACGGCCACCAGCAACTGCCGGCCAGTCATGAGCGCTGTGTTGCCGAGCACCTGCACCTTCAGTTCGGAGCGGTCGATCTGCCGGTAGTCCACATGCGTGCCGCCCGAGCGGAAGTAGCTCTCGTAGTCGTCGATCTGACCCTTGGCATGGACATGCGTGAGCGACGGATGAAGGATCTCGCGCAACCGCGCGAAGTCGGCGCGCTCCATGGCGTCGCAACGCTCTGTCTCCAGTTCGAGCAGCAGGGCTTCGGTGTCGGTCATGCGGGTTCCTGCAGAGCGGTGGCGCTGCGATCCAGCGTGGTGCCGAGTGCTTTGCAGGCGCGCTGCACCAAGGCGTCGATGTCTTCGGGGCTGCGCGCCACGCCGTAAACCAGGTGATCCGGCCGCACGAGCGCGGCCTCGCACTGGTGCCGCTCGAACCAGGCGGCGAGGATGCCGTCGGCTTCGGCCAATGCCGCCACGCTGGATGATTCGGCTGCGGCATCCATGCACAGCAGCTGCGCGTCCAGGGCTGCCGCCGGTTCTCGCAAGACACGCAGCAAGGCTGCATCGGGCGCATGGCGCAGCACGAGCAGGAAGCCGTGCGGCAGCAGGTCGTCCATCATCTGCGGCGCTGCGCCGGCCTCGATCGATCCGATGGCTTGTGGAAAGGGCGTGCCCGCGGGCGGTTCGTCGCGGTCGATCAGTCCATGGTGCACGCCAGGCAGCAGGCTCTGGCGCAGCTGCATGCGCACCTGGCCGCCTTGCTCGTCGCGCAGGCGGCGGTCGCGCTCCGCGGCGCGCACCGGATCGCGCTCGCAGATGATCTGGCCCAGGCGCTTGACGGTTGCCGTCACCTCCTCGACCTGTGGCCCGCGCTCGTTGCCGTAGCTGTCGAGCAGGCTCTCGGGCGCGCGTTCCTCGAGCGCCCATTGAAGCTTCCATGCCAGATTGACGGCATCGCGCAAACCCTGGCACATGCCCTGGGCCAGGAACGGCGGCATCTGGTGGGCGCTGTCGCCTGCGAGCAGCACGCGGCCTTTGCGCCATTGCTCGAGCACCACCGCGTGGAAACGGTAGGTCGCCGCGCGCCAGATGCGCGCATCCGCGGGCGTGAGCCAGGGGGCGAGCAGTTGCCAGATCGACTCGGGCGGCAGCGCGCGCTGCTCGGCCTCGTCGGGCAGCAGAAGGAACTCCCAGCGTCGGTGCGTGCCGGGGCCGACAACGTAAGTGCAGGGCCGCGACGGATGGCAGTACTGGACGTTGGTGGCGGGCAGGCGGTCGAGCTTGTCTTCATCGACGTGCATGTCGACCACGATCCAGGGCTCGTCGAAGTCGAGGCTCTTGAGCTTCAGGCCCATCTGCTTGCGCGTGGGGCTGGTGCCGCCGTCGCAACCCACGACGTAGCGCGCGCGCACCTGCGCCTCAGTGCCGTCGGGCCGGCGGACGGCAAGCAGGGCGTGGTCCGGCGACTGGCTCAGCTGCAGCACTTCGTGCCCGAGATGGATCGACACACTGGGTAGCTTGCCGACCGCTTCACGCAGCGAGGCTTCGAGCGCGGGCTGGTTGAAGGTGTACGACGGCGCCCACGCGAGCGGGTAGGGCGAGGGCCCCATGTCGAAATGCTGGATGGGTTCGCGGTCGCTACCCTGGTAGATCGTCGGGCGGTAGGGCGTCATGTGCGGCGCCAGCGTGCCGGCGATGCCGATCTCCTGGAACACGCGCAGCGCCTCGTGGTCGAGCGCAAAGGCGCGCGGCAGCGGATAGATCTGATCCGACTTGTCGAAGACCGCGACGCGCAGGCCGCGCCGGCCCAGCAATGCGGCGAGCGTGGCGCCGACGGGGCCGAAGCCGATGACGGCCACGTCGACGGGTTCGGGATATTGGAGCATGGTGTCTTCTGAATGCATGAAGATAGAATTGTGCATAAAACAATGTTTCGTGCACCAAGGGTTGTCCCCGATGGCGTCAAGGCGCTTGGACGAAAAGAATGCATAAAACGAGATTTGTGCATTAGACGTTCAGACAACCCCAGCAAGGAGACAGACACCATGACGACGATGAAAGCCGCCCGATTGCACAAGGTCGGCGCCCCGATGGAAGTCGAGCAGCTGCCGATTCCGCAGCCCGCCGCCAACGACGTGCAGGTGCGGGTGCGCGCCTGCGGCATCGTGCCCAACCTGGGCAACATCCTGGCCAACTGGACGACCTGGTTTCCGGAGCTGCCGCTGCCGCCGCTGCCCGCGGTCTTCGGGCTGGACCCGGCGGGCGAGGTGACGGCAGTCGGCTCGCACGTGCACACCTGGAAGCCGGGCGACCGCGTCTACGTGAACCCCAGCCTCTACTGCGGCGGCTGCCGCGCCTGCCGCAACGGCGATCTCATCAACTGCACGCACTACGCGTTCAGCGGCTACTTCGGCTTCTCACAGAACTCGCTCAAGCTGTACAAGAACTATCCGTACGGCGGCCTGTGCGAATACATGATCGCGCCGCAGTACGCACTGGTGAAGCTGCCGGACAACGTGAGCTTCAACCAGGCAGCGCGCTTCGGCTACCTGGGCACCATGTACTCCGCGATGCGCAAGGCGAAGATCGGTCCCGGCCGCAGCGTGCTGATCAACGGCATCAGCGGCACGCTGGGCATCGGCGGCGCGCTCTTCGGGCTGGCCATGGGCGCCACGCGCATCCTCGGCACCGGGCGCAACCGGGAGCTGCTGGAGCGCGTCAAGGCGCTGGCACCCGATCGCATCGAGATCTTTTCCAATGCCGACGGCGAGGCGATCGACGCATGGGCCAAGGCCCGCACCGACGGCCTCGGCGTGGACACCTTCATCGACGCACTGGGACCCGGCGCGCCGCATGAAACCTTCCAGCAGGGCGTGCGCGCATTGAAGCGCGGCGGCCGCGCCTTCAACATCGGCGCCATCGCCGGCATGGTGGGCATGGACCTGCACACCATGATGGACGAGCAGCAGAGCATCGAGGGCTCGGCCTGGTTCACCGCAGGCGAGGGCCAAGACATGGCCGACATGGCCGAGGCCGGCACGCTCGACCTCTCGGTGTTCGAGCATGTGTGCTATCCGCTCGACCGCATCAACGAAGCGATCTCCGGCATCGCGAGCCGCAACGGCGGCTTCAGCAACTTCGTCATCAACCCCTGAGGCACGCCATGAAAATCAGACGCGTGGTGGCAGGCACGGGCGCCGACGGCAAGGCCCGGGTGCTCTCGGATGGCGTTGCGCCGCGCAGCGTCGAGTTCACGACCCTGCCCGGCCATGGCGCAGCGCTGCTGTGGGCGACGGAGGCCGCCGACACCGTGGGCGCGGGCACTGCAAGAGACCGCACGGGCGAGGCAGGGTTCGCGCCGCCCGCGGGCGGCACCCGCGTCATGATGGTCAGCTTCCCGCCCGACGCAGTAATGATGCGCGCCGACTTCGATGCGGCCGCGTTCGGCGCCGAGGCCGGCCGCCTCGTGCCGGGCCTGGCCGAGACCTTCGAGCCCGACCACCCGGGCATGCACACCACCGACAGCATCGACTACGACATCGTGCTCGACGGCGAGATCACGCTCGAACTCGACGACGGTGCGCAGGTGCTGCTGCGCCGGCATGACGTGGCGGTGCAGCACGGCAACCGGCATGCATGGCGCAACCTCGGCGACAAGCCCGCGACCATGCTGTTCGTGCTCGTGGGCGCCAGGCGGGCGAGCGGCCCGGCATGAGAGGCGGTGCATAAAATGATTTCCATGCATAAACAAGAAATCTCCCCCGCCTACGAACCACCGTTGGTCGAGCAGGCCTTCACCCGCTTGCGGCAGGACGTGCTGGCCGGCACCTTCGAGGCCGGCGCCAAGCTCAAGCTCGACGAGCTCCAGACCGCCTACGGCTATTCGAGCAGCCCGCTGCGCGAGGCGCTCAGCCGGCTGGCGCAAGAAGGCCTCGTGCGCGCCGACGAGCGCCGCGGCTTTCGCGTGGCGCCCATTTCGGAAGACGACCTGGCCGACATCACGCGCATGCGCGTGATGCTCGACGTGCCCGCGCTGCGTGAAGCCATTGCCCACGGCGACGACGCTTGGGAGGCCGCGATCCTGGCCGCCTTCCACCGGCTCGAAAAAGTGGAGTCGCGCCTGAGCGATGGCCCGGTCATTCTGGACAACGACTGGTCGCAGCTGCACCGCGCCTTTCACCTGTCGCTCTTGGCCGCGTGCCCTTCGCTGCGCCAGCGCGTGTGGGGCGCGAGCCTGTTCGACCAGGCCGAACGCTACCGGCGGTTTTCGGCCCGCCACCGCAAGACCGCGCGCCGCAAGTCGAACGAGCACCGCAAGATCATGGACGCCACCTTGCGCCGCGACACGGACACGGCCTGTGCGCTGCTCGAGGAACACATCCTCAGCACGCAGCGCAACGTGCTGGCCGCGCTCCGGGCCGTCGAGGCCGCACAAACATAAGGGGTGCGCAGCCCCGCCCATCTGGAGACAGCATGCTCAAGGTCACTCGACCCACGCCATCGCATTTCGGGATCTTCGTCACCGATCTGGAACGGATGGTGGCCTTCTACACAGAGACCTTCGACCTCACGATCACCGATCGCGGCGAAGGCCGCACGTTCAAGAACCAGCTGGTGTTCACCAGCGCCAGCCCGGACCAGCACCACCAACTGGTGCTGGCGTCGGGCCGGCCGCCGGAGGCGAAGTTCAGCACCGTGATGCAGATCTCGTTCGTGGTGCCGAGCATCCAGCACCTGCGCGACATCTCGGCGCGGGCCGAGGCACGGGGCGCCACCAGCATCCGCGGCCTCAACCACGGCAATGCGCTCTCGGTCTACATGCTCGACCCCGAAGGCAACACGGTCGAGATCTACGTCGACACGCCGTTTTACATCGCGCAGCCGCATGGCGATCCGCTCGATCTCTCTAAGGATGACGAGACGCTGATGCGCGAGACCGAGGAGGCCTGCCGCAAGGACCCGACTTTCATGCCGCTCGCGCAGTGGCAGGCGCAGTTCGAATCGCGCGCGCCCGTGACGCCAGTGACGCCTGCCGCCTGACCCGGCCACCATTTTTTCCACCCCACACATCCCAATCGGAGTTCCCATGAAGCTTTTGTCATATGTCCATCAAGGCCGCGAAACCTGGGGCGCCGTCGTCGGCGACGGCGTGGTCGATCTCGGCAAGGCGCGTCCGCAGCATGCGGGCCTGGTCGACTACATCGCCTCGGGCGAGTACCTGCAGGCGGCGCAGCACGTGGAGGGACTGCCCATCGCGGCCAAGCTGGCGGACATCACTTTTCTTCCGCCGATCCCCAAGTCCGAGAAGATCGTCTGCGCGGTGCGCAACTACATGGACCACCACCAGGAGGTGCTGGCCGCCGGCATGCACCGCGAACTGTCGGAGCAGCCGCCGATCTTCCTGCGTGTGTGGCGCTCGCAGTGCGCGCACAACGCTCCGATCGTGAGGCCGCACGTGTCGGAATCGCTGGACTGGGAAGGCGAGCTTGCCGTGATCATCGGCAAGGGCGGCCGCAACATCGCCGAAGCGGATGCCTTCAATCACGTGGCGGGCTACTCCTGCTACAACGACGGCAGCGTTCGCGAGTGGCAGTTCCATGCCAAGCAGATCGCCTCGGGCAAGAACTTCGAATCGACCGGCGGCTTCGGTCCCTGGATGGTCACGGCCGACGAGATCGCGCCCGGGCGCGAGCTCAAGCTTGAAACCCGGCTCAACGGCGAAGTGGTGCAGAGCAGCCACACGGGCCACATGATCTTCAGCATTCCCAAGCTCATCAGCTACTCGTCGACCATCTTCACGCTCGCCCCGGGCGACGTCATCGCCACCGGCACGCCGGCCGGCGTGGGCTGGAGCAAGAAGCCGCCGCGCTTCATGAAGCCGGGCGACGTGTGCGAGGTCGAGATCGAAGGCATCGGCGTGCTGCGCAACCCGATCGTCCAGCAGAACTGAAGCACCGGAGCCGGACCGCGGCGGCACAAGCCGCGGCCTTCATCCACAACCATCGGAGACAAAACCATGTGGCACAGACGATTGCTCGTCGCCGCAGGCCTGACCCTGGCCTGCGCGGCACCCTTACACGGCTTGGCGCAGGGCTTCCCGGACAAGCCGATCAAGATCTACCAGGGCTTTGCGGCCGGCGGCAACGCAGACACCATCGCGCGCGTGGTCAGCACCGAAATGGCCAAGGGACTTGGACAGCCCTTCGTGGTCGAGGCGCAGACCGGCGCGGGCGGCACCATCGCCTCCGGCACGGTGGCGCGCGCCAAACCCGATGGCTACACGCTGCTGCTTGCGACGGGCGGGCATGCAGTGGCCGGCGCGCTCTACAACAAGCTCAGCTACCAGACGGTGACGGATTTCCAGATGGTCTCGACCATCACCTACTTTCCGTTCCTGCTGGTCGTGCGCGCCGATTCGCCCTATCGCAGTCTGGCCGAGATGCTCGCCGCGGCGCGCGCCGATGCGCGCGGCGTGTCGTATGGATCGGCCGGCATCGGCTCCACGCACCACCTGGCCGGTGAGCTGCTGGTGAAGAGCGCGAACGTCGAACTGCTCCACGTTCCCTATCGCGGCGATGCGGCCTCGGTCGCGGCCTTGCTCGGCGGCGAGGTGCCGATGATCATCGCGCCACCGACGGCGGTGCTGGCCAACATCAAGGCCGGCAAGCTCCGCGCGCTGGCCACCACTGGCGCACAGCGCTGGAGCCAGATGCCCGAGCTCCCGACTGTTGCCGAGCAGGGCGTGCCCGGCTACGACGTGCGCTCCTGGGCCGGCTTCATGGCGCCCGCGGGCACGCCGCGCCCCATCGTCGACCGCTTGCATGCCGAGACGCTCAAGGCCCTGCAGGTGCCGGCCGTGCGCGCGCGGCTCGAGGAAATGGGCGGCGAAGCGCGTGGCAGCACACCCGAAGAAATGACCACCATGGTGGCCACCGAGCTCAAGCGGTGGACCACCGTGGTGAACGATGCACGCATACCCAAACAGTGAGGACCCCTCCATGCCGCTGATCGAGATCCGCAAGCGCAGCCTTTCCATCGAGACCATCTACCACGAGGGCGGGCCGCCGGCCGCCACGCCGCTCAGGCTGGCGGCCGCCTGCGCGGTCATCCACAACCCGTATGCCGGGCGCTACGAACCCGACCTGTTGCCCTTCATGGCCGAGCTGCGCTCGCTTGGCACGCTGCTGGCGACAGAGCTGGTCGAGGTGCTCGGGCGCGACAAGGTGGAGGTCTACAGCAAGGCCGCGATCGTCGGCGTGAACGGCGAGCTGGAGCACGGCGCGGTGTGGCACGAGGCCGGCGGCTGGGCCATGCGCGAGGTACTCGGCGAGCCGAAGGCGATCGTGCCTTCGGCCAAGGCCGTGGCCGCCACGGGCTACCGGCTCATGGTGCCGCTGCACTACATCCATGCGGCGTACGTGCGCAGCCACTACAACTCGATGGAGATCGGCATCCAGGATGCGCCACGGCCGAACGAGATTTTGTTCGCGCTGGTCATGGGCACCGGAGGGCGGGTGCATGCGCGCCTGGGTGGGCTCACCAAGGACAAGGTGTCCGTGCACGACGGGCAGCGCTGATGAGGCACACCACGATGAAGGCGATCCAGCTCCAGGCGCCCGGCGGCCCCGAGGTTCTGCAATTGGTGGAACTCCCGCTGCCACAGCCGCAGGCGGGCGAGGTGCGTGTCAAGGCCATGGCCATCGGTGCCGGCGGCCCGGACGTGCTGATCCGCAATGGCACCTACAAGTGGATGCCGCCGATGCCGGCGATTCCCGGCAACGAGATGGCCGGCATCGTCGATGCGGTCGGTGCCGGCGTCACCGCGCTGCAGGTCGGCCAGCGCGTGCTGGTGAGCGCGCGTGAACTGAAGCAGCGCGGCGGCTGCTATGCCGAAGCCATCTGCGTGCCCGAGGCCGCGCCTTTCGTGCTGCCCGATGCGATCCGCTTCGAGGATGCCGTGAGCCTCGGCAACTTTCAGCTGGCCCTTGCCATGCTGTCTAGCAACGGCAATCTGCCCGCGCAATCGATCCTGGTGCCCGGTGCGGCAGGCGGTGTGGCCACGGCGCTGGCGCAGGTGGCGCAGGACCGCGGCCTGCGCGTATTCGGCACCGCCTCCACGCCGCACAAGCGCGACTTCGCGCTCGCCAACGGCGCGCACGAGATCATCGAGAGCGACGTGTCCGGCTTGGCCGAGAAGGTCATGCAGCTCACCAACGGGCGCGGCGTCGACCTGGCTTTCGACCATCTCGGCGGCGAGCTCTTCATTGCCTGCCTGCGCGCGCTGGCACCGTTCGGCATGGTGGTCTCCTACAACATCGTGAACGGCCCGCCGGCCGGCGATGTGTTCGCGGAGTTGCGCAAGCTCCTGAGCCGGAGCCTGGCCGTGCGCACCTTCTCGATCCATTCGGTAGACGATGACGTGCCGCAGCGGCGCGGGCTCATGCAGGCCGCCATCGCGCTCATGGCCGAAGGCCGCGTGCATGCGCCGCCGGCCACGTGCTTTGCGCTCGCGGATGCGCGGCGCGTGCACGCGCTGCTCGACAGCGGAAGCACGCTGGGCAAGATCGTGCTGTTGCCGCCGGACGCGCCCGGGCATTGAAAAAGGGGCGCGGCGCGCGTCACTTTCGGGACGGCTCGCAACAGTCCGCGGTGTTTGAATTGCCCAAACCCCGCAAAAGGACGTCCCATGTTTGCCGAACCCTCCGCCAAGACCCGCGACCTGCTCGAACGACTGAACAAGTTCTTCGACCAGCACATCTATCCGAACGAAGCGCGATACCACCACGAGATGGATGCCTTCCGCCGCCAGGGCAACGCCTGGCAGGTGCCAGCGCTGATCGAGGAGCTCAAGCCCGTTGCGCGAGCGGCGGGCCTGTGGAACATGTTCCTTCCGCATCCGCACCGCGACGTGCCGGCCATCTCCAATCTCGACTACGCGCCACTGTGCGAAGTGATGGGCCGCGTCTCGTGGTCGGGCGAGGTGTTCAATTGCTCGGCGCCCGACACCGGCAACATGGAAACCATCGAGCGCTACGGCACCGAGGCGCAGAAGGACGAATGGCTGGCGCCGCTGCTTGCCGGTGAGATCCGCTCGGGCTTCTTGATGACCGAGCCCGCCGTGGCGTCGTCGGACGCCACCAACATCCAGTGCACCATCCGCCGCGAAGGCGACGAGTACGTGATCAACGGCCGCAAGTGGTTCTCTTCCGGCGCGGGCAGTCCTCGCTGCAAGATCTTCATCGTGATGGGCAAGACCGATCCCGACGCTCCGCGCCATGCGCAACAGTCGATGGTGCTGGTGCCGCGCGACACCAAGGGCGTCACGGTGCTGCGCCATCTCTCGGTGTTCGGCTATGACGACGCACCGCACGGCCACATGGAAGTGCTGCTGGAAGACGTGCGCGTACCCGTGTCCAACATCCTCCTGGGCGAGGGGCGCGGCTTCGAAATCGCGCAGGGCCGGCTCGGCCCGGGACGCATCCACCACTGCATGCGCTCCATCGGCGCGGCCGAGCGCGCGCTCGAACTCATGTGCGAGCGGCTCCGCAGCCGGGTTGCCTTCGGCCGTCCGCTGGCCGAGCAATCGGTCTGGCACGAACGTATCGCGGAGTCGCGCTGCCTCATCGACCAGGCCCGACTGCTCACGCTCAACGCGGCCTACAAGATGGACACCGTGGGCAATAAGGAAGCGCGCGCCGAGATCGCGATGATCAAGGTGGTGGCGCCCAACATGTCGTGCAAGGTGGTCGACTGGGCGATCCAGGCGCATGGCGCCGCCGGCGTCAGCCAGGACTTCTGGCTGGCCGAAGCGTATGCGCACCAGCGCACCGTGCGCATCGTCGACGGGCCCGACGAAGTGCACCGCAACGCCATTGCCAAGCTCGAACTGGCCAAACGCGCGGCGGTCTCTGCAGCGCGCTGAACCGGTTGCTCATCAGTGGCGAAGTCAGCCGCTTCGCGCGTGTTCGCAACTCGAACGACGGTAGCGGAGCACGCTGACGCAGCGTCACAATTCCGCCGGCGCCGGACGGCCGAGCCTCTGCCAGAATTTGGCTTGACCATCCTCATTCAGATGCCACTGTGCCATGAGCCCGGTATTTCTGTTGCTCGTCCATGCGGATCCTCAGCAGGTAAAGCGCTTGCTGCGGCGCCTTGCTCCGGTCGGGCGCTGCGTGGTTCATGTGGATGCCAAGTCCGACGTTTCCGCATTCCGCATCGATGACCCTCGCGTGCGCTACGTCAGCGACCGTGTCGACGTACGCTGGGGCGCGATCTCGCAGGTCGAGGCCACGTTGAAACTCATGCGCACCGCGCTCGCCCAATGCGATGCCTCGCAGGTAAGCCATTTCGTGCTGCTCTCCGGCAACTGCTATCCGGTGCGCCCCATGGAAGAGTTCCGCGCCTTCTTGCAAGCGCATGCGCGCGCGGACTTCATCAAGATGATTCCCCTGACCAGCACGCGCAAACTGCATGGACGCGTGCGCCACTTCTGGTTCTACGAAGACCTTCCGGTGGATGGACGAAAATTCACCTGGGTGCGGCTTTCGCGTGGCCTTCTGCAACTGGCCGGCAAGCTCGGGCGTCGTTCGTTCCCGCTCTTTGCGCAGTGGTACTTCGGCTCGCAATGGTGGGCGCTGACGCCCGATACGGTGAGGTATCTCGTTTCGTACCCGCATGAGGCGGCCGTGAAACGATTCCTGCGTTTCTCCAAGGCGCCCGACGAAATCTATTTCCATACCTTGCTGGCAAATTCTCCGTGGGGGCATCGCGTGGAGCCCGTCACCGGACACGGCCCCTGGGACGCGGCCAACCTGCACCTGATCGATCCTTCGCTTGCACGCTGGTTTCGTGCGTCGGACTATGAGGAGATCATTGCGTCGGGCAGGTGGTTCGTGCGCAAGGTCGGCAGTGGCGTCTCCGGCGCTCTCTGCGACAGGCTGGATGGGCCGCGTGCGAAAACGACCGCCAGAGGCATACCGACTCAGCCTTGAGCCGTCGGCTGACACCGGCCTGATGACTTTCCGCGCTTGATGGCAGCTGTCTCTCCCGCTTCCCACAGCCATCTTTGCGAGGCGATCATGCCCAGTGATTCCGGCGCCACCACGTCGTTCTGGATGGAGGTCTCCGTTCCGGACTATTCCCCGCTGTCCGAAAGTTGCACGACCGACGTCTGCATCGTCGGGGCTGGCATCGCAGGCTTGAGCACGGCCTATCACCTGTTGCAGCGAGGGCAGCAGGTGATCGTGCTCGACGATGGTCCTGTGGGCGGCGGTGAAACGGGCCGCACGACCTCGCACCTGTCCAACGCATTCGACGATCGCTATCACCACATCGAGAGCCTGCACGGCCAGGAGATCAGCCGCCTGGTCGCGCAGAGCCATACCGCTGCCATCGATCGGATCGAAGCCATCGTGCAGGACGAGGACATCGAGTGCGATTTTCGGCGGGTCGACGGCTACCTCTTCGCGGCCCATGAAGCCCAGCGACGCGAACTGGAAAAAGAACTGAAAGCCGCGCATCGCGCTGGCCTCTCCGACGTGGTGTCGGTCGATGGACCGCCGAGCCCAACGCAGAACCTCGGCCCGGCCTTGCTGTTTCCGCGCCAGGGACAGTTTCATCCGCTCGCCTATCTCGGCGCCCTGTCGGAGCGCATCGTCGCGCTGGGAGGGCGCATCCATTGCGACACGCATGTCGTGGAAGTCGATGACGGTATTCCGGCGCGCGTCAAAACAGAGAACGGGAACGTCGTCAGCGCCCGCGCGGTCGTGGTGGCGACGAACACGCCGGTCAACAACCGCTTCACCATCCATACGAAGCAGGCGGCGTATCGCACATTCGTGGTCGGCCTGCGGGTGGCCAAGGACTCGGTCCCCTGGGCGCAGTGGTGGGATACGCTGGATCCGTACCACTACGTTCGCATTGCGGGACGCCTGGACGATCTGCACGACCTTCTGATCGTCGGAGGCGAGGATCACAAGACCGGACAGGAGAACGACGCCGGGCCGCGCTTCGAGCGGCTGGCGGACTGGGCGGGGCGGCACTTCCCTGTGATTGGTTCGCCGCTTTACCGATGGTCCGGCCAGGTGATGGAGCCGATCGACGGCCTTGCGTTCATCGGCCGCAATCCGGGCGACGACCATGTGTTCATCGTTACCGGCGACTCCGGCAACGGCATGACGCACGGCACCATTGCCGGCATGCTGCTGACCGACCTGATTCTCGATCGCGAGAACCCGTGGGCGAAGGCGTATGACCCGCAGCGAAAATCAGTGCAGGCCTTGGGCGAGTTTGCCAAGGAGAACGTCAACGTCGCAGTCCAGTACGCGGATTGGCTGACATCGGGCGACGTGGGCAAGGTCGAGCAGATTGCTCCTGGCGAAGGCGCCGTCATTCGGCACCGCCTGCACAAGATCGCCGTTTATCGCGACCCGGATGGCATTGCGCACGCCTTCGATGCCACCTGTCCACACCTCGGGTGCATCGTCGAGTGGAACGGCACCGAGAAGTCGTGGGACTGCCCCTGCCACGGCTCCCGCTTCGACGCGCGCGGCTATGTGATCAACGGGCCGGCGATCTCCAATCTGAAAGCCGTAGAGCTACCCAGCGAGAGGCTCAGCCACGTGGAGTGAAAGCTATGTGGGGACCGACGTCACTCGAGCTACCAGGGAAAGGCAGGAGAAAACTCAATCTCCAGATCTGCGGCAAGCAGCACATCGCGAGCTTCGATGGCATGCACTGCGTCACCCTTGAAAGCAGTGGGATGATCTGTCTTCAAGAGCTTTCTTGAATCCAGGATGCTTTTTCTGGAAACTTTCGACATGGCCTTGATTTGAGAGAGATCCTCATGGTTGCCATGGCTTATCCTTATTTCATAGATGGTGGGATCGAGTTTGATCGACACGACGGACTCTTGCATTTGCGCCTCCATCAGGTTGAATGTTCTCTCTCACGCGCCCGTCAATGAGAGATATCCAAAGACCATGAATCACCTCCTACGTTGGCAAGGCGGGCCTTGCAACTGAAGCACTTGCTGTCAATGTAGTGAGAGGTCGGCTTTTTAAACAGCTGGCATGACAATTCTTAAGAATTGGTGCGGACTTTTCTGTGGAAAAGTGCGCGCAGCAAGACCGCTTTCACTTGAGCTCGCCTTCGTCGTAAGCACCGATGCATCAGGAGCTATGCGGGCCTTCCATCAGCAGATCGGCGAGCAGTTCGATGTCGCCGCGCATGGCCAGTTTCTCCAGCCACCCCTGCGGAATGGCAGATGTGCCGTAGTGCGCGCCAGCCAATTGACCGCATATTGCGGCTGTCGTATCTGCGTCGTCACCCAGGTTTGCCGCAGCCAGTACGGCTTCCTCAAATAACTCCGTGCCCGAAAAGCACCAAAGCGCTGCCTCGAGTGAATCGACGCAGTAACCCGACCCCTTGATGGCCTCGCGCGGCTTGCCTCGATAGCTGCCCGATGCGATCGCCGCGACCTTCGTCGACAGCGGTCCGGGGACGACGGTCGCGAGAATGTTCTCCTTTCGTGCTCCCAACAGCGCTGCCCGAAGCTGCAGGGCGAAGAGGCGGGAGCAGTCGATCGCTTCTTGGGCGCCGTGCGTCGTGCGCGTGCTCTCGCCGGCAAACCGTAACGTGTCTGCAGCGCTTGCGCGAAAGTACATCGGAACGGGTGCTAACCGCATCAGCGCGCCATTGCCGGCTGTCTTTGGATCAGGGTCTCCAGCGAAAGGGTCGCGGGTGCGCAGGTAACGATCCAGCGCCGTCGCTACCGTGATGCCGATGTCGAAACATTCGCCATTGCTGCTCAGATAGCCGACGCTGCGCCAGTTGCAGTACCGGTTCATCTGGTCGACGGCATCGAAGCCATGCTGTCGAACGATGCTGGTGGCCAGGCACAGCGCCATGGACGTGTCGTCCGTCCACTCGCCCGGCTGCAGCCCGAAAGGACCTCCACCAGCCATCTGCGTGACCGGTTCGAAAGTCCCTCGCGGCATGAACTCCACGGTCGTGCCCACGGCATCGCCGCACGCCAGTCCAAGGAGGCAGCCGCGGTAGCGATCTCTATTATTCATATGCGCTGCTTTCCGAGGCGTCCAGCGTCAATCCGAAGAAGAAATCGAGGATGTGGAAGTGGTCATCATGGAACTGGTTTTCCAAGCCCAGCAGGTCAGCGATAGGCACCCACTGCGCGTCTGAAGCGTCGTCGCCTGCCGTGAGCTCCGGCGGGCGCCGCGGGCCGAGGTCGAACCAGTGCGCATGGGTGATGACGCGGCCCCGTTGGCTGCGGTCGGGATGGTCGAACACCCGCACTGCCTTGAACGCAGCTTCGATATCGCTGTCCAGCAGCCGCAAACCGGTCTCCTCGTCGAGTTCCCGCAGTGCCGACTGCCAGACGGTTTCGCGCGGCTCGAGAAAGCCACCCGGCACCGCGAGCTGGCCTTTGCCGGGCGCGCGGCCGCGCCGGATCAGAAGCACCTGCTCGCCGCACTGGATCACGGCGTCTACCGTCACGAAGACCGGCGGATAAGGTGCGTTGACCCACAGCGCCCGCTCCAGGCGCAGGTTCTCCCATTCCTGCGCCAGCACCGCGTAGTGGGGGAGACGGGACCAGGCACGCAGGAACTGCAGCGTGCTGGCCGGCGCCTGGTTCACCAGCGCGGCCAGGGCAGGCTCCAGCGTTCCGTCTTGCGCCGCCCCGAAGTAGGCGTCGCGCAGCGCGCTGGCGTGTATGTCTCCTTGCGGGCCCACCTCCTCGAGGGTCCAGTGGGGAAACTCGCGCAAATAGACGCTGGTCGCGTCCTTCAGGTGGCCCACCAGCACCACCGACGGGGAATCGGGATGCACAACACCATGCAGGTGCGCCACTCCCTGCTTCACGGCGGCCACCCAGCGCGCCTGGTCGTAGAAGTCGCGCACGGGCAGGAATCGCACACGCTCGCGGTCGGCTTGAGGAAGGGCCAGACGGATCATTTCCGCGCGCTCCTCCCATGTGAAGGGATTGCGCGGCGTGCGGGCCTGGAATGCCGAGCCCAGCACCACGATGCATTCGGCGGCCATGGCCAGGGCACGCTGCAGCAGTGCCAGCTGTGCGTTGTGGAAGAGCTGGAAGCGGCCGATGTAGACGGCGACGTCGTGAGCTTTGGTTGTGGTTGTCATGTGGTCCTCAAGGCCTGTGGGCGGCAATCGGCAGTTGGCGACCGGACCCGAAGGCACGTGCCCGGACCCGGATGATGGGCGGCGACTGCCGCCGCTTGTACTCGTTGCGCGCGATCATTCCGCGGATCCGTTCGACCAGCGCTTTGCCTGTAGCGTCCGCACGAAGCGACTCGACGGATGCAAGGGCCTGCTGATATTCCGGTTCCGCCAGCCGCCTTCCTTCGATCAGCAGCTTGAGGACCGGGTCGAGCACCGGATAAGGCGGCAGGCTGTCGGCATCCTTCTGCCCCGGCGCCAGCTCCGCCGAGGGCTCCTTGTCGAGGATGGCTTGCGGAATGATCTCGCGCCCTGCCGTCTCGTTCAAGTGCCGTGAGAGGGCAAAGACTTCCGTCTTGTAGAGGTCGCCGATGAGACCCAGCCCGCCGTTCGTGTCGCCGTATAGGGTGCAGTAGCCCACCGAGATCTCGGACTTGTTACCCGTGGTCAGCAGCAGGTGGCCAAAGCTGTTGGAGTAGGCCATGAGGACGGTGCCACGCACGCGCGCCTGCAGGTTCTCCAAGCCAACACCGTGCAACTCCGCGGTGAATGCTGATTCGAAGCCCTGGGTGAACTGCGACACCATGCCGGCGATGGCGTGGTGCTTCAACGGCACGCCGAGGTTGCGGCACAAGGCTTCAGAGTCGCTGACGGACCCTTCCGAAGAGAAGTGCGAGGGCATCGTGATGCCGACCACGTTCTCGGCGCCCAGCGCCTCGACCGCCAGCGCCAGCGTCAGGGCCGAGTCGATGCCGCCTGAGGAGCCGACCACCGCCTGCCGGAAGCCGCAGCGCCTCGCGTAGTCGCGCAGGCCCAGCACGATCTGCTGACGGTAAAACTCCAGGGCCGGCAAGCCTTCGGGCACGCTCGGATGCAACGCCCCGCCCAGTGCGAGAAAACGGCCGTCCTCGAACCGCAGCGTGCGCACGTTCTCCGCGAAGCGCTGCGCCTCGTAGACCACTCCAGCCTGGGGCTCGACGGCGAAAGAAGCGCCGTCATACACCAGCTGGTCATGGCCGCCAACCTGGTTGACGTAGAGGATGGGCAGGCCATGGCGGCGGCTGGCCGCACCGAAGATCTGGTGCCGCTGTTCGCGCTTGCCGATGCTGGAAGGACTCGCGTTGATCGACACCACCAGGTCGGGCGCCGCATCGCGCATGCGGGCGAACGGATTGACGGCATAGTCCTGGGCCTCGTCATTCCAACCGTCTTCGCAGATCAGCAGTCCGACCTGAACCCCGCGGATGCGGAGCACACGTGCCACGTCGGGCCCCGGCTCGAAGTGCCGACGCTCGTCGAAGACGTTGTAAGTGGGCAGCAGCTGCTTGGCGTACTCGAGCAGCACTTCCCCCCCGCGGATGACGCGCAGCACGTTGCGAAGCTTCTTGCCCGCGCCTTCGTGCCGCGCGGGCAGCCCTATTGCCCAGTGCAGCGCGGGCATCTGGCGCGAGGCCGCGACCAGCGTCTCGAATGCGGCTTCCACGCGGTCCATGAAACCTTCTTCCTCCAGCAGATCGGCAGGGTAGTAGGCGGTCAGCGACATCTCGGAGAAGACGACCAGGTCGGCCTGGTCGGCCGAGGCCTTGCGTGCAGCCTCGATCATCCGCGCCGCGTTGCCGGCGAGATCGCCGATGGTGTAGTTGAGTTGGGCGGCTGTGATCCGTAGCATGGCGCTCAATCTCCGATCTGGAATACCTGGCGCAGGTAGGCCAGGAAAGTCTGGTCTTCGCACAGCGTCTTGCCCGGGCTGTCCGACAGCTTGGCCACGGGCTGACCGTTGCATCCGGTGAGTTTCATCACGATGTTGAGCGGCGGGAAGCCGACGTCGTTGGTCAGGTTGGTACCAATGCCGAAGCCGGTCTGCGTGCGATCGGCGAAAGTCCGGTAGAGCCGGATGGCCGTCTGCAGATCGAGCCCATCGGAGAACACCAGCCGCTTGGTGTGCGCATCGATACGCAGCTTTGTGTAGTGCGCCAGCGCCTTCTCGCCCCAGACGATGGGGTCGCCCGAATCGTGGCGCAGGCCGTCGAACAGCTTGGCGAAGTACAGGTCGAAGTCGGCCAGGAAAGCATCCATGCCGACCACGTCTGTCAGCGCCACGCCCAGGTCGCCGCGGTACTCCTGCACCCAGCCTTCGAGCGCGGCCTTCTGGAAGTCGCGCAACCGCACACCCAGCGCCTGGTAGGTCTGCAGGTATTCGTGCGCCATGGTGCCTATCGGCACCAGGTCAAGCTCCTTGGCCAGCAGCACGTTGGACGTGCCCTTGAAATACATCGGCACCTCGCGCTTGAGCGTGCCGACCACCTCCCGCTGCCAGTCGCGAGAAAAGCGGCGCCGCACGCCAAAGTCGAAGAACTCGAAAGGATGGCGGGCCGCCGGCTCGTTCGCGAAAGCGCGCAGCAGCTCGACCTTGGCTTGCAGGCGCTCTCGTCCCTGCGTCAGCGCCGCTCGCGCATCGAAGCGGCGGAAATACAGCTCGTTGACGATGGCGAGAACGAAGATCTCGAAGGCCATGGTGTGGACCTGCGGCCCGACTGCCTGGATGCGCAGCACATCGCCCTCGGCGGTGGCGGTGATGAACTCGCGCTGGAAGCTGAAGATGCGCAGGAAGTCGACGAAGTCGCTCTTGATGTAGCGCAGGCCACGCAGATAAGCGAGTTCGCTCGGCGCGAAGCGCAGTGTGCAGAGATGGTCGAGCTGTTCGTTGACGTCGGCCAGCAACTCCGCCAGCGGATAGGTCGGCTGGTTGCGGCACACGAAGCTGTACTCGGCCTGCGTCTGCGGGTGGCTGTGCAGCATGGCCTGCCACATCGTGAACTTGTACAGGTCGGTATCCAACAGGCTCTGGATGATCGGTTGCATGGTGCGGTCCTGGTTGGGATGTGTCAGAGGTTGGAGGTCAGCAGGGAAAGCACTTCGGCGCTGGCGCGAAGCTGCACGCCGCGCTCGGCCATGTCGTTCAGGAAGGCCTGGTGCTGTGCCTCGAAGCCGGCCACCGGGCTCATGCAGTCGGTGACCAGCACCAGCTTGTCCGCTCTGCCTGACGGCAGATTGGCGGCGACGTGTTCCGCCGTGGCCCTGACGCAGTGGCTGCTGGCCTCGCCGGCAATGACGATCATGTCGGCCCTGTCGAGCGATTCGACCAGCCGCATGTTGAGCGCGGTGCCAGGATCGTCCGCATCCGGCACCTCCGCCTGAATGGCGCTGTAGTGCTCGGTCCAGGGGTTGCTGCCCTTGGCGATCTTTTCTACCACGCGCAGCTGTCCATCTTCCCAGGCGTTGTAGGCCGCCTTGACGGCCGAGTGCACGTTGTGACCCCAGCTGCCGATCTCGCAGTGCACCGGCCACACCATGAGCGTGTAGCGGCCCCTGCGCTCCAGCTCATCCACATAGGCCAGCGTGCGCTGCAAAGCCGAGCGATCACGAGGCGAATAGTCGCCGCCGCGAATCTGCGCCGCGGTGATCGTGGTGAAGGGCGCCACGGCGCCGCGATCGCGCGACTGCCAGAACGTGGGATGCGCGATGTCGAACCTGTGGTGGGAGTCCAGCGTGATGGTGATGGCGTCGATGCCGCCGGCGCCTTCGCGAATGAGCCCGGCCAACCTCAGCATGTCGGCGTGGGCACCGGCCACCGGCAGTGCCGGCTGCATCTGCGCACCCGTGAATGGCTCCGTGGCGAGCCAGTCGGCCGGCAGGTCGCAGAAGTCATTCTGCGGATCGATCACGAGGAGATGGATGTTCTGCTTCATGGCGCTTTCCCTGGTTGGTTGTACTGTACAACTTATGTGAGTTGCATAGTACAACTCATAAAGAAAAAGTCAAGCGCCGGGTGCGGCGGCGTCTCGCGGACTGAACGTGCGGGGAAACAGGGCCGCCTGGGACCGGTCGCGCAGGCGATAGCCCATGGCTGGCCGGCCGGAGGCGCTCTCCACCGTGCCGGCTTCTTCCATGAAGCCGCCGTCGAGCATGCGCTTGCGAAAGGCGCTCTTGTCGACGGGGCGGCCCAGAACGACCTCGTAGGTGTGCTGCAGCTGGGGCAGGGTGAAAGGCTCGCTCAGCAGGAAGGCGGGAAGCGAGGTGTATTCGACCTTGCTGCGCAACCGAGCGATGGCCGCTGCCACGATTTCTGCATGGTCGAAGGCGAGGCGCTTGCGGCCGGCTGCCCCGGCTTCCACCCATTCGACCTGCGCGGCGTTCGCTCCTTTTTCGAGCGTCAGGTCCTGGCTGGGCATCAGCGCGAAGAACGCATGGGTCGCGGACCAGCCGCGCGGATCGCGGTCCGCGCCGCCCCAGCTGCCCAACTGCTCCAGGTAGGGTGCCGAGACGCCGGTCTTTTCTTGCAGCTTTCGCAGTGCGCAGTCGAGCAGGCTGGCGTCCTTGTCGACATCGATGAACCCGCCCGGCAACGCCCAGCGTCCCGGAAAAGGATCGCCGTCCTCTTCGGGGCGGCGCACCAGCACAACCTTCAGCGCGTCGTCCAACACGGTGAATATGACCACGTCGACGGTGACCAGCGGCCTCGGAAAATTCAGATCAGCCGGCTTCCTGGATGGTTTCAAGGCGCGTTCTCCGCATCGGTTGTACAGGACAACTTAAAAATGGAAGAACTATAGCAACGGGTTGTTGGCTTTCCATTGCCGGGGCGTGCCGCGACCTGATGCCGCACTCAGTACACGTCGCGGCGATAGCGTCCTTGCGCGATCAATGCATCGAGCCCGTCCGCGCCGAGCACCTCGCTCAATGCCGCATCCACACCCGGTGCGAGGCCTTCGCGGCTGCCGCAGACATAGACGATTGCGCCATCGGCGATCCAGCGGCGGAGCTCGTCGGCCGATTCGCCCAGGCAGTGCTGCACGTACCTGCGCTCGGGCTGGTCGCGCGAGTAGACGAGGTCGGCGCGCGCCAGCATGCCGAGCGCTCGCCACTGCGCCGCGTCCGCGGCGCAAAATGCGTCGTGCGCGGCCTGGCGTTCGCCGAACATCAGCCAGTTGCGCGCGTGGGCTCGCTGCACGCGCTCTCTCAGATGCGAACGCAGTCCCGCATATCCAGAGCCGTTGCCGATGAAGATGCAGGGCGCGTCGTCGTCCACGAGCGCGAACGCCGGGTTTGGGGCGAGCCGCATCTGCACTGTGTCGCCGGTCTGCGCGCCGGCGGTCAGCCATCCCGAGGCAAGTCCCAGCCCGCCTTCGTGGCGCACCTGGCGCACCAGCAGCTGTATGCAGCCGTCGGCCTGGATCGACGCTACCGAGTAGCTGCGCGGCGCGGGCCTCGCACCGGCGTTGGCTTGCGTGTCTGACGGCAGCAGCACCTCGACGAGCGCACCCGGCTGCCACGCCGGCGCATCAGCGCGCTGCAGCTCGATCTCGAACAGCGGATGTCCCAGGCTGCCCGGATTGAGCAGTTCACGGCGCGACAGCTGCCAGGCTTCGAAGGGGCGTTGCTCGGCCGCAGAAGAAGCATGCGAAGAGGGCCATGCCGCACGCACATCGAAGACCTCGGCGATCGAGCGCTGCCAGCGTCCGATGGCTTCGGGATTGCCGTTGTCGACCTCGACCATCGGGAACAGCGCCCGTGCGCCCTGGTTGCGAAGGTCGCGATCGAGCGCGCGGCCGAAGCCGCAGAAGGTGGCGTAGTGCCAGTCGCCAAGTGCGAGCACACCGTAGTGCACGTGCTGCAGCCGGGAGCCCGCCTGCTGCGCGAACTTGCGCGCGAACGGGCGTGCGCTGTCGGGCGGGTCGCCGTCGCCGGAGGTGCTGACGACCCACAGCACCTTGCGGAAATTCAGCAGCGCATCGACGCTGAGTTCGGCCATGGTCTTGACCACGATGCCGAGGCCCGCCGATTGCAATGCGGCCGCGGTCTGCAGCGCGACGCGTTCTGCATGGCCGGTCTGCGTGGCGAAGGCGATCAGCACTTGCTCCGGGCCTGGTGCGGTGCCGCCGCGGGCGAGCGCCAGCTGCGCGCGCTCGGCGCGCAGCGCCTTGCGGGTTCGGCGGCGGCCGAGGTACAGCATCCAGCCCGTGACGGTGAACAGCGCCAGGCCCAGGCTGGCGAGCATCATCACGATGCGTCCCGGCAGGCCCCAGTAGGTGCCCATGTGCAGCGGATAGATGCTGTTCACCAGCCGGCCAGCCATCGGTTTGTCGGCGTATCGCTCGTGCTGCGCCGCCTCGCCGGTGGCTGCGTTGAGATAGAGCCGGTTGCGCGCGCGCTCGTGCTCGGGCTCGGCGCGCAGGTAGGTGGCCTCGACCTGCGCGGCATTGCGCGTGGGCAGGCGCAGCGTGACCTGGCTCCAGTCGCCCGAGGTTGTCTGCTCGAAGGAGCGCCAAACGCGCTGCAGGTCGAGCCTGGCCGGCGCGCCGCCTTCGGTCTTGTCGGCCGGCCCTGATGCGCCCTGCATGCGCTGCATGCGAACGGCGCGGCCTTCACCGGCCGCGTCGTCGATCACGGTGCGCACCGCATCGAAGCCCCAGTAGAGCCCCGTGAAGCCGGAGACCAGATAGGCGAGCAACGCGATGGTCCCCACCACCGCATGCAGATTCCACAGGAATGCGCGGCCGCTGAGCGCAAAGTCCAGGCGCAGCCAGCTGCGCCAAGCGAGCGGCCGCCGTGGCCAGCGCAGGTACAGGCCCGAGAGCGCGAGCACCAGAAGTCCCGCGGCCAGCGTGCCCGTCACCGGCTTGCCCGTATCGCGCGGCAGCAGCAGCCAGCGGTGCAGGCTTTCGACGAACTCGAAGAAGGCTTCGGCGCGCGGCTCCGGCAGCAGACCGCCGGTGTATGGGTCGAGCAAGCGCGTCTCGCCGCGCCGCTCGCCGGGCGGCGGCGTGAAGTTCACGCGCGCCGGGCGGCCTGGCTCCGCGAACAGCGTCAGCGTTGCCACGCGCCGCCCCGGTTGCGCGGCCTGCAGCCGGTCCAGCAGCTCGGCCGGTGTCAGCAGCCGGGTGTCGGCCGCATGCGGCAGGCGGTGCAGGGCTGGATCGATCAGGTCGGTGATCTCGGCGCGAAAGGACAGCAGCGCGCCGCTCAGTCCGATGACCAGCAGCACCGATCCGGCCGTGATGCCGATGAACCAGTGGATCTGGAACCAGGCGCGTCGCAATAAAGCCATGACTTGCCCGTCCTCAGAGATCGATCTTGACCGTGGCCTTGACGGTGCGCGGAACGCCCACCGCCAGCCGCGTGCCCGCCGCCGACCAGTAGCGCTTGTCGCCGAGGTTGTCGACGTTGAGCTGCCACAGCGTGCGCTTGCCGAAGAGCTGCGTCACATAGCGCGCGCCGGCCGCGAAGATCGTGTAGCCGCCGATGAAGCCCTGGTTCAGGTCGTCGATCGGCCGCTTGCCGGTGTAGTAGGCGCCCCCGTTGACCGACAGGCCCGGCACCGCTGCGATGTCGTACGAGAAGAAGGCGCTGGCCGTGTATTTGGCGGTGTTCTCCGGCGTCTTGCCGTTGTACTGGGCGTTGATGCCGCGGAACTCGGCGTCCAGCGTCTGCGCCGAGAGCTGCCAGGCGAGCTGGCGCGTCAGCTTGCCTTGCGCCGAGAGTTCCAGGCCGCGGTAGCGCTGCCGGCCATCGGCCACAAAGGTGTTGGCGCTGTTGGTGTAGGCGCCGGGGCGTTCGATGTCGAACAGCGCGCCCGACACCAGCGTGCCCGAGCCGGTGAGCCAACGCATCCCGGCTTCCTTCTGCTTGCTCACGCCGGGCGGCATGCGGTTGTTCTGGTTCGCGGTGCCGGCGGGCGCCACTTCGCCTTCTTCCACGCCTTCGGCATAGGAGACATAGGCCATGAGGTCGGGCGTGAACTTGTAGCTCAATGCGGCCAGCGGCGTGGTCTTCTTCACGTCGTAGCCGATCCTCGGCAGTGTCGCGCTGGCGAACTGCGTGCTTTCGAAGTGCGTATGCCGCAGGCCCGCCACCAGCTGCCATTCCGGCGAGAAGCTGATGCGGTCGAGCGCGTACAGGCCCAGCTCCCGGCTGTCCTGCGCGCCGGTGGTGGGTTGGGTGGGCAGCGCGGTGAGCGGCAAATTGCCAATGGCGCGCGGAAAGTAAAGGTTCTGCGCCGTGGTGGCGCCGCCGTAGTTGCGCTGAAAGATCGGGTCCTGGCTCTTGTCGCTCTGCGCGGCGCCCAGCGTGAGCTCGTGCTGCACGCCGCCGGTCGCGAAGGTGCCGAACAGTTCGGTGCGCAGCAGGTCGGAGCTTTGCTCCAGGTGCTGCACGTTGCCCGTGATGCGGCCTGCGCCAGTGCGCACGTTGTAGTTGCTGAAGGTCGCCAGGCGGCGGTCGCGCTGGGCCTCCGAATGGCCGGCCTCCACCATCAGTGCCCAGTTGTCGCTGAGGGAGTAGTCGGCCCGCAGCTGCGCGTTCTTCACCTCGGCTTCGAACACGGCCGACGGCGGGCCGATGAGCTTGCGCGGATCGGGCAGGGCCGGCAGCGCGATCAGTCCGTTGACGGCCGCCAGGCGCGCAATGCCGGCCTGCTCGGTGATGCTCTTGCGGTAGTACTCCAGGTCGGCCTTGAGCGTGAGCCTGCTGTTGACGCGCCAGTCGAAGGCAGCCGACAGGAACTTGCGGTTGCCGTCCACGCCATCGATGGTCGAGCCGAGCTGCCCGCCTGCCGCGTTGATGCGCAGGCCATATTGGTTCTGCTCCCCGAACTGGCGCCCGAAGTCGACGAAGCCCTGCATCGTGCCCTGGTCGTCGAAGCTGGTGCCGATCGACGTCACCGGCGTGCTGCCCGCGCGCTTGGTCACGAGGTTGATCACGCCGGCGGGCGAGGTGAAGCCGTAGTACAGCGCCGAGGCGCCCTTGAGCACCTCGACGCGCTCCTTGTTCTCCATCGGTATTTCGGACACGTTGGGGATCGCGAGCGAGCCGTTGAGCCGGTAGTTGGTGCGGTTCTCCACGGCAATCCCGCGGATCACGAGCTGGTCGAAGGTATCGCCGCCGTTCTGCTGGCGCGTGACGCCGGCCGTGTTGCGCAGCACGTCGTAGATGCCGGTCGCCCCCTGCAGTTCGAGGACCTCGCGCGTCACCGTGTTGACGGTGGCCGGCACGTCCATGATGCTGGCTCCGCGGAAGGTACCGGCCTCGACCGTGTTGGCGACGAAGCCATTGTTGCGGTCGGAGCGGACGGTGACGGCGTCGAGCTCACCGGTCGCGGCGATGGTGGAGGGGGCGGCCTGCGCGCAGGCCACGTGGGCCGCCACCGCGAGCGGCAAAAAGACAAAGAGATTGCGCATGGAATCGCCGGGCCGACGGGCCTGGATCCCGGCGACGACATCTGAAAGAAGAACTGGAGAGCGGCCGATTGTAAGTCAAACGAATGAGAATTATTCGCATGATGGCCGCATCGCGCCAGTGCTTCCGGCGGATCGACGCGCACGGCATCCGCCGCGCGGCGTGCCTGCTTCGACCTAGTGGAGGCCCAGCGGCGGCGCCGAGTTGCTCAACAGACGCAGCAGATCGCTCTGCCTGGACGTGCCGGTCTTGGAGTACATGTGCTGCAGGTGGGTGCGAACCGTGGCTTCGCTGATGCCCAGCATGTCGGCAGCCTCCATGCCGCCCAGCCCCTGCGAAAGCGACAGCAGCACACGCAGTTCGCCGCCCGTGAGCTTGTGCAGGCGCGCGAAGGCTTCACCCGGCATGGGAGGGGCCTGGATCGGGTCCTGCATGAACACGGCCATGGAGGCGGCGAACGGCGCCAGGATGCCTTGGCGCTGGCCGCTCTCGATGGGAAGCAGGGTGGCGATGTACCCGCCGCCGATGCCGTCGGGCACCGCCACGGAATGTTCGCTCGCACGGCCGTCAACGGCGGCGTCGTGGTCACGTGCTGATTGGTCAATCGCCTTCGACAGCGCGGCGCGCGCAGCCGAATCCGTCGGCGCCAGCCGGTGGTTTGCAAGCCGCACCGACGTCCCGGCCTTGATCTGTTTTTCGGCAGCGCGGTTCATGTAGACGACGCGGCCGTCGCGGGCCGTGAGAAAAACGCCGGCGGCCAGTCCGTCCAATGTCTTCTCGAGCATTTCCGAGCGCAGCGCGCGAATGTCGAGCGCGTCGGAGATGGCGAGCGCGCGGCACACGTGTGGCGCGAGAAGGTTGAACAATCCGACGTCGTGCTCCTGGTAGCGCGGCGACGAATCGCTGCGCGAGGCGTGCAGCGACGCCATGCGCCCTCCGGTGCGCAGCGCGGGAAACCACATCATGTCCTGCAGCCCGAAGGGCTCCAGCACCTCCCTGAAGAAGCGGCCCTCGCGCAAGTGGAACTGGGCCATGGAGAGGGCGTTGACGTCGCCGATGTTCGCAACCACGTCCGACACGGCCATGGGGCTGTCGGCGTACTGGGCGCCCAGCTTCTCCAAAAACTCCGGCTGGTACCCGAACACGAACAGCTGGTCGTTCTGCATTTGCCGCAGGTCATGCACGCAAATGCCCCCGCCGGTGCTTTCGCAGAGATCAGAAATCCTTCGGCAGGCGGCCGGCCAGAGCAGTGGGTCGAGCGCGCAGTCGTAGACGGCACCGATCACTTCGGAAAGCTCGCGAGCAGAGATTCCAATCGTCTCGAACTGCGCGGGGGCGGGGGAAGCAAGAACGCTCATATACGCCTTTCGACCCCAAAATTGAAGTGATGGAAAGCACGATATAGAGAAAAGTTCTCGCGCGCTATACGTCGAATGGCGTTTGACGATGTTGAACCGGCGGTTGCCTCCGCTCATTCCTTCCGATGACGCGCGGGCGGGGGCGCCCCTCTAATCTTGCGCAGCCGGCTCTTTCCGGTTCCCCTTCCCCGGTTCGGCCGGCCTAGCAGGAGATGAACATGCATTCAGATCAAAGATGCGGCGGAAGCCTTGCCGTGATGTTGCCGCTGGCGCTGTGCACTTCGATGATGGCCTTCGCGCATGCGGGCGACGACAGGCTCGCCTCGGTATCCATCGACGAGCTCAAGCGGGTCTACCTGGCGTGCGATCGCGTGGCATCGCAGCAGTTGCTGGACTCTTCCACTGCGGCACATTGCTCTTTTGCAGGCGAAGCGCTTCAGAAGCGCGCCTTCGGAGGCAGCTTCGACGAGTTGCTCGCATGGTGGCGCGCTGAAAAGGAAAAGGACGTGGCTTCCGCGAAGCTCAGCCAGAAGTAGTAGCCGCGGGCGAAAGCTGCCTTAGCGGTGGCGGCTCGGCACCTTGTCATCGCCGCCGCTCGATCGCACTCTCGCGGTAGTGGCGAGCCTTTTCTTCGTACATGGCGCGGTCCGCGCGCTGCAGCGCCGCGTCGAGCAGGTCGCCGGCTTCGCAGGTCGCCACGCCGATTGCGAGGTTCAGCACGCGTCCGCTCTGGCCTGCATAGAACTGGTTGTTCAGCTCGAGCATGGAAACGATGCGGTCGCGAATCGCCTCGGCGCCGCGCTCGTCGGTCTTGGGCAGCACCACGGCAAACTCGTCGCCACCGATGCGCGCGGGCCAGCCCGGCTCGTCGACCGCCTTGCTCAGCACCTCGCCCACGCGCCGCAGCAGCGCGTCGCCGGCGGCGTGTCCTTCCTCGTCGTTGACGGGCTTCAGCCCGTTCATGTCGATGACCAGCACCGACACCGGCCACGGGCCCTTGCGCGACAGCCGGTTCAGTTCTTCCGAGAAGAAGGTGCGGTTGCGCAGTTGCGTCAGCACGTCGTGCTTGCCCAGGTACTCCAGATAGGCCTCGGCCTTCTTGCGGGCCGTGATGTCGATCAGCGAGACCAGCACGAGGTCCCAGTTCGCGAGCCGGTCTTCGAGCACGGCAAACTGCATGTGGATGTTCAGCAGGTCGCCCGTGAGCGCGTAGTTGACCACCTCGCGCTGCTGCAGCATCTTGCCGTTCCAGAGGTCCTGCAGCTGTTCGGCGAAGGAGTCGTGCATCTCGTCGCGGAAGATGCCGGAAAGGTTGTCCAGCAGCTGGCTCTTGCCTGTGGCGCCGAACATGCGCAGCGTTTCGTGGTTGACGTCGATCACGCGGATCTCGCGCATGCAGCGCGTGATGAACTCGGGGTGCACCTTGAGGAAGGTTGCGAAGTCGCTGATGCCGCGCTTGCGTATGTCGTCGAGCAGCGTCTTGACCGCGCTGAAGTCTTCCACCCACAACGAGACCGGCGACCGCTCGAACAGCTCGCGCGCATAGCGCTCGCTTTCCAGGCGCAGCCGCTCGGCCCGCACGCGATCGGTGATGTCGTCCAGCGACACCAGCACGCGGTCCCACGAGGCCTCATGGCCGGGCAGCACTTGCACGCGCACGTGCACGTCGAGCCTGCGGCCGTCGAGCGCATAGTTGACCGTCTGGTTGTCGAAGCAGAGCTTGCCGCGCCAGAGCTGGTCCAGTTCGTAGATGACGGGCGCGGTCATGTCGTCGCGAAAGACGCTGTCGAGCCGCGAGAGCAACTCGGCCTGGCTCTGCGCACCGAAGAGGGTGAGCGTGCTCTGGTTGACGCTCAGCACCCGCAGCTGCGACAAGCATTCGCGCACATGCCGGGGCTCGGCATTCAGGTGGGCCACCAGATCGACGATGCCGGCGCTGCGCCACGACTCGAACAGCTGGTGAAGTCCGCTGTAGTCCTCGAGCCAGAGGGACATCGGCGCGAACTCGAACATCGATTCGTAGTCGGTGGTTGACGGCATGGATTTTTTTCCTTTGCGCGAGGGATCGTGGCCGCAATGATGCACCCGTCGGGCGGATGGCGGCGATGCGATGCGCAGCCCATGGCCTCCACCACCAGCCTGCATGAGGCGGTGGCTGGTGGATGTGCCGGCGCGTCGACTCAGCGCGTGAAGTAGAGGCCGCTGTACACCGGCACGCAATGCTCGGGGAATCCCGGCAGCTTGAGCGAACGCTCGGGAACCTGCCACTGCTCGCGCAGGGTGTAGCCCAGCGCCTCGACCTCGCTGACGAAGCGCTGGCGGTTGAAGACGTGCGCCGGCGCAAAGCAACCGTCGCCGATGTTCACCGTCGTCACATAGTCCTCGCCGTCATAGAGCGGCTCCTTGTTCAGGAGAATGTGCCGCGGACGCTGCTCGCATTGCTGGAGCAGCTGGGCGGGGCGCGCATTGTCCAGAAAATGCAAGGCTCCCGCGGAGATCCAGATGTCGTTGCCGGACAGGACCTCGGTCAGGTTCTCGGCGAAGCTCAGCGCGCCAGCATCGGCCTCGGCATGGCTGGCCATCTCGCGGCCGATGGAAGCGATCGCCGGCACTTCCACGACACGCCAGGACAGATCTTTCGGCATCTCGATATAGCGGCGGTACGCATAGAAGTGGACACCCACCGAGCCGCCGATGTCGAGCACCTTGGTGGCACCATCGCGGAACGCGCGTTCGAGCCACCACATCACCGGATAGTCGTAGGCAAAGATCTTCTTCGTGCGCACGTCCACGTACTCGGCCGCCAGAGCGGCGTTGTCGAATTCCGGATTGGGAGGCAGCGTACTCCGCGCTTCGGCAAAACTCTTGAACAGGCCGAAGAAACCGGCGAAACCGGCTTCGGAGAAAAACCGCTGGCGCCGCCAGTGTTGCAACACCGGCCGAGCGACGGGCCCTTCCAGGATCTGTCGGACGATTTGCGGAGCACTGGAGTAAGCCATGTTTGCGTCCCATCCTCTTGATGATCGTTGCCTGTCGCGTTTCTGGCGCGCCGCCGGCGTGCTGACTCGAAACGGCCGGCAACGCTCTTTCCGAATGCCAGCCTGGAATGAAGCCAGCATACGATGAAAGTAGTAATAAAAAAATAGTACTTCTGTCCTGGTTCGCGGGGCCATGCCGCTCAGTTCCTGGGCGCGATGAAGTCGGGATGGCGCGCGCAGATTTCCGGCAGCGAACTCAGCGTGCCGGAGAGGTGTTCGCGCAGCGCCTTCTGCGCCGCGGCGCCATCGCCCTTGGCAATGGCGCGCACGATGGCGCGGTGGTCACGCAGGATCGCCTCGGTCTTGCCCGCCGTGGGCAGGTGCAGGCGCCGCAGGCGGTCCACATGGCCCGAGACGCGGCTCACTAGGTCCCACAGGCTCGGCACGTTCGCGGCTTCGTACATCAGGTGGTGAAACTTGCGGTCGGCACCGACGAACTCGCCGTACTGCCGCGCCGCTGCCAGCGTGGCCTGCAGCGCCACCTGCGCCTCGAGTTGGGCCACCAGGCCGGGCCGGGCTTCGCCGGCCAGCTGGTGGACGATTTCCAGCTCGATCGAGCGGCGCAAAAAGTGCGCCTGCCTGGCCGCGTCGATGTCGATGCGGCTCACCAGGGTGGCGTGCTGCGGAAACACGTCCACCAGGCCTTCTTCGCTCAGCCGCAGCAAGGCTTCCCGCACTGGCGTCTGGCTCACGCCGAACCGGTCGGCCAGCTCTTGCCGCACCAGCACCGTGCCGGGCACGAGGTCGAGGGAAAGGATGGCGTCGCGCAGCTTTTCGAGCACTTGCGGTGCGGCCAGGCGCGTGCGGTCGAGTCGGATCCGGGGGAGGGCAGTCATTCGCTGGAATTCTCGTTTGGCGAAGTGATATATTAGTGTTTTAATGTAGTTGATTCCATCCAAGAGACCCTTTTCAGCCTTCGATGCCACGTTCCTACGACACCCTTCGCAGCGCCCGCTGGTTCGCGCCCGACGACTTCCGCTCCTTCGGCCACCGCTCGCGGGTGATGCAGATGGGCTACGCGCCCACCGACTGGGTGGGCAAGCCCATCATCGCCATCGTCAACACCTGGAGCGATGCCAACCAGTGCCATTCGCACTTCAAGCAGCGTGTGGACGACGTCAAGCGCGGCATCTTCCAGGCGGGCGGCTTTCCGCTCGAGCTGCCGGCCATTTCGCTGTCCGAGAGCATGGTCAAGCCGACGACCATGCTCTACCGCAACTTCCTGGCCATGGAAACCGAGGAGCTGCTGCGCAGCCACCCGATCGACGGCGCGGTGCTGATGGGCGGCTGCGACAAGACCACGCCGGGCCTCACGATGGGCGCGCTGAGCATGGGCTTGCCGTTCATCTACCTGCCGGCCGGGCCGATGCTGCGCGGCAACTGGCGCGGCAAGGTGCTGGGCTCGGGCTCGGACGCCTTCAAGTACTGGGACCAGCGCCGCGCCGGCCAGCTCGGCGACCAGGCTTGGCAAGAGATGGAAGCTGGCATTGCGCGCAGCCATGGCACTTGCATGACCATGGGCACCGCGGCCACCATGATGGGCATTGCCGAGGCCGTGGGCTTCACGTTGCCGGGCGCCTCGAGCATTCCCGCAGCCGATGCCAACCACGTGCGCATGAGCGCCGAATGCGGCCGCCGCATCGTCGAGATGGTGTGGGACGACCTGACGCCGGCGAAGATGCTCACGCGCGCCAATTTCGAGAACGGCATCGCCTGCGCGATGGCGATGGGATGCAGCACAAACGCCATCGTGCACCTGATCGCCATGTCGCGCCGCGCCGGCCATCCGGTCACGCTCGACGACTTCGATGCCGCGAGCCGCCGCGTGCCGGTCGTCGCCAACATCCGGCCGAGCGGCGACACCTACCTGATGGAAGACTTCTTCTATGCGGGCGGCCTGCCCGCGATGCTCGAGCGCATCCGCGGCCACCTGAAGACCGAAGCGCGCACCGTCAACGGCCGCACCATCGGGCAGAACATCGAGGGCGCCGAAGTCTTCAACGACGACGTCATCCGCCCGCTCGCCAATCCTATCTATGCCGAAGGCGCGCTGGCTGTGCTGCGCGGCAACCTGGCACCCGACGGCGTGGTGATCAAGCCCAGCGCCTGCGCACCGCACCTTTTGCAGCACACCGGGCGCGCACTCGTGTTCGACGACTACCCGGCGCTCAAGAAGGCAGTGGACGATCCCGAACTCGACGTCACCGGCGACGACATCCTGGTGCTGCGCAATGCCGGCCCGCGCGGCGCCGGCATGCCCGAGTGGGGCATGCTGCCGATCCCGACCAAGCTCTTGAAGCAGGGCGTCACCGACATGCTGCGCCTGTCGGACGCGCGCATGAGCGGCACCAGCTACGGCGGTTGCCTGCTGCACTGCTCGCCCGAGTCCGCCGTGGGCGGCCCGTTGGCACTGGTCCAAACGGGTGACCGCATCCGCGTCGACGTGCCAGCGCGGTTCATCCACCTGGAAGTGAGCGACGAGGAGCTGGCGCGCCGCAAGGCCGCCTGGACGCCGCCGGCGCCGCGCTACGAGCGCGGCTACGGCTGGATGTTCGGCCGCCACATCCTGCAGGCCAACGAGGGCTGCGACTTCGACTTTCTCGAAACCACCTTCGGCCGGCCGGTGCCCGAGCCGGACATCTTTTGAAGACCTGAACGGAGACCCACTTGAATCCCCAGACCCGCGAGAAGCTGACGAAGGTCAGCACCGCCACCCTGTGCACCGCGCTGTTCAAGCGCGGCTTGCGCAACCAGTTCATCCAGAACGTGCATCCGCTCAACCCGGCGCTGCCGAACATGGTTGGCGAGGCCTTCACGCTGCGCTACATGCCCGCGCGCGAAGACCTGAATCCGATCACCGTGTTCAACGACCGCAGCCATCCGCAGCGCCAGGCCGTGGAGCAGTGCCCCGAGGGCGCGGTGCTGCTGATGGACAGCCGCAAAGACGCGCGCGCCGCATCGGCCGGCGGCATCCTGGTGAGCCGGCTCATGAAGCGCGGCGTGGCCGGCGTGGTCACAGACGGCGGCTTTCGCGACAGCCCCGACATCGCCAAGCTCGGCTTCCCCGCATACCACCAGCGACCAAGCGCACCGACCAACCTGACGTTGCACCAGGCCATCGACATCAACGTGCCGATCGGCTGCGGCGACGTGGCCGTATGGCCCGGCGACGTGGTGGTGGGCGATGCCGAAGGCGTCATCGTCATTCCGGCCGACATTGCCGACGAAGTCGCGGCCGAGGCCACCGAGATGACCGTGTTCGAAGACTTCGTGCAGGAGAAGGTGCTCGAAGGCCGATCCATCCTCGGCCTCTATCCGCCGACCGAAGAGCAGAGCCGCACCGAGTTCGCGGCCTGGCGCCAGGCCCGCGGCCGCTGACGGCTCGCCCTTTCAACACACATCGACAAAGAGAGACAAGACCATGCCCTTCATCCAGCGCGCCGCGCGACTGCTGTTCGCCGCATCCGCATCCGTTTTCGCACTTGCACCCGCCGCAGCGCTGGCGCAGGCCGAATGGCCCGCCGCCAAGACCATCACCTACGTCGTGCCCTTCACGGCCGGCGGCTCGACCGACATCGTCGGCCGCATCCTGGCCAACAAGCTGGGAGAGAGCCTTCACCAGTCGGTGGTGGTGGACAACAGGCCGGGCCAGGCCGGCGGCATCGGCGCGGCCTATGTGGCCAAGGCCGCGCCCGACGGCTACACGCTCTTTGGCGGCACCATCAGCACGCACGCCATCAACGCGAGCCTCTACAAGAAGCTGCCCTACGACCCGGTGAAGGACTTCGAGCCCGTGTCGCTGGTCGGGCGGCTGCCCAACGTGCTGATCGTCAACAGCCAGCTTGGCGTGAACTCGGTGGCCGAGCTGATCGCGCTCCTGAAGAAGGATGAATCCAAGCGCACCTTCGCTTCGTCGGGTGCCGGCACCTCGACGCACCTGGCGGGCGAGATGTTCGCCGACATGATCGGCGTGAAGCTCACGCACGTGCCGTACAAGGGCACGCCGCCGGCCATGACCGACGTGGCGTCAGGCCTGGTGCCCTTCATGTTCGACCAGGTGACCGCTGCGCTGCCTCTCGTCAAGAGCGGCAAGCTGAAGCTGCTGGCCGTGACCACCGGCAAGCGCATTGCGCTGGTGCCCGAGCTGCCGACCATGATTGAGTCCGGCGTGCCCGGCTTCGAGATGTCGTCGTGGCAGGCCGTCTATGCGCCCAAGGGCACGCCCAAGCCCATCATCCAGCGCCTGAATGCCGAGATCGTGAAGGCGCTCAAGCAGCCCGACGTGCAAGCCAAGCTGTCCGGCCAGCTGGCGATGGACATCGCCGCCAGCACGCCGGAGGAACTGCGCGAGCACATGGCGCGCGAGATTCCGCGCTGGGCCGAGCTGGTGAAGAAGTCGGGCGCAACCGCGGATTGACGAGGCGTTGCCGGTCTTCTAACCGTTCAGTACGAGAGAGCCCTGCGGATACAGCGCGCACATGAATTCGACGAACGCCCGGACCTTCGGCGCGGGAAGCCGCCGCGAGGTATGCAGCACCCAAAGCGCGGGCTCCACGCCCGACACCACTCCCCACTGAACCAGCTCTCCGCGCGTGAGCTGGTTCCATGCGATGGACTGCGGTATGAGCGCGGCGCCAGCGCCAGCGACCGCAGCGTCGCGAATCATCAGGAACGAGGAAAGCCTGAGCCGAGGCATCGGCTCCACGACAAGGCGTCCGTCGTCGAGTGTCCAATTCCCGGCTTGGAAGTTTGTTGAGACGATGCCGGGAACCGGGCTGACCTTGCCCTTGCCTGGCTTTGGCACAGGCACGGAGGGCGCCGCCACGACCACCAGCCGGTCCTTGGCGAAGCACCGGCCCACCAGGCTGCTGTCCGGAGCTGGATTGATCCGGATCGCGGCATCGAACTGCTCCTCGACCAGGTCGACCATGCGATCGTCCGCCACCACCTCGCACGTGACTTCCGGGTAAGCCGCGCAAAACCCGGCGCAGATGCGCCCCATTGCCAGCTGGGAGAACAGCACCGGCGAGGCGATGCGCAAGCGCCCGCGCGGCACCGACAAGCCTTCACGCGCGGAAGTCATCGCATCAGCCACCTCGTGCATCGGCCCTTCGGTGCGATCCATCAGCATCTGGCCGGCTTCCGTCAGCTTGAGCCCGCGGGCGCTGCGCTCGATGAGCCGCACGCCGAGCTGCTCTTCCAGGTCTGCGATGCGCCGAGAGAGGGTCGCCTTCGATCTTCCGCTCGCGCGACTTGCCTTTCCGAGGCCGCCATTCGCTGCGACCAGTGCGAAGTCGTTCAGTGCGTTCAGGTCCATGTGTTTCGGATTTGAGACGAGGTGTCTTCATTTTTGCATCTTCGTTTTATTGATGCAACGACCTATCTTCTCCTCATCGCAACTTCGATGAGAGGAAATGCAATGACCACCACGCAACGTGCCGTGCTGATCCGCGCCTATGGCGGTGCGGCCGCCGCCGCGGTCGCCGAGATCGCGAAGCCCGCAGCCGGACCGGGCCAGGTTCTGGTCCGCGTTCGGGCCGCCGGCGTGAACGGCATCGACTGGAAAGTGCGAGAAGGCTTCGTCCGGGAGGCTTTCCCGCTCCAACTGCCCGCCGTCCTGGGAATCGAGCTTGCAGGTGTTGTCGAGGCACTCGGCCCCGGCGCCTCGCGTTTTCGCGTGGGCGATCGCGTCATGGGTCCGCTTGGCGGCCTGGGTGCCTATGCCGACTTCGTGGCGGTCGACGAGGCGAAGCTGGTGCGCACGCCGCAAGGCCTTGACGACGTTCATGCGGCCGGCGTCCCCGTCGCCGCCGTGGCAGCCTGGCACAGCCTGCACCATGCGGGCCCGATCGCCGCAGGCCAGCGGATCCTCATTCACGGTGCAGCGGGAGGGCTGGGCGGCTATGCCGTGCAGTACGCCAAGCGGGCGGGCGCCGAAGTCTTCGCCACGGCGTCGGCCGCGCACGTCGAGTACGTGCGCAGCCTCGGCGCGGACCACGTCATCGACTACCAGACCGTGCGCTTCGAATCGGTCGCGCAGGGCATCGACCTGGTACTCGACTACGTGGGCGGCGAAGTGCTCGATCGCTCGTGGCAAGTGCTCGCGAAGAACGGCGCGATCGTCGGCACGTCCTCGCCCGACATCCTTGCCCGCACGCCCGCCGGCCGCCGCGGACTGTGGTTCATGACGAAGCCGGACGCACCCCTTCTGGAACGGCTGGCAGCGGAAATCGCCCACGGCACGCTGATCTCGAAGCTCGGCGAAGTCGTGGGCTTCGACGACATCCCCGCAGCCATCGAACGCAATCGCACAGACCCTCGCATCGGCAAGGTCGTCGCGGACTTCTCGCGCTGACCGACCCCTGGCCCCTTTTACCTAACCCCTTTACCCACCTCTAACTCTGGAGATTTTTTCATGAGCATTCTCGTCACAGGTGCCACCGGCACCATCGGTTCTCTCGTCGTCCAAGGCCTGGCAGCTGCCGGCGCCGAAGTCAGCGCGTTCGTTCGCACAGCTGGAAAGCAACGCTTCCCGGCGGGCGTCAAGGAGGTCGTCGGCGACCTGACCGACGTGCCCTCGTTGCGCGCGGCACTCTCATCGGTGCGCACGCTGTTCCTGCTGAACGCCGTCACGCCCGACGAAGTGACCCAAGCCCTCGTTGCGCTGAACCTGGCGCGCGAGGCCGGCATCGAGCGCATCGTCTATCTGTCCGTCATCCATGCGGACAAGTTCACCGATGTGCCGCACTTCACCGGCAAGCACACGGTCGAGCGAATGATCGAGAGCCAGGGCATTCCGGCGACCATCCTTCGGCCGGCCTACTTCATGCAGAACGAGCGCATGGTCCAGCAGGTGATCCAGGGCTACGGCGTCTACCCGATGCCGATCGGCTCCACGGGCGTCGCGATGATCGATGCGCGAGACATCGCGGACACCGCCGTCGCCGAACTGCTGCGCCGCGACCGCGCGCCTGCGCCGTCACCGCGCGTGACGCTGGAGCTGGTCGGGCCCGAGCTGTTGACTGGAGCGTCGGTGGCCAGGATCTGGAGTGCCGCGCTCGGCCGCGACGTGGCTTATGGCGGAGACGACGTGGCGGCCTTCGAAACGCAGATGGCTGCGCAGGGACCGTCCTGGCTTGCTTACGACATGCGCCTCATGATGGCCGGGATTCAGAAGTTCGGCATGCACGGTGCGGAAGGCGCAGCGGATCGCCTGCAGAACATGCTCGGCCGTCCGCTGCGCAAGTACAGCGACTTCGTCAAGGAGGCCGTTGCCGCGTCGTAAGCGGCACGATGGGGAAGTGGGAGTTCCTTCTGGCCAGGTGACAGCGACCGCCTCAGTGAGCTCCTGCGATCGCGAGCCATGCGCTCGCGACCAGCGTGGCGCCCGCGGCAGCCAGCAGGCCGCCTACCAGCCACTTCAGAGTGCGCGGCGGCAGCTTGTTCGGCAGCCGGTGGTGTACGCGGGTCACGCCCCAGACCACCGGCATCGCGCACGCGGCCAGCAACGCCGAACGCCACGAGAAGTGCCCCGTCGGCACGACGATGACCAGCCGAACGAGGGAGTTGAACGCGAACATCAGCAGCAGCGCGCGGCGTACAAGCTCGCGCTCCAGCGGCTGGCGGTACAAGTGAAAGACGATGGGCGGCCCTGAGCTCGAGAACAGCCCGCCCAGCACGCCCGACAGTGCGCCGACCACGGCGAAGCTCGCCTGGCCCGACACGGCAATCAACGGCCTGCCCTGCATCACCAGCAGCACCGCGCAGACCAGAATCGAGACACCGAGCAGGCCCCGCAACCAGTCCACCGCGCCGCCGCTCAGCCACATGAGCAGCATGAGCCCGATGATCACGCCCACCGTGCTGCCGTTGAGCGCCGGCTTCATCAGCTGCCACGGCACCACGCCGGGCCGCGCGCGGAAATAGGTCCACGCATTGATCAGGCTCAACACCGTGGCGGCGTTGGCCGTGTCGCTCACGCTCGCGATGTGGAACACCGACACCAGGCCGAGCAGGATCAGGCTGAACGCGAAGCCCGTGAGATTCTGGGCATAGGTGGCCAGCGCCACGCAGGCCATGAAGACCAGCACCGGGCTGGTCTCGGAGAGCATTGCTTGCACCGGGGCGGGTCAGTCAGTACACGGGGCGCGGTCTTCTTGCCTGTATGCAGCCAGAAACGCGTCGGAGGACACCTGATCGGCCAGGGCCCTCAGGTTCGCAGCCGAGACAGGGCCGAGGACCGCTTCGACCCGATCATTGGCTGCGGCCCAGTACGCCACGGCTTTTGACAGCCTGGCTTTGCCCCGCGGGGTGAGAACGCCGTGCTTGGTCCGCCGGTCCTTGGCGTCGAGGCGCAGCTCGACCATGCCGTCGCGCACCAGGGGCCGCAGCGCATGGGTGAGGGCCGAGAGCTGGATCGCGAGCCGGCTTGCCAAGTCCTGCAGCGTCGGCCCTTGTTGATCAGGACCCATGAGCTTGTGTATTTCTGCCATGAGCGCGAGCTGCGTGGCCTTGAGATCCAGCGGCGCCAGCGCTTCGTCGTACAGCTGGCCGAGCCGGCGTGCCGCGAGGCGCAGGGCCGTGTTCGTGCAGACCCGTCCGCCCAGGATGTCTTGCTCTTGGAGGCTCGGCTTGTTGCCGGTGCTTTTTGCGTCGACAGGCGTGCTGGTGATTCCCATGATCAGAAAATGGTTGAGTGCCGAACCATCGGCAGGCGGCTGCGGTTCAAACCTACATTTGAGCCCTCAACTTGTTTAGTTGAGCACTCAATTTTATTCGAAGGCCTTCAATGACAACCCCCAACTCCAAGAAAGTCGCCCTTGTCACGGGGGCTTCCTCCGGCATCGGCGCCGTCTATGCGGATCGCCTCGCGGCGCGTGGATACGACCTGATTCTGGTCGCCCGGCGCGCCGACCGCCTCGAAGCCCTGTGCGCGCAGGTTTCGAAGGCGCACGGTATCAAAGCCGAAGCGATCGTGGCGGATCTGACCCAGGACGAAGACCTGGCGCGGATCGAGACGATCCTGTCCACCAACGCCGACGTGCGCGTGTTGGTGAACAACGCCGGCATTGCGCGGCTCGGACCGGTGGCCCAGCGCACCGCAGGCGATGCGCTGTCCCAGATCGCCCTCAACATCACGGCGTTGACGCGCCTGAGCCAAGCCGTGGTGCCAGCCTTCATCGCGCGAAAAGAAGGGGTGATCATCAACATCGCTTCCGTGCTGGCCATCCATTCGCTGCCCATCAGCGCCGTCTACAGTGGCACCAAGGCGTTCGTGCTGCAGTACAGCCGAGGCCTGCAGGAAGAGCTGGCCGGCACTGGCGTGAAGGTTCAGCTGGTCCTGCCGGCATCGACAGCCACCGAGATCTGGGATCTGTCGGGCGTGCCATTGGCGGCCCTCAATCAGGACGCCTTGATGACGACCGAGCACATGGTCGATGCGGCGCTTGCCGGATGGGACCAGGGCGAAACGATCACGTGGCCTTCGGTCGCCGATGCAGCGCTGTGGGGAAAGTACGAGGCCGCTCGCACCGAACTGTTTGCGGCCACCCAGGTTGGTAAGCCGGCCGCCCGCTACCTCGTGGGCTGAGCCTGCCAGGCCATCCACACCTATTTCTCTTTTCCATTCCGTTTTTCGAGGACAGCCCATGCTTTTCGACGCCTTCTCCCTGCGCGCCATTCCGCTCAAGAACCGTGCCGTGATGTCGCCGCTCACCCGCAGCCGCGCGGTCGACAACAACACGCCCAACAGCCTGATGGCGACGTACTACGCCCAGCGCGCCAGCGCCGGTCTCATCATCACGGAAGGCACGTCGCCGTCGCCCAACGGACTCGGCTACGCCCGAATCCCCGGGCTGTTCAACGACGCGCAGGTGCAAGGCTGGAAGCTGGTGACCGAGGCAGTGCATGCCAAGGGCGGCAAGATCGTGGTGCAGCTCATGCACACCGGACGCGTGAGCCACCAGGCCAACCTGCCCGCCGGCGGCGAGGTGCTCAGCGCTTCAGCGGAAACATGCCCCGGCCAGATGTGGACGGACACCCAAGGCAGCCAGCCGCACACGCCGCCGCGCGCCATGACCGAGGCCGACATCCAGACCGCGGTCGGCGAGTATGCGACCGCCGCGCGCCTGGCCATCGAAGCCGGCTTCGACGGCATCGAGCTGCACGCCGCCAACGGCTACCTGCTCGAGCAATTCCTGAACGCCAACATCAACCGCCGCACCGATGGCTACGGCGGCACGGCAGAAGGGCGCAACCGGCTGGTGCTCGAGGTCGCCCGTGCGGCCGCGAAGGAGATCGGCGCCGAGCGCGTGGGTATCCGCCTGTCGCCGCACGGCGTGTTCAACGGCGCCGGCGCCTTCGAGGGCGTGGACGAACAGTACCTCGCGCTGGTGGAGGAGCTTTCCGCGCTCGGCCTCATGTACGTTCACGTGCTGGACCATTCGGCAATTGGCGCCCCACCGGTCCCGGCGAAGCTGAAGGTCGACCTGAAGGCGGCGTTCGACGGCCCCTTCATCCTCGCCGGCGGTCTCGACAAGGCCAGCGCACAACTGGCGCTGCGCGAAGGCCGCGCGGACCTGGCGGCCATGGGCAGGGCTTTCCTCGCCAACCCCGACCTGGTCGACCGCATGCGCCAGGACGCGCCGTTGAACGCGCCTGCTCCGGACACGTTCTACACGCCCGGCGCCAAGGGCTACATCGACTATCCGGCGCTTGCCGCATAAGCGCCGAAGCGCGTCCCGACGAGGCTCAGAGGCCGCCCTGGCAGAGGTACTTGGTGTGCATGTAGTCGTCGAGACCATGCACCGAGCCCTCGCGGCCGTAGCCTGATTCCTTCACGCCGCCGAAGGGCGCGGCCTCGGCGGCCAGGGCGCCTTCGTTGATGCCGACGATGCCCGATTCGAGTGCGTCCGCCACGCGCCAGATGCGGCGCACGTCGGTCGAATAGAAGTAGGCGGCCAGGCCGAAGGGCGTGTCGTTGGCGGCAGCGATCACCTCGGCCTCGGTGTCGAAGCGCGTGACCGGCACCACGGGCCCGAAGGTCTCCTCGCAGCTGCACTCCATGGTCGGGTCGGCATTTACCAGCACGGTGGGTGCGTAGTAGTTGGGTCCGTCGCAGCGCGCGGAGCGCAGCCGCTCGCCGCCGACCACGACGCGCGCACCACGTGCCACGGCGTCGCGCACGTGGCGTTCGATCTTCTCGACTGCGCGCGCGTTGATCATCGGACCAATCTGCGAATCGGGTTCGGTGGCAGGGCCGACCTTGAGCGCGCCCACCCGCGCCGCGAGCTTGTCGACGAAGGCGTCGTGCACCTTGGCCTGCACGAACACGCGGTTGGGGCACACGCAAGTCTGGCCGCCGTTGCGGAACTTGGCGGCCATGAGGCCTTCGACAGCGGCATCGACGTCCGCGTCCTCGAACACGATGAATGGCGCATTGCCGCCCAACTCGAGCGACAGCTTCTTGAGCGTGTCGGCCGAGGCGCGAGCCAGGTGCTTGCCCACTGGCGTGGAGCCGGTGAAGCTGATCTTGCGCACCCGCGCATCGGCCAGCCACACGTCGACCACCTCGGGCGTGCGTTCGCGTGACGCTGTCACGATGTTGAGCACGCCCGGCGGCACGCCGGCTTCCTCGGCCAGCTTCACGAGCGCGAGCGAGGTCAGCGGCGTGTCCTCGGCCGGTTTGCACACCACGGTGCAGCCTGCGGCCAGCGCGGGCGCGATCTTGCGGGCAATCATGGCGGCCGGGAAGTTCCACGGCGTGATCGCGGCGACCACGCCGACCGGTTCCTTCACCGCGAGCATGCGGCGGCCCGTCACGGGTGCGGGAATCACGTCGCCATTGGCGCGCGTGGCTTCCTCGCCAAACCATTCGACGTAGCTGGCCGCATAGGCCACTTCGCCGCGGCCCTCGGCCAGCGGCTTGCCCTGTTCGCGCGAAATGAGGCGGCCCAGGTCTTCCTGGTGCGCGAGCATGAGGTCGTTCCAGCGCTTGATGATCTGGGCGCGCTGCTTGGCCGGCACGGCCCGCCAGGTCGGGAAGGCGGCATGGGCAGCATCGACGGCGGCGCGCGCGTCGGCGGCCGTGCCGTCGGGCACGGTTGCGAAGACGCCATCGGTAGCGGGGTCGGTCACGTCGAGGCGGCGGCCATCGCTGGCATCGCGCCATTCGCCGCCGATGAGCTGGCGGCCTGGCAGCAGGTCCTGGCGTTCAAGTGTCAGAGTCATGTTTGCAAATGAAGTCGTGAATGGTTTGAAGGTTCAGGCGGCGGCGACGCGTTCGGCAATTGCCATGCCCAGTTCGGTGGTCGAGGCCGTGCCGCCCAGGTCGCGCGTGCGCGGACCGTCGCGCAGCACCGCCTCGATCGCGCCGAGGATGGCGTCGTGCGCGGCGCGGCCCGCGCCCTGTCCCTGCGTGAGGAAGTCCAGCATCAGCGCGCCCGACCAGATCATCGCGATCGGGTTGGCGATGTTCTGGCCGTAGATGTCAGGCGCCGAGCCGTGCACCGGCTCGAAGAGCGACGGAAACTTGCGGTCCGGATTCAGGTTGGCCGACGGCGCCAGGCCGATGGTGCCGGTGGTGGCCGGTCCCAGGTCGGAGAGGATGTCGCCGAACAGGTTGCTCGCCACCACCACGTCGAAGCGCGTGGGCTGCAGCACGAAGCGCGCCGAGAGGATGTCGATGTGCTGCTTGTCGACCTTGACTTCGGGGTAGTCGCGGCCGATGGCATCGGCGCGGCCATCCCACCACGGCATGCTGATGGCAATGCCGTTGCTCTTGGTGGCCACCGTGAGGTGCTTGCGCGCGCGGCTGTTCGCCAGCTCGTAGGCGTAGCGCAGCACGCGGTCGGTGCCGTGGCGCGAGAAGACCGATTCCTGGATCACAATCTCGCGCTCGGTGCCTTCGTACATCACGCCGCCGAGCGAGGTGTATTCGCCCTCGGTGTTCTCGCGCACCACCAGGTAGTCGATGTCGCCCGGCTTGCGATTTGCGAGCGGGCAGGGCACGCCTTCGAACAGGCGCACCGGACGCAGGTTGATGTACTGGTCGAACTCGCGGCGGAACTTGAGCAGCGATCCCCAGAGCGAGACATGGTCGGGTACCGTCTCGGGCCAGCCGACCGCGCCGAAGTACAGCGCGTCAACGCCGCGCAGCTGCTCCTTCCAGTCGTCCGGCATCATCCGGCCGTGCTCGGCGTAGTAGTCGCAGCTGGCCCAGTCGATGGTGCGGCAGTCGAGCTCGAAGCCGAAGCGCTCGGCCGCGGCCAGCACCACGCGCAGTCCCTCGGGCATCACTTCCTTGCCAATGCCGTCGCCGGCAATCAGCGCAATCCGGAATGTCGGGATCATGCGTGTATCTCCCTGGTGGGGTGGGCCGCTGCCGCTGTCGCAGCCGCGTGGTCCATGTCGTCGAGCCAGCCACGGCGCAGCTCGGGCACCGAACGCGCGAGCAGCTGGTAGTAGGGGTGGTGCGGCCCACGGTCGTAGTCAGCGCGCGCCACCTGCGAGAGCTTGCGGCCGTGCTGCATCACCACGATCTCGTCGCACACCGAGCGCACGGTGTGCAGGTCATGGCTGATGAAGAGGTAGGACACGCCCAGTTCGCGCCGCAGCTCGGCCATGAGGTCGAGCACCGCCGCGGCCACGACCGTGTCGAGTGCCGAGGTCACCTCGTCGCACAGGATCAGGTCGGGCTCGGCCGCCAGCGCACGCGCCAGGTTCACGCGCTGCTTCTGTCCGCCCGAGAGCCCGCCCGGCAGCCGGTCGGCCACCGTGCGCGGCAGCTTCACTAGGTCGAGCAGCTCATAGATGCGCTGCTTGAGGGGCTCGCCGCGCAAGCCCTTGTAGAACTGCAGCGGCCGCGCCAGGATGCGCCAGATCGTCTGTGATGGGTTCAAGGCCGTATCGGCCATCTGGAACACGATCTGTATGCGGCGCAGCTCTTCGGGGCTGCGCTGCTGCAGCGTGGGCTTGAGTTCGTGGCCGTCGAACGTGACGCTGCCATGGCAGGGCTTCAGCAGCCCCGCGACGGCGCGCGCCAGCGTGGTCTTGCCGGACCCCGATTCGCCGATCACGCCGATGGCCTGGCCGCGGTAGAGCTTCAGGTTGATATCTTCGAGGATCAGCTTGGCCGGCTGGCCCTTGGCATCCACCGGGCCGTAGCCGCATGAAAGCTCTTTCACCTGGAGCAGCAGCGCCGAATCGCCCGAGGCCTGTCCCGAGGCGCGCACCGCGGGCCGCGCCGCTGCCAGCAGGCACTTGGTGTAGTCGTCCACCGGGGCAGAGAGGATCTGCTCGGTCGCGTTGAGTTCGCTCATCTTGCCGTTGCGCAGCACCAGGATGTGGTCGGCCATCTGCGCCACCACGGCCAGGTCGTGGCTCACGTACACGGCCGTGGCGCGGCGCTCGCGCACCACACGGCGGAAGGCGCGCAGCACTTCGATCTGCGTGGTTACGTCGAGCGCGGTGGTCGGCTCGTCGAGGATCACGAGGTCGGGGTCGCCGATCAGCGCCATCGCTGCCATGAGCCGCTGCAGCTGCCCGCCGGAGACCTGGTGCGGATAGCGCGAGCCGATGTTGTCGGGGTCGGGCAGCGCCAGTTCCCGGAACAGCTGCACTGCCTTGGCCTCGGCTTCGGCCCGCTTGCACAAGCCGTGGATGACCGTGGGCTCGACCACCTGGTCCATGATCGTGCGCGAGGGATTGAAGGAGGCGGCCGCGCTCTGCGCAATGTAGGAGACCGTTCGGCCGCGCAGGCTGCGCTGCCGCGCCGCATTGAGCGCCAGCACGTCGGTGTCGCCGATCTGCACCCGGCCGGCCGAGATGCGGCAGCCGCTGCGCGCATAGCCCATCAGCGCCAGCGCCGTGGTGGTCTTGCCGGAACCGGATTCGCCGATCAGCGCCAGCACTTCGCCGGGCTGGACGGAAAAGCTCAGGTTGTCGACCAGCGTGCTGTTGCCAGCCACGATGCTCAAACCCTGGACAGTGAGTGGTGCGCCCATCAACGTACTCCTCGTTCGCGCGCGGCTCGGCCGGGCAGGTTGTCGATAACGAGATTGACCGCGATGGTCAGGCTCGCGATGGCCAGCGCCGGCACGATCACCGAGGCGCCGCCCATGGCCAGCGCACCGATGTTCTCGCGCACCAGCGAGCCCCAGTCGGCTGCGGGCGGCTGGATGCCCAGGCCCAGGAAGCTCAGGCTTGCCAGCAGCAGCACCACGTAGACGAAGCGCAGCCCCAGGTCGGCCAGCATCGGGCCCAGGATGTTGGGCAGGATCTCGCGCAGCATGATGTAGAGCGTGCCCTCGCCGCGCGTGCGCGCCACGGTCACGTAGTCGAGTGCATTGATGTTGACGGCCAGCGAGCGTGCCATGCGGTAGGCGCCCGGCACGTAGATGATGCCCGCCGTGACCACCAGCATCGGCACGGAGGAGCCGAAGCCCGCCACCATGATGAGCGCGAACATCTTGCTCGGGATTGCCGTGAGCGTGTCGAGGCCGCGGCTCAGCACCGCGTCGATCCAGCGGCCGCTGGCGGCGGCCAGCAGCGCCAGCGTGATGCCGGTTCCGCTTGCCAGCAGCGTGGCAAACAACGCAACGCCGATCGTGTAGCGCGCTCCCTCGACGACGAGCGCCAGCATGTCGCGGCCGAGGTAGTCGGTGCCCAGCCAGTGCTTCGCGCTGATCGGCGCAAAGACGTTCGAGGTGCCCATGCCCGCTGCGCTGTGCGAGAGCAGCCAGGGGCCGAGCAGCGCCGCGAGCAGCCAGAACAGCAGCACCACGAGGCCGAGCAGGCCGGTGGGGCCGAAGCCCGCAAGCCAGCGCAGCGGGCCGCCCCGGCGCTTTGTCGGCACTGGCGCCAGCAAGGCCGCGGCGCTCACGACCGTTGGAGAGGTGGACGTTTCCATGGTTCTTCCTTCAGCGGTGCCGCAGCCGCGGGTTGGCGAGAATGCCGCAGATGTCGGCAGTCGTCACCAGGATCAGGTAGGCGCAGCAAAAGATCATGGCGCAGGTCTGCACCAGCGGCATGTCGCGCTGCGAGACGCCGTCGACCATCAGCTTGGCGATGCCCGGATAGTTGAAGATGGTCTCGACGATGATCACGCCGCCGAGAAGGTACGACAGGCTCAGCGCCACGGCATTGGCAATCGGCCCCACCGCATTGGGCAGCGCATGCGCGAGCACCATGCGCATCGGCGAGGCGCCCTTGAGCCGAACCATCTCGATGTAGGGGGCTTCAAGCTGATCGATCACCGCGGCGCGCGTCATGCGCATCATCTGCGCGATGATCACGCAGCACAGCACCAGCACCGGCATCGCGAAGGCACGCAGCAGCTGGCCCAGCGATTCGATGTCGTTGACGAAGGAGAGCGCTGGAAGCCATCGCAGTTGGACCGCGAACACCAGCACCGCCAGCGTCGCGACCAGGAACTCCGGCACCGACACCACGCCCACGGCCGTTGTTGACGCGGCGCGGTCGAACCATGAGCCACGCCAGACCGCCGAGGCGATGCCGAGCGTCAGCGCAATCGGCACCGAGAACAGGGCCGTGACGGCAGCCAGCAGCAGCGAGTTGGGCAGGCGGCTGGCGACCAACTCGGCCACCGGCATCTGCGTGGTCGCGGAGCGGCCGGGATCGCCTTTCAGCATGCCGACCAGCCACTTCGCGTAGCGTTCAGGCGCCGGCACGTCCAGGCCCATCTGCGCACGCAGCGCGGCCACCGCCTCGGGCGTGGCGTCCTGGCCGAGCTGCTCCTGCGCGGCATCTCCAGGCAGCACCGCGGTGATCGAGAACACGATCACCGACACCGCCAGGAGCGACAGGAGCGCCAGCGCGATGCGCTGGACAAGAAGCTTCAGGATGACATGGTTCATTTCGGTGCTCCCAGGTGTGGGATGGGCGGCCGCGGGCGCGTTATGCCTCCAGCCATACGTTCTCGGCGAAGTTGTAGCCCATGAGGCCGCCCAGCGGAATGGGCGACAGGCCCTTGAGCTTGGAAGAGTGGCCGTCCAGGCTCGAGAGGAACAGCGGGATGCCGATGCCGGCGTCCTGGTGGATCATGGTCTGCATGTCGGCATACATCTGCTTGCGCTTGGCCAGGTCGGTCTCGGCGCGCGAGGCCAGCAGCAGCTGGTCGAACTTGTCGCTCTTCCAGCGCGACTCGTTCCACGCGGCGCCTGACTGGAAGAACTGCGTCAGCAGCACGTCGGCGCTCGGGCGCGGGTTCACGTTGCCAAAGCCGACGTGGCTGTTGAGCCAGTGGTTCGACCAGTAGCCGTCGGCCGGCATGCGCTTGATGTCGATCTCGAGTCCCGCGCGCTGCGCCGTCTGCTGCAGCAGCAGGGCCATCTCCACCGAATACAGCGCGGCAGGCGATGCCACCATCGGAACCTTGCCCGTGATACCGGACTTCTGCAGGTGGAACTTCGCCTTGTCCAGATCGAAGGGGCGCTGCGGCAGGCCGGCGAAGTGGAAGCGGTTGGTCGGGTCGATCGGCTGGTCGTTGCCGACCACCGCGTAATCCAGCGCAATGGTCTTCTTCATCTGCTCGCGGTCGAACAGGTGCTTCATGCCGAGCACGAAGTCGGGGTTGGCGCCGGGCCCCACGTCCTTGCGCATGATGAGGTCGGAATATTGGCCCGACTGGGTGACCAGGATGCCGAAGCCGGGCGTTCCCTTCACGCGCTCCACCGAACGCGGGTTGACCGAGCCGACCAGGTCCACGCCGCCGGACAGCAGCGCGTTGACGCGTGCGCTCTCGTCGCCGATGCCCACGAACTCGATCTCGTCGAGGTAGGGCTTGCCGGGCTTCCAGTAGGCATCGTTGCGCACCATGAGCGAACGCACACCGGGCTTGAATTCCTTGACCTTGTAGGGGCCGGTGCCGATGCCGGCGTTGAAGTCGGTGGTGCCTTCCTTGACGATATGGAAGTGGAAGGTGCCCAGGATCACCGGCAGGTCGGCGTTCGGCGAGGTGAGCACGAAGGTCACTTCATTGGCGCCGGTGGCCTTGGCGCTCTCGATCTGTTCGGCGAGCACCTTGGCCTTGGAGCCGGTGGCCGGGTCCTTGTGGCGCATGACCGAGAACACCACGTCGGCCGGCGTGAGCGCCTTGCCGTCGTGGAAGGTCACGCCCCTGCGCAGCGTGAAGACCCAGGTCTTGGCATCCTTCGTGGTGAACGACTCGGCCAATGCGGGCTGCGGCGTGAGGCTGGCATCCAGCGACGTCAGGCTGTTGTAGACCATGTTGCAGCGCGAGTAGTCGGTCTGGTTCGACTGCTTGGCCGGATCGAGCGTGTCTGTGGCGGCCGCGGTGGCGCCTGCCACCCGCAGGCGCCCGCCCTTCCTTGGGGTCTGCGCATGGGCGGACACCGCCATGCCCGCAAGTCCGCCAGCCATGGTGGCTTGCATGCCGCCGGCCATCAGCATGGCGAGGATGTCGCGCCGCGAGGCGCCGCGTTTCAGCGATTCCATTACGCGAAGGCTTTCGCTGGGACCGACGAGGTTTTCGAACCTCTTGTTGCTGGTGTCGCTCATGGTGGGGTACTCCTGTGGGGCCGGTGACTGAGGGTTGAAGAACAAACAAACACGGAACGAAAAAAAGCGGTGGGCTCGCGCGGCGCTCAGGCCAACTTGTCCTTGAGCGAGTAATAAAGCCCGACCGCCGGCAGGAACCAGGGCGGGCCGAAGTGGCCGGGAATGGAGGGCCAGTCGCGGCCCTGCCAGGGGTTGGCGCGGGTGTCGCCGTTCATCACGGCGGCCATGCGCTCGCCCATGTGAACCGACATCTGCGTGCCGTGGCCGCTGTAGCCCATGGCGTAGTAGAGGCCGTTGCGCTCGCCGGCGTGGGGCAGGCGGTCTTGCGTCATGTCGACCAGTCCGCCCCAGCAATAGTCCAGCCGCACGGCGCCAAGCTGCGGAAAGGTCTCCGCCAGTCCCGCGCGCAGGATCTCGCCGCTTGCCGCATCCGCCTGGGGGCTGGACACGGAAAAGCGCGCGCGTCCGCCGAACACCAGCCGGTGGTCGGGCGTGAGCCGGAAGTAGTGATGGATGTTCGCCACCGTCGTGTAGGTGCGCCGCGCCGCGAGCAGCGCCTGCGCGCGCTCCGCGCCGAGCGGCTCGGTCACGACGATGAAGCTGCCGATGGGCACGATGCGCCGGCGCAGCCAGCCGAAGCTGCCGTAGCCGCCGTGCCGCGTGGCACCGGTGGCCAACAGCACCTGCTGCGCGGTGACGGTGCCGCCCGCGGTGTGCAGCCGATGCGCATGGCTTTGGCCCACGCGCTCGATGCGGTTGACCATGGTGCCCGTGTGGATCTGCGCGCCGTTGCGCTGCGCGGCTTCGGCCAGGCCCTGGGCGAAGCGGCCCATGTGCATTTGGCCGCTGCGCTTGTAGAGCAGGCCGCCGTGAAAGCGCTCGCTCTGCACCTCGCTGCGCACACGTGCCGCGTCGAGGATCTCGACGTCGGTGTCCACGCCGTCGGCCAATAGGCGCTGCGCGCTGCGTTCGAGGGCGCCCATCTGGTTGGCGCGCGTAGCGAGCTTGAGCTTGCCGTGACGCATGAAGTCGCAGTCGATGGCTTCGTCGCGCACCAGTCGCGCCACGGTGTCCACCGCATCGTCGTAGGCGCGGTACCAGGCGCGGGCTTTCTCGATGCCCACCTTGGCCGCCACGTCGGCATAGTCCACCGCAAGCCCGTTGTTCACGTGGCCCCCGTTGCGTCCCGACGCCTCGGCCGCCACGCGCGTGCCGGCTTCCAGCACCGCGACGTTGGCGCCGCGCTTGGCCAGCGCCAGCGCCGCCGACAGGCCCGTGAAGCCGCCGCCAACGATCGCGACGTCGACCTGCGCCGGCAGTGCATGCACAGCAGGCGTGAAGGCCGGCGCGGAATCGGTCCAGTAGGAGTCGAGCTTCATGGCGTAGGGCGGTTGGACGCGTAGAAAGAGATCAGAGGCCGACGACACCAGGCAGGCCGCCAATGTCCTTGATTTCGGTGTAGCGGTAGGCCGGGTTGCCCGGGCCGTGGCCGCGGTTGACGAACACCTTGTTGACAATGCCGATGTCGTCCGCCGACATCAGGTCGTAGCGCAGGCTCGACGACACGTGCAGCACGTCTTCCGGGTTGCAGCCCAGCGAGTCGAGCATGTACTCGAAGGCCTGCAGGCGCGGCTTGTAGGCTTGTGCCTGCTGCGCGGTGTAGACGCGGTGGAACGGTGCGCCGAGCATGGCCACGTTCTTCTGGATCTGGTCGTCCGAGGCGTTCGACAAAATCACCAGCGGGATTTCCTTGGCCACCTTGGCCAGGCCTGCCGCCACGTCGTCGTGCGGGCTCCAGGTGGGCACTGCGTCGTAGATCTTCTGCGCGTCCAGGTCGAAGTACTGGATCTTCCATTTTTTGCAGAGGCGCCGCACTGCGTTCTTCAGCACCACCTCGTAGGGCTTCCAGTCGCCCAGAACCTCGTCGAAGCGATAGGCGGTGAAGTCGGCATGGAACTCGGCCATGCGCTCGGCCGGAACGCGGTCGGCGAAAAGGTCGGCGGCCATCTCCTTCATGCGGAACCGGGTGAGGGTGCCGTAGCAGTCGAAGGTGACGTATTTGGGACGGAAGGTCATGGTCTCAGTTCCTGTTCAAAGGGTGGTAAATGCGACAAACTCATTACGAAGCGATTGCAGCACGCCCCCGCTCGAGGTATGTAGGGAAAAACGGTTCTTGTCGAACCGAAGCTGCGGTTTGCAGGGCCGGCGACGGCATGCCGTGCGGTGTGCCCTGCGCGCGTGCGGCCATGCACCTCGCTGCGTCGCGGCAGGCTCGAGGAGCACGCTTTTGAAGCGCGGATTGGCTTCGAACGCACGCCACCCCCGGCTCCTGCCGAAAGGTGTTGAACGGTTCGAAGACATGCATGGCGGAAGGTCATTGAAAGTGGCCGTCGATCCTAGGCAGGATGGCTCAGCATTTGTGTGCGTATGCGGGCGCGCCGCCGCAGCGAATTGCGAAACCGGACCGCCCGGCAACCGAAGCTTGCAAGTTGCGAAACAGACCGAATTCGCTATGGTGCGGCGCCGCAATGTCGTCCAAGATGGATGCGCCATTCCCTCGCAATAAAGAGTTTTCCCATGCCTGAACCTATTTCGAACGCGCCCGCCCCGGATGGCGTGGTGCTCAGACCGATGACGGCCGCCGACCTTGCGCATGCGCATGCGCTGTCCGCCGAGCTGCGATGGCCGCATCGCCAAGCAGACTGGGAGCAGGTGTTCTCGCACGCGGAAGGCATTGCGGCCGAACGCGACGGCGAGCTCATCGCGACCGGCCTGCGCTGGCTCTGGGGCAAGAGCCACGCCACCATCGGCCTGGTGATCGTCTCGCCCGCTTGCCAGGGCCGCCGCATTGGGCACCGCCTCATGAACGCGTTGCTCGACGGGCTGGACAAGCGCACAGTGCTGCTGCATGCGACCGCGGAAGGGCGGGGCCTCTATGAGCGGCTGGGCTTCGTGCGTACCGGCGAGATGCGGCAGCACCAGGGCATTGCGCTGCCGGCACCGCTGATTGCGCTGCAGCCCGGTTGGCGCTTGCGGCCCGCCGGCCTCAACGAGTTGCCGGCGCTGCAGGCGCTCGATGCGGCGGCGCGGGGCATGCCGCGCGACGCGCTCATCGCCGAGCTGCTGCAAAGCGCCGATGCCTGCGTGGTGCTCGACCACGACAACGCGCCCAAGGGCTTCGCGATGCTGCGGCGTTTCGGCCGCGGCCATGTCATTGGGCCCGTTGTCGCGCCCGACGCCGAGGGCGCGAAGGCGCTGATCGCGCATCTTGCGGGCCTGAATGCAGGCAACTTCACGCGCATCGACATCGACTTCGACAGCGGTCTGGCCGAATGGCTCGAGAGCATTGGCCTCTTGCGCGTGGATGCGCCAACGACGATGGTGCGCGGTGAGCCGCTGGCGGCGCCGGCAGAAGGGCCGTCGCTGTTCGCCATCGTGACGCAGGCCGTGGGCTGAAGGCGGAGCGATGATGAAGACCACCACCTTTCTCTACAAGTCCGATCCCGTTCGCGGCCGCCAATGGGCCGAGGTGTTCAGCCGTCAGCGGCCTGACATCGACTTTCGCATCTGGCCCGACGTCGGCGATGCGGCACAGGTGCGCTTTCTCGCGGCCTGGGAGCCGCCCGCGGACTTGGCCGAGCGGTTTCCGAATCTCGAGGTGCTGTTCTCCTCCGGCGCGGGGGTCGACCAGTTCGACTTCGCGGCGCTCCCCCATGCATTGCCCGTGGTCCGCATGGTCGAGCCGGGCATCGTGCGCGGCATGGTCGAGTACGTGACCCATGCGGTGCTCGGCCTGCATCGCGACATGCCGCAGTACCGGCGCCAGCAGCAGGAAGGGCTGTGGAAGCCGCTCCCCGTGCGGCCCGCCGGGGAGCGGCGCGTGGGCGTGCTGGGGCTCGGCTCTCTCGGTCAGGCCGTGCTGGCACAACTGGTCTCATTGGGCTTCGACTGTGCGGGCTGGAGCCGTTCGCGGCACGAGGTCGAGGGCGTGCAATGCCATGCAGGCGTTGACGAGTTGCAAGCCTTTCTTGCGCGCACCGACATCCTCGTGTGCCTGCTGCCGCTCACCGACTCGACGCGCGGCTTTCTCGATGCGAAGCTGTTCGCCATGCTGCCCAAGGGTGCAGGGCTGGTGCACGTGGGCCGCGGGCCGCATCTTGTCGAGCGCGACTTTCTCGATGCATTGGCCAGCGGGCAGATTGGCGATGCCGTGCTCGACGTGACCGATCCCGAACCGCTGCCGCCCACGCATGCTTTCTGGCGCCATCCGCGCATCGAGATCACGCCGCACATCGCGAGCATGACGCAGCCACTGAGCGCCGCCGAAGCCTTGCTCGAGAACTTGCGCCGCTTCGAAGCCGGCGAGCCGATGATCGGCCGCGTGGACCGCGCCAAGGGCTACTGAAAAGGCTCACCGCATGATCTGCTGTGGCGCGGCGCATTTCCGCAGCGTGCTTTGCGCGGCACCCCCAAAGCAGCACCACGCCATGCGGCGCGCCGCCTAAGCTGGAGGCATCGAAGGCTTCCTCCGCTCTCGCTTCAAACCCCCACACCGCCATGACGCATCCCACCGCATTGCCGCACCACGCCGCGCTCGACGCGATCGACCGCGCCCACCTGATTCATCCCGTCTCGCCCTGGCGCACCCACGAGCAGCGCGGCCCCACCGTGCTGGCCTCGGCACGCGGTTCATGGCTGACCGACGCAAGCGGCCATGAGCTGCTCGACGCCTTCGCGGGCCTCTGGTGCGTGAACGTGGGCTACGGCCAGGAGAGCGTGGTGCAAGCCGCGGCCGAGCAGATGCGCCTCCTGCCGTACGCCACCGGTTACTTTCATTTCAGCAGCGAGCCGGCCATCCGCCTGGCGGAAAAGCTGGTGCAGATCACGCCCGCGTCGCTGACCCGTGTGTACATGACACTCGGCGGCTCAGAGGCGATCGATGCCGCTGTGCGCTTCATCGTGCAGTACTACAACGCGATCGGCAAGCCGTCGAAGAAGCAGTTCATTGCGCTGGAGCGCGGCTACCACGGCTCATCGTCGACCGGCGCTGGTCTCACGGCGCTGCCCGTGTTCCATCGCGGTTTCGACCTGCCGCTGCCCACGCAGCATTACATTCCGTCGCCCAACCCGTACCGCCACGCGGACGGCGCCGATCCGCAGGCGCTGATTGCCGCATCGGTGGCCTCGCTGCGCGCCAAGGTGGCCGAGCTTGGCGCCGACAACGTGGCCGCCTTCTTCTGCGAGCCGATCCAGGGCTCGGGAGGCGTCATCGTGCCGCCCAAGGGCTGGCTCAAGGCCATGCGCGATGCCGCGCGCGAGCTCGACATCCTCTTTGTCGTCGACGAGGTCATCACCGGCTTCGGCCGCACCGGCCCCATGTTCGCCTGCGAAGCCGAAGGCGTTGAGCCCGACCTGATGACCATGGCCAAGGGCCTGACCTCGGGCTACGTGCCCATGGGCGCGACGATGATCTCGGAAAAGGTCTACGCCGGCATTGCCGACGGCGCACCCGCGGGCGCTCCCGTGGGCCACGGCGCCACCTACTCGGCCCACCCGGTGAGCGCCGCGGTGGCACTCGAGGTGCTGCGCCTGTACGAAGAGGGCGGCGTGCTCGCCAACGGCCAGCGCGTCGCGGCCCATTTCGGCGCCGGGCTCGATGCGCTGCGCGCGCATCCGCTGGTGGGCGATTCGCGCCACCGCGGACTGCTGGGCGCACTGGAACTGGTGAGCGACAAGCAGAGCAAGCGTGGCTTCGATCCGGCGCTTGGGCTTTCGGAACGCATCTTTGCCGCAGGCTACCGCAACGGGCTGGTGTTCCGCGCCTTCGGCGACAACATCCTGGGCTTTGCGCCGGCGCTCACCTTCACGGAAGACGAGTTCGCGCAGATGTTCGTGCGACTGAAGAAAACGCTCGACGAAGTGCTGGACGCCGCCGACGTGCGGGCGGCGCTGGCAGCCTGAGCGGGAAAGCCCTGTTCCGGAGTTCCGCCGGCAAAGCAGAATCGGACCTTCTCCGTTATTCAAGACCGCCATGTCCGAAGCCTTCAAGATCGACCGACTCGACCTGCGCATCCTCGCCCAGCTGCAGCAGAACGGGCGCATGACGAACGTCGACCTCGCGGACGCGGTCGGCCTCTCGCCCAGCCCCTGCCTCATCCGCGTCAAGCGGCTCGAACAGGCCGGCTACATTGCCGGCTATGGCGCGCACCTGCGGCTCGAGAAGCTCGGCGACACGCTCACCGTGTTCACCGAGGTCACGCTGCAGGACCACCACCGCGAAGACTTCGTGCGTTTCGAGACCGCGATCCGGGACGTGGACGAAGTGCTCGAATGCCACCTGGTGAGCGGCGGGTACGACTACCTGCTGCGCTTTTTGACACGGGGCGTGAACCACTACCAGGAAGTGATCGAGGGACTGCTCGAAAGCAACATCGGCATCGCGAAGTACTTCAGCTACATCGTCATCAAGTCACCGTTCATCAAGACGCATTGCCCGATCGAGCGGCTGTTTCCCCACCCGCGTTGATCAGCGCTTTTGATCCTCCGCACTTCAGGAGAGACTGCCATGGCCACCAACACCGTCCGTCTGCACCGCGTGCTGCGCGCCCCACCGGAGCGGGTCTACCGCGCCTTCGTCGAACCCGGCGCCTTCGAGCGCTGGCTGCCGCCCTTCGGATTCATCGGCAAGGTGCACAGCATGGAGCCGGTGATCGGAGGTGCCTGGCGCATGTCCTTCACCGCCTTTGGCAGTGGCCATAGCCACTCTTTCGGCGGCAAGTACCTGGAACTCGTCCCGGGCCAGCGCATTGCGTACGACGCAAGCTTCGACGATCCCAATCTGCCAGGCACCATGAAGACGAACGTGACGCTCACCGCGGTGTCCTGCGGCACTGAAATGTCGGTGGTGCAGGAGGGCATTCCCGACGTGATTCCTGCGGAGATGTGCTACCTGGGCTGGCAGGAGTCGCTCGTGGCGCTGGCGCAGCTGGTCGAGCCGGATATTCCAGGCTGAGTTAGCCGCAGAGGTGGCTCCCTGCCGCTGGACGACCGGCGGCCATCTCCTGGTGGCCGCACAAGCAGTCGTGCGCCCACGCACAAGTGGGGCGGCGGCGCAGCTCCTACGCTCACATGGTGCGGTGCAGCAGGCTGGCGTGGTGCCAGTCGGCTCGCGCTGTTTCCACAGGAGCCTCGATGCAAAACCTTCCTTTCCCGGCCGGACGCTGCGTCCGGCTTCGCGCCTTCGTATGGGCCCGCATGCGCGGCGCGGCCATTGCGGCGATCGGCCTGTCGGCCCTCGCTTTGGCCGCCGCGCCGGCCCACGCCGAAGCGGTCAAGGCGCCCGTCGAGTGCGCCGCGTTGCAAGCCAAATACCCGCAGTTCAAGGGCAAGTCCCTGGTCAACGCAATCAACCCGCACACGCCGGGCTACGAAACGATCGATCCCAAAGATCCGAACAAGTACATCGGCTTCGACATCGACCTGGGCGAGACGATTGGTGGCTGCCTGGGCTTCACGCTGACCTACAAGCCCGTGACGTTTGCGGCGCTCTTGACCACGCTGCAGGCCGGCCAGGCCGACATCGTCATCTCCGACATCTACGCCACGGAAGAGCGCGCCAAGGCGGCCGACTTCATCACCTACTCCAAGGTGTTCGACGGCGTCCTGGTGGCCAAGGGCAACCCGAAGAAGATCACCGGCCTCAACACGTCGCTGTGCGGCACCGTCGCGGCCGAGAACACCGGCTATGTCGAAGTACCGCTGATCCAGGCGCTCGCGCCGCAGTGCAAGGCCATGGGAAAGGCCGAGCCCGAGATCCAGCTCTATGACAACAACCAGAACTGCATCCAGGCCATCCTTGCCGGCCGCGCCCACACCTACATCAACGACGTCAATACGGTCGACAGTGCCGTCAAGGCCTACCCTGACAAGCTGGAGAAAGCCACCGCGGTCACGATTCCCTATTCGGTCGGCATTGCCGTGCCCAAGGGCAAGACCGACTTCCGCGATGCGGTGATGGCCGCGATGGTGGTCTTGCAAAAGGCCGGCATCCATACCGAACTGCTCAAGAAGAACGGACTGCCGGTCGAGAACCTCGAGGCGCCGCGCCTGCTCGTGGCGAAGTGACATGAGGCCCCCACGCTCACTCGGTTCGCTGCCACCCATGGGGGCGGTCGGTACCTTCGGAACGGCCGGGCGGTACTGACATGGAGCTGTTCCTCCATTACCTCTCCATGCCCTACCTGATCCAGGGCATCCTCTTCACGCTTGCGGCCACCGGCATCGGATTGGCGGGCGGGGTGGTGGTGGGGTTGCTGCTGGCGGCAATGCAGCTGAGCCGCTTCAACCCGCTGGCCACGTTCGCCCGCGGCTATGCGGTGATCTTCCGCGGCACGCCCCTGGCGCTGCAGATGATCTTTGTCTACAACGCGCTGCCGCATGTCGGCATCGTGCTGCCCGGACTGCTGGCCGCCGGCGTGGCGCTGGCATTCAACGAGGCGACGTTCATTGCCGAGATGTTCCGCTCGGGCGTGGTCGGCGTCGAGCGCGGCCAGGTGGTGGCCGGCCAGGCATTGGGCATGACTCCGCGCGTGCTGATGCGCCGCATCATCGCGCCGCAGGCCTTGCGCTCGATTATTCCCGCAATGGGCAACGAAGCGGTGAGCACGCTCAAGAATTCCTCGCTCGCCTCGGTGATCGCGGTGCAGGAGCTCACGCTGCGCAGCTCGCAGCTGGCCTCGTCGACCTTCGATTTCTTCTCGGTCTTCTTTGCCTCCGGCCTGATTTACCTGGTGCTGACCGGCGCAATCAGCCTGCTGCAGCTGGCGCTCGAAGCGCGCTTCGACCTGGACCGCCCGCAGGCGGTGCGCGGACTGGCGCGGTGGCTGCCGTGGCATCGTACCGCGTTGCCTGCCGCAAGCCCTTCACCTTCGGAAAAAGCCGCAGCGGCCAAGGTGCCACCGACGGATTGCGAAGATGCGGCATCGGCCGTGCTGCCAGTCCCCATGACGCCCGCCATCGAACGTGCGGCACGCGCTGCGCGGCTGGCCGACGCGCCGGTGGCCTTGCGCATCAGCGGCGTGTCCAAGGCCTATGGGCCGCAGGCCGTGCTCAGGGATCTGAGCCTCACGGTGCATGCCGGCGAAGTGGTCGCGCTGCTGGGCCCGAGCGGCTCGGGCAAGAGCACGCTCCTGCGCTGCATCAACCACCTCGAAAGCTGGGACGCTGGGCAGGTCCATGTCGGCGGTCAGCGCCTGGGCTACCGCCCCGACGGCCAGCTCATGACCCCGAGTGACTTGGCCCGCGAGCGCGCGCGCCTGGGTGTGGGCATGCTGTTCCAGCAGTTCAACCTGTTCGCCCACCTGACGGCGCGCGAGAACGTGGCCGGCCCGCTGCGCTGGGTGCACGGCTGGACGGCCGAGGACGCCGACCGCCGAGCCCGTGAACTGCTGGCGCGGGTGGGCCTGGCTCACCGCGTCGAAGCGCTGCCGCGCCACCTGTCCGGCGGCCAGCAGCAGCGCGTGGCCATCGCCCGCGCGCTGGCGCCGGGGCCGAGCGTGCTGCTGCTGGACGAGCCCACTTCGGCGCTCGATCCCGCACTCGTCAATGAGGTGCTGGAGGTGATCCGCCGCCTCGCCGTCGAGGAAGGGTTGACGATGGTCATCTCTACCCACCAGCTGCGGTTTGCCGCCGAGGTGGCCGACCGCGTGGTGTTTCTTTCCGGCGGCCGCATCGTCGAGAGCGGCCCCGCGCTCGAGGTGCTGCAGCGCCCGCGGCAGCGCGAAACCGCCCGATTCCTCAGCGTGATGGCGGCCGACGTGCTGCCGGCCGCTTCGATGCCCATGCCCGCCTGAGTCCCGTTCCCTGAAGGACCTCATGAAACATCACATCCTGCCCGTCTCTCCACAAACCATCCACTGGGGCTATTTCAGCAAGGCGGTCGCACCGTCGCTCGTCGTGAAGTCCGGCGACCGCGTGACCATTGAAACCCTGACCCACCATGCCAACGACGACCACGAGCGCATGATCGCCGGCGACCCCGGCGCCGAGTCGGTGTTCGCGTGGACGCGCGAGCACAAGGCCGTGCCGCGCCGCGGCGCCGGTCCCATGGAGGGGCCTTTCAAGCTCGGCGAGGGCGAGGGCGTCGGCGTGCACCTGCTGACGGGTCCGGTCGTCATCGAAGGCGCGGAGCCAGGCGACGTGCTGGAGGTGCGCATCCTCGACGTGCGCCCCCGGCCCAGCTGCAACCATTGCTATGCGGGCCGCTGCTTCGGCTCGAACGTAGCCGCGTCCTGGGGCTTCCATTTTCGCGACCTGATCGAGGAGCCCAAGCCGCGCGAAGTGGTGACGATCTTCGAACTCGACACCTCGGGCGAGCCCTTCGCACGTGCCGTCTACAACTACGTGTGGACGCCGCAGACCGACCCCGACGGCGTGGTACACACCATGATCGACTATCCCGGCGTGCGCGTCGACCATACGCTGGTGCACAAGCGCGAAGACATTCTGCGCAACGTCAAGGTGCCGGCCCGGCTGCACTTCGGCACTATGGGCCTGGCGCCGTCCGAATCCGACTTCGTGAGCTCCATTCCACCGAGCTACACCGGCGGCAACATCGACGACTGGCGTGTCGGCAAGGGCGCACGCGTGTACTACCCCGTCGCCGTGCCCGGCGCGTTTTTCTCGGTCGGCGACCCGCATGCCGCGCAGGGCGACAGCGAGCTTGGCGGCACCGCCATCGAGACCTCGCTGACGGGCGACTTCGAATTCATCCTGCACAAGCAGTCCGAACTGGGCGGCACCTTGCTCGAGGGCTTGGACCACCCGCTGCTGGAGACCGAGGAGCTATGGTCGGTCTACGGCTTCACCTACCCCAACTACCTGGCCGCCCTCGGGCCGGACGCGCAGACAGTGATTGCGGGCAAGTCGTCGCTTGACCCGGCCATGCGCGACGCTTTCCGCAAGCTGCGCCGATTCCTGATGACGGTGCACCGCCTCAGCGAAGACGAGGCGATCGCGCTGCTGTCGGTGGCGGCCGACTTCGGCGTGACGCAGGTGGTGGATGCCAACTGGGGCATCCATGGTTCGATCCGCAAGAACGTTTTTACGAACCGCTGACTGTGGGGCTTGGTGTCGTGTCTCACTGGGAATGGAATTTTTTCACCGAGCTTGGAACTGCAGCTGCTGCTGGCGCCGCCACCAGGCCGTCGTCGACAGGGAGCGCCCCTGGACCTCGGTCGACCGCCTGCCCACGTTGGAGATGAATCGGAATGCTCGCTACTGCATTCCGTCTTTCTTCATCTCATCCAGCGCCCAGCCCTTGTGCGAAGTGAAAAAGAATAGTCGCCACTTGCCGCCTTCGAGGCGCCAGCGGCTGAAGCTTGGATCACTCACGTCCTCACGCTTGTACTTGCCGTCGGTCTTGGGCGGTATCAAGCCGACCTGACGCAACACGACGCTAGCAGTCCCATCGGGCATCATGCGGACGGCTTTCACCTCCCACCGGAGGTCGGTGTTCTTCACGTCGTACTCGAAGGCGGTTTTCACTGCCGCCTTGCCCTTCATGCGGCCGTAGTGGTCGAGCGATTGGGTGAACCAGACGTCCTCGGTCATCGAGGCCAGGCAGGCGTTCACGTCGTGCCGGTTCCAGGCTTTCTCGAACTGAAAGATGGTGTCACGCAGGGTGGCTTCGGTGCCGCTGCCCTGGGCTTTCTTCGGTTGCGCGCTGGCGTAGCGCCCGAACGGCGTCATTACGGCGGCCAACCCGATCAGGAGAGCTTGTCGCTTGTTCATGGTCCGGCACCTCCTGACCGGAGCTTGGTCGCCGACTCGAGCGTTGTCAATACAGGTCGCCCGTCAGCGAACGCGCGTCAGGTTTGGTGGCGCTTTGGTCCACCCCAAGAGTCCACGACTTTAGAGCGCCTTGGAAGTTGTTGGGATCAGAGCTCTTCGCGAGAACCCGGCCTCGCGCCAGGCGACTTCCGCCGTCGGTTCGATGTCCCGTTGTAGCCGCGATACCCGTCGACGCGGATCGGATGTTGCATTCGGCATCGCCTACCGGCACTCGTCCCAGTACCAATCAGGATTCCCCTTCAGCGGCGTGGCGATCCGCTTGAGCGACGCGCGGCCTTGTGCGTCCTTCGCAACAACGAAGACGTGCCCGTCCTGAACCGGGAAACCATTGCGCAGAAACCTGAAGCCACTGCGCACCGAAGGAAAGTTGGCCGCGTCGAGTGCGTTGCGCAAGGCGTCGCGATCGGTGACGGCGCCTTTGGTCTCTTTCAGCGCGCTATCGATCAAGAGCGCCGCATCGAAACCTTGCGCAGCGTATTGCGATGGGATGCGCCCGTGCTTCTTTTCGAAGGCGGCAACAAAAGCCTTGCTCGTCGGGCTCGGCAAGTCGGGACCCCAGACCGCGCCGGCCAGCACATTGAGCGCGGCATCCTTGAGCAGCGGCAGTGTCGTGCCATCGACCGTGCCGACCGTCAGCAGGGGCACCTTGTTCAAGAGGCCCGAGCGGTTCATCTGCTGGATGAAGTTGACGCCCATGTCGCCAGGCAAAAAGGCAACCACCGCATCGGGCGCGACGCGCTTGATTTGCGCCAGCGCTGCCGCGTAGTCGGTCTGATGGGGCTGGACGTAGACCTCGCTGACCACCTCGCCCGAGTAGTAACGCTTGAAGCCCCGCAGCTGGTCCTTGCCCGACGGGCTGTCCGGCGCCAGAAACAGCGTCTTCCAGTAGCGCTGATCGACTGCGTACCGTCCCACGATCCCGGCCTGGTACTCGTCCTGATACGAGGTGAAGAAGAATTTGCTGTTGCACCGCTTGCCGGCAATCGGCGCCGGGCCGGCATTCGAGCCGATGAACAACATCCCCGCTCTGGCCATCGGCTTGGCCATTGCCATCATCACGTCGGAGAAGGTCACGCCGGTGATGAAGCTGACCTTGTCTTTCTCAATCAGATTCTGCGCCAGCTGCGCCCCGAGGTCGGGGTTGTGCTGATCGTCTTCCTTGATGACCGCCACGGGCACGCCGCCAAGCATTCCTTGCCGTTGCTCGACCGCCAGCATGAAGCCGTCGTACTGTTCCTGCCCCAGCGTTGCCGCCGGTCCGGACAGCGTGCCGACAAAGCCGATTTTTACCTGTGCGGATGCGGCCAGCACAGCGGTGCCCAAGGCGCAGGTCACGAGGACAGAGCGAATGCGATGAATCAAGGGGTTCCTTGTGAATGAGTCGAAACGCTGAATGACCGCCTCTGGGCCGAGTGCGGTTCTCGGCTTCCGCCATCTCACTGGCAGAGCGGGCTTGTGCGACGGCGTCGAGGGTCGCAATTTAGCCGCTAAATTTCAAACCTAAGGAGACAAACCCCGAAGAATTTCAACTTGAGTGAAACGACGGTTCCAAGCGCAGTGATTGATCAGGGCGTAGATGGCCGACTCCAAGGTGACGCAGGCTCATTCCTTCTGGTAGTCAACACCCGGCGAACGTTGCCGGCCGGCAAACAGCGACTTGCGGATGACCGCGTGCACGCCCCAGTTGCCGTCGACGACTTGCGTCACGCCAAAGTCGATGGCGACTGACATCAGGGAAATCGCCTCGTCCTCGGTCAGTCCCATCGCGGTCATCAGGAAGCGCCGCGTCTTGCGGAAGGCGTCGCGCATGGCCGGGTCGAGCGAAGACTTTTCGTAGATTGCGCTGCGTGCCTTGTCGCCGAATTCTTTTAAATAGTCCGCGTGGCTGAAGCCGTGGATCACCCACTCGTCGGCGGTTTCGACCAAGGGGTAGTCGATGTCGGCATAAGGTTCGCCCTGCAGTTGATCCGCCTTGTGCAGGACGATCTGGAAAACGCCCGTCAGCGAGCATTCGATGGCCGTGCCGCACAGTTCGCTGTCGCCCTGCGAGGCGTGCGGATCGCCCACCGACAACAGCCCGCCATCGACTCCGACACGCAGGTAGAGGGTGGCGCCCTTGGCAATGCGCCAGTTGTCCAGGTTGCCGCCAAAGCATGAGGGCGGCACTGAATCGACGAGGCCCGTCTCGGCGGGCGCCACCGCGATCACGCCGAAGTGCGGTCGAACCGGGATGGTCACGCCCTGGAGCACGCCATGGTTTTCGACGATCGAAGCGCGGTCGACCGGAATGCCGGGATAGTCGATGGTCGGATGCAGCACGCCATTCGGATCGAGCTGCGGCGTCCAGCGAAAGTTGTAGACGGCATGGGCGCAGGCATCGCCCTGGCTGCAGTCAACTTCGTAGATCGTCACCACCTCGCGCTGCCTGGGCTCCTCGATCAGGTCGTCGTAGTGAAAGCCCCACCACGCGGCGGCGTTGCTGCCGAAGGCGCGGCCTTCGTATTTGGCATCGGCCGCCAGGCGCGGTGCGAGGTCGAGGATGCGCACCTCCAGCACGTCGCCGGGCTGCGCTTCCTTCACGTAGATGGGCCCGGTGCAGATGTGCACCCCAAAGCCTTCGCCGCTGCCGCGGCCATAGATCGACGCATCGGTGGGACCCGCGCCGCGGCGGTCCACGGCCTTGTGCTCGCGCGTCCACTGGAAGACGCTCTCGGCGCCGGAGTCGCCCTTGATCATGCGCTCGTGGTCGTCGTAGGCGTGCTGCGTCAGCGTCTCGATCGTCACGATGTCACCCGAGGCAATGGTCAGCACCGGCGGGATCGAGCGGCCGAAGTAGCCCCAGTGGATGGTCTGCGCGGTGGCCGGCAGGTGGTGATGGTGGCCGGCGAGGGCGCTGCTGCCGTGCTGCGCGGCCGGTGCCGCTTGTACGGCGGCCGCGGCGCCGTCATAGGCCACGGTCCGAGCGTCGATGCGGGCGGTGGAAGCCACCGGGTCCTTGGCCGGCGTCTCGAAGTAGCCCGACGGCCAGCCGCGCCGAATGCGCTTGCGCAGCGACTGCTGGCTGGCCTCATTGGCCTGCTGTCGGTATTGCCGCGGCGACATGCTGTAGCGGTCGCGAAAGCAATGGCTGAAATGCGCCGGGTCGTTGAAGCCCCAGCGAAAGCAGATGTCCGAGATGGACAGGTGCCCGTACTGGCGGTTGGCGAGGTCGGCGCGGCAGCGTTCGAGGCGGCACTGGCGCACGTAGGCGGTGAAGGTCTGGCCGAGGCTCTCGAAGAGCTTCTGCACCAGCCGCTCCGACAAGCGCTCATGCGCCGCCACGGCGGCCAGGGAGAGCGATGCATCGCTCAGGTTGGCATCGACATATTGGCACAGCCGATGCACGGTGGCAGCCCGCGTGCTGCTGATGGCGGGCGAGGCCGGGTCCTGGTGAGCGGCCAGGCTTGTTGCAATGAACTCCGACAGGGCGGACTCGACCGGTGCGACGTCGTCGTCGCTCAGGGTGTCGAAGGCGTCGGCCAGGGCGGTCAGCGTGCCCGCGAACATGCGGCCGAGGCCCGCACGGCCCGACAGGTGGCCGAGTGCGAATCCTTGCCCGCCGGGCAGCCGCGCCTTCAGGCTGGCGCGCGGCATGGACACCATGAACTGCCGGAAGTTGGAGCGGAAATCCAGGCCCGCGCGCGCCTGGGCCGGTCCGAAGACGATGTCGCCGGGCGCCAGTTCAATGGTCCGCTGTCCATCGTGAAGCGCAGCATCACCGCTCAGGTGCAGCGCGAGCCACACGGCATCGGCCGGGTCGCCCAGCCGCTGGAGCGTCTGCGGCGACGAGGTGATGCGCGCCATGCCGACCCCGCGCGCGGTGCGTCCCGCGGTCAGCGTGCCATAAAGGGGTGCGGCCGCGGGCGCCATCTCGGGCCTGAGACGGTGCAGCTGCAGGGCATTGCGCCAGGCGTGAGGCCGCTGGTGCACCGGATAGGAGTCGGTCGAGAACTGGTCGAACTGCACGGTGGCGCTTTCTGGTTGCTTGCGCAGGGCGCGCAAGACACGTGCCACTTGCCACGCCCCAGAGTTGGCACGCAACTGGCTTGCCGTAGATGCTTGTCAAACTCCGGTGCGGGGGCGGCAGCCGCGCCCGATGCCGGCTGCCGCGGCCGCCTCAACCTGCCGCGATGTCTCCCATCTTTCACATGATCACCGGTGCACCAGAACCGGTTGCACCGTTCAGCCACGCGGTCGAAGCCGACGGTTGGGTTTTCGTCACCGGGCAGATGCCGTTCGTCGGCACCTCGCTGGACACGCCGTATCCCGAAGGCATCGCGGCGCAGACGCGCCAGGTGTTGAAGAACCTCCAGACGGTGCTGGCCGGTTGCGGCCTGGGCCTGGAGCATGCGCTGTCGGTGCGCGTGTACCTCACGCACTTCGACGAAGACTACGCGGCGATGAACGCGGTCTACGCCGGTCATTTCTCGGAAGGAAGGCGGCCCGCTCGAACCTGCATTGGCGTGACCGGCCTGGCGAAGGGCGCCCGCATCGAGATCGATCTTGTGGCCTGGCGCGGCAGCGCGCCGGCCGCAGCCGACCTGCCCGGCTGAAGCCAAGCCTTCAGCCCGTGCGCGGGGATGTGCCTCTGAATGTCGCTTCGGCGGTTGACCGTATCGACTTGTTACGGTAGCTTGTGGTCTTCCACTTGTCTCCGTCGACTGGCGGGCGACCCAATTTCAATGGCTGTCTTGATTCCCGCGTTGAGCACCTGCGTCGCCCGCATGACGTCCGGCGAGCGCCGCTTGGCGGAGCGCTTGCAGCAGAAACTCGACGAAGACTACCTGCTGTGGTTCGACGTTCCCATCGGGCCCAGGCAGTCCCACCCCGACTTCGTCGTGCTGCATCCTCGGCGCGGCTTGCTGATCGTGGAAACCAAGGACTGGCGCCTGGACACCATCCAGAAGGCCAGCCGCGGTGACTGGCTGATTGCGCCTGACGGCGTTCCCAAGAGCGTTCCGAATCCGATCGAGCAAGCCCGGCATCAAGCGTTGCAGGTCGTCGATGCCCTCAAGCGCGATGCGCAGCTGATCCAGCACGAAGGCAAGTGGCAGGGCATGCTGACTTTTCCGTGGAGCTACGGCGTCGTCTTCACGCGCATCACGCGCAAGCAGTTTGATGCCGCCGGTCTCGGAAGCGCGATCGAGCCCAACCGTGTGGTCTGCTCCGATGAAATGCTTGAGGACGCCGAGCCAGAGGCTTTCCAGAGCCGGCTTTGGGACATGTTTCCGCAGCTGATGCGCGGCACGCTGTCGCTGCCCCAGATCGACCGCGTACGTTGGAACCTCTTTCCCGAAGTGCGCGTCCCCGAGCAAGGCGCACTCTTCGACGATGAGGACGACAAGGCAGCCATCCCCGACTTCCTGCGTGTGATGGACTTGCAGCAGGAACAGCTGGCGCGCAGCCTGGGCGACGGCCACCGCGTGATCCATGGCGTGGCAGGGTCCGGCAAGACCATGATCCTGGGCTACCGCGCCGAGTACCTAGCCAAGGCCGCGACAGACATCCACAAGCCCGTGCTCGTGCTTTGCTACAACGAACCGCTGGCGGTAAAGCTGCATGCCACCATGCAAGCCAAGGCATTGGCAGACCGCGTCCATGTTCGCCACTTTCACAAATGGTGTCGGGACCAGCTGGTCGCGTTCGGCCAGCCGCTGCCGCCAAACGATCTTGCAGTGGGCGCAAAGATGGACCAGATGGTGCGCAACGTCATCGACGGCGTCGACCGCCAGATGATTCCGTCAGGCCAATACCTGGCGGTGCTGGTTGACGAAGGCCACGACTTTGCGCCCGAGTGGCTCAAGCTGGTCACCCAGATGGTCGACCCCACCACCAACAGCTTGCTGCTGCTGTACGACGATGCCCAGAGCATTTACGACAAACGCCGCGGCAAGCCCTTCAGCTTCAAGAGCGTCGGCGTGCAGGCGCAGGGCCGCACGACGATTCTCAAGATCAACTACCGCAACACTCGACAGATCCTGCAGACGGCGAGCGCGATGGCAACCGAGCTTTTGCGGCCTCAGGAGAAAGACGACGACGGCGTGCCGCTCGTGCAGCCCGTGAGCTGCGGCCGGGACGGACCGGAGCCCATCGTCATCGACCTGCCGAGCACCCGAGCGCAGGCCGACCGCATCGCGGAACTGATGGCGAGTGCACACAACGAAGGGCACGCCTGGGGCGACATGGCGGTGCTGTGCCGAAGCCGGACACTCATGGAGGAGTGCTCCAAGGCCCTGGACCGCCGCCGCTTGCCGCACAAGGTGCGCAAGGGCACGAACGATTTCGATCCCGCCGCCGACACCATCAAGGTGATGACGCTTCATGTCAGCAAGGGGTTGGAATTCCCGGTCGTCGCGGTAATGGGTGCGCGCCAGGCGGTGTCCGGCCAAGAGGTGCTCGACAAAGATGACGACGCATTGGAGGAGATGCGATTGTTCTATGTCGGCGCGACGCGTGCGACGTCTCGCCTCATCGTGGCCAACGCCATTCGGCAGTGACCAAGACCTACCTGCTGATTGATTTGCAGAACCGGCAACCTGCGCCGGAACATGATCGCGTATGAGCCGACCGCTAGGATTCATTCTGAATAGTTTTCTCGTATCTTCCCTCGAACGGAGCCAGCATGATCGTTGAATGCAGTTTCAACTCTGCCCCATCTCAGGGCGAGTCTTGGTCGGAACGATGGGGTGGTCCCGACAAAGGCCTCATCTGTTCTTGGCTTAGGGGAATCGAGAAGGCGCAAGAATCTCCCGAGCTGGCCGCGCAGGCTTCGCGTGGTGAATTACCAAGTCTGCCATGGGTGGGCGGAGGAAAAGCCATCAAAGCGGGCAAGCGTGTGGGAGCGTTGCACTATCTGGCCATGTGGCAAGGATTACGCGGTGAGGACCTCTCCATCAATCTTGCGGCCGGCGCCGTGCGCACATGCACTCTGACCGGTATGGCGGTTGCATTCACTGAGGATACCTCTGCCATCTGGAAGGCTGCTGGCGAACCGGGGGGCATCGAGTGATCAACATCTATCAGCGCCAGGCTAGTGCCTTCCGAAACGAGATGCGCACCTCATGTGCGGCGCTGGTCGGCATCGTCCAAGGCATCATGTCTGACGGACATCTCAATGACGCCGAAATCGCATTCCTCAAGTCATGGCTCACCGGCGCCGAAACAGTCGCCCTGACATGGCCAGGCACGGTGATCAAAGCCCAGGTTGAAAGCATTCTGGCAGATGGGCTTGTGACCGAGGAAGAACGCGGCCATCTCGCCGAGACCTTGCGTCAGCTGGTCGGCGGCAAGCTGGACGAAATTGCAGATGCTGGCTTCGTGACCGAGTTGCCGATCGATCGCCTTGAAGGGATCGAGATTCCTAACAAGCTCTTCTGCTTCACCGGTGACTTCGTTTTCGGGCCGCGCAAGCTCTGTGAGCAAGCCATTGAATCACGCGGCGGGGCTATCTCGGGCGTCAGCAAGAAGCTTCACTACCTTGTGGTCGGGGGCCTTGGAAGTGCGGAATGGAAGCACGGCAGCTTCGGCACCAAGATCGAGAAAGCCATTCAGCACAAAGAAGCCGGTGTGCCGCTGTTCATCGTGCATGAAGATACTTGGGCCGCTTCATTGCGCGGATGACATCTATGGCCACCCGCATGAGCCTGCCGCAGAGTAGGACCAGACGTTCATCCGTGATTACCGCGACTAGGCCCGGCGGGCTTCATATCACCTGCTTTTTCCCATGACTTCCAATTTTAGAACTGCTTCCGCCAAGGAATTACTTCAGGGCATCAACGCCTTGCTCAACGCGAATGCGCTTTACGCGATCTTGATCCAGATGGGCCTGGCAGAAGAGGCCGAGTACAGATCGAGCACTGGAAGCGGAGAGATCAAGAGCTACACCCGGCTGACCGAAGCTGGCCTTCTCTACGGCAGGAACAAAGAAAGCGGCTTCTCCGCAAGCACAACGATGGTGTTTTACGAGAGCGCATTTCTTTCTCTCTACGCTGCAGCCTGCCAAGAGGTATCAGGGCACGCGTTATCGCTGATGCCTGCGTCCCGCTTAGACGATGTGACCAAACCCTCGGCTGAAGCCGAATTGGGCGAAACACCCACTACAGCAAATCCCACCAAGAAGCGGAGCAGGTCGCAGCAGATACCGGATCCGGCCGCACTCTTTGTTGAATGGAGCTATCCCATCGAGCGTCACCATTGGGGGACCTTGGGGGTGACCATGCGAACTTTCGTGAAGCAGAAGAAACCATACACGGCTTGGGCGGTGGACACGCCGCCAATCTACAACTTCGAGCAGGGCTACATTTTTTACTCCATTGACGGCACTCGCTACCTCCAGATTGCCTCCGTAAACAGCGAAGACTTCGAAGTTCATACCGGGCTGGGCGGAGACGACCGACGTGGTTACAGGATTAATGAAGAGGAGCTAGTGAAATGGCTGAAGTTCGGGGAGGCTCCGCCCGAGGATCGCCGCCTATTTAAGGGCGAAGGGAAAGCAGGCGCTATGGCTTGGTTGGTTTTGAGCCCAGACCAAGATCAACCGGCTGAGTAACTATAGAAACCTCGACGGCTTTCGGCCAGCCGATGAGGTGGAGAATAGGCTAGGGCCTTAGACCTCGTTGGAAAGACGTGCTGTGAGTAACGCAGGCAATTGCGAAAAGACTGAGAGTAAATGCGAGTCCTGGCATCGGCGGGCCGACCGATTGCCGAGGCGCTGCATGCTTGGATGATCGCCCAGCGTCTGAAGGTTCCGGACGGTTCAGCGACGGCAAAGGCATTGAACTGCTGTCCTAAGCGCTGGGCACAGCGGCATTGACGAACTGCTGCCACATCGCTGGTGGCCCAACCATACGGCGTGACCCTCGGCGCGGGCGCTTGCCTTAGCATTGGACCCTGCGCGGCCATCGGCTCGCAGTCAGGCGCGATCGTCAGCGACCGACGAAGTTCGAATCAGAGTGCGCTCATGACTTACCGCCCGATGTTCCCCGCTGTGCTGTGGCCAGCCGCATCAACGCTGCTACTCGCGCTTCCCGACGCGGAGCTCGCACCATCCACGGACGGGTTCACCGTCCTCGTGCAGGGCGAGCAGTTGTCTGTTCCATACCGCGTCTACTACGCACCGCAAAACCTTCAATCGGTCATCGCGCGTTCGAGTGGCGACACTCGAACGCTCGCGCTCTGCCTCGGCACCAGGCATTGGAATGGCTATGTTCGCGAGGATTGCCTGCGACAGCTCATCGGCAACGATCGGCCATGGGTTGTTCCATTCGTCGTTCAGCTTCTGGGTGAATATGTCATCGAGATCGTGGAAGCGATTGCTGCCGCTGTCTCTGACGCCGACCCCGACCCGCTCTCTGCATTCGCACGCGAGAACCCCGACTTTATGGCGACCACAAGACGGCGGGCTACGAGCTACTGGGACTGCTACTACCGAAGGCGCTTCCCAACGCTGCAGTCCTACCCGGCCTTCGTTGCACTCGAAGCGATCGAAAGAATGTCCCGCGCATCGTAGTCATCTGCTGACGTCAAGATGCCCGAGTGCACCGTCCGCGGCTAACGGACCGGATCACGAACGCTGCAACGCCATTCCACGACGCGACGATAGAAACCTACATCGCCATCACAACAAACACCTTACGCACGGTCTCTTGCACCTGCCACTCCCCAGTGGTATTCGCCGGAAAGAACAGCGTGTCGCCCGCGCGAATTTCCAATGGCTCCTCGCCCGTCGGCGTGAAGGTGCCGGCGCCCGCGAGGATGTGCATGACCTCGGCATTGGGCAGCTGGCGCTCGAAGCGGCCGGGCTCGCATTCCCAGATGCCGCTGTCATTGCCTCCCGCACCCGCGAGCTCGACGTCGATGCCGCGCAGGCGGCAGGGCGGCTGGGTGAGCGGGCGCGCGGGCGTGCCCTGGTCTTGCAGGCCGCCGATGGTGGCGGACTGATGGAGAACGGTGATGCCGGTCATGGTCAGCGCCCCGCCTCGACGGCGTCGGCCAGCTCGGCCAGCGTGTGGAAGTGGTAGTCGGGTTCGGTGCGCTTCGACTCGATGGTGCCGCCCGACCCTTTCTGCGCGTGTCGGCGCTCGATCCAGCAGGTGGCGATGCCCAGCTGTTTGGAGATGCCGATGTCGTGGTACTGGCTTTGCGCCACATGCAGGTTGTCGGCCTGCTTGTAGCCCCATGCGCCTTCGAAGCGGCCGCGCGCATAGGCGAAGTAGCGCGCATCGGGTTTCTCGCACAGCGCATCGTCGCAGCTCAGCAGCATGTCGAAGGGAGAGCCGAGCGTCTTGTTGAAGTGCGCCAGCGCCCAATGCTGCGCGTTGGTCATCGTCACCAGCTTGAAGCGCTTCTTCAGCCGCTTCAATGCTTCGACCGAATCCGGAAACGCCGGCCACTGCGCGACGGAATCGCGCAGGCCTTGTGCAAGCGCATCGTTGTCGGGCAGGCCGAGTGCGGGTGCGATGACGTGCCAGCAGCGCTCCAGGTCGTCGGGGTACCAGCCCGAGTTGCCGTCGGCGCGGGCAACGCGGTAGGCGGCCAGAAAGTCGTCGTCGCTCACGGCGGCATCGGGCACCGCCGAGCGCAGGTAGGCGAGCATGCCGCCTTCGAAGTCGATCAGCGTGCCGACCACGTCGAAGGTGAGGACCTTGAAATCTTGCAGGGACATACGAGGGGAACTCCAGTGAGAAGGGGAGGATGGCGCCGCAGCGGCCACAGGTGAGGAGGTGTCGTGCACTACAAGCATAGAAGCCACCCCACGCCCGTTCACACCGAATTGGGCTCGCGATCCAGCACAGGATTTCGCAGTCGCGCCGATGTCAGCATCTTCTTTGGCGCGAGGTCTCAGGTTTGAGCATGAGTGCAGTGTTGCACTGTCCCTTTTCGTGACAGGTGCGCGCCGCAGCACGCGCTTCTGTTGCGGTATGGCGCAAGAAACTGGCCCGGTCCACGTGCCAGGCAGGGCGAATCGCGGCCAAGCCCACGTGGCACGGCAAGTGCAATGCAGCACACCAGGGGCTGCGCTGCATCTGGTTTGCGCGGTCCCCTTCCACCCCTACTCAACGGAGACGAAAAGACCATGCGATACGCCAGCCCCAACACCCCCGGCGCGAAAGTCGACTTCAAGCCGGCCTACGACAACTTCATCAACGGCAAGTTCGTGCCGCCGCTGAAGGGCCAGTACTTCGACGTGATCACGCCGATCACCGGCAAGCCCTTCACGCGTGCGGCCCGCTCGGGCCCTGAAGACATCGAGCTCGCGCTCGACGCCGCCCACGCAGCCGCGGGCAAGTGGGGCCGCACCTCGCCGTCGGAACGCGCCAACGTGCTTCTGAAAATTGCCGACCGCCTAGAGCAGAACCTGGAGCTGCTGGCCTATGCGGAGACGGTGGACAACGGCAAGCCGATCCGTGAGACGCTCAACGCCGACATTCCGCTGACCATCGACCACTTCCGCTACTTCGCAGGCTGCCTGCGTGCGCAGGAAGGCGCCCTGAGCGAGATCGACGAGAACACCATCGCCTATCACTTCCATGAACCGCTCGGCGTGGTGGGGCTGATCATTCCATGGAACTTTCCGATCCTCATGGCCGCATGGAAGCTCGCGCCCGCCATTGCCGCGGGCAACTGCGTGGTGCTCAAGCCGGCCGAATCGACGCCCGTGAGCATCATGGTGATGGCCGAGCTGCTGGCCGACCTGCTGCCACCCGGCGTGCTCAACATCGTCAACGGCTACGGCCGCGAAGCGGGCATGGCGCTGGCGGGCAGCAAGCGCATTGCGAAGATTGCATTCACAGGCTCCACGGCCACAGGCCGTGTCATCGCACAGGCGGCGGCCGGCAACCTGATCCCGGCGACGCTGGAGCTCGGCGGCAAGAGCCCCAACATCTTCTTCGAGGATATTGCGGATGCGGACGACGACTTCTTCGACAAGGCGGTGGAAGGCCTGGTGCTGTTCGCCTTCAACCAGGGCGAGGTCTGCACCTGCCCGTCGCGCGCGTTGATCCAGGAATCGATCTACGACAAGTTCATGGCGCGCGCCTTGGAGCGCATCAAGGCCATCAAGCAGGGCGACCCGCTGGACACCGACACCATGATGGGCGCCCAGGCATCGGCCGTGCAGATGGACAAGATCATGAGCTATCTCGCGCTTGGCAAGGAAGAGGGTGCGCAGTGCCTCACCGGCGGCGGCCGCGCGCAGCTTGGCGGCGATCTCGCGGGTGGCTACTACATCCAGCCGACGCTGTTCAAGGGCCACAACAAGATGCGCATCTTCCAGGAAGAGATCTTCGGCCCGGTGCTTGCCATTGCCACCTTCAAGACCGAAGCCGAGGCGCTGGAGATTGCCAACGACACGCCCTACGGTTTGGGCGCCGGCGTGTGGACGCGCGACGGCAGCACCGCCTACCGCATGGGCCGCGCGATCCAGGCCGGGCGCGTGTGGACCAACTGCTACCACGCCTATCCGGCGCATGCCACCTTCGGGGGCTACAAGGAGTCGGGCATCGGACGTGAAACGCACAAGATGATGCTCGACCATTACCAGCAGACCAAGAACCTGCTGGTGAGCTACTCGCCGAAGAAGCTCGGGTTCTTCTGAGCGTGCAGAGGCCGCGCGCGCAAGTTTGGTTGCCGCGCGGCCTGCTGCAGGACAACGCAGCTACTTGCCTGTTTCCGTATGCGGCTTGCGCAACGAACTGGGCGCGTTCAAGTCGGCGTCCTCGTCGACGCCCACCGCGAGCCGGTCCACCAGTTCACCGCCCAGCCAAGCCGTGACCAGCGCAAGGGCTGCTCCTGCAAAGGCCCAGACCATCTGGCTTGGCACCGGCGCATAGTCGCGGTCGCGCAGCAGGAAGCTCAACGCGAAGAGAAGCAGCACCACCGCATTGCCGGCGCCGTGCATGGCGCCGATGCGCTTGGCGCGCGTGCCGGCCGGAATGCTCAGCCAATCGATGGTGCCGAAGGGCGCGGCCAGAACACCGCCCACCAAGCCGGCTGCGATCATCCAATACGACACGGCCGCCATGACCTGGCTCCGGCCCGCGAGATAGATCAAGTCGAAGACAACCGCCGTGGCCAGCAGCCCGAGTGGAAAAACCACGAGCATCTGATGCACGGAATGGCCGAGGAAACGAGCTTTTGCATGCATAGGATTACCTCCGTTGCCTGACTGACCCTTCATCTGAGCCACAACCACCGACATCCCGCGCGGGCCGGGGCCGCCAGTCGGGGTCGGTACTTTCCTACTAACGATGGCGCCGGCCGCCGACTGGATAGACCCACAGCGTAGACGGATGCACCGCTCTATCTACAATCGGGCACATGCACCGGGTTCGCCTTTTCGTCCTTTGGATCATGATGTTTGCCGTGCCTTTCCAGGCCTACGCGGCGGCAGCCATGTCCTTTTGCGGACCGGGGCAGGGCGATGCGGTGATGGCTGCAGCGTCCACCGCTGCGGCGTCGCATGGTGGCGGGCATGCGGATCATCGCCATCACCACGAAGTCGCAGCGCAAGACGCCAAGCAGCCCGCGCACGACAGCGCCGACGCCAGCGCGCATGCAGGGGCCGACTCCATGCACAAGTGCGGCACCTGCGGCGCCTGCCATGCCACGGCGCTGACCAGCACGCTGGAACTCGCAGTGTTCCAGGGCCTTCCCCGCGCCGATCTGGCCGAGCCCGCCACCACCGTGGCCACGGCCGTGCCTCGCCTTCTCGACAAACCTCCTCGCGCCTGAAGCGTTCGTGCGCCTGCGTGCGGCCCGGCCATGGGCTGCCGCGAGCGCGCATGCATCGCCTGCGTCATGCCCATTGGGCAGCTTCGACGCACTCGTTCATGAACACGCGAGGACGCCATGTTCCATTCATCGCCGGCCGGTTGGCTGGCTCTACTTTCCGCTTTTGCGGCATTGTCTGCAGCGGCGCAGCCCGCGCCGACGGTCCTGAACTACAAGTCCGCGCTCGAGGGCTACCGGCCCTTCGCCGACGAAAAACCAATTCCGTGGAAGGAGGCCAACGAAACGGTCTACCGCCGCGGCGGCTGGCAGGCCTACGCCAAGGAGGCTGCTGAGGGCGCGCCGCCGGCGGCCGCCGAATCGTCCAAGGGCGCAGCAGCGGATGCACCCGCCGCACATCAGGGCCATGCGATGCCGATGCCGGAGAAGAAGGAGCAGCCATGAAGCGCGCGTTGCGCCTTTCGGCTGTCGCCGTCGCGGCCGCCTTTCTTGCCGGCTGTGCTTCGGTGGGCATCGACGACGCCCTCAAGGACACGAACGCGCAGGCACAGCAGTTCACCGGCGGCAAGCTCGAACTCAGCCGCACGCAAGAGCAGCGGGACCGCCGCGCGGCGCTGTCGCAAGAGCTGCTGTCCAAGCCGCTGTCGCAAGGCGATGCGGTGCAGCTTGCGCTGGCCAACAGTCCGGCCGTGCAGGCCCTGGTCGCGCAGAGCTGGGGCGAGATGGCGGCGGCCAATCAGACGGGCCGGATGCTCAACCCGGTCTTCACTTTCGAGCGCATGCGCCTTGGCAGCGAACTCGAAATCGGGCGGCTGCTGTCCTTCGGCCTCGTCGACCTCATCCTGCTGCCACAGCGCTTGACCATGTCGCGCAGCCAGTCCGCAGAAGCCAAGGTGCAGCTCACCGGCGCCGTGGTGGACCAAGTGACGCAGGTTCGGCAGGCGTGGGTGCGCGCCGTTGCCGCGCAGCAGATGCTGCAGTACGCCGAGCAGGTCAACCGCTCGGCCCAGGCCAGCGCGGAACTCGCGCGGCGCATGCAGCAGATCGGCAACTTCAGCAAGCTCCAGCGGGCGCGCCAGCAGGTGTTCTATGCCGACGCGACCACGCAGCTGGCGTCCGCGCGGCACGCCGTCACTGCCGCGCGCGAGGAGCTGGTGCGTGCGTTGGGCCTGGACGATGCGCAGGCCGCAAAACTGGCCTTGCCCGATCGGCTGCCCGATCTGCCCAAGGCGCCGCGTGAGCCCAAGGAAGTGGCCGCCACCGCGACCGAGCAGCGCCTGGACGTGCAGCTGGCGCGTGCGCAGCTGGACGTGGCGGGCAAGTCGCAAGGCATCAATCTGCTGACGACCTTCATCGACGTGGAGGTGGGCGGCCGGCGCGACACGGTGTTCGACAACGCGGAAGGCACGAAGAGCACGCGACGCGGCTTCGAGCTCGACATCCGGCTGCCGCTGTTCGACTGGGGCTCGGCGCAGCGGGATGTGCTGAACGCGCAGTCGCTGGCCGCGGCCAACCGCTACGACGCGGCGGTGCGCGGTGCCTCGTCGCAGCTGCGCGAAGGCTACTCGGCCTATCGCACGGCCTACGACATCGCGCGGCACTACCGCGACGAGATCGTGCCGCTGCGCCAGGCCATGGCCGACGAGAACCTGCTTCGCTACAACGGCATGCTGATCGGCGTCTTCGAGCTGTTGGCCGAGGCGCGCGACCAGATCGCAAGCGTCACCAAAGCCATCAATGCCCAGCAGCAGTTCTGGCTGGCCGATGCCGCGCTGGCGGCCTCCGTGATCGGCAAGCCCATGGCCATGGGTGCTTCGACCGCCAGCGTGGGTGGCGAAGCCGCCTCCGCCGGCGCCGCCCACTGAGCGCATTGCCTGTGCCCATCAACGATTTGAACGACATGACCAACAGACGTAATTTTCTGAGCGGCGCGGGTGCCATCACTGGTGCCATTGCCGCCGCGAGCGTGAGCAAGGTGGCGACGGCCGCCTTGCCCGAGCCTGTCACGCAGACCACGCCCAACACCATGCCGCCGCTCGTGCCTTCGAGCGGGCGGCCCTACAACCCCGTGGTCACGCTCAACGGCTGGACGCTGCCCTGGCGCATGAACAACGGCGTGAAGGAGTTCCATCTGGTGGCCGAGCCCGTCGTGCGCGAAATGGCGCCTGGTTTCAAGGCCAACCTGTGGGGCTACAACGGCCAGTCGCCCGGCCCCACCATCGAGGTGGTGGAAGGCGACAGGGTGCGGATCTTCGTGACCAACAAGCTGCCCGAGCACACCAGTGTGCACTGGCACGGGCAGCGCCTGCCCAACGGCATGGACGGCGTCTCGGGCTTGACGCAGCCGCCGATCCGGCCCGGCAAGACCTTCGTCTACGAGTTCGTCGCGCGCCGGCCCGGCACCTTCATGTATCACCCGCATGCCGACGAGATGACCCAGATGGCCATGGGGATGATGGGCTTCTGGGTGACGCATCCGAAGGCCGAGCATCCGCTGATCGACAAGGTGGACCGCGACTTCGTCTTCTTGCTCAACGCCTACGACGTGGAGCCCGGGAGCGCCACGCCCAAGATCATGACGATGCTGGACTTCAATCTGTGGTCATGGAACAGCCGGATCTTTCCGGGCATCGATTCGCTCAACGTCAGGCTGAACGACAAGGTGCGCATCCGCATCGGCAACCTGACGATGACGAACCATCCGATGCATCTGCACGGGCATGAATTCCTCGTCACCGGCACCGATGGCGGACCGACGCCCAAGAGCACGCGCCACTACGAGGTGACCACCGACGTGGCGGTCGGCCAGATGCGCCAGCTGGAGTTCGTGGCCGACGAGGAAGGCGACTGGGCCTTTCACTGCCACAAGAGCCATCACACGATGAACGCGATGGGCCACGACGTGCCCACGCTGATCGGCCTCGACCACAAGGACATGGTCAAGCAGATCACGAACCTGGTGCCCGACTACATGGTGATGGGCGAACGCGGCATGGCCGACATGGGCGAAATGGAGATGCCGATTCCCGACAACACCGCGCGAATGATGACCGGCGAAGGACCGTTCGGATCGGTCGAGATGGGCGGCATGTTCAGCGTGGTGAAGGTGCGCAAGAACCAGAAGGCCGGGGACTATTCGAACCCCGGCTGGTTCAGGCATCCCAAGGGCACCGTGGCCTACGAATTCGATGGTTCGTTGCCCGAAACCTCGCGCCGGCGCGATGCCGGCGCGGCCGCGATGCCGGCGCAGAACATGCCCGCCAAGAACATCGAAGTGCAGGTCCGCAAGCCCGGCAGCGGCCACGCGGGGCACTGAGTTCATTTATCCATTTATCCGCATTTTTCTCTCTTCCCTCCAACTCTCAGAAGGAAACCATGAAGCACATCCTCCGCAACACCGCCTTCCCCGCGCTCCTCGCTTTTGCGGCCATAGCCGCCTCTGCCACCGGCAATCACGCCGGCGGCCATGGCGACGGCGACGAAGCCATCGGCAAGCCCGGCTCGGCCTCCAGAGCCATGCGAACCATCCACGTCGACATGACCGACGGCATGCGCTTCACGCCCGCCGACCTCCGCGTGAAGCAGGGCGAGACCGTTCGCTTCGTCGTCAAGAACTCGGGGCAGCTGAAACACGAGCTCGTGCTCGGCACCGAGAAGGAGCTCAAGGAGCACTACGAGGCCATGAAGAAGAACCCCGAGATGGAACACGCCGATCCGAACATGGTGACTTTGGCCGCCGGCAAGAGCGGCGAGATCGTGTGGCAGTTCACCAAGGCCGGCAAGGTCGATTTCGCATGCCTGCAGCCCGGCCACTACGACGCCGGCATGAAGGGTGCCGTGACGGTGGCCAAGTAAACCCGACAAGCTTTCAGGATAGACACATCTATGTCGAAGATTCGCTATTCATTCATGGCGGCCGTGGCCGCTTTTGCCTTTGCGGGCGCTGCCGAGGCGCAATCGTCCAATGCAGACGCGCCAGCCGTCGCGCAGCCCGCGGCCTCGGATCTCACCGATGGCGAGATCCGCAAGGTCGACAAGGACAACAAGAAGCTCACCATCAAGCACGGCCCGCTGAAGAGCCTGGACATGCCCAGCATGACCATGGTCTTTGCAGTGAGCGACGAGAGCGTGCTCGACAAGTTCCAGGCCGGCGACAAGGTGCGCTTCGATGCCGGAAAGATGGACGGCAAGATCGTCGTCATGCGCATTGAACCTGCGCCGTGAGCGTTTTCGGTAAACCTGATGCTGGGCCGCTGCTTGATGCGAAAACGAGGCACGGGTATGTGCCTTGCTGGCCCCGGCCTTGCCCGCCGTGGACGTAGCCCTTCAAGCAAAGCCTCTTCAAGTAAGACTTCCTTCTAAGTCCGGGTCCTTGCGCCGTCTCGCGACGTCAATGAACCCGGTTGCTTCGTGACGAACTTCCTCTGATTTCGCAGGACTCGCCGCCACAATTCCGACTCAAACAATACTTTGGCACAGGTGTTGTGCAATCTGCACAGGGCTCTGGCCTGGTGCGGTGTGCCGGTTTCCAAGAGGCACGAGTGTCCATTGCACGTGCGGAATCCGCGGAATACCTATGATTGAAACGAACTACATTCCCGAGACGGTTGAAGCCGACATGCCTCGTTCCGCTAGAGCTGGCCCGATGTTCGTCGAGGTTGGAAAATGGGAGGTACGAGCCATGTCCTCAGAAGACCCGAAGTGAACAACGGGCCGGCCAGTATCGGACATCCATCAGAACGCCAATGGCGAGTCCACGCACATACTGGCGCATTTACAGGGAGCCACGCATGATGTTTACTTCGGGCATTCGCAAAGCATTGCTTGGCGGATGCTTCTTGCTGGCTGAACTGCCTGCTTTCGCCCTGCCGCAGCTGCCGCAGAGTGCTCTGGATCTGAGCTACAGGATCGGAACGCCCGCTCTCCCAGTCGCTGCCTACCGGAATATCAGTGTTGCGGAATTCCGGTCGCTGGTGAGCAGGGCGTTTCAGAAGTCGGACTTCTCTTTCGTTGCCGCGGGTGAGCAGAAGAACAAGTCGACGGTCTTCGAATTCAAATTCAATGCCGATCCTAAGTTTCGGTTCGCTCCGATCGTTCTCGTATCTGCCGACGAGTTGCTCGATAGCAAGAAGAAGTGCAATCCATGCTTCTTGAGATTTGCCGAGATAAAAAATTCGCAAGTTGTGAAGACACTTCCGTGGATGGCTCAGTACGACCTTAGCGCGCAACTCGTGCCGGCGATCGACAATGCGTACTCGTCGATTGAGTCCGCCGGGCGTGAGTATCTCGACCCTTCGTTCGAGTTCAACTACAAGCGGCAATGGCGAGGTGAGCAGACCTTGTTCGGCAACTCCTTCGTCGGCCTCAGTTTGTCCGACCTCAAGGAAAATATTGTTCGCGCTTACCGGAGCGCTGGCTTCCTGTCTGTTGAAAGCGAGGCTCCTCCAAAGGCTTCCGAGCTCACTCTGACTTTCAGCTTTCCCGTGGATCCGGTCAAGGACGGCGGCGTGGTCTACAAGGTGACAATCTACAGCCAGTACGACGCAGACGGCCACTGCTACCCCTGCGAGGTCACCGAACATTACGATCCGTACCAGCAACTTCCCCCGGCGGGTTTGTCGGGCGTCCTGAGCCGTGCAACCCTGGAGTCGAGATTCACGGCAGCGCGGAATGCGGCATACGAAAGCATGCGTACCGACCTCGAGCGCTATCTGAGGTCTCGCTCCGTGTTTTCGTTACCTCCCAAACGAGCGCCCCTCGGATCGCCGCGGCCGCAACCGACTCCGATGGTCGTGACATGACCGTTCACGCGCAGCTTTCGTTGGGGAGCGCCACGAGCGCTGCGCGGCGCCAGGAGCACTGGCTCATCTTTGGCAACCTGTTCGCGGCGCTATCGGCCGGAGCGTTGGCATCGTGGTCCGCACCGATGATGCTGGCCATCCTCTATATCGATATATGGTTGCTGGCAAATCCTCATTTGGTTGCGACTTACACGCGCATCGGCGCGATCTCGTCGCGCATTCGCCGGCGTTGGGCTCTGATCGTTGTCGCACCAATCGCAATATTGGCGGGCTTGACGATCATTGCGCTTGCATATGAAGCGACTGGGCTGATTGCTCTTTATTTTGTACTTCAGACGTTCCATGTTTCTCGCCAGAGCTATGGAATCGCAAGACGTCATCACCGTCGGCTTCAGCGGCCTTATCAAGGCCTGGCCTATTTGCTGATTTATTTGTTTCCTGCGTGGGGATATTTGCATCGCAGTGCGCAGGCGCCCAGCAGTTTTCTGGGATACCCGATCTGGTTGCCACCCATCCCGCAGGAGTTGGCCTTTGCGGCAGGGGCCGCAGCCGTCGTTGGTGCATTGTGCTGGTTTGCATGCCTGTGGTATGCCAGGGGCGCGCGGCAGGCTGACGATCCTTTCAACAGCTTCGTGCTCTCCCATTTGGTGATTTCGTTGGTCGGCTATGTCTGGATCAGTGACATCACTGTTGGCTGGTTGGTGGTCAACGTTTGGCACAACATCCAGTACTTGATATTCGTCTATCGTCAGCGGCAGCCCGGAAGCACGACGGGAAAAAATAGGGATAAGTCAGACGATGCATTAGCACGTCGCAAGTCATTAGTGGAGGCTTTGAAGCCCCCAGCGATTTTTTTTCTGACGTGTTCAACCGCGGGAGCCATCTTGTACGCGGCCGCTGGCGGTGTCGGAGAAAGTCTTCTTTGGCTGGGGCTCCCGACCATTCTCATTGCGCACTTGGTCTTGAACTTTCACCACTACTTGGCGGACGGCGTGATTTGGAAGCGGCGTCGTGCTGGTGGGCATGATGGCGTTTCGTAGCCAAGAACATCTTGGACCGCTGAAACCGTTACAACCTCGGCGCCTTCCGTCGGCGCAATGAAAGGCATGACCCATGGGCGCCCCAATCTGGATCGGTGAAAACAAGGATTTGTGGATCACCAACGGGTTGAAGGACGCTTTCTGCGAGGTCCTCACGACTGTCGCAACCCTGGAGGGCCGGAATATCATGACCATCTATGAGGAAGCAGCCGGCGTGGCCGGCACCTACGGGGTCTCCGGGTTGGGCATCGATCTCGACGAATTCCACTCCTATCTCGGCGGTCCTGAAGGAGTCCGGCGCCACCTCGATGTCTGCCGTGCGCGGCTGAGCGAAGTCGCCGAGTCGTGCGGACTGACGCCAATTGGAGCCAAGAACGTGGCGCATGTACTCGCATGGGCGGCGCACATCATGGATGGGCATTCGATCCCCGAAGGCAGCAACTTCTACGAGGACTGGCCACCAGGCATGGAGAGTTGACGCGACTGCGCGTCGCTCAGGCGTCGTGCGATGACAGCGGTTTGGCATCGTCGATTGCTCTCAAGCGTTTGATCCCGTTGCCGCTACGCGGTCGGCAACTCGAACTAGCCTCCCTCGGTAGCGAAATATGGCGGCAGCGCTGAAGGTCCTCAGGCGCCCATCCAATCCTTGCGCAAATGAACTGAACTCCTTGGTCGACCACCGAAGTCTGCCCTGCCGGGCCAGAAACCGCGATTTTTGTCAAGATGGATCGGCCGGTGCTCCCAGTGCAGAGGCCTGGCGCTCAAACCAGGAAAGGAAGCCATCGCAGGCGCCCTCGACGTCTGTGACTGGCGCTGTCAGCACACGACAACCCTTCGAGCCCACGGGCTGATGGAGCACTTTCACGTGAATGCCGTCTGCGCAAAGAATAAACAGCTTGCCCTCGCCATCAAACATCTCTCCCCAGTTCGCGAGAAAGGTGAACCGGCCGTAGAGCAAGGCATCGTCGCCGTATTGCACGGGTGTTCTCTCATCCAAGACCTCGATACCGTCTCTGCAACCAAACAAGGCGATATCCAAGCGATGAAAGATGCTTACATCGTCAAGCGCATCAAACTCCCTCATCCACAACTTTGGCAAATTGGCTCGGAGTGCTTTGAACTGGATGTAGGGCATCCCACATTGCTTGTTCGAATAGTCTCCTATCGCTCTTCCGTCGCACCAAACGCGCATGCGACCCCAAACTCTCGACGGAGAGCTCAGGCCAGGCTCACTCATTGCCTCAATGGCGAAGCGTTGTGTTTGTCCAAATAGCATCTGAAGTAGTGTCCCCGAAACTCCTTGGATGATGGTGGCTTTCGGCCGCATTGGGGCACGTCGCTGAGCTCACTCAGGAAAAGGGAAGTTGCGAGTTCCGTATCCGCGGCAGCGGCGCCGGCTTGCTGCAAGAGGTTCCAACTACGCGAAATCCTTCCGTCGTGAAGAATTGCTTGCCCGCGCCTTTCAGTTATCCAGCAACCTGTTTCCTGATGCGCCTTTAGGGGTAGGCTCCCCCCGGATCTCGAAATCCAGGACGACACTGGCATTGAATCAGCGTCGTATCTCAAGAAGCACCCGGGCCCGATTGAAGGCACTCCACAGTTGGCCTGGAGCACTATAAAAAATCAGGGAACCCCTCATGAAGAAATGCAATGTCAGGCGTGCAGCCGCCGTACTGGCCGCGAGCGCTTGTGCGAGTCTTGGCGCCTTCGCCGCAACTCCGTCCGAGCCCACAGCCCAGGCCTCATGGGAGCTGGTGGTGGCCCCGTTCACGCATCATTGGCACAAGGATGCGGAGCACCGCGCGGTTGTCCTGCTCGGCCTGGAGCGGATTGCCTCCGATGGCTCGACGGTGGGCGGTGCGCTCTTCAGGAATTCTTTCGGCCAGCTCTCGGCCTATGCATATTACGGACACGAGTGGAACGATCTGCTGGGCTCCGACTCGCTGTATTTCAAGTTGTCCGGCGGCATCATCTACGGCTACCGCGGGCGCTTCAAGGACAAGGTGCCACTCAACGTCGGAGGCTTCTCGCCGGCCATCATTCCAGCCATTGGTTGGCGCTTGACGCCCAAGGACGCCATCCAGGCCGCGGTTCTTGGCAAGGCGGGCGTGACCTTCTCCTACGACCGCCGATTCTGATTCTGATAGCCAGTTCCCATCGACCGGGCATTGCAGCCTACTGCGCCAACGCGCGCATCTCGGCAATGAGATCGGCCTTGCCTTCGAAGCCGATGCCCGGCAGCGGCGGCAGCGTGACGTAGCCGTTCTGTACCTTCACGCCGTCGGGGAAGCCGCCATAGGGCTGGAACAGGTCGGGGTAGCTCTCGTTGCCGCCGAGGCCCAGGCCTGCGGCAATGGCCAGTGACATCTGGTGGCCACCGTGCGGGATGCAGCGCGAGGGCGACCAGCCGTTGGCCTTGAGCATGTCGAGCGTGCGCAGGTATTCGACGAGGCCGTAGCTCAGCGCGCAGTCGAACTGCAGCCAGTCGCTGTCGGGCCGCATGCCGCCGTGGCGGATGAGGTTGCGCGCGTCCTGCATCGAGAACAGGTTCTCGCCGGTTGCCATGGGTCCGGCGTACACCTCGCCGAGCTTCGCCTGCAGTTCGTAGTCGAGCGGGTCACCGGCTTCCTCGTACCAGAAGAGCGGGTATTGCGAGAGTGCACGGCCGTAGTCGATGGCGGTGGGCAGGTCGAAGCGGCCGTTGGCGTCCACGGCCAATTGCTGCCCGGGGCCGAGGATCTTGAGCACCGACTCGATGCGTTCGCAGTCTTCGGCGAGCGTGGCGCCGCCGATCTTCATTTTCACGACCGAGTACCCGCGCTCGAGGTAGCTGGTCATCTCGCGCTGCAGGCCCTCGACGCCCTTGCCGGGGTAGTAGTAGCCGCCCGCGGCATAGACGAACACGCGCGGGTCGGGCGTGCCGCTGCCGTAGCGTTCGGCCAGCAGCTGGTACAGCGGCTTGCCGGCGATCTTGGCAACGGCGTCCCACACGGCCATGTCGATGGTGCCCACGGCCACCGAACGCTCGCCGTGACCGCCGGGCTTCTCGTTGATCATCATGCGGGCCCAGATCTTGTGCGGATCGAGGTTGTCGCCGGTCTCGTCGAGGAGTAACGCTGGTTCGGCCTCGAGAATGCGCGGCAGGAAGCGCTCGCGGATCAGGCCGCCCTGGCCGTAGCGGCCGTTGGAGTTGAAGCCGTAGCCCACCACCGGCCGGCCGTCGCGGATCACGTCGGTGACCACCGCCACGAGGCTCAGGGTCATCTTCGAGAAGTCGATGTAGGCGTTGCGGATGTCCGACTTGATGGGGCGCGTGGACTCGAGGACGTTGACGATTTTCATGGTCGTTTGCAAAAGAAGATGAGTGAAACAGTCAGAGGTGCAGCGACGAACCGCCGCAGATGGCGATGTCCTGACCGGTGATAGCCGCTGCCGGCGCAGAGAGCAAAAAGGCGACCAGCGCGGCGATCTCGACAGGCTCGATGAGCCGGCCGATGGGGGGCAGGCGGGGTGCGCTGCCTGCGCGCGCCGGGTCCTGCAGCATGGCGGTTTGTGTTGCGCCGGGCGACACCACGTTGAGGGTAACGCCGCTCGCGGCCACCTCGGCCGCCCAGCTGCGCGCGAGCGCGATCAGCGCCGCCTTGGTGGCTGCGTACTGGCCGCGGCCTGGAAGGCCTTGGGCCACACGGCTGCCGATGAACACCACCCGGCCGCTGCCGCGTGCGGCCATCGCGGGCACGATCGCATCGGCCAGGCGCGTGGCCGCATCCACGTGCAGACGCCACATCAGTTCGCCGCCCGCATGGTCGAGCCGGCCGAGCGGGCCCACGCGCAACACCCCGGCCGCATGCACCAGCGCGTCGGCGTCTTGCAGTTCGGCTGCGGCACGCGCGATGGCGCCGGCCTCCGACAGGTCGACCGCCACGTGCGCGAAGCGCTTGTGCGAGAGCGTCGGCGCCGCAAGGTCGAGTCCGCTCACGCGCCAGCCGCCTTCGAGCAGGTGCGATGCGATGGCGCGGCCGATGCCGCCGCTGCTGCCCGTCACGACGGCGAGCGGGGCCGTTTCATTCGACACGGATGTTGCCCTCGACGATGATCTTCTTCGAACGCTCCATGTCGGCCTGCTGGAACTTCACGAAGTCGTCGACGCTGCCCGGCGTGAGCAGCAGCCCCTGTGCATTCAGCGTCTCGCGCATGTCGGTGGCCAGCGCCTTGTTCACTTCGGCATTGAGCCGCTGCGTGATCGCGGCCGGCAGCTTGGCCGGGCCCCACAGGCCGTACCAGCTGTAGAACTCGTAGCCTGGAATGCTCTCGCCCACCGTGGGCACATTCGGCAGGCTGGTGGCCCGCGCGGCCGAGGTGACGGCCACCACGCGCAGCATGCCGCTCTTGTGATACTGCAGCGAGCCGAGGATCGGATCGATGAAGCCGTCGATCTGCCCGCCGATCAAGTCCTGGAAGGCCGGCGCCGTGCCCTTGTACGGCACGATCAGGTAGTCGAGCCCGCCCGCACGCTTGAGCAGTTCCGTCGACAGATGGCCCGCCGAGCCGATCGAGCCGACCGCGAAGGTCATCTTGCCGGGGTTCGCCTTGGCATACGCGATGAGCGACTTGACGTCGGTGATCGGCAGGTTCTTGTTAATGGCGACCGACAGCGGCGCCTTGGCGACCAGCGCCACGGGCGTGAAGTCCCTGACGACTTCGTAGGGCACCGACTTCATCGTCATGGGTGCCGTCGTGAAAGTCGAGGCGTTGAACAGCAGCGTGTAGCCGTCCGCCGGCGCCTTCGACACCACGTCGGCGCCGATCACGCCGTTGCCGCCGGGCCGGTTCTCGACGATAAAGGGCTGGCCCGTCTGGTCGCCGAGCTTTTGCGCGAGCAGGCGGCCGACGGTATCGAGCGTGCCGCCCGGAGGGAACGGGATCACCATGCGCACCGGCCGGCTCGGCCAGGGCTGCGCTTGTGCAAAGCCTGGGGCCGCCGCGGCTAGCGCGAGGGCGGCGAACGTGGCGCGCAGGAAATGGTTGCGTTGCATGTCTCTTGTCTCCTTCTGGTTGTTCGGGCAAAGCACCGGCCACGGTGGGCCGTGCGCCTTTTTTCTCAGCGCTTCGAAAGGCCCGCCTGCGCGACCGCGGCCCGCAGCGCGTCCATCTCTTGCGCATTCGGCGCTTCGGTCGGCGGGCGCACCGTGGCGTTGGCGAGCACGCCGGCCAGGTACATGCCGCCCTTCATGCGCGCATGCGCCTCGCCCGTGGGTTCGCCGCCGCCGTACACTGCGTCCTTCAGCGGCGTGATGAGGGCCTGCACCGCCATGGCCTGCTTCAGGTCGCCGGCCTTGACCGCGTTCCACAGGTCGATGATCAGTTGGGGGATGAAGGTGGCAAAGCCGACCAGCGCGCCATCCACGCCCTGCACCATCGAGGCCAGCAGGTACTCGTCGTGGCAGGTCAGGATCGCCTTGGACGCATCGGCCTCGCGAATCGCCTGGATGTCGCGGGCGTACTTGTTCATGTCGCGCTGCCCGACCTTGAAAGCCTGCAGGTAGGGCAAACGGGCCAGCTCGGCCAGCAGCTGCGACGAGTAGGAGGCGCGGGTCCACGCCGGGTACACGTGGCAGACCAGATCCAGTTCCGGCGCGGCGCGGTGGATGGCCTCGAAGTACTGCAGCGCATGGCCGGGCGTGAAGCCGAAGCGCAGCCAGTGGTGCGGCGGCATCACGTCGAGCGCCACCGCGCCGGCGGCCGCGGCGGCCCGCGCATGCTCGGCGGCGTCGGCCAGACCTTCGCAGACGATCGACGAGATCACCGGCATGCGGCCGCGCAGTTCATCCGCCACGATGCGGGTGACCTCGGCCCGCTCGGCCGGCGTGAGCGAGAACACCTCGCCGGTGTGGCCGTTGGTCATGATCGCCACCACGCCGTCATGGCCGGCGAGCCAGGAGGCGAGCTTGCGCAGCGCCGGTTCGTCGATGCGGTGGTCGGTGGTGAACGGGCAGGAAATGGCGGGGATGATCCCGCGATAATTCGCGATGGAAGGCATGCTGTGTCTCCGTTTGTGGTTCAAGGTGCAGGAATGCGTGCATCTTTGCCGCCGGGCCAGGTACCGTCCAATACTCGAATCGCATACAACTATTCAACAGATCGCGCACGCATGGGCCCCGGCAACCGACCCCTCGATCTCGAATGGCTGGAAGATTTCATCGCCCTGGCCGAGAGCGGCAATTTCTCGCGCGCGGCGCAGGCGCGTTCGATCGCCCAGCCCGCGTTCAGCCGGCACATCCGCGCGCTGGAGGAATGGGTGGGTGTCGACCTGTTCGACCGCAGCGCGCACCCCGCGGCGCTCACCGCGGCGGGCAAGCGCCTCCAGCCGCTGCTTCAGGAGGTGCTGGCTGCGCTGGAAGCGGCCCGCATCAAGGCGCGCGCGGCGCACGACATGGCCGCGGCCAGCCTGAGCTTTGCCGCCACGCACGTGCTCTCGCTCACCTTTTTTCCGCGCTGGCTGGGCCGCGTGGAGGCGCGGCTGAGCCTGGGGCCGATCCAGACCATCTCGGACAGCGCGCAGGCCTGCGAAGACCTGATGCTGCAGCGCCGCGTGCAGTTCGTGCTGTGCCACGGCCATGCCGGGGCGCCGGGCCGGCTCGACGAGGCGCAGTACCCCATGCTGCGCCTGAGCGAGGACGTGCTGGTGCCCGTGGCGGCGCCCGATGCGCAGGGCGTGCCAATGCACGCGCTGGGCGCGGATCACGCGCCTTCGGTGCTGGCGTACAGCGAGGCGTCCGGCCTCGGCCGGATCATGCGGGCGATCCAGGACAGCCAGTTCGGCAAGGACTTCGCGCCTTCGCTGCCGGTGGTCTTTACGGCCCACCATGCCGTGCTGCTGCGCACCATGGCGCTTGAAGGGCGTGGCCTGGCGTGGCTGCCCATGAGCTTGGTCGCGGACGACCTGCGCAGCGGCGCGCTGGTGGATGCCGGCGCGGGCGGCTGGCGCGTGCCGGTGGACATCCGGCTGTACCGGCAGGCGGCCCACATGGCGCCCGTGGCGGAGGCGCTGTGGCAGCTGGTGGGCGATGGCGCGGACGCCAGCCAGGCAGGCCGCGGCGGCTGAGCGGTTAGCGCCGCGGATGCTGCGCCGCGTTCCCGGCGCACCACGCTTCCAGGATCAGGGTCTCGATGTCGTGCACTTTGCGGCCGACTGCGGCGGCCAGGCTTTCGCGGTAGGGCGGCATGTTCGTACATTCCAGCACGATGTTCTCGATGGTGGGCGTTGCTTCCACCAATCGCATGGCTGCGTCGATGACGTTGCGCTGCGCCTCGGCAAGGTCGAGCACGGTGTCGTTGTTCAGAATGCGGCGATGAAATTCGCAGCCCGGGCGCACGCCCGCGATGGGCGTTCCCGCGGGCACGCCGGCAGCCTGCAGAATCTGCGGGGTCAGCGATGCGGCATCGAAAGTGACGATGCCCGGGTTTGCATAGCGCCGCACCTGCAGCAGGCTCGAGGTCAGCACCGGCACCGGAACCGCCTTCGAAAGCTCGGCCTGGTAAGCCGCCAGGAAGCCGCAGCTGGTGGTGATCATCGAAGCGCCTTCCGCGACCAGCCGCACCGCGGCGTCGACGAAGGGCTGGATCAAGCGCGGATCGGCTTCCTCGACGATGCGCCGGGGCGAAGCGCCTTCCACGGTCAGGAAGCGCACCGGGATGCCCGCCCTCGCATAGGTGTCCGGATTGCCGACGTCGCCTGGCGGCCGCGGAAATCGCGTGTCGAGCATCAACACGCCCAGAAAGCCTGGCGCCGCAGCGGTCATGGGGCGGGCTCGGGAACTGTGGAGATCGCGCTTCGGCGGTCTATTTTCCGGCTCAGCACGATGGAGGTCTGCGTCTGGTTGATGCCGTCGAGCTGCCCGAGTTGGTCCAGCAGGATGTCCAGCTTTTCGGGCGTTTCGCAGCGCAGGAAGAGCATGTAGTCGAACTGGCCGCTCACCGCCGAAAGTTCCTCCACTTCCGGCACGCGTTCGAGCGCCCGGATCACGGCTGGGGCACTCTTCGCATTGACGCTAATGCCGCAGATCGCGCGCACCGCGGCATGCTCCAGCTTCTGTCCGAGCCGCACGCCGTATCCCGCAACCACGCCATCGCGTTCGAGCCGTGCAATGCGCGCGACGACGGTGGTGCGTGCGATCTTGAGCTTTCGCGCCAGGTTGGCGGCGGGCTCCCTGGCGTTTGCCTGCAGCAGGCTCAACAGGTGGCGGTCGAGGTCATCCAGTCTTCCATCCATCGCACTGCCTCCTCAAATTGGAAGTGATATGACCGGCATGCTACGGCAGTGCGCGCACGCAGGGTCATGCGGCCCAGCTGCGACCGTCATGAAGGGAAACTTCGACCCGTGCGTCCTGCACCGCGTCCACGCAGTGCAGGTTGACGTTGATCTGTTCGGGCGCCGATCGCGGATGGCAATGCGTATGAATGCCGCACGTGCTGCAAAAGAGGTGGCGTGCGCGTCCCGTGCCGAACTGGTAGCTCGACAGCCGTTCCCCGCCCGTGAGAAGGCGGAAGTGCTCCGCAGGCACGCGGTGGTGCAGTGCCGCCTTGCGTACGCAATAGCTGCAGTTGCAGCGCACGCCCTTCCACGACGCGAGCAGGAATTCGAAGCGCACCGCGCCGCAATGGCACCGCCCCTGCTGCCATGCGCGGGCTTCTCCCGTCGGACGCTCGCCAGCCACTACGCAATGGCCGGCTCGTGCGCGCCTGCGGCTGCCTTGAAGCGGCCCAGGAAGGCGCGCGTCGATTCCTGCTGCGGGTTGTCGATCACGATGCTCGGCGGGCCGCATTCGGCAACCACGCCGTCGCGCATGAAGATCACCTGGTCGGCCACCTCGCGCGCAAAGCCGATCTCGTGAGTGACGAGGATCATGGTCATGCCTTCCTTCGCCAGGCCCTTGATGACGCTCAGGACTTCGCCGACGAGCTCGGGGTCCAGTGCCGATGTGGCCTCGTCGAACAGCATGACATTCGGCTTCATTGCCAGCGCGCGTGCAATGGCCACGCGCTGCTTCTGCCCGCCCGAAAGTTTGTCGGGATAGTAGTCGGCGCGGTCGAGCAGCCCCACCTTCTGCAGCAGCGCCCTGGCCTCCGCCGAGGCTTGCGCTTTCGGGGTCTTCAATACCGTGAGGGGGCCTTCCATGACGTTCTGCAGCGCGGTCATGTGCGGGAACAGGTTGAAGTGCTGAAACACCATGCCGGTGGAAGCGCGAAACTTGGCGAGCTTGCGCTCGCTCGGCAGCGCCGTGTCCTTGCCGCTGAACTGGATCGTCTGGTCGCCGACGGCGATCCGCCCGCCGTCCGGAATGGTCAAGAGGTTGATGCAGCGAAGGAGGGTGGATTTTCCGGACCCGGAGGGGCCGATCATGGCGACCACCTGTCCACGTTCGATCTTCAGCGAGATGTCCTTGAGGACCGCCTGGCCGCCGAAGGATTTTCGAAGGCCTGCGATGTCGATCACAGCTTGGTTCATCTCAGGCTTCCTTGGCCGCGCCGTATTCCATGCGCTTGGCCCAGATCGTCACGGGCAGGAGCACGGCGAAGTAGGCGATCGCGATGAAGGTGTAGAGCTCGAGCGGGCGGTAGGTGTCGTGCGCGATCACCTGGCCCTGATACAGCAGGTCCGGCACGGCCAGCACCGAGAGCAGCGAGGTGTTCTTCAACTGCATGATCGATTGGTTCATCAGCGGCGGCACCATCTTCTTGAACGCCTGCGGAAGCACGACCCGGCGAAGCAGCTGCAGGCGCGTCATGCCCAGTGCCTTGCCTGCTTCGGTCTGGCCGGCATCGATGGAGATGATCCCGCCGCGGACGATCTCGGAATAGAACGCGCCGCCATAGAGCGTTAGGCACAGGGTGGCGGCGGCCGTGGCCGACAGTTCGAGACCGGTGAGCACGGGCAGCGCATAGTAGAACCACACCAGTTGCACCAGCACCGGCGTGCACCGGAACACCTCGATGTAGGCCCGCAGCGGCGCCGTGATGTACGGATTGGTCGAAAGCCGTCCCAGCCCCGTGACCAAGCCCACCATCAGCCCGAGCACCACGCACACCACCGTGAAGAGCAGCGTGTACAGCAGTCCGCTGATGAGCAGCGATCGGTACTTCCACAGCACGCTGAAGTCCCAGTCGTAACCGGCGGAAGCCGCGCTTGCGCCGGCGAAGTGCTTGACCAGGGCCCAGGCTCCGGCAAGCGCGAGAACCACCATCAGGGCAATGCCCAGTCGAGATCGCGACTTGGGCGACTCCTGCGATTCAGCGTATTCCATGGCAGGCGTGCTTCAGAACTTGATCTCGGGCGGAAATGCGCTGGCAGGGACGCCGGCGAGTTTTTCCATGTTCTTCAGGATCACGCTGCGGACTTCGCCCTTGGTGCGAACCTCGCTCAGCCAGGCATTGACCGCCGTCTGCATCGCGGGATCGGCCTCTTTGCGCAAGCCGATGCTCACGGGCGCGGTGTAGACCGGCGTCGGGATCTGCATGACCCCAACGTTGGCTCGCTTGGCCAGCAGCGGCTGCGCCAGCAGGATCACCAGAATCTGGCAGTCGGCGCGACCCGCCTGGAGTGCGAGCGTTGCGGAGCCTGAGTTCTCGAGGCGTTGCACTTCGGCCTTCGGGAGAATGCGCGTGGCCAGCTGGTCATGGCTCGAGCCCACGTCAACCACGATCTTGTTTTCAGGCGCGTTCAGCTGCTCCCACGTCTTGGTCGGGAAACCCTTCTTGCACACGGCGGTGTAGGTGTTGTCGAACAGGGTGTCGGAGAAGTTCACCACCTCCTTGCGCGCTGGCGTGGGCGCCATGCCGAACATTGCGTCGATCTTGTTCGACTGCAGGTCGAGCACCGCGTTGCCCCAGGTCGTTTCCACGTATTCGACCTTGGCTCCCAACTTCTTGGCCAGGTTCTCGGAAAAGTCGGGGCCGAAGCCTTCCCACTTGCCCGAAACGAGATCTTTGTTGAAATAGGGAATGGCGCCGGCAATCGCGCCCACCCTCAGGACCTTGGTCCGTTGAACGCGGGCCATCGAGCTTTCAGGCTCCTGGGCGGAGCTGAGGGTCAAGGTGCATGCGCTCGCCAGTGCGAGGAGGGTACGAAGGAACGCTCGTTTTTTAATCATGCTATCTCCAAGCAAAAAGCTCGCCATTGAACAATTGGAAAGAAGGCTTCGGCCGCGACTGAAGTCTAGGAGTCATGATAGTCACGAGCAATGTGACACTTCGTCAGGATGAGCGGAAGTTGTCGTCATACCGTCAACTCACACAGGCGAAACGACCGTTTTCGTCAAAAAAGCAGATGGATGTTCACCGCTCGCACCATCGGCAGGACCAAGGTTCCAGACCGGTGCGCTCCCACGTTGCAATCAAAGCGAGAGTCGCGACGGCTTAGCCTAAATATCGGGAAGCGCGGAACGGCGACGGATCGAACGCGCAGGCCTCGGCGGTCATCATCGATCCCAGGAGCGCGGCCGTGCCGGGGCCGGTATTGAAGCCGATGTGCTGATGGCCGAATGCGAGCCACAGGCCGGGGCGGCCGGGGCATTCGCCGATGATGGGTCGGCTGTCCGGCAGCGTCGGTCGGCTGCCGAGCCAGGCTTTCTCGTCCAGGCGCGTGTCGAGGGGAAAGGCCTCGCGCGCCGCTTGTTCAGCCAGGTCCAGTTGCACGAGGTCGGGCGGCGCTGCGCGATCGGCCAGCTGTACGCCGGTCGACAGCCGCAGGCCCTGTTCCATCGGCGAGAGCACATAGCCGCCGCCGGTATCGTAGACCGGGCGCCCGAGCGTGGCACCGCCTGCCGCCCCGTAGTGCATGTGATAGCCGCGCTCGAAGGCCATCGGTACCGACAGGCCCAGCGCTTTCTTCGCGAACTCCCGTGTCCAGGGGCCCAGTGCGAGCACGACGCGCGAGGCTTCGTGAGCCGCGCCGCCTTCCTCGGTCACGTGCCAGGCGTCGCCGGTGGCCGATCGTCGAAGCCCGCCGATCGAAGCCTGCAGGATGCGGCCGCCGCGTGCGGTGAAAAGCCGCGCATAGGCCTCGACCACCCGGCCCGGACTGTCCACCGATGCGGTATCGCGGATCCAGAGGGCGCGCGGGAACAGCGGCTTCAGATGCGGTTCGAGGTCGGCGAGCGCTCGCGCATCGAGTACTTGCGTCGAGATGCCGAAGTTCTCGAAGGTTTCGCGGGCGCGCTGGCTGCCGCGAAAGCCTTCCTCGCTGCGGTAGAGAAAGAGCCATCCGTTCATGCGCAGGCGATGCGCTGCGCCTGCCTCGACGAGCAGCCGCTGGTGCTCCGCCGTCGAAAGCCGGATCAGCGCGTCGAGCGCCGCGGTGGTTTCATGGAAGACGGCAGCGCGCGTGTTCGCAAGGAAGCTCAGCGCCCACGGCAGGTTCTTGGCAAGAAAGAGCGGGTCGTAGCGAAAGCTGGCAGCCTTGTTCTTCAGCAGCCTGGGAAGCGTGGCCCACAAGCCCGGGTGGTTGAACGGCATCAGCGAGCTGCGGGCAATCACCCCGGCATTGCCGTAGGAGGTCTCGCTGCCCGGTGCGGTCCTGTCGAACACCGTTACGTTGAAACCCCGCCGCTGGAGTTCGAGGGCACACGACACGCCGACGATTCCGGCGCCCAGCACGGCAACAGTGTTCTTCATCCAGGCCAATCAGTTCATTCGGCGAAAAGTCTATCGTGAACCGCAGGCCTCGCGGACTGTCGCGGACTACAGGTAGGCCACGTCTTCCGGCGCCAGCGCCAGGGGGTCGAGCTTCTTCCTGGCCAGCCATGAATAGACAGGAGGCACCCGGTCCGCGAGCGACTCGATGTGAATGTCGATGAGGCAGGGACCATCGAAGTCGAAGGCTTCGTCGAGCGCCAGGATCAGCTCGTCGGGCGTGCTGGCCGTCCAGGCCTTGAGGCCAAAGGCTTCGCCAATGGCCTGGCCGCGCGGCGGCAGAAAGTCGACGCCGAAGCATTCGTCGTGCCCCTTGAGCCGGTGCAGCCCCTTGATCCAGCCGAAGCAGCCGTTGTTGAACAGCATGAGCAGCGCCGGCACCTTCTTGCGCACCAGCGTCTCGAGTTCGCCAACGGCCATGTTGAAGGAGCCGTCACCGAACATGCCGATCGGCCGCCGGGTCTTGTCGGCATACCAGGCGCCGACCACCGCCGGAATCGCGGAGCCCAGGCCGCCGAATGCGCGCGGAATCACGAACCGGGTGCGGCGGTCGCCGATGCGCAGGAAGCGCGTCATGTACGGCGTGGGCGTGCCGGCGTCCGAGAGAATGTGCACGGCCTTGCCGTGTTGGGCGAGGCGGTTGCCGAACTCGCGCACGACACGTTCAGGCCGCAGCGGCACGTCGTCGAGAGTAAGCACGCTCTCCGCATGGTCCCAGAAGTTCGCGCGATAGGCGTTCAGGTGATCGACCCAGGGTGTGTGCCTGGAGGCATCGAAATCGGCAGGCGCTTGCTCCAGGATCTGCACCAGGGCCAGCTGCGCATCGGCGGCAATCGAGAGCAGGTTCTCGTAGTTGTTCGCAAGGCGCTCCGGGTTGATGTCGATCTGCACCACGCGCTGGTTGAGCGTCGACTTGGGAAAGGTCCACCCAACGGTGACGACGGAGCCCATGCGCGAGCCGACGAAGATCACGAGGTCCGATTCCTCCAGGGCGCGATTGGCGTGGGGATGAAAACCGTTGTCGCCGATCACGCCGATGGCCAGCCGATGGTCGTCGGGCAATGAGCCCTGGCCGGTGATCGTGTTGACCACGGGCACGTTGAGTCTTGCGGCCACGTCGGTCAGGGCGCTGCCCGCACAGGAGCGGTTCACGCCCCCGCCCGCGACGAACAGCGGCTTCGAGGCCTTGCGCAGCAGAGCGAAGAGTTCGCCCACCTTGCCCGGCGCGGGCGCCATCGGATACGCGGGGAAGGTCTTGCATTCGGGCTCGGCGTGCAGCGAGACCGTGGCGAGATCGATGTCTGCGAGCAGCATGTCTTCCGGGATCTGCAGGTGCACGGCGCCGGGTGTGCCCGAGCAGGCGACGCGGAACGCGCGCCGAACGATTTCAGGCAGCTTCTCGGGCGACTTCACCTGCACCGACATCTTCGTGACGGGCTCGAAGAGCCGGGCGCAGTCGAGTTCGGTGATCATGCCGCGGCCTTCGCCCGGCAGGGGGAGGTCGATGGTGAGCAGGATGACCGGCACCGACGACGCGTTCGACTCCGCCAGCGGCGGCAGCGAGTACATGGCACCGGCGCCCGAGGGGCATTCGAAGATGCCCGGCTTGTCGGTCAGCCGCGCATAGGCGTCGGCCATGTAGCCGGCGGAGCGCTCGTCGCGCGCCATCACGTGTTCGATGTCGCTCTCGCGACGTTGAAGCGCCTCGTAGAAAGGCACGTTGGTGTCGCCGGGCACACCGAAGAGAACGTCGACGCCGTAGTTGATCAACATCTGCACGAGCACGTCTGCACCACGCATGGCAAAACTCCAGTTCGGGATTGAAAAAGAAAGGACGAAAAAAAGACACCCGCGGCGTCGCCGGGGAGGGGGGCTCCCGGCCGCGGGACCTCGCTATGCCGCTCAGGCTTGCGCGAGCTCCGGGTGCATGGGGCTCATCGGCGATGCGCTTACGCCGAGGCCCTTGTAGTAGTGGCCCACGCGTGTCGAGAGAAACTCCTCGAGCCGAGCCTGCTCCTGACCGACGAAGCCGGCATGCGGCAGCTTGCCCTTGAGCACCAGTTCGAGCACGCCGACCACACCGGCGGCTGTGGTGAGCTCGATGGCGGTGCGCTCCTTGCCGCGTAGCGTGGCGCCAAAGACGCGGCCCACGCGGGTTTCCTGTTCGAACCGGCCATCGCGCATGCCCGAGGCCGAAGCGAACACGATCACCACGTCCTCGCGGCTGTGGGGCACGGCGTGCTCCAGCACCTGGCGCAGCAGGTCACGCCGCTCGATCAGGCGCAGGTCGTGCAACAGAAAGTTCATTGCATCGCGATGGCCCGGATAGCGGATGGTCTTGTAGTCGAGGTTGCGCACCTTGCCGCGCAGCGTCTCGCACAGCGTGCCCAGGCCGCCCGAGGTGTTGAAGGCTTCGAACGCCTCGGCATCCAGCGTGAAGGTCTCGTGGCCTTCGAGCGGCTGCACCGACACGAGCTGGCCGTTGACGATCGCATCGCAGGCATTGCAGTACTCATTGATGACGCCGTCGATGCTCCAGGTGAAGTTGTAACGTAGGCTGTTGGTGGCGTTGCGCGTCAGCGCGCCAACGCGAAGGCGCAGGTCGTACAGCTCGTCGAAGTGTCCTGCCAAGTGGCCGCCGAGCATGCCGACCACGCCGGGCGCAAGGCCGCTTTGCGGCATCAGCACCGAGGTGGCTTCACTGGACAGCTGGCGGATGGCGTGGGTTGCCGCCACGTCCTCCGTGAGGTCGAAGTAATGCACGCCCAGCCTGGCCGCCTGCGAGGCCACGCGCGCGGCCAGGAAGAAAGGCAATGCATTGATGACCACGGTGTGCAAGGCCAGTTCGCTCGCAAGCGCCGCGTCGTCTTCGACGTTCAGCGTGATTTGGCGTACCAGGGGATCGTTGGATGGCTTGCCGTCGCGCAGATCGGCCAGCGTCACGGGCACGCGGTGGTACTCGGCCACCATGTCCGCCACCGTGCTGCCCACCTTGCCCGCGCCCAGCACTAGGACGTTCTTGAGTTGTAGCTGTTTCGACATTTTGTTTCTCCAAGGAGCAGATGGCTCCATGAAGAAAAATGTAGAAGGGGTGGCTGGCAATTGCCAGAGACCAGATCGTCGAAAGCGCTGTGCGTTTCGCCGCTTTGACCAAGGATGCTGACGGTTTGAACGGTTGGATGCCCCGGCCTCCGATCAGGAGTTCGGAGACACGCCGCTCATTGCCCTTGCGCGCGGAACGCCGCTTCGCCGGCGTCCGACACCTCGACCCACATCTTGTCGGGCACTGCTTCCGCTTCGTAGTTGTCGTGCCAGTTCCACCACTTGTAGGTCGGCGTCTGCGGATAGCCCCGAGGCGAGTCTTCCCAGACCTCCTGCCGGCCGAGCGGCGTGATGTCCAGGTAGTTCCAGGTGTTGCCCATCTGCTCGTCGCCGCGGTTGTTGAGGAAGTAGGTGCGGAACACGCGGGCGCCATCGCGATAGAACACGTTGGTGCCGTGCCATTCGTCGACGCCGAAGTCAGCGTCGAAACTGTCGGTGAGGGTGAACCACGGGATCTCCCACCCCATGCGGGCCTTGAGCCGCGCGATGTCTGCCTGCGGTGCACGCGAGACGAAAACGAGAGTGGTGTCGCGCGCGTTCAGATGGGCCACGTGGGCCACCTGATCAGCCACCATGGAGCAGCCGCGGCAGGCGTGGTCGGGCCAGCCGAACACGCCCGGCTCGAAGAAGGCACGGTAGACGATCAACTGGCGCCGGCCTTCGAACAGGTCGAGCAAATTGGTCTTGCCCGCGGGTCCTTCGAACACATAGGTTTTTTCCACCGCCATCCACGGCATGCGCCGGCGCTCGGCGGCCAACGCGTCGCGTGCGCGGGTCTGGGCTTTTTCCTTCACGAGCAGCTGCTCGCGGGCCGCCTCCCATGCTTGCGGCGAGACGATGGGTGGTGTCTGCATGGCGCTCTGGCCGCCTTGGGCTTCGTTCTCGGCAGAGGTACTCATTGCTGGAATCTCCTGGTTGGGCGAATGTCCGCGCCTCATGCCTGAAGCGCGATGCCATCCGCTGCTTGCTCATCGCTCGTGGTCGAGCCGGGAAAGACAGTGTGGCGCGGCAGATCGAAATTTGGGAGTAACAAGTGTGGCGGGATTGCAGGGGAGCCGCAGGCCGCATGAACGGTGCACACGTGGCGCGCCAGCCGTCGGGTGGCGACAATTGGCAGGCTATGAAAACCACCTCTTATGGCGTGCTCATCTTCAACGAGCAAGGCCAGCTTCTGCTGGCGCATGCGACGGGCCAGAAGCACTGGGACATTCCGAAAGGCGGCGCAGAAGCGGGCGAGTCCGCGCCCGAGGCGGCCATCCGCGAAGTCCGTGAAGAAACTGGCATCGAACTGGCCGCGGATTCGATGGAAGAGATCGGCCGCATGGCGTACATGGCGCGCAAGGACCTGCACCTGTTCCGCGTTCTCTTGCACACGCGCGACTGCGACATTGCGGCCTGCAAATGCACGAGCTTCTTTCCTCATCATGCCTCGGGCGCGATGACGCCCGAGGTGGACCAGTTCCGATGGGTCGACATCGCGGACATACCGGCCTATGCCGCGAAGTCGATGACCGCGTTGCTGCGCAAGCTGCCTGGTTTCGACGCCATGCCGCCCGAAACCTCCGGATGAAGAAACGGCTCGGCATAGCTTGCTCTGCTACGATCTGCCTACGGGAAAACAGCCTCCCGTTCTGCAATGTCAGACGGTGTCCCGTCCAAGCGCTGGTGACTCACAACGGAGCTGTTCGTGGACACCGCCTTGCCTGACGCACCTCACTTTGCTTTCTGCGTGCCTGCACATTCTTGGATGAAGGCGACGCGATGAGTGCCACTCCCTTGTCCCGCCCTGCAAACGTCCTCGCACGCCTGCTGCCTGCGGGCGTCGACCCCGGCGCCTTACCCTTGCTTGCCGCCCGCGGGCTGCGCGCCTTTGGCGACGGGTACATGGCGGTGCTGCTGCCGGCCTACCTGCTGTCGATTGGGCTTGGAACGCTCGAAGTGGGCATCGTCAGCACGGCCACGATGCTGGGCTCCGCGCTCGCCACGCTCGCGGTGGGCGCCTGGGGCTATCGATTCGCGGGCGGGCGATTGCTTCGCGGCGCGGCCTTGCTGATGGCGGCCACGGGCCTCGGCTTTGCGAGCCTGTCGTCGTTCTGGCCGTTGCTGATCGTTGCGCTGGTCGGCACGCTCAATCCCAGTTCAGGCGACGTCAGCGTGTTTCTTCCGCTCGAGCATGCCCGCCTTGCCGCGGCGGCAAGGGGCCACGCACGTACGGCACTGTTCGCGCGCTACAGCCTGCTGGGTGCCTTGTGTGCGGCGTTGGGTGCGCTGGCCGCCGCCGTGCCCGACTGGCTCGTTCGCCACAGCGAGTTCGCGCGGCTCGATGCACTGCGCGGCATGTTCGTCGTCTACGGCGCGATCGGCCTGGCTGTGTTCTGGCTCTACCGCAATCTGCCGGCACAAGCCGGCGCCAGCGACGCGGACATCACGCCTGTCGCGCCGGCGCCTCTGGGGCCGTCGCGCCGCGTCGTAGTGCGGTTGGCGGCGCTCTTCAGTGTCGATTCGTTTGCCGGTGGACTGGCGATCAACGCCCTGATGTCGTTGTGGCTGCTGGAGCGGTTCGGCTTCTCGCTGACCCAGGCCGGCGTGTTCTTCTTCTGGACCGGCCTGCTCGGCGCGGCGTCGCAGCTTGCGGCACCGGTGGTCGCGCAACGCATCGGCTTGCTCAACACCATGGTCTTCACGCACCTGCCGGCCAACGTCTGCCTGGTGCTCGCTGCGGTGGCGCCGAGCCTGCCGATTGCGCTCGGGCTGTTGACGGTTCGCAGCGCACTGTCGTCGATGGACGTGCCCACGCGCACCGCCTACGTGATGGCGGTCGTCACCCCCGCGGAGCGCAGCGCCGCCGCGAGCTTCACTGCCGTGCCGCGCAGCCTCGCCGCGGCCATCAGCCCTACGATCAGCGGGGCGCTGTTTGCAGCCGGATGGATCTCGGTGCCGCTCATCGCCTGCGGGCTGCTCAAGATCTCCTACGACCTCGCGCTCTGGCGTGCCATGCGGCGCGATCGGCTCGACGGGGATTGACCTGGGGCTCCCGATCTCCGCCCTCGATATGGAGGTGGTCACGGCCGCGACTGATGCAACGCCGAAGCTGCGTTACACCCCCGTTGGAAGGGCGGGACAACTGCGCTTCTTTCAAGGAAACCTCGATGAAATACTACCTGTGCAAGTTCTTGCCTCCGCGCACCGATTTTTTGGCGACGATGACGCCCGAGGAAGTCGACCTGATGAAACGTCATGGCGCTTTCCTGAACGATCTGCTCGACAAGGGCATCGTGGTCGCGCACGGGCCCGTGGATGATCCGGCGGGAGGATGGGGCTTGTCGCTCTACCAGGTTGCCGACGACGTGGACGTCAAGGCCTTGGCCTCGCAAGACCCGATGGTGACCGACGGCGGTGCGCGTTACGACGTTCTTCCAATGCGCCATTTGCGTTCACGCGGCTGATTCTCTTCGTCTGCACTTCGCGCCTCGATGGACTTGCAGTGCCTCCCGCAACGGCGTAGAACCATGGTGTTATTGGTTCGACTTCGCAGCAATTTGAGCAATTTGGGATAAGGCAAGTCGCTGGTCCAAAGGAGATGAAGCATGTTGGCAGCCGAATGCGCGTGGGCCATCCTGCGCGCCGAGCACGCTCGCACCCGGGAGTTGTTGGCCCGACTTCACACCGTGATGAAGACCGAGGAGGACGAGGCGTGCGTGCGTCGGCGGGCGGCGTCCGCCATCAGGGTCATCGAACGTCTCGAAGCCTTCGAAGAAGCGACGCATCGCCCCAAGGGCGTCGTCATGCTGAACATGCTGCGCGGGAGGTCGGGCGAAGCCGACGAGCTCCTGGGTGAACTCGACGCGGAAAGCGAGCACTGCAGCAGCCTTCTCTCGCAGGCCAAGGCCGCCTTGAAGCTTGCCGAAGCCGGCGACATGGGCGCAGCCGCAAAAGCCGAGTCCTTGTTGCAGCAGCACCGCAAGCTCATGTCCGTGCACCTGGACAAGGAGGACACGCTCCTGCATTCGCACACGGCGCTGCTGCTCACGGCGGAAGAATGGGCCACCGTGGTCTCGTCCATCTCGAAGGAGGTTGGCGCTGCAAGGGAGCGCGAACGCCGGCGTCCGCCGCTGCACAGGCAGGTTTCGAAGGTTGCGTCGTGAGGGATTCGCCCGCCGGGGCGTGAAGGTGCACCCTACTGCGTTCCGATCTGTACGAACTCGCTGACCGACTCGAAGTTGTCGTCCGCCCACGTGCGCAGCGATTCGAGTGCCTCCGCTTCCGAGGCCCCGAAGGTCTGGTGGTGCTCAAGCGGCGTGGAGTTGACCTCGTCCGGCGCTTTCGGCGATCGGCGCTGAGGCATCCAGTACAGCGTCGCGGTGTAGCAGACGAGGTCCTGGGCAACCTGGACCAGACCGGTTTGGTGGCCAATCTTCAGTTCGTAGTAGGGCACGGATGGACCTGTTGGTTGGATTAAATGTGAACTTTAGTACTGTAATCTAGGAGCCGGCTTGGTGGTCGTTCAGTTGGCGATTGGGGATTCGGGACTTCCCCAGTCTTGATTACCTGCAGGGTTGCAGTTTGCTCCTTGCGGTTGCAAAATGGAACCTCAGGAATTCCTCTATGAGCCAGGCAGTCAAGATTTCAGACATGGAAATGAAGGCGCTGCGCGATGCGGCGCGGGTGAACAGCCGGTCGATTTCCGGCCAGGCCGAGCACTGGCTACGCATTGGGCGCGCCATGGAGCGCGATCCGCAAGTCGGCTATTCCCGGGTCGAGATGGCCTTGCGCGGTCTGGAGCCGCTGTCGCTCGATTCGCTCGCCGAAGCCGGGCAGGACGACTTCATCCAGGCCATGGCCGATGCACCCGCCACCGCCGTGGAAGAGGACTTCTGGCGAGACCGCCGCCGCCGCGGCGTGGGCGTGGGGCTCGATGACAAGGATCGACTGGTGTTCGGCACCCCCGCGGTGAAGCGTTGAGCACCGTGTGAGCCGTCCGACGATGATCATGTTGGCCGGCCCGAATGGCGCCGGCAAGACGACCTTCCATGAACTCGTCATACGCCCCCGGATCAAGGCGCTGTTCATCAATGCCGACCTGATCCAACGCGAGGAACTCGGCGATTCCTCGATGGCCGCGGCCTACCGTGCAGCCGCCATTGCCGAAAGCCGGCGCAGGCAGGCCCTGGAGAAGGGCATCAGCTTCGTCTCTGAATCCACGTTCTCCCATCCATCCAAGCTGGAACTGATCCGCGACGCCCAGGCGGCGGGATTCAGGGTCGTGGTCTATCACATCAACGTGCGCCGGCCGGAGCTCTCGGTCAGCCGCGTGGCGCAGCGGGTGGACGAGGGCGGGCACGACGTGCCCGAAGACAAGATCAGAGAGCGGTTCGAGCGCAACCAGCCACTGATCCGCGAAGCCGTGCTGCTGGCCGACCACGCCTTCGTGTACGACAACTCCGGGCTCAACATGCCGGCGCGGCGCCTCATCGCCTTCACCAAGGGCCAGGTGATCGCCGCCTCTGAGGACCTGCCGGACTGGGCCAGGGCGCTCTATGGCCCGGAGCTCGGGCTGGCTTGAGGCGCCCTCGCGTGCGCGTGCGCCCTCGGCCTACGCGGATCTTCGTTGCCGGCTGTGCAGGTTTGGCAAGAATGTGGCCGAAGCTCGCAAAACTCCAACCGCCCGACGAAAGGTCTTCTCATGAGCGCCAACGAGCCATCTCTCTCCGGACCCATTGCCGATGAACTGACGCCGCTGGAAATTTCCAAGGCGATGCTCGAGAGCGAAGAAGATCCGAACACCGCGCGGCCGCTCACGCCACTGGGGCAGGCCGCTTCGGGCCTGGCGCCAAGACGCGCCCGCTCGTCATGGGCGCTCGCTTTGCGCAGCCCTGCGACGGCGTGGTGCGCCATCGCGGGGGTGGGCCTGATCGCGGCGCTGGTCTACGTGGCGCGGGAACCTCGCCGGCCCTGGCGCGCGAGGTGACCGGTCCCGGGGTAGCGCTCGTTCTTGCTCGCTGGTCGCTTCAGGCGCATATTCCCGATTCGGTTGCGGGGCCGGCGGCCGGAAGACTCTCATTGCACGGCCGCGTGGGAGAAAGCCATGGGCAAGACCATCGTCCAAACCGCAGAGGCTCCTTCCGCCGTCGGTCCGTACTCGCAGGGTGTGCTTCTCGACGGGTGGCTCTGGACGTCGGGCCAGGTTGCGCTCGATCCGGCCACCGGCGCGCTCGCCGGTGCGGATGCCGCCGAGCAGGCCGACCGCGCGCTCAAGAACATCGAAGCGATTCTGCGGGCCGGAGGCTCGGGCCTCGACCGGGTCGTTCGAGCGACGGTCTACCTGACGAACATGGACGACTTCGCTTCAGTGAACGCGGTCTACGCCCGCTACTTTCCGAGCGCATTTCCCGCGCGGGCCTGCGTCGAGGTGTCGCGCCTGCCGCTGGGTGCATTGGTGGAAATCGACGTGATTGCCAGGGCGCCTGATTCGCCTCGGTGAGGCTGCCGCTCGAGCGGACCGGGCGCCCCCGGAAGATCAGTACCGGTCGTCGCCGTAGCGGCGGTAATGCTCGCGGCGCTCCCATTCGCGGCGGCGCCATTCGCGCCGGTCGGCGCGGCGCTCCTCCCAGCTTGGACCCGGCTCGTAGTAGACCGGCGCTGGCGCAACATAGGCAGGTGCCGGCTGGTAGCGCACTGGCGGGGCTGGCTGGTAGTAGACAGGGGGCGGCGGCGAATATGCAGGCGCGGGTTCGTAGTAGACCGGCGCCGGCTCGCTGCTCACCACCACGCCCGGTACGGACACGCCCACCGACCAGCTTGTGCCCGCGGTGGCCGAGGCCACCCCGAAGAGAGCGCCGGCGGCCAACGCGCCAGAGAGGGCCAGCTTGAGGCCAGTTCGAGTCAAAATCATTTCATCTCCTGAAAGTTCCGGGAACAATCCCGATGTACTTCCAACGCATGGCCTCGCGGGGCCGCGCACATCGCGACCGTGAAGAAGGTTCCAAGATGTCACGAGAAAACAGACGGGGCGCCCGGACTTTGGGGAGCGATCATGCGTCCGTCACGGAAAAAAACAGATGACAGCTCAACGTCCGGCAACGATCGATGACTACATCCGCGCAGCGCCGCGAGAGGGCCAGCCGCATCTACGCCGGCTCTACGCGCTGCTCAAAAGCGTTGCGCCGGACGCCGAAGAAGCGATCAAGTGGGGCACCCCATTCTTCGTGGAGCCCCGCTTTCTTTTCGCATTTTCCGCGCACAAGGCGCATCTCAATTTCACGCCGACGGCGGCGGGGCTCGAGCCGTTCAGCAAGGAACTGGAAACGCACAAGACCACCAAGGGCATGCTGCAGATCCGCTATGACGAGCCTCTGCCCGAAGCGCTTATCCGCAAGATGGCCGAGCACCGCGTACGCACGGTGCGTGAACGCGAAGACGATGCCTTCTGGTGAAGCCGCTGCACCCGCGGCTTCTGCTCAGGTCTTCGCCTTCGTTGCGGATTTTTTCGAGGCCTTGCCCGCCGTGTTGTGGGCGATTGCCTCGCGCACGAGCGCCTTGAAGGCCGGCCCATCGACCTTCTCGCCTTCATGGATGTCGATGGCGCGGCGCATGTTGCCGTCCAGGCTCGCGTTGAAGAGGCCGGCCGGGTCCTCCAGGAACGCACCCTTGGCAAAGGTAAGCTTCACCTTGTCCTTGTAGGATTCGCCGGTGCAGAGGATGCCGTCGTGCGACCACACCGGCGTGCCCATCCACTTCCATTCCTCGATGACTTCCGGATCTGCCTCCTTGATGAGCTTGCGCATTCTGCCGAGGGTTTCGCCGCGCCAGTCCGCGAGGTCGACGATTCTTTGGGAGATGAGTTCCGAGGCCGGCAGGCTGGGGCTCGCATCCGATTTTTTCATGTTCTGATCCTGGAAGTTCTGCGGCTCGACTTCGACGTCGGACGATCCGCTGGCCGTCTGAATCTGCGGAATTTAACCGACCCCTGATGACACGCTTTCTTCACTCCGCCGACTGGCAGATCGGCCGTCAGTTCGCGACCTTCGATCCCGAGCACGCACCGATCCTGGCGGAGGCGCGCATCACCGTGGTCGAGCGGCTCGCGGCACTGGCCACCGAGCACCGGGTGGACGCGGTGCTCGTGGCCGGTGACGTTTTCGACGTGCAGACCGTCTCGGAGCGCACGCTGCGTCGGCTGTTCAATGCACTGGCGGGCTATGCGGGCCTCTGGCTCATGATCCCCGGCAACCATGACGCCGCGCTGGCCGAAAGCGTGTGGACGCGCGCACAGCGGCTGGGCGCGGTGCCGCCGAACGTCCATGCGCTGCTGGCGCCCGAGGTGCGCGTGTTCGAGTCGCAGGGCTTTGCGGTGCTGCCCGCGCCGCTCACGCAGCGCCACACCTACAATGACCTCACGGCCTGGTTCGACGCGGCCGAAACGCCCGCGGACATGCTGCGCATCGGCTTGGCGCACGGCAGCGTGCAGGGCCTGCTCTCGGAAGACATCGACTCGGCGAACCCCATTGCCCCCGATCGCGCATCGATAGCGCGGCTCGACTACCTTGCGCTCGGCGACTGGCACGGCAGCAAGCGCATCGACGCGCGCACCTGGTACGCCGGCACGCCCGAGCCGGACCGCTTCAAGGACAACGGAGCGGGCCAGGCGCTGCTGGTGGACATTGCCGCACCGGGCGCCGAGCCGCAGGTGACGCCGCTTGCGGTCGCCAGTTTTCGCTGGCAATCGATCGTCTCGGTGCTGCAGGTTCCGAGCGACGGGCATGCATTGATCGCGCAACTGGATCAGTTGGATTCGCAGGACGTGGCCGACCTGCACGTGCGGGGCCAGGTCGACGTTGCGGGGCTGCAGCGCCTGCAGGCGGCCATCGGCCGCGCCGAAGCCAGGGCCCGCCATCTGCAGGTCGACCTGTCGGCGCTGCGGCTCGTACCCACCGACGAAGACATTGCCGGCATGCAGGCCGACGGCTACCTGGGCGAGGTGGTGCAGGAACTGCGCGATGCGCAGGTCCGCGCCGATTCACCTGAGGCACGCGTGGCGCAGGATGCGCTGGCGCTGCTGGCGGCCGAGCTCGCGCAGCGCGCACCGGCTGCGGACTTCGCACAGGCGCGCAAGCCATGAAGCTGCAGATCACCCGACTGCGGGTCGAGCAGCTGCGGCGCTTTCGCTCACCGCTCGAGCTCGGCGGCTTCGAGCCCGGCCTCAACATCCTGGCCGCGCCCAACGAGGCGGGCAAGAGCACGCTGGTGCGCGCCATCCGCGCGGCCTTCTTCGAGCGCCACCGCTCCACGGCCGTGGAAGACCTGCGGCCTTGGGGCGAGGGCAGCGGCGCGGCACCGCTGGTCGAGCTCGATTTTCTGCTCGACGGGCAGGACCACCGGCTCGTGAAGAGCTTTCTCGGCAAGAAGCGCTGCACCTTGGCCGCGGGCGCGCGCTCGTTCGACGGCACCGACGCAGAAGACCACCTGGCCCATCTGTTCGGCTTCTCCTTTGCCAGCAAGGGCGCGAGCAAGCCGGAGAACTGGGGCATCCCGGGCCTGCTGTGGGTGGAGCAGGGGCGCGGGCAGGAGTTGGACGTGAGCCACGCGCGCGACCATCTGCACGATGCGCTGCGCGACCCGGGCGGCGATTCGGCGGCGGAATTGGCCGCGAGCGGCGGCGACGCGATCCTCGACAGCCTGCGCGCCCAGCGCGACGAGCTCCTGACCTCGACCGGCAAGCCACGCGCCGCCCATGCCGAGGCCATTGCGCAGGTGGCGGCGCTGGAGGCGGAGCTCGGCGCCATCGACGCGCAGGTCGCCACCTACCGACAGCAGGTCGACCAGCTCGCGCAGATGCGACAGCAGCACCAGGCTGACGAAATGGCCAAACCCTGGGAAACGCTGCGCGAGGAGCTGCTCGCCGCGCAACGCCGCAACGGCGCGCTGCAAGCCGGCCAAGAGCAATTGCGCAACGACCGCGCAAGATGGCGACAGCTGCAGGAGACCCGCGAGCTGCTAGCGACAGAATTCGCCGGGCTCGCGCATCAGCAGGCCGAAGCGCAAACGCGCGAGCGTGCGTGCGAAGAGGCGGCCACGCAGCTGCAGGACAGCGACGCCGCCGTGGCCCACGCGCGCCAGAACGCGGCAGACGCCCAGCGCCGCGTCGACGGTGCCCGCGACGCCTGGCGCAGCGCCAGCCAGGAGGCGCAGCGCCGCAATCTCGGGCAGCTGCTGCAACAGGCACAGGCCGATGCGGCGCGAAGCGCCGAGAGCCTCGCGCGTGCGGAGGAGGCGCACGCGCGGCTGGCAACGTTGCTAGCCGCCGCCGCAGTGGCGCCAAAAATCCGCGCCGGCGATGTCGAGCAATTGCAGAAGCTCGAGCGTGCCGCGCACGATGCCGATCTGCGCCGACAGGCCGTGGCCACGCGGCTGCAGTTCGTGCTGCCCGAGGGCCAGACGCTCGAATTGCAGGCACGCGACCAGATCCACGGCCTGCGCGGCGAGGGCGAACGGCTCATCGACGCACCCGTCACGCTGCATCTGCCGGGCGGCGGTCAGCTGGTCATCACGCCGGGCGGCGACGACCTCGTGGCGCTTGCGCGGTCGCACGCCGATGCGCGCGATGCGTTGCACGCGGCGCTGCTGTCTTTGGGCGTGGACGGCATCGCGCAGGCACGATCGCGGCTCGGCGCCTCGGCCGACCTCGATGCGCAGATCAAACTCGCGCAACAGGCTCTCGGCATCGTCGCGCCGCGCGGGCTGGAGGCGCTGCGCGATGAACTCGCACAGGCGCAATCGCGCATCGCCACCGCGCAAGCGGCCTGCGAGCGCCTGCCTGCGGCGGCGGCCGAATCCGCTTTGTCGATCGAAGAGGCCGAGTCCGCGCAGCAAGCTGCGGTGGCGGCCGAGCAGGCGGCGCAGAAATCCCTCGCCGAAGCGCTGCGCCGGCAATCGGCGGCGCAGGAGGCGAGCGCATCGGCTCTACGCGAACTCGCGGCGGCACGGGCTGCGCTCGCGGACCCGGGCCGGCAGCAGCGCCACGCCCAGGCCACGCAGCAATGGCTGGCCGTGGGCGCCGAGGCCGAGGCGCTGACCGCGCGCATCGACCAGACGAATGCCAACGTGCAGGCCGCGCGGCCGGACATCGTGCTGCAGGACATCGACCGCCTGCAGCGCAGCATCGAGCAGCTCACGCGCAGCCATCAGCTGCGCCGCGAGCAGTTGCTGCTGCTTGAAAACACGCTGCAGCAGGCCGGCGCGCAGGGCCTCGAGGAACAGCGGGAGGCCTTGGCCGGCCAGCTCATGCAGGCACGGCGCCGGCACGCCGAGCTGCGGCGCCGCGCCGATGCGCTTGCGCTGCTGTGCCACAAGCTGGAGCAAAAGCGCCAGGCAACGCTGGTCCGGTTGCAGGCGCCCTTGCAATCGCGCATGCAGCACTACCTGCCTTTGCTGATGCCCGGCGCCACCGTGCAGATGGATGCGGAGCTTGCGCCCGCCACGCTCACACGCATCAACGGGAGCGGCGCCGCCGAGAGCGGCCAGTTGCAGGAGCTGAGCTTCGGTGCGCGCGAGCAGCTGCGGCTCATCAGCCGCTTCGCGTATGCCGATCTGCTGCAAGAGGCGGGCCGCCCGACGCTGCTGATCCTCGACGATGCGCTGGTCCACAGCGATGCGCCCCGCCTCGCGCAGATGAAGCGCGCGTTGTTCGATGCGGCGCAGCGGCACCAGGTGCTGCTGTTCACCTGCCATCCCGAGCACTGGCGCGACATGGGTGTTGCGCTGCGGCCGCTGGCCTGAGGGGCCTGGCAGGCCGTCGCTTGGCGACTTGCACGGCCGCCGACACCCATCCGGCGAAACGCACCTCTTTTCTCGGACCGCAAAAAGTGGCATCTTGTGTCCTCGTTCCGAGGAGCACCAGATGGCCACTGCCCGTTCTATCGCTTCGCTGTCGCTGGGCTTCGGCCTGGTTTCGATTCCGGTTCGGCTCTACTCGGCCACCGAAGGGTCGGCGACGGTGCATTTCAACCTGCTGTCCAAAGAGGGCGAGCGCGTCAAGCAGCAGTACGTTTCCGCCAACGACCCTGCAAAGGTGGTTCCGCGCGCCGAGATGGTCAAGGGCTATGAATTCGAGAAAGACCGCTTCGTGATCTTCAAGCCCGAGGAGCTCAAGGCGCTGGAGGAGGGCGGTAGCCACCTGATCGACATCGTCGCCTTCATCCCGGCGGATGCGGTGGACCCGATCTACTACGACAAGCCCTACTACCTTGCGCCCGACAAGCGCGGCGGCAAGCCCTACAACCTGTTGAAGAAGGCCATGCTCGAGAGTGGCCGCTGCGCGCTCGCCAAGTGGGCCTGGAAGTCGAAGCAGTACGTGGTGCAGGTGCGCGCAAAGGAAGAGGGGCTGATCCTCCAGCAGCTGCTCTATGCGGACGAGGTGCGGTCCCTGGAGGACCTGGAGATCGAGCAGCTGGAGCCGAGCGCCTCGGAGCTCAAGCTCGCGCTGCAGCTGATCGACCAGATCTCGCAGGAAAGCTACGAGCCGACGATGTTCGAGGACGAGGAAAAGAAGCGCATCCTCGCCGCCATCGACGCGAAGATTGCGGGTGAAGAGATTGTGGCCGCGGAGCATCCGGAGGATGCGGCGAGCGGGCAGGTGATCGACCTTGCCGAGATGCTCAAGGCCAGCCTGGTGCGCAACGCGACCTCGGGCCCGCAGGTGCGCCCGGCTGCGGCAAAGCGCAGTGCCAGTCCGCCGGCGGTGGCGCCCTTGCGCAGTGTCTCGAGCAAGGCCAAGCGCGCCCCCAAGGTTGCTGAAAAGGCTGTTGCTCCGGCCCCGTCACGCGCGCGCATGAAGAAGTGAAAGCCTCGAACGGGTTCTCGTCGCCCTACACCCTGCGCGGCGTGGTCCAGCTGCTGGGCCTGTCCCGGCATGCCGTGAGCAAGCTCATCGAGCTCGGCTTCGTGGCACCGGTCAAGACGTCGGCCGGAACCTGGCAGTTCTCGTTCCAGGACGTGGTCCTCTTGCGCTCCGCCCACGAGCTGCGCGCGGCGCGCATCCCGACGCGGCAGATTCTGCGGTCCTTGCGGCAGCTGAGGTCCACGCTGCCCGCGGAGATGCCGCTGGCCGGCATCCGCATCAAGGCCGAGGGCGACCGAGTGACCGTGCGCTCGCCCCATGCGCACTGGGAGCCGGACACCGGCCAGCTGCTGCTGGACCTGAGCGTGGAACCCGGCAAGGGCTCCGTGAGTTTGCTGTTCTCCCAGCAGGGCCGGGCTTCAAGCGCCGCCGACCTCGACGCGCTCTTCGAACAAGCCGAGGCGCTGGAGGCCACCGCACCCCGGGCGGCGGAAGCCACCTACCGCCAGATCCTGAAGGAAGAGCCCGGCTATGCCCATGCCTATCTCAACCTGGGCTTCATGCTCTGCGAATCCGGCCGCTGCGACGAGGCCGCGGACCTGTACGACCTGGGCGTGCGGCACTGCGGCGACGATCCCCTGATGCACTACAACCACGCGGTGGCGCTGGAGGGGGCCGGGCGCATCCAGAACGCGCTGGCCAGCTATGAAAAGGCCCTGCAGCTGCAGCCCGACCTGGCCGATGCCCATCAGAATGCCGCGCTGCTGTACGCCGAACTGGGGCAAAAGCAGCTCGCGATTCGGCACTTCAGCGCATTCAGGCGTCTTCAGGGCAAGACGTAGGGCGCAGGTGGCTTCCTCCTACGCCGAAAGCGGCTGCGCCGCGCTAGGGTCCGTCAATGGACCCGTTGAGAGGTCGCAAGGAGAGCATCTTGGCAACTGCAAGCAGAACCCTCTGGAAAGGCGCAATCACGTTCGGGCTGGTGCACATTCCCGTGGGCCTGCACACTGCGAGCATCGAGCAGGGCGTCGATTTCGACTGGCTCGACAAGCGCAGCATGGACCCGGTGGGCTACAAGCGCATCAACAAGCGCACCGGAAAGGAGATCGACAAGGACGACATCGTGAAGGGCTTCGAGTACGAGGACGGAAAGTACGTCGTCATCTCGCCCGAAGAAATAGAAGCCATCTATCCGCGCACGACCCAGACCATCGAGATCCAGCGCTTCATCGACGCCAACGAGATTCCGTTCGTCTACCTGGAGCGGCCCTATTACGTCGCACCGATCAACAAGGGGCAGAAGGTCTACGCGCTCTTGCGCGAGGTCCTGGTCAAGACCGGCAAAGTGGGCCTGGCCAAGGTTGTGATCGCCACAAAGCAGCACCTGGCCGCGCTGGTGCCGGCGGGCGAGGTGCTCGTGCTCAATCTGCTTCGCTGGGGCGACGAGGTGAAATCGCTCGCGGGGCTGGACCTGCCCGCGGCCGGAGTCAAGGGCGCCAAGGTGACGGCCTCGGAAATGAAGATGGCCGAGCAGCTCGTGAAGGACATGAGCGGCAAGTGGAACCCCGAGGAGTTCAAGGACGAGTTCAAGCACGCCGTGATGAAGGTCGTCGAGAAGAAGGTCAAGGCCGGCGACACCGAAACGGTGATCGAGCCGGAAGAAGAAGCGCCGGCCGAGGGCGCCGAGATCATCGACCTGACCGAGCTCCTGACGCGCAGCCTCAAGGGTGGCAAGGCCGCCAAGTCGGGCGGCACATCTGCGAAGAAGTCAGCGGGATCCAAGACAAGCGCCAGCGCGAAGAAGACCGCGGCTGCCGCGAAAAAGGCTCCGCGCAAGAAGGCCTCGGGCACTCGCCGCAAGGCGGCTTAAGCTGCGTCGCCGGTCCTATGGGCCGCCGCCATGCGTGGCTTCCGTCAGCGCGACCGACACACACTCCAGCGCGATGGCCAGTTGCGTGAGCGTCGGCAAGCCGAAGCCCAGCCGGAACACCAGCGGATCGTCACCGAACCACGGACCGGGCGCCACGCGCGTGCTGTACTTGGCCAGCGTCGCGTAGAAGCATTCGACGGCCGCGGCATCGAAGACTTCGGGCTTGAGGCGCATGCAGCACAGCGCCCCGGCATCGGGGCGCACCCACTCGATGTGAGTGCCATGGCGCGACACCCAGTGCTCGGTGAACTGCAGGTGCTGTGCGAGCAGCTTGCGCCTCTCGCCGATGATCCGGTCGCGCTGCCTGAAAACGGCCAGCGCCAGCGCCTCGTCGACCGGCGAGCACGAGATCACCGTGCTGAACTTGGCAGTCACCAGAGCTTGGCGCAGCGCCGCGTCGCGCGTGATGGCCCAGCCGATGCGCAGTCCCGCCGAGCCGTGGCACTTGGACAGCGAGGACACCGAGATGACCCTCGGACCCAGGCATGCGGCGCTCGGTGCGGCGGCGTTGTCGCCATAGGCCGCCTCGCGGTAGGTCTCGTCGATCACCAACCAGGCCTGAGGTGCATGCTCGGCCAGCAACGCCACGATCTCGCGCAAGGTGTGCTGGGGAATTGCGACGCCCGACGGATTCTGCGGCGAGGCCAGGCTCACCACCCGGGTCTTTGGCGACAGCAGCTCGCGGAGCGCATCCAGATCGACCCGGTAACCCGTGTCGAAACGCAGCGGCAGCGCCCGCGTGGTCGCGCCAACGGCGGTGAGCGCGTTGCGCGCCAACGGAAACACCGGCTCGGCCACGACCGCTTCGTCGCCTGAAGAACAGAGCGTGAAAGCGATGAGGAAGAGGGCGTGCATGCCGCCCACCGTGACCACGACGTCATCGGCATCGACGCCGTTGTCGTTCGCGATTTCCTGGCGAAGCGCCGCGTTGCCCGCCGCCGTACCGTAGTCCAGCGAGAAGTCGGCACCGCCGCCAAAGGCCATGTCGACAAGTTCCGCGAGCCGCACGCTCGGACCCACGCTTTCCGCGAGGTCGAAGCGGGGCGCCTTGCCGACCAGGGAGATGATCTCGTTGTCCGGAAACCGTGCCATGTCCTACTGCTTGATACGTCGTTGTCGATGCACTCATGTTGCAGTTTCGTGGCTCACGATAACAGCCACAATTTATGGAAATCTGGTGCAGTACAGTTGGCATACCTCTCCAACCGCGCAAGCAGGAGCATCCGTGTCGCAGACTCCCCGGTTTCGTTATGAAGAAGTCGCCGATTTCGTTGCCGGCCTGGCGGGCCGCGGCACGCTGCAGCCCGGAACGCGCGCGCCGTCGCTGCGCGAGATCAGCACGCAGCAACGCACCAGCCTCAGCACCGCGGTCCAGGCCTACCGCCTGCTCGAAGACCGCGGCATTCTCGAAGTGCGACCGCAGTCGGGCTATTACGTTGCCAAGGCGCCGCCTGCGCTGCCCGTGCCCACGACCACGCGCCATTCGGTCCGGCCCACCAAGGTGGAGCTGTCGGGCCTCATGCTCGACCTGCTGGAGCACGCCTCCAACGACGCCCTGGTGCCGCTCGGCTGCGCGATTCCCAACCAGCGGCTGCTGTCATCTTCGAAGCTCGACCTCGTCCTGGCGCGCACGGCGCGCGTGAAGGGCGCGCAGTGCAACACCTACTCGCCGCCGCGCGGCGAGATGTCGTTGCGCCTGGAGATCGCGCGGCGCGCACTGCGCTTCGGGCAGGCGCTGTCGCCGGACGATATCGCCGTCACCTGCGGCTGCACGGAGGCGCTGGCGCTGGCGCTCGACGCCGTCACGGAGCCGGGCGACACGGTCGCGATCGAATCGCCCACCTACTTCGGGCTGCTGCAGGTGCTGCGCGCAAAGAAGCTCAAGGTGGTCGAATTGCCGACCGATGCGGTGACCGGCGTGGACGTCCAAGCGCTGGGCGATGTCGTGGCCTCTGGCAAGGTGCGCGCCTGCGTGCTGGCATCGAGCTTCAGCAATCCGCTCGGCTGCACCATGCCCGAAGACAACAAGCGCGCCGTGCTGCGCCTGCTCGCCAAACACCGCGTGCCGCTGATCGAGGATGACGTCTACGGCGACGTTCATTTCGGCGAAGAGCGGCCCCTGCCTTTCAGCGCGCTCGACAGGCACGACAACGTCATCTACTGCGGTTCGTTCTCCAAGACGCTCGCGCCAGGCTACCGCATCGGCTGGATCGCGACCGGCCGGCACATGGCGCGCGTGCTCGAGATCAAGTTCGCCACCAGCCTTGCTACGCCGGTGCTGACGCAAGTGGCGCTCGCCGCCTTCCTGTCGAACGGCGACTACGACCGCCACCTGCGCCGCATCCGGCGCGAGTTCGCCGACACGCTGGGGCGTATGACGCGCGTGATCGAGCAGGCTTTTCCACCGGGCACGAAGATATCGAGGCCCGCCGGAAACTTCGTGCTGTGGGTCGAGCTGCCCGAGCCCGCGGACACGCGGCTGCTGTTTGCAGAAGCGCTGGACCATGGCATCTGCTTTGCGCCCGGCGTCGTGTTCTCGGCGAGCGGAAAGTACGCCCACTGCCTGCGGCTGAGCGGTGGCCACGGCTGGGACGCGCGGATCGAGAAGGGCCTGCGCAAACTCGGCGCCATGGCTTCGAAGGCGTTTGCCGCTCACAATCGCCGTCCATGATTTCAGTCCATCTTCAAGGGCAGCGCTTCCAGGTGCGCGCCGCGGCCATCGTCCTTCATCAGGGCCAATTGCTCGTGCACCGCGCACCGGGCGACGCCTACTGGGCCTTGCCAGGCGGGCGCGTCGAAGTGGGCGAAGCGGCATCGGCCACGATCGTGCGCGAGATGAAGGAAGAACTAGGCGAAGACGTGGCTTGCGGTCCGCTGCTGCACATTGCCGAAAATTTTTTCGACCTGGCGGGGCAGCGGAACCACGAGATCGGGTTCTACTTTCTCGTCTCCTTGGACGAGGACTCGCCCCACCTCGACAAGGCGCGCATCTACCGCGGGATCGAGAGCCACCTGGAACTGGAGTTCCGCTGGTTCCCGATCACGGAGCTTGCGTCGGTCAACCTGAGGCCCACGTTCCTGCATGCTTCCCTGGCGGCCGATCCGCCGGCGTTCTCGCATGCGGTGCAGCGCGAGTACGACGCCTAACGGGTGGTGCTTGCGTCGCGGCGCGGTTCGGCCGGTGCCACGTCGAGACCATCCACGCCGCTGCGCATCACCGAATTCGCCAGGAAGCCGCTTGCGCGCAGGTCGTCCAGCGCCGCGTTGATCCACTTCAATCGATCACTCTGGCCCAGAGGAACTGCCATGGCTTGGGGTACGCCATAGAAGTTGTCGGGCAGCAGGCGAAGTCCCGTTGCGTCTCGCGTATTGGCTGCCAGCCGCTGCCGGTTGCCGGCAAAGGCAACCACGGTCCCGTCCGTGAGCCATTGAACGGCCTCTCGCAAGGTGTAGTCCGGCGTTGCATGTACACGCGCGGCGCCCAACCGCCCTTGCAGCCATACGCCCACGCTGTCGTCCGTGTTCACTCCAACCGCTTGCGCGGCGCCGTCCAGGTCCCGGACCGACTGCAGCTTTGAGTCGGCACGTACCAGGGCACTCTGTTGCACGAGCATGTAGGTCTGGGAGTAGAGCACTGTGCCCTGTCGCTGCGGATTCGGCGCGACGAATCCGATGTCGGCCGATCCGCTTCGCACGGCCTCCAGCACATCCGCGGCTGTCGCCAGAGGTGCAATGGCCGTCGGCACGCCCGCCCTGCGGCCCAGCTCACGAGTGAGATCGGCCACCACGCCGGAGACGACGCCGGTGGCCGGATCGCGTCGCGCCTGTGCCAGGTTGGCGACGATGTATGCGGCGCGCAGTTGGCCCGTCGGGGCCACGGCTGGTTCGGCAGCCATGACGGTTCCCGCGAGCAGCGATATCAGCAATGAAGAGTAAGTGGCCAGTCTGGTCATGCAACGTCGCGCGTTCGTCGTCTCCGTGTTTTCTTGCATGTATCTTCACTCGCGTGGTGCGCGCATACGACTCTGGCCGCCGTGCGTGCGTCACCAATGAGCGCACCCAATGAATTCATTGGCTTTCCTCGTTGGACGCGGCTCATTCGAAGACCTCTAATTCGTGGACACCACGAATACAACGGAGACTCTTCATGCTTCACATCTTTGGAAAGATCGCGGCCGCGGCCTGCGCCCTCCTGGTCGGATGCGGCAGCATCGGCCCCGCCGCAACTGCAACGGCGGCTTCGATCGGCGGGCCGCTGAACCTGGCCGACGAGGGCATGTTCTTCGTCAACGCAAAGCCATCCGCTTCCAAGTACCCGGGCGTTTCGCCGGCCGGCCCGGCGCGGCCGGGAACGGTGGCCGTCAACCAGATGTACGTGCACTACCGTATTCCCGCCCAGCGGACCGGCGCCGTTCCCATCGTCCTGGTGCACGGCGGCGGATTGAGCGGCATGAGCTACGAGACCACGCCCGACGGCCGCGAGGGCTGGGCGACCTACTTCGTTCGCAAGGGCCATGCCGTCTATGTCGTCGACACACCCGGGCGCGGGCGGTCCGGCTTCAATGCCACGGCCATCAACGAAGCCAGGGCCGAGGGGAATGTCTCCGCGCTGCCGCCCAGCGTGTTGATGGTCACGGCCGAGCTGGCATGGCCGCTCTTTCGCTTCGGGCCATCGCACGGAACGGCATACCCGGACACCCAGTTCCCGGTCGAGGCCTTCGCCAATTTCGCTTCGCAGGGTGTGCCTTTTGCGGAGGCTCTGCTCGAGGGCGGTGGCATGGCCACGGGCCCGCAGGCACTCGCGGCGCTGCTCGACAAAATCGGGCCCGCGATCGTGGTGGTGCATTCGCTCGCGGGACCCTTTGCCGATGCCTTGGTCGGACTGCGTCCGGCCTTGGTCAAGGCGGTCGTGAACATCGAGGGCGCGCAGTCGGTCGTTCCCACCGATGCACAGATCGCGGCCTACCGGGGCGTTCCCGTGCTCGAACTGTTCGGCGACCATCTGGACGCGCCTGTGTTCACGGGCCGGCCGCGCTATGAGGCACGCAAGGCCGTGGTCGAGCGGATCAACCGCGTTGAAGGGGGCAGGGCGACCCTGGTGCGGCTTCCGGACGTGGGTATCAAAGGCAACTCGCACATGATGATGCAGGACAGGAACAACCTGCAGGTGGCCGACTTCATCCTGGGCTGGATCGCGGACAAGGTGCGCTGAGTCGTCCTCCTTCACCTGCGTGAAGGGCACTGCAATGACGAAGCTGGACGCCCTCAAGGCCGGTCTCCAGGCCGGCCGTGCGCTACCCGCGCGCAGCGCTGCCGCGGTTCTCCGCCACCACGTTGTTGCGCAGGATGCCGATGCCCTCGATCTCGACCTCGATGGTGTCGCCCACCTGGATCGGTCCCACGCCCGCGGGGGTGCCGGTCATGATCATGTCGCCCGGCAGCAGGGTCATGTACCGGCTCAGGTACGCAATGAGCTCCGGCACCGAGAACAGCAGGTCCGCGGTCGTGCCGTTCTGGCGCACGGCGCCGTTGACCCGCGTGATGATGCCGAGCTTCGACGGGTCCAGTCCGGTGGCGATCACCGGCCCCATCGGCGCGAAGGTGTCGTAGCCCTTGCCTGCCAGCAGGCAGCCGAATTCGCTTTCGCGGCGCTGCAGCACCCGGTCGCTCACGTCGTTGCCGCAGGTGTAGCCGAGCACATGGTCCAGCGCATCGGCCGCGGACACGTGGCGCGCCTTCTTGCCGATCACGACCGTGAGCTCGCCCTCGAAGTGGATGTTCTCCCCATCCTCGGGATAGACGATCGACTCGTCCGGACCGATGACGCTCGTGCTCGGCTTCATGAACAGCACCGGAATTTGCGGCACCGCCTTGCCGACTTCTTTCGAATGCGCGACGTAGTTGTAGCCGAGCCCGAACACGCGCGGCCGCTCGATGGGCGCGAGAAGGCGAACGGCGGACGGCGCATCGATCGCGCCGCTGCGCTTCAGGCCGTCGAGCGGCGAACTCTGCAGCCGAGCGATCGAGCCCTCGTTTTCAATGATTCCGTAGTGGACGCATTCGTCCAACGCGTATCTGGCGATGTGCATGGTGGTTCCGATTTCTTTCGTTGTGTCCGGTGTCTGATGCTAACGTTAGCTTTCAGATGGCCGATTGTCAACGAGGGCTCTACAAGTAGTTTCTTCTGAAAGCCGTTGACAAGCAGGATGCGCGTTTGCAAGAATATGCGCAAACGTTAGCACAAACAAGGAGACATACCTCATGAACAAAGACGGACCGCTTTTGCGGCTTTGGACCAGGGGCTCACCATGAGCGCGACCCTGCTTGCCCAATCGGCCATTGGCGGCTTGCTGCTAGGCGGCATCTACGGGCTGCTTGCACTCGGCCTCAGCGTGAGCTGGGGTTTGCTGCGCCTGGTGAACCTGAGCCACTTCGCCCTGGCCTTCCTCGGCGCCTATCTCACCTACCAACTGGGAACGCAGTTCGGCATCGCACCGTGGCTGTCGGCGCTGGTCGTGGTGCCTGCCTTCTTCGTCGCCGGCATTGCCTTGCACGCGCTGTTCATGCGTTTCCAGGTCAGCGAGTTCGCGTCGATGCTGGTCACCTTCGGCATCACCATCCTGATCGAGTCGCTGATCCAGTGGCTCTGGTCCGCCGACTACCGCAGGTTCGAGTCCGGCTATGCGCAGGCGTCGCTGCGGATCGGACCGCTGTTCGTGCCGGTGCTGGAACTCGCCGCCTTCGCTTGCGCAGCGCTCCTCGCGGTCGCCGCATGGGCCGGACTGAACCGGACCCTGCTCGGCAAGGCGCTGCGCGCAGCCGCGCACGATGGCCCGATCGCAGCGGCCTTCGGCATCAACGCCAAGCGTCTTTCGTACCTATTGGCCGGCCTGTGCGCCGCCTCGGCCGGCATCGCCGGTGTGTTCATCGCGCTCACCTCGACGCTCGCGCCTTCGCAGATCGAAGCGTGGATCGGCGTGGTCTTTGCGGTGGTGATCATCGGCGGGCTCGCGCGTCCGCTCGGCGCGCTGGCGGCCGGCTGCCTGATTGGCGTTTCGGAATCGGTGACCATGGCGGCGGTCAACCCCGCATGGGCACCGTTGGTGGCCTTCTCGATCCTGATCGTCCTGCTGCTGTGGAGGCCCAGATGGCTCTGACCCCACGACATGCACGCCCAGCGGCGATGGCGGCCGTGGCCGGCCTGATCGCGCTGCCCTTTGCCGGCGTTGCCGACTTTTACCTGTCATACCTCTATGTCATCTTTTTATGGATCGCGCTGGCTACCAGCTGGGGCATTCTGAGCGGCTACTCGGGCTACTGGAGTTTCGGCCACGCGGCGTTCTACGGTGCCGGCGCCTACACGACGGCCACGCTGGCCGGCAAATGGGGCATGCCCTTTCTGCTGACCATTCCGGCGGCAGCCGGGATCGCGGCGGCGCTCGCACTCGGGATCGGGTGGGTGGTGTTCCGCATCAACACGCTGCGCGCCGAGTTCTTCGCGCTGCTCACGCTCTCCGTGACCTACGTGCTTGCGGCCGTCATTTCCAATACGCCGATCGACGGTGGTGGCGGGGTCTACCTGAGCAACGTCTCCATCCCCCAGCTCGGCACCACGGTGCCGGGGGCCATCTACCTGCTGGGGCTCGTGCTGGCGTTCACCGCGCTCGCAGTCTCGCGCCGAATCCTTCGCTCGCGCCTGGGGGCCGGCTTGCTGGCCATCCATGACGACGAGGACGTGGCGGAGGTCAAGGGCGTGCCGACCCTGCACTACAAGCTCGTCGCCTTCGCCATCTCTTCGGCGATTGCCGGCGCGGCCGGCGCGATCCAGGCTGCGTACGTGGGCTATGTCACCGTGGGCGAGACCTTTTCGATCACGGTGCCGCTGTACGTCGTGCTCATGAGCATCCTCGGCGGCGCCCGCCACTGGGCAGGACCGGCCATCGGCGCCACCTTGATCACCGTTGCGCTGAGCCTTTTCGTTGGCGGTGGACACGCCGAGCTCGGCCGTGCCGGTGTGGCGCTCGCACTTGTGGTCGTGATCCTGGTTCTTCCCGAGGGCATCGCGCCCAGCCTGTTCGGCCGCTTCGCTCGACGCAAGAACGCCGCGCCCGTATCCGCACCCGAACCTGCGACCGCGAGCGAGCCGGGCAACGTCGTCGTGATGAAGCCGCCAGCCGTCCATGCCGCCACGGCTGCAAGCCCCTTGCTGACATGCCGCGCGGTCGTGAAGTCCTTCGGCGGCATCCGGGCGCTGCAGGGCGTCGACCTGCAGGTCGAGGAAGGCGAGATCCTCGCGCTCGTCGGACCCAACGGCTCCGGCAAGTCGACCTTGATCAACATGATCAGCGGGCACTTTCCGCTCAGCTCCGGCAGCATCGAGCTGCAGGGCGCATCGATCGACGGCCTGGCGCCGCACGAGGTCGCGCGCCGCGGTATCGCGCGCACCTACCAGATCCCGCGCCTCTTCAATCACCTGACGGTGCTGGAGAACGTGCGGCTGTGCGCCTTCTTCGGCGGCGCACCGGACGCGGCCAGCGAGAGCCCCGATGCGCTGGCACTACGCTGGCTCGCGTTCACGGGTCTCGAAGCCAAGGCAGACGTGCTGCCGCCCGCACTCAACCTGCATGAGCGCAAGTTCGTCGAACTCGCGCGCGCCCTGGCAGCGCGGCCGCGCCTTCTGTTGCTGGACGAGGTGCTTTGCGGATTGACCCCGACCGAAGTCGACCACGCCATCGCAATGATCCGCAAGATCAGAGCGGGCGGCACCACCATCGTCTTCGTCGAGCACCTGATGCGCGCCGTGGTCGCGCTTGCCGATCGCATCGCGGTGCTCGACCAAGGCACGCTGCTCGCCCTCGGGCTTCCGCGCGAAACGATGCAGGACCCCCGTGTCGTCGGCGCTTACCTGGGGACCGCACATGCTGCTTGAAGTCAGAAACCTCCACGTTTCCCATGGCGACGCGCCCGCGCTCTGGGATGCATCGCTCGACGTTGCCGCGGGACAGATCGTCGCCGTGGTCGGGCCTAACGGCGCGGGCAAGAGCACGCTGATCAACACCATCGCCGGCATCCTGCGTGCGCGACAGGGCGAGATCCGCATCGATGGCAAGGACATCGCGAAGGTCCAGAGCCATCGCGTGTGCGAGCACGGCATCGCCATTGTTCCGGAAGGGCGGCGCCTGTTCACGCACATGACTGTGCTCGACAACCTCGAACTCGGGGGCTGGCGAGCCGACGCGCGCGGCTCGGCAGAAGGCTCTCTCGAAAGGGTGTTCTCGCTCTTTCCGATCCTCAGCGAACGCCGCCACCAGATCGCCGGCTCGATGTCGGGCGGCCAGCAGCAGATGGTGGCCATCGGCCGTGCGCTGATGTCGCGTCCCCGGGTGCTCTTGATGGACGAGCCCTCGCTCGGCCTTTCGCCGGCCGTGGTCGAGGACATGTTCCGGATCATCCGGACGATCAACGAGCGCGGCGTGGCCGTGCTGCTGGTCGAGCAGAACATCCACAAGGCGCTCGAGATGGCGCACCACGCCTATGTCATCGAGCAGGGCCGCATCGTGGCTTCGGGAAAAGCGGACACGCTGCTCGGCAACCCTCGCATCCGGGAGGCCTATCTTGGCGTCTGATCTTTCATCGGGCGAGGGCATGCCCCTGGCCATCCGCCGCGTTGTCACGGGCCACGACACAAGGGGCGCATCCGAGGTCGCGCTCGACACCGGCGTGCCGCGTTCCCATGCCTTCCAGCATGTTCCGGGCATGGTGTCGCGCCTGGTGTGGGCGAGTGCGCCGGTGCCAGGGCTGCCGTTCGACGGCCTCGATCCGACACCCTCCGTTGCCAGCTTCGTTCCCTCACCGGGTGGCACCCGCTTCCTGATCGTCACGTTTCCGCCCGACAGCGTGTTCGCGGCGCGGGAGTTCGAGCCGGCCGCCGCGGCCGCGGAAAACCTCGCCGTCAGCCCGGGCCTGGCCGAGTGCTTCGAGCCTGATGGCATGCACGCGACGCCAACCATGGACTACGCCGTCGTGCTCGACGGCGAGATCTGGATCGAGCTCGACGAGGGGCGCTCCACGCATCTTCGGCGCCATGAGGTGGTGGTGCAGCACGGCACCCGCCACGCATGGCGCAACAAGAGTGAGCGTCCTGCGACGCTCGCCTTCGTGCTGATCGGCGCTTCGGCCGCGGCACGCAATGACACCCCATTCGACACAGGGAATATTCATGAATGACACGAGGATCACGCGCCTGCATGGGCGGCGCGTGTGGGATTCACGCGGACGGCCGACGGTGGAGGCCGAGGTCACGCTGGCCTGCGGCACCGTGGCGCGCGCCATCGCGCCCGCCGGCGCCTCCACCGGCAGCGGCGAAGCACTCGAGCTGCGCGACGGCGGCTCTCGCTTCGGCGGCTTGGATGTGGCGAAGGCGCTCGGCTCGATGCGCGAGATGGCGTCCTGCCTGATGGGGCTCGATGCGCGCGACCAGGCCGGAATCGATGCGCGCATGGTGGCGCTCGACGGCACCCCGAACCGCAGCCGGCTCGGCGGCAATGCGATCGTGGCCGCATCGATGGCGGTGCTGCACGCCGCGGCGTCGGCGGCGCAGCAACCCCTGTGGCGTTATCTGGCTGGCGAGCGGCCGGTGCGCATGCCGCTGCCCGAAGTGCAGATCTTCGGTGGCGGCGCGCACGCCGCGCGGCGTGTCGATGTGCAGGACTTCATGGTGATGTGCCCGGCCGCCGGCAGCTTCAGCGAGGCGCTCGAATGGACCGCAGAGATCTATCTTGCCGCCGGCGCATTGATGAAGAAGCAAGGCAAGCTGCAAGGGGTTGCCGACGAGGGCGGCTACTGGCCGGCCTTCGATTCGAACGAACAGGCGCTCGACACGCTGATGCAGGCCATCGCCGATGCAGGTTTGCGCGCGGGTGAGCAGGTCGGCATCTCGCTCGACATCGCGGCCTCCGAATTCGGCCGTGACGGGCGCTACACGCTGGCGCTGGAAGACCGCAGCCTCGACACCGGCGAGATGATCGCCATGCTCGGCCGTTGGCTCGACGCCTACCCGATCCTGTCGATCGAAGACCCGCTCGCCGAAGACGACGCGGCCGGCTTCCGCCAGTTCACCGCAGCCTACGGCGGCCGCTGCCAGGTGATCGGCGACGATTTTCTCGTGACCAACGCGGCGCGCGTGACCGCTGCCGCAGCCGATGAATGCACGAACGCGGTGCTGATCAAACCCAACCAGGCCGGCACGATCAGCGAGACGCATGCGGCACTCAAGGCCGGCAAGCAGGCGGGTTTTGGAACCATCGTTTCGGCCCGCTCGGGCGAGACCGAGGACGTGACCATCGCGCATCTGTCCGTCGGCTGGGACGCGGGCCAGCTCAAGGTCGGTTCGTTCTCGCGTTCGGAGCGCATGGCGAAGTGGAACGAGGTGCTGCGCATCGAAGAGTCGCTGGGCCGGGACGCCGTGTTCAGCGGTTGGTCCGCATTGCCGTTTCGACATCGCGCGCAATGAACGCCGCGCATCACTTCATCCCACCAGGAAAGACATCCCCATGACCACGATCAGGCTGGCAGGCATTTCAGGAAGCCTGCGAAAAGCATCCAGCAACACGGCCATTCTCCGCACGCTTCAGGCATCGCTGCCAGCGGGCGTAGAGATGGCGCTGCTGCCCCTCGACGGCATTCCCTCGTACAACCAGGACCTCGATGGCCCCGGACTTCCGGATGCCGTGCGGGCGTTCAAGGCGACGATCGACTCGAGCGACGGCGTCGTGCTGTGCTCTCCCGAATACAACTTCGGAATGCCCGGCGTCCTGAAGAACGCGCTCGACTGGGCATCTCGGCCGGCGTTCGCCTCTCCGCTGAAGGGCAAGCCGGTGCTGGTGATGACCAGTTCGCCTGCATTCACCGGCGGCGTGCGCGCGCAAGCCCAGTTGCGCGACACGCTGGGCGGCACCTTGTCGCGCGTGATCGCCAGGCCCCAGGTCGTCATCGCGGGCGTCAATACAAAGATCGAAGACGGGCGGCTGGCAGACGCCACGAGCCTGGCCTTCGCGCTCGAAGCCATCAACGACCTGATCGCCGAGATCGGTTTGCTTCGCGCGGCGCGAGCCTCGTCAGCGCAGCCAGCCCTGGGCTGAGCGGCAAGTCTTTTCCCTCTCAATCCAACCCTCCGCGAGGTTCCTCATGCTGCCCGCAGTCAATCTTCGTCCGCCGTTCAACATCACGCGTGCCAGCCACGTCGTCCTCCATGTCGCCGATCTCGCAAGGAGCCGCGACTTCTACGTCAACATCGTCGGGCTCGTCATCTCGGAGGAGGGCAAAGGCGTCTGCTACCTGCGAGGGCTGGCCGAAGCCTGCCATCACAGCCTGGTGCTGGTTCAGTCGCAGGGCGGCGAACAGACATGCAAGCGAATCGGCTTTCGCGTCTTCTTCGAGGAAGACCTGGACAGCGCCTACGCGTTCTTCAAGGCCGAGGGCCTCGCTGCCGAATGGGTCGATGTTCCGCATCAGGGGCGCACGCTCCACGTGGAGGACCCGATCGGCACAAAGATCGAACTCTGCGCGCAGATGGAGACGCTGCCGCGCATGTACCTGAAGGTCGAGAGCTTCACCGGTGCCCATGCGCAGCGTCTCGACCACTACCAGCTGCTGGCCCCGGACACCTACGCGCTGTGCGAGTTCTACAGCCGGCTGGGCTTTCGCAACTCCGAGTACATCGCCCATGGCGACAAGCTGCTGGGTGCATTCATGTACCGCAAGGGCACCTGCCTGGACCTGGCGATCGTGCAGGGCGCGGGGCCCCGCCTGCACCACTTTGCCTACACCGTCTCGGAGTCGCACAACATCTTCACGGCCTGCGACCTGGCGGGCAACTACGGCTACGCCGCTTCGGTGGAACGCGGGCCCGGGCGCCATGGGCCGGGCGGGATGCTGTTCGTCTATCTGCGCGATCCGGACGGTCATCGCGTGGAACTCTTCAACAGCCACTACCAGACCATCGACTTCGAGATCGAACCCGTCAGGTGGGAGGCAGCCTCGCTGAGCACCAATGTGCGCTGGGGGATTCCTGCCCCCGCCCGCTGGTACTTCGAGGCCACCGCCTTCGCCGGCGCCGCGCTCATCGAGCCGGCCGAGAAACCCAATCCCCAAACGCTGGAGAGCTATGCGCTGGCGCTCTCCATGCAGAAATAAAGACGAGAAAGGTCACTGCCATGGCACGAGTCAGATATCTCCAACGTTCGCACACCGACGCCGACCAAGCCCTGTTCGACAGGCTGGAACGCGAACGCAAGGTGCCCACCGCCAACATCTTCAGTGCGCTGGCGCACGCGCCGCAGGTGCTGGACGGGTTCATCTCCTATGCCAACACGCTGCGCGGCTCCAAGCTGAGCCCCAAGCTGCGCGAGCTCGCGATTCTTACCGTGGGCCACTGCACCGGGTCGGCCTACGAGATCGCGCATCACCAGTCGCATGGTCTCAAAGCGGGCATCAGCGCCGAACAGCTCAAGGCCGTGCCCGACTTCGAAAGCTCCGCGCTCTTCGACGACGAGGAGCGCGCCGTGATGGCGCTGGCGCGCGAGTCGACGCTGAAGGTCGATGTGAGCGAACCCACGTGGCGCAAGGCCGCCGCCTTCCTGTCGGAGCGCGAGCTGGTCGAACTGGTGCTCACGATCGGTTGGTACAACTCCGGCGTTCGCATCATGGGTGCTCTGGCCATCGAGCTCGAGGACGGATACCGCTGACAGCCGCCGCACGCCCGGCCGGCGCCGTCCGGCCGGTCTTCCGAAATTCCAGGAGACAACGATGAGCATCACCAGATTTCAACAACAGCGCCGAATCCTTCTTGCCGCGTCCGGCACACTGATGCTGGCCTATGGCTTGCCTGCGCATGCACAAGGTGGCGGTGGCGCAGAGCCGATCCGGGTGGGCGGCACGCTGCCCCTCACTGGGCCCCTTGCACCGGTCGGTGGCATCCACAAGGTGGCGGCCGAAGTGTTCGTCGATGCGCTGAACAAGCGCGGCGGACTGCTGGGCCGCAAGGTGGAGCTCATGCTGCTGGACGACCAGTCGCAGCCGGGCAACGCGCGCACTTTGTACGAACGCCTCATCACGCGGGAAAAGGTCGACCTTCTGATGGGACCCTATGGCACCAGCTCGATCATCGCGGCGATGGGCGTGGCGCAGCGCTTCAACAAGCTGTTCATCCAGAGCAGCCTCGGCGACCCGAGCCTGGCGCCTTACGAGATGCAGTTTCCGGCGCTCCCGCTGGGGCCGGAGCCGCGTCTGGCCGATACCGAGGTGCTGCTCGACGCCTATGCCAGCACCACCACGCCGCCGAAGACCATCGCCTTCGTCACCAGCAAGTTTCCCTCGGCGCTGGACCTGGCCAAGGGCGGTCAGGAGATCGCGGCCAAGCGGGGCCTGAAGACCGTGCTGTCGCTCGAGTACGAGTTCGGAACGCGCGACTTCGGCGGCATTGCCGCGCGCATCAAGGACGCCGCGCCCGACCTGCTGTGGTCGGGCGCGGTCGGCCTCGAAGCGGCGCAGCTGCTCGACGCGATGAAGCGCATCGACTACCAGCCTGCGCGCCAGTTCCACCTGTTCCCTGCGCCGGGGCCGACGGTGTCGAATCCGCAGGCGGGCGGGCTGACCACGCTCACGTGGTTCGAGGACCACGCACCCTTCACGCAGAACGCCGGCGCGGCCGAATTCGTTGCCGCCTACAACGAGCGCGTGAAGGCCGCGGGGCTTTCCTGGCCGCATGTCGACTACCAGGCCGCGGCGGAGTTCGCGGCCTGGCAGATCCTGGAAGCCGCGGCAAAGGGCGTCGGCCGCCTCGACGACAAGGCCATGGCCGCATGGCTGCGCGCCAATCCGGTCGACACCGTGCTGGGCACGCGCCGCTTCGACGGCAAGTTCAACAGCGGCGCGGCCGACACCAAGATCAAGCAGGCCCAGAACGGCAAGTGGGTCACCGTGTGGCCGCCCAAGTTTCGTCCGTCGGGCGCGGCATTCGTCGCCCCTTAAGTTTTTCAAGAAGAGGTTTTCATGAGCAGAACAATGACCGCAGCCCGGCTGCACGCGCTCGGCACGCCGATGTCGCTCGACACGATCCCGGTCCCCAAGCCCCGGCCCAGCGACCTGCTGGTGAAGGTGATGGCGTGCGGCATCGTGCCCAACATGGCCAACGTCATCAACAACTGGCCGACCTGGTTTCCGCACCAGCCCCTGCCGCGCTTCCCGGCCATCTTCGGGCTGGACGCCGTGGGCGTGGTCGAGGAGGTCGGCGAGGCCGTGATCAATGCCAAGCCCGGCGACCGCGTGTACGTGAGCCCGCTGCGTTCCTGCGGCTCCTGCAGGGCCTGCCGCGCGGGCCAGCGCAGCCATTGCCGCTACTTCACGCTGAACGGCTACTTCAGCACGAGCCGTGATGGCCAGCGCATCTTCGACCTGTATCCGTACGGCGGCTTCAGCCAGTACATGACGACGCCGGAGTACGCGATCGTCAACCTGCCGGACAACCTGAGCTTCGAGCAAGCGGGGCGCTTCGGCTATCTGGGCACCTCCTACGGCGCCTTGAAGAACGCGGGTGCCGGCCCCGGCCAGGTCGCCCTCATCGACGGCATCACGGGCACGCTGGGCGTCGCAGCCACGATGCTGGGCCTGGCCATGGGCCTGTCGCAAATCCTGGGCACCGGACGCGACGAACGGCTGCTCGCCAGGATCAAGGCGCTGGCACCCGACCGCATCCAGGTGATGCGGCTCGGCGAGGGCTCCACCGGCGAATGGGCCAAGTCCCTCACGGGCGGGGAGGGTGCCGACTTCGCCATCAGCGCATTGGGCGCGAAGGCGCCCGCGGCCACCATGCTCGACTCGATGGGGGGCGTGCGCCGCGGCGGCAAGGTGGTCAACGTGGGCGGCGTGGCGGAAGACCTGCCGATCGACGTGAAGTGGCTGATGGACGAGCAGATCCAGCTGATCGGATCGAACTGGTTCACGACAGCGCAGGGCCAGGAGATGGCCGAGATGGTTCGCACCGGCACGCTGGACCTGTCGTATCTGGAGCATCGCGCCTTCCCGCTCTCGCGCGTGAACGAGGCGATCTCCGGGCTGAAGGACCGTGACGGCGGCTTCAGCAACTATGTCGTGCTGCCCCAGGCCGTGGACGCGGCGTGATCGGCACGGAATCCATGCTCGGCGCTTTCCTGGTGTCGCAGGGATTGGCCCGCGCCGGGGAGCCGGCGCAATGGCATCCGCTGGCGGGCGGGGTGTCGTCCGATATCTGGCGCGTCGAGCTCCCGGGCCGATCGCTGTGCATCAAGCGCGCGTTGGCCAAGCTCAAGGTGTCCGCGGATTGGCAAGCGCCGGTGTCGCGCAACGCCTACGAGTGGGCATGGCTGCAGTTCGCGGCGCGCCATGCGCCCGACAATGCGCCGCGTCCGCTCGCCCATGATCCCGAGGCCGGGCTCTTCGCCATGTCCTTTCTCGCGCCGGAGGAGCATCCGGTGTGGAAGGAGCAGCTGATGGCCGGCGATGTCGCGGCGCACACGGCGCAAGTGGTCGGCCGCGTCCTCGGCGAGTTGCATGCGGCCAGTGCGGGCAGGGCCGAACTCGCGGCCGCCTTCGACACGACCGACAATTTCCGGGCATTGCGCCTCGAACCCTACTTCGCCGCGACGGCAGAGCGCCATCCGGCGTTGGGCGCCGCGCTGATGGATCTGGTGGAGCACACGGCCGGGCTGCATATCGCCCTGGTGCACGGCGACGTCAGTCCGAAGAACATCCTGGTCGGCCCCCGCGGGCCCGTGCTGCTCGACGCGGAGTGCGCCTGGTACGGCGACCCGGCCTTCGACCTGGCTTTTTGCCTGAACCACCTCTTACTGAAGTGCCTCGCACGTCCGGATCAATGCGAGGCCCTGCTCGCAGCGTTCGCCGCGCTCGCCGATGCCTACTTCGAGCAGGCGAACTGGGAGCCGCGCGCAGAGCTGGAGGAACGCGCGGCCCGCTTGCTGCCCGCGCTGCTGCTGGCCCGCGTCGACGGCAAGTCGCCGGTCGAGTACGTGAACGAAGAGGCCCAGCGCGATGCAGTGCGCGCATTCGCCGCGCCGCTGGTGCTGCGTCCCGCAAGCCAGCTCTCGCACATCGCACGCGTGTGGGGCCGGGCAGCGCTTCGCTGAACCCGGCCTCCGCCGGGCCGCAAGCTTATCTTTGCGGTCCGGCGTTGCGCGGCTGCTGTGGCGCAACGCCCTGGAGCACTCTCACCACTTCCTCGGCCGCACGCCTGCGCAGCTCGACCAGAGACGCATCCGACGAGAACGCGACATGGGGCGTGAGCATCGCGCCGGGATGGCTTCTAAGTGCATCCGGAACGTGGGGTTCCGACTCGAGAACGTCGAGCGCGGCGCCGGACAACCGGCCGCTGCCAAGGGCCTCGATCACGGCGTCCGTATCGACGACGCCGCCGCGGCTCACGTTGATGAGAAGGCCGCCATGGGGCATCAATGCGAGCCGCTCGCGGTTGACCAGATGCCGCGTTGTTTCCGTCAGCGGCGCGTGCACGATCACGATGTCGCTCTGCGAGAAGAGGGTGTCGAGTTCCACGCTCTGAGCGCCTTCAGCGTCGGCGGAAAGATAGGGATCGTGTGCCAGCAGGCGGCAGGCGAACGCGCCGAGCTTGCGCGCGGTCGCGCGGCCGATGCGCCCGAAGCCGACGATGCCGCAGGTGAGTTCGGCGAGGCGGCGCAGCCTGGCCGTCGCGGGATCCCACTGGCCGGCGCGCACTTCGCGGTCGAAGCGGACCAGGCCGCGCGTCCATGCGAGCGCGAAGCCGACTGCATGGTCCGACACTTCCTCCACGCAATAGTCGGGCACGTTGGTGACCCAGATGCCCCGCGCGCTGGCGGCATCGACCGCGATGTTGTCCAGTCCCACGCCAAGCCGGGCGACGATCTGGAGTTCCGGCGCCGCGGCGATGGCGGCCGCCGACACGGGCGCCCAGCAGGTCAGGATGGCCGATGGCTGGTGCTCGCGCGCCAGCGCTTCGATGCCGTCAGCCGTCAACGGCGTAGCCGGGCCGCTCACGAGGCGCATGCCGGCGGCTTCGACGATGTTTCTCTCGATGCGGTCGTCGGGCCAGGCGTAGTCGGTGAGCAGGACAGTGTGGTTCATTGTGAGATAGGGGTGGAATGGCTAGTCGGCGAGCAGACGGGCCTGGCCGCGTTTGGCGCTGGCCGTTTCCAGCGCGCGGGTGCTGCCGCGCACCACGAGTGTGGGCGGCGAGACGGAGCTGTAGGGGGTCGCGCTTTCTGGCTTTTGCTTCAGCTGGTGAATGAACCAGAGCCCGCAGGCGGTGGCCAGTTCGGAGACCGGCAGGCTCACGGTCGTGAGGCCGGGGCCCCACCAGCGGAAGCCCAGTTCGTCGCCGAAGCCGACGACGGACAGCTGTTCCGGCACGCGCACGCCGCTGGCCAGCAGTTCCTCCAGCACGCCTTGCGTGTTCTGGACCGAACCCAGGACCACCGCCGTGGGCGGGGTGCGCAGTGCGAGCAGGCGGCGGATCGCGTCGCGGCCGAAGTCCGTCGATGCGGGTGCGCCGAGTTCCTCGCGCGCATGCGTGGCCGCCTTGCTGCCGGCGAGGGCATTCTGAAAGCCTTGCAGCCGCGCGGCACCCGTGGGCAGATCGGTGGTGCCGCCGATGTAGGCGATGCGCTGATGGCCGAGTTCGACCAGGTGACGGGTGGCCTGGAACAGCGCCTGCGCGTCGTCGATGCCGAACCAGTGCTCGCCCAGCGCCGCATGTCGGCGCAGCAGCTGGATGCGCGGCGTCATCTTGAGCAGTCGCACCGACTCCGGATGCGGCCGAGCGGTCGGCACGATGATGATGCCGGCCACGTTGACGCTGGTGAGTTCGCGGATGTGGCGCAGCTCGACCAGGCGGTCGTCGTCGGTCTCGGACAGCGTGAGTTGCAGGTCCGCGCTCTCCAGGCATTTGGACAGCGCATGCGCGATGGTCGAGTAGAAGCTGTTGCGAATGTCCGGAACGACCAGGCCCACCAGGTTGCTGGAGGCGCCGCGCATCATGCGCGCCGCGCGGTTGGCCACATAGCCCAACTCGTTCGCCACCTCGGCCACTTTCTGCTTCATGGCGGCGCTGATGCGCGGGTCGTCGGAGAGAGCCCGCCCCACGGTGGAAGCGGAGACCTCGAGGCGCCGGGCAATGTCTTTGATCGTGACCATGTGCGAACTATATGCGCGAGCAGTGTACGGGAATGCACTAACGATAGCACGACGATGTCCGGATGCCAAGAAAAAGCCGTTTGACTTCATCTAGAAAGTCTCTCTAGAATCAATGCTAACGATAGCACAAATGGGAGAGCGCCGCATCCCAAGGCCGGCCGGATTGATCCGCCGTCCGGCCACCTCGCCTGGATCGCAACGAAAACTGGAGACAAGACATGAAGCCCCACCCCTCTCTGCGCCATCGGGACAAGCTGAAAAGCTCATTGCTCGGCATGGTCGTTCTCGGCTCGGCCGGCGCTGCATGCGCGCAGTCGTCCGTCACCATCTTCGGTGTCGTCGACGCGTCGGTCAGCCATTACTCCAGCAAGTCGGAGGACCGCAACTTCGCAACGCCGGCATCGCCGTTCTATGTCAACCAGGGCTCGCGCACCGTGAGCCGGACCGCGCTGGCAAACTCGGCCTACAACAACAGCCGCCTGGGCTTCCGCGGCACCGAGGATCTTGGCGGCGGGCTCGCAGCCGGCTTCTGGCTCGAAAGCCCCATCACCAACGATGACGGCGCGACCGGCCTGGCAAACTTCAGCCGGCGTTCGACCGTGAGCCTTATGGGCGGCTTCGGCGAAATTCGTCTGGGGCGCGACTTCACACCCACCTTCTGGAACGACACGGTGTACGACCCGTTTGCCGCGGTCGGTGTCGGCGCCAACCTGATCTCCGCAGCCAGCCTTTTCAATACCACCGGCGGCGCCAACGGGTTCGGCGGCAATGCCAACTACCTGCGTGCCAGCAACTCGATCGGCTACTTCCTGCCTCCCAATCTGGGCGGGTTCTATGGCCAGTTCATGTACGCGCTGCACGAGAACAACAGCTACGACCCGGGCACCGCCACGCCGCCGGGCGTGAACCCGCTCACCGGCCAGGTCAACGCCGGCGCCGTCGCAAGCAGCCGCGCCGGCCGCTATGTGGGAGGCCGCGTCGGCTATCTCAACGGTCCCCTGGACATCGCGCTCGCCTACGGCAGCAGCACGGCGGGGGACGACTATTTCGCGGGCACCACCGACAACGTGAAGACACTCAACCTGGGCGCCTCGTACGACTTCGGCATCGTCAAGCTGTTCGGCGAACTGTCCCGCGTGAGCAAGACGCGCGACTACGCGGCCGCGCCGCTCTTTCCGATGCCCGACACGGACCTCAAGGGCTACCTGATCGGTGCGACCGTTCCGGTGGGTCCGGGCCTCATCCGCGCCGCCTATTCACGGGTGAGCTACGACACGGATGCGCCGCCCACCGCCCTGGTGCCGGTGCCCGATCCCAAAGCCGGCAAGCTCAGCCTCAGCTACGTGCACAACCTGTCGAAGCGCACCGCGCTGTATGCGACTGTCGCGCGCATCAGCAACAAGAACGGCGCCGCGTTGACGGTGGGCGGGCCGGCGTTCATCACCACCAGCGTGTTTGCACCGCGAACCTCGAGCGGATACGACCTGGGCATTCGCCACGCGTTCTAGGTCAGCTTGCGTCGGCGCGGCTTGGCCGGCGCGGGTTGCTGCGCGCCGGGCGCCGCGACGATGAAGTCGACGAAGCCTTGCGCCGCGTGGGAGAGCGAAACGCCTGCGCGCCGCACGAGCGAGACCTCTCGGTCGATCGACGGGTTCTCCACGCGGCGCCAGCCGATCCGCGCGGGGTCGGCCAGCTTCACCGCATAGCCGGGAAGAACCGCGACGCCGAGCCCGGCATCCACCATGCCGATGAGGGAGCCCGCATAGTTGGCCTCCCGTGCGGGCTTCAGCATCAGCCCGGCGGCGGCGAAGCCGGCTTCGGTGAGGTCGCGGAACACGCTGCCGCGGCTCAATGCAAGCACCGGCTCCTGCGCAAGGTCTGCCCAGCTGAGTTTCTTCAGGCGGCTGAACGCATGCCCGGCTGGGAACGCGGCCGCCATGGCTTCGGAGAAGAGCAGGGTGCGCTGGATGTCGGCTTCATCCGATGCGAAAGTGCCGATGCCCACATCAGCCGCACCGCCGCGGACCAGCGGCAGCACCTGGTTGGGTAGCGTGTCTTGCAGCACGACCTCGATGCCGGGGTATTGCGCACCGAACGCGGCCAGGATCGGCGGAAGGTAGGTGCTTGACAGCACCAGCGGGGCCGCCACCACGACGCGCCCGCGTTCCCGCGCCACCAGCTTGTCCACGCCTGCGATCGCCGATTCGAGCTCGGCCAGGATGCGTTCGGCGCGCGGGAAGAAATCGCTGCCGGCCGCGGTCAGGGCCACGGTACGCGTGGTGCGGTCGAACAGCCGGGTCTCGATGGCGCTTTCGAGTTCGCGCACCAAGAGACTCAGGGCCGACTGCGTGAGGTGCATGGCCTGCGCGGCGCGGGTGAAGTTGCCAAGCCGCGCGACCAGCACGAAAGCCCGGAGCTGGCGGAGAGTCACATTCATGAGCGGAGCCAATCATTCGATTGGAAAGTCTCGATTGAATCATAGCCACGCGCGTCTTCTAATCACTCCAACACAGAAAGACCCGAGACATGAAACGCCGTGAACTTCTCCTTGCGTCCGTGCCGGCGCTCGCTGCCGCCGCCTTGCCCTCATGGAGCGTTGCGCAGCCTGCCTACCCGAGTGCACCCATCAAGGTGCTGGTGGGCTTTCCGCCCGGCACGGCAACGGACGTGGCGGTGCGCGCCGTCGCGGATCAGATGGGCAGGCGCATGGGCCAGCCCTTCATTGTGGACAACCGGCCCGGCGCCGGCAGCAACATCGCGGCCAAAGCCGTGGCCACCGCGCCGCCCGACGGCTACACCTTGTTCGCGATCACGATCGCCAACGTCATCAACGCCGCGTTCCCGGTCGCCAATGCGGTCGACCCGCTGAAAGACTTCAAGCCCATCACGCTGATCGGGAATGTGCCCAATGTGCTGGTGGTGCATCCCTCGCTCAAGGTGTCGAGCGTGGCCGAGCTGATCGCGCTCGCCAAGGCTAAGCCCGGCTCGCTTTCCTTTGCGTCGTCGGGCGTCGGCACCTCTCCGCATCTGTCGGGCGAACTGTTCGCGCGGATGGCCGACATCAAGATGGTCCATGTGCCGTACAAGGGAAGCACGCCCGCGGTGACGGACTTGCTCGGGGGCCAGGTGCAGCTCATGTTCTCGCCGGCCTCCACGGTGCTGCCGCAGGTGCGCGCGAACAAGCTGGTGGCGCTGGCCGTCACCAGCCTGCGCAGGACCTCGATCGCACCGGAATTGCACACGCTCGACGAGCTGGGCTTGAAGGGCTTCGACACTTCTGTGTGGATGGGGCTGATGGCACCGGCGCGCACGCCGGACAGCGTGATCGCCGCGCTGCGCACCGCGGCCCATGCGGCGCTCGATTCGAGCGAGATCCAGGCGATCTACAAGGCCCAGGCCATCGACGTCCTGAAGACCAGCGACGCGGAACTCTCCCGATTTCTGCAGGGCGAAGGCGTGCGGTGGTCGAAGTTCATTCAGCAGACGGGCATCAAGCCCGAGTGAAAACAGATTTTTTCAAAGGAATACCGACATGTCCAAACTGCACGCCACCGAGTGCCGCGATTTCATCGCTGCGGTCACCGAGAAAGCCGCGGAAATGGGAGTGCCCATCTCCGTTGCCATCGTCGGGCCCGAGGGCCACCTGATCGCGCTCGAGCGCATGGACGACGCGGGCTTCATCACGCCGGACACGGCGCGCGCGAAGGCGTTCACCGTGGCCGCCTTCCGCTCGATGAGCCCGCGCTTCAGCGACGGTCTGGTCATTCAGCAGTGGTTCAAGGAGCGCAACCCGCAGATGCTGGTCAACGCATCGGTCTTCACCAACGGCCAGGTGGTCGCCTCCGGCGGCTGCGCGCCCGTGTTCAAGGGCAACGAGATGGTCGGCGCCTACGGCATCAGCGGTGCGACGGGCGACCAGGACGAGGAGATCGGCCAGCACGCCCGCGCGAAGGTGGGCTGGGCCCACATGCCGGTCGATGACACGACGCCCGAAAGCGTGAAGAAGCACGTGAACGAGATCTACAGCAAGGTCGGCCTGAAGGATCGCGCCCTCTGAGTGCCGCGCGCGGCGGCCGAGCCTGCCCCGCGTTGACCCCGTCCCCCCAATTTTCAAACTGCCCGCCGCGCGCGGGCAACGGAGAACCCATGCCTTCCCAACCCGCCGTGCTGGCTGAAGCGGCCGACGCCCTGTGGCGCGCCGCCCAGACCGGCCACTTCATTCCACCGTTGAGAGCCACCTATCCCGGCCTCGACGCGGCCGACGCCTACGCCATCCAGCGGATGAACACCGAGCGCAAACTGGCCGAAGGCCGCCGCGTAGTCGGTTGCAAGATCGGCCTCACGGCACGCGCGGTCCAGGCCCAGCTTGGCGTCGACCAGCCCGATTTCGGCGTGCTGTTCGACGACATGAGCTTCGGCGACGCAGAGCCGATTCCAATGCATCGGCTTCATCAGCCGAAGGTCGAGGCGGAGATCGCCTTCGTGCTCGGTCGGGACCTCGGCATGGCCAACCCCGGGCACGCGGACGTGATCAACGCGGTGGACCACGTGCTCCCGGCCATCGAGATCGTGGGCAGCCGCATCGCGGGCTGGGACATCCGGTTCGTCGACACGGTGGCGGACAACGCGTCCTCCGGGGCTTTCGTGCTGGGCGGATCGCCAAGGCTTCTGAGGGACATCGACCTCAGGCTGTGCGGCATGGTCATGAACCGGCGCGGCGAACCGGTGTCGGCCGGCGCGGGTGCGGCCTGCCTGGGCCACCCGATCAATGCGGTGGTCTGGCTGGCCCGCACCATGGCCGCGCTGGGCCAACCGCTGCGCGCCGGCGACCTGGTGCTGTCAGGCGCGCTCGGCCCGATGGTGGCGGCCGCGCCCGGCGACGTGTTCGAAACCCATATCAATGGCCTCGGTAGCGTCAAGGCCGTGTTCGAAGCCGCTGTCAATTCGAAGGAAAACCCATGAGCCAACTGATTGAATTCGCGCATCTGCTGGACGATGCGGCGCGCCATGCCAAGGCCGTGGCGCAGATCGACCCGAAGGGCGAGCTCTCGCTGGCCGATGCCTATGCGATCCAGTCCGCATCCATCCAGCTTCGCGTGGCGCGCGGTGAGCGCCGCGTCGGCGTGAAGATGGGCTTCACGAGCCGCGCCAAGATGGTCCAGATGGGCATCGACGACGTGATCTGGGGGCGCCTGTCCAGCGGCATGCAGGTGGAGGAGGGCACCGCGGTGAAGTTCGCGCGCTTCGTGCATCCGCGTGTCGAGCCCGAGCTGGCTTTCGTGCTGAAGAAATCGCTGGCCGGCGACGCCACCGCGGCCGAGGCGCTCGCCGCGGTCGAGGCCGTGGCGCCGGCGCTGGAGATCATCGACTCTCGCTTTCAGGACTTCAAGTTCAGCCTGCCCGACGTGATTGCCGACAACGCCTCGTCGAGCGGCTTCGTGATCGGCGCCTGGAGCGATCCTCGTAAGGACTTCGGCAACCTGGGCCTCGTGCTGAGCATCGATGGACGCGTGGTGCAAGTCGGTTCCACCGCCGCCATCCTCGGACATCCGCTGCGTTCGCTGGTGGCCGCGGCGCGTCTTTCGGCGGCGGCCGGCGAGCCGCTGCAGGCCGGCTGGGTGGTGATGGCGGGCGGCGCCACGCCCGCCGAATGGATCAAACCGGGCCAGTACATCTCGATCGAGATGGAGTGCCTCGGAACCGCCGGCTTTCATGTCGAGGAGTGAACCATGCCCATTGCCCTGATCAAGATCATCGAGGGGCGCAGCCCCGACAAGAAGCGCCGCCTGATAGAGAGCGTGTCGCGCGCCATGGCCGAGAGCCTCGAGATGCCGGTGGACGCGGTGCGGGTGCTGCTGCACGAGTACCCGTCGGGCCACTGGGGCCGCGGTGGCCAGCTCGTGTCCGACATCCGTGCGGAAGCCGCCTCCGAACCCTCCGGCGCACAACTCGCCGACGCGACGGCCAAGCTGCTCGCCAATTGAAAGAAGAAGCCACGTGACGAACAAACTGAAGGTCGCCATCATCGGTCCGGGCAACATCGGCACCGACCTGATGATCAAGGTCATGCGCAGCAGCAAGCACCTGGAGATGGGTGCGATGGTCGGCGTCGACCCGGCATCGGATGGCCTGGCCCGCGCCGAGCGCCTGGGCATCGCCACCACGGCCGAAGGCATCGAAGGGCTGCTGCGGCTCGGCGTGTTCCCGGACATCGACATCGTGTTCGATGCCACCTCGGCCGGCGCCCATGCGCGCCACAACCAGGTGCTGCAAGCCCATGGCGTGCAGGTCATCGACCTCACGCCTGCCGCCATAGGCCCCTACGTGATCCCCGCGATCAACCTCGAGGCCGAGAACGCCAGCAACATGAACATGGTGACCTGCGGCGGGCAGGCGACCATCCCCATGGTGGCTGCCGTATCGCGCGTCGCCAAGGTGCACTACGCCGAGATCGTGGCATCGATCTCGAGCAAGAGCGCCGGCCCTGGCACGCGCGCCAACATCGACGAGTTCACCGAGACCACCCGGGCCGCGATCGAGAAGCTCGGCGGTGCCGAGCGCGGCAAGGCAATCATCGTGCTGAACCCGGCGGAGCCGCCGCTGATCATGCGCGATACGGTGTTCGTGCTGTCCGAAGCTGCGGACGAGGCGGCGGTGGAAGCCAGCATCGCGCAGATGGTGGCGAGCGTGCAGGCCTACGTGCCGGGCTACCGCCTGAAGCAGCGCGTGCAGTTCGACGTGATTTCCGCCGACCGGCCGCTCAACGTGCCCAGGCTCGGCCTGCGCCACGGGCTCAAGACCTCGGTGTACCTGGAGGTGGAAGGCGCCGCGCACTACCTGCCGGCCTATGCCGGCAACCTCGACATCATGACCTCGGCCGCGCTCGCGTGCGCGGACCTCATGGCCGAACGGCGCATCGCCAGCGGTATTGCCCGCGGCCTGAAGGAGTTTGCATGACCGGCGGAAAGAAGCTCTACATCAGCGACGTCACGCTGCGCGACGGCAGCCATGCCATTCGTCACCAGTACAGCATCGCCAACGTCAAGGCCATTTCCGCGGCGCTGGACGCTGCCGGTGTCGACAGCATCGAGGTCGCGCACGGCGACGGGATGGAAGGCTCCAGCTTCAACTACGGCTTCGGTGCGCATACCGATGTCGAATGGATCGCGGCCGTGGCCGAAACGGTGAAGACCGCGAAGGTCGCCACCTTGCTGCTGCCCGGCATCGGCACCACGCACGACCTGCGCAATGCCTACGACGCTGGCGCGCGCATTGTGCGCGTCGCAACCCACTGCACCGAGGCCGACGTGTCGCGCCAGCATCTGGAATACGCGCGCGAACTCGGCATGGACCCGGTGGGGTTCCTCATGATGAGCCACATGACCACGCCGAGGAAGCTGGCCGAGCAGGCGCTCCTGATGGAAAGCTACGGCGCAAGCTGCGTCTACGTGGTCGACTCCGGCGGGGCGCTGGGCATGGACGATGTGCGCGACCGGTTCCGCGCCTTCAAGGAGGTGCTCAAAGCCGAGACGCAGACCGGCATCCACGCACACCACAACCTGAGCCTGGGCGTGGCCAACTCAATCGTTGCGGTGGAAGAGGGCTGCGACCGCATCGACGCCAGCCTGGCCGGCATGGGCGCCGGTGCCGGCAATGCGCCGCTCGAAGTGTTCATCGCGGCGGCCGAACGCCAGGGCTGGCGCCACGGCACCGATCTCTACAAACTGATGGACGCGGCCGACGATCTGGTGCGCCCGCTGCAGGACCGTCCGGTGCGCGTGGACCGCGAGACGCTGGCGCTGGGCTATGCGGGCGTCTATTCGAGCTTCCTGCGCCACGCCGAAGCGGCCGCGAAAAAGTACGACCTCAAGACCGTCGACATCCTGGTCGAGCTGGGCGCGCGCAAGATGGTGGGCGGCCAGGAGGACATGATCGTTGACGTGGCGCTCGACCTGCTTCGCCGGTCCGCGCAAGGCCGCGGCCATGCGGCTCTTGCCGGGGGACGGCCTGGCTGAGTTCACTCCGCCTGGATGCCCGCCTCCTTGACCACCTTGCCCCACTTGGCAAGGTCAGACTTGATCAGCGCGGCGTATTCCTGCGGCGTTCCGCCTTGTATCTCGATGCCGGCCGCCTCCAGCTTCGTGCGCACGTCGGGCAGCTTCAGCGCCGCGTTGATCTCGGCGTTCAGCTTGGCGACGATCGCCTTCGGCGTGCCGGCCGGCGCCAGGAACCCGCCGTTCGTGTTGGCGTCGTAGCCCTTGAATCCCTGTTCGTCCGCGGTTGGCACGTCGGGCAGTGACCGGGTCCGCTTGCGCGTCGACACGGCCACCGCCCGCGCGTTGCCGGCTTTCACCTGCGGCAGGATGGCGGTGATGGTGTCGATGAAGAGCGCGGTGCGTCCGGCCAGCAGATCCGGATGCGCGGCGGACGAACCCTTGTACGGGACCAGCAGCATCGGCGCACCGCTTGCCATGCGGAACATCTCGGCTGCCATTTCCTGCGCGCTGCCGCGGCCGGAGGTGGCAACCTTGGCCTCGTCCGGATGGGCCTTCATCCAGGCCACGAACTCGGGCAGCGTCTTCGCGGGAAGCTGCGGGTAGATGGCGAACACCAGCGGAACCTCGTGCGTGTAGACGATGGGCTCGAAGCTCGTCAACGGGTCCCAGCCGAGATTCTTGAACAGGAACTTGTTGGTGTTGTGGCTGCCGCCCACGATGCCGATGGTGTAGCCGTCCGGCGCCGACTTGGCGAGAACGTCGGTGCCCAGGTTGTTGGATGCGCCGGGCCGGTTGTCGACGATCACGGGCTGGCCCATTGACACTGCGAGCTTGTCGCCGACGACACGGGCGATGGTGTCGATCGCGCCGCCCGGCGGAGCGGGCACGATGATCTTGATGGCGCGGCCCGGGTAGGCCGTCTCGGCCGATGAGACGGCCGGCATCGCGGCCAGCGATGCCGAGACTGCGAGGATCTTGAACAGGGATGAGAGCTGCATGGATGTCTCCTTTTCAGGGTGGGTCTGTTGTCGGTGAAGGCCGTCTCGCCGCGCTCACTCGATGGTGATCTTTCGGCTGCGGATGACCTGGGCATAGCGGCTCTTGTCGTCGGCGATCAGCCGGGCGAACTCCTGCGGCGTGGTGGCGCGCGGCACGCCGCCCAGGCCGACGAAACGGGCCTTGACCGGCTCGTCGGACAGCACCGCGCGCAGGTCGGCCGCGATCCGGTCCACCACGTCCTGCGGCGTGCCCGCCGGCGCCAAGAGTCCGATCCAGGAGATCGCGTTGAAGCCCGGCGCCACGGTTTCCGCAAGCGTGGGCACCTCGGGAAAGGCCGGCACGCGCTTGTCGCCGGTCACTGCCAGCGCGCGCAGCTTGCCTGCCTTGATGTGGCCGGAGGCCTCCAGCACCGTCATGAACGACAGCTGCACATGGCCCGCAAGCAGATCGGCGATGGCCGGACCGCCGCCGCGGTAGGGCACATGCAGGATGAAGGAGCCCGTCTGGTCCTTGAACATCTCGGCGGCCAGGTGAGGCGCGCCGCCCGCGCCCGAACTGCTGTAGCTCATCTGGCCCGGCTTCGACTTGGCCAGCGCCACGAACTCGGCCGCCGTCTTCGCGGGGACCGACGGATGGACCATCATGGCCAGCGGCAGCTCGGCCACCAAGGACACCGGCGCGAAGGACTTGTCGGCGTCGTAGGGCAGCTTGGGGTACAGCAAGGGATTGATCGCCTGCGTGCCGATGTTGCCGAGGAGCAGCGTGTAGCCATCGGGCCTGGACTTGGCGACATAGTCGGCGCCGATCTGCCCGGCCGCGCCGCCCTTGTTCTCCACGATGACGGGCTGGTTCCAGCGCCGGCTCAACTGCTCGGCGATCACGCGGGCGCCGGTGTCCGTGCCGCCGCCCGGCGGGAACGGAACCACCAGGGTCACGGGGCGGGAAGGGAAGGCCTGCGCGAAGCAAGGGGCGTGGAGGGCGCAGAGAGCAAGGGCGAGGGGGATCGCAAGGCGTCGAGTGAACAAGGGTGTCTCCTTCGTTTGTTTTTGAATGCGTGGTGGTTGCGCCGTGAACGCAGGCGCTCAGGTGGTCAGGCTCATGGCGGGGCGCTCGCCTGCCAGGGCCTGGGCAATGCTCGCCAGCACCATCTCGCCCATGGCGGTGCGGGTCTCCCAGGTGGCGCTGGCGCGGTGGGCCTGCAAGGTCGCGCGGCCGGATTGGCGCAGCGCCAGCGGCACGCGCGGTTCATCGACGAACACGTCCAGGCCGGCGCCCGCGATGCGGCCGGCGGCCAGCGCTTGCGTCAGGTCGGCTTCATTGACGAGCCGGCCGCGCGCGACGTTGACCAGGAAGCCGCGCGGTCCCAGCGCATCGAGCACGCCCGCGTCCACGATGCCTTCGGCCTGGTCCGCGGCTGCGCACAGCACCAGCGCGTCCGATGCGCGGGCCAGATCCAGCAGGCTCGGTATGAAGCGATGCGCGACGTCATCCATCGCGCGCAAATCGGTGTAGCCAATGGGGCAGCCGAAGGCGGCGGCCCGCACGGCGACGGCCCGGCCCACGCGGCCCATTCCGACGATGCCAATGCGCATGCCGCTGAATCGCCGGGCGAGCGGAATGGCGCTGGGCTGCGGGTGAAGCTCCCACTGGCCCTCCCGCACGAAGCGGTCGCCGGCGCACAAATTGCGGCACGCCGCGATCAGCAAGCCGATGGCCAGGTCGGCCACGTCTTCCGTCAGCGCGCCCAGCGTGGCGGTGACGGGCAAGGCACGCTCGCGACAGTACGCCAGGTCCACCGCGTCGGTGCCGACACCGTTGATGGCCACCACCTTGAGGCTGGGCAGCTGCTCCAGCATGGCCCGCGAAATGCCGGTGTGCCCACCGGTGATCACGGCATCGATCGATGCGCCATGTTGACGCAGCCAGGCCGCGGGATCGCTCAACTCGAAGTGCTTGTGCACTGTGTAGAGCGATGCGAGCTTGTCGTTGATCGCGGGAATCAGGATCGGGTTCAGTTGAAGGACTTGGGGTTGCATGGCGAAGAAGTTCATTGGCGAAGGCCGTGCCGCCGGTGATCCGACGGCATGGATGCATGCTAGTGATTGATTGACGTACGAGTCAATATTGATCTATATAATCAATAGAAATTGACTCTACGCCGCACACCATGGCTTCCTGGATTTCGATGAACGAGGCGTGCAACCTCTTGGGCGTGCAGCCTCAGACGCTCTACGCCTACGTGAGCCGCGGCAAGCTCGAGGTCATGCCTGACCCGGCCGATACGCGGCGCAGGCTCTACCGCGCCGAAGACGTGGCCGTGCTGGCCAAGCGCAAGCAGGCCGGCCGCAAGCACGAGACACTGGCCGCCAACACGCTGTTCGGCTCCGAACCCAGCATTCCGACGGCTCTGTGTGCGTTCTCCCGCGGGCGGCCGTACTACAGGGGGCGCGATGCCGTGGCCATGGCCCGCACGGCCACGCTCGAAGACGCGGCCCAGTTGCTATGGGGCGCCGAACGCGCCGTCGATTTCTCCTGCATGACGCCGATGCGCGCAGGCAAGCCGGGCCGCGATGCGGCCTTCGCCACGCTGGCCAGCCTGGCGGCCGCCGGCCACTCCACAGGGGGACGTCTGACCCGGGTACTGCATGCCGAAGGCCAGGAACTGGTCGGTCAGGTGGCCAACGCGTTCGGCGCTTCGCCAGGCCGGGAGCCGCTGCATCTGCGCTTTGCCAAAGGGTGGAAGCAACCGGCCAAGGTGGCCGATTTGCTGCGAACGGCCATGGTGCTGTTGGCCGATCACGAGCTGACCAGTTCCGCCTTCGTCGCGCGCATCACGGCGTCGACAGGCGCTTCGTTGCCCGCATGCCTGCTGGCCGGATTGACCACGCTCTCAGGCCCCTTGCATGGCGATGCCTCGGGCCGCGTGCGCGCGCTGTTCAGCGAGGTGGAGCGATTGGGCGAGGACGAGGTGCTGGCCCACTACCTCGCCAACGGCCTGTCTCCGGCGGGCTTCGGCCATCACCTCTATCCCGACGGCGATCCGCGCGCGGCCGCCTTGCTGGCTCTGTTCGAACCGCCGAAGGTGATCGTGCGCTTCATCGCAAAGGTGACGAAGCTGACCGGCTTGCAGCCCAACATCGACGTTGCCTTGGCCGCCCTGGTTGCCCACCATCGGCTGCCCGCCGATGCGGCCTTTGGCCTGTTCGCAACCGCGCGCAGCGTGGGGCTCCTGGCTCACAGCCTGGAGCAGCTGGGCGTGGCGCAAGTCATCCGCCCGCGCGGGCGCTATGTGGGACCGGCGCCCGAAGCGAGCGAGCAGGGCGGTTGACGCGGGAGACCCGTCAGCTCAGTCGCTATCAGCTGTTGGGCTTTGCGTATTGCTCCGCGCTCATCATCTCCAGCCCGACGAAGGGCTTGTCGCCTTCCACCCATGCGTCGTGTCCCGGCGGAATGGTGTACGACATGCCTTCCTCAATGGCGGTCTTGGTGCCGTCATTCATCTGCACGGTGATGCGGCCGGAAACCGCATACCCGACGTGAGCGACCTGGCAGCTGTCCGTGCCGACGACCGGCTTGATGCACTTGGACCAACGCCATCCGGGTTGGAAATTGAAACGCCCGAGCGTGTAGCCCTCGAGGCGGACCACTTCGACCCGGGTCTTTTCCGGCTCCCGGACCTCGTCCGGTTCGTCATGGGATTTCGTCTGGAGCTTGCTGACATTCATGGGACTGGTCATCGCGTCATCTCCTTGCACGAGCGAGCAGATAGTCGGCGGCAGCCTCGTGCCGAACCGCACGTCGAACGGTTGAATGTTAGTACCGGGGACACACTTCGGCGACGTATTTCGACAGTTTTTGAAAACCTTATTAGTACTGTTTAAAAATACAGTAATATCTGGGGCATGAACTCCATTCCTGCACCCCTCTGGATCGCCGCTTGCGCGCACCGGTTGCAGCAGCGGTGGCATACCGTCGATCCGCTCGAGCTGGAGGAGGTCGCGCGCGAGCTTTGGCGCGATCCTCGCCTACGAACAATGTCGCCCACGGAGGCGGCGGTCGAGTGGCTGCAACCGGTAGCGTACGTCGATGGGCATTCTGGTCGGCACGGCTTCTTGGACTGACAAGACGCTGCTTGCGTGCGGTCGCTTCTACCCCAAGGAGGTGAAGACCGCCGAGGCGCGCTTGCGCTACTACGCGTCGATCTTCCCGCTGGTGGAGGTCGACTCCAGCTTCTACGGCATTCCGGCGCCGGCCAACGCCAAGCTGTGGGCCGAGCGCACGCCCGAGGCTTTCACCTTCAACGTGAAAGCCTTCCGTCTCTTCACGGGCCACCAGACAGATGCCAAGGTGCTGCACAAGGACATCCAGCAAGCCTTGGCTGGGACCAGCACCAAGACCCTCTACTACCGCGGCATGCCGCCCGAGATCAGCGTCGAGCTGTGGCGACGCTTCCGCGAGGCGATTGCGCCGCTCAGGCTGGCGGGCAAGCTCGGGCTGGTGCACTTCCAGTTTCCGCCCTGGCTCGTCTGCAACCGCGAGGGCCATTCGCATGTGGCGCACTGCGTCGAGCAGATGGTGGGCCATACGGTGAGCATCGAGTTCCGGCACCGCTCGTGGTGGGACGACGCGCATCGCGCAGGCACCATCGAATTCCTGCGCAGGCTCGGTGCCGTGCACACCATCGTCGACGGCCCGCAAGGCTTTGCCAACAGCGTGCCCCTGCTGGCGGAAGCCACCAACGCCGACTGCGCGCTGGTGCGCCTGCACGGGCGCAATGTCGACACCTACAACATCAAGGGCGCGGCCTCGGCGGCCGAGCGCTTCGACTACGACTATCCGGACCCCGAGCTGCGCGAGATCATGATGGAGGTGGTGCGCCTGGCCTACAAGGTGCGCAACACGCACGTCATCTTCAACAACTGCGACGAGGACAAGGGCCAGCGCAATGGCATCACGTTCATGAAGATGCTGCTGGCGCATGGATGAGGGTTCAGCGTAGACCCCAGAAGATGCCCTGGCTCATCTGAACAGCTTGCCGTTGAGCGCGATGCGCAGTGTGCGCACAGTGAGCACTGCCAGCGCCACGGTCAGCGCGCCCAAGAGCCCGATCGCAATGGCCCAGAGCGGCGCCGTTGCGCGCAGCTGCGCGTACTTCAGCGCGGCATTGGCCAGTGCCGCCATCGGGAAGCTGATTGCCCACCAGCCGGGCGAGAACGCGTTGCCGCGCCGGAACACTTTCGGTGCAAGCACCGCGAACATGAAGAGCGCGAAGTAGAAGAGCAGGGCGGCGAAACGGTCGACGCCGCCGGTGATGTTCGTGTACGCAAGGAAGCCGACCGCAAAGGGTGCGACCAGGATCATCAGCGAGGGCGTCATCGCAGGCGCGAGCGGGGCCTGATGCACGAGCCGGCCGATGATGAGAACCAGCAGCACCAGTGCAAGCACCGCGCCCACGGCAGCCGCGAGCAGATTGAGCTCCGCGGTCCATGCCATGGCGCCCTCGTGCCCGGCGGTCACCGCGATGTCCAGCGTCGCAACGCCCGGGATCAGCAACGCCGGCACGGCATGCGACGTGTCGACATGTCCCTTGAGCAGTCGCAAGATGACGAAGAAGCTGAGGGCGAAGGTCGCCAAGGCGCCCAAGGCCCACACCGCGCGCGCGCCGGATGCGCTGTAAGGAGCGATGACGGACGACAGCAGCAGTATCGAGATCACGATGGTGCCGAAGAAGTTGCCGGTCACCGGGTGATGGAATTCCGCGTGCACGGCCTGCGGATGCCTGGCCAGCTTCACGGCATAGCCGAACGCCAGCAGCAAGAAGACGCCGAGTGCAATGGCGCCGATCGCCTCGCCGATCAAGGCCGGGGCGCCCAGGCTGCCATGGGCCAGCCGCCAGGCCAGTGCCAGCCCTGCGAGCCCCATGACGGATGCGAACAGGTTGACGGGCAGGTTGCGTACCGAAGCTTCGTCGGATGGATGGAAGATCGGGAAGGGCGGATCCAGGGATTTGCTTTGCATGGTCGGGCTCGATTGGCTGAATTTGCTGATGTGGATAGTTTCTGCCAAACTGCCTTTGCCGTGAGCCGCGCGGCAAGACGTTTTCCGCCAATACCTGAGCCTTCACTGCCATGCGTGTCGCCATCCTCGCCTTTCCGCGTGTCCAGCTGCTCGATGTCGCCGGCCCTGCCGACGTGTTCGCCGAGGCGGCTCGCCAACTCGGCCAGCCGCGTGCCTACCAGGTCCAGGTGATCGGCACCGCGGCCGGTGTGCTTAAGAGCAGCAGCGGCGTGCGACTCGCGGTCGATGCCACGGTGAGTGCGCATCGCGGACCGATCGACACCTTGCTCGTGGCCGGCAGCCCGGTGATCCACGAAGTGACTGGCGACACGGCGCTGCACACTTGGCTGCGGCGCCAGTCGCGCACCGTGCGGCGCTATGGCTCCGTGTGCAGCGGGGCATTCGTGCTCGCGGCCGCCGGTCTTCTGGACGGCAAGCGCGTGGCGACCCACTGGAACTCGACCGCACGGCTCGCCATGGCCTACCCGCTGGCGTGCGTCGAACCCGACGCCATCTATGTGAAGGACGGCAAGCTCTTCACCTCGGCCGGCGTGACTGCGGGCATGGACCTCGCGCTCGCGATGGTGGAGGAAGACCATGGCCGCGAACTCGCGCTGCGCGTGGCGCGCGAGCTGGTGATGTTCCTCAAGCGTCCGGGCGGACAGAGCCAGTTCAGCGCCCATTTGGCGGCGCAGACTGCCGAGCGCTCGAGCGTCAGCAAGGTGCAGGACCATGTGCTTGCGCACCTGAAGGACGATCTGTCGGTGCCTGCGCTGGCCGCTCGCGCCGGCATGAGCGGCCGCAGCTTTGCGCGGGTCTTTCGGCAGGAGACGGGCACCACGCCCGCGGAGTTCGTCGAGAACGCCCGCATCGACGCCGCCCGCCGAATGGCCGAAGAGTCGGATCTCCCGGCAAAGCGGCTCGCCGATGCCGTGGGCTATGCCAACGTGGATGGGTTCAGGCGCGCATTCGCTCGCCGCCTGGGCGTGAGCCTGGTGGAATATCGAAGGCGCTTCGCGAAATGAACATGAAGGTGCGAAACGCTTGGGTACTCAAGAAAGCGGCCATCTCCGAAGATGCCATCTCGCCTTCGCCCAGATCCGCCATGCAAGGTATATGGCCATGACAACTCCCTGTTCCTTTGCCGTTCCTATCTGGACGCGGGAGCGTTGCCGTTTGCCTGGCGCGGCACCGTCGTGCCGCTGGCAGGAACATTGCCCGGCCCTTCCGATGGATCGTTGATGCCGTAGAAGAAAAGCACCCCCACCACGATGACCGCGATGGCGGCCAAGAGGATCCACATCAAGCGGCGGCCGATGTCGCCCTGCTTGTGTTCTTGCCTGGTTTCCATGGCGCCCAGGCGGTTCACCTGCGCATTTCGATCAGGTAGGCCCGAACCGCGTCGGCTGAATTGCCCACGACTCTCACCGCGTCTCGCAGCTGCGTCTCGGAACACTTCAGCGCCTCGGTCCATGAGCGCACTTCGTGCGGCTCATCAATTGCGATCAGCTTGCGATCCAGTCCTGTCTTCTTGAGGTCGTCGGCCATTTTTTTCTCCTGTGGTCACGGCGGCACAATGCCTCCGGCACTTCAGGTTGACCGCTGCGAAGCCGCGGTGCCATGCCGTTTTGACGCGTCTTGCTGACAGTGGCTCTCCTACGCGGCGCCTGAACATGTTCATGAGCGATCCGCGCACTTGAAACCCTTAGGAAACGCGGGACGACAGTTGCGCGCGCAGCCACGCGGCCATGTCGCCCATCACCTGGTTACCCAGTAGAGATACGGCGGTGAAGTGAATGCAGGCGTGAATGGCGCCGGCGTAGTGGCGGTGCTCGGTCGGAACGCCGGCATCGGCAATGCGCAGCGCCAGCGCATAGCCTTCGTCGCGCAGCGGGTCGTGGCCCATGGTGGCCAGCCAGGTGGGCGGTAGCGTGCCGAGGGCCTGCGACTGCAGCAGCGCGAAATCGGGGTGCCGCGCCAGCTCCTGGCGCGCGCCCAGGTAGCAATCGATGAACCACTGCATGACACCGGTGGTGAGGAACTTGCCCTCGCCGTTCTCGGCCAGCGATGGGCTCGGTTCGCTGTAGTGCTGGGCGACCGGATAGATGAGGCCCAGCGCCCGCGGCGCAATGGTGCCGGTTGAACGCAGCGCCGCCACGGCGGCGAGCTGCGCGCCCGCGCTGTCGCCGGCCAGCGCCATGCGCGACGGATCGGCGCCGAGCGCGTGCGCGTGCCCTGCCACCCAGCGCAGCGCGCAGGCCACGTCGTCCACCGCCGCCGGAAAGGGATGTTCGGGCGCCAGCCGGTAGTCCACCGCCACCACCACGGCGGCGACGTCGTGGCACAGCGTGCGGCACACCTTGTCGTGGGTTTCGAGATCGCCGATCACGAAGCCGCCACCGTGCACGTACATCAGCAAGGGCAGCGGCCCCGGGGCGTCGGGCCGGTAGACACGCAGCGTCAACGGGCTCCCGGGTCCTTCGATGACGCGGTCGTCCGCCGATGCGATGGCCGGTGCCGGCAGGCCCAGTCCGGCGGCCAACTCGCGGTAGAGCTGGCGAGCCACCGGCGGCGGCAGCGACTCCAGCGGCGGGTTGCCTTGGGCGGTGGCCTGCGCCAGAAAGCCGGCCAGCGCCGGGTCGAGGGGCGCCGCGTCGAGCACGGCAGCAATGGAAGTGCGGGTCATCGGGCGTTCAGATGTAGGTGGAAGCCAGGCCGCCATCGACCGGGATGTTGGCGCCGCTGATCCAGCGCGCCTCGTCGCTGCACAGCCAGGCGATCACCGGCGCGATCTCGTCGGCGAACCCGGGGCGCAGCATGCGGTGCGCATCGGCCTGCACGCGCTCCTGGCCGAGCATGCTCACGAAGTCGCCCAGGATCGGCGTGAACACCGGGCCCGGCGCCACGCAGTTCATGCGCACGCCGCGATCCAGAAACCATTGCTGCGACTGCGTGGCGCTCCAGACGATCAGCGCTTCCTTGAAGTACTGGTAGCAGCTCTCCTGCGGCACGGGGTGGTCGCGCAGCCAATGGGCGCCGGCCTCGAAGCTCTGCGCAGCGGCCAAGGCCTTGTGCGGCGCCAGTCGCTGCGGCCATTCGGCGCCGAGGATGGAGGCCACGTTGACGATGGAGCCGCCGCGCGGGATGCGGGGCAGCGCCTGCTCCGTCAGGTGGCGCAGCCCCAAATAGTTGATGTCGGCCACCAGCTTGACGGGCGCCGTGCCGGGCACGCCGGCGATGTTGCATAGCGCATCGAAGCGCTCGGGCAATTGCGCCACGGCCGCATCGATGGCGGCGACGGAACTCAGGTCGGCCTTGACGAAGCCGTCGAGCGTGAGGCTCGGGTCGTTGCGGTCCACGCCGATGACGCGGGCGCCGGCAAAGCGCGCGATGCGCACCACCTCGGCGCCGATGCCCGACGACACGCCGGTGACGACGATGGTTTTTCCTTGAAGCTGCATGAAATGTCTCCTCGTGGGTTCAATAGCCAACTGGCACTCAGAATGGATAGGGATGCGGCGCCTGCTTGATGGTCAGCCACTGCCACTGGGTGTATTCCTCCCAATCGGCCGGGCCGCCCACGCTGCTGCCGTTGCCGGCGATGCCGGGTCCGCCGAAGGGGTTGACGCACTCGTCGTTGACGGTCTGGTCGTTGATGTGGACCATGCCGGAGTTCAACTGCGCGGCCATGGCCATGGCGCGGCCGATCGAAGGCGAGATCACCGCCGACGCCAGGCTGCCCTGGTGGTTGTTGGCCAGGGCCACGGCCTCGTCGTCGGTGCTGAAGGTGATGATGTTGGCGACGGGGCCGAACACTTCCTCGTCGTACACGCGCATGCCGGCCTTCACGTTGGCCAGCACGGTGGGCTTGTAGAAGAGGCCTTCGCTGGTGCCGCCGGCCAGCACCTGAGCGCCGGCTGCGATGCTGTCCTGCACGATGGCGTGCACGCGGTCGCGCTGCTTCGCGTCGATCAGCGGCCCCAGGGCCACCTGGCCGCTGGCACCGTCGCCCACCGGCAGGTGCTGGGCCTTCGCGACCAGCCGCTGCGTGAAGGCTGCGGCAATGTTTTCGTGCACGATGATGCGATTGGTCGCCATGCAGATCTGCCCCTGGTGCAGGTAGGCGCCCCAGGCGGCATTGCTGGCCGCGATGTCGAGGTCGGCGTCTTCCAGGACGATCAGCGAGTTGGCGCCGCCCAGCTCCAGCGTGACCTTCTTCAGATGGCGCCCCGCCAGCTCGCCGATGCGACGGCCCACGGCGGGCGAGCCGGTGAAAGCGATCATCGGCACGTGCGCATCGGTCACCAGCGCTTCACCGGCGGCGGCGTCGCCGGGCAGCACCTGCAGCAGGCCGGCCGGCAGGCCCGCCACTTCGAACACGCGGGCGATCATGAAGCCGCCGCTCACCGGCGTGCGCGAGTCGGGCTTGACCACCACGCCGTTGCCGGCAGCGAGGGCCGGCGCCACGGTGCGAAGCGTGAGGATGAGCGGAAAGTTGAAGGGCGAGATCACGCCCACCACGCCGCGCGGCACGCGCCGCGCCAGGCTGGTGGTGCCATGCGCGCTCGGCAACACCTGGCCCTGCGACTGCAAGGGCATGGCCGCCGCCAGGTGGCACAGGGTGATGGCCTCGCGCACTTCGTGCTGCCCCTTGGGCAGGATGGCGCCGGTCTCCCGGGCCACATACATCGCCAGCTCGTCGAAGTGCTGTTCGAACAGCCCCGCGGCGCGCAGGAACACCGCGGCCTTCTCGCGCGGCGCCACCTGCGCCCAATTTTTCTGCGCCTGCGCCGCGGCGGCCGTGGCCAGCGCGACGTCCTGCGCGTCGGCAATGCCGACGCTCGCCATCACCTGGCCCGTGGCCGGTTCGACGACGTTGCGCACACCGCCTGCGGACGCGACCCACGCGCCGTTGAACACCTTGCCGGCCCAGGCCGCCGGGTCCAGGAACGCCAGCTTCTGTGAAACACCCATGACTCACCCCTTGCGAAAAAAGTTGATCGGCTGCCCGCGGATGGAAATGCCGCGGCACCGCCTTCTTTTCGCAACGGGCGTACCAACGACGCCGTGGCGGGGTGGCCCAGCGCCGCGGCGCGAGGCCGTTTTCATTCGGGGGTTAGGGGAATTCCCGGGGTTGTAATAGTTATCGTGAATAACTGGTTTACCCTGATCCGGGCTTTCACCAAATGCTCAAGAATCGGCCGCCCGTTTCACCAAACGATGAACCCGAAATTGACCAAAGCCATTGCCTCACCGGTCCCCGGGCGCATCTCCCTGGCCGAGGTGGCGCGCGCCACCGGCGCCGCGCTGGGCCGTTTCGACGGCGCCGACGTGGCGCGTGCGATGAGCCGCTTCGACGCCTCGCACGTGGGCAGCGAAGAGCACCCGACCATTGCCGACATCAGCGAGTGCCTGTTCTTTTCGCCCGGTGACGGCCGCATCTGGCTGCAGGACCAGCGCATGGTGCTGCTGCATACCGAAGCGCTGGGGTCCCTCAGGCGTGAGCTGATCGACAGCCTGGGCCAGGAGAAGGCACGCGGCCTGTTCACCCGCGCCGGCTACGTCAGCGGCGCGCGCGACGCGCAGCTGGTGCGCAAGCACTGGCCCGAGGCCGAGCCGGCTGCGGCCGCCATGGCCGGCACCCGCCTGCATGCGCTGGAAGGGCTGGTGAAGGTCGAGCTGGTGCACGCGCGCTACGACCCCGAGACCTCGGACTACGAGGGCGAGTTCATCTGGCACCACTCGGTCGAAGACGACGAGCACATTGCGGCCTACGGCATCGGCGGCTCGCCGGCCTGCTGGATGCAGGTGGGCTATGCCACCGGCTACGTCAGCACGCTGTTCGGGCGGCTGGTGGTGTTTCGCGAGGTCGCCTGTCGCTCGATGGGCGAGAACCATTGCCGCGTGATCGGAAAATCCGCCGAGCGCTGGGACGACGTGGAAGAAGACATGCGCTACCTGCGCGCACGCGATTTCGTGGGCGTTGCCGTCGGCGCGTCGCCCCACGGTGGCGCGGCGCCGCGGGCCGCCGAGCTGCCCACGCCGCCGCGCAAGAGCGACGCGATGGTGGGCGCGTCATCGGCATTCAATGCGGCCTGCCACCTGCTGCACCGCGTGGCGCCGACCACGGCCACCGTGCTCTTTACCGGCGAGTCCGGCGTCGGCAAGGAAAAGTTCGCAAGCATGCTGCACAGCATCAGCCCGCGGCGCGACAAGCCCTTCGTCGCCGTGAACTGCGCGGCCATTCCGGAGACGCTGATCGAGTCGGAGCTGTTTGGCGTGGAGCGCGGCGCCTACACCGGCGCCGGTGCGGCGCGGCCGGGCCGCTTCGAGCGCGCCCACGGCGGCACGTTGTTCCTGGACGAGATCGGCACGCTGAGCTACGCGGCCCAGGGCAAGCTGCTGCGCACATTGCAGGAGGGCGAGGTCGAGCGCGTGGGCAGCACACGCAGCGTTCAGGTCGACACGCGCGTCATCGCGGCCACCAACGTCGATCTGCGCCAGGCCGTGCGCGAGGGCAGGTTTCGCGACGACCTGTTCTTCCGGCTCAACGTCTTTCCCATTCACCTGCCGCCGCTGCGCGAGCGGCGCGACGACGTGCCGCTTTTGATGAGCCATTTTCTGCAGCACTACGGCCGCAAGCACGGCCGGCAGGCCACTGGCTTCACGCAATCCGCCGTCAAGGCGCTGCTGAACTACGACTACCCCGGCAACATCCGCGAACTGCAGAACCTCATCGAACGCGCCGTGATCGTGGCGCCCGATGGCAGCCTGCTCGACGTGCACCACCTGTTCACAAGCGGCGAGACGCTGGACAAGAACGTGTTGTCGGTGCGGCCGGATGGGCACCTCGCGGGCGTTGGCGCTGCCGGCGCCTTGCCCCGGCAGGCCATGCCCGCAAGCCACGTCGCGCCGGACCGCGTCGGCCCTGGTTCCTTGGGGCAGGTGGAAGAGACGCTGATCCGCCGCGCGCTGGAGCAATGCGGTGGCAACCTTTCGGCGGCTGCGCGGGTGCTGGGCATCACGCGTCCCCAGTTGGCCTACCGAGTGCGCAAGCGCGGGCTCATGGCGCGGTCCGAGCTGGATTGACGGGACAAATACGACCCCTCGGGACTAAGCCGATCTCGCAGATTTGGCTCTCAGGGTTTGCCCTAACCTCCGGTCCGGCGATTCGGACGGGCTCCTTGCCCCGCATCCGGATCGTCGGCAGCGCACGCGTTCCATGCCCACCTCATCTGTCATGAAATCAACGACTTAGCGGGCGTTGCGCGCGGCGCGCCGCGTGGCACATCGATTGCTCTGTAACAAGGCCGGCCGCGTCGCTCGATGCGGATCCTGGCCATGACACAGGAGACAAACCGATGAGCAGCATGGGCGACCTTGACCCCACGGAAACCGGCGAGTGGATCGACGCGCTCGGCGCGGTGCAACAACACCGCGGCAGCGAACGTACGAACTTTCTGTTGAATCGCCTGGTCGACCAGGGCCGGCGCGACGGGGTGTACGTGCCCCGTTCGCTGAACACGGCCTACAAGAACACCATCCCGCCCGAGCAGGAAGAAAAGTCGCCCGGCAACCGAGAGATCGAGCACCGCCTGCGCTCGATCATCCGCTGGAACGCGATGGCGATCATCCTGCGCGCCAACAAGGACTCGTCGGAGCTCGGCGGCCACATTGCGAGCTTCCAGTCGGCGGCCACGCTCTATGACATCGGCTTCGGCCACTTCTGGCATGCGGCCACCGACACGCACGGCGGTGACCTGCTGTTCATCCAGGGCCACAGCTCGCCCGGCATCTATGCACGCGCCTTTCTCGAAGGCCGCCTGAGCGAGCAGCAGTTGCTCAACTACCGCCAGGAGTCCGAGGGCGGCGGCATCCCGTCGTACCCGCACCCGTGGCTCATGCCCGATTTCTGGCAGTTTCCCACGGTGTCGATGGGCCTGGGCCCGCTGATGGCGATCTACCAGGCGCGCTTTCTCAAGTACCTGCACGGACGCGGTCTCGCCGACACGGCGCCGCGCAAGGTCTGGGCCTTCATGGGCGACGGCGAGATGGACGAGCCCGAATCGCTCGGCGCCATCTCGCTCGCGGGCCGCGAGAGCCTGGACAACCTCGTGTTCGTCATCAACTGCAACCTGCAGCGCCTGGACGGCCCCGTGCGCGGCAACGGCAAGATCGTGCAGGAGCTGGAGTCCGTGTTCCGCGGCGCTGGCTGGAATGTGATTAAGGTGCTCTGGGGCAGCGGCTGGGACGCGCTGCTCGCGAAGGACAAGAGCGGCAAGCTGCTGCAGCGCATGGAAGAGTGCGTGGACGGCGAATACCAGGACTTCAAGAGCAAGAGCGGCGCCTACGTGCGCGAGCATTTCTTCGGCAAGTACGACGAGACGAAGGCGCTGGTCGCCGACATGAGCGACGACGAGATCTGGGGCCTCACGCGTGGTGGCCACGACCCCGAGAAGGTCTTCGCCGCCTACGCCGCGGCCGTCAAGCACAAGGGCCAGCCCACGCTGATCCTGCCCAAGACGGTGAAAGGCTACGGCATGGGCGAATCGGGCGAGGGCCAGATGATCGCGCACCAGGCCAAGAAGATGACTCAGGACGCGCTGCGCGGCTTTCGCGACCGCTTCCAGATCCCGGTGTCCGATGAAGAGTTGCCCAACGTGCCGTTCATCCAGTTGGCCGAAGACAGCCCGGAGATGAAGTACCTGCGCGAGCGCCGCGCCGCGCTCGGCGGCTACCTGCCGCAGCGCCGCCGCAAGTCGACCGCGCTCGAGATTCCGCCGCTTTCCACCTTCGAGCGCCTGCTCAAGGACACCGGCGAGCGCGAGATCTCCACCACCATGGCCTTCGTGCAGATGCTCGGCACGCTGGTGCGCGACAAGCAGATCGGCAAGCACGTGGTGCCCATCGTGCCCGACGAGTCGCGTACCTTCGGCATGGAAGGCATGTTCCGCCAGCTGGGCATCTGGTCGTCGCTCGGCCAGCTCTACAAGCCGCAGGACGCCGACCAGCTCATGTACTACCGCGAGTCGAAGGACGGGCAGGTACTGCAGGAAGGCATCAACGAGGGCGGCGCGATGTCCAGCTGGATCGTCGCGGCCACTTCGTACAGCACGAACAACGTGCCGATGATTCCGTTCTACATCTACTACTCGATGTTCGGCCTGCAGCGCGTGGGCGACCTGGCCTGGCTGGCCGGCGACATGCGTGCGCGGGGCTTCCTCTTGGGCGGCACCGCGGGGCGCACCACGCTCAACGGCGAAGGCCTGCAGCACGAAGACGGCCACAGCCACATCCTGGCGGGCACCATTCCCAACTGCGTTTCGTACGACCCGACCTTCGCCTACGAGGTGGTGGCCATCGTGCGCGACGGCATGCGCCGCATGTACGCCGAGCAGGAGGACGTGTATTACTACATCACCCTCATGAACGAGAACTACCCGCACCCGGGCATGCCCGAGGGCAGCGAGGCGGGCATTCTCAAGGGGCTCTACCAGTTGAGCGACGGCGGCAAGACGCCCAAGAAGGGCCACCGCGTGCAGCTCATGGGCAGCGGCACCATCCTGCGCGAAGTGATGTTCGCGGCCGAGCTGCTGAAGGCCGACTTCGGCATTGCCGCCGACGTGTGGAGCGCCACCAGCTACAACGAGCTGCGTCGCGACGGCATGGCCGCCGAGCGCTGGAGCCGGCTGCACCCGACCGAGCCGGCGCGCAAGAGCCACGTCGAGCAATGTCTCGAAGGCCATGACGGCCCGGTCATCGCGGCCACCGACTACATGCGCAACTACGCCGACCAGGTGCGCGAGTACGTGCAGGCCGCAGGCCGGCGCTACACCGTGCTGGGCACCGACGGCTTCGGCCGCAGCGACTACCGCCGCAAGCTGCGCCGCTTCTTCGAGGTTGATCGCTGGCACGTGGCCGTGGCCGCGCTCAAGGCGCTGGCCGACGACGGCGTGATCAAGCACGCCGTGGTGGCCGAGGCCATCGCGAAGTACGGGCTCGATGCCGAGCGCGCAGCCCCCTGGACCGTCTGAGGCAAGGCAGCAGAACATGAGCGCAGCGCTGGGCCGCCCCAAGCAAGCTCGCAACGCAGTGCGAAGCACGGAGTTTATTTAATGAGCAACGCAATCGACATCAAGGTTCCCGACATCGGCGACTTCAGCGATGTGCCCGTCATCGAAATCTTCGTGAAGCCCGGCGACACGGTGAAGGCCGAAGACCCGCTGGTCTCGCTCGAATCCGACAAGGCGACGATGGAAGTGCCCGCGCCGCGCGGCGGGGTGGTCGAGTCCATCTCTGTGAAGCTGGGCGACAAGGTCAGCGAAGGCAGCGTCATCATGACCTTCAAGGCCGAGGGCGGCGCTGCTGCCCCGGCGCCGGCCGAAGCCGCCAAGCCCAGCGTGAGCGCCGCGCCTGCGGCCACCAACGCGCCAGCCGGCGTGGCCGAGGTGCGCGTGCCCGACATCGGCGACTTTAAGGACGTGCCGGTCATCGAGATCTTCGTGAAGGTCGGCGACACGGTGAAGGCCGAAGACCCGATCGTCTCGCTCGAATCGGACAAGGCCACGATGGACGTGCCCGCGCCGCTGTCGGGCGTGGTGACGGCCATCGGCATCAAGATCGGCGACAAGGTGAGCGAGGGGTCTGTGATTCTTTCGCTTGCTACGGGCGATGCGCCTGTGGCGGCTACCGCCACTTCACCCCAGCCCTCTCCTGCGAGCGGGAGAGGGAGTGATACAGCAGCGGCGGCGGCGCTGTCTGCCGGCAATGCGGAGATCGAAGCCGGCTTCGCGCTCGCCTACGCCGGCCCCGCCGTGCGCAAGCTCGCCCGCGAGCTCGGCGTCGACCTCGGCAAGATCAAGGGCACCGGCGACCATGGCCGCATCGTGCGCGCCGACGTCGAGGCGTTTGCGAAGGGCGGTGGCGCAGCCGCCGCACCGGCCGCCGGCAAGGCTGCCGCAGCGCCCGCGGGCGGTGGCGTCGGCGGCATCGACCTCTTGCCCTGGCCCAAGGTCGACTTCGCCAAGTTCGGCCCGACCGAGCGAAAAGAACTGTCACGCATCAAGAAGATCAGCGCCGCCAACCTGCACCGCAACTGGGTCGTCATTCCGCATGTAACGACGCACGACGAGGCCGACATCACCGACCTCGAGCAGTTCCGGGTGCAAATGAACAAGGAGCTGGAAAAGTCGGGCGTCAAGATCAGCATGCTGCCCTTCATGATGAAGGCGGCCGTGGCTGCGCTGAAGAAGTTTCCGGAGTTCAACGCCAGCCTCGACGGTGATGCCCTGGTGCTCAAGAACTACTGGCACATCGGCTTTGCGGCCGACACGCCCAACGGGCTCATGGTGCCGGTGATCCGCGACGTCGACAAGAAGAGCGTGCCCGACATCGCCAAGGAGATGGGCGAGCTCGCCAAGCTCGCGCGAGACGGCAAGCTCAAGCCCGACCAGATGTCGGGCGGCACCTTCACCATCAGCTCGCTGGGTGGCATCGGCGGCATCTATTTCACGCCGATCATCAATGCGCCCGAGGTCGCCATCATGGGCGTGTGCAAGAGCTACTGGAAGCAGCACTCCAGTGACGGCAAGACCTACACCTCGCGCCTCACGCTGCCGCTGTCCCTCTCGTGGGACCACCGCGTGATCGACGGCGCCGCCGCCGCGCGCTTCAACGTCTATTTCGCCAACGTGCTCGCCGACCTGCGGCGCGTGCTGTTCTGAAGGAAGCTCCCAATGGCACACATGGTGGAAGTCAAGGTCCCGGACATCGGCGAATTCAAGGATGTCGCGGTCATCGAACTGCTGGTCAAGCCTGGCGAGGTCATCGCGGTCGATACCGGGTTGATCATGGTGGAGTCCGACAAGGCTTCGATGGAGATTCCGTCGAGCCATGCGGGCACCGTGAAGGAACTGAAGATCGGGCTCGGCGACAAGGTGAGCGAAGGGTCGGTGATCCTGGTGATCGAGACCGCGGGTGCTTCTTCATCTTCCCCTCCCCCTCCGGGGGAGGGCAGGGTGGGGGCCGCTGCTTCTGCACAGGCAGCGACCGGTGGGCAAGTGCCCCCACCCCTGCCCTCCCCCAGAGGGGGAGGGGGCCAAACCGCAGCCGCCGGCAGCTACACCGGCAAGGCCGACATCGAGTGCGAAGTGCTCGTGCTCGGCGCCGGCCCCGGCGGCTACTCGGCCGCGTTCCGCAGCGCGGACCTCGGCATGAAAACCGTGCTGGTCGAACGCTACGTCACGCTCGGCGGCGTATGCCTCAACGTGGGCTGCATTCCCTCGAAGGCGCTGCTGCACACGGCCGGCGTGATGGACGAGGTGAAGCTGCTCGCCAAGCATGGCATCAAGTTCGCCGCGCCCGAGGTCGACATCGACGCGCTGCGCGGCTTCAAGGACGGCGTCATCAAGAAGCTCACCGGCGGCCTGGCCGGCATGGCGAAGGCGCGCAAGGTCGAGGTGGTCACCGGCGTTGGCAGCTTCCTTGATGCGTACCACGTCGAGGTGGTGGGCGAGGGCGGCGCGAAGAAGGTGGTGAAGTTCGCCAAGGCCATCATCGCCGCGGGCTCGCAGGCCGTGAAGCTGCCCTTCATGCCGGAGGACGACCGCGTCGTCGACTCCACCGGCGCGCTGCTGCTCAAGGGCATTCCCAAGCGCATGCTGGTGATCGGCGGCGGCATCATCGGCCTGGAAATGGCCACGGTGTACTCGACGCTGGGTACGCGCATCGACGTGGTCGAAATGCTCGACGGCCTGATGCAGGGCGCCGACCGCGACCTCGTCAAGGTGTGGGAGAAGTTCAACGCGCCGCGTTTCGACAACGTGATGCTCAAGACGAAGACCGTCGGTGCCAAGGCCACCAAGGCCGGCATCGAGGTCAGCTTCGAAGGCGAGAAGGCGCCTTCGGCCCCGCAGGTCTACGACCTCGTGCTGGTGGCCGTGGGCCGCAGCCCCAACAGCAAGAAGATCGCGGCCGACAAGGCCGGCGTGGCCGTCACCGACCGAGGCTTCATCGACGTCGACAAGCAGATGCGCACCAACGTCCCGCACATCTTCGCCATCGGCGACATCGTGGGCCAGCCCATGCTGGCTCACAAGGCGGTGCACGAGGCGCATGTGGCGGCCGAGGCGGCGCACGGCGAGGCGGCGTTCTTCGATGCCCGGCAGATTCCCTCGGTGGCCTATACCGACCCCGAGGTGGCGTGGGCCGGCAAGACGGAAGAGCAGTGCAAGGCCGAGGGCCTGAAGATCGGCAAGGCAGTGTTCCCCTGGGCCGCATCGGGCCGCGCCATCGCCAACGGGCGCGACGAGGGTTTCACCAAGCTGTTGTTCGACGAGGCCACGCACCGCATCGTCGGTGGCGGCATCGTCGGCACGCATGCGGGCGACCTGATCAGCGAGGTGTGCCTGGCCATCGAAATGGGCTGCGAGCCGGGTGACATCGGCAAGACCATTCATCCGCATCCGACGCTCGGCGAATCCATCGGTATGGCGGCCGAGCTGTTCGAAGGGGTGTGCACCGACCTGCCCCCGGTGAAGAAGAAGTAGGCCGCAACGATGCCGCTTGCACTGGCGTTCGAAGCCCTGGGGTCGGGACCTCCGGTGGTGATCCTGCACGGCCTGTTCGGCGCGGGGCGCAACTGGTCGCAGGTTGCGCAGGCGCTGGCGGCGGACCACCGCGTCTACCTGCCCGATGCCCGCAACCATGGCGCCTCGCCCTGGGCCGAATCGATGTCGTACGTGGAAATGGCGGGCGACGTGCTCGCGCTGATCGAACGCGAGCAAATGCGGCGGCCCTTCGTGATCGGCCACAGCATGGGCGGCAAGACCGCCATGGCCCTGGCCCTCTCGCATCCCGAGGCCATCGGCGGCATCGCGGTGATCGACATCGCCCCCGAGAGCTACGCCGGCCAGTTCTCGTCATACGTGTCGGCGATGCGCAGCCTGGAGATGGCGAGCGCCGCCAGCCGCCGCGAGATCCAGCAGGCGCTGGCCGACAACCTCGGCGCCGAGACTCCGGCCGACTACCTGATGCAGAGCCTGCGCCGGCAGAACGACCGCTTCGACTGGCGGCTGAACCTGCTCGCCACGGGCCTGTGCATGCGCGAGCTTTGCGGTTTTCCCGAAACGCTGCGCGAAGCGCGCTACGCCGGGCCCGCGCTCTTCGTCCACGGCGCGGAGTCCGACTACGTGCGGCCTGCGTCGTTCGCCGGCATCCGCGCGCTTTTTCCGCGTGCGGGAGCCGAGCGCATTGCCGACGCGGGCCACTGGGTGCACGCCGACCAGCCCGCGGCGCTGCTGTGCGGGCTGCGCAACTGGCTGGCCGGCGGCCGCACGGCCGTCCCTCAATGACATTCCACGGAGACACCATGTCCGACGAAAAACTGCGCGAAGCCGCCCTCGACTACCACCGCTTTCCCACGCCGGGCAAGATTTCGGTGAACCCGACCAAGCCGATGGCCACGCAGCGCGACCTCGCGCTCGCGTACTCGCCCGGCGTGGCCGAGGCCTGCATGGAGATCGTGCGCGACCCGGCCGAGGCGATGAACCTCACCTCGCGCGCCAACCTGGTGGCCGTCATCACCAACGGCACCGCGGTGCTGGGCCTGGGCAACATCGGTGCGTTGGCCGGCAAGCCGGTGATGGAAGGCAAGGCCTGCCTGTTCAAGAAATTCGCCGGCATCGACGTGTTCGACATCGAGCTCGACGAGAACGACCCCGACGCGCTGATCGACACCATCGCGCGCATGGAGCCCACCTTCGGCGGCATCAACCTGGAAGACATCAAGGCGCCCGAGTGCTTCTACATCGAGAAGAAGCTGCGCGAGCGCATGAAGATCCCGGTCTTTCACGACGACCAGCACGGCACCGCCATCGTCGCGGCCGCGGCCATCCTCAATGCGCTGCGGCATGTGAAGAAGGACATCCGCGAGGTGAAGCTGGTGGCCTCCGGCGCCGGTGCGGCGGCGCTGGCCTGCCTCGACCTGATCGTGAGCCTGGGCCTGCCAATGCAGAACATCTTCGTGTCCGACAGCGCGGGCGTGGTCTACACCGGCCGCAAGGAGCAGATGGACCCGAACAAGGCCCGCTACGCGCAGGACACCTCGGCGCGCAAGCTGGCCGACGTGATCGCCGGCGCCGACATCTTCCTCGGCCTCTCGGCCGGCGGCGTGCTCAAGCCCGAGATGGTGAAGGAGATGGCGCGCGACCCGATCATCCTCGCCATGGCCAACCCGACGCCGGAAATCCTTCCGGAAGACGCGCTGGCCGTGCGCCCCGACGCCATCCTCGGCACCGGCCGGTCGGACTATCCGAACCAGGTCAACAACGTCCTGTGCTTTCCGTTCATCTTCCGTGGCGCGCTCGACGTGGGCGCGACCACCATCAACGAGGAGATGAAGCTCGCGGCGGTGCGCGCCATCGCCGAGCTCGCGCATGCCGAGATTCCCGAGGTGGTGGCGCAGGCCTATGGCGCGGTCGGCTTGCGCTTCGGCCGCGACTACCTGATTCCCAAGCCCTTCGACCCGCGCCTGATCGAGTTCGTCGCCCCCGCGGTGGCGCAGGCCGCGGCGGACAGCGGCGTGGCGACGCGGCCCATCGCCGACATGAAGGCCTACCGCCAGCGGCTGTCGCAGTTCGTCTACCAGTCGGGCAGCAGCATGCAGCCGCTGTTCGCCGCGGCCAAGCAGGCACCCAAGCGCGTAGTCTACGCGGAGGGCGAGGACGAGCGCGTGCTGCGCGCCGCGCAGGTGGTGGTCGACGAAGGCCTGGCGCGTCCGCTGCTGCTGGGCCGCCCCGACGTGATTGCCGAGCGCATTGCGCAGTACGGCCTGCGCCTCACGCTGGGCACCGACTGCGAGGCCGTCGACCTGCTCGACCCCGGCGTGTACGGCGATGCGGCCGAAGCGTACTACCAGCTCAAGCGCCGCGACGGCGTCTCGCGCCTGGTGGCGCAGACCGAGATGCGCAGCCGCGGCACGCTGCTCGCGGCCATGTTGGTGCGCCAGGGCCGTGCCGACGCCATGCTGTGCGGCACGCTCGGCGGCTACGGCGACCACCTGGGCCATGTGCGCGACGTGATCGGCCTGCGCCCCGGCACCAAGACCCTGGCCGCCATGCAGATGCTGATGCTGCCCGGGCGCCAGCTCTTCATTTGCGACACGCACGTCAACCGCGACCCCGATGCCGCGCAGATCGCCGAGATCGCGCTGCTTGCGGCCGAAGAGGTGCGCCGCTTCGGCGTGACACCGAGCGTGGCACTGCTGTCGCACTCGAACTTCGGCGGCTCGGACGCGGCCTCGGCGGTGAAGATGCGCGAGGCGCTCGCACTCATCAAGGCGAGCGACCCTCAGCTTGCGGTGGAGGGCGAGATGCGTGGCGACGCGGCGCTGTCCAAGTCGATCCTCGACCACGAGTTTCCGGACTCGGCGCTGGAGACCGAGGCCAACGTGCTCATCATGCCCAACGTCGATGCGGCCAACATTTCGTACAACCTGCTGCGCATGGCGGCGGGCAGCGGCATCACCGTGGGCGGCATCCTGCTGGGCGCGGCGCGCTCGGTGCACATCCTCACGCCGTCGTCGACGGTTCGCCGCATCGTCAACATGACCGCGCTGGCGGTGGTCGATGCCAACTCGAACCGCAACGCGGCCTGACGGCGGCGCAGCCATGAACCGCACAAGCCCCGGCAGTCGCATGCCGCTCGCTGTCTGAAATTTTCTAGGAGATCCCCGTGGACCAACCATCCGTCGCACCCAAGCCCTTTTACAAGTCCCTCTACTTCCAGGTCATCACGGCCATCGTGCTCGGGGTGCTGCTGGGGCATTTCTATCCGGATACCGGCGCATCGATGAAGCCGCTCGGCGACGGCTTCATCAAGCTGATCAAGATGATCATCGCGCCGATCATCTTCTGCACGGTGGTGGTCGGCATTGCGGGCATGGAAGACATGAAGAAGGTCGGCAAGACCGGCGGCCTGGCGCTCTTGTACTTCGAGATCGTGAGCAGCATCGCGCTGGTGGTGGGCCTCGTGATCATCAACATCGTGCGGCCCGGCGCCGGCATGAACGTCGACGTGAGCCAGTTGGACGCCAAGAGCATCGCGGCCTACACCGGCCCGGGCAAGATGCAGAGCACCACCGACTTCCTGCTCAACGTGATCCCGAGCACGGTGGTCGACGCCTTCGCCAAGGGCGAGATTCTGCAGGTGCTGCTGATCGCCGTGATGTTCGGCTTTGCGCTGCACAAGTTCGGCGGGCGCGGCACGCTGGTGTTCGACGTGATCGAAAAGGGCTCGCACGTGCTCTTCGTGATCGTGGGCTACATCATGAAGGTCGCGCCCATCGGCGCCTTCGGCGCGATGGCCTTCACCATCGGCAAGTACGGCGTGAGTTCGCTGCTGCAGCTCGGCCAGTTGATGGCCACCTTCTACGCCACCTGCCTGTTCTTCATCTTCGTGGTGCTCGGGCTCATTGCGCGCTTCCACGGCTTCAGCATCTGGAAGTTCATCAAGTACATCAAGGAAGAACTGCTGATCGTGCTGGGCACGTCTTCGAGCGAATCGGTGCTGCCGCGCATGATGGCCAAGCTGGAGAACCTGGGCGCGAAGAAGTCGGTGGTCGGCCTGGTGGTGCCCACGGGCTATTCGTTCAACCTCGACGGCACCTCGATCTACCTGACGATGGCGGCGGTGTTCATCGCGCAGGCGACCAACACCGACATGACGCTCACCCAGCAGCTGACGCTCCTGGCGGTGCTGTTGCTCACCTCGAAAGGCGCGGCGGGCGTCACGGGCAGCGGCTTCATCGTGCTGGCGGCCACGCTTTCGGCCGTGGGGCACGTGCCGGTGGCAGGCCTGGCGCTCATCCTCGGCATCGACCGCTTCATGTCGGAAGCGCGCGCGCTGACCAACCTGATCGGCAACGGGGTTGCCACGGTTGTGGTCGCCAAGTGGACCAACGATCTGGACACCGTCCGCATGAAGCGCATCCTGGACAACGAGACGTCGGCCGAAGCCGACGCGCCCGAGGCGGTGCTGGACAAGGTCGAGACCCACATGCCCGTGGCCCCGGCCCGCTGAAACATTGCATGCCTGCACGGAGCAGCCAACCATGAACAGCGCCGTGCAGAAGCACCGAGTCGTCATCGTGGGTGGCGGGGCCGGCGGCCTGGAGCTGGCCACGCGCCTGGGTGACACGCTGGGCAAGCGCGGCGTGGCGGACATCACGCTGATCGACAAGAACCGCACCCACGTCTGGAAGCCCAAGCTGCACGAAATCGCCGCGGGCAGCATGGACTTGAGCGCGCACGAAGTGGACTACCTCGCGCAGGCGCACTGGCACCGCTTCCGGTTCCGGCTCGGCGAGCTCACCGGCATCGACCGCGAGCGGCGTGAGGTGCAGGTGGCGCCCTACATGGACGACGAGGGCCGGCTGGTCACGCCGGCACGCGCCTTCGGCTACGACACGCTCGTGATTGCCATCGGCAGCCTCAGCAACGATTTCGGCACACCCGGCGTGCGCGAGCATGCGCTGCGGCTCGAATCGAAGGCGGACGCACAGCGCTTTCACCAGCGCATGGTCAACGCCTGCATCCGTGCCCATGCGCAGATCACGCCGCTGCGCCCCGAGCAGCTGCACGTGGCCATCATCGGCGCGGGCGCCACTGGCGTGGAGCTGGCGGCCGAGCTGCACCGCACCACGCGCGAAGTGGTCGCCTACGGGCTGGATCGCGTCGACGCCGAGAAGGACATCCAGGTCAGCGTGATCGAGGCGGCCGACCGCGTGCTGCCGGCGCTGCCCGCGCGCATGTCGGCCGCCACCGAGGCGTTGCTGCGCAAGTTGGGCGTGGACGTGCACACCTCCGCCAAGGTGGCCGAGGTGCTGCCCGAGGGCGTTCGCCTGGCCGACGGCCGCGTGCTGCCGGCCGAGCTGGTGGTGTGGGCCGCCGGCGTGAAGGCGGCCGATTTCATGAAGGACATCGCAGGGCTCGAAACCAACCGCAGCAACCAGCTCGCGGTGCTGCCGACCTTGCAGACCACGCGCGATGCCGATGTCTTCGCCATTGGCGACTGCGCGGCCTGCGACTGGCCCGGGGCCAACGACGGCAAAGGCGGGCTGGTGCCGCCGCGCGCGCAGGCGGCGCACCAGCAAGCTTCTCACGTCGCGGCGCAGATCCGCCGGCGCTTGGGCGGAAAGGCGCTCAAGCCCTATCGCTACCGCGACTTCGGCTCGCTGGTGTCGCTCGGCGAGTTCAGCACCGTCGGCAACATGATGGGTGGTCCCGCCGGCGGCAGCCTGATGATCGAAGGCCGCGTCGCGCGCCTCATGTACGTCTCGCTCTACAAGATGCATGAGCTGGCGTTGCACGGCGTCGTCAAGGTCTCGCTCGACACGCTGGCGCGCCTCATCACGCGGCGCACCGAACCCCACGTCAAGCTGCATTGAGCAGTCGTGGCCATGACTCGACCCTCTTTCCAACCCCTTCGCATCAACCCCCAAAGGAGACTCTCATGTCAGACGATATCGTGATCGTGGCCGCGCAACGCACGGCGGTCGGCAAGTTCGGCGGCGCGCTTGCCGGCACGGCGGCGCCGGAACTGGGCGCGCACGTGGTGAAAGGACTGCTCGAGAAGGCCGGGGTTCCGGGCGATGCGGTGTCCGAGGTGATCATGGGCCAGGTGCTCGCAGCCGGCGCGGGGCAGAACCCGGCACGCCAGACAGTCATCAAGGCGGGCCTGCCCATCGGGGTGCCGGGCCTTACCATCAACAAGGTCTGCGGCTCGGGCCTCAAGGCCGTGATGCTGGCGGCACAGGCCGTGAAGTGCGGCGACGCCGAGATCGTGGTGGCCGGCGGGCAGGAGAACATGAGCGCCGCGCCGCACGTGCTGCCCAACTCGCGCAACGGCCAGCGCATGGGCGACTGGAAGCTGGTCGACACCATGATCGTGGACGGCCTGTGGGACGTCTACAACCAGTACCACATGGGCACCACGGCCGAGAACGTGGCAAAGAAATACGGCATCACGCGCGAGATGCAGGACGCGCTGGCGCTGGCCTCGCAGCAGAAGGCCGCGGCCGCGCAGGACGCGGGGCGCTTCAACGACGAAATTCTTCCGTTCAGCATCGCCCAGAAGAAGGGCGACCCCATCGTCTTCTCGGCCGACGAGTTCGTGAACCGCAAGACCAATGCCGATGCGCTCGCGGGGTTGCGTCCGGCCTTCGACAAGGCTGGCTCGGTGACGGCCGGCAACGCCTCGGGCCTGAACGACGGCGCGGCCGCGGTGCTGGTGATGTCGGCCTCGCGCGCGGCAGCCCTCGGCCTGCAGCCGCTGGCGGTGATCCGCGCCTATGCGAGCGCGGGCCTCGACCCGTCGCTCATGGGCATGGGCCCGGTGCCCGCGTCGCAGCTGGCATTGAAGAAAGCCGGCTGGAAGGCGCAGGACCTGGACCTGATGGAAATCAACGAAGCCTTCGCGGCGCAGGCCTGCGCCGTGAACCGCGAAATGGAATGGGACACCAGCCGCATCAACGTGAACGGCGGCGCCATTGCCATCGGCCATCCCATCGGCGCCTCGGGCTGCCGCGTGCTGGTGACGCTGCTGCACGAGATGCGCCGCCGCGGCGCCAACAAGGGCCTTGCGTCGCTGTGCATCGGCGGCGGCATGGGCGTGGCGCTGGCTGTTGAACGCGCTTGACGCGCCTGAACGAATTTCTTTCCTGTCACACACAACGCACCTAGGAGCAATCAAATGAGCGAGAAGAAGCAACAAGTGGTCCTCGTCACCGGCGGCATGGGCGGTTTGGGCGAGACGATCTCCACCAAGATGGTCGATGCGGGCTACAAGCTCGCCGTGACCTATTCGCCGGGCAACAAGTCGCATGCCGAATGGGTGGCGCAGATGGCCGAGCGCGGCTACCAGATCCTGGCCGTGCCCTGCGACGTGGCCGACTACGACTCCTGCGCGCAGGCAGTGAGCCAGGTGCAGGCGGCCCTCGGCCCGGTCGACGTGCTGGTCAACAACGCCGGCATCACGCGCGACATGACTTTCAAGAAGATGGACCAGATCAATTGGAACGCCGTGCTGCGCACCAACCTCGACAGCCTGTTCAACATGAGCAAGCAGGTGGCGGACGGGATGGTGGACCGGGGCTGGGGCCGCATCATCAACGTGTCGTCGGTGAACGGCTCCAAGGGCGCGTTCGGCCAGACCAACTACTCGGCCGCCAAGGCCGGCGTGCACGGCTTCACCAAGGCGCTGGCGCTCGAGGTCGCGAAGAAGGGCGTGACGGTCAACACCATTTCGCCCGGCTACATCGGCACGAAGATGGTCACGGCCATCCCGAAGGAAGTGCTCGACAGCAAGATCCTGCCGCACATTCCCGTCGGCCGCCTCGGCAAGCCCGAGGAAGTGGCCGGCCTGATCATCTACCTGGCCTCGGAAGAGGCGGCCTTCGTGACGGGCGCCAACATCGCCATCAACGGCGGCCAGCACATGCAATGAACGAACGGCCATGATCCTCAAAAACGGCATCGATCAGGTCGCACTGATCAACAAGTTCACCGACGCCTCGGCCAAACAGGGCGAAGCGATCCGCAAGGCCGTGCACGAGGCCACGCTCAAGGCGCTGCAGGGCCGCGAGCTCACGCTTTCCAATATCCGGCAGGTATTGGGCACAGTCACCAAGGCGGCCTCGGCCGGGGCGGAGGGGAGCAAGCTGCCCGCGCCCGACGTGCAGGCGCTGCTGGCCAAGGCGTTCGCGGGCATGGACGGCGCGCTCGAGCAGGCAGTGGTGGCCAACCAGCGTGCGCTGCAGCAGCTGGTCGACCAGGGCGTGAGCCTGCGCGAAACGCAGCTCAAGAAGGCGCTGGCCGACATCGAGAAGATGGAGGACACGCTGTTTGCCAGTGTGCGCAAGGCGGCGCCGGCCGACGGCCCCTGGAGCGCCGTGTTCCAGGCGGCGCAGGGCAAGGGTACGGGCACCGGCGCACGCGCCACCGCGGCGCTCGAACAGCTCATGGAAGACACGCACAAGAACCTGCGCGACGGCCGTGCGCTGAGCCTGCGCGCGTCGCAGGCGATGCTCGACAGCTACGCAACGCTGGTGAGCGGCGTGCTGATCGGCATGTCCGAAGCCCTGAAGCAGGGCGGGGCGGCGAAGCGATGACCCGGGGCCGGCGGCGCCACACCGCCGCCGGCCTGAAAGGAACCCGATGGACGCCCTGATCCTCGCCCGCATGCAGTTCGCGGCCAACATCACCTTTCACATCCTGTTTCCCACGATCAGCATTGCGCTGGGCTGGCTGCTGCTGTTCTTCCGCTGGCGGTGGCTCCGCACGCGCGGCGGGACCGACGCCGTGTTGGCGCAGGGCTGGCTCGACGCCTACCGTTTCTGGACCAAGGTGTTTGCGCTGACCTTCGCGCTGGGCGTGGTGAGCGGCATCACCATGAGCTTCCAGTTCGGCACCAACTGGCCGGGCTTCATGGAGCGCGTCGGCAACGTGGCGGGACCGCTGTTGGGCTATGAGGTGCTGACCGCGTTCTTCCTGGAGGCGGGCTTTCTGGGCGTGATGCTGTTCGGCCACGGCAAGGTCGGCGAGCGCGTGCATCTCATGTCGACCTTCATGGTGGCCTTCGGCACCACGCTGTCAGCCTTCTGGATTCTGGCGCTCAACTCGTGGATGCAGACGCCCGCGGGCCATGAGATCGTGGACGGCGAGTTCCACGTGGCGAGCTGGCTGGCGGTCATCTTCAACCCCTCGTTCCCATACCGCTTCGCGCACATGCTGCTCGCCTCGGCCCTGACCTGTGCGTTCCTCCTGACCGGCCTGTCGGCCTGGCAGGTGCTGCGCGGCGCGGGTCAGCGCAGCGCGGCCCGGGTGATGCGCGTGGGTCTCACGCTGGCGGCGGTTCTGATTCCGGTGCAGATCGTGGTGGGCGACATGCACGGCCTCAACACGCTGGAGCACCAACCGGCCAAGATCGCGGCGATGGAAGGCGTGTGGGAGACCGAGCGCGGGGCGCCCCTCTTGCTGTTCGCCATTCCCGATGCCCAGACGCGCAGCAACCGCTTCGAGATCGCGGTGCCGAACGGTGCGAGCCTGATCCTCACGCACAAGGCCGACGGCGAGATCCGAGGGCTCAACGACTTTCCCGGCGCGCACCCGCCGCCGCTGCCGATGTTCTTCGCGTTCCGCATCATGGTCGGCATGGGCATGCTGATGCTCGCGACCAGCTGGCTCGGCTGGTGGCTCTATCGCCGCACGCGCTGGCAGCCGGCGAAGCTGCCGCGCGCGCTGCTGTGGTTGTTCGCGGGCATGACCTTCTCGGGCTGGGTGGCCACGGTGGCAGGCTGGTACGTCACCGAGATCGGCCGCCAGCCCTACGTCGTCTACGGCCTGGTGCGCACGGCCGACGTGGTGTCGAAGGTGCCGGCCGCGATGATCGGGCTTACGCTGGCGCTCTACGTGGCGCTGTACCTCGCGCTCATCGTGGCGTATGTGGCGGTGCTCAAGTACATGGCCGAGAAGCCCGACGAGGTGCTGGCGACCGAGGCGGCGGAGCAAGCTGCCACTCCTGCGGGCGCGATCACCTCGCCGATTCTCGATGGAGGCCACGCATGAGACGTCGGGCCGCTCCCAAGTCGAATAGCACCGCAGCGCGAAGCGCGGAGGTCAACCAATGAACGGGATGGCGGATTTCGACACCGCGCTGCCGGTGATCTTCATGGTGCTGATGGGCGTGTCGATGCTGGTCTATGTGGTCAGCGATGGCTACGACCTGGGCGTGGGCATGCTCATGCACCGCGCCACCGATTCAGAGAAGGACGTGATGGTCGCTTCCATCGGCCCGTTCTGGGATGCCAACGAGACCTGGCTGGTGCTGGGCGTGGGCATCCTGCTGGTCGCATTCCCGAAGGCGCACGGCCTGGTGCTGGGCGAGCTCTACCTGCCGGTGGCGCTGATGCTCGTGGGCCTCACGCTGCGCGGCGTGGCCTTCGACTTCCGCGTGAAGGCGCGCGACAGCCACAAGCGCACCTGGGACCGGCTCTTCTTCGCGGGCTCCACGCTGGCCTCGGTGGCGCAGGGCTGGATGCTGGGGCGCTACATCAGCGGCTTTGGCACCGGCTGGAACTACCCGGTGTTCGCCGCCGCCATCGCCGTGGCGCTGCCGATGGCCTATGTGCTGATGGGCGCGGCCTGGCTCATCATGAAGACCGAGGGTGCGCTGCAGGAGCGGGCGGTGCAATGGGCGCGCACCGCCTGGGCGCCGATGGTCGGCGGCATGCTGCTGATCTCGATGGCGACGCCCTGGATCAGCCCCGAGGTGCGCGAGCGCTGGTTCAAGCTGCCCGAAATCCTGGCGCTGGCGGCCATTCCGCTCATGACCGGCGCTGCGCTGCTGGCCGTGCGTGCCCTGCTGAACACGCGCATGGTGCGCGGGCCGGTGTGCTGGCTGCCCTTTGTGCTGCTGGTCATGGTGTTCGTACTCGGTTTCCTTGGGCTGGCCTACAGCATCTATCCCTACGTGGTGATCGGCCAGCTCACGATCTGGCAGGCGGCGAGCAGCGCACCGGCGCTGAAGGTGATTCTGGCCGGCGTGTGCGTCTCGGTGCCGGCCATCGTGGGATACACCGTGTTCTCCTACCGGGTCTTCCGCGGCAAGACGGGCGAACTGAGCTATGCCTGAGCAGACGCTGGGCCTGGCTGATACCACCCGTGACACCCGGCACCGGGCAGCCACTGATGCGGCGCTCGCGGCCTTGTGCAATAACGGCTTCATGATTTCACGGGAGCCGGCCCTGCGCCTCGACTTGCCTTCTCACACCTCCAGACGATGGCGCGGCCTGCCGCGCTGGCTCGGCGCGCTGGCACTGGTGGCTCTGGCCGCCATCGCGGGCCATCACTTCGCCATGCAGAACGGCCTGGCACGGCTGCGCCAGGCGGCCGACCACCGGCTCGACATGCTCGCGACGGGGCTCGATGCGGACCTGGCCCGTTTCGAGTATTTGCCGGCGCTGCTAGAGATGACTCCCATCGTTCCAGCGTTGCTGCGCGCGCCGTTGGACGGGGAGCTGCGTGACGCGGTCAACCGCTATCTCGACGGCGTCAATGCCGCCGCAGGGGCGGAGATGCTCTATGTGCTGGACGCCGCGGGCACCTCGCTGGCGGCCTCCGACTGGGACCGCCCGGGCACCACCGTCGGCCAGGACCTGTCGTTCCGGCCCTACGTGATCGATGCGCTGGGGCAGGGCAAGGGCCGCTTCTACGGCATCGGCATCACCAGCCGAAAGCCCGGTTATTACCTCTCGTACGCCCTGCGCCGCGACCAGCCCGTGCGCGGCGTGGTCGCCGTCAAGGTCAACCTCGAGGAGGCCGAGCGCGCCTGGCGCATGCTGCCCGGCAACGTCGCACTGATCGACCAGCGCGGCGTGGTGATCCTGGCCACGCGCGAAGACCTGAAGTTCCGACCGATGCTGCCACTCGACGCCTCCCAGCGGGCCGAGGTGCTGCGCTCGCGCCCTTACGGCGAGGCCGGCCTGCAGCCGGTGCAATGGACACTGAAGGAAGCGCTGGCGCGCGACGTGCAGGTCATCGCGCTCGACGGCGTGGACCAGCTCGCCTCGAAGCGCTCGCTGCGCGGTGCGCCGTGGCAGCTGATGGCGCTCGACGATCTGGCGCCGGTGCGCGTAGGCGCGCGCAACGCCGCGATCACCGCCAGCTTGGCGATGGTGGTGGTGCTGCTGCTCGCCGTCACGCTGTGGCAGCGCCGCCGCGCCGTGCGGCAGAAGCTGGCCAACCAGGCGGCGCTGCAGGCGGCGCACGACACCCTCGAGTCGACCGTGGCCGCGCGCACCTCGCAGCTGCGGGCCGCGCAAGGCGAACTGGTGCATGCCGGCAAGATGGCGGCGCTGGGGCAGATGTCGGCCGGCGTGGTGCACGAGCTGAACCAGCCGCTCACGGCGATGCGCACCCTCTCCGAAAGTGCCGCCATCCTGCTCGACAAAAGCCGCTTCGACGACGTGCGCGGCAATCTGCAGCGCATCCGCGGCATGGTCGACCGCTTGGCGCGCCTGACCTCGCAGCTCAAGACCTTCGCGCACAAGAGCGAGCTGCCGCTCGCGCCGGTGCCGATGGCGCAGGCCATTGCCGACGCGCAGGCCATCGTTGCCGAGGCCGCAAAGAAGAACGGCATCGCCATCGTGGTCGATGTGCAGCCCGCCACATTGAGCATCATGGCCGAGGAAGCCGCGCTGGGCAGCGTGCTCGTCAACCTGATGCGCAATGCCATCGACGCCATGCAGGCCTCACCCGCCGCGCGGCGCACCCTGCGCCTGGAAGCACGGCCGCAGGACGGCCGCGTGATCCTGCGCGTGAGCGACACCGGGCCGGGCATTCCGCCCGACATCCTGCCGCGCCTGTTCGAACCCTTCGTCACCAGCAAGCCCGCGGGCGCCGGCCTCGGCCTGGGCCTCGTGATCTCGGCACAATTGGTGCGGGCCATGGACGGCACGCTGCGCGCTGCCAACCTGCCGGAGGGCGGCGCCTGCTTCATCGCCGACCTGCCGGCCGCCGTACAAGCCATCTATATTCCCACCCCCACAGGAGTGATCAACAAGTGAGCGAAGCCTCTGCCATCCGGGTGCTGCTGGTCGAGGACGACGAAGACGTCCGCCTCAGCACGATCCAGGTGCTGAACCTGGCCGGTTTCGAAGTCGAAGCCTTCACCAGCGCCGAACGCGCACGCGCCCACATCAGCTTCGGCGTGCCGGCCATCGTGGTCTGCGACGTTCGCCTGCCGGGCATGAGCGGCACCGAATGGCTGGGCGAACTGCACAAGGCCGATGCCGAGCTGCCCGTGATCCTCGTCACCGGCCACGGCCACATCGCCATGGCGGTGCAGGCCATGCGCGAGGGCGCCTACGACTTCATAGAGAAACCCTTCAGCTCGGAGCGGCTGGTGGCCATCGTGCGCCACGCCATCGAGCGCCGGCAGCTCACGCTGCAGGTGCGCGCGCTGCGCGATGCGCTGGAGAACTGGCACGGCATCCAGGCCGTGCTGATCGGCCGCTCGGCGCAGATGCAGCAGGTGCGCCGCACCGTGATGACCCTGGCCGGGACCTCGGCCGACGTACTGATCTACGGCGAGACCGGCACCGGCAAGGAGCTCGTCGCCCGCTGCCTGCACGAGCACAGCGAGCGCCGCCGCCAGCACTTCGTACCGCTCAACTGCGGCGGCCTGCCCGAGGCGCTGGCCGAGAGCGAGCTGTTCGGCCACGAGGCCGGCGCCTTCACCAGCGCCAACCGCGTGCGCGTGGGCAAATTCGAATACGCCAACGGCGGCACGCTTTTTCTAGACGAGATCGAAAGCATGCCGATGGCGGTGCAGATCAAGCTGCTGCGTGCGCTGCAGGAGCGCTCCATCGAGCGCATCGGCTCCAACAAGGCCATTCCCTTCGACTGCCGCGTGGTGGCTGCGAGCAAGGACGACCTGAAGGACATGAGCGACCGCCAGAAGTTCAGGGCCGACCTGTACTACCGGCTCGGCGTCGCCTTCATCGAGCTGCCGCCGCTGCGCGAACGGCGCGAGGACATCCCCTTGCTGTTCGAGCATTTCACGCTCCTGGCGGCCGCGCGCTACGAACGCGCCGCGCCGATTCCGAGCAGCGCGCAGGTCGCCGACCTGATGGCCTATGCCTGGCCGGGCAACGTGCGCGAGCTGCGCAACGTGGCCGACCGCTTCGTCCTCGGCCTCTTGGGCGAGCGTCTGACGCAGGTGCGCGGCAACGCCGAAGACACGCCCGCCTTGCCGCGGGGATTGCCGCAACAGGTCGAGTCCTTCGAACGTGCGGTGATCGTCGAGACGCTGCGCAAGCACCAGGGCGACCAGCCGGCCACCGCCAGCGCGCTGGCCATCGCGCGGCAGACGCTGCACGACAAGCTGCGCAAGCTCGGCATCGCGGCGGACGAGTTCAAGGCCTAGGGCGGGAAATCGTCCGATCGGTTGTGCCGGCCTACCAGCGCTGCGGCAGGCGGCGAGATGTGTGGAACACGCGCAGGATTTCGACGGCGTCGCCTCGCACGCGATAGGGGACGATGTAGCGGGTCTTTGGCACGATCAATTCGCGCGTTCCAGGCACGCGTCCAGGCCGACCGAGGCCTGGCTGAAGTGCAAGCATGGCCACGGACTGAAAAATTCGACCGACGACCAGCCTGGCCGCAGCCGCATCGTCGGTGGCGATATAGATGGCTTCTTCGTCCAGGTTGCGCAGCGCCGTGCGCAGCCACTTAATCCGCATTCACCTTCCATTTTCTTGCGAGCGCTGCAACTTCCTTGTCGCTTGCGAAATCTTCGGCGTCCGCTTCCTTCAGCGCAGCGCGCACTTCGCCGATCTGCCATTCATTGGTTTCGACATAGGCTCGGATCGCTTCTGCTGCCAGGAACGACTTGCTGCGGTGAGTCGCATCGGCCAGATGGTCGAGCCGCTCCTTGACCTCGTCGTCGAGTCGAATGGTCATGGTGGTTGACATCAATAGATCCAAGGCTGTATTCGGATGTACACATCCTAGCACGACACCTTGGGCATCGATCCACAGGGGCATGCTTCGCCGGTCCGAACCCAGGTCGGCGAACGCAGCCTTGCATCGGCACGGCCAATCCCGTACGCTGGCCCAACGTCCACGCGCATCCCGAGCCCACGCGGGCCGCCGGGCCGGCCTTGCGGACGCCAAGGAGTCCATGCCATGCCAAGCCGATCGAACGGCCTCACGGCCGAAATGGAAGCGGTGCGAACGCTGGCGCTCGTCGGCCCCGCAGCCGCGGGCAAGAGTTCCCTTGCCGAGGCCTTGCTGCACAAGGCGGGCGCCATCGGGGCGATAGGCAGCGTCGAGCGCGGCAGCACCGTCAGCGACTACGACCCGCTCGAGCGCCGAATGCAGCACTCGCTCAACGCGTCGGTGATGCACCTCAAACATGCCGGCACGCGCATCCATTTCATCGACACGCCCGGCGGCCCCGACTTCCTCGGCCAGAGCCTGCCGGCGCTGGAGGCGGTCGAAACAGCGGCGGTGGTCATCAATGCCGCCACCGGCATCGAGCCGATGGCAGTGCGCATGATGGAGTACGCGGCGTCGCGCCACCTCGCCCGCATGATCATCGTCAACAAGATCGACTCGCAAGGCGTTTCGCTGAAGGGTCTGCTGGCCGACATCCAGGCGACCTTCGGCCGCGAATGCCTGCCGCTGAACCTGCCCGATGGGGTCGGCAGGCAAGTGGTGGACTGCTTCTTCAACCGCTTCGGACAGTCCGACTTCGGCCCCGTCGAAGCGGCGCACCGTGCGCTGGTGGAGCAGGTCGTCGAGGTCGATCCGGCCTTTGTCGACCGCTACCTCGAGGAGAGCGACGTGGATCCGGCCGAGCTGCACGCGCCGCTCGAGCAGGCGCTGCGTGAAGGCCACCTGATTCCGGTGTGCTTCGTCTCGTCGCGCAGCGGTGCCGGTGTGGCCGAACTGCTGGACGTCATCGTCAAGCTCCTGCCCGACCCGACCGAGGGCAATCCGCCGCAGTTCCTGCTCGGCGAGGGCGCGGATGCGAAGCCGATGCAAGCCAAGCCCGATCCATCGCTGCACGTGCTGGCGCACGTATTCAAGGTCACCGTTGACCCCTACGTCGGCAAGCTCGGCATCTTCCGTGTGCACCAGGGCACGGTCACCAGCGACAGCCTTCTTTATGTCGGCGACGGGCGCAAGCCCTTCAAGGTGGGGCACCTGTTCATGCTCCAGGGCAAAGACCATGTGGAGGTCTCGCGTGCGATACCGGGCGACATCGTGGCGGTGGCCAAGATCGACGAGATCCATTTCGACGCCGTGCTGCACGACGCGGCGGAAGACAACCACATCCATCTCGCGCCGCTCGCGTTCCCGGTGCCGGTGCATGGCCTGGCGGTGGAGCCCAAGCGCCATGGCGACGAGCAGCGTGCCTGGGAGATTCTCGGCAAGCTCGCGGCCGAGGACCCGTGCCTGCGCATCGAGCATGCGGCCGCGACCAACGAGACGGTGCTCTACGGGCTCGGCGAGCTCCACTTGCGCATCGTGCTCGAGCGCTTGCGCGAGGTGTACCGCTTCGAGGTCCTGACCCGACCGCCTCGCATTGCCTACCGCGAGACCGTGAGCGCGCCGGCCGCGGGGCATCACCGCCACAAGAAACAGACCGGCGGGGCCGGCCAGTTCGCCGAAGTCTTTCTGCGCATCGAGCCGCTGGCGCGCGGTGCCGGCTTTGAATTTGCCGACGAAGTCAGGGGCGGGGCGATCCCTGGCCAGTTCATTCCGGCCGTCGAGAAGGGCGTGCGCGAAGTGCTGCAGAGCGGCGCGATCGCCGGCTATCCCGTCGTCGACGTGCGCGTGGTGGTGCACGACGGCAAGCACCACAGTGTGGACAGCAAGGACATCGCCTTCGCGACCGCCGGCCGCAAGGCCTTCATGGCCGCCATCCGCGAGGCGCGGCCGGTCGTGCTCGAGCCGATTGTGCAGATCGAGATTGCCGTGCCCGAACATTCGGTGGGCGATGTCACGAACGATTTGTCGTCGCGGCGCGGCCTGGTCACCGGTACGTCGGCCCTCGGGGGCGGAACCGTGACCGTCGGCGGGCAGGTGCCCGAAGCCGAACTGTCCAACTACCAGTCGCGGCTCAATGCGATGACGAGCGGCCAAGGGCGCTATACGATGGCGTTGTCACACTACGAAGCCGTGCCGCCGTCCGTTCAGCAGACGCTGATGGGGCAGTATCGGGTGCGGGAGGAAGATTAAGTCAGCGGTGGCCCAGCCTCCCGCCGAGCGCATCGTCGATGTTCCGATGAAAGCGCAGCACCTCGTGCTCGAGCCGCCCGAGATGGAAGTGCGTGTTGGCGCCGCTGGACAGCCCGCGCTGGATCGCCACCGCGGTGGCGATGTCCTCTTGCTGGAAGACGGTCTGCTCGATGAGCTGGAAGGTCTTTTCCCAGTGGGGAGTCCAATCGTCGCTGGTGCGGTCCGGCGGAATCAGCATCGTGTGCACCCAGCGGACCTGATCCGGCGCTGGCGAAAACATGCCGATCAGGCTCACGTAGTCGGGGTGCCAGATGAGAAAGGTGTTCGGGAACACGAGCTGCGTCGGCGTGGCGATCTTGCACAGTGCTTCGCGGTCCCGCGGCGGCTCGAAGGCCTCGAACGCCGCTCGCCGCGCCACCAGCGAGTCTTGATGAGGCCCTGCATGGAGGTTGACGGTGTACGCGTCGGCAAAGAATGGATAGATCGTGTCGCGGTGCAGCACGCGGATGTGATAGCCCTCCAGGAAGGCATCGACCGTCAGCTTCCAGTTCGCGTCGTAGACCTTGTCGATCTTGCGGAATACGGTCATCCCGGCCAGGCCCATCCAGTCCAGATGCGCGCCCAGTCCTTGTAAAAAGGCCTCGGCTGAAAACGCCGCACCGGGACTTCGCTTGACGAGGACCAGCCCGCTGGCTTCATCGCAGGGCAGCTCGACCAGGTTCAGCGTGGCGGGGTCGAAGCCGTCGAAGGTCTTGGCATGCAGGCGGTGGCGCAGTCGGCCATCAAGCTCGTAGGTCCAGGCATGGTAGGGACAGACCAGCGCCTTGCAGGGCCTGGCCTTGGCCGGCTCGGGGCCGGAGCCGGCAACCAGTGCCATGCCGCGGTGCCGGCACACGTTGAGGAAAGCGCGCACGCGGCCGTCGGCCGCGCGGGTCAGGACGATGGGGACGCCGAGCGCGTCGAAGGGCAGGGCCGATCCGATCGGGATTTCCGAGCTGTGGGCCGCAACGATCGGCCATGTGCCGAACAGCGCCGCCTGCTCCTGCTGCCAATGCTGAGGATCCGTGTAGTGGCTGACAGGCACGGTTCCGGACTCCTCGCCTTCCTCACGCGTTTGGGTCACCCGCGCCTGGTCGAGACGGTGGACCATGTCGGCCAACGTCGCGGGCATCGGTGCAGCAGAGTTCGGATTGATCATCGGGTTCGCTTCGCAACGTGGTGAGCCATGGAACAGCTCTCAGCTTATGTTGAGTGCTTGCTGGACATGTTCAGCTTTTAAAGGAGGTTGCCCCCAGTGCGCGGCCGTGGCCATCGGGTACGTTGACGCGAGGGGTGTTCAGCTTTTCGCGGCGCCATCGGGCCACCTTGCACCCGTCGCGGTGAACCCCGAAGATGAGCCCTTTCCAAATGGGGCTCCCCATCGCGGCCGCATGAATACGATCGTCAGACCTCGCCGCAAGCCCGTGCAGTCGCGCGCATGGATGACCAGTTGCGCGATCCAGGATGCCTTCGTCATGCTGCTGGTCGAGCGGGGCTACGAGAAGATCTCGATGCGCGAGATCGCGGGCGTTGCGGGTGTGGGCTTGGGCACGCTGTATCTGTACTTTCCCGGCAAGGAGTCGATTGCCGCGGTCACGATACGACGCTGGATGCGCAAGCACGCTGCGATCCTTGCGGCGGCAGCCAAGCCGTCGGGCCCCCGCACGGTCGAGGCGGCCCTGCGAGCCATGGTGCAGGCCCACGTGCGAGGCCTGCTCGGCGAGGCCGACGAATGGCGGGCGCTGCTTTCACTGGAGCGCCGAATTTCTTCGCCCGCCAGCTACCGGGAGATCTACCGCGAATTCGTCGGCCTGTTCCACGAAGCCTTTATCGCATCTTCCGACTGGCCGGTGGGGCTCGATCCGCTGCGTACCGCGTTCAATGCGTTTTCGATGGTCGATGCCATCGCGGGGCAGGCGCTGCTGGTGCAGGAGGTGTGCCCGGATGCGGAAGAACTGGTGGCCGATGTGGAGTGCGCGGTCGTCGGCTACATCCGGTCAGCGCGGGAGCAGGCGGGATGGCAGCGCTGCGTCGAGCGCGGATAGCGAGGCTGCTGCGGGATTTCACCAAGACGCCGCGGCTGCCGGCGCGGCGCATACTCTTGCTGCGCCGCTCGTCGGCCCCTCTCGGGGGTCCAGGGCGACTGTCAGGAGGCACGCCTTGCAGCGAACCGACATTGCGAATCCGGCCTATTTCCACAAGGTCGTCGATTGCCAGTACGCCTGTCCGGCGCACACCCCCGTTCCCGAATACATCCGCATGATCGCGCAGCGCCGCTACAGCGACGCCTACATGATCAATTGGGTTTCCAACGTCTTTCCCGGCATCCTGGGGCGCACGTGCGACCGGCCTTGCGAGCCGGCTTGCCGGCGCGGGCGGGTCGAGGAAAGCAACGCGAAGGACCCCGAGCCGGTGGCAATCTGCCGGCTCAAGCGCGTGGCGGCTGACATGAAGGACGACGTTCGCGCGCGCATGCCCAAGCTGGCGCCCAAGAACGGCAAGCGCGTCGCCTGCGTCGGCGCGGGGCCGGCTTCGCTCACTGTCGCGCGCGACCTGGCGCCGCTGGGCTACGAAGTGACGGTGTTCGACAGCGACGCCAAGGCCGGCGGCTTCATCCGCACGCAGATTCCCCGCTTTCGCTTGCCGGAATCGGTGATCGACGAGGAGACCGGCTACATCCTGGACCTGGGCGTCGAATTCCGCGGCGGCGAACGCATCGGCTCGATGGCGGCGCTGATGGCCGAGGGATGGGATGCGATCTTCGTCGGCTGCGGCGCGCCGCGCGGACGCGACCTCGACCTTCCCGGCCGCCAGGAAGCGGCGGCCAGCATCCACATCGGCATCGACTGGCTCAACTCCGTTTCGTTCGGCCACGTCACGAGCATCGGCCAGCGCGTGATCGTGCTGGGCGGCGGCAACACGGCGATGGACTGCTGCCGATCGGCCCGCCGACTCGGTGGCACCGACGTGAAGGTCATCGTACGCAGCGGCTTCGAGGAGATGAAGGCGTCACCCTGGGAGAAGGAAGACGCCCAGCACGAAGGCATTCCGATCATCAACTTCCACGTGCCCAAGGCCTTCGTCCATGACGGCGAGGGCAAGCTGCTGGGGATGCGCTTCGAGATCGTGCAGGCTGCGTACGACGACCTGGGCCGCCGCACGCTCGTGCCCACCGGCGAGCCGGAGGCGTACTTCGAATGCGACGAGGTGCTGGTGGCGGTGGGCCAGGAGAACGCCTTTCCATGGATCGAGCGGGACTGCGGCATCGACTTCGACAAGTGGGGCCTGCCGGCACTCGACAAGGACACCTTTCAGTCGAGCGTGCCCAACGTGTTCTTCGGCGGCGACGCGGCTTTTGGTCCGAAGAACATCATCACAGCCGTCGCTCACGGCCACGAAGCTGCGGTGTCGATCGACAAGCTGCTGCGCGCCGAGCCGGTGTACGTTCGCCCGGCGCCCATGACCAACCTGGTGTCGCAGAAGATGGGCATCCACGAGTGGAGCTATGACAACGACACCTCCAACGACCTGCGCTACAAGGTGCCGTGGGCCAAGGCCGAGGCGGCGCTGGCCAGCATTCGGGTGGAGGTGGAACTGGGCTTCGACGCCGCCACCGCCTTCAAGGAGGCCGAGCGCTGCCTGAACTGCGACGTGCAGACCGTCTTCAACGAGACCGCCTGCATCGAGTGCGATGCCTGCGTGGACATCTGCCCCATGGACTGCATCAGCTTCACCGCCAATGGCGACGAGGCGGAGCTGAGAACACGGCTCAAGGCGCCGGCGCTCAACCTGGCGCAAGACCTCTACGTTTCCGGCGGGCTCAAGACCGGCCGCGTGATGGTGAAGGACGAGGACGTTTGCCTGCACTGCGGTTTATGCGCCGAGCGCTGTCCCACGGGGGCGTGGGACATGAAGAAGTTCCTGCTGAAGATGACGCCGGCAGGGCAGGGGGTGACTCAATGAGTGCCGTGCGGCCGCCCGAAAGGGCACAGGACGGGGCGAAGGAAGTGGCGAGCTTGGTCCCTGTCCGCCAGATCGAATCGGTCAACGATTTCGTCATCAAGTTTGCCAACGTCAACGGCTCGGGCTCGGCCTCGGCCAACGAGCTGTTCGCCAAGGCCATCCTGCGCATGGGCGTGCCGGTGAGTCCGCGCAACATCTTTCCCAGCAACATCCAGGGCCTGCCGACCTGGTACGAGGTGCGCGTGACCGAAGAGGGCCACCTGGGGCGGCGCGGCGGTACCGACATGATGGTGGCCATGAACCCGCAGACCTGGGACGCCGACGTGGCCGAGTTGGAGCCTGGCGGCTATCTCTTCTACGACAGCACGCGGCCGCTGCCGCCGTCCAAATTTCGCAGCGACATCCGCGTGATCGGCATGCCTTTGACGGAGATCTGCAACGCCGTCTACCAGGACCCGCGTCAGCGCCAGCTGTTCAAGAACATCGTCTACGTGGGCGCCCTGGCCATCCTGCTCGGCATCGAGCCTCACGTTATCGAAGACCTGTTCGGCGAGCAGTACAAGGGCAAGGAAAAATTGCTGGCCTCCAACGTGCAGGCGCTGCACCTGGGCTGCGATTTCGCGCGGGAGAACCTGCGCGAACCGCTGGGGCTGCGGGTGCAGCGCGCCGACCGGGTGGGCGACCGGATCTTCGTTGACGGCAACAGCGCCGCGGCGCTGGGCTGCGTGTATGGCGGCGCGACGGTGGCGGCCTGGTATCCGATCACACCGTCGTCGTCGGTGGCCGAGGCCTTCCAGAAATACTGCGCAAAGTTTCGCGTGGACCCGGCCACGGGCCAGCACCGCTTCGCCATCGTGCAGGCGGAAGACGAGCTCGCCTCCATCGGCGTGGTGGTCGGCGCCGGTTGGAACGGGGCGAGGGCCTTCACCGCGACCTCCGGCCCGGGTATTTCGCTGATGGCCGAGTTCATTGGCCTGGCCTACTTTGCCGAGATTCCCGTCACGCTCATCAATGTGCAGCGCGGCGGACCTTCCACCGGCATGCCGACGCGCACGCAGCAGGCCGACATCCTGTCTTGCGCCTACGCCTCGCACGGCGACACCAAGCATGTGCTCCTGTTTCCGGAGGACCCGCACGAGTGCTTCGAGCATGCGGCGGCGGCGCTGGACCTGGCCGATCGGCTGCAGACGCCGGTGTTCGTGATGACGGACCTGGACATCGGCATGAACCAGCGCCTGTGCGCGCCTTTCGCATGGGACGACAGCAAGGCCTACGACCGCGGCAAGGTCATGAGCGCCGAAGAGCTCGAAGCGGGGCGCGACTTCGGCCGTTACAAGGACGTGGACGGCGACGGCATTCCGTGGCGCACGCTGCCTGGCACGCACCCGACCAAGGGCAGCTACTTCACCCGCGGCACGACGCGCGACGCCTACGCGCGCTATTCGGAGCGCGGGCCGGACTACATCTACAACATGGAGCGGCTGCTGAAAAAGTTCGCGACCGCGGCCACGCTGGTGCCGCAGCCGGTGCTGCGCCCCGCCGCCCAAAAGACCGAACTGGGCGTGATCTATTTCGGTTCGACCAGCCCCGCCATGCAAGAGGCGCTGCAAGCGCTGGAAGAACGCGGCGTCCACCTCGATGCGCTGCGGCTGCGTGCCTTTCCCTTTCCGGACAGCGTGGTCCGGTTCATGGCGCAGCACACGCAGGTGTTCGTGGTCGAGCAGAACCGCGACGCCCAGATGCGCAGCCTGCTGGTCAACGAGCTGGACATCGATCCCGCGCGGCTGGTTCGGGTGCTGCACTTCGACGGCACGCCCATCACGGCGCGCTTCATCGTCCGGTCCATCGGTACGCATCTGCAGGCGCAAGCGTCCGGCGCCACCGATCCGAAGGAGCCTGCATGACCTATCTCGCCAAGCCCCGGCTGCACCACCCGACGCTGGCCACCAACAAGGTCGGCTACACGCGACGCGATTACGAGGGGAAGATCTCCACGCTGTGCGCCGGCTGCGGGCACGATTCGATCTCCGCGGCCATCATCGAGGCCTGCTGGGAGCTGGACATCGAACCGCATCGCGTGGCCAAGCTCTCGGGCATCGGCTGCAGCTCGAAGACGCCGGATTATTTTCTGGGTGCGTCGCACGGCTTCAACACCGTGCATGGCCGCATGCCGAGTGTGCTGACCGGCGCCAACCTGGCGAACCGTGACCTGCTGTACCTGGGCGTCTCAGGCGACGGTGATTCGGCCTCCATCGGGTTGGGCCAGTTCGCCCACGCCATGCGGCGCGGCGTGCGCATGGCCTACATCGTGGAGAACAACGGCGTCTACGGCCTGACCAAGGGCCAGTTCTCGGCCACCGCCGACCAGGGCTCCAAGAGCAAGAAGGGCGTTGTCAATACCGACAGCCCGGTGGACCTGGTTGCCATGGCGCTGCAACTGGGCGCCAGCTACGTCGGGCGGGGCTTTTCGGGTAACAAAGCGCAATTGGTGCCACTGATCAAGGGCGCGATCAGCCATGGCGGCGCCGCCTTCATCGACGTGATCAGTCCCTGCGTCGCCTTCAACAACCACCCCGGCAGCACCAAGAGCTACGACTACGTGCGCGAGCACAACGAGGCGGTGAGCCGCATCGACTTCATCAGCGGGCGAGAAGAAATTGCCGTCGATATCGAGCCGGGCGAAGTGATGGACGTGCGCCAGCACGACGGCACGCTGCTGCGCCTGCGCAGCCTGCATCCAGACTACTACGACCCTGGCGACAGGCATGCCGCCATGGCCTACATGCAGCGGCACCATGAGATGGGGGAGGTGGTGACCGGGCTGCTCTATGTCGATCCGCTGGCCACCGACCTTCACACCGCGCTCAACACCTGCGACCGGCCGCTCAACGCGTTGGGACCCGCCGAGCTATGCCCCGGCGCCCAGGCTCTGGAGCGGTTCAACGCCTCCTTGCGCTGAGCCGCGAGCGGCGGCACCATTCACATCCTTCTCATGGAGGGCGCACCATGTCCGAGCGCACCGTTTTTCAGTCGATCTCGCGCACCCACGTTGTCAGCCTGGGCCCGCAGGCCAGCGCGCGAGACGCCGCGTGCGTGATGACGCGCGCGAGCTGCGGCAGCGTTCTGGTGATGGAGCTGCCCGACATCCTTTTGGGCATCCTGACCGAACGCGACCTGATGACCCGCGTGCTGGCCCGCGGCCTCGACCCCGACCGCACGGCCGTGCGCGAAGTCATGACGCCCAACCCGATCTGCATACCGCCCGAAACGCTGGTGTCTGACGCCGTGGTGCTCATGCTTGAACGGGGCTTTCGTCATCTTCCGCTGATGGCGGGGACGAAGATCCTCGGCGTGTTCTCGGTTCGCGACGCGTTGCCGCGCGAGCTGGGTACGGCAGTGAGCCTGACCGAGTTCCGCGAGCAGGTGAACGACGCGCTGGGTTGAGGGCCGCGTTCAAGCGGCTACCCGGCCTCTCGTCGATGCCTGCGCCTCGTGCAGATACGTCGTGAAGCCATCCTTGGCCGGCGGAACGGAATTGAGCAGCATCACTGCGCTGATCTGTCCACGATGGCCCGTGCCGTGCGTGACCACATGCATGAGCATCTCCTCGCGAGACATGCGCCCCGGTGCACCGTCGGTGAACGCGAAATCGATTCGTTCGGCCAGCTGGGCAAGATCGAGCGTCGATACATAGTCGACGTATTCCCCATCACTTTTTCTGAGATCAGTAGCCAGCGCTTCAAGCGTTGGCATTTCACTGAGGTTGGCCGACCGGTACGCGTGCGCTTCTCGTCTGATGTGCGCGGCGAATATGCGGTCGACCACATACGTATGGCTCAAAGCCTTGATGGCCAATGTGGTGATCGGGGAGTTATCGCCGAGCCGGGCAAGTGCAGTCAATAGCTGGTCGTTCGCCCAAGCCTTGTATCTGAAGAGGTTGTGCAATGTGTCTTTCATGCAATGGTCTCCTGGAGTGTTTGCGCGCTACGGGCATCGCATGAAGGGTGTTGCGATGCCTCTACGCGTCTGCCCAGGATATGAGCGATCATTCGCTTTTGCTACTCGCATTACCGGGATCAACAAATGGCGAGAAAGCCCGTCATCAAGCCTAGAAAAATCGCGACTCAGGAGCGATCGCGCGCGACCGTCGACACCCTGATCGAGGCAACTGCTCGCATTCTGGTCAAGGAAGGCTTCGACAAGGCGAGCACCAACCGCATCGCAGAAGTTGCGGGGGTCAGTATTGGCTCGCTCTATCAATATTTTCCTGGCAAGGAGGCACTTGTCGCCGCCGTGATCGAGCGCCATCAGCAGCAGATCATGCAAACGGTCCGCAGTGGTTTGATGCGGGTCTCGACCCAACCGCTGGAACAGGCGATGCGCACATTCGTCGCGATTGCGGTAGAGGCGCACCGGCACGATCCGCACCTGCATCGGGTGCTCGCCGAGCAGATCCCGCGCGTGGGAAAGCTCGAGAAGCTGGAGATTTTCAGTCGTGAGAATTTCAGTCTGTTCAGAGCCTATCTCGAAGGAACCCGCGACGAGCTCGGCGTCGATGACCTCGAGCTCGCATCATTTGTATGTGTCACCACAATCGAAGCGTTGACGCATAACGCGGTGCTGCACCATTCCAAAGTGCTGACCGGGGATCGGATCGAAGCGCTGATCGACGAGGGCGCGCGTCTCGTGACTGGATATCTCAAGGGCTGACGTAAATCCGTAGCGAGATATTGAGGACAAGACAGGCGCCTGCGGCGCATACTGAAAGACCGCTCTCGGCACGAAAGGAGTTCTGTCGTGTTCACAACTGAAGTTCATTTACCCGAGCTCGCCTTGTTGGCCGGGACCCGTGGCGCCCTGGGGGCGGGCGTGGGCCTGCTGCTTGCCAGCAGGCTCAGCGAAGAGCAACGCAAGAATATCGGGTGGACATTGGTGGCCGTTGGCGTGCTGACCACCATCCCACTCGCGGCCATGCTGTTCGGTCGTCGTCGAAGAAGCGACGCCTGACTTGGAGAGCCTTGCCCAGGCTGCCTTGGCGTGCATGCTCAGGGTTCGACGGTTCTAGCCATGCTGGCCCGGAGTCGCCAGATCCGGTCGCTCGGTGCCAGGGCGCAATTCGTCCAGGATGGGACGCAGAGTTCGGCTATAACTTCGGTTTTCGCGTGCCGTCAAGGCGAAGGAGTTCCTGATGAGTTTGGATTTCCCTTTGGGTCGCATGGCACTCGCCTTCTGCTTCGGTTCACTGCTCACCGTGACTTCCGCGGTCGCCAATGAGGTCGTCAGCCAGGCCGCGAATGAGCATCGCGTCGCCGAAAAATTGGCTGCTCGCACGGGACCGGAGAGTGTTGTCGTAGAGAGTGCGGGCCCCTACGGCGTCAACACGGAAAGCATCAGGCGCCATCTTGCCAACACCTTGGCATCGGATTCGGCGCTGACACCTCTTCCGCGCAATAACGAGCGGTTCAGTTTCGATGGGAAGGTTCGCACCTATGTCGTACCGGTGCGCCCCGCCATCGACAACCCCATCAACAGTTATTCGCCCTACGACAGCAGTTCGTTCCGCCGAGATGCCGTGGCCGCGGATGTGTCGAATCTCGGGTTGCTTCAAGCGGTGTTCAAGCGCCTCGCTTCGGATTGAACGAAACGCCGGCAACGGCACACATCCACCTCACACCGCGGCGATAGTCCGCCGAACCAGTCGCGGGTCTACCCGCGCGAACGCCGCCGCAACGATGTTGCATTGCGATCGCCGCCTGGGGGCGCACATGGATTGCCGCTGACACGACGGTGCGGTAGCCTCCAGGCTCCAATACTGCCAGGAGTCTGTCGATGTCCAGTCGCTTATTTCTTTCCACTGGCGCCGCCGTCGCAGCCGCCGCACTGATCATTGGTTGCGGCGCCATGCGTTCATCGGGCGGCAACCCGATGAGCTTCTTCATCACCAGCGCCAACCCCGGCAAGGGCGGCGACCTCGGAGGCTTGGCCGGAGCCGACCGCTTCTGCCAGTCGCTGGCCACGAGTGCGGGGGCGGGCAACAAAACGTGGCGGGCTTATTTGAGCACCGCTGCCGCGGACGGGCAGCCGGCTGTCAATGCGCGCGACCGGATCGGCACTGGTCCTTGGACCAATGCCAAGGGAGTGGTCGTTGCCACCAGCGTGGCCGACCTGCACAGCGCCAATGCCAAGGTCGGCAAGGACACATCGCTGACCGAGAAGGGCGAGGTTGTCTCCGGCTTCGGCGATCCGGTCAACCGCCACGACATCCTCACCGGCTCGCGCCCTGACGGCACCGTGGCCGTGCCCGAGCCCGGTAAGGACACCACATGTGGCAATTGGACCAAAAGCGACGGCGGCTCCGCCATCGTGGGTCACCACGACCACAAGGGCACCAATCCCGATCCAGTAGCCAATGCTTCGTGGAACTCTTCGCACGGTACGCGCGGCTGCAGCGTCGACCAACTCAAGACGAGCGGCAGCGCTGGGCTGATGTATTGCTTCGCGACGAACTGACTTTGGCAGATGGGCGGTCCTCTGCCCACCTATTTGTCGAGTTTGGCTGCACTGTCCTCAGTGCCAAACCAGCGGCTGATCTTGGCGTTGCTGTCCAGTACGAAGAGCTGCAACCAATCTGTGTCGTGCACCTTTCCGTCCGGGAGCAGCCTGGCCTTGACGCGGCCGATTGTTGTCACGTGGTTTGGCCCCTCGAAGAATTCGCGTGGCTCAAATTCAACTATCTCGATCGTCTCCGCCAGCTTCGCGAAGAAGCCTCCAACCTGCTGACGGCCCTTGAAGGCTCCGCCGTACGGCGTGCCGGTTTCTGGGCTGGCCATGAATCGCCAATCCACGTCCTCGGCAAGCATTTCGAGAAGCGCGGGTATGTTTCGAGCGGCGAAAGCTGAATACGCTTGCTTCGCGGTTTCGGTAGGTGTTCCCATGGCTAAGCTCCTGGGCTGTGTATAGGGGCGAATATCTTAGTACTACATCTCGCGGGCCGCTTGGATTTGGTCGTACAGATTGCAGGCCGAACCTGCGGCCCATACCTGCCGCTTGCAACCGCGCCATACGCTTGCCGCACTTCGAAAGGACACCACGATGACCATCACCATCACCGCCTTTGAACGGTCGCCCGACGGGGGCAAGGGTCTGGCGCGCGACACGCGCGTGCGCTGGGCACTGGAGGAGGCCGGCCTGCCCTACGAGGTGCGCCTGGTGTCGTTCCGCGCAATGAAAGAGGCCGCGCATCTGGCACTGCATCCCTTCGGGCAAATCCCCACTTACGAGGAAGGCGACCTCACGCTGTTCGAGACCGGCTCTATCGTGCTCCACATCGCCGAGCGCCACCCGGGCCTGTTGCCCACCGATCCCAACGCACGGGCGCGCGCCATCACGTGGATGTTCGCGGCGCTCAATACGGTCGAGCTTCCCATTCTCGAACTCGTCACCGTCAAGCTGGCGGAAGGCGACAGGCCTTGGAAAGCCGAGCGCCTGCCCCTCGTCGAGGACCGGGTGCGCGTCCGACTGAACCAACTGGCCGCCCGCCTGGGCAATGGCGATTGGCTGGACGGCGACTTCAGTGCTGGCGACCTGCTGATGGTGTCGGTGCTGCTGCGGCTCCGATCATCCGGCCTGCTGAACGAGTTTGCCAGCTTGGCTGCCTATGTCGCTCGCGGCGAAGCGCGGCCGGCCTACCAGCGGGCGTTTACCGCGCAACTGGCGGTCAACGCGGCCCCTTTGGCGGGGGACTGACGAGGGGCGCCGCTGCCGGTGCGGGTGACGCGACGCACAGTTGTTGTCCGGGCTGCCGGAGGCGAACTGTTCAAGATGATTTCGTCGATGCTGGCGGACGATCGGGAGACGTGAGCGCCGAAGGTCCGCTTATGAGAGTTGGGAGTCGTGTTTGGGCTCTGTTTTTCTGGGTCTCTGCCAGAACATGCGTATGGGTTGCGTCTACGGTGTTGCTGACCAGCCGAGTTCCTTTACGGCCCTTGTCGATCGCGAGGATGATCAATTGTTTCCGGGTTCCGCAGTCGAGGAAAGCAGTGCACCGCTCGGCATCTGCTCACTTGGCGAAGACGCGACAGCGGGCATGCTTGATCGCGGCGCCGCTCAGCAACAATCGGCAGGAGCCGACGTTTGATGCCGCCGCCCAATTCGCCCGTAAGCAGACTTTCCTTATAGATCTCACTCAGATGGTTTTGAGCGATCTCTTCCCACTCCGCGCACCCAGCAATGCGTGTTCTGCCGCTCCAGCAATTTGTTCCGCGAAGGCTTCACTCCCAACGGCACGCGCCAGCGTGACAGCCCCGATCAGCGAAGAGAGGGCGGCGCAAGCAGTCTCAATGTCCGGCGGTGCCCCTGGTGAGATGGGCCCATCGACGATCGCCTGTGCAACATCGCGCAAAGCATTTTCAAACGTTGTACGCGAGGCTTCGTCCGATCGCGCCACTTCTGTGGGCATGGTCTGCAGAGTGCAACTCTCCGACAAGTCACACCTGCGCTTGGGGCCCAGATAGAAGCGCACGAACTCTGGCCACCAAGCGCGCCCATGCTCTGCTTGGTAGTACTGCACGCCGCCTCTCAGTTCAGCCATGCCTTGTGCGATCGATTCACGGAATGCATGGGCCTTTGAGTCGAAATGAACGTAGAACGCGCCCGACGTCACGCCTGCCTCCTTTGCCAAGCCGTCCACCCCGATCCCGCCGAATCCAGCCTTGCGAAACCCGCGACCTGCGCCCTCCAGGATGCGTTGCCGCGTCTGCACCTTCTGTTCGGACCTTGACACGAGGGGTTCCTTCGACATGTGAAGCTGACGATTGTAGTTGTTCAAAACACGATCGTTATGTATTATCTAAATAACGGTCGTTACTTGAAATGCCCTGCAGATCGCAGCGTGTGAGTCGACGCCGTTTTTCCTACTTGGAGTATCCATGCCGCTTACGCTCACCCTCACCGAGGGCGTTCTTCCCAAAGGCCAAGAAAAGGTGGCCTTCAGCCGCCTGTCCGACGCCATGCTCAAATGGCACGGCCTGGCGGAAAACAAGGCAATGGCGCCCAACATCGTTGGCTCGATCCATGTCTTGCCGAAGGAGCACACGTACTCCGGATCAAAGGAGGCTTCGGTGGCTTTCGTCGAATGGAAGGTCCCATCCTTCGCGTTTGCCAGCCGGGAGGTTCAAGTCGGCTACATCGAAGAAGCCACGAGCATCATTCATGAGCTGTCTGGCGCGCAGCATCCGAAGGAGCGCATCTGGGTCAATGTGATCCATGCGGTGGACGGGGCCTGGGGCATTGCTGGAACGGCGCTCACCAATGCGCAGCTCGGCGAAGGGGCCGCTGCTGCCTGACGGCAAGGGGCTGCAAAGCGATTCCGCGGCGTGAGGCCGACCGCGTCACAGCCCCGCGTCACCTCGGTACAACTCCATGCAACTCTCGAACTATCTGTTCTTCACCACGACCTGTGATCAGGCCTTGGCTTTCTATACGAGATGCGGTCTAGGCCGCGTCGTCGAGGTGCTGCGCTACGGAGTCGATGGGATGCCCGTCACGAACGAAACTATGCGTGGCAAGGTCATGCACGCCAAGTTCGAGGGACCAGGCCTGCTCTTCCATGCTTCGGACAACGAGGACGCCGAGCCGATGCGAGGCTCCGCGCATTTGCTGGCCATGGACGATCGCGATTCCACGAACCGGCTCTTCCGAGAGCTGGCCGCTGGCGGGACAGTCACGACGCCCTTGGGCATTCAGCCTTGGGGAGACTACTACGGCAAGTTGACTGATCGTTTTGGTGTTCAGTGGATGCTGAACTGCGCGGAGTGAGGGCGTTGACGGCATGCCCTATCGCCAATTGATGTTGAACGCGGCCCTCTTGGTTTGCGTCTGCTTCGGGGCACTCGAAGGTCGGCTCAGGATCCCGCGAGGCGGCTACTTCGGCTTTAAACGCTCAACTGAGTCGCAGGGCGACCTTCGGCGGATGCCAGTGCTGGGGCACCACGCACCAGAACGGGTGATAGGCCCTGTTGGCGCCTTTTCAAAATTGAGCACTCCAGCCGCGGTCCAATCTTGAGGTTGAGAAAGCCTTCATTTGCCGCTCCATCCTGCAGGGTCACCACAGCGGCGGAACATTGCTTCTGCTATTGGCCGCGGCTCGGCAAGCTTGAGTGAACCACAGTTCGAGCCGGCCCCCGTACGCACCATCACGAAGCGAGTGGCGTGACGACCGGCTCAGAATCGCGGTTCCTTGTTCTGCCGTTGAGCTCAGGGGGGAAACGGAGCCGGGTTCGCCAGGTAGGCGCGGGACAGGCGCGCGAACTGACCGCCATCGGTCGTGATGTCCGCCGACGTGGCGTCCCCGGGACTGAAGACGATCGCGAATGTGCCGTTGCCCGTGTACTGCGTTGGATGCGTCAGCATGTACTGGACGTGGTTGTCCCGATAGTGCTTTGGAGTTCCGCCGGGGGTCGTCGAGGGCACGCCCATGGGGGTCTGCCAGAAGAGGATCGGCAGGCCGCCCAGGTGGCGTCGCACCGTGCTCCACTGGTCCAGGCTCTGGTTGAAATTCGGTGTGGTGATGTTGTTCTCGTCCAGGTAGAACGGGCCGGGGCCGCGATTCGCACACTCTTTCACGGGCATCGGGTCTTCAAAGCAACCTGCATCGCGATCGCTCGTCTGCGCCACGATGAAGTCGGCCTTGTCTGCACCGAGTTTTGCCATGAAGCTGCCGGTGGCGTTTGCATCCCCCGCCCACAACGACGGGGGGAAGCCCATCCTCGCCTTGGGCGCGTACGTCCGTCCGAGCGTCAACAGGCAACCGACGACGCCGACGGCCGTATTCGGTTGGCTGGCGCATTCCGGCACCGTGCTCACGCGCGCCGGCAACTTCGCCGGGTCGCCGCCGGGTGCACTGCCCTCTGCGAAGCCCCAGAAGTCAGGCTCGAGGTTGACCAGGGTGGGGCGGCCGGTCTCGCCGATCTTCTGGTACATCAACTTGACTTGCGCCCAGTAGGCGGCCATGAACGGCGCGTCGTTGATGACGGTGACGTCGCCACCCCGCAGGGAAGGCATCTGGAACAGAGTGAACATCGGTACGGCGCCCATGGCCGCGACGTCGTTGGAAAATTTTGTCACGACGCCACCGTCCGGAGCGCCGTATAGCCATTGAGGCCATGCGTTACCGCCGCCAGAGTTGAAACCCGTGACCGCCACGAGATAGGTATCGATGATGTCCGGAGCGATCTGCTGGGCGTTCATGTCCTCGAAAGTACTGGCCGCGCCGAGGCCCACGAGGAGCCGGCCGGGTTTGCCGAGGGCTGTAGTGATCGAAGGTGCGGGCGCAGGTGCGGACGCAGGTGGGGGTGCGGACGCGGGTGCAGGTACGGGTGCAGGTGCAGGTGCAGGTGCAGGTGCAGGTACGGGTGCAAAGGCAAGTGCGGATGTCCCAGCGGCGGTCGTCGGCGACGAGCCGCCCCCTCCGCCGCCGCAGGCGGCGACGCCTGCACTCAGGAAGGCGATCGCGACGCGACGGACATGGGACATGGTGTTCAGTACTGGCGGCATTCGTTTCTTCTTAGATAAAATTTTCTTTTGGCAATGTTGTCGCGGCAAGACTCAGTAGTTGTAGTCAAGCCCTCGGCCCGGCATGAACACCCGGCCGTAGATGCTGGTGTCGGCGCCGATGCGCGATACACCGCCGTAACGATGCGCGTCGCCGTCGATGCGGACCCAGTTCGCGCCCCTGTCCGACGACGAAGGACGGGTTGTTCCATGCCATGGCATGCCGGTGCGACGGGTCGGCGAGGTCGTGATCGACGTGTGGACGAACAGCTCCGTGTCGCGTCCAGTTCGTGCCATCGAACTTGTAGAGCGACGACGGCGCGCTGCTGCCTGGGCTGGAGCCCGATGCAAACGGCACGTACAGGGCCTCAGGAACGCGGCAACCCGCCGATCTGCTGCATCAGTCCGAGCAGGTCTGGTTGCCCCACTTCGGAGACGATCTTCCCGGTCGAGAGTCGATAGATGTTCAGCGCTTGCACGGCAATCGTCTTGCCAGTGGGAGGCACGCCGAAGAAAGCTCCGCGGTGCGTCCCGCGCATCGTGAATCGCGCCGCGATGACATCACCTTCGATGACGGTTTCCTCAAGAGTCCATTGAATGTCGGGGAATCCGCCACGCATCATCCCGATGATCTCCAGGTAGCCTTGTGGCCCGTGCACGGGTTCGGCGCGCCCCGGAACGTGAAACACCGCGTCCGGAGAAACCAACTCTGTGGCGAGCCGCGGGTCCGCGGTGTTGATGAACTCCACGAAGCGAGCCATGAACTGTCGGTTTGTGGTGTGCATCTGTCGCCTCGGACTGTCTATCAGGATGGGACCCGGGGGCATGGCGGTCGCCCGGTACCCGTGTTCCCATATTGTCCGAGTTCCCGGCGTGTTCGACACGATCAAAGTCGGTGGCCAAATGGTGAATATCGGACACAATGGGTCGATGCCGCGCGGAACGAGACCCATCGATATCGAGCAGGTCCCATATCGGCCCTCGGCCGAGAGCGCGCTGGATCTCGAGGTCTTCTCGATGTCGGACTTAAGACGAAGGGTGCCCCGAGCCCACCTACAGCGTCACCACCGCTACGACTTTCACATGTTCGTGCACGTCAAACGCGGAAAATGCCGCGCCGTGGTGGACTTCAGTCACATCGAGTGTGGCGCCGGATCGCTGCTGACTATCCGGCCCGGACAGATTCACCGCTTCGGCCCGGGAAGCCGTTGGGACGCAACCCTCCTGCTGTTCCGACCCGAACTGCTGCAGGCTTCGCAAGGCGAGGAACGCCTTCAGATGCCTGAACTGATCGATGCGCTTCCTGGCCATCTGCGCCTCGACCGGTCGACGGGTCGGTTCTTGGCCGACACGCTCGCGCGGCTCGAGGAGGAGTGCACGCTCGAAGCCCGGCAACCGCTGCTGAACTGGCTGCTCCAGAGTGAACTGGCAACGCTCGTGATGCGGCTGCACATCTTTCACGCCGAGCAACAGCCGCCCGCCGGAGCATCGGCCGACGCGCCGGAGCGCTTTCGTCTTTTCAAACGGCTTTTGGACGCGAAGGTGCATGAGTGGCATCACGTTTCGCGCTACGCACATGCCATGGGATGTTCCGAGAAGACCCTCACTCGCATCTGCAGTGCGGTGGCTGGCGTCGGTGCGAAGGCCTTTATCGCCTCGCGCCTTGCGCTGGAAGCCAAGCGCCTGCTCGTGCACACGGAGATGCCGATTTCCGCGATCGCGCAGCGGCTTGGCTTCGATGAGGCGACCAACTTCACCAAGTTCTTTCGCAACATTGAAGGATGCACGCCAGGCGACTTCCGCCGTCGGCTCGATGTCTCGTCATAGCCGCGATACCCGTCGACGCGGATCGCGCGTTGCGATCTCGCGCACGGGCTAGTGGCCCGGGGTGCTCAGGCCACGCGCCCCGCCGTCAGCGGATAGCCTGCCTCGCGCCAGGCCTTCATGCCGCCGTCCAGTGCGACCGCGTGCAGAAAACCCATGCCGCGCAGCGTCGAAGCCGCCAGCGTCGAGATGTAGCCAAGCTCGCAGCAGGTGAGGATGCGCCGCGTGGGATCGGGCAGGTCCTGGTTGACGCGCAATTCCAGTTGGCCGCGCGGCAGCAGGCGTGCGCCGGGAATGTGGCCGGCCTCGTAGGCGTCGCGCTCGCGCACGTCGAGCACGATCAGGTCGTCCTCCGCGGCCTCGACGCGCGCCTTGAGTTCGGCCAGCGACATGAAGGGCACCCCCGCCGTCGCTTCGGCGAGCAGGCTCGCCACGGTCTTGCCGCCGCTCATGTTCGTGCGCAGCGCCTCGGTGATGTGCGTCGGCATCGTGAGGTTGAGGCTGCGCATCATCTCGACGAAGGCCTCGCGTTCGCGCGCCTGCAGGCGCGGGTTGGATGCGATCTCTTCGGCGATCGTCGAGTAGGTGCGTCCCTTGTAGTCGTGCGCGGGGCAGACCTTGAGCGCCGGGTCCATTCGCAGCACGCGGTTGAACAGGCTGTCGTAGAGTGCTTCGGGGTCGCCGCTGGGCAGGTCGGTGCGCCCGGTGGCGCCGATTAGCAGCGTGTCGCCGGTGAACAGGCGGTCTTCTACCTGAAGGCACATCGAGTCGGCGGTGTGCCCCGGGGTATGAGTGACCTGCACCCGCAGGCGCCCGACGACGATCATCTCGCCGTCGCCGATGCGCATGTCCACGAAGGGCGCGGGGCTCGCGTGGTGCATGACTACGGGCACGTTCAACTGGCGCGCGAGTTCGCGGGTCGCGGAGAAGTGGTCGGCGTGCGTGTGGGTGTCGATCAGGTAGCGGATGCGTACGCCGTCGCGGGCGGCGAGCGCGATGTAGTGGTCGATCTGGCTCAGCTCCGGATCGATGAGTGCGGCGGCACAGGTCTGGTCGCAGCCGATGAGGTAGGACTGGCAGCCGCCGGTCGCGATCTGCGCGAAGACCATGATGCTGCGCTCGCGATCAGCCGGGCTGCTTCACCACGCGCAGGTAGGGCTTGGGCGACTTCCAGCCCGCGGGGAACAGCTTCTTGGCGTCCTCATCCGACACCGAGCCCGCGATGATCACGTCCTCGCCCTTTTGCCAGTTGACGGGCGTGGCAACCTTGTGCGTCGCGGTCAGCTGCATCGAGTCGAGCACGCGCAGGATCTCGTCGAAGTTGCGCCCGGTCGTCATCGGATAGGTCAGCATCAGCTTGATGCGCTTGTCGGGCCCGATCACGAACACCGATCGCACCGTCGCATTGGTCGCCGCGGTACGACCCTCGGACGTGCCCGGCTCCTCGGCCGGCAGCATGTTGTACAGCTTGGCCACCGCAAGGTCGGTGTCGCCGATCATCGGGTACTTGGGCAGGTAGCCTTGGGTTTCCTCGATGTCCTTGGCCCAGCGGTCGTGGGCATCGACTGGATCGACGCTCAGGCCGATCAGCTTGGTGTTGCGCTTGGTGAATTCGGGCTCGATCTTCGCCATGTAGCCCAGCTCGGTGGTGCAAACCGGCGTGAAGTCCTTGGGGTGCGAGAACAGAATCGCCCAGCCGTCGCCGATCCATTCGTGAAACTTGATCGGCCCCTGGGTCGTCTGGGCCGTGAAGTCGGGGGCAATATCGTTGATGCGCAGTGACATGATCATTCCTTGAACAGGTTGACGACAAACGCTCTTTCTTGCCGGCCGTCCGGCAAGACTCAAAGCATAGAACGGCGCGGCGGCGGACGCCAGTGCCGGCGTGTCGTCAGTTCCGTTCCGACAGTTGCTCCAGGATGGCCGGGTTCTCCAGCGTCGAGGTGTCCTGCGTGATGGCCTCGCCCTTGGCGACGGAGCGCAGCAGCCTGCGCATGATCTTGCCGCTGCGCGTCTTTGGCAGGTTGTCGCCAAAACGGATGTCCTTGGGCTTTGCGATCGGGCCGATTTCCTTGGCGACCCAGTTGCGCAGTTCGTTGGCGATCTTCTTCGCTTCATCGCCCGTGGGACGCGCGCGCTTCAGCACGACGAAGGCGCAGATCGCCTCGCCCGTGGTGTCGTCGGGGCGGCCGACCACCGCGGCTTCGGCGACGAGGGCGGTGCACGAGACCAGCGCGGACTCGATCTCCATCGTTCCCATGCGATGGCCCGAGACGTTGAGCACATCGTCGATGCGCCCGGTGATCGTGAAATAGCCGGTCTTCGCATCGCGGATCGCGCCGTCTCCCGCCAGGTAGTAGCCCTTGAGTTCCGGGGGGTAGTAGCTCGCCTTGAAGCGCTCCGGATCGCCCCAGATCGTGCGGATCATGCTCGGCCACGGCTTCTTCACCACGAGAATGCCGCCTTGACCGTTGGGCACATCGGTGCCGGTCTCGTCGACGATGGCCGCCGCGATGCCGGGGAAGGGCAGGGTGCAGGAGCCGGGCACCAGCGGCGTGGCGCCCGGCAGCGGCGTGATCATGTGGCCGCCTGTTTCGGTCTGCCAAAAAGTATCGACAATCGGACAGCGCCCGCCGCCGACGTGTTGATGGAACCATTCCCACGCCGCAGGGTTGATCGGCTCACCCACCGAGCCCAGGATGCGCAGGCTCGACAGGTCGTAGCGCCTGGGGTGCACGGCGTCGTTGCCCTCGGCCGCCTTGATCAGCGAGCGGATCGCCGTCGGCGCGGTGTAGAACACGCTGACCTTGTGGTCCTGGATCATCTTCCAGAAGCGGCCCGCGTCAGGATATGTGGGTACGCCCTCGAACACGACCTCGGTGGCGCCCAATGCCAGCGGGCCGTAGGCGATGTAGGTGTGGCCCGTGACCCAGCCGATGTCCGCAGTGCACCAGAACACATCGTCCGGCTTCAGGTCGAAAGTCCACTTCGTCGTCAGCACCGCATGCAGCAGGTAGCCGCCGCTGGAATGCTGCACGCCCTTCGGCTTGCCGGTCGATCCGGAGGTGTAGAGCACGAACAGGGGATGCTCGGCGCCCACCCATTCAGGTTCGCAGGTCTCCGGCTGGGCTTGTGTCTCGTCGTGCAGCCAGCGGTCGCGGGAGGGCTCCCATCCGATTGGCCCGTCGGTGCGCCGGTAGACGATGACGTTCTTCACGCTCTCGCAGCCTCCCAGCGCAATGGCATCGTCGACGATGGCCTTGAGCGGCAGCTGCTTGCCGCCGCGCACCTGTTCGTCGGCGGTGACGACCATCACGGCGCCGGCATCCTGGATGCGGTCGCGCAAGCTCTGCGCCGAGAAGCCGCCGAACACCACCGAGTGCGTGGCGCCGATGCGCGCGCAAGCCTGCATGGCGACCACGCCCTCGATGCTCATCGACATGTAGATGACGACGCGGTCGCCTTTCTTCACGCCGCGCGCCTTCAGCGCATTGGCCATCCGGCAGGTGCGAGCGAGCAGCTCGCGGTAGCTGACCCGCGTCACTTGTCCGTCGTCGGCTTCGAAGATGATTGCCGTCTTGTCGCCGAGCCCGCGCTCGACCTGGCGGTCCAGGCAGTTGTAGGACACGTTCAGCGTGCCGTCCTCGAACCACTTGAAGAACGGCGATTGGCTCTCGTCGAGCCCTTGGGTGAACGGCGTTCTCCAGCTCAGGAATTCGCGAGCAAGGCGCGACCAGTAGCCGCTGTAGTCGGCCTCCGCCTCGGCGACCAATCGTTCATACGCGGCCATGCCGGACACATGGGCGTCCTTCATGTCCGGGGCTGGAAAGAGGGTCATTGCTTCGTTGCTGCTCACGATGGATCTCCTGTTGTTCGATTCAAGACTTCAAGTGCGCTGCCTGGACTCATGGCTCCGCGTGGCTGTTCAGCCAGGCTGCAATTGCATCGGCACTGCGGAAATCGTCGCAGGCGCGTGCCGGGATGGCGGGGTAGCGCTGGTTCCACATGCGCGCCAGCGCCTGACCGGGCCCCACCTCCAGCACACAGCGCACCTGCCGGGCCGAGATGTTTTCCATGCATTCGTCCCAGCGAACGGTCTGTGCGATCTGGGCCGCCAAAGCCGCACGGGCGGACTTTGCATCTCGAATGCGATCCCCCGCATTGCTGAACAGCACGACCTGCGGCGCGCGAAAGGGCACTTCGGCAAGCGCGAGCGAAAAGCTCTCCGCCGCTTCGCGCATCCAGGGCGTGTGCGACGCGACGTTGACCCGCAGGCGCGTGCACTGCGCACCGGCTGCCTGGGCCATGCGCTCGGCGTCGTCCAATGCGGCGATCGGGCCGCCGAGGACCACGCTTGCATTGCCGTTGCGAATGGCGAGTTCGAGTCCGGCCTCGACACGCAACTGTTCGAGCTTCTGCTCCGCCAAGCCGCTGACGGCCAGCAGGCCTCCGGGCGCGCGCGCGGCGCAACGATCCATGGCCTCGGCCCGGCGCGGAGCAAGCGCCGCGGTCGTGGCGGGATCGATCACGCCCGCCGCGCTGAAGGCGGCCAACTCGCCGACGCTGTAGCCTGCGACCGCGGCCGGCGACGGGACCATGGGTGCGAGCTGCCCCCAGGCTGCCAGCGCAAGGCCGGTCAGCAGCGTTTGCGCGTTGTCATTCCGTTCGGCCCAGTTGGGATCGGCGAGCGCACGGCGCCAATCGTCGACGCCGAGTTGCGCGCAGGTGCGGCGCACCAGCGGGTCGTCCGCCAACCAGGGCAGCATGGCGGGATGCTGGGTGCCCTGGCCCGAAAAAAGCAGTGCGAAGCTCATGGGCCCGTACACACGCGGCGGATCCAGCAGGCTGCGGCCAGCGTATCCGCTGCGCCGCCGGGCGACAGGCGGTGCCGTACGAAATCGTCCGCAAAGGCTTGCGCCTCCAGGAGCCCTTCAGGCCGCGCAACGCCTCCTCGATCCAGATAGTCTTGCGCAGCGCGCTGGGCATCGCGAAGGCCGGCGAGGCCGCCGCGGTGCGCAAGATTGCTGTCGTCCAGCACCGCGATGATGTGGAACAAGGTGTCGAGCCGGGCCAGGCGCGGTGAAAGGCCTCGGGCCCGTGCATCGTTCAATGCGGGGAGCGCTGTTTCGAACAGCACGGGAAACGCCAGGGCCGCTTCTTCGGATGCGCTGCGCAGGCCGTGGCGCCGCGCAGCGATGCCGCCGGGCAGAGCGGATGGCCGCTGGCTTCGGCGAGCCAGTGCGTCGCCCCAGTGCCGGCGCAGCGCATCTCGCAGTGCTGCCGGCCGCAATGCGCCGCCTTGTTCTCGCAGCGCAGCGCCTGCTGCCGCGCACAGCAGGCCGAGCATGAAGATCGCACCGCGGTGCGTGTTGACGCCGCCGGTTGCGGCCAGCATGCGCGCCTCCGCCGCGATGCCATGCTGCTCGAGCACGGCGAAATCCGCGACGCCAAAACCGGCCTCGGCAATCTGGACGAAGTAGCGGCGCAACGAGAACAGGCTGCGCATGAAAGTGTGCGCGTCCATGTCGTCGTGGCTGCCGCAGTCGATCAACGTGACGAGGCCAGGCTTGGGCGAAAGTGACAGTTCGTCGTACAGCGCGAGTGTGGCGGCGCGTCCGATGGCCGCCGGTGTCACTCGTGAATCCTGTGCCAGCGAGAGCGCGGAGTTCCTCATACCGCCAGTTCCGTCATCTCCGCATGCGCGCACCACGCCGTATCGCGCTGCAGGCACACGCCGTCAAGGCGCTTGACCATCACCGCCCGCGCATGTCCGGCGCGCCACTCGCGCCATTCACGCCAAGCAACCGCCGCACCGTCCGCGAATGTGAGCTCGCCATCCAGACGGGGACGTTCCGCTTCGAAAGATCCGAGTGCACGAACCACGGCATCGGCATGTCCCGCCCCGTCGACGGGAATCGACAGATCGAGATCGGAATCGGTCCGCACGTGATCGAAGCCGCTGATGGCCTGCCAGCCGAAGCTGCCGAACACGCGAGCCGTCGCATGGCATGCGTCGAGCCTGCCGAGCAGTTCACGTACCGCGCCATGCGCCGGCGGCGGCAGCAGCTCCTGCATGTCGTCAAGCCGTGGGAATTCGCCGAGGCCTTGCACCGCCGCGTGCGGCACCTGCAGCGCGAGCCGGCGCCTGTCCCAGTGCGCAGGCGCGGGCAAACCGAGCGCGGTCCAACCATCGGCCGTGGCGTCCGCCGGCTGGCGCGTCACGACCAGCGGCAACTGATGCGAAGCCCAATGCGCGAGGCAGTCGCGTGCCTGCGCATCCCATGGCCGGCCCAGCACGGTGGCCCAGCCGCTCGTGGAGAGGTGGGCGAGTTGGTGGCGACGCAGCGCAAGCATGGCGGTGGTGCGCATTCAAGCGGCGGTCAAGCAGCGTCCAGCACGCGCTGCACGACAGCGGCGGCCAGGCGGCGTCCGCCCCGTTCGGCCCCGTCTCGTGCGCGCCGGTCGTCTGTTGGCGTGTGGGCCAGCGCCTCGCGCAGGCAGGCTTGCAGGTCGCCCCGCCAGAGCGCGCGCACGCCGCCCATCGCCACGTAGTTCTGCACGCCGGGTGCGAACACCGGGTTGGACTGCGACAGGGCAGTGAGCTTTTCCTCCGGCAGCTTGGTCACTCGCGCCATGGCGGGGATGCGCATCACGCGGATTTCGGCATCCGGCAGCGCGTAGCAGGCGTCGGCAATCAAGCCCGAGGTGATGAAGCCGCCGGACAGCGCCTGGTCGTACACCAGGCCTATCACGCGGTGGCCACGGCGCCGCGCCAGATCTATGCTTGCGCCCAGGTGCGCCATCGCCCGGTTGATGCCGAGCAGTTCGTCGCGCCGGCGCAGTTGCTGGCCCTGGGTGTCGATCAAGAGCAGGGTCGGCCGGCCGGGGTGCTGCGCGACGGTGTCCAGGACCACGCGGGCCTGAGCCAGCGCGAGCCGAACGCCGATCGGCGCATGGTTGGTGGTGCCGATCACGGCAATGGGCTCGCCGTCGAAAATGACTTCGCCCTGCAGAAAATCGCCGTCTTCGCGCATGCCGTGGTACGGGCCGAAGAGTTGGGTGACAAGTGAATTCCACTGCATGGAGTAACCCCTCTTTTAAGCGGTGCGAAGCGCGCGGACGGCTTCCACCGAAAGCTCCGGCACCTGCCGTGCATCGGCAATGCCGAGTGCGCTCCAGAGCAGTGCCGCCTCGTCGCGGTCTGTGGTGTCTATGGTGTCCAGGGCGTGCAGGCGCTTCGTGAGCAATGCGTGCTCCTGCTCGAGCGCTTCCAGCGTCAATGGCTTGGACACGTCGATGGCTGCGATGGCCGCCGCGCGAAAAGCGGCAACGTCGTCTTCGACCAGCGCATCGCAGTCGCCAGTGAGCCAGCGGTGCTTGCCGCCGGTCGTGCGCCAGACCAGCGCCCGGTCGCGCGAGTCGAATTCATCCACGCCGTGGGAGGCCTCGATCACTTCGGGGCCCGACATCGCCAGCCGCCCGACATCGCTCATCACGATGTAGTCGGCACAGCGCGCCACGATGCCCATGCCGCCGAAGCAGCCGTTGGCACCGCCGATCAGCACGAGCACCGGGATGCCGGCGGCGCGCACGTCGAGCAGCGAGCGCATCACTTCCGATACTGCAATGAGACCGGCGTTGGCCTCGTGCAAACGCACACCGCCTGATTCGGCCAGCAGCAGCACGGCTGCAGGACGGTCGCGCAGCGCGCGCTGCAGCAAGCCGACCAGCTTGGCGCCGTGTACCTCGCCCACGCCGCCGCCCATGAATGCGCCTTCCTGCGCGGCCACGAACACACTGCGGCCGTCGAGCATCGCGCGGCCCACCGCCACGCCGTCGTCGAAGGCCGAGGGCACGCCGAGTTGCGCCAGGTGCGGGCTCATGACCCGCTCGCTCGGCGGCAGCCATTCGTGAAAACTGCCTGGGTCGAGCAGCAGCGCCAGCCGCTCGCGCGCGGAGCATTCGGCATAGCTGATCATGGTTGGCCTCCGGTGATCTCGGCCACTGCCTGGTCGAGCCGCAGGCTCACCACCGCGGGCGTGGCACCCATGTCGTTGATCGACACGCGCACGCCGGCCAGCGGATGGCGCGCGTGAAAGTCGTTCATCACGGCCTGCCAGATCGGCCCGAAGCCGCGCGCCGAGGTTTCGACACGCACGGCGCAGCCATGGCCGCCGGCGGGCTCGAGCAGCACCTCGAGGTTGCCCGAACCGACCACGCCGACCAGCACCGGCGCAAAGGCACCGGCCGGCCGGCCGCCGGAAAAGGAAAAGTCCAGGGTTTCGAGCCCTGCGGGAACGTCGCTCATTGTTGAATCTCCTGCTACCAGTTTCGGAAGCGCTTGGGCGGCTGGTACAAGCCGCCGGAGGCGCGCACCAGGTCGCGCATGCTGCGTGCGGCCAACAGGTTGCGCGTGGCCTGGCGGGGGTCGATGCCAAGGTCCTGCGGCCGGCGGATCACGCCGCGGTCGCGCAGGTTCTCGACCGCGCGCTTGTCGCGCGCCAGGCCCACTGCCGTATAGCCGGCCACGCCGCGGATGGCCTGCTCGCGCTCCGCGTCGCTGCGGCACAGCAGCAGGTTGGCGATGCCCTCTTCGGTGAGGATGTGCGAGACGTCGTCGCCGTAGATCATGATCGGCGGCAGGTCCATGCCGGCCTGCTCCTGCAGCGTCCAGGCGTCGAGCCGGTCGACGAAGGCCGGCTGCATGTGCTCGCGGAAGGTCTCGACCATCTGCACCACCAGCTTCTGCCCGCGCGGCGTGCCGGCCGCCCCGGTGCGCCCGGCCCGCGCCTCGCGCCCGGCCTTGAGCCAGGCCGGGCTCGCATGCCGCCGGCCGCGCGCGTCGGCGCCCATGTTGGGCGCGCCGCCGAAACCGGCGATGCGGCCCAGCGTGGCGGTCGAGCTGTTGCCGTCGAGGTCGATCTGCAAGGTCGAGCCGATGAACATGTCGCAGGCGTAGTGGCCCGCCGCCTGGCAGAACGCACGGTTGCTGCGCAGGCTGCCGTCGGGGCCGGTGAAGAACACGTCGGAACGCGCGCGGATGTAGTCCTCCATGCCCAGCTCGGAGCCGAAGGAATGGATGGACTCCACCCAGCCCGCCTCGATGGCCGGAATCAGCGCCGGGTGCGGGTTCAGCGCCCAGTGCTTGCCGATCTTGCCCTTGAGACCGAGCGACTCGGCATAGGTCGGCAGCAGCAGCTCGATGGCCGCGGTGTCGAAGCCGATGCCGTGGTTCAGGCGCTGCACGCCGTACTCGGCATAGATGCCCTTGATGGCCATCATGGCCATCAGGATCTGGACCTCGCTGATCTGGGCGGGGTCGCGCGTGAACAGCGGTTCGATGAAATTCGGGCGCGGCGCCTTGACCACGAAGCTCACCCAGTCGGCGGGGATGTCGATGCGCGGCAGCGTGGTGGTCTTGCCGTCGACCATCTCGTTGACCTGAGCAATCACGATGCCGCCCGAGAACGCCGTGGCTTCGACAATGGCCGGCGTGTCCTCGGTGTTGGGGCCGGTGTAGAGATTGCCTTCGGCGTCGGCCGCCTGTGCGGCGACCAGCGCGACCTTGGGCGTGAGGTCGATGAAGTAGCGCGCGAACAGTTCGAGGTACGTGTGGATCGCGCCAATCTCGATGCGGCCGGCCGACACCAGCTTGGCCAGCCGCGCACCCTGTGGCCCCGAGAAGCTGAAGTCCAGCCGCGCGGCCACGCCGTTCTCGAACACGTCCAGGTGCTCAGGAAGCGCCAGCACCGACTGCACCATGTGAAGGCCATGCACTTTTTCCGGATCGACCTGGACCAGTGCGCGCGCGAGAAAGTCGGCCTGCTTCTGGTTGTTGCCCTCGAGGCAGACGCGATCGCCGGGCGAGAGCACCGCTTCGAGCAGGGCGGCGATGGCTTCGGTCTCGACACGCTTGCCGGCGAGGCGGTTCCCGAGCGCTTCGGCCGCGCGCGCCAGCCGGGCATTGCGGTCGTCGGCCTTGGTAGTCCAGGAGCTGGAAGTCATAGAAAGAGGAGTTGAAGGTCGATCAAAAACAAGAAGATGCGCCTCACAGGACCACGAAGAGCAGCCACACCATCACGGGCGCCACCAGCGTCACGATGGCACCGTACACCATCAGCTGCCGGAAGAACACGTCGCGGTCCACGCCCTTTGCACTGGCAAGCACCAGCGCGCCGTTGGTGGAGAACGGACTGACGTCGACGATGGTCGAGGACACGGCCATGGCCGCGATGAAGCCGATGGCGCTGACGCCCGTGTCGCCCTGCAGGAACGGCACCGCGAGGGGAATCAGCGAGCCGAGCACCGCGGTCGATGAGGCAAAGGCCGACACCACGGCGCCAACGAAGCACAGCAGCAACGCGGCCACCATGGGCGAGGTGAGTCCGGCCACGCTGTGGCCGACAAAATCGATCGTGCCCATCTTTTCCATCACGCCCACGTAGGTGCTGACACCCACGATCAGCATGATCTCCGGCCACGACACCTGGCCCAGGGCGCGCTTTTGCAGATTGGGCGCCATCAGCGTCAGCACCAGGCCGATGGTGATCGAGACGAAGCCGATGTCCTGCTTGAAGAACAGTGTCAGCACGGCCAGCGCCAGCAGCCCTGCGACGGTGGCGATCTGGTAGAGGCGCGGACCCTGGTCGGCCGGGACAGCCGGCGCCGCGTCCATGAGCGACTCGCCAGCCGCAGTCGCGACGCGGCGCTCTTCCGCGAACGATTCGGCCTCCGCATCGCCGAATACCTGCGCCCCGCCCTGCGCATGTGCAGCGCGGCGTGTTGCTGGTACTGCGCCGGTCACGTCGGCCCTCTGGCGGATCAGCTTCATGCCACCCATCAGGAAGAACAGCAGCAGCGACACGGACAGATTGATCCCCAGGCTTGCCAGCATGGTGGCCATCTCGTTGAGCGGCAGGCCGGCCTTGGCGACGATCTTGTTGGTGATGCCGCCATAGATGCTGATCGGCGAGAAGCCGCCGCCCTGCGCGCCGTGCACGACCATCAAGCCCATGAGCAGCGGATTGATGCCGTACTTGGCGGCAAAGCCCAGCGCGATCGGCGCGATGATGGCCACCGCCGCCGGGCTGACCGCCCCCACCGCCGTGAGCAGCGCGGCAATGAGGAACATGATCCAGGGAATGGCGGCGATGCGCCCTCGAACCGCGCGCACCGCCAGCCTGACGAGCCAGTCGATGGTGCCGTTGTTCTGCGCCAGCGCAAACAGGTAGGTGATGCCCACCAGCGTGAGAAACAGGTCGGCCGGAAAGCCGCCCATGATCGCCTTCGTGTTCATGCCGGCCACCAGCGTGCCGACCAGGAACGCACCGACGAAGGCGATCACGCCCATGTTGATGGGCAGCACCGTGGCCAGAACGAACATGCCGACCAGTGCGTAGATCGAAATCCAATGTGAACTCATCGATGCGTCTCCGGTGTTTTAGGTACGGCGCACATGCTTGTGCGCCTGGGTCCGTACGGTACGCACCCCCTCCGGGACGATCAATGAAGCGGCGTCTGCGACCTTTACGCTCAGTGAAACGATCGAGGGTTAACCCTGATCTGGCTGACGCCGCGCCCACAAGCTCACGCGAGATCAGCTCGACGAAGATCTGCAGCGGGGCGAAGGGCGATCAGTCGAGCGTGGCGCCAGAAAGTGCAGCCTCCCGATGTGCACTCAGGGCCGTGCCGAGCCGCCGAACGAAGCACATCAACGCCGTCGGGGTTAAGTTCGTGCCATTCTTATCTGACACCTGGAGCAACTCATGATCGTCGAACGCATCTGGACCGGCAACGCCTATCGCAACTACAACTACCTGATCGTTTGCCCTGAGACCGGCGAGGCTCTTGCCATCGATCCCCTGGACCACCAGAAATGCCTGGCCGCCGCCAAGGAGAAGGGTTGGCAAATCACGCAAATCCTCAATACTCACGAGCATCACGACCACACCGGCGGCAATGAGGCCGTCGTGGCGGCGACCGGCGCCAAGGTGATTGCGCACCACCAGTCGGGCTCTCGCATTGCCGGCGTGGATCGCGGCGTCAAGGCCGGCGACGTGATCAAGGTCGGCAAGACCGTCGAGCTCGAATGCATGGACACGCCCGGGCACACGATGTGCCACATCTGCCTGCGCTCTCACACCGAAAGGCCGGCACTGTTCTCCGGCGACACGCTGTTCAACGCCGGCGCGGGCAACTGCCACAACGGCGGCAATGTGGAATCCATGTACACCACCTTTGTCGAGCAACTCGCCAAGCTGCCCGACGACACCCGCGTCTACCCCGGCCACGACTACATCGAAAACAATCTGCGTTTCACGCTCGCGCGCGAGCCCGACAACGCTGCCGCCAAGGCGCTGCTGCCCGGCGTGGCAGGTCATGACCCGGCCAACGCCCGCGTCACGACGCTCCGCGAAGAGAAAGAGATCAACACCTTCCTGCGCTTGTCGAGCCCGAGCGTCATTGCGACGCTTCGCGAGGCCTTTCCCGATCTGCCCGAGAAGCCGGATCCGAAGACCGTGTTCGTCAAGCTTCGCGAGCTGCGCAATACATGGTGAGCCGCGGGCCAACACAACTCCGCCCGTCGCAGGGCGGATAGCGGCGCACCGATTGATCAGCTGCCCCGGACTCAGCCGAGGTCGGCTTTGGCCACGCGGCAAACCGACAGCAGCGCGAGCAGATTGGGATCGCGTTCGCGCGTGCGCAGGAAATTGAGCGCGATGGTCTGGCGCATCAGGTACCTGGGCTGCAGCGGAATCAGTTGCACCTTTTGCGGCATGACGCCGCGCACCCGCCCCGGCAGCAGCGTGTAGCCCACGCCGCCGCTCACCAGGTTCATCAGCGAGAAGATGTCGTCGGTCTTCATCACCACGTTGGGCGTGAAGCCGGCTATGCGGAAAGTCTCCACAAAACCTCGGTAAGTGGCGAAGCCTTCGCTCAGGCTGACGAAGCGTTCGCCGGCGCAGCTGCTCAGGTCGATTTCCTTTTGCCCGGAGTAGGGGGAGCCCACCGGAGCGGCAAACTGGATGTCGTCCTCGAACAGCGGCTCCGATTCGACATCCGAAACCTCATCGGGGATCGCCATCAGCGCGGCGTCGATCGCGCCGTCCCGCAGCTTCTGCAACAGGTGGGCGTTGGACCCGAGCACGAGTTCGGTGTGCAGGTCGGGCTTGCGCAGCTTCATTCCCATGATCAGCTGCGGCACCGTGCGGCTCGTCAGCGAATAGAGTGAGCCGATGCGAATCCGGTCCGCCGAATAGCCGGCGACTTCCCGCGTGGAGCGTATGCCCTGGGCCATGGTGCGAAGCACCTCACGCGCCACCTCTGCCAGCGCGTTGGCGGCTTCGGTCGGGTGCAGGTTGCGGCCCTCGTGCCGGAACAACGCGCAGCGCAGCCCCGTTTCCAGCGAATGCAGGGCGCGGTGCACGCTCACCGCGCTGATCTCGAGCTTTTCCGCCGCGCGAGCCAGATTGCCGGTCTCCATGAACGCCAGCAGGATCTCGAGCTTGCGGAAGGTGATCTCTTCGTCGACGTGGAGGAGCATGGGCGGCCTGGGTATGAATGCGAATCGTAAGCGCACCCGCTGATATCATGATGTCATTCAACTGAATTACAATTCAGCTGTTGTTCTCTGACTTGGAGGCCTGCCATGGTCGCAAACGCATTGGTCCAGACCCGCATAGACGCTGAGGTGAAGGAGCGCGCCACCGCAGTGCTCGACAACATCGGGCTCACCGTTTCCGACGTGATGAGGATCGTCTTGACGCGTGTGGCCAAGGAGGGCGCTTTGCCCGCGGGCTTGATCGTTGATGCCGCCGCCCATGACGCCTGGTTCCGAGCCAAGGTGCAGGAGGCCTTGGATGATCCGCGCCCTGCGGTCCCGCACGAGAAAGTTGAAGCGCATTTTTCCAAGCGCCGAGCCGCTGCGATGCGAAAAGCGGGTGAAGGTCCCGCGTGAGGCTGGAGTGGTCGCCGCTTGCGATGGATGACCGGGATCGGATTTTCGACTTCATCGAGCAAGACGACCCGCGTGCCGCGATTGCAGTGGACGAGCGCATTGCTACGCAAGTGCTGCTGCTGTTGAAGTTTCCAGAGCGCGGGCGTCCAGGGCGCGTCAAGGGAACGCGCGAGCTGATCGTTCGCCGCACACCGTACATCGTGGCCTACCGCGTAGCGAAGGACTGCGTTCGCATCTTGCGAATTCTTCACAGCGCGCAGCTATGGCCTGGCGAACTGACAGACCTGCTGTGAGGAGGAGATGTTTGTCGCATTCCGGTGTTGCATGGTGACCGCGCTCTACATATTGGCGCGGTTCGCCTGCTTGCGTTCGGTGAACTTCCTTGCGCCGAGCGAGTAGGCGCCCGACGCAAAGTTGATGGCGTGGCCGCGGCGGGCGGCAGCCGCAGCTTTGGCGAACATCTCGTCGCCCATCTCCTTCCACCACGATTTTGTAATGGCCACGGAGGTCGGCGACCACTGCAACACCTGCGTGCAGATCTCGGCCACCCGCTCGTCCAGGCGAGCGTCGTCCACGACTTCATGAACCAGGCCGAGCGCCAGGGACTGTGCGGCCGGCACGATCTCGGCCAGCAGCACGAGCCGTTTCATCGCAGCTTCGCCGATGATCGAATGAAGCAGCGCGCTGCCGAAGATCGCTGCGGAGCCCACTTTGAACTCCGTCATGCCGAAGCGTGCCTGGGTGGACGCGATGCGAAGGTCCGACATGAGCGCGATCTGCAGGCCTGCGCCGGCGGCCACGCCGTTGATCCGGGCGATGACCGGCTTGCCGAGCCCACGAAACACCTCGTAGAGCGCCATGTAGCTGTCGATACGAGCCGCCGAGCCCGCCGCGTCCATGGCGGCGCTTTCGTGCTGGTCCTGGCCCGCGCAGAAGGCCTTGCCGGCGCCAGTGATCACGATGACGCGAACGTCCGCGTCGGCATCGGCCGACAGGAGGGCAGACTGGAAGAGTTCGCGCTGCGTACGATCGAACGCGTTCATCGCGTGCGGGCGGTCCATCGTGATCAGGGCGACGCCCTTGTCGATGGCAAGAGTCAGGCAGGGCCTTGTGGAAGTTGTGTCTGTCATTGATCGGCTCCAGAAGTGTTGTGGGTTCTATCGAGCGACCCTGATCCGCTGCACCACCTGCTCCCATTTGTTCGATTCGTTTTGCAGCCTGTCGCGCGCCTGCCCAGGCGTGGTGCGGACGGCCTCGATCCCCAGCTGCGCGTAGCGGCGCTTGACTGCTTCATCGTCCAGTGTCTCGTTGAGTGCCGCATTCAAGGTGGCAATCACGTCATCGGGCGTTCCCTTGGGCGCCAGCACCGCATACACCGAAGCGGCAACGAACTGCGGCAGGCCCTGTTCCGCGAAGGTGGGAAGGCCCGGGAAGATGTCCAGCCGCTGCGGGCTCGCCACGCCCACGGCCACCACCTTTCCTGAGGCCAAGTTGGTGAGCGCGGTGGGCGAGGTGGTCACCATGAACTGGATCTCGCCTGCAAACAGGTCGGCCATCGCAGGCGCGGAGCCGCGATAGGGAACGTGCAACAGTTCGAGCGACGCCTGCTGGCGGAACCACTCGGTCACGATGTGTTCGGTCGAGCCATTGCCTGACGATCCGTAGGCGAGCTTGCCCGGCTGTTGCCTGGCCTTGGCGGCCAACTCCGCGTAGTTGGTGATTCCGCTCGCCTTCGACGCGAGCATGACCAGGGGCAACTCGCCGACGGTGGCCACCGGCCTGAAGTCCTTGGCGATTTCGTAGCCGACGGCCTCGGTGCCGGACATCTTTTCCGACATCACGTAGGAGGTGGTCGGTGCCATGAGAAGCGTGTGGCCGTCCGGTGCCGCGCGCTTGACGAACTGCGCCCCGATTGCACCGGAGGCGCCCGCCTTGTTGTCCACCACCACCGAGAGCTTCAGCTTCTGTGACATGCCCTGCGCAAGGATGCGCCCGACCACGTCGACGCCGCCGCCGGCCGGAAAGGCCACGACCAAGGTAATGGGCTTGTCGGCGAGGGCGGCCTGGGCCCAGGCGCAGAAAGCGAGGCTGGACATCATCACCAGTGCATGCCGCCAGAGGTTCAAGGGAACTCGGATCATGGTTTTTCCTTTCAGTCGAGGAATCGGGAAATCGATGGACACCGCTAGACCGGGTGCAGCCTCAGCGCTTGGCCGCGTGAAAGCCCGCGGCGTCGGCGTCCCATACGCCCGTCACGCCGCGGGACAGTTCCTTCTTCTGGATCCGCTGCGTCGGCGTCTTGGGAAAGGCGTCGATGAATTCCACGTAGCGGGGCACCTGGAAGTACGGCAGCCTGCCGCTGCACCAGTGGATCAGGTCGGCCGGCGTGATGCTTGCGCCCTCGCGCAAACGCACGAACAGCTTGAGCTCGTCCTCGCCCAGGTCACTGGGAACGCCGACCAGCGCGACCTCGGCCACCGCATCGTGCTGCGCAAAGACGCTCTCGACGTCCCAGGCCGCAATGTTGATTCCGCGCCGCCGCAGCATGTCCTTCTTGCGCCCCGCGTAGAAGAGATTGCCGTTCGCATCTCGGTGCGCAAGATCGCCGCTCAGGAATAGCTCGCCGCGGCGCGCGGCGGCATCGGCCTGCGGGTTCCTGAAGTAGCCCAGGAAGCCCAGGCGTGGATCGAGCGCGCGTATTGCGATCTCGCCCTTGTCGCCCGGTTCGGCCACCACCGATCCATCGTCCGCGAGCAGCGAGATCTCGTAGTACGACAGCGGCTTGCCGATGGAGCCCGGCGGACCGTCGATGTTTGCCGTCACGAAGGTGATGAGTTCGGAAAGTCCGTAGCCCTCCCGCATCGATACGCCGAAACGCTCGGCGAACGCGTGCCACACTTCGGCGGGACAGCCGCCGCCCCAGGCGATGCGGACGCCGTGCTCGCGGTCATTGGGGCGCTCCGGCTGCTTCAGCAGCATCGGCAGCACGCTGCCCAGGTAGTGGATGTGCGTGGCCTGGTGGCGACGAACGTCGTCCCAGAACCGCGATGCGCTGAAGCGTTCCAGCATCGCCAGCTGGAAGCCCCCCATCAGCGCGGCTATCGCGACCGCCACGCCGGAGCCGTGGTGCAGCGCCTCCCAAAACAAGAAGACGTCACCCGGTCCGGCCTCCGTCAAGCGAAGGATGGCCATCGGTCCGGCGCGCAGTTGGCGGTCGGACTTCAGAACGCCCTTGGGTGCGCCGGTGGTGCCCGAGCTGGGACTGAGGGCGATGATCTCGTCGGTCTTCACGAGGGGCGCTGCATTGTCCTCGTCGCAGGATGCGAAGCGATCGAATTCCGCGTCGATGCCGTTGCGCCAGATCATGTGCGGCAGGGCGATTCCGAGTTCATCGAGGGCCGCGCGGAGTGCGGTGTCGGCCACGATGGCCTGCGGCGCCAGTTCGTGGAGGAGGTGGGCCAGCGGCGCGCCCAGCAGGTGCACGTTGATCGGCACGCGAACCATTCCCAGTCGGGCCAATGCAAAGAGCAGGTAGAGATGGTCCGGATGGCTGGGCAGCATGACGGCGACCCGGTCGCCCTTTTGCAAGCCTTGCGACTTCAACAGGGTCGCGACCTGGTTCACTCGGCGGTCCAGCAATCCGACGCTGATGCGCTCGCTACGGAAAGAGCAGTAGATGTCTTCAGGATTCGAGCGGGCGCGGCGAGCGAGCAGTTCGCCGATCGTTTCCTCGCTGAGCGAGTCCATGGCGACGGAGCCGGTCGAATGGTTTGCCTGCGACATCTTGTTCCGTGAAAAAGCCTTAGCGATAGATAATTGCAATGCAATTGACTTGCTTGCATTTCAATTAATATTGCGCGCTATCCAGCGCTTCGTCAAGTGGGGGATGTGGGTACGCCTGCAGCCGTGCGCGCGGGCTATTCGCCGGCCATCGGCCATCGGCCGCCGGCATGGGGAAATGGGGAAATGGGGAAAGGGGGAAAGGGGGAAAAGCGCGCGAGAGCCGCGGCGCTCAGACGGAGGCTTCGCGCGCCGCCAGTTGGAGTCGGGGAAGAATCACTTTGCGCACTTGGGCGATGTCGTAGCGCGAACGGACGGTCGATACGTTCAGGGCCGCAATGGGGCGTCCCGAAATGTCCGTCACGGGCACCGACACGGAGACGCCGTCGTCGCCGAAATTCTTCTCCGTGAACGAGTGACCGTCTTCCGCCGCCTTGCGGAATATCGAAAGTACCTCCGATCGGCTGCGGGTGCCGAAGCGGGCCCGCACCGCGGGTGACAGGGCATCGAGCATCTTCGCGAGCTGTGCCTGCGGCGCTTGCGAGAGAAGCACCTGGCCCGATGAAGAGGTGAGCGCAGGAAAGCGGCTTCCGACCGGGAGGTTGATGGCCGTGACGTGCGCCCCAGGGATGTTCAACAACACGACGACCTCGTCACCGTCCAGCTCGACCCATGACACCGTTTCGCGCGTTTCCTTGGCGAGCTTCTCGAGCAGTGGATACGCGAGCTCTCGCTGCGGGTGGTGGCGATGGATGCCACGCACCAGCCCCAGGAGCTTCAGCGAAGGAAGGTATTTTTTTGACTCGCTGTCCTTGCCGAGGTACCCGAGCCGGTGAAGCGTGTAGACGAAACGCTGCGCCGCGCTGCGGCCCATTCCCGTGTGCTGAGCGATGTCGCCGATCGAAAGTGCCGAGGGATGTTCGTTGAACAGTTCCAGAATGCGCATGCCCTTTTCCATCGAACCGACGAACAAGCGCTCATCGACCTCGCCCGGACCTTCTTGCGAATCTGCCTGCGCGGAGGAGGGGCGTTTCGAGAGTTTTTGAGACGTGTCCACGAGGAGCGTGACTTGTCGATGGAGTGAGTACGTGCGAAGCGCACGACTCCGTTGGAGGGAGCAGATCGAACGCTGTGAAGGCGAAAAATAGTGTAGCGCACTGATCGCGATGCAAGGCAGGCTCGGGCATCGAGAGCCGATGGCTGCTTCGCTGGAGCCGAGTCGCCACGCACAAGGCGCTCAACCGTTCATGACGCGCGCAAAGATGGCCTGGTGCAGCCATCGCGGTGTGGCCCACACCATCGCCACGGCAGCCTTGTTGTTGAAGCCTGGAACGACACTGATCCGCCCGGTGTGCAGCGCATGAATCCCTGCCCGCACCACCGGTGCCGGTTTCATCATCAGCAGCTTGAGTCCCCAAGTGATCTTCTGCTTGGCGGCCTGCGCAAAGCCGGTGTCCGACATGCCGGGGCACAGCGAGGTGACCGTCACACCATCGCGCTTGAACTCACGATGCAACGCATCCCCAAGGCGCAGTACGTAGGCCTTGGCTGCGCCATAGACGGCCATGTCTTCCACGCCAAACTGAGCCAACATGCTGGCGACGAGCAGTATCTTTCCGCGGCCGCGCTCGCGCATGTCTTCGCCGAAGAGCCGCGTCATGACGGTCAGGCTTGCGATGTCCAGCTGCAGCATGTCCAAGGCGCTCTGCATCGGCGTGTCCAGGAAGGTGCCTTGCAAGCCATGGCCTGCGTTGTTGATCAGGATCTCCACCGGGATTCCCCGCTCACGGAGGTTTGCGTGCAACCCGTTGATGGCGGCCACGTCCGACAGATCGACCTGCTCCACGATCACCTTGACGCCGTACGCCTTTTGCAGCGTCTCAGACAAGGCTTGCAGCCGATCGAGGCGGCGCGCGACCAGAATCAGCGGGTGGCCCTTGGCCGCGTATTGCCTCGCGAATTCTTCGCCAAAACCACTGGACGCTCCAGTGATGAGAACCCAGGAGTCGGAGTTGGTAGCCATGATGTGTGCCTTTGTTCAAGTGACAGTGAAGCGCGAGGTGGCCGGCATCCTTGCTTTCAGGCAAAATTGGAGACCGATGGTCTGTAATGTAGCAGACCACCGGTCTTTTATCAAAATGGAGTGTGATCCCCGCATGAATTCGCCCCTCTCGTACGTACGCGCGCGCTCCGTCGAGCAGAAGGAGGAGCGACGCCGCCACCTGCTGGCGACCGCCCGAGAAATGCTGCGGCAGAGCCCGGCGGCCCTCGATCTGGGAATCAACGAACTTGCGCGCGAGGCGCAGATGACCAAGTCGAACGTCTACCGGTATTTCGAAAGCAGCGAAGCCGTGCTGATGGATCTGCTCGTCGAGGAATTTGCCGAGTGGCATGCCGAGCTGGGCATGGCGCTGGCGCGCGGCGGCAAAGCCGGCGCGAGCGTCGAACACATCGCCCGCGTCTTCGCCTCGACAATTTCAGCCCGGCCCTTGCTTTGCCGGCTGACCAGCATCCTGCCGTCCATCCTGGAGCGCAAGGTGTCGTTCGAACGCATGGTCGACTTCAAGGGCAACCTGCTGGCCGTTCGGCAACGCGCAGCGCAGGACTTCCATGACCGCATGCCCGACATGCCGGTGCGAGCCTTTGAACAGTTGGTGAAGCATGCGGTGCCGCTCATCATCGGACTGTGGCCGCTCAGCAACCCCGTCGAGATTGCCGCGCAAGTGGTCGAGTTGCCAGGCTTGGAGGGTTTGCGATACGACTTCGAGCAAGACCTCGAACATGCCTTGCTGACATTGATGCGGGGGTTGGTCTCGCCTGTTGCAAAGCACCCTGGCTCGCGCAAAGCACGCCGCAGCCAGGCTGCCTAGAATGGCGGCCATGTCGATCTGGAAAACACCCATCTCCGTCGACGAAATCACCGCCGGCAACAAAGATACGGCGGCCAGCCACCTCGGCATCGAGTTCCTTGAAGTGGGCGACGATTTCATCCGCGGCCGCGTGCCGGTGGACGCGCGCACCCGGCAGCCCTATGGCCTGCTGCATGGCGGCGTCTCGGTGGTGTTGGCCGAAACGCTGGGCTCTGTCGCGGCGCACTTTTCCTGTGGCAAGGGCCAGCGTGCCGTGGGCCTGGACATCAATGCCAACCATCTGCGCGGCGTGACGCAGGGTTGGGTTACGGGCACCGCCCGGCCGGTTCACATCGGCCGAACGACGCAGGTCTGGCAGATCGACATGACCAACGACGAAGGCCAGCTGACTTGCGTATCACGCATCACCATGGCCGTCGTCGAGGCGAAGTAGCCGATCAAGCCATCAGCGGTGCTGAAGCGCCATCACGGCCTTCTTCACGCCGTCGTCGTCGCGGGTGCCCGCAGCTCCTTGCGAAGGATCTTTCCCACCGCGCTCTTGGGCAATGCCTCCATGAAGGTGATGTGGCGCGGCACCTTGTACGCGGCAAGAAGCTTGCGGCAATGCCCTTCCAGTTCCTCGGCCTGCAAGCCCGGCGTGCGCCGGACGACAAAGAGGTGGGGTACCTCCGCCGAACGCTCGTCCGGCACCCCGATGCACGCGCATTCGAGCACGCCCGGATGCATGGCGACCACGCCTTCGATCTCGTTCGGGTAGACGTTGAAGCCAGAGACGAGGATCATGTCCTTCTTGCGGTCGACGATGTACATCAGGCCTTGCGCGTCCATGGTGACGATGTCACCGGTCTTGAACCAGCCGTCCGGCGTGAAGGACCTGCGCGTTTCGTCCTCGCGGTTCCAGTAGCCCGCGAAGACCTGCGGGCCCTTGATGAGCAACTCGCCGGGCGTGCCGAGCGGCACCGGCTCGCCCGCATCGTCGACGATCATGACGTCGGTGGAGGGCACGGGTGCGCCGATCGAGCCGTTGCGGCCGGACGCATTGAAGGTGGCACTGGGCGATGTCTCGGTGAGCCCGTAGGCTTCGGTGATGGGCGGGCCCCCGGCTGCCACCCACTTGTCGGCGACGGCCGCCTGGATCGAGGCGCCGGCGCCGATGACCACGTTGCAGCGGGAGAAGTCGATGTCGGCCAGCTCCGGCAATGTCACCATGGCATTGAACATCGTGTTGACGCCGATCAGCATGTCGAAGGGCGCCCGCTTGAGTTCGGCGCACAGCCCCTGGGCGTCGCGCGGATTCACGACCAGCCGGTTGTGCGCGCCGCTTGCGAGTGAAGTCAACGTCGTGCCGAGCGGAAAGATGTGATACAGCGGCAGCGGTGTCACGATCTCGAAGTTGTCGATGTCCAGGGCCAGTGCCAGCCATGAACGCATCTGCAGCGAGCTGGCAAGCACGCTGCGGTGCGTCAGGCACGCGCCCTTCGAAACACCCGTCGTGCCGCCGGTGTACTGCAGGAAAGCCAGGTCGGAGGGGCTGACACGCTCGCTGGTGAAGTCGGCATCTGCGAGCGAGGAGGTTGCATCCCGCAGGCTGACGACCTGGCGGCCATGGCTCGCCGCCACTGCGTGCGCCTTGCCGCCCGTCGCAAACAAGGCCGGCTTCACTTCCTTCATTGGCACGGTCATCACATACCGAAGCTGGGTCTGGTCGAGAACCTCGTTGACGAGCCCCATGAAAGGCTCGGCTGCCAGCAGTGCGGACGAACCGGAATCGGTCAGCTGGTATTGCAGCTCGCGCGCGGTGTAGAGCGGATTCATGGTCACACCCACCATGCCCGCGCGCAGGATGGCCGCCAATGCCACGGGGTAGATGAGGTTGTTGTGCAGCAGCAGCGCGACCCTGTCGCCACGCTTGAGGCCGGTCGCTTGCAGCGAGCGGGCGAGCAGCGCCGATGCATGCTCGACCTGCGCGAAGGTCAGCGATTCACCGGCGCAGGTCACGGCGGTCCTGGCGGCATGCTTCGTGAATGCGCGTTCCAGTAGGGTGACGAGGGTTTCATGCTCCTCGAGGATGACGTCGTGGGGAAGTCCTGCCGGATAGGAGGCATGCCAGAGTCGGTGTTCCATGTGGTTTCCTTCGTGCGGTGGATCGGGTTCAGGGCTGCAGCGCTTCGCGAACGAAGTCCATCCGGTCCTGGCCGAAGAACATCTGGTCGCCGACAAAAAGCGTAGGTGCGCCGAACACTCCGCGCTCGACCGCCTCTTGCGTCGTCGACTTCAGCGCGGCCTTGGTCTCGGGGTCCTGCGTCAGGCGCTCGATTTCGGCGGGATCGAATCCACCTTCGGTCAGGATGCGTGCCGTGAGCTGCGCATCGTTCAGGTTGAGCGCGTCGATCCAGAGCGCCTTGAACACGCAGGCCAGCAGTTGCTGCAGCTGCTCGGGGCGGCGCAGCTGAATGCCGGTGACAGCGCGCATGAGGAACAGCGTGATGACCGGGAAGTGCGGATTGCCTTGAAACGGAACGCCATACCGGCGCGCGTGGCGCTCGTAGTCCATCTGCGTATAGCGCCCCTTGACGGGGATGGTGGCGGGCGAGGCGTTGCCGGTGGCCTGGTAGACGCCGCCCAGCAGCATCGGCCGGTAGACGAGTTCGGCGCCATGGCTGGCGCACAAGCCCGGCAACTGCGTCCAGGCGAGGTACGACGACGGGCTGCCGACATCGAAGAAAAAATCAACTGACTTGCGCATTCATGGCTCCTTTAAGTTAACGAACGTTTGGTAAACGGAAGCTATGTGATTAATGCAGCCCCGTCAACGGGGTTTCACTGGGTTCTTCTTCGATTGACAAACGATCGTTCAACAATTAACGTGTGATGACTTAACGGACGTTTTTTAAAGGAGAACGCATGGACCCATCAACCAACCCCCGCGGTGTGGCTCTCGTCGTCGGCGCTGGCGACGCCACCGGGAGCGCCATTGGCGCGCGCTTCGCCCGCGAGGGCTATGTCGCTTGCCTGACACGGCGCTCGGCCGACAAGCTGGAGCCGGCGGTCGAGCGCATCCGCGCGGCCGGCGGCCAGGCATTCGGTTACGGCAGCGATGCACGCAAGGAGGACGACGTCGTCGCCCTGATCGACCAGATCGAGAAGGAGCGCGGCCCGATCGAGGTGATGGTCTTCAACATCGGCGCCAACGTACCCAGCAGCATCCTGGAGGAAACGGGGCGCAAGTACATGAAGATCTGGGAGATGGCCGCCTTCAGCGCCTTCCTGAATGCGCGCGAGGTCGCGCGCAGGATGGTCGCGAGGGGACGCGGGACGATTCTCTTCACCGGCGCGACGGCAGGCATCCGCGGCTCGGCGAATTTCGCGGCCTTTGCCGGTGCCAAGCATTCCCTTCGCGCACTGGCCCAGAGCATGGCGCGCGAACTCGGCCCGCGCGGCATCCACGTGGCGCACATCGTGGTCGATGGCGCCATCGACACGGACTTCATCCGCACGCAATTCCCGGAACGCTACGCGCTCAAGGAACAGGGCGGCATCCTGAACCCCGAGCACATCGCGGAAAACTACTGGTACCTGCATACCCAGCCTCGTGACGCCTGGACCTTCGAGATGGACCTGCGCCCCTACATGGAAACCTGGTGAAAGAAGACACATGAAAACACGCATCACTGAACTCTTCGGCATCCGCCACCCGATCATCCAGGGTGGCATGCACTACGTCGGCTTTGCGGAGCTGGCCGCGGCCGTCTCCAATGCCGGCGGCCTCGGGCTCATCACGGGCCTGACCCAAAGGACGCCCGAACTGCTGGCCAAGGAAATCGCGCGCTGCCGGGACATGACGGACGAGCCCTTTGGCGTGAACCTCACGTTCCTGCCGACCTTGTCTTCGCCGCCATACCCCGAGTACATCGCGGCCATCGTCGAAGGCGGCGTTCGCATCGTCGAAACGGCGGGGCGCAGTCCCGAGGCCTACATGCCCGCGCTCAAGAAGGCCGGCATCAAGGTGATCCACAAGTGCACCTCGGTGCGCCATGCGCTGAAGGCCGAAGCGATCGGCTGCGACGCCGTGAGCGTCGACGGTTTCGAGTGCGGCGGGCATCCGGGCGAGGACGACATGCCCAACATGATCCTGCTGCCCCGGGCCGCCGAGGAGCTGAAGATTCCGTTCGTGGCCTCCGGCGGCATGGCCGACGCGCGCAGCCTGGTGGCGGCCCTGGCGCTGGGCGCGGACGGCATGAACATGGGCACGCGCTTCGTGGCGACGCAGGAAGCGCCGGTTCACCAGAACGTGAAGGACGCCATCGTGGCGGCCACCGAGCTCGACACGCGGCTCGTGATGCGCGGCCTGCGCAACACCGAGCGCGTGCTGACCAACTCATCGGTCGAGCAACTGATCCGGATCGAGAAGGAAAAAGGCGCCGATCTCAAGTTCGACGACATCATCGACCAGGTCGCGGGCGTCTACCCTCGCGTGATGCTGCAGGGCGAGATGGATGCGGGCGCCTGGAGCTGCGGCATGGTGGTCGGCCTGATCAACGACATTCCGACGGTGCAGGAACTGATGGACCGCATCATGGATGAGGCAGAGCAGCTGATCACACGGCGGCTCTCAGGGTTCCTCGAGCCTGCTCTGGCTTAGCCTTTGGGCATCCGCCGGCTCACTCCGCAGAGTGAGCCGGCTTCTCGAAGAGGCGACCCGCTGCTAGACCCGTTCGAGACACAGGGCAATGCCCTGTCCTCCGCCGATGCACAGCGACACCACGGCCTTGCGGCCGCCGGTCCGCTGGAGCGCATGGGCCACCTTCGTGATCAGAATCGCACCCGTTGCGCCGATGGGATGGCCGTGCGCGATTGCGCCGCCGTCGATGTTGTATCGCGAGGGATCGATCTTCAGCTCGTCGCGCACGACGATCGCAATGGCCGCGAAGGCTTCGTTGACCTCGAAGCGGTCGACCTCCTGCACGTTCCATTCGGCACGGCCGAGCGCCTGGCGGATCGCGGGCAGCGGCCCCAATCCGAAGAAGCCCGGCTCGACCCCGGCCACCGCGACGCTGCGAATGGCGAGCATCGGCGTGAGGCCGGCTTCGCGCGCGACTGAGGCCTCGCAAACGATCATCGCGGCGGCCCCGCCGTTGATGCCCGGGGCATTGCCGGCGGTGATGGTGCCGTCCGGACGGAACGCCGGCTTCAGGCGCGCCAGCGTCTCGGCGGTGGTGTCGGGACGATTTCCTTCGTCAGCGGCGAAGACCGCAGATGCCTTGCCGCCCTTGATCGTCAGCGGCTCGATCTCGTCCTTGAACCAGCCGGCCTCTTGCGCGGCGGCAAACCGCTGCTGGCTCTGGGCCGCGAACGCATCCTGCGCTTCGCGCGTCACGCCGTATTTCTGCACCAGGTCTTCGGTGTGCCAGCCGGAATGCTTGCCGGAGAAGGCGTCGTTCAACCCGTCGAGCAGCAGGGAATCCATGGCCTCGGCATTGCCCATCCGCGCGCCGAAGCGCATGCCTGGCAAGAGGAACGGCGCGCGGTCCATGTTCTCCACGCCGCCGGCAATCACCATTTGCGAAACCCCGGCGAGCACTTCCGCGTACGCAGTCGCGACGCCCTGTGCGCCGGAGCCGCAGACTCGGTTCACGGTCATGGCGGGCGCCGCCACGGGAAGGCCACCCTGGACCGCGGCCTGCCTGGCCACGTTCATGCCGTTGCCCGCCTGCACGACGTTGCCCATCACCACGGAATCAACGCGCGCCGGGTCCAAGCCGGAACGGCGCAGCACCGCGGCAATCGCGTGCGCGCCCAGCGCGGCGGTGGGCGTTGTCTTCAGCGACCCGCCGAAACTGGCGATCGCGCTTCGCGCAGGGGAACAGATGACGATCTCTTTGCTCATGGTGGACTCTCCTTGGTTAGATAACGGTCGCGCAGCAATTTCTTGTAGAGCTTGCCGGTCGCGTGGCGAGGAAATTCGAATTCGAAATCGATGCTCCTGGGCACCTTGATCGACCCGAGCTGCGCGAGGCAGCGGGCCTTCAGCGCATCGGCGATCGCCGGGCTGGCGAAGTCCGGGTGCGACGGCTGGATGACGGCTTTGATTTCCTCGCCGTATTCCTCGTTCGGCACCCCGAAGACTGCGGCATCCGCAACGCGAGGGTCCTGCAGCAGCACGTCCTCGATCTCTTGCGGGTAGATGTTGACGCCGCCCGAGATGATGACGAAGTCCTTGCGGTCGGTCAGGTAGAGGTAGCCTTCATCATCGAGACGGCCGATGTCACCGAAGGAGCGCCAGCCCTGCGGACTCGTCGCCGCGCGGGTCTTGGCGGGGTCGTTCCAGTACTCGAATTGGGCATCGCTTTCGAAGTAGACCTGCCCGGTTTCGCCCGCAGGCAACTCATGGCCCGCGTCGTCCAGGATGTGCAGGATGCCGTCGGTCGCGCGACCGACCGAGCCCTTGTGCTGGAGCCATTCGCGCGACGTGATGGCCGTGGAGCCGATGCCCTCGGTGCCCGAGTAGTACTCCTGAAGGATCGGACCCCACCAGTCGATCATCGCCTGCTTGACGTGCACCGGGCAGGGCGCCGCGCCGTGAACCGCCTGCGCCATGGAGGCCGTGCTGTGGCGGCTGCGTACGTTCGCATCCAGCCGCAGCAGGCGGTGGAACATGGTCGGCACCCAGAGCGAATGGGTGCATCCGAAATGCGTGATGGCGGCGAGCGCGCGCTCGGCATCGAACTTCGCCATCACGATGCTGGTGGCGCCCGCATGGATGGCCGCCGAGAGGAACCGGTTGGGCGCGCTGTGATAGAGCGGCGAGGTGGACAGGTAGACCGACGAGGCGTCGAGCGCGAACGATCGCGCCACCGCGGCGTTGCGGTTGTCGACCGCATCGAAGTCGCCCTCGAAGGGCGGCTTGCGCACACCCTTGGGCCGGCCGGTCGTGCCCGACGAATACAGCATCTCGCGTCCTGGCGCGAGCACCGGCGGCAGCTCGCTCGACGCCGCCAGGAAACGCATCTCCCAGGATTCGAAGGCCGTATCCGCAAAGCCGGTGCCGACGCGTCGTGCGCCCCCCAGGTCCAGCGACGAAGCCGTTTCGGCGCTCATGCAGCCGGACGACAGGATGGCGACCGACGCCATCGAGTCCTTGACGATGTACTCCAGATCCGCGGCCGACAGCCGCGTCGAGGCAAGCACGTAGTACAGCCCGGTGCGCTGGGCGCCAAGTGCGAGAAAGAGCAACGCCGGCGCGTTCTCGATGCACAGCACGATGCAGTCGTTCCGCTTCAGGCCGAGCGACAGCAGGGCGTTGGCCGCCCGGTTCGCCCCGCGTTCCAGTTGCAAGAAGCTGAATGCCTCGCCGGATTCGAGAAAGTGCACCGCCACCTTGTCGGGCGTGGCAACTGCGAAGCGGCTCAGGTGGTACATGCCGGGCGATCGACAAGAGTGGTCAGAAAAGATCGATGGCCGGTTCCATCAATGCGGACGATCCCGCCCGGATCTCACCGCACAGCGCCGCCGTCTGCGGCAGCAGCCGCTGGAAGTAGAAGCGGGCCGTGGCGATCTTCGAGGCATAGATCGGATCGGTGGACTCAATGTTCTTGAACGCCACCTCGGCCATCCGCGCCCAGCTCCACGCAAGCGCCAGGTGCCCGACGAGGCGCAGATAAGGCGCAGCGGCCGCGCCTGCGGCGTGCGGGTCTTGCGCCGACGTGTCCACCAGTTCGCGGGTGAGCTGCCTGATGTCGGCGACCAGTTTGGTGAGCGGCTCCGTGAACTCGCGCATCGCCTCGCGCGGACCGCAGGTCTCGGCGAATGCGCCGGCCATGTCCAGGAAGGTGCCCATCTGCCGGCCCTGGTCGGCCAGCACCTTGCGACCGAGCAGGTCCATGGCCTGCACGCCGTTCGTGCCCTCGTAGAGCCCCACGATGCGCACGTCGCGAAGGTGCTGCTCGACGCCGTTCTCGCGGATGTAGCCGTGTCCGCCGAACACCTGCATGGCGAGCAGAGTGCACTCCACCGCAAGGTCGCTCGACAGCGCTTTCACGAGCGGGGTCAGAAGGCCCAGCAGTTCGGCCGTCTCGTTGCGCTTGGCCGCGTCGGGATGAAGACGCTGAAGATCGCTCAGCTGCGCGGTCCACAGCGCCAATGCGCGCGCCCCCTCGATGTTCGCCTTCTGCGTGAGCAGCATGCGGCGCACGTCGGCATGCCCGATGATCGGATCGGCTGCTTCGCCGGACGATCGCACGCCGCTGGAGCGGCCCTGCAGGCGCTCCTTCGCATAGGCCAAGGCTTTCTGATAGGCCGCTTCCATCAGGCCGATGGCGATCATGCCGACCAGCACGCGCATGTGGTTCATCTGCACGAACATGCCCGCCAGCCCCTTGTTGGGCGCACCGAGTAGCCAGCCGGTCGCGCCGTCGAAATTGATGGTGCAGGTCGAGTTGCCGTGGATGCCCAGCTTGTGCTCGATGGAGCCGCAGACCACCGCATTGCGTACCCCGGCCGTGCCGCTCGCATCGGGCAGGAATTTGGGAACGATGAACAGAGAAATGCCCTTCACGCCGGGCGGCGCGTCTGGCATGCGCGCCAGCACCAGGTGCATGATGTTGTCGGTCAGGTCCTGCTCGCCGCCCGAGATGAAGATCTTGCTGCCGGTGATGCTGTAGCTGCCGTCAGCCTGCGCCACGGCGCGGGTGCGCATCAGGCCCAGGTCGGTGCCGGCGTTCGGCTCGGTCAGGCACATGGTGCCGGCCCACTCGCCCGAGGCGATCTTCGGCAGGTAGAGTGCCTTCTGCTCCTCCGATCCGTTGGCCGCCACGTTCACGTAGGTGGCATGCGACATACCGGGATAGGACGACCACGCCATGTTCGCGCCGCCGAAGACTTCGTAGACCGCGTTGGCCACGACCGAAGGAAAGCCCTGGCCGCCGAACTCGGGGCTGCAGGCGAGGCCGGCCCAGCCGTTCTTCGTGAACTCGTCGTACGCCTTCCTGAAACCGGGCGGGGTCTGCACCACGCCGGGCGAGGGCATGCTGCACCCGTGCTCGTCGCCGGACCCGTTGAGCGGCGCGATCACCTCGGATGCGAACTGGCCGGCAGCCGTGAGCACTTGGTCGATGGTCTCGGCGTCGAGCTCCGGCTGGCCGCAGGCCTCCAGCATGGCCGGCACCTGGAGCACTTCGTGCAGTACGAATTGAATGTCCCGCATGGGGGCTTGATAGGTCATGGTGATGTTCCTTGCCTCAGGCCACTTCGAACAGGCCCGCGGCACCCATGCCGCCGCCGATGCACATCGTCACGACCACGAAGCGCGCGCCGCGCCGCTTGCCTTCGATGAGCGCATGTCCCACCAGCCGCGAGCCGGTCATGCCGTAGGGGTGTCCGATCGTGATGCCGCCGCCGTTGACGTTCAGCTTTTCGGGATCGATGCCCAGGCGGTCGCGCGAGTACAGCACCTGGCAGGCAAAGGCCTCGTTCAATTCCCACAGGCCGATGTCGCTCACCTTGAGGCCGTGGGTCTTCAGCAGCTTGGGCACGGCCAGGACAGGGCCGATGCCCATTTCTTCCGGCGCGAGGCCGGCCACCGCGATGCCGCGGTACGTGCCCAGCGCTTTGAGCCCGCGCCGCTCGGCAACCGCGCGCTCCACCAACACGCAGGCCGATGCGCCATCCGAGAGCTGGCTCGAATTGCCGGCGGTGATGACGCCGCCTTCGATGACCGGCTTGAGGCTGGCAAGGCCTTCGAGCGTGGTGTCGGGGCGATTGCCTTCATCGCGGTCCAGCGTCACGTCGCGGTAGCTGATCGCGCCCGTCTGCTTGTCGGCCACGGCCATGCGCGCGGTGATCGGCACGATCTCGTCATCGAACAGATGGCGCTCCTGCGCCAGGGCGGTGCGGCGTTGCGCTTCCGCGGAATACGCGTCCTGGGCCTCCCGCGAGATGCCGTACTTCTTCGCCACGATCTCGGCCGTGTGCAGCATCGGGATGTAGGCGTGCTGCACGCGCGCAATGAGAAGCGGGTCGGCCTCTTCGCCCACCCATTTGACGAAAGGATTCTGCACGGCGGAGATGTTCTCCTGGCCACCGCCCACGGTCACCTCCATGCCATCGACGATGATCTGCTTGGCCGCCGTTGCGATGGCCATCAGGCCGGACGCGCACTGCCGGTCCATCGTCTGGCCCGGCACCGACTGCGGCAGTCCCGCCGCAAGCGCCGCAAGACGTCCGATGTTCATGCCCGCGGTGCCGGCGGCCATCGCGCTGCCGACGACCACGTCCTCCACCTCTTCAGGATTGATGCCCGCCCGCTGCACCGCGTGCTGGATCGCGTGGCCCATCAAGGTGGGAGACTTGATGTTGTTCAACGCGCCGCGAAAGGCGCGGCCGATGCCCGTGCGGGCGGTGGAAACGATGACGGCTTCTCTCATGATCAAACTCCAAGGGGTTCGGTAAACAGGTTGGCGTAGCGGCTCGCCACCACGCGGCGATTCAGGCGCAGCGCGGGCGTGAGTTCTTCGTCGCCTTGATGCAGCGAGCGTGGGATGACCCGAATGGTGCGCACGCGCTGGTTCTCGGGCAGACGCCCGTTGGCAATTTCCACTTGCGCCGCGATGAGCGCCGTGATCTCGGGCAGGCCGAGCAGGCTGGCGTAATCGGTGAAGGGCAGGCGCTGCTGCTGCGCATGCTTCCGGATCCGCTCCTCGTCCAGGGCGAGGAGCGCCGCCGAATGTCCGCCTTCCGCCGGCACGACGATGGCATCGGCGATGTAGGCACTGAGCCGGAATGCATCTTCCGCAATTTCCGGGCTGATGGATTCGCCCCGCATGCCGATGGTCTGCGCGCGCACGCGGCCGAGCAGGTGCACGCGGCCGTGCTCGTCGACACGTCCGAGGTCGCCGGTGCGCAGCCAGCCGTCCGCAAGGGTCGCGGCAGGGCTCAGTGTTCCCCGAACCCAGTAGCCTGGGCGCGGGATCGCGCCGCGCACCAGCACTTCGCCATCGGGCGCCAGCTTCAGCTGAGTGCCCGTTTCGATTGGCGCGGATGCAGCTTCCATCGAGCGGCCGGCGGGAGCGATCCTGCAGAAGCCGGCCTCGGCCATGCCGTAGCAATCGAGCAGGGGAATGCCGATGGCGTCGAACCAGTCGGCCACCTGCGCGGGGCTGGAGGCGCCGCTCGCGAGGGCGACCCGAACGTTCCGCAAACCCAGCGCGGAGCGTATGCGCGCTCGCGTCCTGCGCTGCAGCCAGCCGGGCCGGTTCGCCGAAAGGCACGAGGCGTACGCGGTTCGGGCAGCAGGCACGGCCTCCTGCATGAACAGCTCGGTCGTTCCTTGCAGCTTCTCGAAGAAGCGCGGGGCTGCGAACAGGAAGTGGGGCTCGACCTCGCTCATGTCGTTGAACACCGTGGCGCCGTTCTCCGGCAAATGGAGCAGGGCTTCGTGCATGAGCATGGCCTTCTGGGCCAACATGCGTTCGCCATAGTGCGCGAGCGACATGATCGACAAGGTCCGATCGCCCGGGCGCAGCTGCAGCCAGTGGCTCATCGCTCGCACTTCCCGCAAGAAGTCATGCTGATGACGCGCGATCAGCCGCGCCGGGCCGGTGCTGCCGGCCGTGGCCGTGAGGAATGCAATCTGATCCCCGGTGCCTGCGTCGATGCGGCTGTCGAACAGCGCGGGTTCCTTGGCCGCGGCTTGCGCGCCGCGCGCGAGCCATTCGTCGTAGGAACTGACTTGCGGGTCCGTGAAGCGCGAGAGCCCGCGTGTCTCGAGCACGACGATGTGGCGCAGATCGGGACAGGTGTCGCGGACCGCGAGCACCTTCACCAACTGATCGGCGTTCTCCACGAACACCACCCGCGACCCGGCTTCGGCGAGCGCATGCCCGACCTGCGCGGTCGTGCTGCACGGGTACATGCCGTGAGACACATAGCCCATGGCCTGCGCGGCCGTGTCGACGATCAGCCACCGAGGCCGATTGTCCGAAAGGACCGAGACCACTTCGCCGGCGTGCAGCCCAGACTCGGCCATCGCGAGCCCGATGGCGCGCGCTTCGCTGAAGTAGCCGCTCCAGGACAGGCCTTGCCAGATGCCGCGCTCCTTGTGCCGGAGCGCGGGCCGGTCGCCCCATTCCGCGCAACGGCGCCGCCACAACTGCGGCAGCGTCGCGAGGCGGGCCTCGTCCGCGGCCAGGGATGCCGACAGGTGGATCACAAGGCGCTCTTGGCCGGGTCGACCACGCTGGACCGTGCGGTCCAGCGGCCCTGCATGACCTGCTCAACGCGGGTCCATTCGGGGTCCACGTGATTGTTGGCGAAGCGCTGCGTGTCGTACGACGCCACGCCCTTGAAGGTGGACGCCTGCAGCGCCTTGACCAGCTTGTCGGTCGTCAGGTCGCGGCCCGCATTGCGCACCTCCTGCAGGAACCAGCTGGTGTAGTCGTAGAAGGCAGCGGCCACGTCGTCGGGCTCGGCCTTGAAACGCTTGCGGTAGGCCTCGGCCCATGATTTCTCGGCGGGGGTGGCCTGGTCGGGCGTCGCGATGCGCCAGGTGCCGACGCCGTATACGCCTTCCATCGCATCCTTGCCGAGGGCGACGGTGAGGCCGGCGCGGCCCGGGCTGGCTGTGAGAACGTTGACACCGGTCAGCCCCAGCTTCTTCACTTCGGCCGCCACTGCGATGGTCTCGCGCGTGGTGGTTGCGCAGACGATGAGGTCCACGCCCGCGGCCTGCATGCGTGCGACGTGCGAGGAGAAATCGAGATCGCCGACCTTGTAGCTGGCTTCGGCCGCGAGCGGCATGCCCTTGGCTGCGAGCGCCGCCTTCACGCCCTTGCCGACCAGGTCGCCGAAGGGGCCTTCCTGGTAGACGAAGCCGACCTTCTTGCTGCCCAGGTTGCCGGTGGCCCACTTGACGGCGGACGAGGTCGTGCTGTCGTAGTTCAGGTTGGTCGTGAAAAGCAGCGGCGTCTGCCCGGCCGCCTGGCGCACCAGGCCCGAGGCCGCATAAGGCGCGAAGCAGACCACGCCGGCATCCACCGCCTTCTTGACCGTGGCCACGTTCGGCCCCGAGCCGAAGGGGCAGAGCAGGGCGAAGACCTCGTCCTTGCGGATCAGCTTGTCCACGGCGCGCACCGCCTGAGACGGCTGGCTCGCGTTGTCTTCGATGACCAGCCGGATCTTGCGGCCACTGATGCCGCCGGCCTCGTTGGCCTCGTCGACGCGCATCTGGATGCCGTTGCGGATCACGGGCATGCCGATTGCCACCGGTCCGGAAAGGTCCAGGTGCGTGCCCAGCACGAGTTCCTTGTCGCCCACACCCGCGGCGCGCGCGGATGTTGCGGTCCACAGGGCGCCGGGTGCCACGGCGGCGAGGCTTGTCTTCAGGAGGGTTCGGCGATCGAGTGTCATGGCAAGGTCCTTTTCTCAGTTCCAGGAAGGGCGTCGCCGTGCCGGCCGGATTCCGCCAGCGACGCCTTGCGGCAGGTGGTGCGAAGCGCCACCGAGGTAAAACTCCTTGATGTCTTCGCGCTGCGAGAGGGCCTCGCAGCTGCCGGCGGCGGCCACGCGCCCCAGCTCGATGACGTAGCCGTGGTCGGCGGTGGCCAGCGCGATTGCCGCGTTCTGCTCGACCACCAGCACCGCGGTCCTGGTCTGCTCGCGGATGCGCTTGATGATGGCGAAGATGTCCTTGGTGAACAGCGGCGAGAGGCCCAGCGACGGCTCGTCGAGCAGGAGCAGGCGAGGCCGCCCCATCAGCGCGCGGCTGATCGCCAGCATCTGCTGCTCGCCGCCCGAAAGCAGGCCCGCCTGCTGCCGCTGGCGTTCGCGCAGGCGCGGGAACCAGTCGTACATCTGCTCCATGTCGCGCGCGATCTCCGCGTCCTTGCGTGCGAACGCGCCCATGCGCAGGTTCTCCGCGATGGTGAGGAAGGGGAAAATCTGGCGGCCTTCGGGCACCAGCACCACGCCGCCCCGGGCCACGTCGTCAGCGTCCTTGCCGCCGACGGGCCGGCCCTCGAACTCGACGGTTCCGTTGGAAGGCGCGAGCACGCCGGCAATGGTGTTGAGCAGCGTCGTCTTGCCGGCGCCGTTGGCGCCAAGCACCGTGACGATCTGCGCGGCATGCACTTCGAGGCTCACGCCGTGCAGCGCACGCACAGGGCCATACCATGTCTCGAGATTGCGGACGGACAAAAGCGAAGTCATGAGATCAGGTCCCCAGATAGGCGGCGATCACGCGCGGGTCGGCCTGTACCTGCGCCGGCGTGCCCTCGGTCAGGACCTGTCCCTGTTCCATCACCACCACGCGATTGGCCACGGCGGCCACCAGCGACATGTCGTGCTCCACCATGACCACGGTGACGCCCAGTTCGGACTGGATGTCTTCCAGCCAGTACGCGAGCCTGCGCGTCTCCTCGGGGTTGAGCCCGGAGGCGGGTTCGTCGAGCAGCAGCAACTGGGGCTCCGCGGCCAGCGCGCGACCGAGTTCGACGACCTTGCGCACGCCATAGGGCAGTTCCGCCACCGGCCGATGCCGGAACGCGGCGAGGTCCAGCAGACGCACGACGTCTTCGACGCGTTCGCGCGTGTGGGCTTCCGCGCGCTGCACGGAGGGAAGATTGAACATCTGCGAGAAGAAGTTGCCGTGGTTCGCACGGTGGCGGCCGAGCAGCAGGTTCTCCAGCACCGTCGCGCCTTCGAACAGCTCGATGTTCTGGAACGTGCGCGCGATACCCTGGCGGACCACGTCGTGCCGCGCGAGGCGCGAGATCTCGTGCCCGTTGAAGCGGATGCTGCCGCTGCTGGCGTCGAACACGCGTGTGATGAGGTTCAAGAGCGATGTCTTGCCCGCGCCGTTCGGCCCGATCACCGCGAGGATCTCTCCTGCACGAATCGAGAAGCTCACGTCGCGCACGGCCTTGACGCCGCCGAAGGACAGGCTCAGCCGCTCGACCTCGAAGAATGCGGCGTTCAATAAATCCCCCACGCTTGTCACTTCGTGTACTGCGCTGCCCCCCAAGGGGGCCTTCGCCCCTTCGGGCGGCCGTGCGGCGCTCATTAGGGCCCCCACGCTTGTCACTTCGTGTACTGCACTGCCCCCCGGGGGGGAATTCGCGCCTTCGGGCGGCCGTACGGCGCTCATCGGTAACGCTCCGATTTCATGTAGACCTTGGTCTGGTGAACGCTGCTCTTGCGCACCCACGGGAATTCGGCCAGCACCTTGCGGATACGAACCCAGCGGGCGTTGAGGCCACCCGGTTCGAGCAGGACGAAGAAGGTCAGCACGGCGCCGTAGACGAAAAGCTCCAGCCCGAACTGCGCGCCGAGCCTGGCAGGCAGCGCCTCCTTCAGCGAGGAGATGAACGAGGGCAAGAGGCCGATCAGGATCGCGCCGAGGATCGCGCCCCGCAGGCTCCCCAGTCCGCCGATGAACACCATCAGCACCAGCTGCAGCGACAGCGCCAGACCGAAGGCTTCCGGCGTGATGTGCTGCATCTGGTGCGAGAGCAATGCACCGGCCAGGCCCGAGCACGCCGCCGAAAGGCTGAAGGCAAGCACCTTGGTGCGCGCGACGTCGATGCCCAGGCCTTGCGCGGCGGCTTCGGAGTCGCGGATGCCGATGAAGGCACGGCCGGTGGCGGACCGCATCAGGTTGACCAGCAGGAGCAGGACCACCGCCAGCACCACCAGGCAAAGGAAGTAGAAGGCGCGCGGACCGCCGAGACTGAGCCCGAAGAGGGTCGGGTCCGGCACCGCCATTCCGCTGTGGCCTCCGGTGACGCTCTTCCACCGGCCGAGCACGTGCTCGCAGACTATGGCGAACGCCATGGTGACCATGGCCAGGTGCAGCCCCGACACGCGGATTGCCGGCATGCCCACGAGCAAGCCGCCAAGCGCCGCGCCCGCCGTGGTCAGGAGCAGCGACACCGGCAGCGGCACGCCCTGGGTCAGGAGGATGGTGTGGATGTAGGCGCCGATGCCGACGAACGCCGACTGTCCGAGCGACACCTGCCCGGTGAAACCTGTGAGCATCATGAGGCCGAGGCTGGCCACGCACATGATGAGGATGAACGTCGCCTCGCCGATGTGATAGGCCGGCAGCACCCACGGCGCAGCAATGAGGGCCACCGCGAGCAAGCCATACGCGAGCCGCTCGGGCTTGCCGCGCAGCAGCCGCCGGCCGTCTTCGAATCCGGTTTCGTAGCGTGCCATGGTGTCAGACCCTCCGGCCGTGGCTTTCGCCCAGAATCCCGCGCGGATACAGGATGAGAACCGCGATGAGCACCAGGTAGGGCGCCACGTCCTTCACGCCGTCGGGCAGGTAGACACCGGCGAACTGTTCGATAAGGCCGATCAGGAGCCCGCCGATCACGGCCCCCGGTGCACTGCCGAAGCCGCCGAGAACCAGGGCCGCCAGCGCCTTGAGCATGACGAACCACAAGCCCAGGTCGACCAGCGTGATGGGTGCGAGCAGCAGTCCGCACAGCGCGGCGATGGCGCCGGAGATGGCCCACACCAGCGAGTTGAGCCGCTTCACGCGCACGCCGCAGAGATAGGCGGCGAGCTGGTTCTGCGACGTCGCGTGGATCGCAATACCGAGCGTGGTGCGGCGCAGGAAGTAGTACAGGAGCGCCGTCACGCCCATGGCGGCGCCGACGATCACCAGGTTGAGTTCGGCCACCACGCTGCCGCCAAGCTGCATGGATTGCCCCGTCCATGGCGTGGGATAGCTGCGCGACTCGGGCCCGAAGAACATGCTGACGCCGCCGCGGATCATGAAGCCGATGCCGATGGTGAGCATGACGCCCGAGAACTGGGGGCGGCCGACGATCCTGCGCATGATCTTCGCTTCCAGCAGAAAGCAGAACGCGGCCGAGATGCACAGCACGACGACGAAGCTGAGCCAGAAGGGAAGGCCGGCCGCGACGACCAGGCCCCAGCCGAGGAACGCGGAAAGCATCACCACGTCGCCTTGGGCGAAGTTGAGAACCTCGGTCGCCTTGTAGCTGAGTACGAGGCCGAGCGCGACGAGCCCGTAGATGGCACCGCTGGAGATGCCTTGCACGATCAGCTGGGTCAGTTGCGTCATCACATCATCCGGTCTTGGGCTTTGGTCTTTAAATAACGATCGTTTGGTAAACGATGGTGAACTATAGGTTTGCAACACGGCCAGCGTCAACACGCCGGAGCGGGTTTGGCGCAGGGACAAACCCTCGGTCAAGCGACTGGCGGCTCTGATAAAACACGATCGTTTACCAAACGATCGGCATGCTATGATGGGGTACCTAACGATTTGCAGAGGGCCCATTCATGCGCTATCCGACCACCCACAAAGAGGAAACCCGCAAGAAGCTGCTCGCGAATGCCCGCGCCATCGCCAAGAAGGGCGGCTTCGGAACCACCGGCGTCGATGAATTGATGGCCAGCATTGGCCTCACCGGGGGCGCCTTCTATGGACATTTCCCGTCCAAGGAAGCGCTGTTCGCCGAGCTCCTCGAACATGAGATATCGAACAGCACCGACATGCTGGCCGGCGACCGCGACTCACCGCCCGACCACGTCGCCAAGCGGCTGCGCAGCTACCTGAGTTCGTATCACGCGCTGCACCCCGAAACCGGCTGCGTCTTGCCGGCGCTAGGACCCGAGATCGCAAGGGCGGGGCCTGAAGTGCGAGCGGCGGTCGAGGAGGGCCTGAAGCGCCTGCAGAAAAGCTGGAGCTCCCGCATCGGCGACCCGGATGCTGCATGGGCGCTGATTGCCCAGTGCGTCGGTGCGCTGGTGCTGTCTCGGGCGGTCGAGTCGGAGCGCACCCGCAAGGAAATTCTGGCTTCCAGCCGCCGCTTCATCGACCAGACGCATGCGCTGGACGAGGCCCCCGCCAAACCGTCCAAGGCCTCCTGACAGCCGCGGCCGATGCTGCCCCGGCGCGCCACTCCTGCACGAGCGCCGGTGCAATCGCCATCAACTGAGGCGGCGCACGCAGTGGGGGGCAGCAGTCTCCAGCGCTCGGCCTGCACCGACACCCAGGCGCATCAACTCGCCCGCCTCGTCAGGCAGCACTACGACGCGGAACTCGGCAAGGCCGGCCTCAGGACCACGCAATACTGGCTGCTGGCGGAAGTGCTGGCACAGGGGCCGGTGCGCCCGTGCGACCTGGCCGAGGCGATGTCGCTCTCGCCCTCCACGCTGACCCGCAATCTCAAGCCCCTGGTCTCGACTGGCTGGCTGGAGCTTGGACCCGGCGTCGACGGACGCACGCGCAGCGTGCGCATCACCGCTTCCGGCCGCCGGAAGTGCGCCGAGGGGCTGCCCCACTGGACCGCCGCACAGGCCAGGGTGCATCGATTGATCGGCAACCGGAACGTGAACGCGCTGCATGCAATCATCGGGGAGTGCTTGAGCAGCATGTCGGCGAGAGAATGAATGTCGCTCTTCAGAACGAATGCCGCATGCCCAGCATGGCGCCCATCTGGGAGCCGCCCGCAACGGGGTTGCTCCCCGCCGCGCCCGAGCTCACGGACAAGGCAAGGTTGCCGTCGTTGGAGATGTGCCCGACCGTCGCGTACAGAGCGGTGCGCTTGGACAGGTGGTAGGTTCCGCGAATGGCGGCCAGGGTTGCGCTGTTCCTGCTGTTCTTGAAGGCGAGCCGGAAGACTTGTGCGTCGAGGGTCAAGGCCGGCAGCACGGGGTAGCTTCCGCCTACATACCAGAGATCGCTTCGGGGGGTGAGGGGGCTGCCATCGTTGTCTCGCCGGATCAGGCCCGCGGAGAGTTGTCCCTCGCCCAGTTTCACATACCCGTTCGCCGAAATGCGCCGGTCCTTGAGCGCGCTGCTTGTCAATCCTGCAAAGGCACCGGGGCCGCCGCGGATCTCGTCGACGGCAAGAGCCGTGCCCCACCTTGCGGCGTCGTACTTAAGCAGCACGGACCACTCGCGGCAAGCCTTGCTGTCGGCGGCACTTTCGCCAGCGCAGTTGGTTCCCGCCGGACTCGGTCCTGCATTCACCACGTCGCGTCCAAGGCTGTAGGAGGCGCCCATCGTGAAGCCGCCGAACGTACCCCGGTAGACGATGGCGTTGTCGGCGCGCGCGTTCGGAATGTAGGCGTCGAGCGAGCCGCTGCCGTAGACGTTGGGCCCGAGCACGTCAGCGTCCAGCAGCGACCAGAACAGCATCGTGTACTGGCGGCCCAGCGTCACAGTGCCCCAGCCGCCGGAAAGGCCCACGAAGGCTTGCCGCCCGAAGCTGCGGCCTCCCTGATTCAATGTGCCGGTGTCCGGTCCGAAGCCCGATTCAAGCATGAAGACGCCGCGCAGTCCGTCGCCGAGATCCTCGACGCCGCGCACGCCCCAGCGGGACGGCAGGCTGCCGGTCAGCGACGGCATGCGGATCAGGCGGTTGCTGCCGGGGCCGACATTGCTGATGTACTCGACACCGGTGTCGATCAGCCCGTAGAGCGAGACGCTGGAAGCCGATGCGGCCCGCGCACGCGATTGCGCCTCCGATTCGACGCGCCGCGCATCCTGGTCGGGCGCCGTGGCGGGACCGCTGACGCTGGGCGACTGTGCCCAGGCGCTTGCGGCAAGCATGCAGGCTGCGGCGGCTGCGATCGATTTCTTCTTCGAGATCTGTCTTTTCATGGTTGTCTCCAGGTGTTATTGGGAAAAAAAGGCGAGCGCCATCCACACCGATGCCTCGCATCGATTGCGGTGTGAAAGAGAGAGGGAGAGTGGAGGGAAACTGCCGGCGCTGAAGCGCCGGCGAGCTTCAGAGAATCACTTGGCTATGCACTGCGATGCATAGGCGTCCGCATGCGACTGCAGAACGTTTTCCGCCAGCAAGCGGAATTCAGGCTTGCCCGCCGCGCCCTTGGCGACTTCGAACACGTGATAGTTCTGGACCGGGAAGTTGTTGGCGCCGAAGCGGAACGCACCGCGCACGGACTTGAACGGCGTCGTGGCAATGGCCTTTGTCAGCGCCTTGCGGTTGGAGGCATCGCCCTTGAGCTTTGCAAGGGCGGCGTCGAGCGCCATTGCGGCGTCGTAGCTGAAGGCGGCATAGGCGGAGGGCATGCGTGCGTACTTCTTCTCGAAGGCTGCGACGAACTGGCGGGACTCGGCCCCGGGGTTGCCGGGCGACCAGGCGTCGGCGGTAATGACGCCCACGGCGGCGCTGCCCATGGCAGTCATCGAGGTGCCCTCGACGGTGTTGGTCGTATAGAGCGGGATCTTGCCGAGCAGGCCGGCCTGCTGGTACTGCCGCACGAAGGTCACGCCGAGCCCGCCCGGATAGAAGGCGAAGACCGCCTCCGGCCGGGCTGCGCCGAGGCGTGTGAGCTCGGCGGAAAAATCCAGCTGGTTCAGGGGCGTGTAGAGCTCGTCGACGATCTCGCCCTTGTAGAAGCGCTTGAGCCCGGCGATCTTGTCCTTGCCGCCGACAAAGTTCGGCGTCATCACGCTGATGCGCTTGACGCCCTTGTCCGTCAGGTACTTTCCCATGGCCTCCGCGGGCACATCGCTTTGCCACGAGGTCACGAAAAGGTTCGGCTTGCATTGCGCGCCTGCCGCAGCCGACACGCCGGCGACCGACCCAAGGAACGGCACGTCCGTCGATGCGATCTTGTTTTGAAGCGCCATCATGATGTTGGCGAAGGTCAGGCCCGTGACCACGTCGACCTTCTCTTTCTCGAGCAGCTTCGAAAGGGCGCCAAGCGCAACCTCGGGCTTCTGCTGATCGTCTTCCTTGAAGAGGGTGGCGGTGGTGCCGCCGAGCTTGCCGCCCAGTTGCTCGAGCGCGAGGTTGAAGCCGTCGAGCTGGTCGCGCCCGACATCGGCCGAAGGGCCGCTCAGCGTGGCGAGGAAGCCGACTTTCACGTCGGCATGGGCTGCCGAGGCCAGCAAGGCGATGCAGAGGGCGAGAGCGTTGTGCTTGATGGTCTTTTTCATGATGTCTCCTCAGGTGGGCTTTTGGGGGGGCGGCGCTAGAGAAGGCGGGCGGACTGGTCCGACAGCCGCACGGCGACGGAAAAGCCGCCCTCCATCAACAGCCATTTCTTCACGTCGATCGTCACCACGCCCTCTTTCACGAAGGGGTCGCACGACAGGATGTCCTTCGCATGCGAGGCCGACGCGGCGCGCACGATCGACAGGCCGCCGAGCGAGCCGGGCGCGCTCGTGTCGTCCGTGAAAGGTCCGGAGGCGAACAGCTCGCCGCGGCGTTCCGCGGCGATCATCCAGTGCAGGTGTGCCTCCAGCAATTGCGGCATGCGCCCAAGGTCGCCCGGCTTGCGCAGCGCCGCGTAGAGAGGCTTGTTGAGCATGGCGCGCAGCAGCTCATGCGCGCGCTGGTCTTGCGTGGCCATCACTCGCGCTCTTCAAAGTTCAAAGGGAACTCCGGCGGCGGCGGTGTCGCCGCCCACACCGCGGTCAGCTCTTGCGGCGTGACGTTCAAGGCTTCCCATTCGCTGTCGTCCTCGGGAATGACGTCGATGTCCCAGAAGTACTCGGCCAGGCTGTTCCACGGATCGCGGATGTAGTGGAAGTAGTTCGAGCCGCCCACGTGCCGCCCCAGCCCGAAGCCGTCCTTGTAGCCCGCACGCAGCAAGGTCTGTGCGCCGATCTCGATCTCGTCGATGTCTCCGACCTCGAAGCTGAGGTGGTGCAGACCGGTGTGTGTGCTGTGGGCAAAGGCCACGATGTGGTGGTCGCCTCCCGCGCTGCCGCGCAGGAAGGCCAGAACGTCGCCTGCGCGGTCGGACACCTTCATGCCCAGGACCTCGGTATAGAACGCGACCGATATGTCCACGTCGGGGGAGAACTTGATGAGGTGGCCCATGCGCCGCGGTCTGGCCCTTTTCTGTTGCGAGGAGGGATCGCATGCGCGCGTGCCGATGCGGCGGTAGCGGCCGGGCGCATTGATCTCGGCCGGCGCCTGCGCGCTCGATGGCTGCGGCTCGGCCACCTGCACGTTGAGCCAGTCGCCATGCGGGTCGCGAAACCAGATGCCCTCCATCGGCCCGAAAGGGTTATCGGCCAAGGCCACGCCATGGCGTTCGAGATTGGCCATCAGCGCGTCCATGCCGGCCGCATTGGTGCCGAGCGAGACGTAGCTCAACTTCTTGCGGGCGCCGGGCATCAGGCGCAACAGCTCCTGGGCACTTCCTTCGCAATGGAAGAGCAGGTCGTCACCCGAGACCCGCGTCTCAAGGCCGAAGAGTTCGTAGAAGGCACGACCGACCTCGAGTTCCGGAACGGTCATGCCCACTTGCAGCAACGAGCGGATCATGGGGGTCTCCTAGCGGATCGGCGAGAAGCTCGCCGGGGTCAGCAATTCGCTGCGCTGCCGCACCACCAGGGCCGCTGTCTTTCCGAGAAAGCTGCGCCACTGCGGATTGGCCGAGAGTGCGGCGCGCCGCGACACGCGGTCTTCGTAAGAGTCGAAGCCCCACAGCTGCACGATGCGGTTCAGCTCGCCGACTTCGGCGACGAAGTACCCGATGAGGCGGCCCAGCGCCTGCTGCTGCAGCGGGAGTCCTTCGGCCTCGTAGCCCGCGAGAAATTCAGGCAGCGAACCGGGCTTCAGTTCATAGGTGCGTTGTTCGATGATCATGGCCAGTCTGGAGAGATCGTGCGGCCGGCGCGGGCCGATGCACTCACTCAGTCTCCTTGTTGATGTGGCTGGATTCTGCGTTTTAGCGACCGACCAAACCATACTGAATCGATGATTCATTCGTATAAACGCAATTTGTGGAGCGAGCCGAATGGCGACTCTCACAACTGCGATGCATGGAGTGAATCCGCAGGCGAACGCTGCCCGTCTTGAGGCTCGTTGAGCCGCAATGGCGGGAGTGCCCCCTGCGCCGCCGAGCAGGTCGATGAAGTCAGGTAGGAGCCAGCTGCTGCACGACGAAGTCGCGCATCCACTTGTTCGCGGGATCCTGGTGGTAACGGTCGTGCCAATACAGGAAGATCTCGAAGCTGGGCAGATCGAGGGGAAGCGGCTTGATGATCAGCGGGTAGTGCTTGGCCAGCGTCTCGGCAAGGACCGCCGGCGCCGACCACAGGAGATCGGAACTCACGACAAAGTGAGGCGCCGCCAGATACTGCGGCAGCCGTATCTTGATGCGGTTTCGCGCACCCGCGTCGATCAGCGCCCGTTCCAGTTGGATATGGCCGCTGCCGGAGTACTCCACCAGCAGATGTTCGCTTTCGCTGAAGCGCTCCAAGGTCATCTTCTTGTCGGCGAGCGGATGTCCCGCGCGCATGACGCACACGTAGTGCTGGGTGTGGATCAGGCGACGGTGGATTCCCGCTTCGAGCGACGGCAGGAATCCCAACGCGAAGTCGATCTGTCCGGCCGCCAGACCGCTGACGGTTTCCGGGATCGTTCGAAAGACCGTTCGCAGCCGGATGCCCGGCGCGCACTGCGCAAGGGCCGCCATGATCGGCGGAAAGGACACCGCTTCGCCGATGTCGCGGGTGCGCACGGTGAACATCCGCTTCGCCGTGGCCGGCTCGAAGCGCCGCCGCTCCACCTGCGTCTTGCGGACCATGGACAGCACATCCAGCAGCATCGGCGCCAGGTCCGATGCCAGCGGTGTCGGCTCCATCTTGCGGCCAACCGGCGTGAACAGCTTGTCCTCGTACTCCTCGCGCAGGCGCTTCAGTGACGCGCTCACCGCGGCCTGGGTCAGGCCAAGGCTCTCGGCCGCGCCGGTCACGGAGCGGTCGCGCCAGATGGCCTCGAAGGTATAGAGGAGGTTCAGGTCTTTCACGCGCAAAGTATAGAAGTGATTTATAGGAGTGAATCATCGAATCGGTCTGGATTGATGCTTGTCGGAACCGCAGAATCCGCTTCCATAACCAGGAGACACAGGTGCTACAACCTCATCACGTCATCGGCATGATCGGCATCGGCCAGCTCGGCCTGCCCATCGCCGTCAATCTCATGCGAGCCGGCTTCAGGGTGGTCGGCTTCCGACGCACGGACCGCGAGGCGTTCTCGCGCGCCGGCGGCGAGGCGCTGCAATCTCCGGCCGAAGTGACCCGCGAGGCCGACGTGCTGTTGCTGTGCCTGCCCGGTGAAGACGCGCAGGCGGCGGTGCTCCACGGCGCAGACGGTGTCTTGCAAGCACTCGCTCCCGGCAAGATCGTCATCGAGATGGGCACCTACACGCGGGACTACAAGGTGCAGCAAGCGCTGCGTGTGCAACAGGCCGGTGCCCGCATGCTCGAAGCCGAGGTAAGCGGATCGCCTCCCATGGTGGTCGAGCGCCGCGCTGCCCTCTACGTGGGGGGCGACGAGGGCTTGTTTCAGGAATGCAAGCCGGTACTGGATGCCATCACGGAGCACCAGTTCCACTTGGGCGATGTCGGCTCCGCGGTCGCGATGAAGCTGATCGCCAATACGCTCGTCACTATCCATACGCTCGCCGCCGCGGAAGCCATGAACATGGGCGTTCGCGCAGGCTTCGCGCCTGAGCGGGTCGCGGAAGTCATTCGCCAGGGCGCGGGCAATTCCGCCATGTTCACGATCCGCGCGCCGCTGATGGCCGCGCGGGCCTTCACGCCCGCGCCCGGCTCGTTCAACACCTTGCACAAGTACCTGCGGCTCGGCGCTGGGATGGCGCGTGAGCTGGGTTGCGCCACGCCTCTCTTTTCTGCCGCCGCTCCCTACTTCCTGCGGGCGCTGGAAGGCGGGATGGGCGAAGAAGACATTTCCGCCGTGATCAAGCTGCTGGAAGCCGAATCGCGCCCATCCAACCCAAGCGGCAGCTTCTCTCTCGAATGACCTCCATGAAGTATCAACTGTTCACTTATGAAAAAACGGAACGCATTGCGCGGTCCGGCATTTCGATCGGCGCGGACTGGTTCGACTTGGGCCATGTGGCAAGCACGGCTGGTTGCACGAGCCTGGCAGCGGCGAGCCTCGATGACCTCGTTGCCCACTGGGCATCGTGCATGCCTGAACTCGACAAGCTGGCCGCGGACCTTGCCGCCAAGCCGGATCGGTTCTCGCCCGCTACGCTCGATCCGGCCAGCCTGGTTCTGCGTTCCCCATTCGGCCGGCCTGGCGCCATCTATGCGGCCGGCGCCAACTACCGCGATCACGTGGAAGCCATGGGCCTCGCCTTCAACCAGAAGCTCGTGCTCGATCCGAAGAAGGAGGGCGTGCCGCCCTGGCACTTCCTGAAGGCAGGTGCCGCAACCCTCTCCGGCCACCGCGGCGAAGTTGCGTATCCGGCGCGCACCGAGCGCCTGGACTGGGAGGCCGAACTCGCTGTCGTGATCGGCAGGCGTGCCGCAAAGGTCAGCGTGAGCAGCGCACTGGATTACGTGGCGGGCTACATGTGCGCCAACGACCTGTCGGCGCGCGACCACCTGGTGCGGGACGGCGTGGATCCTTCCTCTCCCTTTCGCTTCGACTGGATCGGGCACAAGTGCTTCAACGGCTCGTGCCCATTGGGCCCGGTGTTCACGCCGGCGCAGTTCGTCCGCTCGCCGGAGAACCTGGCCATCAAGCTCTGGGTCAATGGCGAGCTGCGGCAGGACTCGAACACCAGCAACCATCTCTATGGCGTTGCCGAACAGATCGCTTACCTGAGCGAGCGTGTGGACCTGCTTCCCGGCGACGTGATCCTGACCGGTACGCCGGCAGGTGTCGGCATGGAGACCGGCACCTTCCTCAAGCGCGGCGACGTGACGAGGGTATGGATCGAGGCGCTCGGAGAGCTCGAAACCCGCATCGTGTAGCCGCGGCTGCATCGCACAACCAGACGGAGGAGGTGTCAGTGAAGCAGGTCTTGAAACAGGGGTCCATGTTCATCCGGTTTTTCATTGTTCCGTTGCTGGCCACGCTGGTCGCGGGATGCGCCGGCGGGAGCCGTGTGGTGGCGGAGGCTCCGTCGGCTTTGCGCGTCATCGTGTTTCCCGGCGCATTCAACTGGCCGCTGTGGGTGGCCGAGGACAAGGGGTTCTTCGCCAGCGAGCGGCTGGCCGTCGCGATCACGCCGACACCGAACTCCACGTTCCAGATGAGGGGCCTGATCCAGGGGGAGTTCGATATCGCCATGACGGCCATGGACAACGTCATCGCCTACCGGGAAGGGCAGGGCGAGGCGGGCGTGGACGGGCCGGATCTGGTGGCGGTCATGGGTTCGGATGCGGGCTTCCTGCGGCTGGTCGCGTCGCCGGAGAGCCGCGGCTATGCCGATCTGCGGGGCAAGACACTGTCGGTGGACGCCCTGACCACCGGCTACGCTTTCGTGCTGCTTGAACTGCTGGAGCGCCACGGCCTGGTGCTGGACCGCGACTACAAGACCGAGCGGGCGGGCGGCGTGTTGCAGCGCTACCAGTCGCTGCTGGAGCGAAAGCACGCGGCGACCATGCTGGTGGCGCCGTTCGACGTGATGGCCGAAGCGCTGGGCTTCAACCGCCTGGCCAATGCGACGGACGAGCTTGGCCACTACCAGGGCGTCGTGGCCGCGGTGCGCCAGGGCTGGGCGCGTGCCCATCCGAAGCGCGTGCGGGGCTACATTCGCGCCCATGCGCGCGCCGTCGACTGGCTGCGCGAGCCCCGCAACAAGGACGAGGCGCTCAGGGTCTTCCTGGCCCACATGCCGCCGAACACACCGCCGCAGGCAGCGGACAGCGCCTACCGCGCGTTGCTGTCCCGCCCTGAAAGCTTCCAGCGCCGCGCACAGATCGACCTTGCAGGCGTCGAGACCGTCGTGAAGCTGCGCGCCAAGTTCGGCGGGCCAGGCGCCAGGCTGCACGATGCCGCGACCTATTACGACCCGAGCTTCCACGAAGCCGCTTTTCACAACCACTGAACCGGGAGCCCGACATGTACCGCAGAACCCTCCTCCAGGGAGCCGCCGGTGCGGCCGCCGTCATGGGCTTGCCTGGCTGTGCCACCGCGCCGGGCTCGACGCAGGCCGACCTGATCCTTCGGGGCGGAAGGATCCACACGCTCGATGCACGCAACCGCGTGGTGTCGTCCGCCGCCGTGCGTGACGGCAAGATCCTGGCGGTGGGTTCCGAGGCAGAAACCGCAGCATTCCAGGGGCCCGGCACGACGCTGGTCGAACTGGCCGGCCGCGTGGTGATCCCGGGCCTCAACGACTCGCACATCCACCTGATCAACGGCGGACTCCAGTACAACCTGGAGGTGCGCTGGGACGAGGTCGAGTCGCTGGCCGATGCGCTGCGGCTCTTGCGGGAGCAGGTGCAGCGCACACCGCCCGGCCAGTGGGTGCGGGTGCTAGGCGGCTGGTCGGAGTTCCAGTTTGCCGAAAAGCGCATGCCGACCATCGCGGAGATCAACGCCGTCTCGAGCGACGTGCCGGTGATGCTGCTGCACTTCTACGACACGGCGCTGCTGAACAAGGCGGCGCTGCGGGCATTGGGCTACACGAAGGACACGCCGCAGCCCGCTGGCGGCGAGATCGTGCGTGACGCGCTCGGCCACCCCACGGGCCTGATCCTCGCCAAGCCCAGCATGTTCTCGGTGTACTCGGCGATGCGCCGCGCACCGCAGCTGGACCATGCGGCGCGGCTGAACTCGATGCGCCAGTTCATGAGCGAACTCAATCGCGTGGGCATCACGAGCGTGAGCGACGGCGGCGCCGACAACAACCTGGCCGACTACGCATTGATGAGCGAGTTGGCCGGCGGCAGGCACCTCACGGTGCGCGTGGCCTGCAGTATGTTCAGCTTTTCGCCGGGCAAGGAGTATGAAGATTTCGCGTCATGGATCCGCCAGGTGAAACTGACCGACGATCCGATTTACAAGATCCGCGGTGCCGGCGAGATCCTCACATTCTCGGCCTTCGATTCGGCCAACTTCCTGCTGCCGCGGCCCAACCTGCAGCCAACCGCCGAGGCGGAGTTCGAGAAAGTCATCCGCCTGTTCGTCGAGCACGGCTGGCCGTTCCAGTTCCACGCTTCCTACGACGAATCCATCACGCCGCTCCTGGGTGTGCTGGAGCGCGTGCAGCGCGATGCGCCGCTCGACCGCGTGCGCTGGTTCCTCGACCATGCCGAGACGATCTCGCCGCGCAACATCGACCGCGTGAAGGCGCTGGGCGGCGGCATCGCCGTGCAGAACCGCATGACTTTCCAGGGCGAGAGCTTCTTGCGCCGCTACGGGGCCGGCGTGGCCGATCGCGCGCCGCCCGTGGGCGAGATGCTGCGTGCCGGTGTACCGGTCGGCCTGGGCACCGATGCCACCCGCATCGCGAGCTACAACCCATGGATCTCGCTGCAGTGGTTCGTGACCGGGCGCACCGCCGGTGGCCTGCGGCTGGTGGGCACCGCGAACCGGCTCGACCGGCAGCAGGCGCTGCGGCTGTACACCCAGGGCAGCGCCTGGTTCTCCGGCGACGAGGCGGTCAAGGGTTCGCTCGAACCGGGCAAGCTCGCCGACCTGGCCGTGCTGTCGGCCGACTATTTCGCCGTGCCCGAGGACCAGATCCGCAAGATCGAATCGGTGCTGACGGTGTTGGACGGGCAGATCGTGCATGCCAAGGGACCCTATCGTTCCATGGCGCCGGCACCGCTGCCAGTGAATCCGGACTGGTCGCCCGTCGCTTCGGCCCGCGCGGCCGAGGAGGAGGGCCGCTACCTTGCCAAGGCGATGCGCGGGTCGCACGCCTGTGGCCACACGCACGCCGATGGCGACAGCTGCGCCGGCCACATCCATGCGCACAGCTGGATCGCCAGCGGCGAAGGCGGCATGTGGTCGCTCAGCTGCAACTGCATGGTCGCATGAGGAAAGCGCGGCGTCATGGCGGGCGCCGCGTCGCTCAAGGCAAGGGCGGCGCGCCCTCGTAGGCGCGCTGCAGCATGACGCGCAATGCGGCACGGTCGAGCGGCCTCGGGTTGGGGTACGGGTTCTGCACGGCGAGATCGGCCACGCGGTCGAGCGACTCCATCGGCAGGCCGAGCTCCTTCAGCGCCAGCGGTGCACCTGTCGCACGCATGAGATCGTGAATCGCTTGCGGCACGCGGTTCTCCGCGGTGCCGAGCGCGCGCGCCGCACGCGACATGGCGTCCGGCGCGCTGGCGGCGTTGTAGGCCAGCGTGTGCGGCAGCATCACGGTGTGCGTCTCGGCGTGCGGCAGGTTGTAGCTGCCGCCCAGCGTGTGGCACAGCTTGTGATGCAGGCCCATGGACACGGCGCCCAGCACCGTGCCGCACAGCCAGGCGCCGTAGAGCCCCCGTTCGCGTGCCGCATCGGATTGCGGCGCTTCCTGCAACGTGCGGAGTGCGGCGGCCATGGCGCGCAGGCCTTCCTCCGCCATGAGCGACACCACCGGATTCCGATCGTGCGCATAGAGCGCCTCCGCAGCGTGCGCCATGGCATTGAAGCCGCTGGTCACGCACACCTTGAGCGGCAGCGTGCGAATCAGGTCCGGGTCATACAACACGGTGCGCGGCAACACCCGTGCATCGCGGCCGGTCTTCTTGATGCCATCCTCGGTGATGCCGTAGATGGACGTCATCTCGCTGCCGGCGTAGGTGGTGGGAATGGCCACGATGGGAAGCGAATGCTCCAGTGCGATGGCTTTGCCCAGGCCGATGGTCGAGCCGCCGCCGACGGCGACCATGCCATCGGCGCCCACCGACCGGGCGTGGGCCACGGCTTCGCGCGCGGTCTCGATGGGTACATGCATGACGGCACGATCGAAGACGCCGGCGGCGCGCACGCCCAGCCGCGCCGCGACCGACTCCGCGGTTTCGCGCTGCTCGGGCGTGCATAGCACCAGCGCCCGCCGCACGTTCAAGGCCAGCAGTTCCTCTTCGAGGTGACTCAGGCTGCCGCGTCCGAACACCACTCGGGCCGGTGCGCATTGGTAGGTGAAGGCCAGGCGCTCCATCGTTCAGTCCGCCGACGGTGTGCTGCGGTTCAACACGAAGTCGTAGTCCAGTGTGTAGTAGACCGGAGGCTTGGCCGGGTCGCCGGTTTCGTGGCGCTCCCACTCGGCGATGAGGCTCGGGCGCACGCCGAAGACCGCATCGGATTCCAGGTAGCGCCCGCCGCGCCGGAACACGTGGGTGATCAGCCGCTCGTAGCCCTCCGCTTGGATCATGAAATGCAGGTGCGCCGGACGCCACGGATGGCGGCCGACCGCATCGAGCAGGGCGCCCACCGGGCCGTCGTGAGGGATCGGGTACTCATGCGCCACGATGGAGCGGAAGTGGTAGCGGCCGTCGGCATCGGTGCGCAGCTGGGCCCGGGCCCGATGCTCGGACAGCGACGGGTCGGGTTTCTGCACGTCGTAAAAACCTCCTTCGTCGGCCTGCCAGACATCGACCAGCGCGTGAGTAACCGGTTCGCCGTCCAGCCCGGTGACCCGGCCCTGCACGAAGCAGGGCGCACCTTTGGCGCCGTTGGCGATGTCGGCGCCATGCTCGACCATGGGCGCGCCTTCGACGAAGAAGGGTCCGAAGACCGTGGCCTCGGTGCAGCCCGCCGGCTTGCTGTTGTTCTGAGCCATGACCAGCGTGGACAGTCCGAGCACATCCGACAGCAGGATGAACTCCTGCCGCTTGTCGTCGGTGATGTGTCCCGCGTCGGTAAGAAACCGGATGCCGTGCCACCACTCGTCCTCGGTGAGCTTCACCTCGCGGGCGAAGTCGTGCAGATGACGCACCAGGCTGCCCATCACGGTGCGCAGCCGGGCATCGGGGCATCGATCCATCGACTCGAGCACGGCGTCGGTGATGGTGAATGAATCAAGTGGTTTCATGGGTGGCTCTCCTGAAGGGAACGGTGGGCCGTGACCTGGTCCAAAACAGCCTGCGCGTCGTCGGCGGAACTGCCGCGCCAGGCGACGATCTGGTCGGGACGGATCAACACGAGCGGTGCCTCGTACAGGTCGCGCAGCATGGGCTCTGCAAGCCGCACGATCCGCAGCTCCAGGCCGCGCGCGTGCGCGATAGCTTCGAACGGCGCCGTGTCGGGCGGTTCCGAGCCCAGCACGAGCACAGTCCAGTCGCACCCGAAAAGATCGAACAGCGAACGGCCATCGTCCAGCCAGGCATGCGGCGGCCGGCCGCCGGGGCAGGCGGTGGGAACGTAGCGATTCGGCTCATCGGGCGGCGCCGCCGTGCCATCGGCCACGATCACCGGCGAGCCGTCGTAGCGCCCGCCGAAAGTGACGCCGGGAATGTTGAACTCCAGCCGTGCGTGCGCGTCCAGATGCTCGGCGGCGGCGCGGCGCTCGGCATCGCCGCGGGGCGAGTCTTCTTCGAGCTCGGGGCTTGCAGCGAACAGGCCGACCGAATCGGCAAACCGCCTCGCATAGCCCGTGTTGCGCTCGGCCAGCGGACGGCGCTCCGCCTCGTAGCTTTCCAGCAGTGCGGCGGGGGCTTGCCCGCGCAGCACGGCGGCCAGCTTCCAGCCCAGATTCACCGCGTCTTCGACCGCGGTGTTGTAGCCCAGGCCGCCGGTGGGCGTGAACAGATGGGCCGCATCGCCCGCGATGAACACGCGGCCGCGCTGGAATTGTTTGGCAACCAGGGCGTGGCCGGCCTGCCAGACGCCCATCGACAGGATCTCGATCGGCACGTCCACGCCGACCGTCTGCGCGAAGATGCGACGTGCATCGGCTTCGGTCCAGGTCTCCGGGTTTTCGTGCGGATGCACCGCCGCATGAAAAGCGTACTCGGCGACGCCGTCCACGGACGCCATGAAGGCACGCCGCTCATGATTGACCGCGACGTACATCCAGGCCTTGGGATGCGTCAGCGCCGAGATGAATTGCGCAGACCGCAGGTAGATGGCGAACATCTTGCCGCCCATGAAGTCGCGCTGGATGCCAGTGACGCCGCCCCATTCGACGCCGAGCTCGCTGCGCACAATGCTGCGCGGGCCGTCGGCGCCGACCAGGAACCTGGCCTTCACCTCGACCGGGGCGCCGCTTTCCGTGGGCCGGATGCACGCATCGATGCCGTCGCCAGTGTCGGCGAAGCGTTCCAGCCGCCAGCCGTAGCGCACGTCGGACGTGGGCCACGCCTCGGCATGGCCGCGCAGGGCCGCCTCCACGAACTTCTGCGAGACGCGGTGCGGCAGCTCGGCCGCGCTCCACGAGCCGGTCATCGCCTTGATCTTCTCGGTGGCCTGCGCGGCCGTCGGCAAGTGAATGCGGGCCAGTTCATGGCCCGTGTAGCGCGTGAAGTAGGCGATGTCGGTCGGATGGTCGGCCGGCAGGCCCAGGCGCCGGATCTCGTGCGCGAAGCCCAGCCGGCGGAAGTGCTCCATCGTGCGCGCCTGGGTGGCGTTGGCCTGCGGGTTGAAGGCGGTTCCCGGCTTGGCATCGACCAGCAGGCAGCGGATGCCCCGGCGGCCGAGTTCGTTGGCCAGCATGAGGCCGCACGGGCCGCCGCCCGCGATCAGGATTTCTGTCTCCAGCGTGCGTGGCTGCGCGGGGGCCGTAGTATTGGTGGAATAGGTCATGGACTTGGGGCCGTATGGGCTCGGCATCGCCGGCGAAGCGATGACTCCGCATAGATGCTTAGGTTACCTAAATACTTCAGGATTGCAAGGCTTTGAGGAATTCCCCTACACCCGGAAAGGGAGCGCGCGTCGACGAGGGATGGCGCACCGACAACGTCGGACGCCTGCTCAGCAGCGCGCTTCGCCGCTTCGAGGAGCGCGTCATGTCGCTGATGGTCGAGCGCGGCCATGCGCAGACGCGCCGCTCGCACGTCAATCTCACGCGCCACCTCGACATCGGAGGTACGCGCATCACCGAACTCGCCCGGCGCGCCGCAATGACGAACGCCGCGATGACGGAGCTGATCGACCAATGCGAATCGATCGGGCTCGTCGAGCGGATGGCCGATCCCGCGGACAAGCGCGTGCGCATCGTCCGGTTCACGCAGGTAGGCGAAAGCTGGCTGAAGGACTTCGGCCGCGCTGTGGCACAGGCTCAGCGCGAGATGTCGAAGGAGGTGGGCGAGGACCAGCTGGCCGTCGTGCTGGCTGCGCTTGCCAGCTACGCGGGCACGGGCGGGGAGCCCTGAGGGCGCCCCGCAACCCCCGCGGATCCGCGAGCGAGATTCAACGGACCGCTACACGCCCAGGTACTGGTGGACGATCTGCGGCTGCGCGCGCAGTTCGGTGGAACTGCCTTGCCAGACCACGCGCCCTTTTTCGATCACGAAGTGCCGGTCCGCCAGGTTCAGCAAGGGCTTGACGTTCTTGTCGATGACGATCTGCGACAGCCCGTCGCGTTTGAGATCCGCAAGCGAGCGCCAGATCTCGTTGCGGATCAGTGGCGCAAGCCCTTCGGTGGCCTCATCGAGCACCAACAGGCGCGGGTTCGTCATCAGCGCGCGGCCGATGGCCAGCATCTGCTGCTCGCCGCCCGAGAGCTGGGAGCCGAGGTTGCCGCGCCGCTCCTTGAGGCGAGGAAAGAACTCATAGACGCGGTGCAAGCTCCAACGCTCGCCAATGCCCTTCTTGTTGTCGCGCGCGGTGGCGACCAGGTTCTCTTCCACCGTGAGGTTGGGAAAGACCTGGCGGCCCTCGGGCACCAGCGCAAGGCCGTGGCGCGCGATGCGGTGCGAGGGCAGGCTGTCCACCCGGGTGCCGCCCACCGAGATGCTGCCGGCCGAAACAGGCAGCATGCCGAACAGGCACTTGACCGTGGTCGAGCGGCCCATGCCGTTGCGGCCGAGCAGGGTGACGACCTCGCCCGTGCCGACCGAGAAGGAGATGTCGAACAGCGCCTGCGCGTGGCCGTAGGAGGCCTGCACGCCTTGGACCGACAGGAATTCGCTCATGCTTCGGCCTCTTCTTCGCCCAGGTAAACGGCCCGCACTTCGGGGTGGTTGCGGATTTCTTCCGGCGTGCCGGTGAACAAAATCTTTCCGTAGACCAGCACGCTGATGCGGTCGGCCAAGGCAAACACCGCGTCCATGTCGTGCTCGACCAGCAGGATCGTGTACTGGCGCTTCAGCTGCTGCAGCAGCGCGATGACGCTGGTGGATTCCTGCACGCTCATGCCAGCCATGGGCTCGTCGAGCAACAGGAACTTGGGACCGGCCGCCAGGCTCATGGCCAGCTCGAGTTGGCGGCGCTCGCCGTAGCCCAGGTCGCCGGCCGGCACGTGGAGGCGGTTGGCGAGCCCGGTGGCGGCAAGCGCCTCTTCGGCAGACTGGCGCGCCTGGTGGTCGGCTGCCATGGGTCGCCAGAACCGGAAGGCGTGACGGCGCGAGGCCAGCGCCGCGAAGGTCGCATTCTCGATCACGCTGAAGTCCTCGAAGATCGAGGTGATCTGGTAGGACCGCAGCAAGCCGCGTTGCGCGCGTTGGTGGATGGGCAGCGCGGACACGTCGGCGCCTCGGAACCACACGCTGCCGCTGTCCGCTTCGAGCTCGCCGGACAGCTGGTTGATGAGGGTCGTCTTGCCGGCCCCGTTGGGGCCGATGATCGCGTGAAGCTCGCCTTCATGGATGTCGAGCGACACCGAGTCGGTGACGAGCAGTGCGCCAAAGCGCTTGGTGAGCGCGTCGGTGCGAAGGACGCTGGTCATCATGGAGATCCTTTCGCTGCGGAGAGCGTGTGGGGTGCGGCCTCGGCAGTTGCGGGCACCGGCGCCGCACTTGTTGCGCGTGCGTCGAAGCGCTCGAGCAGGCCGACGATGCCTCGCTTGCCCAGCAGCGCAACGATCACGATCAGCGGTCCGAAGATGACCATCCAGTGCTCGGTGAAGCCTTTCAGGACCTCTTCAAGGCCAAGGAACACCAGTGCACCCATGAGGGGGCCGAACACCGTACCCAGGCCTCCGATGACGACGATGACGATCAGTTCGCCCGAGACGGACCATGCGAGCGTGCTGGGCGAGGCAAAGGCGTTGAGGTTGGCCAGCAGCAGCCCTGCGACGCCGCACAGCATGCCGGACAGCACATACGCCAGCAGCTGGTAGCGCACCACCGGAATGCCGGCGGCACTCACGCGCCGCGCGTTCTGCCTGGCCCCGCGGATCACCATCCCAAATGGCGCAACGCGCAGGCGCGCGAGCCACCAGATCGAAAGCACCAGCACGACGAACGCCGCGACATAGACACTGGTCGCCGATGACAGGTCGACGGGGCCGAAGCGGCTGCCCAGAGCAATCGACAGGCCGTCGTCGCCGCCGTAGTTCTTCAGGCTCACGAACAGAAAGTAGCCCATCTGCGCAAAGGCCAGGGTGATCATGATGAAGGCGATGCCGCTGGTGCGAAGGCTGATCGCACCGGTGACCAGCGCGACCAGGCCGCAGGCACCCAGGCAAAGCAGCAGGTGGACCCAGCCGCTGCCGATGCCATGGAAGGACGCCAGGCCGACCGCGTAGGCTCCGAGCCCGAGGAACAGCGAATGGCCGAAGCTCACGAGGCCGCCGTAGCCCAGCGCGATGTTGAGCGCGCAGGCGGCAATCGCATAGATGATGATGCGCGCGAAGAAGGCGATGTAGAAGGTCTGGCCGGTGGCCTCGGCCACGAAGGGCACGCTTGCCAGCAGCAGCAGGACCAGCAGCGGCACCCAGGTGCTCGGGCGTGAAAGAAGTGTGGTCATGGGACTACCTGTTGGCGGGGAAGAGACCTTGGGGGCGCCATGCGAGCACCACGGCCATGAGCAGGTAGACCAGCATCGAAGCCAGCGCGGGTCCGGCCGCATCGGCGAACGAACGCTCGGTGACCTGGCGCAGCAGGAACGGCAGGAACACGCGGCCCATGGTGTCGACGATGCCCACGATCAGCGCGGCATAGAAGGCCCCGGTCACGGAGCCGATGCCGCCGATGACGATGACCACCAGCGTCGTGATGAGGACCGACTCGCCCATGCCCGACTGCACCGACAGGATCGGCCCGGCCATCGCGCCGGCAAGCCCCGCCAGCATCGCGCCGACGGCGAAGAGCATCGCGTTCAGCAGGCGAATGTTCACGCCGAGCGCGGCCACCATCGCGGGATTGACGGCGCCGGCGCGGATCAGCATGCCGACCTTGGTCTTGTTGATCAGCAGCCAGGAGCCGACCGCGACGGCCAGCCCGACCGCGATGATGGCGATCCGATACGAGGGGTAGCTGAACCCGCCGATGTCGATGGCGCCGCTCAGGAACTCGGGCACCTGCAGGAAGACGGGCTGCGACCCCCAGACGATGCGCACCAGCTCGTTGAAGAACAGGACGAGGCCGAAAGTGGCCAGCACGTGATCGAGGTGGTCCCGCCGATAAAGACGCGACACCGCCACGAACTCCAGCGCCAGGCCCAACAGCAGCGAGCCGCCCATGGCCGCAGCAACGGCCCATCCGAACGATCCCGTGTACTGGAAGGCCGTGGCCGCAAAGTAGGCCCCCATCATGTACAGGGAGCCGTGCGCCAGGTTGACGAAGCTCATGATGCCGAAGACCAGCGTCAACCCCGCCGCCAGCAGGAACAACAGGACGCCGTACTGGAGCCCGTTCAGCAGCTGTGCAAGAACAACCGTGCTGCTCATGGGATCACTTCAGCGCGCACTGCGCGTGGTAGGCATCGACCTGTTTCGGCAGTGGCGTGGCGAGCAGCTTGCCTGTGACGCTGCTGCCGTTCTTCACCGTCTCGAATGCGTAGTAGTTCTGCACCGGCAGGTTGTTGTTGTTGAAGGCGAAGGGCCCCCGCACCGATTTCACTTCGCTGCCCGCGGCCTTGACGGCGGCTGCCAGCGCCTTGCTGTCACCGGGCTTGGCCTTGCCCAGCGCAATGTTCAGGATGTTGGCCGCGTCGTAGGCCGTTGCGGCGTACTCGCTGGGCGTGCGCTTGTACTTGGCCTCGAAGTCGGCCACGAACTTCTTGCTCTCGGGCGTGTCCAGCGCCGCGTCCCACATGGCGCCGCTGATGCTGCCGACGGCCGCATCGCGCAACGCGGGCAGCGTGGTGCCGTCGACGGTGAAGACCGAGTAGAGGGGCAGCTTGGCCATCAGGCCGGCCTGCGCCATCTGCTTGATGAAGTTCACGCCCATGCCGCCGGGATAGAACACGAAGACGGCATCGGGCTTGGCCGCCTGCAGCTGCGCGAGCTCGGCGGAATAGTCGGGCTGGTTGACCTGGGTGTAGACCTCTTCGACGATCTGGCCCTTGAAGTAGCGCTTGAAGCCGGTCAGCATGTCCTTGCCGGCCTGGTAGTTCGGGGCCATCAGGTAGACCTTCTTCACCCCCTTGTCCTGCGCGAACTTGCCCATGGCTTCGGCGGCGCCGTCGTTCTGCCAGGCGGTCGAGAACACGTTGGGCTTGCAACCGGCGCCGGCCAAGGGCGACGGCCCCGAGTTGGTGGCGATGGCGACGACGCCGGACTCCGCGATGCGCGGCAGGCTGGCCATCATCACGTTGGAAAAACTCAGGCCGACGATGGCATCGACCTTGTCCTTGTCGATGAACTTGCGCACGATCTGCCCACCGATCTCCGGCTTGAGCTGGTCGTCTTCCTTGAGCACCGTGGCCGGTTGTCCGCCGAGCTTGCCGCCGAGCTGCTCGACCGCCAGCATGAAGCCGTCGACCTGGTCCTGGCCGACGACCGCGATCGGCCCCGACAGCGGCGCCATGAAGCCGATGGTGGCGGCTGCCGCGAGCTGGCTGGCGCCCGCGCAGGCGAGGGCGGCCAGAACCAGGCTGGTGCGGCGGAGGGAAGGAGAGCGTGTCGTCATGTCTTGTCTCAAGTGCTTATGAAATAAAAAAAGGTTGCAAGGGCGGCGGGGCCGGCCGAGCGTCGTGCAGCGTGCTACGCCAACTCGCCCACCTGCGTTCGATGCGCGTGCAGCGCCTCGAAGATCGGTCCGTCGCTGAAGCGGAAGAGATCGAGCGTCCCCTGGCTGGCGGCATCGCAATGGGCCGCGAAGGGCTGCCACGACGGCACGACGAACATGTCGCCGCGCTTGACGCTCCATTGCTGCTCGCCCACCTTCACGGTGCCGCTGCCTTCGAACACCTGGTAGACCGATGAGCCGACCTCGCGCTGCACCAGGGTGCTCGCGCCTTGCCTGATGCGGTGCATCTCGGTGCGCATCGTGGGCAGCACGTCGCGTCCGGTGCTCGGGTTCGTGAAGCGAACCGCCGCGTGGCCCGGGCTCAATGTGGCGGGATGGCCTTCATCCTCCATCGCCAGCTGGTCGGCCAGGGCGCGGTCGGTGTCGACCCAGCGGTAAGCCAGGAGCGGCGTCGCTGTCGGCGCCTCCGGCTGCGAGAGCGGACGTAGGCCCGGGTGGCCCCACAGGCGCTCCGAGCGCGAGCGCTCCGGCGTGGCTTTCTCGACCGTGCTGACGCGCTCTCGCCCGAACTCGAAGAACTGCGACTCCGTGAAATACGAGAAAGGAATATCCAGCCCGTCGATCCACGCCATCGGCGCGCTGGCTGCGTTGTGATGGGAGTGCCACTTCCATCCGGCCTGCGGCAGGAAGTCGCCGCGCGACATCCGCACCGGATCGCCGTTCACCACGGTCCACACGCCTTCGCCTTCGACCACGAAGCGGAACGCGTGCTGCGAGTGGCGATGCTCCGGTGCATCCTCGCCCGGCATCAGGTACTGGATGGCAGCCCACAGCGTGGGCGTGGCAAACGGCCTGCCGCCGAGCGCTGGATTGGCCAGCGCGATGGCGCGCCGTTCGCCGCCGCGGCCCACGGGAACGATGCGCCCGGCCTCGCTGGCCAGCTCGACCAGGCGATCCCAGCGCCAGAGATGAGGCACCGCCTTGCTGCGCGGGTGCCGCGGCATCAGGTCGCCGATCTCTGTCCACAGCGGAACGAGCAGTTCGCTTTCGAAGCCCCGGTAGAGCTGCTCGAGTGCGGGGCTGGGCTCGGGTTGGCCCGGGCCCGCGACGGCCTTCAGGCGCACGGGGGAGGGGACGGTGTCGACTGTCATGGAAGTTCCTTCGTGGGGACCGCTGCAGCGAGCGCTCGCGTGGCGCTTCTGTCCGCTGTGTCGTTTTGTCGAGAGCCGGATTACGTCGGCTTGCGCTTCACTCGGCTGGACCGACCGTGAGCGTGATCTCGCCCACGCCGGCCACGCTGCCTTCGACGCGATCGCCAGGCTGGAGCGCGCCCACGCCTTCGGGTGTCCCGGTGAAGATCAGATCGCCGGGCTGCAGGTGGTAGTACTTCGACAGGTCCTCGATCAGCTCGGGGATGTTCCAGATCAGCTTGGAAAGATCGGAGCGCTGGCGCTCCTGGCCGTTCACGCTCAGCGCCAGCGCGCCTTGCTCGAGCACCGTGCCGGCCATTGGGACGACCTCGGACACCACCGACGACTGCTCCACGTCCTTGCCGAGGTCCCAGGGCCGACCCTTGTCGCGGGCCACGAGCTGCAGGTCGCGCCGCGTCATGTCCAGGCCGCAGGCGTAGCCGTAGATCAGCTTGTGCGCGTCGGCGCGGTCGACGCGGAAGCCGGGCGCCCCGACGACGAGCACCAGCTCCATCTCGAAGTGGTAGTTGGACGTGCCGGGTGGATAGGCCACGGTGGCGCCGGATTCCACCAGCGTCGGCAGGCTCTTGGTGAAATAGAACGGCACCTCCACCGTCTTGTCGACTGGCCGGCCCATCTCGATGGCGTGGGCGTGGTAGTTGCGGCCGACGAAGAACAGGCGGTTGACGGGCAGGCGCTCCGTCTTGCCTCGAACGGGTAGCGAGGCGATCGGAGGAGGGGTCCAGAGATAGGTGGTGGTCATGATGTTTGCAGTGCGTGGATCGGGGCGGACGCGCGTTGCGCATCCGTAAGTCAAAGCGTGGAAAGCGGCACCTGGAGGTCGGCGAGCTGGGCTGCATCGACGCTGGTGCGGCGCTCGATCAGGCGCCGCGCAAAGCGCAGGTCGCGCGCAGAGTTGGGGCCCAGCGCGGCGACGACCTTGTCGCCGTCGAGGAAGAACATCACGAAGCTGCTGGCGCTCTGGTCGCCGCGCAGCACCACGCGATGCGCCGGCGCAGGCATGCCGAAGATCTGCAGGTTGACGTCGTACTGGTCCGACCAGAACCAGGGCAGCGGCTGATGGTTCACCGTGGTGCCGAGCGCGGCGCGCGCGGCGGCGATGCCTTGCTCCTGGGCGTTCTGCCAGGACTCCAGTCGCATCCGCCGGCCCGCCCATTCGCAGTGCCATGCCGCCACGTCGCCCGCGGCCAGGATGTCGGGATCCGACGAGCGGCATTGCGAATCGACCAGCACGCCGCCATCGCACGCCAGGCCCGCCTCGCGGGCGAGTTCGTCGTTGGGAACGAGGCCGACACCGATGAGGACTGCGTCGCACGCGAGCTCGCTTCCGTCGCCGAACGAGGCCGTGAGGCCACCTTGCGCGTTCTGTGCGAGGCGCTCGATGCCCGTGCCCAGGCGCACATCGACACCGTGGGAGGTGTGCAGTTGCAGCAGGTAGTCTGAAATCTCGGACGGAACGGTGCGTTCGCACAACCGGCCCATCGCTTCGACGATGGTCACGCCCAGGCCCTTCTTCCGGGCCGTGGCGGCCACCTCGAGCCCAATCCAGCCGCCGCCGACGACGAGCAGCCGCTTGCCGGCAGATAGCGCGGCGCCAAGCGCCGCCGCATCCTCGATGCTGCGCAGGGTGAAGACGCCGGGCAGATCCGCGCCCGGGATATTGAGGCGGCGCGCCCGACCGCCGTTGCAGAGGATGAGCTTGTCGTAGGCAACGGGCTCTCCATGCGTGAGGCGAAGCTGCTTCGCCGCCCTGTCGATGAAGGTCGCGCCCACGCTCGGCCGCCAGTCGATGCCGAGCGCATCGAAGGCATCCGGTTTCAGCAGATGCGTCGTTTCCGCATGGGCGTCTCCGGAGAGCACCGCCTTGGACAGCGGCGGGCGCTCGTAAGGACGATGGGGCTCGTCGCCGACCAGGACCACACGGCCCGCGAAGCCTTCGCTGCGCAGCGTCTGCGCGGCCCAGCCGCCGGCCTGGCCGGCGCCCACGATGACGATGGTTTCGGTGGTCATGGGTTCAAGGCCATGGAAGAAAGGAGGGGCATCAGTCCAGCGAAAGGAACACGCGGCCCGCGTCGATCTTCACGGGGTACGAGCGGATCGCCTCGGTCACGGGGGCGCAGGTCGGCTTGCCGTTGCGCACGTCGAACTTGCCCTGGTGCAGCGGGCATTCGATCTCGTGCCCTTCGAGAAAGCCTTCGCACAGGCGCGCATGGCCGTGGGTGCACACGTTGTCGGTCGCGTAGATCTGGCCGTCCACGTTGTACAGCGCGATGTCGCGTCCGCCGACCACCATGCCGACCACATCATCGGTGGGCACCTCGTCGACGGTTGCGGCGTCGGTCCATTGGGAATCGCTCATGGCTGGCCTCAGAGGGGATAGATGACGGAGTTGGGGATCATTTCGCTGTCGTAGATGACCTGGCGCGAGGCGAACTTCAGTCCTTGCTCGGTGCGCACGACCACGTCGATGTAGCGACCCACGCTGAAGACGCTCGAGAGTTCGGACAGCTTGGTGCGGAACACCGCGTAGTTGGCCTCGCACTCGAAGCGGTCCGCCTCGGCCTTCAGCACGAGCGGCGTCCCGACGACGTGGCGCTGGTAGTAGGGGTCGTGGAACAGGGTCTCGCGAATGCCGTAGACGCGGTCCTTCAGCATGCCCTTGCTCTCGAACGACAGTGTGGCCAGCGGAAAGCCGCGGTCGTAGTTCTCGCGCGGCTGCAGCCGGTAGCTGCAGTCGTCTGTGAAGAATTCCGGCCAGAGTTCCCATTCGCCGGAGCTCACGGCCTGGGCGTAGCGGGCGTAGAGCTGGGTCAGGTCGAAGTAGTCCTGGAAGTTCATCTCAAGCCTCCATGACCTTGCGCCAGTACTCGTACATGCCCCGGATCAGCGTCTCGGTCACCATGTGGTCCGTGTCGCCGACCTCGCGGCCGCCGAGCTCGGCGAGCGTGCGGTGGAAAGGCTTCTGTTCGAAGCCCTTCTGCGAAAGCTCGATTACCTCGCCGTCGTCGGCCGAGACGAAGCCTGCCGGTCCGAAGAGATTGGCCTGGCGCAGCCGCCGCTGTGTCATCGCATCGTCGTCGTCCTCGAAGCCGAAGTGCGTCCACACGAAATCGAAGGCGCCGGGGCCGCTCGGCTGGATGTGCCGGGTCGAGACGCTGTTGACCTGCTGCTGGAAGATCACGCTCGGGAACAGCGTCATCATCACCGCCGTGGGGCCCTTCCACCACGGCTCGGGCACGATGTCCAGGAAGCGGTCATCGTTGAGTTTCATGCTTTCCTTGAAGCTCGACACCTGCGTGACTTCGTTGGCCTTGCCGCTGGCGCCGCGGGTCGAGATCATGGCGGCGTGCCGATGATGGCTGTCCATCTTGAGCTCCGACTTGTTGTCCGCACGCCAGAGCCCGAAGGTGACGAACCACGTATGCAGGAGGCCCGGGTGGTACGGGTCCTTGATGTTCTCCTGCATCAGCTTCCAGTTGCCGGGAATGCGCTGGCGGTTGTAGCCGAGGATCGTCAGCTTGCGGCCGTTGAACAGGCGGTCGAAGTAGCCCATGATTTCCGGGCCCATGAAGTCTTCGAGCGACTCCACGTCCGCATCGAAGGACGCGAACACCACGCCGCCGCGGGTCGCGACCTTGAGTTTGTTGAGGCCGTGGTCGGCGGGCTTGAAGTCGGCCGGCATCCCGCCGTTGACCTTGCCGTCCTGCTTGACGCCGCGCCGGAAGGGCACGCCTTGCAGATCGCCGCCCAGCGAGTAGTTCCACTGGTGGTAGGGGCAGGTGAAGCCGCTGGCCTTGCGGTTGCCGTGCCGCTCGCGGCAGAACTGCATGCCGCGGTGCGCGCACACGTTCTCCACCACGCTGATGGAGTCCTCGGCATCCCGCACCATGATCACCGAGCGTTCGCCGACGACGGTGCGCTTGAAATCGCCGACCTCCGGAATCTCGGCCTCCAGGCCCACGTAGCACCAGTGGCCGCGGTAGAACAGGCGCTCGAGTTCGCGCCGGTGCTGGTCGGCCTCGGTGTAGGCCATGAAGGGGATGCGGCTGGTGCCCTTGTCTTCCCAGTGGATCTTCTGGGGAAAGACTGCTGACGTGTCGTCCATGTGTTGTCTCCTGTGCGGCCATGTTGCATGCGCCGCTCGTCTCGTGGTACCCGATGATCGACAGTTCGGCTCCATCGTTCAATAGAATGTGCCGAATACCTCATATAGATTTCGCGAATGGGAGCCGGCGTGGAGCTCAAGGACATCGACCTCAACCTGCTGGTGGTGTTCAACCAGCTGCTCATCGATCGACGGGTGTCGAAGGCGGCGACGAATCTCGGCCTTTCGCAGCCGGGCGTGAGCAACGCGTTGGCGCGCCTGCGCAAGCTGACCGACGACCCGCTGTTCCTTCGGACGCCGAAAGGCATGGAACCGACGCCGTTCGCAGAGCAGCTTGCCGAGCCGACCGCGAGCGCCCTGCAGACGATCCATGCCGCGATCAACCAGCGTAGCTCGTTCGATCCGGCCACCTCGACGCGCGCCTTCACCATCGGCATGACCGACATCGGGGAGATCTATTTCCTCCCCAAGCTCATGAAGGAGCTGGCGCGCTTGGCACCGGGCCTGTCGCTGAGCACCGTTCGCAACACGGCGGTCAATCTGCAGGACGAGATGGAATCGGGCCATGTCACGCTCGCCATCGGCTTGCTGCCGCAGCTCAAGAGCGGTTATTTCCAGCGGCGGCTGTTCAAGCAGCACTACGTCTGCATGTTTCGCAGCGGCCATGCGCTGGACAAGCGGCAGATTTCGCTGGCCGAGTTCTCGCAGGCCGACCACGTGGTCGTGGTGTCGGAGGGAACCGGCCACGGCAAGGCCGACGAGCTTCTCAGCCGCAAGAAGATCGATCGCAAGGTCGTGCTGACGGTGCCGCACTACGTGGCGGTCGGCCACATCCTGCACGATTCCGACCTGGTGGCCACGGTCCCCGAGCGGCTCGCTCAGGCCCTGGCGGGACCCTTCGGGCTGTCATATGTCCGCCATCCGGCCAAGCTGCCGGAGATCGCGATCAGCCTGTTCTGGCATGGGCGGTATCACCGCGATCCCGCCGTGGCCTGGATGCGCGCCTTGATCGTGCGGCTACACGGGGAGGGCGCCCCGGCCTGAATGGGTGCCGAGCTAAAGCGCCGGCCTCAACCGCGCCAGCCAAGACGGCTGGATGCTTCTGCGGCCGCATGGCGAACGGCTGACGCGGCGCTGGAGTTCCAGTCGGCCGAGAAACTGTCCTGATGCCCGAGCGCCGTGATCACGACCATGGGTTCGCCGTCGTGATCGAGCACAGGGGCGCTGAAAGCGTTGACACCGGGAATCGGCTTTCCCTCGGCGCGTGTGACGCCATGGTCGCGGAGCTCCGCCACAGCCTCGCGCAGTTCCCTGGTCTTCGGCTTCATTAGCGGCGCCTTGCGGTCTTCCGGGTCGCCGAGCGCCACGGCCATGGCCTTCTCGATGCGATCAGCAGGCAGCACGGCCGCAAACGCGCGGCCGGTGGCCGTGCCGAGGATCGACATCACGGTGCCTGCGCGCATCGAGACGTGCAGTGGTTCGCGCGCCTCGATCATCCGGATGATCGTCGGACCGAAATTGCCCCAGATGGCCACCGCCACCGCGTGTCCGGTGGACGCCGCCAGCTGCTGGGCGATGGGCAGCACGACCCGTACAGGATCCAGCTGGTGCAGGCACGTCAGTCCCAGCCGCAATGCGGCCGGGCCAAGCGCATAGCGGCCGGTCTCGGCTTCCTGTTCGATCAACCCGAGCTTGCCGAAGCTCACCAGGTACGGGTGTGCGCGTGAAGCGGGAAGACCGGATCGGCTCGAGAGGTCCCTGAGCGTCAGGGGCGTCTGGCTGTCGGCCAGGGCAAGCAGCAATCGTCCCCCCACCTCGATCGCCTGGACGGCGCGCTGCGCCTTGTCTTCCTTCGCGGCTTCTTCGGGATGGCTGTCTCGCATATCGCCTTTCAAGTTGCTGGAAGTCTAGTGCGCCGCCGAAGAGAGATTTGCGACGTGCGAATCGCCTGGCGTGGCCGATCGACCTAGGGAAAGTCCGCAAGTCCGTTTCGACAAATCAGTTTGCCATAAACAAATTTAAGTTGCATACTGCAAATGCGTTTGTTTTAGACAAATACCGATCCCAAGGAGCCCCGCATGAACACCGCCAAGAAATTCGCCTCGCAAGCCGACCTTGAAGAGAAGCAGATCAGCTTCACGAGGCTTTCGGAGCACGCCTGGGCCTACACCGCAGAGGGTGACCCGAATACCGGCATCGTGATCGGTGACGATTGCGTGCTGGTGGCCGACACCCAGGCCACACCGGCCATGGCGCAAGACGTGGTCAGGCGCATTCGCGAGGTGACCGACAAGCCCATCAAGTACGTGGTGCTCACGCACTACCACGCGGTGCGCGTGCTGGGCGCGAGCGGCTTCGCGCCGCAGCAGATCATCTCGAGCCAGGACACCCGCGACCTGATCGTCGAGCGAGGCGAGCAGGACAAGGCCAGCGAGATCGGCCGCTTTCCGCGCCTGTTCCAGAACGTCGAGACGGTGCCGCCGGGCCTGACCTGGCCCACCATGACCTTCACCGGCAAGATGACGCTGTGGCTGGGCACCCTCGAGGTGCAACTGCTGCAGCTGGGCCGCGGCCACACCAAGGGCGACACCGTGGTCTGGTTGCCAAAGGACCGGGTGCTGCTCAGCGGCGACCTGGTCGAGTTCGATGCCACGCCCTACGCAGGGGATGCGTATTTCAAGGATTGGCCGCAGACGCTCGCGAACATCGCCGCGCTCAAACCGGCTGCACTGGTTCCGGGACGCGGCCCCGCGCTGTCGGGCGAAGAGCAGGTCGCAGCCGGCCTCAAGGCCACCGGCGATTTCATCGCCGACGTGCGCGCCTGCGTCGAAGCCGGCGTGGCCGCGGGCAAGGACCTCCATGCGGTCTACCAGGACACCTTCGCCCAACTCAAGCCCAAGTATGGCCACTGGGTGATCTTCGACCACTGCATGCCCTTCGACGTGACGCGCTGCTACGACGAGGCCACCCAGTACCCGGACCCGCGCATCTGGACGGCCGAGCGCGACGTCGAGATGTGGAAGACCCTCGAAGGCTGATCGTCTAGCTCCCTCCCCTCCGGGGGAGGGTTGGGGTGGGGTGGGGGCAGGCAGAGCGCCAGATTCCAGCGCTGTCAGCCCCCATCCCAGCCTTCCCCAGCGGGGGAAGGAGCAGTACAGAAGACAAGGACACGGAGACAACACGTGATCGACTACCAAAGCCTGCGTTTCGACTACAAGCGCCATCCCGACCAGGACGCCGAGGCGTCGGTGCGCCGCCCCGTGGTCGTCGTCGGCGCAGGCCCGGTGGGGTTGGCGCTGGCCATCGATCTGGCGCAGCACCAGATTCCGGTGGTCCTTCTGGACAACGACAACACGCTGTCCACCGGCTCCCGCGCCATCTGCTTTGCAAAGCGCACGCTGGAGATCTTCGATCGGCTCGGATGTGGCGAGCGAATGGTCGACAAGGGCGTGTCCTGGAACGTCGGCCGTGTGTTCTTCAAGAGCGAGGAGATCTATAGCTTCAACCTGCTGCCGGAAGCGGGCCATGCGCGCCCCGCCTTCATCAACCTGCAGCAGTACTACGTGGAAGGTTTTCTGGCCGAACGCGTGTCCGAGTTGCCGCTGATCGATGTGCGTTGGAAGAACAAGGTCACGGGCGTGGTGCAGCTCGCAGACCACGTCGAGCTGACGGTCGAGACACCCGACGGGGCGTACCAGCTCGAGGCTGATCATGTCGCGGCCTGCGATGGGAGCCGCTCGAGCATGCGCGGGTTGCTGGGGCTGGAGAGCAAGGGCCGGCAGTTCAAGGACCGCTTCCTCATTGCCGACGTGAAGATGAAGCTCGACCGGCCGGCCGAGCGCTGGTTCTGGTTCGACCCCGAATTCCACCGCAACCAGAGCGTGCTGCTGCACATGCAGCCCGACAACGTCTGGCGCATCGACTTCCAACTCGGCTGGGACGCCGACCCGGAAGAAGAGAAGAAGCCCGAGAAGATCATTCCCCGCGTCAAGGCGCTCTTGGGCGAAGACGCGCAGTTCGATCTCGAATGGGCGAGCGTCTACACCTTCTCGTGCCTGCGGATGGATCAGTTTCGGCAGGGCCGCGTGTTCTTCGCGGGCGATTCGGCGCACGGCGTTTCCCCGTTCGGCGCCCGCGGCGCCAACTCGGGCGTGCAGGATGCCGAGAACCTGGCTTGGAAGCTTGCCGCGGTCCTGCGGCACCAGGCGCCCGATGCGCTGCTCGACAGCTATGGCCACGAGCGCGAATACGCGGCCGACGAGAACATCCTCAACTCGACCCGCGCCACCGACTTCATTACGCCCAAGAGCGAGATCAGCAGATTGTTCCGGGACGCGGTGCTGGAGCTCGCGAAGTCACACGCCTTTGCGCGCACCCTGGTCAACAGCGGCCGGCTGTCCGTGCCCGCCACGCTGCGAACGTCGGCGTTGAACACGCCGGACATCGACGCTTTCCAAGGAGGCATGGTGCCGGGCGCCGTGGCCGCGGACGCACCGGTGATCCGGTCCGACGGCAAGGCAGGCTGGCTGCTGCGGGAAGCAGGGCGCTCTGCATTCACGGCGGTGGTGTTCGGCGATGGCGAGACGGCGGACCGCGCGGAGCGCGCCGTAACCGAAGCCGGCGCCGCCGCAGGCGTACCCCTCGCGACGGTGCGAATTCCGATCGATGAGGCTCACGCGATGGCGACCCGGCGCTATGACGCGCGGGACGGCACGGTCTACCTGTTGCGCCCCGACCAGCACGTGTGCGCGCGATGGCGCCGGGCCGACGCCGGCATCGTGCGTGCCGCGCTCGATCGCGCGCTTTGCCGCAACGCCTGAAGGATCCCTGCCATGCCGCAAACCACCGCCGCGCACCTGACGACCGCACCGAACATCGATGCCTCGGACGATTTCTACGAGGCACTGATCGAAGCGCACCAAGGCCTTTCCACGGACGAAAGCCACGCCTTCAATGCACGGCTGGTGCTCGTGCTGGCCAATCACATCGGATCGCTGCCCCTGCTGCGCGAGGCATTCGCCGCCGCAACGCGCCAGTGATTCAGCACTCATAACCACCGGAGACAAAACCCATGATTCGCCTTTTCCTGACCGGCCTCGCATTGGCCGCAACCACCCATCTCGCCATTGCGCAAGACACCAAGCCCGTCGAATGGGTGGTCGGTTACGCCGCAGGCGGCGGTTCCGACTCCGTCGCACGCGCCACGGCCGAGGCGATGTCAAAGAGCCTGGCCCGGCCCGTCGTCATCAACAACAAGCCTGGCGCGGCGACCAACATCGCTGCCGACTATGTGGCCCGCTCGAAGGACTACGGCAGCGTCATGCTGACGGCCGACTTCGCGACGCTCGCAGCCAATCCGTTCCTGTTTTCCAAGCTCAGCTACAACGCCGAGAAGGACCTCGCGCCGGTCGGCATGCTGGCGCGTTTTCCGCTCGTTCTGGTGGTGGGACCCCAGGTGCCGGCCAAGAACTTCAAGGAATTCATCGCCTGGGCCAAGTCGCAACCCGGTGGTGTGAACTACGCCTCGGCCGGTGCCGGAAGTCCGCACCATCTGGCCACCGAGCTGCTGCGCGAAAAAACCGGCATCACCATGACGCACGTCGCCTACCGCGGCGCGGCGCCTGCGATGCAAGACATTTTGGGCGGCCAGGTGCCCTTCATGATGGTCGACACGGCCAGCGGCAACCAGTTCGTGCTGGCCGGCAAGGTCAAGGCCATCGGAGTCGCAAGCGCCAAGCGCATCGCGACCTTGCCCGAGGTGCCGACTCTCGCCGAACAAGGGCTGAGCGATTTCGAGGCCTATGCGTGGCAAGGGCTCGCCGTGCCGAGCGGCACGCCTGCCGACACGGTAGCAAAGCTCAACAAGTCGCTGGTCGACGCACTGAACTCGACGGCGGTGCAGGCACGTTTCCAGGCGCTGGGCGTGGAAGGGCTGCCGGGCACGCCGAACGACATGGCCAGGTATGTCAAGGACGAACGCGAACGCTGGGGCCGCCTCATCAAGGCGAACGGCATCAGGATCGATTGAGGTTCGCGCCTGGCACGAACGCCTAAGGCAGCGGGAGCTCGCGCATGAGGTTGCTGCGCACCCACGTGAACGCGCCCGACTGCACGTTGTTCGCTTGCCAGCGGCGGAACTCGGGATCCGCAGACAGGGGATCCGTGATCCTTCGCGTATTCCGTGGCGTTCTCGAACTGCACGGTCAGAACATAGTTGCCCAGTTCGCCTGCGACCACGCTCCAAAGCTGAGGGTTGGGTGCGCCATGCTTCTTCCAGAGCGCCGCACCCGCTTTCAGGGCTTGCATGACGGCCTCGAGATCGGCTCCGGGGCTGGGCCGCAGGACATATCGCGCTTCGTAGGCCATTGAAGTCTCCTTCGTCAGAGCAAGAGCGATATTGAAGCACCTGAGCGCCTGGGGGGCAATCGACAGGGAACATCCGCCGATCAGTCAGTCACAGGCGCCGCAGCTTCCTCCGTCCACCGCGCATGCGACGCGCCCAGGTGATGCAGCATGGCTGCTACCGCGGCCTGCGGATCTCGCGCTTCCAGCGCGCGGTAAATCGCCTCATGCTCGGCAAACGCCGCCTTCCACGCCTGCGAATTCTCGGTGCGCTCGCTCATGCGGGACGAGATCGGGCTGTGCCGCCCATCGAACAGTTCCCCGACCAGCCGCACGAGAACCGAGTTGCCCGTCATCTCGGCGATGGCGATGTGAAAGCGACGGTCGTTCTCGATCTGCGTGCGGCCATTGAGCCCGTCCTGACGCATGCTTTCGAGCGAGGCCCTCACGCGCTCCAGATGCTGCGGCGTGACGCGGGCCGAAGCCAGCGTGACCACCGAGCCTTCGAGCATTGCGCGCGCCTGAATCATTTCCGAGGGGCTTTCGCCGACTGCGGGCGTTGCGCGCTCCGGTGCGTCCTGCGACGCGCAGACATACACGCCTGACCCCATCCGTATCTCGACGCGCCCGTCGATCTCCAGGGCGATCAGCGCTTCGCGCAGCGAAGGCCGCGACACACCCAGCTGCAACGCCAATTCCCGCTCCGGCGGCAAGCGCGCGCCGACGGACAGATTGCCGTTGCGGATGACAGCCCGGATTTGATCCGCAATCTGTTGGTAGAGCCGGCGGGTGTCGGCGGGTTTGGTGGGCGGGAACATGACAAGTAGGTGGGCAATTTGGTCATGCCAGTTTGCCATCGTCAATGTAGTGATTGCTACTAATGAGCAGAAGTTTGCGGGAAAACCCGACAAGGGTTTGTTCCATCAAGGCCAATTTTGACGTTATGGCAAAGTGGCCTGCCAAATTGGTAAGGCCAAAACAAACGACCGTGTTCCGTTTTGACGAGACTGGAGAGTGCCAAGCAGCATGAGACAACGCATCGACTCGCATCAGCACTTCTGGCGACCCGCGCGCGGCGACTACACATGGCTGCGCGCCGACGTGCCCACCCTCTCGCCGCTGGTGCGCGACTTTCTTCCCGAGCACTTGGCGCCCCTCTTGCATGCGCACGGGGTGGAGCGAACCGTGCTGGTGCAGGCCGCCGACTCGGAAGCCGAAACCGACTTCATGCTCGAACTGGCCACCGCGCACGGCGTGGTGGGCGGCGTGGTCGGCTGGGTCGACCTCGCCAGCCCCAACGCCGTGGCTTCGCTGGAACGCATGGCGCGGCATCCCAAGTTCAAGGGCGTGCGGCCGATGCTGCAAGACCTGTCCGATGACGACTGGATCGCGCGCATGCCACGGCCCGATGCCATTCAGGCGCTCGTTCGCCTGGGCCTGCGCTTCGATGCCCTGGTGAAGCCGCGGCACCTGTCCTCGCTGATGCGCTTTCTGAAGGACTGGCCGCAGCTGCCCGTGGTGATCGACCACGCCGCCAAGCCGCCCGTGGGCGCGCATGGCAGCGAGGCCTTCGCGGCCTGGCGCAGGGGCATGGCCGAGCTCGCCGCGCTGCCGCAGGTGTGCTGCAAGTTCTCCGGGCTCTGGGGCGAGGCGCCCCAGGCTGCGCACCGCGACGTCGATGTGGCGGCATGCGCCGTGCGCCCGGTGTGGGAGCAGCTGCTCGAGAGCTTCGGCCCTGCGCGCCTCATGTGGGGCAGCGACTGGCCGGTGCTCACCCTGGCCGGCGACTACGCAGGATGGATTGCGGTCAGCGAGGCCTGCATCGGCGGCCTGTCGGCCAGCGAGCAGTCGCACCTCTGGCGTGGCACCGCGCAACGCTTCTATGGCCTGTCAACGGACTGAACGCGCCATGCAACCCATCGTCACCATCCGAGACCTCTGCAAATCCTTTGCCGGCGTGCGCGCGCTCGACAAGGCGCAGTTCGACCTGCTGCCCGGCGAGGTGCATGCCCTGATGGGCGAGAACGGCGCGGGCAAGTCCACGCTCATGAAAGTGCTGGCCGGCGTCTACAGCAAGGACTCCGGGGAGGTGATGATCGACGGCCAGCCCGTGGACGTCACGAGCCCGCGCGCGGCGCAGGCGCTGGGCATCGGGATCATCCATCAGGAGCTGAACCTGATGAACCACCTGAGCGCCGCGCAGAACATCTTCATCGGGCGCGAGCCGCGCGGGCGCTTCGGCCTTTTCATCGACGAGGACGCGATGCTGTCCGAGGCCGAGCGCATCTTTGCGCGCATGAACCTGCGGCTCGACCCGCACACGCCGGTAGGCGAACTCACGGTCGCCAAGCAACAGATGGTCGAGATCGCGAAGGCGCTCTCGTTCGATTCGCGCGTGCTCATCATGGACGAGCCCACTGCGGCGCTCAACAACGAGGAAGTGGCCGACCTGTTCCGCATCATCGGCCAGCTCAGGTCGCAGGGCGTGGCCATCGTCTACATCTCGCACAAGATGGACGAGCTCAAGCGCATTGCCGACCGCGTGACCGTGATGCGCGACGGCCAGTACATCGCCACCGTGTCGATGGCCCACACGCCGATGGACACCTTGATCGCCATGATGGTGGGGCGCCAGCTCACCGAGGTGGAGAACGATTTTCCCGACACCTCGGGCAACGAGATCGTGCTCGAGGCCCGGGGCATCCGTCGCGGCTCGATGGTGCGCGATGCGAGCTTCGTCTTGCGCAAGGGCGAGATCCTGGGCTTTGCGGGGCTCATGGGTGCGGGTCGCACCGAGCTCGCGCGCGCCGTCTTCGGCGCCGACCGCATCGACGCGGGCGAAGTCTTCGTGCACGGCAAGAAAGTGTCGATCAGGTCACCCGAAGACGCGGTGTCGCATGGCATCGGCTACCTCTCCGAAGATCGCAAGCACTTCGGCCTGGCCACCGGCATGGACGTGGAAACCAACATCGCGCTGCCGAGCATGAAAAATTTCCTGTCGATGGGCGTCTTCATCGACCAGGCGGCCATCGAGGCCGCGGGCGAGCGCTACGTGAAGCAGCTCAGCATCAAGACGCCCTCGGTGCGCCAGCAGGTGCGGCTGCTGTCGGGCGGCAACCAGCAGAAGATCGTGATCGCCAAGTGGCTGCTGCGCGACTGCAGCGTGCTGTTCTTCGACGAGCCCACGCGCGGCATCGACGTGGGCGCGAAGGCCGAGATCTACCGCCTGCTCAACGAACTGGCCGCCGAGGGCAAGGCCATCGTGATCATCTCGTCGGAGCTGCCCGAGATACTGCGCGTGAGCCACCGCGTGCTGGTGATGTGCGAAGGCCGCATCACCGGCGAACTGGCGGGGCGCGAAGCCTCGCAGGAAAAGATCATGCAGCTCGCCACCCGGCGTGAAACCACCGCTGCTGCTGCCGCCACCGCATGACGACTGGAGACAACGCCTTGACAACCCCCACCGCTACGACCGCCACCGCGACCGGCTTCTCGCTGAGGGCTCGGCTCTTTCGTCCCGCCACGCGGCAGAAGCTCTTGGCCTTTGCGAGCCTGATCGCGCTGCTGGCGTTCTTCAGCGTCGCGTCGCCGCAGTTCCTGCAGACCGACAACCTCGTGAGCATCCTGCAGTCGACCGCGGTGAACGGTGTGCTGGCCATTGCCTGCACCTTCGTCATCATCACCGCGGGCATCGATCTTTCGGTAGGCACGCTGATGACTTTCTGCGCCGTCATGGCCGGCGTGGTGCTCACCTACATGGGCATGCCGCTCGCGCTGGGCATCGCAGCCGCGATCTTCTTCGGTGCGCTGGCGGGGTTCGTGTCGGGCGTACTGATCGCCAAGCTCAAGATCCCGCCCTTCATCGCCACGCTGGGCATGATGATGCTGCTCAAGGGCCTGTCCCTCGTGATCTCGGGCACCAAGCCGATCTACTTCAACGACACGCCGGACTTTCCGGCCATCTCGCAGGATTCCCTGATCGGCTACTTCATCCCGTCGCTGCCGATACCCAACGCGGTGCTGATCCTGTTCTTGGTGGCGGTGGCCGCGAGCATCGTGCTCAACAAGACCATCCTCGGGCGCTACACCTTCGCGCTTGGCAGCAACGAGGAGGCGGTGCGCCTGTCGGGCGTGAACACCGACTTCTGGAAGGTCGTGGTCTATACGGTGAGCGGCGGCATCTGCGGTATTGCGGGCCTCTTGATTGCCTCGAGGCTGAACTCCGCGCAGCCTGCGCTGGGACAGGGCTATGAACTCGATGCGATTGCCGCGGTGGTCATCGGCGGCACTTCGCTCAGCGGGGGCACCGGCACCATCGTGGGCACGATCATCGGCGCCTTCATCATGAGCGTGCTGACCAACGGCCTGCGCATTCTTTCGGTCGCGCAGGAGTGGCAAACGGTGGTCACGGGCGTGATCATCATCCTGGCCGTGTACGCGGACATCCTGCGCCGTCGCAGCAGCAGCGCGCACTGACTCTATTTCCACAACCCACGGAGACATTCGCATGATTCAAAGAAGAGCCGTCGCCACCACGCTGGCCGCGTCCCTCATCGGCCTGTCTGGCCTTGCCCAGGCGCAGCAGGCGCAGGAGATCTACATCCCGCTCGTGTCCAAGGGCTTCCAGCACCAGTTCTGGCAGGCCGTGAAGTCCGGCGCCGAACAGGCCGCGAAGGACCTGAAGGTGAAGGTCACTTTCGAGGGGCCCGAGACCGAGGCGATGGTCGACAAGCAGATCGACATGCTCTCCGCCGCGCTCGCGAAGAAACCGCAGGCCATCGGCTTTGCCGCGCTCGACAGCCAGGCCGCCATTCCGCTCCTGAAGAAGGCGCAGGCCGCCAAGATTCCCGTGGTGGCGTTCGACTCGGGCGTGGACAGCGACATCCCCGTGACCACCACCACCACCGACAACAAGGCCGCCGCGGCGCTGGCCGCCGACAAGATGGCCGAACTGATCGGCAAGTCGGGCGAGGTCGCGCTGGTGGTGCACGACCAGACCAGCCGCACCGGCGTGGACCGCCGCGATGGGTTCGTCAACCGCATCAAGTCGGCCTATCCGAACATCAAGATCGTTAGCGTGCAGTACGGCGGGGGCGACCAGCTGAAATCGACCGAAATCACCAAGTCGATATTGCAGGCCTCGCCGAACCTGAAAGGCATCTTCGGCGCCAACGAGGGCTCCGCCATCGGCGTGGTCAACGGCGTGAAGGAGATGAAGCGCAGTGGCAAGGTCGTGATCATCGGCTACGACTCCGGCAAGCAGCAGAAGAACGCCATCATCGACGGCAGCATGGCCGGCGCCATCACGCAGAACCCCGTGGGCATGGGCTACAAGACCGTGGAGATGGCGGTGAAGGCGGTCAAGGGCGAGAAGTTGCCCAAGATCGTGGACACCGGCTTCTTCTGGTACGACAAGACGAACATCGCCGACCCGAAGATCGCCGCGGTGCTGTACGACTGATTCTTTCCCGGAAGACCTCGTTCATGACCATCGTTCGATCCATGCGCGTACTGGACGTGCGCTTTCCCACTTCCCAGCAGCTCGACGGCTCCGACGCGATGAATCCGGACCCGGACTACTCGGCGGCGTATGTCGTGCTGGAGACTGACCAGCCGGGACTCGAAGGCCATGGCCTGACCTTCACCATCGGCCGCGGCAACGAGATCTGCTGCGCGGCCATCGAGGCGATGCGTCACCTGGTCGTCGGGCTCGACCTGCAGTGGGTGGCCGAAGACATGGGCCGCTTCTGGCGGCACATCACGTCCGACAGCCAGCTGCGCTGGATCGGCCCCGACAAGGGTGCCATCCACCTCGCGACCGGCGCGGTGGTCAATGCGATGTGGGACCTGTGGGCCAAGACCGAAGGCAAGCCGGTGTGGCAGCTGGTGGCCGACATGAGCCCGGAGGCGCTGGTGCGCTGCATCGATTTTCGCTACATCACCGACTGCATCACGCCCGAAGAAGCGCTTGCGCTGCTGTGCGATGCGGCCGTTGGCAAGGCCGAGCGCATCGCCACACTGCAGGCCGAGGGCTACCCCTGCTACACCACCTCGGCCGGCTGGCTGGGCTACTCCGACGAGAAGCTGCGCCGCCTCGCGCAGGAGGCGGTCGATGCGGGCTTCAACCACCTCAAGCTCAAGGTGGGCCGCGATCTGCAGGACGACATCCGCCGGCTCACCGTGGCGCGCGAAGTGCTCGGGCCCGACCGGCACCTGATGATCGACGCCAATCAGGTCTGGGAAGTCGACCAGGCCATCGACTGGGTGCGGCAGCTGGCCTTCGCCAAGCCCTGGTTCATCGAGGAGCCGACCAGCCCGGACGACGTCGAGGGCCATCGCACGATCCGCGAAGGCATCGCGCCGGTGGTGAAGGTGGCCACGGGCGAGATGTGCCAGAACCGCATCATGTTCAAGCAGTTCATCATGCGCGGCGCCATCGACGTGGTGCAGATCGATGCGTGCCGGCTCGGCGGGGTGAACGAGATCCTGGCGGTGATGCTGATGGCCGCGAAGTACAAGCTGCCCGTGTGCCCGCATGCCGGTGGCGTGGGGCTGTGCGAGTACGTGCAGCATCTGTCGATGATCGATTACCTGTGCATCTCGGGGACCCGAGAAGGGCGGGTGATCGAGTATGTGGACCACCTGCATGAACACTTCGCCGAGCCTTGCGTGATTCGCGGTGCGGCGTACATGCCGCCGACGGCCGCCGGCTTCTCGATCACGATGAAGCCCGAGTCGCTCGAGCGCTATCGCTTCCGTGGATAGTTGGGAAAAACAGAAAGGCATCGCGCAGTCATGGACCTGAATCTCAAGGACAAGGTGGTGCTCGTCACCGGCGGCGGCAGCGGCATTGGCGCGGCCATTTCGCTCACGCTCGCCCGCGAAGGGGCGGTACCGGTGATCTGTGGGAAGAATCCGCTGGATGCCGCATTCGAGGCGGAGCTGTGCGGGCTGCAGCCGCGGGCGCGGTTTCTCCAGTTCGAGTTGATGGAAGAGGCGGCTTGCCGCAAGGCCGTCGAGAGCGCTGCCGCGGAGTTCGGTCGCATCGATGGGCTGGTCAACAACGCCGGCGTGAACGACAGCGTGGGGCTCGAAGCGGGGCGCGAGGCATTCGTCGCATCGCTGGACCGGAACCTCATCCACTACTACGTGATGGCGCATTTCTGCCTGCCGCACCTGAAGGCCAGCCGCGGGGCCATCGTGAACATCTCGTCGAAGACGGCGCTGACGGGGCAGGGCAACACCAGCGGCTATTGCGCCGCCAAGGGGGCGCAGCTGTCATTGACGCGCGAGTGGGCTGCTGCGCTCGCACCGGACGGCGTGCGCGTCAACGCCGTGATACCGGCGGAGGTGATGACGCCGCTCTACCAGCGCTGGATATCGGCCTTCGACGACCCGGATCGCAAGCTCGCAGCCATCACCGACAAGATTCCCCTTGGCCGCCGCATGACCACGCCGCAGGAGATCGCGAGCACGGCGGTGTTCCTGCTCTCCGAACAGGCCTCGCACACGACGGGGCAATGGGTGTTCGTGGACGGGGGGTACACGCACCTGGATCGGGCGTTGAGCTGATCGCTTCCCGCCCTTTCATTTTTTCCATCGACGACCGGATCGAACGATCATGCGCCACTGCCTTGCCCTTGACCTGAAAGATGACCCGGCGCTGATCGCCGAGTACGAGGCGTACCACCGCAACATCTGGCCCGAGGTGCGCACGCATCTGCGTGCGCATGGCGTGACGGGAATGGAGATCTATCGGCTCGGGACCCGGATGGTGATGCTGATGGAGACGGATGACGCGCGGTACGACGCCGAGGCCATGGCGGCCGCGACAGGGAACGATCCGAAGATCCGCGCGTGGGAAGAACTGATGTGGAAGTTCCAGGCGCCTACGCCCTGGACACCTGCTGGAGAAAAGTGGGTGGGCATGCAGCGGATATTCGAGTTGTAGCTGTCTCTCGCACCAGCTGCGCTGCCAACGGCGGCCTGCAACCTGTTGCTCCGGTGTTTCTTTTTTGTCGATCGCGGCTCGAGCGCGAACCAGAAACTGTCGCATGCGGGAGTCCGAAGCGACGCGCCATGTCACTTTTCGGGGGCGACGCGCGCGTTTTTCGCTGGCGGGAAAGTGGGCATGGATCGTGCGCCTTGTGCCACGGCAACTCGCCGGCAAAGCGTCCGGGCGGCAGCTGCTTCTCTTTCAATCAAAAAACGTTTTTCATGATCATTTTTTCCCGACGGTGCCTTTCTGCACTGATGATTTCGGTGCTCCTGTTCGGTTGCGGTGGTGGAGGCGGTGGCGGTGGTGGTACTCAAGGTGGGGGCTTGGCCGGCCTGATCGGCTTGGGCGGGAGCAGCGGCAGCCAAGGCGCCAATGGCGTCACCCAGGGTGGCGATAGCCAAAGTGGTGGTGGCACGGGAAGCACAGGCGGTACGGGCAGCACAGACGGAGTTTCTTCACCCGTCGCGGCGACCACTGCGTTGGTGACCAGGCTCGGCAAGCCCGCTCGGGTGCTGCTCGGACTCGGCGCGGGCAATCCCCTCGATCAGATGAAAAGCCAGGGCATACATCCCGACATCGTGGACACCTACCTCGTGGGTGTGGGTGCGGGCGCCTGGCCCACCTGGAACAGCCCCGATGGGGCGTACATCACGTACACCGCGCAGGCCATCCAGGCTTACGGCGCGGTCCCGATGTTCACGCTGTACCAGATGACGGCGCTCGGCGAGGGCAATCTGAGCGGCATCAACGACGCGGCCTTCATGAACAACTACTGGGCGCAGGTCCGGCTGATGTACCAGCGCATTGCGGCCCTCGGCACGCCCGTTCTGATCAACCTGGAGCCGGACTTCTGGGGATTCGTTGCGGCGCAGGCGCCCGATCGCGATGCGACGCGGGTGGCGGCCGCCGTGAACAGCCAGCCCGAATGCGGCGGGTTGCCGAACACCGCCGCCGGCCTGGGCCAATGCCTGGTGCAGATGGGCAGGCAGATCGCGCCCAAGGCGCTGGTGGGATTCCCGCCCGCCTTCTGGAGCGGCACCGCTGCCGCGATCGGCGCCCAGATGCGGGCGGTCGGCGCGCATCAGGCGGACTTCATCGTCGCCCAGACCAGCGACCGCGACGCGGGTTGCTGGGAGGTCCCGTCGCCTCCCGCGGAATGCACGGGGCGAAGTGGCCCGTTCTACTGGGACGCAAGCAACACCGCCAGCCCGAACTTTCACGAGTCGCAGCGCCAGATTTCGGACTATCGCGCCGCCTTGGGCAATGGGCTGCCGATCCTGTGGTGGCAAACGCCGATGGGCGTGCCGTCCGACACGCCCGGTGGCACCGACCTGCACTACCGCGACAACCATGTCGACTACATGCTGCGCAACGCCCAGGAGTACGGTGACACCCACACCTTTGCGATCGTCTTCAGCGCCGGGGGGAGCGTTCAGACCTCGATCAGCACCGACGGGGGCCAGTTTGCGCGTCTTTCGGGCCAGTACCTCGCGCGAGGCGGCGCCACTTTGAAGTAGCCATCGGCAAGGGCTGCGATTCAGCAGCCCAGCTTTTCCGCCATCCGTCGCTGAAGGTCGGCAAAGCTCACGCGCACCGCGTCCGCCAACGCAGGCAGCAGCGGATTCGAATCCGTCTTCCTTCTCAGCAAGACAAGCACCTCGCTGGCGGCCGGTGCGCGCAGGCGGCAGAAACTCGCGCCCGCCACGCCGAGCAACGCGCATGAGGACGGCACCAAGGCCACGCCGAGCCCCGCGCCGACCAGGTCGAGCACGCCATGCACCGTGCTCGCTTCGTAGCGGATGCGCGGGCTGAAGCCCGCCTTGGCGCAGAGATAGATCGACTGGTCGAAGTACGCCGGTCCCCGGTGCCGGGTGAAGGCGACGAAATCATGCTCGGCGAAGCTGCGCAGTTCGACCGGATTGCCGGCGCGGCGTGCTTGCTGCGGTGTCAACGCAAGGCAGAAAGGATCGGGCATCTGCGCCGCGACCGTGAGGCGCGGATGATGCGGCTTGCTGCGCGCGATGCCGGCATCGAGGTGGCCCGCGGCTATCGCCTCCGCCTGCTCACTGCTGATCATCTCGCGCAGCTCGATATGCAGCGCCGGATGTTCCTTCTTGAGATGCCGGACCAGCTTCGGCAGCACCGTGCTGCTGGCGGAGGGCACGAAGCCGAGCGCCAGGTGGCCGCTGCTGGCGCTTCCCGTCACGGACTCCTTCATGCGCGCCGCGCGGTCGAGCAGGTACCGCGCTTCCGGCAGCAGCGACTCGCCTGCCGCCGTCAGGCGCACGCCCTTGGGATGGCGCACGAAGAGCGCAGTGCCCATTTCCTCTTCGAGCTGCCGGATCTGCACCGACAGCGGTGGCTGCGCGATGAACAGCTTTTCCGCGGCCCGGCTCAGGTTGCCCGTTTCGGCCACCGCCACGAAGTAGCGCAGGTGCCTCAGTTCCATGCTCATGAAAACTCCATATGCGGGAGGTATCGAAACCATAGCTTATCGGTGTTTGTCGTATCGGACTCCGGCGGCCAGAATCTGTGTATTCCAGGCGCAGAAGCGCCGGCACTGCTGAATGGAGACACACATGAAGAAAGCTCTCGCCCTGCTGACGGGTTGCGCATTCGCCCTGGCAGCGTCGGCCCAGGACTGGCCTGCCAAGCCGGTCAAGCTGGTGGTGCCGGCACCGGCCGGCAGCTCGCTCGACTTCATCGCGCGCACGCTGGGCGACAGGCTGCGCGAGCGATGGAAGCAGCCGGTCGTGATCGACAACAAGGCAGGTGCGGGCGGCATGCTCGGCATGACCGCGGTGGTCAAGGCGCCAGCCGACGGCTACACCCTGGGCGTCGGCTTCAACGGCCCGATCGCATTCGGGCCGCACATGTACAAGAAGATGGCCTACGACCCCGCCAAGGACCTGCTGCCCATCGTGCTCACCTCGTCGCAACCCAACGTGCTGGCGGTTGCGGCCAGCAACCCGGCCAAGACCTTGCCCGAGTTCGTGGCCTGGGCCAAGAAGCAGGGCGGCAAGCTCAACTACGCCTCGGTCGGCGCAGGCAGTTCTTCGCACCTGACCATGGAGCTGTTCAGGAGTGTGGCGGGTTTCGAAGCCACGCATGTGCCGTTCGCCGGCTCCCCGCCGGCCGGTATTTCGCTGGCTTCCGAAGAGACGCAGGCGCTGTTCACCGTGGCGCCCGCGCTGCTGCCGCTGATCCACGGCGGCCGCATCCGCCTGCTGGCCGCCACCAGCCTCCAGCGCACCGAAACCATGAAGGACCTGCCCACGGTCGCCGAGGCGGGCTATCCCGGCTTCGAAGCCTTGGCCTGGAACGGCCTGTTCAGCGCCGCCGGCACACCGCCAGAAGTTGTGCGCCGCATCAATGCCGACGTCAACGAGGTGATGAAGGACAAGGGCGTGCGCGACGCCTTCACCAAGCAAGGCCTGATCCTCGGCGGAGGCTCGCCCGACGAGTTCAAGACTTTCATCACGTCCGAAGGCCTCAAATGGGGCGCCATCATCAAGAAGGTCGGCATCAGCATCGACTGACGCCGGAATCAAGCACCATGCAAGCCTTGCGCAAGACACGCCCGGAAGCGGGCCTCGAACTGGTCGACATACCAGCGCCCGTGCCTGAAGCCGATTCGAGCGACGTACTCGTGAAGGTCGGCGCCACCGGCATCTGCGGCAGCGACCTGCACGTGGACGACTGGACGTCCAGCTATGCCTTCATCACCCAGAGCATTCCGGTCACCATCGGGCACGAGTTCGTCGGGGTTGCACAGACCGGCCCCCTGGCCGGCCGGCGCGTCGTCGTTCGTCCTTCCGTGACCTGCGGCGCCTGCGCCGCTTGCGCCATGGGCGATCACGATGGCTGCGAGAAGCGCCGCGGCATCGGCATGACGCGCGATGGTGCTTTCGCGCCCTGGGTCAGGGTGCCCTTGCGCAACTGCGTTCCCGTGCCCGACAGCCTGAGTGACGAGCTCGCGGCGCTCACCGAGCCGCTCACCATATCGATGCAGGCGCTTCGCATCGCAGGGGACGTGGCCGGCAAGCGCGTGCTGGTGATGGGTCCGGGCACCATCGGCCAGGGGATCGCTGCGCTGGCGCGCCGCGCCAGTGCGGCGCAGGTCGTGGTCAGCGGCTGCCATGACGCGGCCCGGTTGGATGCACTGCGCCGGATGGGCTTCGATGCACTGGTCGACGTGGCTGTGCAGCCGCTGGCCGAAGGCGTTCGGCCGCACACGGGCGGCGAACCCTTCGATCTCATATTCGAAGCGACGGGGGTGCCCGAAACCATCACGGAAGGCTTGGCGCTGCTTCGGCGCAATGGCATCGTGGTCGTCACCGGCATCCATGCCCGTCCGCTTCTGCTCGACCTGACACCGATGGTGCGCAACCAGCAACAATTACGCGGCTCCTTTCGCCCTCCGGAATCCGACTGGCCCCTGGCCCTCGAACTGATGGGCGAGTTGGATTCCGTCATGCGCCCGATGGTCAGCCACGTCCTGCCGTTGTCGCGAGCCAAGGAGGGCTTTGCGCTGGCGCGCGCGAAGGCGGCGAGCAAGGTGCTCCTGAAGCCGGAAGCACGCGATGAATGACGACATAGCGGGCACGGGCGCCGTGCTGGCGCTGTGGAACGACGTCACGCCCGACGTGGATGCCGAATACAACGCGTGGCACGCGGGCGAGCACGTGCCCGAGCGGTTGACGGTCCCAGGCATGCTGTGGGGCCGGCGCTATCGACGCGCGTGCAACAGCGCTGCGCCACGCTATCTCACGCTCTACGGCATGCGCGACGCGCAGGTCCTGGAAAGCGATGCCTATCGGCTTCTGCTGAGCCGGCCCACGCCGACGAGCGCGCACATGCGCCCGCACCTGTGCAACCTGTCGCGCTGGGTGTGCGATGTCCGCGAGGCGCATGGCTTTCTGGCACCGGCCCACCTGGCCGTGTGGACCTTCGACGCGGAAGATGCGGCTCGCGCGTGCGCAGGTGCACACACTGCATCCTGCGTGCATGACCTTCTGCTCGCCCGGCGATCGCCCGATGCAGCGCCGCTGCCATGGCTCACGGGCGGACAAGCGCAGGCGATCGAAGGAAGCTGGCTGTTGGCCAAGGGAATGCCCCCGCAGGCGATGGCTTCGGCGCAAGCCGTGCCGGGCGCAGTTGTGTACAACACCCTTCCGGTCCAGCCGGCCTTGTCGCCCCGTCTCTGAGCAGAGTCGTCTACGCAGTGCTGCGTCGACTGTAGACTTCGCGGCCATGTTTCGTCTGCGTTTGTCATTCGCCTTTGCGGTTCTTGTTGCGCTGGTGTGCTGCCAGGCGGCCTTTGTCTACTGGGGCTCCAACCGCGTCAACGAATACGCCGCGCACAGCCGGCTGACGAGCGACATTCTTTCCGAGCTCCTCGAGATTTCCGCCAACAAGCAGAGGTTGCGCGTGTGGGCCTCGCAGCGGCTCATGGATGCAGAAGCGACGTCGCCGGTCCGGGATCAGCTGCTTGAGCGAATGCGAGCGGGCGCGGCGCGGCTGGATGCAATGTCTCGCCATCATCTGGACTCATGGCAGAAGGTGTCCGCGCGAGAGGACATCCCCGTGCCGCAAGAGGCTTTCCAGCTGGTCGAGATCAGCAAGCTGCTGGATCGGAACATCGTCGAGGTACAGGCGCAACTGCAAGATTTGCAGCCGCTGTCGCCTGGCGCGGAATTCCCGAATGTCTGGCGGCAGGTGGCGCAGGTCTTCGACACGACCCAGGGCCGGGATCTTCGCGAGCTGCTCAACGGCGCCATCGAAGGACAGCGCAAGGCGGTGCCCATTGCCCGTGCGGCCACCGAGCGAGGCCTGGACCGGCTCCGGCAGCAGGCGATTGCCATGGCGATCATCGCCCTTGTCGCGGCCGTGCTGTGGGCGCTGCATCTGCGCGGGCGCCTCAAGCGCCCCCTGGAGCTCTTGCTGCAAGGGACGCGGGCACTGCAGTCCGGCAGCCTGGAGCACCGAATCGAACTTGCATCGGGCGATGAATTCGAAGTGGTGGCGCGCCATTTCAACCAGATGGCGGCGGAACTTCAGCAGCATCGCCAGGAGGCCGACGAAGCCCGCCGGCGCCTGGAGGATGCCGTCAGGGACCGGACGCAGGAATTGCAGTCGGCCCATGACACGCTTCAACTGCTGGATCATCGGCGCCGGCAACTCTTCGTCGATCTCAGCCATGAACTGCGAACACCGGCCACCGCGATCCGCGGGGAGGCGGAGATCACGCTGCGTGGCGGCGACAAGCCCGCCGAGGAGTACCGCCAGGCGTTGAAGCGCATCGTCGGGACCGTTCAGCAGTTGACCCACGTGATCGGCGATCTGCTCCTGATTGCGCGGGCCGAAGCCGATCAGCTGGTGATCCAGCCGTCTCCCATGGATCTCTCGATGCTTCTGAGCGAAGCCGCCGAGCAGGGCGAAGCCCTGGCTGCACTGCATGGCATTGCACTGGCCTACGAGCCGGCAGCGGAAATGGTCATGGTCCGCGCCGACGGCGATCGGCTGCGCCAGGCCGTGATGATCGTCCTGGACAACGCCATCCGCTATTCGCGCGTGAACGGCAAGGTGCACCTGGGCTGCAAGGTGGCCGGAGAAGAAGTCTCCATCGTGGTTCGCGATCACGGCATCGGCATCGACCAGGACGAGTTGCCGCGTATTTTCGAGCGCTTCGTCCGCGGCCATCGGGCACGCGCTCATCGCGCGGATGGCAGCGGCATCGGCCTCTCGATAGCGCAGGCCATCGTCAAGGCCCATCGCGGGCACATCGACATACGGAGCGCGCCGGAGGAGGGGACTGAAGTTCGTGTCGTCCTTGCACGCCTGCCGATCCACGAACCCGAGGCCAGTGTCCAGCAGCCATGAACAGAAGCATCCTGATTGTCGAAGACGACCCCCGTGTCGCGGATTTCCTGGTGCGCGGGCTGAAGGCGGAAGGCTTCGCGGTGCAGCATGCCCGAACCGGTCCGGACGGACTGGAACTGGCGCGCCGGGGAGAACTCGCGCTCCTGATCCTGGACCTGATGCTGCCGGGCATCAACGGTCTGGAGCTGTGCCAGACCTTTCGCGCCGAGGGCGGGCAAACACCGGTGCTGATGCTGACCGCAATGAGCACGACCGAAGACAAGGTGAATGGGCTGCGGCTCGGCGCCGATGACTATCTGACCAAACCCTTCGACTTCGAGGAGCTGCTCGCGCGCATCGAGGCACTGCTGCGCCGCGGTAGGGACCTCAGGCCGCAGGTCACGACGTTGCGGGTGGCGGACCTTTTGCTGGACCGCGAACGCATGCGGGTCGAACGCGCGGGACAGCCGATCGCGCTCACCGCCAAGGAACTGGCTTTCCTCGAGTTGCTCATGAGCGCACCCGGACGGGTGTACAGCCGCGAACGCATCCTGGCCAATGTCTGGGGCACGCACGAAGATCCGCTCACCAACATCGTGGATGTCTACGTGCGGCGTCTTCGCATGAAGATCGACAGCGAGCACACGGTGCAACTGCTGCAGACCGTGCGCGGCCTGGGCTATCGGCTCAGCGAGGCCGCGAGCTAGGCTGCTGTTCATCCGGCGTTCATCTTCTGCTCAGGGCGGGTTCATCGCAGCGGCGATGGACGTTCATACGGCCCTCGAACAATGAGTCCTGTATTCAACCACTTGCATGAATGGACTCCTTGATGACCTCGCGTTTTCCCAAGCTTCTTTCCGCGTCCGCAGTGCTGGTGCTCTGCATGTCGACTTCCGTGTTTGCGCAGACCACCGCCTCGCCATCGACTTGTGCTCCCGCCGAGGAACGCCAGATCGCAGCGCTGTTCGATCGATGGAATGCCTCCTTGGCCACGCTGGACCCGGACAAGGTGGTCGCCAACTATGCCCCCGACGGCGTGCTGCTGGCAACGGTTTCGAACCAGCCTCGCACCACGCCGCCCCAGATCCGCGACTACTTCGTCAAGTTTCTCAAGGACGCGCCGCAAGGAAAGATCGACACGCGCACGATCAGGGTCGGCTGCAACGTCGCACAGGACGTCGGCACCTACACCTTCAAGTTCAAGGACGGCAAGACGGTGCACGCCCGCTATACCTATGTATACGAATGGCTCAATGGCCAATGGCTGATTGCGCACCATCACTCGTCGGCCATGCCCGAGAGCGTTGCGGCAAAATAAACGTCCGACGCCGCTGAATAGATAGGACCTCAATGCTCGAACTCTTGACGGACCCTCAGGTCTGGATCGCCTTCGCTACCTTGACGGCACTCGAGCTGGTCCTTGGCATCGACAACATCATCTTCATCGCCATCCTGGTCGACAAATTGCCCCCCGCCAATCGCGAGTTCGCGCGACGTGTGGGCCTGGTCTTGGCCATGTTCATGCGGATCGGCCTGTTGCTGATTCTGGCCTGGATCGTTGGCCTGGTCGCTCCGCTTTTCTCGGTGTTCAATCAAGAAATATCGGGGCGAGACCTGGTCCTGATCCTGGGCGGCCTGTTCCTCATCTGGAAGAGCACGACCGAGGTTCACCAATCGCTGGAGGGAGAGCACGAGCAGAAATCCAGCGCAGCCAAGGCGACCCTCACCTCCGTGATGCTCCAGATCGTGCTGGTCGATATGGTGTTCTCGCTGGACTCGATCATCACCGCGGTCGGGATGGTGGACGACGTGCGCATCATGATCGCTGCGGTGATTGCCTCCGTGCTGCTGATGATGCTGTTCGCCGGCCCCATCGGGCGCTTCGTCTCGAACCATCCCACCATCAAGATGCTGGCGCTGGCCTTCCTGGTGGTCGTGGGTGTCGTGCTTGTCGCGGAGGGCTTCGATCACCACGTGCCCAAGGGTTACGTGTACTTTGCGATGGCCTTTTCCGTGGCCGTGGAAATGCTGAATATCCGGATGCGCAAGAAAGCGGCCAAGGCGGTGAAACTGCACCCGCCGCATATACCAGGCGATTGAAACCAGGCGATTGAAGAACTGCTGCTTAGCTGTCCGCCGACTGGTGCAGATGCCGCCGCAGCCGCCGGACGTTGAGCAGCACCAGCAGTGCGATCACCGGCACGGCGACCAGCGTCACCGCGGTTTCGTGCCAGCCCATGGCTTTGGCCAGCGGCTTCAGCAGGTAGTTGCTGAGGCCGACGCCGTAATAGGTCATGGCGATCACCGACAGGCCCTCGACCGTCTCCTGCAGCCGCAACTGGAGGCCCTGGCGCCGGTCGAGCGAGCTGAGCAGCGCCTGGTTCTGCCGTTCGCGCTCGACTTCCGAGCGCGTCTGCAGCAACTGCGCGGCCCGGGCGATCCGCTCGGACAATTGCGTCTGCCGGGCCGCCGTGGCGGCGCAGCTGTCCATGGCCGGACGGAACCGGCGCTCCAGAAACTCCGACAGCGGCTGCAGGCCCGGCACCAGCATCTCGCGCAGATCGACCAGCCGCTGCTTCACGATGCCGCTGTAGGCGCGGGTGGCCGCAAAGCGCGCACTGTTCTCGGCCATTGCATGCTCGACCTGCGCGGCCAGCGTGACGAGCTCGTGCAGCAGGACTTCGTCGCCGTCCGTCGCATCGTGGAAACGGGCCATCAGCGACGACAGCTGGGTTTCTTCGGCCGCGATCTGCCCCATGCGGCGCGAGGCCAGGGGCAGGCTGAGCAGGGCCATCATGCGGTAGGTGTCGACTTCGATGAGGCGCTGGACGGTGCGGCCCGCGCGCCGCCGGTTCATGGCGTGGTCGAACACCAGGAAGCGCGTCACGCCTTCGTTCGTGCGAAGGTCCGACACCACGGTGGCCGCGCCTTCGGCGACCCGGTTGCCCACCAGCAGATCGCTGCCGAAAAGCGGCGCCACCAGTCGCGCATGGGGCGGATCGCCGGGGCAGGGGAGCACGGCCAGCTGTGTCGCGGAGATCATGCGGCCGGGCAGCGAAGCCAGCCAATCGTGCGGCAGGGCATCGAGCCAGCCGGTGTCGAAAGCCTGGTCCATGGTGAGTTCGCCAAGATCGGTGAACACGGTGAATGTGTGGAACTCCGTGTGGCGCTCCCAGCGCACGCGCAGCGCGCCGCAGCGCACCTGGCACTGCGTGGCGGTGCCCGCTCCGGATGCCTCGCCGCCCAGCCGCGCCAGATGCGCGATGCAAAGCGTGTCGTCGTCCGAGCCTTCGCGCAGCGTGGCAATGGCCAGCGCCGCACCCGGCGTGGAGAGGGGCTCGAACGGGCGCGCGTGGATCTCGTCGGCCAGTTGCTGGCGGCCTTCCACTTCGGTCGGTAATTTCATTGGGGGCTCCTGGAACCGCATTGTTCCTCAAGCACCTGGAGGTCTTGGCGCCCGGTCGGCCCTCTGCGGCCGCTGCGGGGCCGGGGGAGCCCTAGCTCTGGGGCTCGCGCGGAAGTTCGAAAGCCAGGGTGATGAATGCCACCTCGGCCGCCTGGCGCGGGTCGCGATCGACATTCAGCGGATAGAGCGCCGCGGCCAGGGAGTCCAGCCATTCGCGGTCGACCGCGCCTTTGCTGCGATCGTAGAACGCGCTCCTGAATTCGTGCCACCACGCCTCGGCGGGAGGCAAGGCGCTTCCCGCGACGATGATCGGTTTGTCAGGCTTCCACATGGGCTCTGTGCATGTTGGTGTTCGGGCGCCAGCATGGCAGACGCCCCAAATGCAGGCTGTTTGGGAATGTGAAATCTAGTGCTTGTGCTCGGATGGCGCACTCACTTGTTTATGTGAGAAAACCATTCGGCGAAGCACAGGCCGGCTATCCGACCGGATTCGAATCTTCGTTTTCACCCAGTGCGCGGGGGCCGATGCGCGGGTCCTCCGCGTAGCCCTGCAGCGCCCTGACGCCGGCGTACAGCGCATCGAGCCATGTGTCGTAAGACAGGTCGGCCGACTCGAGCTCAATCCAATGGCTCGCATCGTCGCATTCTTCCGTGAGCACCCAGAAAAAGTGCCCCGGGTTCGGCTCGTCCACGTGGACGGCGATTCGCCGAACATGGCTGATCAGCGTTTCCCGGCAAGGTCCTCGCGCACGTGGCCGCGGTTCATAGGGCTCGGCCAACCCGGTGGGCCGGCCGCCGAATCCGGTTTTCTGCAGGACACCTGCCATCGTGACTCTCCATGGGCAGCGCGGAAGGATCCGCGCCGCCAACATGGCACGCATCGGCGGCGCGCCCCCATGGCGTTTGCCGCGTTTGCCTGACGTCGCTCTCCTACGCGCCGCGCCGATCATTCGGCCGTGGCCGGGTCGATCACGGTGTGCACCCGGTCGATCCGGTCCGCCGGAAAACCGCCAAGCTCCGCGTGCCGGCGCACCAGCGCCTCGTCGGTGGCCTGGTAGATGCAGTAGATCCGGTCGTCGGTCACGTAGCTGTGCACCCACTGTATTTCCGGGCCCATGCTGCCCAACACGCCGCAGGACTTTTGCGAGATGGCTTTCAGGTCCGACGGGCTGAACTTGCCGGCGCCGGGGATGTGCCGTTCGATGAGGAATTTGGGCATGGCGGACTCCTGTCTGTCTAGAATCGGTCAAAGGCGACCAAGACCCATGGTGCCGACGCGAAGCACCTTCGTATTGCCCGCCACTCCGGACTTGTTGACCGAAACTCCGTCCCCGCTTGCCTGAGAGGTGACCATGGATGTCTTGTCGGACGTGCTGCGGAGCATTCGCCTGGAAGGCGCCCTGTTCCTGAACGGGGACATGCATGCGCCCTGGTGCTTCAAGGTGCCCAAGGGCCGGGACATGGCACAGCTGCTCAGGCCCGGCGCGCAGCGGCTGGCCATTTGCCATCTGGTGCTGCAGGGCGAATGCTGGGCCCAGGTCGAGGGTGGGGAACCGATCCGCGTGCACGCCGGCGAAGTGATCGCCGTGCCGCATGGCGACTCGCATCTGCTGGGCAGCGGCCTGCACCAGGCGGCCGTGGACGTGGCGCATGTGGTGAATCCCCGCGCGCCCGAACTGGAACGCATCCGCTACGGCGGCAACGGCGAGCGCACCGTGCTGGTGTGCAGCTGGTTCGCCTACGAAGGCGACGCGCCCAATCCCGTCATGGCGAATATTCCGCGCCTGTTCACCACGCCGCTGCGCAGCAGGCCGGCCGGCCCGTGGATCGAGCAGTCTGTCAACTTCGTGTTGACCGATGCCGCCTTGCGCACGCCCGGCTCGGAGATGGTCGCCGCCAAGGTGGCGGAGGTGCTGTTTGCCGAAGTGCTGCGCGGCTACATCGAATCCATGCCCGCCAACAACCCCGGCTGGCTGGCGGGCCTGCGCGATCCGCACGTGAGCCGCTGCCTGGCGCTGATGCACAACGAGCCCGCGCGCAACTGGACCGTGGACGCGCTGGCGCAGGAAACCCACATCTCGCGCAGCGTGCTGGCGGACCGCTTCGCCGAGCTGGTGGGCGTGCCGCCCATGCAGTACCTGACGCGCTGGCGCATGATCCTGGCCGCCGGCATGCTGCGCAAGGACCAGTGCAACCTGGCGCGTATTGCCGAAGGGGTCGGCTACGAATCGGAAGCCGCGTTCAATCGCGCATTCAAGCGGGAGTACGGGGTGCCGCCAGGGGCTTGGCGGCACAACGGTTCCTAACACAGCCGGGCGTCACCATCGATACCAATATCCATCTGGATCGATATGTAAAAAGTTCACATTTCTGGCGGTTGCCTTACCATTGTCTTACTGGTCATCGGCAAGCCGGCCCGCAAAGTCGGCTGCCTACGAGGAGGAACCATGGAGCAAAAGAAATCGCCGTTCGATGTGCTCGGCACGCATCCATATCCGCAGCAGCAATGGCGGTGCGCGTTTGTGGCCGAATGGGCGCGGCTGGCGGAAGGTTGTGCCGACGCCACTCAAACGGCCGAAGCAGCCGCGGAGCTGTACGCCCGCTACGGCGCGCGAAACCCGACGGAGGTCGCCCGGGAAGAGTGGGGTGGCCCTCCGGAAAGTGATCCCGATCCTCAAACCTGACAGAGAGCCGGCCAGTAAAAAAGGCCTGCGGCCCGATCTTCAACGCGATTTGTCGATGCCGGCAGCCGTTCGATAACGGCGGCGTGCGGTGCTGCTTTTAGAGGCGCCGCGTCGCAGCCCAAGCGTAGCAACGGTTTGTCGCGATGCGCACAGCCTTTTCCACCGTCTTATCCACCGCCATGGTGGAGAACTTGCCCCTGTGACCGGTCTTTTGGCGCGCGGCCTGGTGCAAGTTGTACACACTTGGTACTAGACGTTCATGTTTTTCGGGATTCAGTTGGCGCAGCGCGCCTCGAGCGCATCGATGAACGCGCGATCCCAGCGGCCTTCCTTCATCGCCCGGATCGTTTCCGCTTCCGTCGCCAGGTGCGCCCGCGCCTTTTCGATCAGCAACGCGGCTTCGTCCGGCGCGAAAGCCATCAGCCCGTCCTGGTCGCCGACCACGATGTCGCCGGGATTGACGACCATGCCGCCGACCGACACCGGAACATTGATCTCGCCGGGCCCGTCCTTGTAGGGGCCGCGATGGGTGACGCCGCGGGCATAGACCGGAAACTCGCGCGCCCGGACCTCGGCCACGTCGCGGATCGCGCCGTCGATCACCACGCCCACGACGCCGATGTGCGCGGCGTAGAACGAGAGGATGCCGCCCACCACCGCATTGTTGAGGTCGCCGCCGGCATCGATCACCAGCACGTCGCCGGGCCGGCAGAACTCGAGGGCGCGAAGGTACGTGAGGTTGTCGCCCCCGCGCGATCGCGCCGTGACGGCCGTGCCCGCCATGGTCCTGGCCATCGGGCGGTGGTAGGGGTGCAGGCCGGTGCTGCCGATGTTGCGATGCATGTTGTCGCTCAGCGCGGCCACGGGGATCTCCCGCAGTGCGGCGAGGATGTCGGGAGCGACCGGTGCGGCCGACGGGTTCTTGCGGATGGCTTTGTAGGGCATGTTGTTCCTCGATGACTCAGGAGCGCCTCAGCGCAGGGCGGCCACGGCCCGCGCGATGCGCGCGCAGCCTTCTTCGAGCGTCTCGATGCCGGTGGCGATCGAGAGACGAAAGTAGGGCGACAGTCCATAGGCGGTGCCCGCGACCAGGGCGACGCCTTCGCTTTCGAGCAGGTACATCACCACGTCGCCGTCTTCTTCCAGCCGCTTGCCTTGCGGCGTGGTCTTGCCGATCAGGCCGCCGCAGTGGATGTAGAGGTAGAAGGCGCCGGGCGGCGGAATGCAGCGCAGACCGGGAATGTCGTTGATGAGCGCCAGCGTGCGGTCGCGGCGCTGCTTGTAAACGGCCACGCTCTCGGCCACGAAGCCCTGGTCGCCGTTCAAGGCGGCCGCGGCGGCCGCCTGGCTCACCGAGCAGCAGTTGCCGGTGGACTGCGACAGCAGCGTGTCCATTGCCTTGACCAGGTCGGCCGGGCCGGCCGCATAGCCGATGCGCCAGCCCGTCATTGCGTAGGTTTTCGAGACGCCGTTGACCACCAGCGTGCGCTCGCGCAGCGCGGGCGCCACCGCAAGCAGATGCGGCGTCGCCTCGCCGTCGAAGCGGATGTGCTCGTAGATGTCGTCGGTCATCACCATCACCTGCGGATGGCGCTGCAGCACCTCGGCGAGCGCGCGGTATTCCTCAGCCGTGTAGCTGGCACCGGTCGGATTGCTGGGCGAGTTGATCAGCAGCCAGCGCGTGCGCGGCGTGATCGCGGCCTCCAGCTGCGCGGGCGTCAGCTTGAAGCCGTTGGCTTCGGGGCAGGCCACGCTGACCGGCGTGCCTTCGCAGGCCAGGACCATGTCGGGGTACGACACCCAGTAGGGCGCGGGAATGATCACCTCGTCACCCGGCTCCAGCGTGATCGCAAAGGCGTTGTAGATCGCGCTCTTGGCGCCGCTCGTGGCGATGATCTCGTTCATCGCATAGCGCAGGCCGTTCTCACGTTCGAGTTTGGCGACGATGGCCTGCCGCAGTTCCACCGTGCCGGCCATGAGCGTGTAGCGCGTCGCGCCTTGCTCGATGGCAGCGGCCGCGGCCTGCCGGACGTGGGGCGGCGTGTCGAAGTCGGGCTCGCCCACGACCAGGTTCACAATCGACTTGCCCTGGCGGCGCAGCTCGTTGGCCCGGTCGGCGGCCGATGTGCTGGGCGAGGGCTTGATGCGCCGCACGCGGGCGGCAATGCGGGACGTGGTCACATGACTTCCTGTGTCTGGGATTGCATGGACCGAACGGTACGCAGATCGAACAGGCGAGGCCAAGACGACTTTTCACTGGTCGTATAGGCGCAGCTTATGGTGAGCGCCTATACCTGCCGTGCAGGGGCAGTGCTAGGCTCGGCTTTTGCTTGAGGGACAAGGCGTGAACCTGCGGCGCCTCAAATATTTCGTGAAGATCGTGGACATCGGCAGCCTGACGCAGGCGGCCGAGGTTCTTTTCATCGCCCAGCCGGCGCTGAGCCAGCAACTTGCCACGCTCGAGGGCGAGGTGCGCCAGCAGCTGCTCGTGCGCACCAAGCGCGGCGTCACGCCCACCGAGGCCGGCAAGGTGCTGTACCGGCATGCACAGATCATCCTGCGCCAGTGCGAGCAGGCGCGCGTGGACATGGAAGCGGCCGGCGAAGGGCTCTCGGGCCAGGTGTCGGTCGGTCTTGCGCCCGGCACGGCGGCCTCGGCGCTTTCGCTGCCGCTCTTGCGCACTGTGCGCGCCCGCCACCCCGGCATCCTGCTTTACCTGAACGAGAACTACGGCACCACGCTGAGCGAGCTCATCATGAACGGCCGCATGGACCTGGCCGTGCTCTACGGCGACAAGGCGATCCATGGCCTGAGCTTCCAGCCGCTGCTCAAGGAGCCGCTGTTCCTGGTGGGGCCGGCCGCGATGCCCGCGCCGGCGCAGCCGGTGAAGCTGGCCGACCTGCGCGACATCGAGCTCTTTCTGCCGCGCCCCTACAACGTGGTGCGCAAGCTGGTCGATGCGGCTTTCGTGCGTGCGGGCATGGTGCCGCGCGTGGTGGCCGAGATCGAATCGGCCTTCACCCTGACGGCGGCCATTGCCGACGGGCTGGGCGCCACCATCCTGCCGGCGTCGATGGCGCGTGAAGTGGTGGCGTCCTGCGGTGCCTGGCAATTCCAGATCGTCGAACCGGTCATCGAGGCGCCGCTGGCGCTGTGCCAGTCGGACCACCTGCCGCTTTCGGAGCCGGCGCAGGCGGTGAAGAGCATCCTGCTCGAGCTGGTGGTCGACCTCGCCGGCACCTTCGCGGCCACGCCCGAACCCGGTCTCGCCGCGCTGTCGTAACGCCCCGTCATAAGCCGGCCTTATCCCGGCACAGCCATTCCGTCTTGGGCATTGCGCCCGCGGCCCGTTACCTTTCATGCCTGCCGTCACGCGTTCGCGGAATGCGTCGGCCACCAAGGATGTTCTGTCGCCACAGGCAGGCCCGGCATGAAGCAGGAACAGATCAAGACGCTCATCGACGCACTCGCCGCTTCGGACCTGGCGGAGCTGGAGTACAGCGAAGACGGAAGCACGTTGCGGCTGGTGAAGCAGTCGGCACTGGCGGCCGCGCCCGCCGCGCGGCGTCCGGCTGCTGCGCGCAAGGGGCCCGCCGCGATGCCCGCAGAACCGGCGCGATCGGCAGCCGCCGCGGCCGAATGCCTCGCGCCGCTCTACGGCGTGGTGCACCTGCAGCCCGCCCCCGGCGAGCCGCCCTTCGTGCAGCCGGGTCAGGCCGTCGAGGCCGGGCAGGTGCTCTGCGTGATTGAGGCCATGAAGATGTTCAACGAAGTCCGCGCCGACGCCGCCGCCACCGTGCAGGCCGTGCTGGTGCGTTCGGGCCAGGAAGTGGATGCGGGGCAGCCCCTGTTCCGCTTCGCTTGAGGAAGGCCGCGCGATGTTCGATACCGTCCTCATTGCCAACCGCGGCGAGATTGCCTTGCGCATCCTGCGCGCCTGCCGCGGCCTGGGCCTGCGGACCGTGGTCGCGCATTCCGAGGCCGATGGCGAAGCCAGCTACGTCGCGCAGGCCGACCAGGCGCTGTGCATCGGGCCCTCCGCGCCGGGGCAGAGCTACCTGAACCAGTCCGCCATCCTGTTCGCCGCCGAAGTCAGCGGGGCGCAGGCCATCCATCCGGGCTACGGCTTCCTGTCGGAGAACGCGGGCTTTGCCGCGCGCGTGGAAGAGGCCGGCCTGGTCTTCATCGGCCCCAGCGCCGCCTGCATCCGCACCATGGGCGACAAGGTTTCGGCCAAGCGCGCGATGCGCAAGGCCGGCGTGCCCTGCGTGCCGGGGCCCGACGAAGGGCTGCCTGAAGACCCGGCCGCCGTGCAGGCCATCGCCCGCGAGATCGGCTACCCAGTGATCGTCAAGGCGGCGGGCGGCGGCGGCGGGCGCGGCATGCGCGTGGTGCACGACGAGGCGGCGCTGCTGGAGGCGATGGCATTGACGCGCGAGGAAGCGCGCCAGGCCTTCGGCAACCCCGAGGTCTACATCGAGAAGTTCCTGCTGCACCCGCGCCATGTCGAGATCCAGGTGCTGGCCGACAGCCACGGCAATGCCGTGTGGCTGGGCAGCCGCGACTGCTCGCTGCAGCGCCGCCACCAGAAGGTGATCGAGGAGGCGCCGGCGCCCGGCATCGACGACGCGCTGATGGCCGAGGTGGGCGAGCGCTGCGCGGCTGCCTGCCGGCAGATCGGCTACTGCGGCGTCGGCACCTTCGAGTTCCTCTACGAGAAGGGCGCCTTCTATTTCATCGAGATGAACACCCGCCTGCAGGTCGAGCACCCGGTGACCGAGATGACCGCCGGGGTAGACATCGTGCAGCAGCAGTTGCGCATGGCGCGCGGCGAGCGCCTTTCGCTGGCGCAGCGCGAGGTGCGGTGCCAGGGCCACTCGATCGAGTGCCGCATCAACGCCGAGAACCCCGACACTTTTGCGCCCGCGCCCGGCCGCATCACCGGCTGGCAGGTGCCGGGCGGCTTCGGCGTGCGCGTCGATTCGCATGCCAACGCCGGCTACCGCGTGCCGCCTTACTACGACTCGATGATCGCCAAGTTGATCGTGCACGGCGCCACGCGCACCGATGCGCTCGACCGCATGCGCCTGGCGCTCGCCGAGATGCGCATCGACGGCATCGCCACCAACGTGCCGCTGCATCGCGAACTGCTGCGCGACGAGGGCTTTGCCGTTGGCGGCGTGGACATCCATCATCTCGAACGCTGGCTGCAGCAAAGGAACGCAGCGTGATCGCGCAGCGCCCATCCCTCAGCCTGCTGGGCACGACCGCGCTGCTCTTCGAGGCGCCCGGCGAGATGAACCTGAACTCGCAGCAACGCATCTGGGCGCTGGCGCACGAGGCGCAGGCCTGGCCGGAGATTCGCGAAGCCGTGCCGGGCATGAACAACCTGATGCTGACCTTTCTGCGTCCGCCGCGCGGCCTCGGCGCGCTCGAAGCCCTGGAGGCGCGCCTGCGCGATGCGTGGGACGCGGCCGTCGCACTGCCGCGGGAAGGCCGAGTGGTCGAGCTGCCCGTGGTCTACGGCGGCGCGGGCGGTCCGCACATGGCCGACGTGGTGGCCCACACCGGCCTCAGCATCGAGCAGATCGTCGAGCTGCACAGCGCGCCGCTCTACCCGGTGTATGCGCTCGGCAGCCATCCGGGCTACTGCTACCTGGGCGGCATGGACGCGCGCATCGCCACGCCGCGGCGCAAGGTGCCGGTGCTGAGCATTCCGGGCGGCGCGGTGTCGATCGGTGGCGCGCAGACCGGCGTGTCGGCCTCGGCCGGGCCCAGCGGCTGGAACACCATCGGCAGCACTTCGATGTCTTTCTTCGATCCCGCGCAAGACCCGCCGGCGGCGCTGCAGCCGGGCGACATGATCCGTTTCCGCGTGGAGGGCATCGTCCGATGATCGAAGTGCTTTCCTCGGCCGCGCTCGCCACCGTGCAGGACCTGGGGCGCAACGGCAGCCTGCGCTGGGGCGTCGGCACCTCGGGCGCCATGGACAACCTGGCGCTCGCGGCCGGCAACCTGCTGCTGGGCAATGCGCTCGATGCGGCGGCCATCGAAGTGCCGGTGTTTCCCTTCAAGGTGCGCTTCGGCGAGGACTGCGCATTTGCGCTGACTGGCGCCGATTGCGCGGCTCGGCTGGACGATCAGCCGCTGCTGCCCTGGTGGGTGCACCAGGCACGCGCGGGACAGGTGCTGACGCTGGGCCTTCCGCAAGGCGGCGCGCAGCGCGGCAGCCGCGCCATGCTGTGCCTGGCCGGCGGGGTCGACGTGCCCGAAGTGCTGGGTTCGCGCAGCACGCAGCTGCGCGGCGCCTTCGGTGGCCACGAAGGGCGCGCGCTGCGCCGCGGCGACGTGCTGCGCGCGGCAGGCGCGGGCGCTGCGTGCAAGACCGGCTTCGGCCTGGTGCCGCCCGCGCTCGCATTGCCGCTGCAGAGGGATGGCGTGGCGGCGGTGCGCGTCTTGCCCGCAGCCGAATACATGGGCTTCGAGCCCGCGTCGCGCGCCGCCTTCTGGGCCGGCGAATGGAAGATCACCTCGCAGAGCGACCGCTATGGCTACCGCCTGGAGGGAGAGGCGCTGCGTCCCATCGCGCCGATGGAGCTGCGTTCGCACGGCATCGTGCCGGGCGTGATCCAGGTGCCGCACAGCGGGCAGCCCATCATCCAGATGCGCGATGCCCAGCCCTCGGGCGGCTACCCCAAGTTCGGCACGGTCATCGAGGCCGACATGTGGCGCCTCGGCCAGGCACCGATCGGCAGCCGCGTGCGCTTCATCGAAACCACCTGGGACGAAGCGCTGGCCGCCCTCGATGAAGTGCGCGCCTGGCTCGACAAGGTGGCGCGCATGGTGGAACTGCACCGCGGTGCGCCTGCATCTGCAGGACGGCACTGAGATGAAGCCTCTCCTTGCCTCGGAAGAAGCTGAAATGCAGGACGTCGCACTGCGTACCCCACAGCTGGCCGCCTGGCTGGCAGACACCGACATCGGCTTGCTCGAACTGCGCACGCCGCAAGGCATGCTGCGCCTCGGCCGGCAGGGCGACGACATCGTGGAACTGCCCGCCGAGGTGACCGAGGTCGAGAGCGAACTCGTATCCGTTCACGCGCTCTCGGTCGGCGTGTTCCTGCACAGCCATCCGCTAGCCGCCGCGCCACTGGTGCGCACCGGTGAGCGCGTAGAAGCCGGCCAACCCGTCGGCCTGTTGAAGATCGGCCCGCTGCTGCTGCCCGTGACCGCGCCGCAGGCCGGCATCGTCGACGGCGTCCACGCGGCCGACGGCCTTGCGGTCGGCTACGGCACGCCGCTGGTCGAGCTTCACCCCCTCTGACGAAAGAGAGAAGGATCCCCATGGACATCGACCTGAACGCGGACCTCGGCGAAGGCTTCGGCCCCTGGCGCATGGGCGAGGACGAGGCGCTGCTGGACATCGTTTCTTCCGCCAACGTGGCCTGCGGCTTCCATGCGGGCGATCCGGTCATCATGGATCGCACCGTGCGCATGGCGCGTGCGCGGGGCGTCGATGTGGGGGCGCACGTGGGCTTTCCCGACCTGCTCGGGTTCGGCCGCCGGCCGATGCAGATCGAGCCGAAGGAACTCGTCGCCTACGTGCTCTACCAGCTGAGCGCGCTGGACGGCATGGCGCGCACCGCCGGCCACCGCATGACGCACATGAGCTTTCACGGCGCGCTCGGCAACATGGCCGCAGCCGACGCCGCGTTCGCCGAGCCGCTGGTGCGCGCGGTGGCGGATTTCGATCCGACGCTCATCGTCAGCTCGTCCGCCAGCCGCGCCATCGAGGATGCCGCCGCGCGCTGCGGCCTGCGCGTGCGCACCACCTTCCTGGCCGACCGCGCCTGCGACGACGACGGCCTGCTGGTACCGCGCAAGCTGCCCGGTTCGGTGATCCATGACCAGGGTGCGGTGCTGGCGCGTGTGCGGCAGTTGCTGGAGGAGGGCACGGTCACCAGCTACAGCGGCCGGAAGATCCCGATGCGCGCGCATTCGATCCTGCTGCACGGCGACACGCCCGGTGCGGTGGACCTGGCCCGCGCCGTGCGCGGCGTGGTCGAGCAGGCGGGGCGCGTGGTGCCCATCTCGAAGCAGTCGGACCGGTAGCTCCGGCGCCCGGACATGGTGCTTACCCTAGGTCGTGCGCACGAACAAGGGGCAACATAAGGGCGGCTTATCGCTCCACAGCCAATCCGTCTTGGCGCCGCGAAGAAGCGCTCGATACAGTGAATTCAACGCAGCGATCTCCAGTTCCAACGAAAGAAACAAAGATGCCGTTCTCTGACTACAAGACCGCGCTGGTGACGGGGGCCTCCTCGGGCATCGGCGCCGCCGTCGTCGAACGCCTCTGCAAGGAAGGCCTTCAGGTGCATGCGCTGGCGCGCAGCGCCGACAAGCTGGGCGAACTGGCCGTGCGCACCGGCTGCATTCCGCACGCTATCGACGTGAGCGACCTCGCCGGCATCACCCGCCTCACGCAGGAGGTCGAGTTCGACGTGCTGGTCAACAACGCCGGCGTGGACCGCCCCGGCTCCATCCTCAAAGCCGACGCCGATGGCATCGACCTGCTGGTCGACGTGAACCTGCGCGCCGTGCTGCACCTGTGCCGCCTGGTGGTACCCGGCATGGCCGCGCGCGACCGGGGCCATGTGGTCAACATCAGCTCCATTGCCGCGGCCTACAACTTTGGCGGCAACAGCACCTATCACGCGACCAAGGCGGCCGTGAGCATGCTGTCGCGCCAGCTGCGCATCGACGTCTTCGGCAAGCGCGTGCGGGTGACTGAGATCTGCCCGGGGCGCGTGGCCACCGACATCTTCGCGCACGTGCATGGCGACTCCGAAGAAACCTATAAGCGCTTCGTCGAAGGCTACGAGCTGCCGCAGGCCGAAGACATCGCAAACGCCATCGCCTTCGCGATTGCGGCGCCCATTGCAGTCAACGTGGGCCACATGGAAATCACGCCCACGCTGCAGGTGCCCGGCGGGCTCTCGACCGCGCGGCCGGAAACGCCGCAGGCCTGAGCTCACTGCACGGCCAATGTCAAGGAGCAGCGCATGAAGGACTTCGACCTGCTGGCGATCCTGCTGAAGCCGGAGTTCGGTGCGATGCTCTGGCACGGACTGCAGGAGACGCTGAAGATCGCTGCCGGTTCCTGGCTGCTGGCCATGGCCATGGCGGTCGTGCTGCTGGTCGTGCGCCTCACGCCGAACCGGCTGGCCGAGCGCGTGGTGGCCGGCTACGTTTCCTATCACCGCAACGTGCCGACGCTGGTGCAGCTCATGCTCTGGTACTTCGGCATCTTCAGCCTGCTGCCCGATGCGCTGCAGGGCTGGCTGTCGACGCACAACGCGGAGACGATTCTCTCGATCGTCGCGCTCGGCCTTTGCCAAGCCGCCTATTTCAGCGAAGACTTGCGCTCGGGCCTGCGCTCCATCCCGGCTGGGCAGGCCGAGGCCGCGCGCGCGCTCGGCCATGGCTACATCGGTTCGATGCGCCATGTGATGCTGCCGCAGGCCATCCGCAATGCAGTGCCGGCCCTGGTGAATCACAGCGTCTCGCTGTTCAAGAACAGCAGCCTGGCCATGGCGATCGGCGTGGCCGAGCTGACCCATGCGGTCAAGGAAATCGAGAGCCAGAGCTTTCGCACCTTCGAGGCCTACAGCATGGCGACGGTGCTGTACCTGGTGTGTTCGCTGCTCATCATGGCGGTGGGCGGCTGGCTGTCGCGGCGCTACCGCATCGCCCAAGCGAGGTAGCAAGCCATGTTCAGTGTCTTTGAAATCCTGCGCGACAACTGGCTGCTGCTGCTCGTCGGCCAGTATCCGAGCGGGCCGCTCGGCGGCATCGTTGCCACGCTGATCCTGTCGGTGCTGGGCATCGTGCTGGCGTTTCCACTGTCGGTGCTGCTGGCGCTCGCGCGGCTGTCGCCCTGGCGGCTGCTGCGCTGGCCGGCCACGGTGCTGGTCTACGTGGTGCGCGGCGTGCCGCTCCTGATGGTGATCCTCTGGGTCTACTTCCTGGTGCCGATCCTGATCGGGCGCGACGTGTCCGGCTTCACCACCATGCTGTGCACGCTGGTGATCTACGAGGGCGCCTACCTGTCGGAGGTGGTGCGCGCCGGGATCCAGGCGCTGCCCAAAGGACAGACCGAGGCGGCGCGCGCGCTCGGCCACAGCCACCTGGGCACCATGTGGTTCGTGATCCTGCCGCAGGCGCTCTACAACATGCTGCCGAGCATGCTGAGCCAGTTCATCTCCACCATCAAGGAGACCACGCTGGGCTACGTGATCAACGTGCAGGAGTTGACCTTCGCGGCGAACCAGATCAACAACCAGCTGCTGACCAAGCCGTTCCAGGTGTTCTTCATTCTGGCGATGACGTACTACGTCGTCTGCTTCAGCCTGACGCAGCTCACGCAATGGCTGGAGCGGCGCATCGCACACAAGCGGCTCGGCGCCGCCTCCGTGAACGCATCCCAAGACGGTGTCTCGCTGCCGCCTCCGGTAGCGGCGAATCCGTGAGGCTGCGTTCGACGGCCATCGACAGGAACACAAGGAGACAGATCCATGAACCCCGTTCCACATCCCGCAGGGGATGACACCATGATCCTGTTCTCCAACATCAACAAGTGGTATGGCGACTACCAGGCGCTCGCCGACGTCAACGCCGAGGTGAAGAAGGGCGAGGTCGTGGTGGTCTGCGGGCCTTCGGGCTCCGGCAAGTCCACGCTGATCCGCACCGTCAACCGTCTGGAGGAAGTGAAGTCGGGGCAGCTTCTGTTCGACGGCCACGACATCCATGCGCCGATGAGCAGCGCGGCGCTCAACAAGCTGCGCAGCCGCATCGGCTTCGTGTTCCAGAGCTTCAACCTGTTTCCGCATCTCTCGGTGCTGGAGAACATCATGCTGTCGCCCATGCGCGTGCTGGGCGTGAAGCGGGCCGAGGCGAAGGAGCGGGCGGCGCAGCTGCTCGAGCGCGTGGGCCTGTCGAACAAGGCCGGCGCCTACCCGGCCCAGCTCTCGGGCGGGCAGCAGCAGCGCGTGGCGATTGCCCGTGCACTGGCCATGGAGCCGCCCGCCATGCTGTTCGACGAACCCACCAGCGCGCTCGACCCCGAAATGGTGGGCGAGGTGCTGTCGGTCATGCGCGGCCTTGCCAACGACGGCATGACCATGATGTGCGTCACGCACGAGATGAACTTCGCCCGCGAGGTGGCCGACCGCGTCTGGTTCATGGACGCGGGCCGCATTCTCGAAAAGGCCGACCCCGAGACCTTTTTCACCAGCCCGCAGCATCCGCGCGCGCAGCGCTTCCTGTCGGACTTGCGCGCGCACTGATTGATCGTCGCTTTCTTCATCCCCCTCGAATTTCCTCAGGAGTCCAGCATGTCGAACAGAACCGCTTTCCGTCTTGCCGCCATTGGCGCCTGCTTTTGCGCCGCGCCTTTCCTGGCCCACGCCGACCAGTGGAGCGACATCAGCCAACGCAAGGAACTGCGCTGCGGCACCTTCGCCGACGTGCCGCCCTTCGCCGCTCCTGATCCCAAGACGCGCGAGATGGTGGGCCACGACGTCGACCTGTGCCACGCGCTCGCCAAGGAGCTCGGCTTGACGGCCAAGGTCACGCCGCTGTCGGTGGAGGCGCGGGTGCCCGAGGTCAAGCTCGGCCGCGTCGACGTGACCATTGCCAACCTGGCCTACACCAAGAGCCGCGGCGACCAGATCCAGTTCAGCGACCCGTACTACGTGGCCAAGGAAATGCTGGCGGTGAAGGCTTCCGACCCGGGCACCAGCAAGGCCGACTTCAAGGGCAAGCGCCTGAGCTCGACCAAGGGCTCGACCTCGGAGCTGTCGATCAAGATGAACGGCTCGGAGCCGGTGACCTTCCAGGACACGGGATCGGCGTTCATGGCGGTGCAGCAGAACAAGTCGGTCGGCATGGTCGCGAACACGATGACCATCACCAAGCTGGTCAACCAGTCGAAGACCGAAGGTGTGGCGCTCAAGATGATCGCGGAGCCGATGGTGCTTCAGCCCATTGGCGTGGGCATGAAGAAGGACGAGCCGGTGCTGCTGTCGAAGGTCAACGCCGCGCTCTACGCGCTGGAAAAATCCGGCGAGCTCGACAAGATCTGGGCCAAGTGGCTCGGGCCCAACACCGAGTACAAGATGGCGCGCCAGGAAAAGGTCACACCACTGGCCGATCTCAAGTTCGAACTTCTCCCCTGACCAGCAGTGCCGGCTCAGGAAGGCCGGCACTCATAGCTCGACGCCTGCGCGCGGTCGCCGCCAATGTAGTGCGGGTACCCCGGATAGCGGCACATGGGGCGCGAGGCCTGCATGGCAAATGGCGGCAAGGGCGCCTTGACGACCTGCACCAGGGCGTTCGCGGGCGCGTCGCCGGCGCTCACCCACCGGTCCAGCGGGTCGAGCAGGTCCACCATCGTCGGCACCGCCGGGCCGCCCGCAACCGCGCGCGAGTTGCCCGAATGCGTCGAGCCCGGTGAGACGTAAAGCCGTACCGACCTTTCGGCCGCCGCGCCGCCCAGGCGCGCCACGAGTGCATCGTGGTATTGAATGCCCATGAGCGCACTCTGTGCGCGGTCCGCGGCGTTCTCGCGCAGGATCAGCTTGCCGCCGCGCGCGAAGAAGGCCGACAGGTCCGGGTTCGTGGAATCCATCAGCGCCGAGGTCTTCTGCACCCGGTCACGGAAATCCTCCGGGCGATAGCCGCGCACATCGTGGTTCTTGTCGCGCGCAATCGCATAGCGGATCCAGTTGCTTCCATAGATCCATTGCGTGGAATTGCGCGCGGCGTCCGGCGGCGCCGCGGGTGCCGCCGTGCCGGAAACCCAACGCACCATGCTGGGCGCGGAGGGACCGTCGAGGCTGTCCTCGTGCCCATAGAGCCATGGCGGATACGCCGTCAGGCCGTTGGCGATGGGGAAAGAAAACTCATACGGCGAGTGGATGGCGCGCATCAGTCGCAGCTCGGCATCGGAGAGGCAGTGCACGCCTGCGTCACTGCCGCCTGGGCAGCGCAGGGGCTGCAGATCCACGCGGGCCTGGCATGCCATGTAGTTGTTCACGACACCATCAGCCAGCCCGTCGAGCGCGTCGCACGCGGCGGAAGTGGACTTGGCGATGAGCGCTGTTTTCTCGGGCTGCAACCAGTCCGCGTGTTGCGGTACCTGGTTGCGCACGAAGGCATGAAAGAGGCCAGTCCAGTTGATCACGGGAACGACGCTGACGATGCCGTCGTAGTCCGCCGGAAACCGCTGCGCCATCGTCAGCCCTTCGCGGCCGCCCTCAGAGCCGCCGAAGTAGTACATGCGCTGCGGGGGGCGCGCGTAGTACGCGCGCATGATGTCCACCGACGTATCCTTCACCTTCTTGTAGGAGGCGAAGGCGAAGTTCTCGAGCATCTCGTCGTTCATCGCGAAGGCGCCGGGCTCGCCGGGCGCGAACGCGGAGGCCTGGTGGCCGGAGTCCTGGCCGAAGGTCGCATAGCCCCGCGCGACTGGCAGCGGGTCGTCCGGCGCTGCGTCGCGCAAGGGCGCCAATCCGGTGATCAGCACCCCGTTGAAGCCGCCGCCACCGTACTGCAGCGCCTTGCCGTTCCAGGTGGTCGGCAGGTTCAACTGGAAGTTGATGGCCTGGGCCGCGGGGTCGCGCGATGCGATGGTGCCGCTGACCTTGCAGAACTGCGGAAGGGCCGGCACGAACGCCCCGCTGTTCACGGTTGCAGCGGAGGCCGGCATGAGAACGGCCGAGGTGACCGAGGCCTTGCCGCTGGGCAACCCGATCGCGCCTGGCGCGATGGCATGGCCCGCGAGGCTGGCGCAGGAGGCGGCGAGCTGACCGGCATTCGGCACCGTGGTGCACGCCGACAGGGCCAGGGTCAACAAGGCGAAGGCCGAGAGCGCGAGCGCCCGAAAAGAGATTCGCTTCATCATGTCTCCAGTTCTTTCTTCTACATCGGTCGTATCCGGGGTCAATACACCGAGTGGAAGCGTGTTGGTGGTCGCATTCTGCCGCGCCTTGCGAGGAGGCGCGTGGGGCCGCAGTGTGGGAGGCGGCGCATCAAGGCTCTATGCCACACTTGCAGTCCACCCACCGATGAAGACCGTGACCCGTCGAATCGATTCCTACAGCGTCAGGTTGTTCGTGGCGGCGGCTCGCGCCGGCTCCATCGTCCGTGCCGCTGCCGCGGAGAACATCGCGCCTTCGGCATTGAGCCGCAGGATTGCGGATCTGGAGCATGCATTCGAGACGCCGTTGCTCGTGCGCTCGCCGCGTGGCATTGCGCTGACCGACGCAGGCCGGCTGGTGCTGGCACGCGGCGAACGTCTCGACGATGAACTGCAAGCCCTGTTGCGCGAAGTGCAGAGCGAAGGCGGCGAAGTGCGGGGCACCGTGCGCCTTCATGCCAACATGTCCTCGGTCATCGGGTTTTTGCCTGAGCGCTTGCACCGCTTCATGGAGGCATACCCTGGCGTGGAGGTCGCCTTGCGTGAGGAGGATACCCGCGACGTGCTGCGCGCCTGTCTGGACGATCGCGCCGACGTTGGTGTGGGCGCCGATGTTGCGGTCCCGGCGGGCATGGATTCATGGCGCTTTGCCTCCGACCCCTTGCTTGTGGTTCTGCCTGCGGGCCACGAACTGGCGGACCTGCAGGCCATCACGTTCGCGCGTGCGCTCGAATATCCTTTGGTCGGCATTCATCAGGGCGGTGCGATGGACCGGTCGCTGAACGAACGCGCCACGGCATTGGGCAAGCGTTTCAACCCGAAGGTGACCGTCAGCAGCTTCGACGCCGTCTGCCGCATGGTGGAGGCCGGCCTCGGCATCGCCGTGGTGCCTCGGAGCGCGGTGACGGCTTATGCGGGGACCGACCGCTTTGCCAGACGTCCGCTGGCGGAAGAATGGGCCGACCGCGTCCTGAACATCTACGCCCTGCGCAAGACGCCGCAGCCCCGCGCAGTTGCGGCGCTCATCGAGAGTCTCCAAGGGTAATCACCGATCTCGCGGCCGGTGAGAGCCCCTGTGCCGTACGAGCGCTTTATGGCGCCGCCGCGGCCCGCGAACATCGGGGCATGCCAGCCTCCACGCCAGCCGCCGAAAGCGCCGAATGCATCCGGTTCAAGCCGCGCATTCTCTTCCTGAGCTGTTCCCCACGTATGGTCGAACAGAGCTTGCAGGGAGAACCTCTCGAACTCGCCGATGCGTTGCCGTTGCGTGACGATGTTTCGACCGACGAGATCACGCCGCTGCCGATCCTCACGCACTACGACGACAAACTGGGCCGTTACCCGTACACGGGCTTCAAGGCCGGCGAGGCATTTCCCATCGGCACCGATGCCATTCGCGCGTCGGGCATCGAGGTCGTGGTCGCGGGCAGGCGCTATGGAAAGGGCTCGTCGCGCGAGCACAGCCCGACCGCCGAGAAGGCGGCCGGCGTGCGGCTCGTCATCGCCGAAAGCTTCGAGCGCCTGTACCGGCAGAACGCCGACAACATTGGCTTGTTCACCTCGACCGACTTCGGCCTGGTGGCGCGCATCCGCGCGGGTGAGGCCATTCCGGTCGAAGACCTGGTGGCCGGCCGCGACGCGCTGGCCGCGGCGATCCTCAAGAGCGGCGGGCTGCTGCGGTTCGGCCAGCAGTTCATGCGCGACATCACGGTGCCGCCCGACGCGCAGGACGCACGCCCACGCACGCTGTTCGAGAAGATCGTGGCGCGCCACGCGCTCGCCACCGAGCTGACGCAGGCGCACCCAGCACCGGGCGACGGCGCCTTCGTGCGCGCCGACCTTCGCTTCATCCACGAGTACTACACAGGCATGGCCGCGCACATGCTCCATGCCACATTCGGCCGACCCCTCGTGTTGCACGACGCCGATTCCATCGTCGTCTTCGAAGATCACACCTCTTACGTCGCGGAGAGCCCCGCGCACGTACGCGGCGGTTTGGTGCCGAATGTTCACCGCATGGTCGAGGCGCAGCGCGAATTCGCGGCCGCCTACGGCTTGCGCTCGCATCGCACGCTGACGGAAGAACAGGCCGCGATGGACGACGGCACCAACGTGGCCGGCATTTCGCACGCCATGGTGGCGGAACACTACGCGCTGCCGGGCCAACTGGTGGTGGGCACGGATTCACACACGCCCCACAGCGGCGCGCTGGGTTGCGTGGCCTTCGGCATCGGAACCACGGACATGGCGAATGCCTTCGTGACGGGAGCGGTGCGGCTGACGGTGCCGCAGGCCCTGAAGATCGTGCTCGATGGCACGCTTGCCGCTGGCGTGACCGCCAAGGACGTCGTGCTGCAGCTGCTCGCGCTGCCCTTCGTGCGCGAGGGCGGCGGGGTGGGCAATGTGTTCGAGTTCACGGGAGACGTGGTGCGGCGCATGACCATCGACGAGCGCGCCACGCTCACCAACATGACGGCGGAACTCGGCGGCTTCACCGGCCTGGTCGCGCCGGATGCCGAGACCGTGCGCTTCCTGCGCGAGCGCCGCGGCATCGACTTCGAAATCGAGCCGTGGATGCGCAGCGACGACGGCGCGGTCTACGCCAGCACGCTTTTCATCGACGGCACGCAGATTCCCCCCATGGTCGCGGCACCGGGCGATCCCGGCAACGGCCTGCCGCTCGCGGCCGTTGATGGACCTGTGCGCATCGACATCGCCTACGGTGGCTCGTGCACGGCCGGCAAACGCGAAGACTTCGACCATTACCACGCGGTGCTCAGGTGGGCGGCGGACCGCGGGCTCAAAGTCGCGCCCGGGGTGGATCTGTATCTCCAGTTCGGAACGACCGCGGTGCGCGACCACTGCGTCGCAGCCGGGTACATGGATGCGTTCGAACGCGTGGGCGCGCGCATTCTTCAACCCTCTTGCGGCGCTTGCGGCAACTGCGGGCCGGGTGGTTCGGTGCGGGCTGACCAGGTCACTGTGAGCGCCATCAACCGCAACTTCCCGGGCCGGGGCGGACCCGGAAAGGTCTGGCTCGCCAGCCCACCCACGGTGGCGGCCAGCGCGATCGCGGGCGAACTCGTTTCGTTCGCCGCGCTTCAGGCGCGCCATCCATGAATTCCAACAAATCGAGAGAGACAAACCCATGCGTGCACATTCCCTTCGGAAAGCCATTTTTTCCCTTTCGTTTGCTGCGGCGTCGCTTGCAACGTCATTGATCGCCGCCGCGCAATCCTCGAATGCCGACCGGCCAATACGGGTCGTCGTTCCACTGGCCGCCGGTTCAACGGTCGATGCGGTCGCCCGCGCGGTCGCGCCAGCGTTCGGACGCGCGACCGGCCATCCGATCGTGGTGGAGAACGTCGTCGGCGCCGGGGGCATTCCGGGCACCGCCCAGATCGTGAAGGCCCCCAAGGATGGGCTCACGCTCGGCATGGTGTCGTCCAACCACGTCATCAATCCAGGCATCTACAAGACGATTCCCTACGACAGCATGAAGGACATCACGCCCATCGCGGTATTGGCCACCGTGCCCGTCGTGCTGGTGGTGAACAACGCGCTTCCGGTGAAGAGCGTGAAGGAGCTGCTGGCCTATGCCAAGGCCAATCCCGGCAAGCTCAACTATGGATCCGCCGGCAACGGAAGCGTGCTCCACCTGGCGGGGGAACTGATGGTGAGCGAGACCGGCATCGACATGAAGCACGTGCCCTATCGCGGCACCGGGCCGCTCATCACCGATCTGATCGGCGGGCAGGTGCAACTCGCATTCGTTTCGATCTCGCAGGTCGCCCCGCAGATCAAGGTCGGGGCGCTGCGTGCATTGGCGGTGTCGACGCCGGCGCGCTCCGCGGCCTTGCCCGACGTGCCGACGATGATGGAGTCGGGCGTGCCCAAGTACAGCTTCGACGCGTGGATCGCGTTGATCGGTCCGGCCGGACTGCCGAAGCCCACTGTCGACAGCTATGCCGCGGCGGTGCGAGAGGCCCTGGTGTCGCCCGAAGCAAGAAACGTCATCGCCGGTCAAGGCCTCACGGTGCTCAACACAGGGCCTGACCAGGCGCCAGCCTTCCTCCAGTCCGAGTTGGCGAAGCACCAAAAGCTGGTGAAGCAGTCTGGCGCTACCCTGGATTGAGGCGAATGGCGCTCATCGAGAGCTCACGTGCAACTACCGATCGCGCGGCCGGCGATATCCCCTCTGGCCGCAGCCAGCCTCGGATCGAGATGAAATGTTCATTGGTGTTTTCAAGGACAAAGGCCGTGCTGATCGTCTATAACGAAGCAGTCCAGTGCTTATCAACAACCGCCTTGATCCATGAAGAATCCTCTTTTTGCACAACTCCTCTTGGCGTTTGCCGCCATCTTGCCGGTCGCCGCAACAGCGCAGGTGCCTGTTCAGCCGGCCGTGGACCAGGAGCAGCTCCTGGCGAGCGCCGACCCGGCGCTGCGCGCCAACAAGCGCCTGGTCTACGACTTCTGGCGTGAGGTCTTCGAGGCGGGACAGGTGGCGCAGGCGGACAAGTACGTTGCCGAGTCCTACATCCAGCACAACCCCAACGTGCCTACCGGCCGCGCGGCCATGGTGGGGTTCGTCTCGCGACGGACCCCGACGCCTTTGCCGGTAGAGGCTCGTATCAAGGCACCGCTGGTCTCGATCGTCGCCGAGCGCGACACGGTGATACTGAGCTTCGTGCGCGAGTACCCCGAACCGCAGGACGCAACGCGAAAGTACACGACCACCTGGTTCGACATGTTCCGCCTCGAGAACGGCAAGATCGTCGAGCACTGGGACGGTGCCGTGAAGCCGCCGAAACCCTGATCGCGAAAGTCGACCGACTGGTCTGAGCAGGCGGGCCGGCGCACCTTATGGGCGCAGCCGAATGACGGCGAGCGACGATGTCGCACTTGCAATCAGCCGCGAGCGCTCCGCGTCATAGAGCTTCGCGTGGGCGAAGGCGATCTGCCGGCCAACCCGGTCGCCCCCCCGCTACCGCAATGAACTGGCCTTCCTGGCCGGCGCTTTGCATGTTCACGGTCAGGCTGATGGTGGCGCATGTACAGCCTGGCTTCAGCGGTGTGAAGCAGAGCGGGCTGGGGCGCGAGGGCTCGCACCACAGCATCGAGGAATTCCTTGAGGTGAAGTACCTGTGCTGGGATGGCCTTGCGCCGGCGTTCGGCTGAAGCTGCCGGCGCCTCTGCCGAACTGCTGGCCTGATGATGCCGATGGTCCGAGCTTGGTCGGGGTCGCCAATGATTCGTTGACCTGTGTTGGACCACAACAGGTAAGAGCCTACGCAGGTCGGACGCCATCGAAGGCGTTCCGGAGGAGTTGCCTGATCTCACCGCGCTGTGCCAAGCCGGCGTCTCGGGGGTTCCAGTACGGATTGCTCACGACGATATCTGCCGCAGGGTCGAGATCATCCTCCTTCATGCCGATGTCGCGCAGCGCCACCGGCGCCCCGTTGTCTCTCGCCAGATCGAACAGGCTCGCCGCGGCGCTGCTCTGCGCTGCTCCCCCGAGTGCGCGCTGGATGCGGGACATGGCTTCAGGCGCCGCTGGCGCGTTGAAGGCGATGGCCTGAGGCAGCACCACCGTGTGCACCTCGGCATGAGGCAGATTGAAGCTGCCGCCCAGCGTGTGGCACAGCTTGTGGTGCAGCGCCATGCCCACATTGCCAAGCACCGTGCCGCACAGCCACGCGCCATACAGCGCATCTGCGCGCGCATCGATGTCGTCGCTGCGCCGGCGGATGGCCGGCAACGCCCTGGCCAGTGCGCGAATGCCTTCCTCGGCCATCAGGTCCATCACGGGATTGCCGTCGCGCGCGTACAGACCTTCGACCGCGTGTGCAATCGCATTCATGCCGCTCGTAACACTCATGGCCACGGGCAGCGTCAGCGTGAGCTCCGGGTCGTAGATCACGGTGCGAGGCAGCACCCGCGCGTCCTTGCCGGTCTTCTTCAAGCCGCCCTCGGTGATGCCGTAGATGGGCGTCATCTCGCTCCCTGCGTAGGTCGTGGGAATCGCAAGAATCGGCAAACCGGAGTCGAGTGCGATGGCCTTGCCCAAGCCGGTGGTCGAACCACCGCCGATGGCAACGGCGCAGTCTGCGCCTAGGCGGTGCGCCTCGTCACGGGCCTCGCGCGCCGTCTCAATGGGCACATGCATGACGGCGCGCGCAAAAATGCCCGCCGCGCGGCCACCGAGACGCTCGGCCACCATCCGCGCCTGCCCCTGCTGCTCGGGCGTGCACAGCACCAGCGCACGGCGCGCCCCGAGCAGTTCGATCTCGCGCTCGAGATGCACCAAGCTCCCGGCGCCGAACACCACCCGGGACGGCTGGCTGTTGTAGACGAAGGCCTTCATGCGATCCCCGCCATGTCGCGCTCAGCCCAGGCTCGGCCGGCCCGGACTTCGTAATCCACCTGATGCCGGGCGATGCGGACGCCAGGCAGTTCGTCGCGTACCCGCAGATGTTCCGGATGCACCGCATACGCGGCCAATGCTTCCCAGGATTCGAACTCGCTGTACAACACGACGTCGCAGGCATAGTCAACGTTGCTGGCATCCATACCGATCTCCAGGTGGAGCAACCCGGGAATGCAGCCGCGCAGGCCATGGAAGCCGCTTTGAATGCGGTCCATGTTTCGCTGCTTTTCTTCGGCCGTGTCGCCGCTCACGTCCCACATGACGATGTGCCGAATCATTGCGCGTCCTTTGCAGTTGTTGACGAAGGCGAGATGTCAGGCATCCGCAGCGTCCCGCTTGTTCAGCACGAAGTCATATTCAACGACGTAGGAGCCATCGGCTTGCTGCTTCCAGTCGGCGATCAGCGACTGGCGCACACCGAACACGGCGTCCGAATCCAGGTAGCGATCGTCGCTGCGGAAGACGTGCGTGATCAGCTTCTCGTAGCCATCCGCCTCGATCAGGAAGTGCAGGTGCGCGGGACGCCACGGATGCCGGCCGGTGGCCTTCAGCAGATCGCCCACCGGGCCATCGTGCGGAATGGCGTAGGGAACGGCGAGGATCGAGCGGAAGTGGTAGCGGCCCTCGCTGTCGGCGTGCACGATGCCGCGCGCCTGCGCATGATCGATCTCCGCATGCTGCACGTCATACAGGCCGTCTTCGTCCGATTGCCACACGTCCATGCGGGCGTTGGCGACCGGCTCTCCGGCGATGCCGCGCACCGTGCCGCGTACCAGGCACGGGATGCCGTGCGCACCGTTGGAGATGTCCGCACCGAGTTCGTAGTGAGGTGCCCCTTCCACGTGGAACGGGCCGAACACGGTCGCCTCGGTACAGCCGGCAGGCTTGTCGTTGTTCTGCGCCACCGTCAGCATCGACAGGCCCAGCACGTCCGACAGCAGGATGAACTCCTGGCGCTTGTCGTCGGTGATGTGGCCGCAGCGGGTCAGGAATTCGATGCCCCTGAACCACTCTTCTTCGGTCAGTTCCACCTCGCGAGCAAAGGCATGCAGGTGCTGCACGAGACTGTCCATGATGCGCTTGAGCCGCGGGTCAGGCGCCTGCGCCTGCCGCGCAAGCACGGCGTCGGTGATGGTGTGATGGTTCAGATTGCGCATGACGACTTTCCTTCAGTCCAGTTGCAGTTGGGTCCGCTGCGCGACCGTACCCCACTTGGCGAAGTCCTCCTGGCTGCGCCGTTGAGCCTCCGGCGTGCTGTAGTCCTCGACACGCAGGTCCATCTCCGCCAGACGTGCTTTCACGGCCGGAGCCTGGAGCGCGGCACGCACGTCGCGCTGGATTTTCTCGACGGTAGCGGCTGGCAAGCTCGACGGTGCGGCCAAGGTCTCGAAGAAGGTGGCATCGAAACCTGGATGTCCGCTCTCGGCAACCGTCGGCACGCCGGGCAGCAGGCCCGATCTTTCCTTTCCGGAGACGGCGATCGCGCGCAGCCGCCCGCTCTGGACATGCGGCAGAACGACGGAGGAGACGATGAAGCCGCAGTCCACATGGCCGCCCATCACGTCCTGCGCGGCGGGGCCGGGACCCTTGTAGGGCACATGGGTGAGCCTGGTTCCGGTCGTGGCCAGCAGCATCTCCATGGCCATGTGGCTTGGCGAGCCCGCGCCGCCGGAGGCATACAGCCGGGTGGATGGCAACTGGATGAACTTTGCGAGCGATGGAACTTCGGCGGTTGGGTTGCACACCAGCAACTGATTGAAACTCGCGAAGTAGGTCACCGGCTTGAGCGAAGCCTTCGGATCGAAGCCCAGCTTCTTGTACAGATGGGGATTGATGGTGAGGATCGTGTCGGGCCCGACGAGCAGTGTGTGGCCATCCTTGGCTTGCGCGACTTCCCCGGCGGCCAGGTTGCCTCCGGCACCTGTCTTGTTCTCGATAACGACCGGCTGATTCCAGGCGGCCTGAAGGGCCGGCTGTATCAACCTGGCGATCACGTCACCCGGGGTGCCCGGCGGAAATGCCGCCACCAGGCGGACCGGCTTGGTCGGCCAAGCCTGCGCGAATGCCGAAGGAGCCATCGCCAAGGCGATTGCAAGGACGGCGAGACGAAGAAGCGGGGTGCTGACTTTCATGACGGGGCTCCTCTCGTCGCATCGACGGAGATTGTTGTTGAAGGTATTGACGTGGCGTGTGGCGCTCCGGCGAAAGACCGGGCCGTGACGCGAGACAGCACACTTGCTGCATCGTCCACGGCTGCACCGCGCCACGCGACGATCTGGTCCGGTCGGATCAGGGCAAGCGGCGCTTCATAGAGTTCACGCAGGGACGGCTGCGGCAGCCGCACGACGCGCAGATCCATTTCCAGAGCCCGGGCCGCGGCTTCGAAGGCCTCGGTAGCGGGGGCATCAGGCCCCAGCGCGAGCAGGGTCCATTCGGCGTGGAACAGGTCGAACAACGAGCGTCCGTCATCGAGCCACGCATGCGGTGGCCGGCCGCCCGGACTGGCGGTGGGTGTGTAGGCATTCGGCTCGTCCGGCGGCAGCACGGCGCCATCGCCGAGGATGATCGGCGAGCCGTCGTACCGGCCGCCGAAGGTCACGCCCGGAATATTGAATTCGAGCCGGGCATGCGCATCAAAGTGCAGGCCCGCGAGCTTGCGCTCGGCATCGCCCCGCACGGAGGTTTCTTCCAGTTCGGGCTTTGCCGCGAAGAGCCCCACCGAGTCGGCGAACTTGCGCGCGTAGCCGGTGTTGCGTTCGGCCAGTGGCCTGCGCTCGGCTTCGTAGCTGTCGAGCAGCGCCAGCGGTGCCTGGCAGCGGATCACGCTCGCGAGCTTCCAGCTCAGGTTGACCGCATCCTCGACGGCCGTGTTGTAGCCCAGCCCGCCGGTGGGCGTGAACAGGTGGGCCGCATCGCCCGCAATGAAGACCCGGCCCTGCTGGAAGCGCTGCGCCACCAGCGCGTGCCCGGCAAGCCAGGTGCCCATGGAGAGAATCTCGATCGGCACGTCGACGCCCACTGCCTCGGCAAAGACGCGGCGCGCATCGGCCTCGGTCCAGCCGTCGGCGTCTTCGCCGGGGCGCAGCGCCGCATGAAAGGCGTACTCGGACACGCCGTCCACCGAGGCCATGAAGGCACGCCTTTCGTGGTTGACGGCCACGTACATCCAGGCCTTGGGAGATTGCAGTGCAGAGAGGAACCGGGGCGCGCGAAGGTAGATGGCAAACATCTTGCCGCCCATGAACTCGCGCTGGATGCCGCTCACGCCGCCCCACTCGATGCCCAGCTGTTGCCGGACCAGACTGCGCGCGCCGTCGGCACCGATCAGGAACTTCGCGACCACGTCCTGCGCAGGACCTCCTTCGCTCGGCCGCACCGTGGCGCTCACCGATTCACCGTCGTCGCTGAAGCGCTCCAGCCGCCAGCCATAGCGCACATCGGTGGAAGGCCAGGCCTGTGCATGGCGGCGCAGGGCTTGCTCGACGAATTTCTGCGACACGCGATGCGGCAGCTCGGCGGCGCTCCAGGACCCGCTCATCGTCTTGACCTTGACCGCGGCCTCGGCGGCCGTGGGCAGGCTGATGCGGGCCAGCTCATGGCCGGCCAGGCGCGTGAAGTAGGCGATGTCCGTCGGGTGATCGGCCGGCAGCCCCAGCGCACGGATCTCGTGCGCGAAGCCGAGCCGGCGGAAGTGCTCCATCGTGCGGGCCTGCGTGGCATTGGCCTGCGGGTTGAAGGCGGTGCCCGGCTTGGCATCGACGAGCAGGCAGCGGATGCCGCGGCGGCCGAGCTCGTTGGCGAGCATCAGGCCGCAGGGGCCGCCGCCGGCGATCAGCACATCCGTGGCGATGAGGGGAGGGTGGCCGGCATCGGGCCGGAACGTGGCGGTCATCGGCTGTCTTTCTTCTTCTTCATGCATCAGTCGGCGCGGATGCCGCGCTCCCGGATCACGGTGCCCAGCCGCTTGAAGTCGGCCGCGCCCTTGTCGCCGAAGGCTGCGGACGTCAGCGGCTCCGGCACGTTGCCGAGGGTTTCGATGGTTGCCCTGACGGCCGGCAGTGCCAGTGCGCGGTTGACTTCGGCATTGATCCGCTGGATCACGGCCGGCCGCGTGCCGGCAGGCGCGTAGAGGCCGAACACCGCATCGGCGTCGAAGCCCTTGAGCCCGAGTTCGTCGAGCGTGGGTACCTCGGGCATCTGGGGCGCGCGCTTGAGGCTTGCGACCGCCAGCATGCGCAGCTTGCCGGTCTTGACGTGCTGGATGCTGATGCCGGGATCGAACAGGAAGTCGATCTGGCCGCCCAGCAAGTCCGTCAGCGCGGGCGCCGCGCCGCGGTAGGGCACGTGGATGGCCGTCGTTCCCGTCTGGCCCGTCATCATCTCCGCCGCGAGATGAGGCGAGCTCCCGTTGCCGGGCGATCCGAACGAGCGCTTGCCGGGGTTCGCCTTGAGGTCGGCGACCAGGCCCTTCAAGTCCTTGACCGGGCTGTCGGCGCGGACCACCAGGTAGAACGGCACGCGAGCGACGGATGCGACCGGAACGAGATCCTTCGCCGGATCGAAGGGCATCTTTGCGTAGATGTGCGGGTTGATCGACACCATGCCGCCGGAGCTCATCAGGAAGGTATAGCCGTCGGGCGGCGACTTGGCGACGAAATCGCCGCCGAGGTTGCCGCCCGCACCGCCCCTGTTCTCCACGAGCACCGGCTGGCCAAGGGCTTCGTGCAGCGGTGCGCTGATCACGCGGGCCAACTGGTCGGCCGCGCCGCCGGGCGCGAAGTTGGCGACGATCTTGATCGGCTGCTTCGGCCAGTCCTGGGCCTGGGCGATGCCGCACGGTCCGAGGCCGAGTGCCAGCGCCGCGGTTGCGAGCAGGGATTTCATGGGGTGTCTCCTGCTTTTCATCAGAACGGATAGTGGCGCTCGGTGGTCTGCACCGTGAGCCAGCGCAGTTCGGTGAAGGCGTCGATGCCGGCCTTGCCGCCGAAGCGGCCGTAGCCCGAGTCCTTCACGCCGCCGAAGGGCATCTGCGCCTCGTCGTGCACGGTCGGGCCGTTCACGTGGCAGATGCCGGAGTCGATGCGATTGGCCACCTCCCAGGCACGTGCGATGTCGCGCCCGAACACTGCGGCAGAGAGACCGTAGGGGTTGTCGTTGGCCACGCGTACCGCTTCGTCGACGCCGTCGACACGCACCACCGGCTTCACGGGGCCAAAGCTCTCTTCATGGTAGATGCGCATCTGCGGCGTGACGTGGTCGAGCAGCGTCGCGGGCATCAGCGTGGTCTCGGCCTTGCCGCCGCACACGAGCTTCGCGCCCTTGGCGAGCGCGTCGTCGATCAGCGTGTTGCAGCGCTCGACGGTGCTCGCATCGACGACCGAACCCAGCACCACCGGCCCCTTGCGCGGATCGCCCAGCGGCAGCTGCACGGCCTTGGCGGCGAGCTTCGCGACGAAGGCATCCGCGATCTTGCGGTCCACGATGATGCGCTCGGTGCTCATGCAGATCTGGCCGCTGTTGGCGAAGGCGCCGAAGGCCGCGCCGTTGACTGCGGCATCAAGGTCGGCGTCATCCAATACGACCAGCGGGGCCTTGCCGCCAAGCTCGAGCACCGCCGGCTTCAGGTACTTCGCGCAGGTCTGCGCGATCAGCCTGCCGACGCGGGTGGAGCCGGTGAAGTTCACTCGGCGCAACGCTGTATGGGCAATGATCGCTTCGACCACCTCGGCTGCATCCGCCGGCGCATTGGTCACGAAGTTGACGACGCCCGGCGGGAAGCCCGCATCCTTGAACGCTTCAACGATCAGTCCGTGGGTCGCAGGGCTGAGTTCCGAGCCCTTGAACACGACCGTGTTGCCGCAAGCGAGCGGCGTGGCGATCGCACGCACGCCGAGGATCACCGGCGCGTTCCAAGGCGCAATGCCGAGCACCACGCCGGCCGGTCGACGCAGGCCCAGGGCCAGGCTGCCGGGCACGTCGGAGGGGATGACCTCTCCGCTGATCTGGGTCGTCATGCCGGCCGCCTCCTGCAGCATGCCGGCCGCCAGGTGCACGTTGAACCCGGCCCACGGGGCGCCAGCACCGGTCTCGGATGCCATGGCATCCGTCAGTGCCTGTGCCTTGGCCTCGATGGCCTGTGCCGCCTTCAGCAGCAGCGCCCTGCGTTCGCCCGGGCCGGTGCGGGACCAAGCCGGAAACGCGGCTGCGGCGGCTTCAACCGCTGCCACGGCGTCGGCCTTCGTGGCGGCCGGCGCGATGGTCGCCACCGTGCCGTCGAGCGGATTGCGGCGCTCGAAGGTGGCACCGTCCGCAGCCTGGCGGTCCTCGCCATTGATCAACATCGATATCGTGCCCATCGTCTTGTCTCCTTATAGATTTGGAAAAGCGAAAAACCGTCAGGCCACTTCGATCTCGACCAGCATCGGTGCGGTCGATTGCAGCGCCTGGTGCAATGCGGGACGCAGTTGCTCCGCGGTGTCGACGCGCAGACCCTTCATGCCTTGCGCGCCAGCAAGCGCAACGAAATCGAGATCGGGCAGGTCGGTGCCCGGCACATGCTCGTCAGGCCGGTAGCCGAAGATGCGGGCGAACTCGTACAACGCGGCGTAGCGGCGGTTCTTCAGGATCAGCACCGTGACCGGCAGCGCCAGCTGGGCTGCGCTCCACAGTGCCTGGATGGCGTACATCGCCGAGCCATCGCCCACCAATGCAATGACCCGTGCACCCGGTTTTCCCAGCGCCACCCCGACAGCGGCCGGAAGGCCATAGCCCAGGCCGCCACTGCACATGGTGTAGAAGGTTTCCGACTCGAAGACCGGCAGGTGGCCGTGCATCACGGGCCGTGCGCTGGGTGCTTCCTCGACCAGGATGCTGTCGCGCGCGCGCACGTCGGCCAGCGTCTGCAGGACCCACGCCACCGGCAGGCGTTCGCCGGGCTCGGGCTCTGCGACGCGCTGCGGCCGCACGTGGGCAGGTGGTGCCGGACGATCGCTCGGCGTGCTGCACTCGAGCAGATCGAGCAGTCCGAGGCGGATGCTGCCGATCACGGAAGTGCCGGTCGGCGCCCAGGCCGCGACCTGCGGATCGTCCGTCAGCTGCACCAGCTCGCATCCTTCCGGCAGGTGCGGTCCTTGGCCCGGCACATGGTAGGTGAACGCCGGCGCACCGAGCGCAAATACGAGGTCGTGACCGGCGAGCCGTTCGACGATGCGCTCGCGCATTGGCGGCAGGAAGCCTCCCCACAGCGGATGATCTTCCGGAAAGCTGCATCGGCCCGACATGGGTGCGACATACACACGCGCGTTGTGCCGCTCGGCCAATTCAACCGCTTCTTTCCACGCCTCGTCGCGATCGACCGCGGCACCGACCACGAAGGCGGGGGAACGGGCGCCATCGAGGGCCGCGGCAATGCGCGCGAGAAGGTCGGGGTCTGCACGCACGTGGCGGCTGACCTCGCGTGCATCGACCGGCAATGTCTGGACATCCCAGTCGTCCGACGGGATCGAGACCAGCACGGGGCCGCGCGGCGGCGTCATCGCGATGTAGTAGGCCCGTGCAATCGCCAGCGGAACGTCCTCGGCCCGCGCCGGCTCGACGCTCCACTTGACGTAAGGCCTCGGCAGCTCGGGCGCCTGCGTGGAGCCGAGGAAAGGTTCGAAAGGCAGGATCGATCGCGCCTGCTGGCCGGCCGTGATCACCAGCGGCGTGCGGTTGCGAAAGGCCGTGAAGATGTTGCCCATCGCATGGCCGACGCCGGCGGCGGAATGCAGGTTGACGAAGGCCGCGTTGTGCGTGGCCTGCGCGTAGCCGTCTGCCATGCCCACGACCACGGATTCCTGCAGGCCGAGCACGTAGCGGAAGTCTTCCGGGAAGTCGATGAACATCGGCAGTTCCGTCGAGCCCGGGTTGCCGAACACGCTGGTCATGCCGAACGCGCGCAGCAGCTTGAAAACGGCGTCGCGCACGGTCAGGGTGCCGCCGGCCTGGAAGGGCGCTTGCGCGGGAAGTTCGACGTGTCGATCCATGAATGCTCCTAGATGAGGTCCGCAGTTTTGCGTTTGCCGCTCTATTCATCAATACAATGAAATGTCTAGAGCAAAATAAGCTGTATGCATACTGAAAAGCTGGACATGAACCTGCTCCGCCTGTTCGAAGCGGTGTACCGCCTCGGCAGCGTCAGCCGCGCCGCCGATGCGCTGGGGTTGTCGCAGCCGGCCGCGAGCCAAGGTCTGACGCGATTGCGGCTTGCCTTGGGCGATGCGCTGTTCGTGCGCGCCAACGGGCGCATGCGCCCGACGCTGCGCGCGGAGCGGCTGGCGAGCGTCGTGCAGCCGGCCGTGGCCGCCATCGAGGATGTGCTGCGGGACGAAGACACCTTCGACCCCTCGCGCTCGCGGATGACCGTTCGGCTGCATCTGAACGACATCGGCGAGGCTCGGCTGCTGCCGGAACTGATGGAAGCCTTGCACCGCCAGGCACCCGGCATTCGGGTGCATACGACTCCGCTGCCGCACGGGGAGATCACCGATGCCCTTGAAACCGGGGCGATTCATTTCGCACTCGGGTTTCTGCCCTCGGTCAGCGGAACGGAGCGCGTCGAGCTGCTGCGCGATCGCTACGCGGTGGTGGTGCGGGCAGGGCATCCGATGGCCAAGGCCTCGAAGGCCTCGGATGTCCGCATGACGATCCAGGACCTGCGGCGCCTGGAGTACGTGGCCGTGCGCTCGCACTCGGAGACCTTTCGCATCCTGCAGCAGCTCGGCCTCGATGAAAGGCTGGTGCTCAACTCGGCGCACTTCCTTGCGCTGCCGGCGATCATTGCGCGTACCGATTTTGCCGTCGTGATGCCGCAGGCGATTGCGCGCAGGTTCATCGAGCCGAAGCGCTATGTGGTGCTCCCGGCGGAGCTTCCCCGCAGCGCCTTCACCGTGTCGCTGCACTGGAGCCGCCGCTTCGAATCGGACCCCGCGCACCACTGGATCCGCAATCTCTTCATCGGCCTTTTTAAGGACTAGGGACGCTGATGGTGGAATGATGCCGCCTTGTCGAGGTGTGCTGCAACTGCAGCAGGAAGCTTTCGGCCAGATGCACGAGACCTGCACGATCGGCGTGTCCATACACCACGAAGTCGGGACGCGTCAGAACGGCATCGGCGTCGAGCGACTCCAGAAATGGGGCGTACACGCCGTCGGCATCTATCACGCGATCGCCCTGGCACAGACCTGAAGCAGGTGCCAGCTCGACGAAGCGGACACCGACCGCCCGCAGCGCGGCCTTGAGCGTCGCAGGCAACTCGTCTGTCACTTCGGGGTTTGCGAGAAGGGCGAAAGAGAACCCGACATGCTCATCGAAGCGCATCGTGCGACCGTCCACCGTGATGCGGCCCTGTGGAGCCAAGGTCCCTGCCTGCCGCATGGGTCTTCCATCGGCCCCTTTGGCCAGAATGCCATCGGTGAGCACCGGAAACTTGGGTTTCGGCGCGAGATTGAACTTGAACAGCAGGTCCCGCACCGCCGCTTTCACAGGGCTCGAGGTGTTGGCCACCAGTCCCAGCGCACGCGAGTCCAGCATGATCTGCTGGGCGTGCGGCCTGCGTTCCGATTCGTATGCATCGAGCAGGCTCGCGTCGGACAGGCCGCGAAGCACGAGGTCGAATTTCCACGCGAGATTGGCGGCATCGCGCATGCCGGAGCAGGCACCTTGTCCGAGGTATGGCGGATTCGTGTGTGCGGCATCTCCGGCCAGAAAGACCCGCCCGACCTTCCAGGACTTGGCCAGACGACACTCGAAGGTGTAGACGAGATTGCGGATGAGATCCAGGTCTTCCGGCTCCAGCCCGTGGTACTGCTTGAGCATGCGAAATGCAGCATCGACGGTCTGCATCTCCTCTGTTGTCTCGTCAGGCAGCAAAGCGAACTCGAATCGTTGCCGCTTCGTGCCAATCGGCATGAACATGTGACCACGGCGCGGATCGCACACCTGGATGGCGTTTTCGTCGAACTTCGATGGCAGCTTGCGACGAGGCTCGGTGTCCACGCACAGCCAACGCTCGTTGAAGCCGAAGTCGATGCGGTCGACCCCGAGGGCCTCGCGCACGAAGCTGTTCGAGCCGTCCGATCCAACGAGGTAGCGAGCGCGCAAGCTCAACTCGGATCGTGGCGGAGAAGAGGGATCCTTCGCCTTCCCCCACGGCACGCATCTCAGGGTGACGCCCTCGGGGTTCTGTTCGAGGCCGTTGGCGAGATATCCTCGATAGAGGTGCACATTGGGAAGGGACGTGATTCGCTCGTGAATCGCCTCCTCTATGTGGGGCAGATGGACCGAGATATGGTCATCCCACAGCATCCGGCGCGTATTACCAACCCCGCCCACGTCCAGCAGGAGCTGCCCCTTGCCATTGAACCAGTGGTAGTGGGGCGTGGTCCACGCGTCCCGCAGGGCCTGGTCAGCGTCCGCGCAGACGGAAATCAGTCGAGCCGTCTCGCCGTCGATATGTGTCAGGCGCGGCTTGCCATACAAGTTCGGCCAGCGTTCGACGACCGCCACCTGATGGCCTTGCTGTCCCAGCAGTGACGCAAGGACAAGACCGCTTGGTCCGTACCCGACCACGATCACGTCAAATTCAAAGCTTGTGGATTCTTCCAATTCATGTCTCCTTCATTGTTCTCGATCAAGCCGCCTGCGGATTCAACTGCTCGGCAAACCAGTCCGCTGCTCGCGCATTGCGCTCCTGGGCATAGTTGTAGATGGTGTGTTCGCCGTTCGGCCACGTGAGTACAGCTTTTGGGCGGGTGGGCACCAAGGTGAAGAACGACGCCTGTTCACCCAACGGGACTAACGCGTCGCACCCGCCTTGGATCACCAAAAGATTGGCGTCGATGCGGTGGCGGCGCGGGCTCATGCCCAGAGATTGCAATCGATGCCTTAGCGAGGCCTCCTCGTCTACGCCGAACAGCGCTTCCATTTGCTCACGCGCGGTTCGGAACGAAGGGACCGCGGGGGTCATCGGCGCGCCATTGATGCATACGGCCTGCACCCGCCGATCGGTCGCGGCCAGTTGTGCGGCGAACAAACCGCCAAAGCTGTTGCCCCACACACCGCACCGGCGTACACCCAGAGACTCGGCGTGATCAAGGAACGCGCCGAAGAGCGGCAGCGTTCGGTCGTCGAGATGCATTCCACCTCGAAGACGCGTCAGGCCTTGGCCAGGCCCTTCGGCAAGAATCGCGAGCAGGCCGCGAGCCGCGAGTGCCCGTCCCATGTCGAGGTACACGCTCCCCCAGCCACTCAATCCACCCATCACGATCACCGCAGCCGTTGCAGCCGTACCGTCGGGACGGACGGTCCAACCATGAAGACCTCCATATGGCGTCGGTAGCCGCACCTCTGCAAGATCTCCGCTCAGGTGCGCATGCCGGGCGAGCGCGGCATGGGCCTGTTCGTAGAGTGCTATTTTGCGAGGAACGTCCTGGTTGAACGCGAGCTGTGCGCATTGAAGCAGCGCCGATGCGGCTCGCCAACCCAGCGCCGCGGTTGGGGACCGGCCGGCCTTCTCTGCGGCTTCTGCCAGGCCATGATGCCGTGCCGCCACCCGTTCGCAGATTTCGTCCCAACCGGCTGAATCGTCCGTCGCGACCAGGCCATGGGTGTGGAGCGCGTCACCCAGTGGCACCCCGTAGTCCACCATCCTTGTGACGGGAACGGCTCGCTGCATCGCGGCAAGATGCTTCCTGCGTTCCTCTGCGTGGCTCTGGACAGGGCTCGGCAATGTTGTCTCCTGTTGGTCTGCGCCAGAGAATAGGCGTCCACCGGACCACTCTCAACCGGAAAACATGAACATCCGTTATCTGCAAAAGCGATGAAGCAACTCGATCTGAACCTGCTGCGCCTCCTGGTTGCCCTCGACGGCACACGTCATTTGGGCCGTGCGGCTGAAAGCCTTCAGATGAGCCAGTCTGGGTTCAGTACCGCGCTCAGCCGCCTTCGCAAGCAACTCGGCGATGAGTTATTCGTCCGCGCTGGATCCGGAATGCGCCCGACACCACGAGCCGTGACGTTGGCGGAAACGGCGCGCGTCATGCTCGATCAGGTCGACAAGGACGTCCTGGACAGCGGCGCATTCGATCCCGAAAACAGCGAGACCAGTTTTCGCGTGTCGATGCCCGATTCAGCCGAATCTCTCTTCATGCCTGTCCTCATGGCGCATCTGGCCGAGCATGCGCCGCGCACCTCCGTGCACATCGTTTCGCCGATCGTCTTGCCGCTCCACGAGCGGCTCGCCAGCGGCGACATCGACTTGGCAATCGGCTACTTCCCCACGCTGGAGAAAGATGCGTACTTTCGCCAATCTCTTTTCAGCCACACGTATGCGTGCATCGTTCGTCGTGGACATCCGGTGGTCGCCCGAGGCATGAGCCGCGCGGCGTATCAAAATCTGGGACACGCCGTGCTGGACTTGCCGGCCCGGTCGACCATATTGCTGGAGGCTGCACTGGAGCGCCATCGGGTCCGGCGGCGAGTGGTTCTCAGTACGCCCAACCTCCTCAGTCTTCCTCATATCGTCGCAAGAACCGACCTCATTGCGACCGTTCCTCTACCCGCAGCCTTCGATTTCGCACGCTCCGGGGAGCTTGAGGTCCTGCCGCTTCCCTTCACGCCGCCTTCCGTCACGATTCACCAGTACTGGCATCGGCGCACACAGAAGGAACCGAGCTGCCAATGGCTGCGAGCTCAGATCATGGCCTTGTTCAATCGGCGGGCCGACCCCTTTTTAGAACAACGGACGGCTCTGTATAGGGCGCGCGGCAGCGACTGAAGAATCCTGACCTACGATGCCGTCGATGGGGTGTCCGCTTTCGACTTTTCGAAACCCCCGTGAAAACGGGAGCACTCGTAATCGGACCAACCCAATACGCTCACTGAGCAGCCAAACGACCAGGTCGACAAGGTCCTGTGGGCACTGTCGCGCTGGAACGACCGCGTGCAGGCCCGCCTCTTCAGCGGCAGCCGCCTCGCGCCGACCTATGCGGCGAACCAGGTCACGAAGCCGTTCCCGTTCAACGCGTTCTACCCGGAGTTCGACGCGCCCCAGGTCGACGTGTCGAGCTGGCGGCTCGAAGTCTCGGGACTCGTCGCCGACAAGACGGCGTGGACCGTCGAGCGCCTGCGTACGCTGCCGCAAGCGCGGCAAATCACGCGCCATATCTGCATCGAGGGATGGAGCGCGATTGGCGACTGGCGCGGCGTCTCGCTCAAGACATTCCTGCAGCGCATTGGCGCAGACACGACGGCGCGCTTCGTCGGCTTCAAATGTGCCGACCGTTACCACTCGAGCCTCGACATGGCCAGCGCGCTGCACCCGCAGACCTTGCTGGCGCTCGACTTTGGCAACGAAGCGCTGCCGACGGCGAACGGCTTCCCCCTGCGGCTGATTGTGCCGACCAAGCTCGGATTCAAGAGCGCGAAGCACGTCGCCGCGATCTTCGTGACCAACACGAACCCCGGGGGTTATTGGGAAGACCAGGGATACAACTGGTTCAGCGGAATATGAGATCGGCAACCTCGTCAGGGCCGCCGCCCGCCAGTGCAAGTCACGCGATGCCCGGAGGGCTTTTGAGGACGTATTCAGAATCTCTTCATTGGCCTTTTTTGAGAACAAAGGCCACGATGATCGTCTATAACGGCTTCAGTCCAGCGCTCCTCAACAACCGGCTTGATCCATGAAGAATCCTCTGTTCGCACATCTGCTCTTTGCGCTTGCCACCATCCTGCCCCTCGCCGCGGCAGCACAGGTCCCGGTTCAGCCGGCCGCCGACCAGGAGGCGCTCCTGGCGAGCGCCGATCCGGTACTGCGCGCCAACAAGCGCCTGGTCTACGACTTCTGGCGTGAGGTCTTCGAGGCGGGACAGGTGGCGCAGGCGGACAAGTACGTTGCCGAGTCCTACATCCAGCACAACCCCAACGTGCCCACCGGCCGTGCTGCCATGGTGGGCTTCATCTCGCGACGGACCCCGGCGCCCTTGCCAGTGGAGGCTCGCATCAAGGCGCCGCTGGTTTCCATCGTTGCCGAGCGCGATCTCGTGATCCTGAGCTTCGTGCGCGAGTACCCCGAACCGCAGGACGCAACGCGAAAGTACACGACGACTTGGTCCGACATGTTCCGCCTCGAGAACGGCAAGATCGTCGAGCATTGGGACGGTGCCTTGAGGCCGCCTAAAGCCTGATCGCGAAAGCGACGGACGACGGACTTGCGCAGGCGGGGCGATGCATTCAGTCCCTTCGTTTCGAGACGGCTCAAAAAAGCTTAGGTCTGAGTCAGAAATTCGGCAGCAGCCTACGCTCTGTCAACGGGCAGGCCGTTAACTTGTCGTCGAAGAACATCTATACAACTCCGGCTCTGGAGGGCGGCAACGAACCAGTGACGCGGTGTTCGGAGTGCGATGCACTGTAAAAGACCACTGGTGCGGCTCAGCCCGGCCCCGGCGCCTCCCACGCAAACCCCACGCCGTAGACCGAGCGGATCCAGTCGTGCGCCGGTGTGACGGCGCCGAGCTTGCGCCGCAGGTTCTTGACGTGGCTGTCGATGGCGCGCTCCGTCACGTCCATGGTGTCGTCGTAGGCCAGTTCGAGCAGGCGCGCGCGCGAGAAGATGCGGCCCGGGTGCCGCGACAGCACCTGCAGCAGCCCGAACTCGCGGCGCGTGAGATTGAGCGGCGTGCCTTCGAGCGATGCCCGCCAATGCACGTCGTCCAGCACCAGGCCGGACATGCCATGGCGGGCCTGGCCGCGCTCCGCGGGCGGCTCGGTGCGCCGCAGCACGGCGCGCACGCGCGCCACCAGTTCGCGCGGGGAGAAGGGCTTGCAGACGTAATCGTCGGCACCCAGCTCCAGCCCGAGCAGGCGGTCGACCTCCTCGATGCGCGCGGTGAGCATGATGATCGGATGGCTGGTGTGCTCCCGCGCGCGGCGCAGCACCTCGATGCCGTCGAGACGCGGCAGCATGATGTCGAGCAGCGTGAGTTCGGGCGGCGACGCGATCAGATGGTCGAGCGCGCTCTGGCCATCCGCGAAATGCGTGGTCTCGTAGCCGGCGTGGCGCAGGTAGTCCTGTACCACAGATGCGATGTCGAGTTCGTCCTCGACGATGACGATGCGGGTCATGGCGATGCGCTCCTCGACAGCGGAAGGGTGATGGTCACGCGCAGCCCGCCGAGTTCCGAAGCCTGGGCGTCGATGGTGCCGCCATGGGCCTCGATGGCCGCGCGGCAGATCGACAGGCCGAGCCCGGAGCCGCCGAGTTCGCGGCTGCGCGAGGACTCGCCGCGGAACAGCCGGTCGAACAGGCGCGGCAATTCCGCCTCGGGAACGCCGGGCGCGCTGTCGTCGAATTGCAGCGTCAGGCTGTTGCCCGTCCAGGCCCCGTCGACCGTGGCGCCGATGCGCAGCCGGCCGCCGGCGTCGGTGTAGGCGAGCGTGTTCTCCAGCAGGTTCATGAAGACCTGGTGCAGCCGGTGCGCATCGCCGTCGACCATCGGCTGGGCGCGCACCGAGACGCGGTCGATGGCGCTGCGGTCCACCGCGATGCCGCGCGCGGCAAACCGGTCGCGCGTGTGGTCGAGCGCTTCCTTCAGCAGCGAGAGCGGGAACACGGTGGTCGCGAGCAGGTCGCTTTGCGGCTCGCGCATGCTGCTGCGCAAGTCGTCCACCAGCTGGCCGAGCCGGATCACCTGCCGATGCAGCCGCAGCGCGGTGCGCTCGTCGAAGCTGCGCACGCCGTCCTGCAGCGCCTCGATTTCCGCGCGCATGGCGGCCAGCGGCGTGCGCAGCTCGTGCGCCGCATCGGCCAGCCAGGCGCGGCGCGAGGCCTCCACCGTGTCCAGGCGCTGCGCCATGTCGTTGAAGGTCTTGCCGAGCAGCGCGAGCTCGTCCGAGCCATGCACGGCCACGCGCGTGGACAGGCGCCCGCGCGCCACGTGCTGCGCGGCCTGCGTGAGCTCGTCGATCGGCCGGAACCAGCGGCGCGCCAGCAGCCACGACAGCATCAGCGCAAAGGCCAGCCCGCACAGGCCGGTGAGGGCGATCACGCCGGACTGGCGCGCGAGAAAGGCGCGGTCGGCCTCGCTCTCCAGGCCCTGCATCGGCGCGAGCACCAGGTAGCCGACGACCGAGCGGCCGTGCCGGATCGGCAGGCGCGCAGCATTCTCCGGGTCGACCTTGGCGCCGACCACGTGCGCGCCGTGCGCATCGGCCACGCCCAGGCGCTGGAAGATCGAGTCGGCGGCTTCGCGCGGATCGGGAAAGAACCCCAGCGGCGGGGGCGGCGGAAAGCGCCGGGGCAGCAGCTCGAGCTGGGGCGAGGGCGGAGGAGGCGGCGGCCGGGATCCGTTCTCGCCACCGCCTTCGAGGCCATTGCCGCCGCCGCCCGGCCCGCGGTTCTCGTACCAGGGCGGGAGCTTTCTTTCGTCGCCGTTGCTGGCGCCATCGAGCACCGCGGCGAGCCGGCCCATCTGCAGGCGATGCCAGGCATCGTCGTTGCCCTGCAGCTTCTTCCAGTCGCCGTTGGCCGCATAGTGCTTGAGCAGCAGCTGCGAGAGCCAGTCCATGCGCCGGATCTCGATCTCGGCCACGTAGGAGCCGAGGCCGCGCTGCAGCGCCACGATGGAGAGCCCCGCGAAGCTGAGGAGCAGCACGATCAGCAAGGCGGCCAGCGCCAGGAAGATCTTCCTGGAAAGTGTCAGGCGCGGCATGGGCTCGGGGGAGGCATGGCCGCATTCTGCGGCATGCGTACGGGGCGGGAATGCGTCATGGAGGAGGGCCGATCATGGCCGCGAATCGAGGAGGAAATTGGGAGAACCGTCTCTCCCATATTTCTCCCGAATCGAATCGCACGATGCGTTCCATGAACCCGTTCACGCATCGACGCCCAAAGACGAAGAGGACCTTCCAGGCCCTTGTGGCCCCCGCGCTCGCATGGGCGAGTCCGGCGTACTGCGCGCCGGCCCCTTCGCCATGGTCCTGGTCGGAGCTCTGGTCCGACCCGGGCACCGACGCGCTGTTGCTGCTGCTGGCCGCGCTTTTCTGGGCGGTGACCCATGTCTGGGCGCTGCTGGTCGTGTGGGCGGAGGCACGCGCCACCCGATCGAACGGGACCGGCGCCGCCACCGAGCCTCCGCGCAAGTGAGCGCCGTCTGGCACGCCCGCGCCGAAGCTGCGGAAGACGACGGGCCCATGCTGTCGCAGCGCCTCCTGGGTTTGCTGGCTTGCTGCGGCCTTGGGATCGGCATCGTGGTGGCGGCGAGCGGCGGATGCGTCGCGGCCGGCAAGGCCCGCGCAGGCAGTTCAGCGCTTTCCACCCTGGCGCCGATCATGGCCACCGACAGCCGGGCCGCCCGGCCGTCGCGCACCGCCTGCGTGCCGTCTCAGGCCGGCCGTTCCTCGAAGGCGAAGCCGACACCGTAGATCGAGCGGATCCAGTCGTGCGGGGGCGACGCGGCGGCGAGCTTCCTGCGCAGGTTCTTGATGTGCCCGTCGACCGCGCGCTCGTTGACATCGAGCGCGTCCGGAAACGCGGCTTCGAGCAGCGCCGAGCGCGAAAACACCCGGCCCGGCTCGCGGGAGAGCGCCTGCAGCAGGTTCAGCTCGCGGCCCGTGAGCGCGAGCAGCCGCCCCTCGATCCTCACGCTGTGGGCACTGCCGCCGAACGCCACGGAAGGCGAGGCCATGGCGCTGCGCTGGCGCTGCGCATGCCGGCGCAGCACCGTGTTCACGCGCGCCACCACTTCGCGCGGCGAGAAGGGCTTGCACACGTAGTCGTCGGCGCCCAGGTCGAGGCCGCGCAGGCGGTCGGCCTCGCGCGTGCGGGCCGTCAGCACGATGATCGGATGGTCGCTGTGCGAGCGGACCTGCTCCAGCACCCGGAGGCCGCCGATGCGCGGCAGCGCGGTGTCGAGCAGCGTGAGGGCCGGCGGCGACATGAGGATGCGGTCGAGCGCGGCCGCGCCATCGGCGATGTGCTCCACATCGTGGCCGGCGCGCTGCAGCCCTTCGAGCAGCGCGGCGGCCATCTCGCGGCCTTTTTCGGCCAGCAGGATGCGGCTCATGGATGGGTGCTCCGCTTCAGAACGACGTGCCGATCTGGAACTGGAAGCGCTGCGTCCGGTCCGCCGCAATGCCGTTGGCTTCGTCGAGCTTCTGGTACACGAGCGGCACCGCATAGGCCAGGCGCAGCGGACCGAGCGGAGAAATCCAGCTGATGCCCACCCCTGCCGATGCGCGCAGGCGATTCTGCGCCTTCCACTGCGCATCGGTCATGCTCGCGGTGCGCTCCGCGAACACATTGCCGGCATCGAAGAAGGTGTAGAGCCGCAGCGACCGGTCATTGCCCGCGCCCGGGAAAGGCGTGCTGAACTCCATGTTGAAGATCGCCTTGCGCGTGCCGCCGAGCGCACCGCCCGTGACCGCATCGGTCGGCCCGAGCGAGTTCTGCTCGAAGCCGCGGATCGAGCCGAGCCCGCCAGCATAGAAGTTCTTGAAGATGGGATACGCGGTGCCGCCCAGCGCCTTGGCATAGCCGAGCTGGCCGTTGATGGCGAGCGTGTACTGCTTGGACAGCGCGAAGTACTGCTGGTACTGGTAGGTGCTCTTCAGGTAGCGCAGTTCGCTGCCCACGCCCACCTCGAGGTTGGCGCTCTGCAGCCGGCCGGTGGTGGGCACCAGCGCGCTGTCGCGGTCGTCGCGGGCCCAGCCGATGGTCGCGGGAATGCCCACCATGTTCTTCGAAGCGCACACCACGCTCGGCGCGGTGCCCGTGCACTGGAAGTAGTCGAGGTAGGCCTGCGGCGTGCCGGTGTACACATAGGAGCCGTCGACCAGCGTGTAGGCGCCGTTGGTGCCCGGCGTGAAGCTGTAGCGCTCCACCCCGATGCCGAGGTAGACCGTGTCCAGCTCCCCGAGCGGCAGGCCGAAGCGCACCGAGCCGCCATCGCTCGCGAGCTTGTAGTTGCCGTCGGCCTGGTAGTAGGGGCGGGTGGTGGTGTGGAACAGGTTGAAGGTGCGCGAGATGCCGCCCGGCGTGAAGTACGGGTCGGTGGCCGTGAGCGAGATGGTGCGGTTGTACGAGCTCGTGTTGACCTGCAGGCCCAGGTAGTTGCCTGTGCCGAACACGTTCTCCTGCGTGATGCCGAAGCTCAGCGACACCTTGTCGGTCGACGAGTAGCCCGCGCCGAGCTGCAGCGAGCCGGTGGGCTTCTCGGTCACGTTGATCGTGAGGTCGACCAGGTCGGGAGAACCCGGCACCTCGGTGGTCTCGATGTTCACGTCGGTGAAGAAGCCCAGGCGGTCCACGCGGTCGCGCGAGAGCTTGATCTTGTTGCCGTCGTACCAGGCGCCCTCGTACTGCCGGAACTCGCGGCGGATGACTTCGTCGCGCGTTCTTGCGTTGCCCCCAATGTTCAGGCGCCGCACATAGGCGCGCCGCGAGGGCTCCGCTCGCAGCACCAGCGTGACGCGGTTGTTGTCGCGGTCGATCTCGGGTTCTGCCTTGACGCGCGCGAAGGCATAGCCGAAGGTGCCGAAATAGTCGGTGAAGGCCCCGGTGGTGGCGTTCACGTCTTCGCCGTTGTAGGGCTGGCCGGGGCGGATCGTTACGAGCGACTTGAACTCGTCTTCGCGTCCCAGGTAGTTGCCTGAGAGCCTGACGCCGGCCACCGCGAACTTCTGCCCTTCGGTGATGTTGACCGTGAGCGTGAGCGTCTCCCGGTCCGGCGTCATGGCGACCTGCGTGGAATCGATGCGGAACTCCAGATAGCCGCGCGTGATGTAGAAGGAGCGCAGCGTTTCCAGGTCGCCGTTGAACTTGCTGCGCGAATACTGGTTCGACTTGGTGTACCAGCTCAGCCAGCCGCCGCTGTCCTGGTCGAACAGGTCGAGCAGGGTGCTTTCGCCGAAGGCCTTGTTGCCGACCACGCGCACTTCCTTGATGCGCGCGGCCTCGCCTTCGGTCACGCTGAAAGTCAGGTTGACGCGGTTGCGCTCCAGCGGCGTCACGGTGGTGACGACCTGCGCGCTGTAGAGGCTGCGGCTGATGTACTGCCGCTTGAGCTCCTGCTCCGCGCGGTTGGCCAGCGCCTTGTCGTAGGGCTGGCCCTCGGCCAGGCCCACGCTGCGCAGCGCCTTCTGGAGCGCGGCCTTGTCGAACTCCTTGGTGCCGACGAAGTCGACGTCGGCAATCGACGGGCGTTCCTCGACGATCACCACCAGCACGCTGCCGTTGATGTCGATGCGCACGTCCTTGAAGCGGCCGAGCTCGAACAGCGAGCGGATGGCCGCGCTGCCACGGTCGTCGCTGTAGGTGTCGCCCGCCCTGATGCCGAGCGTGGCAAACACCGTTCCGGGTTCCACGCGCTGCAGGCCCTCGAGCCGGATGTCCCTGACGGTGAACGGATCGGCGGCCCAGGTGGGCGCGCAGGTGATCGAGAAAAACATGGCGGCAAGGACGCAGGCGGGCTTGGGAGGATTCATCGGCGCATGGTCCCCGCCAAAGTCGGAGAAATCTGGGATGCCCCGCGCCGCGCCGCGCCGCGCGGTGGCGTGCCGCAGGCGCCGCTACTGCAGTCCGATGCCTGCCGCTGCAGCAGCGCCCGCGCCGTTCCAGCGCGTGGAGATCTGCTCGCTTCTTTCGCGGCAGTTCTGCATGTGTTCGTCGAGCGAGAGGCTGCCCTGGATGTCGAGCAGCCGCTGCGCGGTGCGGTCGATGGCGCCGGCATCCAGCAGCGGATAGCTGCGCGCGGTGCGGCCGTTGTTGCGCACCAGGCGCGCAATGTAGGGCAGGTCCTGCTGGGTGATCACGGCAGCGGGCATCACGCCTTCGAGTTCGACGCCTTCGCAGGGCAGCAGCACGAAATACTGCAGCCGCAGCTCGTCGCTCAGCAGGCTCCGCAGCTGCGTGGTCTTGCGGCCGCCCTGCCATGCAGGGTCCTTCACTTCGCGTGCCCGGCTGCAGCCCTGCAGCCGCAGGAACCAGCGCGGCGGCGCCGCGTCCGATTTCTTGCGATAGACGAAGGCGTTGCGCCAGGCCTTGATCTCGAACAGGTAGATGCCGGTCTCGCACACCAGCACCGCATCGATCATGGCGGTGCGCACCACGCTGCCCTCGGGCATCGGGATGATCAGGTTGCGAAGAATGCGCAGGTGGGAAAAGGCCGGGCTGAATGCGCTGGCGAGCTGCTGCACACCCAGCGAGGCCGCGGTGGTGTTCTGCAATGCAATGGTCATGTCGGACTCCTTCGGAAGCCGAGCATTGCGTGCCATTTGGGAGATTTCTGGTACGAGGCCGTGCATGGCCGAAGGGCTTGGGCGTGCGCACAAACAACAGTCGATGCAAAGCCGGCTGCATCGACCAGATTCCTCCAAATTTGAACAGGACCATCCGTCCAGCTGCTCGATGAAGAGCTGCTGAAAACCGGAGAAACCTGAATGAAGAAATCCCTCACGGCACTCGCCGCGCTGGCCGTTGCCGGCCTGGCCTCTGCCCAATCGTCCGTCACGTTGTTCGGCGTCGTCGATGCCGGCGTGACCTACCAGTCGGCCACCTCGCGCGATGCGACCACGGGCCTCACCTCCAAGCAAAGCAAGTGGAGCCTTGCCAACTCCGGCTACAACTCCAGCCGCATCGGCTTCCGGGGCACGGAAGACCTGGGTGGCGGGCTGGCCGCCAGCTTCTGGCTCGAAGCGCCGATCACCAACGACGACGGCGCCACCGGCATCTCGACCTTCAACCGCCGTTCCACCGTGAGCCTCTCGGGCGGCTTCGGCGAGGTGCGCCTGGGCCGCGACTACACCGCCACCTTCTGGAACGACACGATCTTCGATCCGTTCGGCACCAACGGTTCGGGTTCCAGCGTGATCAACACCGTGAGCGGCAGCACCGGCCTGAACAATGCCAATTACACGCGCGCCAGCAACATGGTCGGCTACTTCCTGCCGCCCAATCTCGGCGGCTTCTACGGCCAGCTGCAGTACAGCCTGAACGAGAACACCCGGACCAGCGCCACCGACCTCACGGCCGCCACCAGCAGCAGCGCGGGCCGCTACGTCGGCGGCCGCTTCGGCTATGCGAACGGGCCACTCGACGTCGCGCTGGCAGTGGGCGAGAACGTCGCGGTGGACACCACCTCGCTGACCCGCAAGGTGCAGACCATCAACCTCGGCGCGTCGTACGACTTCGGCCCGGTCAAGCTGTTCGGCGAACTGTCGAACGTGAAGAACAAGTTCGACTTGGCCGTCGGCAACAGCCACGACAGCTACAACGGCTACCTGATCGGCGCGAGCATGCCGGTGAGCGCGGGCGTGATCCGCGCGTCGTACTCCACCGTGCGCTACGACGAAGGCGCCGTCGGCATCACGGGCGAGGATCCGCGCGCGCAGAAGCTGGCCATCGGCTATGTGCACAACCTGTCGAAGCGCACGGCCCTCTATGCGACCGTGGCCCGCGTGAACAATCGCAACGACGCGGCCTACACCGGCAGCCTGAGCGCCGCGAGCACCACGGGCTACGGCAGCGCCGGCGTCAGCTACACGGGCCTGCCGCGCTCGTCCACGGGCTACGACTTCGGCATCCGGCACGCGTTCTGACGCGTGAGGCGGTATGCGGCGGGGCAGCGCAGTGCGCAGCCCCGCCGCATGTGCCAGCGACTTGTTTATGAACTGCAAATGATCAGAATCCATCATCACCTGGCGGGCGTGCTCGCCGCAGCCGGCCTGTCCGGCTGCATCATGCTTCCGCCACCGCCGCTCCATGGCCCGCCGCCCGGCTGGAGCCGGCACGCGGGTTTTCGCGGCGAAGCACCGCCGATGTCGCCCATGGCCGCATGGGGTGTGTGCGACGGCCAGGCCGAAGGCGCGCGTCCGGTGCTTCCGGGCCCTCGCGCCGACAGCCTGTCGGGGACTTGCGAACGCGGTCCCGGCGGTGCGCTGGAGTTCCGGCCGCCGCAGGGGCGTTGAAGGCGCACGAGCCATGTATTCAAGCAACCTGGGCCTGGCCATTGCCATCGTCGTTGCACTCGGCCTGGCCGCGGTGCTGGCCTTCATCGCCTCCCTGCTCGTTTCCAACCTCAAGGCCGGCGCGAAGGCGCGCGAAATGGCCGCGGAGGCCCGCCGCGACGCCGAGCAGAAGATGCTCGAGAGCCGCATGCAGGACCTGCGGCCGCTTCTTGCGTCGCTGCGGAGTCTCGAAGGCTCCGAAGGCGCGTCCGGCTGGCCGATCCGCTTCGACATCCGGGTTCCGCACGAGGTGGTGCCCGTGTTCGGCATCGAGGCCGAACTGGAGGAACTGCTTTCGAAGGTCGCGCGCCATGCGGCAAAGGTCATGTCCCCCGGCACGACGCTGCAGGTCTCGGCGCGGATGGAAGCCGGCCAGGCCGTCGTCCACTGGAAGGATCTCGACGCCTCCGACCCGAGCCCGCCGCTGGCACGCTTTCTCGAGGCGACGCAGGCCATCGGCCATGCCGGTGCGCGCGTGTGCGAGCGCATCGCGAGCCGCCACGGCGGCCGCATCTACGCGGCGCCGGACGCGGGCGGCGCGCTGGGCCTGACGTTGCGCCTGCCGTTGACGTTGCAGACGACATTGGTGGCGGGTTGAGCACTGGTCTGCGCATGCTGCGTCAGCCGGTCTTGCGGCTCATTCGATGCCGCCCGGAAGCCCGAGCCTTCGCTTGCACGGCATCTTGCGGTTGTCCTAACCGCCGGGTCTTCCGGCGGTCGGCCTTACTTGACCTCGGACACCTCGCGAGCTGAGTAATTGGAGACTCAGGCCAGATGAAAGCGAAACCTTCAGCTTCTTGACCGTACCGGTGCCCGCCGACAGGTTGCCGCCACTAGTGCTACTGGCGAAGCTCAACTCTGTCACCTCGTATGTCTGGGCTATGTAGGGTGCGCTGTCCTTCAGCCCGACCGCCCGGTGCGATGGAGGCCGAGATGGCAGCGAAAGCCATGGTCACCAACACCTCAATCAGCGTGAAGCCGTGCATTCGTGGGTGTGCTCGTACCGAAGGTTTCGAGGCGTGAGCTGCAGCCCTGTGATGTGGTACTTCTCCTTTTGTGCCGGAAGCGACGAGGTACGTCCGGGTCGGAGTCGACCGCGCAACTTGGGAGAAATCTCACGATGACGCAAACAGCCCTGAAGTTCGAGTGTTCATCCTGGTCTGGTCAGCGCGGTCCTAGAAGAAAAAGCAACAGAAGTTCCGTTTGTTAGCGCGCTCACGAGATCTGTTCCGGTTCAGCCAAATTTCTCTCAATTTCGACCAGACCATCTGTGCCGACGCCGACGCCGACGCCGACGCCGACGCCGACGAGCCCCGTGTGCCGCTGCTGGGCGAACTTCCCATGGTCGGAGCGTTGTTTCGTTCACGCACCCGTAGCCTCAACAAGACAGAGCTGCTCATCTTCATTACGCCAAAGATGATCGCTTAGCGCACCGCGTTGCGCTAGGCAACGGGTGTGGTGTTCACGCATCGCTCCTCGGGGCGTCGGCGTTGTTCCCGAGACCTCGGGCGGGAGAAACCATATTTCTTCCGAATCGGAAGCCAGCATGACCTCATGAGTTCTCCCGGCGAACAGGCACAACGATGAACGATGGCGTCCAGATGTTGACGGGTTGCCTAGCTGCGTGCGGGGTGCTGCTTGGCGGACTTGTTGCGTAAGCGTGGCCTCAAGGCCCTCTGGCGAGACGACGCGAGCATGAGCAGGATCGCCTGATCGTGCTCACACTTGGATGTGTGCATTTAACCAGTACGTGCACGCATGAACAAGCGAGTCACTTCGGGCAAGGACACCCGACGCAGGCACAGCGAAGAGCTGAAGCGGGAATTGGTCGAGCGCAGCCTGGAACCTGGCGCGTCAGTCGCTGCCATCGCGCAGGCTGCGCAAAGAAGGAAGACGCAGTGAGCCTGCAACGCACCGACCCGCGAATGATTGAAGCCCTCGAGGGCGCAAGCAGCTTGCAGCTCTACCAGCTCAAGGCATTGATCGAGGGCATGCTGGCCGGCCCACGCCGTGGCATTGCCGCGCGTGCGAACCTCCATCTTGGCCAGCCTGTGCAGTTCGTGGACTTCCGCGACGGTCAGATGCGCCGCGGCAAAATCATTGCCATGAGGGACACGCAGGCGACGGTGCAGGAAGAAGGCACCAAGCGAACCTGGAAGATCCCATGTCTGGCGATGCAGGGCTATCACGGCGCAGAACGGCGCGACGAGCAGGCTCCCTACGAGCCGCCGCCCGAACCCGCCCGGGCGACGAGCCGTGCGCGCGAGTTCCAACGCGGAGACACCGCGACCTTCGACGACCGAGACGGTCGCAACATCACCGGGGTGATCGTGCGCATTAACCAACGCACGGCCACCCTCGCCACCGGTGATGGGGTGACTTGGCGGGTCCCATTCCATGCGCTGCGCCAAGTGCTCGACGTCTGAGCATCGTCGATCAGTTCAACCAGTCGACGTCAAGAGGGCCTTGAGGACGCGCTTACCTTGTTGCGGCCAGCGATCGATGTGATGTCGCTGCGGGTGTTTGTAGCTCGAGCATGTCGACCCTCACTCCTATTCATGCGGACTGCCAGTAGTCATCCTCACCACAGGAATGGGCCATATCGGAAATGCAGCGATCGCCTGGAATGCGCTGCCGGGCAACAGATTGGCAGTCCTATCTCTTCAAAGGTAAAGCCGACACCATAGACGAAGCGGATCCATCCGTTCAACGGACGCTACGGCCAGTTTCTTTCTCAAGCTCTTGATGTGCCGATTGATCGCTCGCTCGCTGACGTCGAGCGATTCGGTGAATGCAATTTCGAGCAGTCTTGATCAAGTAAAAACTCGGCCGGCCTCGCGCGAGAGCGCTTGCGACACGAGAAGCCCTCGTGAATATGCATCTAACGATGTGCGCCATTTCTGCCCCCGACGGGCTGGTGCTCTCGGCCCTCCGAGATCAGGTAAGGATTCCTAGGATGCGAGCAGTTTCTTCAAAACAAGAAGTGCCCCAAACAAGCCGCCCAGCACTAGGAAGTATGCCAAAGGTGCACCTGCCATGGTCTCCCACCATCTCGGCGGGCCATGCACCTTCGGTTTTCTCGTCCGTATGTTCATCATGGTCCTTTACAGCCGGTACCAGAGCCTTTAGACACGACCGGTGGTGTCGGGCGTGTGCCTCAAATGAGTTGCCTGGCTCAAGCCGGTGACGCCACCTTCTGTCGCTACGCCGCGCCGCAGGTGCCGATGAAGCGCGCTCATCGCGCTGGCCCGATCAGGAGCCGTACGTGCTCGTTGGTCATGTCCACGATGGCGGCGCGGTCGCGCCGGAGCTCGACGTAGGAGCGAAGCGCCAAGCCGCTCAACAGCGCCGCGATCATGTTCATGCGCTTGACGAGCGTGGATTCGTCCAGGCCTTCAGGAAGGCCGATACGCCTGGCCATGTCGAGAAAGCGCTTCTTGACCGCACGATCAGTCCGCTGCAGGATTTTCGCTAGGGTGGGGTTGCGCGCCGCTTCGGCCGCCAGCTCCAGCATCAGTCCGACGGAGTCCGGATCGCTGTTGCGTTCGACCATCTCTTGGGTCCGACGAGTCAGCCGGGCCGCGAGGTTTCCACCGCCCGAGTCCTGTTCCATGCGGCGCACCAGTTCGGCCATATCGCTTTCCTCGCGCTCGGCGATGGCTTCGACCATGGCTTCCTTGCTGCTGAAGTACTGATAGAGGCGAGCCGGACTGATGGCAACCTGGCAGATGGTGGCGGTGCTGCTGCCATGAACACCTTCCCGGCGGAAGCATTCCGCTGCGGCATCCAGGACCTGGTTTCGGCGCAGTTCATTCCTTCCTGGGCTGGAAGGGGGTTCTGCCGGGGAGCTCATGATTGCATCGCAGGCGCATTGCTGCAGGCCCCGGCCATGAAGAGGTCGATGCACAACAACGATGCACGCCGCCTGCGTTCTTCCCGTTGATTGGCATGCTCGGCGAGAACGGCGATGCCCACCGAATGCAGGCCGCGCGCTACGCACGCCGGCCGAAGTCCCTCCCGCAGCTGGCGACGCTCGCGAGCCAAGGTCATCACTCGGCTCAGCCGTGCCACCGTGTCTCCCATCGTGCGCCCAATTCGGGTCACCACGCCGGCAGGCAACTCGCCCCGCGCCGGGTGCCGAAGCACCAATTGGGCAGCGCGCCATTGATCTGGATCTTCCATGCAGCGGGTCATCTGCCGCCACATTTGCGCTCGCAGGAGTTGGAGCGGCTCCGGGTGTGCCTGATAGGCGACCATGTCCGGCCCGATGTCCATCGGCCATCGAAGCTGGTCGATGATCGCGGCCACCAATGCGGCCTTGTTCTCGAAGTGCCAATACACCGCACCGCGCGTCACGCCAGCAAGCCTCGCCACATTTTCCAACGTGGTAGCGCGCACGCCACTGGCAGCAAAGGCTTCCAGAGCGGCTTGGAGCACCCGGGTGCGGGTGAATTCGGTGGCTGCGCGATTGCGTCTCACGGCGCCAGTTCCGCGGTGCGTGCGAATGTGCCCTGGGCTTCCGTGGCCTCCATCCATCCGCCCCCCAGCGTCTTGTAGAACGTCACCAGGTTGGTCAGGCGCGACAGCCGGGTGCCGATCAGGTTCTGCTGGGCGGTGTAGAGCGAGCGCTGCGAGTCGAGCACGCTCAGGTAGCTGTCCACGCCGCGCTGGAAGCGCGCCTGCGACAGCCGGTAGCTGTCCGCCGTTGCATTCACCAGCGACTCCTGCGCGTCGAGCTGGCGCCCGAGCGTGCCGCGTTGCGCGAGGGCGTCCGAAACTTCGCGGAATGCGGTCTGGATCGCTTTCTCGTACTGTGCCACCGAGATGTCGCGGCTCACCGTGGCGATCTTGAGGTTGGCGCGGTTGGCGCCACCGTCGAAGATCGGCAGCGTGACCTGCGGCGCGAAGCTCCAGCTGCCCGAGCCGCCCTTGAACAGGCCCGAGAGCTCGCTGCTCGACGTGCCGGCCGATGCGGTGAGGCTGATGCGCGGATAGAAGGCCGCACGCGCAGCGCCGATGTAGGCATTGGCCGCCTTGAGGTCGCGCTCGGCCTGCAGGATGTCGGGGCGGCGCTGCAGCAGCTCCGAGGGCAGGCCCGGCGGAATGGTGGCCAGCGGGCTTGCGGCCACCGCCGCCGCGTCGGACAGGGCCTGCGGCAGCAGTTCGTCCGGCACTTCGGTGCCCACGAGCAGCATCAGCGCATTGCGGTCCTGCGCCACCTGCGCGGTGTAGCGCTCGACGTCCACGCGTGCGGCGTCGACGCTGGTCTGCGCCTGGCGGAGCGTGAGCGCCGAGGCCGCGCCCAGCTCGAAGCTGCGCTGGTTGAGGCGGTACGAATCGCTCTGGCTCTGGAGCGTGTCGCGCGCGAGCTTGAGCCGGTCCTGGTCGGCGGCCAGCGTGAGGTAGCTGGTCGCCACCTCGGCCACCAGGCTGATCTGTGTGCTGCGGCGCGCCTCGGCCGTGGAGAGGAACTGCTGCAGCGCCTGCGCGCTCAAGCTGCGCACGCGGCCGAACAGGTCGATCTCGTACGAGCTGAATCCGAGCGAGGCACTGTACTGGCGCGCCGTGAGCGCCTCGCCGGTGGACGACAGGTCGGCCGGCGTGCGGCTGCCGCTGCCGCCGGCGCTGGCGTTGACGGTGGGGAAGAGCGCCGCATCCTGCACCCGGTACTGGGCGCGAGCCTTCTCGATGTTCAGCACCGCCACGCGCAGGTCGCGGTTGTTGGCGAGGCTCATCTCGATCACGCGCTGCAGCGACGCGTCGGTGAAGACATCGCGCCAGCCGAGCTCGGCGACGGGCGTGGTGGATGCCGGGTCGGCGGCCGCATCGCCGGCAAACTTGCCGGGCACTGGCGCCGCGGGCTGCTGGTAGGCGGGCATCAGGCTGCAGCCGGCCACCAGGGCAGCGAGCGCAAGCGGGGTGAAGCGAAGGAGTTTCATGACGGGGATCTCAGGATGCGGCCGCAGCCGGTTGTGCATGCGAGGCCGGCCCGGCGAAATCGCCTCGGTCCTTGCCCTTGAACAGGCCGCGCACCAGCACGAAGAAAAGAGGCACGAAGAAGATCGCGAGGATGGTTCCCGACAGCATGCCGCCGATCACGGCCGTGCCCAGCGCATGCTGCGCACCGGCCCCGGCGCCGCTTCCCAATACCAGCGGCAGCACGCCGAGGATGAAGGCCAGCGAGGTCATGAGGATGGGGCGCAGGCGAAGGCGCGCCGCTTCCAGCGCGGACTCGACCAGGCCCTTGCCCTGTGCATGCAGGTCTTTCGCGAACTCGACGATCAGGATGGCGTTCTTCGACGCGAGGCCTATGGTGGTCAGCAGGCCCACCTGAAAGTAGACGTCGTTCATCTTCCAGGTGAGGATGGCGCCAACGAGGGCACCCAGCACCCCGAGCGGCACCACCAGGATCACCGAGAACGGAATGGCCCAGCTCTCATAGAGCGCGGCCAGGCAAAGGAACACGATCAGGATCGACAGCCCGTACAACAAGCCGGTCTGGCCGCTCGACGCTTTTTCTTGGCGTGACAGGCCTGTCCATTCGTAACCGATGCCCGCTGGCAACTGCGCGACCGCCGCTTCCACGATGGCCAGCGCCTCGCCGCTCGATGCAGCCCCCGGCATGGCCATGCCGAGGATTTCCACAGACGGAACCCCGTTGTAGCGCTCCAGGCGGGGCGAGCCCGAGTTCCATCTCGCCTTAGCGAAGGAGGTGAAGGGCACCATGGTGCCCGCGCTGTTGCGCACATACCAGCGGTCGATGTCCACGGGCAGCATGCGGTACTGCGCGTCGGCCTGCAGCATCACCTTCTTCACGCGTCCCTGGTCGATGAAGTCGTTGACGTAGCTGCTGCCCCATGCGGCCGAGAAGGTGTTGTTGATGTCGCTCATCGACAGGCCCAGCGCCTGGGCCTTGTGCGGATCGATCTCGAGCCTGAATTCGGGCGAGTCCTCCATGCCGTTGGGGCGCACGGCGACCAGGCGCTTGTCCTTGCCGAGCGTGGCAAGCAACTGGTTGCGCGCCTGCATCAGCGCGTCGTGCCCGAGGTTGGCGCGGTCCTGCAGCATCAGGTCGAAGCCGGTCGCGTTGCCGAGTTCAGCCACGGCGGGCGGTGCGAAGGCGAATACCTTTGCGTCCCTGATTGTGTTGAAGAAGGCGCCGGCCTTTGCGGCCACTCCCGTCACGCTCAGTGCTTCGCCCTCGCGTTCATTCCAGGGCTTGAGCTTGATGAAGGCAAAGCCCGTGTTCTGCCCGCTGCCCGCGAAGCTGAAACCTGCCACCGTGAAGATGCCCGAGACGGCGTCTTTCTGATCGACCAGGAAGTGGTGCTCCACCTGGCGGATTACGTCTGCCGTGCGCGCATTCGTCGCGCCCGGCGGCAGTTGGACCAGCGCGAACATCGAGCCCTGGTCTTCATCCGGCAGGAAACCCACCGGCAGCTTCATGAAGCCGAACACCACTGCCGCCAGCAGCACCGCGTACACGGCCATATAGCGCCAGCCCTTGCCCACCATGTGCCGCACGATGCCCTGATAGCGATGGTTGCCGCGGTCGAAGCTGCGGTTGAACCAGCCGAAGAAGCCGGTGGTCGCCATCGCATGGCCCTTGTGCACCGGTTTGAGCAGCGTCGCGCAAAGGGCGGGCGTGAGCACCAGCGCCACAAGCACCGACAGCGTCATCGCCGAGACGATGGTGATCGCGAACTGGCGGTAGATCACGCCAGTGGAGCCGCCGAAGAATGCCATCGGCACGAACACCGCCGCCAGCACCAGGGCTACGCCGACCAGCGCGCCGGTGATCTGGTCCATGGACTTGCGCGTGGCCTCCTTAGGCGAGAGGCCGTCCTCGGCCATCACGCGCTCGACGTTCTCGACCACCACGATCGCATCGTCCACCAGGAGGCCGATGGCCAGCACCATCGCGAACATCGTCAGGGTGTTGATAGTGAAGCCGAAGGCCGCGAGCACGCCGAAGGTGCCCAGAAGCACCACCGGCACGGCGATGGTCGGAATCAGCGTGGCACGGAAGTTCTGTAGGAAGAGGTACATCACCAGGAACACCAGCACGACCGCCTCGATCAGCGTCTTGACGACCTCCTCGATGGAGATCCGCACGAAGGGCGTGGTGTCGTAGGGCTTCTGCACCTTCATGCCCTGGGGAAAGAACTTCTCCAGTTCGGCCACGCGCGCGTCGATGGCCTTGACCGTGTCGAGTGCATTGGCGCCCGTGGCCAGCTTGATGGCCAGACCGGCGGCCGGCTTGCCGTTGTAGCGGCCGATCGTGTTGTACGACTCGCTGCCCAGCTCGATGCGGGCCACGTCCCGCAGGCGCACCTGGGCGCCGTTGGTCTGAGTGCGCAGCAGGATGTCTTCGAACTCCTGCGCGGTCTTCAGGCGCGTCTGCGAGGTGATGGTCGCGTTGAGCTGCTGGTTGCCCGATGCCGGCATGCCGCCGAGTTGGCCAGCCGACACCTGCGCGTTCTGTGCCTGGATCGCGTTCTTCACGTCCAGCGGCGTGAGGTTGAAGTTGACGAGCTTGTTCGGGTCGATCCACACGCGCATCGCGTACTGCGATCCGAAGAGGGTGGTGTCGCCCACGCCCTCGACGCGGCTCAAAGCGTCCTGCACGTTCGCGGCCACGTAGTCCGACAGGTCGGCGGCTTTCATGCTGCCGTCTTCGGAGGTGAAGGCCAGCACGTTCAGGAAGTTGGTGGCCGACTTCGTGACGGTGACGCCTTGCTGCTGCACCTCTTGCGGCAGCAGCGGCGTGGCCAGCGAGAGCTTGTTCTGCACCTGCACCTGCGCGGTGTCGGGGTCGGTGCCGTTCTCGAAAGTGAGCGTGATGGTGACCGTGCCCGACGACTCGCTCGTCGAGGCCATGTAGCTCAGCCGGTCCAGCCCCTTCATCTTCTGCTCGATGACCTGGGTGACGGTGTCTTCCAGCGTCTTGGCGGAGGCGCCGGGGTAGTTGGCGGTGATGGCGACGGCGGGCGGCGCAATGCTCGGGTACTGCGCGATCGGCAGGGTGGCGATGGACATGACGCCGCTCAGCATCACGATGATGGCGAGGACCCACGCGAAGATGGGGCGGTCGATGAAAAAGCGTGCCATGACGGTTTCTCTCGATCAGTTTGCCGTGCTGCCGGAGCCGGACGGGGCGGCCTTGGCCGTTTCGGTGGCCGCCTTGGGCTTGGGGGTCCATTGCATCGTCTTCACTTCGACGCCCTGCGCCGCGCGCTGCTGGCCGTCCACCACCAGCTTGTCGCCGGCCTGCAGGCCGCTGCGCACCAGCCACTGGTCGCCGATGGCGCGTTCGGTCTCGAGCGCGCGCCGCTGCAGCTTGTGCTGGGCGTCCACCACGTAGGCCACCGGCTTGCCGGCGCCGTCGCGCGACACCGCCTGCTGCGGCACCATGAGCGCCTGTTCCTTCACGCCTTCCTGTAACACGGCGCGCACGTACATGCCAGGCAAGAGATCGGCGTTGGGGTTGGGGAACACCGCGCGCAGCGTGATGGCGCCGGTGTTCTGGTCCACGGTGACGTCCGAGAACTCGAGCTTGCCTTCGAGCGGGTACGTACTGCCGTCTTCCAGCATCAGTTGCACCCGGGCGGCATTCGCTCCGCTTTTTTGCAGGTCGCCGCGGGCCATGGCCTGTTTGAGTTGAAGCATCGCGGCACTGGGTTGCGTCACGTCGACATAGATCGGGTCGAGCTGCTGGATGGTCGCGAGTGCCGTCGACTGGCTGGCCGTGACCAGCGCGCCGGGCGTGACCGTCGACTTGCCGATGCGGCCCGAGATCGGCGCATCGATGCGCGCGTAGGCGAGGTTGATGCGGCTTGTCTCGACATTGGCCTTGGCCGCAGCAACGTCGGCCTCGCCTTGCTGCAGCGAGGCTGCGGCATCGTCGTAGTCCTGCTGGCTCACCGCCTTGATGGCCACGAGCTCTTTGTAGCGCTCGGCCTTCAGCCGCGTGGTGACCAGGCTGGCCTGCACCTTGGCAAGCGCGGCGACGTTACTGTCGTAGGTTGCCTTGTACGTGGCGGGATCGATCTCGTAGAGCGCCTCGCCGGCCTTCACGTCGCTGCCTTCGCGGAACTTGCGGGCCTTCACGATGCCGCCGACCTGCGGGCGCACGTCAGCGATGAGGAAGGGCACGGTGCGCCCGGGCAACTCGGTCGTGATGGCGATGCGTTGCGGCTGCACCGTGACCACGCCGACCTCGGGCGTGCCGGGCGCCGGCGGCGGGCCGCCCGGCGGCTTGCCGCAAGCGACAAGCATGCAGGTGGACGCGAGGGCCGCGGCAAACGTCAGGCCATAGGTGAAAGGGGGGCGCATCGCGATTCTCCTGAAGAAGGGGCCGGGCGGTGGGGCCGGCCATGGGTTAAATGGACAGCGCTGTACTGAAATGTATTTTGACTTCCAACGAGTTGTCAATCAATAATGATCACCTGTGTACAGAAATAAAGAGAAACGAGATGCGAGTCAAAACCGAAGCCAAGCGCGACGCCATCGTCCAGGTGGCGTCGGAAGTCTTCAGGGAACTGGGGTTCGAAGGCGCCTCGATGGTGGAAATTGCCGCTCGCGTCGGCGGTTCGAGGGCAACGCTCTACGGGTACTTCAAGTCCAAGGAGGAACTGTTCGTTGCCGTGATCCACGCCTCGGCGAAAATCCACTTCGAGCCGATCTTCACGGCGCTGGCCGAGGAGGGCGATGAAGACCTCGCGCGCGTGCTGCAACGTTTCGGCGAGAAGGTCCTGGCCGCGATGTGTTCGCAAGAGGTCATCCAGGCGCACAGGGCCGTGATCGCCGAATCCGGCCGCAGCGACATCGGGCGGCTCTTCTTCGAGGGAGGCCCCAAGAAGGGCGTTGCCGAACTGGCGGGTTTCCTGGAACGGCAGATGCGCAAGGGCCGCCTGCGAACGTCCGAACCCACCACGGCGGCACACCACCTGATGGCGCTGCTGGACTCGGAAACCGTCAGGCCGAGTCTGTTGGGCATCCAAGGCCCGCTGACCCGCAGGGAACTGCGGGAGGCGACGCGCCGCGCGGTGCAGGTGTTCCTGGGCGGCTACGCCTCAGCCACCCAACCCGCGGGATAACGGCGGCCCGAGCTGCTCCCATGCATGCGGTCCGATCGCAAGCCTCCCGCTCTCATGAAATTCGGCATCCGGGCAAAGCTCTTTTTGTTCGTTCTGCTGGCCTGCGCTGCCGTGGTCTTGGTGCAGGCCATCGCCATGCGGCTCGTGATGGAGCGCGGCTTCCTGGGCTATCTCGACCAGCAAAGCCGCACGCGGATGGAAGAGATCGTTCCACGCCTGGAGCAGGCCTATGCCATTCGCGGCAGCTGGGACTTCCTGCGTTCCGACTTCCGGGAGTGGGTGAACCTGGTGTTGCCCTTTCTCCAGGAAGCGAAGGGTGATCCTGCGCCTCGGGTGGCGGCTTCCGATCAGACCGGTGCCCTGGCACGCGTGGGCCTGCTGGATGCGCAGATGCGCCGCGTGACCGGCAATCCGGACATCGATGCCCATTCGATCCGCGTCCCCGTCATCGTCGAGGGGCGGACAGTGGGCTGGGTCGCGACGGTGCCGTTCGAGGCAGTGCTTCCGAAGAACGACAAGCGCTTTCTCGAACATCAGTTCACCGCCTTGACGATGGTCGGACTCGGATCGCTTCTCGTGGCGGCTTTGCTCACTCTCATCCTCGCGCGCACGCTGCTGCGGCGGGTTCGAGACATGGCCCGGGCCACGCATCGCCTGGCCGCCGGAGACTTCGCATCGCGCATTGCGGATGGCGCTCACGACGAACTCGGCGCGCTGGCGCGTGACTTCAACCACATGGCCCAGACGCTGGAGCATGCCGATCGCGCACGGCGGGGCTTCATGGCGGATATCTCCCATGAACTGCGGACGCCGCTCGCGGTACTGCGCGCGCAACTCGAGGCCATCCAGGACGGCATCCGTTCGTCCACGATCCAGTCGACCAACGCCATGCACATGGAGGTCGAGCGGCTCGGCAAGCTGGTCAACGACCTGCACGACCTGTCGCTGAGCGACGTCGGCGCCATGGCGTACCGGCGGGTTCCCGTCGATGTGGGCACGGTGCTCCTGGCGGCGGCCGAGAGCATGCGGCAGCGGCTTGATGCGGCGTCGCTGCAACTGGTACTGCAGATTGCAGAGGAGCCGCTGATTTGCAGTGGCGACGAGGCACGCCTGCATCAGTTGTTCGGCAATCTGCTCGAGAATTCGCGCCGCTATACGGACGGCGCCGGCATGGTCCGCGTGGGCTGCACCCGCCACGGCGCCGCCGCGCTCATCCTCATCGAAGACAGCGCGCCCGGCGTGCCCGACGACAAGCTGGAGAAGCTGTTCGAGCGCTTCTACCGCGTCGAACAGTCGCGCAACCGCGCGACCGGCGGCAGCGGCCTGGGATTGGCGATCTGCCGCAACATTGTGCAGGCCCATGAAGGGCGCATCACGGCCTTGGCGTCGCAGTGGGGCGGACTTCGCATTGCGATTGAACTGCCGCTGACCCGGTGATGCGTGTGCCTGGCCGAGAGGTGACGGTTCTGATTCGCGCCAGCAATGCCAAAGAAGAAAGACGGATTGGCGTATGCGGATTCCGTGCTCGACGAGTCGCTCTACGCCGGGGCCATCTGGCAGGCGGGCGCGCAGCAGCTCGCGGCTTGAACGTAGGGGGGTGTCGGAGCCGGCGCACGCCGGTATGTCAGCGGAGCGTGATGCCGGCGGTCTGGATGGTCTTGGCGTAGCGCACGCGATCGGCAGCGAGGGTGCGCGCCATGTCGGAGGGCGTGCCGCCTGCGACCTTGAAGCCCATGTCCTCGAGCTTCGCCCGCGTCTCCGGTGCGGAGATCACGGCCTGGATGTCGCGGTTGATCTTTGCCACCACCGCGGCCGGCGTCCCGGCGGGCGCGAAGTACCCCTGCCAGCTCTCCACGGCAAAACCCGGCAGGCCGGCCTCGGCCATGGTCGGCACATCGGGCAGAGCGCTCGAGCGGTACGCGGTTGTCACGGCCAGCGCGCGCAGTTTGCCGGCACGCACGTGGTCGGTGACCGCGGCCAGCGTGATCAGCGTGGCATCCACATGGCCGGCGAGCACGTCGAGGGTGGCGGGGCCGCCGCCGGAGTAGGGGATGTAGTTCACCTGCGCGCCGGTGTCCTGCGCGATCATTTCGTGCGCTACGTGGGCGATGCCGCCGTTGCCGGGCAGGCCGAGACTGATCGACTGCGGCTGCGCCTTTGCGCGAGCCAGGTAGCCGCGGAAGTCGTTGATGCCGGTCCTCGGGTTGACCACGAGGATCTGCGGATTCACCACCGCCTTGATCACCGGCGTGAAGGCCTTCTGCCCGTCGTAAGGGAGGCGCTCGAAAAGAATGGCGTTGAGCGTCAGGCCCTCGCCCTGCTGCAGCAGCGTGTGGCCGTCGGCCGTTGCCTTGGCCACGCGCGCGGCGCCGATGGTGCCGCTGGCGCCGGCCAGGTTCTCGACCACCACCGGCTGGCCCCAGCGTTCGGTCAGGCGTTCGGCGATGAGCCGCGTGAGCTTGTCGGCGCTGCCGCCGGCGGCCACGGGCACCACGATGTGCACCGGCTTCGACGGGAATCCGGCCCCCTCGTCGGCAGCAGCGGCGGCGAAGGGGTGAAGGCTTGCAAGGGCCAGGGCGCTTAGCAGCAAGCCGCGGCGACGCGCAGGGGGCATGAGGAATGTGTGCATCAGGCGGCGCAATCTAGAGGCGCGCCCGCTCCGGGCCAACGAAGCAAACCGGATATGCGTAGTCGAAAAACTTCGTTGGTCCCGCGGAGTCCGCTGCGTAGGCTGTCCGCAGCCCTGTTTTCTTCTCTTGCCTGAAAGCCCCCATGAGCCTTAGCGAACTGTCCGTCGAAACCGCGGGAAACGATGTCGCCAGCGACCGCGCGCGCGCCGTCGAAGCCTTCCTCGCGCAGGTCCGAAGCCTGCTGCTTCCTGGCGCCGCCGCCTCCCACGACACGCTGCAGCCCGTGGCCGATGCGCTGATCCGGCTGGGTCAGCGTCGCGCGCTGTTTCCGGCCGCTCACTTCCCGGTCGATGCCGAGCACCCCGCGCAGGTCTACCGGCTGGCCGAGGACGCCGACGGCGGATTCGTGCTGTACCTGTCGGCCGGCGTGGCAGGCAAGGCCCAGCCGCCGCACGACCACACAACCTGGGCGGTGATCGCCGGCGTGGAGGGCAACGAACGCAACGAGCTCTACCGCCGCGAGAAGACGGGCGATCCCGCGCGCGACGCGCTGGTGCACCAGCGCACCGTTGACGTGGCTTCCGGAAGCGCCGTCGTGCTGCTGCCCGACGACGTGCACACCATCGAGCTGGTCGGCGGCCAGGACGGGCGCCACCTGCACTTCTATGGCCGTGCGCTCGAGCTGCTCGACAAGCGCGTGGTATTCGAAGGCGCGGAGGGCGGCAGCTACCGCCATTTCGCGGCGCCAAAGAACATTCGCCACCCGGCGATCACGCCGCAGGCACTGAAGGCGGCCCTGTCCGATGGCGAGGAGATCGCGCTGCTCGACGTGCGCGAGGCCGGCGTCTTCGTGCGCAGCCACATCCTGCTCGCGGCCTCGGCGCCGCTGTGGCGGCTTGAAGTGCTGATCGACCGCCTCGTGCCGCGCCGCAGCACCCGCATCGTGCTGACCGATGCCGACGAAGCGCTCGCGCACCAGGCGGCCGCCAAGCTCGTGCGTCTGGGCTGGCGCAACGTGTCGGTGCTGGCCGGCGGAACGCAGGGGTGGGCCGCCGCCGGCTATGAACTGTTCAGCGGCAGCAACGTGCCGAGCAAGGCCTTCGGCGAGGTCATCGAGCACCAGAAGCACACGCCCTGGATCTCGGTCGACGAACTGCACGAGCGCGTGGAGCGCGGCGACGACATCGTCGTGGTCGACAGCCGCACGCCGGAGGAATTTGCCGACTTCAGCCTGCCGTTTGCCCACAGCCTGCCGGGCGCCGAGCTGGTCTACCGCATCCAGGAGCTCGCGCCCCGGCCAGAGACGCTGGTGGTGGTCAACTGCGCCGGCCGCACGCGCAGCATCGTGGGCGCGCAGACGCTCATCGACGCGGGAATTCCCAACCCGGTGGTTTCGCTGAAGGACGGCACCATGGCTTGGCTGCTGGCGGGTCGCAAGCTCAGCCACGGCCGTGCTGCGCCGTTGCCCGAACCGGGCGAACACGCGCGGCAGGCGGCCCGTGGCCGTGCCGAGAGCGTGGCGGCGCGCGCAGGCGTGCGCCGTATCGACGCGGCCACGTTGGCGCGCTTCGAAGCCGAGTCCGACGAGCGCTCGCTCTACCGCTTCGACGTGCGCACGCGCCAGGAGTACGAGGCCGGGCACCTCGAAGGCTGGCGTTGGGCGCCCGGCGGCCAGCTGGTGCAGGCCACCGACGAATACGTGGGCACCCGCCGCGCCCGCATTGTGCTGGCCGACTGGGACGGCGTGCGCGCGCTGACCACCGGCGCATGGCTCGCGCAGCTGGGCGGCCACGAGGTGTTCGTGCTTTCGCCGCCGGCCTTGCCGGTGCTGGTGCTCGGCCCCGAACCTGTGCGCGTGCTGCCGTTGCGCGCGCCCGCGCCAGAGATTGCGCCGCGCGAAGCCGCCGCCGCCCTCGAGGCCGGCACCGCCATCGTGTTCGATGTGGAGCGCCGTGCAGCGTACGAGCGCCGGCATGTCGCGGGTGCGCGGTTCGCGGTGCCGGACCGGCTGCAGGAGTTCACCGCCGACCTGCCCGTATCGCAGCGCATCGTGCTCACCTCGTCGGACGGCGTGCTCGCGCGCATCGTGGCGGCGGAGTTGGGCGCGCGCATCGCCCGCGAGGTCCACGCGCTCGCGGGCGGCACACAGGCCTGGGCTGCCGCGCGCCTGCCCACGGGCAGCGGCCCGGAAGGCGTGCTGACGGGCGATGACGACCATTGGTACAGCCCCTATGCACACGCCGATCTTCTCAAACGTGACGCCGGCTTCAAGCAATACCTGGACTGGGAGGTAGGCCTCGTAGCACAGCTCGAACGTGAGGGCGACGTGGGCATTCGCCTCGTCGAGCCGGCCGCGGCCTGAACGGGGCCGAGTGGGCACCGCATCGGAAGATCTGCGGAGCATCCCAGCGCCGCCATGGGCTGGCGCACGCAGCACCGGCATTGGCTGGACCCTGGCCGCAACGAGCTTCGGCTTCGTCGTGGTGCAGCTCGACGTGACCATCGTGAACGTGGCAATGCCGCAGATCGGCAAGGATCTCGGCGCCGGCGCGACCGGCCTGCAATGGATCGTCGACGCCTACACGCTGGCCTTCGCCGCGCTATTGCTCACGGCCGGCTCCTTTGCCGACCGCTTCGGTAGCCGGCGCGTCTTCAGCCTCGGGTTGGTGCTTTTCGGGCTGGCCTCGCTGGCCTGCGCGCTCGCACCTTCCATCGGCGTGTTGATCGCGGCGCGCGCGGCGCAGGGCATTGGCGCCGCATTGATCCTGCCTACTTCGCTCTCGCTGCTCTCGCATGCCTGTGCCGGCGACGCGGCGGCCAGGACACATGCCATCGGATGGTGGAGCGCCATCGGCGGCGTGGTGAGTGCCGCCGGGCCGGTGGTCGGCGGCGCACTCACGAGCGGCCTCGGGTGGCGCGCAATCTTCTTCGTGAACCTGCCGATCTGCGCCGTCGGGCTGTGGACGGCCGGCCGCCACGTTGCCGACACGGTGCGCGTGGCCGCGCAGCGGGTGGACGCCGCCGGGCAGGTGCTGGCCATCCTCGCGCTTTTCTTTCTCACGCATTCGGTGATCGAGGCCGGCGTGCAGGGCTGGGCCGCGGCACCCGTGCTGTGGGGTTTTGCCGTGGCGGCGGTGGTCATCGCCGCATTCGTGTTCACCGAATCACGCGTAGCGGAGCCGATGATTCCGCTCGGGCTGTTCCGCAACCGTGCCTTTTCGGCATCGGTGGTGCTGGGTGTGGTCATGAACCTCACCTTCTACGGATTGATCTTCGTGCTGAGCCTGTACTTCCAGAACGCCAAGGGCTACACGCCGACCCAGGCCGGCTTCGCCTTGCTGCCGTTCGTGGTGATCATGCTGGCGAACCTCGCGAGCGGGCGCCTGGCAAGGCGCTACTCGCCCCGGGTCCCGGTGATCGCTGGCTTGCTGCTCCTCGCCCTGAGTTCGGCGCTGCTGCACGGCATCGACGAGACCACGCCCTACCTGCGCATCCTTCCCAGTCTCCTCCTGATGGCCATCGGCGCCGGCATTGCCACGCCGGCACTGATCTCGCGCACGCTCGCGAGCGTGGAGCCTGCGCGCTCGGCGACCGCATCGGCCATCCTTGGTGCCGCGCGCCAGGTCGGCAGCGCCGTCGGCATCGCGCTGTTCGGCGCGCTGGTCTCGGGGGTGCCGGCGCAGCTGGCGGCGGGGGCGTCGGTCTCGTTCGACCTGTCGACGCTGTTCAGGCTCGCGGGCGTGCTGCTCGCGGTGGTGTGCCTGTGAAAGCTTCTTCCGGCCAGAGTCCTCAGACGCCCATGTGGCCACCGAAGCAAACCGCATATCCGTAGAAGAAAAACTTCCTTCGCCGCACGGGCCCGCCCCGCATACGCTGCAAGCCCATCGACCGCTTTCACCACACCTCCAACAACTCCCATGAACCTGCGCAGCGCAAGCCGCACGCTGGCACGCACGGCCTGGCAGGCCGTGCCGACCATCGTCGGTGTGATCCTTCTCAATTTCGTGCTGATGCAGTGGATCCCGGGCGACGCCGCCGACGTGGTGGCCGCCGAATCCGGCTCCGCCACGGCCGAGAGCATGGCGCAGCTGCGCAGCCACTTCGGGCTCGATCTGCCCGTGCTGCACCAGCTGGGCGCCTATCTCGACAACCTCGCGCATTTCAGCCTCGGCACTTCGCCGCGCTACAACATGCCGGTGGCGTCGCTGATCGGCGCGCGGCTGGGCAACACGCTGCTGCTGATGGTCACGGCCCTGGCCTTCGCCCTGGCCATCGGCATTGCGCTGGGCACCGTCATGGCCACCCGCGTGGGCCGCTGGCAGGACCGCACGCTCTCGGTGCTGGCGCTGCTCCTGTACTCCACGCCGGGCTTCTGGCTCGGCCTGATGGCCATCGTGCTGTTCTCGGTGCACCTGGGGTGGCTGCCCACCGGCGGCAGCGAGAGCATCGGCGCGGGCTACACCGGCTGGACGCATGCACTCGACGTGGCGCGCCACCTCGTGCTGCCAGCGCTGGCCATGTCGGGTTTCTACATCGCGATCTTCTCGCGCCTCACGCGCGCCGCGATGCTGGAGGTGGCGCGGCAGGACTTCGTTCGCACCGCCGAGGCCAAAGGCCTGCATCCGTGGACCGTCAATTTGCACCATGTGCTGCGCAACGCGCTGATCCCCGTCACCACCGTCGCAGGCATGCATTTCGGCACGCTGCTGGGCGGCGCGGTGGTGGTTGAGACGGTGTTCAGCTGGCCCGGCCTCGGGCGGCTGGCCTTCGATTCGGTGGCGGGCCGCGACTACACGGTGCTGCTGGGTGTGCTGCTGATGTCCTCGCTGCTGGTCATCGTGGCCAACATGCTGGTCGACCTGCTACATGCCTGGCTTGATCCTCGCATCCAGGTGCGCTGAATTCATCTCAGATTTTTGATCGCGATTTCCGATGTCCACTCCGTTCCTCCTCGATTCCGCCATTGGGCAACCGGCAGCGCCGGCTCCGGTCGCCGCACGCCGCGCACCGGCAGTGGCAGTGGCAGTGGCCGCGAAATCCGCTGTCGACGTCGAGCCGCTCTCCAGCCGCCACGCTGCGCTGCGAGCCTTCGGGCGCAACCCGGCCGCCGCGGCGGGCGCGGTGCTGTTGGCCTTCATGCTCGTGCTAGCGCTCGCCGCGCCGTTGCTGTACCCCGGTGACCCCCTCGACATGGTGGCGCCGCCGCTGCTTTGGCCGGGGCAGGACGCGGCCTATCCGCTCGGCAGCGATTCACTCGGCCGCGACGTGATTGCCGGCATTGCGCACGGCGCTCGCATCTCGCTCGCGGTGGGAGTGGTGGCGGCCACGCTGAGCCTGTTGATCGGCGTGCTCGTGGGGGCCTCGGCCGGCTATTTCGGCGGCCGCATCGACGACGTGCTGGTGCGCATCACCGAGCTGTTCCAGACCGTGCCTTCGTTCCTGTTCGTGATCGTGGTGGTCGCGATCGGCCAGCCTTCGGTGCCGGTGATCGTGTTCGCCATCGGGCTCGCGTCGTGGCCGGTGATCGCCCGGCTGGTGCGCGCCGAGTTCCGCACGCTGCGCGAGACCGAGTTCGTGCTGGCCGCGCGCAGCCAGGGCTTCGGCCACGCGCGCATCATCTTCCAGGAGATATTGCCCAATGCGCTGCCCCCCGTGATCGTGACCACCTCGGTGCTGGTGGCGAGCGCCATCCTCATCGAATCGGCGCTGTCCTTCCTTGGCATGGGCGACCCCAACGCCGTGTCGTGGGGCAGCATGATCGGGCAGGGGCGCGAACTGCTGCGCACCGCCTGGTATCTCACCGCATTGCCGGGCGCGGCCATCGTGCTCACGGTGCTGGCGCTCAACCTCGTGGGGGACGGGCTCAACGACGCGTTCAACCCACGGCTGAGGGGGCGTTGAGATGACGCTCGAACAATTGCAAGCCACGCCGCCGCTGCTCGATGTGCGCGGCCTCGATGTCTTCTTCCACGGCTCGAACGGCCCGATCCAGGCCGTTAGCGGGCTGGACCTGACGCTGCAGCGCGGCGAAACGCTGGCCCTCGTCGGCGAGTCGGGCTGCGGCAAGTCGACCACCGCGCTGGCACTGCTGCGGCTGCTGGCACCCGGCGCGGTGCTGCGCGGAAACATTCACTTCGATGGACGCGACATCCTCGCGCTGCCGGAGGCCCGGCTGCGCGAAGTGCGTGGCCGCGAGATCGCGATGATCTTCCAGGAGCCGATGACTTCGCTGAACCCGGTGCACACCATCGGCGCGCAGATCGAGGAAACGCTTCGCCGCCACGAAAAGCTCTCCGCCGTCGCCGCGCGCAAGCGGGCCATCGAGCTGCTCGACCTCGTGCGTATTCCCGAGCCGCACCGGCGCATCGACGATCATCCGCACAACCTCTCGGGCGGCCAGCGCCAGCGCGTGATGATCGCAATGGCCGTGGCCTGCAAGCCGCGCCTGCTGGTGGCGGACGAGCCCACCACCGCGCTGGACGTCACCATCCAGGCCCAGATCCTAGCGCTGCTCGACGGCCTGCGCCGCGAGCTCGACATGGCGTTGCTGCTGATCACGCACGACCTCGGCCTGGTTGTCCAGTGGGCCGACCGTGTTGCCGTGATGTATGGCGGACAGAAGGTCGAGGAGGCGCCCACCTCCAGGCTCTTTGCCGCACCATCGCATGCCTACACGCAGGGCCTGCTCGGCGCGTCGCTCCATGCCGGCAGTACGCTGCACTACGCCGATGCGCGGGTGCCCGAAATACAGGCCCGGCTCGACCCCGCCACCGGCGTGCGCGACTTCACGCTCCATGTGCCCCGACCCGCGTCGAAAGTGCGGGCCTTGCGCGTGCGCGGCCCAGCCGGCGAGCCGCTGCTGTCGGTGCGGGACCTGCGCACCGACTACCCCCAGCGCGGCGGCGGCGTGCTGCACGCGGTCGACGGCGTCTCCTTCGATATCCGCGCGGGCGAAACCGTGGGCCTGGTGGGTGAGTCGGGCTGTGGCAAGTCGACGCTGTCGCGCACGCTGCTGCGGCTGGTGAAGCCGGCCTCCGGCCGCATCGTGTTCGACGGCACCGACATCGCGCCACTGCCGGAAAGAGCGCTGAAGCCCTGGCGGCGGCGCGTGCAGATGGTGTTCCAGGACCCGTACGCGTCGTTGAATCCGCGCCGCAGCGTGTTCGACATCATTGAATCGGTGCTCAAGGTGCATGGCGTGTCGGACCGCGCGGAACGGGGCAACCGGATCGCCGCCATCCTGGAGCGCGTGGGCCTGCCCGCCGATGCTGGGCGGCGCTTTCCCAACGAGTTCTCGGGCGGCCAGCGCCAGCGCATCGGCATTGCGCGCGCACTCGTGCTGCGGCCTTCGCTGGTGGTGCTCGACGAACCTGTGTCGGCGCTCGACGTCTCGGTGCAGGCGCAGATCCTGAATCTGCTGGTGGAGCTGAAGGAGGACTTCGGGCTCTCGTACCTGTTCATTTCGCACGACCTTTCGGTGGTGCGCTACATCGCCGACCAAGTGATGGTGATGAGCAAGGGAAAAATCGTCGAGGTCGGCAGCCATCGGGATATCTGGGATCGGCCGCAGCATCCCTATACGCGCAGCTTGATTGCGGCAGTGCCGGGGGCGCAGCAACGCAAGGCGGCCTGAGCCACCGTCCGGCGGCACCTCGACCAGAGGTCAAGGGCGTGAGAAGGTGTCAAAGCGCCGGTGCAGCGGCGGCAAAGGCTTGCGCCAGGTCGGCGATCAGATCCTGCGGATCCTCGAGCCCGATGTGCAGCCGCACGACCGGCGCGTCGCCGGTCCACTGCCGGTGCTCGCGCAACCGCTCGGGCTGAGCGGCCAGCGCAAGGCTTTCGTAGCCGCCCCACGAGGCGCCGATGCCGAAGAGCGCGAGCGCATCAACGAAGGCGTTGGCGGTGGCCGGCGTGGCATGGCGGAATTCGAAGGAGACCAGGCCGCTCGCACCGCTGAAATCGCGCTTCCACAGCGCATGGCCGGGGTCGGTGGGCAGCGCCGGGTAGAAGACACGCGACACCTGCGGCTGCTGCTGCAGGAATTCAGCCACCGCCGTGGCATTGCGCTGGTGCTGCGCCAGCCGAACCGGCAGGGTGCGCAGGCCGCGCAGCGAGAGGTAGGCATCGTCGGCGCCGATGGTCAGGCCCAGCGCCTCATAGGCGGTCGAGAGCTTTGCGGCCAGCGCCGGGCTGTCGACCACCACGATGCCCTGCATCAGGTCGGAATGGCCCGAGATGTACTTGGTGGCCGCCTGGATCGAGATGTTGGCGCCCAGCGCAAGCGGCCGATGGAACCAGCCGCCGCTCCAGGTGTTGTCGGTCGCCACGATCACGCCGCGGTCGCGCGCAACGGCGCTCAGCGCGGGCAGATCCAGGACCTCGTAGAGCAGCGAGCTCGGCGATTCGAGGTACAGCAGCCTCGTATTCGGCCGCAGCAGGCTGGCCAAGTCGTCGTGCGTCGGCGAGAAATACTCGATCGTGATGCCCAGCCGCTGGAGCAGCGTGCTGTCGACTCGGCGCAGCGGCGCATACACGCCGTCGGCCACCAGTGCATGGTCGCCGGGAGAGAGCAGCGCGAACAGCACCAGCGTGATCGCCGACAGGCCCGAAGGCGTGAGGAAGGCGCGGTGCCCGCCTTCAAGGCCCACCACCGCGTCTTCGAGTGCGCGGTGGGTGTCCAGGCCATGGCGGCCGTAGGAGGCCACGCGTTCGCCCGCCGCGCGGCGGTGGTGGTGGTCGGCATGGGCGGCCGTGTTCTCGAAGCGCACGGTGCTTGTGCGCACCACAGGAACGTTGACCGGCCCCGCGCCGTCGCGCAGCGCGGGGGCGCCCGCATGCAGCAATCGGGTGGCTGAGCGCAGGTTTGCTGCTGAAGCTTTCGCGCTCATGCCACCGCCTTGCCCGGCTTGAGCTGCGTGGCGTTGTAGTTCACGACCGCACCGGTTTCCAGATTCACACCGATGCGCTGCGAAAGGGTTTCGAGCGGACGGCCATACAGGTGGAAATGCAGCGTGGGCCTGTCGCCGATCACGTGGATGCTGTGCAGGTCGTCGGGCAGGAAGGCGATCGGCGTGCCGGGCTGCACCGTCACTTGTCGCGCGATCGCCAGCCGCGCCACCGCCGGGTCGCTGCCGTCGTCGGTGCGGCGGTAGATGCGGTTCTCCTCCTGCCCCTGGACAGCGACGATGGCGGCCCAGGTCGTGTGGTTGTGCGGAATCGACGTCTTTCCCGGATTGATGGAGTTCAGATAGAGCGCCAGGTCCTCGTTGCCGTCCTCGGGATTCAGTCGGTAGCGCGTGGAGGCGCCCACGCCTTCGGTGACAGCCGGTTGCGGAAAATCGGCGCTGGTGAACAGTTCGGCCAGTCCCGCGAGTTTTTCGAGGCGCGCCGTGATGCGCCCAAGAACGGCGCGATCGAGGGGTTGCGTGTTCGCGATGCGGCGGATGTCGGTCAGGGCCTGGTCGACCGCGACGCGGCGCTGGGCGGCTAATGCAGTGCCAGAGAGGCGGTGAGATGTGTTCATGGCTTCAGGGGAGTGGTGGGTTCAGAGCGCGAAGCGCAGCCGCTCGAAAGGCAGCGCTTCGGCAAGGGGAGCGGGTCGTGCAGGCGCCGTGCGCGCGCCTTCGCCGAGCGCGCGGCGAAGGAAGGCGCGGGTGCGTTCGCTTTCGGGCCGCCCGAAGATGCGCGGCGCGGGGCCGTGTTCGACGATGACGCCTGCCTCGGTGAAATACACCTGGTCGCTGATCTCCTCGGCAAAGCGCATCTCGTGCGTCACCAGCACGCAGGTCAGGCCCTCCTGAACCAGGTCGCGGATCACGGTCAGCACCTCGCCGACGGTCTCCGGATCGAGGGCGGAAGTCACCTCGTCGAACAAGATCAGTTCGGGGCGCATGGCCAGCGCCCGCGCGATCGCGACGCGCTGCTGTTGCCCGCCCGAGAGTTCGCCGGGATAGGCCGCCTCCTTGTGCGACAGCCTCACCTTGTCGAGCAGCACGCGGGCCTCGCGCTGCGCCGCGGCGCGGTCACGGCCTGCCACGCGCGTGGGCGCGATCACCAGGTTTTCCAGCACCGTGAGATGCGGGAACAGGTTGTACTGCTGGAAAACGAAGCCCACGCGCTTGCGCAGTGCGATCAGCTCGGCCTCGGAGCGAAGCGTGTCCACCTGCGTGTCGCCGACACGCATCGCCCCGCGTTGCGGCCGCAGCAGGCCGGTGATGCAGCGCAGGATGGTCGATTTGCCCGATCCCGAAGGACCGATGATGGACACGGCCTCGCCCCGCCGCACCTCCAGGTCGATGCCCTTGAGCACCTCGTTGGCGCCGAACCGCAGGTGCACGTCGCCGAGCGCCACGAGCGGGGCTTCCTCTGCGGCGGGCGCGGAACGGGTGATATCAATGGCAGTCATGGGCGGTGCTCCAACGCGCGGGTAGCGCGCGCAATCGGATAGCAGTAGGCGAAGAACAGGCCCAGCAGCGTGAAATAGACAAGGATGGTGAAGTCGGTGCGCGCGACCGTGTTGCTCGCGATCTGTGCCGTGTCGACGACGTCGTGCACGCCCACCAGCGAGGCCAGCGCCGTGCTCATGGTGATGCTGGCGTACAAGTTCATCCACGGCGGCAGCATGCGGCGCAGGCACTGCGGCAGCACGATCAGGCGGAAGATCTCGCTGCGCCTGAATGCCAGCGACTGCGCGGCCTCCCACTGCGCGCTCGGGATCGACTGGATCGCGCCACGGAAGATTTCCGCCACGTTCGCGCTGGCCGGCAGTGCGAGGCCCAGCACGACCTTGATCCAGTCAGGAAAGGGAAAAGTCCACGACACCAGGTGCAGCTCGAACGGAAACACATAGGTCGTGAAATAGACCAGCACCAGCACCGGCGCATTGCGAAAGACCTGCACGTACCAGCGCGTGGCCACGCGCAGCACCCGAAGCGGCGAGAGCGAAACCGCCCCGACCAGCAGCCCGGCCAATGTGCCCAGCGCCATTGCGAGCACACTGATCTCGATGTTGGCCAGGAGGCCGCGCAAAAGCGTGGGCAGCCATTTCCAGAGATGGACGAAAGCCAGGGGCGTGGTGCCCGTGGCGGCCCAGAACACCATGAGCGCCAGCGTGGCCCACGCCGCCAAGGCCCAGGGACGGCGCCATGCGGGCGTGCCGGCGTCCGCGGAAAGGGTGGGGGCGCCGCCTTGAGGAAGTGCGATCTCATTGGCCATAGCCGGGCATTCTCAACCGTTCCTCGAGCCAGCGGCCCGCCAGGCTCACGAGCCAGGTCAGCAGGCCGAAGAAGATCAGGATCAGCAGGAGCAGCTCGAGCACGTTGTCGCGCTGTGTCCAGATCATGATGGATTCGTAGGTCACGTCGCCCACCGCGATGGCCGAGGCCACCGCGGTCATCTTGACCAGGTCGACCAGGTTGTTGATCAGCGAGGGCAGCGCGAAGCGCAGCGCCAGCGGCAGCTCCACGCGCGACAGCAGCTGGCGCTGCGAGAAGCCGAGCGAGCGCGCAGCCTCCAGCGTGACGCGCGGCACGGCCTCGATGCCCGCGCGCAGCGCCTCGGCGTGGAACACGCCCTTGTGCAGCGACACCACGATCACCACCCACACGAAGGGCGTGAGCGGATTGCCGCCGGGCAGCTTCACGTGCTGCGTGATCAGCATGTTGAGCACGAGAAACGCGCAGTAAAGCTGCACCAGCGTGGGCGTGTTGCGCGTGAGCTCGACGAAGGCGCGCGCCGGGTGCACCAGCCAGGCACGGCCCGAGGTCAGCGCCGCCGCGATCAGAACGCCCGCCGCAAGGCTTGCCGGAATGGTCAGCAGGCACAGCTGCAGCGTGACGCCGAGACCGCGCAGGAAGGCGCTGCGCTCACCGGCGTCGAGCACGAAGGCGTAGTTCAGGCCCACCGCCCTGAGGGCGGCCACGGCCTGCGCTAGCAGCGTTTCGCTCATCGACGCTCAGGGCGCCTTGAACCTGGCCTGCAGCTCGGGCAGCAGTGGCTGCGGCGGCTCGATGCCGTTGCGCTTTTCGGTGGCGATCAGCCAGCCGCTGCGGTGCCATTGCTGGACCACCTTGTCGACGGCGGCAACGGTGTCGGCCTCGCCCTTGCGGGTCCACACCACCGACGGCGCGGGCAGGATCTCATCGCGGATCGGCGCCGCGTATGCGGCCCATTCGGCGTTGTTGCGCAACAGTGGCTGGATCAGCGTGGCGTCGTGCACGGCCGCCACGCAGTTACCGCCGCGCAGCGCGAGCAGCGATTCCGCAGAGCTCTTGAAGCCGCGCACCTGGGCACCGTATTGCTCCTGCAGCGGCTTCACGTAGCTGCTGCCCTGGGAAGCGCAAACGACCTTGCCCCGCAGGTCTTCCCACTTGGCGATGCCGCTGGTCTTGAGCACCGCCGCCGTGCCGCCCACGCGGTAGAAAGGCGTGGGCGCATGGCCGAGGATCTCGCCGCGGTCAGCGTTGTATTCCATCGAGGCGATCAAGAGGTCGACCTTGCCCGATTGCAGGAACTGCACGCGGTTCGAGGGCTGTACCTGCACCAGCTCGGCTTCGACACCGAGCTGCTTGGCCAGGTCGCGCGCCAAGTCGGGGTTCCAGCCGACCAACTGCTGCGTGGCGGGGTCGATCGAGCCGAAGGGACCGCCGCCCACCACCACGCCGATGGCGACCTTGCCGCGCTGCTTGATGCGGTCGAGCGTGGCGTCGGCATGCGCCGCCTGAGCGCACAGGCCGAGAACACTGGCTAGCGCGATGGCGGTGCGAGAGGAGAAAAAAGAAAGGCGCGAGCGGAATGTCATTGGATAGGAAGAGCGGAAAAGGGCAAAGCGGGGCCAGCGGGGATCTTGCGAGGCCGGGGCTGCCATCGCAACGAATGCCTTCAACTATCGATATGCAGTTTTTGATACGGGCCTTCGAGGCACCATAGCCCCGTGGGCGGTTGCCAGGGAGACTTCCGCACAAGCAAACGCGCAAGATCAGGTGCCGATCCAAGCTCCGGCCAGGTTGCCGGCAATGCCGTCGGCGCTCACGGTGTGGCCGCGCACGCGGCGCTGGGCGATGGTGTAGCTGTCGATGGCCAGCAGCGTGATGTCGGGCAGGTCGCGCACGATGTGGCGCTGGAACTCGGTAAAGGCCTGGCGCCTGCGGCCCTCGTCCACCTCGACGGCCGCGGCTTCGAGCAGCCGGTCCACCTCGGGGTTGTTGTACCCTGAGCCGTTGGAGAACGGCAGGCCCTTCTTGAAGTTCTTCGACCAGTACAGGCGCTGGATGCCGACGGTCGGATCGAAGGTGTTGCTCATCACGCTCACGTGAAGGTCGAAGGCGCGGTCGGCATAAACGCGGCGCACGTAGGTTGCGAAGTCCTGCGAATTGATGGCGACCTCGATGCCGATGCGGCCCAGGCTCTGCTTCAGGTACTCGGCCGTGCGCTGGCCGCCTTCGATGGGGATCGGCGTCAGGGCCAGTTTCAGCCGCAGGTTGGCGCCGGCCCTGCCGCGCGTGAGGCCTGCCGCGTCGAGCAGCGCCTCGGCCTGCTTCAGGTCGTAGGGCAGCACCGGAAGGTCGGGCACGTAGAACCTCTTGAGCGCCGGATGCACCGGCCCCGGAATGAGCGTGCCCTGGCCGTACCACACAGTCTTGCGCACCACTTGGCGGTTGATGGCGTGCGCGATGGCCTGGCGCACGCGCAGGTCCTGCAGGGCCGGGTTTTCGAGGTTGAACTCCACGCGCGAGACGCTGTTGATGTATTGGTAGCCGTTCGGCTCGAACACCAGATTCGGCTTGGCGCGCAGCCGCTCGATGTCGCCCAGCGGCACCGGAGTGCCGGGGCTCAGGTGCACCTCGCCCTTCTCGATGGCGGCCGCGCGCGCCGCCGCATCGGGGATGAAGCGCACGATGAGCCGGTCGACGTAAGGGCGCGGCGCGTCCCAGTAGTTCGGGTTGCGCTCGTAAGTCACGTGGCTGCCGCGAACCCATTCCTTGAAGATGAACGGGCCGGTGCCGATGGGCGCGTTGTTGGCCGGGTTGGAGTCGGCTTTGCCGCTTTCGTACAGGTGCCGGGGCACGATGGGCGATTCGGAGGCCGAGAGCGCGGTGATCAGGTAGGGCACGGGCTTCGACAGCACCAGCACGGCCGTGAAATCGTCCGGTGTGCGCACCTCGGCCACGCTGGAAAAAGTGGCGCGGCCGCGCGGGTGGTATTGCTTGAGCAGGCCGATGGAATGCGCAACATCGGCCGAGGTGAAAGGCCGGCCGTCGTGCCACTTCACGCCGCGGCGCAGCGTGAAGGTGTACTGCAGGCCGTCGTTGCTCACGGCCCAGGCGGTGGCCAGCTGCGGTTGCGGCGCCAGGTCGAAGTCGTAGCTCAGGAGGCCTTCGGTGACCTTGGCCGAAATCAGCACCGACGAGCCCGCCGAATGCGCGATGGTGGTGAGCGTGGGCGGCTCGGGGTCGATCAGCACGATGAGCGTGCCGCCGCGCACGGGGGCGCCGGAGGCTGCGGTCGCGTAGGCAGGCTGGCCTTGTGCCCACGCAGGTGCAAGGCCCGCGAGACCGAGGCTCGCGCCGCCCTGCAGGAAGGCGCGGCGATCGATGGTGCTCCGGGTCATGGCCGCGATGCCTTGGTTGCCGGGACTGCGCCGAATCCGGGCGGTGCGATGAAGCCGCCATAGACCTGTTCAAGCAGGTGCGCAAAGGCGATGGTCGTGCGGTCTTCGAGGTACGGCCCCACGGCCTGCGCGCTCACCGGCAGCCCGTCGTCGTCGAGCCCGACTGGAAAGCTCGTCGCTGGCAGGCCCGGCAGCACTGGCAGGCCCGCCCAATGGAAAAGATCGAGAAAACGCACCTCCCGCGCGCCGCCTTCGAACTCGACGGGGTAAGTGCGCGCATCTTTCGGCTCGTTGTGGTTGTGGCGGAAGGCCGGCAGCGGCGCGACCGGCGTCGCCACCACGTCGAAGGTCTCGAAGAGGCGCTCCCATTGATGGCGCAGCGCGACGCGCCGCTCGTTGTCCCGGAGCCAGTCGCTGTGGCGCAGCGTGGGCGCGCGCAGCCATGCGGCATCGGCGCTGTCGTCGTCGACCGCAAGCGCTTCGAGCCGTTTCTGCGCCGCCTTGCTCAGCGCGGGCGGCGAGGCAAGCGACGAGCCCAGCAGGCTTCGGTAGACGCGGTGCGACGCCGTGAGATCGGGCAGCAGGCCGGGCGGCAGTTCCGAGGGCCGGCTCACCTTCGCGCCCTGCGTGCGCAGCCGCTCCACCACGCGCTCGACCACCAGCGCCTCGTGCAGGCTGCGGGCGCTGCCGGGCCACTCGTCGATCACCAGCACGCGAAAGTCCTTGAGTTGCACGTGCCGCGCCGGAGGCAGCGTGGCCTTCCAGGCCTTGACGGCCAGCGGCTCGAGGTTGACGAGCAGGTCCAGCGCGAGCTCGAGGTCGGACGCTGTGCGCGCCAGCGGCCCCGCCACGCTCAGGTCGCGGTCGGCCAAGCGCCCCGAGGGCACGCCGGTGCCGCGCATTGCCACCAAGCCTGCAGTGGGCTTGTGGCCGTACACGCCGTTGAAGTGCGCAGGAATGCGGATGGAGCCGCCGATGTCGGTGCCCAGTTCCAGCGCCACATAACCTGCCGCGAGTGCGGCGGCCGAGCCGCCCGAGGAGCCGCCCGGCGTGCGCGTGGTGTCCCACGGGTTGTTGCTCACGCCGTAGATGGCGTTGTAGCTCTGCAGGTCGGCCAATGCGAGTGGCACGTTGCTCTTGCCGACGATCACCGCGCCGGCCGCCCGTAGCGCGGCGACCGCCAGCGAGTCCTGCGCAGCCACGTTGTTCGCATAGTCGGGGTTGCCGCTCGTCGTGACGAGGCCGGCCACGTCGAACGATTCCTTCACCGTGATCGGCACGCCCAACAACGGCTTGCGTTCGCCGCGCGCCAGCGCCGCATCGGCTTCGCGAGCGGCCGCACGCGCGCCTTCGTCGTTGCGCACCACCACGGCGTTGAGGTCGTTGTCGAAGTGGCTGATACGCGCTAGCGCGTGCTCCAGCAGGTCGACGGCCGAAACGCGGCCCGCGGCCAGCGCCTCGGCCTGCGTGCGGGCGCTCGCGAAGGTCAGCGAATCCAGAAGGGAGGAATGGAGGTCCTGGGTGGTCATGGTTGCCCTTGTGTGGTCACTTCCGGGGTTCGATCCATGCGTCGGCCAGATCGCCGGACATCAGGTCGATGCTGTTGTGGAAGTTGTGCAGGCGCGCGCTGTGCACCACGATCGAGGGCACGGTGACGATGGGCAGCACCGGCAACTCGCGCCCGACGATCTGCTGGATCTGTTTGAACTGCGCGGCGCGCCTGCCCGCGTCGACCTCCACGGCCGCCTGCCGAAACAGTTCGTCCACCTGCGGGTTGTCGTAGTGGGCCGCGTTGACCCAGATCAGCGGATTGCGCACGCCGTCGCCCCAGTAGATGCGCTGCACGCCCACCGTCGGGTCGAACAGGCGGCCCAGTCCGTTGATGTTGAGGTCGAAATCACGCGCGGTGTAGACGCGCTTGAGGAAGGTGGGCAGGTCGCCGTCGACGATCTCGACCCTGATGCCCACCCGCGCGAGCGCGGAGCGCAGGTAGTCGGCCGTGCGCTTGAACTCCGCGCCGGGGATGTAGCTCAGCCGCAGCGAGAAGCGTTGGCCGCCGGCCCTCTTCGGCTGGCCCGCTTCGTCCAGCAGCTTGTTGGCTGCAGCCACGTCGAAGGTGTCGCGGAAGGTGCTGTCGTCGTAGTAGTCGGCGAGCACGCGCGGGATCGGCGAGTTCACCACCTCCGCGCGCTTGTAGTAGATGGTGTTGCGGATGAAGTTGCGGTCGATGGCTTGCGCAATGGCATGGCGCACCTTCGCGTTCGCGAGGACCGGGTTTTCCACGTTGAACTCGAGGAAAGACGCGTTGTTGAGGAAGCCGTCGTAGCCGTCGTCCACCTTGAGCTTCGGGTTCGCCGACAGGCGTTCGAGGTCGGCCAGGCCCACGCCTTGCGCGACATCCACCTCGCCGGTCTCGACGGCGGTGAAGATCGCGGCCGGGTCGCGCACGAACTTCACGATCACGCGGTCGATGCGCGGATGGCCCTGGCGCCAGTAGCCGGGGTTCTTGCGCAGCACCAGGTGGCTGCCGCGCACCCATTGCTCGAAGACGAAGGGGCCGGTGCCCACCGGCGCGGCATTGTTCGCGCTGCCCAGCGGGTCGCCGTCGGCGTAGCGGTGCGCGGGCACGATCGGCAGCTCCGCCGACGACAGCGCCTTGATCAGGAACGGCGCCGGCTTGGCCAGCACGATCACGGCGGTGAGCGGATCGGGTGCGTCAACGCGCTCCACGTTCGCCAGCGTGATGCGCCCGCGCGGGCCTTGCTTCTTCTGGGTCAGCACCGAGTAGCGCACGTCCTCGGCAGTGAAATCGCGGCCGTCGTGGAACTTCACGCCCGCGCGCAGCTTGAAGGTGTACTTCAGGCCGTCGGCGCTCACCTGCCACGAGGTCGCCAGCAGCGGCTGAGGGTTGAACTTCGCGTCGTAGCGAAGCAGGCCCTCGGTGACCTTGGCGCTGATGTTGCGGTTGTCGGTCTTGGTGTCGAGAAAGGATACGAGCGAGGTGGGTTCCTGCGACACCGCATAGGTCAGCGTGCCGCCGTCCACCGGCGCGGGGGCCTTGACCTGCGCGACCGCCGTGAAGGGCAGGAAGGCCAGCGCCAGCTGAAGCAGCCGTTGGCTGGACGAGAGTTTCCGGAGGAGGGAAGAGAGAGCCATGGAGTGGGTCGCCGTGTCCGCGACTGGTGCAAAAGGGCAGACGATGGTCCGGGAAAATGGAGCCGGCACTTAGCATTTTTTCGATCTTGGAAATGCGCTGATTGCGCGTGAGCGCCCGCGGTGCGGCACGTACGAGAACCGAGTTTTCTTATGCGGGAACCGATGAGGAAGGGAGCCTATATTCGCGGCTCTCCATCGCTCCCGGGAAATGCAATGAATACCATCGATCGCGCCCTATTGGGCATGCCGCTCCAGACGCTGATCGATCGATTGCCGGCCTTGTGCGCGGCGATCGCCGAAGGTGCCTCGCAGCGTGAACGCGAAGGTACGCTGCCTTTCGAGGCCTTCGCGCTGTTCCGCGCATCGGGACTTGGCGCACTGCGCGTTCCTGTCGAGCGCGGCGGCCCCGGCGGTTCGATCGAAGACCTCGTGCAGGTCGTCGCCACGCTCGCGGCGGCTGACTCCAACGTGGCGCATGCCTTGCGCACGCACTACAACGCCATCGAGCTGTGGACCACGGCCCCGCCCAACCCGGATGCCGACCGGCAGCTGGCCCGCGTGCGCGAAGGCGCGCTGTTCGGCGGCGCCTTCACCGAGCTCGGCACGCCGCGCTCGGGCACGGTAACCACGACGCTCGAAAGGCAGGGCGACAGGCGGGTGCTCAACGGCAGCAAGTACTACGCGACCGGCACCGCGTTCTCCGATTTCGCGAGCATCGCGGTGCGCGACGAAGAGGGCCGCGATGCGACGGTGATCGTACCCACCGATCGCACCGGCCTGCTTGTGAGGGACGACTGGGACGGCATGGGCCAGCGCCTCACGGCCAGCGGCAGCCTGGAATTCGACGGACTGGAGGTGCAGCCCGACGAAATCGTTTTCACATCGCCGCGCAGCCTGCAACGGCGCCACGCGGCGGCGCTGCGACAGCTTTACCTGGTGGCGGTGGCCGCGGGCATCGTGCGCAATGTGTTCAGCGATGCCTTGCACTACGTGCGCCACAACGCCCGGCCCGCGGCGCACAGCCCTGCATCGGCGGCTGCGGAAGACCACTTCACGCAATGGGTGGTGGGCGACCTGGCGACCAGCACCCATGCGGTGGATGCGCTCATTGCCGACAATGCGCGCCAGCTCGACCGCTCGGCCGAGGCCTTGAGGCGTGGTGCAGCGGACGGCGATGTGGAAGAAGAGGGCTTGCAGCAGCTGGTGCTCGACGGCGCACTCGCCACCGCGAAGACACAGCTGGCCGTCAGCAAGATCGCGCTGCAGGCGGCCGAGCGCCTGTTCGAAGCGGGCGGCGCATCCGCCACCTCACGCAAGCAAAACTTCGATCGCCACTGGCGCAACCTGCGCACCATCTTCAACCACAACCCGCTGCTGCAGAAGGCGCGCGTGATCGGCGACTACCACCTCAACGGCACGACGAAACATCTGGAGGAAGGCAAGGTTTTCTGATTTTCGATATGCGAATTCCGGCCGTGCCATTTGCTCAGTGGCTGGTCAGAATTCGGGCCTCTGGAAGGTAATTCAACAATGTCCCTGACCCACCAGCCCGGCGCCATCGCCGGTTGGGAGCGCTTTGCCGCACCGACCGAATTCAGCGAGAGCCCGGTCTCCCAGGCCTTCAGGCAGCCCGTGCTGCTCGGGCTGTTCCTGCCGATCCAGGCGGGCGGCTGGAGCGCCTCGACCTTGCCGCGCACCACTGACTGGCGCTTCGACTACAACAGGGATCTCGTGCTGCACGCCGAGCAACTCGGATTCGACCTCGTGTTCGCGCTCTCGCAGTGGCTGCCCAAAGGCGGCTACGGCGGGGTCTTCAACGGACAGGCGCTTGACTCGTTCATGACCACAGCCGCTCTCACCGCGGTGACCAGCCGGATCATGCTGATCTCGACCATCCACGTGCTCTACGGTCCGCTGCATCCGCTGCACTTGGCCAAGTACGCCGCCACGCTGGACCATATCTCGGGCGGGCGCTGGGGCATCAACGTAGTCACGGGCCATCGCGCAGTAGAGCACGAGATGTTCGGCTCGCAGCGCATCGAACACGACCGGCGCTACAAACTCGCGGCGGAGTTCCTCGAGGTGGTGCAGCGCCTGTGGGCCGACACCGAAAACTGGTCGTTCAAGGGCGAATCACCCTGGAAGCTCGACGGCGCGTTCGTTTCGCCGAAGCCGCGCTTCGGCCGTCCGGTGCTGGTGAACGCCACCGGCTCCGATGCAGGTATCGAGTTCGCAGCACGCTACTCCGACATCGTCTTCATCACCAGCCCGAGCGGCTCCAGCTTCGCAAGCGCCATCGAGGCGCTGCCCCCGCACGCCGCGCGCGTGAAGCAGGCGGCCCGGCACGTAGGGCGCGAAGTGCGCACGCTGCTCAACCCGATGGTCATCAGCCGCGAGACCGAGCGCGAGACCTGGGACTACCACGATGCCATCGTCGACCACCTCGATGCCGACCCCAACGCCAGCTACAACCGCTTCGACAGCGACGCGCATGCCTGGCGTGGCCGCGTCGGCAACGACGCACCCAGGCGCCGCGCCATTGGCGGAAACATCGAGGTCATCGGCACGCCCGAGCAGGTGGTCGAGCAGTTCGTGCAGCTCAAGCGCGCGGGCATCGACGGCCTGCAACTGAGCTTCTTCGACTTCAAGCCCGACCTCGAATTCTTCGGCGACCGCATCCTGCCGCTGATGAAGCAGGCCGGGCTTCGTCTCTAACGCCTTTCCTTTCGCCAGACAGAGATACAGGGAGCTTTTTTCCTCATGAGCAGCATCGACTACCGTCCCCTCGGCCGCAGCGGGATCCTCGTGTCGCCGATCGCCCTCGGCGCCATGATGTTCGGCGGCCAGACCGATCGCGCCACCGCGCAGCGCATCGCCGAGCGCGCCTTCGAGCAGGGCGTCAACTTCATCGACACCGCCAATGCCTACAACAAGGGCGAGTCCGAAAAGGTCGTGGGACAGCTCGTGGCACCCAACCGCAACCGCTGGGTGCTCGCGACCAAGTTCGCCAACCCCGATCCGGACATCGTCGGCCCCAACAACAGGAGCACGGGGCGGCACGGCATCGTGCAATCGGTGGAGGCCAGTCTGAAGCGCCTGGGCACCGATTACATCGACCTCTTGTATCTGCACCGAGAAGACCGAGCCACCTCTGTGGCCGAAACCGTGCGCGCGCTGGGCGACCTGATCCGCGCCGGCAAGCTGCGCAGCTACGGGCTGTCGAACCACCCCGCCTGGAAGATCGCGGAATTCGCCCGCACGGCCGATGCATTGAACGTGGACCGCCCCGCGGCCACGCAGCCGCTCTACAACCTTGCGAACCGGCAGATCGAGGCCGAGCACCTGCCCGCGGCCGAGTATTACGGCGTGGGCGTCGTGTCTTACAGCCCGCTTGCGCGCGGCGTGCTCACAGCCAAGTACGAACCCGGCAAAGCACCGCCGCCGGACACGCGTGCGGGCCGCGACGACAAGCGCATCCTGCAGACCGAATGGCGTGCCGAATCATTGGAGATTGCGCAGCGCGTGAAGGCGCACGTCGAAGGGCGCGGCATCACGCCCGGGCAGTTCGCGCTGGCCTGGGTGCTCAACAACCGCCTCATCACCTCGGCCATCGCCGGCCCGCGCACGCTGGAGCAATGGGGAGACTATCTGCCCGCGCTGCAATATCGCTTCACCGAAGACGACGAGGCCCTGGTCGATGCGATCGTGACCACGGGACATTCGTCGCTGCCGGGCTTCAACGACCCGAGCCATCCGTTCTTCGGCCGGTTGCCTCGGCATCGTACGGCGGCATGAATGCTGTGCCCGTCGGCAGTATCCGAGGGACGAAAGGCCCCCGGCGCATGCGAAAAACAGATAAGCAAGCGCTTATTCGTTGTTTGGGCCCGGAAGTGTCGCGGCTAACCTGCGACGCCCAATCTTTCCTTCTTGAGGAAAGTGGTCCGACAAAAATTTTTTCTCGAGGGAATCCCGAACATGTTGCTTTCATTTCGCCGCGCCTATTTCGTCGTGGCACTAGCCATCACCGGTTTCGGTGCTGCCGCCCAGGCGCAAGAGGCGCTGCGCGTGGCCGCGTCACCCGTGCCGCACGCAGAGATCCTGGAGTTCATCCGGCCGCAGTTGAAGGCGCAGGGCGTTGACCTGCAGGTGAAGGTGTTCAGCGACTATGTGCAGCCGAACCTTGCCGTGAGCGACAAGCAGCTGGATGCCAATTTCTTCCAGAACCGTCCATACCTGGAGTCCTTCACCAAAGACCGGAAGTCGGACATCGTTGAAGTGCCGAACAGCGACGTGCACATCGAGCCCTTCGGTGCCTATTCGCAGAAGATCCGCAAGGCGTCCGAGCTACGGGAGAGCGCGATCATTGCCATTCCGAGCGATCCCTCGAACTCGGGCAGGGCGCTGACACTGCTGGCGAAGCAGGGGCTGATCAAACTGAAAGACCCGTCCAACATCAAGTCGACCGCGCGTGACATCGTCGCCAATCCGAAGAAGCTGGTGATCCGCGAACTCGAATCGGCCCAGCTGCCACGGGCGCTGCCAGACGTCGATCTGGCGCTGATCAATACCAACTATGCGCTCGAGGCCAAGCTCGATCCGGCCAAGGACGCTCTGTTCATCGAGGACGGCCGTAAGTCGCCCTATGCCAATTTCATTGCGTCGCGGAAGGACAACGTGAGTTCGCCGGCCATCGCCAAGCTGGTGGCTGCGCTCCATACGGCAGAGGTTCGCAAGTTCATCCAGGATAAGTACAAAGGCGCCGTAATTCCGGCCTTCTGAAGCGACAAAGACATGACACGCTGGACCTACACGCGGGCGATGCCGCACTTCGCGGCATGGGCCATGGCCGCCGCTTTCTCCGTTGCCTCACTGATGGCTGCGGCCCAGCCGCGCCAAGGTGGCACATTGACCTGGCTGATCAACCCCGTTCCTTCCTCCCTCGTTCCGCTCACGACCACGGCTGGCGGGAACGCCGAGATCGGTCCGAAAATCGTCGAGGGACTGCTGACCTATGACTATGACCTCAAGCCCAAGCCGCTGCTCGCCACCGCGTGGTCGCTAAGCAAGGACGGCCTGCAGTACACCTTCGAGCTGCGCAAGGGAGTGAAATGGCATGACGGCAAGGACTTTACGTCGGCTGACGTGGCCTTCTCGATCCTGACGCTCAAGCAGGTTCACCCGCGAGGACGAGGCACCTTTGCCAATGTGGTGGACGTGAAGACGCCCGATCCGCACACTGCAATCATCGTGCTGGGCAAGCCGTCGCCGTTCCTGCTCACGGCACTGGCCTCGACCGAATCGCCGATCGTGCCGAAGCACCTTTACGAAGGCACCGATATCGCGTCCAACAAATACAACAGCGCCCCGGTAGGTACAGGTCCTTTCGTGTTCAAGGAATGGGTGCAGGGCAGCCACATCATCCTGGAGCGCAACCCGAACTACTGGGACAAGCCCAAGCCGTATCTCGACCGTGTGGTGGTTCGCTTCGTGCTCGATGCTGCGGCGCGCGCAGCTGCGCTGGAGTCGGGCGCGGCCGACCTGGCGAACGGAACGGGTGGCATCCCACTCTCGGACGTCGAGCGATTCAAGAAGCTGGCGGGCATCGAGATCGACACACGCATCTCGCCTTACCTCGGAAGCCATCAGCAGATCTACTTCAACCTGGACACGCCTGCGTTGCAGAGGCGCGAAGTGCGAAAAGCGATTGCCCAGGCCATCGATGTCAATGCGTTCGCGAAGACGGTGTGGTATGGCTATGGAACACCTTCGGCATCACCGATAGGGAAGGGCATCTCGCGCTATCACGACGCAAGCATCCAGCCATATCCTTTCAATCCAAAGGAAGCCGAAGCGGCGCTCGAGGCGGCGGGATTCAAGCGCGGCGCCGGTGGCACGCGCCTGAAGTTGCGGGTGCTCTACAACCCGTTTCAGGAGCGGCGAGCTGCGGACTTCGTGCGCCAGTCGTTGGGCCGCATCGGCGTCGATGCCGTGGTCGAGAGCTACGACTTCGCGACCTACGTCAACAAAGCCTATACCGAGCGAGCATTCGACATCACGCTGGAAAGCCTGACGAACCAGTTCGATCCCACAGTAGGCGTGCAGCGCGTGTTCTGGTCGAAGAACTTCAAGATCGGGCTGCCGTTCTCCAATGCGCCGCATTACGTGAATCCGGAAGTCGATCGACTGTTGGAAGCCGCGGCAGTCGAAACTGACGAAGGCAAGCGCCGACAGTTGTTCACCGATTTCCAGCAGATCGTGTATCGCGACATTCCTTCCATTGAACTGGGCGCAAATCCGGCCATTACTGTGTCGGCGAAGAAAGTGCGTGGCTACGCGCCAACTGGAGAGCACATCAGGGGGAGTTTTGCGGATCTGTACTTCCAGCCTTGAGCAGAGCTTGCCAGCACTTCGGCGGCGATTCTGTCTGGCAGAGGCGGCGGAGAGGCAGTTCGGTACGAAGCGCTGTCAGAGCCCCTTGCATACTGGGTGAAATGCCTTTTGTGTTCGATAGGACACAAAGTGTCCTATAATGACGACTCCTCATCAGGCCGGCGCGGACCGCCGCTATCAAGGAGCGTTGAACATGATTTCTGCCGCAGACCAACCAGCGCATCTCGCGGAACGGGATGTGCTCCCTGCCTGGACGGGCGTCGTTCGACACCTGCACATCACGCCTCGAGCCTTCCTTCCCATGGAGTCATTCGATCAGTTGACGCTCGTGGCCGGCAAAGGCATCGAAGGGGACAGGTACATGATCGGCCGGGAGTCCGGCTTCTACTCCCACAAGCCGGAGGAGGGGCGGCAGATCACGCTTTTCGAGATCGAGACGCTTGAGGCCTTGGCGCGCGATGCAAAGATCCAGATGCTGCCCGAGGAGCATCGCAGAAACGTGACCGTGCAAGGTGTGCCGCTCAATCATCTCGTCGGCCGCCAGTTCTGGGTGGGGGAAACGCTTCTCGAGGCCACCCGACTTTCCACGCCCTGCCGCCACATCGAGGAGATTCTCGGCAAGGCCGTGTTCGATCCATTGATCAACAGATCAGGACTCAACTGCCGGATTCTGAAAGGCGGCGTCATCCGCGTGGGCGACGCTGTCCGCGGGGCGTGATATGCCGAAGGCGATCAAGCATCTGCAAGCTGTCGTTCGTGAAATCGACGTGCCCCTGCCGGGAGTCAAGCGGCTGGTACTGGCTGACCAGGACGGCTGGCGCCTGCCTGCCTTCAGGCCCGGAGCGCACATCGGTCTCCATCTGGCCAATGGGCTCGTACGCACCTATTCCTTGTGCAACGATCCCGCCGACTGCAGAAGATACGTTGTAGCAGTCAAGCGCGAAGAGGAGGGGCGCGGCGGGTCTCGCCACATACACGACGCACTTCGTGCCGGCGAAGTCATTGGTGTTTCGGTGCCGCGCAGCGGGCTGGAGCTCTCGTCCACCGGAATGAACATCTTTGTTGCGGGCGGCATAGGCGTCACACCATTCGTCTCGGCCATCCTGGCGCTGGAGCGTGAAGGCAAGTTGAACTACCAGCTGCACTGGGCCAGCATGGGCGAGCCAAGCCTGATCGACATGCTGGAGCCGGCGGTAGAGGGTGGGCGGGTCCACTTGTACAACACGCTCGAGGTCAATCGGCCCGACATCCGATCGATCGTAGAGGGCGCTGGCGCCGACGCAAAGGCATTTTGCTGCGGACCCGCCGGAATGCTCGATGCATTCGGGTCCGCTGTCGCGGAGTGGCCCGAAAGCCGCAAGCACGTGGAGCGGTTTACCGCGCCGAAGCTCGTTCCAACCCTGAACGCGCAGCCATACAGCGTGGTGCTGGCCAAGAGCGGTCGCGAGATGGAAGTGCGGCCCGAGGTGGGACTCCTGGCCACGTTGGAAGCGATGGACGCCGATATATCGGTGTCATGCGCCGGTGGCATCTGCGGCGCATGCCGTACGCGCTGGACCGAGGGGCCGCCAATCCATCACGACCGGGTGTTGAGCGCTCAGGAGCGCACGCATGAAGTGATCGTGTGTGTTGCGGAGTGCGCAGGACCGCGCTTGGTGCTCGACATCTAGGCAGCGGGCAACACACTCGTGCCAGAATCGGGCCCCGCAGCAATTTACAGTGGGTTGCGAGCAGCCGATCGGCCTGCCGCAGACCCGTTCAAAGCCTTGGCACTACACCTCAAGTACCTGCGCGTCCAAAGCGGACTGACGCTGGAGAATCTGGCTCGAGATTCAGGGCTGACGCGCAGCTATTTGTCGAAGATCGAGCGGGGCGTATCCACCCCGTCGATCGAGTCGGCGCTCAATATCGCCAAGGCCCTGGGCGTGACGGTGGACCGACTCTTTGGACAACAGCCGGAGGAAGACGTCGTTTCCATCGTCCGGGGCAACGGGTCCATTGCCGGGGATCTCACAACGCATCTCTCGCTGGTCGCGGGCCTTCGCAACGACCGCGTGATGCGGGCATTCATCGTGCGCCCGGGAAAAACCCAGAAGCGCGGCCGGATCATGAGCCACCACGAGGGCGAGGAAATCCTCTTCGTTCTCACCGGCCACATCGAGATGCAGATCGGGGCACGCAAGGAGCAGCTGGAGCCAGGCGACTGTGTGCAGTTCGACTCCACCATTCCGCACAAGCTCACGGCGCTCACCGACGAACCGGCTTCGGCCCTTGTCGTGATTGCCGCCACCGCATAGGTCCTGGGGCGCGGGTCGCCTCTCAGCCTGAACTCCGGCCTCAAAGGGGCGGCGTGAGCATCCCACTCGAAGAGAATCGTCGCAGCGTGGGCGCCGGCTTCAGAGGCGCTCCGGTGAGCCGCTGCACAGACTCAAGCGTTGCACCCTCGCAAAGCGCCTGCACGACGAATCCATCGGCAGTGACGTCGATGATCGCGAGGTTCGTGAAAACCTTGGCCACGACCCCGACCGCCGTGAGGGGCAAGGTGCAACGCTCGAGCAGGCGCGGCTGGGCGTCGCGCGTTGTGTGCTCCATCATCACCCAGATCTGCTTTGCTCCCACGGCAAGATCGATCGCTCCGCCGATGGCTGGCGGCGCACCGTTCAGATCGCCCGTGGTCCAGTTGGCAAGGTCACCGTGCTGGGAGACCTGGAACGCACCGAGGATGGCGATGTCGAGGTGGCCTCCGCGCATCATCGAGAACGACAGGCTGGAATCGAAGAAAGAGCCGCCGCGGGCGAGCGTGACGGGCATCTTCCCGGCATTGATCAGGTCCAGGTCTTCCTCTCCCTCGGCCGGCTTGGGACCGACGTTGAGAATGCCGTTCTCGCTATGCAGCATGACCGAGGTATCGGAGGGAAGATAGTCCGCCACGCTCGTCGGTGCTCCGATGCCGAGGTTGACGAACCCTTGCTTGGGAAGCTGGTGTGCGACCAGGCGCGCGAGTTCCAGTCTGGATAGCGAGTTCATGCGAGCCTCGAGAGAAAGACGCGGTCGACAAAGATGCAGGGAGTGATGATGCCTTCGGGGTCGAGCTCGCCGGGCTCCAGGAGTTCGTCGACTTCCACCGCAACCACCTCTGCGGCAGTGGCCATCACCACAGAATGATTTCGTGCCGTCTTGTTGTATTCAGGTTGCCGAGCGCATCGGCCTGCCGACCCTTCAGGAGCGAGAACTGCGCGTGCAAGGGCTTCTCAAGAAGGAACTCGCGGCCGTCGACCACGACCTTCTGCTTGCCCTTCTCGAACACGGTGCCTACACCCGTGGGAGTGAGGAATCCGCCAAGGCCCGCACCGCCGGCCCGGATGCGCTCGACCAGCGTGCCCTGCGGGACCAGTTCGAGTTCGACATCGCCGGCCCGGTATTGGTCGGCGAACACGTCCGCGCTTCGCGGATAGGAACAAATGATCTTCCGGACGATGCGTGCACCGAACCACAGCGAGAGGTCCTGGCCGCCGGAGCCTGCGTTGTTGGAGATGACGGTCAGTTCGCGCACCTTAAGGTCCAGTACCGCCTCGATCATCCCGCGCGGAACGCCCGCGCCGCCGAAACCGCCGACCATCACGGTGTCTCCGTCGCGCAAGCCCGCTACCGCGGCGTTCGCATCCTTGACGACCACATTTCTCATTGATCAGATTCCTTTTGCGCAGGCGAAGGCCCGTAGTCTTTGGCCAGGCCCTTGGCAATGCGGTCGAGAAGCATCTGGCTGGTGCCGTCGCCGAATGCCGCCAGCCGTGTTTCGCTCGACAGCATGGCAAGGCGGTGATCGGCGCTCGCGCCGGTGGCGCCCATTGCACGCTGGCACTGGTCGAGTGCCCAGACCGCGACGTCGACGGCGAACTTTTTTGCCTGGGCGGCCAGCGTCAGAGCCGCCTTTCCTGTTTGCACGGCGATCGCTGCGCGCAGCACGAGTGCATTGGCCGCCTCCAGGCGCAGGGAGACCTCCGCGAGCTCCCACCCGAGCCCCTGGTGCCTGAGCAGCGACTTGCCGAAGGCTTGCCTTGATTCCGCGTAGCCCACCGTCTCTGCCAAGGCCGCCCTGGCAGAGGCGACGCACATTGCCGCGACATGAACGCGTGCGGCATTGACCGATGCCATGGAAGACTTGAAGGCCTGCCCTGGCGGGTCGAAGAGACACCAGTCGGGAACGAAATGATCCTGGAAAACCAGGGATGCGAGGCGGAAGGAGCGGGCGCCCGGCATGACGAGTTCATCCCTTCGCAGCGTCGGCCCGTCCACCAGCGGAACCAGAAAAGATGCGATATCGCCGGCCTCCGCGCCGACTGAGTCCTCAACTCTTGCAAGCAGGTTTGCGCACTGGATGATCGAACCGTTGGTGATCCACGACTTCGTGCCGCTGATCAGCCATCCGCCGTCCACGCGCCGCGCCTTTGTCTTCAGCGCGGCCAGATCGCTGCCGCCGTCGGGTTCGGACATGGCGGGGGCGCACAGCGTTCGACCGCCCAGCATGGCGCCGAGGAGCTCGGCACGTTGCTTCTCGGAGCCGAAGCGCGCCACGCGAGTCACGGAGCCCTGCAGGTTGTTGATGGCAAAGGCGGCGGCAAAACCATGCTCCGCCATCGTCTGCGCCACGCGAATCTTGCAGAGAAACGAGGCGTCGTGGCCGCCGAATTCCCTTGGCGTTTGAAGCCCCAGGAAGCCTTCCTTTGCCCAACTGTCGATCCATGAGGCATCGTAGGCGCGGCCCTGCGCGTGCGACTCCAGGAGGTGGGCGCTGAATTCGCCGCGACAGAAGTCGCCGGCGGATTGAACGAGCGCTCGCTCCGCCGCGGGCAGTCTCTCGTCGTAGAGGTCGTAGAAGTTCATCGGATCGAATACCGGGCAGTCGGTCAGCGGGCCAAAGGAGTCGTCATCGTTTTCGCCCAATCGTTCCAGAACACGATCTCCTTGGCCACCTGCTTGGTATACAGATCGGGTGTCGACACCTTCACCGGAACGGCGCCGAGCGTCTCCAACTGCGCCAGGAACTTGGGGCTCGTCACCACCTTGTCCAGCGCCGCGGCAATCTTCTGGACGACGGGACCCGGCGTGCCGGCAGGCGCCGCAATGCCGAACCAAGGCGAAAGGTCGATCGGCTTGCTGCCAGCTTCCTGGAGCGTGGGCAGATCCGGGAACGCGGGCGAGCGCTCCGGCGCCGCGACCGCAAGGGCCTTGATCTTTCCGGCCCGGATGTGCTGGGCGACTGTCGCCTCGGTGAAGAAGCCGACCTGCACCACGCCGGCCATGAGATCGGTGATGGGTTGCGCGCCGCCCTTGTAGTTCACGAACGTGAGCTGCGTGCCGTTGCGTGCATCGAACAGCGTTCCGCCGATATGCGATGTGGCGCCGAAGGTGCCGCCGAAATTCAGCTTGCCGGGGTTTGCCTTCGCGTAGGCGATGAGTTCCTTGATGCTGTTGGCCGGCACGTCGGGATTCACGACGACGAGATTGCGCTGCTTGGCGACGTTCCTGACGTAGGCAAAGTCCTTGAGCTGGTCATAGGAAAGCGTCGGATTCAGGGCTTGCCCGCGCGTCTGCGAGGACTCCACCGCGACGAGCAGGGTGTAGCCGTCCGGCTTCGACTTGGCGACGGCATCGGCGCCGATGACGCCGCCGGCACCTGCGCGGTTGTCAACGATGACCGTGCCGTTGAGCTCTTTGCCGAGGCCCTGCGCAATCACGCGCGCAATGATGTCCGTGGGACCCCCTGGCGGGAAACCCGCCACGAGCTTGATCGGCTTTGACGGATACGGCTCGTCGGCCAGCGCAGTGGTGATGGCCAGGCAGGCGAGGCCGGCGGCGACAAGCCATTTCTTGATGGAGTGGGGCTTCATGGGGCTTCCTTCTGCAGAAGTGAGGAGGTGGTAGAAGTATTGGCTACAGGACACATTGTGTCAATTAGGACTCGAATAGGGGTTTACGAGCAAGACTTGGGCCTGCAATAAAGTCGAGAGAAATCTGCAGATTCAATCCGTCGCCCCTGCAATTAGGTGCAGATCGCCCAATGAAAGTGCATGCGTGTTCGCATGTTGGTGCGGCTTCGGCGGATGCGCGCACGCCTTCGAGAAAGCAGTGGATGATCTCTAGACGATCGGTCTAGAATTGCTACATGACAGAAAAACCCACAACGGCCGTGGCGCGCGGCAGGCGGCCTTCGCCGGCGTATGCGGCAACGCGTGATGTACTGATCCGATGCGGGATGGAGCTGCTCACCGAGCAGGGCTTCAGTTCGACGGGCCTGGATGCCGTGCTGAAGCGGGCGACCGTGCCCAAGGGCTCGTTCTATCACTACTTCGCGAACAAGGACGCGTTCGGAGCGGCCGTGATGGAGGCGTACGACGACTACTTCAAGCGCAAGCTCGACCGGTGGCTGCTGAACCAGGAACGTGCACCGCTCGATCGGCTTGCCGACTTCATTGCAGATGCATCCAGGGGCATGCGCAAGCACCGCTTCACGCGGGGCTGCCTGGTCGGCAACCTGAGCCAGGAACTGGGTGCATTGCCTGTGGATTTCCGCGAACGCCTCGACGCCATTCTTGTCGGCTGGCAGGAGCGGGTGGCTCGCTGCCTGCGAGAGGCCCAGTCCGCAGGAACCATCGCGGCAACGCTGGATGTCGAGCAGCTCGCCGAGTTCTTCTGGATCGCCTGGGAGGGGGCCGTGCTCCGAGCCAGGCTGGTGCAGTCGGACCGGCCCCTGGTCACCTTCATCGAGGCATATCTGTCCAGCCTGGGTGCGCGCGCCCAGCCCTCGCCCCGCCACGCGGCGGATCACTGATTTTTTATTGGAGCGAAATTATGTTCAAAGGCATCGTCGTGGAAAAAGACGCGGAAGGCTACCGCGCCTCGCTGGCCGAGATCGATGAAAACCGCCTGCCCCCAGGCGACGTCACGGTCCGCGTCGAATACAGCACGCTGAACTACAAGGATGGCCTGGCCATCACCGGAAAGGGGCCCGTAGTCCGGAGCTTTCCCATGGTGCCGGGCATCGACTTTGCGGGCGTGGTGGAGCAGAGCGACCATCCCGGATTCAAGCCGGGCGACACGGTGGTGCTCAACGGCTGGGGCGTTGGCGAAGCGCATTGGGGCGGGCTTGCACAGCGGGCGCGCGTGAAGGGCGACTGGTTGATTCCGCTGCCGAAGCGCTTCAGCACCAGGGATGCCATGGCCATCGGAACCGCGGGGTACACCGCCATGCTGTGCGTGATGGCCCTGGAGCGGCACGGGCTGAAGCCAGGCGATGGGCCGGTGCTCGTGACGGGGGCGAACGGCGGCGTGGGAAGCGTTGCGATCGCGCTCCTGGCCAAGCTCGGGTACACGGTCACCGCGTCCACGGGGCGGCTGGACGAATCCGACTATCTGCGGCGGCTCGGGGCCAGCGACGTGATCGATCGCAAGGAGTTGAGCGAGGCGGGCAAGCCGCTGCAGAAGGAGCGCTGGGCCGCTGCTGTGGATTCGGTTGGCAGCCACACGCTGGCCAACGTATGCGCGCAGCTTCGATACAACGGCGTGGTCGCTGCATGCGGCCTGGCCCAGGGGCTTGACCTGCCTGCGTCGGTGGCGCCATTCATCCTCCGCGGTGTAAGTCTCATCGGCATCGATAGCGTGATGCGGCCCAAGGCAGACCGTGTCGCCGCATGGGAGCGGCTGGCGCGCGACCTGGATGGCTCGATCCTGGAAGACATAGCGGCCGAGATCGCGCTGCCGCAAGCGATCGAAGCAGCCGCCCGGCTCATGCGGGGCGAGATCCGGGGCCGCGTGGTCGTCGACGTGAACGCGTCTTGAAAGAAGGACGTTCATGACGTACAGAGTTGCCGAGGCCATCGTCGACAGCATGGTCGCGCACGGCGCGGACCGTGCATTCAGCGTTCCCGGTGAAAGCTTCCTTGCGCTCCTGGATGCGCTTCACGCGCGGGAGGACTTCGATCTGGTGACATGCCGGCACGAAGGATCCGCGGCCCTGGCCGCGATTGCGGACGCCAAGCTGACGGGCCGCGCCGGCATCGTCATGGCGAGCAGAGGGCCGGGGGCTTTCAATGCCGCGATCGGCGTCCACGTGGCGGCCGAAGAAGCGGTTCCGCTGATCCTCTTGATCGGCCAGGTCGAAACGCCGAACCTGGGCCGCGGCGCCGTCCAGGAAATCGATTCCGGCAAAGCTTTTTCCGGCTTGCTGAAATGGTCGGGGCGCATCGACAAGGCAGCGGCCGTTGCCGAAGTGATGGCCCGCGCCTTTGCCGCGGCTGCCTCGGGAACGCCGGGGCCGGTCGCTGTCGAGTTGCCCGAAGACGTGCTGACCGAACTGGTCGAGCGGCAGCCCGCGCGGGTTCACGGTGTCGCACGCGCCGAGGCGACCCTGGAGGATGCCGCGCGCGTGCGCGAGCTGATTTCCAAGGCCAGCCGGCCGATCCTGATCGTGGGTGGTGAGTGCCGGACCGATGATTTCCGCAACGATCTCCAGGCGCTCGTCGACCAGTGGAACATTCCCGTTGCCGTCACCAACAAGAACCAGGACCAGTTCTCCAACACAGACCCTCGCTGGGTGGGCCAACTGAGCTTCTTCACCTCGCCCGCGCACACGGCGCTCTTCAGCGAGGCCGACCTGATCGTTGCGATCGGCAGCCGCATGGGCGACGTGTCGTCCCTGGGTTTCGCGTTTCCGCGGCAGGGCGCCGATGCACAGAAGTTCGTTCACGTGTATCCCGATCCGGCCATGATCGGGCGCCATTTTTCGGCGGCACTGCCGATCGTCTCGACGGCGCATGGCTTCGTGCGTGCCGCATTGCGCCATGGCGGCTCCGGGGCGGTGTCGAGCCAGTGGCTCGAGCGGGTGCGCGTAACTGCCGACCGTGCGCACGGCTGGCAGCCACAGAATGCGGTGGCGAACGACGTCCTGGGCCACACGATCATGGCGCTTGCGCGCCTGGCCCAGAACGATGCAGTTTTGACGACCGATTCGGGCAACTTTGCAGCCTGGGTTCACCGCATCTTCAAGATGACGCCGGCGAACCGGCTGCTCGGTTCGGCTTGCGGAGCCATGGGAACGGGTGTCCCGGCCGGCATAGCGGCTGCCTTGCGCCACCCGGGGCGAGAAGTCCTCGCCTTCGTCGGCGACGGCGGATTTCTCATGAACGGCAACGAACTGATCACCGCGATCGACAGAAGTCTGAACCTGCGCGTGGTGGTGTCGAACAACGGGTCATACGGCACCATCCGCACCCATCAGCAGCGGCACTTTCCTCATCGCATCAGCGGCACCGACCTGGCGAATCCCGGCTTTGCAAAACTAGCCGAGGCGTTCGGCGCCCGTGGATTCAGGATCGAGCACTCCAGGGATGCCGCAGGCATCGTCGAGCAAGCCATGAGCGTCGAGGGACCGGCGTTGATCGAAGTCTGCAGCGATCCGGACATGTCGGTGGAACGCTCTCTCAAGTGGGAGTGAGCGCAGGTCCGTTCTCTTGGCCTGCGATTCTGGCGATCGATGACGGCCCTTTTATCGGATCGTGCTCCGGACCCTGCGCCGTCCTGTTGGAGCGGCAGCAGTGATGATGGATGCCAGTCGCCGCGCGGCGTCCGCAATCTGATCGGCAGTGAATGCTCCCAGGCCCAGGATCAAGCCTGAACGTTCGCTGCCTTCCGCGTACATGCGAGACACTGGTCGCACAGCCACGCCGGCTCTGGCGGCCTGAACGGAAACGGCCTGATCGTCAATGCCAGGCGCCAGCCAGAGCACCGAGTGCATGCCCTGATCGCTGGGTTGCAGCCATGCCAATTCGCTGGGAAGCAGGTCCTGAAAAAGCTGAGAAAGCTGGCTGCGGCATTCTCCATAGACGCCTCGGATCCGTCGGATGTGCCGATCCAGATGCCCCTCGGCGATGAAAGCCGCCAAGACATGCTGATCCGCGCTCGGTGGATGGCGGTCCAACAGCATGCGAGCACCACAGAATGCGTCGACCAGTCTCGGAGGCACGATGGCATATCCGAGCCGCAGCGATGGAAAGAGGATCTTGCTGAATGTCCCCAGGTAGATCACATGGTCAGGATCCAGGCCTTGCAACGCCGGAAATGGATGTCCCGCGTATCGCAACTCGCTGTCATAGTCGTCTTCCACGACCCAGGCTGCATTTGTGCGTGCCCAGGTCAGCAGGGCGTTTCGGCGCGCCATGCTCAAAGGCATGCCCAAAGGGTACTGATGCGATGGGGTCACAAACGCGGCGCGCGCATCGGGTCTCAAGCGCAAGCCCTCGTCGACGATCAAACCTTCCGAATCGACCGGCACGCGCACCATGCGGCCTTTCGGCCCCAAGGTTTCCAATATTGCCGTGATGCCCCAATAGGCCGGGTTCTCGACCCACGCATAGTCTTCGTTGCCGAGCAGCACCAGGCAAGCCAGATACAGCCCTTGTTGAGTGCCGGTCGTCACAATGATTTGAGCAGGGTCACAACGCACTGAGCGAGACCGTCGCACATATTCTGCGATCGCCTGGCGCAGAGGCAGGGCGCCCTGAGGGTCTCCATAGCCGCTTGGCCCCCCCTTGCCGCGCGCGCGAATCTGGTTTCCCAGGCGGCGCCAGACCTCGCCGGGAGCGGCAGCGCCGGCAGGCACTGACACAGCAAAAGGCACCGGTGGCAACGGCATGAACTGCCGAGCGATCTGGGCGAACGCCGCGGAAGGCAAGGGCAGTGGCAGAGGCTTGGCGCTCGCCTTGCTTTCGCGCGCGTCGGCTGCAACCAATGGCATGTCAGCCAAAGATGCGGCAACGCGCGTGCTGCCGCCTTGTTCGGCCTCGAGAAATCCCTCGGCAATCAGCTGTTCGAAAGCCTCGAGGACGGTACCGCGTGCGACTCCCAGGGACTTGGCGAGCGCGCGCGTCGACGGGAGGATCTCGCCGGCTTGGAGGTCGCCTCTCTTGACCGCCTGACGCAGCTTATGGGCGAGCTGCCGTCCGAGACCGCCGGCCTCCCGGTCAAGTTGCCCGAGCGCTGGAACTTCCGGCGTCTTGGCTGTCCGTGGCATTGGATTCTGGTCTCCTGAGATAAGTGAATACTGGTCCATCTCACTGAACCTGAATACACCATACTACTTTTTGACGACGGCTTGTTTTCGAAGCCGGCATGACATGAGCGAGGCACCCCATGAGTGATTGCGCAACCGAGAAGAACCAAGCCGTGGCCTTCAAGAGCTGGCTTTGTGTGCTCTGTGGATTCGAGTACCACGAAGAGCAAGGCCTGCCTGGGGAAGGCATCGCATCCGGAACGCGCTGGGAGGATGTGCCGAACGATTGGATGTGCCCTGAATGCGGTGCCGGCAAAGCCGATTTCGAAATGATCGAGATCTGAATCGAGCCTGGTCGAAGTTTTCCGTCCTCAGCAACCAATTACGGAGATAGAGATATGTACGTTCCTGCCCACTTCGATGAATCGCGCCCTGAAGTTCTGCACGACCTGATCGTCAAGAATCCACTGGGTATTTTGTTTACGCACGGAAAAAGTGGCTTGGATGCCAACCATATTCCGTTCGAGCTGGACGCCAAGGAGGGATCCAAAGTAGTGCTGCACTCGCACGTCGCGCGCAACAACCCGGTGTGGCAGGACATCGTCAGCGGCGACGAAGTGATGGTTGTGTTTCGGGCCGGGGATTCGTACATCTCGCCCCAGTGGTATCCCAGCAAGCTCGAATTTCACAAGCAGGTGCCCAGCTGGAACTACATCGTGGTCCATGCCTACGGGCGCGCCACGATTCGGGACGATGAGCGATATGTCCGTGGCATGGTGGCCCGGCTCACCCGCACTCACGAGGCGTCGCAGCCAACGCCATGGAAGATGACCGATGGTCCCAAGGACTACATCGACACGATGCTCAAGGCGATCGTCGGAATCGAGATCGAGGTAACGCGTTTGGTGGGCAAGGCCAAGCTGAGCCAGAACAAGGAGGTGCGCGATATCCAAAGCGCCGGGGAAGCCCTGAATGCGAAAGGCGAGCGGGTGATTGGTGACGCCATGCTGGCGTGCGCACAAGCCAAGGCAGCACAGTAAAGACGGGCGCGAAGAGAAAGCCATGACCACTTGCCAAGAGCCCATCGTGATCGTTGGCGCAGGTCATAGCGGATCCCGAGCCGCCGCTGCTCTTCGCAAGCATGGTTGGACGGGGGGTATCAGCCTGATTGGTGAGGAGAGTTGCCTTCCTTACGATCGCCCCCCGCTGTCCAAGGCGGTGCTTCTAGGCAAGAAAACAGGCGAACAATGCACCTTCTACGCTGACTCCTGGTACGCGGAGAATGAAATCGATCTGCAGCTTGCCCAAAGTGTCACTCGCATCGATCGAGATACTGGGCGCGCGATCCTGGAAGGCGGGCGGGAGATCGCCTACCACCGGCTTCTGCTGGCAACGGGGGCGAGCATCAATCCGCTCACGGTGCCAGGTTCGGATCTGATCGGGGTATTGCCGCTGCGCACGCCCCAGCATGCAAAAGCGATTGCGGACTCACTGCAACGTGGCTGCCGCCTGGTGGTCATCGGCGCCGGCGTGATTGGCCTGGAGGTTGCTGCCGCGGCTCTGGAACGCGGTTGTACGGTCACGGTGCTGGAGCGCGCACCGCAAGCAATGGGCAGGAGTGTGCCGGCGATCGTCTCGGATGCAGTGGTGGCTGAGCATCAACGACGAAGCGTGGATGTCCGGTTCGGTGTCGGGATCGTGGCACTCGAGGGGACGGACAGGGTGCAGGCCGTTCGCCTTTCGACCGGCGAGGCGGTGGCAAGTGACATCGTGGTCTATGGCCTTGGTGTTCGACCGAATGTCGATCTGGCTGCAACGGCAGGTTTGGCAACCGACAACGGCATACGGACAAATCAGTTTCTTCGAACTGACGACGAACGAATTTTTTCGTGCGGTGATGTGTGCTGTTACGACAGCCAACTTTACGGGCGGGCCGTAAGGATAGAAAACTGGCGCAATGCCGAGGATCAAGCAGACACTGCGGCCCGAAACATGCTCGGCCAGCAACTTGAGTTTGATGCGGTGCCTTGGTTCTGGAGCAATCAGTACGACTTCGCACTCCAGGTCGCAGGACTTCCCTCCCTGGGCTCCACAACCAAGGTCGAGACGATTGGACGTTCGCGACTTTTTCTCTCCTCCGATGCCGAGGGAGTTCTGCGCGGCGTGAGCGCAATCGGCTCAGTTCGGGACATTGCAGGCCCCATCAAAGAATTCAAAGGCGTGCTTGCACGGACTTCAAGCCGCGGATCGTCTGCTTCGGAAGGTCCTCCCCCCAAGCCCCCCGACTGCGCGCACGCATAGCACCGTGCTTCGCTGGAATCCATTCACCATGGCGGTTGGACATCGCCAGGGGAAGCCGCGTCCGCTCTAAATCTTTTCAGCGCATTCGAATACATGTCAGTTGGAAAATTTCATGAAGCAAATCAGCTCGCCTCTCTTGGATGCCGATCCACTTTGCCGCCTCGGCGTGGCGGAACTGACCGCGCTGTATCGCTCAGGCGAAGTCTCGCCCGTGGAGGTCGCGCGTGCATCCCTCGCCAGGGCCGAAGCGATCAACAGGCCCTTCAACGCATTCACGTACATCGATCACAACGGCGCGATGGAGCAGGCTCGTGCGTCCGAACAGCGCTGGCGGACAGGCACCCCGCTGTCGCCGATCGATGGCATTCCGACGACGATCAAGGACATCGTCTGGGTCAAGGGCTGGGTGGTCCGCTTCGGCAGTCTGACAACGCAGCCCCAACCACAACATGAGGACGCACCAGCGGTCGAGCGACTGCGCTGCTCCGGGGCCGTTCTCCTGGGCCTGACCACCACGCCCGAGTTCGGGTGGAAGGCGGTCACGGACAGTCCGTCGAGCGGTATCACGCGCAATCCCTGGATGCCTCGCGTGACCGCCGGAGGATCGTCTGGTGGTGCGGCCGTGGCGGCCGCCACCGGCGCCGGTGTCCTTCATCTCGCCACGGACGGCGGGGGATCGGCGCGCGTTCCTGCGTCCTTCACCGCAACGGTGGGATTCAAGCCGACCTACGCGAGCGTTCCCACCTTTCCGGTAAGTGCGTTCGGAACCCTGTCCCACATCGGATCCATTGCCAGATCCGTTGCTGACGCAGAGGCCATGTTCAGGGTGATGGCGGGCAGGGACATGCGCGACTGGACCCAATGCGCGCATGGCCCCACATCGCCTCACTCCGGCCAGACCGCGCTCGCCGGCACGCGAGTTGGCTACTGGTCAGAGCCCGCGACGGGGAAAGTCGAACCAGAGGTCATGCAGATCGTCGAGCGAGCCGTTCGCCGAATCGAACGCGCCGGCGCCTGCGTAGAGCCCGTGCAACTGCCTCGCAACGACGTCCTGGACATTTTCAAGCACCACTGGCTCTGTGGTGCAGCAGCCCGCATCGACTCGATACCGGAGCAAGACCGAAGCCGCATTGACCCCGGCTTGCTGGAGGCCGCACGCGACGGCCGAAAGATGACCCCGGGCCTCGTTTCTGCGCAGATGCGGCGGGCCGAGTTCGGCAGCGCAATGGATCGGTTGCTGCACGATTACCACGTCCTCGTCTCGCCCGCCACGGCAGTGGCCCCCTTCGAGGCGGGTCACGAGGTGCCGCCGGGCAGCGGCATGACCCGATGGACCGATTGGACCGGCTTCAGCTTTCCCGTCAATCTGAGCCAGCAACCCGCCATCGTGATCCCTTGCGGGCTGACTGCGGACGGCCGCCCGGTCGGCATTCAACTGGTCGGGGCCCGAGGCGAAGACAGCCGATTGCTTTCGGTAGCGGGCGCCGTCGCGCAACTTCTCAACTCGCCATAGGTTCCCTCGCGGCGATTCCCGGTTCGCCGCGGCCGTCGTCACTTTCCCCAACTGAAACTTCAAAGAGAAAATATGAATAGACGTGACCTACTAGCGCTGGCCGCGGCCGGCATTGCCCCGGTGTCGCTTTCCCGCGTAGCTTCGGCGCAGGCGGCCGACGGGATCGAGTTCGGGGCGCCTTTCCCCATGTCGGGCCCATTTGCCGTCAACGGCAAGTATGGGGAACTCGGTGTTCGCATGGCAATCCAGCGGTATGGGACCGTCATCGGTCGTCGCCTCGCGTACAGCGTGTTTGACACGGAGGCAAAGCCGGCGACGGCGGTGCGCAAGGTGCAGGAGGCTGCGCAGCAAAAGAACACCAAGTTCTTTGTCGGCGGGATCCTGTCCCCCGAAGCTCTGGCGATGGGCAAAGAAGTCCACCGACTCGGAGGCGTCTTCTTCTGCTATTCCGGTGCAGACGAGATCACGGGCAAGGAATGCAATTCGGCGACGTTCCGGTGGCCCGTGCCTGCCTATGGCGCCGTCGCACAGACGGTGCGGCCACTCATCGAGGCACAGCCCAAGGCGAAGCGCTGGTACACCATCACCGCCCAATACGTCTTTGGCGAAGGAATGCTGGCTGCCACCAAGGATGTGCTGAAGGAAAAGGGCGTGGAGCTGGTCGGCAACAGCTACCACTCGCTGGCGGAGAAAGAGTTCAGCGGCTATCTGACCAATGCCATGGCGGCCAAGCCGGACGTCCTGGTGTTGCTCAACTTCGGTACGCAGTCAACCGATGCGCTGCGCCAAGCCATCAGCTTCGGGCTGCACAAGAAAATGACGATCCTTGTGCCTTGGACGTCCGGGTTGGAGCAGTTCCAGTCGCTCGGCGCAGAGTCCACCGAGGGCATCTACTTCGGGGCGCAGTACTGGCACAGCGTCGATTCTCCGACCAACCGCGAGCTGATCACGCAGGTCACCAGAGAGCTGAAGGTCACGCCGAACTACACCTTGGCCGCTGCGTTCATCTGCACCAAATGCGTCATTGACGCGATCGCCAAGGCGGGTTCGACCGAGCCGAAGGCGGTGATCTCGGCGCTGGAAGGCATGAAGTTCGAGGGCCTCACGGGGCAGGAGCAAATCCGCAAGGAAGACCACCAGGTCATCAAAGACTACTACCTGCTTCGCGGCAAGGCCAAGAAGCAGATGAAGGATGCGGACGACTATGTGGATGTCGTCAGTTCCGGACAGTCGTTCCTGAGCGTTGAACAAGCCGGCTGCAAGCTGAGCTGAAAAGCCGGCCGCGAACTACCGGAGTCGCCGTATATGAGTGTTTACCTTCTGCAGACTGTCAACGGCATCGGAATAGGAATGTTGTACTTCCTGCTGGCCGTTGGGCTGTCCATCGTCTTCGGCTTGCTCCGATTCGTCAATTTTGCCCACGGCGTTTTCTATCTGCTGGGGGCATATTTTTGCTTCGAGGCCGTCAGGCAAGGAATGAGCTTCTGGGCCGCCTTGCTCGTGGTTCCGCTCTTCGTCGCGGCCGTTGGGTGGGTTGCCGAGAAGACCCTGCTGCGGCATATCTACGCCAAGCCGCACGAGTTCCATATCCTCATCACGGTGGGCGTCGCGCTGATCATCCAGGAACTGGTCATCGTGCAATGGGGACCGCTGGGTGACAGCGTGGCGGTTCCGCCGAGCCTGGAGGGTGTGGTCATGTGGGGCGACTTCATCTATCCCAAGTACCGGCTCTTCGTGATCGGAGTGACAGCCGGTTTGGCGGTATTGCTTTGGTGGGTGCTCGAAGGCACTCGCCTGGGCAGTGCGGTGCGCGCCGGGAGCGAGTCGCCCGAGATGGTCTCGCTGCTCGGCATCAACGTCTTTCGTCTCTTCAGTCTGGTTTTCGCTCTCGGTGCGGCGACGGCGGCGATTGCGGGTGTCCTTGCGGCGCCCATCCGGGGTGTCGAACCATTCATGGGGATCGAGGCGCTCGCTGTCGCGTTCGTTGTCGTGGTAGTCGGTGGCCTGGGAAGTTTCACGGGAGCACTCGTCGGCGGCATTCTCATCGGCGTAGTGCAGAGCGTGATGAGCACCCTTTGGCCTGAGGGTGCCCGTCTGATGATCTACGTTGCCATGGCTGCGGTTCTGCTGCTGCGCCCCAATGGCCTGCTTGGAAAGGGAGCCTGAACCATGCGCCGAAACATCGATATCGCAGTTGCTCTTGGCGTAGTTGTGGCACTGCCGCTTCTGTTGAGTTCAGGCTCCTTGGCCAGCGAGATCCTCATCTACGCGCTGGCTGTTCTGGGATGCAATCTGCTGCTGGGCTATACCGGCCTGCTGTCCTTCGGGCAGGGCATTTTCTTCGGACTCGGAAGCTACACGATCGGCCTCATGCTGACTCGCACCGGGCTGCCCATGCCCCTTGCGCTGGTTGCCTCGATCATTCTTGGTGGCCTCGCCGCGGGGCTGGTCGGGATCGTGTCGATTCGACAGAAGGGGACCTACTTCGTCATGCTGACGCTTGCCTTCGCGCAGATGTTCTACTTTCTGGCCTATAGCGTTCCATCCCTGACGGGGGGCGACAACGGGCTGCTCAACATTCCGAGACCGCCGGTGTCTGCGTTCGGAGTGGTTCTCTGGGACAACACCACGGCGTGGCAGTTCTATGCGATGGTGGCGGTCATCTTCCTGTTGGTCTTCGTCGCTCTGCACCGGGTGACGACATCGATCTTCGGGCGCACGTTGCTGGCAATCCGCGACAACGAGGTGCGCGCCAGCGCCATTGGCTACAACGTACCGCGCTTCAAACTGCTCGCTTTCGTGCTCTCGGGTGCGGTGACCGCGCTGGCCGGCGCACTCAACGCGATGATGGTCGGCGTCGCACCACTCGCGAACGCCGAATTTCACGTGAGTGAAATGATCCTCGTGATGACGGTGATCGGTGGTGCCGGCAATCTGGCCGCTTCGTTGATCGGTGCCCTGTTCTACGTGCTTGCGGCCGATTGGCTGTCGACACTGTGGCCGCGCTGGCTGATGTTGCTGGGCGTGCTGCTCGTGGTCATCAGCCTGGGCATGCAGCGCGGCTTGTGGGGCCTCATCGAAGACGGCTTTCTCGCCTTGACGGCGCGGTTCAAGCGGACCGGTGAAATCCGAGTCGAGGAGAAGCAGGTATGAGCACGGAATTCCTTCTGGAAGCACGGCAGGTTACCAAGCACTACGGCAAGTTCGTGGCCCTTGGCGGCGTGGACCTGCGCGTGAAACGCAACACGGTGCACTCCGTCATCGGCCCCAACGGTGCCGGCAAGACGACACTGTTCCACATGCTCACCGGCACGCTGGGTGTGACCGGTGGCAGCATTGCCTTCGATGGCCAGGACGTCACCCGTGAACCCGGCCACGTCCGCGTGCGCAGGGGCATGGCCAGATCGTTCCAGGTCACGAGCCTGTTCCCCACGCTGACAGTGCGCGAGAACTTGCGCCTTGCGGCGCAGGGCGTGAACGCAAGAAGGGCGTTCAATCTCTGGCGTTCACCGCAGGGCCGCTGGTCTTGCGCAGAGATGGTAGACCGAGTGATCGAGCGCCTTGGTCTGCGGAATCAGGAGCGTACAGCGGCTGGTTCCCTGTCGCATGGTCAGCAGCGTCGATTGGAGGTCGGCATGGCCCTGGCGGCCGAGCCCAAAGCCATCTTTCTGGACGAACCCACCTCCGGCATGGGGATCGACGATCTGGACGATATGAAGACGCTGATCGCCGATCTGGGGCGCGACTACACCGTCGTTTTGATCGAGCACAACATGGGAATCGTCATGGACATATCGCACACAGTGACGGTGATGCAGCAGGGACGGGTGCTGGTCGAGGGAACGCCTCAGTCGGTGCGTGATGACGAACGCGTGCGAACCGCCTATCTCGGAAGCATGATCACCGGAGGCCGCAAATGATTCTTCGCCTGGATCGGTTGCATAGCCACTATGGCAAAAGTCACATCCTGCAAGGCGTTGACCTTCAGATCGGCAACGGCGAACTGGTAACCCTGCTCGGCCGCAATGGGGCCGGCAAGTCCACCACGCTCAAGACGATCGCCGGCGCTGTTCGCGCCACGGGCGGCAAGATCGTGTTTGGAGGCGTCGAGTTGCAAGACTTGCCTTCTCACCAGATCGCTTCCCGCGGTGTTTGCCTGGTGCCCGAAGATCGAGGAATCTTCAAGCTGCTGTCGGTCGAAGAAAACCTCCTGCTCGGTCAGCGCCGAGGTTCTCCATGGTCGCTGACCGACATCTACAAGATCTTTCCGCGCCTGCGCGAGCGCCGAAAGAACGGGGGAGGGCAGCTCTCCGGTGGGGAGCAGCAGATGCTCTCGATCGGACGCGCACTGCTCAACAACCCCAGGCTTCTGATGCTGGATGAGCCGGTCGAGGGACTGGCCCCGGTCATTGTCGAAGAGATCGTTGCCCAGCTCAAGGAGATCCGGCGTGCCGGCGTCGCAGTTCTGCTGGTGGAACAGAACCTCGAAGTCTGCACCCAGCTCGCTGATCGGCACTATGTGATCGAGCAAGGAACGATCGTGTACCAGGGCAGCAACGCGCAGTTCTTGGCCGACGATGCCGTCAAGGATCGATACCTCAGCGTCGGCGCGACCTGATCAACGGAATTCACATCTTCAACTGGAAGCAGCCATGCATTCTTTTCAAGAAAAGCGTCAACAACCGTCCCTCAGCCTGGATCCGCAATGGATCGACGCCTGCTGGATGCCATTCACCGGCAATCGCCAGTTCAAGGAATCGCCCCGGGTCATCGTTGAAGCCAAGGGAGCGTACTTCACGGATATGGATGGCCGGAAGATCTTCGATGGGCTCTCAGGTCTGTGGTGCTCGGGGTTGGGGCACGGCCGAGACGAAATCTCCGAAGCAGTCTCCAAGCAGATTGCGAAGCTGGATTACTCGCCTGCTTTCCAGCACGGTCATCCTGCCCAATTCGAGCTCGCGAACAAGATCAAGGCGCTCATGCCGCAAGGGCTGGACCATGTGTTCTTCACCAGCTCCGGATCGGAGGCTGTGGATACCGCGCTGAAGCTGGCACGTGCCTACTGGCGCCTGCGGGGGCAAGGAACCAAGACCCGCTTCATCGGTCGGCAAAAGGGCTATCACGGGGTCAATTTCGGGGGGATATCTGTTGGCGGCCTCGGCGGCAACCGCAAGCTCTTTGGCCCCGGTGTCGACGCTGACCATCTTGCTCACACACAGCTTGCAAGCAACGCCTTTGTTCGCGGGCTACCTCAGGATGGCGCCGAGCTTGCCAACGAACTGATCGACCTGATCGCCTTGCATGATGCGTCGAACATTGCCGCAGTGATCGTCGAGCCGATCTCCGGTTCCGCCGGCGTGATCCTGCCGCCCAAGGGTTATCTGCAGCGGCTGCGGGAGATCTGCACGGCGCACGACATCCTGTTGATCTTCGACGAGGTCATCACCGGATTCGGCCGTCTTGGCGCGATGACGGGTGCGGAAGCATTCGGGGTTGTGCCGGACATGATGACCATCGCCAAGCAGGTGACGAATGGCGCACAGCCATTGGCCGCTGTTGTTGCCTCGGGTAACGTCTACGATACTTTCATGGGAGTGGCGTCCCCTGACTTTGCGGTCGAGTTTCCTCACGGTTATACCTATTCGGCCCATCCGGTCGCTTGCGCGGCAGGGATCGCGACGCTTGACGTGATTGTGAACGACGAGATCGTTGCTCGAGCGGCGGCCTTGGCTCCCTACTTCGAAGATGCGGTGCATTCACTTGCCCAGGCGAAGCATGTCATCGATATCCGCAACTTTGGATTGGCTGCTGGCATCGGCATAGCTGCCACCCCCGACGCGCCTGGCCGGCGGCCCTACGACATTGCCAGGGCGTGCTGGAGCAAAGGCTTCTATGTGCGTCAGGGCGCGGATTCCATCCAGCTTGCACCGCCGTTTATCTCGGAGAAGGCGGAGATCGATCGCCTCGTGGAGGCCCTTCATGACGCCCTCGCCGAAACGCATTGATGCATGACGCTGCGAAGTGACGGAGACCTCTTCAGTTTTCCATGAGGACATTCATGAGTATTTCCACTATCAACCACTTCATCGGCGGCACTGTTGTCGCAGGTACGTCGACCCGTACCCAGGAGGTGAGCAACCCCGCCACGGGATGGGTAACCGGCCGAGTGGCATTGGCCAACCGCACCGACGTCGACGCGGCGGTGGCTGCTGCCCAGGCTGCGTTTCCCAAGTGGTCCGACACGCCACCGATCCGTCGCGCGCGAGTGCTGTTCAAGTTCCTGGAGCTGCTCAACAAGAACAGGGATGAGCTGGCGCATGCGATTACCTTCGAGCACGGCAAGGTATTCACTGACGCGCAGGGCGAGGTCTCGCGCGGCATCGACATCGTCGAGTTCGCCTGCGGCATTCCGCAGCTGCTCAAGGGCGACTTCACCGACCAGGTCTCCACCGGCATCGACAACTGGACGCTGCGCCAGCCGCTCGGCGTGGTGGCGGGCATCACGCCCTTCAACTTCCCGGTGATGGTGCCGTGCTGGATGTTCCCGGTGGCCATTGCCGCGGGCAATACGTTCGTGCTCAAGCCAAGTCCCACCGATCCGACGCCCTCGCTGCTGCTCGCCGATTTGTTCAAGCAAGCGGGTCTGCCCGATGGCGTGTTCAACGTGGTGCAGGGCGACAAGGCCGCGGTCGATGCGCTGCTCGAGCACCCCGACGTCAAGGCCATCAGCTTCGTCGGCTCCACGCCCATTGCCAACTACATCTACGAAACCGGCGCCCGCAACGGCAAGCGCGTGCAGGCGCTCGGCGGCGCGAAGAACCACATGGTGGTCATGCCCGATGCCGACATCGACCAGACGGTGGATGCGCTGATCGGCGCCGGCTACGGCTCGGCCGGCGAGCGCTGCATGGCGATCAGCGTGGCGGTGCTGGTGGGCGACGTGGCCGACAAGATCATTCCCAAGCTCGTCGAACGCACGAAGACGCTCCAGGTGCTCGACGGCGAGAACCTGGCGGCCGAGATGGGCCCGATCGTCACGCGCGCGGCGCATGAGCGCATCACGGGCTACATCGCCCAGGGCGAAAAAGAAGGCGCAAAGCTGCTGGTCGATGGCCGCCAGTTCGATGGCAGCAAGGCAGGCGCCGGCTGCGGCGATGGCTTCTGGATGGGCGGCACGCTGTTCGACCATGTCACGCCCGAGATGCGCATCTACAAGGAAGAAATCTTCGGCCCCGTGCTCTCTTGCGTGCGCGTGGCCAACTTCAAGGACGCGGTCGACCTGGTCAACGACCATGAGTTTGGCAACGGCGTGAGCTGCTTCACGCGCGACGGCAACGTGGCACGCGAGTTCAGCCGCCGCATCCAGGTGGGCATGGTCGGCATCAACGTGCCGATCCCCGTGCCGATGGCATGGCACGGCTTCGGCGGCTGGAAGCGCTCGCTCTTCGGCGACATGCATGCCTACGGCGAGGAAGGTGTTCGCTTCTACACCAAGCAGAAGTCGATCATGCAGCGCTGGCCCGAGAGCATCGGCAAGGGTGCCGAGTTCGTGATGCCCACGGCGAAGTAGAGCCCAACTCGTTCACTGAGCAGCCACCGGCTCAAACATGTTGCTCACCGGAAAATCGCCAAGCTGGCGCAGTGCGGGACGCGCCAGGCACTCCCGAAACATCCGCATCGCGGTTGACTCGAAGGCGTCTCGACGTGTGACGAGCAGCGTTGGCGCCCGGGAGATCGAGGCATCGATTTCGTGCACGACCAGGCGTTCGTGTGCAAACGACCGTGCGACCACATACCGAGGAAGCAGGGTAACGCCGACGTCGGCGCCGACGCAGCCCAGAATGCCCTCCAGCGTCCCGAACTCGAGCCGCCGATAGGACGGACGACCGAGCTGGACGAGCAACTGCTCGAGGCGCTGACGGTATGAGCAGCCCGCCCGGAACATGAGTGCGGTCAGCGGCGCGGCCTCATTGCGCAGAGCCGCGAGGTTGGGCCAGCGCCGCGACGTGACCAGGACCAGTTCCTCATCGAAGATCTTCTCGGCCTTCAGCCGGGGGTGATCGATCGGCCCCGCAACAAATGCGCCGTCCACCTCGTTGTCGATGACGCTCTGGATCAGCTCGGCCGTGGGCCCGGTGCGCACGACCAGCTCGACGGCCGGATGGCGGGCGTTGAACTGACCCAGGATTTCCGGCAGACGCACCGCGATGGTTGTCTCCATGGAGCCGATCACCAGCGGCCCTCTGGCCTGGCCGTCGTCGCGTGCGTTGGCCGTAGCTTCCTGCAGCAGTGCCACCGCACGAGAGGCGTAAGGCAACAGGCGCATGCCAGCGCTGGTGAGGGCGACGCCGCGGCTGTGGCGTTCGAACAGCGGCACACCCACCTCGTCCTCGAGCGCCTTGATGCGACTGGTGACGTTGGACTGGACCGTGTGAAGTTCCTTTGCCGCCTTGGTGATGCCCGCGCAGCGAGCCACTGCTGCGAACGTCGTGAGATCGCCAACTTCCATATGCATCTCCAGATCAGATCGAAATAGCTGACGATTCAATCAGCAAGCAGCTTCCGCAAGATGCGTACCTGCAAAAAGCCGGGCGTGCCGAGCAAGTTGGTGCGAATGCGCCCCACCGTTGGGCATCGTAGGCAGTTTTGGTCGGATCTAGCCCATGGTTAGCCCTAAGTGCATCGGAAGGACGAGGCACCGACGTCGTCGCCAGAACGACCGGCAAGCAATCTGTTCTATAGATTGCCAGCATCAAAACAAATCGTTTCTCAGGATTCGATCAGCTTCCTAGCATCCGGGCCTTCCACCACCCCATGTCGAGGAGACCCATGCTCACCAACCGCTTCACCGAAAAGTTCGACCTGCAACATCCCATCGCTCTTGCGCCCATGGACCCTGCCTCCGGCGGCGCGCTCGCCGCGGCGGTGTCGAATGCCGGCGCACTCGGCCTCCTGGGCGGTGGATACGGAAGTCACGACGTCCTGGAGCGTGAATTCGCCCTGGCTGGCGATGCGTCCATTGGCTGCGGCTTCATCACCTGGTCGATGGCGCGGGATGTGTCGCTGCTCGACAGGGCGCTGGCGCGCCGGCCCCGATGCCTGATGCTCTCGTTCTCCGATCCCGAGCCTTTCGCCGCAAGGGTGCATGCGGCGAAAATTCCGCTGATCTGCCAAGTGCAGACGCTCGAGCACGTGCAGCGCGCACTCGACGTCGGCGCGGCTGTCGTCGTGGCGCAGGGAACGGAGGCGGGGGGGCACGGCTTCGACCGGCAAACCACGATGACCTTCGTGCCGGAAGTCGCCGACTACCTCGCTGCGAAAAGTCCGGAAACGATCCTGCTTGCCGCTGGAGGCATCGCAGACGGACGCGGCCTGGCGGCGGCATTGATGCTGGGTGCCGACGGCGTCTTGATGGGCAGCCGCTTCTGGGCAACCCAAGAGGCCCTTATTCACGCCAACGCCAAGGCGCGCGTGACGCAGGCGCGCGGCTCGCAGACGATTCGCACCTCCGTGTATGACATCGTGCGCGGAAAGGCCTGGCCGAAGGAATACACCGGCCGCCTCATGCGCAACGACTTCATTCATCGCTGGCACGGGAACGAAGAGGCGCTTCGGGGCCTGCGTGAATCGGAACTGCGCGCCGTCGAGGCGGCCCATGAGTCCGGCGACTATGACTGCGCGAACGTCACCGTGGGACAGGCCATTGGCCTGATCGACGACATCCCGTCGGCGGCCGATGTCGTGCGCCGCACCGCCCGGCAAGCGCACGAGATCATCAACAACACGCAACGCTGCATCTGAGAGGCATTGCAAATGCCACTCTTGAAGTTCGACGTCATTCAAGGACGAGACGACGAGCAGCTGCGAGCGCTCCTCGACAGCGCACACGTGGCGATGGTGGAAGCGTTCAAGGTGCCGCTCTCCGACCGCTATCAATGTGTGACGCAGCATCGACCGAATGAACTCGTGATCCACGACACAGGGCTGAATCTCCCGCGCTCGAACAGCGTGGTGCTGCTGACCGTTGTCACCCGGCCCCGATCCGACATGCAGAAGAGAGACTTCTACCGACTGCTCGTCGCCAACCTGCACAGGGACTGCGGCCTGCGCGCGGAAGACGTGGTGGTCAGCCTCGTTGAGAACAAGGACGCGGACTGGTCCTTCGGCCTTGGGGAGGCCCAGTTCCTGACAGGGGCGCTCTAGCTCAGAGCCCACGAGGCCGTCCGCCTTGGTGCAAGCAATGCACCTTCATCTGGCATCTGGACAACGGATCGGTCTCATCGAAATTAATCGTTTCTTCCACCTCGAGCGCATCGATATGGTTGCGCCCGGATCGAATCAATTTGACGGAGATTTTCATGCGTCGCGACCTCAACGATGGAGGCGGCGAATCGCTGGGCTTCGGCCTGGCGCTCACCGCCGTGCAGGTTCTTGTCTACTTTACGTTTGTGCTGATGTGCTGTTTCAACGCGAGAGGAATGGCATTCGCGGTGCCTGTGCTCGACATCCCTTTCGCATTCGCCTTCGGTCTGCTTGTGATCCTGTGCGGGATCGTGTTGACCGTCATCTACGTTGTTCGAACCAATCGGATGGATGTCTGATATGAAGAAATTGATTGCTGCGTTCGCAGCTTCGGCTTCGGCGACCCATGCATTGGCGGCGGGAGGAGCCATTGGCTCTCCCTCCGCAACCTCTGTATTTCTTTTCCTCTCTGTCATTTCGATCACGCTCGCCATCACATGGTGGGCAGCACGCCGCACGTCATCGACCAGCGACTTCTACGCGGCGGGAGGACGCATCTCCGGATTCCAGAACGGACTGGCGATCACCGGCGATGCCTTGTCCGCTGGCGCATTTCTCGGCTTGACCGCGCTGGTCTTCTCGAGCGGGTTCGACGGCCTGATCTACGCCATTGGCTACACGACGGGCTTGCCGATCGTGGTGTTCCTGATGGCGGGAAAGCTTCGCCAGCTGGGGAAATACACCTTCACCGACGTCGTTTGCTCAAGGCTCAGTGGCAGTGCCATACGGGTGTTTTCCGCGTGCGCCTCGCTGATCATTGTCGCGTTCTACCTCATCGCCCAGATGGTGGGCGCCGGGCAGCTGATTCAATTGCTCTTCGGCATCGACTACAACCTCGCCATCGTGCTGGTCGGTGTGTTGATGGTGCTGTACGTCGTCTTTGGTGGAATGATGGCCACGACGTGGGTTCAGATCATCAAGGCCGTGTTGATGCTCGGCGTTGGAGCGGCAATCACGTTCCTTGTGTGGAAGCAGTTTGGCTTCAGCATGAGCGCCTTGCTGCGCAAGGCGGTCGAGGTGCATCCAGGAAAGGACGCAATCCTCTCGCCGACGTCTTTTGCCAAGGATCCGCTGTCAGGGCTTTCGCTCGGTATTGCGCTGATGCTTGGTACCGCAGGCCTGCCTCATGTGCTCATGCGCTTCTTCACCGTGCCCGATGCCAAGGCTGCGCGCACGTCGGTTCTCTGGGCAACCATCTTCATGAACTGTTTCTATGCCATGATTTTCATCATCGGCTTCGGCGCACTTGCTTTGCTTCGCACGCATCCGGAATACATGGACGCGAAAGGCTTGTTGATTGGCGGCAGCAATACGGCTGCGCTGCATCTGTCCCACATCCTTGGCGGCGAGATCATGTTCGGGCTGGTTTCTGCCGTCGCGTTCGCCACCATCCTGGCGGTTGTTGCTGGCCTGACTCTGTCTGGCGCTTCGGCGATCAGTCATGACATCTACGGCGCGCTGTTTCGGCACAGGATGGCCGGCGCTCGGGAGGAAATCCGGATCGTTCGTGTGGCCACAGTCGGATTGGGACTTTTTGCGATTGCGCTCGGCATTGCGTTCAAGGGGCAGAACGTCGCGTACATGATCAGCTTGGCGTTCTCGATCGCCTGCTCGTCGACATTTCCGGTGCTGGTTCTTGCGATCTACTGGAAGCGCCTCACAGCGACCGGTGCGGTGGTTGGGGGAAGCGTGGGACTGTTGTCTTCGCTGCTGCTGACGGTGCTTGGGCCGGCGATCTGGGTCAAGGTGCTTGGACACGCGAGCCCGGTGTTCCCGATAGATCCGCCTGCTTTGGTCACTGTTCCTCTTGCCTTTTTAGGCTGCGCGATTGCCAGCCTTTACTGGGCACGGACGGAGCCGACGCCAGGGGACCTGCGGCACTCACCCCCTCATCGCGGGAAAGCGCAACTCGAACCGAATCAGGCCGGGCGCGGGGCATGAAGCGCACACTTCGCCGCCGTGCAACGCCATGATTGCTTTGACGATCGCAAGCCCGAGGCCGTTGGATTCGGTGTAGCTGCGTGCTGCGTCGCCTCGGTAGAAGCGGTCGAACAGGCGCCCGAGCTGTTCGGGCGGGACCGGCGCCCCTTCGTTCTCGACAGCTATCTTCGCCATGTCGCCGTCTTGCGCACCGATCAGCCGCACGGTCGTCCCCCGTGTGCCGTGGCGCACTGCATTCACGACAAGGTTGTTGACCGCACGCCGGCAGAGCGCGGCGTTGACGAAGGCCACACCGCTTGCTTGCACTTCGAACCGAAGCCCGTTCTCATCGGCAGGGCCTTCAAAGTATTCGGCGATCTTCTCAAGCTCGGCATGCAGCGCAATCGGAGCTCGCTCGATCGTCAACGATGCATGATCGGCTTGCGCGAGGAATAGGATGTTCTCCGCAATCTGGCCCAACCGGTTCAGCTCTTCGAGGTTCGATTCAAGAAGGTGCTGGTACTCATCGGCGCTGCGAGCCCGTTGCAGCGCGACCTGCGTCTGTCCGATCAGCGCGCCGACGGGGGTGCGGATCTCGTGCGCCAGATCGGCCGAGAACTGCGAAAGACGCTCATAGCCGGTGGCGATGCGGTCAAGCATGGCGTTGAACGCGACGACCATGTGCTGCACTTCGAGCGGCGCGTCATGCTCTGGCAGCCGCACGGCGAGATTGATCGGGTTGATCAAGGCCGCCTTGCCGGCAACCCGGTGCAGCGGCCTTAAGCCGTGCCGCAGCACCAGATACGCAAGAATGGTCGAAGCGAGCATCGCGATCACGGCGCTGAGGATGACGCGATCTCGGTTGGCGCGAATCATCTTCACCTCGTTGGTCAACGGGTGGCCGGCCACCACTTCCACCACATCGCCATTGCGGCCCGAACGCGCGAGCGCCGCGACCCAATGCATCGGCACGCCATCCGCCGTCGGGGTGTTCAGCACGTTCCCGATCGCCAGATCGCGATCGACCGCTACCGCGGCGAGCGTGCCGGGCACCGGAAAACGGCAGGGGTTGACGTCGATGAAAGGCGCCTCGCCGGGGCGGCGCAGCAGCAGCACATCGCTCTCGGCACCAAGCATGGCCGTGAACAGCGACGGCCGCTCGTGCAGGTCAGCGATCGTCTGCACGTTGCCCACCAGGCGACGGAAGTGCTCAACGCGACCGATCAGCCGCGTGTCCAGCTGCTCGGTGATCGCCGACCGCGCGGAATAAAAAAAGTAGGCCCCCAGCATGCCGGTGACCGTGCACGTGATCAGGGCAAGCAGCAGGGTGGCGCGCACTGCCAGCGATCGCGGCAGCCACCTCATGGCGCGTCGCCGAACGAATAGCCGATGCTGCGCACCGTGTGGATCAGCTTTTTCTCGAACGGCTGATCGATCTTCGCGCGAAGGCGCTTGATCGCGACGTCGACGACATTGGTGTCGCTGTCGAAGTTCATGTCCCACACTTCGGAGGCGATCAGCGTGCGCGAGAGCGCCTCGCTCTGCCGCTTGATCAGCAGTTGCAGCAGAAGGAACTCCTTGTTCGTCAGCGCAATCTCTTTGCCTTCGCGAGTGACCTTGCGGCGCAGGGCGTCAACCTTCAGATCGGCGAACTCGTAGAACTCGGCTTCGCGCACGATACCCCGGCGCAGCAGCGTGCGAATGCGCAGTACCAGTTCGATGAACGAGAAGGGCTTGACGAGATAGTCGTCGGCGCCGAGTTCAAGGCCGCGGATGCGGTCGTCCAGGCGGTCGCGCGCAGTGAGGAAGAGCACAGGCAGGTCCCGCTTGTCGCGCAAGGCCTGCATGATCTGCCAGCCGTCGATGCCGGGCAGCATCACGTCAAGTACGACGAGGTCGTAGGCGTGCTCAAGCGCCATGTGCAGCCCGTCCGTTCCGGTGCGCGCAAGGTCCACGGCGTAGCCGCTTTCCTTCAGGCCCTTCTTCAGGTAGTCGCCCGTCTTCGGGTCGTCTTCGATAACAAGGATGCTCATGGGAGTGTGTTTGCCATTCTCTCTCGCGGTGCGGCGCCGGTTCATGACTTTTTTGTCATCCGAATGTCATGCCCATGAGCACGGGCGATCCCTAGAGTGACCTGTCTTCATTCTCTACGGCTCATTCATGAACACCAGATTCGGAAAACTCCTTCGGACCTTCGCCCTCCCGACCTTGATGAGCGCCGGCCTGCTCGGCGCCAGTTACGCCGTGCACGCCCAGACGCCGCCGCCGGTCGGTGTGCGCGGCGCGATCACCGCCGTCAGCGACGATGCGATCAAAGTCCGCACCAACCGCGGCGAAGACCTGACGGTCAAGATCAACAGCAACACGCAGGTTCGCGCGGTCACGCTCGCCAAGGTGAGCGACATCAAGCCCGGCAGCTACATCGGAACGGCGGCGACTCCGCTGCCCGACGGTTCTCTGAAAGCGCTTGAAGTGCATGTTTTCCCGCCTGCGATGGTGGGCACCGGGGATGGTCACCGCGCCTGGGATTTAGCGCCCAAAAGCACCATGACCAACGGCACGGTCGGCGACCTCGTCGCGACCAACGGCCGTACCCTGACTCTCAAGTACAAGGGCGGCGAGAAGAAGATCGTCGTGCCGGATGACGTGCCGATCGTTAACCTCGAACCCGGCGACCGCTCGTTGCTCACGGTGGGCACCAAAGTTGTCTTGTTCGCGACGAAGGAAGCCGATTCAAGCCTGTCCGCCAACTTCATCTCTGCAGGCAAGGACGGCGTGACTCCGCCGATGTGACGATGAAGAGCACGATGATTCATCCGCTGGCGGTGCGCGCCGCCCACTGGGTCAACGCGTTCGCGATGACCTGCATGCTGATGAGCGGTTGGACGATCTACAACGCGTCGCCGATCCTGCCCTTCCAGTTCCCCGCCTGGACGACGCTTGGCGGTTGGCTCGGTGGCGCCATTGCGTGGCACCTTGCGGCGATGTGGCTGCTCGTCGCGAACGGCCTGCTGTATATGCTTTACGGCATCGCCAGCGGCCACTTCCGTCGGGATTTTTTCCCGATTCGCGCCAGTGAGTTGCTGCGCGACACCGGACGTGCGCTGACGCTACGGCTCCCGCATGAAGTCGGCCGCTACAACGCAGTGCAGCGCTTCGCCTATGTCATCGTGCTGCTGTTTGGTGTGCTCGTCGTCGCATCGGGGCTGGCGATCTGGAAGCCTGTGCAACTGGTATGGCTGGCCGGCCTTTTTGGTGGCTTCGATTTCGCGCGCAAGGTGCACTTCGCGGCAATGGCCGGCATCGTCGGCTTCATCGCGATCCATCTGCTGCTCGTCCTCCTCGTGCCGCGCACGCTGCTGCCGATGGTCATCGGACGTGCGCGGGCCTCTCACCGTACCGCCTCATGATCAAGCTCTCCGATCACAAGACGCAGATCGTGAACCTCGAGCGACGGCTGCTGCTTCGTTCGTCGCTGTCGATTGGCGCGCTCTCGATGCTGTCGGGCTGCAACCTGCAGGACGACGACCAGGTCGACAAGGTCCTGTGGGCGCTGTCGCGCTGGAACGACCGCGTGCAGGCCCGCCTCTTCAGCGGCAGCCGCCTCGCGCCAACCTATGCGGCAAGCCAGGTCACGAAGCCGTTCCCGTTCAACGCGTTCTACCCAGAGTTCGACGCGCCCCAAGTCGACTTGTCGAGCTGGCGGCTTGAAGTCTCGGGACTCGTCGCCGACAAGACGGCGTGGACCGCCGAGCGCCTGCGCACGCTGCCGCAAGCGCGGCAGATCACGCGCCATATCTGTATCGAGGGCTGGAGCGCCATCGGCGACTGGCGCGGCGTGCCGCTCAAGACCTTCCTGCAGCGCATCGGCGCGGACACGTCGGCGCGCTTCGTCGGCTTCAAATGTGCCGACCGCTATCACTCGAGCCTCGACATGGCCAGCGCGCTGCACCCGCAGACGCTGCTTGCGCTCGACTTTGGCAACGAAGCGCTGCCGACGTCCAATGGCTTCCCACTGCGGTTGAGTGTTCCGACCAAGCTCGGATTCAAGAGCGCGAAGCACGTCGCCGCGATCTTCGTTTCCAACACGAATCCCGGAGGCTATTGGGAAGACCAGGGATACAACTGGTTCAGCGGAATATGACATCGGCAACTCGTGGCGGGGCCGCCGCCCGCCAGTACAAGTCGCGCGATGCCCGGAGGGCCTTTGAGACGTGTTCAGAATCTCTTCATCGGCCTTTTTTGAGCACAAAGGCCGCACTGATCGTCTATAACGGCTGCGGTCCAGAGACCCTCAACAACTGCCTTGATCCATGAAGAACCCTCTGTTCGCACATCTGCTCTTTGCGCTTGCCGCTGGCTTGCCCCTCGCCGCGGCAGCACAGGTTCCGGTTCAGCCGGCCGCCGACCAGGAGGCGCTCCTGGCGAGCGCTGATCCGGTGCTGCGGGCCAACAAGCGCCTGGTCTACGATTTCTGGCGTGAGGTCTTCGAGGCGGGCCAGGTGACGCAGGCGGAAAAGTACGTTGCCGAGTCCTACATCCAGCACAACCCCAACGTGCCCACCGGCCGTGCAGCCATGGTGGGATTCATCTCGCGACGGACTCCGACGCCTCTGCCGGTAGAGGCTCGCATCAAGGCACCGCTGGTGTCGATCGTCGCCGAGCGCGACACGGTGATCCTGAGCTTCGTGCGCGAATACCCCGAACCGCAGGACGCAACTCGAAAGTACACGACCACCTGGTTCGACATGTTCCGCCTCGAGAACGGCAAGATCGTCGAGCACTGGGACGGTGCCGTGAAGCCGCCGAAACCCTGATCGCTGTAAAAAAGAAAGACGGCAGCGTCCGGTCAAGTGTTTTGATTGACTTGGTGTTTGCCGGTCAGCTGCTGTGTGAGGCCGCGGTGCCATCGGCGAGCGGGTGCGGAATGCCGCCATCACCATAGCAGCGGACAACCTGTGCAATGACGACCTGGTAACCCTTGAGCCAACGCGCCTGGCGCTGCTTTGCAGCGATGTGTGCAGGGTGCCCGATGAGTTCCTGGAGCGCCTCCATCGTCTTCCAGTAGTACACGTTGGAGACGAGTCCTGTTGCAGGGTTCTCCCAGCTTTCTTCGCCAAGGTAGCCGGGGATGGATTTGGCGAGCTGTGCAATGACGTTGTCCAAGGCATGGAACTCGTCGTCGAACTCGCCTGTTGCGAATGTGAAGGTGGATGTGTACATGTGTCGTGCAGGCCTTGTCAGTTCGCTCCGCTGGCGTTGCGCATCAATTCCGACATTTTCGTTCAAGAGCCGGATAGAACCCGCTGGATCTGGACCGAGTGGGCCGCGCTTCGTTCTCCGCTCAATGGCTGCATCGATCCATCGGCGTCCCGTGCTCTCGCGATGATGCTCACTAGGCCCGGCGTCCGCGGTAGTGCAAGCGTTGCCGCGAACTGCTGCCATTCGAATTCTCGGCGGGGCCGGACCTCGGCCTCTTGCCAGGTTGCCCCGCCATCAGCGCTGAGCGCCACGCCGCCGATGCTGATGTTGCTCCAGGCCCAGCCCTTGACTTCCACAGCATCCGTGGAGATGGTGTCGCCGGGTGCCGGGTGGGTGATCATCGAATTGGGCTCGACAGCCCACACCGGCTCTCGATCGACTTTGCCTTCATGCTCGCTGTCGCGGTTGTACCAAAGGGTCGTGAAGGGGGAGTTCGCACGCCGGCCTTGGACCGACAGCCGACAGAGCCACTTCGTCATGTTGGTGCCGAACCAGCCTGGCACGACCAGACGAACAGGGCCGCCCCGCTCGCGGGTCAGGGGTGCGCCATTCATCTCGTAAGCCACGAGCACCTCGTGAGACAGCGCTTTCGAAATCGGCAGATCCTTGCGATACCGGTTCATTTTGCGACCGCCGAATTCGCCGCTGTCCAAGCCGTCCGACCAGACATGGGTGGCACCCGCCTCGAGCTGCGCTTGCTCGAGCAGCACAGCCAGCGGCACACCCGTCCACCGGACGTTGCCTACCCGCCAGAGATTGCCTTCGGCCGGCACCAGGGGGCTGCCAAAGCACTCGTGGAAGGCCGTGACGGAGGCCGATGGAAGCCGCCGGAGTCCGTCCAGCCCGATCGAGAAAGGCCTGCGGACGAGCCCGTCCACCTGCAGTCGCCAGCGCTTGGCATCGACGTCGACGGCCTCCATGTGGATGGTTTCGAAGAGCTGCGCATCGGATGTGATGAAGTCGCGCAGCGCCGCAGGCGCCGGTGGCGGCTTCAGGTGGAATCCGGGAGACCGGCCAATGACGACTGAGCGCTCCGCTCCTTCAGGCAGCGGTGGCAGGAAATCGGCGCTACTCATCCAGCACCCCGGCAGTCATCTCATCGTCGAGCAGCCGCGGAAACTGCGGATCGGATGGCCCTGACCACGCGACCGGCTCGTGGCGGCGGCGTTCGACTCCGAGCGAGAAGACGTCGAATCGGTTGTAGTAGCCCACCACGTCATGGAACTGCTTTGGCTCGATGCACTTGTTCAGGTCGAACTCGGCATAGGCGATCCCTTCCTCGTTCTGAAGCGTGTCGCCGATCTGCGTGCCGGTAGGGTCCACAAACATCGATGCGGCGCGTGGCGTGCCGTCGACCACTTCTGCCACCGCCGGATCGCGGTCCACCAGGAAGTCACGCATCGCCTTGTCCATGAAGCTCGCGCAGACGATTCCGAACGCCTTGGCTTCGAACGAATGGGCGGACGCCCGGATGCGGTTTGCCGCAACATTGTCGAAGTTTCCACCTCCCGTTGGCTTGCGCGTGGGCCACATCGGAGGCCAGCTGGATATATGAATCTGCTCCGCCTGCGCCATGAGCGAGAAGCGTGCGAGCGGGTTGGTGTTCTCGCCGCAGATCAGCCCGCCGATGCGCCCGAAGCGGGTCTCGGCGACGCGAAGCCCCTGTCCATCGCCCGCCGCCCAAACCAGCTTCTCGTAGAAGGTCGGCACCAGCTTGCGATGATGGTTGAGCAACTCGCCCGTCTCGCCGATCAGGATGTTCGAGTTCCAGATGCAGCCGGCGCTGACGGTGCTGCGTTCACTGATGCCCATCGACACGCACACCCCAAAGCGCTTGGCGGCCGCGGCAATCAAGGCCACCTCGGGCCCCGGCACGTAGACGCTGTTCTCGACCATGGCCTCGAACAGGTCGTGGTTGTAGATCGGCGCCCATAAGGCCGCCCACACCGGGAACGCCGGAATGTAGGTTTCCGGGAACGCGATCACCTGCGCGCCATGAAGGGCGGCCTCCTTGATGATGGACACGGCCTTTTCGGTCGTGGCGGTCTTGTCGAGCAGCACCGGCGCTGCGTGGGCGGCGGCAACCTTCACCCGGGGCAATGAGCTCATTTCAGGTACTCGCTGTGCGTTGCTGAGGCCCACAGGATAGTTGCGGGTACAGCCGCACAGATGCTCGAAAAACGCAATGAGAGGTGCGTTTTTGCAGGCTCCACTGGATCGAAGTCCCTGAACCTCTTGAATGTTTCCAATCCATGCAAGTTCGTGCGAATGGCAATCGTCGATTCAAGCCGCACGCTCCGTGCGGATGCGCCGCCCCCGCTCGCGCAATGGAGGATCTGCGCACAGCGGGTTGTGAATTTCCCAGCGGCTATTTGTACGGAACATGCTCACCATTGCCGTGTCGCGGACCTGATCCGTTCAACCCACCTGGAGGGCCCATGGACCCATCACATGAGTATGTTCGCCTTTCCCGCACCGGCCTCTGCGCCTGTGGCATTACCCACGGTGACGATGAGGAGTGCCTCGCGGAGAAGCCTGCGAACGCTGACGATGCGCTGGCCGGCGCCATGGCCCAGGGCATGCTGCACGGCCTCTTTCCCGAGCGCGGACTGCGGCGGGCATTCGTCAAGACGCTGGGGAGGGCAGGGGCGCTGGCCGCACTTACGGCACTCACGCCCCTGACCCAGCTTGCCGCCGTCGCCCAGGAGCGCAACAGCAAGGGCGCGCCGGAGAAAAAGCGGCTCGCCGTCGGCTTCCTGCCCATCACCTGCGCGACGCCGCTGATCTATGCGGAGCAGCTTGGACTCTTCCCGCGCGAGGGGCTGGAACTGAGCCTGCAGAAAATCGCCGGCATCGCGCTGATCCGCGACAAGATGGTCACCGGGGAACTGGACATCTCCCAGCAGGTGATGCCCGTTGCGCTGGCCATGTCGGCCGGCATCGGCGGCGCTCCCATTCCGGCCCGTGTGATGACGGTGCTCAACCAGAACGGCAATTCGCTGGTCCTTGCGATGAAGCACAAGGACAACCGCGACCCGAAGAACTGGAAGGGCTTCAGATTTGCCGTGCCGTTCGAGCAATCCCACCAGATGCTCCAGTTGCGCCACTACCTCGCATCGGCAGGGCTGGACGCGGACCGGGACGTGTCCTACCGCGTCGTTCCTCCGTCCGAGTACGTCTCCAACCTGCGGGTCGGCAACATCGACGGCTTCTTCGGCGGCGAGCCGGGCGGCCAGCGCGCCGTGTACGAAGGTGCGGGTTTCATTCACCTGGTCTCGAGCGAGATCTGGCCGGAGCATCCTTGTTGCTCGGTGACGGCAACCGAGGCCTGGATCAAGGCCCATCCGAACAGCTTCATGGCCGCCTACCGCGCGATCATCGCAGCGAGCCTGCATGTGTCCGAGCCTGCCAATCGCGCGGGGATGGCCAAGATCCTTGCCCAGCCCCAATATCTCAATCAGCCCGAAACGGTCGTGGACCAGGTCCTCACCGGCAGGTACGCCGATGGACTCGGCAACGTGAAGACCTTGCCGCGCCGCATCGACTTTCAACCCTTTCCGCATTACTCGAGCGCGGTGTGGCTTCTGACCCAGATGCGCAGATGGAACATGATCAAGGAGGACCTGGACTACAAGGGTCTCGCCCGCCAAGTCATGCTGGCCACCGATGCAAAGCGCCTCATTGAAGAGCGCGGCGGCAGGGCACCCGAAGTCGGATTCCGCAAGGAAACCATCCTGGGCAAGAGCTTCGACTCCGATCGTCCGGCCGACTATCTGAAGTCGCTGGGCAAGGCGTGATCATGCAGAGCGCGATCTCGACCTCACGCTCCTGGCTGGCCACCTTGGCGATCGGCCTGCTCTTGCTGGCCGTCTGGCAGGCACTCGCCTCCAGCGGCGGCGGCAGCGCACCGACGGAGCTTTCCGACTACGACAAGCTGATGGGCAAGAGCCCCGGTGTCACCGTGGAGCGCTCCGCCATTCCGACCCCCGTCGACGTGATCAAGCGCGCCGGCGAACTGTTTTCGGATCCGTTCCGTCGCAACGGCGAGAACGACCTGGGCATTGCCTGGCATCTGCTCGACTCGCTCAGGCGCGTGTTCAGCGGCTACGCCTTGGCCGTGCTGGTCGGCGTTCCCCTGGGCTTCTTGCTGGGACTGGTTCCATGGCTGGGCAAGGCGCTGAATCCTTTCATCCAGCTGCTGCGGCCCGTCTCCCCGATGGCCTGGATGCCGCTCGCGCTCTACACGCTGAAAGACAGCGGCGCCTCGGCGATCTTCATCATCTTCATCTGTTCGATCTGGCCCATCCTGATCAACACCCTGTACAGCACCGCGAGCGTGCGCCAGGACTGGACCAATGTCGGCCGCGTGATCGGGCTCACACCCTTTGAGCGCGCGCGCAAGATCGTCTTTCCGGCGGCGGTTCCGATGATCCTCACGGGCATGCGCATTTCGATCGGCATCGCCTGGCTGGTGATCGTGGCGGCGGAGATGGTGGTGGGCCAGAGCGGCATCGGTTTCTTCGTGTGGAACGAGTGGAACAACCTGCAGATCTCCAGCATCATCGTCGCCATCGTGATGATCGGTGTCGTCGGCCTGGTGCTCGACCAGTTGCTCGGTGCATTGATGAAGCAGCTGAGCTTTCGCGAATGAAAGGGCAGACGATGTTGCGGCCAACTTTCTCAACCGTTTCGACTGCCTCGACCGCCACGCCCGGGTTCCTGCGCGTTTGCGGTGTGCGGCAGACCTTCAGCACGCCCAAGGGCGAATTTCCCGCGCTCAGCGAAATCAATCTGGAGATCCGCAGAGGCGAGTTCGTTGCACTGATCGGCCACTCCGGCTGCGGCAAATCCACGCTGCTCAATCTTCTGGCAGGGCTGGCATCGCCGACCGCGGGAACCGTCTCGTGCGACGGAGAGGTGATCCGAGGGCCCGGACCTCGACGTGCGATGGTGTTCCAGAACCATTCTCTCCTGCCGTGGCTCAGCTGCTTCGACAACGTGCGCATGGCTGTGCGCAGCGTGTTTCGTGCGGAGTCCGCCTCCGCGGTCGATCGTCGCACCCAGGCGGCCCTCGAAATGGTCGGCCTGGCGCATGCCGCGCACAAGAAGCCCAGCGAAATTTCCGGCGGCATGAAGCAGCGCGTCGGCATCGCCAGGGCACTGTCGATGGAACCGCAGGTCCTGCTGATGGACGAGCCCTTCGGCGCGCTCGACGCGCTCACGCGCGCCAAGTTGCAAGACGAGCTGCTCGGCATCGTCGAGAAAACCGCAAGCACCGTCGTCATGGTCACGCACGACGTGGACGAGGTGGTGCTCCTTGCGGACCGCATCGTCATGATGACCAACGGTCCCGCGGCACGGATCGGAGAGATCCTCGACGTCCCCATCGGGCGTCCGCGCGATCGCGTCAGCCTGGCGACCGACCCGACCTATGCGGAGTGCAGGCGCGCGCTGATGGACTTCCTGTACCGGCGCCAGGCGCACGTCGAGCAGCCGACGGGCTGAGTTCGCCCTGGCAATCTTCCACGGCACTGTGCCCGGACTGAGAAGCGGGCCATGCTTGGCTGCGCTTTCCCTTGTATTGCGCATCTCGATGTGAAATGCTATCCAGGAACCACCGGCCGGTCGGGCCGACGGAGAAGGACTGCATACGACAACGCATGAGAAGGCCGCATGACGACCAAGAAGGTACCCCTCGCCAACCTCGATTGGGACGATGTGCGCCTGTTCCTGCATATCAACCGTACGGGCAGTCTTTCCCAGGCAGCCAGGCAGCTTCACATCGATCATTCGACGGTCAGCCGCCGGCTCTCGCAGTTGGAGCTGTGCCTGGGCGGCCCGCTTTTCGAACGCCACCGCGCCGGACTCAAACCCACCGAGCTGGCGCATGTTCTCGCCCTCCAGGCCGAGAACATGGAGCGAGCAGTCCTATCGCTGCAAGAGGAACTCGGCGGAACCGACAGGGAGCCTTCAGGCAGCGTGCGTATTGCCATGATGGAAGGGATCGGCACCACCTTCGTGGCTCGCCATCTCGAGTCGCTGCTGCGCAAGCACCCCAAGCTTCGGGTGGAACTGGTGACGTCTTCCTCCATCGTCAACGTGAGCCGCAGGGAAGCCGACGTTTTCGTCAGCTTTTTCAAACCGATCGGCCAGGGATTGGCGTGCGAGACGGCGGGCTCGTTCGCGCTGTACCTGTATGGCTCGCCGAGTTACCTTGAGAACCACGGAGTGCCCGCAAGTCTGGCCGACCTGCCCAAGCACCAGTTCGTGGGATACCTGGACGACCTGATCCAGCTCGACGCTGTCCGCTGGCTCGATGAGCTGGTCGCAAGGCCCTCGATGAACTTCCAGTCCAACAGCATGCTGGCGCAGATGGCCGCCGCAGCATCCGGGCTCGGCCTGGTGCTGCTCCCCAAGTTCTCCGTGGTGAAGGAGGACACGCTGCTGCCGGTGCTTGCCGACACGGCGAGGGTGACGCGAACGCTCTGGGTGAGCGTGCATCACGACCTCCAATACTCGGCCCGCATCCGCGCTGTCACTGAATATCTTCATCGGCTCTTCGAGTCCAAGCAAGACTGGCTCAACGGCCCCGCGGATGCGCAGCCGCGCGGCTAGCCGGCATGCATACGTGAGCACGCCTTGCCGCATCGGCGCAATCCGATGTGCGGATTTGCCCAGGGGAGCGGCACAGGCGGCGCCCCATGTTCCGATACATTGAAGCTCCTGATCCTGCAGAAAAGCTCTTGCCATGTCTCAAGACATCAGCACCCAACTGATTCACCACGCCTACGTTCCGCCGGCCGGCTACCAGGCGGTTCCCCCGGGCGTGTTCAAGGGGTCGACGGTGTTGTTCCCCAACGCGGCAACGGTGCGCGAACGTGCCAAGGCATTCGGCCACCGCGACGGGTACAGCTACGGCCTCTACGGCACGCCGACGACGTACACGCTCGAACAGCGCCTGTGTACGCTCGAAGGCGGCCGGCACTGCCTGCTCTGTCCCAGCGGGCAGGCGGCCATCGCCTTGGTCAACCTCGGCTTGCTGTCGAGCGGCGACGAGGTGCTTCTGCCCACCAACGTCTATGGGCCCTCGCTGCGCCATGCACGCGCGACGCTCTCGCAGATGGGCATCACCCATCAGTGCTACGACCCCTTGGACGTCGCCGATCTGCAGGCCAAGCTCAGCGTGCGTACCAAGCTCGTCTGGGTCGAGGCGCCAGGATCGATCACCATGGAATTTCCGGACCTTCGCACACTGGTGGCGACGGCCAAGAACGCCGGTGCAATCGTCGCACTCGACAACACCTGGGGGGCGGGCATCGCGTTCGCGCCGTTCGAGATGGGCGTGGACATCAGCGTTCACGCCCTGACCAAGTACCCTTCAGGCGGTGCCGATGTCTTGATGGGCTCGATCATCACCAACGACGACAAGCTGCATGACAAGCTCCGCGTCGCCTACCTGGACCTGGGCATGGGCGTGGGTGCCAACGATGCAGAACTGGTGCTGCGGGGCTTGGCGTCCATCAAGGCTCGCTACGACCTGCACGACGCCACGGCTCGGGCGCTCGCCTCATGGTTGGCCGGGCAGGACGGCATCCGCAGGGTCCTGCATCCCGCTCTGGAATCATGCCCGGGGCACGAACACTGGGCGACGCACTGCAGCGCAGCCGCCGGCCTCTTTTCGGTGCTGATCGACGAGTCCCATAGCCCCGCACAAGTCGATGCCTTCTGTGACCGTCTTCAATTGTTCGGGATCGGTCTGTCCTGGGGCGGTCCCATGAGTCTGGTCATGCCCTATGACATGGGAAGCATCCGCAGCGGCAAGCAGAGCTATGCCGGACATCTGCTGCGCTTCTCGATCGGCCTGGAGAGCGTTGACGATCTGCGGGAAGATCTGGCGCAGGCCTTGGCCGGGGCGACGCGCTAACCCATCATCGCCGCAGCTGCCTTGATAGCTTCGCGGATGCGGCCGTAGGTGCCGCAGCGGCACACGTTCTCGATGGCGTCGATCTCGGCGTCGGTGGGGTTGCGGGTGCGCCGCAACAGATCGACTGCCGCCATGATCTGTCCCGGTTGGCAGAAGCCGCATTGCGGCACGTCGAGGTTCATCCATGCCTGCTGCACCGGATGCAGCGTGGTGCCGTTGGCCAGACCTTCGATGGTCGTCACCTGCCGGCCACGCACGTCGGCCACCCGCGTCGAGCAAGCGGTGACCGCCTTGCCGTCCACATGACAGGTGCAGGCCTTGCACACGTTGATGCCGCAGCCGTACTTCGGACCCGTGATGCCGAGCTTGTCGCGCAGCACCCACAGCAAAGCCATATCGTCAGGCGCCTCGACGGCGACGTTGCCGCCGTTCACCTTGAAAGATTGCACGGGCATGATGGAGCTCCTCAGGTGCGGACCGGCACGGTGACCGGCGTGGGCAGCTTGCCCGGGGGAATGGGGGTGAAATCGACGGGGAAGTTCAGCGGAAAACTTCGCGGCTTCTTGCCGGTTGCGCGTGCATAGGCATTGGCGATGGCGCCCGAGCTGGCCGACAGGCCCACTTCGCCCAGACCGCCGATGGCCTCGCCAGTGCTGGGCGGCATGATGATGACCTTCACGTCCTTCGGGTAGTTCTTCATCCGCGCAAAGTGGTACTGCGAGTAGCTGCCTTCCAGCGGCAGGCCGTTCTGGATGTGCAGGCCGGCCGTCAGCACGATGGAGATCGACTCGCACAGGCCGCCCTGCATCTGCGCCTCGATGCCCGAGGGGTTGATGGGCGTGCCGACGTCGATCGCGATGGTGGCGCGCGTCACCTTGAGGTCGGTCGGCACCCGCGCGTCGATCTCGACGATGCACGCCGTGAAGGACTTGGACTCCTGGTGCACACCCACGCCCTGCGCAAAGCCCGCCGGCATGGCCTTGCCCCATTGCGCCGCCTCGGCCACCGCCTTCAGCACCGCGCGTGCGCGCGGCAGGCGCAGGTATTCGAGGCGGAACGCGACCGGGTCCTTGCTCAACGCCCGGGCCATCTCGTCTACCAGAATCTCTTCCACCAGGCGCGACGGCTGGATGTGCACCGAACGGTAGGAGCAGGTGTTGATGTCCATTGCCACCGGCGTCAGCAGCTTGGTGGTGACGCCGAAGTTGTACGGCGAGCTGACCATGGTCTTGAACATGGCCTGCTCGACGGCGAAGTTGCCCACCGTCTGCGGAAAGCCATTGGGCAGCGCGATGGCCGCGGCCCCCAGCATCTCGCCGAAGCCATGGCGCGTATCGAGCCGCACGCCGGCGATGCGCTGCTCGAAAGAGATGACCTGGCCCAGCAGCATCGTGGCGCGCGCCCGATGGAACATGGGCGGGCGCACGCGGCCGTGGCGCATGTCGTCGGTGCGGTGGTACATCAGGCGGCAGGGGCGGCCCAGGGCCTTGGATATCTGTACCGCTTGCAGCGTCGCGTCCCAGAACAGCCGGCGCCCGAAGGAGCCGCCCGAGGGCACTGCATGCACCTTGACCTTGTCCAGCGGCAAGCCCAGATCGGCCGCCACCGCCTGCTGCGTGACGATCGGGCTCTGCAGACCGGACCAGATCTCGGCCCGGTCGGCGCGCACATCGGCGATGGCGCATTCCGTTTCCATCGGGCAGTGCGAGACCGCCGCGAACTCGAACTCGCCCTCGACCGTCAGCGCGCCCAGCGGCGGCAGCAGGAAGGGCAGCAGCGCGGATTTCAGCTTCTGCTGGATGCTGGCATTGGACTCGCCGGCGACCGAGCTTGCGCTCCAGGTCACGTCGAGTGCATTTACTGCGGCCCAGGCCTGCCCGAATGTTTCGGCCATCACCGCCACGCCTGGCGGCGTGGGCACGATGCCGTTCGTGGCGGGAATCGGCGCGAGACCCAGAACACCCGGCATGCCCATCACCGCGGTCGTGTTGTTGATGCGCACGAATTGGCCGTTGATGGTCGGTGGTCGGCACACCATGGTCGGCTTCGCGTCGGGCACGGCTTGGTCGAGCGTGAACTTCTTGCGGCCGGTCACGATGTCCAGCGCGTCGAGCCGCGTCACGCGCTGGCCGACCACCGTGTTCCCCGAGCCCGAGGACTGCCCGCCCAAACCGCCGAGCAACGGCATGCCCGCATGCAGTGACCGCACGCTCGACGAGCCGCCGGTGAGCTGGTTGTAGAACAGCTCGGGGCTGGCGTCGGCGGAGCCGACCTCGATCGCGTTCAGCGGCAGCCCGAGCTTGTCCGCCAGCATCATGGCGGCGGCGGTGGCGATGCCTTGGCCTGATTCGAAGCGCGGCAGCTCCAGCCGGACGCGGCCGTTCCCGACATTGCTGACCTTGACCAGCGGCATGGTCGGTAGCGCCGTGACCGTCACTGCATCGCCGATGTCGAGCTGGTCGGTCGTGTCGGGTGGCGTCATCGGCAGTATCGCGGCCTGGGCCGACGACGGGGCAGCCAGCCCGCCAAGTCCGGCGGCGGCCGACAGCAGCGGCACTGAAGCCGCGTATCCCAGCAGATTGCGCCTGCGCATGCCCGGCGATTCGTCATCGTGATGCGGTGCACTCGTGGGGCCCGCGTCGGATTCCGGATGTTCCATCCTTGTCTCCTGTCTTCTGGTTGTGGCGAACAGGAGTCAATATGTCATGATCGCCGCGCCAAAAATGTCGTTTCAGAGACATTACTTACGGGCGTGCTCGCCGGCCTCCCCACGAGGCCCGGCGCGCACAGAGAGCGAGCAACCAACAAGCGAGTGGGGAAGCACGTATGCCGTCGAAGGCCATGGAGACCATGCTCCGCGAGAGCTTGTGGGCGCAGACCCTGACGGCCGAGGAGCTCGACCGCGTGGTGCGCGAATCGCACGAGCGCGAGGCGCCGGTCGGCGGCTTCGTCATGCGCCAAGGCGAGCCGGCCGATCTCTGGTTCGGCGTGATCGAAGGCCTCGTGAAGATGTCGGTCTCCCAGGCCGATGGCCGCGTCTCCACTTTCACCGGCGTGACCTCCGGCGGCTGGGCCGGCGAAGGCTCGCTGCTGAATCCTGGCCCGTGGCGTTATGACGGCGTCGCCATGCGCCCGACGCGCGTGGCCTGCGTGCCGCGCCACACCTTCGAGCGCCTGGTGTCGACGAACCTCGGTTTCAATCGGTTCCTGCTGTCGCACATCAACGCTCGCCTGAGCCTGTTCATCGGACTCATGGAGTTCGACCGCTTGCTGGGCCCCGACGCGCGTGTCGCACGCTGCCTGGCCAGTCTGTTCGATCCGATTCTTTACCCGAAGGCGAGCAGCTTCGTGCGCCTGAGCCAGGATGAGATCGGGCTCCTATCGGCCGTCTCTCGCCAGCGTGCCAACAGGGCGCTGCATGAGCTCGAACGCGCGGGCTTGCTGCGGGTGGAGCATGGCGGCGTCGAAGTGATCGACCTTGGAGGTCTCCGCAGCTACCTTGGGGAAGAAGGCGCTAGGAAGCTTGCCAGGGTTTACTCCAGCAGATGAGTTTCAAAATTCCCTCGTCCAACGAGGGTTCCGGGGGTGTTGTTCATCGTCAAGAAGTCCCTGCGAGCCGGCGAAACGCAGGCTACGCCAAGACCCGCACGATCGCGTCGGGAGGCAGTGAGTGCCAATCGAGCCATTCGCCCGCCATCAGTTGATGCGTGGGCGCGTTCGACTCTTCGGCAGGGCGCCACTGCAGCACCAGCCGTTGCTTGCCAAGTCGCAACGCAAGCTCGAAGCCCGGCCAGTGCGGGGGCACGCGCGGCGTCAGCGATAGCATGCGTCCCTTTACGGACAGCCCCAGCAGAGTTTCAACCGCGGCGCGGTGCAGCCATGCGGCTGAGCCGGTGTACCAGCTCCAGCCGCCACGCCCTACATACGGCGCTGCGCTGTAGATATCTCCCGCCATCACGTAGGGTTCCAGTTCGTAGGCGGGCCCGCGCTCGGGATGCGCAGCGCGGTGCGCCGGGCTCAGGCCTTCGAAGCTCTGCCACGCCGCCTGGCTGTCGCCCGTGAGTGCCTGCGCCATCAGCGCCCACACCGCGCCATGCGAATACTGCCCGCCGTTCTCACGCACGCCCGGCGGGTAGGCCTGGATGTAGCCCGGGTTGTTGGTCGAGCGGGCGAAGGGCGGCGTCAGCAGGCGCAGCAGGCCGGCTGGGTCGTCGTGCAGGTGCTCCTTGATGGCAGCCATTGCCGGGCTGGTGTGCGCGTCGTCCGAGGCGCCCGACAGCACCGACCAGGCCTGCGCTATCAGGTCGATGCGGCACTCTTCGTTGGCCGACGAACCGATCGGCGCGCCGTTGTCGAAGAAGGCGCGGCGGAACCAGGCGCCGTCCCAGCCGGCGTCATGCAGCGCGGCGATCCAGCCGTGCCGGGCCTCGTTCCAGCGTGCGGCGCGTTCGTGTTCGCCTCGCGCCTGCGCGAGCGGCGCGAACTTTTCGACCACGCTGCACAGGAACCATGCAAGCCAGACCGATTCGCCACGGCCCTCATGGCCGACGCGGTTCATGCCGTCGTTCCAGTCGCCCGTGCCCATCAGCGGCAGGCCGTGCACGCCTGTCGCCAGGCTCCGATCGATGGCCAGCGCGCCGTGCTCGAACACCGTGGCCACTCGGCCGCTGTGTTGCGGCGTGTAGTAAGCGTCTTCGACAACGTCGGGGATCGCGGGGCCCTCGATGAAGCCCACCACGAGATCAAGCAGCGCCGCATCGCCGCTCACCTCGACATAGTGCGCGATCGCAAAAGGAAGCCACAGCAGGTCATCCGAAAAACGCGTGCGGACACCCGCGCCGCCGGGCATGTGCCACCAGTGCTGCACGTCGCCTTCGGGGAACTGGCGCGCCGCATTGATCAGGATCTGTTCGCGCAGCCGTGACGGATCAGTGAGCGCAAAGGCCATCGCGTCCTGCAGCTGGTCGCGAAATCCGAAGGCGCCCCCGGCCTGGTAGAAGCCAGCTTTCGACCAGAGCCGGCAGACCAGCGTCTGGTAGACGAGCCAGCGGTTGACCATGACGTTGAACAGCGGATCGGGCGTGCTCACCTGCAGGCGGCCCAGCAGCTCGTCCCAGAAGCCGCGCACCTGCGCCAGGGCTTCGGGCACGTCGCGCTGTCGCCAGCGGGCTGCGAGCTCCAGCGCCGCATCGGCTTTGCCGGCATGGCCGAGCACGAAGCTGAACTCCGCCACCTGGCCCGCATCGATGACGAAGTCGCCTGCGATGGCCGCGCAGGCGTCGAGGCCGCTGCCTGCGCGCCGCGCCAACGTGTCGGGCACTTCGACGATGCCGCGGCCCCCGAAGAACTCGTTCCGATCGCAGGTCCACTGAGCGGCATTCGGAGCCCCTGCCAACAGCAGGAACGCCGTGCTGCCGCCGAAGCCGGTGCTCGATTCACGCTGCTGACCGAACACCGCGGGCTGGTCGTCGGGCTTCCAGCAATGAACGGTCCGCCGTTCGCCGCGTGCGGCGCCAAGTTGCCACTCGACCATGCCGAGCGCGCGCAGCCGGCGTTGGCCAGAGCCTTCGTTGTGCACGCGAATGTGCACCACCTTGACGTTGTCGCTGCGGTCCGCGAAAAAGGTGGTCTCGAGTGCCAAGTTCCCTTGACGGCATTCGAAGACCGTGTAGCCCTGGCCGTGGCGCACCCGGTGACGCACTTGACGTTCATGCTCGGCGCCCTGGCCGGCCGGCGTGAGCGGCAGCAGGTGACGCGTGGTGAGATCTTGCAGCAGGTAGTGCTCGAAGGCCGGGTCCTGCACCGGGTCGTTCGACCATGGCGTGACCTGGTGCATGCGGCTGTTGCCGGCCCAAGTGAAGCCGGTGCCCCATTCAGACACCTGGAAGCCGAAGTTGGCATTGGCGATCACGTTGATCCACGGGCGTGGCGTACGGTGGTCCGCGTCGACCTCGAAGCGGAACTCACCGCTCTCGGCATCGAAACTTCCCACCGGCGATTCAGCGCAGAGAGCCTGTCCGGGCCGCGCCAGCAACGCGACACGTGACAACGCCGCTGGCGTCTCCGAGCCGTCGGACGCCGCAACACCGCGCGCTTCGTGCAACGCGGCCACTTGCATTTCGAGCGAACGGCCGTCGGCGGTAAACACCACGCGTGCCAGCTTCGAGAGCGCGGCCTTCTCCGAAGGCGCCACTTCGTGGTCGCGCAGAAGGTAGAAACCCGCCGTGTCGTTGCGCGGAAAACTGTTCTGGGTCTGGTGCGCAACGCGCAGGCGAAGAGTCTCGATCTCGCGCTGCAGCGGCATGAGGTAGGAGTTCGGCTCGCTGTTGAGCACCACCAGGTCGCAGGCCACTCCACCGAAGCCCCACCAGGGCTGCGCACGCAGCAGGGCGTTGATGAGCCCCATGCCGTCCATCGAGTGGATGGCGACCAGCACGATGGGCTTGTCACCCGAAATGCCGAAGCGCCAGAGCTGTCGGAGGTCGACCAGTCCGCGGTCCCTCATGGGGCGCGCCGTGGTGTAGGTGAGGATGGTCGTCAGGTCTTGCAGCGCGAAGGTCTGTGCGGGCGCAATGCTCAGGTCGCGCAGCCGCACCTGCGCCAGCGTGGCAGCCATGCGCATGGCGCGCTCGACATGCATCGGCTCGAGATAGCGGTCGATCCTGGGCATCAGCGCTTGGATGTTTTCGTCGGCGGCGGTCGCGAAGCACAGGCGGGCGGTAGCCCCTGGCCCAATTGACAGGCGCACGCGCAGGCAGGCGATGGGGTCGAGCCCGTTAACCGGCGTACCGTCGGCCGCGAGCGGCTGCGCATCGAGCGCGGGGCTCGCGAGCGAGCGGTTGCGGCCGATGAAGGCGCGCCGATCGGTCATGCAGTCCACAGAAAGTACATGCGCGTCGACCGAGGCGAGAAAGTGCACGGCCGCTACCGCCGGGTCGCCGTGCAGTCGCGGCTTGCGCGTCATCAGCAGCGCGCGCCATGCGGGTTCCCAGCGCGATTCGACGAACAGGTTGGCAAAGGCCGGATGCGCCTCGTCGGCCTTGGGGTTCGACAGCACCGGCTCGAAGTAGGAGACGAGCTCGAGCGTGCGGGTTTCTTCGCCGGTGTTTTGCAGCGTTATGTTGCGCAACTCGGTGTCGTCTTCGGGGCTGATCAGCACTGTGGTGCGCACCTGCAACCCATCACCGGCCGCATCGAACTGCACTTGCTCGGCAAGAAAGCGGGTGCGGTAGCTCCAGCCTGCACCGGGCGCGGGCAGCGCGGTGAGCGAGACGAGTTCGTGCCGGCCTCCATCTTTCCCAGTATCGCGCAGGTAGAAGAAAGTGCCATGGCTGTCGCGCAGGGGATCGTCTCGCCAGCGGGTCACGTTGAACGCGCGCCAGCGGCTGACACCCGCACCATTGGCGCGCAGAGACACGGTGTAGCGCCCGTTCGACAGCAGGTGCGTAGGGTGGAAGCCCGGGCCCGTCGGATCCACCGCGCGCAGCTGGAACAGCGGCGCCAATTCGGTCATGCTGGGCTCGGGCGGTGTGCGCGGGTCGGCGCTGCCGATGATGTGTCGCGGCGTACGTTCGTGCAGCAGCGACTCGTGCGCCTGCACAAGCGCGGCGCTGCCGAACCAGCGGCGCGGCGCTTCGGCGCGCAGGACGTTGCACAGCGCCACGAGCGACATGCCCTGATGATGTGCCATGAAGTTGCGCACCACGGTAAGGGCCTGGCCCGCGGCTTGGCGCGAGGTGGTGAAGTCGACCGCGTCGTGGAAACCGAACTCGCCGCGCGCGCCGAGCGATTCGAGCAGCTCCAGGTTGACCACCGCCGCAACAGGTGCAAGCACGGCGGCCATGACACTCGCATACGGCGCCACCACACGGTCGGTGGGAGGCGTGCGGCGCAGTGCGAGGCGCGGCACCCCAAAGGGCGAGTACTGGTAGGCCAGCGAATGGTCATGCGCAAAGTAGGCCGACTCCGAAACGCCCCATGGCAGGTTCAGCAAACGCCCGAACGCCTGCTGCTCGGCGATGGCCGCCGTGTTGGCCACCTGCAGCAGGCCGTCGTCCGGCTCGGACATCACGAGCGCAGGCATCAGGTACTCGAACATCGAGCCGGACCAGGACTTCAGGCCGGGCTGAAAACCCATCAGCAGGAACGGGCGGCCCAGCGCCATCCAGTGGCGGCGCGGCACATCGCCCTTGGCAATGGCCAGGAAACTCAGCAACCGCGACTCGGAGGCCAGCAGATCGTAATAGCTCGCGTCGAGCACGTTCTCCTCGACGCGCAGGCCGATGTGGAACAAGTGCCGCTTCGTGTCGTAGAGGCCGCTGAAATCCATGCCGGTGTGCAGCGCATCGCAGCGTCGTGCCAGCATATGCAGCGCGGGTTCTTCATGGCTTTGGCAACCTTCCGCTGCGAAGGTGCGGCAGGCCTGGGCCACGGCCACCAGGTGGCCCGCGAAGTTGCCGCTGTCCACACTGGACACGTAAGCCGGCGGCAGCGCCTGCAGCGTCTGCGTGTCGTACCAGTTGAAGAGATGGCCCTTGTGCTTGGGCATGCGGTCGACGGTGTCGAGCGTGGCGGTGAGGCGTGCGAGCAGCGCCGCAGTGTCGATCCAGCCGAACTCGCGCGCGCAACAGGCGGCCAGCAGGTACATGCCGACGTTGGTAGGCGAGGTGCGGTGGGCAATGGTCGGTTGTGGCTCGAGCTGCAGGTTGTCGGGCGGCAGGTGGTTGTCTTCCGGGCCGACCACGAGCTCGAAGAAGCGCCAGGTGTCGTGTGCCAACTTCTCGAGGTAGCTGCGCTGTTCGGTGCTCAGCGGATCAGGCACCTGAGCGTCGACGCGGCTGCTCCACCAGGCCGCGAACGGCGCCAGCGCCCAGACGATGAACAGCAACGGTCCGCCCACGGGATAGGCGCTCCATCGCGCCGCCACGACGGCCAGTGCCAGGCAAAAGACGCTGCTGACCGCCGCATTGCGAAGGAAGGGCGGCAATTGCTGACTCGACTGTGCCTGCGCCTGCGCTGTCGTGGTCCATTGGAGCAAATGCCTGCGGCTGACGGTCAGCCGCCATGTTGCAAGGAACATTGCGTCGAGCAGCATGCGGGTCTGCGCCGCCAGTTGCACGAACTGCCAGGCCGCACCGGCCGTGGCTCGCAGCAGCTCAACCGCGCCTACGTCGAAGAAGTGGCGCAACTCGATGGCGCGGCGTGTCGGCACCAGCCCGGCCAGGGCGCCGAGCAGCGGCCCGAGCGTGAGCGCTGATGCAACCGCGGCCAGGGCCCATCCAAGCGGCATGGCCTGCGTGAAGATGACGAGCACCAGCAGCGCAAAAGAGGCGGGCACGACCAGCGAGCGGCGCAGGTTGTCGCCCATCTTCCACAGGCCGAGCGCGTCGATGCCGAAGTGCCCGGCGCGCCATAACAGCGGCAGCAACTGCCAGTCGCCGCGCACCCAGCGGTGCACGCGCGAGGCGGCCACGCCGGAGTGGTGCGGGTGGTCTTCGATCAGCACGACGTCGCTCACCATGGCGCAGCGCGCCACCGTGCCTTCGAGCAGGTCGTGGCTCAGCACCGCGCCATCGGGCAGACGGCTGTCGAGGGCGGCGTGCACAGCGCGCACATTCAGCAGGCCCTTGCCGGTGAAGGAGCCGCTGCCGAACACGTCCTGGTAGATATCAGATGCGCCGCTGCCGTAGGGGTCGAGCCCGCACTGGCCGGCGAACATCCAGTGGAAGAACGAGCGTTCGCTGCGCACCGGAAACGGCGTCACGATGCGCGGTTGGAGGATGCCGAAGCCGGCGACCACGCGCCGGGATCGGGCATCGATTTCGGGCGCATTGAGCGGGTGCGCGGCAATCGACACCAGGTCGCGCAATGCGCCCGGCGGCAGGCCGGTGTCACTGTCGAGCGTCAGCACATAAGGCGTTGGCCCCGGAGCCAGTTGCTGGCCCGGCGCGAGTGGCAGAAAGCCGCTGGCGTCCCCGGTCGCCAAGAGGCGCATCAGCATTTCGAGCTTGCCGCGCTTGCGCTCCCAGCCCATCCAGCGCTCTTCGGTGCCGCTCCAGCTGCGCGGGCGGTGCAGCAGCAGAAAGCGTGAAACCGTGCCCTCGGGCGCGGGATATTTCGCGTTGAGTTCGGCGATGCGCCGAATGGCATCCTCGAGCAGTGGTGCGTCGTCGGGCGCCGATACCTGCGGCGCGTCGGCCCAGTCGGTCAGCAGCGCGAACTGGGCGTGCGCCTCGCGGTTGGCGAGCCAGTGCAGTTCGAGCCGATGGGTCAGCTGCGCGTTGTTCCCTGTCGAGCTGAGCATCGTGGGAATGACGACCAGGGCGCGGTGCCGTTCGGGTATGCCGGCCGCGAAATCGAGACGAGGCAACGCCTGCACACGCACCGACTCCGCCATGATGCGCTGCGCCAAGGCGATCAATGCCTCGGAGAGCGGCCATGCGAGCAGCGCCATCGCGGTGAGCGTGGCCCAGTCGCGAGGGCGAGGCAGCCCGTGCGCCACGGCCGCGAGAAGCCCCACGGTGCCCAGCACGATGGAAAGCACATAAACAGGTAGGCGCCAGCCATGGCTGCGCCACGGGCGCACCCTTGCAGGGCGGCCGGCGCGGCCCGCCGCCGCGTCGGATTGGAGCGCCGTAATCAGCGCGGCACGCCCCCGGCCGAACAGGTAGTAGCCGGCGGTGCCGTCGGCTCGGTCATCGCGGCCGACGTGGCGTCCGGCATCGTCGGCCGACGCAGTCGCCGTCAGTTGCACCACGGCCTCTGCCACCTCGCGCTCGGATCGGCCGCTGTCGCGCGCGACCCGCTCCATGGCGTGCGTGATCTGCTGGCGCGTAAGCTCGCTTTCGTCCGCGAAGCTTGGAAGCATGCGCAGCACGCGCAGCGACCGACTGATGGGTTCGATCCGGTCGCTCCACTCGACCTGGCCGATCATGCGCAGCGTGGTGATGATGTTGCCGACGGTGAGGTTGGCCGCGGCCTGCGCGTTCTGCGTCTCGGCGATCAGCGCGGGCCCGTTGGGGCAGTGCTGCTCAGTCCACCGGACCAGCGCGGGCATGCTCTCGCCGTACTCCACCGGCAGGCGCTGCCAGAGCTGCGTGAGGTAGGCGTCTTGCAGGTTGTGGCTCTGCAATGCGCGATATAGCGCGTCGAGATCTTGCGTCGAGACATGCGGGGCCGCGTCCCAGACGGCATGCGCGATTTCGCGCGCAACCTTGTTCTCAGCAATGTTTTCGGCCACGCGGCGCAGATTTTCGAGCAGCACCACGCGCAAGGTGGTGGGCATCGCCCAGAGTTCGCCGAGCGTGAGCTCGTCGATGTCTTGGTAGGCGTTGAGGAAAGCAGTGAACAGCGACTCGTTGAGCACGCTGTCGGTATGGGCCACATAGGCCCAGGCGATGCCGTAGACGCGTGGCAGGCCCGCGAGGGGCGGCGTGGCGAGCTTGGGCAGGCGCGCATAGTAGCTGCGCGGCACGCCCTCATCGATCTGTTGGAGCTGTGCTTCCACGAGGTGGAAGTTGTCGAGCAGCCATTCGGCCGCCGGCGACACATAGCGTCCGCTCTGCGAGACCAGCGCGATGTAGTCGAACGCGTTGCGCAGCGATTGGAGGTTCTCGTCCACGCGCGGAAAAAAAGGTGCTCCTTCGCGCGCCCGGCGAGGATCGAGTTCGACCACTTGGGCCCGGGCCAGGCTGTGGCCGTGCTGCTCGAAGCGCTGGGCTCCGAAGAGTTCGGCACGGATCGGCAGCGCCACCGGATCGTGCGGAGCTAACAGCAGTGCGCGCGCGTAAGGGCTGAGATCCGCGAGTCGATTAACGACGAAGGCGGCGCTCATCGCGCCGCCTTCGTCTTGAATCTGAGGCGGTTGGTGCCTGTTTGCTCGGTCCGGCGGGAAATTGCAGTCCGGTTCGGTTCTGGGTCTGCCACTTTCAAACGAAGAGCAGACTGATAGCGAAAGCGACCGCAAAGCAGGCCATCGTGACGATCCGCCCCGCCGCGAGTGCGCGCACCCGCTGCATGTGGCTTCGCATCGAGAACCATCGCCCCTGCGCACGTGCGCAGTGGCGCATGTGCGAGGCCAGCGCTTCGACATCGCGGCCGATGAAATCGACCTGAGAGTGAGTGAGAGAGTGCGGTAGGGACATTGCGACGGGGCTCCTGTGTTACGACTTCGAGCTGCCGCGCGATTGCGAGAGGACTGTGAACGTCTCCCGACCGTACGCTCTTTAATGACCTTACGGTGTCCTGTTTTGATGGTGTGCCGTAGGAGAAGGGCTACAAGTTCGATCCAGCGTGACCTTTATTGCCTGGCGATCGGAGGGGATGACCCTGGCTAGCGACGCGAGGGGCGTTTTCTTGCGCGTTAACGAGCCGTTTGCATCTCGCAGGCCTCGCCGCCTAGACTGTATCGACTATCAACGAAGCCTCGACACGACGTACGCGGTGGTCGACGTAGTAACCGCCATATTCCGTGTAGCGAAGCACCAGCAGGCCGCAGGCCGTGCAGCGATACACGTCACACCGGTTGAAAGGAAAGAAGTCGATCGCGATCGGCGCCCCGGGAGATTCGTAGCGCGTTCCGGCTGGATGGAATTCCTCGAAGGTCGGCTCCTCGATCGATGGGTCGCGCAACGTGCCTTGGAGTTCCATGAGTTGCGAGGGCCAGCGCTCCTCCGGCATGCTTTCCCAGCCCCTCGCATGTCGAAGCCGGCAAGCGCAATCCTCGCCCGTGCCGCCGAGCTCCCCTTGCGTTGCGAGCTCCCTCAGATCACTGGCATGCAGCCGCCTGGGAAATGCGTCTCTCATCGATCCACTGTAGCACCCGATAACTGATGAATCCTGGAAAGATTCTTCGTGCGAGTTCTAGACATCCACGGTGTTGCGTGCACGGATTTGTCGAGACGGAGCCAGGGCGGCAAACCGGTGCGAAACGCAGATCGTGAGGATCACCGGCTTCAAGCCTGCGCCATGTGGCGTGGATGCCGCGGAGGCCCTATGCCCGTTTGCGCATCGCGAAGCAAGCTCCCGCCACCAGGATGAAGGCACCGATGATGACCTTCTGCCAGGTGCTTGGCACGCCCGCCAGAATCAGCACGTTGTTGATCAGCGTGACCAGCACCACGCCCAGCAGCGTGCCGCCCACGGTCCCGCTGCCGCCGGTGATGCGCGCGCCGCCGAGGATCACGGCGGCGATCACGTCCAGTTCGTTGCCCACCAGGTCGAAGGGATTCGCCAAGCGCGTGCTTGACACGTGCACGATGCCCGCAAGCCCTGACAGGAAGCCCGCGTAGGCGAAGACGAAGACGTGAACGGTGCGCAGGTTGTAGCCCAGCCGCTCCGCGATCGCCAGGCTGCCGCCGATGGCGTACACCGCGCGGCCCATCAGCGTGCGGTTCAGCAGCCACCAGGTCAGCACCGCGGCGCCGGCCAGCACCAGCACGGTCGCCGGCAGCACCGCATGCAGGCCCTGCGGCGTATCGAAGCGCCAGAGCGCGAGCTTGCCGAAGGCGTCCATCGGCAGCGGCACGTTCATGAAGAACACGGTGCCGACGAAGGTCAGAAGAATGCCGCGGTACAGGTACTGCGTGCCGATGGTCACGATCAGCGAAGGCGCCTTGAGCCAGTGCACGAGCAGGCCGTTGAGCACGCCGAGCAGGGCACCGCTCACCGCTCCCGCCACCAGCAGCAGCGCAATCGGCGCCTCCGGAAAGTAGTTCAGCACGAGCTTGGTGATGCTGTACATCGTGAGTGCGGCAATGGCCGCAAACGAAACGTCGATGCCGCCGGCCGCCAGCACGATCAGCACGCCGAGCGCGAACAGGCCAAGCACCGTGCAGGCGCGCACGATGTCGAACAGCACCGGCAGCTGGAAGAAGCTGGGGTTGATCGCGCCCACCACCAGGCTCACGAGCACGATCAACGCCAGCGTGAAGACCGAGGGGCGCTGTGCGAGCCAGTGGCGCCAGGACGTGCGCGTGCGGGGCTTGGGGGCCACGGGCACGGCGGCGGTGTGCGCTTGCATGGTGGAAGCGGTCATGAGAATGCGGGAGAGGAGGTGTCGGAAACCAGCGCGCGGTACAGCTCGCTTTCGGCCAGCCCTTGCGCATCGAAGTCGTGGGCGATGCGGCCCTTGCGCATCAGCAGGATGCGGTCGCAGTTCTGCAGCAGCTCCTGCAGGTCGTCGCTGACCAGGATCACGCCCAGGCCCTGCTCGGCCAGCCGCTGCACGATGCGGTAGATGGTGTCTTTCGAGCCCACGTCCACGCCCACCGTCGGGCCGTGCAGGATCAGCACGCGCGGATCGATGGCGAGCCAGCGGCCAATCAGCACGCGCTGCTGGTTGCCGCCCGAGAGCGACTGCACTGGCCGGTCCACGTCAGGCGTGGCGATCTGCAGGTCGGTCACCGTGCGTTCGGCCAGCGCCTGGCACTGGCGCGCATCGAGCGCGCCGAAGCGGCCGCGCAGGCGGCTGAGCACGGCCGTGACGATGTTGTCGCGGATCGGCTTGTCGAGAAAAAGGCCTTCGCTGAGCCGGTCTTCGGGCACATAGCCGATGCCCTGGCGAATGCCGTCGGCCGGCGTCTTCAGCGTGATCTCCTTCGCGGCGAGCGAGATGCGGCCACGGTCCGCCGCCTGCACGCCCGCGAGCGCCATCGCGAGCTCGTTGCGCCCCGAGTCGAGCAGCCCGGTGATGCCGAGGATCTCCCCTTTGTGCAGCGTGAAGCCCACGTCGCTGAACTGCGTGCCGCGGCCCAGCGCCTCGACCTTCAGCAGCGCGTCGCCGTCGTGCGAGCGGTGGCGATAGCGTGCGCCGTCGAGCTGCTTGCCGGTCATCCAGTGCGAGAGCTCGGTCTTGGTGAAATCCTTGATCGGCCCCTGCGCGACCTTGGTGCCGTCGCGGAACACGATGGCCTGGCCGCCCATGGCCATGCATTCGTCCAGCTTGTGGCTCACAAACAGCACCGCCACTCCCTGCGCGCGCAGGGCCTCGACCACGTGCACGAGGTTGTCGACTTCTTTCTGTGTGAGGGAGGTGGTGGGTTCGTCCATGATGACCATGCGTGCGCGCGTGGCCACGGCCCGGGCGATGGCCACCAGCTGGCGCGTGGCAATGGGCAGCTCGTCGACACGGCGCGCCAGGAAGGCAGCGTCGGTCGGCAGCCTCACCGTCTCCAGCGCGCGCACGGCCGTGGCCGCCACCGCCTTGCGGTCGAAGCGGCGCGCCAGCTTGCCGCCGGTGGTCACCAACTGCTCGCTGAGTGCCACGTTTTCGGCCACGCTCATGTTGGGCAACAGGGACAGGTCCTGGTAGACCGTCTCGATGCCCAGCGTGAGCGCCTTCAGCGGCGACAGCGCATCGTGCGGCGAGCCGTCGATCACGATGCGGCCCTGGCTCGGCGGCTGCGCGCCCGAGATGATCTTGATCAGCGTGCTCTTGCCACAACCGTTCTCGCCGAGCAGGTGGTAGATCTCGCCGGCCTCGATCGTCAGGTCGATGCCGCGCAGCGCGTGCACGCCCGCGAAGCGCTTGTGCACGTCCTGCACTTCGAGAAAGACGCGGCGCCCCGCCGGCGCGGCCGGAGCGTGCGTGATGGGCGCTGCAAGCGTCATGGTTCGCAGGCTCAGAAGGCGTACTTCTTGTAGTTCTGCTTGTCGACCTCGACCCAGGCCTGGCCCGTGACGATGACGCCGACGCCCGGGCCCTTCTTGACCGAGACCTTGTTGTAGCCCGGCACGCCCATGTCGGCGCCGTCGGTGATGGTCTTGCCGTCGATCAGCATCTTGGCCGCCTTGTTCATGACGAGGCCGGCGTCCTTCGGATCCCAGAAGGCGATGCCGCCGACCGCGCCCGACTCGAGGAACTTGGCCGCCTCGCTCGGCAGCCCGGTGCCGAAGACGCAGACCTTGCCCTGCAGACCGGCTTCTTCCACGGCGCGGCCGATGCCCAGCACGTCGAGCGACGACGAGCCCTGGAAGCCCTTCAGGTCGGGGTGCTTGCGCAGCATTTCCTTGGCCTTGCCGTAGGCCTTCTCGGCGTCGTTGAGCGATTCGTTCTTGGCGTCGACCAGCGCCATCTTGGGGTACTTTTTCGCGTTCGAGGCGCCGCCGTCGGCCCACTGCACCTGCGACTGGCTGCCCAGCGACCCGACCAGCGAGGTCCACTTGCCCTGCTGGCCCATGCAGGCCGCCAGGCGCTCGTTGATGCGCGCGCCGTAGGCCGTGTTGTCGAAGGCCTCGATGTCGACCATGGTGTTCTTCTGGTTGTCCGCCTCGTGCGTCACGACCTTGATGCCGCGCTCCATCGCGCGCTTGAGCACCGGCTCGAGGGTGGGCGGATCCATCGAGACGACGGCAATGGCGTCGACCTTCTTGGCCACCAGGTCTTCCACCAGGCGTTGCTGCTGCGCGGCGTCCGACTGCGCCGGGCCGATCTGGCGCGTGGCCACGCCGGGCGTGCTCGCGCCGAACTCCTTCACGCCCACTTCCATGCGGTTGAACCAGCTGATACCCGTGATCTTGACCACGGTGACGATGTCTTGCGGCTTGCCCTGCGCATGCAGTGCCGAGGCGAAGGCCACGGCGGTGAGTGCGAGCACGGTGCAGGCGATCTTGGTTTTCTTCAGCATTTCTTTTGTCTCCTAGCCCTCGGAATTTCTTTGCGCCGCGCCAGGAGGGAGCTGGTGCGACGGTGCGCTCGTGCGCGTGGTGGAAAGAAAGACGCGCAGGTCCTGCAGGCCGAAGCGCCCATACGCCAGGAAGAACAGCAGCAGCAGGCCCCAGGCGCAGTCGCGGAAGAAGTTGGAAATGCCCAGCAGGTTGAAGGTGCTCGACAGCAGCTGCAGCGCCATCGCCGAGAAGAACAGGCACACCATGCGTCCGTAGCCGCCTTGCGGCCGCACACCCGCCATCACCGTGATGAGAATGGCGATCAGCAGGTAGGAGTTGCCGTAGTCCGACTTCACGCTCGCGGTGCGCGCGGCGATGATCACGCCCGCTACGGCCGCGAGGAATCCGCACAGCGCATAGGTCGCGATCAGCATGCGGGCCTGCGAGATGCCGGCGTAGCGCGCCGCCTTGGCGTTGGTGCCGAGCAGGAACAGGCGGATGCCGAAGGGGCTCTGCCGAAGCAGCCAGCCGACGGCCAGCAGCATCACGAAGAAGATCACGAACGGAATCGGCACGCCCAGCACCATCTCGTTGCCGATGGCCGAGAGCGCCTCGGCATTGCCCACGCGCAAGCTGGAGCCCCCCGTGAGCACCACGGCCAGGCCGGTGTAGAGCAGTTGCGTGCCCAGCGTGCAGAGGATCGGCGTGAGGCCTGCCTTCGCGATGAGCATGCCGTTGAGCAGCCCGCCGGCCAGGCCTGTCGCCAGCGCGATGGCGGCGAACCAGCCGGTATAGAGCCAGGGCGACACGTCGGGCGAGGCCAGCTGCGGTGCGAGCGTGGCGGCCGCCACGCCCGCGAGGTTGGCCAGCGCCACGCCCGACAGGTCGATGCCGCCGTTGCCAGAGATCATCGACAGCGCCACGCCCATGGCCAGGAGGCCGAGTTCGGGCAACTGGCCGCCCATGGACTGGAAGTTGTAGACGTCCAGGAAGTCGCCCTTGGAGAGCACCGTCGCCACCACGAGGATGAGGACGTTGATGCCGACCAGGAAGTTGAGTTCGCGGTCTGAGAACTTAAGCTTCATGAAGAGAGTCCTGTCAGGCGGCGCGGGCCAGCAACGCGTCGACTTCGGCGCGCGTGGGCATCGAGGGCGCCGTGCCGGCACGCGTCACCGAGATGGCCGCCACCGCCGCGCCGAAGCGCGCTGCCTCGAGGGCGGTGGCGCCTTCGGCCAGCGCGGCCGCAAAGCCGCCATTGAAGGCGTCGCCCGCGCCGGCGGTCTCCTTCACCGCGCCGGCGCGGAACACCGGAATGTGCTCGGAACCGTTGGCGCTGTGCAGCAGGGCGCCCTTGTCGCCGAGCGTGATGAGCGCGCAGCCCACGCCTTTAGCCAGGAAGAAGTCGCCCGCGCGGCGCGCGTCCTCGATGGTTTCGACGGGCATGCCGCTCAAGGCGGCGGCCTCGTGCTCGTTGGGCGTGATGTAGTCGCACAGCGCGTAGAGCGCATCGTCGAAGGGCAGGGCGGGCGCGGGGTTGAAGACGGTGACGGTGCCGGCCTTGCGCGCGATCTCCAGCCCGCGCCGCGCGGCGGCGGCAGGCTGCTCGAGCTGAGTGACGAACACGCGCGCGCTGCGGATCGCATCAGCGGCCGCATCCACGTCGGCCGCATCGATCAGCGCGGCGGCGCCTGGCACGACGATGATGGCGTTGTCACCGGTGACTTCATGGACGTAGATGAATGCCGCACCGGTCGGTTGCGCCGTCACCTGCGGTGCGCGCGGCGTGATGCCTTCGCGTGACCACAGGGCGAGCGCGTCGTTGCCGAAGGCGTCCTGCCCCAGCTTCGAGATGAACGTTACCCCGGCACCCGCGCGCGCGGCCGCCACGGCCTGGTTCGATCCCTTGCCGCCCGGGCCCATCGCGAAGCCCGAGCCGGCGATGGTCTGGCCCACGCCCGGAAGGTTGGCCGCGCGGAATGCGAGGTCGGCGACGAAGATGCCGAGCACGGCCACGCCGTGCTGCCTGGAAGTGACGACGGTCATGGAGTCAGTCCTGCGGCGCGAGCACGCCCTTTTTGAAGATGAAGCAGCCGTAGAAGCGGCGCTCGCCGGTGGCGATCACGCAGTAGGCGCGGCGCGCGGCTTCGTAGAAGGCGAAGCGTTCGATCGAGCCTAGCGGACGCACGCGCCCCTCGGCGGCGTCGATCTCGCGCTGCATTTCCTGCTGCACCGGGGGAATTTCGTTCGGCTGTCCCATGATTTCCATCCGGCGCGCCGGATCGTCCACGGCGTTGTCGAGCGGCAGCACCGACAGGATGGCGCGCGCCGCCTCGGTGGTGCCCACCCCATCAATGCGCAGCAGCCGTCCGAGCGTGGTCTGGCGCGCGACCGAATCGGCCGGAAAGTTGGCATCGCACAGCACCAGTTCGTCGCCATGGCCCATGGCACGCAAGGCGTACAGCACGTCGGCGTTGAGCAGGGGGTGGATGGACTTCAGCATGCGGACTCCTCGGAATGAAACGGCTCGGCAAAGCGCGATCTTAGGGAAGGAAAACGTTTGCGCAAACGTTTGCTATTGGGGGATTTCCCTTGGTTTTGAGAAATTGAACGGCCCTGCCGACGCTTATTCGCCATAGGGAATCCAGATGTTCTTGATCTGCGTGGCATGCCGCAGGAACAGCGGGCCTTCGGCAGCCGAGTCGTCATGCCAGTCGGTGGCCAGGCCGTGATCGACCAGCGTGCGCTTGAGGTTGCCGACCGAGAGCCGCTCGGCCATGCGCGACCGCTCCTTCGCGCCGAAGACCCATAGCGCATCGACATCGTCGTGCTCAGCCAGCGTCTGCGCGAGGCCGGTGGCAGGGCCGGTCACGAGGTTGACCACCCCGTCGGGCAGGTCGGAGGTTTCGAGCACCTGGTAGAAGTCGGTGGCGATCAGCGGATGCTTCTCGCTCGGCACGATCACCGTGCGGTTGCCCATCGCGAGCAGCGGGGCGAGCAGGCTCACGAAGGACAGCAGCGGCGCCTCGTCGGGGCACACCACGCCGACCACGCCGATGGGCTCGACGGTGGCGAGCGCGACGCCGCGCAGCGGCGGCACATGCACCGTGCCTTCGTACTTGTCGGCCCAGGCCCCGTAGGAGAAGAGGCGGCTCACGGCGGCGTCGACTTCGGCCTGCGCGGCGCGCGCGGCCACGCCGGTCAGGCTTGTGAGACGCGCGGCGAATTCGCCGGCGCGTGCCGAGAGGTTCTCGGCGAGGTAATAAAGCGCCTGGGCGCGGCGGTGCGGCGTTGCGCTGGACCAGCCTGCGGCGGCGCGCGCGGCGGCCACGGCATTGCGGATGTCCTTGCGGTTGCCGGTTCCCACCTCGCCGATCCGATGCCCGGCGGCGGAGAACACGGGCTGCGACTGCTCGCCGTCGGGGCGCACCTGCTTGCCGCCGATGAACAGCTTGGCCGTGCGGTCCATGGCTGGAAGCGCGCCGGCGACCGATGCCGTGCCGGCTTCGTTTGCCGCTGGGGCAGGCGCTGTGGCCAGACGCGGCTTGCGCCCGGACCACGCGCGCGGCTTCAGGTATTCGTAGCAGCCTTCGCGTCCGCCTTCGCGGCCGTAGCCCGACTCGCGGTAGCCGCCGAAGCCCACGCCCGCGTCGAACAGGTTGGTCGCGTTGACCCACACCACGCCGGCCTGCAGTTGCGGCGCGATGCCCAGGGCAAGGCCGATGGTCTCGCTCCACACACTGGCCGCAAGACCATAGCGGGTGTTGTTGGCCAGTGCCACGGCCTCGTCGGGCGTGCGGAAGGTCATGGTCACCAGCACCGGCCCGAAGATCTCCTCCGTTGCCACGGTGGAGGCCGGGTGCACGCCCGTCAGCAGCGTGGGCGGAAAGAAGCTGCCGCCCGCGGGCAGCGCACCCGGCGGCTGGTAGCAGGCCGCGCCTTCGCGCACGCCCGTGGCCACCAGCGAACGCACGCGCTCCAGCTGCGAAGGATCGATCAGGCTGCCGATGTCGATCGCCTTGTCCAGCGGCAGGCCCACGCGCAGGCTCTGCATGCGGCGCTTGAGGCGTTCGATGAAGTCGGCCGCAATGCCTTCCTGCAGCAGCAGCCGCGAGCCGGCGCAGCACACCTGGCCCTGGTTGAACCAGATGGCGTCGACCACGCCTTCCACCGCGGCGTCGATGTCGGCGTCGTCGAACACGATGAAGGGCGACTTGCCGCCCAGCTCCAGCGTGAGCGACTTGCCCGAGCCCGCGGTGGCCTCGCGGATCAAGCGGCCTACGTCGGTCGAGCCCGTGAAGGCGATCTTGTCGACGCTTTCGTGCGCCACCAGCGCCGCGCCCGTGGCGCCGTCGCCGGTTACCACGTTCAGCACGCCCGCGGGCAGGCCGGCCTCTGCGGCGAGCTCGGCGAACAGCAGGGCGCTAAGCGGCGTGAGTTCTGCTGGCTTGAGCACCACCGTGTTGCCCAGCGCGAGCGCGGGCGCGATCTTCCAGGCCAGCATCAGCAGCGGGAAGTTCCAGGGAATGATCTGGCCGATCACGCCCAGCGGCACCTGGTCGGCGAACTCGCGCTCCTGCAGCTGGGCCCAGCCGGCGTGGTGATAGAAGTGGCGCACCACCAGCGGCACGTCGAGGTCGCGCGTCTCGCGGATCGGCTTGCCGTTGTCCAGCGCCTCGACCACCGCGAGCAGCCGCGCATGGCGCTGCACCATGCGCGCCAGGGCGTACAGGTGCCGCGCACGGCCATGGCCGCCGAGCGCCAGCCAGCCGGGCTGCGCGGCGCGCGCCGCAGCGACGGCAGCGTCCACGTCCTGCGCCGATCCTTGTGCGATGCGGGCGAGCCGCTGGCCGGTGGCCGGCTCGGCGCTGTCGAAACGCGCGCCGGCCGAAGCAGCGGTGAAACGGCCGCCGATGAAATGGCCGAAGCCTTCCGAATGGCGCGAGAGCCATTGGCGGGCGTCGGTGTCGCTCTCTGGCGCGGGGCCGTAGTCCATGGTGTCGAAATAGCGTGCGACGCTGCTGTTGCTGCTCATCGGGTCATCCGATCGGGTGGCGGTGGAAGGCCGAGTAGCGGCCCGTGACGTGGTGTTCCAGCTGGCGCTCGATGTCGGCCAGCAGGGTGGACGCGCCGATGCGGAACAGCTCGGGCTCGAGCCAGGCACGGCCCAGCTCTTCCTTCATGAGCACCTGGTAGTCGAGCGCGGTCTTGGCTGTGGAGACACCGCCGGCCGGCTTGTAGCCCACGCGAAAACCCGTGCGGGCCTCGTACTGCCGGATCATGCGCAGCATCACCAGCGTGACCAGCGGCGTGGCGTTCACGCCTTCCTTGCCGGTGGAGGTCTTGATGAAATCCGCGCCGGCCATCATGCAGACCATCGAGGCCTTGGCCACGTTGCGCAGCGTCTTGAGTTCGCCCGTCGCGAGGATGGCTTTCACATGCGCATCGCCGGCCGCGAGGCGGAAGTCGCGCATCTCGTCGTAGAGCCTGCGCCACTGGCCAGTGAGCACGTGTTCGCGCGTGATGACGATGTCGATCTCGGCCGCGCCGTCGCGCACCGAGGCTTCGATTTCCTTGAGCTTGAGCTCGTGCGGAATCAGCCCGGCGGGAAAGCCCGTGGACACCGCCGCCACCGGAATGCCAGAGCCTGCGAGTGCATCGACGGCCGTGGCCACGAAGCGGTGATAGACACAGACCGCGCCGGTGTGCAGCGTGCGGTCCGCAAAGCCCAATGCGGCCAGCAGGTCGGAGCGCACCGGAGTGACGGCCTTGGCGCAGAGCCTGCGCACGCGCTCGGCCGTGTCGTCGCCGCTCAGCGTGGTCAGGTCGATGCAGCTGATGGCCTTGAGCAGCCAGCCGGCCTGCGCGTCCTTCTTGACCGAGCGGCGGCCGGGCAGCGTGGCCACGCGGCGCTCGGCAGCCGAGAGGTTGACGCGAAGATTGTCGAACCAGCCGGCATCGAAGGGCTGCGCGGTGTTGCGTGCGGCGGGGTACGACTTGTCGTCAGGGGCCGGCGCGGCGACGTTGGCGGCCGCCGGGGCCAAAGCGGGCGCGACGGGGCGTGCACGCACCGTGCCACTGGCACGAACGAGGGAAGTGGAGTTCATGGCGTGAAGGGCACCGGGGCGCGCAGGCGCCGCATGAGCGGCAGGCAGGCAGTGGGCATGTCGTTGTCTCTGATCGGTTGTGCATGCCGTCGGTGCAGGACATCGCGGCGTTCGGCAATGTTATTGCAATAACATTTAATCGCGCAAGATGTTTTTGAAATAACATTTGCGATGCCCGATACTCAGGTGGGTGGACGAGAGGAACCAGAACATGCGAAAGACCGCCGGCGCCGAGGCCCGGGCCTTGCGACTTGCCAAGATGCAGGAGTTCGTCGAGGCCGGCGGACCGTTGCCGATCAAGCAGGCCGCTCAGCGCCTGGACGTGACGGAAATGACGATCCGCCGCGACCTGTCGGCGGCCGATTCACCGCTGACGGCCCTGGGAGGCTACGTGCTGGCGACCATGCTGCAGGGCGGCGACAGGTACTCGCTCGACGAGGCCAGCGACCAGCACGCGGCGCACAAGCGCGCAGCCTGCGAACGCGCCGCCGAATGGGTGCAGGCGCACGACAGCCTGTTCATCGACTGCGGCACCACCATGGTCCATTTCGCGGAGGCTTTGCCGCCCGACATACCGCTGAGCGTGGTGTGTTACTCCACGAACATTGCATCGATCCTGAGCCGCCGGCCGAACACGCAACTGATGCTGATGGGCGGGCTCTACCACGCCTCGTCAGCCACGTACTTCTCCGACGAGGGGCTGCAATATCTCAATCGGCTGGGTGTGAACAAGGCCTTCATTTCAGCCGGCGGACTGGACCTGGAGCGCGGCGCGAGCTGCTCCAATTTTCATGAAGTGCCCGTCAAGCAGGCCGCGATCCGCAGCGCGTCGGAGAGTTTTCTGATCGTGGACGAAAGCAAGCTCAATCGCTTGCGGCCGGCCTTCTTCAGTCCGCTCGGTTCGTTTGCGCGCATCGCGGTGGGCGGGACGCCCGCGCCCGCGTTGCGCAAGCAGTTCAAGGATTTGCCGATTGAGTTCGCACGACCCGTGACTTCTTGAACCGCGTTTCAGTTGGGTCGCCGGCCTCACCACGGGCTTTGAGAGCTCGCAGGTTCGCTTTGCGCCTTTGCGTGTAAGGCTTCTCACGAAGCGGCGAATTTCCTTGCACCGAACGAAGGCGCCGGCCGATGGCAAAAGCGAGGTAGCCGCCCAGCATTGCTTGCATGAGCCGCTCCCGCTTTCTTGTACTGGAGGTTGAGATGCTCCGGTCTGGAGCGTTCGAATGGGTGCTGCGCGAATCCTTCGAGGACTCGCCCGACTTCGAGCTCTTCTCGCGCTCGGATCTCAGCTTCTTCACATCCAAGGACGCCTGGGAGGCCGGGTGCCTGGCACTTCAATCACGCATGGAAGATCCAAAACTGGATCTACTCGACGATGAGGACTAGCAGCCGGACCAATTCAGCAATCTTGGGATGAAGCACCGGATTGCTGTTCTCGGATCAGGAATTCGCCGATCCACTCGCGCGCCTTGGCCGCGAGCAGTTTCTTCGCCTTTTCCTCTTCGGCCACACCGCCGATTCCGACCCGGAACATCGCTTTTCCGGCCCGCTTCACATCGGCAAAGAAATAGAAGCTTTCGCCCACGGGCTCAGACCCCACCTCGATGGTCCAATCAGGTGGAGCAGCAGGCGGATCAGCGGGGTCTCGAGCCGGAGAAATGTTCATGGGGTCCAAGTGTGGCTGCAAGCCAGTATGCGCCACTTGGACGCGCGCACAATGGGAGCAATGTCATGTTGACGGTTGCTTGCTCGCCAGAGGGCGCCCCGCGGCCAGGCACCTACTGATGAAGAAAAACCAGAGCATCGGCTGCACTCGCCTTGTTCTGCCTACCGTGTCCCGGGGCGCCGGCCGGTCACTGGCACACGTGGCTGTACCGATCGGCCTATCGCCGTCGTCCGTCGCGTGAAGAGGTTCTACTCAAGAGGCGGGTCGTCGCCCAGGGTTTTCAGTTCGCTTTCGAGTTCCGCAATCTTTGCCTCGATGAGTTTCTTATCTCCGATCGTCTTCAAGGGCGGAGGGGCGCTTTTTTCAGGCTCCGGAGATGAGGTCTTGCTCATCTTTTCGAGGCTCCCCAATTGCTCGCGCATTTCGGCAAGCTCTTTTTCAATCACAGGCGCTGGCCGCTTTGTTGCCATCATGGTCACCTTGGGACAGTGGGCTTGCGCCTTTATACGCCGGGTGATCTGCCCGCGCTAGATTCGGCCGATTGAATCGCCCCGCCTTTGATGGAGGCAGCTGCGGCCTACTTTCCGGTCCGAGGGCGTCGAGATCAGTTGGGGCGCAAGGCTCACTTGAACTTCCAAACGGTAAGTGCGGTGGTAAGTCGGTGAGAAGGCGGCGGATGCACAGCTTTCTTCGCAGCGGCTTCAGCTCGGGCCAGCTGCTCCATGTTCAATTGATGAACCGCACAGCAAGCAGCGCGAGCAAATACAAGAACACCATGAGGAAATTTCCCGGTAGCAGGTCACGTTCCATGTGCGTTCTCCAGTGAGACGAGCAACTGGCGCGCTTGTTTGGCTGACTTTGAACAAAGCGTTTCGCCGTGAGGTCACTGTAGAAGTTGCGCAGCACGCGCGCATGAGCGGTACGCACCTTCTCCAGGGAGACAAATGCCCCGGTCCGATGAGGGGCGGACACGAAAAAGCCCGCGCGAGGCGGGCTTGGAGATTTGGTCGTGAACTCTCACGCGGTCCACGGTTACGGCAAATTTTCACTTGCGGAAGCCATCGGCCCCTGAGCATCGCTTGTTGTATGGCTGCGGCCCCGACCGACATTCAAGACGGCCGTGTCTGACATTGAGGCGGACACTCGACAGCTACGTTGCGCCATCTGAACCGCGGGCTGGCTCAAATGCCTCCGCCGCGCGTGAAGCATTGCTGACAATGAACTTGTCAGAACGGGGTGTCAAATGACGGATAGCGTTGAAACTCAGGCAAGCGATAAGGAAAAGCACGCTGGTGCTCGCGAGGGCTTTGAGAATCTCGAGGATAGGGGCAGCGTGCTGTTCGTGCGCGTCAAACGCATCGATGGCGAACGGTCGGTTCCAGTAGTCGTCGCGCGCGCGGCGCTTGAAGCTCACTTCGGAGCGTCACAGGGCAAGAAGGATCTCGCTAACGCCTACCTCGCCCACCGGGCGACTATCAACGCCAAAGTGCTGGAACTTGCCCCGGCTGGTGACGTGTACACAGACGCCAACCCGATGCTCTTGGGAGCGGGTGACTTCGAGTAGCAGGCGGCCGAGTTCGCAGCCGTCTATTTCACCTACGGGAGTGCAGTGGAAGGGTGGTGGTGAAGACGCAGCCTGAGTCCGGCACGTCCCAGCCTGTCAACGTTCCGTAGTCCGCCTCAATGGTTTGACGAGCGATTGAAAGTCCGCGACCCAGGCCGCTAGTATTGCCAGGCCCATCGCCGCGTTGAAGCGTCGCGCGCACCGACAGACCATAAAAACTTTTGGGTTCGCACAGCGCGGAGTGGTCAGGGCGTGACGGCCGGAGTGGCAGCCCGCGCCCAGCCGGCTGAATCTCCAACGGAAAAGGGGCGCCTCTTGCGGAAGCGCCCCTTCGTCTTTCAGTTGAGCCTGGAGCCTTTCGGAAGCCGACTCGCCAGCCACTCGTGCACGTCGGTTCGCACGTTCCGGCCTTCAAGCAGGAAGTCTTCCCAACGGCTTGGGACGTAGGGCAGGTAGACCAGCTTCATGCCTGCTTCCTCGGGCAGGCGGTCGGCCTTTTCCGAGTTGCAAGCGCGGCAGGCTGAGACCAAGTTCATCCAGTCCCAAGTTCCGCCGCGGCTTTCGGGCAGGATGTGCTCGCAGGTCAAGTCCTGCTCGCGGAAGTGCTGCGAGCAGTATGCGCACGTGAAGCGGTCCCGTACGAACAGCTTCCGCCGGTTGAACGCCGGCGTGTGTTCAAACAGGTTCACCTTCGCGCACCCCTTGAGCGCGATGATCGCAGAGATGTCGAACCGCGACTGGACTCCGCGTCCCACATTGAAACCCCCACGCATCGTAGCCAGCGGGCCCACGCCGTCTTCCCAGACGACGGCGCCAGTGGCGTAGTGAGACGCGGCCTGCTCGAGCGAGATCCAGGCCTGTGGCGTACCCTGGATGTCGAGCTGAAGAACTTGGGGTTTCATGATGACGGCCTCCTTTCATGGCCGAGCGGTTGTCGGAATCTCCTGTGTGTTGGACCCGCCGGTTGGATCCGCCCCAACGACCTTGCGCTTCGGAGGCGCACGCGCTGTCTGACTGACTGGGCCACGGCGGGGAAAAATGGTGCGCGGCGCCGGGGTCGAACCGGCCTGTCCCTTCGGACACGGCGCCCTCAACGCCGAGCGTCTGCCGATTCCGCCAGCCGCGCCATGAAGGGTGGTAGACCCCGGGAATGTCGAAATCCCGACCGTCGCCTTGTAAGGGCGCTGCTCTGCCTCTGAGCTAGGGGTCTGATCAGTTGGTGCGGGCAGAGAATTTTGAAATCTCGACCTACCGGTTAAAAGCCGGTTGCTCTGCCTCTGAGCTATGCCCGCGACGTGATGTATGAAGTGAGGTCTGGTCTGGTGGTGGTGCAGGATGGGAACGATCCATCGACCACGCCCTTATGAGGGGCGCGCTCTCCCACTGAGCTACTGCACCGAAAGAGAAATGGTCCCAGCGGTCCGCCTCGAACGGACAAGCCCTTGCGGGCAGCTGCTTTTGAGGCGGCCGCGTCTTCCGATTCCGCCACGCTGGGAAGGTAGAAATTGTTAAGAGATGGGGTGCACGAACGGGATCGAACCGTCGTCAGCTGGACCACAACCAGCGGCTCTGCCATTGAGCTACGCGCACCATTGAACTGGTAGCCGCAGATGGGAACGATCCATCGGCCCCCGCCTTATCAAGACGGTGCTCTGCCACTGAGCTATGCGGCTAAGAAATGTGTGGTGGCTCCTCGACCTGGGCTCGAACCAGGGACCTCCGCATTAACAGTGCGGCGCATCTACCAACTGAGCTACCGAGGAAAAAGATGAAGACCGCGCGCGAATCGCGCAGCTGCCTACCATTCGCCGATCTCGCGTACGCGCTGATCGAAGTCGAGTTGCTCGAAGCGCACACGAGCGCGTTCGGCGTCGCGGTGGCGCTGGCCGGTCATCACGCCGAGACCATGGATCACGGCCTGCAGAACAGGATTGCGCGGCTTGCTGGTGGCGAGCACCGCAGTGCGGCTTGCCGGCCGGAGGCGGCTGGTGGTGAGTCGCATGGTGACCTCCAATCAAGTGAGTAGGCAATGCCAGATGATCTTTGGAGATCGGCATTCGCGGTGAAATGTTTGGGTGACATACATCACGTAGGGGGCGAAGAACTGGCGCCCCGCGGACCAGTCGAAGGCCCACCTGCCGCTTAGAAGGCGGCTGCTCTGTCCATTTGAGCTAGCAGGGCAGGTGACTTGATGGAAACGAGGATGGGATTCGGACCCATGTGGAGCAACGCTCGCCGGACTTGCAAACCAGTGCTTTCGACCGCTTGGCTACCTCGTTGAAACTGAAGCGATGCGCACCGGGCCGTTCGGCACGACGCTGCGAGTGGAGCAGGCCGCGGGAGTTGAGCCCGCCTGGACGCCTTGGAAAGACGCCGCCTAACCGCTCGGCCAGGCCTGCATGTCATGGTGGAGTACCAGGGCTTCGAACCCCGTATGTCAAAGACGCCGGATCTACAGTCCAGTGCAGTCACCCATGCTGCTCGCACTCAGGCGTATGGCCCCGCGCACACGATTCGAACGTGCAACCCCCGGCTTCGTAGGCCAGTGCTCTGATCCAGTTGAGCTAACGCGGGAGGGAAAAACGGTTGATGAAATTGGAGGATGCGGAGCGAGTCGACGCTCGTGCCGGCGGAGCCGACCATCTGTTTTCGAAACAGCGCCTTTAGACCACCCGGGCACGCATCCATGTGGGATGGAGGAGAAGGAGGGGGCTCGAACCCCGATGCCGCATCGCTGCGACCATCACGTTTCCAACGCGCGCCAATAGACCGCACCGGGGTTAGCTTGGACTGCGAAAGTATGGCGATCCGTAGGGGGGTCGAACCCCTGGCTTCCTCCTGGACAGGGAGGCACTCTGGCCACTGAGTTAACGGATCAAAACGCGATCCTTCAAAATCTCCGGTTACGAGTTCCGGCGCCTCCCAATCTTTGAGGCCGGTTTCCACGAGAGAACGATCTGCATCGCCCTGTCTCGCTCTTGTGTTGGTCCGTGTTGCAGGGTTCGAACCTGCGACCCTCTGGTCCCAAACCAGATGCGCTACCAGACTGCGCCAAACACGGAATTTCTTCCAATCAAATTACTGGCAGACCGTGGTCGATTCGAACGACCGATTGCCTGAGTCAAAGTCAGGTGCCTTAGTCCAGCTTGGCGAACGGCCCATGTGCGTTTGTGCCAACCTGGAGTTGGCAGAAAACATGGTTGCGCGGGCAAGATTTGAACTTGCGATCTCGAGCGTATGAAACTCGCGGGACGACCAGGCTCCCCTACCGTGCGGTGTGATGTTGTTGATGAATGTTGACGATATGTGGGGTCGTATGCGGGATTCGAACCCGCGTCTACAAGGATGAAAACCTTGTGTCCTAAGCCACTAGACGAATACGACATTGGAGTTGCGATTGGAGCCCGCAGTCCGGATCGAACGGGCGACCTCTCGCTTACAAGGCGAGCGCTGCTACCAGCTGAGCTATGCGGCCGAACTGTGTGCTTGCATGACGTGGCGGGCATCGCAGGTCTCGAACCTGCAACCTCCGGTTTTGGAGACCGGCGTTCTGCCAATTGAACTAGACACCCAATGCTGGCTGGTCTGGTCCCCCAAAAAAGCCTCGAACTTGCATGACTTTCGTCGCCGGATTCTGAGTCCGGTGCGTCTACCAATTCCGCCATCGGGGGTGATTCCATTTCGGTTGTGTCTTCACGCGATTCGAGCGCTTGCGCGCCCACGTCGACATCGCTGCACATGGTTGGGTCCAGACCGTGCACATCCCTCCAGGCCGCCGACGCGGTTGGCCTCTGGAGGTGCTGCAAAGGCACACCCGAAATGGAGCAGCAGGAGGGCTTCGAACCCTCGGCCTCAACGTTGGCGACGTTGCGCTCTACCTGACTGAGCTACGGCTGCAAGTTTTTGCGAATCGTTGGCCCCACCAGTGAGGAGCGCGACTCGCGGCAAATTTTTAAGGATCACCCACCGGCGCCACTCGGCGGGTGAGTTCACGGCAGCACGATCACTGCCGTGGCGGCCGGCACCAAGGTGCCGTTCGCAGTTGTGTGCGGATCGAGATCCGCACGGAAAAACAAAAAGGCCCGGATCCATTTCGGAATCCGGGCCTCTGGTGAGAGAGCTTGGAAGGTGCGCGCTTACGCGCTACCTCCACCCGGGTGCGGCTGATCCTCGTACTGCTGTCCGAGCCACAAGCTGGCCGGGATCGCGGGAAGGGCGTTCAGCGGCGAATGCATCTTGGATATCGTCAGGCTGCGACCACCACAGAACGCGACGCGCACGAACGCCCGACCCGATGCGGGTCGAATGTTCAGTGAGGTCAGGTTTGCTTTCACGATAGTTCCAGTGTTGGCGAGTTCTCGATGAATCGAAGTGGTTGCGGAAGAAAGGGGGACGAATCAATTTCGTCGATGGATGTAATGTAAACTGGGTTTACTACGCGACGCAACACTTTTTTTGGATGTTGTGTTTTTTTCTCACTTCACATCGTTCACGCGGGCGTTCCGCTCCTGATCTTCAAGCATGTCACTACCTGCCATTCGTCGCAGCAACGTCCTGATCCTCTTCGGTGACTTCGTTGCGGAGCATGCGTCCAATGGGGCGGAGCCGCTTGGCCTGGCGGCGAAGTTCGCGGAGAAGCTGCAGATCTCCGCGAGCATGTGGAGCCAGATCAAGAAGGGCCGTGTCATCTCGGACAAGCTCGCACGGCAAATCGAGAACCGTTGTGGGAAGGAGGCACTCTGGCTCGATGCGCCTCAGAGCGCTGAGCCGTTGCCGGACCCGGGGGAGGAGCGCTTTGTCGAGTTGGCCCGCCTGGCCTATAGAGCTCAGAACGCGCGTGGCAAGCGGGCTCTGAGAACCATCCTGCTGGAGCATGGGGCGTCGCAGAAGGAACGACACTGACAACGAGCTGCCAGCGCCTCCATTGCCACAAGTGAGATTCGCGCCGGCGATGTGCCATCTGCAGCAGCTGGGGGAGTTTTCTTCGCCCGAAGAATCCAGGGGCCGCTCCGGCGTGTCGGCCGAACCATCATCGAGGCGGTGCATGTGCTGCGCCAGGAACCGATGGCGGGCCAGGCGCTCAAACCTTGGCCATCAGCGGGATGCGCGAGCCCAGTTGCGGCTCTGCGAACCTGGAATGCAACTGCGGATCGGCACCAAGGCGGCGCGCGCAGACCGCGCAAGCCCGCGTTTAACGGCAGGTTCAAGGAGGGCGCCATGCGTTCCATCGCGAAAATCACGAGCCAGCTCTTCAAGGTTCCCCTCGCTGAAGTCCTGACGGACGCCAAGCACGGCGCACACACCCACTTCGAACTGATCACCGCGACGGTGGAGCTCTCAGATGGCAGCCGCGGCACCGGCTACACCTATACCGGTGGCAAGGGGGGGCATGCGATCAAGGCCATGATCGACCGCGACTTGGCGCCTGCGATGATTGGCATGGACGGGGCGGATGTCGAAGGCATCCACGATTTCAGCGAATGGCATGTGCACTACGTCGGCCGCGGCGGCATCGCGGCGTTTGCGATCTCCGCGATCGACATCGCGCTCTGGGACCTCCGCGGCAAGGTCGCAGGCCAGCCGCTCTGGAAACTGGCGGGCGGCGCTGCGAACACCTGCGATGCCTACTGCGGGGGCATCGACCTGGCATTCCCGCTCGAGAAGCTGCTGGACAACGTGCGTGGCTATCTCGCGAAGGGTGTCGGCGGCGTGAAGATCAAGATCGGCCGTCAGGACCTTGAAGAAGACATCGACCGCATCCGGGCGGTGCGGCAGCTGATCGGTGAGGAGATCGCCTTGATGGTGGACGCCAACTACGCGATGAGCGTGGACCAGGCCATCGCCGCGGCCAAGCGCTTCAAGCCCTTCAATGTCCTGTGGTTCGAGGAACCAACCATTCCGGACGACTACCGGGGCTATGCGCGCATCGCCGAGGCCACCGGCGTCCCATTGGCAATGGGCGAGAACCTGCACACGATCCATGAGTTCGAGCATGCGTTCGAGCAGGCGGGGCTGTCCTTCATCCAGCCGGACGCCTCGAATTGCGGCGGCATCACGGGCTGGCTGAAGGTCGCCGAGCGCTCGCGCAGCTACGGAATCCCGGTGTGCTCGCATGGCATGCAGGAATTGCATGTGAGCCTGCTGGCGGCACAACCGAACGCAGGCTGGCTGGAGATCCACAGTTTCCCGATCGACGAGTACACGATGCGCCCGTTGGTCCTGGAAAACCATCGTGCAGTTGCACCGAACGAGCCGGGGGTCGGCGTGACTTTTGACTGGGAGAAACTTGCTCCGTATTTGGTCGAGCCGCTGCGCTAGACGCGGCCGCAATTTCTCGGGGACAAGCTCTTGCCATCGGTCAGGCCGCCGACAAGGGCACGCACTCCCTGGCCCGCACCGCGTGGCTAGATGTGAAGCGCGGCCAGTCCGCCCACCACAAGCCCCGCAGCCGCGACGCCGAACATCGCGCGCTCAAGCCACTTCTTTTTGGTCAGCAACGCAATGGCGGCAAGCGCAATCGACACCTGCAGCACGGTGGTCGCCTGTGCCCAGCGATGGTGCTGGTGCATTTGCTCTTCCGACTGGGCGTCCCATTGGCTCGCCTCGGCTTCCAACTTCTTCGCGGTGGCCTGGATGTCGGTTTTCTCCTGGTCGTAGCGCGCCACCTTGAGCTGCCAGTCCTGCTTGCGAACGTCGTCGGTAGTGGTGTCGCGCGCGAATTCGGCGAGCGCCTGCTTGGTGCTTTTTGACTGGAAGTAATTCCACTGGTTCGACGCCTCGGTCTTCTTGATCGCGGCGTTGTTCTTGTAAAGGCCGGCGTTCGCTTGCGTGGCCCCGCCCATGTACGAGAAGATCGCGCCGACGGTGGCGATCACGGCGGTACACACCGCGATTTTGCTCGTCATGCTCATGCCGCCGGAATGCGAGCTTGCCCCGCCGTCCGCATGACCCTGGCTGTCGCCATGGCCGCTGCCGGATGCCGCGTGCTCAAGTTCGTGGTCGTGCGGGCCGTGCACGTGAAAGCCTTGTCCTGACATGGGATTTTTTGTGAAATAGGGTTCTTGGACTGCGCGCGAGTATGCCCGGTTTGGAATGCCGTGCCGTCAGATGTTCCATGGGTGTCCGTGGGCGCCTGGCTGTAGACGGTACCCTGAACCGTTTCAAGTAGCGATCTCGACCATCAAAATCTTCAAGCCATGCCCCAATAGAGACGTGCGGGATTCGATACAAGGATTCGGTCTAGCGAGGCCTGATCCTCGACCCACGAAAAGATCTTCTCCATTAAGAGAGCTGTGTCTGGTGGTTGTTTCAACGAGGTATGGGGCCAGTCGCTTCCCCAGACCACACGCTCGGCCGCTACCTTGATCCAATGCCTGGCTGCGCGATCCACATCCTCGTAAGCCCTATCGCTGCCGACGAGCGAATCCAAGTATGGAGCCGAAAGTTTCATCCATGCGCGACCGTCGCGCATCAACCGTTCAATGATCGCCGCGGCAGGGTGATCGAGCCCACGCGCAACGGGCAGCCGGCCCAGATGATCAAACACGATGTCCACTGGGAGCCGATCAAGCAGTTCCTCATGCGCAACGACCTGATTGGCGGTCCAATGGAGAGTCGCTGCGGTCCCGGCCGTCGATGACGGTGGAGGGCTTGTTCCGCCTCGGCGTCATCACCAGCATGCAAAGCGATGTTCTGCCGGTCGCCCTTCGCACGCTGCGCTCCCGTCACCCTTTGCTGAACGTGCGCATCCCGCCGCTGAACGACTCCGACGAGCTGTTTGACCGAATTGCGGGCGGGACGCATCGATGCCGCGCTACTCGTGCGCCCTGACAACGGGGGGCTCCACTCGGATGGTCTGGCGCGAGGCTGCGTTCAACAGCCATCAGTCGCCGCAGCGCTGAGCCAACGCTGTCACCGTGATCTCGACACGCTTCAGGACTCCAGTCGGGCGTCGCGCCTGAGTGATTGAGGCGGCTTGCCGAAGCCGCGCATGAACGCTTCTCGAAGGTGGCGCCGGTCGCGGAAACCCGTTTCGCGTGCAACCACCTCCAGCGGGTGGCGGCTGCGCTCGATCATCAAGCGTGCCGCCTCCACGCGCAGACGCTCTACCGCCTTGGCCGGCGACTGCCCGGTCTCGGCGGTAAAGACACGGCTGAACTGGCGCGGGCTGAGGCTCGCAGCCGCAGCGAGTTCTTCCACGCCCAGCGACTGCGCCAGGTGGCGGCGTGCATGCTCCAGCGCTCGCGCGATGCGGTCCGAGCGGGGCGCGAGGTTCAGGATCTCCGAATGCTGCGACTGGCCGCCCGAGCGGCGCTGGTGCATGACCAGCCGGTGGGCCACCGATCGCGCCACGTCGTCGCCCAGGTCTTTCTCGACGAGGCCGAGCGCCAAGTCCAGCTCCGCCGTCATGCCGGCGGAAGTCCAGATCGGGTCATCGGCGATGAAGATGCGGTCCGGCTCGACCTGGACATCGGGATGCCGCCGTTGCAGTGCGTCCGCATAGGCCCAGTGTGTCGTGGCGCGTCGGCCTGCCAATAGGCCGGCCTCGGCCAGCACGAAGGCACCGGTGCACAGCCCCACGGTCCGACGCGCCCGTGCGCTGCACTTTCGCAGCGCATGCAGCAGTTCGGGTGGCGAGGGAGTGGCCAATGGGTCGAGCACGCCGACCACCATCCAGGTGTCAGCCGTGCTGCGTGCGGTGAAGGGGCTCGTCTGCAGCGCCGTGCCCAGCGAAGCCTTCACGGTGCCGCCGGGCATCGAGTGGCAAGTCACCTCGTAGAAGGGCTCGCCCGCAATAAGGTTGGCGAACTCGAAGACTGCCTGCGTGGCCAGCGCCATCACCTGGAAGCCGGCCGGCAGGACGTAGCCGATTCTGTGCATGTGCGGTCTCGCAGAAGATGGCATAAAACACGACTATAAGCGTCATTTACGCCAAACGCCAGACGGCGCAACATTGGCTCCATCGCAACCCCGAAACGGAGCATCACCATGACGCAGACGAACCTGGGCACCGCCCTAATCACCGGAGCCTCCTCCGGCATAGGCGCCCTCTACGCCGATCGCCTGGCGCGACTCGGCTACGACCTGATCCTTGTCGCCCGAAACCGCGAGCGCTTGAACCAGTTGGCTGAGGAAATCACCAGCCGCCACGGCCGCGCGGTGGAGGTCTTTCCCGCCGACCTGAACAACCCGGTGGCGTTGCGCAGCGTGGAGAACAAGCTCAAGCAAGATGCCAGCATCACCCTGCTGGTCAACAACGCCGGTATCGGCACGCACACGCCGCTGCTGGAGAGCGACGTGGACCAGATGGGGCGCATGATCGACCTCAACGTGGCGGCGCTGACCCGGCTGAGCTACGCGGCGGTGCCCGGCTTCGTGGCACGCGGCAGAGGTGCGTTGATCAACATCGCTTCGGTCGTGGCGGTCTCGCCGGAAACCCTGAACGGTGTGTACGGCGGCAGCAAGGCCTTCGTGTTGGCCTTCAGCCAATCGCTGCAACACGAGCTGGCCGACAAAGGCGTGCGGGTGCAAGCCGTGCTGCCGGGTGCAACGGCCACCGAATTCTGGGCACGCGGCGGCCTTCCCGTGGAGCATCTGCCGGCGCAGATCGTGATGCGTGCCGAAGACCTGGTGGACGCCGCCTTGCAGGGCTTCGAGCGCGGCGAGTCGGTGACGCTTCCTTCGCTGCGCGACGTAGCCCTGTGGGATGCCTACGAAGGCGCGCGCAAGGCGATGGCGCTCCACCTCTCGAGCAACGAAGTGGCATCGCGCTACCAGCCCTTGCGCTGAGTGGCCGCATCGCATTCGGCCTGCGCACTGCTCTGAAATCCGCATGAAGGCGCATGGAGTGCGCCAGCAAGCATCCCTCAAAAAATACAAGGAGTCCCCCGTGTCACCCACTAGCATGGATTCACATTCCTCCATCAAGATTCCCGGGACCAAGGAACACTTTCTCGATCCGCTCGGATCAAACGAGGGAAGCCTGGGGCGATTGCGCTATCTCTCGGGCGGCATGGGGCCACCGTTGGTCCTGCTGCACACCGTGCGCACCCAGGCCGAGCACTTCCGCCACCTCATCCCGCTGGTCCGGGAGCGGTACACGGTGTATGCCCTCGATCTCCCTGGCATGGGCTACTCGCAGATCGTGCCGGGCGCGTCCTATGAGGAGCCGGCCATGCGCGCGGCGGTCAAGCGCCTCATCACCCGCCTCGATCTGCGCGACGTCACGCTGCTCGGCGAGTCGATGGGCGCGACGCTCGCCCTCACCACCGCGGCCGATCTGCCCGAGAGAGTGCGGCGTGTCGTGGCGATCAATGCCTATGACTACGCGGGCGGCATCGCGCGGTCCAGCCTGCTGGCCCGGTTCGTCGTGTCAGGCGCGCTGGCGCCGGGTATAGGCCGGACCATCGCGGGCGTCGAACCCAAGCCGATCGTGCGCGCCGTGCTCCGTGAGGGTCTCGGCGACACGGCCGCCCTGCGCGATGACTACCTCGATGAACTGTTGAAGGTCGGACGTCGGCCGGGCTATCCGTTCGTTGCTCGCGCGGTGTACGGCAACCTGCCCAGCCTCATCACGGCCCGCGCCCGCTACCCCGAGGTCAGCGCACCCGTTCATCTCATCTACGGAGAGAAGGATTGGTCAAGACCCTCGGACCGGCAAGCCAACAAGCAGCTCCTCCCCGCAGCCGAGTTTGTCCAGGTGTCTGGCGCCGGCCACTTCATCGTCCTCGAGCGGCCGGACGTGGCTGCCAAGGTGTTGAACGACGCGCTGCGACTCGCGAGCCTTCCGAAAGCCGCGGCCTGATACCGTTCGACGCGAATCCCTTCTGATCTTCGATCAACCTGCAACAACCTGAGGTGCTCTCATGCCACCCCTGACATCGTTCTCTGCGCGCCAGTCCGAACAAGTCGCCTGCGCGCGCGCAGTTGAACACTCTCATTCGCCAGTTCCACTGATCCCAGGCATCGATTTCGCCGGCGTGGTGGAAACGTCCTCACACCCGGCGTTCGCGCCGGGGGACCGCGTGGTTGCCAACGGCTGGGGCCTGAGCCATACGCATCACGGCGGGCTCGCGCAGAAGGCCCGCGTCAGTGGCGACTGGTTGATCAAGCTGCCAGACGTGTTCTCGACGCGAGACGCCATGGCCATCGGCACGGCGGGCTACACGGCAATGCTTGCCGTGCTGGCGCTGGAGCACGCCGGCCTGACACCGGACAAAAGGGCGAGGTGCTGGTGACCGGCGCCGGCGGTGGGTCCGGATCCGTCGCCATCGCGCTGCTGTCCAAGCTCGGCTACCGCGTCGTCGCCTCGACCGGGCGCGCGGAGGAGACGGCCTATCTGCGTGACCTGGGCGCCGTGGAGGTGATTGATCGCCGCACGCTGTCCGAACCGGGCGCGCCGACCGGCAACGAGCGCTGGGCTGGAGCCATCGACTCGGTGGGTAGCCACACGCTGGCCAATGTGCTGGCCCAGACCCGCTACCGCGGCGCCGTGGCCGCGTTTGGCCTGGCACAGGGTATGGACCTTCCCGGCTCGGTCCTTCCTTTCATCTTGCGCAATGTCACGCTGGCCGGCATCGATTCGGTCAACGCACCGCAGGATGTGCGTCTGGCAGCGTGGTCCCGCCTGGCGACGGACCTCGATCTGGGCAAGCTTGCGCGTGCCACCCAGGTGGTCGGTCTCGCGGATGTGCCCGGCCTCGCGGAGCCCGTGCTGCGAGGGCAGGTGCGTGGGCGCACGGTTATGGACGTGAGCGCCTGAGGGAGCGGCAAGACATTGACGATTTCGAATCCCGGGTCGACCGGCTGCCACCTGGCCCTACCATTTCCAAGAGAGTGAGACCCCCATGAAAGCCTTCATCATCGACCGCTACGGCAAGAAGGAAGTCGGTCGCGTTGCCGACATGCCGGAACCCAGCATGCGAGACGACGACGTGCTGATCCAGATCCACGCCGCCAGCGTGAACGTGCTGGACGCCAAGATCAGGACCGGCGAGTTCAAGAGCGTCCTTCCCTACCGCATGCCGCTCATCCTCGGCAACGACGTGGCCGGCACCGTCGTGCGGGTCGGCCGTCTCGTTCGGGACTTCAATGTGGGTGACGAGGTCTATGCCCGCCCCGACGACGACCGGATTGGCACGTTCGCGGAGCTGATCGCGGTCAAGGCCACGTCGGTGGCTCGCAAACCCGCCAACATCGGCATGGGCGAAGCGGCTTCGCTGCCGCTCGTGGCGCTGACCGCCTGGCAGGTCCTCGTCGAGACGGCCAAGCTGAAGAAGGGGCAGAAGGTGTTCATTCAGGCGGGCTCAGGTGGGGTTGGCACCGTCGCGATCCAGTTGGCCAAGCACCTTGGCGCCTGGGTCGCCACCAACACGAGCACAGCGAACGTGGATTGGGTCAAGGCCTTGGGCGCCGACGTCGTCATCGACTACAAGAAGCAGGACTTCGCCACCGAACTGCGTGACTACGACGTGGTGCTGAACAGCCTCGGCAGCGACGAGCTGCACAAATCGCTGCAGGTGCTCAAGCCCGGCGGGCACCTCATCTCGATCTCCGGGCCGCCCACGCCCGCCTTCGCTGCCGAGCAGGGATTCCCCTGGCCGGTGAAGCAGGTGCTGCGCCTGCTGAGCTTCGGCATTCGAAGGAAGGCCAAGGCGCGCGGCGTCACCTATGCGTTCGTCTTCATGCGCGCAGAAGGCAAGCAGCTGAGCCAGATCACAGCGCTGGTGGAGAAGGGTGCGATCCGTCCCGTCGTCGACCGATCGTTCACGCTGGACCAGACCGCAGAGGCTCTGGCCTATGTCGAGCAGGGGCGTGCCAAAGGCAAGGTCGTGGTGAAGGTTCGCTGAGAGCGGCCCTGAGCTGCCCTCGAACGGATGCGGGCACGGCCCGACACCACGGTCGAATCACCGGCCAAGCTCAAGCCGGCGTTTCGAAAGGAAGGAACGATCACTGCCGGGAACGCGCCAGGGCTCAACAGCGGCGCAGCGGCGATGATCGTTGCGGAGCGAAGTTTTGCGGAGAAGCACGGGCTACGGCCATGGGCGCGCCTGGTCTCGCACGGCGTCGCGGCGGTTGAGCCGGGCATGTTAGGTGTCGGGCGTTGCCGGTGAGGAAGCTGCGGATGTTCTCGAGTTCGCGCACGCGGGCGACCGAATCGCCGACGCGCCGGGCCTGGAAGTAAGTAAGCGGGAGTTGCACGAGGTGGCGGAAGAGCCGTGCGCCGAGCTCGACGTCGATGCGGTTGGTGGTGTGACTGAAGACATGGCTGCGCAGGCTGTTCAGGATCGACTCACGAGGCCGATCCCGCGCAAGACCTACGACTTGTGCCTGCGTCGTAAATACAGGCCCGGCGGAACGTCAGCCCGGGCAGCCACTCCCGGGGCTCCGATGAGCTCACACGCCGCTTATCACAGCGTCCAAGGCGCCGACGAGTTCACTTGCTTTCGACCGCAGGTTGCCTTGCGAGGTACCAAGATCTTTGACACGAAACGCCGCGGCCATATGCGGCAAAGCGACCAAGGAGTGGCCTTCCCACTGCACCGGTGGACAAAGTGCACGAGGCAAGGCGGCCAGCATATGCTTGCGGGACGCAAGCGGGACCATCAGGCGTGTGGGCAATGCCGAGAGAAGATCGCTTTGGATGTCGACCATGCAAGGGATGTCTGCACGTTGCAGCTTCGAGGGATTAGGGTAGACGTCGAACTGGGCCACTGAGCGCCGCTTTCACCAGGGCCTGAACTCTTCGCCAAAAACGCCGACCCGCTCTACCAGATTGGTTTGCTCGGCAATCCATTCTTTGTACGTCTCATTGAACTCCCGCTTGCGCTGAGCCATCGATTTTTTCTGCTCTAGTGCTTCCAGTTCGGCAAAACGTGCTGCCGAGACAATCACGCCTGCCACGCGATCGTTCTTCATGACGTGAACAGGCTCGCGTTCGGCTTGGCCGAGGTAGTAGCCGAATCGATTTTTGGCTTCCGTGGCGCTGATCTGCATGGGGGGATCCTCGGGGAGTCTCTCGATAATTAGCCATTTTAGCCACTTACTTCTTGTGCCCCAAATATAGAAGGACGTAGGTATTGTTCCTTGCCATTGATGTCCGGGACATGAAGCCCGGGACCTGCCATTAGTGTCTGAGACACGGTAGATTGGAAGACGTGCACATCACCCCAGCATCCGCGCGCTGGCGCGCCGCGCTCCAAAAACCCGGTAACCCAGGCGTTCTCCGCTAGGAGACCCGAGGGAAGCGGAAAACTTGATGCTCGGATGGCACCACGGACCGCGCCAGAGATGCCGCCAGCGGCATGCCGCGCCCGTGGTTCGTCAACATGACGAACCCATCCTTTGAAGATGTCGAAGCCATGGCGAACGCGCGAAATCCCGGGTTGTTTCCCCACTGCCAAAGGTATGGGCCACCCCGCGCCTGCTCGATTCCCCAACCCAGCCCCCATTGAAGTCCAAGCGACGCATCGACCAGAACCGGCTTCGACGAGATCGTTGACAAGAGGTGGCCATCCGACAGAACCGCCGCCATGAAACACGCATAGTCGGCCGCAGTGGTGTACAGCGAGGCCGCAGCCACGGCGCTGCGGAAGCGAACGCGTTGCCGTAGCCCGAACGGCAAGGTGCCGTCAACGGCACGGCCTTCGTAGGCGTCCCGCCACACCAAGCTTGAGTCGCCCATGCCGAGCGGTCGGAACACCCGGTCGTCCAGCCAAACCGATATCTCGGTGCCAGAGATCGCTTCCAAGACCGATTGCAGCAGCATGAATCCTTCACCGGAATAGCCCCAGCGCTCCCCCGGCTTCGATGCGAAGGACATGGGTTCACTTGACCAATTCGGCAGGCCCGACGTGTGGTTCAGCAAGTGGCGCACGGAGATCTGACCCAACGTCCCGACCGGAACGACATCGTGGGCGTCGTTGTCCGATCGGGCCAACATGCGGTGGAAGTTCCGGTAGCCTTGGGGGAGATAGGTGGATACCGGGGCGTCGAGGTCAAGGCGACCTACCAACGCCAGCTGCAGTGCTGCGAACGCCACCACCGGCTTGGTCAGAGAAGCAGCCTGAAAGACAGCGTCTGGCCTCGGTTCAGCATCGCAACCCGTGAGGGCCATGGGCGAGGACGGCATGCCCTTTCGCAGCACCGTGTAAGACGCTGCACACACGCCGAGGTCTTTCGCCAAGTCTGCGACTGGACGAGAGTCCAGTCGGGTGATGTCACTCGCGCATGCCGTGATCAGCGGAAGGGTTGCGCCGGTCAGAAGGAAGTCTCGTCGATTGGTGGGCATCGCGATTGAGTTGATTGGGTCGTCAGGCCAGAGTTTGACCGCTTCCGACTCGAGTGGAGTCTCGGACATTTCCGCCATGGCCGCTTGGCAACCGCCCGCTAATCGGTCCCTGTCTCAAATCTTTCGCAGCAAAGGTTGACCGACAGCTCCGAGGTGCGTCGATGGCGTCAACCATCTGGTCGTGCAGGCCCCAGCTCACTGCCTGGGCATAGCGCTCGAGGTCGTCGTCCGGATGCGATTTCAGTGCCCGCTAAAGGATGGCTTCGTGCTGGTCGATCAGTTGCTGGATGGTGTCCGGGCTGGACGGGTCTGGGAATCATCCAGGCGCCCGCGTATTCGGTTCATGAGGCTATCTCGGCGGGGAAACTCGTCGCGCTGCGAAGATTGGCGCGCCGCCACGATCCCCGTCCACGTGATCTACGCGCCAAACCGCTACCTCAGTGCGAAGGTGCGTGTCTTCATCGACTGCGCGGTGACGCTCTGCGAGCGCCACGAAGACTTGCGACGCAGCTGATCTTTCCGAGATCCGAGAGTGGAGGCGGGGATGCGCCGCGGCCGCTCAGAGAGAACATTCGACCGTCACATATTCCGCGGGCGTGTTGATCTCTATCAGTTCGAGGTCGTCAGACTGGCGAATGACGTTGTGCGCCACTCCTGCGGGCTGACTGAGGCAGGAGCCGGCAACGACGGTCACAGGTTCGGGTATGCCGTCAAACCTGAATTCGACCCAACCTTTCAGCACGTAAACGAAGTGCGCGGTCATGTCGTGCCAATGCCAACCGGTCTCCTTGCCGAACGGCCTGACAGCGCGGATATGCTTGGCGCTGATGCGGCCACCCGAAGCATCCGCCATTCCGAGATCCCGGTACTCAACATTGGCGCGAGGACCATCCCGATGAAAGCGGTTGTCCTCTAGAGGGGTGAGAACAAATTTGGATTTCGCCTGGTCAAGCGGCAATGGACCTTGGTATCGCGCAGTCTTGCTCATCGAAGTCCCTTTCAGTTGATTGGTCAGCGAGTGCTATAGAGATGCGAGATGCGCGGCACTGGCGTAGGTGGCGATGCGCGGTTGGTTGGATCACACAGCAATCGGCGCAAGAGTCTGGAGCGCACCTCCTTGCCGAGCCGAAGCGTAGGCCGCGTCCATGACCTGCATCATGGCCTCGGCGTCGCGCAACGACGCGATCGGTTTTGCGCCCGTGCGACATTCAGAAAGCACCCGCCTGACGAACAACGGGTAGTAGGCGTCGGTTTCCAGCTGAAGACGCAGGCTCCGGGTGCCGGCGGCAAGATTGGTTCGGTCGCGGATCTCGATGCGGTCGGGTCCCGATTTCGCGTACATGCGATCGGACGAAAGGGTGAACGAAAATTCGCGCTGTTCGTCTGAAGTGCTGGGGAAGCTGTATCCGGTCTCCACGAGTCCAATCACGCCATCCTCGGTTTGCATCGTCAGCAACGAGTAGTCCTCAACCGCACCCCGGTGCGTCCGAGAGTTCATGGTGGCAGAGACGCGCGTGATCTCCTTGCCAGTCAGCAATCTGAAGAAGTCTATGAAGTGCGTCGCGACATTGATCGTGGACCCGCCACCTGAGAACGCGGGATCGAGCGCCCAGCCTGAGCCCGCGGCTTCATAACGGCCGGGCGGACCGACGATGAAACGAAAGGACATGTAGTTGAAGTCCGACGGCACGCGGCCCTCGGCACCGTTGACCGCGCTGAGCAGGTCGCTCATGCGAAAGATGAGCGGCACCGCGCAATAAAGACCGGCTTCCTCGGTCAGTTTCCGCAACCGGGAAACCTGCGACATGTTGACACCGCAGGGCTTCTCCAGCGCAAATGGAATCCGCCGGGCGATCACCGCTTCCGCGAGCGTCGGCATTTCGGAATGCCGACCGAACACGAAGGCGAAATCGACTTCCTCGCGCTCGAGCAGTTCATAGGGCGACGAGTACAGTCTGCTCCCGAATCGCGCGGCAATTGCCTCGCCCTTGACATGCTCCGCATCCGAAACGGCAACCACCTCGATCCCGGGCGCCTCAAGCGCATCAAGATAGAGCGGGACATGCCAATGGCTGGCTTCCAGCAATGCAACTTTCATGCGCGTTCTCCCCTCGTGCAGCCAGCCGCACGGAATGCTGCGGCACCTGTGAAAAGCCTATTCATAAGATCTTCCTTTCATTCAGATGGGCGACAACTGCGTGGTTCCGGGCCCGCCCGGTAGCGACTTGCCGTCAGGCCGGTAGTCGAATCCAAGAAAACGAAGGGCATGCAGTGCCTGCCCTTCATGCATCGGGCGGCCGACTTGGGTGCGGCAACCGCGTGCATCGGCGGCGCGGCAAAGCGGCGTCGGCTCGGGTGCATTGATGATGTCTACGACGATGCTGCCGGGATCCAGCCGCTCGGGATTCACGGGCATGGGATCGTTCGCGTGCATACCCAGCGGCGTGGCGTTGATGACGATCTCGAATCCGCGTGGATCGGCTGAACCGGAATTTGTGGTGCAACCGGTTGCGGCGGCGACGGATTTGGCGAGTTCGTCGGCGCGGCGCTCGTCGACATCGAAGATGGTCAACGCCCGGGCGCCCGCGGAAGCGACTGCAAATGCAATGGCTCTGCCTGCACCCCCGGCGCCGACGAGAAGAACGGACTTGTTCGCCGGGTCGTTACCCTCCCACTGCATGCCAAGCACACAACCGAGGCCATCGAATATCGCACCGACCCAGCGTCCATCCTTATCGCAGCGGATGACGTTGAGTGCGCCAACCTGACGAGCAGTCGGATGCAATTCGTCGACAAAGGACAGCATCCGTTGCTTATGGGGCATCGTGACCAGCACGCCGGAAAGATTCCCCAGCGCCCGTGCTCCGGTGACGAATGCGGGCAGGTCATCGTCCTTGACAGCGAATGGAACGCAAACCGCGTCTGCGCGCTTTTCGATGAAGAGCCGGTTCAACAGTTCGGGCGACTTGGCTGTCGTCAGCGGATCGCCCACCAACCCATAGAGTCGGGTTGTTCCGGTGACATGCGGCATCATGCTTTGGCCAGCGCTTCGGTGTAGCGGGTGCGCACCTCGAGCGCCACGGCTGCAGGCGCCAGGTCACGCAGGATCATGCGCTGGAAGGCTTCGCCGCAGATCTGGTTGAAGGTTGACTGGATGATGGAGTAGTTCACCATGCGGCCGCGTTTTTCCACCAGCGCTTTCCAGCCCAGCTGGTCTTCGGCTTCCGGCGTCTTGAAATAGGCGTCCTTGTAGGCGCTGGCGCGCGCCACCACTTCGCCGCCTCGCGCGGCGATCGCCTGAGCTGCCGGGCTGGCCATGAACTTGACGAACTCCCACGCGCCGCCCTGGCGTGGCGAATGGCGATTGATGCACATCTGAAAGCCGTACACCGCGTGCTTGTCGTCGGGCTCCACCGAGGGCGCTGGCGCCCAGGCCAGATCGTCGGCCACGGCTGCCTTCAGGCCACGGTAGCGGTACAGCCCGAAGGTGGCGGATGCCACCGTGCCCGCCCGCATCCCATCCTGGAGCTCGTTGTACGCGAACTGCAGGCTCACAGGCGTCGCAGCTTTCTTTTGGAAGAGGTCCTTGACGATGGTGGCGGCCAGCAGCAGCCGCTTGTCGCTGAAGCCGATCTCGCGGCCGTTGGCCGCGAAAAACGGGTCGCCGTTGCCCGCAACGATGGAACTCACGATGAACTCCATGAACGCCTGCGCGCCGCCGATTCCGCCGCTCAGGCCGATAGGGACGCCGTAGGCCATCTGGTTCTGCTTGGTCAGCAGCGGCCCGAGCGCGCTCACTTCCCCGTACGAGCGCGGCGGCGTCGCAATCTTCGCCTCGTCGAACTTGCTCTTGCGGTAGACGAAGATCGGAATGCGATAGTCCTGCTGCAAGCCCCAGAGCTTGCCGTTGACGCGCGTCTGGTCCAGGCCGATCAGCCAGTCCGTGGTGTCCACCTTGTCGCGCGCGATCAGCTCGTCGATGGCCAGCACCGAGCCGGTGGACACGAACTCGGGCATCTGAAAGTTGTTCACGCGGATCACGTCGGGGCTGTCCGACTTGGCGCGCGCCGCGCGTACGCCGTTCTGCCCGGCGGGGTCCACCACCACGCGTACCTTCACGCGCGGCTGGCTGGCCTCGAAAGCCGCGATCATCTGCGTCTGCGCCGCCGCACGCGGATCTTTGGTGTTGGCCGGGTCGAGAAAGGTGTCGTAGGCGATGGTCTCGGTGGTCTGGGCGAAGGCCCGGCCCGCGGGTGCGCCCAGCATGGCAGCCATGCCGCCCAGGAAGATGCGCCGGCTCGTACGGGGCGCTGGTTTCTGTTCGTTCATGCTTGCTGGTTTCTGCTCGTTCATGTTTGTCTCCTGGTTTAAGTGCACGTGTGTTGGACTAGCCTTTGACGGCGCCTGCGGTCAGGCCGCTGATGAACCATCGCTGCGCGAGCACGAAGATGGCGACGATGGGAAGCGAGGACACCACGGCGTAGGCCATGACGTACGACCAGGTGATGCCGATGCTGTCGAACACCTGGTTGACCAGGGCCACTTGCAGCGTGCGGTGCGCGACCTCGGGCGCGAACGCGGCCACGGTGATGTAGTCATTCCAGGTCGTGACCATGCCGATGACGGCGCTTGCGGCGATTCCGGGCCGCACCAGCGGCAAGATGACCCGTGTGAAGGTTTGCCAGTGATTGGCACCGTCCACCTGGGTCGCCTCGTCCAGTTCGCGCGGCACCGCGTCCACGAAGTTCTGCATGAACCACACCGTCTGCGGCACCAGGCGTGCGGCCTGCACCACGATGATGACCGCCGCGTTGTTCAAGAGCCCCAGCGCGTCCAGCAGGAAGTAGGTCGGCACCAGCAGCGCAACGCCGGGAATCATGGACGTGGACAGGATCAGCAGCATCACGGTGCGCTTGCCGCGGAACTCGAAGCGTGAAGCCGCGTAGCCGGCGGGCGCGGACAGCAGTACTGCGAGCGCGACTGCGCCGACCGCATACAGCACCGAGTTGAACAGGTCGGAGCCGAAGGTCTCGTTCCGGAACACCGCCTTGTACGCCGAGAGGCTCGGCTCGCTGGGGAAGAAGGTAGGCGGGTAGGCCATGACATTGGCCTCGCTCTTGAGCGAGGTGAGCACCGCCCAGGACAGCGGGATCAGCACGACCAGTACCAGGACCGTCAGCACGGTCCAGGACAGCATTTTTTCGGAACGGCGGATATGCATGATGTTCAGCCCGAGACGCGGCCGGTGAGCCGCGTGTAAAGGTAACCAAGGAGGAGGTTGACCCCCAGCACCACGACGGAGATGACCGACGAGGGCGAGAGGTCCACCGAGCGGAAAGCGCTGGAGAACACTTCGAAGCTCCAGGTTGCGGTCGAGCCCAGCGGCCCGCCGCCGGTGAGCACCAGGATCAGCGTGATGAGCGTGAGATAGAGGATGCCCAGCGCCAGCGCGGTGCTGCCCAGCGTGGGCGCGATGTGCGGCCACACCGCGTGGCGCAGGCGCGCGCGCAGGCCACCCCCGTCGATGTCGATCGCCTCATACAGCTCCGCCGGGATGCTTTGCAGCGAGGCGCTCATCATCACCATCACGTAGGGGAAGGACCACCACGCGGTGACCAGGATGACGAGAACGAGCGCCAGCGAAGGATCGCCCAGCATCAGGCCGGGCTCCATGCCCAGGGACCGCATCAGATAGCTCATGGGCCCGTACGAGGGATTGAGCAGCCACAGCCAGAAGCAGCCCACCACGCCCATGGACAGCGTCCAGGGCAGCAGCAGCAGGGTGCGCAGATATGCAGCGCCGCGCGCAATGTTCTGCAGTGCAAGGGCGCTGGCCAGCCCCAGAGGCAGCACCACCGCCAGCGCGCCAAAAACGTACAGCAGGGAGTTGAGGCTGAGTTCGAGGAAGGCCGGAGAAGAGATCACCGAGACATAGTTCGCCAGGCCCACGCCTGCCACCACTTCATACAGGCGCGTGCGGTGGACGCTCAGCCACAGCACCACGGCCGTGGGATAGAGCGTGACGGCGAGCAGCACGGCGACGGCTGGGGCAAACCAGGCGAAACGCGCCCAGAAGCCCGGCGGTCGGGGGTCTGTCTGCGCCACAGTCGCGGCCTCCGCGTAGGGAATGGCATTCATAAAGATGACCTCGCATAGAACATTGTTCCAATGTAGTGGCTTGAATATGCCGAGTCATGCGGGATATCCCTTGATACTGGGTCAAGTCGCGGTGCTACATTGGAACCCTGTTCTAAATTCATGGAGATTTTCGTGGCCACTGGCGACATGATCGAGCGCGTGCTGGACATCCTCACGCTGCTGGCCGACTACCCCCAAGGGCTGCCGATCAGCGAGGTCGCGCGGCGACTGGAACTGCCCAAAAGCGCGGTGCACCGGCTGCTGTCCATCTTGGTGAGGAGGGGGCTGGCGGTTCAGGACGAGTACAGCCAGCGCTATCGCATGACGGTGAAACTGGCCGCCATCGGCTTTCGCTTCCTCGCGGCCTCCGGAATCACGGAGATTTGCCAGCCCTCCCTGGACCGTCTCGCCCAGCGCACCGGCGAACTGGTGCGCCTGGCGTTGGTGGAAGACGACGCGCTGATCTGGATCGCCAAAGCCCAGGGCGCGCTCTCCGGCCTGCGCTACGACCCCGATATGGGTCAGCCCGTGGTGCTGCACGCCACGTCGACCGGCAAGGCCTGGCTCGCAACCCTGGACGACGCGCAGGCCGTGGCCCTGGTGAAGGCGCGCGGCTTCGTCGTGCCTTCCCGGTTCGGCCGGCCAGTCGTGCGCGACGAGGCCAGCCTGCTTGCCGAACTTGCGCTGACGCGCGAGCGCGGCTATGGCACATCCATCGAGGAAGGGGAGCCAGGCACATGCGCGGTGGGCTGCGCCATCGTGGATCCGCAAAGCCGCCGCGCCATCGGCACCGTCAGCGTGGCCGGCCCCGTGGCGCGACTCCCGCCGGAGCGCATCGCCGCCATCGCGCCCGACGTGCAGGCCACTGCGGCGGAGATCGCCGACCTGTGGCCCAGCCGCAAGGTGATGGAGGCCATGATGGGGATTACGCCGCTGAAAGTCGCCAATGGATGAGGGACTTCCCATCGGAAGCTCGCCGGACCCAAGGTGCCCTGCGCGTCCGCCGCTCCAGGCGTCGTTCTCGTTCACAGGCGTTCATCGTGCGGGGCCGGGCAAGCGGCTGCGCTGTGTTTCCGAAGGGTCGGCCAAGTCGCGCTCAACCTGCGCGAGGCCGTGCCCACCACAATCAAGGAGCTAAACCATGCTGGCAGGTGAAGGTGCAGTGGCTATCTGGAACGACATCGCCGAGGCCGGGCGCGCAGAGTTTTACGCTTGGCATCTGCATGAGCACATGCCCGAGCGCGTGGGCATTCCCGGTTTTGTGCGGGGGCGCCGCTATCGCGCGGCCGATGCAGCGACCCAGCCGGAGTTCTTCACTCTGTATGAAACCGCGAGCTTCCAGGTCATCCAGGGCAGCGACTATCTGTCGCGCTTGAACGAGCCTACGGAGTGGACGCGTGCGACCACCGCACATTTTCAGACGACCACGCGATCACTCACGCGCGTGGTGGCCAGCCACGGCGTGGGCTCGGGTGGCGCGATGCTGACCGTGCGCTTCGACATCGCGGACGACGCGGTGCGCGACGTGGTGCCGCGTCTCAGTTCGGCGCTGGAAGCCGCTGCGCGGCTGCCGCGCATCAGCGGTGCGCACCTGCTGGGCTCGGACGTCGGCATGTCGGGCCAGCGCACCGCCGAAAGCAAGGATCGCAAGGACCTGCAGGCCCCGGCTCGCTGGGTGCTAGTGCTGGAAGCATGCGACCCCGGCGCCTTTGACGCGGCCCTTGCGCTGTTGCAACAGTCCACCGAACTGCGTGACGCTGCCGTGGGCCGCTATCTGCATGAATACACGCGGCTAAAAACCGCCTGGCAAGCGGGATGAGGGATCACAGCTCCCCCTTCGACCCGCAGGTGCGCGCAGCCGCACGCGGCCGGCTCTGCGCGACAACAGCTTCAATTTTTGAATGAGGAGACACCAAGATGGCAACAGTTGAGATCCAGGACGTAGCCAAGTCCTTCGGCAGCACGCAGATCATCCGCGGCGTGAGCATCGACATCCGCGACGGTGAATTCGTCGTGCTGGTCGGCCCGTCGGGCTGCGGCAAGTCCACGCTGTTGCGCATGGTCGCGGGCCTGGAAGGCATCGACGGCGGCGAGATCCGCATCGGCGGGCGCCGCGTGAACGGCCTGCTGCCCAAGGATCGCGACATCGCCATGGTGTTTCAGAACTATGCGCTGTACCCGCATCTCACGGTGGCGGACAACCTCGCGTTCTCGCTGAAGCTGCGCCATGCGCCGCAACAGGAGACCGAAGAGCGCGTGGCCCGGGCCGCCAAGATCCTGGGACTGGAGCCGCTGCTCACGCGGCTGCCCAAGCAGCTCTCCGGCGGCCAGCGTCAGCGCGTCGCAATGGGCCGAGCCATCGTGCGCGACCCGCAGGTCTTCCTGTTCGACGAGCCGCTGTCCAATCTGGACGCGAAGCTGCGTGTGGCAATGCGCGCAGAGATTCGGGAGCTGCACCAGCGCCTGAAGGCCACCACCGTCTACGTCACGCACGACCAGATCGAGGCCATGACGATGGCAGACAAGATCGTGGCCATGCACGATGGCATCGTGGAACAGGTAGGCACGCCGCTCGACTTGTTCGACCGGCCGCGAAACGTCTTCGTCGCGGCCTTCATCGGCTCGCCGTCAATGAACCTGCTGCCCGTCAAGGCAAACGGCGAGGGCGTTGTGGACAACGCGGGCAACCACTGGGCCGTGCCCGGCGTGCCGGGCGCAAGCGGGCAGGCCCTCACGCTGGGCGTGCGGCCCGAGCACCTGCGGCTGGAGGCCGAGGGCGTGGAGGCGCGCGTGCTGGTGGTGGAGTCCACTGGCTCGGAGACGCACCTCATCGTCGATGCGGGCGGCACCAAGCTCACCTGCGTGCTGCGCGAACGGGTCAGTGTGCGCCCCGGCGACCAGGTGCGCCTGGGTGCGGACAGTGCGCATGTTCATCTTTTCCGCGCGGACTCCGGCGAACGGCTCGAGACGTTGCACTGATCCCTGCAAGGTGACAGCCCGGCGGCAAAAAAAAAACCGGATGAGGTTCACAGATCGAAACGGGCAATTCAGTCGACACCAAAGAAACAGGCAAATGAACGGCATCCAGATCGAGAGCATCAAAAGCGCGAGCGGCGCTTCTGTGACTTGCGAAGAGATCAACGAGATCTTTTTCAGCCAAGGTGTGCTGCGCCGCTCTGGCAAGGCGACAGCGCCCGCGAGGCTGGCCGCATGACCAGCATGGAGCCGAGCGCCATCGAGGCCGCCGCGCGCTACCTGCACGCACTTCAGTCGTCGGGCCGCTTCGGTGCAAGACTGCAGGCCGGCTTGCGCCCTGCCACGCCGGAAGACGGTTGGCGCATCCAGCGGCGCATCAGCGAACTGCGCGGCAGCCCCGTCATCGGCTGGAAATGCGGCTTGCCCCCGGGCGATCGCTGGGTCGCCGCCGCGCTGCATGACGCAAGGCCATCGGGCGGCATGGCTGCCGCACCTGCCGGACCGACAGCCGCAGCGCGCATCGAACCCGAACTGGCATTCGAGCTCAAGCACAGCCTGCCGCCGCGGGCCACCCCCTACACCCCGGCCGATGTCAACGCCGTCATCGGCAGGGTGCGGCTGGCGGTCGAGGTGCTTGGTTGTCGCTATGACGATGCTGCAGACGCCAGCGGCCCTGAACTGATGGCCGACAGCCTGTGGCACCAAAGCGTGGTGCTGGGGCCAACTGCCACCGTGGACTTTGCGCAGGAGCCATTTCCTGGTCCCTTCGAGATTGAACTCTCGGTGCAGGGCCATGACGACGTCACATTTGCAGCCAGCCACCCCAATGGCGACCCGCGCTTGCCTCTTTACTGGCTTGCCGAGTTTCTGCGCAGCCAGGGCACGGGTCTGGAGGCCGGGCAGGCAGTCATCACCGGCTCATTCGCGGGGGCGATTGATCTACCGTTCAAGCGTCCCGCCGTGCTTCGCTATGGCAACTTCGGCGAGCTTGCGCTGACGCTCGAGCAGCTTTGACAACCAAAAGGATTCCTCATGCGTCTCGTTCGATTCGGCCCCCGTGGCTCTGAAAAGCCCGGCCTCGTTGATACACAAGGCATCTTGCGCGATTTGTCTTCCGTCGTGAGCGACATTCACGGGCCAACACTTTCGCCCGACAGCCTTGCAAGGCTGCGCGCCCTCGATACGTCGAGCTTGCCCGCCATGCCCGCCGATACACGGCTCGGCCCCTGCGTAGGCCAGGTTCCGAATGTGGTTTGCATCGGCCTCAACTATTCCGACCATGCGGCAGAAACCAACACGCCGATTCCCACACAGCCGATTGTCTTCAACAAGCACACGAGCGCGCTGGCTGGCCCCAACGACCCGGTCGTCGTCGCACCCGGCTCAGGCAAGCTTGATTGGGAGGTCGAACTCGCGATCGTGATCGGTCGTCCGGCCTGGCATGTCAGCGAAGCAGAAGCGCTGCAATATGTGGCCGGCTACTGCCTTTGCAACGATGTCTCAGAGCGTGCATGGCAAATCGAAATGGAAGGCCAGTGGACCAAAGGCAAAAGCTACCCTGGCTATGCGCCGATAGGACCCTGGTTGCTGACGGCTGACGAAGTGCCGGACCCGCAGAATATCGACCTCTGGCTCGACGTGAACGGAACTCGACGGCAGACCGGCAACACCCGCACGCAGATTTTCGGCGTTGCAACCATCGTGTCTTATCTCAGCCGCTTTATGGCGCTTCAGCCCGGCGACGTGATCCCGACCGGTACGCCGCCGGGTGTTGGTCTCGGCCAGAAACCGCCTGTGTTCCTGAAGGCTGGTGATGTGATGACCTTGGGCAGTGACCTGCTCGGCACGCAGCGCCAGCAAGCCATTGCCTACAGCGACGCCATGGGTGCCGCCTGGTGCGCTGGCCAATTGCCTGCGCTTTAAGGCGAAATCAAAAGGCGAGTTCTACGAGTGCATGGCCCTGAGCGTATGCCCGAGCGATGATGGGGGTCGCGTTCACATGTTGGCGACCGTCGAGCCCGTATGTGCTTAGCCCGCGCTGCAATATCGCTTCACCGATGACGACGAGGCCCTGGTCGATGCGCTCGTGACCACGGGACAGTCGTCGCTGCCGGGCTTCAACGATCCGAGCCATCCGTTTTTCGGCCGGTTGCCGCGGCATCGTACGGCGGTATGAATGCTGTGCCCGCGGGCGTTATCCGAAGGGCATGAGCCATCCTACGCGGCAAGCTTGCTTCGTTCAGAAGGGGCGGCTGCCCGACAGGCTGATGCGCTTGAGCAGGCGGCGCTCGCCGCTGTCGAAGGCGCTGCGCGCGTGCAGCGTGGCCTGGTTGTCCCAGTAGACGATGTCGCCCGCCGACCAGCGGTGGGTGTATGCGAAGCGCGGCTGCAGCAGGTGCTTGCGCAGCCGGGCGATGAGCGCTACGCCGTACTGCGGATCGACGCCGACGATCTCGACCTCGGTCTTTTCGCCCAAGTGCAGGATGCGGCGGCCGCTATCGGGGTGCGTGCGCACCAAGGGGTGCACCTCGAACGGCGTGAGCGGCTCGATGTCAGGCGTGCGGTAGAGCGGGGAACCGGTGGCCAGCGGCTTCAGCTTGCGCAGGAAGGGGTTGTAGGTGATGAGCTTCAGCTCCGCTATCTCGCGCTGGGTGCCAGCGTCGAGCGCATCCCAGGCAGCTGCAAGATTGAACCAGGTCGTGTCGCCGCCCTCGGACGGCACTTCGATGCCGTAGAGCAGCGAGCCCGACGAGGGCACCGGCGTCCAGTGATGATCGGCATGCGCGGCCAGTTCGTCGTGCCCGAGCACGCCGCCCTCGAGGTTCGACACGTGCACGATGTCGGGGGTGTTGCCGCCATACGGATCGGAGCCGAGCACCGGAACGTTCGCAGGCGGACGGAACACGCTGCCGAAGTAGCTCGCGAGGCGATGGAACTGCGCATCGTCGAGCTGCTGGCGCTTGAAGACCAGCACATGCCGTTCGAGCAGCGCGCGCTTGAGCGCAAGCACCTGGCCCGCGCTTAGCGGACGCGTGGCGTCCAGGCCCGTCACCTCGGCGCCAAGGGCCGCGCCGATGGGCACGATGCGCAAGCCATCTTCGGAGAGTTCGCGTCCCCGCGAGAGGGCAGGGGGCGGAGCAAGAGTGTCGATCGACAGGGACATGGGAGTGGTGTCTTGGGCGCAATGCAATGGCCACATGCTAGAAAAGTTCGCGCCCGACGCATGCGCCCATTGCGCATGTGCTTATGCGCAAATCTCGCTTGGACCATGGCCGGGCGGCAGAGAGTCGTTAGACCGTTTGGTTGTTTAGAACCGACTTTTCGGTTGTTGGAGCTTCACTGCCCCGCTCCTACAGTGATGGTCATCGCCACCAAGCCGGATGGTGAATGAACAAGCAATGCACAGGAGCCCAAGCGCATGTCAGTGGAAGTTGAAGAAGATCTCGTCGCCTTGCCGCCCGCTCTGGAGGAAGCGCGCGGTCGTGCGGCCGAAGCGGGATGGCCCTACGCCGGCGGCGTGACGCCGCCCGTCGCATGGGCGCTGGTGCAGGGCGGCCGGGCCGTGCTGGTGGATGTGCGCTCGGGCGAAGAGCGCAAGTTCGTGGGCCATGTGCCCGAGAGCCTGCATGTGGCCTGGGCGACCGGCACGGCGCTCACGCGCAATCCGCGCTTTGTGCGCGAGCTCGAGGCCAGGCTTGCGAAGCACGGCGGCAAGGACGCGGTGGCGCTGCTGCTGTGCCGCAGCGGCAAGCGCTCGGCACTCGCGGCGGAAGCAGCCGCCAAGGCCGGCTTCACGCACGTGTTCAACGTGCTCGAGGGCTTCGAGGGCGAGATCGATGCCCACCAGCACCGCGGCGCCTCGGACGGCTGGCGCTTCCACGGCCTGCCGTGGGTGCAGGACTGACGGCAGCGTTCCTTTCCAGGGAGAACAACCACATGGCTCATTTCGAGGTGAGCGGCATCGTGCGCGCGCTGCATGGCGTGCGCGACGAATGGCGCGATTCACAGCGGCGCTCGCGCGAGCCTGGCGCACGCGAATTTCCGTCACGCGACGCGCTCGCGCAGATCGTCGAAGCGCTCAAGGGCGCGCTGTTCCCGATGCGGCTCGGCCCCCCCGACCTGCGCCACGAGAGCGAAGATTTCTACGTCGGCCACTCGCTCGATTCCGCTTTGCAGGCCCTGCTGGCACAGGCACGCCTCGAACTCGAATTCAACGCCCGGCACGAACCGCGTTCCCCTGGCGAGATCGACGATGCCGCGACCGATGCGGTGCGCCGCTTTGCGGGTGCGCTGCCGCAGCTGCGTCGCCTGCTCGACACCGATGTGCTCGCCGCCTACCAAGGCGACCCGGCGGCGCGCAGCGTGGACGAGGTGCTGCTGTGCTACCCCGGCGTGCTCGCGATGATCCACCACCGGCTGGCGCACGAACTCTACAAGCTCGGGCTGCCGCTCCTGGCGCGCATCGTGGCGGAACTGGCGCATGCACAGACCGGCATCGACATCCACCCCGGCGCGCAGATCGATGCGGGCTTCTTCATCGACCACGGCACGGGCGTGGTGATCGGCGAAACCGCGGTCATCGGCAAGCGCGTGCGCCTGTACCAAGCCGTGACGCTCGGCGCCAAGCGCTTTCCGACCGATGCCGAAGGCAACCTGCAGAAGGGGCTGCCGCGGCATCCGGTGGTGGAGGACGACGTGGTGATCTACGCCGGCGCCACCATCCTCGGGCGCGTGACGCTGGGCGAGGGTGCCGTCATCGGCGGCAACGTGTGGATCACGGAGGACGTGAAGCCGGGCGCGAGCGTGACCCAGGCCAGCCTGCAGAACGCGCCGCAGGGAGCGGGCGCATGAAGGATTTCGTCGAAGACTTCGGCGTGACCATCCGCCAGCTGCGCGAAGGCAAGGGCTGGTCGCAGGAAGCGCTGGCCGAGCGCGCCGACCTGAACCGCTCCTATGTCGGGGAAGTGGAGCGCGGGCGTGTCATCCCGTCGATCGTCACGGCGCACAAGCTGGCCGCGGCGCTCGACATCAACATGGTGGGCCTGCTGCTGCGCTGCGAGCAATTGGAGCAATCGCGTCTCGTGCGAAGGATCAACTTGGCGGCTATAGCCTGTTGAGGGAAAACCCCAGGTCGCCCGACACTTGCGGCCACTTCTCTCACTACGGAGCCTTGATTCATGAGCGCAACAGTCGGTGGTATCACCGCCCTTGGCGACAACGCCGCCCGCCAGCTGGCCAATGCCACCAAGACAGTCCCCCAGCTGGAGACCATCAGCCCGCGCTGGCTGACGCACCTCCTGCAATGGGTGCCGGTGGAGGCGGGCATCTACCGCGTCAACAAGGTCAGAAACCCCGAATCGATCAAGGTCACCTGCACCTCGCGCGAAGAAGAGAACCAGCTGCCGCGCACCTTCGTCGACTATGAAGAGAATCCGCGCGAGCACTACCTCAACGCCGTGAGCACGGTGCTGGACGTGCACACCCGCATCTCCGACCTCTACAGCAGCCCGCACGACCAGATCAAGGAACAGCTGCGCCTCACGATCGAGACGATCAAGGAGAACCAGGAGAGCGAGCTCATCAACAACCCCGACTACGGCCTCTTGGCCCAGGTGAGCGAAGAGCAGCGCATCTTCCCGCTGACCGGTGCGCCCACGCCCGACGACCTCGACGAACTGCTGACCAAGGTGTGGAAGGAGCCCGCCTTCTTCCTCACGCATCCGCTGGCCATTGCGGCCTTCGGCCGCGAGGCGACGCGCCGCGGCACGCCGCCGCCGACGGTGAGCCTGTTCGGCTCGCAGTTCATCACCTGGCGCGGCATCCCGCTGATCCCGTCGAACAAGGTGCCCGTGGCCGACGGCAAGAGCAAGATCCTGCTGCTGCGCGTGGGCGACAAGCGCCAGGGCGTGGTGGGCCTGTTCCAGCCGGGCCTGTCGGGCGAGCAGGGCCCGGGTCTGTCGGTGCGCTTCATGGGCATCAACAACCATGCGATCGCGTCGTACCTGATCTCGCTGTACTGCTCGCTGGCGGTGCTGACCACCGACGCACTGGCCGTGCTCGACGACGTCGAGATCGGCAAGTACCACGACTATCCCGACACCTACAAGTAAGCCGCGGTGAGCAGCACACCATCGATTCCGGGCGAGGCGCCGTTCGACCCGGCCATCCTCGCGCGCATGGCGAGCGCCATGTTCTCCGCACTGCCGGGCACGCCACCGAGCGCGTTGCCGGGCGTGGCTAACCCCCTGGTGCCGGGGGCGCAGTTCCCCGCCAACATCGCGCCGTCGGGCTCGCCGCTGGCGAGTCCTGCGGGCTTCGGGCCGAGCGTGCCCGGCACGCCGATCCCGCAGGGGCAGATTCCCGGCGCCAACCTGGTGCCGGCATCGCCCACGCAGCTGCCTTCGCTCGCGAACCGTGCGCCGGCCCTGGCGCCACACGCGGTGGCGGGCAATGAGGTGCCCGACACGGTGCTGTCAGTGGCGCCGGCTTTCGAGCCTCGTCTCGGCAGCTCGGTGCTGGGCGTGCCGCAGCAGGTCAACGCGCCTGACACGCCTTCCGCGTCGCCGTTCTACTTCCTGAACAACAGCTTCGGGCATCCGTCGGCCGGCGCAGCTTCTGCCGCGTCCGCCCCTCCACAGGTCTCGCCCCCTCTCCCGTTCGCGGGAGAGGGCGGAGGTGAGGGCCTGCGGCCCGATCAAAGCGCGGGGTCGCCCCTCACCCCAACCCTCTCCCCAGAGGGGCGAGGGAGCCAACCGCAGTTCTACTTCGTCGATGCTGTGCGCCTGCCCAATGGCTTCGTCACGCCGGTCAAGCCCGATCCGCGCGGGCCCGACGCAGCGCCGCTTGCCGGCAGCGGCCGGCATCCGCCGTTTGACGTCCACGCCGTGCGGCGCGACTTCCCGATCCTGCAAGAGCGCGTGAACGGCAAGCAGCTCGTGTGGTTCGACAACGCCGCCACCACGCACAAGCCGCAGTCGGTCATCGACCGCATCGCGTACTTCTACGCGCACGAGAACTCGAACATCCATCGCGCGGCGCACGAATTGGCCGCTCGTGCCACGGACGCCTACGAGGGCGCGCGCGACCGGGTGCGCAAGTTCATCAACGCACCGGAAGTCGAAGAAGTCATCTTCGTGCGCGGCACTACCGAGGCCATCAATCTCGTGGCCAAGAGCTGGGGCGGGCAGCACGTGGGCGAGGGCGACGAGATCGTCGTGTCCAACCTCGAGCACCACGCCAACATCGTGCCGTGGCAGCAGCTCGCCGCCGCCAAGGGCGCGAAGCTGCGCATGATTCCGGTGGACGATTCGGGCCAGGTGCTGCTTGACGAATATCGCAGGCTGCTGAACGACCGCACGAAGATCGTCGCGGTCACGCAGGTGTCCAATGCGCTGGGCACCGTGGTGCCGGTGAAGGAGATCGTCGAGCTCGCGCACCGTGCCGGCGCGAAGGCGCTGGTCGACGGCGCGCAGTCGGTCTCGCACATGCGGGTCGATGTGCAGGACATCGGTGCCGACTTCTTCGTCTTCTCCGGCCACAAGGTCTTCGGCCCCACCGGCATCGGCGTGGTGTGGGGCCGGCGCGAGGTGCTCGAGGACATGCCGCCCTGGCAGGGCGGCGGCAACATGATTGCCGACGTGACCTTCGAGAAGACCGTATTCCAGCCGATCCCGAACAAGTTCGAGGCCGGCACCGGCAATATCGCCGATGCCGTGGGGCTGGGCGCGGCCATCGACTATGTCAACAAGGTGGGCATCGAGAACATCGCGCGCTACGAGCACGACCTGCTCGTGTACGGCATGACGCAGTTGGGTGCGATTCCCGGCGTGCGGCTGATCGGCACGGCGGCCGACAAGGCCAGCGTGATGTCTTTCGTGCTCGACGGCTACACCACTGAAGAGGTGGGCCATGCGCTCAACGACGAAGGCATCGCCGTGCGCACGGGCCACCATTGCGCGCAGCCGATCCTGCGCCGCTTCGGCGTCGAGACCACCGTGCGGCCATCGCTGGCCTTCTACAACACCTTCGACGAAATCGATCGGTTGGTGACGGTGGTGCGCCGGTTGGCAGGGCAGCGGCGCGCCTGACCGGAAGGGTTGCCCGGCCGCTTCGGTCGCTTCGTGCACCGGGCGCATATCGATCCATGCTTTCCTTCGTTGTGTGGCCGGGCAGCCCTTGATACGGTCTCGTTCTTTGCATTGCGAGGCACGACCATGGGCGCGAGAGATTTCGAGCGGCAGCTTCTTTCGGGGGGAGACGGCAGCGACAGGCATCAGGCCGATGTCCTGGTGATCGGCGGCGGCCCCGCGGGCGCATGGGCCGCGGTGAGCGCGGCCGCGCAGGGCGCGCACGTGCTGCTGGCCGACAAGGGCTTTTGCGGCACCTCGGGCGCAACCGCGCCCTCGGGCACCGGCCTGTGGCACGTGCCACCAGACGGCACGGCACGCGAGGAGGCTAAGGCCAGCCGGCTCGCCATGGGCGGCCACCTCGCCGAGCATGCCTGGATGGACCGGGTGCTCGAACAGACCTGGGCCAACGTCGAGCGGCTCAAGGACTGGGGCTATCCGTTCCCCGCAGACGACCAGGGCGCACTGCGCTGCACATCGCTGCAAGGGCCCGAATACATGCGGCTGATGCGCAAGCGGGTGAAGGAAGCGGGCGCGCGCATCCTCGACCACAGCCCTGCGCTGGAATTGCTGGTGGACGAGCACGGCACCGTCTGCGGCGCCACCGGCGTGAACCGTCAGAGCGGCGGAACCTGGGTCGCTCGTACCGGCGCGGTCGTCATTGCCACGGGCGGCTGCGCCTTCCTGAGCCGGGCGCTCGGCTGCAACGTGCTCACCGGCGACGGCCAGCTGATGGCGGCCGAGGTTGGCGCGGCACTGTCGGGCATGGAGTTCTCGAATGCCTATGGACTGGGGCCGGCCTTCTCGTCCGTCACCAAGTCGCTGTTCTACAACTGGGCGACCTTCTACACGGCCGACGGCGCGCCCATCGAAGGCGCAGGCTCTTCCAAAGGGCGCAGCGTGATCGCGCAGACGCTGCAATCGCAACCCGTGTTCGCCTGCCTCGACCGCGCCGACGCGCAGATCCGCGCATGGATGCGCACGGCGCAGCCCAACTTCTTCGTCTCCTTCGACCGCCAGGGCATCGACCCGTTCACCCAGCACTTTCCGGTGACGCTGCGGCTCGAAGGCACGGTGCGTGGCACGGGCGGTCTGCACCTGGTGGACGACAGCTGCGCCACCTCCGTGCCCGGGCTCTACGCCGCGGGTGATGCGGCAACGCGCGAGCTGATCTGCGGCGGCTTCACGGGCGGAGGCAGCCACAACGCGGCCTGGGCCTTGTCCTCCGGATTCTGGGCCGGGGCAGGCGCGGCGGCATTCGGACGCGACGCGCGCGCCGCCGGTTCCAACCGCACGACCTTGCGCGCAGGCGGCGTGGCGCTTTCCTCGCGCGGCGCCGCGGCGTTCGACAGCCAGGCAGTGATTCGCGCCGTTCAGGCAGAAGTCTTCCCCTACGAGCGCAACTGGTTCCGGGAGGGCGATGCGCTGCGCGATTCGCTCGGACGGCTCGATGCCCTTTGGGCGCGCCTGCGCACCAGCGCTCCGGCTGCCACGGCCACAGAGGCTGTTCGCGCACGCGAAGCCGCCGCCATGCTGGCCACCTCGCGCTGGATGTATCGCAGCGCCTTGCAACGCACCGAAACGCGCGGCATGCACCGCCGGCGCGAACACGGTGCGGTCGATCCGGCGCAGCGCCACCGGCTGCTCAGCGGCGGGCTCGACGAGGTCTGGGTTCAGCGTCATGCCGTGCAGGACGAGGTGGCCGCATGATCGAAGTCATCAGCGCCGAGCGCTGCACCGGCTGCAACATCTGCGTTAACGCCTGCCCGACCAATGTGTTCGAGGCGGTGCCGGGCGGCCCGCCGCGCATCGCCCGGCAGGACGACTGCCAGACCTGCTTCATGTGCGAGCTGTACTGCCCCGAGGATGCGCTCTACGTCGCGCCCATCGCGGACCGCAGCGCCACCGCCGAGGAGCGCGATGGCGCGGCCACCGTCTTGATGGGCAGCTACCGCAGTGCCGTCGGCTGGGGCCGCGGCCGGCAATCCACCGCGTCGGCCGATGCGAGCTTCGAGCTCCTGCAGCGGACGCACTGAGTCCGTATTTCTCTTTCCTTCCCGCTGCGAGTCCTTCAAATGCCCGATCTTTCCAGCCGCCGCCGTTTGCTGCGCGGCGCCGTCGCCGCGGCCGCCGCGAGCGCATTGCCCGGTTTCTCCCTCGCACAAGGCAGCAGCCAGGTGCTGCGTCTCGGCTATATCGGCCCCGGCAAGAAGCCCGCGGCCGCCACCGGCTGGGCGCTGCGCCAGGGCCATCTGCAGCGCGAGTTGGCCCCGCTCGGTTTCAAGGAAGTGACGACGCGCAATTTTCCGAACGGACCCGATCTCAACGAGGCTTTCCTTTCGGGCGCCCTCGATGTCGGCATCTACGGCGACACGCCCGCCGTGGTCGCTCGCTCGCGGGGCCTCGATGGCCAGCTCATCGGTTTCGACGCTATCGGCATGAACGTCTGGCTGCTCACGCCGCGCAACGGCGCACGCAGCGTGAAGGAACTCGAAGGCCAGACCATCGGCGTGGCGCGCGGTTCCTACATGCACCGCTACGTGCTGGGCCTGCTCAAGGAAAACGGGTTGCAGAAATCCGTCAAGGTGATCCACATGTTCCCGCGCGACGGCGAGGCGGCGCTCGACCAGGGCTCGATCGCAGCCTTCGCGGCGCAGATCGACGTGGGGCCGCTGCTCGCCTCGCGCGGCTATCCGGTCATCGACGAGGCCGAGAAGCACCCGGCGCTGCGCGGCACCTCGGTGATCATTGCGTCGAGCAAGCTGCTTGCGGCCGCACCCGAGCTGCCTGCCGCCTGGACGCGCGCACGCCGAGCGGCGTTGCAAGAGATCCGGAGCAACAGCGCGGACTACTACGCCTTTCACTCGGAGGTGAGCGGCTTTCCGCTCGAGATCGTGAAGATCTCCCACCCGCTCTCCCACTTCCCCGAAGCCGCGTATCCGCCCGAAGGGCTGGCGCTGCTGGACGAGGTCAAGAAATTCCTGCTCGCCGAGAACCTCGTGAGCCGTGACTTCGCGCTTGCGCAATGGCGCGCGCCGCAGGCCTGACACGCCCCCGCGCCCCTCAGGAGTGGCAGACGAAGCCGTCCTTGAGCAGCGTGATCTCCAACTGCAGGTTGCCCGCACGTGCGCCGCGCGCCTTGTCCAGCGTACCGTCGGCACGCCAATGGCGCAGGGCCGCCGCCAGGTAATCGCGCGACACGGCATCGCCCTCGAGCAGGCGAATGGACGCGTCCGAGGGCAGGCGCAGATCGCTCGTCAGCGCCTTGTAGAAGCGCCACTCCTCGTTCTGCATGAGCCGTTCCAGCACCTGGGCGTCCTCGGCGAGCGCCGCGCATTCGCCGGCCATGAAAGCGGATGCGGCATGCACCGAAGAGGGATAGCTGCGCGGCTGTGCGCCGTAGCGCTGCGACACCGCGCCGGCGTAGCCCGAACCTTCGCCCACGCAGACCGAAGCGTCGCGCAACGCTGATGGCTCCTGAACCTTGCCGCGCCTGAGCGAGACGACGAGGCCGCGGCCGATGTCGTAGCTGCCGGGCGCCGCCGCGATGCCGGATGCGGATTGCGCCGGCACACCGGCCACCAGCAAGTCGACGCGGCCTTCGCGCAACGCCGTCTCCTGCGCCGCAGCGTCGAGGCCGACCAGTTCCAGCGGCACGCCCAGCGCAGCCGCCAATTGCCGTGCGAGCGTGGCGTCGAAGTCGTCGGGCTCAGGCGGCGTGGGCGCCTCGGGCGGGGCAGGGCGCGGATAGCGGCGCACGCCCACGACCAGCTTGCCGCGCTCGATCGCACGAGCGAGCACCGGTCCCTTGGGCAGTCCCGACAGCGGAGGCGCCGCGAAAGCCCAGGCGGCGCCTATGCCTGCGAGCGCCACCGTCAGCACGAGCGCCGTGCTGGCCAGCGCCGACCCGCGCTTGGACAACTTGCGCTCAGTCATCGAGGCTCAGGCCCTTGCGCCAGCGCAGCAGCCGACGCTCCAGCAGGGCGAGCAGGTAGTTGAGCAGCAGGCCGAGCACCGCCAGAAGCAGGATGCCGGCGTACATGGTCGGGATCTGGAAGGTCTCCTGCGAGTTGAGCGTGAGAAAGCCCAGGCCCGAATGCGCGCCGATCATCTCGGCCGCCACCAGCGCCGTGATGCTGTACGCCCCCGCCAGCCGCACGCCGGTGAAGATCGAAGGCAGCGACGCCGGCAGCACCACCTTGAAGAAGACGAAGCGGCGCGAGGCGCCCATCGACAGCGCCGAGTTGACGAGCAGGCGGTCGACCTGCTTCACGCCGCTCACGGTGCTCAGCAGCACCGGCCAGAACGAGGCCCAGAAGATGATTGCCACCTTCGACAGCTCGCCGATGCCCAGGAACAGGATGAATACCGGGAACAGCGCGAACGCCGATGTCTGCCGGAAGAGCTGCAGCACGGGATCAGCGATGGCTGCGAGGCGCCTGGAGCTGCCGATCAAGAGGCCCAGTACCACGCCCGAGAAGCTCGCGAGCAGCAGGCCCCACAGCGAGCGCTGCAAGCTCGCCGCCACGTGCTTCCAGAGCTGGCCGGTGTCGACGAGCTGGATGATGCTTGCGAGCACGGCGGACGGGGGGCTCAGGTAGGCGTCGCTCACGATGCCCAGGCGCGGCAGCGCCTCCCAGAGTGCGAGGAAGATCACGATGCCGATGCCGCGCTCGGCCACGCGGGCAAGGCTGCGTGCAAACTTGAAGAATCGACCGGGCGTGCGAACCACCGGCGCATCGAGCACTGCGCTCATCGTCCCACCCCCGCCTTTGGCTGTGGCTCCCTCCCCTTACGGGGGAGGGTTGGGGTGGGGGCAAGCGGCGTATCAGGCAGCAGCGGCGTTGCAAAGGCCGCGTGCCCCCATCCCAACCTTCCCCCAGGAGGGGAAGGAGAAAATCGGAGCGCACTCATGACACTACTCCTTCGAGCGACCGCGGCTTCAGGCCGATCTGCACTTCATCCTTCAGCACCTCCCACGCGCGCTGGCGCAGCGCGGCGAAGTCGGTCGTGTGGCGCACCTCCGCCGAACGCGGTCGTGCGAGCGGGATGTCGATGATGTCCTTGATGCGCCCGGGCCGCTGCGTCATCACCGCCACCCGATCGGAGAGGTACACGGCTTCCTCCAGGCTATGCGTGATGAAGACGATCGTCTTGCGGTGCTGCTCCCAGATGCGCAGAAGCTCGCTCTGCAGGATCTCGCGCGTCTGCGCATCGAGGGCGGCGAAGGGCTCGTCCATCAGCAGCACGTCGGGCTTGTAGGCGAGCGAGCGTGCGATGGCCACGCGCTGTTTCATGCCGCCCGAGATCTCGTGCGGATAGCGGTCTGCAAAACCATGCAGGCCCACCAGTTCGAGGTATTCGTGCGCGGTGCGGCGGCGCTCGGCCTTGCCAATGCCGCGTATCTCCAGCCCGACCGCGATGTTGTCGAGCACCGAGAGCCACGGAAACAGCGCGTAGCCCTGGAACACGACGCCCTGGTTGCGGTTGATGCCCGCCAGCGGCTGGCCGTTGATGGCGATGCGCCCGCCGGTGCGCTCCGTCAGCCCGGCCAGGATGCCGAGGAAGGTCGACTTGCCGCAGCCCGACGGGCCGAGCACCGAGAGGAATTCGCCATCGCGCACGTCGAGGTCGAAGCCTTCGAGCACGCGCACGCGTTCGCTCGCGCCGCGCGCCGCATAGTCCATCCGCAGGTCGCGGGCCGAGATCTTGAGGCTCATGTCCGGTGGGTCCTCAGGACTTCGCGCCCGGCTGCTGCGCGAAGGGATTGAACTCGTTGGTGTAGACGTCCTTCACCGCCACCTTGCCGGCAGCGAGCTTGCCTTCGGACTGCAGGATGTCGATGTAGTACTGGATCGGCGGCTCGGTCACCACCAGGTCGTCGACATAGGCGTAGCGGTCGACGTTCTTCAGGTCCATGTTGATGCGCTTGGCCACCAGCTTGCGGGCGTCCTCGGTGTTGGCGTTGACCCAGTTGCCGGCCTTGGCCAGCGCCACCACCACGTCGCGCACCGCCTCGGGCTGCTGGCGAATGAACTGGCCGTGCGCGCTGTATGGCGCCATGCCGCCCAGGCCGCCGTCGAGGTCGTAGTCGCTCCACAGCCGCACCAGTGTCTCGGCGTTGTCGGCACGGCCCGAGAAGGGCGCATGGATGATCGCGAGGTCGGTGTTGCCGGTCACCAGCGTCTGCTCGGCCTGCTCGTCGGGGATCACGACGAAGTTGATCTTCGTCACGTCCACGCCGTTCTGGCGCAGGTATTTCTTGGTCACGAACTCGGCGCAGGCGCCGAAGCTATTGAAGCCGATGGTCTTGCCCTCGAGGTCCTTGGGCTGGCGGATGCCTGAGTCCTTGCGCACGAAGTACTTCATGTGCGGCGCCTCCTGCAGCGTCTTGCCGCCTGCAGCCACCACCCGGAGGTCCGCGCCTGACGCAATGGCCGAGATCACGAGCGGCACCATGCGGCTGCCGAAGTCGATCTCGCCCGTGCCCACCAGGGGAATGATCTGCGGCGCGGCGATCTTGCCGACGTAGTCGGGGCGGGTGTTGGTGCCCTCGAAGTAGCCGAGCTCGTCGGCCAGGTAGATCAGGTCGAAAGACGGGTTGTTCGGGTACTTGAATGCGATCTTGTCGCCGGTCTTCTTCACCACGGCCGGGCCGCCGGCCGCGGCAGCATTGCCGCCGTCCTCGCGCGAGCAGCCCGAAAGTGCCAGGCCGCCAATTGCGGCGACGGATGCGACGGAGGCGAAGGCCTTGAGCGCCAGGCGCCTCGAAGGCTGGGCGCCGGCAGGGGAAGGGGAGGGCATCTCGATGGGCATGGCGGCGCGCTCCGGCACGGGAGCGGTCTGGCTGGTTGCGAAGTGCCGATCCTAGGAAGCCCCGCTCGTCCCTTCAACGAAGAAAACCGCGCATGCTTATTCGCAAACAGGCGGCTGGCGGCATGAAAGATTTCCGCATCAGGAAACTCGCAATCCGTCGTTGGAAGGCACCGGACGGCTTTGCAGAATTGAGCAAGCCTCTATACAGGACTTTCCAATGCCAGCAGCGCGTACTTTCCATGTTTCTCCGACAGCCCAGGTTCGCCGTGTCATAGCGTTGACTGCCGCGGCCTGGGGCGTTGCACCCGTCTCGCCGCAGGAGGTCGCGCGGCGCGCACCCCATGGCTATGTGCCGATCAGGGCCGTGCGCCGGCTGCGTGTGGCCGCGGCGTCGGCCTTGTCGCCTCATTCGTAGCGGGATGCCAGCCCCGGAATCCGCATATCCATAGCTGAAATGCTTCTAGAGACGTGCGTGAAAAGGTCCGCGCGGCCGGCACATTCGTGGCCTGGCTTTTTTTTCTCTCACCATGACTCAAAAATTCAAGATCGTCGCTGTCTCCGGCGGCCTGCAACGCCCCTCGCGCACGCTCGCGCTGGTCGAGGAACTGCTGGAGGGCCTGACCGACGCCTGGCCCGCCGAGACGCGCCTGATCGAGCTCGGCCAGCTGGTTCCGAAGTTCGGCGGCGTGCTGCAGCGCGGCCAGCTTCCGGCCGAGGTCGAGCAGTCGATCAAGGACGTGGAATCCGCCGACCTGCTGCTGGTGGCGAGCCCGATCTATCGCGGTTCGTACACTGGGCTCTTCAAGCATTTCTTCGACTTCGTTCATCACGAATCGCTGATCGACGTCCCGGTGCTGCTTGCGGCCACCGGCGGCAGCGACCGCCACGCACTGGCGATTGACCACCAGCTGCGCCCGCTGTTCAGCTTCTTCCAGGCCCACACGCTGCCCATCGGCGTCTATGCGACCGACAAGGAATTCGAGAACTATCGCGTGAGCGGCGATGCGCTGCGTGCACGCATCGCATTGGCCGTCCAGCGGGCGCTGCCGGTGCTGCGCCGGCGCGCCAGCAAACCGGTCGAGGTGCCCTCGCTGGCGATGGCCTGAACGATTCATTCCCCGATGTCCTCCCTGCCTGAATCTCTTTCCGATGGCCTCGCCATCCCGCGCAAGCCGCGCGACCCCGATCCCGCGCGCGTGCGGCGCATCCGCGACGACGACGAAGCGCTGGAGGCCGCGCACCGCCTTGCCGCGCTGTTCTCACCCGGTTCATCCGGGCGCGACCGCGAGCGGCGCCTGCCGTGGGAAGAGCTCGATCTGTGGTCCGAGAGCGGGCTCGGCGGCATCACGGTGCCGCGCGCGCATGGCGGCGCCGACGTGTCCTACGCCACGCTGGCCGAGGTTTTCGTGATCCTGTCGGCCGCCGACGGCTCGCTCGGCCAAATTCCGCAGAACCACTTTGGCGTGCTGGGCGTGCTCCGCGAGATCGGCACCGAGGCGCAGAAGACCCGCTTCTACGCCGAGGTGCTCGCGGGCCGACGGCTGGGCAACGCCGGGCCGGAGAGGCGGGCGAAGACCATTGCGCAGGGTGCAACACGGCTGCGCCGCACGCCTCAAGGTTTGCGCCTGGACGGCGAGCGCTTCTATTCAACCGGCGCGCTCTTCGCGCATCGCGTGCCGGCGCGCGCGCTCGACGACCAGGGCCGAGCCGTGCAAGTGTGGGTTCCGCGCGATGCGCCCGGGCTCACTGTGATCGACGACTGGTCCTCCTTCGGCCAGCGCACTACCGCCAGCGGCACGGTGCGCTTCGAGGCCGTGCCGGTCGACGAGGCCGACTTGTTGCCGCTGTGGCAGCTGGCCGATCGGCCCGGCCTTTTTGGGCCCGGTTCGCAGCTTCTGCAAGCGGCCATCGACCAGGGTATTGCGCAGGCGGCACTCGCCGAGGCGATCGCCTTCGTGCGCGAGCATGCGCGGCCCTGGACCGATGCCGGCGTGGCCCGCGCTGCGGACGATCCCCACATCATCCACGAGGTGGGCCGCCTCGAAGTGGACCTGCACGCCGCGCACGAGGTGTTGCTGGAAAGCGGCCGCACGCTCGATGCAGTGGCGGCACAGCCCGTCACCGCCGAATCCAGCGCACGCGCTTCTGTCGCAGTGGCCGAGGCGAAGGTGCTGACCACGCGCATCGCGCTCGACGCTACCGAGAAGCTGTTCGAGCTGGCCGGCTCTTCGTCCACGCGTGAAGCCCACAACCTGGGGCGGCACTGGCGCAACGCCCGCACCCACACCTTGCACGACCCGGTGCGCTGGAAGGCGCATCTGATCGGCAACTACCTGCTCAACAACGTGCCGCCGCCCCGGCATTCCTGGAACTGACCGATGCCGCTTACCGCCGTTCTTTCCGATCGTGCATCCGGGGCAGGGGCTGAGCCCGTTGCCGCCCCCGTCGCGGCGCATAAACCGCTGCGCATCCGCGACGACGCTCAGGCACTGCAGATCGCACGCGAGCTCGCTGCCGACTTCGCGCGGGACGCCGCGGCGCGCGACCGCGAGCGGCGCCTGCCCTGGGCCGAGCTGGGGCGCTTCACCGCCAGCGGCCTCTGGGCGATCACCGTCCCGCGCGAGCACGGCGGTGCCGGCGTTTCATTGCGCACGCTGGCGGAGGTCATCGCCATCGTCTCGGCCGCCGACGGCTCGCTCGGGCAGATTCCGCAGAACCACTACTACGCGCTGGAGGTGCTGAGGGTCGGGGGCACCGAGGCCCAGAAAAGCTTCTTCTACCGCCGCGTACTCGAAGGCGAGCGCTTCGGCAACGCGCTCGCGGAGATCGGCCACAAGGACTTCAAGCGTCGCACGCGCCTGCACGAAGAGGGCGGCAGTCTGCAGATCGACGGCCAGAAGTTCTATTGCACCGGCGCACTGTTCGCGCACTGGATTCCTACGCTGGTCGTGGCGCAGGAGGGCGCTCGCGAGGTGACCAAGCTTGCCTTCGTGCCGCGCCGCGCCCAGGGCGTGAGCATCGTGGACGACTGGGACGGCTTCGGCCAACGCGTGACGGGCAGCGGCTCAGTGCGCTTCGAAGGCGTGCAGGTCGACCCGGCCTGGGTCATTCCTTTTTTGGCTTCCTTCGAGCGGCCCACCACGATCGGCCCATTCGCGCAGCTGCTGCATGCCGCCATCGATCTTGGCATCGGGCGCGGCGCCTTCGAGGCCACGCTGCCCTTCGTGCGCGAGCGCGCGCGGCCATGGATCGATGCCGGCGTGGAACGCGCCAGCGAAGACCCGCTCGCGATCCACCTGACCGGCGAGGTGGCGGTGCGCCTGCGCGCGGCCGAGGCCTTGCTGCGCCGCGCCGCGCGTTTCGTGGAGGCAGCGCAGCGCGCCCCCGACGAGCACAGCGTGGCCGCAGCCTCGATCGCGGTGGCCGAGGCTCGCGTGCTGAGCACCACCGCCTCGCTGGATGCCGGCAACCGCCTGTTCGAGCTGGCCGGAACCGGCGCCACGCTTGACGGCCTGGGGCTGGACCGCTTCTGGCGCAACGCGCGCACCCACACGCTGCACGACCCGGTGCGCTGGAAGTACCACCACATCGGCAACTACTACCTCAACGACCGGCTTCCGCCGCGCCACGGCGCCCTGTGAGCACCGGCCTCTTTCTTCCTTGTTCGTTTCTTCTTCGGAGTTTCCCTTGAGCCGCTTCCCGTCGATTCCGGCCGCGCTGTCGCGCCGCCGCCTGCTGCAACTCACCTCGGCCGCGGCCGCTGCCGGTGCGGGCCTGCCGGCCTTCTCGGCGCTGAAGGAGCAGCCCGGCACCACCAGGATCCTGAAGGTCGGCGTGACGACCGGTCCGCACGAGCAGACCTTCGAGGTTGCCAAGCGCGTGGCCGAGCGCGACTACGGCCTCAAGATCCAGATCGTGCCCTTCACCGACTACAGCCGGCCCAACGCCGCGCTGGATGCCGGAGACCTGGATGCCAACAGCTTCCAGCACCGGCCCTTCCTTGCGGCGCAGGTGCGTTCGCGCGGCTACAAGATCGTGGGCTTCGGCCGCACCTGGATCGGCCCTATCGCGATCTATTCGCGCAAGTACAAGGCCTTCAAGGACCTGCCGGAAGGCGCCAGCATTGCAATTCCCAACGACCCGTCGAACGAAAGCCGTGTGCTGCTGCTGTTGCAGAAGGCGGGCGCCATCAAGCTCAAGAGCGGCATCGATCCGATCGCGGGCATCAACGCCACGCCGCGCGACATCATGGAGAACCCCCGGAAGTTCCGTTTTGTGGAGATCGAGGCCGCCCAACTGCCACGCACACTCGACGATACCGACGCCTCGGCCGTCAACGCGGACTATGCCAACAAGGCAGGTCTCAATCCGGCGCGGGACGGCATCCTGGTCGAGGACAAGGAAGGTCCCTACGCCTGCCTGATTGCGGTGCGCGAGCAGGACAAGGACCAGCCCTGGGTCGGCCAGCTCGTCAAGGCCTACCAGACCGACGAGGTGCGCGATTTCATCGTCAAGACCTTCGCCGGCGGCGTGCTGCCGGCGTTCTGACATGGCGCATAAGAAAGAGATCCTGCTCAACGCGTTCAACATGAACTGCGTGGGCCACATCAACCACGGCCTGTGGACCCATCCGCGCGACCGCTCGCTCGAGTACAACACGCTCGAATACTGGACCGACATGGCGCGCACCTTGGAGCGCGGCTTTTTCGACGGCCTGTTCATTGCCGACATCGTGGGCGTCTACGATGTCTACCGGCACAACGTCGACGTGACGCTGCGCGAGTCGATCCAGCTCCCGGTGAACGACCCGCTGCTGCTGGTGTCGGCCATGGCGGCGGCAACCCGGCACCTGGGCTTCGGCGTCACCGTCAATCTGACCTACGAGCAGCCCTACCTGCTGGCGCGGCGCTTCTCGACGCTGGACCATCTCACGCGCGGTCGCATCGGCTGGAACATCGTCACCGGCTATCTGGACAGCGCCGCGCGCGCGATGGGCCTGAGCGAGCAGATTGCGCACGACGAGCGCTACGAACGGGCCGACGAGTATCTGGAAGTGCTCTACAAGTTGTGGGAGGGAAGCTGGGAAGACGAAGCCGTGCAACGCGACAAGGCCGCGCGCGTGTTCGCGGACCCGGCCCGGGTGCACAAGGTGCGGCACGAGGGCCGGTACCACCAGGTCGAGGGGTATCACCTGGCTGAACCCTCGCCCCAGCGCACGCCTGTCTTGTTCCAGGCTGGCAGTTCGGGCCGTGGCCAGCGCTTTGCAGCGCGGCATGCCGAGTGCGTCTTCATCTCGCCGCCCAGCAAGGATGCGGCGCGCAAGAGCGTGCAGGCGCTGCGGGAGCAACTGGTACTGGCGGGCCGGCGCCCAGACGACATCAAGGTGTTCGTCGGCGCGGCGGTGGTGCCGGGCGCCAGCGCGAAAGAGGCGCAGGAAAAATATGCGGACTATCGAGACTACGCAAGCCGCGAGGCGGGCTTGGCCCATTTCTCTGCCAGCACCGGCATCGACTACGCGCGCTACGGCCTGGACGAACCAATCGACTACGGAAAAACCAACGCGATCGAATCGGCGACCCGCACCGCCGCGCAGCAGGGCTGGACGCGCCGCAAACTGCTGGACCTGTTCGAACTCGGTGGGCGCTATCCGGCCATCGTCGGCGATGCGTCGCAAGTGGCGGACGAACTGCAGTCCTGGATCGACGAGACCGGCGTGGATGGCTTCAACCTGAGCCGTACCGTGGTGCCCGAGAGCTATGAGGAATTCGTGGACCTGATCGTGCCTGAGCTGCAAAACCGTGGCGTCTACAAGACCGCCTACGCCGAAGGCAGCCTGCGGCGCAAGCTGTTCGACGCCGGCGACCGGTTACCCGCGCGGCACGCCGCGGCGCAGTTCCGGCATCGCGCCGGCGAAGCCTGATCAACTCTCGCTCCGGGTTCCCACTGCCCAATAGAAGGTCGGCCGGGTTCCGTTGAGTGCATGGTCGCCGACCGTGCGCGCCTTGTAGATCACCGGGTTGTGCGAGGCCAGGGTGCGCGCGTTGCGCCAGTGGCGATCCAGCCGTCGGTCTTCCTGCAGCGCCGAGGCGCCGCCGATGTCGAACAGGCGCGTCGCAGCGTTCAGCACGGTGTCGACGATGCCCACCTGCGCCTTGGCGGTGCGCAGCTCCACGTCGACGATCAGGCTCTCGGGAATGGGCTCGCCGCGCTGGCGCAGGCGGTCGATGTCGCCCAGTCCGCGGGCTACTGCAGCCACGGCCGCTGCCGCCGTGAAGGCGGCGCTGGAAAGCTGCCCCACCACTTGCTGCACCACTGGATCTTCCCGCGGTGTGGTGCCGCTGCCATGGCTGTACACGCGCTTGCGCGGCTGCACGAAGGCAACCGCATCGCGTTCGATCGCGCGCGCGATGCCGGCCAGCGTGGCCAGGTGGGTGAGCTGGAAATGCGCGGTGAGCGGCGTCGGCCGATCGCGATCGTAAGACAGCACATGGCCCGGCTCGACAGCGACGCGGCGAAAACGGGTGGTGCCCGACCCCGTCAGGCGCTGCCCGAAACCGCGCCAGTCGTCGATGCGCTCCACGCCGCGCGCCTCCGCGGGCACAAGCACCAGCACCCGTCCTTGCTTGCCCAGCTCGTCCGCGCGCTGGGCTGTCACGGGAATCCAGTCGGCGTAGAGAGTCCCTGTGCTGTAGTACTTGTCGCCATCGAGGAGCCAGCCCCTGCCATCGCGTTTGAGCGTGGTCTGCAGCGTGCCCACCTCGGCTTCGCCCAGCTCGGTGGTGGCATTGCCGAAGATCGCGCCATCGGCGGCACGCCGCAGCCAGGGTGCATGCAGTTCGGGATCGATCTCGGCGTAGAGCCGTTCGATGAACCCGAAGTGCGCGCGCAGGATCTGCGGCAGGTTGGAATCGGACGCGCCAAGCTCGATGAGCAAGTCGAACAGCTGCTCGACAGAAGCGCCAAGGCCGCCATGGGCGAGCGGCACGCGCAACGCGCCGAAGTTCGCCTCGCGCAGCCAGGTGACGGCGTCGTAGGCCAGCGCGCGCTCGTTCTCGCGTTGGGCGGCATGCTCGGCGATGCGGGCGAACACGGGGCGGAAGCGCTCGGCGAGTTGTTCGTAGGCAGGAGGTTGCGGGGGCATGGACGATGGCGGAACAAGAAAGGTGGGGAACGCGGTCACGCGATGGCGGCCTGATGCGCTTCGCGGGCCGAATGCGCGCGATGCACGGGCCGCTGCAAACCCAGGTGCTCACGCAGCGTTCGGCCTTCGTACTCGGTGCGGAACAGGCCGCGCCGCCGCAGCTCGGGCAGCACGAGCTCGATGAAATCGTCCAGCCCGCCCGGGAACCACGGCGCCATGATGTTGAAGCCGTCCGCGCCGCCTTCCTCGAACCACTGCTGCAGCTGGTCGGCAATGCGGGAAGGCGTGCCCACCACCTGCTGGTGGCCGCGCGCGCCGGCAATGCGCAGATAGAGATCGCGGATGCTGAGGTTTTCGCGGCGCGCCAGGTCCAGCAACAGCCGTTGGCGGCTCTTGGGGCCGTTGGTTTCCGGCAGTTCGGGCAGCGGGGCGTCGACCGGAAGGCCGGAAAAGTCGAAGCCTCCGATCACGTTCGACAGCAGCGACACGCCAACCACCGGATGCACGAGTTGCTGCAGCTGCTCGAACTTCTCCTCGGCCTCTGCCTGCGTGCGGCCCACCACCGGGAAGATGCCGGGCATGATCTTCACCTCGTCGGGGTGGCGGCCATGGCGCGGCAGCCGGCCCTTGATGTCGGCATAGAAGGCCTTCGCCTCCTCGAAGGTCTGGTGCGCGACGAAGATCACTTCGGCCGTGCGCGCGGCAAGGTCCCGGCCAGCCTCCGAAGCACCGGCCTGCACCACCACCGGCCGTCCCTGCGGCGAGCGTGCGACGTTGAGCGGGCCGCGCACCGAGAAGTGCGTGCCCTTGTGGCCCAGCACGTGCAGCTTGTGCCCGTCGAAGTACTGGCCGCTTTGCTTGTCGCGCACGAAGCTGTCGTCCTCCCAGCTGTCCCACAGGCCCGTGACCACATCGTGAAACTCGGCCGCCCGTTCGTAGCGCAGCGCGTGCTCGAAATGCTCGTCGCGGTTGAAGTTCTGCGCCTCGCCGGTGCCGCTGGAAGTCACGAGGTTCCAGCCCGAGCGCCCACCGCTGATCTGGTCGAGTGAAGCGAACTTGCGCGCTACGTTGAATGGCTCGTTGAAGCTCGTCGACACCGTGGCGATGAGCCCGATGCGCTCGGTCAGCGCCGCGATGGCGGAGAGCAGCGTGAGCGGTTCAAAGTGGTCGGCGCGCGCCGTGCGCGAGAGCGAAGGCAGGTCGCTGTTGCGCACGCCGACGGAGTCGGCCAGGAAGACGGCGTCGAACTTGGCCGCTTCCGCCTTCTGTGCGAGCTCGACGTAGTGGCGAAAGTTGCTCCCGGCATCGGCCTGCGCGCCTGGATGACGCCAGGCCGCGATGTGGTGGCCGGTCTGCATGAGGAAGGCGCCGAGCTTGAACTGGCACGTGGATGAAGCCATGGGTCGAATGCCTTGGAATAAGGTGGAAGGGGTTGCGGCGCTCACCACGCCAGCTGCAGCCGCTGCGGCAGGCCGGCCTCGGCCGATATGGGCGGTTGCGGCGTGGCGACCGGTGCGCGATCGGCATCCGCATCGAGAAAGTCGCTGAGCACGTCGTCGCGCAAGGCGATGAAGGCCGGGTCGCTGCGGTTGCGCGGGTGCGGCAGGTCGACCTCCACCGTGCGCCGGATGCGGCCGGGCGACGGCTGCATCACCACCACGCGATCGCCGAGGAATACGGCTTCCTCAACATCGTGGGTCACCAGCAGCATGGTGATGCGCTCCTTCTGCCAGATGCGCTGAAGCTCGTTCTGCAGGCGCGAGCGTGTGAGCGCATCGAGCGCGCCGAAGGGTTCGTCGAGCAGCAGCACGCGCGGCCGGTTCACCAGGCCCCGCGCGATCGCCACGCGCTGCGCCATGCCGCCTGAGATCTGGTGCGGCCACGATTTCTCGAATCCTTCGAGTCCAACCAGAGCGACGTGCTCGGCCACCAGTTCGCGCTTCTCTTTGGCGCTGAAGGGTGAGTTGCGCAGCCCGACTGCGATGTTCTGCTCCACCGTGAGCCAGGGAAAGAGGCGATGGTCCTGGAACACGATGCCGCGCTCGCGGCCTGTGCCCGAGATCGGTTCGCCGTCCAGCAGGATTTTTCCCTCGTACTGCGCGTCGAGGCCGAGGATGAGCCGCAGCAAAGTGGACTTGCCGCAGCCGCTGGTGCCGACGATGCTCACGAAACGGCCGGCCGGAACATGCAGGTCGATGCCTTCGAGCACCTGCAGTTCACCGCCGCTGGCCTGCGTATTCGCATAGCGCTTGCCGAGCCCGCGGATGTCGAGTTCGTTGGAAGGGTTCGCAAGGAGGGATGTCATGAGAGGAGAGTTCTTTCTGCGTGGTTCATGCGCGCCCGGTCCAGCGCGCCAGGCGGCGCTCCAGCGCGCGGGCCGAGGCGTTCATGAGCCAGCCCACGAGGCCGATCACGAACATGCCGAAGATGACCAGGTCCATCTGGAAATGCTCGCTGCCCTCGATCAGCGTGTTGCCGATGCCTCGGCCGGCCACCAGCAGGTATTCGGCGCCGATGGTTGCGAGCCAGGAATAGATGAGCGCCAGGTAGACGCCCGTGAAGATCGAAGGCAGGGCGGCCGGCAGCACGACCTGCGTGACGGTTTGCCAGCGCGTGTAGCCGTAGACGCGCGCCACCTCGAGCAGGCCGGCGGGCGCGGTGCGGATACCGTCGCAGGTGTTGACCACCACCGGCACCAGCGCGGCCAGCGAGAGAAACACCACCTTGGCCACGTCACCGAGGCCGAACCATACCGAGATCAGCGGAATCCACGCGAACAGAGAGATCTGCTTGAAGGTGTTGAAGCTCGGGCCGACGATGCGGTTGAAAAGCGGCGACAGGCCCAGCAGCGCGCCGAGCACGAGGCCCGAGACGGTGCCGATCAGGAAGCCCGTCGCCTCGCGCGCGAGGCTGGCGCTGAGGGCCCGCCAGAGGCGTCCGCTCGCCACCTGGTCCACCGCGGTGTCGAACACCTTGGTCGGGGAGACCAGCAGCGCCGAGTTCACGACATCGAGCGACGACAGCAGCCACCACAGCAAGGCAGCCGCCACGGGCAGCACGAAGCCGCGCCAGCGACTGCGCTGCTTGGGCTGCAGCGGCTGCACGGCAGCCAGTTCGGCGGCGTCGCTCATCGCGCGGCTCCGCCGGGTTGGCGCTGGTGCACCGCGGTTTCGAGGCGGTCGAGCAGGCGGTCGATGGCATAGCCAATGGCGCCCACCACGATCACGGCCGCCATCACCAGGTCGAGCTGGAACAGCTGCCGGCCATAGACGATGAGGTAGCCCAGCCCTTCGCTCGATGCCACGAGTTCCACCACGACCAGCGAGAGCCAGGCTTTGGTGAAGCCCAGCCGCACGCCGGTGAAGAGGGTGGGTACGGCATGCGGCAGCACGATTTCAAGCACCTGCTGTCGCCGCGTGTAGCCATAGACCTCGCCCACTTCGCGCAGGGCGGAAGGCGTCTGCCGGAAACCCTGCAGCGTGTTGAGTGCCACCGGCACCAGCGCCGCCTTGGCGATGAGGATGTATTTCAGCGGTTCGCCGATGCCCACGATCAGCAGCACGAAGGGCAGCCAGGCCAGCACCGGGATCTGCACCAGCGCATTGAAGGTGGGCAGCACATAAGCCTCGAAGCAGCGCGACAGTCCCATGGCCGAGCCCAGTGCAAGACCAAGAAGGCTGCCGGCCGCGAAGCCGACGCCAACGCGCGTGAAACTGGTGCTCACATGCAGCCAGAGATCGCCGCTCGTGGCCAGGTCGCGCAAGGTTTCCCAGACGAACTGCGGCGGCGGCAGCACCTGCGGCGAGATCCAGCCCTGCTCGGCGCCCGTGAACCACAGCGCCAGCAGCGCGAAGGGCAGGAGCCAGGGCAGGGCGCCTTCACCGGCGCGGCCGATGCGGCGCCAGGGCAGCGATGATGCGATCGAGCGCGCTCCGGCGGAGACGGGCGCGTCGGCGCGAGGCCGCAGGACGGCCGTCAACTTGGCTTCGGCACTCATCTGGCCGCGACCGATGCGGCCGGCCCGCCCTTGGGATTGCCCTTGGCGTCGTAGACCGTCCAGTAGTTCTCGAGGCCCTGCTTCTTCAACGCGTTCTTCAGGTAGCGCGTGTCGAACCAGTCGTCCACCGACACCTCGCGGCGGATCAGCTTGAGCTTGAGCGCGTCGGCCACCACGGCCTTGTAGCGCCCAATGATGAAGTCATCGACCAGCGGCGAGTTGCGCACCGCGAGTTGCTGCTGATCAAACTCCGCCGCCCAGGAAGCAACTGGCGTGCCGCTGCGCGCCCAGATGCGGAAGAGCTCGTCGCGGTTCTTCTCGTCGGACGACCAACGCGCCGCCCGCACGAACACGTCGACCACGCGCTGAACCTCGGCCGGGTTGGCCTGCTCGAAGTCGGAGCGCACCAGCAGCGAAGCCTGGCGCGTGAAGGCCGGGTCCTGCCCCTGGGTGGAGTACACCACCTTGGCGAGGCCTTGGTCGCGAACCTTGAACCATTCGTAGCCACCGAAGGCCGCATCCACGCCGTTGGACACCAGCGCGGCCTGCGCGCTGCCGGTGTCGAGGTTGACGCCCTTGATGTCGCGCTCGGCCAGCCCGTTGGCGGCAAGCACGTTGATGGCCACGAGGTGGCCGTTGGTGCCGCGGAAGATCGAGACCGTGCGGTCCTTCAGGTCCTTGATCGAACGGATCTCCGACTTGGTCGGCGTCACCAGGTACAGGTTGTTGCGTGCGCCGCTCACCACCAGCAGCTTGGTCTTCAGGCCATTGGAGCGGCCAACGATCGACGGCAGGTCGCCCTGGTAGGCGAAGTCGATCTGCTTGTTCGAAAGCGCCTCGTTTACCGCCGGGCCGGCACCCTTGAAGAAGAGCCATTCGACCTTCACGCCCGACGCCTTGAACTCTTCTTCGAGCCAATTGTTGACGCGCGCGACGCCGCCCGGCGAGCCGCCCCAGGTGACGGGATCGCCGCCGCCCGCGGTGGCGACGCCGATGCGGATGGTCTCCGGCGCCGCCTGCGCGGGCCACGCGGCGGCTGCCATCAGCGCCAGCGCGCCGAGCGGCGCGGCCCAACGGCGCAGGCGTGCGAGCACATTGCGTGTCATGTTGTCGTTCACTTCGCGCCTTTCAGGCCGAGCTTGCGGCCGACTTCGGTGCCCTCGAAGAAGCGCGGATTGGCCTCGGTATAGAAGCGGTGCGGGTTGTCGAAGACGAAGGCCTTGAAGTCCGCGGCCGAGATCACGCCCTGTTGCATCAGGTCCCAGGTTTCCGCCAGCGGCTCGGTGAACTCGGGCACGTCCCAATGGCCCACGTCGGACGACCAGATCGCGTTGATCTTCGTGCCCAGCGGATTCACCTTGGTGTTGAAGGCCGCGGCCACCGTGCGGTCGTCGGCCTCGGAGCCAAAGTAGAAGTTGTTCACCCAGCGGTCGCGGATGTCCTCGACCTTCTCGATGCCGGCGAGCGCGAAGTCGTCGATCTCCGATTCATTCGGCTCGCGGCTGTGCGGCAGCGCGGAAATGCCGAGGCTGTCGCGCAGCAGCTTCGACTTGTCGAGCGCGCGCCCTTTGAGCAGGTCGGCACCGTAGCGTTCGAACAGCGAGGCGAGCAGCTCGATGTCGGCTTCCGCGGGATCGTAGTTGCGCACCGCGTTCTTGTTGCGCTTTTCCCAGCGGTCCACGAGGTGCGTGTAGACGTGCGCGCCCCAGTCGGCGCCGCCTTCGAGCAGGCCCACGCGCAGCCCCGGAAAGCGCCGCGTCACGCCGCCGAAGAACAGCGCCTTGGCAAACGCCTGCGAGCCGTCGGCGAAGTGGCCGATGTGGTTGTTCATGTAGTTGCTGATCGACTGCCGGCCCGTCCAGCCTTGGCTGCCATAGTGCGTGGTGACGGGAACGCCCAGCTCCACCACCTTGGCCCAGAAGGGGTCGTAGTCGTGCTCGCTGTCGATGCCGTAGAAGTCGATGTAGCCGGTCTGCTTTGCGATCTCCGGGTGCTCCTTCGCCGGATACTTCTCGGCGATGGCGCCGATCGGACGGCGCACCCCGCCGGCGATGTTGATCACCTTCAGGCCGAGCGTCTTGACCGCGAACTCCAGTTCCTCGATGCCTTCCTGCGGCGTGTGCAGCGGGATGCCCGCCACCGGCGTCAGGCGGTCGGCGTACGGTCGGTATTGGTCGGCATGGAAGTGGTTGATCGCGCGGTGCAGCGGCTGGCGGTATTCGCTGCCGGCTGCGGCCGGTGAGAGCACGTCGTTGGGGAAAAGGATCGAATAGTCCGAGCCTTGCTCGCCCAGGCGCTCGTAGAGCAACGCGGGCAGCGTGTAGGTGGCCAGGTCGTAGGTGTTGCGCGTCACGCGGGCCCACCACGGCGCCCGCAGCGTGCGGTGGAACTGGCGCTCCTCGGGCGTCTGCTGGTACCAGTCCTTGCCGCCGCCGTTGCGCGTGACGAAGCGCCCGCCCAGCGCCTTGCGCAGCGCGTCGACCAGCTTGCTGCCGCCGTACTGCGCCACGTAATCCTCCAGCACGGGGGCGTAGTCGTTGACATGGACATCCGTGTCGATCACGGGATGGTCGAGGCCGGCTTTCACGGCAGCGGAGCGCGATGCGTGCACGCGGTTCAAACGATCGTTCATCTGCGGGATCCTTCGAGGAAAAGAATCGCCGAAGACTAAGCGGCGCCTGCGGGCCCGCCAAAGAAGGCTTTCGGTATTGCTTAGCCGGTGCATGCATAAGGAGCGGCCGCACGCCCCTTCGCCACGGCGCATGCGAAAAACACATATGCATGCGCTTATCGGTTGCTTGGGCCCGGGAGTGTCGCGGCTAACCTGCGACGCCCCATCTTTCCCTTCGTGAGGAAAGTGGTTCGACAAAAATTCATTTCTTGAGGGAATCCCGAACATGTTGCTTTCATTTCGCCGCGCCTATTTCGTCGTGGCACTGGCCATCGCCGGTTTCGGTGCTGCCGCCCAGGCGCAAGAGGCGCTGCGCGTGGCCGCGTCACCCGTGCCGCACGCAGAGATCCTGGAGTTCATCCGGCCGCAGTTGAAGGCGCAGGGCGTTGACCTGCAGGTGAAGGTGTTCAGCGACTATGTGCAGCCGAACCTTGCCGTGAGCGACAAGCAGCTGGACGCCAACTTCTTCCAGAATCGCCCCTACCTGGAGTCCTTCACCAAAGACCGGAAGTCGGACATCGTCGAAGTGCCGAACAGCGACGTGCACATCGACTGATGTGCTCTCCAGTTGGCGCGGAGTCACGCACTTTCTTCGCCAACACAGTAATGGCCGGATTGGCGCCCAGTTCAGGGAGTTTTGCGGATTTGTACTTCAGCCTTGAGCAGCGCTTGCCAGCACCAGCCGCTACGGTGCGCCAACGGCGCGAACGCCAGACTCGTCCTTTCCTAAAAGGCTGCTTGGTTCGTAGATCACACTTGATCTCAGACGGCTCGCACATACTGCAGCGCAGCTATGCAGCTATGCAGCTATGCAGCTATGCAGCTATGCAGCTATGCAGCTATGCAGCTATGCAGGTGAGCGCCGTAGCTCCCGATACAGCGTCGCGCGGCTGATGCCCAGCCGGCGCGCGGCCTCGTCCTTGTCGCCGGCGGTCTCCGCGAGCGTCTTCCGTATGAAGGCATCGCGCTCGCGGTCCAGATGTGCTTGCAACGTGGTCGTTGCCGTCATTCCGCGCTGATCGGGCGCGGCCTGCGGACGCTTCGCGGCGGACACTTCCGGCAGCCCGGCTTCGCCCGAGAGCAAAAAGCGCAGCAGCGCGGCTTCCAACTGCCGCACGTTGCCTGGCCAGTCGAAGGCCAGCCATCGCGCGCGAACAGATGAGGGTGCACGGCGTCCCGGCAGGCCTTCGCGCAGCGCGATGCGCTCGAGCAACTGCTCGGCCAGCCACTCCAGGTCGTCGCGCTCGCGCAGCGCGGGCATGTGCACGCCGAGCACATTGAGCCGGTAGTACAGGTCGGCCCTGAACTGGCCCGCGTCCACACGCTCTTGAAGGTCGCGGTGGGTGGCGCAGACGACGCGGGTGTCGATCGGGATCGGCGAGACGCCGCCCACGCGCACGATCTCCTGGTTCTGTACGGCGCGCAGGAGGCTGGCCTGCAGGCTGAGGGGCATGTCGCCGATCTCGTCGAGGAACAGCGTGCCGCCGCTCGCGAGTTCGAACTTGCCCGGCTTGCCGCGCGTCCGGGCGCCGGTGAAGGCACCGCCTTCGTAGCCGAAGAGCTCCGCATCGATCAGCGATTCCGGAATGGACGCGCAGTTGACCCACACGAACGGCCGCCGAGCGCGCGGCGACAGCGCATGGATCGCGTTGGCCGCGAGTTCCTTTCCGCTGCCGGTCTCGCCCTGGACGAGCACGGGCAGCGAGAGCGGCGCGGCCTGTTCGATGGCCGCGCGCACCGCGTCCATCCGGGTGCCTTGGCCCAGGATGTCGTCGATGCCGTAGCGCGCGGTCCACGGCGTGGGCGGGCTGTGGATGGCACGTCCCTGGTCGCCGACGACGGCCACCGCCTTCTTCAGCGCCGCCATGTTGGAGAACAGCGCCAGACCGACCGCGCCGATGATTCGATCGTCCTGGTAGACGGGCACCTGCCGCGCGAGCAACTGGTGGCCCCGCACTTCGAGCGGCATCATGGTCACGGAGAGGTCGCCGCGCGCCACGTGGTGCAGGCGCGTCTTCGGCGACACGACATCGGTGATGTGACGGCCGATGAAGTCTTCCTGGGGGCCGCCCAGCAGGCGGCAGTAGGGCGCATTGATGAGCACGACGCGGCCATTGGTGTCGACCGCCACCAGGCAGTCGGACACGTGGTCGAGCACGCGGCGCAGGAACTCGGCTTCGTTCTGGCCGGAGCCGAACCATTCGGGAAAGGGCATTTCTCGTCTCGTATTTGCGACGTTGGGACTCAATGCTGAGACTAAGGCAATGTACTCCAGGCCGTCAATCGAAGCCCTGGCGAGCATTTCTTCAAGTAAATCAAGCACTTGTCGAAATCGTGAAAACGTCCGCCGAGCGGGCCTCGGATTTGCTCTGTGCCCTCCGCCTCGCATTCGACGCCGCGCGGCGGCTTCCACCCTTTCACCTGGAAATGCACATGAACGACATTATTTCAATCGGAGACATGCACGTGCGCGTGGCGGGCCACGGCCCGGCGCTCGTCTTTTGCCACGGCTTCACCACGACCGGCGAATTCTGGCGCCAGCAGATGGGCGCGTTCTCGCACGACCACCGATTGGTGGTGCCCGATCTGCCTGGCCATGGCCGCTCGGCATCACCGCGCTCGCGCCGCTACACGATCGATGCGTTCGTGAACGACCTCGTGCTGCTGTTCGACAAGCTGCGTCTCGACGACGCCATCCTCGTGGGGCTGTCGATGGGCGGCACGATCGCCCAGCGTTTCGCGCTCGCGCACCCGAGTCGCTTGCGCGCGCTGGTGCTGGTGGGCGCCACCCCGCACGGGCTCGGCCCGGATGTGAACGTGAAGAATGTGCTGCGCGCCATCGACACCCTCGGCGTCACGGCCGCGAGCCAGGCGGTGATCGACCGCTCGTTCGCCTCCGCCGCCTCGGCTGAACTGGTGGCCTTTGCGCGCGAACAGGTGGCGCAAACGCCGGAATTCGTCGCCCGCGAAGCCATCGTCTCGCTGAACGAGGCCGACAGCCGGGCGCAGCTCGCACGCCTGGCATTGCCGACGCTTGTCGTCTGCGGCGAGGAGGACGCCATCACGCCGCCGGCCGAGTCGAATGCGCTTGCCGCCGGCATTCTCGGCGCGATACTGCAACTGGTGCCAAGCGCCGCGCACTTCCCGATGCTCGAGCAGCCCGAGCGCTTCAATTCGATCCTGCGCGACTTCATCGCTCGCATCGACAACCGGAGCGGCGCTTGACGCGCGCCCGCCATACATCAAGGAGTATGGACATGACATCAACAGCTGAAACATCCCCCGCAACGCCCGAGCGTTCGCGTGAAACGCGCAGGGTGGTCTTTGCCGCGGCGCTTGGCACGGTGCTGGAGTGGTATGACTTCTTCATCTACGGCAGCCTCGCCGTGTTCTTCGGCGGCTTGTTCTTTCCCAAGGGCAACGAGTCGGCGGCCATCCTCGCGTCGCTCGCAACCTTCGGCGCAGGCTTCGTGCTGAGGCCCTTCGGTGCGATCGTCTTCGGGCGTCTGGGCGATCTGGTCGGGCGCAAGAAGACTTTCCTGGTGACGATGATGATCATGGGCACCGCCACCGCCGCGATCGGCTTCCTGCCCACGTTCGAGACCATCGGCTGGGCCGCGCCCGCGCTTCTGGTGCTGCTGCGCCTTCTGCAGGGGCTGGCGATCGGCGGCGAGTTCGGCGGCGCGGTCACCTACATCGCCGAGCATTCCGATCCGCGCCGCCGGGGCTTCATGACCAGCTGGCTGCAGATCACCGGCACCATCGGGCTGCTCGTCTCCCTGGGCGTGATCATGGTGCTGCGCTCGTCGATGTCAGCCGAGTCGTTTGCCTTGTGGGGATGGCGCGTGCCGTTCATGCTGTCGATCGGGCTGCTCGCGTACTCGCTCTACGTTCGCATGCGGCTGGAGGAGTCGCCTGTGTTCCTCGAGATGAAGGCGCACGGCAAGGGCTCGCGAAACCCGGTCAAGGACACCTTCGGCGATCCGCGCACCTTGCGCATCGTGTTGGTGACGATCTTCGGCGCCGTGGCCGGGCAGGCGGTGATCTGGTACACCGCGCACTTCTACAGCCTGCAGTTCCTCACCGCGACGCTCAAGCTGCCGCCGCAGTCCGCCTACGCGTACCTCACGATTGCCCTGGTGCTGGCCACCCCGTTCTTCGTGCTCTTCGGCTGGCTGTCCGACCTGATTGGGCGCAAGTGGATCATGCTGACGGGCTGCCTGCTTTCCGCAATCCTGTTCATGCCGCTTTTCCAGGGCATGGCCAAGTACGGCAACCCGGCGCAGGAAGAGTTTCGCGCCCGCACCCAGGTCGTCATCCAAGGCGGCGATTGCAGCGAGGACCAGTCCTTCATCGGCCAGTTGTTCCAGCCGAAGGCGACCAAGCCGTGCACGCGCGCCCGTTCATTCCTGGCTGCGCAAGGCGTGCCGTACACGTTGCGGCCGCAGGCGGGCGAGCTGCAGTTCGTGGTCGCCGAAACGACGCTGACCGGTTTCGATGAAGCGGCACTGCGCCGCGTGCTGGTCGAGCGCGGCATGCCGCTCACGGCCGATCCGGCACGCGTGAATGCGCCCATGGTCGTGCTGATGCTGTTCGTGCTGGTCCTGCTCGCGACCATGGTGTACGGGCCAATGGGCGCGTTCCTGGTCGAGCAGTTCCCGACGCAGGTGCGCTACAGCGGCGTCTCCGTGGCTCTGCAGTTTGGCAATGGCTGGATTGGCGGCTTTGCGCCGTTCATCGCCACTGCAATGGTCGTGAGCAGCGGCGACATCTTCCGGGGCCTCGTTTACACGATCGCCGTAGCGCTGCTCACGCTGGTGGTGGGTGCCTTCTGCATTCGTGATCGCCGGGGGCTCGACATGCGCGAGCCGATGGCGGCAACGGAACCGCCGCGTGCCACCTCGGCGCTCGCTGCGTCCGAACAGTAGACCGGACCGCCATGGCTCCCGCCAAGATCCCTGTCACGATCGTCACCGGCTTCCTCGGGGCCGGCAAGACCACGCTCGTGAACCACCTGCTGGCGCAGTGCAGCGACACCTATATCGGCATCATCGTCAACGAGTTCGGCGAGGTCGGCATCGACGGGCAGCTGATCGTCGCCGATGACCAACCGCTGATCGAGATCACCAATGGCTGCGTCTGCTGCACGGTGCGAAAGGACCTGACAGCGGCGGTGAACGAGCTGCTGCAACGCGCCGAACGTCCGATCGAGCGGCTGATCATCGAGACCTCCGGCCTGGCCGATCCCGCTCCGGTGCTGCAAAGCTTTCTCGCCGATGCTGACCTGTTGCAACGCGTGGAACTCGAGGCGGTGATCACCGTGGCCGATGCACACCATATCCTGCTCCACATCGGCGAAGACATCGTGCGCGAGCAGATCGCCTTTGCGGACGTGATCGTGCTCAACAAGGTCGAGATTCCCAGCGCACGGGAGCTGGAGCAACTCGAGCGTGAGCTGCGCCGGCTGAACCCGGCCGCGCACCTGGTCCGGACGGAGCGAGCGCAGGTTTCGGCCGCCGAACTGCTTGGCACGAAGCGCTTCTCGCTGCCGCACGTGCTGTCGATCGAACCCGATCTGCTGGACGACGAGGCGCACGACCACGAGCACGACACCTCGATTGGCTCGTGCTGCATGGAAACCGACGGCGCCATCGACCCGGAGCAGTTCAGCCGCTGGATGAACCAGCTGGTCCAGCGTGAAGGCGCGCGGCTGATGCGCACGAAGGGCGTGCTTCACTTCAACGGCGAGGCACGCCAGTTCCACTGTCACAGCGTGCACATGCTGCTCGATGCGCGGCCTGGGCGGCGGTGGAGACCTGACGAGCCGCGCCGCAGCAAGCTGGTCTTCATCGGGCGGGAACTTGCGGGCGACGCGTTGCGCGAGGGTTTCCTCGGATGTCTCGTGGTTCAACCCGAACGGGCGCCGGCTCCTGCCACCGAATCTGAAACGGAGCACCCATGAAACTCCAACATGCGCTGGGCGGCCTTGAGAATCTCGGGCCCGTCAACCTCGAAACCCGAGTCTTCGTCCAGGACTGGGAGAAGCGCATCTTCGGCATCCACACCGTGATGATGGCCGAGAGCGCCCACCTCGCCGATGCATTGCCGAAGTACCCCATGACCACCTTGCCGACAACGTTCAAGGACACCTGGACCTGGGCCTCGCTACGCACCGGTGCCGAGAGCATGCAGCCCTTCGAGTATTTCAAGTTCCGCTACTACGAGAAGTGGCTGATGGGCATCAGCCAGTTTTTTGTCGACGAGGGCTACATCACCGCCGAAGAGCTGGCGCAGTTGACTGCACGCTACCGCGCCCAGCCGGACGCACCGCTTCCTGAGCGGCCGAACGAACCGATCAAGCGACAGGTTGTCGACTACCTGTTGCACGGCGACTCTAGTCAGCGGCCCCTACCGCATGCGCCGCAGTTCACGGCGGGCCAGGCAGTGCATGTGGCTGACCCCGCGGCGGCCGACCATACGCGGCTACCCGGCTACCTGCGCAACAAGAAGGGCACTGTCCGCGAGGTGTACCCAGGTGCCTTCGAGTATTTCTGTTCGACGGGCCCAGACGGGCTGGAAGGACCGATGCCGGTGTACCGCATCGCATTTGACGCGAGCGACATCTGGGGCCCCGACCTCTGCGAACCGAATACGACGATCTACGCCGACCTCTTCGAGGTCTACCTGCAATCCCGAACGCCCGAGAAAGAAGAGAGAACGCCATGAGCAGCGACCTGTTCAAGTACAACGACGAGCGCGAAGCGGCGAGTGCCGCGAAGGTGCGCGCACTGGAGGCCCTGTTGATCGAGAAGGGTGTCATTGGTAGCGACTCGGTCGATGCGGTGCTCGATCATTTCGAGAAGATCGCGGGACCGTTCAACGGTGCGCGTATCGTCGCGAGGGCATGGGTCGATCCCGCTTTCAAGCAGCGTCTGATCGACGACACGCCCACAGCCATCGCCGAGCTTCAGCTGCCAGTGGGCATGGAAGGCGCCGAGGGTGAGCACATGGCGGCGGTGGCCAATGGTCCGGGTGTGCACAACCTGATCATCTGCACGCTCTGTTCCTGCTATCCGTGGCCGGTGCTCGGGCTGCCGCCGTACTGGTACAAGGATCCCGTGTTTCGCGCCCGCGGCGTGCGCGAGCCGCGTGCTGTCTTGCGCGAGTTCGGCGTGCCGATAGGCGAGGACATCGAGGTGAAGGTGTGGGACAGCAGCGCGCAGATCCGCTGGTTTGTCGTGCCCGAGCGGCCGGCCAATACCGACGGCTTCAGCGAAGAGCAACTGGCTGCGCTGGTCACGCCAGAGGCGATGATGGGCGTTGCACTGGTAGCGTCGCCTACAGCGGCCTGAGGCGGAGTGCCATGTTCACTCGCTTCGAGGAATACGCGGCTTCTCAGATGCTGGGCCATGCCGACTCGCCGCCGCGCAGCCAGGGCAAGCTGTTCTTTGCAGAGGCGTGGCAACGGCAGCTCTTCGGGTTGACGCTGGCGGTGGCCAAGCAGGGGCACTTCGACTGGGAAGACTTCCGCCAGCAACTGATCGAATCGATCGGCGACTGGGAACGGCTGGACTGCGATGCGCAGCCGCCGTGGGACTACTACGAGCGGTTCTTTGCGGCGCTGCTGCAGGTTCTGGAGCGGCAGCAGGTAGTCACTGAAGGCGAACTGGCCTGGGTTCTGGCCGATCGGCCGTTGCGGAGCCATGAATGAACGCCGAGTGGCTGTCCTTTTCGGGCTTGGTCCTGATGTTCGCTTTGGGGCTGCGGCACGGTTTGGACCCGGACCACATTGCCTGTATCGACGGACTGACCTGGCGGGCACTCAATCATTCGCACGCCCATGCAGGTTGGATCGGGACCTTGTTCGCGCTCGGTCACGGCCTGCTGGTCACGCTGATCGCGGTGGTCGTCAGCAAGCTGGCGCTGCACTTCGATCCCCCGGGCTTCGTAATGACCGTATTCGGATGGATTCCAACCTTGCTGCTGATGGTGGTTGGTTGCCTCAATCTGCGCCTGCTGCTGCGCAGGGACGAGGCCTACGCGCCGACTGGTTGGAAAATGAGCCTGATCCCTGCGCGCCTGCGGCAGCAGACGAGTGCCTGGTCGGTGGTGGTCGTCGGCGTGCTGTTCGCCACTGTCTTCGATACCGCCACACAGGCGGCAGCCTGGGGCTACGTCGCCAGCAACAGGAACGGCGGTGCATGGGCGGCCTTGCTCGCAGGGATGACCTTCACGGCGGGAATGATGGTCACCGATACGCTGGACGGCCGCATCATCTGCCGAATCGGCCGTGGTATCGAGCATCCGGAGGCAGGGCGCCGCGTGCGCCGGACACTGGGCTGGCTCATCGTTGCCATCTCATTCGGCGTAGCTGTCTACAACGTGGCCAAGGCGTTGTTGCCTGAAGTCGAACTCGACGACAGGGCGTTTTCATTCGCCGGCGCTGCGCTGGTTGTTGTCATGCTGGGTATCTGGGCGTGGAGTGACAGGCGCGCACGCAGTGCGCGAGCGTCCGTCATGTTCAAACTCGGCCGTCCGCAATTCTTGCATCGGAGCCGTCGGCGCTTTCTATAATCCGCCCGGTCGGTAGACCACTCCTTGCTGGAGCGATCACCGCCACGGTTCGAAGGTGCCCCCCATGCCGGAAATGGTTTGGGAGGTTAAACGGGAAGCAGGTGCACGCGTCGATGACGCGCAATGCCTGCGCTGCCCCCGCAACGGTAAGCGGATAGAGAAGTTTCGAGCGAGCATCTTCGGGTGCTCGCAGCCACTGCGCTGAATCGAGCGTGGGAAGGCGAGGCTTCTGTTGTTGTGCGCAAGCGCATGACGGCAACCCGCGAGCCCGGATACCGGCCTTCGCAATCGCCTTCGGACGCTGCGGGAGTGCGTTTGTCCGGGCTGCTCGGCACCTGTGTGCCGGGTTGGCATCGGCTCGTGCAATGGCAGCGTGTGTCTCTTGGAACAGCCCAGCGGGAATGCGGGCTAGAGGAACAGCATATGCGCAAGCCTGCCGAGCTCGGGGTCCGGCCCCGGGTTTCAGGTCCTTTCACGACCCCACACATCACGATCCCGGGCCTTGTCGCTCTGCTCGCCAGCACGTCTGCGCTGGCGCAAGTGAGTTTGCGACCGGTCGAGGTGACGGCTCCCCGGCAGGATCAGGCGCCGGCGCTTCAGGCAACAACGACCGAAGTTGCCGGCAGGCTGGGCCTGAGCGTCATGGAAACGCCGGCTTCGGTCGAGGTCATCAGCCAGGAGACCATGGAACGGCGAGGCGCGCGGACTTTCGAGGAAGCCTTGCGCGGCGGCGTGGGCATCACTGCCGGTGGAGCGCCTGGATCGCCATCGGTGATCTCCACGCGCGGCTTCACCGGTGGTTTCATCACCTATCTGTTCGACGGCGATCGCATTGCAGTGCCGACGATGGTGAGCCGGCCCCAGGACACCTGGAACTATGAGCGCATCGAAGTCTTGAAGGGCCCCTCGTCGGTGCTCTACGGTGAAGGCGCCATCGGCGCGGCCGTCAACTTCGTGACCAAGCGACCCGACCGCAGCAACCCTGGGGCAGAGGCCATGCTGTCTTACGGCAGTTTCGGCACGGCGCGTGCCGGTGTCGGCCTGGGCGTCAACATCGGCGAATCGAGCGCTTTCCGACTGGACTACAGCCACCAGCAGACCAACGGGTACATCGACCGCAACAAGCAGCGCTACGACAACCTCACCATGGGCTTCAGCACGGCATTGACGCGTGAGCTCACGCTCGATCTGTCGATGGACTACGCCAGGGACAGTGCGCTGTCCTACCAAGGCACGCCGCTCGTGCCGCGTGCCTATGCGTTCCAGCCGACGGACATCGTCAGCGACGCCAGCGGGCGAGTGGTCGATCGCGGCATCGCGTTTCGCAACTACAACTTCGACGATGCCCAGATGAGTGCGAACAGTCTCTGGACGCGCGCCAAGCTCAGCTGGCAGATCGCGCCGGAATGGAAGCTGCGCAACCAGCTTTCCTACTACACGGCGGACAGGGCGTGGCGCAATTCGGAGTCCTTTGCCTTCGCCGCCCCGGGCCGCATCGTGCGCGACCTGGTCGGCATCACGCACGATCACCAGATCCTGACGAATCGGCTCGATCTCACGAACACGTCGCCGATCGGGGGAATGAAGAACCGGTTCGTGGCGGGGCTTGAATACACGAAGACCGACTTTTCTTCCAACCGCGACTTCTCGAGCGGATCGACCGCAGCCAACAATGCGCTTTCGGTGAGCGAGTTCGCCACCATTCCGGGGCGCTACGGCAGCTTTGCCGCGAACCCTGCCCTGTTCGCGGGTGCCGGCAATCGCACGATCTTCGACGCACGGATTCCGACGGCGTCTATCTTCATGGAAGATGCCCTGTCCGTCAGCGACCGATGGACCCTCGTGGGCGGCTTGCGGCAGGACCACGTGAAGCTGGAGCGCCAGAACATGGACCTCAACACCGGGGCCCGGGCATCGTTCACGCAGAGGTACAAGCCCACGTCGGCGCGTCTGGGCGTGGTTTTCGCGATCGACTCCGACACTTCGGTCTACGCCCAGTACTCGAACGCGAGCGCGCCGGTCGGTACGGGCAACCTCCTGCTGCTCTCGGCGGCCAACGCCGCCTTCAGCCTCTCGACGGGCAAGCAGCTGGAGCTCGGCCTCAAGCAGTCGGCGATGGAGGGCCGCCTTGACTACACGCTGGCGGCCTACAGGATCGAACTCGACAACGTGCTGTCGCGCGATTTCAGCAACCCGACGCTCACAGTCAACAGCGGCAAGCAGTCCGCGCAGGGCCTGGAATTCGCCGCGGTCTGGAAGGCGACACGCGAGCTGACGCTGAGCGGCAATCTCGCATGGGTCGATGCCAAATTTGACAGCCTCATCGAGGCCGGCAGCGTCTCGCGCGCGGGCAACACCCCGCCGAACGTGCCGGGCGCGGTTGCCAACCTCTGGGTCGACTACAAGGTGCCGGGATGGCCGCTGCGCATCGGTGGCGGCGTCAACCGAACCGGGTACGCCTACGCCAACAACGCCAACACGGCCCGCATGAACGGGTTCACGACTGCGACCGCCTATGCGACCTGGAGCCTGAAGAAGGGCGAAATCACCTTTCGCGTTCGCAACCTGACTGACCAGTTCTACGCGTATTGGAGCGGCGCCAATTCGAACAATCAAGTCATGATCGGCGCGCCGCGCAGCTTCGAAGTCAGCTACCGGGCGGCCTTCTGATGAGGGCGCGCGGGGGAGCCACTCCTGCATTCAGGCCACGGCGCCATGCGCCGGTGGCACGGGCATGAAGCGCGCACTGATCTTCATCCACAAGTGGCTCGGCATCTCGTTGGCCTTGCTGTTCCTGATGTGGTTCGTCACGGGGATCGTGCTGTACTACGTGCCATTCCCCAACCTCTCGCAGGCCGAGCGACGCGCGGGATTGCAGCCTTTGGTGCTCGGCGCCGGTTGCTGCCTGACCGCCGAAGAGGCTGCCAGGCGGGCCGGCGTGAGCTTCACCGAGGCACGCCTGGGCATGGCGGGCCCGGGAGAGCCGGTCTGGCGACTGCTGGTCGATGCCGGGCAGGCGAAGGCCGCGCAGTGGCAAGCCCTCGATGCCCGCACCGGCACCGCGAAGGCCCCGCTCGGCGCCGTGCAGGCCATGAAGGTGGCCGAGTCCTTCAGCGGCCGACGCGCGCTTTCGGCCGAAGCGCTGGAGCGTGATCAATGGACGGTTCCGCAAGGCTTCGATCCCTACCGTCCGCTCTTCAAGGTCAGCCTGGAAGGAGACGACGGTCTCGAACTGTACGTCTCGAGTACCGCCGCCGAAGTGGTGCGCGACACCCGCCGCAGCGAGCGGTTCTGGAACTGGATCGGAGCCGTGCCGCACTGGATCTATCCGACCGTGCTGCGGCAGTTTCCGCAAGCGTGGAACCAGGTGGTTGTCTGGCTGGCGATCCCTGGCGTGGTGCTGGCCGCGACCGGACTGGCGCTGGGCATCTGGCAGCTGTTCCTGAACCGAACGCGCTGGATTCCCTATCGCAAGTTCTGGATGCGTTGGCATCACATCGCGGGCCTGGTCGCCGCGGTGTTCACGCTCACCTGGATCTTCTCGGGCCTGATGTCGATGAATCCCTATGGCGTGTTCTCGTCGCGCGGGCTATCGGCTTCCGAGCGGGAGCGCTGGCTCGGCCCTGGCCAGGACGCGGTCCTGGCGCCGCCGCTTGCCCTGGCTGCGGTCTCGGCCGGCGAGGCCGGTGCGCAGCCATTGGAACTGGAGCGGATCCGAGTCGGCGCGCAGGTCTGGTATCGAATCCAGGGCGTGGAACGGCGGTGGTGGGTGCGCGCGGACGACGCGAGCGCCGCACCGACATTGGATCCGGCACTGCCGGATGCGCTGATGTCGGGCGTCCTGCGGCATCTGCGCGGCATGGACAGGCCTGCGTCGAGCGTGGTGCGGATGGATCGCTACGACGATGCCTACTACGCGAAGAATCCAGGCTCGGCCGAAGCCTTGGAGGGCCGGCCCTTGCCGGTCTGGCGCGCGCATTGGTCCGACGGCACGGACCTCTATGCCGATCCCTCCTCGGGCAGGGTGCTGTTGCGGGTCGACCGGTCGGGACGATGGCAGCGGTTCATGTACCAGGGATTGCACAGCCTCGATTTCGAGCCGCTGCGCGAACGACCTTGGTTGCGCGAGGCGTTGGTGCTGATCCTGTCTGCCCTGGGCATCGCCTTGTGCATCACATCGTGCGTCATCGGCTGGCGCGCCCTGTTCCCCAAGGCGGCGGCGCGCAAGACGGCCCGGCGGCGCACCGCATGAGTGGAGGTGTCCGCTATGATCAGCCCGTTGGTGCTCGCTTCGTCTTTCCGGTCGAAGCAGTTCAACGGGAATCAGGAGGGGTGGTGCGGCAAGCCATCGCGCGCCCTAACCTGAGCTGCCCCCGCAACGGTAAGCGAACGTGAGCCTCGTGCTCGCCGCTCGTGTCTATAGCCCACTAGGGAATCCGCGCAATCTGCGCGGCCTGGGAAGGGAACACGGGTCGTCTTCGCCAGCCCGGATACCGGCCAACGAGGCGGCGCGCTGCGCGAGCGGCGCGCCTTGTGGTGCGTACCTGCGGGGAAGCGGGTGAGCATGGCTGGCGCGGTATTTTCTCTATGACACGCATTCCCTTCAGGCGACATGGCCCTGGCTCACTCCGCCCTGCGATGGCGTTCATGCGCGGCTGCGAGTGCCCGGAAGGCCGATGAGGGTCGAGGGATGATTGCACCCGCAGCCGTCAGCTGTCCCGCGCTGCTGGTCACGGCCCCGGCCTCGGGCCAAGGCAAGACCACCGTCACTGCCGCTTTGGCGCATTGGCATCGCAGCCAGGGCCGGCGCGTGCGCGTGTTCAAGACCGGGCCGGATTTTCTCGACCCCATGGTCCTCGAGCGCGCCAGCGGCGCGCCGGTGCAGCAGCTCGACTTGTGGATGGGGGGGGAGGCGCACTGCGGCGAGCTCTTGCACCGTGCGGCTGCGCAGGCCGACCTGATCCTGGTCGAAGGCGTGATGGGGCTGCACGATGGAACGCCGTCGAGTGCCGATCTGGCGCTGCATTTCGGACTGCCGGTACTGGCCGTGATCGATGCATCGTCGATGGCGCAGACCTTTGGCGCAGTCGCCCACGGGCTGGCGACCTATCGCCCCGGCCTGCAGCTGGCGGGCGTGCTGGCCAATCGCGTGGGCAGCGCGGGCCATGCGCAGATGGTGCGCGAGAGCCTGCCGGCCGGCATGGCCTGGTACGGCGCGCTGCCGCGCGGCGGGCACTACGCGCTGCCGTCGCGTCACCTCGGCCTCGTGCAGGCCGGCGAGGTCGACGACATCGCCGAGCGCATCGCAGCGGCGGCGCTTGCGCTTGCCGAGCACGGGACGCTGCCGATGCCGCCCGCCGTGGAATTCAACGCGCCGCTGCGCTCGGCTTCGGATTCAGGTCTGCCCGTCTCGCTCGCCGGCGTCACCATCGCCATCGCGCAAGATGCCGCCTTCTCGTTCGTCTACTCCGCCAATCTCGACCTCCTGCGCACCCTGGGCGCGCAACTGCGCTTCTTTTCGCCGCTGGCCAACGAACCGGTGCCGCAGGAAGCGCACGCGCTGTACCTTCCGGGCGGTTACCCGGAACTGCACTTGCAAGCGCTGGCCGGCAATGCAGCGACGCGCGAATCCATCGCTGCGCACCATGCCGCGGGTCGCCCGATGGTTGCGGAGTGCGGCGGCATGCTGGTGCTGCTGGAGTCGCTGAGCGACGCTGCGGGCCATAAGGCGCCCATGCTGGGTTTGCTGCCCGGGCAGGGCGCGATGTCCGACCGGCTCGTCAACCTCGGCATGCACAGCCTGGAGTTGCCCGAAGGCGAGGTCCGCGGCCACACTTTTCATCACGCCCGCATCGACACGCGCGCGCCGGCTGCACTGCACACGCGGGCCCGGCGCCACCACGGCCAAGCCGAAGCGGTCTTCCGCCAGAAACGCCTTTTCGCGTCCTTCATGCATCTGTACTTTCCGAGCAACCCTGCGGCCATCGCCGCGTTGTTCAAGCCCTGATCGCGCGCCGGCAACGCCGCACGCAACCCCACAGAACCACCACAGCCCATGCAAACCTCGACGCCCACGCCCATGCAAAGCCGCAAGATCCCCGCCACCATCGTCACCGGCTTCCTCGGCAGCGGAAAAACCACGCTGCTGCGCCACCTGTTGCAGAACGCCCAGGGCCGGCGCATCGCGGTCATCGTCAACGAGTTCGGCGAACTGGGCATCGACGGCGAGTTGCTGCGCGGCTGCGGCATCGGCTGCGACGAGACCGGGGCGCCGGACGGCCAGTTGTTCGAGCTGGCCAACGGCTGCCTGTGCTGCACCGTGCAGGAAGAGTTTGCGCCGGTGATGGAGCAGCTGGCCGCGCGGCGCGATCAGATCGACCACCTGGTGATCGAGACCTCGGGCCTGGCCCTGCCCAAGCCCCTGGTGCAGGCCTTCCAGTGGCCGGCGCTGCGCAACGCCTTCACGGTGGACGCGGTGATCACGGTGGTGGATGCACCGGCCGTCGCGGCCGGCCGCTTCGCGGACGACCCGCTGGCGGTCGACGCCCAGCGCCGCGCCGACGAGAACCTCGACCACGATTCGCCCTTGTCGGAGCTGTTCGAAGACCAGCTCGCGACCGCCGACCTGGTGGTCGTGCACAAGACGGATGGGCTCGACGCGGCGACGCTGGCCGGCGTGGAGGCCGTCATCCGCGCCGAGACCGCGACAGGCGTGAAGCTGGTGCATGCGCAGCACGGGCGCATCGACCTGGGTGTGCTGCTGGGCATGGAGCGGGCGGTGGAGGATGCGATCGACCAGCGCAAGACTCACCATGACGAGGAGGAAGACCACGACCACGACGCCTTCGACTCGGTCTCGGTGACCCTGCAGGTCCCTGACCGCGGCCGCTTGCTGGCCGCCTTGCAGAGTCTGGTCGAGCGCCACGAGATCTATCGGGCCAAAGGCTTCGTCGCATTGCCCGGCGCAGCGATGCGGCTGGTGGTGCAAGGCGTCGGCACGCGCTTCGACAGCTACTTCGACCGGCCCTGGCGCGCCGACGAGGCTCAGCAGACGCGCCTTGTGCTGATCGGGGCAGGGCTCGACGCGGCAGCCTTGCAAGCCGAGCTGGATGCGGCGCTTGGCGTGGCCGCGGTGGCCTGACGCGTCGCCGAAAGCCTTTCATGCATCTGCTGTCCACCCGCCCCGGCGGCCACGTCGAAGACGGAGGCCAAGGCGTCGTGCGCGTGGCGCAGACGCCCGCCTCGGTGGTCGTGCTCAGCGCCGCCGACACCACCCTGTCGCTGCTGGCCGACGCGGCCGGGCAGATGGGCGCCGACTATCCCAGCGTGCGCCTGGCCAACCTGATGTGGCTTCGCCAGCCCGCTTCCGTGGACATGTATGTCGACGACGTGCTGCGCCATGCTCGCGTGGTGGTGATCGACCATCTGGGTGCCCCGAGCGACTGGGCTTACCTGGTGGAGCGCGCCATGTCCTCGGCACGCGAACGCGGTCAATGGCTGGCGATATTCTCGGGCGATGCCTCCGAAGACATGCAGCTGCTCATGCGCAGCAGCGCGCCGCACGACGATTGCCGCCATCTTTGGCGGTGCCTGCGCGAAGGAGGGCTCGACAATGCGAAGGCCTTCTTCTCGCTGATCGGCCATGCGGCGTTCGGGCTGGGCAGCCGGCCGCCGCAGCCGATGCCCCTGCCTTCGGCCGTGCGCTATCGGCCGCAGGAGGCTGCCGGCCGCGCCACCTGGAAGGCAGGCGCGCCGGTGGCGCTGCTGCTGTTCTACCGCGCCCATCTGCAGGCGGGCAACACGGCCGTGTTCGACGCCATGCTGGAAGCGCTGTCGGCCGCCGACCTGAACGCGGTGGCCCTCGCCGTGGATTCGCTCAAGAACCCCGACAGCCACGCCGCGGTGCAGGCTGTGGTCGCGGAACACCGCGTGGCGATCGTGCTGAACGCGACCAGCTTCGCGGTGGCGTCGATCGACGGCCGCGACGATGGCAGCGCAGGCGACGGCGACATGTCGCTGGCCACGCTGGCCGGGGACGCCCCCGTGCTGCAGCTCATCACGGCCGGCGGCACGCAGGAGCAATGGCTGGCCGACCCGCACGGCCTCGCGCCGCGCGATCTGGCCATGCAGGTGGTACTGCCCGAGGTGGATGGGCGCATCCTCACGCGCGCCATCAGTTTCAAGGGCATGGCCCGGCGCTGCGAGTACACCGAGCTCGACGTGCTTCGCTACCAGGCCGAGCCCGGCCGAATGGCCTTCGTGGCCGAACTGGCACGCCGCTGGTGCGTGCTGCGCGACAAGCCCAACGTCGACAAGCGGATCGCGCTGATCCTGGCCAACTACCCGATCGACGACGCGCGCATCGCCAATGGGGTCGGGCTGGACACGCCGGCGTCGACCGTGGTGGTGTTGCAGGAACTGCGGGCCGCGGGATACCTGACCGGGGATCTGCCAGCCAGCGGCGATGCCCTGATCGCAGCGCTGTTGCGCGGCATCACCAACGACAGCGACGCCAATGGCGGCCGGCCCGCCGCGCAGAGCTTTTCCCTGGCCGACTACCTGGAAGATTTCAATCGATTGCCCGCCGACAGCAGGGCGGCGGTCAACGCCCGGTGGGGCGCGCCCGAGCAAGAGCCGTCGCTGCGCAGCGGGCGCTTCACGATTGCCGGCCTGCGCTTCGGTCACGTCTTCGTCGGCATTCAGCCCGCGCGCGGACGTGCCGTGGACCTGGCGGCCACCTACCACGACGCGGACCTGGTGCCGCCCCACCATTACCTGGCCTTTTACTTCTGGCTGCGCCGCGCCTTCTCGGTCGACGCGATGGTGCATGTGGGCACGCACGGCAATCTCGAGTGGCTGCCGGGCAAGAGCGTGGCACTGAGCGAGGCGTGCTGGCCCGACGCCATCCTGGGCCCGCTGCCGCATCTCTATCCCTTCATCGTCAACGACCCGGGCGAAGGGAGCCAGGCCAAGCGGCGGACCCAGGCCGTGATCATCGATCACCTGATGCCGGCGATGACGCGCGCCGAGACCTATGGCCCGCTGCAGCAGTTGGAGCGGCAGATGGACGAGTACTACGAAGCCCTGTCGCTCGACCCGCGACGCGCGCGGCTGCTGCGCGAGGACATCCTCGGACGCATCGTGCGCGAAGGCCTGCACGAGGAACTGGGTTTCGCGCAGCCGACCGACGAGAGTGACCGGGAGAGCCTGTTGAAGGGGCTGGACGCCTATCTTTGCGAGATCAAGGAATCCCAGATTCGCGACGGCCTGCATGTGCTGGGGCGTTCGCCGCAAGGCCGCCAGCGCATCGACACGCTGCTGGCGCTGGCGCGTTTTCCGGGCGGCACGGCCGCCAGTCAGAAGAGCCTGCTGGTCGCACTGGCGCAAGACCTTGGCGTGGAGGGCGCGGACGGCTTCAGCGCTCTGGGGCCGGACTGGGCCGCGCCGTGGCACGGTCCGCGTCCGAAGGTGTTGCAAGAGCTCAGTGCCGAGGCGTGGCGCCACGCCGGCCACACGCGCGAACGGCTGGAACTGCTCGCCGCGCGCCTGGTGGCGGTGCAGGCGATGTCCGGCGACGCCCCAGCGGGCGCCGCACATGATGCCTTCGATGCCCATGCCTGGCCGCATGCGGCTCCGGTGCTGCAGCGTCTGAAGGAGGTGCTGGTCCCCCGCCTCGATGCCTGCGGCCCCCAGGAAATGACGCAATTGCTGCGCGGCCTGGCCGGTCGCTTCGTGCCCCCTGGCCCGAGCGGCGCGCCGTCGCGCGGTCGGCCCGATGTGCTGCCCACCGGACGCAATTTCTACAGCGTCGACACCCGTGCCGTGCCCACGCCCACGGCCTACGCCATGGGTGCGGCCGCGGCGGAAAGGCTGATCGAGCGGCACCTGCAAGACCACGGCGCGATGCCTGGCGAGGTGGGCTTGTCCGTCTGGGGCACCAGCACCATGCGCACCGGCGGCGAAGACGTGGCGCAGGCTTTCGCGCTGCTGGGCGTGCGGCCGAAGTGGGCCGACGGCAGCGCGCGCGTGATCGACATCGAAGTGCTGCCGATGGCTGTCCGCCATCGGCCACGTGTGGACGTGACTCTACGCGTGTCGGGGTTCTTCCGCGATGCCTTTCCCAACGTCATCGACCTTTTCGACACGGCCGTGCGCGCCGTGGCCGCGATCAGCGAAGACGATGAATCCGACGAGGTGAACCCGATCCGTGCCCGCGTACGGCGCGAGGCCGCCGAGGCCCTGGCGGCCGGCCAACCCGTCGACCAGGCGCGGCGCCAGGCCACGTGGCGCGTGTTCGGCCCGCGCCCTGGCGGCTACGGCGTGGGTGTGCAGGAGGTGCTGGACAGCGGTCGATGGCAACACAGTGCCGACATCGCCCAGGTTTATCTGCAGGCCGGTGCCTTTGCCTATGGGCAGGGCGAACACGGTGTTGCCGCGCGCGCCTCGTTCGAGCAACGTCTGGGGCAGCTCGATGCGGTGCTGCACAACCAGGACAACCGCGAGCACGACGTGCTCGACGCTGCCGATCACGCTCAGTTCCAGGGCGGAATGGCGGCCGCCGTGGCGCATCTTGCGGGCGCACCGGCTGCGCTCTACCACGGCGATTTCAGCGTGCCGGGGTCGCCGCGTATCCGCAGCTTGCGCGAAGAGGTCGCGCGCGTGGTGCGATCGCGCGCCGTCAACCCGAAGTGGCTGGACGGCGTGCGACGGCACGGCTACAAGGGCGCGGCGGAGATCGCCACCACCGTGGACAACCTGTTCGCGTACAGCGCCACCACGGGCGTGGTCGGCGATCACCAGTACGCACTGGTGGCCGATGCCTACCTGCACGACGACAAGACGCGCGAGTTCCTGCAGCGGCACAACCCGCTGGCCTTGCGCAGCATTGGCGAACGCCTGCTGGACGCCATGCGGCGCGGCTTGTGGCAGGAGGCCGGCGACCACCGCGAACGCATCGAACACCACCTTCTGGCGCTGGAGCGCCGGCTCGAGGACCACGGCGAAGGGCCGCTCTGATGACACCCCATTCCACCGAAGCGATCGCCGGCCCGAAGCTCGAGCCCGCCAGTCGCACGACCTTCCCCTTCAGTGCGCTGATCGGTCAACCCATGCTGCAACGCGCGCTGTTGCTCGCGGCCATCGACCCCGGTATCGGTGGCGTGCTCATCAGCGGGCCGCGCGGCACCGCGAAGTCGACCGCGGCGCGGGCCTTGGCCGCGTTGCTGCCGCCTACGCCCGCTTCATCGGCTGCGCCCTTCGTCACCTTGCCGCTGTCCGCCACCGTCGAGCAGCTGGTGGGAACGCTCGACGTCGAGGACGTGCTCCGCGACGGGCGGCTGCGCCTGGCACCGGGCCTCGTGACGCGCGCCCACCATGGGGTGCTGTACGTCGATGAAGTCAACCTGCTGCCCGACGCGCTGGTCGACGCCTTGCTCGATGTCGCCGCCAGCGGCGTGAACACCGTCGAGCGCGACGGCATTTCGCAACAGCACGCCGCACGCTTCGTGCTGGTCGGGACCATGAATCCCGAGGAAGGCGAACTGCGCCCCCAGTTGCTGGATCGTTTCGGCCTGTCGGTGGCGCTGGCCAACCCGAGCGAAGCCGGGCAGCGGATGGCGATCGTGCGCGCGCGTTTGCGCTTCGACGAAGACCCGCTCGGAGTGGCCGAGGCCCATGCCGGTGAACAGGCCCGCCTGGCTGCGGCGGTCGTTGCAGCCCGCGCCGGGCTGGTGCGCCTGGCGTGGTCCGATGCCGTGCTGCAGCGCGCTGCGGAATGCGCGCTCGCGGCTGGCGTGGACGGCATGCGGGCCGACCTGGTGATGCTGAGAGCGGCGCGTGCGCTCGCCGCATTCGAGGACCGCACCGAAGTCACGACGGACGATGTCGATGCGGTGGCGGAACTGGCATTGGCCCATCGACGGGAGGAGGGCAGGAGCAGCCCGGCGCCAGAGCCGAATGCCGACACGCGGCAGGCGGCGCGGACATCCGCCGGCAGTTCCGCACCCTCCGCCAACAGTTCCCCCATGGGCGACTGGGGCGCGCTGCCGCCGATCCCCGAAGCCACCGCCCGCGTGCAGCCCGAAGGAGGGTGGCCCGCAAAAAAAGCGTGAGCCACCGCAGCCGCCTCGTGCGCGCCGGGCGCGGAGGTCTGCGGTGGCTGAATCCAGCCCGACAGCCATTGCTGGCGCCGCCTGCACGTCCGGATGCCGGGCCTTCGCGGGCTGGCATCGCATGGTTGCCCACCCTGCTGGCCAAGGGCCCGCGGCCTTTGCAAGGCGGGCATCTGCGCTACAGCCAGCGCTCGGTGCAACCGGCGCGTCTGCACCTGATCGTGCTCGACACCTCCGGCTCGATGCGCCAGCGCGGGCGGCTGGCGCTGGCCAAGGGGCACGCCACCTGGCTGATCGAGCAGGCAGCGCGCGCCGGCGACAGCGTGGCCATGCTGAGCTTCGGTGGTCAGGGCGTCGAGCTGCGGCTGCCGCCCGGTCGGGCGCGCGCGTCTTGCAGGGAAAAGGTCCGGGCGCTGGGCGGTGGCGGGGGCACGCCGCTGGCGCATGCCCTGGCACAGGCCGACAAGGTGCTGCGCCGCGCCGAGCGTCGCGACGGCCCGGCCGAATCCTGGCTCTGGCTGCTGACCGATGGCCGGACGCTGGAGCAGCCGGCGGCACCCGAGGCTGCGCGGCATGTCGTCATCATCGATTTCGACGAAGCCGCGCGCGCCATCGGCCGCTGCGCCGCCTGGGCACAGCGCTGGGGCGCGGAACATCGCTTCGCCAGCCGAGCCGAGTGACACCAGGAACAAGTAGAACCATGTCTCACGCAGCTCACCCAGTGCCCGCCGCGCTGCGCCCTGCCGCCAAGGGTTGGTGCCCCGGCGCGCATCGCGCCATGGCTTCCGGCGATGGCCTGCTGGTGCGGGTGCGGCCGCAGCTGGCGCGCTTGACGAGCGCGCAGGCCCTGGCGTTGTGCGAGCTGGCCTCGCGCCTGGGCTCGGGGCTCATCGACCTGACCCATCGTGCCAACCTGCAGTTGCGTGGCGTGACGCCCGACGCCCACGGCGCGGTGATCGATGCACTCTGCGCCCTCGGCCTGGCCGATGCGGACGCCACGCGAGAAGCCTGGCCGCTGGTTCTCGTGGCGCCCTGCTGGCAAGCGGGCGATGACACCGAAGGCATCGCCACGGAATTGTTGTCGCGCCTGAACGAACTGCCCGCGTTGCCGCCCAAGTTCGGGTTCGCAGTGGATGCGGGGGCGGCGCCGGTCCTGGCTGCGGCCCCGGCCGACGTGCGTATCGAGCGGGCCCGCTCGGGGAGGCTCTTGGTGCGCGCCGACGGCGCCGCGGCCGGACATCCCGTGTCCCGCGCCGGGGCGGTGGATGCGGCATTGGCGATGGCCGGATGGTTTGCGGCGACGGCCAAGGTGGTCGAACCGGCATCGCGGCGCATGCGTCGCCATCAACAGATCTTCAGTTGGGCCGACGGCCCGCAGCCGCTCGAACCCGCGGCCGCTTCGGCCTCGCTGCCCACACCCGGCATGTCCTCGCTCGGACCGGTCTACGGCGTGCCTTTCGGACAGATCGAAGCTGCGGCCCTCGCCACGCTGTTGCGCGACAGCGGCGCCGCGGGGCTGCGCCTGACGCCGCATCGCGCCCTGGTCCTGGAAGGGGGCCGGTGGTGCGATACGAGTGCTTTCATCACCGTGGCCGGCGATCCCTTGCTGCGCGTCGATGCCTGCCCCGGCGCGCCTTCGTGTGCCTCGGCAACGGTGGCGACCCATGCGGTCGCCCGCGCGCTTGCTTCGGGGCTGGCTGAGGCGGGCGCCAGTGCGCCCCGCAGCCTGCACGTGTCCGGCTGCGCCAAGGGTTGCGCACGTGCGCGCCCGGCCGATGCCACTTTGGTGGGCCGCAACGGCGCCTTCGATCTCGTGCGCAGCGGATGCGCCTGGGACGCGCCCGTGCAAACCCGACTGTCCCCTGAAGCCTTGTGCTCACTCATCGGAATGCCCTGATGCACGTCTTTGAAACCGATGGCGCGGAAATCTACCGACGCTCTTTCGCCATGATCCGGGCCGAGGCCGATCTCTCGCGCTTCGATGCCGACGACGAGCCCGTCGCGGTGCGCATGATCCACGCGGCCGGCCTGATCGGGCTGGAAGCGCAGTTGCGCTTCCAGCCCGGCTTCACCCGCGCGGCGCGGGCGGCGCTGGCGGCCGGTGCGCCCATCCTGTGCGATGCACGCATGGTCAGCGAAGGCGTGACCCGCTCGCGCATGCCGGGCGGCAACGAGGTGGTGTGCACCTTGCACGACCCTGCGGTGCCTGGTCTGGCCGCGGCCATGTCGACCACCCGGTCTGCCGCCGCGCTGGAACTGTGGCGACCTCGACTGCAGGGCGCCGTGGTGGCCATCGGCAACGCACCGACGGCCTTGTTCCATCTGCTGAACATGCTGCAGGATCCGGCCTGCCCGCGGCCGGCGGCGATCATCGGTTGTCCGGTCGGCTTCGTCGGCGCGGCGGAATCGAAAGACGCGCTGTGGGCCGAACAGCCCGCGCCCTGTTGCATCGTGGCCGGACGCCTGGGCGGCAGTGCCATCACGGTGGCGGCGATCAACGCGCTGGGGAGTCGTCTGGAATGAACCCGCGCGGCACCCTGTACGGACTGGGCCTGGGCCCCGGGGATCCGGACCTGATGACCGTGCGCGCGCACCGTCTGTTGCAGCGCGCGACCCATGTCGCCTACTTTCGCAAGGCCGGCCGGCCCGGGCAGGCGCGCCGCATCGTGGACGATCTGCTGCCCGAAGCGGTGACGGAACACGCGATGGAATACCCCGTCACCACCGAGATCCCGGTGGACGATCCGGCCTACAACCAACTGCTGTCCGCCTTCTACGCCGAGTGCGCGTCGCAGCTGCGGGCGCTGTCGGACGCCGGCCACGACGTGGTCGTGCTGTGCGAGGGCGATCCGTTCTTCTATGGCTCGTTCATGCACCTTTACACCCGGCTGATCGAGACCCACCCGGTGCAGGTGGTGCCGGCGATCACCGGCATGTCGGGTGCATGGACGGCCACCGGCCAACCCATCACCTGGGGCGACGACGTGTTGACCGTGCTGATGGGCACGCTGCCCGAAGCGCGGCTCGCGCGCCACATGGCCGACAGCGAGGCGCTGGTCGTGATGAAGATCGGTCGCCACATCGACAAGGTGCGCCGTGCATTGACGACGGCGGGTCGACTGCAAGACGCCTGGCTGGTCGAGTTCGCCACCATGCCGGGTCAGAAGGTGATGCGGCTTGCGGAGGCCGAAGGCCGCGTCACGCCCTACTTTTCGATCGTGCTGGTGCACGGGCAAGGACGGCGGCCATGAGCGCCGCCCGGCCGCCGGAAGGCGCTCGCACCGCAGTGCGCAGCACGGAGGTCGCCTGATGAGCGTGGCGACGAACGCAGCCACGGTGCCGACGCATGCGGCGGGCTGGCTGGTCATCGCCGGGCTGGGCCCGGGCGCCGATGGCTGCGTGACACCGGAGGTGAGCGCGGCCCTGGCCGATGCCACCGACGTGGTGGGCTACATCCCCTACGTGGCCCGGGTGGCACCGCGCGCCGGACTCAGGCTGCACGCGAGCGACAACCGCGTCGAGCTGGAACGCGCCGTCCACGCGCTGCGCCTGGCCGCCCAAGGCCGGCGCGTGGTGGTGGTGTCGTCGGGCGACCCGGGTGTGTTCGCGATGGCCTCCGCGGTGTTCGAGGCGGTGGAGGCGGGCGATGCTGCATGGCGCCTGCTGGACGTGCGCGTGTTGCCCGGGATCACCGCGATGCTGGCTGCCGCCGCGCGCGCCGGCGCGCCGCTGGGCCACGACTTCTGCGCCATCAACCTGTCGGACAACCTGAAGCCCTGGGCCCTGGTGGAACGCCGTCTGCGGCTGGCGGTGGAGGCCGACTTCGCGATGGCCTTCTACAACCCGCGCTCCGTGTCTCGCCCGAGCGGCTTCGCCCGAACCCTGGCCGTCCTTCGCGAGGCCTGCGGCGCGGCGGGGAGCCCGGGGCGTCCGGTGATCTTCGCCCGTGCCGTTTCCACGCCCGACGAGACCATCCGCGTGGTCGCACTGCAAGATGCACAGCCCGAAATGGCCGACATGCGTACCGTCGTCATCGTCGGCTCCAGTCTGACGCGGGTCATTGCCCGCGAGGGCCGACCCTGGGTCTACACGCCGCGCTCGGCGCCGCGCGAGGTGGGCGCATGATGCGCCGCCCCCAGCCACAGCAGCACCTCGGCCACGCGCGTCACTTCCTGTCGCGCGGGCAGCGGTGGCCGCGCCACCATCACCATCGGCAGTCCGAGCTCGCGGGCAGCGTGCAGCTTGGCCTCTGCACCGGTGCCGCCGGCGTTCTTGCAGACCAGGACGTCCACGCGCTGCGCGCGCAGCAGGGCGATGTCGCCTTCCAGGTCGAAGGGCCCGCGCGAGACGATGACCGTGTGTTGCGGCAAGGGCGGCCGCAGCTCGGGCAGGTCGACCAGCCGCAGGATGTAGTGGTGCTGCGGCTGTGCCGCGAAGGCGGACAGGTGCATGCGGCCCAAGGCCAGCATCACGCGCCGCGGTGGCCCGCTCAGCGCGGCGACAGCCGCGGGCAGGTCGGGCACGGTCTGCCAGCGGTCGCCCGGACCTGCCTGCCAGCCGGGGCGAGTCAAGGCCAGCAAGGGCAAGCTGCACTCCGCGCACGCCGCGACCGCGTTCGCGCTCATGCGCGCGGCGAAGGGATGGGTGGCGTCCACGACGTGCGTCACCTGCTCTTCGCGCAGATGGCGCACCAGGCCGTTCACGCCCCCGAAGCCACCCACGCGCACGGCGATGGGTTGCGCCTTGGGCTGGGCCACGCGGCCGGCATAGGACAGCACGGCGCGTTCGCCCCTTTCGGCGAGCGCCCGCGCCAGCGCGCTCGCTTCGAGCGTGCCGCCCAGGACCAGGACATTGCGCATGGCTGAATTCACTTCTGAAGTTACCCCGTGGTTGACGATCATCGGGCTCGGCGAAGACGGGTGGAAGGGGCTGCCTTCCGCCAGCCGCGCGGCACTCGATGCGGCCGACCTGGTGGCCGGCAGCGCCCGGCATCTGGCGTTGTTGCCCGATCTCCGCGCCGAGCGGCTCGAATGGCCGGTGCCGTTCGCCGATGGCATCCCGATGCTACTGGCACAGCGCGGTCGCCGCGTGGCGATGCTGGCGTCGGGCGACCCGTTCTGGTTCGGCGCCGGCAGCTCGGTGACGCGCCATCTCGGCGCGCACGAATGGCATGCCTTGCCCGCTGCATCGACATTCGGCCTGGCGGCTGCCCGCCTGGGCTGGCCGCTGGAACACTTGACCTGCCTGGGTCTGCACGCGGCGCCGCTGGCGCGTCTGCGACCGCACCTGCACACGGGCGAGCGGCTGCTGCTGCTGCTGCGCGACGGTGCCGCAGTGGCGGCGCTCGCGCACTACCTCGTCGACAACGATTTCGGCGCCAGCGCGATGAGTGTGCTCGAAGCACTGGGTGGCGCGCGCGAGCGGCGGCGCGACGTCATCGCGTCCGCCTTCGATCTGGCCGATGTGCGGCATCCGGTGGCCGTGGCCTTGCAGTTGGCCGGAACGGGCATGGTCATGCCGTGCCGTACGGGCCTGCCGGACGACGCATTTGCGCACGACGGCCAGATCACGAAGCAGAAGGTGCGTGCCCTGGCGCTGTGCGCCCTGGCACCGCGGCCCGGCGAGCGTCTGTGGGACATCGGCGCGGGCTCCGGGTCGATCGGCATCGAATGGCTGCTGGCGCATCCGAGGTGCGAGGCCGTCGCCATCGAGGCCGACCCCGAACGCGCGATGCGGCTGCGTGCCAACGCCGACCGGCTGGGCGTCGATCGGCTCGCACTGGTGAGAGGCAGCGCACCCGAAGCCTTGGCCGGCCTGCCGCCGCCGGATGCGGTCTTCATCGGCGGCGGCCTCAGCGACGCAATGCTGGCGCATCTGTGGCGCTTGCTTCCGCAAGGCTGCCGCCTGGTGGCCCATGCAGTGACACTGGAATCCGAAGCGCTGCTGAGCGACTGGCACGCGCGCGCAGGCGGCAGCCTGACACGCATCGAGCTGGCGGAGGCCGCGCCATTGGGGACGCGGCGCGCCTGGCGCGCGTCCTACCCGATCGTGCAATGGAGTGCGACGCGATGATGGTGGCGGGTTTCGGTTTCAGAAGCGGCGCGACGCTGGCATCGCTGCGCGACGCGTTGGCACACGCGGCCGCGGCCTTGCAACCCACGGTGCCGGCGCAGTCGATGGCCTTGCTCGCCACTGCGCAAGACAAGGCCGACGCACCGTGTCTGCGTGCGCTGGCCGAGGAACTGGGTGTGCCGGTGTGCGCCGTGGAGGCTGCGCGGATGAACGCCACCGTCACCCTGACCGACCACGCCCGGGTGCGTGCGCTGCGCGGCAGCGGTAGCACCGCCGAAGCCGCGGCCCTGGCGGCAGCCCTGATGCACGTCGGTCCGGGTGCAACGTTGCTTCATCCACGCGTGGTGTCGACCGACCGCCTTGCCACCTGCGCGATCGCCGCGCGAACACAACAACCAGAGTTTCGACCATGACCATCCACTTCATAGGCGCCGGTCCCGGTGCGCCAGACCTGTTGACCCTGCGCGGGCGCGACCTGATCGGCCGCTGCCCTGTCTGCCTCTATGCCGGCTCGCTGGTGCCCGAACAAATCCTGGCGCACTGTCCACCCGGCGCGCGCATCGTCAACACCGCGCCGCTCGATCTCGATGCCATCGTCGCCGAATTCGTCGCCGCCCATGCGGCAGGGCAGGACGTGGCGCGGCTGCATTCGGGCGATCTGTCCGTGTGGTCGGCGATGGGCGAGCAATTGCGCCGCCTGCGGGCCGTCGGCATCCCCTACACGGTCACGCCGGGCGTACCCTCGTTCGCCGCCGCGGCGGCCGCGCTGGGGGCCGAGCTCACGCTGCCGGGCCTGGCGCAGTCGGTGGTGCTGACGCGCACGTCCGGCCGCGCGTCGCCCATGCCCTCGTGCGAGACCTTGGCTGGCTTCGCCGCCACCGGAGCCACGCTCGCCTTGCACCTGTCCATCCACAAGCTGGCCGAGGTGGTTGCAGAGCTGGTGCCGTTCTACGGCACCGAATGTCCGGTTGCCGTGGTCTATCGTGCAAGCTGGCCGGACGAGCAGATCTTCCGCGCGACCTTGGCCAGCATCGAGGCGACGATGGGCGAGGGCGTGGAACGCACCGCGCTGATACTCGTCGGCCCCGCACTGGCCGCAGAAGGCTTCGCCGAAAGCCGCCTCTATGCCGGCGACTACGATCGACGGTTCCGGCCGACACGCGCCGAAGCCGACCATTCGCCAAGCACCTGACATCGCATTTCTCGTTCCTTCCCATCAACCCCTCGCAGCTCCCCAGAGCGGACTGCACTCACCCTACGGAGCCCCGCCATGCACATGGAACCCGGAATCGTCGACGGCAGCAAGATCCTGCTGTCCTATGCCACGGCGAGCGCCTGCGCGCTCTATGCAGTCAAGCTGTCCCTGAACCACATTCGCGAGGAAGGTGCGGGCTCGCTGCTGCTGCGCAGCGCGCTCGCCGCCATGCTGGTCTTTGTCTTCTTCGAGGTATTCCCGCACGCGCCGGTCGGCGTGTCCGAGGTTCACCTGATCCTGGGCTCGTCGCTGTTCCTGATTCTGGGCGCGGCGCCCACCGCCATCGGCCTGGCCGCCGGGCTGGCGCTGCAGAGCCTCTTCTTCGAGCCGAAAGACCTGCCGCAGTACGGCATGAACGTCACCACCTTGCTGGCCGCGCTGTTCGCCATGCAGGCGGTGGCCAAACGGGTGCTGCCGGCCAAGCTTCCCTATGTCGAGCTGGGCTACAAGCATGTGCTCAAGATGTCGGTGGTGTTCCAGGGAGGGATCGTCACCTGGGTGGCTTTCTGGACGATCTACGGCCGCGGCTTCGGGGCGGAGACGCTGCAGGCCGTGGGCAGCTTCGGCGCCGCGTACATGACGGTCGTGCTGCTGGAGCCGCTGGTCGATCTGGCCGTGCTGGCAGCAGCCAAGTGGCTGCGCGGGCGGGCAGGGCAGGGTGGGTCGGTGCTGCTGTCGCGACGTCTGCACCACGCAGCCTGACCACGAGCTGGCCGATTGCCGCGCGGACCCGCAAATGGATGCCGTTTCCGTTTCTACGATCGAACTGATGCTGATTGGCATCGGCACCGGCAATCCCGAGCATCTCACGCTCCAGGCCATCGGCGCATTGAACCGGGCCGACCTCATCCTGATTCCGCGCAAGGGCGCCGACAAGGTCGAGCTCGCCGACTTGCGCCGCAAGATCTGCGCAACGCATCTGAGCGGTCAGGCCCGACTGGTCGAGTTCGATCTGCCTGTGCGCGACATCGCCGCGCCCAGCTATCTCGACGGCGTGCACGAGTGGCACGCGGCCATCGCCGCCGTGTGGGCGGAGCAGATCGCCACATGCCTGCCTCATGGCGGTCGCGTGGCACTGCTGGTCTGGGGAGACCCCGCGCTCTACGACTCCAGCATGCGCATTGCCGAACGGTTGCAAATGGCTGGCATGGCGCTGCGGGTCGAGGTGATTCCCGGCCTGAGCAGTATTCAGTTGCTGACCGCCGCACACGCCATCCCGCTCAACACCCTGGGAGCCCCGGTGCTGATCACCACTGGACGCCAGTTGAGGGCCGGCGGCTGGCCGGCAGGCCTGGACACGGTCGTGGTGCTGCTCGACGGTGCCTGCGCTTTTCAGGTTCTACCCCCGGAGGGCATCGAGATCTATTGGGCAGCCTATCTCGGGATGCCGCACGAATTGCTTCTTGCCGGCCCTCTGGCCAGCACGGGACCACGCATCTGTGCGCTTCGCGCAGCAGCCCGCGAGGAGCACGGCTGGATCATGGACAGCTACCTTCTTCGACGGAGCGTGTAGTTCTCCCAGGTCTTGCCGGTTCGACGGATTGAACGCGCGGCCTTGCTGGCGCGCGTCATTCGCCAATTGCTGGCGCAGCAATTCGCCGAAGACTGGGTTTCCGGCGGCTTCGTCATCGAGATCGGCCTTCGGCAGACTTGAAAACCCAAGGACTATCCTCTGCATGGGTGGTAACTTTTTCCTGCTTTCATTTCGTGTGTGACTTCGTTAAATTCGTTCGCAAATATGAGGGAGCGGCTGACGAAGTACTCGAACACAGAGTCGAAGCTTTCGGAACACCCGACTCCACCTGATCCAGCGGCTCGTGCCGCGCGTGAATGACATTGGGGAGGACGTCAAGCGCGAACCGGAACTGAGCGGGATGGCTTGGTGCCGGCGGTTCGCACACCCCTGAACTTCTCAGGCCGAATCCGGCCATCGCATGGATTGCCCGTGCGTGAAGAAGCGTCGTCATGCGCTGGACGCTTGCCGCAGGCGCGCGTCCGTCTTTTTAACGTGTCCGAGGACACATCCACCGGGAGGTTTCAATGGCAGTAGACATGTTCATGCGCGTCGAGGGCGCAAACGGCGAATCCAAGGACTCGAACCATAAGGACTGGACGGATATCAAGTCGTTTGCATGGGGCGCGACGCAGCCTGGAAACATGGTCAGCGGCGGTGGCGGCGGTGTGGGCAAGGCGAGCTTCAACGACCTGCAGGTTCTTGCGCGCATCGACAAGGCGGCCCCGTCCGTCCTGAAGAACTGCGCCAGCGGCAAGCACCTGAGCAAGGTCGAGGTGTCGGTGTGCAAGGCCGGGGGCTCGCAGATCGAATACACCCGCGTCACGCTGGAAGAAGTGCTGGTCACCTCGGTGCAGTACACGGCCGAGCAGGGCGGCGATGCGGTGCTGGTGCAGTTCGCCTTCCAGGCCGCCAAGGTCAAGCAGCAGTACTGGGAGCAGACGGACAAGGGCGGCAAGGGCGCCGAGACCGTGCTGGCCTGGAACATCAAGGAAAACAAGGAGGCCTGAGCCTCTCGTCGTTCGATGCCTCCAGGGCCTCATCGTGCATGAGGTCCCCGGGCATCCCGGCCACGCCTCTTTCCGTAGGGCCAACTCAGGGGGATCTCATGCCAACAGGCGCCGCGCAGCTTGCGCGTGTTCTCAGCATCTCTTCGACCGCCATGCCGACGCTGGGGGGCGAGCCGGCGTTGGAGCCCATTGCCATCGAAGGCGATGAAGGGCTGAGCCGCCTGTTTCGCTACACCCTGACCCTGGCCACGCCGGAGCAGCCCGGCTACAACGAGCGCCAGGCGGCCAACGTGGCCATCAAGCAACTGGTGGGCGAGGGCCTCACTGCCCACATCGTGCTCGATGGGCGTCCGGGTGCGGGGCCGCAGCGGCGCCACATCTCGGGCCTGGTGACGCGCGTGCGCTTCCTGCGGCTGGAGAACCGGCGCGCACTGTACGAAGCCGTGATCGAACCCTGGCTCACCCTGGCCACGCGCACCAGCGACTACCGCATCTTCCAGAACCAGAACGTGCTGGACATCGCCCGGGAGGTGGTCGGCAAGTACGGCTTTCCGTTCGACGTGCGGGCCACCCGCAGCTATCCACCGCGCGAGTTCCAGGTGCAGTACGGCGAGAGCGACCATGACTTCGTCGCGCGGCTGCTGCACGAGTGGGGCCTGTATTTCTACTTCGAGCACGAAGAGGGCAATCACAAGCTGGTCATCGTCGACGACATGGCGTCGCACCAGCCCTTCGCCCATGCGGGCTACCAGCGCATTCCCTTCCACGCGGCCGACGCCACCGTGCGCGAGGAACGTTGCGACCGCTTCAATGCCTGCGAGGAGCTGCAAAGCGGCCGCTGGGTCACGGACGACTTCGACTTCAAGCGCCCCAAGGCCGAGTTGCAGCAGGTCAGCGCCATGCCGCGCAAGACAGCGCAGAACACCTGGGAGCGCTATGGCTGGCCGGGCGACTACGTGGTGGAGACCGAAGGCGAGCAGCTCGTGCGCACGCGCATGGAAGAGATCGGCAGCCAGGGCGAACGCGCCAGCGGCTCGGGCAATCTCCGCGCGGTGGTGCCTGGGTATCTGCTCACGCTGGAGCGCCATCCCCAGAACGAGTCGAACCGCCAGTACCTGGTGACCGACGCTCGCCTGTGGCTGCAGGACGTGGGCGATGCCAGCGACCAGCAGGAGTTCGAGTGCCGCGTGGATTTCGAGGTGATTCCCAGCAGCAAGGTGTTCCGGGCACCGGCACCCCCGGTGCCCAGGCCGCGCACCACGGGTCCGCAGACGGCGATCGTCACGGGTCCCGCGGGCCGGGAGATCTGGACCGACGAATACGGCCGCGTGAAGCTGAGCTTTCACTGGAACCGCTATTGCACCAAGGACGAGAACAGTTCGTGCTGGGTGCGCGTGTCTTCGCCCTGGGCCGGCGCCCACTTCGGCGGGATCCAGATTCCACGCATCGGCCAGGAGGTGATCGTCGATTTCGAGAACGGCGATCCCGACCGCCCCATCGTGACCGGGCGCGTCTACAACGCCGACAACATGCCGCCGTGGAAGCTGCCGGACAACGCCACGCAAAGCGGCCTGCTCACGCGCAGCTCCGAAGGCGCGACGGATGCCAACGCCAACGCGCTGCGCTTCGAAGACAAGAAGGGGCAGGAGCAGGTGTGGCTGCATGCGGAGCGCAACCAGGACATCGAAGTCGAGAAGGACGAAACGCACTGGGTGGGGAACGATCGCAGCAAAAAGGTGGAGCGCAATCAGATCTCCACCATCGGCATGGCCTACATGCACAACGTGGGCCTCGCCAAGATGGTGAATATCGGCCTGGCCTACTCGTTCAACGTCGGCATGTTGCGCAATACCGTCGTCGGCATGACGGACAACACCTTCGTCGGCAAGACGCAGACCACCAAGGTCGGCGAGCAATACACCCTTTCAGTGGGAGGCGACAAAGGCAGCCATATTCAAATGGACGCCAAGACCATCTCGCTGCGGGTTGGCGCATCGGTCGTGCAGTTGACGGCGGATGGCTCCATTGCCGTGACGGGAAAGAAGATCAATATCACGGCGCAAGGCGATGATGTCACGGTCAATGGAGAAAATATCTGGTTGAATCCGACCGGGGGACAAGCCGCTCTGCAGCCTTCGGCCGTTCCCGTGGCACCGCCATTCCAGCCTCCTGACAGCCCGGCGGCGAGCCTCGACAAGCTGATGAGCGATCCGGGCCAACTTCTGGGCAAGGTTTCTCAACTGGTCTCGGTTGCCCAGCAAGTCTCCTCGGCGGGAGGGGGCAGCGGAGGAATCGGCCCCGCACAGCTGCTGGGTGTCGCGTCAGCTGCGGTAACGGGGATGATGGGTGCGAAGGAGGCGCCTCCCGAGCGGGTGGATGGCACACCGGAGAGCTCCCGATGAGCGCGGCATCGGCACTGCCAATTCCGGCGCCACGCCTTCAGCAGGTGCGCAATGCGACGCCGTTTCCTCATCTCCAGTTCGACAAGATGGGCAAGGGCCGACGCTTTTACGACGTCGTGGTTGTCTGTGCGAGCTTTGTTCTCGAGGCGGGCCGCCTGCAGCCCGCTGCAGGGCATCGAGGGCCAGTCCTTGCGGACGAATTCTGGGATCCTGCACGCGCCGAGTTGTCGAGCTTGCGCGCCGCCACCGATGTCTTGCTGGTCAAGCCCGCGACAGATGTGTACGTGACCGGCGCGGCGCGCACCTTCGACCGGCGAGCATGCAAGGCATGGAATGTCGCGCTCACCGTCAAACGGCGGGGAGAGCTGCTGCTGCACAAGACGCTTCGCCTGACGGGGCCCCGGCGTTGGACAGAGGGCCCGGAGCCGGGGCACCACGCGCTGTCTGATGCCGAGCCTACGCGCGAGGTCCAGCTTCGCTACGAACTCGCCTATGGCGGTTGGTGGTTCGACAAGGGAGACGGTCCCTCCGCATCACCTCGCACGTATGGCCAGAATCCTTGCGGCACAGGTTGGTTTGGAACGGCTCCCAGGAAGGATGACTCCCGCGCCCGCTACGAAGACAGCAAGACAGTGCCGGCACCACAGATCGAATACGCGGAAGCACCTATTCCAGGTGGCAATCAGGATCTTCTCGTGGCTGGGCTGGCGCCGATCGCCCGGTCCTGGGAGCCGCGTGTCGCCTTGGCCGGTACATACGACGACGCTTGGCGCAAGCGGTTCGAACACGAGACCGTCATGGACTATGCCTCGGACTTCGACGAAAGGTTCTTCCAGTACGCGCCGGGCGACCAGGTGATCGCCGGCGGGCTCGTCGGCGACGAGGAGATCCACCTGGCCGGATTCTTCGTCTCCGCGCCCGCCATCGACATGCAACTGCCCCATGTTCGGATCGAAGCCACATGCGAAGCCGAAAACGGTGAACGGCACGGCGAGGCGATGAAGCTGGATACCGTGCACATCGACCTCGACGACATGCGGGTCCACCTCACCTGGCGGTTGACCCTCGATCAAACGCGCGGCATCGTTGCAGTCGAGTTGCGCGACCAATCGACCCATGACAACGCAGTTCGTGCCGAAGACCTCATCGAGGGAGTTCTCTCGTGACCATCGAAAAGCACGTCGCCGATGCCGAGACGCGGTTCATGGTGCTCAACGTGACGCCGGACTTCTGCAAAGTCGGCAACAGAATCGTTCCTTTCGACATCGTCGCCATCCTGCCTCCGGAACGCGCCGCGTATGCGCATTCGGTGTTCGCGCACAGCGAAAAAGTGCTGATGGTCGACAGCGTCGTGAAAGGAGTGACGGGCAATGCCGGCAGCGGTGTGCGATCTGGTGTTTCCCTCGGCGCCGGCAATGTCAAGGTCATCACGGGTTCAAAGACCGTTTTCGTGGAAAGCCGGGCGGCAGCTCGCCATGGCGATCTCTGCGAGATGAACGGAGCAGCGGGCTGATGGGCGACACACCATTCAGCGGCAACGGAACCATCGGTCGCTTGCATACGCAGGTGGCGCCCACACCGCCCAGGATGCTTCAAAAGAAGGACTGTGAAAGGATCTGGAGTGATGTCCGGGAAGCGGAGAGCGCGATGGGCTGGATCCAGTGGATCGCCACAAAGGACGAGTCCTGGCGCGATCCGTGGGTCATCAATGCGCGCTACCAAGAATGCAAGCAATGGCCGAGCCAAATCGAGGAGGCCAAGTACGCGCGGGCTCGCGACCAGTTGATAGCCTATGACAGAGGCGAGCTGGCGTTGAGCGCGGAGGACGCGGTCCAGTTGCGTGGGGCGGTGAACAAGGTTCAGTCTCTGTACGACGTGAGCGCGCCCTACAAGACCATGCCTGCCGACTACATGAGCGAGCCGGAAAGGGAGCTCTTCCGTCGTTCGGGAAACAACCTGGGCATGGCCTTGATGCCGACGTCGATACCCGGGGTTTTGGTTGCGCGATGGTTCGGTGCGAATGAAACCGTGGCCGCGCAGGCCGGTTTGGCGACAGCGGGCGTGCTGGGAGCCGGTTCAGCCACGTTCGCAGCAAAGGGTCAGCAGCTTCGGCCGTTGCCGCCTCAGCAGACCAGCGGCTTGTATATCGGGCCGAAGAGAGTCTGGAATTTCAAGCCGCCCCTCACCTCGCGGCACAACATTCGCGGAGTCAAGGAAAACAGCCGACCGAAGGGAAAAAATACCGTGGCCGACCCGTCTGTGGATATGAAGGCCGACGTCGAGGCCATCAACAACGGGCAGGGCACAAGGAACGGGAACCTGTACACGGTCAACGGAAGAACATATGAGCGTTTTGACAACCATCTGGTGCCGCACAGCGGACCGGGTTTCCATCCGCTCGACCGCGGTGAGTTCAAGGCGCTGGGAATCTTCAATTCACAAGGCAACACACCGCAGGCGATGCAAAATGCGATTCGTACAACCAACGATGTGACTGCTCAACGAGCGCTCGAAATCTGGAGACTCGGACAATGATCTGGTTTGATGCCTCCTTGGAAAGCCCGGCCGATGATGGCCTCCTGCAGCGTTGCATAGCGGCAATGCTCAACATCTCCAGCGAGAACGTGGACGTTGTCCACAGCATCAGCGATATCAAGGATGCGCTCGCCACGTGCGTCGTTGAAGCGCATTCTGCAGAGAGTTACTCGCAACTTATCACCCTCTATCTCCCCGAAGCCTTGCCGCGCCCTGACGTTCCCGAGGCGGCCGCTCGATTGGCTCGGACGCTCGATAGATCTTTGCTCCTGGCGAACGACGAAACGGCGAATCCGTATTCATTCATTCGCGTCTCCAATACCGGGCAATGTTCGGTTGTCTTGGTAGACCCTGACGAACTGGATGAGAACGACCGCTATGTCATTCGGGAGCCCGGCCGCGAAAACGACGGGGCTTCGACGTAGCGGGCCGAATGCCATGGCTTCGGTAGCATCGTCAAGGGCACTGATTCTTCGCGGAAAATCCCGTCACGAAGCTGTGGAGTTCGCAACGCCGGCGTCAAGCGCCAGTGCGTGTTGGATTCCACCGATCTCTGACGCTAGGGGGGTGCGAACCCCAGTCGACTGGACCACTGGGGAAAGATGAACTGATACGCTGGCTGAGCCTTCATAGAAGGAGAATGTCCATGTCCGTAACAGGTCCGTATCGCAGGTACTCTGCGCAGTTCAAGCTGCAGCTGTGCCATGACATTCGCTCAGATGCCCTGGGTCGGCGTGATGCCCGAGAGGTAGTACGCCTTGTCAGCTAACCTTATCCAGATGTGGCTGACGCAGTTCGACGGCGGCGAGTTCAGTAACGAGGAGGTCGAAGCATCTGTGGTGGCTGATTTCGGACCGAAGTTTGCAGCTCTGGAGCGAGAGGTCGGACAACTCACAATGGAGCTCGAGCTGGTCAAAAAGACGCCACGCCTGCGCTTCGTGAGCGACAGCGTACAAGAAGGGGGCGTCCATCCCATTACTCCAATCTTGGGTCAGAGATCGGTGGAGTCCAACATGGAGACGACGCAGAAAAATTGGCTCATGCCAGGATTGTCTTTTGCGGTCCCGCTCAAACCGGGTGCACGAGTTCGACCTCTGTCTGGCCGGTACCTTCGAAGAGGCGAAGGGGCTGCTGAAGCTGGCGCCGGTTGAGGCATTCGATGCCGGACCGGCGTCAAGCGCAAACGAGCCGGCGGAGCCCTAGCAAGCAGCGCCTTGGGATCGCGCCTGGCTCGCAGTCAGGCATGCAGCTGTGGTTAAAGCCCTTCGCATCGTTAGGGGGCCAGCTTTAGTAAGTCGTCGTCTGTTCCGCAGTCGCGGGCCACGGCGCGTCCCAGATGTGTGATCTCGATCACGAAGGCCACCTGTAACATTCCGGCTGCTTCAATTCGTCCATGACGGAATGGCCCCAGAACTGCGCCGGCAGTCGCTCCCGGCCAGGACTTGGGTGAACGGTGTATGTTCCCATATAGCTTTTGACCGCGCGACCATGCGACGACCGCTCGCCACTAGCTTCTTGGTCAACGGGCGTGCGGGCTACCCGACTTGATGTTGCGCAAGGCCCGCGCCGGGCGCCAGGCCTAAGGTCTGCACACGCACACCATCTCTGGAAGGAGCTTTCATGCAAACCCCGAAATCGATCCTCCTGCATCTCGATGGTTCAGCCCGCACGCCAGAGCGCATCAAGCTCGCGCGCCGCCTGGCCGATGCGTTCGACGCGGAGGTGACCGGCATGCCGTGCACCCTGTCCTCGCTGATGCGCTACCCCTTCGCGCTCGAAGGTGCGGCGGAAGCTATCGCAATCATGCGCGAGAGCGACAAGGCCGCACGCGACAGGATGTATGCCAGCTTCACGGTCCATGCGGCCGGCTCGCACCGCATGCACTGGACCGAAGCCGAGAGCGATGCGCCCTGGGGTTTTGCCCGCCGCGCGCTGTATGCCGACCTGGTGATCGTGGGCCAGCGCGACCTCGAAGACCCCATGGCCTCCGAGCTTCCGGGCGACTTCCTGGCTAGCCTGCTGGTGGAGAGCGGGCGGCCCGCACTGGTGCTTCCGTATGCGGGGCCGCTGGAGCCGATGGGCGATACCGTGCTGCTGGCGTGGAAGGAAACCCCCGAGGCCGCACGCGCCCTGTCGGCCGCGCTGCCCTGGCTTCGCAAGGACTCTCGCGTGCATGCGGTCTGCTACGGCGAGGACGCTGGTGCGTCCTTGAAAAAGCTGCAGCACTACCTTGCCGCTCAGCGCGTCGCCGATGTCTCGCTTCATGACGGCGGAGCCGAGGAGGGCGATGCCGGTGATAAGCTGCTGTCGACGGCGGCCGACGTGGGTGCGGACCTGCTTGTGATGGGCTGCTACGGCCACAGCCGGGCGCGCGAATGGATCCTGGGGGGCGTCACGCGAACCATTCTCCAGTCGATGACGCTGCCGGTCCTGATGTCGCACTGACGGCTTCCCACACCCACGCCCAGGAGCAGCCATGCGCATCGATTTTCTCGGCGGCACCGGCACGGTGACCGGTTCCAAGTACCTGCTGACGCACGAGGGCCGGCGCCTGCTGGTGGACTGCGGCCTGTTCCAGGGGCTGAAGCAACTGCGCCTGCGCAATTGGGACGCACTGCCTTTCAATGCCTCGGCCGTCGATGCCGTGCTTCTGACGCACGCGCACATGGACCACAGCGGCTTCGTGCCGCGGCTCGTCAAGCTCGGCTTCAAGGGGAAGGTTTATTGCACGGCCGCCACCCGCGACCTCTGCGAACTGCTGCTGCCCGATTCAGGCCGGCTGCAGGAGGAAGAGGCCGACTTCGCCAACAGGCATGGGCATTCGAAACACAAGCCCGCGCTGTCGCTCTATACCGAGCAGGAAGCGCGCGCCGCGCTGAAGCGATTCGAATGCATCTCCTTCGACAAAGAATGCTCGCCATGGCCGGGCTGGTCATGGCGGCTGGTCAGGGCCGGCCATATCCTGGGAGCGGGCAGCCTGCGCGTGGCGTGGGAGGAGGGCAGCATCCTGTTCTCCGGCGACCTGGGCCGCAGCGACGATCTGGTGATGCGGCCCCCACAAGAGGCCGCCCCGGCCGACTACGTGGTGGTGGAATCCACCTACGGCAACCGCCGGCACCTTCAAGCGGACACGCTTGGTGAGCTCGCGGCCGTGATCAACCGGACGGCCGCGCGCGGCGGTGTGCTGGTGGTGCCGGCCTTCGCGGTGGGGCGTGCGCAAACCCTGCTGCATTGCATCCAGCTGCTCAAGCGCGAAGGCCGCATACCCGACATGCCGGTGTACCTGAACAGCCCGATGGCCGCGGATACCACGCGCCTGTTCAAGGCGCACCTGGACGAGCACCGCATGAGCGCCGAGCAGTGCGCCGACATGATCGGGAAGACCATCATCGTCAACACGCTGGAGGAGTCCAAGCGCCTCAATACGCTGAGTTATCCGTCGATCATCGTCTCGGCCAGCGGCATGGCCACCGGTGGCCGTGTGCTGCATCACCTGAAGGCCTATGCGCCCGATGCGCGGAACACGATCCTGTTCGCGGGCTTCCAGGCTGCGGGCACGCGCGGTGCGGCGCTGGTGGGCGGCGTGGATTCGATCAAGATCCATGGCGCCTACGTGCCGGTGCGCGCCGAGGTGGCCAACCTGGAAACCATGTCCGCACATGCCGACCGGGAACAGTTGCTCGGCTGGCTCGCTTCGCAGAAGGCGCCGCGCCGCGTGTTCGTCACCCACGGCGAGCCCGTGGCCGCCGATGCGCTGAGGCTGGCCATCGAAGAGCGCTACGGCTGGCCTTGCGCCGTGCCCGAGTACCGCGAATCGCGGGAGTTGTGAGGTCGTCGGGCTTCGGTGCCTTCATGTTTGCACGAGTCGGATTTTCAGGCTTCCACGGTCAGCTCGTTGACCACTGAAACGACGCCCGGCGCGGACCAAACCGCCCCGTAGGCAGCCTCCAGTTCAGCCCAGGAACGCACCTTGCCGCGCAGCACGATCTGCGAACCCGCCACATCGACTGCAATCTGCCGCGGCTCGCCGCGGAAAACCCGAATGAGCGCGTCCTGCACTTGGCGTTCAACGTCCGCGGAACACGTTTGTAGCTTGATCTTCACAAGGTTCGTGATGCCGGTGATGCCCAGCAGATTGCGCACCGTGGATTCCGCAGCTTGGCGCTGGTAGTCCCATTCGACCTCACCGGTCAGCGTGACCGATCCGCCTTCGACCATCGGTTTGACCGCGTCGCGCGGCACCTGCACATTCCATGCGAGTGCATGCTCGGCGGCCTGCGCAATGTCTGCGTCGGTGCGTTCATATCCGGCGGCTAGCTTCACCGAGATCTCGACGGCCAGCGCCTTCACGCCGCGCACGCGCAGCGCGGCGCGCTCCGCCGCGAGCTTTTCGGCATAGCTACCGACATGGCCGGTCAGTGTGACCACTCCGTGGTCGACGATGACGCCTACTCCCGCGGAGGCCACGGCCGGATCCCATTCCAGTTCGGCCTGGATGTCTGCCCTGAGCTGTGTATCAGACTTCACCGGTCAGCCTCCTGATTCTTGGCGCACCAGCAGCACAGGCACCGGGCTGCCGCGCACAACGAGGTCGGCGTCGCTTCCGAGCGCGAGGCGACTGACGCCGCGTCGGCCGTGGGTGCCCATCACGACCAGGTCGCATGGTGCGGTCGTGGCCTCATCGATCACCACGTCGGCAATCCGCCCGCGCGTGACCTCGCGCATGATGGTGTCGGCCTCCACTCCCGAGTGCGCCGCGGTCGCTTTGCCCGCGGCCAGCACGGATTCGCCATACGCGCGCATCTTCTGCAGACCGGCGTCGAAGCTGGAAATGGTCGACATTTCCATCAGCGTCGAAAAATCGTCGATGACGTGCAGCAGCCGCAGTTTTCCTTTTTGCTCGGCCGCCAGGCGAACGGCTTCGCGCAATCCGCGTTCCGCGGTGGGGCTGCCGTCGATAGGAACAAGAATGTGGTGGTACATCGCGTGGTCTTCCTTGGGGCCGGGCTGCAGGGAGGTTCGCCACCGGCCGATCGGCGAACACCTCGATTTTTCGGCCCTGCAGCGGGGGCGGACTTGCGCCATGTCAAGCCAGCGCCGGCAAGCTGCCCCGAGACTGCAATTCACACACCACCTCATCGATGGATTCAGCATGTATCACCGCATTCTTGTTCCTATCGACGGCAGCTCCGCTTCCCTGCGAGGCCTTGACGAAGCGATTCGCGTGGCCAGGCTCATGGGCTCCGTCCTGCGGCTCGTCCACGTTGTGGACGAATTGAAATACGTGACCGGCTTCGAGGGCATCGCCTCCCGCGACCTGCTGCCGCTGATGGAGGAGGCCGGCGAGCAGATCCTTCAACAGGGCAGGGAGCGCGCGGAGCACGCCGGCGTCCGGACCGAGACCCTGCTGTTCAGCTCGCTGGCGGGCCGCCTGTGCGATCTCGTTGCCGAGCAGGCCAAGGCCTGGAACGCCGATCTGATCGTGATCGGCACCCACGGACGCCGCGGCGTCGGGCGGGCGCTGCTGGGCAGCGGTGCCGAGCAGATCCTGCGCCTGGCGCCGGTTCCGGTGCTGCTCGTACGCGCCACATTGGACGACAAGGAGGCGGGCGGCGCCGCCCTCCCGGCGCGCGTCGACATCACAGCCTGAGCGGTGGCACTACCGGGGTGGCGAAGTGGCGATGGCCGGAAATGGTCAGGTCAGCGGTTACCCCGTTCCGCCGCCGACTGGCAGGAGGCGCACCGGATGGCGATGGGCTGCGCGAGCAGGCGCTCGCGCGGAATGTCCGCTCCGCAGTCCGCGCAGATACCGTAGCTTCCTTCGGCCATGCGCTGCAATGCCTGCTCGATCTCGCGGAGCCGCGCGCGATCGACTTCGAGTTCGGCAAAGCGTACGTCGTCCTGCCTCATCGCTTCGGCTTCGTCCACATTGCTGTGTACTTCGTGCGCGTCGTCGATCGAGCCTGACTGAACACCCGGGGCCGTTTCGCGCAGTTCGTCTACTGCCTGGGTCTTCATGAGTTCGAGTTGCCGGGCCAGCGCGCCGCGGTCGGTTGCGTTCAGGTGTTTCATGGTGCTCTCGTTGGAGTTGGTGCTCGGAGAAACGAGGCTCGTCCAGTGGGGCGCTGCTCCGGCAGCCAGACGGCGACGTACGCGAGGCGCATATCGCGCATGACAAGCAGCGCGACCGATCGGCCGGCCGGCAAACGCGACAAGGCTTGCTTGAACTGTTCGACACGATCGACGCGCAGATCGTTCACGGCCACGATGAAATCGCCGGCGCGAATGCCTTCGCTGCGGGCCAGCCCGGTGGCCTCGCGCACCAAGAGGCCGCTGTCGAGGCGCAGCTGCGCCTTTTGCGCGGCGGACACTTCGCCAAGGCTGAGGCCCAGGCCGTCGTTCCATTCCGGCGCGGCGGCGGGCGGAAAGGCCGCTTTGGCGGTCCGTTCTTCGGAGGGCGTGACCCACACGGTGCGCTGTGCACCGCGCCGCCACACCTCCATGCGGCTGCGGTCGCCCGGCACACGCTCGCCGACCTGCTGCAGCAGATCGGTCAGCCGCGAGACCGGAATGCCATCGAAGGCGGTGACGATGTCTCCCTGCACCAGCCCCGCGGCGTGTGCGGGGCTGCCCGCATCGACGCGGACCACCAGCGCACCGGAAGCCTTGGGCAGCGCGAACGATTGGGCCAGCGCGGGCGTCATTTCCTGGAACTCGACGCCCAGGTGGGCGCGCCGGACGGTGCCGCCCGCGCGCAGCTGCGTCGCGATCCGCATCGCCAGGTTGATGGGCACGGCGAACGACAAACCCATGTAGCCGCCGCTGCCGCTGTAGATCATCGAGTTGATGCCGATCACCTCGCCGCGGCTGTCGAAGAGCGGACTGCCCGAACTGCCCGGGTTGATGGCCACGTCGGTCTGGATGAAGGGAACGTCGCCGCCGCCGGCCAGGATGCGGTCCACGGCGCTCACCACACCCGCCGTGACGCTGCCGTGGAAACCGAATGGCGCGCTGATGGCGGCCACCCAATCGCCGGGCGCGAGCCGTGACGAATCGCCGATGGCGGCGACGGGCAAGGCGGTGGCGTCGATCTTCAGGAGGCCGACGTCGGTTCGCTTGTCCGCTCCGACCACGCGTGCAGTGAAGCGGCGTCCGTCGTCCAGGCGGACCTGGACCTCGTCGATGTGCGCGACCACGTGGGCGCTGGTCAGGATCAAGCCGTCGGCGCTCACGATCACGCCGGAGGCGAGGTCGCGGATCTGGCTGACTCGCACATTGGCACGCATCGGCCAGGCGAGGCGGTCGGCAAAGTCGCGCTCGGGTGCGATCTCGAGTTCGATGTCTTCCGGACTCTCGTCGCGGCCGATGCGCAGGGTACTGATGTCGACCACCGAGGCACTGCGGCTCGCGACCAGAGAAGAAAAAGCCGGTGCAAGAGAGACGTCGGCGGAGGGGAGGGCGCTCACAGCCGGGGCTGATGTTGGCGCAGCGGCGCAGGCGGCGAGCACCGCAAGCGCGCCAGCGCAGGCCGGAAAGAGGACGAGACGTTGAAACAGCCTGCGGCATCCCGCACTGCCGCGAGCGGCCATGGGGATCTTTTTCATGGCTGTCCTTGGTGCGTATTCATGGAGGAACCAATGTAGGCCGCCGGTGGCTAGGTTGCCTTGATCTGGAACAAGGTCGGAGCCCAGGTTGGCGGCCAATATCCGGCTATCTCTTCAAGGAATCGCCATGAACTTCTTTCGCACACTGGGATCGGTTGCATTCGTATTCCTGGCGGGTTGCACCGCGTTCCCCTCGACCCAAGGCAAGCAGGACAAGGATCACGCGTTGCACCATCCATCGGCGGCGGCGTCCACCGCGATGAAGTCCGACCAGCAAATGGCGCAGATGCGGGAGATGCACCAGAAGATGATGGCCGCCAAGACCCCCCAGGAACGCCAGGCGCTGATGGCCGAGCACATGAAGGCCATGCAGGGCGGGATGTCGATGATGTGCCAGATGGGCACCGCGCCGGCCCCGCAGTCCGGTGCCCCGTCCGACGACATGATGAAGCGCTGCATGGCCATGAAGGACATGACCATGCAGATGATGCAGGATCGGGAACGCCTCCAGTCACCCGCACGGTAGGCGGCTCGCTTCAGGCCATGTACTTGCCACCGTTGATCGACAGCGTGATGCCGGTGATGAATCCCGCGTCGTCGGACACCAGGAACACGACGCCGCGCGCGATCTCGGCGGGCCCGGCCAGGCGGCCGGCCGGAATGCCCGTCAGGATGCGCGCCATCACCTCGGCATCAACCGCCTCGACCATGGCGGTGTTGGTGTAGCCCGGGGCCACCACATTGACCGTGATGTTGCGCGAGGCGCCCTCGAGCGCCAGCGACTTCGTGAAACCGATCAGACCGGCCTTGGTCGCCGCGTAGTTGGTCTGGCCCGCCTGCCCGGACAGTCCGTTGACTGACCCGAGGTTCACGATGCGTCCGAAGCGCCGCTCGCGCATGCCGCCGATGATGGCGCGGCACATGTTGAAGCAGCCACCGAGGTTGACGTCGAGCACCTCTTTCCATTGCTCGAAGCTCATCTTGTGCAGCATCGCATCGCGCGTGATGCCCGCATTGTTGACGAGCACCTCGACCGGGCCGAGCGCCGCCTCCACGCGCGCCACGCCTGCCGCGCAGGCGTTCGCATCTGCCACGTTCCAGGCGAAGGCCGGGATGCCGGTACGCGCGGTGAACGCCTCGGCAACCTGGGAGCGGCTGCCGTGGTTGACCGCCACGCGATAGCCAGCGGACTGCAGCGCTTCGGCCGTGGCCGCGCCGATGCCGGAGGTTCCGCCGGTGACCAGCGCAACGCGTGTCAATTGTCAACCGCAAGATCGTTCACGACCAGCGACACACCCGGCGCCGCCCATGCCGCGCCCTGCACCGCATTGCGTTCAGCCCAGGAGTGGACTTTGCCGCGCAGCGTGACCTGCGAGCCGTCCACAGAGACGGCCAGGTGCTTGGCTTCGCGCTCGGCCTGGCGTGCGAGTGCATCGTGAATCTTCTTCTCGACGTCGGCGGGACGGACCTTGGGCGTGACGTTGACGAGGTTGGACACGCCTTTCACGCCCATCAGGTTGCGCACGGCGCTTTCCGCGGCGCGGCGCTGGTAATCCCACTCGACCTCGCCGGTCAGCGTGATCCAGCCCTTTTCCACCATCGGGCGGATCTTGCCGTCTGGCACCAGCACATTCCATTCGAGCGCGCGCTCGGTGGCCATTGCAATCTCGGCATCGGTGCGCTCGTGGTCGAACGGCAGCTTGACCGAAAGCTCGACGGCCAATGCCTTGACGCCGTGCACGCGCTGCACCGCGCGTTCCACAGCGTACTTCTCGGCGTAACTCGACAGATGGCCGGTCAGGGTGGCCACGCCGTCCTTGACGATCACGCCCACATCGGCGGCGTTGAAAGATGGGTCCCAAGTCAGTTCGGCCTGAATGTCATCGCGAAGTTGGGTATCGGTTTTCATGGCGTTTCCTTGCATTGAATGGGGTTGAGCGGTCCCAGAGATAGCTGCGGCCGTGGATTCAGTTTAGGAACGCCGTCCGCCCACGGCATTGCGCTGGATCAATTCGCGCAACGCTGCTGCGTGGCGTCTCGGGTTATGTCCCGTGCAATCACCTTCTTAAGCTGGCGTTAATCGGCCGCAACGACCATGCACCCTATGCCCGGACCGTTTGCTGGCGGCGGGCTTCCTGAGGAAAGCGCATGTTCATGTCCCCACCGTCGCGTAGCAGCGCGGTCGAGCCGCCAGTTGGCGTCCCCGCCACGTCCCCGGCCGATTTCGCAGTGCATGAACTGCACGATCCGAGCCGCGCCGCGGTGGAGGATTTCATCCACGGCATCTACGAACGCCGCTACGGCGCGCAGGTGACGCACTTTGCGCCGCGGCTGGTAAGCCTCCGCAGGAACGGCGAACTGGTCGCAGCGGCCGGCTACCGCAACGCGGCACGCGATGAGCTGTTTCTCGAGCACTACCTCGCAGCGCCCGTCGAGGTGCTGCTCGCAGGGTGCGCGGGCTCGCCCGTGGCCCGCGAAACCATCGTCGAGGTCGGGCATCTCGCCGCAAGCCGAGCCGGCGAGGGACCGCAGCTGATCCAGCGGCTGGCGCCGCATCTCGCTGCTCAAGGTTTCGAGTGGGTCGTCGGCACGGTGACCCAGGAGTTGCGCAAGATGCTCGCGCGTCTCGGCGTCGCTCCGTTGACGCTCGGGGCGGCCAACGCATCCGCGCTGGGCGCAGAAGCCGCGCACTGGGGCAGCTACTACGAGCACCATCCCGTGGTGCTGGCCTCCCAGCTGAGGCTTGCATTGCGCCACCACATGGCGCGCCGTTCCAAAGCGTCGGGAGCGCGAGAGTGAGCCCGCGCGCAGAGGCGTTCGCAGTGGCGTTGGACGATGGCGCACGCCACGTCACGTTCGCCGAACTGGACGACGAGGCGAGCGGGCTCGCCGACCGGTTGCGGGCAGAGGGCACCCGCGTGGTCGCCACGCTGATGGACAACTCGCCCGCCTGGGTGGTGGCCGACCTGGCTGCGGCACGGGCAGCGGTGGTGCATGTGCCGCTGCCGGTGTTCTTCGCACCCGGGCAAATCGACCATGCGCTGCGCGCCGCCGGTGTGGACACCGTGCTGACCGTGCCGCCTCTCGCCGCGCGCTGGCCGGCAGGCGCTGCTTCGGATCTTGCGGTCGCAGGCCAGCCGCTGTCGATCGTGCGTCTTCGGGCGGCGGCTCCGCCAATGTCGGCGGGCACAGCCAAGATCACCTTCACCTCCGGCACCACCGGCGCGCCCAAAGGGGTGTGCCTCGATGCCGATGCCATGCGCCGCGTGGCCGAGGGCCTCGTCGAGGCGATGGCGCCGCTCGACATCCGCCGCCACCTTTGCGCGCTTCCGTTCGCGGTGCTGCTGGAGAACATCGCGGGCGTGATGGCGCCGCTGCTGCGTGGCGCCACCTGCATCACGCCGCCGCTGCAGCAGCTGGGCCTGAGCGGTTCCTCGGGTTTCGATGCGGCGCGGTTTCATGCCTGCGCGCTGGCGCAACAGCCGCACAGCATCATCCTGCTGCCGCAAATGTTGCGCGCCTGGTCCGGCTACCTGCAGCAAAGCGGCCAGCGCGCGCCGGACTCGCTGAAACTGGTGGCCGTGGGCGGCGCGGCGGTGGGCGTCAAGCTGCTTCAAGACGCGCGCGCCCTCGGCATTCCGGCCTTCGAGGGCTATGGCCTGTCCGAAGGCGCTTCCGTGCAGACGCTCAACCTTCCCGGGCACGACCGTCCCGGCACGGCCGGCCGCGCGCTGCCGCATGCGCGGCTGCGCATTGCGCCGGACGGCGAAGTGGAGGTGGCCGGCAGCCTGTTCCTCGGCTACCTCGGCGATACGGCCACGCCGCCGCCGCAGTGGTGGCCCACCGGCGATCTGGGCCGGATCGACACCGACGGCTACCTGCACATCAGCGGCCGCAAGAAGCATCTTCTGATCACCGCCTTCGGCCGCAACGTATCGCCCGAATGGGTCGAGACGGCGCTGCGGGGCGAGAACGCCATCGCCCAGGCCGTGGTGTTCGGCGATGCCCAGCCGGCGCTCTGCGCCGTGCTCTGGCCGGTGCGGCCGGACGCCCCCGACGCGCAGCTGCAGGCCGCCGTCGACGCCGCCAATGCCACGCTGCCCGACTACGCCCGGATCCAGCGCTGGGTCCGGGGCCGGGCGAACTTCGATGCCGCGTCCGGCATGGCCACGGCCAACGGCCGCCCGCAACGCGCCACCATCTTGCAACTGCACGCCGATGCCCTCGACATCGCCGCCGCACCCTGACCGAATCCACTGGAGTCCCCATGAGTTTCCATGACCGCCTTGTCGAACAGACCGCCGACACCCGAGCGAGCCTGCTCGGCACGCCCATCATCCAGGGCTGCCTGCGCGGCGAGGTCTCGCTGCCGAGCTACCTGGCCTTCTTGCGCGAGGCCTACCACCACGTGCGCCACACCGTGCCCCTGCTGCAGGCCTGCAAGGCGGCATTGCCGGAACGCAATGCCTGGCTGCGCGAACCGCTCGACGAATACGTGGAGGAGGAGCGGGGCCATGACGAGTGGATCCTCGACGACATACGTGCCTGCGGCGGCGATGCACAGGCCGTGCGCGACGGGCTGCCCGGCCACGCCACCGAGGTCATGGTGGCCTACGCTTACGACACCATCGCGCGGCGCAATCCGCTCGGGTTCTTCGGGATGGTGCATGTGCTCGAGGGCACGAGCGTGTCGCTCGCGCTCATGGCCGCCGACCAGATCCAGAAGCCGCTGCAGCTTCCCGATGCCGCGTTCACCTACCTGCGTTCGCACGGCATGCTGGACCGCGAGCACACCGCGCATTTCGAGCTGTTGATGGATCAGGTCGAGGACCCGCAGGACCAGGCGGACATCATCCATGCCGCGCGCGCCTTCTACCGCCTGTACGGCGACGTGTTCCGCAGCCTGCCGCTGCCGCAGGCGAGCACCGGCGCGGAGGTGAAGGCATGAAGACCTCGCAAGCTCGGGTGTTGCTGACCGGCGCGAGCGGCGGCATCGGCCAGGCCGCGGCCAGGCACCTGGTGAACGCCGGTGCATCGGTGATGCTGGTCGGGCGATCTCCGGCGCGGCTGGCGGCGCAGGCGCGCGCGCTGGTTCGCGACTGCGGCGTGCCCCGGCCCAGGGTGGAATGGTACGCAGCCGACCTGACGCGCGTCGCCAGCCTTGCGGGCATTGCCGAGGTGGCTTCCGGGTGGGGCTGCAACGTGCTGGTTCACAACGCGGGCCTGCCGGGCTTCGGCCGGATCGAATCGCTGGCCGCCAACGACATGGCGCAGGTGCTGCACCTCAACCTGCTGGTGCCGATGCTGCTGACCCAGGCGCTGTTGCCCCATCTGCGCAGCCTTCCGAAGGCGCAGGTCGTCTGCGTGGGCTCGGTGCTCGGGCGGCTGGGCCTGCCGGGCTTCAGCGTGTACTGCGCCAGCAAGTTCGGGCTTCGCGGATTCGCGGAATCGCTGCGCCGCGAACTCGGCGATACGCAGGTGCGCGTGCAATACCTCGGCCCGCGTACCACGCGCACCGATTTCAACGACGCCGCGGTGGAAAGCTACAACAAGGCCACGGGCACGGCGACGGACCGGCCCGACATCCCTGCGATGGCGCTGCTGCAGCTCATCGAGAGCGAGGCCGCCGAGTGCTTCCTGGGTTTTCCCGAGAAGCTGGCCGTTCGGCTCAACGGGCTGGTACCAGAACTGCTGGACGGCGCATTCGACAAGAACCGCCGCGCCCTGCCGCCGCTCGCACAGCCGGCGCAGCCTTTTCTCGAGTGCCCGGACACCCCGGGCGCTCCCGCCGAAGCCGAAGCCGATTCCCATTCGCTGCTGCACAGCGCACATTGACCCACGGAGGACGACACATGAAACAACAGGCCGTTTTACTCGCTTCGCCCATGCCCACCGCGGTGAATCGCCGGTGGCTGATCGGCATCGCCGCCGGCGCCGTCCTGGGAGCGATGCTTCCGCGCGCGGCCTTCGCGGCGGGCGCCGACGATGCCGTCGTCGACCTGCAGCACGAATGGGAAGCGATCCGCTACCAGGCGCCCGCAGCCGAACGCGAGAAGCGCTTCGAGGCCTTGGCGGCCAAGGCACGCAAGGTGAGCGAAACCTACCCGGGTCGTGCGGAGCCGCTGGTCTGGGAGGGCATCATCGTCAGTTCATGGGCCGGCGAGAAGGGCGGCCTCGGCGCGCTGGGGCTGGTGAAGCAAGCCAAGGCGCTGTATGAAGCCGCGATCGCGATCGACGGCGATGTGCTCGACGGCTCGGCCTACAACAGCCTGGGCGTTCTCTACTACAAGGTCCCGGGATGGCCGGTGGGTTTCGGCGACAAGGCCAAGGCGAAGGAACTGCTGCAGAAAGCGTTGTCGCTCAACCCGAAGGGGATCGATCCCAACTTTTTCTACGGCGAATATCTGGTCGAGATCCGGCAGCCCGACCAAGCCGTCGCATACCTCGAGCGGGCATTGCAGGCGCCGCCGCGGCCGGGCCGGCAGGTGGCCGACAGCGGGCGGCGCGAGGAAGCGCGCCTGCTGCTTGAGAAGGCCAAGGCCAGGTAGGCCGGCTGATCTTTCAGCGGTGCGCCGCATCGAACTGGAGCGTCACCTTCACGCCCCGGCCGCCCGCGCCAGGGCCGAACAGCAGCTCGAGTCCGTGCAGCTCGGCAATCCGCCGCACGATCGAAACCCCCAGGCCGCTGCCGCCTTCCTGCTGGCCGTCGGGCCGGTAGAAGCGCTCGCCCAGCCGCGTCAGCTGCTCCGGCGACAGGGGTTCTCCTTCGTTCTCGAGCTCCAGGTCTTCGCGCCCGATACGCAGCACCACGCTCGATCCTTCCGGCGCATAGCGAATCGCGTTGTCGAGCAGATTGCGCAGCAGCATCGTCAGCAGATGCTCGTCGCCCAGGAGCGGGAAGGGGTGCGATCCCCGTGGCGGCCACTCGCAGGCCAGTTCGATGCGGCGGCGTTCGGCCGTCGCCAGGCAATCGCTCATGGCCTGCTCGACGATCCGCGGCCATTGCACCTCGGTGGTCAAGGGCGGCGCGACGCCGGACTCCACGCGCGAAAGCGAGAGCATCTGCGTCATCAGCCGTTCCATGCGGTCGAGGCCGGCGCTGAGCTTGGCTTCAGCCGCGGCGCGTTCGGTCTGGCTGCCGGCGCGGCGCACCACGTCCCACTGGGCGCGCAGCACGGCCAGGGGCGTGCGCAGTTCGTGCGCGGCGTCGGCCGTGAAGCGGCGCTCGCGCACCAGCAGCTGGTCGATGCGGGCGAACAGTCCGTTCATGGCGCCCAGCAGCGGTTTGAGCTCGGCCGGCGCCCGGTCGTCGGGCACGGCCTGCAGATCGTCGGCCCTTCGGCGGCGAAGCTCGGCGGTGAGCTGGTGCATCGGCGCCAACGCGCGGCGCACCGCCCACGCCATCACGGCCAGCAGAAAGGGCAGCACCAGCACCCAGGGGACCACCTGCGTGACCGTGAGGCCGTACACCAGTTCATCGCGTTCGTAGGCGTCCTGGCCGGCGGCCACCAGCCAGGCGCCATCGACGGATGGCAGGTAGTAGATGCGCCACGTCCGGTCCTTGATTCTTTCGTCGACAAAGCCGCTCGCGTCGGGCCGCCGAGGCAGCACCATGCCTTCGCGGTCCGCGAGCACGAGGCGGCCCGTCGTGTCCCATGCCGCCACGGCAAGATCGCGCACGTCCGACTCCCCGGCCTCCCTGGTTCCTTCGGTGGGCGCGGGCGGCAGCACCGGCGTGACGCCGGGATGGCTCGGCCCCAGGGTGTATTGCACCTGCTGCGCCAACCGGATCAACTCGGTGTCGTACAGCTCGTTGACCTCGTGACGCGCCCGGCTGATGGAAAAGTACAAGGCCACGCCCCAGACCAGCGGCGCGCAAACCAGCAGATAGAGCAGGAGCCGGCGCTGCAGGCTCATGGCGCCGCCTCGCCGGACCCGAGCGCATAGCCCACGCCGCGCACGGTCCGCACGATGCCCGGGTCGATCTTGCGCCGCAGGTGGTGGATGTGAACCTCGAGGGCATTGCTCTCTGGCTCCGTGCCGCTCCAGTCGTAGAGCTTTTCCTGCAGGTGGGTCTTGGAGAGCACGCGCTGAGGCTGCGCCAGGAGTGCCTCGAGCACCGCCAGTTCGCGCCCGGTCAGGTCGACGCGCTCGCCCTTCCAGTGCACGAGTTTGCTGGCAGGGTCGTACTCGAGCGCGCCGTGCTGCCAGACCGGTTGCGCACGCCCGGCGGCGCGGCGCACCAGCGCCCGAAGGCGAGCCGCGAGTTCGTCGATGGTGATGGGCTTGACGAGGTAGTCGTCGGCCCCGGCGTCGAGCCCGGCGATGCGCTGTTCGACGCCGTCGCGCGCCGTGAGGATGAGCAGCGGCAGCTTCAGGCCCCGATCGCGCCAGCGGCGCAGCCAGGTCATGCCGTCGCCACCCGGAAGTCCGAGGTCCAGTACCAATGCATCGAACGAGGCCCCGGACAGCGCGCCATCGGCCTCGCCGCCGCTGCCGAACCAATCGACCGCATGGCCGAGCTGGCGCAGGCCGGTGGCCAGCGCATCGCCGAGCAGGGGATCATCTTCGACAATCAGCAGGCGCATGTGAAAGTGTCGAGACCGGGAGCTTGGCAATCTGCGCGACGGAGCGGGCGCATGACCTCAGAAGCCGGCCAGGGCCAGGATGTGCGCCAGTGTAGACCCGCTCATCCTGAACCAACCGTCGTCGAAGGCGTTGTAGACCCCGCACACCAATGCGGCGGCACCCATGGCCAGGAGCAGCATGACGGCAAAGACTGCGACATCTGCAAGGCGGGCACCGCCCGCGGCGGCCGGGGCTTGCGCATCGGGCGGCTGCGGCGCGTCGGCGCATGATGGCGCGGCGCGGGAGCGGGCTGCACTGTCCATTGGCATCTCCACGTGGATTCATGTCGCGACCACTCCATGGGTCGCACGATTCACATGATGGCGACCGCAGATTCGATTTGCCTTAAGACGCCGGCAGAACACGGATCGACGAGACAGCGACGGCCCGCTCGCTTGACGGGCATCAAGCCCCGCTCGCGCGCAGCGTGCCAAGCTGCATGCAGCCAAGGAGCGCCCAATGCCGTCACACAACCGCCTGCTGGCCCGCCGTGCCGGCATCGACACCTACCAGCAGTCCGTGGTTTACATGCGCAGCGACTGTGCGGTTTGCCGGGCCGAAGGCTTCCAGTCGCAGGCGCAGGTGGAGGTGATCGCCAACGGGCGCCATCTGTTCGCGATCCTGCACCAGGTGAACAGCGACTGGCTGCGCAACGACGAAATCGCGCTGTCGGAGGCGGCCTGGAACCTGATGGGCGCCACCGAGGGCGAAGAGCTGGTGGTGCGGCACCCGCCGATCCTTGACTCGCTGGCCCATCTGCGCAACAAGGTGCATGGCGGCAGGCTGGCCTATGCGCCTCTGCGGGCGCTGATGGAGGACGTGAGCCATGGGCGCCTTCCCGACATCCACCTGGCGTCCTTCGTGACGGTCTGCGCCGGCCGCGGCCTGGACCTGGACGAGACCGTGGCGCTGACCCGCGCCATGGTCGATGTCGGGGAACGCATCGACTGGGGCACCTCGCCCGTGATGGACAAGCACTGCATCGGCGGACTGCCGGGCAACCGGACCACACCGCTGGTCGTGTCCATCGTCACGGCATGCGGCGTGGTGATGCCCAAGACCTCGTCGCGCGCCATCACGTCGGCGGCCGGCACCGCCGACGTGATGGAAACGCTCGCACCGGTCGACCTCGACCTGGCCGCGATGCGCCGCGTCGTCGAACGCGAAGGGGGGTGTATCGTGGGCGGCAGCGCCATGCGCCTGAGCCCCGCCGACGATGTGCTGATCCGCGTGGAGCGGCCGCTCGGCATCGACAGCGAGGGCCTCATGGTGGCGTCCATCCTGTCCAAGAAGGCGGCGATGGGTTCGCAGCGAGTGCTGATCGACATCCCCGTCGGTCCCCTGGCCAAGGTGCGCAGCGACGCCGCCGCCGGCCAGCTGTCGCGCAGCCTCGTCACGGTCGGCGCCGCGCTGGGCCTGCAGGTACAGACCGTGTTCACCGACGGCAGCCAGCCGGTCGGCCGCGGCGTGGGCCCGGCACTCGAAGCGATGGACGTGATGGCGGTGCTCGAGCGCCAGGCCGATGCACCGCAGGATCTGCGCGAACGCGCGCTCATGCTGGCCGGGCTCATCCTGGAGATGGCCGGCAAGGCCGCGGCGGGCGCGGGACAGGCGATGGCGCGCGAGGCGCTGGATGGCGGCCGCGCACTCGCCAGGTTCATTGCGATCTGCGAAGCGCAGGGCGGCCTGCGCGTGCCGCCCAAGGCGGCCCATACCCATTGCGTGACCGCCCCCGCCGACGGCGTGGTGTCCGCGATCGACACCCGCCTGGTCGCGCGCATGGCCAAGCTGGCCGGCGCGCCGCGCGATCCGGCCGCCGGTGCCACGATGCACGTGCGCGTGAAGGACCGGGTCGAACTCGGCCAGCCGCTCTTCACGCTGCATTCCGAAAGCCTCGGCGAGCTTCAGTACGCCCTGAGCTTCGTGCGCTCGCAGCTGCCGATCGTTGGAATTGAGCCCGCGCCATGACGTCGCTTCCCGTCTTTCGCGCCCGCGGCCTCGGAAAGACCTATCGCGCAGGCGATATCGATGTCGTGGCGCTGCGGGATGTCAATCTCGACATCATGCCGGGCGAGTTCGTGGTTCTCCTCGGGCCTTCCGGCAGCGGCAAATCGACACTGCTCAATATCCTGGGCGGACTCGAGGTGGCCAGCACCGGCAGCCTGCACTACTTCGATCTGGATCTGATCGCCGCCGGCGACAAGGCGCTCACGCGCTACCGGCGCGAGCACGTGGGGTTCGTGTTCCAGTTCTACAACCTCATACCCAGCCTCACGGCCCACGAGAACGTGGCACTGGTCACCGACATCGCGACCGATCCGATGCCGATCGACGACGCGCTGGACCGCGTCGGCCTCTCGGCGCGCCGCGACCATTTTCCGTCCCAGCTGTCCGGCGGCGAGCAGCAGCGCGTGGCCATAGCGCGCGCCATCGTCAAGCGGCCCAAGGTGCTGCTGTGCGACGAACCCACGGGCGCGCTCGACTACGCGACCGGCAAGCTGGTGCTCGACGTGATCGCCCGCGTCAACCGCGAGCTCGGCACCACCACGCTGGTGATCACGCACAACGCCTCGATCGCGGGCATGGCCGATCGCGTGATCTCGCTCGGTGACGGGCGAGTGCAGAAGATCGAACGCAATGCGCACCGTCTCGCGCCGGCGGAACTCTCGTGGTAGCGCGGTTATGAAAGCGCTCGACCGGAAACTGCTGCGCGACCTGCGCACGATGTGGAGCCAGGTGCTCACGATCGCGCTGGTGGTGGCCAGCGGCGCCGGCGGCTTTCTCACCAGCCTGTCGGCGATCGACTCCCTGGCCGACGCCCGCAACGTCTTCTACGCGCAGGGGCATTTCGCGGACCTCTTCGTCACGGTCAAGCGCGCACCGCTTTCGCTCGTCGAGCAGTTGCGCGGCGTGCCGGGCGTGGCCGAGGTCCAGCCGACCATCGAGCAGGTCGTACGCATACAGCTGCCGTCGAGCAGCGATCCCGTGCTCGGCCAGCTCATCGGCATCGACCGGGTGACGCCACCGCGCCTGAATCAGGTGAGCATCGTGGCCGGCCGGGGGCTGTTCGACGGCCCTGCAGCCGCCGGCGGCGGACTCGGTGCCATCGACGCGCTGGTGTCCCTCGGCTTCGCGCAGGCGCGCGGTCTGAAGCTCGGCGACACCTTCGGCGCGCTGCTCAACGGCCGGCAGCGGCAACTGCGCGTCGTCGGAACCGCGGTGTCGCCGGAGTTCGTGTTCGCAGGCCTGTGGGGCATGCCGGACCAGCGCGGGTTCGGAATCTTCTGGATCGACCAGGAGGTGCTGGCGGGCGCCTATGACATGGAAGGTGCATTCAACACCCTCGCGGTCCGGCTCGCTCCGGCGGCGGTGCGACGCGTCTCCGACGCCGAGGTGGCCGATGCGCTGGCCCAGCCACTGGCGCGCTACGGCGGGGCCGAGCCGCGCACGCGCGAGGAGCAGGTATCCCACACCATGCTCGACAACGAGATCAAGGAACAGCGTGTGCTCGGCATCGTGCTGCCGTCCATCTTCCTCGGCGTGGCCGCCTTCCTGCTCAACGTCGTGCTCGCGCGGCTGATCGCCACGCAGCGCGAGCAGATCGCCGCGCTGAAGGCCCTGGGCTATGCGAACGGAACCATTGCCGCCCACTACCTCAGCCTAGTGCTGGTGATCGTCGCGCTGGGCCTCGGGCTGGGCGTTGCGCTGGGCGACTGGCTGGGCGCCCGCCTGGTCGGGCTCTATGCGGAAGTCTTCCACTTTGCGGATTTCGAGCACCACATGGATGCGCGCCTCGTGCTGTTGGCCGCCGGCGTGACGCTCGCCACCGCACTGCTGGGCACGCTCTCGGCCATTGCGGCAACCGTTCGACTGACGCCGGCCGAGGCCATGCGGCCGCCGGCGCCGGGGAGCTACCGCCGTACGCTGGCCGAACGCCTCGGCATCGCCCGGCTCAGCCCGGCGGTGCGCATGATTCTTCGCAACATGGAGCGCCGCCCGTTGCGCACGGGCCTGTCGATCGGCGGTGTCGCGGCGGCCGTGGCCATCGTGGTGATGGGCAACTTCTTCCGCGACGCCATCGAGGTGATCGTCGACAGCGCCTTCACCTTGTCGATGCGCAGCGATGTCTCCGTCTGGCTGGTGGAGCCAACGGACAACGCCGTTGCGCTGCAACTCGCGCGCCTGCCTGGCGTGCTCGCGCACGAGTCGCTGCGCGACGTGCAGGTGACGCTGGTCAACGGCCATCTGCGCAAGCGCCTGCAGATCCGGGGCGGCCCGGTGCGAAGCGAGTTGCTGCGCATCGTGGACGCGAGCGGGCGGCAATCCATTCCGCACAGCGATGGCCTGCTGCTGACCGACCGGCTGGCCGAGAAGCTGGACCTGCGCGTGGGCGACGTGGTGCGCGTCGAAGTCCACGAGGGCCGCCGGCGCGCTCTCGATGCGCGGGTGGACGGCACGGTGCGCGAGATGATGGGATTGAACGCGTACATGAACCGCGAAGCCCTGAACCGCGCGCTGGGCGAAGGCGACATCGCGACCGGGTTCGTGCTCGCGCTGGAGCAGGGCAGCGAGGCGCGGCTGCTGCAAGCCATCCAGGCGCTGCCGCGCGCGGCCGGGGCCTTCAGCAAGGCGACGATGCTGCGCAACATGCAGGAGGTGACGGCGCGCAACATTCTGATCATGAGCACGGTGCTCACGCTGTTTGCCTCGGTGATCGCCGTGGGCGTGGTCTACAACAATGCCCGCATCGCGCTGGCCGAGCGCGCGTGGGAGTTGGCCAGCCTGCGCGTGCTCGGATTCTCGCGCGGGGAGGTATCGGGCCTGCTGCTGGGCGAGATGGCGATCGGCATCGCGATCGCGCTGCCGATCGGCATGCTCACCGGTGACGCGCTGGTCCATCTGATCGCCTCGCTCCTGAAGTCCGACCAGTTTCTTTTTCCCGTGGTGATTCGTGCGCGGACCTATGCCGTGGCTGGCCTGGCGGTGGTGGTGGCCGCGGCAGCCAGCGCGTTGATCGTGCGTCGCCGCATCGATCGCATCAACATGGTCTCCGCCCTGAAGACAAGAGAGTGAAAACCATGAACCCCAAGCCCTTGTGGATATCGATTGCAGCGGCCGCGGCCCTGTCGGCCGTGCTGGTCTGGGCCTTCGCGCCGCGGCCGCTGGCCGTGGAGGTGGCGCGCGCCACCATGGGCCCCTACGAACAGTCGGTCGTCGAAGACGCCAGGACGCGCCTTCGTGACCGGTACGCCTTGAGCGCACCGCTGGCCGGTCGGCTGGCCCGCATTGCGCTGCGCGAAGGAGATGCGGTGCAGGCCGGTGCGGTGGTCACCACGATCACGCCGGCGCTTTCGCCCATGCTCGACGAACGCACCCGGCGCGAACAGTCCGCGCGCGTGGAAGCCGCCGAGGCGGCGGTGCGCCGTGCCGACGCCGGCATCCAGCGCGCGCGCGTTGCGGTGGAGCAGGCGCGCATCGAGCTTCGGCGCAACGAGCAGCTGGCGCAGCAGGACTTCGTCTCGGCTGCCAAGGTCGACACCGACCGGCTGGCACTCCAGGCCGCCCAGACGGACCTGGATGTCGCGTTGCAGTCGCGGCAGGTGTCCGGCTACGAACGCGACACCGCGCGCGCCGCACTGGTCGCCATACGCGCGACCGGCTCGAGCGAGGGAATCTTCGCCGTGCGCGCACCGGTGAGCGGCAGCGTTCTGCGCGTGGCGCAGACCAGCGAGACCACGGTGACGCTCGGCGCTCCGCTGATCGAGATCGGCGACACCACGCGGCTGGAGATCGTTGCCGAGCTTTTGACCACCGATGCGCTGCAGGCGCTGCCCGGCGTGCCGGTGCGTGTGGAGCGCTGGGGTGGCGGGGGCATGCTGGAAGGTCGTGTGCGCCGGGTCGAGCCGGCCGCGTTCACCAAGGTGTCGGCGCTGGGCATCGAAGAGCAGCGCGTGAACGTCCTCATCGATCTCGTCGGGTCGCCCGATCAGTGGCGGGCGCTGGGCGACGGCTACCGGGTGGGCGTGCGCATCGTGACGCTGTTCCGCTCCTCGGTCCTGCGGGTGCCGGTGAGTGCGGTCTTTCCGCAGCCTGGCGGCGCAATGGCCGTTTTTGTGGTGGATGGCGGACGGGCGCGGCTCAGGCCGATCGAGCTCGGCGGACGCAACGGCAGCGAAGCCTGGGTGCGCGGAGGGCTCGCCGAGGGTGCCGAGGTGATCGTCTATCCGCCGACGGCGCTGCGGGACGGGATGCGTGTCAAGGTGCGTGCGGTGCGTTAAGGCACCGCGGGCGACGCCTGGCCGGATGCCGGCGGGATGGCCGGCATCCGGTCCGATCGCCTACTGGATCTTGAGCGTGCTGCGACCGGTGCCTTCCCGCTTGGGAAGCGTGAGGCGCAACACGCCATCTTCCAGCTTGGCGACGGCAGTCTTTTCATCGACCTCGGTCGCGAGCGAGAAGCCGCGCGACACGCTGCCGCGATAGGTCTCGGTGATGAGCGAGCGTCCGTGCTTCTTTTCCTGGTCCTTCTTGATTTCGGCGCTGATCGACACATAGTTGCCATCGACCGAGACGCGAACGTCCTCCTTCTTCGCGCCCGGGATTTCGGCGGTGACGAGGTATTCCTTGTCGTTTTCGTTCACGTCGACGCGGATGTCGGCCGGTAGTTCGACCTCGTCGATCAGTTGCAGGGGCCGGGACCAGCGGCGCAGCATTTCGGGAAAAAGGTTTTCGAGCCGATCAAGGCGAGTGAGTGCGTTCATCATGTGCTCCATAAGTTGGGTTGGAATTCGCGCCTGATCTGCCCTCGCAGGGAGTCGGTGCGAACAGTCACTCTAGGCATATGCGGGCACTGGGGTTTTGCGTTGAATCAACCGCGCTCGCAGTGCGCGTGCTTCCTCGCAATGCAGAGCGGGATTGATGCATGTCAACGCACCAGCGCACCATGCGCGCAAGCTCGCCGATTCAAGAAGGAACCGCCATGCGCGTCGAATACGGAGACGATCCCCATGCTGCTCACCTTTGATCCGTGGCGGACCGGCACGGTCGCAGCGGACGTATCCCTGGCCGCGCATGCGTCCGAAGAGGCGCTTTGCCGCCGGCGCGCCAGCCGGCTGGCGTCTCTCCTGGGAGCGGCGGCGGCCGGATCGGCCCTGTACCGGCGTGTGTTGGCGGGCCGCGATCCGGCGGCCGTCAGGCTGGAGGACCTTCCTGTGGCAAACAAGACGGATCTGATGGCCGATTTCAAATCCTGGGTGGCCGACCCGGCACTCGACCCCGACGGCTTGCGCCGCTTCGTTGCCGACCGCGCGAACATCGCCGAGCCCTACCTCGACCGCTACATGGTGTGGGAGAGCTCGGGCAGCACCGGCGAGCCCGGCCTCTTCGTTCAGGATGCGGCCGCCATGGCGGTGTACGACGTACTCGAAGCCATGCGCCGGCCGGTGCTTCGTCCGCTTCAGCGGTGGCTGGACCCGTGGGGCCTGGCCGAGCGCATCGCCTTCGTCGGCGCAACGGGCGGCCACTTCGCCAGCACGGTGTCGGTCGAGCGCCTGCGCCGGCTCCAACCGGGTCTTGCAGAGCGCCTGCGCAGCTTTTCTTTCCTGCAGCCGATCGATGCACTGGTTGCGGAACTGAATGCGTTTGCGCCGACGGTGCTCACCACCTACCCGAGTGCCGCCGTCCTGCTGGCGCACGAGCGCCGGTCCGGCCGGATGACGGCATCGCCGCACGAAATATGGACCGGCGGCGAAGGCTTTTCGCCCGCCAGGCGTACGTTCGTCAAGAGCGCCTTCGGTTGCCCGGTTGCCAATAGCTATGGCGCTTCGGAGTTCCTGTCGCTGGCGTTCGAATGCGCCGGCGGCGTGCTGCACCTGAACAGCGACTGGGCAATTCTCGAGCCGGTCGATGCGCGCGGCCATGCCGTGCCCATGGGGCAGGCCGGCGCGACCACCCTGCTCACCAACCTGGCCAATCACGTGCAGCCGCTGATCCGCTACGACCTGGGCGATCGCGTCACGCTGCTCGCCACACCCTGTGCATGCGGCTCAAGCCTTCCGGCCATCGAGGTCAAGGGGCGGGACGACGACACGCTGGTGTTTCGCGGCGATCACGGCGCGCCGCCCGTGAAAATCGTCCCGCTGGCGGTGAGCACCGTGCTCGAGGAGGAGGCCGGTCTGTTCGACTTCCAGCTGGTGCAGCAGGCCCCCGGCGACCTCCTGCTGCGAACCGGCCGGCATGGCACGGACGCGCAAGCAATGCTGCAGAAGGCGCGAAAGATGCTCCTGGCATATCTGGCGGCGCAGGGAGCGAGCGGCGTGCACGTTCATTGCCGTGTCGGCGAGAGCGCCAGCTGTGGACCCAGCGGCAAGATGAAGCGCGTGGTCTCCTCGCTGCACGGGGTCCGTTCATGAGCCGGAAAGCGCCATGAGCACCCGCTTCAGATAGCGGGAGGCCTGCGGCAGCCATTTTTCCGGATGGCGGGGATCGGTCTCCAGCAGGTGAGCGGCGCTCAGGCGCGCCCGCATCAACCCGTTCTTCGCCGTGTACAGCCGCAGCAGCGCGGACGGGGGCGCGTCGTCAAGGGCTGCAGCCATCCGGGTGCACAGCAGCGGACCGAACGATGCGTCGCCGGCCATGTCGCATTCCAGGCCCAGAAAACACAGTTCGTCGAATGGATCGACCTCGCCCAGACGGGCATCGAACTCGAGTGCGTCGAATACGGCCGGCGGGTCCACCAGGCACACGTGCTCGGCCCGCAGGTCGCCATGGCCTTCTACGAGGCGTCTCTCGGCGACACGTGCGCGCAGCAGCCCTTCGTGCATTAGCGATGCCTCGCGTGTTCGTTGGCATGCCTCGTGAGCATCAGGCAGGACGGACTCGAACTGCCCGAGAACACTCGCACTGAGCGCGAGCCCGAGGCGAAGGCGCGCGACGTATTCGCCTTCGTCGACGTCGGCATGCACGGCCCCCCGGTAGAAGTCCGCCAGGGTGGTCACCAGCGCATCCACGTCGCGCGGCAGGAGTTCGCCGCGCCGGATCACCTCGTCGAGCATGCGTTCCTGCGGCAGCCGCCGCATGACGACGACCCAATCCACGGTTTGCCGATCCGGCCGAAGGTAGGTTTTCAGGAACGGCGCTGAGCGTCCCGTCGTGCCATTGCAGGGCGAGCAGCCCGAGATAGACGCCCGGCGCCAGGCGACGGTTCAGGCGCAGTTCCCGCCTGGCATTGCATTCGCGCGCTTCCACGCTGGAATAGTCGACGGGTGGATGGCGCACGGGCTTTTTCAGCTTCAGCACTTCGGTCCTGCCCACGAGCACCCACGACATGTGGGTTTCGATGCGCTGCGCCCGTGCGCCTGCGTCGCTCGCGGCGAGAAAGGACTCGAGGCAGCGGACCTTGGTTTCGGTGTCGGGGGCCTGCTCGGACTGTTGCCCGGCGGCGGCGGGCGAACGGCGCAGGGCCATGGCGGTATGGGGGGTCATCAGCTTGCGTCGCTCAGTGGGCCATCCACACAGGCACGGTGGCCGAATCCAGCACGGTGCGCGTGACGCCGCCCAGCAGCAGCTCTCTTGCCCGGCTGTGTCCATAGCAGCCCATGACGAGCAGATCGGCGCCCACGTCCCCGGCGAGCGACAGCAGGGCCTTGCCCGGGTTTTTGGCTTCGAGGGCCGGATGCTCGCGCACCTGCCCGACGCCATGCATCAGCAGATAACTTTGAACCTGCGCCATCGCAGGCGCCAGGCCGCCGGGGCTCTCGTCCGCCGCACCGACGAGGTGAACCTGTCTTGCACTCCGCAGCAAGGGCAGGGCGGTGGCCACTGCGGTCGCAGTTTCGCGTGTGGAACGCCATGCGACCAGCACCGTCTCCAGCCTGGCCGACGGCTCGCCTGCGAAAGGAACGATCAGGCCGGGTTTGCCGCTGCCGAGCAGCGCTGCCTCGACGAAATCCGCGGGCACGTCGAAGCCGGTGGCATCGCGCGGATCGCGTTGTCCCAGCACCATGAGGTCGGCGGTCAATGCACGGTGCACAAAGCTTTCGGTGACCGGCTCGCCGCGAAGCTCCTGCCAGTCGCTGCGGACGGCGCTGTTCTGCAGGGCGCGTTCGAACATCGCGAGGGCGCGCGCCCGATGATCCGGATCGACCGGGCCCCGCATGGGCATCGCCGGTAGGCCGCCGGGCAAGGCAAGCGTCGGCAGCACCGCAGGCGTGACTGCAAACAGCGCGGTCAGCGTGCACTGGTGGGCCTGTGCGAGCCGTTGGGCGAGCCGCAGCCGTGGCTCGGCGCGGGTGGTGCCGTCCAGATGGACGAGGATCGAACGGAGTGGATTCATGGCCGGCCTCGCAGTTACGCGGAATGCGATGGACAAGCGTAGGTCGGCAAGCCTCGCCGCGGATTGCGCTCGATCAACTCCGGCGCAAGGCAGTTACTTGCCCTTTCTGCGGCGGCGTGCCGCGGCGATGAATTGATGAATATCAACAGTTTCGTGCCACGAGCGCCGAAGATTCGCTGACCGTATCCATCCTGCCTGGCCCGGCGCACCACGGAACGGGAGTCCTCCCATGAAATACAAAACCATCCTCGTCCACCTCGACCATTCGGATCGCAGTCCTGCGCGCGCAGCGCTGGCGGCGCGATGGGCCAGGGCGCACGAAAGCCATCTTGTGGGCCTCCTGCCCACAGGGACGTACGACGGAGTGATTCCAGCCGATGCCATCCCCACGGGCACGACCGACTTCATCGCGGAGTCGGCCGACTACCTGCGCCGGCGCGCTGAAACCATCAGCCGGGAATTCAGGGAAGGCATCGCGGCGACGGGCGCCCTTTCGTATGAGGTCCGTCTGGTCGATGGTGCGACCATCGATGCCGTGGTGCAGCATGGCTACGCAAGCGATCTCGTCGTGCTGGGACAGGACGACGCTTCGAGGGCGGCGGACGTCTGGGTGCACGGCCTCGCGGGCCATGTGCTGATGGAAGTGGGGCGGCCGGTGCTGATCGTGCCTTCCGCCGGGCAATTCGAAGGTGTCGCAAGGAACGCCGTGGTCGCATGGAACGGCTCGCGCGAATCCGCCGTCGCCCTTCATGCGGCCCTGCCGGCGCTGCGCTGCGCATCGCGCGTGACGCTCGTCTCCTTTCGGCATCCGAACGAAGAAGACGACGATCGGAAACCCTCCGTTGCGGACATGCTCCAGTTTCTGTCGCGGCATGGCATCCATGCGACGTTCGAGCGGAACATCACGGACATCGACGTCGCGGACGCGCTGCTGTCCCGCGTCTCGGACCTGGGTGCCGACCTGCTCGTGATGGGCGGATACGGGCATTCGCGGTTGCGCGAACTGGTTCTGGGCGGCGTCACGCGGCAGATTCTTGCGAAGATGGCCGTGCCGGTCCTGATGGCGCATTGATGGCGCGCCGTGCACGCCACCGGCGCGTTTGCCGAGGGGCGGCGCACGCGTCATGATGCCGGCGTGAATCGGCCCCAGCCCCCGAGACCCCCATGGAACGAATCGACACGACGCTCGTCTTCGCGCTGCGAGAGCGGTTGCGGGAGGCGACGGGCACCGAGATCGAAACGGTCGAGACGCACATCTCCTGGGTGCTGCTGACACCCGAGCTGGCTTACAAGCTCAAGAAGCCCGTGCATCTTCCGTTCGTCGATTTCTCCAGCGCCGCGGCGCGCGAGCACTTCTGCAACGAGGAACTCAGGCTCAACCAACGCTTCGCCCCTTCGCTGTACCTGGGCGTGGTGCCGGTATACGGCATGCTCGATGCGCCGCGGATCGGCGGCGACGGGGCGCATGAACGCGGCGCGCCGATCGACCACCTGGTCTGCATGCGTCGCTTTCCCGAAGCGGCGGTGCTGCGCAGCCAGTTGCGGGCTCCTTCTTTCGATCCGCTGCTCCTCGACCGCTTCGCGCAGCGCCTGGCGGCCTCCCACGCAAGTGCCGACCGCGCAACGCCGCCGAGCCCGTTCGGCGACCCTGAGCAGATCGCCTTGGCGGCGACGCGCATCGTGGTCCAGTTGTGCGCGCAACTGGGCAACCCCCGCCTCGAACCGGTACGGCAATGGATCGACGACAAGGCGCGCGAGCTGCGCATGGCCTGGATCGCGCGCCAGCAGGGCGGCGCGGTACGGGAATGCCACGGCGACCTGCACACCGCGAACATCGTCTCCTTGGACGACGAGCTGGTTGCCTTCGATTGCATCGAGTTCGACCCCGCGCTGCGATGGATCGACGTGATGAGCGATGCCGCGTTCCTCACCATGGACCTGAAAGCGCGAGACCGGCGCGACCTCGCGTATCGTTTCCTCGACGCGTGGCTGCAGCACAGCGGCGATTACGAAGGCCTGCCGGTGCTGGCGTTCTACGAGGTGTACCGGGCGCTCGTACGGGGGCTTGCGTCTTGCCTCGGCCCAGGACACGGGGCGGCGGATGGCACGGTCGGCGGCGTCGACTACATGGCGTGCGCGCAGGAGCTGATGCGAGACACCCGTGCAGGCGCCCGCCTCATGATCACCCATGGCTTCTCCGGTTCGGGCAAGTCGAGCATCGCCTCGCAACTGTTGCAGTTTGCGGGTGCCGTCCGCATCCGATCGGACGTGGAGCGCAAGCGCCTTTTCGGCCTCGACCCGCTGGCCCGGTCGGCGGGGCAGGGCATCGACATCTACACGCCCGAAGCCACCCGGCGCACATTCGACCGCATGCGCGCCTGCGCGCGCTCCGCCTTGCTCGCGGGCTACCCGGTCATCGTGGACGCGGCCTTTCTGCGGCGGGACGAGCGCCGGAACTTCGAACGCCTTGCAGCCGAGTTGGGTGTGCCCTGCTCGATTCTCGATTGCCGCGCGAGCAATGCGGTGCTGCGGCATCGGGTGGCCCGGCGTAGTGCCCATGGAAACGACGCGTCCGAAGCGGATCTGCAGGTGCTCGAGCGACAACTGGCTTATCACGAACCGCTGGACGAGGGCGAAAGTGCACGGACCATCGAGGTGTTCACCGACGGCGCCGTGGACATTGCGTCGATCGATTCGCGATGGCGGGACGCAGCCGCCAAATGTGTGTAGCACCGGCCGGCGAGCTCAGCGCGAGAGAACGTAGATCCCTGGCGCATCGCCAATCGGTGGATGGCCGTGCCGTGGCGAACCCATGCTTGGCGGCCGCCGCCTCGGCCCCGAATGCCCCGCCAGCCACTGCTGGAAACAGGGCCACCAGGAACCGGCCATCTCCGGCGATCGCTCCAGAAATTCGTCCGCCGCCGCGTACGGCGCGTTTTTCGTGCGCTTCAGCAGCCGGTGGCTGCGGTGCGGATGCCCCGGTTCGCTCAGGATGCCGCCGTTGTGGCCGCCCTCCGTCAGCACGAAGGTGATGTCGGCGTCGCACAGCAGATGGATCTTGTACACCGAGCGCCAGGGCGCCACGTGGTCGGTGAGGGTGCCGAGCGCGAACACCGGCACGTCGATGTCGTTCAGCGATACCGGCCGCCCATCGACCAGGTAACGGCCCGCGGCCAGCGCGTTGTCGAGGAACAGGCTGCGCAGGTAGTCGGCGTGCATGCGGTAGGGCATGCGTGTGCCGTCCGCGTTCCATGCCGTCAGGTCGGTCATCGGCAGGCGCTCGCCCAGCAGGTAGCTGCGCACCATCGGTGCCCAGAGCAGTTCGCCCGGGCGCAGCGCCTGGAAAGCCGCCGCCATCTGCTCCGCACTCAGATAGCCCTGGCGCGACATGATGTCTTCCAGGAACGCCAGCTGGCTTTCGTCGATGAACAGGCCCAGTTCTCCCGGCTCGGTGAAGTCCGTTTGGGCCGCCAGCAGGGTGAGCGTGGCCAGCCGGTCGTCGTTGTCCCGCGCCATGGCGGCGGCGGCGATGGCCATCAGCGTGCCGCCGAGGCAATAGCCCACGGCATGGACGCGGCGCCCAGGCCCCACGGCTCCGACCGCGTCGAGGCTTGCCATGACGCCCAGGCGCAGGTAATCGGCCATGCCGAGGTCTGCATCGGCTGTCTTGGGATTTCTCCAGGAAATGGCGAAGACCGTGTGCCCGCTGGCCACGAGATAGCGGATCAGAGAATTGTGCGGCGAGAGGTCGAGCACGTAGTACTTCATGATCCAGGCGCTGACGATCAGCACCGGTTCGGCATGCACCGACGGCGTGGCCGGGGTGTACTGGATGAGCTCGATGAGTTCGTTGCGCAGGATGACCTTTCCCGGCGTGAGCGCGATCTCGTGCCCGGGCCGGAACGACCCGGCCTCGGCCGGCGGAAGGCCGAAGGCCAGGCGGCTGGCGTCCTCGATCCAGTGCATTGCGCCGCTCGCCAGGCTGCCGCCGCCGGTGGCCGCGATCTTCTGCAGCACCTGCGGATTGGAGATCGCGCAATTGGCGGGCGACAGCAGCTCCAGCCATTGCCGCGCCATGAAGGCGACCAGTTGCTCATGATGCCGGTCCACGCCAGGCACGCCGTGAAAAAGAGTGCGCATGCGGTGGGCCGTGCTTTCATGGACCTGCCGGTACAGGCTGAAGGGCCACGAATCCCATTCCTTTCCTGACAGGCGCGGGTCGTGCGCCTGGTGGGGCGCTTCGACGGCGGCTGCATCGATGGACACGCGCGTTGCGCGTCCGGGCTGCGTCGCGAGGTGGATGGCCCAATCCGACCACGCCAGCATCAGCGCAGCGGGCGACATGCCTCCGCCCAGTCTTCCCCAGAGTGCGTGCAAGGTTCTGTCCAGTTCGTCGGGCACTTCGTTCATGGTGGTTTTTCAGCAGGATTCGCGAGCCGGCGTCGAGGCGGGCAGGCCGCGCATCCCTTCGTCTGCCGAGGCGCTGGAGGTCAATGCGAATGGCTCACACGCACTTCGGGCCAGGAAAGCTCCAGCCCCATCACCGCACGTGCATACAGGTAGTTGTTGAACATCGGCTCGCTGAGCGAGTCCATGTCGACGTGGCCGACCGCATCGCAGGGAAAGGCGAAGGCGCGGTGATTGGCGAACAGGGGTTGAAACCGCAGTTCGTAGCCGCCGGATGCATCGAGTGTGTCCATTCTGGTCTCCTTGAGCGTTTGCGCTCGCGTCAGCCGTTTGCAACAGGAAGACGAATCGCGCCATCTCAATTTAGACCGCGGGCTTGACCGCATCATCAATGCTGCGCATCAGTCGGAAACACTGTGTCAATCGTCGGTATCAGCCCGCGCCGGCACGCGCGCCCATCCGCAGCCTGTCGATCACCGCGGCATCGGCTCTGACGCAGGACGGCGGCGTATCGGACAGCTCTTTCAGGAGATTCAGGCCCATGGACGCACTCCCGAGGGCTCAGTCGAGCGTGATCCAAAAAACGAACATGTTCAGCATGAGCCACGCCCCCGCGGCGACCAGCACCGCGACCAGCGCGACGGCGAGCCACTGGCGCACGGACATGGCCGGCCTCGCCGTGCATTCAGTGCCTGGCGCGACCGCAGGTGCTGACGCCGAGGAGCGTATAGAGAGGGCAGGTGCCGATCAACCCGGTCAGCAGCGGCACCACGCCGATGTAGCCCCACTGGCCGATGATTTCCGTGGCAGCCAGCACGATGAGCAGCACGCCGCCGCTCACACGCAATGTGCGATCGAGGGGGCCGATGTTTTTCGACAGGAAGGACATGCGTTTCTCCTTGTGGGCAGGAGGGCATCTTGTGCGGTGCAAGCCTGTCCGGTGTTGAGGCAGATCAAGGGTTCGAGGATCCGGACTGCATCGGACGTGTCTGATGCCCTCGGGCGGGCAGAAGCGTGCGGACGCTCGCGGCAATGGCCGGGGCGAGCGAGATCCGGTTGGATGGGTGGCGGATGGTGTCGCAGCTGACGATTTCGCCTGCACCGGCCGCGCGCAGGTCCTCGAACGCCGCCCGCGCGAACACTGCATGGACCGCCACGCACACAGGGGCGGCGAGCCCGGCCTGGCGCAGATGGCCGACCGTTTCGATCATGGTGTGGGCGGTCGAGACGATGTCGTCCACCAGCACCGGCGTGTGCGAGCGCCAGCGCTCGACATCCGGCAGCGAGACTTCGACATCGCGATCGCCGCGGCGCGTCTTGCGCAGCACGACGAAGGGGGCGTGGGCGTGCTCGGCCACGGCGCCGACCCATTGGGCGCTTTCCTCGTCGGGACCGATCAGCAGGGGGTCGTGCACATGCGCCCCGATCCACTCTGCCACGCTCCCCGCGGCATGGACGGCGCGTGACGGAATGCTGAAGACCTGCGACAGGTCGGTGATGCGGTGCAGGTGGGGATCGACGGTCACGAGCCAATCGGCAGATCGCGAGATCCATGCGCCCACATGATGGGCGCTGATCGTCTCGCCGGGCTGGAAGCGCCGGTCCTGCCGCATGTAGGCCAGGTACGGCGCGACCAGGCCGACCGACTGCGCGCCGGCCTCCCGGAGCGCCGCCGCCAGCAGAAACAGCGGCACGAGCTTGTCGTCGGGCCGGTCGAGCGTGCAGACGATGAGCGTCCCGCGTCCGCTGACCGGCGACTCGATGCGCACATAGGACTCTTCATCGGGAAAGCGCCGCACCGTGGCAACACCGCGCTCCAGCCCGAGGCGCGCGGCCAGCTCGTCCGCGAGCGGCTCGTTCCCGGGCATCGCGACCACGACGGCGGACGTGGTCATTCGAATGCCAGGGCTCCCGTCGGCAGACGCACGCGCAGTGGCTCCTCCTCTACCTCGGGCTTCATTTCGATTTCCGGCGCACGCACGAGCAGGACCGGCACGGGCGCGTAGCGCAGGATGTGCTCTGCGCTGCTGCCCATGACCGCGCGCCCGACGCCACGGCGGCCATGCGTGCCGAGCACGATCAGGTCCGCGGGCCACTTGGCGGCTTCCTGGGCGACCAGCGCATGGACCGGTCCGGACAGCCAGTCGCACAGCACCGTTTCGGCCTCGACGCCGGCCATCTTCGCCGAGGCCTTGGCTTCCCTGAGGAGGCGATCGCCGTTCTCCCGCAGCACCTTCAGCAAATCCCCGGCGTAGCCATAGGCATCCACGGCGAACGCGAACGAGAGTTCGTCGATCGCATGGAACACCCGCAGCCGTCCTTGCGTCAGTTTCGCAAGGCGTATGGCCTCGTCCAGGCCGCGCTGCGCTGTCGGGCTGCCGTCGATGGGGACAAGAATTCGTTGGTACATGGCGGACTCCTCGAATTGCGGATTGGAAGACTGTCAGTATGCGAACGATGGCGCGCCGCGCCTTGAGGTGGCGCAAGGCAGGTCGAGGGCGCCGCGGCGAATATCGAGGCCTCCCGTCGTTCGAACGGAAGGAAGGAGACCCCATGAAGATTCTTCTTGCAGTGGACGGCAGCGATTACACGCGCAGAATGCTCGACTACCTGGCCACCCACCGGGAGACGCTGGGCTCCGGTCATGACTACACCGTGTTTCATGCGGTTCTCCCGCTGCCGCACCGGGCGGCCGCGTTTGCGGAGCCGGAGCGTGTGCATGGCTACTACGAGGACGATGCGCGAATGGTGTTGGAGCCGATTCGGGCGTTCCTTGCGGAGCACGGCATCAAGGCGAAGTTCGTTCACCGGATGGGGCATCCGGCCGAGGAGATCGCTTCCTATGCGCAGGCGGGCAAGTTCGATCTGCTGGTCATGGGATCGCACGGCGCCGGGGCGCTGAACAACCTGGTGCTCGGCTCGGTCGCCACGCAGGTGCTGGCGCGCTGCACGGTGCCGGTCCTGCTGGTGCGCTGAGGGGCTGCGGCGTCTCGCCGACCGACCGGCTCAGGGCAGCAGCACCGCGGCGCCTTCGATCCGGCCTGCGCGCAGATCGTCCAATGCCTCGTTGGCCTGCCTCAGCGGATAGGTTCTGACATGCACCTGCAGCGGATGCGCCTGCGCGAAATCGAGGAACTCGCGCGCGTCGGCGCGCGTCAGGTTGGCTACGGAGGACACGCTGCGCTCTTCCCAGAGCCATCGATACGGGAAGGCCGGGATGTCGCTCATGTGGATGCCGCCGCAGACCACCCGGCCGCCCTTGCGCACCGCGCGCAGCGCCGCTGGCACTAGTCCGCCGGCGGGCGCGAAGATGATGGCCGCGTCCAGCGGTTCGGGTGCGCACTCGTCCGAGCCACCCGCCCATCTGGCGCCGAGGCCGCGCGCGAAAGCTTGCGCCTCGTGGTCGCCAGGCCGGGTGAAGGCGTAGACCTCGCGCCCTTGCGCGGTGGCGACCTGCGCCACCAGGTGCGCCGCGGCGCCGAACCCGTAGAGGCCCAGCCGGTGCGCCCCTTCACCGGCTGCCTTCAGGCTGCGCCAGCCGATCGGGCCCGCGCAGAGCAGGGGCGCAATGCGGGCAGCGTCGGTTTCGGGCAGGGTCAGCGGCAGGCAGAACGCCGCCTCGGCAATCACATGGCTCGCAAAGCCGCCGTCGCGGTGGTAGCCGGTGAAGCGCGGCGCGTCGCACAGGTTCTCGTGGCCCTCGATGCAGAAGGCGCAGCAGCCACAGCTGTGGCCCAGCCACGGCACGCCCACGCGGTCGCCGGCGCGATGGCCCTCGACACCTGCGCCGAGCGCCTCCACCACGCCCACGATCTCGTGCCCCGGCACGATCGGCAGCACGGGCAGAGGCAGTTCGCCATCGACGATGTGCAGGTCGGTGCGGCAGACCGCGCAGGCCAGCACGCGCAGCCGAAGTTCGCCGGGACCGGGCTGCGGGATGCTGCGCCGCTCCAGTTCGAGCGGCAGCATCGCCGTGTTCAGCACCATCGCGCGCATGTCAGCACGCTCCGAAGGCGCGGACTTGGAGAGCTTGCATCGCACGCATGGCAGAACTCCTTGTGCAGCATCGCGTCGCGCGACGTGGGATCCATTTTGCGAAGCGGGGAGGCGATGGCATTGCGCTGGATCAAGCCCGACGCAGATCAAGGCGAGGGCCGCGCCTCGCGATCCACCGGCATGCGACAGGTTGCGCAACCTTGATCCCGCGCAAGGCACCGGGCGCTTCATGGGGTCAGCATTCGGGCATTCGGATCACATGTCCAAAAGGCACATCGCCATGAGCACCGGTTTCACTCTCCACACTGAGCACGGCGCCGGTCTCGACATCGTCGTCCCGAAAGAGACCATGACGCTCTCGACGATCGCCGTCCACCTCGACCACACCGAGCGGTGCGAAGCCCGCACCCTGCTCGCGGCCCGGCTGGCAAGGCAGCACGACAGCCACCTGCTCGGCATCGCCCCCACGGGCGTGCCGTTCGATGCGGCGGCGGCGCTCGCGCGGGCGGCAGAAATCGCCCCTCTCGTTGCCGCGGCCTCGCTGCACCAGCGCCGGCGGGCCGAGGCCGTCGCGCACGTCTTTCGCTGCCGGCTGCGCGACGCCGGTGGCTCCCCGTCCTGCGAAATCCGGCTGGTGGATGGCGACCCGGTGGATGCCGTCATCGCCCACGGCCGTGCGAGCGACCTGATCGTCGTCGGGCAGGCGGACCACCGGGCGGCGGTGGACGCCAGGGCGCGGCAACTGCCCGAAGAGGCCATGCTGCATGCGGGCCGGCCCGTTCTCATCGTGCCGCGCAGGGGGCGTTTCGATGGCGCGATGGAGCGCGTCCTGGTGGCCTGGGACGGCGGCAGGGAGGCCGCACTCTCGGTGTACGGCGCGCTGCCGCTGATGCGCAAGGCAAGCCACGTCACGGTGGTGTCGCTGCTGGAAGACGGCGGCGCCGAATCGGCCGGCACGCCATGCCCCGGCGATCTGGACGGCTGGCTCCTGCGACACGGCATCCGGGCCGATGTCGAGTGCTGCGCGGCAGCCCGGGGCGGGCTCGGCGATGCCCTGCTGGCCCGCGCATTGGCGCTGGAGGCCGGCCTGATCGTGATGGGGGGCTACGGGCACGCCCGGGCGCAAGAACGCGTGCTGGGCGGCGTTACGCGCGACGTTCTTGCGCGCACCACCACCCCCGTCCTCATGGCTCATTGACGCGACGGGGGTTTTTCTTCAGGGCATGCCGGGCCGGCGTTACTTCTTGTCGGTTCCCGCGCGACGCGCTGCATTCTTCATGGCCTCGACCGTCTTGGCGGAAGCGTCCGCTGCGGTCTTGGCGGCGCTGCGCGTGGCGTCCACGGCCTTGTCGAGCGCTTCGCGCGTGGCCTGAGCAGCCTTTTCGGCTTCGTCCTCGCCGGCCTCGGCGGAACGCTTGAGCGACTCTTCGGCCCTTTGGAGCGCTTCCGCGGTGGCGGCCGAGGCCTTCTTGCTTTCTTCCTCGACCCTGCGCGCCGCGTCCTTGCTGTCGTCGAGCGCCTTGCTTGCCGAGGTGCCCGCTTTTTCCTCCAGCCGGTTGGCGGCCTCGGCGGCCTTGCGGGCGGCGCGGCGCACGCCTTCGGCCAGCGCCTTCGACACCTTGCCGGTGGCCATCCTGCCTTTTTCAGCGGCGGCCTTCGCCGCGTCGGCGGCCTCGCGCGCCGCTTTCTCGGCATCTCTCGCGGCCTTGCCGGCGGCGTCTCCGGCCTTCTGGGGCGCGCCCGCAGGTGGGCTCAGCCGGCCCGGCGCGGTGTTGTCCGCGGCAAAGGCGATGCTGCTCAGCGCCACGGCGAGCGGGGCCAGCAGGAAGCGAAGTTTTCTCGAGGTGGAGTTCATGCTGTGTTCCTGATTTGAAAAACACTGGCTTCATTCAGCCGCCCATACGAAAAGGAAACCGTGGGAAATCCACTCTAGGCATTTGCACCGGTACATCGGTTGCGCTGGATCAAGCGGGCGCGCAGTATCCGGGCGGACGATGGCGCCTTCACCCGCTGCGGTCGAACAGGAGGCACGAGCATGCGCCCAACACGGATTTCCCCAGACGACCATCGAAGCCGCATCCGCCGCCGTGCGCCGAGCCGGGCCCCATTGGCGGCGGTGGTGTTGATCGTGGCTGCCCTGCAGGGGAGCCCGGCCCAGGCCCAGGCTCCGTCCCGCGGCGAGCTGCTCTACAACACGAACTGCATCGCCTGCCACAGCACGCAGATGCACTGGCGCAGCAGGAGACTGGCCACCGACTGGACGAGCCTCCAGGAACAGGTCCGCCGCTGGCAGCAGGCCGCCTCGCTTGACTGGCGCGACGAGGACATCGTGGAGGTCGCGCGTTTCCTGAACGAGCGCTACTACGGCTTCACGCCGACGACTACGTCGGGATCGCTCAGCGCGTCAGGTCCATCACCATTCGCCGCAGGCCCGAGGCCGGTGGCTCAGCCGGATCGGCCTTGAAGCCCATGGCGGTCGAGAGTTGCAGCATGCGGGTGTTCTCGCGCAGCACGAAGCCGACCAGGCGCTCGATGCCGCGGCGGCGCGCGTGCTCGATCAGGCGCTCGAAGAGCAGCGTGCCCAGCCCCTGGCCCTTGAGGTCCGAGCGCACGATGATCGCGAACTCGGCCTCCACGTTGTCGGGGTCGCTCACCGTACGCGCCACGCCCAGCGTCTCGGCACAGCCCTGTGCATCGACGCCTTCGGCGATGAAGGCCATCTCGCGGTCGTAGTCGATCTGCGTGAGGCGGGCGAGCTCGCTGCGCGGCAGTTCATTGCGGGTCGAGAAGATGCGCATGCGGATGTCTTCCGCGTCCAGCGCTTCGAAAAAGCGCCGGTGCTGCGCCTCGTCTTCGGGGCGGATCGGCCGTACCACGATCTGGCGGCCGTTCCAGGTCTGCGTGCGTACCCACTGTGCGGGGTAGGGCAGGATGGCAAAGCGTTCGGCGCCGGCCACCGGCGTGCGCGAGAGCCGAACGCGCGCATCGAGCGCCAGCGCGCCGTTTTCGTCGACCCACAGCGGGTTGATGTCGAGTTCGGCCAGCTGCGGCAGGTCGGCCAGCATCTGCGAGACTGCAACCAGCACGTCGTACAACGCATCGAGCCGGGCCGGCGGATGGTCGCGAAAGCCGGCCAGCAGGCGCGCGATGCGGGTGCGCGACACCAGCTCGCGGGCCAGCGCACGGTTCAGCGGCGGCAGCGCAATGGCCGTGTCGCCGATCACCTCGACCGCGGTGCCGCCCTGTCCGCAGAGGATCACGGGGCCGAACACGCTGTCGATGCTGGCGCCGACGATGAGCTCCTGCGCATGCGGTCGGTGCACAGCGGGCTGCACGGTGAAACCGTCGATCCGCGCCAGCGGCCTGGCGCTTCGCACCGCCGCGAGCATCTCGCGGGCCGCGCTGGCCAGGGCGGCGTCGCTGTCCAGCCCCAGCCGCACGCCGCCCACGTCCGACTTGTGGGTGATGTCGCGCGACAGGATCTTGAGCGCCACCGGATAGCTCAGGCTGCGCGCCGCCTCGACGGCCGCCTCGGCTGTCGGCGCAACCGCCAGCGTGGGCACGACCTCGATCCCGTAGGCCTTCAGCAGGGCCTTGGCCTCCTGTTCGCCCAGCCACTCGCGGCCTTCGGCCATGGCGGCGTCCAGCGGCGCACGGACCGCGGCGGCGTCGGGCGCGGCGTGGGGGCTGGCGCTCGGCGTCTCCATCAGGATGTCCTGGTTGCGCCGGTAGGTCTGCAGCATGGCGAAGGCGTGCACCGCTTCTTCCGGCGTGGCGTAGTCGGCGATGCCCCCGTCCTCGAAGAGCTTGCGCGCCTCTGCCACCGCGTTGTCGCCGAGCCAGGCGCTCATCACGCGCGAGGCGTGGCTGCGCGCCAGCGGCAGGCAGGCACGCGCGATGTCCTCGCTGCGCACGATGGCGGTTGGCGCATGCACGAAGAGCACGGCGCCCGCCGAGTCGTCGGCCAGCAGGGCCGAGAGGGTTTCCGCATAGCGCTCGACCGGCGCGTCGCCGATGATGTCGACGGGGTTGGCATGCGACCAGTGGGCCGGCAGGATGGCATCGAGGCGGTCCAGAAGCGCGGCGTCGGGTTCCGCCAGCGTCACGCCTTCGTGCGCGGCCGCGTCGGCGGCCATGACGCCGGCGCCGCCGCCATTGGTCATGACCGTGAGCGTGGTGTGCCGATTGCCGCGAAAGCGCGACAGCGTCTCGGCGGCGATGAACAGTTCCTGCAGGGTGTCGACGCGCAGCATGCCGGCGCGCCGGATGGCCGCGTCATACACCGTGTCGGAGCCGGCCAGCGCGCCGGTGTGCGAGGCAGCCGCCTTCACGCCGTTGCCGGCGCGGCCGGCTTTCACCACGATCACGGGCTTGTTGCGCGCGGCGGCCCGCGCGGCCGACATGAACTTGCGCGGCGATTCGATGGCCTCCACATAGAGCAGGATCGATCGGGTGTGCGCATCGCTGGCCAGGTGGTCGAGCAGGTCGCCGAAATCGACGTCGCAGTGGTCGCCCAGAGAGATCAGGTGCGACAGGCCGACGCCGCGGCTGCGCGTCCAGTCGAGCACGGCCGTGACCAGCGCGCCTGATTGCGAGACGAAGGCCACGTCGCCCGCCAGCGCGTCGGTGTGGGCGAAGCTGGCATTCAGGCCGATGTGCGGACTCAGCAGCCCCAGGCAGTTGGGGCCGAGCAGCCGCAGCGTGAACGGGCGCGCCGCGTCCAGCGCGGCCTGCTTCTGTTCGGCGCTCAGTCCCGCCGTGACGATCACCACCGCGCGGGTGCCGAGCTCGCCGAGTTCAGCGACCAGCGGCGCCACGGTGGGCGGCGGCGTGCAGATCAGCGCCAGGTCGGGCGCCGCGGGCAAATGGGCCGCCGTGGCGAATATGGGCACGCCATCGAGCGAGGAATGCTTCGGGTTCACGCCGTATACCGGCCCCGCGAACCGGCCGGCGCGCAGGTTGCGCCAGACCGTGGCACCCACGCTGCCGGGTCGGTTGGAGGCGCCGAACACGGCGACGGAGGCCGGCGACAGCAGGCGATCGAGATGGCGGATGCTCAAGGGAGGCTCCGAAGTGGACACCCATGGTGCCGGTTGGCACCGGCCCCTGCCTTGACGCATGTCAACCTCTGCGCCGTGGCGCAGGCGCAAGCTCGGGCACTCGGGAGAAGAAAGAGAGCCATACGGCGAGGACGCCCGCCGCGGACGCAGCGGCAAGACCAGGCGCATCGTCGCTTCGATGCGCTGAGGATGGCAGATAGACGGCCCACACATGTGCAAGCCACTGAAAGGAGTACGGCCATGGACAACGAACACTCCGGATCGCCCCCTTTTTGGCGGTCTCCTGCCGGCCTGACGCTGCTCGTGGCCGCTGCGGTCGGCGGCTTCCTGCTGTTTACCGAACACCGCGCCCACGTGCTGGGCGTCGTGCCGTACGCCTTGCTGCTGGCGTGCCCGCTGATGCACATGTTCATGCATCACGGCCACCACCATGGCGCCCGCGGCGACGGCCGCGCGGAAAGGACTGACGATGAACGCCCCGGAAAGTGACTACGGCCTATGGGGTTTGGTGGTCTTGAACACGGCCATCTTCGTCGGGTTCGCATACAGCTTCTTCAAGCCGGCGACGCTGCGCGACTGGCGCAGCTTCGGCGCGTACTCCGCATTCGTGGTGGCCCTGTTCGCCGAGATGTATGGCTTCCCACTGACCATCTACCTGCTCTCGGGTTGGTTGGGCGCCAAGTTCCCTGGCGTGAACCTGTTCGGTCACGACGCAGGGCACCTCTGGTGGCTGTTGACCAGCCGGCACGGAAATCCGCACCTCGGGGTGCTCCACGTCCTAAGCATCGCGCTCCTGTTTGCCGGCTTCATGCTGCTTTCGAAGGCCTGGCACGTGCTCTATCACGCGCAGCGCCGGCATGCCCTTGCCACGGCGGGTCCCTATCGACTGGTGCGCCACCCTCAGTACATCGGTTTTGTGCTCGTCATGTTCGGCTTCCTGCTGCAGTGGCCGACGCTGCTGACGCTGGCGATGTTCCCGGTCCTGGTGGTGATGTACATGCGCCTGGCCATCTCGGAGGAGCGGGACTCGCAAGCGGCATTCGGCGATGCCTGGCGCTCGTATGCCGCCGTGACGCCGCGATTCATCCCCCTCTTCAGTAAGGCCGACCATGCACGATCCGCAGGCAGCCGGTAAGGGGGCAGAGCTTGCCTCCGGGCTCGGAGCCATGGTGCTGGGTGCGGGATTGGCGCTCGTGCTGCCCGAGTGGCTTCGGACCTTCGCCATTCCGCTGCTGATAGGTGGCGTGCTCGTTCACGGGGCGGGAATGACGCTGAAGTACCGGCTGGAAGCCCGACGCGGTCCACCCCTGTGGTGGGAGCGAGCCCTCTTCTGGCTGTGCTGGGGGCTTCTGGCCGTGCTGGGCATCTGGATTGCGGCCGTTGCGCTCTATGCGCGGCCGTAAGGCTATCGCGGCCAAGGCCCTTGGGCGAGCCTCGGGCCGCGCGCTGCGCTGCAGGTCATTCCCCCGCAGTGCTTGCGCGCCCCGCACCGGGCGCCTGTCCCGGCGCTGCGAAGGTCCGCACGAAGTCCAGCGACGACACCACGCCGGCAATCCCGCCTCCCCGGGTCACGACGACGTGATGGATGCCGCGCTCGACCATGAGCGCCGCCACCACGCTGACGGGCGTGTCCGCGTCGACGACGATCGGCTTGTAGGAGCACATCTGCCAGGCGCGCGTCGCGGCCGCATCGCGTCCTTGCGCGTGAAAGCCCACGAGATCCGAGGCGCTGACGACGCCCACGACCTCGCCCCGGCCCGGTTCCAACACCGGCACCCACGTCAGCCGTTTGCTCGCGAGCAGGGCTTCGATCTGCGCCACGCTGTCGTCCATGCCGACGCTGCACACCGGCTGCTGCATCAGGGAAGAGATGGGCGTTTTCGTCATGGCGTTGCTCCTTCTGCCGGCCGGCGCGGTGCCCGTTGCAGCCGCTGCTCGACGGCCAGGACGTCACGCGTGATCTTGAGCAGTGTGTCCGGTGTGACGCTCATCGCATCGATGCCGAGTTCGACCAGGTACGCGGCCACCTCGGGATAGTCCGAAGGCGCCTGGCCACAGATGCCCACGTGGCGCCCGTTGCGCCGCGCGCCTTCGATCGTCTGCCGGATCATGGTCTTGACACCCTCGTCGCGCTCGTCGAAATCGAAGGCCACGATGCGCGAGTCGCGGTCCACGCCCAGCACGAGTTGCGTGAGGTCGTTCGAGCCGATCGAGAATCCGTCGAAGAGCTTCGCGAAAGCATCGATCTGGATCACGTTGTTCGGGATCTCGCACATCACGTAGATCTCGAGCCCGTTGTCGCCGCGCCGCAGCCCATGGGCGGCCATGGCCTCGAGCACGCGCTCGGCCTCCTGGATGCGGCGGCAGAACGGGATCATGAGCTTGACATTCACCAGGCCCATGTCCTCGCGCACCCGCTTCATGGCCGCGCATTCGAGCGCGAAGCCTTCCGCATAGGCCGGATGCGTGTAGCGCGAGGCGCCGCGGAATCCGATCATCGGGTTCTCTTCCTTCGGCTCGAACGCGCTGCCGCCGAGCAGGCTGGCGTACTCGTTGGTCTTGAAGTCGGACATGCGCACGATCACCGGCTTCGGAAAGAAGGCCGCGGCGATCATGCCCACGCCTTCCGACAGTTCGCGCACGAAGTAGTCGGCCGGCTGCGCGTACGAGTGCGTCAGGCGTGCGATCTCGGCGCGCTCCGCGGGAGCGTCGATTTTTTCGGGATGCACCAGCGCCATGGGATGCACCTTGATGTGCTCGGCCACGATGAACTCCATCCGCGCGAGACCCACGCCGTCGTTGGGCAGCAGTGCCGTCTGGAAGGCGCTGTCCGGGTTGCCCAGGTTGACCATCAGGTGGGTCTGCGGCCGCCCGAGCGTCGAGAACTCCACGCTGGACTTCTCGAAGGGCAGCGTGCCCGTGTAGACGCGCCCCTCGGCGCCTTCGGCGCAGGACACGGTGATCTCGTCGCCCGTGCGGATCCTGGCGGTCGCGCTGTCGCAGCCGACGACGGCGGGAATGCCCAGTTCGCGGGCCACAATGGCCGCGTGGCAGGTGCGCCCGCCACGGTTGGTGACAACCGCGGACGCGATCTTCATCACGGTGCCCCAGTCGGGCATGGTGGTATCGGCCACCAGCACTTCCCCGGGGCGGAACTTGCCGAGCGCCAGCACATCGGTCACGACCCGCGCCTTGCCCGATGCGATCGCCGAGCCCACGGCACGGCCGGTGACCAGGGGCGAGGCCGGCGCAAGCAGGTGGTATTCATCGACACGGTTGAGCGGCTTGCGCGACGCCACGGTTTCGGGCCGCGCCTGCACGATGTAGATGCGGCCATCGAGGCCGTCCTTGGCCCATTCGATGTCCATCGGCGTCGGACAGCCCGCGCGGCTGCTGTAGTGGTCTTCGATCACGACCGCCGCGTCGGCGAGCGCCAGCACGTCGGCATCGCCGATGCAGTAGCGCGCCCGATCCTCCTGCGAGGTCTGCAGGTTGCAGGTGGACTCGCGGCCGGCACCCTTGGAATACACCATCCGCACATCCTTGCCGCCGAGCTTGCGCCGCAGCACCGTCCGGTGGCCCTGTTTCAGGGTGGGCTTGAAGACGTAGAACTCGTCGGGGTCCGCCGTTCCCTGGACGACGTTTTCGCCCAGGCCATAGGCGCCGGTGATGAAGACGACGTCGCGGAATCCGCTGTCGGTGTCGAGCGTGAACATGACGCCGCTGGCGGCGCGGTCGGAGCGCACCATCTGCATCACGCACACCGACTGGAGGATCTGGAAATGGTCGAAGCCGTTGTCGACGCGGTAGGCGATCGCGCGGTCCTTGAACAGGCTTGCAAAGCACAGACGCACCGCGTCCAGCAGCCGGGCCTCTCCGGAGATGTTCAGGAAGGTCTCGTGCTGTCCGGCGAAACTGGCGCCCGGGAGGTCCTCCGCGGTGGCGGAGCTTCGCACCGCCACGGTCATGTCGGCACCGTACTCGGCGCGCAGCTGCCCATAGGCCGCGCGGATCTCGCTTGCCAGCTCCTCGGGGAGCGCGGCGGCGTAGATGATTTCGCGCGCAAGCTGTGCCCGGCGGGCAAGTTCGTCGACGTCCTCGACCTTGAGGCCGGCCAGGGCTTCTTGCAGGCGCGGCAGCGCGCCGGCGCGTTCCAAGGTTCGCCGATACGCGTCCGCGGTGATGGCGAATCCGTTGGGAACGCGCACGCCGCGCGGCGTCAGCGCGCGGTACATCTCGCCGAGCGAGGCATTCTTGCCGCCGACGGTCGGCACGTCATCGGCGCCGAGTTCGGAGAACCATCGTATGTAGCGCGCCTGCGGGTTCATGGACCACTCCTACGCCGAACCGGCGCGTTCCGCCTGGTCAATCGCGCTTCTGGCTGCGCGCATGGCCTGGCACAGCGCGCCTTGCTGAGCGTCCTGGTCTTCCCAGGTGATTCCGTGGCCGGCAAGGGCGGGCAGCTCTTCGACCCGGTAGGCCCAGGCATAACCGCGGCCGCGCTCGCGCTGTGCCTGAACGACGATCGTTCTGCCTCGATGTTTCTGGGAATGTCTCATGCTGCTCCTCGGATGAAGGTTTCCGAAAATGCGCTCCGTGGCTGAAATGCTAGGGCGGGCCGCCGTTCATGCCTTGCGCTATCTCAAGAAGACGGGCAGCGATGTCGCATATCTTGAGGCCATGAAAGCACTCGTATATCAAGGCCCCGGCCTCAAGTCCCTCGAAGACCGCCCCAAGCCGGAGATCCAGGCAGCCGGCGATGCCGTCGTGAAAATTCTTAAGACGACCATCTGCGGCACCGACCTGCACATCCTCAAGGGCGATGTGCCGACGTGCACGCCCGGGCGCATCCTGGGGCACGAAGGGGTGGGCGTCATCGAGGCCGTCGGCGCCGGCGTGACGGCCTTTCGCCCGGGCGACCATGTGCTGATCTCGTGCATCTCGTCGTGCGGCAAGTGCGAGTACTGCCGCCGCGGCATGTATTCGCACTGCGTGAGCGGCGGCTGGATCTTGGGCAACACTATCGACGGCACGCAGGCCGAATACGTGCGCATTCCGCATGCGGACACCAGCCTCTATCCCATTCCACCGGGTGCGGACGAGGAGGCTCTGGTGATGCTCAGCGACATCCTGCCGACCGGTTTCGAGTGCGGTGTGCTCAACGGCAAGGTTGCGCCCGGCAGTACGGTGGCCATCGTGGGTGCCGGGCCGATCGGTCTGGCCACGCTGCTCACGGCCCGGTTCTATTCGCCGGCGCAGATCATCCTGATCGACCTGGACGACGGGCGGCTCGAGGTCGCGCGCCGCTTCGGCGCGACGCACACCATCAACAGTGCCGACGGCAAGGCGGCCGAGGCGGTGCTCGCGCTGACCGGCGGCCGCGGCGTCGACGTGTCGATCGAGGCGGTCGGCATACCGGCCACCTTCGTGCTGTGCCAGGACATCGTGGCGCCCGGCGGCACCATCGCGAACATCGGCGTCCACGGGCACCCGGCCGAACTCCACCTGGAACGCCTGTGGTCGCAGAACATCGCGATCACCACGCGGCTGGTCGACACGGTCTCGACGCCGATGCTGCTGAAGACGGTGCAGTCCCACAAGGTGGACCCGGGCCAGCTGATCACCCATCGTTTCACGCTGGACCAGGTCCTGGATGCCTACGACACCTTCGGGCGCGCCGCCGAGACGCATGCGCTCAAGGTGATCATCGAGGCCTAGTTTCCGCGCCGGCATCTTTCTCGCGGGCGGGTCCGAGGTGGATTGTTGATATTCCTCAAGCGGCCTTGCCTGCGTGTTCCTAGGATGGGCTCACACCTTCAGGAGACCTCCATGCGCAGCGATGCTTTCTCGACAACCCCGGAGCCCTCGGGCAACGGCTACCTTCAATCCCTGATGAGCTGGCAGATGCTCCTGGGCAGGAGCCTGATGCAGGCACAGTGCGGCCAGTGGGAGATGATGGCGGCGTGGCAGCGCTCCATTGGCAACGTCCAGCGGGAGCTCATGGACCAATGGATTTGCCGTTTCGGCGGCGGCGCGCCGCTGGACGGCTAGGGCCGGGAATATCGCGCCCCGGAATCACGAGCAGGCCGCCCCATGAACTTCAGAACCATCGTCGTTCACCTGGACCGCTCCGACCGCTGCGCGGCGCGCGCGGCCCTGGCGGCCCAGTGGGCGAGGGCCCATGAAAGCCATCTGGTCGGACTGGTGCCCACCGGCCTCTGGGAAGGCGTAATTCCGGCTGATGCCATCGCCACCGGCATGACCGACTACATCGCCGATGCGGCCACCCACCTGCGCCTGCGCGCAGAGGCCGTCAGCCGGGAATTCAGGAAAGACATCCATGAATCGGGCCCACTGTCCTACGAGGCTCGCCTCGTCGATGGCGCAACGATCGATGCCGTGGTCCGGCACGGGCGCGCCAGCGATCTCCTGGTGCTCGGCCAGGACGACGAACCGGATGCGAAAGACACCACCGTTCGCGGCCTGGTGCAGCAGGTGCTGATGGAAGCCGGGCGCCCGCTGCTGATCGTGCCTTGCGCCGGGAACTTCAGCGGACCCGCGAAGAATGTCGTCGTCGCCTGGGACGGTTCGCGGGAGTCCACCGTCGCCCTCCACGTGGCTTTGCCGGCGCTGCGGCGGGCGTCGCGCGTGACGCTGCTCTCGTTTCGGCGTTCGGGCGGCGAGGGCGACGAACAGCGGCTTCTCGTTCCGCAGATGATCCAGTTCCTGCTTCGGCAGGGCATTCAGGCGAGGTCTGAGCGGGGGGTCACGGAGATCGACATCGCGGACGCACTGCTGTCGCGCGTTTCGCAGCTAGATGCCGACCTGCTCGTGATGGGCGGCTACGGCCATTCGCGGCTTCGCGAACGGGTGCTGGGCGGCGTCACGCAACAAATCCTTGCGCAGATGACCGTGCCGGTCATGATGGCGCATTGAAGCCGCATTGGCACCTTTGACTCAGGTCAAGGCCGTTGCGTGCTCGGTTCCGAGCCTGGCCCCAAGCAACCGAAGGAAGACGTTCGTGCGCGAAAAACCGCCCCATGGCCTGACCGACGCCGAAGCCGCACACCGCCTGATCCGGGACGGTGCGAATGTCCTGCCCTCCGCATCCCGCAAGGGCCTGGTCCGCATCGCCTGGGGCGCGCTGACGCAGCCGATGTTCGTGCTGCTGCTGGCCACTGCGGCGTTCTATGCCGTCCTCGGCGACCTGGGCGATGCCGGCATGCTCGCGGTCTCGGTGCTGCTGGTGGGCGGGCTGTCGATCTATCAGGAGCAACGCACCGAGCGGGTCCTGGAAACGCTGAAGGACCTGTCCAGTCCGCGCTGCACCGTCGTGCGGCAGGGACGTCCGGTCCGGATTGCGAGCCGCGAACTGGTGCGCGGCGACTGCCTGCTGGTGAACGAAGGCGATCGCCTGTCCGCCGACGCCCGAGTGATCGAAGCCGTCGGGCTGCAGGTCGATGAATCCTTGGTCACCGGCGAGTCGATGCCGGTCGGCAAGCATCCCGGTGTCGGTGAAAGCGACGAACGGGCGGACGCGCTCCTCGCGGGCAGCCTTGTGGTGCGCGGCGATGGCGTTGCCGAGGTGACCGGCACGGGCACCCACACCGCGCTCGGCGCCATCCATCGGTCTATCGCGCAGCTTGCGCCGCGTGCCAGCCGGCTGCAGGACGAGCTGCGGCAACTGGTGCGGCGGGTCGCCTGGCTCGCGGCCTTCACCTGCCTGGCCGCGGCCGCCTTGTTCGCGTTGCGGGAAGGCTCGTGGACCCAGGGCCTGCTGGTCGGACTGACGCTGGCCATGGCGCTGATCCCCGAGGAGTTCGCCGTCGTCTGGAGCGTGATGCTGGCGCTCGGTGGCTGGCGCCTGGCCAAGTCGAACGTGCTCACCCGCCAGCCCCAGGCCATCGAGGCCCTCGGCACGATCAGCGTGCTGTGCGTGGACAAGACCGGCACGCTGACACGGAACCGCATGGCCCTGGCGGCCCTGCACGACGGTGCCGGTGAATGCGAATTGCGCGAAGCGGGCGAGCCTGCGGCGCAGCGTTTTCATCGCCTGTTGCAGGCCGCGGTCCGTGCCAGCAACGCGGACGGCGTCGAACCGATGGACCGCGCCGTGCGCGCAGCCGCAGAGTCCGCGGGGCTGCGCCCGGATCCGGCCTGGCTGCCGGGCGTTCGCAGAGGGATCCGCGACGGCATGCCCTACGTCGTGCACTGGTGGCACGCACCCGGAGTAACCGGCCAGGTCGTGGCGGTCAAGGGCGCGGCGGAAGCCGTGCTCGGGCTTTGCGGCGCCGATCCCGCCCTCGCGCAGCGGCTGCGCGAGGCGGCCGACCGCTGGAGCGCTGCCGGCCTGCGCGTGCTCGCGGTGGCCGAGGGCCACGCTTTCGTCCCCGGCGATGACGCCGCGCTGCCCGTGGGACTTCAGCTCGCGCCGCTGGGCCTGCTCGGCTTCATGGACCCCTTGCGCGACGAAGTGCCCGCTGCCGTGCAGGCGTGCCGTCGTGCGGGGGTGCGCGTGGTCATGATCACCGGCGATGCCGCCCTTACGGCCCAATCGATTGCGCGGCAGGCCGGCTTGGTGGACGGCGGCCCGGTGCATGTGATGACTGGTGCAGCGCTTGCCGGCTTGGACGACGACGCGCTGCAGGCCCGCGTGCGCGAGGTGCAGGTCTACGCGCGGGTCGATCCGGCGCAGAAGCTGCGCATCGTGCGGGCCTTGCAGCAGTGCGGCGAGGTCGTCGCGATGACGGGCGACGGCGTCAACGACGCGCCTGCGCTCAAAGCGGCCGACATCGGGGTCGCGATGGGCCAGCGCGGCACGGACGTTGCGCGCGAGGCCGCTTCGCTGGTCCTGACGGACGACAACTTCGCCTCGCTGGTCGATGCCGTGCGCGCCGGCCGGCGCATCTTCACCAATCTGCGCAAGGCCCTGAGCTATCTTTTTGCGGTGCATGTGCCCATCGTCGGTGTGGCGCTGATTCCTGTCGTGCTGGGCGGCCCGGTGCTGCTGCTGCCGCTGCACGTGGTGCTCCTCGAACTGCTCATCGATCCGGCCTGTTCGCTGGTTTTCGAGGCCGAACCCGCGCCGGACGACAGCATGGACGTGCCGCCGCGCCGCAAGGACGACACCCTGTTTTCGCTGGGCTCGGCCGCCCGTGCGCTTGCGCTCGGCGGGCTTGCGTTTGCCGGCGTGGCACTGGTGCAGTGGGTTTGCCGGGAGCGCGGTGCTTCGACGGAGGTGCTGCGGCTGGCGAACCTGGGCGCGATCGTGCTCGGCAATCTGTTGCTGCTGATGTGGTTCCGAAGGGCGGGCTTCGCGCGCCGGCACGCCAATGCGGTGTTCTATGGGTTGCTGATGGGCGTCTGCGGGGTCTGGGTCCTGCTGACCGGAGTGCCGGGCATCGGCGCATGGTTCGGCCTGGCGACCCTGCCGCCGCACTGGGCCCTGTGGGTCGCGCTGCCGGGTTGCTGGGCGGCGTGGCGGCTTTGGGGTCACTCGCGTTAACGCTGAACAAAAACGGGGGGTGGCATGGTGCTGCGGGCGATGGCGCGATATGTCACGCGTCCGGCTGCGCAAGGCTGATTGAAGACTGCCGAGTTGCGCCTTGATCTGCCGCAACCGACCGCCCCTTTCTGCCGCTTAGAGTGACGGCAAGCACGTCCCCGCCAGGTGAATGGTCTAGGAAATCCATGGTTCCCGACTCAAAAAGATATCCCGACACTGGTTGCGTCACGGCAGATGCCGTGCGCGACCTGTTCAAGCAGACTGTACGACCCGAAGCACAGTTGCATCCGCGGTTCTGCTTGCTCCGGGATCGGGCCGAGTTCGAGCCTGCGCGCGGGCTGGTGAGCAAATTGCACAGCACGGAAATTCGACACATGCGGCCGGACTACTTCCAGTATCTACAGGGGAGGAATTTCGACAGCGCCCTCTTCGAGCTCTTCCTTCTTGCGCTCTTCAAGGCCGCCGGCCATCGGGTCGACTACAGGCACGATGTCCCCGCGCTTCTATTAACAAAGGCCAATGTCGCGGCGGCTGTCGATGCTTTCACTGTCGGAACACCGGTCATCGGGGTCGAACCCCAGGTCGCGTCGCCACAGTGGGTTGCATCCAAGCCGCAATTGCACGGACTGGGCGGAATTCTTTTTCAAAGTCTGCATCAGAGGCGGTGGCGTGTGCCTCATGCGGACGGCCTTCCCTTCGTTCTTGCCATTCAGGATTTCGATCACGGGCGGGCTCATGGCGCTCCATCCGCGCTCTTGCATTTCCTCTTCGGAGGACTCGGTCGGTCGAAGGAACTCGGCGATCTGTTCCCGGACGGATTTTTCGGTCATCAAGAGGCCGAGCATGTTTCTGGCGTCCTATTCTGCAACGATGCCACGATCACGAAGTTCAATCGGCTGGGGCAGGAAGAGCACGGAGCCAATGCGGCAAGGATGCTGCGTCATGGAGCTTGCCTTTCAGAAGACGGGGACACTTCAAAGCTGGCGAGCTTCGCCTACGAGGTGGGCCAGCGGGGCGCACAGCGTGAGCAGTGGAACGAGGGCACGGTGCTGATCCACAACCCTTTCGCCCTGCATCCCCTGTCGCCGGATTGGCTCGGTGCCTCCGCGGAGATGAAATGCAAAGACGGCCGGACCACGGAATGCGTCGCGCATGGCTTTCATCCGCTCTCGTCGACGACCGAGTTGCTGCGGCAGGATACCCCCGCGTGGTGGGTCGATGAGCGAAAGCGCCTTCTCGAGCAGGAGCAGGCGGCCCATCCCCAGGCGTGAACGGGCTGAACGCGTTCAAGCTGGGCCTCTGCATACAGGAAGGAAGATCCGAATGAAGATCCTTGTGGCAACCGATGGCTCGAAGTACGCCCTGAGGGCCGTCAAGTACGCGGCCAAGCTGATCGGATGGCTGCGCCCGGCCGCTCATTCGATCACCCTTATCAGCGTGCACGACAACACCAACCTGCGGTTCGCGAATTCGATCCTTGGCTCCGAGGACGTGGTTGCGTTCCTGCACGAGCGCAGTAAAGCGGAGCTTAAGGCCGCCATGAAATTTCTCACGACGACGGTTATCGAGCACAGATCGGTGATTCGTACGGGGCACGTCGCGCAAGAGATTGTCAAGTTCGCCAGCGAGGGGAAGTTCGACCTGATCGTCCTGGGCTCGAAAGGACGAAGCGCCATCGTCGATCTTCTGGTGGGCTCAGTAGCCCAGCGCGTGCTGGCGACGGCCCGGCAACCGGTCGTACTGGTCAAGTAGTGCGAGTCGCTCCCCTTGAGACGGAAGAGAAGGGGACGAGTGGCTGTGAGTCGTTCGTGGCGTCGCCCTGCGATCTGGCGGATGGTGGGCGCAACATCGTCAGGCGCAGGTTGGTCCGAATGAAGTGACGGTCTCGCGGCTGCGCAATGTGTTGTGGTTGGCGCGCAAGGTGGGCGTCCGAACGGATGTTCCTGCTGCTCGGCCTGCGGCAGCATCTACATGGCGCTGGGCAACGCATTGCTGACCGGCGAGTCGCGATGCTGTGACCAAGCAGGCTGCGGCCTGCGAGAAACGCCCAAGCGGCGGATTGGCTGGCGAGGGCGCAGGCGTGCGAAGACCTGACTCGCAGCGAAGCCGCCGTCCGGCGGTCACCTGCCGCCGGTCGTGGCGCCCGTGCCGCGCGATCCGGGCGCGGGCGACCAGGCGGGCCGATCGGTGCGCCCCGAGTCCACGACGATCAGGTACCGCCCCGCGCCCTCCACGGGGGTCTGGTCGGCTGGCAGCACCCACATTGGCGAGCCCTGCGCCGCGGCCGCGAGGTAGTCGGCGTCGAGCACGCCGAAGCGGTCGAGCAGCCGGTTCAGGCTGGCCGGGATGCGGATGCAGCCCTTCGACTGCACGCTGCCGAGCCGCGGCTCCAGCAGGTCGGGATCGGTGGCATGCATCTGCAATCGCATCGTACTGACGCCGCCCTGGTCCCAGAGCCGCAGGGCCTGCTGCCATCCCAGGTCGAACACGCGCATGCCCTTCGTCCCGTATCCGCGGATGCCGAACTTGTTGCGGGTGCCTTCGGCGCGGAAGTCGGGATTGGCGGTAGTGTGTTCGAACACGCCGAGCGGGGTCTCGAGGTTAGAGCCATTTCTTCATCAAGGGATTGGGGTAGCTAGAAAGAAGCACACAATGGTCCTCTAGCACTTTTGGAGCCGGCGTGAAGGCCCACGACTTTTCCTGCGATGTCGCTACCGGCGCAGCTGCGGCGATCGGCGAAATTCTTGCGAGTGTCCGGCAGGAGCGTGCAGGCATTGAAGATGCCCAAGGTGACTTCCTCCGAAGTTCGGTCCCTGCCATGGCCCGCCGCGGCGACATGCTCGCTGCAGAATTGCTTTCTTTTGCCGGCCGCCAAGATCTGAAACCTGAACGTGTCCAAGTGCTGCCGTTTCTGTGTGACTTTGCTGACCGCCTGCGACACACGGTTGACGTGAAGATCAACGTAGTGATCGAGGTTGATCGCGAATGCCTCCCTTGGACTATAGACGCGGATGCGTTGCGCGACGCCCTCATTCAACTCGTGTCGAACTCTGTTCGCGCTATGCCTGAGGGAGGCCGTCTGATCTTGCGTGCCGCACCGGACCGAGGTGAATCGTCCGAAGGAACAATACTGAGCGTCATCGACAACGGCTCTGGGATGACTGCTGATGTCCTGAGCATGGCGAAGAGACCGTTTTTCACCACCAAAACGCATTCATCGATGTCGGGCATGGGATTGCCTGCCGTCGCAGGGTTTGTTGCGCAATCATGCGGAACGCTTTCACTGATTTCTGCCCCTGGCCGGGGCACTTCCGCCGCACTGCTGTTACCAACGGCCTCCATCAGTGAGGAGATCTCAGGCCGTGCATCAGGCCAGGATGAAGTCGTTGGGCACTGCCGTAGGTCTCTCACAGCAGCGTCATTAATGGAGACTGCTGAGCGGAGGAGTGAGGCGCTGCCTGAGGATGCGGCGTCGGCGAAGCTGTTGTCGCACAATTTGCCGACGGCGGATCCCGGTGGGCGTAGCCCTGGTCGATTCTCGACGTCCAGCGTATGCCAAGAAGAAGGAATGGATCGACCGTCCCCTCGAATCCTTACGCCTTCGACATAGACGCAGTCAATGCCATCCTAGGGGCCAGCCAGTGAGGTCGTCAATGACGGCCGTCGTCGGACTATTACGATTGATCCATAGGTTGTTCGTATGGAAGTAGCGATGCTTTTAGCCGCAGCACAGGGCGCCCGTCTCGTCCCAAAATTTTCTCGGGACAGCAGATGGCGTTCAGGCAACCGCAACCGGCGACAGCTCGACCTTCGGCGACCCGCTGCGATCGCAGCAACTCGTCCACGGTTCTTCTTCTCCAAGCCGGCGACAACGCGGTCGAGATCTGCTTCTTGTCCATGTTGCCTTCAGCCCCTTGAGTTCTTCTTACGGGTCGCTCGCTGGCGGCGCTCATCGAGCATGACTTCGATCACGCCCCACAGGATCAGGGCAGGGCAGACCTGCAGGACAGCGGCCAACAGCGCTGCCCAGAACGTGAACCCGAACAACATCAACACGACCACGGCGAGCACGAGAGCCAGGATCGGACACAGTCAGAGCCAGCGATTGGCGAAACGCGTCTCTAAGATGGGGTACATGATGGTGCGGTCCTTTCACCCCTGGTCGAGCTTGACGCGCTTGAGCAGGGCCGAGTTGACGATGACCGACAGGGACGACAGCGCCATCGCCGCCGCGGCGAGGATCGGGTTGAGGAATCCGAGCGCCGCAATCGGTACGCCGATGCCGTTGTAGACGAAGGCCCAAAACAGGTTCTGCTTGATCGTGCGCATGGTCGCCCGCGACAGCCTGATGCCGGCAACGACCTCACGTACATCGCTGCGGACCAGGATGATGCCGCCGGTTTCCTTGGCGACGTCGGAGCCGGAGCCGATGGCGATGCCGATGTCGGCGGTGGCGAGGGCGGGCGCGTCATTGACCCCATCGCCGACCATCGCGACGATCTTGCCGGCGGCCTGCAGTTCCTTGATCGCCTTGGCCTTGTCGGAGGGCAGTACGTCAGCGATGACGCGGTCGATGCCGAGCAGGCGTCCGATGGCGGAGGCCGTGCGCTGGTTGTCGCCGGTCAGCATGATCACTTGCACTCCCTCGGCCCGCAATGCCGCGATGGCCTCCTTCGCTTCCGGCTTCACCGTGTCGGCGACCGCGATCACCGCCACAAGGCGTCCGCGACTGGCCAGCAGCATGGCGGTCTTGCCGTCGCCCTCTAGGCGCTCCATGTCTGCCTGCACCTGGGCGATGTTCACCCCCTCACGCAGCATCAGCCGGCGATTGCCCAGCAGTACCACGTCGCCATCGATGCGTCCTCGCACGCCATGCCCGGGGATGGAGTCAAAGCCCTCAACGGGAGCTGGCACCACGCCGGCTTCCTGCGCGCCGCGCACGATCGCCTCGGCCAGTGGGTGTTCCGACCCGGCTTCCAGGCCTGCTGCCAGGCGCAAGGCCTGTTCCCTGGACGCGCCGGCTTGCGCCAGGATATCGGTGATGTTCGGTTCGCCGCGTGTGAGGGTGCCGGTCTTGTCGAAGACGACGGTGTCGAGCTTCTGCGCTTTCTCGAGAATCTCGCCGCCGCGGATCAGAATGCCGGCCTGAGCGCCACGCCCGACGCCAACCATCAGCGCAGCGGGTGTGGCGATGCCAAGCGCGCATGGGCAGGCGATGATGAGCACTGCGATGAAGGCCAGCAGACCTTGCGGGAAGTTGCCCGCGATCCACCATCCCGCAAAGGCCAGGAAGGCCGTGCCGACAATGGCGGGCACGAAATAGCGGGTCACCTGGTCGGCGATGCGCTGGATCGGCGCACTGCTGGTCTGGGCATCCTCCACCATCTTGATGATCTGTGCCAGCGCAGTTTCGGCGCCCACGCGCGTGGCCTGGAAGCGGAACGCGCCGGTGCGGTTCAACGTCCCTCCGATCACCTTGGCGCCCACCTGCTTTTCCACGGGCATCGATTCACCGGTCAGCATCGATTCGTCGACTGCCGAAGCGCCTTCCTGCACCACCCCGTCGGTGGCGATGCGCTGACCCGGCCGCACGACGACCGTCTCGCCCACCATCACGCTCTCGGCGGGCACCTCCATCTCAACGCCGTCACGCACCACCTGGGCAGTGGCAGGCTTCAGGTCGAGCAACTTGCGAACGGCCGCGGAGGAGTGCTTCTTGATGATCTCCTCCATGTACTTGCCGAGCAGAACAAAGGCGATGATGACCGCCGAGACCTCGAAGTACACGTCGCGCTCTTCGACCTTCACCGGCAGGACCGACGGGAAGAAGAGCACCGCGACGCTGTACAGGTAGGCTACGGTCGTGCCCAGCGCAATCAGAAGATCCATGTTGATCGAGCGGTTGCGCAAGGCATTCCACGAGCCCTTGTAGAAGCTCCAGCCGCCGATGAATTGCACCGGCGTGACCAGCAGAAACAGCCACATGCCCCAGGTGAACCAGGGCAGGGCGGGGATGGGAACCCAGGTGATGATCGTCGCGCCGGTGGCCAGCGCGATGAAGGCACCGGCGCGCATGATCGCCAGCGCCAGCACGCCGGTGAGGGCAACGGCGACGCGCGTGCGCATCGACTTCAGTTCCTGCTGCGGCGACTCGAATGTACGCTGGCAGCCAACGCTGCAGAAGTAGTAGCTGCGGCCGCCGCGCTCTGTGCGCAGCGCCGTCGCCTTGTCGACCAGCATGCCGCAGATCGGGTCCTTCGCCTGACCCTGCGCACCGCGGCGAAGCGCGGTGTGCATCGGCGTGCCGCGGTCGGCATGGCCAGGATGGACGCCTGCGGTGGTCGGAGACGCCGGGCCGGCGGCAAGCGGCGCGGCTCCGTATTTGGCGGGATCAGCCTTGAACTTCTCCAGGCAGTGGGCAGAACAGAACAGGTAGTCCTTGCCCCCATGCCGCAACCGAGCTGCGGCATTCCCCCCGTCGACGGGCATGCCACATACCGGATCGACGGTCGCCAGGGCCGCGCCGACAAGCGTGCTCATTTCCTGTCCTTCCGATGAGTGAAGCTCGTCCAGCGTACCGGTCTTTCTTCGCTGGAGCCTTGATACGTATCAAGCCAGGCGTGCCGGAGGCCCCGGGTCTCAATACACCGCGATCTCGCCGTTGAGGATCAGTTCGATCGCCTGTCGAACGTCGGCCAGCCACGCGTCGGCGATCTCGGCGGCGTGCGTTCTCAGGCCACCTGCTGTCGGGCAACCTGTTCGTCGAGCCCTACCTGGTCACGCTGTTACCAAGTGCCGATCCCTACGTGACCTTCCAACATCCAGGTCTCAAATTCCTGTACTTCCTATCCGGGGAGGTCAGCTACCGCTATGGCGCCAAGTCGGTTGCGGTGAGGGCAGGGGACTCGCTGTTGTTCGGGGCGACCGCGCTGCATGGGATCGAGGCGATTCAGAGTGGGCCGGTGTCCTACCTGTCGGTGGTGTTCACGCTGCGCGAGTGAGATTGCACATCCAAGACCCCTCCCGGTCTGGAGACGGCCTTCAAGGGAAACGCTCTTTCTGCGTAAGTGGCCTATGTGCGGCGATCGCGCCTCGAGGCAACCGGGGGAGAGACATCGCCATGCGTGAATACGACGGCGGCGTTGCCATGAACGCTCAGGATCTTGCTGGACGGTCGCTCCACGGACAATTCTCAAAGCGCCAGCAGCAAGTGCAGCTGGCGTCGCCAGCGTCCGAAGCTCAGTCCGGTCAAGGATGTGCAAGGCCTGGCAGCAGCATTGAGTGCAAAGGCCTTGTGCCGCACTGAGGGCAGGATCGCCGCAGATGGCGGATGCATCTTGAATGCTTGCCGCTTCGCGTTGCGCAGAGTTGCACGCGAACGCCGGCTCGCGCGCAACTGTGCATGTTGGCAGGTGGCGAGCGATCGTCCCGGCGCTAGGCTTTGGCTGGTGCCGATCCAGTTGCTGGCAGCACGGGTCGCGTCGCTCGACTTCCGGAGGTTCCCATGCACCTGCGCGTTCTGATCCATCGTCTTCGCGCGGGCGGCGCGATCGCCATTGCCATGGCCTCGCTCGCCTGTGCGTCGGATGCGGGCGGGCCCGATCGGTCCCAGGGCTTCTCGAGCCTTGTGGCATTGAGCGCGGCGCGGCTCGATCTTTCAAGACAGGTGGCGCTGACCAAATGGGATACCCACCAGCCGGTCGCGGATCCACCCGGCGATCCGCGCGAACAGGAGGTCATTGCGGCCGCGTCGCGCGAGGCGAGTGGCCGCGGACTGCCAGAGGAGCTGGCGACCGCGTTCTTCGCCGACCAGATCGAAGCGAGCAAGCTTGTCCAGTTCGCGCTGATGGCCCACTGGCGGCGGGAGGGGCAGGCACCGATCGAACCGCGCGCGGACCTGAGAAGCGAGCTACGCCCCGCGCTTGATCGACTTCGGACGCAGTTCATCGACCAGCTCATCGCGATCCGGCCGCGGCGCGAGCGGGCGGATTGCCGCGAGCGGCTGGCGGATGCGACCGCGCGGCATGCCGACGCGCATGGGCTGTCGCCTTTGTTCGCGATCGCGCTGGACCGCGGCCTGGCACGCGTCTGTGCCGAGGGGCCAGATCCTCTCCGGTGAGCTCCTGGTCAGAAGACCTTGCTGAGGAACCTGCGGACCCGCGGGTCTGCGTTGCTGCCGAAGAACTCGTCGGGTGGCGCGGCCTGCACGATCCGCCCCTCGTCCATGAACACGACCTTGTCTGCCACGGCCCGCGCGAAGCCCATCTCGTGGGTGATGCAGATCATCGTCATGCCGTCCTGCGCCAGCAGGATCATGGTCTCGAGCACTTCCTTGACCATCTCAGGGTCCAAGGCGGAAGTGGCTTCGTCGAACAGCATGAGCGAGGGGTTCAGGCACAGCGCCCGCGCGATGGCAACGCGCTGTTGTTGCCCGCCCGAGAGTTGGGCCGGATAGGCCGATGCCTTTTCGGCGAGCCGGACCTTGGCGAGGTATTCGAGCGCGGTCAGCCGGGCTTCATCCCTGGAGCGGCGACGCACCCATCGCTGCGCCAGGGTGCAGTTCTCGAGTACGGTGAGGTGGGGAAACAGGTTGAATTGCTGGAACACCATGCCGACGTTGGCCTGGATCAGTTCGGTGTGCCGCATCCGCGGCGAGATCGCGATGCCGTTGACCGTCACGGTCCCGCTTCCGTAGCTCTCGAGTCCGCTGATGCACCGCGCGAGGGTCGATTTTCCCGAACCCGAGGGGCCGCACACCACGACGCGCTCGCCGGCAGCGACGCTCAGATGCACATCGCTGAGCACCTGATGTGCCTGGAAATGCTTGGACAGTCCGGCAACCGAGACCACCTGGGTGGCGACAGAGGAGATGGCCATGTCCATGCTCAGTCCGCCTGACCGTAAAGCTGCGCGGCAGGGCTGTCGCGCCACGCGCTCAGTTCCCCTTTGCTCACGCGGACGCGTCCGTAGACCATCCAGGCATCGTCGACCGTGCCGATGAACTGCCTCACGTGCAGGTGCTCCGGGTGTCGTTCCGCGGCCGAGGCATAGCCCAGACCGATCGCGTACTTGCCATCGATCACCCCCTGGGTGACCTCGGCAACGGTTTCCACGAATTCGATCTGCGGCCACCGGTTGCGGTCGAGGTACGGCAAGGTCGGGAGCATGAGCGCGAGCGACGTGGGTTGCACTGCGTCGTTGCGCTGGAGGATGGCGAGGTCCTGGCTCGGCGAGATGAAGGTGTCGATCAGATGCAGTCCGACGAAGCACTTCGCCACGGTCGACATGGCGGCCGGATGGACCGCGCACTGGACCATGAAATCGGCGTCGCCCTGCAGCACGGCGTCGGCGCCCCGGTCGAAATCAGGTACGAGGTCCAGGATCGCGCGGTCGCGAAGGCCGTGGAAGTCAAGGTAGCGGCGGGTCACGTATTCGTGGTTGCTGCCTGCCGGGCCCAGGGTGATGAATTTCATGGTGGAGTGCTCGGTTCAGTGGGAACGGTTCAGCGAGGCTTCGAGTGTGCGCATGCCGCGCATCAGGGCGTAGTTGATGGCGAGATAGACGAGGCCCGCGGCGAGGAAGATCTCGTAGGGTGCGTAGGTTTCGGAGGTGAGGAGTCTGGCGCTGCCGGTGAGCTCGAGCAAGGTGACGGTGCTGGCCAGCGCCGTCGCCTTGCAGGTGAGCACGACTTCGTTGCCGAGGGCCGGGAGGGCGGCGCGTGCTGCGAGCGGCAGGTCGATCAACCAGAAAGCCGGTGCACGACCGAGCCCGAGCACGCGGGCGGCCTCGCGGGTGCCTCGCGGGATGGCGGCCAGAGCGGCCCCCAGCGTCTTGCCGGTGTAGGCGGCCGAGTTCAGTCCCAATGCGATCACCACGCACCAGAACGGATCGCGCAGCAGGGGCCACAGGACGGAGTGGCGGATCGCGTCGAACTGGCCCGCCCCGTAGTAGAGAAGGAAGAGCTGGACGAGCGCCGGCGTGCCGCGAAAGAAGAGCACGTAGGCATGGGCCGCCGCGCGCAGCCCGCGCAGGTGCGCGTTCCGGCAAAGGGCGACAGGGATCGACAGTGTCGTGCCGAGGAGGATGACCCAGCCGGTGAGCTTGAGCGTGAGCCACGCGCCCTCGAGCAGCGCTGGGATGGCGGACCATAAAAGAGTGATGTCGAACATGGGATCAGCCGGCCAACGGGCGTGCGGCGCGACGCTCGGCCCACTCGAGGCAGAGCGTGGCCAAGCCGGTCAGCGCCAGGTAGATGCAGGCGGTGGCGAGATACATCGTGAACGGCTCCCGCGTCGCGCCGGACGCCTCTGCCGCTTTTCGCATGAGCTCGTCACAGCCGACGATGGAGACGATCGATGTCTGCTTGAGCAGGACGATGGACTGGTTGCCGAATGGTGCGAGCGCGAGACGCGCGGCCTGCGGCAGCACGACGGTCCACAGGGTCTGGAGGCGCGACATGCCGAGGGTCCCGGCGGCCTCTCGCTGGGTCCTCGGAACCGACTGCAGGGCGCCTCGCGCGATCTCGGCGGCGTAGGCGCCGAACGAGAGCGCGAGCGCGACAACGCCTGCGACGAACGTGTCGATCTCGACGTAGCGGCCGGTGAGTGCGGCGAGTGTGAGCGACCCCCCGAAGAAGACGGCGAAGACAATCAGCAGGTCGGGAATGCCCCGAACCACGGCGGCATAGCCGTTGCCCAGGGCCTGCAGTGCGCGTCGGCCCGAGAGCTGCAAGGCGCAGATGCCTGCGCCGAGCAGCGTGCCGAGCAACAGCGCGGCCGCCGCAAGCTGCAGCGTCACGAGGGCGCCCAGGAGCAACTGGCCACCAAAACCATGGAGGGTGTCCATCGAGGGGCGGCGCCTACATCAGCTTGAACGGGAAGTACTTCGCCGTGATGCGGTCGTAGGTGCCGTCGGCCCGGATCGCTTCCAGCGCTGCATTGATCCTCGCGAGGGTCTGCCCGTCGTCCTTGCGCACGGCGATGCCATTGCCCTCGCCGAGGATCCCGCCCTTGAGTTCCGGACCTGCGAACGCGAAGTCCCTGGCCTCGGGCGTTTTCAGGAAGCCGACATGGTAGGTCACCATGTTGCCGAGGATGTACTCCACGCGACCGGCGACGAGGTCGAGTTCGGCGGCCTGGGGCGTGTCGTACAACTTGACGTCCGCGCTCCTGTAATTCTGGGCGAGGTAGGCTGCCTGGACCGAGCCGCGCTGGACGCCGATGGTCTTGCCCTTCAGCGCAGCCGGGCTGACATCGGCAGGCGCGCCCTTGCGGGCCACGAAGCGCGAGATGGTGTCCTTGTACTTGGCCGAGAAAGCGACGCGCTCACGGCGCTGCGGCGTGATCGCCATGCTCGCGACGATCATGTCGTACTTGCGGGCGACGAGGCCGGGGATGATGCCATCCCAATCCTGCGCGACGATCTCGCAATTGGCCTTCATCTTCTCGCACAGCGCTTTGGCGATGTCGACGTCCCAGCCCTGCAGCGTCCCCTGGGCATCCTTGAAGCTCCAAGGCGGGTAGGACCCCTCGGTCGCGATGCGGTAGCTGCCCTGGGCATTGGCCGCAGAGATCCAGAGGCACGACGACAGCGCCAGGTAGAAGGACCAGCGATGAAAGCCTGGAAGCGAAGAGAGAAAGCGCATGGACGTTGTCTCCGAGACGAATTGTTGTGAGGGCGGAATCGTCGGGGAGCTTCGAGGTGTGCGCAACGCTTGCATGACAAGCAACTTTGCCAGCGGAGGACGCGCCGGAAGATCCATCGGCTGTGGGCCGCCAACGGGCCTTCGCGTTGCATTGCGGTCAATTTCGCGCTGGCGTTAATGCGTGTGAAGGGGGCCCGCTCGCCCACGGGGCGTCTTCATTTTTAGCGCTGAACGCACCAATCTCGCGGGCGCCCGCGACACCCGTTCCGCCGCAATCGCATGACGCATGACGCATGACGCATGACGCATGACGCATGACGCATGGCGCTCGCGCAGGCCGCATGCCTCGCGCCCGTGGCACGCCGTCCGGGCACATCGGGATTTCACCGGGCTGCCTCCTGGTTGTCCCTGTGGCATCACCGCCGCATGCGCCACAGTTTCCGCGCGCGAACTTGCTCCGCGGAGCGTTCTGGCTAACTCCATCAATGTTCGGCGTGCCGAACATTGATGGCAGGCGCCGAACTGCCGATCGACGGCAATGTTCCTGGGGCGCGAAACGGCGAGGTGAGCTCGACGTTGGAATGTCTTTGCTTCGCAGCATCCTGCACGAATGCATCGCTCAAGCCCGAAGGGATGGTGGCGGGGATCGCCAGTTTCCTTCGATCAAACGTGGCAGAGGCCCGCGAGATTGCCGCTCATGCCGTGACACTTTCCAGATAGGGTCGCATGACATTGGCGACGCGGTCCACGGTGGCGTAGCTCCAGAGCGCATCCATTGACAGCTTGCGTTGCGACCAACCATCGCGCAGCGCTTCCAGGGCCACGTCCAGGCCGATCTTGTTGCGGTACTTGAAGCAGTCGGCCACCGTCTTCGCTGTGTTGAACACCGGGACCTGCACGCCGTCGATCTCCACCGATTCGATGCCTCCGGTCAGAGCCGCCCCCGACATGCGCGCGACGCGAACCGCAGGGCGGTCGAGGCTGCAAGGGATTTCAGATTTTAGTTTAATTGGCGCCGCTGGAAAGTCGATGGATGATGGCTGAGCGCACGTTCTGAACGTGAGCCATCCCCGCTTCATCCGCCGCCTGCGCGTCACCGCGAAGCACGGCATCGCACATGGCTTGGTAATCGCGCATGCGAACCTTCTGCAAGGTCGAAGGGCGATGTTGTGCGTAGACGATGGGCATCTGGATGGACGGAAACAGGCGCTTCAACTCGCGGCTTCCACTGGTGTTCAACAGCGCGCGATACAGTCCGCGTCGCGCACGCGCGAAGGCTCGATGTCTTGCAAGGCATGCTCATCTGACAACGCCGCTTGCGAAGGCTTCTTCGTCAGCTGAAGAACGAGCTGTTCTATCCTCAGGACTGGAAGAACGCCACCATCATTGAGCAAGCATTGATGCGGTGGACTCATACATCCGCTGGTACAACGAGAAGCGGATCAAGATCTCTCTTGGCTCTCTCAGACCTGTCGAATACCGGGTGAGCCTTGGACTTCGGCATAAAACCAGCCAAGTTTTTACCCGCACCCCACTCGGGTCAGAGATCGGTGGAATTCAGCAAGGCGCCCATACCATCCATTGAGACATCAAAGCCAGCCGGTGTAGCTGGTGGCTTGGCAGCCGTGGGGCCTTGCGGCTGACTAAATTCGGTGCTAAATTTAGACCCATACGTACTCGAAGGTCGCCATGCCATCCATCTCCAACATCAGGTCCATCTCTTACCTGAAAAGCCATGCCGCTCAAATTTCGGAAGACTTGGAGATGAACGGCGCGCCTTTCTTCATCACTCAGAATGGCGAGGCCAGCATGGTGATCGAAAGCGTCAAACAGTTTCAGGAGAAAGAATCACTGATCGCCGCTTTGAAAATCGTGGCCTTGGGTGAGAAAGAGCGCAAACAGGGCAAAGGTATTCCCATTGCCGAGTCCCGTGCGCAACTGGCCGCAGCTCGCCAGCGCCGCAAGTAATGGCCATCTTCATTCTTCCGGATGCCCAGGAGGACTTGCTCTCGCTTCAGGAGTACATGCTCGACGAGTGGAGCGAATCCGACTGGCTCAAGGCTGAGGACGAGATTTTCGAGAAACTGGCGCTGGTTGAGACAGGTTTTCTGACAGGGGCGTCTGTCCAGGAACTTGCTTCCGTTGGCATCCTTGAATATCGGAACGTCTTTACCTCGCACCACAAGCTGGTCTACCGGCGTGTCGGCGACGACACTTTCGTTTATGCCGTTGCGGGCCATCGGCAAGATTACCCGACGCTCTTGATGAAGCGCCTTTTAAGGAGTTAATCTGATCGGATTCTTCCTGCCTCCAGCTCCAGCGACATCCCCCATCTGACTGCGGGCATCGCCCGCTCGGCGACCTTCTGGAGTTCGAGGGGCTTGCAGGCAGGGCTGGGTTTGCGGATGCGTGGTCACCGCGGTCAGGCATTCCCTGCGGGGAGGTACTCGGCCTCTATGAAGCGCTGCAGTCCGACCGTACGGCGCAGACACAGGTCTGGCACCGGTTCGAAGACGCACAAGCGGGGCCGCAGGCCGTTCACGCGCCGCCCTACATCATCGACGGCGCGCGCTCTGGCGTGCGCCACCACCCGCCGCACCTGGGGGAGCACACCGCCGAAGTGCTGCGTGAATTGCTCGAGATGGGCGATGGCCAACTTGAATCCCTGAGCCAGAGGAGCGTCATCAAATGAATGGCATCGCATGCGCGAAACCGAACGGGTCGCCCCGGTTCATAGAAGAGGTCCACAACGCCAAGCGGTCGCACTCGGCACTCGGACAGCCGCCGCAGCGTGCTGGCAGCTGTCCACATTCGTAACGCGTTCTCCGGTCTCTTTGACAGACTCAGGAGAGGTCTGCATGGGGGGCGCTGGAGGGCGCTAGAGGCTTCGAGTCACTGAATCGGCGGCGCTATTCTTCGAGAAGCTGATACGGCCTGAGATCTAATGCCAATGCGAGACGCTCGAGATTGTCGAGTGAAATGTTGCGAGCCTGACGTTCAACGTGGGCGACGAATGTCCGATGCAGTCCCGCTTCGAACGCCAAAGCCTCCTGAGACCATCCCTTTGCGCCGCGTTGGCGGATCAAATTCAAAGCGAGCACTTCCCGCGCCGAGGCTTTGGGTTGCTTCGAAGAATTCCTAGGACTAGTCACAGGGGAAGTCTTCGAGAAAGCTGCTTTTACGTCAGCCGCGTTTGCGTCACAATCGACAGATCTGCTGGCTCTGCAAAAGGTCTGTGGTCATGCGAAATGTTCGGGTGCCGTCTCCATTTCCCACCGGGCAATTGCCGAAGCTGCCGGCGTCCGTCACACGCGTCCGGCCGCGACAATCAGCGGCTGTCGTGCGCAGCCTGTCCGCGGTACGCATTGGCGCGCAAGTGAGGGCGCTTCGTATGGCGGCTGAGATGTCGGGTGGCGAGCTCGCGAAGTCGTCGGGGATCTCTTCTTCGATGCTTTCGCGCATCGAGCGCGGTCTGGTCTCGCCTTCGGTGGAGACCCTGGAGCGCCTTGCGAATGGTTTGGGCGTGCCGACATCGCGCTTTTTTGGGGACCAGGCTCGTCGTACGGACTTTTGCCATGTGCGCGCAGGGCAGGGCGTTGTTGTCGATCGCGTCGGCGCAGTTTCAGACTACCGCTACGAACTGCTGGGCCACCTGCTGTCGGGCAACTTGTTCATAGAGCCCTACCTGGTCACGTTGCTACCGGGCGCCGATCCCTATGTGACCTTCCAGCATCCGGGCCTCAAGTTCCTGTACTTCCTGTCCGGGGAGGTTAGCTATCGCTACGGTGGGAGGACTGTGGAGGTGAGGACAGGGGACTCGTTGCTGTTCGAGGCGACCGCGCTGCATGGAATCGAGGCGATTCAGAGTGGGCCGGTGTCGTACCTGTCAGTGGTGTTCACGCTGCGCGAGTGAAGTTGCATACCGGCCTGATCGGTGGAGTCTCGCGGTCTGGTGAATGGGCCAATTGTGTCGGCGCCTCGCGAAACCCTGCGGTCCTGCGAGTTGGAGTCTATCCGCCGTTCAGTTCGTCGATGTTCGGCATGCCGAACTTCTGCTAGGCGCGTGTTCGGCCGCGGCGCATCTGTGGAGACTTGGGATCTCCAAAAGGTGGGGCGGGTGCACCGCGTCTGCTTGATCGGGACGGGGCTGACCTCTCGCCATTGGGAGAGGAGGGACGGCTCAGACGATGAACGTTGAGCCGAGCAGCAGAATTAAATGCTTGGGGCCTTGCGGCAATGAGCAAGGGAATGCGCATGCTACATATCGAGTTCGAAGATAGACAGGCCCCCATGACAGCACCAGAATCAAACATCTCTAAACCTGATCGCCATGGCCGGTTCGCGCTCAGCCGGAGCAAGATGTTCTGCTGGCGCGTGCTTGCGCCCATGGTTCTCTCGGGACTGTCCGGTTGCGTATCCAACCCGCCGGTGCGTCCTAGGGCCGACGCGGCGAAGTCACCCTCCTTCTTGCAGGTCATCGACGTTGAGGGGCTCCCCGTTCTGCAGGTTGGACTTGCAGTTTTGCCGACGCAGTCAGCGAGAGATCGATGCGAGAAGATCCTGAGGATATCCGGGGGCTCAGAAGAGCCGGCGGGTCCATCGAGACTGCGGAGCGTTTGCAGTCAGGACGACCAGTCTTCCAAGCTTTCGGTTCGGGCGGTCTTGCAAGACTCGGTCAACCGTGTCCCGCTCTACATTGATGCCAGAACGATGGAGATATGCCGCCTTGAGCGTGACGTCATCCTGGAAAGGGACTTGGCGCCTGCGGAGCGGACCGACTCGGTCTATGCCTTGGTATCAGATTGCCAAAGGCGTTGAATGGATTCGAGCATGAAGATCCGCTGTCTTTCCCGGGCTCATCGCCCGCGAGCAACCGGACCGGCGGGCGGGGTAGCACGTGTCCGCCAGAAGGCGGTAAATTGCATGAAATCTCAATGAGAAATTTGACATGCCTGCCGCTGTTGTGCGTCCTACTGGGTCTCAGCGAGGTGCCGCTGCGCCCCTTGCAGATGAGCTGAAAGCCGGCCACGTCTATCGGCGGGAGGATCTCGCACGCCTGTCGACCGCGGTGGATAGGCACCTGCGCGAACTGGTGGCCGCCGGCAAGCTGAAGAAGCTCGCCCAGGGGCTGTACCACGCACCGAAGCACTCCAGCTTTGGCCCGCTCCCGCCTGCCGATGAACAAGTGGTGGGCGGTTTCCTGCGCAACAAGGACTTCCTCGTGTTCTCCCCATCGGCCTATAACGCCGTTGGCCTGGGTACGACCCAGCTCTACAACCGCACGCTGGTCTACAACCACAAACGCCACGGTGTCTTCCGGCTTGGCAACCGGCAGTTCGATTTCCGTATGAAGCCGCGTTTCCCGAAGAAGCTGACGCCCGAGTTTCTGTATGTCGACCTGCTGAACAACCTAGCCGAATTGGCAGAGGACCGCGATGCGGTCTTGCGCCAGGCGCGCAGCAAGCTGCCGTCGTTTGATTCGACCCGTCTGCGGCGTGCCGCTGATAGCTTTGGCAGTGTTGCCACGCGCGAGCGCTTGCGGGAGTGGCTGGGTGCCTGGCTTCCTGCACGTACCGCGGGCCTTCGACCAGTTGCTGGCACTCCTCTTCGACGAGCGTGGACTCGATCCCATGCTGGTCGAGAAGAGGCACCCGACCCGTCGCCAAGATCGGCTCCATGGACCCTTCTACGTCGCCTTGGCTGGACTTCTCTGGCGCGCCGCCTGTTTTGATACCGGCAGCCGCGGTGCCATTGTGGCGAGGGTGCATCGATCCCGACACGAACAGCTACCGAGACTTTGACAAAGTTAGACCAAAGACTGACTACGACCGCGCATGCGCACAGGCGTGGCCTGGGCGAGGCTTGATCGAAGTTGGCGGCTTCACTGCGCTAGTTCTTTACGCCGAGTGGGACGAACTCGCGTGGAGTCCGAAACAAGGAATCGTCGCCTGCGGAAGTTGGTCGCCGAGCGCAGAACAACTCAACGCTGCCCACTGGGGTGATCCGCTTCGCTGGGTCAACAATCATTCAGAGCATTTGCTCATGAACGCTGCAGCTGACGCCTCCAGCGGTCTGCGAGACGACGAGTACATCAGCATCCAGCTTCCGCGCGGCACATACATCGTCGAGTACGCACAGATCGAGGACGAGTTCATCGGCGGCTTCCTCCGATTCCGCCCTAGCGCCGCTTGACTGCTGCAACTGTGGTCGGTGACCGAATCGTATTCAGTCACAAAGCGGTTTCGATCCGCGCTCGCCGCTTTCCATGAAGATGCCTTTAGGCTGGAAGGAAAACGAGGCCGTCGATCCGGGGATTCTCAGCGGCATGCGCATAGGCTGGCTGGGCGACTGGCGGCCTGAGCTGCGTTGGCTCAGTGCAGCAGATAGAAGCGATAGTCCGAGCCGCCTGCGACGCCCCTTCGACCGCCTCGCGCCAGCGGGGCGAAACGCCCCATTCGCAGAAAGAAGCGCAACGCTCTTGCGATGATGACCATGATGCGGGCGCTGCTTACACTGCGCGCCGCAGGACCTTGCCCGGTCGTGCCTCGGTTATCGAAGCGTCGCGCATCACGGCAGTTCCGTTGACAAAAACGTGAGTCACACCCGTCGACTTGACGTTCGGGTTTTCCAACGTGGAGTGACAGTGGATTTGATCGAGATCGAAGACTGCGAGGTCCGCGTAGTATCCAGCCCGGAGTTCTCCCCGATGCTCCAGCCGGAAACGCCGTGCGGGAGTCCAGGTCAGTCGCCCTACCGCCTCGACAATATCAAGGATCCGCTGATCTCTCACGTAGTTCTGAAGGAACGACGCTGCCCACGAGAAAGCGATCGGCGAGAACCGCAGGTCTTTCAAAGCCCCCACTTCGCTCACGGACACGCCATCGGAAATCACCATGCAGTCGGGCTGCCGGATCAACGTGTCAATGTCTGCTTGACTCGATACCCGTCCGCACCACATCAAGCGAGACATCTCGGCGCCTTCTTCCAGGAGGAGGTCGCAGATGCAATCCCAGGGCGTGGATTGCCGCTCGATGGCAATCTGCTGAATGGTTTTTCCCATGTAAGACGGGTTCGCTCCGCAATGATAGAGAACCAGCAAGTCCCATCGGTGGTCGGCAAGCAACTTCCAGTTGGGAAATGCGTTCTCCTGCAAACGCGCACGGGAAGGTCCGGGTCGCAGTAGGGACTGCAGTTCGTCGCTTGGCAGCTCAAGTGCCCAAGTCGGGAGAGACGCAATGACTTTCGTGGGTCCCCATTCATCGGGAATGACATCGAAGCCCACATCGGCGCCATCCTCGCGCGCCCAGCGCACCATCTCCAGCAGACGATCCGCCGCGCCCCGCGGTGCGCCGTATTTCGGAGCTATGTGAGACAGCTGGAGTTTGGACCGGGTCGTGCGAGCGATGCCGAGCGCTTCACCGACTCCCATTTCGATCAACCAGTCGCGGTTGCGGACGTGACTGGCGTACACCACGTCGAACTCCGCCGCAATCGCACCTGCCTCCAAGAGTTCCACGGCGGTCGCATGCATGCCTGGCGCGTACTCCAGCCCAGTGGAGATACCAATCGCACCGTCGTCAAGAGCTTGGCGCAGATACGTCCCCATCGCTGAGAGTTCGCCCGCACCGGCTGCGGAACTGGCCGTTCCCTTGACAGCAAGGCGAACCGTACCGTGTCCAACGTATGAAGCGACGTTCAACACGGGGCGCGTGGCCTGTAGCACGTCGAGGTACTCGGCGAACGTCCTCCAGGTGATCTCTGTCGAATCTTGCACCGCGAGTAGGTGCTTCCTCAGCAAAATGGGGTCGGTGCAAGGTGCACAGCTATGACCGCAATTGCCGGCGATCTCGGTCGTGACTCCTTGCGTGATCTGACTCTGGCCACCGGAATCCTTGAGAAACGCAGCATCCGAGTGGGTATGAATATCGATGAACCCAGGTGCAACGATCAAGCCAGAGCAGTCGATCCTCTGACGCGCAGGTGCGTCGACGATGCCCTGCTGCACCCACACGATCCGTTCGCCTGCGATGGCCACCGTGCCCACGAAGGGCTCCGCTTGGCCCTCGCTCGCGACAACCTGGCCGCCGACGAGTAGGTAATCGATCATCATGCTGGCTGGATCAGTTGTCGATGCGAATGTTCTTCGCCTTGATCAGGCCGGACCAACGTCCTTCTTCGGCCGCAATGAAGCGAGAGAACTCGCCGGCATTCCGGGGTTGGACCACCATGCCCCGGCCTCGCAGGTCTTGCAGCACTGCGGGGTCCTTGAGGACTTCTAGGATTTCCTTCGAAAGGTAATCCTTGATGGCAGAGGGCGTCTTGGCGGGCGCCGCGATGCCGTACCAGAGTGAAACGTCGATTCCAGGGAGGCCCTGTTCTGCAAGGGTTGGGACGTCAGGGAAAGAGTCCATCCGCTTGTCCACTGTGACTCCGAGTATCTTCACCTTGCCCGATTTTGCGAGCTCTGTGGCACTCAGCGCCGACAGGAACATGAGATCGATCTGTCCGCTGAACACTTGGGTCAGCGCAGGAGCGGTGCCCGGAAAGGGAACGTGCAGGAGTTCCACGTGTGCGGCCTGCTCCATCAATGCGATAGCGGCGTGCGCGGTGCTTCCAACCCCCCAGCTTGCTGCGGACACCGAGCCGGGCTGTTGCTTTGCCACGCGAACGAGATCCGGAACACTGGCAGCCTTCGAGCTCGGATTGGCAACGAGCGCAAAAGGCATGATGCCCATGAATGCCACCGGGTCCAGATCCTTCGAGGTATAGCTGATGTTCTTGTACACCATCGGGTTCAGCACGTTTGTCTCCGGCAGTGCCAACATGAGGGTATAGCCGTCAGGCTGCGCCCGGGCAACGGCCGTCGTGCCGACGATTCCGTTCGCGCCGGGCTTGTTGTCTACCACCACCTGTTGGTTTATTCGCTCCGAAAGCTTCAAGGCCATCAGCCGTGCAATAGCGTCCGTGTTGCCGCCTGCGCTCCAAGGCACGACCAGCCTGATCGGTCGGGCTGGGAACTTATCGGTCTGTGCTGAAGCCGGCAGAAGGATGGCCGCCAGCAGGGCGCCGAATGCGAGATTGCGGAAAGACATGGTGGGTTCCTGGGTAGTGATGTTCCCAATCTAATTGGATCGATTTCTGTCCCGCATGCCACTTTGCCGGAAAGGGAAAGACCGGTTGCGGGTTTCCGGATGAACTACTTATCGAGGGCAAAGGGAGCCGCGCGCCGGTGCGCCCGGCAGGACATGCATGTCCGGGTTTTCTCAAGCCGCAAGGTCAGGGGAGGGCACGCGTGCACAAGGTCACGCAACTGCGTCGTCAGGTGCCAGGCGAAGACCCTCAACCTTCAGTGGCAGACCACGACGAACTCGCATTGTCCCAGCGTGCAATTCGGCCATCGCGGACTTGGAGAATCTCGATGGCTCGAGTGTGCTGCAGCGTTGAGTGTTCAGGCGACTTCCAGCGCAATCGCGCGTCACAGATAACGAGGTCGCCGGCGACTGCACGAACAGTCTTACGAAGGTCGTAGTGGGTGTACCTCGAATACCGCTCACGGATGATCGGACGCAGTTGCTCCTTCCCGGTAAGGAGGACTGCGCCGAGGTCGGCGATAACGTCATCCGTGAAGATATCTAGGATGAGGTCAGGATCCAAGGTGCTGCAGGTCGCCACCACTTGATTTAGCCATTTCTGTGCGGTCTCCGCATCGAGGGCTGCACTGCCGTCTTGATAGCTCTTCCAATTGGTCATGGGGTATCTCCGGTAAATGAAGGTGGAATCAGGCCGCCTGACGATCAGGCCTCGTAAGCCACGCCGTCGCGGCCGGGGTCGGCGCCACCCTCGAGGCGTTCCCCGTTGATGCGGATCCCGTGCACAGAAGCAATCGTGTACCCGAACGGATTCCGAACCACTTCGTAGCCCAGACGCTCAAGCGGCCGGGACACGGAGCGTGGAATGCGATTCGAAATATCGATGATGTTGCTCGTGGACGAGAAGCGCGGAGCAGATACGGCCTCTTGCATGCTCATCTCATGATCCGCAACGTTCAGGATTGCCTGCAGCACGCCCATCGCGATCTGCGTTCCGCCCGGCGCGCCAAGCACAATTTCGGGCTCGTCTCCGCGGAACACGATGGTGGGACAGGCCGAAGTGAACCTTGCTTTTCCGGGTGCGATGCTGCCCGTTCTGCCTGGTCGCGGGTCGAACACGCCCATGCAGCCGTTGTACATGAAGCCAAGGCCGGGCGTCATCACGCCGGACGGCATCGCGAGCGAATGCGTGATGGCAACACAATTGCGTTCACCATCCACCACGGACAGGTGCGTCGTGTCCTTTGGAACAGGGGCCCCTAAGTTGAGACGGGGCACGTCGGCCTTCTCGCCGGCATTGATGGCGGCAGCAGCCTGTGCCGCGTAGGCCTTGGAGAGCAGGCGATCCAGCGGCACCTCTAGAAATGCCGGGTCACCGAGATGCCGGTCCTTGTCGATGGTGGCGCGCTTCATGGCCTCACACACGATGCGGATGTATTCCGGCGTGTTGTGCCCGAGCGCCGTCAGGTCGAACTGCTCCAAGATGTTGAGCATCTGGAGCAGCATCGCGCCGCCACCAGGAGGCTGGTTGGTGGTGATGCGTCGGTCCCTGTAGCTTCCTACCAGTGGAGCGTTCTCGCGTGGTGCGTAGGTCGCGAGATCTTGCAAAGACAGCAGGCCGCCGTGGGCCGCCAGGTCCTCCACCATACGATGGGCGAGTTCACCGCGGTAGAAGGACACTGCTCCATCACACGCGATCGTTTCCAGCGTGTTCGCGTAGTCCGGGTTTCGCAGCGGTGTGCCGATGGTCTTGGGAGTGCCGTCCGGCCGGCAGAAGAGTTCCCGACCGGAGGCCGAGTACAGGAGCCGCTCTCTGTTGCTTGCCCGACCAGCGAGCGGCTCGTCGATCCAGAATGCATACATCGCAGGCCGAACCATGAACCCTTCCCGGGCCCATGCAATGGCAGGGGCGACCACTTCTCGCCATGGGAGGCGGCCATGCCGCGCGTGCAGGCGCTCTAGCCCGCTGAGCGTTCCCGGAACGGCGATGGCTTGGTAGCCAATGTCGTTCAATCTGCCTTTGATGCTGAAGCCGAAACCGTCGCGCGTCTCACCCTCCAGCAAGTGCTCCCACATGTCTGCTCGAGCGCCAAGCGGCGCGGGAGCGTGGAAGTCCACATACTCGTGAATGCAGGCTTCTGGGCGGTGTACGGCGGCCGTGCCGAAGCCGCCGATGCTGCACATCAGCGGATCCACCACGGTTTGCACAAGGGCGCAGGCGACTGCCGCGTCGACCGCGCTCCCGCCTGCCCGCAGAATTTCAACGCCCGACTCCGCCGCTTCAGGCTGCGGGCAGCTCACCATTCCTTTGCCGCTCATGTGGACTCCTTGTATCAAGTCGAGCCCACGGCGGCAGTGGCGCGCTGCCGCTCGGCCGGGCGGAGTGTGCTATCGGAACGTCATGCGTCCGGAGTGTTGTCGACCTCTTGCCGTTCAACGCTGGGCAGCTTCTCGTACTCCTCGATGTACCGCGGCACCGGGACGTCCTGCCGACCTTGGGGGTCGCGGATGGCACCCGCGAAGACCTGCTTGATCAGCAGTTCGCCGGCCCAGCAATCGCGGTCCAGATCGAACTCGAAATCCGTTGGCGGACCCGCCCGCATCTTTGCCACAGCCTCGACAATGGGAATGCGCATCACCGTCGTGCTGTTCAACTCCTTGGAGTTCGGAGGCCTCACATCGGCAAAACGGCCTTTCAGGACGTGGCGCGCGTAGGCCTCGAAGGAGGCGAGTTTCTCCTGCGGATCGGTCACTTCTTCTGGACGCCCCAACACCACCACGGAACGGTAGTTAACAGAGTGGTTGTAGAGCGAACGTGCCAAAACCAGGCCATCCACATGAGTGACGAGGACGCACACCTCCCCACTCAGCGCCGCGCTGAGCATGGTGCTCTGGTTGGAGCCGTGAATGTAGATGTAGTCACCCATCCGGCCATAGCCAGTCGGCAACACGCGGGGCGCCCCTTCGTGGACGTAGGCCACATTGCACATGAACCCTTCGTCAAGAATTGCCCGAATAGCATCCTTGTCGTAGATCCCACGGTGAGGGCGACGGGTTAGCGTCGTCCGGTCTGTCGCTTCGTACTTGTCACTCATGTGTTTTCCTTCGGATTGCGGGCCTTAGATGCCCTGAACGGCGGCGAAAGATGCTCCCGTACCACGCCATTCTTGACGGACCTGAATTCCAGCATCAGGCCACTTTACGGCTTCGCTGCAGGCCACTTTTTCTTACGCCACCAAGCTGCGCGACCGCTTAAGCTTCGTTCGGGGATTTCACTTCGGCAGGTCGCCGCGCAATAAAATCGGCGCGGATCTGCTCGTATGCCGCTCCTGCACGCAGTACCTTGGCGTCGCCGCCGTACGGGCCGATCAGCTGGATGCCCATGGGCCAACGGCCGTTCGGATGGAAGCCGGCGGGTACCACCAAGGCAGGCAAGCCGCCGAGGGTGGCATAGATTGCGACCTCCATCCAGCGGTGGTAGGTGTCCATCTCGCGTCCCGCGATCTGTTTGGGCCAGCGCTCCTCCGCGTTGAACGGCCAACACTGCGCGGAGGGCAGCACGAGCAGGTCCCACTGATCCAGCATGGTGCGCATGTGCTGGTAGTAATTCGTGCGAACCTGGCTTGCCTGACGGAAATCGGTAAAGCTCATGCCGCGCGAGCACTCGTACTCCCACTGAGCCTCCGGCTTGATCTTCTCCTTGGCACCTGGCAGTTGCATGAGCGCCCCGACACGTGGCCCCGCGCCTGCGCGGCGCCAAGTCAGCCAGCATTCCCACAGCTGCTTGGGATCGAACCCCAATGGCACCTCCTCGACCACGGCGCCCGCCGCTTCGAGGTGACGCAGCGCTTCGCGACAGGCGTCCAGCACCCCGGTTTCCATAGCGAGGTGGCCGCCAAGGTCGCCCAGCCAGCCTATGCGCATGCCGCTGAGAATCCCCGGATCGACGGCCTCGTTTTCCTTCCAGCCCAAAGGCATCTGCATGGAAAGCGGCGAGCGCGGATCGAAACCGCTTTGTGTGGCCAAAAGCCGCCCCACGTCGCGGATGCTACGGCCCATGGGACCCTCGTTCGAGAGCAGGTCGATCCACACGTCCGACATTCCAGCCTGGGGTACTCTTCCTTGCGACGGGCGCATACCGAAGACGTGGTTCCAGCCTGCCGGGTTCCGCAGTGAACCCATTCCGTCTGACCCGTCCGCGACCGGGAGCATGCGCTGCGCCAGGGAAACGGCCGCCCCTCCGCTGCTGCCGCCGGCGCTCACTGCAGGATCCCATGCATTGCGGGTCACACCCCACAGAGTGCTGAACGTATGCGAGCCCAGCCCGAACTCAGGCGTCGTCGTCTTGCCGATCACGATGCAGCCTGCGGCCTTCATGCGTGCAGTCAGGATGGAGTCGCTCGTCGGCATATTGCTGGCCAGTAGCTCGCAACCTTTCGTGGTGGGGAAGCCAACGACGTCTGCGAAATCCTTAACGGCCTGGGGGATGCCATGCAGCCAGCCCCGCACCTTGCCGCTGGCCAGGTCGGCGTCAGCAGCATCGGCTTCAGCCAATAGCGTCTCCACCGGTGCCATGTTGACGATAGTGTTGAAGATGGGGTTGAGCGCACCAATGCGATCGACCGTGGCCTGCATCAGCTCGCGGCAAGAGAACGACCGGCGCCGCAGGCCATCGGCGAGTTCGGAAGCCGTCAGATCGGTCAAGGCAGGCCTCACGGAGGCGGTTTCACTCATCATTTCTCCTTGCTTCGGCTGGGCTCGTACGGAATCCGCCCGCATCGAGCCACTTAACGCCGTCTGTCATGTAAGTGGCCTGCCCGAATGCATCTTCAGCGGGCCATACTCGGCTCCATGCCGAGCTTCTTGGCGCATTCTTGTCGGTGAACAGCGCGATGGACGGGCCACTTCCAATGGATGAATCGAACCACTTCGGTGCACAGCCCAAGCCCCGGCGACGGCGAGCGCGGGTATCCAGGGCACGCCTGCTTGAGTTCCTGGTGATCAACCGGCAAAGCCCGGTGAACGTGGTGGACCAGGTTGCCACCGGGATTGAACACCTGATCGTCACCGGCGGCCTGAAATCAGGCGACCTCCTGCCGTCCACGCGCGAGCTCGCCCGAACGCTCGACATCGGCAGGGCCACTGCGCTCAGTGTCATCGCCAGGCTCAGCGCGGAGGGATTCGTCGAGACCCGCGTCGGCTCTGGCTCGAGAGTGCGCGAGCGATCAGCCGACTTGTTGACCGGGAGTGCCGCGCCCGCGCCAAGCTCGCTCAAACGCAGCCAGGTGCCGGGCGCCGTGGCCATTCAGCAGCAGATTGCCTTGCTGGACACCTTGCCAAAGCATGTCTCGCGCAGCACCAGTTTGATGGATTTGCAGAGCCTGTCGGTGGCTACGCCTTTCGCACCAGGGATGCCGGCAATTGATCAGTTCCCCTATCACTCCTGGAGCGACTTCTGTGCAAAGTCCTGGAAGCACGCGACGGCCGCCATGCTGGAAACTCGCGACCCGGCCGGCTACAGGCCGCTTCGGGAGGCACTTGCTGGCTACCTGGCGAGTGCACGTGGGGTACGTTGCACGGCGGATCAGATCATCATCGTCTCTGGTGCCCAGCACGCGTTCGATCTCACCTTGCGCGTGCTGACGCAGCCGGGTGACCGGGTGTTAATTGAGGATCCGGGCTTCCTTGGCGCCAGGAATGCCATGCTGTCGGCAGGATTGAATCTGAGGGGGGTCCCGTTAGATGAAGAAGGTGTCATGGTGCCGGACGACAACGGCGGCGCCAAGCTGCTCTACACCACCCCGTCGCACCAGTATCCGATGGGTAGAACCATGAGCCTGGCGCGCCGCCGGGCACTCCTGGAGTGGGCGCACCGGACATCCTGCTTCATCTTCGAAGACGACTACAGCAGCGAATTTCGGTATGACGGCAAGCCTTTGCCTTCCCTGCAGGGGTCTGACGAGTACAGCCGGGTGATCTACGCTGGAACGTTCAACAAGATCATGTTCCCGTCCTTGAGGCTGGGTTACCTCGTCGTCCCGGAAGAACTCGTTGATGTTTTCCTGAGTATCAGAACCTGGTCGGACGGCTGTCCTCCGGGCGTGATCCAGGCTGCCATGCTCCAGTTCATCGAACGGGGAGCTTTTTACTCGCACATCCGCCGGTTGCGAGAGATCTACGCAGCACGCCACTCGCTGCTGTGCGAGCTGATCTCCCAGAGGATGGGACTGATGCTGTCGGTCATCTCGGCTCCGGCTGGACTGAACCTCGCGGCGGTCGCGAAGCGCCCGATGGACGACGTGGCCCTCTCACGCCGTGCTCGCAATGCGAATATCGTCTGTCCGCCCCTGTCTCAGTATTTCGTCCATGTGGAACCGCAGTGTGGGTTCCAATTTGGCTTCGCTTCGAGCAACGAGGCTCAGATGAAGGCGGCCATCGACCGACTCGAAGTGGTCTGGGGCCAAGGCGCGTCGACTGCTACTTAACTGGTCTGAGGAACCGGCGCGAAGTGGCATGCAGCAGGAGACCTTCGATGCTTACGCTTCTCGAATCACGAAGGGAACCGCTCATGCTTCAGACTCGAATTGGCTACGAACTTGCTCAAGATGACACGGAGGCACGCCGCCTGGCGCTGATCGTGCTACGCACGGACCGCACCATCGAGGGCGAGGTGCGATCGAGCCTTCCAACCTCGCAGCCCGTCTCGCTGTACCACAGTCGCATCTTCAACGACTTCGAGATCTCCGCCGCGACCTTGGAAGCCATGTCGGACCTGCTGCAGCCGACGGCGGCCTTGATCCCTGCCGAGTTCAAGCCGCACGTGGTGGGATACGGCTGCACGTCTGCCACGATGCTCCTGGGAGAGGAGCGGGTGGCAAGCATCATCCGCCAAGCACATCCAGGCGTGCAGGTGACCGAACCGGTTACTGCTTGCATTGCGGCATGCAGGTCGCTGGGCATGAAGAAGATCAAGCTCGTCACCCCTTACGAGAGCACGGTGAACCGGAAGATCGTCGACGGACTGCGCGCCCGCGGGCTGGACGTGGACTCTGTGGTCTCGTTCGAAGAGCCAGATGACCTGAAGGTGGGTGCCATTTCCACGAACAGCGTGGTCGAGGCCGCCGTCCATGCGGGCGGTGGATTGAAGCCGGACGTCGATGGTGTCTTCATTTCATGCACCACGTTACCGAGCTTCAGTGCCATTCCGATCATCGAGCGCCTCACGGGCAAGCCCGCCACTTCAAGCAATCATGCGTTGGCATGGCACATGCAGAAGCTTGCCGACATCAAGAAGTTCCAGAGCTCGCTCGGGCGCCTCTACGCGGACTAGCTGTGGCAGGTCCTCCGACGGAGTTCCCGCCTCTTGCGACATGCTTCGCCGCCGCAACTTCGTCCGTGAGAACGCCGTCACCTTATGCTTGATCTCGACGAATACCTGAAGAGGATACTCAGGGCCCGTGTGTACGACGTGGCCGTGGAGACCCCGTTGCAGCCCGCCAGAGAGTTGTCGAGTCGGCTCGGCAATCAGGTTCTCTTGAAGCGCGAAGACCAGCAGGCCGTGTTCAGCTTCAAGCTCCGCGGCGCTTACAACAAGATCGCACAGTTGTCGCCCGAGGAGCTGCGTCGCGGGGTGATCTGTGCTTCTGCGGGTAACCATGCTCAAGGTGTCGCACTTGCGGCGCGGCGCTTGGGCGCGACTGCAGTCATCGTCATGCCTGTTACCGCGCCACGAGTCAAGATCGAGGCGGTCAAGGGACTGGGGGGCACCGTGGTGCTGCACGGGGAGAGCTACTCCGAGGCATACGCTCATGCCCTGGAATTGCAGGAGGCAGACGGGTTGACGTTTGTGCATCCGTTCGACGACCCCGATGTGATCGCCGGGCAAGGCACGGTAGGCATGGAGATCCTAAGGCAGCATCAGGGGCCGCTGCAAGCCGTGTTCGTGCCTGTCGGCGGCGGCGGGTTGATCGCTGGCGTCGCTGCGTATGTCAAGGCGGTCCGCCCGGAGGTTCAGGTGATCGGAGTGCAGACCATCGACTCGGATGCCATGGCGCGGTCGGCTCTAGCTCGCGAACGCATCACACTGGGCGACGTGGGCTTGTTCTCGGATGGAACGGCCGTGAAGCAGGTGGGCGCGGAGACGTTCCGCATCGCCAGCAGCCTCGTGGACGGCTATGTGACGGTGGATACGGATTCCATGTGCGCGGCGATCAAGGATGTATTCACCGACACTCGCAGCATCGTGGAACCGTCTGGGGCGCTTACAGTGGCCGCCGTGAAGCAGTACGTCAAGCAGCGAAAGACGCGCGGAGAGACGTATGTAGCCATACTCAGCGGCGCCAATATGAACTTCGACAGGCTCCGGTTCGTTGCGGAACGGGCGGAGATCGGTGAAGAGCGGGAGGGCCTGCTCGCGATCACGCTTCCCGAATCACCTGGAAGCTTGTTGCGCCTGTGCAAGACCATCGACACCCTGTCCGGCCCCGCCCGCAGCATCACGGAACTCAAGTACCGTGTATGCGACGCCGAGAATGCCTCGGTGCTGGTCGGGCTGACGATCCACTCCGCAGGGGAAACGCAACGCGTTGCGGAAGTCCTGACGCAGGCTCGCTTCTGCGCCCAAGATCTGACGCACGATGAACTGGCCAAGGAGCACATGCGGCACATGGTGGGCGGGCGCTCGCCGCTCGCTGCAGGCGAGCGTGTGCTGCAGTTCGTCTTTCCGGAGCGTCCGGGTGCCTTGATGCAATTTCTCTCGTCATTGCCGCCCAACTGGAACATCACGATGTTCCACTACCGCAACCAAGGCGCCGACTATGGCCGGGTGTTGGTTGGCCTGCAGGCGCCCAGCCCAGACGAGGACGATTTCCACCGTGTTCTGGAGAGAGTGGGCTATCCGCATGAGGAGCTCACGTCCGCTCCTTCCTACCGGCTTTTCCTGGGGCCACGCAGCTAACCACCGGCAGCACGAGGGGAGCGCGCTTGCACCTTCATTCACCCGAAGGAGTTGACCGGCGTCACTATCATGAGGAGCCGCGCGGGTGAATGGCCCACGTTCTTGCCGCTGTGTGGCTGTTCGCAAGAGAAGTGGACACAGTCGCCTGGCTCGAGCACCAGTGTTTTGTCGCCGATTCGGAATTCAAACTGCCCGTCCAGCAGGTACAGCACTTCCTCGCCTGCGTGCGTCAGGACCTCCGGGTTCATCGACTCGCCCGCCGGGTAGACCAGTTCAAAAGCGCTCATCTGCTGATCGATGAGCTCTCCACTCATGAGGTGGTACGAGTATCCCCGAGCAGTGAGTGGCGGTTCGCCACCGCGGTCCTTGGCTCTGTTCAGGATGTAGCGCGGAGCGGCTTTTGCACCAGGATCCTCGAAAAAATCGCCCAGTGGGATGCCGAGGCGGCCCGCAATCACGATCAGGTTGGAGATCGAGGCACTCGATTCGCCGCGTTCCAGGCGCGACAGGAAACCCGGGGAGAGGTCTGTGTCTTTGCTCAGACGCTCGAGGGTGATCTGCTTGGCGCGGCGGGCTTCCCTGATCCTCGCACCGAGCCGGATTGCAACGGCCCGGGTCTTTTCCTCGAGTTCTGATTTGTTCTTGTCCATCGCAGCGCTGATTTTGTGTGTGGTGCAAATCTACCATCGCGGCACGGTGCAGCAAAGAACCCAGGACGTGGAGCTCACAGGCAGGCGCCGGTGGCGCTACTTCCCGCCTGTGAACTGGGTAAGGCTTCTGGCCGAGTCGGGGTCGCGGCCAGACATTCGGGCCGGTATGTCGATGGAGTCGACGGGCGAGACAATCATCAACAGGCGTGCCTCCCCGTGCCCGATGTTCTCGCCGGTATGCGGTTGATCGCAAGCAAAGTGCACGCAGTCGCCGGGCTCCAAGACCATCGTGTCGGAACCGATGCGGAACTCCATGGTGCCTTCAAGAAGATAGAGGACTTCCTCGCCTCGGTGTGTCAGTACCTCTGGATGCATCGTCTCGCCGGCAGGGTAGACGAGTTCGAACGCGCTGACCTGCTCGCCCTCCAGATCGCCGCTGGTGAGGCCGTAGGTGTAGCCGCCGGCACTCAGCGGAGCTTCGCAACTCCTGTCCTTTGCCCGCGTCAACACATAGTCGGGTCGGGGACGTTCCTGCGCATCCTCGAAGAAGTCACGCAATGCGATCCCCAGGCTCTCCGAGATCACGATGAGGTTGGAGATCGAAGCGCTTGTCTCTCCGCGCTCGAGGCGAGACAGAAAGCCCGCCGATAGGTCGGTCTTGGCGCTGAGGACTTCAAGGGTGATGGCTTTGGAGCGTCGTGCATCACGCAACCGCTCACCCAAACGCCTGGCCACTGTCCTGATGGTCTCGTCGAGGTCGGCTTTGTTTTCTTCCATGGGTTTCGTTGCTATCTGAGTGCATCACTGAAGGGTGCGGCATGCACCACGGTGGTTCTCGGTCCGCCATTCCGCGTGCCTTGGAGACGTTCCTTCGGCAGGCACGAAACATGCATGATAGGCAAAAATTGACTAATAACTTTCCCTATAGACAAATGTGCATAACATGCACATCATTGTGTTCCTAACGCAAATTTGAAACGATGACAGTTCCAGGCATTTCAGGCGGCATGACGGAGACCTTGCCCGACGTTGGGGGCAGCTACGCGCTCGTTGTCGAGGGCTTAACCAAGGAGTTCGGTGGCTTCACCGCCGTGAACAATGTTGACCTTCGGGTACGGCGCGAGACCATCCACGCCCTGATCGGCCCCAATGGCGCGGGCAAGACGACGTGCTTCAATCTGATCACTCGATTCATCCGACCCACCTCCGGCCGCATCTTCTACAACGGGCAGGACATCACTTCGGCCGCGCCCGAAGACGTTGCCAGTCAGGGTCTGGTGAGATCTTTTCAGATCTCCGCCATCTTTCCGAAGCTCTCGCTCGGCGAAAACGTTCGTGTGGCGCTGCAGCGCCGGCTGGGAACGACATTTCACTTCTGGAAGCCGCTCTCCAGCCTTAAAGCACTGGATGCGGACGTGGACCGGCTGCTCGAATCGGTTGGTTTGCTTCATCAGCGCGACCAGGTGGCGGGAACGCTGTCCTACGGCCGCAAGCGCGCACTGGAGATTGCGACGACTCTGGCGCTGGAGCCCCAGGTGCTTTTGCTCGACGAGCCGATGGCGGGGATGGGACGCGAGGACATCGAGACCGTCGCGGCGCTCATTCAAAGCGTCTCGAAGGGGCGGACCGTCTTGATGGTCGAGCACAACCTGGGCGTGGTCGCGCGGCTCGCGAACACGATTACCGTTCTGTGTCGCGGGGAGGTGCTCGCGGAAGGAACCTACGAGGCCGTTTCGAAGAACCCCGAGGTTGTGTCCGCCTATATGGGAGGCGCTCATGGCTGAAGCCCATCTTCGTGTCGGCGACCTGCACGCGCAGTATGGCGAGAGCCGGATTCTGCATGGGATGAACTTCACCGTTCATCGAGGAGAGGTCGTCACCCTCCTTGGTCGAAACGGTGCAGGCAAGACGACGACGCTTCGCGCCATCATGGGCTTGGTCGCAAAGAAAAGCGGTTCCGTAGAGTTCGAGGGTCGGGAATTATTGGGGCGGCTTCCCGAGGCAGTCGCCCGCGCCGGCATAGCTTGGTGCCCCGAGGAGCGAGCCATCTTCTCCGGCTTGACTGTGCAGGAAAACCTCATGCTTCCGCCCGTGGTGCGCCCTGGAGGCATGAGCGTCCAAGAAATCCTGACGCTGTTCCCGAATTTGGCTCAGCGCATGAAAAGTCCTGGAACGAAGCTGTCCGGCGGAGAGCAGCAGATGCTTGCCATCGGCCGCATCCTGCGCACCGGCGCGCAACTGCTGTTGCTCGATGAACCGAGCGAGGGATTGGCCCCGGTGATCATCGAGCAGATCGGATTGACGATAAAGAAGCTCAAGGCGCGTGGCATCTCCATCCTACTGGTTGAGCAGAACGTGAGGTTGGCGACCAGCGTGGCCGATCGTCACTACGTCGTGGAGCATGGCGAAGTAGTCGATACGTTCTCCAGCGCAGAGGTCGACACCAAGAGCGCTCAGCTGAGCGCCTACCTGAGCGTGTGAGGCGCCACATGGGCATCGAATCAATTTTTGGCATCCCCACAAATGCGTTCATGAGTCAGCTCTTGCTGGGTCTGATGAACGGGGCGTTCTACGCCATGCTGAGCCTTGGCCTGGCCATCATCTTCGGCCTGCTCAATGTGATCAACTTCCTGCACGGCGCTCAGTTCATGGTCGGAGCGTTCGTGGCCTGGATGTTGTTGACGTGGGCCGGCGTCGGATACTGGGTTGCGCTGCTGGTGGCGCCGCTTGCCGTCGGACTGGCAGCTGTGCTCGTTGAGCGGCTGCTGCTGCGGCACCTGTATCGCCTGGACCACCTCTACGGGATGCTGTTGACCTTCGGACTGATGCTGATCGTCGAGGGCGTGTTCAGGAAGAGCTTTGGTTCATCGGGACTGCCTTACCCGAACACGATGCCGGGAGGAATGGACCTGGGATTTATGTTCCTGCCGTACTACCGCGCCTGGGTTGTGGTCGTGTCGTTAGCGGTCTGCCTGGCTACATGGCTTCTCATCGAGAAGACCCGATTGGGAAGCTACCTTCGTGCCGCGACCGAGAACCCTGAGGTTGTGCGGGCATTCGGAGTCAACGTTCCTGTCTTGCTCACGCTTACCTATGCCTTTGGCGCGGGACTCGCGGCACTGGCTGGGGTCATGGCGGCTCCGATTTATCAAGTCAGCCCGCTGATGGGGTCCAACCTGGTCATCCTCGTCTTCGCGGTCGTCGTCATCGGTGGCATGGGGTCGATCATGGGCTCCATCCTGACGGGATTCTCGCTGGGTGCCGTCGAGGGACTGACCAAACTCTTCTATCCGCAGGCGTCCGCCACCGTGATCTTCCTCGTCATGGTCGTCGTGCTGCTTGTCAAGCCGGCGGGGCTCTTCGGAAAGATCAAGTGAGATCACTATGAGACAAGACGCTTCTTTGACATTTCGCCCGATCGTCTACCTGTTGGCGGCTGCAGTGATTGCGCCCGCGCTGATCTACCCCATCTTCCTGATGAAGGTGATGTGCTTCGCGATATTCGCGTGTGCGGTCAACTTGCTCGTCGGCTATGTCGGGCTGTTGTCACTCGGACACTCCATGTTTTTTGGCATGTCTGCCTATGTCACGGCGTATACCCTCAAGGAATGGGGTTGGCCGTTCGAGGTTGCGCTGCTCTGTGCCGTCTTGGCGAGCACGGTGCTGGGATTTATCGCCGGCGCCATCGCGATCCGAAGGCAAGGAATCTACTTCGCGATGATCACGTTGGCCCTGGCGCAGATGGTCTACTTCTTCTGCCTTCAGGCGCCGTTCACTGGCGGTGAAGATGGTCTGCAGAAGGTTCCTCGGCCAGTGGTTCTTGGCCTGCTCGACACCGCCAACGACAACGTTCTCTATGTAGTGGTGCTCGCGATGTTCCTGGCGGCGTTCGCCATCTATCACCGGACGATTCATTCACCTTTCGGCCAGGTGCTCGAAGCCATACGCGACAACGAGCCGAGAGCCGTCTCGCTGGGCTACAAGGTCAATCGATACAAGTTGCTGGCGTTTGTGCTCTCGGCCGCGCTGACCGGGTTGGCTGGCGGAACCAAAGTGCTCGTCTTTCAGCTTGCTTCACTCACAGACGTGAATTGGCACATGGCCACCGAAGTGGTTCTGATGGTGCTGGTCGGCGGCATGGGTACCGTCCTGGGTCCTTTGGTGGGAGCGGTCTGCATTCTCGCCATGCAGGAATATCTGGCTCCGCTTGGTGAGTGGGTGATGGTGATCCAAGGGGTGATCCTGGTCACTGTGGTCATGGTGTTCCGTCGCGGATTGGTGGGTGAATTCGAGGTGTGGCGCACTCGCAAAAGTTCACTGACCGAGGCTGCTAAACACCCCGGCCATCAAGAACGCGCTGTCGGACTTGCCACCCCGGAGGGTGCGAATCCACATCGTTGATCTCTTTTTTTGATTTTCAGTTTGCATGAGATGCACAAGTGTTGCTCTGGATGCATGCGAGTGCAAACACCTTTTCCATGACCACTACCAACTTCCTCAGAAAGGAATGAACATGTCCTCGAAAGCGCTCAAGTTCTTCGCAGCCGGCTTGGCTGCGCTCACCGCCATCGCGAGCGTTGTGGCCTCGGGACCTGCCAGCGCGCAAGTGTCTGGCGATGTCGTGAAGATCGGCATCCTGAACGACCAGTCCGGCCTGTATTCAGACTTGGCCGGCGTTGGCTCGGTGGAGGCCGCTCGCCTCGCGATCGAAGAGTTCGGTGGCCAGGTGCTCGGCAAGAAGATCGAACTTGTCTGGGCGGACCACCAAAACAAGGCGGACATCGGCGCAGGCATCGCGCGAGCCTGGTTCGACAAGGACGGCGTCGACGCGATCGCCGATTTCTCGAACTCCAGTGTGGGGTTCGCCGTGCAGGCACTCGCGAACGAGCGCAAGAAGATCACGCTGATCACTGCAGCGTCCTCCGACTTCACTGGAAAGGCGTGTACGCCGTTGTCCACCCAGTGGGTCTACAACAGCTACAGCAACGGCTATGGCCTGGCCCGTCTCATGACCCAACGCGGCCTGGACTCCATCTATCTCCTGACCGTGGACTACGCGTTTGGCCACGCCTTCGCGAACGATGTTCGAAAGGCCGTCACCGACAACGGCGGAAAGGTCGTCGGCGAGTTGCGTTTTCCCCTCAATTCCTCGGACCTGAGTTCGTACCTGCTTCAAGGGCAGGCCTCCAAGGCCAAGCTGATCGTGGCGGCGAGCGCCGGCAGCGACATGACCTCGATCGTCAAGCAGGCGACTGAATTCGGCATCACCCCGAAGCAGGCGCTGGCGGCTCCCTCTGTCTTTCTGACGGATGTGCACAGCATGGGGCTGCAAGCCGCGCAAGGCCTGCAGTTCCTGACGGCGTTCTATTGGGATCGAACCGCGGCCTCCCGCACTTGGTCCGAGAAGTTCTTCGCGCGCCGCAAGGCCATGCCGACGATGACTCAGGCGGGGGTCTATTCCGCCGTGCGGCATTACCTCAAGGCCATCGAGGCCGCAAAAACCGACGACGCGGCTGCGGTCGCCAACAAGATGCGCGAACTGCCCATCAAGGACATGAACATCGAGAACGGCCGCGTCCGCGAGGACGGGCAAGTAATGCACGACATGTACCTCGTTGAGGTCAAGAAGCCGGCCGAATCCAAGCGCGCCTGGGACTACTACAAGGTCGTTGCCACCGTCCCTGCGGAGCAAGCCTTTCAGCCGCTCGGCGCCAGCGCCTGTCCGCTGGTCAAGAAGTAATCAATTTCCAACCCCTTCCAAGGAGAAAAAAGTGAGCGATTCCATCCGTATGAAACTCGAGGAAGTCCACGAGCTCGCAACAACGCTGTTGCTCGCCCAAGGCTTCAACCAAGCCCACGCCAACGCCATCGCCAATACGGTGACTGCGGCCGAGCGCGACGAGTGCCGCCATCACGGCTTGTTCCGCATTCCCTTCTACGTCAATGCACTGCGCGCTGGGCAAGCTTCCGGTGATGCGGAGCCGACAGTCGACGACCTTGCGCCAGCCGTGATACGAGTCGATGCCCACTATGGCTTCTCACCGCTGGCACTGGAAGTCGGCGATGAGCTCCTCGCCAAGCGGGCGCAGGAGACGGGCATCGCCGCACTGGCCGTCAACAATGCCCTCAATGTGGCGGCCTTGTGGCCAGAGGTCGAGCGCCTGGCGAACCGTGGCCTGGTCGCGTTCGCGTTTGTCGCCGCAGCGCCCTACGTTGCGCCGCACGGCGGCACCAAGCCGCTTTACGGCACCAATCCCATGGCCTTCGCCTGGCCTCGACTTAACCACCCTCCGATGGTCTTTGACCAAGCTTCGAGCGCAAGCGCGCGCGGCGAAATCCAGGTCCGTCTGCGTGATGGCAAGCCGCTGCCCGAAGGCTGGGCGGTGGGCCCGGACGGGAAGCCGACAATCGACCCGAAGGCCGCTCTTGCAGGCGCTCAGCTGCCGTTCGGCGGTGTGAAAGGCGCTTCCATTGCCATGATGGTCGAGTTACTCGCCGGTCCGCTGGTCGGTGATCTGCTGAGCTACGAGGCCGGCGAGAAGGATGTCGCGAACACCGGCGCGCCATGCGGCGGCGAGCTGATCATTGCCATCGACCCCGTTCGATGCCTCAAGAACGGCAACCGCAAGGCGCAGTTGGAACACGGGGAGCAACTGTTCAGCAAGATCCTCGAGCAGGAGGGAACGCGACTGCCGTCGCAGCGCCGGTATGAAGCCCGCGGACGTACGGTGGTGGAAGGCGTCACTGTGCCGAAGTCACTGTACGACACGCTGAAGCTGTTCAGCACGGGCACCTATGTTCGGCAAGAAAACGCCTACGAGGGCGACGACCTGCTGCGCGGAAAGTCGGCGAAGGCAGTGGCTTGAGCATGATCGCCCCAAGCCAGACTTCTCAGTACGCGCCAACCCCGCGTACCCAAGTCCGACGCCGGCCGGAGCGGGCCAGCTACGATCGTCAGCTGGTCCATTCGATCATCGATGAGACCATCGTCTGCCACGTGAGCTTCATCTACGAGGACCAGCCGTGCATCATTCCGACGACGATCCTTCGCATCGATGAAGACCTCTATCTCCACGGCAGCCCGACGAATCGAATGCTGTGCGTCCTCGCTCAAGGGGTACCGGCTGCCATCGCCGTCACCCACGTCGATGCTGTTGTGGCGGGTCGGTCCGGATTCGGTTGCAGCGTGGACTATCGATCCGCCATCATCTACTCCAGCGGGCAACTCGTGGAGGGACCGCACAAGGCAGAGATCGTCGACCGCGTGATTCAGTCCGTCGTGCCGGGTCATCGGGTGCGTGCGCCAAAGCAAAAGGAGCTCGACGCCACGATGGTGCTGCGCTTCCCAATAGTCGAAGTCTCTGCAAAAGTCCGAGACCTCGGCGTGCGCGACTACGAAGAGGACCTGGGGCTGGACTTGTGGGCCGGCACGATACCGCTGCGCGTCGTGGCCGGAGCACCGGTCAATGCGCCGGATCTGCGGTCCGGTATCAGGACTCCGGATTACGCGCTGAACTACCAACGGGGCGGGGGCTAGCCGCGGTTTCGGCTCACCGGGCATAAAGACTGGCATGTGCACTCGCGGCGTGCGGAGGTTCGCTGGGCCGGCTTGCTCCGGCGCCCAACCGCCGCCTCGACAAGGAGGCACAAGTTTCTTTTACTACCTTCCACTTCGTCACCTCATGGCCACAAGAAGCTACCGTCAGCCGGCGACGCCGCTTGACTATCGGAACCAAGCAGCGGTTCCGGACCATCAACGCTATTCGGACAACTGGCGCGCGATGAGCGAATCAACGCGAAGACGCCTGGTGCATTGGTCCGACGTCCCGTACGGGCAGGGGGAGCTGCAGACCTGCGACATTTTTCCTGCGCGGAACAACAATGCGCCAGTCTTCGTCTTCATCCATGGCGGCTGGTGGCACTTCTTGGACAAGTCGGACTACAGCTACGTTGCCGAGCCGTTTGTCGAGCGCGGCGCGGCGTGCGTCTGCATCAACTACCCACTTGCTCCGAACGCCAAGATCGAGGAGATCGTTGCCAGTGTGCAAGCGGCGCTGTTATGGGTACACCACAACATCCGCGAGTATGGAGGCGATCCCGGACGAATCGCGGTAGGCGGGCATTCGGCGGGAGGCCACCTGTCGGCAATGTCAGCGTTCACGGACTGGAGCCAGCTCGGCGGACCGGAGGATCTGGTCAAGGTCAATTGCGCCATCAGCGGTCTTTACGACCTTATTCCCATTCTCGACACACCCCACAACGAGAAGATCCGGATGGACGGGGCGACTGCGGACGTAGTGAGCCCCGTCGATCTGATCCGCCCTTCGGCTGTTAAGCACATCCTGTGCGTCGGAGCCGCGGAAACCGCGGGCTTCCTCTGGCAGCACGACACCTTTGCCGGACTTTGCAAACAGCGAGGGCTCGTCATCGAAGATCTGCGCCTTGCAGGTGAGCATCATTTCGGCGTTGTCGACCAAGTGGCAAACGCTGAAAGCGAGTTGTTCAAGTCGCTTTGGGCCGCGATGGCGGCGGGCTAGCGAAGCGCTGCGCGTTGCTGGTCAGGCGCTAGCGATATGCAGTTTGGAGGAGTTTTTTTCTCCTTCCATGACCGCGTAGGTGCGTGTCTCATGCGGCGATCGATACGGTCTGGGTCGCTCAAAGCCACAACACTTTGAATAGTTCTGTGAAATACGAAAAGATCGAACAAATGTTCGATCGCTGCACATTGATGATTGCGAACATGACATACCCCGCCATGCCCATGAGCAGCACCCCTGTTCACGTCTCCAAAACCTTCTTTCAGCCCTCTGCATATTCGGCGACACCACTGCGGCGGACACCCGCGGGCGCTTTGGATTCCGTGCTGTTGCATGGGGCGGCGGATGAGGTCGAGCGCATCCAGCATCAGCTTGCTCGTCGTGACGGACCTGTCGTTTGCGTCGAACGCATGCAGCCCGGGGATTCGGAGGTACCGCTCGAGCGCCTCATGATCGAGCGTGACTTGAGCATTAACACTGCGGCTGCCGGTGGGAACGCTTCACTCACGTCGATCGGTTGACTATGCATTATCAAATTGCGTTTGTGGGTGGCGGAAACATGGCCCAAGCGATGCTTTCGGGTCTGCTGCAGGTAGGGGTCCCTCCGCACGATGTTCTCGTCATCGACCCCGATGTCCAACAGTTGCAGCGAGTCCAGGAAGCCCATGGCGTGCGAGTTGCTCAGACGCCAGAAAGGAATCTCGACGGCGTGGACTTGATCGTTTGGGCGGTAAAGCCACAGGTGCTTCGCTCGGCGGCGGAGAAGGCACTGCCTGCCGACCTCGATGTCTTACACCTGAGCGTTGCCGCGGGAGTGAGGCTCTCCGAATTGACAACGTGGCTGCGGTCTGGGCGCGTCGTGCGCGCCATGCCGAATACCCCTGCCTTCGTCCGGGCGGGCGTGACGGCGCTGCAGGCAGCCTTTGATGTAGACGAGTCGGAGCGCCACCTGCTCGAGCGCTTGTTGGGAGGGATCGGCCGAACTTTCTGGGTCAACACCGACGCGGAAATGGATGGCGTTACGGCGGTCAGCGGCAGTGGGCCGGCGTACGTGTTTCACTTCCTCGAAAGCCTCCAATCGGTCAGTGAGGAGCTCGGCTTCTCGCCCCAGATGGCACATGATTTGGCGCTTTGGGTTGTTGGCGGCGCAGTGCAGCAGGCGGCTGCCAGTCCCGAATCGTTCGCAGAGCTACGCCGCCGGGTCACCTCCAAGGGCGGAACGACGGAGGCGGCGCTGGACGTGCTGCATGCACGCAATTGCAAGAGCGCATTGGCTGAGGCGGTGAAAGCAGCGGCGAATCGCGCACGCGAACTAGGAGACCAAGTGGCACGGGAGTGATGAGGCGAACAGCCACGGTGGGCTTGACGGCGGGCCACCTTTTGCAGATGACTGGTCGAGTGAATGCTGGCACTCAGGGGTAACCGGCGCGCCTCCGCAATCCTCCGGCGGCGTTGCGCAGGCACCAGCGGCACAGAACGGGGAGCACGAACCCCGGAATCGGTGCGATCTTCTTCTCGACCTTGATGCGGTAGTCCCAATAGTCCCCGAAGTCGTAGACGTACCTCAACAACGACCGGTTCAGGGTGGTGGTCAGTCGCGTGCTCTCGTTTGTGATTGAGCCAGGATCGTCGTACATCGGATTTGGCGTGCTATAGCGCTCGCCCTCGCCAGCGATGAAATACGGCGGACACGGCAAACGAGGCAAACGAGGCAAACGAGGCAAACGAGGCAAAAGAGGCAAAAGAGGCAAAAGAGGCAAACGAGCTTGACTACCTTGTCGGGGAAGGCACAGGTTCGCAGAGAGATTCAGGAAGAAGGCGTTTGGCACGCATCAACCGGCTCGGAAGAAATCCATGAACTGGTCCTCCATTCTTCACAGGTTTGTAGAACAGTTCGATCTCTCCATCCTCCTGAGAGCCAATCCACTATGACTGACTGGGACAGCTATCAAAAGGGCGACAAGGCCCTCAATGTCGAGACCGCGCAAAAGTGGCTTGATCAAGTGGTTGCGGCATGCAGCACCTTGGATCCTGAGCTCATTCTCGACTGCTTTACCGAAGATGCCATTGCCGACCTCGGGGCAGTCGTCTTAGAGGGAAAGGAGCAGCTCCGGCCGCTTATCCGAGAGCGATATGCGAACTACACCTACTACGATCTCAAAAAGATCGTTCGCGCAGTCTCGGGTGATCTTGTGGTGTGCGAGGCTCGTTTGCGCTGGAAGTCGGCTGAACAGCCAAGGCTGCAACACACTCGCGCAATCGAAATCCTCCAGGTGCGCGACGGCCGAATTGCTCGCTGGGACAACGCGTCGGTTTCTTGGGCCGACGCTGAGGTGTGAAGCCACGGCGCGTGGCTACAGCCGCGAACGCACGCAAATCTGATCGGCGGCTTCACGACCGCCATGCGCGAGAGTGATGACGAGTGTTTTCGACGGGTACTGAAGTCCCGCGACATCCTGGCCCCGATCGCCAGCGGCGCGTGGGACAAGCACCACCTGGTAGCGACCTTGGAAGATTGGTGCCGCGGTCGCCACTTCTACCGAACCAGCGCAGACGACATCACCATTTACAAGGCCGTGGGCACGGCGCTAGAGGATCTGGCGGCCGCTTCTCTGGCCTATGACGCAGCAGTGGCCGAGCAGGCCTGAGCGCCGGCCAAATTTCGGTTCGGCGGCTTGTACCCAATACGGCGCCGCAGGCCAGTTTTCTTTTACTTGGATCGGCACATGTCAATGTCTGAAGAATCTGTTTTAAGTGGGGTGGTCGTTCTGGATGCGGCGACGTATATCGCGGCGCCGCTGAGTGCATCCGTTCTCGCGGAGTTCGGCGCGCAAGTCATCAAGATCGAACATCCGCGCGGAGATCCGCTTCGGCGATTCGGAACCAAAGGAACGTCCCCAGACGCTTCTATGCAGTGGCTCAATGAGAATCGCAACAAACGCTCCGTCACTCTGGATCTGAGCAAGCCCGAAGGCCGCGATCTGTTCATTGACCTTGCAAAGCGAGCAGATGTAGTGGTCGAGAACTTCCGCCCCGGCACCTTCGAGCGCTGGGGTTTGGATTGGGAAACGCTGCACGCGGCCAACCGGCGCCTGGTGATGCTGCGTCTGTCGGCGTTTGGCCAGAATGGCCCCCTGAGAGAACACATCGGGCTCGCACGCATTGCGCATGCATTCAGTGGCGTCCTGTCCATTAGCGGTGAAGTGGACCGCCCGCCGGCCAACCCGGGGCCTACCTCGCTCGCAGATTACGTCGCGGGGGTCTATGGTGCACTAGGGCTGATGCTGGCGCTGTTCGAGCGGGAGCGCTCCGGGCTTGGCCAGGTCGTGGACTTGGCGCTCTATGAGCCAATGCTCAAGACGATGGACGAAGCATTTGCCGTATTCAACCGCACCGGGTTCGTGCGTCAACGTTTCGGATCGCAAGTGGCCACCGTGGCGCCAACTGCGAACTATGAATGCGCTGACGGCCGCTTCGTCACCATTGGCGTACCGGACGACAAGATGTTCGCGCGTCTTTCCACCGCGATGAGCGCACCGCATCTGGCGGACAGCAACTCCAAATTCACCACCAACGCGCTGCGCGTCAAGCACAGGGACGAGATAGAGAACATCGTGCGCACCTGGGTTCGTTCGCATGATCGGGACACCGTAATTCGCCTGCTCCAGGAGAGCGATGTTCCATGCGCGCCGATTCTAGACGTAGCAGAAGTCGCAAGTCACCCCCAGGTAGCGGCCCGTGAAAACTTCGTGACACGTCCGGACGGCGCCGGCGGCACGGTCACGATGCAAGCACCTGTGCCCAAACTGTCGCGAACACCTGGGCGTGTCGTCACATCGGGTCCGTCGCTAGGCGAAGCGACTGACGATGTGCTGCGAAGCCTGCTTGGCTTGAGTAACGCGGCGCTGGCGGACTTGCGCGCAAAGAAGATCATATGAACTGCTCATCGCGCCAATGCTCCACGATCACACTGCATCGGCATGACAGTGTGCTCGTCGTGCATCTGAATCGCCCGGATCAACTCAACGCGATCAACCGAACCATGCGGGAGGATTTGCGCCAAGTATTCGATCAAGCGGGGCACGATGACGAAGTCTCCGCGCTTGTGCTGGCTGCCAACGGCAGGGCGTTCTGTGCCGGACACGATGTTAAAGAACTGTTGACTCTCTCGCCGGCTGAAGCAAATGCCGTGATGCTCGAGATCGGCAGTCTTTATCGCGTTATTCGTGCTTTCCCGAAGCCCTTGGTCTCGGCACTCAATGGACTAACCCTAGGCGGCGGGGCGGCCCTCGCGCTGTTCTCAGATTCGCGCTTGGCTTCGCCAGAGTTCGAACTCGGTTTTCCCGAGATTGACAGGGGCTTGGTGAGCGCCTTGGCGCCGTGGTTGCTTGGACTTTTTATGCCTCAAGCCATTGCGCATCAAATCGTCTTGAGCGGCGCACGCTTGTCCGCCGAGCACTGCGGGCAGATCGGCTTGGTCGACGCGACGGTTTCGCGTGACGAACTGCTCTCAAGAAGCTCATCAGCCGCGCTGATGTTGGCCAAGAAGCCGCAGGCGGCGTTCTCCCTCATGAAATCGCGTTTCGCGACAGTGACAGAAGCCGGCTTTCTCGAAGCACTCCAAGCCGGGGCCGCTATGCAGGAACTTGCACGGGCACAGCGGGGGTAACGAGGCGATCGCTGTTCCCAACGTCGCTCATTCGAGATGGTCAGATTGACCGCTGACTTCTTGCAGCGGCCATCCGCTTCAACGCGGTCTCATTCATCCATCGTGTCAAGAAATTCAATGACCTTATCGGGTCGACCTAGTGGCCTGGCAGGGCGGCCAAGCTCGGCGGTACGTACCACGTAGCCGCTGTCTATCAGACAGGAGTTTATATGGACCAAGCGATGAACCTTCAAGGGGAAGCATCCCCGCACAGCTCGACTACTGGCATGGGTTACAAGGCGATGTTAGCGAGCGGAATCGGCCATTTTCTGGAATGGTTCGAATTCGCAACGTACAGCTATCTGGCCGTTGTCTTCTCGAAGAATTTTTTCCATTTCGCCTCTGATAGCACGTCGTTGCTGCTTTCCTTCGCGACCTTCGGCGTAGGCTTTGTAGCGCGACCGCTTGGCGGCATTGTGCTCGGGCAATTGGGCAATCGTCTCGGGCGACGCTCGCTTCTGGTCTCGACCATGTGGATGATGGCCTTAAGCACGTTTGCCATCGGTTGCCTTCCCACATACGACAGTATTGGACTGTGGGCTCCAATCTTCCTGGTCACTCTGCGGCTGATCCAGGGCTTCTCGCTCGGCGGTGAATGGGCCGCGGCGGCTATGTACATGGTTGAATGGGCACCCGATTCGAAACGTGGATTCTTCGGCAGCCTGCATCAGGTTTCTGGCGCACTCGGCCTCCTGTTCGGCTCGATCACGGTAGCCATACTCAGTTCGACGCTGAACCAGGAAGCCTTCAACAACTGGGGATGGCGTGTGCCGTTCTTGTTCGCGGCGGTCATCGGGCCGATCGCGGTGGTGATTCGCCGGCGAATCGGAGAAACCCCTGCCTTCGAAAAGCTCAAGGCTGAGCGTACCTCGGGTCAGATGCGCGCCCCAGTGGCCCGCCATTCGAACAAGCTGAAAAACTCGATTGTGACTTTCAGCCTAGCGTCGACCTGGTCCTTGCTCTTTTTTATCGTGATGAGTTTCATGCCAGTTTTCTTGCAGAAACATGTGAAGATTCCTGCCTCGGAGACATTCTGGATCAGCAGTCTGGGGCTCGTCGCGTTGGTCGCAGCCACGCCGATCATGGGGGCGATCTCGGACCGTGTGGGCCGCCGTCCAGTGTTGCTGGCAGGCTGCGCGGTGTTCGCGGTGTTCACCTACTTCCTATTCTCGTTTCTCTTGGCCGGTGGCGGCTTTGCCGAAGCGCTCATCGTCGAAGTGGCTCTGGCAGTGATGCTGTCGCTATTCTGCGGGCCTGGCACCGCCACGCTGATCGAGATTTTTCCGACTGAACTCAGGAGCGGGTGGATGTCATCGATCTACAGCCTGTCGACCGCCATCGCCGGAGGATTTGCCCCATTCATCGCCACATGGCTCGTGGGCGTCACGGGCCTGGGTATCGCTCCGACTTTCTTAGTTATCGGCTTCGCCATTTCGGGCATCGTCACGGTGCTTGCGATGCGCGAGACCGCCTTCAAAAAGCTGTGAATGCCCTCCTCGTTGGCTGATGCTTCCGAGACTCACGAATACCAGAGACAAAACTCACCTTCACGACAGTTTGTGTCCCGACCTGGAGATCTTCGAAATATTTACTGTACAGTAAATATTGACATGAGCTTGAATATTCAATAAAACACAGTTATTTGCTGCGCAGTAAACTAGCTCTACATTCGATGATGCTCGAGTCTTCCTTGACCGACAGGCGGCTGATCACGCAATTCCTCAACGCCCTGCGCGAACTGCCGGACGTGCATGCCGACCTGCATCATTTCGAGGCTATCGGGTCGATCGTCGATCGCGGCCATGACGCGCAGATCGACCTGCAGGTCGCCGGCAAGTCCTTCGTCCTGCTGACTGAGGCCAAGAAGGCTGTTTATCCGCGAGACGTTCGGGAGGTGATCTGGCGGTTTCGGGAGGCCGACCAGGGCCGGCGCAGGGGGCAGGGTGAGGAACCGCTGTCACTGCTGGTCGCCGAGTCCATTTCCCCCGGCGCCAAGGAACTGCTCAGAAATGAGCATGTCGGGTACTACGACAGCGGCGGCAGCATGTATCTGCCTGCGCCGGGAGCCTACTTTTACATCGACAAGCCCCCACCCCCGAGCCTCGCAAGGTCGGTTCGATCCCTGTTTTCCGGACGGCGCGCGCAAGTGCTTCACGCTGTGCTGATCCAACATCGGGACTGGTTCAGCGTGAAGGAATTGTCCCAGCGGGCGATGGTGTCACCGGCCACCGCCTCGCAGGTACTGACAGAGCTTGAGCGTTTCGACTGGGTGGTGTCGCGCGGGCAAGGGCCGAGCAAGGAACGGCAGCTTCGCGAGCCCGCAGCTTTGCTGGATGCATGGGCGAAGCAACTCGCATCGATCCGGCCCCCGAAAGTTCGCCGCTACTACGTGCCAGCCACGAAAGCAGACACGTTGCTGGAGCGGGTCGGCGAGGTTTTCGAGACCCACGATGCAGGATATGCGATCAGTCACGAAGCTGCGGCACAACGTTATTCTCCGTTCCTCTCCAGCGTTTCCCAGGTGCGCGCCCGGCTGCTGAGCGGCTCCAATGCCGAGGCTGCCATCGAGGATCTGGGCGCACGTATGGTCGACGAGGGCGCAAACCTGGCCATTGTCGAAGCGAGGTCGCCCGGCGACTTGCTCTTCCGAGAACGCGTGCGAGGCATCTGGCTGGCCAGTCCGGTGCAGGTTTATCTCGACCTGCTGGGCGGCGGAGGCCGCTCCAAGGAAATGGCAGAGCACCTCCGCAAGGAAAGGATCGGTTTCTGATGGCCAAACCCGCAACGCTCGATGGCTACAGCGACCCGTACACGCTCGATTGCGAACGCGTCCTTGTGACGCTGCTGCGGGGTTTAGGGCCATGGAAGGATTCGGTCTACCTGATCGGCGGACTGACCCCGAGGTATCTGGTCGCCGCCCGACCGCCCGCGGTTCCAGCACATGCGGGCACTCTCGATGTCGACATCGTGATCGACCTGCAGATCCTTGCCGACACCGAGGCATATCACACGCTGGAGAACAACTTCAAGAAGATGGGTTTCGAGCGCGCCGAAAACGAGGCCGGAAAGAAGCTCTCATGGCGTTGGCAAGCTCGCACCGAACACGGTGCGCTGATGGTGTTGGAGTTGCTCGCAGATGCCCCTGAGATCGCCGGCGGCAAGGTGCAGCCGCTGCCTACCGAGGGCACGATCTCGGCGTTGAACATTCCGCATTCGTCCATCGTTTTTGACCTCCATCAGGTCACCGAGATTCAGGCCGAACTGCTGGGTGGCAACGGCCTGGCGACCGAGAGGATCAAGCACGCCAACCTGGACAGTTTCACGTGCCTGAAGTCGCTTGCGTTCGATCAGCGTTTCGAGCGCAAGGATGCGCACGACCTGATCTATTGCATCGAACACGCCCCCGAGGGATCCGCTGCCGTCGCCAATGCCTTTCGCAAGGAAATGGCAGGCAAGCACGGCGCAGTGATTCAGGCCGCACTGGCGATCCTGCGCAGTCGCTTCACGGGGGACGAGAAGACCGAGGGCTATCGCAAGGATGGGCCAGTATCCGTCGCCAAATTCGAACTCGGCGAGGGCGAAGAGCCAGAGCAACGCGAGGCGCGGTTGCTTCGACAACGGCAGGCCTGCGATGTGATCGAACAACTCCTTGAGGGAGTTGGACGTCTTCCGCCCATGGTCGGCGGCGTGGCTTAGCCGCTGCTGGCTGTTGCCGCTGCAGGCAGTCCGCAGCAATTCCCCCTAAAACTACAAAGCACCTTTTCATGCCTTGATGCATGTCGCGATTCCCACGCTCCTAAACTGAGAAAAAACCATTCTCAGCGGTCCATTCAGGAGACATCGCAATGCAAATCCGAAAGCGCCTCAGCGGCTTTCTGCTCGGGCTCGGCCTCGCCGTCGCTACGGCGCAGGCTCAGCAACCCATACGTATCGTGGTTCCTTTCGCGGCTGGCGGCGGAACGGACCAGTACGCGCGGCTGCTGGCTTCCGAGCTCACCAAGCATGGCACCCAGACCATCGTGGAGAACAGGCCCGGCGCCAGCGGCATCGTGGCCGCAGACAGCGTGGCCCGTTCCAAGCCCGATGGCACCACCTTGCTGATGAGCTCGCTGAGCATTCTGGCCAGCAACACCGTGATGTACGACAAACTGCCCTACGACCCCGTGAAGAGCTTCACGCCGGTCACGCAGATCGCCTATCAGCCGACCATCATCGTGGGGCGCTCGGATCTGCCTTACAAGAACATCAAGGAAATGGTGGCTTATGCCAAGGCTCATCCGGACAAGATCAACCGGGGCTCCCCGGGCGCATCCATCCTGACCAACCTGGCGCCCCTGGCCTTCGAGGGCATGGCCGGCATCCGCACGACGCACATTCCGTTCAACGGAGATGCTCCCGGCCTGCAGGCCATGCTCGGCAGCCAGATCGACATCCAGGGCACCTCCATCACCGGCCCGCTGCAGCACGTCAAGGCGGGCAAGATGCGCGTACTGGGTGTGATGGACGCCAAGCGCCTCCCGCAGGTGCCCGATGCACCCACTTTCAAGGAGCAGGGCTACGACATCGAGGCGCTGCTCTGGTATGCGCTTTCCGCGCCCGCCGCCACGCCGAAGGACACTGTCGACAAGCTCAACCGCGCCGTCAACAAGGTGTTGGTCGACCCTGACTTCATCGCGCGTTCGCAAGCGATCGGCATGGAGCCTCGTGGCGGCACGCCGCAAGCGCTGGCCGACTATGTGAAGGCCGAGACGCAGCGCTGGGTGCCCCTGCTTCAGCGCCTGGACCTGCCCAAGCAGGGGCAATGAATGAGCCCGCTGTTCGACGACACCGTGGCCCTGGTCAGCGGCGCGAGCCAGGGAATCGGTTTTGCCATTGCAACCGGCCTGCTCGAGGCCGGCTGCCGCGTGGCAGTGACCGACCTGGACGCCGACAGGACGCGCGACGCGGCTGGACGCACGGGCTACCCCACCAACCGGGTGCGACCCTATGCGCTGGACGTGCGCGATGCCGCGCAATGCGCCGCCGTGGTTGCCGACGTGGAGCAGGCTTGGGGCCCGGTGGGCGTGCTCGTGAACAACGCCGGTGTGGGTGGCCGCAGTGCCGCGTTCGAGGCCGAGGCGCTGTCGCAAGACATCGACCACGTGATGGCGGTGAACGTCAAGGGCGTGCTCAATCTGACGGTGGCATGCACCGAAGGCCTGCACCGCACACGCGGCGCCGTCGTCAACGTGGCATCCATCACCTCGCTCGTCGCGACCTCGGCCCACATGGCTTATGGCGCCTCGAAGGGCGCCGTCGCCCAGCTGACCAAGTTCCTGGCGCGAGATTTCGGGCCTCATGGGGTGCGGGTCAATGCTGTGGCACCCGGCTTGGTGATGACGCCCATGACCGCCCACATCGCGGATGACGCCGAGCGCCACGCGCGGATGGTGCGCCGCACGTTTCTGCGCCGCGTGGGCGACCCGCAGGACATCGCAGGGCCTGTGGTGTTCCTGGCTTCGCAGCAGGCGCGCTACGTGACCGGCACCATCCTGCCGGTCGACGGCGGCTACACCGCCAACTGATGCCGCCGCGCGGCTGCCACGGGAGGCCGGCCGAACCCATCAAGAACAGGGCATGACGCCATGCCTTCATTGTGAAGAGAACACATGATCCGAGATCCTTCTGCGTTCAATGAAACGCTGGGCGCGCTGCGGCGCTACGTGCGCGAGCAACTGATTCCGCGCGAGGCGGAGATCGAGCAGCTGGACGAAGTGCCTGCCGACCTCGTCGACGACCTGGCGAGCCGGGGCTTCTTCGGCTGGTCCATTCCCCAGGCGTGGAACGGCGGCGGGATGACGACCGAAGAACTGGTGCTGGCTGCGATGGAGCTGTCGCAAGCCTCCGTCGCTTTCAGGGCGCGCGTTGGAACCAATACGGGCATTGGCTCCGAGGCCCTGGTCGCAGACGGCACTCCCGAGCAGAAGGCCCGCTACCTGCCGTTGCTGGCCAGTGGTGCCCTGACCGGCGCGTTCGCTCTGACCGAGCCCGATGCCGGTTCGGACGCGACCGCACTGACGACGAGCGCCGTGCGCGACGGCGATCACTACGTGCTCAACGGAACCAAGTGCTTCATCACCAATGCGCCGATCGCGGGGCTGTTCACCGTGATGGCGCGCACCGATCCGCAAGATCGGTCCGCCCGTGGCATCTCGGCTTTCCTGGTCGAGCGCGGAACGCCCGGGCTTGCAACGGGCGAGCCGTACCGCAAGATGGGGCAGGCCGGCTCGCCTGTGTCCGAGGTGCATCTGGCCGACTGCCGCGTGCCGGCCGACAGCATCATCGGCGGCGTGGAGGGCATGGGCTTCAAGACGGCAATGAAGGTGCTCAACAAGCAGCGCATCCATCTTGCGGCGCTGTGCACGGGTCCCGCCATCCGCATGCTGGACGAAGCCGTCGCGTGGACCTGCCAGCGTCGGCAATTCGGCCAGCCGGTCGCCAGCTTCCAGCTGGTGCAGGCCTTGATCGCCGACTGCCAGACTGAAATCCAGGCCGCACGGGCACTCATTCTGCAGACCGCGCGCCAGCGGGACGCCGGTGAGGACGTGACCATGCAGGCGTCGATCTGCAAGTACTTCGCGTCGGAGATGTGCGGGCGCGTGGCGGACCGCTGCGTGCAGATGCTGGGCGGTACGGGTTTCATCCACGGCCATCCCATCGAGCGCTTCTACCGCGACGTGCGGCTGTTCCGCCTCTACGAAGGCACGAGCCAGATCCATCAGCTGAACATCGCCAAGCGCACCATCGCCGCGGCCGGCTATCGCCTGGGCGAATGAGCAAACCGCACCACGCACGATCCGAGGAATACCGAATGAACCACTCTTCCATGCAACCTCTTGCCGGCGTGCGCGTGCTGGACCTGTCCAGGGTCATGGCAGGCCCGATGTGCGGCATGGCGCTGGCCGACCTGGGCGCCGACGTGATCAAGGTCGAGCATCCCGAGCGCGGCGACGACACGCGCGACTGGGGCGTGCGCATCGGCAGCCACAACACGTCCTACTTCAACAGCTGCAACCGCAACAAGCGCTCCATCTGCGTGGACCTGCAGGACAAGGAGGGCCAGGACATCGTGCGCCAACTCGCGGCGCAGTGCGACGTGGTCATCCAGAACTTCAAGTACGGCGGCGCGCAGAAGATGGGCCTGGGCTACGAAGACCTGCGCAGCATCAACCCGAAGATCATTTACTGCTCGATCTCGGGCTACTCGGTGCTGAGCCAGGAAAAGGCGCGGCCGGGCTACGACCTCGTGATCCAGGGCGAAACCGGCTTGATGGCCATGAACGGCGAAGAAGGCCAGGGCCCGCTGAAGTTCGGCATTGCCGCGGTCGACATGTTCACCGGCATGTACTCGGCCCAGGCCATCCTGGCCGTGCTCTTCGAACGCACGCGCACCGGTGAAGGCCGCCACATCCAGATGTCGCTGTACGACAGCGGGATGATGATCACCTCCTACTATGGGCTCACCGCCTGGCTGAACAAGGGCGACCCGGCCAAGTTCGGCAATTCGCACCCGTCGATCGTGCCGTACGGTGTGTTCGCGGCTGCCGATGGCCCGGTGGTGATCGCGGTCGGCAACAATGGCCAGTTCAGGAAGTTCTGCGACGAGGTGATTTTTTGCCCCGAACTGCCGGTCGATCCGAAGTTCGCCACCAACACCGAACGCTCGAAGCACCGGCATGAATTGCTGCCGCTCCTGCTTGCGAAGATCGGACAGTTCTCACGCGCCGATCTCATCGAACGCATGAACAAGTCAGGCATTCCCTGCGGGGAGGTACTCGGCCTCTATGAAGCGCTGCAGTCCGACCGTACGGCGCAGACACAGGTCTGGCACCGGTTCGAAGACGCACAAGCGGGGCCGCAGGCCGTTCACGCGCCGCCCTACATCATCGACGGCGCGCGCTCTGGCGTGCGCCACCACCCGCCGCACCTGGGGGAGCACACCGCCGAAGTGCTGCGTGAATTGCTCGAGATGGGCGATGGCCAACTTGAATCCCTGAGCCAGAGGAGCGTCATCAAATGAATGGCATCGCATGCGCGAAACCGAACGGGTCGCCCCGCGCCGGCTCCTGCTGAAATTGCCAGCCGCTATCGCAGCAACGCCCCGGAACTCAGCCCCTTGAAGGGTGTCGAGTCCGGGGCGTTGTGCATGAGCCCTGGGATCAGTGCGATTGCTTGGGCAGATTCAGGCTGCGCAGGATCGGAAGCCAGCGGTCGGCCTCGACCTTGACGAACTGGGCCAGCTCTTCCGGCGTGCCGCCGCGCGGCTCCATGCCGATGGCGCGCGCGCGGGCCACGAATTCGGGGTCGGCGATCACCTGGTTCACGGCCTTGTTCAGGCGCTCGATCGCCGGCTTGGGTGTGCCGGCGGGAACCGACAGGGAGTACCACAGCGTGGCTTCCATGTCGAAGCCCTGTTCCTTGAAGGTGGGGGCGTCGGGCACCTGCGGCAGGCGCTGTGAATCCATCACGCCGAGCACGCGCAACTTGCCCGATTTCACATAGGGCAGCGATCCCGTAATCGATGTGCCGTGGATGTCGATCTGGTTGCCCAGGAGCGCCTGCAGCGCGGGCGCATCGCCGTTAAAGGGGATGTGCAGGGTGCTGAAGCCTTGTTCCTTCTCGAAGGCGATGGGTGCGAGGTTCGTCAGGATGGCCGCGCCGGGCGAACCGCGGTTGATCTTGCCGGGGTTCTGCTTTGCGTAGGCCACCATCTCCTTGATGTTCTTGTACGGCAAATCGGTGCGACCCACGACGATGGCGGGCTGGTAGGCAATCTGCGTGACCGGCGCGAAATCCTTCACGGGGTCGTAGGGCAGCTTGTCGTAGAGCACGCTGTTGTTCGCGAGCGTGCCCAGCGACGACACGAGCACCGTCTGGCCGTCCGGCTTGGCGCGCGCGACGTAGTCGGCCGCGAGGATGCCGCTGGCCCCCGGCTTGTTCTCGATGATCACGTTCAGGCCCTGCTTGTTGAGTTCCTGGGCGAGGATGCGGCAGTACTGGTCGGTGCCGCCGCCGGCCGCGAACGGCACGACGATGCGGGTGACCTGCTGGGCCAGTGCGGGTGCGAGCGCGCAAGCACCCAGTGCCAACCCGATGACGAGTTTGCGATAGCTCATTTTGTCTCCTGTTCCGGCCCGGGATCGGGCTCTGCATTCAGTCTAGATGTCCCCCGCGGGCACCGGTCTGCAAGGAACGAAAAGCAGCTTTGCAGGATGCGCCTGCAACGCCCGCGCCGGCCTTGCACACTTGGCCGATGGCCGTGCAGATCATCAGAGTCGGAACGACGAAGGACCAATTGGGCGAGAGCCCGTGCTGGGATGCCGATGCCCAGGCGCTGAACTGGATCGACGCGTTGTCGGGCACGCTGTGGCGGCTGAAACCCGAAGCGGGGGAGCCCGAGCAGCACCTGCTGCCGGCGCCGGTGGGTTCGATCGCGCCTTGCCGCGGCGAGGCTGTCGTGGCGGCGCTGCGCAACAGCTTCGCGCGATATGACTTCACCACCCGGAATCTGGAGCACCTGGCCAGCATCCCCGTGGACCATCCGAAGGTCCGCTTCAACGACGGAAAGTGCGATCCGGCGGGCAATTTCCTGGCGGGCACCATGCATGTGGATCGCCCGCCCGGCGCGCCGGTGGCGGGAGGGCTCTACCGACTGCGCGCGGACGCGCGCGTGGAGCACCTGGCCGACGACATCGGCTTTGCGAACGGACCGTGCTTCAGTCCCGACGGCCGCGTGCTGTACCTGGCCGACAGCCTGGAGCGAATCATCTGGGCCTACGACTACGACCCGGACGGGCCGTTGCGCGGCAAGCGCATCTTTGCGAAGACGCACGCGTTCGACGCCGGTCCCGACGGCGCGACGGTCGACGCGCAAGGGTGCCTCTGGACCGTGCTGACCCGCGCGGCCCGGCTTGCGCGCTTTGCCCCCGACGGCGGGCTGGACCGCCTGATCGACCTGCCGATGAGCTACCCGACCAGCATCTGCTTCGGCGGACCGCGCCTGGAAGACATGTACCTGACCTCCATTTCGCGCAGCGCGCGGCTGGAAGGGCACAAGGCGCAGGACGGGGGGCTGTTCCGGATTTCAGGCCTGCCTGCGCCGGGGCGCTTGCCCCATCATTTCGGTGGAGGCTCGGTTCGGAGCGCATCCGCCACGTAGTCCACGAAGGCGCGAACCTTCAGCGGCAGCGCGCGGCTTTGCCGGAAGACGGCGAAGACGCCGTTGGAGAACGCACGGACGGCAAAGCGGTATTCGGGCAGCAGCCGCACCAGCGTGCCATCGCGCAGGTCGTTGCGCACCGTGGCCTCGGACAGCAGCGCCACGCCCATGCCGCCGATGGCTGCAAGCCGCAGCAGCTCGCCGTTGTTCGCGCTCAGCACGCCCTGGATGGCCAACTCCTGCTGCTCGCCGGCCACGTCGATGTACTTCCAGGTGATCACCTCGCGGTCACGCCGGTAGGTGAGGCAGCGCACCTGTGGCAGGTCGCTCGGGTGCCGGATGCGCGAATAGATCTTCAGGAAGGCCGGGCTGGCCACCAGCACTTCGTCGCTCGACAGCAGCCGCTTGATGACGAAGCCCGAATCGTTGGACTCGCCCGTGCGAATGTCCACGTCGAAGTCATGCTCCACCAGGTTGATCGGATGCTCGGAGAGTTCGAGTTCGACGCGGATGTCGGGATAGAGCTCCGCGAAGCGCGGCAGCAGCGGTGCCAGCACCCGCAGGCCGATGTGCGTGCGCGAATGCACGCGCAGCCGGCCTTCGGGCCGCTGCCGCGCGTTGTGCACGGCCTGCTCGGCTTCGCTCATCAGTTCCAGCATCGCCTCGGCCCGCTCCAGGAAGGCCTGGCCCGCTTCGGTCACCTTGAGGTTGCGGCTGGTGCGGTCCACCAGTTGCACACCCAGCTCTTCTTCCAGTGCGCTGATGCGCCGCGAGATGGTCGCCGGGGAAAGGCTGAGGCTGCGGGCCGCGGCCGAGAGGCTGCCTTTCCTCTGGGTGGCGACAAAGATGCGCAGCGAGTCGAGGGCCTTCATTTCGAAAGACGCAAAGAAGCTGTGCGTTCGCTGGTGAGCCACGCAGGCGCCGAGTTCCTACGATGGACCTCGATCGAAAACAGCCAACCAGGAGCGACAGCGATGGATTTCGGAATCTTCATTTTGATGCAGCAGCGGAACAAGCATAAGACCTCCCACCAGATTCTGCGCGACGCCATCGAGCAGACGCGCCTGGCGGACGAACTGGGCTTTGGTGCCGCGTGGTACGCGGAGCACCATTTCAGCAACTACGGCATGTGCTCGTCGCCGTTGACCATGATCGCGCATTGCGCCGCCGTCACGCGCAACATCCGCCTGGGGACCGGCATCGTCGTGGCTCCGTTGTACACGCCGGCGCGCCTGATCGCGGACGTGGCGATGGTCGACCAGCTGTCGAACGGCCGCCTGAACCTGGGCATCGGCTCGGGCTACCAGCAGTTCGAGTTCGAGCGGTTCGGCGTGTCGCTGGAATCGGCCAAGGCCCGCACCTTCGAGATGCTCGACATGCTCGAGGCGGGCCTGACGCAGCCCAAGTTCAGCTACGACGGGGAGTACTACCAGCAGCCGATGAGCGCGATCAGCCAGCGCGCAGTGCAGCGCCCCATGCCGCCGATGTGGATCACGAGCGTCGATCCGGCCTTTTTGTCGCGCGCGGTGAAGTCCGATCACCACGTCTTCGTTTCCGGCGGCGACGGCGGACTGGAGAAGCTGGCGAGCACCCGCGCGCTCATCGACAAGGTGGCCACGGCGGAGGGCAAGGACCCGGCCCGCGTGCAGGTCGGCCTGCTGCGCGCAGCCTATGCGAGCAACAACAAGGACGAGGTGGAAAGCTACCTCGAATGCGCACGCTACCAGCGCCGCATTGCCGTGAGCCTGAAGCGCCGCACTGCGCAGATCGCCGACGACTACCAGGTCGAGGAAGGCATCGTCGAAGGCGAGCCCACGCTGGACGAAATGCGCGCGCTGCTGCCGGTGGGCGACATCGACACGGTGATCGAACGCGTGGTCCACGAGATCCGCACGCTCAAGCCGGTGCACTACTGCTTCCAGACGCAGATGGGCGACTTCGACCACGCGGCCATGCTGCGCCAGCTCGAGGTCTGGGGCAAGGTCATCATTCCGACGGTGCAGCAGGAGATCGCCAACGATCCGCCGCACCAGCCTGCGGCCCCGGCCGAACTTGCCGCGGCCTGAGGCCGAGCGCGAAGGAGACGCCATGTCCGAAGTCGCTGATGAAAGCACCCGCTGTGCCATCGAGCCTGCCCAGTTCCGCCAGTTGCTCGGATGCTTTCCGACCGGCGTGGCTGTCATCACCACATGCACGCCGGACGGCCAGCCGGCCGGCCTGACCTGCAACTCCTTCAGTTCGGTCTCGCTGGACCCGCCGCTGGTGCTGTTCAGCCTGCGCAACGCCAGCCGCCTGCTGGGCACCTTCCAGGCGGCGGACGGCTTCGTCATCAACATCCTCTCGGAGCAACAGGACGCGCTGTCGGGCCGTTTTGCATCGAGCAAGATCGAGGACAAGTTCGAGGGCGTGCCGTGGCGCGCCGGCGCGCTGGGCATGCCGGTGATCGACGATTGCCTGGCCAGTTTCGAATGCCGCGTGCATGCAACGCACGAGGCCGGCGACCACACCATCTTCATCGGCGGGGTGCGGCACCTGGGCGCCGGAGCGGCCGACCAGGCGCTGGTGTTCTACAAGGGCGCCTACATGAAGCTGGCCGAGTCGCTGCGCAAGCTGGTCGTGGAAGGGCGGCTGGGAGATGCCGACATCGACGAGGCCTACCGCACGCTCTACGGCACATTGCTGCGCCTGGCGAGCGAACGCGCCACCGAGGCCGAGCTGGACGCCGTGCATGAAGCTGCCGATGCCATCGAGGCGCACCCCGACGACGCACCGCTGAAAGAGCGCATTGCCTCGGCCAGCGCGTTCTTCTCCTCGATCGCGGCGGCCGGCCACAACGAAGCATTGACGCTGATGGCGCAGACCATGACCAGCGTGCTGCGCGAGCGCATGACGCACGTGCTCTCGGTGCGCCCGCGTCCCGATCTGTATCCGCTGCGCCGCAAGGTGGCGCACAACCTGCGCCAGCGCGACGCCGCCGGTGCCACCGCCGCCCTGGACGAGCTGATCGCGCAGCTGCGCAAGGGTTGAGCGCCTTTTCGATATTCCACAGGAGACAAGATGTCCATCGACTACGCCGGCTTCCGGCGCGAACTCGAATCGTTCGTGCGCGGCGCCTGCCCGCCAGAGATCCGCGCCGTGGTCGCGGCCGGCCAGAAGATCACCAAGCGCGAATACCAGGCCTGGCAGAAGATCCTCAACGCCCAGGGCTGGGGTGCGCCGAGCTGGCCGCGCGAGGCGGGCGGCACGGGCTGGGACATCCGCCAGCGCCTCATCTTCGAGGAGGTGATGGCCGAGAACGACTGCCCGCCGCTCTACCACCACGGCCTGGGCCACATCGGGCCGGTGATCATCCGTTTCGGCACGCCCGAGCAGAAGGCGCGGTTCCTGCCGCGCATCCTCGACGGCTCGGACTGGTGGTGCCAGGGTTACTCGGAGCCGGGCTCGGGTTCCGACCTCGCTTCGCTGTCCACCACGGCCCGCCTGGACGGCGACGAATGGGTCGTCAACGGCCAGAAGATCTGGACCTCGCATGCCCACGAGGCCAGCATGATCTACATGCTGGTGCGCACGTCGAAGGAAGCGAAGAAGCAGGAAGGCATCTCGCTGCTGCTGGTGCCGATGGATACCCCGGGCGTCACCGTGCGCCCCATCCGGACGATCGACGGCTGGCATCACCTGAACGAGGTGTTCTTCGACGAGGTGCGCGTGCGCGCCGACAACCTCGTCGGCGAGGTCGGCAAGGGGTGGACCTGCGCGAAGTTCCTGCTCGAGCGCGAACGCCTTCCGCCGGCCAACGTGGCGCGGCTGGAGCTCATGCGCCGCCAGGTCACGCAATTGGTGGAAGGGGCGAGCCGTGCCACCGCGGGGCTGCGCGACTTCAGCGGCCTGCACCACAAGCTGCTGCTGTGCGAGGCCGACGTGAAGGGCGCGCGCGTGATGATGGCGCAGGCCACCGACGACCTGATCCACCAGCGCCCGCTGGGCGTGCAGCCCTCGGTCATCAAGATGACCTGCGCCGACGTCGCGCAGCGCCTGACGACCATCGCCCTCGATGCGGTCGGTCCCGATGCTGCCCATCGCTTTCTCGCCGAGGTGGGGGACGACGTGCCCGACGCCACCTGGATCCAGAACTACATGTTCACGCGTGCCCGAACCATCGCCGGCGGCACCTCCGAGGTGCAGCGCAACGTGGTCGCCAACGAACTCCTGGGAGCCTGAGCCATGTCCACATCTTTCCCGTCGCTCTTTCCCGGCATGCTGCTGGACGCGGCGAGCCGCTATGCCGAAGACCACGTCGCCATCGAGATCCAGGGCGACCCCGTGCGCGAACTGGGCTGGACGGCCACCCTCGTGCCCGAGGAGGCCGGCGGTGTCGGCGGCAGCCTGAGCGATCTCGCGTCCATCGTGGAGGGGCTTGCCACGCATGGCCTGCAGCTGCCGGTGGTCGAGACCTGCGCCGTGGTGCCGCTGCTGCTGCAGGTCGCGGGTGCCGAAACGGCCAGGCGCTGGCTGGAGGCGGTGGCAGAAGGCAGCGTGCAAATAGCGCCCCTGACCGCTTTGTCGGCGACGCCCGACGTCAATGCCGTGACGGCCAGGCACCTCGACATCGGCTACGAATTGAGCGGGGCGGTGCAGGGCGTGGATGCGACGCTGCCTGCCACGCATTACCTCGTGCCTGCGCAGGTCGATGGCGAGGACGCCATCTTCCTGGTCGATGCGGATCGTGTCGGCGCACCGAGGGCCCGCTACCGGACGATGGAGGGCCGCCTGGGCGCGGATTTCGTCCTGGCCCAGCTGGCAGTGCCCGAGAGCGCGTGCATCGCGCGTGGCGCCGCGGCAAGCGATGCGCGCGCCAAGGCAACCGATGCCGCCTTGCTGCTCACGGCTGCCGACACGGTGGCTGCGCTTGCAACCCTCATCCGCCAGAGCGTCACCCACCTGAAGGAGCGGCGCCAGTTCGGCGTGGCGCTCTCGAGCTTCCAGGTGCTACGCCATCGCGTGGCCGACATGTACGTGAAGTATCTGGGCGCCAAAGGCCTCGTGATCCATTGCTTCCACGAACACGAGCAGGATGCCCCCGACCTGCGCCGCACCTTGCGCCTGGCCAAGGTGTCGCTGGCCGAATCGGCGCGCGCCTGTGCCGAATCGGCCATCCAGATGCACGGCGGCATGGGCGTGAGCGAGGAGGTGCTGGCCACCCGCATGGCGCAGCGCCTCATCGCCTCCGAGTTTCGCTACGGCGACCGGCTCCTGCACGTCGCCCGGCTGCTGGCGCCAGAGGCCTGCGCACCACAAGTTTCTCTTTCCAACCAAACCGGGAGCGTGCGATGAGCATCAATCTGGAAGTTTCTGACTACATCGCCGTCGTCCGGCTGGACAAGCCGCCGGTCAACGCGCTGGACCGCGCCACGCGCCGCCGCCTGATCGAGATCTTCGATGAGGTCTCCGAGCGCACCGACGTGCGCGTGGCGATTCTCACGGGCACCGGCAAGTTCTTCTGCTCGGGTGCGGACCTGAAGGATCGGCCCAACGCCGACAAGGCCGGTGACTTCCTCGACCACAACCGCTGGACCCGCGAGACGGGCAATGCCATCCGCGAATGCGCCAAGCCCGTGATCGCGGCCGTCAACGGCCCCGCGCTGGGCGCGGGCTTCGGCCTCATGGCCTCCTGCGACATCTTCCTGGCGAGCGAGGACGCCACCTTCGCCATGCCCGAGATCAACGTCGGGCTCGCGGGCGGTGTCTCGATGCTGCGGACCATGGTCGGGCGTTCGTTCACGCGCCGCATGTTCTTCACCGGCATGAAGGTGCCTGCCGCCGAGCTGTACCGCCGCGGCGTGATCGACGAAGTGGTGCCCGCCGAGCAGCTGATGCCGCTGGCGCTGGAGATTGCGCAGGAGATCGCCTCCAAGGCGCCGCTGGCCATCGCCTATGCGAAGCAGGCCGCCAACATGATGGACCTGATGCCGCAGCGGGACGGCTACCGCTTCGAGCAGAACTTCACCATGGCGCTGGCCCGCACCGAGGACGCGCAGGAAGCCCGCCAGGCCTTCCTCGAGAAGCGCAAACCTGTCTACAAGGGGCGCTGAGATGCCGGTCGTGGAAGTGGGGCGCGGCATGGACGCGCTGTTCAAGCCGCGCTCGATTGCCATCTTCGGGGCGTCGGACGACGTCACCAAGATCGGCGGCCGGCCCCTGCAGTTCCTGCAGAAGTACGGGTACGCGGGCGGCATCTACCCGATCAACCGCAAGGCGGGCCTCGTGCAGTCGCTGCCAGCCTACGCGAGCCTGGACGACGTTCCCGAAGCGCCCGAGCTGGCCGTGGTCGCCGTGCCGCCCGCGGGCGTGCTCGACGCGGTGAAGGATTGCGCCCGGCGCGGCGTGAAAGCCGCGGTCATCCTGTCGGCCGGGTTTTCAGAGATGGGCGAGGAGGGCAGTCGCCTGCAGGCCCAGATCGGCGACGTCGCGCGGTCCACCGGCATGCGCGTGGTCGGCCCCAACTGCCTGGGCGCGATCGGCGTGCCCGACAAGAGCATCGCCACCTTCTCGGTGGCGCTGGAGTCGTCGTTTCCCGTGGCCGGCCCGGTGGGCATCGTCTCGCAGAGCGGTAACCTGGGCAGCTTCACGCTGCGCCTGGCCGGCGAGCGCGGCTTGGGCGTGAGCCGCATGCTGACCACGGGCAACGAATGCGACGTGGACATCGCCGATGCGATCGCCTCGCTCGCTGCGGACCCGGGCACCTCGGTGATCCTGTGCTGCATGGAAACCTGCCGTGACGGCGCGAAGCTGACGCAGGCCATGGCCATGGCCCGCGAGGCGGGCAAACCCCTGGTGGTTCTGAAGGTCGGCGTCTCGGAGGCCGGCAGCGAGGCTGCGGCCTCGCACACCGGCGCGCTGGCCTGTTCCGATGCCGTGTTCGATGCCGTGCTGCGCAACGCCGGCGCCATCCGCGTACCCAGCATCGAGCAACTGCTCGAAGTCGGCCATGCGCTGTCCGTCGTCGGTCCGGCGCGCGTGCCCGGCGGCCACCGCGTGGCCGTGCTCACGGCTTCCGGCGGTTTCGGCGTGCTCTTGGCCGATGCGGCCAGCGCGCAAGGCCTGGCGCTGCCCAAGCTTGCCGCGCAGACGCAGGAGCGCATCCTGTCGATCGTGCCCTTCGCCGCGCCCTCCAACCCGGTCGACATGACGGCGCAGGTGTCGAGCCGGCCCGAGGTGCTGGCCCAGGTGCTGGATGCCGTGGCGCGCGATGCCAGCTGCGATGCGCTGATCCTGCAGTCGGCCAATGCCTTTCATGTGCCCCGGCTGCGCGATGTGTTTCTTGCCGCGCTGGAGCAGGTGCGCAAGGACCATCCTTCGCGACTGATCCTTTTGTGTGCCCGCGCGCCGCAGGACGTGCGCGCCACGCTCAATGCCATGGGCTTTCCCGTGGTCGAAGGCATCGATGCGGCCTGCGCGACCGTGGCGGCGCTGATGCGCTTCGGTGCGCGCGACGCCGCACGGGCTGCGGCGCCGGCCATCGAGCGCGCGCCGCTGGCCGTAGAGGCCTTCGCCACCGAGGCGAGCGCCAAGGCCGTGCTGGCGGAGGCCGGCCTGCCCGTGCCGCGGGAAGCGATCGCCGCCAACCGCGACGAGGCGCTCGCCGCGGCGCGCACGATGGGCTTTCCGCTGGTGCTCAAGATCGTCTCCCCCGACATCGCCCACAAGACCGAGGTCGGCGGCGTGTTCGTCGGCGTGCGCTCCGAAGCGCAGCTGCTCGAGGAGTACGCAAACCTGCTCTCGCGTGTGGCGCAGAAGGCGCCCGAGGCGCGCATCGCCGGCGTGCTCGTCGCGCAGATGGTGCAGGGCGGCGTCGAGCTGATCCTGGGCACCAAGAAGGACCCGATGTTCGGCCCGATGGTGATGGTCGGCCTGGGCGGCATCTTTGCCGAGATCTTCAAGGACGTGGCCCTGCAGCCGGCGCCTGTCGACGAGGCGCAGGCCACCGCCATGCTGCAGTCGCTCAGGGCCTTTGCGCTGCTCGACGGCGCGCGCGGCCGGCCCAAAGCCGATGTGCCGGCGGCGGCGAAGGCCATCGCGGCGCTGTCGCGATTTGCCATGCGCCATGCCGACAGCGTGTCCGAGATCGATATCAACCCCCTGACGGTGCTGGACCTGGGGCGGGGCGCGCATGCGCTGGACGCCCTGCTGGTGCCCGAGCAACCCCTCACGAAAGCCCACCCATGACCCCGTCTCTTTCAGGCCGAGCGGCCTTCATCAGCGGCGCCGGCCACGGCATCGGCCGCGCCACCGCACGCGCCATGGCTCGCTTGGGCGCCACGGTCGGCATCAACGACCTGAAGCCCGAGTTCGTGGAGGAGGCCGTGGCCGAGATCCGCGCGCTGGGCGGCCAGGCCATCGGGCTGCCCAGCGATGTGTCGACGCGCGAAGGCATGCGCGAAGCCGTGGCGCAGTTCACGCGCGATGCGGGGCGGCTGGACATCATGGTCAACAACGCCGCCTGGGTGCGCTACCAGCCGCTGGCGGAGATCACGCCCGAGGTCATGGACCGCATGGTGGAGATCGGCTTCAAGTCGGTGATCTGGGGCATCCAGGCGGCGGCCGAGGCCATGGACCCGGAACGCGGCGGCTCGATCATCAACGTGGCCTCGATCGCAGCCTTCAAGTCGCCCATGCGATCGGTGGTCTACAGCGGCATCAAGGCCGGCGTGCTAGGCATCACCCGGGCATCGGCCGCCGACCTGGGCGCGCGCAACATTCGCGTGAACGCGGTCGCGCCCGGTGCGGTGCCTACCGAGGGCACGGCCAAGCATCGCAACGCAGAGCTCGATGCCCGGCGCATCGCACGCACGCCGCTGGGCCGCCTGGGCACGGTGGAGGACATCGCCGATGCCATCTGCTTCCTGGCTGGCGACAGCTCGCGCTTCTTCAACGCGGACGTGCTGCGCCTGGACGGCGGCGCCTCGGAGACATCGCTGTGAGCGGCGCCGTTGCATCGCCCAAGCGGGTGCAGAACGTGTTCGTCGTGGCGAAGGAGCCGGCCAGCCTGCATGCCTTCTACGAAGGTGCCCTCGGCCTGCCGATGAAGTTTCGCGATGGCGACCGCTGGATCCAGTACGGCGTGGGCAATACCAACGTGGCCCTGGCATGCCTTGAAGAGGCGGCGCCCGCCACCAGCGGGCTGGTGATGGTGCTGGAGGTGGACGACTTCGAAGGCGCGCAGGAACGCATCGTCGCAGCCGGCGGGCAGGTCCTGGGCCTGCGCGACATGGGCGGCCACGGGGCCGTGCTGTCACTGCGCGATCCCGAGGGCAACCTGGTGCAGCTGTTTCGGCGCGCCGCGCCCACTGCTGAATGAGCACACCCGAGCCGATGTCGGCGGGCTTGCAATCGCTGCTGGACCGCGAAGCGATCCGCGACTGCCTGCTGCGGTATTGCCGGGGCATCGACCGCTGCGACGAGGCTGCCTTGCGTTCGGCCTACTGGGAGGACGCCACGGATTGCCACGGCGCGTGGAACGGTAGCGCCGCCGGTTTCATCACTCAGGCATTGGGCCGGCTGCGGCAGGGCGGACGCCGCGTCCACCAGATAACCAACGTGCTGATCGAGCTGCATGGCGAGGTTGCTGCGGTGGAAAGCAGCTTCTTCGCACTGCAGGCGACGGCTGCGCAGCCGGATTGCGAGACCTTCCTTTGCGGCCGTTACGTGGACCGTTTCGAGCGTCGCGGCGTCGAGTGGCGCGTGGCCTCGCGTACCGTGGTCTACGACTGGATCGAGGAGCGCATACGGCCAGAGCTGACGCAAGACGACGCCGCGCTGTTCGGCGTGCGCCAGCCGGTCGGCAGGGCAGCGCCGGACGACGCCGTGTACGCGCTGTTGAGCCACGTGCGCGGCGCCTGAAGTCGCCCGATTGCATGACGACCGATTCGTCGCGCGCGCCTCGTGAGCTTCCTCTGGCCGGGCCGCACACCGTGCTGCTCACCGGCGCCGGTGCGGGCATCGGCCGTGCCACGGCGTTGGCCCTTGCCCGTGCGGGATGGCGCTGCGTGCTGGTCGATGTCGATGCGGGTGCGCTGCGACGTCTCGAGGCCGCCTGGCCGGCCGATGCCGAGCCACCGATGAGCCTCGTGGCCGACCTGACGGATGCGGCGCGGATCGAGCGTCTGGGTCACGAGGTTCCGCCGCTCGATGCATTGATCAACAACGCGGGCCTGTCGGCCGGTGGTGCCGAGGCCACGTCGGGACACGATGACGGCACGGCGGCTCGCCTTCTTGCGCTCAACCTGGCCGCGCCGGCGCGGATGGTGCAGGCCTGTGCGCCGCATCTGCGCCCCGGCGCGCGCATCGTCAATGTGGCTTCCGGCGCAGGCCTGCGCGCGATTCCGTGGCGCGGTCTCTACAGCCCCAGCAAGGCCGGACTGATCGGGCAGAGCCGCGCGTTGGCGCAAGCCCGGCCCGACTGGACCGTGACGACGCTGGCGCCGGGCTTCGTGCGGACCGAACTCGTGAAGCGCCTGATAGAAGGCGGGCGGTTGGACCCTGCGCAGGCGGTGTCGAAAATTCCGCTGGGCCGGATGGCCGAGCCCGAGGACATGGCGCAAGCGTTGTGCTTCTTGGCCAGTCCCGGCGCGCGTGTGCTCACCGGACAAATGCTGGTGCTCGACGGCGGCTCGTCCGTGTGTGCGGAGGAAGCCAGCCGCTACCGGCTTGCGAGCATTCGTCCCTTCCATTCGATACACCCTTGCGTCCGCATCTCGAATCCGTGCGCGAGCCGGCCTGGCATGCAGCACTGGGCGTGTGGGTGCGCGCGCATGCAGGCAACCTCCACCGCGCAGGCTATCCGGCTGTCATCGACGCTCGCGCGCTGGATGCGCAGCCCGGCACGCGGCTGGATGCCGTGCTCGATGCGGCTCGCTGCTTTCGTTCGGGCCACGTCGCACTGGCCAGCCTCACGCTGTTGCTGCCTGCGCCCGAATCGGAGATTGGCTGGCAACTGGCCGGCGATGCCGATGCCGCCCGGATGCTGGTGGCCACGCTGGCCGCTGAATGGGGCGCCCATGGGCTGCGCATGAATGCGCTGGAACTGCCGCAAGGGTTGGCACCGCAGGCCTGCATGCCGCTGCTCGACTACGTGACCGGCCCGCGCGCACAGTTTCTGACCGGGCAGGTGCTTCGGCTGGCCGTGACTCTCGACGACACCGAGAATGACTCAGCTATGGAGTGAACTCCATCGACCGGACCGCTGCGGCGGTCGGAACCAAGCCGGCTGCTGAGCGCGTTGGGTTTCGAATTCGTTGGGGGGCGGTAACGGCCCGCCGGGCGAGCACGCCTCCTAGCGCCGCGAAGGCGACGGCCCCGTCTTCGCGCCGAGCAGGTGGCCGAGCGGCAGCGCCACCTCCGACTTGATCTCGCGCAGGACGATGCTCGAGCGCACGTGCGTCACGCCCGGCAGGCTGAAGAGCACCTCGTGCAGGAAGCGCTCGTAGTGCTTCATGTCCGGCACGGTCACGTGGAGGATGTAGTCCGCGGGCCCAGTGGCCGACACGCAGCGGATGATCTGCGGGCTCGCGGCCACCACCTCCTCGAAGCGCTGCACCATCGCCTCGCTGTGGCGGTCGAGGTTCACCTCGGCCACGGCCGAGACGTGCAGGCCCACCAGTTCAGGGTCGACCCGCGTGGTGTAGCCGCGGATCACGCCGGCGGCCTCCATCTCCTTGATGCGCTTCCAGCAGGGCGTGGGCGAGAGCCCGACGGCCTCGGAAATCTGCTGCACGGTTTGCCGCCCGTCGTGCTGCAGTGCAGAAAGAATCTTGAGGCAATGCTCGTCAAGAGAAACAGAATCAACGTTCATAGAGGTTTCCGAGAGGATTCTTCTTCAAACAAGGGTCTGCGCGAGTGTATTGAAGAAACACTTACTCGGGGGGCGGCGGAACAATTCCGGGCATGAACGCACCCCACAAGACGACCGCGCTCCGGCGGCCCGACTACCAGCTTTCCGACAACCTTTGGGCCGATGCCGGCGCAGTCTTCCTCACCGGCACGCAGGCGCTGATCCGCATCCTGGCGATGCAGAAACAGCGCGACGCGGCGCGCGGCCTGCACACGCAGGGCTTCGTCAGCGGATACCGCGGCTCGCCACTGGGCATGGTCGATCAGGCCATCTGGAAAGCCGGCGAACGCTTCAAGAAGACCGGCATCCGCTTCGTGCCCGCGGTAAACGAGGAGCTCGCGGCCACGCAGGTGCTCGGCACGCAGCGCGTGGAGTCCGACCCCGAGCGCACGGTCGACGGCGTCTATGCGATGTGGTACGGCAAGGGGCCGGGCGTGGACCGCGCGGGCGACGCGCTCAAGCACGGCAATGCCTACGGCTCGTCGCCGCGCGGCGGCGTGTTGGTGGTGGCTGGCGACGACCACGGCTGCGTGTCGTCGTCGATGCCGCACCAGAGCGACCACGCCTTCATGGCATGGCGCATGCCCGTGATGCAGCCCGCGAGCGTGGCCGAGTACCTGGAGTTCGGCCTGTACGGCTACGAGCTCTCGCGCTATTCGGGCGCGTGGGTCGGCATGGCGGCGCTGTCCGAGATCGTCGAGAGCGCCGGCACCGTGGACCTCGACGCGGTGAACGCGCGCGTTGCCGCCTGGGAAGACGCCGATGCCGTGCGCGCCGCCACCGGTCACCGCCCGCCGGCGGACGGATTGCACTACCGATGGCCCGACCTGCCGTCGCTGCGCATCGAATCGCGGCTGGAGGACAAGCTCGCGGCCGTGGCCGCATTCACGCAGCGCAACAGCATCGACCGCCACGTCATCGTGAGCCGGCACGCCAAGGTGGGCATCGTCACCTGCGGCAAGGCGCACCACGACCTGATGGAGGTGCTGCGGCGCCTGGAACTCTCGCCCGCGCAGCTCGCGCGCGCCGGCGTGCGGCTCTACAAGGTGGGGCTGAGCTTTCCGGTCGAGCAGACGCGTATCAAGGACTTCGCGCGTGGGCTCGAAGAGATCCTCGTCGTGGAAGAGAAGGGGGCGGTGGTTGAGACACAGCTGCGCGACATCTTCTACAACGCGCCCGCCGATGCGCGCCCCGTGCTCGTGGGCAAGCACGATCGCGCGGGCCTGCCGCTGGTGTCGGCCCTGGGGGAGCTGCGCCCTTCGCGCCTCATCGAACTGGTCGCGCACTGGCTGGCCGTGCACTTTCCCGACAACCACGAACTGGGCGACCATCTGCAGCATGTGCGCGACTTCACGCCGCCCGAGCTGCTGGGCAATGCGAGCGATGCCGTCAAGCGCCTGCCGTATTTCTGCGCCGGCTGCCCGCACAACACCAGCACCAAGGTGCCCGAGGGATCGACCGCGCGCGCGGGCATCGGCTGCCACTTCATGGCCAACTGGATGGACCGCAGCACCGCGGGCCTCATCCAGATGGGCGGCGAGGGTGTCGACTGGATTTCGCACGCGATGTTCACGAAGACGCCACATGTTTTCCAGAACCTAGGCGACGGCACCTACTACCACTCGGGCTACCTGGCGATCCGCCAGGCCGTCGCCGCCAAGGCCACGCTCACCTACAAAATCTTGTTCAACGACGCGGTCGCGATGACCGGCGGGCAGCCGGTGGACGGGGTCATCAGCGTGGACGCGATCGCGCGGCAGGTGGAGTCGGAAGGCGTCACCAAGGTGGTTGTCGTGAGCGACGCCATCGGCAAGTACGACGCCATCAAGAACCGCTTTCCGCACGGCACCGAGTTCCACGACCGCGCCGCGCTCGACGAGGTGCAGCGGCGCCTGCGCGAAATGCCCGGCGTGACCGTGCTGATCTACGAGCAGACCTGCGCCGCCGAGAAGCGCCGCCGACGCAAGAAGGGCGAGCTGGCCGATCCGCCCAAGCGCCTGTTCATCAACGAGGCCGTGTGCGAAGGCTGCGGCGACTGCACCGTGCAGAGCAACTGCGTGGCGGTGCTGCCGCACGAGACGTCCATGGGCCGCAAGCGCAAGATCGACCAGACCAGCTGCAACAAGGACTACTCCTGCGCCAAGGGCTTCTGCCCCAGCTTCGTGGGCGTCAGCGGCGGCAAGCTGCGCCGCAAGAGCGGGGCGCTCGCGGCCGGGCGCGATGCCTTCCTGCACCGCGTGGCCGCACTGCCGCATCCGGCGCCGCACGCGTGGACCGGCCCGTACGACCTGCTGGTGACCGGCGTGGGCGGCACCGGCGTGGTGACGGTCGGCGCGGTCATCGCGATGGCCGCGCACCTCGAAGGCAAGGCGGCCAGCGTGCTCGATTTCATGGGCTTCGCGCAAAAGGGCGGCTCGGTGCTGAGTTTCGTGCGGCTGGCCGACACACCAGAGCGACTGAACCAGGTGCGCATCGACACGCAGCAGGCCGACGCCATCCTCGCGTGCGACGTGGTGGTGGGCGCCTCGTCCGACGCGCTGCAGACCGTGCGGCACGGGCGCACGCGCGTGCTCGCGAACATCCACGAGATTCCGGTGGCCGAGTCCCTGCGCAACCCCGATGCCGAGCTGCATGTGGACCTGCTGCTCGAGAAGATGCGCTTCGTCGCGGGCGAGGAACAGGTCGAGACCTTCGACGCACAGAGCCTGGCCGAAGAGTTCCTCGGCGACACGCTGGCCGCGAACATCGTCGCGACCGGCTATGCCTGGCAGCGCGGCCTCGTGCCGCTGAGCCTGGAGGCGCTGATGCATGCGATCGAACTCAACGGCGTGGCCGTGGCCGCCAACCAGTCGGCGTTCTCGCTGGGCCGGCTTGCAGCGGGCGCCCCTGCGGCGCTCGACCAACTGCGAGCGACGCCGATGGACCCGCAGGCGCAGCAGGCCGACGAGCGGCCGCTGGACGCGCTCGTCGCCGATGCGCGCCGCCATCTCACTGGCTACCAGAACGCCGCATGGGCTGCGCGCTTCGAGCAGCGCATCCGCGCGCTGCAGGCGGCCGAGTCTGCGCTGCCGGGCGGCGACGCGAGCCTGCCCTTCACACGCAACGCGGCGCGCAGCCTGTTGAAGCTCATGAGCTACAAAGATGAGTACGAGGTCGCGCGCCTCTACACCGACGGCGCGTTCCTGCAGAACCTCAAGGACCAGTTCGAAGGCGACCTCAAGCTCGAATTCCACATGGCGCCGCCGCTGCTCTCTCGCGCCGCGCACGGTCGGGCGCCCGCCAAGATCCGCCTGGGCGCGTGGATGCTGCCGGCGATGAAGTGGCTGGCGCACGGCAAGCGCCTGCGCGGCACGGGCTTCGACCTGTTCGGCTACACGCAGGAGCGCCGGATGGAGCGCGCACTCATCGCCCAGTTCGACCAGCGGCTCGATGAGTTGACTGCCGATCTCTCCTGCGCCAACCAGCAGCTCGCCGCGCAACTCGCGGCGCTGCCGCTCTCGATCCGCGGCTTCGGGCATGTGAAGCTGGCCAACCTTGTGCTTGCCACCGAGCGCGAGGCGCACCTGCTGCACCGCTTCTCGCCGCAGCGCTATCCCCGGCCCGACAAGCATGCGAAGGCGGGGCAGTTCAAGGGGATTGCGGTCGTGTCACAGTGATCGAAGCTGCGCCCCAGGGCGCGGCTGCCGGATTTGCCTTCAACACCGGGCGCTCGTTTGGTGGGCCCTTGTTGTCGCCTGTTCAATCCAAGTAGTCAATGAACTGCGGAATCACCTCGCGCAGGAAGCTAATTTCCTCTGTAGGAATGCTGCGCGACTCCAAGTCGAAATGGATGAAGGTGCCATAAGGCGTGCCGCATCCTCGCGTCAGCAGCCGACCGTAGTACGACTCGACCATGCCGACATAAGGTCGGTTCGTCAGGCGCTGATCTCCGGAGGCATGGCTGGTCATGAACTCGCCGTGCTCGAGCGCGTGCTGGCAGAAGCTCTTGCCCAGAGGCACCACCTTCAACCAGGTGCGGTATTCAGAGTCGCGGTCGAAGGCATGCGCCGCACGCATCACGTCGCCGTTCAATTTGTAGATCGCCGTGAACCGATAGGACGTCCTATCGTTGAGCAAGGCCAGCGCCGGAACGATCCCGCGGCTGGCAAGAAGGCTGCGAACGGTCGCAGCGGGCGCGGGCAGGTCGACGTTGAGCATGAGTATCTTGGTTGGGGTGCGGGCGGAATATTACGTAGTTCTTACTGTTCTCCGGAACAGGGTTTGACCCATATCTCGTCAACGCAAACCCTGAGAGTGCCCCGCGAGTCTCGCGGGCTCTGCACCTTCGACTGGCCAGAGGCTTCCGAAATGCTCGCGCCGGCTCGTGGCGAGCGCGTCGATCGGGCAATCGTCCCCTGCAGATAGCAGCTGCACACGGTCAGGTGAAAATCACCTGCCCCCAAGTCCGCCTTCCCGCTCGATCCGACTTTCTAAGCTCCCGTGACATCCACTGAACTCAAGGGCTTTATCCTCACGCGCCACTGGCGAGATGCGCCCGCCGGAACGGAGATCGAGTACTGGCTGGCTACCGACGCGGGGCCGAGGAAAGTGGTCCTGACCGCGCGGACCAGCGTTGCGTTCGTCGCCACCCGGCACAGGGCGGCGGTCGAAGCACAGCTCGCGGTCATGCCGGGCGTGCAGCTGCGTGCGCTCGCGCTCAAGACCTTTCGTCGGGAAGCTGTCCTCGGTGTCTATGCGAAGCACTTCCGCCAGCTCGGTCGGCTGGCACGCGCCCTCGACGCGCAGGGCATTCCCCTGCTCGAGGCCGACGTGCGGCCGCACGACCGCTACCTGATGGAACGCTTCATCACCGCGGGCGTGCGGGTGGAAGGAGGGCGTTCAGAGCGCGCCACCATCGTCGACTGCAAGCTCAAGCCCGCGCCCGAATTCCGGCCCGTGCTGAAGGTCGTGTCGCTGGACATCGAGACGAGCCAGAACGAAGCGCTCTATTCCATCGCGCTGGATGGCATGGCGGAGCGTGTCGTCTTCATGCTGGGCGAGCCGCCACACGAGCCGCCATCGGACGCGCCATCTGAATCGGATGAGCCCATGGCCTTTTCGCTGATCTACTGCCCGTCGCGCCAAGTCATGCTCGAGAAGCTCAACGACTGGCTCGAGCGCAACGACCCCGACGTCGTCATCGGCTGGAACGTCATCCAGTTCGACCTGCGCGTGCTGCAGAAGACGGCCGACAACTGCGGCGTGCAACTCCTTCTGGGACGAGAGCGCCGCCCCATCGAGTGGCGAACCCATCCGGGCAAGCAGGGCTATCTGTTCGCGCCCACACCGGGGCGAGTCGTCATCGACGGCATCGACGCACTCAAGGCCGCCGTGTGGAGCTTCCCGTCCTTCAGCCTCGAGACCGTCTCGCAAGCGCTGCTCGGCGAAGGCAAGGCTATTGGCGACGCATACGACAAGATGGCGGAGATCGAACGGCGCTACCAGGAAGACAAGCCCGCGCTCGCGATCTACAACATCAAGGACTGCGAACTGGTCCTGCGCATCTTCGACAAGACGAAGCTGCTGCAGTTCGTGATGGAGCGGGCCCAGACCACCGGCCTGCAGGCCGATCATTTCGGCGGTTCCATCGCCGCGTTCAGCCACCATTACATGCCGCGGATGCACCGCCTGGGCTACGTGGCGCCCAACGTGGGCGAGATTCCGAGCAAGGCCTACCCCGGCGGCTACGTCATGGACTCGAAGCCGGGGTTTTACGACTCGGTCGTGGTGCTGGACTACAAGAGCCTCTATCCCTCGATCATCCGGACCTTCCTGGTCGACCCGGTGGGCCTGGTCGAGGGCTCGGAGGCTGGCGACCCGGCCCTGCGCGTCCATGGGCCGCAGGGGACCGTCTTCTCGCGCGACAGACATTGCCTGCCCGCGATCGTGACCACGCTCTGGCGCGCCCGGGACGAGGCCAAGCGGACGGAGAACGAGCCGCTGTCCCAGGCGCTGAAGCTGCTCATGAACTCCTTCGCCGGCGTGCTGGGGGCGGCCGAGTGCCGGTTCTTCAATCCCGCGCTGGTGTCCGCCGTGACCCTGCGCGGGCACGAGATGATGAAACGCACGCGCGAGTTCGTGGAGGAGCGTGGCTACGAGGCCATCTACGGCGATACCGATTCCATCTTCGTATGGCTCAAGAGCCCCCACACCAACGAGGCGGCGCATGCCGTCGCGGCCAGCCTGGCCGCCGACATCAACGACTGGTGGGCCCGCGGGCTGCGGGAGGCGCAGGGCCTGGAGAGTTTTCTCGAAATCGAGGTCGACACCCACTACAAGAAGTTCTTCATGCCCACCATTCGCGGCTCGGAGGTCGGCAGCAAGAAGCGCTACGCGGGGCTCGGTGCCGATGCCACGGGCAAGGAGGCGATGGTGTACCGCGGACTGGAGATGGCGCGCAGCGACTGGACGCCGCTGGCGCGGCAGTTCCAGGAGGGCCTGCTTTCACGCATCTTTCAGGGCGAGCCCTACAAGCCGTTCGTGACCAACTATGCGAGGTCGACGCTGGCTGGCGACAAGGATGCACTGCTCATCTACCGCAAGCGCCTGCGCCATCGGCTCGACGCCTACTTGGTCAACGTGCCGCCGCAGGTCCGGGCCGCCCGCATGGCCGACGAACACAACGGCCGGGTCGGCCGGCCCATGCAATACCAGAAGGGCGGCTGGATCGAATACGTCATGACACGAAACGGGCCGGAGCCGCTGGAAACCCGCCATTCGCCCATCGACTACGAACACTACCTCACCCGGCAGCTCCAGCCGATTGCCGATGCCATTCTTCAGCCCCTCGGAGAAAATTTCATGGCCCTGACGACTTCACAACGCGGGCTCTTCTAGCCGGGTAAATAGGTTCTCAATGGCTCCGTCGCCAGGCAGGGCGAAGATGACTGGCCGCGATCTGCGGCATCCCCGGTGAAGCGTTGCCGGGCCCGCTCCGGTCCGTTCCCGCTGGGATCGCGCCCGGCGCGCGTGGCTCATACAAAGGTGACAGCGGTCGGCATCGAGGCGTTTCCCTGAGCAATTGCTTTTCTCCCCTTGCCTCTACCGGCGCCGACCGCTGTCGAGAGGCAGTGTGCGCGAGGCGAGTGAAGCCGGCGTGAAGTCTGTGCGGTAGTCGCGTGAAACGATACCTGGGGTCCTGGTATGAGCCACCCTTGATCGAGCCATGGTTGGACGCGTGTGGTTCAACGTGCTCCGACGGACCTGCGATGACGGCTTTGCAGGGCCGTCGCCGCACGGTCGACGCTCAACAATCCAAGAAACATCGCGATCGCGCCCGCCACGGTCATGCCCAGCATCGAGGGGGTGGCATCCCCATAGCAATCGCGTTCCAGCAGAAACGGCATCAGGTGTTCGTATCTCATAACGACAAGCAACGCGCCCATCAAAAGGCCAACTGCCAGCACCACCGAAACGACCGCATTAGGACGGTGTAGCCAAGGCGAATTGTCCAGCGCCCGGAAAAGGGAATGCACCAGCTGGACACACCCAGCCACGCGATGGATCCCAGGATCAACAAAGGCGCGGCGAGGGGGTATACGAAGTCTTGCGTGGCCGCACACGGGTCCGGGGATTGTGTGACGCTTCCCAGCAGGAACAGAAGACACGCGAATAGCGCTGCGCCGCACAAGGGTTTGATGAGCATGGTCAAGAGGGTAGCAAGCGATGGGCGATCGGACCGACATCGGCACCGTGTCGTGGCATCCCTCTTCACGTGGCTCGCTTGGTCTTGCCCGTGCCGGGGGTCCAGCCTTGCCACCTCGAACTAAGGGCTGCAACCGGTTCATTGAGCCCCCGGCGCCGCGCAGAACGCAGCACTGCTCAATGCGGCTGCTTCGTATCGCCTGCTGAATCTCGGCCAGGGACCTCCGGCACGGGTAGCAGCGGGGCCACGACCTCACCAATGTGTTGAGCGTTCCTCGCGCCGATTTCGCGCATCTCCGATGAGAGCCGCGGGTCCGCTGCGGCAGCTGTCCAGAAGCGGTGTGCCGCGTCGAACGCCTGCTCCCAGACGTCAGGCCTGGCCCCCAGCGACTGAAACGATGGCGTGACGAGCCGCAAGGGCGGCTCGATGCCGCCGCCGACGGGCGCATACATCATGGGGAGCATGTCGTAGGCCGGCGATACCTCGGTAGGCCGCCCGCGCTCGTCGGTCATGAGCGAGAGATTCTCAAAGTGCCGATCGCCATTGCCGATCAGCTCTGAGAAGGCGGTCAGCACGAGGATCCGCCGCACGGAGCCAGGCCCGATCATTCCCGCTTCCTCGCAGCGCTGCGCGAACGATGGCCAGTTGTCCCGCATCCCGAACAGCTCGTCATCGATCGCCCCTGCGGAGATCATTCCCCGGCGGCCGAACCGCCCGATGCGGTCGAAGCGCTCGACCTCCAGGAAGCCGTACTCTTCCATCTCGAAGTAGCAAGCCGGAGCCGCTGGCATCCCGGACTCGCCGAGCGCGCGCAACGCCAATTCCTCCAGGATGAGCATCTCCGAGGAGCGGGTCCCGGCGCGTGCGAACTTCACAATGAGATGCCCCTTCGCCTCTGTCTCGCACGTGAACTTGGGCTCTTCGCCCCCCGCGCTGCTGCCGATGCCCGTCTGGCTCGTCGCGTTCGCCAAATCCTGGTAGGCCCGAGGAATGTCGGCGGTCGCAATCGGCGGGACCTGCCGCGACGCCATGTGGGCCGCGAACGAGCTGGCGCCCCACATGAGTGAGCCAGCCACATCCGAGCCGACCGAGCAGAGGAACTTCACCCGGTGATCGTCGGACCAGTCGCGAAGGGAGAAGGGCACGCCAATCTCTCTGGCCACCACCTTCGCGATCCGTGCGCCGAGGTAGCCGGAAGGCGCAGCGAAGGCCATGGCCGGCGGCAGCCCTTCGTGCAAGCGGCTGTCTGGACCGCCCAGATCGACCCAGGTGCCTCCCCGGAGAAAGTTGACAGCGCCAATCTCGGCGACCCGACCGTCCTCGCTCACCCGGAAGATGGGCTGAGGGGTGGGCACGGGTTCGGTGCGGACGAGTGCGTAGCGCGGCGTGCGCACGCCAGGCTCCCGGAACCGAATTACTTCGCCACCAAATTCCTGAATAGTCCGTGAGAAGGTCGCCTGACTCACTTGCAGAACAGCAAGCAATTCGTCAACGGGCCGCGGTCCTTGGGAAAGAGCGTGACGGACGAGCGTCTTTCTGTCGGAGTCTCGAGTCCCCGGCAACAGGTTTGCGCCGCTCATTGAATAATTGAATGAATAGTTCGATGAACCACAAGTCTACTACACCGCAAGATTGTCGGCGCTTGCCTGCGGTCCCGCTGCGGGCGCACTAGCCGCAATCGCGGCGGCCGAGCGGGGCGACGGCGTGGCAGGCGATCGCGTCTACGCGAGGCCTGGTCATCGGGCGGCGCGCCACGCGCAATAGGGGTTCAGCGCTTCGCCCTTCCACCATTGCTTTTCCGGACCGAGCACAAATACCGCGAAATGCAAGTGTGGCGCGTCGGGCGCGGCGTTGCCGGTCGTGCCGACATATCCGATCAGGTCGCCACCCCGAAGCTGCATGCCTTCATGCAGGCCTTCCGCATAGCGGTCCAGGTGCGCGTAGTAATAGACAAGTTGGCCTGCCGGGTCGAATTGATAGACGGTGAGTCCGCCTGGCTTGCTTTCGAACAGTTTGACCAGCTTGCCGTCTTCCACGGCGCGCACGGGCGTCCCGCGCGGGGCCATGATGTCGAGCGCCTCATGGCGGCGGCCGAGGCGTCCGTCCAGGAACGTGTCCCGGACGGTTTCGGGCCGGATGCCGTCGACTGGAAACTGCAGCGCGCGGGCGGCGAGTGTCGCTGGCCAGGCACTGTCGTCACAAGCCTCTGCAATCGCCCAGCCTGGCACGGCGAGGCAAGCCACAGCCATCGCCATTTGCCTTCGAGACACGTGCATCGGCAGTCTTTTCAGGCTTTCACGTTGACTGCGAAGCCCGCTTTTGCCAGCTGCGACAAGCGTGCCGCATCCCAGTTGGTCAGGTGGATGCAACCATTGGTTGTCGCAGTACCCACGCGTTCAGGCGCCGGGGTGCCGTGGATGCCCCAGTGCGGCTTCGACAGCCCCATCCAGACGTTGCCGATCGGGTTGTTTGGACCAGCGGGGATATCGACCTTCGCCGCGCCGGCCGGCGCCTTCTTCAGGATCGCCGGATCGTACGTGAAGGTGGGGTCCTTCACTTCGTTGATGATTTTCATCTTGCCCAAGGGCAGCGGGTCCAGAGGCCCGCCGATGCTGATAGGAAAGCCGGCGAGCGGCTTGCCCGACTCGTCGAGCACGAACAGCATGTGATCGCTCTTGTCGATCTCGATCGACGCAGCGGCCTTGACGACACTGGCATCTGCCGTGCTCGTGATGTTGACAACCACGATTTCCTCACGCGCCTCGAATTTGGCACCGGCATTCAGGGCGAGCAAGGCCTTGGGAGACATGTGGTGTTTCTCCGAAAGGGCTTCCTTCAGATTCTCATAGCCGGACGTTTTCATCTTGGCTCGCTCGGCCATCGCCCGCGGCGTCGCCGCAAAGGGACCCGCCGCGTCCTTCTCGGTGATTGCATAGATGGCGAACAATGGCGCAGTGTCGGCCTTTAGCGAGGTCCACGTCGCAGCATCGACCTTGCCGCTCTGCTCAAGACCATTTGCCTGCTGGTAGGCCTTCACCACGCGGCGCATGTTGGCGCCGAAACCGCCGTCGATTTCGCCGGGCGAGAACCACGCGCGATCGAGCAGGATCTGCGCTCGCATGACCGCGGCCCCGCGCGAGCCTTGCGCGAGCACCGGTGTTTCCTCGGCTGCATTGAGCCTGTCGAGCGCAGCGGGGCCCGATATGCCGGACCGATTCTTCGGGTCGTTTTTCGCTCCCGCATGGGCAAGCCACGACGTGGCGCCTGTGACGCTGACAGCAAGACAGGCCGCATTGCGGAACAAGATTCGACGAGAAGAAATCATCATTGGAGCGCGCGGCACGGAGTGAAGTCCGCCGGACCGTAGAGTGGGCGACGCTTGCGACCTGTAGTCTCAAACAGACATCAAGCCTCGGACTGCACCGCGTTCATCCGAGCCGCGCGCCATCCCAGTCCAGCGTGGCCCCGTCAGCTTCACCAAGCCCGCGTAAGGTCGGAACCCCGGGCGGTGGAGTTCGAGGTCTATGTGCAGAAATGCGTTTATTGGGAATCGGCGCTAAGTCGTTGATTTAGAACGAAGTGGGATTTCCGAGTGAACAGTTTCGTCGCGAGTTTCTTCTCACCAATCCGTTCGCCAGATGTCGCTCTCGCAAATTGTGTTCGTCGGATAAAAACTGCGCGCCTGATCGAGCTGCAGAAGATGGTCGATGACCTCGACGTCGGGCCGCGCGAGGAAGAGGCAGTGAGCGCGAAGGCGAAGAAGAGCGGGCCGGACTTCGGCTTCGGGTTTGGGCTGCCTAGCTTCGAGTAAGTGCGAGCAGGCCACCTCACGCGATGGTCGCTTCTTGTCTGACATCTGGCAGTCGCGCCGAACGGTAGTGTGGTCACATTCTCATTCTGCCGTCCGCCCATTGCTGCTTCACAGCAGCGCTGAGTGGCCCCCGCCCTTACAAAAGCCCATGGGTAAAAGCATTGAAGACCGAGTCGAGCGCACCAACGAAGCGAATCGGAAAGCGCCGGCTGAGCTCACGGTCAAAGAGGCGATGTTGAAGCGAGACACAGATCTCCGTTCGGCAATGCGCAGTTTGAGCAATGCCACAGACAAAACGATCGATGCTGCTGCCAAGCTTCTGCAGGCCAACGACCCAGCCGAGCTAGCAAAGCTGCAAAAATCCCTTCGAGCAGCTGTGAACACGGGTGACTTGGAATCGCACACGCTTGCTGGAGAAATTCGGGCAGTGGCCATGAGGATTTCTCGGCTGGAAGTGGCATTGGCGCGAGCGACCCACCGAACGCGGCGCAGCGCTGCCTAAAGCAGCGCCCCGAAACACAAAGTGGGCGTAAAAGCGAAAAAGAGCGGCCCCGTTTTCGGCTTCGGCTTCGGGCTGCCAAGCTCGGATGAACGCCGGAGCCGGGGATCGCGCTTTCGGGGTCGCTGCCCTGATAGAAGGTGCGCTTGGCCGACAGACACGTTTCATCGCTCGTGCGCAGAAGGGAAGCAAGTGCGGAGGCGCGATGGGTGATCGACATTCCTGTGAGTTGGTCGTGAGCGGGGTTGGCCCTGAGCGTCGGTGCAGCCACCGTCAATATTAGGCTCGCAACCGTCGTCGCGAATCTCATCATGGGGTTGTCCTAGCAACCGCTGTAATTCTTCCGACCGCTGGCCGTGATCGTGTAGGTGCCGCCTCGCGGCCCGGTGTAGCAAGTTTGGCTGGTGGTGCGTGGCGCGGTCTGCTTGTACGCGTTCGCGATGTGGGGGAGGGATGTAGACGGGGCTGCGTGTGGGGCCGAAGGCGTTCCGCTATAGGCCGTGGGCGGAGCAGGACGTCCAGCGGCAGCCCTTAGGCACTCGAGTCGCTTGCTTGCAGGCTCCGTCGCATTGCAAGCCTCCAAGAGAATCGCCGGAGTTTGAGCAAGCGCTGGCACGGAGCCACCGATAGCAATGGCTAGAAAAACAGACCTCATATCTTTTCCCCACTTTCAGCAAGCCCGAATACCTGTCTGTTGAGCTCTCGCTGGCGATTGTCAGAGCGAGCGCCGCGGCGGCGGGGAAAAAAGGGGGTGGATTCGGTGAGGAGAAACCCTGGAGACGTACCCAAATTTCGGGCCGTGGCTTTCGCGTCAACCGCTTTGCACGCGTTCCGTTGGCTCGTCCAACCGGGGCGTCGACGGCCCATGATCTTCGCCCCTCATCCGACAGGATCGGCAGAGGGCCCAGGAGAAGAAATCTCGAACATTCGACTGAAGTCGCAGCATTCCTGAGACAGCATCACGATCGAAGAGATCAACGTACTTCGTTGATCTCCTTTGTACATTGCGACGTACTTCATCACTGGGGGCGCCGGCGTGCACGGAACGACCATCAATGATCCGTTGGTCACCATAGGGGCCAGGCACTTCTCCGGCATGCAGCCGATGCCGAGACCCGATGCGGTGAGACCGATCATGGCTACGAGGTTGTTGACGATGATCACGTTGGACGGCTGAACGCCCAGCGACTTCATCCAGCTGTTGTGAGCCATGCCTGCGCCGGACCTACTGCCCTGAAGCAACAGTCGGCGTGATGCCAATTCATGCAGCCGGAAGGTCTTTCCCGGCTCGACAAACCCCGGCTTGCACATCCAGACACTTGAGAACTCGCCAACCACATGGCTCGGCAGGTGCGCTTCCGCGAACACGTCGGGAACCAGCACCAGGTCCAGTTCGTCCGTCAGAAGTTTCTCCTTGAGATTGCCACTCGTGTCCACGTCAGGCTCGATCGTGACCTTGGGGTAGTAGCGCTGGATAGCGTCCACCAGCCGGTGCAACCAGGTCATGGCGGTGAACTCGGTCACACCAATGCGTACGCGGCGTTCAATAACTTCCGACTTGCCGATCTGGTCGATGGCGGCGTCCCGATGCTCAAGAAGCTTCTTGGCCAACACGAACATTTCCTCGCCTTTTTCGGTCAGGCGCGCCGTGCGCTGAGATCGGTCGAAAAGCTCCAGGTCGAAGCTTGCTTCCAACTCGTGCACCCGTTTCGACACTGCAGATGTCGATGTGTGCAGTTTTTGGGCGGCTTGGGAGAAGCCGCCCAGCTGCACGACCCAGTAAAGAGCCTCCAGCTGCTTGAAGGTCATCATGGCCCGGTAAAACCCTGAACGGTTTCCTTTTGTTCAACTGAACTGCGCGAAAAATTTCGCTTTTTGAAATTTTAGGCAACTTTCACAATTACGCCATCAGATTGATGTTGAGGCGTATGTCATGGTTGCTTCCAGTTTTGCCGTTCACCCCGCACCGCCAGTTGCACCGGCAAATCTGCTGGCTGCCTTTCGGGACGTGGCCACCCCGCACATCAGCGACAACCTGCAGCGCCTGAGCGGCATCGTCGGCCTGCAACGCTTTCACCGGCACAAGAAACTGGTGGGAACGGCGATCACCGTCAAGACCCGTCCGGGCGACAACCTGCTGATCTACAAGGCCCTGATGATGGCTACTCCAGGCCATGTTCTGGTCATCGATGGCGGCGGAGACACCACCAACGCACTGGTGGGCGAACTCATCATGCTTTACGCGCAGCAGCGCGGCTGCACCGGCATCGTTCTCGATGGCGCCATCCGTGATTCAGCGGCCTTTCGCGAGGCCGACTTCCCGTGCTATGCACGTGCCGCTATTCACCGGGGGCCCTACAAGAACGGGCCCGGCGCCGTCAATGTGCCGGTGAGCCTGGGCGGGCAGATCGTGCAACCTGGCGACCTTGTGGTGGCCGATGACGATGGGATCGTGACTTTCTCGCAGAACGAGGCTGCGCGGGTATTGGACGCGATCGAACAGACTGCCCGCTTCGAAGCCGCGATCAAGACGGAGATCGCGAACGGGAAGGTCGAGCAATCGTGGCTCACCAAGGCATTTGCGCCTCACGGGCTCTGAATACCACGGCCGCCACGCCACGCCCCGTTCGTTCAAATTATCAGGAGACTTCTGTGCACACCTTGTTGGCCCAACGACTTGTCGGCGTCAAACCTTCGCCCAGCATGGCCGCCAAGACCCGCGTCGATGCGATGCGCGCGGCTGGCCGTCGCATCGTCGACTTCACTATCGGCGAGCCCGACTTCCCGACGCCGCGCCACATCGTCGACGGCGGGGTGGCGGCCCTCTTGGCCGGGCAGACGCGCTACACGGCATCCAACGGTACGCCCGCCCTGCGACGAGCCATCGCCGACAAGCTGCAACGCGAGAACGCGCTGGCGTTCAAGCCGGAGAACATCGCCGTTGGCAATGGGGCAAAGCACATCATCTACAACGCCTTCGCCGCGACGCTGAACGCGGGCGATGAGGTGATCGTGCCCGCGCCGTATTGGGTTTCCTATCCCGACATGGTGGCGCTGCACGGCGGAACAGCTGTCGTGGTACCGAGCTCCCAGAGCGGGGGGTTCAAGCTCACGCCAGCGGCCCTGGGCGCAGCCATCACCCCTCGGACGAGGTGGCTGGTCCTCAACACGCCCAACAATCCTACGGGCGCGGTCTACACCCGCGACGAACTGGTGGCGCTCGGCGAGGTCCTGAAGCGGCACCCGCATGTCTGGCTGATGACCGATGAGATTTACGAACACTTCGTCTACGGCAATGCCGCACACGTGTCTCCCTTGAGTGCGACGCCCGAATTGGCCGAGCGCACGCTGGTGATCAACGGCGTCTCGAAAGCCTATGCCATGACGGGGTGGCGCATCGGCTACGGCGCCGGTCCCGTGCCGTTGATCAAGGCCATCACCATGCTGCTGTCGCAAAGCACCTCCTGTCCGAGCTCGATGGGCCAGGCTGCCGCGGTGGTCGCACTCGAAGGCTCGCAGGACTCGGTTGGCCAAGCCGCTGCCTTGTTCAGCGAACGCAGAGACCGCATGGTGCAGTTGCTGCGGGAGGTACCGGGCCTCGAGTGCGCCCCACCGGACGGAGCGTTCTATGTCTTTCCCAGCGTGACCGGATTGATCGGGCGGGCCACGCCGGAGGGGAGCGTTCTTTCTTCTGATATCGACGTGGTGCATTACTTTCTGGAGCACGCCAGTGTGGCCACCATCGACGGCACTTCTTACGGCATGCCCAACCATCTGCGCATGTCCTTTGCCACCGGTATCGATGTGATCGAGCAAGGCTGCAGCTTCCTGCAAGACGCCGTGCGCGATCTTTCCTGACGGTTTTCCGTTTCGTTCAACTTCCTGGAGTCGTCCCATGAAAAAGACTGCATCGATCCTCATTGCCGGTGCCTGCCTGGCATTGCTGGCCAACCTGGCACGCGCCGACCAGCTCGCCGATATCAAGGCAAAGGGAACCTTCGTCTGCGGCACCTTGGGTACGGCCGAGCCGTTCAGCTTCTCCAATGCCCAGACGCGCGAAGTCGAAGGCTACGACGTGGACTTCTGCAAGGCACTGTCCAAGTCGCTGGGAGTCAAGCTGGAGCTGAAGCTCATTTCCGTGGCAGCTCGCATCCCCGAGTTGCAGCAGGGGCGCGTGGACGCCGTGATCGCCAATCTGGGGTGGAGCGCGGAGCGCGCCGAGCAGATCGCCTTCAGCAATCAGTACTTTGCCAGCGAGCAGAAGGTTGCTGCGCGCAAGGACAGTGGGTTCACCTCTGTCAAGGATCTGACGGGCAAGCGAGTCAGCGCGGTCAAAGGCTCCAGCTCGGAGATGCTGGTGCGCAAGGTGATTCCGGGCGCAACCACCATCACCTTCCAGGATCCGCCGAATGCCTTTCTCGCCATGCAGCAGGGCAAGGCCGATGGCTTCGCCGTGTCCGAACTCAATCTCGTGAAATTCCGCCAGCAATCCGAAAGCACCGTTCCCATCGTCATGCTCGAACCCTCCCTGGTGCTGGAGCCTTGGGGCATCGGCATGCGCAGGGAAGAGGTGGGCTTTATCAAGCATGTGAACTCCACCCTGGAAGCGATGGAAAAATCCGGCGAAGCATTGCAGATCTTCAACAAGTGGCTGGGCACCGGAACTCCCTACAAGATGCAGCGCGGCTTCAAGATCGAGCCGATCAAGGGCTGATCGGTACGATGCAACAGGGCTCATGCCATGGGTAGCAAGCTCGACTTCTCGGTCCTGGCGCGAGGCGAATATCCGCAGTGGATATGGCACGGCGTGCTCACGATGTTTGAGCTCACGCTGGCGGCATGGCTGTTTGCCATCGTGCTGGGCACGGTACTGGCGGTGGTGCGCATGGCAGACAGCCGCTTGGCAAAGGCCTTCGTGGCGAGCTACGTCGAGTACCACCAGAACGTCCCCATGCTCGTGCAGATCTTCCTCTGGTACTTCGGCATGCCGGCGCTTCTGCCACGTGCGGCACAGCAGTGGCTCAATGGACACAACAGTGAGTTCCTGCTGGCGTTCATCGCCATCGGCCTGTGCATGGCAGCCTATGTCTCCGAAGGCTTGCGTGGCGGCATCCGGTCGATTCCGAAGTCGCAACTGGAAGCGGCGCGCGCGATGGGTCTTTCCTACTTGCAAGCCTCGCGCCTGGTGGTGCTACCGCAGGCACTTCGAATTGCGCTGCCCGCCTTGGTGAGCCACTCGGTGTTGCTGTTCAAGAACACCAGCCTCGCCATGACCATCGGTGTGGCGGAGTTGACTTATGCAACACGGGAAATCGAGAGCCAGTCGTTCAAGACCATCGAGGTATATCTGCTCTCGACAGTGATCTACCTGGGCGTTTCCCTTCTGATCATGATGGCGGGAGCCGGCCTCGAGAGCCGCTACCGCATCCGGACGAGGTAAGCCGTGGACAGCGTTCTCCTCATCTTGCGCGACTACGGCACCCTGCTTCTTGTCGGCCAGTACCCGAACGGGCCACTGGGAGGGCTGGCGATCACCCTGGCTCTCTCCGTGCTGGGATTGCTGCTCGCCTTCCCCCTCGGCGTCGCTATCGCGTTGGCGCGCATCAGTCCGTTCCGCTGGCTGCGCATGCCTGCTGCGGCCGTGATCTACGGGGTGCGTGGTGTGCCCCTGCTCATGTTCATTTTCTGGGTCTACTTCTTCGTACCTGTGCTGACCGGTCGTACCGTCAGCGGCTTCACGACGATGGTCATCACGTTGGTGATCTACCAGGCCGCCTACTTGGCAGAGATCGTCCGTGCCGGCATCGAGGGGCTACCCGGCGGACAGACCGAAGCGGCGCGCGCCATGGGTCTGAGCTACACGCAGACGATGACGAAGGTTGTCCTCCCGCAGGCGCTCTACAACATGGTGCCGGCGCTGGTCAGCCAGTTTGTTTCCACTATCAAGGAGACCTCGCTCGGCTATGTGATCAGCGTGAACGAAGTGACGTTTGCGGCCAACCAGATCAACAGTTCGCTAATGACTCAGCCGTTTCAGGTGTACTTCATTCTTGCGGCGATCTACTTTTGCCTGTGCTTCTCGCTGACGCGGCTGGCACGATTCCTGGAGCGCCGAATCTCTGATCGGCGCGATGGCACCCTTCGGATAACGACCAGCTCCGCGATCGTCGCAAACCAGCCCCCCGTTCCAAAGCAAGCCGCATGAACATGTCGTCCAGCCCAACCCCTCTCATTGCCTTCGACCTTGTGAACAAGTGGTATGGCGAGTACCGCGCTTTGAATGACATCAGTGCCGAGGTGCGCAAGGGAGAGGTCGTCGTCGTGTGCGGACCCTCGGGTTCCGGCAAATCGACGCTGATACGCACTGTCAATCGCTTGGAGAACATTCAGGGCGGGACCATCCGTTTCGATGGCCAAGACGTGTATGCGCCGTCGATCAACGTCAACATGTTTCGAAGCCAGGTTGGCTTCGTGTTTCAGAGCTTCAACCTGTTTCCGCATCTGTCTGTCTCCCAGAACATCATGTTGGGCCCCGTGACCGTTCGCAAGCAAAAGCGGGCGCAAGCGCGAGCCCGCGCGCTTGAATTGCTCGATCGCGTGGGTCTGGCTTCGAAGGCCGACGCATTTCCGGGTCAGTTGTCGGGCGGGCAACAGCAGCGCGTGGCGATCGCGCGGGCGCTCGCCATGGATCCGCCGGCCATGCTGTTTGATGAACCGACGAGCGCGCTCGATCCCGAGATGGTCGGCGAAGTGCTGCAGGTGATGAAATCGCTGGCACGCGACGGCATGACGATGATGTGCGTGACCCATGAGATGAACTTCGCGCGCGAAGTGGCAGACCGCGTCTGGTTCATGGACCAAGGCTGCTTGGTCGAAACCGGTCTCCCTGGTGAGTTCTTCTCCAATCCACGCAGTGAACGTGCACAAAAGTTTCTGGCGGATCTGCGCTCGCACTAGCGGCGGCAGGAACCCGACCCACGGTTCGCTGTGAACCAAGGGGGTGCGGATAAAAGCTTGGACTGGTTTTATGTCGCGAGTCCGAGACTTTGTCGGTATTCGATGGGGCCGCGAGAGCCAGGGGATATCTTGATCCGCTTCTCGTTGTACCAACGGATGTAGGAATCAACTACCTCGATGAATTGCTCAATGGTCGTGGCCGTCCAGTCCCGAGGGTAGAACATTTCCGCTTTCAGCCGGCCGAAGAAGCCTTCGCACGCCCGATCGGCCTCGCGCCGCTGCTGGCGGCATGCGCGAGTCGGCACTACGCGCTCGATCGCGAAGAGCTGTCGGCCTATCGCGGCGCGGTGACGAATGAGCTCGCCGACCTCTACCCATGCCTCACGCTGCGCGAGCGCGAGGTGGTGCAGCGCATCCTCGACGGCGCAACCACCGAGCGCATCGCCGACGAGCTGACGATCCGGCCCACCACGGTAATGACCTACCGCACGCGCGCTTGCGAGAAGATCGGCGTCAGCACGCGTCGAGAGCTGTTTGCGGCGCTGCTCGGCCGCCGCGCCGGTGCACGCACGGGACCGCAGGAGATTCCGCTGGCGGCCTGATGAGCTTTCGCGCGCGAAGGCTAACTTGAGGCCAGTCACTGACGGCGTCTTGGTCTACGCCGATGGGCACAAGGAGCAGCAACCGCGCCGATCACGGCGCACGCGCACTCTGGTGCTTGATGCCTTCGGGATCGGTGAGTTTGAATTCGGAGACGTAGTACGCGAGGGCACGATGTAGGGGGTCCGCGGCTCCCGCGCGATGCCTTCGAAATGAAACGGCGCATCTTCCTCCGGTGCCTCCGGTAACGCGGTCTGCGCCGGGGCGGCCTCTGTCGGATGAAAAAGCTCAGCTTGGGTCAAGGTTCATTTCCGCGGCGTTCTGTAGCAGTTGCAGGGAGAGCGGGCCGGGCAGGCTGTGGGTCTCGCAATACTAGACCTGGTAGCACCAGCGTCCTCCCACCCGTTCCACCCCCGCAAAGCTGATGGTGTCAAAGGCACAGGCGGCCAATTCAGGGCGCCACAGGAGGCCCAGCTGACCGGTCGCATAGCCTGGCACGGACTCCCACAGACCAAGCTGCAGCCGTCCTTCGATGGTGCGCAGCGTCAGCATGCCGCATAGCCAGGGCTGATCCACAAACTCCCGCCTGCTCAGCGGCGGCCGCCGCGGTAGCGCGGTTTCATCTTCACTCGCATGGGCGGCCTCAAGCATCCGGCCGGGGCTTCGGCAGCAGCCCGGGGATGGCGTGCATCACGGCGCGAATGTGATCTCCCGCGTTCCGGTCCCAGTCGCCGTACGCGTCGCCGATCCTGGCGCATCGGCCGGACACCAGGTCGGCGAACACCAGCAGCGTCGGGCGGAGCGGCTCACCCTGGGCGAGTTCACCGGCCCGCCGCGCCATCTCGGCGATCTCTTCTTCAATGGGAGGCTCAGGCATGGTCGGGTCTTCACACTTTGGTACTGTACAAGCATACAGTGTGTTGCCATAATTGGCCCATGGAAGACGTGCCTGCCGCCCTCTGGATCGCCGCCTGTGCGCACCGGCTTCAGCAGCAGTGGCACACGGTGGATCCGCTCGAACTGGAGGAGGTCGCGCGCGATCTGTGGCACGACGAGCGACTGCGAGCGATGCCGCCGGATCTGGCGGCCATCGACTGGCTGCGGCCCATCACCGCGTGATGGTGCGGCAGCGGAACTCGACATGGCGTGCATGCAACTAGCGCCGGTGGCGCAGTGCCTCGACGATCAGCGATAGTGCGGACGACGATCGCCGCCGACTGGCGAAGAAGATATGGAGCCCAGGGACGGTCGGGCACCAGTCCCCGAGCACGGCTTGAAGCCGACCGCTCTTGATATGGGGGCGTGCCAGTTCTTCCGGCATGTATGCCAAGCCAAATCCGGACAGTGCGGCCGCCACCACCGGGTAGATGCCGTTGAATGTCCACGAACCCTCAACCCGGACTTGCAGATTGCGTTTGCCCTTCTTGAGTTTCCATGCCTCCACGCCGTCGCGCATTGAGATGCGCATGTTGATGCACTCGTGCTCAGTCAGGTCGGACGGGGACTTGGGCGGGGGGTGCCTTTTCAGGTAGGACGGCGCACCGACGATTGCCATGCGGATGTCCGGCGAAATCCGGACTGCCGTCATGTCCTTGGCGATCTGGTCGCCGAAACGCACCCCTGCATCAAAGCGTTCCGCCACGATGTCGGTCAGTCCCGGTTCGATGGCCACCTCGATCTTGACGTCGGGATATTTCGGTTGGAGCTTGGAGAGCTTGGGCCAGAGAATCGTGTTCGCCGCGAAATCGGAGGCTGTGATGCGCACGGTCCCCGCGGGCTTGTCGCGAAGTTCGTCGAATACGGCCAATTCCTCGGTGATGGCCTCGAATCGAGGAGCCACTCTTTGGATAAGACGCTCACCTGCCTCCGTCGGCGACACACTGCGGGTCGTGCGGGTCAGCAGACGCAAGCCCAGCCTCGTTTCCAATGTGCGAATGGTGTGGCTGAGTGCAGACTGAGAAACGCCCAGTTGTGCCGCTGCGCGGGTAAAGCTTCGCTCGCGCGCAACAGCAAGAAAGGCCAGGATGTCGCGAAAGCTCTCACCAGACATGCAAGCTGCTCCGAAGCTAGGCTCTGTAACGCAAAGCTTCGACCAGCAGGGTCATCGCACGCGAAGGCTGGCGTCTATTGGGATAGTAGAGGTGGAATCCCGGCCACACCGGGCACCAGTCCTCCAGCACGGAAATGAGCTGTCCCTTCAACAGCTGAGGGCGAACCATCTCCTCCGGCAGGTAGGCAAGACCGAAGCCGGCCTTGGCCGCCTCGAAGATGTCGTAGGCATTGTTGAAGGTGACCGTTCCATCCACCCGTGCGTTCGTGGCGCGCTTGCCCTTGACGAACTCCCATTCGTAGAGGCTTCCATAGGTGGACGTGCGTAGATTGATGCAGACGTGCTCGGTGAGATCGCGTGGCGTTCTAGGCGTTGACCGTCCCGCGAAGTAGGACTTCGACCCCACCACCATGTTGCGAACATCAGGGCCGATTCGCACTGAAATCATGTCCAGCGCCAGCTCTTGGCCGAAACGCACACCAGCGTCATAGCGACGCGCCGCGCCGGCATGAGAGTGCGTATCAACGTGCAGCTCATCGATGCCGAGTCGGGCGGGCACATCCGGGCCGACCGCTATGACCGTGAGATCGAGGACATCTTCCTGGTGCAGGACGAGGTCACTCGCAAGATCGTCGAGACGCTCGAGGTCAGGCTCACCGGCAACGAGGAAGCCCGCCGGCAGGAACGCGGCAAGGTCAACGGCGAGGCCTACGACTACCTGATTCGCGCCAAGAGCTGCATCGTTCAGTTCACGGCGCCGGCGCTGGCCGAGACGCGAGAGATGCTAGAGCGCGCACTGGCGATCGACCCGAGCATGGCGCTGGGCTGTGCCTACCTGGCGATCGCCTGCGGCATCGAATACGCCAACGCCTGGAATGGCCGGACAGCCGACGATCTGCAAGAGAACCTGGCGTTGGTAGGCAAGGCGTGCGAGTGCGACCCCCTTGAGCCCATGGCACACCATGCGCTTTCCAACGCGCTGATGTGGCTGCGCAGGTTGGACGGGGCCGAGAGCGCCGCACGTCGCTCGGTCGCGCTCGACCCGAACTCCTCCCAGAGCTATGGGACGCTCGGCGTCATCCTGGATTTCGCCGGGCGCCACGAGGAGGCGATCGAATCGCTCGCGAAGGCGTTGCGCCTCGACCCGCAGTTCAGCCTTTGGCTGCATGCGCAGGGGCGGGCTCAATTCGTCATTGCGCGATATGCAGAAGCCGAAGCGAGCTTTAAGCGTCGCCTAATCCACATGCCGGGTTCGGACGTTACCCGTGCCTACCTAGCCTCGCTCTACGGTCACACCGGTCGCCATGAGGAGGCGCAACAGATCTGGAGCGAACTAATGGACATCCATCCCGAATATGCAATCGAACTCACGCTGCGCGTCCTGCCCTACAGCAGCCCCGCGCCTCTTGCGCAGTTTGTGGCGGGCCTGCGCAAGGCCGGGCTAACCGCCTGAACCCACAAGCGCGGCGTCAGGCGAGAGCGCCGACGGCCTCCGCCTCGCATCGACACCTCGCAATGCGCGTTCGAAGACTACGGCTGAGCCGCCTCGTGCGATCCGCTGCTGTTCCGGCGATCCCGAAGTACACCCACGACCTCATCTGCATCGCGATGGCGTGCCGGACTCGTGGTATCTCAACGATGTTTGGCCACTATGGTTTACGCAATCAGTCGCACAACCTACTCGCTACCTGTAAGCAACGATATGCGCCGGTGCGCAAGACTTGCGGTACACGCAAGGGATCGCATGTTCCAAGGGAGCGCTTGGAAACGATTTTTCGGCGCTGGATGGCGCTGACCGATGCCTATGCCCGCCAGCTCGAGCGCGCGCTCGCGGAAAATGAGGGATGCCGGCGGGAACTGGAGGCATTGGCGCAGGGCGCGCAGAAACTTGGTGATCGCCTCGGCGGCTCTCACCCTGCGCCTCCTTGATTGATTGTCCGGCTGTCCGCTGAGCCTGGGCGCGTCTTTCCCGAGGAGGAGTTGCATCCGCCAGATCAAGGCGGGCACGAGCAGAAGTCCAGTGCCGTCAAGGCCACCTTCGCCTCCGTCCTGCTCCAGATCATGGTGATCGATCTCGTGTTCTCGCTGGACTCGATCATCACGGCCGTCGGGATAGTGGACGACGTGCGGGTCATGATTGCCGCGGTGATCGTCTCCGTGCTCCTGATGATGCTGTTCGCGGGTCCGATCGGCCGCTTCGTCTCCAACCATCCCACCATCAAGATGCTGGCACTGTCCTTCCTGGTGGTGGTGGGCGTGGTTCTGGTCGCGGAAGGCTTCGACCATCATGTGCCCAAGGGCTACGTGTGCTTCGCCATGGCGTTCTCCGTGGCAGTGGAGATGCTCAACATCAGGATGCGCAAGAAGTCGGCCAAGCCGGTTGAACTGCGCCCGCCTCACATACCGGGGGACTGAAAGGCTGGGCATGCGCCATGCACCCACACGGCAGTGCCATGCGCACGCTGCACGCCGCACGCCGCACGCTGCATGTGCTGTGGGCTGGAACCTCCGCCTCAGAAATGACAAAGGGGTTAGCAACCATCAAGCTGCTAACCCCCGTCAATACTGGTCGTGTGAAACCGATCCAATGATCCGCCATAGCCCGCTAGCTTTCAAGCTTTTTGCTCATTTTCAAGAAGTTGTTCCCCGGTCTCATATCCGCTTGCTATTCATGCGGCTTCCCAGCTCGAAGGACCGACAAGGTTGCAAAATTTTTCCGGGACGCCCTCGACTGTGAAAGGCTGGCCCATACTGCGGCTCAGCTCCTGTGCCAGCAGGCGCGCAAGCACATCGGAGCCATCGCCCGGAGGGGCCGGAACCACGAGGCTTACAGCCCCGGTGGGATAAGGACACTAGCCCAGTCACATCTTTGGCGTGGGCATGGGAGCTGGGGCTCACGTATGGACATCCAATCCAGTCTTAAGCAGTTTTGACCCGATGGAATCACATCGAAACTGACTTAGTCCTCTTCTCTGAGTTGACGTGCTGGATGGCAGTTCTCGAATTCGTGCACGCTGACGCCGCACAGCTCACACCGGCAACTTGACGCTGCTTGCCGCTCCTCTAAAAGTCTACAGAGCGGGCTACAGTCGTTCGTCGAGAAAGCGGAGCAGTACAGGCGCTAGCCGAGCCGCGTAGCCATGTGGATCGGACAAAGGCTCGGATATCCAGAAATGCGGGGCGCCCGGCACCGGCAGCGTCCGCACAAAGCAGCCGGCTTGCTTAAGGGCCGTGACAAAGCGGCGCGACTGGTTGCAGTCGACCGTATCGTCCTCCATACCCCAACTGATCAGGAAGGCCGTGCCGCGGGCCCGCGTGGTGGTGTACGTCAGTGGTGAAGCCTGGTAGAAGCGCATTTTGTCTACCAGCGGACTCACACCCAGAACAGCTTCGGTGATCTGGTCTTCGGGGCGGGCCAGTTGGTCGTGCTCCCATTGCGCCAGCATGTCGTACACACCGTAGACGCCGACCATCACCCGCACGGGCACGCCATGGTGGCCGGGTGCGCCCTGCTCCGATTTCGACAGCGCGGCCAGCGCTGCGAGGTGGGCGCCCGCCGAGTCCCCCATCAGCCCGATGCGCTGGGCATCCACGCCCAGCCCGGCGGCATTGGTCGAGAGAAAGTCCAGGGCGCTGCAGACGTCATCCAGCCCCGTCGGATGCAGATGCTTCGACGACTCCACGAGCCGGTAATTGATGGCCAGCATTGCGATACCGTTCTCGGCCAGATAGGAACCCCAGTGGCGGTAGAAGTCGGCCGTTCCGAGCTTCCATCCGCCACCGTGCACGGCCACCAGCGCCGGGGCACCGGCATCGCCGTGTTGGCTGGGCGCATAGAAATCCCCCGTGATGGGGACGTGATCGCGCCCGTGAAACACCAGGCGGCGCGGCTGAATAGGGGCGGAAGTCACAGGATGATTTCCGGCATGGTTGCCATGGCTTCTGGACACTTCATCAGTCCGGCTTGATGTCGCGTGCGTCCAGCACGTGCTGCCAGTTCTTGCGGTCCTCGGCGATGTATTTGGTGAGCTGCTCCGGTGTGCCGGGGCGCGGATACACGCCGAGCTCCTGCGACTTGGCGACCACCTCGGGCAGGTTCAGCACTTCGTTGAGGTCCTTGTTGAACTTGACCAGCACCGCCGGAGGCACGCCTTTCTTGGCGATGATCGCGAACCAGCCGTAGGCCACCGCGCCCGGGGCGGTCTGGTTCGCCAGGGGCACCTGCTCCAGTCCCGGGTAGGCGCGGTCGCCGGTGGAGGCCAGAACGCGCAGCTTGCCTCCCTGCACGTTGCCGGCCACCACGTTGTAGGTGTCGATCACCATCTTAGTCTGGCCGCCGAGGGTGGCGTGCATCGATTGTGCGCCGCCCGGGTAATGGACTTCGAGGAACTGCGCACCGGTGAGCAGGCCGAGTTTGGCCGTGACCAGATGCGGGAGAGTACCGCGGCCGGTGTCGGCCACTTCGATACTCTCGGGTTTGGACTTGGCGGCTGCAATGAAGTCGGCCAGCGTCTTGTAAGGTGAGTTGGTCGGCACAGACAGCACGAAAGGCGCGACCGCCGCCAGGGTCACCGGCACAAAATCTCGGTCGAAATCGTAGGCGACGCCTTTGATGGTACTGGGCGCCACCGAAATGGCGGATCCTTGCACGAAGCCGAAAGTGCTGCCATCGGTCGGGCCGCTGAGAAGGGCGTTCATGCCGATCACCCCGCTGCCGCCGGGGCGATTGTCGACGATCACAGACTGCCCCCACTTCTCGGTGAGCTTGACGCCGACGAGACGGGCCAGCACATCGGGCGCAGATCCCGCGGGCACGGGCAGAATCATGCGCACCGGTTGGTTCGGCCATGGCGACGCAGGGGTCTGCGCGCCGGCACTCGATGCGGCGAAGGTCACTGCGGCGGCGGCGCCCAGCAGGTGTCGGCTGACGGATATCGTTTTCATGCTATTTCCTGTGGAGTGGGTCGAAATATGCTCACGTCCGGTCCAGGCGCAAGCCGAGCGTTGGCGGGCATGCCGGCTGCCGGCTGCGGGCGTCACGGCTCAGTCGTCCCGAACGCCTTCGGCCTGGATGTAGAGTGCGATGTCGTTGCCAACCACGGAGACTGGGAACCGCGAACCCAGGCCCCACTCTTCGCGATTGAGCATGGTGCGCGCCTCGATGCCGCACACCTCGCGCTTCAGCCGGAAGTGCATGGTGCAACGCATCGACGTCACAGTCAGCATGACGGGACGGGTCTGGCCGACCATCGCCAGTTGGCCGTCGACGGAAGCGAGTTGATTGCCATTCCAGCGCAGGGCCGTCGATTTGAAGACGGCGGTAGGAAACTTCTCGACGTTGAAGAAGTCCTCGCCAAGCATCATCTTGTCGAGGCGGGCTGCGCCGGAGAGCGTCGACGCTGGATCGATGGTGATCTCGATGTTGCCCGTCTGCCCGGCCGGATCGAGCCGCACCTTCCCGCTGGTGCGCGTGAACTTCCCCTGGAAGGTGGTGAGCCCGAAATGATTGACCGACCAGTGCGGATACGTGTGTTCCGGATCCAGGGTGTAGGACTGGGCCGAAGCCGCGGCGGCGATGAGTCCGGAGGCGACCAAGACGATCCAATGTTTGAGCTGCATGACGATCCTCGTTTGTCGGAGTTGTAGGGGGAAGATGAAGGCCGGTGATTTTTCTAGCGTGCGGCGCCCAGCACTAAGCGAAATTTGATGCCGACCGCATCGGCAAGCGTGGCCGTGTCCGCCCACTCGCCCTCTCCGATGCGGTAGTCGAGCCTGCGAATCGTGGTCGCGCCCTCGAGGAGCTCGCTGCCACCTTCCTGCTTGAGCGCCATGGGCACCGTGATGTCCTTGCTCACGCCCTTGATGGTGAGGGTGCCGGCGACGTCATAACGTCCAGCCCCCGCCGCCTTGACCTGCTTCGAGACGAAACGCGCATTGGGATGCGTGCGCGCGTCGAAGAAGGATTTGGCGGTTGCCTCGTCGTTCATGGTCTTCTCTCCGAAATCGAGGCTACTCACGTCGATATCGAGTTGGGCCTGGCTGGTCTGCGGCGCACTGGCATCCCACAAGACCTGCGCGTTGAAGCGGCGAAACTCTCCCTCCAGCGGCACGTTCAGCTGACGGGTGATCACCGTGATGCGGCTTTTCCCGTAGTCAACTGCGCGCGCTGCCGGCGCGGCATGCGCTCCCAACGTCACCACGGTGGTTAGAGCAAGTGCAAAGGTGGCGCGAATCATGTTTTTCCCATCACGGAAGAGGTTTTGAAAAACGGAAGCATGCGGGCCAGCGTGCCATCTCGATCGACGAGTTGGTGCTTCAGCGCGGCGGCCAGATGGGCCACGACTAGCGTGGCCAGGCTGTAGTTGATGACTCGGTGGACCAGCTTCAGTGTGGCGGCGATCGCCGCGTCCTTGCCCAGCAGGTCCGGCAGACGCAGCGCCGAGATGCCGAGATAGACCGTGGGCACCCCCGCTGCCGAGGAATAGAGCCATCCCGAAAGAGGTGCAGCCACCATCAGGATGTAGAGCACGGCATGTACCGCGTGGGCGGCGTGCCTCTGCCATGTCGGCAACGACGGTGCGAGTGCCGGCGCCGGATGCGTGCATCGCCAGAGAAGACGTGCCGCGCACAACACGAACACCGTGACGCCGATCCATTTGTGCTGAGAGATCAGCGCCAGCTTGCCCGGGCTCAGGCGCAACTGCACGAAGTACAGGCCCAGGCCGAAATTCACGATGATCAACAGGGCGATGAGCCAGTGAAAGGTGATCGCCACCGCACCATATCGGGTGGCGCCGGGCCTCATGTGCACAGGAAGGGGATGTCTAGCATGCGCCCATCTTAGGATTCAGACGCCGGCTCTGCGTGGCGTGATCTGCACCGGTGAGTTCCATTTTTGGAACGCGCGATGCTAGGTCCGTGCGGGCTCCAGTGCCTTTGGAAGATGCGCGAGCAGGTAGTCGATGCAGGTGCGTATGGCGATGGCCAAGCCCTCGCGCGAGGGGAACAGCAGATAGAGCGTAGCCTCGGGCACGGTCCACTCGGGTAACACCCTGACCAGTTGGCCCGAGGCCAATGCCTCGTGGCACAGGTAGGTCGGCAGCGTCGTGATGCCGATGCCGGAGATGGCCAGGGCCCGCAGCATGAGTAGGTCGTCACAACGCAGCGAAGGCTGAACGTAGATGTCCTTCCTGCCCGCAGCGCCGGACATTTGGTAGTACATGGGCTGTTCCGAGCAGTCGCGCGCCAGATGGTTCAGCCTTGGCAGGTCATCCGGTTTGGTGGGTGCGCCGCGCTGCGCAAGGTAGGCGGGACTGGCCACCACGACGTAGGAGATGGCGCAGACCGTGCGGCACACCATGCCCGAGGACTCCAGGGGCACAGTGCTGGCGCGCAGCGCGATGTCGATGCCTTCCTCGAGAAGGTTGACGAAGTGCCCGCTGATGCGCACCACGGGCTGCAGCCGAGGATAACTGCGGCACAGGGCGGGCAGCATGTCGACCACCAGCATGCGTCCCAGCCCCGTGGGGCAGGAAATGCGCACGGCTCCCGTCGGTTCAGACCTGCTGTCGTTGGCCAGTGCATACGCGCGGCTCGCCTCGGCCACCACGGCCTGGCAGTGCTTGTAGAACTCCGCCCCCAGGTCTGTGACTGCGAAGGCGCGCGAGGTGCGCTGCAGCAGACGCACGCCCAGGCGCCGCTCCAGCTCCGAGAGGCGGCGCGACAGGCGCGATTTGGGCACGCCGAGCGCGCGCGAAGCCGCCGCGAATCCACGCCTCTCAACTACGCAGGCAAAGTAATACAGATCGTCGAGATCTTCCATCTGGGCCCATTCCTTCTTGAAGCGGGCCAGCACAACTTGCACATCGCCCGCGTTCGCAGCCCGGTCGGGCACTTTACTGCGCAGGTCCAAAAAAACAGGCCTCCGGCGTTCTGAATATGGAACGGTGCGTTGAAGCCATCAGGCTTTCTTCACGCGCCGCGGATCGCTAACCTTCATGCACCACCATTTGCACATCGCATCGCCACCGGGGAGCTTTTTCCATGGAGGAAGCTGCTTCCGGTTCTATCTTGGAGTATCTCGAATATGTATCCCTCTCCCGGCAACGTCAAACCTGCCTTCAGTCAACAAGCGTGGATCGACCAGCACATGCCCGCCGTGCAAGGGGCGATCGGCAACAAGGAAGTCTTCAAGAATACCGACTTCGTCTATCAGATCATCTGCGGCCCCAATGCGCGCAACGATTTCCACATCGATCCGTGGGACGAAATCTTCTTCCAGCTCAAGGGACACATTTTCGTCAACTACATTGACGAGCACGGCCAGACGCAGGTCCAGCGCATCAACGAGGGCGAGCTCTTCCTGTTGCCCAAGCATGTGCCGCATTCCCCGCGACGCCCGCCGGGCAGCGTCGGTTTGGTCATCGAGCTGCCGCGCAAGCCGGACGAGAAGGATTCCGCCGCCTGGTTCTGCGAGAACTGCGGCAACCTGCTGCACCGGGTCGACTTCTGGTGCGACGACATCGAGAAAGGCATCAAGGAAATCATCTTCGCCTTCAACGACAACCTGGAGCAGCGCACCTGCAAGCACTGCGCATCGGTGCTGCCCGATCCTCGCACCTTCGCGCATTGGGACGAACAAGGCAATCCCCTGCGGGATTGCGACAAGCCGCGTTGACCCGCAGAACGCGATACGAGGTATGAATCCATTCATCTATGGCGCCTTGCCCCTGCGCGTGATCTTCGAGCGCAAGGCCTTATTCAAGGCGGGCGAGGAACTCGAGCGGCTGGGCGCCAGACGCGTCCTGCTCATCAGCACGCCCAGCAAGCACGACGAGGCCGCCACCATCGCCGCAGCGGTGGGCCAGCGCCTGGTGGGGCATTTCGACCAGGAAGCGCCGCACGTGCGGATCGAAATCGCCGAGGTTGTGCGCGGACTCGCCCGCTCCAGCGGCGCGGACAGCATCATCGCGCTGGGCGGTGGCTCGACCATCGGGCTGGCCAAAGCGGTGGCGGTGGACCAGCATTTGCCGATCATCGCGATCCCGACGACATACTCCGGCTCGGAGGTCACGCCGGTCTACGGCATGACAGAGAACGGTGTCAAGCATGGACACCGCGATCCCGCAAGCCTGCCGAAAACGGTGCTCTACGATCCGGAACTCATTGTGTCGATGCCGCCCATGCTGTCGCTCACTAGCGGGATGAATGCCATGGCGCACAGCGTGGAGGCGCTGTACGCGCAGGATGCGAATCCCATCATCTCGCTGATGGCCGAGGAAAGCATCCGGGCACTGGCGCAAAGTCTGCCGGCGGTGGTAGAGCGCCCGGGCAATATCGACGCGCGTCAGGGCTCGTTCTATGGCTCCTGGCTCGCCGGAATGTCGCTCGCCGGGGTCGGCATGTCGCTGCACCACAAGCTGTGCCATACCCTGGGCGGCAGTTTCGGCCTGCCGCACGCCGAAACGCACACGGTCGTGCTGCCCTATGCGGTGGACTACAACGCCGAGGCCGCGCCCCAGGCGATGGCGCGCGTCGCGCGGGCTCTGGGCAGCCAGGAAGGCGCGGCCCGCGGATTGTGGTCCTTGGTCAAGCGACTGGGTGGCCCTACGTCGCTGCAGGAGATCGGCATGCGGCGCGAAGACCTGGACCGAGCCGCCGAACTCGCGATGAAATCGCCGTACTACAGTCCCCGCCCCGTGGAGCAAATCGCCATCCGCGGACTTCTGGAAGATGCCTTCCTGGGCAAACAACCTACAAGCTGAGACCTTCGCATGTTTTCTGAGCAAGAAATGAAAGCCCCCATCGTGCGCCGCAAGTCGGTGCGGGCCCACAGCGAGGCCATCATCCGAACGGTAATCAACGGGGATTTCGGCGAGATGGCCATCGACGAGGCCGCGCCTGCCGGCACCGGCACCGGCCCGTCGCCACTGCAAGCCGTATTGGGCGCACTCTGCGGTTGCCTCGCCATCACCTTTCGCCGCGTCGCCTCCGATCGGGGCTTCGCGTACACGGGCGTCGCGCTGGACGCGGAGTTCGCGATCGACATTCGCGGTCGGCTCGGCGTGCCAGGCGTGCTTCCGTATTTCAACTACGTGGTCGTCACGGCGTCTGTGACGACCGGCGAGCCGGCCGAGGTGCTGGAAGCCGCGGCGCGCGAGACGCTCGTGCGCAGTCCGGTCTACAACCTCCTGAAGGCCACCGCGGCCCGGCTCGACGTGCAGTGGCAAAGCGTTGCCGCGCAGCCAGCCTAGAGGTCGAACGGCGAACCATGCTGGACACCTTGTCAAACACGCGCGCGGCGCTGGCGCGCGGTACGCTGAGCGCCGTGGCGCTGGCACAGCGTATCGAGTCGGCCATCGCGGCACCGCACGGCCAGGGCAGCCGGACCTACATCAGCGTCAACACGCAACTGCGGCACCAGGCCCGGCTATCGGATCTGCGTCGGTCAAGGCGCGAGCCGTCCGGCGTCCTCGAAGGCATCGCCCTGTCGCTGAAGGATGGTTTCGACCAGGCCGGCCAGGTCACGAAGGCAGGCTCACGGGCCCTGGCCTGGGCCATGCCCGCCCACCAGGACGCCACCGTCGTGCAGCGGCTGGCCGCGGCGGGCGCGCTTTTCACGGGCCGCACCAACATGACCGAATTCGCCTTCTCGGCGCTAGGCCTGAATCCGCACTTCGGCACGCCATTGAGTCCCTACGACCGCGAGACGGGCCGCATTCCCGGCGGTTCGTCGGCGGGCGCGGCGGTATCGGTCAGCGATGGCATGGCCGTCGCGGCGATCGGTACCGACACCGGCGGGTCTGTCCGCATCCCTGCCGCTTTCTGCGGCCTGGTCGGCTTCAAGCCGACCGCGAAGCGGATCCCGCACGCGGGCGTCTTTCCGCTGGCGCCGTCGCTGGACTCAGTCGGCAGCATCGCCCGCAGCGTGACATGCTGCGCCACACTGGACAGCGTCATGGCCGGCCATCCGGAGCGCGAACTGGCCGCGGCCGATCTGCGCGGCCTGCGTCTACTACTGCCCGCAAATTTCGTCCTCGACGGCGTGGAATCCGTTGTTGCGCACAGTTTCGAGCGCGTGCTGACTCTGCTTTCGCAGGCGGGCGCCATCATCGTCGAGCGCCCGCTGCCGACGCTGGCCGAAAGCATGGCTTTCGGCGGCATCTATACGCGGGAAGCCTGGCTGCACCACCAACCCGTGCTGGCGGCGCACACCGCCGCTTACGATCCGCGGGTCCGCATACGCGTCGAAGGGGGTGCAGCGATTTCAGAACGTACGCATCTGGATCTGCAACTCGGCCGGGCGAAGTGGGCCGCCCACATCGGCACAGCGATGGCCGACTGCGCAGCACTCATCATGCCCACGACGCCGATGGTCGCGCCGGCCCTCGCGCCGCTGGAGGCGTGCGACGAGCTCTACCATGCGACGAACCTGCGCGCAATGCGCAATGCAAAATTGTTCAATCTGCTCGAAGGCTGCGCCGTCTCGATCCCCTGCCACGTCAGCCACACCGCTCCGGTGGGATTGATGATTGGCGCTGGCGGGATGGCTGACCATCAGGTGCTCTCGATCGCCCTGGCGGTCGAGAGCCTGCTGGCACGCCACCTGTTAGCGATGACCTGACATGCACACCATCACTACGCTCAACGTCGTCCAAGCCTTCGCCAAAGGCCACCCGGCCAACCTCATGAGGCCGCACACGCTGGCCGCGATCGGGAGGGCCCCATGAGCTCGCTCGCATCCACAGTTTCCACCCCTCGACGTGGGGCACCCCTGGTGATCGGCGAGCACTTCTTCGCTTACAGCTTTCGTCCGAACGCCTTCGGTGAACCCATGGGCCCTGTGCTGATGGTCGATCACTTTTGGATGAAGAGGCAGACCTTCGGTCTGCATCGCCACGAAGGCATCTCGGCCATCACCTACGTGTTCGAGGACTCGCAGAGCGCGCACATGAACGAAGACACGATGGGAAACAATTTGCCCATCCGTCCTGGCGACCTGCATTGGATGGTGGCCGGCCGGGGCGCGGAGCACAACGAGAAACCCGAGGTTGACGATACCGTCGTGCACGCGCTGCAAATCTTCGTCGACCTGCCCTCCCTCAAGAAAGAGGTTGAGCCCTACGCGATGCATCTCGATTCCGCTGATGTCCCGCAATACCTCCAAGAGGGCGCGCGCGTGCGCGTGGTTGCAGGCAAATTTCTCGATGTAGTCTCGCCCGTGGCGCTGCCTCAGCCTTTCTCCTTCTTCGATGGTCACATTGCCATGGGCGCATCCATCGTTATCCCGATTCCGCGCGCTTGGGAAGGATGGTTCTACGCTGTCCGCGGTACCATCCAATTCGAGGTCGCGGGGAAAACACTTCCTTTAGCGCAAGGCTTTGCATTAGTTTTACGCAAAGGTTCCGAAGCATGGTCGGCCCGCGTCACTGCCAAAGAGGATGCACACTTCGTGATGTTAGCCGGTCCAAGATCGGGCGAAGCGCAATTCTGAGGCCGAAGAAATAGCTGCCTGCCGTCAGCAGAAGTCCGTGAGCGTTGCCTTCATTCAGCAGCTTCACCGCTTCCGTTTGAACCCGTCCGTAAACGCTCTTCTCGTCGTTGGCATGTTTGCCTCCTAAACACATCATGTCATTCGATGTGTCCGGGACACCGGGGGAAGTCCATGGCTCACGGTCAGCCGGCTACAGCCCTGGCGCAAGTGCGAAGGTCCGCACATGAATCAATGTGAAATGAGGCATGTGGTTAGGCTGACGCGGCAAGCGCGCAAGACCTACCGTCAGCCGACGCATCTGGATAGCCTCCCCTTTACAGAGGCGGATATGTTTGCAAACTGAACGGCGTCTGGGTGTGATGCCATGCTTGGTGTCCGCTCGTTGCTTGTGCGACCATAGCAATGCACGCATCACCGCAAAGAAGTCCGCGTTCGCAGATGCGCCGGAACTGTCGATCGAAAGGCAGAGCTGCACGCCGAGTTGGTCGAGTTCGGCAAACTGGGTCCGGCCGTTTCTGACGCCTGAATGCGCCATCTCGATGATCGGCGACATACTGAAACTCGACTAGGAATCCTTGGCGGCTGAGCTCAGGGTCGGACATACCTTGAGGATGGACCAGGAGCATGTCCGGTCCGGACAACCCCACCGCGACGACGCCGCTGATCACGGCCGGACCGCCCACATGCATGGTCAGGGGCAGGCCGAGCTTGCGGATTTCCGCCGCCTCGGCAACCAGGACGTCCGTCGGCGTTGACTTCCAGCCGGGGCGCTGCCAATCAGTCCTTAACGCCGCTCCTAAGGTAAGAAGACCGTCGCCCAATTGGACCTGTCCAACGCTGCGGCGAGCCGACATCTTTCCGCTTTGGAGACGCGCTTGGGCGCGCGGCTGGCGGAGCGCAACACCCCCCGGCGCTACCTCACCGACACCGGTCGGGAATTTCTTAGCCGGGCCAAAAACATCCTGGCCGACCTGAAAGATGCCGAGTCTGCAGTCAATGGCAGTCTCTCCGCCCAGGAAGGAGATTCACATCAGACCGACCCTACAAGCGCAGCTGGAGCCCTGCAGAGTCGCTACGTCAGATGGTTCAATGGAAAGGGCATTGTGATCAGAAAGTTTTCCAGGCCTTCGTTCGGACTGTCGGCATATACCCAACCGGCTCCTTGGTCCGCCTGAAGTCGGAACGCCTTGCCGTAGTTGTCGATCAAAACAGTGTCAATCTTCTTTTGCCACGAGTGAAGATCTTCTTTGACCTTCCGACTAGGATGCGCTGCTACCCCCGCATCATTGACTTGGCCGATTCTGCGAGGGGAGACGCTATCGTGGGATTTGAATCACTTGCCGACTGGAAATTCACGGATCTTGATGTATTGGCGGGCCTGAAGCAGCCTTCTTAGCCGTGTGCGGGGCCGCAAAAACAAGTGCGTTTGTCAGGCGGCCTATTTATTTGTCAGGCCCAACAAAAAACGGGTCACAGCTTTCGACTGTAACCCGTTGAACTAAGTAAGCAATTTGGTCGGTGAAAACCGATCTAAGGATGCGGTGAGCGGCGCGAGGGCGTGCCGCACCAAGAAGGGAATCGAACGCATGTCATGGCCGGGTCGAGTGATGGAATGCGCGCAATGCTGGCCATGCGTCGTGTCAAGCCGTTGACAACTTGGACCCTATCTGAAGATCATGGCGATGGCATCCTCGAAGGCTGGAGGATCCGTTTGCACGTGTGCCGTCGAATAGGTGTTCTCCACGAGCGTGAACCCTGTGTAGGCGCGCTTGAGCAGCTTCTGGTAGATGCGGTCGACCGGCGCGTAGTTGCAGGTGGTCGTGGCGTCGCAGCGCGCAAGGATCAACGTCGCCGGCAGCGTCTTGCCTTGCTTCGCGTCGTACATCTTCTGTTCAAGGTCATCGGTCTCACCCTGCTGGAATCCGTAGGAGCCTTCGAAAGAGAGGAAGTAGGAGAAGGTGAGGGCGGGGCTCGCACCCTCCAGAAAGAGCGCGTGACCCGTCATGCTGCCGCTGAGCGACAGCCCGGTGAGCATGCGTTTGCCAGCGTCGGCGCGGTACTTCGATTCGATGAACGGAACCAGCTCAGTCGTCAAGAAGTCGTGGTACGGAACAGCCCCGGGAAAGGTGTAGTCGGTGCTCCGACGTCCAGTGCCGCCAATGCCCACGAGGATCGCTTCGACGCGCCGGCGCACGAGGGTGGCCATCAGATTGTCGAAGCGCCTCCGGGTGGATTGAAGTTGGCGTCGCCGTCCATCGCGTAGATGACCGGGAATGCGGCGGAGCTGCCGTCGTACGAGGGCGGCAGGTAGATGTCGAGCGTGTAGGTTGCGCCGGTTCGGGTTGAACTGATGCTGTCGTGGACGGTGCGGCCGGTCGAGGGTGGTGCAGGCGCGCTCGTTACCGGCAGTATGGGCAAGACGGCGCCACCGCCGCCACCTCCGCCTCCGCAAGCCGACAACGCGACCAGAAGCGCATAGCCCAATGTGGACATGAGCGCGCGAAGATTTCGTCCGAATTGCATGAAACGTCCCGTCTTTTAGCGATGCATCGCGCATCGCTTCAGATCATCGTTGCGGGATAAGTCAGTGGTCAATGCGCGCACGGACGAATCTGGCCGCTCTCAAGCTCTCAAGCTTTCAAGCTCTCCCGCTCTCCCGCTCTCCCGCTCTCCCGCTCTCCCGCTTTCCCGCTTTCCCGCTTTCCCGCTTTCCCGCGCTGTCGCGGTGGGCACACCTGCATCGAGACCGGCCAGCGCTGTCAGAGGCAGGAGCGTCAGGGAGCGCGGCGCTGACCGCGTTGACTGCGGCGATAGCCTTCCGTGGCCGTCCGGCAAGCTTTCAATCGGCCGAGGCCGGATCCAGCGACCGCCGCGAGCGGGCCGATAGCAGGCGCGGCGCGGCGAACGGCGCCGTGACAAGTTGCTGCATGGCGGTGGCGACCTCTTGGGCGGGCCAGCGTTCGTAGCGCTCGCAGACAGCGTTGAAGGCGGGCGCGCTCCAGTCGAATGCGTCGATGAAGGAGGCCAGAACGCCGAGGCTCTGCTCCCACGGCAACGGATCCCGCACGCTGCGCACGATCAGCACGTTGGTGCGCGGCAGCCCCAGACGGACAATCCGTGATGCCGCGGTGCTGACCTTCAGCTGCCAGTCCCAGCCCAGCGTAAGCCTGGCCTCTTGAGGGCTGATCCACTCGGTGTAGCCGGAGAGCGTTGTGCTCGCACCGCAGCGCGACACGCCTGGATCGGCGAGGTCGTCATCGATGCCCGAAATGAGGTGCAGCAGTTCGACGTTGCGCAGACCCTGCAGCCGCAGTCGTAGCAGGCCATCGTTGAACGAATGGTTCATGGGTTGATCCTGTGCCCTATGGCGTTGGGCGCGTTACCGGTCAGCACGCCTTGGCCTCAAGCTTGCATTCCCCAAGCTGTTGAATCAACTGCCACTTTTCATAGGGGTGGCGGTTGTGCGGTGGCTCCCAAACCTGCCGCTTGAGCACAGATTCGTGCGAATCCGATGGGCAAAAAAGGCCAAGGTCAAGAGCCATCTCCGCGGGCGCGGTCACCCATGATGTTCGTCTCCGCCGCGCGCGGGATCGATTGCGCGTGTGGTCGAGCGCGAGAGCATCGCGCAGTCCGCGCTAAGCACCCGCGCCTTCATTGGAGCCGCGGCAACGTGGCGCTCTATGACCTGATGGCCCGGCGGCGCCGGCCTCTCGCTGTCCCAAGCTACTGGACTCGCACAGAGCGACTCGGTCCAGTGCTGCAACACCTCGGACGGCTTCCCGCATTCGCCGTGGGGCCGTAGGAGATATTTGTGGTGGAGGATGCGCACCGCATGGCAGGCATCGGCCGTCCCATGCCGAACCTGTCCGAGGGTGAGAACACGATCATGTGTTGCACGCGCGCGTGTCGACCTTCCTATCCGTGCAGTGTTGGGGCCAACCCAAGCCCGGCCCTCTGGTGATCAAATGCAGCGACGCCCACTCGAGTGAGGCCTACCGCATTGAGCAAGTGGCGCGGCGTGTCCTGGTCGATGCTGAAATAAGATCACCGTGAGGCATGTTCCGCGCCCACGCCACGAGCGGCAAGGAGTTCATCCAGCTGCCGGAACGTCTCGGGCATCGCCTCGTCCATTCCCTCGATGGCCCTGTCAAGCGCTTGCTTCGAAGGATAGAGCTCGCTCATCACCAGCAGCGTCTTGCCGTCCTTCTCCTCGAAAGTGACCGTCGTGATGGCGCCGTCGTCGCTTTCCTCGTTGGTCCAGACGAGGCGGCCATGCGGCACCACTTCGAGGTACTTGCCGAAAAACACCATGGGCGTCGCGGCCTTCGGGTGAGCGAATTCCAGGCGGTAGCTGCCGCCCACGCGCACGCCCATTCGCGCAGCGTGGCTGCGGCATATGCATGCGACGCGCACTGTGCGCGCTTTTTATGTTCCATGTCCTGCATGCTCTCTGGCGCACGCGAGAGCGGGCCGCGGCTCTGCGATCTGGGAAGCGTCCTCCACTGACGAGTGGCAACGAACACGCGCCGCGCATGTTGAATAGACAATGGGCTGTCGGCGTCATCGAAACAACAGCGTAGCCCTCAGAACTCGTACCGCCCAAGTCGCGTGTCCTCTCGGATGGCGCGTTCCACCATATCCAGCAAAACCTGCGCGCTTTTAGGCAGGGTGCGTCCGATTCGCGTCATGGCATGCACGCTGAACGAGCTCAGCACTGCGTTCTCGATCGGGAGCGCGATCAAGTCCTCGGTATGCGGCTCGTGGCTGAGGAAAATGTTGGTCAGCAATCCGACCCCGATGCCAGAGCGGATGCAGCTGATCAGCATGTGGATGCTGGACACCGTCATGACAGGGTCAAGTTCGAGACCCTCATGCACAGCAATCTCTTCCAACAGTTGGCGCGACCGGAAGTTGCCGGTGGGCAGCACAAGAGGAACACTGAGCAGGTCCTTCATCGTCACGGATGTTCGAGCGGCCAGCGGGTGGGTCTTGAGCATGACGACGCGCAAGGGCTGGGAGAAGTGGAACCTGTCCCTCAGTTGTGGGTCGGGCGGGGGATTCAGCAGCAAGCCAAAATGCACTTCATCCTGGCTGATTAGCGACATCACTTGCTGAGTGGCGACTTCCATCACATGGATGCGTATCCCCGGCCAGTCTCTGCGGTACAGATCGATAACGCGCGCCAGCAATGAGTTGACGAGGGCCTGGCCCACGGCGACGCGCACATGGCCGGTGCGCATGCCGCGCACATCGTCCAGTGCCGTCATCAGGCTCTCGTACCTGCCGTTGCGCTCACGGTAGTAATCGACCAGCAGCCGACCGGCCTCGGTCAGCTTCACTGTGTGCCTGCCTTTCTCCACCAGCGACACGCCGAGTTCACGCTCGAGTCCGGCGATCTGCCGGCTTACCGATGACGGGGCAACATTGAAGTGCTCGCTCGCTGCACGCATCGTGCCACGCCGCTCCGCTTCGTAAAGGTATCTCAGGCGGCTGTCATTGACTTCCATAGCGGGTGCCGTGCTCTCTTTTCTCTTAAGACGCATGCATGCATGCAGGAATCATTCCTTGGTCGCGATCGATTCGTTTGTTGCGTCCAGCGCATCCGATGCGTCGTCGCCGGTCATTGTTCCTGCCGACGCGCTAACTGAACATAGGCGGGTTCCCCAATAGGGAAAGGAAAAATTGGTGATGTCTCTGGACCAACTTGAAAAGCGCATTGAGTCTGAACTGGCCTACATCGACTTTCCGCTGCGGTCGTGGATGCCCCCGCCGACGGTGGACGGGGCCTACGACGTGGTCATCATCGGTGCTGGCCAGAGCGGGTTGGCCACCGCGCACGGACTGATGCGCGAGCATGTCCGCAACATTCTCGTGCTGGACCGGGCCAACGAGGGCTCTGAAGGGGTGTGGCCGCATTTTGCGCGCATGCACACGCTTAGGACCCACAAAAAGGCGAGCGGCCTTGACTTCGGCAATCCGCTACTCACGCCGCAGGCCTGGTACACCGCCCGGTACGGGGAGTCCGCCTGGGAACAACTGGAGAAGATCCCCACCGAGGTGTGGCACGCCTATCTGCAATGGTACCGGCGCGTGCTAAAGCTGCCCGTTCGCAATGGCGCCGAAGTGCTGCGCATCATGCCCGAGGGTGAGCACCTGCGGCTGGCGCTGGCCGGAGGCAGCGCGCTGCTGGCGCGCAAGGTCGTGCTGGCTACGGGGCTGGTCGGCGGCGGCAGCTGGTACTTGCCGGAGATCGCGAAGGGACTGCCACGTGACCGCTATGCGCACACTGAGAATGAAATCGACTTTCATGGGCTGGCCGGGGCGCGCATCGGCGTGCTGGGCGGTGGTGCGTCAGCTTTCGACAACGCGGCCACTGCGCTCGAGCATGGTGCCCGTTCGGTGGACCTCTGCATTCGCCTGCCGGCGCTGCCACGCGTGAATCCGAATAAATGGATGGAAAGTCACGGCTTCCTCGGGCACTACTACACGCTGAGCGATGCAGCCCGCTGGACATTCACGCGCCAGGTGGCCTCGATGAACCAACCGCCGCCACAGGAGACTCTGTGGCGTTGTACGAAGCATGCGAACTTCACTCTGCACACCGGGACGGCGTGGCACTCGGTCGAACTCGATTCGGAGGGCATGCATGTGCAGACGCCCCAAGGGACCATGATCTTCGACTTCCTGATCTTCGGCACCGGCCTTGTGCAGGACCTGCAAAAGCGCCCCGAACTGGCGGGGCTGGCCGCGGACATTGCGACGTGGGCCGACCGCTACGTGCCAGTCGCGGGCGAGGAGGACGACGCATTGGCGCGCTCACCCTATCTTGGCGCGCACTACGAATTCATGGAGCGACATCCAGGATCCGCCCCCCACCTGCGGAACATCCATGCGTTCAACTTTGGTGCCACGCTCAGCCAAGGGCTGTCGGCGGCGTCGATCTCGGGGATGAAGTTCGGACTGCGCCGGTTGGTCACCGGTCTCGTCGGTGACCTCTTCATGCAGGACGCTGAGTGGCACCTCCAGTCGCTGCGCGCTTATGCCCTGCCCGAGATCGAAAGCTACCGACCCGGCCTGCCAATCGACGAGTGGGAGCACTCCGGTGTTCCCGCGTTGTCCTGAGCCACTCGGAGTCTTCCCAGCATGAACCAGCCACACACCGCCGCAGCCTTGACGACGACACCATCGGCAACGCCATCTGCTCCGCCGCCACGTGCTACATCGGCCCGCTCGTGGGATCACTTCATCCTGCCTGTCGTCTTCCTGGTCTTGATGCTGGGATTCTTCAGCATTGACCAGAAGTTCCTCTCGCAGACCAATGTGCAGAACGTCCTCACCCAGGTCTCGATCCTGGCGGTGGTGACGATCGGTGCGAGTGTCGTCATCTTCTCCGGCGGCTTCGACCTCTCGGCTGGCGCGGTGGTTGCGCTGTCCGGCGTTGCGGCGGCGCTGGCCGTGGAGCACACCGGCTCCGTCGGACTCGGGGTGCTGACGGGACTGACGGTGGGCACGGCCGTGGGGGTGATCAATGGCGCGCTGGTCGGATACCTCAACGTCTCGCCCCTGATCGTGACGTTGGGCGCGCTGAACGTCTGCCGTGGGCTCGCACTGGTACTCGCCACCGACGGCCCGATCTACAGTTTCCCTGGATGGTTCACGGACCTGGGCGCCAGCAACCTATTGGGAATCCCGGCGCTCGCCTGGGTGGCGATCGTGGTCTTTGCACTCGTGGGATTTCTGTTGCGCCACACGGTGTTCGGCCTCTATGTCTATGCCACAGGCGGGAACGCTACAGCCACGGGCTTGTCGGGCATCTCCGTGGCCAAAGTGAAGATGGCCGCCTTTGCCATCTCGGGCGCTGCCTGCGGCATTGCCGGCGTGATGCTATGCAGCCGCACCGGTGGCGGGGAGCCGAGTTCCGGAATGCTTTATGAGCTGGAGGCCATTGCGGCGGTGGTGTTGGGCGGTGCCGCGCTCAGCGGCGGCGAAGGCAAGCTGTGGCGTTCCGTGCTCGCGATCCTGCTGCTGGCAGTGCTCGCCAATGGCCTGAACATCGTAGGCGTCCACCCGCACTGGAAAGGCGTCGTCATCGGCGTGATCCTTACCGCTGCCGCTGCGCTGGACGCCTATCGCAAGTTTCGTTGATCTTTCATCCCTGGTTCTCCTGTACGAAAGGAACTCCCATGTTGAAGACGGTTCTCGCGGCGCTGTCCGCTTCCCTGCTGGTCCTCGCAGTCCCGGTCTCCGCACAGACCAAGCCCTTGCGCGTCGGCATTTCCAGCCCTGAATCCAACAATCCCTTCCACGTTGCGCTGGCGCGCTCTATTGCGGCTACTCTGAAAGAGCGCGACATTGAGCCGCTGCTGCTGTCCGCCAATGCGGACGTGGCCGCGCAGGTGAACAACATCGGTGACCTGGTCGCGGCCAAGGTCGACGCAATTCTGGTGGCGCCACTTGACGAGGAAGGCGCGGTGCAAGCCGTGCAGCGCGCGAAGGCCGCGGGCATTCCGATTTTCATGTACGCCCGCGCGCTGGACCAGAAGTATTCGGATCTTTGGCTGAGCTTCGTGGGCATGGACGCGGTCGCCGTCGGCACTGCCAAGGGGCAGTGGCTTGTTGCGAATGCGAGTCCCGGAAAGGTCGCGATGCTCACCGGCCCGGCAGGTGCTGCGCCGATGCTGGAGCAGGAGCGCGGCTTCCGCAAGGTCATCGAATCGAAGGGCTTCAAGGTGGTGTTCGCACAACCGTCGCAGCAGACTCGAGAGCGCGGCATCAAGCTGGCCGAGGACGCACTGGTGGCGCACCGCGACCTCGTCGCGATCTACGCTTCCAACGATGATCTGGCGCTCGGCGCTGCACAGGCCGTCAAGTCGGCCGGGCTCAAGGGCAAGGTGCTGACAATGGGCCTGAATGGCTCTCCGACGGCACTGGCCGCGGTGCACTCGGGCGACATGGCAGCCACCGTGCTGCTGGATCCGGTTGCGTGGGGCAAGACCGCGGCCAACACCGTGGCTGACTACCTGCAGAACAAACAGACGCCGCCGCGCTTCATCCCGATGCAGCACCGCATGGTGGGCCAGAGCGAAGCGTTCGACCTGATCCCGCCGGCGCTGCGGGAGAAGCTGGGTGTCAAGCAGTGATGGCCGACGCGGTGCCTGAAGTGGTCCGCCTGGACAAGATCAGTGTCCGCTTCGGATCCTTCACGGCCCTGGATCAGGTCAGCCTGAGCGTACGAGCAGGGGAGGTGCATGCCCTGGTCGGCGAAAACGGCGCAGGGAAGTCCACCCTGATGAAGGTTCTCGCGGGAATGATCAAGCCGGCGGCAGGACAGGTGCTCGTGCAAGGCCCCGAGGGACTGCGTGCCGGAGCTGATCTGCGCGATACGGTGGCGATGGTGCACCAGCATTTTCAGCTGGTCGATTCGCTGACGGTCGCCGAAAATCTGTTCCTCGTGGAGGCAAAGCGTGCCCGTGCCTGGCTGCTCAAGCGGCAGGCCATTCGCGCGCGCGCCACGCAATTGCTCAAGCGTTTCGGCCTTGGCGCTTTGGCGGATGCCAAGGTCGCCGCGCTGTCGACGGCCGAGCGCCAACTGGTCGAGATCACGAAAGCCACTTCGCGCGAAGCGCCCGTCCTGGTGCTCGACGAGCCTACCGCGTCGCTAGGCGAACTGGAGGCCGACCAGCTGTTTGCGCTGGTACGCCGACTCAAGGATGCCGGTACTGCCGTGATCCTGATCGCCCACAGCCTGGAGGAGGTGCTGTCGGTGGCCGACCGGATCAGTGTGCTGCGCGGTGGACGCCTGATTGCCACGGTGGAACGCGAACGTGTCGACCGCGGTCAACTGGTCGAACTCATCATCGGCCGCGTCCTGAGCGAGACCTATCCGAAAGAGCGGCCTGCGGCGGCCGCCATACGTCTTCGCGCCGATGACCTGCTGGCCGATGGGAAAGGCCCTGGGGTCGCCCTGGAACTGCGCGCCCATGGCGTCACGGGCGTCCCGACCTATGTCGGCGCGGACACCGATAACCTGCTGGACCGGTTGATCGGCGTATGCCCGGCGCCGGGCAAGCTGACCGTGAATGGCATCGTCCAGCACGGGGCAGGGGTCAGATGTCGCGTGGCTGCAGGTATCGCACTCGTGCCGGGTGACGCCCTGAAGGAAGGCGTGGTGCCGCAGCTGAGCATCTCCGACAACATCCTGCTTCCGAACGCGCGGCGCCTGTCTCGCTTTGGCATCATCGACCGTCGCGCCGTGCGTCGCGTCGTGGACGAGGTCGTTGCACAGCTGGGCATACGCGCATCGTCGCCCCAGGCCCTTGCCGGTGAGTTGTCAGGTGGCAACCGTCAAAAAGTGGTGCTGGCCAAGTGGCTGGTGTCCGGCGCGACCGTTCTACTGATGAACGATCCCACCAAGGCGGTGGACGTGGGCGCGCGCCTGGACATTTACCGGTTGATCGACCGCGCCGCCGCCGATGGTGCCGCGATATTGCTGGTGTCGTCCGACGTGGACGAGCTCATCGGCATGTGCGACGTGGTGCAGGTGCTGCACCAATCGCAAGTGGTGGCGGAGCATCATCGTCCGATCGACAAGGAAGCCTTGCTCGGTGACGTGGTGGGTAGCAGATCCTCGCGTGCGGCGCGGCCCGCGCATGCCGCGTCCAGCACGCCGGGGTGATCGAGCATGCACGAGACCGATCTTGAGGTACTGCGCACCCTGCACGCATGGCGTGTCGCGGACAAACCGGCGCTCCTGGCGACGATGATGCGTACATGGGGCCGCGACGCCAAGCAGCCGATCTCGTTGCTGGCGATGTCGGCCTCGGGAGAGACCGTGGGGTCGGGCCTGAATGGCATCCAGGACGAACTTCTGAAACACGTTCGGCGCAGCGACCTGCTGTCGCGCAGCAGCCCGCCACAGCTGCGTCGCCACGAGATCGACAGCGAGCAGGCGCAGAGCTTCGGCTGGCCTCGCGGCGGCATCCTGGAAGTGCTTTTGGAGTTTTCGCCATCTGCCGCGTCACTTGGCGAGATGCTCGGCTTGATCGACGCAGGTTTCCGCGTGCGCCGCAACATCTCCATCGCCGACGGCACCGTGGAGTTGTCGCTCGAGGACTATCTCCCGGTCCTTGCGCAGCCATTGCGCATCACCGTCGGTTTCGGCCCCGCGTTCAGATTGCTGTTGATCGGTGGCGGCGCGTTGTCGGCCGATGTGGCCCATCTTGCGTTGAGGTGCGGTTTCAAGGTAACGGTCTGCGATGAAGATCCGCATCACGGACCTGCGGTTGGTGTCGACTGGATGCGCAACGCTCCGGATGAGGCGGTGCGCCGCTTCATGCCCGATTGCAACAGCGCTGTGGTCGCGATGGCGCTCGATGCGCCACGACTCGATGCCGCGCTGCTGGAGGCTCTAAACACGGACGCGATGTACATCGGTTCCATCGGGTCCCACCGTAGCGCAGAGTCATTGCGTACGAGGCTGGAAGCGTCCGTGCATTTGGCGCCGGAGGTGCTAAATCGTCTAAGAAGTCCCATCGGGCTCTACCTCGACAGCCTGAGTCCGGCCGAGATCGCGCTCAGTGTCATGACTGAGCTTGTTGCAACGAAGAACGGTGTCGCGTCGTCATTCGGCGGGACTTCCATCGGCCCCGAGGCGAGCAGCCGCCATGTCGGCGGCATGCTGACGGACGCCCCCGATTTCTGATCCAACCCCCAACGCTTGGCGGGATTGCGCTCTGCGCAACAAGCTGGACCGGAGCCCTCATTGATCGTTGCACAGGCGCGGCCGACACTGCCTTCATCCAAGGAGAATCATCATCTATCCGGCTCCCTTTGCATTCCATCGCGCGGACAGCCTGGCAGACGCCACACGGCTGCTCGCGCGCCTCGGCCCCGACGCCAAAGTGATCGCCGGCGGCCAGACTCTGATTCCGATGATGAAGTTGCGCCTGCTCAAGCCGCTGCAACTCGTCGACATCGGGAGGGTCGCCGCCGCACAAGGTCTGCAGCTCTCGGCCAACACCTTGGAGATCGGCGCGTTGACCACCCACCAGGCGGTCGCGAAGTCCGACGAGGCCAGGACCTTTGCTGTGCTGAAGGATTGCGCGGGAGGCATTGCGGACGCACAGGTGCGCTCGCTCGGCACAATCGCCGGTTCGCTCGCGGAGGCAGATCCCTGCAGTTGCTGGCCCACGCTGCTGATCGCGCTGGATGCGCGGGTGCGTTGCATCTCTCCCGAAGGCGAGCGTGTGCAGAGTGTGCGGGAACTGCTGAAGGATGCCTACAGCCCGGCGCTGGGCGCGGCAGAGCTGATCGCAGCGGTGCTCATTGACCTGGTTGCACTGCGCGGCGCCGGTGCCTTTGTGGCATTCAAACGGGCTGCAGCTGCCTATCCCACCGCCAGCTGCGCGTTGATGTTCCGAATGCAAGGTGACCGCATCGCGCATGCCAGCCTGGCACTGGGATGCGTGGGCATGACACCGATCGCGGTGGACATCCCGTCCCATGTCGTCGGCGCTCTTCTCACAGACGACGTGATGCTCCGGCTGGAAGATGCGGCCGAGCAGGCGGCAGAGCCGCTGGCCGACAACAAGGGCTCCGAAGCCTACAAGCGCAGTCTCGTGCGCGGCCTGGTACGCCGCGCGTTCCGCATCGCCACTGAGCGCGCCAGCGGCGCGGCGGTGACACAACCCACGCACACCTACTATGGCTGAACGCCAATTCGTCTCGATCAACGTCAACGGCAGCGTGCAGCGCCGCCAGATCGAACCACGCCAGCTGCTCGTGCACTTTCTGCGCACTGAGTGCGGGCTGACCGGCACGCACGTGGGATGCGACACCGCCTACTGCGGCGCTTGTACCGTGCACCTGGATGGTGATCCTGTGAAGTCGTGCAACGTCATCGCCGTGCAGGCCGACTTGCGCAGCGTGCGCACCGTCGAGGGGCTGGAACACGACGGTCATCTGCACGCGCTCCAGGAAGCCTTCTCCGAGCACCACGCGTTGCAGTGCGGCTTCTGTACGCCGGGCATGTTGATGGCTGCCTGCGCCCTCTTGGAGAGCGGCAGCGAGATCGACGAGGCATCGGTGCGCAAGGCCCTGAGCGGCAACGTCTGCCGTTGCACCGGCTATCAGAACATCGTGACGGCCGTGCTTGCCGCCGCGCAACAGGTCAAGGAAACACACAGTGAAAATTGAGCTCGCGGGAACTTTCGATGTCACCGCACCGGTCTCGGAGGCCTATGGCTTTCTCACCGATCCCTCGCGTTTCGCCCCCCTTCTGCCGATGTTCAAGGAGTTGAGCGGGGTTGAGGACGACCGCTTCCGCGTGGTACTGGACGTGGGCATGCCTCAGATCCGCGGCAAAGCAGAAGCCAATGTGGTGTTCGTCGAGCGCCATTTCGACCAGCGCGCGGTGATGCGCAGCACGATGCGGCATGCGCTGGGCATGGCCGACTCCGACATGAGCTTCGACCTTGTGCCCGAGGGCGCCGGAACGCGGGTGAGCTGGCGCTGCAGCAGCACGGTTCGCGGGACGCTGGCATCGCTGGCCAGCGGGATTCTGGCGCCGCTCGCGCGCCGCAACGTCGACGCGATGATCGCAAGCGTCCAGGAAGAACTTGGCGCGGTACACAGCGAGGCGGGCGCGGTTCCGCTAACACCCGCCGCAGGCGCGTCTGCAGCGCCGCCGTCATCCCGGCCGGACCTGTCGGTGGGCTGGTGGGCGCGCCTGAGCGCCTGGTTCGCACGGGCTTTCGGCGCAGGAGGCCGCGCATGACCGGCGGCAAGCGACGGGAAGACTCGCGCCTGGTGCGTGGCCACGGCCACTTCGTGGACGATGACCAGAGCGATCGCCATCTGCACGTCCGCCTGGTTCGCTCACCCTATGCGCACGCACGCGTCCTGGGAATCGATTCCGCTGAAGCCTCAGCGGTAGAAGGCGTCGTGCGCGTGCTGACGGGGGCAGATGTGCTGCGCATGACGCAACCGTTCCCCCAAATGGCACCGGAGCCAGGCGCGCTGATACAGGACTATTGCATGGCTGTGGACGTTGCGCGATTCCAGGGTGAGCCTGTCGCGGCGGTCGTCGCAGTCACGCCGGAGATCGCCGAGGATGCGGCCGAACTGGTGCGCGTCGACTACGAACCTCTGGACGCAGTGATCGACGCCGTCGAATCCCTGAAGGATTTGACGGTGCTGCACGCGGCGGCGGGGACCAACCGCGTCTATGGTGATGTTTTCGAGTGGGGTGAGGTGGATGCGGCCTTCGCGGCGTCCGATGTGACAGTGTCGATCGATCGGCTGCACTTTCACCGCTTCTCCAGCACTCCGCTGGAACCGTTTGCCACCCTGGTCACGTGGAATGCTGACGGCGGGTTGGACATCTTCTGCAACATCAGCCAGCCTGGCGTGGCGATGAAATTCATTGCGCCGCCGCTCGGCATCTCTGCCGAAGACGTACGGCTGCGCACCGCGGACATCGGTGGTGGCTTCGGCATCAAGCAAAACCTGTATCCGTACATCCTGATCTGCGCGCTTGCGTCCAAGCTGTGCGGCCACCGTCCCGTCAAGTGGATTGAGCAGCGGCGGGAGCATCTGCAAGGCAGTGCGCACGGCAATGAGCGTACCTTCCTCGATACCGAGGTGGCACTGACGCGCGACGGCGAGATCCTCGCCATCCGGTCTCGCCATGTGGACGATTGCGGTGCCTACCCCCGCTACGAGCCGCTGGGCTGCGTGATTTGGGCGCAGGTCGTGCCAGGCCCGTATCGGCTGCGCAACATCCGCATCGACATGCAGCAGGCGGTCACGAACAAGTGCCCAGTCGGTCCGAACCGCGGGTTCTCGCGCATGCAGCACATCTGGTTCCTGGAGCGCGTGATCGACCTGTGCGGACACAAGCTGGGGATTGCCGCAGACGTGATTCGCCAGAGGAACTACGTGCCATCGTTTCCCTGGACCACGCCCAACGGTTGTGTCTACGATTCGGGCGACTACCCACAGATGATGCAGATGGCCAAGGATCTGGTCGACTGGTCGCACTGGCAGGCGGAGCTCCCTCGTCGCAGACGCGCTGGCCGGCTGATCGGCATCGGCATCGGGACCACCCTGGACTCAGGCACAAATAACTTCGGCCAGTCCCGCATCGTCAATCCCAAGTCGCCGCTGACCGGCAACTCCGAAGTGGCCAATGCCAGGCTGGGCGTGGACGGCCGCGTGGTGGTCGCTGTCGGCTCCGTGCCGCAGGGCCAGGGGCACGAGACGGTCGCCGCCCAGGTCGCCGCCGAGCAACTGCAGGTGTCGAGCCACTTCGTGATCATCCAGCCCGGTTTCGACACGCAGAGAAACACACATACCTCCCATTCGGGTACCTACGCCAGCCAGTTTGCGGTCACGAGCCTGGGTGCCATCCACGGGGCAATCGGACAGCTGATGGGCGAGATGCGTCGCGTTGCGGTGCAGTTGCTTGGGCTGCCGGGCGACGAACTGTCCTTCGGCGAGCGGGATGGCGTTGCTGTGATCTCTCACCTGGTCTCCGATCGTTTCGTGTCATTCGCGGCCATCGCCATGCGCGTCAATACACAGACCGCGGATCTGCCCAAAGAGATCGAGGACATCACGCTGAATGTCCGCCACGTCTACCGTCCGCCATTCGAGGTGCCGGACCTGCAGCGCAAGTACGGCAACCTGACGTTGACGTACGCCGCGCAGTGCCATATCGCGGTGGTCGAGATCGATCCTGACACCTGCAACATCAGCATCCTCGCGTACGCCGCGGTGGACGACTGCGGCAAGGTGATCAACCACTCGATCGTTACCGGCCAGGTCCACGGCGCAGCAGCGCACGGCATCGGCGCAGCGCTGATGGAGTCCTTCAGGTATGACGAGTTCGGCAATCTGATGACCTCGACCTTCAGCGACTACTGCCCGATCACAGTGATGAACATGCCGCGACTGGCCTACGGCAATCTGGAGAGCCCCTCTCCCTTCACATTCAATGGTGCGAAAGGCATGGGCGAGGGCGGTGGCGGTCCGCTGCATACGCTCTCCGCCGCGTTGCAGGATGCGCTGGCCGAAAGAGGAGTGGTCATTGCCGAGTCGCACGTGAGTCCATCCGATGTGCACGCCCTGCTGCACGGTCTGCAGGATGGCCTCACGACAGTCCATTGCAACGTTCGAATCCCGACGGAAACGGTCGCCTAACCCATCAACCCTCCACACAAGGAACCTGGATGTCCACCACCCCTGCCTCTGTTTCGATCCATGTCCCGGGTGCTCCAGCGCTCGAGGAGCTTCTTATTGCGACCGACAGCATGTCATGGCGCGAGAAATCCCTGGCCGGCGTCGCCGAAAAGATGCTGTGGCGAGATGAGGCCAGTGGCGCGTCTATTGCGCTCATTCGCTTTTCCAAGGGGGCCAGCATCCCCAAGCCTCACAGCCACGCGTCGAACCAGTTCATGTTCTGCCTGAGCGGTAAATATGAGTACACGATGACTGGCGTGACGCTGCTGCCGGGCTCGTTCTACTGCAATCCCAAGGGCAACGTGCACGGGCCTACGCTGGCGCACGAGGAGACGGTCGTGGTGGAGATCTATGACGGCCCGCATTACCCGCAGACACCGGACTGGTACACCGACGAGAAAGACGCGCACTGATCATGAGCGACAACCAAGTGTCCGTTCCGGCATCCGCGTTGATGAAGACTGTGGAGCAGATCTTCGTGGTTAACGGCGCCGCGCCGTCTGTGGCCGCAGGCATTGCCGACAGCCTCGTCAATGCTGACCTGGAGGGCGTAACGTCACATGGGGTCATGCTTGTTCCGATGTACGTTGAACGGGTGCGGGCTGGCAGCGTCTCGCTGAGCGCCGAGCCCATCGTCGTGGAGGATTACGGGGGCCTGGTCGTCATGAGCGCGGAGCACACGCTCGGCCAGGTGTCCGCCCGGGTCGCCGTCGAGCTCGCTTCGGCCCGTGCGCGCGAGCACGGCGTGGCAGTGGTCGCTGTGCGCCATGCCTTCCACTTTGGCGCTGCGGCGTACTGGGTGCGACAGTTCGCCGAGGCGGGCATGGTGGGTTTTGCGTTGTCGAACACGCGCCCGCTGATGCCTGCACCGGGCGGCGCCGAGCGTGTGGTGGGCAACAACCCGATGGCCATCGGCTTTCCTTCCCGCGTCGGAGAGCCGTTGGTGGTCGACATGGCGATGAGCGCCACGGCGATGGGAAAGATTCGACTCGCCGAAGCCAAGGGAGATGCCATCCCGGCGGGCTGGGCGACCAACGCGGAAGGAGCGCCCACGACGTCGGCAACGGACGCGATTGCAGGCATGTTGCTGCCGGCAGCGGGACCGAAAGGCTTCGGTCTGGCGGTCGCGGTCGACCTGTTGTGCGGCGCGCTGTCCGGAGGCTCCGTCGGCGCTGAAGTGCAACCGCTTTACGGCCGCCCTGAGGTTCCCTACGACTGTGCCCATGCGTTCATCGCGATCGACGCTCGCCGCGTCGGCGCAGGCACGGGAATCGCCACAACTGTCAGCGCGTTCGCCGACGCCATTCGAGACTCACGCAAGGCGCCAGGCATGGACGTCATCTACGCGCCAGGCGATCTGGAACGGGCACGACGAACACAAGGCCAGGCGCATTGCAGCCTGCCGACCTCGCTGGCCGATCAACTGCAGGCGTTGGCAGGGAAAGCCGCCATACCTGCAGACCTCTGAAGCCATCTTGCACACCATCGATTAGGATCAACATGAAACAACAGATCAGCTCTCCCGCGCTGGCACAGCCCAATGGCCACTTCTCGCAGGCCACCGTGGCCGATGCAAAAGGGCGCCTCCTTTTCATCTCGGGCATGACGGCCCGAGCCGCGGACGGCACCATCACCGGCGTCGGCAATATCGAGCTTCAGACCCGTCAGGTTTGCGAGAATCTCAAGGCCGCGTGCGAGGCTGCCGGCGGCAGTCTCAAGGACATCTGCCGAGTGGATGTCTATGTGCGCAACATCGAGCACTTCGACATCATCCACAAAGTGCGGCGCGAGTACTTCGAGAGCCCGGTGCCTGCCTCCACGATGGTCGAGGTCGCCAAGATGGTCAAGCCCGACTACCTGATCGAGATCAGCGCAATCGCTGTGCTCGCAGACTGAGATCGCCGTGAAGTTCGGAACCATTGAATTGGGCGGTCGCGAGCATGTGGCCGTCCTCACGCATGACAACGGAGGAGTCCTCCTGCCATCGGAACTCGGCGACCTGGTGACCATCATCTCGGGTGGGGCCCCAACGCTGGAGGCCGCCAGGCATGCAGTGTCACGCTCGGAGGCCACACCGTTTGCACTGGACAAGGTCCGCGTACTCTCGCCGATCAGGCGTTTCCGGCGAGACGTGCTGTGCACGGGCTGGAACTACTGGGACCATTTTTACGAGAGCGAAGGCAAGCGCGAAGGGCAAGATGTGCCAAAACCGGATGCGCCCACCTTCTTCACGAAGGCCCCCGATGTCGTGATCGGGCCGACCGACGACATCGCCTTCGATGCCGCAGTTTCGGCCAAGTGGGATTACGAGGCTGAGATTGCGCTTGTGATCGGCAAGACAGGCCGCAGCATTCCAAGAGAGCAGGCACTCGAGCACGTGTTCGGCTACTGCCTGGCGAATGACATTTCGCAGCGCGACCTGCAACGGCGCCATGGCGGCCAGTGGTTCAAAGGCAAGAGCATCGATGCGACGATGCCGCTGGGTCCGTGGATCGCACTGCGCGACACGGTCGACCTGTCACAAGTCACTCTCGAACTGGACCTGAACGGCCAGCGCATGCAGCAGGCATCGGTCTCGCAGATGGCATTCGACGTGGCCCAACTTGTGTCGGAGTTGTCGTTCGGAATGACCCTGCACCCGGGTGACGTGCTGCTCACGGGTACGCCGAGCGGGATCGGCAATGCGCGCACGCCGCCTATCTTCCTGCAGGACGGCGACGAGGTCATCGTGCGGGCAAGCGGATTGGGCGAGTTGCGCAACCGCATGCGCCACGTGCCGCTTTCAAGCTACACCCACTGAGGTCACTCTGGTATGGACAAAACACTCCGTGTGCAGCACTTGGCAGGCTTCGGCCTGGAGGTCCCCGACATTCAAGTCGCAGAGGCCTTCTACACTGCCTTTGGCCTGAACGCCGGCACCGAAGACGAGGTCATGCATTTGCGCACCGATGCCGCTCTGAAGAACTCCGCACCGTCCGAGATCGTGGTGGTCAAAGGCGCTGGCCAAAAGCGACTGCAGCATCTCTCCTTTGCGGTGTTGCCCGAGGATATTCCTCGTTTCGAGGAACACCTGCACGGTATGGGCGTGCGAACGGTAACGCCACCGTTCGGCCAGCTGCGACAGGGGCTCTGGTTCCAGGATCCGTGGGGCACGTGGATCAACCTCGTGCCCACAGTTCCCCATGTGCTGGAGCTCTCGGCCGTAACAACAGAGCCGCGGATCGACCGGCATCTCTGGCAGGATCTGCGCCAGCCCGTGCGCCCCGACAAATTGGGCCATCTGCTGATCTTCACGCCGGAGTGGGAACGCTCGGAGCAGTTTTTTGCCCAGGCGTTGGGCTTGCGCGTCTCGGACCGAGCCGTCGGCAAGGTGTCGTTCATGTCGGGCGGCAGCGGAGTGCGCGACCATCATTGCTTCGGGCTGATCAATGGCACGCACCGCGGGCTTCAGCATGGAAGCTTCCATGTGTCTTCAGTGGACCAGGTTGGGCTTGGGGGGCTGCAGATGCACAAAGCCGGCTTCAAGGAAGGCTTCGGCGTTGGCCGACATGCGCTTGCCTCCAACTTTTTCCACTACACGCGCGATCCGTGGGGGACTTGGGTCGAGTACTACGCCGACATGGACAAGATCAGCGAGGCCTGGACGCCAAAGGACTGGAACGACTTGCCGTACATCTGGCCGCAGTGGGCGCCGGAGTTCTGGGGCAAGGAAATGAATGCCAACCACGAGGCGCGGTGAAGCCATGACTGATCTCGTGGACGTGCATGCTCACCTGGCACCGATCAATGCCGCCAGACTCGCGAGCATGCAGGGCGTCGAGTGGCGGCCGGCTGAGAACGTCATGGTGCTCGACGGTCACCGCCTGGGCATGCGCGCTCTTTTTGAGCCGCAGCAATTGGTTCGCTGGATGGATCAACGCGGCGTCGCGCGTGCCTTGGTTTCGATCCCACCGCCGCTGTATCGTCAAGACCTGCCAAGTTCCCAGGCGCTGCCTTGGGTGACCTACCTCGCGGAGGAACTGCTTGCGACGTGCACTGGCAGTGGTGGGCGTCTGGGCGCCTTGTTGCATCTGCCGATGGAGCACCCAGACCTGATAGAAACGATGCTGAACGAGTTCGGCGACGCTGGCTTCGAGGGCATTGCTCTTGCGGCTGGGGGCCACCCGAAGATTGACTACGCCGATGCGTGCTACGAGCTCATGTGGTCGTGGATGGATGCTCGCGGGAGCTTTGTGTTCGTTCATCCAGGTACCTGTCGCGACCCCAGACTGGATCGGTTCTATCTTGAAAATCTGGTCGGAAACCCATACGAAACTGGTGTGGCGGCAGCGATGCTTGTAATGAAGAGCGTACCGTCACGCCATCCGGGGATTCGCTTTTGCCTTGCCCACGCGGGCGGTGTGTTTACCGCTCTTGTGGGTCGCCTCCAGCGCGGATTCGACACGGCGCGCCCAGGCGTTGATCTCAATGCAGAAGCCCCGATGCAGGCGGCTCGGCGCTTTTATGTCGATGGGATCGCCCACCATCCGGCTATGGTTCAGATGGCCAAGGACATCGTCGGGGACGACCATGTCCTGTTTGGATCTGACTGGCCGTTTCCGATGGGTATGACATAGCAAGCCGTGCACAGTTTCTGGGTAAGCGTGGCCTCAGTACCCTCTTGAGTTGACAGAGGCGTCGCGTCACCCTTGCGTCCACTGACATGAGTAGTGGACGCAGCATGGATATCCTG